>NZ_JAGJEH010000009.1 GCF_018100925.1 Pseudoalteromonas luteoviolacea | reverse complement strand
GACAACATGATGCTTTACAAATATGGAGAGATGGCTGAGTGGTTGAAAGCACCGGTCTTGAAAACCGGCATACGTTAATAGCGTATCTAGGGTTCAAATCCCTATCTCTCCGCCATATTGAGCCCAAGCTAATTTTTAGCTTGGGCTTTTTTATTCATTACTTACCTTAATTTTAAATTATGTGAAGCTGCTTTGGATTTGGAAAATGAGACTAATGTAGCATTGATGCGATTGGACTAAAGTCAAAGACTTAATCTCTAACATAGTTTATTAAGGTGTTTGTGATGAAAAAAGTGGCCACTGCAATCGGCATTTCAATGCTTTCTCCACTTATTGTCGGTAGTTTACTAGGTATATATTTCTATATTACTACAGGGCAAGGACAGCTATTCATTCAGTTGTTGACGACGGCCATATCCAATGGTCACATTGTGGGCTTGGCTATGGCGTTGTGCGTGTTACCTGTTTACTTGTTTTTATATAAGCGAAACAAATTAACCTATTCTGCTCTGACAACAGTGGCAATGTTGGGAGGTACCGTATTGACTTTGTTACTTTCCGTGTCGGGGGGACCGATATTGATAGCTAATGCGGTGATGTGTGCGTTGGCGTCTGCGTTATTTTTATACAGCTTAAGAAAGCAATGATAATTGTGCTGTGTGCAAAATGAACAGTTGGTGTTGTATTGACGACAAATTGGTACTTTTTCCTCGTAAAAGGTTTCATTTGTGTGCGTGAAAGAGTACCTTTACTGTTTATATGTAAGAATGTTCAGTACCAACAATGCAAAAGCAAAAATTTTATGAGTTGTTAAATCAACAGGCAAAGGGACTCATTGATGGGGAGCGAAACCATATCGCAAATATGGCTAACTTGAGTGCCTTGCTCTTCACTAATATGGAAGACATTAACTGGTCCGGTTTTTATTTGATGGATGGCGATAATGAACTTGTTTTAGGTCCATTCCAAGGCAACCCTGCATGTATTCGAATTCCTGTTGGTAAAGGCGTTTGCGGCACCGCAGTATCAGAAGCAAAAACACAGTTAATTGAAGATGTGCACACTTTCGAAGGGCACATTGCATGCGACGCTGCATCCAATTCAGAAATAGTGATACCAGTGTATAAGCAAGGTAAAGTTTTTGCGGTATTGGACATTGATAGTCCTAGTTTGGCAAGATTTGATGAACAAGATAGACTGGGATTAGAAGCGTTAGTTAAAAGCTTCGAGGAAACACTTTAAAATGAAAGATATGCTTAATGTACAAGACTACTTGTTTTCCAACTTTGATGTTGGCGACTGGGAAGGTGATGAAGAGCAAGTTGCAGAAACGCTTAATGAACTCATTCACTTTGCTTGGGAGAGATTACCCGAAGATCTTGGAAGTGAGCAAATTGATCAAATTATAAATGGTATTTGGGAACATCTTCGCGGTGATATGGCATTAATTGAAACCGACTTAGATGAACTCTTAGACTGGGTTACACACTATATTAATTCATCATTAGATGAAAATATTTAAATAGGTTTAGACATGGAAACCACAAACAAGCTAAAAGATATTAATGAGGTATTGGAGTTTTTATACTCAGAATTTCCTCAGTGTTTTAAACAAAAGGATGGTATTAAACCACTCAAAGTCGGGATCTTCAAAGATATCGCTGAGAAGATTGAAGGCTCTGATAAAGTTAGTAAAACGCAAGTTAGGCAAGCTCTGAGAAAGTACACATCTAGCTGGCGCTATTTAGAAGCCGTAACTAAAAATGAATTTCGTGTTGACTTAGAAGGCGGCCAGGCTGAAAAAGTAGAACAAGAGCACGTTGAACATGCACAAAAAGCACTAGAAGAAAGCCGTGCCAAGATGGCTAAACGTAAGAAGCCACAAAGACCTCGAAACGACGGTGACACAAAATCTTACAAATCAAAAGGGCAAGGCCAGCCACGCCATGCTAATAAAAAGCCTAGAGTTAATAAGAAACCTGCACAGCAACAGCAGCGCAGAAGTTCAGGAAAAGTTGAACCTCTTCCTGCAAATGAGGTCAAGGTTAATAATAAAGTTAAAGTTAAACTTGGCCAAGCACTAGTAAATGCGACGATTACGGAAGTCAATAAAGACGAAGTACACGTTGAGCTTGTTACTGGTATGCAGGTTAAGACCAAGGCCGAAAGCCTATTTATTCTATAAGGAGTAGTGTATGAGTAAAAATTTACCACTCATTGGGGCAGTTGCACTGTTTGTTTCAAGCACATGTTTGGCAGCAAATAGCGTTGTAACAGAAAATGATATACCAGTGCTTAAGCCAGAATTACAGCACGCAACAGCTACGAAGAGAGTGACAAGTAAATTTACTCGTGACCACTACAAACGTTTTAAGCTCAACGAAACATTGTCTGAAGAGATTTTTGACCGATATGTAGAAACACTGGACTACAATAAGTCTATTTTTCTTCAGTCTGACGTAGATGCTTTTAAACAATATAAAGCAAAGTTTGATGAAGCACTGATGAGTGGTAAGTTGGACTTTGCTTTTGAAATGTTCAACGTGAGCATGCAAAGACGTTTTGAACGTTTTGAATACGCCATTTCTTTGTTAGACAAAGAGATGAAGTTTGATACCCCTGATGCATTTTACTATGACCGCGAAGAGGCGAAATTTGCCAAAGACCAAGCGGAGTTGAACGAGTTCTGGCGTCAAAGAGTAAAATCTGATGCTTTGCGTTTAAAGCTCACAGGTAAAGACTGGGAAGGTATCAAAGAAATTTTAACTAAGCGCTACAAAAATGCTCAAAAGCGATTAGTACAAACAAATAATGAAGACGCCTATCAGATCGTCATGAACGCTTTCGCTCGTAGTGTTGAGGCGCACACATCTTATCTTTCGCCGCGCAGAGCGGAACAGTTTAAGATGGATATGGACCTTGAGCTCGAAGGGATTGGTGCTGTCTTAGGTTATGATGAAGACTACACAATTATCCGAAGCCTAGTACCTGGCGGGCCAGCGGATAAATCTGAAAAAATTAAAGCTGACGATAAAATCATCGGTGTTGCCCAAGATGGTGAAGAATTTGTCGATGTCATTGGGTGGCGACTAGATGATGTTGTTGACCTTATTAAAGGGCCAAAAGGCACTAAAGTGAGATTGCAGTACCTGAAGGGCAGTGACTCCCACGGAACGCCTAAAGTTGTTGAAATAACCCGTGATAAAATACGACTTGAAGATCGCGCAGCGAAGTCGTCTGTATTTGAAGCACAATATTCAGATCTAACAAGCAAAATTGGCGTTATCGAGATCCCAAGCTTCTATAACAACCTGTCAGAAGATGTGTTAAAAGAAATTAAATCTCTTAAAGCACAAAAAGTCGATGGTATTGTGATAGACCTGAGACAAAATGGTGGTGGATCTTTATACGAGGCGAAGAAGCTTTCGGGGTTATTTATTGATAAAGGACCGATTGTCCAAATCCATACAGCGAACAACCGTATTGACGTGCAACAAGACCAAGATGGAAAAACCTATTACGAAGGGCCTATGACTGTGCTGGTTGATAGATACAGCGCGTCTGCGTCAGAGATATTTGCTGCGGCAATGCAAGATTATGGCCGTGCTGTCGTGATAGGTGAACAAACGTTTGGTAAAGGCACGGTGCAGCAGCACAGGGGTCTAAGAAAAACTTACGATCTGTTTGAAAACCCACTTGGTAGCATTACCTATACGATTGCGAAGTTCTACCGTATTAACGGTGGGAGCACGCAAAACAAAGGCGTGATCCCTGATATTTTACTCCCTTCATTTATCGAACCAGAAGAGTGGGGAGAAAGCCAAGAAGACAATGCACTTCCTTGGGATAGTATTGCAAGAGCTAAATATAAAACGATTGATGACTTAACGTCTGTTATTGGTCATTTAAATGACAAGCATAACAAGCGTATTGCGAAAGAACCTGAGTTTTCCTATGTGTTCGACGATATTAAACGTTATAAAGAGCAGGAAACTGAAGTCTCAATTTCGCTTGTAGAGTCTGAGCGTAAAAAAGAGCGTGAAGAAAGAGATCAAAGAGCGCTGGTTCGTACAAACGAAAGATTAAAGCGTTTAGGGATGGAAGCGATTGAAAAGCTGGATGATGTACCAGATGTGATATCAGATATGGATCCGTATCTCGAAGAAGCAGCGCTTATTACGCAAGATATGATTAATTACGGCAGGCTTGTGAAAAACGATATAAAGTCTAGTTAATAAGACACTCCAAATGAAAAAGGCGCAATAGCGCCTTTTTTCGTTACTCCTGCTTGCAAATTTGTTATTATCGTCAGCCGCAACAAGACAACATGAGACGATGTTTATCAATCCGTATTGATAATTGGCACAATCAATCAACGAGAAATTTAAACCTTCATATTAAGCAATATGCTTTTATTGAAAGTTGAATACTCGTTTATTAATAATTATTAAACCGGATTGGTAAAGTAGAGTAATAACTACTCGGTCAAATAATAATACGCACCGCAATGAGTGCGAGGGGTACATAAATTTGAAACAACCAAAATCGGCATCAGCTTGGGATGCTTTTATACCAATTATCGTTTTAGTCAGTTTATTAGGTGCTGCTGTTTATTTGTATGGTGATAATTCATCATCAGGTCCAAACCAAATCGCACTATTATTTGCGACTTTTACAGCTGCACTTATTGGACTAAAAAATGGCTTTACCTGGAAAACGCTTGAAGAAGCGATGATTAAGGGTATCACTATTTCTCTAGGCGCGATATTGATCTTGCTCATGGTAGGAGCTCTAATCGGTACTTGGCTACTATCAGGTACGGTTCCAACGCTTATCTATTACGGACTGCAAATAATTAACCCTGCTTGGTTCTATGCGGCCAGTTGCTTAATATGTGGCATCGTTGCAATGAGTATAGGTAGTTCTTGGACGACAGCTGCAACAATCGGTGTTGCGCTTTTGGGGGTGGCTAATGGGCTTGGGTTAGACCCCGTTGTTACCGCAGGAGCTGTCATTTCCGGAGCATATTTTGGTGACAAACTAAGCCCGCTTTCTGAAACCACGAACCTAGCACCAGCGGTCGCAGGCAGTGACCTTTTTGACCATATTCAACACATGTTATGGACTACAGTTCCAAGCTTTGTCATTGCGCTCATTATCTTTATCATTATGGGCTTTAATGCTGATGTCGCGAGTGATGCAAATAAAATAGACGCTATTAGTGCTATTTTACAAAGTAACTTTAACATCAATATCTTTATGTTGGTTCCTTTGGTTATTCTATTGGCTCTGGCAGTTAAAAAAATGCCAGCGTTTCCTGCCATTTCAATTGGTGCTGTCGTTGGTGCTGTTTGGGCTATCTTATTTCAAGGAGATTTGATTGCGAGCCAGATTGATACGAGTCAAGGAGAGATAGTAGGGCAATTTAAACTGATTTGGGCTACTTTCTTTGATGGCTTTAGTGTCCAAACTGGGGATGCAAAAATGGATGACCTTTTAAGTGGTGGCGGCATGTCTAGTATGCTGACGACGACTTGGTTAATAATGACTGCACTTATGTTTGGTGCCATCATGGAAAAAACAGGCCTTCTAGAAGTGTTTGTACGTAGCATCCTTCGTATTGCAAAAAGTACGGGTTCTCTTATCGCGTCTACTATCGCGACATGTTTTGGTACTAACTTAGTTGCTGCCGATCAGTACATTGCCATTGTGGTGCCTGGTAGAATGTTCAAAGAAGAATATAAACGCCGTGGATTGCAAAGCGTCAACCTGTCAAGAACGCTTGAAGATGGCGGAACAATTACCAGTCCACTTATTCCATGGAATACCTGCGGTGCTTACATGCAAAGCGTCCTATTAATCAACCCACTTGATTACGCTGTGTATGCATTTTTCAATCTAATAAATCCACTGCTAGCAATTGTTTATGGTTACCTCGGAGTTAAAGTTTTAAAGCTCAAACCAAGAGAGCAAGAATAAAAACAACCGGCCTCACACAAGTGGGGCCTTTTTATTGTTTTAACAACGATATTACTCGTCTAAACTTACTGAAAGGCTACATTTCACTAATTTAATATTATAAAATCCTGTCCAATAGATAATGAGCGCTCTAAACGGGCGATAAACTTACGCGTAATTAGATATTGGCATTTAATAGACAAGCAGATATTGGCCACAGGGCATTGTTTATATTATCTGGCCAACTAATGCGATGAAGGAATTTAAATGACGCAGAAACCGCAAGCTAAACTTTTAGCAGATTACCAGCCACCTAGTCACCAAGTTGAGCACCTTGATCTGACTTTTCATCTATCACCTAAGCAAACAAGAGTCATAGCCAAGTACAGTTTATGCGCAAATAGCGAGCAGTCTTATGTTGAATTAGATGGTATTGACTTGAAGCTTATCTCTCTAAAAGTGAACGGTCAGCCTCACGCTCAATACACTCTGTTGGTTGACGGTATCAAAATAGATTCGGTACCTGCTTCATTTGATCTTGAAATAGAAACAGAAATAGCGCCTGAACTAAATACTTCTCTAGAGGGGTTATACCTCTCTGACGGTGCATACTGTACGCAATGTGAAGCAGAAGGTTTTAGAAAGATCACATACTTCTTTGACAGACCAGACGTACTTGCGACCTATCGAGTTACCGTAATTGGCAGTAAAGATTTTCCATTTTTGCTATCCAATGGAAATCAAGTTGACTCGGGCACTATTGGGGATGACAAACACTTTGTGACATGGGAAGACCCATTTAAAAAGCCATCATACTTGTTTGCTTTAGTCGCGGGAGACTTTGACAAGCTAGAAGACAAGTTTGTCACAAAGAGTGGAAAAGAAGTGAAATTACAGCTCTTTGTTGATAAAGGAAACCTTTCTAAAGCACCACACGCAATGACATCACTACAAAAGTCAATGAAGTGGGATGAAGAGCGTTTTAATTTAGAGTATGACCTTGATATCTATATGATTGTTGCGGTTGATTTTTTCAATATGGGAGCAATGGAGAATAAAGGCCTGAATGTATTCAACAGCGCTTGTGTCTTAGCGAATCAGGAAACTGCAACGGATAGAGACTATCACGTCATTGAATCAATTGTTGGGCACGAGTACTTCCACAACTGGACAGGCAACCGAGTCACATGTCGAGATTGGTTTCAGTTGAGCCTAAAAGAGGGCTTAACAGTTTTTAGAGATCAGGAATTTAGCAGCGATTTGGGGTCAAGAGCACTTAACCGAATTGACGCGGTCAATGCAATGAGGACGCACCAATTTGCCGAAGATGCTGGACCCATGGCACACCCAATACGTCCAGAGAAAGTAATTGAAATGAATAACTTTTACACTGTGACAGTTTACAATAAAGGTGCTGAAGTGATCCGTATGATGCACACGTTATTGGGAGAGCAGGGCTTTCAGCAAGGCATGAGTCTGTATTTTGAGCGACACGATGGTCAAGCGGTCACTTGCGATGATTTTGTTAATGCAATGGCTGATGCGACGAATACAAATTTAAATCAGTTCAAGCTTTGGTATCAACAATTTGGTACGCCTACTTTAAACGTGTCGACAAAATTCCAACCAGAGTCAAAAACTTATGAAATTGAGCTAACACAAACACATGCTAAAAATGACCCGGTCACTGCGCCTTTACATATTCCAGTGGCAATAGAGCTGCTGGATGGGCAAGGGCAGGCAATTGAGTTAAATAAGGCTGACTTAAAACAGGGCCGTGTTCTTGAGTTAACGCAAGCCAATCAGACTTTCATTTTTGAGAACATTGAAGCAGAGCCGATACCTGTGCTACTTGAGGACTTTTCTGCACCGTGTTTACTAAAATATGATTACTCTTTGTCGCAGCTTAGCCACATTGCCAAATATGCGTCTAGTTACTATGCAAGGTGGGAAGCAATGCAAATTTTGTTTACTCATCAAATACGTTCGTATGTAGAAAGCACAGAACCAACACAGTCTATGACTGAGGAGCTTGCGTCAGTATTAGTTAGTATGTTTGAGAACAAGCCGGCAGATCTAGCTATTCTTGCTGAGTACATTTCAGTGCCTAACTTCGATACTTTATCTGGAGGGTACGACGTTGTGCCTGTAGATGCGCTGTGCAATGCAATAGCACTTCTTGAGCAGCAGGTTGCTCAACTGCTCGAAAAGCATCTTGTGGCATTTTATACCAGCACACATGACAGCGGTGGGTTAAGTTCTAAAGATGTGGCAATACGTGCACTTAAGAATAAATGCCTTTACTATTTGGCATTAACTCAATTTGATGTGACAAGCCATCTGATTGAGCAGGCTAGCTCGACAAACATGACAACTAAATTAGGGGCGTTAAAAAGTGCTTTAAATGCGCAGCACACACTATCAACAAAGCTAATGGAAGAGTTTGATGCGCAGTGGAGTCACGACCTACTTGTGATGGATAAATGGTTTGCATTGCAGGCCACCAACCAGTCTGACAAGTGTATAGATGTTGTGTTGTCACTTTATTCCCACCCTTGTTTTGATAAATCAAATCCAAATAGAGTTCGCTCTTTAGTTGGTTCTTTTGCCAGATCAAACCCAAAGCAGTTCCACAGAGCTGATGGCAGAGGCTATGAACTCTTAGCTGATTTAATTGCAGAGTTAAACGAACTCAACCCACAAAATGCTTCACGAATAATCACGCCGCTATTGTCATATAAAAGGTTTGACCAAAACCGACAGGACAAAATGCGTACCCAATTGGAGCGTTTAGCTGCAATTTCTGACTTAAGTGATGATTTATTTGAGAAAATAGATAGAGCCTTAAACTGATTGATGCAAGAATATTACTTTTTTTTAAGACTTACTTACGAGCAATGTTTAGCCTATTACGAAGGTGACATTGAATATATACAGGTTGTGGAAGATGGCGGGAAGCGAATTCGCTTCCCTGCGACACATATAAGACGGTTTGTATCGAGCATTGGTGTTAGTGGTCGATTTAGATTGCAACTTGACGATAGTAATCGATTTATAGCCCTTGAAAAGGTGACTTGATCGGCAAAAAGGCTTTCAGAGATAAAGTATTTTTGTTAATTCGGTTTGTTTTAAACTTAAATTACGTGTTATAACTATTCTGGTAAGACGTCTTACCAAGGTTAAAAGACGGGCTAAAAAGTTAAAAATGCACCGAACGAACGCGTAAAATTTGTAATTTTCGATTTTCGCTTCTATCGTTACGACAACAAAAAACAATAACTTGATTAGATTTACCCGCCATAAGGGGGAGAAATAATGATAAAAAAAGCGCGCTTTACTAAGAACAAGATTATGCTTGGGCTTGGAGCAGCCATTTTTGGAAGTGTTGGCATGCATGCGCACGCCGCGAATTTCCAGGTCGGTGATTTTGAAATAACGTTCGATTCGACGTTTTCATATGGTCAGAGCATCAGGGTAGAAGATAGAGACTTTGGTCATATTGGTAAGAGTAACCATCCAAGGTTTGATTGGACTGGTTATAATGCCTCTACAGGCAACACTTTATACTCTTCTTCTCAAGTTTGGAGTCAGCCTGGTGCATACTCCAACAATGGTGATGCGGGTAATTTAAATTTTGACTCTGGCGATACTTTCTCGCAATTGCTCAAAGGAACCCATGAGTTTGCTATAACTAAAGACAACTACGGTTTCTTCTCTCGCTTCATGTATTTTTATGACTTTGCGATGGAAGACGGCGATTTCGCATATCGCAACCCTGTGTCAGGCCAGCAGGTAGATCCTTGTGCCGATGACGACACGAAAGAGCAAGTTTGTTCGGATGCGCGTCTACTGGATGCATTTGTTTGGGCTGATTTCGATTTAAATGACGGTAATAACCCACTATCAATTCGCTTAGGCCAACAGGTTATTAACTGGGGTGAAAGTACGTTAATTTCACACGGTATAAACGTTAACCCAGTTGATATAGATCGACTTAAAGCACCTGGTTCAGAGCTAAAAGAGGCGTTTATCCCTGTAGGTATGCTTTGGGCCTCGTTGGGTATTACAGAGAACATTACGCTAGAAGCTTTTTATCAGTATGAATGGCATGAAACGCGCCTGCCTGCGACAGGGAGCTATTTCTCAACAAATGATTTTGCCTCTGCAAATGGTTACGGTCAAAACGTGCAACTTGGTTTTACGTCAAACCCGGATATTGACTTACACCACCTAACTGAAGCATTAAACTCTCTTCAGGCAAATTGGGTTGGTGCACTAGCTGCACAAGGTTTGGATGTTACTGACCAGAGTGTGTTAAACAGCGCAGAAGCGCGACAAATGCTGTCTTCTATGTATCTTGCATACCCAACACGTGTTGCCCTGAAAGGCAAAGGTAATGCAGGTAAAACAGACGCGGACGATAGTGGTCAATTTGGTATTCGCTTAGGTATGTTTGTGCCTGAGTTAAATGATACAGAGATTGCGCTTTATCATATCAATTACCACAGCCGTAGGCCTCTGATTTCAGGTAAAGCTTCTAACTTTACCACTGGCGCAATCATGCAGGACCTTGAGTATATTCAAGGCAATAAGATCACTGAGGACAACATTACTAACCTGAATGCCTTCACTCAGGCTGTGATTGTCTATCCTGAAGATATCAAACTCTATGGTCTGAGCTTTAATACGGCGATTGGCGAAACAGCTTTCTCAGGTGAATTTGCGTACCGCCAAGATGAGCCGCTACAAATTGATGATGTAGAACTTCTTTATGCTGGTATGGTAGAGCAGTTAGCTGCTGCGGGAATTAGAGATGACTTCAGAGGTTTTTCTCAGCTGAGTCAAGGTGACGCAACCGCTTATGTTAAGCCTGGTGAAGTTGCTCAAGGTTACGTACTAAAAGATACCATGCAACTTCAATTTACCGCGACGCATTTATTTGGCCCATCATTAGGCGCTGATAGCTGGGCAGTGGTTGGTGAAGTCGGTGCGGTTACCATTAAAGACATGCCAGCTTACGACGAGCTGCGTCTAAATGTAGCAGGCACGGGCCGAAGTGGCACAATTGAAGGGGTAGAAGGCCGTAACTACGATTTAATTCACCAAGCTGTATCAAATGGTCCAGAAGTAAATCCATTCCCAACAGCTTCTTCTTGGGGTTACCGTCTCATTGCAAAAGGTGAGTATAACAACCTTTTCTCTGGCGTAAACTTTTCACCAAGAGTTGTATTTTCACATGACGTGAATGGTACGACACCAGATCCTATGTTCTTGTTTGTTGAAGATAGAAAGTCAATGGGTCTAAACCTTAACTTTAGTTATCAAAATGCGTGGTCATTTGATTTAGGGTACAACACTTTCTGGGGCGGTGGCGCAACAAATACGTTCTCAGACCGTGACTTTGTATCATTTAATATTAAGTATTCAATTTAAGGGCTTTCGATATGTTTAGAAAACCTACACTACTCGCAGCATCAATAATGACAATAATGGCTGCTCCGATTGCACTAGCGAAAATGACACCAGAAGAAGTCGCTCGTTTAGGCAAAGATTTATCTCCAATTGGTGCAGAAGTCGCCGGTAACGCAGATGGCACGATCCCATCGTGGACAGGCGGAATTACTAAGCCACCAGCTAACTTTAAACCAGGTATGCACCATCCAGACCCATATGCTGATGATAAAGTTTTGTTTACTATTGATAAGAGTAACCTTGATAAATACAAGGATAACTTGAGCCCTGGGCAAATTGCTCTGTTTGAAACATACCCAGATACATTCAAAATGAATGTTTATCAGACGCGACGCAGTGCTGCATATCCGCAATTTGTTTACGATGCGACCAAGAAGTACGCATCAACAGCAGAGTTAATTGAAGGCGGCAATGGTATTAAAAACACCGCAATTGGCATTCCTTTCCCTATCCCTGAAAATGGATTAGAAGCAATTTGGAACCACCTGTTAAGATACCGTGGTCTGTCAATCGCTCGTAATGGTGGTCAGGCAATGCCAACGGCTTCTGGTTCATACAACATTATTGGTTTTGATGAAAAATTATTAGTAAAGTACTCAGATCCAAGTGCAACGCCAGAAGAGCTGCAAAAGTCTAACGTACTATTTAAGTTTAAGCAGAAAGTAACAGAACCAGCTCGACTAGCTGGTACGGCGCTACTAGTTCATGAAACAATGGACCAAATTTTGACGCCGCGTCAAGCTTGGACCTATAACACGGGACAGCGTCGTGTTCGTCGTGCGCCAAATGTTGCATATGATGCACCGGGAACAGCTTCTGATAGCTTACGTACAACAGATGACTTCGATATGTTCAATGGTTCACCAAACCGTTACAACTGGACATTAAAAGGGAAAAAAGAGATGTACATTCCGTACAACAGCTATAAGCTGCACAGTGACTCTCTTAAGTATGAAGACATTTTGAAAGCCGGTCATATCAACCCTGAACATGTTCGCTACGAAAAGCACCGTGTATGGGTTGTCGAGGCAAACCTCAAAGAAGGCACACGTCACATTTATAAAAAGCGTGTTTTCTTTATCGATGAAGATAGCTGGCAGATTCATGTAGCTGATCTGTACGATAATCGTGACCAAATGTATCGCGTAGCGATGGCACACGGTATCAATTACTACGATGTACCAACTCACTGGAGTACACTTGACGTTTATCACGATTTAAACTCTCGTCGTTATCTAGCCATAGGTTTAGACAACGAAGAAAAAATGTATGATTTTACGCAGTCTTTCCAAGACAATGAGTTTACTCAAAGCGCACTTCGTCGAGAGGGAAGACGTTAATATTACGTCTTCTAGGATCAAGTAATTGGTCTTTCTACACTCTATTAAGGTTGGGCTTGCTGTAGCCCAACTTTATCCCCCCAGTCATTCACGACATTTTTTATTTGAGTATTCATAATGATTAAGAAGTTAATTGCAACGTCGATTGCAGTGTTCGTTATGCAAAGTGAAGCTTTTGGCAGCGCCGAAGAAGCGTTGAGAGTTGCACACCCAGAGAAAACCTTGCTAACCGATATAACCTATAGTGGCGATAGATTAGTCGCGGTAGGAAAGCATGGCACCATTGTGTTCAGTGATGACGGTTCGAGTTGGCAACAAGCACACGTACCAATTCAATCTTTATTAACCGCGGTAGATTTTACTACGGCGAAAAGAGGGTGGGCGTGTGGCCATGATGCGTCTATTTTACACACCACAGACGGTGGCGTATCTTGGCAAGTTCAACAATATCTACCAGATCTAGAAAAGCCCTGTTTAGATATTGAGTTTGTTAACGACAATCAAGGCTTTGCAATTGGTGCGTATGGCATGATGTATCAAACTCAAGACGGCGGAAAGAGCTGGAATAAGCGCTTTTTAAATGAGTTTGTTCATCCCGATGATGTCGATTACTTAGCAGAGCTTAAACAAGACGACCCACAAGCATATGAAGATGAAACGCAATTCATACTGCCCCATTTCAATCGCATGCTAATTGATGGTCAAAGTATATACCTCGTTGGTGAGATGGGACTATTTGCTGTAAGTCATGATTTAGGGGCGACCTGGGAAAGGCTGGAGGAGTTCTATTCAGGCTCTTTGTTTGCAGTCAATAAAAACCAACACAGTGGACTGATAGTCGCAGGCCTTCGTGGTAACACCTTTCAATCATTGAGTGATGACATTTCCTTTGCACCAATTAAGGTAGATAAATCGGCGACGATTAACAGCATCGTTGAACATAATAACAATCAAATAATGTTGGCTAATAGTGGTTTTATCTTCACGGTGACAGGCGACAGAGTTCAAACAAGACAATTGAAGAACGGTAAATCTATTCTCTCTGGAGTGGTACACAACGGCAAACTTGTACTTGCAACAGAAGAAGGCATTCAAAATATCGAGGTTGATCGCTAATGCAGTCTATATTAAATCAACTAGTTTACGTCGTATTCAGACATCGTTTTATGGTTATTGCGCTGTTTGCGCTCACCACCTTATTTTTAGGCTTTAAGTCCACCCAAATCCAATTGGATGCATCCTTCAATAAAAATATTCCTTTAAATCATGACTATATGAAGGTGTATTTGAAGCACGAAAAGCAATTTGGCGGTGCCAATAGTATTTTAATTTCCGTGTGTGATGCGGATGGCGACATATTCAATCCAGAATTTTTCTCGCAATTAAAGGCTGTGCATGATCAGCTTTACTTTATACCCGGCGTTAATCGCCCGCTAGTAAACTCGATATTCGCGCCAAGCGCCCGATTTGTTGAAGTGGTAGAAGATGGCTTTGCGGGTGGGCCAATTATTCCTGCAAACTTTACAGCAGATGAAGCGGGTTTAGCGGTTGTTAAGCAAAATATTGAAAAAGCCAAAGTCGTTGGCCGCATGGTTGCAAGCGATTATTCTTGTGCCATGGTATCGGCTCAGTTAATGGAGACCGACCCACAAACTCAAGAGAAGCTGGACACTTTAGCATTTGCAAAAAAACTTGAGTCAGAGATCAGAGATCCGCTTAGTACAGACAAAGTTTCAATTCATATCATCGGTTTCGCTAAAATGGCTGGGGACATCGCTGATGGTGCCAAAGACGTGGTGTTCTTCTTTGCAATCGCCATTCTTTTTACTTTTATTATGGTTTGGCTGTTCTGTAAGAGCTTTAAGCTTACACTGTTACCAATTGCATGTTCATTGATCGCTGTTGTTTGGCAGCTTGGTCTGTTGTCGGTACTTGGTTTTGGTCTTGACCCAATGTCGATATTAGTGCCATTTTTAGTTTTTGCCATTGGTGTGAGCCACGGCGTACAAATGATTAATGCCATAGGCAAAAAGGTATCTGAAGGTGTTAGTAGTAAAGTCGCAGCAGAGGCGAGTTTCAAAGCACTATTGATCCCGGGTGGTATCGCCTTATTATCAGACACCATTGGGTTTATGACATTACTGGCGATTGATATCGGGATTATACGAGAGCTTGCAATTACAGCCAGCTTAGGTGTTGCGGTAATTATCTTCACCAACTTAATACTGTTGCCTGTTTTGGCCTCTTATTTCAAATCTTCTAAAATGAACCGGGTTGATGACGGGAAGAATGAAGCCAATAGTGTGTTCACTACACTGCGAGAGAGTTTGGTTTTAGCGACAGATAAACGGTACGCAAGTGTTATTCTACTCATTTCAGCGGGCTTATTTGCATTTGGTTATTGGCAGTCGAAAGACATGCGCATTGGCGATTTACATGCGGGTGCACCAGCACTTCATGAAGACGCGCGCTATAATTTAGACACCTTCTTGATATCAGATAGATATGAGATCTCATCAGACATTTTAAAAGTGTTGGTAGAGGCATATCCGGCGGCTTGTACTGAACATGATACGATGGAGAGAGTAAGTCAATTCCAGTGGCGGGTAGAAAACCTAGATGGCGTACAATCCGCAGTTTCTTTGAGCTCTGTTGCTCAAGCGGTTAACGCTGGCTACAACGAGGGCAATTTGAAATGGCAAACTTTGCCTAGAAATGGCGCGTCGTTAGTACAGGCTACTTCAAGAGTAGAAACGAGTACGGGTCTACTCAATGGCGATTGCTCCGTAATGCCGATTATCATCTTCATGGATGATCACAAAGCTGAAACCATCGACCACGTCGTGTCTCAAATTAAATTGTTTGCAAACGAAGAGGGAACTGATCGAGTTAGTTTTAAGCTGGCTTCTGGTCCTATTGGCGTGATGGCAGCAACAAACGAGTCAGTCGCGGCTGCACAATTACCAATGATGATCTATGTTTATGGTGCGGTGATTATTTTGTGTCTGATCAGTTTCAGGAGTATACGCGCAACAGTAGCAGTTGTATTACCTTTGTATATTGTTTCAACACTTGCTCAAGCGCTGATGGTTAAGTTGGAAATTGGACTTACAGTATCCACGCTACCAGTCATAGCACTGGGCGTAGGAATTGGTGTCGATTATGGTATCTATATCCTATCTTCAATGATGAATCAGCTAAAACAAGGTATGCCCTTATCAGCTGCTTATCGTAACGCGTTGGCTGAGCGAGGCAGTGCTGTATTATTTACGGGTATAACACTGGCGATAGGCGTGAGTACTTGGATTTTCTCTGCATTAAAGTTTCAAGTTGATATGGGGATACTACTGACGTTTATGTTCTTAGTGAATATGCTTGGTGCTGTATTGCTGTTACCTGCGATAGGTACTTTCATCTGGCCTGACCAGAAAAAAAAGTGTGAATAATTGTGCTCTTAAATGGCCTTAATTGGCCATTTATATCTACAATTTGTGAATATATGACCAACTGGCTGAAAAGCCTCAAATGTTTTTGTCAAAAAAGCTTTTTATTAGCGCCAGAAAGGTTAAAATCCTCTGGACTCCACGCTAATAATTGGCTGTACAAATAATCTACCGTTCAAAGGTGGTATAGATTAAGGAACACATAATGACACAAAGTGAAGGTCCAGCATCGGTTATCCTTGATAACGTTTGCAAGTTGATCCAGAAAAAAGTTCATGCCGATAACGTGTCGCTCGTTGAAACATTCGCCAAAGCCTTGTACAGCAACATGTCTAAAGAGGATTTGGCACATCGTAACGACAGCGACCTGTACGGTGCTGCTTTGAGTCTTTGGAATTCTCTCGAAAAGAATACCTCAGACAATGCAGTTATCCGTGTATTCAACCCTGAAGTTGCAAAAGATGGCTGGCAATCGTCTCACACGATTGTAGAAATCATCTCAGATGATAAGCCGTTTTTGGTTGATTCAGTGCGTATGGCGCTTAGCCGTAAGAATATTGCATCGCATTTGCTTTTACACTGTCCTCTCAAAATCAACCGTGACCAAGAAGATAAAATCTCCGCTGTTTCAGGATTAAAAACCGAACAAGAATCTTCATCTACTAAAACTGTTTTCTTTATTGAAATCGATCGTCAAACAGACGAAGCAGTTATTGCTGATTTTACGCAAGAGCTAGAATCAGTGCTCAAAGATGTTACTGTAGCGGTTGAAGATTGGTTGCTAATCCGGGATAAGCTAGTTGCTGTCGGTGCAGACATTCCTAACCGTAAGCACAGCTCTTCTGAGCAAGAGCTCAATGAAGCAGTTGAATTCTTAGATTGGCTAGCTCGTGATAACTTCACATTCATGGGTTACCGTCAATATGACCTTGTTCCAGTTCAAGGTGACTATGAACTTAAGCCGGTTGCAGGCTCAAGTTTAGGCCTAATGAAAAACTCTACTGAAAGCAGCCGCTTGCTATCAGGGTTGCCAGAAGTCGCTCGCCTTGAAGCACGTAGTAAAAACTTATTGATCCTAACAAAAACGAACTCCCAGTCTCGTGTTCATCGCCCAGCTCATATTGACTATGTTGGTATTAAGCGATTTGACGACGAAGGGAACGTTATTGGCGAAGACCGTTTTATAGGTCTGTTCTCATCAAGCTTTTACAATAACAGTGCATCAGATGTTCCAGTGCTTAAGAGCAAAATTGCTCGCATCATGGAGCAATGTGATTTTGCGAAAGGGACGCACGCATACAAAGCTGTTCTCAATATCTTAGAAACGTACCCACGTGACGAGTTAGTGCAAGCTCGTGAATCTGAGTTATTGGATGTAGCTACGGGCGTTTTGCAAACCCAAGAGCGTGACATGTGTCGTCTATTCGTTCGAAGAGATGTCTATGGTCGTTTCTTCTCTTGTATGGTCTATGTGCCGCGTGAGCGATACAACACCGCGCTTCGTCGCGAAACTCAAAAGTTGTTAGGCAATGCCTTTGGGTCTAACGAAAAAGTTGAGTTCACTACATTTTTCTCTGAGTCTACATTAGCAAGAACGCATTACATTGTTCGTGTAGCTGACAACAACATTAAGTACAACGTGAAAGAAATCGAAAATAATTTAGTAGAAGCTGCCCGTACATGGGAAGATAAACTACAAACGGCTTTACTTGCTGGTGAAGGTGAAGCTCGCGGCAACGAATTAAACCGTAAATATGCAACAGCTTTCCCTCGTGCATATAAAGATGAAGTATTGCCAAGTGCTGCTGTCGTTGATATCTCAAAACTTGAGAGATTGAGCGATGAGAACAAACTAGAAATGTTGTTCTACAGACCTCAAGAAGAAGCAAATTCGCAAATTGTTCGTCTGAGCTTATTCCATAAAGATGAGCCAATTCACCTATCTGACGTAATGCCAATGCTAGAAAACTTTGGTTTACGTGTAATCGGCGAAACGCCATATGCTGTTAAGACAAGTGATGGTCAAATCAACTGGATCATGGACTTCTCAATGTTGCTTGACAGCAAGGGACTGGCTGACTTTGATAAAGTATCTGCTCGTTTCCGTGCAGCGCTTATCAACGTTTGGAATAACCGCCTAGAAAACGACGGCTTTAACCGCTTAGTACTAAAAGCGGGCTCTACAGGTCGTGAAGCGTCTATCTTACGTGCATACGCTAAGTATATGCGTCAAATTGGTGTGACTTTCTCACAGTCTTATATTGAAAACACTTTCGAACACTACCCGCATATCGCTAACCAATTGGTTGAGTTGTTTGAGAAGAAATTCTGTCCTCAGAAGAAAGTGGCACAAAAGTCACTTGATAAGCTAGTAGAGAAAATCTATCACGAGCTAGAAAGCGTAGCAAACCTTGATGACGACCGTATCATTCGTCTATACGTTGCGATGATTGATGCGACTTTAAGAACGAACTTCTACCAAAAAGAAGCAGATGGGTCAAACAAGTCATACGTATCATTCAAAATCCAGCCAAGCGCAATTCCAGAAATGCCGTTACCATTACCTGCGTTTGAAATCTTTGTATACTCTCCACGTATCGAAGGTGTTCACTTACGTGGTGGCAAGGTTGCTCGTGGTGGTTTACGCTGGTCAGATCGCCGTGAAGACTTCCGTACTGAAGTACTAGGTCTTGTTAAAGCCCAACAGGTTAAGAATACAGTTATCGTGCCTGTGGGTTCTAAAGGCGGCTTCGTTTGTAAACAGCTTCCAAATGACCGAGAAGGTTTCTTCCGTGAAGGTCAAGAGTGCTATAAGATTTTCATCCGTGGTCTGTTAGATATTACTGACAACATCATTCACGGTGATATCGTTCCTCCTGTTGACGTTGTTCGTCACGATGAAGATGACCCGTATTTAGTAGTTGCAGCCGACAAAGGTACAGCAACTTTCTCTGACATCGCAAATGGCATTGCAGAAGAGTATAACTTCTGGCTAGGCGATGCGTTCGCATCAGGTGGTTCTATTGGTTATGACCACAAAAAGATGGGTATCACAGCGAAAGGTGCGTGGGAATCAGTTAAGCGTCACTTCCGTGAAATGGATATTGATTGTCAAACAACAGATTTCACTGCGGTTGCAATCGGCGACATGGCTGGTGATGTATTTGGTAACGGTATGTTGCTATCAGAGCACACGCGCTTAGTATCTGCGTTCAACCACATGCACATCTTCATCGATCCGAACCCTGACGCTGCGAGCTCATATAAAGAGCGTGCACGTATGTTTGAATTGCCACGCTCTTCCTGGGAAGACTATGATGCTAGCCTGATTTCTCAAGGCGGTGGTATTTTCTCACGTGCTGCTAAGTCAATCACGCTAACACCAGAAATCAAGAAAATGCTTGGCACTAAGAAAGCAAGCATGACACCAAATGAGTTGATTAAAGCACTTCTCATGATGCCAGTAGACCTATTATGGAATGGTGGTATCGGTACTTACATCAAAGCTGCAAGCGAAAGTGATGCTGATGTAGGTGACAGAGCGAATGATGCGTTACGTATTAATGGTTCAGAGCTCGGTGCTAAGATCTTCGGTGAGGGTGGTAACCTAGGTGCAACGCAACTTGGTCGTATCGAGTTTGCAGCTAAAGGTGGCCGAATCAACACTGACTTTATCGACAACGTTGGTGGTGTTGCGTGTTCAGATAACGAAGTAAACATTAAGATACTGCTGAATGGTTTAGTTGCAGAAGGTGACTTAACTAAGAAGCAGCGTGACGAATTGCTATATGCAATGACCGACGAAGTGTCTGAGTTGGTATTGGCTGATTGTTACCGTCAAACACATACATTGTCAGTAACTAAGTCGAAAGGTCCTGCGACTCTTAAAGAAAAGATCCGCTTTATTCATGCTCTTGAAAAAGACGGTAAGCTTGATAGAAACATTGAGTTCTTGCCAAGTGATGAAGAGCTAGCAGAGCGCGCGGCAGCAGGTCTTGATCTAACTCGTCCAGAGCTTTCTGTACTGGTTTCTTACTCTAAGATGGTATTAAAAGAAACTTTGGTGGTTGATGAAATCACTGAAAACCCATACTACCGTCAGTTATTAGTGAACTCTTTCCCTGTGCCTCTGCGTGACCGATTCAACGCTGCCATGGATGAGCACCCACTAAGAAAAGAGATCATCGCGACTAAGCTTGCAAATAATATCGTAAACGATATGGGCTTGAACTTCATGATCCGTATGCATGAAGAAACAGGCGCTACGGAAGCTGAAATTGCACTTTGTTATTCAATTGCATGTGCGACATTCCAGATGTCAGAAACATGGGCTGAAATTTCAGCGCTTGATAACAAGATCCCATCAGCTGTACAAACAGAAATGCTGTATCAGTTACGTCGTACAGTTCGCCGCGTTACGCGTTGGTTCTTGCGCCACCGTAACAAAGCACTAAGCATTGAAGAAACAATCGAGTTCTTCGCACCGACATTTGCAGACTTAAGCACTAATCTGACAACTTATATGGTTGAAGAAGAGAGCGCACGTCTTGCTGAGAAGGCTGCTGAGTTAACATCAGAAGGTGTTCCACAAGCATTAGCGGATCGCATTGTATCGCTATCTAGCTTGTTCTCAGTTATGGACTTAGCAGAAGTTGCTAGCAATGCTAAGCGTGATATCTCGGTTGTATCGAATACTTACTTCAAGTTAGGTGCAAACATGGGCTTGCATTGGTTCTTAGACCAAATTACAGCTCAGCCAGTTGCTAACCATTGGCAAGCGCTTGCACGTGCATCATATCGTGAAGAGCTTGATTGGCAGCAGCGTGCGTTATCTGAGGTAGTATTGAATAGCTTTGAAGGTGATGGTGAAGTTGACTCATTGATTGATCAGTGGATGGATAACCAAGCTTCGTTGTTACACCGCTGGCAGCAAATGTTAGCTGAGTTCAAGACCTCTCAGAACCATGACTTTGCGAAGTTCTCAGTGGCACTAAGAGAATTAATGTTACTCAGCCACAACTGTGACACTTCCAAATAAAAATTAACACGTTAAAATACCCCGGCAATTGCTGGGGTATTTTTTTGCCTCAAACTGTTACCAGGAACTTAAGGAGTCTCGATGTTTTACGATTTAGCACGTCGTTATATGTTTAATAAAGATGCGGAATGGGCCCACGACTTTGCTTTAGGCAACTTGCGCCGTTTCAAAAATACCCCATTAAGTCTTGCTTGGTCACAGTCTCTACCTAAAAAGCCAGTTAACTTTTTAGGCTTAGAATTTGACAACCCAGTTGGGTTAGCTGCAGGTCTAGACAAGAACGCTGAATGTATTGATGCATTTGGCCAAATGGGTTTTGGGTTTATTGAAGTAGGTACTGTTACACCTAGGCCTCAAGCTGGTAATGATAAGCCACGTATATTTCGTCTCCCAGAAGCACATGCTGTGATTAACAGAATGGGCTTTAACAATAAAGGCGTAGATAATTTAGTTGCTAACGTAAAAGCTTCGAATTATACCGGGATCCTTGGGATCAACATTGGTAAAAACAAAGATACACCAAACGAGCAGGGCAAAGATGATTATATTCACTGTATGAGAAAAGTGTTTGAACACGCTTCTTATATCACGGTAAATATCTCTTCTCCTAATACTCCAGGGCTGCGTGATTTACAGTATGGCGAAGCGCTGGATGACTTGTTACAAAGTTTAAAGAATGAGCAAGTTGATTTAATTGAAAAGCACAAAAAATCTGTGCCGATGTTAGTTAAGATTGCGCCTGATGTAGATGCAGTACAGCTTACGCAAATTGCTGAATCACTTGTAAATAATAGAATTGATGGCGTTATTGCGACCAATACTACACTGGCGCGAGATGCTGTACAGGGACTTGAGTATGCCAATGAAGCAGGGGGCTTATCTGGTCGTCCTGTCCGTGAAAAATCGACCCATGTAGTGTCTGAATTAAAGCGTTTGACTGAGGGCAAATTACCTATTATTGGTGTGGGCGGTATCGATAGCGCGGACGCGGCACAAGAAAAGCTAAATGCAGGTGCAGATCTGGTTCAAGTTTATACTGGTTTTATATACGAAGGGCCACAATTGATCAAAAGGATCGTAAACTCTTTATAAGGATCAGTCATATAACGAAAAGATCCTAAACAAATTGTTATTATAAATATTTTCACACTTGCAAAAATCGCGATATACTTCGCGTTACTGGATGAATTAATTTAATAGTAATGCGGAGGGCGATTTTGCAAGCATCAAAAGAGTGGCGTTGGCTTCAATGTCGCGTGCAGAACCGTTTGCTTGTTGATTTGGGTGATGAGCTTCAGCTTTGCACTCCTTATCGTCTTCGCCAACTTACGGCTGATTCTGATTCCAGTCCTACCTTTAGCGTTGAAGAAGCGCAGTTCTATCAAAATGTTTTTGACTATTTGTGCAGTTATTCAGTTTGGTCTGAAGCACAATGCTGCCAGATTGCACTAAACGCAACTGCTGCCAAGTTTCACTTGTTGCCTGTGCAAGCCAAAAGTTGGTTTTTTCGGTCATATACAGGGGCTGATGTGCTTTGCAACGCTGTTGTAAGTCTTAAGTCTAAAGTGATGACAGGCGAGTGCCTAATTGTTGATCATGAACGTGAAGCGAGTTTGTGCATCAACTTGACCGCGGACTTTAAACTTGACGAAAATATTAGCTTAGAACAGTTCCAAGCGATAAAAGTTTTGAACGATCGTATCCACCCAGTATTGGTTAGTAATAAAGTAAGCATAAGAGCTTAATCCAATCCCCGTCTGTACATAGCTGTGTTATAATCGCGTCAATTGAAATTACAGGGTTATCACATTGCAGTTTATTGCGCTTACATCGATTGGCATCGAAAATTTACTAGTCGAAGAACTTCAATCTTTCGAAATTAAAGTCACAAAGCAAAGTATTGGTTCGGTTCGCTTTGAAGCAGACAACCTCACTGCCCAAAAGTTTTGTATGATGACGCGATACGCAACGCGCGTCATGTTGTTGATTGACGAGCATGAAGACATTAATAATAAAGATGACCTTTATAAGTTTGCTCGTTTTCAGGGTTGGCAAGAGTGGTTTGGCCCTTCACAAACTTTTGCTGTTGAATTTAACGGTACAAATAAAGAATTAAAAAACACTCAGTTTTCAGGGCTAGTCATCAAAGATGCTGTGGTTGACTATTTTCAAGATCTTTACGAGCAGCGTCCATCAGTAGATAAACAAGATGCCAATGTTCGCATCATTGCTAAGCTCAACAAACAAAAAATTGCCTTATATTTGGATTACTCAGGACCGAGGTTATCGGACCGTGGTTACCGTTTAAAACAAGGCAAGGCGCCAATTCGCGAGCATCTTGCAGCAGCACTTGTGACCCGCAGTGGTTGGTTGAATGATACGTCTAAACCGCTTTTTGATCCTTGCTGCGGCTCGGGTACGTTACTCATCGAAGCTGCGAGTATGGCGCTAAAAACGCCTACTAATTTGAATAAATCTTTTGCATTTAAACGTTTGCCAAGTTTTAGAGATGCAAAATTTAAAGAGTTACAAAAGGAACTGAAACAACAAAAAGTAGATTCTAAGCTGTGGTTAATTGGTCACGATATTGATTCAAAAGTAATAGAAACAGCAAAATCTAATGCTAATCGCGCTGGTGTTGGCGAGTTTATCCAGTTTAAAGTGGCAGATGCTGGAAAATTGCAGTCTGTCGCGAAACGACCTGGGACAGTGCTAAGTAACTTACCATATGGTGAGCGCTTGGGCTCAATGGCCGAATTAATTAATCTTTATCGTAACATGGGTGTGAGCTTCAAAAAGCATTATCGTGATTGGAATGCTGCGCTGCTCGGTACCGACGATGAGTTATTTAGGTTGCTTAAGCTTGCGTCTAAAAAACGTTATAAGTTTAAGAACGGCCCAATTGATGTCACTTTGTTTATGTATGAGCTGAATGAGAAGCAAGTTGCGCAGAATCAACAAACTTCAGAGTTACATTATGAACAGTCTCGCGCATTTGCTAACAGGCTTAAAAAGAATAAGCAGGGCCTAAAAAGTTGGTTGAAAAAAGAGGCTGTTGAAGCATATCGCTTGTATGACGCAGATATCCCTGAATATAACGTAGCGGTTGATGTATATGGCGATAACGCGGTTATCTTTGAATATGCAGCACCAAAAGAAATTAACGCGGAAGTCGCAGATAAGCGGTTACAAGATGTCATCTCTTTGACTGCTGAGACATTAGATATTTCGCCAAGCAACTTAGCGGTTAAGGTACGTAAAAAACAGCGCGGCGATGAGCAATATACTTCATACGAAAAACAAAATCGTTATCAAGTTATCGAAGAATTTGGTGCAAAATTTAAAGTAAATTTGTATGACTATTTAGACACCGGTCTGTTTTTAGATCACCGTCTTGCGCGTCGGTTTATTCAACAAAACGCACAAGATAAACGAGTGTTAAACCTGTTTGCTTATACCGGCTCTGCATCAGTTCATGCTGCTCTTGGCGGGGCTAAGTCGGTGACGACAGTTGATATGTCAAAGACATACCTCAAATGGGCTGAAGAGAACTTTGCGCTTAATAACCTTAAAAATCCGCGTTTTAGGTTCGAGCAGGCAGATTGTCTGAACTGGCTTGAGCATGCGAAAGGTCAATACGATCTGATCTTCTTAGATCCTCCTACGTTCTCAAACTCAAAGCGAATGAAGAATGTTTTTGATGTGCAAAGAGACCATATTCAATTGCTAACTTGGGTAAAGAATATTTTGAGCCCAGATGGCGTTCTGTTGTTCTCTAACAACAAGCGTGGATTTAAAATGGATGAAGTTGCATTAATGGGTTTGGGACTGAAAGCGGAGAATATCTCAAAGGAGACACTATCTCCTGACTTTAAGCGAAACAAGCAAATTCACAATAGCTGGCTTATCACTCATGGCTAAGGTGGTTTTATATCATACTGATGGATGTCATCTCTGTGAGCAAGCATATGCGTTAGCAGTTAATGTGCTTGCTACTAACGACATTCATCATCAAGATATTGTGGAAGACGAGAAATTGATGACACAGTTTCAAACTTCAATCCCAGTAATTAAGAATATAAAAACAGGTAAATTGCTGAACTGGCCATTTACTCAACAACAAATTGAAGAGTTTATAAAAGAAGATGGATTTAATTAGAATTGCTAAAGCACAACTTGCTTTTGGTTCTCATCCTTTATTAGACAACGCAGATGCGCTTATCGAAGCTGGCGAGCGGGTGTGTATTGTTGGTCGAAATGGTGCCGGTAAATCAACTTTATTAAAGGTCCTTGATGGTCAGGTATTGCTGGACGACGGTGAAATAAACCGATTGACTGGATTAAAAGTATCGCGACTTGAACAGGATCCACCAAAAGGCGCCGAAGGGAGTGTATTTGACTACGTGGCGCAAGGCTTACCTGACGTTGCGAGTCTATTAATCGAATACAACCATGTCAGTGAGGCGCTTCAAACAGATCAGTCAACGAGCTTGCTTAATAAACTTGAACGGTTGTCTGCGGAGATTGAAGCTGCGGATGCATGGCGTTTTGAAAGTCGTATCAACTTAGTATTGAGCCAGTTGCAACTGACCGCGCAAATGCGCTTGGAAAAGCTCTCTGGTGGCTGGTTGAGAAAAGTTGCATTGGCAAAGGCGTTGGTAAGCGATCCTGATTTATTGCTACTAGATGAGCCCACCAACCACTTGGATATGGCAAGTGTGGAATGGCTTGAATCGTTTTTAAAAGATTTTAAAGGTGGCATCGTCTTTATCTCCCACGACCGTGCTTTTATTAGAGCTGTGGCAACTCGGATTCTAGACTTAGACAGAGGTAAGCTGGTTTCTTATCCAGGAAACTACGCAAAGTATCTAGATCAAAAAGCCCATGATTTAAAAGTAGAAGAAACGCAAAATGCGCTGTTTGATAAAAAACTAGCTGAAGAAGAGGCTTGGATCAGGCAGGGGATCAAAGCGAGAAGAACACGTAATGAAGGCCGAGTTCGTGCACTTAAGGCGTTGCGTGTAGAGCGCAAACAACGTGTTGAGCAGGTCGGTAAAGCTGATTTCAATATTGAGTCGGCCGAGCGTTCAGGTAAGTTGGTATTTGAGGCGAGCTTTGTAAATCACGCATTTAAAGATAAGCCAATTGTAAAAGACTTTTCAACGCTGGTTATGCGTGGTGACCGTGTTGGATTAATTGGTCCAAATGGTATAGGTAAAACGACTTTACTCAAGCTGTTATTTGGCAAGTTGTCAGCAGACAGCGGTAAGATCAAGCAAGGCGTGAATCTAGAAGTAGCGTATTTTGATCAATACCGAGAAAAGCTTGATGAAGAAATGACAGTGCAAGACAATGTTGCGGAAGGTAAGCAAGAGGTCTCAATAGGTGGCAGAAGTCGTCATGTTTTAGGCTATTTACAAGACTTTTTATTTCCACCAGCAAGAGCGAGAACACCAGTAAAAGCACTTTCAGGTGGTGAGAAAAACCGATTACTCCTAGCTAAGCTATTCTTAAAACCATCAAATGTATTGGTCTTGGATGAACCGACCAACGATCTGGATATAGAAACACTTGAGCTGTTAGAAGAAATTATCACGCAATATCAAGGTACAATTTTAATTGTCAGCCACGATAGAGAGTTTATCGATAATACGTGTAATAGCGTGTGGGCGTTTGAAGGTGATGGTGTTGTTACTGAGATAGTCGGCGGGTACAGTGATTTCGAGTCTTATCGTGACAATAAACTGGCGCAACAAAAAGAGCTGGAAAAGTTAGATAAAGAAAAGGCTGCTACAAGCCCGGCAAAGCGAGATACAAGTAAAAACAAATCTAGTAAGCTCAGTTACAAATTAAAACTTGAATTAGAAGGCTTGCCGAGTAAAGTAGAGGAGCTTGAGTCCGCGCTTGAAAGTCAGCAAGAATTAGTTAACTCCCCTGAGTTCTTTAAACAAGAGTCTGATGTAACACAACAAGCATTGAACCAACTAGCGGAATTGGAGTCCAAGCTCGAAACCGCGTATGAACGTTGGGAAGAATTAGAAGCTTTACAGAATCAGCAGTAAGGATTGAAATGAGATATTCACTTTTAGCCGCCAGTATTGGTTTGTGCTTTTCAGGGCAGCTATTTGCTGCAACGTACCAATTAACAGAGTTACCATCACATAATGGATCAAAGAATACCTTTGTCTCTGATGCTAATGACTCAGGTGTTGTTGCAGGTCGAGCAACAGAACTCTTTAACTTAAAAATTGATGTTAGCTACATCGACTTTAGCGATGAAACATTAATAAGAGAATATGATCGTTTGAAAGAAGCGCGTGATAGAATCGATGATCCTATCAAATTTACGCTTGATGATATCCAAAATAATAACGCTACAGCAACAGATCCAGATGCACATGCATTTATGCGTGGCTATTTGGGCCAGCGTAATGGTAATGCAGAATTTCAAAAATTAAACGCTAGCACCAGCTTGATATATGCGACCTCAAGCGCCGACGAAAAGGTGATTTTTGATGCGCAAAGAGACTATACAGGAGGAGAATTATCTCGTTCAGTAGTCTCTTTTATCACTGCTGTTTCATCAGATGGTGCCATGGTCGGTTGGGGCACAGCGCCATACACGAAAAAGAACGAATTTACTAAAAAAGACGAAAATGAAACAACGGTCTTTTTTGAGCGAGAGTTTTCCTCTAAAGGAGTGTTTATAACGCCAGGGGGAGAAGTGATTGAACTACCATCTCCAAGTTTTGACGCGGATTACGGTGGGCAGAGTATCGCTACTGACGTGCAAAAATTAGATGACGGTACCTATCTAGTAATTGGCCAAAGTGCTGTCAGTGTCGCTAAAGATGGTCAAGATCGCTTTGACGATATTTGTAAAAATGAAAGCGAGCCAGTGAACGTTTGTGTGTGGCGGTTACAGAATTTATCTGAGTATTACAACCGCGAAGCATACCAATGGAAGCTTGACGCTAATTTCAATATTATTCCGGGTGAATCTAAAAGCATCGGTGTTGGTCTGGTTCGTGAAGATGATGAAGAGCGTGCTCATATCGGAACTGCGCTAGCAGTTAACAATGCAGGCGTTGCTGTTGGTCATTCACAAACACGTAAAGACGACAACTTCATCATCAGACAAAGAGCTGGCTTTTTCAAAGACGGTACATTTACACAAATAGTTGATCATGTTGAAGGTTATGAGTCAAGCCATGGCGTTGAAATTAACAATCAAGGTGTAGCAATCGGTTACCGTTTTAATGAAATTACACTTGGTAGAAAAGAGCAAGTTAAAGGTTTTTACTTCGATGTAAATGACAAGAAGTATACAGAAATAAAGTCATTCTATGATGGTTCAGCATTATTCCCTGAAGATATCAACGATGCCGGTTATATTGTCGGTCAGGCAGAGGCAGAAAATTTAGGTGACAACCCAAGAAGAGAAGCGTTTCTTTATAATACTTCTAACTCTGAGCTGCAGAACATAAACGATTTGTTGCCGTGTAAGAGTGATGCTTTTCCATATAGTGTTGTAGAAGCTGTCAAGATTACGGAAGATAACCGAATATACGGTGTAGCGACAAAAACGGCAAAGCGCAGAGATAGCCTAGGACAAGTGATGAAAGATAGTTCAGGTGCGGACGAGTATGAGTCGATAGCAGTGCCTGTATTACTAACTCCAGATAGCAGTGGTCAACCTGAGCAATGTGCGCCTGAAGAAGCTGAAACTTACGAGAGAAGCTCAGCATCTTTTGGTGTATTTAGTTTATTGGCTCTGCCGCTGTTAATGTTGCGAAGACGCAGAAAGTAAACAAATAAAAAAAGGGCCTTAGGCCCTTTTTTTATGAAATTTACTTTTGAAGGAGGTTGGTCTTAAACTCCAAATAAAAAATTACTGATTCCTTGCTTCCCACGCTTTATTTACTGAGCGTCTCCAAAGATAATCGATACCAAAAAAGCCGATAATGGCTGCGATACATGCACAGATCAACGATCCTACGATAAATGCGGGACCAATGGTGGTGATACTTTCTGTTAACCATGCCCAGGTTGGCTCGAAATGGAAAGGCTGCATCTCTTGACCAAGGGCAAAAACCCCGACAAGATAAGAACAGTAAAATATTGGTGGCATTGTTAGCGGGTTTGTAATCCAAACAAGCGCAATTGATAAAGGTAAGTTTACTCGAAATGGAATTGCGAGTGCAGCCGCTAAAACCATTTGAAAAGGGACAGGGATGAACGCAAAAAATAGTCCAACAGAAAATGCACCTCGTGCTGAGCGTCGATTAAGATGCCAGAGGTTTGCATCATGCAATAAACTTCCAAAAATTCTTAACGATTTTTGTTCTTTGATCTTATTGTGATCGGGTAAAAAGCGTTGGATCGTTTTCTTCGCCATATAGAGCAACCATCTACTTCAATATTGATTTGCTGCGGCATAATCTGTGGGTGTCTAATATCCGTATTTTACATGGATAATTGGCAGTTACCCGGCAGTTTAGCCTTGCTCGTTTTAGTTAGTAGCTATTTTAAGCTTTTTTCAAACGTTTTGGCAGGTTTTATTTTAGGTATTTTTGTTACAGTTTTACATTACCAGTTGTTTTATCAGCTTTCTTGGAAAAACCTAGTTGTTGACAAACCAGTAAAGATCACTGCTCAAGTGACCCAAATTATAAAAGCGGGAAAACGTCCCTACATACAGGTAGACATCAAATCTATTGACAAGTTTCAGGTTAAATCCTGGCAAAAAGTGTATGCAAATTTGTCGGCGGATACTGACAGCATTAAATTGCAAGAAGGCGATATGGTCGCCGGAATTGCCAAACTGAAAACTTTTCGCTCCCGGAAAAATTTATATGGCTTCAATACGGAATTATATGCCTTTCGCAATTATGTCCATTTTAAAGGTAGGTTGAAAGTAACGTTTAGAGTCGGGGATACAAATGCTCTGCAAGATAAGTATCGACATTTTGTTTTGGATACATTTGGTGAGTATAAATTTGGTTGGTTGTACTACGTATTAATGACTGGAGACAAATCACTAATCCCCAAAAAAGAAAAAGAACACTTTCGTATGTTGGGCTTGAGTCATTTATTGGCAATTTCAGGTTTGCATATTGCTATTTTCTTTTCTCTTAGTTTTCTTTTAATAAAAACAGCTGTTTACCCATTTAAAGATGTTGTAGCACAAAGTATAAATATACATATTTTTGGGTTAGTTTGTGCTCTGGTATTGGCTGGTGGCTATGTTGTGCTGAGTGGTATGCAGGTGTCAGCGCAGCGTGCGTGGTTTATGACGTTCATAGGCGTTTTATGTTATGTGATGGGGGCGAGAGTGAGCTATACCCGGTCATTGACATATGCATTAACGGTTATATTACTCATCTCACCATTTACACTCCTTAATTTGGGGCTTTATTTTTCATTTGCCGCCGTCGCGAGCATTTTGTGGCTGCTCGCAGGCCCTGTTTCTCACAAAAGTTTCGAAGCAAGCTGGACAGCAAAGTGTGCTTGGTTTTTCAAAATTCAGTTACTTCTTTTCCTCACCCTGAGTCCGTTAATGATTTTTGCATTTCAAGGGATCAGTTTATCGGGTGTGGTAGTGAACCTAATAGCGATCCCTTTATTGTCTTGTGTTATTTTTCCTGCCTTGTTGTTCCAAATAATGGTTGCAGCTGGCTACAATATTCAATTGATGAGTCAACTAGACCATCTTATTTACCTTGGGTATCAGTGGTTAACTAATCTTGACTACAACTGGCTTGAAGTAGGCTATATATCCGCCACTCAAGCAGCATTGATAATGCTAATTTTGCTTATGCTCAGCCATGTTCTTATTCGTGCTTACGCGGTAATACCAATGATTGTGTTAATAGCGCACAAAGCAGTGGATACTTCGCCACCTTGGCAAATTAATATTTTTGATGTTGGTCATGGTAGTGCCATCTTGGTAGAGCATCAGGGTAAAGGGTTTTTATATGACTTGGGAGCCAATTATTTTGGCACTTACTCCATGTTTGAGAAGGTGATTTTACCTTATCTACGCGCTCGAGACATTCAGCTTGTTCATACAATTGTGAGCCACGATGACGGTGACCATGCAGGTGGGTTACCAGATTTAGTAAAGTTTTCATTCGAGAAAACTCTAAACGCTTTTCATGGTATTCCATACAGGCAGCCTTGTGGCTTGAAGGAAATAACTTTTGGTCAGTTAACAATTCGTTCAATTTGGCCTAGTGAGCGTCAGAATGATGATAACAATAGCTCTTGCGTTGTTGTCGTCGATGATGGGAAGTACAAGTTACTTTTACCTGGTGATATTGAGTCAGCGACAGAAAAAAAACTAACGGCTCGATATGGTGAACAATTAGACGCTGATTTTTTATTAGCACCACATCATGGTAGCCGTACTTCTTCAAGCTTACCTTTTGTACGCGCTGTTGGCGCCAAAAAGACTGTGATCTTCTCTCGAAGTCACAACACTGCTTGGCAATTACCCCACCAACAAATACTAAAGCGATATCTCGATGCTGAATACGAAATATACGATACGGCATTAGATGGGCAAATTCAGATCAGGGTGTTTTCTGACCACTTTGAAGTTTACACCGCAAGAAACGCGAAAAATCTATGGTTTTTAAGATAATGCATTCAGTTTTTGTGTATTGGCGGATACAATAAGGGGGTTTTGAAGTTTTAGAGTATTACTATGCAATCGTCTGGAAAGCAAATATATAAAAGGCTTTTGACTTACACCTACGAATTTAAAGCTGCTGCGTTGTTCGCCGTAATTGGTATGCTCGGGTATGCGGCTATGGATGCATTGTTCATCCAGCTTATGAAGCCATTTATGGATGAAGGTTTAACTGAAGGCAACCAAGACGTATTAGCGATGGCTCCCTTTGTTGTAATTTTACTCGTTCTAGGGCGAGGAGTATTTAATTACATGTCATCTTACTGTTTGAGCTATGTAGGCTCTCAGGTGGTTAGGAAGCTGCGACAACAGTTATATGAACATATGCTATTTATGCCAGTTTCTTTTCACGATAAACACTCAAACGGTGAGCTAGTTTCGAAGATTACATTTGATACAGAGCAGGTCCAGCAGGCTGTGACGCGCGCATTACAGGTTGCAATTAGAGAGGGCGCGTTTGTTGTTTTCTTGCTTTGGGGAATGTTTGCCATTAGCTGGAAGTTGTCATTGCTATTCTTGGTGATCGTGCCATTTGTTGCCATCGTGGTCAGCGTAGTATCTAAACGTTTCAGAAAAATTTCGAAAAAAATACAAGACGCGATGGGGGCAGTCACCCGTAGCTCTGAACAAATGTTATCAGGGCACAAAGAAATTCACGGTTTTGGTGGCCAGGAAAAAGAGATTTCACATTTTGCCACGGTGAACAACCACAATCGCCAACAGCGTGTCAAAATGGATGCAACTAGAGCGTTAAGCGTTTCGGTGATCCAGCTGATTGCAGCCAGTGCCATGGCTGTCGTGCTTGCTATAATTGCCATGCCTGATGTGCATGAGTCACTAACACCAGGCGTCGTAGCGTCGTTGATTACTGCTATGGTGATGATGTTAAGACCTTTAAAGCAATTGGCTAATGTTAATAGTGACTTTCAGCGCGGTATTGCGGCAGCCAATAGCATATTTGAAGTACTGGATCAGGAAAAAGAAAAAGACTTGGGTACGCACAGTGTTGAAGCAGTTGCAGGTGATATCGCGGTTAAAAACGTCTCTTTCACGTATCCAACCAAAGATGAGCCAGTCATAGAAAACTTATCGATTAATATTCCAGCAGGGCAAAGCATAGCATTGGTCGGACGAAGTGGCTCAGGTAAGTCAACTCTTTCAAGTCTATTACCCAGATTTTACGATTTAGATAGCGGTTCAATTACGCTAGATGGCATTGAATTGAGCGACTATTCTTTGGCGTGCTTAAGGAAGCAGTTTGCCTTGGTATCGCAGCACGTTACGCTATTTAACGATACGATAGCCAACAACATAATGTATGGGCTAGATGAAAAAATGTCAGACGAAGAGCTCGTGGAAGTTGCCAAAAAAGCACATGTTTGGGAGTTTGTTAAAGATCTGCCAGATGGGCTGAACACCGAAGTGGGTGAAAATGGGGTGATGCTTTCTGGTGGTCAAAGACAGCGCATCGCTATTGCAAGAGCAATAGTCAAAGATGCGCCAATTCTAATTCTAGACGAAGCAACTTCGGCTTTGGATACTGAGTCAGAGCGTTTGATCCAAGAGGAGCTTGATAAACTTATGGTGAATAAAACTTCGATAGTGATTGCACACCGTTTATCTACCATTGAGAAGGCAGACCAAATCTATGTACTTGAGCAGGGACGTGTGCTTGAACAAGGAAAGCATCAAGAGTTATTAGCAAAGGATGGGGCATATTCAGCACTTTGCAAAATGCAATACGGTGAATAATTGTGAATAAAATAGAGAAGAGCTGGTACAAACCAGTTGGCCTAATTAATATTTTGTTGTTGCCACTGAGTGCGCTATTTTGGTTAATAAGCGGGGGAAGACGTGTTTTGTTCCGCTTGGGTATTAAATCTTCGTACAAAGCCTCTGTACCAGTAATGATTGTTGGAAATATTGGCATTGGTGGCAATGGAAAAACACCATTTGTGCTCTGGTTGGTGCCTTATTTGCAATCACTGGGGTTAAAAGTAGCTGTGATAAGCAGAGGCTATGGCGCGAAGCCACCTCATACACCGTATCAAGTTTCAAATGATAGTACCGCACAGCTAGCGGGCGATGAGCCACTATTGATTTTTAAGCGACTTGGCTGCGATGTGGTCATTGGCGCTGATCGACAAGCGAGTATTGAATACCTCATTGAAAATAATGAACCTGATATAATTGTAAGCGATGACGGTTTGCAACACTACCAATTAGACCGAGATATCGAGGTATGCATTGTCGATAATGAACGCCGTTTTGGAAATGGCTTGTTATTGCCCGCAGGCCCTCTACGAGAGCTACCTAAACGTTTGAAGACCGTGGATTTAACGGTATTCAATGGTTCAATTAAAGAGGATGGCTACTCACTTAATACGACAGGTATTTTTAGTGTAAAAACAGGGCTCCCGGTGAGTGACTTTACACCCAAAGGCATTGCCGTAAGCGCGATAGGCAACCCTGCAAGATTCGAAAAATCGTTAAAAGCCAATGGCGTAAACATTATTCAAAGCCGGCACTTTGCTGATCATCATATGTTTACCGAGCAGGATTTTGACACAGTTAGCAAAAACAACTTATTCATGACAGAAAAAGACGCGGTGAAATGCCAGTCTTTTGCGAAAGACAACTGGTATTTTTTACGTGTAGATGCTGTTCCGTCAGAAGGGCTTATTACTAAGCTCCATAATTTATTAGATAAAAAGGGGATTATCACCCATGGCGTTTGATACAAAATTACTTGAAATTATTGCCTGCCCAGTGTGCAAAGGCAAATTAGCATATGATAAAGAAAACAAAGAACTTATAAGTACAGCCGCAAAGCTTGCTTATCCTGTAAGAGATGATATTCCTGTTTTGTTAGAAAATGAAGCAAGGGAGTTATCCCTTGAAGAGGTAGAAAAGTGGAATTCATAGTTGTCATACCGGCAAGATATGCATCAACCCGATTACCGGGCAAGCCGCTGGTTGATATTTGCGGCAAAACCATGATTCAAAGAGTGTATGAACAGGCGGTCAAGTCGGGTGCAAAAGCTGTTTATGTGGCTACCGATCATCAATTGGTTTATGACGAAGTAAAGCGTTTTACTGACAACGTATTAATGACGCGAGAAGACCATCAGTCCGGTACAGAGCGCCTTGCTGAAGTTGTGGAGTTACTCAATCTTGACGACGACACACTGATGGTAAATGTGCAAGGTGATGAACCACTGCTGGAGCCCGAAAACATCTCTCAAGTTGCTGATTTATTGTTCCAATCGTCTGCACCTATGGCAACTCTGAGTGTGGATATTAACGATGTAGAAGAAGTGCTAAACCCCAATGCAGTCAAAGTAGTCAGTGATATTAATCAAAATGCACTGTATTTTTCACGCTCACCCATTCCATTTCAGCGAGACAGTATGATGGCACTGGATAAAGAGCGCATCCCAGTATCTCATTTTAATCGTCACGTTGGAATTTATGCCTATCGTGCTGGTTTTATTAAAACTTATTTAGCACTAAGTGTTTCACCACTTGAAGTGCAAGAGTCACTAGAGCAACTTAGGGTATTGTTTCATGGCTATCCAATCAAGGTTACAAAGGCGATTAAACCAGTTCATGCAGGTGTGGATACCCCAGAGGACCTAGAGAGAGTGGTCGAGTTTTTGAATGACTAACTTCAATGTCATTGCGCAACACGAAGATTACATTGTTGCCTATAAACCCTGTAATTTGAGCTTTCACAGTGAAGAGCAGGCAGGGTTTGTCGCACTGTTGGAGCAACAACTGGGATGCAATTTATTCCCTGTACATAGATTGGATAAGGTGACCTCAGGGTTGATTGTCTTGGCAAAATCAAGCCAAGCGGCCGCGAAGCTTACAGCGCTTTTTACGGCTCGAGAGGTAAACAAATTTTACCTTGCGCTGATTTCCGATAAACCGAAAAAAAAGCAAGGCTGGATAAAAGGTGATATGGCTAAGTCGCGCCGTGGTACTTTTAAGTTGCTAAAAAGCCAAGACAACCCTGCTGTCACACGGTTTTATACTGCGAGTATTAAATCCGGTTTGAGGGCCTGTTTACTTAAGCCATACAGTGGCAAGACGCATCAGCTTCGAGTTGCATTAAAAAGTTTATCAGCACCAATATTGGGTGATGAGAGCTATGGTGGTAAGCAGTCAGATAGGGTATACCTTCACGCTTTTTCCCTTTCATTTTATTGGAACGGAACACTTCAAAGTTTTAGCGCAGTACCAGAAGAAGGTTCGCAATTTATGCAATTAATTGAGCATGACATTTTTTTATCATGGCGTCAGCCTGAGCAGTTAGAGTGGTAATATGACAGAACAAGATACATTACTTCGTTTTGGTGGCATCGGTAGATTATACGGTGAACAGCAACTGACATGGCTAAGTGAAGCTCACTTTTGCGTCATCGGGATCGGTGGGGTTGGTAGTTGGGCCGCAGAAGCGTTAGCAAGAACAGGTATCGGACATATTACCTTAATTGACCTAGATGATATTTGTGTAACTAATATCAATCGTCAATTGCACGCTGTTACCGAAACGGTAGGTGATATCAAAGCGGAAGCAATGAAAACACGTTTGCAAAGTATTAATCCACATTGCCAGGTTACCGTTATCGATGATTTTATCACACTTGAAAATATCAAAGAGTATATTCAAGGTTTTGATTACGTTATTGATTGTATTGATGCTGTGAAAGAAAAAGCAGCCCTGATCGCACATTGCAAACGAAATAAAATACCAGTAATGACAACTGGTGGTGCAGGGGGACAAACGGATCCGAGCCAAATTTGCTTTGGTGATGTTGCTAAAACGACCCATGACCCTTTGCTTGCTAAAGTGAGATACCTACTGCGTAAACAATACAACTTTACATCAAATCCAAAACGAAAGTTTGCCGTTGATTGTGTATATTCAACGGAGCAACTTGTTTATCCGACCGGAGACGGGGCTGTTTGTAAAGCAAAGCAGCAAGCTGATGGTAGCAAAAATATGGACTGTGCTACTGGCTTTGGATCTGCAACTATGGTGACTGGCAGCTTTGGTTTTTTTGCAGCTGCACGGTCTATTAGAAAATATTTAGATAAGTGTGCTCGGATCAGCAAATAAGTCTTCAAAGTCAATACAGTGTTCGCATGCAAAATATATTAGGTGGCGGAACGTACCTTATTGAAAAAATAGCGAACACTTTACTCCATCGGTAGTTGGTGAGTGAACCTTTAGGTGCTGTATGTCTGAGTACATGTGCTGCGTGTGGAACTGTTAATCTAATTACGTATCAGCGATAAAGACTATTGACCATAGATTGGTTAAAAATAACAAGCCTTAATGTGTCAGCTACTCTAAACAGCTCGGTACAACAATTAAACCAATGAGCCATTTAATTAGCATATTTGCATCACCTAGAGGATACATACTGCAAAGCGCTTCGAGAATGATAAATCATTTCAGTTAGCTAAGATAAGTCTTAAAGCCCACTTAAAAGATGAATGAGTCACGATTAAGTGGGCTGCTAAACACCATGCTCATGCCTATGGATGTCTTGGGCTTAGGTAAAGGATGATTTCTGTTTGAGCTTGTTGAAGGGCTGTCTATTGGAGTACTTCAACTTGGCGTTTTATTTGCTCAACAATGGCTTTAACACCATTGCCCCTTGATGGGCTTAAGTGTTTAATTAGGCCCATTTCTTCGAACAGCTGATAAGCATCAATGGATTGAGCGTCCTGTGGGAGAGCGTTGTTGTAACACGCTAGGATGATAGCTAGCAGCCCCTTCACAATTCGAGTGTCTGAGTCAGCAATGATGACTAGTCTTTGTTGTGATTCATCTAGGTCCAAATGAAGCCACACGTTACTTTCACAACCCTTAACTTGCGCATCAGGGGTTTTTAGTGGCTCAGGTAATGCAGGTAGCTGCTTGCCTAATAACATGATCTCTCGATACTTAGCTTGCCAGCCTTTTAAACTATTTAATTTGCTTTGGATTTGATTGATATCCATTTTTATTCTTCCAACATCTCAATGGTTTCCATAAGCGCAGCGATAAAGGAATCTATGTCTTGCTGATTGTTATAAAAAGCAAGGCTCACGCGAACAGTTCCAGTAATATTTAAATGTGCCATAAGTGGCTGGGTGCAATGGTGCCCACTCCTGACGGCAATGCCATAAGAGTTGAGAAGCGTGGCAATGTCGAAGTGGTGCTCATTTTTATACGTAAAGCTTACCACGCCGATATTGTTTTTATTGTCACCCCATATTTTAATGCCGTCGATTTGGCGTAGTCGAGTCAACAGGTATTGATGTAGTGATTGCTCGTAGGCAAGTAGCTCGTTTTTATTAAGCGAAGTCAAATAGTCAAGCGCCGCACCAAAACCAATTACGCCACAGATATTTGGCGTACCGGGCTCAAACTTCTCGGGGGCATTTCTAAATGTTGTGCCTGCAAAGCTCACGGTATCAATCATTTCCCCGCCAGTTTGATAAACGGGTAAATTGTTGAGCAAGTCATAACGGCCATATAAACCACCAACACCTGTTGGCCCAAGTGCTTTGTGAGCTGAGAATACAAAAAAATCGCAATCTAGCGCTTTAAGATCAGGCCTCAAATGCATAAAAGACTGTGCGCCATCAACGACTGTGATGGTTCCGTAGGGTTTAGACGCTTCAATTAGTTGTTTTACGTCATGAATATTACCAAGAGCGTTTGACGCATGGCACAGGCTAATTATCTTAGGTTTTGTATCGCGAATAAGCTCAATCGCGGCAGATTGATCTAAAACCCCTTCTTTTGAAATAGGTAAAAGCGCAATTTTTGCCCCGGTTTTTTCAGCAGCTTGTTGCCAAGGCACAATATTCGCGTGATGCTCAAGCGGTGAAAGCACAATAACGTCGTCTTGACCAAGTATATTAGTAAGGCCATAGGCCAAAAGGTTGAGTGAGTCTGTCGCCCCTTTGGTCCAAACAACCTCGTTGCGTTGGACATTTAAATATTTAGCAAGCTTATCACGCACCGCTTCATATTTTGTTGTTGCTTGTGCACTTAGTGTATGCGCACCTCGATGCACATTGGCATTTTCTTGATGATAAAATTGATTAACAGCGTCAATAACAACTTGCGGCTTTTGCGTGGTAGCGGCTGAATCAAAGTAACAAAGCGGCTGCTCATCAACCAAGTTTTGTAATAAAGGGAAGTCTTTCCGAAGTTGCTCAATCAAGGTATTTGCTCATTAAGAACCATAAACCGCAGAATTTTACCTAATTGAATTAACCTTGCAAGTCTGAACAATTTATTTCTGTTTAATACAATCGAAAAAGGCAGCATGTTGCTGCCTTTACTGGTTTAGTGTTCCACTTTTGGAGGGAAGTTGGACAAAATATCCTTTACGGTATTGTTGACCGTTTCTGTGCGCTTTTCAGGTGACTCTTTCTTGCGAAGGCGTCCTTCTTTTGCGCCGCGCCATACAAGCTGATTGGAAGCTCTGTCGATGACATCAATAACCAAAGTTCCTACTTCATATTCACGTGCTTGTGTTTGCGTATGCCAGCCAACACCCCAATAATTCCAACGGGCAGAGTAGCTGGTATTGAATGTATCTACGTCAAGTTTTGTATCAACCGCTGCATGAAAGTTTACCATGACATCTGCCTGAGCATTTTCTACCAAGGAGAGTCCATGTTGCGCCATTTCAGTAATAATTGCATTGCGAACGCGCTTTTCCATCAGTTCACTGATCTGATAGTTTTGGGCACCTTTGTCAAAGTTTGCAGTGTCTGGAGACCATGAAAAAGTTTTGTAGTTGGCAAATTCAACTGATTTATCATAGTCCCAATCAGGGGTGTTAGAACAAGCACTTAATACTATAAAACTTAGCGCTACAAGCAGGTTACGAGTCATTTTTTACTCCTTAATTAAGGCTTTTGGCCTTGTAATACTAACTGGACCAAAATTGATAAGCAAAAAGCAAATAAACTTTAAGATCCAGTAAGTAAGACCAGTTAAAACTATGAATGTTCCACTTCAATCCAGTCTTTTTCATCAACCCAGTTCTGACTTCCCTGATTAACACTGCGGATAGGAACCAAGTAATCACAGCTGATCTGTGGCTTAACTGAAGCAAATATTGGCACAAACCCGAAACTCAGTGCAGTTTCGATAATTGCTTTTTGGTTCTGCGGGTCGATATCCGCAGCCTCATCAATGTATATCGGTATACGATATAAAGCTTGCTCTTGATCAGACAATAGGTAGCGAATGAACAGCATGCCACATAACAGTTTAATGGTAATGCGGGTACCATTTGAGCCCGCAGAGTCAATTTTATCAAAGTGCTCGGTTTCACCGGCTCTATTGACGACTTCAAAACGAATATCGAATAAATCGGTAAGCGTTAAGCCTGCTTTTTCACTGGCTAGTTTAATGATATGGTCTTTTGCTTCATTAACTGCATTCTCATCTGCTTTTGCTTCACTAAGCAAGTCGAAGCTGTCCCCTTGCTCATAGACTTCAGAAGTGCTGATAATAGTATCAATGCTGTCGACCAGCATTTTGCGAGGGATAACATTGATCTTAAATGCTTTTAAGTTCGATATACGGTGCTGGCTGATACCGCGGTTAAAGCTATTCATTTCACGGCGTAATCGATCTAAATCCTCTCTTAAGCCTTTTATTGTCGCAGCGACTTCGGTCAGGGCAACACGCGCTTGACGCTCAACAGCATCGCGTTCGTTATCAATATTGTGGTATGCGCTGATCAATTTAGCGTACTTGGTTGACTCGTCGGTTTCGTTGTCAAACTTGGTGATGCCTGCATTGTAGATATGTAGATATGTATTGCGCACATTAACATCTAAGTTTCTCAGCTCTTGGCAATCTTTGTTGAACTGGTGGACTATTTCCGACAAGTTATCAAAATCGATCTTCACGTCAATAGGATAGGGTGTCTGTTTTCCTTCATAAATTGCTAACGTGTGGTCGATACGCTCGGACTTAACTTGCTTAAGACGATCGCTTTGTCTCAAAATAAGATCTTGTTTACTTTTTATGATCGAGCGGCGATCTGAAATTGATCCTGCATTGCGTTGTACATCTTGTAAATAGTCATCTACTTGCTCGCGTTCGGCACCTAATTGGTCTTTGAGAGCCATTTGTGCCTCTGCCGACTGTTGCATGGTTTGGAATTGCTCGAAGCGTTTAAGGGCATCTTCAGTAGCCATGAGTTCTTGATACAAGGCATCGCGCTCTTGCTGCTTGTCAGCAACATTCGCTGCAACTTCTCTTTGCTGCTTTAGCTCTGTCAATGAACGTTGCAGTGCTTCGAGCTGGGCTTGCAATTGTGCTTTGTTCTCTCCACTTTGCATTTGCACTGGCGCTAGCTTTTTGAGTTTAACGCTCACACCAGGTAATTGCAGCTCACCACCTTTTACTGCGTTTGAAAGTAAGGATAAGAAATCAGCAAACGCATCTTCATCGTGAATGGTTACCTCACCTTGAGAGGTGGTTGCAAACGAAAGCAGATCAGGGTTCAGTATACGAGAGATTTCTTCCACTTCTTTGAGTGATAGATCTTCTCTCATACGAGTAAATAAATTGAACTCTAGGTTTTTAAGTTGCAGCTTTAAGCTCTTTATCTGCTTCTGAGTTTCACCAATACGGTAATCTAAAGTGTGTAAACTCTGACCTTGTGCGCTGTTGATTGAGAATGACAACTGCTCATACTCTTTCTTTAAAAGAGTGAGGTTTGTTTTTAGTGTCGCATGGTTGGTTAATTCAAACTCAGATTTGAGTGCCTGATAGTCAGTAAACCATTGCTCAATTTGTGTTTGTTTACGTTCAATATCACGAGATTGCTGAACATAAAGCTGCTGTTTTTGTTCAAAATCACGTTTTTCTTGCTCGATATTTTCGAGTTGCTCGTTCAGTTCGTCGATTTGTGACGTTTGATATTCATCGAATGCGATAATAGCTTGATCAATTTTTGGCGCATAAGCTGCCAACTTACCCTTGATGGTCGCTTCGCTTTCAATCATTTGCTCCAGTGCAGCAATCGGCTCTTGCATTGATTCTAAGGCGGTAAGTTCACGTTTAGAGCGATTGACTTTATCGAATGCACGTCGCCAGACTTCGTAAAAGTCGACTTTTGAGTTTGACATATGGCGTTCAAAAACACGTAACATAAAACGTTTAACATCATGAGCGCCTAACTTATGTAGATTCAAAATGCGTCTAAAGATCTCTTTGTAGATCGCGGCGTCTTGAACATTGTTAAGTGGGATCATTTTAAGATTGATGTCACCATCATATGGGGTTGCGCCCCCGGTCAAGAGTGCGTTTAGCTCAGCGGCTTTTAGCTCTATGGCTTTGTAACCTTTTGATTCTAAATGATTGAATAGTTTAGTGTATTTAATGATGCTTTTACCTTCGGTAAAATCATCTAGGTTAAGTTTACCGTTGTAGCAAAAAAACTGGTGCGCGTAACCTGCGATTTTACCAAGCCCAGCCACGCCAATGACTACGTCACCATGGGGTAGGTTTGCTTCTAGTAAAATGTATGACTGATCGCTTGAGAAATAGAATTTTCGGGTTTCTTCTAAATCGTGACCGTCCCATTCAGTCAAGCGCAAATCGTTAACCAAAGGAAATTGAAGTGCATTGATAACTGAGCTTTTACCTGTGTTGTTAGGGGCGCAAATAGACGCACTTTTGTCCAGTGGGATAACACACTTTGCATAACCTGCGGTATTTAAAAGCGCTAGCTTACTTAAACCATATAATTCGCTCATACTTCTTCCTCTAGCGCTTCAAAATTGTCTTCGTTAACTTCCATTAGGGCATCGATATATCTATAAACTGGCGCTAATAGTACAAAACCGCGTTCAGTTTCTTTACACAATCCAAGTCTCAACATTCGTAAAAAAACGTCTTTTCTCAAGTCTGATCCTGAGAAGATCTCTAACTGATCAAATAAATGTTTGTTGAGCTGGATAAGCGTTTGCATCAGTTCCAAATCAATTTGTTCATCAAACAATGCACGTAATGGATCTTTACCCTGATTTGCGTAATATTCTATGAGAATAAAAACCGTTAAAGCGATAGCGCGACTTATCTTGCCCATATTTGGGGTACTTTCGTCACTGGCAAGGTAGTAAAACCCTCTCGCATCATGTTGTAAATCATGACCAAGCGCTGCAAAAAGCGCTTGGTATGACTCTATATGCTGGTCCAGCTCTTGCCAGAGTGTCGTATCTTGTTCACTGATGTGATATCCACCAGCAAGCTTTTTGTTGATGGCTTGCAGTTGTGATAAATCGTTTAGATTAATTTGTGTCATGGTGTCGTACTTATTGTTTTGCTTTTTCAGCGTCAGAAGTATTATTCTCTGTAGCGCTAAATGGATACAATTTGATTTTGGTATTAGCGAGTTGCATCGATTCTTTTGAATCGGACTGACTGACTATCAATTCAGGGTCGCTAATAAGTTTTTGATACAAAAACAGCATTTCGTCAGCTTCTAGGCTAGGATAGCTATCACTTAAAAAGCCAAGCAGGGCAGTGCGCTTTTGCCCACTGGTTGAAAAAGACTTTTTGACGTCTTGATAATCAGGAATGTTGGGGCTTTGATATGCTGGTACATCTTGATGATCTGGCAATTGGTATTCTTCATGTTCAAATTCGGCAAGGCTTGCCATATAAGCGACCATGTGACGCTTTTGGCCGAGGTTAAAGCGCTGAATATCGGATACAAAGTCTGGCTGAACCGGGCTAAGCATACGATCCACACCATTTTTCCGGATAAGTCCCAGTACTTTGGCTGCTTGGCGAGTAATTAGCGTATTGCGTCTTAATTCTTCACGCAACGGCATAAGCATATCGGCACTCTTACCCAAACTTTCTCTGCCAATTAAATGCATGTCTAAAATACGTGTTCTCAGTTGCTCAAGCATACGTTTGTCTTGAGCCCCTCGTCCAAGCTGTTCGATTTGGTTTATTTGCTCACTAATTTGCGTTTCTATGTCGCTAAAACAAGCTTGGAATGGACCGTGTATGTCAACCATTTCAAGCATTGGTTCAATGTATTCGTCAAACGCTTCGATGACTGCTTGGTAACGTCGCTTCAATGATAAGTTGCTGTGATCAGATTTGGCTTGCTCTACAAGATTGAGAATTGCACTCTCATTGTGTTGATAAAGCTTTACAATTTTTCTGACTCGCTCATCCATTATGCGGCTAAAGCGTCGAAGCTCACTATGGTCGCCTTCATTACCCGCCTGAGCTAAGCGTGCTCCAAGCCGTTGCAAATCTTTAACTAATACGGTGATTTCTTCAGCAAGACCTAAGTGCTCCTCTTGGAGCAAAAAACTTGCAAAATCAGCGACTGCACGGTTGATTTCGAGTTGCGAAGACTTAGCTAGAGGAATAATAATTTCTTGATTAAGCAGTCTATTTGTTTCTTTGTAAACCCGTTCACTTGACCAGTTTGGGTTCTTCAATTTTATTAAGTTTTGTACATCTTTTATACTGAAATCAGACATTTTAAATCGCTTAAATAGCAACTCTAAAACGTTCCAGTGTTCATTTAATGTATTAAGAACTTTTTTCGCTGGGATCATAACTTTCCAGTTTGTATCATTTTTGTGACATCACTTGTTCACGAATTTGTCATAAATTGTAATTATTGATAGCGGTCACTTGCCCATAGTGTTAGACTCCGCGCCGATTTACATCACCCTTTACAAAAATTACATTTGATTACAGGTTGTTTACGCGTATGGTCACTTCCATAATCCTAACCCTAATAGCGCTAGCTTTTGTGCTTATCGTTATAGAGGATATTATCCATGTAAACAAGGCCAAAACGACGCTTTTTTTTGGTACTTTATGTTGGATTATCGCTTTTATATCTCCAATTCATGGCGAAAGCTCAGAAACTATACAACATCAGCTCGATCACAACATCTTAGAAATTGCGACGTTATGGCTTTTTTTAATGGCTGCGATGACTTTTGTTGCTTATTTAAACTCTAAAGGTTTTATCCAAAATATTGTCCATCGCATCATGCCTGAGCAGATCAGCGAGAGAAAGTTAATGTTTCTCGTCGGTGCTTTTGCGTTTATATTTTCTTCGATTTCTGACAACATTACTGCGACGCTAATATCTTTGGCTGTTGTCATGTCCTTAAAGCTGGATGCGAAAAAGCTAGTAAAGTATGCCACATTAATCATTTTTAGCGTAAATTCTGGCGGTGTTTCGCTGATCACTGGTGATGTAACAACCTTGATGATATTTTTGGCGGGTAAAGTCACAATACCGGATCTCTTGCTGTTAGTTTTGCCGGCCATCGTGAGCGTATTTGCACTGGCAGCTATGTTATCCATCGGTATGAATGAGCAACTTTACTTTGCACGCCAAGAATTACGCCGTATAGAAAAGACTGACATAACTATTGCAGTCATTTTTATGTCCACCGTACTCGCTACGTTGTTTTTAAGTGTTCAGTATCAAGTACCGCCTATGCTGACGTTTTTATTCGGTTTGTCATTTATGTTTCTAGTTGCGCAATTTTTAATGCGAAAAAAAGACGTCAACAAAAAGATAATTGATTACATTAGAGAAATAGAATACGACACGCTGCTATTTTTTGTTGGTGTACTGCTGCTGGTGGGGGCGCTCAAGGAAGTTGGTGTGTTAAGTATGTTTACTGAACTCTATCAATATTTGGCGCCTGAATATGCAAACTATTTGGTTGGGTTGCTTAGTGCAGCAGTAGACAATGTGCCACTAACCGCAGCGCTATTAAAAGCGCAGATCGAAATGACCCCACAGCAATGGCTGACATTTACCTATGCAACAGGAGTGGGTGGCTCTATGCTAATTATTGGTTCAGCTGCTGGTATTATTGCGATGAGTAAGGTAAAAGCATTGACTTTTATGAGTTATTTAAAAATGGCGCTGTATTTACTGATTGCTTATACCATAGGTTACGCTGGCTCGTATTATATGGGGCAACTTATTTAAGCTTTTTTAGCCTTAAGGTACAAAACTACTTGACACCTAGACGTCTAAAAGATAGTTTTTAAAAGCCTGCTCTTGTAGCAGGTTTTATTTTGCCGGTGTTCAGCTTAATACCCGCAAAATAGACAGAAGAGGTGCGATGCTTAGGTAGCTTGTTCGAGGACACGACATCCGACGACAGCAAGCGAGGGAAGTATTCGCCGAGGAAAGTGATTGGTCGCATCAATGACTTTTCGGTTTACGGGGTTGAATCCTCGGAACTGTCACCGTTTATTGGTGGAGAGCTTCTGGCAGTGGTTTTTTCAATATATTTCTATTTCCTCTTGCCAAGTTAGTTCTCCTTATTTTTTTGATAGTACATGTGCTATCACAAGGAGATAAAATGAATTCCCAGTCTGTTGTTGCTAAGTTCGGTGGTACAAGTGTTGCTGACTACACTGCTATGTATCGTTGTGCACAAATTATTAACGACGACCCTACAGTAAAAGTAGTGGTTGTAAGTGCCAGTGCAGGTGTTACAAACCACCTAGTAGAACTAGTTCAACAAAAAGCCAATCATGAAGAGCGCTTGGCACTGGTAGAAGCGGTCATGCAAATTCAGCATCGTATTCTTGAACACGTGACCCTAGACTCTGATTTACAAACTGGTTTTGAAGAAACTTATTTAGAATTTAAAGAGGTAGCATTGTTACCTGCACTGAGCACACAGCAGTGTGATGAAGTGTTGAGTTTTGGTGAACGCTTTTCTTCATTCATTTTTACTCAAGTGCTACGAACGCTAGGCGTCAATTCAGTCCGTTTTGATGTTAGAAACATTCTAAAAACCGATAGCAGCTTTTCCAAAGCGACACCTGACATTGAAGCTACAGCAGTAGCAGCCGCTAAACATTTGGCTCCGTTGCTAGACAATCACGTGGTCGTAACACAAGGTTTTATCGGTAGTGATAAATATGGGCAAACAACCACTTTAGGTCGCGGTGGCTCTGATTACAGTGCGGCGTTGATCGCAGAAGCAATTGATGCTGGCAGTGTTCAAATTTGGACTGATGTAGTTGGCATTTTTAGTACAGATCCTAGGCTCTGTACTAAAGCAAAACCAATTCCGAGATTGAGCTTTGACGAAGCGGCTGAAATGGCAACGTTTGGCGCGAAAGTACTGCATCCAGCGACGATATTACCAGCCAGCAGAAAAGGCATCTCTGTCTTTGTCGGCTCCAGTAAAGCGCCCGATCAAGGTGGCACGTGGATCGAAAAAGAAACTCAGACTCAGTCTGGGATCCGTGCCGTCACACAACGTAAGAACCAAATCCTATTAACATTAAAAAGCCCTGAGATGTTGTTAGCTAGCGGCTTTCTCGCGAAAATATTTACGATATTAAGTAACTACAATATATCGGTCGATCTTGTTACGACTTCTGAAATAAGCGTTGCTTTGACCTTAGATAACGCGCCCAACGCGTCTCGTCCAGAGCTTGAACAAGCGTGTCTTGATGAGCTCGGTGAATTTTGCCACGTTAGTGTAGAGAACAATTTGACGTTAGTCGCTATGATAGGTTCTGAAATTCAACTAAAAGGGGGCGATGATTGTTTGGTTGATGTGTTATCTGAATTCGATATACGTCTAATTTGCCATGGTGCAAGTCGTCACAATTTATGCTTCTTAGTTGAACAGGCCAGCTCTGATCAAGTCGTTCAAGCAATCCATCAAAAATTGTTGGAAGCGGCCTAAAATTCTGGTTTTACGATAGTAGCTTAGGTATATTTTCTAGGCTACTATCGTTTCTGTTGTTGACGAAATAACTTTATAACAAATATTAATGATAAAGTTGCAATAAAGAACCCGAGGTGGCAATCTTAATAAAGTAACAATAATTTGCATAAGGGCCTCCCATGCAGTATCAAGATATCTATGAGTTTTGGTTTGTTACATGCTCAGAAAAAGATTGGTGGCAGAAGTCATCAGCATTTGACCAAAAAATCAAAAGCCAATTTTCAGTTCTACATAAAATGGCACACAATGGCGAGTTGGAAAGGTGGCGAGATACCCCAGTCGGCTCATTGTGTGAGATTATCGTTTTAGATCAATTTCCAAGAAATATGTACCGTGATACACCACAGGCCTTTGCCAGTGATGCTCTGGCTTTGAGCTTGTCTCAGCAAGCCATAGATAAAGGGTTTGATCAGGCGTTAAACGATACAGAAGTCGGTTTTTTATATATGCCGTTTATGCATAGTGAGAGCGCGGTTATTCATCGCCAAGCAGAGGTATTGTTTCGTGAATTACCAGGCTATGAATTTGAGCTGGCACATAAAAAAATAATTGATCGATTTGGACGTTACCCTCACAGAAACGAGATTTTAGGTCGAGTTTCAACGGATGAAGAAATTGAGTTTTTGCAGCAGCCAGGGTCTAGTTTTTAATTGGTGAGTTTTATTCATTAATGGGCAAGGGAAGTCCCCGTATCGGGGTTGTTGTGCTCGCATTTTTCAATCAAAAAGGTATAATCGCTGGCCAAAACAATAATTATATTTGTGTTCGAATATGGCTCAGGTACGTGATGGTTTTCAAAGCCGACTTGGCTTTGTCCTAGCAGCAGCGGGTGCCGCTGTTGGTTTAGGAAATATTTGGGGCTTCCCAACTCAAGCTGCCAATCATGGCGGTGGTGCATTTTTACTCGCATATTTTATCGTTATCTTTTTGCTGGCATTACCAGCCTTGTATACCGAGCTTTATCTCGGTCATCAAGCACAGGCGAATCCAGTAAAAGCGCTCAAACAAGCTTGGCAAGAAAAGCAGCCAAGTGTGGGGGCGGCCGCCGGTTACATAGGTTTGAGTGGCGCAATTGTGATGCTCAGCTTCTATTCTATTGTCGCTGGTTGGATGCTGGCACATTCTTTAGAACCATTAACTTCGTTGTTTGGTATGGATGCCGTGAGTCAGTTTTTAACTGGTGACTCAACGACGAGAAACTTTGTGTTTACGCCTCTGATGTTGCTGCTAACTGCGGCAATTATTCTTAAAGGGGTGAAATCTGGTATAGAAACTTGGTCTCGTCGACTAATGCCGATGTTGTTGCTGTTGTTGTGCTGTTTGATTGCTTACATGGCAACGTTGGAGGGGGCGGCAGAAGGCTTTAAAGCTTACTTGGTTCCTAATTTTGATAAAATTACAGATCCGGACTTGATCATCGCAGCCATGGGTCAGGCATTTTTCTCTCTGTCCCTTGGTGTCGGCTGTATGATGATTTATGGCTCATACCTAAAGCCGAATGAAAATCTACCTAAGTTGACTTTTAGTGTTGCTATGTTGGATACCGGTGTTGCATTTTTAGCTGGCTTGCTGATTATACCGGCTATTTTCGTGGCGCAGCAAAATGGCGTGGAAGTTTTTCAAGATGGAAAATTGGCTGGGGAAGGGCGTCTGATCTTTGCGATATTACCTGAGCTGTTTAAAAGTATGGGCCAGATAGGTATTTGGGTCGGACTAACGTTCTTCGTGCTTATGTCAATTGCTTCTTTAACTTCGACTATTTCCTCTACAGAAATACCGGTTTCATTCTTAGTCGAAAATCATGGTATGGAAAGAAGAAAAGCAACATGGATTGTTACTTTGGTGATTTTAGTATGCTCAAGCTTAATCATAATGAACTTTGATTGGCTGTTCGGTTTGGTGATTTCTGTTTTCACTCGATATCAATTACCTTTGATGGGGCTTTTCTACTTTATCACAGTCGGTTGGATGTGGAAGCGAGGTAATACACTGCTATTGGACGCGACAGGTTTACGCTATTGGTTTGCTCAGTATTTGCGATTTATTTGTCCGATACTAATGACTGCCGTATTCGTTAATGTCGTTATCAATAAATAACACCAAATTGCAGATAACAAGAGAGCGCAGCCAATTGGCTGCGCTTTTTATTTTACTCGGATGAATAAAGCGTGTATGTGCTAAACGAGATTTGGAGTATGCGTTTTGTGTTTAAGTGCGTGCAAATTCTTTAGTGTTGTATTCGCTATCTCAGTCAGAGCTTCTTGTGTAAAGAACCCTTGATGTCCCGTTATTAGCACATTTGGAAAGCTACTAAGCCTTACAAAGGTATCATCCTGGATGATCTCTTCACTGCGGTCTTTGAAAAAAAGCTCCGATTCCTGTTCGTATACATCCAGCCCTAAATACCCGATTTTATTTGATTTGAGCGCAGCAATACATGCGCGTGTGTCAATTATCGCACCGCGACTGGTGTTAATTACCATAACGCCTTGCTTCATTTTTCCAAATGCTTGAGCATCAAGTAAGTGATGTGTGGTATCGGTTAGGGGGCAGTGCAGGGATATGATATCGCTCTGCTGCAAAAGCATATCGAGTGACACTTGTGTATAAGAGCCTTCGCCTATATTGGGGTCATAAACAAGTGTGTGTGCGCCAAAGCCATTTAAGATAGATACCAAGGCCTGACCAATTTTACCACAGCCAATTAGCCCAACAGTTTTGTTGTGGATGTTAAAGCCTAATAATCCATTGAGGTCAAAATTCTCTTCTCTGATCCGGTTATATGCTTTATGTGTTTTTCTCGCTAAGGTGAGTATAAGCGCCATGCAATGCTCTGCAACCGCTTCAGGGCTGTATGAGGGCACTCGTACAACTTGCAGGCCCAATGCATGCGCTGACTCAATGTCTACATTATTGTAGCCGGCACACCTCAGTGCGATGTATTTAATACCGAGCTCAGCTAATTCAGCGAGTACACAAGCATTGAGGTCATCATTGACAAACACGCATACTGCGTCACAACCAGACGCCAAGTAAACGGTATCTCTGTTTAGGTTATGTTCGAAATACGCAAACTCTATATCAATGAAATTTTTAATTGCTTGAGAGAAGAATGCGTTTTCATATTTTTGCGAACTGAAAAGTGCTACTTTCATCTTGCAACTGACCCTCGATGATCTGCTTTAAAGATTCTGGCTTTGTACGCGGTGCATAGCGTGACAAAAGCTCGCCATTATTACCGATTAAAAATTTAGTGTAGTTCCATTTTATTGCTCGGTTTTGAGCAATTCCCCGTGTATGTGATTTTAGGTAATTAAATAAAGGGTGTGCATCAGGGCCGTTGACCAATGTTTTTTCAGCAACTTTAAAACTTAAACTAAAATGTGATTGATAAAACTCACGAAGCATTTCATTTTCTAGCGGCTCGTTTTTACCAAATTGATTGCATGGAAATGCAATTATCTCTAAGCCTTGTTTATTATACTTACGATACATTTTTTCAAGGGCGGTGAGCTGTGGCGTAAAACTGCATTTACTGGCGATGTTGACAATGATAACGGGCCTATTTTGAAATGACCTAAGTGAAACTGTCTCACCGGTAAGTAACTTAACACTGTATCTGTAAATATTATCCATGCTGCAAAGTTCCGTGCATATAACGAGTTGTATTTATAATTTTCATGTGGAGTTGTTATGTAGTCCACTGACTGCCAATGAGGTGTAATCCCCTCCATTGTTCAAGCATAGCAGTCATTTTGGTCAATTTTATGTCAAGGGAATTTAAATTTAACCAAACGTACACAAATGATAGGTGAAGCAGGGCTTTAGAGAGAAGTGCCACGAGTGTGGCACAAAAAAGAAAAGTCTAAACAAGGCGCTTTAATAAGCTGGAGGTATCCCAGCGATTACCGCCCATCTTTTGAACATCCGCGTAGAACTGATCTACCAACGCGGTCACAGGCAAAGTGGAGCCATTCTTTTTTGCCTCATCAAGGGCAATAGACAGATCTTTTCGCATCCAGTCTACCGCAAACCCGTGTTCGTAATGGTCATCTAACATGCTTTTATGGCGGTTTTCCATCTGCCAGCTTCCAGCAGCACCTTTGGAGATTACTTCAATGACGGCTTCGCAGTCTATGTTGGCATTTTGACCAAACTGTAGTGCTTCTGCGAGACCTTGTACAACACCTGCGATACAAATCTGATTCATCATTTTTGCTATTTGACCTGAACCGACATCGCCGAGCAATTTAGAAAAGCGAGCGTAAGCGGCCATTACAGGCTCAACGGCCTTGTAGATGTCTGCTTTACCACCACACATAATGGTAAGCTGTCCGTTAACTGCGCCAGCTTCCCCGCCAGATACTGGTGCATCAACAAAGCCAATCTGCTTAGCTTCGCAGGCTTTGAACAATTCTCTGGCTACATCTGCGGAAGCTGTTGTGTGATCAACTAGTGTAGTATTTGCGCGCATAGATTGAAGAACGCCATCAGTTCCAGTGGTTACTTCTCTGAGGTCATCGTCATTACCAACGCAAATAAATACGATATCCGCATTCGCAGCTGCTAAAGCTGGGGTTGTAGCAAGTTGACCGGAATAAGTCTCCATCCAAGTTTGTGCTTTGCTCGTAGTGCGGTTGTATACAGTGACGTTATAGCCTTGATTTGCTAGGTGACCAGCCATTGGAAATCCCATTACACCAAGGCCAATAAAAGCTATATTTTTGTTATTTGATGTCATATTTAACAATCCAGTTGTGACAAGTGACTCGATTGTAACTTAAGTGGGGGAGTTTTGGCTGAATATTTTGCATGATAATGAACTGTTTTCATGCATTTATTTTGAAAGGTTTATAACAGAGTAACTTGGTGTCCAAGCTACTCTGTACTGTGCAATTAAACTTTAGAAGTAGTTAAGTTTTCTTCAAGGTCTTTTGCTGCGTTAGGGTCGTTAAACACATCATGATTTAACTCACCTTCAGATTTTGCGACGACACAAGTAACCATACAGTCACCAGTAACGTTAACAGCTGTACGGGTCATATCGAGTAGCCTATCAACACCCATGATAATAGCGATCCCTTCGACAGGAAGACCAACCTGGTTTAACACCATTGCAAGCATGATCAAGCCAACACCTGGTACACCGGCTGTGCCCACAGAAGCCAACGTGGCTGTTAAAATCACCATTAGGTAGTCGCTAAGAGTTAAGTCAACAGCAAATACCTGAGCGATAAAGACGGTAGCAACACCTTGCATAATGGCTGTACCATCCATATTGATTGTTGCACCTAAAGGTACCGTAAAAGAGGCGACGGTATTGTTTGCGCCTAACTTTTTGGTCGCGGTTTCAAGTGTGACAGGCATCGTTGCACTAGAGCTAGAAGTACTGAATGCAAACATGCAAGCATCTTTCATTTTAGTTAAGAAGGTCACAGGGTTAAGGCCTGTAAGCACTTTAAGTAAAATGGTGTAGTTTACTAAAGCGTGGAAAAACAGTGCCGCTACTACAACTAAAAAGTATTTTCCAAGCTCAACGATTAAACCCATTTTAATATCGGTAAACAGTTTTGCCATTAAACAGAACACACCATATGGCGCTAAGTTCATTAATAGAGTAACTAATTTTAAAATTACCGTATTTAAATCATCAAAAACAGCCGCGATTCGTTTGCCAGGCTCTCCACTTAATGCCATAGCAATTCCGAATAGCAAAGCAAATACGATAACTTGAAGCATATTGCCACTGGCCATTGCATCGATTGGGTTAGTTGGGAACATACCAATGATAACTTGAGCGAGAGTCGGGGCTTCTTTTGCATCAAAGCTACTTGTTGTTGGCATATCAATTCCTGCACCTGGACTCACCAGCAGAGCAAGAGATATTGCAACTGTGATAGCGATAGCAGTAGTTGTTAAGTATAGCAATATGGACTTACCACCTAAACGACCTAACTTTTTAGGATCACTTAGGCTACAGGTACCACAAACCAGTGATATAAATACCAGCGGAACAACCAGCATTTTCAAACTGGCGATAAAGATTTGGCCACCGACGTGGAAAAGACCATCGACAAAGAAGCCTCTTAATGGAAAGTCGACAAATCCAAGGGGAATTAAGAACTCAGGCTCACCGGCAAGAATTTGTTGGAAAATTATACCCACACCAATACCCGCGATCATGGCTATCATGATACGTGTAGTCAGGCTAAATTTATTATTATCAGTCATTGTTTTGGACACGCCCTAAAACTATTCGTTGTTAAAATCGTTATAGCCTAACAGGATGGTTCAAAATGAACAAAAAAAAATGCCAAGACTACGAAAAAATTGTGATTTTTTATCTTGGTTTGGGTTAACATTGTGCAAATAACTCTAATTTTAAATTGTGCGAGGGAGAACTGCGGATGTTTTCAATGCGTTGGTTTAGCACCATATTTATGATATTCCTTCTAACAGCCTGTGGCGGAGGGGGGTCGATAGAAAAAGACACCTCCGGTGATGGTGGTAATGATACAGATGAATATGCAATTGCATTAAGTCTCAATTCTCAAAGTGGTTCCTCCGAACTCAGCGTTTCCAACCCGATTCAGGTCCAAGCCAAAATTACAAAAGATGGCCAAGCTCAAGCAGATAGGCTTGTTAAATTTGTAGGCGATGAATTTTCCGAATTTAATGGCTCAACGTCTGCGCTCACAAATAGTGAAGGTATTGCAACAGTTGGGATCGTTGCGAATAACAATCAAGGCGCAGGTACCATAACAGCGTCATTTGATGTTAATAGCGAAACACTGACCAAATCAATCGAATATGCGGCAATGGGCGATGGTGGTACTCAAATTGCGCTAGCTATCACTGATGCCAATGGTAATGCAGTCGACACAACCAATAGGCTAGCTGGTGAAAATCCAGCAACAGTTATGGCGACATTAACTAGCAACGGGACGCCCTTAACAGGCCAAATTCTGACCTTCACATTTGATGAACTAATCAGCACGGCAAGTAATGGCAAAATAGTCACAGATGCGAACGGGCAGGCTAGTTTTCAAATTAATGCAACTAGGCAAACTGGTGCAGGGTCAATCGTCGTTACTTATGGTGACATAACTAATAGCACGAACTTCGTTTCAGATGGATACGAATTCTTTGGGCTACAAGTCTATGCCTTATCTGTTGTCGGCTTAGACCAACAGGGCAATGAAACAAATGACTTGTCGTTTTCTTCGCCGATAGCTGTCAGAGCAACCTTAACACTAAACGGTAAACCGCTTGCCAATGAACCTCTTGTGTTTACCGTTAATAAGGCACTGATTGGTTCAGCAACCAATGTCTTGAAAACAGATGAGCAGGGTGTAGTCACCTTCAATCTGATTGACAACAATGAATCCGGCGTTGGACAGTTAAATGTGACCTATGAAACTCCGGGCACTGAAATCGAAGACGTTTCGTCATCTATAAGTTTTGAAAGTGAGGGTGACGGCGGTTTGCAGATGCAGGTGCAAATCACCGATCCTCAGGGTAATGTAATATCTGAACAAAACCCGTTAGATACAGGCAAAAACGGCTCGGTTTCAATTAATTTGTTAGATAACGGTCAGCCACTCTCTGGCGCAATTGTATCTGTTAATGCGGGCACAAAAGGCATTACATTACCATCGGATGGCCGCGTAGAAACAAATAGTAGCGGTCAAGCTACATTGGCACTTATTCCAAACATGGAGTCGGGCGTTGACACGCTAACGGTAACATATACGACTGAAACAGAGACTGTAACCAACACAGTTAATTATCACTCAAATGGAGATGAGTTTTTTGGTCAACAGACGTATGAACTTGCAATTGTCGGTGAGACGGCCGCAGGAGTATCTTCAAATCAATTATCTTTTGCGTCACCGTTGACGGTAAAGGCGACACTTACATTAAACGGTTCGCCTGTATCAGGGCAAAATGTGAACTTTTCGGTTGATGACAAAGGTTTGCTGGCGAGCAGTGTGGTAGAAACTGGCTCTGATGGTATTGCTCCGGTTGTGCTAACTGAAAACAATGTAGACGGTGCGGGTGTAGTCACGGCAACTTATACGACTGAAGATAACCAGGTGATCAGTAAATCTTTCAGCTTTATTAGTGCTGGTGACGGTGGCTTACAGATGGTACTCACTGTTACAGATAAAGAAAACGGCGATCCAATTAGCCAAAGCAATCCGCTCAGTGGTACGACTAAAGGCTCGGTAGAAGTCACGCTTTCCAACAATGGTACATTGGTCAGTAATGCGATTGTCAATGTCTCTACGGGTGGTAAGGCAGCCACTGTACCCTCTGATGGCCAGGCTGCAACTCAGGCAAACGGTAAAGCATCATTAGAGCTGGTTGCTAACAATGAGACTGGCGTTGGGCAACTGTCAGCGACTTATACAGATCCAATGACATCTGAAACCGTGACACAGCAATATATCTACTACACCGAGGGAGATCCTGACTTTGGCGACTCGGCATTTGAGTTATCAATTGTTGCAAGAAATGCGTCTGGTCAAATAACTAATGAGCTGTCTGGTAATTCAGAGCTGACTTTGAGTGCAACGCTGTTACAAAATGGTTCAGCATTTGAAAATCAACAAATTCAATTCACGGTCAACGCGTTTGGGACATTAGACCCGCAATCTGGTTCGGTTTTAACTAATTCTTTGGGTGTTGCTACTATTCAACTTAAAGATAACTCCGTTAAAGGAGCTGGTAGAGTTACAGCGACGTTTACTGCAAGTAACGGGGAAGAAGTATCACGCAACTTCAACTTTAATAGCCAAGGCGATGGTGGCTTATTACTGATTATTGAATCTATCAAGGACGGCAACGGTACTGACATTAGCGAAGGCAACCTGTTGACAAAAGATAATAAAGCGGAAGTCATCGCTGTGCTTACAGAGGACGGCAGCCCCGTTCAAGGTGCTTTAGTGACTTTTACGGTAGATGATGTTGGGACAATGTCTCCGGAAAATGGCAGAGCGGTGACAGATAGCCAAGGTAAAGCTTCAATAGATTTATTTGTTACAACGGTGTCTGGCGTTGGAGAAGTAACGGCGGAATATGAGGGCATCACAACAAACCCAGCAGTGTTTAACTCTAAAGGTGATGCGGTTGTTATTGATGGCAATTATAGTTTTGACATTCGCCTATTAATCAACTGTGCACCTGATTGGGACGCAGTACGCAATGACACTTCCAACCCAGTTGACCCAAGTGATTGTACAGAAGTAACCAGTGTTGATTCCAGTGTAATTCCTGAACTATTTATTGAATTGGGTAAGGTGACCAGCGCCGGTGAGAGTGTAGAGAACCAAATTATCGAAGTTACGACGGATAAAGGACAAGTTCTGCCAAGCTCAGGAAAGGTATTGACGGATGTAAATGGCATTGCAATCTTAAAGCTGCAGCCCGGTGATAGTGACGGCGCTGGCACAATCAGTGTTAGTTTTGACGGAGAAGATGCAAGCGAAAATTTCTCTGTTGGTATACAGCAGCTTTACTTGCAGTTGTCTGCAGATTTACCCGCTTCGACTAACCCAGATCAACCTCTGCCTGAATTAGACTCCGGCGATAGCTTTATCGTGACTGCAAGAGTCTTTACAGATGAAGCTTTAACTAGCTTATATGAACAGCCTGTAGACATTGGCTTTTCGTCTATTTGCGCAAGCCAACAGCCAGCTGGTACATTGGCAACAATTGACAGCCCAGTACGAACTCAAGCTGGAGTAGCAACTTCTACGTATCGCGCCAGTGGCTGTAATGGCAATGACACTATAACAGCGAGTATTTCTGCCGCGGATCCGGTTAACTATGCTTTCTTTGTAAAAACAGCCCCTGTGCAATCATTGAAGTTTATCAGCGCAAGCAACCGCTTTATTGGGCTACCTCCTGCAACCGGCAGTGTGGCTGTTACGTCAACCATTACATTCCAGTTAATTGACACGGATGATATCCCGCTAAGGCAAAAGCAGATTGAATTCAGGTTTGCGGATTTAACGGGTGAGGCAAGCCTAAATACGTATAAAGGTAATACGGATAACGATGGTGAAGCAAAGACCTTGATCGAGGGTGGGGTTGTACCTGGAGGCTTAGTAGTAGAGGCTTGTTACCTTCCTGATGAAACAATCGCACAGGCAGCTCAGACCAACCTGTTTCCAACGTGCTGGCAGTCTAAAATTGATCAATGTACTGCGGACCCAAGTTTAGAGTTTTGCGAACTTCCTGCTGGTATTACAGGCTACACATTAATTCCAGCGAATGACCAGATCAACGCGGTGTCTTCTGGCGTTGTCCTATCGTCAGGTGTTCCTGATCAAGATAGCTTTGATGCGGCACCCGAGACATATATTCTTAACACGCAAAATTATGTTGGTATAACCACGACCATTAATGTGTTCTTTGGTGATCAGTTTAATCAACTTTCAAAAGATGACCTAGTTGCGAATGTTCAAACAGAAGCAGGGGTTGTAGGAAATATAGATGGCTCGGGTGGAGATGAGTCTTATCAATGTTTTGCTGACAAAGGACGTTGTCAGGTCCAGTGGCGATCTCAAGGGGAGTTACCTTTTACCGCGGACAAATGGCGCAATAAGATTAACGACGTGTGTGATACCTATCAAGGACAACCAGTCCCTTGTATTGGAGATTACCCTACCACGGTAACTGAGAATATTGACGGTGTTGATGTAACAAGAACGGTTGTACGTGGTGCTCGTGTTACGGTTCTTGCGACAGCAAAAGGCCAAGAAAACTTTCATGATAAGCCTTCGACAGATACCATTACGCGTAAAAATGGTTTATTCGATATCGGTGAATTTCAGCCACTAAACGACGATTTACCTGAAGCTTTCATTGATTTTAATGGCAATAACCAATTTGACGCTGTAGATTGTGACCCAAGTAATGGGGAAGCAAACGACCCATGTGAACCGACTTTGAGTAATGGTGGTCACAATGAACCTTATTTAGATGCCAACAATAATGGCCGCTACGACGGATTACCTGCTGATCCAACAACTGGTATTTACAATGGTCTCTTATGTGGACAGGCTGCCGAAGAAGCGGGCCAATGTAGTAAAGATCTTGTTGATATTAGGAAGCAGTTTGAAATTGTTGCGTCAAGCGACGTAGTATATGCTCGTTTCGTCGTCAATAAGTCACATATTGGCGGCGTTGGTGAAGCGTGTAGCAATCCAGTCGGTCCAATAGATCCTGAAGATCCTGATTCCGAAGTAGTTACGCTACCTGTCGAAGGTCTATTTGGACTTGAGGATACTGAAAACGCTAATTATTGCGATATAAATCGTATAATGATAGGGGACTTCAATGGTGATGGTGAAAATGAAACTGCGCAGGTGATGGTAGAGATATATTACTCTGATCTGTACGGTAACACGTTACCAGAAGGCACCACGGTGAGTATCTCGACTCAAAACGGCTCAATAACCGTACAGGAGTTAACTGGTACTATATATGCCAGTGGTGGTTTTGATCGTGGTAAAGCTGTCGTTTTAGTCACGCCTGAAAATGCAGCCAATAATTTAAGTTCTGGAAACTTAATAGTGACATTCACGATTCCAGATCCAAATAACCCTGGTGAAACTATAGTCAGAACCAAAACACTGACGATTCAAGATAATGGTTAAAATTTCGTAGTCAAAGGGCCTTTTTTAAGGCCCTTTTTTATTAACGCTTGAATTTCCTCACATATCCGCTATATTCGCCTCTTTAACGAGTCACAAAGATGTGATTGAGTAAAAATGAAGCAATAATTGCTTAATTAATCACTGTTCAGATAAAAGTTAGAATGAAAAGCTTGTAACAATAGGTGTTTGTGGATATACCTATAAATAATAACGCCCAAGAGGGCACAACAGACAAAATTAGTCAAAATAGGCAAATATGGGCAAATCGCTAGTAATCGTAGAGTCTCCCGCAAAGGCCAAAACTATTAATAAGTATTTGGGAAAAGACTACATTGTGAAATCCAGTGTAGGTCATGTTCGTGATCTACCAACGTCAGGAGCGGGTAAAACCAAAGGGGTTGCTACCAAGTCTCCGGCTGAAGTACGTAAAATGTCACCAGAAGAGAAGGCGGCATATCGCAAACAAAAGGACTACGCTAATTTAGTTGCAAGAATGGGTATTGACCCAGAGAAGGGCTGGGAGCCTCACTATGAAGTGTTGCCTGGCAAGGAAAAAGTTGTTCAAGAGCTTACAAAGCTTGCGCAAGATGCAGACCATATCTATCTCGCAACCGATTTGGATAGAGAAGGGGAAGCAATTGCTTGGCACCTTGAAGAGATAATCGGTGGTGATGCGTCAAAGTATAAGCGAGTGGTATTTAATGAGATAACCAAAAACGCAATTACACAAGCATTTGAGGCGCCGGGTCAGCTCAATACTGATATGGTGTATGCGCAACAAGCTCGCCGCTTTCTAGACCGAGTTGTAGGATTTATGGTTTCACCTTTGCTGTGGCAAAAAGTCGCGCGAGGGTTATCAGCTGGTCGAGTTCAATCGGTTGCTGTGCGTTTGCTGGTTGAGCGAGAAAGAGAAATTAAAGCGTTTATCCCTGAAGAATTTTGGGATATTCATGCCGATACAAAACTGGCAGCAAGCGATGTTCGTTTTGCTGTGACTAAGTATCAAGGTCAAGCGTTTAAGCCCGTTAATGAGCAAGAAGCATTAAAAGCAGTTGCGGATATTGAAAGCGCAAGTCTTTCTGTTGTTAAAGTTGAAGAGAAGCCAAGTAAGAGTAAGCCGAGTGCACCTTTTATTACTTCGACCATGCAGCAGGCTGCGAGTACCAGATTAGGTTACGGCGTAAAGAAAACCATGATGTTGGCGCAACGTTTGTATGAAGCTGGTTACATAACTTATATGCGTACTGACTCAACAAACTTGTCAAATGATGCCGTTGAAATGTGTCGCGAATATATTCAAGGGAACTTTGGTGACAAGTATTTACCAAAAGCACCTATAAAATATAGTGCTAAGGGAAATGCACAGGAAGCGCACGAAGCAATTCGACCGTCTGATGTAAATGTATTATCAGGACATGTCGAGGGCGTTGACGCGGATGCTAAGAAGTTATACGAACTTATTTGGCGACAGTTTGTTGCTTGTCAAATGACTCCTGCTGAGTATGACCTGACCAATATCACTCTTGGTGCAAACGACTACACCCTAAAAGCACGTGGACGTGTATTGAGGTTTGATGGTTGGACTAAAGTACAACCAGCAGTGCGCAAAAAGAACGAAGAAGAGCAAGCATTGCCTGCTGTGGCCGTAGGTGACAACGTTGACTTAGTGAGTCTAGATCCTAAACAGCACTTCACTAAGCCACCGGCTAGATACAGTGAAGCAAGCTTAGTTAAAGAATTGGAAAAGAGAGGGATCGGACGTCCGTCTACTTACGCGGCAATTATCTCAACAATACAAGAGCGCGGATATGTACGTGTGGAAAACAGACGTTTCTTCGCTGAAAAAATGGGAGAGATAGTTACAGATCGCTTAGTTGAGAACTTTAATGATCTAATGAACTTTGACTTCACAGCAAAAATGGAAGGTCGTTTGGATGACATTGCTGAAGGTGAAAGGGAATGGACTCATGTTCTTGATAAGTTTTATGCGGACTTTTCACAGCAGCTTGAATTGGCAGGTCAAGATGAAGCCGAAGGCGGCATGCGTCAAAATGTGATGGTCGAGACAGACATTGACTGTACAACTTGTGGCAGAAAAATGGGTATTCGTACAGCATCGACTGGTGTGTTCTTAGGTTGTACCGGGTATAGCTTGCCACCTAAAGAACGTTGCACAACAACAATGAATTTGATCTCTGGTGATGAAGCCATTGATGCTGAAGATGTTGAAGATGCTGAAACAGAAAGTTTAAGACAGAAAAAACGCTGCCCAATCTGTGAAACGGCAATGGACTCATACCTGATAGATGAGACACGCAAGATCCATGTGTGTGGTAATAACCCTGCATGTGGTGGTTATGTTGTTGAGCAGGGAACATTCAAGATAAAAGGTTATGATGGACCTGTTATTGAGTGTGACAAATGCGGCGCTGATATGCAGCTCAAGTCAGGGCGATTTGGTAAGTACTTTGGCTGTACAAAAGAAGATTGTAAAAATACGCGTAAACTACTGAAAAGTGGTGAGCCAGCGCCACCAAAAGAAGATCCAGTTCCGCTACCTGAATTGGAATGTGAAAAGTCGGAAGCACACTTCGTCCTGAGAGACGGTGCATCGGGCATTTTCTTGGCGGCGCATACATTCCCTAAATCGAGGGAAACTCGTGCGCCAAAAGTGGCAGAGTTGAAGAGATTTAGAGATCGAATTTCTCCTAAGTTTTATTATCTTGCGGATGCGCCAGAGCAGGATAACGACGGGAACTTAGCGGTAGTTAGGTACTCTCGAAAAACGAAGACTCAATATGTCATGACAGAAGTTGAAGGAAAAGCCACAGGCTGGAAAGCAACTTTTGTTGATGGTAAGTGGGTTGAAGAAGAGAAAAAACGTAAGAAATAACTAAAAGGCCAGCATTTGCTGGCCTTTTTATTGGACAGATGTTTTCAAAGTAACGTCAATCAAATAAACCTGCCGACGGGCAAATATCACAGTCATGCTGAATTGATGATTGCTCACTCTATGCATCTAAATTAGAAACGTGAACAGTTGACTTGCCACAATCGGCCCTCTATTCTAACGCCCTCTGTATTAATCGACTAATACAAAAAATATCAACAACGAATCTAAAAACAGGTGTTGATTTACATAAGGAAAACAGTAATGAATAAGTACGGCAGCCACTTTGTTAAGCTGTTTAGTTCTGGCTTAGCGACTCTTGCCATTGCCTGTTCTGGGATAGCCACTGCGCAACAAAATACACCTCTTGAAGCGTGTTATGTTGAAGGGCTTCAAGACCGATTAATGTGTGGCTCGGTTAGCCAACCGTTGTCAAAGAATTCGCCTTCGGAAAAAGTGGAAATTCATTTCGCCGTGATCCCGGCGATAAAACAATTGCACCCAAAAGAGGCTGTATTAGCATTCGCTGGTGGTCCTGGACAATCAGCGATTGAAGTGGCGGCAATATTTGCACGTAACTTAAAGTATGCAAGAGAGAACAGAGACATTATCCTTGTGGACCAGCGTGGAACAGGAAAATCTCAACTTTTACAATGTGACAGTGGCAGTATAAAAGAGCAATTTGCATTCGACGATCAAGCCCTGTCGTTTATTACTTTTACGCAAGAAGAAACCAATAAGTGCAAAGCGCAACTACAAGTCGACTTATCAAACTTTACAACCGTAGCCGCCGCCAGCGATTTTGAAGCTGTGAGAATCGCGCTTGGGTATGACAAATTACACCTGTATGGTGCATCTTATGGTACTCGCATAGCACAAGAGTATTTGCGTCAATACCCAGAGTCGGTCGCCAGTGCAACACTTGACGGTGTCGTACCTATGCAGCAAAGTTTAGTTGCGATCGGCGACGCTATTGATGGTGCGCTAAATGAAGTGTTTTTGGATTGCATGGCTGACAATGCGTGTTTAAAACAGTATCCAACGCTGGCCAATGACTATGCAGAGCTTATCGCGTCGCTTAAAGATAAACCGATTACTGTAAAAGTCAGGCATCCTCGCACCTTTGAAGAGATCAAACTTGTAATCACCGAAAGTAAACTGCGAGGCGCGGTAAGAATGGCTCTATATAGCCATACTACACGTTCATTGATCCCGCTGGTAATAGACTCGGCTAAGCGTGAAAACTATAGCCCACTGGCTGGATTACTTGGCAATGAAACAACATTAGGTGGCATTGCAATGGGTATGCACAGCGCTATCACATGTGGTGAAGACTGGCCAAACCTGACCGAACCCGACCGAGTTCAATATAGCCAATCCTATTTTGGTAAAATGATGATTGAGTCGCTAGATGCCATCTGCCCAATATGGCAAGTAGAGCCAGTGGATGAGTCATTTTATAAACCAGTAAAAACAGATTTACCTATTTTACTTCTCTCTGGTGGGCTAGACCCCGCAACTCCACCAAGCTGGGCAGAGCTTGCCATGGTTAACTTGTCCAATGCAAAACACCTCGTAGCGCCATCTGCAACTCATGGCGTTGCGGCACAAACCTGTGCCAACAAAGTGATAGGGCAATTCATTAATACCTTGACGTTTTCTGAGCTGACTACTGATTGTTTAGATAAAGACAACCGAAAGCAGTACTTCATGAATATTAATGGCCCAGTTGCCAACCAGAGTAAAGGGAAAACTAATGATTGAAGTAACTGACTTAGAGAAAAAGATTGGCACGGTGCAAGCTCTGGATAAACTAAGTTTTCGCGCTGATGATGGCAAAATAACAGGGCTTTTGGGTCCCAATGGGGCAGGCAAAACCACATGCTTGCGAACTGTATTTGGCCTTCTTCAAGCCGATAGCGGGTTTGCCAAGATAGACAATATTGATGTGGCGGCCGAACCTATGCGTGCCAAGCAACAGCTAGGCTTATTCCCTGACCCGTGTGGCTTGTACGAGCGTTTAACCCCTAGAGAGTATGTCCAATTTTTCGCAGAGCTTAGTGGGATGGAAAAGCAAGATGCGATCACAGCTACAAATAATGTACTTGAAAAACTTCAAATGGAAGATATTGCTGATCGCAAGTGTCAAGGCTTCTCACAGGGGCAGCGTATGAAAACTGCGCTGGCCCAGGCCATTGTTCATCAGCCGACAAATATTATTCTCGATGAGCCTACCCGTGGGCTCGATGTGATGAGTACACGCATTTTGCGAGACTTGTTACTTATGCTCAAAGAGCAGGGACATTGCGTCTTGTTTTCTAGTCATGTGATGCAAGAAGTTGCAGCATTGTGCGACCATGTTGTTGTTATGGTCAGCGGAAAAGTGGTTGCCGAAGGCTCTCCACAAGCATTATGTCAACAGACTCAAAAAGAAACACTGGAAGAAGCTTTTATTGCATTAATAGGATCAGATGAAGGGCTTGCAGCATGATGAAACTCGTTCAAGTTCTGTATAAAAAAGAAATGCTGGATGCTAGTCGAGATAAACGCTCGGTAATGGCAGGTCTTTATTACGCGATTGGTGCGCCCATCGTGATGTGCTTGTTGTTTACTATATTATTGAAACAATTGAGCTCTCCAGAAGCACTCGAAATTACGATAGAGAACTCAGATGCTGCCCCTAGTCTTGTAAGCTATTTAGAAGCTTATGATATTAGTCATGGCCAAGAAGGCAATACAAAAGCGATTACACTCATCATAGATGAAGACTATGAGCTAGATATGTCTGAAGGTCGCAGTGCGCGTGTAACGATCGTTGCCGACAAATCTGATAACAAACTGATTAAGTCAGTTCGTCGGTTAGAAGCAGCACTTGCTCGATATAATTCTGAGGTAGCAGGACTTAGGTTGATTAGCCGAGGCATTGACCCAAGTATTATGCGTGCAATCAATGTACAAACCCATGATCAGGCAACGCCAGATTCAAAAGGGGGTATGTTTTTAGGTATTGCAACTCTGTCTATAATCATTGCGCTATTCTATTCTGCGATGAACTTAGCCATTGACACCAGTGCAGGTGAACGAGAGCGGAATTCATTGGCGCTCCTATTAAGCCACCCATTGAGTAGCACGCAAATAGTGTTAGCAAAAGTGGCTGCCATCGCCAGTTATTCGATGATAGGATTGGTTTTAGTCTTGATTGTTTCCAAGTTCGCATATGGCATGGTGCCATGGGAGCAGCTTGGTTTTAGCATCAATTTAGACGTTATGTTTATACTATTTTGCACTCTTATAGGGTTACCTATTGCCTTGATGTCGGCGAGTCTACTTGTGTTTGTCTCCTTTATGGCAAAGTCGTTTAAAGAGGCTCAGTCTTACGTTGCTTTTGTGTTATTTGTACCCATCGGTTTGAGTATGATGACAACCTATGATATCGCGACCGACTATGTACAATGGATCCCCATTGCAGCGCAGCAGTACGCCATGATTGAGGTTATCAAGGGTAATGAACTCCCTCTGATGCAAGTGATATTATCGTCTTTTGGCACATTGGCCTTGTTTGCTATTTTCACTATGTTGAGCAGCAAAATGTTGAAGAGTGAAAAGGTTGTATTTGGCCTTTAATTAATATTGTTCTAAATGGGTTGAGCAAGCTTCAGTGCTCAACCCACTGTATATCAGCACGAACAGTTTTAGTTTTGAACTCAATCTACAACACCTGACGATGTGCCACAGATAACCAAGGTACAATGACTTGGAATGAGGTAATCACCACTTACTTTAAATGTATTTAAGTGCCCTAGTTTTTGTTGCTGTTTTAACGTGGTGGCAGTGCGTTTTGTAGCGTAATTATTGTGCTCACGATACAATAGTGTAAGCCTAATTTATTTGCTCTGCGACAATAATTCATGCATGCCCTGTATGTAGCTATAAAAGCTAAAGTGCGCACACAACGCGGTTTCTACCAGACTTTTTAGCTTGATAAAGCGCAACGTCGAGTTTGCTGTAAATTTTGTCTAGGCTTTGAGGTGAGTTTTGGTAATAGTAACTCGAAAAGCTTGCGGTTATGTTGATTTCCTCTCCAGACTCTGTATCTATTGGTGTGTTGCTAAGTTGAACTCTGAATTGCTCAATAATATCCACACAACTTGAACGCGCCAAGTTTGGAAGGAACAGCATAAACTCCTCTCCGCCAAAACGAGATAAAAGTGCGCTGCTTCCGAAAAATTCTTTTGCCAGCAATGCTGTTTGTTTTAATGCACGATCTCCTGTTGGGTGTCCGTAAACATCATTGACTTGTTTAAAGTGATCTAAGTCGAATAATACAAGGCAGTGTTGTTTGCCGATCGCCGGCAAGTTTGTACGCGACACCACAGATAAAAATGCGCTGCGAGTCAAAGCGCCGGTTAGGTTGTCGTGTTGCGCTCGGTATTTGTGTTTTGAGTATCCGCGCAGACTAATGAATAGAAGTAGCAGCGAGAACAAAATTATTATTGCTTGGAATTGTTGTCGCTCCTCTAACTGGGAGATCTGGTCCAACTGCAAATTATTATGCTTTTCTAAGCGAATATTTTCTAGCTGTTGTGCTGTCACTTCAAGTTCTGACTCGAGTGCAATCATCGCTTGCATCGTTCTTTGGCTATTAAATTGTTCTTTTTCAGTAATGAGTTGGTTTTGCAATGTATAGGCTTGTTCGTAGTTTGATTGCTGTGCATATAAGTCTGACAACAGTTCTAGACTTTGAATAAGGTGCGTTTTGTCACTGGCATTTCGAGATAGATCTTTAGCCTGAGTGGCTTGCTGAACTGCTTTCTCTATTTGGCCAAGTGCACGCATATTTTCTGCTGCCTGTAGTCTTATATCAGTGATTAGATTAATGTTATTCGACACGCTAATTTTTGACAGGGCGAGATCTAAGGCTTGTGTTGCGAGTTCTGTTTTCGCCGTGTTGGTATAAACTTTGGCTTTTTGAACAAGTGCGTAGGCTTGGCGATAGGCGTTATCAGACTGTACGTAGTATTGATATGCTTTATCTAACCATTGCAATGAGAGGTCATAATTTCCCGCTTTGTTGGCAACAATCCCTAAATTGAGCATGGCCAATGCAACTTTAAATTGGTTTTTTTGTGCTTTTCGTAGCATCAGTGCCTTTTCCAAATACTTTGTGGCATCGTTATAATTTCCAATTTCTAGATACGTGAGAGCCAGGTTATTGTAATAGGGGGCTTTATTTCCTTCATATTTTGAGTTGGCAATAACTTGTTGATACATCTCAATTGCTAAAGCATGGTCCCCTAAAAAGTTAGCGTTCAACGCCTTCGCATTTTGTAAAGCGTTTAAGCCCCAAAATGGTTTTTTCAGCACGCTGGCATTGCGCTCAACCTCTTGGATATGATGGTCTAATTGAATGTAGTTCGCTAATGTGATTTTTGCATTGATATAAAAGAGCTCGACAGTAGCAGTGAGTGCAGGGTCCTCCATGGTGTACGCGCGTGTTATAGCCAGCTTAAAAGCCTGCATTGTTTGCTCGTATTCATTATTATGTGAACTTATTAGGGCCATAACCAGATGTTGCAAAATAACGTCGTACTCACTGTTGCTATACTCAATTAGCGTGTTTAAGGTTGATCCTTGCTTAAGCGCTAATGCCGTTCGAGTCAGTGTTGCGCCGATATAGACACGTTTTGCACTGGGCTGTGTAATGTTGACTTGCTCTACTAAATAATCAAATGCAGTACGAGTATCTTGTGCACGAAGTATATCGTAGGTTTGTTGCCAAGAACTTTGTGTTGAGCTGTAAACCGGGGAGACACCAAATAATAATAGTGATAATGCTAGAGCAACATAAAAACGCAAAGAGATAGCCTTTGGGAGTAAATAATTGCGAATAATAACATAATAGTTTGGCGCTTTTACAGCCATTAAGGTGTTATGATTTGTAATCGAGGATCTACAGAAACAAAAAATGCCAGTGTTACTGGCATTTTTTATGTTTGAAAATTAAGCGAGGTCTTCCTGTGTATCGGTATGATCTCGTTTATGATGTGTCGCTATCTCATTGGCAAGTTCTTGTTTTGATCGATTTTCTGTTAATTTCCTGGTGGTTAGCCAATAAAAAAACAGGGGAACAAAAAACACTGCTAAGAAGGTTGCGGCCATCATGCCACCCATAACGCCTGTGCCTACACTATGTCGCGCACCAGCTCCCGCTCCTGAACTTAACACTAGAGGTACAACGCCTAAGATGAAGGCCATTGAAGTCATAATGATAGGACGGAATCGTAGCCGCGCCGCTTCGAGAGCCGCTGCACTCGCACTCCAACCTTGCTGATGTTTCATCAAGGCGTATTCAACGATCAGGATGGCATTTTTACTCGCAAGACCTAGCAGGGTAACTAGACCAATCTGGAAATAGACATCATTCGTTAATCCTGCAACCCAAATTGAAACCAGTGCACCAAAGGTACCAAACGGCAGTGCAAGTAGCACAGAAATAGGCAGAGACCAACGCTCATAAAGTGCCGCCAATATTAAAAATACCATGACAACGGCAAGCCCTAACGCAAGCCCTGTAGTGCCAGAACTACGCTTTTCTTGGAAAGCAGATGCTGTCCACTCGAAGGTCATGTCAGGTGGCAGCACTTCTGCTGCGATGCGTTCAATTTCTGCTATTGCTTGCCCCGAGCTGTATCCCGGTGCTGCGTTACCCATCAGCTTTACCGCTGATAAGTTGTTGTAGCGGTGTAAGCTTTCAGGCCCTCTAGAAAATTCAATGTCGGTGAAGGCAGAAATTGGAACCATATCACCTTGGTTATTCTTAACGTAAATGCGGCCAACATCTTGTGGCGTCATTCTAAATTGCGCTTCAGCGGACATAATGACCTGCCATGAGCGACCAAACTTATTGAAGTCATTGACGTAATAGTTACCTAGGTTTGCAGCAAGCGCATTAAAGGCAGAGTTGATATTGACGCCCATTGCACGTGCTTGCTCTCTATCCATATGAACTTTGAGCTGTGGAGCATCGGCTCGCCAAAGTGTTTGTAAGCCGCCTAAAATAGGGCTTTGTTGAGCGGCATTCATCATTAACTGCATGCCTTGCTTCAGCTTCTCAGGATCCGCACCAGTTTTATTTTGCAAGTAGAACTCAAACCCGCCAGTACTACCCAAACCAAATATAGCAGGGGGGTTAAACGCTAGTACCAGTGCTTCTTTGATGTGCGCGGTTTTCATAAATAGCTCGCCAACCAGAGATTTAGTGTCTACCTCACGTTCATCCCAATGTTTTTGAGTGATGAAAAGTGTTGCTGCGTTATTTTTGTAACCACCGCCTAAGAAGTCAAAGCCAGTAAAAGCAACAACATTTTCATTTGCCGGGTTTGACTGTGCAGCTTCTATAACTTGTTTTGTGACTTCAGTGGTCCTTTCTAAAGAAGTACCATCAGGTAAAAAGACGGCACTGATATAAAACCCTTGATCTTCGTCAGGAACGAGAGAACCTGGCGTTTTTTGCCACATAAACAGAGTCGCTCCTACCATAGCAGACATCAATAAGAAGCCGAGGGCACCACGACGGATCATGAAGCTGACCGACCCAACATATTTACCTGTCATACGAGTGAACCAATCATTAAACCACAAAAAGAATCGGGCAGTTTGTTTGTGCTCGTGTTTTAGGATAAGTACGCAAAGTGCTGGAGTCATCGTCAAGGCAACAACACCTGATAAACTGACTGAAATTGAAATTGTAATCGCAAATTGTCTAAAGAGCTCGCCTGTTAACCCACCAAGAAACGCGATTGGGATAAATACTGAACACAGTACCAGTACGATAGCAACAACTGGACCACTGACTTCTTCCATAGCTTTATAGGCTGCTTCTCTTGCGCTGACGTGTTGCTCATGCATGATCCGTTCAACGTTTTCCAATACCACTATGGCATCATCGACGACGATACCAATTGATAACACCATGCCGAACAAGGTTAAGGTATTGATTGAGTACCCGAGCATATATAGGCCAGCAAATGTACCAAGTAGTGATACAGGCACTGCCAGTGTTGGGATTAAAGTTGCACGCCAGTTTTGCAAAAACAGATAAACCACGAGGAAAACAAGCACCATTGCTTCACCCAGTGTGATTAACACTTCGCGAATAGACACCTCAACAAAGCGCGTAGTGTCATAAGAGTTAATATGTGAGAGCCCTTGTGGAAACTGGGTTTTGAGTGATTCAATTTCCGCCTCAACCTCTTTCGCGACATCTAGGGCATTTGCGCCCGGTTGTAAGAAGATACCGAGCAGTACTGCATCTTTGCCATTGATGGTACCGTTGAAGTTGTAATCTTTTGATCCAAGTTCAACACGTGCAATATCCTTTAATCGTAATGTTGAACCGTCAGTGTTAGCTCGGATGATAATATTGTCGAATTCTTCAGGGGTTGAGAGCCGCCCTTGTGCAGTGACACTGTATACCAGTTCTTGTGGGCTCGCTGAAGTGGGTGTTGCGCCAATGCTACCCGCCGCATATTGTGAGTTTTGTTCACGAATAGCACTAGTTACTTCTTCTACTGTAACTTTCAGCTGACTCATGATGTCTGGTCTTAGCCAAACCCGCATTGCATAATCACGCGCGCCAAATATCTGCACATTTGTGGTGCCAGGGATACGCTTAATATTATCCAATATATTCATAGTGACGTAGTTGGATGTCCACAAGCTCGAACGGCTATTGTCAGGCGAGTAAAAAGCATGAACTTGTAAGAAGCTTGATGAACCTTTAGCAACGACAACACCTTGACGACGAGTTTCTTCAGGCAATCGGGCTTCGACTTGCTTAACTCGGTTATTCACATCAACTGCGGCTTGGTCCACGTCAGTGCCAATTTCAAATGTCACCGTAATCGTCGTTGCACCAGCGCTACTGCTGATCGACTCCATATACATCATGCCCTCAACGCCAGTGATCGCATTTTCTATAGGTGCAGCTACCGTTTGCTCTAAGACATCGGCAGAAGCACCTGGATATACGGCAGTGACTTGTACTTGTGGCGGAGAGATCTCAGGGTACTGTGCAACGGGCAGGGTACGCATAGCTGCAAGGCCCGCAAGCACAATAACGATTGAAATCACAAAGGCAAAAATAGGCCTATCTATAAAGTATTTTGAAAACATAGGGCTTACTCTCCTTCAGCCGCTATATTTACAGGCATGCCCGGAAAGAAAATTCGAGCCATACCTTCGACAATGACTGGCTGATCTGGTTGAAGGCCTGAACGAATAATCCACATGTTTTGGCCATTCAAATTCACCCATTCTCCAACTTCTACAGGGGCAGGAAGTGCTACTTTCATCCCTTGCTCATTGTCAGCGGCCACATACACGAATTTACCAGTACCATTGTCCAATACGGCTCTTTGAGGGACGACAATCGCTTGATTTCGGACTGCTCCACTGAGTTGCACACGAACAAACTGGCCTGGACGCAGCTCACCATTGGGGTTGGCAATTCTGGCTTGAAGCTCTGAGGTGCCTGTGAAACGGTTTACTCGGACATCAGAAAAATTTACTTTGCCTTGCTGAGAGTAAATTGAACCGTCTTGCAAAATGATGGTCGCGTCAAACTCGTTGTTGTTTGGTAAGGTCAGTTTGCCAAGCTCAACATCCTTACGCATAGCGAGCTGTTCTCGTTCTGAAAAACCGAAGCGTGCACGCATTGTGCTGGTGTCAGTTAATTCCGTGAGTAATACGGTTGGACCTGAAATATAGCTGCCTTGAGATTCTCTTTCTCGACCAATAATACCTGATACCGGCGCTTTGACTTGAGCGTAATCTAAGTCAAGCTTTGCTTCATTGAGAGCAACAGTTGCGGATTCTAGGTTTGCCAAAGAAATATCGTAAGCTGATACAGCATTGTCGAAGTCTCGTTTCGACACTGAGCGTTCATCTTTCAGTCTTTCCAATCTGTTTTTCTCTCGCTTTGCTTGGGCAACATTGGCTTCTGCTGCGTGCAAATCTGCTTGCGCTTTTTCTAACTCAAGTTCGAATGGTTTAAGTTCAATGGTAAAGAGTGAGTGGCCCGCCTTTACATATTGGCCTTCGTCAAAGTTTCTTGACTCAATAAGCCCGGGTACCCTTGCGCGGATCTCTACTTCTTTATCGCCCAGAAGAGTTGCTGGCAATTCGATGTTAAATGGTACACTTTGCGTTGAAACGTGTGTAACACTGACATTAGCAGGTTGCATACCAAAACCGGCCTGTTGCTGTGGTGCTTCCGAGCAAGCACTTAATGTACCTGCGGCAAATAGTGCCAAAGAGAGGTGTTTAACTTTGCTTTTGAATGATGCTGGATACATGAACACTCCAAATCCTATTTAATATCGTGCTTTCTAAACCGCTGCATTAAATCAATAATAACAGTTTAGCTTACTGCCTTGTATAAAATATTCCACTGGAAAAAAATAGCGGTCACTTTGTCATGTCATACCTTTCTCACACCAAAGCTAAGGTTATAAACTCGACAATTATACAAGTAAACGCTAGTGTATACTTATTTGAAATGAAGGTAAACGGATCCGTGTACTTTTTTGGATTAAATATAAACGCTGTCGTATACTTTTTATTGTCCCTATTTTTAGTTAAACTTATGTTAATTATCAAAAGAGAGAAAGATTGATGACGCAATTGTCAGCCAAGCAGCAAGCAATACTGGGTGCTGCGATAGATCAGTTTGCGCTTATGGGCTTGCAAGCAACAACTATGGAGGCGATTTGCCAAAAAGCGGAAGTATCAAAACGGACTTTATATAAACATTACCCCAACAAAGAAGCTTTGTTTGATGCGGTGGTTATTTTACTTATTGAGAGAATTGAGCCTCTAACAGCAATTCAATTTATTCCAAATTATGACTTTGAAGTGCAACTAAAACATCTTGCATCAAGTGTAGTTGGCTTACTCTGTGACCCCGATTATATAAGACTTTCTCGAATTGTGATGATTGAATCAATGCGCAGTGAGGCTCAGGCTAAGCGTCTTAACGAAAAATTTAGCCATTGTGAACATTCTATGGTGGTGTGGTTTGAAGAAGCGTCATTGGCTGGGTGTTTAGGAGACCATGATGCACACTTTGCAGCTGCTTTTTTCTGGGGTGGCTTAAAAAGGCTTACCTTTTGGGAGATGGCAATTCGATGGCAACCACCAGTTGATGAGCAGCAACTTGCAGCCTTTATTGAGCAGGCGTGTAAGTTGTTTTGTGGGGGAGTTAATCCACGCCAATAAAACCGCCCGTTTGATGAGCCCAAAGTTTTGCATAGATACCATTTTTTGCCAGCAACTCTCGATGAGAACCTTGCTCGACGATGACGCCTTGCTCTAGCACAATTAGTCGGTCCATTTGCGCTATGGTCGATAGCCGATGCGCGATGGCAATAACGGTTTTTTGTTGCATAAGCTCATCTAAGCTGGCCTGAATGGCATGCTCTGATTCGGAATCCAAGGCTGAAGTAGCTTCGTCGAGAATTAGTATCGGAGCGTCTTTTAACAGCACTCTAGCAATTGCTATGCGCTGCCGTTGACCACCAGAGAGTTTGACGCCGCGCTCTCCAACTTGTGCTTCTAAGCCTTGATTCCCGTGGCTATCTTCGAGATCCTTGATAAAAGTATCGGCTTGGGCTTTAGAAATGGCTTGCTTTAGCTCTTGCTCAGTTGCGTCTGGTCTGCCGTACAAAACGTTATCTCTAATACTGCGATGCAACAGAGCAGTATCTTGTGTCACCATCGCAATTTGCTTTCTTAAACTTTCCTGGGTTATATCATTGATATTTTGCCCATCTATAGAAATAGCCCCATTTTGAATATCGTAAAACCGCAACAGCAGGTTTACCAGCGTCGACTTACCAGAGCCAGAGCGCCCAACAATGCCTATTTTCTCACCGCTTTTAATCTTCAATGAAAGAGATGAGAAGACATTGTTAGGTAAATTCTCATCATATCGCTTGTAAGCAAAAGTTACGTTGTCAAAGCTGATGGCGCCAGCGGTCACGATAAGCTCGTTCGAATTTGGACTATCAGTTACCTCAACAGGTCGTGACAAGGTGTTCATACCGTCGACTACTGTGCCGATATTTTCAAATAAGCTGCTAATTTCCCACATGATCCATTGAGACATACCATTAAGTCTTAGGGATAGACTAATTGCAATGGCAATCTCGCCAGCGGAAATAACATTTTTCGACCAAAGGTATAAAGAGAGTGCAGCAATGGTGAAAACTAATAAATAGTTCAAAGCTTGAATACAGACATTGAGACTGGTTACTAGGCGCATTTGGCGGTAAACCGGTTGCATGAACACATCCATGCTGCTTTTAGCATAGTGTTCCTCACGGCGAGTGTAAGAAAAAAGTTTTACAGTTGAGATATTGGTATAGCTATCAACAATACGTCCGGTCATTTCAGAGCGGGCATTGGCTTGTTCCGCAGCGACTTGCTTGAGACGTGGTAAAAAATAAAACTGTAATCCGACATAAAGCAGTAACCAAACAAAAAGCGGCAATAATAAATTGAGGTCGCTACTGCCTATCAGCACCAATGTGGCACCAAAATACACCACGATGTATACCAATACGTCTAGCAACTTCATTACGGCTTCTCTAATGGCCAATGAGGTCTGCATGAGCTTAGCTGCGATTCTGCCTGCGTAGTCGTCTTGATAGAACGACATACTCTGTTTTAATAAATAGCGATGCGCAAGCCACCTAATAGACATGGGGTAGTTACCGAGTAAGCTCTGATGCAAAAATGCACTATGCACAAATACCAAAATTGGGATACCAATGACGGTTATTCCAGCCATCGCAATCAAAGCCTCACTTTTGTTGCTCAAAAGTTGGGATGGACTCATGGTTTGCATCCAATCTACCAGCGTTCCCATAAAGCTGAATAACACGACTTCTAACGTCGCCAGCGATGCAGCACATATAGACATAATGATAAGTGGGTATTCCATACCTCGGCTGTAATGACGACAGAAGGCATAGAGCGAATTGGGAGGTTGATCCGCATTGCGATTTGGAAATGGGTTAGTAATTTTTTCAAACAACTTATACATCAAATGTCCTTATAAATGCCCAAGTGTCTTATTAACCATATATAAGATTACGGACATTGACAGAAATTAATGTCTTTAAGTGTATTTTAAAAAAAGAGAAGTGTGTAAATGGGGGAGTAAGATTTCGACGGTGAGCAAGTTGACTCACCATCGCTAAGGCCGAATGTTTAAGCTTGTTCGTCTTCTACATCGTGGCCGTATGTTTTGCGCATGATAAGTACATAGGCGTTTGTAAACGCTTGTTGTTGGTACTTTCTCAAACCTGTCTCTTCATAGTCAACAGGCACAGGGTTACGCTTAAGTTGTTCTTTTACTTCAGTTGCATTTAAAAGGTGAACTTCTGTATTTGGAATTAATTGTAAAGCCGCTTCCATTTTGAAACCAGCAGCACTACCTGCAAACTTGCCTTTATGCGCTCTTTGACGAATCGCGATAGTGTCAATTTGGTAGTCTTCCACAAGTTTTGATAAGTCGAAGTGAAACTTGCGCATTGCTTCATGATCTTGGCCAATATTTGGCAAAGTGAAACGAGTTTGTCGAATATCCCTAATATCGAAAACGTCACTTTCTTTCGTTAAAAGACAAAGCATCGCTTCGCTGCCGGTAATTTCAACACCTAATGTTCTCATTGTATTTTCCAATCTATACCTAATGGCAGGGATAATAGCATAGCTTTTTTGTTAAATAGTAATTTCTATCGCAATTGCTGCATGATCTGAATATCTTATGTCCTCTTCATCTCTTTTTGGGTCCAAGTGGCTGGCGTAATTGTGATAAGTTAGCGAATTGACCTGCGAACTTGGGTGACGAGGAGAAAACTCTTTGGACGTTAAAATGTAGTCCAAAACATTACCTTCTCCCTGAAAGTAATGAGTCGGGGGCTTGATACCTAGTTCAGGTTGGTTGTCTGCAATTGCAAAGCTCTCATACAGGCCGACGCTTTCAATCAGACTGGATTCACTTGCAACGGGAAATTGCTCAGTCATAAACGATAGTGCTGGGCTTGTAATATGTGCGTTAAAATCACCCATCACTAAGGTCGCTGAGTTTTTTTCTCGCTGTGTTTTAAGTGCATCGTAATACACAATGGAGGCTTCAAGAGAGCGAGATATTTGAGACTGCATTGCGCCGACTGTTTGGTTGAGCATAGTTAAGAAGGGGTCTTCTTGATCTGGATCGCCGAGTAACTGGGCCATTGAATGAACTCGTTGGGATTTAAAATGAACTGCGTAGAGGGTTAATAAGCCAAAACCATCTAATTCAAATGTACACTTTATCGGTGTCCGGTTGAACTTGAAGTGGGCGAGGTTGTTTAAATATTCTAACAACTCGTGGCTGGGCTCTAACGGTTTACACTGTTTAAATGGCAGTTTAGATGCGATTGCTACAACTGGGTTAAAAAGTACATTGGAGTAGACAGCATCTGGCTTAGGTGAATCCACCGTGGCAAAGTGAGTGAGCCCTAAATCTTCACACAGTGATGCGAGAGTGTCTGGATTGAACACTTCTTGAAATACGATAACAGTGGGGTCAATGTGTTGGATCAGCCCTGTGATAAACTGTGTTTTAGTGGTCCATTGAGTGTCTGAATACATTTCTTCAGGTTGGTAAAATGCATACGGAGGCTCTGCAAAATTCAAAAGATTGAATGACGCAAATTTGAATGTTGTTCGCTGCTCCATATAATTCCCTCAATTTTCCATTAATAACGACTATTTTATCTTAGTCTTTTCCTTGCAACTCGTCACGCATCAGGTCACAATAGCGCCAGGATTGAAAGACCCCAGTCAAATTTAGCATATCACTGAATAACCAATGCTTATTCGTAAAAGCGTTGATGGGCAACACTAACACTTAAAATTGATAATAGATACATGTGACGCGGCGTAGGTGTCACCACTGTAAATAGGATTAAAAATGCCAGTAATTACTCTTCCTGACGGCAGTCAGCGTATTTTCGAAAACCCTGTTACTACTCTTGATGTTGCTAAAGACATCGGCCCTGGTCTTGCAAAAGCAACCATCGCTGGCCGTGTAAACGGTGAGCGTGTAGATGCATGTGACATCATTGAACAAGATGCCAATCTTGAAATTATTACCGCAAAGGACGAAGACGGTTTAGAGATCATTCGTCACTCTTGTGCGCACTTAATTGGTCACGCAGTAAAGCAACTTTTCCCTGAAGCGAAAATGGCGATAGGCCCAACTATCGACAATGGCTTTTACTATGACATCGACATGGAGCATTCATTAACTCAAGAAGACCTTGATGCTATTGAAAAGCGGATGTTACAGCTTGCAAAAACAAACTACGATGTTGTTAAAAAGAAAGTAAGCTGGCAAGAGGCTCGAGACACATTTGAATCTCGCGGTGAAAGTTACAAGATGGAAATCTTAGACGAGAATGTTGCTAAAGACGACCGTCCGGGTTTATATCATCACGAAGAATACGTTGACATGTGTCGTGGCCCTCACGTACCAAACATGAAGTTCTGTCAACACTTCAAAATTATGAAGGTGGCAGGCGCATATTGGCGTGGTAATGCAGATAACAAAATGCTTCAGCGTATCTACGGAACCGCTTGGGCAGATAAAAAGCAGTTAAAAGCCTACCTAAAACGTTTAGAAGAAGCTGAAAAACGCGACCACCGTAAAATTGGTAAAGCGCTAGATCTATGGCACTGGCAAGAAGAAGCGCCAGGCATGGTATTTTGGCACAACGACGGTTGGAGTATATACCGTGAGCTAGAAGACTTTGTACGTGAAAAATTACGTGAGTACGAGTACGAAGAAGTAAAAGGCCCATTGATGATGGACAGAGGGCTTTGGGAAAAGTCTGGTCACTGGGATAAATACTCAGATGCAATGTTCACCACAGAGTCTGAAAAGCGTGAATATGCTATCAAACCAATGAACTGCCCAGGCCACGTACAAATCTTTAACCAAGGCCTGAAGTCATACCGTGATTTACCGCTTCGTATGGCTGAGTTTGGTTGTTGTCACCGTAATGAGCCGTCAGGTGCACTACACGGTCTTATGCGTGTACGTGGCTTTACACAAGATGATGCCCATGTATTCTGTACAGAAGAGCAGATCATGGATGAAGTATCATCTTGTATCAAGATGGTCTACGATACATATGAAACGTTTGGTTTTGAAAAGATTGTTGTAAAACTTTCTACTCGTCCTGAAAAGCGTATCGGTGAAGATGAAATGTGGGACAAGGCAGAAGCAGCACTAGCTGAAGCGCTGAAGTCTAATGACATTGAGTTTGAATACCTACCGGGTGAAGGTGCGTTCTACGGACCTAAGATTGAGTTCACATTGTACGATTGCTTAGAGCGAGCTTGGCAATGTGGCACAGTGCAGCTAGACTTTGCGTTACCGGGTCGTTTGGGCGCTACATATGTCGCTGAAAATAACGAGCGTAAAACGCCTGTTATGATTCACAGAGCGATTTTAGGTTCGATTGAACGTTTCATCGGTATTTTAACTGAAGAGTATGCTGGTTTCTTCCCAACATGGTTAGCACCGAAACAGGTTGTTATCATGAATATCACGGATAAACAGGCTGATTATGTCCAAGAAGTTGTGCAAAAACTAAATAAACTTGGAATAAGAGCTTGTGCTGACTTGAGAAATGAGAAGATTGGCTTTAAAATCCGCGAGCATACTTTAAAACGTATACCTTATTTACTTGTTGTTGGCGATAAAGAAGTTGAGCAACAAGAGCTAGCAGTAAGAACGCGCAAGGGCGAAGACCTTGGCAAATTCTCTGTAGATGATTTTGTCGCTAAAATTAGCGAAGAAATTAAAAACAGAGCTTAACTTTTGAAACCCGTGCGGCAAACATATTTACAACAGTGCCGCACGTTTAATTTTGGATTTTTTGGAGGAACGTACCATTAGAGGCGGCAAAAAAGGGCAAACTACTGCTCAAAAGAATCGTATCAATGATGAAATCACAGCGAAAGAAGTTCGCTTAATCGATGCTGAAGGTGAGCAAGCGGGCATTGTCTCTACGAGAGATGCGCTAGCGCAAGCAGAAAACGCAGGTTTAGACCTTGTTGAAATCAGTCCAAACGCTGAGCCACCAGTGGCCAAGGTAATGGACTATGGTAAGTTCGTTTTTGAAAAAGCAAAATTACAAAAAGAACAGAAGAAAAAGCAAAAGCAGATCCAGGTTAAAGAAATTAAATTCCGTCCTGGTACTGACGAAGGTGACTACCAAGTTAAACTTCGTAACTTGCGCAAGTTCTTAGAAGGTGGCGACAAGGCGAAAATCACCATCCGTTTCCGTGGTCGTGAAATGGCTCACCAAGAAATCGCAATCGACATGCTTAATCGCTTAAAAGCAGATTTGGAAGAGATCGCTCAAGTTGAGTCTTTCCCAAATCGTGTTGAAGGTCGCCAGATGGTTATGATGATGGCACCTATTGCAAAAAAAGCATAAGTCAGGCATAATTCGCGCCGATTTTTGAAAGAATTTAGCACAGGTATACAAAGTACTGAGATTTTTAATCTTGAGTCACCTGTGTTAACCGGTTATAAGTAAGCATTTTGTTTTCATTTTGCTTCACCGGAACAGGGTGTAAGCTGGGCCTTAAAAGAGATGTTCGCATCCGCCTACTTACATATATTAAACGCAATATCATTTGGAGTTATTGCAATGGCTTATAAGCTAAAAACACACAGAGGTGCTGCAAAGCGCTTCAAAAAGACTGCTTCAGGCGGTTACAAGCGTAAACAGTCGCATCTTCGTCACATTCTGACTAAGAAGTCTTCAAAGCGTAAACTACACCTACGTGCTAAGTCTATGGTTCATAAGAATGACCTAGGTCTTATCGATCGTATGTTACCATTCGCTTAATAGAGGATATCAGAAATGGCAAGAGTTAAACGCGGTGTTATCGCACGTGCACGTCACAAAAAAGTATTAAAGCAAGCTAAAGGTTACTACGGAGCACGTTCACGTGTTTACCGCGTAGCGTTCCAAGCTGTAACTAAAGCTGGTCAATATGCATACCGTGACCGTCGCGCTAAGAAACGTACTTTCCGTCAACTATGGATTGCACGTATCAATGCTGCAGCACGTCAAAACGGCCTATCTTACAGCCGCTTCATTAACGGCCTTAAAAAGTCGTCAATCGAAATCGATCGTAAGATCCTAGCTGATATCGCAGTATATGACCAAGTAGCTTTCACTGCTCTAGTAGAGAAAGCAAAAGAAGGTCTTGCAGCTTAATTTTTTAATTAAGTAAAGCGATGTTAAAAAGGAGCCTTTGGCTCCTTTTTTAGTTTTCAAAAAAACTGTTTTTTCAATTTGGTCAACAAATTGAGTTTCCTAAAAATCTCTCAACGATTCTTAAGCAATAACTTATCCAGCCAACGTGAGCTTAAAACCCGCTTTAAATAACCCATTAAGTAAGTTGGAAAAGTGACATAGTATCTAGGTTTGGCTTTCGGCGCCTCAATGGCGTGGAGCAACTTATCATACACAGCCTCAGGACCAAGCGTAAATTTTTGCGGTGCTGTTTGTGCCTTTAACCTGGTTAACTGTGCTTGGTATTCAGCACTGTGATGGCTAGCAGTAATATCAATATGTGTTTCGAAAGCTTGCCGTGCATTTTTCCTAAATTCCGACAAAATTGGACCTGGCTCAATTAAGCTGATCTGAATGTCAGTGTCTGCAAGCTCCATTCTGAGTGTGTCGGTTAATCCCTCCAGGGCAAATTTACTCGCGTTGTAGGCACCTCGGTAGGGCAATGCAACTAAACCGAGTACAGACGAATTTTGTACGATACGCCCTTGTCCAATTGTTCTCATATGGGAGATCGCTAATCGGGTTAATGTGTGCCATCCAAAAAAGTTGACTTCAAATTGCTGCCTTAACACATTCGTAGGTAAATCTTCGACGGCACCTGGTTGTCCGTAAGCGCCATTGTTAAATAAGACATCCAATTGGCCATCACATAATTGAAGTGCTTGTTCGAATCCTTCTTGTATTGACCTCTCATCTGACAAGTCTAGTAAGACGCAAGGGATATTAAGCTCTGTAAACTGTTCAAGGTGCTTTGGATTCCTCACTGAGGCAATTACTTTGTACCCAGAGTTATGCAAAGTTTTTGCACAATATAATCCTATTCCGGTAGAACACCCCGTTATTAATATGCTTTTACTCATTGGTTTAGTTAAACTTTCCTTAAATTAGCGACGCATTAGTGCGTTTAACTGTGAATTTTTGTTGAATCACCGCACATTGTAAGCCGTTAAATAAAATATTGATATAATCAACTTAATACAAAAAAGACACAAAGAATGTTTATGAGTTTAGGTATTGTTCTGCTTTCTGCAACACTTAATTTGAATAGTCATCTCCCTCCATTGCAGCCTTGGCAAGGGGAAAGTCAAAGCTTGATGCAACAAAATGGGCCTCTGACAACAGACTTTGAGTTAAGTGGCGGATTGGAGTCTCCGAATTACGAACAAACAAACGCATTTATCAAGCGATTAGTGGCGTCAAACCCGACTCAGTTTCAATCAATAAAGATTGGTACAAGCGATCAAGGTAGAGACATCAATATGTTGCTGGCTGTAGAAGGAAGTCAGTTTTCGCCAGCGATGATGAAAAATAATAATAAGCCAACAGTGTTAATTCAAGCGGGTATTCACGCCGGTGAAATAGATGGCAAAGATGCCATGTTTATGCTGCTAAGAGATATTGCTACAGGAAAGCGCCGCGACATCTTAAGCAAAGTCAATATCTTGTTTGTGCCGATTTTGAATGTGGATGGCCATGAGCGAAGCAGTGAGTTTAACCGTATAAACCAACGTGGCCCGTTGACTATGGGGTTTAGAACAAACGCACAAAACTTAAACCTTAATCGTGATTACACCAAGTTAGACACACCTGGTGTTCGTGCGATCTTGAAGGTCATTAACGACTACGATCCTGCGCTATACATTGATGTACACGTAACTGACGGCGCTGATTATCAATACGATGTCACTTATGGCTTTAACCCAAGCTTTGCCAGCGACTCGCCAGCTATTGCGAAGGTGTTAGAAGAGCAGTTTACCCCTATTATTGACGAAAAGCTGTCAAAGTTTGGTCATATCCCAGGCCCGCTTGTATTTGTTATGGATAAAAGAAACCTTGAAAAAGGGCTGGCGGGTTGGGTTGCATCACCAAGGTTTTCAAATGGCTGGGGAGATATTAAAGGGTTGCCAACTATCCTAGTAGAAAATCACTCATTAAAGCCTTATAAGCAAAGGGTGCTAGGGACTTATGTTTTTATCGATGGCGTGATAGATGCATTGTCGCAGCAGCATAAGGCGTTAGAAAAAGCGGTCGAATCGGAAAAACACTTTTACCCAACCGAGCTGGTGGTTTCAAGAGAGTATAGTAAAGAGCCAGATTTCGTAAGCTTTAAAGGAATAAAATTTAAACGCTTTCAAAGCGCACTGTCAGGTCATGAAGAAGTTAAGTATCTGGGAGAGCCGATTCACTATGATAAACTCCCGGTCTTCTGGCAAAAGGAAGTTAAGTTAAAAGTATCTGTGCCGGAGGCTTACTTTATTCCTCCACAATATTCAGCATTGGTTGAAAAACTTCAACTGCATGGAATTGAGATAGAAAAGCTCGTCGACGGTGACGTTATGGCGGGGCTAACTCAGCTTAATGTAGATGACTATAGTTTCGCTAAAATGCCCTTTGAAGGGCGTTTTAGAGTCGATGCGACATTTAATCATCACCTGATAGAGCGTGAAGTATCCCTTTCTGGCTGGACGAAAGTATCAACAAAACAAGCATACTCAGAGTTAGTTACACACTTGCTTCATCCCGCAGCGCCCGATTCATTTTTTGCATGGGGTGATTTTCATAGTATTTTCCAACGAACAGAATATGTTGAAAATTATGCACTTGAGCCATATGCTAGGAAAATGTTAAAAGAGAGCCCTAAGCTTGCTTTGGCATTCGACAAAAAAATCCGTGAAGATAATTCATTTGCTAAAAGTGATAAACAAAGGCTTGAATGGCTGTATGAGAAAACACCATACTATGATCAAGCGTACTTAAAATACCCTGTACTGATGTTTTATGCGAAGAAGTAACATGAAAGTTTTCACGATACCAGTTACACCATTTATGCAAAACTGCCGAGTTATAGCTTGCGACTTGACGGGAAAAGCTGCCATAGTAGATCCAGGTGGCGACGCAGAGAAGATTCTCGCTGTTGTTAAAGAGAACAAGTTACAAGTTGAATTTGTGCTTTTGACACATGGGCATTTAGATCATGTGGGAGTGAGCAAGGTAATATCACAATCGCTCGATGTAGAGATTATCGGCCCCCATATTGATGATAAGTTTTGGTTAGACGAGTTACCTATGCAAGCTCAAATGTTTGGGTTTGCGCCTCATACTGCTTTCTTACCCAATCGCTGGTTGAGTGAAGGTGAAGTGGTAAAATTAGGTGAGCTAAAATTGCAAGTTAGGCACTGTCCTGGGCATACACCAGGACATGTAGTTTTTTATGAACCTGCAAGTGCGACAGTACTAGTTGGTGATGTGCTGTTTAAAGGTTCTGTGGGGCGCACTGATTTTCCTAAAGGAGATGCCGCACAACTTAAGCACGCTATTGAAACTAAGCTCTTTACCTTAGGTGATGAAACTCGGGTAATGAGTGGTCACGGAGAAGATACCACAATAGGGTACGAGAAGCGTAATAACCCATTTATGAGCGGTCGCTTTGGGTAACGCAACGTGAATAGCGTAAAATTTAACACTAAAATATAAAGAAAAATATGTCATTAAATCAAGTTGATCGTCAGATACTAGCGTTGTTACAGCAAGATGCGAGTTTGTCCACGGCTGAAATTGCAGACAAAGTAGGGTTGTCACAATCTCCGTGCTGGAGGCGCATCGCTAAATTAGAACAAGATGGATTCATAAAAGGGAAAGTTGCGCTGTTAGATGAAAAACAGCTTGGGTTTGATATGTTGGTGTATGCCCATGTAAAACTCTCAAATCATGGACGTAGCAATCTTGCTGAATTTGAAAAATTGATAATGAGCTATGATGAAGTGACAGAGTGCTACACCATGGCTGGTACAATGGACTTTATGCTGCGTATTGTCTCTAAAGGCATTGAAGGTTACGAGCTTTTCGTTCGTGATAATTTACTTAACCTGGAATATGTACAAGAAGTTCACTCTAATGTGACCATGACGTGCGTCAAACGCTCAACCGCATTACCAATCATTTAGTGTCATACAGACATCTCAAATTAACACTATAATGTATCATGTTTGTTAAAAGCGCTGGATTTTGTTAGGATCCAGCGCTTTTCTGTCGTAGTAAAAAACACTTGGGGATATAAATGTTTAATCTTATAGGCAAGGCGCCAAGCTCTGCTAAGAACGACGTGCTTTCAGGTTTAACAGTAGCATTAGCTCTGGTACCAGAAGCGGTCGCATTCGCATTTGTTGCACAAGTTGACCCGCTGGTTGGCTTGTATGCAGCATTTATCGTCGGATTGATCACATCAATTTTTGGTGGTCGTCCAGGAATGATTTCAGGTGCTACCGGGGCACTTGCAGTAGTAATGGTAAGTCTTGTGATTGAACATGGTGTCGAATACCTGTTCGCGACAGTGCTATTAATGGGTATTTTACAAATTTTAGCGGGTATATTTAAGTTGGGTAAATTTATCCGAATGGTACCGCACCCAGTTATGTTAGGTTTTGTGAATGGCTTAGCCATTGTTATATTTTTAGCCCAATTAGGTCAATTTAAAGTAATGGATGAAGCTGGTACTTTGCAATGGATGCAAGGCTCAGAGCTATATATCATGGCGGGGTTAGTTGCATTGACAATGGCTATCATTCATTTTCTACCAAAATTGACGACTGCGATTCCGTCAAGCTTGGCAGCGATTTTAGTTGTAACAGGTATTGTGATTGGTTTTGATTTAGACGCTCGCAACGTACTAGATTACTTAAAAGACATGAGCGGCAATGCAGATGCAACTATAGCTGGTGGATTCCCAATGTTCCACATCCCTGATGTACCTTGGAACCTTGAGACACTGAAAATTATTTTCCCATATGCGCTAATTCTTGCTGCTATTGGCCTAATTGAATCATTACTGACATTAACACTTATTGATGAAATCACTGAAACTCGCGGCAACAGTAACCGTGAATGTGTTGGTCAGGGCGCTGCAAATGTAACGTGTGGTGTGTTTGGTGCAATGGGTGGCTGTGCCATGATTGGCCAATCTATGATAAACATTAACTCTGGTGGCCGTAGCCGTTTATCAGGTATTACAGCAGCACTACTATTACTTGGTTTCATTTTATTTGCTGCCAGCTTAATTGAGATGATCCCACTTGCTGCTCTTGTTGGTGTTATGTTCATGGTAGTGCTAGGGACGTTTGAATGGTCTAGTTTCCGTTTAATGAAGCGTATTCCTAAGAGCGATGCATTTGTTATTGTGTTAGTTTCAGGTGTAACCGTTATCACTGACCTTGCAATAGCAGTATGTGTAGGTGTTATTGTTTCTGCACTTGTGTTTGCTTGGGAGCATGCAAAACATATCTATACCAACAATTATATAGATGATGACGGTTCTAAGGTTTATGAGTTACATGGTCCGCTATTTTTTGGTTCGGTGAAGAACTTTGCTGAGCTTTTTGATATCGCCAATGACCCTGAAGATGTTATTGTTGAATTTAAATATAGCCGTGTTGCAGATCACAGTGCAATTGAAGCCATTGATGCTTTGGCTGAGAAATACACGAAAGCTGGCAAAAAGTTGCATTTACGCCACTTAAGTCAAGACTGTAAACAGTTGCTAGATAAAGCGTCTGATTTGGTAGAAATTAACGTTATTGAGGATCCAAAATATAAGGTTGCCTCAGACAAGCTTGCGTAATTTTTACATTACTTAGTCTTAAAGCCCGCATTTCGCGGGCTTTTTGTTTTTCAGGCAATAGTCGTAATTATTTAAAATCTCATGGCTAATTTTAAACAGGTTGATTACAGTAAGGTCAATTAAAAATAAAATAAGCATGAATTATGAGTATAAGATCATCTTTAACAGCCTTGTCTTTGATTCTATTATTAGGCAACACGTCATCTGTATCTAGTAAGGAAGTAAGCGTAAAAACCTTAGCCAAAACTTCCCAAAGTTGGGATGGCACGGAATTGCCAGCATACCCATCTGGAAAACCAGAAATTACCGTACTGGATATTGTCATACCCGCCGGAACAGAGTTGCCAATGCACCTTCACCCAGTGATCAATGCGGGTGTCTTGATTACCGGGGAATTGCATGTAACCAAACAAAGTGGAGAGCAGCTAATATTAAAATCCGGTGACCCCATTGTTGAGTTAGTCCACCAGTGGCATAAAGGCAAAGCCGTCGGCAATGAAGATGTCAGGATCATCGTGTTTTATGCGGGTGAACAGGGCAAGGATATCACAGTTAAGAAGCACTAGTAGATGAGGTTTTTAGCCCTGTTCACTATAAGAAACGTGCGTTTACCCAGCGGCAAGGTGGCTGGTATGCTGCACCAAAACATCATATAACGCACGTATTTTAGCGTTTTGTTTAAGATCCTTGTGATAGGTATACCAAAGTGCCCCGACATTTTCTGAACTTAGCAAGGGGCACGCATCAAGTCTAACTAAATTTGGATATCTTCTGGCGTCGTTGTCAGACAGTGGGCCGATCCCCATGCCACTGACAACGGCGGATTGTATGTCAAGAAACTGGTTGCTGGTATAAACAATATTTTCATTGTGCAAGTGTTGAATAACCTGATTGATGAAAGGAATATGGTGCTTAGACTTGTCAGGCATAAGCCAGTGAAAGTTATTAAAATCGCTTTCATGCTTCGGTTGACCATGCTCTGCGATATAATCTTGTGATGCAAAATACGCCATTTTGAGTGATAAGACATGGCGAGCAATAAGGTCTGGCTCTTTGGGCTCAGGGCCAGCTCTGAGCGCAACATGGATATTTCCACTTTGCGCAGGAATGACTTCGTCAGTTGCCAACAACTCTATTCTAACTTTTGGATAGGTTTTCCTAAACTGATACATTGCCGGAGCAAGCATAGCTGAATATGATGTCACAGTTGTGACCCTGATTTTCCCGCTAAACTCCTGTTGAATACTTTGCAATTTATCTTCTAAGGCAATAAATTGGGTATCAAGATCCGTCAGTGTTTCAGTCATGATATGCCCGGCATCGGTGAGTTGATAACCCCGTTGATGGCGGATAAACAATTTAACGTTGAGTGCGTCTTCTAAGCGGTTAATATGGCGTAATACGGTCGTATGATTGCATCTTAATTGTGCGGCAGCTTTGGCAAGGGAACCCGCTTTTGCTACGGTATGAGCAACTTTGAAATCATCCCAATTTAATTTCTGCATAATTATAAATATAAATTATTCAACTTCGTCTAGTGTCTGAGTATATAGTTTTTTGCACATTAGTTCTTTACTTTATGCACTATGCATTTCACCTTCTACGCGGTAACCTAAGATCAGTAACTTATAGAAGTAAGGTGTCATATGCTGAAAAACAGCAATCAGAGTTATGGCTGGGTAAGTATCGCAGTGCATTGGTTAATGGCTCTGGCGATCTTTTTTATGTTTGGCCTTGGCTTATATATGGTTGAGTTAACATATTACGACCCGTGGTATAAAGGCTCTCTAGATTTGCATAAGTCATTAGGGATTATTTTAATGGGGCTGTGGTTGTTCCGTTTTGTGTGGCGATGTATCAACATTAAGCCACAGGAATTGCCAGGACCTAAGCTAGAGCAGCTAGCAGCGCGGCTTGGCCATCAAGTACTATATATCCTTATGCTACTGCTGCTATTGAGTGGCTACTTTATCTCCACGGCGGACGGTAAACCAATTAGCGTATTTGAGCTATTTGAAGTGCCAGCTTTGCCTTGGTCATTTGACAATCAAGAAGATATTGTTGGTGATATCCATTTTTGGCTTGCATGGGGTTTAATTGGGTTTGTAGCTGTACATATAATGGCTGCGCTAAAACATCAGCTTATTAATAAAGATGGCGGTTTGAGCCGGATATTAAAAGCATCTAAATAAAAATTAATTTTAAGAATCAAAGTAAATTATTAGAGGTTAATATATGAAAAAGCGTATCGTTAGTGCGATTTTAGCAACTGGTTTAGTGATGTCGGGCGTTGCAAACGCCGCAGAATATAAAGTAGATAAAGCGGGAGCACACGCTTTCATCAATTTTAAAATTAAGCACTTAGGATATAGCTGGTTGACGGGTAGATTTAACGATTTTGACGGCAAGTTTAACTATGACAAAAATAAGCCGAATGATTCAAAAATTAACATCGTGATCAATACAGCAAGTATTGACTCGAACCATGCAGAGCGTGACAAGCACCTTCGTGGCAAAGATTTTTTGAACGTCAAACAGTTTCCAAAAGCAACTTTTGAAAGCACTAAGTATGAGCAAGTTAGCGACACAGAAGCTAAGCTTACAGGCTTACTCGAGTTAAACGGTGTTAAAAGAACGATTACTTTCCCAGTCGAAAAAATTGGCGAAGGTAAAGATCCTTGGGGTGGTTACCGTGTAGGTTTCTCTGGTGAAACATCGCTAAAGCTAAAAGATTTTGGTATTGATTATAACCTTGGTCCTGCATCAACCCATGTGACTTTAGAGCTACATATTGAAGGTATTCGCCTTTAACGGCTGATGCCAAACTTGATGTCAGAGTTGATTGCTAGTTAACTCTGACAGCACGCCTTTGTTATAAACCCATCCCAAACTTACTATAAACAGTTAGTTTGAGCAGCGTTTAAAATAGATCATGGACCAAAGATAAACCACAATAATACGGTAAAGACAGGTATCTTAAACCATATGGTTAAAGCTTGTGTTTCGCTGGGTTATCGACAAAAGCAGTCATTAAGATAAGCAAAATATAAATGATCAACACTGCCAAGATGCTTCTTATGCCCCATGGTTTCATAGCTTAATACGATAAAATTGAAATACCGAATAAATGGCTTAACTTAGGCTTTTCTGTAGTGTGAAAGAGGGTAACCTAAAAATATATATACCTTTAGGTTAATGAAACTGGAATTAAAAAACTTTCGTCATTTATCGTAGAATTGAGAGTTCAATTGCAACAAAATTAGCTGGACGACCAAAAAGGCCAATTTTGAAATATGTGCATTTGGTCTTAGTTACGATTTAGATATTGCGGCTAAACCTTGCCAGTCTTCTAGATCTTGGTTCGGCTTTTCCTTTCTGAACTGAGCGTATTGGCTTATGCCCATCTGGTCTTCAAGGATGTCGACAACAATGCCTTTTTCTTTCAATAGCCTTTCATTGCCACAGGCGTTGCTCACGTCGCCAACCACCACACGATTAAACCCACGCATATATAACAAGGTGGCGCATACATCACAAGGGCTTAAACTGGTGTATAGGGTCGTCTGAGAAAAGTCTATCCTGCCAGCATCTCTAATTGCAGAAGTTTCGCCATGGTTGTAAGGATGGGACTCTTGCACGAGTGTATTGTGTCCCTTACCCACAATTTCCTTTGTATGATTGTTGACAATTACTGCACCAATGGGGCAACCGCCTTCGTCATAACTTTTTTTCGCAAGCAGCACTGCGATTCGCATATAGTCAGTATCACTAAGCTTCAAGGTAAACTCGTTAGCCATTAAAGTTGATAAACTCGCTGTGGGCATATGGGCAATGACGTTGAGCGAAGCATCATTAATTTGGGTATCGTGTGTAAAGAGTGGCGCTATCATGCTTTTGTCCAAAAAATACAATTACAGTACTATATAAAAGATCATTGAGGAGCAATTGTGAAGGTTGTGACAATAATACTCAGTACAAAATCTGGAATGGGGTATTTCGTTCATAACAGACTCTGTTTCCTAAATACTTGAACTTCAGCCCTTTTGCGTGTTCAGATCAAATACGCCGATAAATAATAAAAGGCTGAAGCAACAGTGAAAAATTCAAAGATAAATGTTGAAAATCAAAGAGTATCAAAATAACATTGACTTAAAATTAAACAAAAACATAATAAATCAACACTTTAAAAATAAACAAGGAATAGAAAAATGAAACCAGTATTAAAAAAAGCAAACTTAAAAAAGCTTGTAGTAGCAGATACACATTTAACCCCACAGGATACAAAAAAGATTGCAGGTGGAGCTGAGATAAAAGGCATTACTTCCATTTTGATCTTCTGTGATACAGACGTGATTAAATAAATACTTCGGAGGTGGTCTCACCTCCAATCTACCCCGAGAAATAGCACCAAGGTATTAATGTCAATTAGGTTTAAAGCGAGGAAAGTACTGTTTAGAGTCAATGTGATGAATACGACGAACAGGCTAGGTAAGTACTAGATCAACAATAGTAATAGAAATCACTAATTCGCGAGTGTTTCTTTGCGCAGCAATACCGGGTTTGAACACAGAAGGAAAAAGTATGGCAATCTATGAAATGTTGGTAGGCTTAGATGTGAAGGACGATAACTTATATAGTGATTATCGTGAAGCGATGAAACCAGTTTTAGTGTCAATGGGTGGTGAATTCGGATATGACTTCCGCATTGAAGAAGTGCTAAAAAGCGAAGTTACGCAAAACATCAACCGTGTATTTACTATTCGGTTCCCAAATAAAAACGTCATGACATCATTTTTTAATGCGCCAGAGTATCAAGTCGTAAAGGCGAAGTATTTTACGCCATCAGTCAGAGATATCACCATTATTCGCGAGTACGAAATAGTTGAATCAGACGCATAGCATTGAATGTCTAGCGAGTTTGATCAATTTAAAGTAAAGGTGAAAATTGCCCTTTTTTATCAATGAGTTTAATTGTATCTTAGCGTCAATTCTTAATCGTGCTGATTTTTAAAAGGAAAAGTGATGAAAAGATTGGTGTTGTGTATGGATGGGACGTGGAATAAGCCTGCGCAATATGATCGTGGTAAAAGAAAACCAACCAATGTTGTTAAGTTGGCCCGAGGTGTTGAACAAGTTTGTCCAAATGGCATTCATCAAGTTGTTTACTATAGTGAAGGCGTCGGTACACATTGGGGAATGGATAAAATTCTAGGAGGCGGTTTTGGCCTCGGCCTATCGCAAAATGTACTGCGTGCATATCAATTTTTGGTTTTAAATTATCAGCCTGGTGATGAGATTTATGGCTTTGGTTTTAGCCGAGGCGCATATACCATTCGAAGCGTGATTGGGCTTATCAATAAAATAGGGTTGTTACCTAAAGACCACGCTTTTTATATGCCAGAAGCATACAGGTTGTACCGTAATAGGGCATCTGACACTGAAGTCGATGCATTCAAAACAGAACACAAATGTACAGACATATCGATTAAGTTCGTAGGAGTTTGGGATACAGTTGGCGCGCTAGGTTTACCATTCGACTTTGATTTAATTAATCGTCGCTATCAATTTCATGATGTCAGTCTAACAGACAACATTGAGCATGCTTATCACGCTCTGGCCATTGATGAAAAACGAGGGCCTTTTAAACCTGCAATTTGGACATTGCCAGAAGGCTCAACTCAAACTCTGGAGCAAAAATGGTTTGCAGGTAGCCACAGTAATGTAGGCGGTGGGTATTCACAAGATGGGCTTGCTAACATCTCACTGCATTGGATCAAAGAGAGAGCGACTGAGCACGGTTTAGTCTTTAATGAACGATTTTTGTCTTACTATCGACCCTATCATTTAGATGAATATAGAGACTCAATGAGTTGGGTGTATAAAATTACAGAAAAAATACGCAAATTAGGTGTAGGACAACGTACCAATGAGTCACTGCATGATAGCGTCTATCGACGCATTTGTGAAAGCGAGTGCTACCAGCCTGTGAATGCAATTGAATTTATGGAAAAAACAAGTAATCCTAGCTAACAGCCATATATTTCGTACTCAAACCTATCATGATATTTGATAAATATTAAATAGATACTCCTTGCACATGTGTGGGGTATCTAATAAAAAACACGCATTTATCACCAGCAATTTATTTTTATTCTGTCAGTTAACATCATAATCACGAGTCACATCACACCTATAGCTTTCAGGTAATATCAAAATTTTATTGAGTAAAATCCAATTATTGCAATTTAAATTATATTGTTTTTTACAATTAAATTAATTAAAAATATTGGATATTGTATAAAATATATTTACTTGGCTTGGGTGTTTTGTTATTTTTGTTTTCCCGATTTTGGGATGAATTTATTAGCATAGTTAAACATGCTACTTATTGTGTATTTAAGGAAAATTATGACAACTAAGTACTTGGCAGGTGTTGCCTCTATTTTATTCACTGTTGGCGTGCAAGCAGCAACAATGGGCAATTACGTACCTTTTAGTCAGCAAGATTATATTAATAATGGTTACAACGGCCCTGGTGTAAAAGCGCCATTAAATGGTAATCAATTTGACCCTATGGTTTGTATTGATGGCAGACGTGTTCCGGGTGTAGTAAGTGCAGATGGCAACTGCTATGTAGAATACAAAAAAAATTGGCGTAACAGTGATTACTCAATTCTAATGGCGCCTAGCGGTGGCTATACATGGAAAAGAATAGGCCGAGGTTACAACTTAACAGGTAAAGAAATCACTGGTGGAGCGCGCGACTCTGGTGAGTATTCTTATCACTGTATGGCAGAAAAGTTTATTGATGGTTATGGTAAAATCAAAGTAGTTGGTAAATATATCCCTAATCAGGATCGTTGTTATTTGACAACTGGCGAAGGTGAAAGAGATAGAACACACATTGATATTGACTACTGGCGTTCACCTGCTTGGATACTTGTTGCAAACTAACTTATTTTCTAAGCAAAGCTATCTCAGCTTTGCTTTTTTACTTTCCTGATCCTAGGCTCTTAAGCATTTTTTAACTTAGAAACCGCAATCTTTGTACCGTATGTTATTAGTGTGACAATGTATTGAGTAGGGAGAGTTCGAATTAATGTGTGTTAACTCTAAAAAGATTTCTTTTCATCTTCACTTTTTAAAGAAAACACACATCTAAAAGATAAATTTAATAAACGGTGTTTTTAGTACCTACCTTGAAGTCCCTTATTTTTTAGCCTCTTTTAGTACATCAAGTAAGAGAAAGTAGGTTTTCTCAAACGCTTCTTTTTCATCCGGGAATTGTTCCATTGTGTCTTTGTATAAACTCGCTGCAGCTTGATATTCTCGAAGCTGAATATAACATTGGCCCATATAGTAGCGAGCAGTGACATTATTTGGGTTAATAGAAAGGGAGTGATCAAAGTATTTGAGCGCTTCTGGACAATCGCCATTATCCATAAAAATAAAGGCAATGTTGTCAATGGCTTCATAAAAAGGTGGAAATATATCCAGCGCTTCTAGGTATAAAGATATTGCTTCATTAAACTTCTTTTGTTCACTAAGCGCGTATGCTTCTTTATATTTTATATTTGCTAAAGCGATCAGCTCGTCAACTTTTTGCCCGGTAACATGTGCATATTTTTGAAAGTTATTGTGTTTCAAATATTGATAGAAGTAGCCTAATTCGCTTTTACTTACTGGCTTATTTCCTATTGATTCCCAACCTTCAGCTAGTGCTGCTATTGATAAAGTCGTGTGACCCACTAAAACTCCGAGTTTTTCGACACTTGATTTGGTAGGCTTTTTTTCGGAATGTTCAAAAAAAGTGACATGTAATGTTATGTCGTCAGGGTTGTCATGACCAACATTGATTATTTTCAATGTTTCCCATTTATCTTTTTGTTTTATGTAAATATCACCCTCTTTATACAGGGTGTTCTTTGATGTTTCGTGCGCTTCTACAGTGGACAGCAAGGAACTAAACAAAAACAGGAGCGAGGTAAAAATCTTAGGCATTGGTTTCCTACTAGGTTAATGTCAAATCCGCGTGAGCGGCATAGCAGTGAAAACTGCATTTTTAGGCCACTCTTAAAAAATAGGACGCAATGCTAGACTAGCTTGCAATGTAAATAAAGAAACATTTTAGTTAATCCAATTAATAGTTGTTTTTTTACTCAATGCATGTGCAATAAGCCATGAACAATTAAAATTGCGCTTTTAAAGTAATCAAGTTTCTATAGGGGTGATAAAAAGCCATCATAATTTGGTATTAGACTGTGTCAATACAAGTTCAAAACTTCAATATATTTGCAGGTGTTGTCGCGCCTTAAGTTCACTTATTCGCGTCGATAAAACCTATCCCAAAACTGAAACTAACTTCCCAAAAGTGGGAAGAGAACTAAGCTAACAAAATAAAAATCCTATTATAAATCATGGGTTTAATTTTGGCATGTAATTCGCCTTAGTGTTTTAAAACAACCACTAAGGTCAAATATGGACATAAAAGCATCCCTTGCGAAAAATAAACAGCGAAAATTTCCGGTTAAATCGCTAGCTATCGGTATTGCCAGCTGCGCCTTGCTAATAGGTGTCGCATTTATAGATGTTAAGAGTGAAGAGGTAGATGCTCCGAGTTTGGTTTTTGCGCAAGTTCAAAGCGGCCAGCTAAGCTTGGCTGTTTCAGGTTACGGTCAATTACGCTCCAAGCAAAGTCGCTTTATCACTGCAAGTCATCGCTCGCAAGTGGAAGAGATATTCCATTTACCCGGCAGCCGTGTTAGACATGATACCGTTATTATGCGTCTTTCAAATCCAGATTTACTGCAAACCCTCAATCGTAGTCGCCTTGCACTAGCAAGACAAAAAGCCAGCTTCGAAGCGCTCAAACTCAGTCAACATAGTGCATTGTTGACCCAAAGGGGGCAGCTAACTTTACTTAAAAGCGAGCTTGCCAATGCACAGATCAGAGAAGAAGCTGAGGCAAAATTGATTGCCAAGGGGATCGTATCGGCCCTTGATCATAAGCGTTCACAGCTAGAAGTAAATCAGCTTACTGAGCGAGTCAAGCTTGCACAATTACAGCTGCAACAAACCAAAGCCCTTCACACTCAACGCTTACAGATTGAGCAAGAGTTAATGAGAGAAGTCGAGTTAAGTTACCAAGCTGCGGATACCGACGTTCGTAATTTGCAAGTTAAAGCTGGAATTGACGGTATGCTCCAAGAGGTCAATATTGAGCAGGGCCAATCGGTACAAGTTGGTGCACCTTTGGCTTTAGTCGGCAGCGAGATGTCGTTATTGGCTGACTTACAAGTGCCAGAAAAACAAGCTAGTAGAGTGCAAATCGGTCAGGTTGGTATTATCAACACCTTCAGTGGAGAAGTTCAAGCTCGTGTTAATCGCATCGACCCAGTTGTTAGAGATGGGCGTATTGCCATTGAACTAGAGCTAACAGGCGCTTTGCCAGACAACGCTCGGCCTGCACTGTCAATTGAAGGGCGAATCATTACAGAAACGAAGGCTAGGGCGTTATCTCTGCAAAGGCCTAGCTACATAGCGGAACAAAGTACAGCGGCTTTGTACGTTCTCAATAAAGAAACAAATCAACTAGTTAAAACCCCAATAGAGTTTGGTACACTCGCCGGTAACGCCATCGAAATTCGAACTGGTGTAAAGGCCGGCGAGCAAGTTGTGATCTCGGACATGTCCGATTTTAAACATCTCGAACAAATAAAAATAACTCAATAAATTCAAAAGGACGCAATTATGGCTAATACACCTGTTATCGAGCTGACAAACGTTTCAAAAGTTTACGTCAGTGAAAATGTTGAAACACACGCACTTACTAACATCAATTTAAGTATTTACAAAGGGGACTATGTTGCAATAAGTGGGCCCTCAGGTTGTGGAAAATCTACACTGTTAAGTTTAATGGGCCTTTTGGATGACATCAGCTCGGGCTCATATAAAATTGAGGGTGTGGATACTCAAAGCTTGGACGCCGACACGCTTGCAGAGTTGAGAAACTTGCATATAGGCTTTATTTTTCAATCGTTTAATTTAATTGATGAGCTGTCGGTCTTTGACAATGTGGCTCTGCCTCTTATTTATCGAGAACAGCCTTTGAGCCAATCAGACATAACACAGCGTGTTAACCGCGCTTTGTCTCAAGTTGAAATAGATCATCGCGCCAACCATAAGCCCAATCAACTCTCTGGTGGCCAACAGCAGCGTGTTGCAATTGCAAGGGCATTGGCCGGAGAGCCCAGCATCCTCTTGGTTGATGAACCAACGGGTAATTTGGACTCTAAAAATGGTGATGCGGTCATGGCAATACTCGACTCGCTGAATGAGCAAGGCACTACTATTTGTATGGTAACACACGACCCGCGTTACGCAGGTTACGCGAAACAGCAAGTTAAGTTGTTGGATGGAGAGGTACTGCAAACTCAGTCTGAAGTGAACGACAGTGATAATGTGGCTGGAAAGAGGGAGATAGCATGAATACCATTCGGTTTTCCAATCAACTCAAATTGGCAATTCAGTCTCTTAGGCAAGCAAAAGGGTTTTCTGTTGCAATCATACTGACGTTATCACTTACGCTGGCATGTTTCTTTGTTGTGATGAGTTTATTCAGCAACTATTTTATCAAACCATTAAATGTAGAACATGAAGATCGCTTGGTTATTGTCGAGCAAGACAATGTATTTGCCGATAAAAACAGCCCGGGATATCAAAGCTTTCAATCTATAGAGCGATGGTACAAAACACAGCAAGTATTTGAAAAAGCAGCAGCGGTGAGTACTGGCCAAGAGATTGTTACCAACTTACCTGGTCAGCCAAAAATAGATGTAACCTATGCCACAGATGAGTACTATGAATTATTTAGAGTGCCAGTGATTCTCGGCCGACATATCGCAAATGTGCAGGTTTTAGATGAAAAAGTACAGGAGGTGATGATCTCTTACCAATTTTGGCAGCGCTACTTTGACGGAAGTGAACAGGCCATAGGTCAAAGTATAACGATGGAAGGGATGCAGTTTACCGTTGTTGGTGTGGTTGGACAAAATTTTAATGACCCGTTTATGTTCAATGATGGCAAAGCACAAATTTGGTTTAAATTCAGCGCAGATAGACGTTATTTTCGAGAGGACGAGCCAAGCCCTTGGTACAACTTATTTGGCACACTTAAATTAATAGGAGTTTTAAAGCCGGGCGAAACCAACGCTACTGCAAAAACCCATTTACACCAATCACTGCAAGAAATAAAAGCGCAATGGGTTGAGGGTTTCCCGAATATCGTAGACTTAGTGCCCATTGTAACGAGTTTTCGGAAAGCTGAATTGGGTGACAACAATAAACTTGCTATTTTGTTACTAGCTGGTGTAACCGGGTTGCTGTTAATTGCGCTTTTAAATGTCAGCAATTTATTTGTCTCTCGAGCTGTAGTTAAACACAAACAGCTTGCGCTTCAAGCCGTTTTGGGTGCGAAGCGTCGCGTCTTGTTTCAAAGCATTTTGTTGGAAACTTCGGTTTTAATGACCGCGTCTGTGCTGGTGGCATTGTTTTTAGCTGCATGGGGTATAAAGCTCTTTGTTTCTTTAAGTACTGGATTTTTGCCTTTGATAGCTGACTTATCATTGGACAGTACGGTATTGCTCAGTGCTTTACTCGTGTGTGTTTTATTAGCTTGGCTATTTGCATTTATCACAAGTCGCCTTATTAATTTTACCAAATTGCGCGCTCAGGTTCAGTCATCAGGCAAAGGGGCAGTCAGCCAAGTAAGCGCAACAACTGTGAAGGTGATGGTCGCCGTGCAGCTGTTTTTAGCTTCAACTTTGGTAATTGGCGCAACTATGGTGCTGAGCAAAACGCTGGAGACATTAAATCGCCCATTAGGTAGTAAAACCGAAAACTTCTATGCGGTGCACCTATTTATCCAAGATATGGAAGAAAGCATTGCTGAGCGCTATCGATTTATTGAAGCGTATAGAGAGGCGCTATACAAAATAGATGGCGTCGCGAAAGTGGCTCATGGCAGTAGCCCGGTGCAGTACAATACTCGAGCCAGTACAGTTACTGATATGGCAGGAAACGAAAGTGTGTTTATCCCTCAAGCTTGGGTTGGTATGGACTATTTTGATGTTACCGGATTAAAAATCATTGAAGGGCGTACGTTTAGTGAAGCGGCCATGCGTGGTGAAAAACATGAGTTTTTAGTGACTAAAGCAGTCAATGATTTACTCAAGCCTGGTGGTAGCTTGATTGGCGAAACTTTTATTAGCTTTGACCCCGACAACCCGGTAGAAGTGGTTGGCATAACAGAGAACTTTAATCATCCTAGATCATTCGGCAGACATCAAGGGCGGCATTTTTGGTGGGCTTCTCAACCTTTTGCTTTTCCATATATCGTCAAGATGGAAGAAGGGAAAAGTTTAAGCCGAGAGACTTTGTTTACAGCGGCTCGTAGTGTTGATCAACGCACAGGGATATGGCGCTTAACCAATTTGGAAAAGGAGTACGGGCTTATGACACACATGGAGCGGATCACTCGCAACTTATGTATTTTGCTCGCACTGTTTACGTTAGTGCTAGCGGGTGTTGGTATTTATGGTGTGTTAAGTTACAACCTAGGGTTACGTCGTTATGAATTAGGTATACGTATGGCTTTAGGTGCAAAAAGCAAAAGATTGTATCGACAACTATTTCAGGACACTATCCTACCTTTGGCACTTGCTTTCATCCTAGCTGTCCTAGTCTGTGTATTAGGTTACACGTTTTTTGTTGAGCAAATTAGCGACTATATGTTGGTTAATCCGCTGTGGTTGACTGCTGTGAGCGCAGGTATTGTTGTGTTTGCGTTATTCGCAACCCTATACCCGATGAGTAAAATATTGGGCGCGAAACCGATGGCTTCTTTGCGTCAAGAGTAATAGACAGTGGGCTTGGAAATAGATCCCAGGCCCACTTTCCAAACAATAATTGATAATTAGTAAGGAAATATGAAAACAGTTTTAATTGTCGATGATTTAATTGACGTTCGCCTCAGTGCGAGAATCGTACTTGAAAGTCATGGGTTTCATTGTTTAGAAGCCCAGCACCCGAGTGCCGCAATGACTTGCTTGGAGCAAAATCAAATAGATTTAATATTGCTGGATATGAATTTTAGCCAAGACACTACGTCAGGACAGGAGGGGTTGGCTTTTTTATCTAAATTGCAATCGCTCAACTACACCATCCCCGTTATCGTGATCACGGCATGGGCCAAAATAGACTTGGCAGTACAAGCTATGCAAAAGGGGGCTTGTGACTTTATTGAAAAGCCTTGGAAAAACGCGCGTTTATTAGAAGCTGTGCAAGGCGCAACAATACAGACTGATTTACTGCAAACCACGTCGACACAGTCACATTTTTTGGCTTTCAGCGCGCAGAGTAAACAACTTCTAGAAAAAGCGCAGCGCATTGCAAAAACGGAAGCGAATATATTGATCACCGGTGAAAACGGTACTGGAAAAAGCATGCTAGCTGAATATATTCATAATGAAAGTTTACGAGCAAGTCTCGAGATGATCAGTGTGAACATGGCAGCGATACCAGAGAACTTATTTGAAAGTGAGCTGTTCGGTCATAAAAAAGGGGCCTTTACAGATGCGAAAGAAAATCGTACTGGCCGGTTTACACTCGCCAATGACTCAAGTTTATTTCTAGATGAAGTTGGCTGTTTGCCCATCGCTTTGCAGGCAAAACTATTGCGAGTATTGGAAAGTGGAGAATATGAAGAAGTAGGGTGTTCGACATCAAAACGCAGCAATGCGCGAGTGATCTCTGCAACCAATGCTGATTTAAATAAGCTCATCGAGCAGGGGGAGTTTAGGCGTGACTTGTTATTTCGGCTCAATACCTTAGTGATAGAGCTACCGCCTTTGCGAGAACGCTTGGATGAAATAGCTGCGTTTGCTGAGCATTTCATTGCAAAACACATGAATAGATACGGTCGAACGGATGTATCGTTGAGTGAGCAAGCTTATAAAAAGCTGAAGTCTTATCACTGGCCAGGCAATATGAGAGAGTTATCTCATGTATTAGAGCGGGCGGTGATCATGGCGGATACTAATGTCATTCAAGCTCAAGATGTGCAAATTCAACCTGGTGACGAATCATTATTGCCATTGCCTTTGATGACATTAGAGCAAGCAGAAAAAAAACTGATCCTTAAGGCAATTGATCACTTTGATGGCAATGTTGTTAGAGCGGGAGAATTTTTAGGTTTGAGTAAATCAGCGATTTATCGTCGCGTGGATAAGTTTAACATTCAGGTAAAAGACTAAAGATGAAAACCCGGCCAGCCTCGTTGGAGGGCAGCCTAATTTGGTTGTTTTTCATACCTATATGCACCATAACATTGTTTGCTGTTTGGGCGTCCATTAGTTTGGCGTTGGATGCCTTGACGTCATTCACGCTAATATTGGTTGTCTTGTTGCCTAGTTTATTCGCGCTTTATAAAGCTTACCAGCGCATCTTTGGATGCTTAGATGGTGTTGCGGTGCAACTGGATGGATTGGCAAATGAAGAGTTTACCGTATGGCATTTAGCTAAGTATAAACAAGGGCGCGTTGCACAAATTAAAGTCGACCTCAAGACGATTGCTGAGCGCATGAAAAATAAACGGCAAGAGTATTTGCAGAATGAGACTTTTATCTTCGATTTTATCAACGAACTAGACTTGCCGATAGTGGTGCTCGATCATCACTATCATGTTTATCATCACAATCGAGCGGCTGAGACATTTTACCATGGTAAAAACATCACTGGGCTTAGTACCGCCCAGTTGAAGTTGGAGCAAGTGCAAGGTAGGTGGCAAACTTTAAAACAAAATCAAAGATTTAAAGTTGTTGAACACAGTTTGTACCGAGGCCAGAGAAAGTACCAATTGATGGTGTACGTATCCATAGAGCAATCACTGCGACGCAATGAGCAGCAAGCATGGCAAAAGCTTGTGCGAGTACTTAACCACGAAGTAAGAAACTCTTTGACGCCTATTTATTCAATGGCTCAGTCACTAAAAGAGTTATCGGACCAATCGAACGAAGAGCTCAGAGATACCATGTTGAATGTGATTGAAAAGCGCTCAGAGCATTTACTGAGCTTCGTTGCTAACTATTCGAAGTTGTCTCAATTACCTGTCCCACAAAAAAGCCACATCACAGCTTCTGGTTTATTGCTGCGTTTGCAGACGTTATTTCCTTCGGTTTGCGTAAAGCTTCTCTCTGGGCAAAATTTATCTTTATTTTGTGACGTTGAGCAATTGGAACAAGCACTATTGAATCTGGTCAAAAATGCGCAACAGGCCAATGAAGTAATAGGTTCTCAAAGGGTAGAATTGACATTGCGCTTACAAAATGAAGTTTGTCAAATTGACGTTTTAGACAATGGTGTAGGGATTAGCAATACTGACAATTTATTTACGCCTTTTTATTCAACAAAAGAGCAAGGTAATGGGATTGGTTTGGTACTGAGTAGAGAAATTATTCGTGCACAAGGTGGAGAATTGACCTTAAACAGCAGAACAGATGCTGACGGGGCTGTTGCACGTATCGAGTTACCAAATGAGCTTAAAGAATCTGGCATTGTTTTGTCTTAATAGTATATAGAACCGCGTATTTGGCCTAGAGCTAGATATTGATATAACTTGGCCAGTAGGAGCAAAAATGAAGCTTGCAGCAATTCGAATACCCTGTAAAAACCTCAATGATGCATATGCTTTTTATGCCGATAAATTACGGTTAACCGTGTTATTCGGATCGCCATCTGAAGGTTTTGTTGGCATGCAACTGCAAAACGTTCAGTTAATTTTGGAGCCAGAAGAACAAGGCGAGTTTGAATGTGGACGATATCTTGGCTTTAGTCTTGCAGTCGAAAACATAGATACCTTCTATAGAGAGGCTTCTAAGCGAGGTGTATCGTTCTCTAACGAGCCAGAAAAACAAAGCTGGGGCGGTATAATGACTCACATAAGTGACAACAGTGGAAATATCTTTTCGGTTATTCAGAGTTAAAAAGTAACTGTACTTTCAAGCAACAATACCAGCAGAACGTCAACATTATTCACGTCGCCCCTAAACTAGATAGAGTTAAATTTTTTTGGCTCTGCCTGTGAAGTGCTAAAAGTACATTGGTCAATCTTGGCTGACTTTTAATAGATGGATTGACGGCACAATGTATGTTTGTGCCATTGGCTCTAATAGGTGCTGCTTAAAGTTTTGGTGTGGCTTCAATATGTGATGTTAGTCTTGTTGCAACTTCACTTAAACCAGCGTTAATTGCTTTTAGTTCTGCTTTTCTCAATGTCTCGTTGAAATTTAACTCTTTAGCATCTCTATTTACAGTATATTGTTTGGTTGCAGTGAGTGTAAATGGCACAATTCCAGTTCTTGTGTCTATCAGCACAGCTTCAGTAGAGCAATATGAGCGCACTCGATCTTGTTCAAAAAGTCTTAGCTGTTTAAAGTTATCACATCCATTTTTGTAAACTAAGATAAGGTCCGCTTGATAGCGTGCTGCTGCTTCTCGTAAAAAGGGAACGGTTTTTTGTTGTGGTAACAATAATGTCGGTAGAAAAGAAGCGTCGTAAATCCTATGTGAGCTTTTGAGCTTATCAATAAAGTGCGTAATCATTTCATTGTCTATTTGTACGAATTCTTGTGAGTTCATTCGTGAATTATTTTTGGTCGATAAATTAACAATGGCGATGCGATTAATTTGAGGCAATGAAATTTGATGGGCAAGGGCATTTTTGATTTGAGCATCGCTCATACTGGGGCCGTCATTCGGAAACAAGCTCACAGTTGATTGTGGCGCATTGGTTTCCACCTGATAGTCTGATGGCCTGTGTGTAGAGGATGTAGAGCAACCTGACGCAAGTAATGCACCCAGAACAAGAGCTATATATTTCATTGTTTTCCATAATTTTAATTTATAATCTCCTCACATTATGTCGGCAGCTTTCTTAATGACAGATTAATCTGTCATTAAGAAAGTAATCTTGCAGTTCGGTGGCTGAACATACTAAATAAGACGTAAGGGCTGAAAGAGTTTAGCCAATCACAGGAGGCAACACACTTTATACATTTTTGATTACAGCTCACATTGCGTTTCTTTACGCTTTTTCATCATTTCTTTGATAGCTTTGTTCAAGTTTTCTTTTTTTACGTAACGCTCAGGAAGTGCTTGTATCGTGTATATAAAATCACCCGTGTTCCAATCAATTGCATCATCGATAAATTGTGGGCTGATCACAGCAACCTTGAGTTGCGGATCCAGTCGTTTCAACGCATCAACGGTACCAAGATGATAATTACTATGAAATGCACCATTAAAATGAACAACTTGGTTTGCTGGGTTTGATTTGAGTGCCTTGTAAATAGACTCTGCCATTGTATTATCGCGAGCTAGTTGGGCGTAAAAACTATTACTTAGCTTTATCGGACCTGACTTTTTATTTGTTTTTGGAGCATGATGACTCATTGCCTCAATAAACTTGTCTTGATATGCCTGTGAGCTGGTGGTGATATCTTTTGCAACCCAGTTTTGGTGCTGTTTATCAAAGGTATTTATATATTCCGGCCCTTTGCGCGCGACGCAACGCACGACGCTCAATGGCGTATTGGCTGCGACAGTGGTCAGTTTGTATTGTTTGGCGAATTCAACCAAGGGCCGATAGTCACTTTGGTAGTTATCCCACGCATTGGCTTGTTTTATCAGAGTCTGCTCTCCAATTTCATTTTTTATGTACTGCTCCAGCACATATTGTTTATCGCGTGTGAACTGCTCAAAACTCAGTGTTAAGTTTGGATTTTGGCGATATATCAAGGGCAGTATATTGGCTTGAAGGCGGTGAGAAGCACTGTGGGTGTGATATTCGCCCACAAAGATAACGTCCGCGTTGTTTAGGTGTGATACGAGCTTTTTAATATCGATTTGCTGCTTTTTATTTGCATCATATAAAGTGTAGTCGTGCAGCGTGACAATGCTGTGTGAGAGCGTTTTATCTTGGTTCGTGGTAACGCAACCTTGCATCAAAAACGTTGAAGTGGATAGCAATAGTGCTGCTTTTAAGTGCATTGTTTGTATCATGAAAATTCCGATATTCTAATAAACTCTTGAAACCAATATTCAATTGAACTCCATTATAATGATAACCGTTCTCATTACGGGTGTCGAGCTTGGCTGGTTGTGCGGTTATGCCGTTGCTGTCTACATAAGTTATTTAAAATTAATAACTTAATATCTCTAGGCGGTAGAATTTACATTATTCTATTAAAATAGGGATTTAAAATTTTGAAAAACGCTTTATTATCGTCGCTACTTCTGTCGACACTTGCCTACAGCAATGCTTCATTTTCTGAAGAGTATGATATTACAAAGGACTTTAACTATGCATCGCCGTACAACAGTGTATGGACCTTCGGTTGGCAGCCTAAAGATTTTTCGTCATTTACTTTGTATCCCAATCAGGTAGATACAGGACAAATTCATCATTGGTTTGATGACGCAATTGATAGGGGTTACACACCCAATGTGGGGTTCAATTATTCTAATGTCGTAAAGTACGGTATTGCGCCTCAATCTCTATCTTTGCACCCTGGGCCAAAAGGTGAAGTTGCCGTCGCGCGATTTACATCTCCAGCGGGAGCTGACTATGCAATTGATGGTGCATTTCTAGCTGGAGATTCAGGCTCTATGACCGTAGCAATTAGAGTGAATGGTAGTTCGGTGTGGTCAAAAGCAAATGCCGGGGCATTTTCATTTGATGATTTAGCATTGCAACAAGGTGACACTGTTGATTTTGTGGTATACGGTGGCTGGAGCTACGGTAGCACCGGGTTGGAAGTTAAAATCAACGAGAATAATGCGATTTATGTTGATCATGAGTCGATTTCGGATCTTAATGAGAATGGGGCTGATGAACTACTTTTGCTGAGAAAGCGCAACTCAGGTACCGTACAAGTTGTTGTCAAAGATTCAATAACTCATGACACTTTGTCGAAAGTAGAGTTCGCTTCTAAGGATTATCAGCCTATCAGTGTCTCACCAGTCAAGCCCAGCCTTGACAGCACTGTGCCTAATATATCTGTTCTTTTGAAAAGTAACACGTCAAATCAGCATATCTTGGAAGTGCGCGAGTTGTATTCTGGTACGCTGGTCAGTCAAAAAACACTCTAAATCATTGTCCTAAACTGCAAAATAGCTTATCGATCAAAAGTCGTTAAGCTATTCGAAATAGGCCTGAATTGTCTTTTTCTACTCTCGTCAAAGTTGAGCCTATCTTAGTCGAGCAATTTGCAACTTCATTAAGTGGAGCTTAGACCGCCCACTTTACATCGTGTAGATCGCAGTTATTTCGCTGCACTGAACAGCTATTCGAAAATAGTTTTTATATAACCAATAATATTATAGTGATACAGCCTCGATTCAATCTTGTATTTTGTGGAAATTGGGATTATCCCTTCATAACCTTATTAAATTAATTTTTGCTTTTTTCTTATGTTTATTTTCTAAAAAAATCAACTGCATATGAAATGATTGTGGATTTTCAAACCTTATATTTTTCAATTCATTATTACTTTGGTTGACTTTTGTGTGAGGGAGCTGGCATTTTATTTTCGCCACTATTGCTGCGCACTGTAAAAGGTATAATGGAGTAGCAATGGGGTGGTTAAAATTAAGTTTTATAGCACTGTTTAAATTTTGTTGTTCAACTCCAGCCTAGCTGCATTAAATCATGCGGCCACTTTAGGGGTGGTGTTATTTAAATTTGCTATGCCTTTTAATCTTTAAATAAAAATAATGAATTAAAAATATTAAAGGATGATATATAAAATGAAAAAACTTACTTTACTTGCAGCATTGGGTTTGGGTATGGCAAGTGTATCAGCACAAGCCGCTGTGGTTGAATGTTTGATAAGTGGTACACCTACACCTCAAGAGTTTACGCCTCAGTTTTGCTCTAGCCAAGCTAGCTCACCTGCGACCGAGGTCATATTTAGGCTTACGTCGAGTAAGCCAATCGCAGAAGTAACGTGGAATTATAGTGGTACTTCTGGCCGTTGGGATTGCAGAAAAGGGCAATACTGTGTATTTAGCAATAGCACAAGAGAGCCAAGTGGCAGTGCAGAAGCATGCGCAACACGTGTTCTCTACAAAGATGGTACATGGGAAAACTTAAACTCTTGTGCATACGGCATGTTTTGGTATGGCAGCGGTCCTGTGATCACGCCGTTCACACATGATGTAACTGAAGAGCAATTAAACGCAAGTTCAGAACAATTTTAATTGAGTTAAATACATAGACTTATTTGTTTAATTTATAGAATAAAAACAGTGCTTTATAGTGCTGTTTTTTTGTTCTTTATATTTTAAATTGCTTGTTGGTTTTTATATTTTAAATGCTTTTTAATAATTGATTTATACTGGTTCTTAATTGTTAGAAAAATACCATGTCATCATTATCATCAGACAAATCTTTTTCAACTGTGATAGATTCGAGATCGTCAACCAACTCATTCAGCAAACTAAGGCTTTTGTCATCTTCTCGTTCTTTTAAATGCTCTTTTATTTCTTGAATGATTGAGTCCATATGTTGTAGTTTAGCTATTTCATTTAATCGAATATCAATAGCTTCAACAACATAGTGAAATATATCGACCAAAGACCCTTTACTATAGCTATCAGTAGGCATATTTTTAACAATAAGCTCCGCTTGCTGATATTTAAAAAATGTAGATTGACCAAATGATTGAACATTGGCGCTGTTTACTTCTAAATCGTTAAATAGCTCAAGCTCCATATCACAAATTGCTTCATCATTATTTTTAAAGTGATACTCAGTTCCGTCGGTTAGCTTCAGACGCGCAATGTAGTCTAGTTCCCAACTTTCCATTAATGAGGATAAATAGCCAGAAAATTTGCTGATATCATTGAGATTGAGACATTGACGATAGAAGTGAATAAGGGCATTGTGATCTAACTGCGTTCTAAATGTTCTATCAGTTTGAACTTTAGAATCGTTTTTCGCGTGTTTTAGTGCGAGTAGACGATTAGCTTGATAATCCAGTAAGCTATCCAGCTTTAGTTTTAACAGCTCTTTTGAAATGTCTTTTTGAATATAATTCTCTGCGCCAGCCTCAAAGGCACGAAGTCGCCACTCCAAATCTGTTTCTCCACTAATGAACACTGTGATAGTGTCTTCCTTTTTCGGGGTATTTATACATCGACAAAACTCAATGCTGTCGCCATCTGGTAAATAAAGATCGAGTAGGTAGATGTCGAACTGCTGTGTTTTAATGGCCTCATTAGCGGCCTGTAGGTTTTTACACCAAGTAAATTGTGCTTTATCGCTACCTAACAGTTGTATTAGCTTTGCGTAGACATGATTATCTTCGACTAGGAGCACAGAGAATTTTTTCATGGTGGTCTGCCTATCGGCATCGTTTCGTTAAGTCTTGATATGTAAGTATGTGCGTCAATACGCCAAACGCAATATTTTAGTTTAGACGCTAAAATATTGCGTTTAAGTCTACAGGTCATTTTCCTTGTTAAATAAGTTGGTTTTATTTGTAACATTTGTGTGTTTTTCACGGTCTGCATGATAGCGCAAATTAAAATAAGGAAAATCAACATGTTTGAGCTACTCACTGATGTGATAAGAAACTTTTATATTTTAAGTTTGGCTTTGGCGGGTATATTGTGTTTGTTACTTCTGCTTTCTAAAACGAAAACGCTCGCATGCAGCCTTTTGAGCATATGGATAATGTTATTTATGGCGGAGCTAGCGCAAGTCGCTTTCGTCATGACCGATTTCATGACTTATGAGAACTATGTATCTTTTGACCCCTTCTATGGGCTAGTTTTTTATTTCTATGTGCGCTTTCATATAGAAGCTAGAAAAGTCTCTTTCGAAGATGTTTTTCACCTATTGCCTGTTTTTGCAAGTTACCTGTTTAGCATGACCTGGGAATTCTGCTTTGGTGTGATATGTGCGTTATCTTATGCCGTGTATATATTGCGTTACCTGAATTCTCATAAAACAAAAATATCTTTTTCAGGAACGGGTCGCCAATATGATAATTATGCTTGGTTAGTTTTTATGGCCCGTTTTCAGCTGATATGTTGGGTGTTTACGTTATTATTACTATCTGTAAATGATATTTTTTCCATACCTATTAGCAAGCTGATCACACTTGCCAGCTATATTCCTATGAGTTTTTGGTTGTTTTATTTGTCTTACTTCAATCAAATAAAACCACTTTATGTACAAGGCGTATTGGCAGAGCCGATAGCGAAGGCACAGGCAATAAACTCACATCAAAATGAGCAAATAGTTCATCAGTTAAAACTGTCGATGCGAACTGACAAGCTGTTTTTAAACCCTCAGTTAAGTATTTCGGAACTAGCGGAACATATTGATGCCACGACTGCTGAGGTGTCCAATACACTCAATATGCACCTCAAGATGAATTTTTATGACTTTGTAAACCGATATCGCGTTGATGAAGCAAAGTTGCTGCTGTGTAATACGCAGCATAAGGTTCTAGCTGTGGCCTTTGATGCGGGATTTAATAGCAAGTCCACGTTTAATAAGTTGTTCAAATCCTATACTGGGTTAACGCCGAGTCAATTTCGCAAAGAAAAGTGCGGTTTGTTTGATGATGACAAGGGCAGTGGGTACCGTCGTGAGCTTAGCCATCTTTTAGTTGAATAATTTGAGTGGTCTAAAAAATAAGCCATCTTTAGGGATGGCTTAGACCGAACAATGATATAGATTGTGCCTAATAAACTTATTGATTTGAGAAGTAGTTACTTCCCGCTCTGTAGTCGTGCTTGCCAGATGTAGCGCGTTTGAACCCGCCTGCAACTGTTGAAGCTTCACCATTTGCTTCATTGAAGCGCCCGCCCAAGACGACCGCAGCAGCATTGCCTGATTTGTTGTCACTTCCGCCTACGACAACTGCATATGGCGCGTTAGCGGTTGTTTGGTTGAATTGACCACCACTGATAGAAGAGGCGATACCGTAGGCCGTATTGTGACGACCACCAACGATGCTTGCCAGTGGCGCATAAACTCTGTTTGATTCGCCACCCGAAATACTCGCCCATGTTGCATCGGAGTAGATGGTGTGATTAGTGCCGCCAAATATGACGCCATGATTTGCTTCAACAGTGTGATTACTGCCAGACATTATTGCCGATGCATTACCACTGATCTGGTTGTTTGCGCCAGCAATCACGGCAGATTGACCTGTTACGGTGTTGTTTTGTCCCGTAAGTAGTGCGCCAGTAGATTGAAAGCTGTGGCCATCGCCTAAAATCACGTTGTGAGAGCCGCTGTGGTCAAGTTGCGGCGTTTGACTTCCATAGCGCACTGCATTGTATCCGAGAATTAAATTTCCGACGGCGTTGGCTGTGCTGACGCCATTTTTCTTATGTGTATAACCTGTACCATTTGAAATATGTAAGTTGCAGCCATCAATAACTAAAGTATTACCAACTTTAGTCATACACTGTAGGATGGCGCGCAGTGCTTGCTCCTCATTGATAGGGTCGTGGTCGTGTGAACTGGCAATAGTTGCGCTGCTCAGCAGGCTAAGGCTCATTAGTAGTACTGATTTTTTAAAGTTAAACATGTTGTAGCTCCAAAATATTTTTTATTAGATTATTTTTCTGAGAAGAAGTAGCCAGCTTGAAAGTCATCTTGGCCATTAACAGTTCTACTAAGACCGCCACCGATACTCGAGGTGAAACCATTGGTGCGATTGAACTCACCACCTAAAACAGCACTGAGCTCGCCATTGGCCTCATTATTACGGCCGCCGGTGATACTGGAGCTTGGACCCTGAGTAAAATTATTTTGTCCGCCTAAAATCATAGAGCTTTGACCTGTTGCTGTATTGTTTTCACCACCATAAATAGAAGCAAAGAAGTTACTTGCAGTATTGGATTTACCTCCAGCAATCAACGCAAAGTTATGAAAAGCAGGCGTGTGATTTTCTTGACCGCCTAATATCACCGAGAAGCTTGACTCAGCAACGTTTGACTCGCCACCCCAGACTGCGCTATGAAAGCCTGATACATGGTTATTTGCGCCTGCAACTGAGGTTGAGTTTGCAAAGGCAGCGTTGTTGTCACCTGCAATTACAGAGCCCACGGAGGTATACTGGTGACCATCTCCGATCACAAGGTTGTGCGAGCCTGTCGCAACTCGCTGCGAAGGTAGGGTCTGCGCGTTATAACCAATAATGACATTTCCTTTGCCATTTTTTTCTACGTTACCCGCAGAGCCGTTAACAACTTGAACATCACATCCTCTTACTACCAGCGTGTTGTCTACTCTTTCCAAACAAGAAAGAATGTCAATTAAAGCTGTTTGTTCTTGCTCAGTAAGCGCTGCATGGGCATTTACAGAAGCTGCCGATAGCGCGATAAAAGCGAATTTAGATAGTGTTTTCATTTTAGTTATCCTTCTAATTTATTTTTTAGTCGTTTGAGTTGGTTGCGTCAGCTCGATATGGGTCTTGAGAGTTGAAGACGCCAGCTCTGAATTCGTGATCTGTTGTTGTCTGGCGCTCAGCTCCACCTGCAATGGTTGAACGGAACCCTTTTGCGATGTTGTTTTGCCCACCTAATATGGTGGCTGCTTCTCTGGCTGCTGTGTTGAATCGACCACCAGCAATTACAGTTTGTTGTACAGTTGCAGTATTGTCTTCACCACCAAGGATGTTGGCTTGTAGTGCTTTCACTACTTTATTTCTTACACCGCCTGCAATAGTGCTGTATTGACCGTCTAGATCATTGTGTTGTCCGCCCAAAATAACCATAGCATGGGAGAATTGGTCAGAAATTGTATTACTGTTGCCTCCTAAAATTCCGCTTTGAAAAGCTAAGTTTTTATTGCCCAAACCACCTGCAATTGTACTTCTAGATGCGTTGCGACCCTCTGCTAACCCGCTAGAACCAGTTACAAAACTAGAGGGGGAGTGAACGGTATTGTTCGTCCCAGCAATGAAAGATCCAGAACGTGTATAGGTATGGCCATGGCCAATTACTAAGTTATGAGAGCCAGAGGTAGAAGCTGTAGGGGCTGATGGGGCAGAAGCACCATTATTGTAGCCAATGATTAAGTTGCCTGTACCATTGTTTGAGCTAGTCTCACCAAGTCCATTGGTGATTTGCAAATTACAGCCATGAATATGGACTGTGTCATTCGACTGCGATAGACAGCCGAGTATGCTTGATAACTTTGCCTGCTGATCTGGTGTGAGGTGATGGGCACTTGCAGTGATAGAAATGCAGGACAGTCCAGTTACAATGGCCATTTTTTTAAATGTGTTCATTTTAATTACTCCGATTTTAGGTTTTTCTACTTAGCTAATGTCATTAAAAAATGATTAGCTTGTTGAGTAGGTGTGCTTGTTTGCTAAGCACTGGAGCCACTTTATCGAGATAGTTTGAGCTGAGCGTCCATGTTTATTTAAATGGACCCTTTAATTACATTATTTTTTTAATTTATTGATTTTAAAGGTTAGATCTTAGGTGTGTATTAATGTGGACTAAAAATAGAGACTTTCCATAATATATTTGGCTGGCTTTATATAGAAACCCTTGGTTAAAGTAAGAAGTGAGTAGTCAAAAGGAGTAATTATGATTAGACCTGATTTTCTATATCTCACGTGCATAGTTGGAATTTCATTCAATACATCGGCGACACCTAGTTTTTCAGACTTTAGTGATAGGGTAGATATACCGAGTGCTAAATCGGTAGCGATTGAAAATACAACACAAAGCCGTTTTAACGACTATTTAGACATCAAGCATCATCAAAGCAACTCTATCGGTGCTGTGTATTCAGTGCTTACACCCGATGAGCAGATAAAATATAAGTATCAAAAAGGCATTTTACGCAGAACAGTCACGTTTGAGTCCCTGCATAAACAAACTTACGATGTTACAACCTCATCTGGCCAAGTAGAGAAGCATACATACTATATTTTCTGGGAATAAGGGGCTGTGGCAGAGGCTGTACCAAAAAAGCGATTTGCTGTTAAGGCCAGTTAAGCAGCAAACCGCATAAAAGTTAGATTAAGTTAAGCTTAATCACATCCTTTTTGAATAGATGTTGTCCACACTCTAACTACAAAGTCATTGTAGTCATTGTCATTTTGATCTTCCCAATACTGTTTATCACCGTAAGCTGAATAATTGGTAGTCAGCTGGTTACTATTTCCATTGATTGCCAAAACGTAGTTGTAGTTGGCGCCGACAAGTACATCATAGCTACCTGAACCACCATACTCATCAAGCAATTTCACATAACTGCCATTAACCTGCACGCCCCAATCATTGTTATATGCGGCACTTTCACTGATAAATTGATAGTTGATCCGGGTGTAATCGTCAGGGACACATGCTGGATCATTGTCCAAAACAGTGCCAGGTAAAGAGGCTGAGCCAGTTACATTTTGATCGGCCGTAGCCTGAAGGGTAAATGTCTCGTTATCCTCATGATCTTGGTCATCAAGCGCATTTACAATGATACTTGCTGTTGTATCACCACTGGCAATAGTGACGCTGCTAGCACTCAAACTAACATCGCTCGCACTAGTTGACCCGTGGACTATGTTTAGATCAATCGTAACGTCTTGATAGTAGTCATTGCTTAGAGTGACTTGATACTCCAACTGACCACCTTCATTGGCTGAGTCTGTTATCGCTTCTAATGTAAATGATGGCAGTGGATCTGTTTCGCAAGTCGGCGTGGTATAGCAGGCAACCGCGTTGTCTGTATTTGTCGCTAAATCGTTAAGACGAACTGGAACTGTGGCTAACAGGCAGGTATTACCAGACTGGGGGTTTAATTTATATAATTTTGATTTGTTGACATGACCATAGTCATTAATTAGCGTGCGGCTGACCACGATTTCACCAGCTTGGTTCAACGTAGCACCCGTTGCGGCTGTCAACGAGTGATTTGCGAGTTTAGTCACGTCATAAGTGTTTCTGTCTATTTGATAAACAGATCGGCTGGTGATCAAGTAGAGGTTGCCGTCTTGAATAACCAAGTCACCTCTAAATTTACCTTTCAGTGATCCTAAAGCACCTAGCTCAGTTGCAGCTCCAGAGTTTTTATTAATTTGGTACAACTTTTTAAAGTCAGTTCCAAGCAACACATCGTTATCCGCATCATACACAAGACTGAGTACCTGACTTGTCCTGTCAACGATAGTATGTGAATTGGTGTTAAAGTCATAATACGCTAAACGCAAGTACTTGAAACGACTTCCTTCTATCGGCAAGTGTTCCTTTTGCTCTGCGGTGAGTGCCAATCCGCTAACGTCCACCTTGTATTCGATGGGTCTTGGCGCAGAGATGTAGTACATTCGTTTGCTTTGACTATCATAAGCAAGCGCTGAAGCACTAAATTCGGCGAGGGTTTGTGCATATGCACTGTTGTTTTGCTCATTTAAGCCAAATAAGATCCCCACATCGCCACGACCAGCGTTGATGCCAAACAGTTCACCGTGACAGGTGTTGGCAAACCCGAGGGAGGGCAATGACGCAGTTGCGAGGGTTAAAATGGTTAGTGATGTTTTTAGCATGGTAACAAACTCTGTTCGGTTTATCCTAAGCAAGCTAATACAACACAAAGTAATCACACATCTACGTCCACTGTACGACGTGCATTCTTAGTCCTTCGAGACAGACGCTTCCATTATTATCTTTGCAATCTAATTGTATCATGTCTCCTTATGAACAAAATTGCAACAATAAATTACGACAAATGGATGAAAATTATATCTGACTATTTGTTTTTCTGAGATTCCAAATAGTTAGGCAAGAGTTCGTCAACAATTAATTTTGCCGGTAATGTGTAGCGCACGCCCTGAAACATCACTGAAGTATGTTCATCTATGCCAGTGATGCCTGTTAGTGTCCAACCTTCCCCTTTTTCCGGGCAAAGTACCTTGGTAGTGGGGGGGATGACTTTAAATTCTGAGTTTTTTTCCGCCATATTTTTTTCTTCACTGGACTTTCAAATAAGATGGGGTAGTTTATACCAAAATAATAAAAAATCGACCAATTAAACCCAATGGAACTACTAACACAGAGACTTACATTGCGCGTGGTTTCTTATCGAGACAGCAATGTACTATTGCAGATCTTAAATCATCCTAAAGTGAGCCATTACAATGACTATGGCAAATCACTGACCCTACAGGATATCAAAGCAATGATCCAAAGCGATTTGGAGCTGTTTTACCAAGGCATTGGTGTGCGCTTTATACTATTGAAAGAAGGGAGTGTAATTGGGTCGATAGGGCTGTTTGACTATCAACAGAGCAGTGCTGAAATATCTATGGGTTATGAGTTATCACCGGAGCATTGGAATCAAGGCTATATGAGAGAAGCTGCAACTTGCTTAATTAACTCGCTGCATCATATCTTACCGAAAGCGCTAATTGCACAAGTTAACGCGAAAGTTGCGCCAAAGAATGTTCGGAGTATTAATCTTCTCAAATATTTAGGCTTTGAACTCAAGCAAGATAAATATAGGTTAAACTTGAGTTAAAAGCCTTTTTAATATTTATAAGCCTTTTTTGCTGTATAACGTAACGCGATCTGACACCAGAGTCACAGTGATATTTTTGGTCTCGTTACCCCAAACACAATTAGTGTGCAGCGTCTTTTCTTCACATGAGTCTGCAGAACCGAGTACTTGTTCCAATTCAGCTCGTTCCATACCTACGGATATTTTTTCATAATTTTCTATGTTCACTTTTGAACATGCTGTAAGTGAAAGCAAAGCAAGCATAACGCAAAATTTTTTCATGCTGTCGGTCCTGTTAGTGTTTATATTTTCTTATTTGGAAAATAATCCCCATTTTGGGGTGGTCTAAATAGTGTATGTCACCACTGTATACACGTGTGAACTGTGACATTCTCGCTGATTCTAGCTCACCTGAGTCAGACAGGTAGCGATAATCAAAGTTACTCGTCACATATAAATAGTGGCGAATATGAATTTTCATTGTGCCGTCTAATTCCCAGAGCGTTTCTCCGCCAGATTTAATACTTGGTTGCGGTGCGCTATTGAGCAAACTGATGAAGTTATCGCTGGGCTGTGCGCGATATATATAACTGGCTGGTTGCGCGAATTTTTTACCACCGTATACAACAACATTGGGCGCTCGTTTTTTACTTTGATCTGGGAATCGCCAACCAGTGTGTAATATCGCAGTATGTCCTTTACGTTCTAGTTTTTTTCTAATCGACTCGAACTTAAGCTGCTCTGGTGCAAGTAAGTACATCGACTGCATGTGTTCTAGAGGTTCGCTGACAGGCACAACGGGTAATACGTCATACTTTTGAACGTAGTTGATGTCATCATCGCAATACCAAGAGCTTTGAGCTGTGGTAAATTGCTCTGTTACACTGCGCGGGTCATAGCTGGGGTTACCTGCTAAGCAGGCCTGATGGCCAACATTGTTATAGCCTTGTGTTAGCAAATCCAAACGCTTGTTATTTGGCAAAGGGGGGGTCTCAATGGAGAAATCCTCTCTAATTTGCGATGCATCTTTTTGCGCAAAAGCGATGAGCTCTACTTCAAACCAGCGCACTGCAAGTGCAGGCATTGTCGCTGTGGACAATGCCGCCAAAAGTCCCCATTTAACTAAAGATTGCTTCATGCAACAGCCTTTTTCTGAAAGTCATCCATCATGGCGTTAATGAGCTTTAAGCGCTCTTGACCATTTTTTTCTTCTATATTAAAGCGTAATTTGCTCGCGCCTTCCATACGATATATAGCAGGGTTGCTTTGTATCAACCCGATAATGAACGTTGGGTTAACACTGGTATTATTACTAAATTCAAAGTAACCGCCTTTCGGGTTGGCTTCTATTTTCTGGATACCAAGCTGTTGGGCTTTGCATTTGAGTAATTGTATTTCAAAAATGTTCTTCGCAGCGTCAGGTAGTAAACCAAATCTATCGATTAATTCTACTTTCAATTCATCAAGCTCGTTTTCAGACGCCAAACTGGCAATGCGTTTGTACATACTCAAACGGATGTTGACATCGTGAATGTAATCATCCGGCAACAGTGCTGGGATTTTAAGGTCTACTTCACTTTGCTGTTGCAGCAAGTTTTCTAAAGTTGGCTCTTTGCCATCTTTAAGCGCTTGGACTGCTTGCTCTAACATCTCCATATATAGCGTAAATCCAACTGTTTGAATTTGACCACTTTGATCATCACCTAAAAGCTCACCGGCACCACGGATCTCTAAATCGTGGGTCGCGAGGGCAAAACCTGCACCTAAGTCCTCAAGAGACTCGATGGCTTGCAGACGTTTCACAGCATCTTTGGTTAAGCTTTGGCTATTACGAGTGAGTAAATAGGCGTAGGCTTGGTGATGGCTTCGGCCAACTCGACCACGCAGCTGGTGCAGTTGAGCCAAACCTAATTTGTCAGCACGATCCATAATGATGGTGTTGGCCGATGGAATATCAATGCCCGTTTCAATGATTGTGGTACACACTAAAACATTATGTTTTTGGTGATAAAAATCACTCATTAAGTGTTCAAGTTCTCGTTCACGCATTTGACCATGCGCCACAGCAATATTTGCTTCAGGTACCAATTGCGCTATATCGGCTGCTGTTTTTTCGATGGTTTCTACGTTATTGTGTAAAAAGTACACCTGACCACCACGCTTAATTTCACGCAGAATAGCTTCTCTGATCAGCTCGTCATTGCGCTCGCGTACAAAGGTTTTAACAGCAAGGCGTTTCGCTGGTGGAGTCGCAATAATGGACAGATCTCGCATTCCACTCATCGCCATATTCAGCGTTCTCGGGATCGGGGTTGCCGTGAGTGTTAAGATATCTACATCTGCTCTAAGCTTTTTGATTTTCTCTTTTTGACGCACACCAAAGCGATGTTCTTCATCGACTATAAGCAAGCCTAAATCTTTAAACTTAATGCTTTCTTGGATCAGCTTATGCGTACCAATTACAATGTCTATCTTGCCACTTTCAAGCGCACTGAGGGTTTCTTTTTGCTCTTTTGTACTGTTGAATCGTGATAAAACACCAACCTCTATTGGTAAGTCTGCAAACCTGTCTTTAAAGTTTTCAAAGTGTTGCTGAGCAAGTAACGTCGTTGGAACGAGCACCGCAACTTGTTTATTGTCGTTGATGGCAACAAACGCGGCACGCATTGCCACCTCAGTTTTACCAAAACCTACATCACCACAAACCAACCTGTCCATTGCTTGGTTAGTTTGCATATCACCAATAACCGCCTCGATAGCATTGCGCTGGTCATCGGTTTCTTCAAATGGAAAGCTATTGCTGAAATCTCTGTACGACCCACCATCGAGTTTAAACTGATGGCCAGGCTTACTTTGACGTTTGGCGTAAATATCCAGCAGCTCTGCGGCAACATCTCGCACTTTTTCAGCGGCTTTGCGCTTGGCTTTTTCCCAAACATCAGAGCCTAATTTGTGCATAGGTGCAGAGGCTTCTTCACCGCCTGAATAGCGACTCAACATATGAAGAGAAGATACTGGTACGTAGAGTTTGGCATCACCTGAATAAATAATTGTCACAAATTCAGTTGCAACACCCGCAGCATCTATGGTTTGCAATCCAAGATAACGCCCAACACCATGATCCAAATGCACAATAGGCTGGCCTTCTTTTAATTCAGCCAAGTTTCTAATTAGCGCATCTTGGCCTTGCTCGTACTTGTGCTTACGGCGTCTGCGCTGGGAAACTTTAATACCAAGCAGCTCTTGCTCGGTAATTAAAGTCAAAGGCTGTTTGCCATCGAGAAAAACTGAAGCCTCTAGAGGGCTCACAATAAGGCCTACATCTGTTCGGCCTTTAGCAAATTTTTCAAACGATTCGAACTCTTTTAATTTTAAGCCTGTGGGTTTTAGTAGCGTAAGTAGGGACTCTCGTCGACCGTCTGATTCAACGCTAAAAAGTACTTTGCCTTTTTGCTTTTTTTGGGCTGTTATATAGCTCAAAATAGCATGGTAGGGATCAGCTTGTTTGTGGTCAACGCGGACATCGTCAATAAGCGCAGAGTTTACATTGGTGTGGCCCGCTTTTGTTCCAAGTTGCGCTTCACTCAATCTAATTCTTGGATAGTGAGAAAATGATTCAAACAAAGATTCGACATTGAGGTATAGCTCTTTTGGTTCTAAAAGAGGCCTAAGAGGGTCGACTCGGCGGCTTTCATATCGTTTGCTAACATCCAACCAAAAATCACCTGCGGCATGCTCTATGTCTCCAAGGTGCATAAACACGGCGTCATTAGGCAGGTAATCAAAAATAGTTGCAAGCTTGTCATAAAACAGCGGTAAGTAATATTCTATACCTGCTGGCCAATTGCCACGCGTAACTTGCATATAAATTGAGTCTTGCTCAGAGCTGGCACCAAATGTCTCTCGGTATTTTATGCGAAATCGCTCAATATCTGCGTCATTGGTCGGGAATTCATGGGCTGGTAGTAAGTCAATAGACGAAATAGTGTCGCTTGAACGCTGGCTTTCAATGTCAAACAGGCGAATGCTATCTAACTCGTCATCAAAAAAGTCTAAACGGTAGGGGTGTTGGCTGCCCATGGGATAGAGGTCAATAATCGAACCTCGCACAGCAAATTCACCATGCTCCATCACCTGTTGTACATTTCGGTAACCAGCTTGTGTTAATGTTTCTTTTAGACCCTGTGCATCAAGTGTGTCACTTACTTTAAACTGTAATGCATTACCATAAATAAACTCTGGTGGCGCAGTTCTTAGCATTAAGGTTGCAACTGGAATTAGGAGCACGCCTTGCTGTTTTTTACGTAGTGCATTTAAACTCGCCAAACGTTGAGAAATAATATCTTGGTGAGGAGAGAAGTGGTCATAGGGTAGGGTTTCCCAGTCGGGAAATACCATTACATTGTCTTCACCGAGTAGATAACCTAGTTCGGTTTCCAAGCGCAGTGCACTGGGGGTATCTGGCGTCACCAATACAACGAGTGAGCTGTTGTTCTTCACGCTCTCGCTTACGGAAATTGCCAAACTACTACCTAGTAATTGACCCCAATGGATTTTATCCTTTGCCGATTTTACCCAAGGTAGCTCATTCCACTGCACTAACGCCATTCTTAACTCCTAACTACTTAATCTCTGTATATTTTACATAGGTCTTGGTAATGATCTATACGTCTGTCACGCAAATATGGCCAAATGCGGCGTACAGATTCACTGCGCTGCTGGTCGATGTCGACGACCAGTACTTCTTCTTGGTCTTCAGAGCCATGTATTAATAATTCACCTTGTGGGCCAGCTACAAATGAGTTGCCCCAGAACAATATACCGTCGCTTTGGCCGCTCGGATCAGTTTCGTGTCCGACTCGATTAACACTAAGTACTGGCACGCCATTTGACACCGCGTGTGCTCTTTGTGCAATCATCCAAGCGTCTCTTTGGCGTATTTGCTCTTCTTTATCATCTCGAGGATCCCAGCCGATGGCGGTCGGGTAAATCAATAATTCGGCACCAGCCATTGCCATAAGCCTTGCACCTTCAGGGAACCATTGGTCCCAACATACAAGCACACCTAATTTACCAACAGAAGTTTGAATTGGCTCGAAACCTAAATCGCCGGGAGTAAAGTAGAACTTTTCGTAAAACCCTGGATCATCTGGAATATGCATTTTCCGGTATTTGCCTGCAATTGACGCATCTGATTCGATGACTACCGCAGTATTGTGATACAAACCCGTCGCGCGTTTTTCAAATAACGAGGCAACTATCACAACGTTTAACTCTTTCGCCAGTGCACTAAATGCATCTGTACTTGGGCCTGGTATAGTTTCGGCTAAATCAAACAGGTCAGTGTCTTCAGTTTGACAAAAGTACAGGCTGCGATGAAGCTCTTGTAAAACCACAAGCTTTGCGCCTTGTTGGGATGCCTCTCTGATTCCATTGATTGATTTTTCAAAATTGCTTTCAAGGTTGTCGCTGTTACTGTGCTGAACAAGAGCGACCTTCAAATTATTATTGCTCATTTGGATCCCTATTTAAAAAACCTTTAGGAAGTTGCATGGTAATACAGTGTAAACTACCGAATTGGTGAATAATGGGCAGACAGTCGATACCAATGATAGTGCGCTCAGGGTGTGCTTTTTGCAATTGCGTAAGCGCCAAAGCATCTTTCTCGTCACCATATATTGGTAGCAAAACAGTTTCATTGATTATCAGGTAGTTTGCGTAAGTTGCTGGCAAGCGCTCGTTTTCTGTATTGTATTTCGCGTTAGGCCATGGCAATGGTACTAAATTGTATGGCTTACCTGTCGGCGTCACAAATGTTTGTAACTGAGACTCCATTGCTTTGAGAGCACTGTAATGTTCGTCTTGCTCGTCATCACATTGCACGTAAACAAGAGTGTCATTTGGCGCAAACCTAACTAAAGTGTCAATATGACTGTCTGTGTCGTCGCCACACAAGTAGCCGTGGTCAACCCATAAGAATGATTCAGCGCCGAGTTCTTGAGATAATTTTTCCTCAATTTGCTGTTTATTCAATTCTGGGTTTCTATTTGGGTTAAGTAAACACTCGGAGGTAGTGAGCAGTACTTTACGTTCGTTGATTTCAACGCCGCCACCTTCAAGAACAAAGTCGACTTTTTGTATTCTGTTCTTCTTATCAGTAACTTGTCGGCAGAGCGCAGTATTGATTTGCGTATCCAGGTCGCTTTGGTATTTATTACCCCAGCCATTGAAGACAAAGTCTTTGATGTTGAGCTCACCTTGGTCATTTGCTGTAGTCAATGGACCATGATCTCTCGCCCATGTGTCATTGCAAGGCGCATCTACGAATACAACTTGTTGCATATTGATACTAGCATCTAGGAGTAGGGTGGTGATATGTGCCTTGAGTTCTGAACTATGCGCGACTATAACAACTTTTTGAATTTGGGAGATTTGCTGACATAGCGCGACATAAACTGGTTCAACTTGCGCCAGTATGTCTACCCAGTCAGTTTGCTTATGTGGCCAAGTGACCATCACCGCGTCTTGCGGTGACCATTCTGGTAATAACGTAAAACTCATGACAATTTATTGATTTTTGATTGCTAGGGGCTAAGTGTATCACTGCACAACGCTGTGTCAGCTATTTTGATCACTTTCGTTATCTGATTGACGCTTTTTTAGTTGCCTAGTTTGTGCGTGTAGACTTGCTCTAACCAACAATTCTTGATCAGAATCTCTTATTTGGGTAAATGCCAAAGTATATTGTAAGGCTTCGTCTTCCTGTTTACTTATTTCTATAATTTGACTATAGCAAAAGATGGCACTGGCTTCGTGCTGTAGAAAAATTTTTGTCCTAAAGTTTTGGCCAATTTGAAACTTTTCAGCCGTAGTCACTTTAATGCCACCACCACCGTAACTATCACAGTAACTGCTTTCATCTTCAGGTTGTTCATTTGCCAAAATATGGCTCATGATCAAGTCAATTTTTCTAGATTGTGCTTGTAAATATGCGGCTAAGTCGGATGCGACATCACCGAGGTTACGCAGTGGTCTCAAAGCATTGAGATCGAGTTCGTTAATTTCATTAGCGAGTCTAAATAATGGTGGGATAGCGGCTTCAAGTTGTGCTTGGTTTTTAGGCACCATATTTTCTTCAACTGGGAACAAGTTGATTTGGTTTGTCTCTTCTATTTGAAAATACTGTTCAAAATTTTCTTTTAAGTTTGTTTGCATTTATATGTATGCCAATATTCAGTGTAGCTAGAGTAGCAGTGTCTTATTCTCTCCACTCTAGCTATTTAAATCAAGGTGTTAACCAGTTTATACTTTAAATTGCTCTAACATTTCCTCTTGTTTCGCGATTTTATCAACTTGTGATTGCATTGTATGATCTACAACCTTTGCTTCATCAACCACAGTGTTAGATAAATTGCGTATTTCTGAGGCATTATGGTCTACGGCTTCAACAACCGCTTTTTGCTCTTCAAGCATGCTTGCAATATTTACATTGAGCTCGACGATATTGTCTATTGACTCTCTGATCGCATGCAAAGCGTCTTTTGTTTCTTGTGCCTTGACTACTGTTTTTTCGACAATTGTCTGGCTTTGCTTCATGACGCCCACTGCACTTTCTGCGCCCGATTGAAGTTGGTCGATCATCGTTTTTATTTCAGTTGTTGCTTCTTGTGTCCGTTGGGCAAGTGTCCTAACTTCGTCGGCAACAACAGCAAAACCACGTCCTGACTCGCCAGCTCTGGCGGCCTCAATTGCGGCATTTAAGGCCAGTAGATTGGTTTGTTCTGCTATACCATTAATGACAGATAAAATCTGTTCTATCCCTGAAGAAGATACTTCTAACTCATTGACGACATCAACGGCACGTTCTATCTGGGATGACAACTCACCAATTGAGTTTGTTGATTGTTCAACAATCCCTTCGCCGTCTTGTGCAAGGCCGTCGGTAGTTTTAATTGCTTCTGCCGCTTGCTGAGCGGTGTTCGCAACTTGTTGCTCGGTATTTGACATATTGGCAGTGGAGTTAACTAGCGAATTTAACGACTCGAGCTGTCTTTGGATGGCTTGAGTTGCGTGGTTTGCGCCGGCAGAAGTCTGTTTGGCATCTGCGAGCACCTCGTGTCCCAAAGTTTGGATCTCTGCAATGATATTTTGCAGCCTTGATGTGAACCGGTTAAAGTTCTCTGCTAAGTCTGAAAACTCAGGTTCGCTCGAGGCTTGTAGCCTTGCGGTTAAATCAGCATTGCCCCGTGCGATATTAGACATTGCGGAGTTTATTGCTTCCAAAGGTTTGAGCAGAATATTGATCACGTAAGAAAGAGCTAAGAAACTTGCAATAACCGCGATGATAGACACAACAGTTGCATTGTATGTGAGAGTTTCCATGGCGGAAAACACTTTTTGTTTTTCAAGTGCGACACCAACATACCATTCGTATCCTTCTACAGCTTTAAACATAACAAGATAGCTGACGCCATCTATCTCAATTTCTTGAGAGGACTCTCGAACGACAGTATCCCCCAAAAATGTACGAGCTGGTTGGCCATTGAGTGAAATATCAGGGTGAGAGATGATGCTGCCATTAGAGCTCACCATAAATGCGAAGCCTGCATCAAACAAATTAAAGGAATTTATCATATTACCCAGCTTGGCTAGGCTGACGTCGTAAAATATAGCGCCATCAAAATTATTGCCTTTATATACAGGAGCACCAATTGATACAACAATTTCACCGCTGACCGCATCGGCATATGGATCCGTAACAACTAAGGTCCTTGCCGACTTGGCATCTTTGTACCAAGGTCTTACTCTTGGGTCCCATGTTGAACCCGGGTCCCAATTGGGGTCGCTGGCGACATATTTGCCACTGCTTTCTTTTCCGTACCCTATTAAGAGAAATTCTGACGTGAGTTTAGGTTGAGATATCATTGGCCTAGCGTCTTCAAGTTCGTCGACTTGAGAAACCAAACCAGTTGTAAGTGCAGCAAGGTTCATCGAGCCTTGCATTTGAGCTGTGACAGTATTACTGATCCCTTGGATCACTTCTTCCATACTATGTGTGACTTGTTGTTCTAAATTTTCTTTAAGCAGGAAGTATTGCTTGACTGAAAGCAAAAATAAGGCAAGCACTAATACACTAGCAGAAACGGCGACTACTTTATATTTAAACTTCACTGAACGTCTCCCGGATATGAGCTTATTATTAAAGGTAAATCATAAGCGAATAGTTGCAATGATTTCCTTTAGTTTAAAGGATTTATTTACAAATTTGCGACAAAATTATCAAAAACCGAGAATTTAGGCTGATTCTAATGAGCTATACAACTCATCTAACTCATCTTCAGACATATTAATAAAGTCTAAAACTTCATCACTGATAGCATGCCATTCTGGGTCTTGTTCAATAGAAGCAGTATTCTTAAATATGAAGTTACCATGGCGTGCAAGCTTTAAAATTGAAAGCAGCTCAAGGGCAATACCATCTAGCTCACCAGAGCGATAGATACCATTGGCATCGTGCTGATAGTAAATCACGTTTATCATGGGTTTTGGTAATTTCCATTGCTGGGCCAATAATGCCCCTATTGTTGCATGACTGGTGTTGTACTTATTGAATTCAAACTCAGTGGCTTTAGTCCACCCGTCAGATTTAGCAACTGCTAAAACTTCGTTGTAGTCTTCAAAGTGCACGCACAGCAGTGGTATACCTACTGTATGAAATAGACCTAACATATATGCATGGTTTGCTAAAGCAGGCTTATTGAGGCTTTGACAAAGTGTTGAGCACAACTGGGCAATGTCACTTTGCTCAGACCAGAAGTTATCAAGTGCGGCTGGTGTATCCACAGTTGCTTTGACTGCAACAGCTTTTACAAGTGGGATCAACCTTTTTAACCCTAAAATCATAATGGCTTGTTCTAACGATTCAATTTCTTTACTGCGTCTAAATGCAGCTGAATTGACCACCTGTAATATCGCGGCACTGATTGCAATGTCACTTTGTAAAATTTGCGTAATTTTACTGATATTTGGTTCTGCGGATTTTGTTTCTTCGGAAAACTGGACTAACGCTTCTGGGCGCGGAGGGATTGAAATAGACCTAAGGATCTGTTTTTCTTGTTGGGTCAAAGATATGGCCATAACTTCTCGCTCACTGCATTATCTTATACAAATAAGAATAGCCAAAAATTATAAAAAACGAGAAAAATAGAAAAATGGCGACAAAGCACACTTGAATGAAAATTAAAAAAGCCTGCAAAATTGCAGGCCTTTTTACTATTCATAGCTGATCGCGATTATGCGTTTTCAACAGCTGAACGAGGCTCAACAAATTCCATATTGAAACCTTCAGCAACTTCTTTACAAGTTACTTGGCCCTTAAGAACGTTAAGACCATTTAGGAAGTGCTCATCAGAAAGAAGCGCTTCTTTGTAGCCCAGGTTTGCAAGCTTGATGATGTACGGCAGAGTTGCATTGTTAAGTGCAAAAGTAGAAGTACGAGGAACCGCACCAGGCATGTTAGCAACACAATAGTGAACAACATCGTCAACAATGTAAGTTGGCTCAGCGTGCGTTGTTGCTTTAGAAGTAGCGATACAACCACCTTGGTCGATAGCAACGTCAACAATAGCGGCACCAGGCTTCATTGCTTTGATATGATCAGCTGTTACTAGCTTAGGCGCAGCTGCACCTGGGATTAGTACGCCACCGATCACAAGGTCAGCTTCAACAACATGCTTCTCAAGTGCGTCAACAGTTGAGTAAATTACTTTAGCTTGGCTACCAAACTGCGCGTTTAGGCTACGTAGAACGTCGATGTTACGATCTAGGATAGTAACGTCAGCACCCATACCTACAGCCATTTGAGCAGCGTTACGACCAACCATACCACCACCGATAACGACAACTTTAGCTGGTTCAACACCTGGTACGCCGCCTAATAGCATGCCGCGACCTAGATTTGATTTTTCAAGCGCTTGAGCACCAGCCTGAATAGACATACGGCCAGCAACCTCTGACATAGGTGCTAGAAGTGGAAGACCACCACGTGCATCAGTTACAGTTTCGTATGCAATACAGATTGCGCCGCTCTTAATTAGATCTTCAGTTTGTGGAAGATCTGGTGCTAGGTGAAGGTAAGTGAAAAGGATTTGATCTTCACGTAACATTGCACGCTCAACAGCCTGTGGCTCTTTTACCTTAACAATCATTTCAGCTTTTGCGAAAACGTCCGCAGCTGTTGGTAAAATTTCAGCACCCGCTTGGATATAATCTTCATCAGTGAAACCAATGCCGATACCAGCACTTGTTTCAACAATAACCTGGTGGCCGTGGTTTATTAGTTCACGAACACTTGCTGGAACCATACCAACACGGTACTCGTGGTTTTTAATCTCTTTAGGTACACCAATAATCATAATAAATCGCCTCAAAGTAAGAACGGATAACATTTTCGACTATTATAATTATGCAAAGCTAGTGTGTCCTACCTTTTTTGTGCTATTTTAAAGATGATAAATCTATAAAACACTAAAAAGCAGGATAAAACACTTTTCATGCATACTCAGCTAGATAGAACTGATAGAAAAATTCTAGTCGAATTACAAAAAGACGGCAGGATATCTAACGTAGAATTGGCAAAACGCATCGGGCTTAGTGCAACACCGTGCCTAGAAAGAGTAAAAAAACTCGAACGAGATGGCTTCATTAAAGGATATAAAGCTGTGGTAGACCCAGTAAAGTTGGGGCAGGGGTTGCTTGTATTTGTTGAAGTTACAATTAATAAAAACTCTCCAGATGTATTTGAACAGTTTAATGAAGCTGTCAAACAACACGATGAAATTATTGAATGCCACTTGGTATCAGGCAATTTTGATTTTTTATTAAAAACACGGGTTACTGACATGTCGGAGTACCGGGGCGTACTCGGTGAAATTCTTTTAAAACTGCCTAATATTAACGAAAGTCGTACTTATGTAGTAATGGAAGAGGTTAAAGGAGAGCAGGGGGAGGTTATAAAACCTTGTGCACCTTAAAGAATTTCTTGATATGGTGTAACCTATAATAGAAGTTTACAATAAAAGATAAATACAGGTTGAATGTAATGCGCTTAAATGGTGTTCAGCGCCTACTAGAAACGGGTCTTATTGTCAGCACTGCAGCTGCAATTTTTACGCTTTGCGCCTTGGTTTCATTTGATCCAGCCGATCCGGCATGGACACAAGCGGGTGAGTTTGTAAAAGTAAATAATATCACCGGTGCAGCAGGTGCATGGGTTGCGGATATTTTGTTACTGAGTTTTGGGTGGCTTGCCTTTTGGGTACCTGCTGCAATGCAGTTATTTGGCTATTTGCTATTTAAAAAACCGCACAAGATTTTCCAATTAGATTATACCACCCTTGGTTTACGAATTATTGGTGCAACGTTGCTTATTGCTTCATCCAGTGCGATAAGTAGTATCAATTTTGACGATATTTATACATTTTCTTCCGGTGGAGTAGTGGGGGACGTCGTGGCAGGTGCCATGATGCCGGCATTTAACTTTACTGGCACCTCTATTCTTCTATTGTGTTTTTTCTTTGCTGGTATCACTTTATTAACCGGGGTTTCTTGGGTTGAAGCTGTTGATTATTTAGGCGAGAAGGTCGTTAAATTTATAAAGTTTGTTTTTGCTAAAATGACTAAGAAAAATGACATAGTTCAGCAAAAAGCAGACACAATGCCTCAAAGTGGAGTGCCAAGTGAAGCACCTGAAAGCGAAGCATTTATTGAAGAAATACAGCTTGAATCAGAAGATAAAGATGAAATTGAGCGCGCTCATAATTTTGAAGAGCCAAGCGCTCCTGTGGCTGAACCTGAAGTGCATGATCAGGCTGAAAAGCCACTCAAACTAAAAGACAAGCTGTTCTCTGTTGTCGGCAAAAAAGAAGATAAAAAGCCTCAAAGAGCCGAAGTGGTTGAACCGATATTGCAGACGCAACCACCTTTTGATGAACCAGTTGCAGCCGATGTATTTGATGAACTTGATCATATATTAGAGCAGGAAATCAATTTCTCAGCGATTGACGATGAGTCACTGGACACAGTAGCAGCATTGAACGCGTTGGATGATGCGGCAGTAAAAGAAGAGCCAGTAACAAAGGTTGTGTCGCCTGCGAGACCGTTAAAAAAGCCAGATGGTGAAGCAAATCAAAAAGCAGCATATCAGCCACCGCCTTCTGCAAAAGAACAATTCGAAGCTTTATTGGAAGCTGAACCTCCGGCCGATCCGCTTCCATCACTTGATTTACTTGATAGGCCAGATAAAGCAAAAAACCCGATTACAAAAGAAGAGTTGGAAACGGTATCTCGCCTTGTTGAGGCCAAGCTCTTGGATTTCAATATCCAAGCTACGGTGGTCGGGGTCTATCCGGGACCTGTTGTTACACGCTTCGAGCTTGATCTTGCTCCGGGTATTAAAGTAGCTAAGATAACCGGACTGGCAAAAGACTTAGCAAGATCACTGTCAGCGGTTAGTGTACGTGTTGTTGAAGTCATTCCAGGCAAAACTTATGTTGGCCTTGAATTGCCAAATAAAAACCGAGAGATAGTAAGGCTCTCAGAAGTTATCAATGCGCCAAAGTTTGAACAAAACGCTTCCCCATTAACCATGGTATTGGGTAAAGACATTGCAGGGGAGCCTGTGGTGGCAGACCTTGCTAAAATGCCTCACCTACTGGTTGCGGGTACAACTGGTTCTGGTAAGTCAGTTGGCGTTAATGTAATGATATTAAGCTTACTGTATAAGTCACCACCTGAAGATGTTCGTATGATCATGATAGACCCAAAAATGTTGGAGCTATCTGTATACGAGGGGATCCCACATCTGTTATGCGAGGTTGTGACGGATATGAAAGAGGCAGCCAATGCACTGCGATGGTGTGTAGGTGAAATGGAGCGCCGTTATAAGCTGATGTCTGCATTGGGTGTGAGAAACCTCAAAGGCTACAATCAAAAAGTATTAGCAGCAAAAGAGGCCGGACAACCAATTCTGGACCCATTGTTTAAAGATACTGATGGCATGGCTGATGGCCCAGAAGAACTAGATAAATTGCCAAGCATCGTTGTGGTAATTGATGAGTTTGCTGACATGATGATGATCGTTGGCAAAAAAGTTGAAGAGTTAATCGCACGTATCGCACAAAAGGCGCGTGCAGCTGGGATACATTTGGTTTTAGCTACTCAAAGACCATCAGTTGATGTCATCACTGGCTTGATAAAAGCCAATATACCTACACGAATGGCGTTTCAGGTATCGAGTAAAATTGATTCACGTACCATTCTTGATCAGCAAGGTGCGGAGAATCTACTAGGTATGGGTGACATGTTATATTTGCCGCCAGGTACCAGTGTTCCAATCCGTGTTCACGGCGCATTTGTGGATGATCACGAAGTGCATGCAGTAGTAAATGATTGGAAAGCGCGAGGCAAACCAAATTACATCGAAGATATCTTATGCGGTGATGCAACAGAAGAAATTTTGTTACCGGGTGAACAGCCTGAAGGTGGCGATGAAGAATCTGATCCACTGTATGATGAAGCGGTAGGATTTGTGATTGAAACTGGTAAAGTGTCTGTTTCGAGTGTTCAACGTAAGCTTCGAGTTGGTTATAACCGTGCTGCACGTTTGGTTGAGCAAATGGAAATGTCTGGCGTTGTCAGTGCACCGGGTCACAACGGTGCACGCGAAGTATTAGTACCGAAAGGTGGAGCAAATTAAAATGAAGTTTAAAACAATAGCCTTAGTACTAGGTTTGTCATGCGGTTTTGTTTCGCAAAGCTTTGCGAATGAAGCTGAATCCTTAAAGTTAAAGCTCAGATCTCTAAATACATTTGAAGCGAGTTTTACTCAAAAAGTTAAAGATGAAGAAGGTACATTATTGCAAGATGGAACGGGCAATATTGCACTTAAATACCCATCAAAGATTCGTTGGCAGCAACTAGAACCAGATGAAACCTTGTTAGTGTCTGACGGAAATAAGACTTTTTACTTTGACAGCTTTGCTGAGCAAGTCACAGTAATGAATACTGCGGGTTTGATAGATACAACACCATTTATTTTATTAACTACTCAAGACAAAGCGCAATGGGAAAAGTACGATGTAAGCAAAACGACTGTAGGCTACCGGATTTCACCAAAGCCGAATGTCGAATCACAAGTTGAGCTGTTAGACATTGTTTTTGCAAGTGCAGGCGTTGCTATTGATTCATTAAGTATTAAAGATGCATCAGGGCAAACTTCGACGTTTAAGTTTTCGAATGCCAAAACAAATATTGAGCTAGACGATAAATCATTTACATTCAAAATCCCCCATGGAGTGGTCATAGACGACCAAACTGCCAGTGAGTAGTTTAGGTTTTGACTTTGCACCTGATGTTAGACCTTTGGCCGCTAGAATGCGGCCAAAGTCGTTACAGGGCTATATTGGCCAAACACACATAATTGCCAAAGATTCCGTTTTATATCGAGCAATCGAACAGGGTCGATGCCACAGCTTGATTTTATGGGGCCCTCCTGGGGTAGGCAAAACAACCTTGGCAGAGATCATTGCAAACCATGCAGATGCGCAATTGGCAAAACTGTCAGCAGTTACGTCTGGTGTTAAAGAGATCAGAGAAGTAGTACTAGAAGCAAAAAGTCGATTAGCCCAATCAGGTAGACGTACCTTGCTATTTGTTGATGAGGTACATCGATTTAATAAATCACAGCAAGATGCATTTTTGCCCCATATTGAGGATGGAACCTTTGTTTTTATAGGTGCGACGACAGAAAACCCTTCTTTTGCATTAAACAATGCAATTTTGTCACGAGCGCGAGTCTACACGCTTAAGCCATTGACTTTGGAAGAACTGGTTTTTGCACTAAAGCAAGCACTCAGTGATGACGAACAATTGGGCCAACTTGCAATTAATATTGAGGATGAAGCTTTAAATGCGCTGGCACAAGCCGCAGATGGCGATGCACGCAAAGCGCTCAACTTATTAGAGCAAGCGGTGGATTTGGGACATCGAAATGGCAGCAACGTAGACATTGATAAGTCTGTGTTGATGCAAATATTGCCTACACACCTTGCAAAATACGATAAGGGTGGGGACATCTATTATGACCTTATTTCGGCTTTTCACAAATCAGTTCGGGGAAGTAGCCCTGATGCGGCCTTATACTGGTATTGTCGTATTCTAGCGGGTGGGGGAGATCCCCTTTACGTGGCAAGGCGTTTGCTCGCTATTGCCAGTGAGGATATAGGAAACGCAGACCCCAGAGCACTGCAAGTCGCGCTCAACGCGTGGGACATTTTTCACAGAGTAGGCCCAGCAGAAGGGGAGCGCGCAATTGCACAAGCGACAATCTACCTTGCAAGTGCAGCGAAAAGCAATGCTGTATACACGGCATTCAAACAGGCTAAACGGGATGCTCTAACAGATGTAGATTTACCAGTACCAGAGCACCTTCGCAATGCGCCGACAAAATTAATGAAAGAAATGGGCTTTGGAGAGGAGTATCGTTATGCCCATGACGAGCCTGGGGCGTATGCTGCGGGAGAGAACTATTTTCCAGAATCTGTTTCTGATCGGCAATACTACTTCCCAACAGATCGTGGTTTAGAAAAGCAAATTAAAGAAAAGCTCAACTACTTAAAAAGCCTAGATAATACAAGTAACCAAAAACGGTATAATAAAAAACCGGGTCAAGCATAAATGGAAATGCTCAAAACTTATATAATGATTGCCTTTGGTGGTGCGTTTGGCGCCTGCTTAAGGTTTTTTATTAGTGATATTGTGTTAAAACTCATGGGTAAGGGATTCCCTTTTGGTACATTGACCGTTAATATTCTTGGTTCATTGTTGATGGGCATTCTTTACGGATTAATCGAAAAGCAAATAATAGCTGTATCTCCTGCCAAGGCTTTGATAGGAGTCGGCTTTTTAGGTGCTTTGACGACATTTTCAACATTTTCCATGGACAGCCTATTGTTGTTACAACAAGGCCAGTTTATGAAGATGGCATTGAATATAACGTTGAATGTCGTCGTATGTATATTTATGGCCTGGATAGGTCTTTGCTTAGTCATGCAAAAAGGTTAAAAGAACAAACATGTTAGATCCAAAGTATTTAAGACAGGACATCGAAGAAGCTGCTGCGCGCTTAAAAAAACGTGGCTTTGAGCTAGATGTTGAAGCAGTTAACGCGCTTGAAGAGCAGCGTAAAACTTTGCAAACAAAAACCCAAGAATTACAAAGTGAGCGAAACAGCCGCTCCAAGGCAATTGGCCAAGCGAAAGCAAAAGGTGAAGATGTACAGCCGCTGCTAGATGCGGTTGCAAATCTTGGTGACCAACTATCGGCTGCAAAAGCAGAGCAAGACAAAATTTTAGCCCAGCTACAAGACTTAGCATCAACATTACCAAACTTGCCTGCTGAAGATGTCCCTGAGGGTGCAGATGAAGACGATAACGTTGAAGTTTCTAAGTGGGGTGAGCCTAAGCAGTTTGACTTTGAAGTAAAAGACCATGTTGATTTAGGTGAAGCACTAGACAAGGGTCTTGACTTTGAAACAGGCGTGAAACTAAGTGGTTCGCGCTTTACCGTGATGCGTGGCGGTGTTGCGCGTATGCATCGTGCGCTTGTGCAATTCATGCTTGATACACACACTGACAAAAACGGCTACACAGAGATGTATGTGCCGTACTTGGTAAACAAAGCAAGCTTGTATGGGACAGGTCAATTGCCAAAGTTTGCGGCTGACTTATTCCATACAGAAGTGCTTGAAGAAGACCAAGATGGCTACAGTTTGATCCCAACTGCTGAAGTACCACTTACAAACTGTGCAAGAGATGAAATCTTCGACGAGAAAGAACTTCCAATCAAGATGACTGCACACACGCCTTGTTTCCGCAGTGAAGCGGGTAGTTATGGTCGTGATACACGTGGTCTTATCCGTCAACACCAGTTTGACAAAGTAGAACTTGTCCAATTGGTTAAACCTGAAGATTCAATGGATGCGCTTGAAGAGCTTACAGGCAGTGCTGAAGGCATCTTACAGGCGCTTGAACTTCCATACAGAAAAGTGGTTTTGTGTACGGGAGATATGGGTTTTGGTGCAGCTAAAACATATGATTTAGAAGTTTGGTTACCTGCTCAAAACACTTATCGAGAGATCTCTTCTTGTTCAAACATGCAAGATTTCCAAGCGAGACGTATGCAAGCACGTTTCCGCCGTGCTGGAGAGAAGAAGCCAGAGCTACTTCACACGCTAAATGGTTCAGGTCTTGCTGTTGGTCGTACGCTTGTTGCAATATTAGAAAATTATCAACAAGAAGATGGCTCGATTGTTGTGCCTAATGTACTTAAACCTTACATGGGTGGCTTAGAGGTTCTTAAGTAATCAGCCCAAGTGATTGATATCAGGCCGCTATCTAGCGGCCTTTTTTATGACAAAATAATGAATGTTTTTTTACGGTGTAACTTGCATCATTAACTCATAAAAATCTTATTAATCGTATTTATTATTTGTTTTATAGTATTTCAAGCATTAAAAAACCAATTTTTCAATTTGAGAAAAGTTCTTATCTATTCTCTATTGCATGTGATTTCAAACTATGGTTAATTGGAACCTGAGGTTTGGCCATTCCTTCTGAATAAGTTTTGCACGCACTGATACCAAGTGTGAGCAGATGTCTTATTGTTACCATTATTGCAAAATTTAAATTTGATTCTATCCAAGATAGTTGAGTGACATGTAGTGCCTGATTTGCGCGGCTTATATATTTTTCTGCTTAAAAAGAGGTTGTAAATAGCATTCGAGATTAAGACGCAAATATAGTTGCAAATTACAGTTGGGTTAACTATTTATTAAATGTGGATGTCGGTAAGACTAAGCAATCAAAAATTGAAGGTGAGGAATTTACCTATGAAGAGACAGAAAAGAGACCGTTTAGAGAGAGCACACTCACAAGGATTTAAAGCAGGTTTAGCAGGACGGTCCAAAGATTTATGTCCATATCAGCAAATTGAGCACAGATCAGAATGGTTAGGTGGCTGGCGAGAGGCCATAGACAATCGCAATATGTTTAAAACCTAAAACAGAATCAACAGAACCGAAGAGATAAAGTAAAGCCCCGAAAAGGGGCTTATTTGTTTCTATCGACTGATAGAAATTAAAACGCGCTAGTATCTTGGAAAAGGCCCACTTTTAGATCTTTTGCTTCATAGATCACACGGCCGTCTACTTCAACAACACCATCTGCAAGACCCATAAACAATTTACGCTTGATAACACGTTTCATGTCGACACGGTAAGTTACCTTTTTAGCTGTAGGTAAGATTTGACCGGTAAACTTAACTTCGCCTACACCTAGTGCACGACCAAGTCCTGGGCCACCAGACCAGCCTAAGAAAAAGCCAACAATCTGCCACATAGCGTCTAAGCCAAGACAACCAGGCATTACAGGGTCACCTCTGAAGTGACAATCGAAGAACCATAGGTCAGGGTTAATGTCTAGTTCTGCAATGATTTGGCCTTTGCCGTATTCACCGCCGTCGTCATTGATTTCTACAATGCGATCCATCATTAACATGTTATCGATTGGCAGACGGCAATTGTTTTCACCAAACATTTTACCTTCAGCACAAAGGATTAGTTCTTCTTTTGTATAACTATTTTTAGGTTCCATAGTATTCATTCTTCATTTTCTAATTGCGGGTACTCTAGCGTACACTTGTACGCTAAACAACTCTGAACAGTTAAATTTTTATCTATATCATACGTCAGTAACATTAAAATCAATTCTCTTTGTGATTTACGCGATTTTTGGTTGAAAAAACTTTATAATCGGGTTGTTTGTTAGTAATTTAATGGAAATTTATGATCCTTTTTGTAGATGCCTTGACGGTAATAGATTTTTCTTACTTATGTGCTAAACGCGGCGCTGTTGGAGAAAGTTGGATAGTTGATATGACGCTGCATGGTCAACTGAATGAAGAGTCAATGGTTTTAGACTTTGCAAAAGTAAAAAAACAAATTAAAGCAATTATTGATAACACAATAGATCATAAATTGGCCATTCCCTCAGCGTTAGATTGTCAGTTAGATTTGAATGGCGGCAGGGTATCATTTGATTATGAGTTTGATGGTCATCACCTTGCTATGAGTGCGCCAGATGAAGCGGTTTGTGTTGTTGAAGGTGAAAAGATTGACGAGCAATCTGTCATTGCCTTTTTAAAGCAACAAATTTTGCCTCAAATGCCTGACAATGTTAAAGACATTGAAATTGCTCTACGTCCAGAACAAACCAGTAGCTTCTATTATCATTACAGCCACGGCTTGAAAAAGCACGATGGTAATTGCCAACGCATTATTCATGGGCACCGCTCATTAATCGGCATATTCTTTGATGGTGTAAGTATGCCTAGACTACAAAAAGAGTGGTCTCAAAAGTGGGAAGATATCTATTTAGGTACGCAAGAAGACTTAATTGAGCATGCTCAATTAAAGTATATTTCAGCGAAACAAGAAGACTATTCGTTCGCATACGAATCATCTCAAGGCTATTTTGAAATGTGTATCAGCAAAGAGCGATGTGATATTTTACCGTGTGATACCACAGTAGAGTGTATTGCTGACTACTTAGCTAACAAAATTAAAACGACATACCCAGACAAAGAAGTAAAAGTCAGAGCCTATGAGGGTGTGGGCAAAGGAGCTATTGCTTATGCATAAATTGTTGCTAGCACTGGGCGCATGCTTTGCACTGAGTGCACAAGCAATTGAGTTAAAAGGCCACCTTACACAAGGAGGCATGGTGACTGGTCATTTAGAGGGCATAAAATCAGTATCTCTAAATGGCAAAGAACTGAAAATAACACCCAATGGACAGTTTGTTTTTGGTTTTGGACGCGATGCAAAGAGCGAGCATAAGCTAATTTGGGTCGACAAAAATAACATTCAGCACTCGAAAGAGTTCTTTATAACCTCACGTGATTACGATATCGATCGAATTACTGGAGTCGCAAAAAAATATGTCTCCCCACCGAAAGAGGTATTGCAGCGTATTCGTAATGACTCTAAGAAAGTGAGTGCTGCGCGTGCCAAAAGCAGTACACTTGAGTTTTTTGATTCTCCAGTATATCGCCCCGCGAAAGGCCGTATTTCCGGTGTTTATGGAAGTCAAAGATATTTTAATGGCGAGCCTCGTCGCCCTCATTTTGGTTTAGACATCGCGAACAAAACCGGCACACCGATATGGGCGCCGTTGCCGGGTAAAGTTGTGCTTGCTGAAAAAGATCTCTATTACAGTGGTGGAACTTTGATTTTAGATCATGGCTACGGTATTACTTCCACCTACATTCACATGAGCAAGCTACACGTCAAAGTGGGGGACATGGTTTCCACAGGTGAGGTAATAGGTGATATAGGCGCAACAGGCCGCGTGACAGGCCCACATTTGGATTGGCGTTTCAATTGGTACGGTGAGAGACTGGACCCTGAATTATTAATGATAGATAAACCAGCAAACAAAAGCAGTAAATAATGACAGAACAAGATAGAGACGCAACCATTGCGAAACGTATTCATGACTCGATAACATCGGTAACCAAAACTGTATTTCCGGGTAGAACCAATCATCACAACACGCTTTTTGGTGGCGATGCGTTGGCGTGGATGGATGAAGTGGCGTTTATAGCGGCAACAAGGTTTTGCCGCAAACCATTAGTAACAATTTCCTCGGACCGTGTAGATTTTAAAGAAGCTATTCCCGCGGGCACGTTTGCTGAGCTTGTTGCGAAAGTTGTCCATGTTGGTAACACGAGTCTCAAAGTAGAAGTACAAATTTTCTTGGAAACGATGCACAAAGATGATAAGCACTTGGCTATTTCAGGCAGCTTTACATTTGTCGCAGTTGATGACAATCACAGGCCTACGCCTGTTGTATGTGAAAATATGTTGAACGGGTTTCAATAATACTTAGAGGGGGCGGTAGCCCCCTTTGTTATTTACTGAATGCTTATTGATGCAACTTCCTTTTATTAGCTACAGCTCATCCGCATTATTTGTCAATTCTCCTTATCACGTAACAGTTAACGGTCACTTGTTTACGATATGTGTTTTTTTCAATTCCGCTTTGGCATCATTATCTGTCCCGGCCAGTGCTTTTGGTACTCTGCGCTGAGCAGCGTGAAAGATTCCAACTATATTAATCTGACTCTATCCTCGTTTAATAGCAGTGAATCACTAAGGTGTAGCGGGTTATAAAGGCCAATTTGGATAATTTTTGACAGATTAACTCTATGTGATATCTGCCTCAAGGGATCCTTGAGGTTTACCCAAGGTTGATAATTCATAAAAATTTAATATGTTCTTTTTTCACGCTGATTCCGATATTTGTGAAATATAAATCGCCACAAATCTAGACGGGGTATCACTATCTGACTAACCTGATCTACACTTACTTTTGGCTTAAACAAACAGTAAGGAGCTTGTGATGATTACTATACATAGAGAATATTGCTTATCTGGAGAAAGAAATTTACATGCCCATGTTGAAGTCTTCCCAACAGGTCAGCTGGATGTCGATATTGTTGAGCTTCATGAGCACCATTCAACCCAGTTTGATAATATTAAATATGAACACACTGGTGCCGACATTGTGATCACAGGTATTGAAGGCGCTACTAGCTGGCAGCTTGTACTCAAAGAGCGGGATGCAAGAGAGCTATCCCACCTTATTGCAGATGCAAATGAGGAGTATGAGATACTAATGCGAGATCTTGGTTAGTAAAGTCCTGTCATAACATTCACCACAAATATGTGCAGATACGTAGTAGTCATAATATTTTAGGTGCTCAGGTATGTGTTGCTGTAACTAAATTTAGATGAGCACCTAAGTAAAAACCATCCTTATACATTATCTATGTATGTGTAGAGAATTATCTCAATGATTTCTCACTGCATTTGTTTTTCTGACTACAATTTATATATACATGGATTCGCCAATATAGGTATTGATAGTGAGATACAGCCTCAAAACTGTGCTTACGGTTTTTATTTTAGCCAGTTTGATCACTGCATTGGTCAATCTGATCATACTCAATAGTAGCCAAAGCGTTAAAGACAAACATGAGTATTGGGTTATCCATACGCATGAAGTGATTGATTTAGTAAACCAACTCAGAACACAAATTAAAAATGCTGAAACAGGACAGCGTGGCTTCATACTTACTCGCAATGTTCTTTATCTACAACCATACAACACGGGTACCAAATTAACTTCCAAACTTTTTGAAGCGCTAAAAACAAATACACGAGACAATCCAAATCAACAAAACAGGTTGTCAGAGTTGATTGTTGTGCTAAACGATAAGTTTTCTGAATTGGAGCAAACAATTCAACTTGTCAAAAGTGGCCAAGAGCAGGAAGCATTAGAGCTTGTCAGAACAGATCTTGGACGTCATTTAATGGGAGAGATTGAAAATACGTTGCTGGTATTTGAAAAAGAGGAGAGGGTATTACTTGAAGCGAGAACATCAGAATATAAAGAGGCAAAAACACTGTATCATATCTCAATCTGGTTGCTTGAAGCCATGTACTTGATCTTGATTATTTGGGTAATTTACACGATAAAATATAAGGTCATGGAGCCACTTCACTGCCTAAATAAATATATCAACAGCGATTTCTCAGATAACCCGATTTTGATTGCCCAGGGAGATAGTTGTCGCGAAGTAGAGCAATTAGCTAGCGACATAAAAAAGCGCTGTGCAGACAGCGAAGCAACTATTGTTAAATTGCAACAAGCTCATACACTCGACGTTAATCTAATCAAAGCTCAAAACCAATTTTTAGTCGATTTGAGTCTGAAGACCAAATTACCAGCACACAAGGTGTACACTTCTCTTAAAAAGTTTAAGAGTGATTCAGCATCACTCAATAAAAGCGATGAACTTAGTGAGCTAATATCAATTGCGCATAAGCTGGTTGAAGCCCCTGAAGAGATAGATAACTTCGTAAATAATGCGAAGCAAAGCGATACAAACAGTAATGTCGCCGATTGATATCTATTGTTTTTTATTCCAAAGAGCATGAAAGTTTTTCATTATTTGGAATGTTCCAAAAATGTGAAGTAATTTTACCGTATTCAGTATATAATTGCCAAAATGGAAACAAAAACTCACGTTAGTTTTCTTCATTTAAGTGTTTCAGTGGCGATTTTGGGTAGTAGATGCCGAGTTCTGTATTTTTCTTAATATTGTTAATTGGCACATTGCACCATTGGATCGGATACAAGCTTATTTTAAATAAAAAGGTATTGGACCGGGTCAAACCAAAACGCTTGTTTGGTCGCGTGTGTACTAAAACGGTGCTGTTGTCTGCATGGCATTTCTCTACAGCCTGCTGGTTTGGGTTTGGTGGTGTTATTTTTGTCTTTACGGTATTTGATAACCCATCAAAAGAAACGGTTTTATTTGTTGCGCTTTGTGTCTTTTCAATCAGTGGTTGGTTGTGTACGTATTCGCGTAACCACAAACTGATCTATTGGTGCATCTTTTTAATCATGTCTTCTATAAGTTTTATCGTTGCTAAACATTAATGCACAGCCTCACAATTTGTGTGAGTCTGTGCATTTGTATCATTTAGTTAAATGATGTGTTTGTTGCTAGAGAGCATTGAATTAGTAAAAGTATCTAGCACCATTCCATAATGGTGTGTTGCCGCCGTCTAGACCGACAAATTTGATTTGTCCTTCAATCGCGTCGTCTGGAATTACATACTCGATAGTTTTACCTGAATTGCCGTAAGCGCTCGCTTGGATCCGCTGCATTTTTTGGCCGTTAAAGTACACATCTACAAACTCTGTATTAGTGACTTCGATAGAGAGTGTTCTATCTGTACCACTTAGGTCTGAAACGTGTGGTTGCAAGAACGTCACCGTTGATTTACTTTGGCTTTGGTCAAGTAGATCTCTTGCAATCGTATCAAAGTTGCCAACACCGTTATCAAGTAGGCTATCAAGTGTTTGAGGTACTACTTTGTCTGATACGCAGCCAAAATCTTCTATTAGCGCATTTTTATTGTGGCCGTGGCGAACCATTTGTCTCCAAGATACTGTCATTTCTTGACCGTGAGGAAGCGCTTCAAAATAAGGCGCGCCAATATACTGTGCAAAAACAGAGTGTCTCATAACGTTTGCACCACCTGCACCTGTGCGTGTGTGCTCACCGTAAACCTTAGCTACGCCGTTATCTTGAACCGCACAAGTGAATACGTCACCTGACGAGTAAGTTTTAGCATTAGACCACACACCGACTGGTTTGTAATAGTTTTGACCAAACACATTGTTTTCTGGAACAGTTATATAAGACGCGTTAGCAGTGTACCTTGCATTTGTACCAACAACATCGGCAAGTACTTTTTGCCAGTGTGGGCCGAATGTGCTGAAAATTGTATCGTGAAGGATGTCATAGTTCAGCTGAGTATTGATAAATCTGAGTTCTGTTGGTTTAGCTGATTTGTTAGCAAACAATTGCACGAGTCTATCGGCATAGGTGATCAATCCACCAGGGTTATTTCGTACGTCAAATACCAATGCATCTGTATCTGCTAGCTGATTTTGAAGAAGGTCGATAAGCAGCCATAGTGAGTAATCGATTGAACCAACCACGCTAAAGCTATCAAGTTTGATATAACCGACTTGTTTACCGTCAACTTCACGAATAGCCCACGACACTTCAGGGTCTGCCGTCGGGTTCGTCACAAATGGGGTGCCTGAATCGCTGTCTAATTCAGCTTTTACTAATTCATGTTCAGCAGCTTCAATATTTGTACTTTCTGCAAGTAAATCTGCAATGGCTGTTTCATTGTTATTTGAAGCAGCAGAGTTAGCAGGAAGCCTTGTGATCCAAGGAATAGTAGTGGTATATGTTTCGCCAGTTATGTGAGATACAAACTCGATAGTAACATCATTTTGTTCAGGTACTAGAGAAACAGAGTGTCTTTTACGTGTGATGGCGCTCAGTGCTCGAATAAAGCCCGCATCTTCATTTGCGCCGTAACCTACGTTAAGGTTTTGCTCTACGACTTTGTGAATAGATACGCCATTATAAGACACAACCTTGTCACCAACTTCTGGCAAACGGCTGTCGGTTACATATGGCGTAATATTTTCAAGAATATTTGAAACACGCACTTCAGAATTACCAAACACATCTAGTGTTTTATCGAATTCAAATGGTAGGTAAGATGCATAGCTTCTCACAGGCTGAGGGTGCACATAAACTAAGTGTAAATCACGCTGAGCTTTAAAGATTTTTGTTAAGCGCGAGTGCAATTGATCAGTACTAAGGTTATCTAGCTCAGCAATGACTTTATGAATTTCTGAAACAGCATTTACATGTCCTGTCGGAGAAATGCCATAATATATGTCTTTTGCGTATTGATGTACGTATAGATCTTCTAAGAAAATTCTTGCTTGCTCTACAACGCGTTCTTTTTCTTGTTGTGTATATTCAGGAGACTTAATTTGATCTCTCACTTCAGCTAGTGGCGCGTAATTGTTTGCCAAAGTTGCTGAACTAAAAACAAGTGCTAATGTACTAGCCAGTAATGACTTTCTCATTTATATATCCTTACGGTTTTGTTGTAGTCAGGTATAAAAACCGAAATTTTTCTAAGAAATAACAAAAATGGACCTAAAATTTACACAAAAGAAACATCAGATAGGTTTGTAGGGGGAGGCATGACAAATAAAAAATTAATTAAAGCCAGTGTAGTAAGAATCACACTGGCAAAAAAGAGGGGGTTACACTATTTTGAATGAACCTTTCATAATTGCAAAGTGGCCTGGGAAAGAACAGAAAAAATTATATTCCAAATCTTTGCTCATACTTTTAGTCGAAAAAGTGATTGAAGTAGACTCTCCACCACCGATCACTTTGGTATACGCAAATACTCGAGGGTCATTTGGCTTTACATAGCTATTTTTTACGCCAGCTCGCATACCATCAGATGCGACGGCCTTTACATTCTTTTTCTCAGTTAAAACCCAATTGTGGCCCATGGCAGCAGCAGGTAATTTTCCCGTATGAACGAGCGTGAGCTTTACTTCTTTACATTTACTTGGAACAGACAAAGCTTTTTCAGAAAACTGCATCATGTCATTGGATTCTATGGTTAATTCACAGTCATTTGCTGAAGCTTGAAATGCTGAAATGCACAGTGCGGCAACTGCTACTTTGTTTATAACCTTCATTGATGTTACTCCTTAAATGGAAATTATTCGCATTATCGTGCAATTCGGTCTATTAGTAAATTGTTGGATACCTAAAAACGGTAACTTTAATCAAATTTAAGTGATTTGGATCACCCAACTATATATTTTGCCAACATTTCTCCTATGTGAATTGCTTAATAAAGGCACTGTTAAATCGCTCCCTTAGGCCGATAAATTAACGAGTAAAGTCGAAGCGCATTAGAAAACTTGGGCGAGTTTTGAAGTAGGGGGTAGGTCACCACAAGTTAAATTGGTTTTTATTGCCCGAGGTTGGTTATATACAGCGTAACGCGTAAAGGCTAGCGACAAGTAGCCAGACTAATAAATACGACAACGCGCAAACTTTTCCTTAGATGGTGACGCGATAAGATTTTTTAATCTTGGTGTTATTTTTCTATATGTTGCCAGTTTGTATTTAAGTGTAATAACTAAATAATTCGCCTTAAACCCTGCTTTTTCTTGCCAGAATGGCAGTTGCTTAAATACTTTTTTATTGCTTTTTTGTATTTAATGACAAAAAAATTAAAAAGTGTAAATAAAAGGTTGTAATTATAATTTTGTTTGTGTAGTTTGTTTTTAAACAAGGTACACGGTTAAATATTAAACAGGACACCACCGCATTGGATGCGGATAAGAATAATAATTAGGAATCAACATGAAAAAAACATTTAAGTTAACATCGGTCGCATTCGCAGTTGCTGCGCTTTCTGCAACGGTTGCTCAAGCTCAAGAGACAAAACAGTACATTCTGAAACAGAGTGATCTGAGTATTTTTGCTCCTGAGACGAGCCGTTTTTCTAGAGCAAATATTGCAGAGAGCTTTAGCGCGGAACCAACAGCAGAGGTATTATCTGCGGATTCTCAGGGTACGGTTGTGACTATGGAGCTAACACCAGAGCAGGTTGCAAAACTTAAAGCATCTGGTCAATATGCTTATATCGAAGAAGACATTGAATATAAACCTTTCACTCAAGACTTTACGGGTGAGGCATCGCCATACGGTTTAGCTGAAGTGCAAGCAAACTTGTTGCAAGACACCAACGCGGATCTGTTCAAAGTCTGTGTTATCGACTCTGGTTATGATTTAGGACACCCTGATTTACCTCAAAACGCGACAGGTTTCACCGACTTGCCTGGTGGATTAACTTGGTACCAAGACGGTTCAGGCCACGGCACACACGTAGCGGGTACTATCGTCGCGCTTAAAAATGGCAAAGGCGTTGTAGGTGTACTTCCTAACGATAGAGTAGGGATCCACAACGTTCGAGTATTTGATAACGACGGTAAACAAGGTCTGACTTCTCGTATTGCTCGCGCCGTAGATAACTGTGTAGAAAATGGCGCAAAAGTCATCAATATGAGTTTGGGTGGCGGTAGTCCAAGTCAATATTTCCAAGAGCGTCTGCAAGCCGCATATGACAAAGGAGTCCTACTCATTGCCGCAGCGGGTAACGATGGCAATGCAACGATGAGCTACCCGGCAAGTTACGATACGGTTGTTTCAGTCGCTAATATCGACGAAAACCGCGTGAAAAACCCATCTTCTCAATATAACGTACAGGTTGAAATTGCAGCGCCAGGTACAGACGTGTTGTCTACTGTACCAAGAAGTTCAGGGATCCTAGCTGGTATCACTGCGGGCGGTAATTTTGTGGAAGCTGGTGGCATGACTCATTCAGTTGAAGGTACTGTCAGTGCAAATCTAGTTGATTGTGGTCAAGGCCTAACAGCGTGTGCGGCAACACAAAGTATTTGCTTGATAGAGCGCGGTGGTGCTTCGTTTAAAGATAAAGCTGCTAATTGTGAAGCTGGTGGTGGTGTTGCTGCAATCGTATACAATAATGCACCAGGTACATTCGGCGGCACTTTAGGTGATGCAAATCATGGTTTGACAATTCCAGTACTGTCTTTGTCTCAAGAGTCAGGTACTGCATTGAAAGCGTCAGTTGGCAGCAGCGTAAAAGTTGAGTTGAACGCCGTGCTAGATTACGGCCTTAAGACGGGTACTTCAATGGCAAGCCCACATGTTGCAGGTGTTGCTGCACTAGTGTGGTCTCAGCACCCAAGTTGTACAAACGTAGATATCCGTAATGCACTAAATGCAACCGCGATTGATTTAGGCACAGCTGGTCGTGATGATGAATATGGTTACGGCCTAGTTCAAGCTAAAGCTGCTTCAGACTATATCGCGACAAATGGCTGTAGCGGTGCACAAGACAACCAAGCGCCTGTTGCTGACTTTACATTTAGCTGTTCTGCACTAGCGTGTGACTTTGATGCAAGCTCAAGCCGCGATTCAGATGGTCAAGTAGTGAGTTATGACTGGAATGTTGGTGGATTTAATACAACGGGTGCAACAGTAGCGCATGCGTTTGCAAATGCTGGCACATACCAAGTTTCTGTAACTGTCACAGACGATGCTGGCGCAACGCACAGCGTAACTAAATCTGTAACAGTGACAGATGGTGTTGATAATACAGGTTGTGTAGGTCTGACTGAGTGGAACAGCGGTCAAGTTTACGTAGCTGGTATAGAGGTGTCATACAATGGTAGCAAGTACCGCAGTAACTGGTGGAACCGTGGTGCAAACCCAGCACAAAACTCCAACATTGGTAACGCATGGAAAGTATGGACTGACTTAGGTAAGTGTAACTAATTCCTTAAAACCTTGAGATTAAAGGTGCAAGGCGACATTTAATGTCGCCTTTTTTAGTTTTTCAATTGAAGATATCGATAATTTTTTCAATAAGCTGTTGCTTGTTGAAAGGTTTATAAAGAATACAATTTGTTGTTAAGTGCTCTATATCTTCATTGCCTATAAAGCCTGATATAAACATATATTTTAATTCTTTATTGTTTTTCAAAGCCGCCTGAATAAACTCTAGTCCGTCAATCTTAGGCATGATGACATCACTGATCACCAAATCAATGCTTTGTTCTTTCAGTATTGATAGGCCATCAACGGCATTGCTTGCTTCGACGACATTAACCTTAGTTCCTGTTAAAAAAGATTGAATTAAAAAGCGAATATCTTCTTCATCGTCTACTACGAGTATATTTTCAATCTGTTGGGGGAGGGACAATAACTGCTTCTGGTGAGTTAATGTTCCATTGGCTGATTTTTCAATCACAGCCGGAAAATAGACTGTAAATACTGTACCGATCCCGATTTCAGATGAAACATCGATTGCGCCATTTGAAGCTTTTACAAATCCATAACACTGTGAAAGTCCTAAACCATTTCCTGTCTCTTTTTTGGTTGTAAAGAAAGGGTCGAACACTTTATCAATATTTTCCGGCAAAATTCCTTCACCTGTGTCTTTAAAGCTGACTCTTATCGTTTTTTCTGTTTTAAGTTCGAGTGCTGCCATTTGTTCATCAGATAACGTGACTTGCTGAGTTGATATTTTAAACTCTCCACCATTAGGCATCGCGTGCATGGCATTGATTGATAAGTTTAATAGGAGGTCTTCAAATAGGTTCTCTTCAATATGAGCACGGCTAATCAAGGGGTTGAGTTCCAATGTGAGTCTAATTTTCGAAGTCATTGCAGCTTCAAGTAATTTTTTATTTTTCTTTATTAGCTCATTGAGATCGGTATATACAGGCGTACTGGGGTTCTTCTTTGCAAAAGTAAGCAAATTGCCAGTGAGCTTTTGCCCTCGATAGCAAGCTCTTTCAATAGCTTGGACACATGAAGTAGGGTCTTTATCGTGATCTGAAATAAGATTAGTGTAGCCCAAAATGATGCCTAGGATATTGTTAAAATCATGCGCAACGCCACCTGCAATATTACCTAGAGACTCTAGTTTTGAACTGCGGTTGATTAATTTTGCCTGTTGTTCATGCTCACTCATGTCTTGAAAGTTAGCGATAAAATGCAGTTCGCCTTGTTCCGTTAACGGCATACTTGCGACTGAAATACGAATAGGGAAAATATAACCAGTTTTGTGTTTTGCCTTTACGTCTCTTCCTAGACGGTTATTGATAATTTGAGACTTTCCTGACTTGATGTAGTTAGCTAGCTTTGCGCTATGCTGATCTATGCCATCGGTTAATTCATCAATATTGTGTCCAACAATTTCATCCTCTTGATAACCGAATATATTTTCGGCTTCGGGGTTAAAAGAAAGAATTGTGCCATGTGAATCTGTGGTAAATATGCCTTCTAGCAGTGACTCTATAATACGCTTTTGCTCAGCTTCTTTTAGCTCAATCAATTTCTGTTTGGATTCGAGCTCGGTAATGTCTTCGCCTTTGAAAATAAAGCCGATAATTTCCTTTTCACTTGAGTGGTAGGGAATATAGGAGACTCTTAGTGTGCGCTCTTGTGGTGTCCCGACAAACAAACTTTCTTTAAACGTGACTGAATTACCTTTTATAGCATGGTCGATTTTGCTCTTTAGTTTTTTAAAAAGGGTGTTGCCTAAAATGTCAGAGACGGTATGGCCAACAACTTCTTCACGTTTTTTTCCATGCAATTTTAAATAAGCTTGATTAACTGTTTTAAATGTATACGTCAAATCAAGGAATGCGAACATATCACTCGAATTCTCAATAATTCCTTTGTATTGTTCGAGCTCTCTCATTTGCTTATATTTATCCGCTAGACTAACCACAAAAACGATGAATTCTTGACTGTCTTTATTGAAAATAGATCCACCAATTAATATCGGAACTTCTAGACCAGATTTGTGGAGATAAACCTTTTCGAATGGGGTCCAGTATCCTTTATCATTTGCTTCCTCTACAGCACGCAGATCAAGCGGCAAATACTTTTCTGGTGTCAGGTTCTTCCAATCTATTTTGCCATCAATTAATTCGTCTTGTGTATAGCCAATCATTTCAAGCAGAGTTGAGTTAGCATCGAGGATATTCCCTTTTGCATCTGAATGAATAATGCCAATGAAGTTTGATTCTTTCCACCGTTTAAAGCGCTCAGCCTCAGAGTCTAGTTGATGGTTTAGTTTGGTGAGCTCCTTGATGCTGTTATACAGGGCTTCTTCATTTTGATTGCGTTGTTGAAGCAGAAAATTAAGGGACTGCACGACCTCCTGGATCTCATGGATTGTATGATGCTCTGTGATCGCTATGCGTTTTTCATTAACCGCTTTTGCTAAAACCTCGTGAATAATCAAAAAGGGTTTGGTGATCCAACTGATCAATATAAAAGAAAGTAAAGAAACCAAGCAAAGTGCGCCAATTACAACTTCTATTGACTGCAAATTTAGTTCTTCAACTCGTTTAAATGCCTCAGCTTTGTCAATTTTTACAACCATACCCCAATCAGTTTCTGGGATGTGATGTGAAATGGCCAATACGGGGACCTCTCTATAATCCACATAGTCCGGAAATATGTCATTAGTACCATTGATCGCGTGTGTTATCGGGATTTCTAAGTTGCTTTTAGGCACAGTAAGGGAGAGGGCAACTGTTGGGTCGTTTCTTGTTGGAGTAAGAAAGAAAGCATCACCATTCACATCGCGCGAAGCCAGAACTATTTCTCCACTTTTACCTAAGCCTGTGTAGTCACTGACAATGGCTCTCAGTTCATCATTTTTAAATGCAACTTCAATATAGCCAATTAGTTGTCCATCCAATTCGATTGGTTCGATAAAAAGGAGTAATTGTAATTGGTCTGAAAACAGTATTTTTACGTTGTAACGTGAACTGTCTTGTTTTAAGTCACTTACATTGATGAGAGAGCGTAAACCTTCTCTCGAAGCATAAACAAGCTCTTTGCCATGATTGTAAATGGCGATGCCATAGATGCTTTCACTCGAAGAAATCGCGTGACTTATAATCTTATCTATTCGTGCTACATCCTCTTGAGCTGGATCGTGGTTAGATCGTTTTAATAGTTGTCTGAGTTGAGTTCGACTCTTTATTAGGGCCACTGAATTTTTTTTGTTCGCTAGTAGGCTCGTAATTCGTTTGTGGTTAATGTCTGCAACATCTTGCAGTTTTGCGATGGTTTCGTTAAGTAGAAGCTGTTTTTCGCTTGTTATGTTTAACAGGTGAAAAATGATTAAAGGCACCGTCGTGCAAGACAGCATAACCAAAAAAATTAATGTTCTCAGCTTCATTAAATTGTCTCAAACCAGCTAAAAGTTAGTGGGGTATTAAACTTGGCTACCACTGTGTTCTGTTGGTAGCGTGAACGGCATAAAGTTAATGAAAGTATAGTCAAAACGTGTGAAGTATGCGGGCTATGTATAAAGGATTAAATGCGTAATGCATGAGGTAATCTGTAACTATTGAGCATATGCAAGCAGGAGACACTTTGAAATTACTTTGAATATTTCAATAGCTCTGACAATTTTGATGTAGTGACTAAAATATTTTCACTTGCTGCGTCAATCTCTTGAATGGTGTTTTGTATTAATTCATTCAGTCTGAGGTTTTGTTCATTCGGAATGTTTAAAGACTGTAAATGCTCGGTGATTTTATAAGTCATGATGGTGAGCAATCTATTTGTATCGTTTTGATAGTCAGATATATTGAAACATAGCTCATCAAGCTTTCTAGAAAGGTCGCACGATGTTGATGTTCTTTCCTCTAAGGCAGAAAGCGCGATTATTTTTGCATTCATCGCTTGAGCTATGTCTGAAACGGAATGTTTAATTTCCTTAAAGCTTAGATTTTCGCACTCTATATTTTTGATTAAAAAGGAAACTTGCTCTTCGTTTACGAGCATTCTGTTCGCGAATTCATGTATTTGCCCTGTATGTCGAAGTATCTGAAAGATTTCTTCTTCGATTGGTGTCGGGCGAATATGGTCGTCGCGTAAGCATTTAACATTGGGTAGCCTGAAACAAATTGATGTCTGTAAACCAAAATTTGACATTAATGAAAAAAACGCATCGGCAATATTCTGCAGGTTGGTGCATCCAGATAAATAGTTGTAAAAGTGCATAATTTGGTTGCATAGCGGCGTTTGTGTATTGTAATGATTGAGAGAGTAGGTGTTTTTTAGAGGTTCTTCACGCAACTTCTGCTTGGTGATATGACGTTGAATGCTTGATGCGATTTTATGTTTGAGCTCTTCTATTTCAAAAGGCTTGCCTAAAAAGTCTGCGGCACCTAGTTCATAAGCTTTTAGTTTTTGTGCTATGTCAGTTTCACCCGAGACAAATATTATCTCGACATCCGTTAGTTCTCGTTTTTGTTGGTTGAGTTCATTGCAGAGTTCTATTCCCGAAATATCTGGCAAATGTAGATCGAGTATAATTGCCTGCGGGTTTAATGTGTTCACTGCCCCGAGCGCATCCCGTGCACATGTAAAAAAATGCACATCGAAGTGGGTGTTTAATACCTCCCTGTAGAGATTTAAATACTCTAAATCGTCTTCTACAATCATGACTTTGCCTGCTAACTGTTTCATAGAGATACCTCGAAGGGAGTATGGTTGTATAGGACGTTGCTTATGAAAACGTTTGTATCGTTAACATTTATAGCGTCCATATGTGTCTATACTTTGTCTAACATGTTTCTGAAATATCTCTGTACACAAAATTGATTAAATGAGGAAGCTTAGTGCACTCTTTACTCCTAATTGAGGATGATGAACAACTGGCCGAGGTGACTTGTGCATACTTGGAATTAACTGGATTCAAGGTAGATGTGGTCAACAGTGCAAAAACTTGTTGGGATGTTTTACAAACAAAAAGCTACGCGCTAATGATACTCGATTTAGGTTTACCAGACGAAGATGGTTTAGTTTTGCTGCGTAAATTGAAAAGCAATAATATTTCGACACCTATCATTATTTCATCTGGCCGGGGAAGTGATGAAGATAGAATTGCTGGTTTAGAGTTCGGTGCCAGTGACTATCTAGCAAAACCGTATACGGTTAAGGAGTTGTTGTTACGAATTAACCTCTTAATTGACGCAACTTCTATGCAGGCCATAACAAAGGGATTAATGTATCTTGCGGACAAAAAGCTAGATATCGACAATCAAATGTTATTGGCACACTCCGGTGAAGAGATCGAATTGACATACCATGAACAAGCAGTTCTGTTTTTGCTGGCAAAAAACGCGCCGCGCACATATTCGCGAGAGGAGATAATAGATGCGACTCGACTAGGTGAAGGCCCTGAATCTATTCGAGCTGTCGATACAATTATTTGCAGACTAAGGAAAAAAATCGAAATTAACCCAAGAAAACCTCAAGTAATAAAAACAAAAGTGGGCGTTGGATATAAAATCATTGTTAACGCACGCATATAGCCGTTGGGAGCTTCAACTTCATGCTCTAGCTATAAATTTTAGGGTGATCAGAGTCTTTTTAAAAATAGGACTGAGAGCTTATTTGTTGTCACTGTATTTTAAGTTTTAGTTTACTAGTTTGTACAAAGTGTTTTAAGTCAAATTGAAGCCAGTTACATCCTATCTTATTCGGTCTACAATTTATTGAGTTAATAAAAGGTGGATAGAGCTTTGGGTTATAGTTTAAAAAGTGTTCTTTTGATTTTTATGATTTTTAGCCTTGTCGCAGCAGGCGTGAACCTATCTATCATAGTGAGTAGTCATGCAAATAAAAATGAACATGAATATTGGTTAATACATACGTATGAAGTCATCGATTTAATTAGCCAGCTCAAAGTACATGTTAAAAATGCAGAAACGGGTCAGCGAGGGTTTTTGCTCACTCAAAATATGGATTACCTAGAACCGTTTAGAAAGGGAACAAATTTAAGCTTAAGCACTTTTGAGGTATTAGTGCGCAAAACGGCTGACAATCCGACACAACAAAAACGGCTCGCTGAGCTCGATGTCATTCTTAATAAAAAGTTTTCAGAACTGGAGCAAACAATCGAGCTATTACAGCATGCTACGAAGCAAGAAGCCGTTGATTTAGTAAAAACTGACTTAGGTAAACACCTAATGGAAGAGATAGAGTTGGTTCTGTTTGCTTTTGAACAAGAGGAAAGAAATTTACTTAGTAAACGCACAAGAGAATATCAAGATGCGAAAAGATTACTCTCTTCGTCCATCGTGATGTTAGAGCTTGTGTATGCCATTTTGATAATTTGGTTAATCTATTCAATTTGGTATAAAGTTCTTAAACCGATAAGTGTGCTGGTATCGTATATAAAACACTATCCAGAGGTAACCAAGTTTGAAATAGCTCAGCAAGACAATTGTGAAGAGGTAAGTGAGTTGGCGCGCGGCATTAAAAGTCGTTGCTCAGAATCTGAAGCAGTGATCTCGACGCTTCAAAAAAGCGAAAAAGAGGCAGTTGAAAAACAGCGACTAAACCTTCGGGGAGTAGCTGAATACAATGATGCAATCAAAACTTCGTTACAAAACCTATTTGCAGCACTGCACAAGCATAAAACTGACGGTTTGGGTTCGATTAGCAAGCAAGAAATTGAAAGTATGGTTAGGTTAGTGAACCAGCTCTTAGACTTGACGAAGGACCTTGATATTTACTTAAAAACAAGTCGCCAAAATTCCAATTGAGTTAGAAAAGCAAAACTGCTTTTCCCGTTACCCACCATGGGTTATAAAGAATCGAAATAGTAGTCAGAGTTAAATACCCATCGCAATGCGCAATGACCGCTTATTGGATAATTAAGATTTTAATCAAGATATCAAAGTTGGTGTTTTGGACTGTTAAACTGCTCAAGTATTTCTTGTAAGTCTGATTCGATCCCATAGCCAGCCTCCATCAATGTATCAGCTTTGTTTTGAGCGTTGGTTGTCAAAGACAGTAGCTGGGTTTCTGTTTGCTGGGAAAGTTCATGGCCCAGTTCAAAAGACGCAAATAGCTGATTTAGCTCAGTCTCAAGGTGTTCTATGATCTCGACGATACCGGTTTTTATCACGGCATTTTGGTTTTTATAAGTGTCAAGGGTATTACCTAGGCTAATCTCCGTCTTTATTCTTAAAATACAACTCTCAATTCCATCCATTAAATAAGCGAGATAGTCTTTCATAACGCCACTGCGACTGTCATTGCGTGGCATGTTTTTTATCAACAAACTACAATATTGCCAATTAAACGCAGCTCGACTGCTACCGAACTCCATGATGCGCTGGGCATTTTTAAGAGAACTAAGTAAGCTAACGTCGATATTGTTAAACACTTTGTTGTCGAAAAAGACAATCTCTTCTCGGTTTACTCTAAAAACCAGCGAGGTACGTAGCCCAAAAGAGCGAGTTGTTTCAAAAATGGCACTGGCAAGTTGGCTATATGTTCTACATTGCTGGGTTTGTTTATAAAACTGAATGATTGTTCCAAGGGATGCTATGTCAGAAAGCGCTTGAATCGCGATATCTTCTGCGTCATTGCAAGACTGTTGTGCATACGAAAGAAGTGTATTAATTTTTTTAATTAGTTCGGTAGGCTCTGCAGGCTTTGCAATAAAGTCATTTCCTCCAGAATCATAAGCTTTTAACCTTTCTTCTATTGAGCACAAATTTGAAAGAAAAAGAATGGGCATTTGGTGTCCTGCTTGACGAATTAAATAAGTTGCTTCGTAGCCACTTATGCCTGGCATTTGTATGTCCATTACGATTAAATCAGGTTGGTGCTTCTCTAAGTAGCTTAAGGCAAGTTCGCCGCTGGCAGCTGTTTCAACATCAAAATAATTTGATAAAGTATTTACTTGGTATTCGAGGGCAAAATCGTCGTCATCGACGATAAGTATTTTGTTCATATAGTCACCATGATTGTTTGTCATTTAGCCAGATAATGAGATCGTCTAAAGGCATAGGTTTAGACACTAAGTACCCCTGAGCTAAATCACATTGTAGGCTTTTCGCGAGATCCCAATCAGCCGCTGTTTCTACTCCCTCTGCAACAACTAACATATTCAACGTTTTCGCTAGATTAACACTCGACTCTATAATAGCTTTACTTGTGTTGTTGTTTGTGGCGTCGCAAATAAATTGTCTGTCGATTTTCAATTCAGTGAAGGGGATTTTCTTTAATTGCTCCAAGCTCGAATATCCAGTTCCAAAGTCATCAATGCTTAATCCAAACCCTTTTAACCTGAGGCGCAATAACACATCTAACGTTGAAATAAGGTTTTGTATTAATCGACTTTCTGTTAGTTCTAGTGTGATACTGCTGCAAGGAATATCATGCATGTTAGCGAGATCTTCTATTTGTTCCGGCAAATCGATAGCACATAGACTGTCAGTTGATAGGTTTATGGATATATTCAGATGACCACCAAGAATGTTGGCTAGCTCTTTAGATTGAGGTAAAGCTTGGCGAAATATACTGCGTGTGATGGCATCTATCATGCCTGACTCTTCGGCTAGAGAGATAAATGCAGCAGGGTTAATCGTGCCTCTTTCCGGGTGTACCCATCTGGCAAGCACTTCAACAGATTTGACTTGCTTAGTTGTAAATGCAACTTGAGGTTGATAGAAAGGCACAATCTCATCATTGGCGATCGCTACTTTTAATTCTTCCAAGCTAATTTTGTCTTTAACTTGCAAAGTATTAGGCTGTGATTCTGTAAAAAGCTTCTGAAGTTTTTGGGTCAATACGTCTATTGTAATTGGTTTAGGTATCGCGCCCAATACTTTAATATGTTGAGCTCCAGCCAGAGTTGCCGTAGTGTCTAATATACGTTGATCTTGTGCACTTAAAAGTAAAACAGCCCCCTTAAAATGATATTCAGAAAGGTGCCTGAGTACTTCCACGCCGTCCATGTCAGGCATGATTAAATCAATAATAATTAGATCGAAGCTTTCTCCGTTTTGAATTCTTTCAACGGCATTTTTACCAGTAGATTCCGTCTTGACATTATAAACACCGAGCTGAGCAAACTCGTGTTTAAGCATGTCATGAATGAAGTCGTCATCGTCGATCACAAGAACACTGAGCGTTTTTAGTTGATTGTTAAGAGTCAATTATCAGTGTTCCTATTAAATGTTGGTTTGGCTTGTTGCAAAACAGGCGATATGTCTACGGCAAGTATCATTAAGACTAGGACACAGCACTTGATTTTTCCAAATTGCCGAAAATAAGTCAGGTGTGATTTCGTTGGTCTACACTAGATTTAAATATCAGGGCGTTACGGCAAGTAGACTTTTGAAACGGTGCTTGTTGACGCCAGAAACGAAGGCAAGGGTGAAGAGATATGAAAACTAAGTATTTTTTATTGTCTTTACTTATTTTCACTATGGTAATTCAACTTGGCTGTTCTGATTTTGATAAAAAAACAATTAGAGTGGGCTCGAACGTATGGCCCGGTTATGAAACTTTACATCTTGCTAAGCATCTAGGGCATATTCCACACAATATAAAATTAATTGAGTTAATGTCCGCCACTGATGTCATGGAGGCTTTTCGTTTAGGGCGGCTTGAGATAGCTGCACTGACACTGGATGAAGCCATGACGCTTGTATCTGAAGGTATAAATCTAAAGATCTTTTTGGTTATGGATGTGTCACATGGAGGCGACATGGTTATCTCACGATCAACAATTTCTGACTTATCGGAGTTAAAAGGGAAAACAATAGCGTATGAGCAAACTGCATTGGGAGCACTGATGCTCCATGAAGCAATGCAGGCTGGCGGGTTAAATATTGACGATGTAAAGCTTGTTCACTTAAAAATTCACCAACAAATAGAAGCATTTAAGGATGGCTCCATAGATGCAGTGATTACGTTTGAACCTGTTGCAACTAAATTACTTCAACTTGATAGTAACGTTATTTTTGATAGTTCAAAAATACCAAATATGATCGTTGATGTGTTAGTTGCTAGAGACAATACACTTAAAGAGCACAGTCAATTAATTAAAATATTGGTTAATGGACAATCTGAAGCCTTAAAAGCAATAGATGAAAAGAGATATGAAAGTTTGGAAGTTATGTCGCAACGTATGGGCATATCCAAAGAGGAACTCAATACTGCAATGGCAGGTATTCACTACCCGAGTATGCAAGAAAATCAACAGCTACTGGAGCGGGGAGGGACGTTAAATAAAACCATTAAACGTTTAAATCGCATCTTGCATAAAGCAAGTATAATTCCCAAGCCTGTAGACGCAAAAATCTTGATTGATGACACATATGTGAAGCCATGAAAATTCCGATTTCAACAAACTCAATAATCATTTGGGTCCCATTATTTACAGCCTTGATATTTGTCATTTCTATCGCCACAGGGGCAAGCTTAACTTACTTGGGGAGCTTAAAAGTCGCACAAGAGAACAGCCTATCGCAAATCAGCTATATATTACTCTCTTTAAAAAATAAGGCTGAACAAGAAGTGTTTAGAGAAGGTGGGAATGTACTAAATCATGAAGCCTCGATCATAGGCACTATTCCAGCCGTAAATGATGTTGCGGTGACCGATGATGCGGGGGTTGTGTGGGCTTCGAATCACTACAGTATGAGAGGGAAACTGTTAACTGATAGTGCCTCTTTTTTAACAGATGAAGACTTGAAAAATACTCAAATGCATAAATCCATACAGATGCATTATTCGCCAGACAAGGAAGTTGTAGAAGCCACACTGAGTTTTATTTGGCCATCCAATAGAGAGGTAAGGTCTAGTCGCAGAGGCATAATTTACTTGAAATATGATTTTAGTTACGACAGATTTCACCTTTCTGAGTTTGTGTCAAACCAACTCATGTTTATCGGTTTATTAGGGTTGATGCTTATAGTACTTATGATGGTGCTGTTGCGTAATTTTTTTGTTGACCCTATCAAACAGCTTATCTTTCAAGCCACAGCACTTGCAGAGGGGGACTACAGCAAACAAATTGAAGTGCAAGGGGCAAAAGAGATACAAATGCTAGCGAAAGCTTTTATCCAAATGCGGTCAGCAGTATCGTTACATATTGGAGAGTTGGATGAAATAAGAGCACAGCTTGAAAAACGGGTTCAACAGAGAACTTTCGAGCTGAACAACGCAAATTTAAATTACAAATATGCACAAAACATGGCTATGTTAGGCCATTGGTCTCTCGAATTGTCAAGCGGTATTTGTGAGTATTCTAATGAAGCAAAGCGCATTCTCGGTTTAGATGAACCCGATACAACTGGTTATGCAGAGTGGTTATTTGGCGGCATAGAAAATATACATGAAGAAAAACGCGAATTGTTGCAAAACCTCCTAAACCCAAAGAAAGATTGCCGAGACTTTAACTACAGCATTAAAGTTAAAGGCGATTTACGCTATATACGCCTCGTTGCAGAGCATGTGTATGATTCCCAAAGTAAGCAAACGAAAATTACAGGTATCGTTCAAGACGTTACCGAACTGAGACAAAAAGAACTTTCTCTATTAGAAAGTGAGGCTAAGATGCGGGCTATTGTAAATACCGCTGCAGATCCAATTATTGTCATCAACACAGAGGGAATTATTCAGGAGTTTAGCCCTTCTGCAAGTCGAGTTTTTGGCTTCAGTAAGGCAGAAGTCTTGGGCTCCAATCTAAAAATACTCATGCCAGAACCGACTCGAAGCGAACATGATGGGTTCCTTGCTAGCTATGCAAAGACGGGTATACGAAAAGTTATTGGAAATAAACGGGAAGTTATTGCTCAAAGAAAAAGTGGAGAAAAATTTCCAATAGATTTGGCCGTCTCCGAGACTAAAATCGCTGGGAAGGCATATTACACCGCAATTATTAGAGATATAACGCAGCGAAAGGAAGCCGAGGAAGTGCTATTAGAAGCAATGAAAGCGGCGCAAAGTGCAACCGTTGCGAAGTCTACATTTTTGGCAAACATGTCCCACGAAATTCGCACACCTATGAATGCTATTGTAGGTTTGTGTAGCTTAATGTCAGGTACTCAACTGTCACAAAAGCAGCGTGGCTATTTAAATAAATTAACCCAATCATCAGATAATCTGCTCAATATTATCAATGATATTTTGGATATATCAAAGATTGAGTCCGGTAAACTTGAAATAGAAAAAACGTCGTTTCGTTTGGAAGATGTTGTTGAGTTAGCAAGCGATATTATTGCTTATAAGGCCCATGAAAAGTGTATAGACTTTAATGTGGATTTACCTAGCTCGATACCTACGGCTCTAGTAGGGGATCCTCTGCGTTTAGGGCAAATACTCATTAATTTGTTGGGCAATGCAGTGAAATTCACACCTAACGGGGGGGAAATTACCTTAGCGCTTAAGGCAAAGATAATATCGAAAGACGACGTTGCTATTGAAATATCAGTAACAGATACGGGAATTGGGGTCGCAAAAGAGCAACAGAGTAAGCTATTTTCAGTTTTTACTCAGGCTGATATTTCTACAACAAGGCAATTTGGAGGGACAGGCCTAGGGCTGGCAATTTGTAGCAACCTTGTGTCAATGATGGGGGGCGAGATTGATTTTGAAAGTGAGGAAGGAGTGGGCAGCCGTTTTTACTTTACTGTTAGCTTCTTACTTCAAAAGGGGGAGCCTTCGCCACGGGAACCAAAAGTTAAATCTATCGATAAAAGTTTGTATCTGAATAAAGCACACTTGTTGAAAAACATTGAGGTATTGCTCGTTGAAGATAACGATATTAATTTGGAGATTGCTGTAGAGTTATTACAGGGAGTTGGTCTCAAAGTAGTTACAGCTACTAATGGAAGCGAAGCTATTAAAACGTTAAATCACAATCAAAATATTGGTTTGGTTATAATGGATTGCCAAATGCCGATTATGGATGGATACAAAGCAACTGAATTGATACGAAAAGACGAAAGGTTTAAGCAGCTCCCGATCATCGCGCTCACTGCGAATGTAATGACTGAAGACATTAAAAAAATTGAATCAAGCGGCATGGATGGCTATTTAGCAAAACCGCTTGATGTAGATAAACTTTTTAAACTTGTATTTGACGGACTGCGTCCGACAACTGAACAGCCAGCTGATAGCAATGCGGTCTTAGCAGAAATGACAGATTCACACATTAATTTTGAGCTAGGTCTTAGGCAAGTAAATGGTGATGTAGACTTTTTTAAAAAAATGATTGAAAAGTTTCGAGTAAAACAGTCTAACTTTGCACAGCGTCTGAAATGTCTAATTGAGCAAGCGGAATTTGAAGAAGCGAAGAGAGAAGCGCACACTTTGAAAGGTCAGGCTGCATACCTGGGATTTATGTCAGTTTCGAAACAGGCTGCTGTTTTAGAAGGGGAGTTGCCAAAAATACAAGGTTGGCTTGAAATTGAGCTAGATGTGACTAAAGCGGCCTCATTGATCACTCACTCAATCAATGAGGCTAATTCATATTTTACAGATTAAAAGCGATACTTTAGGTTTGCTGTAATTGTACGACGCTGGCCGTAGAAACAGTCACCGCGATATAAACAACTCGTTATTACAGTTTTGTCCGTCAAATTATCTATGTTCAAGCTTAATTCATAGTCGTTAAATTGATAGCCAACCATCATGTCATAGAGAGTAAAGCTGTCGGTAGTTAGTGCTTTGTGATAGTCAAAGCCACCGGCTGAGACAGAGCGGCTACCATCAAATGTTTTACCTACATAGCGTATGCCAGCGCCAAACTTCAAGCCTTCCAATAAGTTATCTGCGCGATACGTTGCCCATACAGAAGCCAAATGCTCTGGCGTTGCAGATAAAGGAACGTCATCAGTACCAATTGCTAATACAGCTCCACCGATGATTGCTTGCTTTTGCGCAGGATCTTGCGTTTGTTGTGCGAGTAAACCTGCTTGTGTCATGATCTGATCAGCAGATAATGGAGTCGTATCTTGCTCTGATGTTGTATACGCATATGAAGCATAAATATCGAGGTTATCCCACTCTAGCTGCGCTTCTAATTCGAATCCGTCTACTGATACTTCACCATCTTGTACATGTTCAATGGGTGATATTTGGCGAACATGGTTTTTATCCGTGATATGGAAAACGCTTGCAGTGATTAAGTGTTCAGTGCCCTCCGGCTGGTATTTAACACCGTATTCGAACTGCTGACCTTCTTTTGGCTCATAACCGCCGCCTTGAGGCTTGGAACCATATAGCGGTTGGAAAGATTCTGAGTAGCTAGCATAAGGGGATAGCCCATTTTCGAATTGATAAAGTGCACCAACTCGCCCAGTTAAAGCACTCTGAGATTTTTCAACTTTTGTCAATGCTGCAGTGTTGCCTGTATTTTCCCAGTTTGATTGCTCAACATCATCATGACGAAGAGCGGTATTTAAAATAAACCCTTGGTATTCAAATGTCGCTTGAATGTAACCACCAAGCTGAGTATCAGTTTGTTCTGGTGCAATAACCGCTATTTCTTGCGGTAATGGGGCGTTCTGGCCATAAACAGGATTGTAGAGATCTAATGGAGATGAGACTGCACCACGTAAGCGGCTAGTACGTGTTTCAGCATCTTGAAAATCAATCCCGGCTACGATATTGATTTCGATATCACTGAATTCAACATATTGATGAACTTGAATATCGCTTAAGAAGCTCTTTGATTCACCATCAGACATGCTAAAAATACGATTTACGCTGCGCTTATCGGCTTCAAACTTAGGTGGCCATGAAAAGATTGTACGGTATTCAGATGAGCTATCGCTGTAACGAGTTGACCAACGAACCTGAGTGTCATCAGATATACTGTGCTCTAAAATCGCTGTTAGGGCCATTTGCTCGGTATCGTATCTATCCCAACCAGGCTCACTGACAAAACGTTCACTTGGGATTTGGCCGTATTTGGCAGGTAGCAATGTTCCTTCGTGTGGGAAAAATTGAGTTGAAGAGCCAGACTCATTTTCTTGGAAATTAGTTAAAAGTGTAAAGCGCGTATCTTGGCTGATATCCCAAGCAAAACTTGGTGCAAACACCAAAGTGTTGTCTTCAACAAAATCTGTTTGAGTATCACTGTTGCGATATACACCAACAAAACGTGCTTGATATTGCTCATCTTGACCAAAGGCTGTGTTGTAGTCACCAGCAATTTGTGCTCGATCATAGTTGCCTAACTGCGCCCAAATTTCGCCTTGTGTCTCGCTGTGTGGACGTTTTGATACTGAGTTAATAATACCGCCAGTTGAACCTTGTCCGTACAATACAGAAGAAGGGCCTTTTAAAATTTCAACACGTTCCAACGTATAAGGGTTAGTACGAGTATTGTTGTAATGGCCAAATTGCATCTGAAGACCATCAATGTATGTTAATGGGTCTACACCGCGGATTTTAGACCAATCGCCACGAGTGTCTACGCCATAAGGTCCATTATAAACACCTGCAACATAGCCAATCGCATCTTGTAATGTCTCTGCGCCTAAGTCAGAAATACGCTTTGATGTTAAAACTGACACAGAAACCGGGGTTTTTGTGATTGGTACATCTGATTTGGATGCACTGGCACTGACATAGGAAATAAGACCCTTAGGGCTTACTTCAATAACTTCTAATTCATTGCTCTTTTTTTGTGCGTCATCAGCAAGCGAAGCCCCAGAGAAGGCGATTGCGAGTGCTGAGACAAGCATTGGATATTTGGTTTTGAATGAGCGCATGATTTTCCCTAATTAAAAATAAACGCGCGAATATTATTGCAACTGAAAATGATTATCAATAATGTTGAGGTGTTTTTTCACTCAGATACATTTATGTAAAAAGTGATATAAATCATGTATGTGATAATTTATAAATGATTCACAAATGTACCTTTTATCGTGATTTTTAGGGTTTTTTGTCCTAGCATAGAGCCGAGGCTCATAGCTGGTAATTCAAGCCGTACAGTGAATTTACTTTGGATGTATTTAACACTATTTCATGAAGATCCCATTCGCGAAAGGTTTGCGGTTAATTGTTGGAAATACAAGACTATTGGTAGTGCTTATCGGGTTTTCTATGGGATATAATCGAAGTTAAGTTATGAGAGGTAAGTATAAATTTGAATTGGCAAGCTTTAGTCGATAATCGACAACGATTTTTTTGGGTACTACAGATTTCTGGTTGGATAGGTTATGCACTAGTCAACTATATAGGCTCAAAGGTATTTGAAATGCGAGACATCTATGTTTTTGTCATCGTACTCAATGCTTATGCTGGCTGTTTGATGACGGTACCTCTTAGATATCTTTATCGACGGGTTTGGAATGCGAAGCCATGGGTGTTGATATTTGTTGTATTTAGCGTGTCTTATATCACTGGTACTTTGTGGTCAGTGGTCCAAAAATACAATTTATGGGAAATATACCGACACGGTTACCGGCCAGATGAATGGTTTTACTATCTTCAACAGGGCTTGGATTCGGTATACATTGTTTTATGTTGGAGTGGTCTATATTTTGGGATCAAATATTACCAACTATTACAAAGCGAGCGTCAAAAAGCACTCAAAGCAAATACAATGGCCCATGAAGCTCAATTAAAAATGCTGCGCTACCAGCTCAACCCTCATTTTCTATTTAATACGCTGAATGCGATTTCAACACTCATTTTGGTAGAGGAAAATAAAGACGCAAACCAGATGGTGTCAAGGTTGAGTGACTTTTTGCGTTATACGTTAAATACAGATCCAATTAAAAAAGTTCCGTTGGAGCAGGAACTTCATGCGCTTAAGTTGTATCTAGAAATAGAGAAGGTGCGTTTTGATGAGCGACTCGCTATTGAACTAGATGTCACTGAGCAAGCTAAGCATGCATTAGTGCCCAGCTTAATATTGCAACCGTTGATCGAGAACTCGATTAAATATGCCATCGCACATATGGACGAGGGTGGGAAAATCGAAATTAAAGCGCAAGTTTTCGCCAATGAACTATTGTTAGAAGTTGGTGACAATGGCCCTGGCGCAGAGTTGTCCGATGGTCAGTTGACTAATGCTGGTGGTGTTGGTATTGCCAATACACAAGACAGATTAAAAACACTGTATGAGAATAATTACTCATTTGTGTTATCAAATAATACGCCTTCAGGACTGAAGGCAAATATACGGGTTCCGTTTGAAAAGGCCGAGAAGTGAAGTAATGAGCAAGATTAAAACGATAATTGTTGATGATGAGCCGCTAGCGAGAAAAGGCTTGGCTGTCAGATTGAGAGAATTTGAAGAAATAGAAGTTATCGAACTTTGTAACAGTGGACAAAAAGCCATAGATATTTGTCAGCAACAGGATATTGATTTGGTCTTTTTAGATATCCAAATGCCTGGCTTAAATGGTTTCGAGGTTGCGCGGATTTTAAGTGAAAGTGTTAAGCCTTTACCTGCCATTGTCTTTGTCACAGCGTTCGATCACTATGCAGTTAAGGCGTTTGAAATCCACGCTCTGGATTACATCCTTAAACCAGTAGATGACAACAGACTAAAACAGGCGATTGAAAAAGTGCAAAGCTATTTAAAGAACCAACAAGATAACGCCCACAAGAAAAAGCTCGCGAGCTTTGTTGCAGGGATCACAGGCAATAATTGTGAAGAAATACTTAAGAAACTCGCCACAGGCGACGCTATTGAAGATAAAAAGTTTCCTGAGTCATTAGCTGTAAAAGAGCAGGGTGAAATTATTCGCGTGTCGACAGCGACAATCCAGTGGATCGATGCAGCAGGTGATTACATGTGTCTTCACTGTGCAGATGGTCAGACGCATATTCTGCGCAAAACAATGAAAGAGCTGGAACAAGAGCTTGATCCAAAGTTATTTGTACGAGTTCACCGTTCAGCTATCGTAAACACAGGCCAGATTAGTAAGCTAGTTACACAAAGTAGCGGCGAGTATTTATTGGTTTTGGATAACGGTCAAGAGTTGAAAGTAAGCCGCAGCTATAGAGATAAAGTTAAGTCTGCACTGGCGAGCTAATAGGTAGCACTTTAAATCGTTTTGTCTGGAGCTCTGGTAAAAAAAGCCCAACTGATTGAGTCGGGCTTAGTTGTACTAGTGATTTAACGATTATACGGTGACAATTTTCAATGTATTGGTTGCACCAATGGTTTCCATTAAGTCACCGTGAGTAAGAATAACTGTATCGCCTCTCTCAAGTGCGCCGCTCTCAACAAGTGTATTTAGTGCATCTTTAACCAGCGAATCTGCTGTGCAGCTTGTTGAGTCAAAATACACCGGATATACACCACGATATAGAGCTGTTTGGCCTAGTGTGTTAGCGTGACGAGAAAGTGAAAAGATTGGCAATCCCGAGCTGATCCTAGACATAAGTTTTGAAGTGTTGCCTGACTCAGTGAGGGCAACAATGGCTTTGACTGAATCTAAGTGGTTAGCGGCATACATGGCAGACAAAGCAAGAGTTTCTGACGTGTCTGCAAACATGCTGTCTAGTCTGTGCTTAGAAATGTGAGTCTCAGGTTGTGATTCTGCACCTAAACAAACACGTGCCATGGTCGCAACTGTTTCTTCAGGGTAATCTCCAGCAGCTGTCTCGGCTGAAAGCATTACAGCATCAGTGCCATCAAGGACTGCGTTTGCAACGTCCATAACTTCTGCACGTGTTGGCATTGGGTTGTCAATCATTGACTCCATCATTTGTGTAGCAGTAACAACTGTTCTGTTTAATGAACGAGCGCGGCTAATAATTTGTTTCTGCTTGCCAACAAGTGCAGCATCGCCAATTTCAACACCTAGATCACCACGCGCAACCATCACAGCATCAGATGCTAATACGATGTCATCAATTGCTTCTACTGTTTCTACAGCTTCAGCACGTTCAATTTTTGCAAGTAATTGAGCATTTGAGCCCGCCTTTTCAGCAAGGCCTCTAACGTATCGCATATCGTCGCCACTGCGAGGGAAAGATACTGCAATATAGTCAACGCCAATTTCTGTCGCGGTGATTAAATCTTCTTTATCTTTGTCAGTAAAAGCTGGAGCGGTTAGTCCACCACCTAGGCGGTTGATACCTTTATTGTTAGATAAGATACCGCCAACGGTGACAGTACAAATAACTTTTTTGCCAACAACTTCGTCAACTGTAAGTTGGATAAGGCCATCATTTAGAAGTAACAGGTCACCTGTATGAACGTCTTGAGGTAGTTCTTTATAGTCAATACCTACTGAGTCAATGGTGCCTTCACCTAAACCAAGTTCTGCGTCTAACGTGAACTTTGCACCTACAACTAGGTCAACTTTGCCTTCAGCAAAAGTAGACACTCGAATTTTTGGACCTTGCAAGTCTGCAAGAATAGATACATGTGTATCCAATTTTTTAGCGATTTCTCGAACAGCTTCTGCTCTGTCTTTGTGATCTTGCGCTACACCGTGGGAAAAGTTTAGTCGTACTACATTAGCACCGGCGCGAATGATTTTTTCTAAATTATTATCTCTATCTGTAGCTGGTCCCAATGTGGCAACTATTTTTGTGCGTCTTAGCATCAGATTCTCCTGTAGGCTGTTCTTGCTAGCATCTTTCTTTATCAAAAAAGTGGTTAAATAGTGGTCTTTTAAAGCCTAATTAAGTAAATATTCTCAGATAATTACGCTTTTATGTAAAGTTTTGCCCCTAAACCCTTTTTCATACACAAATTAAATTATATGATCTGTATGACGTGATTATGACACCGGTGTCAGTGGTCGTCAATCCAAGAGTGAAATTAAGATTGGATTTAACACCTTGACTGATAATGTATTTAACCTGTGTGTAAAGCAATCTTTTGCTTGTGTTAAACGACGTTATGAGTAAAAAGTACTAAACTTCAGTTTATTTGGTGCTTGAGGTGGCCCGAGCAGAATATTATTGATTGCTCAGGTATAATGTAGCGGACATCGTGTAGACGAATTTAAGTGTGGTTGTTACCGAGGAGGAAACTTAATGCAAGTTGCATTAGTTGGTTTAGGTGTAATGGGCAAAAACCTTGCACTAAACTTAATTGAGAAAGGTATGACGTTAGTCGCCTATGATAAAAACCCAGACGCAGGTGCTGAATTACTAAGTTGTGCACAGTCTTTGGGTGTAGAAGAGCGTCTCCATATCGTATCGGATCTCGGTGATATGGTAAGAAGGCTAGAGCCTCCTCGTTCGGTATTATTATTAGTACCTGCAGGCGAGCTTGTAGATGCTGTTTGCAATGAGTTGATTGAAGCCGGCGTGTCAAAAGGCGACATCATTGTTGATTGTGGAAATAGTAACTACAAAGATGGTATTGCACGGAAACTTAAATACCAAAATAAATTTGAATTTGCCACTATGGGTATATCTGGTGGCGCAGAAGGTGCTAGACATGGCCCAGCAATGATGGCCAGTGGTTCTGAAGGTGGCTGGGAGCGCCTAGTGCCTTGGTTCGAAAAAGTAGCTGCAAGCTACAATAGTGAATCTTGTTTTGCGCGTGTTGGTCAGTCTGCTAGCGGCCATTTTGTTAAAATGGTACACAATGGCATTGAATATGCGCTGATGCAATTAATCGCGGAAGTTTATCATTTACTTCGCATTGGTACTGGTCGTTCTCCTAAAGAAGTTGCTGAGATCTTTGAATCTTGGTCTGAAGGTGAATTAAACAGCTACTTATTATCGATTTCTCGTCATATTTTGAGTCTCGAAGATAACAATCAGACGCCATTGGTTGACCTAATTGACAATAAAGTAGGTGCTAAAGGCACTGGTCTTTGGACTGCACAAAATGCACTCGAGCTAGGTATTGCGGTACCATCGTTGGTTGCAGCGGTACAAGCCCGTCACCTTACCAATACAATTAGTACGCTAGCTGCAAAAGAAATGACATACCAAGCGAAAGAAACGCAAAAGATTGATATTGATTTGGAAGAGCTCAAATCGGCGTTCTACTTTGCAAGCTTGCTGTGTTATCGCCAAGGCCTTGCACTGATCAAAGGCGCTTCGCGCTCGCATCAGTGGAAAGTAGATCTTGCTAAAACGTTACAAACATGGCGAGCAGGCTGCATTATTCGTGCAGATTATCTAGATGATATCGCCAAAGGCGTTGATTTTATCGACACCTTAGAGAATGAAGCAAAAGCGCTGCGCAGTATAACAGGTCAAGCAATTCAAACTGGTCTTGCATTTCCTGTGCTTGCTTCAACACAAACTTATATTGCTACGCTAAGTACACCTAGTAACGGACACCTTGTACAGGCACAACGTGATTACTTTGGTGAACACGGAATTAAGACACACAGTGGTGAAACTTCTCACCTAACTGATTTGGTTGATCTACCTGAAAAGGTACGTTAACAGAAAAAGAAAAGGCCACACATTGTGGCCTTTTTTATTGTTTAGCGAGTTAGTTCGCCCCGCAAGTTATCTTGCATTAGGTGGCGTATCGTTTCTAATTCTAACTCTTGGCTAAAGAGATAATGTAGTTTGGTTAAGCATGCTTCTAACGTCATATCATAGCCGCTAATCACACCACAGTTCAGCAGTGCATTTCCTGTAGCATAACCACCCATATTAACCTGACCTTGAATACATTGTGTTAGATTGACAATGACAACACCACGATCTGATGCTGATTTCAAAGTACTCAAAATATCGTCTTGTTGAGGTGCATTGCCTACGCCAAAACTAAGTAAAATAAGTGCTTTTACATCATCTGACAAAACATTATCAACCATAGCTGCGCTTATCCCAGGGTAGAGGTGCAATACAGCTATTTGCTGGGATTGAATAGAGGTTACGTCCAGCTCTTGGTCAACATAAGGGCTCAGCTTGCCTTCTTGTAGTTGGATATTGATACCAACTTGAGCTAAAGGCGCCAAATTAGGAGAAGCGAATGCGTCAAAACCATCTGCATGTGCTTTAAGTGCGCGATTGCCGCGGAATAGTTTATTGTTAAAGAACAAGCTCACTTCAGCAATAGGGTAGTTGGCAGCTAAATACATAGCATTTAGCAGATTTACTTGACCATCAGATCGCAATTGAGAAAGTGGAATTTGAGAGCCTGTAACAATGACAGGCTTGGTTAAGTTTTCGAACATGAAAGATAAGGCGGATGCCGTGTACGCCATGGTGTCAGTACCATGCAACACAACGAAGCCATCATAGTCATTGTATTTTGCTTTAATATCTTCAGCGATAAGCTGCCAATGCTGTGGCGACATATCTGAAGAATCGATGAGCGGACAATATTCGTGAATATCGAACAGCGGCATTTCTTCACGCGTGAATTCGGCGTTATTTTTTACTGTTTCTGTCAAATAACCGGCAACGGGCACATAGCCTTTGCTCGATTGCTTCATCCCAATGGTGCCGCCAGTATAGGCAATGTAGATTTTTTTTCTTTTCATAAAAAAGCCCAGATACGAATCTGGGCTTAGTATACCAACTGCAGCATCACATTGCAGTTTATTCATTAACCTTATGGTATTGAATTATTGTGCCACATCACACATGGTGCACACGCTATATAGACTATTTGGGTCATTATATAGTTCAATCATGTTGGCACTTTGCTGAACTTTATATATTAAGTTACCAATACTTTGCTGCGACACTTTTTGTAACGTATCTGTTTGAGATGCCGTAGGCAGTAAAGATTGAGTGACTTTTGCACCAAAGATTTGTTGCATTAAGCGTTCTTTATCGGTCAGAGTCTGCTCAACATTAATGACGTCATAGTGCTCAAGGCTCGCAAGTGCAGCAGCTGATTCAATGGCTTGTTCTTTCGTACCTAGCTTGTCAATCAGGCCAAACTCCAATGCTTGAGGAGCTAACCAAACGCGACCCTGAGCAACTTCATTGACATCTTCTTTATTCAAGTTTCTAGCTTCAGAAATAACAGAGAGGAATTTGTCATACGCATCTTCGACACCCATTTGAATGATGTCGGCGTACTGAGGGTCGATACCACGTGAAATTGAAGAAGATTTAAGCTCTGTGGTTGCCACGCCATCTGAATACACCCCAAGCTCTTTTAAAGAGTTTTCGAATGTAAAGATAGTGCCAAAGATACCAATTGAACCTGTGATAGTACTGGGAGATGCCCAAATTTCATTGGCCGATGCAGCTATCCAGTAGCCACCAGAAGCAGCAACAGAGCCCATAGATGCAACAATTGGTTTGCCAGCAGCTTTAATCGCCAACACTTCATTGCGGATCTGCTCTGAAGCGAATACGCTACCACCGCCTGAGTCAATACGTAGTACAACAGCTTTAACATTTTCGTCAATGCGTGCTTTTCGTAGTAAAGCAGCTGTGGAGTCTCCTCCAATCACGCCTGCTTTGCGCTTGCCGTCAACAATATGGCCTTTGGCTACAACTACAGCAACTTTATCCGAGAGCGGGTTTGGAATGGCTTGGAAACTTGTAATTGAAGCCAAGTATTCGCTGTACTTAACTTGCTTGTATTTGTTGCCTTTGTTCTGAGTACCAACCAACTGAACGAGTTTATCATTGAACTCTTGATCAGTCTCAAGCGCGTCAACCCAACCATATTTCATCGCAAATTGCGCTGAATCACCTGAAACTGAAGCCATTTTCTCGCCAAGCTGGGTTAGGGTTTCATCAAAATTGTCCGTGTTAAACGGACGTCTTGCTGCAACATCTTCTTTATATTGCTCCCAAAGGCTTGATAGCCATAGCTTGTTAGCTTCTTTTGCTGCGTCAGACATATCATTTCGGATAAAAGGTTCAACTGCTGACTTGTATGTACCAACACGGAAAATGTGTTGAGTAACTTGTAATTTTTCTAGCGCATCTTTGAAGTACATTGGATAGGTTCCAAAACCTTTAATACTTACACCGCCATACGGATGCATGGAGACTTCATTGGCTGTAGACGCTAAATAATACTGAGTCTGAGTGAAGTAGGGACCGTGAGCATATACAGGTTTGCCTGATGCTTTAAACGCTTCGATAGCAGTTGTTATATCACGCAGCTTATCTAGGTGACCGTGATATAAGTTTCTTAGATCTAGATGAATCGCCTTAATACGATTATCGCGGGATGCGTTGTTAATGACTTTAATTACATCGTCAACAAGTATTTCCATCGGTTTTTCTTTTGAACCGAATGTGTCATCCAATGCGGCATCAATTGGATCAACATAGGTCAGTTGCTCTACCAGCTTACCCGATAGGTTTAGCCTTAACACGCTATCCTGAGGGACGAGGATTTCCTCTTCAGATGTCATCATAGCCACGACGAGGCCAATGATAAGTACAACAAATACCAAGTTTACAAGTAGCCTGCGTGAGAAGTTCAACGCATGCCATAAGCCTTTAAATAGTTTTGCGATCAGCTTCAATGTTATTCCTCTGGTTCTAGTACCGAAATGCTCTCATTAGTATCATAACTTAGTTGTGCAATGAGTGTTAACTATAAAACGTAACTAAGTATTACTTCGTTCACTTTAGTCGCAAAATACCATAAATATTATAAATTTATCCGGTTTTGAATAAATAATTTGTGCTTTTTACTTGCCAAAATCTATAAATTGGTTAATGTTCACAGGTAAGACCAGTTACATTGGGGCGAGCAATGTTAGAACAAAAACTACAACTTAAAAATTCTGAGCTACGTAACCGCTTGGTAATGGGATCAATGCACACGGGGTTAGAAGAGGGTTGGCATAATCGCAAAAGACTAAGAGCGTTTTATGAGCAAAGGGCAAAAGGGGGCGTCGGATTGATCATAACTGGCGGATATAGCCCTAATATTCGAGGAAAGTTGACACCTATTGCGTCTTCCTTTAACTCCCGCTATGACGTGATTAAGCACAAAGCGTATACTGAGGCAGTCCACCAGCATCAAGGGAAAATTTGCCTACAATTGTTACATGCTGGCCGATACGCTTACCATCCGTTTAATGTCGGCCCGAGTCAACTAAAAGCGCCGATCAACCCGTACACTCCAAAATCTATGTCTATTGGCATGATTAAAAGCACTGTAAAAGATTTTGCTAAGTCAGCTTATATGGCAGAAAAAGCAGGCTACGATGGTGTTGAAATCATGGGATCCGAGGGATATTTGATTAACGAATTTATGGCGCCGCATACTAATCATCGCAATGATGAATATGGTGGTACACTCGATAATCGCATGCGTTTAGCGATTGAGATAGTAAAAGCAGTAAGAGCGCGTGTATCAGCTCAATTTATCATTGTATTTCGGTTATCAGTGATGGACTTAGTGCCGAACGGGTCAACCAGTGAGGAAGTCACAGTGCAGGCTCAGGCACTTGAAGCTGCTGGTGTGGATATACTCAATACGGGTATCGGTTGGCATGAAGCACGAGTACCAACCATTGCTAGTATGGTTCCGCCGGGCGCGTTTAGAGAGGCGTCTAAACGACTCAAAGATGTCGTCGATATCCCTGTGGTCGCGGTGAATCGAATTAATACCCCTGAACTTGCTAACAATATCTTGGATAATGGCGAAGCTGATTTAATATCCATGGCAAGGCCATTGTTAGCAGATCCGGACTTTTTTAACAAATATGCTGAAAACAAATCTGAGCAAATCAACATTTGTATAGGTTGCAACCAAGGCTGCCTTGATCACGTTTTTAAAGGTAAACGTGCAACGTGTCTAGTAAACCCACAGGCTGGGTTTGAGTTGGATTATCCATTAGATAAAACACAAAAAGCTAAAAATGTGTTAGTTGTGGGAGCGGGCCCCGCAGGATTATCAGTTAGCTGTTATTTAGCCAAAAAAGGTCACAACGTCACCCTCATTGATAAAAACGAACATGCCGGTGGCCAATTCAATCTGGCTATGCGGATCCCGGGAAAAGAAGACTTTAAGCTGGCACTCAAATATTTTTTAAACGAAGTAGAGCGGCTGGGCGTCAAGATGGAATTAGGGCAAGCTTATAACGATGATATGGCGACCAACTTTGATGATGTTGTTTTTGCAACAGGTGTGAGTCCGCGTATGTCAAAAATTGAATGTAGTGACGGTAAACGTGTTTTGGCATACGATGAAGTGATCCGCAAAGAGGTCCAACTTGGCGATAAAATTGCTATTCTAGGTGCTGGTGGGATTGGTTTTGATATGGTCGCCTTTTTAACCGAGCCAGAAAACCAGTCTATCGACGACTTTAAGGGTCAATGGGGCATTGAGCAAGACGTTGTACCATCTTCAGAGAAGCGAAAAATATATATGCTAAAACGAAGCGCTGGACGGTTCGGTTCAGGATTAGGAAAAACGACAGGTTGGATCCATAGAGCGGTTGCCAAACATCACCAAGTGGAGCAAATCGCTGGTTGTGAATATGTATCTTTTTCCAATGCTGGGTTGGTAGTTAAAATTGACGGCAAAGAGCAAACGCTTGACGTTGATACAGTAATTGCATGTATTGGTCAAACGTCTAATGAAAACCATTTTGACCGAGAGGGCCTTCCAAGTAATCATCACGTGATTGGCGGCGCGTTGCTGGCAAGTGCCATAGATGCTAAGCGCGCTATTTATGAAGCGTTGCAAGTCGCTAGAAAGATATAAAATACAATAGACTGAATAAATCGGCGCCAAAGCGCCGATTTTTTTATGCTGTAATAAAACTTCACGTGGTTCGGTCTACACTGTATGAATACTATCAAAGGTGTAAATCGTTCTATGATTAATAAAATTCAATCCATATATCAAACTAGCATTGAAAAGGTCGATATTATGAGTGGCTTGGCACCACTTCTAATAAGGCTAATTGTTGCGCCTGTTATGATCATTGCAGGATACAACAAGCTGAATTTAGGTAAAGCAGACGCAGGTTTTTTCGAAAGTTTAATGGCAGATGAAAACGTTGTTGCGTGGTTTGGTAACCCTGACTGGGGACTGGGTTTACCATTTCCTGATTTTCTCGCATTTTTAGCTGGTTGGACTGAGTTTTTGGGTGGCTGGCTTATTTTACTCGGGCTGTTAACGCGCCTAGTATCCATTCCCTTAATGGTGACTATGTTCATTGCAGCGACGCAAGTCCATTGGCACAACGGCTGGTTTTCGGTCGCACCAGCTAATCCAGATACCAGTGCAGCTCAGGTCTTTGCGTGGTTAGGGAGTGAGACTGCTCAACAAAGCTTAGAAAATAGCCTTGAAGTATCTGAGCGTCTTGAGCGTATCAAGTCAATTGTATCTTCCCATGGATTTCCTGAGTATCTCTATGAAAAAGGTAACATAGTGATTTTAAACAACGGAATAGAATTTGCGGCTATCTATTTTGTAATGTTTTTAAGTTTATTTTTTACCGGAGGAGGACGCTTCTTTAGCGTTGATTATTGGATAGCGAAAAGGCTTTCGACAAAGACCTAAAAAATATCAGGGAAAGTGCTAAACTTTCCCTGACACTTCACGTTACAATAATAAGTGTTTGTTTATTATTAAGGAATTTATATGGATGCCATCGAGCTTTTGCTGACACGTCAATCTGACAGCAATTTATCCTTTCCAGGTCCGAACGAATCTCAACTAGAAATCATAAAAAAAGCAGCGTTAAAAGTACCTGATCATGGCGGGCTTGCACCATGGAAGTTTATCGTTGTTAATGAAGATGCCCGTGACAAATTGGGGGAAATCTATTACAACGCAGCAGTCGAAGAGCAGCAAAATGAGCGCACCGTCTCGCGCGCTAAAGAGTTGCCTCATCGTGCTCCTATGTTAATTATTGCAATCTCTCCTCACCAAGAACACCCGAAAGTTCCCCGTGTTGAACAAATTGAAAGTGCTGCATGTGCGTGTTTTGCAATGCAACAGGCCGCGTTTGCACAGCACCTGTCAGGTGTTTGGAGAACAGGTTATTTTGCACAGAGCCCAGCCGTGAAACGTGAGCTTGGTTTAAATGAAAAAGACGAAATAGTCGGCTATTTATATTTAGGTACTCCTACGGTTCAGTGTACTAAACCGGTTCGTCACGAACCAAACACATTTTTTACTGATTTATAAATTACTTACGAGGCAACCTATGGCACTACATGTTGTTGAGCACCCATTATTACAACACAAAATTGGCTTATTGAGAGAACATGGCATCTCAACTAAAAAGTTTCGCGAGTTGGTGTCGGAAGTTGGCAATTTGCTAACTTATGAAGCGACAAGAGATTTACCAACAGAGACTACAACGATAAAAAGTTGGACGGGTGATGATTTAGATGTGCAAGAGATCAAAGGCAAAAAAATCACGCTAGTGCCTATTCTAAGAGCTGGCCTGGGTATGTTAGATGGCGTCATGCAGTTATTGCCAGCTGCGAAAATCAGTGTTGTCGGATTGCAGAGAAATGAAGAAACACTTGAGCCAGTATCATATTTCGAAAAATTAGTAGGTAATTTAGAATCGAGAAGAGCGTTAGTCGTCGATCCCATGTTAGCAACAGGCGGCTCATTAATTGCGACAATTGATTTGCTCAAAAAGTCCGGTTGTAAAAACATTACGGCCATTGTTTTAGTCGCAGCACCAGAAGGGGTTGCAGCTGTTGAAAAGGCACACCCAGACGTAGATGTGTATACAGCGGCCCTTGATAGTCACCTCAACGAAAATGGCTACATTGTGCCAGGTCTAGGAGATGCTGGTGATAAAATATTTGGCACTCAGGCCTAAGACTCTTTGGCTGACAAACCAATGTTTGTCAGCCTTGATAGATAAACCCCGTTGTCAAATTTGTCTAGGTTGAACAACTTTTTTGTTAAAAACCCACCAACAACTCCAGAAAAATCCGGTTAATCCAATTGCAGTGTAAATAGCTGGCTTTGGGTTTTCGAGGGTACTAATTGACCCTGCATAAGCTGCAATTAAAGCATACGGCAAGGTGCTGATCAGCCAATACGAAATAAAATGTTTAAATGGCATTTTAGTCATTCCAGCCATGCATGCGGAGATTTCAGGCAAGATAGGTGTTGCTCTGGAAAGTAGGATAACCACTGGACCTCGTTTTTGAAATAGTGCAATTGCATCAGCTCGCTCAGCAGGATTCGTTACGAGTTTATCAAAGAGCTTATTGCCGTATTTGTAACTGATGGCGTAGCCTGTTATGCCTGCGAGTAATAATCCCACAATAGCACTGATGCCACCAATGATTGCCCCAAGGAAATAGCCAGCTAATAAAATGAGGGTAAGCGTCGGTATAGCAATAAACAAATCTAAAAAAAGCAAACCAATCACTGTGAATGCCACCAGATATACATTGAGTTGACTAGCTGTATTTAGCCAGGTTTTAATCTCATCAATACCGAGTAATCCACTCACTTTAAGCACAAAAAAAGTCGAGGCAAAGAAACAAAACAATATCAACATGATTTTTAAAAGGGGCTTCATAACAATGACTCCATCAAGTGTATTATGGGTAACTTATTGGGATTGAAATAGGCCTTTGTATGTCTGCAAGAGTGAGTTTTGCATCGTTAAATTTTGGCGGGCCACGCCAGCTAATTTTGGCTCCATTTGAAAACCCAAGACCTTCCGATGGGATAATCCCAGTCCAATTTTTAGAAGTCTTTTGCGAGTTGTCTTCGTCATGTAAAACCTTGATAGCGAACTCTGGTTTGGTGGTTGTAAACTCGACAAGTAATGATGCTTCGGTAGGGCTATGGAACTGCGTTTGCACTGCTTTGTCATGTTTGACTGGGAACCCTTCTTTTTCAAATAACATCACCATAATTTGTCCGGGGCGATTGGTATCAATGTCAGTTATTTTTATCTGTACGTTGCTTGCAGCTATGCTTTTAGTTGCCATTAACATTATTCCTAAAGTGCTTAATTTAATTAAGGTGTGCATCATGATTAAGATCCTTTTAACAGGCGCTTGGCCAGTGCTGGGGTGAGGGCATTCAACACGCGTAGAAGCTTTATTTTACCGATATCATGCTGAGATTTTTGACGCTTCAAACCATCAATAATGGCTCTGGCCGCTGCCTCAGCAGATATTTTGTTGTCTCCTCTACCTTGGGTCATAGGAGTATCCACAAGTGGGATAAATGCCTGCAATACTTTGATATTTGTGTGTTCTAACTGGTAGTTTAAACTTTGTGAAAACAGATTAATGGCTGCTTTTGACGCGCAGTAAACGGATGCACTTTTTTTCGCAACAAAAGACAAGCCAGAGTTTATGTTTAAGATCGCAGCAGTGGGGCCGCTCTCGTTTAGCGCAGGTATAAGCAAATATGAAAGCGAACATACAGCTGTGAAGTTGATATTGATCTCTCGTACAATTTGCTCATATTCGAAATTTGTGTCAGTAAAAAGGGGCTCGTTCTGGATAGCCGCATTATTAATTAAAACGTCTATCTTTGGAAACTCAGCCTGTATTCGTTCTGACAGCGATTTGTAGCAGTTGGGATCAGAGAGATCCGCTGCAACACATATCACATTTTTGTATCCTTTTTTTAATTGTTCGAGCCGATCACTATTTCGTGCAATGACAACAATTTTATTTTGTGCGTGCAATTGTTCTACAATTTGGCGGCCTATACCTGACGTGCCGCCTGTAATGACTATCACTTTATTGACTAAGTTCACGTATGTATCTCCAGTAGTGAATCTGGTTGATACTTTAAAAGTTCAAATGCATGGTGAGCATTAACCTATGTTAAAACTGACAATAAATTTTGGTGTTTATGACAATTTCGTAGAAGTTAGTAGGGCACTATTACGAGGAAAACAAGATCCCGTGGGCTGATCACTTCGTACCAACAAATAAAAAGGAGCTGAAATGGAATTGCAAAAATTTATTGAGACAAATGGCACCCTGATCCAAATTGAAAAAGGGGAGCAGGTCTTTGCTCAAGGTGAACTGTGTGATTATGTATACCTTGTTAAAACAGGTTTATTAAAAGCGTTCTACTTGACCGAGAATGGTAAAGAAACCATAAAGTCATTTGTTCAATCTGGCACAATCATTGGCAGCTTGAACGCCGCGCATTGCCACGTCCCAAGTACATTCAGTTTGCAAGCAATCGAAGCGTGTAAACTTATCCAAGTTCCATTTAAAGCGTTACTTACTTTGAGTAAAGAATCAATTTCGATTTCCCAAGAGCTCATCCAAATACTCTTGTCTTTATCACTTAAAAAAGAGCGCAGGGAATTCGAGTTACTCACTTTATCTGCAACGCAACGGTATGAAAATTTATGTAGCGCCGAACCTGAGCTTGTAAAAAACCTAACTCAGAATGATATAGCCAAGTACTTAGGGATAACACCTGTGGCATTGAGTAGAATTAAGAATAAGTAGCTTACTAGCTAGCTCTTGCTTCTCATTTCCATTTTTAACCTTAATTTGCTTATTAATATTAAAATATATGGATGTACTTCTATTAATTAAAATGTAAATGTCACTAACTATTCTCTTTATTAGCTTATGGTTGTCGAACTATTTTGAGCTAAAAGTTGACAGCTAACTTCGTATTTTTGAATGTTTTTTCAGGATTTAAAATTTGGTAAGGACATTGCTAGCTTTTATTAACTGTTGCGTGTGCGTGTAATCATTAGCTATAACTTAATTTCGATTAAGCTTTAATTAGCTTGTGTGGTAATGGGGATGTCATAAAATCTCACTATTATTCTTGCCATCGAATATGGAAAATTAAATTTTAGCTTGAGAAATACTTCAGTTGTTGTGTATGATCTTATCGCATTAAGCTCAAAGGTTAATTTCTTAACTCGATGGGCGAATGGCACCATTATAAGAAAAAAATAACTACTACCTAATAATTAAAGGAATAGAATTAATGTTTAAAAAAGTAATTACCGGTTTAATATTTGCTTTAGCTCTGCCAACTTTCCAAGCATCAGCCGCACAAAAAGATGACTACTCGACAAAAATTACACGTGTCTACATTAACTCATCTGATGAGCTGCTAATGAGAATTGACTCTAGCGATGAGTGGATGTTAATTGGTAAAGTGGGAAATAAGCGAGCTGAAATGATGTATTCTACAGCGCTTGCTGCTAAGTTATCGAATGCAGAAGTTTGGGTAAGGTACTGGGATCACACTGGCAGCAAATACAGTGACGTAAGAATTATTTCTATCCAAGGTTAAATTAAAGTAGCTGTTTGAATTTAATAATTGCTGCTTAAATACTCTACATTTCGTGATGTATAATGAGCGGGAAGGTGCAAGTAGACTTGCCTTTAAACCTTACTTTAAACTGAAAGCACGGTTTTGATACCGTGCTTTTTTATTGTCTGAACCGACTGGTCCATAGGGTAAGAAAAAATAGAATCTATTTCATTAGACCTAAAAATTTTTAGTTTAAATTAGCTTTATGCACATTGATTATTTATACAGTTTTCATTCACCAAGGCTGCGGTAATTACCTAGCTTGTTTGACATGTCTAGACGACAGCATTTGGTAGGATTGAACTTTGAAAGGCTCAAAGTTAAAACTGAGTTCTTGTATAAAGACGATGATCAGTTCACATAGAGATTGACGGTTGTCACAACTTTGATGCCGAACATATCAAAAGATGAGAAACCCAAAAAACAGCAATAAACATTCGTTCAAAGCTGGGGTCAGAGCGTATGGGGGAGTTACAGCTGCTCATGGGAAAACAATTGATTCTGAAGAAGCAGATTTAATTTTAATGAGGTCTGACTCTTTACTAAACAAACTAGGCTTTTTGAGCGCGGTTTAAACATCCCGAAAAAGTGTCTGTCCTTTACTCTCATCTATCCATATATGCCATAGTGAAACTCCTATCAGATTTGGGCGTCCTGAGTCGCTTGGTAGACCACTATTAACCAAAGCGTACCGTATGTTTATGAACGAGCAACCGTTGTTTTCAATTTTCCTGTTATATTCTGGCTTTGTTGGTGTCCCAAGCAGGATTTAGACAATATGTTGGTACGTAATAATCATAGGTTTTTCTTTCAGTTCTTGGGTAAAAATGGAATGGGAGCGTAAAAGTGCCTTTGCAATTTTACGGGTAATTTTATCTTGGCAACTAAACCGGTTAAAAATGAACTTCAGCTCTGTGTGACGCAATTGGAGGATATTTTCGATCAAGAGTACGCGCCTATCAGCGCTGGTTTAGAATATCAATGGCGCACTTCCTTTTAGAACATGGGGTAATAAAGTGTAATGGTGTTTGTCTTACTCCTAGCTAATAATCCTAGATGTATAGTAACTCGAGGGTAGTTATACACATTTACTCATGAGTATAACCGCATTACAAAATAAGGATAAGTGGACATGAAAAAGAAGTCGCATGATAATGAATTTACTTTCAATCTTGAGGGGCTTTCCAGCATTTCTTTCGTAGTTAAAGAGCATAAAGTCACCGAAGGGCAACCATATGACGGTGTTACTTGTGACGGTAGAACTATCACTGTAAAAGCCGGACGCCACAATTCAAGTGAGGTAGCTGTTTGGTTTAACGAAAGAATTAACATTGGAGGCATTGCTAAAACATACAGCAGCCACTCGCCATCAAGTCTTAACTTTGCTGTAACTGGCACCTTAGTATTCAACATGAAAAATGGTGTCACCTATACGTTTGATGACTTCGTTTTAGGTCAGGGCCATTATTCAGGTAACAATAACTGGTGGATTGGCTCTAAATACATGGTCGGCGTAACATGGACCAATGTAGATCAACAGTATGCAGTCAATTTAGTCTCAGACACTTTGAGCCTCGAAGCCGACATCATTACAGATGATCCAGTAGGTTCAGTCATCGATAGTGCTAAACTCATTGTTGATATTTTAAGTAATCGTCAAGTCGGCTCAGGCTCAATTGCGGCGCGAACAAGTGAATCAACAACTGCTGTCGAGTTATTCTTATTCCAGATGGACAATTCTGACACAGATATCAATATGACAGGTTTCTATAAACGGCCTTAAGTCTTGTCTTAAAAAAAAGCCTGACGTTGAAGTAGTCAATACAAGGCTTTAATTCAGAGTAATATTTACCTTGTAAACAACTCCCAAATAACAGCGGGAACGGAGTATTTTATGGCATCTGTAAGTACAAAGAATTGGATGAGTACCCTGAGTAATAATTTAACATTAGATAAAATATCCATGCCAGGCACACATGATTCGGGTACTCAAAAAGCCCCGCCAGGAGGAGCTAGAACACAAAATTTTGATATTTCTACCCAGCTAAAAGATGGTATTCGTTTTCTCGATATCCGTGTAAAAACAAACGGAAACAAACAAGATCCACTAAATATTTATCATAGTTATTCAGATTGTGACCTTACATTCGGCACTGTCCTCAAAGAATGTAAGAGCTTTCTTTCAGAAAATACAGATGAAACCATCGTCATGTTAATCAATGCGGCAACAAGCGGTGTTAGACATGTACAGGAAAAGTTTAATTTTTATCTACAAGAAGACGCTTTTAAAAATTTATTTTACTTGGAGACTAAGATACCCACATTGCGTGAATCTCGAGGGAAAATCATCTTGTTTAGAAGGTTTTCAGGCAACCTTGGCATAGATTTATCCAAAGGTTGGAAAGATAATGCAACATTTACCCTAATTACACCAGAAGAACAAGTGTTTAGGATTGAGGATCAATATAAAGAGCACAATACGCATAAAAAAATGGCAGCTGTTCAATCTTCAATTAACAGCGCGGCTAATGCACCAGAGAATGGCGAAATGTATATTACTTACAATAGCATCGCATTTGCTTCACATACTCCTTATCAATATGCATGGGGGGGAGGAGCTGGTAAAGTGAGCCCCAAAATGAATCCCGGCCTAACAAAATATCTAAAAGATAAATGCCAAGGCAGCAGGCTGGGCATTATTGTTTTCGATTTTTATAATAATGAAACTGGCAATATTGATAACGAAAATGTAAGACTTATTATCAATACAAATCATAATGTTAGTCTAAGTGGTATGGAAGCCACTTAGGAAATCAACAAAATGAGACAGACACAAATTCACAAGCGCTAGAGGCTTGTGACAAGTCTCATTTTAACTATCATAGGCTTTGAGCAAAGAACCAATTTGTTTTTCTCAAGAACACATCCAAGTACTCTTGTCTTTATCACTGAAAAAAAGGTGCGAAGAATTCGACATTCTCACTTTATTTGATGCAGCCGCGTATTCCCGAAGTCAGGTGCGGATTTATCACAGGCTCCCAGCTAATCTTATCCAGACTTAATATCCAACCGGAAAAAAGTTAAAGCTCACCACTAAGTTAACTATAGTGTTTAAAGAATCGGAGGGTAGGCCAACGCTAAGCAAACTAAAATATCTATGTTAACTGCTCTATCGATTAAAAAGCGGCAAAAGCACGCCCATGAGGCGGCATTAAATTTCACAAAAATGCAGCCTAGTTAACATTTTAGCTTGTTGCGCTCAATTAATAAGTACGTCCAAATGCTGGCTTAAAGCTTGCAGTGTTTATCATCAGACATAAGGAGATAAGTCATGATTTTAAACACTAACCCCAAAAACGTATCAAACTACTCATCACAATATTCATCAGCCAAAACGTCAAACACGGCTAGGCCCTCAACACATGACACTCAAAATGCTCACTCTTCACAGATAAATCATGGTTGGGACACATTCACAAAGAAGGTAGAAGATGAGCCTAAATTTGCAGAAGAAATGGCCGAAGCAATCACATTTATCCCCAATAAGATGATGGTCAACTTAAACGAAGCACCACCTCTTACAGATCCGATTGCATTTAAAAATTGGGCCGATCGCTCAGTTGAATTTGATAAAGTTGCCGCGCAAGTGACAGAGCAGCGAATCGAAATATTTAATAGGATGAAGGGAGAAGGGGCATCAGATGCAGAGATATTTAAAGAAATTATCTCCTTTAACAAGTCTCTTCCAATGGACTATCAAGCTAAATCTGGGATGTTAAGTGTAGACCAATATGCATGAAGATATGGTATTGGGCCTTGTCAAAAGGCCCAAATATTTCATTAATCGTAATTAACGATTACTTGGCTTCTTTGCCCATATGCTGGCGGAGAAATTGCGCTGCCATTACCACGAACGCCGTAGGCGAAAATGAACTTTTTATTTGCGTCTAAACCAGCAAAGTTCGTTAATCTACCTGATTTGTTCGACGTAACATCGACGCACGCTGATGTCGAATTCCAACAAAGATATACAATCATACCGGGCGGAACTTTTGAAAAGCTCCAAGAATAATTCACAACATTTATCTTAGACCCGAAAGGTACAGAGCCCACCACAGGTAAATTTAATGTGTATAACAACCCTGAGTTTCTGATTGTTGGTGCTGTACCACTGCTTACCCAAGCGCCACCACTTATTGTGATTGGGCTTTCCACATTACTAGGTGGTATTTGCTCAGTTGAAACAGAGATTGTCGGGGTGAGAAGTTCTTCTTGTTGTACTTCGGCACTGGAGATGCCAGTCCATAAAAGGACTGAAGAAGCCAAACAGGTCGTAAAGCATTTAGCGGTTTTTTTAAACATTTTCCTTTTCCTATTTTCCGTAAATTCGTTTAATTTTTATCAATCAAAGAAAGCTGTGTCAATATTAATGTATACAATATATTATTTAGAAATTGTTAAAGCATTACATATATAGCGGTCAAAAAGTGATTCCCTAAAATTATAAGCAGAAAAGATTAAATGTTGAGTGCGTGTGTAAATGTGACTGAATGATCTCGATACAGCTTTAAAAGAACCAACGCGTGAATAAAAAGTGTGCTGAAACGTCTTAAACACAAGCCAAAGCTAAGTGTGGCATAGATAAATTAAGATCTAGGCATCAAAAATAAAGAAATGCGTAAGATGCAAAATCAAGTTCTTTGATCATGCTAATAATTTTGATAAAGGGTAAGCTTAATGCTGGTTATTATTTATGTTCAGTAATTTTCTGCAACCCAAATGCGCTATTAAATGCACTTAGAGCGATAACTGTAAGGTATCAAAAATTTAAAACCCCGAATTCAACATGCAAGCGCACCACATATAAAAACGAGATAGAAATAGGCACCTCTTAGCTTCTAGCGCATCATGCAATACAGCATTATGGGACAGACACAAATCATTTCTGGTCAGTGGTTAAGTTCAGGTCAACCCATTGGGACTTCGGGCGATACAGGCAACGCCAAAGGAAAACCCGCTCATGTGCATTATTCTATCTTGTCACTTGTCCCGCTACCTTGGCTTGTAACACTTGAAACCCAAGGCTGGAAAAAGATGTTTTATTTAGATCCAAGTAAGGCTTTGGTGGAGTGAGTTATTTTACTTTGCTAAAGGGCGTTATTTGATCTGTGGCAACTTTACTCAATGGGCTTGTTACTCCTTGCGCGCCTTGTTGGATAACATGAGTATAAATTTGTGTTGTTCTAACATCTGTATGTCCAAGTTGAGCTTGCACAGTTCGGATATCCGCACCATTTTGGAGTAGGTGAGTGGCAAAAGAATGCCTAAGAGTGTGTGGAGTGACAGGTTTTGTGATCTTTCCCCTTGTTGCTGACGTTTTTACCGCTCTTTGAATTTGCCGTGGGTCCAAATGGTGACGGCGAAGTTGTTTGTTTGCGCTTTTATATTTATCTCTGAGTTTGTGTGGCAACCAGACTCCAGCATATTGCTTGTTTTGAATATCTCTTTGTAAATACGCACTGACGACTTTGATTTGTTGATAAAGTGGCTCTATGAGGTGAGCGGCAAGTGTAACCACTCGGTTTTTTCCTCCTTTACTCTGCCATATGCGAATACAATGGTAATCAAAATCAATATCTTGTACTCGTAACCTCAGTACTTCCATCAGCCTTAAACCACTGCCATAAAGCAAAGATACTGCCAGTAAATGTTGATGAGGGCAGTGTGTTAGCAGTGCTGCGATTTCCCGTTCAGTCAATACAATGGGTAGCTTTTGTTGGCGGTGGCTTTTATTAAACTTGAGCGATAGGCTCAATGGTTGTTTGATGATCTCTTTATACATATACACTAGTGCATTGAGCGCCTGAGCTTGTGTATTTGCAGCCACGTTTTGTTGGTTGGCTAGGTGACTTAAAAACTGTTCTACCGCTTCCTCATCAAGTGTTTTTGGGTGCAATAAATTATGAAATCGAATAAAGGCAGTTATCCAATAGAGATAACATGAAATAGTACTTTTGGCATATCTTTGCGTATACATATGTTCCTGAATCATGGATAAAAATGGTGATTTCATATGCAGTTCCATTTTAAATTATTTATATGTATATATATACAGTGCTTGGTATTTGTCAAATATCACTGTTATACGACAAGTGACATATATTAACCATTTCTAGTTTGGTGACATTTGCTTAACTTATTGTTATGGTTGAGGGTATTAAAGTGCGTATTTGAAAAGCTGTTGTTATGCGGCAGACATTACGCTGTTGTTATGCGACATTTGTCGTAGATAAAAATGTTAAATTTCTCTGTCACTCAGCATTTGTTGTTTAACTTATGCATAGTAAGTAATTTTTAAAAACAAAAAATATAAATCGGTTGTTAATAGCTTTAATGAAGGGATACTCGATGTTAAGTGGCAATAGCCTTAAAGAAAGATATATTGAATCTGCTGGTGCTGTAGCGTTTGTAGCTGTTGTGGATAAAGAAACGGAAGACAATGGCATTGGCACCGCATTTCATATTGGCGGTGGATTATTTGTAACAGCAAAACACGTAGTGGAAGGAAAAGTCATTGAGTCTGTAGCTACAACAAAGCGTGCTGTGGAAAAAATTAATAGAGGTGTGCACTCAAACCAAACTGCGGATTATGTAAGCCCGCGTAAATTGCATGTCATCGATGGACCACATTTTTCTCAAGAAGACGGCGTGGATGTCGCAGTATTCAAAGTAGATATTGGCAATCAAAAACTCCCAAGTCTTCGACTTGATTCGCTGACATCCCATGATATAGATGACAATTCATATCTTCTTGGTGATGCACTTATTATTGGTTATCCTCCAATTCCTTTTTCTACAATGCCAATCCAAGTTGCTTCATTAGCGAAGGTCAATGCGGTTGTTGATGTATGGCATTCTAAACATCCCCATTATATAGTTTCCGCAATGGCTAGGGGTGGTTTTAGTGGTGGTCCTGTTATAACTGAATACGGACAAGTAATGGGTATTGTTACTGAAAGCTTGGTGCAAAATGGAAATCCAACAGAAAATGGATATATGAGTGTATTATGCGCAGAAGCAGTTATTAAAGAAATACAAAAGCATTACGAATTTGATTTGGATGCCCATGGTATATGGTGGGAATCTGATGTGCTTTACGAAATAAAACTTAGAAACCCTAAGTTACGTGTGAATGAACTTAATGCACGAAGCTCTGATGTTGTTATACATGTTTATGATGATGACAGGGACGTATATGGGCAGATTGAATGCGAAGATATTGATTTATTAACTAAAGCTATATCAGCATTTGATACTGTAAGTCCAGTATCGAAAATAGACGAGTTTTCAAGTAATACATTATACGCATTCTCTCCTTCAGGCTCAGCAGAAACACTCAAAGCGGCAGCGTTATCAGCAAAAGACATTTTCATAAATGAAGGTTATGTTGAAGTTTCAAGTAAAGAGAGTTATTGGCAGTTAACTAATCATGAATAGTTATAACGAAATTTAACAAGCAATTTAAACGGAACTAAAACAGTTGGCTATTGTTCGTTCCTCACAAATTTTAGCCAACAATTTTAGTCCGCTTAATGAGGGCGTTATGTATGCTTCGGACATTGAGTATGATGAAAAAAATGGTGATAACAATCATATCATTCTCTTTGATAGCATTAGTTATATTAGCTGTGCCATCATGTAACCTCTGGAACAAATCATTAGGGGTTGGTAAAAACCTTAGTAGAGGTCAGGTTCACAGTATTTTAGGCACTCCCAATCAAAAGTGGGCTAAAGCCTCTAATATGGATATCTGGATTACAGAATTTCTCCTTGGTGGGGTACGTATAGATATTTCATACAGCGGTAAAAACTGCAATTGGGATAATCGTTCAATATCGTCTAACTCATGTAGTGTACAAGGTGTTTATCGGACTTATTATTCTATTTGGGGTAACAGTTGGTTTTTGTCCTACAAAAAGCATACATAACAAACAGTTAAAAAGCGGACAAAATTCAGTTGGCTGGTTTCGCTCCGCTTCATATTATAGCCAACCAAATTTTGCCTTTTAACTGAGGCGTTATATATACAAAATCACTATTGGAGTTAAACCTAAATGGATGCAGAAACTTTATCTTCATATGAATTGTTATCAGACTTATGCAAGCAAGGAATTATTGGTTGGCCAATAGACTTTGAGCTATCTGCTTTATCAGAAGTTGCTGCAGATGAAGAGTTGTCTTCTTGGGGACTTATCGCTAATTGGAAAACAGAGAATGATAAATTCATTAAATTTGGCCAAGATGGCTCAGGTTCTTCATACTTACTATGGCAATATGCCGAGGATTTTCCACCAGCAGTTGTCTTTTTAGGCTCTGAGGGAGAAACATATAATGTTGCTCCAACATTAAGCTTTTACATGCGATATTTAGCTTCAGGTTGTGATTTTGGCTACGGAGAATGGTTTGAACCTGAGCCAGAGTTAGACCCTGATGCAATAGACAGAAACCTACTCTCTTCAAAAATATCAGCTGTGTTACCTCAAATTACTGAGCATGCGAATGAACTTAATCAAAAATCATTAATGGTCATTCCTTCGTTTGAAAGTTGGGTAAAAAGTAAAACGTGATTATCAGCGTTTGTATATATAACAAGGTGCTCAAACGGACACAAAAGTTTGGCTTGTGCTCGTTCCTCGCTAATTTTAGCCAAACTTTTTTAGCCGCTTAGCACGGCGTTAGTTGCGAGTATTAGGATGACTCCAGACCTAGAAAAAAGATGGAAGGCCGGTGACAAACCATTCGATGGAGAAATACTCACATCTGCTACAGACAGTAGTATGGAAACGCTATTAAAAGTAATGAAATACTTCATGGATATGGTTGTTGATCCGTCAGAGAAGATATTTCTATATGATGACTGGCACGAGCATGATGGATTTATTACCAACAGTAAAATATTGTCTGTCGATGTTTTGAAGTCAAAAATTAACAGTAGTGAGGCCTTGAAAGCTAGTACGCATGGAGATTACGAAGTTCGTACAGCGGTATATTCTGAAAGTAATAACTGGCTTATGCGTTGGTGTATTGATTTAGAAGATGATGCGTATTGTGACTTCGAATTTTGTATTTCCAAGTCGGCAAATTGTAAACCATTAGAACTTATGCACTCAATAAACCGAGATGAGCTAAATAGAACTAACGCAAAAGACTACTTTGATCGTGCTTACGGCGGGTAGCAACTAACAAAGCTATTCACCGGAACAGCAGTCCTTCGTTGCAATTTATGCACTACGCTGCCGCTCCGTTAACATAAATTACAACTACAGCCAGCTGTCCAGTGATAGCGGCGTTATATGCCAAAAGGATTCGGATGTTAACTTTAGAAAAAGATGAAAAAGCCGAGCAGGTGTTCATCCATGCCTCACCAGAAAAGCTTCGTTGGTTAGCATCTCGATTAGAGGCTATTGCAGCGCAAGCCGAAAAGTCAGGAAACAGCATTATGGGACAGACACAAATCAATTGTTTACATTGTGCTATTTAACACTGTTTAAATATCTAGGTTTTAAGTGGTGGTGAAGAGGGGTGACAAGAGCACGAAAGGCACTAATAGATTTGTCTTCAATGCCTTATATCATTCATTGGCACGGAGCGTACGATGTGCCTTTTTATGCGCAGAGGGTGAGTACATAGGCAAAAGCTTTGACCACAGACGAACGTGGCTGGTAGAGCGTATAAGCAGTGTATTTACGATATAAGTTGCAGTGTACGCCATCATGAGCACTGTCGGACAGACACAAATTCATTTTACCTATCAAATCGTGCCTATTTCATGTCAACTGTGTCCCATTAAACAAGCCCTACACGCTATGGGCACACAACAATCTTAATTAAAGATAAAAAATATCCATAATGCGGCTTGATATCTATTACAATTAAAGATAAATTTTGTCCATAAATGACAAGGGCAGATTTTAGCGATATGAAAATAGGAAAAGGCGTTGAATGGGCAGCGCATAGTTGTGCGCTGTTAGCTTTATTGCCTGCAAATGCAGCATTAGCTTTGGAAGCACTTGCAGATTTTATTGGGGTGCCTTCGCCTTATTTGGCGAAACAGATGCAGTTATTGAGTAAAGCAGGAATAGTAAAGGCAAAACGAGGTGTAGCCGGTGGGTATAAATTGGCGCGACTACCTGAAACTATTTCTTTGTGGGATATAACAGGGGCAATCGACGGTACAACTCCTAGTTTTCGCTGTACAGAAATAAGGCAAAAGGGTTCATGTGGCGCTTCTTCTGACGAAGTGCTTACAGCCTGTAAAATTGCAGCCTCTTTTAAACATGCTGAAGATAAATTTAGGCAAGAGCTAAATAATGTCAAGCTTCCAGAATTAGTCGCTGGGATCGCACAAGATGTCAGTGATCAACGAAAATCTCGAATTAAAACATGGATCGAGCAAAATGCCGCATTTTCTACTTGAGGTTAAGTAAAAATCTAGCCTTTAAATATATACAAATAAATCACCTGAAAAAATAGGAACATTTTAATGTTTGCCGACTACCGTTTACCTCATCATATCTCAATTAATATCTGCGCTCGCTTTCTTTTCACATCGTTATTTTTGCTGTCCGGCATTACTCACTTTACTAATGTACCTTATTATTTGAGCTTAATGCCCGAAGTAATACCATATAAAGTAGCCTTAATTTGGGCTTCTGGCATTGTGGAGTTGGCTGGTGCATTAATGATTTTATTTAACTGGAAACCTAAACTTGGTGGGTGGTTGCTGGTGCTTTTTTTACTTCCGGTAACAGTTGTTGTGCACGGATATGAGATGCTGTATGCAGAACATGAAACTATCCGCGCATTGCAACAGGCGCATTTCCTCAAAGGCTTTTCACTAATTGGTGCGGCTTTGTTAGTTACTCAGGTTGGAGTATCTCAAAAAGAGCAAAATAAATAGACTTGTTTGTAATCGCAATGAAACAGACACAAATTCATTGCTTAAACTAGGCTCTTTGACTACTGTTTAAATATCCAGTTTTAAATTGAGCTGAAGGGAATGACAAGGGCAAGGAAGGGGTTAATAGATTTGTCGTCGACGTCTTATTACCACTTAATAGCACGGTGTGTACGCCGTGCTTTTTTGTGCGGAGAGGATAAGTACACAGGTAAAAACTTTGACCATAGACGGACATGGATAGTAGATAGAATAAAACTGTTAAGTGGTGTTTATACCATTGAAATAGCTGCGTATGCCATCATGAGTAATCACTATCATTTGGTTGTAAAAGTGAATAGGCAGCAAGCTCTAGGTTGGACAGAGGCAGAGGTGATAACGAGGTGGTACAAGCTATACAAAGGTAGTCCACTCATTGATAGATACCGACACGGTGAAACATTGAACGAGGCTGAGGAATTACTTAAATCTGAGCTGATTGAAAAGTGGCGCGCCAGACTGTACGACATTAGTTGGTTTATGAAAAACCTCAATGAATACATAGCAAAGAGAGCAAACAAGGAAGATAACTGCACGGGTAAGTACTGGGAAGGGCGATATAAATCACAGGCTTTATTAGATGAAGCAGCACTGCTAAGTTGTATGGCATATGTGGATTTAAATCCAATCCGAGCGAATATGGCAAATAAGCTAGAGGATAGCGATTTTACATCGATTCAAGAGCGAATAAAGCAACTCAAAAGTTCCAAAACAAACGTCAATCAGTTAAATAAAAATGAGACGAAACGTAAAACCAAACAACCCGTATCATTAATACCGTTTGGCAAAAGAGATCAAGAACATACATTACCGATCTCACTATTGGGTTACCTTGAACTTGTTGAATGGACGGGCCGCCATGTGTGCTCCGAAAAGAGAGGTTACATACAAAAAGGCATGCCCTGTATTCTTGCATCACTGAGAATTGAAGAAGCGACTTGGTTGGATAAGGTAAAAAACTATGGAACGCGCTATGGTAATTTTGTAGGTTCTCAAACCGTATTGAGAGTGCATGCGGCAAAAAATGACGTTAATTGGTATAAGGGGGTTGGGTAGTTAGTTTAAGTCTCTCTTTCTCCACTCTAAGCCTTCATCTGTTTAGTAAGATGAAAATATTCCTAATGGAACTTTATTTCTAGCATTAAAAGCACTTGATAGTTTTTCCTAGTACTGGCGGTAACACATAGGAATATATAGCTGTAATACGATTGGCTTTCAAAAATGCAAAATAATGTGCCTGTCCACTTTATTCCTTTTTTCAAATGTGTCTGTCCAACTTATTACAACTTATCTAATACAAAGTTTATCCGTTTTTTATTAAAGACCAACATGTCAGATGAGGAAAAGAATTAGAATGTGCATTTTTTAATCGGTTAAACCCAAAAAATTCAATTGGAAATAAAATTTTTTATAAAAAAACTATTTAGACTCATTCAATAGTCTTTTGAGGTTTAAATATTAAATGCTGCATAATTTTTTAGTGTAAATTGAGAAAAACTAATAGTTGACAGAGCTGGAATAATTATAATTTCAGCAATGAATCGCCCCTGTTTAAGGTTTTATGCAATTTTTTAATGAATAAACCGATTGCCAAAGTGGCATAGTGAAGGAAATTGTCGTGTTTATTCTACAAAAGTATAACAAACCAGTCCTTTGTATATTTTTGGGTTTTTAATCTGTTATTTTGAATAAAAATTCACGCCTGCTTTTGCGGCTTTCAGCGACTTTTTTGTTTTTTTAATTAATGAGTTGCAAGCTTTGATTTCCCTCGTTTTTTTGATGTTATTTTTCGTATTTTTTCTTGCTAAGATGCCCCCGTTTTTTACTTACAGAATTAGGAAGGACTTAGGATGAAGTTAAAAAATACATTCATATCTCTATGTACTGTTGCAAGTTTGGTTGCTTGTAATAGTGTCTCTTCAGACTCAAAACCACTTTCTGCAGGAAGTCTTTCAACTGAACGAGCTGAAACTGAATCAACTGTGGTATTTATTCATGGTGCACATTTACGAGGCTCAGCTTGGCAACCTGTTGCAACTGAATTAAAAAATGCTCAAATCGTACCACATATCTTAGACTTGCCTGGCCGTGACAATAAGGTCGCACCAAAAACCATAACCTTAAGCCATGCAGCTGAGGCATTGTGTAAGCGCACAAATGGCTTACCACAACCGCAGGTTTGGGTTATGCATAGTCAAGGTGGAGCCGTTGCTCATGAAGCACTCGCCTCATGCAATCGAGCTGAAGTGAGTCACTTAATTTATGTCAGTGCAGTTGCCCCATTCGAAGGTGCTAAACCTTTTGCGTTATTAAATAAAGATGATGAAAGCAACTATTTTAAAGGCGTGACTTACGAAGATGGTTGGATGAAAATCACTAATCAATCGGAGTACGTTGCTTCATTTACCAACACCAAATCAAAATCTTTACAAGCAAAGGTTTGGACACAATCTGTTGATGAACCAGCCGTGACGGGCGAAGGTAAAGTGCATCTAAATAAAGACAAGCTAGGTACCATTCCGAAAGTGTATGTGTTTGCAAAAGAGGACAAGATCATTTCGTATGCGACACAGCAAAAAATTGCTCAGTCTATTGGTGCGACAAAAACCTATAGCATTGAGTCTGGCCACTTACCTATGATCACACAGCCAGTAGCTTTAGCTGATGCAATAAAATCTGCTTTAAGACATTAATTTTCATAGAAATTTTATCTATCGTTAAAAGGACTTTTTAATGAAGAACAATACTCTTGCCCATAGTGGCAAGCCAATGACGCTATTAAATAGTGTCAGGGCACTTACTGCCAACAGTTTAAAGGGTGCACCATCTGTAACCATTATAGGGGCTGGCATTGCAGGTTTAACTAGTGCATACGAATTAGTTAGACTCGGTGCAAAAGTGACTATTCTAGAAGCAGATCCTGGTCATATTGGAGGCCGCGTAAGAACTTTGCGCGAGTCTGACACTCTATATGCCGAGTTGGGTGCCATGCGTATTCCAACGCACCATCAAGTTACGCGCAAGTATATTGCTGAAATGGGCTTAAATTTGCGTCCGTTTGTGCAAGATAATGTGCGCACTCATGCCATGATCCGTGGGAAAAAAGTAGCGCGCAGTCCAGAAGGCTTTGAACTTTTAAAAAGTGCTTTTGAACTAACGGCTAAAGAGCGTAGCATGAGCGCAGATAATATGTGGGACCTTGCGGTCACTGAGGTGTTGAATTCATTATCTGATAATGAAAAACAGGCCCTATATGAAAAAAAGTTAACTACTAAAAAACTCAAAGAGCTTGATGCAATGTCACTTAAAGATGCGTTTAAGCAGGCTGGGTTAAGCTCAGAAGCACTCGAATATGTATCTTCTATTTATGGTGTTTCAACTTTGCTGCATACCGCTTTTTCAGAGCATTTAAGAGAGCAACTTGAGCGTGTGTGGTTCGAAGGTTTTGACGAAGTAGTGGGTGGCACTGATCTATTGGCAAAACACCTACACCAACGTATTGCGGGTCAAGTGGACTTTTTGGCCGGAGCTAAAGCGGTAGAAGTTAAAAACCTGACAGACAAGGTGTCTATTTGTTATCAGTTGAGAGATAGAAGCAAACACACTATAGAGTCTGATTACGCAATTTGTACCCTCCCATTTGGTGTGTTGGGTAAAATCGACTTTCACAACAGCATAAACCCTAAAAAAGCACGCGCATTTGCACAGGTGCACTATGACTCTGCAACTAAGGTGTTGATCAGGACCAAAAACCGCTTTTGGGAGCTTAAAGAAAAGATATATGGTGGCAGTACCATATATGATGCAGGCCTTGGTCATACTTGGTACCCAGCCGACAATGCGGTAGCAAAAGATAAAGCCATATCGAATGCCGCGAGCTATCTATTAGCCTCCTATACTTGGGGCCAACACGCACGACGTGTTGATACCCTTAACAACTTTGAACTCAAAGAGCTACTTTTTACGGAACTTAAGAAAGTGCATCCCTATATTGAACGGGATGACATTTTAAGTGTATTGCGCTGGAGCTGGAGCAACCATACTCATTCAGCAGGTGCTTACGCGTTTTTCAACCCAAGGGACCATCAAGACTACTACGCGCTAATGAGCGAGCCCGAGCATCGCCTATGTTTTGCCGGGGAGCATTGCTCTGTATATCACTCTTGGATCCAAGGCGCATTGGTTTCAGCGCTTGAAGCCGTTCAATACATTCACAAACAAGCTTAAAATTTTAAAATTTGACTTTTGTAATAAGGAAATATGATGTCTTATACAGTCGCAGAGTTTATTACGCTCAGACTTAAACAGTTAGGTTGCCACCATGTTTTTGGTGTGCCAGGTACTTCTTGTTCTGATTTTATCGACAGTTTGGTCGCCGATCCGGATATGCACTTTATCAATACTGTCAACGAGCTAGAAGCTGGTTATGCTGCAGACGGATATGGTCGACAAGGTGCACTTGGCGCTGTGTCTGTTGCTTATGGCGTAGGTACATTGAGCATGGCAAATGGCATTGCCAGCGCTTTAACTGAGCGCGTGCCATTGGCGGTTATTAATGGTGGTCCAACTGACAAAGATCTCAGCCTTGAGGCCGAGTATGATGTTTTATTTTCCCATTCAACGGGGTTTGGTAAAACCGATTTACATGTCTTCAAAGAGTTGACTCTTGCTGCTGAGGAAATTCGTGATTTAGACGGTGCTGCTGATCGTATTGACCAATTGCTCATTACAGCATTAGAACAGTCTGGTCCGGTCTATATCGAAATCCCTCAAGATTTATGGAAAAAACCAATCGGACACTTTTCTGCAAATTTAAATTACACAGCAAGACGCCATAGGGCAGGTAGACGCCAATTTGTTCGTGCTATTAAAAACACACTGACTGATGCCAACAAGCCCGTCGTATTGCTTGGCGCTGAGCTCGTCCGCTTTGGATTAATTGATGAAGCGATGCAGTTTGTTGAGTCGCAAGGACTGCCATTTTATACAACGCTACTTTCGAAATCTTTAGTTAGTGAGTCACATCCGCTATTTTGCGGCGTATATGACAGTGATTTGGCACCTTCAACCATTACACAAGGCGTCGAGTCATCGGATTGCGTAATTGCACTTGGTTGTTTGTTTGGGATTGATCATCGCTTCATGGTAGTTTCCCTAAAAGATAAATTGATCCGTGTTGCATTTAATAAAGCGATGGTGGGCAATAATGTACTACGTAAACTCTCTTTAGGCACAGCATTAGAAGCCATCAATGCTCTCCCTAGACTCAATACGCAACAAAATTCCATACCAAGTGTCGCCGGCTTGAGCTATCAACAACGACGTGAACAATGGCAATCAAAATTCGAAAATGACCCATATTCAGGTACTTTAGGTCATGACGGTATTTTTGCAGCCATCGGAGATTTTTTAAATACCACTCAATCTCCATACTACATCAGTTTAGATACCTGTTTGGCGAGCTTTCCGGGAGCGGATATTCCCGTTATGGACACTCAATGCTTCTTAGCAAACCCAATTTGGCTTTCTATCGGACAAGGCACACCTGCAGCGATTGGAAGCTATTTTGCTACGGGTAAACGACCGCTCATTGTCACAGGTGACGGTGGGTTCCAGATGGTCTCTCAGGCATTCTCTTCGTTTGTACAGAACAATATTCCTGCAATTATCGTTATTGTCGACAACGGTTCATATGCGATTGAGCAATTCTTGATTGATGGCACATTCTTTACTGAGCCGGGTAAAGCCCCGCTGGACTATGTAATGCTTAACGGTTGGAAGTACGAAAATATGCCTCATGTATACAACGGCGGTATAGGGTTAAGAGTAAACACCTATGAAGACCTGCTAGGTGCTTTACAGCACGCGCATGCGCGATCTGATCAACCTTGTGTGATTGCGGCACAGATCCCAATGAAAGATCTCCCCGCAGAAAACCGTGCCTTTTTGGGTATTTAACCAAAATTGGCCGGCAAAACATACAGCCGGCCTCGTTAACACAAGGGTATAATAATGACATTGTCGCGACGCGCTTTTTTAAAAAGCGGTTTTGCTGTTGCTGGTCTGACTAGTGTTGATGCATTTGCTTCGCCTTGGATAAGGGCGCTGCTTAATGAGTCAAATAGTTACCATGCGTTATATCTCAATAAATATTTATTTAACGAGTTAACTGCTTTACTAGCGAAACAACTGCACCTATATCAAGACTCTGATGTACACATTCAAGCGCTTGAATGTGTATCTAAAATGCAGAATGAAGAGGTAATTTATCAGCGCTTATCAGCTATTTTAGCCAATAGTAAGCTCAACATGCAGCTACTGAATATGCATCGTTTGCAAGATCTGCAAGTGCGTTTCAGTCAATATTTAACCGAGTTTACGCAAATGCAAAACCTCTCAGGGTATCTCAGTTTTGGATTACCTGATAGCGAGTTTGATCCCATTAATCATCTACCGTTTTTTAATGGCCAAACGTATACCATGACACACGCACTAAATGAGTCATATTCTCCATTACAGAGGACTGATTTCTCTGGCGTAGTTCAACCAACAGAGTTAATTGGAAACACACCAAAAATCAACGCTTCAAGTGTGGAGCTGGCCGCTATTTACGATGGCCCTCACAGCTATTCAAGCGCTGAATTTATGAGCATGATGCTACGTATTAAACAGGTCATGCCCTCAGGTGGTAAGTTAGTAATGCCGCTCTTTAATGTGCAACAAACAACACATAAACATGTGGTATCAGTGTTTAATGATTGGAAAAACTTGTTGCATGGCCGTTCATGGCACGCTGCTCAAGCTCAAAGAAATCGGCTGCAATCTGTGGCTGCTTGGCATAAAGAAATGATGGTGTATGGCTATAAAGTACATACCGTTATTCCGGTCGAAGAAAACACCATGCTTCCTGAATATCTCAGCATTTACGAAAAGGTTTAAACATAATGGAATCATTAGATAACAAAGGATTATCAAGACGCTCATTTTTAAAAGGTACAGGCGCTGGTATGGGGATCTTGGCCAGTAGTATGCCAAGTCTTGCGTTTGAAAACGTTTTTAATAATCACAATGGTGCAGTTGCCACTGGTCAATTAAAAAATGCAGGTCTGTTAGAACAAACGCAAACTAATTCACTGTTCACCCAATTGACTACCGCGCTCAACTTTAAACAGTCTAAAGGTGAGAAAGTACTCGTAGTACTAGGGCAAGTTAGTACTCAGGCATTTCCGCACAGCGTTGATCATAAGTTAGTCAGTGCTTGTTTGGCACACTTGCTAGAAAAAGGTTGCAATAGCCAGGACATAGCTATTGCTTATCACGCTCCGAATACACTAGCCAGCAATTCTCCTTTAGTCAGGGCTATCGCACCGCCTGAAGAAGACAGCAGGCTTCATAAGGCTCAGCTCGTTAACGTAGCTAATAGCGATGCTTGGTTAACAGTCGAAATGCCGAAATCATTACCAAAAGTGAAAATACTGGAGCAGGCTCAAAGCGCTGATCACATTATTTTCTTAGATCAACTAACTGATAAACATGGCTCGATAAACTGTCCATTAAAAGGATTAGCTAAGGTATTATTCGACTCTCAGTCATTTAGCAAATATAGCAATCAGTATGAAGACTTGTTTAATATGAACGAAATACATAATGCGATCTCGAAAAAGGTACGTTTACTTGCTTATAACACATCACGCTTCATCGCTAAATCGAATGGGTCTGATGTACAAATACACCATGTCCATCCAGGCATGCTCGCGATATCAAATGATGTAAAAAGCCATCAATTATTTGCTGAAAACTATCTGCATAGCGTACTAAATACAACACCAGAGTCGAAATATAGCGCTCAAGAGCTTACTTGGTTTCAATCTGGAGCAAGTCGTGACCCTATGACCATAGCGCATATAGAAAAGACGATACGTAAATCAGGTGCTTCTTTAAGCAAATTAGAGCTTGTATAAGCCATTGGCTGTTACGATAAGTTATTGCTTTTATATGATTTCACTGAAAAGCGACCGACACTCATAATGTAGGTCGCCATTCCCTTAGCTCTGTTTATGTCTCGCTTGAAGCGTCTATTGCAGAAACGCTTTGTACAATTGAAGCAGCTACATTGGTTACTTTAGATTCTTTCAATTTACACACAAAGCGCTTTGTGTGAAAAATATAGCTGAACACTTTTTAATCATGTGAAGGAAACTAAAATGAAATTACACCTCAATAAAAAGAATCTAAAAAACTTATGTAACAAGAAAGTAGTAGACTCAGAGCAAACGCCATTGATCGCAGGTGGTGGCAGCGCTATCCCTCCAACCAGAGTTCAAAAGGGTTGCCCTTATTTCTCATACTTTCCTGTAAACACTTGCTACCCTCGATAATTTAGGTGGCAAATGGGGCACGCAATATGCCCCATTTCAACATTAAAACAACCAGGCTAATTGACATAAAACAGGCTGTATTTCACTAAAAAGTCAGGTATCTGGCTAATGTTCAGATTACCTTGTCGAAGTCTTGTCGAAGTTCACAAATTTCTTATAAAACTGTAAATAGGCCTTTGAAGTTGAGAGGCTTTGCTTTTTTTTAAAAGTATTCGGTACCCATGCTAAAATCTACGTGTTCTGAGTTTTCTCTTAATCTACCAATAAATACTACTCTAAAAGAGGCATTATATTTTATAAAAGTGCAGAATATTCATACAGCTGGTAGTGAAGTCGAAAGAAACCCTTAAATCTCGCGGTCATGAGTTTAAGGACGATAGTTTGTACTATAGGAATGAAAATAACACTTTAGTTTTAGAGTTAGAAAATATCACTCATTTTCGTCTGTATTCAGTTAAATATGTGAAATATTTTTATTGTCAAATTGAGGTTGCCGCCAACATTGCGCTGAATTAATAAGTGAGATTTGAATGACTTCTCTCCGTCTACATAGGATTTAAGGTCGGTTCTCTTAAACATCGAAAAGTGGACACAGAATAATATTGCGAGTGAAGATAGGCAATGACGGCTTTGAAGAGAATATAAGCTTCATTGTTGCTCACGGTTTTATGAATACAGCTTTCGAAAGCTCTACCACATCATGGCCTTGCGGTGTTTTGGGATAGTCAGATTGTACTCAATATGGTGACAATCTATTGAATTCTTGTTATTGTTATGCGTATTAAATTGTGTAAACAAGTGACCGTTACCAAGCGACATTTGTGTAGGATATAGAGAGAAATTAGGGTAGTAAATGACTAACAAGCCGTGGAAAAAAGCGATAATCGAAGTACTCAAAAATTCGGGTGTTGCTATGACTAGAACTGAAATTGCGGAGTCAATTGTTTCAGAAGGTTTGCGTGAAGACGTAGGGTCAACTCCGGCAAACACCGTAGTGTCATATATTAGCACTTCCATGTCTAAAGAAGGTGCTAAGTCTCCATTTTTGAGAGTCGGGCGTGGAGAATATGCCTTAAGAGAACTTGTAGAGTCTTGCTCTTCAGCGGAGCCAGAGAAGAAGCAGTCTAAAACTGAAAAAAGTGGCGCAATAAATGCGTTTGGCATGTTTTGGTCACGAGACCTAGTGTCATGGAAAAATAATCCGCTACTGTTGGGGCAACAACAACTCGGTGCGACGCCAGTTGATATGGGCCAGCAGTTTGGAATATATATTCTTTTTGATGGGCGTGATGTTATTTATGTAGGCCGATCTGTAGATAGGCCGATTGGGCAAAGGCTGTATGAGCACACTCAAGATAGATTACGTGCTAGATGGAATCGCTTTTCATGGTTTGGAATACATGAAATTCTAGAAAATGGAACCATGGACACAGAGCGTTATCATGTTGCTCCTGATGTATTTATTGCAATGCTTGAGGCTGTGCTAATAGAAGCAATGGAACCCGGACAAAATAGAAAAAGAGGCGATGATTTTTCAGGCATAGAGTTTATTCAAACTGAAGACCCTGAGATAGAAAAAAATAGAAAACTGGCTATTTTAAGTCAAATGAGAACAAACCTACTGTCTTAAATATTACTTATTTTGTATAGATACGAGAGCGCATTATTGACGTGTTTGGTGATAAAAGTACAGATTCAATTTATTCTAGCTAAAATGGCTATAGTAAAGGTCTGACCCAGTGGCTAAAAACGTTTATTTAGCGCACCTAATACAGGAGGATGGAATTAACCTATGAATACGCAAGGTCTTAAGCATGAATAAAGAGTCTTATTAAGCCTGCTCCTGACTTTAGGTGGTCTATACTCCTTACATCTTTTATGTTGATTAAATAAATTTGGTAGGTTAATAACTTGCTTGAAAAGTTACAAAAGGTTTTTGTTTTGTGATTTGTATGTTTATTTATTTGTGTGCCATTGGTTTTTTAGACTCAAATTAATTGAAGAAGGTGTGTTTTTATTTATATTGTTTTTTAGAAAATGAATTCGATGTATAATTATGAATGTAAAGTGTATTTTTAAACGCCTTTAAAACCCTACCAAATGGTTCAGCTGTTTATATGCAGTATATTCTTAACGAGGATTTATAATGAAGAAAATTATGTTTCTAGCTTTATTGGCATCGCCACTTAGCTCTTTTGCTGGAGAGTTAGCTTTGGATTCCACTGTTTTAAAAGTCAGAAACACGTCAAATAACTCAGATACGTTTGAGGTAGTGCTCGATAAAAACGTAAAGAATTGCTTCGGTAATGTGATTGCATTTCCTAGCTCAGCAGCGCCTAATAAAGAAACTCATGCAAGGGCTTACGCGTCAGCATTAACTGCATTGACCACAGGATTGAAAGTTCGAATTTATGCATATGCAGATGCAGACGAATGTAAAAAAGCATCCTACATAGAATTGACTAAATAACATATGCTTATTTGCCGCAGTTTCCTGAAGCGGCACTGACACAATTAAGAAAAGCCCTTGCATTAAAGAAAGGGCTTTTTTACATACTACTTTGTATCACGATCCATGTTTATCAATATTTTACTCAAATAAAAGCAGGTAAGAGCCTTTCGGCGATAATCTGTTTGTACTGGGGTTTGTTGTCGTGCGCTGTATGTACGATTAACAGATCTAGTTCATCAACAATCATGATGATTTGGCCATTGCCACCTTGAGCCGACATACCTAAATAACTTTTATCGCCTACTTTCATGTCGACACCCCACCAAAAATATCCATACCCCTGTTTTGAAATGTCTTTTCCGCCCCAATGTACGTCATCATCTCCCGTGAATAAAAGCCTGCTGGTACCATCTGTAATGAACTCTGCAGGAATAAGTTGCTCGCCTTGCCATTTACCCTTGTCCATCGCTAGGATACCAAACTTAATCATATCGCGTGATGTTATGCTACTGCGCCAACCTGCTTCAGGTAGGCCGGTAGAGCCATTTGTGCGCCATTTATAATTGGTGATCCCCATTTTGCTAAGTAGTTCATTTTTGATAAAGCTTTCTGCAGATCCGGGAACTACGGCCTCGACAACTTGCATCACAAGGGCTGGACCGTAGCCATATTTGAACGTTTGAGATTGTTTAGTGATCGGCGCGCTATTTTCAAGAATTGTTTGAATTTCTCCTTGACCCTTTAATTGATTTGGAAGTTTGTAAATCTTAGTTTTTTGCTCATCACTAACTCGAATACCAGAAGTCATCGTTAACGCGTGGCGCAGTGTTATTTTATCTGCACCTTTAACTAATTTGCTTTTGTCTAATTGCTTAAGAAAGTCAATAAACGGCTTGTCCAAATCATCCATTGAAAGGTAACCAAGTTGAATAGCACGGCCAAGGGCTAAGCCCGAGTAAGTTTTGGTCGCAGATGCTTGGTAATGAGGTAAGTTTACGCGGCCTTTTCCGTAATAGGATTCAAAAACAAGCTTTCCTTTGTGAGCAATGAGTAAACTGTCGAAAGTCCCATGTTTGTAGGCTGCAATCTCTTTAGCAAATTGAACTATCATTTTTTTATTACTTCCATCAGCGCCTAATTTACCTACGCGTATTCCATCTTGTCTATTCGCAGGAGAAGCATCGATAAAAGCATTTTCGAGGTAAGGGATCTCTGTATAAGTTAGCTTTGCTCCAGCAGCTGAAATTTCGGGTGCATGATCTTTACTTTGTTCGGTATTTTCAGAAGCGAAGCTGCTGTAACTGGAAACGAAAGCGGCAACTACTAAGCTTGTCACTGTTAATCTGATCGCCATAGGTATTCCTATTGTTATGTTTATAATCAATACATGAAATGGACTCAGCTAATCTATTCAGATAGGAACCAATTCAAGTTATCTACTGACTGTCACTGTAGCCGAGCAAAAATTTATTGCTTGTGTTTCCTATGACTTTTAGATTACCTCGAACTGATATTTTATTATTTCCATACTTATCAAAAATATAGGGGGGTAATTAACTATAAATGCTTTACGCTTTTTCTTGGTGATATCGTTAAATCATGAAAATAGTTACTTGGTTGGACAGCATTTGAACGAGGTATTGATAGCGCGATGATCTGGAGTTCAGGGCTCAATTTGTAGAATGACGCATGTAATACTTTGTAATAGGCATAAAAAACTACCTTTCCTATAGTGTTAACTTAACCTACAAGGAGTGAAATCATGCCTTTTATTTCAATGCCAAGAAGTTTACGTTCTAAAACAATTACTGCTGATAATCAGGAGTTTGTACCTAACTCAATGATAGATACGCTTTTCGATTACAAAGCGTTTTTAGACCGTTCAGACGCAAATGGCTCGATTGTATCAAGCGCACCAAAACAACAGAAAAAAGTGGCTGTCATTGGTGGAGGGGCCTCTGGCTTGGTCACCGCTTATGAACTGTCAAAAATCGAAAATATTCACGTTACCTTGTACGAAGCAGCGGACCGCCTAGGCGGGCGCATGGATTCGGTTTACATTGAAGATGGTGACTTGAATCAAAAGGTTTTTGAGCTTGGATGCATGCGTTTTCCACCTACTTCATATACCTTGTATCACTACCTCGATAAGTTTGGCCTAAAAGCAACGCCTAACTTTCCAGATCCAGGGAAAGTACCGACCAAATTATTATATGAAAATCAGGTAATCAACTGGCCCAAAGACGAGCCGACGCCAGATAGCGACGATTTTAAAAGAATTGGTGATGATTTCGGTCGTATTATCAACTACTTGTTAGGTGATGTATCGGCTCCTAATGTAGAGAATCCGAGTAAGCTTTTTGATTACTGGGCAATATATCAGTCGGATCCTTCTGAGCAAACTAAACAAAAAGTGGTCGATGCATGGCAAAAAATTATTACTCAATATGCTGGCGTTACCTATTTTGATGCGGTTTTTGAGTTAGCACAAAATAGGGCACTCGCTACACCTCCATGGACACAAGAAGATATGAACAAGTTCGGTGCTTTGGGTGTAGGGGCAGGAGGGTTTGGACCATTGTATGGCGTTGACTTTGTCGAGATACTCAGGCTGTTTGCGAATGGTTGGGAAGATAACCAAGAGCTATTATTAGATGGAATTGGTGCACTAACGCAAGCGTTTGAATTTGCATTGCTAGATGCTAAAACAGCAGACGGAATTCCAAAGGTATCGATTGAGTTAAATGCTAAGATAAAAAGCATCGCTAAATCAGCTGACAAATATGAACTGTCGGTGAGTAACAATGGTGGTCGGATTGACATATCTCAATTCGATTCAGTGGTTGTTGCGACAACGACAAGAGCAATGGAGTACATGGGGCTCACTGTCCCGAATAGTATGAGTTCGCTGCAGGCCGGTCAATCACAAGACCTTATTCCTCAAAACGCAAAAGTTGCAATTAGAAACCTTCATTTAATGAACTCATCAAAACTATTTGTTACGACAGAGCGTAAGTTTTGGTATGCAGACAATAACCCAGAAGGAAAAGAGTTGCCCTTCAATATTCAGACAGACGAACTGATGCGCGGTCTATATTGCCTTAATTACGATGAAGATATTGATGGAGAACCAAACACAAAAGGCAAAGGCGTGGTGCTAATTAGCTACGTGTGGGGTGATGATTCTTCGAAATTGCTTGCGCTAACTCCAGAAGAGCGTTTTCAACAGTTCTTGCCTGCTATTTATGCTGTGAACCCTGAATTTGCAGCGTTGCTTGAAAAACAAGCGCAAAAAGTATCTTGTATTGACTGGGAAAGCACGCCTTATATTTATGGAGCCTTCAAACTGAACTATCCGGGTCAGGAACAAAGCAACAAAGATGCATTTTTCCAATATCAGCAAAAAGAACAAGGCCTATTTCTTGCTGGGGATAGCATCTCTTGGGCGGGAGGATGGCTTGAAGGAGCGATGCCGACGGGAATTAATGCAGCATGCGCCGCGGCTCAATTCGTTGGCGCAACAATCATTGAAAACTCGCCACTAACAGGTATTTCCAAAGATATGTATGACTATGCACCAGGCGACAATACTGGGTTTTGCACATTGAAAGAGAGGGGATATCTGGGGGCTTCCTCTATCTCTGCATACAGGTTTGGGCAAGGTGACTTCAGTATTGAAGCAACAATTCGCACTTCTAGCGCTGGCACTTTAGTTGGTAGTAAGTCGACACAAGGTGGAAGCGGCGGATATCTATTGGTTGTGCAGCCCAATGGCGCTATTAAATTTGCCACCGATAATGGTGAAACCTTCTATCAGACTATTAGCGAACCTGCAAAAGCAAATGATGGAGGTTGGCACCAAATCGTGGCGGTTCGAGTACAGGGAGATTTAAAGCTATACTTGGATGGAAAAGTTCTTAAATCAACCCCCTCAGGTGCCGCAGAGCAAAGCCCCTTAAACGTTTCAAATTCTCTAGACGTATTTGTAGGATCTGTGCAGCAAGCGCAAGAACCTTATGCTCACTATACGGGCGACATTTCACAAGTGAGACTTTGGAGTCGTGGGCTTAACAGTCGAGAAGTTTCTATTCAATATAACCAAGGTAATGTAATTGCTGGAGATGGGCTGGTAGCGCATTGGCCTTTGGCCGTAAATACCAATGATACTTCAAAAAATGAGAACAACCTCTCGATCCATGGTGACGTCAGCTTCATGCCTGTGCCTTAAATCATCTAACGCTCATTTTGACGGCCAACCCTTAGCGGCGGCCGTCAAAGTGCTCACTTAAAATGCTTCTCAACTAAATTTGGATAGGGTGTATTAGTTAAGCTGCTTCGATGATATTGAAGTTAGGAACCCTTGTAATAGATAAAAGTAATATATTTATATAATGCACTGAACACAGTTTAAAATAATACTTTAACTATCAATGTGCTTAGCCAAAATGGTATATTATTTATTGATTATATTAATAAATGAGTTAAATAATGACCAATTTTCTTGAAGCAGGGATTAGAGAGCTAGTCGACGAATTTCATGCCAATGGAAAGCCATGCCCTTCAACGCAAACCATCTCAGAAAGACGTACGGGCTATATAGCGAGCACAGCGTTGGCGGGTGAAAGCCCTAGAATAGGAGATGAATTTATAGATGTTATTAATGGCGTTCAGGTTAAGGTATACAAACCGAATGATCAGGTTAATTTACCAATAACCGTATATTTTCATGGTGGATGTTTTATTAGTGGCGGTTTTGAAACTCACGATATTCAGTTGAGACAAATAGCACATTTGTCCAATTCTATTGTTATCTGTATCAAATATAGGCTAGCACCAGAGCATACATACCCTGCGGCTCATGATGATGTTTACCAAGCTGCGCTCGGTATTAAAGAGTTTGGACAAAAATATGGTGGTGATTCGGCGCAAATAGTGTTTGTTGGTGATAGTGCTGGTGGACAATTGGCATTAGCCACAACGCTTAGGCTCAAGCAAAATCAACAGTGGTTACCACGTCGTCAAATTCTCATTTACCCTATGTTAGACCCCAAGGGGAGTTCGGATAGCTACAGAGAAAATGGAGCAGATTATATTATCACAGCAAACATGCTGTTATCTGGTTTCCATTTATACGCAAATAGTGAAGAAGAGTTGAACGATGAGACCGAGCTAAACTTACTAGGTTGCAACTTTAGTGGATTGCCGAGTACAACTATTATCACCGCTGAGTTTGACCCTTTGCGTGATGAAGGGGAAAAGCTTCACAAGTTAATGCGCTCCCATGGAGTTGAAGCGTATTGTGAGTGCTATCCGGGTGTTATCCACGGTTTTTTCCAGCTTTGTGGTGTGAGTAGATCCGCACAAAGCTGTATTTTAGAAGTTGCAAACCAAATTAAAACCGAGGAACAAGCACGCTAGTAGGTGTATTGTCATTCACCGGTGAATTCCTAGTTAGCATGCTATGAATTCACCGAAATTTACAATCGCTTTAACTTATAATCGAGTAAAAACGGGCGAGTTTTGTACGCCGTAACTTCTTAATCTGTAAGCTGAACACAGCTTTTGTAGCAACTAATTTTAAGAGGTTATTGAATGACGGCTTATTATCACTATACGACACTTAGTCTTGCAGAAAAAATTAAAGACGGCGGTTTGTCCACCAACTATTTTCGGACCAATAAAAAAAGAGCGACGGCCGGTGGCAGCTTTGACATTGATAAGGCACAGAACTATGACAAACGGGTTTCTAGCCAACTAAACGATTTTGCAAGCTTTATTGCTCGAGAAACACAGAGTAATGATCCAAAGGGGCTACACGCGGCGCTGATACGACTAGCAAAAGAGCAAGCTGAACTATTAGAAAGCAGCTTGGCATTAGACCCTGTTCAACTACATAAACAGTATTTAATGAATCTCGAGTGCTTGCTAGGACAGGTGTATCACACGTCTGCTCCTGCAAAAAACATGGCTAGGGAGTTGGCATTATTGTTACTAAAAATTGAAGTGGTAGACAAGATATCTCATTCATCACTATTCAAAAAAGACATGGTCGCCAGCACCAAGCGTTTCACACTTAAACCCCAAACCAAACAGGAGTTAGCAGGGCTATTCTTAAAATCGGACAATCATCTCTACAAGTGGATAAAAGCGCTGGCTGTGGCGTATACAAAGTTCTATTACGACTCCGAGGAGATAGTATGCTCTACGCACATTTATTTTTTCGACCGTCACAGAGCTGAAAATGAAGGAACAGATTACATCAAAAGGCTTCGAAAGTTTGAAAACGACATTGTAATACTGAAAGTAGATCTTAAAAAAGAAGAGGTGATACTAGATGAAGCTCAAGGCAATGCGTTCATGGCCGTAACACAGCATATTCCACCATCAAAAATAGAATTTCAGTATATTGCGTCCAATAAAGCGAGTTGGTCTGAAGGTGGGAACTGGGTGAATATCAAGAATCTTGGTAGTCTCTGCGCCATATAAGCTTTTCAGCAAATTGCATGCTTACGTGTGTCTTGTGCTATCTAGTCAAATCAATGGTGTGACGGGGAGTCGTGTGTTATCTCGTTATTTGGTATGTAGTGATGTATACATATCGTAATTTATTTGAAATTTAAAGGTTAGTACTTTTGGCGTTTTTAGCTATCTTTTATAACGGTAGCTGTGAGTATTCATTGGGCTCTATATTGGGCGCTTGAAATAAAGTCATAGTTTACAGCTACTCTAGTTGGAGAGATGACATATGGCTGGTTTGGATGTACTCCAGTCATGATAACTATATTGAAAATAGAGAGTAGACATGAGTTCAAACAACGTAAGTATTGTGAATCTAATTTTTGCTATTTTTCTACCACCAATTGGCGCTTTTTTACAAGTCGGATTTAGTGCGCACTTTTTTATCAATATTGTGCTTACGCTACTAGGCGGCCTACCTGGTATGATCCATGCCATTTGGTTAGTCGTTACGAATAAAACAGGTGATTAAAATAACTTTTTCTAAAATTGGCGAGTCAGGTTTAAAACCCAACTCGCCAAATACGTTTTTATCGACAGTGCGCTATATAAACTAATCGGTTTTACCACTCACTAAAGCATTCCGTTTTAATTTATCTAGATAGTGCTTAAAGTCTTTGAGATAAAACTGAATTTTACTAAGAGGGCAGCTCAGTTAAGTAGGGGGGTTACAAATAAAAATGCTGCCACGAAGGACAGCATTTTGGGTCTCTATAAAAGAAAGGAACTGGTTAGAAGTAAGCTCTAATACCAAGCTTCACATTACGCCCAGGCAGAGGCGCTTGTTCTTTGATGAATGAGCTATGTACAAAGCCCAACTCATCAGTAAGATTCTCTAAATTCAAGTAACCGACCATATCGACGCCTTGTACATCGAAATCGTAGCTCATGCTAGCATCGACCAGTGTATAACCTTTAGTAACGGTTTCGTATGATGCAATCTCGTCTTGCTCTAGGTAGCGTGTGATTGTCATATCAGCTGAGAACGAGCCTCTCTCATACGCATAACTCACACCAAGTTTATTACTTGGAATACGTGGTAAGTTTTGTCCGTTGTCTAACTTGGCACGTAGGTGATCACCAAATACCTTGACTCGGTTCAATTCGTTGATTTGATAGTGTACGTCAAACTCTAAACCGTATAGTTTTGCGTCTTGGCTAACAAACTGATAAACATCACGTGCGCCTTCGTGCTCGTGATCAGCTACCTCTAATCCGTGTTCTGATGTGAAGAAGTAGTCAGTTTTTTCTTGGTAGTAGAAATCTGCAATATCGTTGTAGAAGAAGTTTACTGTGTATCCAAAATCACCAACAAAACGACGGAAGCTAATGTCTAAGTTAGTCGCTGTTTCTTTTTCGATGTCAGTAGGTTCGAAATGAATTTCAGTGCCTTCGATATGGTAACCTAGACCTAACTCATATGTGCTAGTTGCGATGTGCAAGCCATTAGATAACAATTCTGCCGTAAGTGGTGCACGCTCAGAGCGAGACAAACTCACTGCGACATTGTGACCTGGAGCATAGGTATATACGCCACCCACAGACGCACTAACATTGGTCATGTCTAACGTGTAATCAGAAATTCGAGTAGTTTTGACTAACTCTTCTTCGTGATCATGGTCGTGGCCGTGCTCGTCTTCGTCATGACCGTGCTCATCATGATCATCATCGTGACCAATATGCGTTTCTGTGATCTGACTACTTAATTCGTAGTTTTCAACACGTGCACCTAACTCGAGCGTAAAGTCACCAAACTCACGCTCTTCTAGTACGTAGAATGCGTGTGTTGTGGTGTTAGTCGCTGGAGTAAACGCTTCCGCGCCTTGCGCTTCATAGTCGCTATCAGAGTAGTGATATCCAAAGATACCATGCCACTGGCCGATACGGTGTTCGAAGTTAGTTCTTAGTTCTGTAGTTTCGTTTTTGAAAACTGTACCAACTGCGCCGGCTTCAATCTCCGCGTGTTCGTAATCTGTGTATCCAGCACGAATTTGAATCGATTCTAACCAGTTATTGTGAAGCGCGTAGTTGAATAACGCCTGCCAACGGTCTTGTTTAACGCGTGCAAACACGTTGTGATTTTCTTCGTCATGGCCGTGTGCATCTTCATCACCATGGTCATCGTGACCATCTTCATCATGTCCGTGTTCGTCATGGCCATGTTCATCATCGTGATCGTGCTCATCGCCGTGATCATGATCATGTCCATGATCGTGACTGTGAGCTGGAATACCATAGTCTGTTTCGATGCTACCGTAAGAAAAACCAACAGTCATGTGGTCTGACACATAGCTTGTGCCAATGTTGAATACTTCAGAATCAATGAATGTATTGTCTACTTTCTCAGCATACTCAGCTGGGTGCTCTTCACCTTCATGCTCGTCATGGCCGTGTTCCTCGCCTTCGTGTCCATGTTCATCTTCATGATGCTCATCATGATCGCCTGGCAGTTTAAAGTTTGGCGTATCGTAATCGCCACCTTTGCGTTTTACACCGTCAAAGTGGAAGTTGAACCCGTCATGGCCAGCTTCAAATAATGCAGCAACCGTGTTGGTATTTGAGTTAGTGTCATGACTGTAATCGACAGCACCATTTGGTGTTTCAACGATATCTGTTGGAATACGATTATCAACCACGTTAACAACGCCGCCAATAGCGCCTGAGCCGTATAGCAGTGTTGCTGGACCGCGTAGAACTTCTATTTGTTCTGCACTTAGGGCATCGTTTGTATTTGCATGGTCAGGGCCGATGCGTGAAGCATCGCTACTGTCTAGGCCATTTTGTGTGATTTTTACGCGAGGGCCGTCCAAGCCACGAATGATTGGGCTTGATGATACTGGACCAAAGTAACTCGCATTGATGCCAGGAAGGTCCTTTAACGTTTCGCCAAGCGTTGGCTTTGCAGAATTTTTTAGCTTATCACCGCTGATTACAGTAACCGGAGACGCCATCTCCATATTGCTTTTGTGAAGCGCTGAAGCGTACACAACAATACTTTCAATAGAACTAGGTGTAAGCGTTACAGTAACGAAAGGAGAATCTGGATTAACGCTTAAACGTTCATCGATAAAATTGTTTTTTGAAACATGAAGCTCAGAAGCAGCGTCTACCGAAATGGTGAAGTTGCCATTTTCATCTGTTTTGATGGTTTGAGACTTACCGTGCAGATGTACGCTTGCATTGCCGACAGGGAGATTGTTTTTATCGACGACTTTACCGCTTAACTCACCAGCATGAGCTGATGTTGACAGCATAATTGCGCTGACGCTTAGAGAAATCAAAGATTGCTTAAACATTATACTTCTTTTCTTTATATGATTGTGAACGTGTAATAATATAACACTGCAAAAAGCATAAAACAATGATGTTATACTATAACTTTATATTTGAATTATGGTTGTCTGTTCCTATATTTAAAATAATATGGTGTTTATAAGACGGTGATATGACAGGGCCATTTGTCTTTAAAGTACGGTTGAAGATTGCTGATTTGTTCCATCAGGCGAATCATTTGGAGTCTTTTACGACCGCATTACAAAAAACCGAGACCTTGCAGCACTTTGTGCTCAAGTTAATAGGCTATTGTGCATTGTCATATAAAGATGAAGTGCGATGGCTTAATAGCCGGGAGAAACATCACCCAGATGTGTGGCATGAACTGGAAAACGGCGAGATTGAAAATGCACTATTTGTCGAACTGCCAGATCTCGGTGAGCTACAAAAGTACACTAAGCTTTATTCGAAAACGATTATTTTCAATGTAGAGAATACAGAGTGGTTTCAAGATATCGAGCCTCATCTAGTCGCATTTAATAACGTTAAAATATTTGCTATCAAAGCACGCTTCGTTGATGAGCTAGTTGATGCGTTAACCGGCAGCTTACATTGGGATGTAATTATTGAAAATGGCGCCATTAGCATCAGTAACGGCGACGAGTATTTTCAAAGCGATGTCGTGAGATTACGTTAGTTTGATCACAATATTAGTCAGTGGCTTTGAGCAGCATAATAGCACCTCACCATCTCTCACAAATGCCAACGGCTCTTGATTATAGGCGACTTGACCTTCAAGTAGTTTAGCGCGACAGGCCCCACAATAACCTTCTCGGCATTGATAGGGTACTTCAATATTGTTTTTTTCTAACGTACAAAGTAGCGAAGGTGACTGAGCCGCAAAATTAAGCGGCTCATCATGGTCTTCTATTGAAATTTTTAGCTGTGGCCTTTCTTCCATTACAGGTCGAAATCACCAAAATCAGAAGCGCTGACTTCAGAATCAATCTGACCTACAAGGTATGAACTGATCTCTGCTTCCTGTGGTGCGACTTGTACATTGTCTGATACCAACCAAGCATTGATCCAAGGGATAGGGTTGCTCTTACTTTCAAATTGAGCCGGTAAGCCTACCGCAGTCATTCGAACATTTGTGATGTATTCAACATATTGACACAAAATATCTTTATTAAGACCGATCATTGAACCGTCTTTGAATAAATATTCTGCCCACTCTTTTTCTTGCTCTGCTGCTTCAACAAACATCTTAATTGCTTCTTGCTCACACTGAGCTGCAACGATCGACATTTCTGGGTCGTCTTTGCCTTCTTGCATGATGTTTAGCATGTGCTGTGTACCAGAAAGGTGGAGTGCTTCATCGCGTGCAATCAGCTTGATGATTTTGGCGTTACCTTCCATTAATTCACGCTCTGCAAAAGCGAAAGAACATGCAAAACTGACATAGAATCTGATCGCTTCAAGAATGTTTACTGACATAATGCAAAGGTATAGTAACTTTTTCAGTTCGAACAAGTTAATGTGCACTGTTTCACCGTTGATCTGGTGTTTGCCTTCGCCGTACATGTTGTATATTGAGACTTTCTCGATTAGCTCATCATAGTATTTAGTAACAGAATCAGCTCGCTCACTGATCTTCTCGTTTTCAACTATGTCGTCGAAAATAAGCTCTGGCTGCTTCGTTACATTTCTAATGATATGCGTATATGAGCGACTATGGATCGTCTCACTGAAAGCCCAAGTTTCGATCCAAGTTTCTAATTCTGGAATAGAGACTATTGGTAATAACGCAACATTAGGAGAGCGACCTTGAACACTGTCTAGCAATGTTTGATATTTTAGGTTGCTCAAAAAGATATGTTTTTCGTGCTCAGGCAGTGCCTGAAAGTCTAATCTATCTTTACTTACATCGACTTCTTCTGGACGCCAAAAGAAAGAGAGCTGCTTCTCGATTAGCTTCTCAAAAATCGGATATTTCTGTTGATCATAGCGAGATACATTAACAGATTGGCCAAAGAACATTGGCTCTTTTAGTTGGTCATTATGTTTTCTGTTAAACGTAGAATACGACATAAATAATACTCGACACCAAAAAATATGGCGGCAGCTAAAGTTAGCTAGAACCGCGGAAAAGTTTACAATTTATCATGACCTGAAGTAGTGTGAATCGGTCAAAGCGATGATTTTGATACTGCACCCAAATCAGCTCCTTACCACTTCATGTCATTAAACCCAGAGCGTGTTTTTCAATATACGAATGTATCACAGAAATAGATTTTTCACCGCAAATATATTTCAGACAATTGACGCTTATGTGTCTTGACAAAAGAGCATTGATAAGTGTAACAATGTATCGTTCATGGCAAGTGGGTTTAAATATAGCTTTTAATTACAGTGGGTTATGTTTTTATTTTTGGCATCTAGGTGTATTGTTCGGTCAGGCGAAACTTTATTTCAAATTGAAAGAAAGTGAGGTTTCGCATGCAGTCCAGCTCCGTTTGGTTATGAAGCTATAAATATCAATTTCATTAATAACGCCATACTCTAATCCAATTGAATAAAACGTTTGCTCTTTGTTAGAGCATAGGCAAAATTGCGTTTTTATGCGTGTATGTAAGTGAAGGCACTGTGCAATGACTTTTTCTGAAGTGAAAGATTGCAAAAGGGCACTAAGGCCTTTTGCAATCTTTACAGTTGGCCTAAGCTAATTAGCACCAGTCGCGGAAACTACCGTGGTTACTATATCGATATTTTCGCCGTTATTTCTGTACTGGATCATCTTAATGGATTGTTGATCCGAATTTAGGAATAACATAATAACGGGTCCGTCATCGTCGTTGCCGTAGTTAATTTGAATCCTAGGTTCATTTTCAATTGATCTTCTATCAAAAATTTCGACAATCATCGAGGGAGCAAAACTAACGCCGGAATCAAAATCTATCGTACCATCTGATTCAATAATCACCGTATTGCGACTATGGCCATCACCAGTCACAGCATAAGTATTTGCAAATGCAGTCACAAGCTCAAGATTAGGGATACTGCCGTCAGTCGCTTTCTCTGTAAACTGACCTAAGAAGGTGCCACCTTCCAGAGTACTTAAATTGATTTCGTGGAATTTTCCATCGAGGACAGAAACTTCATATTTAAACCCTCGTTCCTCATCTTCATAGATATACTTTTCACCGTCTTTTTCAAACTCATCAATTGTAATTTCAGAGCCATTATTTGCGTCTGGGTCCGGGTCAATAAATAGAGCACCAGAACCTGAGAAGGTAAACTGTACAACTTGTCCATCGCTATACGACGAGCCACTTTCACTCATAGTAAAGGTCAGGGTAAAGGATTTGCTTTTAAGGGCATCGGGTAATGAGTCACTGCCATCGTCATCTGAGTCATCGTTGTCTCCAGAATATCCAGGCATCCAAGTGTAAGTAAGATCTGATGTTGAAGTCACGCCTTGTGTTGAGATGGTATATTGTACACTGACTACGACTTTGGTTTCATCTGCACTCACAAGCTTGAAAGAGAAATCAGAAACAGTAATACCTTGGGATTCTATTTGTGATTTAATTTGTTTTTCAATCTCAGCTAAATCTTCAGGGTTAGGTGCTGGGATATTTTCAAGCTTAATTTCAGGTAAATTCACAGAAATTCCCGCTGTAGTGGATGTACCAGTAATCGTTAAAGTTGGTGTTGTGTCATCATTGTCTTGATCATCGTCATCATCATCTCCGCCACCAGGTAATAATCCGCCAGGTATGAAATCAAAGTTTAAATCGTCTAAATCAAGGTCTTTTAAAATATCGTCAAGACCTTCTAGTGTTTTCTTTATTTCATCAAGTGAAAATATTCCAGCTATATCCGCGGATAGGGCAGATACCCCAAAACTATTTGCATATGCCGTGATTTGGCTAGACAAATCCGCTACAAATGTATCAGCATTGTAGATTGGATTTTCAAATGCTTTATCGCCAACTTTACCGTCTAGCACATTGTCTAAGAAATCCGCTTTTAAGCTATTGAGTATAGCAATGGCCGGATTGTCTTGGCTTTCACCAAGTTTAGCAAGCCCCGCGAGTGTCGCGGCATAGATCCCAGCTTGATCATTGTTAATTGATCCAGCTGCATTTTCTGAGACCAATTGTGGCACTTGTAAAATGTTATCCAATGCCGGTGCGAGCGCTTTTTTGATCTGTTCATTGACGGCATTGACTGAATCAGCATCGCTTACGTTGGCTGAGATAATCGAGTTGGCTGCAATTTCAGTTAATGTGGTTACGCCAACTTGTTCTTGTAGTGTCGCCATAACAGCGCGCAATGTAGTCGACGCTGGAAGCGCCATGAATTGGCCTTTTGATTCATCAAAATACTCAGACTCTGATGTTGGTTTAACTTCAACAATGAATGGTCCTGAGGTTCCGTTTGGCACTGTTATTGTTGCGCTACCGGATTCGCCGGTCGAGCCTGTTGCGCCTTCTACAGCTTGCTTATTTGCAAGTGTAAGTAGCTGAACATCCGCATTTTTTATCAAACCTAATGAGGGTGTAACGGTGACTTTAGTACTTTGATCGGTTGGGGGTGGAGTGGTAACTGGATCGTCATCGTCATTATCTAAACAGCCAGAAAGTGACAACAGGGCCAAACCCAAGCACAATCCTTGGAGTGGTTTATACATGTTCATAGCATTGCCTACAAGGTTATTTAAAACAGTTTTGCTATTGCATCTAACAATCTGCCAAATCCTTGTAATATACTTTTACAACCACTGTTTGCTCCCGGCCAATGTTGACTGCGCGATCCAATAGCTTAATAGAATGTAGCCTAAAATTGCTATTTTAGAAGTAATGTGAAGAAAACATGTCTCTAAAGAATGTCTACACGGTCAACCAGCACCTCGCGGTGTTTAAATTTACAAGTAGAGTCAGTCGCCTCTAATGTATCTAAATAGCGACCTGCAAGTACTTTAGTTTCGCTATCACTCGACTTGTTTTGCAAATATAAAATGAAGTTTGAGTATGCACTTAGTTTTTGATCCGCATCAGTAAATATACGGCTGCTGGTAAGTAAATGGATAGATTTGTTTTTGGCCCTAGCAGAGTCAAAGCGTTGCGCTAACTCTTGGTGGCCCGAAAGTGACACATTCAGCGCTTCAACGTTAAATGTGGCATCTTGAGTAAACAAATCTGTGTACTGTTTGGTTGTTCCTTTGTCTCTAATTTTTGTGTATTGATAGAGTGTTTGTTCGCAAAGTTGGTGCGTTTTTAGATCTAATGATGGAGTTGCAGAGCAGCCAGCTAATAAAATTACTGGGAGTGCGATAAGTTGTTTCATTGAATAGTCCTTGTTTTTCTATTTTGGCTTCCTTGTCGCCTTTATTTAGAAGTATGTTTACTTTTTTTCTTAATGGCGACAAAGCTAGAAGCAAGTGCGTACACAACATACACCAATACCAAAGAATTACCGAGCACCAATACATCTTTATCCTCTGCAAACAACCACAAAAAGGAGAGCGCAACGGCGGCAAGTGTGATGCGTGTGACTAGAGGGTTCGTTTTACTCTTTTTAGCCATCAAAGGTCCCAAAACCGAAAATGAAGGCTCATTATAAAGTGAAAGCATAGCATTAACCAGAATTTGGCTCACTTTTACATTCGGAGTCTTGTCAGAAAATATAGCCATTGCTGTTTCTGGGTATTTTGTATTGAATTGAACTATTTGTGGGCTTCTTGACTTAGGTTAAATTTTTACCTCAGCTGCAGATCTAAAATATAGCAATTGCAGGGAAAACATATAACTTTATATGGTTAAAGCAAATTTATCGAAATTACTAAAACGCCTTTTTAGAATTGATTTAAAAAAATTAATATTGGCATTAGCGACTTGTGGCGTCGTTTTAACCTCCATTAATACCTTGATTGCCAGCTACAATGTGCACAGAAACGTGTTCATTCAAGATACGTTGCATGCAAATAGGGTTTATGCGACAAAGCTTGCTGATGTGACCGAACTGTTTTTACAGTCAGTTAATAGCCAGCTGAATGTCAGTTCTTATCATATAGCTGGACACATACAAGAAGGAACAAACGTAAACAGTGAGTTGAAACGTTTATTATCGCAAACAAATAGTTTTGATTCGCTGGCTGTTGTTGATGCAACAGGTACGATAGTTGCGGTCGAGCCGAGCTTACCGATCATTGGCAAACGTATATCAACTCCGCAGCTAGATCAGGTTCGCCTTCAAAAACCTGTGGTATTAGAGCCTTTTATCTCCCCAGCGGGCAATTTGATGATAAGCCCAACATATCCGCTTTTTTCTAACCAAGGTCAGTATTTAGGATTTGTCGCTGGTGGGATTTATCTTCATGGTGAAACGATACTGAACACGCTCTTAGGCAAACATCACTATGCGGATGATTCATATTCCTATGTGATAGATAACAACAAAAAGATACTTTACCACCCAAATTCTGAACGGATTGGTGAAAAAATACAAAATAACATTGCCATAGACCTGGTATTGAGTGGCAAAGCTGGCTCTACAGAACTAGTCAACAGTGTTGGCAAGCCAATGTTGGCGGGTTATGCGTCTATTCCTATGACTGGCTGGGGCGTAGTGAGCCAAAGGCCTCTCAATTCAATATTGGAACAACTGGCGCTGACATATAGATCTGTTGTGTATTCTAGCATCCCATTTACGGTGGTGATTTTAGGCTTAATCCTGAGCGCCGGAATTTTGATCGCAAAGCCTTTAGCACTGCTGGCCAAACAACTTGCAGCCCTAGACAAGCCAAATTTTGAAGCGACTAATGTAAGTGCTTGGTATTACGAAGTTGCCAATCTCAAATATGCGTTATTGCAAAGCAATCGAGCTGTTAGGCAGGTAATTAAATCTTTGGATATGGATAGAAAAACAGATCAACTTACATCTTTACATAACCGCTTGTCGTTAGAGCATTGGTTAGAATCAAGTATACATTCAGAAGCTGGCTTTTCGGTATTGGCAATTGACATCGATCATTTTAAAACGATAAATGACCGTTATGGACATTGCACTGGTGACAAGGTATTAAAAGAGCTCGCAAAATTAATGAGGCAAAACGCCAGAGTGAACGATTTTTGTTGTCGCGTTGGTGGGGAGGAGTTTTTGGTCTTTATGCCAGGCCAAACACTGAATGAGGCCATGCATACAGCGGAGCGTTTACGAAAGTTGGTATCCCACCATGTTATGCCAGCAGGAATTAATATAACTGTGTCAATCGGGGTCTCTCAATGGCGCAGTAATGCAATGCGGATAGACACTGCCATCGAGATGGCAGATAAAGCGCTTTACGAAGCAAAACGAACTGGAAGAAACAAAAGTTGTTGTTTCGAAGCGGCATAAGCATACTTTTTGTGCATAAAAACGCATATCGTTTACAAACTTTTAGCTTAGGCAATGATCTTTGTCTTAAATGTGGGTAATATGCGCGCCAAATTATAATATTATTGATTTGGAGCAGTAAATGGGACAAACTTTGAAAGTACCACACACGCTCGTGCTGTTGCTCGGCATGATGGTGGTGGCCTTGTTAGCCACATGGGTGGTGCCTCAGGGCTTTTTTGAGACTAGCGTTACCGACAGCGGCAGACAAATGGTGGTCGCAGGTACGTACCAACTTGTTGAGCAAAAAGAGTTTCTTACTCCGTGGGATCTCCTCACTGCAATTCCTAAAGCGTTCGCACAAGCCCAAGATGTTATTTTCTTCGTATTAATTGTAGGTGGTGTACTGAGTATTGCGCGTGCAACAGGTACAGTTGATGCGTTGATCGGACGTCTGCTTGAAAAACACGGTACTAAACCACAACGTTTGATTTTTATGGTTGTATTCTGCTTTGCCTTAGCGTCTAGCACGATAGGCACAGCTGGCGAATATATCCCTTTTGTACTGATTTTGGTTGCACTTTGTAAAGCGATGAAACTAGATGCCATGACGGCAGTTGGTATGATCGTAGCCGGTTATGGTATTGGTTACGGTGTATCCGCATTTAATCCATTTACGGTGTTAATTGCACAACAAATTGCTGATATTCCAGTTTACTCTGGCATTGAATTAAGATTGGCTATATTTGTCCCCTTCGTGCTAATCGGTTTCCACCATGTATGGAGCTACGCTAAAAAAGTTTCAAACGATCCTAGCCAGTCCATGATGATTGGTGTGCCGTGCCCGCTAGAAGGGCAAGCAAAACCTAACTATCCAAAGTTGAATAAGCGTCATCAAACGGTTTTATTTAGCTTTATCATCACGCTGTGTATTGCTGTGTGGGGTATTGCGACGAAAGGTTGGTATTTATATGAGCTAGGCGGTTTGTTTGTTGCCTGGGGTGTTGTTATTGCAATTATTGGTAAACTATCAGCAGATGAAACGGCAGAGCGTTTTATTGATGGTGTATCAGAGCTTGTGACAACGGCTGTATTAATCGGTGTAGCGCGTGGTATTGCGTTGATTCTAGAAGACGGGCAGATTTTACACACATTGGTATATAGTCTTTCTTCACCACTGTCTCATGTTGCTGCAGAGATTTCAGCTGTAGGCATGTTAGTGATTCAAACTTTCTTGAATACCTTTATTCCATCAGGCTCAGGTCAAGCATATGTGACTATGCCATTAATGGTCCCGGTTGGGGACTTGGTAGGTGTACCAAGGCAAGTTGCAGTATTAGCGTACCAGTTTGGTGATGGTTTCTCTAATATGATTATCCCGACTAATGCAGTATTAATGGGTATTCTGGGCATGGCTGGGGTACCTTATACACATTGGTTCAGGTTCTGTTTGCCATTGATTGGTAAGCTATTATTAGCTGCATCTGTTGTTTTAGTCCTTGCTGTTAGCTTCGGTTACGGGCTAGATGTTCAGCCAATTATTGAATAAACTAGACTTTTAGTTACAAAAAGCCGTCTTTAATAGACGGCTTTTTTGTTTTTTTAAATGGCATTTTTATGTCAGACATAATATTGTCTGTGTCTATAAGTGGTAAAGCTGGAATAAAAGTGTTGAGATATTGTTGATTATATATTTCTGATTCTTGTTATTGATATTTTATTGATCTATCTTCATATTCCTAAATGGTGATTAATTATCATTGCTAGTTGAATTCATTCCGGTTCATATTAATAACTATAATTATTACAAGATTGTTAAACGATGACGCTATCATTCAGTACTTTTTATAATTTGCCAAGCAGCGAAGCCCGCTATGAATTGGCATTAAACTTGATTTACGAGAAGTTTCAGCCTGCTCATTGTTTAATTGGTAAATTCATTGACTCAGATACGCGAGTAAAAACCGTGGCTTATTCAGTCAATGGAGAAAAGTCCAACTACATCATATATGATTTAGAAGGGACGCCTTGTAAAGACGCTAAAGACAGCCAAAGTGTTTGTTCTATTAGTTGTAATTTACAACAGATGTATGCTGAAGACGAAATATTAAAGATATTCGATATAGATGGTTACCTGGGCGTGACCTTACGTGCGCTAGATCATACTCCAATCGGTATTATGGTGTGTCTTTTCGACGAAAAAATAGAGATATCTAGTGACGATAAACACTGGTTTAGGGAACTAAGTTTACTAGTGGGCGCTGAGCTGAATCACAATTTAGAGCTAAGCGCGCAGGAAATTCTAGTTAGGCAGTTGGCAAAAGGGGAGCGTATTGCGAGACTAAGTTCATGGTCTTGGAATATCAGCAGGAATATACATAGCTTTAGCCAAGAAATGCAAACCTTAATAAATCTACCTGATCAGGAAATTGGATTTGAAGTATTTTGCGATAGCCTAAAAGAAAAAGACCAAAAGTCACTTCGTGTTTTAATGCAAAAAATCCGCAATGGACAAATAAGTCATATCGATATTAATGTCTCTCACAGTGACAGAAGCCAATTCAAAGGACTTTTTCGAGTTATCGGGCATGTTGAACGCTCAGATGAGCAAGAAGATGAGCGTATTTTCTGCGCGTCGGTGCAGGACATTTCGTATATATATGCACTGAACAAGCAATTAGAACTTACCAATGTCGTATTTGAACACGCTACTGAGGCCATCATGATAACCGATCACAAAAATCGAGTTGTGATGGTAAATAGAGCATTTGAACGGTTGACTGGATACTCAGATACTGAACTACTTGGCAGAAACCCGTCAGTGCTTTCTTCGGGGAAACACAGCTCTGAATTTTACGACAAAATGTGGACAAAGCTATGTAAAGAAGGCACTTGGAAAGGGGAGATTTATAACCGTAGAAAAAACGGTCAAATCTTCCCCGAAGAGCTAACGTTGAATATAGTACGCGACGAAGAAGGTGATATCGTCAACTATGTGGCCATCTTTCGCGACATCACGGACTGGAAGAGAAATGAAGCGCAGCTCACATTTTATGCAAACCATGAGCCGTTGACAGCCCTTATTAATCGTCGATGCTTTATGGATATTTTGGAAACCAGAATTTCGCAAACTCGAAGCACTTTGCAGCCTTGTTCATTGCTCTTTATTGGCCTTGACCATTTTAAAGAAGTGAATGACATTTATGGCCCCGAAATAGGCGATAAAGTACTCATATCGGTCGCAAAGCGGCTCAAAAATGGGCTAAGAAGGGCTGATACCATTTCTCGTTACGGCGGGGATGAATTTGCAATATTACTAGATGCAACAAACCAACAGAGTGCTCATGATATCGCCTCAAAACTATGCGATAAACTCAAACAACCCTATGTGTTTAATGAACTAACAATTGAGCTGACAGCCAGCGTAGGGGTTGCTCAATTGGATTGCAAATCACGAGTGACTGCGGCGAAATTTATCCGAAATGCAGCACACGCATTGGAAAGTGCTAAAAAGACTAACAGAGGGTCTGTTGCGCTGCATAACCAAGCAATCCAAAATGCTTATCTCAATAAAATCGCTCTGAGGGACAAGCTAAGACATGCAATCAAATATGAATTGTTAAGTGTCTACTATCAGCCAATCGTCGATCAATCGAGTGGTAGAATTGTTAAGTTTGAGGCGTTAGTGCGTTGGTTTGATGAAGAGCAGGGCATGATCTCACCTGGCGCCTTTATTCCAATTGCTGAAGAGTTCGGCTTGATACAACAGATCGGCCAGTTTGTATTAGAACGCGCTTGTATGGATTTAAAAAAGGTGCAATCAGTCGGGTATACAGATATCAGTATTTCTGTAAACAGATCAGTCAATGAGTTTAAGGTCAGTAACAATCAGTTTGACCTGATCTCGGAAGCGATTGAAAAATATGATATCCCATATAGCAGCATTACGGTTGAAGTGACTGAGTCTATGGCCACAAACCATTACACGTGGCAACTGCTGAGGGATTTAAGGGGGAAAGGCGTAAAAATTGCACTAGATGATTTTTGTACAGGCTATTCTTCACTAAGTCACTTGATAGAAAACCAAGTAGATTACTTAAAAATTGACAAGTCTTTTGTTGACAGTTTGCTGCAAGATAAAAGTAAGCAAATAATGATTTCATGCTTGGTTGAAATGGCAAAACAGCTTGGCATAAAAGTCATCGCTGAGGGTGTTGAGTCAGAGACTCAGCTAAACGTATTAAATGATCTTGGCTGTGATCACATCCAAGGTTACTACTACAGTCCAGCTAGGCCCATAGGGGCTTGTATTCAATTACTTGAAGAGTTCAACAGTGAAAAAAAAGCTGATTATGAATTATCTGCCGTGAAGGAAAGTAGAATATAATGAGTAAAAAGCCACCTAGTAGGTGGCTTTTCTATATCAAAGATGAGACTTCAAAATATCGTAGAACGCCACTATGTGGTCATCTCTGTCATTGAGCGCAGGGATATAGTCGTATTGCTCACCGCCAGCTTCAATGAAATATTCGCGGTTTTCTTCCTCAAGTTCTTCGAGCGTTTCTAAACAGTCTGCACTAAATGCGGGACTTAATATCGCTACATGCTTTGTACCTGACTGTGCTAGTTCTTTCAAAGTGAAGTCGGTATAAGGTTTTAGCCATTCAGCGCGCCCAAAGCGGCTTTGAAATGTTGTGATAACTTTATCCGTATCTAACCCCAACTTAGACACTACGGCATTAGTGGTGGCGTGGCAAAAACAATGATATGGGTCGCCATCTGTTAGAAACTTTTTTGGGGTTCCGTGGTATGAAAATAAGATTTTTTCTGGCGTGGGGTTATTATCAAGATACTCTTGTACAGAGTTACTCAATGCTTCGATATACTTTGCATTACCGTGATAACCGCTTATAAAATGCAATTCGGGTACCCAGCGCCATTTAGTAAGTACACGAGAGATAGCGTCATACGTCGACCCTGTTGTTGCACTCGAATATTGTGGGTACAACGGTAATACGACGATTTTAGTGATACCTTGTTCACGCAATGCTTCTAGACCCGCTTCAATAGATGGGTTGCCATAACGCATGGCCATAACGACTTCTACATCATCATGATTATGTTTTGCTAGGTATTCTCGCAATTTTTGACATTGCTTTTTAGTTATGTCGATTAAGGGAGACCCTTGTTCGGTCCAAATGCTTTGATAAGCCTTAGCTGACTTGCTTGGTCTGACCCTTAGAATTATGCCATGCAGTATCAACATCCAAATGAATCTAGGGATTTCTACAATGCGCGGATCGGAGAGAAACTCTCGTAAATACACTCTAAGTGCTTTTGCAGTAGCGGCATCTGGGCTGCCTAAGTTGGTAACTAATACACCGACTCTGTTGTTAAATCGATTTTCATGGGGGTTATCAGTAATTGCTGAAAATCTGGACACTTAGCGCTCCTTGATGGCATTTTTATACGGGCAATATTTTACAGTAAAGAGTATACGTACAAAATCAATATTTAGATCTAACTTGTATATTTTTAACTTATATCATGCTTATACGTCTTAAAATTGTAGCGATATGATGAAAATAAGTTGCTTAAACGCGATAGAAGTCGTATGTTCCACTATCCAGCGTCGAGTTTTAATGTAATTTGCAGAGAGTTTTAGTTAAATGCGGGTTAATCAACCAGTTACAAATCGTGAACAACGATTTGCACCAGAAGATAAACTCATTTCAGTCACTGATTTAAAAGGAATAATTACTGACTGTAATGAGCACTTCGAGAATATAAGCGGCTATTCAAAAGAAGAACTAATAGGCCAGCCGCATAATTTAGTTAGGCATCCTGATATGCCTGAACTTGCTTTTAAAACTATGTGGACCCAGCTTAAGGCTGGTAAGCCTTGGATGGGCATGGTTAAAAACCGTTGTAAGAACGGTGACTTTTATTGGGTTGATGCGTATGTAACCCCAATGACAGAAAATGGCCAAGTGATTGGCTATGAGTCTGTTCGAACTTGTCCAAGCCGAGAAAATATTGCGCGAGCTGAAGCGCTTTATGGCTCGATTCAAAGTGGTGGCAAAAGCAATTTTAAATTGCCAAAGCTTAGAACCATCTGGCCAATAGCTGCTTTTGCAAGTGCTTTAGGGTTGTATGCATTCGGCTCTGAGACTTCTGCATTTGCTTGGTTGATGGTGAATAGCGTCGCCATTTTTGGTTACAATCGATACCGAGACCATGAACAGTTAGAGCGAATAAACCAAATCCTAAAGCATAGTTTTTGTGATGAAGTGTCTAAACAGGTTTATTCTCCATGGCAGGGTAAAATGGCCGAACTGCACGTGAAGCTACTAAGTGAGCACGCTCATTTGGATACTGTGATCACGCGAATTGAACATGCTTCTAAGCAAGTTACATTCGGCGCGGGACAAACGGCTGATAAGAGTCGTTCGACCACTGAACAATTAACTCAACAACAGCAAGAAACGGAACTAGTTGCCACAGCCATGAATGAAATGGCTGCAACTATTCATGAAGTCTCACAAAATGTGCAATCGACATCTGCGGATGCAACTGACGCCCTTGAGTTGGCGAAAGAGGGAGCAAAGAGTTCGGAGGAAACTAAGACATCAATAGAAAGTCTAGGTTCAACGGTTATCGATATTAAAGACTCTGTTTTAGGGGTTGCAAGGCAAACGAGTAAAATCGCAGATGCAGCTCAAATTATTGAACAGATTGCAGAGCAAACTAATTTATTAGCCCTAAACGCTGCGATTGAAGCTGCAAGAGCCGGCGAGCAAGGTCGAGGGTTTGCTGTTGTAGCTGATGAAGTAAGACACTTAGCGCAACGCACGCAGGAGTCGACAAAAGAGATCCACGCCATTATTGATGAGTTGACACAAAGCACCCAAGAGTCAGAGGTGATTGCTCAACGTGGTGAAACTGAATCCCAACTTGGTATTGAAAAACTGAACGCTTCAACACAAAAAATAGAGCATATTTACTCTTTGATAGAGACTATGAGTGTGAACAGCATGCAGATAGCGGCCGCGGTTGAAGAGCAGGCTACCGTTTCGGAAGACATTAACAAGCAGGTGGTGAACATAGCTTCATTGGCTAACTCTAGCGTTACTAGCTCGTTAGAAAGCCAAGAGATCAGCGAGGAGCTAACACGCGTTGCTAATGATATGCATGAATTAGTGGTAAGATTCAAAAGATAACTGAATTTTCATAAAGGGCCTAGACGGCCCTTTCATAGATACTATAAGGAACACATCATACACGGGATTGAGCTAACTGTATTCAGCTTTTATTGTGTGTTTTATATATTTTTTTACCGAAAGTGGTGCTGTGTGACGTTCTTCTAAGGGGCATTTTCCTTAAAACACGTTCAAACACAATAGCAGTTGCAGCCATTTTATAAATGATATTTAGTGGGGGTAGTGGATAGTCTAAGTTTAGTTGGGCCTAACCTACTTCATAAATGTTAGGCTCCAGGTTACGAGCACCAGCTAGAGCTTTCTTTTAACACCTGATTTTGCGCGCTCTTTAATATTGGTTTGAATATAGATTTGGTCTGTTGTTGCAATTTTTGAATGACCTAAATCTTCTGACAAATGCTTTAACGGTCTAGTCTGCGCATCGTGGGTTGCGCCAGTATGCCTTAGCCAATGGCTGGTTGCTGCTTCTAAGTTTTCAGACTCTTCGCTAAAGCCATCTTGTTTGAGTTTATCAATGGCCAAATCAAAGCTTTCTTGAACAATTCGTCTTAGCTGACGTACATTCATGCCTCCTTGCCCTCTCAATTTGTGAATGATGGGGTGAGGTTCATCGACACGGGGCAGGGAAGTGAGGCCGCGGGATTGACGATAACGTTTCAAATACTCAACAAAATCATCACTAAGCGTGACATCGCGTAGTTTATTTCCCTTACCCATAATTCTTAAAAACCAGAAGCCGTCTTGATCTTGCCAAAAATGACTCATGACTGGAGACCACTGAGGTCGCTCTGAAAGCTCAGAAATCCTCAGATATAACCCTTTTAAGCATGCGAGTGTAAATAGATTTCTTTCCAGCTTTGGGTTTTCCTCACACAGATCTTTCGTTACGCCAAACACATATTCCCACTGAAGATCGCTGAGTGTATCTGGTAACTTTATTTGTGATTGTACAACCAAATAAGGGCAATTCTTTTTTACCACCGGGACAAAATTTGCAAAGGATTTCTCCTCTAATATCGCAAACTTGTAAAATACGTTTAGGGCTGTGAACATAGAAGCAAGTGTTTGTTGGCTAACACCGTTTTCCTTGTGAACAAATGGCCGCCAATTGGGGTTAACTTGCCGCGTACCCTGGTGATTTTTAAAGCGCCACTGCACCGAGTCTGCAAGCCATGTTTTATCAGGTTCAACAACAAAGTCCACGTATGCCTCAATGTCTTCACGTTTAAGCTCAAAGACAGACTTTTCTTGGACTAACCAGCTCCAAAGGTGGAAACGTTCGATTTCATTCCTAAAGCGGTTGAATGTTGCTTCAGACTTTCGGCCATACACATAAAGAAACTGATACAAAAACTTCAGTTCGTCTAAACATATCTGACCACCAAGTCGGTTGCTATTTAAAAACTCAGACATAGCAGGGTATTCGCTATGTAATGTATCGTCATCCAAATGTGCAATGAGATACCTAAGTTGTCTTAATGTATCGACTAGCGGCGTCATATATTGTTGATCCAATCGGCATGTTTGTAGCAAATTATATGTATATTTATTCAGTATTGTCTAGCACTGATTGTACCGAATTAGGTTGTTGATCTTTAAGGCATGTCGACTGCCAACACAAAAGTGAGCCGATTGTGACTGAGACAACCCCAAGCCAAAACCCTTGCTGTAAATTGACACCTAAAATTAAGGCTGCAAACACACCTGAGAAAACAGGCGTAAAGTAAGAAATTGCAGCAAGTAAAATCATATTCCCACCGATAATGGCCTTATTCCATAGCCCATAGCCCAAGGCCATTCCTCCGCCCGCTAGTGCTAATAAAAATACGCTGCTAAATGAAAAACCGGAGGCAAACCCCGCGTCGAGTAAATGCCATTTAAGCCACAATGTGCAAGCGGTAAATATAAAAAACAGGCTGATTGCATTTTCACCGTTGGCCATCGACTTGGTTAGATTACAATATACGGCCCAAATGATTGCGCCGCTAAATGCAAGAAAGAAAGCAAGTGGATTGCTAATGACGTTTGCTAACACACCATTGAACAAGTAACTTAAATCACCAGATACGACCAAACATACACCGATGAAAGCCAAAAGGCTGCCAGGAACAAGTAATATCGGTTTGGCATTAGCTTGTTTACTTAGTAGCGCACCAATTATGGTAAAAAGTGGCCATAAGTAGTTGACGATTAGCGCTTGGGCGGACTGGGTTCTAGAATTGGCAAAGCCAAGAGAAAGGGATAAACATAGTTCGTAGCAAACAAACAGTGTGCCGCCTATGACTATATAACGTTTGGGATAGTTTTTGATTTTTGGCAGGCCCGAAAACGCGACTAGAAAGAGTGCTGCATATGAGTACACAAGTGCGGCTCCTCCAATTGGCCCAAAGTCTTCGCTAACAATACGTACGACATGCAATACAGCGCTCCATAGTAGCACGGCGAGTACACCAAATACTGTAAACTTGACCTGAGTTTGCAAATTTTAGGCTCCACAAAAAACGACCAATTATATAGAGTTTGCTGTTTCATGCATCATATTTAGTCAATAAATAGGCTAAAAAACAAATAAATTATCTTTTCTTCGTTAAACTTAAAAATCCATAACTATGATAAAGATTATTCAGGTTGTAATTTGAAAAATGGTGAACAACAGTGCTGGAACAAATAGGTCTAGGCGGGAGCTGCTATTGGTGTACTGAAGCTATATTTTGCTCATTGACTGGAGTGAAAAACGTACAGCAGGGTTGGTTGAATAGCTTCGATGATCAGGCATGGTTTTCTGAGGGAATTTTACTGCAGTTTGACACCCAATTAATTAGGTTAGATGAGCTGATTGAAATTCACTTGAACACCCACAGTGCTACATCAAACCATAGTCGTCGGGATAAATATCGTAGTGCGGTTTATTGTGAGAGTATGGCAAAAATTGAGGAAGCAAAATCTATTATAGCTCGTTTACAAGACGATTTTGACAAAGCGATAATTACACAACCGCTACTACTAAACGAATTCAGCTTATCTCCAGAGCAATACCAAAATTACTACTACAGCGATCCGACAAAACCGTTTTGTCAAAATCAAATAACACCCAAGTTACTTAAATTGATAGAGCAATTCAATGACAAAGTCGACCATAAAATCATCAATAAAGCGCTAGATAAGTAAATATTCTATTTATGAGAATTTTAAGATTTAAAATCCCGTAATTATCTATACATACATTCTTATAATTAGAAAGGTTAGTGTGAATCTTGTTCAGGTTGAATATCAAAACATTATTAGATTTAAATTATGTTAAATTGGTCTTTTTATTATTTATTTCAGGGGTTGTTGCGACTTTTAAAAAGAATCAGTAAAAACCCAATCAAGGAAATAAACAAGACTGGGTTTTGTTGTTACCCTGACATCACCTCTTATTAGGGAAGGGCAGCTCGCTTTATTTAGTTATTTAACCCTAACCATGATTTTCGTGAAAATGTTCACCATGTTGATGGTGCCAGTGACCATCATGATTGTATTCAACGCGCCCTTGCTCAATTCGCCGTTTGTGACCACAGTCTAATCCATGCCCGTGTTTGTGCTTGTTATGTACTTTGACTTTCGCTTCATGAACTTCACCTGCATGGATGTGATGGTCATGACCGCTATGATTATAGTCAAAATGATCTCCATGCCACTCAGCGGCATGACCGCAGTTGTATCCATGTTTATGTTCATGCTTATCATGCGACTTATGTTCATCAGCGATTGCTAAGCCACTCAAACTTAGCGATAGAACCAAAATAATTTCCTTCATAGAGTTTCTCCGATTGTGAGTATCAGATACTAAACTAGAATGAAATTAACATTTTAGCAACCTTGTTTGCGTGCTGAAGAAAGCTAAGGACTGTATATATGTTTTTTAACATATGCATTGTGCCAATTAACAGGGGCAAGGAGCATTACATAATAGCTTTGGGAGTACAATCTCTTGATTCTCTAGCATTGGCTTACGGTAGAGTTGTAACTACAATAAACATTAATCCTTCAATTCTTGATACTGGAGATTTTACCTTAAACAAGATTCAGCGTTGCCAGCAACAGCTAAAATGCAAGCCATATTAGATATTAACCCTTTTGATAGACATATAGTAAATATAGAAGGGTCAGCAGAGGAAGCAATATAAGAACACAAAATTAACTATTAATAAATAACAATATTTCGAGTGTTTATTGCTAATTTTTACATTTTTTATGAAAAGGAATTTAATAAATTATGGGATTTAATTAGATAGCATTGTTTATATCTACTCTTTAGCCTAGCAAAGAATGCACTCACTAAGTAAGTGCATTGGGTGTAATCAAATGTTGCTTAGTTTACTCTTAAAATTTCATAAAGCGGGTAAAGTGTATTTTCCGTATCATGGCACTTATTTGAGTAACGCTCGCCGTTGTCAGACTTATATACAACAGTCTTGCCGGACTTCATTGCGTAAAACATGATGCCAAGAAATTCGTAAAATTTTGGATGAGTTGGCTTAAGTTCAATTGTTTCATGTCTGTCAGGCCAAATCCAAACAGAACCACTAGATTGCAAACTGATACTGTCAATTTTGTCAGAGCAAGTTACTTGTTTTGCTTGTACAAAGCTCGTCATTAATAAAAGAGATAGTAGGGCTATTTTTTTCATTTTTGATATCCTTATTTATTGTTCAAAAGCACCGTAATAAGTGCATAGATAACATACAACTTCTGTATGACAGTTCAGTATAATAAAGTTTAAGAAACATAATTCTATTTGTGACTAGGTCAATAATTTTGAAGCAATTTATGAAGATATTTGTATCTTATGATTTTAGTAATTTCATATGTATAATTTAATTTATGACGATGGGGTAACCTTCAATGCAGGGCTATTTTATGCGGAAATATTAATGGTAATCACAAGTTAATAAACTATAACCTTTTGATTGGTATATAAAATATCGGTGCACGAAACTTAACTTGACTGGGAGCACGTGCTACTACTGAAATTTATACAAGGATATACATTAATTATTCTGTAATTTTAAGCGCTTACCTATCAAACCAGCTGATTTTCTAGCCTTTACTCTGGTCACATTGTCGATACGTTTTTAAATACAATTCGCAGGTATATGGCCAATATTCCTAAACCAAAAATAGGAAGTAGCAGCGTTAAGCAGTTTGTTTATCTAAGTACTTGTAAGCCCCCAACACGTCACAGGTAACATATGGGCTAACCACATACTCATATATTGATAGAGTTTGCCGCTATCTTGGTTGAGTCACTTCATGACCCAATAGAGTTTGCATTGGCACTAGGCTGAGCTAGATTTATATCGGACTTTATAAACAGAAGGAATAGACACATGTCTTGCTCACAATCCCACAAACATGCTGATCACCATACTCACGGCCCAAACTGTGGACACACCGCAATTCGACATGGCGGTCATGTCGACTATTTAGTTGAAGGGAAACTGCACCACCCACATGGCGATCATTGCGATGAGCACGTGATTGAAGTTAACGATGCTAACCCAAATGAATGCAATCATGCTGTTTCAGGAAATGGTCATGTTCATGGCCCAGGATGCGGCCATGAAGCAATTCAACATGGCGATCACGTTGATTATCTCGTCAATGGTCGCCTGCAACATCAACATGGTGATCACTGTGATGATCACGGTCCCGTTGAGTTAGCTTGAGTTTTTTGAGTCTCGATCACGCCATTGAGGCTCAAAATCAATCTGATGTTATGTAAAAGTGGCGTAATGGGAAACGCCCACCTCGTGCAATATGCTTACCACCCACTGACAAACTTCATACGGATCTGAGGACGACTCCATGGTTCAACAAGTTAAGATATATCCAAACGGTAAAAGTAACCCGACACTTGAACATTCTGATTCAAATAGAGCTAATTTAGGCATATGTTTTTCCGGAGGCGGTTCGCGAGCATTAACCTGTGCTTGGGGACAGATGCTAGGTCTAGACACCTTAAACTTGCTGAAAAAAGCGCGTTATATTTCCTCAGTATCAGGTGGGACGTGGGCGTCATCAATATACTCGTTCTTACCACAAAAGTACTCGGATGAGGGGTTGCTGGGTGAATATATTACCCCCGCAAACCTGTCTGTCAGTGAGCAAACTGGCAAGTTCAATATTAATCAGCTCACAGAGCATAGTTTTGGTAACGTACCTGCGGGGATGGGAATTGATAACTTATTGGTGACCGCTGGAGCGTTTATCGCTAAAAATAAAGCCGAAGACCATCAATGGTTGTGGACTGATATTGTTGGCCAGCATGTATTATCGGTATTCAATCTTCGGGCGCAAGGGGAGAAAACTTGGACCTCTACCAAGTCATTTTCTTTATCTGAGAGTTATGCTCAGCAATCGTTTCCAGATCTAGTGCCTAGCGACGAAAACTTTTTTTATTTGCGAGCAGAGCGACCATTTATCATTATGAATAATAATATAATGCTCCCTGTAACCTCTGTGGACGGGAATAAATCCAATATCGTGCAACTACCAAATCAAGCAACGGCTATTTCGGCTGGTGCGAAGGGGCAAACACCTGATGGCGCATTAGTCGGTGGAGGGCAAGTTGAATCCTATGCGTACGCGTCTACCTTGCAACAAGACAGTGCATCAGAGTCACCTGTTAAAGTCACAATATCTGAGCGTTATGCTTTGATAGATATTGTAAGTACGTCGAGTTCATTCTTTGCAAATACAATAGCGAGTGCTTTTTCTGCAAAGGTAAACGACCCTGTAAGCTTGGCCGAGCTAATTGATAAGGTTATGCCACTGCTATCCGACTCAGATCAACAGAATTTACTTGGTGAACTAGAAAGCAATCTTGAAAAGGACGCTGCGACAGATCTGGCTAAGGCAATTTCCAATAAGTTTAAAGGTTTTATAGCAAACAATAAATTAAATGATATCGCAGATTTTATTCCAAGGAATAACTATTGGCCAATTGGGGTGAATAGCCAAAATTACCCTAACACGCTTTACACGGATGGCGGTACATTAGATAACACAGGCATAATTGGTATTCTCTCTCAAACTGACACTGGTGCCCCCGAACAAGTGCCGTTAAAACTGGTCGTTTTTGACAACACCAGTACACCGCTTGTAAAAAAAGGTAAAGTCATTGCTGGCGGGCAAGCGGCCCCTCTATTTGGTATTGACTACGACAACAAGTCTGGAGATCACCAAGTATTCAATGACAGTCAAAAAGACCCAACTCACCCAGCTTTCAAGGCGACAAGCTTATTACAGGTATTTGAGAATAGCGACAATGGAGAGGGAGACACGGCATTTTCACAGCTTGTTAGTGGTCTTTATCAGACAAACACAGGGAAAAGCAATATAGCAAACTCGCAGCCTGCATTTCATCAAATGACGTTAACTACGGTAGAAAACACACTGGCAAGCATAAGTTCAGGGCGACAGGTTGAAATTCTGTATGTGCAAAATGCGAAAATGCTAGATTGGCAAAACAGCTTACAAGACGCAACGCTTAAGAGTCAGATTTTAGCAGGGCAAAAAGGCCTAGATACTTTTTCGTCTGATTTAGATGATGCCAAACTGTTTGCCGAAGCAATGTCTGGCTTGTATTGGGACTCAGACCCTGCATTGGAAAAAAAGGCTTTGGCATTATTGAAGCAACCGGCAATGCCTTTTGCGAACTTTCCTTACTATAGTACCTTTTTGAAAATAGGTTTAGAGCCAAAAGAGTCGAATGCTTTGTCGCAGATGTGGGCATGGGCTATTGCCGATAACGCGAGCACATTAAAAAATGTATTAGCGGCATTTATCAATGATGACGTAATTTAGAAAGAAGCTCCCCTAAGTCATTGCAGGACATTTAAATTGCTGAGTGAGAGGCACTCAGCAATTTATATTGAAACTGAACCGCCTATTGAAGTTAATACATCAGCTTTATTCGCGATATGCTCCCCAAAATTCATCTACCTAACATTCATTAGACGATAAAAATTGTTTGATATATTTTGTACTAGCGATAATTTATAAAAGTAGCAATCTAGTAGCAGATGTAATGTCGTAAACAAAATAGGGGTAAAAAATGAATTATCTATCACACTTTAAATTAATGGCGCAATATAATCTTCGCATGAATAAACAGCTCATTGAAGCAGCAAGTATGATAAGCCATGAACAATTAACATCAGACAGGGGGGCATACTTTGGCTCTATATTGGCCACTCTTAATCATATCATAATTGCTGATATAATTTGGCTGTTACGATTTGCTCAGCACGATAAACGCTATCATTCACTTTTAGATTTGAGTGATTTGCCAATTCCAACAAAACTTGATGATACTCTATATAAAGACTTTGCGCTGTATTCACCGGTTCGAAGCCGCATCGATAACGCAATTCTGTGTTGGATCAATGATGAAGTTGAAGAATCTGATTTCCACAAAACATTGGTTTATAGTGATACAAGAGGCCAAACAAGTGAGAGAGAGTTTAGTGAACTAGTAGCTCATTTATTCAATCACCAAACCCACCATAGAGGTCAACTTTCGACATTATTTAGCCAACTTGGGATAGACATAGGTATCACAGACTTTTTGATTGATATTCCTGATGCACAACTTAAAAACTGAGTCTGACGAGCATTTGTAGTATTAATAGCTGTCTCGTCTACAGCCTTTATGTATTGTTCCAGTTCAGAAAAACAAAGAAGGCAAAGAGCTTTTACGTGCGATAGGGCTTTGAATATTATTAGGTAATAAGAATAGCGCTAGTCAAAAAAGTGTATCTACGGTTAAGTTTGGCGCGGAATTGCTATTTACCGCTACGCTTATTTTTACAAACCTCGGAGGTTCATCATCAATCGTCTATTTAGCAAATATGCAAATACACTTATCGCCTTAGTAATGCTGATATTATTTGGTTGGGTTATATTTAGCAGTGCAAGTTTATTCGCATTAGCTATAGGTGCTCTGTTTGTATTGTTTAGTTCTGAGCATATCTATAATTTTATTACTCGCTCAGAAAAAGCTCGCATACAAAAATTATCTAGCACAAAGCTTGCAGGGCCATTGGCAATATTAATTCCTAGCATGATGCTATTTTTTGTCCAACTTTTAGTAAGGTTACTTAATGAATCTGGCAATACACTTTAAAACCGACAAGTTTGATGTTGCAAAAGAGCAGGTAAACCCTATTAACCCAAATTATGGAGAGTCCTTATTAATTTGGTTAAAAAGTAAATTAAAAGGACAGTTAGATATCTCCGAGCCAGCCGCTGAAGACTGGGGGTGGTATAGTACACTAACGTTTGAAGACAATCGCTATTTGATTGGTGCAAGTGTGTTTTATTCACCTGAAGAAGACTCCGTTCAAGAGCTAGAGTGGGTGTTCCAAATTGATAAACATCGAAGTTTAAAACAAAAGCTTTTTGGCCAAAATAAAATGTGCCTGACAGATCCATGTTTTACATTTTTTCACGAGATTATTAGTAATTGCGGCGAGTTTAAAGAAGTGGAAGTTTCCTAGGATATTGGTGCTTTTCCCGAACTTAGTTTAGAACCGAGTTCGGGTCTTAAATCCGACAAACGGCTCAAGCATTCAAAATTACCTCAAACCCACCATAAATCAGCCTTTTACCATCAAATGGCATTGCACCTTCACACATGGCTTTCATTCGGTCGTCATTGTGACACTTTGCCATACCCTCATCTCTGATTTCTTTTGACGGCCAAAAGACCCAAGAGAAACACACCGTTTCTTCGGCTTCGCACTTAACTGCTAGCCCGAATGATGTCTGCTCGCCATCTGGTACATCATCTCCCCAACATTCAACTACACTAAGCGCACCATACTCTTTGAATATCTCAGCAGAAAGCTGCGCCATGCGCAGGTATTCACTTTTATTTTGATTAGGTACTGCCAAGACAAATCCATCTACATAGGCCATTTTCATTCCAATTAATTTTTATTTATAGGTTAACTAATCGTAGTGCAAATCACCTGTTTTGCCATACCATGCATTTAAAGTGACCTAAGCATTTTCCAGTTAACATCAATACACCATAATCCGCACAAATAATTTCACAGGTTATTAGGAGAGGGGGGTGAACGTAGATTGACCGGTTGCGCAATCATTATAAATATAAATAGCGATAATGGATGGGTGGTAATAGGCGCCGGACTTTACTTTTTCCGGCAACCTTGTTTTTCAGCGGTATATCTATAGCAAAAAAGAACCAAGTTTAATAACTTGAATGATTGCAACTAATGACCCACACATGATAAGCAGGTTTGCTTTTTTTTCAATTTTCTTCGCGATTTCTGCGTCTTTATCGGCCATGTTTGCCTTCAAAACTTTGCCTTGAAATGCCATGCCTACTGAAACCAAAAGTAAAACTAAAGTTATGGTTAAATCTGTCATCGATTCAGGTGACACTGGGTAATCCTCTTAATAGCTTTGAGCTTATTCGCAATGATGAGCAAGCCGTTTTATTAGGCCCACACGAGAGAGTGGGGATCCTATAGTAAACAACTCTGCAAATAAAGGACCTAGTATAAATCAGAGCAATTACACTTGACCACTCATAACACCTGAAGCAGATAACCAAACATTCAAAGGGTTAATGCCCCTAACTGTCATTAACCCTTTGTTTACTTGTTGTTTTTAGCTTGACTTTGAGATTTGCTTTTAGCATTTTCGGTTGTTATCTCTTGGCAATAAGTTTGGACACTTTGCACATTGCCAAACCCCCCCTTGGGGTTGTATCTTGCTTTGACCTGTTTTAAGCGCGATAAGTTATCTCCAAAGTACAACATTAACGCATGCTCTAAACTCTCTGGACCTTTTTTAATTGACCCCAAATCCACATCAGGATAATTGTAATAACAACCGTCCACACCATCTGTGAGCCTCGGATCTGGCACACCACCAGAAACGGCATATATCGTTTTATACATAGTGTTTAGCCAATTGATGTGGGCATCAGCTTGCGCTGTATTATCCAAACCAGGTGGCATTTTGTTATCCCAGTAGGTTTGATATTGCAGCTTCATAATAGAAGAGCGCTGAGCAATAGCGGAATCTTTTGACGCTACCGTGTTTATTTTTCCGCCATAACTGTCTACCTGTATTAAAGAGCGAGCCATATCTGCTCGTGTAACATGTTCGCCATCTTGATAGGAGATAGGTTTTCTTAAAAATGCGTAGGCACTGTTGATCATGTCTTTGGTCCAACATTTGGTTAGATAGGCTGATTTATATTTGCCAAAGCTATTGGGGCCAGAAGGACTAACTTGCTGCGTACCATTGAGATAGGTGTAATCTCTTAAAGTATAGTTAAAGTTGTCTTTTAAGTTGTTCGCATAACTATTTAACCCTCTCGAACTTGGAATATGGGGATGGCCAAATAGTGTAAAGTCGCCTTTTGATAATAACTTTATCTGATTCGCTTTTTTGAGGATTGCGCTAAACTCATTGCGCTCTTTTAATTCAAATGCTGCCCAATCACCATGAAACTGTGGAATGTAATAAACAAAAGCTGTGATTGATATATTTTTTGCATCTTTGTGATTGAGAAGCATATTGGCCCAAACATGCCAAGTTTTCGGGTCTTGGTCACAAAAAGACTCTTCAAATAAGCGAATTATTTGTGTGAACTGTTCTTGCGATAAATAGTCGCCGTTTTCGTCCTGCCAATCCCATGAAAAATTTATTGTGTACATTCTCTCTGGTGAAGGCGGTGCATCTTTAAATATCAATTTTGTGATAATACCAAATTGTCCTCCGCCACCGCCTTTAACGCCCCAAAATAGGTCACAATGCTGATCTTGGTCACAATATATTTCTTCGGCAACACCGCGCGAGTTTTGTACAACAATGTAAACGCCAATCAAGTAATCCATTGCAAGACCATACACTCGAGACAATAAACCGTAACCACCATCTGTAACGTGGCCCCCTAGACCAACGGAATAGCAGCTTCCAGCGGGTAGGGTACGCTTATAAATATTGTTTAGTATGCGATACATTTCCCAATTGCTGAGGCCAATTTCCATTTCAATAGTATCGGACTTTTTAGAGTAGTCGAAACCGTTTAGGCTCCCTACATCTATAATAGCTTTGGTTTCACCGTTATATACGAAACTTTCATAACAGTGACGGCCGCAAGTGATTTGAACTTCATGTGGCTTAATTTCCTTAGCGTCAATAATATCTTGAAAAGCAAGTACGACATCCGCACGATTTGCCGGTCTATAAACCTTCAAATCTGCGTTATTTGCAAACCAACGACGGTTAAAACCTTGTCGGTCACTAAGAGTTGGTTGAGCCATTTGACCATTTTTGTTCATAACGTCTCCTTCGTGAGCTAATGATTTAAGTTGTTTATAAACCATACAAAACTCTAGAATAGGCGGAGGAGCGTTGGAGTCTATTACACTGAGATTACAAGCTTGGTTACCTTCTATTGTCCGTTCCGTTTCCAGATAAAAATAAAGCAAGAAATATATGTATCTTAGCAAACCTGCGTTATTGGCATCGAATTTGTACAAAACTTGAGAGCGATAAGCGACTTTTTGCACATACTATTACTATATGGGTTGATTTTTAACTTTTTTGCATACAATATACATAAAGAGCGCTTCAACTGTCACTCCTGTAGAGTGAGCAAAAAAATCATAGGAATAGGAAAGTTACATATGAAACTATATAGATTCGTTACAGGCCCTGATGACGAAGTATTTTGTATGCGCGTATCAAAGTCACTGAATGACGGTTGGCAGTTGCACGGTAGTCCGACCATAACATTCAACGGAAAAACCCCGATAGCAGGTCAGGCTTTAGTCAAAGATGTACCTGATGAAGAATTTCATGATGGGATCAATTTAAGGTCATACTGAATCGATGTTTCATCCACTGGTTAAATAACGCCCATCTTCGCCAAATAGTTTGCATCAACCAGTAAACCTTGTATTGAATAAGCCTCACTTGAAGAAAGATGGACTAGAAATTTAATAAAAATAGACTAATTTTATAAACAAGGCTTTACAAAGCACACTGAATGCAGCGAGCCGCATATTGGAGTGGTGCTGCATTTATAATAATTTTGTTATTGAGAATAGTGAAATTTTAACAGTTAATCTATTTGGCTAACTAGGCGTGTGCAATGCTTTGTTGGTAAATTCAAAGGTTAAAGAGTTTAGCTTTTCTATCTGTAATATTTACTCATAATTGAAATTCATCCGTTTTAAAATTAAGGGGTTAAATGAACATGGTAAATTTGCCTACCTTCACTAATTTCCAGCGACATCGTATCGAATTAAAGAAGTAAATTTAGGTCATTATTATTGGTAAGGGATTCTGAATGAACCATATCAAGCAAAGGTATCATGCTTTGGTAGCGGTAAAATGCCTTGAAACATATGATCTTATTTGCTCAGCACTTGACTCAATGAATGCGATGCGGGTAGACAGTATCAGTGCAATAGTTGAACACACCTTCGTTTTTACCCCAGATATTATCCTTGTAGACAACAGTATACTTGCAGATAACGATTACAATACATTGTCCTACATTAAGGGGACGCAAAAACTCAGTCGAATTCCCATCATCATTACTAGCTCTGAAATATCAAGCCGACGAAAATTATTAAAACTCCCATTGGTCGGGTTTGCGCCAAACCCTTTATGCTTCAAATCTTTGAATAAAATGGTTGGGAGGTATTTATCTTCAAGTAACACGCGAGCATTACCTACACAAAGTGACTATATTGATACACTCACATCTCTTAACAACAAAGATGTACTGAAAATTGAATTAGGAAAACTGATTAAACAGTCTGAAACTTTCGATGATCCATTTTCTCTTTTGCTCATTGATATTGATGACTTTATGGCATTTAACTATACATATGGATACCGTGAAGGAGATCAAGTTATTAGAAAAGTTGCGCGCTGTACGCAGTTATCGATGATTGGAATGGCAGGGGATATATATAGATATTCAGGAGCCCAACTTGTCGCTCTTCTTACTGAAAGTGGAATAGAAGAGGCGGAGTTGTGTGGTGATGAAATATTAAATAAAGTAGAGCGGCTTGATATACGCAATACCAACTCAAGTTATAGAAAAATTACCATAAGCGTCGGTATTGTAACTTTGTCGTGCTACAAAACCATCAGTGAGTATACTCTCTTAGAGTGTGCGAATAAATGCTTGGAGGAAGCAAAGTATTTGGGCAAAAACTGTTTCTATTCGCGATTTTTGTCACCATTCAACAAACCTGATTGATTCGTCGGTTGTTTAATGCCTTGCTATTTGCTGTACATAGTGAGCCAGTAAAGCTGTGCGCAACTCACTAAATTAAAGTTATGTTAAATTAATTATCATTGGCATTCATCAGGAAGTAGATACTCAGATTCAAATGCCGCAGAGTAATTTTTATGGTAACGCGCGTTTTGAGTTTGGATAGAAATACATTTGTTTTTAGACATCCCAAAGTGAGTTAAAGTCTTCTCCCATTTACCATTTCATTTCTGCATTAAATCTTTAATGTTTACATTGCTTTTAGTATCCAGTTAAGTAGAGTTGTATTGTGAAGCAATACAAGGATATAACGTTGATAGCATCTCTATTCAAAAAATTAAGCGGCGTATTCCAAACAGCACGCACTGATAACTCAACTGTGATCCAAATTGCAGGGGATAATTCGGGTGATATTGTCATCAATGATCCGATAGCAGTGAAAGCATTCGAGGCTTTAAAAGCTGAATTAGATAAAAAGCAAATTGAAATTTCTGAATACAAGCAGCAGCTTCAAACTTACCGACATATCATCTTGAATTTGAGTGAAAGCAAACAAAATAACGAATTGCCCGCCGAAGATGTAGATGCCGCATTACAAGCAATCATAGATAGTGGCGACGTCGATAAAGCACGCGCGCTACTATCACAGCTGATTGATGAAAACGAAGACATCATTCTCAAACAGGCAGAATATTATTATCAGCGCGGTTCGTTGTCTTATCTTCACGAGTCTACACAAACACTTAAGGATTTTGTCAGGGCGACGCAATTAAACCCTGAGCATATAAATGCTTGGACTAGGGCTGGGCATATATATAAGCGCATTGGTGAGTTAAGCAGCGCATTGCAAGCTTATCAACATGTTTTAAGCTTGGCTGAAAAGGTCGGTAATGATGACGGTAAATCTGTATCGTATGGAAATATGGGGAATGTTTACCAAATACAAGGCGAGCTAGATAAGGCGCTTGAATATTACCAAAAAAGCCTTGAAATTAATGAATCTCTAGGTTGCAAAGAAGGTATGGCCAATCAGTATGGCAATATGGGGATTGTTTACAACACACAAGGCGAGCTAGATAAGACACTTGAGTATTGTCAAAAAAGCCTTGAAATTGAAGAGTCTCTAGGTCGCAAAGAAGGTATGGCCAATCAGTATGGCAATATGGGGAACGTTTATCAAACACAAGGCAAGCTAGATAAGGCGCTTGAATATTACCAAAAGAGCTTAAAAATCAATGAATCTCTAGGTCGCAAAGAAGGTATGGCCAATCAGTATGGCAATATGGGGAATGTTTACCACATACAAGGCGAGCTGGATAAAGCGCTTGAATATTACCAAAAGAGCCTTGAAATTAATGAATCTCTTGGTCGCAAAGAAGGTATGGCGATCCAGTATGGAAGTATAGGGAATGTACACCAAATACAAGGCGAGCTGGATAAGGCGCTTGAGTATTACCAAAATAGCCTTGAAATCAATGAATCTCTTGGTCGCAAAGAAGGTATAGCCAGTGATTATGGCAATATAGGGAACGTTTACCAAATAAAAGGTGAGCTGGATAAGGCGCTTGAGTATTTCCAAAAGAGCCTAGAGATTAATGAATCTCTAGGAAGCAAAGAAGGCATGGCAAACCAGTATGGTTATATGGGAAGTGTTTACCAAATAAAAGGCGAATTGGATAAGGCGCTTGAGTATTACCAAAGGAGCCTCGAACTCAATAAGTCTCTAGGCAGTAAACAAGGCATGGCAAATCAGTATGCCAATATGGGCGTATTATCTGAACAACAGGATGAACTCAATCAAGCAAAAGCACATTTGAAACAATCCTTGGCATTGTACGAGCAAGTGGGCGCGAAACCTCAAATAGCGCAAGTGTCTAACTGGCTTACAAAACTAGAGGAAATAAAGGAAGAGAATAATGATTGAATGGTTTACCTCACTAGGTATTGGAGAGCAAATTGGTGCCTTGACGCTGTTAGTGACAATTATCGGGGTACTTGTCGCTATTTTTAAAAAGTCAGGGCGCATTGAGCCGCAAAAATCCGTTAACCAGAGCATATCGGGTAACAATATTAAAAACGTCGTACAAATAGGTGGGGATAATAAAGGTGGGCTGCCGAAAAAGTAGCAGCCACCATTTTATGTTAAATCAAACTGTTTTTCACTTAATCCAGCCTAATGGCTCTACTAACTGAGCTGTACCATATAAAACCTCTTGGCCATTAGCATCTAACCGTGTTTGTTGGCCATCAATCATAAGAACCGTGTTGTCGTCGCCCCAATTAGAACCGTTGTGAATGAGTTGGGTGTACGCAAAGTTGATAAACACCTGATTGTTTCGCACCACAAAGTAGAGGAGCGCTTTGACGCCTTTGCTGTTATTGCTCGGCGCGGTATGGCTAATCGTAGTGTGGGTGATACTAGATGAGGGGCCTAGAGGCATGCAGGTAATGGCATAATCAATCGCTTTATTATGCGCCGTTGTAGATGTGCCCACTGAATTCGTCAGCGAATACAGTAAGTAGCGCCCAGAATGAGAGTCATTAGAGGAATTAGACGATGGCTGAGTATGAATTGGATGCATCTTTGCTACCACATGGTGTGCGGTTGTTTGTAGAAATTATGGGACTGGATGACGCGGTAAAAGCACTAAGCGAAGAGCAGGGCAACTTGTTTTTTATTCCCGACAAGCCAACGCCTAATCACGAATTTTGTAAGCGGTTTAGCGTTGATATTGAAAGGGCACTTAGTCACCATGCTGGCAGTACTTGCCAAACCCCGAAGCTAGACAAGATTTGATTCAGCTGCGGAACATTAAACTAAGAGAGGAATTTAAGCAAGGCGCTTCTATCCAAGATTTGGTTCGACGCTATAAGTTGACCAGACAATTGATCAACTTAATCGTGACCTCCGAAGCCAATGGCGCACCGATAGTAGTTGGCGATGCGCACAAGCAAATGGAGTTGAAGTTGCAGGTTTGTGCTCAGCCTTCGTTGTTAGGTGCGGGGGCTGTTTTCTTTGATTCTTACTTGAATGAGTTTTCATCTGACAGTCGCCGAAGTGCCAGAAATCGGACAATGGTAACGCTACTTGCGCGAAGCGTCCAAGTGAGTAGACGAACGAAATTGAGCAACTTGTTATACATATTTTTGAACAAGAGCCTTTAATTCGTCTTTTTCGGCTTCACTTTCAAATGAATTTGCCGGAATAATTAGGGCCATCAATTTATCAACAAAGATGTATAGGTCACCTTTATTTTCTTCAATTGCCTCAACTGCATCCCACTTATAGAAGCAACTACCTAGATGGTGTATTTCATTTATGCCACCTGATTGGAACTCTATTGTTTTTTCACCAATCATTACGCCATTTTCATTTGGGATTGAGAGTTTTTTTATTTTATTAATGTTGTAGAGAAACACAACAAGGAATATTGAAAATGGAATCGCTGTGATCAATGCAGATTGCCAATGAAAATCAGAAAAGCTAACTGACTTGATTTGGAAAACTGCTAAAAAAATTACAGTCAAAAGAAACCAAATAATCATATTTCTGAGAAAGCCAGAGCTTTTTTGATTTTTAGGAGTGCAAAGCCTCTTTACAACAAAGTCTGAGTAACCTAAGTAATCTTGCTTTGTAATAGTTACAGTTTTAATCATTAGCAGAGAATATCCATATATGTATATCGCTTTAATAATAGGCATAAAATTATAGGCTACACTGCCGCCTTGCGGCAAGCCTATTATTTTATGCCTCAATTAACTTGTTATTTGCATTTACTCTGAATTTTAGTTTGCAATGGAGTTGACCAGACAAATGATCAACTTAATAGTAACCTCTGAAGCCAATGGCGCACCGATTTTAGTACGCGATGCGCAGAAGCAAATGGAGTTGAAGTTGTAGGTTTGCGATGGTGTTGGGGCTGGTTTCTTTCATTCTTGAAAGATGAAGGACAGCTGTGTGCCTGAAGCGGTCGCTCTTAACGCATTGCTAAGCGGCGTAAAATTGCTGGCTATAGTTGGCTAAAATTTGTGAGGCATGAACAAAGCCAACTGTTAGGCGTCCGACTTGATTGACTTGTTAGCTGTACCTTTCACAAATTTCGATACTTGTAAAAAGGTACCACATATTGTCTTTATCGTAATCAGCATTTCTACTTAATTCATCAAATGGATCTAGAGAAAGATAGATTTGTTCACCAAGATTAATTATTTTTACTTGAGAAATATCCATGGTGCCAAAGTCGTCATATATATTGAACTCAAGTAGGCCATTTAATCTATAAGTTTCTTCGAGACCGTTTCGTTCTCTTACTGTGATCATTGCCGAATGCAATGCTCCATCCCAATCATATTTAATTGAGATTTCAGTAATGATTTTGTCTCTGAAGTTCGATGAATTAACCATGTTTCCCTGTACAGCTAACGGGCAATAATACTGCGGTAAAGTGCGAAGCACCGCAGTGTTATTGCACCAGCGAACGAAGTGAGCGAGTTTAGCGCCTTGTTATGTTCACTCACTTCAAAAGAGAACCTTCTGAATGAAGTTGAAACTATCATTTTCAACAACTATCAATTTCGAATTTAAGAAAACGTTTGGCTGAATAGTTTAGCCATATTCTGTTTTTGGTAGTCTTCCATTGACGCATAGAACCCCAAACTTCCTAGTACGACAACTACGGCTGCGTATGCCACTATTTTTTTAGTTTTTGCTTTCATAATACTTCCTTTATTTGATTATACGGTGGACATAACAATTTAATATCGACCCTATGGGTCGTTTATCTGATTGGTCCAGTTTTAACATAAATAATAACATGTTGCTATATATCACCATTTTATGGTCATGGTGTTTTACTAAATATATAAAACGACCCATTTGGTCGTTTCCATGACTACAGGGGGAGCTGGAAAGCAACGTTCTCAAAAAACGAGGGTTGCGGCTGCCAGATTTTTACTTTAGCCTAATATATCGGCTTTACTTCAAAGCACCGTAAAACATTTTACACCTAATTTCCTCCCCCTAATTTTCCAAACTAGCCATGTGATCAACCACATGTGGAAATGGCATGGAAAATCTAAAACAACAACTAATCGGGCATGAAGGATGCGAGCATACAGTTTATGTTTGCCCTGGAGGCTATAAATCGATAGGCGTTTGCAGCAACCTTGATCACCGTAACAAAATAATCATTACAGCCCCAAATTGGTCTTTCTATACTCTCTACTATTTTTTCAAGTTCTTCCTCTGTCATATCTGAATGGATATCTGCAGATGCTCCTATTCCACCTTTAACAGCGTCTGACCCAAATGAAGATATTTTGTAGTCATCAGAAGTGGATTCATAAATGTAGTCTTGATCCCAGACATCAATTGGTATTTCTGAAGCGTACTTTGGCACAAGGTCTTGGAGAGATTTTGGTAGCGAGTTATTTTCAAGCCTGTATAACTTAACCGCCTCAGATAAAATTGTAATATCTAGAGAGGTCTTGTACACAGCTGATGTATGGTAGGCACATCTTCCTGGGTAAATAATCGAAAATAAAAACCAAAAAATAAATATAAAGAATCCTATCAGTAGTACTTTCATGAGTACCTGTTACTCCTAGTTAAAAGCCAACGGTACATTAATTAGGGCCCCCTGAACTGAAAATGAAGTGATTGAACAAAACCAAGTTTTGATTTAGCCTAATGTATCGCCTCAATAATGAAGCCACGTAAAACATTTTACACCTAATTTCCCGACCTTAATTTGCCAAACTAGCCACGTGATCAACCAAATGTAGAAATGGCATGGAAAAACTAAAACAACAGTTCATTGGCCATGAAGGGTATGAACGAAAAGTTTATATGTGCCCTGGTGGTTAATCGATAGGTATACACGTCGTTTACTGGCAGCAAACTCAAAAACTGCGCCTTTGGACTCTTCATTGAATTGCCAAGGCATGCCAGCAACAGCAGGGGGCTTGCCGCCCAAATAGCCAACATGACCTAAAAAGTAGTTACCTGGTTCGCCTTCTAAACGCACGCTGCGGTTTGGGTAGCGCTTTGCTTCGACAGCTTCTGCAAACTCAGTGGCAACATATTCGGCTTTGGCAAACAACTTACCGTCTTCGACTTTTAGGTCACTGACCCAACCCCAAGCAGGGTCATTGGTTTTAGGGTGGCCAATCACCAAAGGGCTAGTCTTAGGTATAAAGTTTGTGACCACAGAGTCTAAATCTGCGGCAGTAAACTCCTGTGTATTGCCATTTGAGTCGGTGTGGGTGCCAGCAGTAAAAATCTCGTACCAGTCAAACTCAGTGTTTTCCATTGTGGGTGCTCATCGTTGAATCAATGAGCTCAGAATAGCGGGGGAGGAGTAGAAAATTAGGCGTAAAAGGTTTTACATATTAGTTGGTTAAAGCTTCTAACTTGTGTAACTATTATGCTTAGCACAAATAAGAATTCAATACGTGATATGAAAATCTACAAATGGACTAACCCCAAAAAAGTCAATCTTCAGCACCCATTTCTTTACCATATTTGTATCAATACTGGACAAGCAGAGTTTAATTACATTGGTAAAGCATCTAAAAAGTCTCGCTTAAATGAGTATCGCAGAAATGTCGCCAAAATCTTAGATGGCAAAGCTAGGCGACCAAAGACAAAACGCAATGGTGAACCTCAATCGCCTAGCAATTTGCGCTATCGATACGTGCACCTAGTGTTAGCCCTAGCACACAAACAAAACTGGGAAATAAAACATTACCCAATTGAAAATGTAGAAAAGGACAACCTAAACGACAGGGAGCAACAAGTGATCAAAGAGCTTAATACAACCTGCAAACATTTTGGTCTTAACGAAAAACAGACTTGGGAAATCGACGAACTGGAAGCCTTATCACATCAACTCCTTCAGGGCCTAAAGTAATTGTGTTGGTAACTTTTACTATGGCTTTAAAGCAGGTTGAGAGCGTTTTAAAAATCACGAAGTTTGTTTAAACAAACAGCAGCCTAACATAAGCCTTATGCTCCTAGAGGCGCTTTATGGTTTTATCAATCACAAAAGTACACATGAAGACAAAATAAGAATGGATGAAAAATGAACTGCTTTTATAAACGGTTAGAAACGTCTCTAGCAGGTATGGATGGCGGAAACATAAACGCAAAACTGTGGTTTTCAGGGTTAGAATGGGCAGGTAAAGATGAAGCTATAACTTTAGAGGTAACTCGTCCAACATATAGTGAGAACACTTTATCAGTACCTTACTTATCTCCAGATTGGAAAAGGAAAAACCCTAACTTTTATAAATGGCAGTTCGACCAAAAAATTGCGAAGATAATTTGTAGAGTCTTAGACTACAAAGGGGCTTACAAAGAATACATGCAAGACCATTATTGTAATAGTAACTCTAATGAGTTTAAGCTGAATTTATTTCCTCTACCCTGCAATGACCTTCAAAGTTGGGACAAAGAGCACATAGCAATTACAAATACCAAAATAAAGTACCATTACCAGACTCATTGCTCGAACAATCGATTTAAGCTTTTTGCTTCACTAGTTAAACAATATAAACCTAGTGTAATCGTATGTTTTGGAACCCGCTTTCTAGAAGAGTACAAGATGGCGTTTTGGGGTAACGGCGAGCCTGAAATGCTCAGTGATGAGCGTTTTAAGTTATCTAAAGGTAAAAACGAAATCTATATCTTTAAAGCTAGGAGGTTACCTACTCTCATAATCTGTCCATTCCTAGGGCGAAACTTAGTTGCAAATATTGAGCTCGAAGAGCTTGGCGATATAATCAAGAGCATTTTATGAACTTCTAACTCCTATTGTAAATACGAACATTCGTTACATTTCACGTTATAATAGAGTATTAAAAATATGTAACTACCCCAGTTTTAGTACAGCTCATTAGTAGAATTATGCTGCCTTAAGATAGCTCATTGTAGTTTGATCTCCTAGTGCATCGTGAGGCCGTTCATAATTATAAATATCTAACCATTCATCTGTAATGTCACGAACTTGCTGAAGTGATTCAAACAGATATAAATCCAATACTTCTTCTCGATAGCTGCGATTAAATCGCTCAACAAAACCGTTCTGATATGGACTACCAGGTTTAATAAACTCAAGTTTTATGCACTTTTCAGCAGCCCAATTTTCCAAAACGCTCGATGTAAATTCAGGACCATTATCCACTCGAATTTGTTTCGGTTTTCCGCGCCATGCAATGACCCGTTCCAACACTCGAATAACGCGTTCAGCCGTGAGGCTTGTATCGACCTCAATCGCTAACGCTTGGCGGTTGTAATCATCCAGTATATTCAGTGTTCTAAAGCGAAGTCCATAGTTGAGCGCATCGCTCATAAAATCCATCGACCACGAGTCATTGTGTTTGCTCGGTGCGCTTAATGGCTCCGGTGTACGTGTTGGTACACGGCGCTTTCCTTTTCGTCTAAGGTTAAGTTTAAGCATGTTATACACTCGCTCAACGCGCTTTTTATTCCATACTTTGCCTTGATGCCTATGTCGTTTAAACAGTTTTGGCATGCCCCACCTAGGGTGCCGCTCAACAAGCGCTAACAAAGCATCAATCACATCATCATCTGATGGTCGCTTACATTTATAGTAATAAACGCTTCGACCTAAACCCGCTACGTCATAAGCAAATGCTACGCTAACCTCAAACCGCGCTCGTAAGTGTTCGACCCAAGCTCTGCGTCTGCTTGTTTTCACAGCTTTTTTGAGATGATTTCCTCGAGCATTGAGTGTTTTAAACTGAGAGTCGCAAACATATCTTTTAGCTTGCGATTTTCATCTTCAAGCTCTTTTAAACGTTTCACATCAGAAGCTTCCATCCCGCCATATTTAGAACGCCACTTATAAAATGTACTTTGACCAACGCCATGTTTACGGCATATTTCCGGTACAGGCACACCTGATTCAGCTTCTTTGATCATGCTGACTATCTGTGTTTCGGTGAACTTACTTTTTCGCATCGTAAAATTTCCTTCTTATATTAAGAGAAATTCTACTTATGAACTGTTTCAGTTTATGGGGGAGTTACACAATGGCTACATCGTAAGGAGACGAATCATGCCTAGAGGTGAATCTATCGTGATCAACCCCGACAGACCGCTATATGAAGAGGCCGAGTACGACAACTTACCGCCAAGTATTAAGCGTATTGGCAAGCTTAGGACTAAATGGGATGAAACAAGAGAAATGCAGGCCGCATCAAATGAGTTCAGCATTGAGCAACTTTTAGAGGAATTAGACGATGGCTGAGGATGAATTGGATGCATCTTTGCTACCACATGGTTTGCGGTTGTTTGTGGAAATTATGGGGCTGGATGACGCAGTAAACGCCTTAAGTGAAGAGCAGGGCAACTTGTTTTTTATTCCCGACAAACCAACGCCTAATCACGAATTTTGTAAGCGGTTTAGCGTGGATATGGCAAGGGCGCTTAGTAATCATGCTGGCAGTACTTACCAAATCCCAAAGCTAGATAAAATAATGATTCAGCTGCGGAACATTAAATTGAGAGAGGAATTTAAGCAGGGCGCTTCAGTCCAAGATTTGGTTCGCCGCTATAAGTTGACCAGACAAATGATCAACTTAATAGTGACCTCCGAAGCCAATGGTGCACCGATATTAGTAGGCGATGCGCATAAGCAAATGGAGTTGAAGTTGTAGGTTTGTGATCAGCCTTCGTTGTTAGGTGTGGGGGCTGGTTTTATTGATTCTTGAATATGGCCTATCAGATCTTATTTTCGCGTAGATAAAAATGTTCGAAAGCAAACTCCCGCTCTAACTCATTTTGGACATAAACGCGTTAGAGATGAAGGGCAGCTGTGTACCAGAAACGGTAGTTATTTACGTCCGCACTTGATGCGATTGTCATGTTTTTTTACACAATAAGGCAACGTCACAATATTTGGAAATACAAACGGGCTTAACAATTTTTACTTTATTTCCATTTACGTGCGTTAGCATTGCCCCTGATGCAAACCCAAAAGTGTAACTTACATCAATTGTAGTTTTAACTTTTGTATCCGTGAGTTCAGATAGCAACTTAGAGGAATCGTCGTCAAATTCGAAGCAAGCTTTACACAGGCCAGGAGCACCGCAACTAAATATAAACTCATTTTTATTTTCGCTTGACCTTTTTAACTGCATTTCTTGCTCAACCTGTTTAGCATTTACAGATAAGCTAACAATCATTGTAGACAAGAAAGCAACCACGGAACTTTTGTTTATCATCCTAGCCCTTAAAAAGCATATAACGCTTGCCTAGCCGGCGCAAAATAGCAGGCTAAAATTAGCGACGAAGGAGCGCAAGCCTGCTGTTTTGCGTCCCTTGGTTTAGGTACTTGTTATGTTCTTATTCTATTTATGTTCACTTAGGAACTTAATTATCTTTTTTGAGTGAACCCATACCGAAGCTGGATCCTGTGGGTTTATTGATGATTTTCCATTGAATTTATCAAAAAACACTATAAACCGTTGACCTTTAGCTGGTAAGTTTTTACTGGCATCTGAGTCATAAATCCGATAAAACTGAATTTTTTCATTTTTTGCCTTCTGTCCTTTGAAAACCAGTTCAATGACTGCCGATATTTCTAGCTTATCTTTAGAATGATAAATACCATTACTTACACTGGGTGTGTAATTAACTCGCTCATATCGAACTAGATAAGCTTCTTCAGCCGCATGAAGCTTCTGATGATAATATTCCGATGGTCCGTTGTTTTCATCTAGCTCACCTGCGTAAGCAAGATTAATAATAACAAGTAGAAAAAACCCTTTTAAATATTTCATCCGAATTCCCGAAGAGCACAACAATTTAATATCGACCCAATTGGTCGTTTTTCTACACTAGCTGGGTCGTTTATCTGATTGGTCCAGTTTTAACATAAATAATAACATGTTGCTACATATCACCATTTCCCAAAGCTAGACAAAATAATGATTCAGCTGCGGAACATTAAATTGAGAGAGGAATTTAAGCAGGGCGCTTCTGTCCAAGATTTGGTTCGCCGCTATAAGTTGACCAGACAAATGATCAACATAATAGTGACCTCCGAAGCGAACGGCGCACCGATATTAGTTGGCGATGCGCATAAGCAAATGGAGTTGACGTTGTAGGTTTGTGATCAGCCTTCGTTGTTAGGTGTGGGGGCTGGTTTCATTGTTATCATACCAATAACCAAATAGCTGAAAATACAGCTACCAATAAGTAAGACTTGAATACTTTGTGAGAATTACACTTTTCCATTACACCCACTATTGCTGCAATACACGATAGAGTAATCAAAGCAAGTGCGAGATGATGTTCAGAATAGGTAGAAGCTGAACGATATTTTTCACCTCCATAATATACCATCGCTTCTGAACCAAAATTATAGTTTTTTAAAACTTCAGGGCTTTGAATTATGGCAATGGCCCAAAATTCTGAAAAGCTAATTACGAATACGATACTTAGCAAAATAATCAGTGGTAGCACGGGGTAGTCGCGGCTTAAGTTGATCACAAGTTTAATCTTCCTTACTGTCGACATATAAAATTTCAAAGTTAATATCTGCATACAGTTCGCCCTTGCGAAAAGTAAACTTCTCAAACCATATCGACTTTATTTCATATTTGTATTGTTTTAAGGCTTTATCTATTAGACGGTACTCTGAAGTAGACCTAATTGCATTTTTGAAGTGTTCTTTTAAGGGGGATAGAGCTGGGTTGTGCAAATTACCTGAGGATTTTAATGCTACTTCTAGTTCACTGGGAATGTGATCTTCATAATACTTAACCACTTCACCAATAAAACTCTCCTCACCGAAACAACACAATAGTCGTACACTATGCAAACCACCTTCACTTTCATTTAAAAGTAGATCATTTAAACTAATCGGGCTGGCAATATAGTGCTGTACATGATATGAGCTAGAGCCCGAACCTATCAGCTTCGATTCCTTAGCACTTAAACTGCATGAAAATAGTAGAAAAAAGCTAACTAATCTAAGCATTTTAAACCTCATTTAAAATATGTCCTTTGTTGGTGTTTTACCGATTTAAAGTACGATAAAGGATTAAAAAAATAAAGACACCTAATTTCCCTGCACAATTCACCGTAACAAGTTAATCATTACAGCCCCAAATTGGTCTGTCTATACTCTCTACTATTTTTTCAAGTTCTTCCTCTGTCATATCTGAATGGATATCTGTAGATGCACCTATTCCACCTTTAACAGCGTCTGACCCAAGTGAAGATATTTTGTAGTCATCAGAAGTGGATTCATAAATGTAGTCTTGATCCCAGACATCAATTGGTATTTCTGAAGCGTACTTTGGCGCAAGGTCTTGGAGAGATTTTGGTAGCGAGTTATTTTCAAGCCTGTATAACTTAACCGCCTCAGATAAAATTGTAATATCTAGAGAGGTCTTGTACACAGCTGATGTATGGTGGGCACACCTTCCTGAGTAAATAATCGAAAATAAAAACCAAAAAATAAATATAAAGAATCCTATCAGTAGTACTTTCATGAGTACCTGTTACTCCTAGTTAAAAGCCAACGGTACATTAATTAGAGCCTCCTGAACTGAAAATGAAGTGATTGAACAAAACTAAGTTTTGATTTAGCCTAATATATCGCTTCGATAATGAAGCACCGTAAAACATTTTACACCTAATTTCCCACTCCTAATTTGCCAGACTAGCCATGTGATTAACCACATGTGGAAATGGCATGGAAAAACTAAAACAACAACTGATTGGCCATGAAGGTTGCGAGCATAAAGTGTATGTTTGCCCTGGTGGCTACCAATCGATAGGCGTTGGCAGGAACCTTGAGCAAAGAGGCCTGACTGACGACGAGATCCAATATTTACTCAACAACGACATCGCTTATTTTACTGACCAAGTTGAAAAGCATATCGATACCTCAAAATGTAACCCCGCCCGCAAAGCCGTACTCATCAATATGGCCTTTAACCTCGGTATTCATGGACTGCTCAACTTCAAGAAGACACTAGCCGCCGTAGAGCGAGGACATTGGGATACCGCTGCAATTGAAATGTTTGATAGCCGCTGGGCTGTGCAAGTTGGTGAACGCGCAGACCAGTTGGCTGAGCAGATGAAGACGGGGGAATGGTATGACGCCTGAACAAGAGAATCAGTTGTTTCAGTCCATAGGTCAAATTCAAGCGACCCAAGCTGCGATTTTAAAAGAAGTGACAGATATCAAAACCGACCTGACAAAGCGCGTCGATAGCATTGAAGTGCGTGTCGAAAAGGTTGAAGAAAAGGTCACACATAACCGAATTAAAATCGCGACTTTGGGTGGTGGCGCGGGACTCATTGTAGCTATGGCTGCTGAAGTGCTAAAACTGGGTGGAGGCGCTTAATGGCACACCCGGAAGATAAAAAGAACGCGGTGCGGCACAGCTATGTGATTGAGCTTTTGGCACTGTCTGTAGCTGCTATTAAACACACAGTCGCAGACAGCACAGCGAGGCGCTGGAAAAGCGAAGCCAAAGCGACCGGCGATGATTGGGATTTAGCCCGGGCAGCCGCACGCAAAGCGACTGGCCCGGCAGGTGAATTTACCCAAGACTTTATAGAAGAATTTACCATACAGACCAATGCGGCCTTTGAGCTCATCAAACAAGACGAAGGGCTATCTATTGATGGTCGTATCAAAGTACTCAATCAACTTAGCGATATGTACACAAAAATCATGAAGCTCAGTGGCGGTAATAAGTCCATTGAAAAGCGTGCCATTGCCGCTGATGTCATGAAAAAACTAGCGGCCTTTGTATCTAAATATCACCCTGACTATGCACCGCAGTTAGTAGAGATTCTAACCGCCTTCGGCCCTCAATTAAGCAGCATGCTGGATGACTAATGGCTGATATCAGTAACAAAGAGTTCTTAGAAGAATTAGAGCAAATCACGTCAGCGCTGAGAATTGATATCGAAGCCAAGCAACGTGATATTGACCCAAGCCCCGAGGCCATATTAGAGCGAAGACAACGCGTATTAGGCGGCGACTTTGAGTTCTTTGTTTATACCTATTTCCCCCATCATATGTGGCTTGATGAAGGACAAAAGCCAAGTGAATTCCAGCAGTATTTTATGGATTGGTTTCCTCAGGCCATTGACCTCGACAACTACTGGAAGCATTGGTTTGTTGCCCCCCGTGGTGAAGGTAAATCCACTCTAGCTGTAAAAATCGCACCGGTATATATCGCGGTTTTGGCACTGCTACAGGATGAAGCCGTATGTGAAGAACTGGGCATGACCAAACCCAATATTTACATCGACTTTGTCATTCTGTTTGGTGCTGAAGCAAAGATGCCCGCCAAGACACTAGAAGTGGTTAAAACTGAGTTATTGAGCAATGGCAACCTGATGTTGGACTTTCCTGAAGTCTGCGCAAAGTCACCACTTTGGAAAATAGGTGAATTTGCGACACCTCAAGGCGTGCGCTTTGAAAGCCGTGGGTCGGAACAATCAGTTCGAGGCGCATTCCACGGTGCAAGCCGTCCAAAGTTACTTTTGTCTGATGACATCATCACCGATAAAGAGGCCAAATCTGCAACCGAAAGGGACAATCGCTGGGCATTTTTAGAAGCTGCCGTGCAATACCTTGGCCCGCCAGGTAAAGGGGTTAAATTCCTTGGCGTAAATACCGTACTTAACAATGATGACCCAATATCAAGAGCTGAGCACGCCGCAGGCCATATCGTGCATCGCTTTAAAGCCATATCACAGCTCCCTGAAAACATGGAGCTATGGGAGCAATGTCGTGAGCTCATGCTGTATAAAGACAAAGAGTTTGAGAAGCAAGCCGCAGGTAAAGGGAGAGCAGTCGCCCTTGAAGATAAACCCAGCTTTAAATTTTGGATTAAGAACAAAAAGCGCATGTCTAAAGGCGCAAAAACCAGCTGGCCAAGCGTGCGTTCTCTCTATGATTTGATGGCGATGCGAGCATCGAACAAACGTGAATTTAACCGCGAGATGCAAGGCATAGCCAAGTCTGACGAAGAGCAGATCTTTTATCGCTTTGAGACTTGGGTTAACCGTTTAAATCTGTGGACACCGTATGGGGCATGTGACCCGAGTATGGGCAAAACAGCCAGCGCCGACCCCAGTGCTTTACTCGTTGGTTTTTGGGCCAAAGAGTTAGGGCAATTGCACCTAGAATATGAAAGCCGAAAAGTTCGCGGCCCAAGCCGCCTGTTGAAAGATTTGATTAAGCTGCAGCTTGAATACAACTGTTTGGTGTGGGGCTTTGAGAACAACAACGCCTTTGATTTTATGCGCCAAACCTACATCAAAGATGCACTAGACGAGGGCGTGGCGCTACCGCTGAGAGGTATCACGGCAACCGTACCACAAGAAGAGCGCATCGAGGGCTTAGAGCCCTTTGTGATCAACGAACCCTCACAGATTCTTTTTCATACCCGTCGAAGTCGATTACTTATGGATGAGTTAGAAAACTGGCCCGAGAAACAAAGCAACCACCATTACGATTTAATGTAACGCGCGTTTCGTATTTGGACAAAAATACATTTGCTTTTAGACATTCCAAAGTGAGTTGAAACCTTTCCGCATTAAATCTTTCATGTTTGCATTGCTTTTAGTATCCAGTTGAGTAGAGTTGTATTGTAAAGCAATACAAGGATATAACGTTGATAGTATCTCTATTCAAAAAATTAAGCGGCGTATTCCAAACAGCACGCACTGATAACTCAACTGTGATTCAAATTGCAGGGGATAATTCGGGTGATATTGTCATCAATGAT
>NZ_JAGJEH010000008.1 GCF_018100925.1 Pseudoalteromonas luteoviolacea | reverse complement strand
CATCATCTACTCTTTCTATTATGTCCAAGTTGTCTCTACACTTCTTATTTTAACTTCTATCTCAGACTGTTTTAAAAGTTTGAAGAAACGACTAGACTAAAATTATTGCTAGCAACACCTAAATATCGATATGGCCGTTCAACCATTTGTTAATTCAAAAATTTTAATTGTGGAAGAACAACCTCTAGCCCTTAGCTATTTAAAACAGTCGCTAGAACGTTTAGCCTATCGGAATATTTTCATTGCTGAGTCCGCCGCAGTTGCCAAGGAAAGCTGTGAAATCAATAAGTTCGACCTGATCATATGTTCATTTGATTTGAGCAAACGGCAAAATGGCTATCAACTTTATGAAGAGCTACTAAACAAGCGTTTAATAAAACGCTGGACTGGGTTTATTTTTACTTCCGCGGAAACAAGCCCTGAACTAGTTCACAGTGTTGTGGAGCTTCAACCCGATGACTTTTTGGTTAAGCCTTTCACCATCAAAGATTTGCAGTCAAGAATAGAGCGAGTGCTAAAAAGAAAGCAGAGTCTCAAAAAGTTATATACGCTCATCGATGACGAAAACTACTCCAAAGCGCTCAAGTTTATTAATGCCGAGTTAGATAGTCAGCAAACTAGCTACTCAGTTATGCTACTTAAGCTCAAAGGCGAAATGTTGCTCAAACTAAAGCACTTTGAAGAGGCGAAGCAATTTTATAAGTCGGCACTAGAGTTACAAAAATTCACTTGGGCCAAGCTCGGTTTAGTTGAAGCGTTAATCGCAAATAATGAAGATCTCACGGCACAAAAGCTATTAAAAGGCTTAATTGAAAAAAGTGAAACCAGACTTGCCGCACTTGATCTGCTCGGTCGTTTAGAAATTAAATTAAACCAGTTTGAACATGCACAAAAAGCACTCCATGAAGCCTCGCAAATAGCCCCTCGCAACCTATCACGGCAAAAATCGTTGAGTACCGTTGCCATGATTAATCACGATTACGAGTGTAGCTACAATGCCCAAAAAGAAATTGCGAGTTTTGCTCGATACTCTATTCATGATAGTCCAGAGGTGTATCTAAATGCCGCTCGGGCAGGTATCGACTTTGCCTTAGCCACCGATCAGCACGAACAAATAAATAAGATCACTAGGCAAACGCAGCAATATTTAAACGATCTTAAAAAACAGTTCCCACATGCCATTAATCAAACTCAAATGGATGTGCTTCACGCGCGATTACACTACCTCAAAGATGAGCATAAAAAAGCACGTCAGCTCATGGAGCAATTAGATGATGAGCCTCAGATCCGCTCAGTGGATGCTGCACTTGATAAAGCCAAAGCATTTCATGAACTAGGCTTTCAGCATAAAGCTCAAGCACTCTTTGGCCAGATCATTGATCACTGTGAGCGGCATCAAAACCATGAAGACCCTGTCATGATGCGATATTTACAACAGCAACATGATGAACGAAAAGACATCACCATGGGTCCTAAAGAGTTGAATAACCACGCAGTTAAACAATTCAATAAAGGCGAGCTTGATGTTGCATTAGAAGCATTTTCTCAGGCATTTAGAGTCATGCCTAAAAATGCCAGCATTGCGCTCAACCTGCTGCAATGCTTAGCGGATGCAACGGGGAAAAAAGGCATTACGTTCAACACCAACCTAGCCAAAAAGTGCCTTAAAGTGCTACAAAGTGCTGATCTTGATTCAGAGCAACTAACCCGATTTGATAAACTGTTAGCGCAAATGAAAGAAATGGGACTTGCGCAATAGGCATCTGATGTCTCAGATCACCTATTGCATCTTGGGGTGCTTAACTCACTGTTTCATGTTTGACCATCGCAAGTGCATTAACGCAATAGCGCAACCCACTCGGTTTAGGCCCATCAGGAAAAACATGCCCTAGGTGTGCGTCACATACATTGCAAACTATTTCTACTCTATCCATACCATGTGTGTTATCTAAATGGTAGGCGATAGCATTAGGCTTTGCTGGTTGCGTAAACGAGGGCCACCCTGAACCACTTTCAAACTTTTCTTGTGCGTCAAATAGTAATTCACCACAACAAGCACACTCGTATTGCCCAGGTTCAAATAAACTACAAGACTCAGAACTGAACGGCCTCTCAGTCCCTTTATTACGAGTAATGTGAAATACAGAAGGTTCAAGTAAAGCCTGCCATTGCATGATGCTTTTCTCCACTTTTCGCGGTGGAGTTGGGTTACCCTCTTTCGCCCAAGTCAGTATATCTTGCCAAAGTAACATGTTGATTTTCCCAATATTCATTTGATTTTTATTATTTGCCGCCAATAATAACTATCTTATCTATCTCAGCGCAGTAGCTTTTGAGCATATATCCAATTCATGACACAACTAGGACAATGTGCGCCACAGCGCTAATAAAATGAATCTGGAGCTACGCACCTTGTTAGGCACAGTGCATGACAAATTAACCATTCATAAGGTTTGAGCAGATAGACAAAATACCTCAGTATCATTTAGGCTTTTGCGGGCATTCACGTCAAGTTATTTTGGGTCAGGTTCAGGCCAGTCACCAAAAAAACACGTTAAATAACGGCTGTTGATTAGGTACAAAATTACCCATGAAACCAATACAATTTGCGCGGCAAGATAAAATGAAAACTGGAAGTGATTGCTTGCAGCCTGTGAGAGCAGCCAAGTCAAATCTAGAACGGCCGTGAGCAATAGAGGCCAACGCATGTAGCGCCACACCCTGCCCCATTTTTGCGCACTACTGGGCCGCCGCATTGAATATAAAACAGTCGGTATTAATGCAATAGCGGCAATGGAAATAGCCACTAAAAAGTCGTTTTTTGAAGGAAAAAACAAACTCATAATATCCAAGTCTGGGCGCCAAGTAAGTGCTGACATCAGCCATACAAGAAAGGGGCGAAGCAATACAAATAAAGTTAAATTGAACCCAAGTGGCGTGCGATACACACCATACTTATCCCAATATTCAGGCCCAAATCGCCCTATCAATTTACTCACTTTGCCCCCAAATAAAAACTGCGTTTAGCTGTCTCTGTGAGACAGATATTTTATTATGCTTGGTGCTGCTCAAAGAGTGCGATTAAGGCCGCTTCATCCATAATCTCGATACCTAGGTCTTGCGCTTTAGTCAGCTTTGAACCTGCTTTCTCACCCGCAACCAAAGCATGAGTATTTTTCGATACACTACCAGCAACCTTTGCCCCCAAAGCTTGCAATCGCGCTTTTGCATCATTGCGATTGAGCTCATTCAAGGTACCGGTCAAAACATAAGTCAACCCAGCTAACGGCTGAGCCTGTTCTGATGGCGCTTCAATATCTGACCAATGCACCCCAACTCCCAACAATTCGGATACAACTTGCTGGTTGTGTTGCTCACCAAAAAAGGCATGAATATGTTGCGCGACAATCACACCGACATCACTCACTTCTTGTAAACTCTCAATGGAGGCATTCATGACATTTTCAAGGGTTAAGTAATGGTTTGCCAAGTTTTGTGCGGTCGCTTCACCCACCTCTCTTATCCCTAATGCATATAGGAATTTAGCTAAAGTGGTCTGTTTGCCTGCCTCTAGTGCATTCACTAGGTTTTTAGCAGACTTAGGTCCCATACGTTCTAGAGACTCAAAGTGCCCTTGACGTAATTTAAACAACTCTGCGGGGGTTTTGATAAGCTCTCTATCCACCAGCTGCTCAACGATTTTATCTCCTAACCCATCAATATCTAAGGCTTTTCTGGATGAAAAGTGTTTTATCGCCTCTTTTCTTTGCGCTTGGCATACCAACCCACCTGTACAGCGAGCCACTGCTTCCCCTTCGACGCGATCTACATGCGAGTCACATACCGGGCAAGTGTTTGGAAACTCGATATCAAATGCATTACTTGGGCGCTTGTCTAACACCACTTGCGTAATTTGTGGAATGACGTCTCCTGCGCGTCGGATAATCACGTGATCTTTTACTTTAATGCTTAGGCGGTCAATTTCATCTTGATTATGCAGTGTTGCATTAGATACTGTGACACCTCCAACAAATACAGGCTCTAGTCTTGCTACCGGTGTAATAGCGCCCGTACGCCCGACTTGAAATTCAACGTCGAGCAATTGAGTGATCTCTTCTTGTGCTGGAAATTTAAATGCAATCGCCCAGCGTGGTGCCCGCGCCACAAAGCCTAATTGAGACTGTTGCTGTTTATTATCTACCTTAATAACAACGCCATCAATTTCATAACTTAATGCATCGCGGCGGTTAAGAATATCCTGATAGTATGCCAGCGCCTGTGCAACGCCATTAACACGTTTGGTTTCAGGGCACATAGGCAAGCCCCAAAGCTTAAGCTGCTCTAGTTGGCCATAGTGTGTCTCTGCCAGCTGTGCTCCTTCAACCGTTCCCATTGAATAGGCATAAAACATCAAGGGTCGCTTGGCGGTAATTTTTGAATCAAGCTGACGTAAGCTACCCGCTGCTGCATTTCTTGGATTAGCAAAGGTTTTCTCGTCTTTGGCCAAAGCAGTTTCATTGAGGCGCTCAAAACCTGCTTTGTCCATAAACACTTCACCACGTACTTCAACTTCCGCAGGGATGTTGTCGCCCCTCAAACGCAATGGAATATTACGGATCGTTTTCACATTTTCAGTGATATTTTCGCCAACTTGTCCGTCTCCACGCGTGGCCGCTTGCACTAATACACCGTCACGATACAAAATTGACACCGCGAGACCATCTAATTTTGGTTCACAACAGAAGGTTAGCTCACCAGATTCTAACAAGCGTTCTTTGATGCGACGGTTGAAAGCATTAAACTCGGCCTCATCAAACGCATTATCCAACGACAGCATTGGGACCTTGTGAGTTACTTGATCAAACTTACTCAGTGCTGCGCCACCCACTTTTTGTGAGGGGGAGTCAGCCGTAAGTAGCTCCGGGTGCCCTGTTTCTAAATCAACTAGCTCTCGCATTAACCTATCATATTCGGCATCTGGCACGGTGGGCATATCTTGCACATAATATTTGTAATTGTGCTCTTCCACTTGTGCTTTTAATTCATTGATTCTATTGCTGATAGATTCGGACATTTCAACCTCTTAATAAAACAAAAGCCACCGACCTGTGCCAGTGGCTTACTCTATCTTTAACCATTCCATTTGAGATACGAGACAGCTTACACCGTAGAACTAGGCTGCAAACTCACGTACTTTTTCAACATACGTTCTGATGGTATCTACCGTCAGTGGCTCACGCTTACTATCTAGCACTTGTGCACCGAACTCATCTGATAATTTTTTCGCCGCACCGTGCAACATATTGAATGCCGCCATGCTGTCACCTTCACAAGGTAATGTCATAAATAGACTGACACCAGCTGTGCTAAATTGCTCCATATTGTCGATATCGAACGTACCAGGGTTATACATATTCACAAGTCTAAATAACACAGGTCCATTGCCTGATGACTCTAAATGGCGATTAAAAAAGCCCTCCTCAGAGAATTTAAAGCCCAAACTGAGTACACTCGGTAATAATTTTGAGCCTTCCATTGCTAGGCCTTCCGGCATTTGTATGTGCAGAATGATAAAATCCTGAGGCTCCACAGCAGGCCCTGCGCTCTGATCTGTTTGTGCTTGCTCTTCTTGCAAAGATGGCTGAGAGTCAGCTTGTATATCTGACGCATCCACAGAGTGCGAATGCTGCTCCTCTTCTACAGCCGTAAAGCTCATATCATTTAGTTCAGGTTCAGAGGGTTTGCTATGCTCATTTGCTGCTGGCAAATTTTGTCTACGATCCTCTTTGTCTTCTTTTTTTCTTACAGACCATAGCCCATGTATCAGTAGTCCACCTATGATCAGTGCGCTGATCACGATTAATGCCCATCTTAACTCTGTGGCCATTGTTCACCTTTACTTTTATTATGTATGTGCCATCTGCACTGCTTGTTCTATATCTACAGCAACTACGCGAGAAACACCCGGTTCTGCCATAGTTACCCCCGTCAGCCTTGCGGCCATCTCCATAGCCACTTTGTTGTGGCTAATATAAATAAATTGCACCGTTTGAGACATCTCCTCAACGAGGCGGCAAAAACGTCCAACATTGGCATCGTCTAACGGTGCATCTACTTCGTCCAACATACAAAACGGCGCCGGATTTAATCTGAAGATAGAAAATACCAATGATAATGCGGTCAACGCTTTTTCTCCACCACTTAACAGATGAATTGTCGAGTTTTTCTTGCCTGGTGGTCTTGCCATTATAGTAACACCACTTTCTAACAAATCATCACTGGTGAGCTCTAAATACGCATTTCCGCCACCAAATACTTTTGGAAATAACTCAGCGAGATCTCGGTTGACCTGATCAAAAGTGGCTCTAAAGCGCGTTTTTGTCTCTCTATCTATTTTTTTAATCGCATTTTCAAGAGTTTCAAGCGCTGCCGTTAAGTCGTTAAGCTGTTCATCCAAGTATGTTTTACGCGACTGAGCTTCATCAAACTCTTCAATTGCAGCTAAATTAACAGCGCCTAATACCGACAACTTTTGTGCGGTTGCTGTCAATTGGCTCTGATATACTCCGACACTCACTTTTTCATCAAGCGTCGCAAGCATTCCTTTTAAGGTCTGCTTTAGCTCAATTAACGGCTCTAGCGCCGCTTGCGCTTTTACCAACAAGCTTTGCTCTTGTAATTGTAGCTGTTGTTTTTGCTCTTTGAGTTTAAGACTGTGTGATTGCGCGTCCTGCACACTATTTTGCTTGTCAGCAAGCTGTTGCTTTGCCTCTGAAACTTGTTGTTCCAAATGCGTCAATTTTTGTTGCTGTTCTCGGTGGGTATTTAACAACGTTGAAATTTGAGATTGCGTCTCTGACAGCGGCTCTTCTAGTAAAACTTGCTGTTCAGAATTTGCTTCTAATGCAGCCTCAGACAGTTGTAAACTTTCGCTTAAATGCACTGATTTTGTCGCGCTTATTTGCTGATCACTCTGTGCTTGCTGTAACGCCATTTTTGCAAGGTGTACTTGTTCTTGTGCTTGGCTTTTTCCTGTCAGCGCATTTTGTATCTGATGCCTATGTGCTTCAACCTGCTCACGCTTCTCTTCTAAATTTTGCTGAGCCACTTCTAACTGCTGAGTAGTTTGCAAATGATTTAATTCACGCTGCTCAATCAACTCTTGTGTCGCCGTCATTTCTTGACGAGTTTTAGCTATCTCAGCGGCCAACTTATCTGCTTGACTCTGCCACCCTCGCTGCTGCAACTCTAAAACCTCAAGACGACTTTTATTTGCTGCAACCTGCTGTGCAACGGTGTGAACAGCTTGTTTGTTCTGCTCTATCACATTTTCAAGTTCGGCATGTTTGGTCGCATTTGAGCTTAACTGTTGCTGTGCTTCTTCTAATGCTTTTTGTTGGGCTGGCAAACTCGTATTTAAGTTATCAAGTTTTTGATAATTTGCCAGTTGATTCCCACCGCCTTCTGACGTCGGCATTTTGAAGTTTTCCCCATACAAGCAGCCTTCATCATCAACGGCAAAAATATAATGTGGGGTCACGGTAAATTGTCGATGTTTTCCTAACCACTTAACATGGTTTAAAAAGCTTGGGAAAACACCTGACTCTATAAACTGTGCAACACTGTCAGAGTCACTTGTTTGAGTATGCGCCCATAAACCCGCTCCATTGGGGACTTCGCTAATCGACAGAGAGTTAAGCCCAAGTAGCGCGCACTCTACGATTTGTGCATAGCCTTCAATGACTTTTAACTGAGCTAAAAACGATGGAGCCTGTGACTCTTTATCCACATCTAGCAGGGAAATTAAGGTATCTCGCTCGGCTGTGCACTGTAATAATTGCTGCTGCGCGCCTTTCACCACCTCTTCACTTTGGTGCAACTGCGCCTCGCTCTTTAGTCGCTGCTCAACCAGCTTTTGAGCCTGACTTTGCAAACTAGCCATCTCTTTAACCAGTGCATGCTGTTTGGCCTGCTCCTCACTCAATAAGTCACTATTGTTTTGTGTCGTGAGTGCCTGTTCATCTGCTACCAAACCTGAAAGGTTATCTTGTAAATGAAGGTGCGTTTGTTTTGCCTGTTGCAAAGTAATATTGCTTGATGCGTGTTGCTCTTTAGCCATAGCAACACGCTCAGTCAACTCATTGACAAGACCTTCAATGTCACTATTGGCTTGATGCTGCTGTTCATAAAGCGCTTCTCGCTCTTCTAATACCGCTTCTTGGAGTGTTAGGCGCTCAGCAGCTTCCTCACTCTTTTGTTTGTGTAACTCACAAGTGGCTTGCTGCTGTGTCAAAAGTGATTGTGCATTAGCGTGTTCAGCCTGACACTTAACTTGAGCCTCATTGAGCTCAATGCGCTTTTCTGTGAGGTGGATCTTTTGCTGCTCAGCACGAGTGAGTGCAGTATGGGTTTTATGTTGTTCTTGCTGCAATACACTCAGCGCGTCGTTTAAATGCACTACTTTGTGCTCAAAGCTAGCAATCACATCACTTTGCCCACCGTGAGCCTGATCTAAAAACTGTAGCTGCTCATCAAGCTTTGCTATCTGCTTTACTTTTTGCTTCAGCTTGTCATTAAAGTCCTGCCATTTAATAACGGCAAGTTGTCCTTTAAGAGTCCGCTCTTTCGCTTTAAGATCTTTATATTTTTTTGCTGCTTCGGCTTGTTGCGCCAATCGGTCAAGCTGTGATTGCAACTCTTTGCGCATATCGAGCAAACGTTCTAAATTGTCTCGCGTGCTCTTAATACGTGTCTGAGTTTCACGCCTGCGCTCCTTATATTTAGAAACACCCGCCGCTTCTTCTAAAAAGACTCTTAATTCATGAGGTTTACTCTCGATTAGACGAGAGATCATTCCCTGTTCAATAATCGCATAACTGCGAGGCCCGAGACCCGTCCCTAGAAATATATCGGTAATATCGCGACGACGACATTTACTACCATTTAAAAAGTATAATGACTGTCCATCTCGAGTCACGAGGCGTTTAATCGCGATTTGGTTACGATCAGCCAGCGATCCAGGCAATGTGCCCTGTGTATTGTCAAACATCAGCTCAACAGATGCTTGAGAAATCGCTTTTCGCTGAGTCGAACCATTAAAAATGACGTCCGTCATTGCATCGCCACGTAAGTTTTTTGCAGAGCTTTCACCTAGTACCCAGCGCACAGCATCAATGACGTTAGATTTGCCACATCCATTTGGCCCAACCACACACGTCATTTGATCGGGAAAAGGGATCTTAGTGGGTTCAACAAAAGACTTGAAGCCTGCTAGTTTTATGTGACTTAAGCGCATAGAGAAAGCTATATATATTGATTATTGCTGCAACAATCGTACATTAAATTGAGCGGCGAAAATTATCAAGAATGATGCCTGTCGCCATAGCCACATTGAGAGACTCTGCTTGACCATATGCCGGAATAGTAATGGGTTGATTGATATACTGACCGGCTTTTTCTCGGATCCCATGAGACTCACTGCCCATAACGAGTAGTCCGCGCTCAGCAAATGGGGTTTGATGTACACTTTGTCCCTCAAGGTACGCCCCATATATAGGCCCGTTATAATGACTTAATAGTTGTTCTAGATCCGCTCTGATCACATCTACCCGTACAAACGATCCCATTGTTGCGCTGATCACTTTTGGGTTTAAATGGTCTGCACAGTCTTCACTAACCACCACTTGCTTTAACCCATACCAATCAGCAAGACGAATAATCGTGCCTAAGTTACCGGGGTCGGATACACCGTCAAGCGCTAATACGAAGCCACTTTTATCTATTTCTTTTTGATCAGCAATTGGTACAATCGCAATGGCCGCATTGTTACTCACTAACGTACTGACTTTGCTGAGTGACTGTTCATCACATTCGGTAACTTGGCAATGCCTCAAGGTATTTTCATGACTAAGAATAAATTGAGGTGTGGCAAAAATCTGTTGTACTTCCACCTTCGCTTGCAGTAATTCCAAGACATTCTTTTCGCCTTGAACTAAGTACAGACCATGTTGTTTACGGTATTTTTTTTGTGCAAGAGCGCGAATAAGTTTTTGTTGATTTTTAGACAGCATACACACCTCATTTGGTTAGGAAGCGAAGTATATACACAATATAGGACAAAGTGCAGCGGAATTGCTGCTTTCGGCGCTAAGGCGAACGACAAATATTAGCGATCCCCTAGTCAGTGCGCTTTGCACTCGCATTCAGTTGTGATTACAATAGCAACAAAATAAAAAGTGATGCGTATTGAAATCACTCCTATCTAACCCAATTTGAGACGCAGTTATGTCCGCAGAGCTTCATGTTATCCTGCTAAATATCGTTATTCTTGCAATAACCTATTTCATTATCTCACCCAAATATGCAGGTAACGACTTTAAAAAGGTGTCTACGCAAGATTTTATTGCTTCAATGCTTTCGCTCGCAATTGTAGGCTCGGAGTACTTTGCCACGGGGGTCGAATTTACCTTGTTCTTTTTTGAGGTAAATTGGGCTTGGTTTACATTGGTCAGTTTCACAATCATAGAGCTGCCTTTGTTTTATTGGTACGCAAAACACCACAATGTAAAGCTACCTTAATAAACTCAAGCACTAAAAAAGGCATCATAAAGATGCCTTGGGTTTAATTTACATTAACTTTGGGGGAACTGTTACATTTCTTTATTGTGCAGTATTTGCGCGACTACATCTTTAAAATCATGACACGGTTTAAGTGCTGTGATCACGCCATTACTATTTTTGACTAAATCAATTACATCAAAATAACCAACTGCTTTTTGTTGGCTATTTTGTACAAATAAATAAGTTAAACCATCCGCTTCAATCGTTGCTTTAATGTCTCCAACTTGGGCTTCAACAACCTGAGCAGTTGATATTTGACGCAGTGACGATATCGCGATCATCATATCCGCAACGCTTAAATCATTCCGAGTTAAGCCCATTGTCTGTGCCTTTTCAAGGACATTTCGGCTACCTAATAAAGCAGAAGAAATTAATCCGATTGGCTCGCCAGTTGTTGATATGACAAGTGCTGCGGCTTGATGTGTTTTGTTTAATACCAAAGCAGCTTCATCTAGGGTCGCATCTAGATCTATGTATATCGTTGGTAAAGGGCGAAGAAATTGCTCCGCAGGTAATTGCTCAAACGCTCGAGTATTGGCCGTAGCCACATTAACGGTATTGTTTGTTACAGCGCCTGTATTCACAGCCGCAGTTTTAAGTGCATGATAATAGCTCATGATCCACCTCACGATGATTAAGTTAAATTAATTATGGTGTTTTATAAGGGGATTATTGAACAGGGGGTGCGCGAATTCGCGTCGCACTTTGAGCAGAACCAAGGAAAGACCAAGAAGTTGAGCCAACAACATCTGTGGTACACAATGAACTTTTGACACTTGATAACGGCAAAGCTTCATCAAGATCCACATCTAAGTATTGCAAATCGAGATCTGCAATAAGCTCGACAATTTGCTGCCTTTCTTCAGCTGCATGCACGCCTGCCGCCGTTACACAAAGTAACGTCGCTAAGCTAACTGCAAACAATAACTGAAAGACACGCATGCTGTTTTTCACTCCTAGATGATCTATCAATTAGTGTATGGACTCACCTAGGTGTTTACAAGGGGTAACCCCTGATCCCATACCTAAGTTAATTGTAAGAGAGTGTGACATTCCCTCTCTAGGCCATGAATTTAAAGACTTTCTTTTGCAATGATAGAGATCAAAAAATCACGCACTAAAATGCAATTAACGATTATAATAGACTTCAACTGTTCCCAATTTAGAGCTTAACGATGCAAATTACAAAAGGGATGGAGTACTTTATAGCGGGCTTTTCCATGCTTGGCCAAAAAGGACTCAAACGCTTTGTTTTTATCCCGTTATTTATCAATATTCTGTTATTTGGCGGATCGCTGTTTTTTCTATTTGACTGGTTAACACAAGGGTTTGAATATCTAAATAACGCACTACCTACATGGCTTAGTTGGCTAGAATGGCTGCTATGGCCCCTAGCTATCTTAATTATTCTATTCAGTTACAGTATGGTATTTACTGTTATTACCAATTTTATTGCGGCGCCGTTTAATGGTTTGCTATCGGAAAAAGTAGAGCTCCATCTCACAGGCCAACCCATTAATGATGATGGTTTTACAGACCTACTAAAGGACGTTCCTCGGATGATGGGGCGGGAGTGGACTAAGTTATGCTATTACCTACCTAGGGCAATCATTTTCTTTTTAATGTTATGGATGCTGCCTATTATTGGACAAATCCTTTGGATCCTCTTTACCTGCTGGATGTACAACGTACAGTATAATGACTACCCGTTTGACAATCATAAGATCAGCTTTAGTCAAATGAAGCAAGATCTAAAAGGCAAGCAAGGCCTTTCATATGGGTTTGGTTTTGCGGTATTTGTACTCACAGCCATCCCATTTGTAAACCTGATCGTTATGCCTGCTGCTGTCTGTGGCGCCACTAAATTATGGGTAGAAAATTACCGAAGCAATTACCGATAACAACTCGTAAAAACGTCATATTTCATACCGATAATAGTTAAAAAAATCCATACTGGGACGTTATGAACATTTTAACTAAAGTCGTATTCACTATGGCACTGCTAGGCAGTGCCAGCGCCAGTGCTTCTGCACAACTTGGGCCAAGACCGTTTTATTTACTAGACCAAATGGCACCAAGTGCACTTAAATCCAAGCTCTCTCGGTGTGTAAACAGACCCTTTTTTAAATCTCAGTTTTCTATCGGACACCGTGGCGCGCCCACTCAATTCCCTGAACATACAAAAGAATCTTATATCGCAGCGGCACGAATGGGCGCCGGCGTATTGGAGTGTGATGTTACATTTACTAAGGATAAAGAGTTAGTTTGCCGCCATGCCCAATGTGATTTACATACCAGCACTGACATTTTACTACGCCCTGAATTGGCAGCTAAATGTAGTCAGCCTTTTACCCCAGCAGATCCCAACACTGGCACACCAGCAAGCGCGAAATGCTGTACGTCGGATTTAACGCTTGACGAGTTTATGCAGCTCAAAGGCAAAATGGATGGCGCAAACCCCGATGCGAGTACACCGCAAGAATATGTAAAAGGCACAGCCAACTGGCGCACTGATCTTTACTCTGCAACTGGCACATTGATGACCCATGCACAGAGTATCGAGTTATTTCAATCTCTACGAGTAAAAATGACGCCTGAGTTAAAGGCTCCTGCAGTTGCAATGCCGTATCAAGGGATGACACAACAAGATTACGCCCAAAAGATGGTTGATGAATATCGCGCCGCTCGAGTCTCTCCCCGTAAAGTTTTGCCACAATCTTTCAATATTGAAGATGTTCAGTATTGGCGCCACAATACTCGCTACGGTAAGCGTGGTGTGTATTTAGATGGTCGCTATTCCGACCCCAACTTCGACCCAAACAATGCACAAACTTGGCATCCAAACATGGATGAAATCAAAGCCAGTGGTGTTAATGTTATCGCCCCCCCTTTATGGGTGCTGTTAACACTCGATGAAGCAGGCAAGCTGGTACCTTCACGATACGCAATCGCAGCAAAAGCTGCCAATCTTGATATAATCACATGGACTCTTGAGCGCTCAGGGCTGATCTCTCAAGGTGGTGGATGGTACTATCAAGGGATCAATGATGCTATTAAAAACGAAGGCGATGTTTATACAGTGCTGGATGTATTGACTAAACAAGTTGGCGTTAAAGGGGTGTTTAGTGATTGGCCCGCTACAACGACATTTTACGCCAATTGTATGAACCTCTATTAATTTCAATCTTGTACGATGTGTTGTCAATACGACACATCGTACCTATTCAGTAGCACTTAAATATAAATACTTGGTCCACTTGTGCCTGGGCCGGTAATTGTGCTTGGTCCTGTTAAAGTGCCAGTGAACGGCCCAGTAGCAGGATCTGTTGGTCCAGTTTGGATAATTGTTGCCTTATCGGTCAAGTTGTATGCATCTGGGTGGGTCGTTGTATAAGTATCTGACGATACACTTACGTGTGCACCACCAATTTGCTTGGTCATCTTTGATGGGATAATCGCAGCATCTTGAGACAAGGTTTTTAGTTTACGTTTTTTAAGGTTTAACATCTCATACTCCTTATTAAAATCGCCTCACATACTACGAATCAATTTCAATCGAGCAACTTAAAAACCTGCGTAAAAACAAAACATTAGAGAGAATAATAAATTCACCCACTTTTTAAACCGTTGATATTATTTTAAAAACCAAAAAATTAGACTTTCCTATTAGAATCATAAGGTAAATACCACTCGGTATTTACCTTAATCTTGATTTTAAAGCGCGAGGGCTATAGCTCTATCGACTGAGCATGGTTCAAACGATTTTTCGGATCCAACAAACGTTTGACTTGCTGCAACCTTGGGTAGTTATCCTTGTAATACAGGTATTGCCAATTGGAAATATCGGTATCTGCATAGTTCACGTAACAGCCGTCCATAGTGCCATCTGGAGCAGGTCCCGTTTCACCATACATTTTCAGGTATAGGCCATTCATCCAGCCAATATGGTAAGGGTCTTGAGCAGGTTCAAACCAATAAGTTTGATATTGTAACTTCATTACAGAGCTTCGGTGCGAGACTGCCGTATCTGAAGAAGATAATGCATTAATTTGACCGCCGTAAGAGGAAATTTGTACCAAGCCTCCAGGGCTTAAATAGTCGCCATTTCGTAGCTCATTCCATAACGTACGTATCTGTGATTCAGGAAACGGTTTATTCATATAAGCTGATTTGTTTTTCCCTCTTGCACCGATTAACGGACCTGCCGCATATTGTGTTCCGTACCACCATGGTAAGCTGAAATAACTGCCTGGCGGTGTAGGCCTCGGCGGTGCATCTTCTTGACTTTGTAACCCCATATGGTCGGTCGTACGCAAGCCTATTTTTGCCTGCGCTAATTGAGATGCAGAGAAAACAGCATCCAAAAACTCATCAATTAAGCCCGGGTTGCCACTACTAAACAATTGCATACGTATATCGCCACTTCCTCCAACAGAGTTAGGTACAGACATGGATGAATGCAATGCATTGAAGCGGCTTTCTGGACCATTATTTTTAGTCCAGAATTCACCATAGTTTTTTAGTAAAGCTGCAAACTGAGCATAATCTAAACTCGCCCATGGGATCGATATTTCTTGTGCATGTATAAAGGCTGGCACATCTGGTAGATCTTTGAAAAAGTATTTTGTAACAATGCCAAAATTACCACCGCCACCACCTTGATGCGCCCATACGATTTCATCAGCCTGCGCCGATTGCCCTTTGAAATATTTGCGAGGATAAGTGGCCTGACCGCCCCATTCGTTAAACGCCACTAATTCAACACCGGCTAAATAGTCGCTCGACAATCCGAATTGTCTCGAGTGCACACCAAATCCACCACCGCAAACATGACCACCAATCCCCACACCAAAACACGAACCCGCTGGAATTATTTTACCAAACTCCTTAAATAAGGTTTTGTAGGTATGGCCTAAGTTAGCACCCGCTTCAACCACATAATAATCGCCATCCTTGTAAATTCGATCCATATTACTGATATCAATTACAACGCCATTATCATTGTCCACAAACCCCTCATAACAATGACCGCCCGCCCGCACTGTGATGCGCTTTCCTTGCGTGATCGCGTCTCTTGCCGCCATATAAACTTCATGAGCTGAACTACACGCGCCAATGTATGTTGGCTGACTTAAGAAGCGCATGTTGGAACCTAATAGCATTGAAATATAGCGCGGGTCATTGCCAAATACTTTGTGATACTGCCCGTACTCCCCCCGCGCATGAGCAGCCGAAGACTGCAAAGCTAACGGTGCAGCGCCGACAGCGCCACCCACAGCCAGTGACTTTTTCAAGAAACTACGTCGAGACGTTTGCTCTGTTGATTGTGAAACTAAGTTTTTTTCTTTGTTATCCATAATACTGTCCTTACATGTTATTGTTATTAGCCATACGGCGCTAAACCACTATCCTAATTCGGTGCGCTTGTTCGTATGACAGCTTCAATGTAGCAATAAAAAGGACAGGTTCTGTATATTAATTAGACTAAAGAACTAGAGAAAGAGTGCCTTAGTATATTTTACAAATCGATGTATCTTTAAATACAGAAATAGTAAGCACTTACATAAGATGTGTATCAAAATATTTCTTTACGAGGAAAGGAGGTCGGGATAAAAAAGGTTAAGTTTCGTTACTGACCGAAAATGCAGGCACATAAAACGATAGTGCACCTGCAAAATTTATTTAATCTGTATGAGCCTTTAAACTACTTTAGCTTCTACTAACAAATTCTTGTTTAATGCTTAAGCTGAACTGAGTAAATTTCGCAAGTTGGGCCTGTATTTCCACTCCAATGATGCGCTTGACCAGTAAAACCAAAGATTTTTATATTAGATTGTGCATGGTATGCGCTCAACAAACTGCTAAGTATAGATTCATAACCCGCGCTATTCTTGTTAATAAAGTAGCCATGTTTACAATAGTTGCCATTGATATTTAATTTGACGTAAACATCACCATTACCAAGTCTAGAATAAACGTTCAATTCTGTAATTTGCGTTCCTATCGATAACTCTGTACTTGATGCAAACGCCGATTGAATAGAAGCCCCAAGTAATAACACCAAAAACAATAACTTATTCAATTTTGTATCCTTAACTTATAAAGTAAAATCGAATTATATACGAGCTCCAAAAAAAACAAAACACCTTATGAATATAGTAATATTAAGAAATCAGCAAACCTCTTTCTAGAAAGTGCATGAATTGAAATCAAAGGAAGGAAATATAAAATTGGCTTATCAGGATAAACTGACAAACCAACTTTATAACTAGGAAAACATTAGAATATGATTATATTTTTATATCTATAAAGTTAATATGAGGTTCTGTTGATGCACAGCTTTTATTTTCTTGGAATTCAACTGCAACCTTTTTATTAGACGCCGCAGCCATCATAGCGACGGAAAACATAGATTTGTAATAATCATTCGATAAGTTAATTCTCGCATATCTACTACACCCTTCAAATAATACATACGCAACAGTAGGTCTAACTCTAATATTTTTAATCTCCACACTCGGATTAGCATTGTAAGCAAGGGCCGCTTCACTGCTTAGGAGTGTCAAACAAAGTGCGATTACCTTTTTCATTTTTTGTCCTTAAATATCGAATAAATTTTTATATATTATTGAGTTATCAAAATACGACGAGAGTGCTGTACTGCACAAAACACTCCCTATTTAGCGTCACAATTAGCCGCCTCCATCAAACGCTGATGGTATCGTTCAATCTCTAATTGCGCTGACTGAGTCAATTCATGTTTTCGCCCAATAGCTCTATTTAACTGGAAGCATGCATCTCCTACATTAGAGAGTGGATTCAAATTTATATCGGCCCCATTCTCTAATAACTTCCAAGCCATAAAAAACTTATATGAACCAAGGGCTCTTACAATAGGCGTGCCTCCAGAGTTATCAACATTGTTGACATCAAACCCTTTGCTCAGTGCTAGCAAAAATGCCTCGTTCGTATCTGAGCTAATGATTTTATAAACTGGTGTTCTGCCAAAGGCATCTCTTTGGTTAAAGTCAGCACCATGTTCAGCAGCAGGCCGTAAGTATTCAATCCCTATCCAGCTTGCAAGAAACGTAACATTGTTACCCCTTTCACCGAATGGAATATTAGGATCAGCCCCCGCTTCAAGTAGTCTTGTATAGGTGTTGATTTGCCTGCCTTTTAAAGCAAAGTATAAAGGGGTAAACCCCGTCTTCCCTTGGCAATTCACCTGGTGATTCGGCGTAGCAAGCAGCTTATTTAAGCGTTTCAAATTCCCATTTAATGCTGCTCGAGCGAGCTTTAAGCACAATTGGTCCGTATATTCTTGTTCCGGTAAAATACTATAAATGCCGCCCGTTACTGCATGACCGAGTTGTAAGCACCCGGTCTGCAGAAACATTAGCGCAACTATAACTAGTCGGAATAGTCGCAAGGTTTGCCCCCCATAGACGAACATGCCCCAACAACGCCGTGTGAGCTCAATGGTGTCAATGCAATTTGCTTACCATTGGCAGACGGCAAGAAGGGTAATAATTGCCCAATGTGCAGTAGGTCAGTGGTGTTGTAGTACGCTTTGATCTTGGACGGATCAACGGTCGACATATCCACCCCCTTGCGGGTCATGGTTCGATCATGTACACCCGCCGCGTTTATCGTGGTCGCTGGATTACCAGTAAACATTGACGCTGCGGCAGCAAGTCCTCCACCAAGCGAGTGCCCGGCAAACTCGACGTTATTACCGAGCTTGTCTACCACCACCTGTGCCAGATCCATTGCTTCATTGTATTGTGTGGTTTCAATACCAAATGCTTGAGTAATGTCTGCACCAACATCAGGTAGCAATTCCGCAGTGCCTCGGTAAACCAACAAGTATTTACCCTGATCATCTTTAAACAGAGCCGCATTCATACTGCTTTCCGTATTAAAGTCTTTCGGATCTAAGTCCATTGCTTGAAGTTCCTGATCTGAAAGGCGCTTGTAGTGGTCCGTCCCCTGACACTGGGCAAAGTCCTCATACACACAAGAAGCCGCCTCAATTTTTGGTAAATCAGCAATCGCACTCGGCGTTACTTTCAAAGAGAACTTCTTGTCAATCTCTTCAATTGCTTGCGTCATGCCTGTCGCATCCATGACTTTGCCCTGTAACCACTGTTTTGCCAAGCTCTTACTCAACCCACCTAAGAAGTTGGCCATCGCCGTTCCACCTCCTTTAATGGCGTTGTTCACACTGATCGCAAATTGCGCGTAGCCATAATAAGTATAAGCAGTCAACGCATAGCTAATCGCTGTTGCCACCGCAGCACTTACCGCTGAGCTAGCAGCAATAGCTTTAAGTGCGGTGATTGCCAACGTCACCCAAATATATCCACTCGGATCTGTTTTATTGAGAGGGTTATTAACTACGTATGAATAACGGTTAAGACTTTGAATATTTTCAGGAGCCTGAACCATAGGATCGGCTTGTAAGAATCGACCAAGAATTGGGTCGTAGATCCGTCCCCCCATATGAACAAGGCCTACCTCATCAATTTGCTCATGGCCAGTGAAGCCGCGCAGAGTGATCATACTGGTAAACTTGCTGGTATCACTGAAGTCCCGTGCCCAAGTTTTAGCATCTCGACGCGCACCAAACACATCAAAACTCATGACTTGAACCGAACGGCCATTGCTGTCTGCAATCACATGTGTCGACCCTAGGTGATCATCCAAGATATAGCGAGTGGTTGCTTGGTTATTGACGGTCGTTACCAACACCTTACCGGCAATATAGCGTTTGCTCACCCAAGCACTTGAACCTCCATATCGGATAAACTCAACTTTTCCGACATACCGAGTTTCCTGAGCAACAGGTATAAATTTGGTTATGTCTCCATTCAAAATCGGGATCAATGCACCTTTCTCACCACCAAACTCAAGGCGTCTAAAGCGTTTACCATTACCTGAGTATTCAAACTCAACCCAGTAATCCCCTTTCTCTATATAAGTTGGTTTATGGAAGGTGTTGTAACTTAGTACTCTGTCATTGTCTTTGACCATATTACCCGAAGCATCATATTGATACTTGTTCGCACGGGCTCCTGTGACCTCAGTGACTGCATGGGGTCTACTTGATTGGTAATGGTAGTTACCTACCCCAGTCTTGTAAGTTATGTTACCCAACTCATTGTAGCGGATATCAGTTGTCGCAACGCCGGATATCGTACTGCGTGTCACCCGGTTAAGTGTGTCATAGGCAAAAGTTTCTTTTTTGCCAATCGCTAAATCTTGTCGATAATTCAAATTCCCTAGGTTATCCCAGTCATATCGCAAGTTTTGCAAAGTGCCACTACCCGTTGTTGTCATACTCGTCAATAGACCAGTCTCAGCGTCAAAACCTTTGTTTCGTACAATGCGACTACCGAGTTGTTCTTTGGTTAGATTGCCAAACGCATCCACAGTAACAGCTCGCCAAACCACAGAATTGGTCTGACTGTCTTTCAAAGAGGCTAAGTGCTTATGAGCATTATATGTATAGATAACACTCTTTCCAGATGCGTCGATCTCCTTGGTCAGCTGGCCTGAGTTATTGTATTCCCACTTCTCCTTATAGGTATCGCCTTCAATCACCGTCTGCTTTTCACGACTGCGGCTAAATGCATCGTAGTAATAACGTTCAGTAAACCCAGACACCTTATCGTTAACTGTAAAAACTTGGCCTTTTGCATAGCTGCCACTGTCATAACTGGTGACCGTATGATGCTCTAAAGTAGTGCCTTTTTTACGTACAGATTCAGTAATACGACCCAATACATCATACTTATATGTCATCACATTGCCGTTGCTGTCCGTTTCTTTCGTCAACTGATGATACTTGTTATAAGTGTAGTTTATTGTACCTTTATCAGGATCAACCACGCGAGTTTTGTTGCCGTATTTATCATACGATATTTGAATTTGGTTCCCCTTTGGCCCTTTGAGGTTTCGAGACTTACCATTTTCATCATATTGATAATCGGCAGACTTGTTGTTTGCATCAGTGACTTTAACCAACAGTCCCATGGCATTTTTAACCTGAGTATTACGGCGTCCTAAGGGGTTAACGTTTGTCACCGCTTCACCGTTGTATTCGGTTTTCCAGACAGAACCGTCAGCCTTGGTAATTTTAATCACACGGTTTTGTTTATCGTATTGATAAACTGTCCAACGTATTGTGCCACCAGCAAAATATGGTAGAGACTCGCGATATTTACGACCCTTCGTATCATAAGTAAAGTCTGTGTATACATAAGTGCCACTTAGGGACACACTGCCTTTGCGAATTTCACGCCCATATTTATCAAAATAGACTCTGGAGTCAGGCGCCCCTTCTACGGTAGTTTCTTCGTAGTAGGTTGCGTTTGACGGACAGTGGTTTATCGATTTACACCAATACTGTACCTTACTCGTACTCAGTGCTTGACTGCCTGAGATACTGGTATTATTTGCCGGTGTAGATACTTCTCCCGTCACTCGTCCAAGTTGGTTATAAGTACTATAAGTGCGCTGACCATTGGCTGTTTGCACATAATACTTGCGACCCAAGCTGTCATATCCGATGGTACTTCTGTGACCCAAGCTATTGGATTCCCCCGTCAGATGACGGTTCGTGCTGTCATAGTATTTCGTCAATACCTTATTGGGTAAACCTGGGGACGATACAGTTTCTTTGGTGACCATACCATAGCTATTCAGCGTGTAGCTCGTGACCACGCCATTGTCTGCGGTTGTTTTGATCATTCGCCCTTTGCTGTCGTAGGCATAGTTTACCGTTTGCGTATTTTGATAATTACCTCGATTGCTGCCATTAAGGCGATTTAAATAACGCTTTGTCGCCTGCTTTTTCGTCAATCTACCACCGTATTTACTGTACGAGTAGGTATGTGTTTCAGACGTGTGCGCATAGCCATTTTTACTGTCAATAGTACTTTTTTTCGATACCGGGTTACCAAAGCTATCTATGGTTAATTGCTCGGTTTTTGTCGCAATAAGCGTCTGGCTACTGGTATCCGTATTATAGGTCTTTGTCACTGAGCGACTTGGATAAACCATATATGGATAAGTGGCGCTACCAGCTTTAAAGCCTGTATCTCTCTTATTACCATGAGTATTCGTGACTTCTGATTTCAATCGCCAAACACTGCTTGATGAGGCACTTTGGATACTTAACTCAGAGCGGCTCATGGCCGTTAACGGAGAAGCTATCAGCTCATCGACGGGAATTGTTCTTGGGATCTCACAGCGTTTGCCAGGCTCCCAGTTACAGTTACACATCTCAGGAATTTCATCGCACGGATCTATCGGTGGTGGGGGGGGATTTCCGCCTCCGCCTGAGCTTGTATCGCTACCAAATTTTACATATGTCTGCACTTTAGACACAGCGCCTCTATAATCCCCATCTTGGCGATATGTACTAACAACTTTAGTGCCTGCATTTCGACTCTCAATGACAACTTGTCTAAAGCCGAGCATGCCACGACCGACTTGTGCTTTAGCACCATAATATTTATAGGTAAATAAATCCTCTCCTTTACGTAATAAGCTAACAACACGAGCACCTTTCTTTATGTCTGTTACTCTGCCGTTACCCCAGTTTTTGTGCCTCGCATCATAGTCCGGTACATATACACTGCGATTATTAAGCGTAGAATAGGAGACTGATGTTTTAACACCAAATCCATCTGTCACCGAAGAGAGCAAAGTAGCTGGACTATCACTGTTTTGGTACAAGCCCATACGCCCAGAAAAGACTAATTTATCAGGCGTGCCGTCCCCAGTAACATCCATAAAAGTGGTGAAATCAAAATTTGATCCCTGTGATGTCAGTTTTCTCGCCGTAAAGCCACTGCCATTAAAGAAATAAAAGTGATCTCCGTGGTCTTCTCTATAGACCTCTGCTGTACCATCACCGTTGATATCAAATGTTTTTAAGGCTGCTTTGTTATACTTGAATAAGTAAACGGCACTGTTGAACCCATGTCCATTATTTATTCTGGCATACCAATTATCGCTGTTATTTCGATAGAGAATATCCGCCAGACCATCGCCATTTAGTTCGACAGCTTGAATATCCTTAATATTATATGTTGACGAAACAGTAACAAACTCTGCAAACGTATCACTGCCCTGCGACACAAGAATTTTCCAGCTATAGCTATGGCTGTAACCTTGTGGAGTAATAAGTCCACTTTGTTGCTGCATCAACTGCTGGGTTTCAATCGCTGGCGATTTGCTCATATCAACTGGGTTCAATTGCTTAGGCGAAACAGGTATCAAAGCCTGATTATCATCCGCTTGTTTTATTGATGCGCCCGCTTGCAGTTGTGGCTGTACAATTCTGGGATCTTCACATGCCCATGGACGATCGCACGGTGGGAAAGGATCATCATTGTAGGTAGACACTCTGACTTTGGCTAAAAAGTCTGCGCGGCCATCGCCATTAAAGTCCATCGCAGGAAACGTATTATCATCCTTGTCATAGGACATCATCGAAGCCGTTGAACCGCTTGGCGCATTTAAATTGAACTTGATTGGTTTAGCAGCACCGCTAGCTAGGCCCGTTTTAGTGCCTTTTTGGTAAGATAATTTATTGCCAACAAAATGTAGTAGTTCGGGATAACCATCGGCATCGATATCCAAAAATCGCGTATTTTCATCATTCGTCGGCTTACTAATGGAGGTTAAAGACGTAAATGAAAAGTTCATCGCAGATGTATGGCGCATCAACTTCCAATGCTGATTACTGCCAGATAAATAAAGAATGTCATCCTTACCATCTTTATCATAATCGACTATTTTCCATGTTCTGCGGAATGTCTTGTTGGCAAGATCATGAAACCGACGCTCATCGCCAAATCCGCGACCATTGTTTGGGATCATATATAAATGGTCTGATGAGCTACCTCTATCGTTGCGCACATAGGCAATATCAGTTAATCCATCACCATTGAAGTCCATAAACTGATGCGCTTTATAGCGGCTGTTTCTTGAGTAATCACGGCCAATATCTCGACCTAACCTCACAGAGCCCCTTGAATTCCAGTTGAATACAGTTGGTGACAAACATTTATTGTTACTTGAACATGCTTGCACTTTTTTCAGTACGCTTTCCGTTACACCGGTGCCAGCATAGCCATAAGTCAGATTATAACGGCGTAGCAACCGACCGGAATAATAAGACTCTATATTTTTAAGGCGTTTAGTCAGCGTGATCTTATTGTTTTTTAAATAGGCGAGTCTACGCTTATCGAGTCGATCTTCCCAGTTGAAGCGAACCTCATTGCGGGTTGCGCCACTGCCGTGACCTGAATACTTGATAGATGTGGGATAAAACTCAAGACTGCCGTTCACTTTGGTGTAGTTATAAGTATAGTAATTACCAGACGCATCTTCGACGCGCTTTAACGCCCAGGTATAACCTCGGTTATTACTGGCCTTGATTAACGCATCCTGTGCAGAGCCATGTTTACCATAAGTCAGTTTATTTCCCTGTGTATCGTATACAGTAAACGCATAAGGGCCTGTAACTGTGCTAGAAGTGTGCGCAATGATCTTTTGCCCAGTATTCTGCCTAGTTCGGTATTCTGAGTTGTTGCTGCCATAGGTGCGGCCTGATTTTACAATCAGACGCTGTCCATCTAGACAAAAGCGATCATTCTGATCTAGATTCACGGATCCAGCAACACCATCTGTCTCCATATTTTTTTCACATCGAGTGATGGCACTGAGCCCATCGATATTAAAACCGACCCCGACGTGACCATTGCGAGGGTTAGATGCGTAGCTCAGCGATACATTTGGTTTCAATCCGCCAGTCGCTTCGCCTAAGGTGATCGGAATATTGTAGGTAAACTCGCCTCCAGGCGAAACATTGCTTTGAGCAGGTAAAGAGCCGACATAATCATTGGTATTGATAGCATGACTCAATCCGGTTGATTGTGCGTAGTGCACTTTATCATTGCTCTTATCGACAATATCAGCACGAAAATCGTAGTTGAAGTCCCGCACTTCCATTTGCTGACCAAAGTCTCGGATATTAATCCCTATGCGATAAGGTTTAACCGTATTGCGTGACACCAACAACTCATGACCAAGGTCAGTCTGGATCAGTGCATCTGCTTGGCCATCTCCATCGAAGTCGCTGCGCAGTCGTTTGCCCACCACATCCATTTCGCTATGTTGTGCTGCGAACTCAGACTTTGAAATACCTTCTAGTTCGAATCCGTTCGCTGTTTGAACAATACGAACATATGGGTGAGACTCAAAAACCCGGATACTGACGGGCGCTTCATCAGCGGTTGTTACTTGTTTAACTGGTTGCTGATAATAAAGATTTCCGCTGCTATCTTGCCATACATTGTTAGTAGGAGTAACTGGACTGGCATGAACCCAGCAACTCAATAGCCCAAGAGGTAGGGCCAATAATCCTTGTTTCTTTAACATACAGAATTCACTTTTCTTGTTGTATATCTAAGCCATGAATAGGCATTGATCACAGAGCAAATAAAGTACTTCGTAACATAAAGAAGTAACTGCTAACTTAAGCTAAAAAGCCAAAGTTATACTCAAAATAAATTACACTTGGTTGCTCGTTGCGAGTAGTTCGTTAAGAAAAGTTATTCTACGACTTTGACTTCTACCGATTGCACAGCACAACCTGAAGATGCTTTATCAAATTGCAGACCAACAGGTAAATTTGCTGCGATGGCAGTTAACAACATAGATTGCATATTGCGGAAATTTGGGCTTTTTTGATCTAATACGGCTGCATTATCAGCATCAAGATTACAACTTAACGTCGCGTTCGTGCCCTCATGAAATTTAATTTTCACTGCATCGCTATCGGCGATAACCGAAGAAAAGACGACATTGGATACGCCTTCACAACTGTATTTATTACAGCTAGCAAGTGCAGAAGAAGAACCAAAAAGAAGGGCGATAGTGAACATAGTACAAGCAGTTTTCATAATTTTATCCTTTATTATGTTTTTATATTGTTGAGTTTTCACTCAAACACTATCATAAAGACGTAATTTTGCGTATAAAAAATACAAAAAATGCGTAAAATTTGTTACTCAGCATTAAACAAGTCAAACAACAAAAGTTAATATAAATTAGTTGTTTTAAATTTTTGGGCGCTTGCCCGGACTAGAGTTGAACATTCTCAACTGTATACAATCGTAAAACATGGCTGTGAGCTCGTCATTTTCAGCCTCTTGATTCACTTTTTAAAAATAAATGCCTTCATATAATAAAGTGCGCAATGAAAATAAAAAATTCCTCAATTTAAAACTAATATATTTACAGCTCTTATATAGAAGTAAAAATCATGCCGTCTCAATCTGCTGAATATATTCTGAAACATAAATATGACTGTGCCTAGATGATAAAAGGTCACGTTTGATGCTGATTTCGAAGTGATTTTTATAACATTCAGACTCTTACGTAATGAAAATTAATGGGATAGCAAATTAACAAGAAAGTGAGTTACTTAAAGACGATGGGCGTTTACCTTCAAAACTGCGACATCAGTAATGATGGCGATAAACAACAAGACACAGGCATTTACATCCATGTAATTACGCCAAATAAAAATTAACTATACAAATTCTGAGGGACTTTTAAGACCTGAATATGCACAGTAACTTCTTCGCGATCATGGTATAGGTGCTTCGCTTGCAATTTGTAACCGACATTATAATGTGCAAGTTCATCTTCAATCAGCTGCAAACATTCATACACGCTATCAAAACGCTTTTTCATTGGCAGTTTCAGGTTGAATATGAGTTCCCTGGCAAAACCATTGACTATCCAGTCGATCATCAGTTGTGTCACTTTACTTGGCTTTTCGACCATATCACATACCAGCCAATCTATATTGCGCTTTTCAGGGCGGTATTTAAAACCATCTTCCCTAAAGTGCTTAACCTGGCCACTTTCCATCAGCTTGTCATTCATTGGACCGTTATCAATGGCTGCCACAAACATACCTCGCCTGACCAGTTGGTAAGTCCAGCCGCCAGGGCAAGCCCCTAGATCAACCCCTCTCATACCTGGGCGAGCGCGCTCTTCCGCCTGCTCTTTGGTCAAGAATACGTTAAATGCTTCATCTAATTTTAAGGTCGAGCGGCTTGGCCCATCAGCCGGCATTTTTAGCCTAGGGATCCCCATAAAAAACGGTGAGTTATTGTCACTAAATGAGTACCCTACGTATGCAGTATCATTGGCTAAAAACAAAATATGCAGAACAGGCTTTTGCGGCTTTACACCGCGCGTCAACTTATTTTGCTTCTCAAGCGATTTGGCTAATGGCGTCGAGATTTTTTTGCAAAATTTGGATAGCTCTTTGCCTTCATTGGTGTCAGGAGTTTCTACTCGCAAGTCGCCACACAGCGGGAAATCTGTCACGCACTGTTTTATTTCGCCTACGCGATCTTCCAATGGCATATTCGTCAGCAAAGTTCCCGTGAACCACTGCCTAGCAAAAACAAGACTTTTGAAGTCGATTTGTTTAACCAACCGCTCCGCATCTTCTCTTGCGTAACATTCAAACGTCACAAATCCAGTATTTGGTTTAGCTTTTACATAACCAGCAACACCTTGCTGCATAGCGTGATGGTTAATTTCGGCAGCTGCATCACTTTCAAAACCACTACGGCAATAAATTACTACACTCGACATTGTTTCAATACTTCCAAAGTTAAAGAGTTTCCAAAATTAAAGAGGTTGCTTAGCAGCCTTTACTATGAGTATCAGCCAACCAATAATAAAACACGTTCCACCGATGGGAGTGATAGGGCCCAACCACTTTGCGCCAGTTAGCGCCAATAAGTACAAACTGCCACTAAACAGTACAATACCAGCGATAAATGCATGGCCTGCCCACTTAAGCCGCATGCCCCACTTCATCAACAGTGCCACTGCAACGAGCGCCAAACCATGTGTCATTTGGTATTCGGCAGCCGTTTTAAATATGCCAACTGCATACTCACTCACGTGGTGCTTTAAGCCATGGGCTGCAAAGGCACCTAGCGCCACTGACAGCATACAAAACACACTGCCTGCTAATAAAAATAGTTTAGCCATGGCAAATATCTCGAATAAATTGCACTGTTTTTTGTGCTGCGGCATCGCGATTCTGCATTTCAGTTAAGCCACTTGCTTTACGGGGCTTAAGAGAATGATCCCCATCTGGTAACCAAAAATACTCTGGCGTTGCATCCAATTGCAATGCAGTTACCTCTGCTTTATTACCAAATGTATCTCGCTCACCTTGCAGTATCAAAAATGGACACGGGATGTCACCCATGTGCTCTGTTCTCAGCTTTTCGGGCTTACCGGGCGGGTGAAATGGATAGCCAAATGCAATCACACCTTTAATAGGCGAATCCGATTCACACACCAGCATAGAAGCCATGCGCCCTCCCATGGATTTTCCGCCAATGAATAGCGGTAGTTTACTATCAATTTGGGACAATACTTGCTCAAAACGAGCAAGCAGTTTGGGCGCTCTATCAGGTGGTCGCTTCTTATTTAACGCTTTGGCTGTTTCCATGTACTCAAAGTCAAACAGCGCAACATCAATACCTTGCTCAGCAAGCTTGGCCGCCATATCCTGCATAAAGTCTGAATCACTCCCGGCACCAGCACCATGGGCAAATACAAACTGTGCCACAGGGTTCTGGGCCTTGTGCCATTCAACGACAACCTTATTACTCATAGTTAAAGTACCTTGTTATATTTGTTCTTGCTCAACCATACTGAGCATCCAATCTTTAAACGACACGATTTTTCCAAGCTCCGCTTGCGACTCCCGACAGACCAGATAGTAAGCGTTTTTACTTTCTAAGCTGTGACTGAATGGGATAACCAGACGGCCTGCATCAAGATCAGGTTTTGCCAGTACACTGTTGCCCAATGCTATGCCTTGACCATGCACAGCAGCCTGTAGCACCATGGATGAATGGCTAAAAATAGGCCCTGTATTCGCAGGCACATTGCGCACACCGGCAGTTTTAAGCCATGCCTTCCAAGAGCGACGCGTCGTATCGTGCAATAAGTTATGATTAGCCAAATCACTTGGCTGGTCGAGAGGCTTTGGACCATTGAGTAACAAAGGGCTACACAAAGGCACTAAGTACTCAGTGTGTAATTTGTGGGTTTGCACACCATTCCAGTTACCACGACCATAATAAATTGCCACATCGACATCATCAGTTAGCGAGTTTTCATCCTGATCTTGGGCTTTAATCCGCACATCGATATCCGGAAACAATTCGTTAAATTTGCTTAATCTTGGCACCAGCCATTGAATTGCAAAGCTCGGCGTTAAACTCACCGTGAGTGAACCTTTTGCGCCCCGAGCAAGCAGCTTTTCAGTTGCATCAATAAGCTGCGAAAATATATCTTTTATGTCTAAAAAATAGCCTTGCCCTTCTTCTGTCAGTAGCAAGGAGCGGTTTTTTCTGAGGAACAACTTTAATCCCAAGTGTTCTTCAAGCGTTTTTATTTGGTGGCTGATAGCCGCCTGCGTTACGAATAGTTCTTCAGCGGCTTTGGTAAAACTCAAGTGCCTGGCTGCTGCTTCAAACGCTTTTAAAGCATTCAGTGGTGGTAACCTTCTTGCCATAGCAGGACGCCTTTACATGTTGTTATATTTTATGTTGTTGTATTTTGGGGCAACCACCATCCTATGGTCACTGCCCGGCCTAACTAGGCAAATTAAACGCTCGCGCTGGTATCAAGCGCATCAAAACTCTTGATTAACTCATCAACCGCTTTCATTTGCTTCAAGTAGCCTTCCAATTTATTTAAAGGCAGCGCGCACGGACCGTCACATTTGGCAACATTTGGATCAGGGTGCGCCTCAATAAATAAACCAGCAAGGCCTAACGCCATACCACTGCGTGCAAGTTCTGCCGCCTGTGCTCTTCGGCCATCTGCTGAATCAGCACGGCCACCTGGGCGCTGCAGCGCATGTGTCGCATCGAAAATCACTGGCGCCATATGTTTCATGTCATCCATACCTAACATATCAACCACAAGGTTGTTGTAACCAAAACTGCTTCCGCGTTCACACAAAATTACTTGCTCATTGCCCGCTTCATTAATTTTTTTAATGATGTGACGCATCTCATGAGGCGCCAAGAATTGTGGCTTTTTAACATTGATCACTGCACCTGTTTTTGCCATAGACACAACTAGATCAGTTTGGCGCGCCAAAAAGGCGGGTAATTGGATTACATCCGCAACTTCTGCAACGGGTGCAGCTTGGAATGGCTCATGAACATCGGTGATCACCGGAACATTAAAAGTACGTTTGATCTCCTCAAAAATCTTAAGTCCTTCTTCCATGCCCGGACCGCGGTACGAATTAATTGAAGAGCGATTAGCCTTATCGAAAGAAGCTTTAAATACATATGGGATGTTTAGCTTTGAAGTGACTTCAACGTAGTGCTCTGCAATTTGCATTGCGAGATCACGTGATTCAAGCACATTCATGCCACCGAACAAAACAAAGGGTTTGTCGTTCGCAACTTCGATGTTTCCAACTTTAATAATCTGTGTATTCATATTTCAATCCAATTTAAACAGGTGAAGAACAATCAATATGCCCTGCTACCTAGTACACTGTATTTTTTATTCTCTTTGAGGGCAAATCTGCGATTGATAAAATCAAGCATAGTGCCATTATGGCAAAAACGCTGAGTACACATCTTAGTTTGGCAATACGGGAATGAAATCACTCGTTAATTTATACCTAAGAGCACTCAGCCTAACCAATAACTTTGATTAAAGTGTTTAGAGCATATAATCTTGCATTTAGTTTGACTACTCGCGGTTAGTCGATGATCGGTATTTTACTTGCGTATTTTCAACGGCCATACATCCAAGCGTTGTGCTGGCAGGGCCAACACACATCAGTGCAATATATTATTGTGGTCGGCAAGCTCTTCTATTTGATTCTGTATGATCTCAATGGTGGGGTCATCAGGGCATTCATCTACAAAAAACTGTAAATCATCTTTGGCCATTTTTGGGCAGTTAAGTTGATTGAGCAAATATCCTCTGTCGCGTCTCTCGTAAGGGTCATCGCCTAATAGTTCCATCAGTAACTCAACACAGCTCAATGCGTGGCTAAATTTTTCAGCAGCAATAAAAGACCATTTTTGTTGTGCTAGATAAAGTTTGAAGGCTTCATCCCCTATGATCAACTCCATTGGCTCTTGATCTTTTTCGCCATCATTTTCGGGGGTAACGTACCAAGACTGCTGACCAGAAGCCGGATCTATGATGTAGCCTTCTTCACTACTTAATGCCACATGCACCATGACTTCATTTTGCATTAGTGCAACAGTCGCATTAAAGTTGGCACGCTCAAGAAGATGCGCAAGTAAAATTGCCAACGCAGTGCTAGTGCCACTGCGCATTTTTAGCACGTAACCGATATTGTTGAGTAAGTACTCAGGCACTTTCTGCCCAGTTCCGCTAAACAGCCACTTGGTATAAAAAGTATCAAGCAACAAGTCTACACGCTTATGTACGTCTTTTTCCTTTACACACATTTCGTCAACAGCCAACTCTAGCTCAGCCAATTGGCACAGCGTTTGTTCGGTGTCGGCTTGCGCATCCCAACGTTGTTCAGCATAAATGCTACGAAGTAATGCAGGCACGGCATAATCCATACCTAATTCTTGCTGTTCATCAAACCAAGTATCCGTCATAGACTGTACTGCTAACCCATGTGAAAGTAATAAGGCGGTAGTGTAACACTTTTTAGCCCATTCCCAAGGGGAAATTTATCGCTCGCTTAACTCGCTGATAATTCGAACACGCCGAGCTGTAGTAGGTTTTCTGGCAATAGATTAAAGAATAAATGCGCTCTTAGTCGAAGCTAAATAGCCAATCGCTAGTAAAGCACCTGTCGCCCCAAGCAACGCAGGGATTTGTTTTGCTTTACTTTTTGACTTCGCAATCACGAAGCCCAGTGCTATATAGCCCACAACAAGGATAATTTTTTCCATTAACCAAGGTTGTGAGCTAGGTTTCATTCCTAACGTGATTGCCAAATACACAGCTGATATAAGCAACAAGGTATCAACACCATGACTGGTAATAAACAACACCTTTTGTTTTGCCAATTTGCCGGTTGCTAAACGGGACACTGAACGCGTATAGAACAATATGATACTCAACAGGGCAAAAATCATATGAGTATGTTTTAAAGCAATATAATCCACATCAACCTCACACTTTATCTGGGTAACGCACCAAGATATCTTCTAGCTCATCTATGATCTCATTAAAAACATTAACCAATTTCGGGTCAAAGTGCTTTCCGCTTTGATTATTAATTTCTTTAATGACATCAGGTAGCTCCCATGCTTCTTTATAGCAGCGACGATGACGCAGTGCATCATATACATCAGCTAAGGCAACAATACGTCCAAACACATGAATATCTTCACCTTTAGTGCCTTTTGGGTAACCACTGCCATCCCACTTCTCATGATGATCTCTAGCAATGATAGCCCCTGCATTCACTATTTCCCGCTTCGAGTCTCGTAGTAATTGATACCCTTTCTTGGCGTGGCTTTGCATCACGGTCCATTCTTCGTCATCAAGCTTTGCAGGTTTATTTAATATGGCGTCAGGAATGCCAACTTTGCCAACATCATGTAAAGGTGACGCTATCCGAACGAGATCTGCTTCTCTATTTCCAAGCCCATAGCCCACAGCAAGTGCATGGCAAATATATGCAACACGTTTTACATGATTGCCGGATTCAGTCGAGTGCATTTCTAATGCTTCACTGAGGCGGTAAACTAGCTCTTGCTGTGTATCTTCAATTTCAGCTTGCAACTGCACATTTTCGTATGCCAACTGCACATTCTGAGAGAAAATTTCGATTAAATGCTTTTGCGTATCAGTTAAAAACTCAGGGATCCCAGACACAAACAACATAGATGCATGATTATACTCACTTGAGCAATATGAGAATAAATAGTTGTCTTTGTATACGATGCTTTTCTCATTGAGGGCTTTTTTACACGCTTGAATTTGCTCTTCGTTGAGAACATCTTCAATCGGCTTACCTTCACATTTTGCAAACTCTCCTCGCCCAGTAAATACAACGAGTTCTTCACTGCATGTGTCAGGTTCATTGCTGGCAACTAGGGAGGTTGCATACATGGCTTCATCAACTGTACCGAGCAGCGAGGTCAGTTGCTGCATAACGCCTTCGATAAATTGCTCGATTGAGTGTGTTGCAAAAATATCGCGTGAAGCGGTAATGATTTTCTCAAGTCCTTGACGAGATTGATCGATAGACAAAATATCTCGGTAGGAACGCAAACTAGACATCACTACTGTAAACAGTTTTTGCGCAGTCAATTCTGTTTTAGATTTGTAATCATTAATATCATAGTTAACGATCACTTGTCGCTCGGGGGCTTGTCCAGGCTGCCCCGTTCTAAGAATAATTCGAATATTGTTATTTTTTGCCGTTTCCCGAATAAACTGCGCGACTTTTAGACCTGCATCGTCAGTTTCCATCACCACATCCAGCAACACAATGGCTGCATCTGGGTGCTCAACAACCACTTGCTTTGCTTCTTCACCAGAATAAGCACTGAGGAATTCCAGCTTTTTCTTTTGAAACTCAAAATCACTCAATGCAAGTTTTGTGACTGCATGTACTTCAGGTTCGTCATCGACAATAATGACTTTCCAAGTGCCACTTTGTTCCGTTTCGATGACATCGGTTGGCTCATCTGAAAACAAAAAATCATCCATAGAGAGTCCTTAACGCTTGTTTGACGCGGGCTGTAATTAAAAATATTAATGCATTCAACGCATCACTGAGGCATTTGTGCCAAAGTTACTCTATCACAGCCTGCCATATCTTTTATTGTAAGTATATTGCGATAGTCCATTTGTGCAAAAATCTCTCTGACACCGCAACCTTGTTCAAACCCATGTTCGACCAAAATAAATCCTTCTGGGCGTAGGTATTTTCTAGCCTGCGAAGCTATATGGCGAATATCAGCATAACCATTTTCTGGTGCAACCAGCGCTGACAAAGGCTCAAAGCGGACATCTCCCTGTTTTAAATGAACGTCATCACATTCGATATAGGGAGGGTTGCTGACTATAAGGTCATAAAGCTGCTCAGGTACATTAGAGAACCAATCACTTTGCGCAATAGTCACATTATTTAAGCCGTGCCTGTGTTGATTTCGCACTGCAAGCGCTACTGCATCATGAGAATAATCGACCGCCCATACTTGCCAATTGGGCATTTCAGACGCCAAAGATAAAGCAATTGCGCCTGTACCAGTGCCCAAATCGAGCACTTTTGCTTGTTCAGGTAATGCCAAGCCAAGAGCATATTCAACCAAAGTCTCTGTATCTGGTCTGGGGATTAACGTGCTGTTGTTAACATAAAACGATAAGCTCCAAAACTCTCTTTCACCTGTAATATGCGCAACAGGCTCGCCTTGCAATCGCCGTGCAATATATTCTTTAAATAATTGTTGATGTTGTTCTGTTAGTTCGGCTTCAGGCCATGTAAATAAGTAACTTCTAGGCTTGTCGAGGATATGCAGTAGCAGTACCTCTGCGTCGAGTTTGGGAGAATCTGAGTGCTCGAACAATTGATTCGTTGCCCAAGCAATTGCTTGGGCATTGGACAGCAGGGTCACCTTAGTCATCACCCATCGCAGCAAGTAAATCTGCTTGGTGTTCAATAAGAAGTGGATCAATGATCGCGCCCAGTTCACCACTGACCACTTCATTTAAGCGATACAACGTTAAGTTGATACGATGATCTGTAATACGACCTTGCGGATAATTATAGGTGCGAATACGCTCAGAGCGGTCACCACTACCAACTAGATTGCGGCGCTCGCTGGCTTCTGCAGCTTGGCGCTTCTCATCTTCAGCTTGCTGTAGTCGTGCCCCCAATACTGAAAGCGCTTTCGCGCGGTTTTTATGCTGAGAACGCTCATCCTGACACTCAACTACAACACCGGTTGGAATGTGCGTAATACGAATAGCAGAGTCTGTTTTGTTGACGTGCTGACCACCGGCACCTGACGCTCTAAATGTATCTACTTTGAGGTCTGAAGGGTTGATTTCTATTGCTTCTGCCTCTGGAATTTCGGCCATAACAGCAACAGTACATGCGGAGGTATGAACACGACCTTGTGATTCAGTCTCAGGAACTCGTTGTACACGATGTGCGCCTGACTCAAACTTCAACTTGCCATACACACCATCACCTTTGATATTGGCAATGACTTCTTTATAACCGCCGTGCTCACCTTCGTTAGCGCTTACCACCTCTACTTGCCACTTTTGCGTTTCAGCGTAGCGACTGTACATACGGAATAAGTCACCTGCGAAAATAGCCGCCTCATCACCACCCGTACCAGCTCGTACTTCCAAGTAGACATTGTTGTCGTCTTTTGGATCTTTTGGCAGCATCAACACTTGTAGTTGATCTTCTAACTCAACAATCGCCGCTTTTGCTTCTTTATATTCTTCTTGCGCCATTTCACGCATATCAGGATCTGAATCCTTCAACATTTCTTCTGCTGTAGCGACATCTTCTTGTGCTTGCTGATAAGCAGTAAATGTTTTTACAACATCTTCAAGCTCTGAGTACTCTTTAGAAAGTGCGCGAAAGCGGTTCTGATCGCCAATCACTTCTGGATCGCCTAGCATTGCTTCAACTTCTTCATGACGCTCAACTAGGGTTTCTAACTTACGATAGACAGACTCTTTCATCTATATATTATTCCTGTTCAATACCTAATGCCTGCTTAAGCAATATTAACTGCTCTGTATCCCCATCTTTTGCTGCCTTTTGGATAGCGTGTGTAGGGGCGTGAGTAAGTCGGTTTGTGAGCTTATTAGCCAACTCAAGCAAGACTTTTTCTGAATCTTTACCCGATTGTAGCTGATTTACAGCCTTTTCCACGAGCTCTAATTTTATTTCCTGTGCTGATGTCCTGTACTGACGGATCACATCAACCGATTTTAAAGAGCGCTGCCAATCTGCAAACTCTCTGGTTTTATCATCAATGATCGCCTGCGCTTGTGTTGCCGCCTGTTCGCGACTTGCGATGTTTTCATTAACGATGGCTTGTAAGTCATCAACCGTATATAAATAAGCAGCATCGAGTTCATTGACTTGGCTTTCAATATCCCTTGGCACTGCAATATCAACAAACAACATAGGACGATACTTTCTTTGCTTTAACGCTTGTTCTACCACCCCTTTACCAATTATCGGTAAAGTACTTGCTGTAGAGCTTATCACGATATCAGCATGCTGTAATTCATCTGGTAACTGAGCAAGAGAAATGACATCTCCGCCAATTTCCTCGGCTAGATTTTTAGCACGCTCAATTGTTCGGTTTGCAACGGTAATGTGCTGTGGGTGATGTTGAGAGAGGTGCTTGGCAACTAACTCTATGGTTTCACCTGCCCCGATCAACAAGACCTTTGTTTTATCGAGCTTACCATAGATATGTTTTGCTAGATTCACCGCAGCATAAGCAACGGATACCGCACTGGCACCAATCTCAGTTTCAGTACGTACCTGCTTTGCAACTGAGAAGGTTTTTTGAAATAAGCGCTCAAACATGGGCTGGATCACATGATGATGCTTCGAGCTGTTATAAGCTTGCTTTATCTGGCCAAGAATTTGCGGTTCACCTAACACCAATGAATCCAAACCGCATGCAACTCGCATTAAATGGTTTACCGCATCTTGATTTTGATGAATATAAACATTATCCGCTAACTCTTGCTGCGAAATATCATGGAAATCTGCCAGCCAACCGAGAAGCGCTTGGGAATTATCATTGTCGAGGCTACAATAGATTTCGGTACGGTTACAGGTAGACACAATCACTGATTCATGAAACTCTGATAACCGATTGAGCTGCTCCAAAGCACGAGACAATTGCTCTGGTGAAAATGCGACTTTTTCACGTAATTCAACGGAAGCGGTTTTGTGATTAATACCAAGTGCGATGATGGTCATAAATGCCAGTGTTGCCCAAGCCCTGCTTTAAAGCGGCCAATTTTACCAAAAATCAATCGAATATGGAAAGTAAGGAACCTCATTTGAAACAATTTCATTTGATTTTGCTCATGTTTTTTTTGTTTCTAGGTGGCTGTGCGCAATCACCCAAGCACCCAGTACAGGGACAATCGGCTCTAAATACCCTTGTTGAGTACAACAAATGGCAGGCCCGTGGCAAAATTGCTTTTATTGCACCTGATGATCGCCAGTCTGTGAATTTTAATTGGCAGTATACTAATAACAAACAAGCACTCACACTCACGAGCTTCATTGGCACGCAAATATTAAAAATGACCGAGCTTGCAGAGTATAGTGAGCTAGTCATCGATGGCAAGTCATATACAGGACCAGAGAGTGGTCCTCTAATTCATCGTGTTAGTGGCTGGCAGTTGCCAATCAAGCAAGCGCCAAGTTGGTTTACTGCGACTCGCTTTGAAAATGACTTCCAATTGGATAGCACAGGCCGAGTTAAACAAGCTAGTTGGCAAGATGAGCAGGGCAAAATATGGACCATAAAGTATCAACGGTACCGTAATTTCGATGGTTTGTCCCTGCCCGCAAGACTGACATTGTCCCATCAAGACATTACGATAAAGATTCAAATTAACGCATGGCAGTTCGACTCCTAATGAATAAACTCACCCTAACAGCCCCGGCCAAACTCAATCTTTTTTTACATATTAATGATCGCAGAGCCGATGGCTACCACGAACTTGAAAGTCTCTTCACAATGCTCGACTTTGGCGATGAGCTGAGATTTGAGTTAATCGACCAAAATGAGATTTTCATCTGCGGTGATGTGGCTGGCATTAACAAAGAAGACAACCTCATTTTTAAAGCTGCAAACGCATTGCTTCCATATAGAAAGGTGAAAAAAGGGGTAAACGTACATTTAACGAAACACTTACCGATGGGCGGAGGTGTTGGTGGTGGCTCATCTGATGCTGCGACAACCTTGCTTGCTTTAAATACACTCTGGGGTTGCTCACTCTCTATTCAAGACTTGGCTGAATTAGGGTTAAAATTAGGCGCAGATGTCCCCGTGTTTATTCATGGTAAAACCGCGCTAGCCCAAGGTGTTGGAGAAGAATTGACTCCATTTGAATACCCGGAAAAATGGTATTTAGTTATCGCTCCAGGCGTTCATGTTAGCACAGTGAAAGTATTCACTGATCCAGACTTACCACGCAGTACACCGAAACTAAAAACCCCTTGGAAAATGGCCGAGACACGAAATGACTGCGAAGAGTTAGTTAAAAAGCTTTACCCTGAGGTTGAAAAGACCCTGACGTGGTTGCTAAAATATGCGCCGTCAAGAATGACTGGAACTGGAAGTTGTTGTTTTGCAGTTTTTGATGACGAGCAAACAGCACTGCGTGTACTCCAGGAAATGCCGTCATCTTGGCAAGGCTTTGTAGCCAAAAGTGCACGTGAGTCGATCACTCACAAGCAATTAGCTACGTGGCTAAACAAAGAGAAGTAAATTAGTTTAAGTTAGCCTGTATTGACTGTGCTATTTTAGTCTTTGCATGTTAGTCCAAAAATTCAGTGCCTGAGGAACCCTACCGTGCCCGACATGAAGCTCTTCGCTGGTAACGCAACACCCGAGCTAGCTCAAAAAGTTGCAAAACGTTTATTTATTGAGTTAGGTGATGCCGTTGTAGGCCGTTTTAGTGACGGTGAGATCAGCGTTCAAATCAATGAAAATGTACGTGGTTCAGACGTCTTTATTATTCAATCAACTTGTGCGCCAACAAACGATAACCTAATGGAACTTATCGTTATGGTTGATGCGCTTCGTCGTGCCTCTGCGGGCCGTATTACCGCAGTGATCCCATATTTTGGTTATGCACGTCAAGACCGCCGCGTTCGTTCAGCACGTGTGCCTATCACTGCAAAAGTGGTAGCAGACTTCCTATCAAGTGTAGGTGTTGACCGCGTTTTAACTGTGGATCTACATGCAGAACAAATCCAAGGTTTCTTCGATGTGCCAGTAGATAACGTATTTGGTAGCCCAGTACTTATCGAAGACATGAAAGAGCGTGACTTTGATGATGTCGTCGTTGTATCACCTGACATTGGTGGCGTAGTACGTGCGCGTGCTATTGCAAAGCTACTTGACGACAAAGACCTTGCTATCATCGACAAGCGTCGTCCTCAAGCAAACGTGTCACAAGTTATGCACATCATCGGTGACGTTGAAGGCCGTGACTGCATCATTGTTGATGATATGATCGATACAGGTGGCACTTTATGTAAGGCCGCTGCAGCATTAAAAGAGCATGGCGCTAAGCGCGTATTTGCTTACGCTACTCACCCAGTATTATCTGGTAATGCTGCTGAGAACTTACGTAACTCAGTTATCGACGAAGTGATCGTAACAGACTCTATTCCGTTGTCTGACGAGCTTCGCGCAATTGATAAGGTTAAAGTGTTAACCTTAGCTGACATGATGGCAGAAACTATTCGCCGTATCAGCAACGAAGAATCAATCTCGGCAATGTTTGAACACTAATTCATTGCAAGATTAAATAAAAAAGCACCGTTTGGTGCTTTTTTATTGCTCTAATGGTTTTAATCTAGCCATGATAGTGCTATATTAGCGCGCCTTTTTTACCTACTGGGCAGACAAAATTTGTCAGCTTGATAGGTATACGCCAGAAAATTTGGTCGCGAGTTTTCTGACATTATTAACTTTATATATTTTGGAGACAGTTATGTCACAATACGTTTTAGACGCTGAAGTACGCGTAGAATTAGGTACTGGTGCGAGCCGCCGCCTACGTCGCGCTGATAAAGTTCCTGCAATCCTTTACGGTGCGGGCAAAGAAGTTGTTTCTCTTACTCTAGATCACAACAAAGTGATCCACATGCAAGAAGACGAAGGTTTCTACACTCACATCCTTACGCTAAACATTGGCGGTGAGTCTGTTGAAGCTATCGTTAAAGACATCCAGCGTCACCCGTACAAGCCTAAGATCACTCACTTAGACTTCCAACGTGTTGATGCTTCTCAGAAGATCCACACTAAAGTACCAGTACACTTCATCAACGAAGAAGCTGCTACTAAAGGCGGTAACACTGTTGCTCACCACGTAACAGAAATCGAAATCACATGTCTACCAGCTCAACTTCCTGAGTTCGTAGAAGTTGATGTTGCTGCAATCGCTGTAGGTGCAACTGTACACCTATCTGACGTTGCACTACCTGCAGGTGTTGTTTCAGTAGAACTAGCTAAAGGTGCGGACCACGACCAAGCTGTTGTTACTTTAAACGCTCCTAAAGGCGCTGCTTCTGAAGAAGCTGAAGAAGCTGCTGAGTAATTTTTAAGGTGTTAACACCTTGAATAATATTCAAATGCTTGTGGGCCTGGCTAATCCAGGCCCCGAATATGCAAACACTCGTCACAATGCCGGTGCGTGGTTCGTAGAAGAACTGGCAAAACGCTACAATTGCATTCTCAAACCTGACTCAAAGTACCATGGCCTTACAGGCAAAGTACTCATCAATAACCAAGAATTTAAATTGCTTATTCCCACCACTTATATGAATTTAAGTGGCAAAGCAGTCTCAAGCCTTGCAAACTTTTTTAAAATTCCAGCTGAAAACATCCTCGTTGCACATGACGAAATGGATATGGACCCAGGCATCGCCAAAATAAAAAAAGGCGGTGGTCATGGCGGACATAATGGCTTGAAAGACATTATTTCTAAGCTTGGCAATAACAAAGAATTTATGCGCTTGCGAATAGGCATTGGTCACCCGGGTCACCGAGACAAAGTCACGGGCTGGGTATTAGGTAAAGCACCGAAAGCTGACCAAGAAAAAATTGATGCGGTCGTTGATGAAGCAGTTCGTTGCATGGAGATTCTAGCGAAAGACGGTGTGTTAAAAGCACAAAACAGACTACATTCATTTAAGCCGTAAAGTATTTTTATACGGCAACAATTTGATTAACTGAAGGTTCAAAATTATGGGTTTTAAATGTGGCATTGTGGGTTTACCAAACGTTGGTAAATCAACCCTATTTAATGCATTAACTAAAGCGGGGATCGAAGCCGCAAACTTTCCGTTTTGTACAATCGAACCAAACACAGGCGTTGTTGCCGTTCCGGATCCTCGTCTAGACCAATTGGCTGCGATTGTTAATCCACAAAAAACCATCGCAACAACGATGGAGTTTGTTGATATTGCCGGTCTGGTAAAAGGTGCATCAAAAGGTGAAGGCCTTGGTAACCAGTTCCTAGCAAACATTCGTGAAACTGATGCCATTGGTCACGTTGTTCGTTGCTTTGAAGATGAAAATATCGTACACGTTTCGGGTCAAGTAAACCCTGCGGATGATATTGACGTTATTAATACTGAACTTGTTTTAGCTGATATGGAAGCGGCAGATCGTGCGGCTCAACGTAATGCTAAAAAAGCAAAAGGCGGCGATAAAGAAGCTAAATTCCAAAACGACGTACTAGAAAAAGTTAAAGCACACCTTGATGAAGGCCTAACACTGCGCTCTTTAGAGCTAACTAAAGAAGAACTTGCTGCTATCAAGCCGCTTAACTTCTTAACGATCAAACCGACAATGTATATCGCCAACGTACCTGAAGATGGTTTTGAAAATAATCCATTCTTAGATAAGGTGCGTGAAATTGCAGCTGCTGAAGACGCGGTTGTGATCCCAGTATGTGCTGCGATTGAATCAGAGCTGTCAGAACTTGAAGAAGAAGACAAGCTTGAGTTCATGGCTGATCTTGGTCTTGAAGAGCCAGGTCTTAACTTAGTGATCCGCGGCGGTTACGAACTTCTTAAATTACAAACCTACTTTACTGCGGGTGTAAAAGAAGTGCGCGCATGGACCATTCCTGTTGGCGCAACGGCACCGCAAGCTGCTGGTAAAATTCACACTGACTTTGAACGTGGTTTTATTCGTGCACAGACTATTGGTTTTGATGACTACATTGAATACCAAGGTGAAAGCGGTGCAAAAGACGCGGGTAAAATGCGTCAAGAAGGTAAAGATTACATCGTAAAAGATGGCGACGTGATGAACTTCTTGTTCAACGTTTAATGACATCTCTTATACAATGACTAAAAAAGCCCTTATTCAGGGCTTTTTTTGTGTCCGCTCGACGCTTTTATCTATATCAAAAACGCCCCTATTGCGTTTTTTACCTTAAAAGGTACAAAGCATGCCTATATTTTTTAACCTTGGTTGTTGTCGATAATTGTACTTTCCTTTTTGTTTTGGTATAAAAACAGGCCGTTTCGCTTAATTTATCTGCAAACAATCTGTGATACGAAATTTTTTCGAAAAAAGGTGTTGACGGCATGGGGGCATATACGCATAATACGCCCCGCACCAGCGATGGTGATGAACGAAAAAGAGATGGCTATGTAGCTCAGCTGGTTAGAGCACATCACTCATAATGATGGGGTCCCCTGTTCAAATCAGGGCATAGCCACCATGCTTTTTCAAGTTGATTAGCAACTTTAAAACTAACTACCCTAATGTGCGGGAGTGGCGGAATTGGTAGACGCGCTGGATTTAGGTTCCAGTATCTTCGGATGTGAGAGTTCAAGTCTCTCCTTCCGCACCATGTTCTCGATAAGAACTAAAATAATCGTTTCGTTGGAGTATCGCCAAGCGGTAAGGCAGCGGGTTTTGATCCCGCCATTCCCAGGTTCAAATCCTGGTACTCCAGCCAATGGCTATGTAGCTCAGCTGGTTAGAGCACATCACTCATAATGATGGGGTCCCCTGTTCAAATCAGGGCATAGCCACCATTTTCTTAAAAAAGAAAATACATGCGGAAGTGGCGGAATTGGTAGACGCGCTGGATTTAGGTTCCAGTATCTTCGGATGTGAGAGTTCAAGTCTCTCTTTCCGCACCAAGTTCTCGATAAGAACTAAAATAATCAACTACCTTTGTTGGAGTATCGCCAAGCGGTAAGGCAGCGGGTTTTGATCCCGCCATTCCCAGGTTCAAATCCTGGTACTCCAGCCATCTCTTTATGAGATAGAATATGCGGAAGTGGCGGAATTGGTAGACGCGCTGGATTTAGGTTCCAGTATCTTCGGATGTGAGAGTTCAAGTCTCTCTTTCCGCACCAAGTTCTCGATAAGAACTAAAATAATCAACTACCTTTGTTGGAGTATCGCCAAGCGGTAAGGCAGCGGGTTTTGATCCCGCCATTCCCAGGTTCAAATCCTGGTACTCCAGCCATCTCTTTATGAGATAACACTATGCGGAAGTGGCGGAATTGGTAGACGCGCTGGATTTAGGTTCCAGTATCTTCGGATGTGAGAGTTCAAGTCTCTCCTTCCGCACCATGTTCTTAAAGTTTGAACTAAAATAACTTTAACTACCATCGTTGGAGTATCGCCAAGCGGTAAGGCAGCGGGTTTTGATCCCGCCATTCCCAGGTTCAAATCCTGGTACTCCAGCCAATTATCTTCTATAGATAATTATTAAACATTGCGGAAGTGGCGGAATTGGTAGACGCGCTGGATTTAGGTTCCAGTATCTTCGGATGTGAGAGTTCAAGTCTCTCCTTCCGCACCATGTTTAAATACTCTCCAAAATACTTCATCAAAAAAATCTTTCTTAATATTCCAACAATTTCTTTATTTTATTTTTATCCATACTTAGACTCTTCATCGAAGACAATTTTTACGCTTTATTTTGAAATAAAAAAAGGAAGCCTGCTGCTCCCTTTTTTACACTGGGTTGTTTGGCACAGTTTAAAAACTGCCACCCATCGCATGTTTGAGGACTTCCCGCTTAATTGGCCCAGCTTTATTCGCCATTTTTAACGCAAGACTACGCAGCGACTTTAACGGCTTAATCTCATTTGAAAAGCCGAAATAACAGGCATCCATCATGCTCATCATCAATAAATTATCTTTACGGCGCATTTTTTCGTATTGATGCAATCTAGCAAGCTCTCCAACATCATCAAATCCCTGTAAACATCCGCCTAGCGCCGCCACATCCTTAAAGCCAAGATTAACGCCCTGCCCCGCAAGCGGATTAATCGTATGGGCTGCATCACCAACTAACACTAAACGTCCTTTACTGTATTGATTGGCATGCTGACGTGCGAGTGGAAATACCGCACTTTGTTCAACGGTAAAATCACCCGGCAAATCAAAAAAGTGTTCTATGATCTCTTGTTTTAACCCGTCATTAGTTAGAGCTTTTAAGCGTTTTAACTCGGAGCCATGGTGATACCAGATCAGATTGGCATACGGCGCTTGCATAGGCAAAAACGCAATCGGACCTGTGGGTTTAAACTCCTGCCAGGTTTTTACTTGTTGTGGGCCATCGACCTTTATCAAGATCCCCATACAGTGCTGCTGGTACTGCCATCCCGTCACACCGATACCCGCAAGGCTACGCAGTGCAGAGCGTCCGCCATCTGCAGCAATCACTAAATCAGCACTAAAGCGTTGCTCAGGATAAACCAAATCAATGCTACTAATATGTTGCTCAACGGCTACTGGCGCATCTTTTACCGTCACCACTTTGATATTGTTTTCTTCAAACTGCGTCCATAAAGAAGCTTGAATTATGCTGTTTTCAACCAAGTGGCCCAAATGAGATGTCGATACCTCTTCTCTATCAAACAGAAGATGCTCACTACCATGCTCATATGCTTCTAATTGATGATAAGGCGCATTACGACTTTGGCGTATCAATGGCATGGCACCGAGTTTATCTAACAATGCTTCCGAAAAACGGTTGATCGCCGATACGCGAATATCTACTTGCTCACCTTCGAGTATCGCTATCGGGTCTATGGGGTTATTTTCAATCACGGTGACCTGACATCCTTGACGGGCAAGCTCCACTGCCGCAGCTGCGCCAACCATGCCGCCACCGACTATCAACACGTTATTTTTCATAAATTTGCCTAAATTAGCTGGTGTATTTACATTGTATCTTAATTAGTGAGAAAAAGATCTCTTTGCATGATTGTAGTCGAATAATTACAACCGTCCTTGATCCCTACTTTGAAAGATGAAATCTATACTTGGCTAGTGACTATAGGTCAGATAAAATACGCCTCTTTTTAAGCTATTTTAGTAAGTGTTTGCCAGTTGTAGGGGTATTTTATTAACTGGCAAGACGTTGTGCTGATCATCGAATTGAAAACGAGGCTTTATTTCAATGGGTAAAAAATTGCATATCAAAACCTGGGGCTGTCAAATGAATGAATATGACTCCCAGAAAATGGCGGATCTGCTTGATGCCACCAATGGCTATCAGCTGACAGAGGAAGCTGAACAGGCGGATGTGATCCTACTCAATACGTGTTCAATTCGAGAGAAGGCACAAGAGAAAGTATTTCACCAATTGGGTCGTTGGAAACTATTAAAAGAAGATAATCCTGATTTGGTTATCGGTGTGGGTGGCTGCGTAGCTTCTCAAGAAGGTGACACAATCCGTCAACGTGCACCTTTTGTTGATATCGTATTCGGTCCTCAGACACTTCACCGTCTACCTGAAATGATTAAGCAGGTTCAGAGCAAAGAAGGTTCTGTCGTTGACATTTCTTTCCCTGAAATCGAAAAATTTGACCGCCTACCAGAACCGAAAGCTGAAGGCCCTAGTGCATTTGTATCGATCATGGAAGGCTGTTCTAAATATTGTACATTCTGCGTAGTTCCTTACACACGTGGTGAAGAGGTAAGTCGTCCTCTTGATGATGTTATTTTAGAAGTTGCTCAGCTTGCAGAGCAAGGCGTACGTGAAGTAAACCTTTTGGGTCAAAACGTAAATGCATTTCGCGGTGAGATGCATGACGGTGAAGTATGCTACTTCTCAGATCTATTGCGTTACGTCGCAGCCATTGATGGTATTGACCGCATCCGTTATACGACTTCTCACCCAGTTGAGTTTACGCCAGACATCATCGAAGCTTATAAAGATGTGCCTGAGCTAGTAGATCACCTGCATCTACCTGTACAAAGTGGCTCAGACCGCGTACTTAACCTAATGAAGCGAGGCCACACCGCGCTTGAGTACAAGTCAACTATCCGTAAACTGCGTAAGATCCGTCCAAACCTAAGTATGAGTTCAGATTTCATCATTGGTTTCCCTGGCGAAAGCAAAGCTGACTTTGAAGAAACAATGAACCTTATCAACGCGATTGGCTTTGATATGAGCTTCAGCTTCATTTACTCAGCGCGTCCAGGAACCCCAGCGGCAGACTTGCCTGATGATGTACCTGAGCAAGAAAAGAAAGAGCGTCTGTATCTTTTACAAAACCGTATCAACCAAATGGCACAAGATATCAGCCGTAAGATGTTTGATACTGAGCAACGTATTTTGGTTGAAGGTCCTTCGAAAAAGAACCCAATGGAACTGCGCGGGCGTACAGAGAACAACCGTGTTGTGAACTTTGAAGGCCCACATTCAGTGATCGGTCAATTCGTTGACGTACGTATTACAGAGGCGCTACCTAACTCACTACGTGGCGAGTTAATTCGTACTGAGTCTGAAATGGACTTGCGCCGTGATGTTGCACCGTCAGATATCTTAAGCAGAGCGCCTTCAGAACCTGAAGCCAATGAGATTGGTGTTGCAACCTTTACACCATAGAACATCTGTTTTGCGCCAGCACTTTGCTGGCGCATTCAATCTTAGGAAGTCATTTTGAGCAATCAAGTAAAGAATATTGAGTTTTATCTAGAACCTGCCGACAATAACCGCCTCTCTTCTCTTTGTGGTCCTTTTGACGATAATCTAAAACAAATTGAACGCCGTCTAGGTGTCGAAGTCGCACATAGAGACAATTGGTTTAAAGTCACAGGCAATCAAGTCACAGCCAAAGCCGCTGTGGACATTATAAAGTCTCTGTATGTTGATACTCAGCCAGTAAAAGGCAAATCCAAAGACATTGAGCCTGACAACGTGCATTTGGCAATTACCGAAGCAAATTGCCTAGAACAAGATGCGCCTAACGTTTGGGAAAAAGAGGTCTTTATTAAAACTCGACGCGGTGTCGTCAAACCGCGTAACCCAAATCAAAGTCAATACGTCGCCAATATCCTAACCCATGACATTAGCTTTGGTATTGGCCCTGCAGGTACCGGTAAAACCTACCTCGCAGTCGCTGCCGCTGTAGATGCGTTAGAAAGACAAGAAATAAGACGTATTCTCCTTACTCGGCCTGCCGTAGAAGCGGGAGAGAAACTGGGCTTTTTACCTGGTGATTTAACTCAGAAAATTGACCCCTACTTGCGCCCTCTTTATGACGCCTTATTTGAAATGCTTGGTTTCGAAAAAGTTGAACGCTTAATTGAAAAAAATGTCATAGAAGTAGCACCACTTGCATACATGCGCGGTAGAACATTGAACGATGCCTTTATCATCCTAGATGAGAGCCAAAATACCACAACTGAACAAATGAAAATGTTCTTAACTCGTATCGGTTTTAATTCAAAAGCCGTTATTACAGGTGATATTACTCAGGTTGACTTACCGAGGGGCGCACGTTCAGGTCTGCGTCATGCCATTGAAGTACTCAGCAATGTCGATGAGATATCATTTAACTTCTTTAAATCACACGATGTAGTTCGTCACCCAGTTGTGGCACGAATTGTGGAAGCATATGAAGCAAAAGAAGAGCAAGAGCGTCAAGAAAAAGTCGCAAAGCAAAAAGCAAGACAACAAACTACTGAACAACAGGGTCCTGAATCATGAGTGTTGATGTAGATTTGCAGCTGGCCTGCGAGTTTGGCAATCTGCCCAATGAGGCACAGTTTCAAAACTGGGCCGAAAAAGCACTTCTACCGTATAGAGAATACGCGGAAGTCACAATACGTATTGCCGACGAAGCTGAGAGCCAAGAGTTAAACAGCCAATACCGTGGCAAAGACAAACCGACCAATGTTTTGTCTTTCCCATTTGAAGCGCCACCAGGTATTGAATTGCCCTTGGTTGGTGACTTAATTATCTGTCCTCAGGTGGTTTTTCGTGAGGCACAGGAGCAGGAGAAATCTTTCCACGATCATTTTGCTCACATGGTCATACATGGGTGCTTGCATTTATTGGGCTTTGACCATATAAATGAACAAGACGCCATGGAAATGGAAAGTCTTGAAAAAGAATTTTTAGCCGATTTGGGAATAGCTGACCCTTATCGTGATGATATTAATTAATTGGAGTAAAGAACTACAATGAGCGACGATAACTCGCAAAGTAGCCAGGGTTCTTCTAGCAGAAACTGGCTGGGACGCATCACTCAGATGCTGCAAGGGGAACCCCAAAATAAAGAAGAGTTGGTAGAAGTCATTGCTGATGCTCAAGAACGAGCACTTATCGACCCTGAGACCAAAGACATGATGGAAGGTGTATTGAGCGTTTCAGAGCTCAAAGTACGTGACATTATGATACCTCGATCTCAAATGATAACCCTTGATGTGGAGCAAGACTTAGAGTCGCAACTTCCAGCCATGGTTGAATCAAGTCACTCTCGCTTTCCAGTAGTATGCGAAGACAAAGACCATGTAGAAGGTATTTTGCTAGCAAAAGATTTATTGCCTTTAATTTTAAAGCGCAATGGTACGCTACCAGCTATCAAAGAGTATTTACGTCCGGCAATTGTAGTCCCCGAAAGTAAACGTGTAGACACTTTACTCAACGAATTTAGACAAAAGCGCTACCATATGGCAATTGTCATTGATGAATATGGCGGCGTCTCCGGTCTTGTTACCATTGAAGATATTCTCGAAACCATCGTCGGTGAAATAGAAGATGAGCATGATGACGAAGATGAGCAACAAGATATTCGCCAGCTCTCAAAACACGTATTTAATGTACAGGCATTAACACCTCTTGATGAGTTTAATGAGTACTTTAAAACTGAATATGATACACAAGAAGCAGACACCATAGGTGGGATCATCTTACACGCATTTGGCCATATGCCGAGCAAAGGTGAAATCATTGATGTCGAGCCGCTGCAGTTTAAAGTAACAAACTCAGATAACCGTCGTATACTACAACTTCAGGTCACTGTTCCGAAAACAGAGCATGTTGAAGACACCGCTGAATAAGCTTATCTCACTCGTAAAAGATAAGTATGCATGGCTTGCGTTAAGCGCAGGCTGTGCATTAACCTTTGCATATGCCCCATTTGGCATTTGGCCATTAGTCTTATTGTGCCTTGCCATTGCCATTTACGTTACTGATCAACCGACTCCAAAACAAGCGGCTAAGTACGGTTTTCTATTTGGTTTTGGGTGGTTTGCTATAGGTATTAGCTGGGTCCATGTGTCTATTGCACAATTTGGCGGCTTACCTATTTTTGCTTCCATTTTAGCAATGGCCTTACTGTGTGCCTATTTAGCAATTTATCCAGCTTTGGCATTTGCCTTTGCAGCCCGCTACGGCAAACAACATTGGCAAAAACTAGCGCTCCTTATCAGCGGGTTTGCAATCACAGAGTATCTAAGAGGGAGCTTATTAACCGGCTTTCCATGGCTTAGCTTTGGCTATACGCTTACAGACTCACCGCTTAAAACTCTCGCTCCTTGGATAGGAGAGTTTGGACTGACCTTAATATGTGTCGCATTGAGCTACGCACTTTACTGGTTAATACGTTATCAGCGCTACAAAGCCGCTGCCGCCACTTTACTTCCTATCGCACTACTGTATTTGCTCACTACACAAACTTCAGATACACGTTATAGTGGCCAACAGCTCAAAACCCTGTTAGTGCAGGGAAATATTGCCCAAAGCTTGCGCTGGGAGCCCGAACAGTTTTGGCCTACTATGTCAAAATACCAAGATATGACTCGTCCAAATTGGACGGATGCTGACTTGGTTGTTTGGCCAGAAGCCGCTATCCCTGAAATAGAAGATTATGCTTTTGATTATCTGATTAATTTGGACAAAGCTGCCGCGTTTAACAATACCGCCTTAATTACAGGTATTCCTGATTACCAGTTTGATACTCGCAATGTGTACAACACCCTCATTGTCTTGGGGAAAAAGCAACGTGATGACAGTGAAGGGCAGTATCGCTATCTCCACCGTAATCGATACCAAAAACATCAGTTATTGCCAATTGGCGAATTTGTTCCTTTTGAAGATTTGCTTAGACCACTTGCACCTCTTTTTGATCTGCCAATGTCTTCTTTTTCTCGCGGTGACGCTGTGCAAAATAACCTAGTCGCCAATGGAATACATGTTTTACCAGCTATTTGCTACGAAATAGCATTTAGTGAGCTTGTACGAGGAAACTACACCCAAGCGTCTGATATCTTATTTACTGTGAGTAATGATGCGTGGTTTGGAGATTCTCATGGCCCACACCAGCATATGCAAATTGCAAGAATGCGTGCACAGGAACTACAAAGACCTCTTGTCAGGGTGACCAACAATGGAATAAGTGGCGTCTACGACCCAATCTCAAACCAGCAGATTACGATCCCGCAATTTACCAGTGATATACTAAGTACAGAATTAAAACTGATATCCGGCCATAGCTTTTTTAGTAAGCACGGTCATACGCCTGTTTGGCTGTTTGTTGGGTTACTCCTAATTCTCGTTTTATTGAGTAATGCCAAAAGCTATTTCACTTCAAAAATGGAAAAAGCATTTTTCTAATTTGCCCAGTATATAGCAACCCGAATAAGCTTTTTGTCAAATGCCCTCCACCATCTTGGTGCAACTTTAGAGACATAAGCACCTTTTTGGCTCACTCCTAGACCGCCAAAAAATATAACAGATTGATTAATAAAGACTTAAATATTGGCATTATTCTTTCTTTCCTGATTTGCTCTATCAAGTGAATAAGGGTTCTAACATGGACATCAACGCCTTAAAACCACCAGCCAATTTGCACCGTGCTCTACACATGGTAAATGAAAAAGGCTTTAGTATTAGCGAAAGTGCCAAGTCTTGTCACATTTCACAACAGCGCCTATACAAGGCTGTAAGGGCATATAACACAACCCAATCAAAACAGCTTACACAACTACAATTGAAACGCATTAAACTGTTTCAGCAGCTTTGCGAACTTGATTCCCATATCGCAATATTAGAAAGTAAGGTTGTTAAGTGATCACCGTAGAACATCTCACTCACCTCTCTACCAGCAACCAAAACGCGCTCACAGAGCTTTTAGGTTGCTGTATTGATAGTGGCGCTTCACTTGGGTTTTACAAAGCGTCTGAGTCAAACATTCTTACTAAGTACTGGCAATCTGTTAATAGAGAGCTGGAGAACAAGCTAAGACTTTTATACATCTTGTATGATAACAATGAAGTGCAAGCCACTGTGCAGCTGGCACTCTGCCACAAGCAAAACGGTCGCCATCGCGCAGAAGTAGAAAAACTCTTAGTCCAGCCCCGCGCCCATCGAAAAGGGTATGCAACTAAATTAATGGCTTATGTAGAGTCACAAGCTTTGAAGCAAGGTATTCAGCTTCTCGTATTAGACACGCAAAGTGGAGACAATGCTGAGCTATTTTATCAGGCCTCCGGTTACACTAAAGTGGGGCAGATCCCCAATTATGTATCTGATCAGGAAGGACGATTTCATAGTACAAGTTATTATTACAAGCACCTGAAATTATAATCATAAGGAATCAATCTTCGCCCTCTTTGATAAGGGCGAAGGAACTTCGTTTTTGTCGGCCTTTATTATTTGTCTTCTACAATGTGGATTTTACTATTGGTGCGTATATAAATTTGGGTATCTTGTATTACCTTGACACGATGCACTTTGCTCTGCCCAAAGTAACTGCCGACTTTAAGTGAAACGCTTTGCGATTCATACCTTATTTGCCCGCTAATGACCACTGCATGAAAGGTGTCCCCCTCACTTACTAGTTTCCCTGAAAAGCCAACTGGTAATTTAATTAGGCTACCATTTAAATTACCAACAGAAGTATCACCCCATAAAAATGCGCGTTGCACATTGTACTTGGTGTCTGTCCATTTTATATCACTCGCATTAAGCCAAACTAAGTTTGATGAGGCGACATTCATTGCCTGCTCACCATTGTCAAATGCTTGCTCTTTTGGGTGTACTAGATATGGACCGCTATCAATTTCAATGTAAGCGATATTAACTTGATCTTTTGCCGCAGTAATATGTGCATCTCCCGCTGGCTGTGTCCAAAAAGAGCCTACTGAAAGCCACATATCACGAGCTTCAGGATCATCATTATGTACAAGGCCTTTGATAACAATGCCTCGATAGCTCACATTATGAATGTGTGGAGGTGAAGTAAACCCTGGTTTAAACTTTACTAAAAAACCAGTGGCACCGCCTTTTTGGCGGTTTCCCCACAAGTCTGCGGCTCGAGGGCTCGCATCTCCACGTAATGGGTTTAACGGCGTCCATTGGAGCTGCTCTATAGCGCGTATGTCTGGCTCTTTACTACTTGCAATATGACTATTGAATAAAAACAGACCAACTAAAATTAACTTACAACGATTTACCACGCTTTCTCCTATGTTTTGAGCTGATGAGAGCACATTGGCTTCCTCCAAACTCAAGAGTAATTCCCATCACTAAACTTGATAATAACCATAAATAAAGAAACATAATTAAGATTTTATTGATAATTGGAGAGTTCTTGTAAACGGATAGACGAACTTGAACAAACATGGTTAAAAATGTCGATAACACCACCTAGCTCTATGGGCTCATTTTAGATTTTCATCGAAATCATAAACAATAAAAAATTTATAAAAACTCCTTTAAAAGTAAGAAACAAATTAATAAATTTATAAAAACAACTTTAAAAGAAGAAAATAAATTAATTAATAAATAAATAAATTAAATATATCATTTAAAACCACGCCACCATTTAAAAAATGCATTTTTTAAATATAATAACCAGCGGATTTAAAATCAAAAAAACAAAGGATATTAATATGAAAAAATTAGCATTAGTCGCGTCACTTGTTCTATCTTCAGGTTTCGCTCAAGCAGCTCAACCGGGAGCTGCGACTGTTGTAACTGCAGATAAAGTCGTCAAGGAAGTACGCGTTGAAGTATTCCATGGCAATGCATATTATTACTTTGCTTCATTTGACAGTAATGAAACTGCACAAAGCGGTGTAAATACAACTTGGGAAGCACCGGGTTGTCCATCTGCAATTTATGCTTATATTCCTGCAAGCTCGCCAGGTGCAGAACGTATGTTTGACCTGGCCATGCATTCAAAAAATACCAATACACCGCTTCAATTCTCAGGTATTTGTGGTGATCACGAGGGCAATAACATCTACATTCAAGCAAACTACGCAACATTCTAACCGTAGTTTATGTACAAGCCGCACAATGCGGCTTGTTTGGTACATTTTCTGACTATCAATTCACTGATAAAAAATCGGCTTGGCTAACTAATAGGTTTGATGGCTACGCACCGTACATCAGCTTACTGCTCACGATAGCAATAAAAACCCATGCAATATAAAAGACGTCTAGTACACTGAACTTCCACTGCAAATCGATTTCTATCTCATCAGCTTGTTCTTTCCTTTTTATCTTTCTCCAAAAGTGATAACCAGCAAACACATTCAATATACATAGTACTAAATAATCAAATGCACGGTGCCGAGCATTTGCTACGGAGTGATAAGCTCTGAGAATAAAAAAGGAGCATACAACACTATAAATACAATTCACCATCGAAAATAAAGCAAAAAATAATGTTATATAGTATCCCACTTTATGCTCAATAGGGACGAACACCAGCAAGAGTAAAAAAGCCAATACTGAAATAGGCAGAATGTATAACGACGCGACGACCGACTTGGAAACTTTTACTTTTGGAAGCATCTCTAATCTTCTCTCAACTGATAAACTCATACCAACCGATACTAGCTCAGTCACAAGTAATTGGATAGATAAGTTCCAAGGTCGTCATAATGTGCCTAACACTCTCCCCTTCATACAACTGAACAGCACGACTGCTTTATATAACAGCGAGAAACCAACCACAGAATCTAACTGTTAATGTCTTAAAACATATACGCCGATACTAAAAAGCTCATCACTCACATCTGGTTGAACATTTTCTTGGGTGGTAATTCACAATCTTAACGCGCCACTGTTTTATCAGCGCTGGTACAAAAGGGCTTAAAAGCCCTGTTATTTTCCACCTGCTAAATCGATAAATGTGCCTGTCGCATAGGAAGCTCCATCGCTTAATAACCATACTACAGCGTTTGCGACTTCTTGTGCTGTACCACCTCGCTTCATTGGCAATAATTCAGCAACTCTATCGACTCTGCCAGGCTCACCACCATCGGCATGTATATCAGTATAGATACAGCCGGGGCGTACACAGTTCACACGAATGCCCTCTGGGGCAAGCTCTAACGACAAACCTGTGGTAAAGCTATCTATTGCCCCTTTTGCAGCAGCGTAATCAACATATTCGTTTGCTCCACCAAGATAAGACGCCGCAGAAGACACATTCACAATTGCACACCTGTTTACTTGTTTAGACTGACGTATATGCTTTATTGCCTCGCGGGCACAAATAAAATACGGCGTGACATTTTGCATCAACATCCAATTAATGCGCTCGGCGCTCATGTCTTCTACGCGCATTTGTGTTTGCAACACCCCCGCGTTATTGACAAGATGCGTTACTAACCCCAAACGCATTTGAATCGCTTTGAACATATCAACGACTTGCCGCTCATCACTCACATCAGCCTGAAAAAGTTCTGCTTTACCACCAGCAGACAGGATCTCTTTTTTTACCTGCTCAGCAGCTTGGTGATTTGATTTATAGTTAATGGCAACAGCATACCCTTCAGCCGCTAAACTCTTTGCACTCGCAGCGCCAATGCCACGACTCCCCCCGGTGATCAATACAACTTTCATTTGTTCTCCTTAAACAAAAAAAGGGGCTATGCCCCTTTTATAATTACCTAGTCTATAAACTCACTAAACTACCCTAGTCAATAAACTTTGTCGGTGCCGGTGGCACGGTTAGTTTCTTTTTAGGGTTGTCTTCAAGCTCTTTTAATAGCTCTTTAACTGCGCGTTCAACTGATGGATCTTTACCTGCCTGAATAAGTTCAGGGCGGTCTATCACTTCAATGTCAGGCACTACCCCTTCATTTTCAATGATCCAGTTACCGTCATTATCCAGAATACGGAACGTCGCAGCGATCACCTGACCACCATCTACAAGTCTTGGGTTGCCAGAGATACCAATTAGGCCACCCCATGTACGCGTACCAATTAACTTTCCTAACCCAGCTTGGCGGAAGTAATAAGGAATAGCATCGCCGCCTGAACTTGAATAGCCATTGATCAACATAGCTTTTGGTCCATCATGCGCAAATTGTGGCGTTTTTGTTGGTGTAACACCACGGCGCTTCCAATAGTTAAGCGGCTTACGCGCTAGCCAAGTGATCACATGTTCAGGAATAAAGCCACCACCATTGTAACGGTCATCAATGATCATCGCCTCTTTGGTTGTTTGTGGCATAAAGTTCTTGAACATCGAACGGTTACCTTCGTAGGCTGTATTTGGCAAATGTACATACCCAATGCGACCACCTGATAATTGCTCAACATAAGCTTTACGCGATTCAACCCATTGTAAGTAACGTAAACCGGTTTCGCTCTTAACAGGCTTAACCGTGATTTTCCAGCTGTCATCAAAGCTAGGTGACTTACTCAAAATAAGCTCAACTTGTTCGCCCTGAGTATTTTCCAATAGTTCATAGAAGTTACTGACTTCATTCACATTGCGACCATTCACAGCCAAAATGAAGTCACCTTCGCTGGCGCGCACACCTGTTTCGTTTAACGGAGAACGGAAATCTTCATGCCAGTTCTCACCTTTAAAGATGTGCTTAATCGTCACGAAACCTGAGCGGTGGCTTGCCACTTCAGCACCAAGTAGGCCATGTTTTTTACGCTCGCCTTTTGGCTCATCACCAGACTGAACATAAATGTGGCCAGCATTGATTTCACCAGCAATTTCACTCAGCACATAATCAATATCTGTGCGATGTGCTGCTGCATCGGCCATAGGCTGGTAACGCTTCAGCAGTGCATCCCAATCTTGTCCATGATGGTTTTCGTCGTAGAACCAGTCACGTAGAGTGCGCCAACCTTCTGTATACATTTGCGACCACTCTACACGCGGATCGATCTTCAAATTCATCTTGCTAAGATCTAGCTGATTCGCTTTTAAATCCTGCTTTGCCTGTGGCTTGATCACACTATACTTAGCGCCCGCGCGTGCAATAACATGTTTGCGATTTGCCGAGACTTTATACTCGCTGACACCTTTAGCAACCGTACTGATTTTGCCGTCAGCCTTGTTTTCAACCAACTTAAGTGCGCCACCACTTAGCGTAAGAACGCCGCCTTTAACACCTGTCAGGTCACGATAGTTACCCGCAGGTGCTGGTAGTGAAACAACCCGCGCCATAAAACCATCTACTTGAATATGAGTATCTGATTCAGCTTTGTCCTTATTCGACTCTTCATCACTCACTATCGATGTTTCATCACTTTGCGGCGCATTAATTGGCTTAATGCTGTCATTCACCGCAACCGAGTAAATACGTGTTGCACGGTTAAATAGGTAGGCAAATTCGTATGAGCTAAATGCTAAGTTATAATCGCGCTCTGACGTGAAATAAATATATTGGCCATCATCAGAGAACGTCGGGTTAGCTTCTGAGGTCATGTCATCCGTTAAACGGTTTAGCTTTTTGCTATCGACATTGTAATGCCAAAGTGATGAGTAGCGGTTTTCATTGTTTTTAACAAAAACGATGTCTTTACTATTTGGTGACCATGTATATTGCGTGATCCCATCATCGTCGTGAAGGCCGCGATCTACTTGGTGTAATTTGCCACTTTCGACATCTAACCACCATACGATATGGTCTTTGTCAGCAAACAAAAGCTTACTGTTGTCCGGTGACCAAATTGGATCAAATCGCCAAATTGTGCCGTTGTCTGTCAGTTGTTTTACAGCATTATTATTTGCGCGATCTTTCAGGTAAATCTCATATTCACCAGTTACATCGCTCAAATAAGCAATATAGCGGGCGTTTGGTGACCAAGTCGCGGCAATTTCACGGCCTACTGGCGTGTGTGATAAGTTACGCGTGGGCCCATTTTTAACAGGCACAGAGAAAATCTCACCACGAGCGGTAAATACAGCGCGCTTACCATCGTGAGAAACGTCCATTGAGTCGATGAATTTACTGACATTTTTAGTGTAAGGCAGTGCTGATTTTCGTACGCCATCAACATTAATTGTCAGCTTTTCCGTCATTTTATTTGCTTCATTGAAGCGATATAAATAACCACCGTTTTCATACACAATTGAGTCTGGTCCCGCTGATGGCCACAATACATCAAACTCTTTGTGATCAGTCATTTTAACTGGCTTTTTACCTTCACGATATTTGTAAAGGTTCAGTGTGTAATCTCTATCAGATACAAAGTAAATGCTGTCGTTTACCCAAGTTGGCTGCTGATCTGTTGCTCGGTGTGTTGTCAGTTGCTTGGAAGTATTTTTTTCTAAATCATATACCCATACATCTTGCGCACGACCACCGCGCGAGCGCTTCCAAGTGCGGAATTCACGGTCAATAGGCGTGTATACAAATTTGCTGCCGTCACCAGATAACATACCACCACCACCTTCCGGGATCGCAAGCGGCTGCTCTAAACCACCTTCAACTGGTACCATATAAGGGCGACCCATACGTTTACCCCATGGCGTGCGGTTAGCACGGAACACTACGTGTTTGCCATCTGGCGTCCAGTCTAAAACACGATAATCAAAACCACCACGCGGTGGCATCGGGCCGACATCGTTGTAGTAAGTAAGCTGTTTTAAGCCTGAACCATCACGATTAATAACGTAGATCTGACGACTACCATTGTACTCCGCCGCAAATGCAATTTTTTCACCATCAGGTGAAAACTTAGGGAACGTCTCAAAACCAATGTGATCCGTCAAACGTGTACTTTTACCTGTGTTGGTATTGGCCACGTAAATATCGCCAGAGTAAACAAAAGTTACGTGTTCTTTGTGAATATCAGGAAAGCGTAATAAACGGGTATCTTCAGTGCTGTAGGCGCTCGCCATAGGGCTGGCAAGAGGCCCAAGCACAGCAGCCATCGCTGCAAACAAGTGCTTAATTTTCATTATTATCTCGTATATATATTTGACTGTTACATGATAACAATTTCACTCATAAAGTCAGGCTGATGCGACAAAAAGCACAAAAATATCCATCAATTAGAGCATAATAATTGTCACATAATGTAAATTGGTGAATATATGGCTCGAAGTATTCACCGCGAGCCAACTATATTTGAGGTGCTATGGATTAGGCTGGTTCGTCAAAAAAACGTGCGACGCTAAAAGGTGTCAAGTCAATGGAAGTCGGTTGCTCTGTGACTAATTCTGTGATCAATTTACCTGTAATCGCAGAAGTTAAAATACCGGTTCTAAAGTGACCACAAGCATTGAGGTATCCCTCTACCCCCGGCACCTTACCTAAGATTGGCAACTCATCCGGCGTGCCCGGCCTAAGACCCGCCCAACAACGTTTGATATTTGACTCGTTTAAAATGGGTAGGCACTTCATAGCCCCTCGAGACAACTCCTGAATTTTGTCTAAGCTATTGGTGGTGTCGAACCCCTTTTCCTCAGTAGAGGAACCTATGAGTATCTCCCCATTGTCTTTTTGCGCAATATAACAATCACTCGTACTGATACAGCCATTCATAATTTTAGGCATACGTTCAGATAATACGATTTGTCCTTTTACAGGATAAACGGGCATATCGCGTCCCGTTGCTTGTTTAAATAGCGAATTTGCCCAAGCGCCTGTTGCATTTACCAAGGTGTCGCAACGCAGCTCACCTGAAGCAGTCTGAATACCGACGACACGCTTACCCTCTCTGAGTACCTGTTGAATTTCGGTATTTAAAAAAAGCTCCACGCCATTTTGTCTAGCGGCCTCTGTATACGATTCAACTAAACGATAAGGGTTTACTTGGTGATCGCAAATGAAGTCTATAGCACCGATGGCGTCAGGTGTCACAAAAGGCTCTTCTTCTTTAAGTTGCTTGGCATCAAGCCAACGGATCTGATCGCGCAAATGAGGAATACCACTGACGATTTGATCGGCGTACAACTCATCTTCACGGTTATACATGATGAATTTAAGGCCGGTACGCTCAAACTTAAAATCAACACTGTGTTTATTACGTAACTCCTCATATAACTCTGGGTACATGGCATTGGATTTGAGCGCAAATTCAAAAAAGCAGTCCGGCAATTGATGTGGGCGCATGGTTGGGATCTCCTCTCCCTGCGCTTCACTGTGTAATTTAGACAACGTCTTAAAAAATATAACTCCGCACCCTAACCCAACTGATTCACCAATAGCCCACAACCCACCAGCCGAAGCGCGCGACGCATTGCCTGCTTTTTTTATATCAACTAAGGCTATTTTTAAATCCGTATCACGACTCAAAAAATAAGCACATGCAGCCCCTACAGCACCACCGCCAGCAATAATGACATCATACTTGTTCATTTAATGATTCTTCCATAAAAGTAAAAGGGATAGGGTCGAGCGGAAAGCGTGGCTTTATCACACCGGTATCTTTGTTATGGCCCGCTTGATGTAGCAAATCGAGCGCAAAGCTACTACATGTTTTACCTTGGCAGTCACCCATGCCTATTCGAGTGCGCATTTTCAGTGTCGTCAGATCTTTAACGCCCTCTGAAATTGCTTGTTCAAGTTGTCTCTTTGTAGCTTGCTCGCAGCGACAGACCACAGTGTCATCTTGCGCTAACTCAAGCAAACCAGATTGACGCTCACTAAAACGATCAAAGCCAAATCTAAAACGTTTTATTCTGGCATGTTTACGCGCTATTTTTGCTTGTTCTTTTTTCGCTTCAGTAGCGCTCAATATTCCGCGCTGCTTTACGATGTTCAATGCAGCAATTTGGCCTTCGCAAATTGCTGCATCAGCGCCCAGCAATCCGGTGCTATCCCCTACAACATATGTCTTTGTTTGGTTACTTTCGAACTCACTGCTAAGTACGGGAATGTAACCGCTTACCTTCGTATACGTATGCTCTAACCCCAACAACATAGCGAGCTGAGTACGGGCTACAAACCCATAGCCAACGCCAATTGCATCAACCTCTATTGATTTTGCCTGGCTAAGATCTGCTCGCCAATATTGATCATAAGGAGCAACAGTAACACGCTCTAAATGCGCATCGCCCTGTGCATTGACCACGCCATAGCCATAATAAAACGGTATCTGATGTTTTTTTAGATAGCTCATCATGCTGAGGCCACTCAGCGTTAGTTTTGGTTTGTTCAACAAAGCGACGGCTTCTTTAGCCAGTTTATTAAATGCACTTGCTTCGTATACACCGATAACATTGACACCTGCTTTGTGTAATTGACAAGCAACAAGTGGCAACAGTGGTCCAGTACCTACTAGCGCCATTTTTGTGCCCGGTTTTACCAGCCCGCTTTTAATCTGTAATTGAACACCTCCAAGTAGCATTACCCCCGGTAATTGCCAGCCAGGAAATGGGATACTGCGCTCATGACAACCCGTCGCTAGTATAAGCTCATCGTACTTTTGTGTTGTCAGTCCGCCGCCTTCATTTAACAATAATGACTGCTTTCCCTCCGGCCCTAAAACCCGTGTTTGTAACTTTAATTCGATAAATGACTTATAATTTTCGTAACGTCGACGCAGCGCACTCATCGCGCGTTGCAAGTTGTCATCTAAGTGGGGCAATGTGGCCGTTTTACGTAATGGCCCACGATATATTACGCCACCAATCTTAGGCGCTTCATCAATTATGATTGATGGGATCCGATATTTTCCGAGTAATGCTGCTGCGGCAGTACCTGATGGCCCGCCACCAACAATGACAACTGGGTTAGACTTTTCCATGGTTTAACCCCTTATCTTTAAAGCGATTACTCAAGGTTTCGACTTGCATATTTGGTTCGACAAGTGTTTGACAAGCTCTTTGTTTATAGCGCTTGTTGACCTTAATGTGGCAGCAGTGGCACACACCCATAGCACAATATGCTCCAGATACCACTTTGCGGTCATTCTCACAAATACGCTTCATGTCTGCCGCTTGTAACACCGATAAGACGGTTTCACCTTCACACGCAGTTATTGGCTGCTCATCTATGAAAACTTTAAATGTAATAGAGTCTAAGGGCGTAATATCCTTTGTACGCGTCGCTGATGTCATTTTTTTACCTTTGCATTGCCAAATGTCAATTCAGCCTAGGGTAAAAAACTGCCAATAAAAACCTATTTTTTACAACGGTTAAATATTTGTTGATCTAAATTAAGAAAGCGATAGAAAGGGTCTATCTGTAATGCCATGTAATATATTTTTCCAAAAAAACGTGATCCAAAAGATTTTAAATAGTTAGTATTTTTTCATCATATTAGTAACTTAAAACAAATATAAAAATAAATTACCCTTCTATCACTAAATTTATTAGAACCCGACTTCAGAGTAACCCCCCAGCCAAAATCAAGCCGTATTTAAAGATTAGAATTAACCTTTTGGTAATATTGTGACACCACTATCTTCCTTAACGTGTTCTATCACCATATAAGTGTGATTTGTACCAACACCTGGAATTTCCACAATTTGTCCAAGCACTTCTCGATACTGTCGCATATCCGACACTCGGATTTTCAATAAATAATCAAACCCACCAGCCACCATATCGCATGCCACAACATGAGGTATTTCTACAACATGCTGCTTGAATGTTTCAAATACTGACTCGGTCGAGCTTTTCAAAGTAATTTCGACATGTGCAACGAGCTGTTGCCCAAGTTTTTGTGCATTTAGTCTCGCTGTATATCCTTCTATATACCCTTCTGACTCCAATTTTTTTACGCGATCAAGACAAGGGCTGGGACTTAAATTAACTGCTTTTGCTAGGTTAACATTTGAAATACGGCCATTTTTTTGCAGTTCATCCAAAATGGCTTGGTCGATCCGATCTAAAACGCGGGTTTTTATTGAAGTCGTCATACAGTATAAAATGCTGAGATAAGGTCTAATAAAACGCAAATTTACCGTAATTCATAAAAATAAGACAGCACATTCTGCTGCTCTTTCTATACAATGCTCGGAAATTCTTATAGCTGTTCCTTTTTCAGATGAACTTTTTGTATCTGGTAATAAAGGGACTAAAATTTAACCACCGCATAATTACGCAGCATTCGTTTCTGTATAACGATGCAAGAAAGCGACTACAGTCTAAGACTGTGCTTTCTGTAGTATTTAGGTTTTCAATAGAGGGTTTAACCTATGCTATTTCAAGGCGACTTAACAACCCAGTGTCCGATCCGTCAAAAGATCCGTGACTTCTACCGCATTGATGAAGAAACTGTTATCGATCACATTTTACCATTGGCTGAGGTCGGTGTTTCTGCCCGTACTCGCGCATGGGAACGTGCTCGTCAGATGGTATTAAATATCCGTAAAGACCAACACGGTCAAGGCGGTGTAGACGCACTACTAGAAGAGTACTCTCTATCTTCTGAAGAAGGTGTTGTACTGATGTGTTTAGCAGAAGCACTTTTACGTGTGCCTGATGCACAAACACAGGACATGTTAATTCGCGATAAACTTAGCAAGGGTGACTGGAGCTCGCACTTAGGGAATAGTGATTCACTATTTGTAAATGCATCAAGCTGGGGCCTATTGTTAACTGGTAAAATGGTTAACTACGCGGACAAAAATAAAGAAGAGCAATTTGGTTTACTAAAGCGCACCATGGGTCGCATTGGTGAGCCAGCTATTCGTAAATCAGTGCAGTATGCAATGAAAATTATGGGCCAACAATTTGTTATGGGCACCACGATTGAAGCTGCACTTGAACGCGCCAAAGAGAAAGAAGCAACAGGTTACGCATACTCATACGATATGCTAGGTGAAGGCGCGCGCACAATGGCTGATGCCGAGCGTTACTTCAACAGCTATATGACAGCTATTCACGTCATTGGTAAAGCAGCTAACGGCCGTGGTCCAATTAAGAGCCCGGGTATTTCTGTAAAACTATCCGCTATCCACCCTCGTTATGAGTTTACGCACCGTGACCGTGTGATTGCTGAGCTTGTGCCTAAGCTTAAAGAATTGGCGCTTGCTGCAAAGCAATATGACATTAATTTCACGGTAGATGCTGAAGAAGCGGATCGTTTGGATATCTCTTTAGATATCATCGAAGCGGTATTCTCAGATGACGCACTGGGCAACTGGAATGGCTTTGGTCTTGCTGTACAGGCATATCAAAAACGTGCTATTTGGGTTATTGACTGGCTTGAAGCGCTATGTCGTCGCGTTGGTCGCAAGATGATGGTTCGTCTTGTAAAAGGTGCTTACTGGGATACTGAAGTCAAACTGACGCAAACTGATGGTCTTGAAGACTTCCCGGTATTTACGCGTAAAGCAACGACTGACGTCTCTTATAAAGCATGTGCTATCAAACTCATGAACGCACGTGAAGTGATTTTCCCTCAGTTTGCAACGCACAACGCCTATTCAGCTGCAACTATCCTTGAACTTGCCAATGGTGAATTCAATAACTTCGAGTTCCAGTGTCTGCACGGCATGGGTGACTCACTGTACAACCAAGTAGTAACAGAAGACAAAGTGCAGTGTCGCGTATACGCACCGGTTGGTCAGCACGAAGACCTACTTGCTTACCTTGTTCGTCGTCTCCTTGAAAATGGCGCAAACTCGTCATTCGTAAACGCGATTGTTGATGAGTCTATGCCTGTTGAGTCACTACTTGAAGATCCGGTTGAAAAGATCCAACGAGTTAAGCACAAGCGCAACATGCAGATCACTTTGCCTATCGATCTATACGGCGAAGAGCGCAACAACTCTAAAGGGTTAGATTTAACCAACATCAACCACATCACGCCAATGCGTGACAACTTACAAAAGTGGGTTGATGAAAACCTGATCACAGCAGCAGATGTGCCTGAAGGTCACGAAGCGGTATTAAACCCAGCAAACCACAGCGAAGTAGTTGGCTCTATCCGCCACCAAGACGCGCAAGAAATGCAGCAGCTTGTTGCTAGCGCAGAAGCCGCTTTTGCAACTTGGTCACAGACGCCAGTAAGCGAGCGTGCAGAAATTCTGCGACGTACAGGTGATGCACTTGAGCGTCATCGTGATGAACTTATCGCGATGTGTATCAAAGAAGCGGGTAAAATCACCCAAGATGGCATCGATGAAGTACGTGAAGCCGTTGATTTTTGCCGCTACTACGCAGCAAAAGCAGAAGAACTTGCACTGGATGAGCGCTTTAGCCCACGCGGTGTGATCTTATGTATCAGCCCTTGGAACTTCCCTCTGGCAATCTTCCTTGGACAGGTTGCTGCGGCTATCGTTACAGGTAACACGGTTATCGCAAAACCGGCAGAGCAAACATCCTTGGTTGCCCTTCGCACTATTGAGCTAATGGAAGAAGTAGGTTTACCGAAAGGCATCGTACAGCCTGTTATTGCACGTGGTAGTGAAGTTGGTAAGCACATCGTGCCAGATACACGTGTCCAAACGGTGATGTTCACAGGCTCTACAGAGACGGGAACGCGTATTTCGCAAACGCTTGCTGAGCGCGGCGGTGATCAAGTCCCTCTAATTGCAGAGACAGGTGGTCAAAACTGTATGATCGTTGACTCAACAGCACTGCCTGAGCAAGTTGTTGATGATGTTATCTCTTCCGGTTTCCAAAGTGCCGGTCAGCGTTGTTCTGCACTACGTGTACTGTTTGTACAAGAAGAGATCGCAGACAAAGTGATCAACATGATCAAAGGCGCAATGCAAGAGTTGCACATTGGCGATCCTGCACACCTGTCTACTGATGTGGGTCCAGTGATTGACCAGAAAGCCTTGAATGCACTGAATGAGCACGTTGAATACCTAAAAGGTAATGCAACACTACATTATGAGTGTTCACTACCTGATATGGGCGATAACGGTCACTTTTTCTTTGCACCACGCTTATATGAGATCAGTGACCTTTCAGTGCTGAAAAAAGAAGTATTCGGTCCATGTGTTCACGTGATCCGCTTTAAGGGCAGTGATATAGATAATGTGATCGATCAAGTAAACAGCACAGGCTTTGGTCTTACAATGGGTATCCATACACGTATCGAAGAGCGTGCAGAATACCTCGCTAAGCTATCTCGTGCGGGTAACATCTACGTAAACCGTAATATGATTGGTGCTGTTGTTGGGGTACAGCCGTTTGGGGGTCGTGGCCTTTCTGGTACAGGTCCAAAAGCAGGTGGTCCAAACTACATTGCCCGTTTGGTAAAAGAAAACCAAGCAGAGCAAAACATTCAGGCGACTAATCTTAAAATAGATAACGAAGAGATCACGGCTTACCAAGGTGCGCAAGAGCAAGTATCACGCATGATGTCGCTATCAAAACGTGACGAGAAGGCTTGGCGTGCAATGCCACTAAACGATCGTGTATCAGCGGTGCGTCAGCTACTGGCTAAACTTGCGAAAGTCGAGATCTTAGATACCCTTGCTGATGATTTGAATAAGACATTAGCTGATGCGCGTGAGCAGCTTATCCGTGTTGAAAAGCGTCTAGATACCGTAATTGAATTACCAGGCCCAACAGGTGAGTCAAATACATTGCGCTACGAATCGCGTGGCTGTGTGGTTTGTTATGCAGATAAAGACACCTCTTTCAACTTCTGGGTGCTTTCTGTGATCACTGCTTTAGCAGCAGGTAACACTGTTATCACCGTCGTATCTGACTTATTTCATGAAGAAGCGATCGCGTTTAGAGAAAAACTACTAAATAGTGGAATTGCTGAGGGCGTACTTCAAGTTGCTAAACTAAATCAGCTACCAGCAATCTTGGCCCATGAGCACCTTGCGGGTGCCGTCGTTGGTAATGGTTGTGAGCGCAAAGGCTATGTAAGCACCCAACTTGCTGCCCGCAGTGGTGCCATCTTGCCTGTGATCAGTGCTGAGTACTACGATACGCTACTAGGGCGCCTCGTAACTGAAAAAACCATCAGTATCGACACAACTGCATCAGGTGGCAACACCTCACTGATGACATTGGTAGAAGACGATGCCTAACTTTGGCACTAAGTAGCCTCTTTAAAAAAGCCAGCGCAAGCTGGCTTTTTTGTCTCTAGAGAAAACCCAGCCTTCTCAGCTCATTATTTACCACACATAAAATCAACAAGTTAACATCACCCTTGTAAAGTGAGTTAACTTTTGTAAAACACAAATTACAAACTTTCATTTTGATTTGCAGCAAAACTATTTCAATTTTTCTCAGTCCAGTATATTGTGCCTGTTTCTCTCACAAATATAGGGGCAATTTGTGCTTAATAATAAAACGCTAGGTAGTATGCTCATTGTCGCAGGTACGACAATTGGCGCAGGTATGCTGGCGCTGCCAATTGCATCAGCAGGACTTGGGTTTTCAACCTCGCTAATATTGATCATTGCAACTTGGTTGCTGATGACCTACACCGCCCTGCTCATGCTAGAAGTGCATCAATTTGCAAATAAAGAAGCGACACTGAACACCTTAGCAAAGCAAATTCTCGGTAAAAAAGGCCAATACATTGCAAACTTCTCAATGGTATTCCTGTTTTACGCTTTATGCGCAGCCTATATCGCAGGTGGAGGCTCTCAGCTACAAGACAAGCTCAGTAGCTTTACAGGGATGGAGATTGCGCCGCAAGTTGGCTCTATTGTTTTAGCACTACTGGTTGCCACAATCGTCGCGCTAGGTACCAGCACCGTTGATAAGTTGAACAGAATACTATTCACAATTAAAATCATTGTTTTGGCAAGCTTATTCTTTGTTCTTACTCCTTATGTCCATGGTCAACACCTACTCAACATGCCAATGGAGCAAGGCCTTATCCTATCTGCTATTCCAGTTATTTTTACTTCATTTGGCTTTCATGGCTCTATTCCATCGATTGTCAAATACGTTGGTTTAGACATAAAAACCTTACGCCGAGTCATGATTGCCGGTGCCGCACTGCCATTAACTATCTACGTTTTTTGGCAGTTGTTAAGTCAAGGAGTCATGGCACAAGAAGCGTTACTACAAAGTGCTGGTTTGCCTGGTTTTGTCGCCGCGATTTCGAACATTGCACACAATAGCCAAGTGCATACCTTTGTGACTATCTTTGCTGATCTCGCACTCGCCACTTCATTTTTAGGTGTAAGCCTTGGATTATTTGACTTTTTTGCCGACGCATTCAAGCAACAAAATTCAGGGTTAGATAGAGTAAAAACCGCACTGATCACATTCACTCCACCGCTGGGGTTTGCACTCTTCTACCCAGAAGGCTTTATCATGGCCTTAGGTTACGCTGCGATAGCCTTAGTCGTTTTAGCCGTTTTTTTACCTGTCGCCATGGTTTGGCAACAACGAAAAGTACAAAACTCAGGTTATCAAGTACAAGGTGGCAATCTGGGATTAATATGTGCGGGTCTATGTGGCGTATTAATTATTTCAGCGCAAGGCCTGCAAATGTTTGGCGTGATCCCTGCCCTAGGGTAAATGCAAAAATGGATTAGGCTCTCAGCCTAATCCATATCAAAAATGTAGGAATGCATTACCACTTTTTACAATTCAAGTATCGCTTTAACCTCCCTGATATGAATATAATTGACTCAGTTACCAAGGAGTAAATTATGATTAGGGTTACAATGGCTTGCGTGCCATTATTGCTACTGAGCGCATGCGGCGGTGAAAGTGACACACCGCTACAAAAAGATAACACTGCAGAGCCAAATACACCGACAACACAACAACAAAATAGTGACTGTGGCGCAAACTTCACAGCCGAACGTTCGCTCAATCAATTTGAGTTTTCTAGTGTGTTTTGGCATGCAGAAAGCGAAGCATTACAACCTAAACCAGAATTCAGACTCTATGCCGATAAACACTCTTTAGGTGCCACTCATACACTGTCATCCGAAAAGGCTCCATGTATGTTAGCCGCCGCGGCCTTTGGTTCTACCAGTGCTGAAACTTGGCAAGGAGCAAGCAACAGCAGCTTCAAGCAAGGAGAGTTATATTACTACGCGCCTGAGCTAATTTTTAACACGCCCCTACCTGACTTTACATCTTTGGCGGATTGGCGCAATAAAGGTCAACCTGACACTATTAGCCAGCCCTTTGATGCTGCTCAACTGACGATTCATTATCGAGATCAAGACAATAACCTGATCACATTTGGCAACCAGAATACCAATACAACGGCTGTTAAGCTCACATGTAACAGTTCCACACTGGATCTCACTCTCCGAGTACAGTCAGTCGCATCGAACGCAGTAAATAAATTGGACCCTGCTTTTTGTGAAGAAAAACAAGTTGGGTTAGAAAGAGAAACACACTGTCTATCAGTAGGGGTTAACCAAGATATTGGCTTAGAAAACTGCAAATTTGATTTAACCAATGTAATATTGCCGGATCAGTTTGGCAATAAAAGCACTGTTAAAGTTGCGGGAATATTGAGCTTCGCTGCGAGCAATGCAACATTGAGGGTCGATCAGCTGGAATTATAAAAACAGAGGTATAAATGTTGCGGGAGGGATTAAAAGAGAGACTAAGTTTCTATCCCTCTTTCTCTTTACCTTGAAGCCAAGTCAATTGCTTAGCCCGCTTGCCAAAATACATCACCAGCGGAGCAAAACACAGCATTACTGTCATAAAATTAACGATCGGTAATACAGTACGGTAAAAATAAGCAGAATAACTTGCATCCATTAGATGAATATCAACAAGCCTGAATAATTGTAACAATGGAGCTGGTAAAACAACGAGTTGCACCATAATACTTTGCCACATATACATCTTATCTCGTAGTGCCCAATAGGCGACTATTGCGATAAAGATAATGTCATTCAGTGCCCAAACAATATACCTATAAACTCGGTCAGGATCGTGCTCAATTAATGGATGAAAAGTAAAAAAACCAATGATGTAAAATGCCGAGCACAAGCACGAATACCTCAATGCCATCTTATCTTTATTCAGGATATAGATGAACACTGAAATGAAAGCCAGTATATATGAAACTTCAAGTATAGCGTTTAAGTATTTTAGAGCAAACTCAGCACTATCTAAATATTCGCCTAGAGACACCGCTTTACCTTAATTTTATCAGTTACTTCGGTTCTGTCTCTCCGGTATCATTACCGTTGCCGTTACCACCTGGAAATCTGTTGAATTTATTTAATGCATTCATTATAAACTCCTTTAAAATTTGATGTTTTTTGAAAATTAAAGCTATCATACGGTAGCCCAAATTACGCTTTGACGCAATCTTTTCTAGTTATTTTCCCTTCTAACTTCAATAGGATCAGACTCCTTCGCTTTGCCCTGCAAAATTGATATTTCTACCCGGCGATTGCGCTTTCTGTCCACATCGTTGGCATTTGGTACTAAAGGACGAGTATCTGCATGGCCAACCACAACCATTCTATTTTTGTCAAAACCACTCACTGTTTGCATTTCGCTCGCCACAGCAACCGCTCGGGTTGCTGAAAGATCCCAATTATTGAAATATAACTCATTGGAAACTTGGAAGTCGTCGGTGTGTCCAGATACAGTTATCTCCCCCGGTACATCTTTAAGTAATTCAGCAATATCGTGTATTACAGGCTTGAACTTAGGTTGTAAAAAAGCACTGCCCGACGGGAATGAGCCATTCTCTTGGATCCTAATGATAATTTGTTGGCCTAATGACTCTAATTCTATCGCCCCGTCCATGATTTGCTTTTCTAACTGCTGAGAGATTTTTTTGACTAGTTCGTTTACCTGTTCCTGATCCGCGGCAGCAACCGCTTGCGTCATCGATTGTTCTTGTGCTGTACTGGCTGATTCACCACCGCGCTTATTGCCCCGCTGCTCTTGACGTCCACCAGCCGAGCTCTCTTCACCGGCTTGGAACTCTAGCATTTGCTGGGTCATTTCTACTGTTTGTTGCTGAATGGTTTCAATGGGGGTCGGTTCGGGTTTTCCCGGTGTAAACTCCATCGCGATGACACTTGTACCTTTGGGGATATCTTTAACTTCTATCTTGTTCTGAACACCAAAAGCAAACTTCATAGAACCCGCAATTTGCTTAAATTTCAGAACATCCATCTCAGAAAACGCCAGTAGCAGAACGAAGAAACACATAAGCAGAGACATAAGATCTGCAAACGTCCCCATCCATGCAGGCAACCCTGGGGGCGGGCATTTACATTCGTTCTCATCTGACATTATTTACTCCTCACCACCATCACCACGTTTAGACTCTGGCAGGTAGTTTTTCAAAATGCCTTCAATTACTTTCGGATTTTGACCATCTTGGATCCCCAAGATTGCATCCAAGATCAGTCGCTGATTGCGCTCTTCTTCGTCTTTTCTGAGTTCTAATTTAACTTGGATAGGAATAGCCACAACGTTGGCTAAAAACGCACCGTATAGGGTCGTTAATAATGCAACAGCCATCGCAGGTCCGATTGCTTTTGGGTCATCCATATTAGATAGCATTGCAACTAAGCCAATCAGCGTACCGATCATTCCCATCGCGGGTGCGATATCAGCGAGTGATTTAAATAATCCAGCACCTAGTTCATGGCGATTTGCAGTCAGTGCAATATCTTTTTGTAGCGTTGCTCGAACCACATCAGCATCGTGTCCGTCGACCAGCATATCGACACCCTTTCTCATAAATGGATTGGGAATTTCAGCCTCTTCTAGCGCGAGAAACCCACCCTTACGTGCAGAATCAGCAAGTTCTACTGCTTTTTCAATTAATTCCTCTGGCGTTTCTATTTTAAACATAAACGCCTTACCAGCCACTTTACCAATGCCTAAAAACTGCGCCAATGTAAAGTTAGACAACACAATAAAGATAGAGCCACCAAATACAATAACGACTGACGGGGTATTGTAAAACATGGCAAGTTGCCCATCACTACTGAGTACCATAGACATGACAATAAGGCCTATAGCACCTAGGATACCTATAACGGTTGCTAAATCCACACACCCTCCAAAGGCATTTATTCGTGAGATATCACGCAGTTATTCTTATACGTTGAGTTATCGGCAGGTTTTGCAATAACTTAATTCAATTATATTAAAAAGCCTTTAAATTGCGAGAATTAACCCAAACTATCAGATCAATTTTGCAATGATAGCCAATAAAAAAGTCTATCAGATACTTTGACCTCAATCTTTATAACCCATAAAATTGGCTTCCTAAAGTTTTGCTTGAGAGTGAATAAAAATATGGCAGTCAAAAAACCGGAAAATATGAGCTTTGAAGAAGCTGTCAACGAGCTCGAGTCCATTGTACAAGAAATGGAACACGGAGAGCTAACGTTAGAGCAATCCCTAAAACAGTTTGAAAGAGGAATTAAGCTCACTCAGGCCTCTAACCATAAACTTCAACAAGCAGAACAGAAAGTCAATATTTTACTCGCCAATGACGAAGCTAGCGCGCCGAGCGAGTTTTCCGATCAGGTAGATTAACTGCGTGGAATTACATCAAAGATTAAGCATCGCCAAACAAGATGTTGAAAAAACCATAAACGCTTATTTTGAACAAGACTTGGATACTGATCCAACGGCCAAAGCAGCTGCGCTCTACTCTATTAGTAATGGTGGAAAGAGACTGCGGCCCTTTTTAGTTTACGCCACAGGCGAAATGCTCGGTGCCAATATTGAAGATTTGCATATTGCCGCAGCAGCCGTCGAGTGTATTCACAGCTATTCTCTGGTTCATGATGATTTGCCTGCAATGGATGACGATGATCTTAGACGTGGTAAACCAACCTGCCACATTGCATTTGATGAAGCTCAGGCGATATTGGCCGGAGATTCATTGCAAACACTGGCCTTTGAATTACTTGCATCACACCAATTTGATATCCCAGCTCAGCAGCAGCTCGCTATGATTAAAACATTGGCACAAGCCTCTGGATTGCAAGGTATGGTTGGAGGGCAAGCACTGGATATTGCCGCAACAAACACGCAGATCAGCATTGAAGCACTTGAACACATACACAGATTAAAAACCGGTGCACTGCTTAATTGCGCCATTGAATTAGGGGCACTTTGTGCGCCAAACACAACAGATTTAACACGTAGTCAGTTAAAGGACTTTGGATTAGCTATTGGATTAGCGTTTCAGGTCCAAGACGATATTCTTGATATTGAAGGCGATACACACACTCTCGGTAAACCTCAAGGGTCAGACTTAGAACACAATAAGTCAACTTACCCGGCATTACTGGGCATGGAAGGGGCAAAAGAGAAAGCGAAAACGCTTATCACCCAAGCGCTAGCTGCATTGGATAACATTGATGCAGATACGCGCCTACTTGCAGAATTAGCAAGGTATATAATCGCTCGAGATCATTGATATTCGCACCGACCTAAATGACTATTTAATGACAAGTTCCTTTTAAATTTATAAAACTATCGGCAAGCTTTGTATATAATTGGGCAAGGTTTGCTAAGGATATTACAAATAATATGACTCTTGATAGTAGCAAGTATCCATTATTGGCATTAGTTGATCAGCCTCAACAGCTAAGACAGTTACCTCAGCACAAGCTGAATGACTTTAGTACAGAGCTGAGAGGCTATTTATTAGACTCTGTATCACAGAGCAGTGGCCACTTAGCGTCAGGTTTAGGTACCGTTGAACTTACCGTCGCACTCCACTACGTATACAACACCCCAGTTGATAGACTCGTTTGGGATGTGGGCCATCAAGCCTACCCACATAAAATCTTGACTGGTCGTAAAGAACAAATGCATACCATTCGCCAAAAAGATGGCTTGCACCCATTCCCATACCGCGAAGAAAGCGAATTTGACACCTTCAGTGTTGGCCATTCCAGCACATCGATTTCGGCAGCGCTTGCTATGGCCATTGCTGCTGAAAAAGAAGGGAAAAACCGAAAGACTGTAGCAGTGATAGGCGATGGCGCAATGACTGCGGGCATGGCTTTTGAAGCGATGAACCACGCTGGTGATGTTAAATCAGATATGCTGGTTATCTTGAATGACAACGAAATGTCTATTTCAGAGAACGTTGGTGCATTGAACAATCACTTCGCCCGTATTTTATCCGGCAGTTTTTATACTAATATACGTGAAGGCGGTAAAAAACTGCTGTCAGGCGTCCCCCCAGTTAAAGAACTTGCCAGTAAAATGGAAGAGCACCTAAAGGGCATGGTGATCCCTGGTACCTTCTTCGAAGAACTAGGCTTTAACTACATCGGCCCTATCGACGGCCACGATGTCGATATGTTGGTAGATACTCTGAGAAATATGCGCAACCTAAAAGGTCCGCAACTGCTGCATGTCAAAACTCAAAAAGGTAAAGGTTATCAACCCGCGGAAGCTGACCCTATCGGTTACCATGCGGTGCCCAACTTCAATCCAAGTGTGCACAGCCTTCCTAAAAAGAAACCCAGCGCCCCTACATTCTCCAAGGTATTTGGTGATTGGCTTTGTGATATGGCAGAGCAAGATCCTAAGTTAATGGCCATCACGCCAGCAATGCGCGAAGGCTCTGGTATGGTACGCTTTTCTAAAGAACACCCAAGTCAGTACTTTGATGTTGCTATCGCAGAGCAGCACGCAGTTACGTTGGGGGCAGGCTTTGCATGCGAAGGACTCAACCCTGTTGTCGCCATCTACTCAAGCTTTTTACAACGAGCTTACGACCAAGTGATTCATGACGTGGCAATTCAGGATCTGCCCGTTTTATTTGCAATTGATAGAGCTGGTATCGTTGGTGCTGATGGAGAAACACACCAAGGTGCTTACGACTTAAGCTTTATGCGTTGTATTCCCAACTTGGTAATTATGGCTCCGAGTGATCTCAATGAGTGTCGACAAATGCTCTACACTGGGCATTTACTCGATAAACCCGCAGCAGTGCGCTACCCAAGAGGTTCCGCTGGTGACGTTGAGCCAAGCCCAGAAATGGTCCAATTACCAATAGGTAAGGCGAATACCATCCGAGAGGGCCAGAAACTGGCTATCTTAAACTTTGGGACATTACTGGACAACGCACGCAGTGTTGCACAGCAACTGGATGCAACGCTTATTGATATGCGCTTTGTAAAGCCTCTGGATGAGTCTTTGATAACCACTCTGGCACAAACTCATACGCACTTCATCACCCTTGAAGACAATGCCATCGCAGGCGGAGCAGGCAGTGCTGTCAGTGAGTTTTTAGCACAGCAAAATATTGCGCGCCCGGTAAAGCACTTGGGTATTCCTGATGAATTTATCAAACACGGTACACAAGACCAAATGCACAGCGAAATGGGCCTCGACAGCGAAGGGATCCTAGCAACTGCAACTAGCTGGATTGCCAGTTAATTTGATGTAGGGTGGCTGCATAAGCTGTCACTCTACTTTTAAACCCAAATCCCAGCTCCTTCTCCGCATCACAGCGCTAAAATAATTACATTGTAAAGCGTATCAGCCCTCAATTAATGCCTAATTAACAACAATAAACACCCGACATTGTGACTTTGACATGTATTTTAAGGCTTTCTCTTTATTCTGTGATTACCTCATCACCTAAAAAACCATGGCTGTGAAAAAACTGGTGAAAAATTAATATAATCATTAAAAAACAAATATAATCATGGTGATACATAAGTATCAAAACATAAAACGAGCATTTTAAAAGCAACGAACATGCTGCAAGTATAAAATCAGTAAAATGAGACTGTGAACTTTACTACTCATTAAATAGCTTCTTAGGGGAAAATTTGCCCTCTATGAAACATTTCATATTGTTGCATGAACAATAGACAGTATTAATTTAATGTGATAAAAATTTGTGAAAATTACAGCTCATATACGAAGTTAGTACTTTGTAGCCCATGGTTTATGCGCCAATAGTAATTGAGCATGCTGGATAGCTCTGTGCGCTGAATTGGTTAAACAGCTAGAGAACAACTTTTAGATTGTTACCAAGTGAGTACCGATTAGAGCCAATCACACTTGTCATACATGGTTGTCTTTTAAATATTGTAACTGAGTAACGGAATAGGTGTTAAAAGGAAGAGGAAATGGTGGATTTTTTTGCAAGATATATTACAGGTGATGATCTAAGAGCACTGCGTAAGAAAAAAGGGGTAACAACCGCAATCATGGCAAAACATCTCGGTGTTTGTCGTAAGACCTATGAAAACTGGGAAAGAGATGTAGGGCAACCAAAGCTAAATCAATTTTTTGCCATTTGTGCATTTTGCTCTATTGATCTCAGCGAGTTAATTACAAAAATAAGAAGCCACCAAAGCTCTTAACTGCTTATGCTGCTATCTATTAATTCTGAAAATAGGTTCTGATGCGCTAGAACCTATTTCAGGAGTGCATTGGTTTGCTTCCTTATATCGCCGAGTTCATCTGTTATATTTATCGTCTCTCCGTCTACTCTCTTAACCACCCAAAACGATTAACACTTATACGCCCTTTAAATTGATAAAGTTTCATGTTTATCAAATACCTGAAAAATAAAACCTTATCGTTAGCTCAATAAACAACCTCAAAATCGCACTTGCATTTAAATGAATATTTTTATCAATATAGATTTCGATACAACATGATAAGGAAAGTTACTATGTTCAAGCACTCAATCTCAAGCATATTTTATTTGCTTTACGTTACCCTCTTCAGCGGTTACGCAGTTGCAACAAACTACTCAGTTGGTGTGACTTATTTTACCGCAACAGATTACAGCCGTACGGAAAAGTTAACGCCAAATTATGCAGACTATCGCGATATACTGATCAAGATTTGGTACCCAACCACGACCTCTGCGCCGGAAAATACTAGCTACCTACACTACCACACAGATCAATTCCCTTATTCAACTGCTACTCCATCCAACTTTGATCGGCAATTACACCAATATCTAAAAACATTACCTTTTGAATTATATAAAAATGCGCCTCTTGCCAACCACTCAAGCCCCTTTCCTATTGTGATGTACTCGCACGGTTATCAATCTACTGTGGAAGACAAAGAAATATTAATGATCGAGCTGGCTCAAAAGGGCTACATTGTGGTCAGCGTAGGCCACCCACACCATGCTCAGTTTGTCACCCAAAGCCACAATCGCAGTGCCACATATGACCCAGATGCGCGAGCGAATGACTTCTATATTAGTGAACTAGCAGATGTTAACTTTGATGAATTGGTTGCCGAGCTAGACTCTTTGGCCGGTATTGAGCTCAGTGATGAACAAGTCGCGCGCGTTTACCAATTGATGAGTTGGACCGAGGGCGATCGAAAAGCACTCAGCACTTGGGTTGATGATATGCACTTCGCACTTGATCAAATGACTCGCCTACAATATGGACAATATTGGGGGATGCATTATCTGGGCGAACACCTACAAACCTTTAAAGGTAAATTTGACCTATCCCGTTTAGCCGCCGTTGGACTCTCATTTGGTGGCCCAACTGTAGCTGCCTTTTGCGAACAGGTATATCAATGCAAAGCAGCCATCAATTTTGACGGACTCCATTTTAATTTATCGCCGACCGTGCCCTCTACAAAGCCGTATTTAATGATGCACTCGGAACTGCCGTTAAGTGCGGACCACAGCGTAGTATTCAAACAACAACTCGCCGACACCTACATGATGCAAATTGACGGTGCTCTACACTGGGATTTTTCTGACTACCCCTATGTTTTTCCACAAGATAGAAACCAAGCATACTTGGGAAGTATAGATCCTTACCTAGTCACAGAAATCGTAAACTCAACCAGTTTGCAGTTCATCGATTTATACCTAAATAATACAGGTACGCAAACCGCGCTTATCCAGCATTTAGAAAGCTTTCCGGCAATCCAATATCAATCCAAACGAGGCCAATAATATAGACGATAGCAAGACAAAACCTTGAAAGCCCGGCATTCCATGGTCTCGTAGTTCCTCTTTACTTTCAAGATTTGTCAAAAATTAAATCTCTATTGCTGTTGCCCTTCTTCTATCGAAGAGGGGTAACTTTGTGCGTTTTTCTGCTATTTTTTGGCTTTTTGACTGTTCCAGACAATACTTAGATCCAACTGTACAGCCACATAAAGGCCTGCTCATGCCACACCAATCCAAAAACATGGAAGAAATGCTGTTTTTTAGTCAAATGCTTAACGAATGCTCTCCATTGGAGTTGTTAAAACAAATCCTAATGCATTCTCATCACGCAATAGTGATTACCGATGCAGATCCAAGTGCAGGTTATCGGATCATTTATGCAAACCCTGTATTTTGTCGCCATACCGGATACGAACTGGCCGAGTTGGTAGGAACATCCCCTCGAATACTACAAGGGCCAAAAAGTAATCGACGGGTAATAGATAAACTCACTCCCGCATTACAAGAAAAAGGTTTTTTTTATGGCGCATCTATTAATTACCGCAAAGATGGCAGCATGTACCCTGTGGAGTGGAATATTTCTGAAATTAAAAATGAGCAGGGTGACGTCACTCATTACATCTCAATGCAAAAGGATTTAAGCAACTTCCACCGCCTAGCGAAGCAAGTTAAGAAAAGTAATGAGAGCTTTAAAGATTTTTACCTTTCAACCACCAAAAAAGACAAAGACGCGCAGAGCAAAGACGTCTTAGAATCATTGAAAGACAATCAAAAAATTTATGCAGGTGGGCTGAGAACTGACGAAAATGCAGACTTATTTGAAGATGCCTTTTTCGACTTTTCCCCAGATGAAATGGGGGCTTTGGGACACAAGGTAGACAAAGGCGTACTCAGTGCAGATGATTTTTGGCGCGAAAACCCCATTGAGGACGAAGACGTTTCTTCACTGGTCGAATCTATTCAAGAAGTGGACGTTGAGCTTGGATTATTGCAATCCCAAGGAAAAAGCAAAGAGCGCCTAGAGCACATTGCCAACGGGTTTAAGGAAGTCGCGAACAACCTGTACTTTTGCGTCGAGTTTAACGATGGTGCGCTGATCATAGATGAAGTTGCCAATGTACTAATGGTACTTCCAACTGACTATGACTTTCCTGTTGAAATGTTGGTTACCTTCAACAAAGAAGTTTACGAGTGGTTGGATGGAGCCGTAATTAGCAAAAATACGAGCAATATCTTCGAAGGTGAAAACAATACCATCGCAGCTGGGAACCAACTGCTATTGTTTCTTAAATAAGAGTTTGGCCGAACAGCTGTGTTCGGCCAAAAATAGGCTTTACTGATCGTTTTTGTGATGCATTCTGGCAAGGAATTTACGTTTTCTTTTCGCAATTTTGTCGCGCTGCTCCTCTGTGAGAATATGATGGATAGCATGCTTCGCTTCCAGCATAGTCAGCATAAATGCCTGTTTTTTTGGTGAGTGTGTTTCTAGCAACAACTGAGCCTGTGCTTTATCAAAAGTTTCAGCTTCGATGATTGACTTAAATGCTTGCCGCGGTTTCTCTGGGTAAGACTCTTTTAAATCTTCTAGCTGCGCTTTATAAGTAGTAAAAACTGTCTTTAATTTTGTTTGCTGCTCTTGCGTCAATGCAAGGTGACGTATGGCTTTTTCCGACAATAGTCGCTTTTCTAAATGTGCAAACGGCTTCATATGGTGATGTTTTGCTTTAAGCTCATGACCGTTTGCGTCACCTGCTAAAGCACTCAGTGGGATCATACCCACACTCATACAACTGGCTAGTAATAGGCTGGCTAATTTATTCATCAAAGTATCTCCGGTTGATTGCTGGTATGCGATAAGTCGCTCTTACTCCTTTTAATTGAGAGCGTCCTGTTTAACGACAGGGTTTACTTTAGCAAGCCGAAAGAAAAGCAACGTCAAGCCTACGTAAAGTTTTGTCAAAAGTAATTAACAAGACTTCTCACCTCCGTTATTTTCCTTAAAAATGTGCAAACAATATTAAACCTGACAATTTACCGTCATGATGAGTAAAGAAGTGTAAATTCAATTCGAAGCCTTTTATAGTTAAGTAAAATGAATACTCCAACAATAGGTTAAAAAGATTTATGAGTACTTCTGTCCTGATCATCGATGATGACCAATCGCTTTGTGAACTGCTATCCGAATACCTAGAGGGAGAGCAATTCACCGTCGAGTGCAAATATGATGGGGAACAGGGTCTACAAAGTGCGTTAACAAATGAATATGCAGTCATACTGTTAGACGTAATGATGCCCAAAAAAGATGGTTTTGAAGTACTTAAAGCGCTAAGAGCACAAAAGATGACGCCAGTGATAATGTTGACTGCAAAAGGCGATGATTTTGACCGTATCTTTGGCCTTGAACTAGGAGCCGATGATTATATACCTAAGCCCTTCAATCACAGAGAGTTACTCGCTAGGATCAAAGCCATCACTCGCCGCGTCGCGCACCTCACACAAAACAATTCACATCTTCAACTAGAAATACATGGCCTAATATTGGATATGGCTTCAAGAACGGTCTGTTTAAACAACCATCCTATTTCGCTTACGGGAACAGAGTACGAAGTGTTATACCAGTTGATGAAAGCTGCCGGGGAAGTCGTCAGTAAACAAACTCTATGTCAAAGTGTTCTCGGGCGTCCATTGGTTGCATACGATCGCTCCGTTGATATGCACGTCAGCAATGTACGTAAAAAACTGGCTCAACACAGTAGTCATACATTTATTAAGACCTTACGTGGATCTGGGTATATTTTTTTAACGGCTTAATATGAAAAAGTTTTTAGCAATTAAAGTATTTTTTTGGTTCTGGCTGACTGTCCTGTGCACAATTTTGCTGCTGATCAGCATCAGTTTGTTACAGCCAGACATGCTGGCGACAAAAGATATTTCACCACCAATGCTAAAAAACTTATTCCACCTTAAAAAGTCACTTAAGCGACATATTGAGCGAGCGCCAGAAAAATCAATTGAACATGTAATCTCCAATCGGCGACATGCGAGGCGTGCCAAAGTTTACTTAAAACACCGTGAGGCAGAGAAAAGCCTTGTCAGTACACAAACCTTGTATGAGTATGACTTAGCACTTTTAAACTTTGCGATTGATGGTGAGCCCAAGGTCATCAATACCGAGAAGTTTCGCGCATATGGCCCATTAAAAGTTCAACTTCGTGGTGACGAGTTCCAGCTATTTATGGTGCTAGACAATCGTGAAGGTGACCTATTTTTGAAAGTCCGGCTAATGCCACAATGGTTGAAGCTCTTGGTATTGTTACTAGCGAGTATGTTACTCAGTTATTGGTTTGCCAGAGGGCTACTCAAACCTATCCGGCAACTACAATTGGCCGCCGCAAAACTTGCTCATGGAAAACTTGATGCACGTGCTAACGTAGATATCCGTCGCCAAGATGAGCTGGGGCAATTGGGAAAGGACTTCGATACGATGGCGTCACAGCTTGAATCCCAAGTGCTCAGCCAAAAACGTTTACTCGCAGATATTTCACATGAACTTCGCTCTCCGCTCACCCGCTTGCAAATGGCAACAGGTATTGCTGCGGGCAAAGCGAGCGGCGATCTTGACTGTTACCTACAGCGAATAGAAAAAGAGTCTCAACTGTTAGAGCATATGCTAAGTGATATTTTGCAACTCTCCAAGCTGGAATCAGGGAACAATCATTTTGAACCTCACCCTATCTCTCTTTTTGATTTGCTGACTCCCATCATTAACGATGCCGAGTTTGAAAGCCAACAACTCAGCAAGCTATTGAGCACCAATGAATTACCAGAAGTGGTAATACATGGCGATGCCATTTTACTCAATCGGGCGATAGAGAACATTATTCGCAACGCATTAAAATACGCAACTTCTAAAGTAAGTATTATCTGCCATATTCAAGAGCAAAATTTGGTAATCCATGTCTGTGATGATGGTCCCGGTGTCAGTGACGAAATGCTAGATAAGTTGTGTATCCCTTTTTATCGAGCCTCTCAATCGAGAACACCTGATAGCAGTAAAATGGGTGGATTTGGACTGGGCTTGGCAATTGCACAACATGCGATAAAAGTGCATCATGGTCATATTGAGTTTAAAAATCAGCAAGGTCTGAGTGTGACCTTAACAATTCCATTGCAGCAACCCTAATGTTTTATAGTCACAGTACTTCACTTATCGACAATCAATCAGCCATTGAACAACATTGGCAATCATGCACCAAAGGGAATATAACGACCCCATTTGGCGAGATATTTTATCTACGTCAAATTCCTAAACACGCAAAATACACCTTACTGTTGGTAAACGGTCGCATCGAAAGTGCCTACAAATATAAAGAACTGCTGTGGGAGCTTGGCAATAATAATATTGGGGTCGTCACCTTTGACCACCCTGGCCAAGGGTTCTCATCCCGATTACTCGCGAATCGACAGATAGGCCATATAGATCATTTTAAACAATATAGAGAAGTGCTCGAGCAAATCATTTCTAAACAAGTACTCCCCTATACCAACAATTGGCTATTTTTAGCCCACTCCATGGGTGGCGCTATTGTACGAAATTATCTTGCTCATACACCAAACACGACCGCCAAAGGCGCATTTTTATCTGCACCAATGTTTGCAATCAATACAGCACCCTATCCGGTATGGTTTGCAAAGTGGGTGGCCAATGCTGCTTGTAAACTTGGCCAATCTCAACAGTTTGCTATTGGCCAACAACCTTACCAGTCAAAGCCTTTTTCTGACAATGAACTCACAGGCTGCAGCGTACGATATCAACAATTTAGATCACTGTATGATACCTGCAATGTATTGCAATTGGGGGGGGTGAGCTTTGGTTGGCTTTATGCTGCACTGGCGGAAACAGCAAACACTAACAAACAACAAATATCAATCCCAATTAGCATCGCCAGCGCAGAGCATGACAGCATTGTAAATAGTGATGCACATAGCCGCTTTGCAGCACGGCAAGAGCAGTGTTTCGTAAAAACTTATCCGGGTAAACATGAACTCCTGTGTGAAATAGATGCGATCCGTCAGGCTGTTTTAACCCAATGTTATGAGTTTGCCGAGTCAGTCACACTCAAAGAAACAGGGTCTTGATGTACCAACACGTCTATTTCGCCTTCGCTATTAGCTTGGATCCGAGCAACAATTTCGTCAGCGATTTGATGCGCTTCCATTAACGGCATATCATCGTCAAGTTCAAGATGGAGTTGTACAAACTTTACTTTACCACTTTGCCGCGTTCTTAGATTATGAACGCCATATACTGCCGCGTGGGAGTTGGCGATGGCAATAATGTCTGCCTTTTCACTTTCAGGGAGCTCTTTATCCATAAGATGATCAGCACTTTCACGCGCAATCCCCCAGCAGTTATACAGTAAATATATCGCGACACCAATTGCAAATACAGGATCAGCCCAACCGATGTGATAATGGCTGAGCATCATAGCGATCAACACCGCAATGTTGAGAAGAATATCCCCTTTGTAATGCATTGAATCTGCTTTAATGGCGAGCGATTGTGTCCGTTTGACCACTTGATGTTGAACGACAACCACCAACAAAGTGCACATAATAGCAAACAAACTTACCCACACACCCAACAAGCTTTGATTGATATCAACGGGGTTAAATAGGCGCTCTACCCCATGAAAAGCAAGCAAACATGCTGAGCCGGAAATAAATGCCGCCTGACCAAGCCCGGCCAGCGCCTCGGCTTTGCCGTGGCCAAATCTATGATCGTCATCCGCAGGACGAAGCGCATAGCTTAAAACAAAAAAGCTCATCAGTGATGCCGTCACATCCAACATCGAGTCTGTCAAAGAGCCCAACATGGCTGCGCTGCCCGAAGACAACCACGCCCAAGCTTTTGCAGCAATCATTACACCAGCCATTACAATGGTAAAAATGCTGGAAAAACGTACTAATGCATCATAGTTTTGCGCCACACTTCCCCCTTAATAACGCAGAAGACCACCTTCTCATCATACGATAATTTAATCGCTAGATAGAAACTTTGCATCAAAAAAACATTGATTTACCTATATTTAGTGCTCCTCTTTGGTAAATAGCAACCACACTGCAAACATACAGACTATGCTATATATTTGATGACCTCCAAAATATAACGCTTCATACAACTGGCTTTATTTCCTAGTTGCTCAACGTCCAATAAGCTATACTGCGCTCAAATTGAGTTAGAGGTTAATCATGTTAGACATCGTTTTATATCAACCTGAGATCCCACCAAATACGGGTAATATCATTCGTTTATGTGCCAATACAGGCTACTCATTACATTTAATTGAGCCGCTGGGATTTGATTGGGACGACAAACGAGTAAGACGCGCAGGACTGGATTACCATGAATTCAGTGAAGTAAAACGCTACCCGTCGTACGAAGCTTATTTGGAGCAACGCAAACCAAAGCGCGTTTTTGCCTGTACGACAAAAGGTAAAGCATACCATCACGCACCAAAATACCAAGCTGGCGATACCTTACTATTCGGTCCTGAAACACGAGGATTGCCTGAGGAAATTATCTTTTCGCTACCTGAAGAACAAAGGCTCAGAATTCCAATGAAGCCAGATAGCCGCAGCATGAATTTATCCAACGCTGTATCTGTTTTTGTCTATGAATCTTGGCGACAATTCGACTTTGACGGCGCAGTGTAACCTAGCAAGCAAAGACTTATCAGTGTTTAACATAGACAAACACCGAGGATCGAAAAAGCCGCTTAAAAGCGGCTTTTTACTCTAGAAAATGCGCTAGATAGGAAGTGTTATAGCTGATCTTCTAGGTCTGCAAGGCCTTTATCTTCGCCTTCTTCATCTTTAATTGTCGCTTGAAGTAGCAACATTTCACGTAACTTGCCTTCAATCTCGTCAGCAATCGCTACGTTTTCTTTTAAGAACTTAATTGAGTTAGCTTTACCTTGGCCAATCTTATTGCCATTGTAGCTAAACCAAGCACCTGCTTTGTCAACTAACTTGTGCTTAACACCAAGATCAATCAATTCACCTTGCTTTGAAGAGCCTTCACCATACATGATGATGAACTCTGCTTGCTTAAATGGCGGTGCAACCTTGTTTTTTACAACCTTAACACGCGTTTCGTTACCTACAACCTCATCGCCTTCCTTCACAGAGCCGATACGGCGGATATCTAAACGTACTGATGCATAGAATTTAAGTGCGTTACCACCAGTGGTTGTTTCAGGGTTACCAAACATCACACCAATTTTCATACGGATTTGGTTGATGAAGATACAAAGTGTGTTTGAACGCTTAATGTTACCAGTCAACTTACGCAATGCTTGTGACATTAATCGAGCCTGAAGACCAACGTGAGAATCACCCATGTCACCTTCAATTTCTGCTTTTGGTGTTAGCGCTGCAACCGAGTCAACGACGACCACATCTACTGCACCTGAGCGCACTAACATGTCACAAATTTCTAGTGCCTGCTCACCAGTATCAGGTTGAGACACCAATAATTCGTCAACATTAACACCCAGTTTTTCTGCATATACAGGGTCAAGAGCGTGTTCTGCATCAACGAACGCACAGGTTTTACCCATTTTTTGCGCTTGTGCAATAGTTTGCAGTGTTAAGGTTGTTTTACCTGATGATTCAGGTCCATAAATTTCAACAATACGACCAGTTGGCAGACCGCCGATACCCAAAGCAATATCCAGTCCCAATGAACCAGTTGATACTGACTCGATGTCTAAAGCTTGGCTATCACCCAGCTTCATGATTGATCCTTTACCAAATTGACGCTCAATTTGCGACAATGCAGCATCTAATGCTTTTTGTTTGTTATCGTTCATCTGTTTCTCCAATCTAGCGTAATGCGAACAAGTATACTGTATAGAATTACAGTATCAAGAGCCTTTTACTGTTTTATTAAAGAAATTATTTTTTCTAAAATAAATTCAATGGCTTGCAATCTAACTTCTGCTCGACTTCCGGGAAATACTTGGATAAATGTATGTGTATTCTCCTGTATATCTACTGCAAACCATACAGTACCCACTGGTTTGTCTTGACTGCCGCCACTCGGCCCAGCAATGCCCGATACCGATATTGCGACATCGGCGTTACCAGCTATTCTCGCCCCCGCCGCCATCTCTATAACTGTTTGTTCACTAACAGCCCCATACTCAACTAGCGTTTGTTGTGATACGCCCAACAATTCATGCTTAGCTTCATTGCTATAAGTCACAAAGCAGCGATCGATATAGGCAGAGCTTCCAGGTGTATCTGTGAGCGCATAACTAATTCCACCACCCGTGCAAGATTCAGCGGTAGTGATCACGAAGCTTTTATTCGTTAGAATAGCGCCCAATTGTGCCGCAAGAGCGGCGATTTTAGTGTGTATTTCCATACAAAAAACCTTAGGTAGAAGCATGTCATTAGATCTTTATTCTGAACATACTATAAAGCAACAAACACCTATGATGCAGCAGTATCTTAGGATCAAAGCCCAACATCAAGAGATCCTGCTATTCTACCGTATGGGTGATTTCTACGAATTATTTTTCGATGATGCCGTTCGCGCGGCACAATTACTCGACATTTCGCAAACACACCGCGGTAAAGCTGGTGGAAACCCTATCCCTATGGCGGGCGTACCTTATCATGCGGTTGAAAATTACCTTGCACGGCTCGTGCAAATGGGCGAGTCAGTCGCTATTTGTGAGCAAGTCGGTGATCCTGCAACTAGCAAAGGACCAGTTGAGCGTAAAGTAGTGCGCATTGTCACTCCCGGTACAGTCACCGATGAAGCGCTGTTGCAAGAGCGTCAAGACAATCTGCTTGCTGCCGTGTGGCAAGACAAAAGCAAATATGGTGTTGCCTATTTAGATATCAACTCCGGTCGATTTAATATTGTCGAGCTCACTACAGATGAAGCACTGGTCTCAACTTTGCAACGTTTGCAACCGGCCGAGCTTTTATACCCAGAATCATTCCAAAATCTCATTGTACTTGAGCAGATCAAAGGTAGCCGCCGTCGTCCAGACTGGGAGTTTGATTTAGATACAGCAAGGCATTTGCTTTGCCAACAATTCGAAACCAAAGATTTAATTGGCTTCGGTGTTGAAAATGCAACCGCGGGCTTAATTGCGGCTGGCTGCGTGATGCAATACGTCAAAGATACTCAACGCACAGCATTGCCCCACATAAGAGCAATTACGCTGGAAAAAAATGAGCACGCCGTTATTCTCGACGCGGCAACACGAAAAAACTTAGAGTTGACTCTAAATTTATCTGGCTCTATCGACAATACGCTTGCCCAAGTACTAGATAAAACTGCCACCCCTATGGGTTCTCGATTGCTCAAACGTCGCATTCATACGCCGATCAGAGACAGAGATGAGCTAAACGGTCGTCTAAATGCCATTTCAAGCATCATTGATATGCATTTAGGCATGGAATTATACGATGCTTTACGCCAAATTGGGGATATTGAACGTGTAGTTGCAAGGCTTGCTCTATGTAATGCTAGGCCGAGAGACTTAACTCGTCTTCGCAGTGCCCTTCAAGCACTACCACCTCTTCATCAACTTCTCAACGAGAGTAATGATGTACGCATTCAGCAGATCAAGGCCCAATCTCCTGAGCTACCGCATTTACAAGATTTATTAGAGCGTGCGATCATAGACAACCCGCCTGTATTAATAAGAGATGGCGGTGTCATAGCAACAGGCTACAATGCCGAGTTAGACGAGTGGCGCGCGCTGAGTGAAGGCGCGACTGATGTCCTCGATCAACTTGAAGAGCGCGAGCGCGAACGCACCGGCATTAGCACTCTGAAAATCGGCTATAACAAGGTACATGGCTTCTACATTGAGATTGGTAAGGCCAGCGCTCATCTCGCGCCGCCTGAGTACATCCGACGCCAAACTCTGAAAAATAATGAACGCTACATCATTCCTGAGCTAAAAGAGCATGAAGACAAAGTGCTTGGTAGCCAGTCAAAAGCACTGGCTTTAGAAAAACAATTGTATGAACAATTGTTCGAGTTAATTGCACCTTATCTAGAACAGTTACAAACAATGGCCGCTGCACTTGCTGATTTAGACGTGCTCAATACATTAGCTGAGCGCGCCCAGACACTAGACTATTGCAAACCTGAACTGACATCGGCCGACGGAATTGATATCCAGGCGGGTCGTCACCCTGTCGTGGAACACGTCAGCAATGAGCCTTTTATCGCAAACCCTGTTCATCTGAGCAAAGAAAGAAAAATGCTGTTGATCACAGGTCCAAATATGGGCGGTAAATCAACCTACATGCGCCAAACCGCACTGATCGTGTTAATGGCTCATATAGGCAGCTTTGTACCTGCAAGCAGCGCTCAAATAGGCCAAGTTGACCGTATCTTTACACGTATTGGTGCCAGCGATGATCTGGCTTCCGGCCGTTCAACATTTATGGTCGAAATGACAGAAACGGCAACCATTCTAAATAATGCAACAGAGCAGTCTCTAGTATTGATGGATGAAATAGGCCGAGGCACAAGTACTTATGACGGTCTATCGCTTGCATACGCCACTGCTGATTATTTAGCAAATAGGATTTCAGCAAAAACCTTATTCGCAACTCACTACTTTGAGTTGACCGAACTTGCTGAGCAGCAGTCAGGGTTAGTCAATGTTCATTTAGATGCAGTAGAACACAATGATACTATTGCTTTTAAACATACTGTACTTGATGGCGCAGCGAGCAAAAGCTTTGGATTACAAGTAGCAAGCTTGGCTGGCGTACCAAAAGCAGTCATCAAGCTCGCCAAGCAAAAGCTTACTCTGCTCGAACAACATCAAAGTGTCGTAGACAGTACACCAGCCAGTTCACCTCAGCAACACAACCTTGTTTTGAGTCCAGAACCATCGGAAGTTGAACGTTTCCTTGAGTCAATCGATCCAGATGATCTTACACCAAAGCAAGCGCATGCATTGCTTTATCAATTAAAAGACAAACTATAAAAAAAGGCTGCGCAAATGCAGCCCTTTTTATTTCAAACCAACTCAGTGTTTAAAGTGTGTGGTTGTACTGTAAACCAAATACAGATGCATGGCCTTTTGATTTAAAGCCCCACTCACTACCCGAGTTGTCTTTTTCAACAAAACGCTGAGTTTTGCCACGAATAATACTCACACCAATATCTACACTCGCAACTTTACTCAATTGGTATTCAGCACCAAACGAATACCAAACGCGATCTGTATCCGGAATAGAGATAGACATATGATGTTCATCTGCAGGTGATTCATCATACGCAAAACCCGCTCGCAGTTTTAAATCTTCACTCCACTGGTGATCTGTGCCAATCGAGTAGCGTAGTGAATTACTAAAGTTCTCATCTTTGCTAAACACTGTGCCTACGTTATCAACATTCGCCGCCAGTGTCTGAAAGCTATTCCATCCAGTCCACAAAATACTGTAATGCAGTGCGGTTTGCTTATTTAACTGATGAGAACCGGATACCTCTGCAATAGCCGGCAACGTGATCGCGACGCTGCCAGATAAAGCCCTTCCAGCCGTGCCATTGAAGGGGGCGACTGCCGGTAACTGATTGCTGAAAGTGCCCTTAAAAGTGATATCTGTTTCACTTCGATAATGGAAACCAAAACGATTGTCTGCGTCAATGTTATAGACTGCGCCTACATTCCAGCCAAACCCTGTGTCGTCTCCTTCAAGATTGACAACTTCGGTATTACTTGAAATACCCAGCCTGTTTGCGCCTAAGTTTCTTAAGATTTTAGCATCAGCATAAACATGGTTCAGGCCGAGTGCCAAGGTCCACTTATCATTTACTTGATAAGAGGCTGCAATGCCAGAGTTAATGGTCACAATTTCCGTTTCCCCCGCGATTTGACCGGCAACATAGTTATCATCAAACTCTGTTGCGAGGCCAAACTGAGAGTACATACCACCACCTAGCGACCATTTGTCATTGAGCTGTGTAGTGACAAACGCACTCGGTACAGTTGCACTAGGCGCGATGCTGTTGTTATCCAGCGCTGATGCTGGTACCCCATTATTAGTACTAATGCCCTGTAAGCTAACATCAGGCTTTACATACATGGCAGCAACACTCACCTGTGTTCCTTGTAATTTACTCATTAGTGCTGGATTTCGAGAAACTACCGATGCATCGTCTGCTACACTGGCCTCTCCTGCATATGCTCTACCTAAACCCGACACATTTTGCTCGGCTAACTGAAACGCAGCAGCCAAACTATGCGTGGATGTGATCATTGCACCTGCACCTAATAGTGCAACCATAATTCTGTTCATTCTTGCCTCTTAATTTTGAATTGCAATAAAATTAATGGCTCGACACACTACAGAAACATACATTAAAAATCTTCAACTTTGACACTTTTACCTAGCTGATTGCGCAAAATAAAAACTTTTAATTACTTTTAATAACAAGTCAGACCACAATTCAATCACATCAGAGAAAACATTAAATGAGACTAATTCTCAATATCATTGAACCAAAGGCGAGTTTCACATATACTCTTTGCCATCAATGTGAGGAGAAATACCATGATGGTGTTATTGATTATGGCAGCGCTGCTGTTTTCAGGCGTCAGCGTGTACTGTTTATGCAAAGCAAATTACTGTGCCTGTCAAAGAGCAGGACAATGTGACAACCCCGTTAATCATTATTGGCTGGGCGCTATTCTTGCTGCTTTGGCTGCACTAGCTTGCTGTTGCTTTGCACTACATAGCGAAAAAGGCACATTGCTCTGGATTGTATTGATGTCTAGTTGTCTAGCAGGTGCGCTGTTGTCTGCAAAAGTGCAAAAGCTAAAGCGTTGCAAACAAGCTAAACAAGCAAATTCTCTTGCAACAGACGGGATAAATTAATTTGATAATCGAGAGGTTTAACATTGGCGACAATTTTCACATCATCTCTCGCACTTAGATCTAAATCTTTCAATGTCACTTGGTGCATATGCTTTACGTTGTAAAATACTCTTACAACGGGGGAAGTCGGTAAAGCATCATTGCCAGCCATAACCAGCCCCAAACGATCATTGGTCAGCTTCACAATTGTGCCCACCGGATGAATACCAATACATTTTATAAATTTTTGCACAAGCACAGCATCAAACTGGTTTTTATTTGAGAGTAAGAACCTAAGTGCGTGGACAGGCTCTATCGCATTGCTACCCGGCTGTTGTGTGGTGAGTGTTGCATAAGTATCCACAATTGCCATTACCCTTGCAGCTTTACTAAGCCGATCCCCATCCAGCCCTCTTGGGAAACCGCTGCCATCTAGTCGCTCATGGTGATTCACTACCATGTCGATAATCAATGGAGTTACTCCCCTTTCTTCCTTTATCATTGCAACTGAATAAGCAACATGCTTTTGCATGTGACGCGTTTCGTTTTCAGTCAGCGGTGACTTTTTCTCTTGAATGCTCTGTGGCACTTTACTTTTACCAATATCGTGTAGCATTGCAGCCATCGCCATTTGTTCGACAACATGTGGTTTAAGGCCTAAATACTTGGCAAATATAGTCATCAAAATTGTGCTGTTGATCATATGACGCCAACTAAAGCTCCGTTTGTCTTTTAGTCGCGTCAATATCGCCATAACATTGCTGTGTTGAGTAACTGAAGCAATGATCTCCTGACAAATATCATTAACGAGATGCATCTGCAGCGCTTCACCACCTAAGATGTTGCCGTAAAGCAATTGTAGTTTTTTGTTTTGCACTTCAAACTGATTTAATGCAGCTGAAAACACCTCTGCTGTAGGTAAAGCTTGATTGCCATGAGAAGTTAATAGTACCTCCTCATCAGCTCCCTGAACAGCCTCATCCTGCAGCCCTATATGCTTTCCTTCTACGTTGGCAACATGCGCACTGATAAAGCGCTCAGGCACTGGTACTTGGCTTTGGGCAACATCAATATTAAGTTCGAGTACGCCATCAGCCTCAAGCTTGGAAATAATCGCCGAATTACGCACCATCCCTCGTGACTTTAATTTAATTTCTGCATCAGATTTTAATTTGTGGACACTATCTACAAACATACCTGGTACAAGTTCACTGATGGGAATAGTTGCGTGCATGGTTCCTTAGAGAAGCTTTTTTAATCAAACCGCAATAATATGCATAGTTACGACTAAATTGTCTACTACTAGATATAAATACAAGAATAAAGGATTAGTAAATAGAGGTAGAGAGAAATCCATTTCTTTCTTTTGCTAAAAGCGAGACGTGATCAATCTTGGAAGTAAGTACCCCAACCATCATATTCAACGCCAGTTTGCTCAGCAACGGCTACCAACTTAGAGACATCCTCCATGATAACTTCTGCGTTGAGCTCTGCTTCTACAACAATATCAAAGCCCCAGATTTTTCCGCCATCTTCAAGTTCTAGCTCTGCTGGCTCTTCAACATCATAACCGAGCTTAAAGGCCGCTAAAGCCGCCTCTTCCAGTTTATCAAAGTCCTCACATACAAAGTGGTGCTCTACTTCGTAAAGTTTTTCCGGGTTAGAACCATCTTCAAGTAGTGATTCTACGATGTCTTCACTGATCTCTTGCCAATTTTCCATCAGCTTTATTCACCTTTATCTAATTGTGCGATTTTATCGGCCATTTTAGCATGAATACTATTTGCATGCTCTCTTGCAGAGCAATCATCTGATAACTCAATTGGGGCCAACATCGAAATATACACTTTACCGTTGTTCCAGCGGTTTAGTTTAATTTTATCTTGAGTCGAGCTCATACAGACTGGAATAATGGGAACCTGAGCATTCTTGGCTGCATGAAAAGCCCCTGTTTTGAAAGGTAAAAGCCCGCGGCCATAACTACGAGTTCCCTCGGGAAACATCCACAGTGACAAGCCTTTCTGTTTGATCTTCTCAACTGATTTGTCCAACGTACCAACAGCTTTTGAGCGGTTAGCTCTATCAATTAAAATATTGCCCGATAACCAATAAAGCTGACCGAAAAATGGGATCCACTTCAGACTTTTTTTACCCATGCTCACTGTATTGCGTGGCACTACAGCTGGCAATGTGAACAAATCATAGTTGTTCTGATGGTTTGCCACATACAGTGCAGGCCCAACCTTGGCGACGCCGGGCTCTCTTTCTATCACCAGATCTACACCGATGACTTTAGCCATAGAGCCGAACCAAGAGGCGATAATATGCACGTTATTTCGGTGAAACGGCCTGACAATACATAGCGCCAAACCAAAAATACAACTAAAAACAATAAATATGGCCATAGCCAAAATTCGTAATAAAGCTAACAAACTCAGCGCTCCTATAACTTGAACGGTGTATTATAATCAAATAAGCGTACACTTGTAAGCTCAATTTTTTATGACACAAAAAAATACCGCCCCATTATTGGGGCGGTATTCTTAGAATTATTACTAGTGAGTCTTAGCTCATAGCAGCCTGTAGTTTTTTCATTGCTGACTTCTCTAGCTGGCGAACGCGTTCAGCAGAAACACTATATTTATCAGCTAAGTCTTGTAGTGTGGCCTTGTCTTCGGCTAACCATCTTGCAGCAACAATGTCTTGAGAGCGCTCATCTAGCGTTTTCATTGCTGCCAACAAGCGATTTTGTGACTGCTGCTGAAACTGCTCTTCTTCGATCACTTCAGCAATATCACTGTTCGAATCTGCTAAGTATTGTACTGGTGAGAAGTTGCCGCTTTGCGTACCTTCATCTTCATCAGAGCCTAAATCAAAGCCCATGTCCTGCCCGCTCATGCGAGATTCCATTTCACGTACTTCTTTTTCGCTAACACCCAACTCTGAAGCCACAGTACTTACTTCTTCTTGGTTGAACCAACCCAAACGCTTTTTGTTTTTACGAAGGTTAAAAAATAACTTGCGCTGTGCTTTAGTAGTAGCAACTTTCACAATTCGCCAATTTTTAAGTACATATTCATGGATTTCGGCTTTGATCCAATGTACGGCAAAAGAAACCAATCTAACACCTACAGTAGGATTAAATCGTTTTACCGCTTTCATCAAACCAATATTACCTTCTTGAATAAGGTCTGCTTGTGGTAAACCATACCCTGAGTAACTTTTTGCGATGTGCGCTACAAATCTGAGGTGAGACATAATGAGCTGTTTCGCTGCATCTAAGTCACCATTTTCATGAAGACGAGTTGCAAGCTTGTGTTCCTTTTCAGCATCCAGCATAGGGATAGTGCTAACAGCCTGCAAATACCCTTCAATACTTGCACTTTGCTGTCCTACTGTTAATGCCATTGCATATGTGTCTTTACTCATTTTTCACCTCAGTGATAAATTCTTAGTCTATTTTAGCACTCTAACCCTTAGAGTGCTAACTGCAATCTACTACTTTTCTTGACCAAAGATCAAGCTTTTTATTATTAACAATAAATGAACAAATAAACCATTGATATTTAAAGGGTTAATAATCACTGATTTTTAACGTGGTAGCAAGTAGCGGGGAAATCAACGCAGACTTGTTTCAAACAAGTCTGCTAAACAATAAAAATTACACCTTTTCAGGCTCGATCTCTCGGATATATTTTTGTACTGATAGATAGGATCCGATAAAACCGAGAAAAATAGCTAACATAAGCAAGAGAGACAGTTCTGAGAGGTTTAATCCTTCCAATACAAAGTTACTTTGGTAAACACCAACAACAAGAGATACAGCAGACTCGAGCCACCACAACATCAAAACAACACATATAAAAGCGACCAATCCTCCAACAATACCGTACCATATCCCTGTCCATAAAAAAGGAGTGTGAATAAAGGTATTGGTTGCCCCGACAAGCTTCAATACTTGGATCTCTTCTTTTTTGTCCATAATCGATAAGCGTATAGTATTGCCAATAATCAACACCACAGCACTTAGCAATAAGACTCCCACTGTGAAGACACTTTCTTTTAATAAGCCAAGCAGTGCATTCAAGCGTTCAAGCCATTCAATATCTAATTTACCAAACTCAACCTCACGCTCACTTTCAAGTTTTTCTAATAATACTTGAGCACTTTCAGCGCCTCGGTGACGCTTGGTTGGTGTCACCAATACCACACTGGGCAGGGGGTTTTCTTCTAAATAATCTAACGCTTGGCCAAAGCCCGAGATTTGCTTGAACTCTTCTAATGCCTGAGATTGAGAAATAAAGCTGACCGATTCTACTTCGGGGTAAAGCGCTAGTCGTTTTACCAATGTTTGAGTCTCTTGAGCACTCGTCTCTTCTTTTACAAACAGAGATATCTCTGCCGCTTCTTGAAACCCACTACTGACTTTCTGGACATTTTTTACCACTACATACAACGTTGTCGGTAAAGTTAAACTTAAGCCCAAAACCAAAATCGTCATCATAGAGGCCATGGGTGTGCGCCACATCTCACCGAGGCTGTGTATACCGTGCCGGAAAATGGTCAGTACAAAAAAGTACAACTTTAAAACCAAAGATTTATCTTGGCTATTAACTTGGTTACCGCGGCCTTTGAATAACAAACTCATAGTGTCCCCCCGATAAAGTCACCTTTAAGAGGGTCAATGGCTAGAGGGTCTTGCAGCATGCGACCATGATCAAGTGTCAGGCTACGGTACTTCATACGGGCAATCAAACCCAAATCATGGGTGGCGATAAGCACAGATGTACCATGACGATTAAAATCTTCAAACAAGCTTAAAATTTCCATTGATAACTCTGGATCTAAATTACCTGTTGGCTCATCTGCTAGCAGCAAAGGCGGAGAGTTTACAATTGCTCTGGCAATACCGACTCGTTGCTGCTCTCCTCCAGACAATGTACTAGGTTGACACTTTATTTTGTCCAATAACCCAACTTTGTCCAATGCGGCATGAACACGTTTAGTAATATGCTTTCTGTGTGTACCTTCAATTACCAGAGGTAGAGCAACGTTGTCGAAAACATTATAACGTTCAAGTAATCGATGGTTTTGAAAGATAATACCGATATCACGACGAACAAAAGGGACTTGGCGATTGGAGATACTGTTTAAATCGACATCGTTAATAGATACTTTTCCTGCAGAGGGGCGCTCCATTAAGCTTATCAACTTCAGTAGCGTGCTTTTTCCTGCGCCACTGTGGCCTGTTAAAAAGGCCAGCTCACCCTTGCCAAGCTCGAAACTTACTTTTTCTAGAGCTCGGTGACCACCAGGGTAAGTTTTGCTTACTTGTTCAAATTTAATCATATGCGACCTACAAAATGCATGCGCTCCATCCTTAAAGTTAAAAAGCGCCTCGACTAAGTGGGCGCTTTCTAACTCTTAGCTGTTACTTCTCATCATCTTGGCTAAATAGTGCCTCGATAAAGTCATCGCTCTTAAAGGTTCTCAAATCATCGATTCCTTCACCGACACCAATATAACGAATTGGCACCTTAAATTGATCCGCAACCGCAAAAATAACCCCACCTTTAGCTGTACCATCTAGCTTGGTCAAGGTAATACCCGTCAAACCAACAGCCTGATCAAATAGTTTAACTTGGCTAATTGCATTTTGTCCGGTGCCCGCATCAATTGTTAACATCACTTCATGAGGCGCTTCAGGATCTAGCTTTTTCATTACTCGCGCAATTTTTTCAAGCTCTTGCATAAGGTTGTCTTTATTTTGTAGACGGCCTGCCGTATCAGCGATTAGTACATCGACATTACGAGCCTGTGCGGCTTGAAAGGCATCAAATACAACAGAAGCACTATCGGCACCAGTATGCTGTGCGACTACAGGGATATCATTTCGCTCACCCCAAACTTGTAACTGCTCTACCGCCGCTGCACGGAACGTATCACCAGCAGCCAACATCACAGATTTCCCCTGCGATTGGAATTGCTTCGCCATTTTACCTATGGTCGTCGTTTTACCGACTCCATTTACACCTACCATTAGAATGACGTGAGGTTTTTTACCCGAATTAATTTCAAGTGGTTGCTCTGCATCTTTTAAGATCTCAGCCATTTCACTTTTCATCAACTCGTATAGCGCATCGCCATCTTTTAATTGCTTGCGATCAGCTGCATCCGTCAAGTTATCAATCAACTTCATGGTCGTTTCAACGCCCAAATCAGCTGTTAGTAACTGTGTTTCTAGTTCCTCGAACAGATCATCATCAATTTTTTTACCTCGGAATATCGACGCAAAGCCAGAGCCAATATTTTCTTTGGTTTTCAAAAGACCTTGTTTTAAACGTGCAAAAAAGCCTTTCTTCTTTGGTTTTTCTGCTTCTGCCTGCTCTTTGGCTAAACGCTCTGCTTCTTCACGCTCAGCTTGCTCTTTAGCAAGACGTTCTGCTTCTTCACGCTCAGCTTGCTCTTTAGCAAGACGTTCTGCTTCTTCACGTTCAGCTTGCTCTTTAGCAAGACGTTCTGCTTCTTCACGCTCAGCTTGCTCTTTTGCAAGACGTTCTGCTTCTTCACGCTCAGCTTGTTCTTTGGCTAAACGCTCTGCTTCTTCGCGCTCAGCTTGCTCTTTAGCAAGACGTTCTGCTTCTTCACGCTCAGCTTGTTCTTTGGCTAAACGCTCTGCTTCTTCACGTTCAGCTTGTTCTTTAGCAAGACGTTCTGCTTCTTCACGTTCAGCTTGCTCTTTAGCAAGACGCGCTGCTTCTTCACGCTCAACTTGCTCTTTAGCGAGACGCTCTGCTTCTTCGCGTTCAGCTTGCTCTTTAGCAAGACGCGCTGCTTCTTCGCGCTCAGCTTGCTCTTTAGCAAGACGCTCTGCTTCTTCGCGCTCTGCCTGCTCTTTGGCTAAACGCTCTGCTTCTTCGCGCTCAGCTTGTTCTTTGGCTAAACGTTCTGCTTCTTCATGCACTGTTTGTTCTGTGGCTAAACGTTCTGCTTCTTCACGCTCAGCTTGTTCTTTGGCTAAACGTTCTGCTTCTTCACGCTCTGCCTGTTCTTTGGCTAAACGTTCTGCTTCTTCACGCTCTGCTTGTTCTTTGGCTAAACGTTCTGCTTCTTCACGTTCAGCTTGTTCTTTAGCAAGACGTTCTGCTTCTTCACGCTCTGCCTGTTCTTTTTCTTTGGCTAAACGCTCTGCTTCTTCACGCTCTGCCTGCTCTTTGGCTAAACGCTCTGCTTCTTCACGCTCTGCCTGTTCTTTGGCTAAACGCTCTGCTTCTTCACGCTCTGCCTGTTCTTTGGCTAAACGTTCTGCTTCTTCACGCTCTGCCTGTTCTTTGGCTAAACGTTCTGCTTCTTCACGCTCTGCGTGTTCTTTGGCTAAACGCTCTGCTTCTTCACGCTCTGCCTGTTCTTTGGCTAAACGCTCTGCTTCTTCACGCTCTGCTTGTTCTTTGTCGGATTTACCAAATCCCAACCAAGATAAAAATTTGTTTTTCTTTCCCATAACCAACTAATACCATTAAAGTTTGTATCGTGATTTAGTCGCCATAACCGTATCTATGATCACCACCATAAAGCACAACGCTGTGCAGGTCGCATTGACTGCGCTGCACTTATTACCAGTGTTTATTAGACTCTAGGGCTTGTACAAAGACATTAATAATCACATAAAAGACTTTGCGATAATTGTTATAATCACTAAGTTAACGCCATAATATGCGCGTAGTGTATCATGTTCCAAGTAGATGAAAACTTTATAATCGAGCACAACCAACTCGATAGTGAAAATATATGAAAAAAAGAAAGCCTCAAACTCGAACGGATGGCCACATTCGAATTATTAGCGGTAAATTTAAAGGCCGAAAATTACCAGTTAAAGATGTTGAAGGCCTTCGGCCTACGACCGATCGAGTTAAAGAAACTGTATTCAATTGGCTAATGGCTGACACCCGAGATGCAGATGTTCTTGATTGTTTTGCCGGCTCTGGCAGCTTAGGTTTTGAATCCCTTTCGCGATTTGCCAATCATGCAACCTTTATAGAATTGGACAAAACTGCCGCAGCCCAAATCAAACAAAATATACAAACACTTGCGTTGGATAACGCACAGGTCATAAACAGTAATGCATTAGATTATTTGAGTAACAACTCACAACAACGCAATTTCGACATTGTTTATCTCGATCCTCCTTTTAGAAAGAACCTTGTTTCTCCCTGTTGCGAATTGCTCGAAAGCGCTGGGTGGCTAAATCATGATTCGCTAATTTATGTTGAATTTGAGAAAGAAGCACAACCAAATTTTCCAGCTAACTGGCAGTTGCTAAAAGAGAAAAAGGCAGGACAAGTGAGCTGCATGCTTTTTCGTCGAACTGACATATCAGCATCTTAAATAGCCCACGGATATTAGTACATGACACAATTATTGAGATCCGCTATAATTTGATCTTTACACGCGGTCTCGCTTCGGCTTACAATACCGCACCATTTTTGAACCAATTGACCATTTTTCGGTCAATTTGAGCCAAGCTCATTATTTAGGTAGGTGAATTTTTAATGCCAGTAATTAAAGTAAGAGAAAACGAACCGTTTGACGTAGCACTTCGTCGTTTCAAGCGTTCATGTGAAAAAGCAGGTATCCTTTCAGAAGTTCGTCGTCGCGAGCACTATGAGAAGCCAACTGCAGAGCGTAAGCGTAAGAAAGCAGCAGCTGTAAAGCGTCACATGAAGAAGCTTTCTCGTGAAAACGCACGTCGCGTTAAACTATACTAATTAACATTTGGTCTTGTACATATGAGCTTATTAGCGACGCTAAAAGACGCCCAAAAGGAAGCAATGAAAGCCAAAGACAAACCTCGTCTTACGGCTATCAGAGCAGCTCTAGCTGAAGTCAAGCAACGCGAAATTGATAACCAGACAACGTTAGATGATGCTGGTATCACCTCGGTGTTGGTTAAACTGGTTAAACAGCGTAAAGACTCTTTCACACAGTATACTGATGCTGGAAGAGAAGACTTAGCACAAATCGAAGCTGGTGAAATATCAGTGCTTGAGTCATTCTTACCTCAGCCTTTGTCTGAAGAAGAAGTACTTGAGATGATCGATGCTGCAATCGCTGACACAGGCGCAGCTGGTATGCAAGACATGGGTAAAGTAATGGGTATGATCAAAGCGAAAGCGGAAGGTCGTGCCGACATGGGCAAAATCTCTGGTTTAATTAAACAAAGATTAAGCGCATAATTACCCACATACAAATGTATGAAATTAGTAAACCGAGCCTCGTGCTCGGTTTCTTCGTATAAGCGTTAGGAAAACTATGGCTGGCAAAATTCCAAGACAGTTTATCGATGACCTATTGGCTAGAACTGACATCGTCGAATTAATTGACGGTCGTGTTGGCCTAAAAAAAGCAGGAAAAGATTATCAGGCCTGCTGTCCGTTTCACAATGAAAAATCCCCGTCATTTACCGTTTCTAGAGATAAGCAGTTTTATCATTGCTTTGGTTGTGGTGCGAATGGTAATGCCATTTCATTTTTGATGGAGTACGACAAACTTGAGTTTGTTGATGCCATTGAAGAACTCGCTAGTATGTACAACCTTGAGATCCCGAGAGAACAAGGGATCGGCGGACCACAACGAAGCTTTGAAGAAAAGAAGTCAGACTATGACTTGATGATGCACACTACCCGCTTTTACCAGCAGCAATTAAATACACATAGTAATGCAGCGCAAGTACAAAACTATGTCAGAGGGCGAGGGCTTTCAGAACAAACAGTCAGCAAATTTCAAATCGGCTATGCGCCGCCTGAGTGGGATGCCTTAATTGGTAAGCTTGCACGCAACCCGTCACAGCGGCAACAACTTGTAGAATTAAAACTGGCAAGTGAAAAGACACCTGGTAGGCAATTCGACTTTTTCCGTGACCGTTTGATGTTTCCTATTCGTGACAAACGAGGTCGGGTTATCGCATTTGGTGGTCGAGTTATGGGTCAAGATCAAGGCCCGAAATATTTGAACTCACCAGAAACCAGAATATTCCACAAAAGCTTTGAACTGTACGGTTTCTACGAAGCAAAACAAGCACATAAAAAACTAGAACAAGTGCTTATCGTAGAGGGATATATGGATGTAGTAGCCCTTTCAGAATATGGTATTGACTATGCAGTCGCAGCTCTTGGTACTGCGACAACCCTTGAGCATATGCAAACATTGTTTCGAAATACTGATAAAGTTGTGTGCTGTTACGATGGTGATAGAGCTGGACGAGATGCCGCATGGCGTGCACTTGAACATGCTTTACCCAATCTCAAAGATGGTAAATCACTTGGGTTTGTATTTTTACCCGATGGAGAAGATCCTGATTCTTTGGTGCAAAAAGAAGGAAAAGTACGTTTCGAAGAAAGGCTATTAAGCGCAGATGATTACAGTAAAGTCCTCTTTAATAGACTATCTGAACAATGCGACCTAACAACTGATGCAGGAAAAGCCAAGTTACTCGCAGAAGCGATCCCACTGATCAATAAAATACCCAGTGAATTTTACCAAGAATCTCTGCTCACTACATTAGCAAGATTGATCGGGCGCACACGCGAGCAGCTCACAGCTAAGCTTTCGACCCCTAAAAAACAACATACCATTGAACGAAAGTTTAAGGTAACACCGATGCGCCGTGCTATCGGTTTATTGTTACAACACCCCCAGCTTGCGCAAAGCGTCGACTATTTACCCGAGCTTGCACATATGCAATTACCTGGCATGGCGTTGTTTTTAAGGTTACAACAGACATGTTTAGAAAACACTCAATATACCACCGCACACATTTTAGAATCTTTTAGAAATGGCCAAGATTATGAGGCTCTAAAAAAGCTAGCTACTTGGCAGCATAATATTCATGAAGAAGCTTTAGAGGATGAATTTAAACATACATTTAAATTTATTGAAGATCAGTGTTTAAATTTGCGACTTGAGACCTTACTTATTAAAGACAAAACAGAAGGCCTAAGTAGCGATGAACGACTGGAATGTGCGTTATTAACACAAGCTTTAGGCTCTCGTAGAACTGGTCAAAATTAATTTTTGGTGTTATAATGTTCTATTCACTGCGTCAACCAAAATAACGCTGTTTTTAGCTGGCGCCCGTTGTATAAACTTTATCAGAGTGGAAGCAAAAATCTCTATGGATCAATCTCCTCAGTCACAACTCAAACTTCTGATTCAGAAAGGTAAAGAGCAAGGTTACTTAACTTTTGCAGAAGTTAACGATCACCTTCCACAAGACATCATAGATTCGGATCAAGTCGAAGATATCATTAGCATGATAAATGATATGGGTATTCAGGTTTCTGAAGCAGCCCCTGATGCCGATGAGCTGATGATGCAAGAAACAACCACCGACGAGGATGCAGCAGAAGCGGCGGCAGCTGCGCTAGCAACGGTAGAAAAAGAAATTGGCAGAACAACTGACCCTGTACGTATGTATATGCGTGAAATGGGCACCGTTGAACTACTGACTCGGGAAGGCGAAATACTAATAGCAAAGCGTATTGAAGAGGGAATAAATCAGGTACAGATCTCTGTTGCTGAATACCCTGAAGCAATCACGTATTTACTTGAACAGTGGGACAAATACGAAGCTGAAGAGATGCGCCTAAGCGACATCGTTACTGGCTTTTTTGACTCACTGGAAGATGATGAAGCAACCATCTCAGCAACCCATATTGGTTCTGAACTAAGTGAAGAAGACTTAGACGACGAAGACGATGAAGGTGATGAAGACGATGATTCGGAAGAAGGTGAATCAGGGCCAGATCCTGAAGTTGCCCGTGAACATTTCGAAGAGTTACGTTCTTTATATATCAGTGCACGTCAATGTTTCGAAGACAAAGGTCGTAGCCACCCAGATTCTCAAGCTGCAATCAAAGAAATCGGCGAGCTATTCCGTAAATTCAAATTAGTACCTAAGCAGTTTGACCGCATGGTTAATAACATGCGAGAAATGATGGACAAAGTACGTGTTCAAGAGCGTATCATCATGAAGCAAGCTGTTCAGATTGCTAAGTTACCGAAGAAAACGTTCGTTAAGCATTTTGCTAACAACGAAACTGATGTCGCTTGGATTGATGCAGAAATCGCATCTGGAGAAAAACATTCAGATAAGCTTCGTGAGGTTAAGCCTGAAATCGAGCGCTGCGTCAATAAACTTAAAGCCATTGAAGAAAGTACTGGTCTGAGTGTCGAGCGCATCAAAGACATCAACCGCCGTATGAGCATAGGTGAAGCGAAAGCCCGCCGTGCGAAAAAGGAAATGGTTGAAGCTAACTTACGTCTTGTAATTTCAATCGCTAAAAAATACACCAACCGTGGCCTACAATTCTTGGATCTGATCCAAGAAGGTAACATTGGTCTAATGAAAGCGGTTGATAAATTTGAATACCGTCGTGGTTATAAGTTCTCAACTTATGCGACTTGGTGGATCCGACAAGCCATTACGCGTTCAATTGCAGACCAAGCTAGAACCATTCGTATACCAGTGCACATGATTGAAACGATTAATAAACTTAATCGTATCTCTCGCCAGATGCTACAGGAAATGGGTCGAGAGCCTAGTCCTGAGGAATTAGCTGAGCGCATGATGATGCCAGAGGATAAAATCCGTAAGGTGTTAAAAATTGCCAAAGAGCCGATTTCAATGGAGACACCTATTGGTGATGATGAAGATTCGCACTTAGGTGATTTCATCGAAGATACAACCATTGAATCTCCGATTGACTCTGCAACAATGGAAAGCCTTCGTGGTGCCACCAATGAAGTACTTGCAGGCTTAACTGCAAGAGAAGCAAAAGTACTTCGTATGCGTTTTGGTATTGATATGAACACTGACCACACGTTAGAAGAGGTTGGTAAGCAGTTTGATGTAACCCGAGAGCGTATTCGTCAGATTGAAGCGAAAGCTTTGCGCAAACTTCGCCACCCTTCTCGTTCTGATCTGCTGAAAAGCTTCTTAGACGTCAAAGGCTAAGAGTAATAAATACAGAAAAAGGCCGCATTATGCGGCCTTTTTATTTGAATAAAATGTGTGTATCCCTACAACTGCTGGAATAAGCTTATAGTCCATATACACGCAATCTGTCGCGCTCTTTATCACGTGTAATAGCCGTGAAATGTTGCGCGCAATCAATAGATGATAAAAGTTTAATAGGAACAACACTATGGCGTGGATCCAAATCCGAATAGATGCTAACAAAGAAACGGCAGACCTGATCAGTGATTTGCTGATGGACATTGGGTGCCCATCTGTCACATTCATCGATAGCCAAAATAACCCTGTCTATGAGCCTAAGCCAGGAGAAGTCATTTTATGGCCTGAAACAACAGTGATAGGTTTGTTTGAAGCGACCCATGATATGCAATCCGTCGTTGACTACCTAACTGACAATATGGCCGAAGCGCCAAAATATAAAGTCGAGCAGCTAGAAGATAAAGACTGGGAAAGAGAGTGGATGGATAACTTCCATCCAATCAAGTTTGGTGAACGTTTATGGATATGTCCTAGTTGGCGTGACATACCGGAACCTGACGCAGTAAACGTACTTTTAGATCCTGGGTTAGCATTTGGTACAGGCACACATGCAACCACGTCACTATGTCTAAAGTGGCTTGAGGCACAGGATCTAAGCGGTAAAACGGTTGTCGATTTTGGGTGTGGCTCAGGTATTTTAGGTATCGCTGCTATCAAACTTGGCGCTGAGCGTGTTATCGGCATAGATATCGACCCACAAGCGCTGGTAGCAAGCAGAGATAACGCGGAGCGAAATGGCGTCGCTGACAAGCTAGAAGTCTATTTACCGGAAAACCAGCCTGACTTTAAAGCCGACATTGTTGTTGCAAATATCTTGGCACAACCACTACGCGAGCTCCATGAAATTATTCTGGGCTTTTTGAAGCCAAAAGGTGCAATCGCCATGTCAGGTATCTTAGAAGAGCAAGCGCAATCTGTCGCAGACGTATACGCCCCACATATTGATTTAGACGCAATAAAGCAAGAGGGTGAGTGGACACGAGTTAGCGGAATTACAAAACAATAACAAGTGTAACGACTATCTTCTGAGTTAGTAATCTATTACACGTAAGGCCTGAACTTAACAGGCTTTACGCTTTATTTACAGCCAATCGGCAGACTCCAATTAAGCCCAAAAAGATTTTTTGAACAAATTTACAGCAATTTATGTAGCCCTTCATATTGTTACCAAAAGTCAACCCAAAAAGTTCAAAAAAAAAACACTTATGTTCAATTTATAGCCTTTGATTTTTGCAAAAAAAACCGTAAACTTAGCGCCCCTTGAAATGAGGCAGATGAATAGTAGTGCGTATTGGTCCATACCAACTTGATAACAATGTAATCGTAGCTCCAATGGCGGGTATAACCGACCGACCATTTAGACAGTTATGTCGGCGTCTTGGCGCAGGGTTAGCGGTATCAGAAATGTTGTCATCAAACCCAAAGGTTTGGAAAACTGATAAGTCAATGAACCGTATGGATCATTCTGGTGAGTCGGGAATACGCTCAGTGCAGATTGCAGGAGCAGATCCTGAGCTAATGGCACAGGCTGCACAATTCAATGTCAAAAATGGCGCGCAAATCATAGATATTAATATGGGTTGCCCAGCCAAAAAAGTGAACAAGAAGCTCGCAGGTTCTGCACTATTGCAGTATCCAGATCTAGTTGAAGAAATAGTGCAAGCTGTCGTTGGCGCAGTCGATGTACCTGTTACTTTGAAAATCCGCACAGGATGGGATCCGGAAAACCGAAATGGTGTTGAAATTGCGAAAATAGCCGAGCGCAATCGTATTGCATCACTGGCAGTACACGGGAGAACCCGTGCTTGCATGTATAAAGGTGAAGCAGAATACGACACTATCAAAGCGATAAAGCAATCGGTTTCTATTCCTGTTGTTGCAAATGGTGACATAACGTCCCCAGAAAAGGCAAAACAGGTTTTGGATTATACGGGCGCAGATGCCATCATGATTGGTCGAGCCGCCCAAGGTCGTCCTTGGATTTTCCGAGAGATAGACTATTATTTGCGAACTGGAAAACACTTGCCTGCACCGGAAGTATCCGAAGTGCGTGGCATATTGATGGAGCACCTTGTAAACCTCCATCAGTTTTACGGTGAACCAATGGGTGCGCGCATCGCACGCAAACATGTATCTTGGTACTTGCAGTCCCATGACCAAGAAGGTCAATTTAGGCGAGTATTCAATGCACTTGAGGAGCCAAAAGCGCAAATCGAGGCATTAGAAAACTATTTTGAAACACTAGCAGCTAACTAAGAAAGAGACATAAAGATGTTCGAACAAAATGTGACTTCTCCTTTTATCACTAACGCTCATGTTCAGTCACAAGAGAAACCGCAACCACTACGCGATGCAGTTAAAAAAGCTGTCCACCACTACTTAAAGCAGTTAAATGGTCAAGACGTGCAAGATGTGTATGAGCTAGTTTTATCAGAGCTTGAAGCACCATTACTAGAAGAAGTGATGACGTACACACGTGGTAACCAAACTCGTGCTGCAATCTTACTGGGTATCAACCGTGGTACTCTTCGTAAGAAGCTTAAAAAGTACGGCATGAACTAATCCGTATTTTTCGAAAACGTCTTTACCAAGACGTTTTCGAGCCCCTTTCCTACGCAGTGATATACTGAAAGTACTTTTTATTCGTCACAACCTGCCCAATTTTAATATTGAAATCCTAACTTTATCCACCTCAATATAGAAAGTTCAGTATTTCTCAATCTCGTTAACATCATTTCCATCGTTTTCTCATCCTAGTTGAGCTAAAATACAGCCTTTCTAAGCTAGCCCTTAACTAATCATTGAGGAAATCAAAACCATCATGGATATACATCGTCCTATTCGTCGCGCACTATTAAGCGTGTCAGATAAAACTGGTATCGTTGAGTTTGCCCGCACTCTAGCTGAGTCAGGCGTCGAACTTCTTTCTACAGGCGGTACTTGTAAACTCCTAGCCGACAACGGCATTCAGGTAACGGAAGTATCTGACTACACAGGCCACCCAGAGATCATGGATGGTCGCGTGAAAACTCTCCACCCTAAAGTACACGGTGGGATCTTGGGGCGTCGTGGCCAAGATGAAGAAGTTATGGCAGACAACAGTATCTCTGCTATTGATATGGTTGTAGTTAACTTATACCCCTTTGCACAAACTGTTGCAAAAGCTGACTGCAGCCTAGAAGATGCAATTGAAAACATTGATATCGGTGGCCCAACAATGGTGCGTGCCGCAGCTAAAAACCACAAAGACGTTACAATTGTGGTTAATGCAAGCGACTATGATCGCGTTTTAGCTGAAATCAAAGAAAACCAAGGCTCAACAACGTATAAAACACGTTTTGATCTGGCTATTGCTGCTTATGAGCACACGGCGCAATACGACGGCATGATCGCAAACTACTTCGGTAAGCTTGTTGCTGATTACACAGAGGAAGCTGCCGAAGAAACTAAGTTCCCACGCACTATCAATATGCAGTTCACCAAAAAGCAAGATATGCGCTATGGTGAAAACTCACATCAAGATGCGGCATTCTATGTAGAGAATGATATTGAAGAAGCATCTGTAGCAACAGCGAAACAATTACAAGGTAAAGCGTTATCCTACAACAACATTGCAGACACAGATGCCGCGCTTGAATGCGTGAAAAGCTTCGAAGCACCTGCGTGTGTTATCGTCAAACATGCTAACCCTTGCGGCGTCGCTGAAGACAAAGACATTTTAAGTGCTTATGACAGAGCCTTTAAAACTGATCCGACATCAGCGTTTGGTGGCATCATTGCCTTCAACCGTGAACTAGATGCTGAGACAGCCAAAGCTATCATCGAGCGTCAGTTTGTTGAAGTCATCATTGCACCAAGCATTTCTGCAGAAGCTGCTGAGATTGTTTCTGAAAAGAAAAATGTACGTCTTTTAGAGTGTGGTCAGTGGGATGCGAAATCAACCGGTGTTGATATCAAGCGTGTCAACGGCGGTGTACTTATCCAAGACCGCGACCAAGGTATGGTTACACTGGGTGACTTAACAGTTGTCTCTAAACGCCAGCCTACAGAGCAAGAGTTAAAAGACTTGCTATTCTGCTGGAAAGTAGCGAAGTTCGTTAAATCAAATGCTATTGTTTATGCTCGAGATGGTATGACAATTGGTGTAGGCGCAGGCCAAATGAGCCGAGTTTACTCAGCGAAAATCGCGGGTATCAAAGCTGCGGACGAAAACCTTGAAGTGAAAGGTTCGGTCATGGCATCAGATGCATTCTTCCCATTCCGTGACGGCATCGACGCTGCTGCGGAGGCTGGTATCACCGCAGTGATCCAACCTGGAGGCTCTATGCGCGACGAAGAAGTTATTGCCGCAGCTGATGAAGCTGGCATGGCAATGGTATTCACCGGAATGCGCCATTTCCGCCACTAATCGACAAGCGCGAAACGTTTAACGTTTCGCGCTTTTTGTTTGCACCAAATTAAAGTATTCTGACCAAAAGACAATCACAATAACCTTGAAGGAACTGAATAATGAAATTAGGTATTAAAGCATTAATCGCTGCAGGCATCGTCACTGCAATCACAGGCTGTAGCAGTACAACGAGCTCTGATAGTGCAAATGCAAATATTGCAAAAGCGGCACAAAGCAGTGAACGCGCTGAGAATAATCGCGCACGTGATAAATACCGTAATCCAGTCCAAACATTGGAGTTTTTTGGTCTTAAGCCCAATATGACTGTCGTTGAAATCGCACCTGGTGGCGGTTGGTATACAGAGATCCTAGCGCCAACAATCAAAGGCCAAGGTACTTTATACGCAGCACACTTCCCGGCCGATTCAGAGGTTGAGTATTACAAAAAATCATTGGCCGCATTTAAAGGTAAGATTTCAAGTGATGCACGCTTTAGCGAAGTCAAAATGACTGAATTCTCTGCATTGACGCATCATGATGTCGCTCCAGCAGGTTCAGCGGACATGGTATTAACATTCCGTAATGTACATAACTGGTATATGCGTCCAGGTGACGAAGGTGTACTTAAATCATTCAAAGCATTCCATAAGGCGCTTAAGCCTGGTGGGATCTTAGGCGTGGTTGAGCACCGTTTACCAGAGCACCGTGATACAGAAGATCAAAAGCGTTCAGGTTATATGAAGCAAAGCTATGTCATCGAAATGGCTAAAAAAGCAGGCTTTGAATTGGTAGCAAGCAGTGAAATTAACGCCAACCCTCTAGATAGTGCTAATCACCCTCGAGGTGTTTGGACGCTACCGCCAAGACTTGCGCTAGGTGATGAAAAGTCGGCGCAATACAAAGCGATTGGGGAAAGCGACCGAATGACTTTAAAGTTTAAAAAGATTTAATAGGAAACTTTGCCATGAATGTACTTGTCATTGGCAGCGGTGGCCGTGAACACGCACTTGCGTTCAAAGCCGCTCAAAACCCATCTGTAAAAACTGTATTTGTAGCACCTGGTAATGCTGGTACTGCTTTAGAACCAAAATTGGAAAACGTTGCAATTGGCGTTGAAGACCTTGATGCGCTTGTTGCATTTGCGAAAGAGCAAAAAGTATCTTTGACGATTGTTGGCCCTGAAGCACCACTGGTGATTGGTGTTGTTGATCGCTTCCGCTCTGAAGACCTCGCCATTTTTGGCCCAACTCAGGCAGCAGCACAACTTGAAGGCTCAAAGTCATTTACTAAAGACTTCTTAGCTAGACACCAAATCCCAACCGCGAGTTACCAAACCTTTACCGAGATTGACCCTGCAATCGCATACGTCAAAGCGCAAGGTGCCCCCATAGTAGTCAAAGCAGATGGTTTAGCAGCCGGTAAAGGCGTAATCGTAGCAATGACTGAAGCTGAAGCGGAAGAAGCTATCCGTGACATGCTAGCAGGTAATGCATTTGGTGATGCCGGCAGCCGCGTGGTAATTGAAGAATTTTTAGAAGGTGAAGAAGCTTCATTTATCGTCATGGTAGACGGCAAAAACGTCTTACCTTTTGCCACCAGCCAAGACCACAAACGTGCATACAATGGTGATCAAGGGCCTAATACGGGCGGTATGGGTGCATACTCGCCTGCGCCTGTTGTAACTCAAGAGATCCACAATCGCATTATGGATGAAGTGATCTACCCTACGGTAGAAGGAATGGCTGCAGAAGGCCACCCTTATACAGGCTTCTTATATGCTGGTTTGATGATAACAGCGGACGGTACACCAAAGGTCATTGAATATAACTGTCGCTTTGGTGATCCTGAAACACAGCCAATCATGCTTCGTTTACAATCAGATCTTGTATCTTTGATTGAAGCTGCAAATCGTCAAGAGCTTGATCAAACGGAGATTCAGTTTGATCCAAGAGCTGCTGTCGGTGTTGTACTCGCTGCGAAGGGTTACCCTGCAAGCTACCCTAAAGGGGATGCAATTTCAGGCCTTCAAGTAAATTACTCAGAAGGCGAGAAGGTATTCCATGCTGGCACTAAACAGCAAGGTGATGCTGTTGTAACCGCTGGTGGACGTGTACTTTGTGCTACAGCACTAGGGCACACAGTAACAGAAGCGCAAAAACGCGCTTATGCACTGGTCCAGGATATCCACTGGGAAGGCGTGGAGTTCCGCACTGATATTGCTTATCGTGCAATTGCACGTGAGCAATAAGCAAATTAGGCAACATATAAAAGCGGCTTATAATTAGCCGCTTTTTTTATTTTCTATTTAAATAACGCAAATAAAAACAAAAACCAATATCAATTACAAACAATTGAAATATATAATTTTTTTATTTTATCATTGGTATTTTTTGGCTGACTTGCTAGGATCTCCTTTTGTATCATCTTTAGGGGCGTAAAGATGCAGGGCACACTAAGTAAACTTAAAGCCACCCTCACAAACCCAATTCAATATCAGCTACCCATTGGCGATCAGCTAATTAATTTAAATGACTACTTTGGCCAGAAAGTAACTTTGACTTTCACGGGTAATATATATTGTTGTAGTTGTGGTAAAAAAACTAAAAAAAGCTACTCCCAAGGCCACTGTTTTGTGTGTATGAAAAAACTCGCAAGCTGCGATATGTGCATCATGAAGCCGGAAACTTGTCATTATGATCAAGGTACTTGCAGAGAACCCGAATGGGGAGAAGCCAACTGTATGATCCCTCACTATGTCTATTTGGCGAATACATCAGGATTGAAGGTCGGTATAACACGACACACTCAGATCCCAACCCGCTGGATAGATCAAGGGGCAACACAGGCGTTGCCAATCTTTAAAGTACAAACTCGTCTTCAATCAGGTTTGGTGGAAGTTGCCCTTGCAAATTTCATTGCCGACAAAACCAATTGGCGCAACATGCTCAAGGGTATCAACCCAGAGTTAGATCTGAAGCAAAGTGCTCAGGAGTTGATCCCTCAGATCCAGGAAAAACTCGATGAACTTGCACAGCTGTTTGGTGCCACAGCAATCGAGCGCCTCGATGAAGAGGTAGTTGATCTAGCCTTCCCAGTAGAAGACTACCCAACCAAGATCAGTTCATTTAATTTTGACAAAGACCCCTCTGTGACCGGGATCTTAAAAGGGATTAAAGGCCAGTATTTGATCTTTGACAATGGGGTTATCAACATTCGTAAGTTCACCTCTTACGAAGTCAGTTTTTCTGCTTGATAAAACTCATACCAAGCCGCTTGAGTAAGCGGCTTGCAATACAAATATCCTTGCATCGCATGACAACCTAGCTTTTGTAAAAAACGCATTTGTTCCTGCTTTTCTACTCCCTCAGCGACAACGTGCAGTTTAAGCGCTTTGGCCATCGCAATAATAGCGCTGACAATTTCGCTGTTTCCATATTCATCAGGGATCTTGGCAATAAAACTTGGATCTATTTTTAAGATATCAATTGGTAGTTTAGTTAAATAACTTAAAGCTGAATAACCAGTGCCAAAATCGTCCAAAGCAATACTGACCCCCATTGTTTTTAGTTCTGTCAGTACCGCTTTTGCACGCTGAAAATTACTGACAAAACTACACTCTGTAAGCTCTAACTCTATTTGTGTTCCACTCAAGTTATATTTACCCAGTGCATAGCGTAAAGTACTGACCAAATCTCCCTGTGTTAAGTGCTGAGCAGAAATATTGATAGCTAAGTGTCGTATTTCAATATTGGCTTTTCTCCAGTGTGCTAGTTGTGCACAGGCACGATCAATGACCCACTCATCCAGTTTTACAATTAACCCTAACTCTTCAGCCAGTGGGATAAATTGCGCTGGAGAGATCATGCCAAGATTGGGATCATGCCAACGTAATAAACACTCTAAACTGGTTAATCGGCTGCTTACTAGGCATTTTAGAGGCTGAAAATAAAGCTCAAACTCACCATTTTCTAGTGCACTTTGAAATCGGCTCTGCATCGATAATCGCTCTAGTGAACGTGCATTCATCGAAGCCTTATACATTTGAAATGAGTTTCGTCCCAGCTCTTTGGAGCGATACATAGCCACATCAGCATGCTTTAATAAGCTCTCACTATCCAAACCGTCATCTGGATAGATGGATGCGCCCAATGACGCAGTGGCAGCAACACAAATGTTTCCCAAGTCAAATGACTTATTAAACTGTAATAACAGCTTATCTGCAAAATTAACCACAGAATCCACATCGACCACTTCTGTCAGCAAAACCACAAATTCATCCCCACCAAGCCGTGCCAAGGTATCCCCTTCATTGAGGATACTTTTGATCCGCTCACTCACTTGCGTGAGCAGCTTATCACCGGCACTATGACCTAGCGTATCGTTCACCTCTTTAAAGCGATCTAAATCGATAAACATGACACTGATTTTATGCTGATCGCGATGTGCCGATGCCAATGCCATAGACAACCTATCATAAAATAATCGTCGATTAGGCAGCCCCGTCAGCTCATCAAAATATGCAAGGCGCGCAATTTTTTCTTCTGCATTTTTACGTTCAGTAATATCACTGAATATCGCTGCGTATAGCGTTTCATCGCTATAGGGATCATTGATTTCAATAATGGTGAGCCACTCGACATAAATATCCCCACTTTTCTTTTTATTGCAAATTTCGCCCTGCCACACTCCCTTTTCTCTCAGCGCTTCCCACATTCTGTTGTAGTAGTTTTCATCATGGAGTCCTGAACTTAGTATGCTCGGAGTTTGCCCTATCACTTCGTAGTCTTGATAGCCTGTCAGAGCACTAAAAGCTGGGTTAATTTGAATGATCTCTCCACTGCCACGGGTGATCATAATGCCATCGAGTGATGCATCAATGATCCGATTCGCTAAGTAGAGGTTTTTCTCTGACTTGCGTAATGCGATATCTCGCTGTGCCAATACATTCTCAAGTTCACTGCAATAGGCTGTTTCAATTTCTGTCAGCACATTTTTCAGTGCCAAAAGACCGATCACTTCATTTGATACCGTATCTCTGACAACAAGGTGACGAATAGACTTAGCAGTCATCATACGGTAAGCATCAAATAAACTTTCCTCAGGCGTCATAGACAACATTGGGTAACTCGCCAACTGCCAACATGGCATTTGCCATTGCGGATCGAGTATCGCGTATGCAATATCACGTTGCGTAATGATCCCGTATTCTTGCAGATCAGTGTGATGAACTAAAACAGCGGTTGTTTTATCTCTACGCATAATTTCAATCGCGTCGCTGATACACTGCTGACTATCCAATACACTGACATTGCTGTCATAATGATCGGCAATGGGGCGAAAGTGTAGATAGTGATCCAACCCTTGATTGCGAACTATATCTGACAGTGAAACCACACCCGCTGGTTCATTTTTCGAGTCAATTACCAGTAAATGTCGAATACCAAGTTGATGCAGTTTAATGGTCGCTTCGCTCAATGTTTTATCGAGCAAAATATCATGCACTGGCGAGGTCATAACCTCACCTATAGGGAGCTCTGTAAGGTGAATATGTTTAAGATCTAACTTTACACAATCTGATTCTGTCCAAATACCAGTTATCTCACCATCTTGAGTGATAAATATGGAACTTACGCTATGTTGACGCATATTGACGAGCGCATCATATAAACTGGTTGATTCATCACAGGATAACAAGCTAGTCGAAAACACGTCTTTAATTTTCAGCTGACGTGAGTCACCTATCATAAGCACTTTCCTCGCATTCTAACTACCATCTTGAGTATACTTGGCTACCTAGTGCTAACTTTGACTGAGAACAAATAATGACGATTAAATCATACCCATTAGTGCTGATATTCGACCAAAGTATAGAGTACGTTGACGGCCCACAAGCACTGCAAGAAAGTGTGTTTTACTTAACTGAAAAGCAAATAAAAACAACCACATGTATTTTTGAGGATGGCAGTGCAAGTACGCTCAATGGCGATCCGATAACACTGGACAATTTTTCTAATTTAACGCCTTTAGTGCAACAAAAGCTCGCTTCTGAAGGTCACTGCTGCACTGCAAAAATACACATTACCGATATAGAACAGGTATTTAGTTTAATGGCGGAAACTGTTTAGAAAGCTTACGATTCAGCTAAGTTTCTGATATGTGTTTCGACACTGCGGCCAAGAGAAGACAAATCATAGCCGCCCTCGAGATAAGAGATGATACCAAGGCAATCAAGCTCTTTACTTAATAGCGCAATCTGTTGAGTAAACCATGCGTAATCGCTTTCTACAAACTTGAGACCACCCATATCATCTTCTAAATGCGCATCAAATCCAGCGCTAATAAAGAGCAACTCAGGGCCAAATGCGCGCAGTTTAGGAAGCCATTGTTGACTATACAATGCTCGTAAATCATTGCCGTCACTGGCAACAGGCAGTGGCGAATTGACGATAGTTTCGGTATTTTCTATTTCAGAATTTGGATAAAAAGGGTATTGGAACAAAGAGCAAAAGAGGACGTTAGGATCCTCTCTTACAATCGATTGTGTGCCATCGCCGTGGTGCACGTCAATATCCAATATTGCAATGCGCTTAACCCCTTTAGTTTGCGCATACTTTACGGCAATTGCGACGTTGTTAAACACGCAAAACCCAGCTGATTTGCTCTGACTTGCATGGTGCCCCGGGGGTCTCACTGAGCAAAAAGCAGCATCGTGGCGCCCAGCAAGTACTTCATCGACTGCCAAAATACCTGCACCAACGGCCCGCTCTATAGCTTTGAGCGATTCTCGGCACAATGCCGTATCACCATCTAAGTCCGTAAGACCATGTTCGGGAATTGCCGACAACACTCTCTCAACATGCTCAGTATCATGTGCCAACATATAATGTGACGTTTCTGCTTTGGGTGCAGTTAAATGGGCCACTGCGATGTCCAACCCTGAAGCCAAAACCCGATCAGAGATCGCATCTAAACGCTGCGGTGATTCAGGGTGTTCATCCGCCATTTTATGTCGGCGGCACAATGGGTGGGAGATTATTGCAGTGCGCATATCGCTGTCCTTACAAAAACTGAAAGCCAAGTGTATCAAAGCATGGTTTGACATGCTTTGATACTTTGGTTTGATATACCAGTAACCTGTACTGCCTTATTGACCTTGTGGCACCGCAACTAAGCCAAGATTATGGAAGTCAAAGCTAAAGTCAGTAATGTCTGGGTTTACCCACTCCAAATCAGCACTGTTCACTTGTTGCTCATGCATAGTGAAGTGAATATATGAATCGGCTTCTAATAACTTCTCATGCCATTTAACCACAAATGTATTGCCATTATGATGGCTCAATGTGCCTTTCAACAGTTTAGTATGCGTAAAATCAATATGTAATTGCCCTGCAATTTCTTCCACAATCACATCCCCGTACCAAGGGCTGCGAAGGGTACCTGTGTAGTGGCTCAAAGGTAAACTCGCCTGCTTGTTAGTCACCTTTTCGGGACCAAGATTATTGTATAGCGCCTCGCGTTGTTGTTTATAATTCTGATAGCTTTGTGCTACCCAGTCTTGAGGTTCTAGACCTAGTGCTTGTTCGAATACTTCATTGGTAATAGCTTTGATAGCGGGGTAAGCGTGCTGATTTGACAAAATGACAACCCCTAAGCCTTTTTCTGGGATCATTGCAACTTGCGAGCCCATACCAAGTATTCCGCCCATATGGCCTACGCGCTTATAACCAAAGTAGCTCTCTACAGCCCAGCCCAGCGCATACCCTTTAAAATCTTGTTTAAATGCCTCTCGATCTGACTCTTTTGGTATGCGCATAATTTGGGGATGCCATAAGTATTGATGCATATTCGGATCAATCAGCTGTTTTCCTAAAGGCGTTTTACCTGCATTGACCTGTGTCTGCAACCACTTAGCCATATCCGTTACGTTGGACGCAATAGCACCTGCTCCTCGGAAATCTTCTAGATAGTCACCGACAAACTCTTCCAGTTGCCCATTGTATTTAATTGTTCCTGTTGCAAAGTTATTATTGGTGTTTCCAATACGAGAGAAACCCGCATATGAGTTATCTATCCCTACTTGAGGAAAAATGCGTTTTTCAATAAAGTCTTGCCAGCTCATATTGCTGACTCTTGCAACTATTTCACCCGCTACAACAAACATCAAATTGTTGTAATGGTACTCTGTGCGCAATGCCGCCACAGGTTTAATATGCTTTAGCCCGGCCAATATGTCTTCTACCGACTTATCTGTATTTGGCCATATCATCAAATCTCCAGCACCGAGCGCCAGTCCACTACGATGACTCACTAGATCTCGAATGGTTATTTGTTCAGTTAATTGCTGGTCATATAACTTAAATTCAGGCAAATGTTTAATTACTGGATCTCCCCAGTTTAATTTACCTTCTTCTACTAACATCGCTAATGCAGTTGCAGTAAATGCCTTACTGTTTGAAGCTATTCCAAACAAGGTATGTTGATCTACTAGACCTTTTTTGCCAAATTGCCGAACGCCATACCCTTTCGCCAATACAACTTTGCCGTCATTGACAATCCCGATCGCAAGACCGGGAATTGAAAAATCATCCATAGCTTGCTGTACAGACTTTTCAACTTCAGCCAGCTGTGGCGCAGTCAAAGCGAAAACACTGTTACTCATCAACATGGCTGTTGCACAGCATACTTTGCGCCAAAAAGCTTTTTTCATATCCGTATTGCCTTATTTTTTATAAATGTTTAATTCCAAAATATGTTTATTTTCATTCTCGTCGACAATGCTTTTTTGCATTTTGATTCTTTCAACATATGGAGCAGGAAACCCATGTTCCAAAGCGCCGTTTAGTACATGTTGTTTATACCAAGTAAAGGGAAGCTGATTGCTGACGAAAGTATTTGCAACATAACAATGGGCTGCAATCGTTCTTCGATTCATTAAATCGACATTGAACACTACACGATCATAACGAGGGCCTTCAATGTTATCCAACTCCACTATCTCTGATTGAGTCAAGCCGTACACAACACCATAGACAACCATGGGCGCTGACGCACTAGCAATATTGCACTTGGCAGAACCGTCTTTGCTCAGCATATCAAATGTGAGTTGGTGCCCTTGTAAAATGGCTGTGCCAATTAAACGTGCATTCGGCAGCCTTTGTTTAAGCCGCAAAGTTGAAAGATTTGAACCGTAGGCAAAATAAAAATAATCGTCAGTTTGCATTGCGCTGCCTATATCACAACTCGCATTGCCAAAAGCAGTAACACCACGCCAATCCCTCTATCAAACCAGTGTCCGGCACGGTGGAAAAACCGTCGAACTTTCGGTCTAGATAAAACCACTGATAACAAAGAAAACCAAACCCAAGTTGCCAAAGCCATATACAAGCCATAAAAAATTTGTATCGACTGAGGGGTTTCAGGATCGATCATCAAGGTGAATAAAGACAGAAAAAATAGCGTCGCTTTTGGGTTTAATGCATTCACTAAAAAGCCACGTCGCAAGGCTTTAAAATCAGACTCGGTGTTCGACGATGCACCAATAGCTTGCTCAGGTTCCGTGTTCTTTTTAGCACGTAATGCCTGTACACCCATATAAGCCAAATAAGCGCCAGCAATATACTTAAATAAGTCGAAGAGTTCAGGGGAATTAGCCAACAGTATCGCAACACCAAGTAGGCAATATGAAACATGCACAAAAATCCCTAAACCGACACCTGCGCTTGTATACAGTGCATTCCGTCTGCCCTGTTGGACACTTTGCTTCAAAACAATCGCAAAATCAGGACCTGGGCTTGCAACCGCAAAAAAATGTGCCAGTGCGATGATTAAGAATTCATCGAGATATTCAACCACGGCCGCGTTCCTCTAGCGCCAGTAACATAGGGTCTGGCGACGTTTGTAATATTTTATTTAGTTGTTTTTGCGCCTTTTTATACATGCCTTTTAAATGCGGTTTAAGATGCTTCCCACCCTGTTGATCTCCTTTAAAGTGGCATACTAAAGCATGTAAAAATATACTTTCTTGCTCACTCAGCGCAGCTTGACGATTTGCATACGGATTGTAACATGAGCCACACCCGCCTCTAAAATGATACGCGGTGTTACATAACATGGTGCCAAAGCCCATAAATGTCGCCAATACATCTGCCGCCACAGATAAGTTTTGCTGTCCACCTGGCGGTAACTTTCCAACATGATGAATTAGCATCAGCGCCATACCACCAGCCATACTCGCCACAAGATCTTGTGGTTGATTAATTTGGTTTGGATTATAAGACAACAAAATTGGCTGAGTTGGTTTGCTCACCAACGAAATATCTTCTCCTCTTAGCCCACCAGAAAATGTAAACTGAGGAAATGCCTGCTGCATTGGCATATGTTGTGGCGCACTTAACTGAATTGGCCAGTGAGATAAACCTGCGTAGTTTCTCACTCGTTCAAACACAGATTGTGCCATCTCTTCAACGCTAGTGACTCTGTCAGGAAAGTGTTTTTCTGTTGGCTGTACAATTTGGGTTTTTTGTAAAAAATACTCACTATCAAAATGTTCTGCAGCCCACAGAAATAAATCAATTAGCGATTGTGACTCAGCGGACTCTAACAGAGGCTTGGGCTTAAAAATTGATAACATACGCTTTTTCGAAATCTCTAGAGGTTAATAACTCAACACCTTACCAAGGCCTATTCAGTTAAAGCAAGGTAAGACGATGATAAAGTAACATTAAAAGCACGGTAGCAAAATCTCTACGGACCATACTTTGAGATCTAAGGTATTAGACTTGGCTAACAGCGAGAAGCCAATTATGATGAAGCACCAAGAATAAACAGTCACAACTTTATGCCACATATCATTATTGAACATTCAGCGTCTTTAGATACCGACTTTTCACAATTACTGAAATCCATACACCAAAGCACTATAGATACAAACCTATTTGATGCAAGCACCATTAAAACTCGTCGAGTGGCATTTCCGCAATGCCTACTGGGAGATGGTAAAACTGACTTTGTCCATGTCCAAGTTCACCTCTTGGCAGGTAGAACCCAAACCCAAAAACAACACCTAAGCGAGTCCCTACTGAACACATTGCGCACCTTACTTTCTGACTCCGTCAGTTTGAGTGTGCACCCCTATGATTTAGACCCAGCTATTTATCGAAAAAATTAAATGATTCATAATGTGCACCTAGCAATACCATCAAGTAAGAGAAAATAGATGAAATTCCCATGCCGAATAGACAAATTCGTTAGCCATATAAACGAACTGCCGCGCAGCAAAGTAAAAATCCTGATTAAAAAGGGAGAAGTGTCTATCAACGGCATTGTAACAAAAAAAAGCGATGTTCAAATTACTCGCGAAGACAGTGTCGAATTAAGTGGTAAGCAGCTGAAATATCTAGGTAAAAGATACTTCATGTTAAACAAACCACAAGGCTATGTATGCGCTAATAGCGATGAATTACACCCTACTGTTTTTGATTTACTTGATGAACCGAACTTAAAAGATTTTCATGTCGCTGGCAGACTTGATATCGATACTACGGGGCTCGTACTGATCACCAATGATGGTGATTGGTCGCACCAAATTACCTCGCCAAAAAAGCAAAAATATAAGACATACCTTGTTGAAACAAAAGAAATAATTACAGAAGAAGCGCTCGAGCAATTGCGTCATGGTGTGGCTTTACACAACGAAAAGCAATTAACTCGACCTGCACAAGCGCAAGCCGTTGATAAATATGCACTGCGCCTCTCTATCTGCGAGGGAAAATATCACCAAGTGAAACGTATGTTAGCTGCAGTATCAAATCATGTTGTTGAATTGCATAGAGAAAAAATTAGCGATATTGAACTTGATAGCAAACTCTCTGCTGGTGAATATCGCCCTCTTACAGAGCATGAAATAAACATAATCAATGCAAAATAGGTCGTAATAAGGTCGTCATATGAGGAAAAATCATCTAATTTTTACTTATATACGGCAAAGCCCTACTTACATAGCGCGCTCAAACGTGATAAATCATAAAGGTAGAGTGCCATAAACTTTTAACTTCCTCGCTAAGGTGCATATTGTGTTTTCGACTCTGACTTTAAGACTAAAAATAATATTTTTTGCAGCTGCAATTTTTATCGCCTTAATTTCCATCGCGGTGCTCGGGCTGCAATCACTTCGTCACGCCAGTGAAACGGATAATATCGCTCGAATTAATCAATTGATGAAAAGTACTGTCAATATCGTAGAACAATTCGAGCAATTTGTGCGAGCTGGCGAATTAACGGAACAAGAAGCAAAAAAGCTGGCAGCACAAATTCTTAGAGAAAATAAATATCACGACTCCGAATATGTATATGTGGTCGATGAGCAGCTTAATTTTGTTGCGGCTCCCCATGACCCGCAGCTACATGGCACCAGCTTTAACGACTTTAAAGACGCAGGTGGCAACAGTATTGGACGACTGGTAGAGCGCAAGGTAGGCAATAAAACCAACCGGATCATTACTTACCACTGGAACTCTCGACGAGATGGAGAAGTTGTTGACTTAACCTCTGTGGTGCAAAAAACCTCTCTATTCGGGTGGTATGTTGGCACAGGCATCAGTTACAAAGAAGTTGATGCAAGATATTGGGAAACCGCTAGCTGGCTACTCACACTGTCACTCATTATTGCAATCGCACTCACTTTCACCGTCACGCGCTATGGACTATCGCTGTCCAATAAACTTGGTGCTGAGTTGAATGAAGTACTTGATATCGTGCGTCATGTCTCTCATGGCAATCTCACATCACAAATAGATACTTCTCATGCTAAGGATTACAGCATTATGGCGGCAATGCGCTATATGCAAGATGGTCTAAAAGGTGTAGTCAGCGGACTTATGATTGTCAGTGACAAGTTAAAAGAGCAAAGTTATGACGGTGAAGCCCGATCTAATGATCTCGAAAGCCTGACATTAAGCTTAAGTGAAGAAACTCAGATGGTTGCATCAGCCATAACTGAATTAACGGCATCAGCTCAAACGGTTGTAGAACATGCAGAGCAAGCAGCTTTTTCAGTACAGGAAGCAGAAAGCCAAGGTCAAAACGCCGATCGACTTACCGCCAACGCAAGTGAAGCCATTGTACTGCTAGAGCAACAGATTGATAGTGCAGGCAATAATATTCAAGCACTGGATGAGGAAGTGAATAATATTGCCAATGTACTCAGTGTTATTCAGAGCATTGCAGAACAAACCAACTTACTTGCACTAAACGCAGCAATTGAAGCAGCTCGTGCTGGCGAGCAAGGCAGAGGGTTTGCCGTAGTTGCCGATGAAGTACGTCAACTTGCTCAGCGCACTCAATCAAGTACCGAAGAAATTCACACCATGATTGGTAACTTGCAAGCAGCGACACAGGAGGCCAAATCTTCGGTTTCTCTGAGTATTGCAACCAGTGAAAAAACGGTTTCGATGTCAAATGAAGCCAGCGAAGCACTGCGCAGCGTAGCCACCTCTCTGAGCGCGATTTCTCAGATGAGTGACCAAATAGCCCTGGCAGCAAAAGAGCAACTAATGGCTGGAGAAGACACCGCAAGGCGGGTCGTTACTATCTCTGATACTGCTGCACAAACAGCGAACGTGTCGCAGCAAGCCCATAGTGCGACTGATAGTATTAAAGCGCAAGCAGCACAATTAGAAAGTGAAATGGCGAAATTTAAGCTTTAATTTCACACTTTTACCGTAAAGCACTTTCCCAAAGTAGAATAGGTACATCTAACCTTTTCTATTTTGGGTATTTTTTTTCACAAATTGGCCTGAATTTAGCATCCTATTTTTTTGTAAAAAAATGTTTAACTCTAAATTATTTGGTGTTAAATTCATTGAGTCGCCCAGAATAAATCGAACGTAAAGTACCAACTTTATTTTTGTTTTTGGTTCTTTTTAATGATTTTTGGTGATACTTCTTCTGGTAAAGCAGTAAGGCTTTGCGTTGTGCCTATTGCCATTGGAAACTAGAGAATGTCTCACATTCATATAGCTGACTAGACGATAATGAAATAAGGATAATCACAATGAAGATGATTGCTAACAAACAATGCCGTTTAATTACAGGCGGCTCAGGTTTATTAGGTCCTGCGGACCCTTTTTCAGAAGAGCGAAACTCACAGCGAGAGGCGCTTGTTGCAAATAATAAAGCGGGCCAAAAAAAGCCCAGCCAATACCCTTAACTTATTTTTCTGATAAGCATCACTTATGGCAAAACAGTTTGCATTCAAAGATTTACTACTACCTTATGTTGTAATGGTAGTGGTGATCTTTATTATTCAAGACGCGACCTATTTCTTTTTCCTCGCCTATATCTCTATCATCTCTCTGGTATTCTTAATTGGGCATAGACTCAGAGATGTTAATATATGCTCCATTTCATTTATTGCGATGATCCCGGTCTTATTTGAAAACATTATCTTCACGACTGGCTTGATCAGCTTAGTATCGACTCCCGGAGATAGGCTTATCCAAAATAGCTTAATTTACGGCGTTCACTTATTCAAAGAACTCATTATTTTAGTACCGCTAACTTATCGGGTAGAAATCTCTAAACGTCTTTTTCCTAAGCACAAAATTCGATATACATTTGCTGACAGTATATTGCCTTGGCTTTGCCTCATCAGTGCGGCAATGAGCTTCTTTGCGCTGATAGAGAATTATATCCGTAACGGTAAGGGGTATGATATGACGTTCTTTTTCTATGCCTTTGACGTCACCGGCTACTTAAATTATTCGCTCTTTTGCGGTGTTTTAGTCGTGTTGACATTTATCACTTACAAAGAGGCGTATGACTTTAAGGTCCCTTCAATAAGGCGCTAAATAATTTCAATGAAATGGGTTTGTTAGCGGCAGCATGTGACCCTTTGACAACATATTTAAGTCAAAATAACGCTGTAATAGCGCATGGTAAGCACCGCTGCTTTTCAATTTAGCTAACCCCATTTCTAGCTTGTTGGCCAATTCAGGTTTGTCTTTATTGACGAAAAAATAAAACCTTGCAGGATAAGATAAATAGTAATCTGGCACTATCATTAGTTCAGGATGATTTTGGTTTACGATTTCAGATTGTGCCTCGACAATAGAGCGTGGAAAATAATCTGCTTTTTTATCCAGCACCATATCAAACATCGCTTGGTAATTTACTATGGGTTTTACGTTTAGCCCATTGCTAGACAGTATTTTGGTATCGGGCCAATCGTGCCCCTGCACCGCTGTAAAACGACTTAACTGCGCTATCTCTGTAACTGCTTTGAAACGAGCGTATTGGGCTTTATGGATGATCAATACACGTTTGCCAATTAAGCCATCAAACAAAGGGAATTTTACCGCTATTGCGAGCTTCTCACGCGCAGGGCTTGTCATACTCCAATGCAAGTCAACTTGTCCTTTACTGAGCGCCATTAATGTCCGCTGTTGGTGTGGGTGCACTTTTACATGTTCAATATTGACGTCGTGATCAACCGCTGTTAATGCCTTTTGCAGTAACTCATATAAAAAAAGGTCACGATCGTATAGCGGACGCTGCTCTTTAGCGACATAGATGGTTTCTTTTTGGTTATCGTTTGCACTTACTGTAATGGCAAGTGCAATTAGGAAAAAGTAAAAAATATGTCTGATCATAATGTTCCCCAAACGTGCTAATTAGCTCGGCAATTACGACGTTGTAAATCACTATATATAAACAAAGAAAGAATTTCTCTTCGCCTTAAGTATATATATTTCACAATTTATATTCACGAAGCAATATGTTTGCGCTAATTAGCAACAAACTCAGCTGGGGCTGCACACATTATTCCCACTACCAAATTTAATTGATGAGCCACATACGTGATTTAGTTAACAGCGGCTTCAACTTCTAACCTCACCATAGGCGCACTCGGTTTACGTCGATTGCATACAAACAAGTAGCTGTTTCTGTAGCGCTTAGCTTCTTTCTTCGCGTCAGTAGCTAAAGCCGCAACTTGGTGACTGTTTTTACATGATTCTACGTCTGGTGTTACTAAACCGATTGAAAGAGTCAGTAAAGGAACAAACTGTTTTTGTCCCTCTCTATTTGTCGCCCAATACCCGCCAGCAGCAACATGTTCAGGAGTAAATAAAGCCTTGGAGCGCGCTTCAAATTGCTCAATGATCTGGTGACATAAACATTCGGCATCGGCTTGGTCAAACACCACCATAAAATCATCCCCACCGATATGACCAACAAAACACTGGCTGTGCTGGCATACCTGTAGGGTGACATCCGCTAGTAACTTGATGACGCTATCCCCACTGGCATAGCCATAGAGATCGTTAAACTGTTTAAAGTGATTTAAGTCGATATAAGCCAGTGAAAAAGTATGTTTAGCACGAAGTCGCTGTTCAATCGCCTCATTGATTGCAACGTTGCCAGGCAACATAGTCAATGGGTTAGCATGTTGCGCATGGCGAATCTTATCCTCTGTAATGTGTTTTAAAATATCTCTTAGAGGCGCTAGACCAATATACTCACCCTCTTTGGTGATCACTATATGTCGTCTAATATCAAATTCATTTTCGGTTATAAGTTGACTGACAAAGTCGAGCTGCTGTTGCTCATCAACGATCAAAGGCTGCTTATCCATGAGTTTGACAACGGGTTTTTTGTCAAATAGAGCGTGACCATAAGGAGCCGCAAAGACTTCTGTTAATTGGTCACGATGTAACAGCCCTACAGGCTGTCGCATATCGTTTAATACAGCAATGCTTGTTAGCCTTTTATTTTGTTCAAAACGCCGATGTGCATCCAAACATTGGGTATTCATGTGAATAGCAGGGACATCATGCGCTAACCAGCCTATGGCCATCGACTGCTCAAACTGGCTTACGGTTGGTTCAGATTTAATTTGTGCGTTGAGTATATGGCTAGGGTTCACAGCTAAGTCATTTGATTCTCGACTTGGTTTAGCCAACAAAAAGCCTTGAGCATTGATAATGCCCATTTTTTTGAGCAATTTTAATTCTTCCACTCGCTCGATCCCCTCGGCGATAACAGCGGTGTTGGTCGCCTTAGCCAGTTCGATAATCGATTTAAGGAACTCTCTTTTTACGATACTCTGATCACAATAATCGATAAAATAACGATCAACTTTAACAAAGTCCGGACACAATTCGGACCACTGTTTTAATCCTGAATAGCCAGCCCCCAAATCATCAATAGCAATTTGGAAACCTAATTGGCGATAGTGTGAAATGGTTTTTAGCAATAAAAACCCGTCATCCACTTTGTCCTGCTCTGTGACCTCAATAACTACTCGGTTACAATTTAATCCAGCGTCTTCAATTAAATGGCGAGTTTCCCCTTTTGGGTGCTGGGGATCGAGTAAGGCCTTAGGGCTTACATTTAGAAAAAGCTTCCCGGGTAAATTTAATGCAGCAAACTGTGCAATCGCCTTTTTTCGACAAAGTAGTTCCAGTTCAGATAGTCGGTCATATTTACTGGCAGCTGCAAACATCTTGTCAGGCTGCATCAACTCGTTATCTAAACTACCTCGGCTCAATGCTTCAAAGCCTAGTACCTGTTCTTTTGCTATATCAAAAATGGGTTGAAACATTGGATATACAGCTTCGTTTTGCAAAATGTCATCCAACATGACGTATAAAGGATCCACCGAAACAACCAAACTTAATTCAAGTGCTCAATAATCGAGCAAAATATCAAAGATTTATGACAGTTAGATTGCAATCCAATGGAAATTACCAATTTCAGGGATAAATGTGGAGTGAAGGTGAATTTGTGGGCAGCAAGTGAGATGAAAACAAATTGCTTTCATCTCACTACATGATTAATTCAAAGCACGTTCTACTTGATCAAAGTGTGCGATCACTTCGACAATTTCTAGCTCTGCGTCTTGGTAATGAGTTTTCTCAGTGAAGCCCAATTTAGCAATCGCTTGCACGGTTGCTGGGTGCACCAACAAATCTTTGGCGTGATAACATACAGGATCACTGTATTTGGGCAGTTTACCGTCTTCGTGGTAGCCGCTTTCAATCTCTTCCAAAGGTAGTGTAGGGATCACATCCGCAGCTTTATCAAGTGCGTCTAGATAATCTTTACATTGAGGATATTTGGTCACAAAATTTGCTAACACATCTCGAGATGTTGCTACTAACTCTGCCGATTCTTGCTCTAGAGCGGCAGCTGGTTTTTGTTCCCTAATGTTTGCTAACAATGAAGTGGCCTGAGTTTTATATTGACCCAGTGCGTTTTCACTTGCAGGTGCTTTTGCTTCAGATTTAGCTTCTTGCGTGCTTGGTTGTTCTGAACATGCAAATAGTGCCAAAGCAGCGCATGCAATTCCTAGCTGTTTATACATACAATCCTCAATTCAATATTATTGATAACAATTCTCATTATACAGTCTTGTCATGAATTTGAAACCAAAAAGGCCACAATAAATGTGGCCTTTTTGATTCAGATCGAAATAGACTTGAGTTGTATGAGCAAGCACTAATTGCTGCTCAAATACTCATAATTAAGGCATAGCGTCTAAATCTGCACCTTCTTTCTCTACTTCGACTGGGATCAAGTCTTCTTTACTTACACCCATTGCAACCGCAACGGAGCTTGCAACATAAACAGAAGAGTATGTACCAATGAACACACCAAACAACAGTGCTGTTGCAAAACCGTGGATTGTTTGACCACCCCACACAAACAAGGCAATAAGTACCAAGATTGTTGTGATTGAAGTCACAAGCGTACGGTTCATCGTCTGCGTCAATGAAATGTTGATGATTTCCAATGTGTCGTCGATACGAACTTTACGGAAGTTTTCACGGATCCTGTCAGATACAACGATGGTATCATTCAGCGAGTAACCTATAACGGCCAAGATTGCTGCAAGAATCGTCAAATCAAACTCTAACCCCAATAAAGAGAAGAGTCCCATCGTTAAAATTACATCGTGGAATAGTGCCGCAACAGCGCCGATAGCAAAACGCCACTCAAAGCGAAATGCTACGTAGACCAAAATACACAGAAGTGCAGTCAACATAGCCAAGCCGCCATCTTCCTTTAGATCTTCACCCACGCTAGGGCCTACAAATTCGATACGACGCATCTCTACGCTGCTATCAGCCAATTTCAATGCATCGATCAACTGGTTACCAATGGTCTCAGCTTTTACATCATCACGCGGTGCGATACGTACCAACACTTCTTGGCTTGAACCAAACAAAGTCACTGCGGCATCTGCGAAGCCATTCTCAGCCAATACTTTACGAATTTTAGGTAAATCCGCAGGTTGCGAGAATCCCACTTCAACTGCCGTACCGCCGGTAAAGTCCAGACCAAAGTTTAAGCCCTTGGTCACAAACGATGCGATAGAAGCCAAAATCAATAAAGCAGAAAACGCCATCGACATCTTTCTTGCCGACATAAAGCGGATCGTGCTCGATAATTTTAATAATTGCATGCCCGCTCCTATATCGACAATTTGTTGATGCGTTTACCACCGATAAAGGCGTTGATCACGGCACGAGTACCAATGATCGCGGTAAACATTGAAGTCAAAATACCAATCGCAAGTGTGACTGCGAAGCCCGCAATTGGACCCGTACCAACTGAGAACAGGATAATTGCAGCGATTAGTGTTGTGATATTCGCATCGAAAATAGTACTGAATGCGCTGTCGTAACCAAAGTGAACAGCCTGCTGTGGACTACGTCCATCGGCTAATTCTTCACGAATACGCTCAAAGATAAGTACGTTTGCATCAACGGCCATACCAACAGTCAATACAATACCTGCGATACCAGGTAAAGTAAGTGTCGCACCACTGATCATCGACATCACACCAATGATCATCACAAGGTTTGCAGCAAGTGCCAGATTAGCAACTAAGCCAAACCCTTTGTAATACATCAACATGAATCCAAGCACAAAGGCAAAGCCTAATACTACCGCCGTCATACCCGCTTCAATGTTTTCTTGACCCAAGCTTGGACCGACCGTGCGCTCTTCAACAATTTGAATTGGCGCTACCAAAGCACCGGCTCTTAGAAGTAAGCTCAAGTTATGGGCTTCAGCCGGATTATCAATGCCTGTAATACGGAAAGAGTTATTTAAACGAGATTGAATAGTTGCGACGTTTATAACTTCTTCTACCTTAATAGGTGGCAGCGCTTTACCATTCTCATCTTTCTTACCGGAAGGTTTATATTCGATGAACACCGTTGCCATGCTCTTACCGACAGCACGTTTAGTAAAGGCACTCATTTTCGCGCCACCTTTGCTGTCAAGGTTAATACTAACTTGTGGGCGCTGATATTCATCCATACCAGACTGCGCACCCGTAATATGAACACCTTCAAGGATCACACGTTTTTTCAACACAACAGGGTAACCGTCTTTATGATACAGTACTTCACTCCCCGCAGGCACTCGGCCCTGTGCAGCTGTGCGCGTATCCGCTCTGTCATCGACTTCACGGAACTCTAGCGTTGCTGTGGCTCCTAAAATTTCTTTCGCACGCGCCGTGTCCTGTACACCCGGTAATTGCACAATTATGCGCTCAGAACCTTGTCTTTGTACGTTTGGTTCAGCAACACCAAGCTGGTTGATACGGTTACGAATAATGGTTTCGTTTTGCTTGATGGCGTAATCGCGAAGTTCACGAACCTTTAAATCACTCAGGCTAGAGAAAAATGCTAACTCATTACTGCTGTCGTTAACAAACACATTGCCTGGGTAGCGACTTTTCAAAAAGCGTTCAGCGGCTTTTTTGTCTTCGACAGAACGCATCACAACCTGAATACGGTCACTATTTGCCACTTCACGGATAGTGCGATAGCGAAGCTTCTCACCTCGTAAATCGCTCTTATAATCTTGTTCCATCTGCTCAAGCGCTTTGCCAAGTGCCGTCGCCATGTCCACTTCCATGGTGAAGTGAACACCACCGCTGAGATCCAAGCCTAACTTCATTGGATTTGCACCAATGCTCTTAAGCCAGTCAGGTTGCGCTGGAGACATGTTGATTGCAGAAATGTAGTCTTCGCTTAGTGTTCCACGCAGGATATCCTGTGCCTTAAGCTGATCTTCTACATTCTTGAAGCGAATGAGAACTTGCCCTTCTTCGAGGACAGCAGATTTGATAGGTAAATTATTGTCTTTTAATGTTTTATTTGCTTGATCAAGCACGCTTAAATCGGCGCTGGCCCCTTTCTTTCCAGAGATCTGTATGGCCGGATCTCGACCATACATATTAGGGGTGGCATATAGAATGCCCACGGCCAATACAGCGAGTACAAGTAAATATTTCCACATTGGATACTTGTTTAGCACTGGATTATCCCTTTGTTATTGTTATAGCGACTTCATTGTACCCTTAGGTAAAACTGCTGCCACTGCTGACTTTTGTACAGTTACTTCAACTTGATCATTCAAGGCAATTACCACGAAATCCTTGTCTTCAGCAACTTTCGAAACTTTACCAACCAGACCACCTGACGTTAAGACTTCATCGCCTTTGCCAAGTGCACCCATTAGGTCTTTATGCTCTTTAACACGCTTCGCTTGCGGACGGTAAATTAGGAAATAAAATACCAAACCGAAAATAGCTAACATGATCAGCATTTCCATGCCACCACCTGCTGGCGCTGCTGCCGCTGTGCTTGCATGGGCACTAGAAATAAATAAGCTCATTGCTTTTCCTCATCTAATTTTTTATATAAAACTGTTATTCTGCTTCTACATCAGCAAGAGGAGGTACAGGTAGTCCTCTACGCGCATAAAAGTCAGCGACAAACTCATCAAATGTGCCCTCAGTTAGGGCATTTCTCATACCTTCCATCAAACGTTGATAGTAACGCAAGTTATGAATGGTATTTAAACGCGCACCTAGTATTTCATTACACTTATCTAAGTGATGTAAATAGGCACGCGAGTAATTTTTACACGTATGACAATCACACTCTGCATCAAGCGGACTTGTATCTGTTTTATGAACAGCATTACGGATTTTAATCACACCGTCGGTAACAAACAAGTGGCCATTACGCGCATTTCGTGTCGGCATTACACAGTCGAACATATCAATACCGCGGCGTACAGCTTCTACTAGGTCTTCAGGCTTACCTACGCCCATTAAATAACGTGGTTTTTGTTCCGGCATTTTGTAGGCGCAGTGATCCAAAATTTTAACCATTTCTTCTTTTGGCTCGCCCACAGATAGTCCACCTAGCGCATAACCATCAAAGCCAATCTCTTCTAGACCTTTTTGTGATTCAGCACGCAGCTCTGGATACATACCGCCTTGAATAATACCAAATAAAGCTGACGGGTTATCTGCATGGGCTTCTTTTGAGCGCTTCGCCCAACGCAGTGATAACTCCATGGAGTCTTTAGCTTCTTTTTCAGTTGCAGGATAAGGCGTACATTCGTCAAATATCATCACGATATCTGAGCCTAAATCGCGCTGTACTTCCATCGCTTTTTCAGGAGACAACATGATCTTTTCACCGTTGACTGGTGACTTGAACAGTACACCTTCTTCAGAAATTTTACGCATTGCACCTAGGCTAAATACTTGGAAACCACCTGAATCGGTCAAAATTGGCTTATCCCAATTCATAAAGTCATGCAGATCACCGTGCTGTTTAATGATTTCAGTGCCAGGGCGTAACATCAAGTGAAACGTATTACCCAAACAAATATGTGCACCTGTATCTTTCAATTCATCTGGCGTCATACCTTTTACGGTGCCGTATGTACCAACAGGCATGAATGCAGGTGTTTCTACAACGCCGCGATCAAATACCAAACGTCCGCGACGTGCTTTGCCATGTGTGCAATCTAATTCAAATTTCATAACTACCTCGTGTCGGAAAAACAGTCCAACAAAACTCAACCTGTGACTCCCATTTGCAATGGGGCCATATAAACCGTCAGATTCTATCAATAAAGCCCGCGCAATTCTAATATTGGGGCTAAAAAGGAATAAATAAAGTCACAACCAAAAAAGGCGGGGTGTAAATATAAAAAAACCGGCAATTAGCCGGCTTCTAAAAACTATATTATTGTTTTTTAGTTAAAAACATCGCATCGCCATAGCTGAAAAAGCGATATTTCTGAGCGATCGCCTGCTGATAGGCATTCATGATATGTTCTTGACCTGAGAACGCACTGACTAGCATGATCAATGTTGACTCTGGTAAGTGAAAGTTGGTGATCATCACATCGACAACATTAAACTTATAACCTGGATAAATAAAAATATCGGTATCGCCGTAGAATGTTTTTAGTTCTCCGCCGTGAACTTTTGCAGCCGACTCTAAAGACCTTACCGACGTTGTACCCACGGCAATAACGCGGCCACCACGGCCTTTGCATTTAGCAACTGCATCAACAACTTCATCTGGAACTTCAATATATTCAGAGTGCATATGATGCTCTTGCACATCATCAACACGAACTGGTTGGAAAGTCCCTGCGCCTACATGCAAAGTAACAAAGGCCATATCTACGCCCTTGTCTTTAAGCTGCGCCATCAAACTATCATCAAAATGCAGACCAGCAGTAGGCGCTGCAACTGCGCCAGGCTTTTCACCATATACGGTTTGATAACGCTCTTTATCCCCTTCTTCGTCTGGGCGATCTATGTAAGGCGGTAGTGGCATATGGCCTATTTCATCTAAAATATTTAGAACTGAGTGTTCACCTTTGAACTCCAGTTCAAATAATTCACCATGACGGGCAACCATGGTTGCATTCGCTTTGCCTTCAAGGATCAGCTCGGCACCCGGCTTAGGTGATTTACTAGAACGAACATGTGCAAGTACACGGTGCTCATCTAAAATGCGCTCAACTAAAACTTCGACTTTACCCCCTGTAGATTTTTGACCAAACATACGAGCTGGGATCACTTTGGTGTTATTGAAAATGATTAAATCATCAGGTTCAATCAGATCAATAATATCCTTAAATATCTTGTGCTCTAATTCACCGCTATTTCCATTCAATGTTAAAAGACGGCTACTCGTTCGCTCGGCTTTCGGGTGGCGAGCGATCAATTCATCTGGAAGTTCAAAACTAAAGTCAGCAACGCGCATATCAGACCTCATATTCGTGCAATAAGGCGGCAAGTCTAGTGCTGCAAGATAACGAAATCAAGCAACAAACATGATCTATTCATACTTTTTCACCTCTTGTCAGCTTTGCCAAATAGCATTACTCTACGAACTGATTTATATGTGTTAGAACTCGCCAAGATGCTCGAGCAAGTCTTGGCATGTTGCTTAAAAAGCAATATAAAACATATAAATAAGCAATATTGGGCAACATTTAAAAACTTAAAACATGGGTTTGGGGTCGTAACGCCATGGCTAAACAGCTTACTTTATTACTCGTCAATGCAGATCATGGTGAGCGTCAAACCGTAATAAGAACGTTACAAAAGCTCAATGTATTTCAAATAATAGAACTTAATGATACACAAGCGGCTTTGCAGGTACTGAAACAACAAGCCGTTGATTTGGTTATAAGCGGCTTAAATGTTGGGAAAATAGACGGCTGGCGCTTTTCTCGCATGATCCGCTCTGGATTGCTAAAAACACCCAAGAATACACCTATCGTGTTAATTCCCCCGACTTATTGCGAACGAATAGCTGAAACCACCGCTCGGAGCTATAGCATAGATGCAGTCTTGCCTTTGGAACGTCACGATGTACTGCCACAAGTCTTGGCCAATGTGTTGTCCACTCATTTAGAAAAGAGTAGCCGTTTAAACTTGTTATTACTTGAGCCCAATGAACAAAAAGCGGCCGATATTAGCGAACAATTGGCGCTGAGCTTTACATGTAACCCGGTAACCTCTGAAAACGCGGCGCTCTCAGAGTTTTTACAAAATGACTATTCAATTGTGTTGCTAGATGCAACATCTACACGCGCAGAAACCACCAAAGAACTTGTTGAGAACATACTGCAGCATAAGCCCAGCCAAGCTATTGTCACCATAATTGACAATCAAAATGCAGACTATGCAGAACAACTGTTGCTATTGGGGGTAACAGATTTCGTCCGCGTCCCCTACAATTTATCTGTCCTTAGTAAGGTCTGCGATCATGCTGCGAGGCGCGAAGACTTTATGGTGAGTTATGCGGAATTTGCCCATAAAGTAGAGCAGCTAAGCCGCCGAGAACAAAGTTATAAAGAACTGTTTTCAGCACACCAACGTATTTTATTGCACTTGAACACAGTGGTTCTTGAACTGGATGCTACAGGCTGTATTCGCTTTATTAACCCTGCTTGGGAGCAATTGACCGGCCATAAGTTAAAATCAACTTTGGCAACACGTCTTTGTGATTATGTTCAAAAGAGTGATTTACCCGCCTTAAACAAAGCCATTGAAGAGGTGCTTAGCGGCCCTTATACATCGACCGTTGAGCTCCAATTGCTCCATCACTCTGGCGCATCTGTATGGGTTGAGTGCCGTTTTCAGCTAATTAAAAACCAAACAAATATCGCCTCAATCACAGCCACAATAGATAATATTCACGAACGCAAAGAAGCCGAGTTACAGCTACGCCACTTAGCATTACACGACACACTAACGGGCTTGCACAACCGTTACTTTTTTGATCAACAGCTCAATCACTTTTGCAAAGATGCAAAACTCAAAGATGATATCGAGCACGCGCTGATTTACATTGATCTGGACCATTTCAAGATAATTAATGACAGTAAGGGCCACCAGCAGGGTGATATTGTCTTACAAGAAGTGGCGCAATTATTTAGAGCGCATATCAACCAAGAACACTTAATCTTCCGGATCGGTGGTGATGAGTTTGCAATTTTATTGAAAAACACACGCTTATTAGATGCCCATATGATGGCTGAAAGTATTTGCAGTGCTATTGAAGGCCATCAATTTCATTCCGAAGAAGCCAGCTATACGATCAGCTGCTCCATAGGCTTAACGCAAATTTCCCGGGTCAACTGCGATCCCAACGAGTGCCTTAAACAATCAGATATCGCTCTCTATATTGCAAAAAACCTTGGCCGTAATCTTGTTCATTGTTACACCAAAGAAGATGCCAAAAATAGTACCCTGCAAACGGGTTTAGAGTGGGGTCATAGTGTTCGCGAAGCGCTTAAGAACAATCAATTTGAGCTACACTATCAACCGATTTGGGACTTTAAACTTAATAAAATCGCCTACTTTGAAGCCTTGTTACGTTTAGTTATTGACGACAAATTAATATACCCCAATCAATTTATTCCAGCTTTGGAGCTGCTCAATGATACTTATTTAATGGACCAATCCGTTATCAGAGAAAGCATTCGAGCTGTTGCTAATCATCCTGAACTACATCAGATTTCCCTGAACCTTTCTGCCCAGTCATTTCTGGATGAACGCTTAATGCCACATATACAGGCATGTTTGCGAGACTTTCAAGTCCCTGCACACTGTATTATTTTTGAAATTACTGAATCGGCAAGTATTAATAACCTCAGTGCAACACAAGCTATGATCAACCAGTTGAATCAACTTGGCTGTCACTTTTCAATTGATGACTTTGGCACTGGGTTCAGTACATTTAGTTACTTGAAACAGCTACCTGCACAACATGTAAAGATTGACGGATCCTTTGTCCGCGATATGTTAAACGATCCTATTGACCTTGCGCTCGTTAAAGCTGTCAATGATATTAGTCACTCGTTGGATAAGTGTTCAGTCGCAGAATACGTTGAAAGTAAAGAAATTTTTGATGAACTAAAAAACATTGGTGTGGATTATGGACAAGGTTACTATATCTCTAAACCACTTCCTGTTGAGCAGTTAAAGCAAGCTATGAAAACTATTTTATCCTTAAAAACAGCATGCTAATTAAAATGGGGAAAAAAGTCGCTGCAGCCCCTAAAAAACTCAACTATAATAAAAGTTCGCAATGAATGTCTTCTTATTTTACTTATTTACATATAAGTAGAAGACATACAATGGATTTGAGCACATCTCGTAATGGAATTCGGGGAGATAAGTATGTTTCAGTTTATTCTGTTTCTATCACTGGTGCATTGTTTGATCACATTACAATGTTACCGCTGCGCCAAACAAAAAGGGTATCCAACTAAGTTGTTTACAGTATTAGGGTTTATACCGTATTTTAACTTAGTTGTTTGGGTGTACTTATTATTTCTACCCAATATTATGTCACAGAGCAAGCTCAGTTCGACTTAAAAAATGCTTCTTCATTTAATCAAAAGCAGTGTTATTGGCACTGCTTTTTAATGAACTCACCAACCTCATTACTAAACAACCTAAAATCACGGATACGGCCTGTGGTTTTACGCCACAGTAATCCTATTTCTCTGTATGCATCAGCTTGCGGTGGCAATGTGATCATAGGCTTGCCTTGCAAAATACCGGCATTTAATGCCATTTGCGGTAAAAAGGTCACCCCATTTTGGTACTCAACCATGCTTAACAGTGTGTGCAAATTTGCCGCCTCAAATGGATTAATACATTCACTTCGAGTCAAATTACATGCACTCAATGCATGACCGGTCATGCAGTGCTCTCGCTCCAATAAGAACACACTGTCTTTAGGTAAGAGGTTAAAATCTTCCAGCGCATCAGGGATTTCATAGTCTTTATGGTGCACTAAAGAAAAGTGATCTTTCGTCAATACTTGAGTATGAAATTTATCTGTTCGGTAAGGTAGTGCCAATATGCCCATATCAATCTGACCGTGCTCTAATTTATCTAGCAGCCTATCGCTGGTATCTTCTACCAGTACCAACTGGAGATTGGGAAAGACACTTTGACAATACGCATATAGAGGCGCGGCAATAAAACTGGCAATCGTCGGGATTAATCCCAGTACCAGCTTTCCTGATAATGGGTTTTTAAAACTCTTTGTTAATTCCACCACACTGATAGAGTCATCAATGATCTTTTTTGCACGAGCAACGACTTCTTCACCCACATCAGTAAACATTAAACTGCGATTTTCCCGCTCGATTAACTGACAGCCAAGCGTTTCTTCTAAGTTTTGGATTGCACTGCTCAGCGTTGACTGACCAACAAAACACGCCTCAGCCGCACGACCAAAGTGTTGTTGTTGATGAACTGCAATGAGGTATTGTAATTGTTTTATACTTGGTAAGTTATTCACTGATATACCCATAAATAAAAAGACCCCAACACCACTGGCGCTGAGATCTTTTCAAGCTAAAAGTCTGTTTTTTGTTAAACGCCGAACACGCTTCTCAAAATGTAGAATATAACAATAGCAAGGGCTGCACCGACTGGCAATGTGATAACCCAAGAAACCACAATGTTTCTAATCACACCCATATTCAATGCCGCAATACCACGTGCCATTCCCACACCTAGTACGGCACCAACCAGCGTCTGCGTGGTCGAAATAGGTAAACCTGTACCTGAAGCGATCACTACTGTAGAAGCCGCTGCAAGTTCAGCTGCGAAACCACGGCTCGGTGTCAAATGCGTGATACCTTCACCTATTGTTTTAATTACTTTCTTACCAAGTACAGCAAGACCAACTACGATGCCTAAGCCACCCAAAGGTAAAATCCACCACGCAAGCGCAGCCTTTTTCGCCATTTCACCGTTGTTCTCAACAATGTTAACAACTGCTGCCAATGGACCAATCGCGTTCGCAACGTCGTTTGAACCGTGTGCAAATGCCATACAACACGCGGTCAAGACCATTAATACAGCAAACACTTTTTCTACATTGTTAAACTGCATTTGCTTGTCAGCATTTGGATCCATTTTCATGCGTGCAATAACAACTTTACCAATCAGGCCAATGATTACCGCGATACCAACCGCAAGCGCATACCCTTCAAAGGTGCCCAGATTAATACCAATGTGCTTTAGACCCTTCTTAATCGTGACTAAAGACATTACAAAACCAGCTAGACCCATGTAGAACGGTACAAATCGTTTTGCGTTACTTAGTGGCTTGTCAGTATCGAAAATCAGCTTTTGCGCACTCATAAAGATCAAATAAGCTATGAAGCCTGAAATCGCAGGGGTGACAATCCAACTACCCACGATACCTGCAACCTTGCCCCATTGGATAGCTTCGCTACCTACTGCGACCAAAGCAAAACCAATGATTGCACCAATGATTGAGTGTGTAGTTGATACAGGCCAGCCCAATACCGACGCTAACAATAACCATGTACCTGCTGCAAACAACGCAGAGATCATGCCCAGAATCATTAGTTCTGGTATCTCAGCGAATGGTGCTGCATCAATAATGCCTTTACGGATCGTTGATGTTACCTCACCACCGGCAAGGTAAGCACCCGCGAATTCAAAAATCATCGCAATGATGATTGCCTGCTTGATTGTGAGCGCTTTCGACCCCACTGAAGTACCCATGGCATTTGCAACATCATTTGCACCAATACCATAAGCCATAAAGAAACCAACTGCCGCTGCGATGAGAACTAGCATCGAGCCATGAGAAGCAATGATATCCATTGAAAAACCTTTAGTGTTCTTAAAACACTGATTGTGTATTTATATACTTATCTCTCACTGTCTTAACGAGATGACATATAAATAACCATTAAACAAACACAACACCGCCGCTCTCTAGTCTACGCTTTGAGAGTATCAACGGTGTACTTCTTTATAAACTGTCGCTGATCAGGATCAGCGTGCTAACATCACCTCAAGGCGCGCACCTACACGCTCAGCAATATCGGCAAGCTCACCTACCCACTCGATGATTTTGTATAGGAACATCACATCTATCGGGTTAAGTTCAGCTTCGACTTGGCGAAGTTCTTGGCGAATTTTAATTTGCATATCGTCGGTGTCTTGTTCAATGGCATCTAGCTCACTCAACATCTTCTCGACTAATACAACTTCACGACCTCTGAAGCCTGTTTCTAACAGCTCATCCAGTTCGTTAATAGCTTTTGAGGCCTGCTTCGTAGCGTCTACACAACGGCTTAAATACGCAACGAAATCATTTTGAATTGACTCGGGGATCTCCATTTCTCGGCCAACGACTCGACCAGCGATGTCTTTGGCTTTGTTGGCGATTTTATCTTGATGGGTAATAAGTTCCAGTAAATCAGTCCGTTCAACTGGCATAAATAGACCACGAGGTAGCTGAAGACGTACTTCTCGCTTTAGCGCATCCGCTTCACGTTCTAGGTTACGAATATTAACGCGAAGTGCATCCGCTTCAGTCCACTCCCCTTTGAAGACATGTTCAAAGAAAGGGATCAAGCTTTCACTGGCTTGATGCACTATCTTAATGTGCTCTTCAATCGGCTTTATAGGAGACTTTGCAAACACTCCTAAAAACGCATTACTAGGCATAACTGACCCTTAAATCATAATAATATGCATGTGCAGAGGCCAAGTTTACAGCATTAACCGAAATTGTGAACGATTTTTATCGTGAAGTTAGGATTATTCGTTCATTTTTGTTCGAATAATCCATTCCCAGATTAAAGGGTTTTTTCGATATCTTCTTGAGAAGTATGGCGAATGTCTTTGCCATTTACAAAGTAAATTACGTATTCTGCAATATTCTGACAGCGGTCACCGATGCGCTCTAACGAACGTACAGACCAAACAAGGTCCATTATTTTGGGTATCGAGCGCGGGTCTTCCATCATATAGGTCATAATCTGACGTGTAAGCGCTTCATATTCACGATCCACTTTGGCATCTTCTTTATGCACTTCAAAAGCACACTGCGCATCCATTCTTGCAAAAGAGTCCAGAACGTCGTGTAGCATTTTAGATACCAAACGACCCATATTTTCGACATTCACAAGTAAGTGTTGCTGATCTTTGGTAAATGAGTCCAACGCAACTTTCGCGATGCGTTCAGCTTCATCACCTATGCGCTCTAGATCCGCGATGGTTTTGGCAATTGCGACAACAAGTCTTAAGTCACTTGCAGCAGGCTGTCTCTTTGCAATAATGCGTGTACATTCTTCATCAATGTTCACTTCCATCGCATTGACTTTGTAGTCGTTTTCACTCACCTTGCGCGCTTTTTCAGCATCACTTGTGCTCACGGCATCTAGTGCCAGGTTTAATTGCTGCTCAACCAGCCCACCCATGCTCAATACATGGTTTCGTACGTTTTCCAGCTCTTCATTAAAGCGGCCAGATATGTGCTTATTAATGTTGTGTTCCATCTAAAACCCTACCTTTGATAACAACCCAATCGCGCTGCCCTATCAGGGCAGCAGAGACTTCTATTTTTAACCGTAACGACCTGTGATGTAGTCTTCGGTTTTCTTCTTCGTTGGTGTTGTAAATAGTGTATTGGTATCCGAATACTCAATCAGCTCACCCATATACATGAAGGCTGTTTGGTCAGATACACGCGCAGCTTGTTGCATGTTGTGTGTAACAATCACAACAGTATACTTATCTTTTAGGTCATTAATGAGTTCTTCAATAACCAATGTCGAAATTGGATCAAGTGCCGAAGTTGGCTCATCCAGTAGTAAAACCTCTGGCTCAATTGCAATAGATCGAGCAATAACCAAACGTTGCTGCTGACCACCTGATAGACCAAACGCACTGTCATGAAGACGGTCTTTTACTTCATCCCACAGCGCAGCACCACGTAGTGAGCGCTCTACAACCTCGTCAAGTTTACGTTTATCTTTGATGCCTTGCAGGCGAAGGCCATACACCACATTTTCGTATATTGATTTAGGAAACGGGTTTGGTCTTTGGAATACCATGCCCACATTGCGGCGCAGTGCCGCAACGTCGACGCCTTTGTCATATATATTTTGACCATGGAGGTTGATCTCACCTTCAATGCGACATGTATCTACCAAGTCATTCATTCGGTTGATACAGCGCAACAGAGTGGATTTACCACAACCAGATGGGCCGATAAAAGCGGTTACTTGACCCTTGGGGATCAACATATTGATTTTACTCAGAGCTTGTTTATCACCATAGTAAAGGTCAAGGTCTTTGATCTCTAAAGCGGTTTGCTCTGGGCTCAAGTTGGCAAGATCTAATTTCGTATTAGCATCTGCATTATTTACTTGTGGCGCTACTGTAATCATAAAAGGATACCTATTTCAAATCTGTACTATTAGTGCTCTAGAGCTCTGAATTTTTCGCGTAAGTGGTTACGAATGCCAATCGCTGTGATATTCAGTGCGATGATCACCGTAACAAGTAAGAAAGCTGTCGCATACACAAGTGGGCGTGCCGCTTCTACATTTGGACTTTGGAAACCAACATCATAAATATGGAAACCCAAGTGCATAAATTTACGATCTAGATGAATATATGGGAAATTGCCATCTAGCGGTAAGGTTGGAGCCATTTTCACCACACCTACCAACATCAGTGGTGCTACTTCACCAGCAGCACGTGCAACCGCTAGAATCAGACCCGTCATAATTGCAGGACTCGCCATCGGTACGATAATACGCCATAACGTTTCAGCCTTGGTTGCACCCAACGCCAAAGAACCGTGGCGTACTGAACTTGGAATACGAGACAAACCTTCTTCTGTCGAGACAATCACCACAGGTAAAGTGAGGATTGCCAATGTAAGTGCTGACCAAATGACACCTGGTGTACCAAATACCGGGCTAGGCGCTGCCTCTGGGTAAAATAACTGGTCAATAGAACCGCCCAACATATATACAAAGAAACCTAGACCAAATACACCATATACAATGGATGGCACACCCGCCAAGTTAATTACCGCAATACGGATCATTTTGGTGACGGCATTTTTAGCCGCGTACTCATGTAGATAAATAGCTGCAACAACCCCAAATGGTGTCACGATCACAGCCATCAACATAACCATGAAAACAGTACCAAAGATCGCAGGGAATACGCCACCTTCAGTGTTTGCTTCACGTGGGTCATCGCTAATAAATTTACTTGTCTGTGAGAAGTAATGACCTACTTTTGCAAAGAAGCCCATATTATTTGGGAACCAAACGTCGAGTACTTGGTATAGCGGTAAGGTGACTTCTTCACCACGCATATCACGCACAACGACATAATCTCGCTTAGCATCTGAGCGCAGTTCAAATAGACGCTTTTCAAATACTTTGTAATCTTCACGTAACTGAGCACGCTGTGCTTCTAAGTCGGCTTTAACTTCAGGCGTCAGGTCGTTGTCTAGCTGGTAGCCGCGCTCTTTTAAACGCAGTCTCTCTAGCTCATAGTTGATATGACCAATATCACCATTTTGTAAATCCAGCGCCTCTTCGTTTAACTCTACTGCGCGCTCAACGAGTTCTTCCAATCGCTCCACTTGGTTTTGCGATACAACCTGACCGTCTTCGATAACACGTACAACGTAGCCATAAAAGTTACCATTTTTGGTTCGCTCAAATACTGCCATTTCTTCTGGTACTGAACGACTTTGAATATCTGTCGTTAAGATCCAGCGGAAATCTAGCTCAACAAACTCACGGTTACCCGTTTTTACCAATAGACGTTCTACATATTCATCTTGATAATCAGACAAATCGTAACCCGCCGCTTCTAGGCGTGTTTTCGGCACCATTTCTCTATCATAGACTTCACCAATCACGGTCTGCTTGGCAACCGAGCCTTCCAGCTCAAACTGAACCACTTCGGTTGGCCAGAAAAAGCTCAACCCTTTCCATGCGATCATCGCTAACAAGCCGATGACCGAGATTAAACTGATGCTAACAGCACCACCTGTCATCCAGATCCAAGGAGATCCTGACTTAAACCATTGTCTTACCATGTCATTTCACTCCATTACATCGAGCTGTATTTATCACGCAGCTGCTGACGAACAAACTCAGCCACGGTGTTAAAGATAAATGTAAAAATAAACAGAACAAATGCAGCTAAGAATAAGATTCGATAGTGCGAACTACCCACTTCTGATTCCGGCATTTCAACGGCAATATTTGCGGCCAATGTACGCATACCTTGGAAAATACTCCAGTCCATAATCGGTGTGTTACCTGTCGCCATTAGTACAATCATGGTTTCACCTACCGCACGGCCAAGACCCATCATCACGGCGGAGAAAATACCAGGGCTAGCAGTCAGTAGTACCACGCGCACTAGAGTTTGCCACTGCGTCGCCCCTAGAGCTAGAGACCCATTTGACAGGTGCTTCGGCACACTAAACACCGCATCTTCCGCGATAGAGAAAATAGTTGGAATAACCGCAAAACCCATTGCGATACCCACAACTAAAGAGTTACGTTGGTCAAACGTCAGGCCTAACTCATTGGTTAGATACTGGCGCACGTTCCCACCAAACATCCAAATCTCAATGCTGTCACTGATAGCAAATGAAAGCCAACCGACGATTAATACAACAGGGATCAACAATATTGAATGCCAACCATCAGGTAATAGATGGCGAATTTGCTTTGGCAGCTTGGTCCAACCAAATGCCGTTCCTAGAATTGCAAGCGGTAGCATTATGAGTAGTGCAACAATAGCTGGTAAATGCGCTTCAATCAGTGGCGCTAACCATAAGCCAGCAAGAAAGCCAAGAATTACTGTCGGAAGCGCTTCCATTATCTCAACGGTTGGCTTCACAACTCGGCGTAGCTCTGGTGACATAAAATATGCTGTGTAAATCGCTGCTGACAGTGCAATTGGCACAGCAAATAACATCGCATACATCGCAGCTTTAATGGTACCGAATGAGATTGGGACTAATGAAAACTTAGACTCAAAGTCATCACTGGCAGACGTAGATTGCCAAATATACGCAGGCTCTGGATAACCTTCATACCACACTTCTTGCCATAGCGCTGACCAAGTCACTTCAGGGTGCTCATTGTGTAGCTCAACCACATTTAACGTATTACCTGAAAGTAATAACGCAGCGTTTGAACGAGGAGATACAGCAAAATGTTCAATTGCACCATCTGTCACTTTACCTTGCCATAAATGTGCTTCGCTGGTGGTATAATACAAGCCTAGCTCGCCTGTATCTGTGGTAGTAAAGAAAGTACGACGGTAGAATTCGCTAAAGATATCAACTTGTGCACCCACAACACTCTCAAAAGCACGAATTTTGGCAAATTGACGACCTTGCTCTGTATTGACTTCAAACCACTGTGAAACTTCACCATTATCATTGCTGATCATCAGTGAGTTAGCACCCGCTAACAGATTCATATTCACTAAGTTGGCATTTTCTTCGTTTGCTGCCAACAATTGAATTTGCTCTACTTCGTCGGCAAAACGTGTGTCAAATACATAAATTTGATTTGCGGAGCGTATAAATACACGTGTCGTATCTGGTGAAATCAATATCTCATCTACACGCCCTTCAATCGGCAGTAAACTGCGCTCAACTGCCCATTCTATCTCGCCAGAGAACATATTTTCTTCAGCGCTGAAAGATGCAAAAATAACACGCTTATCCGCCATTTGTGCGATGACAGCGGTTTTATCTTCATAGTGGCTAAATGCAAACTGCTTAATGGCTTGCCCTTGCTCATCAACGACTAGCTGCACGCCATCTAAGGGATAGCTCAGTCGCGGCTTCATCACACGCTGGTTACCAGGGAAAGAGATTAAAAAACTTGGCTTAACCAGTTGAACTTGACCATTATCCAAGCCGTATGCATAAATGCCTAGAAAAGGTGCACTTTGAGCAAAGCTACTAACTTGACCATCTAGCTCAACGGCTAATGAGCTAAGTTGCTCACCGGTTTTGTCACCTTTGATCTGATAGAAGTCGACTTGGCCAGCACTATCTAGTAGATAAGCTATTTCCGTTTGCTCCTCCATGCCAAGGCCCAGGTAAGCTTTTTCACTCTGTAGGGCTAATTCGGTACGCTTAGTCACACTTGCAGATTCAAAAATCGGCTGTACAACATAAAGTAAGTAGAAGAAGATCAATAGCAAAGCAACCAATACCATCACCCCACCCGAGGTAATGCCAAATTGGGCAAAGCGGTCTTTAAAGAGACGGCTTCTATCCGTTTTGAAGGACGGTTTTTGCGGATTGGAAGTCATCAAAACACCTTTTTATTATCAAGTTGCGGCGCATTATATTTCATCAAGATGACAGTTATGTTACATCAGCCATGATGATTTTGTGCCTTTTTTTAACTTTTATTACGCCTGCGCAAATCCTACTTTGAATGCACTGTATTTTCATTTGCATTTGTTTACAAAGCGAATGTCATCTTATTGGAAAAATCTGCCACATTTACTAGGCTTAACAGGCGATAGATCGCTTTTCCACCACCGCCAAAAGGCATTTAATAATAAGAGACATGTGATATGAAGCAGTTAGTATTAACACTTATAGGTAAGGACCGGCCTGGTCTCGTTGAAGAAATATCTGCCACAATTTTTCAGCATCATGGTAACTGGGCAACCAGTAATTTAAGCCACTTAGCTGGACAATTTGCAGGTATTATACTCGTTGAAGTTGCAGAAGAACATTTGCAAACCTTGCAAGACGCTCTTCACGCATTACCAGAGCTTGAAGTCCGTATAGAGCATGGCGAACATAGCCAGCCAGAATCTCAAATTGAAAAACTAAACTTGGTGATCACAGGTAATGATCGCCCGGGAATAATCCAAGAGCTTTCGAGTGTGATCCGCCACAAAGGCGCCAATATCACGCACTTGAATTCAAGGCAACAAAGTGCACCCAACTGGGGTTTGCCCATATTTAGTGCATTTGCCACAGTAAGTTTACCGCCAGGAATGGATAAAGAACATGTTGTGGACGCCCTGGAAGCTATCACCAGCGACCTGATAGTTGATGTTGAACCTGACTAATCTTTGATTCTAAATAACCCAATATTTCAATTACATTCTAAACTTTATATGGCAGGAAGGTTTACCACTGCCATATATCTCTTTTCTGCATAGCTTGTACCCAATGTCATATAAGTGTCACATTCTGGACATACTCTAGAATAAGCTATCGTTACTACGGAATGTAAAATGCACGCACTATCTAGCGACCCTAAAGCAATCAGCTTTTTTGCCAAAGAGCTTAGTTGGCTGTCATTTAATGAACGAGTCTTACAAGAAGCCAAAGATAAAAATAACCCGATTATTGAGCGTATTCGCTTTTTAGGTATTTTTTCTAATAACCTTGACGAATTTTTTCGTGTCCGTGTCGCTGATGTAAAACGCCGCATACTTTTAAGCAATTTACCCGATGCTAATTTTGAAGAAAACGAAGCACTTTTAAATCAAATACAAAAAAAAGTACTGTCTTTAGGAAAAAAGTTTAATCATATCCACAAGCAAATTTTCACGGATTTGAATGCGCACAATATCCATGTAAAACAGCCCGAAGCGCTTTCGGATTTTCATAAGGTTTGGCTACGCGACTACTTTAACGATCAGGTTTTACAGCATCTATCGCCAATCTTGCTGACCGAAAATAAAGACTATTCAGATCTTATCAACGATACAATGACCTATCTGTTTGTAGAAATGCGTAACGACAATGACAAACATCATCACGCCCTATTAGAGCTGCCAACCGATCGCCTCGATCGTTTTGTTATTTTGCCACCAGAAAAAACACGTCGGCAAAAAACCCTGATGCTACTTGACGATGTGGTTAGATATCATCTGCGTGAAGTGTTTAGTAACTTCTTATCCTTTGAGCATATAGAAGGCTATGAAATCAAACTGACCCGTGATGCTGAGTACAACCTCGATGATGAGCTAGAAGAAGGTCTGTTAGACAAAATGTCCAAAGGCCTCAAACAGCGTTTATATGCAGAGCCGGTTAGGTTGACTTATGATGAAGCCATGCCTGATAGCATCATGAAGGTGATGAAAAAACGTTTGGGCGTGACACAGCAAGATGCGTTGATCCCTGGTGGCAGCTATCGTAACTTTAGAGACTTTATCGCTTTTCCTAATGTTGGTAGAGGCTATTTAGAAAATAAACCTTTACCCCCCCTAAAAAGCAGCGCGTTTGACAAACATGACAGTGCATTTAAAGCGATTTCTGAACAAGATGTATTACTTTACTATCCATACCATACCTTTAATCACATGCTGGAATATGTGCGCCAAGCGGCATTTGATCCAAAAGTCACACAGATAAAAATCAATATTTACCGTGTTGCAAGCCGTTCACAACTCATAGCTTCACTTATCAATGCAGCCAAAAATGGTAAGAAAGTCACCGTGATGGTCGAATTAAAAGCACGTTTTGACGAACAGAACAACATTGAGTGGGCTAAAATGCTCAGTGAATATGGCATCAAAGTCATGGTTGGTCTACCTGCACTGAAAGTGCACAGTAAACTTTGTGTGATCCACAGAAAAGAGAAAGGCCAAATCGTTAAATATGCTCATATTGGGACTGGTAATTTCCACGAAAAGACCGCACGAATTTACACTGATTTTAGCTTGTTCACAAAGCACCCGGAGATCTGTAATGAGTGTGACGATGTATTTAAATTCATCGAAACCAGCTATCGCCCTTTCAGTTTCAAGCATTTAATGATTTCTCCGCTCAATGCTAGAGAAAAAATTTATTCGCTTATAGAGCAAGAAGTAGCAAATGCGCGCGCTGGAAATACCGCTCGTATTACTTTTAAAGTCAATAACTTAGTAGATAAAGAGCTGATAGAAAAGCTCTACAGCGCCGCAATGGAAGGTGTAAAGATTCGCATGATCATTCGTGGTATGTGTGCTTTAGTTCCAGGCATTGTAGGCTTTAGTGACAATATTCGCGTGATCAGCATTGTCGATCGTTTTTTAGAGCACCCAAGAGTCATGGTATTTGAAAATAATGGCGATCCTCAGGTTTATATTTCTTCCGCGGATTGGATGACACGTAATCTAGATCACCGTGTTGAAGTTGGTGTGCCTATTTATGACGACGCATTAAAACAGTTGATCATTGATACATTAGAACTACAATTTCGAGATCGCGTTAAGGCGCGCTTGATAGACGGTGAACAAAAGAATAATTATGTAAATCGTGGTAATAAGAAAAAAATTCGCTCACAGATCGCCATATACGATCACATTAAAAAATGGGAAAGCAGTAGGATTTAACATGACAACATACCCCTCTTTTGCAGCCATTGATTTGGGCTCAAACAGTTTTCATTTAGTGGTAGCAAGGGAGGTGGACGGTCGGTTGCAAATTCTCCATAAAGAGAAACAGCGGGTGTATTTGGCTGCTGGCCTCAATCAAAATTTCGACCTCGACGATGCAGCTATCGAGCGAGCAATGCATGTATTAGCACAATTCGCAGCAACTCTAAAAGGGTTTGAGAAACAAAATGTTGAAGTTGCGGCCACCTATACACTGAGAAATTGCAGCAATCTTCGCACCTTCCTCAAACAAGCAAAATCCGTTTTTCCATACAAAATCAACGTCATTTCTGGTCAAGAAGAGGCAAGGCTTATTTACCAAGGTGTTGCCAACTACATCCATGACGAAAACAACCGCTTAGTGATCGATATTGGTGGTGGCAGCACAGAAATCATCATTGGCAAACATCAGCATCATAAATTACTGACCAGCCGTAACATTGGCTGCGTGACCATGAGTAAACTTTTTTTCGAAGATGGAAAGCTGTCAGAGAAACGCTTTAAAAAGGCCATCATCCATGCCGAACAAAATATTGAGGCCATCACAGCCAGTTACTCCAAGGCTGGCTGGCAAACGTGTTTAGGTACCTCAGGTACGATAAAAACACTCGCTGCTATTAATGAAGAATTATTTACCAATAAAACGTTAACTTTGGCGTCTTTAGAGTTGATCCGAGCTTACTTTGTTCAAGCTCAGTCACTTGCTAACATTAATCTCAAAGCGTTACCTGAAGAGCGCAAGTCGAGTATTGCAGGGGGGCTTGCAGTGCTGATCGGTGCATTTAACCAGCTGAATATTGAACAGATGGTTTACTGTGATTATGCTTTGCGTGAAGGGTTGCTGCACGAGTTGGCCCAAAATGCAGAATTCGATATTCGCACTCGAACTATTACCTCTTTTGCTGAGCAGTATGCAGTTGATACCTTGCATGCACAGAATATTTGCCACACCATCACACGTCTATTCAAAGCCGCTAGAGTACACTGGCAATTAGAGAGTTTAGACCTTGAAGTGTTGCGCTGGGCAGTACAACTACATGAAGTTGGCATTGCGATAAACTCTTCGGGTATTCATAAACACAGTGCTTATGTTGTGAGCAATAGCCAACTGCCTGGCTTTACGCAAGAACAGCAACAGCTGCTCGGTGCACTCATTCGATTCCATCGAAAAAAAATCAAACCCTCGGAACTCAATACACTCGTTGAGTTGGAGTCGCAAGGCCAGTTTGCCAAACTGCTCACCTTATTACGACTGGCTATCCTCTTTCATCAAAAGCGCCAAAAAAGCCAAGTGCCTGACTACACGCTTTCAGTTACCAATAGCACTGTAGAATTGTCATTTGATCAAAGTTGGTTTGAACAACATAGTTTGTTTGCAGCAGACCTTGAACAAGAACAGATATATTGGAAAAGCTTACCACTGTCACTTTGTATCAACACATACTGTGCCAAATGACAAAAAAGCTCGGTAGGTTCACAGCGCATTAGTTTTCGTGCGGGTCCAAATCATCTCGCGCCACAGCGAACATTTCATCGCCATACGCACGGCTCTTAAGGATCAAGTCAAATAGCACTTGTACATCGGTGGCTGGGCGAATGGCGTTCAAAATCAATTCCGCTTCAGTCAGATTATTGCGCTCTACCTCAATTGCAAGCCGAAGTGCACCACCAATTAACCCTTTATAACTTAGCAGTGCACTGCTTAAGTCTGGATCGAGCGAAAACTCGTCCACCACAACGGACAACTCTACATCTAATATGGCATCCAATACAGACATCAAACCTATAAGGTAGCCCTGCTCAGCCATTTCTTCGCCACCAGGGGCCAAAAATAACTCTAAAAACTTAGCCCGATTTAATCCTAACTTAGTTAGCTCTGTCGGCTTATCAGCACCAAGCTCACTCAGAGCAAGTACTTTCACAAACTGACGTATTGCATCTTCACCAAGATAAATGACGGCTTGAGATATCGAGCGGATCTCAATACGCTCTTCACCCGCTTTGGCATTTGCAAGGCGTAATACACGTGCAGTCAAACTCAAATCTTTCGATACGCGATCTTGCACTTCTTTAAAGCAGAGCGACTTTTTCGCAGTGCAACGTAATAAATCAAAGACCGCGAGTTTAGAGGGTTCAACATTGCCGTGATTAAGCATTTCAGGTTTGGCGAAGAAAAAACCTTGAAAATAGTCGGCCCCCGCACTGCGAATAAAGTTAAATTGCTCTTGTGTTTCAATTCGCTCAACAATCACTTGCAAGTGCGGATATTGACGCTTTAGCTTTTTAACCATCATGGTTGTTTTGATGATAGGCAGCTCGACTTCAATCTTCACAAAATCGACCAATTCCAACAGCGGTTGCCAACGAGGATCGCCATCATAATCGTCAAGCGCAAAACGATAACCTACTTTTTGGAGTTTCGTAACTGTAGAAGTCAAACTATCGATATCTTGGGAACGTTCAACAATCTCAACCACTAAGCCTTGTGGACTCAATAGCTTAGGAAGTTCTTGGATCAAGGTTTCGTCAGAGAAGTTAACAAACGCCAGCGCGCCTGCGGCGAGTCTGTCTAAACCAATAAACAGCAGTGAATTAAAAAAAAGCCGACCCGTCGCTAACCCATCACTGATGCCACTGGGAAACACATTATTGTGGGAGTCCCTATATAGCAGCTCGTAGGCATGTACCTGTAACTCGCCATTCAAGATAGCTTGGCGAGCGATATACTGAACGGCATTTTTTTTTACCTTGGCAGTTTCACTACTCATTAACATCCTTCACTCTTGCACGCATTTCTGGCATCCATAGCTTCAGCATATGAAAAGTTCGCCAGCGGAGCAAATAAAATCCAACCTGATCTTGGTTAAGATCAGGAGACCAAACAGCTGGGGTTACTCACCAACCAGTTCAATACTGCGAAATGCCCCTTCATCAGCAGCTAACTCTTTAACCAATTCGGGCAGTACACTATCCATAGTTTCTTTAAGCACATAGGGAGGATTAATAACTATCATGCCTGATGCCGTCATACCTCGCTCCTCAGTATCTGCCGAAGTAGCCAATTCAAATAATTGGATATTTTTCACGCCAGAGGCTATCAGTTCAGCTTCCATTTGATCAATACGAGCTCGGTCAACAACTGGATACCAAATCATGTATGTACCCGAGGTGAAGCTTTTATGCGCTTTTAAAATCGTTTTAACCGCTTTTTGGTAGTCTGTTTTTATTTCGTAAGGCGGATCCATCAACACTACAGCACGGCGAGACATTGGAGGAACCAGACCGAGGAGACCTTTGAAACCATCTTCCCCCTTTACACGCAATGAACGTTTATGTGCCGTGTTTTTTTGCAATATCGGCAAATCTTGCGGGTGCAATTCAAAGAACCAACCTTTGTCTTGTTTGCGCAGGTATTGTTCGGCCACTTTTGGCGAGCCAGGATAGTAGGCTAAGGCGCTCTCGTTAAAGCCTTTTACCATATCTAAGTAGCGAATAATTGCCTCGTTACTACCTGCATAGTGCATAAGGCGTCCTATCCCATCTTCAAACTCCTGGGTCTTTTGTGCATCACTGGAAGCCAACTCAAATAACCCAGCCCCAGAATGTGTGTCTATATAGTCAAATGGCTTATCTTTGCGTGTCATGTATGAAAGCACTTCAGCCAATACTAAGTGCTTGATTACGTCTGCCGGATTACCAGCATGAAAAGAGTGTCTATAACTGAGCATAATATGCCTTATTCACTGACTATAAGTGGTTTTTTGAAAATTCGTCTCAAATCCGTGCGGCCGAAATCTGACCACTTTAATGAATAACAAATGAACAAAATACGAAGTTATCGGAATTATCTCTCAAAACGGCGCAAAAATCAGTATAAAGCTACGCAAATACTGGTAATAAAGCCCACTTTGCTTTACATTTGCATGACAAAACACAGTGATAAGAGCGCATTTAAAATGAACGATATTCTTCCACAACTCGAACAACTGGTAGATCAGCTTATTGGCAAAAATGAGCAACTAGAGCAGCAAATCAATCAATTGAAAGAGCAAAACAGCAAATTAGTTGATGAAAATGAGACGTTGCAGCTAGAGTTACTTGAACGCGAAGAAAAGCAAAAAGAAACCAGCACAACACTCAGCAGCCTACTTGATAAACTTCAGAGTGCTCATCAGGCGAGCTAATGACAGATAAAGTAAGCCAGGTGGCTGTTACCTTACTTGGTAAAAGTCACCAGTTTTCGTGTCCTGAAGGTCAAGAGCAAGCGCTTGTCGATGCTGTTGAGCTGCTCAATTCACGTGTTGATGAAATGAAACGCAAAGATACAGTTCGCACAGATCAAAACGCCCTACTAATGGCTGCTCTGCACCTATGTCACGATTTTCAGGCACTGGAACAAGAGCAACAATCGGCGAGAGCAAAAAGCAACCAGCTAGTTGAGCGATTAGGCGCCCATTTAGGGGCTAAGTAACATGCCATCAAGAATCGGCGTTAGCCTCTTTTTTCTGCTGCTTCTTCCTATCCAATCACTCGCTGCTACATGGCATCAAATAGACAAACATACCACCTTAATTGAACCGGCTAAACAAGCCAGTTTTTTACTGCCCAATCAAGCACTGATCCAAGGAGAAAAATGTGCTGCGTTAGTCGACAGTCATGGGGACTTCGTTGCGATTGAGTTGCTTGTTGCGCAAATTCGCTCGAAGCTCACGGTGCCACTTTGTTACGTACTTGCCACCAATTTAGACCTAAAGCAATTGTCTGGTGTGATGTTACTGCAAGGCGCGTTTCCCGAAGCGGTTATTTATACAGCCAAGTACACACATGAAAACACCCAACTCAATAGTGCTCTAAAACAAGAAATTGCACAAAAATTACAGGGGTTTGAACAAAGTTTAAAACTGAGTGAGAAACGCATTACTTCTGCACCTGAGTCTGCACAACTCGATTGGCATGCAAAATTACAACAAGCCAAACAGAGATTGGTGCGCTGGCGCACACTAAAATCCCCTAAAATTACAGAAATTGACAAACCACTCCATTTAGAACTAGGAAACTTTGCACTGCACGCAAAACCTTTGCATGGATACAAAGGCCGCGGGCTATACATCCAGGCTCCAAAAAATGGGGCCCTTTACGGAGGGCATACTGTCAACCCCTTACCCTACGTTGCACAGTCGAACACCCTTGCATGGTACAACACACTGCGTTCAATTGGACAATCCGATTCGTTCAACTGGATATTACCCAGTTTTGGCAAACCCTATAAAAAGTCACAACTTCATCTACCGATTGCTTTTTTAGAGCTACTTAACTCGGCTCATACCCCACAACAACTCAATGAGCTACGCCAAGTTTATCTAAAGCATAACGTCTCCTCAGAGCAGTTTGATGCATATTTTAAACAGGCACTGAAACAAAAATAACACGCTAGTTTTTGAACAAATAACCATCAACAGGTATAGTACTGATCATGAGCTATGCTACTTCAACTATCGAATACCCATTGTGGTTTCTTGTGCGTTACTTTTATGAAGTATAAAAATCTATGTGTAATATTTTGTTTTTGCGTCACTTTAATGAGCGTAATAGGATGCAAGCAAACACCTACCCAAAGTGCATCCCATCAAGATGTGCTGAAAGATTTATTGACGCAAAAAACATTTAAGCCTGTACCTGAAGCTATTGAAAATGCTGTTGAACCGGAGCCTGAACCACCAAAACCGTATAAAGCGCCTGATATTTGGCAGCACATCGCGCAAAATCTCAGCTTTGAGCAGACTCCACACCCACGCCTTAAAACCAGAGTAGAATGGTACCTCTCTCAACCTGAGTATTTACTAACGGTGAATCGCCGAGCTTCACCTTATCTATACCATATCGTAAAAAAAATAGAGCAGCGCAACTTACCGCTTGATCTCGCTCTTTTACCTTTTGTTGAAAGTGATTTCCGCCCTCTTGCAGTATCACAGCAAAGCGCTGTTGGCGTTTGGCAATTAGTTGATGCTACTGCCTATCATTTTGGTCTGCAAAGTAATGATTGGTACGATGGACGCCGTGACGTACTGGCATCCACAGATGCAGCATTATCTTACCTACAGTATCTGCATAAAACCTTTAAAGGTAATTGGCTACATGCCATTGCTGCTTACAATACTGGTGAAGGACGTGTAAAAGCGGCGATAAAGCGCAATCGAGCAGCTGGTAAAAGTACGCATTATTGGCACCTAAAACTGCCCAAAGAAACAGCTGATTATATTCCAAAGCTGCTGGCACTGAGTTATTTGCTCAAGCATCCCCAAACAGGGTTCAAGCGCCCAAATTTAAATAACACACCTAGTACAACAATGTTGGATGTTGGCCAAGCCTTTAATTTTGGTGTACTCGCGCAGTTACTCGACATTGATAAACAAAAGCTTCACGACCTGAATACCGGCTTTTTGCGACACCAAAGCCCAGAGCAAGGCCCCCATAAAATACTCGTTCCACTCTCAGAAAAAGCGCTGATGCAAAGCCCGTTTTATCGTGAGCAGTTTAGTCGCAGCTACAGTGTGAAATTAAACGACACACTCTATGGTATTGCACGCCAGTTCGGCACCTCGGTAAAAAAAATAAAGCAGCTAAATAATAAACAAAGTAACCTCATTCGAGTTGGCGAAACACTGTTGATTAACCAGGCAAACTTAAACCGTTCTCTGACTGTTGACTACCAAATAAGCCCGTACTTAGAACAGCAAGCCATACCTAAAAAGCCCACCATTGAACATCATCATACAATTGTTTCCGGCGACTCACTGTGGGATTTAAGCCAGCATTATCAAGTGCCATTAAAAGACTTGCTTGATTGGAATAACTTGCAAGCTGCTAGTATTTTATCTCCAGGCAAAGTGCTGATATTGCATCTACCAAGTCAAGCCAATCCACAACCAAAGGCGCACACCAACGAACCGAGTTATTTAGACGTCTTGGAAGGTGCTCTACAGCTCAAAGAAGTGCCTAAGACAAACCAACCTAACTTGCCCCCTGACTAGGGGCTAGCGTAGAATACGGGCTCACATCAAAGAGATATAAAGAGCACATATGCAAATAGCAAAAGATACCGCGGTAGAGTTTCACTACACGCTGACAGAAGGCACTGAGCAAATTGAGTCAAGCACGAGTGGAGAACCACTGAGCTACCTGCACGGCCAAGAAGGCATGTTACCAGGCTTAGAACAAGCGTTAGAAGGTAAAACGGCTGGTGACAAGTTCACTGTGACTCTTGAGCCTAAAGACAGCTACGGCGAATATCAAGAAGGTCTAGTACAGCGAATTCCAATCAAGCATTTGCAAGGTCTTGGCAACAGTAAAGTTTGGAAACCTGGCATGACAGCCATTGTCGACTCGAATCAGGGCAGACACCAAGTAACTATCGTAAAAGTCGGTCGTTTTAATGCTGATTGCGATCTGAACCACCCATTCGCAGGTAAAACTTTGACATTTGATGTAGAAGTTGTGAATGTTAGAGCTGCAACAGCCGAAGAACTTTCCCACGGCCACGTTCATGGTGCGGGCGGCTGCGGACACGATCACTAAGGAAAATATATGCAACCTGTTGCCATCATCACTGGTGGCAGCTTCGGCATTGGTAAAGCCATTGTTGAGAAGCTGCAAAGCCAAAACTACCGAGTGTTTAACCTCGACATTGCCCACAGCGAAACAGGTGAATTTCGTCACTGTGACGTCAGTCAAGTTGAGCAAGTTAAACAGACAATTGCTGAAATTGCCGCCGAAACAGGCCGCATTGATGCGCTCGTTTCAAATGCAGGTAAACACCTCAGTGCCACCATAGAACAAACTGACGAAGCAACACTGGATGCACTTTTTGCTCTTAACGTAAAAGGCGCATATGCGGCGGTACAAGCTGTATTACCGAGTATGAAAACACAACACAGTGGCAAAATAGTGTTGATTTCTTCAGATCAAGCACATGTTGGCAAGCCAAATTCATTTGCATACAACTTAACTAAGCACGCGCTGGCTTCTATGGCTAAAACAACGGCATTAGATTACGCGCAGTATAATATTCGCGCAAATGCTGTTTGCCCAGGCACCATAGAAACGCCTCTTTTTCACAATGCCATTGATAAGTATTGTGCTAAAAGTGGTGCTGATAAGGCCGAGATTGTCGCGGAAGAGGCGGCATTACAACCTTTAGGACGACTCGGTCAACCACAGGAAATTGCCGCTCTGGTTGCATTTTTACTGAGTGACGATGCTGCCTTCATTACTGGCAGCTTACAAACCATAGATGGCGGTTATACGGCACGCTAATGAAGATTATCGACCCACATTTGCATTTTTTTGACCTTGAAAAAGGCCAATACCAATGGCTCAAGCACAATCCACCTGCTTGGAATAATATTGAACAGATAAAACAAAATCACTTACCATCGGACCTAAAGAATATGTCTTCGGTTTCAGTGGCAGCATGTGTTCATGTTGAAGCAGGATTCGATAATAGCAATCCGATTAACGAGCTCCAATGGCTGGAAAGTGTCGTTCCACCATTACCCTATAAAGCGGTCGCTTACGCTAAAATAGATAACCCTCCAGAGCTGTTTAACGCGGCGCTTAAAAAACTACACCATCCCAGTTTGGTGGCAATACGAGATATTACAGAGGGAGAGGATGCCGAGCGCCTACTGTCTCCTAATGTGATCCTAAACATACAGCATTTAAGCGAGTTAGGTTTGCACTTCGAAGCACAATTTGAAGTTCATAATAGCGCGGTCAGTGAACACTTGTTCGAGATACATCAAACGCATAAAAATAGCCGTTTAGTCATCAACCACGCCGGATTTATGACTTGCCGTGACAATTGGCAGGACAATATTGAAAAGCTCGCAAAGCTGAACAACTGCTTTATTAAATTTTCAGGTCAAGAGCTGCTTGATGCACCAATGAACCCACAACAACAACTCGACGTTTTGTTAACGCAGTTTGGACCGACACGCGTGATGCTTGCTTCAAATCACCCGGTGTGCTTAATCGAGCATGACTATCAAAGGCAGTGGGCGCACTATTACGAACTGGTACAACAAATTGATCCGACGCTTTGGCAAGCGCTAAGCTTTGACAATGCAAAACGCATTTATGGATTTACACTTTAAGAGCGGATCTGGACCAAATCAAATGCGGCTAAACTTGGCACAATGACCTGTAAGCGCTTTTCTGTTTCGTCCAGTGTATTGAGGCACTCGCAGTATTCATTGGCCTTAACTTCAAGCTGGGCGGCTTTTTGCTGTAAAGATTTGTCGATTTCTTTAGAGATGATCTCCATGCGCTGTCCCATATCCGAGAATCGACTTTCAATATTACCTTCTCGAGATTTGAACGCATCACCCACTGATACCAAAATAGCGCCTAGTGAGCCATGCACTGCGGAGTGAATTTTTCCGCTGATCTCCTTGGTAAAGAAGTCGTCAATTTTGGAGAGTGATTGAGGAGCAATATAATAGAAGTCTTCTCCGCGCTTGAATTTGTCCATCAACGCACGTTCAACGTATTGAAGTTGTGTTTTTAGTACCTCAGGGTTGCTATCTGACATCCCCTCGACCACTTGCTCAATGGCGCTCAGGCCAAGGTTTACCCCATCGGTAGCAAGGTTAACTAGCTCGGGTACAGTATCCCGGATCCCCTTTGCATACTCTTGTAATACTTGAGTTTCCTGCGCATTGAGCTGCACCCAAAGCCCACGGACGAGAAGCTGGTTGTCATTGTTGATTTGAACACGTGTTTGGCCATTGTCTAAAATGCGGATCACCGAATCAGTGATAATTAAACCATGCCCTAACTCTACGTCACATTTATCATCAGCATACGCAATACTCGAAGCCCCAAACAACAACGAGAACAAAACAGACTTAGTGCTAGATATAGACAACTTCATACTACCCCCATACGTAATAGCATGAGGGTAGCAAATTTTAATTTTTAACCAAACTTATTTTTCTGATTGCGGGCAAAATGTATATCGCATTAATCGCACAAACGCGTCTGAAGTTTTACTACTTGATCTATCATTCAATCCATCGGCAAATTGGTATGTCCAAGCCCGTGATATATCTTTTGCGTAAGTCGTACTGGTCCAATAGTTACCACTGTGATTACCTAAAAAGACAGTAGCGTTAATCGCTGGGTCTTCACAGCTGCGCTCCACAATAGTTGCCAGCTCTTTAACATTTGGCACCTGCCAGTCATCATGACCTCCTAAGCGGCTATTATTTGCTGCTGTTAAAGCCTGCTGCCAATTAAGCTGCTGCTCCTTATTATCACAACTCCCTGTTTCTGCGTTAAATACAAAGCCAAAAGTACAACGTTGCCACATAATATCCGTCTTGGTGTCACACACTGTACCATCTTCATTTACGATAAATCGCTCGTCAGGCGTAGACAGTGGGACAGATGTATCCGAGGCACATTGCTGAGCAAATGCTACAGAGCTAAATAGGAAAGTGGCTATTAAGAGTTTAATTTGCATTTGCATTTCCTCGTACAAGTCTTACATATGCGGTTTGTGCTTTTGCTCTGGGCACGTCATTTCCTGTAATCATATCAATTACATAAGCTCTGGTAAGGTTAGCATCCAAACCATCGGTTCCCCCAACCGCAGTTTGATTTGTCCAGTAATATAAATGTCCCTGTATTGCTTCATCTGGCATGTTGGGGAAAAATGCGGGATCTAATACATGGACGCTGTTTCGACCAAAATCGACGATGCTCATCAGCTCGGTATAACTTGGTAAGCGCCAAGTATTACCGCCACAATAACCACCAGCCAGCCCATTGACACTATTGATAAACGCTTGAATACCACCCGCTACATTTGTATTAAATGTCCACGTATAATGGTTTTGCGCATAGCGAATTGACGTCGCAGTTTGATCTTTCACTTCCCAAACTAGCCCTGTGATGTTATCCCGCACACAGCTAAATGTCGGCGCATCATCTTGCAGCTCTTTGCCGTCTGCATCCAGTTTAGTAAAGTCAAAGGCTAGATTGCCAGATCCCTCTTTAGAGATCACTTGTGCAACACTATCTCTACCTAACTCAGCATCCTGCCTGGGGAATGAACTGTCGCCACACGAAATGGCTGTAGAATTGTTGTAGCAGGTGCTCGAACCACTGTCATTCAGGTTACTGAGTGGTTTAGGCAATATATCAATCCGAACTTCATCATCACCACTGCGATTAGCGGAGTCTGTCACCGTCACTTTAAAGGTAGCAAAGGTATTTTGTTCTTTATCAGGGGCTTGAAAAGTCGTTTTGCATTCGGTGTTATTGGCAAGAGTGATAGCGCTGCCAGTGCTGGATTGCTGCCAGTTACACGTATATTGCCCGTCAACCGTGACACTTTTGGTTGCGTCTAACGTGACTGTATCAAACTCAAGTACCTGTTGATCTTCACCGGCTTCGGCTAGCACAACCTCATCATTTTTAGCCAGAGCAACACTGATATCCGTTGTTGTACTGCCACCCTCATCATCAGTGACTGTTAAGCGCCAAACCGCAGTTTGTGTTTCAGCTAATAAAGGGTGTACAAAACTTAAAGTGACCTTGCCCGTATCTTCCACAGATATGTTGCTTGGCCCTGAGATCAATTGCCATTTATACCCTACCACCTGTCCGTTTTCATCGGGGTCACTCGACTCAGATGCCGACAAAACTATTGTATCTTGATATTTTGACGACTCTTCCGGCGCAGTTTGCTTTACAACCGCAACAGGCAACTGGTTATTAGATGTAATATTGACATTCAGCGTATCGCTCACCAACTCGCCATTTGGCGCAAGGTAGTCAACTTTCAGCACAGCAAGGCTGTTGCCTTTTACATCGGGTGCAGTGACAGTCAGCTCTTCCCCAGTTTGTGGAAAACCATCAAAAGACGGGCCTGATGTGACCTGCCAGTTAAATGTTCCTCCAGTGGGTGAAGCTGCTGCTTTAAGCGTAAATTCGTTCTTTTCGATGACAGTGACATCTTGTCCTGCATTGACACTGGCTCTGACAACTTCTTCATTTGAGCCACCTGAACCTCCACAGCCACTCAACACCGTTGAGATGGCCATGACGACAAGCGATTTTTTTAGCATTACAACTCCTAACTGACTACCTCCGTGTCATGTTAGAGGTAGCTATCTTGATGGATACGAACAAATAACTTAGTGCCAACCTTACTGTAATCTACTTTATATTCACGACCGTCTAATGACTGAATAAAAAGCAGTCGCTTAACTTCGCTGAATACGTCTGCACTTGAAATTTGCACCACCTCTAAATAGCGCTCTTTAGCTTCCCGGCGATTTCTCGGTAACTCTTCTTTAAACGGCACTAAGCCCGTGGCTGTTACCTTAATCTTTGGGTGGCTTTCCGCATTCACGATCACTAAATCGAGCTTTTTATCTTTATGGATAATGGTATTACGACCACTTTTAATAAAGGCTCTATCGAAGCTCATGTATATATCCTGTTACTTCATCTAGCGGTGGCAATTTGCTCATGCAAATCTTTGACCACCTTTTCTGGTGTTAACTTCCAGTGGTTTAAAATATTAGCAAATTGCCATATATCCCTGTCTAAAACATTCGCAGGTAAGATGAGATCGTACCCAGTAATCGTTTTAAGATTTTGCATCCTATTTGCAAACATGGCCATCAGGCCTGTATATGAGCGCCCATCCGGCGATTCATAGCAGGTTTCTTCTATTAGCCATTCTGATGGACAATTGCCATTTGCGCAATGTATTTTAACAGCTTGTAAAAAAATATGCCGCTGTTCTATTAATAGCTTCCCAGCCAAACGGGGGGTCAGCTCTATCAAAAACTCATCAATATTGTTTAGTTTAATACCTACAGCATTTAACTCAAGGTTTTCAACTCCTTGTGTTACAAAAGGGACACCGCTGGAGTGAAAATTCTTATGAGAAACATGCATAACGCCATATTTATGGACATAATTGAGTGTAATGGCGCTCATTTCAATACTGTAAAAAGGCTGCTGACTTTTTAAAAAGCCCAGTAATATCGAGCAAATAGCAGCTGCTGCAAACGCCAACTCTAATATCGTAGGTGGCGTAGCTCGCAGCGCAACAAACACAATAATAATAACAAGGCAGATACCACCCGCGAGCATAAACTCGATACTGTGACGATTGGCTGTCGCTCGCAGTGATACTTTATGCATAGTAGAACCACCAATAAAATATCAGCATTGCAATCAACCACACGAATAGTTTTCGTAATTGCAGACATTTTTTACAGGGTTTTACTTTACGCATTTTCGTAACCTTTTGGGTACACAGTAAGGTGTCTTGTTATATTTTCGTTTAATACACAAATATACAAGATATCCGCAATTTTCTCCCTCAAGAATTTTTGTACACTAATCATCTACAAATAGTGAGATTAAATTATGCGTGCAAATCAGTCGGGCAAAGCCCTTTTTCCTACCCTTATTTTAATGCTAATTGCATTGTGCGGCTATCTCTATTTTCCCGCAACTCAAGGTGAGCAATCAAATCGTGCCAGCAGGGCTGTAGAAGTCTCTGTTCATACCGTTACCCCTCAACATCGCGCAGTAACCGCTGAAGCCATTGGTTCTGCTCGAGCCAACCAAGCGGTCGACATTACAAGTTCACACAGTGATTATATCAGCGACATTTTATTCAGCGATGGTCAATCTGTAACACGTGGACAAAAATTAGCGCAGCTGAACAACAAAGAAGAGCTTTTAGCTGTCAAAGAGTTGACTATCAATTTAAAAGAACAACAAAGACAGCTGACCCGTTTAACAGAGCTAGCCAAAACACAGTCTGCCGCTCGCTCTCAGCTTGATGCACAGCGCTCAACAGTAGAGGCGCTCAATACTCAACTTCAAGCCACGAAACTCAAGCTCTCGGAAATGACGATTTACGCGCCCTTTGATGGCGTATTAGGAAAGCGCTTGGTATCAATTGGCAGCTACGTAAAAGACAACACACCGCTGACCACCTTAGACGACATCAACACCATTAAAGTAGATTTTCAGCTCCCAGAAAAATACTTAGCAAAATTAACTTTGGGTATGAAGACCAGTGTAGTGAGTGACGCATATCAACAACAGTTGTTTTGGGGACACATTTCTCACATCGACCCACGTATTGACGAATCCACCCGCAGTATTCAAGTTACCGCCAGTTTCGACAACGCTGAAAATCACCTTCGTCCGGGCATGTTGCTCAACGTCGCAGTGCAACTGCAACAAGTGAACGCTTTAATGGTGCCAGAAAAAAGCCTGATCCCAAGGCAAGACAAGCATTTTGTGTATATTGTTGAGGACAATAAAGTTAAACAGCAACAGATCACCTTGTTAAATCGCTTTTCCGGCTGGGTTGCGGTTAAAGGCATCGAGTCGGGACAGTTAGTTGTGACCGAAGGCACAACTAAAATTCGCAGCGGTAGCCAAGTTACGGTAAAGGGGTAAAGCGTGAAGATCACTGATACGGCCGTAAAGCGCCCTGTTTTTGCTATTGTCATAAATTTACTGCTGCTTACTTTCGGTATTGTGGCTTTTACCATGCTGCCTCTGCGTGAATACCCAGATATTGAAACCCCCATAGTCAATGTCAGCACAGATTACACGGGCGCGTCAGCAGCTGTAGTCGAAGCCAAAATAACTCAAGTGCTTGAGAACCGTATTTCTGGTATCGAAGGTATCAAAAGCATTAATTCATCAAGTCGCAATGGACGCTCTAACATCACCATTGAGTTTAATATTGATAGAGACATTGACGCCGCAGCTAACGATGTTCGTGAACGAGTTTCTCGCGCACTAGATCGACTCCCCGAGCAGGTTCGCCCTCCAGAAGTGTCTAAGTCCAGCGACGATGAAAATGCCGTAGCTTGGTTTGTACTCAATAGTACGTCAATGGATACACTGCAACTCTCAGACTACGCTCAACGTTATATAGTAGATCGTCTAGCCGTTGTTGACGGTGTCTCCCGAGTACAAATCGGCGGAGAGCGAAGGTATGCGATGAAAATTTGGCTTGATCGCAAAGCTATGGCCGCCAGAGGTGTGACAAGTAGCGATATAGAAAATGTGTTACGTAGAGAGAATGTTGAACTGCCCGCTGGTGAAATTGAATCACTAGATCGTGACTTTGCCGTGCGGATCGCACGTAATTATACCTCTCAAACCGATTTTGATAACCTTGTTATCAAACGGGGTGAGAATGGCTACCTGATCCGATTGAACGAAGTTGCCAAAGTATCTTTAGAAGCGCAAGATGAAGAAAGTACATTCCGCGGCAATGGCAACAATATGATAGGCCTTGGTATTGTAAAGCAAGCCAAAGCTAATACTCTTGAGGTAGTTGATAACGTTAAACAAGAACTTATTGCTATTAAACGTAACCTACCTGAAGGCACTCGGATAGAAGACAGCTACGACTCCTCTATCTTTATTCGCGAATCGATATCGGAAGTATACCGAACACTCGCCATCGCTATGGGTTTGGTGGTACTGATCATTTTTATTTTCCTCGGTAATATTCGCGCAACCTTGATCCCCGCGGTCACGGTGCCCGTTGCCTTAGTAGCAACCTTCATGTTTTTGCTGGCAATGGGTTACTCTATTAACTTGCTAACATTATTAGCATTGGTTCTCGCTATTGGCTTAGTTGTGGACGATGCCATAGTAATGTTGGAAAACATTCACCGCCGAATAGAACAAGGTGAACCAAGGTTACTTGCCGCATTTCGCGGTGCTCGAGAAGTAGGTTTTGCAATTATCGCAACCACGTTAGTCTTAGTATCAGTTTTTGTACCGCTCGTCTTTATGGATGGACGTATTGGTGCGCTATTTACAGAATTCGCGCTGGCAGTCAGCGCTGCGGTTATATTTTCGAGTATCACTGCCCTTACATTATCACCCGCTCTTTGCTCAAAAGTACTCAAACAGGGCCAAGAAGGCCGCTTTTCACAGTGGATGAACCAACAGTTTGGTAAGCTGGAGCAAGGCTACCAAACGGTACTAAAAAATAATATTCATAGCCGATATGGGTTGATATTAGTGCTAGCACTTTCAGTTGCCGCCAGCTACGGACTCTTTAAGCAAATTCCCTCTGAACTTACACCCAAAGAAGACCGCGGCACCTTTTTTATCATGATGAATGGCCCTGAAGGGGCGAGTTATGAAAATAACGCTGCAAATATGGCACAAATAGAACAGCACTTAATGCCTTATTTGGAAAACGAAGAGCTCAGCCGCGTTTTAGTTCGCGTGCCTGGGTGGGGTAACCGGGGTGGTGTCGCTATCGTGGGCATGCCAGATTGGGATGAGCGCAAACGCTCAACCTGGCAAGTCATGTCTGAGATCAGTGGCAAAATGCAACAAGTTACTGACGTCAGAGCATTTGCGATCATGCGCCGTGGCATAGGGGGTGGCGGCTCTTCCCGTCCAATTGAGTTTGTATTGCAAGGTAATGACTATCAAGAGTTAGCTGCATGGCGAGATCGCATTTTTGAACGAGCCCGCAACAATCCGGGGCTAGTCAGATTAGATCACGATTACAAAGAGACCTTCCCACAGTTTCTAATCAGTATTGATAAATTAAAAGCGGCTGATTTAGGTGTATCAAGCAATGATATTGGCCGCACGCTTGAAACCATGTTAGGCCAACGACGTGTTACAACATTCATTGATCGTGGCGAAGAGTATGACGTCATCCTAAAGGGAGAAAAAGCGGATTTTAGTGCGCCTACAGATATCAATAATGTCTATGTTTCCTCACGTACCGGCCAGCTTGTACCACTAGATAGCCTGATCACAGTCAAAGAAGAAGCGACGGCGGCAAGACTCAATCGCTTTAACCGCATGCGTGCAATCACGATTACTGCAAACCTTGCACAAGGGTATACCCTTGAACAAGCTCTTGATTTTTTAAATCAAGTCGCGGCAGACGAAAACCATACTGATGGTGTCATCGACTATAAAGGTGAATCACAGCTTTTCTATGAAGGTGCATCGGCAATGACCTATGTCTTTATTTTGGCCTTGGCTGTGACCTTCTTGGTACTGGCCGCGCAATTCGAGAGCTTTGTTCACCCGTTAGTAATTATGTTAACCGTACCACTTGGATTGATAGGCGCAATGCTAGGTCTATACTTTAGTGACAGCTCTTTAAACATTTACAGTCAAATCGGTATTGTTATGTTAATTGGCCTCAGTGCTAAAAATGGTATTTTGATTGTTGAATTCGCAAACCAGCTACGCGATAAAGGAGTCGCGTTTGAACAAGCCATTATTACCGCAGCGACTCAACGATTGCGGCCCATCATCATGACCTCTCTTACAACAGTTATGAGTGCCATTCCGCTAGTTCTCGCAACGGGCCCAGGCTCTGAAAGCCGTATGGTAATTGGTGTCGTGGTATTTGCTGGTGTTAGTCTAGCTACAATTCTTACCTTGTTTGTGATACCAACTGCTTATAGCATACTAGCTAAACACACACGCTCACCAGAGCATACCGCTATTGCACTTGGTGAACAGCAACAAGCATACCCTCATCGTGAGCAAAACGAAGGAGTTGATTAATGAGCAAGCTACATTTGGCCACGTTTGGTGGTGGATGTTTTTGGTGTATTGATGCCGCCTTTCGCAAAGTTAAAGGCGTCACGGCAGTCACCTCAGGTTACAGTGGTGGTGACACACTTAATCCGACCTACAAAGAGATCTGTTCAGGTACAACCAGACATGCGGAAGTAGTGCAATTGGAATTTGATGCCGAACTGATAGCGTTCGAGACATTACTTGAGATGTTTTTTACGCTTCATGACCCGACACAATTGAACCGGCAAGGAAATGATATCGGGACTCAATACAGAAGTGTGATTTTTTATCACACAGATGAACAGCAAGCGCTCGCAAAAGCGCACATTTGCGCAATTCAAGCACACTATGAAGCGTCCATTGTGACAGAACTGAGTGCAGCTGAGATATTTTATGATGCTGAGCAATATCATCAAAACTACTTTGATGAAAACCCCAACCAAGGATATTGCAGTATTATGATAGCGCCAAAAGTTGCCAAGTTTGAACAGCGATTTAGTGATTATTTAAAGTAAAAAAGGTGAGCGTTAGCTCACCTTTTTTATGACTTAAAAGCGATACTGTAAATTAACAAAAAAGCGTCGTTCAGGTGTATTGTAGTAGTTTACAGAAACGACCTCTTGTTGTTCATTCGATACCAGACTAGATACCACCGCACCATATTCTTTATCAAACAAGTTCTCTATTCTCGCCGATAGTTTTAGTGCATCAGATAATTCGTAATTGGCCGCTAAATTAACCAATGTATATGAACTCAAGTTGAAAGCTTCCCCAGTAGGCGTAGATCTAGAGCTATCACGTTGACCTCGGAATTGAAGCTCAGTTACCACCTCAAGCTCATCCCATTGCTTTGCAAGCAACCAGTTGGCAGAGTGCTTAGCTATGCGAGGCAGCGGCTTGCCCTTCGACTCATCTTTGGCATTTACAAAAGCATAATTAAAGTTAGACTCTATACCGAACATCAACGTATTTAACACACTGACCTCGATACCTTGATGCAAAGCATTGTCAATATTGGCAGGTGCCCAATTGCCTTGAACGTTCGGTGCCCAAGCTATTTTGTTCGTATAATCGGTGCGATAAACTGCAAAATCAACTGTGGTATCAGCCAGTGACGCCTTCAAGCCAAGCTCAAAGTTATCTGACTCTTCAGGCAATAGCGCCGGGTTTCCTGAGCCGGGATAATACAAGTCATTAAAAGTTGGTGCTTTGTAGCCTGTATTGTGTGCAAACCTAAATGTTGCATCACGATGTACCTTGTATCCTAATGCTACGCTGTGTGTGACTTCACTGCCAAACTGATCATCGTCATCGTAACGTACTGTCGCTTCAACAAGCGCTTGGTTATATTCATATACTGATCCCACAAACACACCCAAAGTATCTCGTGTGCTTTGCTCATAAACTAACGTCGAAGCTGATACATCATCTTCTGATGCACTTACTCCGCCCAGAACAACTAGGTTTTCTTGTACATCGATATGCCCATCGTAGTTAAGTATGGTGCGCTTAGTGATCGTTTTCTGTCTCTTAGACTCGTCTACACTCACTGATTCATCTTGGGATTTTGTCACTGTAAACGCGTGTGAAGATTGACCAAACTGAGTCTCGAAGCCCAAACTCACCACTTGGTTATCGTATTCATCGAGATATGCAGTGTCGTTTTGTGCACCAAAAGGGTTATCGTAGAATGTGTCCCCTTCACTGCCTTGGAAAGCTGCAAATATCTTGCTGTCAGGTGCTATTTGATACTCGGCTTTAAGGCCTAAACTGGTATTGTCGTGGCCGTCTGAATCAGGCTGTGTTCCTTGCAAAACGTCAAAATTATCGGTTTCTTCATAGCCTAAATTAGCCAATATTGTCAGATCTTCATGGTTATAAGACGTCGCCACTTGTCCATTGCGGTAACTGTTACTGCCAACAGTGACATCAGCTGTGGTATGTTCAGCTCGACGAGTAATAATGTTGATCACACCTGCCATTGCGTCCGAACCATAAATCGCAGCGCGTGAGCCTTTTACGATTTCTACACGCTCAACACTTTGCAATGGAATTTTTTCAATCGACTTGTAACCCAATGTCGCTGAACCCACTCGGATACCATCAATCAACACTAAAGTATGATCTGAACTTCCGCCTCTCAATGCAATACTCGTCGTGTGACCAAAGCTACCGTTTGCATTAATTTGAATTCCAGCCTGCTGAGATAATATTGTTGCAAGGTCACGTGCGCCACTGCGCTCAATGTCAGCGCGGTCTATAACCGACACAGCTGCTAACACATCTTTTTGTGACTGTTCAATTTTATTTGCGGTTACTGTAATGCGTTCAATTTCTTGAGAAGCAGACGTGTGAAATGAAACCGCTGCGATTACAGCAGCGCTTAGCGCAGATATTTTTATCATGAAGATCCCCTACTTTGTGCCCACCGCACAAAGTTTCATCAAATAAGTCAAATTCAAGGCCGGTCTCCGGGCTCAACCATTTAAAATTAGTTTTACCGTTGCGGGGGCAGCGTTGGGTTTACCAAGTCCTATACTTGCGCACCAACTTCCCGATTATCCATTACATTTATGTTCCGTATATATTTTTTGGCACCTCGAAATTCCGCGCATATTGTCCGAGATTTAAGGGGGGATTGTCAATGGACGTCTAGAGTTCCAGTGCTATATTTAAACACCGAAACTCTCATAGCTTTAAGATTAATCTCTGAAGTTTTTAAACTGGAAAGGCTGACCAAGTTCAGCAGTACGGATCAGCTGCATGACTTCTTGTAGATCATCACGTTTTTTACCCGTTACGCGCACTTCTTCACCTTGAATAGCTGCTTGAACTTTTAACTTAGAGTCCTTGATAAGTTTGACTACTTTTTTCGCCATATCTTTATCAATACCTTGTTTCAAGGCTACTTTACGAGCAAAGGTTTTACCACTGCGCTCTACATCTTTCAACTCGAAGCTGCCAACATCTAAGCCCCGTTTTGCAGCTTTGCCAACCACCATGTCGAACAGTTGCATTACTTGTTGTTCAGATTCCGATTTTAATTGAATCACTTCATCTTTAAGCTCAATTGAAGCCTCAACACCACGAAAGTCATAGCGCGTTTCCAGTTCACGGTTTGCATTGTCAACGGTGTTTCTAGCTTCCGTCATTTCTATTTCAGATACGATATCAAAAGAAGGCATTGCTTTCTCCTCAAAACAAATTTACGGAGAATTATAACAACGCTCATACGCAATAATATATAGTTTTTTACTCACTGCTTACGCTCATTCTTTTTAGAAACGGTCAAGCACATATACTGCTGACTATTCATACGTTTACTATTAAGCCATTTTTAATATTTCAGTGTTATACTGATTCTTCATCACGTTGGAGTTGGAGTGCATGTGACAAGACAAGTATATCGAACACTGTTGCTGTTATTTTTGATAGTCATTACTTATCTGTTTGCAAAAGAAGTTAAAAATCATGTTGTTAGAATTGAACACCTAGACAAAGTGGTGCATTTTGGCGTGTTTTTCGCGCTGGCGTTTTTTTCCCACCACGCATTTAGATTCAAAATTTGGTTTCATATGACACTCTTAATCAGCTACGGTGCTGCAGTTGAATGGATGCAATCTACATTACCATATCGACAAGCATCACTCGGTGACTTTATTGCCGACGTGATGGGAGCCATCAGCTATTTTGTCGCCATCTGGCTATTTCGCAAATATAGGCTGCGCCGAGGCGAGCAATGAGTGATATTTACATTTTGGGGTGTGGTGCCGTCGGCTTACTGCTCGCCGAAAAGCTGTCACATCACCACTCGGTGACTTTAATCACTCGCACTGCTTCAAAGCAAGCATTCTTTTTTATCGATGGCAAGCAGCGTCGCCAATTAAATGTTAAAATGACTACGCTAGAGGACCTCAGTGGTAAAATCCACACATGCATTGTCCCAGTTAAAGCTTACCAATTGGCCTCGGCCATGGAAGCACTTTCCCCCCACCTAAGCCATGATGCCAATGTGATTTTGAGCCACAACGGGATGAGCGATCTCAATCACTTCAACAGCATTTTGCAACCGACCCAAGCTCTCTACTTCTTGAGTACGTCAATGGGAGGGATGAAACCTGATAATAATACCGTGATATTCAAAGGGCCTGGACTTACTCAGCTAGGGGCTTGCAATGCGCAAGCCAAGAACCAAATTACAGAGCTATACGATCGGTACTTTATGCAATACTTTGAGCCCATTGAGCTCACCAATGATATTGCAGAAGTCCGCTGGCAAAAGTTGTGTGTGAATATTGCAATTAACCCTTTGACAGCTTTGATGCAGTGCCCAAACGGTGCATTGCAAACCCCGGCCTACGCAACACAGGTGTTAAAACTACTCAATGAAGCCTGCTTTGTTGCTCAATGTGAGGGAGTGAAATTGCAACTCGCAACAGAATTAGCGCGCGCCTATAAAGTAATGGCGCTGACACAGCATAACACCTCATCTATGGCCCAAGATATCAAGTTAAAACGCCGAACTGAAATTGACGCAATATGTGGCTATATCGCCACCACAGCAAAAAAGTACGGATACCAAGCCACAGAGAATGAGACCTTGTGGCAACAGGTAAAAATAAAAGAGCAGGCTTAAGCCTGCTCTTTTATTATGGTCTATACACTTTTACTTTAGTAAAGCCGTTTTCGTGCAAAATCAAGGCTTGCAGCTGACTCATAACCCCTTTACTGCAATACAGGAAATAATCTTTATCCTGAGGCAGATCACCGAATTTGGTCGCGAGACGGAAAAACGGCAAGTGGATCACTTCAATGCCCTCTATCTCTAGCGGATCTGCATCTTCCTCTTCAGGTGAGCGAATGTCCACGACCACTGCATTTTCCGGCAGCTCCTGAACACTGTCAGCTTCTTTCACTTCTTCTTTTGCCTCGGCCTCAATATCGCGAATATCTTTAATAACCGCGTTGCCTACCACGGTATCCAATACGTCAAAGTCAAAGTTTGCCTCTTCCGCTTCGATTTTTTCCAGTACCGCTTTAACCGTTGGTTTTTTAGAAATAACGCCACAATATTCCGGCATCGCTTCAGCCATCTCACAGGTGCCAATTTCTCTCGCGATACGAATGATCTCTTCTTTATCATTTTGGATAAGTGGGCGTAATATCAAGGTGTCTGTAACCCGATCTATTACGCTTAAGTTGGCTAGAGTTTGGCTTGAAACTTGGCCGATACTCTCTCCTGTTACGAGTGCTTGAATACCCAGTTTTTGTGCCACTGCACTGCCCGCACGCATCATCATACGCTTGAGTACAACACCCATTTGGCTGTTTTCAACATTTTCTAGAATTTCAGCGACGACAGGCTCAAAATCGACAGTAATAAATTTCACTCTGTGGGTAGAGCTATACTGCTTCCAAAGATAGTGACTTACCTGCTTCACACCAATTTCGTGAGCGGCGCCACCTAAGTTAAAGAATAAGAAGTGTGTACGCGCGCCTTTGCGGATCATTTGATAAGTTGCCACACCAGAGTCAAATCCACCGGAAACAAGTGATAAAACATCTTCTTGGGTAGGCAGTGGAAATCCACCTAGGCCGCGATACTGAGCTCGCACAATGTAAGCAAACTGATCTTTAATCTCTATTTTCACGGTCGCTTGAGGTCTGGTCAATTTAACGCGAGCCGTTTCAATATTCTGATTCAAGCCACCACCGACATAACGCTCAACATCACTAGACGTAAAATCGTGCTTACCTTGGCGCTTTACACGCACACAAAACGTTTTGTGTTCTATCTGCTCACGCACTAATGGCAACGTATGTTGGTAAATATCGTCAAGCGTTTCAAAAGTGACTTCTTGGACCTCAAGAAACAAGGTGATCCCTGGTACCCGCTTTAAACCATCAATTAAAGCCAACCGAGTATTGTCATCACTTAACTGACTAACCACGGTGATATTATCCCAGTTATTTTTAACTGCGACTGCCTCATCAACACGACCGAGCAAGAGTTTAATGTTTTTCTCTAAAATCTTAGTGAAACGCTTACGCACTGACTTACTTTTGATGACAATTTCAGGGTGCAGCTTGACGATAAATTTAAGCATAAGAAGTTACTCGCTGGTGTGAAACTATAAACGTACAAAACGTTGAATCATTTTAAGGCGCGGGATTATAACAAACTTATTAAAGACTAGGAAATAAACAGACAGAATGGCAACTTGATTACAGTTGAAACATTAAGCTGCCAAGTAAATCAGCAGCTTGAATTGAAAAATGTATTTAAGCAATGCTTGGCAAACTGGTGTCCGCTTGCTCCTGATAGTAATCACGCAGCTGTGCAATCTTGTCGCTGCTCATCTGTGTGGCATAGGGTTTAAACAGCATCAATACTTTAACAATGCCGTTATAGATATCTTTTTGCTCTAATACACCTGTTAACCGTCGCGCTTTGACATAAGGAGTCCAAAAACTCACAACCATTTTTAACATGTGAGCCAATTCATCAACATCATAATCCTCAATATCAATGACACCAGCACTTCGCAGGCCGATAACAACCGCTTTTACTTGCTCAAACAACTGCGATTGAAACTCTATATAGTCTTTTTTTAGACCTTTATCACGCGCCAGAATATCCGTCAGGTTATCGTAGAAAAAATGATAGCGCCACATCAGTTCAAACAGTGAATCTAAGTATTGCGTCAATTGTTCCAACGGTTCATGGTCAATACTCAGCGGCTTGAAGTGAGTACTTAAATGCTCACTGTAAAGAGAAAAGATATGTCTAATAATATCTTCTTTATTTTTAAAGTGATAATACAAATTACCGGGGCTTATGCCCATATTAGAGGCAATATGATTGGTAGTTATCGCTCGTTCACCATGCAGGTTAAACAAGGCTATGCTCGTACGAATTATTTTTTCCTTGGTATTCATATCCGACTCTCTTTACACGCTTAATTATACTAACGGCTTAGCGGCCACTTGGTTAATTGAAAATAGCACTAAACATATACAAGGTTAAATGAGCAAATTTGAAAGCAGACCAGTGAATTTGCTTGAGAAGCTTGCTAACATAGCAAAAATTTTTAGTGTTACAATAATCCCATGAAAGTCATAGCCCTCTACCCTGGTACATTTGACCCTTTAACTAATGGACACGCTGATCTTATCAAACGCGCCGCAAACATGTTTGATACAGTTATACTCGCTATCGCCCATAACCCAACAAAAAAACCTTGTTTTACATTGGAAGAACGGGTTGATCTAGCACAACAGGTACTTGGCGATATACCCAATGTCAGAGTGATTGGCTTTTCGGGTTTACTTGTGGACTTAGCTAAAGCACAAAATGCGAACGTCTTGATCAGGGGGATCCGTGCAGTGTCAGACTTTGACTACGAGTTTCAGCTTGCCAATATGAATCGCAGGTTATACCCACAGCTAGAGAGCGTGTTTCTTACCCCTTCAGAGCGAAACTCTTTTATTTCATCAACGCTAGTCAAAGAAGTGGCACTTCACCACGGTGATGTCAGTGAATTTGTAGACCCAATTGTCGCTAGAGCACTTATGGAGAAATTACATCAATGAAATTAAGGTACCTCAGTGCTATTAGTTTATGCACGTTGTCACTAAATAGCCACGCAGGCCCTTGGATATCAGCTGAAGACAGCGCCCTTAAACACTCAATAGACTTGCTCGTTAGCCATGGTCTAATCAATCGTCCAGTCAATCAATATCCGTTGTTATGGCAAGGCATTGCACATGACCTAAAACAAATCGATTCAGCTACTCTTAGCACAGAAAATGCCTTTGCAGTTTCTCATCTTCGCCACGCACTTCAACACGCTAAAAATAAAGCACACTCTGGCGTAAAGATGCATTTCCGAGAAAAGCCAAACACTGACACTGGTATGGGCGAAAACAGCAGAGAAAAGTCTGGCGTCACTACTTTTGGAGAAATTACCAGCAATAATGTCAGTGCACGAGTGCAGGTAAATTACGCTGACGAGTCACTTGATGGAAAGCATGTCAATCACCATGGTAGCCACCTTGCAGTGCTTCTTGGTGACTGGTCTTTAAGTGCTGAGCGATTAGATTATTGGTGGGGCCCAGGCAATGAAACAGCCTTGCTGCTGTCAAACAACGCACCGCCAATGAAGGCGGTACGCTTAAGTAGAGCAAACACCAATTATAGTGGACCACAATTTCTATCCTTTATCGGACCTTGGCAAATCACTGCCATTGCAGCAAAACACAAGCCAGCCGACAAAGAGGGCGACTTTTGGGGCGCGCGCTTTTCTGCGACTCCCATAAAGGGCCTTGAGCTGGGCTTTGCAACAACCGGCAGTGATTTTTTGTTTACTCACTTGGATACCAGCTCTGAGCTTAAAAAGCAGCGAATCACCAGCGTTGACTTCAAGTACTCTTCAGTTCTTGGCGGGCAACCTTTTGCAATTTACGGTGAATACAGTGGGAACAATGACAATGGCGTTTTGCCAGATGAGGCACTGTTTAGTGCTGGTATAGAAAGTTTTTGGTCCAAAGAAGATTACCGTATCAAAGGCTATGTCGAATACAGTGATACCACCACAGATTGTTTAGCTCAATCGGCGAGCTTTCAATGTAACTTTCAACAATTGGGCAAAGGCTCAGACTACAAAGAATATGATCTTTGGCTTGGCGCTGCCATCGGCCCTCAAGCTAAAAGTTTGACTGTGGCGTTTGATTACTTTCAAATTGAAGGCGCTGGCGGCTACGGTAAAATCAAGCTTACTGACTTCGAAGCAATTAACACCGAACGGTCACTGGTCGAGTTTGGCTTTCAACACGCTTTAGCACAAGGGTTATTTAAGGCAAGTATCACTATGTGGGAGGATAAAACAGACCAACAGAGCGATACGCATCATGCGCTCGGATTAAGCTGGGAGTTTCAGTACTAACAATGACAATAGGCTGCTATGACGCTCAAGGATAGCAGCCTCTTCTTTACGATGAGGTTTTAATGTTAAACACTCTGCGAGAAATCAGCTGTAAGCCCAGAAAATCTCTATTGAGGATCAGCGCCCCCACCATCACCAAGTCGACGATATTGACCATAGATGAATAAAAATACCAAAGTGCCCAAGGCTCGTCGGTACCAAGCAAATGGGAATCAATAAACATCGCAAGAAATAACATTGCGTTAATGGTTAAACCGAGAGAGCAATAAATGTAGCATGGCTGCCTTGGATCATACTTGTAAAAGAAATGCCTAGACATTATGACAATAGCCAGCGTAACTATGTCATAGACAAAGTAGATCGCAAAATCGATCGACTCAAAGTTAACAGACGTCGTTAAATCGCTGAGACTGTATGATGCAGCAAGAATGGACGCACATGCCAAAGCCTGCACATTTTTATTAACAGCCAGTATGTAAAAAGATACATGGAGTAAACTGGCCATAAAAAAGCCCCAAATTACGAGGGCTCCTATACTTAATCCGAAGTAATCAAATGCCATTATCTACGATGATAGTTGGAAAGCGCTTTTTGGGATAATTACCACTAGCACGTCCACCAGATATTGCCTTCAAGCTTGCTAAAGATTTAATCACATTAACAGAAAGCGTCTTTGTTTTACCAGCACTTTTCGATGAATCAAGATTTTTGATATTTAAATTAGCCATTGTTTTCCCTTTAATAAATATATTCATTTCGGCTTACACAATAATTTTCACAGCCAAAACTATTTGCAGCTATAAATAAGCAACAACCAAGCCAAAACCCTCAAAATAAACACAAATATTTTACCAAAAAGACCAAACGATTAACAATTGCACAATTTAAATTTTTTGCTCTGTCATTGCACTCAAGCTTGTCTACTATTGCTTTTTGTCATTTTCACGAGACCCCGTATTGTAGATGCCAATTTATAACCCGATATAAAGTATCAAGTTATAAAAGTTTCACTACCCAAATATATGAAAAAAAGCTCGATGCAAAGATGAAGGTTACCTATTGAATTAGCGCAATGCTCTTACACCTCTCGCCACTTTTTAAATAAAAATAAATTGGGTTAAGATCTTAATAATTTTTAATAATGAAATAATTTAAATATATCAATAATGATATTTAGGTTATGAAAGGTACATTCTGAGAGATGAGTGAGGCAGTCACCTAACCTCACTACAATAGAAGATTTTGAAAAGTTTAGCCTTGCGACTTGAACTGCTCGATCGCAGTGCGGACTTGAGGCAATGATGTGCCGCCTAGCGCCTGCCTAGCGGCAATACAGGCGGCAATTTCTAGCCGTGGATATACATCATCATCAATTTGCGGGCAAACTGATTGAAACTCAGCAATTGAAAGTTCCTCTAGACACTTCTGTTGCGCAATTGCGACTTGTACTAGCTGGCCGACAATATGGTGTCCCTCTCGAAATGGGATCCCTTTGGCTACCAAGTAGTCAGCAAGTTCGGTGGCATTTGCATGTCCACCCTGTGCAGCTTTAAGCGTGGTATCAGCATTCACTTTTACACCGCGAATACATGACTCAGCCATATGGATACAAGCAATCCATGTGGGCAGTGCATCAAACAATCCTTCTTTGTCTTCTTGCATATCTTTGTTATATGCCAAAGGCAGCGCTTTCAAAGTCATCATCATCGCGCTGAATGCACCAAACACACGGCCAGTCTTACCTCGGATCAACTCCAAGGCATCTGGGTTTTTCTTCTGTGGCATTAAAGAAGAACCAGACGTGACGTTGTCCGCCAGCTCTATAAACCCAGACTCACCACTGTTGTAAAAAATCATATCCTCAGCCAGACGAGATAAATGCATCATAGATATTGACGCGCAACTTAATAGCTCTACTACAAAATCTCTATCCGATACAGCATCTAAGCTGTTTCGAGTAGCGCGCTGAAAACCAAGCTGCTGTGCCAGCTCCTCCCTGTCTATAGGGTAAGCGGTGCCTGCAAGTGCGCCAGACCCCAAAGGACACTCGTTTAAGCGATCAATGGCATCACTCAACCGCGAAATGTCTCTGCTCAACATTTCTACGTATGCCATACACCAATGGCTAAACAACACAGGCTGTGCTCGCTGCAAATGTGTGTAACCAGGTAAAATAGTGCCAAGCTCTCGCTGCGCTAACTCTACCAATGCACCTTGAAGTGACTGTAGCGCAGTTACGATCTGCTCAGCAGTTTGACGAGACCACAGGCGAAAATCGGTTGCGACTTGATCATTGCGACTGCGACCCGTATGTAGCTTTTTGCCAAGCTCTCCCACCTTTTCAATGAGTTTTGCTTCAACAAAAGAGTGAATGTCTTCAAAGCCACTACTTGCAATCGAAGCCATGTTTTCTAAAGACTCATCCAATAGTGCATTTAGCCCTGCGACCAATTGCTCATACTCATCACTGGACAAAACTTCTACTTGTTTTAAAGCACCCGCCCAAGCAATTGAGCCGACGATATCTTGCTCAACCAACTGATAATCAAACGGCAATGAATCATTAAATTGCTTAAAAGCTTGATCAGGCCCTGTTGAAAAGCGCCCACCCCATAATGCCATAATATTTAACTCCTCGTGCGCGAATTAGGACTGACTTTGCTTATTCAATGCCGCAATCCGGCTTGAAAGTGAAAACAGACGAATAAAACCTTCCGCATGTGATTGATCATAAACATCATCTTCACCAAAGGTTGCAAAATCTTCGCTATACAAGCTATTGATCGACTGCTTCTGTACAGCAACTACTTGCCCTTTATACAGCTTCAATACCACTTCGCCAGTTGCGCATTCAGCCAAGGCTTTCGCCGCTGCCAAAATAGAATCTTTTAGTGGCGTAAACCAACGGCCATCGTAAACAAGATGAGAAAACTCACTGGCATAAGTCTCTTTCCATTTACGGCTCGATTTATCTAGCACCAATTCATCAATCGCTTGCAGTGCAGCCATAATCACTGTGCCTCCCGGAGTTTCATAGCAGCCACGAGACTTCATTCCTACAAGCCGGTTTTCAACAATATCCACCCGGCCAACACCATGCTTTGCCGCAATTTTATTCAACGCCACCAGGCATTGATAGGGGCTGTATTTCTCGCCGTTAATTGCCACAACTTGTCCCTGCTCAACCAAAACAGACACAAACTCTGGCGAGTCTGGCGCTTGCTCAGGAGAAGATGTCCACGTCCAAACCTGATCACTTGGTTGATTCCAAGGATCTTCAAGCTCTCCGCCTTCGTGAGAAATATGCCAAATATTAGCATCACGGCTGTAGATTTTAGTTGCCGAAGCTGTACACGGAATATCCCTTTGTGCAAGGTAGTCGAGTAATGACTCACGACTTGATAGGCTCCATTCACGCCAAGGCGCGATTACTTTCAGATCCGGTGCCAACGCCGCAAAGCATGACTCAAATCGTACTTGGTCATTCCCTTTTCCCGTGCACCCATGCGACAAGGCATCTGCACCGACTTTGCGCGCAACCTCAACCTGTGCTTTTGCAATAATGGGACGTGCCATCGAAGTTCCCAACAGGTACGTGCCTTCATAGATCGCACCAGTTTGTAGCGTTGGATAAATGTAATCACTTACCAACTCTTCTTTTAAATCAACGATATGACATTCACTGGCCCCCGAAGCTATGGCTTTTTCCTCTACACCGGCAAGCTCTTCTTCACCTTGACCGACGTCGGCGACGAAGGCGACCACTTCGCAGCCGTAGTTTTCTTTTAACCAGGGCACGATTGCAGACGTATCCAAACCGCCAGAATACGCCAGTACGACCTTCTTTACTTCACTCATTTTCATTACCTTTCTAATATTGTTTGTTTAACAAAGTCACCAGTAGCGCATTCTGGGCGTGCATCCGGTTCTCAGCTTGTTGAATAATTTTTGCGTTTTTGCCATCCATAACCTCGGAGGTAATTTCATACTCTCTATGTGCAGGTTGGCAATGCAACACAGTTTGTGCACCTGTCTGTTCTAGCAGCTGTGTATTAATTTGGTATGGCATAAATGTATCTTTTGCTTGTTCAAGAGATACATTACTCCCCATCGAAACCCAAGTATCCGTGTACAACACATTGGCGCCTGCTGCCGCTTCCACTCGGTCGCTGATCAAAATACTCGCTCCGTTAACAGCAGCCATTTGCTCGGCCTGTTTAACGATTTGTGCATCCGGGGAGTGGCCTTTAGGACATACCGCAACAAAATCTGTTCCTAAGTTTGCGGCCAATAACATTAAGGAGTGTGTCACATTGTTGCCCTCTCCCAAATACGCTAGCTTAAGGCCACTGACGTCTCCATATACTTCTTGCAACGTCATAAAATCTGCTAAAGCCTGACATGGGTGATAAAGGTCGCACAAACTGTTTACCACAGGTACCTCCGCATATTCAGCCAAGGTTGAGAGCGTGCTGTGTTGATTTACGCGAGCGACAATACCGTCGGCCCACGTCGAAATGTTCAATGCAAAATCTTTGACGGACTCACGGCTTCCCATCGCTCCATTTTGCTGATCTAAGTAAACGGCATGACCACCCAGCTTATTAATGCCAATATCAAATGATAAGCGAGTTCGTAGGCTTGGCTTCTCAAACAAAGTAACAATGGATTGACCTGCCAATGCCTGCGCAAAGTCCTGCGGTTGTGCTTTTATTTGATGGGCAAGATTAAGAAGGTTTAAAAGCTTACTTTTATCGAGTTCTAAGCCCGTAATGAATGACTGATTCATGTTTTATCCTAAGGTAAAATTTGTGTTCCGACATGCTCACCTTGTAATAAGGCGATTAAGTTTTCTGGCTTTTGCCAGCTTGAGATATAAACGCCACGTCGTAAGTGTTGGGCAGCGTGAAGACTGGTCTTAACTTTGACCTCCATCCCGCCCACAATAACCTTCTGTTGGATCAGTTCATTTATTTGCTCAGCATTTAACGAGTGCAAAGGTTGTTTTTGTGCATCTAAAACCGCTTCGACATCGGTCATAAAAACCAACTCTGCGCCAATCGTTTGAGCGATTTCGGCAGCGGCTTCATCTGCGTTTATGTTGTAAAGTCCACCGTCTTGGCCAATCCCTACAGAGCTAACTAGAGGGGTCCGGCCTAATGCCAAAAGGCTATCTAGCAAGCCAAGCCCTTCCTTAGCGACACAGGTACCAACCTGACCTAAAGCTTTAAGTTTTTGTTTGGCTAAAAATCCGGCTTCGTATAAACATGTTCCAACCGGCTGTAAGCCAGCAACAATGGCCTGAGACATCAACTGTTTATTTGCACACCCGGCCAATGCCCCAACAATGTATGGCAGCTGCTCTTTAGGGCTGATCCGCAGTCCTTGGTGTTTTGCTGTAGCAAAACCCGCATCTTCTAGCCAGCGGTCGACTAAAGCTCCTCCTCCGTGAACAACTACAAATTGCTTGTCTTGCTCTTGACTCAATTCACACAGTACTTGGAATAGAGATAGCGCGGCTTGCTCTGTATTTAACACCGCGCCACCAACTTTAATAACCCAGGTTTTCTTAGCTAATTCATTCATCCTTTTAACCCCAAAGTCGGTGTAAACTCACTGGCAATATTCATACATTGAAGTGCCTGGCCTGCAGCCCCCTTAAGAAGGTTGTCAATTGCCACAACCACAATCAACTGTTGATCTTGCTGCTGCCAGCCAATGTCAACATAAGGCGAGTTTGCAACACCTTTAATAGATGGCAGTTTGTCTCCTTTGAGTCTGATCAAAGGCTCATCCGCAACACACTGGTAAGCGGCTTCGACGTCGTGTGGCGTGGTACCCTCTTTTAACTGAACATAAATAGTTTCGAGGATCCCCCTTGAAAAATTGCCTAAATGGGGGGTAAATAAAACTGGGTGCCCCAAATACTGCGAAATTTCAGGGCCGTGCCGATGATTGAATAATCCATAGGGCGAGAGAGACACTTCGCAAAAATGCGTGGTCAAGGATGCCTTTCTTCCTGCCCCAGTTACACCTGAAACTGCATTGATGATAATTTGCGAATCAGTTAATAAACCAGCATTTTTGAGTGGTTTTAGTGCGTTCAGCGCCGCGGTAGGATAACATCCTGCTACGGCAATCAGCTGTGCATCTTTAATCGCATGCGTGTTCCATTCAGCCAAACCATATTGAGCTTCATCTAGTAAGGGTTGATGTGGGTGCTCAAAGCCATAAAACTGTTGGTATTGGGACGCATCCGCTAAACGAAACCCTCCCGATAAATCAAAAACTTTAAGGCCTAGGTCGAGCAGTTTGGGAGCAAGAGAAACACTCACCTTGTGGTCAGTGCACAAACACACATACTCAGATTGTGCCGCAATCTGCACAAAAGCTTGTTCTGTCAATGGAGCCAATTCTATATTCAATAGTCCAGTATGCTCTGGATAAAGGTCGCTGAGCAATTTACCTTTGTCTAAGCTTTGCTCTGAAACATAGCAGCCAATCAAATTAAATTCAGGATGATTTGCTAGTAATTTGGCTAATTCTGCACCACTATATCCACTGGCGCCGATAATAGAAACATTTAACATCGATAACTCTTTTGTAGTTGATTGATTGGGGAGTCAAACTTGCTATAGATGAAATGTTCTTCGCATCGCCCACCCCTAAGATAATTATTCTTTAAAAATGAATTGATATTCATACTAAACACATATAAATTTTTATGCAACATCTTTGAATAAATATTTTGGAGTATTATGTCTTTGCCCAATTTTCTCGATATGTATAAAAAGCTGATCGCCAATCCATCGGTTAGTGCCATCGATAGGTCTTTAGATCTCAGCAATAAAGCCGTTATAGACGAGCTAGCCAACTGGTGCCGTGAACTGGACTTTGAGGTGGAGATCACGGAATTAACCCATTCTCCCGGCAAATTCAATTTGCTAGCAAGGCGAGAGCCGCTAGATAAAAATTTAACTGAAGGCGGTTTGATGCTGGCAGGCCACACCGACACAGTACCTTTCGATGATACTCGATGGAACTCAGACCCTTTTGAATTAACAGAAAAAGATAACAAGCTATTTGGCCTTGGAAGTATTGATATGAAGGGGTTTTTCGCATTTGTACTTAATGCTATTCGCCAGCTAGAGCACAGCCAACAAAGCACCCCATTGATGATCCTTGCCACAGCAGATGAAGAAACCACAATGGCGGGCGCCCAACAAGTTGCACAGCACGCTTCTCTAAAACCGAAGTATTGCGTCATCGGAGAACCAACCGATATGGTGCCGGTATTTACACACAAAGGACATATGAGCAGTGCAATCCGCATTACCGGGCGATCTGGCCATAGCTCAGATCCAGAAAGAGGATTGAATGCCATTGAAATTATGCAGCAAGTGATTACACAAGTGTTGCAATTAAAAGAAGAATTAAAGAATAAATATTCAGTTGAGCATTTTGCTGTACCACACCCAACTCTAAACCTAGGCCACATCCATGGTGGGGACAACGCCAATCGAATTTGTGGCTGCTGTGAATTGCACATTGACATTCGCCCGCTGCCTGGACTCAGTATTGTTGAATTAGAGCAGATGTTACTTACAGCGCTCAAACCCATTAACGAACAATATCCGGGCAGCGTAGATGTCATTGATCTTCATGATCCAATTCCCGCATTTAGCGGTAGAACGGACTCGGGACTAGTAAAACTAGCAGAGAAGCTCTCAAAACAAAAAGCTATTGCTGTCAATTACTGTACGGAAGCGCCCTTTTTGCAGCAACTGGGATGTGAAACTATAGTGATGGGCCCCGGCTCCATTGCTCAAGCTCACCAGCCTGACGAGCATTTAGCAATGGACAAGATCAAACCGAGCCAAGAGATCATTTTGAATTTGATCCAAACATGTTGCTTCAATAAAGAAGAAGCCAGCTAGTAGCTGGCTTTTTCTTATTTTAACGTTACTTTACGCTCATTGTAGTAATCGATAAGGTCATCTATTGCCTGCTGACAATACTCTTTGATACCAGAAACTAGCATGTGCTTTTCACCAAAGCCGACTTTCTCGCCATTGCTTAGTAGTTCAAAACGTAAAATGATTTTCCCTCGCTTACCTTCATAGCTAAACTCAGGATCAGCTGCTTCTAGTGTCACTTCTTCAATATCTAGTGTATCTAAGTGGATCGACATAGACTCATAGATAACCATAGGACGTGCCGGGTTTATCATTACCTCTTGTTGACCCATTAAAGGAATGATGACATGTGGGAATGCCTTACCAGAAAAAGCTACATAGTTCTTGATTAAACTCTCGACCAATTGAGCACATTGTTTATTTTGGCCTGAACGCTTCACGGAAAGCATGGTTTTTTCATTAGAAATAATATCAAACGCATCACTGCCCTCAGGAAACTCTAACTCAGAGGTTTCGTCTACCATTCCGGCAAATGTAAAGTGCATATTTTCACTCACACCGTACTTATCAAGTACCAATGAAAATAGTAAATCACCAGGAACACAGAACTTTTTTGCGTCTATATCGTGCAAAGGGTTAAAGTCATCTGCCACTTGCTTGGCAAATTGGCTACCTTGTTCACGGCTGATCACGAGTTTATTGGTTTCTTGTTGATAGTAAGGTGTAAGCATAGTTAACTTCTTTCTTGCATGAAAATCGCGCTATATTAGCAGAAAATAAGCACAGAGAGGTCATATCACTGGATAATATACATTAACTTTCAACCCAAACCTTGCAGAAATGGTACTGCACCTGATTCGAGTTGACCCGTGAATTGACCGCAAAGTGCAACAATAGTTATGTAGACGTATAACAGCCTAAAAACTACAGAATGGCACCAAGCGACTCTAGGCCCCAAAAAACGATAAGAGCAACAGCAAGCACAGCAAAAATAATATAGCCCCACATCCCATTTTTTAATTTTGGTGAGTGTTCAGATGCTGCCATTTTTCCCGTCAATAGAGTGCGTAACAGTTTAACTCCTTTAAAACGATAAAGAGCAATGGCGATGATGTGGATAGCAATACCCAGCAATAATATATCGATATTGGTTTGATGAATATTTCCTGCCAGCTCTACCCAGTCATAGCTAACATATTGCACCAGCGGCCCATCCATTAGAATATCGTCTGAGGTTAGTAAGCCTGAAACCAGCTGTACAAAAATAACCACAAAGAAAAACAATACCATCAAACTTCCAGCTGGATTGTGGCCAACATGGGGGGCTTTACTTTTGAACGCGCTTAATATCGCTCTAGGGTGATGACACAGTGCGCTGAGTTTTGCAGTATCACTGCCGATCACTCCCCAGATAATTCTTGTCACCATAAGAGCCAATAATAAGTAACCCGTGACAAAGTGGAGATCAAGCCACCCCTCGTCACCTGACACATATAAAACCGCAATTCCGATCACTAACAACCAGTGAAAACCGCGAATAAACCCATCCCACACTTTGATCATAAATGCCCCTATTATTGATTGTGAGACAGCAGAGGTTACCTGAGGAATAAATCAAAAACGATGCTTTTGCGTTATAAAGCGCAAAATTATTGTGACAAGACAATAATGAGGCAGTTAGATGTCAAAAAAATACGGGCCAACTGATATGGCCCGCATATGAGCTGACTATATTATAAACTAGCCGCTATAATCTGACGGCTCTTATCCAGTGTTACGGCTTGCTGTTCACCAAGGGCTGTCATCCCATGGCGCTCAAGTTGGCTGGTAATAACTTCAACAGCTTCTTCACCCACACCGTAGTCACTCAGCCGGGTCTTCATATTAACGCAATGGAAGAATTGTTCCGTTAGCTCAATAGCAGATGCTATCGCTTGCTCTTCATCTGAAATATCTAGACCTAAAACACGCTCTGCATATTGTAGTAATTTGGCTCGTTTTGATTCTTGCTGTGCAAACATCATTCTCGGTAATATCACAGCAAGTGTTTGGGCGTGATCTAAACCATATACGGCAGTGATTTCGTGTCCAATCATATGTGTTGACCAATCCTGTGGTACGCCCGCGCCTATTAGGCCGTTTAATGCCATAGTCGCTGACCACATCACATTAGCACGCACTTTATAATCGACCTCGTCAGATAACAGCTTTGGGCCTTCTTCCATCAACGTCATCAGTAGCCCTTCTGCGAAACGATCTTGCACTTTTGCATCAACTGGGTATGTTAGATACTGCTCCATGGTGTGGACAAATGCATCGACCACACCATTGGTCAGCTGACGCTGAGGTAATGTTTTCATCACTTGTGGGTCAAGCACTGCAAACTTAGGTTGAACATAAGCTGAGGCAAACGGAAGTTTATCTTGAGTCTCACTATTTGATACAACGCTGAAACTATTCGATTCAGATCCCGTCGCAGGCAGTGTTAACACTACACCTATTGGCAACGCTGATTCCACTTCCCCCCCCTTGCTCAAAATATCCCAAGGTTCACCACTAAACTCAGCAGCAGCTGCAATAAACTTGCTGCCGTCAATTACTGAGCCGCCACCGACAGCGAGAATAAAGTTAAACCCTTCAGCCTTGATTTTTGCCACAGCTTGCATGCATGTTTGGTATGTCGGATTAGGTTCTATGCCGGCAAACTCTTCCCAGCTAAAGCCACTTAAGGCATCACTTACTTGATCGTAAATACCGTTTTTATGAATACTTCCGCCACCGTAAACAACTAATACTTTGGCATTTTTTGGTATTGCGTTAGCCACTTGACTTATCTGGCCTTCGCCAAAAAAAATCTCTGTTGGATTGTAAAAATTAAAGTTCAGCATGCATGCTCCTGCAATGACGGTCGGTTTGTTAATTCGCACACAGTCTAATAACTACAACGCAGAAAATCATTATTCATAACGCAATACACTTTTGCACAGCAGCAATAATCAATTAATATAGCGATAGATATTTGCACAGGTAGAATTAAAAATGTGGCAGGGCTTGGATATATTTTTAGCAGTCGTAGAGCATAGTAGTTTTAGTAAGGCTGCCAGCGCACTTGATGTATCGACATCACATGTTAGCCGCCAAATCCAACAACTGGAAACTCGTTTGGGTACAGTGTTATTACAAAGAACGACACGCAGTATTAAGCTCACTGAAGAAGGGCTCGCATATGCCAATAAGTTAAAAGTGATCCAACAGGAGTTGCTCGATGCCAACAACGAACTGCAAGGCGTTCAACATACTCCCAAAGGGCCCATTAAAATAACCGGTGCCGGAGACTTTATGGCTAACCGCGTAGCACCCGTTATTGCCAAGTTTTGCAAGCTATACCCCAAGGTGCGTGTACATATTGATTTTAATGCCCGAAACGTCGATTTGGTAGAAGATGGTTTTGACTTAGCCATTCGCTTTGGTCGCCTACAAGATTCACGTCTGATTGCGAGAAAACTCAGCACGCGCTATATGAAGTTATTAGCCAGCCCTGAGTACCTAAATGATGCCCCACCACTGGAAAAACCGCGGGACTTATCCCAACACAACTGTTTAATTGCTATCTCAAATCGCTGGCGCTTTCTAGGCGACAATGGGATCGATGAAGTTAAAGTTGCCGGAAGTTGGCGTAGTAATAACCCTCAAGCAATCCTACATGCCTGCAAGTCCGGCCTCGGCATCGCTCACCTTGCTCAAGATATCGCTGAACACAGTATTGCCAGTGGTGAGCTAATTTCACTATTGGATGACCATCAAGTTACGGACAATGCGACTTGGCTGGTTTATCCGAGAAAGGACCTTATGCCCCTGCGGGTTAGGCTGCTAATTGACTTCTTGCTTAAACACGTAAGTTAATTTTTAACCTTGCACGTCCAATAAATTTGCTCTAACATTTAAATCGCACACGATTAAATCATAAGAGACCAAATATGTTTTACGAGTTCACAGCAAATACACTGCAAGGCAAACCATATGCTTTTTCTAACCTCAAAGGGAAAGTTGTTCTTGTCGTGAATACTGCCAGCAAATGCGGTTTAACCCCACAATATGAAGGCTTGCAGCAACTTCACCAAGAATTACATAGTGACGGGTTGGAAGTTATTGGCTTTCCCTGCAATCAATTTGGACAGCAAGAGCCAGGCAATGCATCAGATATCCAACAAGGCTGCCTAATAAACTATGGCGTAGACTTTACGATGATGGAAAAGATTGACGTCAACGGTGAGCGTGCACATCCAATCTATCAATATTTAAAAACAGCGCTGCCTGGGCTATTGACCAATAACATCAAATGGAACTTTACCAAATTCCTTATCGGTAAAGACGGGCAACCACTTAAACGTTATGCACCGACGACAAAACCAGAGAAAATTAAAGCGGATATTATACAGGCATTACAGAGCAGCTGATGAGTGATAAGTTTCCTGAACTCAACTTGGATAACCAGCTTTGCTTCAGTCTATACGCAGCATCTAGACACGTGACAAGGCTTTATCAACCAATATTAAAAAAGTATGAATTAACTTACCCACAATACATTGTGTTGCTGATTTTATGGCAACAAGATGGACTTCTTGTCAAAGAAATTGGTAAACGCGCACAGCTTAAAAGTAATACACTCACACCGCTGTTAAAGCGTTTAGAACAAGGCAACTTGCTAAAGCGTGAGCGAGACACTGAAGACGAAAGACAATGTTATGTATATCTGACAGAAAAGGGAAAAAGCTTAGAAACTCAGTGTGCTTGCATTCCATCACAAATGCTCAAGCAAACCGATATGTCGTTGGAAAAAATCGTTGAGCTTAAACAACTATTAGATCAATTGATACAACTTCAAGAACCGCATGGCAAGTAAGCCCACTTGCCATGCGTTGTCGGTTAACCGATAGTTGGATACTCTCTATAAGCCTTTTCTAGCTTTTTAGCCAGTTTCTTAGACACACCGACGTGGTTAAGTGCCACACGTAGACGTGCACGAGAAAGGTCAGATCCAAGCACCTCCATCGCATCAACTACTGATGTTGAAGAAGTTTTACCTGTGATCGCCACAAAAATCGGCTCTAAAAACTCTTTAATCTTCAACTCATGGAAAGTTGCGACACTTTTTGCAATTGCAAAAATTTCCGATTTATTCCAACTACGTAGCTTCTCAAGCTCCCAAATAAAGAACTGCAGTGCTTGTATGATCACCGCATCATCTGCTTTACCCGCAGTCAGTAATGTAGGATCGTAATCAGGAATGCCACCGACAAAATGGCCTGCAAGGTCAACCAGATCTGACAGCGTATTTATACGCGCTTTTGCTTCTGGTAATACTCGAGCCAGTGTTTGCGCATTAAACTTCCAATCGACAAAACGTTGGATCAGCTCTTCATCGCTCAAATTTTCGCGGATCCACAAGCCATTCAACCAGCTTAGTTTATCTACATCAAAAACAGGCCCACCAAGTGAAACACGTTTCATATCGAAGTGCTCGATCATCTCTGCCAAGGTAAACTTTTCACGCTCATCAGGCATTGACCAACCCATACGACCAAGATAGTTGAGCACAGCCTCAGGTAGGAAGCCCATTTCTTTATAATAATTGATTGAGGTTGGGTTTTTACGCTTAGAAAGCTTAGATTTATCTGGATTACGAAGCAGTGGCAAATGACCAAGTACTGGCGCTTCCCAGCCCAGATCTTGATACAGCTTTAATAACTTAGGCGCAGAGTTGATCCACTCTTCACCGCGGAAAATATGACTGATCTGCATATGGTGATCATCAACCACGTTCGCCATAAAATAAGTTGGGAAACCATCAGCCTTTAATAACACTTGCATATCGACATTTTCCCACGGGATTTCAATTTCGCCACGTAGGTAATCGTTAAACTTAAATGTGCCTTCTTCCGGGATCGTCATCCGGATCACATAGGGTTTACCAGCATCCAAATTGGCCTGGATCTCTTCTTTGCTCAAACGCAAACCACGACCATCATATTTAGGGCGAAGGCCTTCAGCCATTTGCTCTTCGCGCATTTGGTCAAGCTCTTCCGCTGTTGCAAAGCAATAAAATGCTTTGCCTTCTTCTACCAACTGATGCGCAAATTTTTGATATAACTCAGTGCGCTCAGATTGACGATAAGGACCAAACTCGCCGCCCACGTCCGGACCATGATCCCAATTAAGACCCAACCAACGTAAGCTATCCATAATAGCTTGCTCTGACTCTGGGGTGCTTCTAACCTGATCGGTGTCTTCAATACGAAGTACAAACTCACCGCCTTGCTGCTTGGCAAAACAGTAGTTAAACAAGGCAATATATGCAGTACCTAAATGCGGATCACCCGTTGGAGAAGGCGCAACACGTGTACGGATTGTCATGATAAATCTCTTAAATTTGTTACTTTAAAATAATAAGTGGAATGCTAGCACAGCCTCAATACAGGGAAAATAGCCAGCATTAAAGAACCGAATATTAAGCTGGTTGCTCTAATCGCTGTAAATAGCTCACAATATCACTTGATTCATAGAGCCACGTCACCTGACCTTGTTCTTCAATTCTTAAACACGGTACTTTAACTTTACCACCTTGCTCCAGCAGCTCTTGACGATAAGTTGTATTGTCCTTTGCATCACGAGTTTCAAGCTTCAACCCCTCTCGTTTTGCCGCGCGTCTGACTTTGACACAAAACGGACAAGCCTTAAACTGATAGAGTTTGAGGTTTTGCGTAATATTGTCCAGTTGTTGTTGCGCTTGAGTTGAGCGTTTTTTGCTTCTTGGTGTAAAGATAAAATCAAATAGCAAGATAAGACGACCAAGCAACCAACGGATCAGTTTCATGAATATTCTCCCAATCAAATTTCCGGCTAGAATATCACATTGTTGCACAACATACGCGCAAAAGTTCCCAAAAACGCTGGCTATTTATACTCTCAAAAGCACGATAATATTATCGTTAAAACAGATTAAAAGAGTTCGATATCAGTGTCCGCTTTAGCTTGACCTGCTATGCCTAACTCTTCAAAGTCGACCACCTGATCTCGGCCATGTTTCTTGGCATGGTACAAAGCTAAGTCGGCTTCATGAACCAGCTCTGAAACCTGAGCTATCTCCTCCAACACAGTATAACCAATGCTAATCGTCAAGCGCTGTACCTGTGGAAAGTTAAAATTAGCGATGACCTTGCGAACGCGATCGAGCAATGACTTAGCTTCGGCTCTATCATGTGACTGGAATAGCACTGCAAATTCTTCCCCCCCATATCGAAAGACAAAGTCTTCCGCTCGAAAGTTATCCTTAAGTTGCTGTGCAACTAGCAATAAAACTTCATCACCTATTACATGACCAAAATCGTCATTGACTATTTTAAAATGGTCAATATCAAACAGTGCCAAATACCACTTTCGCACACCTTGTTGCTCACGCTCAATCACAAACCCCTCCCCAGTTGTGATTTCGATGACTTTATCATCAAAGGTCTGGCGGTTGAGCAGTTGAGTGAGGGGATCAATACGGCTCAATGCTAGGGTATTTAACTGGTGATAAAACACGTTTATCAAGTGTGCAATTAGGTGACTTCGCGCTGTCGGCAGCTTCTCTCCAATCCACAGTAACCCCATGACAGCCTTGTTATTCCTCAGCACAATACACAGGTGGTTTTCTCCACGCAATATATGTTGGTGCTTTAGGGTTTCTGCTCTTGCAAGCAAATATTCTAGGTCAGGGGGAGAAACTGCTGACGATAACGTCAGCAGCTTAAGACGTTCTTTCTCAGATAAACTTGGCGCCAAATACATTGCCATCGGAATATTGGGAAGCAGTTCGGTCAGGATTTGTTGGACACGTTTATAAAGATCATTTTCACTGCGCATTTGCAGTAAGCTAATCGCAAAATCATGTCCGCATGGCGATATATCCACACTTAAGCCTCCCAATCCCCTCACATTGTATAGCTTAGCCCCTCTTAGTTAGGTTGCAACGTGCTCCAATACGACAAGGTCGTCTCTGTGAATAACCACGTTTGCAGTTTGATAACCGAGCACCTCACTGATTTGAGCACTGTGCAATCCTTTGATTTGTTGTAGCTCGTGATGATCAAATGCCACTAACCCCTTGGCAATCACTTTACCTTGTAAGCTTTTGAGTTCGATTAAATCCCCTCTGGAGAATTGTCCACTTACATCCGTGATACCTTTGGCTAGCAAGCTGGCTCCCTGTGTGCTTACGGCGTCGACAGCGCCATCATCACAGATCAGAGCACCGTTACATCTCGGGCCCGATAGCAGCCACTTTTTTCGTCCATCCAACGGCGCATCAAAACGAATAAACTTAGTACTTTTAGCCTGCCCCGATTGAATGTTTACGATCACATTGGACTCACTCCCTTTTGCGATCACCGTTTCAATACCAGCCCTTTGCGCAATTTGAGCCGCCTGCAACTTGGTTGCCATACCACCAGTACCTAAAGCCGTACCAGAACCACCCGCAAGAGCAATGATATCCTCATCAATTTCATCAACTGTTTCAATCAGACGCGCGTCTGGGTTTTGCCTAGGATCGGCGGTAAATAAACCTGACTGATCTGTCAATAACAGTAACCTATCGGCATTTGCTAAAATTGCGACCATCGCGGATAAATTGTCATTGTCGCCTACTTTTATCTCAGACGTCGCAACCGCATCATTCTCATTTATAATTGGCACAACATCATGACTCAGAAGCTGATTTAGCGTATCTCTGGCATTGAGATAACGGGCTCTGTTCTCCACATCAGCTCTGGTCAATAACAACTGTGCTACCGAAACGTCATAGATTGAAAATAAACTTTGCCATAAATGAATTAACTGCCCTTGGCCAATGGCAGCCAGCATTTGCTTTTCAGCTATAGAACTTCCTACTTCCTTACCCAAAGCTGCACGCCCGGCAGCAACGGCACCACTCGACACCAATATTACTTGCCAACCAGCAGAGCGTAGCTCTACACACTGACTAGCCAGCTCGACCAAGCGAGGCTTATTCAACAATGTTCCACCAGCAGTTAGCACGCTAGTTCCAAGCTTAACCACAACCACTTTGCGACTAGCCATCTGTTTTACTTCCACAAATCCAATACATGGCTATTTTTATATCATGGGCTACATTAATTGGATACAAAGCAAGCAAACAAATATAGATTATTTCAAGGTGTGGAGGGACTTGATATTTACTGAGCCGAGTTCTTCTGATCGATGTCAATCCTAACAGCCACCAAAGTGTGTATACTCAAAATTGGAGGTAAACATGAAAAAGTCAAACTACAAAAAAGAATTGATCATGCTGCCACTGCTTTTTATCAGTATCGGGCTGTGTATAGGCGGGCACTTTATATTACAACCAAGCTATCAAGACACTCCTTGGGCCGAGTACAGCCTTGCTGCCTTACCATTTTTAATGTTTGCGATTGTGATCATTGCGATTAAACTGGCAGTTAAAGCAGATAAAGACGAATAACGTCTCTCGTTAGTCCCAGATCAAGGTATTGGCTTGAAGCATGCCAAAATAATAAATTCCAAAGCTTGATATACACTTACAAATAATACATTTATATTATTTGGAAAAATAACAACAAAAAGGCGATATCGTGAAAAGATTATTTTTGCTCTGTTTGTGCTTGGCAAGTTATGTCAGCCATGCACATTTTACAGTCGTTCATAATGTCAAAGGGTATACACCGACACGTTCCGGGGAAATTGCACAGTTTTCTACTTTAGTGATCAAAGATGGTAAGGTCGTTAAAACAGGCAATGCAGACACGCTAAAACAATACCCACAATCAACGGTTATTGACGGTCAAGGGCTTACTATGTTGCCGGGCTTGATAGACGCACATGGTCATGTTATTGGCTTGGGTGAAAACCTCTCCAGACTTGACTTAAGACATACAAAATCTGTGTCTGAAGTGGGCCAACGTCTAAAGCAATATGCCAAAAATAACCCAACTGGATGGATAATAGGACGGGGCTGGGACCAAACAAAGTGGACCCCTAGTCAGTTCCCAACAGCACAAGATCTTGATAAATACGTTTCAGACAGACCCGTGGTACTTACTCGTGTCGATGGTCACGCTATTTGGGTTAACTCCAAAGCCATGGCATTAGCCAATATATCCAATGATGTCACAACACCAGAAGGAGGTGAGATCTTGCGTTTAGCCGATGGCGCCCCCAGTGGCCTATTTATAGACAAAGCAGAGCCACTGATCTTGAACCATGTGCCTGAACGAACATCAACCCAGCTGAACAATGCGCTTGATAAAGCGGCTAGCCACCTCCTCAGTTTAGGGATCACTTCCGTGCATGATGCAGGAATTGATGAAGCAACTTGGCGTCTGTATAAAAACAGATCTGCTCAGCAGTCTATGCCACTAAGAGTTTACGCCATGTTAAGCGCGTCTGATCCCAATCTCAAAAACATGCTCAAATCCGGTATTGTAAAAGAACAAACAGACTACCTCACGATACGCAGTGTCAAAATATATGCTGATGGTGCACTAGGCAGCAGAGGTGCAGCCCTCTTGAAAGATTATAAAGATAGGCCTGGACACAGGGGACTGATGCTCGAACAGCAGCCTGCACTCGAAGCACTTATACGCCTCAGTGTTAAGCACGGTTTTAGCGCACACACCCATGCCATTGGCGATCGAGCTAATCGCATTGTTTTAGACAGCTATCAAACTGTGTTCAAGGAAACAGGTGGTAAGTTACTTCGCAACCGTGTAGAGCATGCGCAAATTGTCGATACAGATGATATTCCTAGATTTAAAAGCTTGAAAATAATCCCATCAATGCAACCTGTTCACGCAACTTCAGATATGCATATGGCGCAACAGCGCTTAAGAGAGTCCCAACTGACTGGTGCTTATGCATGGCAAACGTTTCTAAAACACGGTATTAAGGTCGCTGCTGGATCTGATTTCCCTGTTGAATTGGCCAATCCATTTGACGGCCTATACGCAGCGATAACAAGAATGGATAAAGCGCAAAAACCAAAAGGTGGATGGCGCAATACTGAGAAGTTGAGCAGAGAGCAAGCACTCACTGCTTTTACTTTAGATGCTGCATACGCGGCCTTTCAAGAGTTCAAAATAGGTAGCTTAGAGCATGGCAAATGGGCAGACTTTATTCTAATTGATCGCGATTATTTCCAAGTAGAAGAGGCACAGTTGCATAATATACAAGTGCAACAAACTTGGATTGCGGGCAAACCCAAGTACAAACGTAACTAGTCCTTAGATCTGACCAGTTTAAAAAGGTGATAAATATTGACCAGTGCAAGCAAACCATTGGTCAATACCACTGGCCACGCACTTATCATTGCGCCATATATAGTAAAACAGATACAGCCTGCTAAATTAAACCAACGCAATTTAGTAACATTGGTCATCATAAGAGAAACCACCAAAAAGACTGAGGCCAGATAGCCTAAATATTCCCAAGTCATTTGTTCTCTCCTCTCAGTTGGGTTAGCATTGACAATTAAAACGATATTCAAGTCACTTTTTAAGGATAATAGCAGATCATATAGCGCTTCTAGAGCCCAAATTACGCTTAGATTCTCTGCACTATTGCTCAGTTAATCAGTCGCATTGTGAACAGTTTAGTTCTTGCACGGAACACTGAGTCTCAAACTCACTAATTTAAGGATAAGCAAGAATAAAGTCTTAAAAAGATATAACGCGTATAGCCTTGAATAATTCAGTTCATGCTATCTTTATAATAATTTAATAAATAGGACAATTGTCCGAGAGCTAACCAGATGTTCCAATATCACTTTTCAACTACATTGGTCGAACAATTATTAAGTTTTGCCGGCAATAGTTTTCAGCATCGTAAAAAAGAAATCTTGATCCATCAGGATGAGCCGCTGAGCAAATTGATCTTGGTTAGAAGTGGTACGGTTTCATTTAGCTATGATGTCGGCAATGGCAGAAGACTGTTACTTGGTCAATTGGACTGCCACAACACGCTTATTGGAGAAATTGAAGCGCTCAATAACCAACCATGTATTTACACGGTTACATGTTTAAGCGATGTTCAGTATAACCTCATAGAGTTAAAACACTGGCGCCAGTTACTACTAGAGCAACCGGAATTAAGCCTTTACACAGCGCAGACAATTGCGGCTAAATTTACTGAAAATCAAAAAATAAACCTCGATAAGCTGCTATTGCCCTTAAGTTACAATATCGCTAAAGACTGTTTGTTGAGAGCCGAAGACAAACATTCGACACTACTTAGAGCATACTCGACAGTGAGCGCAGAGGCAGAGCGTTTTGCGACAACGGAACGAGCATATCGGCGCGTAGTGAGTGAACTTGTTGAAAAAGGTCTGATAGAACGGACAAGTTCGGGGTTAAAGCCCATAGATTTGGATGCATTGAACGATTTTGTCGATGCTTTTTCTCGACTGTAATGAGCTGTATATTATTATTTTATTAACATTGCACAGTTCAGATCCCAATTCTAGATCAATGTGTTATTATTAAACGTGAATTTTTGGATAAAGTTAGACCTGTTCACTTGACGAACATTTAATGTACGCTTATTCTCTTATTCACTAATTTGTATGCAGGGCAAGGCTGTCTTACATCTGCACTTAATTGGTTAAAACTCTCAGTTTACTTGTATTTAAAGGAAAAGGTAAAAATCATGGGAAATAAAAATTTGAAGCTAACTAAACTTGCCCTCGCACTAGGGTTAACAGTAGGTTTAACTGGCTGCTTCAGCGACAATGACAACGATGTTACAATCACTCCGCCAGATCCGGGCGGCGATCAAACAGTAGCGGTTCCACCAACTGCGGTAGAACTGTCTGACGGTGGTTTCGTTATCACAGTAACTGATTCACTTGGTGCACCATTAGCAGAAGGTACATCGGTAGAAGTTGTATTCAATTCATCAGTAGATGGTTTACAAACTGCTTCGGGCACAGCAATCACTGTGACTGAAACAGCAAACGACGCATACAACACGAATACTGCGGGTTCATTCTCGTATACTGTTGATGGGATTGCGTCAGGCGAAAGTAAAACTTATGCATTTACTGTTCAGTCAGACAATTTCCTTTCAAATACTGCTGAAGTAACTATTGGCTCTGGCGAGACAATCACTGAAGTTGTGCGTTTAACTGCACGTAACTTTACTAGTGCAGACATCCCTGTAGTTGCTGAAACTAAAGCACTTGCAGAATTAAATACAGACGTGACTGTAGAGTATAGCGCTACAGGCGGTCTAGATTTAGGTGATGCAGCATCAATCACTCTACCTGTAAAAGTTGATGACGCACAAGCTGCTAAAGCAGCAGGTGGTGCTGCGGTTACTCTACCTAACGGCACTGAGTTCGTTCAAGCAAACGGCGAAGCACTTCAGTCAGCTCCTTCACTAACCGTTGCTTACTTCGCTAACGAAGCAGCAGCTGTTGAAGCAAGCTCAGATGACGCTTCAGCAGACCAGACATCTTCACTAGATGCGTTCCCTGGTGGTTTAAACCTAGCTGTTTCAAGCGGCACAGAAACGGTTGAAGGTAACTTCACAACTGGTGGTTTTGTTGCTATTGAACTTGTGAACGAGCAAGGCGAAAAAGTAAAAACATTCGGTGAAGGTAAATCAATCACTGTTGCAATGCAGGTTGATAAGTCAACTCGTACTCCTTGTCCAATCATGCAACAGGATGGTGAAAGCGTAGCTGATGCAGCTGCAAGAGGTTTCGACACTACATCTGGTGTGTGTAAAGAATCAGCGCTTGTAAATGACCCAGTTGCTATTGCACCTGGTCATATCTTCCCAGTTTGGAGTTATGAAGAGTCGAATGGTCAATGGTCATTTGAAAGCTTTGGTGTAGTAGCAGAAGATGCTACAGACCCAACTGGTCCAACTTTCAACGTAGAAGTTGAGGTTGACCACCTTTCTTACTGGAACTTAGACTTCTTCGCACAGCGTGGTTGTAACGTTTCTTCATTCAACATTGTTGATAGTGACGGCCAGCCAAGCTCACGCTTTACTTCTGTACAACTGTTAACTAACAGCTACAGATTTGACGCTCAGCCATGGAACCGTGCAGCGCTAAACTCTGCAACATTCCGTAATCCACCTAGCTTCGACGTAGAAGTTCGTGTACTAGAAAACAACGTAAACGTACTTGACGGTGTTCAAGGTGACACAGGTCCTGCTGTTGATAATACAGCTTCAATTTATGATGGTTCACTTTGTGACCTAAACGGTGCAACACTACAGCTAACACCTGTTGATAATGTAGAAGTGGTAACTATGCCTGTATCTACATTTGCTGTATGTAGCAACAATGACGCTGTAGACCAAGCTGCTGACCCTGTACTAAGCCCTACAACAGTACAGCTATATCGCGGTGAAGTTCTAGCAAATAACCTACAAGATAGCTTCTACGGAAGTGAGTTCAATATCAACTTGGACTCAGGTGTTGATTATACATTCAGATTCTTCAATACCTTTACTAATACGTGGGAAACACAAGCTGCTACAGGCAGCACTGATGCATTGTCTCTAAACATGCTAACAGAGTGTGATACTACAACTTCTACCGGTGCTACTGGTGGTAACTAATTTTATTAAGTAAACTGAACTTAAAGCCGTGAGATATCACGGCTTTTTTATTTTTAGATGACAAAATACTGACCTAGGGGTGCGATGGTCAATGCACATACCCTCACTACACAACTAATTTATTCTCATTACATATCGACAGTATTTCATGCTTCCAATTGGTGGACCAAATTAGTTTTACAGTCTCCTTTACCAATTCAAATTGGATCAATCTTCACGCTATGTAAATCCCCATATCAGCTTGCTTGAAAATGCAATAGAACACCAAACGAGCTCCATTCCCCCACTCTTTTCTCTTTAAAAAGCGGTTAAATACAATCTCATTGCCTCACTACACATTGAACAGAAACCAGCTTATAGATGTAAAGCTACTCAAATTAAAAACAACTAACATTGCCCTTCCCGGCTTTATTTATACACTTTCGTACGGTGTGCTCCTCCCGGTTAGGGATTAAGTGGAAGCTTCCATTTAATGAAAGCACAGGGGCTTTCTGTGGGTAAATTAACATATACCAGCTAGCAGCTAGCAGCTAGCTGCTATTACTGTTCATGTTTGTAAGTGAAATTTCTATTAATATAGGGAGGCAATGTTACGCTGCGAAAAAGCAAGTTGACCGTAACACAGACTGGAGCATATCCGCCTTACCGACCGTTATAAAAGCATAAAATTGAGCAGGTATATTGCCCAAAAAAGTGGAAGATGAGCTAATAGTTCATTTAGAGCTCCACCCATAGATGCTTACTTGTAAGAACGCCAAGCTGTAATTCCGGTGGATAGATTGCAGTAAAAAAGTAGCTTTGTGATATTCCACTAGGTGCTTATCGATCTAAATCAGAAACTCTAGCTTTCGATGCATTCCTAACAGCAAAGAGGGCGTTCAGGGCCATTAATGATTACAAAAACCTGTTTTATACTCTGGGAGGTAAGCCTTCTGAGAGCTAATTGGAAACGCCACAATTCGACAATCGAGAATTTATCAGAACTGCTTAAAAGGTATAAAACTGCGTTGATGAACTGATATCGATATAAATAGCCTCATTTCGACCGCATGAGGCTATCCTTATCTGTTGAGGTCAATAGCCTATTTATATGTCAAATAAGCATTTCGTAATCTAGACAGATTACTATAAACATAGTCTACTGAGTTACGCCCTTTATTAAAGAAGGTCTTATTCAAAGTCACCGGCAATCTTGGTTGATACGCTTGCTGATACACTAATTTATTGTGGCTATCGCCAATACGCGTACCAATTTGATGGCGCCAAGAGCTAGTGCCTTTAATTTGACCATACTTAGTGACATTCATATTTTTTCGTTTTGATAATGGAATATTTATCGCTACCCCGGCAACTTTAGCATTTGTATTTTCACCATACACAGCTACGTAGCTATCGCCGAACCAAAACCTGGTTTCAACTTTTACACCTTTATCTTTACGCCAAAATTTACCACCAGTTACATGAAAACTCAGATCTCGTTCAGCCCAATAATATTGATAGTCTAAAGTATGGTAATCCCTATCAGAGTTAAAATCTTGGTATTCAAAGTAACCGTATGTATTTGTGAATTTGTGACTACCATTAGGGCTCACCCATGCAGTCTCATTGATAATACCTTTATATTTATGAAACTCTCTGAAGAAGCCGACTTTCGTTTGATTGTAAATTCCCCATGGCAGCTGATAAGTTTGGTAAAGAAAAGCACTTCTTACCCCATTATCTTCTGACAAATCATCAAAAATCTTTTTCTCTTTAAAATCATCGCTTTCAGACACGACTGTTTGCGCAGTAAGGTTAAAACCTGCACCTTTCCATAAAGGCAAGTTAACATCTGCTTTCAAAGCCAAAGAATAATCCAATACGCCAAACTCAGTCGCATGCGTAGAATTGACCTCTGGGCTGATTGTTACCCTAGGCTTTAAAAAACGCTGGTTTGCATTTTCTAAACCAACCCAAGTAACTCCTGCAATACTTGCTCTGCTGCCCATTTTCACATTGATATTGGGCTCAACATTATCCTTTAAAAAACGCTCATAACTGGCCACATCGCCAGATAACGCCATCATGGAAATACCGTGATTTTGCAGTTCTAAAATAAACTTCGCAGAGGTGCCTGAAAATACCTCTGTCACTCGGCCAATAGCTAACCCTAACGCGTCTATTTCATTATTATTAAAAGTTGCATTCTCAAGAGATACGATAATCGTTGGTTGTGAATTAAAACCAACTCTCACAGACTCAAAACCATCTGCTATAAGCGTGTTTCTCAGCTCTCTCGCTAATTTATTTAAATCTTTTCTCTCGAGTTCATGACCACTAGCTTTAGCTGTTTTGTCATGGCTATTGCGGTCTGCTTGCGTATCAGTCGCAGCCTTTTCTACAGGTTTAAAGTTTCTCTGCTCTGGTCTTGAGGAAACAATGGGCTTTGGTGCAGCTTCAATTTTTGATTTGCTTGATTGAGCGAGTTTAGAAAACGGCGCTTTAAAGTTTATTCCCCAGAAAATATCATCGTCCGTAAAGTCAGTACTGGAGTAAAATCGACTCGTCAATGAAAGCTCACCTAAATCAAATAACCATTCCTTAGGGATAACAACTCTTGCCGCACTATTAATTGCCTCAGCATCATACTCGACCTGAAATGCAAGCCAATCCAAAGGCATCCATTCAATCCCGCCAAACGCGCCATTCATCATTCCTGTTTCATGTTTACTACGAGAAGCACCAAGCGAGAATCTAAAATTACGCCACTCTTTAGAAGCAACCACAAAGTGAGTTTCATAATTATTAGCAGCCCCGCCAATGTCTTTACTGCCTACACTCAGGTTAAACCAATCTTTAGGAATAAATGGTATTTGATACTTTGCATTGAATGATAAATCTCTCGTTTGGAGTTCTTCACCCTCCGCAGGTGGTATAAACGTATTGTCGTGCATCGTGCTAGATGCTATGAGACCACTAACTTCCAATCCTTCAAATAAACCGGCTGAAAATACGAAGTTATGGCCGTCAACATAACTCTTAGTGTAGTTATCGAGCATATTATTATAACCAATATCCCAATAACCAGTTTCAAGCACTTCAGCATTTGATGTATTTACTAATCCTGTAAAGCCGGTAAAGGAACGATATGTATCAAGTTCACTTTCTGAATAGCTCGGTGCAGAAACAATGGTCAAACCAGACAATAAAACAGGAACAAATTTAGACATTTTCAGGATCCGACAGATTATTATTTTTAAGTTTTTCGATTCTTAATAGATTCAAATACTTGATAAAGGTTAAGTTGTTATATCCATAACTACTTTAAAACGAGTTTATCACTTCAAACAACTAAACGAGCGTAAAACATATGCTTTGCCAACAAATGACTTGTAGGCAAAGACTTATCTTGTGTCTGTAAAATACTTTGTGTTTATTTAAAGCTTACGACTTTACCATCACCAAAGTTGGCAGATTCTTTTTTTGCATTCCAAACCAGATCGCAGATGCCATCTGTAGGGTTGAATCCTGTGGGCGCATCTAAAAGAAGTTGACGTATTTTTTCATGCTCAAAGTTGTGACAAGCAATATCTAAAGATTCTAAGAACACATTTAATTCAGCTAACGGCAACATTGATTCTTTTGCAGTCATGATACGAGGATGGCTTGTCTGTTCAACATTGTCACCAATCAGCAATTCCTCATACAATTTTTCACCAGGCCTTAAACCTGTGCATTGAATTTGTATGTCTCCATGGGGGTTTGTTTCACTTTTGATCTCCAAACCAGAGAGGTGGACCATTTTGGTGGCTAAGTCCATAATCTTTATAGACTCTCCCATATCGAGCACAAATACATCTCCGCCTTTCCCCATTGCTCCTGCCTGAATAACAAGCTGTGCAGCTTCCGGTATTGTCATGAAAAAGCGAGTAATATCTGGGTGGGTCAGAGTAATTGGACCACCTTCCTTAATTTGTCTACGAAATAAAGGAACGACAGAACCAGATGAGCCAAGTACGTTCCCAAAACGTACCATACAAAAACGCGTATTATGCTTACCACTCTCTTTATTTTGAGCTAATCCTTGCAAGCATAACTCGGCCATTCGCTTTGTAGTACCCATAACATTAGTTGGGCGGACAGCTTTATCTGTACTGACTAGGACAAAAGTCTCTACTTTTGCATTTATAGCCGCTTTCGCCGCGTAATAAGTACCAAACACATTGTTCCGTACACCTTCGACAACATTGTGTTCAACCAAAGGAACATGTTTATAAGCCGCTGCGTGATATACGGTATTTACACCAAATGCAATCATGCAGGTTTCTAAGCGATTGACATGCTGAACAGATCCCATAATTGGAACTAGCTCTATCGCAAGTCCATTTGATTTAATAACCTCACTTAGCTCTTTCTCAATTGAATAAAGTGCAAACTCGGTTAACTCAAATAAAATTAGTTTCGAAGGGGCGTACTTTATAATTTGTCGACACAATTCAGAACCAATTGAGCCCCCAGCCCCTGTTACGATGACTGACTTCCCTTTAATATTAGCGTCCATCAGCTCTTGTTTAGGCGTAACTGGATCTCTACCTAATAAGTCTTCAATTTCAACATCTTTAATTTCATCAAGTGTTGCACGGCCCTCAACAACATCAGCCATACCTGGGATAGTCATAACCTCAACAGGCAAGTTTTCAAGTTGTGCCAAAATCTCTCGGCGCCGAGCCCGGCTTTCACTTGGCATCGCAAGAAGAATTTTTCTGACCCTCTTACGCTCAAGCAGACTATATATACCTTCAAAAGCTATAACCGGGATATTTTGTAATATCGCACCCTGCTTTGATTTATCATCATCAATAAAAGCACTAACAAAATACTCATCTCCCGCAGCTATCGCTGGCGCTAGTTGCCTTCCCGCAGAGCCAGCACCATATATAACGACTGGCGTTTTATTAATTGTCGCCAAGCGAAACATCATGGCCCGAACAACGATGCGAGATCCACCCACAGCCAAGATCAACAACCAAGCATAAATAATTGGCATTGTTCGAGGTATGGTAATGTGGGTGAAAAATGAGGCCAACATCAATACAACAGTGCTAATTATGGCTCCAGCAACAATGGCACCAAGCGCATGGGCACCGACATACCGAAGCACAGCCCGATACAAGCCCAAATTAACAAATGTAAACAAGCTAATAGGTAAAACCAGTGTTAATAAGAACCAGTTGGTTACCTCAAAAAAGGGGTCAAAGCTATCGAGTCTTACAATTAGAGCTAGCCAGAACGCGCTGAATATAAATGCTGAATCTATAAAAAGTGTAAGTATGCGTTTTTTTCTTCGAGATGCTGTGAGAAGAGTTCGGAACCAACTATCCACTGTAAATCCTTGAGGCTAACAAATTTTTATGCGTACAAAGTAATTCTTCAATTACAGGCCTTAAATATACACAACTTTTCAACGCCTGTCATTTCAGAATTATTAAATTACAAAGTAACGTGTAGTTTCTATGGGTCAATATTAGAAAAAGAGGCTTTATAAGCTGAGGTCGAAATCATGTATTTGTATCTCGAAAGTAAAGTCTAATTTCTAAGCAAGGAAACGTCGTTACATTTAGTTAAATTATAGCTAACGACATGCATTTCCGCCTGCCAAAACATAATTTATCCAAAAAGGGCGGAGTTAAATATAGAATGAAATAAGGTGACTCATTCGTTCACCTTATTTAACACTATAAAATTACGCCTTCTGAGCTAGATTAAACACTTCAGAGATAACTGAAGTCGTTTTAGCCATGTTTTCTTCTGTTAAAGTCGGGTGAACCAAAAACATAACTGAGGTCTCACCTAATTCTACAGCATTCTTCAGCCGCTCACTTGGTCTCCAAGGTGTACCATCAAAAGCCTTTTCCAAGTAGACTTCAGAGCAACTACCCTGAAAACAAGGCACACCTCGCTCTACAATTTCATTTACAATGCGATCTCGATCCCAGCCATCAGCCAGTAAATCAGGTTTGATAAACACATAGTGCTTATATTCAGCATGCTCAATATAGTCGGGAACATCGACTAGACGAATAAGCTCAAACTTTCCTGCAGCTTCATCAATTAAACGGCCATGCAATTGACGCTTACCGCTCCATTCAGCCATTCGTTGTAGTTGAATACGACCGATTGCAGCCTGCATTTCTGTCATGCGCCAGTTTGTGCCGAAACTTTCATGTAACCAACGAAAACCAGGTGGGTGCTCACGATTATATATCGCGTCAAAGCTTTTACCATGGTCTTTGTAACTCCACATTTTGGACCACAACTCTTTTGAGTTAGTCGTCACCATGCCGCCTTCGCCACCTGTAGTCATGATTTTATCTTGGCAAAAACTCCAAGCGCCAATATGTCCAATCGAGCCTACTGAACGCCCTTTATACTTTGCGCCATGAGCTTGAGCACAATCTTCTATTACGTAAAAGCCATGCTCTTTACTTAGAGCCATTATTTCGTCCATTTCTGCAGGCATACCTGCCAAGTGAACCACTATAACCGCTTTTGTTTTTGCCGTTAGCACGGCTTTGATTGAGTCGGCGGTAATCGCTTGACTATTTAAATCAACATCAGCAAAAACAGGCGATGCGCCTGCTGTTACTATGCTGCTTGCAGAGGCTAAAAATGTACGAGGTGTGGTGATGACTTCATCACCAGCTCCAACATCAAGGGCCTTTAATGCAATATCTAATGCAAGCGTGCCATTTCCCAACGCAACTGCATATTCACTGTCAGCCCACGTAGCAAATTCGTTTTCAAATTCACGGCCTTCAGTTCCTGTCCAATAATTAACTTTATTAGATAAAACAACACGAGTGACCGCATCAGCCTCTTGCTGGGTAAAGCTAGGCCAAGGAGAAAAAGGAGTATTTAACATGATTAGTACTTATAAAAACCTTGTTTAGTTTTTCGACCTAAATAATTAGCGCGTACCATCTTTCTAAGTAGAGGGTGTGCTCTGTATTTTGGATCACCAGTCTCTTTATATAAGGTATCCATGATTGATAAATTCACATCATTACCAATTAAATCAGCCAGTGCCAATGGTCCCATCGGGTGATGTGCCCCATACTTCATTGCCTTATCGATATCTTCAGCAGTAGCAACACCTTCAGCCAAAATGCACACAGCCTCATTGATCATAGGTATCAACATTCGATTTACTACAAAACCAGGCGCTTCATTTACGATTACCGGCTTTTTACCTAAAGACTGTGTAAATTCGCACATTTTAGTAACTAACTCAGCATCAGTCTCATGACCTGATACAATCTCAACCAGTTCCATTAAAGGAGCTGGATTAAAAAAGTGCAGCCCAATAACATTGTTTGGATTCGGTAAGACGCTCGCAAAAGCTGTGATTGGCAAAGAAGATGTATTAGTAGCGACAATGGTATCTTTTCCAATGTGCTCAGCTAATTGACCAAATAACTCTAATTTAGCTGTAAAATCTTCGGAAATAGCTTCAATAACGATATCTGAATTTTTACAAGCCTCATACGTGTCGTATAGATGGATAGACTCAGCAGCTTTATCAGCGTCAACTTGCTCTAGCTTGCCCTTACTCACTAACCTGCGTAGCTGTTTAATAACTTGAGATTTTAGGGCTTCACCCTTCTCAATGCTACGAGCAACAATATTCACCTGAACTGAAATATTCGCGCTCACTAAAACTTGGCAAATACCTGCGGACATAACACCTGAACCTATGAGTGTAATTATCATACTTCTGGTAACTCCTTTAATTTTTTTGCTGGATTGCCAGCGAATATTGTAAAATCTGGGATATTTTTGGTCAAAACACCTCCCATGCCCAACATTGCCCCACGCCCAATATTGACGCCTTGACGAATGCTAGCCCCTGTTCCTACTTCACTGAAACATTCGATATTTACATTTCCAGAGATAGCAGCCATCGGTGCGACAGTAGAAAAATCACCAATGTTGGTTTCATGTCCGACTGTAACATTTAAATTTAGAATAACATGCTGGCCAACTTTTATGTCTGTGGTTAAAATAGTGCCAGCACACACCATACAACCCTCAGAAAATACCACTGTATTTGAATATTTAACAGATGGATGAATTAGGCAAGCATACTCAGGTGTACCTTGCTGTTCTATTCTTTCTTTGACGATAGCCCTAGTACGAGGGTTGCCAATAGCAATAACAATTTCCGCATCAAATTCTTGCCACTTTTCTATCGAGCCGACAACAGAAACTCCCTGTACATCAGTACCATGCGTATCAGGGTTGTCATCCAAAACCCCGATAACTGTACGCCCGCAGTCCTGAGCAAGCCAAACGATTTCTTTAGCGAAACCACCACCGCCTATAACTAAAATTGGTTTCATTTTTTACTCCCTTTAAATTCATGCATTGTCGCAGAATCACTGGCAGTGATCCCCTCTCTAACGAACACTTTCTTCACCGTAAGAAGTAAAATTTTAATATCTAAGATGAAGCTTTGGTTATCTACGTACCATACATCAAGTTCGAATTTGCCTTCCCAACTGATTGCATTCCGGCCATTTACTTGAGCCCAGCCAGTAATGCCTGGACGAACATTATGTCGGCGAGATTGCTCCTCGTTGTAAAGTGGCAAGTACCTCACTAATAGAGGTCTGGGGCCTACTAGGCTCATATCGCCTTTTATTACATTGAATAGCCCCGGCAGCTCATCCAAACTAGTGGAGCGTAAAAATGCGCCAAACTTTGTCATTCTTTGCTCGTCGGGCAACGGGTTGCCATCTTTATCAGTACTATCAAGCATGGTTCTAAATTTTAACATTTTAAATACTTTACCATGCAAACCTGGGCGCTCTTGGACAAAGAAAATCGGCGCACCCAGTTTTATACGAATTAAGATCATCGTTAGTACGAACACTGGAAGTAGTAACACAAAAGCGCCCAAAGAAACTACTAAGTCAAATACACGTTTCACTTTACTACCTCCATAATTTTTAGGAGCTCGGCATTAACTTTGTGTACGTCAAATTTATCCATTGCCATTTTTCTGCTCTTTTGTGCCATAACATCCAAGTTTTCAAGGTTTTCTATAAACCAGATCATGCGATCTGCTAGCTCATCGACACTTGCTTTTTTAACTAACCAACCATTTTCAGAATTGACTACAGTTTCTTTGCAGCCTGGGACATTCGTCGTTAATATCGGCCTTCCTGTTGCCATAGCCTCTAAAACGGTTCTCGGCATCCCTTCATGATAAGAAGGTAAAACAAACACATTACACGCTTTAATATGCGGTCGAACGTCATTCGTGGAGCCATGGTAGTGAATAATACCGCTGTCATGCCACTTATTCACCTCACTAATATTTATCCCATCAGGAGAGGGATCCTCTGGTCCAACAAGATGAAACTCAGCTTCAGGGTAACGGCGCTTAACAATTTCGGCAGCCTGATAATATTCGCGAATGCCTTTATCAGCAAGCAAGCGCGCAATGAGTAAAAAGCGAGGCTTGTTTGGCAAAGGCTCAGCTTCAAAATGTGCAAGGTCAACGCCAGAACCGTTCACCAAATGGCACTTGTCTTCAGACACAATACCTTGCTCAATGAATACTCTCATATTATCTGGGTTCTGAAAAATGACCCCTTTGGCCTCTTTTAAAGCCAATTTATACAAGTTTCTAACTAACAATATGAGCAGACTTTTTAAAAAACCTCCCGGCTGAAAAGCATACCCTAGCCCAGTCACCAAAGGATAAAACTTGGGTGATTTGGCAAACCTAGCTGCAATGCCGCCCCAAATAATGGGCTTAATTGTATACGCTAAAATGATATCAGGCTTAATTCTTTTGAAATGCCTTACTAGGGAAGAAACCGTTTTAAAGTCTTTAAGAGGGTTCAATCCATTTCTAGCTACTGGATAATCCACATAGTCATGCGCAAAATTCGTGATATTTTTTTGAAACTCAGCATCAGCCTCTGAAGCCATAGCTGTTACAGTTGCCCCATTATCTCCCAACTCTTTTAACAACAAGCCTCGAAAACGAATCAGGGACATTGGTAAAGCCCCAATAACGACAACTTTCATTATAATCTACCTTTTCGAGCTGGGTTGGCATCTAACCAAGCTTGTAACATTAATACATCCCATAACATAGCTGCGTTATTTTCTTCACCAACAATATGCTTTTGCAATGCTTGTCCTATCGGCTCAGGGTTGAGTAGCCCTTGAGAAGTCAATCGTTCGGGTGACAAAAGATCCTGTGCCCAGCCCTTTAACTCCCCTCTCAACCAGTCGTGGATAGGGACTCCAAAGCCCATTTTAGGACGTTCCATCATTTCCTGCGGTAAGTATTTATAAAGCACCTGCTTCAACGCCCATTTACCACAATTTCCACGCTGCTTCATATTCATGGGTAATCTCCATGCAGTTTCAGCAACACGAGGGTCAAGTAACGGGATGCGTCCTTCTAAACTCACTGACATCGCAGTTCTATCAACTTTAGTCAGAATATCACCGGGTAAGTATGCAATAGAATCCTGATACATCATGCGCTCAATGGCTTCTGAAAAGTCAGGCGCACTAGGAGACCAAATATCCGACGACTCACAACCAATTACAATACCATTGACGTCTTTCCAATGCATCATACTAAGTTCGTAGAGCTCTTCAATGCTTTGCGCTTTTAGCCAACCTGATAAGGTTTTTAATTTGGCACCCATAGCACCCTTTCTGCCGTATTTTGCAGCCAAAGGAGATAGAAATGCAAAAACTTTATCTAACACGCTGGTTGGTGCACTTTGAATTACTTTCGCAAAAACACTTCTACATGGAAACTTATTTATCTTTTTCCAAATATCCGGTGTTGCTTGGTATCGCTTATAACCCGAAAATAATTCGTCACCTCCATCACCACTCAAACATACTGTCACTTTTTCTTTGGCTATTGCGCTCACCAAATAGGTAGGTAACTGAGATGCGTCAGAAAAAGGTTCATCAAATATATGACCCATCTTTGGCACAATATCGAGTGCATCCGTTGGGTTTAAATATCGCTCTGTATGATTAGTTCCCAGATGCTCAGCAACTTCTTTAGCAAAAACAGCTTCATTATATCCTTCTACGTTAAAACCAATCGAGAAGGTATTAACTGGTGAATTAGACTGTGCCTGCATCAAAGCAACCACTAAGCTGGAGTCCACACCGCCTGACAAAAATGCCCCCAGTGGCACATCTGACGCCATACGCAGCTTCACAGCTTTCAATAGTTCAGACTCTAGACAGTCTATAGCTTCTTGTTCGTCGCTGAATTGCTGGCTTTGCGCACGCTCAATGGTATCTGCCAAAGTCCAATAAGCTTTAACATCTGACACCTGTCCATTTTTAAACGTCACAACCGACCCTGGCGGTAGCTTTTTAACTTCTTTATAGATTGTCAATGGAGCTGGTATATAGGACGTCTCCAACTGGCGGCTCACCGCTGCACGGTCCACCGTTAAAGAAATGTCATGTAGGGCCTCAATTGCACTGAGTTCTGAGGAAAATCCAAAATAATCCCCTTGAGAAAAATAATATACAGGTTTTTCTCCAAAACGATCTCTTGCAAGCGTTAAGGTCTGCTCTTGCATATCCCATACGGCAAAACCAAACATACCATTAAATTTGTCAATCGCCTGCTCGATGCCCCAGTGCTCAAACGCGGCTAACATTACTTCGGTATCAGAGCTGCCACGCCAAGATTGAGCAGGCAAAGCTTGCCTTAGTTCCTCGAAGTTATATATTTCACCATTGAATGCTATATGGTAACGACCTGATGCACTAGGCATCGGTTGATGACCGGCAGCACTTAGGTCGTGAATGGCTAGCCTTCGATGACCAAGATGTAATCCATTATTTTGCCACATGCCAAAATCATCGGGCCCACGATGCACAATTGCATCCAACATTGCGCCTAGCTTTTGCTGCGCTTCGTCCTGGCTTAAATGGCGGTTATAAAATCCTGCAATCCCACACATTATTGAGTATGTCCTAAAGAAAATAATTTGTTAGCTATTACATCAATTGCATAACTATTTCGAATATAGTCTGCTGATGATTGTGATGTCTCTATGAGTTCAATGGGTGTTTTAGCAATATATTTTTGCAGTAATTGAGTCAAAGCTGATGCATCTGCTATTTCAACAATCCGCTCTGAATCAATAATCTCTGGTGCATCTCCAACTCTTGTCGAAAAAGCAATGCAACCATAGCCTGATGCTTCAGCCAATACATTTGGAAACCCCTCGGTTTTCGAACTCAAAATGAAAAAATCGACAGAATGGTAGAAGCCCACCATATCGTCCTGTTGTCCTATCAATTCTACCTGCTTTGAATCTATTCCAAACTCCGTCAAATATTCAACCAGTACAGGATTGTCCATAGTCATATCTCTACCGGCGACTCTAAGTGAAGCGTTTTTATTTTGACTTAATATTGGAGCAACAGCGCGGAATAAAGTCTGATAATCTTTGGCCTCGTGAAAGCGACCAGCGGCCCCTATTACCATACTATCAGCTTCAAAGCGCCTTTGTTTTAGTTGCTCAAATTGGTAACCATTAGGAACGTATACACATTGTGATAGTTTGCCATAACCAAACTCTATATGTTGATGCATCGCTTTTTTTGAACAATGCACAATGTGTTTAGGTATTCGGCTCAATAACTTCCCACCTTGAATTGCGAGTTTGGTGCTTAACTTCTCTCCCTGATAATCATCCAAAGAATGCCTCACGCCCCAAATCAGTGGTATTTTACTGCGACTGAGCAAGCTGCTCAACGCCGAAACGAAATTAGCATGATACATCCAAGAATAAATCGCATTGATCTCACCTAAATTTGATAAGATCTTTCTTAACTTCCAAGCCGAAGCGACTAAATTAAGGGCATTCGTAGTGTTTAGCGCAATAAACTTTACATTCTGATTAATAATCCGATTAGACATTTTCTCTGAAATCGTCATTAGCGATATGACTGTATGAGAACTGTCAGAGGCGTTTATTGCCCTAATCATCATACTTTCAGCACCGCCTACCTCACTAAAATTAGTTATGACATGAACGTAATTACATTCCATTAAACGCTTCCAATAATTTTTGTTTTGTTTTGCTTTTCGAGAAGGTGCCGTTGTCGACCTATTAAATCTTGAGGTGCTCACCACTCTCTAATATTCACGTTAAGATAACGCCCTTACCACTTACACTAAAATTCAAAAACATTTTCAATGAACTGTTTCGGCGACAAAAAGCCATAATTTTTATTAACAGGCAGCTCTTTGTCTTCAAAAACGCGATCAAGTATTGTGGTCAACTCTTTGTCGTTACCATACTGGAATATGCAATTATCATCTACCAATTCTTTTACTACACCGGTACTCAAAGACGAACAACACGGAACACCTAAAATGCTAGCCTGAATGAGTGCGTTAGGCATACCTTCATATCGTGATGCCAGAACAAACAAGCTTGCCTTAGCAATATAGGGGAATGGGTTGCTCTTAAATCCTAAATAAACAACTCTATCCTCCAGCCCGTATTGGCGAGTTAGATTTTCTAAGTCGCTCTTAAACTCCCCCTCGCCTAACACCACTAATGAAAACTTGCTTGATTTGGCTTTGCTCATTGCTGCTAGAATTGTTTGAACACCTTTAGATTCAATTAGCCTGCCAACCGTCACAATATAAGGCTCAGGAAGAGACTCCGAACAAGCATTCTCTAGCGCCTCTCGTTTAATTTTATATTCGTCGATAGGGTTTGCTAAAACTTCAACTCTTCGGTTAATACCATAAAACTGTACTATGTCTTCTTTAACACTTGCCGTAGGAGCAATGAGCGTGTCAACCGAAGCATAAACCTGTTTAATTAACCTCTTAAATAATTTTCCTTTGAAGTTCTTAATCACATTAACTGAAGGGGTGCTAGCTTCACGTGCTATTAATTTACAACTACCAGCTTTTCCAGATAAAAGTAACGCAAAATAAGTGATGCAAATAACATATTCTTGAGAACAAAATATATAATCAAACTCACCTTTTCTTATTAGCTGAGCTAGGGAAAATAAAGATTTAGATAGTCCAGCACCTGAACCACGCTTAACTTGAACCGAGTGAGATATTTGCTCAACATAAGGGCCTGTATAATTTCCAACAAATAAGCTTACATCCATCCCCATTTCGCTAGCGTGATTTGCCAAGTCTACAGATAGTCTCTCAGCTCCACCGCCGTTTAGGCTAGCCAGAACAAATAAAACCTTATTGTTTTTATTGAGTGTTTGCATTTTTACAGCCATAGAGTAAAGATGTGAATACGAAGAAAACTACCATGTATTTGAAGATAAATGGCTCTTTGAGTTCAGCTATAAAAGGTAGTAACAATAGGATTAAAAAGAATCCACTGTTTCTGATGTTTTTATAATAAGAATAAAGAAAACCAAAGAGAACCAAATAAAATAGGACACCGAGTAACCCAGCGGCATAAAAAGTTTGAACATAGCCAATATCGCTACCCGATGCATTCAAACCGTTTTGCAAAGCCACTTGTCCACTGCCGAGTATGACGTCCATAGTGTTCATTTCTTTGATCCCCATAGACAGTAAGGTTTTGATTGTTTGATCATCTCCGGTGAGGGTACTTTCAGCCCATTTTAATGTATATGCTAAAAATTGCTCATTACTCAATACAAAATCAAGCAGTAGTGTGTTAGCAACAACGACACCGACGATTGTTAAAAAGACCGTTTTTAAATTGACTTTGGAATAGTAAAATAAAAGCAATAAAGCAACCAGCGACAGCAGTAGTCCTGTTCGACCGACTAATACTTGAGAGAAACATATCAATAGCATGACCGGTAAATGCCAAGGTTTTTTTCCAAAAATAGCCAATCGCACTATCGAAAATGCCCCAAATGAAATAATCAAGGACAACGTAGCACCACCAGAGCTTGATAGCCCAGGTGCTCGGCCTAGGTTAGACAAAAAGTTGTGGGATACGTTTACGTAACTAAAAATAAAATTATTTGCTGCTGGTGAAGAGTAAGTGATAAAAACAAATGCTACCTGAACGAGAGTAGCTCCTACAATTGCTTTGTGAAACTGAATTTCGTCATTAAATATTTTGACATACATACCAGCTGAAAATAACGAAAATAATGCAAAGTGAACAAAGCGGCTAAACTGCGTTTTATCTCCTTCAGCGTATATAGAAACAAGTAAATTAACAAGGCTTAAAGCAAAGCATAAATATATAAAAGACAACTGCTTTTTATCAAAATACCGTAACCTACCTAGTAACACCATACCTAAAAAAGTAAACAGTAATACAAGCCTAGAAGTAGTTACACTCGGCATAAAGACAAAGCTAATATTATTTAGAAATAAAAAAAGCCAACAAACCTGAAGCGAAAAGTTAGCATTATACAAAAGCTTCATAAATTTCAATTTCCAAATTCAGTTAATTACCAAGTAGTATAAATACCAACATTCCAAATACAAACATGAAGAGTGCAATCCAGTTTAAAGCACTAAGCTCGAATAACAGTTTTAATACTCGTTATCTAGATAGCGCTTTCACAGTCGTTCAGACATAAAAATCTTATTTAAACAAAAGTCTATATAAAACCTTAAGCCTAAAGTTATTCTTTAACGCAGAAACTTGATAACTTTTCTTTTCATCAACATCGTAGTTCGCACACTGATTTAAAAGATCTGACTCTCTTTTAAGTATACTAGAGATGTATTTTGGAAACTCACTTTTCAAAATGGCGCAGGTAATAAAATGATCCTGCAATGCTGAGCCGTGAACCTTTTTACTGGCACTTGTGACATTATTGCTATGTCTTCTATAGCGGCCTAATACTTCTGGAATATATTCAATAGTCCCGCCATCTTCGAGGCACCTAATCCAATACATCCAATCAGAAGCGATTGGCATTCTAGTATCATAGGAAGGTAACTTGTCAGAATTCCTCACCATTGCCGATGCGGCTCCTAAAAAGCAGCCATATCGCATAAGCTTTTCAATGCCCCCTCTACGAGGAGTTGCGCCTTCTGAAAACTTACGAATAGTTTTATTTGTATCTGACTCAAAAACATCTAAATCATGATAACAGATAGCAACTTCAGGGTGCTTCTCCATATAATCTACTTGGCGTGATAGCTTATTGGGAAGCATCAGATCATCGCCTCCAGTCCAAGCAATGTATTGTCCAATACAAGCATCGTTCGCAGCATTTGAATTTGCTGTTATACCTCTATTTTTTTCTGATAAGCATAAAGTGAACTTGCCTGGATACTCCTCATCATACTCGCGCAGCATCTCTTGTGTACCATCGCTTGAACAATCATCTGCGACCACAATTTGAACATTACTATAAGATTGAGCCAGTATTGATTCAATACACTCTTTCAGGAAGTCCTTTTGGTTATAAGTTATAATTGCGACACTAACTAATGGACTCGATTTCAATTTCTTTTTCTCCACCGGATATAATTAGAATAAGCAAACACAAAATAAAACACACTGTTTATTAGGTAAGCTAAAGTAATCCCTTCAAGTCCATGACTATCTAGCAGGATATGGCTTAATGTAAGTAATAGTAAGCCAAAGAAAACTTCAGAATAGACATACACTTTAGTCATCGACTTGGCTAACATAAGGTAAGAAAATACCCACGATGCTATTTTAACAACGTCACCTATCAGCTGCCACTTAAAAAGCGGAAGCATTCCTTGAAAGCTGTCATCAAATAGTAAATTAACAAGTATTCCTTTTGTTACGAATATAAATAGAGCAAATAAGACAGACACTGGAATAACCAGTTTCATTACCCGAATTAACTCAGTATCTAGCTTTTCAACTTCTTGTATAGATGACAGTTTAGGCAACAAGTAAGTGCTCAATACGGTTGTTAAAACCAGTAAGTACATCGTTGAGATATACCAAACTCCCTGCCAATACCCAACACTATCATCGCCAAGCTGATCACCAATAATATTTCTTATTTGAATTTGTACTAACGGAACAACCGCAGCTGTCGTTAAGGTCATTAAAGAAAATTTAAAAAACTTAATATATAAGGTATTGCTAGGAGTAATGAATAATGACTTTAATGTATTAAAAAAGTCAGCGCCTCTTAACACAATCAAATATACAAGCACCATTGATTGACCAATAGCTAATGCATAAAGAGCACCCAAGGTTTCAAAATTAATAACCATTGCTGTGCAAAAAAACAGCATGAAAATATTTTGAATTATTTGTACTTTTATAAAATCCCCAATCAACCCTCTGCCGTTTAAAGTGCACAGGTACCATTGGTTAACTGCATAAAGAAGTACCATAGTTCCAAAAACTCTGATTAATGTAATATAGCTATCTTCGCCAAATACGGCCTCTGATAGCATGGAAGCAAAAATAATACAGAAAACAGAAACCAGGACAGAACTAAATAAGGTTATTCTTAAAGATGCTGAAGTATATAAAGTAAGCTGCTCTGCATCTTCTTTTTTTTCAGCAGTGTACTTTATAACACCTTGATTCACTCCTCCTTGAGAAAAAGACATTAATATTTGAATCAGACTTTGAAACTGGCCGATCAGAGCAAGTCCGCTAGGACCAGCATAAACAGCAACGACTTTATTAATAACCAAGCCAGATACTAGCTTGGTCATTGTTGCTATAAAACTTAAGAGCGACGTTTTGATTAACTTCATAACTTAAATCATGAAGCTATTCATTGCAGTGATAACTTTTTTCTGCTCTTCTATATCGATGTATGGTGATATTGGAATGGATAGAACTTCATCTTGGAGACGTTCCGCCAATGGTAGAGAAATATGCTGATATTCCCTATAAGCTTCTTGCTTATAAGGCACGATAGGATAGTGAACTTGTGTTTGAACACCATGCTCTATCAAATGGTTTGCTAACGCTTCACGATGCTCTGTACGCACAACAAATAAGTGCCAAACATGTGCGCTTTGCAAGTCAACCTCTGGCAAAGAAATTAAAGGGTTATTAATTTCTGAACGATAGAATTCAGCAACCTTTCTTCGATTGGCGATTTCTGTTGGTAAATATTTCAACTTTACCGCTAGCATCGCCGATTGGATCTCATCTAATCGGCTGTTATGACCTTGGTAAAGGTTTTCATATTTAACATGTGAGCCATAGTTTCTTAAGGCCACCAAAGTTTTAGCCAAGGACTCATCATCTGTGGTGATAGCTCCTCCATCACCTAGCGCACCTAAGTTTTTTCCTGGGTAGAAACTAAATCCAGATGCATCACCCCAAGACCCTGCTTTCTTTCCGTCTAATTCAGCACCATGTGCTTGAGCACTGTCTTCCAGTACTAGTAAATCAAACTCTTTAGCAATCTCCATGATTGGTTTCATGTCTGCCAATTGACCATATAAGTGCACCGGCAGAATCACCTTAGTTTTACTGGAAACCGCATCTTTGATTTTTTGAGGACATATATTGTGAGATCTTTCTTCAGGCTCAACAAATACAGGGGTTAATCCCGCTTCTGTAACAGCAAGCACAGAAGCAATGTAAGTATTGGCAGGGACGATAACCTCGTCACCCTTTTCTACTTTTCCTAGCTCGATCCACGCCTTCAACGTCAAAGTAAGGGCGTCTAAACCATTTGCGACCCCAATACAAAACTTTGTGCCGCAAAACTGTGCAAACTGACTTTCAAACTGCTTTGTTTCGCTCCCCAAAATGTACCAACCTGAGTCGATAACACGAGAACAAGCTTCTTTTAATTCTTCAGCATAAGGCGCATTAAGCCTCTTTAGCTCTAAAAAATGGATCATCTGAACTTCTCCATAAATTCTATTTGCTCTTGTTGCTTATTCATTGCAACATAATCAAAAACATCTAAACCATGAAAATCTTTCAAGTTAACATCTGCGCCTAAATCAATTAGCTTTTCAAGGTATTCTCTGTTAAAGCTTTTTAAAGCAAAGTTTTTGGCGTACATAAACACACTCGTACCATTGTTATTTATGTCATTTATATCAGCACCATTTTCTACTAGGTAAGCTATGACATCGAGTGAGCCATGATATGCAGCAACTATTATGGGAGACCATCCTTTCTCATTTTTTTCGTTGATATTAAAAGGGTTGATTAGTGATTTAACTTCAGTGAGATTATTACACGAAGAGGCCTCTAATAGGCTATCCAAACAATCTTTATAGACTTTCAGGTTATAATCTACTGTTGAGAGTAAAATAAACTGCTCATTTTCTGAAATTACGCTTCCTGGTTTTAAACCACTAACTTCATCTAGAATCTCAGCTCCTAACACCTTAGTGGAAAATAGCTCCACTAATTGATAATCCCTAAAAGTAAAAGCGTCTATTTGTTTTTTTACTTCAATAGCGGTTTTGTTGAGATCAATTTCTAAGCATCTGTAATTTATTGATGAACTACTATAATAGGAGGAATCTACAGCGCTTTGCTTTTTACCAGAGCATTGACCATAAAGAATACTTTCTATATTCTCTATAACCAACTGAGTACCATAGTTAATATACTTAGAATAAAGAGATTTAGCAGTTTCATTCAAATCGATACTAAACACTTTCTGATATATAATATCACCAGTATCAATACCATCATCAATATAGTGGAAGGTAACCGCCGACTCACTTTCATTATTTAATATTGGAAGTGCTGAGGTATACATACCTTTATATTGTGGAAGTTTAGAAAAGTGTATGTTAAAAACTTTTTCATGCTTAAACTTTGATGGCTTAATAATTCGATCAAACTCTAAAGATAGGAAAACATCACCTTTTTCGACATACGCTTCATCTAAGCTTACAGATCTTAAATCATTCTCTAAACAATATTTTTTAAATGAAAGTTGATGACCATCAACGCCATCATCATTACGATTAAATACGGCAACTAACTCAACATCAGGTAGATTTTCTTTTATATGTTTAGCAACACCAATTGCAATATTATTCTTTCCGCCGATTATAACTTTCACTTAGCACACCTTAAGAACTCATCATAATCACGAATATAATCAGACTCATCATACAACTCGCTGGCAATAACCATAACAACACAATCATCTGAAAAGTTGTGCATCTCTCGCCACTTTAGACCACTGATGTACAAGCCAACATCGGGGGAAGAGAGTTGAAACTCTTCTTTTGAGTCACCATCATCAAGAATAAAGGTAACGCTCCCTTTCACGCAAACAGCAACTTGCTCCAAGTTTTTATGTGCATGAAAACCACGAGCTTCCCCTTCTTTAGTATCGAAAATATAGTAGATACGTTTTATATTAAAGGGGATATTATTATTCTGTTCTAAAGAGATGAGCGATCCGCGTTTATCTCCCAAATTATCAAATTTTATCAATGATTTGGATAACATATCACTCTTCCACTAGTTCTAATAAATATCGGCCATAACCATTCTTCGATAAAGAATCACCGGCCTTGATGATTTGCTCTTTGCTCAACCAGCCATTTCTAAAAGCAATCTCTTCTAGACAGGCAACTTTATACCCTTGGCGCTTTTCTATCGTTTCAACAAAGTGTGCCGCTTCAAGCAAGCTACCATGTGTGCCAGTATCCAACCACGCATACCCTCGACCTAGAATGTCGACTGTCAAATCACCTCTCTCTAAGTAAGCCTGATTAATACTTGTGATTTCAAGCTCGCCTCGGTGAGATGGCTTTATTGATTTTGCAATTTTAACGACATCATTATCGTAAAAATATAAACCCGTAACTGCATAACGTGATTTTGGATTTTCGGGCTTTTCTTCAATTGAAATTGCGCGCATATCGCTGTCAAACTCAACGACACCGAATCTGTCAGGATCTTTTACTTTATAGCCAAATACAGTGGCACCTTTAGTTAAAGCTGCAGCACTTTGTAATTTCGGGGAAAAACCCTGACCATAAAAAATATTATCACCTAGAACAAGGCACACTGAGTCACTTCCAATAAAGTCTTCACCAATGATGAAAGCTTGCGCTAAACCGTCAGGGCTAGGCTGGGTTGCGTATGATAGCTCTATTCCAAAGTCTGAACCGTCGCCAAGTAACCTTTGAAAACTGCTTTTGTCTTCAGGCGTCGTTATAATCAATACTTCTCGGATACCAGCTAACATCAATACAGATAGCGGGTAATAGATCATTGGCTTATCATATACAGGCAAAAGTTGCTTGGATACTCCGCGAGTTATTGGATAAAGACGCGTACCTGAGCCCCCAGCTAGAATGATTCCTTTCACTATTTATTCTCCTGTTCGGCTTTACCTAGCCTTTCAAGTTTATAGTCACCTGACAAAACATTTTTCCACCACTGCTCATTCTCTAAATACCAAAGAATTGTTTTTCTTAAGCCTGATTCAAATGTTTCCTTTGGCTCCCAACCAAGCTCTTTTTTAATTTTATTGGCATCAATTGCGTAACGCATATCATGGCCTGGTCTATCCTCCACAAAGGTTATCTGGTCACGATACATAGTCTCTTTTGGTTTTATCTCGTCTAGAATGGCGCAAATGGTCTGTACAACCTCAATATTTTGCTTTTCGTTATATCCGCCAATATTGTAAGTTTCTCCGGCCACCCCTTGTGTCGCAACCGTTACAAGTGCTTCAGCGTGATCCTCTACATATAACCAATCTCGGATTTGATTACCTTTGCCATATATAGGTAAGGGTTTGCCAGCTAACGCATTCAAGATTACTAATGGAATTAACTTCTCTGGGAAGTGATACGGACCATAGTTATTTGAACAATTGGTTATTATTGCTGGTAAGCCATATGTTCTCGCCCAAGCACGTACTAGATGATCTGAACTCGCTTTACTAGCAGAGTAAGGCGAGCTTGGTGCATATGGTGTCTGTTCATGGAACAGTGGTAAATCGCCGTCATGCTCATCTGGGTGAGGTAAATCACCATAGACTTCATCAGTCGAAATATGATGGAATCTAAAATGAGATTTAACATCTTCACCAAGCTTTGACCAATATAGACGAGCCTGCTCTAGTAAAGTATATGTTCCAATAATATTGGTTTGCATAAACTCACCAGGGCCATCAATTGACCTATCTACGTGACTTTCAGCTGCAAGATGCATAATTACGGTAGGTTGGTGCTCTTCTAATACACGATTGACAGCGACAGCGTCACAAATATCAACCTGCTCAAAAGCATATCGTTCACTTTCAGCAACACTGGTTAGGGACTCAAGGTTACCTGCATAAGTCAGCTTATCTAAGTTAACTACCGAGTAATTTGTATTATTTATAATATATCTAACAACTGCAGAGCCGATAAAACCGGCTCCACCTGTGACTAAAATTTTCATATGCTACTTGTATCACTTAGAAATGCTTTATACCAAGGCATCGCTTTGCTTATACCTTCTAAAATTCGGTACTCTGGTGAATAGCCTAAGTAATCTCGCGCTTTACTCACATCAGCTTGTGAATGACGAACATCACCGGCTCTAAAGTCTCTATAGTTCGGCTGTGCTGTAACGATTACATCACATTCCTTCAAAGCTTCTTGAATTGCACCATAAAGTTGATTCAATGTTGTTCTGTCACCTACGGCCACATTATACACTTTATCTTTGGCTTCATCCGGAGCGGTCGCCGCAAGAATATTCATCTGGACTGTATTTTCAATGAAGCAGAAATCTCGGCTAGTCTCACCATCTCCGTTGATAAAAACATCTTCACCTTGAATCATAGCCGCTGTCCATTTAGGAATAACCGCTGCATATGCACCGTTAGGATCCTGACGTTTACCGAATACATTAAAATAACGTAATCCTATCGTTTTGAATCCATAAGTCTTTGCAAATACACCCGCATACAGTTCATTGACATACTTAGTGACAGCATATGGAGATAGTGGGTTTCCGATATTTTCCTCTACTTTAGGTAAAGCAGGGTGATCTCCATAAGTTGAGCTACTCGCAGCATACGTAAAGCTTTTTACTTTTGCTTCTTTCGCAGCCTGCAACATATTTAAAAAGCCAGTAATGTTTGCTGAGTTTGTCGTAATGGGGTCAGCAATAGAGCGAGGAACAGAACCAAGTGCAGCCTGATGAAGCACATATTCAACACCGTTCACTGCGTCTTCGCATGTTTTGTAATCGCGAATATCACCTTCAATAAATTGAAAGTTACTCCACTGTTCTTCGTTTACTAACCCTTTCACTTCATCAAGATTATGTTGATGACCTGTGGCAAAGTTATCTAAACCAACCACTTTCTGGTCCAACTTTAGAAGTGTTTCTAACAAGTTGGAACCAATAAACCCTGCAACACCAGTTACTAACCAAGTTTTAGGCGTGTTCTTTAATTCTTTTTTAATTTCGTCAAAACGAGTCATGAGTGTCCTTTTTTATTTAAGATAAAGCTTTCAGCTGAAGCTTTTATTACCACCGTAAAAAATCAAACGCGGTTGCTTCAAACCTAAGTTCGACTACAGACGCATGTCTACTGAGTTTTTATCTAAAACGTATTTAAGGTCATAAAGTACATGCTCAGGTTTGCCTAACTTGCGAATTTCCTCAGCACCAAGCTCTTTGAATTCATTGTGACCAACGGCCAACAAAATTGCATCATAGTGCCCTTGTTTCGCTTCTGACGCTAATTCAATACCGTACTCATGTTTGGCTTCATCGCTTGAACACCAAGGATCTACAACATCCACATTGACGCTGTATTCTTTTAACTCTTCAACGATATCAATTACTCGAGTATTTCTTAAATCTGGGCAGTTTTCTTTAAAAGTGAATCCCATAACTAACACATTCGCACCCTTAATGTGAATGCGTCTATGGAGCATTTTCTTGACAAGTTGAGAAACAACATACTGACCCATACCATCATTGAGGCGACGTCCAGCCAAAATCATTTCAGGGTGGTAACCTACAGTTTGAGCTTTATGTGTTAGATAATAAGGGTCAACACCGATACAGTGACCACCAACAAGACCTGGGCGGAATGGTAAAAAGTTCCATTTAGTACCAGCGGCTTCAAGAACTTCTAAAGTATCGATATTCAGCTGATTAAAAATAATAGACAGCTCATTGATCAATGCAATATTGACATCTCTCTGAGTGTTTTCAATCACTTTTGCAGCTTCTGCAACCTTAATGCTCGATGCTTTATGTGTACCTGCGGTGATAATTGATTTATATAAACCATCAACTAAATCGGCGATTTCAGGTGTAGAACCTGAAGTAACCTTTAAAATATTTGTTACACGATGCTCTTTATCACCTGGGTTGATACGCTCAGGTGAATACCCAGCATAGAAGTCTTTATTAAACTCTAGACCTGAAACAGCCTCAACAATTGGGATACAGTCTTCTTCAGTCGCACCAGGGTATACCGTAGATTCATAGATAATGATATCACCCTGACTTACCACTTTACCTAACATCTCACTTGCTTTTATCAATGGTGTTAAGTCAGGCTGGTTGTGCTGATCAATTGGAGTCGGGACCGTTACAATATAAACATTACAAGTTTTTAAGTCTTCTACATTGTATGAGTAGCTAAGTAACGGAGCCTGTTGAAGCTCTTGGTCACTAACTTCTAGAGTTGTATCGTGACCATTCAACAATTCTGAAATCCGGCCTTGATTTATATCGAAGCCAAGAGTCTGATATTGTTTACCAAATTCAACCGCTAATGGTAAACCTACATAGCCCAAACCGATAATGGCTATTTTCTTCCCTTTTAATAACTCTTGCATACTCATTCTCTTTTCTAAAACTTAAAATTATTTATCTGATTTGTATTCATAGTTGTAGTAGCCATAATAGCCATATGCGTTACTCGCTTTTTTGACTACGCCGTTAAATACAACACCCTTGACATCAATACCGTTTTGTTCAAAACGATTGCGAGTTAACTCCAATTCTTTCACATGGTTTTGACCAAATCGTGTGACAAGAAGCGTTGCACCTGCATGTGCACTGACTATTGCAGGGTCTGTAACCGCTAGAATAGGTGGCGTATCTATGATAACTAAATCGTATTTTGCACTTACTTCTTCTACCAATATTGAGAAGCTTTCGTGCATCAATAGCTCTGAAGGATTTGGCGGTATTTGACCACGAGTCATAACGTCTAAACCTTCAACCTGACTGTGCTTAGTCACCGTCTCAAGATCTGCTCTGCCCGATAGGTAGTCACTTAAACCGTTATCCCATTGCATACCGAACTGTGTTTGCAAATAGCCTTTACGCATATCGGCATCAATAATCAGTACTTTCTTATCACTTTGAGCTAATACTGTTGCAAGGTTAACGGAAATAAATGATTTACCAACACCTGGACTTGGGCCTGAAATCGCAATGACATTATTTTTTGCTTCCATCATCGCAAAATGTAAACTAGTTCTTAAACTACGTAATGCCTCAATTGATAGATCTGCTGGGTTATCCATTGCAAGAATTGACTTCGCTTTTGCTGTTTTGCCTTTTCTTGCTCTTGCAAAACCAGTCAACTTAACTTGATATTCTGAGTAAGGCACACTTGCGTACACAGGAAGTCCTAAAGCTTCAATTTCACTTGGATCTTCGATCCCTCTATGAATCGCTTTTTGAATAATCACAATTACGACGGCAATCAGACCACCAAGCAAGGTAGCTATAATAGCTATCAACGCTTTTTGAGGTTTGACCGGCTTTGAAATATTAACCTCGGCGAGATCAATCACACGCACATTACCAACGGTACCTGCTCGCACAATATCTAACTCTTGAGTTTTCGCCAATAGCAAAGTGTAAATTTCATTATTTACTTCTACATCGCGAGTCAAACGCAACAATTCTTGCTGTGTTTCAGGTAATACTTGCACTTCTGCGGCCAAACGACGCTTCTGATTTTCAACCGCGTCGATCTGCTCAATCGCAGCTTGGTAACTAGGGTGACCTTGCTTAAATTTGCGACCCAATTCTAGTTTTTTCAGCTCAAGTTCTTGTAGCTGAGTTTCAAGTTTAACTAACTGTCTTAATACACCTTCAGTTTCTAAAGTGATATCTACAGATTGTTGCTTAACTTGATAATCATTGAAAAGTTGCTCGGCATACTCTAATTGCTTTTTAACAAGTGGCAATTGATATTCTAGAAAATCAAGCGATTTTTGAGCTTCAGCACTGTTACGCTCAACATTTTGTCTGACATATATTTCAGCAACTTTATTGAGTACTACTTTTGCGTATTCAGCATCTGTACTTTGAAGGCTTAAATTAATGATACCGGAGTCTTTACCTTTTTCCCCAGCACCTATGGCAGTTTGCAAATCCAAAATCGTATTCAAACGGTCACGCTTAAGCAATGAAAATTCAGTGCCTGGTCTCGCGTTCAAAGTTTTTAGCGTTAGTTTAAAAACGCCATTTGAGACTTCTTCACCAACTTTACCTGATAGCAGACTGTCGCCATTGCCATTCAATAAACTAAACTGGTTATTTTCTAGCGCAATTAGAGTGAAGTTAACACCAATTGCATTTTGAGGGACCTCGAATTTAAATACTTCAATTTGTTCTCCACCCCATGCGTAACTATCGGCACCAAAGCTCGGTTCAGCTAAGTCCCCTTCACTCAACGGAGTAAATTTACGAAAAGAACGACCACCAATCATCGGGAATAATTTAGGGACAGCCACTATATCTAGTTTTAAGCTATCAACTGCTTCACCGATGATACTGCGAGATTTAAGCAGCTCGATTTCAGTCACGGCAGCTGAAGTACTTTCAAACATGCCTCCTAATTCATCAAACCCAGGAACAGATCCGCCTTTTTCTTCCACCTGTATCATTGCAGTCGCTTGATAAATTGGTGTACTAAATACTGCAACAGCGACACCAATTAACATGAATATGGCTGTTACACAAATAATGAAAAGCTTTCTGTCTAATAGTGCTCCAAATAGAGCCATTAAATCAATTTCTTGCGCTTGCTCGGCTGTTTGCTTATTTTGCGAGCCACTTACTAGGTTTGATTGAGCATTCATTGACTCTTTCATCCTTATAAATACTTCTGCCAAGCGCTACAAGCGCTATCTATTAACTCAAAAACATGTTCAAAAGCTTCTCGGCTTTGTCGGTAAGGATCTGGCACCTCTTTATCACCGAGCCACTTACCAAGCAAAAACGTTTTGCCTCGAGCCTCTGGGTAACGATTGCATAAATCTTGAACATGCCTATTTTCCATCACTAGAATCAGAGAGTTCTGCGCGACAAGTGAAGAGTTAAGTTGACGCCCTTGATGCGGTGCCATATCGATACCATGCTTATTGGCAAGTTCGCTAGCCATGCCGTCAGCAGGCTTGCCTTCAAGAGCTGTCAAACCTGCCGATGACACTTTGATATCTGTGTCAATTAACTTGCTTTTTAAGACATACTCAGCGGTAGGGCTTCTACAAATATTTCCAGCGCAGACAACCAATATACTATCAAACATTCTTTAAATACCTATCTACTGATTATCTATATCTTGTAACGCATCAACTGTTGAGAGTGAAGGTAGAAGTAGACTTATAACTTTATTCCATCTAGCAATTGGCGCACTCGTAACATAAACAATATCTTGAGGTTCAAGCTCAAATTGCTCAGCAAAAACTAGTGCAGCAATATTATTTGCTCTAAGCTGATATACATCGGCAATAACACCGTCTGTTTCAAAATTCCGCTTTCTTAATACAAAGATACCGTTTGCGTTCGCACTGCGTTCATTTATACCGCCAACCTCTGACAAAGCTTCAGCTAAGCTTAGACCATAGCGCTTCACTTCTACAGTACCAACTTTAGTCACATCTCCCATAACATAAACATTTCTTTTGTCGTTACGAGACACATGTATTACATCGCCATGTTGTAATAGCCTATTTTGCGAAATATCACCGCTAGCATAAAAATCATCCAACTTGATTGACTCTTTATGCTCACCGCGAGTGAATGTGACCGTTTTCCAGTCAGCACGCTCACTCAAACCACCAGCTTGACTGATCGCATCAATAAGTGTCAGGGGGGTTTCAGTTATTGGATAAACGCCAGGCTTACGCACCTCACCAGTAACATATGCCTTTTGGCTTTTAAACCCGACAACTTTAACATCGATTTGAGGGTCTTCGATTACTCGCCCTAGGCGCTTTACCAATTGCTCTCTAATTTCAACGACGGTTTTACCTGCCGCTTGCACTTTTGGCGCATAGGCATAAGTAATAGTCCCATCTGCTTGAACCCTAAAACCATCAAACTCTGCCGTTCTTTGAACTGCTGCTGGTATAGTTAATTCGGGATGGTCCCAAACGCCAACAGTAATTACGTCCCCTACTCCTAGACGATACTCATAGCTGGACAAGTCTAATCCTTGGGAAAGAGTATTTTGCGCTTTATCTTGGAGACGCTTCTGTTGGTTTATTAAATTAGAATCAATTAGCTGAATATTAACTTTTGAAAGCTCTTGCTCCAAGCTTGTTGTTTTATCACCTGACGTAATTCCTTCAAAATGCCCACCGGGGATCAAGGTGCAGCCACTCATTACCAATACACATGCTGACGCGATAGAAGTGGCAATGGTTTTTTTACAACATAGGGCCATTTTTTCTTCCTAAATATTTTTAATACTTATTCTTTGTTACTAAGTTCTCAGTCACTTAAGAGCATTAAGCTACACTTACGAGATGGCTAATTAAAGCATGCACCGATTCCAATCGCAAGTTTACATTGCGTTAATGTTACATGAGCTTTACTAAAGATTTATTGCAATAGCTATTCGAGTAGATTTTTTTCAAGGTAAGAGAAATTCATATATTAAAGTATTAATCTTGTGCCGATTTTCATGCATTTTTGAGAAGTTTTAACCTTCCCAGAACGTGTTACCAAAAAGCTTAAATCGCACTCGAAAATTGTAAAAAATGCAATTATTCAATCTTCGAAATTTAACACATCAACTAGACTAAAGACTTATATCCCACCTATGCTTAATCTCAACCTAATAATTTAGGCTCAATGACCGCCATATACGAATATAACTGAATAAAAATTGGGTTCGGTTTCATACTACTCCTTGTATCTGATTGGACATACCTTCTCAACGCGAGGCATTATACAGAATAATTTTTCGACCGCCAATTATAAAACTGTGGGAACAAAATAAAAAACGTCACATTGACAATTGTATGTTAACAACTCAGACAAGCCAGCTGGAGTACGTGCTCATGTGAACTGACAACAAGACAAATCACACTTTATTCCAAGTCATTCATGGAGTGACCTTTTTTGCTGAGCAAGCCAATAAAAAGTTACGTTAAGGCGGGTTTTAAGCCAAGTGGCGAGGCTCTACTGACTATGCAAAAATATTGGTCAGCGGCATATAAGTTCAGAGCTTAAATCTGCATTAGTAGCAAAAGCAAAGCCGTGAATATTCTAATAGAGCCATTGATGATGTGTCACTTAAACCTCAAGATGCTTGGTAGTAAGTTTTAAAATCGACTTTCCACCTCACGCTGGCTGCATCTCGCATCAATCCTTACCAAATAAGTCTCGCGTATACACTTTATCGTTAACGTCCATGAGTTCAGGTGACATGCGGTTTGCAATAATTATATCGGCTTCATGTTTCAACAACGCCAAATTGTCAGTCACTTTAGAATTAAAATAGCGTTCTCCCTGATACATTGGCTCATATACAATAACCTCAATCCCTTTCGCTTTTATGCGTTTCATGACACCTTGAATTGCCGAAGCTCTGAAGTTGTCAGATCCAGATTTCATTGCCAATCGATATATGCCAACAACATTTGGCTTCTTACTCATAATAGACTCAGCTATGAAATCTTTTCTGGTTCGATTGGCATCTACAATTGCGCCAATAATATTACTAGGCACATCTTGATAATTGGCAACCAGTTGCTTGGTGTCTTTAGGCAGACAGTAGCCTCCGTAGCCAAACGACGGATTATTGTAATGGTCTCCAATTCGGGGGTCCAAGCACACTCCCTGTATTATTTGTCGGGTATTTAACTTATGTGCTTCTGAGTAACTATCAAGTTCATTGAAATAGGCTATTCGCATAGCAAGATAGGTATTCGAAAATAACTTAACAGCTTCAGCTTCTGTTGAGCCAGTAAATAGGATTTCAACATCTCGTTTCTTTGCGCCAAGACTCATTAATTCTGCAAAGTGGTGTGCTTTTTGACACTGACTTCCAACAATAATGCGCGACGGATATAAGTTGTCATAAAGCGCTTTACCTTCACGCAGAAATTCAGGAGAAAAGATAATGCGTTCAAATTGGTATTTTGCTCTTAGACTCGCTGTATACCCAACCGGAACCGTTGATTTTACAATGATGGTCGCGCGCGGGTTAATGTCAATAATGTCTTCAACCACACTTTCAACTGAAGCGGTGTTGAAACAATTGCTCGTAGGGTCATAATTTGTTGGAGTCGCAACAATAACAAATTCCGCCTGGGAAAAAGCGGCCTCTTTGTTAGTCGTAGCAGTTAACTGTAGCTTACCTTCCGCAAGATAATTGCTAATTTCTGGATCAAGAATTGGGGAAACCTTGTTGTTGACCGCCTGTGCTTTACTTGGGTCAATATCATAGGCAATAACGTCATTGTGTTGTGCCAAAAGCACTGCGTTCGAAAGTCCAACATAACCTATACCTGCCACAGCTATCTTCATTTCACCTTCCCTGCCAACCAACTGGTTAATTAAATTACATTCGCCTGCGCTTTCAATGGGCTTGATCAATAAATCAAGGATTGAGCTCCATAATGCATGGGGAAAGTGTCAAAAATGTTAACGCGTGAGCGGTTGATACTCTTTTTTAATGTGAAAACAGATATCATGTTTCATAAAGTGAGACCGAAATAGCCCTCACCTCAATTGATATCTGGTGAAGAATAATTAACGTGGATAGAGATAATAAAGCAACTCCTTGTGAGTACACATCAATTCCAAATAGCCACTTAAAGTCCTTAAAAAAATAAAGGAGTTATGGCTACACGAACAGTTGCAGCAAGTCAATGGAGTGACAAATGGTTGGTCAGAACATTATCATTCCGTATGGTCTTAGCATATATTCAAAACGAATAGTTTGATGTTGTAATGATGAAGCTTAGTAACTCTGCAACACAGCGCCTTTAAAACTAGACTCTTGACGAATAGAGCTGAATATATTGACCATCATGATAACGATTGACCAAGCAGGTTATGTTGGACAAGCTGTACAAATTGAAAGGGGGTTACGAGCATACCACATCAGTGCCAAGCCCGAAAATGGGTGCTAAAGCCCCTCAAATTCAAGCAAAGATAAAGTGAACTACAACAAGCAAGTTCACCTTATCCATGGCTCTGCTTTAGATGTTTGAGATTTGATTTATATACGCCAAAGCAAGTTCTACTAGTTCCTCTGCACGACTCTGCGTATCTGCCTCAGCATAACACCTTAACTCAGGTGCATTGCCCGATGGTCTAAAGTGAACGATTTCACCGCTTGTAAAAAACATTCTAAAACCATCTATTTCATTGGTTAATTCCAAAACACCTTCAATGACAAGTGCCTGTCTAAGCTCATTTCTCACATCTTCAGAGTTTGCTAATTTGTCAATTAAAGAAAGACTACTTTCACGCGGGATGTCTTTTATTCGATCACTGGCAGTAAATCGCTTTGGAAGATCACTAATAATTGTGCTGATAGCTTTTTGTTTTGACCACGCCTCATTGAAAAGAACCAGTGCAGGAAGTACCGCATCCCGTGTAGGCAACGCATGATATAGGCCATCAGCATAATAACAATCACTGCCTAAAAGAAAACCGCCATTTGCTTCGAAACCAGCATATGGCTTTAAGCTTTCCTCTTGATCACTAAATGCTTCAATAACATACGGAGAGCCAATCTTTGTTCTCACAACTTGTTTAAATGCACCTGAGGATTCAATTGCACTATTACAACTTACAGGGGTCGCCAACAACTTAGCACCAAGATACTTTGCAGTCACAAGGCCTAATATGTCACCGCGTAACCACTGCCCTAACTCATCAGCAATTAAAGGTCTATCGCCATCGCCATCGGTTGAAAAGATAGCGTCTAACTTCAATTCTTTAGACCAATTAAGCGCTTTAGACTTATCCTCTTCCGAAACGGCTTCTGTATCAATTGGGACAAACTGATCACTCCGCCCTAGTGAAATCACCTGTGCGCCTAGCGATTCAAAAATCTGTTTATAGATATCACGGCCAGCACTTGAATGTTCGTACACGCCAAGCTTTTTACCTGAAAAAGGTTTATTCGGAAAGTGTTGTGTATATCTCTCAATATACAATTCCTTTGCGGCGCTCAGAGTCTCAAGTTCAGGCTCATTCTCAGGCGTAACAACCTCGGCATCGCTATTAATAATTTTAAGCTCATCAGCCTTAGTGATTTCGCCATCTGGTCGATAAAACTTTAAACCATTGCGATCGAAAGGAATGTGACTGCCTGTAACCATGATGCATGGAATACGGTTTTGCATCGAATACAACGCAAGAGCTGGCGTGGGCAATACGCCAAAAAACTCAGCGTCATAACCTAATGCCTGTACCATTGCAGAAATAGATCTCGCCATAGCAGAACTGCTTGGTCGGTTATCAATTGCAATAGCCACCTTCCCAAATGAGAAGTCTGCTTCTAATGCTTTGATAAATGCGACCGTGAAGGCACAACACGCAGCTGGTGTAAATTGCTCAACCAGCCCTCGTGCACCACTAGTTCCAAATGCAATTCCGCTTTGCTTAATTAAATGGCTTGCGTTTGTCATTATTTAACTCTTCCGTATCGGTCTTCAAAACGGACAATGTCGTCCTCTCCAAGGTAAGATCCAGACTGCACTTCAATTAGCTCTAAATCTACTTTGCCAGGGTTTTCCAGTGCATGAATAGATGTAATGGGAATATAGACAGACTCATTCTCAGTAACAAATCTTTCCTCACCATCTAGGTGTACTTTGGCAGTACCTGATACAACAATCCAATGCTCGGCACGGTGATGATGCATCTGTACTGACAGCTTCGCGCCTGGTTTGACTGTGATTCTTTTAACTTGGAAACGCTCGCCATTGTCTACTGAGTCATACTTACCCCAAGGGCGATATACTTCTCTATGAAATGTGACTTCAGAGCGCTGATCACGTTTAAGCTGATTAACAACTTCTTTTACTTTTTGCGACTCGTTTTTATGTGCGACCAGTACTGCATCTTTAGTGTTAACAATAACGAGATCTTCAACACCTACTGTTGAAACAAGCTTATCTTCTCCAAACACTAATGTATTTTTTGTATCTACAGACTTAACATCACCAATAAATGCGTTGCCATTTTCATCTTTCTCGGAAACTTCCCACAGTGCAGCAAATCCACCAACGTCATTCCAGCCCGCATCCATAGGAACAACCACAGCATCTTTAGTATGCTCCATTACAGCGTAGTCGATCGATTCATCTGGACAAGCTTCAAAAGCCGCTTTATCAACACGGACAAAGTCCATATCGCTATTTTGAACTTCAACTGCTTTTTCACAAGCTGAATATATATCAGGACGAAATGCCTTTAACTCTTCTAGATATCGACTGGCTTTGAATAAGAACATGCCGCTATTCCAGTAATAATCACCACTTGCAATATATTGTTTTGCGGTGCTTAAATCTGGCTTTTCTACAAAGCTATTTACCACAAAGCCATTTTCAATAGCTTCGCCTCTTTTGATATAACCATAGCCAGTTTCAGGCGTGTTTCCAACAATCCCGAAAGTCACTAATTTACCTTGCAACGCCAAAGATTTAGCTTTCTCAACACTCTCTAAAAATGCAGCTTGATGTTCGATCACATGGTCTGCAGCTAATACCAACAACAAAGGGTCTTCATTATTTTCAATAGCTTTGAAAGCAGCCAGCGCGATAGCAGGCGCAGTATTACGTCCTACTGGCTCTAAAAATATCCCACTGTGTTTAACATCAAGTTGACGCACTTGCTCTGCAGCGATAAAGCGATGCTCTTCATTACAGATCAACATAACTGGGCTGTGTTCAAGACCATTCAAACGAGAAATAGTCTCTTGCAACATGGTGTTTTCACCATGTAGTTTTAAAAATTGCTTAGGATAATTGCCGCGTGATAAAGGCCATAGGCGTGTACCCGAACCACCCGCCATTATAATTGGTAAAATCATATGTCACCTAACTTCTTAAATATAATATGGGCCAACCCTTACAACTAAATTGCAGACTTACCCTTAAAACTACTTGCCTATTTATTGGTAACTAAACACCAAATAAACAATAATATTGTGAACCTTTGCAAACACTGCTTTGTAGTATGCAATCGCAAAGGTGAACCACATCAAATGGCTGAAAATGCCTTCCTATAAACAGGCCAAAAATCAGGCTTAAGGCCCAATTTAAGCTATATCAACCTTTAAGGTTAACGCCAACTTATTTAGTATCAGCAGAGGCACCTTATATCCAATCGTAAAAAGATTACTTCCAGACGTAAAAGAAAACTCTCAGGCTCTTAATTAGTCGAACTAAGCGAAATAGTTTAGGCTCTTGGACTAATCTATATACCCCTTCAAAGCCCGCTTTCTGAACCCATAAAGGCGCCCTCTTAATTTCTCCTGAGAAAAATGAGATGCTGCCGCCACACCCGACAACCCACTTTACGCCAATTTTTTTCAAGGCTTCTAAGTTATCATAAATCCACTGTTCTTGTTTTTTGGCTCCAAATGCAACAAACAAGTAGGTTGGTTTAGCATCAGAAATTCTTTCCAACATAGCGTTATTGGATTGCTCAGAAAACCCATTGGCTTCATATGGAGGCGAAAACCCCGAGCAGCGAGCGCCATATTCATTTATTGCTTTATCTACAGCGCGCTGATTGACTTCTTCTCTATCCCCAAGCAGGAAAACATGCTCTTGACGATCTTTAGATTTTTTTATGACATCGTAAATCAGGTCTGAGCCACTGATCTTGTCAAACTTTTTACCTGACTTTAGTTTGGCAATTATATAGGGAATTTGCCCATCGAACGTTGCCACACTGTTGTTTAGGATTTTAAGAAAGTCTTTATTTTTATTGGCCTCAACGATGAATTCAGCATTCACCGTTGTTACGAACTTCAACTCGTCGTCGACGTTCATTACTTCTTTTTTAGACAACCCTTTAAAATCGATTCCAAAAACTTTTAAAGACATGAAATTAACTCTATAAACCTTTTATTTAATTATCTCAAGATACATGCTGTTTAGCATTTCATCCCAAGAATACTCTTTCTCTGACATTGCCCTAGCATTCGCCCCGATCTCTGCGCATAATTCATTGCTGCCTAACAATGAACTAATCGCGTTAACAAACTCTTTGGGCTGATCAGCGATCAAACAATTCTCACCATCGACAAACTCAATGCTTTCAGCGCCGATAGTAGTAGTTACGATAGGCAGGCCTTTATAACAGGCGGTAATATTTTTTACCTTCATACCACTGCCAAACTGCAACGGGCATATGAATACTTTCGCTTGAGACAACGCATCATTGAGGTCATCAACAAAGCCTAAACACACTACACCCTCATACTCTGACAACTGGGCTTTTTGCTGCTCACTTATTTTACCAATTAAGTGCAGCTGAACTTCACCATTCGTTTCACTGCGCAGAGTATCCCAGCAATTTTCTAAGAACCACAGCACACCATTAAAGTTTGGCTCCCAGTCTAACCCACCAAGGAATACCAAGTTATTCCCAAGGTCTTTAAAATTATTTGGTGTCGTATCCAGTAGGCTGTCTTCACCTAGGTGATAGGTTGTTGCAAAGCTCGCAGAATCACAACCAGCATTTCTCAAGCAAGCAATATCATTTGGCGCAGCGAATACCAGATCAGATGCCAATGCACTTTTTTTCTCATATTGAAAAACGCGCTTTGCCTCGCGCTTTAGCAATAAAGACTTGAGAATACTTCCCTCGATTGAAGCACGCCTTTCCCAAATATTAAATTCCGCATTATGTTCATGAAATATAATTTTACCAGCAAAAGAGTCTGGTACAAATTGATACATAAAGAAGTGATCAACAAAAATTATATCAGCCCAACTAGCCAACTCGTTAAATCGCTCACGATCAAAGTCTTCAGGAGTGTTTCTATATACGGATAGCGGGACTCCCTCAATATAGCTGCCTATCAAGTTTGCCAGCGTAGGCTGATACTTCTTATCATTGATTTTAACTTGATACATATTTTCTTGGCTAACAGGGTTCGATTCAGTTAGATAGAACTCTTTGACCTGAAACTTTTCGCAAAAATAAGCTAACAGCCTTTTAGTTTTATATAACCCGCCGCCTGCTACATTGACTGGCTCTCGCGGACTGATAAACAGCATTTTTTTCATTAGGAAACCATAGGTTTGTAGCTACCTTCAATGTTGACATCTACAGTAGCTACGAAAATATTTATTTAACAAAACTCTCTCGCAAACGAGCTTATTTACCCACGATGAGTAGCTCAGCTTTGCGCTGTTTTAAATAGAAATATGCACATGATAACGTTATTGCCACCTGAGCTGACAACGTTGCAGTTGCAGCCCCTATAAGCCCATACATTGAGATTAGCAATGGGTTGAGCAATAAGTTCACCGTACCAAACAAAAGCGTAATTTTAGCACACAACTTCGCTTTGCTTGACATAGAAAGGTACGTCGCAGTTGCGCTCAGAGCAAATTGCAAGAGAATTCCTACTAATAACAGCATAAACAGATCATTATACTGTATAAACTCCTCTCCCCATAAGCCTAATGCAAATTTAGATAGCAACATGGCTACAAAAAAGCCAACAATTGCAGCAAGTGACGCGTAAACACAAACTTTTTTAACCAAGTTGTGTACAGAGCTTAGCTCCCCAGCCTTATAAAGCTGGCTAATTCTGGTAGAGATGACCGATGTAATCGAAGCATTTAAGAATAGCACCACTGCTGCTAATTTATAACATACATCATAATAAGCCAGCTGTTCATATCCAAGCAAAGCCGCGATAAATAACGTATCAGTGTAAATAAGCAATAATGCGGAGATTTGCGTTACTAGAAATGGGAGTGATCCGACTGCAATGGTTTTTACTTTCTTGAAGTCAAAAGTAAAGTTTGCCGATTCCAACCTCAGCTTTGGCTGACCTTTGTAAATTACAAAGCCGCTTGTCAACGCAAGGACGACCAATAGGGACATGTAAATGATATCAGCATTTAGATAAATCAGAGAGCCAACAAAGCCAATAACAATGCCGAGTCTGAATACACCCCACTCAAGCAATTCCGACACCACAAATTTACTTTGAGATTTGAGTAGATAAGCAGCAAAATTAAGAAATTGAAAGAAAAATAGAACTGCAAAAAATACGGCAAACTCACCCCAATCAAAAGAGTCCGTTACAGCATTAAATATACCCGCTAAAATAATAAGAATACCGGTGTTAAAGGCTCGAAATAAACAAGCCTGCGCAAGTAAGTACTTATTATCTTCTAAAGACTCCCCGGAAAGCTCTCGCTGTACATAAATATTGCTACCAAGAGAAGAAACAATACAAAACACCATAGCCAGTGTCGTAAACAAAGCAAATTGACCTAGCTGGTATTCACCGTAAAACCGTGCAATTCCGATAGATACCAAAAATGCACATAACTGATTTAATACCTTGATACCAAGGACACCACTTATTGCTTTTTTCAAGGATCAATCCTACTTTCACACAAGTGAACAACAAGGTCTTCTACCGCTTTCAGATTGTGACTTTCCAATAACTCCGGAAATAAAGCTGGATCATGCACAAAGCCGATTACGCCAAACTCTTCAACAAGACCGTTAGCATTGTCACTAAATTCCGTATGTTCTAGCGCAGTTTCAAGCAATAATTTTAGCTGATTTTTCTCTAGTGCTTGCCTACCGTCGAATACACCCGGCAGATCTGTGTAATAGATATTAGAGAAGGCAACCGAAGGTTTGCGCATATTGACTGCTTCCAAGCAACTTGTACCAGCGATAGTGAGCACAAGATCCGCTTTTTCCATAATATCTTTTGCATTTTCTGATAACGACAAGAATATTACGTTCTTAATCTTGTTCAGTTTCTCAAATGATTTTACAGATCTTGGGGAGAATTTATTTGGATGCTCTTTTACTAGGATAACGTACTCGTCGCCGAGCTGCTCGCTCACCTTTGCGATTAGTTCAAACTGATCACTGTAATAAGGCGATACATAATCTGGTGTAGACTCAGGCTGAACATGGAGCGGGAAATAAAGCACTTTTTTGTTGGAAACGCTCAAGGCTTCTTTCAATGTTACAGCTCTTTTCTCATACAAGGGCACATATGTACGCTTGTTAGCATGGTACGAGAACGCACTCAACCACCAAAGAGGTTTCCACTCTCTATAATCGCTCGAAATGAGTGGCTTATAATTCATTGGAAGATTGCCTTTTTCAAAGCATTCTTTTACACGTACACACATGCTTTGATAACTAATTTCAAATGAAGAGTCCGATGGACAATTTGCACATTCTTTTAAGCTTGCCATGCTATGGTCAGCATCAAACGCCACGGCCCTCACTTTCGGCAGAGGTAAATTTAATAGATGCCTATATTTAACCCCTTTTCTCTCGCACAGCAAAAACGCTAAATATTCCAGCGCCCAGGAAATTTCACCTAATACAATGTCGTATTGCTTAGCATCGAGGATTTCTTCAAGCTGACTGATATAGCCCTTCATCAACCTCAAGCTCAACTTCTCTGGTAGTAACCCTAACAAGCGATCATTTTTTATTGCAATTCGAAACTCTTGGTCAGTAATTGCATTACTCTTAGGGGATTTTGTCATGTTTGCTTTTAAGATAAAGCTCTGAGCATCCGTTTTTTTAACCACCACATCTTTCTGGTTGTTAAAAACAATGAAATCCATATCAATATTGTTTGCCTGCTTAGAAAGCTCAAGAAAAAAGTCAAAGTTATTAAAATTATCTAAATACAGTACCTTAGGCATTTACTTCCCTTTTTCCAATTTAATGGAGTTCATGGATGAATATTTATAAACAATCACAACAAGCAAATAAATTAGGAAGTTACCTGAGTAGCCTGTGGAAGAGTTACTTGTAGAGTATACAAATACATACAAGATCACCCCAAAATAGACATAAATGGTCTCTTTTTCTGTGATAGCCCTATTTAAGAAGAATACGAATAAGCCATAAACAGCTAAGAAGCCTAATACACCGAGTTGAGATATTAAATTTGCCAATGAAGATTCGACGCCAACGCGGTGGTATACTCCCCCCCACATAGAATCAAACCTAAAACTACCTACGTTACCCACACCGTAACCAAGAATATTAAAGTGAATGAAATATTCATACAGCCCTTCCAAGTGTGCGAACAACCCGAACTGAACAATTTGAGGGAATGCTAAAAAGATAAAAAAGCCAGCGAATAGCATACCAAAGAGCAAAGAAGCAATTATGTTACAGTAAAATTTCAGCAAACGAAGAGATACATATTTATATAGAATTAACATTGGCGTTAAAAGAATAAAAAATATAATAAAGCCTTTGGAATAAGTCAGAAAGCCAGCAATGCTCGCTAACCAAACAATCGCTTTTCTTTTGAACAGCAACCCAAAAATAACAGACGCCTGGGCTAATGCAGCAGTCGTTGTTGGCTCGATATAAAAAGAGATCAATCGCCTAGACTTTTGTCCAATTAAATAATATGTATCAAATGTAAACAATCGAGGGTAACCTTGCAGTTCATCATGAGTTCCCCCTGTCGACGATACGGAATTGGCATACTCGTTCCAGTATTCTAAAAGCCCCATTTTCTCCCAAAACATGAGTGGCATAAGCCATTCAAAAAGGCCAAAAATCCAAAATGCCGTAATAAACTTAGCGAGTAAGTTTATATCTTTGTGTTTAAAGTAAAATAAGAAGAAGTAAAAAATTAGAAATGGAAATATAAAGCGTCTAATGTTGTTTGCAATAACACTTACAAATTCATCAAAGCCTACGGAATTTAAATTTACAGATAGAATTGAAATGGAGATAGATGTAATTAATAAGAAAAAAAGTAACAGAGTAAAGTGAACTCTTCTATCTAAGAAGAATTTGTAGATCACACCAAACACGACAAAAAGCAATACTAACATGTCTCTGAGCAAAGCAGGTACTGCAGCTAGAATCTTTACTCCAAAGGCATTGTAAACTAACAATGATAAAAATGGTGTAAAGAAAAATAGAAACAATACCAGCCTTGAAATTGCGTTTTGGTAATAGATACCACTTAACTGCATATATTTTTCATCCGAATAATAAAATTCAACTAAATTTTGGTTACTTATAGAGGCTTGAGCGCAGTTAGTAGTTGGCACCCATAAAAAGAGCTAATGCAAAAGACATTAGATAAAGACTAAATTCTATTTTTAACTAACAGCTCAGCTGTCATAAAATCAATTTCTGTATCTATATCAACCGAGTTTTCACTAGACATAATGAAAGGATAAAATTCCTGTTCAAAAAGCAATTTCCCCTCCTGGTTGAAAATGACCCTATCAACAAGGTAAATCGCACCGTTCAGTTGATAATATTTTGGCAAGTCCTGTGAACGTGTTCCAGTCAGCGTACTTAAAAATTGCTTAAATTGCCCCTCAGTTTCCAGTGGAGTCGCCCACAACGGTGAGTGGCTACATTCAGTCATAGATACGACACCCTTCGCACTTTTATCTATAAATAGCTCTATCGCGTTGTCGATATCTTCCGAATCCCTCAAAGGCGAAGTAGGCTGCAACAAACAAATCGTGTCAAACTCAATGCCTTGCTCTTGCGCATAATCAATAGCATGTTTTACAACATCAATTGAGGTTGCGGTATCACTTGCAAGTTCATCTGGACGTAGCAATGCCGTTGTATTTGGGTACTCTTTTGCTATCGCTAAAACCTCTGGACAATCTGACGTTGCGATAGTGTGGCTAACATATTTTGAAGCCGTTGCGGCATTCAAGGTGTAGCCAACTAACGGAATGCCATTAAGCTTTCTTACATTTTTTTTAGGAAGTCTTTTACTTCCAGCCCGAGCAGGTACAATCGCTAATACTTTCAACATATTAAACTAAGCCTAAATTGTGAATGTCAATTTGCGCTTTATTAAAGTCGTCATGTCGGCCTATATCTAACCAGTACTCATGAATTGGGAATTTGAGCACTTTCTGTCCTTCTTGCTGTTTGAGCTCAAACAGTGTCGGCATGTCCAAATACTCATTTTTCCCTTTTAGAGACTCTATCACTTTATGAGAGATCACATAAATCCCGGCATTAACAAAGTAACGATAGGTAGGTTTTTCCACGATACCCGAAATTGTATGACCTTCCCCTTCAATAACACCAAACGGTACTTGGATTTCATAGTCTCTAACACACATAGTCGCTTCTGCGCTATTTTGTTCATGAAAATGCGCAACCTTTGCAAAATCTACATTTGTTAAGATGTCGCCATTCACCATTATTAGTGGAGACTTAGGAATATCATCCGGCAATAGTGATAAGGCACCACCCGTGCCTAGTGGTTTGTCTTCGTATACATAGGTAATATCTACGCCAAATTTACTTCCATCGCCGAAGTACTCAGTGACCACCTCTGGCAAATAGTGGACCGAAATATAAAACTTATAGAATCCACTTGATTTAAAGTGATTTATCAAAGTTTCTAGCATCGGTTTACCGCCGACTCTAAGCATTGGCTTAGGGCAGTTGTCTGTAAGCGGTCTGAGTCGTGTCCCAAACCCGCCAGCCATAATAAATATAGGGTTGTCGTGCTTTTCTATTTGAAGTGCGCTGTGTAGTGTTTCGAGGCCTACAATTTTATTTTCAGAATCAAGCAAAGGTATAGATAAAATATCTTTTTCTCGCATTAACTCAACAAGTTGATGCTTAGGCGTGCCTTCTATCGCTGTTACTGGTGTAGTATTCATTACTTCAGTAACTAAATCAGTTAGCGCTACTTCCTCAAGTAAACCTCGACGAATATCACCATCTGAGATCATTCCTGTTAATTTGCCGTCTTCATCAACAACAATTGCAATACGCAAAGCTTCTCTATTTATTACTTCAAGGGCTTGCTTGATTGTGTAATTTTCAAAAATTAATGCGTTTTTCCAACAGTGGCTCATATACTCTCTCTATCACCAGTTAGTGATTTTTTCAGCGATTTAACTTTGTACAACATACTTAGCTACAAAAAGCTATTATTCAAAAATAGACTCTAACAACACTACTAATTCTTCATACGACTCACAGTAATGTTGCGCACTTTCGCCTTCTTGGCGTCCGTAGATGAGGTTATCATTCTCCACTTTATTTAATATATGGATAGAATGCATACCTGAACTATTTGGGTACACGAAATCTTTCTTTTTGTTGTCACCAATGTAAACGCTATCTTTGTGTGACATACCTAGCTTATTTAACACATATTCATAAGGTTGAGCACTTGGTTTACGTACATCAGAACCCAACTCTGAAGAGCAAAGAATAACATCAAAGTATTTTGAAATTCCCAAGGCCTTAATTTTTGCCTTTTGAATATCTAAAGGTCCATCCGTGATAATTGCTAACGCATATTTATCACGCAGATTACTAATATGACGCTCAAACCCATCATAAGGGGTTAACTCAGGCTGGTAACTTCTATAAGTTGAAACGAGTTCATTTCGAATATAGTCCTCTGAACACTCCACCCCGACCTCTTGTATTGCCAGTGAGAATAAGTCACGGTAATTACCTTGACTAAACTCCTGAAAAATATAAGGATATATATCTACTTTAAAGTCTTCGTGAAATTTATCAGCAGCTGCACGATAACATGCCAAGTTATATTGCTGTTCCGCATATATAGTGTCATCTAAATCAAAGATTACCAGCTTCTTCATCTTAACCTTCACTAAATACTGACATGTCATATCTCATCATTGTGAGATTTCGTCTCAGACCTTCAAACCAATCTGGACTGCCTGACAATATGTAATTCGGGCTATTTAATCCTGCTTCAATAGATAAAATAGAGCCGCCACCAAAGCGTGCATTTATTTCAATAAAATAACCAACACCTAGCTTTTCATCCACAATTGCCTGAAGTGTTACAGGGCCATAAAAACCACCTGATAACAGAACTTCTTTCGCTTGCTTCTCCAACTCTGGAAGTGCTACTGTTTTGCTGACCGTTACCTCTCCGCCCCTGACCTTTACGCGCTCTCGAGGAGAAGCAACAGCATCACCGTCATCGGTTACAAAGCAGTCTATAGTATACTCAGTCCCAGAAATAAACTGTTGGAAAATGGGATCATGCTCACCAAACTCTTTTAAATACGTTTCAAGTTCAGATTCGTCTTTAAGTAACTTGGCGCCAAATGAGCCACTTCCATTATTTGGCTTTGCAAATACAGGAAAAGTAGTCGGTTTATTCAGAATTTCAGGTGTTCGAACATTAATGCTTTCAAAAAAACGAGCTGTCTTACGTTTGTCTGAAGATGCATTGAGAACACTCACATCAGATAATAATAGATTGACTTTACGTCCATTCACGTTGGATAGTTGATCTCTGTATTTAGAGAAAAACTCAAGGTCCGGATCAATAGTACAAACAACAATATCGATGTTGTGCTTTGCAATAAGGTCGATAAACTTTTCTACTGTTGCTTCATTACGCTCTCTTGGGAAGATGTAAGTTGCATCACAAAACTGGAGCGCTGGTGCATCCGTTGTAATATCAGTTCCAATAATGGTCAGTTGAATATCGCTTTTTTCAGCCGCAGCTCTAAAACGTTTAATTAACTCAACTCTTCTGCCAGCATTTGGGAATAATACAGTCTTGTTCATTTTATAACTCAATTAGGTCATCTTCAGCGTAATCTTTAATCGCAGCAGTACCAATTACTTCATCCCAAAGCATTGGGCTCAACCCCGTTGCTGGACGCTTTGCTGTGATATTTTTTTCCGTGAGAACTTCACCTTTTTTGATTGCGCCACTCGCAACGATTGAGCGTCTCGCAATGGCGATATTCTTACTTTCACTTTCCGAGGGCTTCTTTTCACCACTTCCAGCTATTGCTTCTTGGATATTCCTTATTGAACTAACCATCAAATTCAGTTCATCAGGCTCAATGCTTGCAATGTGGTCTGGGCCAGGCAATGTCCGATCTAATGTGAAGTGCTTTTCAATGCAAGTAGCCCCTAGAGCAACAGCAGCAATAGGTACTTCGATACCTTTGGTATGGTCAGAATAACCTACTTCTACCCCTAGCTCTTTCTGAATATGAGCCATAGCCTTAAGATTGACATCTCCCATAGGTGTTGGGTATTCAGTATTACAGTGGAGCACTGTGATATCCGCTTTATCGACACCACCTTCAGTCAATACAGCAACAGCTTCTTTAACTTCTGCCATTGTTGCCATACCAGTTGAAAGAATAATCTTAATACCCTTTTCACAGTGCATTCGTAAATAAGGCAGGTTATTTACTTCACCAGAAGGTATTTTATACGTATCTACACCCAACTCTTTGAGTACTTCGAACGAAGGTTGGTCAAATGCAGTTGCTAAAAACGTAATTCCAAGCTCATCACAATAATCTTTAAGGCCAGCGTAGTCTGACAATTTCAAGTGTAATTTTTTACACATTTCTAGCTGACTTTCATCACCGCCAGTATTTGCTTCTTGATAATCAGCTTTGTCGGCCCACTTAGTCATAACAAGCTCTGGCACAGCTATTTGAAACTTAACCGCATCTACGCCAGAGTCCTTTGCGACTTTAATCATTTCCCTAGCCATATCATAGTCTGCGTTATGATTTACGCCCGCCTCAGCAATAATGTAAACATGCTTAATATTATGCATCATAAAAAACCTTCTTAATTAACCCATTTGTTTCGATACGCTTCAGGGTTTCAACTATTCTCTCTGCGGTATTGCCATCGCCATATGGATTTGTTGCGGATAAACACGCGTGCTGCATTTTCTCACCCAGAGCTAGGGTGATTGCATTCTGAATGCTTGCATCACCATAATCGACGTTTATAACGGACTCAGCTCTGATCCTACCTTGCTGTCGGTCACCAACATCAACTGTTGGTATACCATATGACGGTACTTCAGTGATCCCACTGGAGGAGTTACCAACTACTGCATTTACATGAGTCAATAATGAATGATAACGGCGCATGCCTAACGACTCGCGCACACATACTGCTTCGCCTTTTTGTCGTTTAAGGTTCTGAATGCTTTCGATAATGGTATCCCCGCCGGCATCATGATTGGGGTAGGTAATAATTATACCCACGTCCTCTAACTGTGCTAACGCATTAAAAAAAGCATCATTCAAAGATGCTTGGTTGTCTCTCGTTGTCTCCGGGTGCAGAGTAACTAATATGTTTTGCTTGAATCTATTCAAGTCAAACTCTAAAAACTGTTCAAGCTCTTTAAGCTCAACTTTCTCAAGCATCTTTACGTTATCAATACACAGGTTCCCTACGTTGAATACTCGGTCAGGTTGTTCTCCTAACTGGATAACCCTCTGTCGATATTCCTCAGTTGTAGGGAAGTGAATGTGAGATAATTTGGTAATACTATGTCTTATAGAATCGTCTAAAGCACCCGTGGTTACATCTCCACCTGAGATATGCGCAATAGGTAATTTTAATAAAAATGCCGCCATTGTGACCGATAAAATCTCATACCTATCGCCCAATAAGACTACTAGATCCGGTTTCAACTCTTCGAATTTAGTCGAGAACTTCTCTAAAGTGTGTGCTGCAGAAACCGCAACCCCCACATCTGACGTATCATTAGTATCAACTTCTATCACATGAAGGTCTTGGATACCCTCATTGTGAACTTCTTGAAGTGTGTCACCCCGCGAGCTATCTGTGTGACTGCCCGTAGCCAAAATGCTAACAGAAAAAGAAGGGTCGGCTTCTAACTTTTGTATCAGAGGCAACAATAAGCCAAAGTCAGCTCTTGTGCTTGTAACTAATGCTACTTTCATATTAATTCCAAAGGAGTACTTGGTAAGTTAACTAGCCTAGATTCAATATATTCAGAGTTACTTAGATCGCCTCGCAGTGCACTTTCAAACATAGGTAATCTGTGCATTAATTGCCAAATTGGCCTAGTCATCACACCTGCTGCGTTCGTCTCTTTAAGTAGCCTATCTCTTGCCTCTTTGTCTGGGCATATTACGGCGTTTAACCAATAATTTGATTGTGCGTATTCAGGCTCAACAACAAATTTAAAGTCCGAGTTTGCAAAAAAGCCACAATACTTGTTTGCAAGCAATCTTTTCTGTTTTACAAATAATTCAAGCCGCTCCAATTGAGCACACCCTAATGCGGCATTCAAGTTTGGCATTCTATAATTGAAGCCAGCTTCGTCATGATAAAACTCGAATGGGTGGGGCACCTTTGCTGTAGTGGTTATATGCTTGGTATGAGCGCCAGCTTCCGCTGATTTACACAAAACTATACCACCACCGCCCGTTGTTATTATTTTATTGCCATTAAAGCTAACTGCACCAAACTCACCAAAAGTCCCCGTATGCACGCCTTTGTAGTATGAGCCCAAGCTTTCTGCAGCATCTTCGACAATGGTAATATTCCATTTACTACATACTTGCATTAACTCATCTAGCTCAACAGGATGACCAAAGGTGTGCATAGGCACTACAGCCTGAAAGCGCTGCTTAGTTTGTTTATGAATACACCCTTGTTCAGTTTGAATTGCATGTTCCTGCAAAAACTCATCTAACGCTTTAGGGCATAATCCTAAGCTTTTTGGCGATACATCAACAAAAACAGCTTCTGCCCCCATATGGTGCACAGCGTTACACGTTGCCACAAATGTTAAAGCCTGAGTAATTACAAGATCACCGGCGCGAACCCCAGCCATGTACAAAGCTGCATGTAATGCAGCAGTACCATTTACCGTAGCAACCGCCTTAGCAGAACCTGTTAACTCTTCCATTTTTGTTTCGAACTCATCGACAAATTTACCCACACTTGAGACAAATGTACTGTCAATTGTTTGAGTAACATAGGCTTTTTCATTACCTTGAAATGTAGGCGCATGTAGTGGAATAAAGTCATTTGTTGCGTAAAGTTCGCGCACAAAGTCATTGATTTTTAATGGCGTCATTATGGCTCCAAATCACATTTTGCTGTCGAGGTACTTACCTGTTTCTTTATGTCCAAAATCAGGGATCATAGTAAAGAATAGCTTTACGATTTCCTCTTTGCTCCACTGCTTGTCTGACTTATATTTGGCAATAGTATTTTCGAACAACTCTAAAAGCTCATTGTCATAAAGCGCTTCGTTTTTGATAATGCCTAGATTTTCGAATCGCTCCATGTCCAACACTTCTTTATCGGTGAAAAACTCTTCAAAATCTTTCTCACCCGTTGTATCACTTGAAGTAAATAAACAAGGCCACTTACCTTCTGCAGGTAGTGTTTTGGCAAGCTCTCGCGCTTCATCTTCGTCTTTACACAAGTAAGGTTCATAACCGCGTTCGTTGAGGTATTTAACAGCGATATCTGCAAAAGTGATAAGGTGTAGAGACTCACTCAATTTAGGGAAGAAGATATCTCTATTTTCACCGAATATACACGACATTAAACATAGTTCACCGGACTCCTGAGGTACAACAAAATAACGTTTGATATCACTCGGAGCTACGATAGGCTGCTTCTTCTCGATACGCTGATTAAATCCGTGTAACAAAGAACCATCAGAAAATGCAACATTCGCAAAACGAGCAGTAGAAATATCAATCTCTTCACTGCGACGCATTAAGAACATTTCCATGATGCGCTTTGATGCCCCCATCATATTGACTGGGTTTGCAGCTTTATCAGTTGATACACAGAAGTATTTCTTTACACCCTTATCAATAGACTGCTGAATTGTCTTCTCTGTATTGAAAACATTTACATCAATCATACGCATCAGAGTGAACGGGTCTTTTTCACTGCGTACGTGTTTCAATGCCGATAGATTTAAAACATAATCATACTCGCCATCAGCCTTGATAAAGGCATCATATTCAATTGAACCAATATCTAGAGCAAACGTTTGAAAGTCACCGTCTATATAACCAAAAGAACTGCGAATATCACGAACCAACTCCACCATGTTGTTTTCACTAATATCAACAACATGAAGTTTCTTTGGGTTTCTTTTAAATATTTCTTTGGTGACGGCTTGGCCAATTGAACCTGCACCACCTAACACCAAAAACCGAGATGTAGATACTGCTTTTTTTAGTTCTTCTTCAGCAGCTAAGATATCTTGAGTAAATAATGCTTCTTTTCTGCCAATCAAATTGAGAGTTTGTTTCATGCTGAATCTCTTAAATTAACTTTTACTAACGTTTGGAAAGTCGTTTATCACGATGCTTTCTCACCCAAGTCGTGATTTTCCATACATGCATCAAAGCAAAGTTGTAAATTAAAAACAGCGACAAAAATATTGAAAACATTACCCACTCAGGTACACCTAAGACTTGCATCAAACATCCAGCAATTGCGATGACAATTGCTATTAGGGAAATGTAGAGTAACGACCTTTTACGGCTGAATCCGATACGTTCAAAAATATGATGCAGATGCTCTCTGTCTGGTTTAAACGGAGATTTACCTTTTTTCACCCGTCTGTACATAATTGCAACCATATCCATAAATGGAACAGCTATTAGATACAAAGCTGTGACAGGTTTTAAAATTGCCTCTGCGTCTCCTTTCGTATCGACACCAACAATAAGTAACCAAACAACGGTGAAGCCAATAAGCATGCTGCCTGCATCACCCATAAATATTTTGTGCACTGAGCGAGAGGGCCAACGCAAATTGTACATAAGGAACGCCAAGATTGCGGCCATAAATACAGTTGGTAAAATAGCCCATTGGCTACCAGTGTAATAGTACAGGAAGCCTAAGCAAGTGAATGAAACCAAGCTCAACATACCTGCAAGGCCATCAATACCATCTACCATATTGAATGCATTGATCGCACCCACAACAGCGATCACAGTAACAACCACGCCAAACTTGCCAAGGTATAACTCAAAATCGTTACCTAGAATATATCCGAAGCTATCTATGTACAGGCCTGATTGTGAGATCAAAAATAGCGCAGCGATTACTTGGATCAAGATGCGTGACTTTACCGATAACTCAAATCTATCGTCTAACACCCCTACAATCAGTATGGCTGTACTTGATATTACATACACGATTAAAAGGTCATCTCTAAAAAACAGTAATGAAGAGAGCAATATGGCTATATAAATTGCAATCCCTCCAACTAAAGGGATCTCTCCTTTATGTTGCTTACGCGCACATGGCGAATCGACTAGCCCATATTTAATAGATAACGGATACACCAAATAAACGGCTAAAACGCAAGCAACGAAAGATGTTATAAAAGGTAAAAAATAAACCATCTAAGACTTCACTCAGTTTAATTAGTAAGGGTGCAACCCTTTACCTAACCCTTTTGACCATTTCTAAATAAGCCAATAAGAATAATTACAATTCCAACAATAAATCCAAATACAGTACCTGCGACACAGATTACAGCGCGCTTAGGTGAGTGCTTCAACTCAGGTACAATCGCAGGATCTATTGTTTTAAACACATATTCAGCGCGAGATTCGGAGAACATAATAGTCTTAACTTGCTCTTCAATTAAGCCAAATAAAACCGTTTTAAGCTCAGCGATATCGTTCTTTGAAAGCTGCTCTTCTAAAAACTTTATACTTTTCTTAGCTTCAACAACATCCATAGTTTTAATCGTTTGATTAATTTCCATTACAAGAAGCTCGACCCAACGCTGTGCAATTTCTGGTGATTGATGGTCAATACTGATTGTTACATAACCAGTATCCTTAGCTTCGTTGACCTCAAAGATCTTTTTAAATTCTATATATGCTTCTTGGCGAGAAGGCTTAGCTGTCTTTGGCGGCTCAACATCCCTTACCCAAGTTTTACTATCAACATCGTATAACTCTTCGTCATAAACAATTTCATTTTTGCCCTGTTCCCATTCTTTTACTGCCATTAAATCTGGCAGTAAGTCATGTTTTTCAATGAAACTCTTAATGAATTGTCTCGACTTTAAAACTTCTAATGCAAGCGTTGTTTTATCATCGCCTCCACCCAAAGAAATCCCGGTTAGCCCAGCGATTCCTCCTAGTTGACCTGCTAACCCACCAAGGTTCGAGCTTTTTGATTCATGTGCAGGAGAAAGCAGCACTTCTGATTTATATATATTTGGTAATGACAAAGATAGCGCAATAGATAAAACTGCGAAAATCGATGTGATGCCAAATAAAAACCACTTCCTTGAGGCAACGACGGTAAACAGTTCAGAAACATCAACTTCATCTTTTTCGAATCTAGATTGATAACCGTCTTCAGTATTTAATTTAGATGTTTCCATTGAATCTCTTATTCCTACTCTCTAACCACTGCACATTTAAAAAACTATAAAATGAATACACTGTAATGCCTATATTCGCGCAATAGCAGCGACACCAACACCTAACTGATAAAAGATCTGTGTTGCTGTACTCCACAACGTTAGGTTATCCATATGAGAGGCATCCATTGGAACAACAATAGTATCTCCTGGGCCTAATTCATGTTCATTACTTACAGCAAACCAACTTGATGAATTGGGGATAAATACCGCACCATTTGCTTTAATGACATAAATCTGGTCTTCTTTCGCTCTGTCTTTCACGCCACCACTCAACTCAAGGTATTGATCGATAGTTACACCTGATTTAAATAAGTGAGATGAAGCATAGTTAACTTCGCCAATAATAGAAATAGAATCTTGCTTTCCTGGAACATATAAAGCATCGCCATCTTGTAAAACAACAGAGTCTTTATTTTCCAGTATATTTGGTAAATCAATTACTAATCGACCAACTGCTTTAACACTAGCAAGATCTTTTAAAAGCATATTCATTTCGTCATAGCTAATACTATTGTTCTGTCCGATTGAATTTTGGAAGCTTTTAGAAGCGATATCTTTTCTTAGCTCATCGGATAGTTTTGCTAGTTGAAGCTGCTCTTGCTCTTTAATTGATTCACGAGTGAATACAGCTGCTTTTGGCTCTGCATATTCAGATAATCCACCTGCACGCTTGATAACATCTTGCAGCGTTTCACCACGACTCACTGTATAAGTTCCGGGGAAACGCACCTCGCCTTCTACCGTTACCTTATAGCCATTTAGCCAATTTGGTTGCATAAGAATGTTTAGCGTGTCTCTGCTTTGCAGCTTTATATCAAGCGCTTCGTGTTCATTAAAATTGACTTGAATATGCTTAAACTGCTGATCTTTCTGGTTGATAAAACGCGTAAGTTCTGCACGCTGGGCATAGGCTGACTCTAATACACCACCGGCAGCATCAATGGCTTTACCAACAGTCGCATTTTTTGCAAGCGGGTATACACCTGGGAAACGTACCTGCCCTAATACTTCAATGGTTGCAGACTTATCAGATGACGAAGCTTGAAACTCAAGTCGTTTTAATAGAGGTTTAAGTAATTCTGTACGACTGAAAGTTGCATATTGTCCTTCTTGAGGCTCTAAATCATCTTCTAGCAACTCAGCCTTCTCTAACTCAATTTGTACAATATCATCAAAAGTTTGTACTTTGTTTTTAAACTCTTGATACTCAAATAAGTGCCACAACTTAACTTTTTGTTGCTGAATTTTTTGCTCTTCAGTTAATGCCAAATTTGCCAGAGCTTGCTCTTCAGTCTCTCTCAGTTCAAAGCGGCTAAAGATATATATTTCATCATTTTTTTGTAATGCCATATTTTTGCTTTTTAAGGCATCCGCTAAAGAAAATTGAATAACTTCTACATCACCTAAAACAGACTTTTCCCTGACCACTAGCGCATAGCTATAATCAGCTTGAGGTAGTAAATCTGATTTTAAATTACTTAACAGCTGATCTACAGTCATTCCTGACTGCCACTCATATAGCCCAGGCCTTACTACTGCACCAATTAAAGTGACTGAATCCACCACTTCATCGTTAACACTTTGTACCACATAGTGGTCACCGCCTTGTGGGGCGAAATCGCTATCTTCTGACGAAAAGTCTGCGGACACAGCAAGGTTTTTAGTACCATTCATGATTCGGCGCACTTGAACACGTTTAGTAAACGCATTTTCTTTAAATCCACCAAACATTTTAACAAGTGATTCTTTGTCGTCCTTCGCGGTCAATTCAAAAATGCCAGCACGTTTTACTGCACCTTCAACTGAAACTTGAGGTCCTACAGAAGGAATAAATACAACATCACCTGAGCGTAAACTAACATCACCACTTGTATCACCATTCAATAGTAAATCGTATAGATCTAAGACCGCTACGGTCTTTCCTGCACGTTTTACTTGAATATTACGTAAGCTTGCGATTTCTGTCAGTCCACCACTAACATATAGAGCGTGCGTCACCGTAGATAAAGGAGATACTGTGTAGCTACCTGGTTTATAAGCTTCACCAACCACCATTACACGCATTGAGCGTAATTCAGCCATTGAAATAAATACATTTAAACCAATCGCCTCTTTTGCAATTTTATTTGCGACTAGCTTTTTTAATTCATCATATGTCAGGCCAGCTACTTGTACTGGTGAAAAATCCGGAATAGTTAACCTGCCTTCGTTGTCTACTAGTAAAGTATGTGTAGTGCTTTCTTTACCATAGAGATTTACACTGACAGAGTCACCACGGCCAATGATGTAATCAGATGGTACAGATGCGATTTCAGTAGGTGCAAAAGAAGTTGGCTCACCAGAAAACAGTTCGTAGCCAAATGGTGTCAAAGGGTCTTCAGTTGGGTCAAATTCATCTTTTTGCTTTTCGACGTCTTCCTCATCAGTATTTCGGGGTCTAATGCTAGATTTGAAGCCTTCAGAATCTTTATTCTTATCTGTTGAGTTGTTGAGGCTAGAGACATCAAAACCATACTGGCGGGCAAGTGCTTCTTGTTGCGCTTTAGGTAACTTCGAAAATTGTTCAATTTGCTCTGGTGTAGGCGTAAAAGCCACAGAAATAGCACTAAAACTTAGCAAAACAAAAACTAATATTCGTTTAAGAATCATCTGATTTATACACCCTGAAGCACATCAAAAATTTAAGACTGCGCATTTTACACGAGATCAAACCAATAAAAAAAGGGCCAAAGCCCTTTTTTTTGTCATATCTTTGTTATCAAACGTACCAGCACGTTAAAAACTGTAAACCAGAGTCAACGATGTTTCTGTGTCCGTTTTCTCTTTGTCATCGTCAACCTCCGAATTGTTAGTGATTTTATAGGCCACTTTCATTTGCAAAGAGCCATTAACTTTTGCCAGCAGTGCAGTTTCTGATTCTGTCTTTGTGTTCGTATCACCGTACTCTATTGCCACTACTTGGGTAAACTTAGCATTGTCAGACAGTGTCCACTCGTAATCAAGTTTTGCAACACCTATCGCTTCACTCTCCGTTTCTCCTGCCAAAGACTTCCCATCTTTGTTAGTCTCTGTACTGTCTTCTTGATATTCAAAGCGCTTTATACCCGGCCCAATTTCAAAATCAAGGTACATATCACTGCGCTTTACAAGTCTCAATCCATAACCAACCGAAAATACTGTTTCGCTACGATACGCGCCAAAATAATCGGAGTCATATGCACCGTAAATAAACAAATGGCTGTGGTCCTCAACTAGCTTGTAATTTCCCTGCACAGATAAAGAGTACTTTTCATTGGTACGCTCTTTTACTCTTTCGCCATCTTCATTTTCTATTTCATCTTCTTTGAAAATACCATCGATTTTATATTCGTTGCGCCAATTATCTAAGTGATGTTTCGCTTTGATTTCACCTTTTAGAGTAGTTGTTTCCGTATTACCGCTCGTCACAATAGCGCCTACTTCACTCGTTATATCCCACTCTTTCTCTTCAGCAGGCACACTATCAGAGCTTGTTTCTTTAGCTGCTAACTGTGACGACATAGCGACTAATGCACACAGAGAGATCAGTTTTAATTTCATTCTAAAATCAACCTTATTTTTCAGTTTTTTGTAAGTGCACATCCATTTGCGGATACGGAATATTAATTTGTGCATCATCTAATGCATTTTTAATGTTTTCAAGCAAATCGAAATACGTTGGCCAGTAGTCACCGGTGTTCACCCATGGTCGAACAGCAAAGTTTACGCTAGAGTCTCCCAACTCTAACACGGCCACGGTATAGCTTGGGTCATTCAAGATTCGAGATTCACTTGTCAGGACCCCTTCTAACACTGATTTAACCTGCTTGAGGTCGGCATCATAACTAACCCCAATGACTAAATCGATACGTCTGGTCAACTCTCTGGAATAGTTTACTATCGCGCCAGACATAACTGAAGAATTGGGTATTATAATGACTTTGTTGTCAGGCGTAATCAATTCTGTAGAAAATATTTCAATCTTCCTAACACTGCCGGATTGACCGCCAGCATCAATATAATCACCCGACTTAAAAGGTCTCAGAATAATGATGAGCACCCCAGAGGCAAAATTAGATAATGAACCCTGCAACGCTAAACCAACAGCCAAACCTGCTGCACCTAAAATAGCAATGAAAGACGTGGTTTCAACTCCAACCTGTGACAATGCCATCAGTAGCGTAGCGACAAAACCTAATGCGTAGACAATATTCGATAAAAACACACCAACTGCTTTATCTACCTTCCGATTGCAAATTGCCTTTTCAGTTAAGCTCGATAAAAAGCGTGTAACTCTGAGCCCTATAAAGAAGATGAGTAAGGCGAGCAGACCTTGGAGTATATAGTGCATAACCAAATCTGAATTGTTATTGAACCAATCGAATAATATGTCCATAAAGTTTCCTGTTACCGAGATTTTTGTACAACCATTAACAACAGGTATAAATATTAGTCACAATGTGGGAATTTTCCCCAAACCGACAAAAATCTTCAAAAAAATAAAAAAAGGCTTTGCATTAAATGAAAAGTTCTGTAATATGCGCGCCACACCCAAGAGGTGTTACACGAAACATTGTGGCGGCTGTAGCTCAGTTGGTAGAGCCCTGGATTGTGATTCCGGTTGTCGTGGGTTCGAGCCCCATCAGTCGCCCCATCTCCCCTTCTTCTATCGTGTAATCTAAAATAATTCAAAAACATCCCTAAAAAATATAAAAACATCTTTTCAACGTTGTGATTCACACTGACATATCTTCTGTGCATTGGATTTGCGTTGCGACGATTGTTTCATTCAAACCCACTCACTTATACGATAAACCTTCACAGCACAGCTTCTCTAGCGCATTTTGAGTACGCGCTTTCGATATATGGTTCTAAAAGGGTATAGTTCTACTCGCAAGCTTACAGGACCCCTTGGCAGCTCACTCCAATTATGAGTGAATTCGCATCTTTAAGCTTTGATAGGAAGTTTAAAACAAAAAATGCCACCTAAAGCTAGGTGGCATTACACACGGGATTATTTCTACTTATAAATAGAAATTCTGTTCACTTATTTCCAGCTTCTCATCTTATGACCTTTCAAAGCATAGAATAGTATAAATATATAACTTGGGATCATCAGGCTATATGCACCTTGCGCACCTAAACCTGCAACATTCCCTAAACCAATCAATAGTGGACCTAAAGCACCACCGGCAATACCCATGATCAATAAACCAGAGGCTGTACCAGTTAATCGCCCTAGACCATCTAAAGCCAGAGGCCAAATTGCTGGCCATACCATGGCGTTAGCAAAACCAAGTAATGCGATACACAATAGCGGATCTGGCAGCTGAGGTCCACCAAAAGGCACTAACAATAGGTTAGAAATTGCAAAAGAGTTGTTGTCACCCATTACAACAGCCAATACGGTAATAATACCGGCTATGCCAGACATCACCAGCGCACTTTGCTGAGACATAAAACGCGGTATCAATACAATACCGATCGCGTAGCCTAACAACATACAGCCCATAGTATAGGATGTCATAATTGAATAATCTGCAATACCTAAATGTAACGCGTAAGAGCCTATTGTATCTGCTGCGATCACTTCAACAGCAACATATAAAGCAATACCTACAACACCCAGTACAAGATGAGGATGCTGAAGTGCTTCTCTCAATTCACCTTTAGATGTTTTACTCTCTTCTTCGAAAACCAAATCAGGTAGTGGCGCAAATTTTGCGAAAAGCGCAAACAAGAATATCAAACCAGCAATCGCCAAGTATGGTGCTATCAGGCTGTTTGCCATTGCGTCTTTCTGTTCTTGAGACAAGCTCTCACCACCATTTACAACACCGCTAACCACAACAGCTGCAAATACAATTGGGACAATCACGCCAGCTGACTTATTTAATAAGCCCATAATACATACGCGCACAGCTGCTGATTTTTCAGATCCCATTTTTACCACATAGGGATTCACCGCAGTTTGTAGCACAGTTTGACCAACACCAATCAATAGCTGGGCTAAAAGGAATACTTCAATCGCCTGCATTTTTGCCGCAGGAATATAAAGAAGCGCAGACAGAGCCATAATCACACAACCCACTGCCATGCCATTTTTATAGCCCACCTTTTTGATCACCATCGCAGAAGGGATACCTGCAATTGTTACCGCAATATAAAATGACGATATAATAAATGACGCTTGTAAAGGTGATAGCTCAAGCATTTGCTGTAAAAAAGGTGTGATTGCACCATTTAGCCAGGTTATGCACCCCAATATAAAAAACATAGAACCAGCCAGCGTCATCGGCAACCAGACACTCTGCTTCGCTTTTTCATTCATATCCACTGTTGCTTCCATAATACTCTTCTTGTTGCAATAAAATCTTATGACAAGTTGTACTCACGACTCTTAAGTCACAAGCACACGATATGTGTTTTTGTTATACCCATTATTCATGGTTTATAGCCGCGCTGCTCAGCTGATGTTGAATACAAAAAACAACTAATGCAACAAAATGACAGCGCTGACATTTAACTTTACGTTAATTTTACACGTATTTCTAGTTAGAAATTATACTATTCTGGATTTAAAAAAGGGGCAAACGCCCCTAATTAATTCCAAAAGACCCAATTAAATTACTCTAAACCTGTAATTCGGCTGTATTTTTTACCAGCTAATGCCGTTCTCAAACGAATATCAGATGGCTTTGAAACCGTCATCGGACCTGTATAAGTTTGCCATGTTTTACCTGCATCTTGGCTCACTTCTATGGTCAAGAAAGAAAACGCGCTATTTGCTAGTAACTTACCACCTTCAATTACCGCACCTGGGACTGGTAAATTCACATTGACACCTGACGCAACTAGTTTATCTAACTCTTTAAGTGCCAGTGTCGCTGAGAACTCTTGCCAATCTGCTGCGCGCAATTTTTCATTTGGCAGCTCACCTTCCCAGCTTGCTTTGTGCCAAGCACGTTCAGCAACAGTAAGTAAACGCGGGAATATCATCGCCATCACCTGCTCTTCCGTGCGAATGGTTTCTGTCCATACCTGCCCTTGCATACCTAGAATATTTTGCGGTTTTTCTAATTTAGGTAACGGCCTACCAACTAGCGCTTCAAGGTTGTCAATTGCTTCACCATTACGCGTGAAATCGGCATTGGCATATACATCATCAGGCATGTAGCCGAATGCTTTCTTAGTATCTGTGTACCTTGCAGCCCAATAGTACCCGCGCTCTTCAGGATGTGCCTCATACGGGTGATCGAAGTAAAGATGCGTACCATGAGATAGTACAACTTGATATCCATCATTAGCTAAACGATATGCCCTATCTGCCACACCCCATTCCCAGATATTATCCCACACATTGGCAGTAAACACTTGATTTGGAAACTCATCACGCTTAAATGGATTCACTCTGTCATACATTAAACCATCTTCCCACGCACCCGGTGCGATACCACGCTTAGCAAAGATCTTTGCGATGCGTTGCGTAAAATAGGGCTTTAAATCCGCAGGGCCAGCAATGCCGTTGTTAGCGTCTTTAAACAGAGCATCGCAAGCTGGTGACTGGGTCCAAGAGCCCGCGCCAACTTCATCACCACCAAAGTGCAAATTCTCCAGTCGGGTGCCAGCTTCACGATACATACCTTGCAATTCATAAGTCACTTTCTCTATGAATGCATAAGTAGAATCCATACAGACATTGAATGAATTATCTGTGTAATTTTGAACAGTTAAGTACTCAGACTTATCTTCAGGGTCGCTTAATAAGAACGCACGCGCGTCAGCTTCTTTACCCTGCTCCATTAACGTGTGATATCTCGCTTCCATCGCAATAATAGCTGCTCGAGCGTGACCAGGTCCTTCTATCTCTGGAATTATGTCGATATGCCTAGCTTTAGCAAACTTGAGGAGTTCAACGAAATCTTCTCGCGATAAATAGCCGTTACCTGATCCTGACTTGAATGGACCTGTGCCTAGTTGGGTTAGCAAACATTGACGCTCTTCTAAGTCAAAACAGCGATATCCGCCTATTTCTGACAACTCAGGTAAACCCGGGATCTCTAATCGCCAGCCTTCATCGTCAGAAAAGTGCCAATGAAACTTATTGAGTTTATAACGTGCCATTTGCTCAACAAGTTTAAATAATGCGTCTTTGCCGTGGTAGTTTCGCGCATTATCATAATGCATACCTCGCCAGTCATATCTCGGCGTATCTTCAATTTCAACGTTTGGCGCAGTTACCCCGCCATTCGACTCTTTTGATAGCAATGCCAACAGACTTTGTATGCCATAAAATACACCAGCATTATCAACACCGATAATCTCAATTTTATCGTCATCAATTTCTAGTTTGTAGCTCCCAGAACGATTTTCATATCGTCCCTGCTCTGATTCGACTTTCAAATAGATAGTTGGAGATTCACCAGTTGGAATATGATCTGCTTTGGCATCTAATTTTAATCCAAATTCAGAAAGGTCCTCTTGGAAGACGCTCACTTCTGACTTCAGTCTGCCCGCAAACCTAATTTGCCACTGCCCATTTAACTCAGCAACGCCGCGATTAAAATCAACATTCTGAGGTTTAGGGATAATTCGCTTTAGTGCCGCTTCTCTATTTACTTTGACACTGTGCTGATTGTGCTCATAGCGCCAAGCGGCATTGGCAATCGGAGAGTAATCAAGCGGCTCATTATGCCTTTTTAGCTGATTGTCACGTTCGATGGGGGCAACAAATGCCAGCATGTCTTCTGTATCAGTATTAGCGAACACAACTGGTAGTGATTGACCCGAAACAATAAATGCGCGAGGCATAAAATCCGTATAAGCGGCAATCCACGCGCCAGCCTCAAATTCGATCTTCAAGGAGCCATTTGCAGCTAACCCCGCAAATTCCGGTGTAGGAACAAAACGATGTAAGTCTCCATTGACATGTTCAATACGTAAACCTGCTGACGCCAAGGTCTTAATTTTTCTCACCGAATGCACATAAATCTGCCAATCGCTTTCACCTTTAGGTAGTGCGATTTTCGAGTTGTTTTTTAAAGAGATGGAGCCGATAAAACTGCCAGCACCACCATGAAAGTTATTTTCTACCGCGAAAGTGAGTTGCGTGTCTTTAGCAAAGGCATCAAGCTGTGATTGAGAGAGCATTGCGCTCGCCCCCCACGAGGACGTGATCAGGGTCGTCGCAAACATATGCGCCAGCATGTTTTTTCGTAGATTCATATTCGCTCCTAAAGGCTATTCCTTGAAACCACATTCTAGCAAAAGCTACTCGTCGCTGCCGCGCATACTGAATTATACGACTTTATGGTATAGCGTTACTGCAGACGATTGACGCGACTCAAGGGAATAATACTAACCAACTTATTGTTAGCTTTTCATCATATCGAAGAAAAAATGACAGCGCTATCAAATTTTATAAAAGCCCGTTTATTCCACAAAAAAACCCGCTCAAGATTTACTTGTAGCGGGCTTTTATTAACGTGTACTTAGAATTACCAGATCTTTACTCGTTCATCTGGCTTTATGTACATACCGTCACCTTCTTTCACATCAAAGGCTTCATGAAACTGCGGCATATTAGATAAAATACCGATAACGCGATATTCACTAGGCGAGTGAGAGTCTGTCATTAAGCGGTTTCTGAGCTCTTCGTCACGGTATTCTCTGCGCCAAATCTGCCCCCAACCCATAAAGAATCGCTGTGAGCCGGTATACCCATCAATCTCAGGGGCCTCTTTACCTTGCAAAGACAATTTATAAGCTTTATAAGCAACAGTTAAGCCTCCTAAATCACCTATGTTTTCGCCGAGAGTCAGCTCGCCATTAACATGGGCATCGTCGAAAGGCTTATACCCATTAAACTGATCAATCAGTTGTTTTCCACGGGCCTCAAACTGTGATAAATCATTATCACTCCACCAGTTTCTTAAGTTTCCATCGCCATCATACTTAGCGCCTTGGTCATCAAAACCGTGGCCAATCTCATGGCCAATTACTGCGCCAATCGCACCATAATTTACGGCATCATCCGCCTCTAAATTGAAAAATGGCGGTTGTAAAATTGCTGCAGGAAACACGATTTCATTATTTACTGGATTGTAATAGGCGTTCACTGTTTGCGGCGTCATGTACCATCTTGAACGATCTACAGGTTTTCCGACTTCATCGATCATTGCTTGATATGACCACTGGTTATAACGAACATAGTTACCCACCAAGTCATCCGCATTGATTTCCAGCTTGGAGTAGTCACGCCACTTGTCTGGATAGCCAATTTTAGGTGTGAACTTTTTGAGCTTCGCTTTTGCAGCAACTTTTGTTTCTGCGCTCATCCAGTCCAAGTCATCAATTGATTTATCAAAACCAAGGATCAAATTGTCAACCATTTCGCGCATTCGAGCTTTGGCCTCTGGCGGAAAGTGCTCTTTAACATAAATTTTGCCGAGTAACTCACCTAACACATCATTGCTGGCATCCGCAGCCTTTTTCCACATTGGCGATTGTGCTTCCAAACCGCGTAACGTCTTTCCATAAAAGCCAAAGTGTAAATCCACTAACTTGCGCTCGAGTAGATCTGCAAAGTTGCTCACAAAATGGAAAGTCAAATATGCACGCCAAACTTCAACGTCAGTGTTTTGAATGATGTTTGCTAATTGGGTAAAATATGAAGGTTGAGAGACAACCAACTCCTCAATATTAATGCCCAGAGCCTCGAAATAATCCACAACATCAAACCCAGCCATTTGCTGGTTTAGTTCACCGACATTAAGTTTATTATATGTTTTTGATGCATCACGGCTATCGACACGGCTCCATTGTGCCTGTGCTATTTTCGTCTCCAGTTCCAATATCTGCTTTGCGGCTTGTTCAGATTGCTGCTCATTGTATCCAAACTCAAATAAAATATTGGTAATATAAATTTGATATGCCGCTTTTGTTTTGCTGAATTTCTCAGATTCTGTCAGGTAAAAATCCCTATCAGGTAACCCTAGGCCTGTTTGGTACAGATACAAAGTGTTGATGGTAGAGTTTTTAGCATCATTGTGAACATACCAAGAAAAGGGAGTCGTGCCACCTTGCAATTGCAATTTGGCAATCAGTGCCGGTAACTGAGACTTATTTTTTAAGGCTTTTATTGGTTCTAAGTACTCGTCAAGCGCCGAAACACCGATTTCTTCTCGCGCGAGCTCATCTGTATAACTTTTGTAAAATGCACCCAATTTGTATTCGTCACTTCCCGGCGCAGCCGATGGGTTGTTGGCAGCTTTTTCTAAAATGACCTTGAGTGCAGCCTTCGATTTCTCATTTAACTCAGTAAAAGATCCGTAATTTGATTTATCAGCAGGGATTTCAGTTCTCTCAAACCACTTACCATTTACATGCCTATAAAAATCATCTTGAGGACGAACGGATGAGTCTATATTTTCGAGCTCAATGCCTGAAATTAACGTTTGTTGCTGTACTATTTCTTGAGTTTGCTCTGTTTGTGGCTGCTCACTACAGCCAACAAGGCCCAGTGCCACACCAATTGCCGCGAATGTTTTACGCATATATGTCGGCTCCTTTTAAATCATATATGAATCATACCTTGCAGCAAATCAGATTAAAATCCAAGGTATTTAATTCATTTGTAACTGCTTATTTTGACGTTGCCAAAGCATCAATAATAGCCACATTGGCTGATGGGAAATCAAGCTTTTTAAGCTGTTCAAAATTGACCCATTGACTTGGTTGCCCTTCTAGCCCTGTGGCTTCACCAGAGAACGCTGTCACGACATGTACAACAAGACAGACTTGTTTATCACCATAATCATGTTCAATGGTAACTAAGTGCTCCGAGCGTTCAACTTGAATACCTATTTCCTCGGCGAGCTCTCTTGAAAGCGCCTGCTCAACACTTTCATTGTCTTCCACTTTTCCACCCGGAAACTCCCAGAGTCCACCTTGGTGTTGCTCATCACTTCGCTTACAGACAAAGTACTGTGCTTGTTTTTCAATCACACCAACTGCAACATTGACTACTTTTTTAGTCATCTTTTTACCCCATAAAAAAAGCGACCTTTAGGTCGCTTTTGTATTAAATTCAGTGTGCGCCTAGCTTAGTTTACCGCAACACTGCTTATATTTCTTACCTGAACCGCACGGACACGGCTCGTTACGGCCAACTTTAGGTTCCGCTCTCGCCGCAACCGCTGCGCCTTGTGGGGCCTCACCGCCGACTTTTTCAGCTTCTTCATGCTGATATTGTCTTGGCATTTGTTCGCTACGACGATGCTGCTCTTCAACTTTCTCAACATCTTCTTCGGCACGCACCTGTACTTTGCTCAGTACACCAACCACATCAACTTTAAGCGTTTCAAGCATATTAGAGAACAGTTCAAATGACTCACGTTTATACTCTTGCTTAGGATTTTTCTGTGCATAACCACGTAGGTGAATACCTTGACGCAGGTGATCCATTGCAGCCAAGTGATCCTTCCAATGTTGATCCAAGCTTTGTAGCATGACTGCTTTTTCAAAATGTCGCAGTACTTCAACACCAACTTGTTCTTCTTTTTGCTTGTATGCAGTTTCGGCCTCTTCGATGATACGCTCACGTAGTGACTCTTCATACAATTTGCTGTCTTCTTCAAGCCATTTACCAATTGGTAAGTCCAATAGTAGGTCGGCTTTTAAGCGCTCTTCTAAACCTGGGATATCCCACATTTCAGCTAAGCTTTGCGGTGGAATAAAGCGATCAATCGTACCGTTGAGTACATCACTGCGGATCGCATTCACTGTTTCTGAGATATCGCCTTCTTCCAGTAGCTCATTACGCTGCTCATAGACAACTCGACGCTGATCGTTGGCAACATCATCGTATTCTAGTAACTGCTTACGAATATCAAAGTTACGCGCTTCTACTTTGCGTTGTGCGTTTTCTATTGCACGGTTTACCCATGGGTGCTCAATTGCTTCGCCACGTTGCATGCCAAGTTTGCGCATCATGGTTGTCATACGCTCACCAGCAAAAATACGCATTAATGCATCATCCATAGACAGGTAGAAACGGCTTGAACCTGCATCCCCCTGACGACCAGAACGACCACGTAGCTGATTATCAATACGTCGCGATTCATGGCGCTCAGTACCAATGATATGTAAACCACCAGCTTCTAATACTTTATCGTGAAGCTCTTTCCATTTTGTTTTTGCTTCTGATATTTGTTCTTCACTTGGGTTGTCAATTTTTGCAATATCATTTTGCCAGTTACCACCTAGTACGATATCCGTACCACGGCCCGCCATGTTTGTAGCGATTGTAACATTCCCCGGTAAACCGGCATCAGCAATGATGTCAGCTTCTTGCGCATGGAACTTAGCATTAAGTACATTGTGCTCAATCTTTTCTTTACGTAAAAAGTGAGATAGATATTCAGAACTTTCAATTGAAATAGTACCAACAAGAACAGGCTGTCCTCGCTTTTGGCAGTCTCTAATATCGGCTAAAATTGCTTCAAACTTTTCTTCTTGAGTCAGGTAAACCAAATCTGCACGATCATCACGTATCATCGGTTTATTGGTTGGGATAACTACAGTGTCTAAGCCATAGATTGACTGAAATTCAAATGCTTCAGTATCTGCTGTCCCGGTCATACCTGATAATTTGTCATACAGACGGAAGTAATTTTGGAATGTGATCGAAGCAAGAGTTTGGTTTTCATTTTGAATACGAACGCCTTCTTTGGCTTCTACAGCTTGGTGTAGGCCTTCTGACCAACGGCGGCCTTCCATTGTACGACCCGTGTGTTCATCAACAATAATTACTTCATTGTCTTTGACCACATAATCGACATCTTTCTGATACAACTTATGTGCACGTAGCGCCGCATAAACATGGCTTAATAATGTGATGTTACCTGCTGAATACAAAGAATCGTCTTCTTCAATCAAGCTGTGCTTAATCAACAGCTCTTCGACTTTAACTTGACCACGCTCGGTTAAATGGGCTTGCTTTGATTTTTCATCAATTGTGTAATCACCATCACCTTCAACGCCTTCTTCATCTTCTTTTTCTTGTTGAATAAGTTCAGGGACAATTTTGTTGATCTGGGTGTAAAGTTCAGAGCTATCTTCTGCCGGACCTGAAATGATCAGTGGTGTTCTTGCCTCATCAATTAAGATCGAGTCAACTTCATCCACAACCGCATAATGCAGTGGGCGCTGTACACGCTCTTCAATGCTAAACGCCATGTTGTCACGTAAATAATCGAAACCAAACTCGTTGTTGGTGCCGTACGTGATATCAGCGGCATAAGCTTCTTTTTTCTGTGCTGGCATCATACCTGGAATATTGCAGCCTACACTCAAACCTAAAAATTCAAATAGCGGGCGATTATTTTCAGCATCACGCTTTGCTAGGTAATCATTCACGGTGATCACGTGGACGCCTTTACCTGTTAAACCATTGAGGTATGCAGGTAAGGTTGCTGTCAGTGTTTTACCTTCACCAGTACGCATCTCAGAAATACGGCCTTGATGCAAAACCATACCACCTATCATTTGCACGTCGAAATGACGCATTTCAAAGACGCGTTTTGAGGCCTCACGAACAGTAGCGAATGCTTCAGGAAGTAATTCGTCTAAGCTGGTTCCTTGCTCAAATCTTTGTCTAAACTCTGCTGTTTTTGCTTTTAGTTGTTCATCAGATAGCTTGCTATACTGCTCTTCCAAAGCATTAACTAAAGCGACCGTTTTGCGTAAATTTTTGATCATCCGGTCGTTACGGCTACCAAAAATCTTGGTAAAAATTTTAGTTATCATGTTTAAACCATTTCAATCTTATGTTTGTAAGCCCGTGCATTCGCGTATTCCCAAAAGGCTTACTAAGTCCTGTTGGCGACAAAGTCGAATTTGTGCTGTGTGCCGAGTTAATTTTATACCCTATCATACCAGACTATGCGCATCTGCAAACCACCTAAGCGAAAACTGTTCCTATTTAATAACATGTCTATCGCAAGGGGGGTTCAGAATACACGTAATTACGCATATGGTCACTCTATAATATCCTTCAGATATGACGGTATTGTTTGTCAATTATGCAGATATGGGGATAGTCGCTCTAAACTTCAAGTCGAATACACAGAACAAGGCTCTCCTATATTAGATATCGACATTTCAGATGCGACTAAGCATTACCCTAGCGTAAAATTAAGGTAAAATAGAACAGGTAGAGATATTGCAATGCTCTTTGCTAGGTATAAAGCTGAATAAGCGCAAATCATACACTATGTTCAAATAGAGGAGACGGTATGGCTAAAAATAGATTTGACCCTAAATCGCTCTCTGAGTTGGCACCTAAGTGGTCTAACAAATTATCCAACTATGTCGAAAAAGCACAAGACATTGCAGCGTTACAAGCTCCCTTGAATAAGGCACTGGGTCCAATTCTAAGTAAAAAGTGCCGTGTATCTAACTACAGTCAAGGTACTTTACATATCGAAGCCGCTTCTGCAACATTGGCTACTCGCCTTGGATATCTCAAAATGGAAATCTTGTCGGAGTTCAGGCAATCAGGCTTTCATGATTGCAGTCAAGTGAAAATCACCGCTACCCCAGAGGCTCAACAGCGGTTATCACAACGTGTCGTCGAGCCGAAAAAGCCGCCTACCCAACAGCACCGTTTGAGCGAGTCTACTGCACAGCAACTCACAATGCTGGCCGACAATGCACCTGCAGGGCTAAAAGAAAAACTTTTAAAATTGGCAAAACACGCCAGTAAATAGTTGTGAGGCAATAGCTAAAAAAAAATGACGCTTTCGCGTCATTTTTTTATGCTGTTGCTGTTTGTTGTCCAGCTTCCAAACCAGGTGCTGGCATGGTGACTGGCTCGTCAAAGCTAACCCACTCCCACGCTTGTTCATTTGCCATGACTTCGCGCAGTAGTTTATTGTTTAGACCGTGACCAGACTTATAACATGTCACCTTACCTAAAATGTTGTGACCCGTCATAAACAAATCACCCACACAGTCTAGTATTTTGTGTTTTACAAACTCATCTTTGTAACGCAGACCATTTGGGTTAAGCACTTTAAACTCATCTAACACAACAGCATTATCCATGCTACCGCCAAGTGCCAGATTATTAGCATGCATATACTCAATGTCTTTCATAAAACCGAAAGTACGCGCGCGACTGATTTCCTGCGTGAAGCTTTGTGCAGTAATATCTAGACCAATGCGTTGACGACTTGCATTAATTGCAGGGTGATCAAATGCAATTTCAAAATCGATATGGAATCCATCGTACGGCTCGATTTCGGCCCATTTGTCACCGTCTTCAACACGTACAGTTTCTTTGATACGTATGAATCGTTTCGCTACATTTAACTCAGCAATACCGCCTTTTTGTATCAAGTATATAAATGGTAATGCACTACCATCCATAATTGGTACTTCGGCACTGTCTAGTTCAACGATAAGATTATCGATGCCCAAAGCTGCGACCGCCGCAATTAAATGCTCAGTCGTAGAAAGGCGAACACCATCTTTATTAGTTAAACAAGTACACAATTGCGTATCACCCACAGCTTCAGGAGTTGTCTCGAAATCGACAACAGGGTCTAGATCTACGCGACGAAATACAATGCCCGTATTTGCGCTCGCAGGTCGGAGAGTGATCGTGACCTTTTCACCTTTGTGTAAACCTACACCTGTGGCTTTAACAACTTCTGCAATTGTACGTTGTTTAATCATATATTCGCCCACTTTAAGTTAGATAGACCGCGGAGTGTATCACATATAACACCCCTTGCCAATCGGTCATTTTTTATCCTAGTCTGACTGTTTTCTCAAAAATGCTGGGATATCGAAATAGTCACCTTTTTCTTTTTCACCAGTTTCTTTTGGTTGCTCAGTCGTTTTAATTGTCTCTTTGGTCTGTATTGTGTTGGGCTCTGCGCTAAACCCTGCACCCGTATCACTGCTGGGCTGTGATTCAACAGGCTTATTGCCCGCACCGCCAAAGCTTGGCACAAAGTCATCGTTAGTATGACTTGGGCCATGAGTCCCTGTTGCAGCTTGTCCAGCAAGACCTTGAATGCCTTTATCAACAATGCCAAACTGAGGTTTACGTTCGCCACCAAGGCCCGTGGCCACAACAGTAACGCGTAATTCGTCACTCATTTCAGGATCAATAACTGCACCTACCACCACTGTTGCATTTTCAGACGCCAGTGCCTTGACGTGGTTACCCACCACTTCAAACTCTTCAATGGTGATATCCATACCAGCGGTAATATTAACCAAAATACCTTTTGCACCTGTCAAATCCACATCTTCAAGCAGCGGACTTGAAATAGCAGCTTCAGCAGCTTCTTGTGCGCGATCTGGACCAGATGCTGCTGCGGTACCCATCATCGCAGTACCCATTGCCGACATTACCGTTCTTACATCAGCAAAGTCGACATTAATTAGACCTGAACGGGTAATTAATTCTGCAATGCCTTGCACCGCGCCATAAAGAACGTCGTTAGCTTTTGCAAATGCGTCTAATAATGTAGTTCCTTTGCCAAGTACTTTCAGTAACTTGTTGTTAGGAATTGTAATAAGTGAATCTACAATTTCAGACAATTCACCGATCCCATGATCAGCTGCAGCCATACGCTTTTTACCTTCCAAGTCAAAAGGACGCGTAACGACGGCAACGGTCAAAATCCCCAGCTCTTTGGCGACACGCGCAACCACAGGTGCAGCACCAGTACCTGTACCGCCACCCATACCTGCGGCGATAAAGACCATATCAGCACCTTCAAGGCTCGCCTTAATCGTTTCAACATCTTCTTCGGCTGCACTTTTACCAACTTCTGGATTAGCACCCGCCCCTAAACCTTGGGTAATTTGCGTACCAAGTTGGACAGTGACATCCGCAGATGACTTTCTTAACGCTTGCGCGTCAGTGTTGGCAACAATGAAGCGTACACCTTCTATTTCTTGCTTTACCATATGCTCAACGGCGTTGCCACCGCCGCCGCCAACACCAATTACTTTAATTACGGCCTCTTCGCCGTGTTGCTCCATAATATCAAACATCTTCACTCTCCGACTTGAGCTTTAAAACTCACCTTGAAACCATTTAGTTACTCGGCTCCACCAACCTTCTTCGGCATCTACTTTCGCCTTTTGTGCATTTTTGGCTTGCAGCGTACGGCCGTATTGTAACAAACCTACCGCTGTAGCATATGCCGGATCATCAACATAATCTGTTAATCCTGTGATCCCAACAGGCTTTCCTATCCTTACGGGCATTTGAAAGATGTCTTCTGCAACTTCCAAAGCCCCTTTCATTTTGGCGCTGCCACCAGTCATGACAACACCTGCCGCAATTTGATCTTCAAAACCAGAGCGACGAATTTCTTCTTGAACCAACTCAAATAGTTCTCTAAATCTCGGCTCAACTACCTCTGATAAGGTATGACGAGACATGATCCGAGAGGGACGACCACCAACGCTTGGCACTTCAATTGTTTCTTCAACACTGGCCATTTGACTGCTAGCAAACGCGTATTGTACCTTCAAAGACTCAGCATGTGAGAGTGGCGTTCTAAATATTTTTGCAATATCTCCGGTAACTTGGTTACCAGCAACAGGAATTACTGCTGTATGACGCAGCGCGCCATTTACATAAATGGCAATATCCATAGTGCCGCCGCCGATATCGACTACAGCCGCCCCCAGTTCTTTTTCATCTTCTGTCAAAACAGAATAACAAGAAGCTAAGGCCGTAAAGGTAAGCTGGTCAACTTCAAGCCCGCATCGCTCTACGCACTTTTCTATATTCTTGGCCATGTCATTGGAGCAAGTAATAATATGCGCTTTCGCTTCCATCCTTACTCCACTCATACCAAGTGGGTTTTTGATCCCCTCTTGCATATCAATGCTGTACTCTTGTGGCAACGAATGCAGCATTTTACGCTCAGCCGAAATAGGCACAGACCGAGCAATATGGATAACATTTGCAATATCATCATCTGTGACTTCTGTGTTATTAATTGCCACTACGCCACTTTCGTTTTGGCATTGAATATGTTTACCCGAAATACCCAGATACACCGAGCTAATTCTGCAATCCGCCATTAATTCGGCTTCATCAATTGCACGTTTAATCGAATCAGATACCAAATTAAGATCGTTGACTCCGCCCTTATCCATACCGTGCGCAACTTGGTTACCAACGCCAACAATACTTAATTGATTATCGGATGTGATCTCACCGACAGTAGCAACTACTTTTGCAGTACCTACATCGAGTCCTATCACTAAGTTTCTTTCTGCTGACTTGGTCATGCTTTACTCTTTTCTTTTTTCTCATGTACCTGGGGGTATCTCCAACTTACCGCCAGCCCTGTATCATAACGCAAATCGATCACATCAAGCAGTGCACCTTCGGGTCTTTTTAAAAGCGGATACACGTCAATGAACCTTTGCACTCTCTTTGCTTTTTCTTCTCTGCCTAAATTTAGTTCGATGCCATTTTTTAACCATAGCTGCCAAGCAAACCGCTCGGAAAGCGCCAAACTAGTTAATTCAAATGAATTGACTGCCAACATGGCCTTCAATTGCAAAAACGTTTCCCAAGCTTCACCTTCACTTCCCTCTGGACCATATAACTGAGGTAAGTTAGTAGATAGCTTAGTGCTATCAGCTTGAAATATGACGCCATCCGCATTCAGTAGTGAATCACTATTCCAAAATGCGACAGGTTTATGCTCAACAACATAAACCTGAATTGTATCAGGCCACTGCTTACGCACCGATACAGATGCAACCCAAGGTAAATCCTTAACAGCAGCCTGAACCGATTTCACATTTAACTGAAAAAAGCTGGTTAAGTCTGTTCGTTTTATCGCTTCAACAATGTCGTGTTCCTCAGTGTAAAAAGGATCTCCCAACACGGTTAACGTTTTAATCTGTGCATCTCTGTGCTCGACCAACCAGTCGCTGACCCAAAACACACTGCGTACTAGAAAAATCAATACACCTAGAAAAAAGCCCACACCAAGTATCGCAGACCAATTCAGCCTGCCGACTTTCGTAAACGCTTTTTTCATATTTGAGCGCATATTATAACGTTTGCTCTAAAATGCGAACGACTAACTGTTCAAAGCTGATATCTTGTGCTTTTGCCGCCTTCGGTACCAAAGAGGTTTCCGTCATACCTGGCACAGTATTTACTTCGAGTAAATAAAACTGTCCATTTGCATCTTGCATTGCATCAACGCGTCCCCAACCGCTAGCGCCAACTAATTCAAATGCATGTAGCGACATCACTTGCAATTGCTCAGTATAAGCTGGCGTTAATTCTGCTGGGCATATGTATTCAGTTGTCGTTTCTTTATACTTTGCCTGATAATCGTAAAACCCACGTGGTGTGCGCATTTCAATAACAGGTAACGGCTGCCCATCTAAGATTGCAACTGTAAACTCTCGCCCTTCTATCCACTGTTCTACTAGCACTTGATTATCGAACTTAAACGCAGCATTCAAAGCTTCTATTAATGACGTTTCATCTTGTGCTTTTGCCATACCAACGCTTGAACCTTCATGGCTCGGCTTCACCATGACTTGTCCTAGCTCTTTAATAATAGCTTTGGCATCATAGCCACTGTGTTTATCAACCACCGCGTATTTTGCTGTACTCAGCTTGGCCGATTCAAATAGATGCTTGCAACGAATTTTATCCATTGCCAATGCACTTCCCAACACACCGCTACCTGTATAAGGGATCCCCATAAACTCAAGGGCACCTTGCACCGTACCATCCTCACCACCTCTTCCATGCAAAGCGATAAAAACACGCTTTACATTCAGAGCTGTTAATTCCGAGATATTGCGCTGCGCAGGGTCAAAGGCGATCACATCAACCCCTTGGCTTTTTAATGCCGCAACGATCGCATTACCTGAGGCCAAAGAGACTTCTCGTTCAGCTGAACTTCCACCCAGTAATACAGCAACTTTTCCAAATTTACTCATTAACTCTCCGCTCTTAACTTTTGCTTGGATAGCTCTGTCGCAGCTAATTGCTTCACGATCTGACCTATGTTGCCCGCACCTTGAGTGATCACTAAATCATTGTCTTCTATCACATCCGCCAAAACGGTCATCAACTCTTCATGCTCCGCCACATGGATAGGTTCAATCCCTCTCTGGCGCAAACTCCTACACAATGCTTTACTATCTGCACCGACAATGGTCGCTTCACCAGCAGCATAGACATCTAATAAGATCAATTGATCAACTTCCGAGAGCACTTTAACAAACTCTTCATAAAGATCACGAGTACGCGTATACCTATGTGGTTGGTACAGCATCACCAACCGCTTATCGGGCCAACCGGCACGCGCAGCTTCAATAGTCACGGCCACTTCAGATGGATGATGACCATAATCATCGACTAACATCACTTCACCAGAATCATTTGTAAATGTACCGTAGTGCTGGAAGCGTCTTCCGATACCTGCAAACTCTTTTAAAGCAACTTGGATAGCACTGCTATCAATATCGTGATCTTTGGCTATTGCAATGGCTGCGGTGGCATTAAGTGCATTGTGTTTACCTGGCATATTTAGCGTGATCTCAATACTTGACCCAGATTTATGCAACACCTTGAAGCTACAACTCTCAACGTTTTGCACATAGTCGGTCATTCGATAATCCGCATCTTCACTCTCACCATAAGTAATCGTTGGCCTAGCAAATCTCGGTAACAGCTCTCTTACTACTGGCGAGTCAATACATACAACTGCCAAACCGTAAAACGGTAAGTTATGGATAAAGTCAACGTAGGTGTCTTTGAGCTTTTCAAAATCACCACCATACGTATCCATATGATCTGCTTCAATATTGGTGATTACTGAAGCCATTGGTTGTAAATGCAAAAAAGAAGCATCGCTTTCATCTGCTTCGGCAATCAGCACGTCGCTACTGCCAACTTTAGCGTTACTTCCTGCGCTATTTAGCAATCCGCCAATAATAAATGTTGGATCCAACTTTGCTTCTGCAAAAATACTTGCTACTAGGCTAGTCGTTGTTGTTTTTCCATGGGTACCCGCTACCGCAATGCCGTGTCTAAAGCGCATTAACTCAGCGAGCATTTCAGCACGCCTTACAACCGGAATGCGTGCCTGCTGAGCCGCCATAATTTCAGGGTTTGATGTATCTATTGCGCTGGAGACTACCACCACGTCTGCATCAGTGACATTGGCCGAATCGTGACCGATAAAAATCTCAGCGCCAATTTTTAACAGCCTTTCTGTCATAGCATTTTGCGCGATATCTGAACCTGTGATCCGATACCCTTCATACGCCAACACTTCTGCTATACCGCCCATACCAGCACCACCTATTCCAATGAAGTGGATGGTGTTGATGCGTCTCATAGCCCGGCGATATTTATTTTCTTTCACAACTTTCTCTTTGATTAGTAACTTCTTTAATTATTTCAACCACTGAATTTGTGGCATCAAGTTGCGCACACGCTTTGGCGCGCAGTGCTTTTTCTTCAATTAAGTGTGGTTCAGCAAAAAACGGCTCTAATAGTGAAACCATATTTGACATATTCAGCTCAGATTGAGGAACAATCAAGGCTGCTTGCTTATCCACTAAAGCACGAGCATTTAATGTTTGATGATCATCAACGGCGTGAGGCAGTGGTACAAAAACGGCCATTTTTCCTGCCGCTGCAACTTCACTGACCGTCAAGGCACCCGCACGGCAGACTATAATATCAGCCCACTCATAAGCTTGATCCATATTTTCGATAAACTCAGTAACTTTATAGTCAAACGATTGACCTTCATAGCGCTTGGTTACACCGCCCCCATTCCCTTTTCCTGACTGATGCCAAACAGCTAACGATGCGTGATTTTTCTCATTAAGAGATGAAAAGACATCAGGCAATATATCGTTTAATGCCTTTGCCCCCAAAGAACCACCAACCACGAGGCAATTCACTTGGTGAGTAATCGATTTAGACTGAATCTGGGTCACCGAATCTCTTATTGGATTACCTACAATATCACACGCTCTATCTGCAAACGCACCTTGAAAAGCGCACAATACACGTGTAGCCAACTTAGCCAGCAGTTTATTGCTAAAACCCGCCACCGCATTTTGCTCGTGGATGATAAGTGGTACGCCTAACATTTTTGCTGCGATCCCGACAGGCCCTGTTACGTACCCACCCATTGTAAGTACGGCATCCGGTTTATGGGTTTTGAGTATATTTCTCGCTGCAATGATGGCTTTAAGTATCATAAAAGGGGCCTTTAACAGGCGTTTTAAACCATTGCCTCTCAACCCTTTTACCTTAATAAAGTCAATCTCAAAACCATGACCAGGTACAACCTGGGCTTCCATTCTATCCTCAGTTCCAACCCAAGAAACTTCCCAGCCAAGTTGTTTTAATTTTTCTGCAACAGCGATACCTGGGAAAATGTGCCCACCTGTACCACCAGCAGCAACCAATAATCGTCTACTCATCGCTTACCACCTCTTGATGTTGCCTGCCTCGTAGACATTTTGGTTTCGAAATCTATCCGTTGCAGCAACCCAGCTGCAATTGTCATGACCAATAAACTTGAGCCACCATAAGATACAAATGGCAAAGTTAGCCCTTTCGTTGGCAACATCCCTGCACTCGCCCCGACATTGACTAATGTTTGAAACGCAAACCAAATCCCGATTCCCAGTGCTAAATATCCTTCATATTCTTTTTGCGACTTTAGCGCTTGTTGGCCAATGAGCAAAGCTCGAAAGACCAACATACCCAACATAAATAACACACAAACAACGCCCAAAAAGCCTAGCTCTTCGGCAATGACAGCAAAAATAAAGTCATTATGCGCTTCAGGTAAATACTGTAGCTTTTGCACACTATTACCAAGTCCTTGACCAAACCAGCCGCCTTGTCCGTAAGCCATTAAAGACTGAACAAGCTGATACCCTTTACCAAATGGATCTTTCCAAGGCTCTAAAAATCCAACTACCCTGGCCATTCGATAAGGCTCAAAAATGATCAGCATAATCACCAAAAAAATACCGGTGAGCATGAGTACAAAAAACTGCCATAGCTTTGCACCAGCTAAAAACAATAACCCAACAGTGGTGACAAATATCACAACAACTGTGCCTAAATCTGGCTGCATCAGTATTAAAAAGGCATAAACCGCAAACACTACAATAGGTTTTGCAAACCCTTTAATGTTTTCTTGCACTTCATCTCGTTTTCGAACCAAGTAGCCCGCGATATAGCTTATAAAGTAAAGCTTTGCTACTTCCGCAGCTTGCACACCAACGGGTCCAACAGGGATCCAACGTTTCGCCCCATTCACCTCTCGGCCAACGATTAAAACCAAGATCAACAACACCACGCCAAAGAGCAATAAGTAAGGGTTAAAACGTTTCCACCAAGCCATGGACACAGATGTACTTAACCAAAAAAGTACCATCCCCATAATCAGAAACATGCCGTGACGTACAATGATATGATAAGGGTTATCGTAAAGCCTTTCTGCAACAGGCATAGAGGCACTGGTGACCATCACAAACCCAACCCCAATTAAGCACAACATCGCATACAACAATGGCAAATCAAACAATGTATCTGTCTTGCTTGATTTAAATATGCCTTTAAGGTTGATGGTCGCAATCATTTACAGCTCTCCCACCCATTTGCAGAACTCATCACCACGTGCCATGTAATTTGGATACATATCAATGCTCGCACACGCAGGAGCCAGTAATACAATATCGCCAGCCTGTGCTTGCTGGCTTGCCCCAATAACAGCATCCTTTAATGAACCAACTAGATGGCTTTGAGTATGCATCGAAGAAAACAGAGCCGCATCTTTGCCAAAACAGTAAATCGCCCTGCAATGGCTTTGGATAGGTGCAGCCAATGGTGAGACATCAGCTCCTTTTGCATCTCCACCTAAAATTAGAATTATTTTCTGAGCCTCAGCTTGCAAGCTCTCAAGTGCTGTAACCGTCGCTCCGACATTCGTCGCTTTAGAGTCGTTGAAATATTTTACACCGGCTACTTCTGCAATCAGTTGGCAGCGGTGTGAGAGTCCACCAAAGCGAGAAAATGCGTCTTGATAAGCCCGTTTACCAATTGTAAAAGGCGACAATAGCGCCATGACGGCCAAAGCATTAAACTGGTTGTGCTTGCCAGACAGCAATAAACTATCCACAGCGAACACATGTTTGCCATTTATACTAAAAAAGTCGCCCTGCTCAGTCGTGGCAATACAGTAATCCGCTTTGTGTAAACCAACGCCAATCGAGTGTGTGTGTGCTTGATGTGTTTTTTCATCATCAGCATTGAAAACAAGTAAGTCTGTTTTTTGATAGATACGCTTTTTCGCCGCACAATAAGCTTCAAAGTCAGGATATCGATCCATGTGATCTTCTGTAATATTGAGGATCATAGCACTGTGGCACTTTAAGTTTTGAGTGGTCTCGAGCTGAAAGCTAGATAGCTCCAAAATGACAATATCTAAATCTTGATCAAGTAAATCCAGCACGGACGTACCAATATTGCCACCCAAACCAACTTTCAACCCCGCCGACTGACAAACCGTTTCAGCTAGGCTTACCACCGTAGATTTTCCATTTGATCCAGTGACCGCAACGACTGGAGTCGTGTTTAGTCGCGCGAAAACCTCTATATCACCGACCACTTCAGCACCGTGTGCTATCGCCTCTACAACATATCTGTCATATAGCGGGATCCCGGGACTAATAATAATTATATCGGTATCAACCAACGCGCCTTCAGCAAGTGGACCGAAAACAGCCTCACATTCTGGTGCATTGTGCGCTAGCCAATCCGCGCCTGGTGGTACCGGTCGCGTATCAACAACTTTAGGAAAGATCCCGTGTCGTAACAAAAAGCGTACGGTGCCAAGCCCGGATATACCGAGCCCTAACACAGTGACTTTTTTCTGTTTCAACGTATCTAAATAATTCATTATCTTATCTTTAAGGTCGCCAAACCAGCCAATACTAAGATGAAGGAGATGATCCAAAAACGCACAATAACACGTGGCTCAGGCCAACCTTTTAGTTCATAGTGATGGTGAATAGGTGCCATTCTGAAAATTCGCTGGCCACGTAACTTATATGAACCTACCTGTAAAATGACAGATAAGGCTTCCATTACAAATACCCCCCCCATAATCACTAATACCAATTCTTGTCTGACTAAAATAGCGATTATTCCGAGAGCACCGCCCAGCGCTAAAGAGCCAACATCACCCATAAATACTTGGGCTGGATAGGTGTTGAACCACAAAAATCCAAGTCCAGCTCCGACGATAGCAGTGCAGACAACCACAAGCTCACTGGCCAATGGTATATGAGGAATGTGGAGATAATTTGAGAAGTTTACGTTACCAGTTAAATAAGCAATGATCGCCAAAGCTGCAGCCACCAAAATTGTAGGTACGATCGCCAATCCATCTAAGCCATCGGTTAGATTTACAGCATTGGATGTTCCCACAATCACAAAATAACTCATTACGAGATAAAACAGTCCCAGCTGTGGCAATACATCTTTGAAAAACGGCACAACAAGGGACGTTTCAGCGGCAGATGTTGTCGTAGAATATAAAAATGCGGCGACGGATATTGCAATAACGGATTGCCAAAAATATTTCCACCTTGCAATCAATCCCTTGCTGTCTTTGCGGATCACTTTTCTGTAATCATCAACAAAACCGACAATACCCAGTGAACCTATCACAAACAATGTGACCCACACGTATTTATTACTCAAATCTCCCCACATTAAGGAGCTGACAAAGATGGCGCCTAGGATCAGCAAACCTCCCATTGTGGGCGTACCTGATTTAGACAAGTGAGACTCAGGGCCATCATCTCTTACCGTTTGACCTATCTGCATGCGCTGTAATGCACGGATAAGTTTAGGTCCAAAATACAGTGATATAAGTAAAGCGGTTAAAATCCCCAAAATAGCTCGTACAGTCAAATACGAGAATACGTTAAAACCGCTGTAGTATTGCGTTAAATACTCTGCTAACCAAACTAACATTATCGGTCCCCACTTTCTGAGTTTGTATGCGCTGAAATCAGATCAGCGACCAATAGCTCCATGCGGGCACTACGCGATCCTTTGACAAGCAGTGTGCACTGCTCTGTTTCGTGTTTAATGAATTGTGAAAGCTCTTCTAGCATATGTTCACGGGTAGAAAAGTGACGATTTGGCGTGTCAAATACTTCGCTTGCATAGCGACTCAGCACACCCAGCGTATACACAGCGTCAATACCGTGCTGCTTCGCATATTCACCCACTTCTTTGTGGTAAGCCCGAGCGTCTTCACCCAACTCAGCCATGTCTCCAAGCGCCAGTACTCGTGTACCAGGCATGTCTTTTAATAACTCAATGGCAGCCTTGACTGAGCGGACGTTGGCATTGTAGGTGTCATCTACAATGCGCAGTGAACTGGAAACATCGATGACATTGACCCGACCTTTTACAATTGGCATATCTTTAAGTGCAATGGCGATATCCTGCAGCGACGTATCAAAAGGCAGCGTAAGAGATGCTGCGATCACAGCATTCATCACATTGTGCTTGCCAGGCAGTGCTAACTTTACATTTTGCGACGCATCTGGCGTACACAGAACGAACTCGGCACAACCAAACTCATCTAATTGAATGTCTTGAGCCCAAACATCCAGCTTACTGTTCATAGAAAAGCGTTGAACTGATTGGGAGGTCAAGCTGTCCTCCCACATGGGGGCAAACTCACTATCACAGTTTATAATCGCTACACCATCAGACTTTAACCCGCCAAATATTTCTCCTTTGGCTTGGCCTATACCTTCAATAGAGCCAAAGCCTTCTAAATGAGAAGGGGCAACATTGCACACAACAGCGACATCTGGGTTGGTTAACCCGCTTGTATAGGCTATTTCCCCAATATGATTAGCGCCCAGCTCAATAACAGCATATTCGTCATCTTCCGATAAACGCAGTAAAGTCAAAGGGACACCAATATCATTGTTGAAGTTTCCTTTGGTCGCGAGCACTTTGCCACGGCGTGATAATATTGCCGCAGTCATCTCTTTTACTGTGGTTTTTCCCACACTGCCCGTTATTGCTACGGTTTTTGGCGCTACCTGCTTTATAACCGCTTGTCCAAGCTTGCCCAGCGCATCACGTGTGTCAGATACCACAAACTGTACAATATCAGCGTCGACACGCTCTGATACAATGGCCGCTATGGCACCTTTGCTCTTTGCTTCTTCAACAAACTTATGACCATCAAAATTTGCACCTTTGAGTGCTAAAAAGACTTCATTATCGGTTATTGTTCTTGTATCTGTATTGATATTGGCAACTGCCAAATTCTGCCCACAAAAAGGGGCCTCAAGTACTTCTGCAAGCCAAGAAAAATCCATCTTGATCATGCACTTTCCCCCTGTAATATTAATTTCACTAAACTTCTATCGCAGAAGCTTAGTGTCTGGTTTCCTATAATTTGATAGTCTTCATGGCCTTTACCTGCAATCAATACGACGCTGTTTTCATCGGCATGTTCAATCGCATATCTAATGGCTTTTTCTCTATCAGGTTGTGACACAGCATACTGAGGTTCTCTGAGCCCAGCCTTAATGTCACTTATAATTGTGTTAGGGTCTTCACTTCGAGGGTTATCACTGGTAATAATCACTGTATCAGCAAATTGTTCTGCTGCTTGGGCCATTAATGGTCTTTTCCCTTTATCACGATCACCACCACATCCAAACACACAGCTAACCTTCCCCGGCACATGTTGCTGCAAAGCCCGCAGTGTTAATTCCAGCGCTTCAGGGGTGTGCGCATAGTCGACAATACAGGTTGGGAATCCGGGTTGATAAAATGCTTGCATACGGCCATCAACAGGTAACAAATTGGTTGCTGCAACCTGAAGCTGTTCAAGGGCGTAACCTTGAATTAGTAGAGAAGCTATCGCGGCCGACAGATTATAAATATTAAACTGTCCAAACAAGCCTGTTGTGATCTTAGTATTGCCCCACGAAGTATTAAGGTTTAGAGAAATTCCATTTTGGTGACATTGCACATTTTCAAAAAATACATATTGCTCATACGCATTATCCTGTGGCTGCTTGCCATAAACAACACACTGCTGTGCGTCTAACTCGCCAAGCCACTGCTGTGCATACGCGTCATCGATATTAAGTATGTTAACTTTGGCATTACTCTCGGTAAACAAGCGTTTTTTAGCTTGTGCATAATTTTCCATATCACCGTGATAGTCTAAGTGATCACGACTTAGGTTAGTAAAAACAGCAATGTCAAAGTCAATATGCTCAACGCGCCCTTGCACAATACCGTGTGACGACACTTCCATCGCCACCTGCTGGTATTGTGTCTGTAGTTCACTCAATATTTGCTGTAGCAATACTGACGAAGGGGTCGTGTTGGTTAAGGGAGTTAGTCGCTCAGGTTCACCATAACCCAATGTTCCTATCACGGCACTAGGTGTACCACACTGCTGTGCTAAGCTAGCAATCATAGCAGTTGTTGTTGATTTCCCATTAGTGCCTGTGACACCTATAACGGTCATTTTTGTACTGGGCTCTTGATAAAATTGGGCTGCAATTTGCGATAGATTTTGTTTTAAATTTGCAACGCGTATGACGGGCACCGCGAAACTGCCAAGATGTGTACTGTCGTCAACCAAAATACATGTTGCGCCTTGTTTAATCGCCGCAGATATAAATTGTGTACCATCCAATTGGTGCCCAGCAATAGCAATAAAGCAGTCGCCCACACATATTTCGCGACTGTCTAAACGCAGTGCATTCACGCTGATTTGGGGACTTACTACGCCAAAGTTTTTGAGTACTTTAGTTAAGTCACGCATCGTCATTTTTTCCTGATAAATATGCTACGCTTTCTTTGTCTGGGGCTACGTTCAACATACGCAATGAATTAGAAACAATCTCGGCAAAAACAGGGCCTGCGGTCTGACCTCCATAATACACATCACCACCGGGTTCATTAACCATCACCACTACCGCCAGACGAGGGTCACTGACAGGAGCAACGCCGGCAAAATAGCCAACATATTCATCACCATAACCACCAGCAATGGCTTTTTCCGATGTTCCTGTTTTGCCAGCTGCACGATAGCCGTCCACTTTGATCATGGATGCCGTCCCGCCTTTCTCGAAAATGGATTCCATCATTGAGATCACCGCTTTGGTGTCTTCTTCTTTAAATATGCGCTCACCAGGTTGAGGTTGATCCTGCTTTAGTATTGTTAGGGGCCTAGATATACCACCTGCACCTATCATCGCATAGAGCCTAGCAATCTGCGCCGTACTGGCCGAAACAGCATAACCATATGATAATGTAGCAATTTCAAAGTCTGACCATCGTCTATTTGGATAGAATAATCCTGAGCTTTCGCCAATCATCATGGTGCCAGTATCTTCTCCAAATCCCGCTTTTTGATACGTGCCAACAAAATAATCTTTGGGTAATTTTTGACTGATTTTAGCCACGCCCATATTGCTCGATACTTTTAATATTTCTCGCAGTGACATTTCACCATGATTGCGCGTATCTTTTACTAAGCTACCACCTAGGCGCATCCAGCCGGGGTAAGTATCGATGATTTCATCAGCTGTAATCGCACCATATTCTAGGCCTGCTAATATTGCTAAAGGTTTAAGCGTTGAGCCTGGTTCAAATAAATCTGTAATAGCGCGATTACGGCGTTTATATGGTGCAGCGGTACTCATATCATTTGGATTAAAGCTCGGACTATTCACCATTGCGAGGATTTCACCGGTATGCACATCGACAACCATGGCTGATCCTGAGGTTGCCTGGTATGTCAAAACCGCTGATTTTAACGCTACATACGCTATCGTTTGAATACGATGATCAATACTGAGATGAATGTCTTCCGGTTCGACACGCTCTTCTTCAGATAAGACTTGTACTTCTCGACCTTGTGCGTCTTTACGGATAGTCCGTAGCCCCTCGGTGCCCGTGAGTGCCGTATCAAAACGTTTTTCAATTCCTTCAATACCAATGCCATCAATGTTAGTCACACCTAAAACGTGTGCAGCAATTTCACCACTTGGATAAAAGCGCTTTGATTCATCAAGTAAATGAATTCCAGGCAATCGCATTTGCCTGATATATTTTGCCACCGCAGGCGTTACTTGACGTTTTAAATAGACAAAACGACGCTTAGCGTTACCACGCAACTTAGTGTTAACTTGATCAGACGGAAGTTGCAATACATCGGACAACTCACGCCAACGAGCTTGCCCTTGATACAATTGTTGGGTACGTGTTTTGAGCTGCTCTTCGTTTTCGGCCAGCGCAACATGGTCTTCACGGTTTTTTCTCGCCTGACGTAGCACCTTTTTCTTCAAGGCTTTTTCCAGCGCATAAGGATCAGCATATACACTGACAACCGGAACGCTTACCGCAAGTTCTTTGCCGTTGCGGTCATAGATCATACCCCGCTGAACATGCAATTTTTCTTTTCTCACAGTACGCTTGGCATTTTCTTCTCGCGCTTTGTCAGGCTCTATCACCTGCAAATAAGCAGCTCTAGCAATCAATGCTAAAAACACTGAACCCAACATAACGCAAACAAGGATGAACCGCCATGCTATTAAGTTTTGTGGTGACGTATTCTTCGTTTTCATGGCAGCTCTATCACCTGTTCTTCTTTACTTGTAGGGCGCAACATTTTTAGTTGTGTTTTTGCAATTTCTTCTATTCTCGCATGCTGTGAATAAAACTCTTCTTCTACAAGTAGGTAGCGCCATTCCAGATCCAACTCATCCCTTTGCTGGAGTAACTGATCTTGCAATATCAACTGTTGCCGAGTCGAATGTGTTATTTGTACCACCACCAAAGACGATATAAACACACTGACGAGCAGCAAAAATGTCAGCTTGTTCGCCAATAAAACATGGCAAATCTCCAAAAAAAGCTGAGGTTGACGTTGCGCAGGTTTAGCCATTTATAATTTCTCAGCAATACGCAGTACAGAGCTTCTCGCTCGAGGGTTATTATTAATTTCCGTCTTACTTGGTTTGATCGCTTTACCAATCGCTTTGAGCGTTAAGTTTTTATTGATTTGCTCATCTGTCAAAGGTAACCCTCTCGGAATTGCTTCCCCCTTGCTCTGCTTTTTTATAAATTGTTTAACGATTCGGTCTTCCAGTGAATGAAAAGAAATAACAACCAAACGGCCACCCGGCTTCAATACCTCTAGAGATGCTGACAGAGCCGTTTGAATTTCTTCTAGTTCACTATTGATGTAAATGCGAATAGCTTGAAATGTGCGTGTTGCAGGGTGTTTATGTTTATCTTTAACTGGCACAGCTTCATCAATTAAATCTGCCAATTGCTTTGTCGTCGTGATATCAGTCTCTTCACGGGTTTCAATAATTTTGTGCGCAATACGTCTGGCAAATTTTTCTTCACCATACTTTTTAATTACATATACCATGTCTTCCAGCTCTGCTTCTGCAAGCCATTGAGCTGCACTGCGCCCTGCCTCCGGATTCATTCGCATATCCAGAGGTCCCTCTTTCATAAAGCTGAAACCACGATCTGCATCATCCAGTTGCGGAGATGAAACACCGATATCTAATAAAATACCATCGACTTTGCCAGTTAGCCCTGCTTCACTGGCAACTTGCGCGATATTTGAAAAGCGATTGTGTGCAATAGAAAAGCGTGTATCTTGAGCAAACTTCTGAGCAGCTTGGATCGCCTGAGGATCCTGATCAATCGCCTGTAAACGCCCCGACTCACCTAAACGTTTCAGAATTTGCCCCGAGTGACCACCACGTCCAAAAGTGCCGTCAATATATATACCACTGGGTTTGATATCTAGTGCATCGAGTGTTTCATCCATTAACACCGATATATGTTCTAATTCTGAACTCATAATTGTGAGCTACACCTGTACTCTATAAAGAAAAACCATCAAGATCTGAACTTTCTTCCACGTCACCACTGCGCTCGATCTCTGTATCGAGACGCATTTGTTCATTCCAACGTGCTTCATCCCAGATCTCAAACTTATTTAACAAACCGACAAGCATTAACTTCTTCCCCAAATTGGCATAACTGCGCAGGGCAGGAGCTAATAAAATGCGGCCATTCTTATCCAATTGATACTCAGTAGCATGCCCTAAAAGCATTCTTTGCCACCGCCTGACTCTTGGATTTGTATTCGATAACTTTTGTAAACGCGCTTCAATATCCTGCCACTCAGATAAGGGATACACCCATAGGCAAGGTTCATTAATCGCAATGGTACAAATGACTGTGCCCATTTCTTCAGACAGCAAGGTATCGCGATACTTAGTCGGTATCGAGAATCGCCCTTTATCATCCAGGCTAATTAAGTTCGCGCCGCGAAACATCTTGCTGTTGCCCTGTTCACTAAGAAATGTACATTTTGATCCAAATTGATCCACTTTAACCCACATTCTACCACAGTTGACAAGTCTAGGGCTTGACAAGCCATTTTGTCAAGCTATCAGGGCGTCTTAAAGCAAGCCAAAATCCAGAAAAAATCAGGCTTTCAACGAAGTTTATGATAAGTGTGGTAAAAAGTGGGAATAGAAGAAAATAAAGCGCAAATTAATAATAAATTTTGCGAAAAACCGGTTTTAATGAATGAAAAATATCACTACCTAGTATGTCCTTCACACACAACTATCCGATAAAAATCAGCTCCTGAATTAGATAAGTAGTGCTTGTGTTTGGCGATTTACAAACTCGCGGTTATCATATACATGTATTTACAAATTGAGATCTCACTATTCTTTATTCATCAATAAAACAGCGCTTTTTTAGACTAATGTTACTGCTGTCCATACCAGGCTTTTTAGCGGTATTAGCACTTTTGGTTGAACAGCGCTCGGATATTTTGCATAGCAAAGAGCAAGATGCGCTATTTTTTGCTAACCAGATCGCCACCTTGCAACGGGTAGACATTACTGACACGCAGCATTTGCTCTATAATTTAGCCAAAGATGCGACACTGTTAGATACGCAACAACAAGGCTGTCCAAAGTTACTAAAACATGCGTTGATCATTAATAAAGAGTTTGCAAATTTTGGCTTAGCAACCCCCACTGGACATGTTTTTTGTTCATTACACCCACTCAAAGCTCCCATTAGCATTGCCGATAGAGCCTATTTCTTGCAGGCCATCAGAACCGGAACATTTAGCATCGGTGAATACCAAAACGATCGGAGTGTCTATACTGAAACTCTCAATTTTGCTCAACCTGTCTATCAACAAAGTCAGTTAAAGATGGTAATTTTTGCCGTGCGCAGACTAACAAATTGGAGTGAATCACTTTCTCATCTTCCCCTGCCAATCGGCACTCGTGTTATGGTTGCAGACAACTACGCACAGATAGTGGCCGAATACCCGTATTCGAAAAAAACACTTGGCCGCTCAGTAAGCGACGATTGGCCTAGTGACCTTCAAGCTTATGTAACTAAAACAGTCAAAGATAATAAAGGACTTCATCACGTTTATTTTAAGTTACCGCTACAAGCCCCCCAATCTGAGCTAAGTATATATTTTGATTTTCCATTTGATGACGCACTGCATGAAGTAAACAGTCAATTTATGCTCGTAACAGCATTGTTTTTACTTACAATACTGGTGCTTTTCTGGACTGGCCGTGCGCAACTCAATCGCTCCTTGTTAACACCTTTAAATAACTTTAGTCGGGCGATAGGTGCATTGGCACACGGGAAAGAGCATAAAATTGAGCACACCGATATGCCCAAAGAGCTGGCTGAGCTTGCGGCACACTTTGAACGAATGGCTGCTGTGCGGCTGCAAGCTGAAACCATTGCACAGAATAAGAATGCCGAACTTAATACCTTGATAAAAGCCCTTCCTGATAACTATCTCAGATTAAACAAAGCGGCAAAGATCTTGGATAAACATGGTGATAGAGTCAACAATAAACAATACATTCAAGAAATCTTTCCCACTCATATCAATATTCGCATTAAAGCCGCTATGGCAATGCTTGAAAACCAAGCTAGTACCTATTTTGAGTATGCTCACAAAGAACATGGCCAAAATACAGTTTTTGAGATCCGTATACAACGTATCGAACACAAGGATGAAGCCATACTTATCATGCGCGACATTAGCCAGAAGAAGCAGCAAGAAGAGGCACTTAACTTAGCAGCATTAACATACAATAACAGCAGTGAATGCATGGTAATCACGGACGCTCAAGGATATATTTTAGATATTAACCCTGCTTTTACTCGAGTAACTGGATTTGAACAGCATGAGGTCGTTGGTAAAACAACTTCGATTCTTAGTTCAGGTCGCCACGATGCCAGCTTTTATGAGCAACTCTGGCAATCAATTATTAAGACAGGAAAGTGGCAAGGTGAAATCATCAATAAGCGTAAAAATGGTGAGCTTTATACTGAGTGGCTGACCATAGATACGGTTTACGATGAACATGATGAACCCTATCGCCGAGTTGGTATTTTTGCTGATATCACAGATAAAAAGTTAAAGGATGAACAACTTTGGCGACAAAGCCACTTTGATGAGCTCACCGAGCTCCCTAACCGAACCAGCCTAAAAAAACAGCTTAATACTCTGTTTGGACTGCCTGAACATACCTTTGCAATACTACTGCTCGATATTGATCATTTTAAAGATATAAATGATACGCTGGGACACTATTACGGAGATATCCTGCTAAAGCAAATTGCCAAACGCCTCAAAAAATTATCTGAATCCTCAGCACGACTAACGCGCATAGGCGGTGACGAATTCGTATTGATCTACGATCATTGTACAGATCGTAAAAATGCCATTGAATTAGCCGAGCAGATCTTAGACTCACTAAAAGTTCCTTTTACGCTAGAAAACGACACCTACCCTATCGCCGCAAGTATTGGTATCGCTTTCGCTCCGGAGGATGGTAAAAGCACCGAGCAATTATTGAAAGCAGCCGATCAAGCCATGTACAAAGCCAAACAGATTGGCAGAAACGGTTTTGCCTTATTTAGCTCCGAGCTCAGAGAAAAAGCAGAACAACGAATTTTACTCCTGAAAGATATGCGCTTTGCACTAGCACAAAACCAGTTTGAAATGCACTTTCAACCTATTGTTTCAATGCATACGCGCCAAATCACCAAAGCTGAAGCTTTGATCCGCTGGCAACATCCTAACAAAGGGATGATAAGCCCCGATCAATTTATTCCGTTAGCGGAAGAAACCCAGTTGATCCATCAATTGGGCGAGTTTGCTTTCGATCAGGCTGTCGAAGTACTACAGAAGACGCGTAGCCTGAATAGTCAGTTACAACTCAGTATTAACGTGTCACCTATCCAATTTAGTGCTAAGCACACAACGCTACTAGCTTGGCAAAATCAACTCACTAAACATCAGCTCACGCCTGATATGATGGTACTTGAGATCACTGAAGGTTTAATGATGCAAGGTGAAGGACGAAGCCAAAAACGCCTTACTAAACTCATTCAGCAAGGGTTTGCTATCGCTTTAGATGACTTTGGCACTGGCTATTCATCATTGGCGTACCTCAAGCAAATGGATACTGAGTTTATCAAAATTGATAAACGCTTTGTCGACGGTATTGAAATCAATGAAGATGATTTAGTTCTGTGCGAAACAATGATATTGATGGCGCATCAACTGGGTCTCAAAGTGATAGCTGAAGGTATTGAAACAGCAACACAGCATGAACTTCTCAAACAGGCAGGTTGTGATTTTGGACAAGGATACTTTTATAGTAAACCATTACCAAAAGAAGCATTTATTTCTTACCTAGAACATGGCAACGCATAAAAAAAGCCATCATTTAGATGGCTTTGGTTGTTTGGATTGAATCAATTATTTATTTACACCCAGCGCATTCATCATCTTAGTTGCGATATCAACATGATGCTGTAGTGTTGAGAATTGCTTGGTCACGTCTTCAGGACCAAATGCATAGACAGGTACGGGTGCAGCGGTATGGGTACCAGTACCCCAAACCACATTTTGCTGAGTTGCAACAACACGTGCAATCTTTCCAGTAAAGTCTTCTGTGCCATAGACATAAAAGTCAGAGAAATCTTCAAAATGAGGCAGAGGGTGACCATCGTCATTAACCTCGTGAGAGGCATGAATGGTTGCCGCTTGATCCAGTGTTACAGTGTAAGGAGTGTGTTTAGTAATGGCAGTTTGCCATTGCTCAGCGCTGCTATTGGCAAAATTATAGTCGCCATCTACGTCACCCATAATGTCGTAAAATGTCCCTTCTTGATTGTACAAAGTATCAAGTAAAGACAGTGCGCCAAAATTAAACTTGGGTTTATAAAGAGAGTCACCCATACCATCACCTGGTAAAGCCACAGCTGTTGGTGTATTGTGATCGGAATAACTAAAGCCGAAACTACCCGTTTCGTGGTCCGCTGTTACTACGACTAGCGTATCGTCACGATCTTTGACCCACTCATAAACAGCTTCTACAGCTTCATCAAACTTCAGTAATTCGTTGAGCATCCAACCCGCGTCGTTTGCATGACCAGCCCAATCAATTTGGCCACCTTCGATCATCAAGAAAAAGCCATCTTCATCTTTAGCCAAGATATCAAGCGCTTTGACAGTCATTTCTTTCAGTGATGGTTGAGTACAGTCATTAGCTTGCTGGCACTTTCTATAAGCAATACCATCGTCCATGCCTGAATTTGCAAACAAGCCAAGTAGCTTATCACCTTCTACTTTACTCAATTGTGTCTTATCGAAAGCCAGCGCATAACCGTGTTCATTTTTCGCATCTAAAACAAGGTTCTTCAAATCATCGCGTTTTGACTTCTTATACACACTTGCAGGCATGCCTAGCTTAGCTAACTGATCCCGCGTTTTTGTATCTGTTGCCACATTTTTAGGAAGGAAAACTCGCGCACCGCCAGAAAGCATGACATCCACATTGCCTGATGAAATAAGTTCTTGCGCAATTTTATCTTCATAGGAGCGATGTGGTTGGTGTGACGCAAATGCCGCTGGAGTAGCATGGGTAATACGCGTATCAGAAACTAAACCCGTTGCCTTACCCATGGCCTTGGCTTTTTCAAGGATAGTCGCAACTTTGTTGCCTTGTGTATCTAGGCCTATCATCTCTGATCCGGCCGCAATACCTGTTGCAAGCTGAGTTGCAGAGCACGCAGAGTCAGTTACCAGACTACCAGAAGGGCCATGAGGTGCATTAAGTGAAAGACCTAGGTGTCCAGCATTGGCAAATTTGGATAGCGCTGTTTGATTATTTTTATCTTTGTAAATAGAGTTCGGTGCACGTTGAGCATACTCTTCCAATAAACCAACTTGTTGAGGTCCCATACCATCACCAATCATTAAGATGACATTTTTAACTGAGGTAGTTGGTGTTGGTGGTGCTGGTGGCGCAGGTGGTTCAGGTTGTGTTGTTGGTACTTCTTTAATTACTTCAACTTCCTTGATCACCTCAACTTCTTTTGGGACTTCTTTGACGACTTCAACTTCTTTGAGGACTTCAACTGTCGAAGTATCATCATTACACCCAGAAAGCACAGCTGCGGACACCGCGAGCGCAATAAGCTTCATTTTCATTTTTATGTTCCTAAAACGTAATCGATTGTGAGCAGCGGCAAGTCTACGATTTAAAAATGACTTTTTTATTTCAGGAACATGTCAACTAAGTTACGCTTTTATTCCTACATTATTGTATTTACTAAAATTATATAGATCACAGGTAATTATTAACTATGCTTACCGGATTGATATGAAAAAGGAGCTTATTCAACTTGCGTGCCATGGTGAAAGTGAAGTTTGATCACTAGATAAAGCATAATAAGTTAGTCAGGTGAGTTCTGATCGCCCAGCAAACAAATGGGCGATCAGTTGAAAGTGTGAGTTGGCCTATAAGCCGGGTTCTGTCCCTCTTGCGAGGTGATAATCATTCGTCTAGGCCTAAAATCGCTCTTAGGCTCAAGCAACCTACCCGGTTCCGATGTGGGCCACACCATAAGGAACCCTATTTGGTCTTGCTCCGGGTGGAGTTTACCTTGCAACCAACTGTTACCAGTGGTCCGGTGCGCTCTTACCGCACCCTTTCACCCTTACCAACCGAAATTGGCGGTCTTCTCTCTGCTGCACTTGTCGTGGGCTTTCACCCCCCAGCCGTTAGCTGGCACCCTGCCCTGTGGAGCCCGGACTTTCCTCCCCTTGATCATTTTCGTCACAAGCAGCGATTATCCGGCCAACTCGGCGCGTATTATACCCTTTTCTAGGCTAAATCACAGCGATTTTTCTAGGATTCTTCTCTTTGAGCAATGATGGCTTTATACAGTGCATTTTTCTTTAATCCGAAGTACTCTGCTGCAACTCCACACGCCTTCTTTAGCGGCATTTCAGTCTCTAAAAGTGTGATTAGTTTCTGAGCTTCAGGTGTGATTGCAGCCGTTTCCTTCCCTTTTCCAGGCAAAATTAACACCAGCTCTCCTCGCTGGCGCTCCGGCTCAGCAGTCAAAAACTCAATCAATTCACACACTGGACCACTAAAAAACGTCTCGTAAGTTTTAGTCAATTCCTTTGCAAAAACCACCTGCTGTTGATCTCCCAGCGCGGTGGCCAAGTCACCTAAACTGGCCATGATGCGGTGGGTGCTTTCATACATAATACTAGTGATACCCGAATCAAACGCATCGTTAAAGAATTGTTGTCTTGCCTGACTTTTTGCAGGTGTAAAACCGACAAATTGAAATTTGTCAGTCGGCAAGCCGGAACAGCTCACAGCGGCAATCGCGGCACACGCGCCGGGCACGGGTGTAACCTTTGCGCCGACATCTCTGCACAAATTGACCACCGCATAACCTGGATCACTGATCAAAGGTGTACCAGCATCTGACACCAAAGCAATGTCTTTTCCTTCGTTCAACCAATCTACGATTTGTTGCGCTTTTTGTTTTTCATTATGATCATGCAAAGCAAAGGTTTTTGCTTTAATATTAAAGTGGCTCAATAGCTTGCCTGTGTGGCGTGTATCTTCTGCTGCGATCAGATCTACGTCAGCTAAGGTTTTCAGCGCTCGTTCACTAATATCGTCTAAATTGCCAATAGGTGTTGCGACGATGTAAAGGGTGCCTATTTTGTCTAAGGTTTCGGCTTTTGTCATTGAGCTCTCCAAGATCAGTCAGTAAGATATTCACATACAAGGTGATGAGTGAAGGTATACGCGTGCAACTGAAAAAATTAAGTCTAATAGTGGCTATATTGTCCGGGTTATCAGCGTGTGGTACAACCCCCAAAAACCAACAACCTGTAAGTAACCCACAATCTCAGGTCCAAAAAGCACAGCCGCAGGAAAACCTAGATGCAAATGCATTGTATACCCTTGCCCTTTCCAAGCAAGGCGCGAGCAGAATACAGTTACTTTATAATGCGCGAGAAGCAGCTATCATCGAACGAAATTGGTTGGTGCTAGAGCAGGTATGTTTTGAACTAGAGACTAAAGCAAGTGTCGATCATGTGCAAAACAAGCTATATATTGCCTTTGCCCAAAAAGAACAAGGAAAATTTGAGAGTGCCCACACCATATTGCAATCAGTCGATGCACAACTAAAACTTGCAGAACATCGAGGATGGCATCAATATCTGACAGGCAGTATTTTTGCGTCTCAAAAACTTCCCAAAAAGGCGCTCGTTCACTACTTTAAGAGCGCAGATATCGCGCAACAAAATAAACTCACCATCGCAGGACTAGACAATGATATTTGGTCCGCGTTGCAACAGTTATCCTCCTATGCGCTCGAGCGCTTCGACCGCGGCTCGGTTATTCAACAAGGGTGGGTCAAGCTCGCAAAATATCATCAAGTCTATTTAGGCTCCACAGTGCAACTGCATCAAGCCATGAATAATTGGCAAAGGCGCTATAAAAATCATCCTGGCAGTTTCATTATTCCCAATGAAGTCAAGTCGACCATCAATTTAGCGCCCTACCAAGCCACTAAGCTAGCAATTTTATTACCGCAATCAGGTAGTAGCGAGCGCTTAGGTGCTGCATTAAAAAATGGTTTCCTTGCTGCGATGGATAAAAGCCAAGTAAACGAAATTTACTTTATTGATGAAATGGACAGCGCTGAATTGATCGAAAGAGAACTACAAAAAGTTCAAGCAGACTTCATCATAGGACCTCTTTTAAAATCCAATATCGTCAAAGTTAAATCTAGCAGTTTTGTCGCTCAATCTGCTGCTATTTTTTTGAATGAAATAGACCCAGAAGATGCCGAGCGCATCCATACTGAACACTATTATTTTGCCCTAAACCCAGAGCACGAAGTAGAACAAGCAATGGTGCACTTTTTAGCAAAAGGTTTTCAAAAACCTATGCTGCTCGCACCGAATACACCATCTGGTCAACGTCTCATTGCTCACTTTAATTCGCAGTGGCAAAACTTCAGTGAAACAGAACCAGAGGCTGGGTTTTACAACAACAGCGAAGACATGGTCGAGGTGATCACTCAGCTACTTGAAGTAGATCGCTCGCAAGCTAGGATTAAAGAAGTTAAAAGCTTATTCCGTAGCGAAGTCGAAAGTGAAACACGCTCTAGACGAGATATAGACGCGATTTATATTTTAGGTGACGCAATTGAGACCCGCTTGATCAAGCCTTACCTTGATGTCAACGTTAGTACCTTTGCAGAGCGGATCCCGCTCTACGCCAGCTCACGGAGTTACAGCAAACAAATAGACAAAACAGACAAAGGTGATTTAGAGGGATTATACTTTACCGAGCTCCCTTGGATGCTCCCCGATGCTATCAATGAACGAAATTTGCGTGATACCTACGCCCGCCTGTGGCCAGAACAAGCAGATATTGAGCAGCGACTATTTGCAATGGCGCATGATGCACTCAATCTCATTCCGGAACTTAAGCAGTTAAGTAAAATACCGGGCAAAGAATTCGATGGTTTAACTGGCTCTTTGAGCATTAAAGAAGCCAATCAAATACACAGAAAATTAAGTTGGGGGCAATATCATAAAAATAGTATTCGCCTCGTGAGTTTAGATGAACGCCTGCCGACCCCTCTTTTCATGCAAAAAGAGTAAAGTATAGTTCTGGGGTACGCTTGGCTGCTAGGAGCAATTAATTAGGGACAGAAAAGATGCTAAAAGGAATTTTTACTAATACACGAGAGAAAGGCCTTTACTTTGAAACTATTGCAGAACGTTACTTAAAAAAACACGGCCTAACACCAGTTTCACGTAATTACTTGTGTAGACATGGAGAAATTGATTTAATCATGAAAGATGCCCAAACTTGGGTATTTGTGGAAGTTAAATATCGCAAAAGTCTCAAATATGGCGGTGCGATAAATACACTTTCACAACAAAAACAACAGCGTCTAAGGCGCAGTATATATCAATATATGCAAGATTTTACCTTGCATAATATAGCGCTGCGCGTAGACTTTGTTGCAATACAGGGGAACACCCCACATGCGATACAATGGATAAAGAACGTTTTTTAATATGCAAGAATCTATCAAAGCCATCTTTACCGAAAGCATTCAAGCGCAAATAGCAGCGGGAGAGGCACTTCCAGAACAACTAGAAACGGCTGCCTACGTCATTTCTCAGACTTTAATTAATGGCAATAAATTGATTTGCTGTGGCGAGCCTAGCAGCCATATGCTTGCGGAGCATTTTGCCAGCTTATTAATTAACTTTTATGAAACTGAGCGCCCTTGCTTACCAGCATTGACATTGAGTCAATCCAACATCAATTTGAGTAGCCAGCACACTAATACACTCACAGAGCTGTATGCTCGCCAGATCAGGGCTGTTGCGCAAGAAGGTGATTTACTTTTCGCTATTGCACTCAATGGTAATGAAAAAGAAGTTATTAGCGCAGTAGAGTCAGCTTTAACCAAAGACCTAAAGGTAATTGCATTAACGGGCAATGATGGTGGTGAACTAACTGGGTTATTGGGGCCTAATGATGTAGAAATTAGAGTGCCCAGCAAACGACCTAGTCGAATTTTAGAATCTCATATGTTTACTATACATTGTCTCAGTCAGCTCATCGACAACATTTTATTCCCACAGGATGCCTAATTATGATGTTAAGAACCATCTTGTTAATCTCGATATTGTCTTTGCTTCAAGGGTGTGCTGCCGCTGTTGTTGCAGGAACGGCAAGCGCAGTATCGGCAGCCAATGACAGACGTACAATTGGCTCCCAAATAGACGACAATAGCATTGAAATTAAAGCCACAATCGCGCTCAAACAAATCCAAAGACTGGCAAAACATGCCAACATTAATGTAGTGAGCGTGAATGGTACTGTGTTACTAACGGGGCAAGTTGCCAATGTAGAAATGCGTACTGAAGCAAACAAAGCGGTACAGTCTATTATTGGTGTAAAAAAATTATTTAATCAGATCCGAATTGGTAGCAATATCGGCCTTGCAACAAAAGGACACGATACTTGGCTGACATCAAAAGTAAAAACACAATTGCTTGCTGATGACAATGTCAATGGTAGTAATATCAAAGTTGTCACCGAAAATGCTGAAGTCTTTTTGATGGGAATGGTCGCTCCAGCTGAAGCCGAAAAGGCTGTTGAAATTGCACGGAATATTCACGGAGTTGAAAAGGTTGTTAAGGCATTCGAATATTTATAAGTGCCCACATATAAAAAAACCTGCAACTGCAGGTTTTTTTCTATTTGATAACGCGTAAATGCGCGCCTTTTTTAGGCTTGTCTGTGCCCGAAGGTTTCTCTTCAGTATCCTCAGACTGTGTTTCAACTTCTTGATCTACGTCATCATCAGAGTCATACGCTTGTTCTTCGTAATCCTCTTCAATACTTGCCTCAGAGAAAATAGTGCCTTCACCGTTTTCTCTCGCGTAGATAGCTAGGATCGCATCAACAGGTACATATACCTGCATTGGTTGTCCAGAAAAACGCGCACTGAAGCTCAGTGCGTCGTTATCCATCGTGAAGTTGTTTGCCGCGCTAGGGCTCACGTTAAGCACAATTTGTCCATCCTGTACAAACTGGACTGGTACTTGAACATGAGGATAGTTGGCATTGACTACTATATGTGGTGTGCACTGGTTGTCCACTATCCACTCATAGAACGCCCTTAGTAAATAAGGTCGGTTTGATGTCATTAGCTGCGGATCTCGCGCTCAATATCAGTCAAAGACGCCTGGAAAGACTCACGTTCGAACAAACGAAGCATATAATCTTTCAATTCACTTGCGCCACTGCCATTAAGCTCAATACCCAATTGAGGCAAACGCCATAGTAGTGGTGCCATAAAGCAGTCTACCAAGCTAAACTCTTCACTCATAAAGTAAGGTGCTTCGCCAAAGATAGGTGCCACAGCAAGTAGAGCTTCAGTTAACTCTTTGCGCGCGTTGTCAGCATCGTTTCCTGATAGAATTTTATCAGCAAGGCTGTACCAATCATTTTCGATACGGTGCATCATCAAGCGGCTGCGGCCACGCATAACTGGATAAACTGGCATCAACGGTGGATGCGGGAAACGCTCATCCAAATATTCCATAATGATATTTGCTTGATACAAGCCAAGTTCACGATCGATCAGCGTCGGAACTGTACCATATGGGTTAATTTCGTGTAGCGCTTCTGGCAAGTTATCCTTTTCAGCCAGATGAATATCAACACTTACACCTTTTTCTGCTAAAACGATACGAACCTGATGGCTATACATACAGTTTGCACCAGAAAAAAGAGTCATAACTGGGCGCTTATTGGCAGCTACGGCCATGCCTACCTCCATAAATTAATCACAAAGTAATCAAATCACTTTAAACAGCAATAGGGGCATGCGCCCCTATTACCTATAATCACCATTGAGTGTTCAAATTAATGAACGTCTCTCCAGTACTCTTTCTTCAATAAGAAAGCTAAGATGAAGAAGATTACCAAGAATCCAAGCACTTTGATACCTATTGCTTCTGATTCTAATCGAGAAGGCTCACCCACATACGCTAAAAAGTTAGTGAGATCCCTTGCTGCTTGATCGTATTCGTCATCACTCATCTCACCGGAGCCGTCAGTTTCGACACCCACAATTTTGGTTACAGTCTCACCATTTTCAACGACATCTTCTGTTATCGCCGTTGGTAAGCCCTGAAGTTCTTGTAGAACGTGAGGCATTCCCACTAGTGGAAATACAACATTATTCACACCAAAAGGACGAGACTCATCTTTATAAAATGACTTCAAGTAGGTATAGATATAATTTGGTGATTTAACTCGAGATATCAACGTTAAATCTGGCGGTGCCGCACCAAACCATTTGGCAGCATCATCCTGAGACATTGAGTTAAGGATGTGCGAACCTACTTTAGAGTCATCAAAGATTAATGTCTCTTTACCTATTTCAACAGGGATACCAATGTCACGAAAGGTGCGCTCATAACGTTGATATTGCATCTGGTGACAACCTAAACAGTAATTCATAAATAGTTTAGCGCCACGCTGCAAAGATGCATTGTCCCTCAAATCAATATTAGCGTCCATAAGCGGAACAGATGGACCTGCTGCCATTGCAAAGGTTGGCAACAATGCGAATAAACCGATTAATAGCTTTTTCATCATTTCGTCAACCTCGTCGGTAGTGGCTTCGTCGCTTCATTCTTTGAATAGAAATATAACAGTACAAAGAACATGAAATACGTCACAGTACAAATTTGCGACAAGATTGTCGAAAATACCGTCTGTGGTGTAGCTCCTGCCCAACCCAAAATTAAGAAGGTCACTACAAACTGTGCGATATTTAACTTGTGCCAAATACTGCGATAACGAATGGAGCGCACCTTACCTCTATCTAGCCACGGCAATAATGCCAGCATAACAATGGAGGCGCCCATCGCCACTACGCCAAATAGTTTATCAGGAATAGCACGTAAAATCGCATAGAAAGGCGTAAAATACCAAACAGGGAAGATATGTTCTGGTGTTTTAAGTGGATTTGCCGCTTCGAAGTTTGGCGCTTCTAAGAAGAAACCATTCATTTCAGGCATGAAGAACACCACCCAACAGAACAAAATAAGGAAACCAGCAACACCCAAGACGTCCTTTACGGTGTAATAAGGGTGGAATGGAATAGCATCAACAATGTCTTTTTTACTAGTGTAATATTCATGAAATTCAAACTTAGGTTTGTCTTCTTCAGCAACAGACCCTTTTTTGCGCTTGATCTCTACACCATCAGGGTTGTTAGAGCCCACCTCATGCAGCGCAACAATATGAAGGAAAACCAATATTACCAGCACCAGTGGCAACGCAATAACATGCAGTGCAAAAAAGCGATTTAGCGTTGCACCAGAAATCACGTAATCACCGCGGATCCAAAGAGTAAGATCTTCACCGACAAACGGGATCGCACCGAACAGCGAAATGATAACCTGTGCACCCCAAAATGACATCTGACCCCAAGGCAATAGATAACCCATAAAGGCTTCAGCCATCAAGGCAAGAAATATCAACATGCCAAAGAGCCATAACAACTCTCTTGGCTTTTGATAAGATCCATAAATCATGCCACGGAACATATGCAAGTATACGACTACAAAGAATGCAGAAGCACCTGTGGAGTGGAGATACCTCAATAGCCAACCGTATTCTACGTCCCGCATGATATATTCAACGGAAGCAAATGCACCTTCAGCTGAAGGTACAAAGTTCATTGTCAACCAAATCCCCGTAACAATTTGGTTAACCAAAACCAAAATCGCTAATGAACCAAATAAATACCAAAAATTGAAGTTTTTCGGAGCTGGGTACTGCGCAATGTGCATATTCCACACACGCGTCATAGGAATGCGATCGTTGATCCAGCCTACCACAGAGCTGACAACACCATCGCTAGATTGCTTGCTCGGCGCATCTACAGCCGGGCTTTGTTCTTCATATTTAGTTGCCATTATGCCACCTCTTCTTCTTCGCCCACAAGAATTGTGGTGTCATCAAGGAAGGTGTATGGTGGTACTTCCAAATTCAACGGCGCTGGAACATTTTGGAAAACACGTCCAGCCATGTCGAATTTAGAACCATGGCATGGACAGAAAAAGCCATCTGCCGTACCTTCCACTTTCTCGCCGAATCCACCATTCATAAACGTTGGAGAACAACCCAAGTGGGTACAGATCCCAACTGCAACAAAAATCTCCTCTCGTTTTGAGCGGTAGCTGTTTTTGGCCGAGTCCAACTGTTGTGCCTCGTTGGAGTTGGGGTCACGAAGTTGATCTTCGTGTTGTTTCATTTGTTCTAGCATTTTTGGTGTACGATAGATAACCCACACAGGTTTCCCTCGCCACTCAACACGAATTAGTTGTCCAGGCTCAAGTTTGCTTATGTCCACTTCTACAGGAGCCCCTGCAGATTTAGCACGCTCACTTGGATTCCAAGACGCAATAAAAGGAACAGCAGCTCCAACCGCACCAACACCACCTACGACAGAGGTAGCGATAGTTAAAAAACGGCGTCGGCTGTTGTCAACAGGCGCATTGCTCATCCACTTATCTCCACTATGATCCTCAACACTTGCTATATTGAGAACATCAGTTACAGCAGGTTAATTTTAAGATATTTCAAAATAGACGCGATCATTAGTAAAAACCATTTATTTAACAAGGTTATTACTATTCTAATGATGACCATATAAAGTGCTAAGCGCTTCAATAAACAGCCAAGACTAGAAACGACAGGTTATGATATGACGTCTTTCGCAATGATTCCCTGACCAAGATCAACCTCTTTTCAAATGAATGAAAAATTAATCAGACTATATCGCGAATAATTTACTTGCCCTGCAAGTGTAGCAGAGAAATGGTGATAAATTGGTCAACCTAAAAATAACATTTAGGCATTTTAGAAAGTTTAAAATAGTACAGCAGGAATTTTTAGAGGACAGACAAAGCGGAATAAACCGCTTTGCTTTTACGCTTGAGTATCACTATTGAATTAAAAAGTAGCCATTCAATTTGCGATAGTGCTCCCAGCCAGCTGAACAACTGGTTACATCACGATCTCGCCAATATAGTGCAACCTCTTTTCCCGCTGCATATGCGGTCAATGCCATGGACAATGAAGTTTGATCGTCAGGTAATAAAATCCAGCGGGTGTTTGTATTATCTAAATAAATCGCAGCTTGATTCTTGTCTGTCCACTTCACCAATTTAATAATTTTGCCCTTACAGGTCACCTCTGCTTGAACTGCAAATGTAGATACTAAAATAAAAATACTAAGAAGGTATTTCATGACAATTCCTTTAATTTTTGTCGTTATTTTAAAAATATAAAACCACAAAATTCGTCTTTGGCTCGCTTAAACGGAACTTTTTAAATCGAAGGCACCCAACAAATTGTGGCTGTTCACCTCTCGTTACAATCGCACCCACAAGTGAATGAAACGCGGTTAATCGCAATTGTACCAATAGTTAAAACACCACAATAGTGTTTAAAACAAAAAACCCAGCACAAGGCTGGGTTTTTGCAAATTCTGAAACGTAATAAATTAACGTTTTGAGAACTGTGTCTTCTTACGTGCTTTCTTAAGACCAACTTTCTTACGTTCAACGCGACGAGCGTCACGAGTAACGAAGCCAGCTTTACGTAGAGTAGGACGTAGTGACTCGTCAAACTCCATAAGAGCACGAGTGATACCGTGGCGGATTGCGCCAGCTTGACCAGTCATACCACCACCTGCAACAGTGATGTAAAGGTCAAACTTCTCAGTTAGTTCAACTAGCTCTAGTGGCTGACGAACAACCATGCGAGAAGTTTCACGACCGAAGTATTCTTCGATAGAACGTTGATTAATTACGATGTTGCCAGTGCCTGGGCGTAAGAATACGCGAGCACTTGAACTTTTACGACGACCTGTACCGTAGTATTGATTTGCCATGATAGTGCTCCTTAAATGTCTAGAACCTGAGGCTGTTGTGCCGCATGGTTGTGCTCGTTACCAGCGTAAACTTTAAGTTTACGGAACATTTCACGACCTAGAGGACCGCGAGGTAACATGCCTTTAACTGCTTTTTCGATGATCATTTCAGGCTTTTTAGCTTGAAGTTTTTCGAAGTTAACAGACTTAAGACCACCTGGATAACCAGAGTGAGCGTAGTACATTTTCTGCTGAGCTTTGTTACCAGTTACAGTAACTTTTTCAGCGTTGATAACGATGATGTAATCACCAGTGTCAACATGTGGAGTGTACTCAGCCTTGTGCTTACCGCGAAGGCGAGCAGCGATTTCAGTAGCAATACGACCTAAAGTTTTACCTTCAGCGTCAACTACGTACCAGTCACGTTTTACAGTTTCTGGTTTAGCAACAAACGTTTTCATTTATAAAATCCAAAGTTTTCAGTTAAAACCACTGGTAGTCAAAGGACTACCGCTCTACTAATGGTGCTTCAACCCCTTCGAGTTTAAGACTTTTTTGCCGCTCAAGTCGGTGGCTAAGCCGACGAGGGCTATAGAACGCAACGTGGCAGGCCGCGGATTATAGCAAGGGTAACTGGGAAAAACCAGCGTGTGGCTGATTTTTCCACTAGAAATGTTATTTAATTAAGCTAAGTGTTCTCGTGACAGGTATTCAAGGGATTGCATCTCTTGTAAACGACTGATACAACGCCTGAATTCAAAGTTTAATGTGCCTTGTGTATAAATGTCATCAATAGGTGCTTCCGAAGAAATGATCAAAGTCACATTGCGCTCGTAGAACTCATCGACCAAGGCAATAAAACGCCGTGCAGCATCGTCGTTTGACTGGCCCATTTGTTTTACATTCGACAAGATAACCGTGTTATATAAACGGCTAATCTCCATATAATCCACCTGTGAACGTGCCGTTTCACATAACTGCGTAAAATCAAACATGGCAATGCAATCTGACACCTTGCGCGTTTTAATCATGCGCCCTTCGATTTCAATTTCAGCGTCAAGCACGCCTGGTTCTGGTGACAACTTATCAAAGTACTCAAATAAATTGTCATCGGCCTGTGCATCAAGCGGACTATGGAAAATTTCCGCGGATTCCAACGTCCGTAATCGATAATCAATACCAGAATCCACATTCACAATTTCTGTATTGGCTTTAACAAGCGCTATAGCTGGCAAAAATCGCGCCCGCTGCAAACCATTACGATACAACTCATCGGGCACAATATTGGACGTTGCAACAAGGACTATCCCACGTTCAAACAACGCCTCCATCAAGCCACCTAATAACATTGCATCGGTAATATCTTGGACAAAAAACTCATCGAAGCAAATGATGTCCGTCTCTGACTTAAATATGTCGGCTACAACGTTGAGTGGGTTTTTAACCTCTTTGAGTTTTTTTAATTCATCGTGAACGCGATGCATAAAGCGGTGAAAGTGCACACGCATTTTTCTGTCACTGGGTAAAGCTTCATAAAAAGTGTCGACCAAATACGTTTTACCACGACCTACTCCTCCCCAAAAATAGAGCCCTTTTACTGGCTCTATTTGCTTTTTGCCAAAAAGTTTAGCAAAGAAACCTTTTGGTTCAGGCGGTTGAGATATCAAATCGTCATATAAACGCTGTAAATGCTTTACGGCATTCTCTTGCGCACTGTCGTACTGAAAATCATCTCTTGTAAGATCTTGTTGATACTTTTCCCACGGCGTCATCATATTTTTTTATTGAACAGAGCAGTTTTATTTGCCCAATATATTAACACGCATCCAATCTCAGCGTATATTTAACCTATCGATAGATAGCATTTTAGTAAAAGTAATTAGGTGACACTCACCTTACACAGGAGTAAATATGACAACAATTGCATGGTTGGGCTTATTGATCATCGTGGCGATCAGTGCATTTTTCTTAGGTTCACTCTTTACCAAAAAGCAGTTCAAACATGAAGAATTAGAACAGCAAGCACAGCAAGCTGAGCAAAATTTGGAACAATATAGGCAGGATGTCGCAGACCACTTAGCAAATACTAAAAAGTTAGTTGGCAAAATGCAGGACAATTACAGCCAACTACTTCAGCATGTAGAAGACACCAACCAGCTTTTACTCGAGGAAAAGCGCAGCCACTCAAATGAGCCGTTTTTCTCTAAAGAGACCACTGAACAACTTCAAGCATCATTGCGCGCAAGACCTGAAAAAAGGCGCAATAGTGAGTCAACTCACCATCAACAACCCGTTGATTATGCCGAAGGAGAAAGCGGTTTATTTAACGATGATCGCGCAAAAAGCGAGCAATTAAAAACTTCTTGATGAACTTTTTTTCGACCTCATAGTCTTTAGAAATAACCACCGAATAACAGAGCGGGTGCTACCCGCTCTTTAATTCTGACTCACATCATACCGCTTAAAAGGTATTATAAACTGCTGTTTAATAAGCAGTAAAAGTGATGTGTTTAACGCTGTTATTTAGGAGAATTTCCAGACTATGAAATTAAAATTAACTTTATTATCCGCAGCGCTTTTCTCTTCCAGCTTACTTTTGCTTCCACAAAGCGCAGAAGCTAGGCTACCCGTTGCGGTCGATGGTCAACAAATGCCGACGCTTGCGCCAATGTTAGAGCGCGTAACACCTGGTGTTGTGAGCATCCAAGTTTCAGGCGCCAAAGAAGTACGCCGCCGCGTTGACCCGTTCGATTTTTTCTTCGGCAACCCTGCACCTCGAACACAAAAACGTCCTTTTAGCGGCTTAGGCTCAGGGGTGATAATTGATGCCGATGAAGGCTATGTTGTCACCAATAACCATGTGGTTGACGAAGCGGACAATATTATTGTAACGCTCAAGGATGGCCGAGAATTTAAAGCTAAATTAATCGGTGCTGACAAAGAATCTGATATTGCGTTACTTCAGATTGACAACGAAGATCTCACCGAAGTAAAGCTCGCTGATTCAGACAAACTCCGTGTCGGTGATTTTTCAGTTGCCATCGGTAACCCGTTTGGCCTTAGCCACACAGTAACATCAGGTATCGTCAGCGCACTTGGTCGCAGTGGCCTAAACATAGAGGGTTATGAAGATTTTATTCAAACCGATGCAGCAATCAATCAGGGGAATTCGGGCGGCGCATTAGTCAACTTAAAAGGTGAACTGATTGGTATCAACACCGCGATCCTTGGCGCTTCAGGCGGCAATGTTGGAATAGGCTTTGCCATCCCGTCCAACATGATGAAAAATCTGGTCGATCAAATCATCGAGTATGGTCAAGTAAGGCGTGGTTCTCTTGGTATTGTAGGTCGCACACTCAATGCAGGCCTTGCTGAAGCCCAAGGGTTTGATGTCAAACAAGGGGTTTATATTCAAGAGGTCACCCCTGATTCAGCGGCTGCTGAAGCAGGTGTTAAAGCAAATGATGTTATTACCAGTGTTGATGGCGACAAAGTCGAAAGTATTGAAGAGTTGCGCGGAAAAATCGCGACCCTTGGAGAAGGCCGTGAAATTGAAGTGGGCATTTACCGCGACGGTAAAAAACGTACCTTAGATGTTAAATTACAAGGTCAAAATGAACGACAAGCTCAGGCTGACCGGATCCATCCAAGCTTACGAGGTGCGGTACTTGAAAGTAATGAGCGCAATGGCAACCAAGGTATTGTAGTTGTCAGCATTGATGAGCGTTCGCCAGCTGCTCGAGTCGGGCTACAAGAAGGTGATGTGATAATGCAAGTTAACCGCCAGCGAGTAACCACAGTCAGAGAAATGAAAAGTCTGATTGACGATATTCAAGGCAACATTGTATTGGGCATTAAACGTGGGAGAGACTCTGTTTTCTATCTAATTCAGTAAAGAGCTACAAAAAACAGCTAGAATTGCGCAGCGGCTCTTGCCGCTGCGTTGTTTTGTGTCATGATAGCTTTATCACAAAATTAAATACGTATAACAATAAACCGTGCTTCAATTTATTAGATTTATTCTCGTCCCCGCTTTGATAGGGCTCGGTATTGCATTTTTTATCCTCTGGTTAAAACCTGAGTTAAGAGAAAAAGCAGCCAATTTAAACGTGCCATACACTGTTCAGCAAATGAGTTTTGCCAATGGTGTTAGCCGAGCAGCGCCCGCTGTTGTCACTATATTTTCTGAAAGCTTTAGTTCAGTGCCTCGATTTAAACGTCAAAATCGCATTCAAGAATTGGGGTCAGGTGTGATAATGAGCTCGGATGGCTACATATTGACGAACTACCATGTCATCAATAGTGCAGATCAAATCATTGTCTTACTGCCCGATGGCAGACAATATTATGGTGTGCTGATCGGATTTGACACCATTACTGATCTCGCGGTTATCAAAGTAAATGAAGATCATCTGCCAGTTATCCCAATGAATGACAATTTAATTCCGCGTATTGGGGACGTAGTACTGGCCATCGGCAACCCGCTCAACCTTGGGCAAACCATCACACAAGGGATAATCAGTGCAACAGGTAAACAGACTTTAACGGACAGCCAATATAATAGCCTGTTGCAAACCGATGCCGCGGTCAACGTTGGTAATTCAGGTGGCGCTCTGGTCAACTCAAATGGCACCTTAGTGGGTATTACATCTGCTCAATTTACCACGCGGTACAACATTGATATTGAAGGTATCTCCTTTGCTGTACCCTACCGGCTTGCCAAGGATGTTATGACTAAAATCATTGAAGATGGCCGCGTTATTCGGGGCTATTTGGGCTTCAAAGGCACAGCAGTGGATAACAAGGGGCAGGTTATTACCGATGTCTACACTCCGATCATGGGATTGCGGATCAGTGAGCTTGACCCTCTAGGTCCAGTATGGCAAGCGGGTATGAAAGATGGAGACATTGTCACCAAAGTTGCGGGAAATGCTATTACCAACCCGCAAAAAACGCTGCGTACCATTGGCAACACAGAGCCAGGTACCGAGCTTGAGTTTGAAGTGAATCGTAATGGAGAGCGCCTCGTATTTATGGTCGAGGTCGTCGAACTCGAAACCCCTATTTACTAGCGCTTCTATCTAGAAAACGCGAGCTATGAAACGACACCATAATTGGTTTATCCAACTATGGTGAGTTTCTTCACTTGGCGCGCAATGTTAGTTGTGCTTGCGACGAATATTTGCCCCAAGACGACTGAGCTTGTCTTCTATTTTTTGATAGCCTCTATCAACATGATAAATGCGATCAACTACAGTTTCGCCTTGCGCGACAATGCCCGTTAAAATCAAGCTTGCTGAAGCACGCAGATCCGTTGCCATCACTTGTGCACCCGATAAATGCGTGGTTTCATCACAAATTGCAGTATTCCCTTCTAGACGAATATTAGCGCCCATTCGCTGAAGCTCTGGCACATGCATAAAGCGATTCTCAAAAATTGTTTCAGTAATCGTCGCACTGCCATTTGCAACCACATTGAGTGCCGTAAATTGTGCTTGCATATCTGTCGGAAAACCAGGGTGTGGCATGGTCTTGATATTTACAGCTTTCAGATCTCGGTTTTTCATACTAACAAAAATGCTATCGCCATTGACCTCAACTGCGGCATTGGCTTGACGAAGCTTTTCAAGTACTGGCTCGAGGCTAGCGTGATCGGTATTGCGACATAACACTTCACCTTTGCTCATTGCCGCAGCGACTAAAAATGTCCCTGTTTCAATACGATCGGGTAGGATTTTATGCTCACAGCCATCTAGCTTTTCAACACCTTGTATTTCAATGCGGCTTGAGCCCGCTCCTTGAATCTTGGCACCCATGGCTGTCAAGCACAGTGCTAAGTTGATGATCTCAGGTTCGCGCGCTGCGTTTTCTAACACAGTGGTCCCCTCAGCCAAAGTAGCAGCCATTAGCAGGTTTTCTGTTGCACCGACAGACACGGTCTCCATGAAAACTTCCGCGCCTTGCAAGCGCTTCCCCTGTGGCGTTTGAGCATTGATATAACCGTTCTCTACGCTAATTTGAGCGCCCATTTTTTCAAGGCCTGAGATATGTAAATCAACCGGACGAGCACCAATGGCACACCCTCCAGGCAGTGAGACCTGTGCTTTACCAAAACGCGCCAAAAGTGGCCCTAGGGCTAAAACAGACGCACGCATTTGCTTGACGAGCTCATAAGGAGCCAGTACTTTGTCAACACAGCGTCCATCTACTTCCAGTAGCTCTCCGCGCCAATTTACTTCGGCTCCAAGTGTCCGCAGTAGCGCTTCTGTCGTAACAATATCACGCAACTGAGGTACGTTACTAAAAGTACTTTTGCCATCTGCAAGTAATGCAGCAAATAAGATAGGGAGAGCCGCATTCTTGGCTCCAGATATAGTGACTTCACCGTTTAAAGTGGTGCCACCTTGGATTACAAATTGATCCATTGTGGCTCCTAATTATTGTGGCAAAATGAACTTCTGCTCGCGCTGCCACTCGGTAGGTGTGAATGCTTTTATGCTTACTGCATGTATTGTCCCATCTTTGATCACTTCCATCAGTGGGGCGTATACCATTTGCTCTCTTTTAACGCGTCTTAGTCCATCAAAACACTCACCAACGGCAATCACTTCGTAGTGACTGCCATTCGCTTTTACTTTCACTTCTTCTAAGGTCAAAGATTGTTGTAAAACAGTTTCGACTTGATTCGTTTCCATTGGACTCACTCAAATAAGGTTGTGACCTGCCCCAATTCCATCAAATTTTGCAATTGCTCAGGTCTATTCTTTAACTCAAGGCGCGTGCCTTGTTGTTTCAATTTTCCTAAAGAGTGAATTAACCAAGCTAAACCCGCGGTGTCAACCCTTGAGACCTCACAAAGGTCAAAATACAGCTCTGACTGCGCATTTTCTAACAATTGATTAAGAAGTGATTCATTTATCAGTGTGTCACGAGTCAATTCACCTTTAACCGCGACGGTATCATCAGCAACCTTGGTAAAGTGCAGATTAGGCATTTCCATCATCCCCTCTAAACTGAACCGGCAGCTGACTTTTCTTTTCCAACAGCGAGATCACATGTTCAATCCCCTGTTGACGCAATATACCGTGTAACTCACTTTGTTTCGCATCAAGTAGACTGATCCCTTCTGCCATCATATCAAATGCGCGCCACTCGCCCTTTTTGTTTTTACGTACCTTAAAATCAATTTTGATATCAGGTTTACCAGCTTCAATGATCCTTGTTTTTACTGTGGCCACATTCGCGTCGCCTATAGCACGCGGTGCTTCAAACTCTACTTTTTGATCTGTGTACTGTGTAAATACGCCCGCGTAAGTTGCAACCAAATACGATTTAAACACCTCAATGAATACCTTGATGTTTTGTACCGCTTGCTTTTTCTCTTCCTTATCTTTAATCGTGCGCACTTTTTGAATATAGCTACCCAAGACTCTGTAAGCCGCATATTTATAGTCAATATAAGGTAAAAGCTCCTGCTCAACGATCACTCTTAAATGTTCTTTATCTTTGGCAATAATATTTTGATCTTTCGCTACTCGTTGAAACGTATTTTCTGCAACCTGTTGAACCATTTTATACGGGTCTTTCAAGTCAACCTGCATCGCATTGGCGAACGATACCAACAACGAGAGAATAAAAATGCTCACAACAAAAAAATGATTCTTCGACATATCTGCTTACTCGCTGCTTTGATTAAACAAGAATTGACCTATCAGTTCTTCTAATACGAGTGCTGACTTAGTATCCGTTATCGCATCGCCGTCTTTAAGCGCTAGACTTTCAACACCAAAGAGATCGTCTAAATCTACTTCATCCTGTGCTGAAACTTCATTCCCTAAACACGTTTGCTTTGCAGATTCAGAAGCAATGACAGGCGAAATACCCAGGTACTGCTCCCCCAGTATGCCCGAAGTCAAAATGGACACCGAAGTCGTGTCTGAGAACTGACATTCATACGTTTTATCAATGCTCATGCTCACAACTGGGACAAATTCTTCTGGGTGAATTTGAATGCCGTCAACACGACCAATGACAACACCACCGACCTTAATTGGGGCGCGGGTTTTTAACGAGCCGATATTGTCAAATTTGGCTTCCAGTCTATATGTTTCGCCATTACCACTGATCCCTGCATTAGCTACTTTCATTGCAAGCATAACAAACGCAGCGACACCTAAGGCTACAAATAAGCCAACTAAAATTTCTATTTTCCGTGTATTCATTTTTTCCTAACCCTTAACTCGAAAACATCACTGCTGTTAATACAAAATCAAAGCCTAAAACAGCCAGTGAAGAATGCACAACGGTTTCCGTTGTCGCCTTGCTTATCCCTTCTGAAGTAGGGATACAATCATAACCTTTATACAATGCGATCCACGTAACGATTAACGCAAAGACAAAACTTTTTATAAGACCATTCATTATATCTTGTTGCAGCGAAACCTGAGACTGCATAATTGACCAAAAGCTTCCTGAATCGACGCCTAACCAATCAACACCGACTAAATGTGCGCCTATAATTGCCACAGCGGAAAATATCAATGCCAGTAAAGGCATACTGATAAAACCGGCCCAAAAACGAGGTGCTACAACTCGCTTCAAAGGGTCTACAGCCATCATTTCTAAACTAGATAGTTGCTCGGTTGCTTTCATTAAGCCTATTTCGGCAGTTAAAGCACTACCGGCACGGCCGGCAAATAATAATGCTGTCACAACAGGACCAAGTTCTCGCAACAAGCTCAGAGCTACCAACGGCCCCAAACTGTCTTCAGCACCATAACCAACTAACACCGTGTAGCCTTGAAGCGCTAGCACCATTCCGATAAATAGACCGGATACCATGATGATCAAAAGAGACTGGTGACCCACCATGTAAAGCTGCTTTATCAGTAAAGGAGCACCTTGTCGAAGGTTGGGAACATTCAACAGTGCCCCTAGCAACATTTGTGTTGCTCGACCGATAGATGCAAAGCGGCTGAGCGTTTTATGTCCTAACTTTTGTAAAAAATCCACGCTTATACGCCTCCATCCAATAATTCCTGTTCATACGGCGCAGCTTTATAATGAAACGGGACAGGACCATCCGACAATCCCTGCAAGAATTGCTGCACAAGCGGGGAGCTATGAGCCAGCATCTGTTCCGGAGAGCCACTGCCAATAACCCCCTGCTCTGCGATAATAACAACATGATCAGCAATACTGAGTACTTCTGTGACATCATGGGTCACGATGAGTGATGAAAGCCCTAACACTTCATTCAGAGATTTAATCATTCTGACCAGCACGCCCATTGAGATTGGATCCTGCCCGGCAAAAGGCTCATCATACATAATGAGTTCAGGGTCTAGCGCAATTGCCCTTGCTAGTGCAGCTCGTCTAGCCATACCGCCTGAGAGCTCTGCTGGCATAAGTGATCGCGCACCGCGTAAGCCAACCGCTTGCAACTTCATTAATACAATAAGACGAATTAAGTCTTCGCTTAGCTGGGTGTGTTCACGTAGTGGAAAAGCAACATTGTCAAAAACGGACATGTCGGTAAAAAGTGCGCCACTTTGGAATAGCATGCTCATTTGTTTTCGTGCTTGATATAACTCAGAACGAGACATAGCAGGCACACTTGAGCCCATAAACGTAATATCGCCACTATCTGGGCGAAGTTGACCACCTATCAAGCGCAACATGGTTGTTTTACCAATACCACTAGGCCCCATGATGGCTGTAATTTTACCTCTAGGCACTGAAAAGCTCATATTTTTATATATGACCCTATCACCGCGAGAAAAGGTTACATCCTTGACTTCAACGATTGACTGCGACAAGTCGCTCTCCATATATCGATTTCACCAATTGGTGAATAATACGTTTTTTTACACCAAGATGGAAAATGCAAATTGGTAAAATTTTGTAATGGACATGGTTACAAAACGTTGAATATCGCCGTATCACGTAAATTTATCCGTTTACCTATCTACAGTATTGCTCTATCAAGATCAGATTATTTATACATTTGACAACGCATTTGATAATATTTACCGCACTGTATTTAGTTGCTCGGCATAGGTTTCATGGTTTTATCTTTTGTCATTCTTATCTTAGGTTTTGTTGCACTGGTTTGGAGCGCAGATAGATTTGTTTTTGGTGCAGCCGCTTTAGCAAAAAACCTGGGTGTACCCACCTTAATTGTTGGCCTAACAATTGTTGCTATGGGTTCATCTGCACCCGAAATGATGGTTGCAGCACAAGCTGCTTTATCTGATAAAACCGACACAGCTGTCGGCAATGCCATTGGATCCAATATTGCCAATATCCTGTTGGTATTAGGCATTACAGCTTTACTCAGACCTTTGGCTGTCGGTTCTGGAATATTACGACGCGAAATGCCGCTCTTAATTATTGTCTCGCTGGGCGCATGGTACATCGTTAGCGACAATTATTTCAGTGCTACCGAGGGCTATGTCTTACTTGCCGGGTTCGCAACGTTTATTCTCGGCCTCATTTATATCACCAAGAACAGTAATCACGCTCAAGAAGATGACCCTTTAGTATCTGAGGCTTGTGATGAAGTACCTGACAATGTACCTACTGGCAAGGCTGTTTTTTGGTTGATAGTTGGCATGATAGTATTGCCAATCAGTGCTGACGTACTCGTTGACTCCGCTGTTGATATTGCTAAGTTCTTTGGTATGAGTGACTTGCTTATCGGCCTGACCATTATCGCTATTGGTACGAGCTTACCTGAGCTCGCGGCATGTGTAGCAGGTGTGCTTAAGAATGAAGATGACTTAGCATTGGGCAACATCATTGGCTCGAATATTTTCAATATCCTCGCTGTATTGTCTATTGCTGGTATTTTAAACCCGGCTTCACTCGATATGAACATCGCACAGCGAGATATCTACGTAATGCTGGGTGCGACGATCGCGCTCATTGTGATGAGTGTAAACCTCAGAGGCAAGCGACAAATTAATCGTCTAGAAGGTGGCGTGTTACTCGCTGCGTTTATTGGCTATATGTACGCCATTATTTAGGAGTTGGCATGAAGCACCTGTCATTTATTGAATCTGCAAAGCGAGTATTGGAAATTGAACAACAAGCAATTAGTGAGTTAAACCAATTCATAGACACTGGCTTTGCTAACGCCTGCGAACTTATGCTGAACTGCAAAGGGCGCGTCATTGTTATCGGTATGGGCAAATCTGGCCACATCGGTAATAAAGTTGCCGCTACATTAGCGAGTACAGGTACACCCTCTTTCTTTGTTCACCCCGGAGAAGCGAGCCACGGCGATTTGGGCATGATCACATCAGATGACGTCGTTTTGCTGATATCAAACTCTGGCGAAACCGGCGAAGTAATCGGTATCATCCCCGTTATTAAGCGAATTGGTGCACATGTAATCAGCATGACAGGCAATGAGCAATCGACCATGGCACAGCAAGCTGATGTCCATCTTTGCATCAAGGTCTCTAAAGAAGCTTGTCCGTTAGGGTTAGCGCCCACAGCTAGCACCACAGCTACACTAGTAATGGGAGATGCACTGGCTGTAGCACTGCTCGAGTCCAGAGGCTTTACCGCAGATGATTTTGCACTGTCACATCCCGGCGGCAGTCTTGGAAAACGCCTTCTCCTTACGTTAGAAGAGATTATGCACAAAGGTGACGGGGTACCCAAAACACTGGCAGGTAGCTCAATAAAAGACGCGCTATTTGAAATGTCAGCCAAAGGGCTCGGCATGACCGCTATCGTCAACCAGCAAGGCCAACTATGCGGTCTATTTACTGACGGTGACTTACGCCGTGTTATTGAGCAAAAAATTGATCTACATAATGATACTATTGATTCGGTAATGACGATTTGCTGTACTACAGCTTCACCAGATATGCTTGCAGCTGAAGCACTCAATATTATGGAAAAGAAACGAATTAATGGCCTCATTGTGATCGATGAAAACCAACATCCTATTGGGGCACTAAACACTCAAGATTTATTGCGCGCGGGAGTATTATAACATGCAGTTTAGTGAGCTTTATCAACCCATCACATCTCAAATAAATGACAGAGCTAAAGCAGTTAAACTGCTAATTTGTGATATTGACGGCGTATTTTCTGACGGTCGCATTTACTTAGGAAATCAAGGTGAAGAACTAAAAGCATTTAATACCAAAGACGGTTTTGGGGTTAAAGCTCTCATTGAGTCAGGTGTTGAAGTAGCCGTGATCACAGGTCGCCATTCAGAAATCGTTAAGCAGCGAATGACTAGCCTAAACGTTAATCATATTTTCCAAGGCCAAGAAAACAAACTGCAAGCTTATGACAAGTTAAAGGCCGAACTCAATTTAACTAACGAGCAAATCGCCTATATTGGTGACGATGGACCGGATATTCCAGTCATGCAACAAGTTGGCTTTGCAGTGGCGGTTGCTGACGCGCATCCACTGGTGAAAAACTTAGCTCATTACACGACTATGATGCCGGGAGGTTTTGGCGCCGTCCGGGAGCTAACTGACTTGTTGATGTTAAGTCAGGGCAACGAGTTACTCTCTAATGGGAGCAGTACATGACTAATTTACGAGTCATACTACTCGTAGTTTTCGGCGCTACCATGCTGTGGCTTTGGTATCCTTTTTTAATACAAACAGAGCAGCAATCTCAACAACAAGAAGAAACGATTGCCAAGCCAGATTATGTCGCTGTTGATTTGAAACAGACTTCTTTTGCTGAAAATGGGCAGCTCAGCTACCAAATTACAGCAAAAAGAATGGAGCTCTATCAGGAGCTGGGGTTTAGTCATTTTGAGGCCCCTATTTTTGTCTTACATAATGGGCAGCACAACTGGCAACTCGCAGCGAACGAAGCCACTTTATACGAAAACGATACCTTAATTTTAGAAGGTAACGTTAAAGCAACCAACTTGAATGAAACAGCAATGATCACGCACATTGACGCAGACAACCTCCGGCTCGAAATAACCAACCGGATGATGCGCTCAGAGCAGCCAGTGGTCATTACAGGCCCAAGTGTAACAATTACTGGAAAAGGCCTTATCGCCGATCTCAATATTGAGGTCATTGAACTCATCAACCACACCGAAACGATTTATGATAAGCAATAAACTAAGTGCAACCCTACTATTTACTTGTGCTATTGGACTACTGCCACATAGCGTATTCGCTAATAGTAACCAAGAGCAAGTCATTATCAGTTCAGGCAAGCAGCAAGCACAATTACAGACTAACATCGGCGTATTTGAAGAAAATGTCGAAATTATTCATGGCCAGAGAAAGATCTTTGCAGATCGCCTTGAAGTACACCGGCGAGAAGAGCTAGGCGAGAATAAACAATTGTTAGTTGCGACTGGCTCTCCCGCAATCTTTCAGGAACGACAAACTGATGGCTCACTCTTAAAAGCCAGCGCCAATGAAGTGCGCTATGATGTCGCAAATCGCCTGCTGACAATCAAGGGTAACGCAGAGATCAGCCAAGCAGGCCAAAAGATTTCCGCTCAAGAAATACTCTATGATATGGAAAAACAGCTGATCAGCGCACAAAAAGCCAATGACGAAGGTAAGCGCGTAAGAACAGTCTTACTCCCTGTTGACAAAAAACAAGATGGTAACAAGGAGCAACAGTGAGCACACTAAAAGCCACAGCACTCGCCAAAAGCTACAAAGGCAGACAAGTTGTTAAAAATGTCGAACTAAGTGTTGAAGCTGGGAGCATTGTGGGTTTGCTAGGGCCTAATGGCGCAGGTAAAACCACCACTTTTTATATGATTGTCGGTTTAGTGCCAAGTGACAAAGGCAGCATTCACATTGATCAGCAAGACATCACCCTACTGCCAATGCACAGCCGTGCACGTATGGGGATAGGCTATTTACCACAAGAGTCATCGATATTCAGAAAGTTGACGGTTTATCAAAATTTAATGGCTATTTTGGAAACTCGTAAAGACCTAAATAAAGCTCAGCGTGAAACGATATTAAACGAATTATTGGACGAATTTAATATTCAACATATTCGCTCTAGTTTAGGAATGGCGCTTTCCGGTGGAGAGCGTCGTCGAGTCGAAATTGCTCGCGCTTTAGCCGCAGATCCAAAATTTATTCTATTAGATGAGCCTTTTGCTGGCGTTGATCCCATTTCAGTGTTAGATATAAAGAAAATTATTGAGCATTTAAAAAACCGTGGAATCGGTGTGTTGATCACAGATCACAATGTGCGTGAAACATTGGATGTATGTGAAAAAGCCTATATTGTTTCCCATGGTGAATTAATTGCTTCAGGTAGTCCTGAACATGTTTTAGCGGATCAAACAGTCCGAGATGTCTACTTAGGCGAACAATTCAGGCTATAGTTAAGAATAAGCGTAACAACAGAAAGGATTGTTAGAGATACATGAGGCAATCGCTACAGCTGCGCATGGGGCAGCAATTAACAATGACACCACAACTGCAGCAGGCGATTCGCCTGCTGCAGTTGAGCACATTAGACCTCCAGCAAGAAATTCAAGAAGCGCTGGACAGCAATCCTTTATTGGAAGTAGAAGAAAACGAACAAGAGTCTTTTGACAACGGTCTAGATAAAACGCAAGAGCAATCACAGACAAGCGAAAAAGCGGAGTCCAGTTCTGAGGAGCTCCCTGAGCCGCAGCTCAGTGATTATGAGCAAGACACTGACACAGCTCTAAATAAAGAGACACTCAGCGATGAGATGGCGATGGATGTTACTTGGGATGAATACATCAGTGCGGCACCGGTTAGTTCATCAGGACCTATGCCTGAGGATGAAAGTGTTTACCAAGGGCAAACAACAGAAAGCTTGCAAGAATATTTGATGTGGCAGCTTGAGCTCACGCCATTTAGCGCGACGGATAGACTGATCGCACTGTCAATTGTAGAGGGGGTCGATGATTCTGGCATTTTAACCGTATCGTGTGAAGACATTTTAGAAAGCTTGAATCTAGACAATGATCAAGATCCCGTCGAACTCGATGAAGTTGAAGCTGTATTAAAACGCATCCAACTCTTTGATCCAGTAGGCATCGCCGCTCGAAGTCTTCAGGAATGCTTAATCGTACAACTCAATCAATTTGCCGCAGACACCCCTTGGCTTGAACAAACCAAGTTAGTTATCGATGAACATATCGATCTATTAGCGAATCGTGATTATCGTACTATCATGAAGAAAACAAAGCTCAAAGAAGGTGAGCTAAAAGAAGTGATGACGTTGATCCACAGCTTAAACCCTAAGCCCGCGGCAAGTATAGTGCAAGAAGAAGCCGATTACGTGATCCCTGATGTCTCAGTGAAAAAGGTCAAGGGGCGTTGGGTTGTAGAGCTAAACCCTGACTCTATGCCTAAAATAAGAGTTAACGATCATTACGCTGCAATGTCTCGCTCTGTAAAATCAAGCAGTGACAGTCAATTTATTCGCTCTCATTTACAAGAAGCAAAGTGGTTTATTAAAAGCCTTGAAAGCAGAAATGAAACTTTATTGAAAGTTACTAATTGCATTGTGCAGCAACAACAGGCATTCTTTGAACATGGCCCTGAGGCAATGAGACCTATGGTACTCAATGATGTTGCTGAAATGGTTGACATGCACGAGTCGACAATATCTCGAGTAACAACGCAAAAATACATGCACACGCCTCGTGGCATTTACGAATTGAAATACTTCTTCTCGAGCCACGTTAGTACCGAGAATGGTGGTGAATGCTCTTCCACAGCAATCCGAGCACTCATCAAAAAGCTAATTGCAGCTGAAAACTCAGCTAAACCTTTGAGTGATAGCAAAATTGCAGATGTATTAGCTGATCAAGGTATTAAGGTGGCAAGACGTACTATTGCCAAATACCGAGAGTCTTTGGCTATTCCACCGTCTAATCAACGTAAGAGCTTGATTTAGGCGTAACAAAAGAAGGAAAAATGCTTATGCAACTAAATTTAACTGGTCGCCATGTAGAAATTACCGATTCATTAAGAGACTACGTAACGAGTAAGTTTGCGAAGCTAGAAAGGCATTTTGATCACATCAACAACGTACATGTAATCTTAGATGTCGAAAAACTCATACAAAAAGCAGAAGCCACATTGCATGTCAACGGAGGTGAATTGTTCGCTTCTACAGAACATAAAGATATGTATGCAGCAATTGATGGTTTGATTGATAAGCTAGACCGACAAGTGATTAAACATAAAGAGAAGCTAACTCGACACTAAATCATGAAACTTAGCACACTCATTTCCGAGGACTGTAGCAAAGCTGCGGTCCTTTTTAATAGTAAAAAAAGAATACTTCAATATATTAGTGAGTTGGCGCAGCAAAAAATTCCAAGTGCCAATCAACATGAGATTCTCGAGGCACTTTTATGCCGCGAAAAGCTTGGCAGTACAGGGATAGGTAAAGGGATAGCGATCCCACATGGTAGATTGCCAGGTTTAAATAATATTGTTGCCATCATACTTGTAAATCAACAAGCCATTCCTTTTGATGCCTATGACGATCGTAATGTAGACATTTTTGTTGCACTCATCGTACCAGACGGTGAAAATAAACAACATTTAGAGACCTTAGCTAGTATCGCTGGTAAACTAAATAACAAAGCTTTTTGTAAACGACTTAGGCAAGCAAGTAATGATAGCGAGCTTCATCAAGTCCTTGTTGAGTTTGATAAATAATAGGAATTAAACGTGGAACTCATAATTATCAGTGGCCGCTCTGGTTCAGGTAAATCTGTTGCGTTAAGAGTTTTAGAAGACTTAGGTTATTACTGCGCTGATAATATTCCAGTTAACCTGCTGCCAGCTCTAGTTCGCAGTGTCTCAGACAGCTACAACAAAATTGCGGTAAGCATTGATGTAAGAAACTTACCTAAAGAGCAGCAAGAATTTCATGATATCTTAGAGTATTTACCTGGGTTTGCGAATCCACGTGTTTTTTATTTAGATTGTGATGATCAAACTCTGGTAAAGCGCTTTTCAGAAACTCGACGCTTACACCCGCTGTCTTTAAACGACTTACCACTAGACTTGGCCATAAAACAAGAACGCAACTTACTTGATGTGTTAATCCGCCGTGCCGATGTCACCATAGATACCACAGATCTCAGTGTTCATCAGTTAGCAGAGAGTGTACGTGAAAAAATCCTCGGGCAAAAAGACAAGCAGCTGATTATCACGTTCGAGTCATTCGGCTTTAAGCACGGCATCCCTAAAGAGGCTGATTACGTCTTCGACGCACGTTTTTTACCAAACCCGCATTGGGAACCAGAATTAAAACCCTTAACAGGCTTAGATCAGCCCGTAATTGATTATTTATCAAGCCATAGCATAGTTCAAAAGTTTGTTTGGCAAATTCAAACCTTCATGCAAACTTGGTTACCACACTTAGAGCGTAATAATCGTAGCTATTTAACAATCGCCATCGGCTGTACTGGTGGGCAACACCGCTCTGTATACTTGGCTCAAACACTGGGAGAGCGTTTTCAAAGAACTCACTCCAATGTCAAGATTCGTCACCGAGAACAAGAGTAATGAGGCGAGAATACGAGGGCGTTTTTCTTATAAAAAATAAGCTGGGTCTACATGCTCGAGCAGCAACAGTTCTAGCACAGTTGTCTACTCAATTTAACGCTCAAGTTACGCTACACCAAGGCGATAAAAGCGCGCCAGGAGACAGCGTATTGGCTCTATTGCTACTAGAGAGCAGCCAGGGAAAAGAAGTGAAAGTAACCTGCACAGGTCCCGATGCGCAAGACGCTTTGCTTGCAATTGGAAATCTCATTGAAGATAAGTTCCATGAATCTGAATAAGATCTAGCTTCAAGTGAACTATAAGGATACTACTTTTATCCCGACAGCTCTGTTAATGCAAATAAACTGTAATACAATACTTTTAATTTAAGCAGCTATAATCATTATATTATTTTCACTTTTACAGTAATATGGCGCGACGCAGATAGGCTCTCCCAAATCTATTTGTTTTGAGTGCCATGCCTTTGGAATGTGAGAGCAGTATTGACCACAAGGTTAATCACTGTCATTACCCTAAAGGGGTAACATTAGTTGTCCTAGATGACTAATCAAAACACACTATCACTTATTCTTAAATTGAAATTTGGAAGCCTATGCCTGACGTTTTTGAACAAGACTATACACTGGAACAATTACAGCAAGTAACAAAAGCAATAAACAGTGGACAGTTTGTTCAAGTCAGACAGACATTGGCAGAGATCCCGCCATGTGATACAGCACTACTACTCGAGTCATCGCCTCATAAAATAAGAACGGCCTTATGGCAGTTAGTTGACCCCGATATTCAAGGGGATGTACTTGAAGAGCTCTCAGAAGACGTTCGACTTAGCATAATCGCCAAAATGGAGCCCGAATTAATCGCGGCAGCCACCGAAGATATGGACGATGATGACTTGGGTGAGGTTCTGCGAAGCTTGCCTGTCCCTGTCTATCAAGATGTTATCAGTGCGATGGATAGCCAAGACAGAGCACGGGCCACGCTCGCACTGTCTTACAATGAAGACTCTGCTGGTGCATTGATGAATGGTGATACCATCACCATACGACCTGATGTGAGTTTAGATGTGGTGCTGCGCTATTTGCGCTTAAAAGAAGAGTTACCACAAGGTACCGACGATCTTTATGTCGTCGACAAAGAAAACCGCTTTTTGGGCTCTTTATCCATTGGTATTTTATTGACCAACCCTCCTGACAAGCTCGTACAAGAGCTGATGAACGAGGAAAGAGAAACGATCCCTGTGACAATGCCCGAAAGTGAAGTTGCACAGCTATTTGAGCGCCACAATTGGATTTCGGCACCAGTAGTCGATGATCAAACGCAGTTATTAGGCAGGATCACCATTGATGATATCGTCGATGTAATTAGAGAAGATGCCGAACATAGTTTAATGAGTATGGCTGGTCTAGAGGATGAAGAAGATACCTTTGCACCAGTAATGAAAAGTAGCCAAAGGCGCTCAATTTGGCTTGGGATCAATTTACTGACAGCACTACTTGCAGCCTTTGTCGCCAGCTTTTTTGAAAGTACGCTCGACATTTTACCTATTTTAGCAGTACTCAATGGCATAGTACCCAGCATGGGGGGAGTTGCAGGTAGCCAGACCTTAACCTTGGTTATCCGTGGTATTGCCTTAGGTCATGTCAATCAAACTAACCAAAGGTTTTTACTTGGTAAAGAGCTGGCGATCGGCGCGCTCAATGGCGTGCTGTGGTCTTTGTTAATCGCAGGAGTGGTTGCCCTTTGGCAATGGGACTTTAAGCTTGGTGCAGTGATTGCTTTTGCCATGTTCATGAATTTGGTTGCCGCTGGGATCGCGGGAGCGAGTATCCCCTTAATATTAAAGCGTATGAAGATAGACCCAGCGTTGGCTGGAAGCGTAGTCCTGACCACAGTCACAGATATTGTTGGCATATTTGCGTTTCTTGGCACTGCAACATGGTTCTTGCTCTAAGCCTGACTTAGAGCAAGACATCGTATAGTTTTATCTATTTATTCTCCGGCGATTTGCATACTTTCTATCAGCACCGAACCAGTTTGAACGGCACCTCTCAACTCGACATCTCCACCAATTGCTTGAATATTATGGAACATGTCTTTGAGATTACCCGCTATGGTAATTTCACTTACAGGGTATTGAATTTCGCCATTTTCTACCCAAAAACCCGCAGCGCCGCGAGAGTAATCACCGGTTACCGTGTTAACCCCTTGCCCCATTAGCTCTGTGACTAACAAACCTGTGCCCATCTCTTTTAGCACAGCGCTCAGGTCATCATGTGTTTTTTGAATTAACCAGTTGTGAATGCCACCCGCATGCCCTGTCGCCTTCATGCCCATCTTTCTTGCCGCATAGCTTGCCATTAAATAAGTTTGTAATGTACCGTCGACGACTATCTCTCTATCCTGCGTATACACCCCTTCACTGTCAAACGAGCTTGACGCCAGACCTTGCAATAAATGCGGTCGTTCAGCAATAGAAACGCATGGATTAAAAATTTGCTTACCGAGTGTATCTAGTAAAAAGCTCGATTTACGATACAGCGCACCTCCGCCAATCGCAGAAACCAAGTGACCAAATAAACTATTTGCAATGTCAGCACGAAATACCACTGGCACTTTCATCGTGGATAGCTTCTGGCTATTAAGTTTGGCAATTGTAGACTGTGCGGCTTCGATACCAACTGTATTGGGCGCTTTTAACAGTTCGTGTTTTCTCGCGATACTGAATGCTGAATCCCTTTGCATCACATCGCCTTCTTGACCAATAACCATAGTGCTCAATGTGTGGCGTGTACGAGGGAAACCTGCGAGAAATCCATGACTATTTCCATACACGCGCAACCCTTGGTGAGAAGCGATACTCGCACCGTCAGAATTTACAATGCGACTATCAAATTCAAGCGCTGATTTTTCCGCTTCTATACAGTGCTCAATAGCTTCTTGCGGAGATAAAGACCAAGGGTGATAGAGGTCCAATTCAGGCATAGAACGCGCCATCAGATCCTTATCAGCTAAACCATTGCAATCATCATCGGCCGTGTACTTAGCTATTTCTATGGCTTTTTTCACAACAGAGCGCAATGCTTGCTTACTTAGATCCGCAGTGGAAGCAGAACCCTTATGATTACCAACATAAACACTGATCCCCAAGCTGCCGTCTTGATTAAACTCAATCGTATCGACCTCACCCATTCGTGTACTAACCGATAGCCCTGAAGTGCGACTCATCGCCGCTTCAGCAGAAGTTGCACCCAACTGGGATGCAAGCTCCAGCACTTCGGAGACAGCATCTTTTACTTCGTCGATTTGCTGGTATATAGATCCAGCTTGGTTATCATTCATGTTGATTTTCCAAATACTTGTAAACATTACAATCCTAACACAGGAGTGGCATTTTCGCTGGGATAGATCACTAAAGGCAGCAGTATGAGCGATATTTTTTGTCGCTTCTTGGTATAATCAATATAATTGTAATATTTTATGGCCTTAGATTATGGCAAAAAAACCAGATCACAACATTGAAGATGAAGAAATCATCTATGTATCCAAGAGCGAATTAAAAAGGGATGCTCAACAATATCAACAACTTGGCATTGATATAGCAGAGCTGGGGAAAAAACAACGCGAAAAGCTGCCACTGAGCAACGAGCTCATTGAAGCCATGGCGCTCGCTGACAAAATTCGTGGTAAACACGATGCCTATCGCCGCCACATGAATTACATCGCGAAAGTACTAAGAACTACTGACAATGTAGAGCAGCTTCAGTCCGCCTTAGATATGTTATTAAACAAAAACAACCAAGCGGAAGTATTACTCGGCCAAGTTGAACGAGTTCGCGATGAAGTACTCGAGCGTGGTGATAGCAAAATTAATGAACTGCTTGAACAACACCCAAGCATGGAGCGACAAAAGCTGCGTCAACTCGTCCGTCAAGCGAACAAGGAACTAAAAGCAGAAAAACCTGCGAAAGGGTACAAAGAACTGTTTCAATACTTAAAAGAAGCCATCTTGCCCTAGTTGATATTATGAGGGGAGCTTCTTCCCCTCATACTGATGTTAAGCAGTACCACCTACCGTAAGCTGATCAATTTTAAGGCTTGGCTGGCCGACACCAACTGGCACACTTTGACCGTCTTTACCACAAACACCTACGCCTCTGTCGAGCTCTAAATCGTTTCCAACCATGGAGATCTGCTGCATGGCTTCTGGACCATTGCCGATCAACGTCGCGCCTTTAATCGGCTGAGTTACTTTACCATCTTCAATCAAATACGCTTCTGAAGCAGAAAATACGAACTTCCCTGAAGTGATGTCAACTTGGCCTCCACCGAAGTTTCTCGCAAAAATCCCCTTTTTCACCGAGCTGATGATGTCTTGCTGTGTGCTCTCCCCCGGCAACATATAAGTATTTGTCATTCGAGGCATAGGTAAATGCGCAAATGATTCTCTGCGAGCATTACCAGTAGGCTTTGCATCCATCAATCGGGCATTGGTCTTATCCTGCATGTAACCTTTCAAAACACCCTTTTCAATCAATATATTATAACCTGCAGGTGTACCTTCATCATCTATATTTAAAGAACCACGTCGGTTAGCCATTGTACCGTCGTCTACGACCGTGCACAGCGATGACGCCACTTGCTCACCGACTCGACCACTAAAGGCAGAAGCCCCTTTGCGGTTAAAATCACCTTCCAAGCCATGTCCTACAGCTTCATGTAATAGCACTCCAGGCCAACCGGCGCCCAATACTACAGGCATGGTACCAGCGGGAGCATCAATAGCTGTCAGGTTGACCTGTGCTTGTCTTACCGCTTCTTCGACGTAACTCATCCAACGTGGTTTACCGTTTTCAAGTTCTTTAAAGTAACCATAATCCAAACGCGCACCACCACCGGCACTCCCTCGCTCTCTGCGGCCATTATTTTCCAATAACACAGAGCAATTTAAACGAACTAAAGGACGAATATCAGTGGCAAATGTACCATCACTTGCCGCTATCAATACTTCTTCATATACTGCTGCGATAGAACAAACGACTTGCTGTGCATCCGGAGCCAAATCTCTAATTGCACTATCGACTTCTCTAAGCAATGATATTTTCTCTTCATCACTCATACTCAATAACGGTTGAACTGGCTGAAATTGAACAGGTGCCTGGATATCAGTAAACACTTGCACACTTTGCGATTTTCCTTGCTGAGCAATCGACCTCGCCGCCTCAGCAGCTTGATTAATGGCTTCTAGATTGATGGCATCAGAATAACTAAACCCAGTCTGCTCTCCACTAACTGCTCGCACACCGACACCACGCTCAATGTTATAGCTTCCCTCTTTTATCTTGCCATCTTCAAGTACCCAAGTTTCATGATAGCTAGATTGAAAGTACAGATCGGAATAATCCACATTGTACTGGTGAATGTAGCTGAGTGTTTGCTCTAGCTGCTCTCTAGTTAACTGGCTATCAGCTAACAAGCTTTTTTCAACTTGATTCATATAATATTGCTCTTAAATCGATTGTGCTTGAACACAGGCATAGACAGCCTGATATTGTCCAGCTCGGCTAAATTTAACCGTCTTTGTATTGGCTTCAAAGATAATTCACTATTATCTTGTATCTCTCCCCAAGGAGAAATTATGACACTGTGACCATATGTTGCTCGTCCATTTTGGTGCTCCCCAACTTGCGCTGCGGCAATAACAAAGCTTTGTGTTTCGATGGCTCTAGCTTGCAATAACGGCAACCAATGTGCTTTACCCGTCACGGTAGTAAATGCGCTGGGGATCAGCAATATAGAGGCGCCCTGCTCGCGCTGAACTTGATATAATCCTGTAAAGCGCATGTCATAGCACACACTTAAGCCTAGTCTACCAAAGGGACTATCTACAACTACAACTTCATTCCCAGCTTCTGTGTGTTGAGATTCTCGATACTGCTTCGATTTATCGCGTACATCAGCATCAAATAAATGGATTTTATTATACTGAGCAACAAGTTCCCCTTGTTCATTAAACAGACAGCTAGCTGCATAGTATTTTTCAGAAGTGCACGAGATAGGAATAGTCCCCGCACTCAGCCATATCTTATTGCGTTTACATAGCTGCGAGATTTTCTCTATCCAATACTCGCTGTTACTTGCGATCTCGTAAGTATCTGAACCACTTTTGCAAAATGCCAACCAAGCTTCGGGTAGACACACTAAGGTTCGCCCCTCTATGGTGAGTGCTTCTAACTGTTGTGCGACATAGCTAAAGTTCTCTTCAGGATTCATGCCTGAACACATTGGGATCACAACCACATTGGCATCATTTACAGTCATAAAATTCATATCACTTTAAGTCAAAGATGTACGGTGTTTTTATTTTACCACTCGACAAACGGCCCTCGTCAGTCTTGATACTTTGTTGTACTTCGCTGTCAGCTGACATAAATGCTGGTGCTTCAGGTACTCCATTGCCAAGCTGCTTACGTTTTTGCTCCGTGTCGGATGTTTGTGAAGGGTTTTGTTGCTTGACAGGAACCTGTAAAGGCGCGGTAGTATCAGCATCCTTTTTAGACCCTTCTGGGTTTTCCTTATCTGGCTGTTTTGTATCGCTCGGCACTGCAGGCTCAGTTGAAGCAGGAGGCTTTACACCAGGAAGAGTAACTTCTCTGCTCTTGCGGTCCACTTCGGTGACTACGGGCTCTTGCATTGTGCCGGTTACTTTAAAATTAATTTCAGAGATCACACGAGCAGAATGGATAACTTTATCAATTGCCAGTGCAGCAAGGCCAGTCACTGGATTAACCATCCACCCCACAATAACTGGTAGGCTTGAAGTAACTTGTGGCGCAATCGCCAAATCATAGTTGATTTCATGCGTTTTTAAATTTGCGTAACCTGAAATGCTAAGGTCGGCAGGTACACCATCCATTTTAGTGTCTTGGGTATAAGCAATACCGTTATTCAACTGCAAGCTGCCTTCCATTTGATTGTAGAAAAACCCTTTTGCAAACACATCTCTAAAGTCGAGTTTCAATTTGCGCACCAAGGAATCTAGACTAAGCAATGAAAAAACACGCGCACCTTGATCACTGATGTCAGTTAAATGTCCCTCTCCTAATCGCCATTTAATATCTCCACCTAATGTTGCCCACTGAAAATCATACGGTGCGGCTTGCCAGTTTAAATCAAAGTCAATATTTGCTTGAGAGTCCTTAACAGTAGAGGTGATATCAAACTCTTCCATCAAGTCACCAAAGTCAGCGCTACTTAAATTACCACTTAGTTGTGAGCGACCATCGCTCCAGCTGCCATTAGCTGTCAACGAATGTGCGCCCTTATCAATGTTAAGATTGCTGATCGTTAGTTGCTCACCATTACCAAGCATGGACAAGGTCACTCTATCCAATTGATACTGATTCACACGACAATCATCACAACCAAACTCTATTGCCGGAATATTGGCCAGCCAGCTGTCATCTTGTGGTGAACTAGCTTGGTCTATTTGCTCTGTTTGAGAGGGTTGTTTTGAATTGAGCCTTAAATAATCTGCCTGTACTCTTATCGGCAAAGTTGGCTGTGTTGGAAATTGTACTTGTGCCCTGAGCTCCTTGCCATTTAAGCGCATTGACAAACCTTGCTCATTCGGACGCATTACCATTTCGAAGTCGTTAAACAACACATCTCCGATAGTTAGCTCACTGAGGTTAGCTCGGATTTCATTGAGTGCAGGTAACAGACTTTCAGCATCACTGTCTGACTTTTCGCTTTTTTCTATTATCCTGTCTAAAAAGGCAAACCACTCATCTAGTTGCAACTGAGCATGGTCGATGGTTACATTGAACCCAGACTGCTCTAAACCACGATTTTGCTCACTCACAATCAAATGCGCTTTGCTGAACTGACCACTTTGGTTATCTAAAATGCCATTGAAATAGAGTAAATCATTTACATTTGCAGTGATCAGGTTAGAAATATCATCGCCTCTCACTTCGCCAATTAGCTTCCCTTTAGTGCCTGCCTCTTGGCTATAGGGCGCGGGTAACATGACAGACACATCACTTAAATCGGAGCTAAAACTCGCTAAATAGTTAAAACCTCGCTCAGCAAAATTCAGCGTTAACTGGGTTTCCAATGCAGCTTCGCCTGCCAAGAAACCATCCATTAAACCATGCCCATAGGGAAGTAAATGCTCACTAGATGCCAATAAGTTAGTCGATACACTCACTTCATAACTGTCTTGATCGCCACTGCCATTCACAGAAAAATCCATCGGCATACTAAGCCAAGTTGCTTTGGCATTAAGGAGTGCTATTTCATCATCATGAAAAGTTAGCTCCCCAAACACATTGTTTAATTGCATACCCGGTTTACTCAGGAAAACACCAATGTCATTGAGGTCAACAACTCCTTTAGCGATAACATCGAGGTTATTAAGATCTATATCAAGTTCAATATTGCCGGATACTTGACCTGAGCCTTGCACAATTTCAAATACATTGACGAGTGGATCTGCTATTGGCGTAGCAGCAAAGAATGATAGTAAGCTTGCGGCCTCTGTTTGTTGTTTTATATTGACATAAAGATTGTCGGCTTGCTCAAGATCTGGGAGACTTACCACTACTTCACCAGTGATTGACTGATTTGCTAATTGCCCTGAGTCGGCCGTAATATCCATACGTTCATTGTGAAAATGCAATTCTACGCCCGCATTTTTTACACTAGGCCAATCAGGTGCAAATAAAAACTCAGCATCATCAATAAGCGCAAGCACTTCAAATTGCCCCTGTTGACCACGAAAAGGAAACTCAGTCAAAGGCCCTGAAAAAAGCACTTGAGCATTAACATGCTTACCTGCAATGATGCCCTGTTCAAGGTATTCAACCAAATTGCTATGCATAAGTTCCAATGGAAAATATCGTCCAGCAATAGACGCGTCTTTGCCGTAGGCCTCTGCGTATAAATCCAATTCAGGCTGCTCAAATAGCCGAGTATGAAACTCTAACGCTACCGCAAGTTGCGAATTACTTAGCCATAAATTATCGGAATCAACGTGCCACTTGGCATTACTGTCCTGCCAAAAGTGGATATCACCGTTGAGCTCATCGATGTCAATCGGCGCAACAAAACGCGGGCCAGTGATAAGCTGGCGTTGATGCGCACTAACACTTACAACACCACGCTGCGCTTGCCAATTGAACTCCAGATTAAGTCCTTCCAGTCCTGGTGCGGCATCAGTTTCTTGCCAACCCACATCCTTTAAGGAGCTCCAAATACTTAAACCTGTATGAGTCTCCCATTGCAGCTTTGCTTTGCTTAAAGTTCCCTGAAAGTCACTTTTACCAACTTCCTTAGCCCAGTTGTAGTGGGTCAGAGCAAGGGCATGCGCGAACGGCTCTAAGTTAAGTTGCTGAAGCCAAAGAGTGCCTTGATCGACAGACCATACCCCTTGAAAGTGCGCTGGCTGGTATACTTGCTCGGCGCTACGAAATATAAATTCCGAACTTGAAAGTGACCAACCTTGATCTGACGGCTCTAGATAGAATTGACCGCTATCTAAACCCAGTTTGTTGGGCTCATTATCAGATAACCAAGTGATGTAACTCGGTTCAAATTGGACCAAAATATCTTTTAATCTACCTAACTCTAGGCTGGCCCACAATTGCCCGTTAATACTTGCACTTAACGCGCGATGGTTAGTATTGAAATGCTCGTCGATTAAGTCTAAAACATTCAGGTCACTGGCTTGCAGGTAAATATCACCTTCGATGCTTTGCAGAGTCTCCCCTGTGAGTTTGACTCGTGTATTTAAGCTTCCCTGTGAAAGGCTTGGGAATATTAAGCGGCCTTCACCGTGATGTGCACTGGCGCTGTTCTGCCACACCATATCTTGAATAAGTACGCTGTGGTGTGGTTTGTTTGCTTTAAATAAATTTACTTCACTATTTTGTACTGCAAAGTGTCCGGTTTCCCCCAAAAACAGCCCTTCAATCAGTGCTTGCTGCTCAAAATCTCCAGAATCCCCCTGCAAATCAAGTCTATCAAGGTGAATATTAGCTTTGAAACCATCTAACACGAAATAGTTTGACACCAACTGCCATTGCCTAAGAGATTGCACGACATTGACTTGCAAACTCGTGTTGTCAATGTGCAGTGAAATAGGTGCGTTTAGATTGTCTTCAAAACTGACATTTTCGAGCAGTAAGGCAGGCCCTGTTCCTTGCCAGCTAGCGCTGATAGAGCCGATACTCAATTCAACATTAAGTTGCCTGTAAATCAAAGATTCAATGCTATTTTTGTAATCATTGGCATACGGCAGGCTTAATTTTAACAGCGAAACCAATACCGCGATCATAACCAAAGTCACAGCAAAGATTTGCCACGCTTTTCTGATACAAAAAAAGCAGATTGTTTTGGGGTGCATAATTGCCTACATCATTACCACATCAAACTGCTCTTGGCTGTACAAGTTCTCAGTTTGGATACTCACTTGCTTTCCGATGAACAGCTCAAGCTCCGCCAAATTATGATACTCATCATTCACCAGCGCCTCACTCACAGCCGCAGATGCATACACCATAAACTTGTCAGCATCATAGGCCCTATTTACCCGCACTATTTCACGTAATATCTCATAACATACTGTTTCAACAGTTTTGAGTGAGCCTCTGCCTGAGCACGATGGACAAACATCACATAAAATATGCTCTAAGCTTTCTCTGGTGCGCTTGCGCGTCATTTCCACAAGACCGAGTGCAGATAAACCATTAATATTCGCTTTAGCACGATCTTTTGCCAGCGCCGCTTCTAATGAATGCAATACACGCCGCTTGTGTTCATCGGAAATCATATCGATAAAGTCAATAATAATAATACCGCCAAGGTTCCTTAACCTAAGCTGACGGGCGATTGCGGAAGTCGCTTCAACATTGGTATTAAAGATCGTTTCTTCGAGGTTTCTATGGCCTACAAACGCACCAGTATTAACATCTACAGTTGTCATTGCCTCTGTCTGGTCAATGATCAAGTACCCACCAGATTTTAGCTCCACTTTGCGATGCAATGCTTTTTGAATTTCAGCTTCTACATCAAACAAGTCAAAGATAGGGCGCTCACCCGGATAATACTCAAGTGTTTCTGAAAGTTGCGGGACAAACTCTTCTGTAAAAGACTTTAGCTGTTGATATGTGAGCTTTGAATCCACTCTTATGCGCTCCATATCTTCACCGACATAATCGCGTAACGTACGAAATGCGAGTGTTAAATCTTCGTGCAGTATGCTCGCTTTGCTGGTTTTTCTGCGTTTGCTGACTATTTTTTGCCAGAGCTTTTTTAAAAATTCAGCATCGTGCTTCAATTCGGCTTCAGCTGCACCTTCAGCAGCCGTGCGGACAATAAACCCGCCGTTCTCGTCGTTGTACTGTGCGACAATACGTTTTAAGCGGTCGCGCTCTTCTTCGGTTTCAATTCTTTGGCTAACTCCGACATGGGTAGCATCGGGCATAAATACCAGATAGCGAGATGGTATGGTTATGTCTGTGGTCAAACGCGCCCCTTTGGTGCCTATAGGATCTTTGACTACCTGAACCATAATAAACTGGCCCTGCTTAACCAGTTCTCTAATATCTTGTACTTTTTTTATCGGCTGCTCTTCAACAGCTTCTTCAATAGATGCACTACTGACAATATCAGAAGCATGCAAAAATGCGGCTTTTTCTAAGCCAATATCTACAAAAGCAGCCTGCATACCTGGTAAAACCCGGCTCACTTTGCCCAAATATATATTGCCGACAATCCCTAAATTGCCAACACGCTCTACTTGAACTTCCTGCAATACACCATTTTCAATTAGTGCGACTCGACTTTCGCTTGGTGTCACATTGATCAATAATTCGCTACTCATCTCGTTCCGCCATAAATAATTGAATTAGTTCATCTGTTTCATACAAAGGTAGTCCCACTACAGCAAAATAACTACCACTCAACTGCGTTACAAACCGACCACCTAAGCCCTGAATACCATAACCGCCAGCTTTATCTAAAGGTTCACCGCTTGACCAGTACTGTTCGATTTCTGCTGCTGAAAGCTCTTTAAATGTTACGTCAGTTATCACCGTTTTGCTCATTACAGCATGCTTATCTGCCACCGCAATTGCAGTCATCACTTGATGAGTTTTACCTGAAAGCATAGTCATCATTGACATAAAATCGGCTTTATTTTCTGGCTTGCCCAAGGCTTTCCCATCGGCCACAACAACAGTATCACTACCTAATACGGGACGTTCTTCATCTCCAACCTCCACCCCACTTTGTGCCTTCAAACGCGCAAGGCGCTCAACCAAGGCGTGCGGTTGTTCGTTGGGGTGCGCACTCTCATCTGCATCAACAGAAAATTGTTCAAAGGAGTACCCCAATTGGCTCAACAGTGCTTTTCGACGTGGAGAAGCCGAAGCCAAATATAATTTTACTGCCATTAACGGATCCTAAAGTGTCTACGGTATTTTCTCAGCAATAGAAATATCCAAGGCCAACATAACATGCCAATCAATGCTGGCCATAAATATGCAGGGTTAAAATAAATATCTAATAAGAAATGATTTAACCAAAACTGCAGTAAGTGGTAGAGCGCTAAAAACAAGCCAATTAACATAGCTTGTTGCCACAGCGAGAAATTTCTTAATTTCTGGAAATTACTGACCGTAATATAAATACATACAGAATAGGTCAATGAATTTATACCCAGTGGCGAGCCCACTGCCAAATCCATGATCAGTCCGGTACACCAAGCCCAGCCTATATTCACCCTGTGTGGTAACGCGATGGACCAATACATCAATACCAGTAAGACCCAATCAGGCCTAAAAGGTTCTAATGAGAAAGGTAATGGCATTAAAGCCATGATAAGTGCCAGAAAAACACTAAAAGTAATAAAAGAAAAACTACGGCTCATCACTGACCTCTATGGAGTTCTCTCCCAAAATTACCAGCAATCTTATCCTATCTAGCTGTGCAATCGGTTCAGCATAAACTTTGGCAAAAGGTAGCCCCTCATCTCTATCTATTTCTGTAACGACGGCGACAGGATACCCCTCAGGAAAACGGCTACCGAGACCTGAAGTGACCAAAATATCACCAATTCGAATATCCAAACTATGGGAAACATGTGCCAATTGGACTAGGTTAATTTTACCAATCCCTTCAACCACCATGCTGACATCATTTCTCAGTATTCTTACCGGTGTCGCATGGGTTGTATCTGTCATGAGTAAAACACGAGATGTTGTCGTGCCTACATGTGTCAATTGACCTACTAGCCCTAACTCATCAATAACAGCCTGCCCTTCTGAGACTCCATCAATAGTGCCCTTATTAATGACTACTTGGTGGTTATAACGATTGGAACGTACAGAAAGTACTTGCGCAATTTGGCGATTATGGGATTGTCGCGCAGATGCCCCTAGCAGTGCCCTTAGCTCATTATTTTCTTTAAGTAGGAACTGATACTGTTGGAGTTGCTCACTTTGCAATAATTGCTTAGCCCTGAGTACTTCATTTTCATCGAGTAATCTATCGCGAGTATGCAAGCTCTGTGCCCCGACGTTAAATAACTCATAGGGTATATTTGCCGCATATAAGACAGGGCTTACTAATGTATTTAACGTCGTTCTGACAAACGTACCGCCAGAGGTGTATCTATCGCCTATGATCAGGACAATACTAAGCACAACTGCGACAGTAAGTCGCAGTTGTAAAGATATGCTTCGGCCAAACAGTAAATTCATCAGTCGTAGCTAAATACGTCGCCACCATGCATGTCTATCATCTCTAGGGCTTTACCTCCGCCTCGCGCTACACAAGTGAGAGGATCATCTGCAACGACAACTGGGATACCCGTTTCTTCCATTAATAGACGATCTAGATCTTTCAGTAAAGCACCACCACCAGTTAACACCATACCATGAGCAGAAATATCTGAAGCCAGTTCAGGTGGCGATTGCTCTAAGGCAACCATAACAGCACTTACAATACCCATTAGAGGCTCTTGTAACGCTTCTAAGATTTCATGGGAGTTCAGTGTAAACGAGCGCGGTACACCTTCAGCAAGGTTACGACCGCGTACCTCTATTTCAATTGGTGTTTCGCTCTTAAATGCAGAGCCGATTTCATGCTTAATATGTTCAGCAGTAGCTTCACCGATCAGGCTGCCGAAATTACGTCTGACATAATTAATAATGGCTTCATCAAATTTATCACCACCTATGCGCACTGAAGACGAATAAACCACACCATTGAGCGAGATAATTGCAACCTCAGTAGTACCACCACCAATGTCAACAACCATAGAACCTGTTGCCTCAGATACTGGTAGGCCAGCTCCAATAGCCGCCGCCATAGGCTCTTCAATCAAATATACTTCTCGTGCACCAGCCCCCATTGCAGACTCACGTATTGCACGTTTTTCAACTTGTGTTGCGCCACATGGTACACAAATCAAAACGCGAGGGCTTGGGCGCATAAAGTTATTATTGTGAACCTGTTTTATAAAGTGTTGGAGCATCTTTTCAGTAACATAGAAATCGGCAATAACGCCATCTTTCATTGGTCTGATAGCTTTAATATTCCCAGGTGTTCTTCCTAGCATTTGTTTTGCTGCAGTACCTACTGAAGCAACACTTTTTGGCCCGCCAGCTCTCTCCTGACGAATTGCCACCACCGAGGGCTCGTTTAGTACGATACCTTCTTCTTTTACATAAATCAGTGTATTAGCCGTGCCTAAATCAATAGACAGGTCATTTGAAAATAATCCACGTAGCTTTTTAAACATGAGGCTGGGTAACCTTAAAGAATTCTTTTAACCAAGCCAAAGCAACTGTACGCTAAGGCTGAAATATTTAAGTCTACAAAGTGCAAACTGCACTTTGACTGAACGTGCCCTTATTTCAGGGCACGTTTTAGTTATCTTTCTCGAACCAATCTAAAACCAATGTAGTTGGCTCTAAAATCAGGCGCTAGTGCAAGGCGGGTCGACACTCGAGCCAAGCTAGGAGCAAAATTCCATGCGCCACCGCGTACCGTTACATCCTCTTGTGAAGCTCGCTTTTGCGTCCACTCCCACACGTTGCCAACGGTATCATATAAACCATAGTTATTTGGTGAAAATTCACCTACAGGAGCTGGGCTTTTATTTGACCACTCACTACCACACCAACCACAGTTGGCTAAGCCCCGACCAATTTCATTTCCCCATGGATACTCTGAACTTGTGCCGGCTCTAGCGGCATATTCCCACTCAACTTCATTGGGTAGACGATATTGGATCCCCTGTTCTGCTGACAACCAATTGGCATAAGCCTTTGCATCTTCGTATGTCACGCAGACAACAGGGAAATTATCTGCCTGCTCAAAACCCGGGTTGCTCCAGTTGTATTCACTTTCCCAAATCGGCTCACCATTTTTGTAGTGTGCACATCCAGCGCCTTTTTCAGCTTCGGTTTGAAATCCAGAACTGGTGACAAACTGTCGAAATTCGGCAACCGTCACTTCATTGCTTTGCATTGCATACGAGTGGCTTAGCACTTTTTCAACAACAGGGCGCTCGTTAGCTAGTCCATTTCCCGTCAAATCTCCCATTTGGAAAGATCCCGCAGGGATAATGACCTCTTTGTTTTCTATCAAGTTAGGAGTCACCGATTTTTGTACCACTGCTTGGCGCTCAACTTGCTCTCTTTTGGGTGTCGGTGCAGCAATCGACTCAGGCTTTTTTATTAGCTTTGCGTTAATCGTTCGAGCACGTCGAACATCTACTCTTGCCGTATATGACTCATAACCGAGTTTGCGAATTTCAATATCGTATGAGCCAAGTGGTACACTCACAACTAGCTTGGTCGAGCCATAGCTGACGCCATCAATAAAAACTTCATCATCATAGACATTTGAACGCAATGTCAGATCAACTTGTCTGTCTTGTGGTGATTGTTGAATGATTTGTGATTTGATTTCAGCCTTTGGCTGCAATGTAGTAACACTAGGAATACTTTTTTCAGGTTTATCTAATTCATCTTTGAATGTTAGCTGGCTGTCACTAAACGTTGTTGGATAACTTGCTTGGTACCCAACTGACAGCGGCGTGCCATATTCACTACAAAAACGGTTATCAAGCGTCAATAAGCCACACAGGCGGCTATTATTCACGTCACCACGCATTGTGACACTCAAATTAACACTGTAATTACCTTGACCGCTAAATGCACTGCCGATTACATGGCTGCTGACAACCTGCACTTGTGCACCTGCAAGATGCCTTTTGGGTTCGACAATACGCTGCTCGGTTAAATTGGCAAAGATTTGATCGATAAAGCGTTTAGTCGCTTTTTGCAATCCTAGCTGTTGGCCCCTCTGTTCACACGCTGCCAGCGTCTCGGTGCGCTTACAGTTTATAGTATGCTCAACTTCCAATGTCCCTTCTCGAGTGAACTCATTACGAAGTCGCTCGACGCGCGCTGTGCTCAACTGGTCTTTTAAGCTAGCAAGCGTGTTAACTAAGGTGTGCTTGCTAACGCGAATTTGCTCAATATCTTTACGGTGCGATGCTATGGCCGCTAACTGCATCGCAATATCTTCTTTGTTAGACTTATGATCAGCCACTGATTGCTGATATCTCGTCTGCGCAGAGGAAATATCGATAGAAGGATCGTCGATAAGGCGACGATACAAGTCATTCATGGCATCAAGTGCCTGATTTTTTTCTTTGTCCAACTCTGTCGAGTTATTCCTCAACAGTTCAAGTTGTGATTGTAAACGGGCTTCTTCAGCCACGTGTTTGTCTAATACCTGAGTATATCTGTCTAACTCAGCTTGTTTTTCGGAGCGCTCTGACTCGATAGCTGTCACAGTCGCAGTATCTTGTGCCCAAACACTTACAGACAATAAGGCGGCAGAGACAAAAAGAGATAAAGGAGCAATTCGCATATATTCCATTCCCAACAGCGGCAGTTGTTTTGGTCTTTGTTATTTTTAATGTTTTAATGCTTAATGCTATGTACTTACGAAGTAAAACACAAGCCTTGCACAATTAATATCTGAGTTTACAACTAATAGTCACGTCCTTACCAGTGTTCTGAGCACATTTTCATGAAATAATAACCACAAAGCGCCTATTTATAGATAAATCGAAAATCATATGTTGACCTCAAGCCACGCTGAATCGCCTCTTCAGACCATTAATCATCCACTATTGGTAGAGAAAAAAATCGACTTAATTATAAAAAGAGACGACCTGCTTCACCCTACAGTTCAAGGAAACAAATGGAGAAAACTGAAATACAACCTCCTAGAGCTTAAACGTCAGCAATGCCAGTCGCTCGTTACATTTGGTGGCGCATTTTCCAACCATTTATATGCCACGGCTATGGCGAGTAAGTTATTTCAGATTCCCGCACATTTCATCGTCAGAGGTCCACACATAGACCCACAAAACCCAACTCTTCGCTTTGCAAAAGCCTGTGGCGTTAATTTGCACCCAGTCACCCGCATCGAGTATCGCCGACGTCATGAGTCAGACTACCTAGCACAGCTCCAGAGTCAGTTTCCAATGGCATATATCATTCCCGAAGGTGGCAGTAACAAATTCGCCTTACAAGGTTGTCAAGAGCTGGCACAATCGCTCCCGAAAAGCGACTACCTTTGCTGCGCAGTAGGTAGTGGCGGAACTCTCGCGGGGCTGCTAAGCGGCGTCGATGAAGCTACACAAGTGTTAGGATTTGCAGTACTAAAAGGCGCTCACTATCTCAATGCAGAAGTCACTAAATTGAACCCCTGCGCCGCAACAAAAACAAACTGGCAGATACTTTCGCAATTCCACGATGGCGGCTACGGCAAGTTTTCAGCTGCTTTGTGGCAGTTTTGTCAACACATGAATCACCAGTATCACCTCCCTCTAGAACCCATTTATAGCGGCAAAATGTTCTATGGCCTATGGCAACTCATTCAACAAGATTACTTCCCTCGAGGCAGTACCATCGTAGCCATACATACAGGCGGTTTGCAGGGGCTTGATGGTCTGCGTTATCGACAATTAATTTAAACTGTTTTCCAACTCTAACAATGGAGCACTGAAGAAATAGCCTTGTGCTCCATCTACACCCAGTCGCTTAATACAATTAAACTCATCCTGTGTTTCAACCCCCACTGCATAAACTGGGATCTGTAACTTTTTCGCTTGATTAACGATTTGTTTGACTACTGCTCTGCGTTTGGCACAACTGTTAATTTCATGAATTAACTCAAAGGCAAGTTTGATCCCCACCACATTATGCAATGTATGGAGCTGCACTATGTCTAGGGGTTTAATAACATGATCCAATACCACATTCGTTCCCAGCGATGCCAGCGAACTAAAAAACTGCTCAAAATAAGCTTTGTGTTGGTAATAATCATTAATCATTAATTCCAAAGTCACTTCGCTCGCTCGCCCCGACGCCTTCAGCGTCACGATCAACCAGTTTAAAAAATCACTATTGGACCAATTTACTACGTGTAAATTTACACTCACAGAAAACCCTCTCGGCTCTTTTGCAAGCACTTTTAACGCCTGTACAACTATGGCCTTATCGAGTTCAATTAAATGTTCATTATGATGTATTTTATGGATAAATTGACCAGCGGTTATCAGCCCTAAAGTTTTATGTCGCACACGCAAAAGCGCTTCACTTTGGATCACATCCTGTGATTTAAAATCAAACAGGGGCTGGCAAAATAATACAAATCGACCGGCTCTAATATCTTCCATAATGTTGATTTCAGCATCCAGCAGGCTTTCGGCTAAGGTGTGATTTAACGGTAACATGTGGATATGCTGCCAAACGTGATTTTGCGCGACACTGAGGGACGATCTCGCAATTTGATATACTTGTGTTTGATCTGCTCCTTCGCTGTAAAAACATGCGCCACATTTTACCGCACTGCGTGATAAATCCCCCCTGAAGGCAAGCAAAGCTTGATAAACCACTTCATGCAAACGTTTGACTGTTTGCTCTACTTCATCTTTATTTAATACGCTGAGTGTGACGGTGAGTGTACCTGATGATAAGTACTTGGCCGAACAGTACTTATATTTATTGAAACACTTGGCCAATGTCACGCTAAAGTGGCTTTGTGGCTCGATATGTTTGGGTAATTCACAACGCCACTTAAACATCGCAAACATGGTTACTTGCTGCTCTGTAGCAACATGCATCACATCTGGGCTGGCACTCAACGCTTTATCGCCAATCAGTTTTCGCCTACGATCAGGGGATTTAGCCCGCTTCGACATAGCAATCCACCCCAATACACCTGCACTCACTAATACTGCATTGAGCCACAAGCAGCACGTAACAGCCCAGTTGATCATATTACTTGGATAGAGGCTCATTGAGTGCTCACCAACTTTAAAATGATAAGGGCTTGAAAGCCAAGCTGTTAAAGCATCATTGCTGGGGAAAATGCTAAACCCAAATTGCTGGGCCAACACACTCAACTCTTGAGCTGGAACTGGTACAATATAGTATGCCAATTGGACATTTAGGCGATTTGCTTCTTCTGCTATCCAAGTGCCAGTGAACTGGACTATCGCCAAGTTTAATACGATGAATAACCCACACCACGCCCCCAAAAACACGTACTCACGTTTAATTGAGTGTTCTGTAAGCGCAAAGTGAAACATGATAAAGCTGCCATTAATGATTCTGATTAAAGTTTTGTTCAATCTAATACAAAACTCAAGGAGACCTGAATAAGAATCCTAAAAGCTGCTGATCTTGCATGCATTATTTTTAGTGGCTTGGAACGACACTGCACCTTAAAAGCCAAAAACAAAAAAGCCTCGTATCAAACGAGGCTTTTTATGCTGATTCGACAATCTATCTCAGATAGCGTTTAGAACGGAATATCGTCATCAAAATCGATTGGTGGCTCCATTGGATTGGAAGCACTGCCTTGCTGCTGAGGTGCAAAACCGCCCTGAGGCTGACCACCTTGCGCTGGTGCACTTTGAGACTGGCCACCAAAGTTGTTATTTTGTGGTTGAGGTGCACTTTGTTGAGGTGCTTGTTGCTGAGGAGCAAAGCCACCTTGCTGAGCCGCAGGCTGCTGACCATATTGCTGTTGGTTGTTTTGCTGAGGCGCAAAACCACCTTGCTGCTGACCATAGCCACCTTGATTACCACCAGACTGGTATTGACCACCCTGCTCGTTGCGACCGCCTAACATTTGCATTTGGCCACCCATATCAACAACAATCTCTGTGGTGTATTTGTCTTGACCACTCTGATCAGTCCACTTACGTGTTTGCAAACGGCCTTCAATATAAACCTGAGAGCCCTTGCGTAAGTATTCGCCAGCCACTTCAGCTAATTTTCCAAACAACACCACTCTATGCCATTCAGTACGCTCTTGCATCTGGCCTGTATTTTTGTCTTTCCAACTATCAGTGGTAGCAATACTAATATTCGCCACACCATTACCGTTGGGCATATATCGTACTTCAGGATCTTGGCCTAAGTTACCCACCAAGATTACTTTATTCACACCGCGTGCCATGGCACCCTCTCCTCACACAATTACAAGCATTGCTTAGTTATATTCTACAACACGATTGTATAACGATTGCGCTTCGAATTCGACTTCTCATCGCAACCAAGTACCCGTTACGCAGGATATAAAATTTGCTTAGCTTGGTTTAAATCAAATTTACTTTCGTCCACTTTTAGATAAGCGCGATTTTCTTCACTGACAACAGTCGCCTCTAACACGCCCGGTAATGTAACCAGTTTATCAGCAAGTGTTTGTGCATGCTGAGGTTTATCGATTTCCGTTACAAAGCTCAGCGCCTTACTACGTGGAGGGACTTGCATGCGCCATGCAATAACCAGCCATATTACCCCAATTCCTGCCGCAGCGGCAAATACAGATTGCGTTTCGTAGTTTTGCGCGAGATACCCACCAAGTACACCGCCTAAAAAGGCTCCCAAGAATTGCCCGGAAGAAAATACCCCCATAGCTGAACCTTTTTGTGTGGCAGGCGATATTCTCGATACCAATGCAGGCATTGTTGCTTCTAGAAAGTTAAATGCGATGAAGTACAAAGTCATAGCCAGTGCAATGCCCCACAGGGAATGAGATAGCCAGATAAGCAGAAAAGTACTAATGCTTAACATGGCAATCGCCCCTAAAAAGACCTGCTTTTCTTTTTGCTTCTTGATCGCAACAATCATCATTGGCGCCATCAATACAAAAGCTAATATGAGTACTGGAATATATATTTGCCAATGAGACTGCGCATCCAGACCATCGTCGATCAATTTGGCTGGTAACACCACGAATAGGGTTGTTAGCGTTAAATGTAGCATTAACACCCCAAGGTCAAGACGCAGCAGTTGTGGGTGTTTAATAAGGTTCTTGATATCTGACAAGGAAGCCACCGTATCGCCTTTAGGTGCTTTGTGCACTGCATTTGGCACCACAAATAACACAATCAAGATGCCCACTAAAGCTAAAATCGCAGTTAACCAAAATACCCCAGCAATGCCGAAAGAAGCAGCTACCATAGGACCCACTAACATCGCTACCGCAAAGCTTAACCCGATACACATTCCGATCACGGCCATCACCTTTGGCCGCTGCTCATCACGGCTTAAATCAGATGCCAAAGCAAGTAACGCACTGGCAATCGCCCCCATGCCTTGAAGAGCTCTACCTGCGGTTACCCAATATATAGACTCAGCCGTTGCCGCAATCACGGAGCCGACAGCAAAAACAACTAGCCCACCTATAATAATAGGTTTACGCCCGTACTTATCCGATAGCCACCCCATTGGTATTTGTAATAGCGCTTGGGTCAAACCATACGCACCTATGGCCAAACCAATCCAAAGTGGTGAAACATCTTCGAAAGAATCACTATAAATCGCCAACACAGGCATGAGCATGAATAACCCGAGCATGCGAAATGCAAAGACACCCGCTAAAGAAAATGCGGCGCGTTTTTCAATTTGGTTCAAAGATTGATTGGACATAAAGCAATGTAAAGTCAAACAGTAAAAAATCGCGAGCTAGTTTAGCAAAAACTCAGTCTAACTGATATTTTTTTAATATCTCGCTTAAACGTCCCGATTTATTTAATGAGCTAAAGGCTTCGCTCAGCTGCTTTAACTGCTTCTCAGAAACACTTTTTTTGCTAAATGCATAGTAGACAGGAGATTGATTGATAATTAAAGGCGCGATTTTGATGGTCATAAAATCAGGGTGATTGGTTGACTGAAAAATGATATTGAATTTTTCCTCCAAAAAGCCAGCAATGCGCCCATGTTTTAGTAAACTTAGCTTAGTTTGGTTGTCGGGAACAAAAATAAATTGAGTGCCTTTGTTTAACTGTTTTTCATACCGCTGTGTGAAGCTAGGGCCATAAAATGCCCCTTGTTGAATAGCCACTGGTACAGGAAGTGAAAATAAGTCTTCCATCGTTTCCACATCAAATGAACGCTCTGCATTCATAGCAAATACGATGGTTTCCATCCGTTGTGGACCGACAAAGTGGGCAAACTTGGTGCGCTCTTCTGTTTGCGTTACACTCAGCACCAAATCAATATTACCTGCTTCAAGCATTTTCAAAGAGCGTCCCCAAGGAATACTCACAAATTTATAGCTACACCCAGCCTCATCAAGTAATGCCTTAGCAAAGTCTACATCCATACCATGCCAACCCTTTTCTTCATCCAAGCGCGATTGTGCGGCGTAATTTTCAAATCGCACCGTCATCTCACACGCCCACACTGGCGACAGAAAAAATAGACTCAAAAGCAAAAAGCGCACACACACAACTCTGTTGCCAATACTCAAAAACAAGTTTAGTTGTTTATTTTTACAAAAGCTTAATTTTGTCTTTGCAATGCGATACCATGCAGGGCTTAATCCAACTCGTTTTGCAATCTACCTCATTTAAGTGAGCCGTCACAGCGCTTAGCACGTAGCAAAGGTAGAATAACCACAGCTTTTATGTATACTGTATGAGTATACAGCTACCCATAATTTAGTTTGCATACCCATTGAATGATCACTTAGCTTCAAATAGTGTCATATAAGGTATACATATCTCAGCGCAGCGGTGAAATATTAAAAAATAAGCGAATGTGATATACACACCCAAATTTGGTTGCAAGCACATGAGATTCACAAAAGGCCACTATGGATAAAATAGAAGTAAGAGGTGCGCGAACGCATAACCTCAAAGACATCTCTTTGACCATCCCAAGAGACAAATTAATCGTCATTACAGGACTATCTGGTTCAGGGAAATCATCGCTCGCTTTCGACACGCTGTACGCTGAAGGGCAAAGGCGCTATGTAGAATCTCTTTCCGCTTATGCCAGACAGTTTTTATCTCTGATGGAGAAGCCTGACGTTGACCATATTGAGGGGCTATCCCCTGCAATTTCTATCGAGCAAAAATCAACATCGCATAACCCGCGCTCAACAGTTGGTACCATTACTGAAATCTATGATTATTTGAGGCTGTTATTCGCCCGCGTTGGAGAACCCCGCTGCCCAACTCACGATCTCCCGCTAAAAGCACAAACTATTAGCCAAATGGTTGATACTGCCCTCGCTCAACCTGAAGGCAGTAAGCTCATGTTACTCGCCCCAGTAGTCAAAAACCGTAAAGGTGAGCATGTTAAGTTACTGGAGCAATTGGCAAGTCAAGGCTTCATACGTGCACGGATCGATGGAGAAGTATGTGATCTGTCAGACCCTCCAACATTAGAGCTGCACAAAAAGCATACGATAGAGGTTGTGGTCGACCGGTTTAAAGTCAAAGATGGCTTGCAACAACGATTAGCTGAATCATTTGAAACTGCACTGGATTTGGCGGATGGTATTGCACAAATTGCCAGTATGGATGACCCAGATGCTGAAGACATTATTTTTTCAGCCAATTTTGCCTGTCCAACTTGCGGATACGCAATGGCTGAGTTAGAGCCTCGGCTGTTTTCGTTTAACAACCCAGCTGGTGCTTGCCAAAGCTGTGATGGCCTAGGTGTAAGACAGTATTTCGATCCAAATCGAGTTGTACAGAATCCTGAGCTGAGTCTTGCTGGCGGTGCAATTAAAGGGTGGGACAAACGCAGTTTTTATTACTTTCAGATGCTAAGCTCTGTCGCAGAGCACTACGAATTTGATTTAGAGCTACCCTTTGGCGAGTTGCCCAAAGCCGCGCAAAAAGTCGTCTTAGAGGGCTCAGGCAAAACCAAAATTGCCTTTAACTATCGCAATGATAGAGGTGATCTGATCACCCGAAATCACGAGTTTGAAGGCGTGTTAAATAATATGAACCGCCGCTATCACGAAACCGAATCTACTTCAGTACGTGAGGAGCTCGCAAAATACCAAACCAGTCAAGCATGCCCAAGCTGCAACGGTTCGCGCCTCAGAGAAGAAGCCAGACACGTCTTTATTGGCGACACGAATCTACCAGTAGTTACAACGATGAGTATTGGTGAAGCATGTCAGTTTTTTGAGTCGTTGACCCTCACGGGCCAAAAAGCGCAAATCGCTGAAAAAGTACTAAAAGAAATTCGCGATAGACTGTCATTTTTAATCAATGTAGGACTCAACTACTTATCACTCGAACGCAGTGCTGACACTTTATCGGGTGGTGAAGCTCAGCGGATCAGGCTGGCCAGCCAAATTGGAGCCGGGCTGGTAGGCGTTATGTATGTACTTGATGAACCGTCAATTGGCCTGCACCAAAGGGATAACGATCGACTGCTTAGCACGCTGACACATTTACGCGATCTCGGAAATACCGTTATTGTCGTTGAACATGATGAAGACGCAATACGCGCCGCGGATCACATCATTGATATAGGCCCAGGGGCAGGCGTTCATGGTGGTCATGTGGTGGCAGAAGGGAGCCGAGAAGACATTATTGCAAACCCAGATTCTCTAACCGGGCAATATTTGGCAGGCAGTAAAGAAATCGCAGTACCAAAAGAGAGACACCAGACAAATGAGAAATGGTTGGAGTTGTTTGGGGCGACTGGCAACAACTTAAAAAATGTCGACTTAAAGATTCCGTTTGGCTTGATGACATGCATTACAGGCGTATCAGGTTCAGGTAAATCAACCCTGATCAACGATACGCTATATAAGCTGGCGCACCGTGCTTTAAACGGCGCTACAGTCTCGGAACCTGCACCGCATAAGGACATTCAAGGCCTGGATCATTTTGATAAAGTTATCGATATTGATCAAAGTCCAATCGGCAGAACACCGCGTTCCAACCCCGCAACTTACACAGGTATCTTTACCGCCATCCGAGAGTTATTTGCAGGTACTCAAGAAGCCCGCTCTCGTGGTTATAAAGTCGGCCGCTTTAGTTTTAACGTTAAAGGTGGTCGCTGTGAGGCTTGTCAGGGTGACGGAGTACTCAAAGTAGAGATGCACTTTTTACCTGACGTCTATGTTCCCTGTGATGTATGTACAGGTAAACGCTATAATAGAGAAACCCTTGAAGTCTTATACAAAGGTAAGAATATCCATGAAGTATTGGAGATGACCGTTGAAGATGCCAGAGAGTTTTTCGATAAAATTCCTGCTATCAATCGCAAACTACAAACACTTATGGACGTTGGTTTGTCATATATCCGACTCGGCCAAGCTGCTACAACACTCTCTGGGGGGGAGGCACAACGAGTCAAATTAGCACGTGAGTTATCCAAACGAGATACAGGTAAAACACTCTACATTTTGGATGAACCAACCACAGGCCTACACTTCCACGATATCCAACAGCTACTAATAGTACTGCATCGACTGCGAGATCATGGCAACACCGTTGTCGTTATCGAGCACAATTTGGATGTCATTAAAACCGCCGATTGGATTGTCGACCTTGGTCCAGAAGGAGGCTCAGGCGGTGGCCAGATTTTGGTGTCTGGTACACCTGAAGAAGTCGCAGAGCACCCTCAATCCCATACTGGTCGTTACCTTAAGCCTATGTTATAAATACTGAGGTGCAGCGGCGCGTACTCGCCGCTGCAACTTGGTTTTAACAGTAGGGATGATAATAACAATGAACCACCCCGCTTGGGTTACAATGAAGCAGGCCGCGATAAAAGTAAGCGCACCATTCGAACGCTTTTGGCATTCACTCAACACACCACAACGACTTTACTTTTCAGCTTTTTTTATTAGCATCTACGCAATAGTATTTGCAAATCAAGACAGTACCGGCTGGGTGAATTTGGTTGCAGTACTTGTTCTGTGTGCCATGACCTATGAATTTTGGCCAAAATTTCTAGTGTTTTGGGAAAGTTTGCCCGGTAAAGCAATTATTTTACTCTTTTATGCCTTTATCGCTAACTATGCATTGGTACAAGCCGCAGGCATGATCAATGACATTACAGGTGTCAGTTCAGATCCTTTACCATATAGCCATAACCTCAGCGTACTTCTATCGCTGCCAACTTGGTTTTTTCTTACCACCATTGTGCTGTTGCTGCTCTTACAAATCATTCAGCCGTTATATTTATTAATGCTGATATTACTTAGGCCATTTGGCTTACACCGTATTTGGCAACCCATAGATTACAAATTCCCAGTGACCACTGGGCTGTTACGTTTTATCTTTAGCTTATTTATTCTGGTACAAGTAGCCAATCTGTTATCGCACACAGGCTTGTCTGGTGGCGTGAATCAGTTTTTCAAAGGGTGGTTTGAGATTATCGCCAATCAACCTATCAATGTGACAACTGCAAATAATGAAGGACCGCAAACTAGCACAGTGAATGTATTAAAACTTGAGCCCGCAGATCAACAAACGGTATCGACAGAGCAAGATCCTGACTTTGAAGACTTTAAAATGAGAATTTCTACAGTCAGCGAAAATACGGTTAAGTACGAAACCCACTTAAAACGCATATTGGCACATTTTATTTATGAGTATGAAGCTGACTCACGCTCTCGTTGCGAACATGCACAAGGAACACGAGTGATTGAATTGAATGATTATGAGATTTTACAAATCACCAAACTCGATGACTCCAATACCTTATCGAGCTATAAATACGATGTGCTTCCCTGCATATCCGCAGCGCTTGGCCATCAATTTAAGACTCGGGTAATGACCAAATAACCAATACTAGATGGCGCTGTATATACAGCGCTTTATTGCTACTTTACGAGATACTCTGACAATGCAGTTCGCTCACGTTCATCAAGAGATTGCGATGCTTTCGCTGCAAAGTCATAACGTACCATGGTAGTTCGCCCCTCAGCGCAGCACTCTGCGTGCTGCCAGGCTTGCTGTAAAATAACAAAGGAGCTATTGCCCACTTTTTCAATCATGGTCTTGAGTTCCACTTCCTGACCGTAAAACAGTTCTCCTTTAAAAGTGACTTCCACCTTAGCGACAATCAATTTCCAGTTGCGTGGATTTAAATCTGGTGTAAAAATTTTGAAAATAGGTGCCCTTGCCGCTTCAAACCAAACGGGGAGTACGGTATTGTTTATATGGCCTAGCACGTCAGTTTCACTAAAACGTGGCATGATTTTTTCTGTAAGCATAATAATTCTAACAACCTTTGAGGATTGAGATGACTGATTTTATTCGCGTTTATGACAATGCACTCAGTGCAGAGTTTTGCAACAAATTTATGCAAACCTTTGATAAAAGTCCACATTTAGCTCAAGGGCAAACTTCTGGTGGCGTCGATCTTAGCAAAAAAGTCAGCCAAGATTTATATCTCAACAATCATCCTGAATACAAGAATCAATTGCGAGAAATTGAACAAGCCACATCAAAGTATCTATTTCAATACATCGAAGAGCACTTTTTTATGATGCTAGGGGCGTTTGGTCTCAATGTCTACCATCCGCAAACAGGTGAACCAGTAAACCTAACTGTAGAAAACTTTGAAGAAGTAGGTAAGCCCCAACTTCACGTATTAACTCAGCAATTGTTTAGACTCGGCCCCATTCAAGCGCAAAAGTATCCAGTAAATAAAGGCGGCTATCCTTACTGGCACAGTGAGGTATACCCTCAACTTCATCACAATGAAGCGCTACACCGCGTGTTGTTATTTATGTTTTACCTCAATGATGTTGAAGAAGGCGGAGAAACTGAGTTTTTCTATCAAAACAAAAAGCTAGCACCAAAGCAGGGCAGTATGGTGATCGCCCCAAGTTATTTCACCCATACTCACAGAGGCAACATGCCGCGCTCTAATGATAAATATATTCTCACCTCTTGGGTGCTATTTCAAAGAGCCGAGCGTTTATACGGCGCACCGCCTCAACAGGCAACCGCTTAAACGATGATTACCTGCGGCCCTGAGTAAATGCTTGCCAGTCGAGCATCAGGGCTCGAAAATCTTCAAACCCACACACTGCCATTAAACCATCTTCATCTAATTCTAAAAAATCATCTTCATAGCGAGATAGGTCAACCTCGTTCTGGTACAGCGTGTGCGCTTCGAATAACGCTTCATCTTTTGATAGCGTAAGACGTACTTCTTTGCCTTCTAAGCGTATTTCTTCCTGATCTTGGCCTAACATATCCATTTGTTGCACAAACTGTTCCACATCGGCAATTGCCAGTTCTTCGTTCAACCAACGACCTACCAGCGCATGCTCTTGTGACATACGCACACGATAGCCTGTGATCGGATCTCTAATAAACTGATATTCCATACTACTTTCATTTCTTCTGGATAGTCCCTAATTATATCCTTAACTCACTATAAAAGGGTAATCCGGTTGATAATATAAGCTTCATCAATCCCGTGAAAATATTTGTGTAATTCGTATAATACTGCTCCTGAACACGCAAACAGTAAGCTTATGACACCCGTTGAAATTCTTTTTCCTTTGATCTTTTTAGTACTCACCGGGTTTGTGTGCGGTAAGAGTGGTTTTATTGCAACCAATCAATTGGAAGGGCTTAGGCGCTTTATTTTTTATCTCGCTATTCCTGTATTTTTGTTCTTAAACATGTACCGTGCAGATCTGTCTCAGGTTGCTTCAACTGAGATTATGCTAGCTTTCTATTTACCCGTAGCTACATGCTACTTTTTGATCCTTGCAACAAAGTGGCTCGTTCACCGAGAAGCTTTGAATGATGCAGCTATGTGGGGACTTGGCGGAACCTATTCTAATACGGTTTTGGTTGGCCTTCCGGTGATCATCGCAGCCCTTGGCAACGATGCAGGCGCAATGGTATTTATGATTATTACCTTTCACAGTGCATTGCTGTTTGCGTTGAGCTTTTTGTTCTCAAGTACAGCGCAACAATCTCTAATAACTACACTGAAACCCTTATTTATCAACCCCATTGTGCTAAGTATCAGCTTAGGGTTGGTCTTCAACGCTGTTGAGCTTTCTATTCCTACCTTAATGCAGTCTGGATTAGACTGGTTGGCAAAACCCGCCATTGCAGGTGCACTTTTTGTGCTAGGGGTCAGCTTAGTCCAGTATTCCATCAAACAAGCATGGCAAAGTGCTCTGCTCCTTAGCGCAGCGAAATTAGTGCTTTTACCGATAATGGTATGGGGATTTGCAAATTGGATGGAGTTGCCCGCAGAACATACCGCCGTATTGACTTTAATGGCGGCGTCTCCACTGGGCGTAAACGCATACCTCGTCGCGAGACAGCAACAATGTGCTCAAGCTACGCTGGCCAGTAGCGTGGTGATGTCCACGCTACTAAGTCCTATTACTATGAGTCTCTGGCTATACTGGCTAATCCCGTGAAGAGTACTTTGCTGCGTCAATGATTGCCCAAAGGTGTACGACGGCAGCAATGATAGCGGGCACAACTAAAAACCACAGTGCATAACCACCAACCGTAATAATGGCAAATATAATGGCTGCCAACAAACGGCCTTGAACTAACTGCCCTAAACCAGGAAAAAATACATTACATATTGCCGCAATAACATTACCGCCAGAACCTTGTCCTGCCATAAATACCTCTCTTTGTTGTATGTCTATTCCAAAAACATCAAATTTTGACAGAGTGTACAGAAGCTCCTTGCTTCATTCACTATATTTAATACTAATCACAATATATGCCAACATTTAAATTGTTAAGTATCAACAAGTTAAAAACAAAGAGTTCAAATTAAAGAATTGAGATTAGTCTAATTAACTAACTATTAGTCCTTTTATTAGTTATATTGTTCAATATCACCACTATTGTTTAGCACATTGTTTCATATACACTTCACTATGTGACAAAAAGCCATGCAGGCCTACATAATAACAACAGGACTTTATCCATGCTAAACACCATTACACGGCCACTGAGTCGACTTGTCGAGCGCTATCTGCCAGATCCCTTTGTTTTTGTCATTATACTAACCTTGTTTGTTATGTTTATGGCAACCCTATTCACACCAACCACCCCAATTGAAACCGTACAAATCTGGGGAAGTGGATTGTGGAATTTACTGACATTTGCGATGCAGATGTTACTTGTTTTGATTGCAGGCTTTATGCTGGCAAATACACCCTTTTGTGGCAAGCTGCTCAATAAACTTGCACGCTGTGCCAAATCTCCAAAGCAAGCCATTTTATTAGTCACATTGATCTCGATGATCGCAAGCTGGTTAAACTGGGGCTTTGGCCTAGTGGTCGGCGCACTCTTTGCCAAAGCTCTAGCAAGACACATCAATGTAGACTACCGCGTACTGGTCGCCAGCGCATATTCTGGCTTTATTGTATGGCATGGAGGACTTGCCGGTTCAGTGCCTCTAACCATTGCATCAGACGGTCACTTTGCCGAATCACAAATTGGTATTTTAAGCACCGGACAAACCATTTTTTCATACTTTAATTTAATCTTACTCGGTGCGATGTTGGTGGTGCTACCGCTGCTAAATCGCGCTATGTTACCACCTGAAAAAGAGCAAGTTTTAATTGATAAAACGAAGCTGAAAACATCAGAGCCAGAAAAGACGGTAAATATATTAACGCCCGCAGAAAGGTTAGAGCACACACCGTTGCTTGGCAGGGCTATAGGCTTACTAGGCTGTTGCTACTTAGGCTACTATTTTATTGCTACCGGAGGTGGACTAAACCTCAATATCATCATTGCACTCTTTTTGTTCTTAGCAATTCTGTTTCATGGTTCGGCCACCCATATTCTCAACTCTTTGCAAGAGGCAATTAAAGGGGGGGCTGGTATAGTGATCCAGTTTCCATTTTATGCTGGGATCATGGCAATTATGGTTCAAACAGGTCTTGCAGAGCAGATTTCAGCGGGATTCGTCTCAATCAGTGACGCACAAAGCCTGCCCTTTTGGAGCTTTCTGAGTGCAGGCTTAGTAAATATTTTTGTGCCTTCCGGAGGTGGGCAGTGGGCTGTGCAGGCACCAATTGTGATCCCGGCGGCCCAGGCCTTAGAAGCCGATATTGCCCGTGTAGCCATGGCGGTCGCTTGGGGAGATGCGTGGACAAACCTTATCCAACCATTTTGGGCCTTGCCTGTGCTCGCAATTGCAGGGCTAAAAGCACGAGATATTATGGGATTTTGCCTGCTACAACTTCTAGTAACAGGCATTATCATTGCGGCTATCTTAACCTTTGTTTAGCTAGACAAAATTTTCACAGGCAGGCTCAGGATCACATTGTCTGAGTCTGCAAAATGCCACATCACGGCAATATGCCCGACAGCGACAAGCGCATACAATGCAGCGGAGACAATCTGTCCATAACGGTCTAAGGGCAGCAAATGGGTTTGATGGCGAGTACGCCACTCCAATAAAATTTCAATGCTGCCAATAAAGATGAAAAATGCCAACAACATCAAACCAAAGCTGAAGCTGATCCAGAGCCCAAGCCCTAACCCTGCAAGGCAAGCGAGCAAGCCTACCCAAGAACGCATTGAAAAACTAATACTTTTAAGTACATGCCCGCCATCCAGCGGCAAAATAGGTAGTAAGTTAAACAAATTTAACAGTGCACTGAGTACCGCAACACCTGCGAATATTTCAGCACCGGTCGCATAATAGAGCACCACGCCCAGCACCGATGTAAACAAACCAAATGCGGGTCCCATCAGAGAAATAATGACATCCTGCCAACGAGTGGTCATCTTATCTTCGCTCATAGCTAGGCCACCAACGAAAGGGATCAGATAAAAGCCTTTGGTTTTCAATCCAAAGTATTTCATAGCGCGCACATGCCCATATTCATGTACCACAAGACAAGCCACCAACATCAAAGCAAATTGCCAAGAAAAAAGCCACGCATACCCGGCTACAGATGCGCCAATCAATGCCGCTTTGACTACTTTGGCACTTTTAAATAACTTAAAACCCAGTGCCGCTAAGCCCAACCAGTTGCCCCGTCGCTCTTCTATGGCATGAGGTACTTCAATCCATTGCCACGGTGATTGATCAATTGATACCGCCAGCGCATTAGTGTGTAACTGTGTAGTATCCAACATCAAAACATGTGTCCCTAAGTCCACACTAAACTGATGTTCACTGTGCTCCTCAATGGGGACTGACTGCTGCTCTTTGTACACCTGTACCACCGTATGCTGACTTACCATAATCGATATAGCCATGCCACCGATAGGAAGCTCAATTCTTGTCATCGTATTCACTACTTTGCGAAATTTTCACTATTATCCTCAATTCATAGTCTCTATTGAAGAGACAATGAGTGAATTCTTACCAAGTTGTACTACGCTTAGGATGTCGAATTCAGCCGAGTCTTTCGACCTCTTTGAAATGTTTTTGTCATTTAATAAATGATATTAAAGAGATTAGAGCAGTCTAACTTTAACGAGCACATAGAGACAGTCAGCCCTAGGGACAGGAAATTATGAACAATCGTAGCCGACGTATACTTGTTGTAGATGATTCTCACGCGATCCTTGTAGTGATGCAAGCCATTCTATCTGAACTCGATATTGAGCACGTCACCGCCGTAGACAGCGCAGCGAAAGCTCTAGAAAAAATACGTCAGTCCCCCTACCCTTACGATGCCATCTTCACCGATCTCAACATGCCTGAAATGGATGGTATGGAGTTTATTCGCCATTTAGGTGAAATACATTATCCCGGTGGGATCATTATCATTTCAGAGATGGAAAATCGCATCATTGATTTAGCGGCCAATTTGGCGCGCCAACACTGTACACACTTAATTGGCAATATCGCAAAGCCTGTACAGCTTATTGACGTTGAAAGAAACTTAAAAAAATTAGACAGCTTTGTCGGAACAGAAGAAGAGTATGAACAGCCCATCACTGAAGAAAAGCTGTTAGAGGCAATTAGCCAGCATGAGATCACACCTTTTTATCAACCCAAGGTGCACCGCGGTACCAAACAAATTAAAAGTATTGAGGTACTCGCTCGTATTGTGTCAAAAGAGCATGGTCAGGTCATGTTGCCAAAACGCTTTATTGGCGTTGCAGAGGATCTTGATTTGATAAACCTGCTTACGTTTCAACTTTTTGAAAAAGCGGCAACCGAGTTTCAACTCATCAGAAATGAATTAAATTACCCGTTCAAATTGGCCTTTAATCTTTCACCCATTCAACTTAATGATACCAGCTGCCCAGATAAGCTTGCGCTAATTTTGGAGCTTAACCGTTTAAAACCTCAAGAGGTCATTGTCGAAATCACCGAGCATCAGCCTATTGTTACCAGTTTACAATTGGAAACCATCAATCGCTTACGGTTACGTGGCTTTGATCTTGCCCTTGATGACTTTGGCACTGGGTTTACTAATATCCACCAGCTGAAAACGCTGCCATTTACAGAAATTAAAATTGACCGCTCTTTGATCACCTATATCGAATCAGATCGATTTTCACAAGTTTTGGTCGATAGTTTGATAGACATAGCTCAAAATGAGCAACTCGATATTGTTGCAGAAGGTATTGAACGCATTGAAGAGCTTCAATACTTAGAAAGGTATAAATTCAGCCTGCTCATGCAGGGCTATTTGATCAGCCGACCAAAAGCCCTCTCTGAATTTGTGCGCTGGATACACTCATGGGAAAGAATGATTAACTCAAACCCTTAGCTTTCCAGCGCAGTCCGTCTGAGGCTACTTCTTATCTTGTCCTTCTGGCTCATTTTCAGTGACAATTAAATGGCTGTGATTGTCTATACGTTGTTGCCACTTTTGTTTCGCTGCCGCTTGCATATCGCTGGTTTGCTCTCGTTCATCGACGATGTCCATGCCCATCAGAGACTCCAATAAGTCTTCCAACGTGACGATGCCTTGAATATCTCCATATTCGTCGACAACCAAGGCAATATGAATACGCTTTTCTAACAGGGTTTGAAATAAAGTCGGGGCAGCCAAGGTTTCTGGCACGGTGTACAGTGGTTTCATCAGCTTGCTGATCTTGTAATCTTCACCAAGACGGTGATAAGCCAACATAATGTCATTTTTGTGCACGAAACCAACAATATCATCGCTGTTTTGGTCAAATACCAGCACGCGAGAGAAAGACACAGAACCGTGATCAGCAAGATAGTCATGCACCGTCATATCTTTATGCACTTTAAATAGCACCGTTCTTGGTGTCATTAAGTTTTCTAGCTTTGCATGTCTAAACTGAAGCAGGCTGCGTATGGTTGCCGATTCCTCAGCTTGTAAGGCGCCTGCTTGAGAACCCATTTCCGCCATGGCCTCAATTTCCTGACGAATATAAATAGACTCATCACCTTTTTTACCAATAAGCTTGGTTAACTGATCAGACATCCACACAAATGGCTTCAATAGGCGCACCATCCACACCAAAGCAAAACTCACGCTAGGCGTGAGCCCGCGCCAGTAGGTTGCACCTAACGTTTTTGGAATAATTTCAGACAGTACGAGTACCAATAACGTCATCACCGCTGATGCCATTCCGACCGCCGCATCTCCAAATACAACGGCAGCTTGTGCACCAACCCCCGCCGCACCTGCGGTATGGGCAACCGTATTAAGCGTCAATATAGCTGCTAGCGGTTTATCAATATTGTCTTTCAACTTTTGCACACGTGATGCCAAAGTTGGGTTTTGTTGCTTCATCATCCCAACATGGCTAGGCGTGATACTCAATAGTACCGCCTCCATAACCGAGCATAAAAAAGAAATCGCGATAGCTAAAAACATGTAGCTAATTAACAAAAACAAGGTCTACTCCTCACGTAACAACCGTTCTCTTATATCTTAGCTGTACAGCACTTAATCGCACAGCCCATAGTAATCTTTATGAATATGTTATATTAACGCATATTATTTACCTACAATAGGCGCATACTATGAAATTTAAGTCAGCGGTAACTTTACTATTTTCCGCAATAGCTACGCAACTCAGCGCAGCGCCAATCGATAGCCAACACATTCAGTTTATTGGCCCAATTGGTCAAAACATTCAAACTAAACCGCACCATACCGGCCACCAAACAGCAATTGTTAACACGCTCGTTAGCAAATTAAGTGAAGACAATAGCTCATTAGAAGTCTTTGGCGAACAGATCAAGTGGCAACCACTGTCTGACGTCAATGCATTAACGATGGGTGGCCTACAGGCACTAAAACTTGAGTTTTCTGCAACGCGCTTTGTACAAGGTAAACTGAACCTGACTGGTATAGAGAAGGCCCATGTCTTTTTGAATGGTCAACAACTTGAAGGCAAAGAGAGTTATTCATTGAACGCCGTCACTGGCGATCACCAACTGTTAATTGTCGCCGAGCAAGTCAGTGATTGGAAAAAAGTGGTCATCGACTATACCCCAAATGCTGAGCATGACACGCTGGTATTTACCCAGAAAAGTACCAAAGCGTTATCCGCAAAACAGCTCTTCGACTCTCCGACCATCAGCGCAATTTCACTGTCTCCTGATGCAAACTACTACGTTGCGACCAAACAGCAATATCAAGACAATAAAGGTAACTCTGCACTACGTGATACCGTACTTTATAACGAAGACGGTGAAGTCGTTTATCGTTTAAATGGCGTTAATGCAAATGGGGTTAGTTGGAGAGAAGATTCTAAAGCAGTGATCTTTGTTCAAAACAACCAGCTTAAAACACTCGATATCAAAACCCTTAAAGAAACAGTCATCGCTGAAGATTTAACCGGTGCAAGTGGGTTCAAGTTCTTTGATAACAATACTTTGATCTTCTCTTGGACTAAAACAGCGCCTAAAGGCGATAAGATAGTTAAACACTACAAAGGCCTAGAAGATCGCTGGTCTTATGCACGTAATATCAGCCAAGTATATTTAATGGACATCAGCACAGGCCTAATTCAGGCAGTGACTGAACATGACCTTAGCCATTCTCTTGAAGATTTCGACGCTAAAAATAAGCGCATCCTCGCTACTCGCTCACCACAGCACTACGATGCACCATATCATGGCATAACTGAGTTGGTAGAGTTTGACCTAACAAACAATAGCAGTAAAGTTTTAGGCCAGTACGGGACATTCAATGATGCGCGTTATGGTAATGATGGCATCTATGTCACAGCTGGCGCAGAGTTCGGCAACGGAGCTGGTCGTACACTCGCCCAAGGTGTACTAGCCAACAACTACGACACACAGTTGTTTTGGATGAATACACAAGGCAAAGAAATTAAAGCCCTAAGTAAGCAATTTGACCCTTCGATTGATTCATTCAAGGTATTAAATAACGGTGATTTAGTGCTTAGAGCGACTGATGAAGATCGCAAGAAGCTATATTTATTCGATGAGAGCAAAAATAAATTTAAGCCACTTAAAACTAAATTAGACGTTGTAGAAAGATACAGTGTTGCCGACAAGCGCAGCCCTATTATTATTGCCACTGGAACAACGGCGTCAACGCCACAAAAGCTGGTTCAACTCACTGCAAAGAGCAACCGTGCCAGCACGCTGTGGGATTCAAAACCTCTAGCGTACAAAAATGCAGAAATAGCCGCACTGGAAGAGTTTAACTTTACCAATTCCGCAGGGACTGAAATCAAAGGCCGCGTATATATCCCACACGGTTTAGATAAAAACAAAAAACACCCTGCACTGATTTATTATTACGGTGGTACATCGCCAGTTTCACGCGGTTTTACAGGCCGTTACCCATTTAACTTTTGGGCAACTAATGGCTACGTTGTCTATGTGTTGCAACCATCAGGCGCAACAGGGTTTGGTCAAGAATTCTCGGCAAAACATGTCAATGATTGGGGCAACCGCGCAGCTGACGATATCATTGAAGGCACTAATGCATTCTTAAGTGCGTACCAGTTTGTCGATAAGGACCGTTTAGGTAATTTAGGCGCATCTTATGGTGGCTTCATGACAATGACATTGGCCACCAAAACAGATATGTTTAGCGCTTCAATTTCACACGCGGGGATCTCTAACTTAACTTCATACTGGGGCCATGGCTGGTGGGGGTATTTATACTCGTCTGAGGCATCTAAGCATAGCTACCCGTGGAATAACAGCAAGCTGTACAGTCAGCAAAGTCCTGTGTTCAATGCCGATAAAGTTAAAACCCCTCTGCTACTAGTTCATGGCGATGCCGATGTGAACGTACCAGTTGGAGAAAGCCACATTATGTACACCGCCTTAAAAATGCTGAATCAAGACGTCGAGCTGATCGAATATAAAGGTGCTGATCACCAAATATTTGCCAGAGACCGTCGTTTCCAGTGGTGGGATACAATGCTTGCTTATTTCGATAAGCACCTAAAAGATGAGCCACAATGGTGGCAACACATGTATGGTAAATAAAACCTTGTAGCAGCACTTTAGTGCTGCTATTTTTTTATGTGCAAGTAATAAAAAGCTAGAACTATTTCATGATTTTTAAAAAGTGACCAAATAGCGTACTAATTACTGTCGCTTTTCATTAGAGTTTTTATATAAAAATAGATAACTTAGGGTTCTCAGCCGAGAATTCTCGGTGCTAAGATTAAGATTAATTGTTGAATAAGTTTCGAGACCATGAGCATAAACGTATTATTAGTCGAGGACGATGAGTTACTGGCTAAAAGAGTTGAAAGTCACTTTGCACAAACGGAGTTTCAAATCACCGTTGATAATACCGGTGCTCGGACCCTAGAGCACGTGCAGGAGCAAGCCCAGACAGGCACTCCTTTTATGATGGCTATCATAGATATTGTATTGCCTGCCACTGATGGATTGCAGCTAGCTAAGGAACTTAATACATTAACCGATCTCGGTGTGATAATGCTGTCGAGTCGCGACTCTCAAGCTGACCGTATCGCTGGACTTGCACAAGGTGCAGATGATTACGTCTGTAAACCAGTTGATTTATTGGAGCTTGAGCTGCGTATGCGCGCGCTATACAAACGTTTAGCAGGCGCTCGCAACGAAGATGAATCAGAAGAATTCATCGAATATGCTGATTTTAAATTGCACCCAGATAACCGCACTTTAATAAACCCAAATGGTGATGAAGCCAGATTAACTGAAGCAGAACACAAGGTTTTGATCTGCTTAATTGCCAATGCGGGCAAAGCGACATCGCGCGCTAAAATTTCAGAAGATATCGGCCAGCCAGATTGGAGCCCAAGCGATCGCACAGTTGATGTATTAATAGGCCGATTGCGTAAAAAGCTCGGTGATGAAAAAGACCAAAAACGCATTGTCACAGTCCGTGGCAAAGGGTATATGCTTTCTGCTTAACGAGTTAGCTGGGCAAGTAAGCGTTCAAACGCGCGATAGCTAAGTGCTTCTTTAATATCTGACAGCGCGATATTATCGCGCTTGCTGAGATCAGCTATCGTTCTTGCAACTTTGACTACTCGATGATAAGAGCGCGGCGATAAATGCAGCTTTTCTGTAGCATTCGCTAAATAATCGGCCACGCACTGCGATAAACCACAATGTTTATCCAGCTCTTTACTAGATAGCAAGGCATTCTCTTTACCTTGACGATGTATTGCAACTAGCCGTGCGCTTTCAACACGCATGCGGATAGAGGCACTGCTTTCAGATTCAATACCCGACTGCAACTCCGCGGTACTCAACCTCGGTAATTCAATTTGAAGATCAATTCTGTCCACAAATGGACCCGACACCTTACTGAGATAACGTAACACTTGCTCGGGAGTGGAACGCTTGTCATGGTGACACCCTGTTGGACTCGGATTGAGCGCCGCGATTAGTTGAAATCGAGCTGGAAAATCAACCTGTTGTGCCGCCCGGGAGATATTCACTGTGCCTGTTTCCATCGGCTCCCTAAGAGAATCTAGCACCTTGCGTTCATATTCAGGAAGCTCATCCAAAAAAAGAATTCCATTGTGTGCAAGAGAGATCTCCCCAGGCCTAGGTGTCGAAGAGCCACCAACTAATGCCACGGCTGAACATGTGTGATGCGGGGAACGAAATGGACGTTGTCGCCATTTATGAGGATCAATTTCTTTGCCTATTAACGAATATACTGCTGCCGTTTCCAATGCTTGTTTCAATTGCATTGGCGGCATAATCGTTGGCATGCGCTGGGCCAGCATCGATTTGCCTGTCCCTGGAGGGCCTAAAAACAATACATTATGTGCCCCTGCAGCGGCTATTTCTAGTACCCTTTTAGCTACGGCTTGGCCTTTCACTTCACTCATATCCACATGAGCATTCAATTGTGCCTCTTCAGGGTAAGACATCGCCTCGTCAAAAGGCAGTGCATTTTGCCCACCTAAATCAGCCCAAACATCCCGCAAGCTCACGACGGATTTACGAACGCCACTGGATACTAAACTCGCCATCATTTGATTGGGTTTTGGAATGTAACAACAACGCCCAGCAGCTGCTGCCGCCATCAATGCTGGGATCACCGCAGTTACTTCGCGAACTTCGCCCGTAAGCGCTAACTCCCCATAAAACTCATAGTCGCCTATTTGGCGATTTTGCACTTGTCCAGAAGCTAATAAAATCCCCACCGCAATGGCTAAATCGTAGCGTCCACCTTGTTTAGGTAAGTCTGCTGGCGCCAAATTGACCGTAATACGCTGCTCTGGAAATAAAAAGTGGCAATGTGCTAAAGCACAGCGAACACGTTCCTTAGACTCTTTTACCGACGCTTCTGGCAAACCAACAATATTGAATGCCGGTAAACCATTGCTTAAATGTACTTCTACTGTCACAAGCGGCGCATTAACACCAACTTGTGCACGTGTATAAGTTTTTGCTAATGACATCCGTTGTCCTAGTTTATCTCAATGCACGGAGCCTATGACCCGTTGAATTCGATTTAGTTTGACGCAGTTTCACGCTGCGCTGAATGGTTAGCTAATCCTTGTATTTAAATACATGCAATACAAGATGCCAACGTATCGCTGCTAAGCGCAATAATAAAATAGATAACATCGACACCACCATGGTAATTTCAAGAGACACACCAAGGTGTGTTAGCTGCGTATACACAACGCCCCCTAAAATACAGGTGATGGCATATAGCTCCCCTTTTAACAACATTGGCATTTCATCCGCCAAAACATCTCGGATCACACCACCAAAGCAACCAGTCAGCACGCCCATAATAATCACAGTGGTGTCAGGCATATCTAGACTCATGGCTTTTTGCATGCCCATAACCGCAAAAAATGCGAGACCAAATGCATCAGCCATCAATAACCGCTGTTTAGGCACCGTCTTTTGACGATTAAGCCACCATATGCAAAGCAGTACAGCGCTAATAATAGCCACAAAATAACTGCTATCATGCAACCAAAACACGGGGGTATCCAAAATTATATCTCGCATGGTACCGCCCCCAATCCCAGTCACTGTGGCCAACACCACAACGCCAAAACCATCCATATGCTTACGGTGCGCCAACAAAGTACCTGAAATTGCAAAGACCATAACACCCAACAAATCAAACCAGTGATACAGTTCTGTCATACATATTATTCATCGATAGAGTAAATTCTAAATGTTAACTGACATCTCTGATTGGCGCCAAATATTATTACTTTGTATGCAAGTATGATTTATATTTATACAGCATCCTTGCGTATCGCTCTTATCTTCGCTCTCCATCGCGTCGATCGAATCTAAAATGGGTCACCCATTTACGGACAGTTTGGCCACCCTCCCGTTCCCATACAATTCACCCCAAAACTGGTTCAAATAAACATAAAAAATAGGGAAGAGCGATACTCTTAGCAAGCGCGAGTTACATTTCTTTATATGAAACAAAAGAATATAAAACAGCCTTTCAAGGTGTTAACACATCTTCGCTTACTGGCGAACAAAGTATCAGGTGAATTGAGAATATTTCTTGCCACACAAGGTTAAAATAAATTCAAATAAATAATTAAATTAATAAGTTACAACAAGAGTAAAGGCGTGTGGTGGTGAAATTAAATTATTAATTTAAAGTTTATTTTTGGTTAAAATATAAGATTGAAAAGAGATAGCAGGAAGCTGGTGCTTCCTGCTACGCGCACTCTAGTCATCTCCTGAATAAAATAACGCCACGGGTTCTGAGTAATTAGGCACATCATCGTAACTAAAAACTGCGTAATACTTGCTTAGCTTGGCGTTGCCAAAGTTGTCCAAAGTGTAGTCATCTTTTCCACCGTATAATTTCACACCATCAAAGGGAGAGCGAGGCGGGTGAAAGCGATTTCGCACCACGAAGCACCCAACAAAGTCCTCATCCTCAGGGTTTTCCCAAGTCAGCTTAACAACGCCACCTTCAATTTGTGCAGCCAAATTTTGTGGAGCTTTTAATGCATTTTTTCGCCGCTCAATATAATGTATTTTTAATTGGGCAGGGTGTTGATCTTGGCATGCAGCCCAATTTACCAACGCGTTAGTCGCTTGAGACTCCGAGGTTGCACGAATAATGAAGTAAAAGGGTGTGTGTGCCTGATGCAAACGTTCTAAGGCCTGTAAGCTATAACTATCAAAGATAAAGTGGTGTTCAGCGCGTTCACGCAGCTGTTCGTTACTGACTTCATAGCCTATATATTCTATTTTTTGCCTTTGTTTAACCGCTTGAAAATCCACATCTTGTAATTCCACCAGCTCAATGGTGAAACGTACATCTTTAGCACTGGCAATGCTGTTGCTACTTCGTAGCGTCAAACAGGCTTGGGTAAAAACCGTTTTATCTACAGGGAGATCGGCATTAAGCGCAAAAGCCATTTGACCATATACAATTTCTCCTTGCTCATCAAAGCCTGAAGCCAGCCTATCGGCAACCACCGCGTTTTTGTAGATGGTATTGCACCTTGTTGGACTTAACGACAATTGTTGCTCTGGGACCTGATAAACGAGCTCTAGGTTTGGACGGTAATGTAACCCGCTACCAAAAGGTCCATAACCTATATCAAATTGCATCACCTGAGAGTCGTTACCTATCGGTAACGCTTTAGGACCCTGCAAACGCAGTAACAAGCGATTTTGTGCTATCAATGAATTCAGCAACGCGCGCTCCACACCATTGAGTTGCCATTTCATCCAAATCCCTTGTGTCATTTTATCTGATTCAAATGTTTGCCCGAGCGTATGCAAGGGCTTTGCTTCACTCACAGCTTGATAGTCATAGATATCAGCCAGGCTATCGGGGTCAATAATGGAGACTGACCACTCACCGTATTTTTCAATTTTTGCGGCAACGCGATTCATCGGATAAAGAGACAATTCAGCCCGCTCAATGTTGGCACCGCTCGGTAAGCTGCTCAAATCAAATTGCACCAGACCAAGACTCACTCCCCGCTTTTTATCCACACCAATAAACATTGAGTTATAACCAAAGTGCTCTTTGTTTTTCGAGGTAAAATTCTCTGATAAATAGCCTACATACTCTTTTGCTGGAAACAAAGTACGTGCACTTTGGTGTCTCGCCAAATGCGTTTTCAATCTTAGCTCAGGGCTAAAAGGCGACTTGATCTTGGTGACCTTATCCACTGCACGAATATTGTAAAAATAGCTTTGCCCACTGCGTAACTGAGAATCACGAAATGACAGCGATTTAGTAATGGCAATTAAGCTCTCTTCACCACAGGGACTTTTATTACTTTCGCTACGATATAACTCAAAATATATGTCATCTCGATTTTCATACTGCCACTCCAGCTCTACCCCTTCATGATCGACCGCTTTGATAGTAAAATCAGCCACACGTAGCGGGGCCAGAGGTGAATAGTTAATTGCCTCACCAAGTGCATGCAAAATTGCAGGGATGTTCTCTGCCACGCTTTCTGACATATTCTTCATATAGTCAGGTATGTTTCTAGTGCCCACCTCTACAACAGTAGCAATAATCCCTTTGCGATAGTAATACTCTCTGCCACTGCCATGTATTAGTTGAGCTGGTGGCTTGCCACGATGAATGCCATACTGCCTGCCAGTGACTTTTTTTATCTCATGGTTCATGTTGGCACACAAGATGTTTAAGTCAGCCCCTTCAACCTCAACTTCATGATTAAACTTGTGAGCAGGGAAAAAAACATTGCCTTGCGAGTGGTAGTCTAGCGCGATGCGAATATTCTCATGCTGTTCTACAAAGTCACGGATAGCACAAGTTTCAGGCTCTGAAAAAGCATGAGGGCCCCCATAGGTGTTTGAACCTGTGTTTTGATTACGCATAAATTTGGCATCAAAATTACGATTAAGATCGACACCAAATGTACCATCTCCATTGTTGCGACGATTCTTGCGCCAAAATGAAAAGTGATTGCGAGAATACTCAAACCCATCGGGGTTCAAACAGGGCACCATATACAATGTATTGCGTGTCAGCGCTGTTTGTAGCTTTGGGTTGAAGCGGTAATTTTCTGTCACATACTGAATAAATTTAAGTGCCAATTCATTGCCGATCCACTCCCTCGCATGAATCGAACCTGTATACAGTAAGGCTGGTTTATCATCGGCATAAGTCACATCTAAAGAAACCGTTACCAACATGATTGGACGTCCCTCCCATGTTTTACCGATACTTTGCAGCCGAATTAAATGGGGATGTTCATTCATTGCACTTTGTAGCGCATCTATCGTATCTTGATAGGAAGCATATTGAATTTTCATAGCACAGATTTACTCATTGGACGAAATGAGGCGACAGTTAACGCTGTCGCCATGTGGAACAATCGATATAAAAACCAGAGAATTTACCTGGCATGGTTTTGCCAGTGCTCAACAATTTTTTCGAGCTTTTTTTCCTTGAGGTTTTTAACCACGCAGAGCTTTGTCGGATCGGTATTTAATGCCTCCACAACACCATGGGCACCAAATGTAGTCATGATATCTTCAACCATTTTTTCACCGATACCACGCACTTGGTTTAACAGCGCCCTCACCTGCGCTTCGTCAAACTGTGGTGCTTCATAGTTATTGAGATCCTCAGCAACTTCGTCACTGGCAGGGATAGGTTGCATGGCTTTTGCGTCAACTGCTTTCGCGCCGAGTACAAAGTTATCTTGGAGATTCCACACTTCACTTGGCCACTCTTCGCCAAATTTAAACTCAGTATCTAAAATGGGAAAAGCTAGCTCATCAAATGCGCGGAACAACTCGCCACTATCTTGACTAGGGGTATACTGAGAAAACCCAATATGACGCATAGTACGTAATAAACGAGAATCTATTTTGCCTAACTCTTCCCAGTTGTATAACGGGATATTGGGTTTTTTAAAGTAACCACTGGAGAGCAACCACATTAAATATTGCCCGATCCAATCACGGATATACGGAAATGCAGCAAATGCGGTTGCACACTCTAAGATCCGCAACTTACCATCCTTCCCAAGTGCAATGTCACACGCCCAATACTCTGCATTTGCAGCTTTGGAGGCAGCCGTTGCCAGTTTTAACACTGACTTGGGTACCGCTTGGTAATCCATGCTGCCACCTTGGCTGGTATTAGTCAGCCATTCCCCTTCTGGCGGACGGCGCCAAAACGCACAAACTGGCTTGTGCCCGATTAACATCACTCGGATATCTGCTTCCATGGGTACAAAGTCTTGAATATAAAGCGGGTAGTATTTCTTTTCGCTCAGTAGAGCCTGAGCCTCTTGTGCATTGTCGACCTTGTGCACAAAATACCCGCCATAGTTCGAAGGCCCATAAGAGCGCTTGATGATCTTTGGATATTGAGCATTGGCAAGATATTGCTGCGCTCTATCAGGGATATAAAATATTTCTGTGTGAGGGGCCGGTAACTTATATTTGCGACAAAAGTGAGTCACATTTTCCTTTGATTTATTAGAAAACTGACTATCCAGAGAGGGTAAAAATCGCACTTCTGGCAGCGCTCTTGCGATCTCTCTAAATGTCTCATACGCCGTCGCGGGAATATTACCGATTAACACATCAATTTTTTTACGCTTCACTTCAGCGATAAAGCGCGCTTTATCGTTGCCCCAGTGATAAACCACAGTTTCAATTTTGTCTGGCCAACCTTTAAAATTAGACTTGTCGAAAAAGCGCAGGACATAGTCTAGATACAGCAGTCCAATTTTTGGTAATTGCGTTTTGTTTGTCATGAGATTAGGCCACCTTGGCTGATTGGAATGAAGTTTTGTTGGCAACCGTTTTTTCGATCAAACCAACCATTGCTTGGATCTTTGCTTGATTGAATGTAAGCCCAAGCTGCTCTTGTTCCGGGGTTGCAAACGCAGGAATGGTATTGACCTCCAAAACCACATATTGCTCTTTTTCGCGGTCATAAATCAGATCCACACCCGCTATTTCAAGCCCTAAGGCCTTGGTCGCTTTCAGCGCTAGCTCTATCACTTCATCATTGGCTTCTCGGACGAAAACACTGCCGCCGCTGGTTACATTGGTTTTCCAATCATCCTTCGGGGCTTTTCTGCCATAACACCCAACAAACTGCCCATCGACAATGTCAACTCGGTAATCGGTATTGTCATAGTTAATAAAGCGTTCAACGTAAAAGTAACGAAGATCTGTTCGAGTTAAAAACGGCAAAATCATATCTAACGCTTGTTCACCTTCGATCTTTACAATGCCCACACCACCCCACCCATCTGTCGGCTTATAAACTAACTTGCCACCAAAATCATGCAGTGCAGCACGCAGGCCATCCATATCATTTTTATGACATAGGCGATAATCCGGTGTACAGATCCCATGGCTATTGAGTAAATGAGATGTACGAAACTTATCTTCCGCTAAAGCAAACGCACGATAGTTGTTAAGAGTTGGTACGGTTTCATTCAGTGTTTCATAGAGGTAAAGCTGATATTGCGTTTGTTGTCCTGCGTTGTAGCTTAGAAAGGCGTCCAACTGCTCCATTGCAACACCATTGCACTCGATGCCGCCATCTCGCGCTCTGGCGTCACGTAAATTGAGGCCCGTACTCGCTAAGATCCCGCGCTCTGCCAACGCGTGAACCAACTGTTGTTCAATTTCTTTTCCCCCGCCATTTTCGTACATCCAAATCCCGACATGAGGCGCCCGCGATACGGCTGTCATAAAGTATCTCCTTGGTTAAAAATTAGGTGCTGAAATAGAGCAATGTTTTACTAGTTAAGACCATCTGTATGACAAATTTTTGATCCTTTTAATGATCTAAAAACTGTTCATAAAAGCTTCACCGAACTGCAACTGAAAAGCGCCACGATGAGCCAAACCTTCACAGGGAGAAGATTAGGATGAATCTGGACTATGCAGAATTAGCAGACTTAATACGCTGCAACTCGCACAGTAAAAACAAAGCCGGAGTGGATAGACACGGTGAGCAAATGATTGCTTTGGCAGAGCCTTTAGGGTTTTCACTTACCCGCTATCAACGAGAGCTGATCGGCGATCACTTGCTGTTTCGCTCCGCACGTAACACAGGAAAACGGGTATTGCTGCTGGGCCATTTAGATACGGTGTTTCCAGACGGGTCATTCACTGAGTTTCACGAGGATGAGAACTATGTTTATGGTCCCGGCGTATGTGACATGAAAGGCGGAAATTGGGTTGCACTCAATGTACTGAGACAGTTGAAGCAGCAATTTGGTCAGCTGCTGAACATAGATTGGTTATTAGTCAGTGACGAAGAAATTGGCAGTGATGATAGTCAGGCACTGACGACGAAAATAGCCAAGCAATACGATGCATGTTTTGTATTTGAAGCCGCCGGTAAATCCCATGAGTTGGTCGTCGCGCGAAAAGGGATTGCCACTTATCACATCACTGTCACCGGCAAACCAGCACATGCAGGCAACCATTATCGAGACGGAATTGACGCTAACTTTGCCATGGCAAACATGTTACTAGAAATGACTTCGCTCACAGATCTCAAAGCGGGCAGCACAGTAAACGTTGGCAAAGTACAAGGTGGGATCGGTGCCAATACTATTTCTGGCAAGGCAACATTACAAGTTGAAGCACGTTTTACCAATCAAGCTGAACAGCAAAGGTTGCTAGAAGGCATAGAAAACATCTGTATGGCTATTGAAATCACAGGCGTAGAGGTGGACATACAAGGAGGCTTGCAACGTGGCGTCATGGCACCAACGTCAGCACAGCAAACCTTACTTGATCAAATCAACGAGATCTTAGGTGAGGAACAACCGATTGAGCACCGAGGCGGTGTATCCGATGCCAATACGGCTGCTGCGACTGGTACACCGACTTTGGATGGCTTCGGCCCATATGGTGACGGCGATCACACCCGCAATGAGCGCGCACTCAAACGTAGCTTTGAGCTTCGCATCGCACAGATGACGGCGATCCTCTCGCAATTATGTTATCGCACACAGGCTGTTGAATCTGCCGTATACCAAGCATAACAATCATTTTGGTCAGCGTTGGCACTTAGTACAATAAACAGTGCTACGCTGCCCTAAACGGATCTCTTGTAAGGTCGTTTCACAACGTACACACGGCTCACCTTTTCGGCCATAAACCAATAACTCCTGAGCAAAGTAACCCGGCTTTCCATCACTTTGTGCAAAATCTTTTAAAGTCGTCCCACCTTGCTCAATCGCTGCGGCTAAGGTGTCTTTAATTATTGGCGTGAGTTTTTGATAACGCGCTAAAGATATTTTGCCAGCTTCACGTTTAGGGTGTATCCCGGCTTTAAACAATGACTCATTGGCGTAAATATTACCCACCCCCACGACCACATGGTTGTCCATGATAAACTGCTTTACTGCAACCTTTTTTCCACGACTGGCTTGATACAAATGTTTGGCATCAAATAGATCGGTCAGGGGTTCGGGGCCTAGTTTAGCGAACACGCTGTGCTGCTGCTGTGGGTTTTGCCATAAAAAAGCACCAAAGCGACGCGGATCGTTCAGACGCAGCGCCAACCCGTTGGCAAACACAAGTTCAATATGGTCGTGCTTCTTTAACGGTTCGCTTTGACACACGACACGCAAATTACCTGACATGCCCAAATGCAAAATTGCAGTCCCTACATCACTTTCCAGCAGTAAATATTTGGCTCTACGCTTCACAGCTGTAATTACAGTGTTTTCCAATAATGAGACCTCTTCTGGCACAGGCCAGCGCAGTCGACCATTATGGATACGAACATGATTAACAACTTGCCCTTTGACATGAGGTTCTATACCCATGCGACTTACTTCTACTTCAGGTAATTCTGGCATAACTATATATCTATCGGTTTAAATAATTGTTTAGCTTGGTCTGCGCTCAGTTCCAACCAATGCTGTTGACGTTGAGCAAACAACAGATATGTGTCGGATCCACGATAAAGTTGGTAACTCAAAGGCAGCTCTTCACCCGCCAACCAAAAAGTTGCTACGGATATCGCTGATTCAGGGTTAACCTTTTGCTTTTCAACAGCCTGTAATTCCAAATTTTGCCACATCTGTACAATCTGAACTAAGTCCTGCGCGGTATACGATAATGACGTGCCTTCCACGAGTTTATTATCTATACGCCACGTTGTACCTATACGCTCAATTTTGACGCCAGGATACGCCATAGCGAGTACAAAGCTCTGCTCTGGCAAAACCATAACACGGGTTAATTCAGCTTGTTGAGGGTTCAATTTGTGATGTAACCCGTTGAGAAAAAAAATCATGATCAACATGGAAAAAATAACTACATTGTTCCACGCTTTACGGCTCAGTCCCATGTCAGTTCCATCAATACTGATTATTTCGTTGGTTAGATCACTGTACTATACCCTGCTGATGAACGCAGCAGTACATTTAATTCATCGACCTAAAGGATTTCATAATCTCTGCTTAGACTATTTTCTAGGTCCAAAATCCTTCCGACACTGTATTAATGTGGTTAATTTTTGCTAAAATAAGCGACAAAATTTTTTAGGAGTCCGTCAATGGCAATGTATGTAGTGGGTCATAAAATCCCTGATTCTGATTCAATTTGTGGTGCAATTGCACTTTCTTACCTCAAAAACCAAATTGGAGAAGAAGCTATCCCTACACGTTTAGGTGATGTATCACCTGAAACACAGTTTATTCTCGATCGCTTTGGTTTCGAAGCCCCTGAGCTTAAATTAAGCTATGCGGGTGAAGAAGTTTATATCGTTGATCACACAGAAAAAACACAAGCACCAGATGACATTGACGAAGCGACAGTAGTAGGTGTTGTAGATCACCACAAACTAGGTGACCTAACCACTTCAACACCACTTGAGTGTTGGATCCGCCCAGTAGGCTGTAGCAATACCATTATTAAAATGATGTATGACTTTTATGGCGTTGAGATCCCTAAGGGTATCGCTGGCCTGATGTTAGGTGCAATTTTATCTGACACCGTTATCTTCAAATCACCAACGTGTACAACTGCTGATATTAAATGTGTTGAAGTACTTGCAGAGATTGCCGGTATTGAGGACTTCAAAGCATTTGGCATGGAAATGTTCAAAGTCAAGTCAGCTGTTGAAGGCACGCCAGCACGTGATCTTGTAATGCGTGACTTTAAAGACTTCAACATGAACGGCAACCTAGTTGGTATTGGCCAGTTAGAAGTGATTGATCTATCTGTATTTGACGATATCAAAGCAGATCTTGAAGCTGATATTGCAAAACTAAAAGAAGAAGGCGGTCGTCACTCTGTATTACTACTTCTTACTGACATCATGAAAGAAGGCTCACAAATGCTAATCGCATCAAATGATGAAGGCATTATTGAAAAAGCCTATGGCCAAGCACCTGAGCAAAGCCGCGTTTGGCTTGATGGTGTATTAAGCCGTAAAAAGCAAGTTGTGCCACCGCTACAAGAAGCGTTTGCATAATCACTTTTTGCAATAAAAAAACCGAAGCAACCGCTTCGGTTTTTTTATTCACTCGCCCTTACTGATCTTGATGTATTGCTAATACGGCTTCAATCACTGTATCTGGATGTTCAAAGAAAAGTTGATGACTGGCATTGTTTAAGGGGTAGTAAATACCGCCTGTTTTATAGGCGATCGCTTTGCTCCATGCGACACCCTCTTGCTGCCACTTTATCAAAGCCGATTTTTCATCTTCGTGGGCGAGGTCAATATCATGACTTTCAAAATCACCATCAATGATGCTTACAGGCACAGTAATTGCGCTCTCAAGCACACTTGCCGTATTTAAATCATCGTGATAACTCATCATTTCTTTAATACGCGTCACTTGCTTCTCTACCTCTAAGCGCTGCTGTGACACCAAGTCATAGTAAGCCCAATCCATATTACTCTGATAGTTCGCAGGAATAAGCGCTGCAATTTCAGCTCTTTCTATGGCCAACCTTTGCATCGTTTTTTCTGTCCAATTTCCCGCGTCAACGTGTTCGATGAAAAGTGCAGGATAGGCCCTTAATTCAGCTACAGAGCCGCTTTGATAAAGCTCTACTGAATGCGCCGTTAAGATATCCGGATCAGCCCACACCAGCCCATTGACGAAAACATCCGGATTCGGATCCGCTAAATACATTAGCGTAGTTAGATTTGCATTAGCAAAAGCCAAAAACGTGACTTTTTCAATCTCTAACAGCGTTAAGAGGGAGGGTAAATCAGCGGCAAAACGTGCCAATGAAGGCGTGTCAGTCATACTACTCCAAGCGCTGCCCAAGCGATCAATCACATGTACTCGACTATGCTGCGCTAACAGAGGTTGGATCAAAGCCGCCCAAGCTGAATCACTGTGGAAAAATTTATTGGCTCCAGGGAGGATAACGATATCTCCCGCGGCATTTTCATTACCTAAAGTTCTGACATGATAGTTTTGGCCGTCGAGTGTATATAAAGCGGATCCTTCGGCAAAAGGATACTGACTGTGTTGAGAAAAAAATGATAACACTTCGCGGCTCGTATCATATTCCGAAAACGCCCACTGATGACCGCCCGACTGAATGGATACAAGCGAGTTGTGTATACCAGCTTCAGATTGATATACGCGTGCCTTGACTGATTTACTCAATTCAATATCTGTATAGTCTGGGTTGAGCTTATTCTGCGCTGCAATCAATTCAATCGCGCGCGGTGAAGAAATTAAAGGGAAGTTATCATCATACATGCCGTCATAAGGCAACACCTGATCAGCTGTGCCATGTATCTGTAAATAGTGTGTCGGTTCCGTGATTTTACAACTTATCGACAGCTGTTCAGACATGGGGGCACCCACACTGGCAACAGCCTTAAAAAGCGCACTGTGTTTACATAGCATATTTTGGCTAAACAACGCACCTTGTGAGTACCCCACAGCATAATTCTCGCCTTCAAGTAGATTGTACTCTTGGTGCATTTTTTCTATCAACTTAACAACAAAATTGACATCATTTGCCTTTAAACGCGCAGCAATATTGCATCCACACCCCTCATCCCATTCAACTTCTTTTGATTTAGGATACACAACGATGTATTCATCACTGAACGTTTCAAACCGTGTCATCGATTGCATACCGACTTCACTTTGTCCTGAGCCGTGAAAAGCCAGTAACAATTTGTATGCTTTGTGCGGGTTGAGCCCAGCTTCAGGCAACCCAATTACGTAGTGATGACCATCTAACGTTAATCGGGTTACACTTTGCTCACTCTCATGACTGGCATTATTTGCATTGTGAGGTTCACTATGCTTTTCTTCCCCACTACTGCATGCCTGTAATAACCACACACACATAAAAAGACCAAACCGTATTCTCATATCAAAGCTCCTGTTTTCTTTGCCCTGACCTTAATGGAACTGGTACATTGAAGTCATAACCTAAACAAGAAATAAACGTGAGCTTTTGCTTACTAAAATATATTCATAAAAATCAAAAACAAATAATGAATTACCTTATCAATGGGATCACCTTCAACACTCAGCTTAGAACACTCTCACTCGCTGGTAAGCAGGTATATTTAGAGGCTAAGTCATTTGAGCTGTTGTCTATTTTTGTACTAAACCCGAATTGTGTTCTGACACGAGATGAATTGCTGTCTTTAGCTTGGCAAGGGAAAGTTGTTTCAGATAGTGCCATCAACAAAGCAATATCTAAATTGCGACAACATTTTGATACCTTGCAACCCGAAGCTCAAATCATTCAAACTAAACCCAAAGTGGGCTATCTTTTTTGCGCTACAGTCATCACACAACAAACGGTCAAGTACCAACCGCGAGTGCATTTAGCCAGCACTGTATTGTATTTGTTATTATGCCTCTCTGTCATTGCCGCAATGTTTTGGCTATCAAAACAAAAGATTGCAGAATCAACACCACTTCAATTACAGCGGATCACCGCACATGAAGGCATTGAAACACAGTTAAGCGCAGCCAAAAATGGACAAATTGCATACCTGTCGACTCGCTATGACAGTAATACCCGGCAAGTATATTTGAAAAACTTAGCGACCAATCAGACGCAACGGCTGCCAATTGAAGTTGATGGCTTACACGCATTCAATGTGAATTTTGCAGGCCAAAAAATTGCGTATGTGATGCAGCAAGAGGAAAGCTGTATGCTGGCGCTATATGATCTCAGCACGCATAGCAGTTCAGATATCATGGATTGCCAAGGCATGAATAACATCAAGTTGGCTTGGCAATTCGACGATCAAGCCCTCTTCATTCGATCGCGTAAAAATAATGCTCATCCATACACCATATTTAAGTTTTTGATTCACAGCCAAACATTAAGCCAGGTCTCACTGCCTACTGAGAATCTTGATATGCAAGGGGATTATCTACTTGCCGCACACCCGAATACACATACCTTGGCATTTGTCCGCTATCTGGAATCTAATCAAACACAAATACACATTGTAGATAGTCATACTTTAAATCCCATTCACACAGTGCCCTTTGCTGGTGTTATCAAAGCAATAAGCTGGGACGTAGACGGCGACCAACTCTTTTTCAATGCTCAAAAAACATTGTATAAGCTTCATACTGATACGCTGCAAATAAAAAAGCTCAAGGATTTGAGTCACCCTATTGAATCTATTGCTGTTACCAAAGTAAATGATTTTACAATGTTATTGCTTAGTCAATATCATGCAAGTTCTAAAATCATCGAGCTCAACTTGGAAAACAAGCAACGGCACACACTATTCGACAACGCCGCGCTCAACCGACTACCGCAAAAAACCCAAGAAGGTGACCTTATATTCATTTCGGATGCAGAACAACGGCATGACCTGTGGGTACTACAAAATGGCCGAGCCACCAAATTAGCGCTTCCTTTTGAATTTGGCTTTCGTCGCTTTGAACTACACCCCACTGAAAAAAAACTGCTGTTCGAAAAAGAAGGTGCCTTGATTGAGTTGTCACTAGACTCACAGATTGTAAAGCAGGTTTTTGCAGCCAAGCACAAGGCATATGTTGCCAATTATCATGATGGTGGAAATAAAATTATCTACAGCAGCAATAAACGAGGTGACTGGCAACTTTGGTTATTTGATCGTCGTACAAAGCAGCATTTACAATTAACTCACGCAGGTGGGTACAGCGGCTTTTACTATCAAGATCAATTGTACTTTACAAAACGGCATGTCAGTGGCGTGTGGACTTTGAATGCAGGGCAAGAGCAGTTAGTGCTGCCAAACGTGAAAAACATCAATTGGCTCAACTGGCGCATTATAGCTGGGCGCATTTATTTTTATCAGCCTGAGGAAGGCATTTTTCAATATGACTTGGATACCGGCCAAACACTGCGACTACTTTCCCAGCCAAGTGGGTTTTTACACCAGTATTCAATCAGAACTAGTCCAGAGACAATTACCTATGTCGAGTTAAAGCCAATGCAGGGTGACATACATGCGTTGACACTTTAAATCCCGCGTAGTTACTTAATTTCAGGCAACAAAAAACCCAGTACGAGACTGGGTTTTTCAATTCTTAAAGCAAAATTACTTGATTTTTGCTTCTTTGAAGATCACGTGCTTACGTACTTTAGGATCGTACTTTTTGATCTCCATTTTTTCAGGCATGTTACGCTTGTTCTTGTCGGTAGTGTAGAAATAACCAGTACCAGCAGTTGAAACTAAACGGATCTTATCACGCATGATTTAGCTCCTTATACTTTTTCGCCGCGAGCACGGATATCTACTAATACCGCGTCGATGCCTTTTTTATCAATAATACGCATACCTTTAGTAGTAGTACGTAGAGTAACGAAACGCTTTTCACTTTCAACCCAGAAACGGTGTGTTTGTAGGTTAGGTAGGAAACGACGCTTAGTTGCGTTGCGCGCGTGTGAACGGTTGTTACCAACAACCGGGCGCTTACCTGTAACTTGACAGACTTTAGACATGTCTATGTATCTCCAATAACTTCGCTCGAGCTTAATTTCCCCTTAGGCCTTACACTGGTGTGCCCCGGGTAAAATCAAAGGGCGCTCTTTATACAGCATCTGCAGGCAGAGATCAAGGATCTGATGATATCCTAGTCAGCTCATGGGTAAAATTTGATAGCGGCCAATTATAATGATCATAGGCCGTTGTGGAAAGTAAAAACTGCATTTAAATTAAACTATTTTATAAAATTTAAGCGAAATAACGGTTTGCAGCCAAAAAATGGTCAATAAAAGCTCATAACAAGCCCCTATCTGCGAAAGATATACAGCGATTTCCTGCCACAATGACATGATCTAACACTTTGATATCCATAAGTGCCAAAGCTTTTTGTAATTTTTCAGTCAAAACTTTGTCTGCTTGGCTCGGTTCACACACTCCTGATGGGTGGTTGTGAGCAAAGATAATAGCAGCAGCGTTATGTTTCAATGCCGCTTTTACCACTTCCCTTGGGTAAACTGAGGCGGCGTTAATCGTGCCACGAAATAACACTTCGTCCTTTATTAGCTGATTTTGACTATCTAAATATAAAACCATAAAGACTTCATGTTCTAGCCCTTTGAGTTGAAAGCTCAAATAGTTATGCACCTGCGCAGGGCTTTCAAATTTAAACGCCCGCTCACACCCTTCTTTCAAATAACGCTTACACAATTCAAGCACAGCTTGAAAGAGCGCATATTTCGCTTCACCCATCCCCTTAAGCGCTAGAAAATCTTCAAGTGATGTATTGAATAAACTCTGTAATGATTGCCGCTGCGATAACAAAGAATCTGCCAGCTCAATGGCATTCATTCCTTTGACCCCTGTACGTAGAAAAATCGCTAACAACTCTGCATCACTGAGCGCGCTCGGGCCATCTGATAACAATTTCTCTCTTGGCCTGGTGTGTTTCGGTAATTGTGTCAATTGCATACCCTTTCCCTGATATAACATTCATTGAAGCTAACAATGACTCATTATTTAGCACGTAAGAGGATAAAAAAAACGCTCAAAGATTATCCTTTGTTCAGTTAATGACTGACTTTTCATGAGAAGATTCAAAACAGCCCGAAGGCTGTGATATCTTTAACTCAGTTTGAGTTGTGAGAATGTGAAGATGAACTTATCTGGCAAAAAAATAGTATTGGGTATAAGTGGCGGTATTGCAGCGTATAAATGCGCAGAACTTGTAAGGCGTCTAAAAGAACAACAATGCGAAGTGAAAGTTGTTATGACTGAATCGGCAAAGCACTTTATTACGCCACTCACCATGCAAGCTGTTTCAGGTGAGTCCGTATCAGACTCGCTGCTTGACCCTCAAGCTGAAGCCGCAATGGGGCACATCGAATTTGCCAAATGGGCTGACCTCATTTTAATTGCACCAGCGACATGCAACACTATCGCAAAAATGGCCAATGGGATCGCCGATGACCTATTAACCACATTGGTACTTGCAACACCCGCCAAGGTCGCTATTGCACCGGCCATGAATCAACAGATGTATGCCCACCCAGCAACTCAACAAAACCTTGCCACTTTAACATCATTTGGAGTTTCAATATGGGGGCCGGGCAGCGGTGAGCAAGCTTGTGGCGATGTTGGCAAGGGAAGAATGTTAGAACCCATGGAACTCATAGAACACTGCACAGCACAACTCAGCCCAGTTCCTCAGGTACTCGATGGCAAAGTCTTTACAGTTACCGCAGGTCCAACAAGAGAAGCACTTGACCCCGTACGCTATATCACGAACCACAGCTCTGGGAAAATGGGTTATGCCCTTGCACAAGCTGCACGCGCCTTGGGGGCACGCGTAAATTTAATCTCAGGTCCAGTCAATATACAGGCACCTCAAGGCGTAGACGTCATCTATGTCAATAGCGCAGTAGAGATGCGCGATGCAGCTATAACACTTGCTGAAAAATCCGATGTCTTTATTGGCTGTGCAGCTGTTGCCGATTATCGCGCCGCGGATATCTCTGAGCAAAAAATTAAAAAACAAGGTGACGAAATGACCATTGCCTTAGTTAAAAACCCCGACATCATTGCTGAAGTAGCTGCGCTGACACAAAATAGGCCATATACCGTCGGATTTGCAGCTGAAACCCAAGACGTTAAAAAGTATGCACTGGGTAAGCTGAAAAACAAGCAGCTTAATATGATCTGTGCCAATGATGTTTCACAAGAAGGGCTTGGATTTAACTCAGATAACAATGCTTTAACGTTATTTTGGGAAAATGATCAACAATCTTTGCCTGCATCCAACAAAAAAGAGTTAGCACTTACTGTCGTTAAAGCAATTGCTGGTAAACTTGGTTTACCTAGTGTTAAAAGGCTGGAAAGAAGCTGAATAAAACATTAACATAGGTCTTTACTAAGTATGGACCTAATAAAAATACACCATACAGACCAGAATAACGATAATTATTAAAGGAAAGTTCATGCCAGCGACTAAACGCAGTAATCGCAAAGAGCAAATTCTTCAATCTCTTGCGCAAATGCTTGAAACTAGCCCAGGTCAACGGATCACAACAGCTAAGCTCGCAGCTGAAGTCGGCGTCTCTGAAGCAGCTCTCTATCGCCACTTCCCAAGCAAAGCTAGAATGTTTGAGGGGCTGATTGAATTTATTGAAGACACACTGCTCTCGCGTATCAATATTATTTTAGAAAACGAAAAGGATACACAAAGTCGTATCTATAATATTCTCCACTTGTTATTGACCTTCTCAGAGAAAAACCCTGGGATCACACGGATCCTGACTGGGGATGCACTTCAAGGTGAGCAAGAGCGCCTGAGAGAGCGCGTGCAAAGCCTATTTGAAAAGCTTGAGACACAATTCAAGCAAGTATTAAGAGAAAGAAAGTTGCGTGAAGGCAAAGCATTCAATAGCGATGAAGCCGCACTGGCCAATTTATTTTTAGCCCATGTAGAAGGTAAAATGAATCAGTTTGTACGCAGCGATTTTAAAGCGAAGCCAACTGCGACATTCAACAACCATTGGCAAGAATTACAACGCATCTGGTTATAATAAGAAGCGGTACATAGCCGCTTCCATCGGTTTTTCACTTCCACACAACGCACCATGATTTTGTTTGACTGCTAAAAGTGTTACAAAGATACAAATAATTAATCAAACAGACAGAATTATGAAGTTTACTTACTCGCTCATTGCAGCGGCTTTATTGTCTGGCCAAGCTGTGGCCAATAAAGCCCAACTCGAATTTTCCGATGTCTTTGACTTTAAATATGCGAAGACAACTCAACTTGCTGAGGATGGCAAGTTCCTAGCCCTAAGTGCTAAGCCGTACCGTGGTGACGCACAAGGACAAGTCTATAACCTGGAAACCAATAAGCTTATTGCAACGGTAGAGCAAGGTACTAAGGCACATCTAAATAAATCATCTACATGGGCCGCATTTATGCAAGTCCCACCCTTGCTAGAATCGGAAACAGCCAGTAAAAAAGAAAAAAAATCTTTAAAAAATAATTTAGTATTGGTCAACACGCAATCAGCAAAGCAACACGTATTTAATCACGTAAAAGACTATCAATTGAGTGATGATGGACGCTGGCTTGCTTATCGTGAAGACAGTAAAGCTGAGCAAAAAGACAAAAACGTCAAGGCTGATGCGCCTAAAATCAATGCAGATAAAAAAGATAAACCGCTCACTTTGGTTATTGTTGATCTTGCGTCTCAACAAACACAGCGCTTTGAAAACGTCGTCAACTACGGGCTAAGTCCAGCCGAGTACGGGGTATTGTTTAGCCAACATGACAGTACTGGCGCCAAAAACCAAGTTCAATATCTAGATTTAAATAATAAGACAACGAGCCCATTGTTTAGCGAACCTGGAGTTACGATCAGTGCCATAGCATGGCATCCATACTCTAGTATTGTTGCCTTTAATTTAGGTAACTACGTCAATGAAGATAAGCGCCGCCGCAGCTATGATGTCACTCTGTGGGATGCAACAACAGACAAACTGAGCAAGATAGAAAGTCCAAGTGGTTGGTATAGTTCAAAAACGGCTAAACTAAAATGGTCAGAGCAAGGCGAACGGCTCTATTTCGACAACCGTCCACTACTCGATGACAAAATCGAAAAGCTAAAATATGACGACTCAGCTTCGCTACGTGACTTTGATACTATTCGCCAGCAGTCAGGCATAAATATTTGGCACAACAACGACCCCGAGATCAAAACTCGAGAACAAAATACTTGGAAAAAAACCAATCGAGAGCGTCAGTATCAAGCGGTTTACCACATTGAATCACAAAAAGTCGTGCAGCTTGCTGATGAGACCGTTCGCGATATCACACTCAATACTGAAGCGGATTACTTGCTAGGTAAAAACGACCAGCCTTACTTAGAAAAAATCATGTATGGCGGGTTTTATGCTGATTACTATGCCGTCAAAGTAAGTACAGGCGCAAAAGGGTATATCGTTAAAGACTCACCAAACAAGCCAAGCCTTTCTCCTTCTGGCAGACATGCCGCTTACTTTCTAAATGACCAAATTTGGTTAAAAGATTTGCACCAGCAAAAAGAGCATGCGGTCAGCAAAGCTGTGCGAACAGCAATTTTTGCTGATGACCAACATGATTACCCGGAGCCTAACCCAGGCTACGGCTTTGCTGGATGGCAAAAAGATGGAAGTACCCTTTATGCATACAGCAAATATGACATTTGGGCTTTTGACAGCGTCACAGGCCAAGCCAAAAGGCTCACATCGGGTAAAGAGAGTAATACCCGTTACAGAGTGATCAAACTCGATAAGAAGCAAGTGGGTTTTGCAGTGGATGAAACGCTCTTTTTGTCTGCTCACAATTTGCAAAATAAACAAACCCATATTGCAAAGCTTAACCTACAAACTGGTGCGATCGAGACCGTCTTAGAAGGAGCTGCGCGTTTTGATTTAGTGAAAAAAGCAAAACACGCAGATAAAGTCATCTTCACGCAGCAAAGCTACCACCAGTTCCCTGACTACTGGCAGTCAAACAGTGATTTTAATACACCAAAACAAGTTACCAACCTAAACCCACAAGTTAAAAACTTTGCCTGGGGACAAAAACCAGAGTTAATTCAATACAAAGGCTATAACGGCGAACAAATGCAAGGCGTGCTGATAAAGCCAGCTGACTATCAGCCAGGTCAAAAGCTCCCTGTCGTCATCTATTTTTACCGCTATATGAGCCAGCGTATGTACGACTTCCCGAAGATGGAACTAAATCATAGACCAAACTTCCCAATGTTTACTTCGAATGGCTACGCAGTATTTTTACCAGATATCCGCTTTGAGATTGGTAAGCCAGGCCCATCATCAACGCAAACCCTTATCAACGCTGCACAAAAGCTCATTGACTTAGGGATAGCTGACAAGCAAAAAATTGGCCTACAAGGTCACTCTTGGGCTGGATACCAAAGTGCATTTGCCGTCACTCAAACAGACATGTTTAAGGCCGTCGTGTCAGGCGCACCTGTGTCGAATATGACTTCAGCTTACAGCGGTATCCGTCTTAAATCCGGATTAGCACGTCAATTCCAGTATGAAACAGGACAAAGTCGCATTGGTAAACCTTTAACCGAAGCACCTGAGCTGTATATTGAAAACTCTCCAGTCTTTTTTGCCGATAAAGTAAATACACCTATTTTACTGATGTTTGGCGATAAAGATGGCGCTGTACCTTGGCAAGAAGGGATCCAGTACTATCTGGCACTGCGCCGCCATAACAAAGACGCTATTTTCTTGCAGTATGAAGGCGAACCACATCATTTAAAGCAGTTCCCAAATCAAGTGGACTTCTCAGTCCGTATGATGGAGTACTTTGATCATTACCTGCGTGGTATGCCTGCACCCCAGTGGATCACATCAGGTAAACCACATCGTCCTGAAGAATAAGCTCAACTTCACGCTTTAAGTCGTAAAAAAAGCCGCATCACGCGGCTTTTTTTAATGATGAGTTGGTTTACTCTTGTTTGGTTTGCGTTTGTTTTTGCCGACTCTCGGCTTGGTGTTTGCTTGATTAAACTGACTAAAGCCTGTGTGCTTGGTCAGCGCTTTATTGCCTCGCTTGTGCCCCGGTTTAGACGACTTACCCCGGCTGTTTTCATCAGGCACCAAACATTCTGGGCCACGACCAATTAAATGTGCTTTGCCCATACTCTTCAGTGCTTCGCGAATTTGTGGCCAACCAGCAGGATCATGATAGCGCAGAATAGCCTTGTGTAAGCGGCGTTGCCTTGCCCCTTTTGGAACAGCTACTTCTTCATGATTATTTTTTATATTTCGCAGCGAATTCATCTCGGTATGGTAAATGGTCGTAGCATTGGCCATCGGAGAAGGATAAAAGTTTTGCACCTGATCCAACTTAAAGTCATGCGCTTTTAGCCACAGCGCCATATTCACCATGTCTTCATCCGTTGTCCCTGGGTGTGCTGAGATGAAATAAGGGATGAGATACTGCTTTTTACCGGCTTCTTTAGAGTACTTATCAAACAGCTCTTTGAACTTGTCGTAAGTGCCCATACCCGGCTTCATCATTTTCGAAAGCGGACCACTCTCAGTATGCTCAGGGGCTATTTTTAAGTATCCACCCACATGGTGAGACACCAGCTCCTTTACGTAACGAGGATCTTCAATAGCCAGATCGTAACGAACACCTGACGCGATTAGAATCTTTTTGACTCCTTCGACATCTCGGGCTTTGCGATAAAGGTCTATTGTTGGTGTATGGTCGGTATCCATATGCTTGCAAATATCAGGGTACACACAAGATAAACGACGACATGTACTCTCAGCTTTTTTACTTTTGCAGCGCAATTTATACATATTCGCCGTTGGTCCGCCAAGATCTGAAATCACACCTGTAAAGCCCGGAACCTTGTCGCGTATTTGCTCAATTTCTTCGATAATTGACTCTTCTGAACGGCTTTGAATGATGCGCCCTTCATGCTCTGTGATTGAGCAAAAACTACACCCACCAAAACAACCACGCATAATGTTAACCGATGTCTTGATCATATCGTATGCAGGGATCTTGTCATCTCCATATGCCGGATGAGGAATACGCTGATATGGCAAACCAAATACGTGATCCATCTCTTCCGTTTCTAATGGAAAAGCGGGTGGATTAACCCACACAGAGCGATCTCCGTGACGCTGGAACAAGGCTCTTGCGCACCCCGGATTCGTTTCTTGGTGCAAGATCCTTGAAGCATGAGCATAGAGAGGCTTATTCACACTCACCTGCTCAAAAGCAGGCAATTTTACGTACACTTTCTCCCAAGGTTTAAGCCTTGGTGGCTGCACTGTGATGGGCTTGGCCATATCACTCTGAAGGTCAACGCCAGCTTTAGCAAACTCAGATTTACTACAGCCTACGTCGTCCGCACCATAAGGGTTCGGAATAGGATCAATTTTGCCAACTTTGTCAATGGCAGTTGAATCACTACCTCGCCAGCCAGCTATCGGCGTCTTACGAATAACCGCAGTACCGCGCACATCCTGAATCGTGTCCATTGACTCGCCATTGGCTATGCGATGTGCCACCTCAACCAGCGGGCGCTCTGCATTTCCATAGATTAGAATGTCCGCTTTAGCATCAAAAATAACACTGCGACGTACCTTTTCCTGCCAGTAATCATAATGTGCGATGCGGCGTAAACTCGCTTCTATACCACCGATCACAACTGGCACATCTTTATACGCTTCTCGACAACGCTGGCTATATACTACAACAGCGCGATCCGGCCGTTTGCCACCGATATTGCCGGGCGTGTATGCATCATCGTGGCGAATACGCTTTTCCGCAGTATAACGATTGATCATTGAATCCATATTGCCAGCCGTCACACCAAAAAATAAATTTGGTTTACCCAATGACTCAAACGCAGTTTTATCTGACCAATCAGGTTGCGCAATAATTCCAACGCGAAACCCCTGTGCTTCCAACACTCGGCCAATCACGGCCATGCCAAAACTTGGATGGTCAACATAGGCATCACCTGTAACAATAATAATGTCACAGCTATCCCATCCTAATGCATCCATTTCAGCACGGCACGTAGGTAAGAATGGCGCAGGACCAAAACATTCTGCCCAATATTTGGGATATGAAAAAAGCGAACGCTCAGCTTGAAGCCCTGAGGACTTTGATGTATTCATAGAGTGACGGCTCATAAAATTTGCAAGGCATCTATTATACCTCAGCGACACTCTATACCGTACTATATCTGACGTGAATATAAGCTAAGAACACTAAACCTTTGTAATTATTAATCTAAAATTTAGCCATAATTAAGAATAGAATAACGAATAGCGGCTTATTTGCCATTCCAAGCTACACAACACTAGGTAAAACCAATGAGCGCTTATCCACGCTCAGTGTTGTTGGCAGACCCCAAAAACTCCAACAGTTCATTTTTAGGCATCGGTTTTGCTAATAAAAACCCCTGGACCTCATCACATCCAAGCTTTTTAAGCACCTGCGCCTGCTCTTGAGTTTCTACGCCTTCTGCAATTGTTTTTAAGCCTAAATGACGCCCCAATGAAATCACCAACTCAGCAATTGCACCACTATCAGAATCAGGGATGCCTTTTACAAAAGCTCGGTCGATTTTTAATCTCGCTAACGGTAACTGCTGTAAATAACTCAAAGAAGAAAAGCCTGTGCCAAAATCATCAATGGCCACTTCCACACCAAATGACTTTAATTCACCCAGTGTTTCTATAACCGTCTTGATTTCATCCATTACCACACTTTCGGTTACTTCAAGCTCGATTTTTTCTGGCGCGACTTGATGGCTGAGAATGGTATTTTTAACTTGTTCAGCATAGTTACTGACTTTGAACTGCGGCACGGAAACGTTCACGGCAACACTGATATCAATATTTTGAGTACTTAATTGCTGTTGTAATTTACAAGCTTGCTCTAACACCCATTGGCCGATTTCCACGATTAGACCTGAGTCTTCCGCTAGTGGTACAAAAATTCCCGGAGAGATATAGTCGCCATTACCCGAAGGCCAACGTAAAAGCGCTTCACAACCAATAACTCTGTTGGTCTCCAAGCTAAATTGCGGCTGATACCAAACTTCTAATTTATGCAGTTCAAAATCTTGCCTGAGCTGGCGAATCAAACCCAAACGCCAAGCCATTTTCTCTTCTAAGTCTGGGGTATACCAATCTAAAATTTTGTTCGCTTGTTTGGCCTGATTCAATGCAATATAAGCCAATTTTAGTGTTTCAAGACCTAAATGGTGAAAATCGGCTTGTCGACATACACCAATATGAAAGTGCATTGTTAAAACGTGCTCACCTACCTGATAGGGCACTGTTAATATATCGATGAAGTTTTGTTCATCAAAAGTATGTGTCGGCAACAACAAACCAAAGACATCAGCACCAATTCTTGAGAGTAACTTACTTTGAGGAAACTCAATACATAATCGCTCTTTAACAGCCAACAGCAGTAAGTTACCAACTTCTTGACCAAGCCCATTGTTAATATCAGAAAACTGAGCAATATCTAATAGTACGAAAACCAGCTCATCGCTGCCGTTAGGCCTGTAGTGCTGAGCAATTAAGTCCACAAAATTGGCGCGATTTGGCAAACGAGTCAGAGTGTCTTTGTAGGCAACATCGCGTAATTCATTAATGAGTTTGATATTATCAACGCCAACACCTACGTTAGTTAAGAAAATCTCAGCAAACTGAAGCTGCGAGGCACTCGGTGCGTGGTCAACCTCTAAAAATATGGCTGCTTTGCGACTCTTACCCTTGAGTAAAAAAGTAATGTCATGCCCAGTGTGTTGATGGACTTCTCTATCGAAGCAATTTTGAACCTGCATAATTACTCGTCCATTGTCGAGTTGCTCTAGGCCCTCGCCAATGAATTCGTCGTACTGCTCTGTACCACCAAAAATAATCACGCGAGATCCACTGCTGATACCCGCAACCAAGCCACTTTCTTGAGCGCCAATTATTTTGGCCAACTGCAACACCACAGCCTTACCAAAAGACACCATATCGGTGTGCCCTAAAATGGCTTGAGATGCGTCAAGGATATTAGTCAGTGCAACACTTTGCTGCTCTAATTCACAAATTTGCTGGTAGGATCTGATTGCGGTCATCAACGAAGTCACCAACTTACCACGTGTAAGTTCGGTTTTCATTTTGTAATCATTGATGTCGTACTCGCGGATAACTTTTTCTTCAGGTGCATACCCCGGTTGCCCTGTACGCAAAATAATGCGCACAGCATGGTTGCCAATTTCTTCGCGAACTTGCTTTACAACGTTTAGCCCAGCATCATCACTTTCCATGACCACATCGAGTAAAAGGACGCACACCTCTGACCTGCGCCGCAGTGATTCCACTGCTTCTTTACCAGAGTATGCGTGATGGAACCTTAACGTTCTCCCCCAAAACTCGACACCAGATAAGGCAAGCTTAGTCACAGAGTGTATTTCTGGGTCGTCATCAACAACCAATACATCCCAGTAACCCGTTACATTTTCCTGGGTATCATGGGAAACCTCTTGATCTGCAAACAAAAAATCTTCTTGCTCAGACGCCATCATCCACCTTATGCTTAATCACATCAATTCTGCAAGAGCAGCTTTCTCTATGGTTCATCTTATAAAATATGATAGGTTTTTACTATCGCGATCTACATTCGTTAACACCTAAGTAATATTATAGACGATGTTCAAATACTTGCGCTTTGTTGAGGTGCAAATAAAACGCAGAGGGAGGCAGGGTGCAATTCATTCAAACGGCTTTAAAAGTGATTATTTTTAGCTTACTTATTAGCTTAATCATTGTAAATATGCTGCCTACCACCTACCGAATTACAGTCTCTGCCCCCATGCCTAGTGAGCACATGAATGCAGCGCCGTTTATGCTTTCGACAAAAAATTGGGTGCAAGCTTTCAGTGTTTTACAGTCTAGTAAAATTCAGCTGCTGTCGACACAAAATGCGGAAAAAGTGGGGGGATTTGTCGCATTCAAACACTCAGCAGGCCGAGTTGATGCAACATTGGTTGAAAAGCAAAGCAGCGAACTTCAGTATCACTTGCGTTTTCACGAAGAGCACCAAGCCAAAATGCGTATCCTCCTACAACAAAAAACCCAAAATATCACCATCACGATCCAAGGCGAAGTGCTTTCTCCTGTCATTGGTGGTTTGAATGCATTGCTTACCAAACATTATTTAGAAAAAATAGTACAAACTGCAGTCAATGAAATGAATTCACAGCTCAAATTACAACAAACGGGGCATAAAAATGACAATTAAAAGCGCCCAAGCCCGTTCTAGCTTAGCGTTACTGATAGAAGAAAAGCTCGGCTATGCAATGATTAAACAAGCTCAGCCCATGCAATCAGGTGGACGCTATGCGACGTCAAATACGGCCCAGCAAACTAGCTTTTTTGTACAAAGCCAGCATAGCCCCCTAAAGCGCGCTTTAAAAAGACAGCAACTGCAAAAAATTCAGCGCCAACAAAATATTGAGGCTGTAATGGGGATGTCGCTTTCTCTGTGCCCAGATGTCACCAGTCGCGGTCGACCCGACCCCGACTGGTTAGAGCACTTCATTTCGCTTGCGGAAGATATTGCTAATCATACAATGCAAAAACTATGGGCCAAGATTTTAGTTGGTGAGTCCATAGCCCCAGGCACTTTTTCAATAAAGAGCTTACAGACACTCAAATTGATGACCCAACGAGAAGCCGAAGCTTTGCAAAAGTGCGCATCTCTTTGTGGTTATTTAGAAAAAGAAGACAGTTATCTGATTATCCTCGGATACTACAAAAAGCCTTCAATTTTAGACTTATTGAGAAAAGGAAGCACAGAAACAATCAATCTGGCGCAAGCAGGCTTAAGCTTCCCACACATCCTGACTCTGATGGATATTAATTTGATGTATCGACAGGAAATTGAATCCACAAGCCTTCAAAAAGGTCAATCCCTCACGCTCATCTATCAAAACAAAAAAATAAACTTTGAGGCCAAAAGCAACGATCTCGTACTCAGCTACTATAAATTGACACAAACAGGGGATGAACTGAAAAAACTCATCAATACACCCGTCAACAAAACTTATCGGCAGCTACTTAATAAAACACTGGAAGAGGAGTTCACACTCACTTTCGAATAGAGTTGATAACAAAAAGCCCTGTGACAACGTTTGGCTATCACAGGGCTTAAACATGCTGCTTCGCTCAGTTTTTAGAAATGAACCTGTAAACCAGCAAATGGACCTGACGCATCAATGTCAGAATCAAAGTCGTCGATATCGTCTAACTCTAAAACAAGAGAACGATACCCAGCTCTCACGGCAACATCAACCGCTAGGTTATCGATAAACTCCCAAGCGACACCAATTTGATAGTCTTGGATTTTACTATCGTCTATTGCCAATAAGCTACCCTCTGCAAAAACACTCAGGCCAGTTAATGGTAAACCAACCTCAGCTCTCAAATAACCAAGAGGAACAAAGCCTGAAAAGTCGACAGTTTCAGTCACCGTCGTGCCATTTACATCACCCGTTACGGTAACATCAGCATCGAATTGTTTAGCATTAATACCAAAATCAAAAGAAACTAAATCGTTGTCAAACAACTCATAGTAAAAAATGTAGTCGATGTGATTTAAATCTGCGACTGTGTTTGCCTTTGTGCCGACTGTGAAGTTGCTGTCGCCAAATTCAAACGTATCTGTCAACGTCGTGCTACCCACCAGCTCAAGCTCAGTGTATTTCAACTTAACATTAGGCACCAGTGGCACAGGATGCTCTAAGGCAGCGTAAAAGCTTGAAAATGTCTCATCTTCAAAATCGAATGATTGAAGATTACCTTTTTCAGCAAAGCTGCCTTCGGGGTCATTTTGCCACCCTTCTGCTCCTAAATATAAACCTAATAAAGTATCAGCATGTGCTGCAGGTGTAAGGCAAGCCAAAGACAACGCTGCCGCTAAACAATACTTTTTCATTTTTTTATCCTTGCGCTAAAAGTTCACTGAGTTCAATAAGAGCTGCATTTGCTCTAGAAATATAATTTGCCATCACCAAAGAGTGATTGGCTACAAACCCAAAGCCGCTGCCATTTAGAATTACCGGGCTCCAAACAGTTTCCTGTGTAGCTTCTAGCTCCCTGATAATCTGTTGCAAGCTAACTTTGGCATTTTTCTTTTCTAACACATCCGAAAAGTCATGCTCTACTGCTTTTAAAAAGTGTATTAATGCCCAAGTCGCACCGCGAGACTCGTAGAAAACATCATCTATTTTCCACCATGATGTTTTTACCATAGACTGTTGAGCACCAGCTGTCGCTTGCACAGCCGTTGACTCTCCAGCCAAATCGGTATTAATTCTTTCTTGTCCGACACTGGCACTAAGTCGTTGACTTAAACTACCAAGGCGTTTTTCAGCCTCTTTGAGCCACCCTCTTAAATTATCAGCCCGGGCATAAAACTGGCTGTCGACCTGATTTTGATTCGAAATTTGCGCTTGATATTCATGTAAATAATTAATGCCCGCTTGATACTCACTTTCCGCACTGGGCAATATCCAAGCTGTAGAACTAATATTAAATTTCGGTTGCGCTTTTTTTAAACTCGGATGTTCCGTCGATTGTGACTGTGAGCGACTAAAATCTTTTCGCATAGACAATGCTAAATCTCTAGACATCTCTAAAACACCAAACTCCCATGCAGGCATATTATCCATTAATACACTCGGAGGTAGTACATCATTAGATAGATACCCACCTGGTTTATCCAACAATGTTTGCATCACTTCAATCAAGGTATTGCTAGTAACATATCCCGTCACTAAGGTTTTCCCTTGAGCATCAGCACGTAACTTAGCGCGTTCTACAACATCAAATTGTTCAGGTTCAAAACTCCAATATACTGCCAATACATAACCTAAAATCAGCACACCTGACAGCGCGGCAAATACCTTGCCCTTGTATTCTTTCATCCTAACTCCTAATGATGATGATGGTGTGACTCACTTGAAAATGCATCTTTTAACGAAACAACCTTTATTTCATTTTCAACTTTCTCACCATCAGAAAAATATAGTGTGAGTTTACGGGTTTCGCCTACTTTTAACTTAACTTTTGGATCAAACCCCATTAAATGATGCCCTCCTGGCTTAAATTCAATGCGCTGCTTTGCAGGTACTACAAGTGCTTTAACGGGCTGCATTTTCATCATTCCATTGCTGTGAATATGCTCATGAATTTCGACGCGCCCTAGACCTTCTATTTTTGCACTAACAATCGTGATCGGCTTCTCTGAGTTATTAAATACCGTCATATAACCCGCAGTTGACTTTGCAGCCGGTAGAAAAGCTCGAATTTTTGCTTGTGATACCTGAAGATTTGCTGAATCTTGTGTTGCATGGTGGTGGTGTTCATGCCCGTCATGTTGATGATTGTGAGCGACCCCTAAGCAAGAAAACGACAAAAGTGATACAAATGCAAAAGCTTTGCGCATAGCTGGATTCCTTAATTCTGATTAAAACAGTATTAGACGCTTTGATTATACAGCGCTTGAATACTGAATTCACAGTAAATTATGTGGGTATTCTCCTCAATCAATCAGTGCTCAGAACTTTTTTCAAACACTAGCCAAGCTAATGTCACCAATAAGAAAAGTGGAATTGCAATCATGGCGGAGTTAAATAAAAACGCCAATACTAGCCCAATGAGCACAACTAACCCGACACCCAGTATTCCTACACTGAGTAACGCCACAATCGCAAATCCAACTATCATTAATATCAAAAAGCCAAATAGCTCAATTCCAACCCACCCTAGCCCTTGAAATAGCTCTGATAAACCAAGTGTTGTTAAAGGAAACGACAACCATGAAAATAACAATAAAACCAGCAAGGAGCTTATAACAAATGCCATAATTTTCATCGCACCCTCTACTTCTTATTTGACATACATAACCACCCAATGCCATATCCTATGATGCATGGCCAAGTAAACTTTAGTGCCAGCAATACAACAAGCAATCTGACGAGCCATACAGGTAAATCGAAGTGCATTCCTAATTGAGCACAAACACCAGCAATTTTCTTTTGTGCCGCGGGGTGCTTTGAATCTCTAACTCTATCTGAGTACATAATATTCACTCCTTAGTTTGACAATGTTTTATTTGTCGGTGCAGCGGTAGCCTTGTCTTTCAGCGCCTGCAACATAGAAGAAACTTGCTCTTGCCTCAGCAGAGTGTTGAATTCAAATTTTACTTTCTTTGTCTGCCCATCTTCGAATTGTGCTCCTTGTGACGAATTGTCCTCCGTTTTGATTAATCGGTTTTCCCAATTCGTTATGTGAGACGCCAAGTCTCGTACCACAGGACTGTGCAAAGCCTGCTTTAACTTCAATCTTGCTGACAGACACTCTTCTCGAATTGACCGATTCATTTTTACTTGAGTAGACTCAGTGTGTGAATGTAATACAGCGTATTCATTTTCAAGCTCACTGAGAGAATTTGATAGCTGCTGCGCATACTGCTGCACTTGCTGTACTTTATTTTCGCATGTTAGCTTTTCACGCAAAGCAGCTTTAGCTAAGTCCTCCCGCCCCTTCTCTAACGCAAATTGCGCTTTTTCATACCAGTCATTTATAGCTTTTTCATAACTTGCGATTTGTCGGCGAACAACAGATTCTTCGACTTTTAACTGTGCAATGAGGGACTGAATTCTCGACACGCTCGTCTTCATGCGTGATCCTGAACTTACAGAGAGCGCTGATTTCCCCAATAAAGTGTTTATTTCTGTTTTGATTAAATCTTCTATGCGGTCGATTAAAGCCATAACATGTTCCTTAGTAACATATAGTGACTTTAACACTCCAATCTTTATGCCAATGATAAAATCATTTAATTATCAGATAATTAGTATAAAAAGCAGAGGGGAGAAAAAATGTGGATTATTAAATTGTAGTTGAAAAGGCCAAAAAGTAGTCTTTTTGGCCACTGCCACTTATTTGTGCTCAGGAACAAATGTCAGCGCTTTTTCCATAACACTGATATCTGCCTCTTTTTTATGTCCATTTTCAGATAGGTGACGCCTAAAGCCGCGTGCACCAGGCTGATTCTGGAAAATACCTAGCATATGTCTTGCGATATGCCAGAAGTTTGCACCACGAGTCATTTCCTGCTCAAAATAGTCATACATGCTGCGGACAATCTCATGTCTAGTCTGAGTAAATGGCGCATCCCCATATAGCTTTTCATCTATTTGAGACAGCAAAAATGGGTTGCTATAGGCCTCTCTTCCTATCATCACTCCATCTATATGATCTAAGTGATGTAAACACTCATCCAGTGTTTTTACACCTCCATTAATACTCACATGTAGGTGTGGATAGTCTTGCTTGAGTTGATATACACGTGGATAATCCAGTGGTGGGATCTCCCTGTTTTCTTTTGGACTCAAGCCTTGAAGCCACGCTTTTCGCGCATGGATAATAAAGTCGTCACACCCGACTTGGTGAGATGCCTCAATCAAATTGGTTAAAAACTCATAGGAGTCCTGCTCATCAATTCCAATACGAGTTTTCACTGTCACAGGAATTGACACTTCAGCCTTCATCGCTGCAACACATTCGGCAACCAAATTTGGCTCAGCCATTAGACATGCACCAAAACGTCCATTTTGCACTCTATCAGATGGGCAACCTACGTTCAGATTCACTTCGTTATAGCCATACTCTTGAGCACGCCTAGCGCATTCAGCCAAAGCTTTTGGGTCAGAGCCACCAAGTTGCAATGCTACTGGCATTTCATGCTCACCAAATGCCAGATAATCACCTTTGCCAAAAATAATTGCACCCGTTGTGATCATTTCTGTATATAACACCGCATGCTTACTTAGCTTACGGTGAAAAGTGCGACAATGCCTATCTGTCCAATCTAGCATAGGTGCAACGGAGAAGCGCCTAAACGCTGAATCACTGGTATTTACTGGGCTAGTGCTTGATTTATCTGAGTTTTGCATACAACCTCAATCCGCCTCAACCCCCTCGAATTTGACTGAATTAGACACTACAGTCACCCTCAACCGGGTAGGACAAATCAACATCTTAGGGATTAGAAATAGCATCGTTTAGAATTGAAAAACGAAAATTAAAATCTAACGAAACACGCTATAAATGCATAGTTCGCGAGAAATCCAAGGGCGTAATTATACACAACGAAAGTAAAACTTTCAGTAAAAAACCATCAATAAGGTGAAAGGAAAGTACAGGATCTGTAATGGTGGTATACGCCCCTGACACACCGTATGTTAGCGGAAGACGATATTGAAGGCACTAGCAAAACAGAGGTAGCGCTAACTTTCAACCTCAACATAACCACTAAAGTCAGTGCCACCGTCCTCCATTCTTACTTCGCTTGACAGTTAAAACACGAGGCCACGGAATATGTCCTTAGAAGAAAAACCCTCTAGTAAAAGCACATCTCAATGTTGTATAAGTATCAACTATTACTTCGTCCATTATTAAAAGATGCCTGTTGGCCAAAGATGACCTAAAAAGCTGGCTTGTTCTTGTGTTAACTACTTAAGAGATTTACTTTTATCTTTAATATAAAGCAATCTTATAAAACTCTGATTTAAACCAACACAAAAAAAAATTAAAACCAGTGCTAAAATCAAAAAAGCCTAACAAAAAAGAAAAAACATTAAAAAACAACACCATTAAGTATCTAAATTTAATACCATTGAAAAGGTAACAAGTAGAGTAACGCGGCTAATTGAAAATCGGTTAGGAGAGTGTACTTTCAGAGAAAAAAAGGTTAAATGACAAACAAACCAACAACTTAAACCTCTTTATCTCACCTATTACCTAAGTCAAAATGCTTTTTACCTAGAAACAATTTAGTTGGATAACTTATTAATATGATAAAAGCAATAATATTACATATGAAAAAAGAGGCAGCAACGAATGAGTTTAGTATACTGTAGCTAATATCTAAGTATCCACGCACTACTAGTTGAATAAAATACAAAGATAATTCAATAAACATTAAATATGACACAGTCCTTGCAATATTTGAAAACCCACATTGCCTTATAGCATGCAGTAAAAATAAAGAAACAAAGAAAAAGGTTAAATTAACCATACCTAAAAAGTAATATAATCGGCGAAGTGCAATTTTTTCCATCGGTAAAGTTATTATGTGATCAGAAAGTATATTGCCTATGATAAAAAACACCACCGTGCATAGCGCGGTAAGGAAACAAGAGTGAAGTGTATGATCGGCTTTAGTTCTTAAACTACTTTTACCACCAAAAAACAGGCTGAATTTTCTTTCCCAGAAAATGACCATTAAAAAGAGAACAACCAATGAAAACAATGCTCTAAATACCCAATCAACATAGGCAAGAATTTCATTCATATTTGCCTGCACCCTTCTTTAAAGTGTTATCGTCCTTGCTGTAAAAGCCATCATCCTTGCTGTAAAAGCCATCATCCTTGCTGTAAAAGCCATCATCCTTGCTGTAAAAGCATCATCCTTGCTGTAAAAGCATCATCCTTGCTGTAAAAGCATCATCCTCGCCATTTGTGGCGGCGCCTTACTCACTGAAGTTCCACCAGCAATTACTTTAACGTCTTTTGACGATAACTGCTTCAATTCTTTCTTTTGAAGTTTCACTTGCTGATTTCCTTAATGAATATTTTCATTTAAAGGAATGTAACAACCCTATTTTTTTAAGTCAAACAAAAGGCTTCTGCTTACTTTTTCAGCAGAAGCCTTTGATATTCATATTTCCTATTCACTTTGCTAATCAATTAGGAAGTGTCAGTCATCATCAGAATTGTTAGCCATTAAACAACAGTAAGATCAACTATGCTTGGTATCCTTCAGGGTTGTTATCTTGCCAATGCCATGAATCTTTCATCATACTGTCGATACCCCTTTCCGCCTTCCAATTAAGTTCTTTCATTGCTTTTTCTGGTGCTGCATAACAGGCAGATATATCCCCAGAACGACGTGGCTTTATATCATATGGAATGGCTCTGTTTGACGCTGATTCAAAAGCTTTTACCATATCCAATACAGAGTACCCATTACCTGTTCCTAAATTGTATATATGCACGCCATTAAATTTTTCGAGTCTATCTAGGGATTTTAAGTGACCCAAAGCAAGATCAACTACATGAATATAATCACGCACTCCTGTGCCATCATGAGTGTCATAATCATCACCAAACACCCCTAAACGCTCTAACTTACCAACCGCAACCTGTGTAATGTACGGCAACAAGTTATTTGGAATACCATTGGGATCTTCACCTATCAAACCAGACTCATGGGCACCAACAGGGTTAAAGTAGCGCAATATCGCGACAGCCCAACGCTCATCAGATTTTGCAAGATCCTGTAACATCATTTCAACCATAAGCTTCGAGCTGCCATATGGGTTCGTCGTGCCACCAACGGGAAAATCTTCACGGATAGGTAAACTTTGCGGATCACCATATACAGTAGCTGATGAGCTAAATACCAACTTAAATACATTCGCGTCACGCATGGCATCTAGCAGAGTCAAGGTACCTTGTACATTCGTTTGGTAGTACTCAATAGGTTTTTGAACAGACTCACCAACAGCCTTAAGGCCCGCAAAATGAATCACTTGATCAATAGCATGCTGTGCAAATACTGAGTCTAGAAAAACACGATCTAAAATACTTCCTTTATAAAACGTAACGTCCTTTCCTGTAATACTTTTAACTCTGTCCAATGCAAGGGCTGAAGAATTAGCTAGGTTATCAACTACAACCACTTCATCACCTTTATTGAGTAACTCAACAACCGTATGCGAGCCAATATACCCCGCACCACCTGTTACTAAAACTATCATGTTGACCCTATTAAATAATAAAAAATCATATGCGCTACAGCTTTACTGTAAACGACAAAATACCAAGATTATCGATCGCAGACAAAAGCCAAGGTTTCTTCATGGAAGCTTAGTCGGGTAATATTTGCTTTGCAATAACCTTCAAAATTGCGCCACAACTTTACGGATTTTGGCGCATCTATATTTCTAGTAAACACTTTATTATCAATGGCGTATGCTAACGTATCGCTATCAAGCCAAGTGTAATCTTTTACGCTACTTGGCAGTTGAAAATGTTTCTTTACAGAACCTAGTCGTTTTGAATACGTAGCGAACCACTGCTCACCGTGTTCAACAAATGTAAAGCTATACATATTTCTTTTTGCATTGAAAGCGAGGCTGCGGCCAATGTCTTTAGCAATAACCTTGGGTAGGTGACCCGACAAATCGGTGAATTGTAATGTGTGAGGCTCTCCCAAAATAAACATTATTAAATCCTCACCTTTGCCCCATGCATGGTAACCCACAGGCTCGATATGCTCAAAAATACGCTCGGGTTTTAACGACGCTTCTTCAGGGTAAAACCACAGCCTTTGCTTACCTGACGGCTCAACTACAATCGCAGACACCCCATCTTTGTGCGGATAAATTGTTGGGGAGTATTCGGATTCCGGCGTATTGGTTAAATTGGTATGAGAGTTGTCAGCAAACCGATACAAAAATAGATCAGTCTGAGAGCGCTCTGCGCTGGTGATCTCTTTTGTATAATAGACACCTTCCGCACTTACCAATGGCTGGTTATGGTAGGCATCATCGCTTGTCAGTGGTTTGACAGTAATTCCATTGTCGTGGCTTTTTGCTAACCAAATTTGGCTTTTCGGCATAGCTGCATGAGCTTGTGGTATTAGGCTGCAGGCAAATAGTGCGCCAAGCATGACTTTAAACATTATGCGTCCTTTTTTATTTTTGATCTTACCGAGTAGCCAATCAAAAACCAATAATTTATCACGTTCTCTTGGTTTTTTTACACACACAAAACACCGTATACTCGCAAAGCGCTTGCGAAATTTTCGTCTTTCAGTAACATCAATTCAGATGTTCCAGCGGTGATGGCTACAATGCAGTTGTGCTTCACATTGCTTTAATCAAGCGCGATATCAGCGCAAAAGCGAGCGGCTAAACAGGTGTGATACTCAATCAACAGCCGCTATTAGACTCCGTTTTTATTGAGGTTACCATGTCACAACAACACCCAATTATCGCCATTACTGGAAGTTCAGGCGCCGGGACGACAACGACTACCAACGCCATAAAACATATATTTCGTAGTCTTGATGCCAAAGCCACACTTGTTGAGGGAGACAGTTTCCACCGCTACACTCGTCCGGAGATGGATAAACTTAAACGCGAGGCCTTACAAGAAGGCAAGCATTTGAGCTATTTCGGACAGCAAGCAAATGATTTCGAGGCATTGGAAGAGCTATTTGCGAGTTACGGAAAAACAGGAAATGGTAGGATACGTAAGTATTTGCACACATTCGACGATGCGGTCCCCTACAACCAACTTCCTGGTACATTTACGCCGTATCAAGATTTAGAAAAAAACACAGATATGCTGTTTTATGAAGGCCTACACGGCGGTGTGGTCACCGAAGAACACAATGTTGCAAAACATGTGGATCTGTTGATTGGTATGGTGCCTATCATCAACCTCGAATGGATCCAAAAACTCATCCGCGATACTCATGAACGAGGTCATTCAAGAGAAGCCGTTATGACCTCCATCGTGCGCAGTATGGACGACTATATAAACCATATAACGCCGCAGTTTTCACGCACGCATATTAATTTCCAGCGCGTTCCAACTGTCGATACATCGAATCCTTTCAGCGCAAAAGACATCCCTTCTCTAGATGAAAGCTTTGTGGTGATCCGTTTTCGTGGCATTGACGATGTCAATTTCCCCTATTATTTACAAATGATAGAAGGCAGCTTTATGTCTCGCGTCAATACATTAGTTGTACCTGGTGGAAAAATGGGCTTGGCAATGGAGCTGGTGTTAACACCACTCATAAAAGACCTACTCATTAAAAAACGTGCCTATGAAAACTTGGCCCCCACGGAGTTAAATATTTAAATTTGCCTTATTTCACTTTCCCTCAGTAAACTATCGACTCAAAATTGAGGGATGTGGAATTTATTATGCTCAAAATACTTGTTGGTTCAAAAAATCCAGTAAAAATTAACGCCGCAAAAACAATTTTTCAGCAGTACTTTCCTGAGCAGGAAATTCACTGTGAGGGCTGCCACGCGCCAAGTGGCGTGCCCGATCAACCTCTGGGAGAATTAGATACGCGTCTTGGTGCTCAAAATAGAGTCGATTACCTCAAAGCACATTTTGATGCTGACTTTTACTGCGCGATGGAAGGTGGCGCAGCCAAGTTTGACTACGGTGCGGCTACGTTTGCATTTGTGGTGATCGCCAATAAACAGCATTCTAGTGTTAGTAGAAGCTGCAACCTACCGCTGCCAGAGAAAATATATAGTGCACTTGAGCAAGGTGAAGAACTTGGCCATGTCATGGACCGAGTTTTTAACACGACCAATATCAAACAAAAAGGCGGGGCTATTGGCTTGCTAACAAATAATCTAGCCACTAGAGAGAGTTCATATACACAGGCACTCACCTTAGCAATGGCCCCTTTTATTCACTCAGAGTTATATAGTTGATGAAGTATTCTCATATTATCTTTGACGCCGATGAAACCCTGTTTCACTTTGACGCTTTTCTCGGCTTGCAAACCATGTTCAAACAACATGATGTGGCATTTAGTCAGCAAGACTACAATGAATATCAGACACTCAATGCGCCATTGTGGGTTCAATATCAGGAAGGGAAAATTGATGCGCAAACGCTTCAAGTTACTCGCTTCAATACTTGGGCTACAAAGCTGTCTGTCTCACCTGAGCTGTTAAACCTCGGTTTTTTAAATGCCATGGCAGAGATATGTAAACCCTTGCCTGGCGCGCACTCTTTATTATCGGCACTCAACCCAACAACATCTTTGAACATCATCACCAATGGGTTTAGCGCACTGCAAGAAAAGCGTTTAAACAATACCGGTTTTAAGCATTTTTTTGATCATGTCGTTATTTCTGAGCAAGTCGGCGTAGCTAAACCCGATCCGCAAGTATTTGAACACACCTTAGAGTTGTTAGGTAATCCTGACAAGGCAAATGTTTTAATGGTGGGAGATACACCAAAAAGTGACATACTGGGCGCCAATCGATTTGGTATAGACAGCTGCTGGTTACAACATGATGGTCAAACTTGTCCCGATGATATTAAACCAACCTATCGGGTGGGCGATTTGGCAGAATTAGAGACTTTACTGGTTAAGTAAAGTCTCTAAGAGTGACTTATAAACTGCGCTGACGCAGTACTTCAAATAAGCAAACGCCTGTAGCAACAGAAACGTTCAAGCTAGATACAGTACCGACCATTGGGATTTTCACCAATAAGTCGCAGTGCTCTCTCGTTAAGCGGCGCATACCGTCGCCTTCTGCACCCATCACTATCGCAATAGGGCCTTTTAAATCAGACGTGAAAATCTCATTGTCTGTCTCACCAGCTGTACCAACAACCCAAACACCTGCGTCTTTAATATCACGCAATGTACGCGCTAGGTTTGTTACTTGAATCAGTGGCACCGTTTCCGCTGCGCCACAAGCCACTTTACGCGCGGTGCCATTCAGCTTGGCTGACTTATCTTTTGGCACGATAACGGCGTGCACACCTGCCGCATCGGCACTGCGCAAACATGCTCCCAAGTTATGAGGATCTGTGACACCGTCTAGCACCAAGAAAAAGGGCGCTGCATTCGCATCAATGATCCCTTGTAAGTCGTTTTCATTCAATGTGCGCGGGGCTTTGACGTTGGCAATAATACCTTGATGCTGCTCGCCTTTTGCTTTGTTGTCTAAGGCTTTACGCTGCATAAACTGCACTGAAATACCAAACTTACGTGCTTCATTGACCACTGCACTCAAGCGCTTATCATCACGGCCTTTTAATGCGTAAATTTCTAAAAAGCGTTCAGGTTCTTTGGCTAAAATGGCTTCAATGGAGTGAAAGCCAAAAATTAATTCATTACTCAAAACTATGCTCCGGCACTATTTTTTTGTCTCTTGCGGGCATTTTTACCCGGTCTTTTCGCCTTAGTGGCTTTTTTTCCTGTACTTTTTTTAGCGGCTTTTTTACTTCCTGATGCGCCCGCTTTTTTACTCTTCTTCAACACCCCTTTCGGCGTGGTTTTTTTACGTTTTTTAGCCTGCTTGCTGCCTTTATCTGGCGAGTCGTCTTGTTTATCCGATTTTCCTTTTGGAATTTTACCCGCTTTCAGCTGGGCCCGAACACTGCTTTTTGCAACGGGCTCTGCACCAGAACTGGATTTTTTACGGCGCCTTGCATAACGGTCTGGCTCAGCTTCATCCGCCAGCACCAAATTAATACGTCGCTCATCTAAGCTCACCGATGCCACGACGACACTCAATTTGTCGCCTAAACGGTATACCGTTTTACTGTGCTCTCCGACTAAACAGTGCTTTGCACCATCAAAGTGGAAGTATTCATGACCTAAATTGCTGACGTGGATCATGCCGTCAATTTGCAACTCATCAAGGCGAACAAACAAGCCAAAATTGGTTACTGATGAAATCACACCTGAGAATTCACTACCGACATGGTCTTGCATAAATTCGCATTTCAACCAGTCAGCCACTTCTCGCGTTGCGTCATCAGCGCGGCGCTCGGTCATCGAACACTGCTCGCCCAGTTGATCAGCTTCATCCGCGTCGTATACATACGCACCAGACACTTTTTGCCCTTGTTCAGCTAAGATCCCTTTGATTGCTCTGTGTACAACCAGATCAGGATAACGCCTGATCGGTGAAGTAAAGTGAGCATACGCTTTAAGCGCGAGACCATAATGACCAATATTGTCTGGTTGATATACCGCTTGCTTCATAGAGCGCAGTAACATGGTTTGGATTAATTCAGTCTCTGGACGTTGACCGAGTGATGCTAACGCCTCGGTGAGTTCAAGCGGTGTCGGCTCATGTCCAATTGGGCTCTCTATACCAAGGTCATTTAAGAACTGCCTAAAGTGACTCAGTTTTTCAGGATCTGGCTCGTCATGGACACGGTATAAGCTACTTGCTTCGTGTTTCTCAAGTAATCTTGCAGCAGACACATTTGCCAAAATCATACACTCTTCGATGAGTTTATGTGCATCGTTGCGTACGACAGGTACGATAGATTCAATTTTACGATAAGCATTGAATACAAAACGGGTTTCCAGAGTTTCAAATTCAATAGCACCACGTGTTTGACGCGCCGACTTAAGCGCCATATACATGTTGTGAAGCTCAGTCAGGTGAGGCGTTACATCTGCATACTCTTCACGCAGCTTTTCATCACCTTGTAAAATTGCATGTACCTTTGTATATGTAAGACGCGCATGGGAATTCATCACGGCTTCATAAAAACGATAACCAGACAGTCGCCCAGCTTCTGAAACCGTCATCTCTGCAACCATACATAGCCTATCTACTTTTGGGTTCAATGAACACAACCCGTTGGATAGCACTTTGGGTAACATAGGTACAACTTGCTCTGGGAAATATACCGAGTTGCCACGCTCGATAGCCTCTTTATCTAAGGGACTATTTTTTTCCACATAATGAGATACATCAGCAATGGCAACCCAAAGTCGCCAACCACCCGAACGTTTACGCTCACAGTGAACGGCATCGTCAAAATCTCGAGCATCTTCACCATCAATGGTTAATAGCGGTAGATTGCGAAGGTCAATGCGGCCTTGTTTGTCCTTTTCTGCAACGTGTTCGCCATGTTTGCTCACTTGTTCTTCAACTGCTTGTGGCCAAATATGCGGAATATCGTGATTGCGAAGCGCGACTTCAATTTCCATACCCGGTGCCATATGGTCGCCAATCACATCCGTGATCTTGCCAACCGCATTCATTTGCTTCGTAGGTCGCTGGGTTATTTCAACCTGCACCATTTGATTGTGTCGCGCACCTTTTTCACTGCCAGGCAAAATAATAATATCTTGAGTAAGGCGTGGATCTTCCGGTACAACGACCGCCATCCCGTGCTCAACAAAAAATCGCCCTATAATAGGTGCCCGTTCAGACTCCAAAACCCGTACAATACGCGCTTCGACTTTACCACCCGAACCACGGCTTGCAGCCTTAGCTAACACCCAGTCTCCGTGCAACACACGATCCATCTGGTGCTTGGTGATAAACCAGTCTTTTTTCTCTCCCTCAACTTCTAAAAAACCAAATCCATCACGATGACCAATCACCTTGCCTTTGACTAAACCGTCATCGCAAGGGATCACGTAGCATTTGAATTTATTGAAGTGAAGTTGACCATCACGCTCCATCGCCCGAAGTCGCCTTTTAAACGCAATCTGTCGCTCCTCTTCAAACACATTGAGTGCTTGGCAGAGCTGACTGAAGCTGGTTTTTTTGCTACTGGCTTTAATTTTTTCCAGTATATATTCACGACTTGGAACTGGATTATCGTATTTTTCTTGTTCTCGAGAGAGATAGGGATCCTGCTTTGGCATGCAAACACTGTGTAAAGGAGTTATAGCTTTATTCTAACGCAAAACACACTAATGGCCTAACCAAAGAGCACTGTCTCATCATAATTTAATAGTAAGAGATGAGCCCCAATAATTTAACTTTAGGCTTATTGGGACTCTGGGAGAAAATGTAAATACTTAAAACTTACCAACTAGGTTGATAAACCACCCTTTTGAGTCGTAATCTAAATCCGTTAAATCATCAGAGAAGTCCGTAAAGTTATAACCAACGCCGATTTTCATGTGCTCTCCTACATGTCGGTGCAGCGCAAATAAGGCGCCTGAGCGGCGATCTTCAGCCCGATCAACACTCATAGAGCGCCACTCAAGGGTTGCATCCCATTGATGCATCAAATGATAGTCAGCACGTAACACGCCAAGTGTCGCCGCTGAGTCAAACCACTGCCCGGTGTCACGGCCCATTCTCAGCTCACCTTGCCGCTGCGCCAATTTAGTACCAATGCGCCAGCGCGGTGTCAGCTGGTAATTCACATCCAACGCCCAAACTCGGCTGCGCTGTTGAGGTGTATTATCAAGACCTATACCGCTTAACTGTGATGCTGGAGCCAAGTCTTCTAAATAAGTAAAGCTTGCCAATCCAGACCAGGGACTCGCAGATATTGGACGATAAGCAACGCCAAACTGTGCTTCTGTATAGTCACTATTGAGTGCACCGGCAGGTTCACTCTCAGCACGAGAGCTATCACTTTGTGCCCAATCGACTCGCAATTGCGCTCGCCAATCTGCTGTGAGTTTGGCGTGGATGTTCTGCCTAGCCAGCCAAGATGTTCTGGTTTCTGTGCTGTTACTGTCTTCACGATATTCGAGCGCACTACGCCACTGCCAGGAATCTGTTTGGTAGCCCAAAGACAATGTGGTGACATCGCGATCAATTATATCATCACGGCTTTCAAGCTCACCTTGCTCAAAACCAAGTCCTGCTTGCCAACCAACTAAAAAGTCGTGCTCGATGCCATACGCATGAGTTAGCCCTGTTTGTCGATTGTCTTGCTGCCAAATTTGCTCTGCATATACACTGGTTGAAGCGTTAAACCTATGTCTGGAACCGGTTACCCAGTTCTTTTGCCTTCCTGTTGAAAATAAATCCCCCCCATCAGGGTCAACGCGGTATTCAACATACGCATTGCTGCCAGTTTGGTATTGCCAATCAACCCCGAGTTTGCCCGCTTCACCGAGATTGCCATGCGATAGCTCAGAATTGACAGCCAGCGTGTCTGTCAGCAGCACCTCTGTACCGATACCCACTCGGTTGTTTGCTAGTCGGCTTTGCTCTCTTACGAGCGTGCCTTGAAGATAAACATAAGGCTGCCACATTTCACTGCCGTCGTAATTAAGCTGCACGATTGCATCAATGCGCTCGCCATCATCAAGTTGGGGCGTTTGAAGCTCCTTATTTTGCTCTGCAAGGTTTTCTTTATTGTCTTGGCGTACAGCGCTACTAATTTGCCAATCGTCGTTCAATTGATAAACATAACCTAGCTCAGCAGCCTGCCTACGTTGTTGACTATCTGCTTTTTGATCATCCACTTTGAGCTGAATGGCATGATCGTCTTCGATTTGCCATTGCCAAAATGTGCCAATTGCATGGCTATTGACTTGGCTTATTTGACCCGTAGAGTTAAACCCAGCCTCAAGTTGTTGCCAATAAAATTGACCATGTCCTTGCTCATCCAACCCAATATCAGAAAATTCGAATGCTGCTTCAATTCTTTTTCCCGTTGCTGATTGACCCATTTCACTCGATTGTTGCTGCTCAAAATCAATACCACCGGTTAACGAGTTAAGTGTATTGCCAACCCCCTCTGTTTGCGCAGCTTCAATTTTGATATAAGCCGTATCACTAGGCCGGTAAGTAACATCCACAGCAATGAGCTGATCATCAAACAAATCTTGTTCTTGATGGTTGAGCGTGGTACCCACTTGTATTGTATCAGTTAACCAATGGCTCAAACGAGCACCATAGGTCAAGTTATCTAAGCCATTGATCCCCGGCGTGTATTCATATTGCGCTACCAAATAGACTGGGTTACTGTCCAAACTAGCGGTGCGAACGAGTAAATCATCCTGCTGGAACGAAGAGAGTGGTCGATTCAATAACACACGACCTTGTAGTGCATCAATATCATAATCTTGGCCAGCAATAAGTCCTCGCCTAACTAACACCAAACCGGTAATTTTATCACGGACCTCAACAGCGATTTGCTCAGAGCCTTGAACAATATCTTGGTTTTTAAGGTAGTAAAGAGAGCCGCCTGTTGAGCGATGAGACTCATAAGCACCTAGCGTTTCAGCCTCTGCGCCATATAAATGAACCTGAGATTGGTTATCACCCGCAGTGGTAAGCTCATCCGTTAAATATTGCAACTGTAAACCATATAAACCACGCTCAACACGTGCCAGCTCGGTATCGTTGAACGAGGTATTAAAATTCCCCCAAAGCACGTGAGACTGAGATTTCTCGACTTTTAAATACACTTTACCATTGCTTGGTGCATCATCCATTACAGTCGAGTCATCACCGTACTCGGTGGGATGCTGCTCTTCTTCAAGGCGACGGAATAAACTTTTAGGGTCTTTTTCATGGAGTCCAGACAATAACTTGTTCAATCCCTGCTCCTGCGTGTCTACCCGTGCAGTCACCTTGTACTCATCTTGCCATTTACCCGTGATATAACCACTTAAACGGCCTTCAGCAAAAACATTGCCATCTTGATTATGATCAGCACTGAGCAATTCAACTGGCCCATTATGGCTGTTTTGCCCAATTGTTAGATCAGCCAATGCCACATAAAACCAATCGCTTTTTGGCAACTCGAGATCACGATGAATTAAACGCCCTTCACCTTCGGCATTTAGCACTGCAACTTCTGCTCGGTGAATACCGCTGTGCACGATTTCTTGATGGACGAACTTGCGCTCTCGGTTAACCGCAACCACCCTTCCTAGAAAGTAAACACGATGATGGTCAGGGACCTGCTCACCATATAAGGTCAATGCACCACCCGCGATCTTGATATTTTGTTTGGCCAGCATTGACTTGCCATAGCCCGACATTAAATACCCTTCGAGCTTGTCGCTATCGACGGCATAGCGTGGTTTAAAATCAGCTTGCGCAAGGCTGGTTTCATCAAATCGACCTTGCTTGTTGTACACTTTTAAACGGTAGTTAAGACTCATACCCAACATATTGCTAGGTAACCGCCAGCGGCCTGACAATGTGTCATCCAGCGCAACTTTTGCCAGAACTTTATCACTTTGCGGAACAAGGATCTGTACCTCTGCGTAGTCAAAGAAGCTCTGATAATTACTGTAGCCTTTTAGATGCAACATCAGTGTATTGCCTGATTTTGTCAGTGCATGTTGTATATTTAATTTGGGTAATATATTGAGCGGTTCATATTTAAGCTGTAGATCAAAACGCTCTAAACTGATATCTGCGCAACGCTGATCATCTGCATTATTGGCGACATCTTCATCCATAAAAGCTTGGCCATCTATGGTGATACTTAATGGCCCTTTGTTTGCCGTAACATCACCACATAGTTTTTGGCGCTGTGGCGGTGCAATCACTTGCGTCGCTTTGACCACTCGCGTTTCGGTATAAACCGCAATTACTTCAACTCGCCGGTTTCTCGCCATCCCAGCTAAAGTAGCATTACTAGCCACCGGCTCGCGATTGGAGCGACCTTCCATTGTTGTTGAAGAAGACTCAAGGTTGAGCTGATGACGGAAATAATCCGCCACAATATTAGCTCGGTGCTCAGATAAACCCTGGTTGGTTTTATAAATCTTACGTGCATTGGCACTGAGACCTTGTGAATCCGCATGGCCTATAAAATGCAATTTAATATCTTGCTTGCCTTGCAAAAAACCAATGATGCGATCCATTTCAAGTTTAGTAGTGCCTGTTAAGTAGTGCTTACCAGAAACAAAGCGAATTGCAGAGTCTTTTACGAATTGAGCTGACTTGTCATCTTTAACCGTTCGCTCTATTTCGACAGTTTTGGCCTTGGGTTCATCCAACCCACTAAACACAAAGTGCTTTTGCACTATCACCCGTTCAGTATTACCTGCCGCAGACGTCACTTTGCTGTCGTTAACAGCGTCGATAAAGGCATAGCTCATTGATGGTACAGAGGCATAAGCCGCTGCACACAAAAGCGAAATTTTGCTCAGCAAGAATCGATTAGTCATCGCTGCCTCCAAGCTGCTGGTGGGCAGGTAAAGCTGGAATAAAAAATGGGATCATTTCCGTTTCAATTGTGATAGGAAGCTCGCGCTCTGCGACTTGTATTTGGATCCAATCAAGTAGCAATTGAGATTTACGCTGTGCCTCAGTGGTTTGTTCTAATTCAGATTGTTGATATGCAATACGAATAACTGTCGGTGTTTTACCTAGTGCATCCATTAGCTGCGTTAGACGAGACAGATACTCAGGCATGATTGCCTCACCGTCAAATAACTCAGCTGTGATTTCAATGCGCGCTACTTTATGGATACTCGCAGCAAAGTCAAGTTGGTGTGATTTACCGCGTGTTAAGCGTACTACTCGTGGATTTTCACTGATAACACGATATCCCGAAGGTAAGCTACGCTCATCCAGTTTCACGATAAAGTTGCCACCTCGAACAGCATGTGGAATATCCGCACACGCTAAATGATAGCGACCATGTTGATCTGTCGTTATCCAAAGGCCTTGCGCCGTAGCTAAACGAATTGCTGGTAACCCAGGCTCACCAGACTCTTGAATTCCATTGCGATTATGATCATCAAATACTTTACCCATCAGATCGCTACAATCAAAAATGGGATCTGGAACAACTCTTACGGTCGCTTCACCAATATTTGAAATTCGGTTGCCGGAGCCAGTTTGGTAAAGGCCTCCAATAAACTCGACCCAAGCCTGATTGATATATTTACCTTCGCTGACACCGGTCCCCACCACTACGATCAACTCGATCATCACCGACTGCTCTGGTTGTAGAGATTTACCAGCCCAGCGCAATTGCCTGCCGCGCTGTTCAGGCTCCATAGCTAGACCATCCACTTTTGCACTGCCCGCAACATATTTAAGGCCGGCGGGAAGCTGATCAATAAATGCCAGTGGTGACAGCTCCATTTCTGATTGGTTGGTCACTTTAATGCGATATGGCACCAACTCCCCAATCACAACATCTTGCTTGAGCGCCTGCTTACTGACATGCACCAGATCTTCGCCAAATGCATCGAGTGGAATATGGTTGTTTACCACATTGCCCGACGGTAACTTAGGCTCAATGTAGAAGCTCTGATAGTACTGAGTAGTATGCATGTCTTGCAGCGCTTGATCTGAATGATTCGCACACTGAGTTGCAATATGCTCGGGCGCATCCAAAGTTGGCACAGTTTCTTCAACAAAAATAGTAATTGGTAATTCTCGAGCGCCGACTTTGAGTGTGTTCGCACACACAGGTAGACGCTTCGATCCGCCGCTTTGATAGCCATTAGGCTCAGTAACATGCAGCTCATACACGCCAGCAGGAGCTTGCGCAAAGAGTAAGAATTGATAGTACCCATCATCGCTGGTAGTTTGCTCTACATTCGCCGAACCACCCACTAAATGCAGATCAGGCTCAAAACCACTCGGGCCTGTGATCTTAATTTTTGCACCCTTAATAGGCTTTCTCAGCTCTGAATCGTAAATCACGCCCGAAGGGTCCACTGGCAATGATTGATTCTCAACTTGCTCGCCAGCACTAACGCGCAGATTTAAAATAGTCCCTTTTTCAGTACTGGCATCTGGATCATCGGAAACAGGAAGGCCGTAAATTACGCCACCTTGTGGATGCCTAAAGCGTACTTCATAAGTACCTACTGGTAAGCCATTAAAGGTGTATTGACCGTTACCATCAGATTCCACAATCGCCAGAGGCTCAGCATCTAAAGGATTTCCTTCTCCTGTCATTGGATCTGGTAGTAGTTCTACGATCCAACCACCTTGTCCGTTGCTATCATCTTCCTCCCGATTATGGTTTTTATCCAACCAAACCATGCCTGAGATACTGGCAGGATCCATCAATTGCTCACCAAAATTGTATGAGTGTGCTTTGGTTACATGACGTTCTATATGGATAGCGGAGATCTGGTCATCGCCCAATACACCGCCAATGTTTCCAACACTATCTAGACCATCTTGTGTATTTTCAGGCTGGTATTCTGTTACTGTGAATCCATCAACACTACTTAGCGGCAGATCTTCAAACTCATAACGTCCATAGGCATCTGTAAAAATGTCACGACTCACAGGTTGGCCATCAAGATCAGCTCCTGAAATAGTTAGCTTCACATCGCGCAAACCCATCTCATATGTGTCTTGCACACCATCATCATTGAGATCTACATATACACGACCAGCTAAATCACTGCCACGTTCAGCAAAGTTGTATCCCACAGCGTGCTGACCAAGTTCAATTAATATCCCTGTGAATTGATCCTCACCGATCTCACCACCGGCATTGCCTAATTGCTCTTTTCCATCCAACCAAGCACTCGGCTGTTTTTGGATAATTTGATAGGTGCCTGGATATAGGTAATCAAAGGTATACAAGCCCTGCTCATTCGAAACAGTACTTCGTTCGACTGCGATACCGTCTAAAGTTGCCCCGGTTAAACTAACTTCCACGCCACCAATACGCAGAGTTTCACCATCTTCAAGTAAGCCATTTTCATCTGCATCCACCCATACCTCACCCGCAATAGACGCCCTTGGCAGCTCCGCAAAGTCGTAGTTTGCATAGTGCTTAACTTCAAGCACCTGGCCGATTGAGATACTGTCTGTCCCTTTTGAATTGGTAACCACGTTCCCCTGCGCAGACTCTTGACCATCTAGGTATGATTGCGGTTGCTGAGTTTGAGTTACAACATAGCCAAGTTCATTGCTCGGCGGCAGATCAGTAAAGCGATACACGCCCTGTTCATTGGTTAACGCGCTAAGATCTATACTGTGGCCTTGATAATCAACACCAGTTAAGTGTATTTCAGAGCCAACAATCGCAATGTCTGTTGCATCAAGTTCCGTACTGTCAGGGAATAGACCCGAGTCAGTCTGATCAATAAAAACGCGGCCACTAATGGCAATACCAAAGCCTTCAGTGAAATTCTGTTGTGCTAGTCCTGCACCTTGCTCCAATACCAATCCGCTGATCACATCTGTTTGATCTGAATCAGCAATCTGAACTCCATTTTTATAATCGATACCATCGACATAATTAGCTGGTTGAATTTGAACTAGTTGATAACCTTGTTCATCGCTTTTCGGCAATTGGGTAAATTCAAAACGGCCATCAGAATCAGTTACAGTTTTGAAGTTAACATCAGTACCTGCGTGACTTATACCTGTGAGCTGAATTTCCACATTTGAGATAGCATCATCACTACGGTTTAGTAGCCCATCAAGATTACGATCAACAAATACTGCGCCCTCAATTCGACCTTTGTACAACTCAGCAAAGTGTAAATTAGCAACTTCTTGGTTTGCAGCTAATGATATCGAGAAAACGTCGTTGGTATTTATAGACACTATCTCTCCATCACGGGACTCATGACCATCAATAAATAGTTCTGGCTGTATTTGTGTTACGGTGTAGCCTTCCTCATTACTTGTTACCAAATTGGCAAATACAAACGATCCGTCACTACTGGTTTTAGCTTCAATCTCAATCACCTCTCCATATGCGGAAACACCGCCGAGCGTAATCGTGATATCTGCTAATCCAAGTTCATCAACATCCATTAATCCATTGCTATTTGCATCAATAAAAACTTTACCGGAAATTTTGGCGTCTGTATGAAGTTGCTCAGTGAAGATAAGTTCAGGTGCAGCTTGCTCACCCAGTATCAATTTGATCTCACTGTTTGAACCAAATTGATCTGCCGCTGAACCAAGATAATCTTGGCCTTCAACATAGTCAGTTTCACCTTGGGTAACTGTGTAGCCAGCCGAATTTGATGCGCGAAGACCTGTAAAGTTAAACGCGCCATTTTCATCGGTTGAGGTACGCAGATTCACCGCTTCACCGTAAAGATCCTGACCTGTTAACTGGATCTCAATCCCCGCAAGGACAAAGTCATTCCCGTTGCTAGTACCATCTTGGTTGATATCAACAAATACACGACCTGATATTGACTTGTCGCCTGTGCTTAGTTGCTCAGTGAAAACAACTTCTTTGCCTGTTTGCTCTTCTTGACCAAGAGCTACCAATACTTCACTTAGTGATCCAAACTGATCTGCTGTTAAACCTAAGTAATCTTGGCCTTCAACATAGTCAGTTTCACCTTGGGTAACTGTGAAGCCTGCTGAGTTAGAAGCGCGAAGCCCAGCAAAGTTAAACGCGCCATTTTCATCGGTTGTGGTACGCAGGTTCACCGCTTCACCGTAAAGATCCTCACCTGTTAATTGGATCTCAACCCCCGCAAGGGCAAAGTCATTGCCGTTGTTGGTTCCATCTTGGTTGATATCGACAAATACGCGACCTGATACAGATTTGTCGCCTGTGCTTAGTTGCTCAGTGAAGATAAGTTCAGGCGCAGCTTGCTCACCTAATAACAGTTTGATCTCACTGTTTGAACCAAATTGATCAGCCGATGAACCAAGATAATCTTGGCCTTCAACATACTCAGTAGTACCTTGAGTAACTGTGTAACCTGCATCATTTGATGCGCGAAGCCCCTCAAAGTTAAAGGCGCCATTTGCATCGGTTGAGGTATGCAGATTCACCGCTTCACCGTAAAGATCCTGCCCTGTTAATTGGATCTCAATCCCCGCAAGGACAAAGTCATTCCCGTTACTAGTACCATCTTGGTTAATATCAACAAATACGCGACCTGATATTGATTTGTCGCCAGTGCTTAGTTGCTCAGTGAAGATAAGTTCAGGTGCAGCTTGCTCACCCAGTATCAATTTGATCTCACTGTTTGAACCAAATTGATCAGCCGTTGAACCAAGATAATCTTGGCCTTCAACATAGTCAGTAGTACCTTGAGTAACTGTGTAGCCAGCCGAATTTGATGCGCGAAGGCCTGCAAAGTTAAACACGCCATTTTCATCAGTTGTGGTGCGCAGGTTCACCGCTTCACCGTAAAGATCCTGACCTGTTAATTGGATCTCAATCCCTGCAAGGACAAAGTCATTACCATTATTTGCACCATCTTGGTTGATATCGACAAATACACGACCTGATATTGACTTGTCGCCAGTGCTTAGTTGCTCAGTGAAAGTAAGTTCAGGTGCAGCTTGCTCACCCAGTATCAGTTTGATCTCACTATTTGAACCAAATTGATCAGCCGATGAACCAAGATAATCTTGGCCTTCAACATAGTCAGTTTCACCTTGAGTAACTGTGTAGCCAGCCGAATTTGATGCGCGAAGACTCGCAAAGTTAAACACGCCATTTGCATCGGTTGAGGTATGCAGATTCACCGCTTCACCGTAAAGATCCTGACCTGTTAGCTGGATCTCAATCCCCGCAAGGACAAAATCATTCCCGTTATTGGTACCATCTTGGTTGATATCAACAAATACGCGACCTGATATTGATTTGTCGCCAGCGCTTAGTTGCTCAGTGAAGATAAGCTCAGGTGCTGCTTGCTCACCAAGAACCAGTTTGATCTCACTATTTGAACCAAATTGATCAGCCGATGAACCAAGATAATCTTGGCCTTCAACATAGTCAGTTTCACCTTGAGTAACTGTGTAACCTGCATCATTTGAAGCGCGAAGGCCTGCAAAGTTAAAGGCGCCATTTGCATCGGTTGTGGTGCGCAGATTCACCGCTTCACCGTAAAGATCCTGACCTGTTAATTGGATCTCAATCCCCGCAAGGACAAAATCATTACCGTTGCTAGTACCATCTTGGTTGATATCAACAAATACGCGACCTGAGACTGACTTGTAGCCTGTACTTAGTTGTTCAGTGAAGATAAGCTCAGGTGCTGCTTGCTCACCAAGAACCAGTTTGATCTCACTGTTTGAACCAAATTGATCAGCCGATGAACCAAGATAATCTTGGCCTTCAACATACTCTGTAGCGCCTTGCGTGATGGTGTAGCCTGCTGAGTTAGAAGCGCGAAGGCCG
>NZ_JAGJEH010000075.1 GCF_018100925.1 Pseudoalteromonas luteoviolacea | reverse complement strand
CGCCCACGCACACTCCATTGATAAAATCTCCCCGTCGAATCATCAAAATAGAGGTTATTTTTGGGGTCACTTGCAATTGCTACGCGCTGCGTTTCATTGGCTTGTATCCAGTTAACCCCTTTTCCTGTACTTGTCTCATCTCCTTCAAACCATGCAAAATAAGTAGCTGGACGAACAGTATCAGCAATTGTGGCGACGCCATTGATATTGCTAGATTGGCTTTGGATAATGCCATGTTTATAGACAAACGGGTCGGTGTCGTTAATCTCTCTCAAAAACAACTCAAAACCAAACATATCAG
>NZ_JAGJEH010000074.1 GCF_018100925.1 Pseudoalteromonas luteoviolacea | reverse complement strand
GCACTTAAGGTAGACATTGTTGAGGTAGATGAGGCTAAACTTAATAAGTGGTTTGCTCCAAGCCAACCCACATCAATGCCAATTCAATACCTACCAGCTTTATGTTGGGCCATTAAAAGTGTTGAACCTGCCAACATATTACTTATGCCGCTTATGTACAGCGCCTCAGACGAACGCGCCAAAAAACTGCAAGAAGCCTCAGAATGCGAAGTGCAAATACGCGAACTAAATGATAAGCGCGAATCCATTCTCCAAGAAGTCAAAATCAATACCTAATTTCGGAGCTTAAACCATGCCTATCAAAGACCAAGATCTG
>NZ_JAGJEH010000073.1 GCF_018100925.1 Pseudoalteromonas luteoviolacea | reverse complement strand
GATCTTCACTTTGGTTTGCGTTTTTGTTTGCGTCCCGCCGTGTCAGTGGGTGCGCATTATAGGGAGATCCAAATTTGGATCAAGCACTTTTTATAAAAAACTTAGAAAAAGTGACACTTCGATTAAAATTCAAACTAAACACCTCGTTTTAGGGTGTTTTTCATACAGAGCAATGGCATTGGATCGCTCGAAGCAATATAAGTAGATCTTTTGGATCCGAAAATACCATCATGACCATCTGATTTATTTTAAGCATGGTCGTCAGAATTTATTGGAGACTCAACGCCTCTCCCTGAATACTGGGATAAGGGATAAGGGATAAGGGATAAGGGATAA
>NZ_JAGJEH010000072.1 GCF_018100925.1 Pseudoalteromonas luteoviolacea | reverse complement strand
ATTTGTTCGAAGTGTCCACACAGATGATTGTTGATTAGAATTAGAGAACACAACATTGTTTGGGTCTGTAGCTCAGCTGGTTAGAGCGCACGCCTGATAAGCGTGAGGTCGGTAGTTCAAGTCTACTCAGACCCACCACTTCTTCCCGATGCTGCGTTTTTAAGCTCGTCGTTTAGAAAACACTAAACGTCCTCACTTAAAGCCTTGCCTCAAAAAGAAGTGTAAACAAACAATGTCTTCCTAGTAATGTGGGGCTATAGCTCAGCTGGGAGAGCGCCTGCCTTGCACGCAGGAGGTCAGCAGTTCGATCCTGCTTAGCTCCACCACTTTACTACCACTTCTTAAAGATAAGCACTCTTACTTAGTTTACT
>NZ_JAGJEH010000071.1 GCF_018100925.1 Pseudoalteromonas luteoviolacea | reverse complement strand
AGAAAGGCCGAATTTGAAGCGCGCCGACAACAAAACTTAAATCAATATGCCGCGAGTGGGTTTGTGCATTTTGGTAAGCACTTAGGATCTGCTAATACCGTCAATGAAGGACTGTGGGAGCGTACAACTGAGTCGAATGTTTTACGACTCGGGGCGAGTTATTCAAATGCCGGTGCCTCAGTGACTGATGAGCCCGTTCTGCATATGGCTGGCGTCATCGTTCATTTATCTCAGCTATGCAATACCGACGAGGCGTTTAACGCCATCAAGTTACCCGCTGCGGAGGCAGGCTTACGAACTTACGACAGTGCCACAGGGTTGAGTGTCACCCATTCATCGCCTGATGTTGCATTTGCCAGTGAGACCAGCACCAATAAAGTTGTCACTGAGCGCT
>NZ_JAGJEH010000070.1 GCF_018100925.1 Pseudoalteromonas luteoviolacea | reverse complement strand
CGCGCTCAGTGACAACTTTATTGGTGCTGGTCTCACTGGCAAATGCAACGTCTGGCGATGAATGAATGACACTCAATCCTGTGGCACTATCGTAAGTTCGCAAGCCTGCCTCCGCAGCGGGTAACTTAATCGCGTTAAACGCTTCGTCGGTATTGCATAGCTGGGATAAATGAACGATGACGCCAGCCATATGCAGAACAGGTTCATCAGTCACTGAGGCACCGGCATTTGAATAACTCGCCCCGAGTCGTAAAACATTCGACTCAGTTGTACGCTCCCACAGTCCTTCATTGACGGTATTAGCAGATCCTAAATGCTTACCAAAGTGCACAAACCCACTTGCGGCATATTGATTCAAGTTTTGTTGTCGGCGCGCTTCAAACTCGGCCTTTCG
>NZ_JAGJEH010000007.1 GCF_018100925.1 Pseudoalteromonas luteoviolacea | reverse complement strand
ATTTCTGATACTCCGATTTCTGATACTCCGATTTCTGATACTCCGATTTCTGATACTTTAGATTGGAATAAAACAGGGTTTTTAGCTATAATAATAGGAACACATCATACATATATAAAATATGACTACAAAATTAATATTGAGAAGTAGTTTCGATTACTTATTTGATCAACTCAATCTCCTTTGCGAAGAGCTAAAAGAAAAAGAGATTAGCTACTCTAGTTATTATCAATTACCTGAAATCAAATCCGAAGACGAAAAAAAAGCACCTGAAGAGATTCAAGTTACTAAAATATTGGGTAACGAAGCATTCGAGAAATGTTTAAGTGGATTTACAGATGTTTTTGTTGGTCAAAAAAAGAGTAGTAAAATACTAACTCGTCATCCAGGTTTAATTGCTATCGATGATATAGATGGAAAAATTAAGTCTAGGCTTATTGAAGTAAACAAATCTAAGGAACAGTTTAAAAATACCGTACTTGAAATTAATAATAATGATGCCAGGTTCGAAGCTGTACATAATGCAATACCGAATTTAATTACATTAGCAGCTTATAGAAAAATACACTTTGAAGATGCTATACCCTATTCGGTTAGATTTACATGGATGAAAAAACATTCTACCACCACGCTGTCAAAAAAAGTTGCATTAGAAATGCTCAATAAATCATCAGGTTACTCCAACCCTAGAGTTATAGATCAACAAAGCTGGCAGCAAATCGTTGAATTAGAAAAAGTTAGATTGTCTAGTTTAGGAGAAAAAACTAAATTAAGGATAAAAAGGCCTACTCGTGTTACACCAGAAGTTAACGTTAGATTTACAGCCAAAAATAGATATCACGTCAGTGGAGCGCTGCCATTTATTCTATTAAATCCACAAAAGGAAACAAAAATAGGTAGCCTAAATAATTTTAGCTCTAAAAATGAGGATGTCAGAAAAAAAGACTATAGCTACCTAATTGAGCGTATATATCTAGAAAATTTAGAGTAATGTGCTTACTTAAATAAACCTTAAAGCCAATTTAACATAATTGGCTTAACTATCTACTTTTTTACAATCGCCTCTAGAATATCTTCGTCGATAATTTCAGCAGTTTCTACTAATCTTTTACCACCTTGAATCTCAATTCTCTTGTTGTGCTTATTCAAAGCTAGAATTTCTTCACAAAATTGTGTAGATGGATGCATCTCATACACATAGTCTATAATTCGACCAGTTTCATCATCTTTTACATTCGAAATGTTATATTCAGAAATAGCGCCTTTTTCTATCAAGTCTTTCATTGTCGTAGTCATATCTCTACGCAACGCTTTCAGTTTATTGTCTGTAATTTCATCCGTTGAATAAATAGACCCATACTTTTCCATTATTGATAGCAGTCTGAAATGATACGTTTTACCAGGAGCTGCGTACCGCCACAAATGATAAAGCCTTAACATCATCCAACGGGATAAACCGCGCTTTAGCTCTTGAGCACTATTGAAATAGTAACCTTTGTACTCAAGATTATCGATCATGTTATGAACAAATGCATTTAAACAAGCAACACATTTGATATTTCCACCTTGCCCCTTCTTGCCACTAAAATGTAGTGAGGATAAGAAGTTCATATTAGATTCGTAAAAAGAATCATCTACATCGCTATTTTTAGTATCAGTTGCGCGATATTTAAACGAAAGTTTTGAGCCTTGTAAAGCTTCCAAAGACTCCTTGATCTGTGGATAAGGCATTGATTGACCAACAGCTTTTAGCTCTTGAGCCAATTCATTCATCGAAAAAATAACAGCATATTGAATACCGGACTTAAAATTTATTTTTACAATTTTCCCTTTTGAAGCAAGTCGAATGAGTGCTCTTTCAACTTTTTCTTCTCGATCTGAAGGCCAAACTAAAAACTCAGTTTCTTCACCATCTTTTTTGCTACTGACAACAGCTGGCGTAATTTTAATTTCGCCATCGTACAAAATACCATCAACTTTTTCTGATATTCTTCTTGTTATGATCGTTTTTTTGGGCGCTTCCTCTAAAGGAAGCTTTTTATGTCCGGAACGTACAAATCTCCCCCATAAATCATAGTGATTAAATGTGTTTGAATACGCTCTCAAGCCATGGTTGGTGTTTTCTAATGAAATTCGCACATCTTTGTTGTCAGTAAAAAGTGCTAAACTTTCATTATCAATTGCACTTTCTACTCCATGAATTTGACCTCTAAGTGAGTCTGGTAGATTGTCAACAGAGATGTTTACCTTGCGGCTCATTTTTTTACTTCCTGATTCTTTCGACAGCTAATAACAACACATTCAAGGCAAAAAGTTAATAATTAAAGTTAGTAAAAAACTGATCTGTGTTCAAGTTTTTTTAGAGATCACAATTTTACCCACTGCTTTATATTTAGAGATCATATTTTTACCAACATAGTAAGAAATCCCCTACTATTTTGGTCAAATTCACGCTAGAAAGGCTGTTTAGAGCAGTTTTTGATACAGAGCTGTGTATAACATCGATCTGATTTAGTAAAGATCTGATCTGTTCATAGTATAGATCAGATCTTTATTTACTTAATCTAGATGTTATCAATCATTTTGTTGATAAGTCATTGTTTTAGCTTAGTACAATTTTGATCTCAAGCACCTAATTTGTTTATAACACTGTGGATAAACTGTTATTATAAGGAGATACAGAAATTAAGTTAGTATTTTCTTGATCTCGCAGTAAATAAAGATCTGATCTTTACTACGTATTTTTATGATCTGCACATTTAATAAAACTCTAATTGTAACAAACACTTAGATTAAATAACTGTACTACTATACTTATATACCTATATATTTAACCATTTCTAAACTCCTTATTTATTCTTTAAAAAAATTTTAAATCCCATATTTTTTAGATGTCTCTTAATTTAGTGGTTTACCTTTTATTTGATGGACATTATAATATTAGGCATAAAATTAAGGAATATACGTATGTCTATCAATAGCAATGCACTTTCTACTTATAAATTGTTGAAAGCAACAGCAGAAGTAGCAGAACAATCCCTTGAGGGCCGCATTCAGCATTACAGGGCGCACCTTAAGTCTGAGGATAAAGAACTTCGAACGTATACACAAAAGGCTGCCGCGGATCTGTTAGGCGTTAATAACAGAACATTAAAACGTCGTCATGATCAAGGAGACTTTGATCATTTACATATTCAAAAAGGCGCAAATGGCCATTACGCATATACTCTGAGCAATATTTTCGCTATGGCGGAAATTCTTGGGATCAATGCTGATCACAGAGATCATTCAGATAAATTGCAAGTAATTGTGATAAATAGTCTTAAGGGGGGTTGCGGTAAAACAACATCTCTTGTCAATTTGGCGGCGGCGCTTGCCACAACAAATATAAAGAGATATCGCATTGGTATTATTGATTTGGATCCTCAAGGATCTTCTTCAAGTTTTTTCCCCTCAAGCGAGCATGATCCGATCACCGTTGGTGATCTAATGAGAGATTGCATTGAACTTGAAGAGAATGAAACTTGGGAACAACTTGTTGCTGATTCATTCCAAAAAACACACATTCCAAATATTCGTATTTTGCCGTCAGGTATGGACGATTTTTACTTTGAGCACGAAACTGCAACAGAGTTGAAAGAATCAAGTAGTTATGAGCAAACTCGCCATTACCATAAACTAAAAGAACGCGTCATAGAGCCTGTTAAAGACGAGTTTGATATCATTTTGATAGATACGGCACCATCTCTTAATTTCATGTTCTACAACGCGCTGATGGCCTCTACGGCTATGCTAATCCCTGTACATCCAGAAGCAGTCGATTTTGATGCGAACAATAAGTATCTAAAAAGACTCGGTGAAATTTACCATACAGTTGCAGCACTAGGTCATGAAGGCTGGGATTTTATGCAATTCTTGGTGACCAACTATGTAAAGGGAAATCACTCTCAGCGCGATATAGTTAAAGATGTACGTACTGCATTTGGCAGACAAGTAATGAGTTATCCTATTAATCATAGTTCTGCAATAACTGCTAGTTCATCTTCTTTTAACACCATCTTTGATCAAAAAACATCGGACTCATTGGCAAGTCGAGAATCTTTACTCAGAGCACAAGAAAATATCAAAGATGTTGTCGACGAACTAGAAATGTTAATACGCTCAAATTGGGCTTCCACACAATCCAGTTTAGATTAAATACAGGTTAGATAATGGCTAGAAAACGTAAAAATGATACACGATTAGACCCTTTTGCTACTCCTGTTGAAAAAAGCAGCTTGGATGATCTCTTAGGGCAAGCGAGTCAAGGTGACGTCGTAACGATGCCATCGCCAAGCGATCCAAATCGGTTAATCGAATTAAAGTGTGAAGTAATATCATTCGCTGACATTGAAAACAGAACCGTTGTATTTGGTCAAAATCGGCGTGAGCAATCACTTCTAAATGAGAAGTCTGTTGCTGATATTTTACCAGCCATAAAAGAAGATGGCAGGAATATGCATCCGGCTTTGTGCTGGGTAAAAGAGGGCAAGCTGCAAGTTTTGTCTGGATCGAGAAGACGAAAAGCATGCTTATTAAGTGGTGCAGATTATGTTGTCTTGTCTTCAAGTGATTTTACCAACGACGATGCGAAGGCGCTTGCTGTTTCGTCAGATCAGTATATTGCACCAAGTTTATGGGAACTTGGTAAAGCGTATGAACAAACCAAGGCAAGGCTGCAGGAAAGTGGCAACAAAGGTTCATATAGAGAGATCGCAGCTATAGAAGGTGTGTCTCATACCGCTGTTGCCGATGCCGTAAAAGCGTTTCAACATATCCAGCGTGAAGTTGTTTTGCTCTATCCTACGCCAAACCATTTAGGGCGTGAGGTTGCCAAAAAGCTTATCAACGCACGCAAGGAGCAGCCAGAACAATTTCAGAACAAACTAGAACAGATCTCAGATGTGTCACTATTTGATGACCAGATGAGTGATGAAAAACGTGCACTGGCCATAACTAAGTATCTGACTTCATTTGAGAGTAGTTCAGCAACTCGCTCTGAAGCTTTAGTTGATAGTCAGTATATCAAAGTGCAACGAAGCCTTAATTCTGGCGCAATTACCGTCAAAATTGACGACAAGGTATTAACAGATAAGCGCTTAGAGCAATTGCAAAAACTGTTAAGTAGTTTTAATTAGTATGTTGCGGCCTAGATCATCTAGGCCTTTTTTATATCTTTTCACATCCAACCAGTCAATTTTTCATGATTTAGTCCCATTTGGCTCTTTAGCTCAAAACCGTAATTTCATATACTGGTCTTTTACGTTTTATTGCTTGTTAAAAAATGTCCTCGCAGTTATCTAAAGAGCAGCTATTAGCTTTATTTGAAGAAATTAAACAGGAACAGTCTTCTCAGTTCCCCTTATCTGACCGCTTTCTTAAGCAGTATTTTAATTCTGCGATGTTAGCGAAGGCCAAGGAGTACCTTAACGACGATCAAATTTGCTTTCTTGAGCACAGTGAGGATTTTTCGAGAATAGATGCTCAAGTACTTGGTAATTTTGGCAATACCTTTACGCAACATATAAAAATTGAGCAGGTAAAAGGTGCGCCTTCAGTTGAGGCTCAATGCTCTTGCTCTCATAATCCAAAATGTCGCCATATTGCCGCTGTTTTACTAAAGCTTAAAATAGACCACTCAGGCGGTTTTGGAGAGTCTTTCCTTGTCAATGACTGGTTTAATGAACTTTCACTACTACAGCAATCCTCGGGGCTGAACACGTCCAACGTGTTGCTGTTTGTTCTTGAGCATCGCGGAAATGAAGTATTATTAAACCCAAAAATGTCACCCCATAAACCAGATGGGCATTACCCCCTTGGCCGTGTGTTAACAGAGAAGCAGCTCAATGCACATGTTCCGCCAAAGGATATTCTAGAAAGTGACTATCGTTTATTTAGCTGGGTTCGCTCACAAAATACGCCTGGTCATTTTGAGTTGGCTGGTAAGTGGGGGTTTGCTGCGCTGCAACAGCTTGCTGCCACCAAGCGCTGTTTCTTTGGAAATAGCCGCAAGCCACTACAGTTTGGTCACATGCAACATTTGGATTTCTTTTGGCAAGCGGAAAATGACAGCTTTAAGCTCGTCAGCCACCTCTCAGATGTAGAGCAGTGGTTACTGATTAAATCAGATCCACCTGTTTACCTAGACACTGAGAATATGTTGCTTGGCCGTATTGAATCTGAATTAAGTGCGCAAGAAATTGCACATTTACAAACCATGCCTAGTATTCAAAAAGACAAGATAGAGGCGGTGATCAAACGCTTTCAAGATATCTTTGCTGACAATGTAATTCCCCCTCCTCAAGGGTACGAAAGGTTAATAAACAAAGATAAACTGGTTGCCAAGCTGTCGGCCAGCGAGGGGGAGTATACTCACCTCGCGATCTCCTTGTTTGATTCCAAGAAAAAGTATTCCACAGAGAAACAGCTTAATCGCTGTGAAAAAATGTTACTTGGGTTAGGTTTTGAGGCGCAAGGCGGCGGTTTTAAACTGCCTGTCGAGGACGAGGTTTCTTATCACTGGTACAACTGTGAAGTTCGACCTTACTTGCAGCGCAAAATGTGGCAGGTTGAAGAAATTCAGCAAGCAAAAAAAGTGCTGGTACCAAGGGTCACACTGCAACTAAAGCGAGATAAAAAGCACCATGTTATTGGCAAGGTTATGTTTGATGATAAACAAATTTTGCTTGATTGGGATAAGGCGCCTAGCCACGAAGTCAACTCCATCGCAAACGTGTTTCAATATGTACAAATTGCACAGCAGCACTATGCTATTTCGAAAGCTATTTATGAAGAGTTATTACTACTAAAATCTCGCTTTAGCTATTATCTTTCGAGCTCGCAATTCAAGTTTCCGCTCTCTTATGCTAAGAAGTTATTTGAACTTGATGCTGTAGAAAGTGTATCCGATGACGCACGATTGTTAGATTATTTGGCAGAGCTAAATAAGCCCGTAGATGTCAATGAATCTTTGTTAGGTGATAGTCAAGAGCGGTTCACTTTGCGAGATTATCAATTGCAAGGGGTCAATTGGTTAAAGTTTTTGAATCGTCATCAGCTTGGTGGGATTTTAGCGGATGATATGGGACTAGGTAAAACACTTCAAGTTATTGCTTACTTCATATCTCAACACAACACATTAGTGACCAAACCGTCTCTTATTGTCTGCCCGACTTCTCTGGTTGGTAATTGGCAAAATGAATTTAAAAAGTTTGCGCCACACCTGCCTGTGCTTACTGTGCATGGCAGTAATCGTGACAAACAACTTAATCAGGTAGCGCAAGCTCGTTTTATTATCACGACTTACCCACTGTTAAAGCGTGATTTAGCACACTACTCCGAATTACAGTTTGATTCGATAGTCCTTGACGAAGCACAATACATAAAGAACGAAACGGCACAAATTTCGAAGTGTGTAAAACAGCTATCAGCCGAATTTAAACTTTGTATGAGTGGTACGCCTGTAGAAAACAACCTTATGGAGCTTAAGTCGCTACTTGATTTTGTGATGCCAGATGTACTTGGAACTAAGCAACAGTTTAAGCAAAACTTCCAGCAACCAATTGAAAAAGAGCGCGATAGCAAAAGAGCAAAAGAGTTACAATCACTGATTGCGCCATTTATATTGCGTCGAACGAAATCTGAAGTGGTGCGAGAGCTACCGGCGAAAACGGAACTGATCAAAAAGCTTGAGTTTACGCCAGAGCAGGCGTCACTATATCAGCATGTACAAGGCCAAATTGAAACGAGTCTGATAGACCTGTTTAAAGAGCAAGGAGTTGAAAGTAGCAAATTAGCATTTTTGGATGCTTTGTTGAAATTAAGGCAGATTTGTTGTCATCCAGAGCTTGTAGACAAAGAGGGAGAATATCAGCAAAGTGCTAAATTTAAATGGTTAGGAGCACACTTACCAATCTTGTTGAAAGAAGGCAGAAAAATCATTATTTTCAGTCAATTTACGTCTGTACTGGATATGATTGCTAATTTATGCGACGAGATTGAAATACCATTTGCGATGCTAACAGGGCAAACAAGGCATCGAGACAAAGCCATTGCGCGTTTTACCGAAGGTGATGTCGACGTGTTTCTAATTTCTTTAAAAGCTGGTGGTACAGGTTTAAACCTGACTCAAGCTGATACCGTTATTCATTTTGATCCGTGGTGGAATCCTGCTGTAGAGAATCAGGCAACTGACCGTGCTTATCGTATAGGCCAGGATAAGCCTGTATTTGTTTATAAGCTGATTGTAGCGAACTCCATTGAGCAGAAGGTCTATCAAATGCAAAAAGATAAACAAGCGCTGGTGGATGCCTTATTTGCAGATACAGGGGTTAATCTAAGTGAGTTTAATGAAGCGCAAATGCTTGAGTTGATAAAAAATTAAATTATTTTTGAACTAATTAAATTAGGGGCTGTCTATCTTTATGCACATTGTGAGATTACTTACAGCAGTGAGCACATGTTGATTTCCCCCTATTAATTACATAACGTATTTGTAATAACCAGCTCATTTGAGCTGGTTTTTCTTTTTTGGCTCCTAAATACTTAAATCTTACCTGCTGTAATGGCGTGTAATGGTATTACGCGTCATTTCTTGCCTTGTTCCACATTTGCTCCACAATCTTTCACTTTAATACACACATAGGAAAACAAAACCAAATGAATTGGACTTAAGGTGGGTTATTATGTTGTGCTATGAAAATACGATTTCGCAGTTAAACTTTATTGAACCACAATCGCTGTGCGACTATGATCTTATAAATGAAGTTGCAAGCTCTGAAGATTTAGCAAGTATCTTAACGACACTGCTTTTTGACGATACGCTTTCTTCAAATCTTAAAAAACAGATAAAGCAACAGCTGCGAGTATTAAAAGCCAGTAAGAGAAACTAATGGAAGAAAAAAACCACATTTTGATCGTCGAAGATGATTTTGATATTGCTGAACAAGTCATGCTTTTTTTTAAGGCTTCAGGCTTTAAAATAACGCATATAGCCGACGGTGCAGAAGTGGTTAGTTGGGTCAGAGAAAACGGCCCAGATGCCATTCTAATGGATATCATGTTACCAAACCAAGATGGTGTTGTGTGCATGCAACAAATTAGAGAGTTTTCAATGGTACCTATTGTGATGTTAACTGCAAAGGTATCTGAGTCAGATAGACTTAAAGGGCTTGAATTTGGAGCAGATGATTATGTCTGTAAGCCATTTAGCGCGGCCGAGCTTGTAATGCGTATCAAGGCGATATTACGTCGCTGTAGTGCGCCTGTCGTATCGGACACGCCTGATATAGAAGTTAACGAATCACAGCTATTGGTGTCTTTAAAAGGACAGTCATTAAGTTTAACTAAAGTTGAATTTGATGTGTTTGCCATGCTTTACAATGCGCCTAACAGAGTGTTTTCGCGACAACAAATATTGGATCATATTCAACCTGACAATTTTGATATATCAGATCGCGTAATCGATAGTCACATAAAAAATATCCGCAAGAAAATTAAAAATATCGATATTTCTCCAAAAATAGTTGAATCTGTGTATGGCGCAGGATACCGGTTCAATGAACAGCATATAAACAGCTAACCTCCCTACTACTCCGTGCCAATTAAAATGGTTGGCACACTATTTATATTTACAGATAAACCTCACTTGTAAGTGATTGATCAACTGCTCTAAGGTATGATTTAACTAGATTTAATTGTTAGGGTTACCCTATGTTTTGGACTAGTTTTTCTTCGCTACCTTGGCAAGTCACTATTGTGCTTTTAGGGTCTGGTGCCGCCATTTCAGGTTTAGGCTGGTTGGTTTTTTCTTATTTATCTAAGCAAAAAGCACGCTCATTGCAGGCCATGGCACAAAATCAGATAGATTCGCTGCAACACGCACATGATGAATTGAAAGAGCAATTGAATGTGGCACAGCAGCTGCAATTAAAAACCCACGGTGAAGCGCAGCAATATCAAGCTAGATTAGCTGAAAAGCATGCCCAGGTTAAAGAGTATTATGGTTTGTGGCAGCAAGCACAGACAAAAGCGCAGAACGAGCAAGAGCGGGCGCATCAGCTGGCGTTACAGTTAACAGATATGGAAACCAAACTGGCTGAAAAGCAATTGGCTTTTGATGCGCAAATTTCGCAATTGGAGCAAGCCAAAAATACCTTAAAGCAAGAGTTTGAAAATGTCGCAAGTAAACTATTTGAAGAAAAAAGTCAGCAATTTGCTCGTCATAGCCAGGAAAAAATTCAAACGATTTTAAGCCCAGTACAGGGGGAAATTAAAGGTTTTAGGGACAAAATGGAAGCCATCCACAGTGAGGAACTAAAACAGCGCGCAGCGCTTAAAACGGAGTTGCTTCACTTGCAAGCGAACAATCAGGCTATGACTGATCAAGCTAGCAAGTTAACTACGGCATTGCAGGGGCAGACCAAAACTCAAGGAAATTGGGGCGAGTTGATGCTTGAAAATGTATTAGATAGCGCCGGACTTCGACCGGGGTATGATTATAAACGAGAAGTGAGCTTTACGACTGCGGAAGGGAAATATCGACCTGATGTCATTGTTTACCTCCCTCAGAGTCGTCATTTAGTTGTGGATGCAAAGACTTCATTAAATGCTTATACACGTTATGTGAATGCACAAGATGAGATATCTGCGCAACAAGCTTTAAAAGAACACGTGACTGCAGTTAAAGCGCGAGTAAAGGAGTTAGGAGATAAGTCCTATGAGCGCTTACCTGGCCTCAACTCTCCTGAAGTGGTGATTATGTTTATACCAGTTGAGTCCGCGTTCGTTGAAGCGATTAAGTATTCACCTGATATCTATCAATATGCACTGGAAAACAAAGTATTGGTAGCTACGCCTACCACACTGCTTACAAGCTTAAACATCGTTAAACAATTATGGCGCTTTGAAGAGCAAAGTAAGCACAGTAAAGAGTTGGCCTTGCGTGCAGAGAAGTTTTACAACAAGTTGAATAGTTTTCTACATAGTTTAGAGGGGGTTGGCAAGCAGCTGGACAAGGCACAAGAAACCTATGATAAAGCGCTTGGGCAGCTTTATTCTGGCAAAGGGAATTTAATTAAACAAGCATCCGAGTTTAAGGAGTTGGGTGTTTCGGTGACTAAAGACCTACCAGAAGAATTGCTTGAAAAGGCAAAATTAGAATTGAAATAGTTTCATCAGTAAAAAAGGGCTTAAAGCCCTTTTTTATTTAGTACACAGTGCGTAGTCGCCATTTCTTGGCTTGTCGGAATATAAGTAAATATACAGTGAGTTATTCTTTACATCGTTCCATACAGTGCTCTTCGGGTGTGGGCATAAAGATTGTTTGATATAACCTTTTATTTCACTGCTACTCATTGCTAAGGGCGTAGGTATTTGAACAAAAACGTTTAATTCGCCTTGGTTGTAGCTAACTCTGCTTAATTTCCAGCTTCCCATCATGTATTGCTTAGCAAAATAGCGATCAATACGCATTTGGGCATCATGACTTATCTCAGCATGTACAATGTCATTCGATCGCGTGTCCATCCAGTAGTTCCATGCTGAGGCTAAAATTAAAAAGCCAGCTAGTAGCATAGACCAAAAAGGCAATGCCCCCTTCTTTTTAGATCGCACTTTTGACTGATGTCTTTTCCGCTCGACAGTTTTAACCCAATCATTGTGTTTCATTGTACGCTGTGTCATAAGTAGTTTCCTCCCGTTCATGCTGCTCATTAAAACAAGGTAATGTGGATGAAAAATGAAGTATTGTGGAGGTGTAAGGTGATCGGATCAGTTGGGTAGAAAATTTCCTTATCAATTTCTGATCCAATGCTTTTGTATTAATTATCTATACTTCCACCACTGAATGAATAAAGTGGCATTTTGTAAGCTCTAGCTTATTTAAGTGGCAAAGCAATTGAAATATCGAGTCCGCCTAAATTACTGCGTTTAATATCAATACTTCCAGACATGAGTTCTATTAAGCTTTTGCAAATTGACAAGCCCAGACCTGAACCGCCAGTGGCTCTACTTCGAGAACTCTCTACACGATACAAGCGTTCAAATAACTTTGGCAGCTCTTCATCGGTGACCGTTGGTGAGGAGTCTTGCAGTTGTATATTTAAGTAGTTCTTGTCCTGATACATTTTAAAAACGACCCGCCCTGGACTGTCTGTATATAGGCAAGCATTTTTACATAAATTATCAACGACTCGATCTAATTTGGGTTTGTCGACTGTTATGGTTGAGCCTTCAGGGATATTTATTTCACTGCTAAAAGACAGCGAATGACTTTCCGTCATGCGCTTAATATCGTAGCTGTAGTTTTGTGACATAGTTTGCAGACATTGGGTCTGTTCATTCAGTGCGATGGCATTATTTTCTGCCTGAGATAGCTGATATACATCCGTGATAAGAGAATTGAGTTGAGAGATTTTTTCGTTGATCTTACTGTACGCCTTATTGTTGTCCTCGAATAAGCCGTGTTCTAAGGCTTCTATATGCAGTTTTAAGACACTCAAAGGTGTGCGTAATTCATGAGAAATATCAGCAAGCATCTTTTCTTTTTGCTTTAAATTTTGCTGATATAATTTGGCTGCTAAGTTAGCTGCACGGTGCTTGATGAAATAAATGTAGGTAAGCAGTGAAAATATAAATAGCGCAGAAAGCCCAGCAATGAGCCAAGATTTTTGCATCAACTTGGTATGTTTCAATTCACTTTGTGCTAGGGCTTTTTCCTTCTCAGATACTTCGAGCTGCTGGCGCTGTACTAAGTTACTAATACTGTTGCGATAGGTTTGTGCTTTTTGATTATTAAATTGTTCATCGTGTGTTTTATGCAAATTGAATGCATCACGAATATAACTATACGCGAGTGCTGGTTCTCCAACTTGTTTTGCTAAATTAGCTGAAACCTCGTAGTAATGTATTGTTAAAGGGCTGTCTTTTTCCTCTTTGACTAATACCTCAAGATCTCTAATATAATTTTCTGCCACATGGGGTTGTTTCAGGTGTAAATATGCCTGCGATACGCTGATATGTGCGTAAATTAGTTGTATTTGGCTTTGTGCCTTTTTTGCAAAATCTAAACTAAGGTGCGCATTTATAAGTGCCTCATCGCCTTTATCAAGCTTCATATAACTACTGGCAAGCATATGGTATGCACGAGATAGGCTCTCATTGGCATTGGTTTGTTTTAGATATTTTAGGGCCTCATATATGTTATCAATAGCAAGTTGGTGATGATCTTGTTTATACGAAACTTGAGACAGGCGTAAAGCACTGTCTGCGATAGCGACAATATTGCCATCTTTTTTGTCTTCACTGAGTGCCCAGCGGAAAAAGGTCTCAGCTTGTTCATAATCATCCAGTCTGACGGAAATATCACCCAAGTTATAAAAGTTACTCGCTTTGACACTATGGTTACTACTGCCCTTTAAGTAATTTTGTGCCTTTAAATGAAACTGCATGGCTTGCGCAATTTGGCTTTTATGGTCATAAAGTGTGCCCAAGTTGCTGTAAGCTAAACCTATGAGTGTATTGTCTTCAAGTTCTTGCGCTGCTTTTAGGGCTTTGTAGTAGTGCTCTTCTGCTTCTACAAGGCGAGACATGCGTCTATAGTTGATGCCTTTTTCATTATTTATAGTACGAACTAGTTCTGTATTTAAGTAGTGATGTTGTTCTATATGATTAAGTGTCGAGAGCGCTTTTTTGAACAACCCTTGTTTGCGGTAAATTTCTGCTTGGATCAAGAGAACATCTAGCGCTTTTTCTTGATTTAAATTTTCTAGACGCCATGGCTCGATTAAGTCCAACGCGATTTGATATTTTCCTTGTTTCTCAAGTTGCTTAAGTTCTTCAATATCAATACTCGCAACTGCCGAATTAGTAGAAAGTATGCAAGTAAATAGCGCTGGGACAAATATTTTTTTCATATTTTTTCATATTAAATCAAAACGCTTGCATGCTAGGCAACAAATGTGTGACAAATATGGATCATGTAAAGGGGGTTTACAGCTTGGTAGTACGTAAAATTTTGTTCTGAAGTAGAATGCGTTAGTAAAATTATGATTTGTGTCTAAAAATACTTAGTAAAATGTGGATCCAAGTCTGCTAAATTAGTTAGTAAAAAAGTGCTCTGCCTTTTACTTAAAGCGACATAGAGAAGTAATTGTTGCAACTTAGACAATATATGCGACTCCTAGACGCCATTTTGAGCCAAAAAGTAGTGTTTAACCTGAATTTGAATGCGGTTATTCTATTGGCATAACTCAGCTAGTATTTTTTTGATCTGTTTAAATTAGTGTGCGTAAAATCGTGATCTCAAAACTCAGATGATGATATTGGCAGGTACATCGTGAAATAGAAAAAGGGCCCAATGGGCCCAAGTTGGGATTTACAATACTAAAATTGATTCATGGTATTGGCTTCACCACCTGCCTTCAGCGCATTGTCTCCACTAAAGTACTCTTTGTGCGTGTCACCAATGTTAGAGCCTGCTAAATCTTGGTGTTTTACTGAAGCTTGCTCACGGCGGATTTCTTGCCTTTGAACATCTCTTACATATGCGAGCATACCAAGTTCACCAAAATAGCCCTCGGCTAATATGTCGGTACTCAATGCGACAGTATGATAGGTTGGCAAGGTGATCAGGTGGTGAAAGATACCTGCTTGTGTTGCACCATCAAGTTGAAAGCTTTTTACTTTTTCATCTGCGATTTGAGCAAGTTCCGTAGTATCAAGTTCTGGGGCCATAAGTGCTTTAGGGTCAAGTGTTGGATCTGGGTAGACTGAAATATCTTTGCCTTGTGCCTTTAGCGTTTCGTATGCCTGTTCCCTGAATTTTAATGTCCAATTGAATGATGGCGAATTATTATAAACCAGCTTGGCATTAGGTACTTGTTCCCTGATGCGGTTAACCAGCTCAGCAATTTGGTCAACGTTGGGTTTTTCTGTTTCAATCCATAATAAATCAGCGCCTGCTTGTAAACTTGTTACGCAGTCCAATACAACTCTATCCTTTTCAGTTCCCTCTTTAAATTGATAAAGTCCATTGTCTAAGCGCACTGGCTTTTGTAGCTTGCCTTCTAGCTTGATAGCCATTTCTCCATCTGTAAGCTGATCAAGGTCGACAATCGGCTGGGTGTCTAAAAATGCGGTATATTGGCTGGCTATATCTCCGGGTTGTTTAGAAACCGGAATTTTTTGTGTCAAACTTGCGCCGAGAGAGTCTGTACGGGCTACAATGATCCCGTCTTCAATGCCTAATTCTAAAAATGCATATCGAACAGCATTAATTTTTGCAAGGAAGTCTTCATGAGGTACTGTTACTTTACCTGCTTGGTGTCCGCACTGTTTCGCATCTGATACTTGGTTTTCAATTTGAATGGCGCAGGCTCCGGCTTCGATCATTTGTTTTGCAAGCAAGTAAGTGGCTTCTTCATTGCCAAAACCAGCATCAATATCAGCGATGATTGGCACTATATGTGTTTCAAAGTTATCGATTTCTAATTGAAGTTGAGTCGTATCTTGACCTTTTAACTTCGCGGTATCGAGTGCCTTATACAAATGATCCAATTCTCTCGCGTCAGCCTGTTTTAAGAAGGTGTATATTTCTTCAATAAGCTTAGGGACAGCTGTTTTTTCGTGCATGCTTTGGTCTGGTAGTGGGCCAAATTCAGAGCGCAAAGCTGCTACCATCCATCCGCTCAAGTAAACATAAGCACCTTTGGTTGTTTTTTGGTGTCTTTTAATTGCCATCATCATTTGTTGAGCGGTAAAGCCATGCCAACACCCCAGTGATTGGGTGTATTGTGTGGGATCTGCATCGTAACGAGCCATATCCTCGCGCATAATTTTCGCAGTGTACTTCGCGATATCTAATCCTGTTTTAAAGCGATTTTGTAAGTGCATTCTGCTTGCATATTCAGGGTTAATTGATTGCCAATTGTGTGTTTTTGTAGCGCATAAGGTAGTGAAGCGGTCAATTTGAGACTGGTAATTGCTCATGATTAATATCCTTCGAACGAGTTGTACACTAAATGAATCTGATTTTGCCTAAGCGTTATGTGTGAGAGTTGCTGTGGCTTAATTAAACACTAGAACGGCTTTTATAATTTTTTAAATTTATAGTTGTTATTGTGAGTATATTTATTGTGAATGGTAAAAGGGGTTTGTTTTTGTACAATTTGCTTTATTTTTGAATAACCCGTTCAAAATTAATTCGCACTAGGAACTCTGCTATGAATGCAACTGTGACAAACGCTGGGCTCACTATTGATGCTGACTTTTTTGATTTTGTGAATCAAGAATTGCTCGATGGTCTATCCCTTAGTTCTGAATCATTTTGGGGTGGTTTGGCCAATCTTGTCGATACACTCTCACCCGTAAATCGTGCCTTACTCGCAAAGCGAAATAGCTTACAAGCTAAGATTGATGATTATCATCGGCAAAATGCCAGTTGGGATGCTAAAAAATATCGGACATTTTTGGAATCTATTGGTTATCTGCTGCCACCACCACCAGATTTCAAAATTGTGACTAAACACTCTGAGCCAGAAATAGCTCAGGTCGCTGCACCACAATTGGTGGTACCGGTGAACAATGCACGTTTTGCACTCAATGCAGCTAATGCGCGTTGGGGCTCTCTTTATGATGCCCTGTATGGTACAGACGTCATAAGCGAAGACGAAGGTGCTGAAAAAGGTAAAGAATACAACCCTGTACGTGGGTTTAAGGTCATGGCGTATGCAAGGCAACTATTGGATAAAGTACTGCCACTGAATGCAGGTTCACATATTGAAAGCACCCACTATGGTATTGTTAATAATCGTTTAATTGTGACATTGAATGATAGTCGCCAGGTGACCCTTGCAGATCCGGATCAATTGATTGGATATTGTGGGCAAATGCAGAATCCTGCTGCGATCTTAGTAAAACATCATGGCCTTCATATTGAGATCTGTATTGATCATGATGATCCTATTGGAAAGGTTGATAAGGCGGGGATCAAAGACGTGATCTTGGAGTCTGCTTTAACGACGATCATGGATTGCGAAGACTCTGTAGCTGCTGTGGATGCTGAAGATAAAATCGTGGTTTATCGAAACTGGCTCGGTTTGAATAAAGGCAATTTAGTTGAAGAGTTTGTAAAAAATGGCCAGCCAGTTAAAAGATGTTTAGCGAATGACAGAAGTTATAATTCACTAGATGGCGAGGTTTTTAACTTAAGTGGCAGAGCAATGATGTTTGTTCGCAATGTGGGTCATTTGATGACAACCCCAGCGGTGCTTGACTCTGAAGGTCGAGAAATCTTTGAAGGAATACTTGATGCCATGGTGACGTCGGTAGCCGCCATGCATGACCTGAGCGGCAATAGCCCTTATCGTAATAGCAAATCTGCCAGTATAAATATTGTAAAACCCAAAATGCATGGCCCCGAGGAAGTTGCTTTTACAACTGAGTTATTTAGCGCTGTAGAGTGTGCATTGGGGCTGCCGGAAAATACAATTAAAATGGGGATCATGGATGAAGAGCGACGTACATCTGTCAACTTAAAAGCGTGTATTGCCGCTGCTAGATCTCGCGTTGTATTCATTAATACGGGATTTTTAGATCGCACCGGAGATGAGATCCATACATCTATGCTTGCCGGAGCTGTTAGGCCAAAAGAAGCGATCAAATCTCAGCCATGGATCTCGGCCTATGAACACCAGAATGTTGAGGTTGGTTTGGAGACTGGCTTCAAAGGTAAAGCGCAAATAGGGAAAGGTATGTGGCCAAAACCAGATAATATGGCGCAAATGATGGCCTTAAAAGCAGCACATTTAGAAGCGGGGGCAAATACAGCGTGGGTTCCCTCTCCCACAGCCGCAACGCTACATGCTATCCACTACCACGAGGTTGATGTTCAGGCTCAACAGGACAAAATCTCTCGTTTTCAACAAGCGAGTTTAGAAGATTTGTTGACACCGCCTTTGTCGCATGACGGCACCTCTCTTTCCACGTCAGATATTCAAGCTGAGTTGGACAATAATATTCAGGGAATTTTGGGCTATGTTGTACGTTGGATAAACCAAGGTGTAGGTTGCTCAAAAGTGCCTGATATTGCTCATGTGGGTTTAATGGAAGACAGAGCAACATTGAGGATATCAAGTCAGCATATTGCAAACTGGTTAGAACATAAGGTGTGTGGTGAAGAACAGGTATTGGCAACATTTGCTAAAATGGCCAGTGTGGTAGATAGCCAAAACAGCAGTGACCCTCACTATATTGCAATGTGTGAACTGGGCCACCCAAAAGCGGATAGTTTGGCTTATAAAGCTGCGTTGGCACTTGTTTTTGAAGGTAAGCAACAGCCTAATGGATATACAGAGCCCTTGCTACATTACTATCGGAGGCTCTATAAGCTACAGTCACATTAACAGCTAAAAGTGAGCGCTATGATTTAATCTTAGCGCTCACTTGTAAACCCCCTTTCCAGTAATGTCTGCTATTCCCTATTTTTGGTAATTTGTAATTAGGTACAATTTGATACACTTTGGTATAATCCGACACGATATTTTTTTCATTTTTTCAATATATTAATTAGCAAATAACAAAGATAAGAAATTGCTATGTACTCTAATTTTAAATGGCTATCTTCTTGCCTTGCTGTGGTGAGTTTGGGCTGGTTGCCTACTGCTTACGGGACAACAGCTCCTAGCTTTTGGGATGGGTTTACCAATAAACGAGAAGCTGGTGGCTTTTTGTCATTAGGTTTTGGTGCGTCATACGGCGGTGGGCTACTTTCCAATATCGCGACTCGTCCATTGATAAATATCAATGGTAACTATTACTTCGAAAATGGGCTGTTTATTGAAGTCCCAGGCAGTGATAGTAAGTTTGAGCCTGATTGGGCTATGGGCTACAACCTATACAATACCAATGAATGGGAATTTGATCTCATCTTCTCTTCTGCACATTCCCACATGACTTATTATGGATATTTTGAGGGCAATTATGACGATAGGGATTTGACCGGGTATATTGGTTTACGCGTTACTGGTGCACTTGGCCAATACCAAATACAATCCATTTTAGCGCCTAAAGCGGACAACAGCGAATACGATGGTGGTGCTTACGCTTCTCTTTGGGTTGCCAGATCTTGGCAAATTAAAAATTGGAACTATTACGCCTCAATCGGGTTTCAATATCGTAACAGTAATATGTTGAACTACTATTACGGCGTGCCTTATAAGTCTTCTCGGGTGGCACCATATGAGGCATCTGGTGGTGTGAATACATTACTTAAGTTCGGTTTTACTAAACCAATCAGTGAAAGCTGGGTGGTTGATGGTTCTATCGGTTTTACAGATTATGCAAGTAGTATAGATAAAAGCCCCTACTCTATTGATGCACTAAAATATGTATCTAACCGCAGTAAGCTAGGCCGCAATGTCAACATCACTCTGAGTTATGTGTTTTAGGGGGCGATGTGAACAAGTATCTTATTGGATTTTTATTTGCCCCGACGTTAACTCTTGCTGCGCCCAATAACCCCAACTTTATCGTTAAACCACAACAATGTGTTGCACTAGAGCAAGGCCAAGATTGCTTTATTGATGTTTCGGTCAATTGGCAAATAAGCGATGCAGACAATTTTTGTTTATTTGCCAATGAAAAACGGCTGCACTGCTGGCAGGGCACTAATCGAGGTCAGTGGAAAAGCGAACTGATTATGACTGATGATGTCGTGATCAGTTTGAAAAACAGCAGTGACAAAGTGATATTTAGCGACAAAGTTAAATATGCTTGGATCTATAAAAAGCGTAAAAGCAAAGCTGTTCGATGGCGAATGTTTTAAGGAATTTAGGATGAATGAGTGCAAGATTGCGTTGGTTGAGGATGATGTGGAATTGGCACAGTGGATAGCTGATTACCTCGAAGCAAAACAGTATCAGGTATCCGTATATCATGACGGGCTAGCAGGCCTCGAAGGTATAAAAAAAACACCGCCGGACTTGGTTATTTTGGATGGCATGTTACCTGGCATGGATGGATTAGATGTGTGCAAAGCGCTTCGGCAGTCAATGCAAATACCGATTTTGATGTTAACAGCCAGAGATGAGGAAGTTGACGAAATATTGGGTCTAGAGATGGGGGCCGATGACTACTTGACCAAGCCAGTAAGAGGCAGGTTGCTTGAGGCGAGAATGAGAACCCTATTGCGGCGCTCTGCTGTTTCGCAAACTGCGGTAAGTGAACGACTGGTGCTTGGTGCACTTGAAGTCGATTCTGACAATCGCCAAGTAACTCTCAATGGCAACAATATCCAAGTCTCAAGTAATGAGTTTGATGTGCTTTGGGTACTGGCTAGTCGCGCTGGAAGTGTTGTGACACGACAGGATCTGGTGCAGGAATTACGCGGCTTTGAATACGATGGATTTGACCGTACTATCGACTTGCGTATATCTCGTTTGCGCAAGAAGCTGGGCGACACACAAGCACCTTACAAAATAGCGACTGTGTGGGGTAAAGGGTATCAATTAGCTAAAGATACTTGGTAAGTCGATAAATTAAAGGAACAAAAACAATATGTGGCGGTTTGTTGTTGCGCTCGTGAGTGTTTTATTGATTGCAAGTATCTTGTTAGGACAAATATTCGATAAATTATATTCGTCAGAGGATACGAGCGAGCCTTTTGTGAGCGAGCAATTATCACTCACCTTGCCGCTTTTAAAGCTAATGGCATCAGGTGAGATACCTGATTTTGACTCTGATTTCATTGAAGATGAGCATAACCAACGTAACGCCATATTGTACACGCGTGCAATGGACGAGTATCCGCTACCGGCTCTATTACAGGAGCAATTGAAAAGACAAGAGCCCGTTTATTTAGAGACGCAAGAGCACGTGATGGTTCACCTATTGACCAGTACGCACGATATATTAATTTACCAGTATGATAAACAAGTTGAAAAAGAAGATTATCGCCTGCCTTTAACGCTGTCTTTTTATCTACTTTTGGTCATTGTTATCGTCATTTTTTTAGCACCCTTTGTGAGACGTTTGATGCGATTAAGTACGGCTGCTTCCAAACTCGGAGAGGGCCAACTTGATGTCAGGTTACAGGTTGGTACGCTTTGGTACATCCGTGATATTGAATTATCGTTTAATCAAATGGCTAGTAAAATTAGTCTCTTAATGGATGATATTAAGTTGCTGGCAGGCGGGTTATCTCATGAGTTGAGGACCCCGTTAGCGCGGGTACGGATGGGGCTGGATACGCTCGTTGAAGCGCAAGATGAGCAGTTGCGAGCCAAGTATGAATCTCGGGTAAATCAGCAACTAGATGATATGGAAGGGTTACTCATACATATGCTTGATTTTGCTAGGCTGCAGCACAGCTTAGATGAAATAAAACCACACCGAGTGGATGTGACTCAAATGCTATCGAGCTTAATCTCCAATACCTATCATGGATCTGTTGAACTTAACTTGCCATCGCAGAGTGTATGTATCAATGCCGATTTACGATATTTGAATATGGCTGTGTCAAACATCATTGATAATGCGATTAAATATGGGCATAGCAAGTGTACAGTCGCAGTATTGCATGAAAGTAACCATGTTGTGGTGAGTATAAGTGATGACGGTCTAGGGATTGAGGCAGAAAAAAGAGCGACTGTATTTAAGCCTTTTGTCAGGCTGGATAGACAACAGTGCGCAGGCTTTGGGATCGGGTTAGCTTTTAGCGCCAAAATCATCTCTCGCTATCATGGCACTATCGCGGTAGATACTTGTCCTGAATTGGGAGGTGCACGATTTACGCTCCGTTTTCCCATTGTATGAAGCCCATAAGCACAGGCGTAATTAATTGTAAGTAAGCAGTTTTAATATCCCAATAAGTTGTCTGAAAAAGGCCGCTGCTTTCACTCATTGCTTTTCTACGTAGGCAAGTGTCAGAAAATAAACATATATGATGTTGATGGCAGTCCCTTTAAGTGGGAATAATCTATCTGTGTTAAAAGTTTAATAAATTATAATTCCTGATTGAACAACAGATTAGGATTTTAGCTCTAATTTATGTTTGACCTATTTGGAACCTTCCTATAAATTCCACCTGAATTTTATACAAACTGTAGTTACTGGCAAACTAGGTGAAAGCCTAGGACGCAAAGCTTCCGGTCTAAAGGCACTGTTTCTATATGCAGAGCACATGATAGCGGGGTTGCTTCATAGTTAGGAATACTATGAATATTCATTAGGGATGTGACTGCCAGATCTACTCAATACCACTACACAATGTAGTTATTTGAGGTTAGAGATGAAACACTTTTCCAATAAGCCCTTATTGTTAGCACTATGTGCTGCAACAAGCTGGCTACCATTTCAAAGTTATGCAAGCGATTTCTGGCATAGCTATTTAGACTCGAGATCAACTCAGTCAGATCTAAGAGATCCACACAGCCAAGTGGCAGATGATCAGATCATTGCTAATTTCTCTTACGCTGGATATCAATTTTCGAATCAGTCAATTCCTCAAGTGAATGAACTGGGCTACCGTGTTTTTGACGTCACAGGTTTTGGTGCCGATGTCGCGCCTGGTCGTTCAGACAAACAAGCTGTGCGTGATGCAATTGCCGCCGCTGAACAGCATATTGATCAAGGAGGTAAAGGTGCCGTCATTTATTTCCCCAACGGGACTTATGACCTCAACACTCTGTCCGACGTTGATGGTATTGATAAGTCCGATACTGCAAATGGTCGAATAAGTCGCGATAGTGCAACCATTAAAGTATCTCGCGGAAATATGGTATTACGTGGTGAGAGCAAGCAAAGTATTTTAAAAATGGACCAGCATTTGGATTTGGTATACCCAAACAAAATGTGGACAAGTCCATACCTACTTGAAATTGGTTACAACTATTCAAATCGTGATCCTAAAGTAAAAGGTGTACGTGAAGCAGTGACCTCCCCAAGCGGCGAACGTTTTATTACCGATGTTATTTCTAGTCACCCGAGACAGTCTACGCGCTCAGTGCAGGTTCGTGATGCATCTTTACTTAAGGTTGGTCAGTGGGTTCAGTTGTCTCGTTTCGACCCTCGTCCTGAAACAATTGCAAAAGCGCTTTCCCCTTACAAGCTAGACGGCAACTGGGGCATGATCAAAAAAGGTCTTCGCTCACAGGAGTTTCATCAAATAACAGCCTTAGAAGGCAATATGGTTACGTTTGCGGCGGTGATCCACCATGATGTTTCAAGCGATGGCTACTGGGGGTTGAAAAAAGCGCCATTATTACAAAATATTGGTGTTGAAAACTTGACGATTCAAGGTAATTGGCAAGAAGCGTTCAAACACCATAAAAGCGGTGTACATGACGGCGGCTGGAGTGCTATTCGCTTCTCTAGAGTCGCCAATGCATGGTTAAGAGACGTTGAGTTCATCGACTTGAACCAAGGTGTATCTGTAGTAAATAGTGCGGCGATGACCATAAAAGACGTCGCATTTACCGGTAACCCGGGCCACATTAGTTTAGATATCAATGCCTCAACGCATGTACTTGCTCAAAATATTGATGACCAAGCTGAGCATTGGCATGCCGCTGGCTTTTCGCATAAAGCGGCTGGCAATGTAATTTCTGGCTCTACCCATTCGTCAAAACGTTTTCATAATTTGCATGCAAACATGCCCTACAGCAACCTGATAGAAAACAGCAAAGGCGGCTGGAATTATGGGTATATGGGCGGCTCAGTCGGCGCACAGCCTAACCACCTCAAGCATTTAGTATTTTGGAATGTGACCAATACAGCGCAAAATGAAGCGATTGATAAATGGGCATTTATGCGCCATGACAGCAAATATGGTCGAGTAATTATGCCCTATGTAGTCGGCCTAAAAGGTGCTGGATTCAATGGTTTTGAAAGCCAGCAAAGGTATGATGCAAGTCTTGCTGACCTGCCACAGGCCTATGTGCAACAGCAAACAGAGATTGAAAGCTTGTATGCAAGTCAGTTGCAGCAACGTCGCTGTGCGAAAAAAGTAACGGATGAAGGCCTAATTGGTGCATGGTCACTTCAAGGCAGTGTGTGTGACCTGTCTGGTCACGGCCAAGACGGCAAGGTTTTCGGTGAATATCGGGGCACGTTTAATGGTGTTGATCAGCGCGTTGAGCTTGGTGACATTGACCAATTCAGCAAAATTGAACTGGAGTTCAAATATCAAAACTTCAGCACGACCAAAACGGGTTTCATGTTATCTAAAGGCAATTACGGTACGCAAAACGCTTATTACATTCAGGTCAACAAAGAAGGCGTGATCAGTGCGCGTATTAATGGCAAAGGGGTCAATGCAGGCAATTTTGCTGATGGCAAATGGCACAAACTAGAAATGCAGTTAGATGGCAGCACGTTATCGTTGAGCATTGACGGTCAGTCAATGGGTAGCAAAAGCATTGTGCTACCAAATCAAAATGATGTGCCATTGAGCATAGGCTCTACGCCAAAGAACACATACCCGTTTAAAGGCCAAGTAAGAAACGTACGCGTATATCGTTAATTTTTAGGATGTTTATCTATCTACAAACAGGTTCTTTGTACACAGATAATCTGTGTTCAGATGATAGACATCTAATTTAGAGATTTATTGGTCAGCAAAGATAGCTGATAAGAAAGTAGTAAGGTATTTAACATGACAACAATCCCTCCCTATAAAAAATATGCACTTGTTGCATTGGCATTGGTTTTTGGTTGGTTCTCAAGCTTTATGATCAATGGGATCGAAGTGAACGAGACATCTATGTATTGCTTGAAGCTAAAAGATCAAGCGAATATGGATCTGTGCAGTAAAGAAGTACTGTAATTGAAGTTGCGTGATGGTGAGTCAAAAGGGCTCACCATTTGTGCCATATGAGTTTAGCTATAATCAAATGCTTTAAAAGTGAAATCGGACGTTCAAAGATGGCTGAAAGTTAGGAAATATTCAGCTTAATAAAAGAAGCTCTCTTCATGAAACCAAAAAAGAGCCAAATACAACCTCGTTACCTAAAGTAAATTGGCAAGATATTTAATTCGAGAACGGTACTTTTCTTTCATACAGTTTTGCAATTTAACGCCCGAACCTGAGCACTCTGTTCGCAACGATTTAAGCCAAGTTCGCTGTAATGTTTTGATTTCGGGGTAGAGCTTAGAAGCTCTCACCTTTTTGTATAACAAGCCGAGTTGTCGGTCATACAGTGATAGCCCTTTACTATTGCAAATTGCTTTCTCTTGTTTACTTCTCGCCAATTTACAGTCAAAACTGGCTTTGATAGGCGCTTTTGGTAAGCTTGTTAATTCCTCCCATGTTATGTCCAAGAGCTTATTTTTTTGGAAATAACTTTTTATCTCATTCCCTTTTGAGTCTTTGATATTAGTGTCGGCGCCTCTGCTTATAAGGGCCTGAATTAAAGGAATGCTGCCATTTTCTGCAGCGTATGTTAGGGCTGAGCGATTTAGAAGCTGAATTGAAGGATAGTGATCATTGGTATTAGTAACATCAGCTAAGCTTTCGCCTTGCGACAACAAGCGCATGACAGCATCATAGTCGTTAAAGTGTGCAGCCCACATTAAATTAGTTTTGTTGAACCAATTGCGTGGTATTGTGCCATCGTCTTCGTCCAAGGTGTAAGAATTGGGGGCTTCTTTGACTTTACCTACTTCGTTTTGAATATATGGATGAAGAAGGACTGTTTTTTCTAAAAAGTTGTAAATCGCTTGAGTTGCCATGCCTTTCGAGATTACTTCATCAACTTTAAATTTGTCGATGTAGTACTGTGATAGTACTAGTTTTGTGCCATCAATGTGATGACGGATAGCTTTGATCTCTCTGAAGCTCCAAGGGTCTATTTCTGCGAAACTTTCCAGTACAGCTTCGACTTTTCTGTTCTTTTCGCAGTTATTAATCTTATCGTTCGCCAAGCATTTGCCATTTTCAGCAACCTGTATCAGCCAAGGCTTATTGGTTGCTTCTTCAAATCCATCTTCAACATATTGATGTGGATTCCCCATCGTGCCATAGTACATCGGAATATGCGTGATTCCTTTTGTCATTAATGCTGAGTTGGCTGCTTTTACTAAAGCACTAAGCTGAGCTGAAGAGAATTCTGATTCTAAGCCAACTTGACAAACAACTTCAGGATTACCAGTTGTCACTTTAACTACTTGCTCATTGGTTACGGTATAGAAGTCTTTTTTAAATTTAAATACATTGGTCAGATTAGAACGGGACCTTGTTTCGAAGTTTGGAAAAATTAGCTTGGCCCCGGTTCCTTCAATCGGAATTTCTTCAGTATTGCTTGGTGTGCTTTTTAGGAGAGATGACAGTTTATTATCGTCAATCAACCAAACCCTATGGAATGGCCCGCGCCAACCGATGGTATTGGCTTGGAAAACTAGGGACTTACCTGATGAAGGCTTTATGCTACCTATTGCCGTAACATTTGTTGATACACCTCCCCACTTAAAGCTGTGATCAAAATCAGTTATAGGAAGCCACTCTAGCCACTTTACTTCTTCATGTGTGAATGGTTTTGAAAATTCAATGGGGATTACATCTGAGCCGTCAGAAGTATATGTGCTGCCGTCGCTATGTGAAGGAATTTCATCGGTATTGAATGTAGGCCTCGTGCCAGCAGATAGTTTGGAGGTGTATGCTTCTTCATAGACTTTACAAACTGACTCTTTATTGACAGACATGGAGAGAGTGATTGCTGCATTACTAGGTGCTACGAAGAGTAATAAGAATGCCGCTAATGTTTTTGGGCTCATTGATGTCCTTTGTTATTATTTTTTTCATGTTAAAGAGGGAGTAAGTCTTCAATAAAAAATACCATTCAATATCAAATGAAAACACATAATTTAGGAAATTTTCGACTTTTTCGTATATAGTCCGCGGTGAACGGTCTATCTAAACCTCGTAGTATGAGCTAGCTGTGCTTTTTTGGCTGTTATTTCATCCTTTGTACTGAGGTTTTACAAATCTCGTAGAAACACCAACTCGGTTCTGGTCGGCTTGCACGTTTATCACCTCCACCTCGATTTCTTGCCCTGCTTTATATATTTTATCTAACTCATTTTTAGTTCCTAAATGAGGAATTTCGCTAATGTGTAGCAACGCATCGACAAACCCAAGCTCAATAATTACTCCATAAGGCAGTAAAACCTTGACAGTGCCAGTAAGATGTTCTCCCACAGACAACGCTGAAATATGCTTTTTGTTGTTGCGCTCAATAATTGTTCGTCTAGACAGATCTATCTGGAAAGTATTCTCGCATAACCGAATAATTTCGAACTCCAAAGTCTCCCCTAACAGCCTTTTTGACTCAGTTCTTGAAAGAGGTTTAAGACTAGCTTCCTCTTCAGATAGAAAAGCATTTACACCAATGTCAACAATATACCCTTTTCGTTTTGGCCTATTAAGCCCGCCTTTTATTGTGTGGTACTTCAATATGCGCCCATTCACGGTTTTATTTTCTGGGTAACGGCTTGAAATATAATCCCACGTATCTAGCTGTGTGGGTTTATGTTTACGTAAAACTCGCTGAATCTTAATCCACTGTAATGATGAGGATTTACTTTGAGCCTCTTGCGAAACTTTATGAGCTAGTATCCAAAATCGAAATCCGGTCTTTACTTGCTTTTTATTAGAAAACCAGCTGTCCAGCCATTCGACAAATTCATCGTTCGGAGCGTCCGTATTGAAACTTTGCAACAAGAAGATTGCTATTTTATGCGATTCAGCTGAGTCTACACCTATAATATATTTGAACCCGAGTTCACGAAACCAGCTTTTTTTAAGCGCATCTGTATTTTTTGACAAGTAAATATATAAAGACGGCCAATCCCCAATAAACATCCGCCTTGGATCAGCTATCCATTCGAACCCTGTACTATGGAGGTAATCCAGCCTAGAACGATAGTCACCTATCTGTGAATGTAGAATAAAATTGATAACCGAAACCCAATAATATACCCAGTTGACATCTTCGAAGTTTTTTTTATCTTTCAGGTAATCCAGACCAGCTTCAATCATCTTTTGTTTATCGATATATCCTTCAAGAATGTGTTGCTTTTCAATTATAAAATGCCATATTTGAATTGATTCTGGGTGTTTAATGTGACGTATAAACCATAAATAGGCATGGTGATAATAATCACGGAGCTCTAATTTAGTTAGTAAATTTGGATATGCGTTCACTAAGGGAATAAACAACTTGATTCGCTGCGGTGAAGAAATTTCATCTTCATAATTTACCCAGCATCGCAAATGTTTTTTAACAAAAGACAATTCGCCTCCAGCATTAAGCCAAGCCTTATAGATATACATTGCCTCAGAGAGTAGGTAGTGGTTCTGATATTCAAGCCAATTGTGAACGTATTTCTTAACATCATGCAAGTTGTTCGTAGCCATCATCCAAGCATCTAAGACAAAACTTTGTGTTGAGGAGGAAACATGTGCATCACACCATTTTTGCAAGCTAGAAACGATCTCGCCAACAGGTAAGTTTACTGCGAGCCAAGCAACCATTAGATAGTGGCTTTGAAAGCGAGTGGGGTGTTTATTGATCCATTCTTGTGCCTTTTCTTTAAATATTTCTGGTTCAAGTCTAAGTGACCAATTCAAAATATAGTTGCTGTGGCTGATATTTGTAGTTGCCTTTTCCAGCATCGAAACGAAAGTTCTTCTTTGATTCAGCTCATTAAACTCGAGTTCATTTTTTACTATTTGCTCTGCTAGATACCCTAATCCATTTTGAACTTCAACCTCTTGCAAGACATCCTCCCAATGTTCTTCGTAATAGAGAAATAAAACTATTTTTTGATTTGCGGGAATTAGGGGGGTTATTGCTATTTGTCTTCTAACGCCATACCACTGGTCTGGATTTTTGACCATGCGGTTACCGATTATCTCGTGCCAATTAATTGTGCTGTTTAATTCACTGCTAATTCGTTGCAGTGACTGAAGTGCTGAGGTTATAGTATTGAGTGTTTCTGCTAGTCGAAGTGTTTGTTGAATATATAGCGTGTGATCTTTTTCTTCATCTAGCTGGATACTTAGGTATTTATCTACAAACAAATCATGTACTATTTGGTGTTCGTTATCTTCAGTTTGTATCGCCCAGCCATCATTTTGCAGTTGCTTATGTAATCGCAAATACCGACTGAGTGAATCTTGCTCTACCATACTATTGATGTTTGATTTATCTAATGGGTATTGCGCCATAAAGAATGGAAGCGTTTCGACCTCTTGGTTTGTAAACGTGCAAGAAATCCGTTTTATGAACCAGCTTGTAAAACTCATATCTTTACGCAATTCACTAATGTCCAAATAACGCTCATTGTTTTTTAGATACGCGAGGAATGTTGCTAATATAGGAGTTTCATTACAAATACGAATAAAATCAGGGTTGATTTCTATATTATTTATTCTAAGAATATGACGAACGATTTTTTTGTTGAAATCCTGTAATCGCTTTTCTTGCTTTCCAGAGCTTAAATTGATTTTTAGATGATAGTCTAGGTCACGAATAGAGCTGTAGTAGTTGCTACGACAATTTGCTGCATAACGAATATAACGTTGATAATGATCATTTGCCTCGTTTATATCTGAAATCATGTCACGAAATGACGTTTGCGATTCTATATAGTCAAATAAAATTAGAACTTTTTCTTTTTTATCAATCCTCTGGAGCAATTTAGGAATAGGGTTTGTGCGACTTATGTTGTTTGCTTGTAATACAACCCACCCATTATCTAATGCACAACGCCCTACTTCCAATACGTAGCGAGTTTTCCCTACTCCACCTACACCAGTGATGATACAGCCATAGAAAGAATTGCTATCTTCTAACTTGCTAAGAGTATGTTTTGGCTGATACTGCTCATCCTCTGCCTTAAGATAAGGAAGCGTATGTTCTTCAAGGTAGCTGCGAAAACTTTTGCTGTTACTTTGTTTGGTAGTCGTTGTAAACGGACGAAGCCCATTTGGTCGGCAACTTGGGAACCAACGAAATGCCAAGGCTGAGTTGGCTTCAATACGATGGCGCAAATTATTCCACGTAAGAAGTTTTACTTTAACCTTGTGAAGATGCCTTAAGGGCAATCTCCCGAAAAAACTACTTATTTCGTATTCGAGTCTTTTTAGATTGGAATCGTTGACTACTTCAGAGGATGAGCAGAAATAGAAGTCCGTTATAGGATTTTCCAGATCAAACCAAGGTTCATACTGGGACTGGCCTTTTTTAGCACTTTCATTCGCAGTTAAGTATTTGCTTAACTTATCCGATAATTCTTTCCAGTGCCTTGAAATTTCTTTAATACCTCCCTGTGTATCTTTACATTCGATGACTACGCGTTTTCCTTTAGGTAGAATAGTATGGTCAATACAACCATCTTTTCCACTTGTACTAAAAGAAAATGTAAATTCCGGACTTTCTTTTCCGAAGAGTTCACCTATAAATTGCTGAAAGCTATCACCGGGTTTGTTGCTACGCAATGCTGGTTCTATATTTTCATTTGTAAAAGTAGGAATCTGCATACCGAGTTTACATTACTTGATTAACGTTTTAGGCGTTTACATAAGTTGACTGTAAACAACTAACCGCTTATTAATGATATCTTATAAGGTAGGTGATAGCCTACGTAAAGAACAACTAATAAAGCTTCAAAAAACTATCGTAAGTCATACACTAATAGAAATAGAGATACATCACAACCACATGAACATTGTGTAAACCGGAATCAATACCTAAAGCCAAATGACAGAGCGCTTTTCAACTTAGAACAGTGATAGAAGTCACAGCCATTAGCCATAAACTTGAATTGTAAAAACAACTTTCAGTGACGGCTATGAGAGCTTTTCCGATGGAAAGTAAGTAGATGTATGCCTCTCATTACCTACGAGTTTAGTTTTAGCCTGCCATTTCATATTTTTGCACTAAATACCAGTTACCCCATCAAGATCGTTACCTGCTCATAAACTCGCCTACACTTTGTTACAAGTTACTAAAAATCAATGTGCTAGATTAGGGGTACATTGATTGGTATCGAGGTAAGTGTGAAAAACAGTAGGCATTTGATAAGTTTGATTGCCCTAATAGGACTATCTGGCTGCATAGTTGCGCCCAAAAAGACAATGCACTTTGATGAGCATTGTGATTTTGTCAGAGAAAAAACAGAAATTGACATACAGATCTTTGGCGACGATCCTGCTAATCGCAGTCCCATTGTTCCTGGAGATCTCTTTATTCCCGTTGCGGTTGCTGCGACAACTGCGGCGTTTTCATCGGCTGTTTATATTTACGACAATGCACAAGATTCTATAGCGTACAAGCAAAATTGTAAGGATACTCAGCACTCAAATAGGCATGGAGCAATTAAAACTGAACCTGAAGATACATGCAGTGGCAACGAATTGTGTGAAATAGAAAGAACGAAGTAGCTAGTCTACTGGTTTGTAAAGGGGGTTTACATATACAGAAAAAGCCGCATAAAGCGACTTTATCAGGGATAATCAAATAGGTTTTTTTGGGTAAAGCTTAACTGGCGTTTTCGATCAGATTGCCTTTACCTATTTCAATTTTTCTTGGTTTTAAGGCTTCCGGTACTTTTCGCTCTAGGCTGACTACCAGCAAACCATTTTCTAATTCTGCGCCAATCACTCTAACGTGGTCACCGAGCTGAAAGCTTTGTTCAAAATTGCGCTCAGCAATACCTTGGTGAATAAATTTGCGTTGAGTTTGGTCTTCTTTATTGGCTTTTTGACCTTTAATTCTTAGCGTGTTGTTCTCTGATTCTATATGCAGCTCATCTTCGCTAAAGCCTGCAACAGCCATTGTAATTTGATATTTGTCTTGGTCTAGCGCCTCTATATTGTATGGAGGGTAGCTAGTTTGCTTGCCATTATGTGCAGCTCTGTCCATCAGTGACGCTAAGTGGTCAAAGCCAATGAATGAACGGTATAGTGGAGTAAGATCTACGTTTCTCATAATAATATCCTCTTAGAGCGATAAGGTTTGTTCACCTTTCAATTGAACCGATAAACAAACGTAATAAATAATATTTTGTATTGGTTGGGACCCTGTCGGCGTCCTCACAATACTATCTATGGACGGGGCAATTTGTTTTCAAGGAAAAATTTAAAAAAAATTAAAAACGCCGTTTTTAAGGCCTTTCAGGTAGGTTTTATCCTTTCTCCCATAAGCAAATAAACAATGTTCCTTTTGCCTATAACCAAACTTGTGGCCGACTCGGCTTGGCAAAAAGTTACGGCGAGCGTGGGACATATGTATAAGTGCTATTGCGATATGAATGCAGTTCATACACTGAACACTTTTGACGTTAAATTTTTATTTATGGTGTGTGAGATTAAAAATGGAGTGTATTTATAAGTGTAAATATCAAAATAGTATATTTGCTAAACAAACTTTGTAATGTTTGGTAATTAGGTACTATTGAAATAGAGCTAATATTAAGATTAAATTAGCAAAAATAACATGTTACCTACTAAAATGATGCTTTTTTACGAGTTATTTTTTACTCGTTGATTACGTCATTAAAGCACAAATGTCGTTTCTGCTTATTGTGGTAATGGTAATTTTAGCTGTTTAAATATTAATTTACTGATCTTGTCTTGGGGTATTCGCTTGTTTAACCAGTGAGTTACACTAAACTTGGTGCATATGAAGTATCTAGATAGCGCATTTTTACTTTTAAACTAACAAGGTTCGGGGTTTGATTAACTTCGAAATAAAAATTATGAAAAAAAATCTGCGACTCACATTGTGTACGCTGTCTGTATTGTTTGCCTCTAATTCAGTTATTGCAGGTGATTGGTCTTCAACCATCACTGGTGCTTCCGATTATACATTCAATGGTATCAGCCAAACGGATAACGATTTTGCGCTACAGGCTAGCTTAGACTACAGCAATTCAAAGACGAATTGGTATGCAGGTTCATGGGCTTCAAACGTCGACTTTAGCGATGGTACAGACACGGAAGTTGATGTCTACTTTGGGCGTACCTTCTCATTGACTGACGCTGTGAGCCTAGATGTCGGCATCGCATATTATAGCTATTATGGCGGTGACGACTCCAGCGATTTAAATTACCCAGAAGCTTACACTAAGTTTGGATTTGACAATGCGCTGGGCACGACTGAATTTAACTTTTGGTACAGCTGGGACTACGCTGGTCAAGATGAAAAACACACCATTACTACGTTATCACACACTTTTGAGGTTGCTGAAAACCACGATATTTCAGTAAGTTATACTGTTTCTAATTATGTGGGCGGGGACGTAAAATGGGACGAGACAAATAGCTCCTACCATCATTATGAAATCGCTTATTCAACCAGCTTATCGGGCTTCGATTTGTCGATTGCGGCTGAGGATACATCAATAGACTCAGACACTTCTGATGAGCGCATCGCGTTTTCAGTATCTCGTACCTTTGACTTATAATTTATAGACGTAAAAAAGCCGGGAAGTTACCCGGCTTATATATAAATATTTTATGGTCGTTTATTTTTTAACGATTGCGTTGTGATAAACGTTTTGCACGTCGTCACAATCTTCTAGCATACCCATAAACTTTTCGAAGTTAGCAATGTCATCTTCGTTTTCGATTTCAACGTGAGTTTGTGGGATCCAAGTGATTTCATCAACTTCAAAAGTGATGCCATCAAATGCTTCTGTTAGAGCTGTTTTTGCTTTGAAGTACTCAGTGTTTGGTGCAAATACTGATACTTTCCCATCTTCAACTTCAACGTCTGTCACGTCAACATCTGCCATCATTAAGGCTTCAAGTACAGCCTCGTCGTCGTCACCTGCAAAGCCTAAAATGGCGAAGTGATCAAACATGTGGGCTACACAGCCTGGGCTACCAATTTTTGAGTCTGTTTTAGTGAACGGAAGACGCACATCTTTGATTGTACGGTTAGGGTTATCAGTTAAGCAGTCAACGATAACCATACAGTTACCTGGACCATAACCTTCATAACGTGCCGGTGAGTAGTCTTCACCAGCACCACCAGCAGCTTTTTCGACTGCTTTTTCAATAACGTGTGCTGGAACTTGATCTTTCTTTGCTTTTTCGATCAAACGACGAAGGGATAGATTTGTTTCAGGATCTGCGCCACCGTTTTTAGCAACTACATAGATCTCTTTACCGTACTTAGAGTTTACCTTAGTTTTTGCCGCTGCCGTTTTTGCCATGGCGTTTTTGCGGACTTCAAATGCTCTACCCATCTTAATTCTCGTTATTTGAAATTCAATTGCACAAGATTCTAACAAGACTCGACGCTTTGGGCTATACCCTAATGGGTCTCAGTCCATATGAAAGGCTTGATTATCGGTGCAAATCACAATCTTAGGCGAGTTGATGCTGGAATTTGAGATTTTTTTGCTCTATCAGCATCAGTAGTGTTTCCCAATTGTTGAACGTGATGTCTGCTTTTGAAGAATATTCCGGCGTCGCATTGGGAATATAAAGGCAGGATATCATCTGCGCATTATGCGCTGCTTCAATATCGTACAGGTAATCGCCAACATACATACAGGCTGTACTTGGCAGGCCCCATTTTTGAGCAATCATATTCAATGCTGTAGGGTCTGGTTTCGCTGGCGCATCGTCGCGGGTTAAAATGATATCTATAGGCAGGTTGCACCGCGCTAATTTTGTTTGTGCTGCTTTGGCAAAGTTACGTGTCACGATGGCCATAGGAAACCCTCTATGATGCAACTGCTCAACGACCTGCGCCGCACCGGGAATAAACTCCGCTTGATGCGCATCTTGCATTTCGTGTTGATGAATAAGCGCCATTGCTTCTTCACGCATGTAGGGTGAGGGCAGTGTATCGACGAATTCCAACAAGTCATTTTCTCTAGGGCAACCCAGCTGCGCTTTCATCATGGCGAAGTCTAGGTTGGAGGTGACTAATGTGCCATCCAAGTCAAAAATAATTCCTTTAATCATGCGTTTCTTACCTCGTATTCCGTAGCAAGACACTCTGCCTGCTTTAAACATAGAGTACGTCAATTGAGGTTGCAAAGATCACAGCAAAAAATTATCCAGTTGATCATAGTGGACCGACCAAAAAGTCACATGAATCATTTGTGGTTGTACCTGATTTTACCACTAACATAATTTAAAGTTATTTTATTTGTGGTTGCATAAGTGCTCTAATTGGAGTGATTTACCTATTTTACTTAACCATATTGATATCAAGTTAGTTTTTAATTCTGAACTTTTTGCTGTTTTTTCCATTGTTTTTGTTGCTTTTTATAGTGGGGTATAAAAATTATGTGTTATAAATTTGTCTATTACGAACGATAAATACTAAACATATATATAAGTTAAGGTTATGTATAAAGAGTTGCTAAATATATCTGGATTTCGCATGATAGAGGCGGCGGCAAGGCTACAAAGTTATAGCAAAGCAGCCGAGGAATTAAATGTGACACAGGCTGCTGTGAGCCAACAAATTCGTAAAATTGAAGCGCAGATTGGTTGCAAACTGTTTTACCGCCAAGGTCGCTGTATGCAGCTAACTTATCAAGGCGCTGTTTTAACCGAAGCGATACAGAACGGCTTTGAATTAATTGTAGAGGGCCTGAAAAAGATCCAATATGAGCCATTGCCAGGTAAGTTGACCATCACAACAACACAATCTTTTGCGTCATTAGTATTGGTGCCTAGAATGTGGAAGTTCTCATCTGCATATCCTGATATTGATCTACGCATTGTGACTTCAAAGGAAGTAGAAGATTTACGCCAAGGTGAGATAGACATCGCGATTCGCTATGGCTACAGTGAATATCCTGATTATCACTGTGAGGTTTTAATCAACGACCCTATTGTTCCTCTATGTTCTCCCGCTGTTGCTGACGTGCTCGATCCAAGCCGCCCTGCCAGCTTAAAGCAAAGTTGGCTAATTGATTATTCTGGTATCTCTTATTGGCCTAAGTGGTTTGAGCATATTGGTATTGATCCAGACATTAGCGCCTGCCAAGTACTACAAGTGAACAATATTGATGTTGCAATGAGCGCTGTACTTGCAGGTCACGGAGTGTGTTTGGGCTCAGCAAAACAAGCAGCGCACTATATAAATGAAGGTATGCTGGTACAGCCCTATGAGTTCGGGCTGATGCCGGGCACGCAGTATCGACTGATGTATGACCCTCAGTCTCCACGCTTAAAGCGTATTGAGCTGTTTAGTCAGTGGCTTCATAAGGAATTGGAATCTTTATGATTTATCTTAAAATTGATACTTGTAGCTGCTAAAGTACCAAATGTAAGATGGAAATATAACAACTATAAAAGATGTAAAAAATGGCGTATTTGATCACAACGGTTATTTTGATTGCGTGTTGCTCGGTTTTTTTCATTCCTAAATTTAAACAGTTTACAAAGAATAACGAGCTTGCAAGTAATTTTGTACTTACGCTGGTGGCAACGCTTGTTGGTGTTTTGTTGGCGATTGCCATAAGCAATTACGATGAAGATGAAAGGGAACGTCGTGACCTAATTAAACTGCTTTATGCGGCTAAGGCTGTTGCATCTGAAAGTCTTGATTATAGTCATGCGGTAATGGATTACTATAAGAGTAATGAAGCGGGTGAGGAAACAAAAGAATCAAAGGCTCGTTTCTTCAAAAATAACCCATTGCCCTACCCCGATTACCTAGATGCATTGATGTCGCAACAGCTATTCATTAAAAATCTCTCGCAAGAATCTTTGACGGAGTTGAGTGAATCACTGATTGTCATGAAACGAGCAAAAATCTATAGGCCAAGATTGTTTATCTCCAATTTGACGTTTGCTCTTTATGTTTTAGATCAGGAAAGACTCTTTCAAGAAGGAAAAATATCGATGATGGAATTGGAGCGGCGTTTAAGCGAGAAAGAGAGACAGCTAGAAGAAGGAAAAAACTAAATTGAACATTCTGTTTTCTAACAAGGGAGCTTGCGCTAAAGCCAGTGTATTTTTTATCTCATTGATGTCCAGCTGCGGGGCATTTTCACAGGCGACTAAGCAGGACTTGTCGCCAGTAGCGATCGACGAAGACATAACCTCATTTATTTCATTGCTAAATGAGCGCTATGCTTATTTCGATAAGAAGCAAGTTGATAAAGAGCTGTTCAATGCCTGTTTGCAAAAAGATACTAATAAGATAAAAACACGCAATGATTTGTCGAGGAAGCTTAACCATTGTTTTGAGTTTTTCTATGATCAACATAGTGAAATAAGACCTAGGCCTCGTGACTATTACCTACCGATGCCCACCGCATTGACAATGTGGGCTGAGCTACGTAACGGCAAAGCAATTATCACTTCACTACCGCATACTGGTTATGCGCATAAAGTGGGATTTAGGCCGGGTATGATTATAGAGAAAATAGACAACAAGCCGGTTCTTGAAGCTGTCAGACAAGCCAATGTATCAGGTCAAAAAGCGGCTCAAACCTGGGTTCTCAATCGATTGTTAACGGGAACAAGGGAGCAGCAGATCTCTGTTGATGTGAACTGGCAAGGACGTTTGCAAACGTTGACAATAGACACTGGGCAGGTTGTTGCGGGCATTTTGAAGGAAAAGCCACTATTAACCAGTAAGCTAATAGGCGAGTTTGCGTATATCAGACCTGAAAACAGTTTGGACAACAATGCATTGATCGGCGCTTTTGATGAGGCAATATCACAGTACAAACAATCAGCCGGTTTGATATTGGACTTGCGCAATACCCCCAGTGGTGGGAATAGCGATGTTGCTAGAGGCATAATGAGCAGGTTTATCGCGCAGCGACTTCCCTATCAAGAGCATGAATTGATTGCTGTAGAACGCCAATATGGCGTTAAAAGGCGTTGGCAAGAGTTTGTCTATCCAAGAGGTGACTTTACTTATGGCAAGCCTTTGGTGGTTTTGAGTAATCGCTGGACTGGTAGTATGGGGGAAGGGTTAACGATTGGGCTTCATGGTATGAACCGTGCCACAGTGATAGGGACTCAGATGGCTCAGTTACTAGGTGCTATTTCCGGACATACATTACCCAATTCAAAGCTTGATGTGGTGATCCCGGTTGAAAAGCTATTTCATGTCGATGGCAGTGCAAGAGAGCTGTTTTTGCCTGACATTCAAATAGACCATGTTAAGAACGCGGAAAATGCAGATCTTGCCTTGAAAGCGGCGATAACCTACCTGAATAAATTTGCAAGTGCCAGTGATAAATTCCAATCCGAGTAACGGAACAAGGCATCAAAGTGAAATCTGGATGAGAAAAGCTGCTTGTTTAATTAATCTGATTTGTTAGCAAGCAAACTCCTTTATATAGAGCGCAATTGTGCGCTCTTTTTCAATGTATAGAAGCCTGCCTCCTATCTATTATCCCATAGTTGGTCATGAGTAAACGCCATCGTTTCAATTGCTACTGAGAAATTGTGACAGCAGAGTTTGGTTGGATATAACTAATGCAGAAGATAGCAACAAAGTTACCATTGCTGGAATAGCATCTTTCAGTGTATCGAATTTTAAGTGGAAAAAAATCGCGCCAACTGACGCTAAAGTAATACATAGAGCGCCAATGCAATTTAATATTGCATGTTCGTATGCCAACGAACCTAACAATGATAGTGCAGCCGTCAGTTCGATAATACCAACCAAAAACATATGTATACGAGTTAACCCATACTTTCGAAAGAAAGCCAGCTGTGTTTCAAATATGTACTTCTGCCAGCCTAATATTTTAATTGAACTTGCAAAGGTGAAAAAAACGCCAAGAACAGCAGTAATATACGTCATGTAAAACTCCCAATAAATTTTTCAATGGCATTTAAGCATTCCTTAATAGCCAGATAAATGATAGTTTTACGATATCTGATATTCCAATTTGGAATGGTGATGGACAAGTTAGCGTGTATAAAAGTGTTTCGGCACGTCGCTCGGTTAGAGAGTTTTACGGCTACAGCAATCGAACTCAATACGACACAAGGAGCCGTGAGTAAAAAGATAGCTTGGTTGGAAGGGGATTTAGGTTTTACTCTATTTCATAGGAACTCACGTAAGATTAGTTTAACAAGTGCTGGTAAACAGTACCTTGGCTTTTGCCACGAACTTATTGAGAAAATGACCCTGACTGAGCAATTGATTAACAAACAGCTAAGCCTTGCTGTAGGTACACTTAAGATATCAGCCCCGTCAGCATTTGCTACTCAGCGACTAGCGGTTCCTATACGAAAATTCTTGATAGCAAACCCTGAAGTGAAAATAGATATTTCAGTCGACGACAAGCATGTAGACTTATATCGTGACGATATTGATATCGCTATTCGAGCCTCTTACCTCAAGGATTCAGGGTTGAAAGCCAAAAAGCTGCTGGATCACGACGTTTGTTATTTTGCATCACCTGACTATCTAAAAAATAATGGTACTCCTGTTGTTCCCGAAGAGTTATCAAAGCACACTTGCCTAACTTACTCTTTAAGTACCACCTCAAATGTTTGGCAAATAAATAAAAAGAAATTCGTGGTACGAGAGTTGGTTACTAGCGATAGTCCAGAAATGTTAGTGAAAATGGCGATATTGGGATGTGGTATAGCCGCTATGCCGAAATGGATGGTTCAAGAGTCCTTTAAAATGAATCAGTTGACAGAATTGTTCGCAGACCATCAAAAAAGTTCTCTACCAATGTACGCAGTGTATAAAAATTCAGACTATTTACCTTATAGAATTAGAGCGTTTGTCGACTTTATCGCCAGCTATTTTGAATCTGAATTAGCGAATTAGCTTTTATCAGTTCCACAGGTGTAATAGTGTGAGCAACCTCTTTTTGTCGGGATTAATCTTAAGAAATAATCTATTGCCATAGAAGTTAAGTGGTTTTAACTTATCCAAAATGGTTTTTCAGATATTAATTAACTATCGCTGTTCCTGTGATTTTCATAGGTGGCAGCCCAATGCTCCAGTGTGGATTTTAACTGAAATGGGCGCGAGTGCTCTATTTAAAACCACCGCTTGTTAAGTATTGATATAAAAACATTATTACCTAACAAGCTGTTGTGATTTTCATACGTGTTTCAATTCCCTACACCAAGCCGCAGCATTCCTACAGCCTCTGGCGCTGGGAGCAACTCTTGCTGAGTTGTCGCTTGTGTTTTAAAGCTAGCGACTTGTTGCAACAAGTTTTGAGCTTGTTGCCTCATAACTTGGCTTGAATGCGTGGATTGTTCGACTAAATGCATATTTTTCTGCGTCTCGTTATCCATTTGCGCAATCGTAGATGACACTGCAGCGACGCCCTCTGATTGCTCTTGACTGGCCTCGGTTATTTCAGTGATCATCACATTGACTTCTTTGACCACTTGGATCAGCTGCTCAAAAGTATCCCCTGATGCCGATACCAGCTGGCTACCTTTAGATACCGCTTGAGAGCTATCTTGTATAAGGCCTTTAATTTCTTTGGCTGCGGATGCACTGCGCTGCGCAAGATTACGGACTTCACTGGCGACCACCGCAAACCCTCTACCAGCCTCTCCTGCTCTGGCCGCTTCTACTGAGGCATTGAGTGCTAATAGGTTAGTTTGAAAAGCAATCTCATCAATAACTCCAATGATATCTGAGATGCTTTTACTGCACGCTTCTATCTCATTCATCGCTGCAACTGCATCTGAAACAGTACTGCCGCCCTGCTGGGCTTTGACCATAACTTCATCGGCGTGATCAGACACATCTTTGGCGCTTTTGGCGTTTTGCTGCACGGTCACGGTTAGCTCTTCCATGGTAGAAGCTGTTTCTTCGATGCTTGCGCCTTGGTTTTCAGTACGTTTGTTCAATTCTTCGTTACTATTGGCAATACTCTGTGCGCCTTGGTATACGCTATTTGAAGCTTCAGTGATTTCTTGCACCATGCTATTTAAATTATTCATGAGGGCGTTCATAGCGTTTTTTAAAATATTAAACTCAGTGCCTAAATCTTCCTCTATGGTATGCATTAACTCACCCTCAGCTAGCGCCATGATGGCGTGTTTGATACTCGAAATCGCGCGCTTTCTAGCTGTGATATCCGTAGCGTATTTTACCACCTTAAAGGGATTGCCTTCGGCATCAAAAATGGGGTTATAGGATGCTTGGATCCAGATAGCCTGACCATTTTTATCAATACGTTTGTACTCGCCACTATCAAATTGTCCAAGGCGCAGGCGCTGCCAAAAATCTTGATACTCCTGGCTGCGTGCATATTCGGCCTCGGCAAATATTTTGTGATGCTTACCTTTTATCTCTGCTAGGGAGTACCCAGTTGTTGCAAGAAAATTCTCGTTAGCATCAAGGATAGTGCCGTCTAAATTGAACTCAATCACCGCTTGTGACTTGTGAATTGCAGCCAACTGCCCTGCAAAATCGGCACTTTGTAACTTTTGCGCAGTAATATCCGTCGCAAATTTAACAACTTTGAAGGGCTTGCCATTAGAGTCAAATATGGGGTTGTAAGTCGCCTGTATCCAGATTTTTTTGCCATTTTTACCAACTCTTTGGTACTCACCTGAGTCAAATTTTCCCTGATTGAGTTGTTGCCAAAACTGTTTATATGCCTGACTGTTGGCGTAGTCTGGATCAGCAAACATGCTATGGTGTTGGCCTTGAATTTCGTCCAGTGTGTAGCCAGTCGTTTTTAAGAAGTTTTCATTGGCATTGATTATGGTGCCGTCCATGTTAAATTCAATCACTGCCTGTGATTTGCCAATGGCTTGCAATTGTCCTTCATAGTTGGCGGCTTGAAGCTTTTGCTCCGTGATATCAGACGCGTATTTAACCACCTTAAATGGGCGGCCATTTAAATCTAATATCGGGTTGTAAGATGCCTGAATCCAAATTTCTTTTCCGTGCTTAGCTTTGCGTAAGTACTCCCCTGCGGAGTATCGCCCGGCATTTAATTCAGCCCAAAAATTCGCATATTCGGCACTTGCAGCATACTCTGGATCTGCAAACATACTGTGATGCCGGCCTTTTATTTCATCTAGCGTATACCCCATGGCCGATAAAAAGTTTTCATTGGCATAGATGATAGTGCCATCCATATTGAACTCGATAACAGCTTGGGACTTTCTGATGGCTTCAAGCTGACCTTGATAATCCGACGCTTGCAATTTAGTTTGTGTTATATCTGAAGCGTACTTTACTACTTTGTATGGGCGACCATTAGCATCAAAAATGGGGTTATAGGATGCGTGGATCCAAACTTCCCTCCCGCCTTTGGCGAGCCTTTTATATTCTCCTGTACTAAATTGACCTTGATTCAACGCTTGCCAAAATAACTGATACTCCTCACTTTTGGCGTACTCAGGTTCTGCAAACATACTGTGGTGCTGCCCGACTATTTCTGACAGTGTGTATCCCATTGCTTGTAGGAAGTTGTCATTGGCATGAACGATTGTACCGTCCATATTAAACTCGATGACAGCTTGTGATTTACTAATGGCCTCAATTTGGCCTAAATGTTCAATGTTGGTGCGCTTATAGTCAGTCACATTGTGCAGCAGCAATAGCGTGAGTTTATTGTGAGTTTGCTGATCAAATGTGCTGTGTACAGAGACGCGAAACCAAAATACGGAATTGTGTTGATATTGGACTTGCAGCTCTTGGTCTGGCTGAGCAATATGGTTATCTAAATCAAGCTTTGTCTTTATAATTCGACTGTAATGTTGACCGATTAAATCGGCTTGCTTACAGCCAAGTTCTGTCAAAAAATGCTCACTGACTTGCGTAATTTTCCCCTCGTCATTGAGCTCTAATACAGATTGTTTTTCAAAAAAGACGTTAAGTTTGGCTTCTAAAGATTGTAATTTTTGACGCTCTGTCCTTGATGAAAATAACATAGTCCACCTAGTTGATAATCGTTACTATTAGTCAGAAATATAGTAGAAAAATGTATAAGTGCCACTTGAGTACATGTTCGATATAAGATAAACAGACGCGTTTTTTAAAAAGAAGGAGGTGGCAAGGGTAAGAGTCATGCATAGCGTAAAAAAAAGCGCGCCATGGGCGCGCCAAAAGTCTTATTAAGACAGGGAAATCAACATGTTAAATAACTGCATTAGACATATCTACTAAAGTTGAAGGTGTGTATATGCGCTTACTCAACAGGGAAAAGTATATCTATAGCTACTGTTGCAATCATGACCTAAGGTGCAAATGGCTGTGCAAGCTTGTTACTCTTTGTAAAAGAGTTTTCGTATAGCACTATTTCGAGTACAAAAATAAATCGAAGCTGAACCAACAAACGAGTGGCATAGAAAAAGAACTAACCAATAAGTTTAAAGGTTCATCGGTATTATCTAGCTACTCAGGCTAAATTAACTTAGGTAACAGAGATAAGAGGGTAATAGGCTGGCAAAGCCAAGGGGTTGAAATGAAATCTCTTTGTTTAATTATGGTCGTTGTTTTGTCTGGGTGTACCCACACAAACTATACGCAGTTGAGCCTTGCCGAGCGGTTGGTGGGCATTTGGCATTATTCTGATCGTGGTACGAGTCACCATGATAGAAAAACATGTTTATTTAAAGAGTCTGGAAAGATTGAGTGCGATGTTGAGCAAAGCGGTTTTGCAAACGGGTTTGGCGACGCGCATTTTCACAAAACAACAGGCAGTTGGCGCATACACGTAACTCAGTTGACGGTGATAGAGGCGCCCACCTATGCACCAGATAAGGTGCATAGGTGGACAGTGAACGTCGACAAGTTGACCCAAAATCAAATGATATTGTCGAATGAGCGAGCGTATCGAGAAGTGTGGCAAAAAGTGACAGACTAACGGCTCAGATGTTAAGTGCTGCAAAACGGTACACACTAGTACCGCAATTATCCCATAAATATTTAAACTGCTTTTGCCATTTCAGTTTCGTAGGCTCGGTGTAGCAGGTTCTTGAGTGTATCCGATTGCTCAAACGATTCACTGTCAATGCCCTTTACACTCACTGCGGGTGTCCATGAATTCATAACAACCGCCCCTGTGAATGAACTGAGCTCATCGAGTGTTAATTGCGTGGTGCGTTGTGGCACATTTAACTTGGTCAATTGACGTTGTAACATACTCATCATGGTGCCTTTTAGCATTGCGGCGCTTGGCCAAATAACGTGATTGCCATCCCAAAAAGCGACATTCCAAATTGTCCCTTCGCTTATGCGACCTTGCTTATCGATAAATAATGCATCATCAAATCCGAGCGATTTAGCTTGATGCAGGTAGTAAGTTTTACCAATTTCCCCTACATGTTTTATTTCTGGTAAATGTCTTTCGTGTGGAATAGTAGTTAGCCTTAAAGGGCCTTGAGGCCCATTTGATGGTGCACTGGTGTTCACCAGTACATTGGGATGAGTATTCATACTACGAGTAGTAAATTCACCATGAGCAGAGTAAAGGGTCACGCTCAGCGAGCAATCATCGGAGGAATTTGCAATTGCTTCACGAATGTAAGATAGAAGTTGAGCGTCACTCACTGATTTACCAAAAAGGGTCAGTGAAGCTAGGCGCAATCGTTCTAAGTGTAAATCCACCCCTTTAACCTTGCCATTTCGTACTTGCATGGCACTGAAGTGTGCAAAGCCTGCAAATACTAATGGGTTAGTTTCTGAATTGGGCTGACGTCGGCCGTTGATAAAGACTTGTTGTACAACATCTTGATTTTTCATACTTTACTTCCGTTGAATTTGCTTTTGGAAGCCAATAATATAAACCCTCACAGTGCTGTTAGAGTCAAGAGCCATGTATGAAAATTGGTGAGTTATCCAAACTAACCGGCGTGAGTATACGAATGCTACGCTATTATGAGGAGCAAGGGCTTTTAAAGCCACGGCGGTCCGCTTCCGGATACCGTGATTATGATCAACGAGAAGTGCAAACATTAGAGAGAGTTAAGTTACTAAATTCTGCAGGCATGACCTTGAGCACCATCCAAGTATTTCTACCTTGTGTGCGTGGGGAGCGGCCTATTTTTGAGCCTTGTGATGAGTTGAGAGTGCTTCTAAACGCCCAATTGCGAGAGGTGGATGAAAAAGTCGCTCAGCTAGCACACAACAGGCATGTGCTCGCAGGTTTCTTACAAGAAATAGATGAAGGTGACGAATAACATAGGCGCAGTTAATTGTTTTTGAAAGTCTCTTCAACCCATCAGTATAACTTAAGTCTCACCGAAGGGGGAAGCGCATTTCAACATATCTATGAACTTTCTTACCTTAGGTATATGAATAATGTCACGGTGAACTAATATCCAGCTGTTGACTTGCCAGTGGTCGCCGATTGCGAGTTCATGGAGTAGATTGTTACTTTGCACAGCTTGTTTGGTGGCGATGGAGATCCCGCACCCAGCATGGAGTGCATGGTCCAGTACTTGATAAGAGTTGCTGGTGGTGACTATGTTACTGTGTGGAATGTGGGTATGGATCCACTCATTCCATGGCAAGTGCGCAATGCGTTCTGAGTTTGCTAGAAACTGATGCTGGGATACATTACCTGGTGTTGGTAGACCATGTTTTTCGATATACGTTTGGTGTGCACATAGAATTACGTCAATCCGCTGAAATGGAATGACAATATTGTCGAGTGTTTGTGGCTTTTCTCCCATTCGGATCGCTAGGTCCGCTTCCCCGTACTCTAGATCATATTTGCGAATATCACCGAGGATTTCAAAGCGCACATTCGGATATCGTGTCTGGAATTGCCGGATCACAGGAAAAAGTAAAACAGACAGTTCACTGACACAGGTGATCTTAAGAACGCCTTCCATCAGTGCACTTGGGTTGGTTGTTTTATCGATAAATTGCTTAAACTGTACATCGGTGATTTCCCCTAAACGCATTACCTCCAACCCCGCCTCAGTGGGAATATAGCCTTTGTCATTACGTTGGAATAACTTTACGCCAATGTGTGCTTCTAAGGCGTCAATGTGGCGCATCACCGTCGAGCGATGTATGCCTAAGTCTTCTGCCGTGGCACTGAGCGTTCTCAATTTTGCTAATCGATACGCTGTTTTAAATTCGGTCCATTTATCCATAGTCAGTATTGCGTTGCAAATATGCACATAAGGGTATTTTAATTACGCATTAAAAACAAATTTGCAACGGTATATGCTATCGCTCGTCTAGTGAGTGGAGAAAGTAAATATGAAAACCCAAGTATTGATCATAGGTGGAGGCTTTGGTGGCGTCACGGTAGCGCAAAAGTTACAAAAAAATGGGATCAAAACAACATTAGTCGATAGAAAAGATTACTTTGAGGTGACCTATGCAGTGTTAAGAGAGGTGGCTGACCCAGATAAAGCGAAAGGGTTAGCACGCAGGTATTATCGGGATATTTTAGCGGGGAGTTTTGTGCAAAGCGCAGTACAAGTGCTGCGCGATAACACTGCTTTACTTGAAAACGGCGAAATTATTAGTTTTGAACAAGTTGTAATTGCAACAGGATCCAAATACCCAACACTGCCTCTGGCAAAATCCATTGATGCGTCTACTTTACGTGATAGAGAAGGTGAGCTAAAACGCCACTATGACAAGCTCAAAAGTGCATCAGAGGTTTTAATCATAGGTGGCGGTGTTGTCGGAGTCGAGCTTGCTGGTGAAATTGCATATGCGATCGAAGGCGTCAATGTGACATTGGTGCACAAAGGTCATGCTGTTCTCGATGGCTTTAGTGAAAAAGCACAACGTAAAGCCCACCAGCAATTGGCCAATTTAGGTGTGCACATTAAATTGAAAAGTAACTATCAACAAAGTGGGAATAGCTATAAAGATGAACGCAGTGGGCATGAAATAACGCCGGATGTCGTATACATGGCCACAGGCACTAAACCAAACAATGCATTTTTACAGCCGCACTTTAAGCATCTGCTAAACGATAAAGGGCTTGTTGTTGTCAATGAACGCTTAGAAGTGGTTGGACAAGACAATTTTTATGCACTCGGTGATATTGCCGAAGTCGGAGAAGCAAAGCTTGGTTATCTTGCCGTAGAGCAAGGCAAATATTTGGCAAAGGCCATTGTGAACAAGCGTCAAAGGCAACCGAGCAAAGCATATAAACGCAATGCTTTTATGGCTCTAGTACCGACTGGACAAGAAACGGGGGTAGTCCAGTTGCCAATATTTACTTCAACATGTAAGCATCTAGTCAATTTAAAGCAAAAGGATTTGTTTATTGGTAAAACTTACAAAGAGTTTATGAAATAGCTAACGCTTTTTCATTTTGGAGGCTGTTGTTCAGCCCCAATGTTCCTTTTTTAAGTTGTACAGCTACGTCACTTAACTTGTGATTGTCCCCTGAAATTGACGGGTCCACGTCATATAAACTTACACATGCCTAAGCCGAGTTTTGTGCCATCACGAGCGGTAAAGCCAAACTTTTCGTAAAATGCTTCCTTCCCTTGGGCTGCTAGCAAACCAATCGTTGCACCAGACTGGCAGTTTTTATCCAGATAAGTACCGATTTTCCCCATAATTTGAGAACCTAGCCCAATATTTTGATGTTCGGGGTGAACAATGATGTCTTGAATGTAGAAGTACATGGAGCCATCACCGATAACGCGGCCCGTGCCTATTAGCTTCTTGTCACGATACGCAGAAACCCAAAATAATGTTGCACGCATACTGTTTGCTAGGGTGCTCAGCTGCGGATTAGACCAGCCAATCAATGCTCTGATCGCTGCGAATTCTTCGACTATTGGTGCTTGCTGTTTTAAAACAATGTTTGAGGTAGTCATTTTACTCCTTAAGTGGCGATGTTTGAGCAGAGTCAAATACTGTGGAGTTAGATACAGAGGAATTCACGCTCATGTTAAGTTAGATACTTTTTCTACAGCCTGCTATTTTTTGGGTCAAGTTTTATAGATAAAGTGTCGTCAGGAGAATGTAGTACACTATGTTTAGATCGGGACGTCGGTAATTTAATAGTTGAAAAGCACTCATAGAATGACAGTTAGTTGTTTACTGACATGGGCGAGAATAAGCAGTTATTGGGATTAAATTGCACCAACCCACCCTATCTGTTCAATTGCGGCGATTGGTCAGTGCAAAAAGGAGTTACTTTAATTAGCTACAAGGGCTACAAACAGCCCATGAATTACAAACTCCATTTAAGTGTTCGACAAGACGACTTAGCCTCGCTTGCTCCTGGCCGACAAATTCGTGAGTGACGATATTGTTAGCCGTGTACAATACATATCCGGGCGCGTCTCCATCAGCAATTGATTCTTGGTCAGAGTCTAAAAAGCTTGCACTTGGTAAGTTTTCGGTGATTTCTCGCTGTTGCTTGTCAGTGAGAGGCCAGTTATTAAATTCAATATAAAACTCAATGTTGTGTGTTTTATCGAAGTCAAAATCTCTTTCTTCTAATATGCGCAGTACATCGCCGTCTGCATCTGCTGGCCAGTTATTCATTCCGCTCATCGTAACTTTTCTTTCAATTAATAGAGTTCATTACTATGAGTCGTATTACGAGCTGGTAAATTTACTGCTTTTATTAAATTAATTTAAAGCCTATTGACTATCAGATTGGAGTTTCAGCTGGTGGGACGCGCACACTAATTTGTTGGCAGGTATTTTTGACGAGGGTAAAAAAGTTTAGCTGACAACTTAGTATTACTTGGCGTTTTCTTATGTGTGAGATAGCGAGCGGCATCCTTGCAAGCTCGTTTGCTTTCTTAATGTTAGTTCAAAGAAACACTGCCTACACTCAGATAGCCAAGTGCGCAGCTGTTGTAGCTAATATTTACCGGTTTACCAGCCATATACGCAGCCAATAACATTGAAACGCGTGTTTGATACTCTTCAGCTGATTTGAACTCCAAAAAAAAGCCATTGTTATATGTGCACTGAACACTGTTATCTGTGTTTGTGAAGCTTTTCAGTTGAACATAAACACCATTGCTTTGTGCTTTGATTGTGTGGATCTCTTTTAGCCCTGACCAAGCTGCACTTGCATTAAACGACAGTGCCAAAAAGGCAAATAGTGCTATTTTTTTCATTTTTTTGTTACTCGTATATTTTGTTTATTTTAGTAAATGGAAGAGGGAGCTCTTACGTGAGTCCCTATTTTAAATGCAAATGTATCGTGTAGATAGATTTAATGTGTGCAGAACTAAATTTGATGAATATTATTATACTTCAAAGAGCTACATCAAAGTGGTAACGTGTCATTTTGTTGGTGCATTGTGGTTAAAAGTGGATATGCAGTGCAGAGTGTTGAGTAGAAAATTACATACTCAACGTGCGGTTTAATCAATTATATAAAATCTAACATGTGCAAAAAGACCTTATCCAGTGCCGCTGTGTTTTGGTCTACATCTGACTTATCGAATTGATAATTGAAATGATTGAGCTCGGCTTCAATAAACTGATTAAGTATCGGAATTTGCGGCCCTAGTGCTTTTTCTGTAGTGTGCTGTTTTTCTACCACCAGTTTCTGGATCTCGTCAAACAAGGCACTGTCATCTACAACAGCTGTCACCAAGGCTGTAAACTCGATGGGGGGTGGGCTTTTAAAGCGCTCTATCCACCTTGCTGCACATAGTGCACGCAAAACATAGAGATATTTTTTACGCGGAACATATTCATTTTTCAAATAACCTCGATAGTTGTTTTTAGCCATATTGAAATAATGATACAACCCTCGTTCTGTTTTATAGTACTGTTTAAAAAGTGCCATCACCTGTGTTTGAAAGTGGTTATGGTTGATATAAACAATGGGTGATTGAAGCCATTCACCAATCGCTGGGTTTGAGACGCGCAGTAGTTTTAGTGCTTTTCTTAAATCCCAGCCATTAATATCAATATCGTCGACAATGGGGTATTCAATCACGTCTCTTTGGTCTTCTAGCATCACTGACAAATACCAATCTTTGGGATGGGCATAGATAAAGCGGACATCATAGTCACTATTAGGAGATGCAAACCCCCAAGCGCGGCTACCAGACTCAATGGCGTAAAGGACCTTTACGTTATGCTCTTGTTCAGTGCTTTTGATGCGTGTCATTATGTCATGGTGTATCTCTGGTGCGATGCTATATTCTGGTACGTTCATAGCTAATCCAAAAAAACTTTCCAAAGCTTGTCGTTAAGTTGTTGTGTTTTGATACAGGTCCCCGTTATTTGGCTGATCACATCAATATTGGTAGTGGTGTGGCTACTTAGCTGCGTGGTGGTAAAGCTGCCTTTTCCAGCCAGTACCATGGGCAGAAGTAATTGATCCGCCAAGTGCTCTTCAATTGCGGCGCCCGAGTTCAAATAAGCTTTTAGAGCGTCGACGGTTCTCTCGGCTACTTTTTCTGCGCTTAGACCAAGTTCACCCATTTGTTCGAACATGGCTACTTGATTTTGATGGCCAACACTTAAGTGAAAGCTATTGCCTTGCCCGTGTGCTGCGCAATTTAATATCTCTGTATGGGGCGCATTCCAACCAAGTCGCTTTTTCGCTTCTTCGATCTCTCTTTTTGCGACAGAGTTTTTTACCCCGGCAACAATTGACATCGCTTTACAGTGACTTTGTTGTTGTTCTAACTCTAATCCGGGTTGCTCAAACAGACAGGGTGATAATGTATCTGTAGGGTCGATATCTATTTGCCAACAGCCGCCACCAGCAGGGAAAAACCCCAACTTGGTGGTTTTTACTTGGCAAGAGATGCCCATAGTTTGAAGTGCTGGCAAAAATGAATGCTCAAAAAAGGTCAAAGAAGGAGACATGCCATTGTGCGTGCCGCCATGCAGTTTTAAGCTTGATGCCCTTCCTGCTAATACCAAGGGAAGCAATATGGTTTGACATACCAGCACGGTACTGCCCGCTGTGCCAATTTTGAATTCATACTCGCCTGGTTCGACTGCATTTGGGGTAAATTTAATATATTGTGAATTTAGCTCTGCGCCTTCAACAGCCGCATTACTGATCTGTTGTGCCGCAAGTACACAGGTCAAATGCTGTCGCATCAGTCCAGGCTTTTTACGGCCTGCACGAATGTTACGAATTTCGATGGGCTGATTGTTTAACATAGATAAGCTCAGTGAAGTTCTTAAAACTTGCCCACCGCCCTCGCCTTTTGAACCGTCTATGATTATTGTTTTTTTATGAGTCATTATTAACCTTTTACACATACTACTTGTTTTAATGTGTGCACGACTTCTACTAAATCTTGTTGTGCAGCCATTACCTTGTCTATATCTTTATAAGCGTGCGGGATCTCGTCGATGACCGCTTGGTCTTTGCGGCACTCCACGCCTTTTGTTGCCGCTACCTGATCTGCGATGTTGTAGGTCTTTTTAGCCTTGGTACGTGACATAACGCGACCTGCTCCATGGCTGCAACTATTGAAGCTATCTGGATTGCCAAGCCCCCTAACTATGTATGAGCGTGCCCCCATATTGCCAGGGATTATCCCCATTTCGCCTCTTTCTGCGCGTAAAGCCCCTTTACGAGTGACATAACATTGTTTTCCAAAGTGTTCCTCGCGGGAAATGTAATTGTGGTGGCAGTTAACTGCAACATCTATGGTCTCAAATGGAATTGGTAGTTCTTCGCGCAATGCTTTTAGAGCGTTAAACATCATTATCTCGCGGTTTTTGGCTGCGAAATCTTGTGCCCATTCTACGGCTTCAACGTAATCATCAAAATAGGCACTGCCCTCTTTTAAGTAAGCAAGATCCAAATCTGGCAAATGTTGTTGATGACGTTGCATTTCTTTTTTTGCGAGTTCAATAAAGTAAGTACCAATACGATTGCCTACGCCACGGCTGCCGGAATGCAGCATGATCCAAACAGATTGATGCTCATCTATACAGAGTTCTAAAAAGTGATTACCTGTGCCCATTGTACCCAAGTGGTTAACATGGTTGCTTTTAGCAATTGCTGGATGTTTATGACAAATTCTGTCGAATCGAGTTTCCAACGTTTGCCATTCTTTCGCCACCAGTTTGGGGATATTTCCCCATGCACCTTTGTCTCGCTTACCGCGATTGGCTGTGCGACCATGAGGCACTGCGGCTTCAAAAGCGCTGCGTATCGACTTGAGATTGTCAGGTAGGTCGCTGGCTTTTAAGGTTGTTCTCGTTGCGACCATACCGCAACCGATATCAACACCTACCGCTGCGGGGATCACTGCATCAATTGAGGGGATAACACTGCCTATGGTTGCTCCTTTTCCTAAGTGAACGTCAGGCATGACGGCAATGTGGCTATGCACAATGTCCATAGCTGCAATATTTTCTAGTTGTTGTTGTGCTGCTGGTTCAAATGGCACGCCTTTTGTCCACGCTTTAATCGGGTAATTATTGTCGTTCTTTATTACTTCGTATTGTTCTTTACACATTGGTTTTCCCTTATTGGTGACTTAGTTTCACGGCGTTATTCATCAGCCCTTCCAGCCCGCCATAGACAGTTAGGCTATCTATTTTGTCAGCGATCTTTTCAAGTGCTTCGAGCTCTTTTAGACGCATTAATGTTGGGTTGTTCTCCATCACTTTTGCTGTGTTGTGTAAACTTCGGGTCGCTGCTGTTTCTTCGCGCCGTTTAATAACATTGGCTTCGGCCGCTTTTTGTGCTTCTACAACCTGGTTTAATATCGATTTCATCTCACCGGGTAAGATGATGTCCTTCATGCCAACATTAACTAGCTTGACGCCTACGGCTTGCAATTGAGTTCCAACAATGTCTCTTAGGGTTTCGTTTATGTATAGTTTGTCGAGTAACAAGTCATCTAGGTTTTGCGTTCCTACAGCTTCTCTCAGTGCCAACTGCAATATGTTGTAGGCGAACGACATAACGTCCTCAGTGCTTTGTGAGGCGATAACTGCATCAGTGACTTGTATACTCGCAGTTAGATTTATACGTAGACTCACCCTGTCTTTGCTTAAGATTTCTTGACCAGATACCTCAAGCATTTGGGCACGACAGTCGAATACTTTTAGTTCAATGTCTCGATTAAACTGCCACATACCATAGTGACCAGGCGGCAGCTTTCTAACTAGCACATTGTCGACATAGAGCAACCCGATATGCTCACTCTCAATTGATACATCGACAATAGGGTTACAGCTCACAGCCGTCTCGCTCTTAAAGAGTTTTGCTGCGCAATTGAGACCCAATCTATTTACGTTTGCCATTGTGGCTGCATTGACATATATATTTTCGCTGATATCCACTCTCTCCAAATGGATATCTCCAGCGTCTTTCCATAAGTACAGGTGTTCGCCGGGAGGGACGATGCCTTTTAAAACCTGATTTACATACAGCAGCCCTACTTCCTGCGCTCCAATAACTTGATGTGACATACTCTTAATTGTTTTATTTTTGTCATATATATCTGCACCGTCACGCGCTGTTATTGTGCGACAGTCAAAGCTTTTAAATTCATAGTCGCGATTAAATTGCCATACACCATAGCGACCTGGTGGCAGCTCTTTAACAAGTTGATTATCGGCAAACAAAAAGCCAACATGGTCGCGTTTTACCGTCATCTCGTAAATAGGCTTACAGGCGCTGGTTTTAGCGCTTTTAATAAGTTTAGAGGCGAGGTTTAGTCCCGCTTTTTCAATGAGTTTTAATGTACTGTCTGCGACGTAAAATTGAGTTGTGAGATCAATTTTCTCTAACCGGATATCCCCTGCATCTTTCCAAAAATATAGATCTTCGCCCGGTGCTACGACCCCTTTTAGCGTGTCATTTAAATACAGTAGGCCAACTTCTTGTTCTGTGAGTTTAAAGTGGCTTATATGTGATTGTAGTGCTGGGTATGTGTGGTACATACGTACAGCATCAGGTGCTGTAAAGTAAAGTGTGTCGATATTGAAAGTTACAAACTCTAGTTCGTTTTTAAAGTCCCAAAAACGGTGCTTTCCGGGTGTAAGTACACGGTCAAAATGTTTATTCCTATATACCAGTACGCGTTTCGTCTCAGCGACAATTTGTTGTTTTATAAATTTCATATTTTTAATCCTTATACTGCATGGTAGCGGCCTGCTAGCTATGACCTAATTGGCTTGATAACTGCGTCTTTGGGGAGCATCCAGCTTGCCAACGACGGGAGTTACCTTGCGAGTTTTGCCTGAGTGTTAGCGGCGGCTACGTGCAAAGTTTTGAGCTTTACAGCCCAGTAAATTTGTATCAATCAAAGATGATTTGTATTTTATTTATGGTGATTAGAGCGGGACTCGAACCCGCAACAAACGAAAACTATGTTCGCGGCTCTACCATTGAGCTATCTATCAAAAATGGGGAGTCGAACCCCGCACCTAAGTGTTTTCCATTTTGAGTAGTTAATATCGGAATACGTGCTTACAGAGTAAGTCGCACCGTGGTGTTATTTAGAAACACGCTATCAAGCTACAGACTAGATATATCAAATGGTGTGCCAAGCATATGAAAAATACGGTGGTATTTTTTTAAGTTTATGATTTTTAATGTTTAAATTTGTTTTAATTAAGTTTTTAACTGGAATAAGGCTTGTGCTTATTTTGTTTTAATGTTTCTATTTAGGTATTAATTTATCTATTTGGATATGTGATTTGAAGGGAGTAGTAGCGGTAAGTCTGCTTGGGACCCAGTTAGATTTCGTCGGTAAGCGAGTGGATAGGTGGCAACGCTGGCGGCCTAATATTTCGTTAGTCAGTCAAGAAGACCTCATTATCAATAAGCTGTACCTATTACATGGTGAACGGAGTTTTCGACTTGCCAACAATATTGCTGTTGATATTGAGACCGTATCACCAGAAACATCGGTACAACTGGTTGAAACTAACTTTGAAGATCCTTGGGATTTTGGGGAGGTATATGCCAAGCTCTATGACTTTTGCCAGACCATCGACTTTGACCTAGATAGTCGAGAGTATTTGTTTCACATTACTACCGGTACGCATGTTGCGCAAATTTGTAGCTATTTATTAACTGAAAGCCGTCAATTTCCCGGACGATTAGTACAAACGTCCCCAGATCCTAATAATGAAAATAAATCAGTTGGCCAGGTTCATACAATTGATTTGGACTTGTCTAAGTATGATCAATTAGCTCAGCGTTTTGATATTGAGCATCAGCAGGGTGAAAGCTTTCTCAAAGGGGGAATAGAGACAAAAAACCCTGCTTTTAATCGCCTCATTACGCAAATTGAAAAAGTGGCTATTCGCTCTAGTGCGCCTATCTTATTAACCGGCCCCACAGGTGCTGGGAAAAGCCAACTGGCAGCAAGAATTTACCAACTAAAAAAGCAGCGCAATACTTTGCGGGGTGATTTGGTCGTGGTGAATTGTGCAACGCTTAAGGGAGAGAATGCCATGGCTGCTTTATTTGGGCATACCAAAGGCGCATTTACTGGCGCACAGCAAGCACGAGACGGTTTTTTAATGGCAGCAGACAATGGCCTACTCTTTCTTGACGAGGTCGGTGAGCTAGGGCTTGAAGAGCAAGCAATGCTATTACGGGCAATAGAAAATAAGCAATTTCACCCTGTTGGTAGCGATAGAGAAGTGAGCAGTCAATTTCAATTAATAGCGGGCACAAACCGGGATTTAAAAGCAAATGTAGAGCGCGGCACGTTTCGAGAAGATTTATTGGCACGGATAAATTTATGGACATACCAGCTACCAGCATTGAAAGACCGTCGTGAAGATATTGATGCCAATATTGACTTTGAGCTGGACAAATATAGCCAAGAGCAAGGGCGTCGAGTCAGATTTAACAAAGAAGCACGTATGGCGTATTTAAACTTTGCCCACAGTGAACGTGCAACATGGCAAGGCAATTTTAGAGATCTAGGATCATCGATGATCCGTCTTGCCACACTCGCTGACGGTTCAAGGATCAGTAAAGATGATGTAGACGATGAAATAAGTCGATTACAAAGAGATTGGCAATCGACCAACGCTACTCTGCACGGATCTTGCTTAATTCATATTTTGAGCGATGGGCAAATTGCCAGTTTAGATGCGTTTGACCGTCAGCAGTTAGAATATGTAGTCACCGTTTGTTTGCAAAGCCCGAGTATGGCAGCTGCAGGGCGCGTGTTATTTGATGTGAGCAGGACTCAAAAATCCACGGCGAATGATTCCAGTCGATTGCAAAAGTACTTGGCAAAGTTTGGTATTAAGTGGCGAGATATTGCAGCAGCAAAGTAGCACATAGCCTGTGTAGGTAAACATCTGTAATACCCATTTACAGAACTTTTACTACACTAAACAAGGAATTAGTGACGCAAATTAGAAGGAAAACGAACATGCGAGTCGTAAGTATATTATGTGGGCTGTTGATACTGGCCAGCTGTAGTAGCCCAAAGCCCCTTAAAAAAGCGGAAGTGATCACGGCGTACTCAATGCTTGCGCCGAGTAGTCAAGGCGACACCTTGATTTATATTCGGGCCATCATACCGGGTATTCACACCAAGCATCAGGTTTGTCCAGTATTGGAAAGTGAAAGTGGTGAGCGAAGTCAAATGCGCATTCGAGGTTTGCATCCAGGTGATAACTTTCCTGTCACTGTATGTGAAGCAACCGCGAAGGCAGGCATTGCATATATGGTGGGTGGCACAGAGCTAAAGTTTGACGCAATAACTTTGAACCCCAAGTATATTCAAGTGTATGGAGATTCAGGGTGTAAAGCACATGTGTGCAATGGAAATGGACCCGCAGAGCCGTTTAAAACCTTGATAACAGAAGGTGCAAAACGTGACGTTGATCTTATTTTGCATATGGGGGATTACAATTATCGAGGTACCAGTGGCAGTATCAGTAAAGGTGTCTATGCCTACGATGCTGGCGATGGTGGATATGGCGGGAAAACCTGCGGTTTAGAAGAAACCTACTATAGCCAAAATGCACAGGGGAGTCCGAAACCGGATACTTGGCGCGCTTGGCGTGCAGACTTTTTTAGTGCTGCTGAGGCTATTTTGACCAAAGCGCCATGGGTGTTCGCTAGAGGAAACCATGAGCTTTGCAGTCGCGCGGGTCTAGGCTGGTTTTACTTTTTCGGTCCAGGTTCAGAATTAAAAGAAGGTATTGTACAAAGCGCTTGCCCCGCACAGGGGGACTTTGCTCAACCTTTAAGTTCAGCGGTTTCTGCGATAACCATGATAGATCCCTATATGCTCAAGCTTGATAAGCACAATATTTGGGTTCAAGACTCGGCCAACGCTTGTGACGACAGGTTTTCAAATGCGCTTACAGCTCAGTATCAAAGCCAATATGAATCACTGCAAAAATTTGCCAGCAAATATCCCAATAAACCTATTTGGACAGTGACGCATAGGCCGCTTTGGGGCGTCAACAATGTCGCAACTGACAATACGTTGAATATTATGTTGCAGCGAGCGTTAGCAGATACGCCTTTGGGGCGTTTACCAGAGCAGGTTACGCTCGCTTTATCTGGTCATATGCATATCTATCAATCTTTGAGTTTTGACAAACAATATAGGCGACCACCGCAAATTGTGGTTGGAAATAGTGGTGTGAGCCTGAGTGAGGAATTGCCTTATACAAGCTTTGAAGCTGTCATTGATGGGCTTGAAGCCAACGGAAATGAGCAGGCCAAATTTGGTTTTTTAGAGCTTGAACTGGACCGCTACTCTGGTTGGTATGGACGATTTTTTGACCAACAAGGCGAAGCGTTCTTGCGCTGCGATTCTCAATTTGCTGCGCGTGATGAGCAAGTATGTCAGTGAGTGAGCTGCAATTGAGCGCATAAGGTAAATGTTTGATGTGGTATTTTGTGTATGAACAATTGTTCGAGCCAAACAGCCACATCACTATCCCTTTTGACGAGTGGGCGGCCCCTGCTGAATACCTTGAATTGAGGCATATTATTGATAAATCGTGATTGATTAAGAACGTTCTAATATTAAGCGAAAAAACGCTTTGTATTGATTGGCACTGAAATTTAAGTTGATGTGTTCTTAGGCATCTGAGTACGCAGCATAATTTATAGCGTTGAATCAGTTTTACTTCTTGTTATCTTTTTTACCTTCAAATTGCACGGTTAACCAATTATCGTTTTTATCAAAGTACATCGTCTTTACGGCCCCCATACCTCTAAAGTTAACTAGGTTAATTTGCTGAGGCCAAATGTCTCTTAATACGCCGTGGCGCATTTGTAAGCCTTTCAATGGAATACTTTTAGTGTATTGTGCATCTTGATACACCCATAAGTATTTGTTATCTATTTCGTATGTGGGCTTGGACAAGGCCAGTGCTTGTCCGCTTAGTCGCCTAAGCGACGTTTGAGTGTACACATAGTCAATGAATTGCTGTTGTATTTTTTTGTCCTGATGGATGCTCCTTGTGTCATTAAACAAATGAACAACAGCATGCTCTAAATCATGTAAATGAAATCGATACTCAATTTTTATGTACCCACTGTCAGGCAATACTTTTGCCGTTGCTAGGGAAACTTTTAACTTGTGTGCTTGACTTGGCAGAGCCCAAATCAAGCTGAGCCCGGCAAAAAGCCAAGTTCTCATAAATCTCACTCCTTAACTTTAAAGTGATAGTGTTTACTCACTTACGTATAGTCTACTTTATTTTGCAATTGTTGAAGAGGATTATTGTGATTTTTTGTCGATTCTAGCAAGTGGTTTGTCGACTTTTTGACCTCTTTGGTTTGTTGAGATAATATCACGTTTTTGCTTTGTGTTGGGTTAACCACATAATCTTCATCATATTTAGGATCAAATGTAATAAATTGTATGAGTGAGCTTTAGGTTCAGAAATTGTTCAGCTCTTTCTATTAGGCTAGATGAGTAGTCGAGAGTGATGAGAAAATGACAATTTTTATTGTATGCCAAGTGCTCATTTTTCATATTTATTGTCTCTATTTTGAAAAAAAATTTAAAAACCCCAGATTTACTGTTGATATTTGGCATTATTTATCATTAAAATCGCGCTCTTCCTTATTTTGGGTAAAACTGGCGTTAGTTTTGCTCATTGATTAATACCCGTTTATAGAAAAAATGTGGTGAGCGGTATGGACTTTTACATACTAAAAAAACAAGAGAAGTTAGTAGCGATACCTGCTGACGAACAAAATTGTAAAGCGTATATTGAAAACGGCTATTGTTATGTAGACAAGGTGGCTGCGTGCAACGAGCGAGCAGCCATAAAACGATTGGAAGCAAAACAAAGTAAGCTTTACAGAGCACCAATGTTACTATTATTGGCGTTGCCACTATTAATTTTTGCTTGGTGGCGATTGAGCTATTAATAATTAGCCCCAAGCAATGTTATATTAGCGTTCCTAAATAGGAAAGGAACGCTGTATGAAGGTTGTACACACATCAGACTGGCACCTCGGCCAACAATTTTTCGAACATAATAGATATGAAGAACATCAGGCTTTTTTAGACTGGCTTGTTCAAGAGCTAGTGCAAGTCGACGCTGATCTATTGATAGTCAGTGGTGATATTTATCATACAGCAACTCCCCCAGCATCTGCCGAGCAGCAGTTGTATGCGTTTATCAAACAGGCCAAGTTGAGCTTACCTCATCTGCATATTGTGATCATTGCCGGCAATCACGACTCCGCTAACCGTATTGAGACTGCCAAACCTTTGTTACAGCAATTTGACACCTATGTGGTTGGTCGATTTGACAAAAATCAACCACAGAATGTTGTGAAGTTAATTGAAACACGCCATGGCCTAGTCAATATAGTTGCTATGCCATTTCTACGCAGTGCTGACATGGCACAGGCTGACAGTGAAGACAATGGGTATGCACGTGCTGTAAAACACGCCTATGATTCTGCCTACAAACAGCTTAAAGATGTAACACTACCTGTGATAGCAATGGGACACCTACATGCCAAAGGCGGCGATATTTCCTCTGATTCTGAGCGCAACATTACCATAGGTGGATTTGATTCAATTCATGCGGATGTATTTGGCGACACACCTGATTATGTTGCATTGGGGCACTTGCACAAAGCTCAAAAAGTCGCAAATGATGAGACAATTCGCTACAGCGGTACCCCATTCCCGATGTCCTTTGCCGAGCGAAACTATAAACATCAAGTCGTATTGATTGAGTTTAGCGGCAAACAAATCAGCAGTATTACTTCTCGGTTTGTGCCAAGGCACAAAGAAGTGATCTTATTACCTGAAAAAGGAGGGGCAACGCTAGATGAATTGTGCGATGCACTCCAGAACTTGGAGTTACCGCAAGACGGTGAAATACCAAAACCGTATTTGCGACTGCGTTTAAATGCGAATGAAACGGACAGCCAGTTCCGTTTCAAGATTGAGCAGGCTCTTGCTGATAAACGAGTACACTTTTGTGGTATTGAACGTGTTTCAAATGCAGTGGAAGGTGAAGCGGATTTACTGTTTGAAGATTTAAGTAAGGTGAATGAACTTGCGCCTTTGACCTTATTAGAGCTGGCTTATAAAGAGCAGATCGATGGGAAATCATCGCTCCCAGTTGAGTTAAAAAAATGTCTAGAAACGGTGTTAGTGGCAATCAATGAGCAAGAGGGATCATGAAAATACTGACAATACAGGTAAAAAACCTTGCTTCACTGCCTGAAGCTTCTATTGACTTTACAGCGCCACCCCTTAAAGACACAGGGCTATTTGCCATTACCGGAGAGACCGGAGCAGGGAAAAGCACCTTATTGGATGCCATTTGCTTGGCATTTTACGGTAAAACAGCGCGCTTAAAGTCTGACTCCAAAAATAAAGTGTCATTTAATGGGGACGAAATAAAACTCAGCGATCCAAGACACTTATTACGCCGAGGAACTGTGTCGGGGTTTGCTCAAGTGGGTTTTATCGGTCAAGATGCAGAGCAATATACAGCTCGTTGGCAAGTTGCTCGGGCACGCAATAAAGTCGATGGCCGTATAAAAGAAGCAGAATTGCTTTTATTAGATGCAACGGGCGAACAAGTACTTGCACAAAAATCTGTGGCCAAGCAAAAGTTGCTGCAATTAATCGGCTTGAGCTTTGAGCAGTTTACGCGCGCGGTGTTGTTGGCGCAGCATGATTTTGCTGCATTTTTAAAGGCCAATGCCGATGAGCGAGCACAGTTATTAGAGTGTCTCACCGCGACTGAGCAGTTTAGTCGCGTGGGGAAAACGATTTTTGAGTTTCACAAACAAAAGTCTGAAGCACTATCTTTGTTTAAACAAAAGTTAGGTGATATTGAATTACTCAGTGATGATGAGCTTCAACAAAAGCAGCTTCAGTTAAGTGAGTTCAAAGAAAAGCAAGGTCAGTTACACCAAGAGACAAAAAGCCTTGAACAGCAACTAGCTTGGTATGTAACCAAGGCAAAACTAGAGCAGCAATTAGATGCACTCAATAAAACACTGCTTGAACAAGAGGCTGTGATTTCTGAGCACAGTGAATCGTTCAAGCGGGCGCATTTGGCGGAGTTATCTCAGCAGGTTTCAGATAACCGGGCACAAGCTGTGCAGTTGACAACGAGCATACAACGTATGCAGGACGACATCGTCTCTTTGACAGCAGTTGATATTCAAAGTGAAATTAATGCGCAGAATGACCTACTTGACGCGTGTACAGAGAAGCTTTCGCAGGCACAAGCGCTGTGGCAGAAGCACCAGCCAGATATCGCTAAGGTGGCTGAATATGATCAAACCTATAATGAACATATTAAACTCGCGGCACAGTTTCGCACGCAAGTTACTCAGCAAGCTACGCTAGAACATCAATATGTAAATGAATTAAACGGGCTGCGAACACAATTGACCGCACTTGAGCATGAGCAAGCCTTAGTAGAGAGTTTGATTTCTCAGTCTCCAAAAATGGGCACATTGGCTTCATCTTGGCCTGAAACTCGCGAAGTATTGCAGCAAACGCTTCGTGCTCATGATGACTTAAAAGCGATAGCGAATGAGAAGTGCACACTTGAAGCTAAGTGCCAAGATGCAAACCAAGCGGTTATGCAATCTCAACCTCAATGTGCTGAGTTAGAAAATCAAGTTGAGGGAATGCAGGCCGAAGTCAATCAGTTGCAACACCGTCTGAATGAGTTGGATTATGAAAAGTTACAATTCCACAAATCTCAACTGATTAAGGCTCAGCAAGCATTTGCACAGCAGACAGAGCTCAATAATGATTCGCTGCAATTACAGGCTCAAATTGATGGATTGCGTCATCAACAACACAGTGCGGATACGCAGCGCAAAGATGCTGAGCACCAAGATGAACTAACACGGCAACAGCTGATGTTAACTCAAGAAAACTTACATCAGGTTAAGTTACGTGCCAGTGATAATATCAGTGCGCTGCGCAGTCAGCTTGAGCACGGAAAAGAGTGTATGGTCTGTGGTGCCACAGAGCATCCCTACCGGGTAGATCATATTGATAGTCACTGGCAACAATTGATCCGTGACTTTGAAGGACAGTTTCAAGCTGCAGAGCAAGCTAGGCAGCAAACACAGGCACGTTACCATGATGTTGTTTCTCAGCTAGAACAAGTTAATGGTCAGCTTCAAGCTGCGCTGCAACAAAAGGCACAATTGGTCAAAAAGCAGCAGATTAATCAAACTTTGTTAAGCGAACTTCCCGAGTCGCTTAGAGATTTTAATAGCCATGCAGAGCAATTGCAGGATATAGACAAAAACCTGTCTTTATATAGCGAACTAAGCAAAGTCCAGCAACAAAAATGGCAAGTGTTGCAAAGCAGTTCACAGCAATTGCAAACGCAGCGCGAAACCTTAACGCAACATCAACAACAACTTCAGGCGTTTGAGCAATCGTACTCGGCATTGAAGCAGCGAGAGGCCGAACTGATTGATTTGAGTTCGCAACTAGCCAAACGTGTTACGCAGGTATATGACCATACTGATTGGTTGGCTCAGTTCAAAGAGGGGCCTGTTGAAGCAATCAAGGTTTTGTCTGAACAAGTCACAGCGTTTATTGAACTGCAAGATAAGGCTGCGAAAATTGTTAAATCAATAGAGCAATGCGCGCCACAACTGACCACAACGCAAACGTTGCTGGACAAGGTTACAACTCAGTTGCAGGGCTTAAATACCGAGATCACTAAACACCAACAACAGGCTGAAGCGGCGCGAAGTAGTAGAAGTCAATTATTGGTCCTTGAAGTGACTTCGGATCAGTGGCGTCAGCAACTGCAAGATGGTATGACACAGGCACAACAACAAGTTCAGGCACAAAAAGACATGCTAAGTGCTATGAACAAGCGACATGATGAGCAGGCACTGCGAATAAAGCATTTACAGCAGCAGTGCGAAGAGTATCAAGTCGAACTTGAAAAAAATCAGGCCCGCTTTGATGAGTGGCTCAAAGAGACACAAAACCAATATCCAATATTGGATATTGCATTGGTTGATGAATTGCTTGGGTGGCAGTCATTACAATGGCAAGCGTTACTAACCCAATCACAACAATTAGAACAGCAACGAAATGGCACTCGTTCCCAGTTAGATCACGTAAGACAAAACTTGAGTGAGCATGCAGAGCAAGCACAACCGAGTCTAACAGAGGTTGATTTGACCGCTGCCGTAGAGAAATTAAATGGTCAGCAAACTGAGTTGCAAGCGCATATTGTGACTGTTTCTGTGGCTTTACAAACACACCAAGACAACATAGATAAATTACAGGCGCAGCAAAGCACCTTGAATCAAATGCAAACTGATTATGAGCACTGGCATTTACTCAATCGCTTGCTCGGTGACGCGACTGGTAAGACAATGCGTAACTTAGCGCAAACCCAAACCCTGAAAATACTCTTACATTATGCAAATCACCATTTAACTAGCCTATCACGTCGCTATCGCCTCACTGTGATTGGACAATCACTTGAAATAGCGATTATTGACAGAGATATGGCTGATGAGCAACGCAGTGTGAACACATTGTCAGGGGGGGAATCATTTTTGGTGTCTTTGGCCTTAGCGTTGGGTCTGGCTTCGCTGTCCTCCAATCAAGTGCAAATTAACTCTTTGTTTATCGATGAAGGGTTTGGCACACTTGATCCGGAAACTCTGAGTGTCGCTTTGGATGCATTAGATGCGTTGCAATCTCAAGGGCGAAAAGTTGGCGTGATATCCCATGTTGCACAAATGACGGAGCGTGTTGCTACGCAAATTCGAATTAAAAAACAATCGGGCGGATATTCAACCGTCAGCACTAAGGAAAGTTAAAGGGGAAAGAGATGCCGACATTTACCGGTGATGAAGCACTGAGTTATGATCAACGAATTGGAAAGCTGGTGCCTGGGTATGAATTACTGCATCACACGACTGCGGCACAGCTGGGCGTAATGCTTGAGCAAAATGCAACTATCTTGATTGTGGGCGCGGGCACAGGTAAAGAAGTAATTGAGCTGGCTCAATACAATCCCACTTGGCATTTTATTGTACAAGATGTTTCGGCCGATATGTTGGCCATCGCAGATCAGCATTTTACCAACTTAGGACTGAGCGACAGAGTCACCATCCATCATGGCCCTTTGTTGCAAGGCCAGTACCAAGCGGATGTGGCTCTGTGTTTATTGGTTATGCACTTTGTTAAAGACGACGGTAGTAAAATGAATTTGTTCGAGCAAATATGTGCAAACTTGGGCACTGCCGGAGCACTTTTTTTGGCCGATCTTACGTTGCCGGAGACCTCATTCGAGCGAGAAGCACAGCTAAATTACTGCCAAAAGCACTTGGGGTTATCTGAAGTAGGTGTTACTACTATGCGCAGCAATTTTATAAATGAGTTTTATCCAATAGATACAGCGCGCCTGGACGAGCTTGCTAAATATGCCGGTTTTGATTCGCCTATATCGTACTTTAAAGCGCTAGGCTTTAGCGCTTTCATCCTTAATAAGCGTGATTGTTCAGCTTGAATGGTCTTGAATAAGCTCAACCAGCTTGGTGATTTTTATGTTGCTAAGCTGACGATAGTCAAAATACGGACATACGATAACTTTATTTATGCGGTCAATCGCAAACTCTTCGTCTATCCATACCATTGAGTGGGTAAAATCGTGATCTCTTAATAACCGCTTGGCGTAAGTTCGGCCTGCGATAATATGCCATTGATAGCTGTTTCGCTCTAAATTTGGGGGAGAAAACAGTAATGCCTCTTGGCTATGGCTTTGTAACAAGGCATTGTCACGATAATGTTGCCATGTTCCAGTACCTTTGCTCTGGTTAGTAAAATGATGATCTGGATGCTGCAACTGGGCAATAAACTTGCCGTAAACATTGAATAGCTTGCGCCAACCATTACCGCATTCTTGATTGATATAGTCTATCTCCCCCTGCTGTAGTGGAATGACATCCTGTAGATTTATGTATTTTTCTAGGTTTGGACGGCGTTCAACATAGACGGCCAAAACCCCTTTTGCTGCCCCAAAACCGTGAGTTAGTATTTTCATGGACTGTAACGTTATTTCAAAGACTTAAAATTTTACCAGCCAGCAGATCGCCCGGCGCTAAATGGCCGTATTGACCAAGGTAGGGATTGTATCAGCCCACTCAACAATTTAGGAGGATAGCGCTTTGAAATTAACTCAATTGTCGAAAATAGGTGTTATTGGTTTATTACTAATATTGACGGCTTGTACGGGTGTCCCCAAAGGTATCACGCCCGTCAATAATTTTGATCTACTGCGTTACCAAGGTACATGGTATGAAATTGCTAGGCTCGATCATCGTTTTGAGCGAGGAATGCAAAATGTGACTGCAACCTATACGTTAAATGAAGATGGCAGCGTAGCGGTTATTAACCGAGGCTATGTCACGGATACAAGTACTTGGAAACAAGCTAAAGGGGTAGCCAAGTTTGTATCTTCACAAGACATCGGTCATCTGAAAGTATCATTTTGGGGGCCTTTCTATGGTAGCTATATTGTATTTAAGCTAGACCACGCTCACTATCAGTACGCTTATGTAACTAGTTATGATAGGGAGTATCTATGGTTATTGTCGCGTACACCTCATGTACCTCAAAGGGTTTTGGAGGACTTTAAAAAGACTGCCAAAGACTCTGGCTATGCGATTGATGAGTTAATATTTATGCAGCATGAGGATGTTTGACAGTGTAAAGCCCCTTTACAGTAATCTTGATATTGTCTTGTTTATGACCAAAAAGTTTCATCTTTCATCAACTTAAATGTCATTACTTCCGGTCAGGCTATGTGCGCCTATTAAAAACCCAATGTAGCAACAAATAAATCGGAGTAATAAAAATGAAGCGCATAGCCTATTCGTTAATTGCCTCAGCCGTCACTTTGGCACTAACGGCATGTAGTGGAGATGATGGTGCACCAGGAGTTCAAGGTCAACAAGGTATTCAAGGTGAACAAGGGACCGCAGGGCCTGCTGGTGAAAATGGTTCAAACGGGATCAATGGAGCTGATGGCACTAATGGTAAGGATGGCACTAATGGTATTAATGGCGAGAATGGCGTTGATGGAGCCAATGGCACTGACGGTGCTGATGGAGAAAAAGGCACAGACGGCGTAGATGGAATTGACGGCGTTAATGGTGCTGATGGTATCAATGGCGGTACCGGTCTAGTGCGGATCGCGACTGTACCTAGAGGCTCGGAAGTAACGGGGATTTTCTTAACTGAGCAAGGTGACCTATTTTTTAACGCGCAACACCCTAGCGATGAAAACACGGCGGTAGATAGCTTTAACAATCGTCCATTTAATACAGGAACAGTGGGCGTACTTACTGGTGTTAACTTCAATAAACTGCCTCGCAATTTAGTTGATGCTCCACTTCATGCAACTGAATTTGAGGAACAAACAGTTGTAACTGCAATAGGCCAATACCAAATCTTAGGTCAAAGTGGTGACACATTTAATGACCTAGGAACAAACAGTTTAGCGGGTGGACTCGGTGTAATCTACGGTATGACCTCAGGCAACGAAATCATTAAAAATGACATGCCAGATTTTAATGGTTTTATCTATGAATCAGAAAACTCAGGTTATTTGTTCACCAACTGGGAAGATTACCCAGGCGGCATGAGCCGTTTGAAAATGAGCAAGAGCGAAAATGGCCAATGGAGCGTTGAGCAGGCCATGATGATCGACTTCGACTCAGTAAAAGGCACAGCGGCAAACTGTTTTGGCTCAGTATCTCCTTGGGGAACTCCGCTGACCTCAGAAGAGTGGATTGTCAATTCGGCTGTTGATACAACCACAGCTCCAGAGTGGAATGCACCGGTTGTAAGCACCCGTTTGACTCAATTTAGAGAGTTTTTAGCACCTGAATCACCGAACCCATATCGTTATGGCTACATTGCAGAAGTAAAATCTCCGATGGCAGATAAGCCTGTTGTTGAAAAACATTATACGATTGGGCGATATGAGCATGAAAATGCAGTTGTCATGCCTGATAGACGCACTGTTTACTCCTCTCAAGATGATACCGGTGGTGTGCTGTTCAAATTTGTTGCCGATACCGCTGAAGATCTTAGCTCTGGTACTTTATATGGCGCAAAGCTTATGCAAGATAAAGGCTTATCAGATCCAGCTGTTACAGGGTTTGACATTGAGTGGATAGAGATTGCAACGGGTACTAACGCAGCTATTTTAGATTGGATAGTTGAGTATGATGGCATTACGCCTGAAAGCTATGTAGATGGTAAAACCAACTATATTTCCATGGAAGATGTAGAGGCTTGGGCGAATGGCAATGCAACCTACCCTACTGAAGCGCTAGGCGGATCACCTGTAACAGCCGGTAAACCTATGGATGACCGTGTGGCATTTTTAGAGTCACGCCAAGCGGCACGTCTTAAGGGCGCAACCGCAGAATGGCGTAAGCTTGAAGGTTTGGCAATAAACCATGATCGTGTGCTTGAAGCTGTGACTGGTCAAGATGTGATCGCAGGTGAAGTAGTAGAAAAAGCCTACTTATATATAGGTATCGCAGATATCGATAACACCATGATTGATGGCCAAGGCGACATTCAATTGTCTGCTCGTGTAAAAGATTGCGGTGGTGTATATCGCGCGCACATTGATAACAACTATAGCTTAACCCGTATTGAACCTGTTGTGATGGGCTCAACTTATCGTTCATCGCTGGATGCTTCTGAGCGTTGTGATGCAAGTCAATTAGCGCAGCCTGACAATGTTGTTGTTATGCGTGACGGTCGTATTCTTATCGGAGAAGATCACAGTTCATCTTGGAAGTACAACAACACATTGTGGATGTATGACCCTAAATCAAAATAACAATTAGTTACTGAGGCGGTGCTGCGCACCGCTTTTTTTAGCATTAAAAATGGAAGTCATACAAATGCAATACCCATTACTTATTTCAACACTGGCAACCTTAGTTTTATTAGCTGGGTGTACTGACGCACCTGAGCAGAGCAAAATTTTACCAACAGAAGATGTGTTAGCGAGCCAAGGTGCTCCATACCAGCCGGGTGATGATATTCCGGCGATGGCGTATATTGAACACGATGAAGTATACAATCCGGAATCTGTGATCCCACCGCAGTGCTATACCAAAACAGAGGGTGTAAATAACCCGTGTTACGCCTGTCATCAGTCATATCACGGACAAAAACAGCGCCCAAATGTTATGAATGATGGTGATCTGCAAGGAGATTACGAATTTTCAGATCTGGGTTTAACAAACCACTGGAAAAACTTATTTATCGATCGTTCAGACCTTATCAAAACTATCTCAGATCAAGAAATTACTAACTGGATTGAACAAGACAACTATACGCCATTTATCGAAAAAATGGCTAAGCGTAGTGATTGGCGCGGTGAAATTACACCTCTTGAAAATTTGGCATTTCCAGAAAAAGCATTTGATGAGCTTGGCTTTGCGCGTGACGGCAGCGGTTGGGTTGCGTTTAACTATAAGCCTTTTCCCAGTACATTTTGGCCTACAAATGGGTCTACTGGCGACGTAATGATACGGCTGCCTCGTAATTTTCAAACCTTAAAAGGCCAATATAACAAAGATGTATACTTGGCAAACCTAAGCTTAACCGAGCTGGCACTAAAAGGTCTTAATGAGATCTCTGTCCCTGCTATTTCAGAACAGCATATTGGACAAGACCTTAATAATGATGGGCAGTTGACAGAGATAGTTCTAATAAAAAAACAAGCTCACTATGTTGGAGATGCAGACGCGCCATTGGCGCACATGCTCTATCCCGAAGGCACGGAATTGTTGCATACGGTTCGGTACTTAGGGGTTGATAAACGAGGTAATATTTATAATGCGCCGAGGTTAAAAGAGTTGCGCTATATGAAAAAGCATAACTTTAAAACGAATCAAGAGATTGCTGCCTCATATTATCGAGAAGCAAAAGAAAAAGAGTTTGAAAAGTTACCTATCACGCTATATTTGGGTGACAAGGGCGTGAACAATACGTTTGGCTGGACGATCAATGGGTATATTGAAGACAGCCAAGGTGAGCTGCGTCCTCAACATGCTCAGGAGTTGGCTTTTTGCAATGGATGCCATAAGACTGTTGGTTCAACTTATGACCAAACATTTTCATTTGCACGTAAAGTTGAAGGAGCTGCTGGGTGGGGCTACATCAACTTAAAAACACAACAAGATGTTCCCAACATTGGCGAAGAGCAAGGTGAGTTTCTCACTTATATGTCTCGCGTAGGAGGGGGTGATGAATTCCGACAAAACCAAGAAATGCTCAAAAAGTGGTTTACAGGTGGTAAAGTTGATAAAGAAAAAGTGCAAAAAGCAGTTAACTTATACGAACTTATCACTCCCTCAAAGGAGCGAGCATTGGCATTAAATAAAGCATATCTAACAATAGTCAAAGAGCAGAGCTTTCTATTTGGCCGTGATGCAACCATGGTGAAAGCGAAAAATGTACTCGAGCAAGTGGATGATTCACAGGCTCCTCTGCGAGAAGATAAGCAATTTAAGTGGGATATGCAGTTGGATTGGTCTAAAAACGAGGACTGACCGCAGGAAAGGTGTCGTATTTACATTAATTGTAGCTATGACACCTCTTTGAGTATACTCAGCTCAGATCATTATTTTACGCACTGAATTTGATTACTGTAAATTTTGTTATCACGTTACTATCAAGCGTTATTATCGTCCTCTAATAACGTTGCTCGCACCTCTATGATGTATGGATCATATTGAAGAGATCAATTTTTTACTAAGTTGAGCTCGATGAGATCAGAGTTTAACTAACTTATAGGGCAATACTTAGTAAAAAAGTGAGCTGATATCTCATAGATCAATTTTTTACTAACTCATGGTCGTTATTTAATCAAAATTCTTACCTGTAGCTATAAAAGTTATGCATTTCAGCGAACTAGATTCGATTAAACGCATATCGAGATCATATTTTTACCAACATGCAGTGAGCAATTGCCGAAGATAGATCATGTTTTTACTAAGAGAACAGCCACAGATCACATTTTTACTAACAGCAAGGAGGTGAAGACTGCTTAGAGATCAGAATTTTACTAGCTTAGTGGACTTGTTTATTATGCCAGATCAGTTTTTTACTAACTTAAAAGGCAATTGGAGTCGAGCGCAAGTGGTATTTTATCTCTAATTGGCGGGTGAGCTAGTAAAATAGTGATCTCTGCGGCTGTCAGCTCCATGCTGCAGCCGCTGAAATAGGTTACAGAACAGCAATGAGAATTGCCAAAGCACCCGTTGTAGTAGGAAGTACGTATAAAAGTGATCTCAGCCAAAGTGGTTTGTACGTAACACACAGCGCAATAAGCAAAACTGAAAGCGCCATTTGTCCACAAAACATTAAGCTACCGTACCCAATAGCTTGGGTTAAATTGACCAGAAAACTTAGTAAAATAATGATCCAGGCAGCAAACTTAAACTGTTGAGTTTGTTTTTGGCTTGGCCTAGAGCCAAATACGCTTTTGTAATGAGGGGTTTTGGCCATTGCAAATGCGTAAAACGCACCGAAACATAATAGTGTCGCCAAGCCATAAATCATGCTTTTTGCTCCCTATTTAAAGTATGCTTTTGAACTGGCTTTACCTTCACTGCACTTGCTTTAGATGATTTAGATGAGAGCTTTTTACCTTGTAGAGCAAAAGCTGCAGCGGTAGCCAAAAATGCTAGATCAAAGCTCGCTAGGATCCATTTATCCTCCACGATGTACGTCATTAAATTTCCATCAGTGGTGAGGGCATTACAAATAGGCAGTAGTAGCCAAGTTACGGCATTAAGATATGCGAAGCCTTGCCAGGCAAGTTTATTTCTTCGGATCCCCGCAACAATTGCAGATGCTAGCCACACGATAAAGAAGACCAGTATTTCTTTTTCCGCACGATCTGAAATGCCTGATGGCAAGAGTCTATTTGCATAAAAGAAACCAGCAGTAGCTAAAGGCAATCCCATGATGGTACCAAGATTTAGAGCTTCGACAAGCTTTAGACCAAAGCTGGGAGATTGCTCTGGTTTTAGACGTTCTCTGATGCGTTTTGCCCACATAATACAGCCAGATGCAATCATAATGCAGCCAGCGATACCACAGATGAAGTAAAGCCACCGCAAGCCAGGGTGAGCAAGTCTCCCGCTATGAACTGCAATCATGCCACCGTATAAAACTTCCCCACTACTGGGGTCTAGTCGTGCCGTTTTTAGCAGTTCTCCTGTTGTACCAGAGTATTGCCAGTATGGGTGTTCATCGCGGATCAGAGTACCATTGTCGCCATATATTTTGATAGTTGCGCTCATATTACTTGGATGGTCAACGATGACGCGCTTAATTTTTTGCTCTGGCCAATTAAGATGAAAATGCGCGAAAGCACTGTCAAAGGCTGGAGTGGATAACTGTTGCTCTGTCGCTTCTGTGCGCTGACGCTCAGGGTAAAAATCAGCTCTGAACCCTTTAACACCATCTTCATATAAGGTGTTTGCAGGGTCGGGAAAGAGCATGAATATTAATGTCACTAGTCCCGTATAGGTGATCATGAGATGAAAAGGAAGTGCAAGAACAGAAGATAAGTTGTGTGCATCTAGCCATGCTCTGACGCCTTTTTGAGGCCTAAACTGGAACATATCTTTAAAGATACGCTTGTGAATGACAATGCCTGAAATAAGCGCTATTAGCATAAATAAGGAAGCAAGACATACTAGCCAGCGTGCCAATTTACGGTCCATATAGTGTAAGTCAAAGTGTAACCGGTAAAAGAAGTTACCACCTCGGGTATCGACGAGGCCATCAACTTGATTAAGCGTATTTGGATCTAACCGTTCATCGATCCATTTATCACGCTGACCATCTGGTTGACTATGTCTATGTGACACTTGCACTTCAGGTTGCCTAGGTGATGGTAGACCAATCCACCAACGGTTGGCATCAGGTGCTGTTTTCCCTAAATATTCTAACCCCGCATCGATCAATGCACTTTGCTGTACTTTGTTATTTTCGATATTGTGCACAGCTGGTTGATTCCACAGGCTAATTTCATGGCGGAAAAAACTAATCGTGCCAGCAAAAAATATTAAAAATAACAACCAGCACATCAAAAGGCCAACCCATGTATGTAGCCAAGTCATTGATCGGAAAAAACTATCTTTCATGATCCCCCCTGAATATAGCCGATGAGCAATGCTATAGTACCTATGCTAACAACAAGTGCAGTCCAGATATGTATGAGTGAGCGGACGGAAAATACGGCGATGAATACACAGCTGTAAATTAAGATGCTCAAGCATACGCTGTACAAAACGGCATCTACTTTGCTTGTGGGAAGTAGCAGACTTAACAAAGAAATACTGTAAGCAGTAAAAAAGTAACCGCCCAAAATTGCCGCGCAAAATCGGGACAAAACACTCAGCCTGTACTGAAAAGTCAAAGCATTATCGGCTTGTGACATAATGTTCCTAAAGTTTTTTATCAGATCGATGATTATCTACGAATAGTGTTGTAAATGACAGTAGTTATCATTGCTAAATGCGTCTAATGTACAACTATCTAGGTTCGAAAGAAAACTGTTAAAACTTTGGCTACAAAAAAGAAGTGAAATTAATTTATTGGTAATACAGTCTTTGTTTTGAAAACTAATTTATTCTATATTGGCAGCGGAAGCTTTGTATTTAAAAAAGTTTTTTAATTCGGTGAATTTTTATTTGGTTCTATCGGTCTATTTTTACTGACGATTGAATTGAGTCTAGACCCGTAGCATCACAAGATATTTTTATGAGCTTATTAAACGAAATAGCGCAATGCCGCTTGTGCACTGAACAGTTTGAACATGATCCCTCGCCTGTCGTGCAGGGAAATGCGAGAGCAAAAATACTCATTGCAGGCCAAGCCCCAAGTATGAGTGTCCATAAAACTGGAAAGCCGTTTAATGATGCCAGTGGTAAAAAGCTGCGGGCATGGCTGGGCGTAAGCGAGCTGCAATTTTATGATCCGTCCGTGTTTGCTATTGTCCCGATGGCGTTCTGCTATCCGGGGAAAGGCAAATCTGGAGATAAAGCTCCACCTAAAATCTGTGCAATAACATGGCGAAAAAGATTACTCGCTGAGTTTCACAATATTGAGTTTTCGATAGTGATTGGACAGTATGCGCAAGCATACCATTTAGAAGGCTTTACCAATGTAACAGACACAGTTAGAGAGTGGGCGAGTTACATGCCTGAGCAAATGCCGATACCGCATCCGAGTCCACGTAATTTATATTGGTTAAAGCAAAACCCATGGTTTGAGATAAATGCAATTCCTGCATTAAAAAGTCGTGTATCAGAAATTTTAATGAATTAACCAACATGTATGTCACCTCAAAGGAGTTGCGAATTTGCATTACATCTACCATAATCGCCAAATACCTTGGTTTACAAAAAATAACATTTTAATTCAAAGGAACTGAAAATGATTTATCACCTATCGGGATGGATCTCGGTATTGATTTCGATAATTGCCCTCTACCCAAGTTATCAACCTGGTGCCAATTCGGTTATTGGTTTCTATTTAGCCTTATTTTCCTTGCTTGTAGCTGCTTTTGCCAGCCATTTAGGGCACGCATTGTACTATCGCGCTGTTTTTGTATTTTCTATTATTAATGTGATGTTTGTGAATGATGGTACTAATCTATCACTTTTGACCAGTGAAAATGATTGGGTTTACATAGGGTCCATGTATGGTATTTACATTGTAGTAAGTAGTATTTGTGGATTTTTGGTGAGCAGAGAAGATTTACTTGGCAATAGTATGCGCCGAAAGCAAGCTAAACGAGAACAAAAAAGAACAGCCTAAGGCGTTTTTAATATAATTAATATTTTTATTGTAAATGACTGTGAAAATTCTGTTTTTTGCATTTGTTTACATATGGGATGTTGACCAATTGTTTCTATACATTCAGGTCTTTTCGTTCTGTACCCGTTTGAACCGGGTGTAATGTGTTTTTGATAGCAAAACGTAGTGAGTTATTTAGCTTAATCATCACCACCCTCCCCCCTATTTGCTGCAAATTTAATCCAAGTTAGGTGTTATTGGTCTATGATTTGTCTTAGTTTGTGTTAAAAATTCGCACTTAATATATGGACATGAGGTGGCTAGGAGAAAATATGTACTGGGGTTTAATAATTGTCATTATACTCGCAGGTTTTTGGTTACACAATCGGTACAGTTCAGAGTCTCAGGACTTTCCGCCACTCGAGACCGATCCAAATGATCCCCTTGTACTAGAGGCTATTGCGCTGGCAAAAGCGTCGTTAGACGAATTTAGAGCATTATTTTTAAGATATCCCAATGACGCGTTTGTAAAATTGGGCTTTGAAAGCGATGGAGGCGTTGTTGAGCACTTAGGTGCACATGTTGAGGGGATCAAAGGTGATGAGGTCAGCGTATTTTTGGTAACACCACCGATCACCCATACCGGTAAGATGGCACACAATTATGTTTGCCAGATAGACGACATTGAAGATTGGCAGATCACCGATAATGCCGGGAATATTTATGGCGGTTTTATTCAGCGAGCCATGTTCACGATTGCTGAGCGTGAAGGCATTGCTTTGCCACCGGAGCTCAAAGCAATGCAAAATAAATATATTGATTAATTGGTGTTTACGGTTGCTCAGCAAAGTCTTTTAACGCTTGACCGGTTAAGCGGTAAATGATCCATTCATCTTGTGGCTCTGCGCCAATGCTTTGATAAAAGTCGATGGCTGGCTTATTCCAGTCAAGTACAACCCATTCGAAGCGTCCACACTCTTTTTGCACAGCCAGTTTAGCTAAGTGTTTCATAAGCGCTTTTCCGGCACCTGCACCACGTTTATCTTGGGCGACGTACAAATCTTCAAGGTAGAGGCCATATTTACCTAACCAGGTTGAATAATTGAAGAAGTAAACCGCGAAACCAATCGCTTCATCGCCTTGTTCACAAATTACAGCATGTGCTCGGACATCATCACCAAACAGCTTTTTTTCAATGTCTTGAACAGTGTTTTTGACAGCATCCGGTTCTTTTTCGTAGATAGCTAGCTCATTGATAAAGTGCAAGATGGTTGCTGCGTCTTGGATCTGAGCGGGGCGAATAGTTAGGCTCATCTTTGGTAATTCCTGTTTGACTTAGATATACAGAAGTGTACTGTTAAGTTACACATGAATAAAGTGCATAGTTTGCACTTGATGTATGTATTAAATGCATGAGTAATATACCAAATATAGATTTAAACTTGTTGAAGCTGTTTGTTGTACTTTATGAAACAGGCTCGGTTACAGAAACCGCAAATATTTTGCATATGAGTCAGTCAGCGTGTAGCCATGCGTTGACCCGACTCAGGGCACGCCTAAAAGACGATTTATTTGTTCGAGAAAACAATAAAATGCTTGCGACAGAGTATGCCAATAGATTGGCAGCAGATGTTATGCCTGCATTTGAAGCCATCACTCTAGGGCTACAAGACGCAAAGCCTTTTGAACCACACTTAGTCGAGCGCATAACGCTCGCAGCGACAGATTATACTGCTTGGTGCCTAAAACCATTTTTGCGCAACTTACTCAATCAGTTTCGTCACCTGTCGATACAGATCATCCAACTCGAAGAGCGTATTCCAGTTCAAGCGCTCAAAGAACAAAAGCTAGATATTGTATGTGGTTTTGAGCATCAACAAGAGACATCTGAAAGCCTTGCTCAGTTGAAATGGTTTGAGGGGGAGTACGTGACGTTAAGTTGCGCCTCACAGTCTTTGCCTCAGAAGCTTCCTTTGGCAACATTCATGTCTAAGCCTCATGTCTTAATTGCTCCGTGGAACGAAACTCGAGGCATTGTGGATCACACATTGGCACAGTCCAAAAAGTCTCGCAAAGTGGTACTCGCTACGCCGCATATGTTAAATACCCCTTCGCTATTAGCTGACACTGATTGGCTATTGACGCTACCTGCGAAATACGCAGAACATGTGGCCAAAGCGAGTGGTTTGACGATTCATAAACCACCAGTAGAGATCCCAAATTACCGAGTCAAATTATACTGGCATAAAACGCGTCAATGTGACCCAAAGTTACAGTGGTTTGTCACCCAGTTTTGCCAATTTTATAGTTTGAGCAACTCTACTTGATCACACGCTTATACGGTATGCACCTTTCCCGCAATTAGTAAAAACCTGATCCCAATTTGAGATAAAGCGCGTTCACTATAAAAAGGGTTTTGTGAACAATCTGCTCGCCACAAACGTACAAACTGTTGAACAACAATGATGGATTAAAAATGAAACAGTTTAGATATGGCCTAATGGCTTTGTTACTACTTGTGTGCGGTATTGCTAACAGCAATGAAGTGGATGCGTTAAATTTAACTAAGAATATGAAGCAAGTTGGTAAAACTGCACGAATGACTTATTTGTTTTGGGACATTTATGATATTCGACTTTACTCCGCTACCGGGCGGTTTGACAGCCAGCAACCATTTGTATTGAAGCTCACCTATTTACGAGACTTAAATGGCCATGAGATTGCCAAAAGGTCATTACAAGAGATGGAAAAACAAGGGTTTGATAACAAACAACTTGGACAACAGTGGCTAGGCCAAATGGAGCAAATATTTCCCAATGTCTCAGATAATTACTCACTCTTTGGCGTAAGGAGGGAGGACGGCTCTACACTGTTTTACGATAACAACAAACTATTGGGTGAAATAAAAGATCAGAATTTTACTAAGTGGTTTTTTGATATTTGGCTGGGAGAAAAAACATCTGAGCCTGCCATGCGTGCAAAACTGATTGGAGGGAAATCATGAATAAGGTCTTTTTACTAATTTCGGTACTGTTGTTGTCTGGGTGTCAAAGTGCAGTACAAAGTGATGAATATCAAAGTATGACCCCCAAAATAGATGTGTACAATTTTTTTGATGGTCGAGTCCATGCGTGGGGCATAGTGCAAAATCGTAACGGCGAATTGGTGCAGCGATTTAAAGTCGATATAAACGGCTCTGTTGATGGTGATGGCCGTTTGGTACTAGATGAGAGGTTTAACTATGGATATGGGGACGGAGTCAAACACCGAGTTTGGACTATTAGTAAAAGTGGCAATGGCTATATAGGAAGTGCACCTGATATCGCGACTACCGCGATGGGCACTATTTATGGAAATGCTTTAAGATGGCAATACGAAATGGACTTACCAGTTGATGACACGACATATCGAGTTGTCTTTGATGACTGGATGTGGGCCTTTGACAATTGCAGTTTGATGAACCGTTCATATATCAAAAAGTTTGGTTTTGTTGTAGCTGAAGTAACAATTTTTATGCAAAATATGGATTCTAAGCGAGGCTGTACAGGGGGTTTACACTGATTACATGGTAGCCTACAAGCATCTTATTAAAGCTCGAATTTAATCGCGTTAGGGCGTATTTGCATGTAACGCAAAGTGTTGAAACGCGGTTTTCTTTGGCTATTAAAGTTGTTAAGCGAGCATTCAATTTGAGTGAGTAAGGTTACTGAGGAAAATATCAGTGACCTTTGCTGCATTCCTCTAGCTGAGCACATGTAGCATTTAAATTTGAGAGCGCAGCGTGGCACCAGGAACACATTTCTTACTAAGTTGGACCATTTCTACAACATTACTGAAATACCGAAGAGAGCGTACTTTAGTTACTGTTTCTGGGGTTGTAGCCGATGTGGATGGTTTAGGGCTTGCGGTTGATCTGCTCACCGGTACCTCTAATTGGTATGGTCAATTACATCATGTTGTAACGCATAACTTGGCTACAAGTATTGTTTTGGCTTCGATATGTGCATGGCTTGCGAGCGCACAAAAGCATGTGGTTTGGACACTATCATTTATTTGTTTTCACCTACACATATTGTGTGATGTGATGGGGTCAAAGGGACCTGACGGCTTTCAGTGGCCTATTTATTATTTATATCCGTTATCAAGTGAGTTTACCTTAGTATGGGCACAGCAATGGTTGCTTAATGGTTGGCAAAATCAGTTATTTACCGCCACACTACTACTAGCGAGCCTGTACATTGCGGTGGATAAAAAGATAACCTGTTTAGAAGTGCTCAGTGTGCGCATGGATGCTGAAGTATTTAACATGTATACCAAATATGTTGGAAAAAATAATGTAAGATAGTAACCCTGAGCCCTGTGTAATACACCCCTTCTAGCGGAATTCGAGAGGCTACTGGGTACTATAACTTTCCATCCATATACGCATCTATTTCTTCAGCCATATACGATTCGATGTTATCTTCCAGCTCAGATTTAGTAGTAGCATGCATGGAGATAAACTTGGATGCTTGCTCTGCACTTAACAGTTTGTTTTTTACTCTATATTCCCATTCGGGTAAGGTTTTATCATACCTAGGCACTACACAGACAGTCGCAAACTGGTTTTGCCACGGGCCTGCGTTTTCTTTTTGACAAAAAGCTTCAATATGGTCTTTACCTTGTGGCCCCATGCAGCCAGGTTCTAAACGTAATTGGATATAGAGTAATAAATCACTCATACACACTCCGTAGGTTACAGTTTCTTTGAGTCTAGACGCTCATAAAGATAATATAAATCCTATTTATGGTCCACTCGTCATTGCATGGTTGTTTTTTACTCACAAACTTGAAGGCAGCTCAACAAGCATGTTGTTGACGAAATTGCTGTGGGCTAAGGTGTGTAACCTGCGTAAACGCACGTCTAAACTGCCTGCCACTTGAGTAGCCGCAATGTTGTGCAACAACTTCAATACTTTGATTACTGTGCTTTAATAGTTGTTTCGCATGCCCGACTTTGATGTGCAGTAAGTACTCTCGTGGTGTGATCCCTAAATGGAGTGAGAATAAGCGGCTTAATTGTCGTTGAGATAGGCTGGCAATCGTAGCAAGTTGTTCAAGAGAGTAATGTCTGTCTACGTTGCTGCAAATGGCATCTTGGACTTTGTGGATGCTTCGGTGCATATGGTTACGATATTGCAGCCAACTACTCAATTGTGGGTCTTGGCCTGTGCGACGAAAGTACACAAGCATTTCCTGTGCTACCTGTGCGCCAATATGCTCACCGAATCGAGTCGAAATAAAATAGATAGCCATATCAATACCTGAACTGATCCCCGCACTGCTGATAATATTACTGTCTTCAACAAAAATGCGGTTTTCGAGCGCGACACATTCAGGAAATGCTTGGCGCATTTTATCTATGAGGTGAAAGTGAGTGGTATAAGTACGATGCGATAATAACCCAGCTTTGGCTACAAGCACTGCGCCGGAGCATATTGTTAAAATTGCTTGATGAGTTATTGTATTTTTCAACCATTGTATGGTTTGAAGTGACGATTCTGTAGAGTATGCCTCAAAAGCATGGTGGCAACCCGGAATGACTATAATGTCGTCAGCTTCTAGTTGTTCAGGTAGAGGTGCTAAGTTTTGTAGTTGCAATCCGCCATCACACACCAGTTGGTCTGAAGCGCTGACATATTTTATATCAAAGGATACACCTAATCGCCGAGCTTCTAGAAATGCTTGCAAGGGCCCAGCAAAATCGAGAGGGAGTGTGTCTGCTACGAAAACAAAATAGATATTCACGGTTGTTCACCATTGCTTAAAGTCACGCCGTATCATAAAGCGTATCGGCGTGATAAGAAATATGTGATAAAAACAAGCATGGAATTTACTTGTTTTGTACAAGAAAACAGTTAATAGTCACTGTGTTTGCGGATCGATGCAAATCGATTGGCTAGCACTAAGTTTGTCTTTGCCTGTATATCAGAAGAGGAGTACTGAATATCAGTTGTAGGACAGATCATGTCAAATGTCAGTGTTGCATCAGTGACAAATTCCACTTTGAACCCTAAATCAAATGCTACTCTGGTTGTGGTCTCACAACATTGCTCAGTTCTGATCCCAGTAATGACGAGCGTATCAATCTGATTGCGTCTCAGCCAATTTTCAAGCCCAGTGTCTGTAAAAGCGTTGTGAACCGATTTATAAAAAACCTTAGAAAATTGTTGTGGTAGAAAATCCATTGGTTTTACAAGCCCAGAGCTTGGGTTGAACGGGCTACCTATCGCATCTTCTCTGCTGTGCAGGACTTTGACAATTGGTTGCTCTGTAGCGGTGAAGTGGTTGATTAAACACGTTAGGTTGTTTTTAAATGCGTCAAAGTCTTTGTCTTGCCAGTAATCTGTTTCATAAAACGAGTCTTGAGTATCAATAATAATAAGTGCTTTTGTCATGGTTTTTATCTGTGTTGATTATTGGAACTCCTAAAAATATAAAGGTTTTGAAATCAGGCGTAGATACGTGTTTTCGACAAGATTAGGTCATATTAGGACATGGCGCAGGTTGGGTGTTTTTTTATCCAATATATTCATTGACACTATTTGGATTTGTATATACGTTTGTATATACAAAAAAGGTTCGGGTATGGCAAAAAATAAAGATGCGCAGTTACTTGTGCGAATAAACAAAGCCCAGCGAGATGAGTTTGTCGCGCTTTGTAATGAGCTTGAAACGAGCTCATCTCGTGAAATAAGAAAGTTCATTAAAAGGTTTGTGAGCAAACACAAAGTTAAGCAAAAAACACTTAAAGGAGATAATAATGGCGAAAAAAGTTGAAGTTAAAAAGCTAAAGAAAGAAGTGCAGCAGCGTATTAAAAAAATTGCTAAGCATGAAGCAAAAATCAAAAAGCTGAAAAAAGCGATTAAGAAAGCATAATTGAAGTTTAATATTATATAAGCAGCGTAAGCTGCTTTTTTTATCTGTGTACGTCAATCTAGGATTAAGCTTTGAGTAGTCAATACAGGTAAAGCCAAGTGTTTGAAAGTATTAGTGATTAATCTCTTTTTGCTATATTCTCTAGAGTCCATTTGTCAGGGTTAGGTTTTAAATATTAGAGTATGAGTTGGGGGCTTGTTAGGCAATCTTGCTGAGTTCTTCATCAACAAAGAGCAACTTGATATGTTTGCATGTAAGCGCTGTGGAAAAGTAGAGTTTTTTTTAGCGGGTAAGCAGCGTCATTAAATCGCAATCATACAAAAACTTGTTAAGAAAAGTACATCGCAATTACACAGCCAACACGCATCCATAGACCAACCATATTGTTCCATGAGGGGAATAATCAAATTACTCTTGCCTTACAAACTGAGCGTTAGCATCTACACTTAAAGTAGAATTAGGAAACCATATGATGTTTAGATTCGCTTTTACTTTATTTGTAGTGATGTTGGCGCACGGCGCATTGGCTAAAGAGCCGAAACTTGTTTGGTTTACAGAAGACTATCCTCCATTCAACTACCATGTGAATGGTCAAGTTGAAGGGATCTCAATTAAGGCGCTCAAGCTTATTTACCAAGATTTAGGATGGAAATTTGACGACAATGAAGTGATGTTATTACCTTGGCCGAGGGCATACCAAATGACTCTGTCAAATCGCAATGCCTGCATATTTTCTATGACGTATACAGAAGAGCGTGCCAAGCTATTTCAGTTTATTGGTCCGACAATGGACAATCATGTTGCAATCATTGGTCATAAAGAGACTAGCTATAAGCTCTCAAACTTAAAAAATATTGGCAATTTAAAAATAGGCGTAGTGAAAAATGATATTGGTCACCAATTGTTACGCCAAGCTGGTATTGATAAGGAAAGTTTAGTGTTTTTGGCGTCGGGGTTCGAGTTGGTGCAAATGCTAAAATTAAAACGCATAGATCTCATTGCTTATGGAGACGTCATTGCGAGATACCAATTTAAGCGAGCTGGCATTAATCCAAAACACTATCGAATAGTGATGCCTTTGAGCTCGTCTTATTTAGGGTTTGCGTGTAACAAAGCGGTAGATCAACATGTTGTAGATAAAATGAATGACGCACTTAAAACCATTAAGCGCCGCCAGCCAGAAATTTTCGATCCAGAATACTTCTACAGCAAAGCAGAGTGAGTTTTCACTCACTCTGCTGTTACAACTATATGTGTCTATGCACCCGGACCACACTCTAAACAGTGTTTAATTATGTCTGGGCCAAATTTCAATTTTGCATTGACGTTACGCAATGCTGTTCGGACTCCCTCTTCGATCACTGGATGATAGTATGGCATATCGAGCATCTGTGGTACGGTCATCTTGTTCTGAATAGCCCACGCAAGTAAATGGGCGATGTGCTCTGCCGCAGGTCCTACAAACTCGGCACCTAAAAATAGGCCGGTCCCCTGCTCTGCATAGACCCGCATATGGCCTTTATTTTTCAACATAACGCGGCTTCGGCCTTGGTTTTCAAAGCTGACTTCACCTATTTCGTAACATCCACACTCGCCGTAATTAGCAGTAAGTTGTGCATAGTTATCACCTACCATTCCTATTTGTGGGTCGCTAAATACTGCCGCAATTGGTGTACGTCTTAAACCGTTACGTATATCTGGATAACGCCCAGCGTTAACACCTGCAATCGTACCTTGATCGGCTGCTTCGTGTAACAGTGGGATTTGATCGCTTGCATCTCCGGCGATGAATATATGGCTACTTCCACATTGCATGGTATGCGGATCTGCTAGGGGCACGCCATGATCTTCTAATTCTAAAGATGTATTTTCAAGGCCTAGTAAATCTACATTGGGTACTCTACCCGTTGCCGCTAGCACATAGTCAAATTGCTCCGTTTGCGCTTGGTCTTGTCTATCTATATAAGTGAGTTGTGCTTTGTTATTGACTACTTTCATATCCGATACTTTAGCATCAGTATCTACGTAGAACTCTTCTGCAAACACTGTGTTTGCATAGTCTCGGATCACGGGATCAGTAAGCGGGCCTATATTTCCACCAACTCCAAATAGCTTCACTTTTACGCCTAGTCTATGAAGTGCTTGGCCGAGTTCTAAGCCTATAACACCGGGTCCAAATACTGCGACTGACTCAGGTAAGTCCTGCCAATCAAAAACGTCATCATTAATGATAAGTCGGTCGCCAAAAGCTAAAAAAGGCTTCGGGATATTGGGTCGGGAGCCTGTAGCAACAACAAAGCGTTTTGCAGTGATCACTGTGTGGTCGTCAATTTGAACACGCTGATCATCTAAGAATTTGGCATGTCCAATAATCCGATCTTCAGCGGGTAACTCTTCGACTGCGTCCACAACAAAGCCAACAAATCTATCTCTTTCACTACGTACTCGTGCCATCACGGCTCGGCCGTCAATTTTGGCAGGCTCGCTCATTACACCAAATTGCGGGGCTTGTTCTATGTTGTGGGCAGCTTCCGCTGCAGCTATTAACAGTTTACTTGGCATACAACCAACACGTGCGCAAGTTGTCCCATACTTACCTGATTCAATCATCAGCACATTGGGTGTAAATTGCTTAGCATTCCGATAAGCACTAAGGCCAGCTGTACCTGCACCAATCACAACGACATCTGTTTCAAGCTGTTTCATTATTACCTCACTAAAGATTGGAAAAGTAGTATTCAGGGGCTGTCATGCCCCTTTACAGTGCTGGTTGTTAGTTATTTTCAAAATAGGCTGTTAAGTCATCTGAGCCGCCAATATGTGCTCCGCCAATAAATACTTGAGGCACAGTTTCACGACCGGACAAAGCTTTTAGGCTGGTTAAGCTCGCCTGTTGACCAAGCACTAGCTCTTCGTACGCTAAACCCTTTTCACTGAGCAATGCCTTTGCTTTAGCACAGAATGGACAACCTGGCTTTGTGATAATTGAAACTGGCTCAGGTTTTTTTTGTTCAGGGTTAATATATTCAAGCATGGTGTCTGCATCAGATACTTCAAATGGGTCGCCCGGCAAATCAGGTTCGATGAACATTTTTTCGATTACGCCATTTTTAACAAGCATAGAGTATCTCCAGCTACGCTTACCGAAGCCAAGGTCGCTTTTATCGACTAGCATGCCCATACCATCTGTAAACTCACCATTGCCATCAGGAATAAGAGTGACATTGTCAGCTTCTTGGTCTTTTGCCCAAGCATTCATTACAAAAGTGTCGTTTACTGACATACATACAATGTCGTCTACGCCATTTTGTTTAAATACATTTGCCAGTTCATTATATCTAGGCAAGTGGGTTGAAGAACATGTTGGCGTGAACGCACCAGGTAGTGAAAAGACAATAACAGTTTTGCCTTTGAATAATTCATCTGATGTAATTTGCTGAAACTCTTCACCTACACGAACAGGAAAAGTGACAGTTGGAACGTTTTGGCCTTCAATATTATTTAGCATTTTATATTCTCCTCGAAAGTTGATGGAGCTATTATGTCGTCGGATTGGTGATTTGTATATTTGATTGAATTAATCAGACCAATCAAAAAAAATGATTGGTTGGTGCCGGTCAAATCAAAGCATATTCAAAATATAGACGTTAAATGACAAATTGATTAGCCGTGCCTAACGTTGACAAGCAGTCAACGTCGTTCTGCGGGCCTGAATTACAGGCAATAGAGATGATAAAAATTAGTTTGGCGGCCTGTGAGCGAGTTATGATTTTATAGGTAAGGTAAATTGAATGATGATGCCACCCAACTCACTGTGTTTGGCTTCAATGCTGCCTTGGTGTAATTCGATGATTTTTTCACAGATGGACAAACCAAGACCAGAACCTCCTAGGTCTCGACTGCGAGACTTGTCACAGCGATACAAGCGATCAAACAGCTTGCCAAGTGCTTCTGTGCTTACGCCCGGTGCACTGTCTTCGAAGTGACAAACCACAGTTTGCTGCTGCTGGAAAACACTGATTTTAATCTCTCCAGGCTGGTCTGTATAGTGTACGCTGTTTCTCGCTAGGTTATTGAAAACTTGATTTAATCGACTCGTGTCACAGTCAATGTGTAAGGAGTCAGGTAACTGGTTGACATATACGACATTGATATCAGAGTTGTCCAAAATAGGCGCTATGGCAACGGCAAGGTCATCGAACAGTGAACGTGCTTGGCAAGTTTCAAACTCAAGGCGTAAGTTATTGGTATCTGCTTGGGCTAATTCGTAAATATCTGCAATCAGCGTATTGAGCATATCTAACCTACGTTGTAACACCTGATAGGTGGTTTTTGGGTCTTCGGTTAGGTTGTATTCCAGCGCTTCAATATTCAGCTTTAAAACTGTTAAAGGTGTGCGCAATTCATGGGATACATCAGCAAGTAGCTGTTGCTTGAGGCTTAAACTTTGACTCAGTAACTCAGCTTCTTTTTCCATTACTCGACGACGTTTCAAGTGATATAGGTAAAACAGCAATATAAAGTTAATCAATACAATAATTGCGGCAGCAAGAACAACTGTACGTGTTTTTGTATCTTCTTGTTGTTTGGCAAGCCCTGCTTGCAACTCGTTGACTTCAAGTCGCTTTAGACCTATTTCGCTGTTGAGTTTTTTGGCTTCCAAGCGAGTGGAAATGGCGATTTTATCAATCTGTGTTTTCATTGTGAAAGCACGTTCTTGATAAGACAACGCTTGTTCAAACTCGCCCAGATACTTATGCGCAACAGCAAGGCTCTGCAGTATTTGCAAGTTAACTTCATTGTTAGTCGTATCGTGTAGCTTTAGCAGCAACTCGATAGCTTCTTTGGGCCGAACATGTGCCAATGCTTGACCTAGATATACTTGATATCTTTTGAATACGCTCACGTTGTCTTGCTCATTTAATTGTGCAAGCGACTGTGTTATCAATTTTATTGCCTTGGTATAGTTGTTATCAGCCAGTGCAATTTGGCCCTTTATGGCATTTGTCTTAGCTATGTTCTTGGCATTTTCAACTTGTTCGAAAAGCGTGCTTGCTTCATTGATAGCTTTGCGGGCAGCGGCCAGATCTTTGAGGGCAATGTATTGCTCTGCAATGTGCAGTTTTGCGACACCCATATAGTTTTTGTCATCAAGTTTGGTGTCGATATCGTAGGCTTTATTTAATGCGTCGATTGCTGCTGGGTGATCAAATAGCTTTTCGTAGATACGTGCGAGGCTGTAATAGGTTGATGAAATGTGTGTCAAACTGACATTAGGTTGCCCTGTTTGAAACTCTAGTTGTTGATTTAATACATCCAGTGCTTTGTCGAATTGATTAAAGTCACGATATATACGCGCCTCTGTGCTTAGGGCGGCGCTAAATAAATGTACGTTATTAATACGGTTGGCTTTATCTTTTGCCTGAAACACGTGAGATAAGGCTTGGAAATAATCTCGTTGCTCAGATAAAACATTGGCGAGCATTCGATGAGTATGGCTTTGCATGCGCACGTCTTTGGTTTGGGAAAACTGAGATATCGCTTGTTCAAAGTGATACTTAGCGTCCTTACTATTTCCCACAAGGACGGCTAGGTCCCCTGCTACCCAGTGGTATTTCCCAAGAAAAACGGTATTGGGAAATTGCGCCAAATGAGCCGAAAACTCTTCGAGGCGGGCTGCTGCTTTTGAAAATTGATTGGTTCTGACAAAGTGAAGTGCGCTGCGGTGCAGTACATAGGTGCGCTGTTCTGCTGTTAAATTGGGATCTGCAAGTAATGTATACGCCTGTTCAAGCAATGCATGTCTATCTTTCCTGCCTTTGGCTTCTGCTTGAGACTTATATTGCTCAAAGTGCTCCGATGATTGTGTATCAAAGCTGGCAATTGAAAGAGAAAATAAACACGTAGATATAAGAAGCTTAAACACCGTGATCCCATAGGACTAAAAAGCAAAAGAGCTATATTATGAGAACTTGAAGAGTGGGGATATAGGTAATTATTATTAACAACGCGTAATTGATATGCATTTTTTGCATGCTTTTGGCACCTTTTGCATAAGCACTCATATCAATTTATTGGACTGTTGTTTCGATATAAGAATTTTTTATATTGTCAGTGAGCTGTATGCTTCTTATACGAGCATACAGCTAGCACAGCTGTCTAGATAGGTATTGGCTCAACCATTGCTATTGATATTGTGCACTTGCTTTACATTGGAAATTTTTACTTCACCAGCACCATCTTCTTTAATATCCAATTGGTGAGCATCGCGTACTTCGATATCGCCTGAGTCGTCTTCAATAACAACTTGGCCCTGTGTTCGGGCTACTGAAATATCACCCGATCCATCAATGATGTTTACATCTCCTGCAATATTGGCTACTCGAATATCACCAGAGTCATCATTTAGGTCAACCGATAAGCCACCGTTGATCTCAATTTCACCTGAGCCATCGTTTACCGTAATGGCACCCACAACATCACTAAGCGTGATATCACCTGAATTATCTTCAATTTTTACAGACTTGCCACCACGTATTTCAATTTTACCGGAACCATCTTTTAATTGTATTGCGCCAAGAATATTGTGAAGAGTGATATCGCCTGAGTCATCCTCAATTTCTACGGATTTTCCTGAATCGATGGCAATGTCGCCTGATTGGTCTTCAATTCGGATGTTACCAAGTACGTTCGAAATTGAAATACTGCCTGAGTCATCATCAATCTCAATTTGGCCTCGGATTTTGGTTAACTCAATGTGACCTGAGTTATCATCGATTGTCACAGCCTCAACATTAGAAATCGAGATATGGCCCGAGTCATCTTGTACATTGACGAGGAAATGTTCAGGTACAGTGACTTCGATGTCGATTTTTGGGCTGTGCTCTGTATACCAAAACACTTTTATCTTAGCGTCATGTTTGGCAATCAGTTTTGCAGCATCACCCTGTTTATCCAAAGATAACGTGTAGCTTCTATCAGATGTAGTGAAAATATTGGCTGTTAATGAAATGGATGTCGCGCTTTTAACACCCTTAACTACAATATTTCCCGCATTGTTATCAATGGCTATGCGGCTTAATTTATGAGCAGGGAGTGAAAGCGTTTGGGTTTGCTGTACTAAATCGTCATGCGCATTGCCGCTAACATGCACAACACAACCGCTGAGTAGCAAACCGGCCACGATAGGAGTAATGATTCTTTTCATCTGATGAGTCTTTTAATTGTAAATTGAGCAGTATAGAGAGCAAAGATAGGGCCAGAAATTCAATAATTTTAACTATATGATTTTTAGTGCTTTTTATTTATAAAGTAATGACTAAATTGTATTTTTGACCACTTTTTAGTTTTTAATTTAACAAATTCGCCAATTTGATGTCATGACATTGTCAATATGTGCGAGTAGCTTTGGGTAAGAGCTGCAGACAAAAGAGGTTGAGAATGTTGCAAGACATGCCCGTTTCACCGCCCTTAGCACAGCCCTTTGATACACAGAGTTTTCCAGATACTGCATTATTTTTAGGAGTGGGTGACGCAAGCTCTGCAGAGCTGGGGAATTCTGCTTGTGTGTTGCAATGTCGCTCAGTGCCTTGGCTGCTAATAGACTGTGGCCACGATACATTATGTCGATATGAAAAGGCATTTCCAGATAGCTTGCCAAGCGCTGTTTTTATCACTCACTTACATTACGACCATATTGGTGGTTTAGAGCAACTATATTTTAAGGCAGCCATTTCTGAGCACAAAGTCAGACTATATGTGCCAGTATTTTTAGTGCAGCAGCTGTGTGCGATGCTCAGATACACAAAGTTAGCAGAAGCCAAAGTCGACGTATGGCATACCTTTGTTTTACACCCGGTGTCTGAATCTTTTTGGCATCTGGGGGTTAAGCTCTGGACCTACCCTGTTCGCCACCACGCGCCAAACTCTGCTTTTGCACTGCATATACCTAGCATTGTATTCTATTCAGGAGACACTCGTCCTATTCCAGAGTTATTAACGCATGTCAGTTCTGACGGCGAAGTCATCTTGCATGATTGTGCTGTAAAAGGTAATCCCAGTCATAGCGGGATAGAAGATTTAATACGAGAGTACTCTTACTCACAGCTTAACAGGTTGTGGGCTTATCATTACCACAGTGAGCAGGATAGAAATGCCTTTGTGCAAGCAGGGTTAAAATATGCCAGAGCAATGCAGCCTATTCAGTTGACTAAACATAGCCAAAATCTGCCTATCTAACTAAGGCGACTTTTTGGACGTTTTGAGTTGTTTTGTACCCATTTCCCGCGATAAATCGCATTTTAATAACATTTAAACTATTTTCCGTTATACTTGCGTCAAATTAGATTACACTGAATTGTTTACATGAGCGACGGCCTTTAATTTTATCGGGGCTGGAATACCACAGAGCTCGACTCATGACTTGTTGTGATAATAATGTATGCAGCCAATAATGGTGTATTCGCAAAGTTTGCGAGCGACAAAATAACAATGTAAAAGGGACCCTATGCAGCTAGTAGAGCTAACGTCTGATGATCCTAACGTACAAGATTTATTTTCAGAAATAGATCGCTTAATGAATACCCTTTATCCAATCGCGAGCGATCAGTCGCTGGCACTTGCGGAGTTAAACCAGCCTAATGTTCGAGCGGTGGGTTTGAAAAATGAATCAGAGATTGTGGCATGTGGTGCCATTGTCAAACAGTTTGATAAAACTTTATATGGTGAAATAAAGCGTTTGTATGTTAAACCAAGCTTTCGTGGTAAAGGCTTGTCAAAACGTATTATGCAGATCCTTTTACACTATGCTGGCGATGCTCAAATCCCCTTGATCCGTCTGGAAACTGGGGTGAAACAAGAAGAGTCAATTAAGTTATATGAATCACTTGGGTTTGAAAGGTGTGAGCGATTTGGTTTATACAGGGACAACCCGCTCAGTGTATTCATGTCTTTGTCACTACAGCCTGATTAATTTTCAGTTTTAAAGTTAATCGATTTAAAAAAAGGGTTTTGGGTTAAGGATGTGAGCGTTAATATTGAGTCCATCTCAATAAGGACCTCTTGTCCGTCCTGCTCTATAAGTAGGCATTGTGTTCGCTGGCTATTGTACACGATGTCTTTCGCCATACCCTGATACATTTTACTGGGTGTGGTGACATTGAGTATAAAGTGCTTCATACATGCTACTTCAATGAGATCTGTCTCTTCACAGCGCATTTTCCTTCCCTTTAGACCGATGAATTGTATCGTTAAATTTTATCATAGTTGAAGCGTCCTGCTTGAGTAAAAATATTGGTCGTCGCACTGGATTTGGATGTTACTGTAAAGGGGTTAGACAAGTGGCTAAAAATTGTCTAATTTTGAAGTTCGACACTTAATCCAAGCGTGCTGATAGGGATATAAGATGAGAATTTTGGTGGTTGATGACATGACGTCTATGCGTCATGTGATGATTAATATGCTTAGAAAGCTAGGCTTTGATGATATTGACGAAGCAATCGATGGAAAACAAGCGCTGACGTTGTTGGGTAGACGCAGATATCAGCTGGTTGTCTCAGATCTTAATATGCCACATGTCGACGGATTAACATTGTTAAAAACCATTAGGGATACGCCTCAATTGGCAAAAGTACCTGTGCTAATGGTAACTTGCGAAAATAGCAAAGAGCGGGTACAGGAAATATTGCTGAAAAAAGTTGATGGATTTGTCATAAAGCCATTCAATATGGCAACTCTAATACAGCAGCTCAAGCGAATTAAAGTGTTAGATGAGCACGGTCAATTATGTGAATAGTTTGAAAAGTGTCAACGCTATTTAGGACGGGTCAATAGCAATAAAAAGGGCATGTAAATTATGCCCTTTTTATTATTTAAAACCTAACCTTATTTGGTTTCAGGAAAACCACGGTCACGCATCAGGGCGCTTACGTCGGCATCACGGCCACGGAATTTACGATAGGCTTCTGCTGGGTCCATTGCGTTTCTAACCGCAAATAGGTAGTCAACTAAGCGTTTTGCAACATCTTTGTCGTAGAAACCACCTGGTGCATTGGCAAAGGCTTCAGCTGCGTCAGAAGTCAGTACTTCAGCCCATAGGTAGCCATAGTAAGCGGTCGCATAACTTTCACCTGAGAAAACATGACCAAAGTGCGTTGTTCTGTGGCGCATAACAATTTCGCTTGGCATGCCAATCGCTTCAAGTTGCGCTTTCTCAAATGCAACTGGGTCACCGATCTTGTCTGGATCTGTGGTATGGAATTTCATGTCCATAATGGCCGATGCTAGGTACTCTGTAGTGGCAAAACCTTGATTAAAAGTTGAAGACTCTTTGATCTTTTTAACCAAAGATTGTGGCATCGGCTTGCCTGTTTCATGGTGAAGTAAGAACTTATTGATAACTTCTTCTGTTGATAACCAACGTTCTAACAACTGAGATTGAAACTCTGTGTAATCACGTACACCAGAGTTTGAACTAGGGTATTTTACATTTGAAGACAATGCATGCAGAGAGTGACCAAATTCATGGAAATAGGTTTCTGCATCGCTCCAAGAAACTAACGTCGCCTGCCCTTCTGGGCCTTTTACGAAGTTTGAGTTGTTGGTGCTCAGAACGTTTGTCTTGCCATCGATAGATGTGTGGCTGCGGAAAGAAACAGCCCATGCGCCAGAGCGCTTACCTTGACGAGCAAATGGGTCAAGGTACCACAAACCAATGTGCTTGCCAGTCGTTTTGTCAGTTACTTCCCACACTTTGACATCTGGGTGGTAAACAGGTACTGACCCGTCTTGGATAGGTGAGAACTCATAATTAAATAAGCGCCCCGCAACATAGAACATCGCGTCAGTTAATTTGTCTAGCTGTAGGTACTGTTTAATTTCGTTTGAATCTAAGCTGTACTTGGCTTTACGCACTTTTTCAGCATAGAAACGGTAATCCCAAGGCTCGATCTTGATGTTTGCGCCTTCTTTATCCGCAATTGCTTGCATGTCCGCAACTTCTTCTTTCACGCGTGCAATTGCAGCTGGCCACACTTTGTCCATCAGAGCGATGGCATTCTTGGGATTTTTCGCCATGCGGTCTTCTAGTCGCCATTGAGCGTAGTCTTCAAAACCAAGTAGCTCAACGCGTTCACGGCGTAGTTTTAAGATCTCTGAAATAACGGCCTTGTTATTGTGTTCACCAGCGTTGTTACCGCGACTATAGTAATTTTGCCAAACAGCTTTACGCAATTCACGTTCTGTTGAGTAGGTTAAAAACGGATCCATAGAAGAGCGAGTATTGGTGATCGCAAATTTACCCGGCTGGCCTTTTTTCTCAGCAGCACTCGCAGCTGAATCAATAAATGCTTGTGGTAAACCAGATAGCTGATCCTTTGTTAAGAAAGTAGTGTAACCTTCTTCATCGGCAAGGACATTATTACCAAACTTAGTATATAACTTTGATAGCTCGAGGTTAATTTCTGCATAGCGCTCAGCAGCCTGCCCTTCTAATGTTGCACCATGGCGCGCGAAGCTATTGTACTGAGTCCATGTTACTCGTTGCTGTTCAGGTGTTAGGGTTTTATATTCTGCACCCTCATAAACAGCTTTTACACGCTGAAACAGTGCTTTATTTTGGTTACGTTTAGATTCAAATTCAGATAACTTAGCCATTACAACTGCTTGTTGTTCGCGTACTTCTGGCGAAGAGAGATTAGTAATGTACGTGACAAAATAAGCGTAAAGGCGATTTGTGGCGCTACCTGAACGCTCAAGTGCAGCAATGGTATTTTCAAATGTTGGAGCATCTGAGGTATTCACAATAGCTTCAAGCTCCGCTAAGTTTTCGGCAATTGCGATTTCAGCGGCGGGTACCAAGTCTTCGAGTTTCATCTCGCCAAACTGTGGAACACCTTGATAAGGGCCTGTGTATTCTTTCAGCAAATGGTTGTTGTATTGTTTTTTGACTTGTTCAACTTGGGCTGAGTCTTGTGAGCTTGGTGTCGCTGTGCACCCTGCTAGCGCTAAACACACTGCTGCGCTCAAAAATGACATTTTTAATTTCATAGTGTTCTCAGTTTGCTTGGATTGATAATTGTGAGTATTTGAGTTGCAATATTGACCAAAGATTGGTCCCTATATCTTATTCTTATGGAGATACAAGCTTGCTATAACGGGAACATAGTACTGTAATCAGTATAAAGTGCAAATGGGATTGACAGTTAAAGTATTGCAAAATGTGAAATCGATTTTTTGCACTGAGTTTATCGCTTTTAAATTACTATTCATCGAAGTTTGGTGAAATTATTTATTTTTCTATGGTAGAGAGCCGTGAATTTTAAATGTGTTCATAAAACTTTCTCTTGATTGTTGGCTAAAATTGAGCCACTTTAAATTACACATACTGTAAACCCGTGATGAAGTCATGGAAATTGGTATCTTTATATATAACGGTGTTGAAGCGTTGGACTTTTGTGGTCCACTAGAGGTATTTAGCACCGCCTCACGTATCGCAAATCGCCCTATAAACGTCAGTTTGATAGCTCCGAGTAATTCGCCCATCAGAGCGCGCGGGGACTTGTCAATAAACCCTCATTTTTGTATTCACGGTCATCCAAGATTTGATTTGTTAATTGTCGCTGGTGGAAAGTTAGATCGCATGATTAATAATCAAGCAGTATTGGATTGGTTGGCGGAAACCGCAACTCACACACGACACTGTGCCTCAATTTGTAGTGGTGTCTTTTTGTTTGCAAAAGCCGGACTGATCGAAGGGAAAACGGTCACTACTCATTGGGAGCGGGTAGACGAGCTGAGCAAACAATACCCACATTTATTAGTGATTAACGATAAAAGGTTCGTCACAGATCAAAATTTTACTAGCTCAGCAGGTGTTGCATCGGGCATTGACATGAGTCTCGATATGGTAAAAAAGAGGTTTGGTTTCGATGTTGCGCGAAAGACAGCTCACCAGATGGATTATCTATGGGCAGAGCTGTAACAGAAGCGATTTCGTTGAGCACTAAAAATTTTGCCAAAGTTGCTAATATATCTATACTTTTAGCCGATACTTAGTCATTGGCTAAGGCAAGCGGTTAAAGTAATGAGCAAAAAGAATACAGTATATTTGGCACAAAGCCTTGATGGCTTTATTGCAGATCAGCAGGGCAACATAGATTGGTTATCTAAAATAGACAACCCAAACCACAGTGATCTAGGGTTTGGCGCGTTTATGGCGGATATAGATGCAATTGTGATGGGAAGGAATACATTTGATCAGGTGATGAAGTACGGTCAATGGCCTTATGATAAGCCGGTTTTTGTGCTCAGCAAGTCTCTAAAACAGCTGCCCCAGCAAAGTAAAGGTAAGGCCTATCTTGTATGTGCGAGTGAGCGTGAGGTTATTGCTCAGCTTCATCAATTGGGCCATGACAGGCTGTATATTGATGGCGGCAAGTTGGTACAAAACTTTTTGAGCCAAGGGCTAATTGATGAAGCGATTGTTATAACAGTACCGGTGGTGTTAGGAAAGGGACTAAAGTGGTTACCAGAGCAACCACTCAATTGTAAAATAAGTTTATTGGCAACGTCGGTTCTATTGGGAGAATTGGTGCAGTCGCATTATCAAATAGAATCGAGGTAGCGCTGTAAAGGGGGTTGACAATTAGCCCCATACAACACCATTTCGTATTCAAATTCATCTTCAAAGCAGATATTAAATCCTAGGTGCCGATAGAGCCGAATAGCTGGGTTGCCTTTAAGAACAGTTAAATATGCAGGTGTATGAGCATGTTGGGTGAGGAGGCAGCGCAATATGGCGGTGCCAAACCCTTGATTTTGATGTTGGGGAGCAATTTGCAATTGCATAATTTCGAGGCGTTCATCGCTTGCATGGTATTTTAAGCATCCGACTTTATCTCTGTTAATAAACACGATTTTTGAACCTTGGAAGTGTTCTTCTAAGCGGCTGATATGTGCTTCATGGCACAGGAATATGCCTTGTCGTTCTAAGTGCTCTGTCATTGTTTTTTTTCTCAATGACAGGAGGTATGGCTTATCTGACTCGGTAGCGGGCTGAAGTGTTATTTTCATGTGCTCATCCTAGCTATCTGTATATTGGAATGCGTAATGTGAGACTACTGAAACAACTCAATGGCGACATTAACATGGCTACGTGACAAAAAAGGTATGCTGATAAACATAAGTAGATGATGTTGTTATGACCAAAAGTTTGTTAGGTGAAGTCGCATGATAGTGTAAAGGTGTGGGGCAATTACATGAAAATTGAGCTGTTTGACTATGAGCCAACTTGGCTAGATAAGTTTGAAATTGAAAGAATAAAATTTCGAGATAGGTTGCGTGGTAATCGCGCACTTGCCGATCCGTATGCGCAATTGAAGCTGTCTTTGGCTCAGAATAATCGCGACAATAGAGAAGCATTCACACGTGAAAAGTGGCCATTTATTCAAAATGTATTAGAGCTGTGAAAAGCCTACTGAGACTATGAGAGGTTAAGGCAAGTAAAAGACTTGCCCAGCTATCTAAATTTATCATCAGCACTCTATCGTGTAACAAAGCCCCCATTAATCAATAGCGTTTGCCCAGTTGTCCACTGCGATTTAGGGGAGGCGATAAATTCCACAATAGGAACGATGTCTTCTACCTTTCCCAATCTGCCTGCGACACTGGCTGTGTTTAGAAAGGCCACAGAGTCTGGGTCTTCTTGCTGATGAAAAAAATCAGTATCGATGGGACCAGGACAAATCATGTTTACGGTGATCCCCCTTGCACCAACTTCTTTCGCGAGCGCTTTAGTAAATTGTTCTAACGGCGCTTTTGAGCCTGCATACAGTGCATAATTACCAGTAAACGCATCCAAAAGAGAGGTTCCGATATTAATCACTCTGCCATTGTCTTCGAGGTATTGCGCCGCTTGTTGCATAACGAAAAAAGCGCCTTTGCAGTTTATGTTAAATAATCGATTAAAGTCGTCTTCGGTATAGTCGATAAAGGCTTTCTTAGAGATTTGGCCCGCATTATTTATAACAATGTCGACCTTTCCATATGCTTCTTTTGTCTGTGTGAAAAGATTTATAACATGAGATTGCTGAGTGAGATCCCCTTGGATCACGAGTGCTCTTTGTCCCATTTCTGTGACTTTTTGTGCTGTTTTTTCAGCTTCTATAAAAGAGCTGTCACTGTGATAATGAATGACAATATCACAGCCTTGTTTAGCAAGATTTAAGGCAAAAGCCTGCCCCATATTTTTTGCGCCACCCGTTATTACGACAACTTTATCTTTCAAACCTGTACTCATAATACATTCCTTTTCATACTTATAGTCATATTAACTATAGCTGCTTTACGCTGTGTCTATTATTTTCATTGATGTTAGACTTATCCTTGTCATAATCGTCGATTTACATTGAGAGCCTAGAATGCAAACAGTGAGTATCTTTGTGGATGTACAAAACATCTATTACACCACACGAAGTGCCTATAAACGCAACTTTGATTACAATCGTTTTTGGGCTGAGGTGACGGATAATCGTCAAGTAGTAAATGCATATGCTTACGCGATTGATAGAGGCGATGAGAAGCAACGTCAGTTTCAAAACATTCTTAGGGCAATTGGATTTGAGGTGAAATTAAAGCCTTTTATTCAGCGTGCCGATGGCTCGGCAAAAGGTGACTGGGATGTTGGAATTACGATAGATGTGTTGGAGGCTGCCAAACAGTCAGATATTGTGGTGTTAGCATCAGGAGATGGTGACTTCGATATATTACTCAATACCGTGCGAGACAAATACCAAGCTGAGGCTCATGTGTATGGTGTCCCATCACTTACAGCTGCTAGTTTAATGAATGCAGCATCCCGATTTATACCTATTGAAGACACTTTGCTACTATAGAATTGAGCGACATTACCTGTGTTTGAAAGCAAGAGGAGTGTTTGCTCCGCTTGCATTTGCACGCTCACTGAATATTTATTAGGTGGTTAAGCGCCGCTTTAGGGTGCTACAAGACTGCCCTTTTAAATAGCCACCAAGCAGGCGTTGTATTTTTTGTTTCAACCATATAGGCCCATGATCTGTCATATCATTGTGCCTAGATTCTGGAACTTCTATCACACAGCCTGGATATGTTTTGAGTTCTCTGCTTGAGTATAAGACACCTTCATCTGCGGGGAAATCGCTCGCTCGAATAGACAGTACCGAAACGTTTATGTTGCGAGGAAGCGGTACGCGCCTATGATCTAATGTTACCAAGCCAGAAATATAACTTTTGCCTTGATTTATTAATAACGCAGATAAGTCTCCTCCATTGGAATGACCCACGAGCAATAAATTATCGAAGTCATACTGTGGATAGCTAGGCGCTAACTTTGTGCGGACAAACTCAATCGTTTTGGCGCCACGTAGCCAATTTTCTTGGCGTGTTTGAAACAAGTTACCTGATACAGATAGCGGTGGATCGGTTTTCAGTTCATGCCTAATTGCGACGGAAAAGTAGCCAAGATTGGTTAAGGTTTCACTTAAAAATTGGTAATCTTGGTGAGGGACGCCGTAGCCTGCGCTAATGAATGCCACGGGGCATGGTTTTTTTGCATGGCAATGACTGTTTGTTTTAGGCGATTGTATCTCAATGGGCACAGCTCTATTGCGTTCTTTATCATGCAATACGCTGAGTGGTTGTTCCGACGCATTGGCATTGGCCGCAATTGTTATTAAAAGTGCTAAAACTGTTCTTTTCATCGTACTACATTCCCTTAGATATTGTGCGGCGCGAGTATACGCCGCCTTCAATAAATAGTAAACGCATGAAAAAACAGGTTTTGTAGCTATCAATAAGAATTATAGAAACGAACGACTCTGTCGCTTAGATAGCACCAAATTTACCCGCATGGTAATCCCTAACAGCTTGTTTAAGCTCTTCTTGAGTATTCATTACAAATGGACCCATGTGTGCAATGCGCTCGTTAATAGGTTGGCCTGCTAATAATAAAAGTCCCACTTCTTGGTTTCCACTTTCTATATGAATTGGCGCTTGAGGGTCTATGTTAAGCAAGTAGCCGGATTGATGGCGGCTATCTTTCAAAGCGCCTGTATGAATGTAGAGCAATACTTTTCCGTAGTGGGACAAATCGAGGTGCATGGCGCTGTGTGCTTGCAGCCAGATATCGCTAATTGCGCCAGCACCAGCCAACTCATCTAGGCCAGAAGAAATAGTCTGCTGCGATTCAGTCCAACTGCCAGCAAGTGCGGTGAGTTGTGCGCCGCTTTGATTGATGATAGAAGGCAATACACGGTCACTTGAATCTTGATATTTGGGTGTGTTCATCTTGTCTTTTGCGGGCATGTTTAACCAGATTTGAAAGCCGTGCATACCATGTTGTGCATCGGCCAACGGCATTTCTGAGTGAATGACGCCTCGGCCAGTGCTCATCCATTGAACTTGCCCTGCTTGAATCGCTTTTTTATTACCCATCTGATCTTGATGCTCAAATCCGCCTTTGCGTATGTACGTAAAAGTCTCAATCCCCCTGTGAGGATGGGCAGGAAAGCCGCCTATATAGTCTTGCGAATTGCTTGATTTAAGTTCGTCTATCATCAAAAACGGATCTAGACTTTTCCCGTCGAAACCGGCGATACGCTGTATTTTGACTCCTGCGCCGTCTTGCGTTGAGTGTGATCTTGTTACATTTAAAATCTTCATAGTTACCTCGCTTATGTGCGCCAATGAAGCTACTTTATGTTGCTATCTATACGAATAAAATTGACAAAAAGCGAAGAGAACATTCTGTAAAAAAGAATAAATGCAGAATTACAGTGTAATTACAATGATTTACTGTGGGTCTAAGCTCTGGCTGTGTAGCATGACTTGTCGCTCAGCTTGTGCGATGAGTTTTGCTAACTCTCCTGACTGTTTCATTTCAATTAGTTTGTTGTTTACCAAAGGAACAAGGTGTTGCTGAGACTCATGAATGTAGTGAAACAAATCTAGTACTGCGAGGTTCTGGCTAGAGATCACATTATCAATACCCAATTTTTCTAAGTGTATTAAGCCATCCATTCGGTTCGTGAGCGCGACATCAGCTAAGCCTTTGGAAACCAGCTTAAGTATTTGAGCGGTGGTATCCATATCCTCAACATGCTTCATACCTTGAGTGATGTTGTTGGTATGCTTCACCCCCCTGACTTTGACAATATGGTGCTTTTGTAAGTCTTTTGCTGTTTTGATGTCTATTTGACTATCTTTGCGAACAAATGCCGCTGTTTCTAGGTAGTAATATGGAGTCGGTACTCGAATTGTTGTCGGAGTTTCTATTCCATAGCTAAATATTCGCATGATCTCCCCATTGGATAACCCTGTCTTGGCTCTGAATTGAGCTCGTTTCCCCGGAAGTGGCGTGATGGTTATTTTGATATTCAATTGTTTATAAACTTCGGTTAGAACAATACGGCCGACCTCTTGTTCTATTAAGTAGTTGATCGATACAAAGTGATATGTTTCAGCGTAAAGGGGCCTAGTTAAAACTAAAAAAAATGCGACTAGCAAATACTTCATTGATGAGCAAAGGCTTAATAAAACAAAACTAATCAAAGTATAGCGCACACGAAAAGTAATTAAAGTGTCTGTATATCTAGTAGGGAGAGTAGGCTGACTTTGATATACTCAAGGTGTTCCTCAAGCGATATTTTTTAACTAGAGATCAATGTATTGATCCAAAATGCAGGGAGCAAAGTACCTGTATTGTGCGCACGTAGACGTAGGTTTGATTGGTATAGAAATATGACAGATAAAAGTAAAAAGGTTCCTTCTTCTCGAATTTCTAGGTTGGCTCATTTAGGTGGGCTGGCAGGAAAAGTGGCATCTAATGTTGTAATTTCCGGAGCTAGACAAGTGCTCAGTGGTCAAACCGTAACTAAAAAGGAGTTGTTATTACAACCAAAAAATATCCACGCTGTTGCCGATAAATTGGCTCATTTGAGAGGAGCCGCAATGAAACTCGGGCAGCTATTGTCAATGGACTCAGGGGATCTTTTGCCAAAAGAACTGGCGTTGTTATTAGAAAAGCTCAGAGCAGACGCACAACCAATGCCACATAAACAGCTTATCGGTTTACTCAAGCTTAATTGGGGTTCAAATTGGCTTGATAAATTTAGTCACTTTGAACTTAGAAGTTTTGCACGAGCATCGATTGGTCAAGTTCATGAAGCAACCACTGAATCAGGTCAAAAACTGGCGTTAAAAATTCAATATCCGGGTGTCGCAAATAGCATTGATAGTGATGTTGACAACGTAGCCATGCTAATCAAAATATCAGGCCTTATGCCCAAACAGGTGGCCATCGATCCGCTGATCGCAGAAGCAAAGCAGCAATTACTAGTGGAAACTGATTATTTAATAGAAGGTGATCGCCTTCAGGCGTTTAAAGCGGGTTTACAACCCTATGCACAATTTAAGGTGCCGGAATATTTCCCACAATATTCAACAGAGCATATATTGGCGATGGAGTTTGTATCTGGTCAGTCACTAGACTCACAGGTACACGCCTTGCCTGCCGTGCGCAATAAAATTGCCAGTGACTTAATACAATTGTTCTTTATTGAAATGTTTGAACTGGGCGCAATCCAAAGTGACCCGAATTTAGCGAATTATTTGTATGATGAAGCACAAGAGCAAATAGTGCTGCTCGACTTTGGGGCTTCTCGATGTATTCGTCATGAATTAGCTGTAGGGTATTGGTTATTGCTTAAAGCTGGTTTAGAGCATGACAGAGACATGATGACTAAAGCCGTGCAGTCGATAGGTTATTTTGGCGAACAGATTGAAGACGACTACCGAGATATTGTATTGGATTTATTTTTTATGGCCACGGAGCCATTGCGGGCCGAACAACCTTATGACTTTGCAAAAAGCGATATTGCTCAGCGGATCCGAGACATGGGCATGGCATTAAGCTCGAGGGAAGGGCAGTGGCATACTCCCCCTGTCGATGCTTTATTTATTCATCGTAAATTGGCTGGGCTATATTTAATTGCAGCAAGGCTAAACGCTAAAGTAGGTGTGAGAGAGCTATTTAGTGGCTTTAAAAAGCCTGACTGTTTGGGGCTATAAAAAGTCATCGTCCTTGAAAAATAATGCTTATAGCATATTTCCATCCCATAAGTTACTTATATACAGCATATGCTATGGTTTGAAAATTACCGTTATAGAGTGTGATAATAAGTAAAAAAGTGTAAGTGAGCACTGACTCATTGCGGTATTTGCACTATGTGGCAACCGTACTAGTTGGCAATGTGCAGCACTTTACCGATTGTGGGTATCTGACAGAAGTTGTAATTCCTGATTTACTGTCCATACTTCTTCCATAATTTCATTCCACACTGTGTTCTTTGTAGTTAGGAAAGGTACCCCGAGGTATTCAATGAGAACAATTACTTATGGGTTAGCGCTGGCTGCTTTGGTGAGCCTAAAGTTGTCAGCGGCGGAGCTTGTCGACGTTGTGGCTCAAGTGCCTAGTATACAAACTGAGATCCGCTACTTTACAGCTGATAACTTTGTTGGCAAAAAAATTGATGGTTATTTGGCGCCCAAATGTTTACTGAGTAAAGAAGCGGTGAAAGCAGTGACAAAGGCACAGTATGCACTCAATGAGTTTGGGTTGGGGTTGAAAGTTTTTGACTGTTATCGACCACAAATGGCTGTGGATCACTTCGTACGCTGGGCAAAAGATCTTGAAGATACTAAGAATAAAGCGAAATACTATCCAGAAGTACCTAAAAACGAATTATTCAAACGGGGTTATATCGCGGCGCGATCAGGACACTCTCGAGGCAGTACACTAGATGTTACTTTAGTTGATTTAGTGACCGGCGTTGAACTTGATATGGGATCTGGTTGGGACTTCTTTTCAAAAGTATCGTGGCCAAGTTATCAAGGGATCAGTGCTCAGCAACGTGCCAATCGAAAGCTATTGGCTAAAGTTATGCGTAGCGCTGGCTTTATTGGGCTGACTGAAGAGTGGTGGCACTTTACTTTGATTGATGAGCCATATGCAGATCAGTACTTTACGCTACCTGTAAAGTGAGTTTTGGTTGATAGAGCATAGTGAGTGCTGTTTGTAAATAAAAGTAAACATTGATTTGTATGCAAGTTATTGAATTTAATGTGTCAATAGTATTACTTTATTTCATTGTGAAAATTTTGTGATTGATTAAGCTTCTTTAGTGCTTGATTAACTTGATAGCACCATTTAATGTACCTAAATAGCTGATAATTGTTAAAATAGTGATATGTATAAGGGAATAGCTTGCACGATCGCGTTTTTTGTTGGATACCTTCTTTGGGGAGGGCTTAGCAATGTATGTGCAAATGGAATAAAGGAGTACACTCTAAGCACTGCAAATGATTCCTCCAATTCCGGCGTGGAAACCAATTCCACCTCGGCTCAAAGTGATAAAAAGCACTTTGTCATTAATAGAGCTTCTATGAATGCAAGAAAGGCATTATTTGATGAGCATCAATATATTAGCCAGGCATATATTGAGTTTGATATTAGACGCATTAAAAACTTGCAAGCTTCTGATTTGGTTGCATTTTATGTTCCGCAGCAAAAGCGCAGTTACATGATTGTGATAGAAGACATTCAACAGACTAAATTGGGTGGTTTGCGCATAGCAGGTTATTTTTCAGATGATGCACAACGACATATTGCACTTGATTTACAGTTAGATGGGCGCTCTGTGTCGGGGCGTTTACAAACAACTAAAGGAGAGTATTTATTTCGCTCTCATGCGCAATATGGTTGGATTGCTGCGCAATATGAAGGCAAAAAACAATATTTAAAATATCCTGAAGAATTTGCCAAACCCAAAGAGGTTGTTGCTAAAAAGTAACTCGAATCATTTTTTTTACATAGGTCATCGGCGTAAAATACTTATGTGCTGAAGTTAGGTTAAAGTTTATATTTTTCAGCATTTTAATAGTTCTCTCATTAAATCATATCTATAAAACTTCTCAATTAAACTGGAAAAAGAAAAAATATTGTTAATAATTTTGTAATCTGGAGTATTTACTCTTAATGTGACGAAATTATGATGGAAACTTCGATGAGATTACTTGGTTACATTGCTTTAATGGCTAGTTTTTCGGGTGCTGCAAATGCACTGCCTACCTGTCCCAACCTCGCTTGGCTAGAAGCTGAATTTGACGCTCCTACTATGCCTAGGATGAATTACAACAACCGCCTCAATAAGTTAATTACGTGGCTGCCTGAGTTTCATATGGTGCATGATCAGGTTGTCGCCGAAGGTAACTCAGTGGAGGTGACGGCGAAGTTTGACTATGGCGCTATTGCACACAAAGATCTTGAATATGAGACGGTGAAATTTTACATCCGTTCAGAGCAAGATACCCAGTGGCATTTTCTTGCTAATGCCCAAACCAACAGTGATGGCAAGGCGAGCGTAGCTTTACCTGCACTGCAGGCCGGGCAATATCGAATTTTTGCGGGTGTCCCTGCGGATGGCAGCGGCACCCAAGGTTATGTGACTGTTGTTCAGCCAGGCACTCAGGCTGTGCTTTTTGATATTGACGGTACGCTCACTGAGTCGGATGCAGAGCAAATTGGGGATTATACTGGGATTGATAGAGCCGCTCAGAAAGAAGGCGCGTATTCATTAGTGCGCCGTTATTTAGATCTCGGTTATCAACCCATCTATTTGACGGCACGTGTATATTGGTATGCCAAAGGCACTCGCAGCTGGCTACGTTGGACTGGGTTACCTCAAGGCTTTTTAAGAGCATCTTCGAGTAATGAAACCAGCTTATTCCGCACTGCCGAATATAAAATCAATGAAATAAACCAGTTGCAAGGGCAAGGGCTGGATATCGTTCGTGCATATGGCAATGCAAAAACGGATGCTGAAGCATTTATTCGCGCTGGATTAGGTAGCGATAACAGCTTTACAATCGGGGCTGATGCCGGTCATTATGGAACAACCGCCATAGAAAGCAATCACTATTATCATCATATAGAAACGCATGTTAATGACTTTCCAGCTGCGAAATGTGAGTAACCATTACCGCACTGAAAAGCCAGTATGGTCAATTTTTTTGGTATGACTGTGCGTGTTTTATACGGTCTTCTAGGCTAGGGTGGGTGGATAAGTACTCTAGCCATTTTGGTGTGGCTTGAGTCGGTTCCTCTTTGTCGTGTGTTAGAGACTGTAAGCGTTGCAATGCTTGAGTAAAATCGTCATTTGAATGTCCCAAAAGTGCCAGCCTATCTAGTGCAAATTGATCAGCTTCCCATTCCATATCTTGTGAAAACTGCGCGCCCATAACCACATTTCCAGATCCAATTAACAGCTCAACGATCCCTTCCATATCACCAAATATAAAGCTCATAGCAATCGTGCCTGCGAAGGCTTGTGCGGCAAGTCTGATACTGTGTTTTCTTTCAACATGCCCTATTTCGTGGAGGAGTATCGCGCGAATTGCGCTAGGGTTATCTTTTAGCGCTTCAATTAAATCATCGGTAATTACAATTTGACCATGAGGTAGTGCGAATGCATTCGCACCAAAATGCTCAGAGTCGTAAATACTCAGTTGATATTGATCGCCAGGCAAATCTAACGCTTTGAGCGCATCTCTCCAAAGCGTGTGAATTTGTTGCTGGGTGCCAACAGACAGCTCGCTAGGTGATAAGAAGCTCTCTTCAATCACGTACATAGATTGCTGGCCCATTGTATCTACTACCGATTCGGGTACATATTCGACGAGCCAAACTGCGCAAGCCGGCACAACTTTAAATAACAAAGCATATATCAATAATGGCGTTAGTAATAATGCCGACAGGATCACCATGGTATGGCGCTCTAAACTTGCGATACTTGTGGATGTGGCACGTCCGGGCCAAACAAAGTTGGGATCATTGGGCACGAAGCGCTCACCAGATGGCAGTGTGGCTTGCACTGGTACGCCGGGAATTGGCGTAGACAAAGCCAATGCGTCTAACGCACACTGAGCCGCCCGGTTTTCTCCGTAGTGAATATATAATTGACCATTTTCGAGCAGCGCCTCTACATTAAACGCAGTGCTGTTCGAAAATGGATAGAGTAAGCCTGAGACACGCATATTAGGTAAGAGATACATCTATATCAAACAGTGTCGCGGCTTCATCCCCCAGAGACGACTCTGCGCTATCTAGGATGTCAAAGACATTGTCCGCACCTGCCAACATTGTGAGTGCACTGGCGCTGGCTAGTATTTTTGCTTTGCGCACTTTTGCCCAAGGATAAGCCAGCCCAAGCGTAGCTGCAATGGCGAGTATATTGGTCACTTCTACAATGGCAAAATTCGCTGGAGATAAATTAGAATGCAGTTCGGCGACTTGGTCAATTGACGTGCTGTTAAAAATGTGGTTTCTAATCATCGCCTGATAAATGGCTTTTAACAGGTATATACATGCAAAGTAAGCAGGTATCAAAATAAATAGAACTTGTGAAGAGTCCGTAATGTTACCGCCGACTACAAAGATCCCACCCAATACCAGTGGAATGGCAACTAGTGAGCAGAGTAAAGTCGTGACTGCCGCGCTAAAGTATGTGCTAGTAGACAACTTAGTTGAAAATGGCTGATCGCCAAATTGAATATTATTGCACAGGTATTCATCTATCTTTTTCAATGCCCAAGGCATCAATAGATACATTGTGAAGACACTCAAGATTGGGAATAAAACAAAGACTTTAAAAGCACCGCCGTAACTTCCATTGAAGCTAAAACGGATGTTTCTGAAGCGAGTCATTCGCATATTGAATTTGAAACTCTGATTGATGAACCAAGGTGCTAAAAAGGTCAAAGAAATTGCCAAAACTGCACCAACGATAGGGAAGTAATGAATACAAAACATATAGGCAACCAATAGCAGCGCTGCGATAACCCGGCCGGTTAATATTTGCATTGGAGTGGCTAAATACTCAAAGCGATGGCCATCAATACTCGTATTATTGTAAAAATATTGCTTTGTACGCACTGTTGCCCACGCTGAGTATATGCCTAAAGTCGCGACACTCAATAATAGGTTAACAATCCAAATGCCAAAAAAGTCTCGGCTATTGCCTGAAAATCGTACAAGTTTAGGGGTGTGAGGGCCTGACTGAACAGGTGAATTAGCTAAATCCATTAAAAAAATCTCCTTTAAATATGTGTACATAATACACACAACGTACCAAAAAAGGCAACGCTTTGGCGCCGGAGTGATGGTTTTAGTGTGAGTTTATTGTGTTGTAGTTGAAATTCGTTATTTGTTGATTAAGCTGTAAAAATGTTTAAGTGTGGTAGAAAAGTAACTCAGAGGTAGAGGCATGGACAAGGATAATTTTGTAATTAGGACGATGCATAAAAGTGAAGTGGATATTGCCATCAATTGGGCTGCCCAAGAGGGCTGGAATCCCGGTGACTGTGATGCATCGAGCTATTATTCTGCTGATCCAAATGGTTTCTTGATTGGCTTATTAAATAATCAACCTATTGCGGTTATTTCAGCGATTAAATATGGCACAACGTTTGGCTTCATCGGTTTTTACATTGTAAAACCTGAATTTCGTGGGCTGGGCTATGGCTACCAAATTTGGCAAGCGGCGATGACCTATTTGTCAGGATGTAATGTGGGTTTAGATGGGGTCGTTACACAACAAGATAACTACCGCAAGTCAGGGTTTGAACTAGCATATCGCAATATTAGATATGAAGGCGTGTTGGAAACCTCGCATTATATGTGCCAGTCCCAGCCAGACAGTGGCACGATTTGCGAAGTAGATGAAGATCTCATTGAAGATTATGAATCGCAGTTTTTCCCCGCGCAAAGGACGCGCTTTAATCACCAGTGGCGCGCTCAGGCCAATGCGTGCGCATTAAATCTTAAAAAAGGCGATAAAATATGTGGCTATGGCGTGATTCGAGCCTGCCAAACAGGCTATAAAATTGGACCGTTATATGCGGACTGTGCACAAAATGCTAAGGCACTAGTATTGGCGTTGGTCTCAGAGGTCGAAAAAAGCATCGCTGGGCCCGTGACTGTCTTTATTGATATGCCAGAGCAAAACAGTGCAGCAATGGCTGTCGCAGAATCGTTAGGTATGAGTGTTGCCTTTGAAACTGCACGTATGTATACGGGGAAGTTTCCAGACTTGCCAATTGGCCAGACGTTTGGTGTAGCGTCATTTGAAATTGGCTAGCAGGTTACCCCTTAGCATGTGTCAATTGGCATAAGGGTGATGCATACAATTAAATTAAAAATTTTTAAATTATTAGGAAGTATATGACAGTGCCCAACGCGATATTTATTCTTTTTAGTGGTGATGACGTAACGCTTCAAGCACGTTATTTTGCCCCGCTATCATTGCAACAAGAAGGGTATATACACGCTTGTAAAGCTGAGCAAGTTCACGATGTGTACAGGCATTTCTATCTGGGGGGAGACGCTGTCAAAGTTGCGGTGATAGATCTTCGTTTAGTTGAGGCACAGGTGGTTTTTGAAGCACCATCAGAGCCCATTTGCAATCACACAGAATTCCCTCATATTTATGGTAAACTTAACACAGGTGCTATTGTAGATATTATTGAATACTCCCACTTCACACACCAAGATGTTGCCTTGGATATCCTGGATGTATTGGCTCACTATCGCTTTGAACGTTTGCCAGTAGAAGGTACTTTGTATAAAAGCACTTGGCGTGCAACTGAGGAGTTAGACGGTAACGAGCCAATAGGTACGGCGATGATTGGCATGTACTGCCATGTATTGAAAAGCGTATCTTGTTTTCATCGTTTAACACACGACGAAATTTGGCACTTTTATCAAGGTGATGCATTTTATCTGTATTTGCTCCACCCCGATGGACGCTCAGAAACTGTGGTCATGGGAAGTGACTTTAAACAGGGTCAAAAAATCCAGTACCGAATCCCAGCAGGCGTTTGGCAAGCAGGAGAGTTGGTAGGATCAGGAAAATATGCGTTGTTTGGATGCACTATGGCTCCAGGGTTTACCGGTTCGTGCTTTGAAGCAGCAGATCATGGCCTCTTAAAAAACAAGTATCCGGCTATGGCTGAAGTTTTTGCTAGATTGGCAGTTAACAATCATGAGACGAAAATGCCAAAGGGGTTTGCAAGTTAGCTAAGCAGATTAAGGCCAAGCCTAAATTGTGCATTTGGTCTGTTTGTATTGTTCCTCTGTATTGAGCAGTGACAAATTAATAGGAACTTGGTTTTGATAAATAAGGTTTTATTCATCGTAGCTTGGCTGCTGTTCTCCGCTTTTCTTGAGGCAAAACCATCTGTTGAAAAGCAAATGGAGGTGTTACAAGAAGCGGAAGACTACCTGACTGTAAAACCTTCAAACTCACTGCGCCTGTTGAATGCAATGTCACACCGAGATGTACTGCCTGTGGCTCTCAAGATCCGCTGGCATATCATACGTGTTAGAGCCTCAGTACCAACCAACCAGCTCACCACGCTAGAGCAATCCCTAAAGGCACTGTTTGAATTTGAAACACACCCCTATTTTATGAATAAATTACCTACTGTGTTGAGTGCGTTGGGTATTTGGCTGCGCAGAAAAGGCTATTTGGCGGAAGCGGACATGAGTTTGCAGTGTGCACTTAAACATGCTCAGGGGGATGCTCAGAGGCTAACGTTAATAAATAGTAGAGCACTGGTTGCAAGGCATATGGAAAATCACCAAAAAGCCGTTAAATTATACCAGCGTGCGGCAAAGTTGGCGAAAAAATTACAGCATCGCTCTATGTCGGCGACGATAAACAATAATATGGGGGCAATCGCCTTAGACCGAGCAGACTATGTGAGATCCGACCGTTATTTTAGAGCTGCACTTGAAGGGTATCAAAGCGTCGATAAACGTTCAGGCTATATTACTGCGGGGGTGAATTTACTCTTTTTGTTTGTGCTTAAAGGTGAAGCATTGAACTACCAGCGCCTGTATTCACCGATAAAAGCGATGACAGATGCCTTTCCCAATCAATCTAAAAAAGCATTTTTGCACTGGATCAACACTGCACATGCGGTACAACAAGGGGCTAAGTTATCCACCGAAGAGCACCAAGCACTACTGAATTATTTTTCACAACTTGAAAGTAACAAGGTTAAAACCCTAGTTGCCCAACACCTGGCGCCGATTGTTCAGATTGAAGTACCAAAGGCCTCTGTTGAAAAAGTACCGCCATTTCAAGCCAAATGGTTTGATAAAGTTCGCTTATGTGAGTGGTTATAATGGCGTTATAAGGATTGAACCTGTGCTGCCAGCTTTTTAACTATGACAATGTTGCTTGAGAACAAAAACAAGATGGGAATAAAGCGCTTACCCTAATCGAAGGCGGTGATTAATCTATCACCGCCCGATTGAACTAATCGTTATAGCTATTTGAAATTCTAAAAAACTGCCTAATACGTGAATCACTATAGCACCAAGTAAAGAAGGCATTTCCTTCATCTATTGCAGCTTCAACAACCGCATCGCTGAACGGCGAATTTTGGCTTACAATTAATCTAACTCGGTCTTGAAATAGATCTGCAATTTTTTCCACCTGTTGCATTTCGACATCAGTAAAAGGGTGGCTGTAACCCCCTTTGGCTGAACTTGCATCGCCAGCGCTACCGTGATAACCAACATAAATTTTAAGTGGCTTTTGTGATGTTGCCAGCGTATTGATGGTCGCTTCGTGCTTTTTTAAAGCCGTGTAAAAGTCATTGACGTCACCAGTGCCTGTGTTTGTGACTATTCCACCGGAATAAAACTTAAAATCTATTGTCATAATGATTCCCCTTGATTACAAAGATTTTGATATACATTGAAAAGTAATTGCAGCTTATGGATGTGAGCGCTCAAATTGTGCGACCTTGATAGGAGCGCCTCTTCTGGCTAAAAATGTACACCCCTTGATTTCCCCTTCGTCAATGACATCGCCATCTTTTCCCATACCTAGGATGTAGTTTTTATCGATGGCGAGTCTCAATGTGACACCTGGCCAGTTGAAAGCTAAACCTCCTTGGTAAAACTCATAGAGTTGCCGATTTTTAAACAGAGCTGCAAGGTCATCCCATGCTTGCTGGTAATTGGCTGGACTCAGCTTATCCCAAGGTGTATTTCTGGGGCTAGATGGATTGTAGTCACTTTCATTGTGCCCTTTTTGCTTTGTGTAATCCTTATCGGCTAAGGTTTGTTCAGTGAGTGTGGCCGATCTATCTTCATCCCAACCACCAACACCTTTGTCATGGTACAAAATCATGTAGGCTTCGATGGGGTGGCATAGTCTGCGAACGACAAAACAGTTATTTTGTATATATTCTTCGATTGTGTCTGGAGTACTATTTTCGTTTTTTTCTAAAGCAATGATGGAGTTGCTTCTTTTCAATGGGTTGCTATCCATTGTAACCACCGATTAGATAAATGTATTGGTATCTCAAGTATGAAAGTGAGTGGGGTTTAAAACACGGCGAAACGGGCTATATAGTCATGGGAATAAATGAATAACGTCATAGGTGCAGCAATGAGCCAAATAGAAATTGTAGATTATCGTCCTGTTTGGGCTGAAGAGTTTAAATGGATTGCAGCAGCTTTAAAGCAAGCTTTAGGTCACCTTGCTGTCGCTATTGATCATATCGGCTCGACCTCAGTTCCTGGGTTAGCGGCCAAAGATGTCATAGACATTCAAGTAAGTGTAAAGGCCCTTGACAATCCAAAAATAGAAAACGCGCTCAGTGAAGCGGGGTATAGGTACAGAGCTGACATAACCCGTGACAATCTCATTGGCTACAATGAGGATGATTTGAATATGCAAAAAATGTACTTTCGCGAACCGCAAGGACAGCGAAAAATTCATATTCATATTAGAGAAGTAGGTAGAGTTAACCAAGTTTATGCGCTGTTATTTAGGGATTTTTTACGTGATAACGCGATTGTGTCGCAAGCCTATGAGAAGATCAAACGGGAGCTTGCTCTACGATTCCCCAATGATGAAATCGCCTATTACGCGATTAAAGATCCCTATATGGATACGATTTTTAGTGTTGCTTGTATGAATAAACAAGTAAATCAGGTTTAATAAAATAAGTTGATAATCAATGAGCGAGCTAGATATGGATATAGAAACGGATTGGTCAGAAATAAAGTCTTTGTTTAAGTGCTCTTTTAAATCTTCTTTTCACTACGCGATTGCCAGCGTTACGGACGATGGCGAGCCGCATATTACACCCATAGGCTCCTTAATCTTAGCGGAGCCTGGCAAGGGCTACTATTTTGAAAAGTTCACCAAGCGGTTACCTAACAATGCGCGGACGCAGCCAAAAGTATGTGTATTGGCGGTCAATGGTGGCATGTGGTATTGGCTAAAGTCCTTGATTAAAGGGGAGTTTGGCAGCCGACCTGCGGTGAGGCTATATGGCACCTTGGGCGCATTGCGTGATGCGACTGATGCCGAACAGGCGCGCTTTCAAAGGCGCGTTAAAAGCACACGTTTTACCAGAGGTTATAAATTGTTGTGGAAAGATATGTCTAAAGTCAGGGAGATTGAATTCGATAGAGTCGAACAAGTTAAGATTGGTGCGATGACTAAACGTTTCTTTTAATGTCTAACACCTTATTAATGGCCCTCTGCTTTGTCCCTTTTTATCGTTCAATAAGCAGAGGGACTGTTGCTTAAGTGGCCTGCCACAGCAGCACAGACAGTGCAGCTAACCAGACAAGTTTGATCCAGTAAGAAATACGCTGATACAGGCCTAAATTGTGTCGTAGCTTATATGCCCGTGACATCTTATATAGATAGAAAAATGCGGCACTTGCAGACAAACCTGAAAAAACGCGAAATTCAATCGCTACATCACTGAAAGCGACAATAATTGGAGCGACAAGCAAAGACAGTAACATGATGAATCCAGCATGAGAGTGGATTTGGCAGCTCAAGGTCGGAGAGTCAGTGTAAGGGTCTTTGTCCATGGGGAAAAAACCAGCAACCCAAGTGCCAACACCATGGATGACAATTAACCAGCCAACAAAAGTCAGTGATAGCGTATCGCTGGCTACTTGCGTAACAGCCCAACCAAACACGCAAAATAATACGCCTAACGGATAATTATTGATAAGTGGGGAAAGTTTTTCTGTCGGGCTACCTGCTGCGCCTAGTTCACTACAAAATTGTGTTTTATGATTGTAGTTTGGGTAAAACCGCCCGGCAACATAGACGCCAAGGGTTATCCAAATTGTTGCTAGCAAGCCCGCCAACAGTAAGATGTTTCCTTCCATGGGATCCCTCCTGTATTTTATTATTTATTTTGTTAATGTTGAAAATAAAATACGTGAATGATCTAAAAGTGTCAATGTACAGCCATAAGAGCCGACGTTTAAAGACAGAAAATCTTAATGGTGATATAGGTTAAAGGTTTGTTTCTTTTAGTTTTTTATATATTTCTTCAAAAACCTGCTTTTGCTCAGGGAAACTTTCCATTCCCTGTTTAAATGTGGCCATCGCACGCTCGTAGTCTTCTAGATTGATGTAGCACATCCCTTTGTAATATTGGGCCGTCGTGCCAGCTGGGTGGATCTCTAGAGATTGATTAAAATAATCTATAGCGGTATTAAAATCTCCCATGTCCATATAAGCAAAACCAATATTGTCTATGGCTTCAAAGTAAAGGGGGTAGATATTGATGGCTTGATGATAAGCTTCAATTGCTTGTACGTACTGTGCTGCTTGATTTAGCGCATAGCCCTTTGTGTAGAGTGTATTTGCCCTAAAAATGAGATCATCGACTTTTTGATTCGTCACTTCAGCATACTTGTTAAAATCGTTATGCTTTAAGTAGTTAATATACCCTTTTAACTCAGGTTTTAGTGGCACCTCATGTCCGATAAATTGCCATTTTTGCGCCAATTTCGCGTGTGCAATGGTTGAATGGTAGGCCGATATAGGGAGCGCTCGCAATTGCTTTAGAGCAGGCTTGTCAGCTGCGGGTTGATAACGCAATACATGAATAGTAGAAGATTGCGCGTTTGTATCAATATCAAGAATTTTAGCTGTGTGCCATAAGCCACCATCATTAATTGTGAATACATCACCAATTTTATAGTGGTGGGTTACTTTGTAGTAAGCGTTGCTGGCACGTACTTCCGGTGTAAATATGGAGAGATAAGTAAACAGTAAAATAAATGAGATCAAGACGTTGTGCATTCTAAATGTACTTATAATTATAAATTGCTATGGAGTAAGTAAATACTGACTTATCTTCTGTTTATGGTGGCGGATTCTCTCAGATATATATCGCTTTGTCATCTAAAAAAGGCAGTTTGAGAGATTTTTATTAAGAAATGATATTATTCATAATAACAAAATAAACATCTATGGAAAGAATGTTTGAACTTTGTACGATTTGGGTGACGAACATGCACAAAATGGTGACTGTGAGGTGACATAGTGACATCGACTACTGCCTAAATGGCTATCTTCCACCTTAAAGCTGTGATCAGCTCCCTATTTCAGCTGGTTCTTGTAATTTACTTGTATCTATTTCTACGACAAACAGCATAGATATCAACAGTGCGCACAGTATGGCACGCAATGTATAGGCGATGATTTCATAGCTATCATAAATGATGGTTAACTTCGTCAGCACGCTGAAAAAATCATAATTAAAACCCAGATCTACGACATTTCTTAGTAAGTTTTCGATGAGCATCAATGCCATCAAAATTGCCGTCAAAAATAGTGAAAAAGCGATAAGGCCCTCAGCGTAGGTTGGGGCGACATGGGGCACCTGATTGAAAAAGTGTTTAGTTAACCTGACTCTGAGCAGTAAAAGGAGGCACGTACTGAGAAATAAAGTAAATTGCACGCCGTAGACAATGGTGCCAAGCCATATCATTGGCAGAGTATCTGACTCTAGAGGTATCAAATAGTTAAATGAGGTGAACTCAAATAGTGACATTGCCAGTATTAATGTGGCAATAGATTTGGCATTGATGTTGTCTATTCTGAACAGCAATACGCCAAAGCAACAAGAGATTGTAGCGAGCGACATAAACACCCAATCGTACGAATAGACAAATACCAAGGCAATGATCATAGAAATTGCACAAGATATGCGCAAAACGCTCATGGAGTTAAAGCTTATTGTTGTTGATTAATTAGTTCGGTTGGTTTTACTGGTTTTGTTGTCGGTCGTTTAGTTTTATATGCGCCACAAACAAGTTTGCAATTGTCAGGGGTAAGGAGTTTGTCTCGAAGTGGTATTTTCATGTTTATTTTCCCTATACTTGCCGTATTAACTCAATCCGGCTTAGTTATTTCAGCGATTGTAATTGAAACCCACACGTTACTTTTCGTGTTTGAGTTTGTTGACTTTGCGATATCTGTGCAAATTGTTTTCTACTACAAGCTCACGTAAAGTCTGGAGTTGTTCCTCTATGGCGCTTAAATCAAATCTACATGCAAGTGACCATTTTAAATAGTCTTTGTATTTAATATCACTGACACCATTTTCATAGTTAATGATTGTTGCTTCGCTGGTACCGAGCACCTTGGCCATTTGCTTTTGAGTCTTGTTTGCTGCAAGCCTCATTACCTTTAAGTCACTTAAGCTTTGCTCATCGTGCGGCCGAACAGTTTTATTCAATGTCTCGCCCTACATATAAAAATGTTAATTAATCTAAAGATTTTTAGATGTTTAAGCATTTATTATAAAAATGTTAAAATATGTAAATACTATATATGGAGCATAACTGAATGACAAGGATAGAACATGACATTACGTTGATAAATAGGTTTCAAAGCACGGTTGAACAGCGCTTGAGCAATCAAGTTAAAAGCCAACGTGTAGACATATTGTCGACGGATAAATACCCAGTGGTGAGCTACCAACCTTTATACAGTAAGCGGTCGCCATTGTGGGTTATCTATACCCAGATAGGAGAATACCAGTTTCAGTCACTAGAGAGCCTTTACACCCGCATGTCTGCGCAATTGTTACGTGTGATTTTAAATACCGGCAGTCAGCCTAGTAATGTCATGGTGTGCGTCACTCTTAAGGGGATTGGCAACAAGTGTAATAGTGGCTTTTTTCTCACATCGGCAGAGTTAGTTGGTGGCGTGGATGAGTACGAAGCTAAAAGTCGAGTGCAATCCGACTTTGGCGTGGCAGCGCAGCTGATTGATATGCTCAATGGGGTTGATCCGTTGATTAAGGCTATGGCCAAGTCGACATGTATTGGCTCATCCGTCATATAGGTTTTGTAACCTAGTGGCTGGGGAAATAACAGGCTATTGCGAATAAACAAAAGATCCACTAGAATCGGAAAAAAGCTGGATATTTTATGGAGTTTTTATGGCGGATTCGAAGAAGACAGAAGTTAGATTTTCAGTAGATGCAGATTATTTAGCTGCGCTGCAAAGCAGGCTAGGGTTGAAAAAGTCTAGCGATTTAACCAAAGTTGCATTGACGTTGTTAGACTGGGCATCAGACGAAGTCGTCCATGATAGAACGATTTTATCCGCAAACAAACAGGGCAAAGACATACACCGTCTTGTCATACCTGAGCTAAATAATATCTCCAAATCCAATCTCTAAAAACCAAATTAGTAATGAGTTAAGTCATGTCTTCAAGTGCACAGGACTGCACACAATCGACGCAATCCACCCTACAGGAATCTTGGCAAGATATTGATCTTGCATCTGCACAGGATTATACCCCCGAAGATGCGCCTGTTTCAGAGCCGCTCACTGGTAAGGAAAAGGCGGGTGTCAAATTAACTTGGGGGATCATTAGCATATTGATCGGTTTTTTGGTGGTCATCCTAAGTATTTTCATGTGGGGTGAATACCAGTTTTTTACTGCAATGCGAGATACTCAGCAATTGATGCTCACTAACAAGCTAACCAGCTCGGACTTTCTGGATCAGCTTACTCAACAGAGAAACGATTTTCGCGCTTTTTGGTTTGATACGTTACAGCTCATATTACTCAATGTGTTATTCCCGACATTAACGGCTTTACTTGGATATGTATTTGGTACTAGTCGAAATGGCAGTAGCAATTAGGCTTGTTGTGCACGAACGGTAAGTGTCTGTTAGCTAATAGAAAAGAATGAGTTCCAGCTATTAAAAGTGAATATTGTTGTTATTCTATGGGGAGATCCTTGATTATTATGTGTATTTTTTCGTTTATAGGTCGACTATTTTAATCGCCTGACTATGAATAAACTTTTATTTTGAAGCAGCTCAATTCGTTTGAATTACGTTAACTGCATATTAGACATGAAATAATTTAAGTTGATCTGTAGAGTAATACTTGTAGTCTTTACTCATTCTTTATGGTGAGTTTTATTTAAAGGAGTGAGGCTTGTTTGATGCAAAACAAGTTCTCTTAAACAAAACTGGCTGTTGATCACAAGGCAATTGCATTGCTAAGTGACATTAATATTATCTGGCTAGCCGTTCGGCCCTAAATTAAAAACGCATTTCAAGGAGCTGTTTATATGCGTGTTGAGCCTTATAACGTCGAGGAAAGCATAAAACCTTGGTCTGTTTTTATTTCGCTCTTGGCACCTTGCAAGGGTAAAGTGACTTTGGTGTTGAGTTTAGCAGCCTCGATCAGTCTTACAGAGCTATTGTCTGTCTATCTTTTATTTTTGTCTATTCAGACATTGCTTTCACCATTGCCCAGTACAGTCGATAAATTGACCTGGATTGTTTTGGGTTTAGTTGGAGCAATATTAATCAAGTCCGCATTGAGTATGGCTGCGTATTATTTTAGCCATCAGGTCGCGTTGAAAGCGTTGACCGAGCTTAGACTGATGCTGGTAAATTGCTTTGCCGCCTTATCGCAGAAATGCTTATCAAAACATCAACCAGAAGAGCTTAAACATGTCCTGATTGATGATGTTAAGAAGTTAGAAGATGTAATCTCACAGCACAGTGTTGAGCTTGTACAGGCTGTAATATCTTGTTTAGCGATAGTTATTGCTCTGTACCTTATTGATTGGCGGCTGGCACTGAGTATTGTCACAGTGGTATCTATAGCACGAATATCTAGTAGTCTATTCATGTCAAAAATGGCTTCATACCAAGCAAAAGTCAATGATGCTGAAACGGAGCTAAATTCGACATTTTCTGATTATGTAAAATACGCCCCTTTGACGAAGGTGCATGATTTAGATAGTCAGTATTTTGCCACTTTAGGCAATAAAGCTGATAACTATCATGATGCAGCTCACCGCTTTGTTGAGCAAGTGGCATTGAACCGGGTGCTGTGTTCGGCATTGTTAGGCTCCTCTTTCATTTTTATGCTACCGACAGCGATATGGTTGCACAGTGCAGAGCTATTAACGTTAGAGCATGTGCTTCTGAGCATGTTATTGGTCATGAGTATGGTTGTGCCAATACTCAGTGTTCATCATCTTTTAGAGGAGTTCAGCGGGTTGCAAGATAGCATCCGTCGTATTACGCCTTGGTATGGTAACCAATATTCACTCCAAAAAAGCGCCCCGCAAGCAATCGATCTAAAGTATCCACAGCTACAATTTTACAATGTGGGCTTCAATTATAAGCAACACGCGATACTGAAAAATGTGCACTTTGAGCTACGCCCACATGCGATCAATGTGGTCTTTGCAGGTGCAGGCTATGGTAAGTCTACTTTGGCAATGTTAGCCAGTGGCTTGATATCACCGTCATCAGGCCGAGTGCAGCTTTTTGGCAAAGATGTATCTGAGTTATCGGATAGCGAGCGGATAAACTACATGGGAGTAGTGACTCAGGAGAGTTACCTATTTGAAGGCTCTGTACGTGACAATATTTTGCTTGGGCGCAGTGGAGTGAGCACCGCAGCCCTTGAGCATGCGGTAGTGGCATCTCAGCTAAAACCTTGGTTACAGCAGCAAACCAATGGCTTAGAAACCCAGCTCCAAACGCGAGGTGATAACTTATCTCGTCGTGAAAAGTTACTTATCGCGATCGCAAGAGCTCTCATCAATGCGCCTCCTTTGGTGATCATAGATGATGCGGATTTGGCAATGGATAACTACTCTCATGCCAAATTCTATCAAGCACTGAAAGGTCATTATCCTAACACCACGTTTTTGGTATTTACATGTACCTATCTCGGCCTTGAAAATGGTCAACAAATTAATGTGCTTCACAATGGAGAAGTTATTTCGCAAGGTACGCATGAAGTTCTGTTAGCACGGTGTGACTACTACGCAAAGGGTTGGCAATTACAGAGAAGTGAAGGTACCCAGTCTTCAACACTTTCAACTTCTCAAACCCCTCAGGCAAGTTATGAGCACTAAATGCGAGCATTAATATGGATAGACAAACTATAACCAGTATTTTTCGTGTATTTAAGCATGTCGAAGAGGGAAAAAAACGCTACGTGAACGGCGTTTTGTTTAGAGTAGTAGCAGGCTGCTTGTCTATTTCCCCCCTCGTACTGTGCTTTTATTGGCTCTATAGTGAGTTACGCACGACAAGTGACGAAAATGTATTATTTATGAGTTTAAGCGGTTACCTCATTGTATTAGTCGGATTGTTTTTTATGCAATTAGTGTGCGCCTATTTAGGTTATTCACAGAGTTTTATCGCCAGCTCCCAGATAATTCATGCCTATAGAGTAAAGTTAATAAACCACATTAAAATACTGCCACTTGGTCAAATTAATCAAACACCCAACACGGAATTTGCTAAGCAAATAAACCAAGATATTAAAACAGTTGAACATGGATTAACTCACATAGTACCGAATTTATTGGCTGTATTCATACCGACGGTTCTAGGTGTTGCCATATTGGCGTTGATTTCACCATTGTACACTTTAGGTGTTTGTCTAAGCGTAATGAGCGCATTGTATGTGATGCGTATCGCAAAAAATAAATTTGCGCAAATGACAAAGGAAAAAGCGCTATCTGATAATCAAATTAGTCGAACGGTGACTGATTATATTGAGGCATTACGGGTGCTCAAGTTGTTCAGCCAATCGTGCCATTGGCTCGCACGTGTTGAAAAGCAGCTCAAAATCAATAAGCATCACAGCTTGCAGATGGGGTTATGGCAGAGCAGTTCTGCATTGGCTTACCGAATTGCACTCAATATGATAGTGGTGCTATTTGTCGCTATGTTAGCGGTGACACGGCCAGAGCAAAGTGTCTTAACTATTGACTTTGAAGCCATTATATATGCTCTACTGTTAATGCAAATACTCTGCCCTTTATACGGTATTGATAAACAATTCAGAGCATTGCGCACTGCTGTTCAATCTGAGCAAAATCTTGAATCATGGTTAGGAAAGCCTACACTCACTGAACCTGTTAAGGCACACATGCCAAAGCGTTATAGTATTAAATTTGAGCGTGTGTCATACAGCAATGGTATCGACCAAGGTATAGAGCATGCTTCTTTTTATGTGCCTGAAAACTCGGTCACTGCTATCGTAGGTGAAGTGGGTGACGACACCTCGATATTACTTAAATTGTGTTCACGCTTTGTGGAGCCTGCTTCCGGCCATATAAAAATCGGGGGGGTAGATATAAAAGATATTGGCTCTCAAGGGGTATTCAGCATGCTCAGTATGGTGCTGCAAAATGCGCAATTGATCGATGCCAGTGTAATGGACAATATTCGAATAGCGAAACCAGATGCCAGCAATGAAGACGTTTTGCAGGCCTGTGAACAGGCCAATTGCCTTGAGTTTATTAATCAGTTACCAAATGGCGCAACGACTCAAGTCGGCGACAAGAGCATAAGGTTATCCGCCCATCAACGGCAGCGAATTGCCATCGCTAGAGCATTCCTGAAAAACGCACCGATTGTCTTACTTGATGAGACAACAACATCTTTTGATCCAATTACACATAATGATGTGGCCAGTGCAACTACACGCTTAATGAAAAATCGCACGGTCGTCATAGTGACACATCATTTATCGAACATAATACACGCCGATAACATTTTAGTGATAAATGAGGGAAAGCTGGTGGAGTCAGGTACTCACCGCTGTTTACTATCAATCGGCGGCTATTACACTCGGTTGTGGCGAGCACAGTCGCGAGCCGCGTAAAGGGGGTTGACGGCCAGTTTCCCTGCTAGAAACACATCACTCTATTTGTGTTGTCCCACTGCATTTTAATGGGGGCCACAATGCTGTTTAAAAATCTGGGAAATAGAAATTGAGTCATAATTTTTGGTGTACTTGTAAAGTGTTTCCTATGAAAACGGGGTTAAACCGTAAATATTAAACTGTCTAACATTGTTTTGAATGTGTTCGATATACACGGGGTTAAATTCAGCGGGATTAAATAGATAGGAGAGGCCGAGCCGTCACTTTTAGTGACTATGAGTGTACTTGAGGACGCTTAGCTATGTGTAGAGGGAATAGATAGCGCGCCCCTTAATACTATTATGTTCTGTCTGGTATTTTAAAAATTGTTTATCGCAGTGAAGGTGTAAAAAGGAATGTGGTTGAAAATAACTCAATTGTTAATTTTGTGTGTTTTTTGTAGCGTCAATTTACAAGTGTTTATTCAACTAGATATTTAAGGAAAAGCGAATGAGAAAAGTGCTACTGGTAGTGGTCAGTTGTTTAGGAATAAGTGTTGCGGCGAATGCAGCAGGTACTCAGTCAGCAACTCCAAATCAAACGGCCAATATTGATGGGATAACATCGGCAACTTATACAACCAAAGCAACTATTTTGGACCAGTTAACTCCGTCAAATGCCTGTACAGATAGATGTCAATATGAGTATGAAGCCTGTGTTAAATGGGCTCCGCCTTGGAAAAACTGCCGTGCATATCTTACGAGTTGTACGAGAAACTGTGCAAATAAGTCAAACTAAGTATCAAGAGTCTATGAGGTCGTTTCACGACCTCTTTGGTTGGATTTAACCTGCAAAGTAGTGGTTTTTGACGTTAAGTACATCTAGAAAGTCCCCGCATTTGCCTTGCAATTCAAAAAAGGTAAATACCCTTTTATTTTTCGGTAATACAGAGGCTTTAAAAATCAAAAGTTACAGTCTTTCTAAAACATAAGGTATTTTTACTTATAGTAGGGTATGTGTTTGTAATTTATATTTTTTGTGCTAAAAACCGATACTTCACTGCCGTACAGGCAGCTTAGAAATGCTAAAACGCAGCCAGAAATAATTGAGTCTGCTTGCCTGTGCTACAGGCAGTCAAAAAATGTTTCTGACCTTTATGAGAACAATAATATGCATATACGAAACTGCAAAAAATGGATCCTGATTTTCATCAGGATGACGGTGAGCAGCGTGATGTATTGCGGGGATACAGGTCAGGAGCAATGGGCAAATAGTTCAAAGAAAAACAGCATATTTTCGGTGGAGATGCACAGAAAAGACCTGAAAACGTGTGTATCTCATTTATAATCAATCAAAGGGGAATTTTACCTTTGATTTTTGCTCTTTTAAAATTTTCATAGAATACAAATAGTTAAAACTATCTGTTTTTAACAAGGTAAAAATGAGGTTTTTACCTTAATCGTTTGTTGCAACTTATCTTTTTTCATTTATCTTATAGTTCACTGCCGTGCAGGCAGCTTAGAAAACAACAAGCCGCAGTTGCCATTGAGGTTTTTCCGTTCACTGCCGTGCAGGCAGCTTAGAAAAAGCGCCTCAAGGGCGTTTTGGACACGCATGGGTTCACTGCCGTGCAGGCAGCTTAGAAAAGCATTGCGATTAATATCACTTTCAGTACTGAGTTCACTGCCGTGCAGGCAGCTTAGAAACATCTGAGACTCGTTTATTTAAGCCTGAAACCGTTCACTGCCGTGCAGGCAGCTTAGAAAGTCAACTGACATAGAATGACGTGGTGACATAGGTTCACTGCCGTGCAGGCAGCTTAGAAAGCCCTGCTCTCAGCGCTGGTAACAACCTATGCGTTCACTGCCGTGCAGGCAGCTTAGAAAGTTGCAGGTGCGCAGCATTCAATACACCACACGTTCACTGCCGTGCAGGCAGCTTAGAAAAGTCATGCGAACAAAAGCCCAATAGTACTGGTGTTCACTGCCGTGCAGGCAGCTTAGAAAGTCAACACTCACCGCTAACGCGCTATCAGCTGGTTCACTGCCGTGCAGGCAGCTTAGAAAACTTAGCGGCGATGGGGTTTAAACCAATCCATGTTCACTGCCGTGCAGGCAGCTTAGAAATTACTAACTGAGCAACAACAATCACAGTTGCGGTTCACTGCCGTGCAGGCAGCTTAGAAAAAACAGCATATCTGCAAGCGATGCGGCTTGTTGTTCACTGCCGTGCAGGCAGCTTAGGTGATGAGTGACCAAAACGAAGTTTCGCAGCACGAAGAAGTGAGGTCATGGATGACCGATGTAACCAAGCTCCATGGATGGATTTCAGCTCCGTGTTGGCAAAACTCCGGTTCACTACCGTGCAGGCAGCTTAGGTGATGAGTGACCGAAACGAAGTTTCGCAGCACAAGAGGTGAGTAGCCTAGAATAGGGTCATGGATGACCGATGTAGCTGCGCTCCATGAAATTCAACACCGAGCTTTACCTTATCACTACTTTACCGTCATTCACGCTGCTGAGATGATAGAAATCGACACGAAACCTCCAAGCATTTGGATACCGACAGCCGTCATTCCGAGCTTGCCTCGGAATCCATGTTTAAAAGTTTATAACCAAGTACAAAGGGTTTTGCACGCTTTAACTGTAGGCCAGTCATTAAAGATCAAGGTAAACGTGTCTTACTCACTTTCAAGGGGTTGGCCATAAAGTTCATTACAATAAATGATATTGTTAGATAAAAGATGTAGCTGGCGATACAAAATAAGCCAATTAAAAAGGTGGCTAAAACTATCCCAAGCGCTGTAACCGCGCCAAAAATGGGGCTCCAATAAGTGCGACAAGCCAGCCCTTTGTGATTCACAAATAAAGCGCACTGCCCAGTATGCACAAAGGGTAGAGTGACTCAGACAAAAGCATGCAGTAAATCCTACTGGCGACAATTTCAAATAGGTGGTGACTAGAATTCTGTGGCATTGTCTTCATTGGTAAATTCATGTTTGTCATCAATAATTGCCTTGCTCAACTTAGCAGGAAAATATTGAGTGATAAATCGTCACCTCCAATAAACCTGCTTGCGAGACGATTGAAGCGAACACAAATAAAATGTGCCTACATACATTTGTATTTTTGGCATTACATTACTTTTGCTGAGCTATGGTCGTGTGTTCGAATATCACCTTGTCGCTGATCAATGACTTTTACATTTTCATTTGATACATTTATTTCACGTAAAATTTACTAAAAGTGGCATATGCAAGCTAAGGAAGAGCAATATTTTAGATACATTGAGGCAGTGTTATTTTGGCAAGGCGAGATCCAAACGGGTACTTTTCAAGATAAATTTAAACTATCAAGACCCAGCGCAAGGCGCTATTTAACAGACTTTATCGTACGTTACCAAATTGACGCGAATTACAGTGAGTCGGAAAAAGCCTATGTATTGGCAACCCCCTTTACACCTAATTATATTTCCCAAGATTTCACTGAATATGCCAATTTAATTGGTGAGCAGTATGTACACAACTTAAGTACCTCAACGATTGCGACTCTGCCTTTACCTCATAGAAAATTAAACCCCACCATTTTACGGCCCATATTAAACGCTTGTCGTCGGCAAAGTGTGCTCGATATCCGCTATCAATCGATAAAAGACGATGGAGAGGCGGAGCGTATTATTCGTCCTCATACACTTGTTAACTCAGGGCTTCGTTATCACTTAAGAGCATATTGCGAAGATGCTAAGGGATTTAGAGACTTTTCGTTATCTCGCATTTTATCTGCGAGCCCTGAATTTAAATGCAAAGCACAAAAGTACAAACAAGATGACGAAGCATGGCAACAAGAGGTAACGTTAACCATCATGCCAGATCCGCGTTTAAGTGACTATGCCCAGCAAGTCATTGCCCATGATTTTGATATGAGTGGAAACCGAAAACAGCTCAAAACCAATGCCGCGCTGGTTAATTATTTGATAAGCATTCTCCGCTTAGATGTACAGCACCCAAGCCCAGAAGCCCAGCAAATAGTGATGGATCCCGATTGCTACCGAGCACTTAGAGAGCAAAAGCTACTTTGGAACTAAACACCTGTAAAAAATTTTACTGGTGAAACGTGCAGCATTGAAGCCGTGCATAGATAAAAGTACGTTATGTCTAAACCCAAAGGAAGTGGAAGACGATGGAAGACTTAAGCCCAAGCGATTTAAAAGCCATATTGCACTCAAAACGTGCCAATTTATTTTATCTAGAATACTGCCGAGTAATGCAAAAAGATAGCCGCGTTTTATTTTTAACTGAAGCCACCAAAGAGAACCTCTATTTTAACATTCCCATAGCCAATACCACGGTTATTTTGCTGGGTAATGGCACTTCAATTACACAAGCTGCGATGCGCATGCTTGCTCAAGCTGGCGTTTTGGTGGGCTTTTGTGGCGGTGGTGGCACACCACTTTATATGGGCTGTGAAATTGAGTGGATGACCCCACAAAACGAATATCGCCCCACAGAGTACCTGCAAGGCTGGATGGGCTTTTGGTTTGATGATGAAAAGCGCTTGGATGCTGCAAAGGACTTTCAGCAGGCACGGATCGCGTTTTTAAAGCAGGTTTGGCAAAAAGACCGAGACTTAAAAAATGAAGGCTTTAACTTTGACGATAAAGCTATTCAAACCGCGTTGGATACGTTTTTTACACGGACGCAGGCCGCGACAAGTTCTCAAGCGTTGCTACTCACAGAGGCGCAGCTCACCAAAGTGCTTTATAAATATGCCGCCAATGCCACCAATTGCGAGGGTTTTAAGCGCCAGCATCAGTCATCAAAATCTGTCGATATAGGCAAAGCGAACGACTTTTTAAACCACGGTAATTATCTCGCTTATGGTCTGGCAGCCTGCACTTTGTGGGTGCTTGGTATTCCTCATGGTTTCGCCGTGATGCATGGAAAAACCCGTCGCGGAGCCTTGGTGTTCGACATTGCCGATTTAATCAAAGATGCATTGGTGCTGCCTTGGGCATTTATTTGTGCCAAAGAAAACGCCACCGAGCAAGAATTTCGTCAGCAAATCCTACAAGCGTTTACTGATCACAAAGCACTGGATTATATGTTCGAGCAAGTAAAACAAGTGGCGCTTCAAGATCTCAGTGAAGAGCAAATCGCAGAAATTGAAAACAGCCAAAAAGGTGACTCGCTATGATGGTCACATTCGTGTCTCAGTGTGAGAAAAATGCGCTGAAGAAAACCAGACGGGTACTGGATGCTTTCGCCAACCGCATTGGCGACAACACATGGCAAACCGTGATCACCCAAGACGGGCTTGATACCGTTAAAAAGATGCTGCGTAAAACCGCCAGCCGCAGTACTGCGGTGAGTTGCCACTGGATTCGATCCCGCGCTCGAAGTCAGTTTTTGTGGGTAGTGGGGAATAAAAGTAAGTTTAATTTAGAGGGCGTGGTGCCTGTGAACTACACTCACGCCGATACCTCTGATTATTATGATTCTCATTACTGGAAAACATCTACTGAAATAAAACACGCAGCAGCAATAGCAGGTTTATTTCATGACTTTGGTAAAGCCAATGTGCTGTTTCAAAAGAAGTTGAGAGGGCAGTCGAAGGTTTCTCATGAGCCGTTTCGCCACGAGTGGGTTTCTTTAAGAATGTTTCAAGCATTTGTTGGCGATAAAAAAGATATTCAGTGGATAAATGCCTTAGTTCAACTAAATAAAAGTGATTTTGAATACTTTATTAGAGACGGCATCGATAAAGACAAAGAGCATAGCAACCCTTTAACGGAGTTATCTGGTTTTGCTCGATTAGTTGGCTGGTTGATCCTTTCTCATCACAAGTTGCCTATCTCTATAAAAAACGCTCCATTTTCGGCAGTCGAGGATTGGCAAGAAAAAAATTTTTCCGCTTTATGGAACTCGCCCAAATCAGCCAATGATGATGAGCAAGAAAGGTGGCAAGATAATTGGGCTTTAACAGAATATGGTAGCCCCATTAATAGTTTTCATTGGTGTTCTAAAGCCTGTTTTGTAGCATCAAAAGCTAAAGCACAATTAAATTTCAATCAAGATAAAAATTGGCTGACTGATGATGCTTTTACTACTCACTTAGCTCGGCTCTGTTTAATGCTGGCTGATCATACTTATTCTGCCAAGCCTGTTGACGATATTCGCCTGGATTGGCGTAGTGAAAACTATCCAGTTATTGCCAATACGGAAAAAAATAAGCAGGGAGAAAAAGTAACTAAGCAGCAACTTGATGAGCATTTGATTGGCGTTGCCCATTATGCAGCAAAAATTTCAGATGGCTTATTAAGGCTAAACAGTGATTTACCGCAATTAGAGCAGAGTAATACACTAACGTCGAATGTTGCTGAAGAGTATAAAGAGCACTTTGGTTGGCAAGATGATGCCAAAAAGCTAGCTAAATCCTTAGGTAAAGGAACTAAAAAACAAGGTTTTTTCGGTATTAATATGGCGTCAACTGGCAAGGGTAAAACGTTAGCCAATGCCAAAATAATGTTTGCCTTAGGCCAAGGAAGTGGCCGAATTCGCTTTAATGTTGCTTTAGGCTTAAGGTCGTTAACATTACAAACGGGTAAAGAGTATCGAAAAGAGCTAGAACTTACGGATGAAGAATTAGCAATCTTGGTTGGTGGCTCGGCGGTAAGTCAACTGTTCGAAATGAACGAAAAGGACGAAAGTAAAGTCACCATTAAGGAGCAACCTAGTCTTGAAAGTAAAGGCAGTGAGTCAGAACAAGAGTTATTAAATAAAGACTTATACATCGATTGCAAGTATACGGGCCAGCACCATAGCTTATCAAGGTGGACAAAGCACAATGATAAGATAGAAAAGCTACTTAATGCGCCGCTACTTGTTTGCACTATAGATCATCTTATGCCGGCATGTGAGGGCATAAGAGGTGGCCAACAAATCCCAGCCAGCTTAAGGTTATTAACCTCTGATCTAATACTCGATGAACCTGATGATTTTGGCCTACAAGACTTACCAGCATTAACTCGGCTTGTTTACTGGAGTGGTATGCTAGGTAGTCGTGTATTGCTTTCTACTGCGACTATGCCACAAGCATTAGCTAATGCATTATTTAGAGCCTATAAAAAAGGTTGGCAGCAATTTGCCAACGCTAATATTGATAACTTTAATGGTGAAATAAGTTGTGCTTGGTTTGATGAATTTAAAGTTAAAAATGAGCTAATAGCTGATGATAGCAACTTTAGGCAAGCGCATAGCAAGTTTGTATCAAAGCGCATTCAATTATTAGCTAAGGAAATACAGCCTAATCGTCTTGGTTATATTTTGGATATCATTAAGCAAGAGAACCAAGACTGTATTTATCAACGCTACGCAAAAACACTTCATCAAGGTATTTTAAAGTTACATGATGAACACGCTAATGATTACCACGGAATAAGCTTTTCTATTGGTTTAGTGCGAATGGCTAATATTAACCCGCAGATAGCGGTTGCCAAAGCACTATTAACACTTACTAGCCCTAGCGATATCTGCATTCATTATTGTGTTTATCATTCTGCTTATCCGCTTGCTATTCGTTCTTACTTAGAGCAACAGCTTGATGTTTGCCTTAAACGCAATGCTAAAGATAGGTCATGGCCACCAAAGGAGCTAACTGATAAGTTAAAGCAACAGCCAAAAAAACATCATATTTTTTTGGTGCTTGCATCTCCGGTAGCTGAAGTAGGGCGAGATCATGACTATGACTGGGCAATAGTTGAACCAAGCTCGATGCGCTCGATAGTACAATTAGCAGGCCGCATTTTGAGGCATCGAAGTCTACTACCATCCAAGCCTAATATTTTTCTCTTAAGTCATAATATCAAAGCATTAAAACAAGAGAAGATTTGCTTTGAAAAGCCAGGTTATGAATCTGAAAAAATTAGTCTTATTAGTCATGACCTTAATAGCGTATTGAGTGGAGACCAGTATGAAAAAGTCGATGCAACTCACAGTATTTCACTAAAAACGCCTTATAAAAGAGACAGAAGTGGCAAATTTTTCAATTTAGTTGAGTTGGAATATGCCGCGCTGCAATACCAGTTATTTGAATTGAAGGATAAGCAAGATAAAAACCAAAAAGCCGCATCGGCTTGGTGGGACTATTCACCTCATTGGTGTGGCGAGATACAAAAACAACAACGATTTAGGCAATCACAAAAAGATGAGGCTTATTACTTATTTGTTGATGAAGATGGTGAACACCGCTGGGTATGGAAAAATGAAGCCACTTACCCAAATGAGTTTACGCCAGAGCTAAACGCTATAGACATAGATAAGATTGAAAATCTGACAATCGCCAATGGCAATCAATTTTGGTTTGATTTAAAGCCGTATCCAATTTATCAACAGTTAGCTGACTATTTTCAAATAGATTTAGAGCAAGCCACCAAGCGTTTTGCTGAGCTTAGAGTAATTATGTATCAAGCTAATCCAGCAAAGATCTACCAATATCATTACCACGAAAATTTAGGCTTACACCAATTACCGAATAAAAAAACAAGAGATCGTTAATATGAATGAAAATGAACAAAGCAGGCCATGGTCTGCATTGATAAAGGAATATATTGATAGCACGGGAGAACAAAATAAGCTGTTAGAGTACAGGCAATTATTGCTAGCTGATTTTTATAAATCACAATTACTCACCGCCAAAGCGCCAGAGGAGCATGATTTAAAAGCGTTTAACAAAGCATGTAAGGCGGCTGAAAAAATCAAAGTCACAGCTAAAGAGTGCGATAAATTATCGTTAGTTTATGCTGATTTTATTGGTAAGGCTTGGATAAAAGGAAATGCAGAGCAATTAGCAAGGTTACAAGCAAAATCTTGCTTTTATAATATTTGGATTTGTAAGGCATTAATGCAAGGTGACGGTGTATTTCCTGCCACTCATATTGCCAAATTAACCCATTCAAGCAGTGGCGCATCATCAATATTTGATCGTATTTCTGCACAAGACGATCGCTATCTTACCACCTCGTCATTACGCTCCCCCGTTATTGATGGCGCTTACCCTAATGGTGCACTTTCAAAAAATGTAAAGTTTTTAATGCTCGACAATGGGGGGTTACTAAGTGAGGAAATTTACCATGGGAATAGTGAGCCATTATCGTCTTTTGCCGATGATGGGCAAGAGCTAGCGTCGTGGATGGCCGGTTTTAATGCCATTTTTAATGCACCCCTTAAAAGTGATAGTTTAGCCAAACAAGTTTACTTTCCTGTTGATGGCGGTTATCACTTATTAACTCCGCTCACATCGTCAGCTACTTGCCAAGCTATCTATGACAAGTGTTTTTCGAAAGATGTAAAAAAGCAACAGGAAAAAGATGGCAAAGCAGTCAAGGCGCAAACTTATAGTGACCATACTTATGTACGAACAACTAATACGGCGAAAATTGCTACTGTAGCTAGTCAGCCTCAAAATGTATCGGTACTAAATGGCAAACGAGCGGGCAAAGTTCATTTATTTTCTTCACAGCCTCCTGTATGGCAGTCACAGTTAAAAGCGCCATTAACTAAAGCATCGTATTTTGATGGCTTATATCTCTCAAGAGCAAGTCAGGTAAATATTGAATTTATCAGAGACTTTATAATTAGATTTAATGACTTAGCACTGAGTATTAAAGATCCTAAACGTAAAAAGTGGTTAGAGAAATGGGTGCAAAGTGTTTTTGACGAAATACTTGATCGCGTTTCTTATCTTCATGCTTTACCTGCGGGTTGGTCGGAAAACAGTGAGTTAACTGATGAATACCAATGCTTTTTAGACCCTTATTGGCAAGATCAGGCTTTTCAAGCAAAGCGAAAAACCATCGATTGGCAAACTGTAGTGCGTAGAGATTTCGCTAAGTGGTTAAACCGCTGGCTAGTAGGCAAAGACAAAACCTTTACCGCTACAACTGCCCATAGAAAACTTTGGCAATCTTTTGTTGAACATCAATTAAGAAAGTTTGAATCACAAGTTCAAGTTAACTTAGCGCAGTCGACTCAAAACTTGGCGGAGGAGGTATAACGATGAAGCAATATATATTACTCAGCCATATTCAAGTGCAAAACGCCAATGCCGTTGCTGGTTTTACATGGGGATTTCCTGCGATTACTCACTTTTTGGGCTTTATCCATAATTTATCGAGAAAGCTGGCTAACAACAGTGGTTTTGATGATACCTCGCTAGGTGGCTGCGCGATAATCGCCCATCAACACCAAGTACATACTTATCAAGCCTCAAGAGACATCGAGTTTTTGCAAAGTAAAAATCCACCTTATATGCATGGTACTGCTGCGGCAAAACTAGGCGATGCACCGCCCATTATTGAAGAAGGAAAAATGAACTTGACCGTTTCTTTGTTAATAGCCTATGAAGGCAATGTCGGTAACAGAGAAACTAGCTTTATCAACTGGCTAAACGCGATTTGTCGTCGTCAGCGCCTCGCTGGTGGTTCAATAGTGAGCATAAAAGATATTTCATTAAAGACGGTTGAAAGCGATCAAGATGTTATAAGGCTTCATCGCCAATTACTACCTGGCTTTGTATTATTCGATAAAAGTGATTATTTAGCTGAGTGCTATAGCGAGTTATTAACTCAAAATAATGACGCAGAACTGCTTGATGCTTGGTTAGATTTTTCACGATTAAAGCAGCGTGCAAGGCCAAAATCGAACTTGATTGGTAAACACCTGTTGGATTTATTACACCAAGACTCAAGTAACGACAATGTCAATCAGCTGTTTGAAGTTTGGCAAGAGCATCTTCAACAAGAAATTTTTAGACCAGAGCATATCCCACACCAACTAACCGAGTACTTTGCTGGTTTACCGGCGGATAAACATAACAAAAAGTTGTTAGAGCAATGGCAACACTATTGTGAGCCAAGTAATAAAACTCCCGCAGATTGGAACTACGCAAAACGTAAACATACTGGCTACTTAGTACCAATTATGATCGGCTATAAGGCTATTTCATCCAAGCAAGATAATAATCAAGTTGCTATCACGCGCGACAACGAAACTGATATTTGTTTTGTCGAAGCGGCTCATGGTATAGGGCAGTGGTGCGGTATACATAAAGTCAGTTCGCCAGAAGCATTGGAAAAAAGCTTATGGCAATACAGTTATGACAAGAGTAATCCTCACTGGTACTTGTGCAAACAAGTGTTAGAGACAGACACCTTTATCGAATTCGAAGAATTTTAAAATTTTACTATTATTTTTTAGGAACCATTATGTCTAAAGAAATCCAAATAGAACTGCCAAGCCTACTTTCATTTGAACGGAAATTAGAGGTGTCGGATGCATTAATGTTTTCAGGTACTTGGCAAGAAAACTTTAATGAAGACTCAACAGAATGGCCGAAAATTGTAATATCACAAAGACAAAACCGCTCAACCCAGAGTGCACATGGTATTAGTGATGAAGACAAAGCTAAACCAAATCCTGCGTCATCAGATAGTGATGATGCTAACTTACCTTTAAATGCGGATACATTAAAAGTCAGCTTTTCACTTCGAGTGGTGGGTGATTTAGGTAAGCCGTTTGCTTGTAATGCGCCCGAATTTGAATCAGCCATTTTTAATAAAGTTGATGAGTTTAAATCCAGTGACGGCCTGAATACATTGGCTTTTCGTTATGCCTACAATATTGCCAACGGTCGCTTTTTATGGCGAAATCGTGTAGGAGCAGAAGCAATATCAATTCATGTGGAAATTGCAGAGTTTGATCAAACACTCATATTTGATGCTTATGATTTTTCATTAAAAAACTTTGAAAAAGGAGCTAATAACCAAGCATTAGCGACATTAACCGAAGCGATAGCAAAAGGGTTAGCAGGCGATGATGAAAGCTTTGCTCTGATTAAAGTAAACGCCTATGTCAAATTAGGCAATGGTCAGCACGTTTTTCCATCTCAAGAAATGAATATGAATGAAAAACGTAAAGTATTGTTTAAGCTTGATGATTGCGCAGCCATTCATAATGTAAAAGTTGGTAATGCATTACGAACTATTGATAACTGGTATGGCAAAAGCAGTCAGCCAATAGCTATTGAGCCTTTTGGATCAGTTACCCAGCGCGGTGAAGCATACAGAAAAAATAAAATTGATTTGTACACATTAATGGTTAAATGGGTACGTGATGAAAACCTAACCATAGATGAGCGAGCTTACGTTACAGCTAATTTAATCCGTGGTGGTGTGTTTAGCCGCTCAAGTAAGTAGGTGAGCTATGAACTATTACCAAGAAATTACCTTGTTGCCAGAAGTCGAAATCCCCCTCAGTGACATTTGGCAAAGGGTGTTTCAACAAGTGCATATTTCGCTTGTTGAACATAAGGTTGATAAAAATAAATCAGCTATTGCCGTTGGTTTTCCTCAGTATGGTAAAGCTAGTTTTCCACTGGGTTCAAAATTGAGGCTATTCGCTAAAGAACAAGCACAGCTTGAACAGCTTAATATCGCTAAATGGCTAAGTCGGCTTGAAGACTATACGCATGTCAAAGGCATAAAACCTGTGCCAGATGAGGTCAGTTATGTGAGTTTTACGCGAAAAAATGTCAAAAGTCCGGCTAGGGTTGAGCTGGAAATGAAAGAGCGGGCGAAGCGGCGAGCTCAAAAAAGTGGAAAAACTTTCGATGAATGCATGGCTGAGCTAGCTGAGACTAAACCTGAACAATCTAACTTGCCTTTTATCTTTTTGCATAGTCAGCAGACTAAAGCGCGCTCACCAGGCAAAAGCAGTAAGTATCCTCTGTTTATCATCATGCAAGAACGCGAAAGTGAGTCACATGGCATATTTGACTGCTATGGACTGAGCGCAAAAGCAAATGATGAAAATACATATGGGTGTGTCCCTCACTTTTAACAGCTAAAGGGTATTTTTACCCTTTATTTTTGCTCTTTTAAAATCTGTATAAAATACAATGAGTTGTGATAGGCTGTTTTTAACAAGATAAAAATAGGTTTTTTACCTTAATAGTCTGTTGTAACTTATCTTTTTTCATTTATTCTATACTTCACTGCCACGCAGGCAGCTTAGAAAATGTTTTCTGGTTTTACCGCGACTATCTATTTCTTCACTGCCACGCAGGCAGCTTAGAAAGATATGCTGTGAAGCAGTAGACTCTGACAATCCTTCACAGCCACGCAGGCAGCTTAGAAATTATCGCCATGTTCTTGTTGAAAGTCTGAAATCTTCACTGCCACGCAGGCAGCTTAGAAAAGCTTCAACATCTTTAGCTGCGCGCAAAAATGCTTCACTGCCACGCAGGCAGCTTAGAAATGCTTGCCTTGCTTGCGGTAAGCCAACAAAGACTTCACTGCCACGCAGGCAGCTTAGAAATATCCAGAGTAAAGCTTCTTGCGCCAGAGTGCCTTCACTGCCACGCGAGCATTCAAAAAGCATTACCGACTTCCATGACGCTAATAATATGCAAAAAATGGATCCTGATTTTCATCAGGATGACGGTGAGCAGTATGATATTTTACTTGATACAGGCAAAAGTGTAATGGGTAGATTGTTCAAAGAAAAGCTACATGTTTGCGGTAAAAGTGCACAGGAAAGATCGGTAAGGATATGTGCCACATTTTAAATCAATAAAAGGGAGTTTTTACCTTTTATTTTTGCTCTTTTAAAATTTGCATAGAATACAAAGAGTTGTGATTTGTTGTTTTTAACAAGGTAAATATAGGTTTTTGACCTTAATAGCCTGTTGCAACTTATCTTTTTTTACTTATTTTATAGTTCACTGCCATATAGGCAGCTTAGAAAAATAGCAAAAATAGTATAAAGCGGTATAAAAAGTTCACTGCCATATAGGCAGCTTAGGTGATGAGTGACCGAAACGAAGTTTCGCAGCACGAAGAAGTGAGGTCATGGATGACCGATGTAACCAAGCTCCATGGATGGATTTCAGCTCTGTGTTGAAAAAATTCCAGTTCACTGCCGTGCAGGCAGCTTAGGTGATGAGTGACCGAAACGAAGTTTCGCAGCACGAAGAAGTGAGGTCATGGATGACCGATGTAACCAAGCCCCATGGATGGATTTCAGCTCTGTGTTGAAAAAATTTCAGTTCACTGCCGTACAGGCAGCTTAAAAGCGTTTCAGATTCTCCACCAATAAATTACACATAGGAAACTGCACAAAAGTGGATCCTGACCTTCGTCAGGATGATGGGGGTTGTAGATACGTAGTTGCAGTGTGGAAGTGTATCCGAACCGTCTTCCCGAGCTTGCCTCGGGATCCATATTCAAGGGTGCAGAAAGCCTGATGGTATAGGGTGAGATGGATCCTGACCTTCGTCAGGATGACATCAGAGGTAAAGGCGTGGTTGGTGGTACTTGACATTATGGGATCCTGACCATCGTCAGGATGACATCGGAGGTATAGGCGTGGTTGCTGGTATTTGGCGTCATGGATCCTGACGTTTATCATTGTGGCGGCGAGCAGGGCTGTGTTTTACACATTTAAACCTCTATTGCTTTTTAACACCTTCTTTGGCTAACAGGGCTTTTTTTCGCTCTAATCCCCACCGATAACCGCCTAAAGTGCCGTCGCTGCGCAATACTCGGTGGCAGGGGATCAATATACCAATACGGTTTTTACCACAGGCTGTGCCAACGGCTCGAACCGCTTTTGGGTTGTCAATTTGAGCAGCGATTTCCCCATAGCTTATTACCTCGCCCTCTTTAATACTGAGTAGGAATTGCCAGACTTTAATCTGAAATGCCGTGCCTATAATATCTAGCGGCACATCAGGTTTGGGGGCGCCGTGTGAGATATGGTTGTCCAGAGCATGTATCCAGTTATCAAGCTCAGGCGCATCCTGTGCCTTTGATAGCACGAGTTTTGCCTTGGGGAACTCTTCTGACAACAGGTTTATTAAAGACCTTTGATTATCTCCAAATTGCACTGAACATACTCCCCGACTTGTTGCCGCCATCACCATGTGCCCAAGCGAGGTTTCTCTACATGCGTAGTAAATCACTTCTCCTTGGCCTCCTGCTCGATAGGCTTTAGGTGACATGCCGATATTGCGTGTGGTTTCACCATACACTCGACTTATTGAGCCAAATCCAGAGGAGTAGATAGCGTCAGTGATCCCTTCACCCGCCCTCAAATGACATTTGAATTGGCGCATTCGGACTGCATCCTGATAGTGTTTTGGAGACACACCAAACATTGTTTTAAATGACCTTTGCAGTTGAGAGGGTGATAAGCCTGCAACTTTGCCCAGTTGGACAAGCGTCAGTTTTTCATCTGCGTGCTTTTCTATATGGCGAGCGACATTTATTAGTGTGTCGACTTTTTTTGTTGATGCAATGGGGTTACAGCGCTTACACGGTCTGAAACTGGCCGCTAAGGCGGACGCTTGGTTGTAAAAAAACCTCAGGTTTTCTGGCTTTGCTGATTTTGTAGGGCAAGAAGGCTGACAAAAAACGCCAGTAGTAATCACGCCATAGTAAAACTGTCCATCAAATGAAGGATCTCGGCGGTTTACTGCTGCTGCCATTTCAGCTTCAGTGAGCTTCATCATAGTCAGGTTCGTTGATCAATTAAAAGTATTCATACTTCATCATAGCGGTTTCTAAAATAACATCTGATTCTTGCTACGCAATTATTTTAAATCATCACACTGCCAGTCTAAATTTAAATAGGGCGCAAGATTCGGATGTTATGTTATATGTGCGCTCGCTAGCATGGTTGATACTTATAAATATCTTGGTAACAGGAACTATGACAACTTCCATCAATCACACGATGAATATAAAAATTTGGACCATGCTTATTCTGCTATCTATGTTGTGGGGGGGCTCTTTCTTCTTCGTTGGTGTTGCAGTTAGCTCGCTACCTTCATTGACAATTGTAACATTGCGAGTGGGCATTGCTGCGTTGGTATTGTGGGGGATGGTCATTGCCTTAGGTGAACGCCCGCCTAACAGCCTAAAAGTGTGGGGAGCATTCTTTTTTATGGGGTTGCTCAATAATGTTATCCCTTTTGTTTTAATTGTTTGGGGTCAAACGCAGATTGCATCGGGTTTGGCATCTATTTTAAATGCCGCAACGCCTATTTTTGCGGTGATCGTTGCCGGGGTTTTATTGCCCGATGAACGGCCAAGCTTTATGAAGTTGGTGGGGGTTATGCTGGGCTTTTGTGGTGTCGTTGTTATGATTGGCATGCCAGCTTTAGAAGGGAGTGGTAGGTTACTTGCCCAGCTAGCAGTCGTGGCGGCAGCACTATCTTATGCATTTGCGGGTGTGTATGGGCGTCGATTTAAATCTATGGGAATTAATCCTCTGAGCACGGCTGCAGGGCAAGTGACGGCTTCAACTCTGATTATGATACCGCTGACGCTGTTATTAGAGGGAGCTGTAGACTTCCGTTCAATAAGTGTAATTACTTGGGGAGCTGTTGCGGGGTTAGCCATTGGCTCGACAGCTGTAGCATATGTACTTTATTTTAAGGTATTGGAGCTGGCTGGCGCGACTAATGTCCTTTTAGTGACTTTGCTTGTGCCTGTTTCGGCGGTTTTTCTTGGCGCTCTGTTCTTAAATGAATCTTTAGAAACCATTCACTTTATTGGTATGGGTCTTATTGCTTTAGGGTTGTCTGCAATTGATGGGCGCTTATGGCGACAACTGAGGCTGACTGGCGCTTAGTGTTTTCATAGTCTAGCGAAATAAACCAGAGTGTCTCTAAACAAAGTGACGATGCGTATCAAAAGTGAGTCTTATTTGGACGTGGATCCTGACTTTCGTCAGGGTGACGGGTGAGGTGCAGTTGAGTTTGATGGCACAGAGTGAGATGGATCCTGACTTTCGTCAGGATGACGGGTGAGGTGCAGTTGAGTTTGATGGCATAGAGTAAGATGTATCCTTACTTTCGTCAGGATGACGGGTGAGGTGCAGTTGAGTTTGATAGCATAGAGTGAGATGTATCCTGACTTTCGTCAGGATGACGGCTGAGGTGCAGTTGAGTTTGATGGCATAGAGTGAGATGTATCCTGACTTTCATCAGGATGACGGGTGAGGTGCAGTTGAGTTTGATGGCATAGAGTGAGATGGAGCCTGACTTTCGTCAGGATGACGGGCGAGGTGCAGTTGAGTTTGATGGCATAGAGTGAGATGGATCCTGACTTTCGTCAGGGTGACTGCTGAGGTGCAGTTGAGTTTGATGACATAGAGTGAGATGTACCCTTACTTTCGTCAGGGTGACTGCTGAGGTGCAGTTGAGTTTGATGGCATAGAGTGAGATGGATCCTGACTTTCGTCAGGATGACGGGTGAGGTGCAGTTGAGTTTGATGACATAGAGTGAGATGTATCCTGACTTTCGTCAGGATGACGGAAGAGGAAGTTGATAGTTTTTCTGCAACACGGTCTCAGACTACTTTAAACCTGTAATGGGGGTTTCCACTTTGGCACCTTTTGAGTAATGCTGGCATCTTTTGCATGTTGGGTGTCACAAATTGTCAGTGTGTGGCGTGTTTTGAATGTTTATACTGGATTTAATTGTTCAGCGGGGTTTAAACAGAGGTAAAACAAATGGCAAATACAGCACTTATTACAGGCGCATCGGGCGGTATAGGTCTTGAGCTGGCGCATCTTCACGCGCAGCAAGGGGGCGACTTGGTATTGGTTGCACGCTCTCAAGACAAGCTTAATGCGTTAGCGAAGGAGCTTGAAATAAAATACAACATCAAAGCAACGGTGATAAGTGAAGACCTATCCCAACAGCATGCGGCGCAGCGTATTTTTGATAAAACCAATGCGCTCAATATCGAGGTTGATGTGCTAATAAATAATGCTGGTTTTGGGGGGCATGGGTTGTTTTACCAGCGTGATCTTGAATCGGATCAACAAATGGTGCAAGTGAATATTACTGCACTGACCGATCTTACTCATTTATATTCAAAAGGCATGATTGCTCGAAAGCACGGACATATTTTAAATGTGTCTTCTACCGTGTCATTTTTACCGGGCCCATTGCAGGCGGTATACTATGCATCAAAAGCCTACGTGACTTCTTATACACAAGCTATTGCGGAAGAGCTGGACGGCACCGGTGTGACGGCCACCGCGCTGTGTCCCGGGGCGGTTAATACAGGTTTTGTGGCGGCGGGTAACCTTGAAGGCGTTGATGTATGGAAACATGCAAAGTCGGCAAAGTCGGTGGCAGAATGTGGATATCGAGCGATGCAAAAAGGCAAGCTGGTGGCCTTTAATGAACGGAAATTACAGTTTTTACTAAACTGGATCACCCCCCTGTTACCACGCAAAGTGGTGCTTAAGTTGTCTCGTCAATCAATGGAAAAGTAACAAGTTATGAAAATTGCTAGCAAGTTCACGGTGCATTCCAATTGTAAAATATTACTCAAAGACATGGATATTGATGTTGAGACTGTGGTGGCTTATTCCAAGCTGCCAGCGGATATACTCAACCGAGATTCGGTCATGCTTTCACCCAAAGAGTATTTCGATTGGTGGCTGGCGATTGAAAAGGCCGCAGAGGGTCGGGATGTGCCTTTATTGGTAGCTGAGCATTTGACCGTTGAGGTGTTCGACGCCCCTTTGTTTGCTGCGCTTTGTAGCCCTGATCTAAACACGGCTTTGTCTCGGATCCAACATTACAAGCCTTTAATAGGCCCAATGAAAATGGATCTCGACGTGAATGAAAAGAGCACAGAAATGGCGCTGTCTTGTTATGGGTATGAAGGTGCAGTTCCAACCGTGTTAGCGCTGACTGAAATGGTGTTTTTTACTAAATTGTTGCGCTTAGCAACTCGTCATGAAGTGACCCCACTGGCAGTGATATTACCGGAATTACCGAATAATTTATCGGCATACGAAACGTTTTTTGGGTGTAAACCTAAGCTTGGTAGCAAGCTATCTTTGATGTTTAAAGCAGAAGATGCAGTGCGTCCTTTTTTGACGGCAAACTCAGGTATGTGGACTTACTTCGAAGGTGGGTTAAAGCAAAAGTTAGCAGATCTCACTGCGACGGCCACAATTGTGGAACGGGTGCGCGCGGTGTTGGTTGAATCTCTGCCAGCAGGGCATAGCGACATAGAATTTGTAGCACAAAAGCTGACTATGAGTAAACGCACCCTGCAACGCAAGTTAACTGAGGAGCAAACTACTTTTCACCGAGTTCTGCAAGATGTGCGTCTACAATTGGCCAAGCATTATCTTAGTCGGTCACATGTGTCGCTCAGCGAAATCGCTTTTTTATTGGGTTATCAGGAAGCCAATTCATTTATTCGCGCATTCACTACTTGGTGTGGGGTGTCGCCTGGAAGTTATCGGGAGCAGTTGCCGATATAGCGTGTTCAGCGTAAAGCAATCTATTTCAATATAAACATTTGCTTACGTTATTCGTTTTGTTGTGTGCCCAAGCATGTGCTCCAATAAAGGTAGTACAGAAGGAAGGGCACGAATATGCAGTTTGACGATCAAGAAATACAAGCAATAAAGAGTGTTGTAGGTTTGTTCTCGCCCAATACTGAGCTGGCTGTGGCAAAGTTTGTGGCCGGTGACTGCCACTACTACGGTGCGAGGCATGGCCGAAAAGGTGTTGAACAAGTTGATAATCGCACGTCGGTATTCGAGATAGGCTCATTAACTAAATTGTTTACTTGTGCAGTACTGGCGCAAATGGTGTGTGAGAACAAACTGAGTTTAAATGATGCAATAAATGAACATTTAGCGATTGAAATTCGTGATAATGCGGAAATTTCCTTTGAGTCTTTGGCAACTCACACATCCGGCCTACCAAGACTGCCGCCAGGACTGCTCTGGCAGGCAATGTTTAAGCGTAAAGACAACCCTTATGCTGCCTATTTGGAATCAGATCTTCTGACGCATCTTGCCCATGATATAAAGCTCAACACCAAGCGCACACACAATTATTCCAACCTAGGGATGGGGTTACTGGGTTATGTGCTGGCTAAGATGGATGGCATGAATTACGGGCAGCTATTGCAAAAACGTATTTTTGAGCCGCTCAATATGCATCGTAGTTTCTGCAATTGGCGTGATGTTCATGGTGAGTTGGTTATGGGCCTGAGTAAAAGTGGCGAGCCAACCAACAATTGGGATTTAGGGGTATTGCAAGGGGCTGGAGCTGTACTGTCGACCGTTCAAGATCTTGGTCAATTCGCCGCTGCACAATTTGACGGCATGTTGTCTTGGACACAATGCCAGCAGCAGCTTGTGTATGAAAAACGTTTTACCAAAATGGCTTTAGGTTGGTATTTATTAGACAGCTCAAATAAAACCGATACGGTGTATTTTCACGATGGTGGAACTGGCGGTTATAGCTCTGTTATGTTGCTCGACTTACAAAACAAGTCAGGCTATATCATCCTATCTAATATTTCAGGGCTGCATAAACTCAAAGGGCAAAAAGTCACTAAGCTCGGCTTTGATCTTATGCGCAAGCTAAAGGGCATTTAACTTCCTTGTTAAAAGCCAATTTTAATAAAGCTCAGTAAGGAGGCGTTACCATCTATCGCAGTTGTGGATATAGCGAATCAATCGGCCTTCGCTGAATTCTTTTTCAAAATCGCAGCTTGTTAGCCGAAGCATAAGCGTGCCGTTTTGCAAGGCTGTGGTGTCATGAATATCCCCAGGCAAATAAACATGACACTGTCCGGGTCTCTGCTGATATTTATCTTTTTGTACAGCTGTCAGCGTGCCATCTGGTTGAACAACTTGATGAAACACACCCATTTCAACTGCACCTGTCACTGTCGCATACAAAACCCAACCATTACCGTGGTCATGGGGGGCGCTATAGTCACCTTGTTGCTCTACATGGGCTTGCAAGATAAACCCGTGCTTTTCACTGTGAAAAACGATAGTACTGGGAGCTTTGTTTACGAGCAATGTGTGTACCCACTCCTCATCCCTGCAATTTGCTGCGAGTGTTTCTAAAAGTTGTTTACTGTGTTTAGTCAAATCGGCTGTTAAAGGCCCCCATATCTTAGACAAGGCGTCGATAAAAATAGGCAGTGATTGGTTTTTCATAAAACCTCCTAATGATAAGAGAATAAAATCAGAGAATTAGATCAAAGCTTTTGAGATTTAATGGATCTCCAGATGTAGATTGTGAGTGACAAGAGAATGATCATGCCGCCAAAAATGCTATCTAAAGAGGGGATTTCTTGAAAAAATAGATAGGCCCAAAAGGTAGCAAAGACGGCTTCGAGCACGAGGGTCATGGACACTTCAGCGGCGCTAATGTAAGTTGTCGCCATCATAGACAACACTCTGCCCAATGGGGCTGTAAATAAACCCATTGCAGCCATTATGAGCCAAGTATTGGTGGTGTAACTTGCCGGATCGGCATAATAAAACATGGTTAAGGCTATCAGCATGCCAGCCAAACCAACTGCCGCGATTTTACTTATTTGTTGGTATTTTCTAAGTAAAACAAAAAGTAAAGAAAGGCTTGTTACTGAGAGCAGTGCCATGGCGTCTCCAAACCAATTAAGAGAAGACAACGACCCTTTGGCAACAATAATGACGCCAAAGAGTAACAAGGTTATGGGCATCCAGATATCTTTGTTTAACTTTTCACGTAAAATGAGCCAGCTAAATAGTGCTGAAATCACTGGCGTAGTCGCAAGGATTAAAAAGGTATTTGCTATTGTGGTATGTTTCACGCTGACCACGAAGGTGCTACTGCCCAATAGCATTAACAGACTAGCTACGACAAGCGGCCAACCGCTTTGTTTAACTGCGCGGTAAATTCCTCTTTTATCTGTTATGGCTAAAAAGACAGGCATGGATATCGCGGTAAATAACCCGAAAAGGAAAACAGTATCAGTTCCGCCCACACCCGCATATCGAATGAATATGGGGTCAAAGCTCATTAATAATATCCCTAGTATCGCGGTAGATAGTCCTAGAAACTGCGTGTTTGAAAACAGAGTATTTATGTTCATTGTTCCACCTGAGATATAAAAAATGTGCAATTATTTTTTCACTCTCTCAGATGTTGATAAATGGATGATCTTTCTATTTTGTGGCACTTTTTGCCCAAGAAGTGTGGGGTGTTTTCAGCAATTGCCTTAGAAGTATTATTAACTTCCTAATTTAAATGACTTTGCCTCTTCTTCGGGTTCTTCTTGATAGTACTTTAATATCTAGATGGTGTTTTGATGAAGTGTTTGCGTTACCTTCTTTCAATTAGGTTGGCTTTCCAAAATGTTCACATAATCCTATAAATTAGTTGAATTATGCGCTTTAAAATTTGTCGTGGTACTGCATACTTTGACTTTCTACTATTGTGCCTCGAGGCAAAGTGAAAGCTTATATACATGTCATGGACAAGGGAACCATTCTAAGAGGTTGAATTCTTAGGGCGTGATAGTCAACTTTATCTACACGCTTACTTGTTGGAGGAAACATGCTAGATACCAAAAGGTTGCCTAAAGGGACATCATTTGATGTAGAGTTTTTAGATGTCGATGCAGAGCCTGAATCTCCACAGCCCCATCGACATGAATATTTTGAGGTTTTTTGGGTTCTTTCCGGTGAGGGGAAACAGAGTATAGATTTTGTAGAGTATGCTATGTTACCGAGCAGAATGTTCTTTATTACACCCGGGCAGGTCCATGACGTTCACGAACTGCCGGACAATATTTATGCAATTTCCTTTAACGCCGAATTTATTGACTCCCAGATTAAAAGTCAGCAGCCTATTGGTAAACTCTTTTTGCAAAATCGCAGCGATGTACCTTTCATCACGTTAGATGAAGTAGGTGATCAGCACTTAAGGAGTTTGATAAAGATCATTGAGGATGAGTTGGCTTTAGCATCTCCTGATAGAGATATGATGAGTAACCTTCTGGTCTCTTTTTTACGCTATGTCATGCGATACCTAGGCCCTGAGGCATTCTCGCAGACTCGGCAAGACCAAAGAATGATCCAGTTGCTGAAGCTTATCGACGACAACTTCTCTCAGCACAAGGATACCCGTTTTTACGCGCGACAGTTAGCGATGACAAATAAGCGATTAAGTGAGCTAGCCAAAGCACAATTTGGTAAATCTGTAACTCAATTACTGCATGAAAAAGTACTTGTTGAATCAAGGCGCTTACTTGCTTTTTCAAATAAAAATATCAAAACAGTTTCCTATGAGCTGGGGTATGACGACGCCAGCTATTTTTGCCGATTCTTCAAAAAACAGACTGGCGTTTCACCCCAACAATTTAGAGTTCAGTGGCTTGGAGCGCAGTCATTATAAGTAAATAGCAGTGACAATAAGTACTAATATGTGCAGCCGATACACGATTTTTGTGTTGAGTTTGTTGCAAAGTAACGTGTTTCTAGCTGACCAAACAACATTGATGTTTACATGTTGCCATCATTGTAATGCGACAACAGGCTTACATATCAATCACTCAGAGTTTTAAGCTTTAAGGCCACATACTTGCTGTTATGTCGGTTTTAAATTGTCAGTGAATTTAACTGGTGAGTATTCCCGGTTTGCGCCTAACAACACACTTCAAACTCATCTTTGTGTGAATTAAAAGTTAAAAATATGTATGCAATCAAATTTATATTGTATACATTGTGTTCGAGCTTATGATTTATATAGATAAAATGAAACAGACAATAGGGCGGTTTTCGGGGCCACATCTAGTGTGATTAGCTTGGTGTAATGCAATGCTCACCTAGATTGCAAAAAGTTAGTAACACCTCTATATCGTGATTTATCGCTAAAAGGGGATTTGCATGTGGCTGAAATGAAAGATGTTTTGTTACGCGTGGAGCTTTTCAGCATACAAAACACTTAATTATGAGCATGTAAGGACAGTCATCATGAATAATGTATATGTTGGTACAGACAAACGAAGATGCGGCAAGCTGTCGCTGATCAATTTGGGGCTTTTAGGTGCCTTGTTATCCAATAATTTGCTCGCACAGGACGACTCACAGCGTTATATCGTCAAAATGAATGACACTGCAATTTCGCAGCGTTTGAGTCTTCAAGGTATGCAAGGTGAGCATCTAGCACAGGCAAAAGCACAACTTATGACACATTTAGCCAAAGACATTGATAGCCAAGTCTTACGTGCTTTACCGAGTCAAAATGCGTTTGCAGCAAAGTTATCGGAGCGCCAATATCAAGCGTTATTAAAGCATCCAGATACTGCCTATATTGAAGTAGACCCAAAGCGGTATTTGGCTGCTGAAGCCATACCTTATGGGATAGATTTGGTTCAAGCTAGATTGCTGTCAGATGCACAAGCGAGCAATGTGAAAGTTTGTGTGATGGATACCGGTTATTCACCTGAGCATCCTGACTTACCGAGTACTGGCGTAACTGGAGATGATGGTCATGGTGATTACGACACAGGAGATTGGTTTCATGACGGGCATGGTCACGGTACTCATGTTGCAGGCACTATTGCTGCACTTGGTGGAAATGGCCTTGGTGTGGTAGGTGTAAATCCGTCAGGCACAATTGGGTTGCATATTGTCAAAGTGTTTGATGATAAGGGTGAGTGGACTTACGGATCGGAAATTGCGTTTGCGGTAGATCAGTGCGCTGATGCTGGTGCTGATATCATTAATATGAGTTTGGGCGGTACTTCGTTCTCTGTGGTGGAAAACGACGCGTTCAACCGAACATATGCCGATGGTATCTTACACATCGCTGCGGCAGGAAACAATGGCTCTTCAATGGAGCACTTTCCTGCGTCTTATGACAATGTGATATCGGTCGCCGCAGTTGACAAACACAGTAATAGGGCGAGTTTTTCTCAGTTTCATGGTCAAGTTGAATTGGCAGCACCAGGCGTGGAGGTCAACTCAACCTTGCCAGGCAATCGCTATGCAGCGTGGAGTGGTACCTCGATGGCGACGCCCCATGTGACAGGTGTTGCTGCATTGGTATGGAGTAATCACCGCGAATGTTCTAACGCGCATATTCGCAATGCTTTGGTGCTAAGTGCGCAAGATAGAGGCACAACAGGTCGAGATCAATACTATGGCTACGGGATTGTTCAGGCTAAAGCTGCCAGTGACTATTTAACTGAGCATGGTTGTGACAGTGCGATCAATCAGCAACCAGTGGCAAACTATAGCCACTCGATAGACGCACAAACGGTCTCTTTTATTGATCAGTCCACCGATGACAGCGCTGTAATAAGTCACTTTTGGCAGTTTAACGATGTGAACAACCCAGAGAAAGATATTTCAACGGAGCAAAATCCAACTTACACCTATGTAAATGATGGTCGTTATTATGTCACTTTACTTGCAACCGATGCTCAAGGTAAAGCGAGCATTAGCCAGCAAGAAGTGATTGTAGATAGTGGTCTTCCCGACGAATGTGAAGGGCTGCCTGGATTTTCAGTGCATCAAACTTATGCACCTGGCGATCGGGTTTTTTATCAAAACTACAAATATATTGCGAAGCAAGACACATTTGCGACTTATCCAACGCGTTACCCAGATATTTGGCAAAAACAAGGCCGTTGTTATGCAGCCAATGTTGCGCCCACTGCGGATTTCAGCGCTCAAGCAAATGGCTTAACTGTCAAATTTATTAATAATTCTTGGGATGATAACGGCATTGTTAGCTATCAATGGGATTTTGGTGACGGCAATCGCTCCACACACGAAGCACCTTCACACACTTATGCCACCAAAGGGGAGTATACAATCACGTTGACGGTGCAAGACCAAGCTCAGCTTTCCAGTAGTAAGGAAGTGACAGTGAAAGTCGATCAAGGTGTTCAAACGTGTGGAGGGCTCCCTGCTTGGCAAGCCAACAAAACTTATATAATGGACGATCAAGTCCACCTCAACAACGTGAAGTACACGGCGAAATGGTCTACACGGAAAAACCCTGAGCAATATTCTGGCCGCTGGGATGTGTGGATCAACAACGGACAGTGTGACTAATTCGGTTTCATTACTTACCAATCAGTATGCATAGGGGCGTAAATTTGAGCGAGTAAATTTGCTGATGACCTATCGCAGTCGTTTGAGTAGTTAGCGTCAACTGGAGCGCATTGCGAGGTGTTGAGTGCAATTTAATTGCCATTTTTGTGACTCTGTTCATGCCGATTGGTATTAGCTAACCAACCTGGGGTGGGTTCGCCCACCTTTTTATTCTAATCCACCTTGGTCACAATTCGTGTGGCCAAGGTGTTTCAATCGAGCTCATTATGAATAACGCCAAAGTTTTTTTTAAGCCCAGCAAAATAACTGCTTGGGGTTTAGTTTTGTCTTTATCTTTATTCTCTCATTTCACCACAGTGGCCCTGCAGAGCAAACATGTTGCCATTGAGGGCAATCGTTATATCGTGACATTTAATGTCCCTAAAGTGCGGGGCCTTTCAGCTGCTCAACAGCTTGAACATGCCCAAGGGTATCTTGATATACAAGCTGAAAAACTATCAACACAGCCAAAACAGCGCCTTTTAGAGCAATATGCAATGGCGTTAACGCTAACGCCTGATCAGTATCTCAGCTTAAAAAACCATCCTGATGTTCAATCAATAGAGGTTGACCCTAAGCGATATTTAAGTGCGCAGACTACACCATACGGCATTAGAATGGTCGAAGCAGATCTACTCCGTGATATCGGTGCTCCGCACCGAAAAGTGTGTATTTTAGATACTGGTTATACCTTGAGTCACCCTGATTTACCAAATCTGGGGGTTACAGGTAGTGATGGTCATGGAGAGCACAACACCGGTCATTGGTATCAAGATGGTCATGGCCATGGAACCCATGTTGCCGGTACCGTTGCTGCGATTGGCAACAATGATATTGGCGTTGTCGGCGTGAACCCCTCGGGCACGCTCGGCTTGCATATTGTCAAAGTTTTCAATAACGGCGGGGGCTGGGCCTATGGTTCAGATATTGCCGCTGCAATATATCAATGTGTTGCTGCAGGTGCCCAAATTACCAGCATGAGCTTAGGGGGTGGACAGCCCTCCGAAGCTGAACGTATTGCTTTCAATGATACTTATGCACAAGGCGTATTGCACATCGCCGCCGCCGGAAATAGCGGCGTGCAAAGCCAGCATTATCCAGCTTCTTATGACAATGTCATCGCAGTTGCAGCGGTTGATGAGCAAGGTGAGCGTGCGAGCTTTTCGACCCATAATGATCAGGTTGAGTTGGCAGCTCCCGGTGTAGACATACTCTCTACATTGAATTCAGGTCAATATGGAACTATGAGCGGGACCTCTATGGCGACGCCCCATGTTTCGGGTGTTGCGGCACTAATTTGGGGGCATCACCCTAATTGTAGCAATGCACAGATCCGCCAAGCTCTGCAAGCAACTGCTCAAGATAGAGGAGAGCAAGGCCGAGATGATTACTATGGGTTCGGTATTGTTAAAGCCTTTGCTGCCAATGAATACCTTAAAAACCTCGAGTGCCAACCGGTAACCGGTTTGCCTCGGGCCGACTTTACCTATGAAGCGGCGCATTTAACCGTGTCATTTCAAGATGCATCACAGGATGACCAAGGGATCGTTTCATATTTTTGGGAGTTCGGTGATGGAAAAAGTTCGACACAGCGATCCCCTACCCACGCGTATGCCAAAGAAGGCGACTATGTAGTCAAACTAAAGGTGACAAACACAGATAACATTCAAGGGTTTAAGGTAAAGCAGCTGGATGTTGATGATGGTATAGCGCCAATTTGTGAAGACCGGCCACTGTGGAATAGTCGTACAGAATACCGCAAAGGGGACAAAGTAAAATATCAAAACAACAAATATACCGCGATTCATTGGGGAACTGGCGCACAGCCAGCTGCGTATCCGAATGTATGGCAATTTGATGGCACTTGCACAACCAATGATGGTGCGCCAACAGCACATTTTACCTATCAAACGGAACAGCTAACGCTGCACTTAATCAATAATTCAAGTGATGACGGCGAGATAGTGACGTATCTGTGGGACTTTGGTGATGGCCTCACCTCACAACAAGCGGCTGTCAGTCACCAATATGCCAAAGCGGGCAGCTACCTTGTTACCCTGCGTGTTGCTGACAATGAAGGCCTATCGGCGGAGTTTTCTCAACAAATTCAAATTGGTGAGAAGCCTCCAGGTTGTGCAGATAGTACCCCATGGTTGGTGACAGTCGCTTACGGTCAAGGAAAAACCGTCCACCTCAATGATACAGAATATCGGGCGCGCTGGTGGAATCGAGGCATTAATCCAGAGCAAAATCATGGTGCTGGACAGCCATGGGCAAAGATAGGTTCATGTTTGTAAAGGGGGTTGACAATGTCTATGAAATTCCAATGTTCGTCTTTATTGATTGCCAGTATGGTGCTGCCTTGTATTGCTAACGCACAGAGCGCTGCTCACTACTACATAGTTAAGTTAAAGGATACGCCTTGGCAGCAAAGTTCACACGCGCCCCTTGAGCCTGAACGTGTATCTACCTTTACCTCGAAGCGGTTAGCACGCGTAGCTGAACAGTCTGGTTTTCAGGTTGAAAAAATGCTGCCGTCAGTCAATGCAATGACTCTTGTTTTGACCGCTTCGCAACAACAGCAACTGAGTCTCTCACCCGATATTGAGTTTGTTGAGCGGGACCCAATTCGTACGATTTCGAGTGAGGAGATCCCTTACGGGGTGGTAATGACGCAAGCAAATCTTATTCGTCCGCCACAAAGTAGCCCCAAGAAGGTGTGCGTGTTAGACAGCGGATACAGTGTTGAGCATCCAGATCTTCCTACTCGCCATGTCACAGGAGCAAGTAATTTTGGCACCTTGGCAACAGGAGACTGGCGTAAAGATGGCCTTGGTCACGGTACCCATGTTGCAGGCACTATTGCTGCTTTAAGTGGTAATGGGGTCGGGGTTACTGGTGTTCATGGCAGTGCACCGATTAAATTACATATTTCAAAAGTATTTGATGATGCAGGGCGGGGCGCTTATGGCTCTGACATTATTGCGGCCATTGAAGACTGTTTGGCGCAAGGTGGCAATGTCACTAATATGAGCTTAGGTGGTTCTCATCACTCGCAAGCAGAACGATTGGCGTTCGAAAAGAGCTATCAACAGGGCATGTTGCATGTTGCTGCTGCGGGTAACAATGGCACCAGCAGTAAAAACTATCCGGCATCATACAGTGAGGTTATTTCGGTAGCTGCGGTAGATAGTAACGCGGATAAAGCACGGTTTTCTCAGTTTAATGATGCGGTAGAGCTAGCTGCGCCCGGTGTCAGGGTAAAATCAACCAGTCATGACTTAGGCTACAAATTGATGAGCGGGACCTCCATGGCAAGCCCTCATGTTGCGGGAATAGCTACTTTGCTCTGGAACAAACACCCCGGATGCACTAATGAACAGTTGCGAGACGCATTGCAGTATACCGCCATCGACAAAGGAGATTATGGTCGAGATGACGAATACGGGTTTGGCCTAATTCAAGCGTATACAGCTGACAACTATCTGCAAAAAATGGGATGTGGTAAACCTAGCGCCTCAAAACCTGTCGCTGATTTTGACTACCAAATATCTATGCGCAGTGTTTACTTTACCGATCAAAGCAGTGATGACCAGTATATCGCGGCTCATCTGTGGGATTTTGGAGACGGTCATCAATCGGCGCTGGCAAACCCTGAACACAGTTACTTCAATGACGGCCATTATCGAGTGAGTTTAACGGTGACAGACTCAGATGGTCAAACTCGTATTCATGTGCAAACCATAGAGATTGATAGCGGCCTACCACCGCAATGTGAAGGGCATAAGCAGTGGCAAGTTGATGTCAGCTATCAAATAGGAGAGGTGGTGTTTTACCAAAACTATAAGTACCGCGCACTGCATTGGGGCGCTGGAATAAGGCCTGATTTATACCCTCATTTATGGCAAAAGTTAGCGCGCTGCTATGCGCCGTAAAAACGAGCCATAAAACGCGGGCATAGCTGGAACATTCAGGTTGTGCCCACATACACTCGCTCAGAAAATTCAAAATAAGGACTATCAAATGCACAAGTTGAAACGTGTTCAATGGGCTTTTTGCGCAATAAATGTCGCATTGTTCTCACAAGTCAATGCAGCGGAAAAAGTCGATTTGAGTACCCAACATCAATTGTCGCAACAGCTATTTAATGCGCAATTACCTAGTTTACAAAACCAAGAGAATAGTTATAAAGAACAGGCTCAATCTTTGGTCCCCAATGGGCAAAAGCGGACGAAATATCAGCAATACTTTAAAGGCATCCCAGTATACGGGGCGTCGGTTGTGGCAAGCACCGATAAGCAAGGTAAAAGCTACGATTTTATTGGTCAATTTATTGCTAAGATCAGCGACGATATTCACAGTATTGACCCGGGGGGGGATTATCACGCCGCGCTGCAATTAGCTGTCAAAGCAGATGGTCGCAGCTTGGACCTGCAAGCGCTGGAAAACACCCATGGCAAACTATATGTTTGGTTGGATGAACATAGTCGAGCGCATCTAGTGTGGAGAGTTGGCTTTTTTGAATGGCAAGGAAAACAACCTACAAGCCCGCACTTTATCATTGATGCGCACACTGGCAAGGTGATAAAACGCTGGGATGATTTGCGCCGTTTTCAACCTGCAAAAGCGACGGGGCCGGGTGGCAATGGCGCGACTGGTGATTATCGATTTGGCCCTCAAGCGCGTTACCCAGCTTTGGACATACGTGAAGAAAATGGCGTGTGTACGCTGGACAATGCATTGTTTGCAACATGGGATCTAAAAAACAAACAAGGTGAGCCGGAGATCCACAGCTTTGCCTGTTACGACAATGACCAACGGGCAAAAAATGGCGCTAACTCTCCCCTCAATGATGCCCATGGCTTCACACAACAAACAATACGTATGTATCAAGAGCGGTATGATACTCGTCTTTATCCTGAAAAAATCAAAATTCAAGTTCACAGAGATGTCGATCTCGTTGGCGGGTTTTGGAACTACAATATTGCATCATTTGGTGATGGCAATCACGACTACTATCCATTTACAACATTGGATGTGGTTGCCCATGAGCTTGCGCATGGTTTCACCAGTGCCAATGCCCAGCTAGGATTTTTCGGCATTTCAGGTGCTTTGGATGAAGCGTATTCTGATATGACCGCAGCAGCCATGCATGACTTTTTAAATGGTGAGTTTAGCTGGAAAATAGGAGATGAGTTGAGTAAAAACGGCGGATTTACTCGAGATATGAAAAACCCTGTCATCAAACACATTGATGACTACAGTGAAAGCGCGGGACAGCATGCCAATGGTGGTATCTTCAGTTTAATCTTCTATCGACTTGCAACATCTGAAGGCTGGAATATTAAACAAGCATTTGATGTTATGACACAAGCCAATCGACTCTACTGGCACGTCAATACGGACTTCGACAATGCTGGGCAAGGCATGTATCTGGCGGCTAAAGATTATGGTTACTGTGTCAATGATGTTGTGTTGGCCCTAGAAGCTGCGGGCATTTATAGCAGTGGCGTGAAAGATGACAGTGGCTGTGAGTCCGACGGTAATATTGGACCACAAGCTAACTTTACGTATAACGCCCAAGATCTAGTCGTGGCATTCCAAGATACCTCTGTTGATGATAAAGGCATCGTGAGTTATTTGTGGGACTTTGGTGATGGCGCCACGTCAGCGCAATCTAGCCCAAACTATACATTCGCGAAGCCGGGTAGTCACAAAGTAACCCTTAGGGTGGAAGATGCGCTGGGGGAAGTGCATGTAAAAGTAGCCTATTTATCCCTAAAGGATAAAGGTTGTCGCTTTGAGCAGTGGGGTAATGACAAAGTTTTTGTACTCGGTAGTTACTCTGCGTATGAAAATAAAGTCTATCGAGCAAGGTGGTGGACGCAAGGTGAAAGACCAGATCTGAACTCGGGGACATTTGGTGTTTGGCGTTTTGTGCAGCCATGTGAAGGATGAGCACGCTTTATATGGCAATAACATGAGTTAGTAATATAAAAATGTCGTTGCCGGGACAGTTAACGTATGTTGAATAAACTGTCATGCCAGTGTGCAATAGCCAGAGCTGTATTCTGGCTATTGTTTTTTGCAAGTAACACATGCCCATTACTGCGTGGACACAGATAAAAGACTTCAAATTTATATATTCCACTTACTGCAGATATCTTTTATCTAGTCAGCATTTCAGTTATCAATATTTCAGTAGGAGTCAGGTACAGCGAGAGCACATGGTGAAGCCAATAATCGAAAGTTAAGAAAGCAAGCTTTTGGACGATACGTTTCGCCATGTCTACATGTAAGAATGCCACAACACAATTTGGTAATTATTTTCTTTCGTTCGGAGTCTATGGTAGTAGATATCTGTAAATGACTAAAAAAACAACTGACTTTAAAGGTATAAACATGAAACTTAGTAAAAGGATTGTTCTGGCTTCACTTTTCGCAGCGCCCTATGCATTTGCGCAAAACGTCGTGATTAACTTCGATGATTCACTTGATGGTGTTAACCATGCAACAAACTCGATTTCGGTAAATTTAATTCAACAGGGCAATATGCTTATCGGTAACGATGGCCAATACGTGACTTTGTCAGGTGAAGTCGAGGAAACCAATAATGCCTTCTACGGCAGTGGTCTAGAGCCTAGAGTTCACTTTAAACTCAATGACAATGGCAACGTAAAATGGTTTACAGGTACTCGAAATGCCTCAAATGTCTGGACAGGTACTTGGTACGGCTCTAACGGCAGCAAAGGGGACTTCGGTTTTGAATACAGTGATGCTTTAACAACCCCACCTGGATGTTCTGATGTTGTCCGTCTGGACTCAGATCCGGTATTCTCAGGCGGAGAATTTGATTACACCAGACCTCTGGATGAAACTTGCCTAATGGATACAGATGATGCGACAAAAGGCATTTACATGATGTCCGACAAAGGTGGTTTACCTTTCCCTATGTCGTTTTCAATTGAGTTGAAAAGAAACTTTACAATACAGTCTTTTAAGCTTGGTACTTACAATAATGGTCAAGGAAATAGGTTAACCACATTTACGCTGGAAGCTTGGGAAAATGGTGCTTGGGTCAAAAAGGGTGACTTTGAGTTTACCTCTAGCATTCCTAGCAAGGGGTTTGTCAGAGAGCTTTATAGATTACCTGAGGCTGTAACGACTTCCAAAATCAGGATCTCAGCAACAGGCACGGCTGATTATTATAATGCAGGACGTGTATTAATGTATGGTTTGTCATTCCACTGATAACTTATCGTCGATAGACAACTAAACCACCCACACTGTGGGTGGTATTGTGTAGTCATCATTGTGCGTCGTTCCTTGAAAGAAGTTTTACCGCAACAGGCATGACAACGTACGAGATCACGGGCACGATAAGTGCCACTGCAATGGCAACATGCAGCAGTTTATTTGCGCCAATAAATGGCGCTATCAGCTCAGGAATAAAATACACCAGTGGCAGTAATGCAAGGTAGTTGATCAAAGCCAGTAAATGTTGACTCGGTGTGCTGGTTTTCATAGTCATTGCTCCTATTGTTTGAGCTGAGGTTAGCGATGAGAGACAACGAGCAGTTGTGTATGCGCTCTAGCGACGATTTTTAGTTCTGTACTTCTAACTAAATCACCTTCTTTTATATCAAAGGATTCATCTATGTGGCGCAGCTCCGCGTTACCAGCAATAACATAAACCAATGCATCATTGGCTATCTCGATACTGTCAGCGGTATCTAAATGGACGATGTCCATTGTAGTGGCACTGGCAAAGGTATCGGTTTGTGATTGGCTACCGCCATAAATGCGTGTTGTACCTTTTGTTTTAGGTGTGTACGACTTATATTCAGCAGCTTGTCCAGATACCTCTGGCAGTGCCCACACTTGCAACATGCGATTCGGTTGTTCATCCGGGTTAATTTCATTGTGGCTGAAACCTTCACCGCCAGCCCTTTGAACTTGTACATCACCTGCTATTAAATCTTTGCCGTGTTCGAGCGAACCCTCGTGACTGACGCGCCCCTCTAGCACAATTGAAATGACGTCAATTTCGCTGTGTGGGTGCATACCTGATTGGCCGTGTGGCAGGTAACGGGCGTCTGCAAGGTAGACCATGCTACCCAACCCTTCAAATGTTTCCGGCTTTTTACGTCCGGCAAATACTCGACTGTCGGTTACCAGTCTGTGCTCTGTGATCCCTGCAAAACCGCCTAATTGTAATGTGTCTCTAGAAAGAATATTCATCGTGGTTTCCTATTGTGTTTAATCTGTTTCTAAGTGATGAGTAAAGTTTAAGGAAAGCCAGTTGTTTTATATATACCTATAAAATAGAATTACTTTTCCATATTCAACAACAATTGGGGTGGGTAATGGAGAAAACGGATCTGAACTCAATGCTGTTATTTTTATCTGTCGTGGATGCGGGCAGCTTTACCTTGGCGGCTGAGCGTCTCAATATGCCAAAGGCCAACTTAAGCCGAAAAATTACACAACTTGAAGCGAATTTGGGGATCACGCTGTTGCAGCGTACAACTCGATCGCAACATTTAACAGAAGCAGGGAGAACGTACCTCACGTACTGTAGGCAAATTAAGGAGCAGGTTGAGTTGGCCAATGCCAGTGTTGCGCAAGCACTCACCGAGGTATCCGGAGAACTCAAAGTTGGTATGTCTGTCGGTATGGGGCATGAGATCCTTAAGCCTGTACTGAGTCAGTTTATGCGTGCGCACCCACAGGTCAATTTACAACTCAGTTTACTAAACCGCCGAGTCGACGTGATTGATGAAGGGTTTGACTTGGTAATACGCATCGGCGAATTAGCCGATTCTCGTTTGATTGCCAAGCGTTTAGGGAGTGTTTCTCGCAGGTTGTACGCAAGTGACACTTATATGAAGCAGCACGGTCCGATAATATCTCCCCATGAGCTTGAAAATCACGCTGTGTTACTGATGAGTAGCATTCAAAAATCTGAAGTGGTCCGTCTACAAAATGGGGCGCAACATTGCGATATCTCTGTCGTCCCACGAATGCGCATTGACGATTATGTGGTACTCAAGCAAATGGTCTTGGATGGAGTAGGCACAGCCATTTTACCAGACTACATGTGTGCACAAGAGCCACAAAAAAATGTATTGCTTCCCATTTTACCTCACTGGCAGTTACCTGCGGTGGAGGTGTACGCATTGTATCCAAAAAACCGTTTACACATTCCCAAAGTTCGCGCTTTTGTCGAATTTATTCAGGGTGTATTTACCGATCGTTTGTCACAGCCAGAAAAAGTGTAAAAAAACCTTTACCTCAAGTTAAGTTGAGCTTTTAAAGTGTGTTCAACTTAAAGGAGGAAAGATCATGAAAGCACTCGTCAAAGCATATATATCTCAATTGGTTGTTGATAAAAATTCAACGTTTAATCACACCATGGAAAGTAAATAAGGTGCGCGTATGTATTTAGAACATGTCAATCTTGTAGTCAAAAATATAGAGTCGGCACTGCACTTTTATCGCGCTGCCTTTCCCCATTGGAAGGTGAGAAGCAAAGGTCATGGAGAGTGGTTTGGCAAGCCAAGACAGTGGCTTCATTTTGGTGACGACTACCATTATCTTGCTTTTAGTGATCATGGTGAGGGCGAAAATAAGGTGTTATCTGGACATCAGGTCGGCCTTGGTCACTTTGCCTATGTCGTGAATTGTATCGAAGGGGTTATTAAGCGCTTGAATGATGCGGGTTATACGGTGGACAAGACGGGGCCGCAGCACCCTTATCGTAAAAATGTTTACTTTATTGACCCTGACGGTTTTGAGGTGGAGTTTGTAGAGTATCAAAGCGATTTACCAGCTCAACGCAACAGTGACTAATGCGTGTTGCAATCTTCAAAAATACTTCATTTACTCGGTAGAGCGTCTATGAAAAACTATCTGTGGTAGTCGGGTGAGCCGTCACCCGGCGCAGATATAAAATTACAGTAAAAGGATCCTTTTGGTATGTCAGGTATCACCTTATATAGTTTTTCACTTTCTGGAAACAGCCATAAAATTAGGCACTTTTTATCTATTCTAGGAATAGAATATGAGTTAAAGCTGTTAGATCCACACACTCAAGAGCACAAATCCGATCATTTTGTAGCGCTAAACCCGTTGGGTCAGGTACCTGTGTTGGTTGATGGTGATGCGGTAATTTGTGACTCAAATGCGATACTCGTATACCTTGCTGAAAAGTACGATGAAGATAAAACTTGGTATCCGCAAGATGCGTTACTTCGCGCCGAGGTACAGAAGTTTTTATCTATGTCGGCTGGAGAGGTGCTCAATGGTCCAAATTTATATCGCGGTATCAAAGTGATTGGAAAGCCCGGTGACTTAGAGCAAACCTACGACAAGACAATTCACTTTTTCACTTATCTTGATAAGCACTTAAACGACAGAGACTATTTGCTCGGTACCAAACCGAGCATTGCGGATATCGCGTTGTACACGTATCCAAAGTTGGCTGTAAAGTCGGGCATAAACCTCAGTGACTTCGGTAATATTGCCAATTGGTTTGCCAGAATTGAAAGCGGCTTACACTATGTCAGTGCACCTGAAAAATAACACCAGAAGTGGGTGCTATTAGATGCATATGTTGCCGTGTTTAAGTGGATTAAATGCGGCAATACGACAATGGTTGCTAGAAGCTACTTATTAAATTCAGCCTGTTTTTCGTCGGTTAATTGTACTTGTTTCATATGTACAAAGACTCGCCAATAGAAAAAACTTGAAAAAAAGAGTGTGACGCCAACATCAAGTAAAGTAGCGTCTCCTAAGACCTCGAAGCCAGCGAAATCAAACAAAAAGTAGGTTGCAAAAACCACTGGCATAGAAAATACAATAAAACGAATACCGACCACCCAACCTATTGACAAGTATCGGCGTAAAAAATCTTTGCTTGTTTTGCCTCCATTAACTCGATAGCAAAACCAAGTTCCAAAAGTCAGTACACATATGTCTACTAAGGTGCTCAAGTAATCGAATAAATTTGAGTTCTCAGAATATGTAACGGACAACGATAGCAAAGCCAAAGTTGCAATGAGGTATTTTAGGTCGCATAAGGTGGTCAATTTGTTTGCAACTAAATCCAGTTTGAGCTTTGAGATATTCCAAAAATACATGTTTCTTCCTGCCTGAGCGTAAAAGCATATTTGATCTTTATTTAGGTTACTACGAATGTCGCTTTTAATTGAACAGAAAAATCCAAACCTTGGCTATTAACACCTAAATAATAATTATATTTATATATTTCAATCTATTACCATTAAAATTTGAATAAGTCTAATGCCGGAAAGCGATAAAATAATTAAGTAAAAACATTTGACTTATTGTTTTAAATCGTCATTATTAATGAGGTACACGGCACGAATATGTGGTGATTTTGATTACTGACATTGCAAAATTGATTACGTTGACCCGAAATGTTTGGCGTGATCGCCGAGGTGTTTTGCACTCGCATAGGAGGCCTTTTGTGTGCTTAAAATAATTAGTAAAAATAATAGACTTATTAAGCGGTGATTTTCAAAGGAGATTGTTATGAAATTGTCCCACGCTCTCGCAGCCAGTGTTTTGCTGACTGGAAACGTATACGCATTAGAACCAATTTACGATTCAGATAGTAACTCAGGTAGAACAACTCAGTATAATCATGGGCCTGTGAAAAGTGTTATGGTGCAAACTAGTTCTGCGCACTATTTTGCGGCATATCTAACCCTCAATGATCAGGCCAGCTGCGCTGATGCGGGGCTTTACAATGAAGCGGGTAACAAGTTAATAGCGCAGCTGAACGTTGCTGATAATAAATCAGTATCTGGCCCTGTAGCTGAGGGCCACGAAACCCTAGCTAAAGTACTCAAAGTTACTTGCTATGACGCCGAAGGCAGTAGTTATAGTGTACATCATAAAGTGCCAGCAGCACCCGCCATCACTTATGATAGAGCGATGCAGTTTGATAATTGGAATGTTGGAGGAGGCAGAGTGCCTGGTTACTTTGAGTCGGTACATTTGACAACCCAACTATCAGTTAATACGTTTGCTCCTGATGGACAATGCAGTATTCTTCGATTTCCTAATGGTGATGTGCCAGCATTATTTAATGGTAAGTTCAGCGTCGAAAACGTACATAGTGATTTTTATAGCCATGGCGGAAAAGTCGCTTACGACGCGTATAGTTCTTCGCTTACTTACGCAATAAAGTGTGTCAATGCCGGCGGTATGACAATGTTATTTGATGAGTGGACTATTAATGAGTTTGCTCAAAGTGCTGAGTTAAGTACCAACTATTATTAACTTTTACGGATAAAGGGATGAGAGCACTCATCCCTTTATATTTATTTTTTATTACAAGTGTAACTTTTTTGATCATTTCCTTAACAAGGCACGTCAAGTCCATTATGCTAGTGGCGATATTTCACTCAAATATTTTTTAAAATATAAATAACGATAGATTTTTATTCTTAGGTAGGAATTATGCTCAAGACCGCCAGCAAAGGACAGTGGGTCATAAATCATCGGCAGTTGAGCTTACATAATGACACGAAAGTAGTGGAACTAGACTCTAAACAGTATGCGCTGTTAATTTTGCTATTGAAGTATAAGCATCAAGATGTCAGTAAATCTCAGATCCTTTCAGAGGTGTGGGGGCAGCGTGTTGTTAGCGAAGATGCGATATATGTGACAATCAATGGACTCAGAAAGCTACTTGGTGACGATGCTAAGTCGCCAAAATATATTAAAACAATTTCAGGCATTGGTTATCGCTGGATAGGGCCTCCACTGTGCGATGCATTGCCATCATCTCTTGATAGTTTGTTATTAAAAGCAGCATTGTGTTTGGTTGCAATTTCAATGATTGTTTTTTGGCAGATGCCGCGAGAGCCCGTCAAAGAGGTGATCCCTGCGCATCTAACTGAACCATTTAATCAAGCGCGCTTTATTATAAATAATCACCCGGACGATATAGATAAGGCCATAAGTTTACTTAAATCAATAACGGTTGAGCAACCTAAACTCACAGAGCCCTTGGTTTGGTTAGCAAAGGGTTATTATTATAAGCTTCGCCCACAGATGGCTGATTATCATCAAGCTAAACAACACTTAAAGGCAATTTTGGAACGTATTCTATTACGAGATCCCAAACATAAAGAGGCGAATCTACTGTATGCCAAACTTTTGTTTATGGGGGAAATGAATACTCAAGATGTTGAAACTTACTTTTTAAATGCGCTTCCAAATAGTGAAGCTCATCATATGTACGGCCAATATTTGCTTGCCGTAGGTAGATTGGAAGAAGCATTAAAGCACATCAAGATTTATCAATCCCTCGAGCCTGATGGTTATTCTAGTGAAAGCGTTGCGTGGGTTTATATGATGAGCTTGCGATTTGATGAAGCGTTTTCAGCACTAGATAAACTGAGGCCGTATTCACAGAGCAATCGATTTTACCATGTATGCCTCAGAGCAATTTATGAACAACTTGGTCAATTTGATCTGGCAGTTAAAGAGCTTGTTTGGGTCATGAAATTTGAAGGATATAGCAACTCAGAAATTAAGATGGTTGAGCAACAATTTGACGTCCATGGTATTGAAGGTGTCTATCGTTGGTTACTTTATCATGATACTCGTAAGGCAGATATTGGGCATTATGAGGCTCCGATGTCTCAAGCTCGGTATGCTGCTGCAATTGGAGAGACTAAGTTAGCGCTACATTACTTGGAGCAATCGCGGTTAGCTGGCCAGTATGCCTTTATGTGGATTGCGGCAGATCCTCATTTTTTACCGCTAAAACAGGAAAGTGGATTCAATCAATTAGTGCAAGAGTACATTTTAAAAGTTGATAAATCAGGGGCTTAATAATTATTAAGAAAGTTTTAGGCCGTATTCAGGACTTCTTTTCTACGTCAGATTAATGTCGCACTCGAATTTAACTAGGAGTGCACAATGACAATCTATAAAAAAATAATTGCAGCCTTCATTTTGGGGCTGCTATCTATCTTGTCGACTGTAACCGCTTTGGCGAAAAGCGGGGATTACCTATATAGCTATCAGACTGGCAGTGAAAACTGGGGGAGCATAACACTTAAAAATCATCAGGCTTATTTTGGTAGTGATAATGGCAAGGTGTATGCGTTTGATATTGATAGAGTGAAAACGCGTTGGGTATTTACAACTGGCGATAAAGTTCGCTCGAAGCCGCTTGTTGATCACCATAGAGTGTTTTTTTCTAGTGATGATGGATATCTATATGCTTTGAATCGTTGGAATGGAAAACTACTGTGGAAGGCCAGCCTAAATGACAGCGATCACAATCGTATATTGCCGGCGAATCACGCTCCGTGGGAGTTTGACTACACCAAATCTAGCCCAGTGGCCGATAGTAACTTTGTCTATGTTGGCAGTGCCGATTCAAATTTTTATGCCATTTCAAAACGTACAGGTAAGATTCAGTGGCGTTTTAATACTGGCGGAATGATCAGAGCGACCGCCAGTATTTATCAGGGCAAAGTATTTGTTGCGAGTTGGGATGGCTATGTTTATGCACTCGACAAGCAGTCAGGCGAACTTGCCTGGCAATTTAAAACCCAAGGCGCGATACCTTCGAGTCCAGTGATACTCGACGATATACTCATAATCGGCTCTCGTGATACATACTTGTATGGCCTAGACCCTCACAGTGGTCAAGTGGTGTGGAAAAAGGCATTGCCAGGTGGCTCTTGGGTTGAGTCGAGTGCTGTTGCAGACACCGGAGGTGACTATTTCTATATTGGCAGCTCTGATGCCAAGTTACTGTTTAAGATGGCAGTTGAAACAGGAGAGATTGTTTGGCAAGTGGCGACGCCTGGCTGGAGTTGGGGGCAACCTGTTGTTGACCAAAAACATGTTTATATAGGCTCGACAGGCCATGATGAACCGGGTTGGTATGTTACTCAACGCGGGTTTATGGCGCTAGAAAGAGAGTCGGGAACAAGAGCTTGGCATTATCAACCCACATTGATTCCGGGATTTGTACATGGTGGTGTGTATGCCTCACCAGCGGTCGGTGCTGGTAAGGTGTTGGTACCAGATCTGGATGGCTTTATTCATGTTTACCAACAGTAACTAGGCGATGAGGTTTTAATCCAGTATTAAGGCACGTAACTGTGCCTTAATATTTTTCCAAAAAGCCTAGTATGGCGTACTAATTTGACCAAAATGGTAACTGGCTCGCGCTGAGTGAGTGTCGTGGCAAACACGCTCTGGGTCTAATCAGCGTGGTACCTTAATACATTTTTATGGTTAAGTAGCGTAATTACGCCAAATAAGATGGCTAAAACGACGAGGAATAAATACCTAGGAAGCGAAAAGTCGGCTGCTGGGCTTTTCGGTGGCGCATAAGAGTTAGCAAATTGCAATTCCACCGCAGGCTGGGTCGGGAAGTGGAGCTTATGGCCGTCTTTGGTAACAAAGTAGGCTGTATCTATAACGATGTTTGTTTTGGCTGCATCGACATTACTTTTAAAGAACACACGTGCAATTCGGTTGGTGCTAAAAATACTTTTTGCTGGTGTTGATTGGTTTACGGTGTAACTGATAGTTCCCGAATGAATATTTGCTAGATTAACTTTCTCTGTTAGCGCTTTATGATTAAATAAATTGCCATGTTCCAATTGAGGAGATGTTGCTTTGTCGTGTGGTGGTAACATGATTAATTTTTTGGGATCATATTTTAGTGTTAAATGTACGCCATATATGGCTGGTAAGTCGTCTGCCATAATGTCAACATAAAACTCGCTTCCCGTTTTGATTTGGTCTACTGGTAGGCTTATGTATATCGAATTGTCACGTGCACTGATAGCGGTCACAAAAAGAAGCAAATATATAGCGATTACCTTTTCCATCTGGCACTCTCATCTTATCTTCAATTAAAGTATGTAGTTACACTAATCTATAGCTTAGTGCGTAAATCACTTTTATTAAATACGACCTGTAGCCAATAACTTGAAAATTTCAGTATTGCGGCGCTTGTCATATTTTGGTTTCTGATGGCAGAGTAAAATACTATTGTGTCAAAATAATATAAATAGTGTGTTTACCCCAATTGACTAGTAAATTGAGTTCAATTTACACAACAAGCCCTTCTTCCAAGCCGTATTTGACTAATTCGGCAGCTTTATTGACTCCAAGCTTTCTCATCGCCTTTGTTCGGTGATTATCAACAGTTTTTATTGAAATACATAGTGCATCGGCAATTTGTCGGTTGGAATTGCCCTGTGTGATATAGCTGACGATTTGTTTCTCTCTTGCTGTAAGGAGAGACTGTGTAGTGGCTGCCCTATATCGCGCTAATTCACTCTCTATGTTAGGGCTAATAAACGAATGACCGGCTGCGACAGTTTGCAAGGCTTGATTGAGTGTATCAAAAGCTTCACTTTTGGAGAGGTAGGCGTCAGCACCAACCTCAAATGCGCGATGAATGACCTTAACATCATCATGCATGCTGAGAAAAATGATGCGGGTTCTTAATTTGCGCCGCTTAACGTGCTCACACACTTTGAGGCCACTCAAATCGCCCATTGAAATATCTAGTATCGCTAGATCAGGTTGATATTGAGAAATAAATTGCCATGCTTGCTCGCCAGTGGCGACGTCACTAATATTATATTGAGTTTGTGATCTCTCGATCAGTGAACGCAAGCCCTGACGCACTAAATGGTGATCATCCGCGATTAATATGGTTAAACTATTTTCTTTTCCGTTACCCATTTTAACTCCATGTATATACTTATCTCGCAAAAGCTTGGTTGAGATAATAGTTCTAAACTATTGCCTTATTAATAAATAGCGTCGATTTTTTGTTCTTTTTTCAGGAAGTAACCGTGTTTACTGGCCTGTAGCAACTAAAAGTATACGGCTATCAGATGGGTAAGTATTTTATATGTAATTGATTACGGTGCATATCGCTATCGTTAAGATTGTGCACAAATTTGAATAAGACGTACTTGGTGGTGTTTGCGGGCTTGGTTTTAACGGTGTTATGTGGTTATAAGAGCTTGTATTTTAAGGCTTCACAGCCATAGGAGCACCATAAAGGTGCGCCCATTAGGTTGCTATTACATGGCAAATTATTGCTAACCGGTATGAATAATTGCTATGTAATTGAATGGCTAGTAAACAGTCATGTAGTTCACAGTTACATCGCCTTCGCGGTACAGTCCGTGCTCTTGATTGAAGTTCACGTCGATGGTGACTTTTGCATAGTCTGTTTGAAGCGAATAATTACCGCCACTTGGCGTCGAGTAAGTACATTCAGTTTGTGCATATAGGTATTCAGGCTGCATTGGCGTCACAAAATAATTAATGACTTGAGTATGACAATTGTGGAAGCGATAGCCTGCATCTTTAAGCTGTGTTCTGATAGCTTGATACTTACGACCATATTCAAGCACTTCTTGAACACTTGCATAACCCGCTTGTGCAGACAGCTCTTGAGCTGAAACATTGGCAGCGGCCGCAGCGGCAATAAGTGAGAATAATACGCCAGTTTTCATAGTTAGTTTCCTTTTCTTGAGAATAAATAGCCTTATTGGCTGATAAAAAGTTAAGTGTACGGGGTTGTTTATGTCGTGCCATTTCCTTCACAACATCAAACTACAAGACAAATCACCTTGTGTTCGCACACCATTATTAAACGAATAAATGAAGTTAATATTTATGATTAAAGTCAAAAAAATGAAGAAAAAATTTATAAAATGAAATTTATGGGCATTAAATAGTCAATTTATTTTGTTGTATGAATTATTGTTTCTTTTGCTTTAGTGTTGTTATTAGCAGTGTTATAAATTAGGGAAGAAATGGCCTTTTTCTTAAGCAAAAAGCGGTGCAAAACCATAATGTGTGTAAAATTTATGCTAAGTTGATAAAGGATGAGTTAATTTGTATAAGTTATGTACTATTTATTCGGTTTGGCGGCGTTGTTTTATTCAGGTGTCGCGGTTGCAAAGGAATACAGTGTTTTGGTGTATCACGGCGCGAATCCGCCATACAACTATATTCACAATCACCAACCTACAGGGATTTTTAGTGACTTGTTTGCTCGACTTGGTGAGCTCACTGGACACACTTTTAAGTTGGTACCTTGGTCTGTGGCACGGGGTCAAAAGCTATTTGATATGGGTAAAATAGACATTGAGCCCGGTGTCAATCCTATTTGGCGTGCACAAAGAAAAAATCCAGGGATCTATTCACGGTCTTATGCATACTCTAAAGAAGTGGTATTGGGTCGTGAAGGTGAACGGCCAACCGTCGATCCAAAATCTTTTTATGGTAAGGTTTTTGGTCGTGTAAGGGGTTATCGTTACGGACAGTTTGAATCTCACTTTGGTGAAAACAAAATTTTACTCTATGACAATGTTTCTGAAAAAGAGCTGCTGTCTCAGCTGGCTCACAAACGAATTGATTATCTCATGATCGGTGATGTAACGGCTGCATATTATCAAAAACACAACCCCAACTATGCGTCATTCAAGGTTGTTTTTGAGATCAGCAAGTTACCAGTGCATATGCGGTTACAACCCCATTTACAGCAATTGCAGGCGGAACTTAATCGAGCACTGCAAGTAATGCAGCGCAATGGCGAGATTGAAGCCATCTATCGTCAATATGGTGCATTGAACCAATAGCGTGCTAGACGTTATGACGCTAGTTGGGATGACAGTATATCTATAAAGTATCTAACCTTTGGAGAAAGGTGCTTGCGGCTGGGATAGACCACGTAGACTTCCACAGGCCTTTGCAGGTAGGCTTCGAGTAAAATTTCAAGCTGGCCTTGTTCAATGGCATCAGCTAGATAAAATTCGGGCAATCTAGAAATGCCTATTCCGTCAATTGCCATCGCTGCCTGCATATGCCCGTTATTAATATTGGCTCGCTTTCTAACATCAACGGTAAATGACTTCCCAGCCTGATCTGTAAACTCCCAGCGATCTGGGTGCTTTAGGTTACTGTAGCAGATGCAGTGATGTTTGCTTAGCTCTCTAGGGTGGTGGGGCTTACCATATCGCTCTATATATTTGGGGCTAGCAACAACTAAGGTTCTGCAGCGGTAAATACGTTTACAGATCAAACTAGACTCTTCAAGTTGGGTGGTTGCACGAATTGCCAAATCAAAGCCGTCTCCAACTACGTCTACCGCCCGGTCATTGAGCTCCCATTCAATAGTGACATTCGGATATTTGCGCAAATACTCTGTGACTGCCGGTCTGAGGTAATCCAAACTAAATGCGACAGGGCAGCTAATCTTAAGCACCCCCTTGGGTTTATTTTCCTGATGCGTAAGCAGTTGTAGCGTTTGTTCAGCATCACTGAGCAATTGCACACAATGCTGATAATACACTTCTCCGTCAGGGGTAAGTGCCAAAGTTCGGGTTGTTCGATTGAGTAATCTGACGCCCAATCGAGCTTCTAAGCGATTGATAACTTTACTGACATGAGATGGTGAGTGGCTAAGTTGTTCTGCGGCCAATGCAAAGCTATTGCATTGTACGACTTTAACAAAGACTGGAATCCCGTCAAATACATTATGATTCATATGGAAATAGTAAGTTTACATTTGCCCTATTAATGTTTATTAAAACTTAATCTACACTGTTTGTCATCAAGTCGAGTAAACATATTTGACAACCCACAAAAAGTTAATTTGGAGAACATTATGAAAGTACTAGCATTTGCAGCGAGCAACAGCCGTCAGTCAATCAACAATGCACTGGTAAAATATGCGACGTCACAAATTGAGAACGCAGAGATAGAAATTTTAGATCTGAATGATTTTGAGATGCCGATTTACAGCATTGACCGAGAAAAAGACAATGGGATCCCAGAGCAGGCCCAAAAATTTTACGACAAAATAGGCGCTGCGGATGCAGTTATTGTCTCATTTGCTGAGCATAATGGTTCTTATACAGCAGCGTACAAGAATATCTTTGACTGGACTTCTCGTATTGATATGAAAGTGTATCAAAATACCCCGATGGTTCTTTTGGCAACATCTCCTGGTCCTGGTGGAGCACAAAGTGTGTTAGGTGCTGCTGTGAACTCTGCACCGTATTTTGCAGCTGATGTAAAAGCGCACTTATCTGTCCCTAGTTTTTTTGACAACTTTGATATGGAAGCGGGTAAATTAACTAATGGCGAAATCAATGACGCCTTGAGCAACGCACTAAAACAATTGGCAAACTAAATTAACAAGTTTGTTCCCAAATATACTGTTTTTGCAGCTGCCAGTATCAACGCAGAGCAGCTGCAATTTACAGCCTCTGTTGCAATTTAAGATCATAAGCTTTTCACGCTTCGCAAAAAACAGCTTTACAAATTAATAAGATATAATAGAATCTTAGCGTCTTACTTGGGGCTATAGCTCAGCTGGGAGAGCGCTTGCATGGCATGCAAGAGGTCGGCGGTTCGATCCCGCCTAGCTCCACCAAACCTTATCCAGCATATTCTTGCAACAGTACCAAACTGCACAACTTAAATGAATGTATCCACCAAGATTGGGGTGAACGCATGGATGAAAACAAACAAAGTATATTTAGAGATATACCCAGAGATTTATCAGATGAATTTTTCGAAGTCATTGCCAGTAGCGGTGATGTTAAAATTGAACGTATTATCTCTAGAGGACATACTTCTCCGCAAACAGGATGGTATGATCAAGCGCAAAATGAGTGGGTAATGGTGCTGCAAGGTGAGGGGCAACTCACGTTTTCAGACGGTCGTATTGTGACCTTGGTTGCCGGTGAGCATATTCATATTCCTGCACATTGCAAACATAAGGTAAGCTGGACTAAACCGGATACTGATACTATTTGGTTAGCGGTTTTTTACACCTAGCCACTTGCTTAATACAGATTCTAGCTTAGCCATTTCAACGGGTTTTGCGACAAAGTCATCCATGCCAGCACTGTAATACGTCGCGATGTCCTCTAAAAACACATTGGCAGTAATCGCAATGATCACCATTTGACTGTACTGGGGGTGCATTCTCAAGTGTTTAGTCGCTTCAATACCATCCATCTTAGGCATATGTATATCCATGAGGATTAGATCAAAATAGGTTTGTGCCACTTTTTCTAGTACTTGCTGGCCATCTTTGGCTAATACGACACGCAAACCAAACTTTTCTAACATAGCACTGATCACAACCTGGTTAATTGCATTATCCTCAGCAAGTAAAATCTTCCCACTGAGTTGCATACACTGATCAGTTTTTGCTGCGCTATAGTCGATTAAGCAACAAGGTTTAAATGGCCATGTAAAAGCAAACGTTGCACCTTCTTTTGGTGTGGATTCACAATATATGATCCCGCCAGCAAGGCTAACTAGCTGTTGGCAAATACTCAATCCAAGCCCAGTTCCGCCAAAACGTTTGGTGGTACTGTCGTCTTCTTGGCAAAACGGGTCAAAAATTTTATTTTGTTGCTCTTTTTTTATACCAATACCAGTGTCTTTAACTGCGAATAACAATTGTGTCGCATCATTTGGATTGAGCTGGACCAAAATAGATATCTCGCCTTGAATCGTAAATTTATATGCGTTGCTCAATAAGTTGAGTAACACTTGTTGTAACCTGTGTTTGTCGCTGACAATTTCAACTGGAGTATCAGTCACTATGGAGTGTGATAAGGCAATAGGCTTTGACTGAGCCCTTGACTGAGTAAGGTGCAGTAAATGTGCAATGGTACTTTTTAGTTCAAACGGCTCTTCGTATAAATTGATTTGCCCTTGCTCAAGTTTTGAGATATCCAGTATGTCGTTTATGAGAGTCAATAAGTTACTGCCTGAAACACTGGCGAGTTTGAGAAGGTGTTTTTGTTCTTTGTTGAAGCTTGCTTCTTGCTCTAATAGCTGGATAGTGCCCAAAATACCATTCATGGGTGTGCGGATCTCATGGCTCATATTGGCTAAAAACCGACTCTTTGCAGTAACTGCGAATTCGGCTTCGCGCTTTGCTTTTTCGAGTGCTTGAGTTCGTTTCTCTACTCTGGATTCCAAATCACTTTCTCGCGCGTAGATGGTGTCACGCATAGTTTCAAATGTACGGCTCAGTTCAGCAATTTCATCACTGCCTTTGGTTTTGAGGTGGACGTTGTAGTGACCTTTGGCAAGTGATTTTGCAGCATATGTTAAACGCGAAATAGGGCTATACAATCGATATGCTATCCACCAAGCCACAAGCATACTCAATAATGTAGCAAGCGTGAGTGTCAGCAGTAACTTTTCTTTGAGGGTTTGCACTGAAGCAAAAACGACTTGTTCAGGCAAAACTACAGCAAGACTGTAATTGGCTGCGGGAATGGGGGCATAGAAGATAAATGCATGTGTCTGATTATCTAGCATTAGTTGCCCATGTCCTTCAAGTCCAGCGATCATTTTGATGCCAAGTGCTTTTAGCAAGGGATCTTGCTCTTTGGTGATCCTGTTGATTGTACTAGCTTTTTCACCAATATCATTGAGCACGAAGTTGCCATCTTTATATTGATGTTGAATGGTTTTATTGGTATTCCAGTGGTACATATAAATACCAGTATTAGACACCAGCATAAATTTGGCTTGCGAGCCAAATTGCTGTAGTACATGGTCTTTGACATTAACAATGAGTCGATCGACTTCACGCCAGGGAATACTGCCCCCTAATAAGCCAACGACCTTGTTGTCATGGCTTAAAACTGATGCAGCAACAACAATCTGCTTAACGCCCGTTGTGTATGAAATCATGGGTTCAGAGACATATACCCTAGGGAGCTGTTCAATGTTGTTATTTATGGTGTATTGCCAGTAGTCTCGCTGCTTAATGGTTTTTATTTTGGCTTGTGGATCAGAATCATCAAAGGTGCGCAACATTTTGTGATGCGGGTTTCCCCCTTCGGTATTATGAAAGCTGCCATCAGCATGCCCTACAATAAACTTTTCGTATACGCCGTGGTGTGATTGCTTTTCGGTGTTTAGGATAGGTTTTATTTGGTTAAAGTCCATCGTTCGAAGAGCTGGTTGTCGCGCTAAGGTTGAAATTTCGGACTTACGTTGAGAAAAGTAGGCGTTAAATAATGCTGCCGCACTGAGTACCTCTGATTGCGCTGCTCGAATACTCATCTCTCCCGCTTGGCGTGCACTGTGGAGCATTGCAATGAAAAAGATAACAAGCATTGGCACTAAAGCTGTGACAGCTAATACCAAAGGAAGCCGGGTTTTAAGTTGCATAGGCGCAGCAGGACTGAACATTTAACTCTTATTTTAGTCAAGAATCAGTAGGTGCGATGCTTAAAGTCAGTTTAGGTCTGACCGAAAATAATAATACATTTAAATTCAGTTGCTTAAGGTGATTCTTAAAAGTTTAAAAATACCGTGTTACTGTTTGTTATTCTAAATCAAAAAAACTTTGTCTTTAGGGTGTTAATTTATGTATGAATGCATGGCGCAATAAAAATGATGAATAAAACAAAGTGTCGGCGTAAATCTATAATGCAGATATATGAGTCCGCTGGATTGAAAACGTTACAGTGAGCATCGTGTCTCACAATAGAGCTGCGTTTTCGCTCGGTAGGGTAACACGACGTAATCGTGAGGTGATCAAATCATTAAAAGTGTAAAACTGTGCCAAATTATGACTATTGTATAAAGTGATTTTGCCATCAACTAGGTAATAAAAAGCGCGTTGGTTATAGCGCTTGGAAATAGATTGAGCAAGTGTTAATGGGAGGTCTAAACACACACTCAACTCACGATAAGACATGTCATGATTACCACCGTATAGATATTTAATTGTTGACGGTAACCGAGACAATAACGCAATATATTTTTGTTGTAAGCTGGTATTCTTCTTCCTACTTAACTGATGACCATGTGTATTCCACACGCTTATAATTGCACCATTCTTATAATGGTGAATTGGCATTAAAGGATAGAAGTATGCTTCTTTGTAAAGTAGCCATATATTTTCTGAAATATGCTGGTTTTTGGCATTGGTAGTTATATTACTCATTGTTATTATTCTTGATTGTTGGAATATTCCATTTATTTTAACTGTATCGCTCATCATTGTCAGAGTTTACAACGACAGAGTCGTAATTAAGAGTCAATAAAAACTACAAAGTAGTTTTTTCTAGCCTCGTTCGGCAAGTCTTTTCAATCAACTTAACTAGTTAAACGTATAATATAACTTCTACGAAAGTCATTGCTCCTTACTTCACGTCAGTTTCACATCCACTCCCTTATTGTGATACTCCCAACCAAAAGGAGAGTCGTTATGAAAAGCCTCACTATGCTAACCAGTATTGCACTTTTTAGCTCAGTTGCCGCTGCGAAAGATCACACGAATGTATTGATGGTGGTCAGTAGCTACGGTGAAGTAAATCAAAACCAAGAGCTTGTAAAGCCAGGGTACGAATTTGGTGAATTAAGCAAAGCGTATCATGTATTTAAACGCCATGGTATTCAAGTCACTATTGCTTCTCCGTCTGGTGGTGAACCTATCGCAGACGAATATGATAAGTCAGCAATTTATAATCAAAAATTCCTGAATGATAAGACTGCTGTGGCCTCTCTGACAAACAGCTACAAACTGGCAGATATTGATGCCAGTAAATTTGATGGCATATTTGTTGTTGGCGGTAAAGGTCCGATGTTCGATTTACATCAACATGAACCGCTAAAGCAAACTATCTCAAAAGTTTATGAAAATAGTGGCGTGGTTGCAGGCGTGTGCCATGGGCCAGCGGCTTTTGTTGACGTAAAATTGAGTGATGGAAGCTACTTGGTAGAAGGAAAACGAGTTAATGGGTTTACCAATGCGGAAGAGCACGCATTTGGTTCTAAGTGGTTAAAAGATTTCCCATTTTTATTGCAAGACAAACTAGAAGAGCGCGGTGCAAAATTTGAGCAAGATGGCGTGATGTTAAATCAAGTCACTGTCGATGGTCGATTGATCACAGGCCAAAACCCTTTTTCAACCGTGGATACTGCACGGGCAATGGTGACAGCCATGGGCGTTGAACTACTGTCAGCTCAGCCCTATCAAGATGATGCCAGTGTCAATTTGTATGAGTTATTTTTAAGGGATCAAAATGCAGCCATTCAAAAGTTGGAAGCAACACCAGCACTTTATGACATGAAAATGCTTGCTATGCTCAGTGTTTTTCAAATTAAACATGCCACAACGGAGTATCAAGTTGATGCCAGTGCACAGCTACTAGAGTATGTGTTACCTAAGTTTTCACACCCCGTATTAGCAGTCTCGCTTGCTCAAGCCTATGTGCGTATGAATCAGTCAGATAAAGCGTTAAAAGTTTTACAATCAAGCGCGAAACAGTTTCCTGAAAACGAAAAAATCAAATCTTTTATGGCATCCCTTTAGAGGGTTACGAGGGCCTAAAAATGGGCCCTTTTAAGTCAAAATTAAGAAAAAAATACTACATCATGAATTTTACTAATGTGGATAAAAAAAGCCTAAATAATTGACTGTCATGAATACTGAAATAAACAGCAATTTTCTAAAATAAAGCGAGGGTTTTTTGTTCTCATATGTGTTTTTTTTGTATAAAACTTGTGTATCAACAGTTGACTGTTAAGGTTTTTTGTCTCTTTTGTGGTCAATTGGGTAATATGTTTCTATTAACAAAAGTCATGTGAAAATATGGCTTAGTTAATACCAATTTACTGCCTAGAGCGATAAAATATAAGCGCTTTTAAAGTCATATATAAAGGAAGTATATTGTTGATCATGAATTTAAGTGATAAAGAAAATACTGACTTTACCTTTGCGGTATTTGGTCATTATGCACTGAATAAAAGGAAACGTTCGTTAACATTCTGCGGTGAAAGGGTTAAAGTTGAACCCCTGATCTACGACTTGTTAGTTTACTTTATTCAGCACAGAGATCGCGTGATTAGCCGCGATGAATTGTGTCGAGAGATCTGGCAACAAGAGTATGTTGACAACAACGCGATAAATCGTGCTGTGTCAGAGCTACGTCGCAGTATTTCAAAACACAATCTAGAAGGTGAAGTAATCAGAACTCATTACAAAAAAGGGTATAGCTTTAACTTAAATGTGAAGTTAGATCCACGTCCAGGCCTATTTCAATGGCTAACACGACTGTTTAATCAGTCCCCGATGAGAAGAGGAAAGTTAACATAAATAAGCACCAAGTTATGAGAAAATAGAGCTAAATGTTCTTAATTTTAAAAATAAGTATAAAAAAATTCATGTTTCGTGCTTAAGTTAATTTATGAGGGTAATAACTCACTTTTACTCTCCACTTGGTGCCCACTTTTTCTTAAGGTGGCGCAAGTATTTATGCTTGGTAAAACCGATAGAGCAGATCAATCGCACTTTTTACCAAGCTCCCCGTTATTTCACAATCATTTCACAGATCCGCATGATAAGCTGTAAGCAATAACCCAATTTCTACGGTATTAATATGGATAAACACTCGTCTATGCGCAAAATGGATATGCAATTTAAAGTACTCGTGGTTGAGGACAACCTCGAAATCAGCCGCAATATTGCAGAGTACTTTGAACCACGCGGATTAGTCTTGGACTTTGCTTACGATGGCAAGCAAGGCGTGGATCTTGCCTTACAGAACTATTATGACTGCATTATTCTCGACATCATGCTTCCAGAAATGGATGGGCTAGATGTGTGTAACACCCTGAGAAATAAAGCCAGCCGGCATATTCCTATCATTATGTTGACTGCACGCGATGCGTTGGATGATAAATTAGCGGGGTTTGAAACAGGCGCAGATGATTATTTAACTAAGCCATTTGCGCTGGAGGAGTTATTTGTTAGATGCTTGGCGCTCGCTAAGCGTCACTTGCTTAACTGTGAGAAAACTTTACAGCTTGGCGACTTAAGTCTTAATGCTCAAACTCAACAAGTGAAGCGTGGCGGTCAAGAAATTATCTTGCAGCCGATCCCACTTAAAATATTGCAGCTGTTAATGGAGCACCACCCAAGGCCTCTGAGTCGTAGTGAGCTCAGTGATAAAATTTGGGGAGATGACCCTACAGACTCAGATGCGTTACGATCCCATGTTTATCAGCTTAGAAAGGCGATTGATAAGCCATTTGACACAGCGATCATTAAAACGATTCACAGTGTTGGTCTGGCTTTGGATATTGCATAATCTTATGAAAGCTCGTCAATTACGCACTAGAATCATTGCCTATTTTGTTGGCATATCGTTATTTATCAGTTTGTTATTTGGATTCGTCTGTTTTCTTTTTGCTTATACAATTGAAGATCATCTATTTAATGTATTGCTCAAAGATGAAGCAGCATATGTCTCCAAGCAGTTAAACTTGGGCAACACACCGCAACCTCGACTTGATTTTATTCAATACTTGGAGCATAAGCAGCAATTACCCATATTTATAAAAGAGGCATTGATCGAGGAGCCACGCGCTGTTGAATTTGCCTCAATAGACGATAAGCACTATCACCTAATGTGGTTAGATAAAGGGATTTTACTGGCCGAGGTCAGTGAGCAACTGGTAGTTAGAAAAATAAAAATGGGCATGTTTAACTTCCTGCTAGTGGCGCTCGCAATCGTGTTGATTGTTGCTATATTACTGGCCTTCATGTCACTTGCCATGGCTAAAAAGCTGCTTAAACCCCTCGATCGGTTGGTTGATATTGTTGCGCAGGCGCCCGTTGAGAAGCTGCCACAGAACTTCTCCAATCAATTCGTGAATGATGAGATTGGCGGTTTTGCGCGTACACTTGAACAGGCTCTGGATCGAATTCGTCAATTTATTGATAGAGAGCAAGCATTTACCAGAGATGCTTCACATGAGCTGCGCACTCCTATTGCGGTTACACAAGGGGCGCTGACCTTGCTACAGCAAGAAGCATTGAATGATAAACAACAAGCCTTGGTAGAGCGTGCTGTATCAGCACAGGCGCAAATGGCGCAAAGCGTTGAGATCCTGCTAGCGTTGGCCAGAGAAGAAACAATCAACCAAACAGAAGTGAAACTGCTACCGCTGGTTGAAAATTGTATCTTACAGCAAGCGCATAAAATTGAGAGCAAAGATATATCGGTAGAGATCAACGTGCCTAGTGGCGCTACCATTGCGCTTGGTGAAAGTGCTTTAAACTTGATATTGAGCAACCTGATTGGAAACGCATTTTCCCATGTAGACAAAGGCACTGTCACGGTGAACTTTGCGAACAATATCTTGAGTATCGTAGATACGGGTCAGGGGATCCCAAGTGATATACAAGGGCGAATTTTTGAATCAGGGATCAAAGGTGAGTCAAGCTCAGGATTAGGTATGGGCCTATCTATCGTGTTTAGGTTATGTCAAAGATTAGATATCCACTTATCTCTAGATAGCAGCGAACAGGGCAGTGCATTTCATCTCACTTGCCCAAAAAATTAGGAATTTGAGGCATTAGCCTCAAGTTTCAGTTTTGCTTACCCAGTTATAGTTTTACAGGTGTAGGTTGCTTAACTAAGCCCTTATAGAGTAGTTCTTGTGCAATTCGCTCCGATAACATCGACGCGATGGTCTTGTTGTGATCTCGAAAGGTTTTTTGCGCTTTTACAACACCAGTTGCCGTCATGGCTTTATTTTGGTCCCCTTTGTCAAATAAAGTAATTTGAAACTTGTCCGTTAGATGTACAGTGGTATACGACGTATAGTTAGTCGAGGGGGTGCCCATTGACGAATACGAAGGTGCTGAGTTTGCGGTGAAAGCATGTGAAGCTTGGCTTTCTTGTGAAAGTAGCTCTATCTGCAATCGTGCTTGTGCACCCGTTTTGGCAAAAACTTGCTGCCATGTTTGCTGGTTGTACTCCCGTGTTGGAGAAAAGGTATCGATCGCTTTGACGCACTTGACCTCACTGAAATTAAGGTTGATTTGTTTGCAAACCCTGTCCTCAATCAGTGTTTTCAAGGTTAAGTCGGTGATTGCTGCGTCAACCAAAAAACTTGAATATTGGGTGGTTTTAAATTGCGGATCAACATAACTTTGCATCTCAACTGATGCACAGCCAGATAAAATCGTGACGGCTAATGCTGTTACAAAATACTTCTTCATTTCAATTTCCTTACTAATATAGAACGTCCATAGAGGGCAGTGAATCTTGACTTTTAGGTGGGTCATTTAACACTAAAACTACAACTAAAGTGTACCCAAAAGTGCTGTTGGGTACAATTATTTACTTTTTAATTCAGCTGGTTACTATTTGCTCAGCCATAAATCAAATTGTTTTTCCATAAAGTCTCTAATAAGCGGCTGGGCTTTTTCATTTGGATGCAGGTTGTCATCTTGCATTAGCGACTTGTCGACTGCGATCGGCACCATAAAATAATCCATCAAATAAGCCCCAGTGTCTTTGGCTACTGTTTGATAGTTACCAGTAAACATTTTGGTGTATCTAGGACCTAGGTTTGGTGGAATTTGAATTTCCATGAGCGCGACTTGTGCGCCATTGTTTTTACTTTTTGCAACTAACTCAGTGAGGTGCTTGCGGATCAGTTTAATTGGAAAACCGCGAATCCCATCATTTCCGCCTAATTCGATTAATACATGACTAGGTTGGTGCGCTTTAAGTTGGGCATCAATGGTGAGTAGTGCGTTGTCTGTGGTTTGGCCAGAGACACTCATATTGATTAATGAGATCGATTTTTTCGTTTCAGCGTACTTATTTTGTAACAAATTAACCCAATCTTGGTCTTGTTTAAGTCCGTAGCCCGCACTTAAGCTATCACCTATGATCATAATTTTAGTCTCGCTAGCTGTTGCCCCAAAGGGTTGATTGAGGCATGCGAGGAACAGCATAAGTTTTAGGAAAATTCGAATCATGTCAGTACTTTCTCAGTTAAATGTTATTCAGGTCAAAGGACTTAACAAAACAGTCAGTACCTTTGAGGGTGACTTAGATATCCTTAGCGATATCAATTTCACTGTCAAGTCAGGAGAGTCTGTTGCGATTGTGGGCACGTCTGGCTCAGGTAAATCTACGTTGCTCAGTTTGCTGGCCGGACTGGATACAGGATCGGCTGGTGAAGTATTTTTGGACGGTGCGGCACTACACAAATTAGATGAAGAAGAGCGCGCGCGCCTACGAGCAGAAAAGGTGGGCTTTGTTTTTCAATCTTTTATGTTGGTACAAAGCTTAACTGCGCTGGAAAACGTCATGCTACCGGCTGAGTTGGCGGGTGATAGCGGTGCAAAACAACAGGCCTCGGAATTACTTGAAAAAGTGGGCCTATCCCATCGGGTGAGTCACTATCCATCGCAACTTTCCGGCGGTGAGCAACAGCGTGTAGCGATCGCACGTGCATTCATAGGTTCGCCCAAAATTCTGTTTGCAGATGAGCCGTCGGCTAATCTAGACAGTAAAAATGGCCATCTCATCGAAAAGTTACTGTTCGATCTCAATAAGCAAAATGGTACGACATTGATTTTGGTTACTCATGATGAAGCACTCGCTCGGCAGTGCGATCGGATTATTCACATTGAGGGTGGCCAGTTAGAAAAGATCCGCGACGGTGAAGGAGCAACAGTTCATGTGGTTTAAGTTAGCACTCACTTTATTTTGGCGAGAGCTGCGTCGTGGTGAGTTAACCATTATTTTTGCGGCGATAGCCCTTGCTGTACTAACAGTATTTAGCTTGTCATCTGTGACAGAGCGCATTCGAATGAACATTGAGCAAAAATCAGCAGACTTTATTGCTGCGGATAGACGTTTAGTGAGCAACCATGCCCTAAATGATGATTATATTATTGAAGCAGAGCGTTTAGGTCTGAACACTGCACGGCAAATGTTTTTTGATTCTATGTTATTTGCCAATGATGAACTGGTGTTGGGGTCGATTAAAGCCGTATCTAATGGTTACCCTTTAAGGGGCGTCGTTAAGCTCAAAGATGATTTTGCGCAAGCTGAATATGAAGTACGTGATGTACCTAAGTCCGGGGAGGTCTGGCTTAGTGAAGGGATGTTTTATAGCTTAGGCTTGGCAGTTGGCGACCAAGTTGAAATTGGCGTAGGTATGTTTCGGGCCAGTAAAATCCTTGTCAGTGAACCGGATGCACCATTTTTCTCGTTGGCGGGTAATAAACGTGTTTTATTAAATTACACTGATATTGAGGCAACGCAGGCGGTTCAGCCAGGAAGTCGAGTGTTTTATCGCATGTTGTTTTCGGGTGATGAAGCTCTGTTGACAGATTACTATGGGTGGCTGAAGCCTCAATTGAGAGAAAATCAAAGGTGGCAGGGGATTAAAGACCGTCAGTCGCCACTAGGTGAGAATCTCGCGCGTTCAGAGAGCTTTTTGTTACTAGCTGGATTATTCGGAATTATGTTGGCTGCGGTGGCAATGGCTGTGTCGGCTAAGCGTTACTGTGAACGTCAGTATGATCCGGTTGCCATGATGAAAACACTCGGCGGTAGTCGAGCTACAATTCGCAATATCTTTTTGCTTCATCTCTCTATGGTGACAGCTTTTTCAGTCTCTATGGGCATCGTAATTGGTTATGGATTGCAAGCTGTGGCAACCGATTACCTTGCCAGCTTTATGGATACGCAATTGCCAGCTGCGGGTTTCAAGCCGTGGTTTCTAGCCATTACCATAGGTGTGGTGTGCGCATTGATGTTTTCATTAAAGCCGCTGCTTGATTTATTTGATATCCCACCACTACGCGTTTTACGTCGTAATTTAGGGGATAAACTGGCTGTAAGTCGAGTTCATATGGCGCTGTCGGTGACGACAATTTTTGCCTTGATGTGGTTTTTCAGTGGAGAGTTAAAAACAACCCTTTTTCTCTTTGGTGGGACCGCAATATTGATGCTCGTGCTGTTTGGCGTGTCGAGGTTGCTATTTAGCGCTGGTAGAAAGTTAGGGTTGAGCCCCGGCAGCAGTTGGTCTTTGGCCATTGCCACCTTACAAAAGCGCGCCAATGCAAATGCTGTGCAGTTGATCAGCTTTGCTTTAGCGATAAAGCTGATGTTATTTTTATTTGTACTCAAAAATGACCTGATCTCCGATTGGCAAATGCAAGTGCCTGCGGACGCCCCCAATGCCTTTCTAATTAATATAAACGAATCAGAGGTCAGTGATATTCAGGACTTCTTTACGCAAAACCAAATTACGCATACGGAGTTCTTCCCTATATTTCGAGGTCGTGCAAATGCGTTAAATGGAGAAAAATTTGCGCGTAGTGCATCGAAGCAAGAAGGAGAGGAGCAAGATGAAGAGGCCACCAGAGGAGCAGGCCGAGAGCTTAACTTGACTTGGATGACGCAGCTACCAGATGGCAATGAAGTGGTCGATGGCACATGGTTTGATGCGGATAGTACAGAATTAGAAGTTTCTGTTTCTCGAGGAATGGCGCAAGGGATAGGCATTGAAGTGGGCGATACGCTGACATTCTTAGTTAATGAGCGCAGCTTTGATGCCAAGGTTACCAGTCTTCGCAGCGTTGATTGGGGGTCGCTCAAGCCCAATTTTGTGATGATCTTTAATCCCCCTGTCGCGGGTAAATTTCCTGTAACTTATTTTAGTGCTGCGCAATTTGGTGAAGGAGATGAAAAAACCGTCAGTACGCTACTTAGGCAGCACCCTACAGTGAGTATGATTGATATTAAAAGTCGTTTAGAGCAAGCGCAGTCAATGATTGCTCAAGTGTCATTGGCTATTAGTTTCGTGTTGGCCATCGTGTTAACCAGTGGTGCTTTAGTGCTGATATCTCAGGTACAGGCGAGCCTAGCCGAGCGTATGCAGGAGATTGTTATTTTGCGTACTTTAGGTGCACGTGGGCGCTTGATTAAATTGGCAACCTTGTATGAGTTTTTACTATTGGGTGCTTTGGCGGGCTTTGTTGCTGCCTTGGTCAGTGATGTCACTTTACTTATCATCCAACGAGAGTTGTTTGAAGTAGACGGTAAGCTACATCCATATATTTGGGCATTGGGTCCAGCAAGTGGTGCCTTGTTTGTGGCCGCGATAGGTTACTTTATGGTGGCCAGTACGATGCGGCAAAATACCCAAGGCTTATTGAGAAAACTCGCTTAGGACATTAAAAAAGAGGTAACGACGTTACCTCTTTTTTTGTGCACGAAACGGTGTTGCTCTTTTAAATTATCTTCAGTGCCTTGAGGGTTGCATGTGCTTTATCCACACGTACATTCACCATTTCTTTGAATGAGGGGGCATGCATATTAAATGCAAAATAGTGCGTTCCTTGGGCGTTTTCTATTTTACCAACATACCAACCTAAGTATGTTTTTTTAGCAATAGGGCCTGTTCCTGTTTTAGCGTATAGCTGATACTCAGATGTACTTTGTTTTAAGAAAATAGCATCGAAAGTTTGGTAAGTTTGCTTGCTTAATCCAAGCGTTTTTTCGTCGAGCCGACGTAAGAATTCAATTTGTTCCATTGCCGAAATTTGCAGGCTTGAATTGAGCCAAAACTCGTCTAACGGACCGTTGATATCTTGGTTTCCATAGTTAAATTGTGACAAATAGGTCTTTATTTCGGGCTTGTTTAGTGAATTGGTCCACATTTGGTATAAGGGTAGCACCGAGTAGCTAAATGCATCTTTCACTTTAATATCGTCACTTTGCCAAACACCCGGCCACCATTTCTGTACCGGGTATGCATGGGTATCAACTTTATAGCTTGTCTTAGTATCAATTTTTTGCTCTTCAAGCAAAATCAACGTATTAGGGATCTTGTATGTAGAGAAAGGGCTAAACGCACGCTCTGCCCGGGATTTATTGATGATTTGCCATTTATCTGTTTGTTCACTGTAAACCACCATGGTACAGCGTTGATCTTTTTGGCACCCCTCTTGGGAATAGGTGTAGTGAGAAGTTGAGAGCATTAACCCGTTTGCGAGCAGTGCACAGAGTTGAAATCGCATGGTTGTTCCTTGGATCTATTTTTATTGTGCGTGCAAATTACCCAGTGACAACTGACTTTACCCTGAACTGAGTACCTCTTTGACAATCCAAGTGCAAGAACAGTTGCCAGTTTTTGGACAAAGCCTGTTTATAACAGGGCTTTGTGTTGTATTCGAGAGCGAAATTGACTTGGAGTGCAGGCCTTTATCGCGAGAAATCGCCTGTTAAAGTTTGACAGGTTATTAAATCCGCATTGATCGCTGATCACTGTTATAGGTGCTTTAGAGCTGATCAGTAATTTACAGGCTCTGGCAATACGCAACTGATTGATGAATTCCGTGACCGTTTTTTCGGTGCGCTTTTTAAAGAATCGATGGAAGTGATTGGTACTCATGTGGGCTTGTTCAGCTAATAGATCCGCATTTAATTGCTCAGTATAATTCTCGTAGATAAAGTTGATCACGCGATCAAATTTATCTTTCGCCGGATCTTGTTGATTTGCGTAGCTAAACTCCATACTAGAAAGCGTGTCATAGTCGCTGGTAGCCATCAAATTGAGCATATTGAATAACAGTACATACCGCTCAAGAGGGTTAGCTTCAGCCATCTGGATAAATAATTGCTCTGTGGTTCTAGCTAGTTGCTCACTGAACTTTAATCCACACTTTGCTTTGTGCAGCAGGGTATGTAAACTTTCAAACTCTTTGTTGAGCCGCAGCTGTTGCTCTAGCCAAAGTGCAGGGATCTGTGCGACATATACTTTTTGCATACTGCCATCTTGGTTAGGTTTTGACTGCCATGTATGGGGGAGTTCAGGCCCTAATAAGACTAAGTCATAGTCACCAAATGGCGCAATATAGTCGCCAATATGACACACACCTTTACTGTTTAATGTGAGGCATACCTCATACTCTGGGTGATAGTGCCAATTGAATGGTATCTCATTTAACTGGTATAAACAGTATCGCCAAGAACAATTGGTTGAAGGTATGATTTTTTCGCACATCGCTCTCATAATATTGTCCTTAATTTTTGTTCTTTATGTGTTTTTTAAATACTTAACGAGCACATGTTGTAAGGTAATTATTCGACGACTAAACCTTTAAGCGTCATTACTCTTTGTTACATATATTTAAATACTTAATCACCTATGTAAAACGTGGTGATACATTTCAAATCAATCATAATACTTATCTATCCACTTCTTTTTCACCTCGGGATCTCCCATGCTTTTCAGGATTAATACCTAATAAAGGTTCATTTTCAGCAATGACAGCGCTGTTTATTGATAGATTTGTACCTGTATGAGATAGAAAATGCAAACATCTTGTCTCCCTGACTGCTCAAATATGTAAAGGTTGAAATTAGAGTTGTTAATTTTAAGTAGCATTTCTCGTTACGTGATTTATTCAGGCGCTCAGTACCCTTGGGCGACTAGGTCAAGGTGTTTACTTAGTTAATAAGCGTTGAGTTTTCTCTAATTTTCTTTTCAAAAACAGATAAAAAAATAAATCAGAGAGAAAAGTGATGAAACATAATCTATCTCCATTTAAACGGTCACGTGTGTCTTTTGCTGTTATGGCTGCTGTTCTGTCTGTAGGAGCATATGCAGAGGATGCAGGTGTTCAAGCAGAACAAGTTGAAGTTATCGAAGTCCGCGGGATCAGAGCTTCTACTGAAAGAAGTTTAAATACCAAGCGTTTTGCCGATGGTGTAGTTGACTCAATTACTGCTGAAGATATCGGTAAATTACCAGATATAACCATTGCTGACTCCCTGCAACGTGTTCCGGGGATCCAAATTCGTCGCAGTGCTGGTGAAGGTTCGACTATCAATGTACGTGGTATGCCCCAAGTAACAACCTTGCTTAACGGAGAGCAATTCTTAAGCGCTGGCTCTATCACTAAGGTACAGCCGGACTTCACAGATATTCCCTCTAGCTTGGTTGGCTCTATGAATGTAATGAAATCACCAACCGCAGACACGCTTGCTGGTGGTATATCAGGTACGGTTGACTTATTAACGCGTAAACCTTTTGACCTAGAAGAGGGGTTCAGTGGTGCTGCATTGGCGGAGGCATCCACTGGGTCATACTCCGAGGAGACGGATCCAAAGTTTATGGTGTCCGCAGGCTATAACGGTGATCGATTCGCTGTGCTGGCTACCCTGTCGTACGATGAGGCAAACCTTGCAAACTACCGCTATGGTTCTACTGATGATGGTTGGGCATATGCGCCATTTGAAAACCACGAAGAAGTGTCATGTTGGTTTTGTCCCAAACAGGATATGAATGGCGATGGGGATTCTGATGATGCCGAATTCACCTATGTGAGTTACGGTATTATGAACCGCTTTACTGAGCGCGAACGTCTCGGTGCGACGGTAAGTTTTCAAGCCCAGTTAAGTGATAACTGGACTTTCAGCAGTGACGTTTTTTACACGGATATGGATGATGCAGATCGTCACAAAGGGATCACAGCTGACAATGCGTGGGGCGGCCACTGGCACTGGCAAGATCAACACGATCCGATTAATCGGGGTGTGCTAGACAATGGCCACAACCTGTATACAGCGCAAGATATTACGCTCAATTCACCGCGTGTTGTGTCCCACTCAGAAAGTCATACCAACCAGCGTGAGTCAACTAACTTTAATTTTGAATTAGAGTTTAAAGGGGACGGTAACTTTTCCGGTAAAGCACGTTTTATTACTGCGGATGCAGAGCGCAGTCACACTGAAAACGTCGCCCAGGGTTACCTAACCAATGGTCTAGCGCATGGTTTACGAAGAAATGATGGTTCAGGTCCAATTGCTGTGAACCCGGGCGGGTATGGACCAAACCCTATTCCGATGCGTTTGAACTTCAAAGGCAAACACCCTTCACTGACTGGACCTAGTGAGCTGCAAGGTGAGGTATTTGGCTCCAATATCAATCGCTATGCTATTGTCTCTACCTATTCCGAAAATAACTATGATGAAGAAGCGAGTTTAGATGTTTTGCGATTGGATGGTGAGTATCAGTTTGACTATAAACACCTTGAAAAGATGTCTTTTGGCGTGCGAGTTGGTCAGCGTGACGTAACACGTGATCAGTTTGTTTTGCTCGCGCCTTTTTCCAATCCTGTGGGTGAGGGCAGTGTCAATGTCATGTGGAAAGATCAGGGATTGGCTGCATTTGACACAAATGGTGATGGGGAAGTCAGTGTAGTAGATGGCGATATTACCATGGGGGCTAATACACCATTTAACTTTACTAGTTTGCCTGCGGGTTGGGTGGAAAAAAACAGCGACTTTGGTCCAGTTAATTTAGGTGAATACTATTTTGTAGATCCGCGTCAACTTGATGACCCATTTGCATTTCAAAATGCACTGTATCCGGGCAATATCAGAGGCGGAGTGCCTGGAAGCTCTTATAAAATAGAGGAGCAAACGCAGTCTGTGTATTGGCGTGCCGACCTATCGAACGATTTTTATCGTGCTAATGTGGGCTTTCAATACATAGAAACCGATCTTGATATCGTACAAAACGAAGTAGGCGATTCCATTTGTACTAACTGTCCAGGTGAAGTGGCAAAAGATGTGGGCGACATTGTAACTGCGCGCTCTTACAGCGATTTTTTACCGTCTGTGAATGTGGCGTTTAACCTGAGAGACGATGTGATTTTACGTACGTCTTGGGGTAAAACGATGACACGTTTGGATCTAAAGGCACTTGGTGGCGGTCTTACGATTAGTCGAGCTAGAGCGGGAGATGAGCTGGCTGCCAGCGAAGGGATCAGTCCAGATCTATTGATCGCAACTAACGCAACCATGCAAGGTAACCCAGATCTTGAGCCTTGGCGTGCAGAAAATACCGATGTGACATTGGAATGGTATTTCTCGCCAAGTGCGCTGGTTAGTGTTGCATTGTTCAACATTGATTTAGAGTCATTTATAGAGTCTGCACAGTGGCAGATCGCTGCTGAAGATGGCGATGGTGTGGTGCGTCGTAATGTCACAGTGAATGGCCAAATTAATGGTCAAGGTGGCACGATGGAAGGTGCGGAGTTTAGCTACCAGCAAGCGTTTGACTTTTTGCCTGGTTTTTGGAGTGGCTTTGGTGCCGCATTCAACTATACATATTCAGAAAGTGAAAGTGGTAAAGAAGGCTTTGGTGGAGAGCCATTACCGCTTGAAGACAACTCTAAAGAATCAGGTAACGCAGTATTATGGTACGAGCAATATGGGTTTCAATTTAGATTGGCTGCAAACTACCGTTCTAAGCGCTTGCATACGGTGTCAACACCAGGTGGTATGGGTAATATAGGTGTTTGGACTGAGCCGACGACTTATATTGATATGTCGGCAAGTTATGACATCAATGATAATCTTACGGTGTATATGTCGGGTAGCAACTTGACCGAAGAGTATGAATCACAATACGCGCAGTGGGAAGACAACCGTATGGCGCAAAATATCTATGAGCGTCGCTTTACTCTGGGTGTACGTGGTCGCTGGTAGCCACTAATTTCCTTTTCATTATCGCAGCATAAAGGCCTTAACGGCCTTTTTTTGTTAGCAGCACAGTAACTTCATATGATATTTCCTCGGTGGTGAAAATTGTAAAAACGCAATCTGCTCCTCTGAGTCTGAGAAATTAAAATTCAACATTTTGTAATTGCATATACATCACGTTAATGCGTCAAAAATTGTTGATACTGGTGAGGCAATAAGAAAGGAACAATTGATTATTTAGAGTTGTGCAACCTGCGTGAATAGGTGCTCAGGCATGTCAAGCACAATCAAAGTGAGCGACGGCGGGACAGGCTATATTGCAAGGTTAGAGAGGGTGCCATCAAGAGGCGAGCTAAGGTGGTAAAATAGTTGAGAAGCCTCGGCATAAAATGGTTGGAGTTTATACCAATATTATAAATAAACTTATACTTCAAAATGTTATTGTTGAATCATTAAAGTATGAGGACGGAAGCCGTAGCTTAAAGTGTCGATTTCATAGTGTCAAAAAGCAACGAAAAGTATAGATGCTAACATCGTTGATTTATGCGTATAACCGGGTGAAAATAGCACAATATCTAAGGTGAGATCGGCGCTGATTTTACGCGAGAGTGAGCGCCACAAAGCCAACTTGATACCATATACAGCTGTTATAACTTTATTTTTTCTAATACATATAATGGGTAAATGTTACCTATATAGTGTTAATTTTCGAATTTGAATTCTTAAGTGTACTTTTAATCAAGCTAATCAACGAGCATATCCGCGCAACAGCCTCTGTCCGTCATGGTTATTATTTCAGACGCTATAATTAAAGCTATGTGTTAAATCAGTATTGAAATCAAGCCTTTCAATCATACCTATCGGTGCAAACAAGGTAACAGGAAATACTAACATACAGGGATTAGTTATCAGTTGTTGTTGGTGGGCTTGAATTGTATTGATAAAGGATTGAATAGTGCCGCAATATGAGGTTAATTGGCGGCACACTAACCTTATTTGACGAGTTAAGGTGATGGCGGATTCCCCTTGGATCATTTGTCTGCCAACAAACAGATCCTATTTTGCCATCGCCTTTTTATTAAATAAGGTACTAGTAATGAAGAAGAATTTGCCTGCGGTGCTTGTGGTTCTCGCGACGTTCTTTACGATCTCTTTTATCACCAATATTCTTGGTCCAATCTTTCCTGAATTGATAAAAAGCTTTGATATCGGCATTGCGCTGGCTGGCTTTTTTCCTTTTGCTTTTTTTGCAGCATATGGAGTGATGTCAATCCCCGCTGGTCTGTTAGCACAGCGTATTGGCGAAAAATTTGTCATGTTGATCGCATTTAGCTTAGCTGCCAGCGGCTCGCTGCTTTTTGCACTCTTACCCAACTTTGCATTTGCCATGTTTGCCCTATTTATGATTGGCAGTGCTATGGCATTTTTACAAGTCGCCATCAATCCTCTGTTGCGCCGCGCCGGTGGCAGTGAACATTTTGCCGTGTTATCTGTCGTGGCGCAGTTGCTATTTGGCGCTGGTGCGACCCTCTCACCAATTGTGTATATCGGATTAGCTGAGACGGCCCAAAACTCTAACTCTTTGATGAGTGTTCTGGTTCCTGAACAAATGGAATGGCTAAGTATGTATTGGCTATTTGCTTTAGTGTGCTTGGGGATGTTGGCGTGGAGCACGCTTACTCGCTTTGCTGTTGCTGACGATGAGCTCGTGGCAAATTACACCTTAGGTGACTGTACGGCATTATTTAAGAATAAAACCGTTATAAAGTTCTTTTTTGCGATTGCAGCCTATGTTGCTTTGGAGCAGGGGATCGCGAATTCTATAGCAATTTTCTTACAGCAAGCTCATGAGCTAGATGCAAAAAATGTCGGTGCTAAAGTTGTGAGTCAATTTTGGCTTATGCTGACAATTGGTTGTATGGTCGGCTTGGTCTTGATGAAGTTATTTGACGTGCGCAAGGTACTGGTGTGGTTTTGTCTCGGTGCAGGAGGGAGTCTGGTAACGGCGATATTAGGCTCTGCTGAACTGGCCTTGATTGCATTTCCTGCCACTGGGTTTTTCTTATCCATTATGTGGTCCGCGTTATTCTCTCTGGCGCTGAATTCTTTTGCTCAAGGACACGGTGCGATCGCTGGGATCCTATGCACAGGTATTGTTGGCGGGGCGGTGGCTTCGCCATTGATCGGAGCCGTGACGTACTTATCTGGCTCATTGACGCTCGCGCTGTGTTTACTATTTATTCCTTTGGGGTACATGGTTTATGTGGCAAATTCATCAAATCCATTGGTAAATAACCACACATTCCGCCTTTTTGAGAAAAAATCACCAGAGCAGGAAGCATAAGATGTCAGGAATGATTGTTTGTATTGACCTTGGTGGGACCAAAGCATTATGTGGTCTAGCGAAACAAGGTCGTGTAGGACAGGTAAAGCGCTACCCGGTGCCGGCCTCAGGCACAAAACAAGAAGTGACAAGTTATGTCATCGAACTTGTTCGAATGACGATAACAGCGGATTGCATCGGCGTAGCCATTGGGATCCCGGGGGTTGTAAACAGTGATACCGGAGAAGTATTTGAAGTAACAAATATACCTGCGTGGCGCGATGTTCTGTTGGCTGAGGAGTTAAGCCGACGGTTCCACGTTCCTGTTCTTGTTCACAATGATGTCAATTGTTTCACTTTCGGGGAGTATCGATTTGGTAATCATGGCAGTGATTTTATACCGTGTAAAAACATCTTGGGCGTTTGTCTAGGCACCGGGCTTGGTGCCGGAGTGGTGATTGACGAAAAGTTATATACAGGGCGATATGGGTTGGCAGGAGAGTTTGGCAGTGCGCCTTACCTTGGCAAAACCATTGAAGATTATTGTAGTGGCCAGTTTTTTAATCAACTGGGGACGGACGGGGCGTTTCAATATCAATTAGCCAAAGCAGGTAATGCAGAATCGTTACAGTTATTTGAGCAGCTAGGTGCGCACCTTGGAATAGCGTTTGCTCATATGCAACTCGCTTATGATCCAGATGTGATTGTATTGGGCGGATCAGTAACCCAAGCTTATGACTTATTTGGCGAACACATGCTGTCATCATTTACGCAGTATGAGCAGTGCAAACAATTGAATATTCGCGTGAGCCAACTTCCTCATGCTGCATTGTTAGGGGCGTGTGCATTGTTTGAGCAAAAATATAAAGTAGCTTCTCTTGAAGTGGACTGTATCTAGATGCTTTTTGAAAAAGGTATGGTTGGCTAAATCGGGCAACCATACCTAACTCAAAGGAAGGGGAAACTAGTCGACAGATGTGATCACCGTATCAATGAGGTGGACCACGCCATTTGCAGTGTAAATATCTTTTTGGATCACATTCGAGCCCTCAATTTGCAAACCCGATGTAGGCAAGCTGACGTGTGACCAATTGCTGATTTCGCTGCCTAACATGTCCCCAGGTGCCGTGTCTGATGCAAATAGATAAAGCGGACGCCCCAAATAGGCAACTTGCATTTGATTGTCTTGGCGAGCAATCAAACTCAATCCAGGAATGTTGGCTATTTGCGCTTGTGTCGCTATCACGGGGGGCCAAGCGGTTGCACATGCGTCATTACACTGGCTCTGTGCAAAGCTCAGGTCATTATCAAATACATATAGCGTGAATCCCGCTTTTTCATGCCCTTTTCCAGCGACTAAAGCTTGCTGGCCTCCATCGTAAGCAACGGCATCAGCTTCGCTATCGGTTGTTCCTGCAAAGTCTACAACTCTGATATCCAACATGTTTTTTGCAACCGTTTCAACCTGTTTACCATTGAGTTTGAGTGCCATCATCGCTGAGGCTTCAAGTGCAAGTACATGTTGAGTGAGTACTTGAGTTAATCCTGTTTGATCAGCAAGAAGCGCATTGAGTGTGTCAGCTGGAATTTTTTGAAATGCGCGGTTGGTTGGTGCAAACACTGTGAACTGAGCATTTGTGTCGGACAGGGTATCAACCAAGTTTGCTGCTGTCAGCGCAGTGACTAAAGTAGATAAGTCATCGGTCTCCGAAGCCACTTGTGCAATTGTTTTGTCAGAAGCAGCTTTCTCAGCTGGTGGCATGATGACTTTATCCAACACATGAATAACACCATTGTCCGCTTTCACATTGGCTGTTCTTATAACTGCATCGTCAATGAATAACTTACTATCCACCGTGCTTAGCGCCGCCATATCGGTATTGGCCATCGTAACCATATTGTCTTGAGAAGAAGCAATTGCGGCAGCTGCGTCTGACATCACACTCTGCCCTGACACAACATGATAAAGAAGTATATCTTTGAGCATCTCGGTGTCTGCGCCTAGCGCATCTAAAGTTGTTTGGCCGAGCGCTGCAAAAGCGGCATCTGTTGGTGCGAATACAGTAAACTTCACCGCGGGATCAGACAGGGTTTGGTCTAAACCTGTTGCACTTAATAAACTGATCAAGGTGTTGAATGATCCTGCACTGGAGGCTACTTCAGGGATGAGGCCAAGAGATTCGGGTACTGTCACATCACCAACAACAACGGCATCGAGTACATGAATAATGCCATTTGACGCATGTATATCAGTCTGTGTGACTTTTATGCCTGCGAATTTTAGCATGTCAGCGGCCGAGTCGATGGTCACGCTTTTTTGGTTACCCAGCAATGTGGTTGCATTTTTACCATTAAGTGACATAGCGGTTATTGCATCTACACTGCCAGAGATGATGTGCTGTTTTAAAATATCACCAAGAACATCAGGGTTAGCCAACAATGTGTTAATTGTGCTTGTGCCGAGTGCTTCAAAAGCGGCATCGGTGGGCGCAAAGACTGTGAGCGGATCTGGGCCTGTCAACGCGCTAGTGAGACCAGCGGTTTCGACCGCCTTCAATAAAGTAGTAAAGTTACCTGCTTGGGTCGCAACTTCTGCAATATTTTGGGTTGGTGTTGATTCCACAGGTGGCATGAGCACAGCGTCAATAACATGTATTATGCCATTGTCGGTTTGGATGTCTGTTTGTGTAACAGTCGCTGTGTTGATCAGCAAACTTTCACCAGATAGAGACAGTGCTATTTTTGCCCCGTTTACTGTGTCGGTTGTTTGTCCTGCTAGAGATAGCGCAGTTTCCGCATTCACCTCAGAACTGAGGACATGATAAGTGAGAATTTTACTGAGTGTATCTGTGTCGGCTAGCAGGTCATTGATGGCCTGCGTGCCCAATAATTCAAAAGCAGCGTCGGTGGGTGCAAACACGGTAAATTTGTTGTTTGTATCATCTAGTGTTGCATTTAAACCCGTCGCATCAAGCGCTGCAACTAAGGTTGTGAATGATCCAGCGGCTTTTGCTGCATCATACACTGAGTTTTGAGGAGGGTGTGGCTGTGTGGTAGTGACCGGGTCGTCATCATCTGAACAAGCAGAGAGTAGCCCAACAACGGCAACAATAGCCAATTTTGCAAGTACTTTCACGATCATCTCCATTGGAGTGGTTAATTTTCCAGCAATACGGGCTTGGTTAAAATTCAGATCAGGCATTGCAATTATAAAAAATTAACTTTTTTAAATTTCATTACCGACAAAGCCAATGTTTTAAGTGAGTTGTTTTTAATCTACCCATATGAATTTATTTGATATTTATTTTTAATCTGCCATGTTCAAAGTTAATCTAAACCGCGTCTAAAAAAAGATAAAAAATTTTAACCTAAATATAATAATGAATGTAACTCAGCTGTATTTTGTACACTTTAAGTTTGGTTACTATTGACTGAAACAAGGTGAGATTTGATACCGATAAAGTGCACAAGTACCATACCTGAACTGGTGTACTAAATGAGTTCTAGATTAGTGCGCTGTTGGTGAAACTTTTTTACGAACCACAACTCTATGATTTAAATAGAATATAAAGTTAATGTATGACAAAGGAGCCACAATGCATGTCCATTTGGTCGTAGCCCACCCTGAAAAGTCTTCTTTTAATTATGCACTACACCGCATTGCCATCGAAGCCTTGAATAGTATGGGCATTAGGTATAGTGAATCTAATTTATATGCCGACTCATTTAACCCTGTAGCGGGACACAATGATGTGATAGGGATTCCCGATGGAGAGCCTTTTAATCTTGCCAAGGCACAGCGTTTTGCGCTGGAAAACAATGCGTTTATTAGTCAAATCAAACACGAACAAAATAAACTTAAAGAGTGTGATGTTTTGGTGCTGCAATTTCCACTTTGGTGGTGGTCATTTCCGGCCATTTTAAAGGGGTGGATTGACCGAGTGCTTACATCCGGGTTTGCCTATGGGGAAGGTGCAACCCTAAAAGCGAAAAAAGTGATGTACTCTATCACAACTGGAGGGGCTAAAAATCAGTCTGAACTCGACTACTATCAAGCAAAAATAGACGGCTTGTATCAGGATGTATTTGCCTTCATGGGCTGGGAGATTATCCCGCCATTCATTGCCCATGGTGTGCAACAAAAAAGTCACCAACAGCGGCTTGATATAATTGCAAGTTACACGGCTCATATACAAAAGAAATTGACGTTAGCGCAAAGTTAGGGGGCTTTTACTTGAGATATTGCGCATGATTTTACAGTTATGGTTATTTATATTAGAGTTGTACCCTATTCGGGGTCTTAATATGAGTAAAGGGAATGTGAGGTTAGTTTGGAAGGCGCTAATTTAGTCATTACTCTATTAACTGAATATATCAACATCAAAGCTAGTGAATAGCATGAGCGGCGTAATTGAACGACTTAAATCGGGATTACTGTCGCCAAAATGTCAGTGAAAGGAAGCAACCAGTGAAAAAAGCACTATTCATCACAATTTTATCAATGATTTCTTGTCTGGCACATGCCAAAGGTGATCTAACCCACGCTCAGCTAGTCGCAAAAGCCAATGGGTTTGTTGCGGCACAAAATGCACGCCAACAGCCAAACTCAACCCGCAAAGATATTGAACATTTTCTCTCATTATTGGCCGATGAATTTGTAGACGAACACGTTAAATACAACTTTACATACACCAATAAAGCCGCACTACGAGATGACATGGTTGCTAAACTCAAAGATAAAGTCATCCACAGTCACATTGAAGTTAATAATATGATGATTGGACGTAATGTCGTGATCATTAAAATGACAGAATCTGGTCGAGTTAAGCCCGCACACTTAGATAGAACCATCGACTACAAAACAACCAATATAGTGTCGCTAGAATTTGACAACAGCGGATTAATTACGCACATACGACGACATCATGGTTAACAATGGCCATTGACGATGAGCTGATGGTGCTGTGTTATCAAACTTATTGCTAGATACAATACTGGTAGTTTGATCAAAGCTTCGTAAAAGTAAATAAGGGAGTAAACTCCCTTGTACTAGCGTATATCTAGGAAATAATGAACTGATAGAACATTGCGCGATCCAGTGGGTGGTTTATTAGTAGTAGCGGATCTCACGCACTCTGTAGTCATATAGTTTTGTGTTGTAGCGGCAGCTACCTACAGAGCGGTATTCAACAATATACACACCGATCCCTTTATACGTATTCACGTACTGCCAAGTACAATTTTCCACTACACCTGCTGGAGAGGTTGTCCAAGCACTTGCGCTGCTAGCGAAGACCATGAACACTGAACAGATCAATAGTTTAATTTTATGCATAGTTATTCCCTTTTTTCCATTGTGGTTTATTGAATTAAGTTCGTACCTACCCTAAAAGATGAAATTGAATTGTTCAATTGTTGACCAAGTGATCTGATCGCATTTCATGTACAACCGCGTGATCAGTATTGAAGGGGTGTCTTTATTGGAAACAAGTGGTGTATTTACAGCGCTGAATCAATGGTGCGCTGTAGTGCTTTTGGCCCTAGTTCACCGCATTGAAATCTTGACAAGTTATTGAAAACCACCACGGGGCTGGTGGACGGACACAGGTGTGGACACTCAGTGTCCACACCTGTGTCACTGTGACACTATTGGACAGCGCGGGTGTCCATTCGGACACCTATTATTTCTTACATTTAAAAAAGTTTATATACTTCAATGCTTTATAATTTTTTAAATTTTGGCACTGTCCTCGCTTATACCTAGGTATATCAATTAACAGGTATAGGATTATGATTAAAGGAACTCAATCTCAGGATGAAGTCATCGCGCCAAGTAAGGCAAAAAGCAAACTTAAATATGTTGTGTCAGCGGTATTCATGACACTTTTCACTGTGCTGTCTATCCCGGCGATCAGTCAGTGGTACTCAGGGATCAAAACGGTTTCATACGCACAATTGCTCACAGCTAAGGTAATTAAACAAGACCTAATTAGAGATGCTTCAGTATCTGGTCGTTTGGTTGCAGCCAATGCTCCGCAGGTCTATAGCCCTGAGCCGGGTCAAGTTACTTTATTAGTTAAACCTGGGGACACTGTTGAAAAAAACACAGTTGTAGCCACTTTAGAGAGTCCTGAGTTGAGTGCGCAAATAGAGCAGCAGACTTCGTTACTGTCGCAATTGAAGTTAGATGCCGACCGAGGCACATTGGCAGATGAAGAAGCGCAATTGGACTTAGAACGCAGCTTAGATGAAGCAGTGGTACGCCTCAATGCTGCAAAGCGTGAACAGCAGCGTTCGCAAGAGTCTTTCGATAGACAAGTGATAAGTGAGTTAGATTATGCGCGCAGTCAAGATACGCTGCTTGAAGCACAGCTAATGCACAAACATGCTCAAAAGCGTGTCAGCATGGCAAAAAAGCGCCTTGATTTTGAAGCGCAAACTCGTGGTTTATCTGTTAAACGACAAACTCAAATATTGCAAGAGCTTCAGCGCCGAAAGCGCGCTCTAGAAGTACGCGCACCAGTCAATGGTGTGGTGGGAAGTTGGTTAGTGCAACAAAAAGAACAAGTGGCAGATGCGCAGGCCTTGATGAGCATAGTTGACTTGTCAGAATATGAAGCAGAGTTACAAGTACCTGAGTTTTATGCAGATGATTTAGGCATTGGCTTAAATGTTGAGATCACATTTTCCGGTCAACAGTACCAAGGTGCGATTAGCTCAGTGTCACCAGAAATTAAGCAAAACCAAGTTGCGGTGCGAGTTAAATTGGCGTCTGGCAACAATGTAAAGTTGCGTCAAAACCAACGTGTGAATGGCCGTATCGAATTTGAGAAAAAATCGCAGGTTCTGCAAGTTAAGCGCGGACCATTTTTAACCAGTTTTGGCGGTAAACAAGCTTTTGTTATTCGCGACCAAGTCGCGCAATTAATGAATATTCAAGTGGGGGCATCGAGTGTAGAGTACGTTGAGCTACTCAGCGGTGTTCAAGAAGGTGATGAAGTGATCATTTCTGATTATGACGCATTCAGCCAAAGTAAAACTTTTAAAATTTCAAAATAATTAATAAGAATTAAGGATCTCATTATGCTTTCTATGAAAAATATTAGCCGAGTATATCGCAGTGACACCATCCAAACTCACGCACTGCGCGATTTTAATCTGCAGGTTGAGGCAGGCGAATTTGTCGCTGTGACAGGGCCATCGGGCTCAGGTAAATCGACGTTTTTAAACGTGGCTGGATTACTCGATGACTTTAATGAGGGGGAATATATCTTAGATGGGACCAGTGTAAATGGTTTGTCAGACGACGACCTATCTCGTCTGAGAAATGAAAAAATAGGATTCATTTTTCAAAACTACAACTTGATCCCTGATTACAGTATTTATGACAACGTGGACATGCCACTGCGCTATCGCGGCCTGAGTGCAAAGCAAAGACGTAGCCGTATTGAGCATGCGCTCGAGTTGGTGGGGCTTGCCAGTCGTCACGCCTACTTGCCAAGCCAGCTCTCTGGTGGTCAGCAACAGCGGGTAGCCATCGCTCGAGCTTTGGCAGGAGAGCCGAAAATTTTGTTAGCGGATGAACCAACGGGAAACCTCGACTCACTAATGGCTAGACAGATCATGGATCTACTTAAAGAAATCAACAAAAAAGGCAGCACCATAATTATGGTTACCCATGATCCGGATCAGGCCCGAGAAGTGAATCGCAATATCCAAATTATAGATGGGCAAATTACCGATTACAGTATCTATGCGCCAGTCAGTAAGGCACAAACAGCTAATCAAGAAACACTGTCGATTTAAGGAGCCTACAATGGAAATGTTTACCTATTATGTTCAGCTTTGCATACGAAACTTTAAACGTACGCCGCTATTTTTCGCTTTGATCATGCTCACTTTATCGATAGGTATTGGCACTTTACTGGCAAATTTATCTATGTTGTCTTTGATGTCACAAGATCCTATCCCCGGAAAAAGTGACCAAATCTTTAGTGTGAATATGAATACATATGCTGGCGCAAATAATACCTTTGGCAGTATGCACACTATAAGGTATAGCGATGCGAAAGCGATTGTTGATGCGGGGGTTGCAAACCGCGCTACCATGCATTATGCAACCAATGTTTATAGCCGTCGCGCAGATTCGCAAGACTTGACGCGTTATTCAAGCGCAACACGCGCAACCACAGCGTCTTTTTTCGCCATGATGGGCGCTGAATTTGCGTTTGGTGAAGCGTGGAAAAATGAGCACAGTAACAACATTGTGATTGGTCATGAGCTCAACATCAAATTGTTTGGTGGTGAAAACAGTGTCGGTGAACAGTTGGAGTTACAAGGCCAAATTTATAATATTGTCGGCGTACTAAAACCGTGGATTATGAAGCCGTTATTTTATCATGCAACTGAAGGGCGAGCATTTAACAAAACCGATGATATTTTTGTTCCCATCGAAGTCGCGATTGATAACAACTGGGCAATTCACGCGCGCGCTTTATCGACTGATGATTACACGACTTTGAGTGAAACAAGGCAGGTAAATGCATACTACATTCAAGCATTTGTTGAGTTAGTAGACGCGCAGCAGAAGCTCGCTTTTCAGACCTTTATTGATGGTCATGCCCAGCAGTTGCAGGAGAAGGGCAACCACCGTCATGAGGTCGACAATCGCTTATATGATGTCAACGATTGGCTTGAGTATAACGAAGTAGTTAACAAGGACTTATTGGCTTTTACATTTGCCACGGGGTTGTTTTTACTGGTGTGCATCTTCAATGCCAATAGCTTAATGTTGTCGCGCTATCAAGCAGGGCAGTTCGAATCCAATTTAAGGCGCGCTGTTGGTGCAAGTCGCAAACAGGTGTTTTATCAAGGGGTTATTGAAAGCGTTATTTTAGGTATAACGTGTGCACTGGTGTCACTGGTGTTGGCAATTAGCTTGTTAGCTTTGTACCGTCAACTCTTTGAAGACCTAGCACCCGTTGCCGAATTACCATTGCATATGGTCGTGATTGGGTTTGGTGTGGCCCTGACATCGAGTTTATTAAGTACCATTTACCCTTTAGTTCAGGGCGCTCGCACGCCACTGGCAAGTATTTTAAAGTAGGAGCAGGCTCATGAACATAAAAGCACTATTTAAATCAATGTTGCTGCGCAAGTTTGCGACGGGCTTACTCATATTTCAACTGGTTCTAACCATTGGTCTGGCATGTAACAGCCTATTGCTGAGTATTGATGCGAATGAAAAGTTATCTCGTGATGTTGGTTTTGACATGGAGAATGTGTTGGCGTTTCAAGTTCGCCCCACCTCAGAAGCCTTTTTGGACGCAGATTTCTTTTTGTCTGTTGTTGATGAAGATATGGCGGCACTGGCAAACCTCAATGTAGTAGAGATGGTGACATATACTAACCAGTTACCATTAATGCGCGGTGGAAATTATCACTCAATAGAAGATATTAACCACCCAGAAGATATGCCTGTAGAGCGTCAGTTCAGTGGCATACCTACCTATTATGTAGGGCAAGATTTCTTTAAGTTATTAGATACGCAAATGCATCTTGGAAGAAACTTCAACGCGGACGACAATGCAACGCGTGGGTATCTAGAATCCCCTGAATTTGAACCAAATATTGTCATCTCTCGGTCATTGGCTGAAGCGCTTTATCCGGGGGAGTCTGCGGTTGGAAAGCAAACTTCTGAAGGTCGTATTGTCGGGGTTGTTTCTGACTTTGCGATCAGGCCTACGCGCGCTTATCCGCACTACGGAATCTTTAAATTTCGCAATATGGCACGTGCACAATCTAGGTTGATATATATGGTTAAAGTGGCACCGGGCGATTTAAAACACACTAAGCAAGTGATCAGGGATGCGCTGAAAAAAGTACACCCAGAGCGTGACATACGCGAAATAATCACGATGGAAGATCATCATAGTGACTACTTTAAACAAGCAACCAGTTTGGCCACATTATTTAGTTTATTGACGGCATTTATGTTATTGGTAACGATGATAAGCTGCTTCGCACACGCGCATTTCCATGTTTCAAAGCAGAAAAAACTCATTGGGATCAGACGTGCATTAGGCGCGCGTAAAAAAGATGTATTGCTGTATGTGTTGAGTGAAAACTGGTTGGTGAGTGCGATTGCTGGAGGGCTAGGCGTGGTCAGTGTTATTGCCATTAATATGTTGTTAGCTAACGTTATTTTAATGCCTAAACCTGATGTAATGAGCTATTTGATTTGTGTTATTATCGTGTTTATCTCTGGTACTGCAGCAACTGGGCTACCAGCTTGGAAAACAACAAAAATAGCGCCTGTCACAGCGACTCGCACGCTATAAATAATAAGGAATCAACATGCAGCGGCTTGATAGCCGCTGTATGTTTGCAAAGCACGTATGAACACAATTCTCGTTGTTGATGACAACCCAGATATTTTAGATGCACTAGATTTGCTACTGAGTATTCACGATTACAAAGTACTGAGTGTGACGAGTGTAAAAGAAGCACTTTTGGCTGTATCGCATCAAAAAGTCGACTTGGTGATCCAGGATATGAACTTTAGCGAAGGCACCACATCAGGGGAAGAAGGCAAGCAATTATTTAGTGCGCTAAAAGAACTCAACCCGTCACTGCCGATTATTATTATCACTGCCTGGAGCCAGCTAGAAACCGCTATTTCATTGGTAAAGTCTGGCGCAGCAGATTATCTTCCCAAGCCTTGGGATGACCAAAAGCTCCTTGGTGCGATCAAAGAGCAGTTGGCGGCCAAAGTAACTCAATCAACAGAGTGCGCACTCGTTTACCAAAGCAAAGAAATGTCAGAGCTGATTTATACTTCTACCAAGGTTGCAGCAGCAGATATCAATGTGCTTATCACCGGCCCAAATGGCTCTGGCAAAGAAAAGCTAGCTGATTTTGTGCATCAAAAGTCTCAACGTGCGACACAACCCTTTATTAAGGTTAATATGGGCGCAATTCCACAAGAGTTGATGGAAGCAGAGTTATTTGGTGCGGAAAAAGGCGCGTTTACTGGGGCAAATCAAGCAAGGGCTGGACGTTTCGAAGCGGCAGATGGTGGTACACTATTTTTAGACGAAATTGGTAATTTACCGCTTTCAGGTCAAATGAAACTATTACGTGTTTTGCAAACGGGAGAGTTTGAGCGGCTGGGTTCAAATGTGACGCAAAAAGTGGATGTTAGGGTGATCAGTGCGACTAATGCAAATCTGCAGCTCGATATTAAAAATGGTGATTTTAGAGAAGATCTTTTCTATCGACTAAATGGAATGGAGTTGACTATTTTGCCACTCAATAAGCGCAGAGCGGACATTATACCGCTGGCGAACCACTTTATTGGTGACGCACACTCGTTGTCAAAAGATGCCGAACAATTCTTGATGCAATACACTTGGCCGGGCAATGTACGCGAGCTTGAAAATACCTGTAAGCGAGCACTGATTTTTGCTGAGGGGGACTGTGTAACCGCAAGTGCATTCCAAGGGCAAGAACAAACTTCAATACTGAGTGAAAAAGAGCACATGCAGCAGGTGTTGGACAAGCATAATTGGACAATTGCGCATGCGGCTCAGGAGCTCGGTTTAAGTCGTCAGACCCTTTATCGACGCATCGAAAAGTTCAAACTGGAAAAGAGCGATGACTAAGTTACTGAGCTTTTTCTTTTTGTGCCAAGTCGCTTTTTCTATTGCTGGGGTTGTATATGGCCCTGATTACCCGCTGGTTTTTTTACTGATTGGTACTGTGCTGTTTAGTTTAATTGGTTACGTGTACCACAGATACAATAAGGCACAGGCGAATATTCAGCGCAGTATTGAACAAGGCTTGTTAAGCCTGATTGATGGGGATTTTTCGGTCAGTATCGCGCCCAAAAAACACCCAATTTACGATAGTGTTTTTACTGTATTTAACCAGTGCGCAGAAAAACTGAGAAAAGAGCGGCAACATCTTTATCAACGTGAAATGCTGTTAGATAAAGTGCTTAATACATCGCCTGTGGTAACATTTTTAGTGAGCCCGGATCATAAAATCATTTTTGCTAACCGCGCTGCTGAGTTGATGTTTAATCACGGTGAGTCTTTGTTAGGGCACGATTGGTTAGCTATACGCAATGAGTTAGATGGCGGGTTTGCGGAGGCATTGCAAAATAGCGGAGAGAGCATTTTCACGCTCAAGGATGCCAGTGGTGAAGAGCAAGCATGGCACTTAGCAAAGTCAGGTATGCGCATTCATCAAGCGAGCCATACCCTATACTTGTTGAAAAGCATCACCCACGAGCTTGGTCGCCAAGAAGTACAAACTTGGAAAAAAGTCATCAGGGTACTCAGCCATGAGTTAAATAATTCCATAGCCCCGATCAGCTCCATGTGTCATTCAGGTCAGTTACTGGCGCAGAATCTAGAAGAACCTCGCCTAGATAGAGTGTTTAGCTCTATATCGCGGCGGATCGGTCATTTAAATGAGTTTATCAAAGGCTATGGTGAGTTATCCAAACTAAAGTTACCTAGCAAAACATTAATTAGGTGGCCAGCGTTGTTAGAGCAATTAAACGCTTTGTACCCATTTGAACTGACAAATGAGATCCCTGAATCTGCCCTGTATGCCGATGAGCACCAGCTGGAGCAGGTACTGATTAATATTTTGAAAAATGCCCATGAAGCACAAAGTGAGCAAGCACAAACGCCATTAGTGCAATTACGCTTTATTGAACTAGAACGACAGGGAATTACCATTGAAGTGCGAGATTTTGGCACCGGTATGGCTCAAGAAGTACTGGAAAACGCCCTGCTACCGTTTTATTCGACAAAGCACTCTGGAACTGGGCTTGGTTTAGCATTGTGCCGCGAGATCATTGATGCGCATCAGGGTAAGCTCGCTTTTCGCAATTGTGAAGATGGCGGTGCCATTGTCAGTGTTTATTTGCCATGTTGATCCCCAGTAATAATAGGCCCACTGTAACAAGGGCAGGCATTGCATAATCTGACTTATATATTCATAGTGTTATTTATTTTATTTGTACCTTTAGTGGCCGTTGGATCCTCATACCGCCGAAAAATGAGCAAGGTACATACTAGGAAATCACTCAGCGCCAGCATAGTGATTTAGTTTATCGGCAGTGCTAAGGTAAAAGAGGTACATTCACCGAGTTCCGATTGAAGCGATAAACTGCCACCAAGCCGCTTACTCAAGTTGTAACTCACCGATAGGCCCAGTCCGCTGCCTTGACCAACTTCTTTGGTCGTAAAAAATGGGTCAAAAACCTTCTCTTGAATATCCAAGGGGATCCCTGGGCCATTATCTTTCACTGTAAGCAATAGCATGTCATCAGCTTCTTTTGAGCTTAGTTCAACAAACGGGTGGTCATTACGACATTGCGCTACGGCTTGAAAAGCATTTTTCAGTAAATTGGTTAAGATCTGCTGTACAAATCCAGGATTAGAAGTTGGCTGGCAAGTATGCGAAAAATTGGTTGTCACTGAAATTGCGCTGGGGTTTTGGTTGTTCAGTAACATCAAGCTTTGCTCCACAACTGTGGCAACGTCTAGTTTGGTTTGGTGTTGATTATTTGGCGCTGTAAATGATTGCAAATCTTTGATGATTTCGCTGACTCGGCTTAACCCCATTTGAGATTGGGCGACAATTTCACGGATATCATCATAAATAAAATCAATATCCGATTGTCCTCGATAGTCACTGATTTGGTTTTTAATTTCCGCGCCAATATGCTGATTGCCAACTTCAACGGCACTCAAAAATTGGTCGTGTAAATTTTGCAAATTAAGGATGCTGTCTAGGTAATTATCCATTGAGCCAAAGTTACTTAACACAGAAGAGAGTGGGTTATTGATCTCATGGGCGATGCCTGCTGCAAACTGGCCGACAGTTGCCATTTTTTCACTGTGAGCAAGTTGTGTTTGGGTTTGCTTTAGCTTAATCAGCGCTTCTTTTAACCTTTTACATTGCTTCTTCAAGCGCCGCTCTGATTCTTTTCTTTCTAGTAAGATGGTTAATTGCTCTGCGGATTTACTGACAACGTCTATCTGTCGCATAGACACTGAATCCATTGCTTGTTCATCAATGAAAAACACCATTAACTCCAGCACTTTGTCGTAAACAACAATAGGAAATATAAGATAACTACTGAGGTTTGCCCCCAGCAATTGATTAACCGAATGAAATGTTTCCTTACTTGGTAAAAGGTCAATTTGAGGCTTTTTTTCTGTAAGTGAACGAGCTAGATAGGCGGGCAAAGTTGGCAACCCAAAAGCATCAGTCAGTGCCTTTTCTACCAATTGTTGCTGTGGCCATACTTGGCTTAGCTCACCGTCATGTTGATTGCTGATCTTAATTCTACAATGTGTTGTCGCACAGGCGATGTTGGCAAGGGATTGCATAAACGTAAGCATGACTTCATTAATGTCGTTATTGTTCCTATGTAAGTGGGCGACACTCATCAATAAATCACTTTCAGCCTTGTGCTGTGCGTTAATTTGTAAAAGTCGTTGCCAAGCTTTGAGGTTGCGCTCGATGACGCTTAAGTTGAAGGCTTCTTTGTTTTGAGCAAGGCTAATAAAGCTGGCGATATCATAGTTTTCAATCCAGCTTAATGCATCGGGCATACGCTCAGGTTGGTGCGCAACAATAAATATCATGTCCTTGTCTTGGCAACCGACTCTGACATATTCCAGTAACTGTTCAGCTAACTCTTCTGAGTCTGTGTCTTCTACGTTTAGCACCAGAAGCCCTGGCTTTTTCTTACGTATAAGCTTTTTGCTTGCTCTTAAGTTAGTGGCAGTTTCAACATTGCAATTAAGTTGTTTTAAAAGTGTTTCCAGGGACGTCGAATGTGGGCCAATGCTCAAAATGGTGTGCTGTTGTCTTTCCATAATCATTGCTGTTCTTGCCTTGTATTTTTGTTAACTATAGCCAATGATTACACTTTCTGTGCAAAGGTATTTGAGTGGCCATTACTAGGAGCGTAAGGGTATGAAGCTAGTCAGGTTGGTATATTTTAGTCAGGCATCTCGCAGTATGAGCTTGTCGGATTTACGTAATATTTTGGAAACGGCTCGATCTAATAACGATGAAATTGCGGTATGTGGCATGCTTTGTTTTGAAAACCAGTTCTTTTTGCAAGCCTTAGAAGGGGACAGAGAAGCCGTTAATGAACTTTATCTCGATATTGCCGATGATCCAAGGCATGAAGAAGCAACCATTATCAGTTACGACGAGGTAGAGAGCCCAACTTTTGCAAAGTGGCAAATGGGCTATGCTGGGGGCTCTGAATCTTTTTATGAGTTACTACGTAAAAACGGCCAAACCGAGTTTGATCCCGAGCAAATGAGCCAAACTCAGGCTCTATCTTTTTTAATGGATATGGCCGCTTTTCAGACTGATATATAGGTCGATTGTGTTTTATCTTACAGCTTTCTTTGTTGATTGAGTTCGGGCATTGCTCTATACGCTGTTGTTTTAGACTATCAAGATATGCGCTGTATGAGTGTGTGCCGCAGTCAACCAGTGCTGGTTTGCAAGCCTGAGAATAGCTAATGCTGATCTGGGCTCTTTAGCTCAAAGAGATAGAGTTGTGCTTTTAAATCGGTTGTAACTTGGTTTGTGAATTTGTCTAAACCCATATAGTTAGAGTCTTGGGTAAGCTAAATTTTAATCAACTTGTTTTTTAGAAAACAATGTACTCAACTGAGTCGGTTTTGCTGTAATTACGTCAAGGCCATTGTCTATGAAATGCCACGACTTTGGCATAAATGAGGGAGCGGCTTGGTTGGAAGAATGAGCTGATACATACTTTAATCAGCTCATATTAGATGATTTGGGCAGTAAAGATTAAGCCATAAACTTATCTGCCCAATTTCAAATTAGTTAGGGCTTACTGTTACTGTGATAGTATCAGAGTAAGTACCTGCGTCATCTAGACCGTTTGACTGAGGCGTGATTTTAAGCGATGTAGCTTGAGTTTCACCAGTCACACCTGTACCCGCTGTCGTTGCTTTTGAATGCTTGTAAGTACCAGTCTGTAAATCGATACCAGAAGTATCACCGATGTTTAGTGTGTAAGCGATTTTACTACCTTTCGCGTTGTTTGCGACTAGGAAACCACCGTTTGCAGATGTGTACTCTGTCGTTGCATTTTCGCCAGTGTTACACCATACATCTAGAGTACCGATTTCTTGCGTCTGCTGAGAAGAATCAAGCTTTAGACCAGTAACGCTGTTGCTGCTACCGCTACTTGTTTTACACATTGGTGCGATTGTACCTTCGAAAGTGAATTTAGCTTCAGTACCTGAGATATCTGAGACAGCAGCTGCTGCGGTGATTGATGTGAATGCAGTTGCAGCGAATAGTGATTTTAGTAATGCGTTCATGGCTTTTCCCCTTAAACAAAACACGAAGTAGTTTTTATATCTAGTTTTCAATTCTAGGCGTCGTTGCCTAGTTGATATTTTAAAAGCAAAGGGTGTGCCAAGAATGAAATATTATTCCAAACTTTTTGTGCTCTGTGTGATAAAAATTCATTTAACCTTTTATTATCATATGCTTACCTGGGATATACAGTGAGTGATAAATTATCTCGATAATAGCCAGCTGGCATTAGCTCGACATTGCCCAAAACAAATTCAAAGCCATACCACTTATTTTTGACACCTGAATAAAAGTTGTAGCTGCGATTAAGTTGCTCTGATGACGATATTTTGACGTTATCAAAGGCGATGGTGTAATCAATCAGTGCTCGAGTGTTGGTTTCATGACGCAATCCATTGAATTCAGAGTCCAAGACAATATCGTAAGAGCTATTGCTGAGAATTTTAATGCCCCAGTAAAAACGCATATTACTTTTCAGTTCGCCCAAGTTGATCTGGTATTGGCCATGACCACCGGATACTTTGCCTTTACTATTATTATCCAGTGATATTGACACTTGGGGCTCAGAATAATAAGTCATGTCTAGATATTGCTCTTCTACGACTTGGTTGTTTCTAACAACTGATACTTTAATGGCACCGTAATATTCACCTGCTGGGAATAAGCTGTAATGCCTCAGGCGCACCCACATTTGAGTAGAGCGATCTGTGAGCTTTGACTTCCAAATACCATTTCTCACTTTGATTTTTTTAAACTGAGCATCAAACAGCTTGGCGTATTTATCCTGAGTAGGGCCTTCAAAAACCATTGAGTAGTAGTAGACATCTTCAACCCATATCTCATCGGCGCAGTCGAGTAACCTATCTGACACCTGCACTTTAAGGGGTAAAAAGACTGAAACACGATTTTTGTGCTCAGTAATAATATCGCTGGGATTGGAGGTGGCTAATAAATTACCGTAGCAATTGCGCCAGTTAGCCTGTGCTGGTGAAGTGAACAGCAGATAACTCAAAATCAGCAATACCAAGATCTTGAACTTCATCAATGTGCGCCTCCTTTAGGCTGGGCTGGTTTTAATACTACTTTACCTATTCTGACAAACCGCTGTTCGGTGTCAGCAATATTCAGTTGTCCGACTAAGTTATTCAACTCGATGTCAAAATGACCCAAGCTTATTCCTTCTACCACAAAGCGCCCGGCGCGGTTGGTGAAAAACGGCCAACTTTGTGCTTGGGGATCGGCGGACTCGGCGTTTTGCTGTTTTACAATACGCCCTCGTTTCATTGCAATTGGTGTGCCTTTATCATCAACTAAGGTGCCAATAATGGTATATGATAAGTCAGACCCTATTTGAATATGATGGCCTGTTGCTGCGCCTCCTACTTTAACATAGATGCCAGGACCCCAGTCGTAGCCAAGTGGGGCGTCAGGTACATCAATGTTAAGCTGAGTTTTACTGTAGCCGTTACCTAAATCAATGAGAGCACCTATATGGTTGCTTGGTTTAGTTTGCGCTCGCCCAGTCCTATCAACATTTATCAACACATCTGCATCTTTAAGTGTATTGTGTTTGGTCACTACGGCAAATGGCGCGGTGGTGGTCGCCCCCATACCAAAGTGGCCATCAGCAACACCTAAGCTGGTTGATAAGTTCACACTGGCGCTACTGTCTGAACGAATGCCAAAACGGGAATGGTTGTTGGCACTGATATCTGCTCTGACAAAAGCGCCTGTATAACTCGCTTCTAATTGCTCCTGTCTAAAGTCTTCCCCTTGCTCAGCCAGTACTTGATAACCATAGTCATTGACGAAATTGTGATTGGTTTTTGCGTAGCTGGCACTCGATACCTTGGTGCGACTGTTGTATTGGGCTCTTGCACGATTGCTATTTTCACGGCTGTCGTAATTCCAAGTAAAGTTGAGAAAGAACTGGTTGTCAGGCTCAATTCTATCATCTTCACTTTGGGTATGGTTGTAACCCATTCTCAAGCGAATTGTCTCATATCGAACATTAAATTCAGCGGTGATGCTGTCAGTTACAAAGTTATCATCGTTTTGGGCACGCGTTGCGTTGAAGTTCAAGTCCATATGTTCATTAATAAAATAGCTATAATCAACAAATGCACGGTTGCGGTTGTTTCTGGTATCGAATTCAAGCCAAGGGCTGCTGGTAAAGTCATGGCTGATCTCGTACCCCAATCGGAAGTTTGGTGAGCCAACATTACCGTGACCGAAAATACTATGTTCAGTTTCCAGCGAGTAGATACTGCCCACTGTGCCATTCACTTCACTTTGAGAGTAGCGCAGCGAGAGATTACCTATCGGGCTATTAATGGTTGCCAGTGTACCCAGCACATGGCCTCGCGGGTGCACAGCGCCATTGAAACCAAATGTAAAGGAATCGCTTAATCCGTATTCATATGTACCAGATATGATTAAGTCGTCGTCATAGTGAAAACGTTGGTCTTCAAGAGAAGAGAGATAACCAACTGACAGTGAGTAATCACTTAGTCCTTTTGCTAGCAATCTAGCATTGTAATGTGTTGTAAAATAAAAATCTTCTTTTTCGCCATTGGGGTAAGTTGCAACCACGTGAATATTGTTCTCCCCTGATGTGAGCGGCAGATCACTTAGGTCATATCGACCCGCTTTTAAACGCAATCGGGAGATCAAAAAATCATTGATGTAAACTTCGAGCAGAGCAGCGCGAGGAAGCACAAACTGTTGGCTATTGCCGGGTGTGATACGACGTTGTGGTTGCAATTTAGAGTAAGCTTTCTCAATACTAAATCCAGCCAGTTGGGCACCAGGTAAGTGCCCTGCGCTATTCATGCTGGTGTCGCCTAATGTGTATCGCAATGGCTTATCTGGTTGATCATAGTAAAATGCTGTTTCTCCTCGATAAACTTTACTAGATCGCTGATTGCCATTTTCCCAAAACACAGAGCTTTTCATATTGATGCCGTCTCCGCCGCCAATATTTGCATCTATTAGCCATTCCAGTTGTGATCTATGGTCATGGTTGTTATTGGTTCGTTCATGATTCAAGTTAAGGTTATTCAAAACCGCCCACTTTGCTTCTCCCTCGGGGAGTTCAAAGTGCTTTTGTCTGCCGTACGACAAGCTGTCTGTGGCCATTGCCGCTTCTGACAGGGACATTTCAATTGTCAGGTCTTGTGGCTGTAGGGTGAGCTCAATCCCTTTAGCTGAGAATTCAGCCGGTGTGATGGCTGTGTCACCAAGCTCGGTTAACCATGCCAGTATTTCTTCGCTCAACACCGACTGCATTTTGTCTTTAAACTCGGTAGCGGCAATCGATTTCAACTCTATTCCATCGGTAGCGGCAGAAACTTGCCCTATCTCGGCAATGTGCAGCCGCACAGGAAAGTCCATCTCGAAGGTGGCAGAAAATGTCTTAGAAACCCAAAATAAAAGAAGTGCGTATAACACACACTTCAAATCAATAGGCCGAATATAAGCGCCCAAAAATAACATAGATAAAGCTACTTTTTATCGAATAGGTTTATTAGCTCTGCGCTTTTGGAAGGCTTGTCTGTAATGATGGGTTTTAAATCAACTTCCATCTTGTGCCCAGGCATAATGAAGCGCCCAGATGTAATTGATTGCAGTTGCGCCCAACTAATGACTGTTTCGCCTTGGTGGAAGTGGTAGTCAAAATGAGATAAGTCTAATACTCGGTTACCTTTGTTAGCTATTGTGAGCTTGCAATCATCGGTTTTTTCGCAACGGATCTCACTTTGCTGTTGCGCTTTTATGCCATCAGGGCTGACAAATACTAGGGTTGCAAAATTAAATACCATTTTAACCCCTGATTTATCGTCTTCATCTGGCAATGGTAATTGTTTAAATACAATTCGGTAAGAGTGGGTTTCTTTAAGCTCTGGCGAGCCCAAGTACTTGGCGCGGAAAACTTGATAACTTTTTGCTTTTACTTCGACTTGCGGTGGTAAAACAATAAAGTCGTCTTCTGCAGGTACCAGTATTTCCTGTTGGTTTTCATCAAATGTACGCTTATATACTTCTATTTCGATGGGTAATGTGTTTTCACTAGGGTTTTGCAAACGATAAGTGACTAATGATTTGTTACCATGTGCAGCTAAGTCAACAATCATGGGTTGAACTTGATAGGCCATGGCAGGGATTGATAACCAAAAAAGGAGTAACATTAGTAAACGCATTTGACTTCCAACAAACAAGCTTGATTATAAAATTTGCTATACGATACCGTTACTATATGTTAATACAAGCATAAATTGCTCGCTCAGTAAAAAATATGAGGGTTTAAGTATTCTACTAAGCGAAATTCATATGTAAATACAGCTTCATTTAGTATCTTTCCTTTTTAACTTTAATCAATAATTTCAATGATGTGGAGGTTTTTATTGCGTTAATTGAGCGAGTAACTAAGAGTTAACTCTATTTTCGTTATGTTATTAATTAAATGAGACATTCCTGCCACCAATTCAGCACTCGATGCAACTGCCAACAGTTTTAGACAATCACACTACTGATATTAAATAAATCATTGATTTTATTGGTTTATTGACAAATCCTTGCCGTTTTATAATGTAGTTTTGGCTTACATAATAAAAAAGGAGTTAGTATGAAGTTAAGACAAAAAATAAGTGTGATCTATGTTGGCATATTGCTGACAATGACAAGCACTTCTCATGCCAGTGACAACGCAGGCAGCGCTGTGCAGACTGAGTTTACAGATAAAGCACAATATCAGGCTGCTTTGCCGGATATTATTGAGTTTAGTGAGTTTGTGCATAGGGTACGTTATTTCTACCCGAGTGAAGTTGTTTCAGATACTCAGTGGGACTACTTTCTAGAGCATGTCATCAGCGATATGGTAAAACAGCCTGCTACAGCGCGGATGCAATACGCCATGTTGGAATTGAAAAAGGTTGCCCCTTACATTGAGGTCGACAAAGGTAAGCTTCCTGTGTTGGATAAACAAGGGGCTGCTCGTACTTGGTACAATGGAGCCGCTCGATGGTTTTATGTATATGAACGTACGCTATTATCAGATAAACCTGAAGAGCTAAAAAGCTCAATGTTAACTGCAAAGTCTGATTTTTATAGTGATATTTATGATAGCCAAGCTGTTTATTGGCCCCTGTATTTAAGTGAACAAGATAGCCTCGCTGGTAAGGCATTTAAGGAACAAAAAAGAAACCTGTCATTGCACCAACCAGCAATGTGCATGGCTGCTCTGAGTTCAATTTGGGGTGAGATCTATCATTTTTGGCCGTACTTTGAACAAGTAGATGTAAATTGGCAAGATAGCCATTCGGTGCTACTGCAGGCGTGTATTGATGAGCCAGGCAATTTTGAAACGACAGCGCGTAGAGAGCTGAGTAAACTGCAAGACAATCACCTCTACTTTGGACTCCCTGAGGAATATTCAGCTTATGGGCAGTATAGTTTACCAATTCGACTACAACAGATAGAAAATAAAGCGATCCTTACTCACAAAACAGACTATCTATCGCAGCAAATCGATATTGGGGATGAACTACTTGCAATTGATGATGTGCCTGTGGCTGAGCTGGTAAATGAAATGCTAGGCACTAGATTACGTAGTAAACATTTCGAAAGAAGTATCGCAATAGCTCAGCTTGCCTATACATATCAATCCCCGGATCTATACAAACTTACTTTCAAAAAGCCAAGTGGAGAAATAATCACCACCACTACGGCGACAATACATAACAAAGTGATAGGTAGGTTTTACAACAACCAGACACAACCGCCACTGATTAAGGAGTTGGGTGATGGAGTTGTAGCCCTGCGTCTTTATGACATCAAAGAGCAAGCACATTATGACGCTGCAAAGGAGAGGCTTAAAACTGCCCAAGCGATAGTTTTGGACATGCGTGGTTACCCAAAAAACTTCGCATTAATTCGCTCTCTTCTGGGTTATTTCACTGACGCTAAAGCGACAATTGGTCCTTTTAAGCAATTTGTCCAGAGGTTACCGAATCAGGCAGACCCTCACACTTTGTCTTTTGATCTCGGTGTCCCTCTAAATGAAAAGCTATATGACGTGCCTACTGTGGCCATATCTCAAACCTACAATCAAAGTTCTGGTGAACATTTTTTAATGATTGCTCAAAATATGGATATTCCTATTGTCGGTGAGGTAACAGCAGGGATTAATGGCGATATTATGTTTGGAACGGTGTTTTCCGGCCAAGCTAATGGTGGGGTAACATATATATATACTGCCTCTCGTTCTGATCAGGTTGATGGGAGTAAGTTGATTGGAGTGGGTATTCAGCCGGACTACTTAGTACCAGCCACACAAGCATCTATTGTGGAAAGTCGAGATGTTCAGATGGAAAAAGCAACTCAACTTGTTCGTCAGGCGTTAGCACGTTAAGGTTCTAGCGCATATTAAACTAGCAAAAAGTGGTGCTATGAATAGTTCCACTTTTTTACCGCAGCTGTTTCACTGTATGTCTTTTTGAAGAAGTAGCTTAAAGCCCGCACTTGAGTTTAAAGTGAAATTATGTTCTAAACCGATTATAGCCAGAGCCAAACTCTACTTATTATCTAAATGTCTCAGCCTAAAATGTTAATTTTAGATTTAATGTGGTTTTAAATTGGTAGTTTTATAAAGCTGGGAAGGTAATTTAAAAAGAGATAAATCTATTTTATAACTGAAATTATCTCTTTTTATTTTAAAGTTTACTTGAAATTGTATTTTAGCATGCAGCAGATGGGCAACAAGCCGTTTGATTGCGATCGGTATGGATTAAAGTGTTACAGTTTTGAAATTTATTAGAATAGTAGTTGTTTGTGCAGTTATCAGTAAGGCGACCGCCAGCAATTGCTGGTGTAGCTTGATTAGGAAGCTGCTTGTTGTCTTGGCTTAGAGATTTGATTTTTTTCTTATTTAGAGAAAGCTTCATTATTAATCCTTAATTTTTATAAAACACTTTATTGTGTTGGTTATTACCTTAGAGGTGTTTTTTTATGTTGTAAATAGTTTTCTTTAGGTTTTTTTGTGTTTTTCACTGCTTTATAAATTTTTCATAAATGAGATTTTAGTTTTCTTAAGGTTTTAAAGAGTTTCTTTTTTGTTGAGGAGTTTTTCATGATATGAATTGTGCTTAATTTTCAATTAATGTTGTTAGCATGGTTTATGATTATGTGAGGTTTAATAACAGGAAGTTAATAGCCATTTTTGAATCTATAAGGTTGCGATTAAGCTTTTGTGGTTGTTTTTAGTTGCTGAGTCAAACTTTTGATTGAATTCTTCTCGCTTTGTTGAGTATTTAATTACTCAATTTAAGGTAATAGTCCGAAATAGATATCATTAGTGATCTATACAGGTGTGGGCGACATACGCTTTGTTAGTGTACTAGTGGGCGTTGAGTTTTTGTGAATAAAGGCGAGCTTTTATATCTCTTGTCACTGTTTTTTCATGATTTTTTCTAATTTCTCTCAGTTTTTTAGCGAATTTTGTCTATGCTTACCAAAGCTAATTTCAACTGAATTTCGGTTGGTTAGCTGTCCTTTCGAGGTGTGTTTAGGTTATATGTTTATGAGAGTAGAATCTTCATTTTATCTTTACACGCCTATCTTTATATTTATATAAATTGCATTGTAAAGAAAATACTCAGTGGCATTTGTAAAATGCAAACCTAAAGTTAGCAGGAATTTAATGCAGCCTGAGCGTTAGACTGCCATATTAGACAGTCTAGCTCGTACAGAATTAATGTTGCATCATACGTTTAAGCTGCGTAATCGCTGCTTGCATTTGTATATCTCGACTCTGTTGAATCGACTCTTGAGTAATAGGTGTAAGGATATCTGGCTGAATACCCACACCAATCAGCTTACTGCCATCGAATTGATTGGATAAAGATCCGGTATATCGAAACGAAATCCCTCCATTTGCATGGCCACCAAATAATTGAGCATGGACGTGTTCGCCGTTAATACCAGCAGTGACCTCACCTACAATAGGTATACCCATTGATTGAACCCATTGCATCATATGTTCTCCTGCACTTTGGTTATTGCGTCCAGCCATTGCTACTATCGGGACATTAAATAATTGTGGTGTAGCTGGTGTGGGTGAAAGTTGTTCAGCTTTGAATGCTTGTTCTCGGTTTGGCAATAGTTGGATAAAAAATGAGAATTCGCCAAGTTTCAGGGGGTTGTCAGTGAACATGCCCAGAGCTTGATTGGTCAACATCAGGTTAGATGGGTATCCACGCATGTCCAATATCACGCCGTGACTGTCTGCTAAAGCTAGCTTTGCGGTCTGCAGTGCGTCATGGTTTGACAGTTTATGGGGCCTGAATACTGTTATTCCATCACCTAGCTGCTGAATGACTGAGCCGTCTTTTGCTGGTCTGTTAAATGGACCTATTACGTTGTCGTGTATTGATGCCGTTGAAGTTGTGATGACTCGACCGTCAGGCTTTTTGAATTCTAGGTCAACGAGCTGTGGTGCATTATACAGCCTTGGTAACATTCGAGTGGCCATGATTTCAGCTCTATGTACACTTTTAAGTGTTTGGTTTTTATAATTTTCAATGAGTTTATCGGTAGGCGTACCGTCAATTGAAATAAGCTCATCGCCTATCTCTGCTTGTAGCGTTAAATATGACGTTTTATTAGTAACGATTGCTTTTCCCTCAATATGGTCAATATCTAGGGGGAGTCGATAGAAGTTTGATTCACGATATTCTCTGGGTAACCCGACCCATACATGGTTGTCTTGAAGCTTAGTAAACTCAGTTCTTATTACTTGTTCTAATTTATCAATGTCACCCAAACACCCATTGAGTAACTCGACATGGCTTGATTCCCAATCTACTGATACTTGCTCAAAATAAGGCCAAAAATGATGTATTTCACCCCAGATGGAGCTTACAGCTGCCATACATGTCGCAGGGTCTTCCAATGATACTGGCCCGTCAATTGAATGATGAACCTTACCTAGATGAAGATCTTGTTTACGGCTAAATAGTGGCCAGTGGAGTTCCTGTCCATTATACCAATCGGAGTAAACCAGCGCATTTGGCGCTGGAATATATTGTGGGTCAGATTTTAATATTACTCTAAAGAAAAAGTTGTATTGACGAGGCCCAAAGTTTATCCAGTGATAAAGCTGTTCGGACTCTTTTAAGTCAGGTAGTTTGCTCTTTTCGCGTTCGATTAATGGAGTAACTGATTTTAGTAGGTTTAAGCCATGTTCTAAGCGATCTTCAGTGGGGAGCTTTAGTATTTCTGATATACTATATTATAAAAAATACTCCCATTGCGTCGCATTATTTGTTTCACTTGGATAAAAATATCTTATTCTGTGTACTAGCTCAGCAAATTCAGCAATGTCTTGAATCACGGCCTTATCATAAGTAGTGCTTAATGGTTGGATGTTTTGTGAAGAAAATACAAAGTTTGAAGAGAAAAGTAATGAAAAAGATATTAATTTATTTATTTTGTTTTTATTGAAATACATGCGTAATCCTTGCTTTTTGTATTTTATGTATTTCCATTTTTATAATTGGTTTGTTTAACAGTCAATGTTTATTTATTGGATTTTTTTATTTAAATGGGCTGGCCAGTGAATTAAGCCGGCCCATTAATATTTCAAAGTTGGCAGTTAGCTTCTCCTATGTAGTGCCAACTGTTTAACCCCTTTTGAATATGGGCCGCTGCTTGTTGTGGTGAATTACCAGAGAATACTTGCTTTATGGCCTCTGCAACAAGTTGTTGGTAACTAGGTATACCTTGATTTAACGAAGGTGCGGTAAATAAGCTCGCATCATAACTTTGCTCGTTAAGCAGTTTTGCTTGAGCACGCAAGTTTGCACTGTTAATTTGCACCTGTCCTCCGTAAGCCGGGATCTCATTTAGCGTGTTGGCAAATAAGTTGGCGAATGTTTTAGTGGTAGTAAAATGTAGCACTTTTTGAGCAAGTTCTGCCTGCTTGCTTTTCGCATTGATTTGATAGGTACCATCTGCAAATCCATAGAAATGTCCGCTTTCGCCTGGTACTGGCCAAAAATCAACTTTGTAACTTTTATCAACTTGGTAGAAAACAGAGTTTGGCCCTGCACGCCAGCCACCATCTAGTGCAATCGCCGAGTTCCCCAGCGCTTTGCTGGTCCCCATACCGTGATAGTCTTGTGTTAAAACATTTTGGTTGATGTAGCCTTTAGCATACCAGTGCTTTAATGTTTCGAGTATTTTGAGGTAGTCAGAGTCGGTAAAACATGCTTGACCAGCTATAAGTTCTTTAGCGCGAGAGGCGTTGAGTAGACCCGCAGTCATGACCTCGGCAACGACTTGAGACAGATACCATTGGTCACTAGCCATTTGCAGTGGTGTCACATTGTGGCTTTTAAGTTGTGCAAATAAACTTTCCAATTGCGATATGGTGCGAGGCTGAACTGTTAGACCATGTTTGGCGAGCAACTTTTGATTGATCAACATGCCCTCAAGTTGCATGGCAAATGGGACACCATAGATTTTAGAATCAGCACCAGTTGCAGCAGGTAGTGCGTTTGGGTTAATAGAATCAGGTGGAGTCGACTGTGCTGTGATCACGCCGTGTTCAATCAATGGTGCAAGGGCAGCAGCCCCTGGCATCCACTGGAATAGGTCGACGCGACGATTTTGAACCGCTAATTGGATATGTGCCTGATAAGTATCAAAGTCGATGACTTTTACATTGACTTGAATGTCATTAAGAAGGTTTTGGCGATTGATCTTGTCCCATAGCAGCAGCTCTTGTTGGCGCCATGTATAAAGATCAAGTTGTTGCTTGGCACTGGCAAAAGCTGGGTAAGCAAACAGAAAAACAATGAGGTATATTAGTCTAGCTTTGATCATTTTGATTGCACCTTAAACTGTTCGTTCATCAATACAAGAGCGCCAGAAGCTTTATCCAGCTCTGTGGCTGCGGCATTATTATGTTGAATTTGATCTAGTGTCTGTAACGACAACCCATCGATGTTTTCGATGCTGGTACTGATTTCCTGAGCTGCAATATGTTGTTGTTTGGCCGCTTCGGCGATGACTTCATTTAACTGATGTGCATTGCTTACGCCCTGCGCAAACTCTTTGATCTGAATATCAATTTCTCTAGCCATTTGCGTGCAAGATTCAGTGTTCTCAACAGAGCTGTGAAGCGCTTTTACAGCGAGCTCCGAAGAAGAAAGGAGCTGGTTAATCTTGCTTTGAATTTGTTCAGTGGAGGTCTGTGTGCGCATCGCCAACGTTCGGACTTCGTCGGCAACGACAGCAAATCCTCTGCCGTGCTCAGCTGCACGAGCCGCTTCTATGGCTGCATTGAGTGCCAGCAGGTTGGTTTGATCGGCAATGGTATCGATGACATTGACAACTTCTTGAATTTGACGGCACTCTTGGTCAAGAGATGCAACAACCTCTGCTGCAGAGGTCATATCACCGCGTAACTGTTCGCTGAGGGTTTGGTTTTCAAGCACTAACCCCTGCGACTGAGTGGCTAGTGCATCTGCATGAGCCATAAGTTGGGTGGCTTGTTCGGCGGTATCTGAGATTTCACTGGAGGTTGCTGTCATTTCAAGAACTGCACTGGCAACTTGAGTCGTTTGATCTTTTTGCTGATTGGCAATAGCGGTGGTGTGTTGGGCACTGGTCGATAAAGTATCAACTGACTCATTAATGTGTTCGGATTGGGTTTTAATGTCAGTAATGATATTAACAAAAGCAACCCGTAGACTTTGCAGCGATTGGCGAAGTTGCGCGAATTCATCTTTACCAGCGATCGTAATTTGTTCTCCTAGGTTTCCTGTCGCCAGTTTTTCGATGTCAGCCACTGTTTGCTTCAATGGTCGGCTAATACTGCGGGTAATATAAAAGGCCGTTAAGATGCCAAACATGAGGGTGGTCAGTGTCGCCAAAGAAATCCAAGTGAAGCTAGATTCAACCGAAGCGGTGGTTTGTGACTCAACAGTTGCACTAAAGGTTTGGCTAAGCTGGCTAATGTGTGCCATATCAGATTTTAGTTGTAGTAAACCGGCTTCTACCTGACTTAGGTTGTCTATCAACACATTTTTACTTGATAGGTAACTGCTTTGCAGTGATTTGATACCATCTTGTTTGCCTATGATCCAAGCCAGCTCAGTGGCGACTGCCCCCATTGGCGTAAGAATATTGCGCTGTAATGTGGTATTTGGCGACAGTGTTTGCAGCTGATAGCCACTTTTTACATAATCATCTAGCCACAGTTTATACTCTTTTGATAGTGCTTGAAGCTCTTGTAAGTTGTTGATAAGCAAATACTGTTTTGCGATGGAAATGCCGTACCTTAGCTGGCTCAAAGATGCTGTAATTTGCTGATTTTGTCTGTAGCGCTTATATCGTTCTGTTATGTTCCCCAGCTGCTCATCTAGCTGGCGGATCTGACTCTGGTACTGCTCTAAGGTGGCTTTGTTCTTCAGCGCGGCACTTGCGACATTCATTGATTTCTTTTGTGCATTAAATACTTGCGCTTTGCTGGTTTCAAACTGTTCAACGACGTGTAGCTTTTCATCATTATTTGGCAGATCGGCAAACAATCTAGCCATTTCATCAAGTTGCTGCTGGATCTTTTTCTGATATGCATTGATGGAACCTTCCAATTTTAGCTGTTCAGAAATGGTATCTGCATGGTAGTGCTGATAAACAGATAAATTGAGTTGGTCCAGCTTGCTTTCTACAGAATTTACTTTTATATCAATTGGTTGAGCTACTTGTGTTACTTTTTTCAAATTACTGTTGATCTCAGACATTCTGAAAAGAGAAAAGACGCTGATGGCAACCATTGCCAGGAGAACTACCGTGTATCCGACTGATATTCTTGATATTACGGATGCTTTGAACATGGTATGGGTAACTTATAGATAATACAGGTTTAAATTTTGCGCAATGGTAACACTGTCTATTTTAAAAGAACCTAGCCTTTATTCAGTATATTTAAACAATAAAATGTAATTTATCGCAATCAGATTGTTGAGTAAGTGTTTAGTCTGTGTTGTAAGAGTAAAAAAGTGACTTTATTCGTAATTTAGTGGTAATCAAAACTGATTTTAACGGAGGGGTTGTTGCTTTGATGTAATAAAAGGGGCTTACGCCCCTTATTAAAGTGTTACTTATTTTTGATAAACGATTTCACCATCAAGTAGCGTCATCACGACTTGGGTATTGGCTATTTCTTTTACCGTACTGTCGAATAAGTTTCTATCTAATACGATCAGGTCTGCGAGTTTACCGACTTCAAGGCTACCAACCAGATGTTCTTGTCGCATGGCGTAGGCACTATTAAGCGTGTAGGCCTCAAGCGCTTGCGTTAATGTAATGGCCTGTGGTGTGCGCGTCATTGCATTGCTGATACCAATAAAGGGGTTAAATGGACTTACATTCCAATCACTAGATAATGTGAGGGTTGCATTATTGTCTACCAAGCTTTTTATTGGCACTAAATCTTGAGAGCGCTCGCTACCAAGTAAAGGGGTATTTTCTGGCCAGTGACTTGGGTCGGTAAAGTCACCTGCAACCTGCGCATCAGCGATTACACCAAGTTTGGCAAAACGGGTGTAATCAGCAGGGTCAACAACTTCTAAATGCGTTAATCTGTGTCGAGCTGTGCCAGAAGAAGCATTTTCTATGGCGTTGAGCGCTTCATGTATACCTCTGTCTCCAATTGCATGGATATTAAAATCAAAGCCTGTTGGTTCAAGTGCTTTTATATACTTCTCCAAACGAGCTTGTGTGAAGTAATTGAGCCCTTTGTTTCCATCCAATTCTAACCAATCTTGGTGATAGGGTTCGTGCATTGCAGCTGTGGTATTGATCAATATCCCATCGACATAAAATTTGACTTGATTAACCTTAAGCAAACTCGTGGGATCTGCTTGGTAGAGAGACTTAAGTTTACTTAGTTGAGTGGCATCATTCATCTGAGGATATGCCCACAAGCCCAAATGTGTTCTGAGTGTGAGCTTATCTTCATTTGCTATTTTTAACCAAGTTTCTAAGTGCCCACGCTGCCAGTATGTTCTAGCATCGCTAATCGATGTGATCCCTGCTTTGTTAAGTGCCGGCATTGTATACTCTACCAGTCCCAAATAGTCGTTTTGCTGGGTATTGGTGAGTGAGCGCATGGCAAGCTCCATGACCTGGTTTCCTGCATTATCGTAGAGAATACCATCCAGATTACCTTGCTCATCCCGGCCAATTACGCCGCCAATAGGGTCTAGACTTTCAGAATGAAGCCCTGCTAATTCAAGCGCTTTACTGTTTACCCACATGGAATGTGACGTCTGCTCCATAATAATTACTGGGCGATTAGGGACCGCTTCGTCCAGCACGGCAATGGGGTTATCTTCCATTTCTAATAGTGTGCCAATAGCGTGTCCGTAACCAATTAGCCATTCGGCATTCGGATTTTGGAAAGCGGCTTCTGCAACTAAATTGATGTAGGTTTGCGCTGAAGTGGCTTCTGGAATTGTAAACTGGGTTGCGTCAGAGCCTGATTCCAGAGGGTGCATATGAACATCATGAAACCCAGGCATGACCATTTTGCCTTTGAGATCGATAACTTGGGTATTGTCACCGATATATTGTTGTGCCTGATCACTGGTTCCGACAAATACAATTTTATTATCGGTTATTGCAATTGCCTGAGCCCAAGGGGTTTTTTCATTTACAGTATAAATACGGCCATTGGTGAAGACCATTGTCGATTGTGTTTGTTCTGGTTGCGATTGCGATTGCGATTGCGATTGTTGAGGCAGAGCTGTTGTACTGTTTGCTGTATTGCCATTTGTGGGATTATTAGCTCCAGAACTTGAATCTGAATTACACCCTGACATACATAGGCCAGCTACTAATAACGGAATTAAAGACATATTTGTGACTCGCATAGTTGACTCCTGTTTGATGGCACTACAATATCAGTGGCATGGTAACCACAAGGTAACAGTGTAGAGGTTTTATGCTCGTTTTGTTGGTAGAGGATGATACTTCCTTGGCAGCCCAATTAATTGACTTTTTGCAATGCGAGGATATCGAGGTGGATTATGCCACGTCTATTTCGAGTGCAAAAGAAATAGCTGCTAAAACAAGGGAATATATTAATTATGACGCCGTGATCCTCGATATGGATCTGCCCGATGGCAGTGGCTTGAGTTTGCTATCTACACAGATATTGGGTCAAGGTGTACCGGTATTATTTTGTACTGCCGCCACATCACTTGACGATAAACTCGCTGCTTTTTCTGCAGGTGCGCTCGATTACATAACTAAACCGTTTGCTTTACCTGAACTGGCTGTTCGGTTAAAGATATTAGCGCAAAAAAAGCCATCAAGTCGCACTGAGGTTTTTAAATTAGATACTTTAGAGGTTGATTTTAGCTTGAAAATTGCGAAGCGTAACGAACGAGTTTTGGTGTTGTCTCCGCAGCAGTGGCAACTTATATCCTTGCTGGCCAACCACAGCCCCATGCCAGTAAGTAAAGATCAGATCTTGGACTATATCTGGCCTGATCAAGATGTGAACAATAATATGTATAAATCATTGTTAACGCGTCTGCGCCGCAATGTATCTAAACATGATGAAGTGGAGTTGATCCATACTATCAAGAGTCAGGGGGTGGTGCTAAGGAGCGAAGGTGATTAAGCAACAGAGCTTTGCGCGATATTTCACAGTCAGGCTAGGCATTTTTTTTGTAGTGTTTATTGCCCTTTGGATCCAAGTTGCAACTTGGGTTTATCACTTTGCATGGGATGACACGACTGAGCACTACCTGTATCAGGACTTAGATTTGGCGCTGAGTGGTCAATTATCAATGCCTGTGATAAGCGACGAGAAGTATATTGGTATACTGGCTAATATGCCCGTTGAGTTTCAACATATATTGAGCACACATGATGTGGAGTTTGAACATACATTTCTCCTGCCAAGTGCAACTGGGGATATGTATGTACTCAAAAGTGAAGGACACAGTGGAGAGCCGCTGTACGTTATTCATTTTTTCTCTCATCAGGACTCGCCCAGTTTGTTGCCTATTTTTTTGATTTTGAGCGGCTTTATGTTGTTTCCTACGGGGTTTTTAGCGTGGCGAATATGGCGCTCAATAAGCCAAGATATTAATGTGCTAAAGTGCAGCTTGGAAAAAGATAATGAGCACACAATTAGATTTGTTGAGTTAGCTGAAATCCAATCCTCACTTAAAATGGCAAGGTTTGCGCAACGACATGCACAGCAGCAAGAGCGCTTGTTTTCTTCTTTTTTAAGTCATGAGGTACGTACACCGCTCACGAGAGTAAACAATAGCATTAGTAGGCTCCAACAAATTGATGATATACCACTTGATGCACTGGACGTGATCGATGAACTTGAGGCTGGGCAGCGTGAGTTGGCTGAGACGGCGGATGCGGTGTTGTTATTGTGCCAGCCAAACAAAGCTAAGTTAGAATGTAAAGCGCTTTTTCCTATGTTGTCTCGGTGGCAAAAGTTGTGGGCACAGCGGGGTCTCGAAATTGAGTTGCTAGAAACGGAACAGCTATCAGAGCAATCAATCCAGCCAAGACTCTTTTTGTTATTATTAACCCAAGTGGCAAAAAACGCGCTCCAGCATGGCGAGGGAAAGTTGACGGTAAGGTGTTTGAAACAGGGTTTTGAATTTGAAAATAAGCGAAGTTGCATGCAAGCAAACTCAGGACACGGTCTTGGGAGTAAAATCATCACTCAAGTAACTGAGTGTTTTGGTTGGAAAGCAGCAGTGCACAGGGGAGACTGGTACCTGCTGCGTGTATCGTGGTAGGTGAGTCGCTACTCAATTTTTATCTCGGTATAGACGGAGTTCGCAATAAAACAAGCCTCGTGGGCTTGATGATGCAGGTTGTCAATTGTCTGTTTATCTATGGATTCTTTTGATTGTTGCCATGTAACACGAGGCTTTAATATAACTTCCGTCATCGCCATTTTTCCATGCGCATTTTTGCTCATAATGCCAGTTGCACTGTCTTCATAAGACTCCACGATATAACCTGACTTGGCCGCGAAGTGTAAAAAAAACAACATGTGGCAGCTAGAGAGTGAAGCCACAAATGCTTCCTCTGGGTCGACATTGTCTGGTTTTGAATAAGGTAGCGGAACCACTGAAGGCGATGAAGAAGCATCAATAGTGACTCCCCCGTCAAATGACCATGTATGAGCTCTACTGTATTTGGCATCAATAAACGCCTCTTCTGATTGACGTTGCCAAAAAATAGTCGCTTGATAGATAGACATAGGGTTCTCCTCAAAAAGTGATACGAACACTTTTTATTCACAAGGTTTAGTAAAGTTGTACTTAAGTATGTAATTGACACGGCATTAAGAGAAGCGATAATAGCTCAAATTGAAATGAGCTAAATTCATATCATGAGCAGCTTAAATTTATCACTTAATGCATTACATACGTTCTCTGTCGTGGCAAAAGAGCTTAATTTTACTGTCGCCGCGAGTATGCTTCATATTTCTCCTAGTGCTGTTAGCCATCAAATGAAATTGTTAGAAGCCCAGCTTGGGATGAGTTTGTTTCATCGCAAGTCGAAAGGGGTGACTTTAACACAAGAAGCAGAGCTGCTAGCGGATCATGTGAACAAAGGCTTTAATCTACTTGAATTTGGTATTGAATCGACCAAGCGTGCGAACACAACAGAGCGTGTTGTTCTTGCGGTGATCCCCTCATTGTTAGAACATTGGTTGATCCCCAAGCTAGGTGATTTTTACCATCAATTTCCGCATATTGAGTTACAACTAATTGCACAAGATCAGCTAATTGATTTTAATCGTCACCATGTGCATGCACATTTGCATTTTGGTCATGGGCAGTATCAAGGATATAACTGTACTCACTTGGGCGCAGAATGGATTTATCCTGTATGTTCACCAAATTACTCAAAAGAGTTAGGTAAAAATGCTGAGTTATTAAGTTATCAGCATGGTATAGAAGATGCACCAGGGAATATTGACTGGAGTAATTGGTTTTCATATCAGTCAATTAATATGGAGTGCCAACCCGTAAATAGAGGCTTTAGCCAAGTGGGGCATACTTTGACAGCGGCACAATATGGACAGGGGGTGGCGTTAGGGTGGCACGTTATTGCGAGTGAGTTAATAAAACAAGGTGCCTTGAAAAAAATGCAGTTTGAACCCATCGCATTGCCATTTTCCTATTTTCTGGTAACGCCCCATCAAACTTATCAAAGCAACGCGCTGCAATCTTTGCTTCAGTGGCTGCAATTACAATTTGCTGATTCGCGACCATGTGTTTTTTATAACGAATAAACGGCACGGTTTTATCACTACATGGTGAACGCAAATATCTTAGCTTATTTGATTGAAATAAATATTGTTCTACGTAGTAAATTCATTATGTTATGTAGATTAGAGGAGTAAATGCAGAGTTGCGATAAATGCTCATATCATCAGTAAAATGCTTTAATATTATCCAAAGTTTGCAATTTACCCTCGAAGTATGGCTAAATTTAGTGTACAACTTTTAACAGTTTGTCTTGTCTATATAGATTAGATTACAACGTTATTCGTTGGCTCAAGGAAGCGTGTTAATTTTAGACCTGAAAGGTAGGTGTAGGTACAAGATGTCTCAAACAAAAAGTAATATTGCACTAGGTGTTGCATCAGCTGCATTCGCATTGACGCTGTATAGTCATTTTTCTTCTCAAACTAACATTGAGGCTGCCCCAGTCAAACAGCATCAATCATCAGTAAATACCCGCCAGGTATCTAATGAGCCTGCCCATGTAAATGAAGCCTCTAAAAGTAACAGCTATGATGAGATGGATAGCAGTGCACTGATCGCACGTATTGAGTATTTAGAAGAGCGCCTGTTGGATATTGAGAATCAAGCTTACGGGAATGGGGGCACCAGTGATGTGATGGAAGAAGCCATCCTTGCAGTGCTGGAAGAAAAAGAGCGCAAAGAACGCCAAAAGAGAAATGAAGATAATCCTGTATATGGATTCTATGAAGACTTACCTAAAGACTATGATTTGAAACTTAAAACTGACCCGGAGTTTGCAAGTAAAATCAGTCAAGATTTAAAAGGTAAGGTGCTGGATCAAACCCTCACACCACAGGAGCGCCTGTCGGCAATGGGCCAGTTGCAGATGAATATGTATATTTTAAATCGCACACAAGATGAAATGTTCGACTATGAAACTGTAGACGCAGTACTTGAGATCAGTAGAAACAGTGCTGATGATAAACTAAAAGTACAAGCGCTTGAAGTTGTTGCTCATTCGCCAGTGGTGGATAGTCGAATAGCAAAATCTTTGCAGGATATTATTGAAAAAGAGCCTAACAAATATATGAAGACAATGGCGGCTGAAGGGTTAATGGGGCAGTATTACCAAGCTGGGGAAAGTAATCCAGAAATGAAACAACAATTGGCCAATGAAATCTTAGCAATGTACGACAATGCCACCAGCTCAGATGTACAGGCGGTGATGCAGCGTTTGATCAGAGATGGTGAATTGCTAGAGCAAATCCGAAGAGATGCGGGTAGGTAAATAAGCGCTCCTTGAATGTAATTTAGGTGGTTCTCTGTGCGGCTCTTAGTGATATTGTGCCGCACAGTAAATTCAATGAGTTAAACTCTAAAAAATAGTCATATTTTTGATAATTACATTATTCTGATTGAGCACATCCCAAATAGCTATTTGTTGTCATCTCTTACTGAACAGTACAAGGGAGACGTCTGTTAAGTTAGCTTTGATGTTTGTCAATATGACCCAGATCTCTGCTTGGATCGAGTCTATCTCTTACCCGCCTTTTAAGCTCTTTAGCTTCTGGAAAGCCACTATCTTGTACACGGCACCATATAAGATCGTTGTCATAGTAAATTTGAAAAACACCTTTGCTCGCTGGCGCGAGCGAAACTTCTTTTAAATCTTGGCCAAATGTTGATAACAACTCTTGAGCGAGCCAACCGCTTCTAAGCAGCCATTGGCACAATACGCAATAGTGAATTGTGATTTTTGGTTTATTCATTTTTTCTCAATTTCCACAGGAGCCAGAGTCCAACATCATGATTCACCTTCACGCTGAGCATTTTGCACAAACTCTGAATAAATACTGTCTTTAATCAGTCTATCAGGTGTAAAGGCATAATAATGTTGGTAGACATTCTCAATACTGCCTATAAATGTCACATCATAATGCCTTTCAATTTCTTCACGTATTGACAGTGGAGCCGGAAAGATACCAAACCCTTGCTGGCCCAGTGATTTCATCAAGGCACTATCGTCTACGTGACCCGCGACAGACATTTCAATCTCTAAGTCTTCGAGCCAATACTGGATAGCATTGGTAACCGGACTTGCTTTAGCAGGCAGAATGATTGGCATGTTTTTCAGCGTGTTAGGGTAATTTTTGCTCAATTTAGAATAGTATGATGAGTTGCCGTAGAAGCCCAACTGGCTTTTACCTATTTCGTGACAAAATGCTTTGAACGGTGTGGAGCTATCCAGAGGTTTATCTGCTAATACCAAATCTATTTTGTGTGTTGCCATCTGCGCCAGTAATTCTGATTGTTGTCCGTCAATACAGTGCAAATTGGTAATGCGTTCATGTTTAATGAGGGGAGACAACCATTTTGAGACCAAAGACTTTGGCAACGCATCCGAAATCCCCACTTTCAATGTGCGATTTAAATTATCAAGGTCACCTCGAGTTGTTTCCAGCCACTCTTCCGCGACATTAAACATATCATTGGCATATTGTTGGGTAAGTTGCCCATATTCAGTAAGTCTTAACCCCCTTCCCTCCCGAACAAACAGTGATTTTCCCAGCCGTTGTTCAAGGCTAGTTATTTGCGCACTAATGGTTTGTGGTGTGAGGTGCAGTACCTTACTCGCTGCGGCAATACTGCCTAATTTACTGACTTGCCAGAAATAATAAAGGTGGTTGTAGTTAATATTCATCATACTTCGTTAATTTCGATGTCTAAATAAGATTTAATCAGCTTTTATCTTTGTTTCCACCTTAGTAGATTTAAATCAACGGCGCAATCATTAATTTCACTAGAGCGTAGTGAAAAATGAATAATTATGAGCGAGGTCAAAAGTATGAAACTTAACTTAAGAATGACAGGTAAAGCATTAGGTAGTGCGGCAAAAGCAAAAATATCAAAAATGATCAGTACCCAGCTTGCTAAGTATGTTACCAACATCCGTAAGGTAAAAGTGCATATTGATGACGTACCTTCAAAATTACATGGCACGCTGACCCAATGCAGTATTGAGGTGTTGCTACCAGGTTTACCAAGCATATCTGTTAAAGCAAAAGGCAAAAACCTAGCTCAGGCTATCAGTCGTGCAGTCAGCAATAGCGAGACTGTGTTGACGCAAAAGCTATGTTGATCACGCAATTTAAGTAACAAAAAAGCGTTTAATAGATGGGGTTTTCTCCTCTTAACATATTGCGCGAATAGAAACTCCCAAGCACTTGCTGCGGCATGGAAGCTGCATCTTTTATAATCACTTCATATATCAAATCACGTACTCAAACACTTTGTTTGTTAACCTGTTGCATTAAATATTTAATGCTGATTACTCATCGTTGACGTTCATGTTAATATTCCTATAGTCCTAATTTCTCCCAACTATTTTAATTAATTTGTTAAATAAGAAGTGTTTGGACGTGAAGGGGCCCCTCACATATATTATATTTTAATAAAATGTTTATTTTAAGTGACATTTTGGGGCTGGTTGTGTATTTTAATCAATGAAAAGCAGTAACATAATGCTCAAGGAAGTAACATGACATATATATCGGATACTAGTGCTCAAGACACGCAAATAGAGAAAAAAAGGAACTATAAGCTCTATTTGGCTATCGCTGTTGGTATCGTTATTTTTTTTACTTTGATAGTACCTCAACTATCAATTTGGTTCAGTGGAAAGAGTGCAGTGCGTATTGAAAATATTCGCATTGCAGAAGTTCAAAAAGGCCAATTCGTACGTGATATCTCTGTTCAAGGGCGCGTCGTTGCCGCAAAACGTCCCACATTGTATAGCCCCGCTCAAGGTACTGTGACCTATCTAGTGACACCCGGGGATACTGTTGAATTGGGTGAGTCGCTGGCTTTAATAGATAGCCCTGAGTTGACGAGCTTGCTAGCACAAGAGCAATCTGAACTAACGCGCCTTAAAACACAGCTTGAGCGTGAAAAAATTCAGGTGAAAAAGCAAGATCTTGAACAAGAAAATTATATTGGAAAAGCGCAAGTAGCTTTAAACGCAGCTAAGCGAGAAATGCGTCGAAATGAAGAAGGGCAAAAAAATCAGGTCGTCAGCGATATTGATTATCAAAAAGCCAAAGATGACTTGGAAAATGCAGAGCGAGAACATCGCTTGGCAATTAAAGAAGTTGCACTATTGAAAGAAAGTCAAAAGTTCGAAATTAAAACGCGTGCCTTGGAGCTTGAGGCACAGCAAGTGATTGTCAACGAATTGCAAAGGCAGGTGGCAGCCTTGTCTATAGTGTCTCCTGTATCAGGCATAGTAGGGAATTTAACGGTTGAACAAAAAAACTCGGTGACTAAAAACCAACCGTTACTGAGCGTTGTCGATCTGTCTCAATATGAAGTGGAAGTTAATATTCCTGAGAATTATGCCGATGACTTGGCCCTAGGCATGGGGGCTGAACTGATGCTCAATGGCACCACCTATCAGGGTGAACTCACCGCCATTTCTCCAGAAATTGTCAGTGGTCAAGTAGAGGGAAAGATTCGCTTTAAAGATCAAAATATCAAAGGGTTGAGACAAAATCAACGACTGACTAGCCGTGTGGTTTTAGAGGAAAAAAACAATGTGCATTTTTTACCTCGAGGCCAGTTTACTGAGTCTGGAGGTGGACGCTATGTCTACGTTGTTCAAGATGATATGGCAGTGAAAAAGCCAATCAAGTTGGGTTCAAGGAGTTTAGGACAAGTTGAAGTTATTTCTGGCCTGGCTATGGGCGAGAAAGTGGTTATTTCTGACCTAAGCGTATTCAATGAAGCAGGAAGTGTGAGAATCGTTCAATAGGGGGTAGGTATGTTAAGAATGAGCAAGTTGGCTAAAACTTATCGTACAGATACGGTCAAAACGAGGGCGCTATGTCCGTTTGATTTAGAAGTAAAACAAGGTGAGTTTGTCGCTGTTGTTGGTCCGTCAGGATCAGGAAAAACAACCTTTCTTAACATTACAGGGTTACTCGAAAACGCCAGTGAAGGAGAGTATTGGCTGGATGGCTTGGAAGTTTCTACACTGGGGGATAAAGCTAAATCAAGACTCAGAAATGAGAAAATAGGCTTTATCTTTCAGAGTTTTAATTTAATTCCAGAACTCAATATTTACGATAATGTTGAAATGCCTTTGCGCTATAGAAAGCTCTCGACTGTGCAGAGAAAGCAGCGGGTAGAAGAAGCCCTTGAGCAGGTAGGGCTTGCTAGTCGACAAAAGCATTTTCCCGCTCAGTTATCTGGGGGACAACAACAGCGCGTAGCAATTGCAAGAGCACTGGCTGGCTCTCCGGCGTTTCTCTTAGCCGATGAGCCAACAGGTAATTTGGACTCCAAGATGGCAGATGGAGTGATGTCGTTGCTTAAAGAAATCAATAAGCAAGGAACTACTATCATTATGGTAACGCATGATCTAGACCAAGCAACACAAGCCAGCAGAATAATAGAAGTAAAGGATGGTGTCATTAGTGAAGTAGAACACTGCGCTCAAGAGATAGCTTAGAAGGTGAGCCTGTTATGATAACTTACTACACCAAACTGGCCTTTTTGAGCCTGTGGAAAACGCGCTATATGAGTCTGCTGGCGGTTATTGTAATCGCCGTCGGTATTTCAGCCACAATGACTACCTATACTATCAATCATATGATGACCAAGGATCCCTTACCATCAAAGTCGGACTCAGTATTTCTGGTAAGGTTAAACAACTGGAGCCCAGAAGCTGCTTATCGTAACCGAAACGAAGAAAACCCGCCTATTTATATGTCAGTGCAAGATGCTGTTAACCTAATTAATCATGATAAGGCACAAGCACATATCCCGATTGCTGGTTTTAAAGACATGTTAAAACTACCTGAGCAAAGCGCAGTTGATGCAAAAATGACTTTCGTAAGAAGCTCGACCACAGACTTTTTCTCTTCGTTTGAAGTACCTTTTTTGTATGGTTCAAGTTGGCCTAAAAGTAGCGATGACAGTGGTGAGCAAGTTGTCGTGATTTCAAAAAAGCTCAATGCAGAACTATTTGATGGGCAAAATTCCGTGGGACGAGTAGTGCAACTTGGCGAGCACCAATACACAGTGGTCGGTGTGTTAAACGACTGGTTTATTCTGCCGCGCTTTTATGGTGAGTCCATGCGTGCGTTCAAAGCACCAAGAGATATCTTTATCCCTTTTCAAACGCAGTTGAATTTGGAACTTTGGTCGTCAAATGTGCAGGCGTTTGAATGCTGGAAAGATCCCGAAAATGCATCAGTCAAAGCATTGTGGGCATCTGAATGCGTGTGGGTGTTTTTCTGGGTTCAACTGAATAGCGACCTTGAAAAGCAAGAATATATGGATTTTTTACAGTCGTATGTTGAACAGCAAAAAGCATTGGGGCGTTTTCAAAGACCTACTTTAAACAAATTGCAGTCTCCGACTGAATATTTAAAGGAAAGACGCGCGTTTTCGACTGATAGCGAAATCGCGGTTTGGCTTTCAATCTGTTTTTTTGCGCTGTGTTTATTAAACGCCATGAGCATTATTATGACCAAGTTTCAGGGCAAAGCTGGTGAAGTGGCTTTACGTCGTGCGGTCGGGGCTAGTAGCGTTGATTTGGTGCATCAATATACGATTGAAACGGGTGCCATAGGGTTATTTGGCGGCATCTTGGGGTTAGTATTGACACAGGTTTGTTTATTCCTTTCTAGCCAACTTTATACGCATTTGAGTAAAGATATTATGACGATGAGTGCGGAGTTGATGGTTTCTACAGTATTGCTGTCTATTTTATCAAGCTTAGTTTTTGGTATGTTTCCCATAATTAAGGCCATTAATGTTCAGCCAGCAACTCAATTAAAGAGCTTGTAAAGGAGATAATAAAATGAAGGATTTATTACCTATTATCAAGTCACTGAAGAGCAACTATACGGCTGCTTTACTTTTTATTCTACAAGTGGCGATTACCTTTACAATACTCGTGAATGCGATTTATCTCGCTTTTGACAAGCGAGAGTTTATCGCACGTGCTTCGGGTCTGGATGAACAAAACGTGTTTTATGTTGCGACTAACTTACCAGTAGAGGAAGCTGCACAACCTGCACTATTAGATCAAGATCTTGCCAATATTCGCGCTTTTTCTGGGGTCGAGAATGCGTCAGTATCGTCGGGGATCCCTTTGAGTGGTTGGGGTCGATTGGTTGAAGTAGCAGTAAACCCAGATACCAAATACGACACGTTTTCGGGTTACTATGGAGGTGATTTGAATCTGTTAAAAGCGTTTGGTTTAGAGCTGGTGGCAGGGAGTGAGTTTAGCCCCAGCGCAGAGCTGACCGTGCGCACTGAAGGCTACAGAAATGCGATCGATATTATGGTCACTAAAGCGCTTGCTAAGTCTCTGTTTTCCGAGCAGTGGGAACAAATAGTTGGCAAGACTATTTACATCAATAACCAGCCTCAGCGCGTTGTTGGCGTGTTAGGTACGCTTCAAGCAGCATGGCCGTCTTGGGTTGTCGTAGAGCATGCTGTTTTAGCCCCAGTAAAAGAAGCTGATAGCATAGTTCACTATGTGGTTAAAACGGCACCGGGTCAACAAGATGATATTTTGACGCAAACGTTAGCGTATTTGATGTCTTTACATGGCCGAAAAATTGACAATTTTGAAACCTTTATGGAAGTTAAATCACGGGCATATAGTGCTGAAAACGCTGCCAGTAAGACTCTATTTGGCGTTATTACCGGCCTATTGATCGTGACTGCCTTGGGTATTTATGGGCAATCCAGATATAGCATTGTCAAGCGTACTAAACTAATCGGAATTAGGCGGGCAATGGGGGCAAGTCGAGGTCAGATCATCCGATATTTTGTCTTGGAAAATGTGGTTCTATGCTTGGTAGGCATCTTAATTGGCGTATGTGCAGCTATTGTATTAAACAATGTGTTTAGCAATGCATTTGAGCTTGGTACCATACCTTTAAGCTACCTATTATATGGCAGTATTTGCACCATAATTTTGGGGCAAGTCGCTGTTTTATATCCAGCTATTAGAGCCGCTCAGTTGTCTCCAGCTATCGCTACACGTACTGTTTAATGTATCTGGGTATTTAATTTTTACTGAAATACAGATTAAATACCCAATACTTAGCACCTAAATTTGCTCCAATTAGTCCATTCTATCGCATTTGTTTTGCTATAATACCGTCGTAACAATAACAAGCTTTGGTTTGTTTTTATGGCTATGCAAGCCGCAATTTGTCACGTTTATAAATAGGTATCAAATAAGGTTAGTTGATTGAGATGTTACGACTATCAAACAATGTTGAGTTATCTTCTTGGGAGATTGAGCTGACGGCTATTCGCGCGCAGGGCGCTGGAGGTCAAAATGTTAATAAAGTTTCCTCTGCAATACACTTGCGGTTTGACATAAAGCGATCAACCTTGCCCACTTTTTACAAAGAACGTTTGTTGGCATTAAAAGATAGCCGGATAAATAAAGATGGCACCATTGTGATAAAAGCGCAGACTTTTCGCACTCAAGAGCAGAACAAAGAGGATGCACTTAATCGGCTAAAGCAATTGATCCTAGATGCTATCAAAGTTGAAAAGGCGCGCCGACAAACTAAACCGACCAAAAGCTCTCAAAAGCGCCGTTTAGATACTAAAAATAAAAGGGCACAAACAAAGGTGCTAAGACGCTCGGTTAAGTTTTAAGCTTCTGTATTGTCGGCAATGTAACGGTAAACGCGGCGCCGCCAAACTGGGAATCTTCGATCCAACACTTGCCGCTGTGCCAGCCAAGGATTTTAGCGACGATTGCAAGGCCTAATCCGAAGCCCCCTGTTTCTTTACTGCGGCTGGTATCAAGTCGCGTAAAAGGGCTAAAGACGTTATTGCGTTTGTCTATCGGTATGCCTGGTCCATCGTCACATATTGATAAAATCACTTCTCCTTGGTGCAAAGCCCTTAGCTCTATAAATATCTGCTTATCGCCATATTTTTCTGCATTTTGCAGCAAGTTTTGTAGCACTCGAGCGAGGTAGTGCTCATTACCATTTACAATGATATTTGGCTCCACAGCTTGTGTGATCTGTTTTCTGGACGTTGCGGCAGATTTATCAATTTGCTCCTGTACAAGTTCACTTAAGTTGACGTGCTCTTTGGTCATTTCACGTTCTGAAAACTCTAATCTCGCATAACTGAGCATTTCGTCAATCAATAGCTCCATTTCGACTACGTCTTGATTCATTGCATGTACTTGCTGAGGATCTTTGGGGGCAAGCATGGCGAGCGCAAATTTAAGCCTCGCAAGGGGCGTCCTGAGTTCATGAGATACAGCATTTACTAACTGCTTTTGGTTTTGCATCAGGCTTGCCGTTTGCAGTGCTAACTTTTGAATGTGCTGAGTGAGTGCTGAAATGGCCGAAAATCGTGATGGCTTAGTCGCGATATCAAGTTTTCCCGTCGCCAAACGTTCTGTGATCACTTTTAGTTGCTCAAGATCTCGCCAAAGTGGTCGCAACCAGAGAATTAATAGCAAGCCCAGAACAGAGAAAGAGATTAATCTAAATCCATATTTAGTGAAAAAAGAAGCGCGACTAGGGGCAAATGGACCAAGCTGAATGATGCTCTCATCGTCGGACAGCAGCATGGACAGTTGATAGTTATCATTGCTATCAAATGATATCACGACTTCATCGTTTTCAAGTGCTATGCGTTGTTCTGGAAACCAAGCTACATCATTGATGTTGATTATATTTAGAGTTTCCTTCTGGTCATAATGCTCAACGCCTACCGAGTTTAAAACATCTCTCAAATTAACAGCGACCTGTGTTGCATAGCTCAACTCATTTGGGGCTTGGTTGCCCCAGTTTCGCCATATGTATTCACTGCTTTGGTTTATGACAATGATACTGACAAAAATAAAGAAATAGAGACTTGCTAATAGGCGGACCATATGGCCTTAATCCCACGCTGATTTAGAGCATAGGTATCCCTTACCCCACACTGTGACGAGTCTAAATGGTTGATCTGGGTTGTCACCGAGTTTTTTACGTAAACGAGAAATACGCACATCGACACTGCGATCTAAACCATCGTATTCTCTACCTACAACTTGGTTGTAAATATGCTCGCGACTTAGTGTTTGTCCTGCATTGTTGGCAAGTTCCCAAAGTAAGTCAAATTCGTAGCTGGTTAGTTCCACTTCTTGGCCTGCTAAATAGGCTTTTCGTGCGGCTTTGTCTACCTCAAGTTGACCAAGCTTAATATGATCAGAACCCTCGTCTTGTTTTCCACCGCGTCTTAATAAGGCGTTTACCCTCGCTAGTAGCACATAAGGTTCAACAGGTTTTATTACATAGTCATCAGCGCCAATTTCCAGCCCTCTAACATGATCGAAATCACTGTCCTTCGCTGTTAAAAATAATACGGGTCCTGAGTAGTCTTGGCGTATTTCTCGACAAATGGAAAATCCATCCATGTTGGGAAGCATGATATCCAAAATAACAATGTCTGGTTGTTGCTGTATAATTGCGTCAACAGCTTTTGCACCATCATTCACCAAAGTCACTGAAAAGTTATTACTTTCAAGAAATTGTCCAGTCAGGGTTGCGAGTCTTTCATCGTCTTCAACAAGGATTACCTTAGCCATTAAAAAAAGCTCCAGTCAGATTTTAATTTTCGTCTATATTTTCGACTTGCCGCCGCATTGATTTTTACTTTTTGCTCAGCCAAAACATGCATGTTTTCGTTTCTGAGTGAAAATGACATGTCCTCAGATATTGCGATACTGATATTTGTTCTTGCTTTACGCTGGTTTTTCCAGCATTGCAAAGGCGCATTATCTTTGTATAAGCAAACATCCTGTGCACTGGGTATTGTCCAATCAACAGCGATTGTCATCTCACAGACTTGGCCTATGGACTTTACCATACACACCACAGGTTTAATCTTAAGAGTTGCTTTATTAGGCTGCTGAGCATGGCCTTTGACACTGATAACAGACAGTAACAAAGAAGACATAAATAACGCACATGACCATTTAAAATTCATACAGCCCTCCGATAAAGATATTGGAGGTATAATCACGCTCGATAAGTGGGCTGTTCTTTATGCCTGAGCCCAACCAAGTGTGTCTTGCACTGAATTTCAATTGCCAATCTGAGTTTAGCTTATAATTGAAAGCCACAGCCAAAAACGGGTTTACTGTCGCCTTTCCCTCGTAGAGGAAGTGCTCAGACTGAGTGTCTTGTTGACTAATGCCGTAGTAATAATCAACGAGGCTTTTATCTTTATATTCTGCACCTACTTTCACTCTCAGACGAGAAGGGTTTTGCGTGTTTGTCGGGACAACAAAACTGTAATCTATACTGCCATGGTGGCCTTGGTATGTACTGGTAACATCATGGAGCCATGAAAAAGTGAGTTTTGCGTCATTTTTGAAGTACCAGTGAGCAAGTATTCCAGAGTCTAATGCCCAGTCACGCTTTGCTATTTTATCGATAGTAATGGATTTAGGAACGGGCTCTTTGTCCTCTTTATCATCGCTATCTCCCCCGTTATCTTCTCCATTGTCAGTTCCGATGCCTGGTTCATCAGAGTCATTGGGATCTGTTGTCGGGTTACCCGGTGAAGGTGTGACCGGTGGGGCATTCGATTCAGCGGTAAAAGTATTTTTTACTAGGATGTTACTTGGGTGAAAGCGCTCAAAATAGGCCTGCTCTGTATTGAGCTGCGCAATTAAACTGACATCGAAGTTTTCTTGCTCAGTAAAAGTGAACCCCAAGGTGGTATTGTCGAAAAAAAACTTGTCGCCGTAATAGCTAATGTAGGGCAGTATGACAAGTGGGATGTTGTCCCCACCACGCACTGGGTTTGTCGCAATCCCGCCACCAACGGCAACAGAAAGCTCCCAGTGTCCAATCTCGGCGCACTGTTCGTCATTTTCATTGCAGTTTGCAACACTGTTAGTACTAAATAAGTAAAAACAGATAGATAGCAAAATAGAAAACTGTTTCAATCAATTTACTCCTGTAAAACCTAGGGCTAAATTTACCAGCAATTTTAGTAATTACCAGAACTGGTTACATTAAATAACAAATAGATCGAGCGAAATAACAGAAGAATGGTGTCACTGTATTAAAGTAAAGTTACTTTCAATCAAGGAGCACAACTATGTTTTACTCTAGATTTACTCTTTCACTGGCAAAAGTGGGCGTTGCGATAGCTGTTTTGCCTGCTTTAGTTGCATGTGGCGGAGGTAGTGATAGTAATAGTGATAACAAGGTAGATCAGGGAGAGACCAAATTACCGACAAGTGTACCAGAGTTAACCTGGTTAGGTGAGTCTTCAGCAAAGCTGAAAAAAGCGTCATCAGGTGAGTTTAGTTCACTATTGAAAAACGGCGTCTATTTGAATAGTCGACCAAGTGACAAAAATGATTCTAGCCTCGAATCTCCTGTCAATGCATCGCCAGTCTCTGAGGGAGAGTCAAGCAATCAGTTTTCATCTACGAATGTTGTCGAGTCGGGCGTTGATGAAGGGGATCGGATCGAATATGACGGCAACTATTTATACATTGCTGCACATTCGGCTCAAGAGCTAGCTCAAAACGCGGTATTTAAGCAATATGTTCGCGTGATGAAACGCACGGAGCAAGGCGTTGAAGAAGTCGAGAGAATAGAGGCTTCAGAGAACTTATATAGTCAACAAGAGCTCTACTTGAACGACGGGCGACTTGCGTCTGTATTTAAATATCCAGTACTGACTTTGGATGTGTCCCCTGCGTCAAGCAGTACAGCCTCTGATACGTCAGTGGTAGCGAACACCTTTCTTAATACGTTTGAATTAAGCTTTGCAGATGTAACCACTCCTGAGCAAGCCGAAGTGCTTAAGCAATATCGAGTTGACGGCAACATTCTAGATAGCAGGGTGATCAATGACCAGTTGTATGTTATCAGTGAATTTGATGCCAATTACAGTACAGAACTAAGTGATGATTTGGCGGTTTATCAAGCATTGTATCAACTCAACGTATCTGAGTTATTACCCAAGATCACGGACCTAAAAACAGGAACAGTATCGCCTTTGTTTGACCCTAGTTCGTGTTATATTCCAGAAGATACGGTGGTGACTGACAGTGCTAATACCATCACTACAATCACCAAAATTTCGATGCAAAACCCATCTAGTGTTCAATCAACCTGTATCAACGTACCAACAGATGGTGTGTATGCCTCGCAGCAAAGTATTTATTTACATAAACGCTTTTGGCCAAGTGATGCTGTAAGCTTTGATGACTTATCTCAAACAGCGCTACATAAGTTCTCAATAGCGGATGGCAATATTACCTATAGCGCATCTGGGGCAGTTGAAGGATCGCTAGGGTTCGGCAGTAACTTTGGTGGCATGATTGAACCTTTAATTGTTCAAAACGTGAGTGATGCTGCTTTTAGGCTGAGCGAGTTTGAAGACAAGCTTCGCTTGGTCACAACCCGTTTTAGCGAAACGAAAGGTATGGTTCATCAGTTATTTGTGTTGGAGCAACAGGGAACTAACCTCGAGCTAGTTTCAACTTTGCCTAACGAAAGCCAGCCAACCCCGATAGGTAAAGTTGAAGACAACGGTATGGTTGAAGAAAATATCTATGCGGTGAGGTTTATGGGTGAAAGAGCGTACGTCGTGACGTTTAGGCGCATAGATCCACTGTATGTTATTGACTTGTCAAAACCTGCTGAGCCAGTAATAGCTGGCGCGCTGGAAATACCTGGGTATTCTGCATACCTTCATCCTGTATCAGATAATTTATTAATCGGTGTTGGTCAAAACGTAGGGGACTTTGCATTTCTCTCAGAACCTGCGGTCGTCGACAACAACGATGATGATACATCAAATACAGTATTCCCTGAAATCGGTGCAAAAGTTAGTTTGTTTGATGTAAGCAACATGACGTCACCAACCTTGATTAAAGAGCATGTATTTGCAGGCGGTTATACGCCAGTTGAATTTGATCATCACGCATTTAGCTGGGTGAAGGTGAGCGACCAAGAGTTTCGCATGACATTACCGGTGGAATCTTGGGAAGCCACTATTTTAGCCGATAACTCAAGTGTTTGGGGTAACATCAATGAATTGGCTGCATTTGAAGTGAATACCGAAAACTCCGGATCTTTGACCTATCTTGGTAGCAGTATTGCAACTTATGATGATCCGACAAACAGCGTTCCTTATGTGCGAGCGTCGGACGACAGAGGCGTTATCCATGGAGATACGATCTACTATATCCATGGTAACTTCGTCTGGTCTAGTTTATGGCAGTCTCCTGACATAAATACGGGCCCGTTTTAACTCGCACATATCAAGCCTCTGAGCGAAATCTCTGAGGGACCAAGCGCCACCCAATTACGCAGGGTGGCGCTTTTTTGCAGCCGGTTTGTTTAAGACAAGTTCAATATCATCCAACAAGTTACCGCCAATCATATAATTTCTCTCAATGACTTGGTGTACTTTAAACCCCAGCTTATACAGTAGTTGTTCTGAAGCGGTATTTCCTTTTGTCACCGTAGCTATGAGCGTATCATAGTGGTGTACTTTAAATGCATTTTCAATAACGGCCATTGAAGCTTCAAAAGCAAACCCTTGTCCCTGATGATTGGGGCAAAGCATAAAACCAAGTTCAGCAACAGCTGGGGTGTCAGAAATCGTTTTAAACCCATGCAAACCAATGGGCTCTCCCGTATCTTGTCGCTCAATAACTAGTGTGAGCCAAGTGTTTGAATAGTTGTGCCAGAGGCAGCAGCGGAGATCGAAATTGGCTTTAATCTCACTTACTTGTTGAATATCCGCGACAAATTTCATGACTTCAGGGTTTTGGTTTAATGCTTGGAAAAGCGGCCAGTCTTGTTGGTTCAAAGGTCTTAGCCTTAGGCGCGAAGTTAACAACTCCATATTTGTCCTTAGTTGTTTGAATTATCTAGGTGTGGGCATTGAGAATGTTTTTAATTTTTTGAATTTGATTGATCGCATGCAGATTGTCGCCATGAACACAAAGTGTATCAGCGGGTAAGAATAGTGTTTTCCCTGTGGCCGTTAAGACAGACTGTTTTGTAGCAAGTAGATCAACTTGCTCCAGCAATTTCTCTTCATTGTGCACGGCATTAGGCTGTGTTCTTGGGGTGAGCAGTCCGTCATCGGTATAAAGTCTATCCGCAAACGCTTCTAGCAGAATATCCACTTTATATTGGTCTGCTAAGTTTTTGTGCTGCTCTGCCTGCGCCGTGGCGAGCAGCATTAACTTGAGATTTGAAGGATAAATGCTTAGCGCTTCGAGCAATGTTTCCAGTATAGATGCATCGCGCATCATATCGTTATAGAGGGCACCATGTGGTTTGACATAGGTGAGCTGCATTCCTGCTATATTAGCCATGCCTTCAAGTGCGGCAACTTGATAGTGAATGCAATGAATCAGGTCTTGCTTTGCCATATTCAATGAGCGACGACCAAATCCTTGTAAGTCTGGGTAACTTGGGTGTGCACCAATACTAACTGAGTGCTCCTTAGCAAGAGCCAAAGTTTGCGCCATAACGCTTGGGTCGCCAGCATGAAAGCCACATGCAATATTTGCCATATCAATATGGGGCATGACATCGACATCAAGCCCCATTTTCCAAGCACCAAAACTTTCGCCCAAATCGCAGTTTAATAACATGCCAACCTACTTTCTAATTATTGTATTAACAGATCCATATCCGGCCTATCAGTGACCAACATATGTTGTGGACTATTGATAATACACAATTCTGGCGCTGCGCGGGTAATTGCGAGATGAGCGGTTAAACTGGTTGTCCAAAATACAGGGTGTTTGTGTTCAGGAATAAAAATGGGGTCGCCAAAATTGGGTTTGCTGAGATTGTTGATACCGATGTCAGCGGGGTTGCCAAAATGGACGGGGATCCCGTGTGGTACGCGGCTGATGCTGCCAGCTTGAATTGCCCGAATAATCTCTTTGGTGTCCATCGGTCTTAGGCAAACAACCTTATTGCTCTTAAATGGACCCACAGGTTGGCTTGGTATATCACTGATGTACATAGGCAAAGTATGCGCAGGGCTAGAAGTGGAGGTATCAAAGCCAAATGTATTGAGGACATAATCAAACGCTACGTAGCTGGCAAGTGCGAAAGTGACAAAATCTGTTCGCCAAATTTTTGTGATATTGGTGACTTCATCAACCAATTGACCGTCTTTTAGCACACGATATTTTGGCACATCGCTGCGTATATCAATATTGCTGCCCAGCGGGTCTAAGCGAAAATCCCCTTCATTGATACTGGTTGCAAGTAATGGGCAACAATCATGGTTGTTTTGACAGTACTTTTGAAAATCAAAAGCATATGCTTTAGGTAAAATCACAATATTACATTGTGTGAAGCCGGGCACAAACCCATTGGTTGGACCTGAGTAGTCTCCGGCTCTGATCATTTCACGAATCGCGTTAGGTGCCGTTAAGGACGCCTTAGGATCCATATTGCCCTCACTAAATTGTAGAAGTCTCTATATTTACGCAGGGCTTGTACTTGGACAATGCCTATCACTCAAGGTTAATGCTCACCGGCAGTTGCCCAAGCGCTTTAGCTTTACCGACAATCACTTTTGCAAGTGCAGTATAGGCAGGCCCGCGCACATCATTTTCTGTTGCTACATCCACATTATAGGCATAGCTTGCTAAAATCGCCTGATTGTATAGTGCATATTTTGCAATTTCGTACGGTGCACGCAAACTTATAAATATACTCGCTTTTTGGTGAGAGTGAGCATATTGCATGAGCTCTAATAGTGCCTTGGGTTGCTGCTGCTTTGATACTTCATATTCGGTAAGTTCAACAAGGTCATCCATCCCTCCAATTTCGGCAGCGCTTTGCTGTGGTGATGCATGTGCGCTGATCACCCAATCGGCTGCTAAAATCGCATTTTTTGCTCGTTCAGGCTTGAATGCTTGTAAGCTGGTAATGCTGATCTTGATATCTTTGTCGACTTCACTGAGCAAAGCTTGTTTTAATGCAGTGGCTTTTTGCCTATCAGGCATTATTAAATGAATATGTGCACCGTCTTTGATATTCAAAGGTAACAACGCCTTATTTTTAACCTCAGTGATGGCGGCAAGCGCTAAATCTGCTTCTATTTTTCGGTGTTGTGGGTTGCCAAGGGTCGCCTTTGCGATGGCTGGACTGGGTGTCCAATTATGTTTGATGAATGACGCTTTTAATTTGTCTATGCGTGCTTTGGATAGCAATAGTTCTTGTTGGTCCAGTTGACCTGACTGTGCAGCTTCATGCAGTGCACTGAAAAAAGATTGAAATGCTTTGATGTCTTCAGGTGTGCGCACTTGGATCGGCATCAAGGCAATGTCAACCCCAGCTTTGAACGTTTCGATTACAGCATCTAGCGGTGAGAAAAAATCACTGATCCCTGCCATATCAAGCGCATCGGTAATGGTGACACCTTGATAATTCATTTTCCCTCTGAGCAGGTCATGCATAATTGCCCGAGACATGGTTGCTGGACGGAGCATTTTTTCACCTTGTTTGTTTGTCACTGTGCTGCTATCAAGGGCGGGGTATTGGATGTGGGCTGTCATGATCATGCCCGGCTGTTGTCGATTAATTATATGCTCGAAGGGATACAAATCTTGTTGTTTTATCTGTGCGAGAGTGTGTGCAACCTTTGGCAAACCGGTGTGACTGTCAACGTGAGTATCGCCGTGCCCTGGGAAGTGTTTCAGCGCAGAAATGACGCCGTGCTGCTCAAATGCTTTAACCTGTGCAGCACCTAATATCGCGACTCGGTCTGGATCTTCACCAAATGAGCGTACATTGATGACAGGATTCAATGGGTTGGCGTTGACATCTACGGTCGGGGCAAAGTTTACATTGATCCCCAGACTACTCAGTTCTTTGGCAATAGTTGTAGCGACACTCGTCGCATATTTCTCACCATGTGTTTTATAGGTTGCGCCAATACTCATATTGCCAGTAAAAGAAGTGGCTTCAGCTCGATTAATGCGAGCTACACGCCCCCCTTCTTGATCGATAGAAATGAACAAGGGCGTCTCACACGCTCGTTGTAAATCCTTGGTCAGAGACACTATTTGTTCAGTTTGCTGTACGTTTTCAGCAAACAAAATCACGCCACCGATGTGGTATTGTTTGAGTAATGTCGCCAATTCGGGTGGCAATTGTGTCATCGGTTGGCGGCAGTGTGTAGGCGCGGTGTTGTTGCAAAAATAACGTAAGTCCAGCATGAGCTTTTGTCCAATTACTTTGCGAAAGTCTACTTGGGGGTCGCTGGCACTGACTGCTGTACTGATTGTCATAATACTAATTAAACCTAGTTGTTTGAGAAAGTTGAGTATACGCACGTCATCAAATTATAAATTTTTTGCCTACTTTACCATGCAAACATATGAGTGGAGAGTTTTACTCGGTAAATTTCATGTGCTTTTACTCGACTGGTGCGGGATCAGAACAGGTGCTTTTCGAATTGAAACAAACCACTTTAACAGGGCTTTGTTGACGATAACAAAGCCCTCAAATTGCCATATATTGGTTTTTACAATGAAGACTGGGTTTATAGATCTGGTTTAATGTGCGCGCAATAACAGTTTATTCATATTGTGCGCTCACCGTTGTTGAGCGCAGCTTCCAGTGTATTGGAGCATGTCAAGTCGTGCTTAGAACGTCAGTTTCGGCTATTTTGCCGCGCTACCAACATCCAGTTTGTCGAACCATTCCAAAAACTCTTGCACTTGCTCCCCTTGATATAACTTACCGTGATTTGGCGCGAGTATATTAATGTCTAACTCTTTGACTCGTGCAATCCAGTTTGATTTGGCTTGGTTGGAAGGCATCCAGCGTTTATGGAACTGCTCTATTTCTTTGATGTGCTTTGAAAAATCCTCTACATATTTGGCATCATTTTGTGTTTTGATGGCTGCGCCAACATTGGCGCTCATAAGGATTTTTGCCGCTGGGTCATAAAGTTGGAAGTTGCCTGCAGAGTGCAAATAGTGGGCGGGAAGTAACCGCAAACGAACACCGCCTAGTTGAATTTCACCGCCTTCATCATTTATTCCTTCGAAGTGCAGGTTGTCGAGATCAAAGTGTTCTATGAATCGATCCCATAATGCCGGAGCATATAATGTTGCGTTAGAAATAGCCTTATCCCATAGGCTGAGTGTGGCAATGATATCGGGATCTTGGTGAGAGGCAAACAATGTCGTCAATTTGTCGAGTTCAGTATGTTGTAAAATAGCCGCTAACATAGGAGAAAAAAGCTCTATCCCGCCAGGGTCCATAAGCATGGATTCGTGCTGAGTGTGAACAAAGTATTGATTGACACAGCCCTGGGTATTTATTGCCGAACCATTGCACTCAAGCATCATCCAGCTGTGTGTTTTGGCTTTGTATAATTCCGCTAGTTTCACCTTAGTACTCCCCGTAGTGTATGGATTTCACTTAAGTTGTAGACAACCGCAGTTTTAATTGTTTTGGCAGCGCTGGCGATAAAGTCAGATACAGATTGCAAACTGTCACTAAAATCCCCGGCATTTGTCGCTTCAACACGACTGGTGACGGCAATGTACTCTGCACTTTGCATTTGTTTTTGGATATCTTCGAAGTGGTTTTCTAGCTCGCTGAGTGCATGAGATAATTGCGATGCGGCACGTCGCTGCGATTTCAACGCCTGCTGATACATACTCTCTACTTGGGTTGATTTCATCTGCGATTTTAGGATGGTCATTTGATGGTAGTACTGGCTACTACGAACCAACTTGAGTGCCTTGTTAAATAGCTGATTAGATAGATCTGCTATTTTGGTTGTTGAATTTATGGTCTGCTCAGAAAACTCATCGATAAAGTTGGTGATGGGCTTGAATCCAAGCGCAGCATCACCAGCCCTTAACGCAACCACACGCGCATTTTTTGCGGTCAATGATAGGTTTTTGGCTTGCGTTAATATGGATTCCAAATTAGCGATTATTTGTGCCACTCGAACAAAGTTTTCAACAACTTTTGTGTCGTCGCTTAAGGTCATCATAGGCTGTTTCCGATATTCTCACCCCTATTAGATTTAGGACAAAAGCCAGTTAAATTCCAGAAATATAAATAATCTATTTGTCAGTACTTACTGTAAAAGTTGCACAACAGTGTCTACGCTTAGTGAATATTGCAAATTCATTTCTAACTTAGTGATTTCGCGCGAACGCATATGAATCGACTCACTCAAAAACTTTTACTTAGCTTTTTTTTTCTTCTAGTCGGTTTGTCATTTGGTATCCAAATTAGTCAATTTGTTGAAAATTGGTTATTCACTGAAGCTGGACACTATGGCAATGAGTCATTGATTGAGCTATTTAACTATTTTTCTCTCGCGATAACAGGCTTTGTAATGGCCGTCGTGTTAGGGGGAGGGGTAATTTACTTGGCTCGTAAAAAGCAACAGGAAATTGGTTTTGGAGAGCATGGTGAGCTCTATTATGAAGTATTTAGAGAATCTTTAAACGGCCAATTTTTAGTGTGTGAAAACGGCACCTTATATGCGGTAAGTCAGGGCTTTTGCAGACAACTTGCAGAACCTGAGGAAGCGCTTACGGCCATAGGCTTAAAAGGCTTGATTGATGAACGAAGCTTTGAGCGTTTTGTATTGTGGCAAAGTGAGGGGGAGGATTTTGAACAACTATCTTTTGAATTAAACAATTCTGAAGGCAAGCAAAAAGAGTTGGTAGTAAGTCTCAATCACACCCACTTAACTGGTGTGTATTTGGGTCAGCTGGTGGATGTTGACAAACAAAGCGAGCTACAAAAGCAGCATGAATTACTGGCAATTACACTTAGTTCAGTAGGTGATGGTGTGATTTGCACAGATACCAATAATCGAATTACTTTTATGAATCCCGTTGCAGAAGCTGTACTGGCGCTGTTAACTGATGAAGTTAAAGGGCAGGCTTTTGAAGAAGTGGTGCCATTGTTTCAAGAAGACAGCAAAGAGCCAATTGATGATCCAATGCGTCAATCAATGACGGAATTACAAACGGTTTGTTTAAATGAATTAATCTGCTTTCGTAATCATTTGGGACTAGATTTTGCGATCGAGGTGTGTTGCTCACCTATCTTTTTACGTGGCGATAAAATAGCTGGTGCCGTGCTGGTATTCCAAGATGTGACAGAGTCCCGCTTGCTGAGGAAAAAGATGAATCATTTGGCGCACCATGATGCGTTAACAGGTTTGCCTAACAGGTTACTGTTGCAAGATAGACTGGTGCAATCATGTAAAAGGGCAAAGCGGCATAAACATCAATTTGCGCTCATTTTTTTAGACTTAAACAAATTTAAGGCAATAAATGATTCGTTAGGACACGATAATGGTGACGAATTATTGAAGCAAGTAGCTAAACGATTAACTGCCAGTATTAGAGCCTGTGATACCGTATCTCGTATTGGCGGAGACGAGTTTGTTCTACTTATCGATAGCATGGAAGATAGACGACACGTTCGCCTTGTCGTAGACAAAGTATTTCAGGCATCTGGTGGTCACTATGAGCTAAGAGCGACTCAAGTAAATGTATCATTTAGTGCTGGAGTTGCATTGTACCCCGATGATGGGGAAAACGCAGACTCACTGATGAAAAGCGCAGATACCGCCATGTATAGGGCAAAAAAAGTAGGTCATTCAAACTATCAATTTTATTGTCCCGAGCTAGATAAAGAGGCTGAGCTGTATCTTGAAAAAGAAACGGCGATGATACAAGCACTACATCAAAAAGCTTTCTTACCGCACTTTCAGCCAATATTGAATGCGCAGACTTTAGTGATTGAAAAGCTGGAAGTACTGGCTCGCTGGCAGTGTGGTGATGAGTTGATAGTTGCTGAACAATTCGTAGATGTAGCAGAAAGTGCGGGGATAAACGGTCATTTGAGTATGTATGTTTTCGAGTTGGCCATCCCCCAATTTGTAACTTGGTCTGAGCGTTACCCTAATTTGCAGCTGTGTTTAAATTTATCGATAAAACACTTATTAAATGGCATGTTTAGTGAACAATTGATGACCCTGTTGGAGAAGTATCAGCTAAAACCGCAGCAGTTTGAGTTAGAAATTGCTGAGCAACCATTGCTTGAACGAGCTGATGAACTAACGGCAACGCTTGACTCGTTGCGCCAGCTTGGATTTCACCTAGCCATTGATGATTTTGGTGTAGGGCATACAAACCCGAGCTTGCTTAGGGAGTTACATTTTGATTCGATTAAAATTGATCCAAGCTTCGTCAATGAGATTGGAGGCGCGGAGCACCAAGATGATCTTGCGATGGTGATGATAAATATTGCGAAGAGTCTTGGCGTGAATTGCATAGCGGAAGGTGTCGAATGTGAACTACAAGCCAAAGCTTTGGCGGAAAATGGGTGTGATCAATTACAAGGGCATTTTTTTTCTAAGCCAGTGCCAAGTTCGGAAGTTGACCTGCTACTAGAAAAAAGTTTTAAACAATCAAGCGATCTATAATTCTTTTTACTCAATGCTGCAGCTACCCCCAACAAAATTTTATTTTTTTGTGCTGATAAAGGGGGAATTGGTTGTTGCGAGCGAATACGGAAATAGAAGTAGCGATAAAAATACCTCTGTTGCAATATGTGCAATTTTTAAACCGGGGAAGCGCACATTTGTAAGCGCTCTGTATGCTTTATTTCATAGATTATTAGGCGCATTTATTAAGTTAGTAATATCGCTCTATATACGGTCTCAAAGTTGTTTTTTGTGCGTAAAAATCAATAATTATTGTTTGGTATAGATATGGGTAAAAGCCGTGTTTTTACAAGGCCTATAGCGCTGTCTTTAATTGTTCACAATGCTTATGAGATTATGTCATTAAGCATTCATAAATATGTTTAAAAATTAGTTGACTTAGAGGGGCATCCCTATAAGATGAACATAGACAGAATTTCGGTCAGTGTTTATAAATCTCCATTACGTTGTTGTATAAGTGTTAGCTTGTAGTAGTACCGTCCTGAAGTTTTATCACCGGCAAAATTTAGGTCTATGCGCCCACAAGGGCATAGGTTTGCCAGTTTATAAAAATGGATTCTCTTTAAGCAGTGTAGAATTTGATTTTAAGGATTGGCATTTATATTTTTTATCAGGATTTATTATTATGTCTAATACTTTAACAGGTACAGTAAAGTGGTTTAACGAGTCAAAAGGCTTTGGTTTTATCGCTCAGGAAAATGGCCCAGATGTATTTGCACACTTCAGTGCAATCAAAGGCGATGGTTTCCGTACTCTAGCTGAAGGCGAGCGTGTAGAATTTAAACTTACTACAGGCCAAAAAGGTCCTCAAGCTGAGGAAATCGTTAAGCTGTAACTGTCACAGTTTTAACAAATAAAAAAGGCAAGCTTAGCTTGCCTTTTTTATTGCCTGTGATCCGTCCTATATAGCGTTGGCATATTTCAAACTTCTTATAAAAAACTACCTTTTCTACATCGACGCTTCTTACCCCCTTTGACAGATACTCTGTACCTTTTTATGCCATCAAAGTTTGCCCTTTTATTTTAGTGTCATAAATATGATGAATAATGTAGATATCTAGATTGTCGACAATTTATTGGTTTGCAGGTTGACGTTAACGTAAAGTGTATCTATATTGTTGGCATTCGGTAAATACAACTGTGTGGCTTTTAAATGGTTTTTTTTAAAGAGCAAGCTGTAACCTCTTCAGATAAAACATACTTTCAGTTGAGAGAGGAAATAGTAGAAGGTGCGATCCCGGCTGGAGCTAAGCTCAGTGAAGTTGAATTGTCGACAAAGTATGAGGTCAGTCGAGCAGTTATTCGAGAAGCCATTAACCGCTTAGAAGCATGTAACATTGTTGAGCGCAAAGCCAATGTAGGTGCGCGTGTCGTAACGCTTACGGAAGATGGGCTGCTTGAGTTATATCAGATCCGAGAAGCATTGGAGGGTATGGCTGCAAGGCTTGCTGCGCAAAACATGCCTGAGGCTGAGATTTATGAACTCAGTAGCTTGTTGGAGGGGCAGCAAGATGAGGTCAGACAAAGCCACACTTATTATCAAGAAGCGGGTGATTTAGATTTTCACTATCGAATAATTGTCGGTAGCAAAAATCAGCAACTGATCACTATGTTAAGTAATGGTATTTACCACTTGGCTAGGATGTACCGAGTCCAGTTGGGAATGACCGGACCTCGAGTTACAACGGCTTATGACGAGCACAAGCATATTGTAAGAGCAATTTCTAATCGAGATGGCGAATTGGCCGAAATTTTGATGCGGCGCCATATCCAATATTCTAAAAATAATATTGCCGTCAAGCTAACTAAAATGAAGTAAACATCACAGGAGAATACACCATCATGAGTGCAGGAAAAAAATTTCGTGACGCGTTAAATGCAAATCAGCCTTTACAAATTGTGGGAACTATCAATGCTTACAGCGCAATAATGGCAAAGCAAATTGGTCACCAAGCAATATACTTATCTGGTGGTGGTGTTGCTAATGCTTCTTATGGTCTACCTGATCTTGGGATGACTTCACTCAACGATGTGATTGCAGATGTACAGCGTATTACGTCGGCATGTGATCTGCCTCTAATGGTAGATATCGATACTGGTTGGGGTGGTGCGTTTAACATCGCTAAAACAATCAGAGACATGGAAAAGGCGGGTGCTGCAGCCGTACATATTGAAGATCAAGTAGCGCAAAAGCGCTGTGGTCACAGACCAAATAAAGAAATAGTGTCTACTGAGGAAATGGTCGACCGTATTAAAGCGGCCGTTGATGCTCGCACAGATAAAGACTTTTTTATTATGGCGCGTACCGACGCGTTTGCACAAGAAGGGCTCGATGCTGCGATAGCACGTGCTAAAGCGTATGTTGAAGCAGGTGCAGATGGCATTTTTGCAGAAGCTATTCAAACTGAAGAGCATTACAGAGCTTTTTCAGAAGCATTAGATGTGCCTATTTTGGCGAACATGACTGAGTTTGGTAAGACCGAGTTATGGAATAAAAAAGAGCTAGCTGATTGGGGTGTAGGCATGGTCCTCTATCCGCTTAGTGCATTCCGCGCGATGAATAAAGCTGCTGAGTTGGTGTATCGAACATTATTGAATGACGGTGACCAAAAAGCAGTGGTCGACACCATGCAGACTCGTATGGATTTATATGATTACCTTGGTTATCACGAGTACGAACAAAAGCTCGATGCGTTATTCGCCGAAGGTAAGAACAAGTAACTAACAGTATAGAGCGTGCACAGGTGCGCTCATAATAAAGATTTAAAATTCAGCAGGTAAAAATTTCAGGAGAAAGTTATGGCTAAAGTACTAAGTGGTGCAGGTCTGCGTGGTCAAGTTGCAGGGAAAACTGCGTTATCAACAGTTGGAAAATCAGGTTCAGGGTTAACTTATCGCGGTTATGATGTAAAAGATCTTGCCGAAAACTGTCAATTCGAAGAAGTGGCATACTTAATTCTAAAAGGCAAACTACCTAACCAAAGTGAGTTAGATGAATATAAAGCACTACTTAAATCAATGCGTGGCCTGCCGGTTGCGCTAAAAGATGTATTAGAGCGTATTCCTGCTGATGCACACCCAATGGATGTACTTCGTACAGGTTGTTCAATGCTTGGTAATCTAGAAGGTGAAGCTAGTTTCGATGAGCAGGGTAAAGTGACTGATCGTATGCTTGCCTGTTTCCCTAGCATCATTTGTTACTGGTATCGATTTAGCCATGACGGTGTACGCGTTGACGTTGAAACAGATGATGATTCAATTGGCGCTCATTTCTTACACCTATTACGCGGCGAAAAACCATCAGAGCTTCACGAGCGTGTTATGCACGTATCTCTTATTCTTTATGCAGAGCACGAATTCAATGCATCGACGTTTACAGCTCGTGTTTGCGCGTCAACGTTATCTGATATGCATTCTTGTGTTACTGGTGCAATCGGCTCTTTACGTGGTCCTCTTCATGGTGGTGCCAACGAAGCGGCGATGGAAATGATTGAACGCTTTGAGTCAGCGGAACATGCTGAGCAAGAAATGATGGGTATGTTAGAGCGTAAAGAAAAAATCATGGGCTTTGGTCACGCGATTTATTCAGAATCTGATCCACGTAACGAAATCATCAAAACTTGGTCTGAAAAGCTTGCAGCGGACGTTGGTGACTCGGTGCTTTACCCAGTCTCAGTGCGCTGCGAAGAAGTGATGTGGCGTGAGAAAAAGTTGTTCTGTAATGCGGATTTCTTCCATGCATCTGCATATAACTTCATGGGTATTCCTACTAAATTATTTACGCCAATTTTTGTGATGTCTCGTTTAACAGGTTGGGCTGCGCATGTTATGGAACAGCGTGCTGACAACCGTATTATCCGTCCTTCAGCTGAATATACCGGCGAAGAGCTTCGTCCAGTGCCTGCTATTGCAGAGCGTTAATACTCGCGACTTTAACAACCTGTTTTAGTCGCCGACATGGAGCACTTATTAAGTGCTCCATGTTGAGTACACCGTCACTTCTCCAGTTGGAAAGCAGTTATGAATACCCAATACCGTAAACGATTACCTGATTCGACCCTATGCTACTATGATACGCGCGAGGCCATAGAGGCGATAAAGCCGGGTGCCTATGCCGAGCTACCCTACACTTCAAAAGTACTAGCAGAAAACTTAGTTCGAAGAGCTGAACCTGAAAAACTTAATGATTATTTAACGCAAATAGTCGAACGTCGTCGAGATCTTGATTTCCCTTGGTTTCCAGCTCGTGTTGTCTGTCATGATATCCTTGGTCAAACTGCCCTTGTTGATTTGGCGGGTTTGCGCGATGCGATTGCAGCTAAAGGGGGCGATCCGGCGAAAGTGAATCCAGTTGTGCCGACGCAGTTAATTGTTGACCACAGTTTAGCCGTTGAGCATGCAGGTTTTGAAGAAAACGCGTTTGAAAAAAACCGCGCGATAGAAGACCGTCGCAACGATGACCGTTTTCACTTCATTAACTGGACCAAAACCGCGTTTAAAAACGTGGACGTGATCCCACCTGGAAACGGTATTCTGCATCAAATCAATTTAGAGAAAATGTCGCCAGTTATTCAAGCGCGCGATGGTGTTGCGTTCCCTGACACATTGGTGGGGACTGATAGCCATACCCCGCATGTAGACGCGTTAGGCGTGATTGCGATCGGTGTCGGCGGCCTTGAAGCTGAAAGTGTCATGTTAGGACGTGCGTCCTATATGCGCTTACCTGATATTGTTGGTGTTGAGTTAGTTGGCAAGCGTCAACCTGGGATCACTGCGACAGATATTGTACTGGCGATCACCGAATTTTTACGAAATGAAAAAGTCGTTTCGACCTATTTAGAGTTTTTTGGGGAAGGAGCTAATGACCTCACCCTAGGTGACCGTGCAACCATTTCAAATATGACACCAGAATATGGCGCAACGGCGGCAATGTTCTACATTGACCAAAAGACCATAGACTATCTAAAACTAACAGGCCGTGATGACGAGCAGGTAGAGTTGGTAGAGCAGTATGCAAAGTTGACTGGGCTATGGGCGGGTTCAATGACAGAAGCTAAGTACGAGCGAGTACTTAAGTTTGACTTGTCGAGTGTGGGTCGTAATTTAGCAGGTCCTTCAAATCCGCATCGTCGTGTCGCTACGCAAGATTTAGCCAAACAAGGCATAGTTGCAGATTACGAAAAGTCTGAAGATCAAATGCCTGATGGTGCTGTGATCATCGCAGCTATCACCAGTTGTACTAACACCAGTAACCCGAGAAATGTGGTCGCAGCGGGCCTGTTGGCGAGAAATGCAAATAAGCTAGGCCTTAAGCGTAAACCTTGGGTAAAAACTTCGTTTGCTCCGGGTTCGAAGGCAGTGCGCTCTTATATGACAGAGGCAGACCTATTACCTGAATTAGAAGCGTTAGGTTTTGGTATCGTAGCGTTTGCATGTACAACTTGTAACGGAATGAGCGGTGCACTTGATCCTAAGATCCAACAAGAAGTGATTGATAGAGATCTTTATGCAACGGCCGTTTTATCTGGCAACCGTAATTTTGATGGTCGGATCCACCCATATGCTAAGCAGGCGTTCTTGGCTTCGCCTCCTTTGGTTGTCGCGTATGCAATAGCTGGTAGTGTGCGTTTTGATATTGAGCAAGATGTATTGGGTCATGACCAAGCAGGCAACCCGGTGACACTGAAAGACATTTGGCCTAGCGATGAAGAAATTGATGCAGTGATAGCTAAGAGTGTTAAACCTCAGCAATTTAGAGAAGTATATGACCCGATGTTTAACTTGAGCGTTGATTACGGAGAGGACAATGACCCTCTGTATGATTGGCGTGAAATGAGTACCTATATTCGTCGTCCTCCATACTGGGAAGGTGCGCTTGCTGGTGAGCGAACAATGAAAGGAATGAGGCCTTTGGCTATCTTAGGGGATAACATCACAACAGATCACCTTTCTCCTTCTAATGCAATAATGGCAAGCAGTGCGGCGGGTGAATACCTAGCCAAAATGGGGCTGCCTGAGGAAGACTTTAACTCATACGCAACTCACCGCGGTGACCACTTAACCGCTCAGCGAGCTACTTTTGCTAACCCGAAATTACTTAATGAAATGGTTAAGGAAAACGGGGAAGTGAAACAAGGTTCTTTAGCACGAGTAGAGCCAGAAGGGCAGGTTACGCGAATGTGGGAAGCGATTGAGACCTATATGGACAGAAAGCAGCCGCTGATCATTGTTGCAGGTGCAGATTATGGTCAAGGTTCTTCACGTGACTGGGCAGCCAAAGGGGTTCGTCTTGCGGGTGTTGAAGTGATTGTTGCTGAAGGGTTCGAGCGTATTCACAGAACCAACTTGATTGGTATGGGTGTACTTCCGCTTGAATTTAAATCTGGCACGACAAGACTGACGCTTGGCTTAGATGGTACTGAAACTTATGACGTAATTGGTGAGCGTACACCAGGCACGACACTAACTCTGGTGATAAACCGCCAAAATGGTGAGCGTGTTGAAGTGGCAGTAACATGCCGATTAGATACCGCTGAAGAAGTATCAATTTATGAAGCTGGTGGCGTGTTGCAGCGTTTTGCGAAGGACTTTTTAGAGGCTAACGCTTAATTAAAATCATCAAATTAAACCCAAGCTTAGCTTGGGTTTATTGTTAGGAAGGACTATGAGTTTCAAACCACAAATCAAAATACCCGCAACTTATATGCGCGGTGGAACGTCAAAAGGCGTCTTTTTTAATTTAGAAGATTTACCGAAAGGGGCACAGGTTGCCGGTAAGTTGCGGGATGATATCTTACTGCGGGTCATTGGTAGCCCAGATCCTTATGGTAAGCAAACCGATGGCATGGGTGGTGCTACGTCAAGCACGAGTAAAACAGTAATTTTATCAAAAAGCACACAAGCAGATCACGATGTTGATTACCTTTTTGGCCAAGTCGCAATTGATAAAGCGTTTATTGATTGGAGTGGCAATTGCGGCAACTTAACCGCTGCTGTAGGTGCTTTTGCTATCAGCAATGGCCTAGTTGATCGAGCGCGAGTACCTGAAAATGGTGTGGCAATTGTGCGAATTTGGCAGGCTAACATTGGTAAAACCATTGTCGCTCATATCCCAGTGACAAATGGTGAAGTGCAAGAGACGGGTGACTTCGAACTTGACGGTGTGACTTTCCCCGCAGCAGAAGTTGTGGTCGAATTTCTGGACCCGGCAGATGCCGATGCAGATATGTTCCCAAGTGGTAACTTGGTAGACGTGTTAGAGGTGCCTGACGAGGGGGCTTTTGATGTGACCATGATAAATGCAGGAATTCCAACGCTCTTTTTCAAAGCAAATGATTTAGGCTTTGACGGTGTTGAGTTGCAAGAAGCGATAAACGGTGACGATAAAACGTTGCTGAGACTCGAAAAAATCCGCGCTTACGGTGCCTTAAAAATGGGCTTAATCAAGGACCTTGAAGAAGCAAAGGTTCGGCAGCACACACCAAAAATTGCTTTTGTGAGTGGTGCTAAAGGGTACACTGCATCTAGTGGTAAGGTCGTTGATGCACAAGAGATAGACCTCAATGTGCGTGCCTTATCTATGGGGAAACTGCACCATGCTATGATGGGGACTGCGGCGGTTGCAATTGCGACTGCGGCCGCAATACCTGGGACTATTGTCAATGAAGCTGCTGGTGGCGGTCAACGAAATCAAGTTACATTTGGACACCCATCGGGCACGCTTAAGGTTGGCGCAGAAGCTGAGCAAAGCGACCAAAGATGGTTGGCGAAAAAAGCCATTATGAGCCGCAGTGCCAGAGTCTTAATGGAGGGGGTTGTTCGTATCCCAGATCCAGAATAATAATCAAGGGTTTAAGACGACATGTCTTGAACCCTAATTTTCCTCACATCCTATCAAATTAACAATTCATCAATTTTAAAAAACGTTTGGAGATCTCATGCTAGAAGCTGTTATTTCTCTCGCAGTCACGGCTTTTTTACTTTTAGGTTCACCTGGCCCTGCCCCCTTAGCACTGGCTGCTGTTGGCGCAAGTTCAGGGGTAAAAGCGGGGGCGCCTTTTCTCTTCGGTATTTTGACTGGTCTCTCAGTTGCTATTGTGGCCGCAGCAACAGGACTGGGGGCACTATTGCTCAGTTTCCCTCAGTTGACAAAAAGTTTGCAAATAGCCGCGTTACTTTATTTATTTTATGTCGCTTATAAAATCGCAACCAACCGCAGTGGCCTTTCTAGCGCAGGAGACAAAACTGTTGGGTTCTTAGACGGGTTCATTTTGAATTTATTTAACCCCAAAGCATATGCAGCATGCATTGCGATATTCGCCAATACATCAATTCCTGTGGCGTCTCAGGTTCAAGCAAGTGCAATTGCCGCCTTAGTATTGTTTTTGGTCGCCGTGATTGCTGATTCCCTGTGGCTTTATTTTGGTGGGATCTTGCACCGTGTAGTAAAAACACCGCAGCAACTTAAGTATTTAAGACTATTTTTTGCGAGTTTATTAGTTTTACTTTTAGTGTATGTCATTCTATCCTCAAACTTAGCTTAACTTTATAAAAAACGGTAAGTTATGGGGATATCTAAAGAGCAGTTTATCGGCAATGTTAAGACCCTTCTCAGTGCAAAAAAAAGCACAGTAGCTAAGGCTGAGATCAAAGCAATGGTGGATTACTTAGGAAAGGTGACAGGCGTGTTCAGTAGTACAGATATGAACACTTCTGAAAAAGCACAAACTGCATCAGGGGTTGCTATTTCACCAGTTCAAGCTGCCAAATGCTTTGAAGAAACGGTACGTACTCAAGTGTTCTGTCAGGGGGTTGCCCAAGCAATACAAGATAAAATGACCCACAATTTGTCCCCTGTTCGGGTTTTATACGCTGGCACTGGGCCGTATGCAACGCTTTTGCTCCCTCTTTTGGCTGCAAGTGATAACCTACTGCTGGAGATCACTTTAATTGATATTCACGAAGAGAATATCAATGCGGTGAATAAGCTAATTAACCATTTTGGTTTAGAGCACTACAATATAAGTGTCATTCAGGAAGATGCCACGTTATGGCAAAAGCCACCATCTCAGAGTGACTTTGATATTGTGATATCAGAAACGATGACAGCATTACTTAAGCGAGAGCCACAGGTCTATATATTTAAACACCTAGTACGGTATTTGAAGCCTTGCGGAGTGATGATACCGGAAGAAGTGAGTCTCAAAGCTTGGTTAGCTAAAGTAGAAGGTGAGCGACAAAGCACTCAATTGCTGGGTGAATTTTTTCGACTAGATAAGCAAACGTCACATGCTTTGAGCCAAGGGGATCTCGGGTATTTTAAGTCAAACTTGATGATCCCAAACGGAGATTGGTCAGGCTACACAGTTAAACTTACAACGGATATTAAAGTCTATTGCAATTTAACTCTAACGGAAGGGGATTGCAGTTTGAATATCGCCTTTAACTTTAGTCCTTACGATGTTGTTCTTGAGCAAAATCACCCCATTTGTTTTGAATATGTTTCTCCACAAAGCCCTGATTTTTCAATATTATTTCCCAAAGCACAGTGGCAAGTTAGCAGTTACACTTTGCCCGATAGCAGTGAGCTGGGCAAATTGGGCTTAGTGCATTTAAAACGAACGTTTCAAAGAGCATATATGATAAAGCGAGGAGAACGTTTTACTATTGCACCACATGAGTGGCATGCTGAATTAGGCTTGTACGAAATGCTGGGGCTGAGCTGTGCTCAAGTGTCGTCAAAAATGTATGAACTAGAAAGTTTTTCTGAGTTTGAAGCTTGGGTAGAGGCGCAGGTCGGTAAGCTGTCAGAAACGCAAACCCAATCAATCAACACCACATTTCACGCTAATTTGGTTATGTCTGAACGGGATTAAAACTGAGCCTGCATAGACATTTCAAGAGATTGTTCATCATCACTTTGCTCTTGATAACGTGCTTTGACAAAAAAGCTATGATTGACAAAGTATTTGCCTTCAACGAGTAAATGAGACTCGTTGCTGCCTAAACCGAGCGCAAAGTGTTGGTTAAAATAGTAGTTAGCGACAAAGTTGTTGTGATTTTTGCTGCTAGAGTTTTCATGTGTCAGATCCAGCGTGAAATATTGTTGATCTCCCAGATGCCGGAAATAGCGCACTTCAACTTGCCAGTTTTCAAATTCGTCATCACTGACAAGTGTTGTGCCTACATAAGAATTGGTGTCAATATCAATATTTAATTGGCCTTGCAGCCAAGTTATATCGTCACCGCTTGCTTGACGTTGATGGCGCACACTGAGCTTTAAACTATCGTAAAATAAATAACCAAGACCTAGGGTGTTGTTATCGCTGGTATCGCCAAGATCTTCAATGCTCGCAGTGGCAAACCAGTTGGCAATAAATAACTCACCCTCTACGCCTGAAAATACATTGCGTTCTGTATTATTGTATGTGAATCGAATATTGGAGTCGGTATCTAGGTAGCCGAAATCGTCCCAAACCCAAAAATAAGCTTGTGGCGCGAAATAGTAGTGTGTACTCAATTGTAGCGTTTGCGTGTCAGCATCTTCTAACTTGGTGTAAGTGGCTTGATTAAACCATGTTTTTTCCGACTGCGCATAACTATACGAGGTCATGATGCTTAAGAGCATAATTGTAAGTAATTTCAAAGGGTTTACCATTTCTTATACTTTATTTAATGTGCAGTTTGATGAGAGCGTTTAACTTTAATGATAGTCGATTTAATAAAATGTGCGTGATAGTCCATTATGAACTATTGTAAAAAGGGCATTGTTTACTTAATTTTTACTTTTCAAGTTGGGACGGGCAATGAGCGAATTCCACGGTATTTCAGTGGGCACGGAACGCCGGGACTTTGGACTATTACTCAGTTTTAAAGCGGTTGGTCGATTGACTCACAAAGACTATGTCGTCGTTTTACCTATTGTTGATCAAGTCGTATCACAATATAGGAGTGGCGAAATTTACGTGCTGATAGATATAACTGAATTGACCGGATGGGAAGTGGGAGAGGCTGTGACAGACATTCGTCTTGCCTTTCAATACAGTGATCAGTTTAAGAAAACGGCCGTGATCGGCTGTACGAAATGGCAGCGGATCACCTCCATTGTAGGAGGTTGGATATTAGGAGGAACAACCCGTTATTTTTCAGAAGTACATGCCGCGCAAAAATGGTTGAATCACAGTTGAAAAATGCGTTTTTTAATTAGACTCACTCTTGATTTAGAATACTTTTTCCGACAAAAATAGCAAAACCATGAGTGTTATAGAGGAAGTTTTCGATGGCAAGTGTCTTGATCACAGGTGCAAATCGAGGGATCGGTTTGGCGTTGGTGAATATTTATCTAGCGTGTGGCTGGCATGTATACGCGACGGCAAGAAACCCAAACTCAGCTAAAGAGTTACAACAATTGAGCGCCCAACAACAAGGTGAGCTGTTAGATATTCTCCCTTTAGACGTAACCGATTACGAGCAGCTTCATCATCTCGCGCTTTCCCTAGCCTCTCGGCCTATTGACGTGGTAATCAATAATGCAGGTTTGTACGGACCAAAAGGCTATGGTTTTGGCAATTGTGATGTAGATGCATGGCGCAGTGTAATGGAAGTTAATGCGATTGCTCCAGCAAAGCTTGCAGAAGCGTTTTACCCAAATTTATGCTTGGGTGAGCGCAAAGTATTTGCGGCGGTTTCTTCACGAGTTGGCAGTCATACGGAAAATACCAAAGGTGGCGGTTATATTTATCGTAGCTCAAAAGCTGCTTTAAACTCAGTCGTTAAAAGTTTGTCCAATGACTTATTACCAGAGGGGATCAAAACAGTTGCTTTACACCCCGGTTGGGTTAAAACAGAAATGGGTGGACCAAATGCGCTTATTTCAGCGCAAGAGTCAGCCCAGGGGCTCAAACGTGTCATAGATAATTTATCCGACTCAGACAGTGGGAGCTTCTTGAGTTTCGATGGCAGCCATATCCCTTGGTAGATTCGCGAAGTGCGACACCCCAATACCTAATAAAAACCCAATTAGGGCCATCGTTTTTTATAAATTTCTTAACCAAGGTGAAAATTTAATTGGAAATTATTTTCACCTTTAATTATGTATGTTTAGACGTTTTTTATAAAAATATTTATTTGTAACCCATTAATATTTAAAAGAAATTTTAGCTTTTGTTTTACACGAAGTTGATGTTTGTGTAGCATTGCATTTAAGAAAAGCTTATCTATGATGGGACACACTTTGAGCACATGTAATCAAGAAGGGAAGCTGCGATCAAATCAAGCTCAGCTAGAAGTGCAATATGGACTGAGTACTTTAAGCAACGAAACAAAGCTAGCTCAAGCGCAGTTGGGTAAACCGATGGCGGTATTTGAAAACCAAGTCACTAACTGCAATTGGGAAAGTGGTAAAACAGCAATCCCATTTATAAAACTTTTAGATATATTAATGATTTGCGGATCATCAATTGACAATTATTGTCGATTTTTGCGTGGTTTTGACCAAGTGGAGAAAAAGTAATCCGACCAGCTTATTTTTATTTGATGATTCGTTGGTAAGCATTGATACAAAAAAGTAAAGATAAAGCCCACAAATTGATGTGGGCTTTTTAATTAAACGTCGTAATTACTGACACTTAATTGTTGCATATAGCTGGTAACACTGGTTTTTACTACCGGTGCTTTTGTAAGTCCATGACTTCCCATACCAATCGTAATTTGCGTACGATGACTCATCTTCACCACAAGTGATTGTGCTACCACTTACTTCTTGGTTGTGGCCGCGCTCTTCACAAAATTGATTACCGTTTGTTGGACCAACAAAAAACTGTTGTAGGCGGCCATTTACCCATACGCGAGGACTGTAATAAGTTACAACACCTGAAGCGAATACGCCTTGGCTTGCAGCAATTGTTACTTCAGCTTTCTCAAATGCAACGTTACTATTTTCAGCACTTTCAAGTTCAACAGTATTTGCAGCAGCTACACTTGAAAGACCAGCAAAAACACTCGCGATCACTAACTTTTTCATTTTATTTTCCTTAGTTGATTTATAATTGCCTGTTCCATTAAACGGTTCAAATATTGAAATAAGATGTGATTTTTGTGTATTTTTTATTCAAATTGAATTTGCTAACTAGAGCGCATATAGCGTTAAGTGAGCCTGTTATTAAAACAGGCGGTCTTTAAATTGAGCGTAGTTATAATAACCTAGCTGTCCTAATCGACTGAGCCGGGCGAATGGCACGCTGGGAGCGGCTTTTCGATAGATTGGTAATGTAGGTGTTGATTTTGCAACGGTCATTTGAGACAGACGAAAAGCCGCTTGTGTACTAAAAGCGACTCCAGCGCCGCAGTAACCAATGGCATAACCAACATTGTCATTGAAGTGTATATGTGGATGGTCATCTAGCGTTGCTGCGATATATCCATGCCAATAGTATTGAGCGCGTAATGGACTTAACGATGGAAACCCAGCATGCATGGCATCAGTGAGGTGTGCTTGATACTTTTCCTTATTTTGATCTTTTCCGTAGACAGCACCTCTGCCACCAAACAACAATCTATTGTCTGGCAATAAACGGTAATAGTATTTGAGTGTGCGAGTATCCATCATCACTTGGTGAGTTTTTAGCCCCGTTGCGGCTAGTTCATCCGCTGTAAGTGGCCGTGTCACTAAAATACTACTTAAAATGGGAATATATTTTTTGTCGATGGTTGGGTGAAAATTTTGGCTATTATATGCATTGCCTGTTACTAGCAGTTTTTTGGCTCTAAGCTGTTGACCATGAACAGATACAACATGTGTTTCGCGATCTTTGAAAACGCGTTCAGCTAGGCTATTTTCAAAAATATCAGCGCCGGCTGATATGGCAATTTCTTTATAGGCTTGCAGTAATTTTAGTGGGTTTAATCCAAACCCATGCGAATTTCGAACTGCGCCATAAACGTTGGGCATGTCGATGTAGTTTGATTTTAGCTCATGCTGACTGATAAAAGAGAGCTGTGTATCTGAAAAGGTCCGCTTTGCAAATTCAAGTCCGGCTTTTAATGAAGCCTGCGCTTTTTCTGAATGCGCAATTTTCAAATAGCCGTGTTCTTGTTTGTCACAATCAATGTCGTGCTCTTGTATTAATTCATCTAACCTTAAAACGCCACTTTGGTATTCTTGATATACCTGTCGCGCAGTATCCTCTCCCCAATTTTTACACATGTCTAATGCACTTAGCCGCCCTGTAGTTGGCAGCGCAAACCCTGCGTTTCTAGCACTGGCGCCAAAACCAACTCGATTGGCTTCAAGTACACATACCTTTTGATCATAAAGTTTTGAAAGAAAGTAAGCACTTAACAACCCAGTGTACCCGCCGCCAATTATGATGACGTCATAATTGTCAGACAGTTTAGGTTGACGAGTTATATTGTTTAATACAGCTAAACTCGCCCAATAGGTGTCTGGGCAAGGTTGTCCCTGGCAATGATTGTTATATAGCGGGTCGTACGTATTCATGTGAACTCGATCACCATTTCAGCTGCCTGACAATGGCACTCGTTGCCGCAGATCGGGCACTCGTAGCCATCGTTGATGCAGTTTTCTAACCAGCGATCATCGTGAAGTTTGATGAGCTTACCGCCTGACTTAGTAAAATATTTCACAGCACCATTACCTGGGCTTTGTTGCCATAAGTGAGCTACGCCGGCTTTTGCACCTTGTTTTTTCAAGACTTCTATTGATGCTGCCAATAATTTAGGTCCAATTCCTTGGCCTTGTGCTCGTGGATCTATCGCGATGCACTTAAAGTAAGCCATCTGTTCAATATCGACAGGCCAGTCGGCTGGCGTACACCATTTATCAATAGGCCATTGCTCAGCACAATAAGTTAGTCGAAAGCCAATTACTTGATTTGATTCATCGATTGCAACAAAGGAGGCGTTAAGCGATTTTTTAAGCCCCATTTGATAAATTTGCTCGAGCCGCTCGCTATCAAGGTAGTTATCGCCATGTACCAAGTTTCCCAATGAAATAACTTGAGAAAAATAATCGCGACTAAGTTGCGTAAGTTTAATCATCTTACTTGTTCTTTTTTCTAATAATATTTCCCTATTTTGCAGAACATCGCCTGAGAATCAAGTTTTCAATTGTTCAAAAAATAGGTAATTCACATTGACAGCGATGTCAATGTGTAATATTTGTTAATTTGATGAGTATTGATATTCATCAAGATTAAAGCAGCTGGTTACTGCTTTTTAGATACAACATATAAAGAGAAATTGAATTCTAATTCTATTTAATTCAACAACATGTAAAGGTAAATTATGAATAACTGCAAAATAAAGGTAAGCAAACTTGCTGCACTGTGTGTGACTGTATTGTGCGCTAGTCCATTCACTCACGGAATGAACGTACAGCCGGATCCCAATAACCCCGGTGGTTATCTCGTTTCACGAGCTGATTTAAATACAGCTGAACAGACTCTCACAGCAGATCCAATGTACGCAATTTGGTCAAAAGCGCTGGAAACTCGCAGTAATGTGGTTGTTGAAGCAATTGTGCCGGGCGCTGCGGCAAATCCGAGCAACGTAAAGCGTGTAGAGCGTGTTTTTGGTCAGACTGAGTGGGACTATTTAACTCAGATGGCTGCGCCAGAATACACTTATACTCGCTTCTTACGAGCAATTGGTAAATTTCCTGCGTTTTGTGGTGAATACACGGATGGTCGTGATGCAGATGCCATCTGTAAAAAGTCTATCGTGACAGCGTTTGCACACTTTGCCCAAGAAACAGGCGGCCATATTTCTAAGGACAATACATCAGACAACCCTAATGGACTAGAAGAGTGGCAGCAAGCACTTGTTCATGTTCGTGAAATGGGGTGGTCAGAAGGTCAAGGTGGTTATAGAACGGGATGTGGCCAAAATGATTGGCAAAATCGCCGTTGGCCTTGTGGCGAAGGACAAGGGTATTTTGGTAGAGGCGCTAAGCAGCTTTCCTACCATTTTAACTACGGCATGTTTTCTGAAGTCATGTTTGATGGTGATGCGACCGTGCTGTTAAATGACCCCGGCCGAGTTGCTGACTCTTGGCTCAACCTTGCATCCGCCATTTGGTTTTTCTTAACGCCGCAAGCACCTAAGCCGGCTATGTTGCATGTTATTGATAGAACTTGGGTACCTTCTCAAGTCGAATTAAATGCAGGCATTGGATACGGTTTCGGTACGACTATCAATGTGATCAATGGTGGTATTGAGTGTGGCGAGCACAATCGCTACAAAGGCCAGCCTGTAAATCGTATTCGTTACTGGGAGGGGCTTTCGCACTACTATAATATTCCGATTGAAGCGGACGAAGAGAACACCTGTTGGCAGCAAACTCCATTTGGTAGTCTGAACTTAGATGGTGCCAGTGGCGTTCTGTACACAAACTGGGAAGCTAACTGGGCACACTATTCTGACCGACCTGGCGGCCACTCATTTGAATGTAAGCTGGTTGGCTATCAAACTGCATATTCAGCTTTGGTACCGGGAGACTATGAAAAGTGCGTAACTAATTTCTATCAATCTCATACTGGTTGGCCAAGTGTTACAGCTGTGGATACTCTGCCACCGATTGACGTGAAACCGCCTGTAGGTGGTGTTAAAGCGTGGGACAGTAATAAAGTTTATCTCAAAGGCGACAAAGCCAGCTACCAAGATAAAATCTATGAAGCAAAATGGTGGACAAAAGGCAATACACCGAGCCCTACAAATACCAATGGCCCTTGGAAATTGATTAATTAGTCTTAAAAGATGCAGGGAAAGCAAATTGCTTTTCCTGCCCTCGCTGTGTGTAATTTACCAACGGCGTGAAATACTGTAGCTAGCAAAAGTATCGAATAACTTTGATTTGGCGCGTTTTTCAAAACTTTCCAAACTACTCAGGTAAACGCTTCTTAAATCATTGAAACTCTGTTCACTATTCAATGCAGTTAACGTGAGTTTAATCGATAGATTTTCAGGTTCGACAGCTTGGTATATATCGCCATACGTGAATAAAGGAATGGTTTCTTGACCATCGGTGATAATCTGCCAACTCACTTCCCCCTGTAAGTCATTTTCCCAAGTGTAAGTTAAGGTTGCTATATTAACACGTGGATCAATGGCGCTAAAATCCAGCATTGCTGTGTGGCTGTTATTTGGGTCTCCAAAAGAGTTTGAAAGGCTTTTATACGCAGAGGTGAGTGAACTATCTTCCCTGATAGGTTGTATGTTTTCAACTTTGCCAGTGTTGTCGACTGACGTTAAAACATATGAATGCGTACTTACGTCCTCGCTAAAATCAAGACTTGATCCCGTTTGGCTGATAGACAAATAACTGGTGGTGTTGAGCCCGTTGTAAATGACCAGTTGATTTTGCTCTTGGTATGATGGGTGATTGTAAGCCGCGTTATTGACCACGGTTGAATGGACTTCATCATTACCAATATACGATGATAAGCTAATGACTCCTCTTGCTGGCATATCTAAGCCAGAGATATCTAGTGGCGTGCCCTGTACTGTGAATTGAGCAGCTGTTAACTCAACGGTAGCCTGCTCAGATGTATCAATTAATGTACCTGTGTGTGCTGACTTGGATTGTGTAAATATCAGCTTTTGCTTTTCAATAACGCAAGAGGAGTATGTATTTTCTGCATCCTTTAGCTGCATAGGGGGGGCACCGATATTAAATATCGTTGCGTCTGGCACTTCTGCTTTAAGTGAGGCCAAGTCGTATTTAATACTGCTGCAAGCACAGTTGCTTTTATTCTCAAAGCTGAGTGAATCGACAGCAAATCCAGCTTGCACATTTAACAGCGTCTGAATTTGCAAATACTTTTTCCCGTTATTATCGGTGGAGTGGTATAAAAGTGAAATATGCTGCGTGTTTTCAGGTAATGTCGAGTTGAGTTTTCCATCGATAAGGGTTTTATCTGAAGAAATAAAATTACCATCTGCTGTGTGATAAACGACATCTGCAATGATAGGCTCATTACCACACGCATTTGTTTGAACAGCTTTGAGTGACACGTTAGGCAAGGCGATTTGGGATGGCGCAGGTTGTTTCATAACGTTTGGCTGGTTGTTCATTGTATTGGTGTCGTTGCCGCCACCTCCGCCACATCCAGAGAGGGATAGTGCACCAACAACAGCGAGAAATGCACCACTAAGTTTTAGCTTCATAATATAGTTCCTTTAATAGACAAACAGTATCCCAAAAGAAGACTATATATATTGTTGGTTATATTTTAAACTTAATATTCTGTTCTATGAATAAAAACATACAGAAAACTTTTCTATTTTTCGCCTAACTTTGTAAAGCCTATACATGAAGTGTATAGGCTTTATATTGTTTTAGTTTAATATCATCTCAATTCTAGCTGGACCTTGTTTATTTTCATACTTAAATACAAAGTCTTTTTTGCCATTTTGGTCCACATCAATTAGTGCGATGTCATGAGGGTTATCTGGTAATATTCGGCTGATTTTTTTATATTCACTTCTTAATAATTTTCCAGTTGAACCATAGTAAATATAAAGCGACTTATTACTCGATTTAAAAACAATATCATGTTTATTGTCTCCGTTGAGGTCTCCGGTATAAAACGGTAGACCTCTCATTGAGCGGGTCATGTCTATTTCCAATTCAACTTCTTTTTCAGTGCTAGGACTTTTATCAAATAAAGTATGTGGCTTTTGCCTGAAAAAGCGCATCTCGACATCGACATCTGCTTTACCGCCGCCAAGTGCGATTGCAGCAATGGTAGTTAGCCCGATGTCGACATCCATGGTTTGTAAGTCTAGTAGTCCATCACCATCGAAGTCGTACTCCACTCGCATGCCACCTACGCCTAAGGTGTGTGGTAGTTTAATTGCCCCGGAGTTAAAGCCTTTTGGTTGTCCTAAATATAAATCGTATTCAACCTTGGCTTCTAGTGCAGAAATCCCTTCTGTGATTGGTCTCGTTCTGGTTATTAAGTCAAGATGACCATCTTGATTGATATCGACCAGCTCCTGAGTCGTGCGTACTTTTTTTCCTTTGAGTTTACCAAAATCTGTTGGGAGGTGAACAAGGTCGACCGCGTTAGCAAAGCCATTCTTTGCGCCATATAAAACGGCAACTTGTTTGCGCGTACGAAAGACCAGATCGTTTATACCATCAGCGTTAAAGTCATGCACTATGGGTAAAGAGGTAAAATTTGTACTGATTTCTAGTTCTTCACTTTCACTATATGTGTGACTGCGAAGTGGGAGGTTATAGTTAAAAAAATGCTGTTTAAACTGGCCATTTTTTTGCTGGATATAGAGTTCACTTCGCGTAAAACCGGGTAAATATATGTCGCTGAGTCCGTCTTCATTAACATCTAAAACGAATTCTATTTTTTCGAAGTCATCAGTTTCCAATCGCGTAAGTAGACTGTTGGAGCTGATGAGGCGCTCGGTCTTTGCTTGAGTGGTAACATAGACGCCTTTGCTATCTAAGATGAAGGCTTGTACTTCCTTTGAGCCCGCTGTGGTCCCATAGTGAAAACCTTTGGATTCTGGAGTAATGTGCAGTAATTGAGACTTATTTTGGCTAAGGTCTATTCGCTCGAGTGCTTTTAGCTCCTCATTTACAGCGAAGACAATTGGAGATTCAGTGAGTATCAGTGGGTTTTTTGTTTCTATTTTAAGTGCAAACTCAGTGGCATGACCTTGGCTGGCGGCCAGCAAACTTAGCGCAAAAATGGCTTTTTGCTTCATTTTTTTATCTCCCAAATCCTGTTTCACTTGTCACGGCTAAAAGACGGTTGTAAGTACATTATCCATTCTAATATTGGTCACTAACATGACATGCTTTTGTTTTTATAAAGTAAAGTATGTTGGTTACATTCAATACTATCTATGTTGAATGAGATGCTATTTGAGGGCTATATTTTCTGCAATGATAAGGATGTAATTAATTGTGATCAGTTAAAGTATAAAGTCGCTCTCAATGCAGTGGTGTATGACAGGCAAACAAGCTACAATTCGCGCTTTGTATTACAAGATGAGAATCACCGTGACTGCATCCCGTCAACTGTTAGAGTGCTTGAATAGTGCATTTCTACAAGCTTCAACTCTGGAGCAATATGCCGACAAAGTGGTACAACAGCACTTAATGATAAATGCTGCTTGGACTATTGAGCAACGCGCATATTTTGTTACAACTCTCTACAATATGATCCGCTTCAGTCGCAAATTGTGTTGGGCAATCGGGCGCAGTGATTTAATGGACTCACTTTCTCAGTTAAGTGTTGCTGATGTTTGGAATATATGGGGGGCGTATACTTTATTAAATGAACAATCGCTACCGGATTTTCCTGAAGTATCAACGCTAAACTTAGCTGACGTCCAGTCTGCATTGTCATCTGCACCGCAAGACGTATTATTGAGTATGCCTTCTTGGTTACATGAGCGAGCAAACGACGAGCTGGGTGATATCTGGCCAACGGTAGCGACCGCATTAAATCGGAGCGCGGAGCATTTTATCCGAGTCAATTCTCTTAAAAGTGATGCCTTGTCACTGACAAAGAGTTTAGCCAAAGAGCAGATCAAAGCAGTGCCAGTAGACGGTTTGCACAATGCGCTCAAAGTCGAACAAATGGGTTACCTTTTCCGTACTGATGCCTTTCAACAAGGGCACTTTGAAATGCAAGATGCAGGATCTCAACAATTGGCTACGCTGCTTGATGTACAACCTGGTATGAAAGTGGTTGATGCATGCGCAGGATCTGGCGGCAAGAGTTTACATATTGCGGCATTATTAGAAAATAAAGGGCGTGTGTTGTCACTAGATATTCATCAACACAAGTTAGACACTTTAAAAAAGCGCGCAAAACGTGCAGGTTCGCATGTTATTGAAACTCGTCTGATCCAAAACAGTAAAACGATAAAGCGACAAAAGGAAAAGTTCGATCGCGTATTATTGGACGTGCCATGCTCTGGTACTGGTATTCTGCGCCGTAACCCAGATGCAAAATGGCATTTAACAGAAAAAAATATCGAAAACCTAGTCGCTTTGCAGCAAGATATTTTACAACGTTATAGTCAAATGTGTCGCGTGGGTGGCAAGCTTGTTTATGCAACCTGTTCCATTTTACCATCTGAAAATGCGTGTCAGGTCGAAAGGTTTTTAGCCAATAACCCAAATTGGCGTCTAGAAAAAGAACTGAGCTTAATGCCCGGGGTTAGCTCCGCGTTTGACGGTTTTTACGGCGCATTGCTGGTTAAAAACGATAATTCATAGTGCATTGGGTTGAAGTTTTGATAGTTTGACCCAACAGACATAAATACAAGTTATTAAGCATGTGCTATGTGAGTACTGCCAACATTTTATTCGTTAAAGGTTTGAGAATGAATCCAATCATTTCATTGCTAAAAGAGCACAATATTTCTGATGAACAAATTAAAGAGGTATTTCAGGCATTAACTGAAAACCCTTTGATGGCTATGGCGACTGTGCAGCAGCTTGCTATTCCACCTGAAAAGTTACAGCAGCTTATGGGGTTGGTTATGCAAAATCCGGGTTTGATTAAAGAAGCCGTTGCTGAACTGGGGCTCGATTATTCGAAAGTTGAAGCTGCAAAAGCGCAGTTGAACAAGTAGCCCATAAAAGCAGATCTTGTTATCGCAATAAAAACCTCTTAGAAAGGGATTTATTGCGATACATTAAAATGAATATTGTGCTTTGAGGGAGACATAGCGCCCACGCCCGCCACCGTATGCACTGTGAAAGTTACCATTTCCGCCGATAATAAATGGTCCTTTGTTGTCGAAGAGATTATGTATGCCTCCAGAAAAACTTAGCACTCTCTTTGAGGTGATCTTATGCCGGTATGAAACATTGAGCGCGTGAGTGGTGAATGAAGGGAGGTCATTACCCCAGAGCAATTCAGGAGTTGCAATACAAGAGTCTAAGCTTCTATTACAATTTTCTGTGTTTAAGGCCATATTATTGTGCCAATTTTGATACACTCGTTTGCTACGTTTTATCGGGCCTTTGTAGTATGTACTCCAGCGAACTCGCCAATCTTTTTTTTGCCAGACAACAGAAGCGGTGGCTGTATCTTCAAATATATTGTGATCTAAATAACCTTCGTGAGACTCATGCTTTTTCTCTTGCATGTCTGATGAAGCTATAGCGTGTTCAATAACGTGATTCCAAGTAAGGTCAAAATTAATTTGCCCAATCGTGTTGAACGGAAAAATATATTTTGCCGTGACATCATAACCCTGAGTGATCAGCTCATTGGCATTAGTCAATCGTTGTTTTAGTTCAATAATTTGCCCATCCTGGTCTCTTTTTATATCTTGGCACATGAGGTTTTCAGTACTATTAAGCGCACTGCTTTGATAGCACTGCATCATGATATCGTGATGTGACAGCGTGGTGATCACATCTTCGATTTTAATCCGATATAAGCTGGCGCTGAGGGTCAAATTTGGGATAACTTGTGGGTTCACGACAAAGTCTAAAGTAGAGGTGTATGCTGTTTCAGGCTTTAAATTCGGATTACCGATGTTTGGTGAATAGCTATTGTTATGGTCGTGGAACACGCCATCTTGCACTATGGCGGATTGTATTCCTAGGTTTTTTCGGCAGTTTTCATGTCCTGCCAGTGTTGAAGTGGCTGTTACGCCATCACAAATATCATAAAATGCGTTGTAATCGCCTCTAGCGGGAGACATTAGCTCGGTAATTGTAGGAGCACGCATTGCTTTTGCCCAGTTTAGTTTGAGTGAATAGCTTGATGTGGGTTGATAGTTCAAACCAAGATTATAGCTTTGAATTAACCCCATTTTTGCCCAACTGTAATCTGCTGCACGCGCTGAGAGTGATAGATTTAAATGTTTGGCAAACGGGAGATCATTGAGAAGAGGGAAGGACAGTTCGGTGAATACTTCATAGCTAGAAACATCGCCTGAAAAGTTCGGTATATAATTGAATGTAACGCCGCCATTTGGAACATTTGTCGACACGGATTGTTTGTCCTTGCGATAATCAAAACCGAAAACCGCATCTACTGGACCACTTGGCAATACCACTAGGAGGCCAGAGACATTTGCTGAAAGCGAAACTAGAGAGATCTCAGTGTCTAAGGTTGGATTTGCTCTAATGTAATTGGCCGCTGCGTCACTGATTGCCCCTTCTCCAAATAAATTAATGGGAACACAACCCGACTTTCTTGCTTTTGGATCCCGACAACGTATTGAGCCATCTTCGAGCTGTTCGACTGTTAATGCCTGTCTAACATGGGCAACTCTGATCTCATTGAATCGAGTTTGCTTTTGCTTAAACATACCGTAGCCGACGGCAGTATCCCACTGCCAGTCATTGTTGAAAAAACCATTGAGACCAGCCCAAGCTCGAGTGGTAGCCCTTGTATTGTCATTTGTCACCAAACCTACTTCTTGAAATAAGCGATCCCATTTGATATCGGCGTGGTTGACCTGTGCACGGATCTGGGCGGGAACATACGGGTTATCAAAGGGAATTGTCCCAATACAATCAGAGCCGAATTGCTGCTGGGATGGATCGAAGGTGATAACCATATCACATTCGTCTTCATTTTCTGGTGATTTTACATTGTGGGCATCATTTTGGCTGTGGTGTATTTGAAAGTAAGCGCGATTGCCTAAACTAAAATCAAGTTCGCTTTTTACAGCTATGTTGAACTGCTTATTTGGGATTTTTAATTTGTTAAATTGATTATAGTGTATGCCATGTGCTTCTTCTTGCCAGTCTTGACGCAAGGTTTGGCCCTCATACCAAAAGCCAGAATTTGGCTGAAAGCTGCTGGTTTCATTGAACACACCGCCGGGTAAAGCGTCACTTAGTGAAGTCCATTCTGATTGTTCGATGTCGCGCATACACCGATAAGCAGTTCGATAATGGCTATCATACATGGCTGTAAGCATGGTATTGCACATTCTTTTATGATCATAACGCCAATCATCTTGCTGCTGTGCGCGAGACCTATCCCAATAATCTAAGCCAAATTGTTCTAAATATGAGGTGCTTAGCAATAACATACCTTGTCCATCCGCGAAGTGGGTGCCGATATCTCCATTAAAGGCGACTTCACGATCGCCGCCAGACGTACTTTCCCCAATACGCACCGAAAATGACATATCATCTTTCGCTTGTTTTGTAAGGATATTGACAACACCGGATATTGCGCCTGAGCCGTAGGCGGCTGAAGCACCTCCGGTGATGATTTCAACCCGTTCAATTATGCCTTTGGGCAAAGTTGATAGGCTGACTAAATCACCAGAATAGCTGTTAGAAACGACCCTGCGACCATCAATCAACGTAAGTGTACGGTTGAGCCCTAAGCCGCGTAAGTCAATGGTAGAAAGTCCTGAGTTATGCGTACTATTTTGAGAATTCGAGTGACTGATCCCTTCATTGATTTGTGGTACTTCACTGATTAAAACTTCTGATAGTGAGGAAAATGCAGAGTGTGCAATTGCTTTGTCAGAAATAGTCACGAGTGTATGAGTACTGTGGTTTTGCCCATGTGTTAGGTGAGAACCCGTGACAGCTATACGCTCGATATGGGTATGGTTTGTATGACTCTGCCTTTTAATCGTTGAGGAGAGTTCAGGTACAGATATATCGCTTGCTTTACATATGCAACTTACGCCTATAACCATAGAGAAAGCAGCTATGTTAGGTTTTTTACTTGATAACACTAAACTTCCTTAATCACACAAATTAGTCAGTAAAAAATCAAACATTGAGTCGATGTACATGACAATACGCTCAACATCCGTGACTCAACAGGTCGTATTGCAGTGTATCAACTGTTTATTAATTTATAATTATATGTTTATTAAATGTAAATTAAAAGAGTGGTAAGATGAGAATAATGAGCGTGATCATGTTTGAGACGCTTTTAAATAAAACGTATTAAGTAGGAGTAGTGCAATAAGGAGTAATGATGTGTAGAAACGATAAAAGGGCCATATAGGCCCTTTGGTGAAGTATCGTTCAAGTTAGTATGGTTACCCTAACCCCTTAAGGCAACCAACCAATTGTTTTGCAAAAGCGGCATATCTCGTTAAGTTTCTAAGCTAGCGAGAGGAAAAAACCTGCTATTGCTGCGCTCATTAGGTTAGCCATTGACCCTGCTAAAACCGCCCTGAGCCCTAAGCGTGCGATATCCTTTCGACGACTAGGGGCCATACCGCCTAGTCCACCTAGTAAAATTGCAATCGACGACAGGTTAGCAAATCCACATAACGCAAATGTGACAATTGCTTGAGTATGTTCAGATAACCCATCGCGATAATTCATAAAGTCTAAGTAAGCAACAAATTCGTTGACTACTAATTTCTGGCCGATAAAGCTACCGGCTGTTACAGCTTCTGCCCACGGTACACCAATCATCCAAGCAACCGGTGCAAAGACATAGCCTAAAATCTCTTGCAACGTCAGTTCAGGGTGATCAAACCAGCTGCCGATGCCACCGAGTAAACCGTTCATCAGCGCGATTAGTGCGACAAAAGCTAATAACATCGCACCTACATTAAGTGCTAAGTGCATACCACTTGAGGCACCCGCTGCGGCTGCGTCAATGACGTTAACTGGTTTGTCTTCGCCACTGTCTACTTCAGCTAAATTTTCTTTGGTTTTTTCTGTTTCAGGCACAATCATCTTGGCCATTAAAAAACCACCTGGCGCGGCCATAAAACTTGCTGCAATTAGGTATTTTAAATCTACGCCAATCGCAACATAACCAGCCATAACCGAACCTGCTACGGTTGCAAGACCACCCACCATGACGGCAAATAATTCTGATTGTGTCATTTTTGGAATGAACGGCTTCACAATCAGAGGCGCTTCGGTCTGACCTACGAAGATATTCGCAGTTGCAGAAAGAGACTCTGGGCGCGATGTTTTAAGTAGTTTTTGTAATCCACCACCTAAAATCTTAATTATCCATTCCATAATCCCTACGTGGTATAAAACGCCAACCAACGCGGAGAAAAATACAATTACAGGTAGCACCTGAATTGCAAATACGAATCCAATCGTTTCTTGAGCGGCCAGAGGGCCGAATAAGAAGCTGATCCCGTCATTGGCATAACCAATAACAGATGACACAGCAGCTGACATTGCTGCCAGTGCGTTTTTACCTGCTTCTATAAATAGTACAAAGCCGCCGATGACGACTTGCATTAAAAATGCGATGCCTACAGTTCTTTTGTTTATTGCGCTGCGGTTCGTTGAAGCCGCGAAAGCAATACCTAGTAGCATCATCATGCCGACTAGGCTCATTATTGTTGTCATGCCAAAATGTTCCCGTTTTATTCTTGCAGCAAATATTTTATTTTACTTTTAATAATATCAATCGCAACGCGATTCATACCGCCACGGGTCACGACCAAGTCGGCATTGTGCTTCGATGGTTCGATAAATTGATAAAACATCGGCCTTACCGTTGCTTGATACTGCTCAACAACAGAAGAAATGCTTCTGCCTCTGTGCTCGATATCACGTTGCATACGACGTAATAAACAAATATCAAGCGGGGTATCAATAAATACCTTTATATCAAATTCTTCTATTAATGCTGGGTCGCTTAACAGTAAAATCCCTTCGACAATTAAAATTTTTGCCGGATTCACTGTGCGTGTCTCACTACTGCGTGTGTGTTGAGCATAATCATAAGTCGGGACTTGTACTGATTTACCTTGACGCAATTGTGCAAGGTGCTCTTTCATCAACGCATGCTCAAACGCATCCGGATGGTCATAATTTGTTTGAGTTCTATGCTCAAATGGCAAATGCGATTGATCTTTATAGTAAGCATCTTCTTCTATAACGGCAATAGTGCCTGACTCAAGTTCATTTACTAGCTCGTTATATATAGTTTGACTAAAAAGAGACTTACCGGACGCAGAAGCGCCAGCTATGGCTATAATTGTTCGTGTCACTAAAGTTCACACCCAGCTATTGTTAACGTTGGAAGATCACAATAGCAAAAAAGACACGATTAATCTCTTTTGCCTCGCTTAAGGATCAAATTTAAATGTTTTGGCCTATTCAAAACAGGACTTATGTCCTCTGGTATAACCAGATTTTTTATTTATTTAAAATGGGTACTGTGAAGATATATTATGGTTTTGTGAAAGCGGACTAATGTCCTGTACGATATATTTAGGTAGCAATAAAGTAACGACCTCTGGGAGCACAAGTGCTTTATAAAAACAAAATACGGCCCAGACAAAAGATGAGAGGTGATATATGGCAAGAGCAATTATATTAATGGCAGATAGCCTTGGAATTGGAGCAGCACCAGATGCAGATGAATTTGGTGATGTAGGTGCCAATACGCTTGCTCATCTTTTACAAGCATATAAAGAGGAAAAAGGTGAAGCGTTAGCAATCCCTAATTTGAGCAAACTTGGGTTGGTTGATGCCTGTGAAGCCGCAGGTGGTGAGCTATGCCAAGTGTCAGAACGTCAGCAACCTACGGCTGCTTGGGGTTATGCAAAAGAGCTTTCGAGTGGTAAAGATACCCCGTCTGGTCATTGGGAGATGGCAGGCGTACCGGTTTTATTTGACTGGGGTTACTTTCCAAATACTCAACCTTGTTTCCCGCAAGAATTTATAGATGAACTGTGTAAAAGAGCTGATATTCCGGGCATTTTAGGGAACTGTTACGGCTCTGGCACAGTGATTTTAGAACAACTGGGTGAGGAACATGTCAAAACAGGCATGCCAATTTGTTACACCTCAGTTGACAGTGTATTTCAAATAGCCGCTCATGAGCAGTCATTTGGCCTTGAAAAACTTTATCAAGTATGTGAAATCGCACGGGCACTGCTTGATGAAATGAACATAGGTAGAGTGATTGCGCGGCCGTTTATAGGCACTTCGAGTGCCGACTTTATTCGTACAGGTAATCGTCGCGATTACTCTGTGTTGCCACCGGCGCCAACTGTATTAGACAAGTTAGCAGCCAATGGTGGTGAGGTGATCAGCATTGGTAAAATTGCAGATATTTATGCACACCAAGGTATCACTCAAAAACATAAAGCGCCGGGTTTGATGAATTTGCTGAATAAAACCAGCGAAGTGATAGATTCGGCGCCAGATAATAGTTTGATCTTCACTAATTTAGTGGATTTTGACGAAAAATTTGGACATCGACGCAATGCCGTTGGTTATGCCGAGGCGTTAGCTGAATTCGACGCGTATTTGCCGACGATATTGGGCAAATTACAAGACGACGATGTGCTGATTATAACTGCGGACCATGGCTGCGACCCTACAGCGCCTGGTACCGACCACACAAGAGAATATGTGCCTGTATTGGCATACCGTAATGGAATGAACAATACTCCATTAGGTGAAAGAAACAGCTTCGCAGACATAGGTCAAACGCTTGCCCAGTGGTTTAACCTTGAAGCACTTGAATATGGTGACGGCTTTGCCGACAAGTTGGTTACAGCTTAAGTTAAAGGAAACATGTTATGAGTACTCCGCATATTAATGCAAACCCAGGTGATTTTGCTGAAACGGTATTGATGCCTGGTGATCCACTACGTGCAAAGTATATTGCTGAGAACTTCTTAGAAGATGCTCGCCAAGTTACTGACGTTCGTAACATGTTTGGATTTACTGGTACATACAATGGTAAGCCTGTGAGTATTATGGGCTCAGGTATGGGCATCCCTTCGATGTCTATTTATGCTCGAGAGTTAATTGTAAGCTTTGGTGTTAAAAACTTGATACGTATTGGTACGTGTGGCGGGATCAGCCAAGACACAAAAATCCGTGATGTGATTTTTGCACAAGGTGCAAGTACGGACTCAAATGTAAACAGAGCACGAGTACGTGGCTACGATATGGCTGCTATAGCTGACTTTGGCTTACTTGAAAATGGCGTTAATGCAGCAAGAAAGCTAGGTATTGATGCAAAAGTGGGTAACGTATTTACTACAGATACATTCTATCAAGCTGACGCGAGTTTCTATCAAGAGTTAGACAAGTTAGGTGTCTTAGCTGTAGATATGGAAACTGCGGGCATGTACGGTGTTGCAGCGGAATATGGTGCCAAAGCAATGGCATTATTTACGGTAAGTGACCACGTAATCACAGGCGAAGCAACGCCACCTGAAGAGCGTCAAAGCACGTTCAATGAAATGGTTAAAATTGCATTAGAATCAATTTAATTTAAAGCAGCGTTATTGCGACGCTGCTTAAACAGTTCCTTGGTAACGTAATCGCAGAGTTTTGGAGACACGCCTAAAACAAAGCGAATCACACCCAAAAAGCCGCACCTAGTGCGGCTTTTTTTTGTTTGTTGACCCGTCCTAAATAGCGTTGATACTCATTAAAATTATTATTAAAGCTAAATAAAATTCACGATTAATAGTATTCGACTAAGTTAACTCTGAGAGAGTTTGCCGCTGAAGTAACATATTTCAAATTTCCTATCAAAGTTTTAGCGCGTTAAAAATTGATCAACGGGATCTTGAGGAATAGGGTTACATCAATCGCTATTTGCACTGAATAAATGACGATTACTATTTAAGAAAAGCGTTAATGGCGCTGCGCAAGGGGGGCTTTTACGGGAGCGAAAGTTGCAATAAGTATCCGTGATAGAATACGCCGTGAAACTGCTATCTAGGGTGTTCGTCAGGATGGGTTGATATGGCTGAAAAGAGTGGAAACTTGTGACAATGAGATTGAGTGTCCTCAAGATGCATAATCGAGTTAAAATATGCTGGATCTTCACTTGAGCGCAGCCCTTTATGCTCATTCAGTGTAAATCAAATAGACCGTCTGTGTGGCTTTGTTATATGCGACTATATTTAATCTCTTTATATACCAGCAATTTTTAAGGTCTCCAGTCGATTTTCGCATTTAAATCAATGTTTCTAAAAATGCATTGTTGTACTATGGTTAACTCATCAAAGCGATTCGACAAACCGAATGAAGTACTTAAATTACCTACTGGCGATGTTAATAATCACTCACAGTGATGTATTCGCCACTGAGATTCCTGCTTCTAAATTTGAAGCCGACCCTAAAGAAGTGAAACACCTTGCGCTAAATTACCCAACTCAAGCGATTGAATACTATAAAAAGAATTCAGCAAAGTTGTTGCAATTAAACAGTGCTGAGGCCCTTTCTATTTACAGCAGTTTACTCGCTGCGGCCAGTAAGGTTCAAGATATTGAATTAATTGAAGAGCTTGCACAACATCTTTCAGACGAGCGACTCGTGCCTTACAGCCAGCCTTACACGTTTACAGTAGTTAATGTAATAGGTGTAGCTTATCGCCTAACTGGGCAACTTGATGATGCGATTAAAACCTATAAGTGTGCATTAAAACACAGTCAAAATAACGTAGAAAAAATGACTGCTAAAGTTAATTTGGCCATCGCTTATCGCATGAACAATCAACCAGCTATTAGCTTTCAAATTCTGCAAAGCGTCGATGAAGCGATACTCAATGGAAGAAGAAAAGCCGGATTATTAGTGGTTAAAGGCAATACTGCAATTGTGTTGGGTAACTCTGAGTCTGCTGTTGAATACTTTATTGCGGCTCGACGTCACTACCTGACGGACAAACATCACCGCAATGCGACACGAGTAACGGTTAATTTACTTGGTGCGGCGTTGATTGAAAGGAAAGTTGAATTGTATGAAAATTATCGTGAAAAATTACGCGCTACATCTGATACTTATTTACCTGACAGTGATAAGCAATATCTAAAGTGGCTGGATTTCATGGCTAAAAGCGTTAAGTCCAATATGATCTCAGAGCAGGCGGCTAGTTATACAACTCGTCATGTGGACTTATTGCTTAAAGGTGGCTATGAAAACCCAGTTCGTAAGATCCTCAAGTCACTCAACGCTGAATTTCTAATACCGCAGGAACCAAAAAAACGACCTATGAATAAAAAATTGCAAGCTAATCTGGCAAAACGATGGTGTCAGGATCTTTGACAAGCCTCCATTCTATGCCATTGTTTTAGTATATGCATTTATTGTGGTGCAGGTATGTCAAACTGGGTAATTGGAAAAGTTATTGAAGTAAATTGGTGGACGCCTAGCTTATTTAGTTTAAAAGTAGCGGCCGATATAGAAGGGTTTAAAGCAGGTCAATTTACAAAACTGGCGTTGGATATCGATGGCAAACGGGTTGCGCGCGCTTACTCATTTGTTAATTCACCAGCGGACCCGCTACTGGAGTTTTTCTTAATAGAAGTCCAAAACGGGTCTCTATCTGAAAAGCTTGCTCAGTTAAGTGAAGGTGATGACTTGTGGGTTTATAACAAGCCTTCAGGCTATTTTGTTTTGGATGAAGTACCGCAAGGAGAGACCCTTTGGATGTTGTCGACCGGCACTGCTGTGGGACCATTTTTATCAATTATTAGTGACGGAAAGTTGTGGAAGCAGTTTGATCGTGTTGTATTAGTACACGGAGTGAGGCTTAACACTGATCTATGTTATCAGGACTTGATCCGTGCAACCGAAAAGCTTTTCCCGCAATTTACTTATGTCCCTTTGGTGAGCCGCGAGAAGCCTGAAAATGGGCTCAGTGGTAGGGTTACAGGTATTTTGAAAAACAATCAGTTAGTGGAATACTGCAATATGACATCTATGCCACAAAATAGTCACTTTATGCTTTGTGGTAACCCCGATATGGTAAAAGACACAGCAGCTCTATTGCAGGAAATGGGTTTTAAAAAACATCGTAGGGCTGAGCCAGGGCATATTACGGTAGAACAATACTGGTGAACTGAATGCGCGCTTAACTGTATTACGGTATATAAACTTGTTATACTTACTTGCCCGTACCAAATAGGGGGAAGTATGAGGTATATCGTTTTTTTTGTACTCGGTTTAAGTTCTTGGCTTGCATTCGCAAACCCTGCATTTGAAGACAAGGCAAGTGAGTATAACCTGCAAAAGTCAGATCAAGAAAAAGCGGCTGAAGCAGTCATTGACAAGTTAATATTGGCATATAACAAACAAAATATTCGTCAGTTTTTGGCGCTTTACGATGATGATGTTGAGTTTTATATGTACCCGCAAACGCTCATGTTTAAGGGAAAAAAGCAGTTAATTAAACGCTATGGCTTGATGTTTGAAAAAATGCAGTGCTTGAAATCAACGTCAATAAAAAGAATTACAAATGGTAATATTGTGATAGATCATGAAACTTCTGAGATTTGCACACAAAAGCCAGATGTTGTGGATAAGCGATCGGAATTCGTTACGAGCTACCAGATTGAAGAAGGCAAAATTAAAAAAGTGGTCTTTTTTAGGTAAAATACACCATTCTTAATTCGACTCCGCTTAAATGCAGGCGGAGTCTTCCATTTGTGCAACTAATTGCTGATTTTATTTTTATGATTATCTCTTAACGTCTATTCTTAAAAGCATCACTCTACCTTAATTATGCTTAGCAAGCGCACTGATTTCGTTTATAGAGTAAGTTGGAGGAGCCGCGTGGCAGACAAGCTAGCACTGATATTAGTGCTTTTATGTTGCTTTCACCAAGAGAGGGTTTTTGCAAACTTGCCAAAACTTCAAGTGGTGACTGAAGAGTGGGTTCCTTATAATTATGCAAATCAAAAGGGCGAAATAGTTGGCCGTGCTACTAAAAAAGTGCGCGAAGTGCTGGAGCTCGCTGGTGTAGAGTACGATATTAACCTATATCCTTGGGCTCGCTCGATGAAGCTGACCAGAACTCAAGCCAATACCATGATTTATTCAATTTATCGAAGCGGTGACCGAGAGACAATGTTTGAATGGGCATGTCCTCTAATGCGGCCTGTTCGGCAATATTTATTTAAGCTAAAAAACAGAGATGATATTCAAGTTGCCTCATTGGAAGACGCAAAGAAATACGTGATATCTATTGTTCGAGGCAGTGTTGTACATGAATATTTGGTAAAACATGGGTTTGAAGCAGGCATTAATCTAGATATTACAGCCGATCCCAGTGCTTCTCAGCGCAAGCTGCTCGCAAATAGAATCGATTTTTTGTTAACAACTGAGTACACCATGTATGAAACCCTCAAAGCTATAGGTGTGAGTTATGATGTTGTGACGCCTGTTATCGAAGTGCGTAATAATTCTGATAGGCGTGCTTGTATGGCGTTTAACCTAAATACTGATAAAGAGCTTATTAACAAAGTAAGAAGGGCCTTAGCAGAGCACAATCGTAAATATGTTGGCCCTTAAAACTTCGCTATAGAATGGTGATATTTTTAAATGCTCTCTACCAAGGTTTCAATGTGTTACGGCCTTTTTTTGGCTTATCTACTAGATACTTATCAAACAATCGCTTACCATTGTCATATTCGAGTGGCGCACGTTTTGTTCTAGGATTTGAAATGATTGCGAGCAGAGCTAAAAGTGTTGTTTTCAAGAACTCCATTTCAATTAAGTAAATTAATGACATCGTTGTCATTGCTATACAAGTAATAAAACGAATTAAAAAAATCATTGCCTATCCCTTTGCAAAAATGATGTGCTAACTCTAGAGCCTTTGTTTAGCCCTTTCAAGAGGTCTGATGAGTATTTAGGCACAATTACACTCAGTGACATGAATCACGCACAGCGCATGTGGGTAATATCTTACAAATCAACTACTGTCGATGCATTTTAATGTCAATTCAGGGATAAAAATTTATGCGTTTTATGAGCAAGCCGGGTTTCTGTGACTATGCTGTATTAAATAATGATAAAAATTTGGAAAGACTCATGCTGAAATCCTTTTTGATTTTTTTCGTGATTTTATTGGCATCTTTTAGCGTACAAAGTAAAACTGATTTGTGGTCAGCGCCACAGCATAAATCAATGAGCGCCCAGAATGATGGATTAAAGCGGACTTATTTAGATACGGCCAAATTGTCAGATCTATTAGTTGGAGAAGGGGTTGTTCAGATAGAGCTTCCAAGTCCAAGTGGTGAATTGTTGCTATTTAACTTAACGCCCTATTCGGTGATGCCAAAATCGTTGGCAGAAAAGTATCCTGAGATTAAAACCTATATTGGCGTACAAGCTAACAACCCTGCTGTGAAAGGTACATTTGATTATTCACCCAATGGTTTTTTTGGTGTATACGACTTGGCCGGGAAACGGGTGTTTATTGAACCAAAAATGACAGAAGCAGCGTCAGCTAAGGTGCTTTACCGAGTGTACTACAAATATGCCATTGCAAGTCATGGTCGTCACTCGGATTATCTATTGCGGGAACCCAGAAAACACAATAACTCTTTTGAGTATCGCGCGCAGCGGGTTGATACACCAAGTCTTAGTACACCTATCACCAATGATTTAAAGTATCGCTTAGCAATCGCAACAACAGGAGAGTATGCTCAGTTTCATGGCGGAACTAAAAGTAGTGTTATGGCCGCTTTAGTCACATTAGTCAATCGCGTTAATCAAGTTTATATGCGGGATCTATCTACTTCTTTTGAATTGGTTGAAAGCAACGATGAGTTGATATTCCTAGATGCGTCAGCTGACCCATTTGCCAACGAAAGCTCTGATATTGATGAAATAACAGCAGTGATAGATGCCCGGATTGGGGTATCTGGGTATGACATAGGGCATTTAGTTGGTACAGGTGCCGGGGGGCTTGCCGGGTTTGGTGTGGCTTGTGGTGAAGCTAAAGCAGAAGGGATAACCGGTAATCCACAGCCGATTAATGATGCGTTCGCAATTGATTATGTTGCTCACGAAATTGGTCATCAATTGGGAGCTGATCATACATTCAATGGGCAGATGGGAGCTTGTGAATCAAGTAACCATGTTGCAGGATCTGCTTTTGAGCCGGGTAGCGGCTCCACAATTATGGGTTATACGGGAATTTGTGAAGCGCAAAATCTACAGGCTAGTTCAGATCCATACTTTCATATCCACTCGATAGAACAAATGGCGACCTATACCAGACAAGGTGGAGGAAGCTCATGTGGTGTGAGAAACGCCAAGGCTAACCAAATGCCGATTGTAAATGCTGGAGATAATTACACTATACCAGCCAGAACCCCCTTTAAGCTAACTGGGAGCGCGACAGATGCGGATGGAGACTCTTTAACCTATAGCTGGCAGCAATATGATTTAGGAAGTGCAACTAATAGCCCACAAGAAGATGCAATAGATAGAGGTACAGGGCCTTTATTTAGAGTTTTTAACCCCACAGAGTCGAGTACTAGAACTTTTCCAAAAATGTCAGATGTTCTATCGGGCTCTGTAAGTTACGGTGAAGCATTGCCAACGACCAGTAGAACATTGAACTTTAGACTATTGGTGCGAGATGGTACAGGCAATATTGCTGATGATGCGATGACAGTAACTGTGATTGGCAATCAACAGGGGTTTTCTGTACAAGAACCAAGTGATAACACCGAGTGGACATTGGGCACACAAACTGTCAGGTGGCATACCGCAGATACACAAAATGCGCCTGTATCGTGTAGCTCTGTTGATATTCTATTGTCTTTGGATGGAGGAGAGACCTTTCCCACTTTGATTGCAGATGATGTGACTAATGATGGTGAGCACGATGTGGCTCTCTCTGGGTTAGCCAGTTCGTCATTTGGCAAGATTAAAATAATGTGTAGCAACAATGTATTTTTTGCAGTCAACAGTGGCAATATTCAAATCCAAGGAAGTACCGAGCCTGTTGCTCCACATATATCAGAACAAGAAACATTAGAAGTTGCAGAAGATACAAGCATTACTTTATCTATAAGCAACTTTAAGTACCAAGGTGGCTTTAACGCTGAGTCTTTAACCATCAGTAGTGGCAACAATTATACGGCTAGTGGCCTCACGGTAACTCCTGCTGCGAATTTCAATGGCACATTGACGGTGCCACTTACTGCCACACGCGGCGAATTAACAAGTGATACCTACAATGCGACAATCACAGTTACAGCAGTGAATGATGCGCCTACTGCGCAAAATGATTCATTTACGGTGAACGTCAATAGCCAAAGTAACTTGTTTAATGTTCTAAATAACGACAGTGATATTGATGGAGATGCGTTGTCAATTGGCACTATAAATTATCAGGGAACTGGCAGTGTATCTGTGTCGAACAACCAGTTGTCCTACACTCCTGCGGCCGATTTTTCTGGAACTGAGCAGTTAACATATGTCGTGCGAGATGCCAGTGGGGCTGAGTCGACGGCACAGGTGGCAATAACTGTCTCAGTTCCGCAATCTAGTGATAGCGGTTCATCTGGAGGGATCTTTTATTTAATTTGGATGATGGTGGCTTTGCCTATATTGAGGGCTGTTCCTGGGAGAGGAAATTGAAAATTCAACTACTTTTAGTTTTTATCGGCGGGCTTTTAAATGGATGTGCGGATAGCTACGGAGATACTCACAATGAGCCAAAAGATAAAATGGAAAATAAGTTAAGTGTTTCCCAGGCCGTGTCGTCTGCGCTTGAGAGTAATGATCTTAGGTTATATGCAACAACTGGACGTCGGCCTGTGATCCCCGGGTTAGAGAGTATGGATTTCACTGCGCTGAAAGCGCAGTGTGGTATAAAGTATTTGTCTGGAACAGGTGATGTGATTAAATCTGAACAGGATAAGAGGACGCATTTACAGCGATATGAATTTGCGAAGGCCTATAATTTAGAGATATATGCTCGGTGTAAAAAGTCTTCGTGATATTGTTTTTGAGGTATGCACAAGCCTTTCGACAACAGGCTGCACGAGCTGTCGATGCAAGATCATGGGTAAATGTGACGTTATTGTAAGGACGTGAGGAGCGTTTTAATACTCGCCCTCACCTCGTCGATGTCGTTTACTATCAGCTCTACAGACTGATTACTAGTTGATATGTTTTCCCAATTTTGAGACCACGTTTTTTGTAGGTTAGTTGCGCCGACTTGCACTTGTTTGTTGGTCAAATAGCTGAAATCTTTAATTAGCCCTACTTTGATCCAACCTTTACGAGGGCTGGCAGACTGCATATCTTGATCATAGTGCGCAACATATAACAATTGCTCCAATGCCGCGAGTTCTTTAAGTATCTCAAAACTCGCTAATCTAACATTGTTATTGTATTCAGAAACTTCAAGCCGCCAAGTGTTATAGCTAAAGCCAACCAACGCAAACAGCATACTAAATATCACGCTGATTTGGTAAAGCTGTAGCTTTTGCTGTATTTTCATCTCAATTCCTACTGAGAGCCTTGAGGGCTAGCAATAAACCAGCCCAATTCAATGCCTTGCTGGAGCAATTGCATGACTTGCAGAGTGCCTTGTTGTTGGTCACCCACGACATTGGCTGCGGCTTCACACACAAATCCAAACGGTAGCCCTTTTTCAATGCTAGTCAAACATTGAAAGTGGCATTGTGACAAAGGATAGAATCCAGTGCGTTTATCCGGTGCTCGTGCAACAATCCAATGACGTAAACCGCCTTGGTTTGGCGATGGCGGTGAGCCGCCATTTTTTAGTGCTTGCCAGCTTTCCACAGCCGAGTATTCACAGCTTAGTAGCTGAACGCTATCATGAAGTTGAAAAACGATATTTGGCCAGGCACTTTGTTCTATGGATTGTAAATGCGCCAGTTGTAAAGTTGGGCTATCAGCAGCATCAAATGCATGTAACAACAATCGCTCAAAAAGCGCTATTTCGGCTAAAATACCATGCTCTTTAAAGCGTGGTGATGATTTTAGAAGTTGTGGTATACGATCACCAAATTCTCTAAGCGAAGCAGAGCGGGAAGGGTACTGACTTAAATATTCTTCAACCATGTGATCAAACAACTCATCACCAAGGTATAGGCCTAGCATTTCATGATCTTGTTCTAGTACTTTTTTTAATCTTATTTGATAAGCGTTTTGATAAATTTCACCGCGCTGGGCTGTAGACAGTCCATTTTGTTTGGCGATGTGTTCAGTAAAGGTTGTGTTTTGCCCTTGGAGCATAGCAACAAAGTCATGCTGTAATTTTTTAAGCGTACTCATGTTTGCTCCAAGAAGCAGGGGCGAGTCCTCTAGCTTGCTCAAGTTCAGCCATGATCTCTTTGAAACTTGGGAAATTATCGTCTCTCTCTATCATGGTGTTGACAGGCATTCTCGCCTTCGCAAACTGTTCGAACAATTGCCAAACTTCATCACAAATAGGTTGATCATGAGTATCTATGATATGACTGCCAAAATCACTGTGTCCGGCAAGGTGGATTTGTGCGATTGCTGATTCAGGTATCGCGTCAATAAATTCCTGCGGCGCAAAATCGTGGTTTCTTGCACTGACATAAATATTATTAATATCGAGTAAAAATTGGCATTGTGTTCGTTTGTGTAATTCCGCAAGAAATGCCCACTCACTCATTTCCGATACTTCATAGGTGAGGTAACTAGAGACATTTTCCAGAATTAATGGCCTTTGAAGGTAGTCTTGCACAATAGAGAGCCTTTGACTTAAGTGATCAAGTGACTCTTCGGTATAGGGCATGGGCAATAAGTCATGGCTATTGAACTCCCCAAGGGAAGAAAAACATAAGTGGTCAGAGACCCAAAGCGGCTGCACACGCTCTATGGTTTTTTTGAGTTTTGCTAGATAGTCAAAGTTCACGTCGGATGTGCTACCAATTGACATCGATACGCCATGCATCACAATGGGGTAACGCTCTTTAATTTGAGATAGGTAGTGCCAAGGTTTGCCACCGGAAACAAAGTAGTTTTCAGAGATAATTTCAAACCAGTCAACATTAGGTTCTGTGTCTAGGATCTCTTCAAAGTAGCAAGTGCGTAGGCCTAGACCAAAGCCGACAAAAGGTGGGGGTGTATTTTTCAATCTTATCCTCACAACTTAAGTTGAAATGAAAGCCTACGCGCAGGTAGGCTTTTGACATGTCATTTAGCTACCGACTTTACCGCCAATATCTTTACACGCTTTTGCTGGCATATTTACAAATCCAGTGCCTTTGCATGAAGCTTGTGCTGCACATGCATTATTTGCAGTCTTACAATCGTTATGACCACCGCATATGTTAACATCATGACAGTGCACTAAATCGGCTTTCGCAACACTGCCAACCCAGTTGTCTTTTTGTTTACCACCTACATCAGCACACGCTTTTGCAGGCATACCCACAAAACCAGTTCCCTTACAAGACGCTTGTCCTGAACAGGCGTTGCTTGCTGTTTTACAATCGTTGTGTCCACCACAAATATTTACATCATAGCAATGCACCAAGTCTGTTTTAGCGCCACCTGAACTTGCCGATGCACCAGAACTAGCTGATTGGCCTGAGTCCCCAGTGGCATTACAGCCTACAAGACCTGCTACCATCATTGCCATTGCGGCGCCTGTTAATGCTTTCATTGTCGATTCCTCGTGTTTTGGTTATGCCAAAATATAGAGCTAGCTAGAGTGGGCTGTATTTTATTTAAGGAAAAGCACCACTCCAGAGCTCGATTTATTGACTTTTTTTGCAAATTCGCGCGATACAAAAAAAGCAAAGTTTATGCGCTCCGGACGACTTGCTACAAAAGACCTTATGAGCTGCAGAATAATTTCAGTGTAGACGAAAAATTTATTTATAGAGTAAAGGAGTAGAGGGAATTATGACGAAAATTTAGCAATTGGAGCGCAGAATGAAGAGGAGTACTTAACTGCTCAGAAATCATTTAGAGTGATAAATCTTTAGCAAAGAAGTTGAGTTGAAGGCGCTGATTTACTTAGGCAAGTGTTACCGAAGCCTTTTTGTGCCTTTAATTGTCTGCGGTGGCGGCAAACTCTAGCTGGCATCATTTTACAAGTTAGAGTCACCCTGTACCAATACGAATGCGTTCTAGCTCTTGGTATTAACTTTCATTTCTAACAAAGAAGGCTTAAATCCGAGCTTTTGATATGCATTAATTGCGGCTTGATTGTCGTTATATACATCGAGGTAGAAATCATAAACGCCTTTTGACTCAGCCCAGCTCATCAAATGTTGTATGATTTTTTTATTGAGCCCTTGGCCTCGAAACTCAGGGCTGACGAACATAAAACCCAAATAACCGTGGTTAGCGTGGGTCAATGACTGTTTTGAAGGTCTGATCTGCACATAGCCTGTTGCGATGATTTCATTGTCATATTCTGCAACTTGCACCCAGGCATTTTCACTTTGCAGAAGGTCGTTTAAATTGTAGTAATATGCATGTGGTTTAATTTGCGAATTGTACGGTCGTTCAGCGTCAACGACGGCTTGCTCTAATACCAACAGTGCGGCTTTGTCTTCTAATTTAGCTTTTCTAAACAGTATTTTATCTGGCTCTATGGTCATTGTATTTCCCAGCCCGTTGCTCTAAAAATCGTCGGTTTGGATAAACCTATGTCCAACCTAGTGTAACTGAATTTAACGGTTGCTTGTAACCAATAAGTTGTTAGGCGTTTTTATCAATTTATTTTCTAGAGTCTAGCCAGTAATATAGGGCGTTTATAGATAAATAAAGTTCATTATGTTTGCGAAAAAGTCTTTGCCCATTGGCACAATATTTAGTTTTGTTGCCGTGATTGTGTTTTCTATTTTTGGATTAGGGTCGTGTAGCAACCCGAGTACGCCAGCAGGCTTCGAAGGGTATGTTTATGAAAAGCCGAGAATATTCGGTTCTGGTGGTTATCAAGGCACTCTTCAAGGGCCCAGTAATTTTGGTATGTCGCTACTGCGCAATGAAGTCATTAACATTGACATGCGACCCAATACCTATACGGAAAACTTCAAAATACTTGCCAATGATGATTTAAATATTATCTTTGACTTTCATGCGGTGGTATCTATTCGCGCAGGAACAGTGAAGGCCGTTGTTGAAAATTATGGTGGTGAGCACTGGTATGCACGCTTTGTGAGAGAGACATTTAGAACCTATGTGCGAAATGCCGTGCAAAAATTTGATAGTGGTGAATTAAAAGCGCGTCGTGATGACATCGCCAAAGAGGTCACCGTTAAATTGCAAACATACTTAAATGCCACTCCATTTGAAGTAAAAAACATCGTGGTTGGCAATATTAATTACCCAGATATTGTCGCTAAAGCTGTGGAGAAAAAATTGGCTGCGCAGCAATTGCTATCTGAAAAAGAAACTCAAAAACAGATAGCAAAAAAAGATGCGGAGATCCGTATCGAAGAAGCGAAAGGGATTGCCGAGGCGCAAAAAATCATAAACTCGACACTGACCGAAAATTACCTCCAGCATGAAGCGATTAATGCACAGCTTAAAATGGCTGAATCACCAAACCACACTACGGTATATATCCCAGTGGGAACCAATGGTATGCCGTTAGTGAAAGGGCTTAAATAATTTGAACTGCGTGCTTTTCGTTAGTTAGTGAAATGTAAGGCCAAAATAGCAATGCTATTTCGGCCTTGTTGTTTTACTGATTTTCAACTTTGATTGTAATATCAGCAACAATACCTTTATCTGTGGTGTCTAATGAGAAGTGCACTTTGCCACTTTCTCTCAGTAACTCAGCCATATCATCAGTAATAGGTTCACCAGAGAGCTCTGCTGCTTGGAGTAGCATAGGCATGATCTTGTCCGTATTGACAGCGAAGTTCACCATTCCATTAGCCGTCACGGTTTGCGTGCTCAACGCATCCGCAGTTTGCTGCGCTGTTTTACCTATGTATAGAGTCAGATGCTGCCCTTTTAATGCTAAGTATAGCGGTGCTGTAGATTGGTAGTCTGGAGGTAAATATTGGTTGACTTCAATGGCACTTCCATCGGCAGGTAGTGTCAATCCCGCCAAGTCTGGAGCGAAGCTCTTTGCCATATTAAATAATGCTAACATGTCGTCAGCAGATACAGTGAGTAACATATCAACGGAACTCAAATCTGTATTGTCTACTCTAACTAAGTCTGCGATGTTTGCATCAAATACCGTGAGACTTACACCTTTTAGTGTGCCAAGCATACTTGTTGCCATCGCTAATGGTGCCGGGTTGGCATCTTTACTTTGTGCTTGTAATTGTGCGAGTGGTTCGCAGTTAAATTGTGCGCTGGCAAAAGCTGCCCAGATAGTATTGACTGAAGGCGAGAGCTGACTCGCGTTGAATCCAATACCCAGTGCAAGCATGGCGTCGCTGTCACTTTGAGTATGCTGTGGTAAAAAGCCGCGTATATTTTTCAGGGCATTTAAAACTTTGGTATCAGTAGATGCAATTACGCTTGATACTGTTATGTCACCGTAGTTATTTGAAAATTGATACGCTTGAGTACCCGTAATGATGGCTGGCCACTTGTTCGCAATGTCAGAGAAGTCCTGCTGGCAGTTTGGGTTTCTCACACTGTCTAATGCATTTTCGCTGTCTGTGAGCGCCAGTATCTTATCCAGCATTTGTGTCGACTTACTTTGTGGATCTTTGGCAGTAAGCATATCCGCTAAAAGCCTTGTATCAAGATACGCAAGTGCATGTCCGTCGAGCTGGTGGTCTTGGATGTAACGCTGCACCTTATCTGTGCTACTTAGTGGTGTTGTTGGGGCTGTAATACCGAGCGCAATTTTAAGATCGTTCTGATCGTTGATTGGGGTATCAAAGGTAACCGTCACCCATTTACCGTCAATAGCGACCAATAAATCAAAGATCTTATTACCTTCTTGTTCTATCAGGAATTTGGTGACTGGAATACCTTCTATATTGGTATCTTCATATTGAATATTTGCTTCTTTCGCTGCGTTGATAACTGTGTTTTTAAACACTTGAGGGTCACCCAATTCAGCGCGAAGGACAGGCAGTAAACCGATCGAATAAGCAAGCGCTTGAAAGTCGCTATTGACCCCCCAAGTGCTGGTGAATTGTTTGGATGATTTTAAGCTATTAGCATATTTATCCAATATATTTAGTAAGAATTGAGTGTTTGAATCAACCTCTTGGCCTTGCATCGCTGCAACAAAATTATTGATATCATCAACATTTTTTAATGTATCTGGCAAGACGTCCAAATATTGTAGATAAGGAAAACTGTTTAATTGTGACCACAAAAAAAGCGTATCGGCAGGCACGTTGTCTAAATGTGCAAAGTTATTATTATTGGCGCCTTGTTGTGCAATAAAGTAGCCGCCGGACGCAATGGCGGTACCTGTGACGAGCGCGAGAAGAGATTTTTTCATTGTTGCTCCATATGTAGTAGGTCTTCCAGTTTAAAATAATGATATCAATATATTGAGAATGAACAAATCTATTATTTGGCTCGTTTTGTCATGGGCCGTATAAGGCTGTTCGGCATAGTATTTAAGTGTATGCTGAACAGTGGGGCTTGCAGATATTACATCTGGAGTTTGATTTCAACGGTTGGCAACCGTCTTACCACAATATCTAATTCATGCGCAGCAGACTACTAAATATAGTCTTGCACGGTTTCGTCTTTCGAAAAAAACAACCGTCTTATAGGTAAATTAGCCTTAAAGATGAGTTTACAATGAATCAAAATGAAATTAGCTCCGCAGTCGTTATTGGAGCAGGGCCTGTAGGCCTAAGTGCGGCCGCCCACCTGCTTGCTCGTAATATACAGCCAATTGTGATTGAAAAAGGCTGTGCAGTGGGCTCCGCCATATCGCAGTGGGGACATATTCGTGTATTTAGCCCTTGGAAATATGTAATAGATCAACAGCTTCGAGTGATATTAGAAAACAATGGTTGGCAAGCACCGGATCCCGAGGGTTTGCCAACTGGTCATGATATTGTTGAGCAATATCTCCAACCGGCTGCGTCTACACCGGAACTTGCGAGCGCTATCAAACTTCAAACCGAAGTGATTGCAGTTTCAAAACACACTCATGCCAAATCCTTCTCAAAAGAGCGTGATCAGGCTTTGTTCACAGTTCATATTAAACATAGTGATGGAACAACAGAAGTCATACTTACTCAAGCTGTGATTGATGCCTCAGGGACATGGAGTAACCCAAATCCAATTGGATTGGATGGCTTACCAGTGCCTGGTGAAATCATTAACAAAGATGCAATTTGGTATGGCTTGCCCGATGTCGTTGGACGGAACAAAGTTGACTATGCAGGTAAACGTGTATTGGTGTTAGGTGGTGGCCATTCCGCCATTAACATCATATTAGAGTTACTAAAACTGCAAAAGCGATACCCTGAAACACAAGCTGTTTGGGGCTTACGGACCAACCATTTAGAAAAATTGCTTGGTGGAGGAATAAATGATGAACTACCAGCTCGCCAAGAGTTAGGCTCCGCAGCCAAAAGTGCGGTGGATAATGGCCAGCTTGATTTACTCGCGCCATTTGCTATTGAAAAAATAACTCACACATCAAGTGGACTTGCCATATCTGCGACTGTTGCAGGACAAGTTCAATTTATTGAAGTTGATCGCATCGTAGTCGCAGCAGGATTCAGACCAGATTTAAGCATACTGCGAGAGTTACGCCTTGATTTAGATAGCATTGTGGAAGCGCCAGCTGCATTGGCGCCATTGATCGATCCTAATCTACATTCTTGTGGCACAGTTCCTCCGCATGGATATAGAGAGCTTGCGCACCCAGATAAGCACTTTTTTATCGTCGGTATGAAAGCGTATGGTCGTGCGCCCACATTCCTTATGTTGACAGGTTATGAGCAAGTTAGGTCCATTGCGGCAAAGTTGGCTGGCGATGAAGAAGCCGCGACGCGAGTAGAGCTGGTGCTACCAAAAACGGGTGTGTGTAGCAGTGAAAGCAACGAGTTAGATTGTTGCCACTCAAACACCATCTCTAATGAAGCATCATGTTGTGGCTGAGCGGGACCAAATATGAATGCCTTAAAAGCGAAGATATATGGCTTGTCTCAGGGGGAGCCGTGGGCTCTCAAAAAGTCAGCAGATAGCTTTCCAATTGCACTTCTGGGCTTTGCCCAGATCTGCTCTTGGGGGACGCTTTATTACAGCTTTCCACAGCTAGCCCAAGCTATGCTCAGTGAGTTTAACTGGGCGAAATCGGAGACATATGGGGCGCTGTCTATCAGTTTGCTATTTTCTTCATTTGCGGCAATTCCGGTAGGCAAGCTCATTGACAATGGGTACGGTCGAAATGTAATGGTGATAGGCTCAATCGTCGCGGGGGTTTTACTAATAGCAGGTTCTCAGATCAATTCTTTATCGCTTCTCTATGGAGTATTTGCTGCAATTGGTATCGTTCAGGCCACAACCTTATATGAAGCGGCTTTCGCAGTTATTAATGCTAACCATCAGCACGAGGAAGCCAAAGGTAAAATTGTCACATTAACTTTGTGGGGAGGTTTCGCCAGCACTGTTTTTATCCCGTTTATAGAATTGCTAATAATACACTTTAGCTGGCGTATAACCTTTGTGGTTTTGGGTGCCGTAAATATGTTTGTCTGTTCAATTTGCTATGGCTTATTACCCAGAGGAATCATAAAAACCAAAGACACCAAGGTGGTAGCACAAGCTGATAGTCGCAATATCAATGTTGCATGGGCTTTAAAGCAACCGATTTTTTGGGCCTTACTGCTTTGTTTTTCATTGTTTGCCGCGGGGGCGAGCACATTTAAATTTCACCTCTACCCCATATTAGTTGAAAGCGCACTTTCTCCTCAGCAAGTGGTGCTTATTTTAGCTGTTTTGGGGCCTGCTCAAGTGTTAGGCAGGGTCGCCTTGAAATTTGCAGGGGCGAAAGTATCGGCATTGCAACTTGGTGTACTGACGACGTCGGCGCTCCCTATAACGTTTGTTGGTATGGTGTATTTACCTAGTCAAGTATGGCTGTTAATACCCCTTATTACCCTATTTGGTGCAGCTACCGGAATGATGACGATTGTTAAAGGCATTGCAATTCCAGAGCTGTTAACGAAGGAAGCATATGGCGCAATTAATGGCGCGATGAGTATGCCTATTCAGTTTATTAAAGCGGGAGCACCAGCTATAGCTGCTTGGATATGGATGATAACGCAAAGCTATGACATGGTACTGCTGGTGCTCGGTGGCATAGGTATTGTGGCTGTTGCATGCTTTGTGCTAGTGAGGCAGTTCGCTCATTTTAGCCGTTGAGACATTTGTCAGCAGCGACGACTTATTTGCTAAGGAGGTGCGCCAAGTTGTTTGAGAGCAGGGTCTGAAAGTGAATTTGTCGGTGAAGTGGGCAGCTGATTGCCGTTTTGATACGTAAATATTTGCCGTATAGTCAAAAAACGCTGCAAATGCAGCGTTTATTCTTAGTGGTTTGTGGGCCGGTTAACGATTGTCATGTGCTTGCCATTGGAGCATAAGCGAAATGGTGTGGCCGCCAATTTGGCCCGCTTCAGAAACATCATCATGCAGGATCATTGCCGCTTCGCGATACATCGCCGAAGCGCTGGTTAGCTGAAGCTTATATGCGTCTCTGCATTCCCATACCAAAGTCTCAGTCGGTAGATCGTCGCAATCGCGGTAAACCGCGTTTAATTGATCGACAATATGGATTTTAAAGTGGTCAGATAAATCACCCACATAAGCTGTTATAAGTGGCTCTGAGATGAATCCAATGGCTTTACTAGAGGCTTGTGCCGTCCAACAACGCTGCCACGTAGCAGGAAATTGCTGCTCTGTATTTTCCAAGTGTGTAATGTGATCTGTGGCGTTATGCGGTAGGTTGCCAAAGCTTAAGGCAATATCAAAGGCCGAGCAGTTTTGCGGGGCTGCTATCAACGCTTGTTTAGCGCTTCTGTATACCTTGTCATACGACTTCCAAGCTGGGGTATAACTGTATGCAAAATTGAGCCAAAGATGTTGTACAACATCTAAAAAGGTATTGTGAAATCTTGGGTCATGCGCCGTTCCATGTTTGGCAAGCCAGTTTAGATTACTTAGTGCTGCTTGATTTTCATTGTTTTGAATGAGTTCAAAGGTTTGCTCAAGCATTTTATCTACATCTATTGCATGGGATTGTGCAAAGCCGGTTGCACAGTAGGTTGATGCGACAATGAGCGTCGCTGAGATGATGTTTTTCATATTTCTTTGCTCCTTAAAGATACGTTTTAATATTTTGAAATCTGCCTTTCATGGCATAGAGATAGGCTTGCTAGTATGAAGTTACTATGGTGCAAGCATTTTTTAGTAAGCAAGGCGTATGCCATTTAGTGATAAATGATGGAGTTAGTGTATTTTATCTAGTTGTTTTGTTTATTTAGTGGCATAAAAGCGTTGTTCACCAGCGCTGGAATTAGCGCACTGTGATTTGTGTTTTGAAAACAAAAGTTCGGTACATGTTTTTGGTTGAGGAGTATGAGAAGTGGACTATTAAGGTCCACTGGATATGGTTTTAAATACCAATTCATTCAAGCAACAATGTGCAAGGTGTGCACAAGTGTTGCTTGAACGCTAGTTTTACTGAGTATTTGCCAATACCTTGGTGTAAACATAGTTCACGTAATTGTGGCCAGTACTGCGCAGCCCTTCAGATAGGTAGATAGCCCATGCACGGTTGAACAGTGTAACGACACGTTCTCGGTTGTCTGTGCCTGTGTAAGGGGTGATCAACCTAGGTGATGTAAATCCGTCATATAAAGTGCCGATAGTGCTGTTTAATGAACCGTTTTGTTCGCCACCATAATAGATTTTGTTATTGAGCTGAGTAAAGTGATTGATCATTTCTTGCTTACCGTCATGGTTTAAATCAGCTGCCACTAACATGTCACTCGTTGACGACCCTGTGTAGAAATAGCTGCCAGTGCCAAATGCCGGTAGCTGTCCTGAGGCGGCAGGTTTACTTTCGTAAATCGTGTTGCTGTAAAAGCGCTGATACATGCGCTGTTTTTGATCTGTACTTCTTAGGCGACCAGCCTCCATCAGCGATAGCCTCTGCGTGCCTGCGTAAACCGTTTGGTTTTTCCAACTCGATGTATTTGCATCCCAATATACGCCAACAATTTTTTTATCGTTGAAAGCGGCGTAGAGCTCCTGATTCGCCCCAAATGTTTCACCTGCATTAGATAAATCAGCAGCTTGCAGCATCTTTACAGGGTTATTGATTGAACCAGTGTAAATCGCATTGCTCGCAATGGGGTGACCCGCGCCATTAAAAGTAGAGCCCAATATTGCCCCATTTCCTGTCCAGCTGGTCACAAGCTGGTCTGGCCCTGCTCGATTAAATGACACAGCTTTGCTTGCAATTAAGCTCGCTGAGTTGGCGTTGTGGAACGTCCAACGTGTGTTTGCTATATCGCTCAACTGCCTGTTTTGAACATCATTACGGCTATTAAATAGTTTGGCACCATATAAGTTACTGTTGTTTTCTTGGAAATAAATCTCATCCAGTCCATCTCCATCCAAATCAGCGACTTCCTTGATGTTTAATACTTGCCCATTGGCATTGACCTTTTCATGAATACCTGACTCACCAACTAAAAAGATATCGTTTTGTGTGCTATCTAGTTGTACGAGCAAATGTGGAACACGGTTGCCACTTGAGTTTTCCATCGTCACAGCTTTGGCCCATATTGGCTCTAAATTACTGCGATACCCGCTTGCAACAGGGTTACCTACACAATCTCTACAATCGCTTTTGCCACCAGCAAATAGCTTGGTACCGCCAGAGACTGAAATCAGCGGCGCGTAGCGAGAGTCTTTACGCGCGTGGAAATACACCTTTTGCCCAGCACCTTTGACCATATTCATGCCAATGCTTCGGTCTCGAGTCGACATCCTTTGACTGAAAAAAATTGACAGTTCTTCATGACCTTTGGTGTTGTAGGCAACATTGTTATAGGCAACATGGTTGCTCCAATAATCTTGTCTTTGACTATCTTTTCGCGTTTGCCCGCCAGATGTCGAGAAAGAGAAGTCTGGATAGATATTTGCTGGATCTTTTTGAGGGTTATAGTAATCCCCTGTGCTTTTGTCATCAGCTGGGTTGTAAGGAACTATGGTATTGTTAGCGATGGTGTTAAAAGTGCCCGACAATAATATGGATGTTCTTGGTATGAGTCGGAAGGTGTTGTTTTGGATCCGTGTTTTGTAAGCCCCGGCGCGGGTTTGTTCATCGAGCGGATCTGTTGGCAATCTGCACTGTGAAGCCGGGTCTTTACACGTCGAACCACCGAGCTTAATTGCAGCGCTTAAAATCATTTCTATGTGATTGCGCTCAATAATGGAGGGCTTCATGGCGCTTAAAATATAAATTGCGTGATCAGCAATTTCTTTGATCACGTTATCGGTGATAACCCACTCTGAGCCGTTACCATTTACGCCTTCGACAAAGTTTTGAATAGTATTGTTGTAGACATTGGTAGGGCCATATGAGAATTGTTGTGCAATGCCAGAGTGAAATCCCATACCCGCAGAGCCAATATCTAGGTACGTAGATAAGGCTTTCGAAGCATCAACAAGATCAGCCAACATATTGTCTTTATTAGCCATCGGCACGACGCCTTTAATAATGGAGTTTTGTACCGTTGCTCCACCTACGATGGCAATGCCTGCTCGTGCAGGTTTGGTGACAATCACATTGTCGATGGTGACGTCATTGCTGCCACCCGTAAGCCCAACCATGATCATACCTGACCATAGGCGGCGATCTCGGCCATTGAAGTAGAGCTGGCTGTTGTTCTCATGCAATGTGAATTTAGGCGTTTTTATATTGTCCCAGTTATGGTCGCCCTCAAACTCTAAGTTTTTAATCGTGATGCCCTGTTTGTTACTTTGAACCATCAGCAGCACCCGCCCGTGGTGCAGCCCGTCAGCGCCTGCCCCTGAATAATACAAGCGAGGTTTTGATTGAGCTGAGCTGCCTTCAATGGTGATATTATTTTGCGCAATAAACAGCTTTGGCAGAAATGCATTGTGAATTTTATCTTCAGGTGCATCTGGGTGTGCGGTGTGTTCATCACTAAAATCATAGTGACAAGATGCGACGACAAGTTTGGTACGTACCGGGCTTGGTGTAATGTTATTGGCCACATTTACAGCCCAGCGCAATTGTTGTGCTCGCTGTTTATCTGTCATGCTGGTATTGCTTTTTAAATCCAGAGGCATGTTTGCGGTAATGTTATTCACACTCGCACTATAACGACCTAGACTTTGTGTATTCCAAAATGAATTGCTGTATAGAACCAGCTCGCCGTTGCTATTTAAGTAACTTTGCGGCGCTGAATTGCAGTTGTTTGCGTAGGCCTGATTCGTGCTTATTAAAAGCACGGCCCAGGACGACAGGAGTAAGAGTTGAATTGCTCTTTGTATCATAGCGTAATGGTCCTTCGATTTTTGTTTAGTTTGTTATTGCTACAACTTATTAATAACAAAATGAATACCTACAATCACTATATTTATCTTACTGGTTCTCAATATGAATTTGATGAAGTGCAATGTCTGGAACAAGTGTCTCGGAATATTACGAGGTATAAAAACCTCGTAATTAGTGCTAGATGTAAAGCCCTTGCTGGTTGAGTGTCAATTCGGAGTTTGCTTCACTTAACCACCCTAACTGTACAGGTAGTGTATAAAGTCTTTGGTTACCCAGTTGCGGCCACATATGACACAGGCCGGGCACAAGTACTTTAACCGTGTGTATAGGTAAATCTTCTCTGCTGTGATCCACAATTAGAGTGTCTAACCCTACTTGCGCTAACTGCTCCACAATATTAATTATATTGTCACTAATATCATCACAGTAGGCCAAGGTAGTTTTACTGGTTGCGCCATCTTGTGCGGGGTACATAAACGGCTCATTGGGGATTTTATCAAAGTCGAATAGAGACTTGTTGGCATCACGGTTTGGATAAAGTTGACACAACTCAGTCAACGCGCGCTGTGCAGCCAAAACGGGGTTGAGATGGCAACCTAACCCTATTGTGAACTTCTTTGTTCTATTTTCTTGAGCAACAGCGACCATAACCGAAACTTGATTATTATTTGTCACGTCGATAATCCAAAAGTCCATATTACTAGGTAATGTTTGTTCAACTTTTGCAATGAGGCTATCGGGCAGGCTTTCTAGTGGAAAGCTTGGGCGACTAATTTTGTTATACCACCATATTGCAACCGCATCTCGCTCAATCAATTCAAGCAAACCTTGAAGAATAGCCTCTTCTAGATTGTTGCCCGCAGCACAGCCATTTGATTGCCATAAACAATACTCATCGTCATTAAATGGCATATTGGAAATACAGCATGCCATAGGGACATAGATACTGCTTTGTTGAGACATAGACCATGCTTTTAGCCAATGAATTGGCTGATCTTGATAAGGTTTTTTAGCATACTTCTCCTCCCAAGAGGAGTGCAGAGAGTGTTCGAAAGTACGGTATTGCAATTCACTATATGGCGTCAGGTCGTGGGGACTGTAGCTTGGTCCATCCAACGCTGATTGGGTCGACAAAAATAAAGGCTCATTACCTTGATATAGCGGTGCATATCGTTCGATTGCTTCACACAGCGCACTAACCTTAGATTGAGTATCAGAAACCCCTTTACCTGCACAAGCCATAGAGAAGTCAGCTAAAGACAGGTTAGAGAGTTGGCGCACTGAAGGGGTTTTTGAAAATCGCGCACAATATGTTTTTAGCGGTTTACCTGACTGTGGTTCCATGCACGCAAAGTAATTAACGACTCCGGTAATAGGGCTTATCAACGGCTGGAGTTTAGTTAATGTTTGCTCTGGTGAATAGCTTCGAGAGCCACCATCGTTGTCAAACTGGATAGCCCGTTTGTTCAAAGTGATAGGTTTCCCCAATCGTTGTTCAAGCGTATCCATGCTCACTCTGGTGATCTGCTTAAATGGGTGGTAGCTGACTTGCTGAGTTTTACGAACAAATACACATAGGTGATGACTATCATTCTGTAGCTGCTTTATCAGCAGTCGTTGCAATTGCTGCTGTAGTTCAGGCGCAAGCTCTAACGGATTTTCAAAAGGGATCTGTTGCGCTTTATTGAGCTGTGAGAGTACTTTTCGCTCTGGTTGATTGTTGGCTATACGTGTTTTTATCAGTGACCAGTTCAATGAGCTGCTGCACTTTTGAGTAATAACCGGGCTGAACCATAGCCTTTCCCCCGTTATTTTTAGCATAATCCAGTGAGTAGATTGCTCTATAATGCTGTCTATTGCAGGGTGGGTAAAGTCATCGACAAATATAATCGTTGGTTTATTCACGAGGTTAAATGCATTTAGTAAATCTTCGTGCGAGCAAAGCTGTAGCCAAGCTTGTAAAAAGCTAGGCTGTGCTGCTGATAAGTTGACCACAGGCAAATTTGAATGGTGTTGCAGCGTTACTGGATGCGCCAGTCGACTTGTGGAATATGAATGAGGTAAAAAATCCGTAGTCGCTTGATCATAAATTAAACCCGCATTCAATAAATGGGCTGAGTACCGATTTAAATGTGCTCTCAAGTGGCTATGCTTGGTGCGCAGCGCGTTTTGCTCCTGACTGCCATCTGTGCCGATTAACTCAAGTCCTGGATAGTGTGCAAATTTTAAGAAATAGGACAGAACTTCACCGACCAGTAAAATACCTTGCTCACTTATGGTTACTTTTTGAAATTTTGGGTGCCAATTAAAAGTTTTCATATCTAGTATCCAAAAAATTGTTTTGGATTGTGTTGTAATATATCTACTAGTTCAGCCGGTTTAATGTCGGCGTTTTGGGTTTCGAGATTTGTATAGTCGAAATGCAAGTGATCGGGGTGAGGGAAATCAGTACCAAAGAGCAGCCTGTCATGACCTATGGTTTCAATAACTTGCGCTAAACATGGTTCGTCCATCTCGATCGTGACCCAGCATTGACGCTTGAAATACTCAGAAGGTCGCATTTTAATTCGGTTGTTAATTAAACCCGGAAATTCGGTATAACAGATATTGTCTAGCCGCCATAGCCAGCTTAATAGCCAGCTTGCGCCCGCTTCAAAAAAGCCTAATTTAAGTTTGGGATGTCTCTCTAATACACCCGCATCTAACAAAGATAAAAATGCCAGTTGCATTTCGTGAAAATGGGAACATGCATGTAATGCAAAACGGCTCGTATAACGTTCTGTACCTGCGGTTGGAGCTTGTAAATTGGAGCCTCCATGAAACGCAATGCTTATCCCTTTTTCTTCACACGCTTGCCAAAACTCGTTGTACACTGAACTGCCAAGGTGATGTCCGGCAATTATTTCTGGGCGCATCGTGATACTGGTCCAACCCATTTTTTCAATGGCTTCTAGTTGGCTGATCATGGAACTAGGGTCGTGGCGGCTAATCAGGCCCACGCCTTTGAGACGTGCTGGGTTGTGGCTGCAATATTCGTAAAGCCATGTATTGTAGCCTCTCGCATAGGCAATGGAGGCTTGGTGGCTAATAGATTGATGATTGATAATATAACTCGCTACATTGGGAAATAAACTAGCGCTGTGAATATGCGTATCGTCCATATCTTGTAGCATGGTATTTGGCGCTGCTGCGCGTTTACGTTTGTCGATGCTTTTGTGAAACACCTTCGCACTTTCAATTTGAATGTCTTCATTCCAGCAATTGAGTAAGGGGTATTCACCAAGCTTTAATGTTGGTGGCAATACAACCCTTGCGCTTTGCCCAAGACGCAAGGCGCGTTGTTCGGCTTTATGCTGAGTGTCATAGGTTAAGTTGTACTCAAACCCTTTTATTTCAGCTGGGTCGACATAGTCTTGCCATATATCAGGTGTTTCTATCACGTGCCTATCTGCATCGTGGATAAGTATTGTCATTGATTTCCCTATTTTTATACAGAAATATCAAGCTGATAAGTAAAGCATTGTCTTTACTTATCAACCTTTGTCCGATTACTTGGACTAAAAATCAGCAGGCCGTTGCATTGGTAAATTTGCAATACTCACTGATTGCAATGGCCTGCGCATTTTTATTTTCTGGTTTTACCGGTGGGTGATATGTAAAGGTGTTTCTTGGTATGTTTTCAAAAACGCTTAAAAGAGGTTCATATCTATCGAAAACAAATTTGAAGTGGGGGTCTGTTTCAAAAGTAATATTTACATTCCAAGGCAATGTTTTTTGTAAAAACTTTTCAATCAACTCTTGGCCACTATTGGGGTTTTCAGAGGTTAATATATCTCTGAAGTTAAGGAGTATTTGCTGCTCTTTGCTTAAAGTATCTGGATTAGGGTTTTCGCCTAAATCATGTGCCTCCCATGCCATCGTGATGATGGAGTTGGTGTATTCACCAATTGCCAGCCAATCCATATCATCATTGTCTGTATATGGGTGGCCATCTGCAACTAGACCCATAAATGTTGGGAACATAGAGGCATAAACAGAAATAGCTAGCGCCCGCTGCTCTTTTGGAGGGGCTACAGGCAATTTAATATGAATACTGTTCAAGCTACCTGCCCACTGACTAGAGTAATATGGGTTCCATATATTGCTGTTATTAACATTAAAATCGTCAATTAATAGCTCACAGTGAGGCAAAATTTCATTAAATGTTGAGACTTCCCCGTTGTTATTGAACTTTAGATATCGTTTGTGTTGACCTGTGTCGGGACATGATTGGCTTTTTGGCAGTGTAACAAAGTAAGGCCCTTCAGGATCGAGCCAACCTGCGGCGACATAGACTGAATAAGTCGATACTATTTTTTGGTAGATATTTTGCATTGCGTTGTCCTTAATCTAATTTAATTGAAACGATTAAACTTTATACCAACTCGATGATATAAATTGGTTATTCAATTGGTTTTTTACCAGTATGTCTTATATCGCCTTCTGGTATCTGCACAGATAAAGCTGCCGCTTTTTCAAGGTACTGCGAATAACAGCGTTCGTAAGGCGCTATTTTGCCTTGCTGCAAAAAGCACTCAGACTTTAGCCACAACAATTTAGGTAAAAAGAGGTGCTCGTTAAACCGCTCAGTTTGTGCAATAGAGGCATCAATTAATTGCAGTGCTTGGTCGTATTGGCCTATTTCAACGTGAACTTCAGCTAACATAGCGCTCCAAAAACCATGCATTTGCTTGGCACCATTAGCTTCAAGTGCACTTATCGATTTACTGATCTTTTCTGGGATGTTTAGTAGCCAGCCTTCCAAAGAATCTATAACGCCTACCCAATTGGCCAAATTATCTTGTTCGCAAATGGCCCTTGATTGGTCCAAGATGGCTTTGATTGTGCCCTTTTGATTGGCGAAGTAATATCCACACGCAGCATACACTTTTACTAAAACAAGGCAGTGGCTGCTCTCTAACTGTTCGGATAGCTTTTCAGCTTCTTCGATAGATTTTGCAAATTTGTGCATATCGCCCATATAAGCATGCATTAAAGAGCCTATACTCAATGCCCAAATATTAGAGTCTTGGCCATATTTAATAGTATGGTCACTGTGCTTTTCAGGATCATATAAGCGTCTTACTTCTGCAACACAATCTAACCCCTGATGCAGCCTGCCTGCACGCCACAGTGCATGGCATTTTACTGATAGCAATGCTGCACGTTGGCCATTGTCTTGTGCTAACGGCAAAGACGAATCTATGATCTCAAGTACTTTGTTTACATCTCCTGCGACATTGACATGATTTGCAAGCAGAATTGCCGTATCAATAGACTGCTTATGCTGACCCAATCCTTCTAATAATTGCTGAGAATATTTGATAAGCTCTTCGACTTTGGCGGACGCCCAGCCAACGACCATCATAGAGGCGGTGATTAGCAGCTGATTTATTTCTAACAGTTCTTGGCCTTCGGCATCTATTTTTTTCAGTGCATCCATGGTTGCATCTGCATAGTGAATACATTGCTCATAAGCACTTTTTGTTATTGCCAAAGTTGCTGCTTTTTTTCCAAAGTACGCAGCTTCACGATACGACTGTCCAGCTAAGTAGTGGTAATGGAGAATGTCGTTAGCGCTGTCTAGGTTGGTTTTAGGATTACTCTTTATTGCTGAAGCAATTGTTAGGTGCGCTTTGTATTGCACGTCTTTAGCCATACTTTCATAGGCTGCATCGCGAACCAGCGCGTGTTTAAATATATAGCTGTCACCAGCGACTTGACGTTGCTTATAAACTAATTCGGCTTCGATTAGTTCTTCTAAATCAAATTGAACCTGCGCCTCCTCCTTTTTAGATGACGCAATCAGTAAATCGTAGTCAAATTCTCTCCCGATAGTCGCACCTAACTGAGCGGTCTCTTTTGCGTGTTGCAACTGATCTAGTTTTTGCTGCAGTGAATCTCTGAGGGTTAAGGGCACTAAAGCTTCTTTGTGATCGTCAATAAAATTGTAGGCGCCATGTACTTTATGGATTAAATGTTGTGACTTCAGAGCGGTTACTAACTCTTCGATAAACAGTGGGATACCATCGGTTCGCTCTAATAACACCTCCATTAGTTGGTTGCTAATAGGTTGTTGTTCAAATAAGTATTGAATAACCTCTTGTGCACTTTCGCGATTTAATTTCTTCAATGGCAATGGAGTAAAACTCAATTTTGACAGCTGCTCAGGCAGTACTTCGCGCGATGTATTGACCCAGCTATGTGCGCCAGATTTAAATATATTGGACGCGGTAAAGTAAGCAATAAAGTCTTTACTTATCTGATCGGCCCAGTGTAGGTCTTCAAAGATAAATAAGTGAGCAGGGCGAGTTTCGGGGATTTCATTCAGCGATAGGGGTTGGCAAAGTAAATGTGCTAATAAGTTGAATAGATGCTGCTTTTGTACTTCCGGCGATAAGTCTGTGATCGGGTTTAGCTCGGGCAGAGGCAAGCTTAACCAAGCAGATAAAATTAATACGCCGATTTCTTGCTGTTCCCTATCCAATTCTGTTTGCGCTACAGCGTCTTTGAGTTTGTGCAAACTTAAATCCGGCGATAAAATATCAAGTGTATATTTATACTTTATGATGTTTAAAATAGGGTGCAGAGCATTGTTTTTGTGTTCGGGTAAACATTGGGCTACAAGTTGGGGCCTATGTTTTGCTCTATCTCTGAGTTCAAAGATTAAACGAGATTTCCCAATGCCAGCTTCGCCATAAATATGAACCAGTGGCAGAGGTTTATTTGTTAGTTCAGAGTATTGAGTTGCTGGTGTGACTAATCGCTCTACTAGTTCCTTCAGCTCTCGCTCACGACCAAAAAAAGCGTTATTCTTTTTGGTGCCGCGTAGAAAGCCAAAGGCTTCAACTTGGCGCTCGCCAGCCAAAATAAAATTATTGGTGCTTTTATTGGTGTCATCAATCACAGGTTTGAAAGACAAATAATTATCGAGCAATAGCTGCACGTTTTTTGAGCATAAAATTTGTCCGGTTTTCGCTTTTCGACTGAGTTTGAGTGAATTGAGAGCGGTCTTACCTGTTGGCAAATCATCAGCGATGCTCAGCATCATGCCCGTTTCTATGCCAACTTGTATCTGACTGTGAATGCCTTGGCTTTCCCGCAAAATGACATTTTTCTTTTGTATATTACTGATCAACTCCAATGCAGTACGCCCACACAGGCGACTATCATTGTCAGTGGTATGTGGATAGCCAAAATAAAACTGTAGCGTATCTCCTAATATCCCAACGTGGTATGCACCATAGCGAATGGCGATATCAATACATTGCTGCATTTGGTCGGCATGAAAAGTATCAATAACATCTTGATCTTCTGAACTATTACAGTCTATTTGCTCACAATTTAGGATAAGGCTCAACACAGTGATCTGTTTTCGCTCTGTCAACCGAGTGTAAGAGTATCTAGCGTTGTTAATTTGGGTATTGAGTAGCGTTTTTGTAACGTCCTCGTACTGAGAGTGACCTTCTTGTCGGCCTTGAAACTCTAAAGTGCCGACTAGGTTATTAAAACTCAGTTTTTTAAATGTATGGTATAGCCCGGCTGTATTACTCGGCCGCTCGGAAGATTTTTTACTTAATACCCTGCGAAGCAAGCTCGCGGATTCATGACCTGCTAGTATACCTAGAGGAATATTCGCTGAGCTCAACTGCTGATGAAATACCGCGGCGAGAGAGCTACCAGATATTGTGGGTTTGCCTGTTAAGCACTCTAAAAAAACGAGCCCCCATAAATAAATATCAGTTTGCGGCACCGGTGGCTCGCCTCTTAATTGCTCCGGCGAGCTATAAGACGGAGTGCCTAAAGTTTCCTGTGTGAGAGTAATACTTTTATAATCATTCTGCCGAGCTTCTTGAGAAATCGTGCTAATCCCGAAATCAAGCACCTTGGCATGGACTTTTGCACCCACTTTGTACAACATAATATTGGCAGGTTTGATATCTCGGTGCACCACGCCTTTCTCATGGGCGTTGGCTAATGCATCTAGCACCTGGGCCATGACATCTGCCGCCAATGGTGGCTCCAATGCGCCAGAAACAAGTAACTTTTCCTTTAGACTCTGCCCTTCAATATACTCGTAAACCGCATATATTAGGAAATCACCTTGTTGACCTTTATCGATAAGTTGAACAATATTTGGGTGATTGAGTTGGCTGACAAGGGATACTTCTCGGTGAAATCTATCGATGCAGCGGCGATTTTTATCAATGTTGGCTTTGTCTGATAGCGCTAAGAATTTAATTGCGACATTTTGACCTGTACTGATTTGCGTGGCTCTATAAACTTGGCCAAATCCGCCTTCACCTATTTTTTCGGCAAGTTGATATTTATCAGAATTAAATACTTGGGGTAAGTTAAATGCGACTTCGCTGCTGGCTTCCATTTGTTTTGAATTCACTCTTTTTCAGTAAGTCAGAATCAAGTAGTAATCGTCCCCAATATGGAACAAATTACATTTAATATACAATAACACGTCATTTGCAACAACGTATTTAATATTACACCATAAGTGTTAATTTTTTACTCATTCCAATTGATTGGAAAAGTGTCGGTTGCACTATTGCAATACAGAATCTACAAGGGAACAATCTGCCGAATATTGGCCCCAGAAAGTTATTCCCGACGATACCTACTATGGTGAAGTATTTAATGAGACGTTGAGGTCGATGTTTCAAATCCACAGCGCACTAAGGTGGTTAATTGCGCAATTTTGTACAAGCACTTCGTAATCAGTTGCGTTAAGCTGAGTTCAGTTAAGGGAGAAGTGTATGCAGCAGTCAAAGTTCAGCTTTCATCACGATTTAGGTGGTTTGGAAGTACTTCATAATATTGATAAGAAAACTGATTTCGGACGCCATAACCACAGCGGGTATACAATCGCGCTGGTGGACTGTGGGGCGCAACGTTTTTTTCGCTCAGGTGCTCAACATCTTGCAGGCAAAAGCAGCTTAATTTTGATCAATGCAGAGCAGGTTCATGACTGTCGGAAAGCTTGTGAAGGTGTTGCATCATACCGTTCTATGTATCCAACACCGGAGCTTTTTAATAACTTGATGGATTGCGAAAAAAACCGTGCGCCGTATTTTTCAGAAGCAGTGGTACACAACCCGGCACTGGCATATCAACTACATAGTTTGTTTGATACGTTAGAGTCACCAGTAAGTAAACTGGAGAAGCAAACGCAAATGGTGCGGTTTTTAACCAATCTGTGTGCATCTACAGGAAAGCAGGTACTGTCAGATGAGCTGGCCTCTGTGAGGTGCCGTATCGCATTGGCTAAAACTTATTTGCAGGATAATTTATTTGACGATATTTCGCTTGCTGATTTGGCTAGTTTGATCCATATGAGCCAGTTTCATTTTGTACGGTGCTTCAAAGCGCAAACAGGACTTACTCCCCATGCGTTTCAGATTCAGCACCGCCTAAATCACGCAAAGGCGATGCTGCGCCATGGCAAGAGTATCTCCGATGTTGCCAGCCAAGTTGGTTTTTATGATCACAGCCATTTTAGTCGGCACTTTAAGAAAAATATGGGCATCACCCCAAACCAATACAAGCAGGCTTGTTAGAATCATGAATATCGCGATAAAAAAAGGGCTGCTAGACATGCTGCCGCTAAATCTTGCGGTGCTTCCTTGGGGCATATTGTGTGGCTCTTTGGCCATCCAAAACGGCTTTTCCGCATTGGAAGCGCAGCTGATGTCATTACTCGTCTTTGCAGGTTCCGCACAGCTGGTAGCTATTGAGTTGATGGCAAAAGGCGCATCTATGATTACATTGGTCATTACCACATTTATTATCAGTGCGCGTCATTTGCTTTACGGCTTAGCGATACGTAATAACATGATAGACAAGCCGTTGAAATGGCGTGGGCCTATTGCGTTCTTTTTAACTGATGAGTTATTTGCATTCTCGCATCATCACCGGGCTTATCAAGGTAAGTTGCGGCTTATCTATGCATTAGTCGCTGGTGGTAGCTTCTATCTAGCTTGGAACTTGTGGACGTTGTTTGGCATCGTCGCCGGGCAGTTTTTACCTGATCTAACCAACCTCGGATTGGACTTTGCGATAGCCGCCATTTTTATCGCTTTAGTTGTGCCAGGGGTTTCGAATTTACCTGTATTTTGTGCCTGCTTAGTATCGGGTGTGACTATGCTTTATTTTAAATGGATAGAGTTTGAATTTGGCTTAGTCGCCGCAGCTTTGCTTGGTATGAGTACGGGATATGTTTTACAGGCAAAAGAGGACAAATCATGATAGCTACCATCGTTGTACTCGCATGTGTCACCTTTGCCACTCGTTATTTGTTTTTAGCAAAAAACTTACCGTTTACTATAGGACCTAGATTTCAGCGTTTGCTCAGTTTTAGTGCGCCTTGTGTACTCACTGCTATCTGGGTGCCGATTGTTTTTATGCCAAGTGGGAAGTTCGTAAATGAGTTGAATAGCCCATATTTGTTGGGGGCTTTAGCGGCCGTTTTTTTGGCGTTTAAATATAAAAATCTTTACCTTACTACCTTTGGAAGTCTGATTGTGTTTTATATGTTCTTTTGAGCCAATATGGATCCTGAAACGATATATGTTTGATGTGGTTATTGGCCCTGAATCAAGTTCAGCGTGACGGGGTGTGAGTTCAGCGTGACGGGGTGTGAGTTCAGAGGGAAGGGTTAAACGAGTTCAGTGTAGTGGGTTATTCTTCGTCATTGTGGGCTTGCCCCGCAATCCATGTTTGATGTGGTTAGGGGCCCTGAATCAAGTTCAGGGTGACGAGGTGTGAGTTAAGCGTGACGGGGTGTGAGTTCAGGGTGACGAGGTGTGAGTTAAACGTGGCGGGTTAAATGAGCTCAGAGTGGTGGGCTAAACGGTTTCAGGGATACCGTAAAAAAGCCCCTGAAGCGAAGGCGACAGGGGCTTATCACTATACTTTTTGTTATCGTCCGCGGCGTACTAGAGCAGGGAGAACAAGTAGCAATAGGAATACAGGCATTGAACCGCTTGAGGAGCGAACCGTTCTGGTCTCTACACGTTCAATGATATCCGTTTCCTTTGTTGGTACTTTCACTGTTATTACTAACATGCCGGATGCGTTAGCACCTTGCTCATCCGCTACGATATAATTGATAGTAACTTTACCTTCGCTGTTTGATGCTGGCTTGAAGGTGATTGCGCTATCTGTAAATGTCACCTCACCGGAGTCAGCTGTTGCGCTAATAAGCGTCAACTTACCACCTTCAGGATCAGAGTCATTATTTGTCACGTCAACGGTCACTGTGTCGTTATTAAACACTTCAGCCACATCATTAATGGTAACTGGTGGTTGATTCTGCTGTTGAGCTTGTGCAACCACATGTACCTGTGCAGTTGCAGTGCTTGTTCCGCCTTGACCATCACTGAGTGTGTATTCGATGGTATCAATACCGACAAAATCCAGCGCACTTGTATATTGTAAACTTGAATCTGTATTAATACTCACGACACCATGCATAGCTGTAGCGCTAACTATGTACAGTGTGTCGTTATCGGCATCAGTGTCGTTTGTTAGTACTTGTAGCGTTACCGACTGATTAAGAACAGCTTCCAGTATATCGTCGACCGCAACCGGCGATCTGTTGTCACTTTGCATGATGCTCACACCACCAGGGTCAACAATTTTACCGTTCTTAATGCCATCGGCATCATACTCCCCACCATCTACCAGTGTTAATCTGACACACCATGCACCTTCGACTAAGCCTTCCTGCCAGCTACTATCATTCATACTTGGACAGTAACCTTGTTGGCCTATGGCTGAATGCAATACGTTGCCATTTTGTGCAGAGAATGTAACCCACCCTTGGTTTGGAAGGTACTTGCGATATTGTGCATTTGCGGGTATTGCAGCTTGCTGTGGCAATATGATTTTGACGCTGTCCATACCGCTTGGTACATCCACTACAAAGTCAAAAATACCACCGCGATTTTCCATACCTTCATCCGCAGAGATTAAACCTGTTTGCGCTGCTTCATCGGCATTGAGTGAGGCTGCATTTTTGTTGCTACCCAGACTCAAACTACCAAGAGACATGCACACACCAGCTTCAACTTCAATCAGATCTGATTTCCAGTTGTTACCTGAAGAAGGTAGCACATTACATAGTGCATCAATCGGGTCTAAGTAGTTAGGGATACCATCGGCATCGTCATCGCCAAAGCCTTCTTGTGCATCGCTAATGAGATCGCCATCCGAGTCTGTATTGTTGTCCAATGCTGGTTGTTCTGAGACCACCTTGAATATCACACTTTGTGTATCAAATAGGCCTGCGTTGTCAGTCGCTTTGGCACTGACTTGATAGACACCGGTAGAAAGCGTTGAAGCATTGACGCTAAACTGAGTTGGGTCAGTACTTTCGTTGCTCAAACCTGTTGGTGTTGTCCACTCGATAATGTGAGTGTCAGTGCTATTTTGGTCCATCACATCAGCTGTAATGGTGATAAGACCTTGCTCTGGGATCATAATAGAGCGCACTTCATCTTGTTGCAGCGCATTAAGAGTCAGTATTGGTGCAATGTTCGACTCTACGATTGTAATTTCATGGCGCTGTTCAGCAATTGCATTTAGTTCACTTGTGTCCAATGTGATCACAATAGTTTCGTCTGCGTCGTTAACATCATCAAGCGTAGTTTCAACAGAGATGTGGCCCTGTGTACCTGACTCTATTGTGAGCTGTCCAGATACTGACGCGTAGTCTTCTTCACTTGCAGTGCCAGTAACTGTAAAGTCAATCGTGAGTGGATATGTGAAATGTTCACCACTGAGTACTACAGGTACTGTTGCCGTTTGGCCTTCAACAACAACTTGGCTTGGAGATGGCAGGCTTACCATTGGACGTACGTTGACCAACTGCGCAACTTTTTCACATACATTGTCAGTACTGCATGCCTGCCAATACACTTTGTTTGCACCGGATGGCAAGAAGTTGTTACCAAGTAGCTCAACTGCGATAGATTTACCGCTGCCATCAACCGCTGTGGCTACGCCTAAATCGACTTTGGTAAGCAGGCCTGTTGCATTAACCGTACGATCAGCCGGTACGGTGATCACAGGAGCAAAAGGTTGCTCTTGGCGTAGTTCCAACACAGCTTCTGCGTGACCGCCAAACCCATCCGAAATTGCATAACGAACCTGAGCTACACTATTGAATGTGTCCGTGGTATTAAACAAAATTTGGTTGCCTTCAATCACCGCATTACCAGCATCGGTATTTACAGCGACCAATGACAATGTATCACCATCTGGATCGCTGTCATTGTCTAAAACAGTTATTGTTGCTGATGATTGACCTTCAGCCAATTGCACAAAGTCATCTTTGGCAACAGGTGCAAGGTTGGCTGTGCTAATTTGTACATTTACCGTTGCCTGCGCAGTGTCAGTGCCATCACTGATAGAGTAGCTGATAGTCGCATGGCCCGTATTCAATGCAGGAGCTTGATATTGAAGTATATCGCCGTTTATTTCAACGCTACCTATATTCGCATCTGCCGAAGTAATACGAAGCGTATCGCCATCGATGTCGGTGTCATTCGCAAGTACGTTGATGTTGGTCGATACTTTTGCAGAGGCCACTGCTGAGTCATTGGTTGCTGTCGGCGCGTCGTTTTGCGGTGCAACAGTGATTGCAACCTGTGCACTCGCGCCAAGCCCACCTTCATCACTGATCTCATAAGTGATTTGCGCTGTACCATTATAGTTTTCAGCTGGCGAATAAGTAATTGCAGAGTCTGAATACGTTACTTGGCCTAGGCCAGAACTAAGAGTTGCATTGGTGACCTTCAAGCTCGCAGTGTTTTCGTCGCTATCGTTACTCAATACAGATACCGTCACGCTGTGATCTTCAAGTGTATTTGCTGTGTCATCAATCGCGATAGGTGCTTGGTTTTTGGCGATAACATTGACCGAAATAGTTGCACTTGCCGTTTCACCATTGCCATCAGAGATGGTATAGCTGATCGTTGCCTGTCCTACGAAGTTGGCACTTGGTGTAAAGCTTACTTGAGCATCAGAATAGCTTACGTCACCTTCGCCTGAGGTGAGCGTCGCGGCGCTGATGGTTAGTGGATCAGAGTCTGCATCAGTGTCATTTTCCAATACATCAATTAAAATGCGCTCACCTTGTACCGCATCAGCGTTATCATCATTAGCAACTGGTGCTTGGTTGTCAGGCAGGACAACGATTGATAAATCGAAGTCAGTGATAACAGGGTCGTGATCAGACGAGCGATAAGGAGAGTCTGAGAACCATTTACTTTGTTGTTCTTCAGATTTGCCTTCTGTGTTGTAGTCTAGGCCAGCTGCCTCATCGGCATTAATATGCCAGTGCATGGATTGAGCAACACGCTCCATTGAACCGCTTGCTGTTAACATGTGATCCAAACTACCAGCTACACCGCTGAAGTAGTATGAATAATTGTCACCAACGCCTTTCTCAATGCTGATATTTGTGAAACCAGCGTTGTAAAACTCAAGCATCGGCGCTTCATGTGTATAGGCATTAAAGTCACCTAAAATGGCATAAACTGGAGAGCTTGTGATTTCACTTGATTCAACATTTGATTGGGTAAGCGCTGCAACTACCGTCTTTGCAGCTAAGATACGCTGACCATTACATGCACCTTCTACTGTGTCGTCCATGTCTACGCCACATGATCCACCTTTTGAGCGGAAATGATTCACAACGACACGGATGTCTTTCCCACCATTCATTGGCTTGAATGTTTGCAGCATAGGTGGTCTATGTGCCCTTGTCGCTTCATCAAATGGCGCGTCCGTTATTACTTGAGCACTCCCTTGGGGCACAACGCGATTGGCACGATAAACAATGCCGACAGTGACTGCATCTGTACCAACTTGTTCTAACTGAGGATTAATAAACGCCCAATCATTCACATCATCGCGTTCATTCAGGCCATCAATTAGGTTCTTGATAGCACTACTGTCGCCGTATCCATTGTTTTCGATTTCCATCAGGCCAACAACATCAGCATCTGATGCCACAATTGCACGGATCACTTTACTACGTTGACGGGTAAACTCTTTTTCATTGTTTGCACCGCGACTGTTAAAGTTGACGAAGTAGTTCATTACGTTAAAGCTGGCAACACGTATATGCTGTTCTGACTTGCGTTCGTAAGGTCTAGTACGACGAATATTAGACTGCTCAAAGCTTGGCAAGCTGGTTGGAATGAGCTTGTAATTGCCATAAGTGTAGTGGATAACCCCAGACATGTTAGACACCTGGTCGCCAGAACGGAGCGGTGAATCTGCACTAAAGCTCGGATAGTAACTGATTTCTTCAGGGTTACTTTGTGTTGAGTTGTCATCAACAAGTAGACTGTTTCTTGCGTTCAGTTCAGCAAGCGCTGAGCGACGGGGTTCGTCTTTAGGATACTTATTGGTAGGTTGCATTCGCATGCCTTGAGACAAGTAAATCTCACCATATTTAGTAAAATTATGGCTAAGCGTTACATGTAACTTTTGTGGCATTGATACCCACATACCTTCAAGTGACTCTTGGTCAAAGCCTGCTGTAAACGGCAGGTTCACTTGTGTTGGTGTGACTTGTGTTAACACATTTGTCGCACAAGAGAGCATATTTGTCACAGCATTGATTTGCGTTAAGTCGTATTTTTCAACAACATTACCCAATACACGAACTTGCTCACCCACTGTGACCTTTGTATTTGTATCAGCAACAAAAATACCTTCTGATGTAGCGCTGTCAGAATCTGCATGTTGATCTTCTTCTTGAATAAAGAAACCGCCATGTTGCCCCGCATCTTGAAATGCTGCTACCACCACACCTTCAATCACAACCTGTTGGTCCACAAGTGGGCTGGCAGCTCCGTTACCCTGAATTGCACTAATTAAAGTTGCAGGGTCATTACATGCGCCAATCTCAATTTGAGGTGGTGTTCCACCATCAGTACCACAGGCTAAAACGCCGCTACAGCCTAGGCCATCGGCAGTATTTTTCTCGAATCCTTCCCACTCAACACTTGGGTCAAAAGCATCATCTAAGGTTGTATCACCAGATGTGATCCCTTCTTTGCGACGCAGAGTTTTATCTTTTGTTGAGGTGTTACCGCTGCCCCATGCACTACCTGGATCTGTCCCTACTTGACCAAATACATCGGCAATTTGGCCGTCAACAGCCAGCACTAATGCATCATCACCGTTAAAGTATGTGATGGTACTCGTGCTATCTTGACGGCTCTTAATTTCGTCATTCGCACCGCTGTTGGCAATAACATGTGTTTCGCCATGTTTTAGCTCACCAGATAGTGTTTGTGTTCTTAATCCTTCGGTAGACAGTGGTTTACCATTGTCTGCCAATGTGATTGTGACACGGCTCAAATCCAGAGTCGCGCCGGTAAAGTTTGTGATTTCAACCGCTTTATTGCTGCTGCTGCCTTCAATATATTCGGTGAAGATAACTTTACTCGTTTCGACCTGTTCACTGACCTGAATCGAAAATTCGGGCAGATTTACAATACCTGTATTGCCATCAGTTACACCAATGACGATATTATCCGTCACGCCAATATCTTGAGATGATGGAGTGCCCGACAATTCGCCATTTTGCGTGTTAAATGTCGCCCAAGTCGGTTTATTAGTGATTGAGAAAGTCAGGGTGTCATTGTCTTCATCGTTCGCTTCTGGTTTAAAACGATACGCAATACCCACAATCGCACTGGTACTTGGTGTTCCTATGATAGTAGGCGGGTTTTTAATCGCACTTGAATCTACCACTTCAATATTAAAGCTTGGTAGAGACACGGTAGATGTACCATCGGTTACTGAGATTTGAATATGTTCATAAATCGCAATATCAGCAACAGCAGGTATACCAGATAAATGACCTGTTTGCGTATCAAAAGTCGCCCATGAAGGCTTGTTCACGATCGAGAAGGTTAAAGTATCTTTGTTTTGATCAGAGGCCGTAGGGGTGAAGCTATATTGACGACCAGTCCCAACGATGAGCTCGGGTTGACCACCAATGACAGGTGCCACGTCGCCTAACTTTGGACAAGTTTCACCGAATAGTATTTCTGCAAACTCAGGATTATCAACAAAAGGGTTGCGGTTACCTTGTTGCTCAACAATACGTTGGTGTCTATCAAGCTCTAGCTTATCAACGGTATCTTCACGATGCCAATCCATGAGGTTACAAAGCACGCCTAAAGTAGGTGAGCTACTCGCGCTAATATTGTTGACAAGCTCAAGGTCGGGCATGCTGCCGTCTGTACCATCATAGCGAACTGCCATGTAGAACATCATACGCGCAGCATCGCCTTTGACTGCATCTCTGGGCTCAAATGAGTCGCTGTCAGTAAAGTTACCTGGGGCGCCATCAACTGGGTTACCACCATCGTCATAATCTTTGCTGCTTCGCGTTGAGTTAACCTTTACATTTGTGGGTCTAAGGTGGTGAATGTCGGTGTAACCATATTGGTTTTCACTCGGGAAACCATGGGATTTTGGCCAGCTATGTTCACGGTTCCAATCCGTTGTGCCGCCACCGTTGGTATCTTTTGACTGACTTTTTCCTGTATAAAACAGCAGCACATTGTTTGAGTTATCTGGATCTTCATCGGTATACTTTAGAGCATCCCATACTTGCGAGTAAGTCATTCTTTGCTGACCTTGTCGCGCAACTAAAGACAGTGCGTTTTCTAACTCAGCACCGACTTTACCAATTGCTGAAGCATAGTAGGTATTGTAATCATAGTTGCTGCCCGGTTTGTCTGTAACCGTAATTGAAAAGGCTGGTAGGCTCACCGGGGCATTGAAACCATCAGATACAGAAATGATGATGTTTTCATTATTGCCGGTGTCAGACTCCGCTGGCGTGCCAGCAAGTTGGCCTGAAGCCGTATCAAAAGTCGCCCAACTCGGCTTGTTGGTGATGGAAAATACTAGACTGTCATTTTCTAAATCGATGACATCGGGTGTAAACGTATAGTTTCGAGTTGCCTGTACAGAGGTGTTTGGTGAGCCAGTTATTAGCGGTGCATCATTGGTGCCAGCTGCTCTTACCAAGATTGAGAAACCGTTAAGTGCATTGATGACTGTGCCATCGTTAACGGTGATAACAATGTTGTCATATATACCGATATCGGCCGCTGTCGGCGTCCCTGATAACTTCCCCGTGGCTGTATCAAAAGTTGCCCAATTTGGTTTGTTTTCGATTGCAAAGACCAGTGTGTCATCATCTAGGTTGGTGACTGTAGGCGTGAATATGTAATTGTCAGTGGCATTCACTATGCCTTTTGGCTCACCACTTATTTCTGACGGGATATTGCCGTCGCCGCCACAGGCTGTGATACCTGAGCAACCAAGACCATCAAAAGTGTTTTTTGCAAAGCCTATCCATTCATTGGCTGGATCAAATGCATCATCTATGGTGATGTCACCACTTTCGATGCCCATTTTGCGACGGAGTGTTTTATCTTTTGTACTGGTGTCACCTGAACCCCAGCTGCTGCCCGGATCGGTACCAACTTGACCAATGCTGTCAACGATGACGCCATTGACCATTAGGGTTAGTGCGTCGTCACCATTGAAATAAGTGGCGGTGCTGGCGATATCGCCAAGCGCTTTTAGTTCGTCACTCGCACCGTTGTTGTAAAGGACATAACTGCTGCCCGCTGCCAGAGTTCCGGATAGGGTGAGTGGAGTGACCTCATCCAACTTTTTACCATTTGCAGTTAGCGCAATACTGACGGTACTAAGATCGATACTATTGTTGCCAAAGTTAGTAATTTCAAGCGCTTTGTTATTGCTGCTACCTTCGACATATTCTGTAAAGATAACGTTCGCATTTGCGTGGCCAATAACGACACTTGAACACAGCCCCATAGCGATGCAGCGGCCCAAGTATCGCAGTTTTCCACGATGCTTATTGTTAGAGTTCATATTTTTCCCGTGTGTTTATCACTCTGTTTTATCATTTGCGAGTTAGATTATTTTTAAGGGTGCAAATATTCCCATTAAAAAATGGGAGGCGAATATAATACTCTATTATGAACTTTTTATTAAAATTGCCTTAAACATAGGACATCTAATTGCAACAATTGGTCGCATCTATTTATTAACACAAGTGCCAGTTTAAAGTTTTTTATAGGGACATTTGTCCTTGCATAACGTTATGATTAGTATGGGTTTCTGTTGGGGTCGGAATTTTGGGGGCCGTCAATCTCTGAGTAGTAATGCTGATAAGTCGTTATCTAAAAAATCATCCCGTTAACATTTTTTCATTTTTAAATTATTTTTATATACAAAAAAGAACGTTCTAATTTTTACAATTGTTTACGAAGTGAGTGGGTTTTAGCCAGGTTGTATGGCTTTTTTGAATGAAAAATGGTTAAAAAACCGATAATTGCAATAATGGGGGTGACCATCCACAGTACACTATGGCAAGGTCGGTTTCAAACAGTATGAGAGAGTTCTGCTATTTAGTGATGCATTTACCTTAATAGCTGGGGGTGACAAAAGGCAATATTGCAGACACTCAATAACAATACAGCTAGAAGCTCTACATCTTTAGTCAGTAGCTTTTTGAGGTTGTACTGTCACTTATCGCGTTCAGCAGTGCGCTATTAAAATGAATAGTAAAACGTATAAGGGCAGCCATCATGGTTGAAGTTAAATACCCTAACTTTATGGCTGCCCGATGTTGCTGAACTTAAGAGCTATATATAATTAGCTCAATATGTGGGCATTGCTGGGTAATAAATGATGTTAAACTTTCTCTGTCTTGCTCCTCTAGAGAACCAAACACCTCGAGCCTATTCACATTATGTTTGGAGGCATATTGGATCAGGCTTAGGTACTCACTTGAAAAGTCACTTATTGCGAGTTCTGCTGGTTGAAGTTCCTTTATTAGCTGCTTGATTACAGGCTCATGAGCCCACAGCTGTTTACAGAAATTTATGTTAAATGTATCAATAGGACCTGAATTCAGTTGACGAACCTGCTTCAGAGCTGGGAAGTAGGGACATGTGAAGTTCTCACTGTTTTCCAGTACTTTGTTGAAATCACCGGTAATTGTAAAAAAACTGATGCTAAAATCTTCATTTAATCTGAATGAAATACGGCCTTTCATTTCGCCTTTGGTGCTTTCAATTCCTGTATTCCAATATTCTAGTTGGCCATTTGAATCCCATCCGTGCATTTCATCTATGCAGAGCTGCTCATTCACGATTGTTTCTATTTGTAGTTCATGTAACGCAGTTGAATTGTAGTGAAAGTGTGTGTTTTCACGGTTCATACCACGTATAAAAACATCTTCGCTTGATACTCTATCTTTTGGATAAATACCGTATATGATCCCAGTATACTTCTCTCCATTTAAATACATGGGCTCATCTGTGGTGCAATCAACCAAGTCATCTAGTATGGCATGTGTTGTTTTATTTAAATAAGGCGGTTCATAATCGCATTCCTTAACGCCATCTTTATACATATGCCGGCTGGTTACGACCCCGTCGGTATGGCTAATCGCCATACCAGTAAATAGGGTATTGTGATAGTAATAGCGCTGTTGCTTTAGCTCTAAAGCCTCAAAAAGCACCATTAATAACCCGTTTGTATTCATTGTCCCGCCTTGTATTTGTCCATATCCGTTAAGATCTCTAAGCCTTTAAGGATCCCACTGCAATTTTGACAAGCTGTAAAGGGCTTGCCTACCCCATCTCCTTTAAGCTTAAAAGTTGCGATAGAGATTTTAGTTAAATCCGTGCTCACATTATTTAGATACCAGTTTACAGCTCTAACCTCTGCGTGCAACCCAGGCGATCCCGCCGATCCAGTTGGTATGGGTATGTTATTGGCGTTTGTATAATTCAAATAGTCTGAGATACGTTGTCTCATGATAGGGTGAAGTGGCTCGACATTAGTAGCAGTGTAAAGATCTTTAGCTATATGTTTCAAGTACTTGTCCACATCTTTAATCGCTATTGATTTGTCTACTTCCACCCACTCAGCATAACCGTTTTTAACTAGACTGGATACTTTACTCGGGTTGCCGGTAAAATTATAAAAAAGCGGCGACTCCGAGCCTTGTTTACCTGCTTCAAAAAATTGTGAAATAGCTGTTCTGTTTTTCACCTCTGGTTTTCTTCCATCGCCAATCTCAAGCAGGACTTTAGTTTTTTCACGCAGTGCTTCAACAAAATTGAGTTTGTCTCTTTCGACTCCTTCAGAGACTACCCGTGTTGCTACATTTCGCGTTATAGTCTCTGCCGCTTGGGAAGCCGAAACGGCCACATAGCGAGATGCGCCTGCAAAGGGAGCGATTGCGTCTATAATTCTCCAATCTTCTAGTGCATCGGCGCGTTTATTTCTAAATATTTCTCTAAGCGTTTCTGCACCTTGGACATTATCATAGGCTGGGCCAATTACATGGTAGTAGGCTTTGTTGAATGCTTCCCATGGACCCTTAGTAATGGCTTCACGACCAAGTGAGCGCCAGTTATATCTAAGTATTTGTCCATCAGTGTTAGAAAAGCTCTCTACTACTGCATTGCCATATGTTTCGATGAGTTTGGCTTTTTGCTCAGGCGTGCCTACACTCAGTGTTTCTAAAATTGCGATTTCTTGTAATAACAGAAGATCTCTACCAGAGATATTGGCAGGGGCTATGGAGGGATCGTTATAAGCAGAAGGGAGTAGGATATTTTCTTTTTTTATATCTTCAACTTTATAGCCATGAATTTGTGCAGATTGAAGTATGTGATGCTCATCAAGCACGGCAAGCAGAGCGGTTGCTTGCTGATACTGAGGTGACATTTCTCTCATGAGGCTTGAGTAAGTGACATTGCCACCTTGCTCCGCAGCTCTTGAGATAACTTCACTACTGCCTTTTGCTACAAAAGCAGTAAGGCCTGCCACTAAGCGTGAAATATCCGCTCCGGCTTCTTGTAACTGTCTAATCTCAGATGTGGCAACTTTAAATCGGTTCCACTGGGATAGTTCAGCCGCAGAGACTTTGTGCGTATTTAAGAAGTAGTTTAACTCTTTGTCAGACAGAGTTGATGGGTCTACACCTACGTGCTTTTCAAGCCAAGCTGCGATATCCTCACCTTGCTTCGTGAGTTTATCAACTCGGTGATCGTATCGACTCGCAACAAATTTAGCCGCTACAGAGCCTGATGCACCTGCTAGGCATTGCTGAGAGCTATTACCATGTGTTGAAGAGACGTTTGCAAGCAAGCATCCGGTCGCGGCATGCGCTATATACTTCGACGCTTCTGAAATATCGAAACTTTCAATTTGGCTGGTAATGCCACGCCCTAATGCGCTAACAGCACCACTGCGCAACCCGGCTACAAATGAGTCAGTTAAAGTACCAAAGTTGCCCCCTTGAATCACTGTTTCAATGCCCGCTCTAGCTGCTGAATCAGCGACAATTTGCAGCGCTTGGTTTCCGACAGATGCAAGTGCTTGTGCTGAAGCACTGGCAATATTAGGGTCTACTTCAAAGAAGCTGATAGCATCTATGTCTTTTAAGACGCCAGCTGTTGCCATCGAAATTGCCAATGAGCGTAAATTATCACTATCTACAATTGACTTGATTGCGCCATCTATGCCTTCGCCATTGGCAAGGCTTGTCACAGCTTGAGTCGTTAAGGTCGCTGCACCCGCTGACAATGCTGCCGCTGAAAATGTACCTTGTCCAACAGCGGTTGCGATTGCGCCTTTAGAACCAATCCACCCTGCACCTTGAGGCCCCATTGCAACTGATACTGCAATAGCAACAATTGCCATTGCTGCCGGGCTGAGTGTGCTTGTTTTTTCATGTATGTGGATCTTTTCTAGCTTGTGATAGACCACATCGAGTAGGTTATTACATTGCTGGAAGTCAGGGTCATGCCTCATTGCCTCATAGGCATAAGCATTGAAGTCCCCAGGCGCTTGATGAGATGACGTTGAAGGGCAGTTATATCTGGGATCATTATAGATATCAGCCATCCAGCTTAAACTATCAGAGCCTGCAAACTGATTAACAACGTGAGAAATATCCTCCCCTTCATACTGTCCAAGTTCGAGGGTTAACCCATGGGTGGCGTGAACTTTTACTCCGCCAATTATTTCATTGTAGACTGCGGTATCGACCTGATCTTGCTTGGTCTCAGTCTTGATCTTCCACGTGCCTTTTTTAACTTTGTTGTAGAAGTATTCTTTTTGCTGTATTGCGAGCAGTAAGTTTATTCTACCATCAGGGGCTTCGATAGATGTGCCTGTACCAGACTTGATCTTTGTTGCTTTTAGAGTGATATCACCTAAGTGAGAGGCTATTTTTACACTTTTCCCTGCTTCTAATGCAGAGTGAATGGCCATGGTCTGAAGTTGCTGCTCTTGTTCAGTGGTTTTACCCCACTTGCGATTATAGCTACTGCTTTGCTCACCTAATTCATTGAGAATATAAACACCATTTTGACCAAGAATATCAATGATACCTTTATCAGCGTGTAACTCTGATGCCTTGATTTCAATTACGCCAGCAGCGTAGAGGCTAATGTTATCTCGGGCTGACAAAATAGACTGGACATAGCTAATGCCTTTTTCGTTTTTTTGGCCTCCTTTGATTTTAAAGCTTGCAGCGTTTTCTAGCTTTGCAGCTCCGATATAAATGCTACCGTTACTATTAAGCTTTATACTACCGCCAGCTGCATTTGCAGTTGCTCCTTCAAATACCATATTTCCATATGTATTTATTGAGATACTGCCACCTGCATTAATTGAAGCGACTGTACCTAAATGATCTTCATAGCCGTGAGCAGACCTAAATCTATGAACAAACGTTTTTTGTTCGTAGTTTCCTGCAACTATCTTTACATTTCGCGCGGCATTGATTTGACCATAGTTATACAGAGTGCCTGAAGCCACGCCTTTGATATTTCCGCGACCGTCTTCGATGTAACTGACACCAGCATAAATGTTTGAAGCGCCGCTACTTAAGGTGATGCTGGATTTTGAGCCAATGACTAAATCATTGATAGTGCTAAAGGAAGCGTCTCGCTGAATTTTTAAATCAGCGTTTGAGATAGAGGCTGATTTAAATGAAGCATTGGACTTTCTAAATTCAACGGTATGTGTGCCATCGATACTTTGCGCGTCAACAACACTGGTACGCAGATGAACAACAGGTACTAAAACATAGTTGCCAGCGATATTACGTGATTCAGGCCAGATAAAATCAATGTTAAGTGTATCGGCAATATCACTTGGCAACGGCGCACCAAACATATGAGTAAATGAGGAGCGTTTTGCAACCGTCATCGCATTTACATATAACTGATTGATTTGTTGCTGTTCACTGGTAAAGGTGTCTTTGTAATAGGTTCGGCCTATCAGACGTTTGATTTGTGAGCCAATTAACTTCTTTTGTACAAAGTTATCACCAACTTGCTTCTGCAGCGGATAAGTTGTTCTTTTTTTCGGCACGAAGAAGGTAATATTGCCAGTGATTGGAATATAGTCGACTGACTTTATGTTGGGCAGGCGATATATTGCTGAGGTCTTTAATTTACTGTGAAACTCGGCAATACTCTGGTTGCCATATGCACTGGACGGCTTTGGTATGTAACTAGATCTTTGGTACAAATAATCGCTAACCACAGATCTTATAAACATTTGTTCTGAAGTTAAGTCATGTTGTACTTGTTCGTTAGAAACGCTTGTCAATGCTGACGCTACACTTGGCAGTGTGAGTTGCAGCATCATAAATAACGTCAACCCATAACTGGTGGCTTTGTGCCATAGGGAGCGTTTTATGTTTTCCATAGATGTATTCATTATTATTTTCCCTTTACTTACTCTAGCTCACAGCCTTCACATGGAGGCTTAGGTTCAACGTCACCGCCGCCGCCGCCGCCACCGCCGCCACCGCCGCCGCCACTGCTACCGCCACCGACGTAATCCACAGTTTTTTCCGTCCATTCGCTGAAAGTTCCGCAATATTCAATATTTTGATATTTGGTGCATGCTTTGACTCTAAATTTGACTTTGCCATCCGTTTTTTTGGTAAATGCACGCCAGCTTGTTGCGGTACGTACTGGTGAATTGCTTAAATCAGTCTCTAAAATGTAGCTGTGATGCGGTACTAGTACATCGCTCCAATTGAATACAAGTCGACCTGTTTTATTGTCGTAAGATATTGTTTTGTATCCTGGAGTGGGAGGGGATGGAACCTTTAAGTCGTTGTAGGCAATCACTTTACTGTACTCTCGGTAAGGATTGTAATTTACCAAATCCACATGTGGGTTTTTTAGGGCTGTAGTTTTAAAGAAGTGGCGGAAGTATTTTACTTCTAGATCGACAGTACCACTTGAATTAATCGTTGGCGTGAAGAAAGCGTTTGAATAGACGTTGCCCCAATAACCCCGCACGATTCGGACATCTGGAAAACCTTCGGCATCTTTGTAGGTTTGTTCCATTTGAGCACCTCTATTGTATCTACCCATGTAGATTTTAATTAGCTCACCTAACTGCTTCGCTGTATGGGCTGTGCCTGGTATCGGACGGTGCGCGGCAGCTTCTTCCAAAATCTCTGAAAATGGTTTGCTATATTCTTCTGGTACACAGCGCTTGTTACCGAAAGTTTCACCATCTTGCAAGATACTGAGTCTACACTCATAAATAGTAATGATGAGGTGTCTAGCTGAAGTCGTTTTTTGTTCCGCTACGTTGTAATAGAACATCTTCCCGTGTTCTGGATGAAATTCTTCACCGCCGAAAGCTGCTTTTTTCTCTGCAATGAATTTTTCTTTGAACCACTTGATGTCGGCGTCGATAGTTGCTTCAAGCTGTAAGTTGGTTTGAACTAAAAAGTCTGTACTTAGTCCATTCACATCATCCAAAAACGAAGTAAATGTGGTCTGCGTATAGTTTTCTTCGTAGTTTGAAATATTACATGCATTGGTGATACATGCTGGAGTTAGTCCTTCTTGATACTCGGATGAAGCGGAGATTGCGATGGAGCCGAAGGTGGTGTTGTAAAAGTTAGAGCGGCCATGAATTTGTAAAAAACTTGCAAGGTTAGTGAAAGTTGTCGCTGCGTTGCTATTTAGAGGAGAGTGATTAAATTCGCCAAAGCTGTATAGCGCCGCCATAGGTGAAATAGCATCGACATGTGCCGATGCAGTTACTGCCAGTGGACTCTTAACAGCGTGTTTTTCATTGGTGCTATCATGCTGCTTTTGGTGGAATACATAACCTTTTGAATCGAATCTGTAACGCTCATTTTGTAGTTTTGGCGTGTTAATAGTGAATTCACCAGAGCTTTCAAGACCAAGTATGGCACTGCTGTTTAATACGTAAGTACTGCTATATAGCTTTAGAGTGTGCTGCGCGGTTATACTTACTTGCCGAGATTTTCCGTAGTCTAAACTAACTTTTCCTGGCCACGCTGCATCCCCCCGCTCTTTATAATAAGGGTTAATGTTTTCCAGTATGTTTGCTTTGATATTTAAGTGAGTTGCACTGATATGCGCAGGTCGACTAGCAATGAGTTGTTGGCTCGTAAATTGTGAAAACTGATTACTATTAAAAATGCCGTATTTTTCTGCAGGCTCTAAACCATCTTTAATGGTTAACGCTGTATGTTTTTTTATCGTAGGAGTAGATGCATTGCGTGAGCCATTAATAAAGTAGTCAGTATCAAATGACACGTTGTAACCAAGTATACTGCCACCAAGGTGGTTAAATACTGCATCACTTGCGTGCACGCGTAATGTGTTGCCTGCTAGTTTATTACGGTTATCAATTGCTTTTGCACTAAGCTCAAAATTACCAGATATTTCAAATGTGCCAGTGTTTTGAAGTTCGTCATTAATGGTAATTTCAGCGTTGTGGCCCTTAATTGTCCCGCTATTATATAGCCTAGTGGCTTGCAGATTTACTCCGGTATCAGACAGCACAGAACCTTTATTGTTTATTGTGCCTAGGGTTGGTGTTTGGCTGACCGTAACAATATCTATATTACCAGTCGGCGCGAAGAAATCGTCACCTATATGGCTTGTTGCCATAATATCTGATTGTGTTGTGAGTTTGGCACCTGAATTTATCGTGACAGGCCTAGCACTGACTATAGAAACACCTGCACCGTGAATTGTTCCTGAAAAAGTATTTGAGCTGAGTGAGACCTGTTTCGCGTCAATAATTTCGTGCGTGTTGTAATTAACCGTCATTCGACCAATGAAAAAGTTGAATCCGCCACTAACTCCAATTAGCCCTGAATTACTAAGCTGATGTTGTGAACCGTGCGCGCTGGCTCTGAAAGTTGAACTAATATTTCCAGTGGTTGAAACGTATTGGGCGTGTGTTTCAATAGACGCCGCATCTGGTGCAGATAAGTTGTTTAGGGCTATCTGGCCTGCATTCCGATTCGTTAAATTGCCGAGGCTGCTCATGTGCTTAGAATAGCCTGTTGAGCTACTTGCTACAGCGAGCGTGATCCTAGGGTAGCCTTTAAATGAACAATTATTGCAACTAATTGAACCATTATCGGAATCAACGATAAATACTATGTTTGCAGCAATGTCTCCTGAGGCAAACACAAGTTCGTTTCTTAATAACAAACTATTAGCATGGATCACTATTGTTTTTAGTTTATTTCCTGTGTTTGAATTAGCTAACCCATTTGAATCAAGCATCAGGATAGGTTTATCTACAATAAAATTTGTAAATCGATTATATGAAATACCATGTTGATTTGGTGGGGCAATGATGAGTTTATCTTTATCACCGCGTAGAAAATGTATATTGCTATCAGAAGTGGTCAGGCTAGAGGCACTGACCAAAAAGCTCGGACCAAGCAATAAAATTAGTAACGTTATTTGGACTAGTTTCATTAATTACTCAATAGCTTTTTTAAAGCTTATGTTAAGAAGTAGATTAGGGAAGGGATATAATTAGAAAATTTATTCATCCACACTCTCTTATCCTTGATGTTTTATTTTTCATGAAATTTAATTGGATATTTTATAATAAATGGAAAAATAGACATTGGATAAGCCAAAGTGGATTGTGTACTTCCCTGATATTTAAAAATATGCCAGAAAAAATTCTTATGTATGTTTCGCTTTGGTTAAACTCCTTTTAACTTGCGTTTTTTATTTTGTTATACTTTATTGGTTGTGTTTATTTTTTTCAAGATGTAAGTTGAGTGGTTTTAGCGATATTAATATTTTTATTTTCTGTTTCTTTAAATCTGTGTTTGTTGGTGGGTAGAAATATTAACATTTAATTTTTGTGAGTTGTTTAGAGTAACTTCGCAAACTAAAATATGATATTGATTGGTAAAGATAGATAAAAATCATTATCTTTTTATTGGGGTTTAGTTGTTACGTGATTTCAATTAAATTGATAACTACTAGGATGAATGTTGAAGTTAAACGTGGAAAATAAAAAAATAGAGTTAATGGCATTAATGTATGCCACCGTCAATGATATGCGTGAAGCGAACTGGCTAAGAGATCCTCAATATGGTAGCCCAACAACTTTGGCAGAAGAAGGCGCTTTATATAATAAGTATCAGGAGCTGCTTGGCGAATTAATAAAGTTAAACGCTGACTATGTTAACGAGGATATCCATATAGTTAATCAATATGGTGAAAGTTTGTCTTTTGCGCAGGCTCAAGAGGTGATAAACATTAAAATTAACGCTTTTGAAAGCGGTAACAAAAAGCGTCGACAGATACAGACGAAGATGCTTGAACAGCAGCGGTTGGAGCAAGAAGCCATCAAAGCCAAGCGATTGGAAGAAGATGAAATAAAACATCAACAGCAGCAACTAGCAGAATTAAAGCAATCGCTTGCACCATGGCGATGTATTGCGCCAAAGACCGCCGTCTATGAATCACCATCTCAAAAGCATCAGCGTATGCAATCACAGGCTGAGGAATTTGGCTTTAGGTCTTATCTTGATAGCTTTCGCGAAGTGTATCAAGCGTTGCAACTTGGTACGCCACTGGTTGAGTTGAAGCGATACACAGTGATCCCTGAAGAAGACGGCGAACTGTTTTCCCTACTTTGTATTGTTGATGATTTTGCGATTTATCAAGGGACAGAGCGAAATATTGCTGCAGGATCGAAATTCACCCGGCTGATTGCATTAGAGTGTGAAGCAACACAGGTGTACGAGCGTTATAGCATGCTGCCCAAAGGGTTCTTTTCATTGCAAGGAAAAACACGCTTTGCGGTTAAACTGGCGACGGACTTGGCATTTCAACTGATTAATGCCGAGCAGGAGGTATTGATATATAAACATCTTGGAACCACTCAGTAAATTATCAACCATATCTTTATATAAAGCGCATATTTTTCTCTCGTTTGTACGTTACCATATTTTGTCCTTGTTTACATTGTAGGGACGTGGTAGCGTGCCCCCTCTTTTGAACTGCTAATCGTGGTTCTAGTCTATTGAAATATAAATATAAAAATACTTATTTTTATCGTATTAACATTTAAATGAGGTGTATATGAAGTTATCCGAAAGAAAGGATTCTTTGCGCATTGTCGTAAGTAGTGTGGTGTTTTCAACTGTATTGTCGGCCTGTGGCGGCAATGACACTGTTGATGTGGTGCATGTTCAGGCTAAGCCCGAAAAGGAGCCCGTGGTCAACCAAGCTGTAGTCGTCGGAGCTGGTTTGTCTGGTTTAACCGCAGCATATGAATTAGAAAGTATAGGCTACTCTGTCACAATACTCGAAGCTAAGGACAGAATAGGTGGTCGTATAGGCACATACGATATGGGACAGCAACATGGCGAGATGGGAGGTGAATTTATAGATGGCCCAACCGTTCACCAAGAGATCCATCGATATGCCAGTTTATTTAACGTTGAGCTTGCAGATACAGGCTATTGGGGAGAAATCGAGAGTGGTGCTTATTATGTTGATGGAAAGTTAGTCAATTACACTGACTTTGAAAGTAACTTTGATGCTCAAATTGTCAATGATTACAATCGCTTTTATGAAGAACTCAGTTTGCTTGCCGATGCAGTCCCCGATGCAGATGATCCTGCACTGCTCGAAAAAGCCAAAGTATATGATTTAACCACAGTTCAGAGTTGGATTGATGATCTACAACTTCACCCAGAAGCAAAACTGCTTGCGGAGCAATATGTCAGAGGGGATTTTGATGAGCCTAGTGACCTTTCTTTGTTGCACTTAGCCCAGTACGTCAAAGTGTATGAGCAGGTGTCTGATGACGATGTTGAAAGCCATCGCTTTTTAAAAGGTGGCAGAGCTATGGCGCAAGCATTTGCGGATAATATCGAAGGGGATATTCACCTAAATCAGGCGGTAGTTCGAATTCAAGAGCAAGGTGACCGAGTGACAATTGATACGGTATCTGGCGCCAGCTATGAAGCCGACGTTGTGGTGGTAACCGTGCCTTTACCAGTGTTAAACAAAATTGACTTTTCACCTCGATTGCCTCAAGCAATGAGTGACGCAGCAAAAAACATTAATTATGGTTCACATTCAAAAGTATTGCTGCAGTACAGTAAACGATTTTGGTTAGATCAAAATCTCGGCGGAGATACCGCTGTTGCTAGTGGTTTATCAACAGGCTGGACGTGGGAAACGACCGAACGCCAAGGGGGTGAAGGGGGGATTTTGATCACTTATACCTCTGGAGACTATAGTCAGATACAAAAAGATTGGACAGATCAACAGATCATAGCTGCAAGACTCGATGAGTTATCCATCATGTACCCGGGTTCTGGGCAATATTTGGTTGATGCAAAAGTACAAAATTGGGTTGCTGAAGAGTGGACTCAAGGTGGTTTTATCGCTTATGGACCAGGGCAAATAACTAAATACTGGAAGTTATTTCAACAACCTGTAGGTCGTATTTATTTTGCAGGCGAGCATACCGATACGCTTTATTTAGGGTTTATGGAAGGTGCGGTTCGCAGTGGTATTCGTGTCTCTCAGCAAATTAAAGAGTTAAATCTATAGGTAATTGGGAGAGTGCCTGCTGTCAGGCACTTCCTATGACCAAATTGAACAGCAATCAATATGTGTTTGATAGGCTGCTATGAGGTTGGTTTTCATTGCTAATTTAACGAATGCGTCTAGTAAGTGATAATTTTTAAGAGAACTCTTTCCAAAGGTTATGCCTAAACATTTTAATGCTGATAGTTCACTAGGCTATTTCAATATGATTGTAGATACAGCCATACAAGTACTTTGTTTAGCCAAAACTTGTAAAAGGCAACGTGAGATTGAAGCTTTTAAATTGTTATTTTTAATTGTTGGTTTATATGTGTTAATTTATTTTTTGTTTTGGTGAGTTTTAAACTCGTGTAAAAGGGGGGAAAGGTCGGGTTGCATTAACTTTTAGGTTTTTTAAAATTGGTTTTTATTATAATTTCATCGTGGTTTATGGTTTTTGAATAGTTTATTTGTGTCGTTTTTGTTAGTCTGGCGCTGTGTTTATAATATTATTTATAATTAAATCTAATAGGTTTATTTGGGTTTCTTTTTCAGGTAACCTTCCGCTCGATTTTCTATACGGATTATATTCATGAGTAAAATGACCCAATTAGCCTTTCTTCCTATACTTTTTGCTTCTGCACAAAGCGCTGCTTATTCAGTAGACAACCCGGTTACAAGTGTAGGTGACTATTCCGTACAATCAGTACATTTTGAGCTCGAGGATATATACGTTGGTGGCTCCCAACAATCAGCTAGAACCATTATATTTGAGCCAAACAAGCAAATCAGTATCAGTGACATGGATGTATATGAAGCAGGTGTTGGAGACTCATTACAGCTCAGTTATTCGGTTTCAAACAGAAAATATTGCCAACCTATTCAAGGAAACTCCTCCGATTGTCAAACTATCTCTATTGCCCAAGCGAACATCATAAAGTCAAAAGATGGCAAGTTTGATAAACCCGTTTACTTTGTTTCAGGCCTGAATGTGTCAGCTAATGGAGTTAATAGCGGTGTTTATGATCTAGAAAAGTATTGGTCAACATTTAAACTTAAAGACGTCTTCAAGACACTATTGGATGCCGGAAAAGACATTGTCTTTATCGGTTATAATACACACAGTGAATATGTCGAAAACGCCGTAGGCCAGCTCATACATTATGTTGAAACTCGGCATAAGCAGGGTGACTATCACAGTACAATGGTAGGCTACAGTTACGGTGGTATAATGGGCCGTAAAGCACTTAATCGTTTTGAAGATTCAACATATCAGCACGAATTTGCAAATTATATTTCTATTGATGCTCCACATAAAGGAGCCATAATTCCACCTTCCTTTATACATGCAGTTGAACGTATAAAAAGTCGCCTTGACGATGTAAATAAATTGTGCAGTACTACATTGAACTCGGCGTGTAATGTAGACAAAGAAAGAAAGCAGATGGGCGCATTATTGGCTGACATGACTGAAGGGGCCGCAAAAAATCTATTGGTTACCGGCGATAATTCTTATACCTACTTTAATGACCTAGATGCACAAGGCTTGCCGTCTACTTACAACGTAGCGTTTTCAAACGGTAGTTACACAGGTACCTCTCAAGGACTGCCACTGGGCACCGAAATGGCGAAGTTTGAAAATGACTACAAAGCGTATGGAAAAAGAGAATATACGCTACAGATACAAGATTTAAGCTCGTCTTCGACTTCTCCAAATTATAAGGCGCCTTTCTACTATCGTAACTATGTGTTAGAAAATGCACCAGGCTCCTATGCCATTGATGGAAATATGGTGAATTCGTTCCTAAGAAAGCCTGACGGTACGGTGAAAGACAATGTCACTATCTTACACACTAATTTACTGAGCTCGAATAAAGCACCGACTTTCATTACCACTGACAGTGCTTTGGCGCTAGATGTAAACGATGCCGACGTGGCGTACGACCTATCTAGCGTAGCAACACCTTTTGATAAGGTCTACGCAGTTAACGGAAAAAACCTGTCACATACTGACTTTACCTATCACAAATACTCTCTGCTTTATCAAATTAATAAAAAAGAGATCGATACGGCAGTTACAGTAATTACTTCGACTATGCTTCTGAAGTGATTGTATGACGAATTTATGCGTATTGAAACAAGGGGTTGCAATACGCATTTTAAGAGGAGAAGTTTGAGTATTTTTATTTTCCACTCATTTGTATTGCTACCAATGGGGTTCTGATTTTACCCTATTAACTACCTAATCCATGTTATGTTGATATCCTGAATGAAGCAAAATGATGTGCATAACAGTTATTGAGACTAGAGTGGCTTACAAGTGTATGGAGAGAGCTGCTAGGTTGGCCATTCGTATTTTTATCTACAACGATCATTAAATAACTCTCGTCCATGCAGCCCATGACTTTATATCAGCTTCTTATTTTCTATAGTTAACCAACTGACTAATTGTTATTAAATTTGCAATGAATTTATTCTCATGTGGAATGTGAGAGATCTCAGGTATTTTCTTTATTATTTTTTGAATGCGCTCTTTAGTTTTTATTTTAACCAAGTGTTATAGTGTATCAAAGTTTGTGCTGTTCATTTTTTATAGAGTAAGTTAAGGTTTTTTTTAATCTCTGTTATTTTCATGGCTTTTATTCGTTTTCATATTCAAGAGTTAGGAATACCGTTGTTCGGTAAATACTCTGGCTGACAATCAAGTAAATAAATATGGAAAGAATAATGAAAAAATATACACTGAACTCGCTAACAGCGGCAGTTATTTGTGCATTAAGTGGCTATGCACAAGCTCATTCGCATGCTGCAAACACGCCAACAGATAACGTAACCATTGATCCTGTTCAAGTACAGAAGCTGAAAAAAGATGCTGAGTTACATAGAAATTTAACCGCTGATTTTAATGCACCACTGGTTGTAGATAATACCACTGACGCATCACAGACCCGCGAATGGCACGGCCCAGTAACAACACGTAAAGTGCTTACCATTTTGATGGAATTTGCCGACGTTCCTCATAATACAATAAAGCCAGAAAATATACCTAGTAGACACTACTATGAAAATTATACACCTGAGCACTATTATGAGATGACATTTTCGAAAAATGGCTACGAAGGGCCAAGAGGTGAAACACTACCAAGTATGCGTGAATACTTCCTAGATCAAAGTGGTGGTTCTTTTGATGTAGAAGGGGGAGTATTTGGCTGGTATAAAGCAAAGTTTGATCACCCTCATTATAAGCAGGACACTCACGCACTGATAAAAGAAGCTGTATATAATGTATTAGCAGATGAAAACTTTAATTTGAGTGATTATGACCTTGATAATGATGGTCAAATTGACCATTTAAGTATTATTCACTCAACATTAGGCGAGGAGTCTGAGCCGCGTGCACTACGTCCAGATCCAAACAGTCCGTTTAATAATTATATTTGGTCTCACCGTCACTCAATTAACCAAGACGTATTTAATGAATCAGTGGGTAAAACTGCGCGTATTGGCAGTTATGTCATCCAGCCAATCGATGCAACGATTGGTTTGTTAGCGCACGAGTTAGGTCATGATCTAGGTCTACCAGATGAGTATGACACTGTATATTCTGAAGATAAACATGGTGGGGTTGGTGAAACTGTTTCTGCATATTCTTCAATGGCTTCAGGTAGCTGGGGTGGTGTGATCAGAGGCACAAAACCGACGGGTTATAGCCCATATGCAAAACTGTTCTTACAAAATAAGTATGGTGGTAACTGGATCCAATCTCAGGAAATCAATGCTGCTGAGCTAACAGGAAAAGGTGTAACGGTTAAGTTCTCTCAAGCTGGTACGAAAGGTTTGAACAACGACTTGGTTAAAATTAACCTGCCAGAGCAAACGAAAAAGATCTATGAGCCATTGCATGCCAATGCATTTGACCTAACAAGTTATAGTGCCATCTCTTTTGCACAATCAGTAAAAGGCACTGAAGCTGCCACTTTGAGCTTTAGCTTAAACTCAACACAGTCTATTAATGGCGCTTTTGGATTGAGGCTGTTGGTGGATATTCCAAGCGCGGGTATTTCTGGTGCTTTAGCACCGGCAAATGCAGCTGATTTAGAAATGGCTTCTGATGGTAGAAAGATTCTTACCACAGGTTCAACTTGGACAACGGTTAATTACGATATTTCATTTTTAGCACAGTTCGATGACGTCACTTTTACTGTTGAAAACTACGCAATAGGTGGCGAAGCGACTTACGTCGCGGTTGATAATATAGTCGTGTCAGATGGTGATAAAGTACTCAATGAAATCACTTCAAATACACCTGAAAAAGTTAGCTTTGTAAACAGCGCATCGCTGTCTGATGGAACAATTCAATATACACCTTACTATCTATTAGAATGGCGCCAGCACGTTGGGTTCGATGCGAGCTTGAAAGAGGCTGGAATGGAAGAAGGCCTGTTAGTTTGGTATGTTGACCCATCTTATGTAATTGAATTCTTTGATGTACCAAGTGCTGATAACCTAGTGGGGGCGCACCCTGGTGAAGGTTGGATTGGTATTGTCGATGCAGACAGAAACCCAATTTTAGAGTATGTGACCGAATATAGCAGCACAGGTCAGTGGGTAACAGATCGAAGCGTAACACCACTAAATAGTCGCAGACAGATCAAAGATGCAGCATTTAACACTGTGCCGCAACTAGGTGATGCAGGGCGCACAACGCGCACCGATTTGGCGAATGGTGGTTATCTTGAAACGGTATGGAGAGATCAATTCACAAATGCAAATCCTCGCTTTGCAGATTGGGATGACTATACAAACTACATTCGCCCAGCAACAGGTAAAAAGCTGCCGAAGTTAGGTCTTATGTTTGAAGTCGTTGATCAATCAGCTGACGGTGCGACTGCAGACGTAAAAATTTCTAAAATGTGGTAAGCCTTATTAAACAATGACGTTGTGCTTGAGCCTGGCAATTGCTGGGCTTTTTTCATTCTACAGTTTTAAAATTGAACTGACTATGCAATGGAATAGCCCCTATTTTATCGCCCTATCCTTTGAACTAACCTCACTTAAAATTTCCATAATATACGCTAAAAATACTCTATGCTTAGTCTAACGTATTCATTTTGTTGCGACATCGCATTGGTAAGGCGCAAAGCGGGGAGAAGATGTTTCGAATAAGGTCTGCAAGATTCGTTAGTCTTATATTAATCAGTGCTCCTTTTTCTTGGTTATCTACGCTGTGCCACGGAGCACAAGAGATTGAAAAAATCTCCGTGACAGGCACTAGAATAAAGCGTTCAATACAAGCCGATAGCCCATCACCAACATCTAGCATTGATGCAAAAACGCTCTCTTATATTGGTGCCAATGATGTGCGAGACCTAATTGAAACCCTATCATTTAATGCGGGGGCGCAGAACAACTCTGATAATTTGACACAAAACTTTACGGTTGGCACTTCAAATGTAAACCTCAGAGGGCTGGGCGTATCTTCTACTTTGGTGCTGTTGAATGGTCGGCGTCAAGTGACATCTGCAGTGGTTACCGATCAAGGAGCCAGCTTTGTCGACACCGCATCACTGATCCCCACTTTGGCAATAAAGAGAGTCGAAATATTAAAAGATGGCGCATCGGCTATTTATGGCTCTGATGCTGTTGCGGGGGTTGTAAACTTTATCAGTAGAGATGATTTAATAGGTAGTGAACTTCAATATGAGTATCGAAATCGCTTAAGTGAAGGCAGTCAAGATGAAACTAAAATTGACTTCGCTTATGGCGCTGAGATTGGCAACACTGGACATCTGCTGTTCGCAGCAAGCTATTTAGAAAGGACCAGTTTAGTGCTTGGAGAGGTTGATTGGGTCCAACCGGCATTTAGCAGTTTTGGCAATCCCGGTAGTTTTGTGATCCCTTCTCTTGCCAATGGACAAAACCCAACGGGTCTCACAGTTGCTGACCCAAATTGTGAGCAAAATGGAGGTGTTGAATCCGAAGGGAGTAATGGTAATACATTTTGTCTGTTTGATTTTGCACCGCAAATCACAGCGGTGCCGAATGAAGGCAGGCTACAGGTATATATGCATGCAAAATGGGAACTAAACACTGGTATTGAGCCGTGGTTTGAAGCGGGTTTTGCAGATAATGATATTTCTCGAGAAGTCTCACCGAGCTTTCCTGTGTTAAATGCGCCGTCTGTGCTCTTGTCACATCCAAACAACCCCTACGACGAAGATATATTTTTTAGAGGGCGACCATTTGGTGTTGGCAAACCAACTGAGCGGAATTTTTATGAGCACCGTACTTCACGGGTCGCATTTGGTGTAGACGGATCTATTGGGTCGAACAAATACTGGCAAGTTTCCTACGTGAGTGCGCAAAATGATGCATTTTTAAATCCCAGAGATGTCTTAGCTGACAACTTTCAATCAGCTTTATATGGGTTTGGTGGGGTGAATTGTGATAACCGAGCCGATCCAGTGGCAGGCACAGGTTCTTGTCTATATTTTAATCCTTTTTCCCCTCAGGATAGCGTGAATGAGCAATTACGCAGTTATATCATTGGTGATTATATTGGTAATGTAAAATCGACATTACGTGTTTTTGAAGGCGTCTTTGCGTTTGATGAGCTGTTTGCAATCGGCGATGACTACAGCGCATTGGCGATTGGTATTCAATATAGAAAAGAGTCAATCACCTCTGTCTATGATTCTTTGACGCAACAAGACAGGTTTGCGTTTTTAATCGGCAATCAAAATGTATCTGGAGAGCGCAATGTTAAAGCGCTATTTTCTGAGTTGCGACTCCCGCTTATGGCTAAGTTTGAGCTGGGATTGGCCATTCGTTATGAAGACTATGGAGATTTAGGAGGTGACACCACAGATCCGAAACTATCAGTGCTTTGGCACTTATCACCAGATTTATCGTTTAGAGGCTCATACAGTACATCCTTTAGGGCGCCGTCTGTCCATCAATTAAAAGGCGTTCAAACCAATTTTGCCAACATTACCGATCCCAGAGATGGTTCGACGACATTTGGCGGTAATCGAACAGTAGGTGACGCGAGCTTGGTGCCAGAAACTTCAGAAGCGTTTAATTTTGGCATTTCATATGCGTTCGACACATTAGATATCGATGTAGATTACTGGCGTTTTTCGTTTGAAGAAGTGTTAACTCGAGAAAGCCACCAAGCGGTTGTCAATGCGTTTCCAGATGACCCTAATCGGGTAGTACGCACCTCCGCAGGTACAATTTCAATTGTGAATACGCGGTTTATCAATGCTGAAGCGATTGACACGTCAGGTGTGGATCTGACAGCCATGTATCATTTTGATATGCACTTTGGACGGGTAACTCCACAGCTTTCAGCATCTTATTTGTTGGAGTATGACTTAATGGATGAAAGTGGCACTGTTACGGACGGTCTGGGGAAGTTGAATCGCAACACTGTCGGAAATCCGGCACCAAGACTCAAAGGCAGCATGGGCATCAATTGGACCATAAACGGCCATAGCGCAAATGTGTTTTTTCGCCATGTGGCCAGTTACGAAAATGACGTAAGTCTAGAAAAAATAAACTCTTTTAATACGATAGATTTACAATATGAAATGGAGTTTAACGAGTCTTCTATTTTGGCAGTTAGTGGGGCGATCACCGCTGGTGTGGTAAATATAACGGACAAAGCCCCGCCTTTTGTAAATATTGCAGGTAGTTATGACCCCAGAACAGGCGATCCGAGGGGACGCAGAGCGTATTTAAAGCTTAAAGTGCGCTTTTGAATTTTATGGTTGGTTGGTGGTATATGGCAGGTCATTCTTCCAATAGACGTAAACATGGGCATATTCGACTTCTCGTCATCGTCGTCATATCTGTGATTTTGCTAGTCCATAGCTGGGAGGGGAATGCGCGGACTTTGCGTTTTGTCACACTTGAGTATCCGCCATATCAGTATTTAGAAGATAACAATGCTAAAGGCATTGGCGTAAATATGGTTAACGAAGTATTTAACCGTATGGATAAGTCCTTTGTGGTTGAGTTTTTACCTTGGGGTCGTGCTCTTAGAGAAGTTCAGGCTGCACGTGCCGATGGCATTTTCACAATTTATTTTTCTGAGGAGCGACAGAAAAGCATGCTGTTTTCACAGCAGGTATTGATAAACCAATCGGTTTCAATATTCAGCAAGCGTGATAGTGGTTTAAAATTGACTGGCAATATCAATGAATTGAGGCAGCTAAGAGTAGGGCTGGTTAGAAATGTAAGCTACGGCAAAGAAATAGATTCAGCCATAGCGCAAGGTATTATCAACAAAGTGGTGGAAACGACCTCTGGTACTCAGAGTTTTAGGCTTTTGTTGGCTGACAGAGTAGACGTCGTAATTAGTAATCAGCTCGGAGGGATGGATATACTTCGCCGACTTAACATTCAGCAATTGGTTCAATTTCACCGTGAATATGAGTTTGTGATCCCCAGTTATTTCGCGTTTCCTAAAACGTGGCGTGGCGAAAAGCTTAAACAGCAGTTCGACACAACGCTGCGAAAAATGAAAAGTGACGGAACGTATGAGGCGGTATTGGCGAAATCTTTATTATGTAGTGGCAATGATTGTAAAAACTAGGCAGAGAAAAGTGGCCCTAGAATAAGCCACTTGGTTTTATTCTATATCAATTACTTACGCTAATTTGCGTTTAAACCTCGGCGTTTTAGCAATGCTTCTGCTGTCGGCTCTTGGCCTCTAAATGCTTTGTAAGATTCCATGAGAGGTCTTGAGTTACCTACTTCAAGGATGTTTTGACGATAGAGTTTGCCTATTTTTCTGTTCAACCCGCCCTGAGATTGAACATACGCAAAGGCGTCCGCCGCTAAAATTTCGCTCCACATATAGGCATAATATCCGGCAGAGTAACCGCCGCCCATTGAATGGGAAAAGTACGCAGATTTATAACGAGGTTGAATATGAGGTAAGTACAGGTCATGTTTCTTAAGCACTTTCTGCTCAAATGCTTCTAAATCTGTGATTTTGTCCTCCGGTTTCAGGGAGTGCCATTCCATATCTACGACCGCAGCTGCGACGTACTCTAAAGTGTCAAACCCTTGGTTAAAACTTCTTGATTTTACTAGCTTGTCTAATAGTTCATGTGGTATCGCGGCATTTGTTTGGTAGTGTTTCGCATAGTTGGCGATAACTTTTGGATGAATTGCCCAATCTTCCTCAAATGTAGATGGAAACTCCACGAAATCTCTAGATACTGCAGTTCCTGCCAGAGAAGGGTAATTGACGTCAGACAACATACCGTGAATTCCGTGGCCTAATTCATGGAATATGGTGGTCACCTCGCCATAACTCAGTAGCGTTGGCTGGCCTTTCGGTGCTTTAGCAATGTTCATTACATTGACCACAACTGGTGTTTGATCAAGCAAGTGAGACTGGTCGACAAATGAATTCATCCAGGCGCCACCTCGCTTGCCTTGGCGTGCGAAGTAATCAGCATAAAAAATAGCTAGGCTAGTTCCGTCATGGTCGAACACTTCATACGCTGTGACATCAGGATGATAAACAGGTAAGTCTGGGCGAGGTTTAAACTCTATACCATATAGCGCTTTCATGGTGAAAAACACGCCATCTTTGAGTACGCGGTTAAATTCAAAGTATGGTCTGACAGTGCTTTCATCCAGCGCATATTTGTCTTGGCGGACTAACTCCGCATAATAAGCCCAGTCCCACGGCTGCACGGTAAAGTCGCCACCTCTTTGGGCTATTTTTTCCTCTATAGCTTGTGTTTCTAGCGCTGCGTTTTCCATCAGTTGTTCAGTCATGCCTGAGAACATTGTGAATACAGCTTCAGGTGTTTGTGCCATTTGTGCCGACAGGCCATATTCAGCCCAGCTATCAAAGCCAAGAATATTAGCGCGTTCAGCGCGGTTTTGCGCGAGGCGACTTACAATCTCTGTATTGCTGGTCTCACCGGAGCGCGCCCTATTTGCAGAGGCTAACCATATACGCTCTCTTAAAGCGCGATTTTCAAGCTGCGCAAGAATGGGCTGGCGTGTGGTATTGGTAATACTGATTAGATACTTACCTGTGTGCCCTGCATTTTCAGCTGCTGCCGACATGGCGTCTATTTGTTTGTCATTTAGGCCCTTAAGTTGTGTTCTATCTTCAACCAAAACGGCAATATTTTGAGTTTCTTTTAGCAGATTTTGACTAAATTGGGTGGTTAGTTGAGAGTGCTCTTTGTTGAGCATTCTGATCTGTGACTTTTGATCTGCATTGAGCTTGGCACCTGCGCGGACAAATCGTTTGTAATATACCTCTGTGAGCCTGAGCGATTCAGCATCAAGTTTTAGTGTATCACGTTGTTGGTAGATGTGTTGCACTCGACTAAAAAGTTGTTCGTTCAGGTAAATATTGTCGTAGTGCTGTGCCATCAAAGGAGCAAATTTTTGCTGCAGGGTTCTGCGTGTAGGCGTTGAATCGGTCGCACTGATATTTGAAAAGTAAGCACTAACACGGGTTAGCTGCGCACCACTTTTTTCTAAAGCGACAATTGTATTTTCAAATGTGACCGTTTTTTGGGCTGTTATTTCGTCGACTTCCGCGAGCTGTTGTGCAAAGCCCAGCTCAAATGCTGGTGCAATATGTTTGTCCTTGATGGCTGAGAAGTCAGGTGCTTGATATTGCAATGAACTGGGGCTGAGCAGTGGGTTTGTCAAGTCGACCTGAGCTGTTGATTGTAGCTTTGATATTGCTGATTGTGGCGCGACATTTAGGCTATTGCAAGCCCCAAGCAACAGCACTGAGCTGATTGCAGCAGCGATTGATTTTCTTATCATGGTGTGTTTCCGAGATAGTAAAACTTTGGATATTTAATGCAAAAATTACGGTTTTATTGGTAAAGCCCTTTGATAAAAACAGGTTGGGATTGGCTTCTATCAAGATGCTTTGAGCGTACTTTTGTACAAGCTACCCGCAAGGTTGAATTTCGATGATATGTTATATTGTAGCAAAATAAATGCAATTATAATTCTTGTTTATTTACTAATGAAATTTTAAGTGATTGATTTTTAATTGATAAAATAGGTTCATCTTCAAGGTTGATGATTTTATTGCAATAGCGAGTTGAAAGCTCTTTTTAAGACATGGTTGAAAAACACATGGAAAAAGCTTGCAAATTACCCGCGCATGATATGTTATATTATAACAAAATTTAGATGGGACAATTATGTTTAAACTTTCACCACTGATGCTTGGCTTGATAGCGCCTTTATCAGTACAAGCGTATGCTCAAAATATTAGCGGCCAAGTTCAAGACGAGCAGGGTCAAGCAATTGCAAATGCGACGATTTCAGTTATGGGTTCGCAAAGAACAACCCAAACTGATAGTCAGGGTAAGTTTGTTTTACAAACAAATGTAAGCGGTGATGTGGAGCTTCATATCACGGCGGCTGGGTTTGCACACCAAAACAAACTTGTTGCAGCATCAGATACAGGTTTAAACTCTATTGTCGTGACATTAAATTCTTCAGCTATTGAAGTGTTAGACGTTAAAGCATCACCATTTCATGCGTCGATGATGGAGTCATCTATGCCGGTAAGTGTGTTATCCGGAGATAAATTGCGCGAGCAGCAGGCTGCGACCTTGGGTGATACCTTGTCTAAACAAGTGGGGGTTCACACCAGTTTCCATGCAAAAGTGGCAAGCACACCAGTTATTCGGGGGTTAAGTGGTCCTCGTGTTTTGATCACACAAAATAGTTTAGATGTCAGTGATGCTTCTCGTGTTGGCCCAGATCATTCAGTTGCTTCAGAGACTTCAACCGCGCAACAGGTGGAAGTACTTAGAGGTCCTGCAACACTTTTTTACGGCAGTGGTGCGATTGGCGGGGTTGTCAACGTGGTGGACGAGCGTGTCCCAACGCGCAGCGATTCATTTGGTGAGGTACTGGTTGAGCATGCGACAGGTGATGAGCAGAAGCTAGCGAGTTTAAATCTAAACACTGGTACAGAGCAATTTGCGTTTCATGTTGACGGTTATCTGAGAGACTCAGAAGACTATGACATTCCAGTACCTGCTGAAAAAGGGGCTGATGAAACGCATTCTGGTGATTATAAAGTTGAAAATAGTGCAGAAGAGTCTTCGGGCGGGACGGTTGGTGCTTCTTATTTATTTGAACAAGGTTATATTGGCATCTCTTACGGAAAAATGACCAGAGAATACGGGATACCAGGCCATAGTCACGGCGACGAAGCGCCAACAGTTTATGCTGATTTAGACCAAGACAGATGGCAGATGATTGGTAAATACAGCTTCGACCATCAATGGCTAAGCGAAGCAAATTTTCGAGCTGCGTATACTGACTACGAGCATGCAGAGATAGAGCATGGTGAAGTAGGGACTATTTTTGCGAATGAAAGCCAAGAAGTACGATTGGATTTGATGCATCAGCCGATTGCACAATGGCGTGGTGGTGTCAGTGTGCATTACAAACGCAGTGACTTTTCCGCACAAGGTGCTGAAGCATTTACACCGCCTTCAGTGAGCGAAACATTTGCGGTTGCGCTGATGGAAGAACGTCATTTTTCGGACGTGTTAGTGCAACTCGGTGCACGGGTAGAGCGTGTCACAATTGATGCTCCAAGGGTTGTATTGTCGAGTGGTGATTTGCAAGGTGACGACCACGACCACGACCACGACCACGACCACGACCACGACCACGACCATGATCATGAAGGCGAGCAGGCAATTGCTGAACGTATTTTTGCAGTAGATCACGAGTTTACACCAATAAGTTTGTCGGCCGGTGCTGTTTGGGATTATCAACCGGGTTACAACATAGGTATTTCCGTGTCTCGTTCAGAGCGTGCACCAGCAGCGTCTGAGCTTTTTTCATTTGGTCCTCATATTGGAACGGGTACTTATGAAGTTGGCGCATTGTTTAGACAAAAGGCAGATAGTCTATCGTTTGAATTAAACCCCGCAGACAAAGAGTTGGAACGCGCGCACAATATAGATTTAACTTGGCGAAAGCTAGATGGCGAATTTGGTTTTGTATTGAACGCTTTTTATAACCAGATTGACAACTATTACTACCAAGTTAACACCGGCCTAATGGCGGATGATGGACATGACCACCACCATGATCATGGTGAACACGACGAGCATGGAGATGAACATGATCACACTGATCATGAAGAGCATGGATTACCTGTTTATGTGTTTAAAACTGATGACGTGATCACACATGGATTTGAAGCGGAGTTTGCTTGGCAGGCAACTGAGTCATTACATGCTACTTTGTTTGCTGATTTGGTACGTGCGCGTTTAAACGACGGTGGTAATTTGCCTATGGTTTCACCAGTTCGCTTTGGTACAAAGCTGACGTATAACTTAGAGCAATTCACGTTAAATCTAGATGTTGTGCGTTATCAAAAGCAATCCCATATCGCGCCTCATGAGACCGAAACGCCAGGCTACACCCTAGTTGATGCCAGTATCAATTATGATTTCGCAGCCCTAGGGCAGGACTGGGTATTGTATCTAAAAGGTCATAACCTGATGGATACAGAAGCACGCGTTCATACGTCATTTTTAAAGGATAAAGCACCTATGCCGGGCAGAAGCTTTGCGCTTGGGTTTAGAGGGTATTTCTAACTTTTTGTCACTGTAGTCAAAGGGGCTTAGGCCCCTTTTTTTGTCTAGCTATTCAAAACGCTTAAAGCAACCGCAATGCAGAAATGAACAAGCACAAAATGTGTTTGTTTACTTACTGGTTTTCACTGGAAATAAACTGAATCTCGGATTTTCAATGGTAAACATTTGCCCATCATCCAATACGGTCCCAATATAAAATTGTTATAGAAAATCGCGTGTTTGGTGGCGTATTCAAAATGAGGTCAGTTATATAGTCAAGGGGCGTTAAGGACGCGAAAGGATTATTACTTATTGCTACATAAGGGAGAAATTTGAAACGTATCGAGCTTGAGAACAGAGGGTTGCTCAGCTTACATGTTAGCTGAACAACCCAGAAGTCTTAAATTTGAGTAGCAAATTGCGTTTCACTGAGTGCTTGCTCAGACTCTACTTCGCCTCTGTGATCTGTCGCTAGCTTTTCGTAAAGTAACGGCAGAACAATCAATGTAAAGAAAGTGCCAATCAGCATGCCTGCAACCAGAATAATACCTATGCTGTTTCTAGCTTCGGCACCGGCTCCCGTAACCAGTACTAGAGGGAAGTGGCCCAGTACAGTCGCGCCAGTTGTCATCAAGATTGGGCGAAGGCGGGTTGCTGCTGCACCTTTGACGGCATCAAACTTGTTTTTTCCTTCAAGTTGCAAATGATTGGCAAATTCAACGATTAAAATACCATTCTTTGCGATTAATCCTATCAAGGTGATAAGGCCAATTTGGCTGTAAATATTCACGGTAGTGAGTGATAAAAACGGCAGCATAAGCGCACCTGACAATGCAAGTGGTGCACAGCCTAAGAGCACCACAAGTGGATCTCTAAAGCTGTTAAATTGGATTGCGAGTAAGAAGTACACCACAATCATGGCCACCAATAATACACCCACCATGGTGTTACCCTCCTTACGAAGTTGCCTTGACTCTCCAGCATAATCAATAGAGTAATGGGCAGGTAAAATGTCTTTGGCAAACTCTTCAATGCTGCTCAGCCCTTGTTCCTTTGTGATGTGAGGTAATACACCCGCCAAAATTCTAAATGAACCTTGTTGGTTGAAAGATCCGAGCACTCTTGGACTTGTGAAAGTTTTCAATGTCGCAAAAGCTGATACAGGAATTAATGTACCTTGATCTGTTCTGACCTGCATATTGAGTATATTTTCAGGGTTATAGCGCTCATCATCGCCAACAATCGGGATCACACGATAGGCCTTGCCATCTTTATTAAAGTAGTTGGCGAAGTTATTTGACATCAATACGCTGAGTTGGTTATTGACATCTGCAAGGTTTAGCCCTAAATCAGCCACAAGTAAGCGATCTATTTCCAACTCAGCCTGCGGTAAGTCAATTTTCAGATCTGTATTCACGAACATGAACTGACCACTGGCATTGGCTTTGGCAATGATTTGGTCAGCGTACTGTTTCATCGTTTGTGCATCGTCACTAGAGCGTAATACAACTTCTACATCAAACTGACCTGCGGTAGGTAAAGATGCCGGTAAAATAGGAAACAAGCTCAAGCCTGTCACACTGCCAAGGCGTCCGTATAGATCAAATAGTAAGTCGTGAACAGAGTTCTCGCGTTCTTCAAATGGCGCAAGTTCTACACCACCGAAACCAGCGGCAGCTGTGACTATTTGCCAAGTAAACTGACCACCTTCAGTTGCATTCATAACCCGTGCTGTGTCATTCATTTTTTCCGCTGTATACACCTGAGAAGATTCTGGTGGCGCCTCAATAACAACCTGAACACTGCTTTGATCCTCAATCGGGGCAAGCTCTTTTTGTGACAATAAATAAAATGGCACTGACAATAATGAAAACACAATGGCAACAAAAAATATCTGAGGTCGCCACTTAAACAAGGTATCTAGGCTACGAAAGTAAAATGCTTGTAGCCTGTCAAAATAGCTATTTACAGCTCGTGTAAGTTTGCCTTCTTTACCGCCTTCTGGGTTTACATAAGCACTCATAATGGGCGAGAGTGTAATCGCAACCAGTCCTGAAATCAGTACGGCAATCGCCAAGGTAAAGGCAAATTCTCGGAATAGAAAGCCAGTTAAGCCAGTTAGAAACCCTATTGGAGCATATACTGCGGCGAGGGTCAGCGTCATTGCAATAACTGGCACAAGTAGCTGTCTTGAGCTGATCAGTGCAGCTTGCAACCTTGGCTTACCTTCTCGCATGTGACGGGCAACGTTTTCAACCACTACAATAGCATCATCGACAACCAGTCCGACTGAGAGCACAATGGCCAAAATCGTAAGTAGGTTCAATGAGAAACCCATCATGTAGATCACTGCGACGGCACCTAAAATAGAAATTGGAATCGTGATCAAAGGCACCATAGCAGTTCTAAATGAGCCCATCATTGCTACAACAACGATACCTACTAGGAGTACAGTTTCGGCAAGCGTGGTGAAAATTTCTTTGATGGAATCACGCATATAAAGCGTGCCGTCATAGCCAATCGATATTTTCATATCATTTGGTAGGATCTGATTGATTTCGTCGAGTTTTTTATAAAGAGCATCACCGATATTAATTTCGTTGGCACCTGGTAGCGCCCAAACAGCAAGAAATACTGTGTCGTGATAATCAAGTCGTGCTGTGACCATACCTTGCGCTTCGCCTACTTCAATGTCTGCGATATCCCGAAGCTTTAATTGCGCACTGGCAGTTTCTTTCACGACTAGATTTTCAAAATCAGCTGCGCTTTTCAGGCTGGTGTTTGCCATTAAATCGATACGTTGACGGTTGTTTTCCGTGTAACCAATGGTCGCTATGGTGTTGTTTGCTTGCAGCGCTGCAAAAACGTCGCTGGCACTGAGGTCGTAAATGGCCAATTTATCGCTATCTAACCAAATACGCATCGCCGGGTTTCGTCCACCTTCTAGGGTGACTTTTTGCACACCTGGAATATCCGACATAGATGGCACAACATTACGAACTAAGTAATCACTAACTTCATTTCTGGGTAGACCCTGTGACTCCACATCAAGATAAAAAACGGCATAGGGGCTATCTGCGCGAACAATTTGAATGGCAGGATCTTCAGCGCCAGTTGGTAGTTCAAACTTAATTTGGTTGAGCCGGGTTGTAAGTTCAGCTAGTGCATCGGTGGTACTGTGGTTGAGATCTAACCAAGCCGTCACTTTACTCATACCAGAGGTTGTGACAGAGTCGACATAGTCAACACCAGGTACAGTTGAAGCTACGCGTTCGATAGGCTCTGTGACATAGCCTTTTACAACATCTGCCGCAGCGCCTGTATAAACGGTATTGATCACCAAAGAAGCACTTTCAATTTTGGGGTATTGCTGTACAGAGATCTGCTTAGCCGCGTTAACACCAGCTAATATGATCAGCAATGAGAGTACAATTGCCAATACAGGTCGATTGACAAAAATGTCCATTACCGATGGTTTATTTTCGTGTAATGAACTCATTGCTGTGCTCCACCTTGGCTGTCGATTGAAGCTGTTTGCTCCGTATAGACCAATAGATTTTCACTGAGCTTAAACGCCCCTTCACTGGCAATAAACTCACCACCAGAAAGCCCTGTCAGAACGATCTGGTTGTCTTGTATCTTGTCGCCCAATGTTACTTTGACCGGTTTTGCTCGCCAATTCTGCTGTTCGTCTTTTTCGAGTTGATAGACAAATTCGCCAAAATGACTACGCGTAATGGCGTTAGTCGGGACTAATACTGCTTTGATGGTATTGGCGGGGACTGTGACCATAGTCATTTGATTATGATTAAATCGATTATCTGAATTTGGTAGCAGCGCGCGGTAACTTTGTTGTCGAGAATCAGAATCAATGCTGGGTTTTTTGGCTATGATCTTCGCGTGGAAATCTTTGAACTCAGCACTACTTGAATCAGTCAGTGAAATACTTACTTGGCTGCCAATATGTGGTTGTGCCAATGTTTGAGGAACATGGAAGTCTACCCATATCGCATTGTCGCTACCAATCATCGTGGTAATTTGACTATTTACATCTAAAAACTGACCGATCTGGTATTGGTCAAGGCCTGTTTGACCAGCAAATGGAGCACGGATGGTTTTTTTAGCGATCAAGGCTTGCAGGTTTTGCACTTCAGCTTCGCCAATACTGACATCGGCTTCTGCTTTATCAACTTCGTCTGGACTGATCCGCTTTTGTTTCAACAGTTTTACGACACGTGCATAGGTCGATTTGGCTAATTTGACGCGTGCCTTAGCGGCTTTTAAATTTGCTTCGTCAATACTGGTGTCAAGTTGCAACAATACTTGCTCAAACTCTACTGTGTCACCCGGGTTAAAGCCAACATAGGTAATTTGCCCTGGATATTCATTACTGATAGTCATGTTTTTTCGTGCTTGTAGCTGACCAACCACTTTGATATTGCTGGTATGCTCAATCGCTTTTGCATAGGTGCTTTTTACCGATGCTGATGGTTCAGGAAATGATTCACCAAAGGCAATTTGAGCTTGTATTTGACTAAACTTGATAAAGCCCAAACTGGCAATCACAACGAGGACAATAAAGGTAGCTGCGAGCCAACGTTTAATATTCATAATTACTCCTATCTGTGATTAACGCAGGTCTAGCGCAATCAGTTTTTGTTCAATATGTTTAAGTGAGGCGTCATTTATAGGCTGTCGCCACGGGTAGCTATTGAGTAGACGTACCGAGCTTCTGATAATTGGGTGGTTAAGAGGTAATGGTGCTAACAATGAATCCGTTCCTTCTATAATCTGTTTAGTCTGCTGCACACGTTGTACTTGTTCATACCCGACCGTCATCGCCCAGCCGCTGATGATGATTTCTTCGATTGCTTCAGATAAGTTCGGTACATCTTCAAGCTCTCCGGCATTAATTGCTTCTACCAATGCTAATTTGAACGAAGACTCACAACGAGACTGTGCTTCAATAATTTTACCGGTCCAATAAGTAGAACCTTTTTTGATGACAGCTTCATTGGTTGCGTAAGTTTGCAGTGCGTAATCAAATTCGAACAATTGTAACTTTAGCGGTGAAATAAGGCTGATCGCGATAATCTTTTCGGGTGCGCTGAGTTCAAGGCCGAGAACTTGGTCGAATATACTGGAGAGATGTGTAAAAGATTCATTGGCAAGGGCAAGCACGATATCCTCTTTACTTTGCACAAACTTGTATACCGAACCCATTGAAAGTCCTGCAATGCGTGCTATTTTGGCCATGGTAAAGTCAGTGATCGACGCTTCATTGATGCATTGTTCGGCAGCGGCAAGGATCATTTTTCGCTGAGTTTGTTGATCATATTTAGGTGCTGGTGCCATCTTATTACTCCATAGGTGACCAGTTTTGATTTGCATTCGAATGACATTCGAATGCTGTTATTTTAACTCTCAAAAACTTGATGTCAATCGAAACAGGCTATTTAATATTCAAGCTTGTCTCCCCCTTAGAATAATTAAATAGGGGTCACTTGAGCATCTCGCTGGTCGACTATGAAAGGTTTCGTCTGAAGTGGAGCGTTAAAGTGAAACAAGCATTTAGTCGTAACCTTTTGAATAATATAAATTAAATGATGTTTATGTTAGTGTGAAATGTTTTTGTTATCCTGAACCATATTAGCGCCAAGCCTTATTGTCAGGTTTGTTAGAGTTAAATTTAGCATCTATTTGTGCGCCTAGTTGATACCTCTTTTTAAGTTGTCGTTTTTATTCAATCTCGAATATATAAATTTCATTAGAATTGCTTTCATTGAGTCGTAGTTGAGGACGGTTTTTAGTGCAAGACTAAGTAATTTAAGCAATATAAGTAGGATTGAAGTGATGTTAAAGATCAAAAAAATGACTCAGCCAAATGAACTCAGCGATTTGAAAACCGCTTATTTTAACGCATCAACAGGTCCCTTAGATGGTATGTGGCACTTTGGATTCGCTCCAATGGCACAGCACTTCGGTTTTTATGAAAGTGAAGTCTTGGTTGGCTTTTGCTGTATCAATAGTGAAAAGTACCTTTTACAGTTTTATTTGTCAGAAATAGCTAATACATTGCCTAGCGAACTATTTACGTTAATTATTAATAACGAAAGTAAGACTGTAGGCGAAGTTAAAGGTGCTTTTGCCAGTACTGCGGAGCCGCAATACCTATCATTATGTATGGATGGCTCAACAGCCCATTCGGTTAATGCACTTATGTACCAGCATTGTGAAGATAAAATCGTGAGAGAAGCAGAAGAGATAGAGCTCATCTTAGCAAGCTATGATCAACTAAACTCGCTAGTAGATTTTGCTTTTGAAGCGATAGATGCACCGAAAGAGTGGCTCACAAGTTATTACACGCGTTTAATCAGCCGTGACGAGTTATGGTATTGGGCAATAAATGGAAGCATTGTCGCGACAGGTGAGTGCCGATTATTTGATGAGCACCAAACACAATTTGCAGACCTTGGAATGATTGTATCGACTGAACACAGAAGACAAGGTATAGCTACTCGAGTACTAGAACAATTGGTAATGATTGCTAAAAGAAAAGGGCTGAACGCTATTTGTTCTACGGAAAGCGGCAATATAGGGGCACAAAAAGCTATTCATAAAGCGGGCTTTAAAGCATTGAATAGAATTGTGCAGTTTGACTTTTCTCATCGTTAAATATTCAGTCTCAGCCGCGTCTTGTGTTTTAGGCCAAAAGTTTTTGCGGCGGTGTAATCAGCTACTATAAATGAATATTACATTTACACATCAGAGAGTATTATGATCCAGTGGTTACAATTCCCTAAGTGTTCTGTTGTGTCTACTTTTGTCGAGTGTTATTGGCTGATTGAGAAGAGGAAGCGAGCGCAAAGTTTTGAGTTTCCTATGCTAAACCCAGATCCCTGTGGTCATTTAATCATGTCTCCCGAGGACCAATCCTATTCTTACAATTTTGGCGGCAATATAGAATGTGGCTTTGGGGATCATATTCTATTTCCCCATTTACAAACCTTACAGCTAGATCACTCCAGTCCTTTTATTCATCTTGGTATTAAGTTTAAAGTCGGCGCGTTCTATGCCATTAAAATCCCCGGTTTTGGTCACCCAACATTGGACCAAGTCGCGGCAGTTGATTTACAGGCCCTTCTCGCAATGAGTAAATTAGAAGTAGTTGATTTGCTATCACTCGCTCGAAAAGACAGTGCTTTGTGTCGCGATAATCTTGATAACGTATTAGTCCGTTGGCTTACTCAATTTCATCATGACAAATACGGTGAATTAACTTCTAGAGTTTTGAAAGTAATCGATATAGAGCCGATAGCTCGGCTAGGTGAGCTATTGCATTGCAGTCAAAGAACACTAGAAAGAGCATTCAGCAAAACGACTGGCTTTACACTGAAACAATGTCAATCAATGAACAGGCTGGAAGCAATGCTCGAATACCTATATTCACGCAGTAAAGAGGAGATAGATTGGGCGGAAGTTGCATGTCGATTTGGTTTTAGTGATCAACCTCATTTGATTCGTTATCTTAAATCTCAGCTTGGATTAACGCCCGCTAAATATGCCATCGACAGAGGGCTAACTATCGATGTATATGGCGGCGTATCTAATTATTTGCATGAGTCTACTTGACGGTTTGTAATAAGCTTATTTTTGCAAGACGAAGCAGCAAAGAACAATTTCATATGTTTAGGTATCTGCTTCTTAATATCTAATGTTCACATCTAAGTCTCAACTCTTTCAAGCACGAGTTTATTAAATATTTCACGCCGCCATTCGTATTAATAACAAAGAACAAAAGGTATCAATGATGGCTGCTGGCAATTATCGCAAAACAAAAGTGTTAGAGAGTGAATATTTATCACCGAATATGAAACGGGTTGTGTTAACCGGACCCGATTTAGCAAGTTTTCCTAGTGGTTTTGAAGGTGGCTATGTGAAGCTGCTATTTACCAAACAAGGTAGAGTACTGCGTGAAGATGAGGCGTTTGAGCAGTTGAGCCGTCAAAATATCATGATGCGTACATACACAGTACGTGGATTTGACAAGGCAACACAACAACTCACCCTGGATTTTGCACTGCATTCTAAGGAAGGCAGTGTGGCACCAGCTTCAGATTGGGCTAGGATGGCGCGGGTTGGAGATGAGATGATCGTTGGCGGGCCAGGAAGTACGATTGGCGTCGATCACAATGCCGATTGGTTTTTGTTTGTTGGTGATATGACAGCAATACCTGCCATAAGTTGTTATTTAACGCGATTACCAGACCGTGCTAAGGGAACTGTAATACTCGAAGTGACGCAACCAGAAGATATTTTGGATTTAACGAAACCCAGTGGTATTGAAGTGATCTGGAAGGTAAATAATACGCCTGGTAAAAATAGCCAATTATTAGACACTGTACAGGCACTAGATTGGATGCAAGGTCATGTTTTTGTTTGGTGTGCTTGTGAATTTGATTCCATGAAAGCATTACGTCGTTGGTTTAAGCGAACAAAAGGCCTTGAAAAAGAGCAGATGTACGTGAGCAGTTATTGGAAATATAACTGTTCAGAAGACGAACATAAAGTCGAGAAATTAGCTGATTCACAACTTTCAGGCTGAGCCTAGCGGAAAAGGAAAGTTGAGAGGAAATTAATCAAGGCGGTACTTTCTTTCTATCTCTTTAAGCCTTATTGGTACATTATGTGAATAAGTGTGATTAATAGGGCTTAATCAAATCTGACAGTCATGTATGTGTCAAAAGCGGACCTTAATGCGTAACTTGTTTCTGCCCCAAAACGTGTTTAGTCGAATGCCTCAAAGAATAGCGGCCATTAGAAAATTATTTTAAAGCACTGATCTTATGCCCAGTTGTTTTGTGTTTTTTCTATAGTCAAGAAAACGACCCATTGGGTCGTTTTTATCCCTTCCATAATTTCTACAATGATTAAAAAATATCTTTAGCAACAAGTTAGTTATTGTGATAGAACCAGTACAATGATAAAAATGGCCCATTGGGTCGATATTAAATTGTTAGGTGAAAAAGAGAGTTCTATGGGGATTTGGGTAACAACCAATACAGGTTTTCGATCTTTTTTAAGCGATAGAATCGGTTATAAATCTGGATTGGCGTTGAACAATACTGAGATGATCGAGCTCCTCGATAGTAACGATCCGCTTTTCGATATTTTTAAAAAACAGAATGAAGAACTTGTTCGAATTCGAACTGATCATATTGAAGATACTTTTCAAATTATGTTGTATCGCTTAGGCGTTACCACTCAAGAGTTCGTGGGGCACGCTCCAACCATGCTCGACATGGAATTTATGCACTCTCCAAATAAGAGAGCTTTGTTCAAAAAAGTATTAAAGCAGCTTGGAGAGACTCATTTCGATCAGGGTAAGAATTCAATATTCGATGACTTCGATGAAGAAGCATATTATGAATACATCCAATTGAATTTGGGTGTTGAGGCGCTGGAGATTGCACATAGGTTAGTGAGCTTAACCAAGGAAAGCGAAGAAGCAAGCCCTTGGGATTGGCTTTCAGCAAGAGTGACCGAATGGCAATCTCCAATTGAACTTAAAGAGCTATTTGAAAGCGAATCGTTAGATGCTATGTATGGTACTTTTCTCGATCAAAGATATATCAACTATTTAGCAAGCAATTCTGACAAGCTATCTACGATGCACTGGAGAAAGTTTGAAGCCCTTACCGCTGAGTACTTTGAGAGAAAAGGTTATAAGGTTCAGATTGGATCAGGAAGGAATGATGGCGGTATTGATGTAAGGGTTTGGAGCAAAGACTCTGAATTTGTTCATCCACCAGTGCAGCTTATTCAATGTAAGCGAACGAAATCAAAAATTGATAAAGTCTTAGTGAAGTCGCTCTGGGCAGATGTGGTTGATGAGAGCGCTAAAGGTGGGCTAATTGTTACGACCTCCTCTTTTTCACCCGGTGCCAGTGAAGTCTGCAAGGTCAGAAACTATCCGATTCGAGAGGCTGGTAGAAAAACCGTAACTCAATGGCTAAACGAACTAAGAAAAACTGGAAAAGGGGTTTTCATGGGTGAGTGAGTCACCTAACAAAGCGCTGTTGTCGGACTGGTTTTCCGCTGCGCTCCAATCCAGCCGCAGAGCGCGGCGTTATATACCAAGGGAATTCTGTTCAATATGAAAGTTCAAATTACAAATATCTCAGGTCACCAAACAAGTAAAGTCCTTGCAATTACCTTTGCTATTTTAATGTTGCCATTTAGCTTTATAGCGCTATTTTTCTTTTTTATCACTCCCGAAATGGAAACTAACAATGGCGAGAAAATTCCTAATTTTCCTTTTTTATTCTTCGCTTTAGCTCCTTTGTTTTATGGTGTAATGTTTTATTTTATGCAGCGGTTATTTTGCTGGGCTTACAATATTGTTGCCAAAAAAGTTGGCGGCTTTGAATTTGAAACTTCAGAGTAAAAGGCATATAACAAGTGCCTAAACCAAAGGACGCAAAACGCATGGCTTGCGCTCCTTTGTCGCTAAGTATAGCCATGCATTATGCGCCCCATATTGAGGCGGTATATTTTTAAGGGATTGCACATGAAATATATTATACTGGCAATGTTGGGGCTTTCTAATATTGCTTATTCATCTCCTGATTTTCCTATCGGCAACTGGGAGGCTATAAGCCGATCTGGTCAAGCTATTTATGGGAGCTTTACTTTTACGAAAGAAAAGGTCTATTGGGGCTTGTCGCCCGATGCTCCGCCCTGTAGTGCCAATTATTCAGTTAAAGTAACGAGCCCTGAAAACTGGGATATAAAGTTCTCAAATAAAAAATGTGATTATGATGAGATGAATAATAGCAGTCATAGTAGAAGGCTTGTCGGAATAAATTTACGTATCGACGCTAGCCTTAATAGTAAATATGATAAGAACAGTATAAGGGCGTGGGTGTCTACAAAGTCTGATGGGTGGAAATCTACTGGGGAAGGTATGTATCAACTTTATAAGTGGAGTTTCTACGAAAAAATAAAAATATAACAAGTGCCTAAAAGCAGGCTTGCGCTCATTCCTCGCTTAATTTAGCCTGCAATTTTTCGTCGTTTATTAGGTGTTATAAGCCGTAATCCTTAATCCTTAATCCTTAATCCTTAATCCAGTATGGAATATACCTGTGATTCTTGTAAAGGATTATGATGGAGTTGGCTAAAAACTTTATTGATGTGCCTCAAACAGAAAGAGGTGGCGAAATAGCTAAAAAAGGTTTTGACTTTCTAGCCTGTTGGGCACTTTCTCATATGTTTGAATATGAACTTCAAGGTAAGGAGTATGTTTTTGATTTTTAATATCATGACGACGTACTTATTCTTGACTCTGAAAAATTTCCATAAAAAGCTACGTTTTCGCAAGTTAAAACTAATGATAAACCTTGGGGATTAAGTAAATTAATTTCAGCAACAAAGAAAAATCCTATTTAATTTATTGGGGATTTATTTGAGCAAAGTAATAAGTTAAATAATGCAGGTGTTGAATTAATGTTTGTTTCTTATACTTGCTTTAGTTTTGATAACAGGAATATGTTCAAGGCTGGTGAGATCAAACCAGAGGAGCAAGGTGCTTTAATAAGCAAAGTATCTTAGGTGCTTATTTGTCAGGTTGGTTTTTAAATTCATGAATGTCAGCAGTTGAGGGACGAGAGTGGGTGTGAACATTATATTTTAATTAAATTTTAGTTTCTTCTCATGAATGGTTGTGAGCTTAAACCAGATTTTAATCGGTGGTTAATATTATTTCGAAATGCAGCTCTTTGAGATAATTCAATATGGTGTATACAAATTATGCATACACCAAGTTTTCTAAAATAGCCTTAAGCTATTTTTCCTGGCACCAATCGTTTTGGCCACCTGTAAGGCAATTGAACGTGAACTTAGCACCACCAGCAATATTATTTGTCTGGCTTTTTGCTAATTCAGAGTTCTTAAGAGTAAGAGATTTAAGGTTCTTTTTTTTGAAAGATAATTGCATGAGAAATCCTTTATAAATATTTCTTGAAATAAAACGTAATTTCCAAGATTCGAATTTAATATATTTTTTAAATTGTTAGCTGTCAACATTTTGTTTCTTATTATCCATTAACTTACTTGGGTTTAGTGTTTTTAGCTTTTTTTAATTTGTTTTTTTATTGCTCTGATTGTTTCCTTATTGAACTCTTTTGTGTTGTTTTTATTTTTTTACTGTTTTTGTTTTGTTAATTTTCAAGGTTGTTTTTTATTTTGAATTGGGTTTTTACTTTGTTTCTAACGAGTGTTTTTTGTGCTGGTGTTTACTGTTATAATAGGTTTGTAATTTTTTCTTCTTCGGTGCAATAAAAAGCATAACCAACTTTTCATTCTCATATTATTTTGTCATTCATGCGGGCTTAAATTTTCATCCCCCCTTGTTTAACTCAGCGTTTATTATTAATTTTTTAATATAATCAGCTGAATTTTGAAAAGCCTACAGAGTTCTTGTTTATATACTTGGATTACTATCCAAACTGTGCTACTAGTAAATTTACTTTAAATTGTTCAAAAAATAATAAAGAGGTAAGGATGCGTTCAGTTCTATTTTTGTGGTTGCTCCCTTTGAGTTTTTCATCTAGTGCCGCCGATATCTATTTTCGCGGTAGTGAGTGCACCGAAGCTGCTAATGCTAAAGAGGTTTACCTTAGAGAAGAGGCTAGCTTTGAGAAAGGAGAAGCAAGAAAAGAGGTTATGTCAGCATTGAAGCAACGCTTGCTAAACAAAGCATCTCAGTTGACCTATGAAGGTAATAGTACTGGCTATATCGTGGAGTCACTTAAGTTCAAACTCGATGAGGCTAAAATCAAGGGAGGCAAAATTACAAGAAGCACACGGGTAACTGGCTTTTTGCAGCTTTCCCCTGTTTCACAGTGCAGCCATGGGCAAAAGATAAAGCAAGATGAAGCGAATAAACTCGGCTTTGTTTATAACTATGCGAAAATCTCACTGGAAAAAGTAGAACTTGAAAATGCTATTCGTGGGCAACAATTGCGCTCTGCGCTACTGAACAAAGATAGCGTATACGGACTTAAATTAGGCACTACATATGAGCAAGCACTGAACAAAATTGGTCGATTTAGTTTTGATTGGCAAGTCAATAGTAAGTGGCGGTTAACCACCATTGGTCGTAATACTGCTTTGTACTTTCACCAAGGCGTATTGGTTGGAGCGCAATACAACCGACAGTTGCTTCCTATGATATGGAGCAATCTCATCGAACTTGCAGCCACAAAACCTACCATGGAAGCAGGTGGTGTTGAAGTCAGTTTACTTCACCAGGCAATTTCGGATTCATATTTAGCTGAACTTGAGCATAAGTATGACATGTTGGACTACGATACATTCAGAGTTTCAGAAGATGAAGTTGAGCTAAGGCTATCAGGGGTTGTGATAGGTGATACACTGTCGTTGAAGGAGGTTGTACCTACCATGGCCTGTTATGATGAGCGTAGAGATGTGCAAAGCTTTATTGACGAATATGGAGAGCAGTTACCTGCCTTTTATGATCAGTTGGGTAATAAGGGCTTAATCACTGGGTGCAGTCAAATTATTAATCTATGGGATGACCGAAATTTTAAGTCTTTATCTCTAATTGAGCAGGCTAATTTTAACAGCGCCAAATTACTTTTATCTAAGGCCATTTCAAACGCTTTGTCTGACTGGTCTTTTTACAATGTGAAGTACCTCAATGGTATTTCGGCACATCCGGAACTGGTCATTAAAGACAGTAAAGATGGTATATATGAAGTTCAAATTGGCGGTTGGTTTGGGCACTTTAGCACGGATCAAGAGTTAGCTTATGAAGGTGTCTTTTATCTTCAATAGCTAATAAGTCAGGGGCCGTCCACTTGCCGACGACAATATGCTGCTCACTTTTAAATGCTGTGGTGAGCGGCAGCATCCTTTGCCTGAGGTGGTCATTTGTATCAAAGACCATTTGTAGACAAAAAATAGGTTTGCAAAAAAGTAATATTAACACTGCGCCAATTTAGAACAGAAGCGGCGATAGATAAGTTTGCTGACTGTACTGTTTCATTTGGGATAGATTATTTTCCAAAAATCGAGCTTAGCTTGAGGGTACTACAAATATTGTATAAATGTAGGGGGCGTTAAGCTGCGTTAGCCTCCAACTCCCGCATACGATTTGGCTAAGAAAACGACTGTCCCGCCACCAATTTTTCAACGTTAATATATTGATATATATACTTACTTTCTTAATCATAGAAAAGTTCGTGACAAATCAAGTAAACGTCAAGTCAATTGTTCCACAGTGGATATGCTGCAATCAAAACGTTGATTAATAAAACTGAGGAGTTATCTATGGGAAGCGTTAAATCACTGTGGGCAGGTGCTGTGTTCATGGCATTTGCTATGACTGACTTTGCTTCGGCAATGGAACGTAACGGGCCAATGGTTGGACCCTATTTGGGCCAGAAACCACCAGGTTCGGAGCCAAAAGTATTTGCTCCGGGAAGTGTGTCTGCGAAACAGCGTGATACCAATCCATTTTTTTCCCCAGACATGTCGGAGTTTTACTTTACGAGGAAAGATCCCAAAGCCAACAAGTGGTCGCTTATTGTATTCAAGCAAATTGATGGTAATTGGCAGGAATCGACAGTAGGGCCGCGTATTTGGCGGCCATTACTTGCACCTGATGGCAAAACGATGCACATGGGTAAATATGTAATGATGAGAACTGCGGCAGGGTGGTCAAAGCATCGAATATTGGCCCCTATGTTTGATAGAGAAGATTGGGGAATAATGAGGCTGACAGCTGCTGCAGATGGCACTTACGTATTAGATGATTATAAAAGCGGAGACGTCCTGCGAATATCATCTCTGGTGAATGGAAAACGAACTAAACCTGAACGATTAGGCCCACAAATCAACACGGGCAAATATAACGCTCACCCTTTTATTGCACCGGATGGATCGTATTTAATTTGGGATGGTGTTCGTGAATCAGGCTACGGTAATTCTGATTTGTATATAAGTTTCCGTGACAAACAAGGCCGTTGGGGTGAAGCCATCAACCTTGGTAGCAAGGTAAATACCAGCGCAAGAGAGGCTTCTGCCAGTGTGACTCCAGATGGGAAGTTCTTATTCTTCAATCGTGCTACCAAGGAAAATGACAGCGACATCTTTTGGGTTGACGCCAAAGTGATAGAAGACTTAAGGCCAAGTAATAGTTAGGTTATTAGGCAACATGCACAGGGTAGTTGTGTTACTGAGAACTTATTGCAACAGATAAGAAAAAGCTGATACGCTCAATGGCTAGCACAAAGTATATTTAATTACGCTCATACTTCGTTTTTTAATATTTAAATCATATCCAATCATAAGCGGTGTAAAAATAAAAACAGGGGTTATATGAAGTATATTTTACTAGCCTTGGGCTTTATAGCACTCAATGCAAATGCCATTATTATTCGTCATGATGTTCAAGAGACTAATTATTTAGCAAAACCTGATGACTTTCCGCCACTTGCAACATTTTACATAGATGGTGCTCATGGCATCCTGATTTCATCAAAATGGATTCTAACAGCGGCACACACAACATTTTGTTTAAACTCTGGCACCAAGATAAAAATGAGCAAAGGCAGTGCGACAGTCAAAAGGTTACATATTCACCCTAATCACACTCCGGGCATTAGTCATGATATCGCTTTGGTAGAGCTCATGGGGGACGTCGCGCATTTACCCCCTGCAACCTTGTATACCAGAAATGACGAAACAGGGCTGCCAATTTGGTTTATTGGTATAGGCGGAACAGGCAATGGTATTACAGGTATCACCGTTGATAACTATGAAAATAAAGGGGTTCTCAGAAAGGCTCAAAATCGTGTTGAGGAAGCGAAAGGCCCGATTTTGACGTTTAAGTTTGATAAAGGTGAACATGCCTTACCACTTGAAGGAATATCTGGCGGTGGTGATAGCGGTGGGCCTGCCTTTATTGAAACTGAGCGCGGAATTCAGGTGTTAGGCATAAGCTCTCGTTACGGTGGTGGACCGTCTGAGAAGTATGGTAGCTTTGAAGTGTACTCACGTGTTTCGCATTTTACTCCTTGGATTAAGGAGGTTATGGACAAGTCAGACAAAGCGGTTAGCTCAGGTGTGAGTCTCGACAAGTTGAAGCACCTACCGGGCGGATTGAAACCGTCAGATCTCCCTGCTTTATGTCCAGGTATATTGATTAGCCATGAAGCGTTGAGCAAATAGCGTATGTCAAAGTAGGCAGCCAAACGTTGCCTACTTGGTGTATCTAGTGCAAGAGTTACAAGGCGATCTACTACTGCAATTTTTTAATATGCATCTGAGGGTGTTTTTGCATCACCGCATTAAGCGCTTCGTGCTGGTTGTCGTCAATTTCAACATGCAAAACTAGAGGGTGCCTTTCTCCTTGAGTGAAGTCTTTACACATCATGTAATATCGTATTAAGTCTGAACCCACCATGCCACATACCCAAATGCTAAACAGTGCAAGCACAACAGTCCCTATTACGGCGGCAGTTGGTGGTATAAGTACCCAGGTAACTGCGAAATACGCGCTTACAATGATTGCCAACAGCACAACTATCTCTGATTTTAAAATCCCGACAATATGATTAGTAAGGCAGTCATGTAAAGGATGTGCCTTGTTATCACACAGAGCGCTGACATCTTCGGTATCTAGGTGCAGGGCTTCCAGCTCATCTTGTGTCTCACGAAACGCAGTGTAATCGTGGCCTTTGATAATGTAGTGATTCATACAACCTCCCAACATTCAGTGTGTACATCTATACGTTGAGAGAAGCTTCATGGTTTACTTGTACAAAAATGCCAATAAAACCTAGGCTAATCAGCTGATAATTATAACTTTATTGGTTGGTTGCTATTGACGTTGCGTGTGACCATATTGACAAAGGTAATATTAAAGAACTGGCAATATTATCTAGTTCGATTATTGATATTTTATTTATATTAATAGGGGCGGATTTATCTGTTTAGTTATTTTCAATGTTGATTAAAGTGGGTGGATTTTAATTGTATGAAAAATCAATAAAGCGCATTGGTTTATAAAGGTGGTTTATCGTAATGCTTTGTAATGTTTAAGCCTCACATTTATTACTAAGCTAATTTACCGAAACGCTCAGTCAATTAAATTAAAAGGAGATGAAAATGAAATTACGTAAATTAGCAAGCGGTAGTTTAATCGGAGTAACTGCACTTATTATGCACTTTTCAAGTGTTGCAGGAGAATCCAATGTTAATACTAATGACGTTCCAAGCAACGTAGATTATTATCAAGATGTCGGAAAGTATGTGACGAAGGTTGGAGAGTTGTCGCCACATGACAGGCAAGAAATACAAGCGTCGTACTGGGAGCGAATGAATGGCAATGGGTCAGGGTGGTACGCAACAAATGGTGGGATCCGCGCCGTATATGGTGCGGGTGGCAGTGATAGAAGTGTTGAGCAATTTCTTGCAGATACATATGGATCAGTACCTTGGTACTGGGCTACTACTGCAACGGTAAAGGTACAAATGGATGGCAACGGTTCTAAAGCATACCGTTGCCCAAGGAATCACCTAGTGACTGAGCTTTATTATGCTGATAGCGGCGATGACAGCGTTGAGGCATTACGGTGTAAGGCGATGAGGTCGCATTCAACTGGATCAGAAACCGCTGTCCGTGTACCTTATACAGGTGTTGCTTATTGCCCGAGTGATTATTACTTAACGGGTATGCGCTATAAAGATTATGGTGATGATTACGTCGAAGAAATAATTTGCTCAAAAGTTTATTAATCACAGTTTAAAAGTTGTTACTTGATATTGTAAGTGTGATAAAAACACACTTACAATTTTAAAATAAAACTTATTATTTTTAATGTCATTTTTATTATATTGTTTTTGAAATTTCGTATAACTTTTCGACTAAGTTTTCTTGAGTTACTTTCGTATATTCTCTTTCCAAAGATATAAGGTCTCCAACCACATAAGCTGATTGTGCAGCTTCTAACATGGCAATATCGTTTTGGTCATTCCCCATACATAATGTGTTTTTCATATCTAGGCCAGCGCGCAATAGCGCATTTAATTTATTACTGTATTTGGGCACGACATCAAAACTATTGCACCCATTGTGGTGATAAAAATCATAGTCACTGAGTGCAGTATTCAGATACGCTTTGACTTCTAGGTGGCGATTTTCTTCTAGTACCAACAGTTTGACGATGGGTTCTAACCTAAGTGATTGGTTACAATATGGGTTTCTACCTAACTTTTTAACTTCTAGATGAAAGCGATGTGGCGTGTCTGAGATCGCATATTCCTCAATGCCGTCGTATAGGTATGGAATTTCTTTTTGATCAAGCCAGTTCAAAACTTCGATAACTTCTCGTTTATTGAAGTTTAAAGTGTCGTAAACGACTTTGTTTTTACTAATCATCGCGCCATTGCAACCAATGATCTGATGGTGCCAAAAGTGTTTTGGAAGTACTGGCAAGGTGTCTCTTAGCGGGCGTGCCGTCGCAAAGTGTATCGTTGCGCCTTGTTGCTCGATTGCCCGTAACGCTTTGGCTACTGCATCTTGCATAGGCTGACCTTTAAAAATTAGAGTCCCATCTAGATCGAATACGACATTCATTATTTTACATCTCATCATTTAAGTTGCGTTTACTTTGCCAAAAATTCGCGATATAAATTTAGTTATTGGCTCAAAATTAGTAGGTATTAGCTCATTAGTAAAAGCAAACCCGCTCCCGTTCGATTTACCATCAATGAATCTGTTCGTGTTAAGCATATTCAAAATAGCCCATTGCTGTTTGAATGGCATCAACATGATTGTTTTGAATTAATCTTAACATTGGGCGCAAAAGGCAAGCGCTTTTTGGCCGGTGATGTTCATTGCTTTGAGGCGGTTGATCTTGCCTTAATTTTACCTGGAGAACCCCATACGTGGGACAATACAGATCAATTAGCGCCCGTCGGCGATGTGGTTGTCGTGCTTTGGCCAAAGGCGTTATTTTCAGTTGAGATCAGTGAATTTGAAGTGATTCAAGCTTGGCTGACTGGATTGGAAGCTGGCATCGTATTTTCAAAGGAAATAACAGACAAAGTGATGCCATTAATGCTGAGCATGAACAGTGCCCAAGCACTTAAGAAGCTCACGATATTGGCCGATGTATTGTCGCAGTTAATGCAATCACACATATCCCAAAGTGCTATTTCAAGTGCACCACGTCGTAATACTACAAGGATAGAGCCAGTACTGGATGTCATTAAAAATAACTTGGCTTGTTTACCAAGTCTGACCGAATGCGCTTTATTGGCTAATCTCAGTGTAGCTACACTCAAACGACTGTTCGCAGACAGTCTCGGTATGAGCTACTCACAGTATTGTGACCATTTGAGAATAAAGCGAGCGAGACATCTACTTGCGACAACACACCAGCCGATAGGGGTTGTTGCGCAACAATGCGGTTTTAACAGTTCTGCGTACTTTAATCAGTTTTTCAAAAAGCACGAAAGTATTACTCCGAGTGCATTTCGAAAGCAGTTTACATGGCGAAAGCGCCGATAGCATGATTGATAGCGGTGCATACCCATATGGGTATGCACACAAGCTCAAATTACAATGTTTTTAAGTACTCTATCAACGCCATTTTCTCTTCGTGGCTGAGTTCTCTGCCTATTTTTCCCGGTACACTTGTATCGTTTGTAAAGGCGTGGCCTGTATTGTGATTGCCAGCTTGACGCGTATCGAGAACAAAATAGCCTCCTTGGTAATCATCGACTTGATTCGCTGGAGGTAGGTCCTTTCGGGTATTTAAGGCTTCAATATGCTTACTTTGAGTTATGCCAACATTGACAGGGTCAAATTCGAGGCGGCCTAGCTCGACAAAAGTAGGCCTTTGTGAGGGCTTCGAAAGTAGGCTATACAGGTTTGGGACAGAACCATTATGTAGATAGGGGGCTGTCGCCCAAATACCATTGAGCGGCCGCGCTTTGTAGCCACCACTATGCCTTAAGCAATTGGGCCTGCCGCCCTCAAGCTGCTGTTGAGTGTCGAATGGTGTGTAGTTTTGTTTAAACCACTGCTGGTTGGTTTCCTCTACAACGGCGCCGAGTGCGAGTGCAAAATTACTGGTAGCACTGTCTTGTACATTGATAAACTGTAAATCAGAACGCATTTCAGGCGTTTTTTGATATTTATCAACCGCAACGCACAAATCAGTATTGAGTCCCAGCTCCTTGGTATTGACGGTCCGATTTTTGAGAACTAGTGCTTGGGCAGGATCGGTGCCAATCTTTTCTATAGAGTAAAGGTTAAGATTTAAGTATTTGTGAGTAGTAGACTTAACTTCACCATTTTCTTCGTAGCTGATCTCGTGCCAATTACTTTTCCAAAAACCGGGGCTATCCATTGGCTGCAGGTGACATTGCTGGCAATTCTGTTTGTACAGTTCTTTCCCTGCTTTTACCAAAGAGGGCTTGAGTTTAGGCAAGCTGTTTGGCCATTTTGGCGCGCGAAGGCCATTTATTTCTCCTAGTTGGCCTGATGCTCCTGTATAATTACGTAAAGGGTACTCACCTGCCAGCCACTCTTCGATATCGTATAGAGTGTCTATCGGAATTGAGCTAGAAAAAGTAGCTGGCTGTTGCATGATATTTTCGGGTACCTGCATGTCTACATTTGCCGCTACCCCGAGCGCTTCGCCAGCATTTCTGATCAAAGGCTGCATAATTGAGCCATCGTATTGAACCCAATTAAACCATGAGGTAGTCCAGATATGAGGGTAGTTTACTGGAGCTTCGATTGGGTTATAGTTTTCAGGTCTATCCATGTTGTCCGCAAATACTTTATTGCCGATGCGATTTAGTGCATCAAGTCGAGTAAAGCCTTCCGTCACATTGATGGTATCCTGAGTCTTGGCAAGCTGGCTGACAGTATCGGTCAGCGCACTTTTAAGCTTTGCTTTGCTCACAACATTGTAGTTACTGCCTAATACTTTCTTTGCAAAGCGTTCAAAGCGGCTGTCGAATGGCGCCAATTTACTCGACAAGACAGTTTGACCTATGGCAGCTCCCAGTGATTTGGTTAGCAAGCCCAAATCGGTCATCGCAGGCCCACCATCAACAACGTAGCGAATGTTGTTGTAGGTAAACTGCCCTGTATGGCAAGCCGTACAAGTAAAGCCAACCGCAGTTGCTGAGCGATTTAAGCCAGGCATTGGGATGCTGGCTGTTTTTGCCAGCCCTAAAGGCAATTGTAATTGAGTGCTGTCCAAATCTGTTGAAGGATTCAAATTAACAAAACCAAGCCGGTAGATATATTCAGATAAAAAGGCTTTTTCTTGACCAAAAAGAATAAACCAAGGTGTATTTTTCGGTGCTTCAAGGGCAATTAACCACTCATAAGGAATGGGCAAAGTCGCCGTACCTTGAGATGCATGGTAAGGCCATTCATCACTGTAGTGTTTAATACTTGGCCAACCTGATTGATTAATAAACTTGGTCTCTAAGTGCTCATATTTAGGGAGTTTTGGTGGTGTCAATCCATAGTTGAGTTCGCTTAAAGCCGTTACGGTGCGAAACACCACAACTAAAATAGCGAAAGCAATTAGCGTTGATATTATCCAAGGCCACTTCTTTCGAAGCCAGCCAAGTATTAACGGGTAATCTCTGGGCATAAATTTCTCTGACGGTAATGGAATGTTGTTAATATTTTTACATAACTTGTTAATTGCAAAAATTACATGGGATTACACTAGGACTGAGAAAACAAAAAGTTGTGATAAAAAGGGGGAGTGATACGCAGGGCTTAGGTTGCCAACTAAATTAAATGCTGTGCTCTGGTGCAGGCATCAAGTCTGCGTGTTCGCGGTGAGTAGAGCCACGCCTCCAGCTTAGAGCCTCAGTCTAGGCTTTAGCTTTTTGCTTTGAACATTTGTTCTATAAAAATTCATTTTTAATTTCATTTTTTTAACTAAGCTTAATCCTTAAGGTTTAATTTAAGGGGGTTCTTATGGACACATCTTCGTTTGATCCGCAAAAAGTAATGGACTTAGTCACAGAGCATGTCGTTAATTTCGCACCGAAACTGGCGCTTGCAATTATTACTTTGATAGTGGGCCTTTGGCTAATTTCGCTTGTTGGCAATGCCATAGACTATTTACTTGAAAAGAAAGATTTCAATATATCGCTGAGGAAATGGCTCAGTAGTGTAGCAACGGTGTTGCTCAAGGCCTGTTTGTTTATATCAGTGATCTCCATGCTGGGTGTTAAAACGACATCCTTTATTGCCATTTTGGGTGCCGCGGGGCTCGCTGTGGGCTTGGCGCTACAAGGTAGTCTTTCAAATTTTGCGGGTGGTGTGTTGATACTCATTTTCAAACCTTTTCAGGTTGGTGATTATATTGTTGCGCAGGGTGAAGAAGGGGTGGTTGAGGCCATTGATGTATTTTGTACTTTTTTAATCACGTTGGACAATCGGCGTATTATTCTGCCTAATGGTCCCTTAGCAAGTGAGCAAGTCAACAATGTGACACATGAACCCATTCGACGAGTCGATTTGTCTGTTGGGATCAGTTACAACAACAGTGTTGATGAAGCTGAGCGCGCTATATTGGAGATGGCGAAGTGTGACGAGAGAATACTAAATGAGCCAGCTCCCTTTGTTGGCGTCGTGGGGTATGGCGACAATTCAATTGATTTGACGATATGGGTTTGGTGCAAAACTGATGATTACTGGGATGTGTATTTTGCGACGAATAGAGCCATTAAACCAGCACTAGACAAAGCCAATATTTCAATTCCTTTCCCTCAAAGAGATATACATATTATTGATAAAAGCGCTTAGAGTGGAAAGAAAACGATAGTGGGAATGTGCTGTTCCCACTATATTGTGCGTTTAAAAGTTATATCTAACAGTTACAAAATGATTCTCGTACACATCTACGTTTTGGTAACTTGCGCTGATAGTAAAGTCTTTAGTAATGTCATAAGCTAATTCAAATTGGTAGGCAAATTCGTTCTTATCTTGCGCTCTACTAAAGTGTTGATAACCGATTCCAGCTGTCGCTCTAAAATTATCTAAAAACGCAATGTGGTAGTTTGCTTCGATACCGTAGGTGCTAGTATGGAGTTGTGTGTCATAGTCTCGTTGAAAGCGAGGATATGAGTGTTCTTCTCCATGAGTGTCTAAATAGTTAACTGTTTGTTTTATAAATCCATCATTATCCATATTAATTCGGCCAACTGAACCAACAAGTTCTAACAATGTATTGTTTTCAAAGGGTATAATATAGGCTGCGTTTATATTCCACTGCGCGATGTCACTGGTGCTTTCCACGTATGTTGTATAAACTTTATCGCCATATTCAGAGACTCTAGTATCAGCTTTATCAAGAGATGTATCTAAATACTGAGCAGAGATAACCCAGTTTTGATCAAGCTGTTTACTCGCTTCTACTGTAAATCCATTTAAACTGTCATCGCCATCTTCATCAATAAGCTTAAATTTGGCGTAGCCTGCGCCAACGTAATCAAAGTTAACCGTGTCGCTAGCAAATGTTGCTGTTGAAATTAGAGCACTTGATAATGCTAAGGCAAGTAATTTCATTTCTATCCTAATATGTGTCGTTTTAATCGGAACGGATAATACTGTTTATTGCGCCTGTGTAAAGTGATCAAGATAAAATTAGGGTGTTTATCATTATTTATGGTTATTCAATAGCTTATCGTTAATTTATGATTCATAAAACTGCCTATTTAATTTCCAATTTAGTAGCCCTTGCAAATTGACTTATTTATGAAAAGTCTCGCTTCTATACTGTAGTTAGACCAAAAAAAGCATATGGCGACGGACTTGATTGAGACTCAGGCGGTCTACTTTGCCGTGAACGTGGTTGGCACTCGGTGCCTTCAAGGTGGGGTTTGCGCATCTCTCAAAGTTTGAGTTTGTTGAAGTTAAAATGGTCATGGCATCAGAGCTCTATATTGAGAATTGCGTCCAGATGACAGGGTAAAAGATGAAACTAGAGAATGTTGTTTTTGAGGATATTGAAATAGGTCAAAGTGCAATACGTACTCGACTGGTGCAATTGAGTGACATTCAAGATTTAAGCATACTGCCCGAAGGGCAGAGTCTAGATAATTGGGCACAAGAATATGCTAACAATATGGCTTTCCAAGGCGCAGTCGTTCAGGGTACTTGGACTGCTGCGCAGATCTCTGCGGTAATCAACACCCAACTTCCGGGCCCAGGTGCGGTTTACCTCTCACAAGATCTAAAGTTTGCTTTGCCTGTTGTGGTAGGAGATGTAATCACCACAAAAGTGACAGTGATTGACAAAGATTTTCGACATGGTTCATTGATCATCGATTGCCAATGTAGCAACCAAAGAAAGGAAGAGGTTGTGTTTGGCATTGCAACGGTCCGTGCGCCAACTGAAAAGATCTGCATCGAAATAAAATCTACCAAGGAAAAAGTACTAAATAGCGCCTGCTAACCCATTTTTGGGATGTATTTTTTAAATTAAGGGTAAGTATATTGATGAGCTTTTAACAATAAAAACCAGCAATGTGTAGCCGTTGTATTATATTTTTAGAATCGTATATCAAAGGTATGGATGTACCAGAAGGTTGATATGTTTGCACAGCTAAAAATATCGAGTCGGCTTGGTTTGGGTTTTTGTGTGTTATTGCTCCTTTTTAGCTGTGCTGTTTTAGTATCTATTCAGGCACTAAACACCGCATCCGATGGCTTTAAAGAGTACCGCTCACTAGCAAGAAACACCAACAACGCAGGGCGTGTTCAAGCGAATTTACTGACGATTAGAATCGCCGCACTTCATTATATTAACACTGGTAGCCAGATAGCATTGCAAGAAGAGCGTACAAGAATGGCAACGCTGAATGAGCTATTGGCGAATGCTCACCATGATGCTATTAGCAATGAACAAGTACAAACCTTCATAGATGTAGAAAATCTCGCAACACAATATGCAAATACGTTTGCGAAAGTTGAAGAAAAAATTGCTGAGCGCAATGAGATTGTACACAAAAGCTTAAACAAAATGGGGCCATTGATGGAGCAAGATTTGTCTCGGGTATTGCTTAGTGCGCGCGAAGACAATGATATGGAGGCTGCATTTTACGCATCTTTAGCACTTAGAAGTCTATTGTTGATGAGGCTTCACGTTATCAAATTTTTGGATAGCAATGACAGTGCGGATGTTGAGCAAGTGAACAGAGAGTACAGCGTATTTTTAGGAAACCTCAAACAATTAGATGAACAGCTACAAGATGAGATACGGCGGCGATACTTTATCAACGTGCGCAGCCTTGCGCCTAGATATATGAGTCGCTTTACAGAACTCGTTGACGTTATTAATAAACGTAATGCCCTCAAAAGAGAGCGATTAGATGTTATAGGCCAACAAGCTGCGCGTAAAATTGAATCTTTAAAATTGAATATTAAAGATAAACAAGATGACTTAGGGCCGATACTACAAAAGGACAACAGGGTATCTCAAAATTTCGTGATCTGGGTAAGTGTGTTTAGTCTCTTAGCTGCAATTTTATTGGCTGTTTTTATTTCTCGTTCTATCACTGGGCCAATAAATGAAGCGGTTTCTATTGCAAATGCGTTGGCGCAAGGTCATTTGCATTTCAAGAGAAAGGTAACCGGTAATAGCGAGACTGCCAAGTTAATACGTGCGTTAAAGGGCATGGCAAAGCAGTTTAGAACTGTCGTATTCGAGGTGAAGCAAAGTGCAACGGCACTTGAGCAATTCTCCTCACTGGTTATTCGCACAGCAAAAGAAATGGAGTCCACGGCGATATCTCAAGAGCAAAGTGTAGCGGACACAAAACAAGCCGTGACATCGATTAGCGAATCCATCAAAGCGAATAGTGAATTTGCGCTCGCCACAGATCAGGTCGCAATTAACACGACACAGGAAGCCAACGATGGCGGACAGAAGGTGAAAACAACGATAGAAGCGATGAAGACCATTGCCGAGCAAGTAAAGATCATCGATGAGATTGCCTACCAAACAAATTTACTCGCTTTGAACGCGACTATTGAAGCCTCTCGCGCAGGTGCACATGGTAAAGGGTTCGCTGTTGTGGCCAGTGAAGTCCGTAAACTGGCTGAGCGTTGTCAAAATGCATCTGAGCGTATTGGTAAAACAGCTGACCATAGTGTTAGCTTAGCTGAAAATGCGGGTAAACAATTGGAGACTATTATCCCTGCTGCCAATAAAACGTCGCATTTTGTGCAAAACATCATGGCTATTTCGAAGCAGCAAGAAACCGGGCTCAATCAAATTAACCAAACTGTTGAAGCCGTCGATGCTACAACAAAGCGCTCGACACAAGCCAGTAACGACTTGTCTAACTCAGTCAAAGAGGTTGTCGAATTATCTGTCAGATTGCGTTCATCTGCGTCATTTTTTAAATTATCATAACTCGAAGGGTATAAAGGTAGCGTGCTGTGCAGCACCGCTACCATGCATAGTTACTTCTGTGCACTCAGTGCAACTATTTTGCTTGTGTTGCTATTACGGTCGTTCACAGTAATAAACAGTTCACCTGATGGTGCAGTCACTACGTCCCTAATTCTACCAAGCCCTTTTAAAATTATTTCGTCTTCAATTACCTGATTGCCCTTGAATCTTATCCGGTGCAGTTGCTTTTTTGCTAGGCTGCCAACAAAAAGGTCCCCCTGCCAGTGTTTAAACTGACTACCAGTATAAAAGTTCATGCCTGCAACAGCGATAGAGGGTGTCCACTGGTGAACGGGTAATTGCATACCGGGTAGATCTGTATGAGGTGTAATTGGTGAGCCATCATAATTCATACCAAACGTAGTTTTTGGCCATCCGTAGTTCACGCCCTTGCTGATCAAATTGAGTTCATCACCCCCTCTAGGGCCATGCTCTGTTGACCAAATTTGGTTGGTTTTAGGATGTTTGACTAAGCCTTGTGGGTTGCGGTTGCCATAGGTCCAGATTGTTTTTAGGCTGTCTTTTTTATTGTAAAATGGATTGTCTTTCGGAATTCGACCGTCTTTATAAATACGATGTACCTTACCATTTTGGGTTGCCAGATCTTGTGCATCATCCTGATGGCCTTCGTCTCCGTTGGTAAAATAGAGGTATTCCCCATCAATGGTAAATCGTGAACCAAAGTGCCAGCCTCGGTTCTTATGTGTGTGTTTTGGTGCTTCAAATAAGGTCTGTTGTTCTGTCCATTTACCGTTTTTAATTTTTCCACGAACAATGGCTGTGATCCCTATGTCACGTCCAGCCTTGTCTTTGCCTGTTTTTTTACTGTAAGACAGGTATATCCAGCCATTTTTTTGATAATCAGGATCAGGAAGCACATCGAGCATGCCACCTTGCCCTCGATGCCAGACTGTGGGGGTATTTTTAATGTGTGTACGATTTCCTTTGCCGTCAACATGCCACAGCTCACCTTGGCGAAGTGTATATATCAAGCTTCCATCAGGCAAAAAATCTAAAGCCCAAATAATACCCTTGGTAGAAAGTACCTCTCGAGTATTTACATTGTGGTGATTTGTTTTGAACTGCTTGTTTAAAGTGGGAGTTTTGAGTTTGGCAGTGTCGGCATTATAACTTGTTTCACGAATATACACGACCAAGGTGCGAATAGTTTGCTCAGTTAAGGCATGCCCAAATGCAGGCATTCCGCGATCGAGTAGTCCATTTTTTATGGCGTTTGCTAAAGCTTTATCTGAGCCATCAGTGATCCACTGCGTATCGAGCAGCGAGCCAGCCATAGCCCCTTGTAACTGAGCTCCGTGACAAGAAGCACAGTTATTTTTAAATATGTCCTCAACATTTTCGTTCGCCGAGGCTTGATTTATTGCGGCGCCCAGCGCCGCTACGATACTTGCTACAAAGTTGATAGTTTTCATTTTTATACGCGCGTTTTTTACTCACAACCCAAAGAGTATAAAGGGAATGTGAAAATATAGTACGTTTTATTCGATGAGTCGGAGGTAAATTTGTAACGCCAAATAACAACAAAGAACGCATTTATTACCTATATTGAGACTCAGTTAATTGTCTGGTAGTGTAGCTTTTGGATTAAAAAGTAAACAAAAGGAAATTAAAAATGAAACTTAAATTGAAAAAAAGAAACTTCAAACAACTTACACAGCTTAATAACGAGCTAGAAAATCAAAACACACCAAGAGTGGCTGGTGGTCGTGCTCACTCAGATTTTGGCTGTGATATTACGGGCAAAAAGTGCCCTGCAACTTTAACTTGCCGTGCCTGTGGTTCACGTCGCTGTTAACAGAGCGAAAGACGCCATATTGGCGTCTTCACCTGCCCAGATTCTAAAAATCTGATACTCGCATTAAAGTATCTCGGGCTGCCGAAAATTTCTCTGGGTGCGTATCTCGTAGCCTTTTTAGTGAATCCAATGTCATAACTTGTGCACTGCCATCGTAGGCGTTCTCGGTTCCAAACAGCAATGTACTTTCAAATGCTGGTAGATTGAAATTGAGACCATGTAATTTTGCAATGCAATCAGTATTAGGCTGTTGCCATATATTGTTTAGAAAGCTTTGCATGACATCAACTCCACAATTATTCCCTGTATTTGTATCAGCAGGGGATTCAAAGATTACGGCATGTGGGGTTTGTGGGAATTCAATGTAACGCTGGTTTACGTTGGTAAAAGTCCGCATAAAGTCGTACGCGTAGCTATGCGGTGTTTGCGGATCTAAATCACCATTGAGCATGAGTGTCGGGATGTAATGATGAACGTCAGTATAGGTAAACTGGCTACGATATTTGTCTCCCCATACGGCCTTTTGAATATAGCGGCTATACAGCAGTGCTTTAGGAATACAAGATACCGCATCCTTACAGTAGTTGAGGCGCGCCTCAAGGGATCTATGTTCTTGGCTTATTTCGTTGTGAACGATGAGGCTGGATAATACCTGAGAGTAGTCATTTTTAGGTTTGGGCTGCAACTCGAGTAGTTGACGACCAGTACCTTCAAAAATGAATTGATGTAGGTTGTTAAGGGCAATGACATCGTCACTATTACACCTTGCTAGCCGGTAATATGCCGGCATAAGCGCGCCCTCTATTGAGCGCATCATGAGTAATGTGGATAGTGCTTGCAATGAGTCTTGATTGAACTTGGTCTGCGGACAATGGGAGTTCGAATAAACCTTATTTAACAATGTTTTGATTGTATGCTCTGAATCATTTCCAAGTTTACTTTGACACAAGGGATCCGCGTTACAGTATTCAGCTAATCCACTAAAGATATAGTTAAAGTTTTCATCCCATAAGTCCAGACTAAACCCTTTAGATGGGACGATGGAATCTAAAATAATCGCTTGTGCGCCCTGCGGTGCGACTTGAGTAAAACGTTGCGCCCAAAGCGTTCCATATGACGCGCCATAAACGTAGCTTGGCAACCAGTTTGTCGCTCGGCTTTTGTCGATAGAATAGGCTAAATCTTGCGCGGCACCCGTGGTATTAAAGTGAAATAAATCGTCGCCCCATTTCTGATGGAGTGCGTCATAGCACGACTGTTGATATTGTTGGTAGTCGCCATCTGGCTTGTTTGGACATTCTAAATGTGTTGACCAGCCCACACCGCGGTGTTCAAGAATGTATAAATCATAGTCTTGTGTGTATTGGGAAAGTGTCGTGTCGTAGTGCTGGGCGTAAAAGCTTGCGGAATAGCCTGGCCCTCCTTGTAGAAACCAAATTTGGCCCTTGGGTTGGTTACTTTTTGCAGGATATTTCGAAACTAAAATATCTATTTGTTTGTCATTTGGTTTGTCCCAGTTAACTGGTACTTTTGCAAAGGAACAGAGGTTGCGCTTATCAGGGGTGGCAAAAGAGCCGGGGCATTCGCCCCAATTAAAATTAACGTAGCGATTATATTCAGAGGTGTTTGAGTGTGCAGCAACACCCTGTGAGTATCCAAATACCGATAAGCACAAAAGCGCCAATTTTACCTTATACATGTTTCATCCTTTTATGTTCTATAAAGCGTGTTTCGAATGATGTTGAAATAAACTCGATACATATATAAATGTATATTTTTTGTGAAAATAACACTTGGACTTAATAAACTTGCACTAGCATGATCGAAGCGACGCAACGGCCTCTCTGAAATAGGAGATAGATTTTTTACATGTGGTGATTTTAATAGTTATATTTTTCAAATATATGGTTTGCCAGCGACGGGAGGGAAGTGGCACTCGAACATTGGCCGATAATGGCCAAAAATAACCTTAATAGACTAACTGTGAATCAAATTTTAAATCCTAGCTATTTGAGCTGTGATGGCCAATAGCCTTGAAATATACTTTGTCTGAGTTAATGTCTTTTTAAGATACTAGTATTGCTTACGCACTTTGTTATGCTTGAAACATAAGACATAATATGTCAAATGCTCGCTATCTGATATCGATAAATGTTCAAGAATAAAAAAATTAATAATATTAGCTTTTTCAAACATTAAAGTTATTTTTACGTTGACATTAGGCGGTTTTAATACCTAATATAGGTCCTTGTTGAGGCTTAGCGCTACAGCGAAATCAGGGTAATAAAAAAATAATAACACGCCCTTAATATCAAGCAGCCTTCAGTACGAGGATGCATGATGTCCCAACTAATAAAAAGAATAAGGGACAAGCCAGCTTGGCCACTATGGCAACTCCATGGCGGGGTTGCCATAGTTTTTCTTGTTGCTTGTTCATTTTACTAATGATATTTCCGAAAGCTTCGTCACCAAAGCCTATTTTCACCTAACAAAACTGACATAATTACATGCTTGAATAACCACACTGTTTGTTTTTCTGGGCAAAGATCGTGAAAGCACTCAACCTTAAGCCAGTGATCGTGACACATTCAAATAAATTAGATAATGCTTATGAACTTGTGGATGACTTTCCTTATGAACATAACGGTCAGGTTCGTTGGGTACCCAAGTTCTTCCAATATGATGGCGCAAGTATTCCCATATTGGCCTATCACATAGTAGGGACCCCATTTAATCCTAGATATATGAAAGCTGCGTTAGTACATGATTGGCTCTATCATACCCATGAGATAGAGAGAGCTGCAGCTGATGCGCTATTTTATTCTATGCTATGTGAATCAGGTGTCGGAGATACTAAAGCTAAATTAATGCGCTTTGCAGTAGAATTATTTGGGAAGTGGTATTGGCATAATGACGATGCAGACCAAGCCTATAAAAAAGAGCTGAAAGAGTTGATACGGCAAGACGGGAGAAACCCCTGCGTATATGGGTTGTAGTGATCTGGTCAAGTCAGCACTCGATGCAGTGCTGACGTAAAGCTTGGATCAATGGGGCAGGTTTAGCTATCCATTTGTTTTATTCGGTTTAACTTGTTTTAAATGCAAAAACACTAAACCAATAATACCTGTCATTGCCAAACCCGATAAAATAAATGGGTCCATAGCAATGTGCTCATGAAACTTGAAAGTGCCTGCTGAGATTTTCTTCCAGCCCATAAAGTGCTGATTTGCAGCGACAACCGCGCCAAAAAAACCAATAACAAGCGCAGCGTATTTGGAGAGCCAATGAGATGCACTGGGAAGGATCAACAGCAACCCTAAAAGACCAATGGCAGTTCGCTGTGCTCTACAATAAGGGCAAACATATACGATGCCGGTCAGTTCAACAGTCCAAGCGACAATGCTGATCAAAATCGCTAACAAAGCGACAAATTTGCTGTATTTGATGTATGTTTCTAGCTGCAAAGGTGCCATTTAAATACCTATAAATAAAAATGAAAGTCGTAAATAGCGTTACATTGTAACATTAGTGTGGAGGGCGTGGTAATTTTTCTACCCTGTGCTTGTTTCTTTGCAATATAAAATTCCGTTCAACTTTCGACTCTACTTAGGGTGGGGGCTTTTAAATACTTGCTGTATTCAGTAGATGTTTAAAAAGTAGGAAGTTGACCTCGCTATAAGGTCGACTTCTTTATATAAGGTCAGAGGTATAACTGACCTTAACTTCTATCGTTTAGTTATTATTTATATAGCAAATCACTAATTCGTCTTTAGGGTTATCTCTTGTGTCTTCCACCAAATATTTTGCTTCAATGCTATTTTGGCATCTACACATATCATAGTGACTGGTTAGATAAGGGCGGCCATATTCATCTTTGTCTGTTTTTGTGATGCTACAAGTTGGCTCTCTCCAGCGGTCATCCCAACCACTTTTACCAAAAGCAACAATTTTAATCTTATTTGATAATAGTTTAGCGTTTAAGTCTTCACTATTTGCTGAGGCGTTAAATGCACACAATGCCATTAGGCAGGTAATTAGTTTTTTCATTATTCATCCTTAATAGTTTGTTATATAGAGCTTGTGCTCTATTGGTGGGGTATTCTATTCTCAAAGAATGTGTTGGCAAGCTTTTTTTTATTTGTTAGACGGGTTTTACTCGACAAATACTAATTGTGTTTATAACTGAGGTTCACTAAATGTGATTGATCTGAATTAAAATTGGCAGGGAGTTAAAAATAGAAGCCTACGAGAAGTTTTTGGCCTAGGGGGAGAGTAAATGCTCTATGTTTTGTGCCTGATAGATTTGTGGAGTTGTGGTAGCGCAGTGAGCGTTTGGCGTAAAAGCTAGGTTATGTCTAGGAAAAATGGTTACTCATGAGTGAGGCCACTCTTTGCGGTTAAAAGGACATATATATGGCACGCCGAGCGATGAAGGTACATGTCGTCAACTACACTAATAAAATTTAAATTGTGTTCAAAAACAGAAGCTTAAAAAGTCTTATGCATTATAGACGTAGATAGGAAAGACCAAAAAATGTTTGCTATAAGCCAGCGTACGCCCGTGATGAATTAGTTATGTAATTTGTCTAGGCTAGATGAGTAGACTAAATTGTTCGCACGTGTAATACTTTGTAATAGTTGAGCTACAAGGACTTTTATATAGTTATTAGTGTTAAATAACTTGCAATAAAGATGTGCTATGGACCATAAATTGATCGAACAAATTGAATACGAAGAACGCGACAACGAGGCGCGCAAGTATACCGAATCAAAAAAGCACTTTATCAATGCGACTTTGCTTTTGGATGAAGATGTTTCATCTGTAGAAGATCGGACTAGGCTTTTAACTCAATTAAATTTGTATCGCCATTCTGCTTCTATCGAGATAGAAGAGGTCGCGGAGGGCGTATTTAATATGCGTTTTGCTTTACTAAACTGAGTGAAGCATTCAGCTGTTTGAGTGTATAGTTTAAGTTGCGAATAAAAGGTAATGGATAAGGTTATATTGCTTTGATTGAGGTATAACGAAATACACTGTGCGCTATCCTTCCTTGAACTAAGTTTAGAAGCTGGTTAAGTATACTAAAATGTAAATTGATTATTTACATTTTAGGTGTTTGGCTTTAGATTAATACTTAAACAATAACAATTAAAAATACATCCAGCAGCTATCATATTCAAATTGTTAAATAACTGTGATATCAGTGCGAAGCTTCTGTAACGCCAATATCACCGCTCTGATGTGGAAAGTTTTGTCGATTATTATCGAGTTGAATATTGAAGACGGCGGCTGCATGAGTAGGGAATTACGATGCAAGATGGTCAATACAGTATTTACTATAAAGATAAACTAGACGCGTCATGCGGTAAGCCTAGAGCTGACGTTGAGGCTAGCTATATTATACATATCAAGCAATTAGAATCTGGTTATTTACAGGTAGCATTTGTGGAGGGCTTTGAGCAGTTCATCATTGCCAGCTGTTTCCCTACTATTGAAATTCCATCACTGCCAATTCAAAATGATGAAAAAGTTGAATTTACGGTTATAAATGATGCCCAATACGGCATGTGTTTATCGCAAAATAGCCTGCCAGACAAAGATCTGCTACATATCTTGGACGTCGCTTCTAAAGCCGGTGCGTGTTCAACTGAGAGTGTGTTCCAGTTGATACAGACACACATCGTCAGAGACCTCTCAATCATTCTTTTAAAAGAACTAGAAAATAAGCACGAACTTGGAGAAGGTGAGGTGGTATTGGAGAAAAATTTAAATCGAGTGAAGCTGTGCAAGCGAGAGTTGAACAGCTTAGCTGTTAGAGTATCGACATTAGACATGAAGCGGATACTAGACGACGCTTCAGGTGATCAATTTGATTCATTGCTAGCAGATCAATGGTCAGCAATAGGAAGCGAAACAAGCTATCAAAATACAGGAGCTCATTTTACCTGCCATGAATTGAATGAACAGGGCGAATTAAGCTGCTATGAGCAGGTTTATCGCACTTGGACACCATCTCAAGAAAAGCAAATTACGAGAAAAATCATAAAAATTGACTGAGTAAACATCTTCACTTTTTATTTTTTGAAGTTCCTTTACAATTCTCCTTAACTTATTGAGTCAAGGAGATAAAAAATGTGGTTATCAAGTGGAACAATAGAAGGAGAGATTGTATTACTAGAGCCTATCGCACGTTCACACTGTGAAGATCTAATTGCTGCAGTTAATGATGGACAAAATTGGCGGCTTTGGTATGCGTCGGTTCCTTCTCCTGAAGACATGTATTCTTATGTTGATAAAGCGCTAGCCAATATGGAACATGGTGAAATGGCCTACGTAGTCAAAACCAAAAGTGACAATAAAATAGTGGGCACTACTCGATTCTATGATGTCAAAGAAAACCATAAACGGGCGTCTATCGGCTATACGTGGTACTCGAATTCAGTCAGAAGAACAGCAGTTAATACAGAATGTAAATACTTACTAATGTCTCACCTTTTTGATGCACGTGATGCGATGTCATTAGAATTTAAAACCCACTTTTTCAATCAGGCTTCTCGCACCGCCATAGAAAGGCTGGGCGCAAAACTAGATGGTGTACTAAGAAGTCATCAAATTATGCCTGATGGTTCAATTCGAGACACCGCAGTGTATTCAATACTTGCGCACGAATGGCCAGCGGTCAAAAATAATCTGCTGGCAAAATTAGAAAAATACTAATCTGATATGAGCAGTTAGTCGCTCATGTCGATTAACTGCAAAGCGAGATATTTGTTTAGTCGGTGCTTCTGCGTTCTACACCTCCCCACCTTTACTATTTTACTCTCAATTTCTAGCCGCAGCTATGCAATGAAAAATGAGCCGAATGGACAATGTCATAGTGGCTGACAGGCAAAATAATCTAGTCAATTTGAGGTGGTTGTAAAGTGTTGCATATATTCACTTTTGCAATACTAAAGGGCTTTTTCTCGGGGGAGTTGAGTGCTAAATGAGCAAATAAACTTGCGTTTTTATCAAAAATGCTATTGACATAATATGTCATGGCGTGCAAATCTAAGTACGTAACTCATACAAACAGGCAGGCTTTATCTACTAGATAAATGCCAATTTGACATAAGGAATCTGTTACATGGAATTAAATGAGCTTTCAATTAAACTCTCACAATATGAAACTGAAGGTGCCAGTTTTGAGTCGTTTTTTATCAACAATGTTGGACAAGAAGTCCTACAAGTAATCGTTGATGGAAACGATGAGCTTCCTATTTTTGTAACACGCACAGAAGAGCAGGTACTGTGTATTTGTTACTTGTTTACAGAGCAAGAAATAAATGCCGACAAACACGCAGAGCTAAACGATACGCTATTACGTTTGAATGTCCCCATGCCCTTAAGTGCATTCGCTAAGATTGACAATAAATACGCAATTTTTGGTGCGCTTTCTACCAGTTCTACCCTAGAACAATTAGGCCATGAAATTGTCACCTTATCTGCCAATTCAATTGATGCTTTGGACGCGATAAGTGATTATTTGACTGAATAACAAGGAGTATTAATTATGAGTATATTAAAGAAGTTGTTTACTGCGGTAAAAGGCGGTGTGAATGAGGTGGGTGAAGGTATTGTAGATGCGAATGCTATTCGAATTTTTGAACAGGAAATCAGAGATGCTCAGAATGCATTGAGTGAGGCCAAACGTAGCCTTACAGAAGTGATGGCCAAAGAAATACAAACCTCTCGTGCTATCAAGGCGTTAGAGGATGATATCGACAAGCATGAAACCTATGCAACGCAGGCACTGGATAAAGACGAAGAGTCACTCGCACTTGAAATCGCAGGGAAAATTGCCGAGTTTGAGCAAGAAAAATCAGAGCAGCAGCAAATACTTAGTACATTTACTGCTAACGTCTCAAAGTTAAAAGAGCAAATTAAACAAGCAGAAAAAACCATCGTTGAAAACCAGCGTCAATTGAGCATGGTCAAAACAACAGAAAGTGTGCAAAAAGCAACGATGGCAGTCAACGACACAATGACCTCTGGTGACTCAGCAATGGCTTCGGCAAAACAGTCATTGGAGCGCATAAAACAGCGTCAAATGGACAGGCAAGATCAGCTAGATGCTGCGCAGCAACTCGCTGATGAGAGTAACGATAAATCTCTTCACGACAAGATGCGTGAAGCGGGTATCGGTGAAGATGCTAGCAAAGGCGCTGATATCCTTGCCCGAATTCGCGCAAAACAAAATAAGTAACACGGATGAGTGATAATAAACATACTTGGCAAAAGCAAGAAAAAGCAGTTCGAGCAACGCAACTTGCTTTTGACCTCAGCTCTGAAGTGCAAAAGTTTATTAAAAAAAGTGCAATTGATGAAGAGCTCACACCGTCTGACATGATAAGGCGGATTTTAGGGTTGGAAGTTAAATCAAAAAAGACCCGTCAGAGGTTAAGTTTTAACCTAAGTGATGAAGAAATTGCACTTTTAGCACAACGGTTTGAGATCCCTGATGCTGACAAGCGTGTAGTAAAGCAAAAAGTCGCCGACTTACTGATTCAACACGTGAAGGATGCCAGTGGTTAAACCTTAAAGCGTATTTGCAGTTGCATGGCCCTTAATGCATAGGAATATTTAATATTATGGACTTTCTCAATACTATTTTTACTTTCCCAACAGTGGTTTTCACCACTTTGTTACTCATCGTCATAGGCTTTTGGCTAATCGCACTGCTTGGATTTGCAGACATTGATATGTTGGAAGGAGATGTTGAGATAGAGGCTGATGGTGGCGGTGACTCCATTATGCAAATGGGCTTTGGTGGTGTACCGCTGACCATATCAATTAGCTTAGTTGTACTGCTTAGTTGGATAGCAAGTTTTTATGCGCATCAACTGTTTGCATACGCTCTTGGCGATGGAGTTATGTTCTACCTATTAGGTGGTGCGATGATGCTGGGGTGTTTTGTTGTATCGATCCCGTTAACAGCCATGTTAGTTAGGCCTTTAAGACGTTTTTTTGACAGCAAAGAAACCGCCTCTAAGAATGACTTTATCGGTTTGGAGTGTGTGATCGCGACAAGTAAAGTAAGTCCCCATTTTGGGCAAGCAAAAGTACAATTTCAAGGAACAGAGCAGCTAATAGAAGTGCGTTCAGAGGAAGAAGGCATGTTTTCCTTAGGTGATACAGGTTTATTAATAGAGCATGATGTAGCTAAAAATAGCTACCTCATTGTAGAGAAACCTTGGTAATACCCCCTCATTAACACAATACATCATTAACACATAAACAACTGCCAAAATAACTTAGTTTTATATGGCACAAAACTGCTGTGGCAGCTCTACTGGAAAACAACATTAAGCCATGGCTTGGAATAATCATATTAGTTAGGAACACACATGGAATTTTTAGATAATCTCGGACCTATTTTAACAATCGTTGGCGTATCTATCGGAGTTATATTTGCGATTATTTTAATCATCGGTAAGTTTTATCGAAAAGTGGATCAAGGGCATGCGCTCATAATTAACAAAATGAAGAATGAGCCGGACGTAACCACAACAGGTGGGATCGTTTACCCTGTCATTCATAAAATGGAAGTCATGGATATCTCAACCAAGCGCATGGTTTTAGAGCGCAGGGAAAACAGCGGCCTTATCTGTAAGGATAATATTCGTGCTGATATCGCCATTACATTTTATATTCGTGTAAATGAAAACAAGCAGGACATCTTGCGCGTTGCCAAACAAGTTGGCTGTGCCCGCGCCTCTCAACCTGAAACACTACAAGAGCTATTTGAAGCTAAGTTCTCGGAAGCCCTTAAAACTGTTGGTAAACAAATGAATTTTGAAGAACTGTTTACCCATCGCAACCAGTTTAGAGATGCAATTAAAGAAGTGATTGGTCAGGATTTATCCGGCTATACGCTCGAAGATGTGGCGATTGACTATCTTGAGCAAACATCAATTCACAAGCTAGATGAAAACAACATTTTGGATGCCGAAGGGATTCGACGTATTACGGAGAAAACCGCCGAGCAAAATGTGCAGACGAACCAGCTCAAGTGTGATGAGCAAGCGCAAATTGAAATCCAAAATCAAGCAGCACTTGAAAAGTCTCTAGAGATTGAGCGCCAAAAAGAAGATGCCAAAGCGAAGCAACAACGAGAAATCGAAACTGTGCGTGCCAGAGAAGCCGCAGAAGCTGAACGCGTAAAACAAGAAGAGCGTATGAAGGCAGAAGATGCACGCTTAAAAGCGGATGAAGCCATTGAAATTGCAGAGCAAAATAAACAGCGTGAAATAGACATTGCGGAGCAAAACCGCCTGCGCGTGCTCGCCATTGAAGAAGAAAAAGTATCGCGCTCTCGTGAAATTGAAGTGATTGAACGCGAGAAAGAAACAGAAATCATGCGTATCAATAAAGAAAAAGCCTTGGAAGTTGAACGCAAAGAAATCGCAGAAGTACAGCGAGATCGCGTTGCGGTAGAAAAAACCGTTGCCGAAGAGCAGGAGCGCATCAAAGATGTGCAAACACTCGCCGCCGCTGAACGTGAAAAAGAAGCGATTGTGATCAAGGCCAAAGCGGAAGCAGAAGAAGCGTTGGTGAAGGATATTGAAGCAGCTAAAGCACAGGAGCAAGCGTCAGAATTTAAAGCGCGCGAGCTAGAAAAAATGGCTGAAGCCGAGCTGCGTATAGCAAATCAAACCGCGGAGTCGAAAAAGGTATTAGCCGAAGCTGAGCGCGCTGAAAAAGCAGCAGCTGGCCTTGCTGAAGCGGAAGTGATCAAAGCCAAAGCGCAAGCGAATGCGCAACAGGGTGAAACAGAAGCGCAAGTACTACAGCAAAAACTGGCAGCTGAAGCGCAAGGTAAACGTGATATCGGATTTGCTGAGGCAGAAGTGCAATCTGCGATGGCCGAGGCAATTGAAAAGCAAGGGGAAGCAGAAGCATCGACACTTGAGCGTCGTATGTCAGCTGAAGCAAAAGGTCTTGAAGAAAAGCTTGAAGCACTCAATGCGATGGACCAATCAGCAAGAGATTACGAAAGCTTTACGCTTCAACTTAATCAGCAAAAAGAACTTACGCTGGCCAAGCTGGATACTGAAAAAGACATTGCGGCTCATCAATCAGAAATCCTGTCTAAGACGCTGGGTAATGCAGATATCAACATCATGGGTGGCGATGGCCAGTTCTTTAATCAATTTATGAAAGCGATCACGCTCGGAAAATCTATTGATGGTTTAGTGGGAGAAAGTGATACGGTTCAAACTTTATTTAAAGATCACTTAAATGGTGACAGAAATATCATGGATGACCTTAAAGGGGTTTTAAGTGGTGCAAACGCATCGTCAGAGACCATGAAAAACGTAGCTATGAGCAAATTTTTCAGTCAGTTAGGTAATAGTAGTGATGCTGAGAAGCAGCAGCTTTTGAACTTGTTAGGCAGTACGCTTAACGGCAATGCAAAACAAGTTGAGTCAAACGAGCAAAGCTAACAGCGCTATTACAAGACTATGAATGCACGTTTATTGGGCGTGCATTCAGCATACCTTTCTATTTACCCTCCATGAACCACAGGACAGTAGACTATGGCGGACTCTGAAAATAATGTCGCACTAGAGCAGGGATCATATGATCTGATCAAGCGTCGTTTGAGCAACTCTGGTGCTCAGTTACGTAAAGACATCGACTCACTAAATCAAAACCGAATTGAGACCTTTGGCAGTACTGAAATAAAAGTCAAAGGGCGCGCCAGGGTAAGAACCGAGCATAATTGCATACCACGAGATATTGTACTTATCGGCGACAAACTGATATTTGCCTACAATGTGTTTTTAGGACTGAAGAAAAACACACAGGTAGGTGATGTATTTACTGTACAAAAGCTCGTAAACCAAGATGATCATTACGAAGTAGAACCTTACCCAAACGAAACGAAATTCTTAACCAATGAGCGGTTCTTAAGAGATTTTGACGAACTCTATACCTATTACAAAGCATCAAAGCTGCAACATTTATTTCAACAAAACGGCAAGCTCTACGCGCTGTTTCAAATCGGTGATAAACTGTCCGACGTTCGTGTGTTTCGGTGGGAAATAGCGCCAGACAATACTCTAGATTACATTGATAATCGTGGTGAGCGCGATTTAAATCACGACCAAGATTATGACTTTGAATGGATTAAAACTGACCGTAGTGACCATGTAGAGGGACGCCATCCCCACGTTAATATTCTCGACAAAGTATTTGTAGAGACAGTTGGTGGCGATCTGACTATTAAAGTTGAAAATAACACCGAAAGTGGCGAAGGGATATATGCTGAACCTGTCGATGACAAAAACCAGTCCTTGGCGGATTGCAATGTTGAATATGCCCAACTGGGTGAAATTATCTTACTTAAGGTGCTACCTTATCGCGAAAAGATATGGCGCTACTTTATTTTCAACTGCGTGACGGAAAACGTGGTCCGCCAAGATGCAATTTCGAATGCATGTGTTCAACTACCAGATGATCACGGTATCATTTTCCCTGGCGGTTACTATTTACAATCAGGGCAAACTCGCTCCTTTGAAGACCACATTGACAACCTTGAATTCCACAAACAAATTAAATCCCCCAATGGTGAAGATGTTTTATACGTCTTTTACGAGCCAAGTGAAGGGCGCTATGCGCTATTTGCTTATAACCTGATCGATAAGAATCTCCAAAACCCAATTTATTGTCATGGATATGGGGTATACAACGATGGACTCACCATCACCTTTAAAGCTGAAAAAGAAGAAGCTCAGCGAGTCCATCCAATTCAAGTGTGGGAAAGTCCTTTTTGCTCCGCAGAATTTGCAGCGAATGCACCAACACCAACGAGTATGTTGGGGAAAATTGGCAATCCAGATCTGGTACGTGGTATTTCTGATTTATACAGTGTTTGCAAAGCGATTAATGAGCAAAATCCAAATGTTTCACATTATGAAAGTCTTATATCGTTAACCCGCAGCATTCTAGATCGCTATCACTGGCTTACTGAGCCGGATTTTTCACCCCTTAATGCTCAGTTACACGAAATATTTGAAACTTCTGAGCAAGTGCTAGATGAATTTGAAAAAGTCAGCCAAATTCAGGAAACTGCGAAAAAAGCCCTATTGGATATTAACGCTGAATTTAAGTCGACAACCAAAGATATTCGACCGGACGCTTTTAAACTCGCAACCGAGTTTGTTACAGGCTTGGAGTCCCTCAAGCTTTTAAAAGGTAAAATCATCAGCCTTGAAGAAGTGAAGTATATTGATGTTGGAGGGCTCACTACATTACAAACGGAGCTAGATAAGCTGTTTATAAACCTGAGTCAAGCAACAGCACATTTTTTGCAACAAGACTCTGCCTTAGCGCCTTATCAAAGCAAATTAAGTGAGTTGACAGCGCTGAGTGAAAAAAGCGAAAGCGTTAGTGAACTAATTGGCTTTTTGAAAGAGCTGGATGCACTTGGTAGTGAACTGGACTTGCTCAATCATACGATGCTTGATCTGGAAATTGACGATAGTCGGATCAGAACGCAAATTCTTGAAGATGTCAGTGGCGTGTATGGTTTGGTCAATCGAGCTAAAGCCAGCATTGAAATTCGACGTAAAAGTTTGGGCAGTGTTGAAGCAAAAGCGGAATTTGCGGCGCGCTTCAAGCTCTTTAGCCAAAGTATCACCAGCAGTTTAAACAATGCTCGTACACCAGAGCAATGCGATGAACAGCTATCAAGGTTACTTATTCAACTTGAAGAGCTGGAATCTCAGTTTAGCGAGTATGACGAGTACCTTGCGGAGATCATGGCCAAACGCGATGATGTATATGAAAGTTTTGAGGCGCATAAGCAGCAGCTGATAGAGGAGAGGCAGCGCAGAGCACTCAATTTAGCCAATGCCGCAGAACGCATTTTACAAGGTGTGACTAGGCGTTCGCAAAACTTCTCCGAGATAGATGAAATCAACAGCTATTTTGCGTCAGATCCGATGATAAGTAAGCTGCGAGGGCTGACCCAAGAACTAAAAGAGCTCGGAGATGAGATCAAGGCGGATGATATTCAAGCAAAGCTAAAAGCTTGCAAAGATCAAGGAATCCGCTCACTGCGAGACAAACAGGATATATATAGCGATGGTGGCAATTCGGTCAGAATCGGCAAACACAACTTTGGTGTCAACAAGCAACTGTTAGATCTCACTTTGCTACCTCGTGATGAGGACCTCATGTTTCACCTCACCGGTACTGAGTACTTTGAGCCCGTCCAAGAGCAAAGTATTCGTGACACGCTTTTGTCATATCGACCTTATTGGCAGCAGAATTTAATTTCTGAAAATACCGATATTTACCGTGGTGAATTCTTAGCTGCACAGGTGTTGAGTGCGGCAAATGACCCGTTAAATGCTCTGACGCATAGCCAGCTTGAACAAGCGATTGCCGACGATACATTGCTCTTATTGGTGCAAAAGTTTGCTGAACCGAGATACCAAGAGGGCTATGAAAAAGGCATTCATGATCATGATGCAGCCTTAATACTACAGAATTTACTGGCTCAAAAGCAGGCACTTGGTTTATTGATTTACCCAACGTCAGCGCGTGTTGTTGCGCAATTATTTGCAAGCCAATGCGATACTCGAACCTTAGTACAGTGGTCCGAGCAAGCTAAGCAAGCGCAATTAATGGAAACAGTATTGGGAGATACGCGCTTCAAGGCCCAATTAGCAGGGCAATTAAGTGATGAAATAACAGGGTTTGCGCAATCTAGTTTAAGTCGCTATTTGCCATATGTATCAGCTTTATCGGGACAACTGAGTGCAGAGTATTTGATTAAAGAACTGGCGCAAAGCAAAAAAGAGCTCAGCTTTGTGATGTCTAGCAAAGTTAAAAAAGTTGCTGAGCAGTTCAATAGTATGGCGAGAAGCAAAGGTTTTTCGGCGTCTTTGCAAGATACGCTAGGGGCCCTTGAACATCTACAAGACAAAGCCATTATGATGGCAAGCTGGTTGAATGCTTATGGGCAGCAGCAAAGTGATGAATACAGTGCGGAGTTACTGATTGAAACGGCAAACGTTGTATTATTACAGCAGTTAAAACAGACGCAATTTGAACCTCAAGATGTCACGGTTTCAAATCAGGTGACTGGATTGCTAGGCCAACATACCCGTATTAATGAGCAAACTTTAACGCTCGACTACGCTGAATTTATTGCTCGGACGCAGACGTATTTGTCTACGCATGTAAGTGGCTTTAGTCATTACCACGAGATCAAATCGGAGATCTTGGCCGAGCAAAAAGAGCGATTGCAATTGGATGAGTTTAAGCCTAAACCCTTGAGTTCCTTTGTTCGAAACCAGTTGATTGATAAAGTCTACTTTCCAATAATTGGTGACAACCTTGCAAAGCAAATAGGCGCGTCAGGCAATAATAAACGCACAGACTTAATGGGGATGTTATTGCTAATTTCTCCCCCAGGTTATGGTAAAACGACTTTAATTGAATATGTCGCAAATCGCTTGGGGCTAACCTTTGTGAAAGTGAATTGTCCGTCAATTGGCCATGATCAGGTGTCTTTAGATCCCGGGCAAGCAATGAATGCAACCGCTGCAAAAGAGATCGAAAAAATCAACCAGAGCTTTGAAATGGGCAACAACGTGATGTTGTATTTGGATGATATTCAACATACCAACCCAGAGTTTTTGCAAAAGTTTATTTCCCTTTGTGACGGGTCAAGGCGAATTGATGGGGTATGGAATGGCCGCAGTAAAACCTACGATCTAAGAGGCAAAAAATTTGCAGTTGTAATGGCCGGTAATCCATATACCGAATCAGGTGAGAGCTTTAAAATACCAGACATGTTGGCCAACCGTGCTGATATATACAATTTGGGTGATACCTTATCAGGGTGTGAGCAAGAGTTTGCGATGAGCTTCATTGAAAACGCCTTGACTTCCAATGCCGTGCTTGCGCCATTAGCCAATCGCAATATGCAAGACCTGTATAAATTGGTCCGCATTGCCGAGGGAGAAGATATCTCACTGAATGAACTTGAGCACAATTATTCTCAAGCTCAAGCAAATGAAATTATTTCCGTGTTGCAGAAGCTGATCCAGATCCGAAACACTGTATTAAAAGTGAATGCTCAATATATTGCGTCGGCTGCACAAGATGATGACTATCGTGTTGAGCCGCCATTTAAGTTACAAGGTAGCTATCGCAATATGAACAAAATGGCAGAGAAAGTTGTTGCGGCGATGAATGATGAGGAATTAGAAAACCTTATTCAAGATCATTACCGAGGCGAGGCGCAAACCCTAAGTAAAGGCAGTGAGGAAAACTTACTTAAACTGGCGCAACTTCGCAACACGCTTTGTGAGCAAGAAGCCAAACGTTGGCAGCAAATTTTAGATGACTATGCGCTGCTCAATAGAGCAAATGATGCAGGTAGCCCAGTTTTACTCGCGGTTGAGCAGCTAGGTGAGTTAAATGAGTCGTTAACCAGTATCGCGTCGAAACTAGACAAAGACCAGCTGAGCCACAATTACTCAGCGCTATTGGAGAAGTTAAATGGCGCAGTTGGTGAGCAAGATACAAAGGGCAGTCTGCAAGCGCTTGCAAAGGTGATTGAGCACAGTGCACAACAGTCACCGCTTACTTCGTCATTTGCACAACTTTCAGCACAGTTAGCAGAGCAACATCAGCAAAAGCTGGCGCAAATCGACATGCATAATGCGCGCGGTGCAGATACAAATGAAGCGCTAACAAGCAAAGTAAGCCAAGCCATAAGCCAATTAACCGAGTCATTAAATAAAGAGCATCTGCAAAGATCTGAACAGGCTCAGCTAGCTACTATAAATGCCGATAACTCGCTTAAATCTCAACAAGATTTGAAAGCTGCGTTATCAGAAGAGTTGCGGCAAGTTACTGAAGCTCTGAACCGCCAGCGTGATAGCCATATGCGCTCCACAGAGCACTGTACGCAACTACAGCTCGAAGCGATGTCAGATCAACGTACGGAGCTTACTAAACTGGCTTTAGAACTGGCCAACGTAAACACTGCGCTGGCTCAGCAAAACTCAACTCAAGAAGAGTTTGTAGTGCAACAAGCAACTAGGCAGCAGGCTTTGGCAGAAGGGCTTATACAGAAATTGACAGACTTAGCAGAGTCAGTTAAGGAGCAAAGTTCAGCAGAGCACAATAGTAAACAGTCAGCGCTGCTTGCAGATATTAACAGCGCCTTGAAAGCGATTGCAGAGAAGCCTGATACTGCTGGTGCACTTGCGGATCTGAATCTCAATATCCAGCAAGGGCAAAATAGCTTAGCTCATCAGTTGAGCACAGCGATTGAAGCAGGGCAGAGCCAAGTTATCGCTCAACTCAGTGCTAAAAATATTGCTGAGCAACATACAACTCCCAGTGAAGAGGTCGCACTCGCTTTGAGTGAGTTAGTAAGCAGCACTTTACCTGAATTGATGAAGCATGCTGAAAAATCGAGTGATATTGATCCAAACTTGGGTCGAAAAGTTGATGTTATTTTAGAGCGTCTGGCACGCATTGAAAGCCTGCCAGCAAAAGCTCAGGGGTCATCACAAAATAGCGATAATCCATATATGCTATAAACTTGTTTAATTACCAGTCCTTTTAAAAGCGATGCTATTAAGCATCGCTTTTAATTTATTCTAAATAGAGTTTCAAGGCTTAGATAGAATTCTTGAGGAGAAGTATTTCAGTTGGTACGGTGTTAGCTTTTTCTGTAAAACACATATAGCTTTCAATTTATATTGTCTATTTTTTAACAGCAGCACAAGCCCGCTTTGGGATACTATAAAATAACTATCCTGAGCAAAGTAGCTATTAAACATGACTTCATGTTGTTAGTTTTGTCTGTTTTATACACAGATGTTTTATATAGGGCGTTTACAATTAACGCCCTTTATTTTTCATTTGGACTTACTAGATTTCTCCAACCGCTTCACAGGTCACGACCCCTTTTCTGTATGCAGGTGGGTATGTAACTCTAAAGCATTGTGTGACGCGTACATTACGCACATTTGGGTAGCGACGTTTCAGATTGAGTATTGCCCCCCCCTCTTGCAGTGTCATAATTTAAATGCTCAGCTCCACCCCAAGCGCTTACTGTAGTAGCAGAATGTGCGGAATAACTAGTGATGGCAACAACCACACTTACAATCGTAGAAAGCATCATTTTTTTCATTTTTACTGTCCTTGTTTGTCTGTAATTTGTTCGATTTTAACTGTACTGCAACTGTGTCTAAGGCCAATATAGACCTTAGTATTTAACGAGTTTCATTTATCTCTACATTTGTGAACATGGTTTTTGAGATAAACATTACACAATTGCCATTATATTTTTTAAAAAATCGCATCAGATTTGAGGGGGTCAACAACTAAAAGGAGTGTAAGCGTGGGTTGTATAATAATGATAATTGATTGCTATATACGAATATGATGGTTGTTGACGCGGTAATCCGTTTATACGCAAGCCTAGCACTTTTTTAATACTCTGTTTTTACCTTGCATTGAAGCACTCGTAATTCCTAACTACACTCCTAAATACGCTCACATGGTTATATATTTTTTCAGATTGCATAGGGAATGATATATGCGTATTTTTAACAATCTAAAACTCCGCTGGAAGTTAATTTCAATTGCGTTAATCCCCTTAGTGTTTATGGTTGCACTCGCAATAGACAAAGTATTTGAAAGTCAGCAGCTTGAGCGGGAAAATGCCAAGCTACTACTGCTGACTCAATTATCTGTATTGGCCAATGAATTTGTCCATGAAATGCAAAAAGAGCGCGGAGCAACTGCTGGGTTTTTGGGAAGTAAAGGCGCTAAGTTCTCTGACGTGTTACCTAAGCAACGAGAAGACACAGACAAAGCAGCCAGTCGATTAGATAATTTTTTAATGGCGTTTGATGTAAATGAGTTTGGTAGGGAATTTGCTACTCAGCTAAACAGTGCGCTTACATTGAAAAAGCAACTAGGAAACATGCGTGAACAGATCAGCGGATTTTCTATATCGACAAGCGATGCCATTGGCTATTACACGCGATCCAATGGCGCTTTCTTATCAACAATCACTTTTTTGGCAAAATTGAGTACACAAAGTGAGATTGTGAATGCCGCGACCGCCTATCGCAACTTTTTAAACAGCAAAGAGCGAGCCGGTGTCGAGCGTGCGGTATTTACCGCTGTTTTTGCCGAAAATCAGTTTAAGCCAGGGCAGTATGAGAAGCTCAGAAACTTGATCACGGTCCAGGATACATATATGGAAGTGTTCTTAAGTCTGGCTTCGCAAGAGAACAAACGATTTTACCTCGCGACAATGGAGAATGAAGCCGTGACCGAAACGCAAAAGATGCGTGATGCGGCATTTGCAAAAGTGAATGAGGGTAATTTTGGCATAGATGCGGCTTATTGGTTTAAGATGCAAACAGCGAAGATAAATTTGTTGAAAACTGTTTCAGATAAGTTGTCTGGTAATCTTGCCACGCTGTCAAACAAATCATTGGAACAAGCGAGCCAAGATGTTTATTTTGCGGTTGTGCTTATGGTTGTTTCCCTATCGCTGACACTTGGTTTTGTATTTTTTGTGCTACAGCGCATCACATCCCCCATCAATAATGCGGTGAATATTGCTCAAGAGATTTCTAAAGGAAATTTAGAAAATAAAATCAATGCGGATACCAAAGATGAATCAGGTCAATTGCTAGAAGCGTTGGGTGGTATGCAGTCTAGCTTGCTTAAGTCGCGACAAGAGCTGCAACAAAGAATGGAGTTGGAGCGTACTCAAGCCGCTGAAAATAATCGACTGAAACAGGCATTAGATAATGTCTCTGCGAATGTGATGGTTGCCGATGAGCGAAATACCATTATTTACCAAAACAATGCCTCACAGGCCTTATTTACAGAAAGCCAAACTGCGATTGAAGAAACACTCACAGGCTTTAACGCGGAACATATTGTTGGGTCTGATGCGAGCAAACTGCATCCTTCTCCGGCGGCTTTGTCACAACAGTTGAGTAACTTGAGTCAAACTCACAGCGAAGAACTAAAACTGGGTAGAAAATCTTTGAAGTTAACGCTCAACCCTATAGTCAGCAAAGAGCAAATAAAGCTCGGGGTCGTGCTAGAGTGGCAAGATCTCACTCAGCAACGAGATGCCGAATCTCAGATCCAAAAAGTAATTAAAGCGGCAGCTAAAGGCGAGCTAAATACGCGTATTGATAGCGCTCATTTTGATGGGTTTATGAAAGTACTTGCCGAGGGGATTAATGAACTGCTAGAGGCAATAGTTGGTCCTTTGAAAAAAACCGCAGAAGCTGTGCACCTCATCTCCAAAGGTGATGTGCCCGCATTGATAAATGAGCAATATCAAGGAGATTTTGCGTTACTTAAAAACAATTTGAATACCTGCATTGAAGTTGTTGGTTTGATGATAAAAGATGTCAACGGCTTGGCGAATGCAGCTGTAGCTGGTGACTTAAAAAAACGAGTGGACCTGACTCAGCACAATGGAGACTTTCGAAAAATTGTTACTGGTGTCAACAATATGATGGATGCGATGGTCGGGCCATTGACGAAAGCGGCCAACGTCGTTGAAGCCATATCACGCGGAGATATTCCAGGGCATATTACTGAGCAATATAATGGCGACTTTGAATTGCTCAAGATAAACTTAAACACCTGTATTGATGCAGTAGGTCAATTGATTGATGATGCAAATTCGCTTGCTGACGCGGCGAGTAATGGTAATTTAGCAGCCAGAGCAGACACCTCAAAACATCAGGGCGACTTTCAACAGATTATTACAGGTGTGAATACTTTATTAGAGGCTGTTGTTGCCCCGATGGATGACTGCAAGTCGGTCATGACGCAGGTCGCAAAGGGGGATTTATCTCAGCAAATGGGCGACGTTTACGCTGGTGACTTTGCTTTACTAAGTCAGTCAATAAATACAAGCCTGAATAGGCTCTCTTCAGTTGTCGAACAAGTGATGGCTAGTGCAAATCAAACGGATAACTCTTCGAATGACTTGTCCAGTGCAGTGGTAAACTTAAGTCAAAGAACGGAGCAACAGGCGACAGCGCTAGAAAAAACGCGCTCTTTGATGGGAGAACTTACAGAGTCTGTGGTCAGTAGCGCCGACAAAGCACAAAATGCAAATCAACTCTCTGCTGATACCCAAGTACAGGCCGAAAGTGGCTTCAAAGTTGTTGGGGATGCTGTAGATAGTATGAATGAAATTAACCAAGCCAGTGAACGGATCACTGACATCATAGGCGTGATTGATGAAATTGCTTTCCAAACCAATTTATTAGCACTTAATGCCGCAGTAGAAGCTGCGAGGGCGGGTAAACAAGGTAAGGGGTTTGCCGTGGTTGCTGGGGAAGTAAGAGCCTTAGCGCAGCGTTCTGCAACAGCAGCCAAAGAAATAAAAGAATTGATCCGTGCCAATGTTGACAAAATATCTATAGGGACACAGTTAGTTAATCAGTCAGGTGATACACTGAGTAAAATTGTTAATGCGGCACAGAGCGCTAGTGAAATGATCGCTGAAATTGCAACTATTTCCGATCAGCAAAACAGCGCAATCAAGCAAGTTAATCAGGCGATTTTACAGATGGAAGAAATGACGCAGCAAAATGCAGCAATGGCGGAAGAAGCGTCTGCCACCGCTGTATCAATGTCTGAGCAGGCAGGAGACATGAAACGAAAACTCAGTGGCTTTACAACTAAAGGAAATGCAGCACACAATCTAATAGGCCACACGCTATGATTTGGGGTTGTATTTGCAACAGAGTGGGAATTTAGTTACCGCAGGTTGGTTTAATGTATTCTTGAAGCTGACATAATTATCAGCTAGATGCTGTTTTTGACTTAATAACGACGACAATCGCGATGTTAATAGCAAGCATTTTTTCAGCTCAATGTGAGGCTAGCGGTCTAGCCGCAGCCCTCACGATAAATTTTACACTTTAGGTACTAAACAACCGAATGAGATCGCTAAGTGTTCTTTGAAATAGGTTCATCGGCTTGATGATAAACCTATCAAAAATTAGCTCTTTGGGTGTGTTTTGAGCTTTCAGCACGCTGTTAAGTGCATAAAGGTGATTGGCATTTAGATCTAATGGGGCCTCATTAGGTTGGAAAGTAGAGCCAATTGGGTAATAGAGCTTTGGCTTGTTTTTCATTTCAATATGGGCACCTAATATTGCTTTTACTTCATGTTTTTTAGCAAATTTAGCAAGTTTATCAATACTTTTTTTATAGGATGCCCAATCTTTAATATAGATATAGCCTGGATACAAGGTGTCACCAGTGAGAAGCCATTTATTCTTGTCATCATATAAACTGATGCTTTCTTCTTGGTGGCCAGGCGTTGGAAGCACGGTTATCTGTCTATCGCCTAAGTCGATGGTTTTTTGGCCATTTGGCCAATCTTCAAATTGAAAAAATGTGTGCACTGCTTGCCTTGCTGGATTGACTAGAGTTACATTTTTCTGTCCTGAAAATGACCAGTCTCCTTGGTAATGGTCGCTGTGTCCATGGGAGTGGAGCACGAAAAGCTGTTTGCTTGATAGCTGTTTTTTACCCAACAGCTTTTCCAACTCTTGATATAGATTGTAGGAAGAGCTTTGATCAAGAGCACCTGTATCCACTACCAATACGGACTTCTTTCCTGCCAAAACGTAAATAAATGGAGCTTCGAAAGTTAAGCATTTATTTTGTCTGATTATAAAAGTACTTTCATCATGTTGATAAACATCATGAGGCGCTTGCGGTGAAAATGCGCAGTTTTTTGCGCCATGGTGCCAGTTTGGCTTACTTAGCACTGAACTGGTGAATAAATCATTGCTCATTGGTTTGGCATCGACAAAGTGTGCTCCATGTGTGGAACACCCGGTTATCAAGAAAAGTATAATAAATGCACAAGTTTTCATTTTTGCTCCCTATGACAGAGAATTGTGATTTTAGTAAGGCATCGCTTTCATCGGTTGTGTAATTCATTTAGGCGCTGCATAAGAGGTTTGTCTATCAATGCTTGCTCAGCTAAACGCACTTTTGCCACAATGTCGCATTCTATCTGTTGATTCAGTTCACTAAATACTTGCGACATGTTTTTTGTTAGAGGCTTTAATTTGACTGCCTCTTGTTTTCCCAGCTCCGTTAAGTGAATCATTTTTGCGCGTTTGTCTTGTGGGTTAGGCTTTCGGTAAATCAAATCGAGGCTTTCTAGTGTATTGATTCTTTGCGTTGCCATTTGATGTGTTACCTCTAATGCAGATGCTAGCTCTGCCACTGTCACACCATGATTTTGTTCAATAAAATAAATGCTTGAAATAGCTGTACTAGGAGTGGTGATCCCATAACTTTCAGTCACTTTAGCGCCCTGTTCGATTATTAGGTCTGATAGTCGCCGACAAAAGTGAGCCAAAAAAGCATTGTCCAAGTTGTCAAAATAAGAACTCATTAAAGTGCACTCTATTTATACAAGTACTTGTACAATAGCACTGAAATGAAACTATACAAGTACTTGTGTAGTTTGTTCGGGTATAAAGCAGATTGTGTATTAGATTTTACGCTCACGTAATTGCTTGAATAATGCACGAATGATTGAAATAGAAATAGTATTCTAGTTAAATAGTTAAATAGTTAATGTTAAAGAGCTGAGATGTGGCATGGGTGAGCAAGGTTAGTTTGCATACCGTGATAACGAAAACAGTCGCTAAGGAAAGGGATGTAAAAGGAATATTATGGTAACGCCTATTATTATTTTATTGTTGTTAATTGGCCCATTAGCAATCAGTTATTTATTTTCAAAGACTCAAAAGCAACCGCTTAATATTAGAAAGTTCGCCTGTTGGGGTTTAGGGTTGGCTTATCTGTTCTTTTTCATCGGACACTTTGTTAAAGCGCAAGGTATGGTTGAAATGCTACCACCCTGGGTACCTTTTCGGTTAACTTTGATTTATTTGACTGGTGTACTCGAATTGGCAATAGGGATTGCGTTATTTATTCCTAAACTTCAGCGTTTTGCAGCACGGTTGGCCGTGATTGTTTTTGTCGTTTTCTTTCCCGCCAATATTTATGCAGCCGTCAATGGTGTAGGCCTTGGTGGTCATCAATGGGGACCTATATATCTATTGATTAGGGGTCCTTTGCAAGTCATTTTAATTTCTTGGGCTTACTTCTTATGCATTAAACCAACCCAAGTTCAATGGAATAAAACATAGGGTCCTACGTTGATTGATTAGGCTGTGCTTACCAACTACCTGTTAATTAAATGAGCTTAAATTTATGCATGTGCTTTATGTTTTCTTTAGGCGCTTGAGGGAGCTGCGTGTTTTTATTACTGCTTGTTTTCAGTATAATTTTGTTTTATCAATATTGAGCAAGCTAGGAAGTATGTCATGAAACCAAAACTGTTTGTATTAAAGATGCCATTTGAAGATGGGCCAAATAAATCATGGATATGTTCGCATTGCGCCATGATAGAGGGCGCCTTGTTGGTGAATAAACACTGGGAATCGAAAGTAGACATGCATAGGCTCGATTTCCCAAAGCCTCGAAAGGTGCTCGTTGAGTTATTAGGTGAAGACAAACAGTGGCTACCAGTATTGGTGCTGCCGGATGGCGAGACCTTAACAGACCCCACTGAGATAATTAACTGCCTTGCAGAAAAATATGGCGGTGCGGCAGTACACCCATAACAATCTTATGAGCATTTGGCTAAAGCTTTGAGCTTAAATATCAATCACGGATAGATTCGATTGCATTATAGGTACAGTGTTCAGCTTAGCACGGTTGTTATATCTAGTTTGTAATTATAAAAGGAGTTGTTTCGATGGAGTATAATAGCCCACTAGGAAGTGCCAAAGAAAAACATTTAATATCCTTACTGCAATTACCAAAAGGCTCAAGTGTGTTAGAAATTGGGTGTGGTAATGGGCGTCTTCTACATAAAATCCTCGAAGCATATGAAAGTTGCGTTGTCGGCATAGATATAGATGCTACGTTGATCCAGAAGGCGAGTGCGTTCGCATCAAGTCGCTTCAACACTGACAGGTTTCAGTTTGTGTGTGATGATATTTCAAACGTGGAGGTATCAAATGGTAGTTACGACTTAATTGTATGTAACGGAGCCTCACACGCCTATGGTAATCTTTCTTGTGCACTCGGTACTATGGCTCGCTTTTTAAAACCCAATGGAAGGATGTTGTTGGGTGAGTGTTTTTGGATACAGCGACCAGACACAGCCTATTTAAACTTTTTGGGAGTACCCGAAAACTTCTATCTGTCGCACTTTACCACCGTTAAAGTGGCACAAGCGCATGGTTTTCAGGCTTTATATGCAACGACCAGCAGTGTAGAGGAGTGGGATAACTTTGAGTGGGGCCGAGTAATGCAAGCGCAAGCAGCCCTCAAAGATTGTCCAAATGATGCAGATATACAAGCAAAAATTGAACAGCTAAATACTTGGATGGATGCGTATCTTAGGTGGGGAAGAGAAACCTTGGGGTATGGATTTTATTTATTTGAAAAGAAAACCAAGTTTTAGCTCTGTCATTTATGGCTGTATTAAATAGCCACCGTTCGATAAATATAATGGCATATTCCCCTTAGTATATATCTTTAATCATATCGAGAAGGCGGCATTGTTCCAATCTCAAGTATGTTATCCATCTATTTTTCATTTGACTAACTTACGATGAATTGGCAGTCAGATTGTATATTAAACTAGTTTAGGAGGCTGCGAGAACGCAAAGGTGAAGTGTTTCTTAACACAAAAAAGTGGAGGAGTGATTGGTAAAAACGGCAAATGCTAAATTACCATTAATCAGCTAGAAGAACATTAGCTGGCAACTCAATTTGGTAAGCTTAGTTTAGCTTAATAGATATAATTTCATTTCAGTATTATTGTAATATAATGGATTTTTCATCTCATCTGCGTTATTTTTGATTGAATACACTCTATATTAAAGACATAGATGTGGTTTCTTCGGTTTTTTGTACCTAAGGGATGAAGTTGAAAGCTTATTTTGTGTCAATCAAACTTGCAGTCAAGTATGTTGCGTTACTTACCTACATTGTCGGTTTTTTCTGTAGCTTGGGGGTTTATGCCGCAAATAGCATTGAAGGTGTACGACTATGGTCTGCACCAGAAAGCACTAGAGTAGTTTTTGACTTAAAGCAAAAGCCTGATTACAAGTACTTTAGCTTAAAATCACCAAACAGATTAGTGATTGATTTTAGTGATAGCGACTCGCAAGTTAACTTTAAAAAGCTGCTAAAGAATGATCAACGAATAAAAAAAATCCGCACAAGCACTCCTAAAAATAAGCACACCAAACGTATTGTATTAGAGTTAGAAAACACATTTAAATTGGTGGTTTTTCCTCTCGCCCCTACTGGGCAATATGGCCACCGTCTTGTTGTTGAATTACATGATCCTAAAAAGCCAAAAAGAGTAATAAAGCCAAAACAACCAGAAGAAAATAGGGATGTTGTTATTGCGATAGTGGCGGGGCATGGCGGCGATGATCCAGGGTCAATTGGATACAAAGGAAGCTATGAAAAGCACGTCACATTGGCGATTGCCAAAAAACTCGCAGCTTTGCTCAATAAAAAGCCAGGTATGAAAGCGGTGTTAATAAGAACCGGTGATTATTTTGTACGCCATGACAAAAAACCTAGAATGGCACGCCAAAACCGGGCAGATCTTCTGATATCAATTCATGCAGATGCATTCACCTCAGCTCAGCCAAATGGCGCCTCAGTTTTGGTGCAATCAGCCCGACGGGCTAACTCTGAGTTTACTAAAGTGATTGCAAATCGAGAAAAAGAGTCCCAATTACTTGGGGGAGCTGGTGAAACGATTAAACATACCCAAGATGATAACTTAGCGGTTATTTTGGCTGATATGACGAAAGAGTTCACAACAAAAAGTAGCTATGAGTTCGCAACGTTTGTGCTCAAGGAAATGAAAAAGGTTACGAAGTTGCATAAACGCAAACCTGTAGGGTTAAGCTTAGCAGTATTGACCGCGCCCGATATTCCGTCAGTGTTAATCGAGACAGGGTTTATTTCCAACCCTAAAGACGAAAAAAACTTAAATGACCCAGCCCACCAGCAAAAACTGGCCAAGTCTATTACTCGCGCGATTGAAAACTATTTCAATCGTTACCCGCCAAAAGGCACTTTGATAGCTGCCAATAGTGCTCGTTCTCACAAAGTGAGTCGCGGTGAGTCTCTGTCTTTAATCGCACAGCGGTATCAGGTCTCTTTATCAAGTCTGAAGCGGGCAAATGGATTGAGTTCCAATGTCATTAGAGTTGGCCAAGTTCTGACAATCCCAAAATCAGCGCATTGATGCACCAAGATAAGTTTTGTAGTATTTTCTTTAATATTGATGGATTAAACACGTGATAGGTGAGGATATATGAAATTAGCATACAGATTACTGATCGCTTTTATACTTTTGGTTGCTGCACTGAGTGCTTATAGCTATGGCAGTGCAAGTGGGATGTTTGCATTTGTCGTTTTAGGGGTTGTTTTTGAAGCAGCATTTTGGTTTAGACTATTCCCTAAAAAAGCCAAGAAGTCTGTGCCTTAAAAATAAACTTCTCAATTTAGCTGTATCGGTCTAACAGGTCAAAGGGCTTAACATGCTTTTTTGCCGCATTTAGAGGCCGATATGTTCTTGGCATCAAAATCTGCTTTGGGATGATACTCAATTAAGTTGCCATTTTTGTCGAGTTCATATTCACAACAGGCATGAAAAACACTGTGCAATTCGGTACGCGCTTTTTGAACCTGTGATTTGAGGGTTGAGTAGCTGATTTCTAATTCTTGCGCAAGTTGCTTTTGCGATTTCCCCTCTAACTCCACTTCGTCTAGCAAGTGAGCACTTTTTTCAGGCAAGGCTTGGATAAAGGGTTTGATGCATTTTGCTAGTTCAATTTTGACATTACGCTGCTCAGACTCATACCACAGAGGTTGCGACTCAATTTGTTTCTCCAAGCCATTTTTTCGGTAGTAATCGATGACTGTATGGTGTGCAATTTGAAATAACCAAGCTTTGATACTGCTGGGTTTGTTTAAACTGTTCATCGCCAAGTGTGTTTTTAGAAGCACGTCTTGTAGTAAGTCGTCTACGTCTGCTGGGTTAGCGACTTTGCTGTGAAGAAAAGCTTTCAAGCTACTTCTATATTCGTTCCAAATTTGCTCTGTGGTCATAGTTACCCTCATATAAACTGCAGTCAATGACTGCAGTTACATTAGCTTAGCAGCACGATGCCTTTTTTGTTGGAGACGAAGCTGGTTCAGTTTCAATTATGTCAGCCAACGCTGTGGTCAATGCTGCTTGTTGCTGTTGTTGATCCTTTCGTTCACTGTAGCGGTCGACGAAAAATGCTTTGTTGTCTCTAGTGAGAAAGGTAAAGCGCATAAGTTCTTCCATAACATCGACAACTCTATCTCGAAAACCACTCGCTTTCATAGAGCCGTCTTCATTGAATTCGTTGTAGGCTTTGGCAATGGATGATTGGTTCGGAATTGTGAGCATACGCATCCAACGTCCTAAAATACGCATATTATTAACCGCGTTAAAGCTTTGTGAGCCACCACTCACTTGCATAACTGCGAGCACTTTTCCCTGTGTAGGCCGCACTGCGCCCATGGACAGAGGGATCCAGTCAATTTGGTTTTTTAGCACAGCAGACATATTTCCATGCAGCTCGGGTGATGTCCATACTTGTGCTTCCGACCAGTTAACTAAGTCTCTGAGTTCTTTTACTTTAGGGTGATGCGCACTGTCACCATTATCAAATAAAGGCAAACCCTCGGGGTTAAAAAACTTCACATCTGCACCCATGTAGGTGAGTATATTGCCCGCTTCAATCGCGGCTTTTTTACTAATAGAGTTAGTCCTTAGTGAGCCGTACAACATTAAAACCTTTGGGCTATGAAGGTTGGGTTGTGTTTCAGGTGTTTGCAATTTAAATGCTTGAGTCTCTAGGTATTTCATCTACGCCTCCTAAATTAAGTACACACATAAGACGGGCAAAGAGAAAAAAAGACGACGATGGGTCAAAACTTTTTGGTCTTTTTTTAATACGGCTACTCATCCTTAATAAAATGTGAGCAATAAACTTCAATAAATTTGAAAGAGTGATATTGTGTTTGGTGATCTAGGGTGTCCCTACTGACGTAACAAGTTAAAAAGTATCTGGGTATAAAAATGCAAGAACTGACAATTTTCTATGATGGCACCTGCCCTCTGTGTGTTAAAGAAATGGCAGCTTTGACTAAAAGAGATAACTCGAATCGTATTTTAATTGTGGACATCTATAGTGAAGAGTTTGGACGTTACCCAGAAATAGACCCAAACAAAGCCAATCTAATTTTGCATGCACTAGATATGCACGGAAACTTGCTACTTGGGTTAGATGTGACCTACAACGCGTGGCGCCTAGTTGGCATGGGGTGGTTATACGCCCCTTTACGCTGGCCTGTCGTCAGACCGGTTGCTGATAAATTGTATTTGGCTTTTGCAAAAAATCGCTATCGCATCTCATACTTATTGACTGGCAAATCGCGGTGCGAAAGTGGTGTGTGTCGGCGATAAAAGAAGCGACTGACGGGTTAGTTAAAACGTCAATATGCTAAGCCGGGTTAATGGCGTTGAAGATTAGAATACCCAGACGGAATGGTCATGGGGTTCACTTTTTCTTTGCGCCGTGGCATCGTCGGCCGAACAATTAACTATGTTTGCTTTGTTAAATTTTATCTATTTGATTTTTATTTATATATTGTAATTTAAGAAAAAAGTCACAGCTAACTAAAAGCCATCATGCTTTAATTTTATGACCTGTTTTTATGCAAAATGTGCTCATGAAAAATAAAGTATCTTCTACACTCAGCGCTATGATAGTCACCCTCATACTGCAAGGGTGCGCCACAGACTTATCAGATGACAACCCTCAAGAGCAAGCTGCGCTTAAATGGCAACTAGTGAAAATGTTGCCAACGCCATTGCAGGAAGTTTACCCCGCTGTGTTCAAAGGAAAAATTTATGTTGCAGGGGCTTTTGAACAGACTTCCTCTAACATGGCTACATTGGCACACCTAGCCGCTTCGAATAGTACCTATGTGTTTGACGATGCGCGTCAAGCATGGCTGAGCGGCCCGTTGTTGCCTCAATCACGACATCATCTAGGGCTGATATCCAGCGGCGATGAGCTATATGCCATTGGCGGGTTTGATGCAACCAAAGCTAATGCATGGCAAGTGAAGTCATCTGTTTATGTTATGCGGGACGAAGGCGAAGCGTGGCAAGTCGGCCCCGAATTACCGATCCCCATGGGGGAATCCGTGTATGGGGCGCTTAACGGCCAGATCCATGTTGCTGGAGGGCGCACTATGGTGGACGGTAAATTGACTGATACCGACGCGCATTGGGTGTTAAAAAAGGGGCACTGGTCTCGCGCTGCGCCGTTACCAATTGCCAGTAATTCGGCTACGTCTGTAGTCATAAATGAGCAGTGGTATGTGATGGGGGGAAGAATAAACTCACTCGATTTTAAAAATCTCGACAATCTTTGGCGATACGATCCTAAGGAAGATCGCTGGCAGAGTTTAGCGCCCATGCCACAGCCAAGTGCAGGATTGGCGAGCGCTGTAATTAATGGCCAGATTTATGTATTTGGTGGTGAAGAGTACACCTATGTTAAAAATGACAAGGGAAAGCGAGAAATGAAAACCCGCACATTTGACCAGATCTTCCGATATGATCCGGCCACACAGCGCTGGGCTACAGAGTCGCTAACTATGACATCGACACGTCATGGTTTGGGAGCGGTGAGCCTAGGTAATCAAATATACTTGCTTGGTGGCGCTATCAAAGCGGGTGCTACGGGCACGTCCGCTATTGTGGAGCGGCTCTCCTTTTAGTTTTCTAAACTGGCAGTCTATGGCTGCTGGTGGAGCTGCTCTGTTAACTCTTGAATTAAGCCTGCTCGGTCTGTGTGAACTCGCGATACCAATTGGTTGGGGATATTTGTCTCAGGCGCATGTTTAGCACTCCACACAATCATTTCCAACATGATAGGCAGCATATCAATACCTGCTTCGGTTAGTCGATATACTTTTTTTCTTTTATCTTGTTTATCTTTCTGTTTGTATATCAGCCCCTCTTTTTCTAATTTCTCGAGTCGACTCGAGAGAATATTAGTCGCCATTTTTTCATCAGAATTTTGTAACTCTGAGTAGCTGTGTTTGCCGAAAAACATTAGATCTCTAATGATCAACAAGCTCCACTTGTCTCCCACATGGTCAAGAACATTAGAGATAGGACAATCAGAACGTTTGGTCATGATAGGTCTCTTTGAACAATTTTGGTCTATAATAATTTACTTGCATTTTGCAATCAAATAATTTAACTTGCATTTTAAAAGTTAAATGTGAGTGGCGCTTTTATATGTGTCACACGTAAATTGAGAGCAAAAGATGAATAGCCCAAAAATAAACACAGACGCGCTAATTAGCCTACATTGGAATGAGCAAGAGACAAAAAACGCCAAAATTGTCGCAGAATTTGTACAATTACTGATGAACGATCACAGTTTTGAAAAGGTGATGACGCGTTTTGGTCAAGGTCCATATAAGCAGCATAATCGCAATATGGCTGATGGCATTTCCGGAGTAATCGAAACATTACGCGACTTTGTTAAACTGGCTCCTGAATTCAGCTATGAAATCAAGCGTATGTTTGTTGATGGTGATCAAGTAATTATTCACTCACATGCGACTTTAAAAGCGAAACACCGTGGCGATGACACAAAAGGCATGAATATTATTGATACTTGGACGGTGAGAGACGGCAAGCTTGTTGAGCATTGGGATGCCATTCAAGCTTTGGATGTTTCAATGCGTTTATATAGCTTGTTTATGGGGGGCAAAATCAAAAACAGTAATGGAGTATTTTAATACCAAGTGTGTATTTTTGGGAGCGCAACAGAGTAAGGGGGCTAACTGATGCGCTACAACAGGTAGCTAACTAATATGGTTTGGTAAAATAGCCGAGTCATTTATCTTGAGCTGCTGGCAGGTCTGCCCGTAACCCAAAGCGTATTTTAATGTTGGGAATACCCGATATGCACTAATGCTAAATCCAAGCGTGATCAAGCCAGACTGACCCCATAGTTGAACGATACGCTCTCTTAGTAAATCAGCACCGGGGTCATGGGCTAAAACCAAATCTGTAAAGAGCATGGCAAGTGCAACTTCTTCAGAAACTTTGTCTTTTTGATTGCTGACAATGTGTGTAATGGTTGTTGTATCGATGCCAGCTTCAAGTGCCATGTCAATGGCTAGCTGTATACAGGGCCCACAATCTTCACTGATGAGTGTTCGAATGCGTGCAGCAAATAGAGGGGCCATTGGGACATGGGCCCGATGAGAAGACATGGTTGTAAAGCCCCAGTATTTTAAAAAGGCAGGTAGATCCGCTGCTATGATGTCTTCCATATAGCGCACATCGTATTGATATTGACTCTTCATGGCGAGTATTTGTTTATTAAGTAAATATTTAATCATGGCTATCTCTTAACTTATTTCGGAGTGAGAACGGTTAGGTTGCAGCGAGTTTATGTTGCTGTGAGATTTCAGTGGGATCAGTAAAACGACTGTGCTCAGTGCAAATAAGGCACTACAGGTATAGAGCATTGAAGTGTAATTACCGGGTTCAATTAAAAGGGCGGCGAGCAGTGGACCAGAGGCCATACCAACAGAAGCTATGAGCGAGGCAATAGTTGAAAGGCGACCGCTTGGATCTAAATCGGCAGCGCTAGCGAACAAATACGATTGTACAGCAGGCCAAGTAAAAAACACCAAGGCTAACGCCACTATGTAGATGGCGTGCGATAGAGCAGGTTGCAATAGCATGATGCTAGCAGCCGCGCACAGCAACGCACCGGAAACTATGAGTGGTTGTCTTTTAAGGAGTCGCGATTTTAACATAGGTAACATGGCACCAATTAAGCCTAGTAGGCCGGTAAATGCGATATCAGTGCTGACTTGTTCTTGTCCAAAGTTGGCGTGAATTCCTATAACCCCGACATAGGTATATAGTGCACTTGCAGCACTGATATAAAGCAAGATAGTGAGCATCAAACGAACGGAATGAGCAATTGATTTTATATTGGCTTGCATATGCGAGATAGCAGCTTTTGGCAGCGTATGAGGTGACATAAACAGGGTCAATAGTAAGCCCGCCATCACAATAGCCGCCATAATATAGAATACTGCAAAGTGGTTGTTGTTAGATTCAAGTAAAGGTAAGCAATACATCACCAAGGCACCTATAGTGAATTGGGTGAACAATAAAATGCCAAATGCGCGATCACTGTTAGTCAATCTTGCTAGCATGGAGAATGATACGCCCACGGCGAGACCGCCAGTAAACCCTGAAAAAAACCGGGTTATCAACATGGCATTCAAACCGTCGATGCTGGGAGTTGATACTTCCAGTAAAAGCAGAGGTACGAATGAAGCTAGGAGTAACGGTTTCCATGGGAAACGACGAACAACAAAAATAGCCGTGGCTGTACCAAATAAAGCGCCGTATCCATTAAGTGAGACAATTTGTCCCGCTTCAGACTCTGAGTAGCCGATATTGCCAGCAAGCGCATTGACCAAGCCAGGCAAAAAATTAATATATGACAGGCCTGACATGGCAATGAAAGCGAACACAATATATATCCAAATACTGTGTTGGCGAGGTGGTTGTGGGGTGATATTTTTCAAAACTAAGTCTCCAAGCTCATCTGAATGTGTACTTCAAATAGTTTATGGCGGGAAAAGGCTGTGAAAAATAACCATGTATTCCATACACCTGTGAATATAATTCATGAGTCTTTGCTGTTATAGTAAGTAGTAGGAAACGGTTAAATGCGAAGAACATGGATAAACTTAGAGCATTGGAGTTGTTTATAGCCGCGTGTGATAGTGGCAGTTTTGCCGCAGCTGCAACGATGTGCAATACCGACCCATCTACAGTGAGTAAAGCCATCAGTCGCTTGGAGTCGCAATTACAAGTAACGCTTTTGCAGCGCTCTACTAGGCAACTCAGTATTACACAGGCTGGAAATCAGTATTTATCAACGGCTCGCAAATTACTGCAAGACTTATTGGCATGCGAAGATGAACTTCGTCACCTGAATGACTCACCGAACGGGGTGTTGAAAATCAATTCTGCTGTTTGTTATGGACACTTGTATTTGCGTCCAATCTTAGCTGCTTTTTGCGATAGGTACCCGGCCATTCAGCTAGAACTCCAAATCAACGATTTACACACAGATGTGATTGAAAGTGGTGTCGATATTGCGATCCGCACTGGGTTTATTAAAGATAGCCGTTTGGTTGCCAAGCGCCTCAGTCCAATGGACTTTTTTGTCTGCGCTTCGCCAGATTACCTTCAACAACATGGCACCCCACGTTGCCAACATGATTTTAATGTACACAAATGGATTGGTTTTCGAATCAAAGAGACGCAACAACTTCAGCCAATATACTTACCTGATGAACAAGATGAGTATCAATTATATGATCTGAAATCTAGTCACATTACCGACGATGGTGAAATGATGGTATCAATGTGTGAAGATGGCTTAGGGTTTGCTCAACTACCTCATTTTCTTGCTAAAAGCGGCCTTGAGAGCGGTAAACTGATCTCCATTTACCCTCACTTTAGGCCACCAGAAATTGAGAACGGGGTTTTTGCCATTTACCCCAAACGCACCTATTTACCCACTAAAGTGCGCGTATTTATAGAATTTTTAACCGAAGCCTTAGCGCAAAAAGGCGAAAGCGCATATCAAACATGGGCAGTACACACTGTGAATCACCAAGCGAATACAGAAAGTGATTGAAATTGGGGCTTTAGACTTGGGAGAGTATAGGCCTTTTTAATTTTATATTTGAAACAATGTGATCTTATTTGCCTTGTTCTACGTTTACTTAATCGAAGGGTTTTTAGCGCTTTACACGCATTTGGAGTAGACCCCTTCGCCACGTCTTTGGAGCGCACAGCTTTGTGCGCTTTCATTCATTTTCAGGTCCTCAACACCTATATCTTCATGCACCTTAATAGCTAAAGTAATTAGAAATGAGTAATTTTATATACGTAAAGGGTAAGATTTAAGTAATTACATCTTTGAGTTCTGCGTTGTAGTGGAAGTTTGGTTGCATAAAAAAAGAACAAAGGTCAAGCCGTGAAAAATATCAAAGTAATTGCAATATCAGACAGTAGCGAAGCCATAGAGCAAGTCGCTCGCTGGTACTTTGCGCAGTGGGACAGTAAAAACCCCAATGCAACACTGACAGACGTTGTCGATAAAATATCTTGTACTAAGCAAAGGGCTGGCTTTGTTGCCTATTGCCATGACAAACTTGTTGGGGCAGCGGAAATAACATTTAGTCATGATACTTGTTGGCTAGACGGTGTGTATGTCGATGAAAGTGCTCGGGGTAAAGGGGTAGCAGAAGTGTTGGTCTCTCACGCAAAATTAAAAGCATCAGAGCTTGGTTGGCAAACTTTATACTTAAAATGCGAGCCGCATCTCGTAGCACTTTACAACAAGTATGGTTTTGAGGTTGTGGCAAACAAAGACAGCAAGCTCATCATGGCAACTCAAATTGCAAGCTGACCATTGTCAGCTTGCGTGGTATTACTCCCCCGCAGGTTGGGTAGAAGTTTGCACATATTCCATTTGTGTGATTTCTGATTGAACTGCCTGTTCTCTGTCTCTGATATTTTTTTGTACAGCTACTGCAGCGTACAAGCTCATCAGGTAGGCAATACCATAAAACCCTTTTTCACTGAGCAACAAATTTGCGTTATATAGCCCGATCATTAATAGCAAAATCGCTGCGCCGGTCGAGATTAAACTGAGTAATTGATAGATACTTGATGTCGAAATATTTTCTTGCTTATCTCGGATACTTTTTTGCAGCGAAATCGCACTAAACAGGCCATATAGTAGGATAACTAAATAGTAGCCTTTTTCGTTTAGCTGCATTTGGGCATTAAACAGGCCAATGCAGTAGGTGACAATGCCAATGGCCAATACGACGATAGAAGCAATATTAAATGCTTTGTTCGAGCTTTGCTGTGATTGATGATTGTCCATAATTAAATCTCCTCAGATGACTGTTTTGGTGTAATAACGGTGGAATGCGCCAGCAAATCATATTGCTCCAAGTAGTCACGAATACTTGTAAAGGTGGCGATACGGACACGTCCGCTGTGATCTTTTCTGTAGATCTCGTCTTTAAACACGGAACCAAAAAACAGCTTGAAGCGACTCACTGGCAGAGGTTGCGCGTTAAAATAAGCTTTGGTGTTTGCTTTGAGCTGTGCCATATCTGAAGTCTTATACAATGCTGCGTTAATCACATTGAGCGTGTGCTCAGTACAGTTTTGTCTTTGATTGTTGTATGGGTTTGCTATGAGCGAATACTTTGGGTTGTGAACCTGCTCTGCAACGCCGTTATTAATGGCTTCAAGGATCTGTTTTTGTACACTCAATTTAGGTATTGCAATACCAGCTTTAAGTTCTTTGACCGACCAAAAGAAGTCAGTTGGATAGTCTATCACCAATTCACTTTTTGCAGGATTATTAGCCTGTTGATATAGGTTGTGGATAGCGTATCCGTACCTCTTTTCGCCATTATTTGTGGTGATTTGAGAGTAGACGGCAATGGCTACATGGGTAAATTCGACGCCTTCAGGTAATGTATGGCTCGGCTGTCCGACCCGACCAATAATAAATACATGGGCACGATGTGCAGCGCTATATTTCTCAACGTGTTTCGCAAATTGTGCAATTTCACTTGGTTCGAAATGGTGTTCACTAGAGCGTTCACTGCCAGCTACCACACTCATACTTTGCAAAGCGATGGTTAAGTAGATTGCATATCGTTTAATGCCCATGTTTATTCTCCTTCTAACTTTGCTGATGGGGGCGGTCCTGCAATGATCACATCATCACTAATTGGTAGTGGCTTCGAACTTTTTGAATCAAGCGCTGCGTTTGCCATCCCGATACTTGCCATACCTCCACTTAACACCACTGTACCCGTAATGACCATGGGCACAGCAACTACAGCGGTTGAAATTGCTGCGCCAGCTACCACGCTATCACCCATAGTCAATGCACTGTATTTAATGGCTTGACTCGTATGGTGACTGGCGTTTGATGCATTGTCTGACGCGATACTTGCTGGTGTAAAAACTAAAGAAGCCAATGCGGCGCCGGTAATTAAAGCTGTTTTAATTGTTTGTCCTAGCATATGAAAACACTCCGTTCTGTTTTGTTGCTATCTAAATTAACAAACTGGACGGACTTGTATACATACTTATACTTTGTATTATGAAAAGATACTTTAAGTATTAAAATTTAATACCATGAGCCAAATCCCACTTGTTTCTAACACTATAAAGCTGCTTCTTAAACAGCAAAAATTGACTTATAAGGATGTTGCTAATCACTTAGGGCAAAGTGAAGCCACCATTAAAAGAATGTTCGCAAATGAACTATTCTCGTTACAAAAGTTGGAAAGTGTCTGCGAACTTTTGGATGTAACACTCTGTGATTTATTTGTTTTATCCCAATCACAACAGTCACAGATCAGCCAGTTGACCGTCCAACAAGAGCAGGAGTTGATGGACAATCCAAAACTGTTTTTGGTTGCGGTATGTGTTCGGGACGGTTGGGAATTTGAAGATATCATCACTAAGTATCAAATAGAGGCGCTCGAATGTGTCCGTTTATTTGCGCATCTTGACCGCTTAAAAATGATCCAACTATTGCCAAACAATAAATATAAATTGCTTATTGCCCAAGATTTTAGCTGGATACCTGGCGGTCCTTTAGAGTCTTATATTGAACAACACGTATTGGGAAAGTTCCTGCAAGGAGAATTTAATCAAGAAGACAGCTACCGATTCTATTTGAGAGGTAGCTATAGCGATGCGACGATAGCGACCATCAAACGCAGGCTGCAGCAGCTGACTAAGGAGATTGCAAAGTTAAACGAGCAAGATATTAAGCTTCCGCTGAGCAAACGCAGAGGTGTAGGGTTGTTGCTTGCGATGCGGCCTTGGCAGCTAGGTCAATTCAAGAGCATGTTACGAGATCCAGACGACTAAAGTGGAAAAATAGGCGGTTTTAAGTTGATTAAAATGCAATTACAAAATACCTTATAGGGGTACTTTGTGATAGTTTGGCTACATAAATTATTCCTAAGACATTATTTATACTTAATTCGTATGCATTTTTTACATTGCTAGTCGTTGTTATTAGGGTGTTAAAATCAAGATTGATTAATTTTTTCTAATTATTTAGTATTGTATTTCTTGGCTCTCAAAGCAGAACAAAAATTAATAATGATGCCGCCGAAATTGGTGGTTTGATGGGTCTTACATGGAACAAAATAGCTCTTTCGCTCAATCTGCAAGTTGTTTAAAACAAGCTGTACCTTTTATGGTTAAATACCAAATACCGTTATCGCCTATGAACTATGCGATTTGGTATTGCTATGTTCTAGGAAAAGAGCCCGATCTCAATCGGAAACTTGAGGAGATCCTTGCGCAGCATGGTACTTGCCCGCCGGATCAAGCTAAAGCGTTGTTTGATGAGTTCTTAAGTGAGCAAGATCTTGCTCTGTTCCATGAGATGTCAGACCTAGTAAAAGGCACACTTAATAATGTTGAACAAGAGATAAATAACACATTGAGTTGTTCAGAAGAATTTTCAGCCGTGTTGTCTGAGTGCCATGTTGGTTTACATCAGCTGAAAAAGCAAAATACCAACGCAGGGCCCGAAATCTATAATGATGTACTGAACTATGTTTCTAAACTGACTCAGGAGTCCATTGTTATGCAACACAATGCTCTGTGCTTTCAGAAGAAACTTGAAGTAGCGTACAGTGAAATAAAGCAACTGCAAGATACCTTAACGGATGCGCAGGAAAAAGCGAGCACTGATAAATTAACTGGCTTACTTAATCGAGGAAAGTTTGACGACGATATTATCAAGTTTTGTGATGAAAATAACCAGTTACAAAAGGTGCTGATCTTTATTGATATTGATCACTTTAAACAATTTAACGATGAGTTTGGTCACCAGCGTGGCGACGATGTTTTGAGAAAAGTAGCACAAAAACTTCAATTGCACAGCGACACCGAAGGTCAAGCCTATCGTTATGGTGGTGAAGAGTTTTGTATTTTAATTTCCTTTTCCAGCATTAGTGAAGCTGTTGGGTTTTCCAATCGTATTCGTGAGGACATCGCTAAACTGTCATTGAAAGACAAAGAAACTGGCGAAGTTTTGAAACATATTACTGCCAGTTTTGGCATTGCATTATTCGGTAAGACAATGACTTGGCACAGCCTAGTAGAATGCGCGGATAAAGCGTTATACCTTGCCAAATCCCATGGCCGAAATCGTGTAGAAGTAGCAGGTTAAACGACTTGCAAATATAACTCGTTAAGCGGGTTAACTAAAGCTCGTCTGTTTTTATTCTGCTTCACTGTTTTTTGACCATTTCTTTTGAGTTTCTCATCATTATTTTATGACGTTCAATAAAAATAGGTGGGAAAACACCCTTGCATCACCTCTGCATTTAGAGTTCAAACAATACAATAACGAGCAGATCCCTTCCATATTCCTTTAAACTAGAACCTCATTTATTTTAATTTTAGCCTCTTAGTAACCTGACTAAAACAGTGATATTTAGAGTGTTTTTTGATCTAAAAAGTTAACAGTGTGAAAATAAATTAATATTTTAGTTTGATTTTTGAGTATTTACTTGGTAATCATTTAATAGTGAAACACGAAGTCGTTGGGGTGTGTTTACGTTTCTTAATGAATAAAATGGAGCGTGCGTCAGTGAAATTAATCAAGCAGATATTAGTCAGCAGTTTGGTGTTAACTTTTATGGGTGCAAGTATCAGTGTTAGCGCTAAGGCCTATAAAACAGTACTGGTTCATGGTTTTCAATCTCAACAGTTGACAGCCATTGACCCGAGAAAAATCGACAGTGATGGCGAAGCATATTGGGCTGAATATTGGGGAGTCCTCGCCGATGAACGCATCGATTGGCCGTCTTATGAGCGTGTAGAAGGCAAAATTGCAAGTGACTACTTGTGGCCAAAATTACGCACTATGTCGGAACAAGGTGTTTGTCAGCCAGGGTGTATCTTCTTAACACATTCAACGGGTGATTTGATCACTCGATACATCATAGACAACCAAGCGAACTGGCTAGAAAATGCAGGGCTTGAGCCATTAAATATCGTCGCGACCTTCGATGTTGCAGGCGCTGGTGGCGGCAGTGAATTAGCCGACCTAGCTGTGAATGTTGCCAATGGTTTAGCAAATCCGGTTGTCGAAGCCGCTGTTAGAGCTTGGCTCGGACGTTCTGTGGGTCAAACGCTCGGAGTTTTAAACGATTTAAAAGTGAATAATGCGCGTCAAATTGCGAGCTTTCCAGGAGATCGTACTCCTAGACTCAGATTTGTTGCAGATGGTGACTTGTACCTAAATGCTACGAAGCTATTTTTACCTGGGATTGACGACAGTGTTGTAGCGGCCCATTCTGCATGTGGTGCCAACCAAGTAGCGGCATTTGACAGTTGTAGTGTAAATATTGGCATGGACGGAAAGCTCTCTGATCAGGACGGAGGGGTGAGACACTTTTTACCTTACCACTACCCAATGTTAATGAGTGATAACTATGATCATCACTCGGTGATATCAAATCAGGCAAATGGCAGAGTAACGACAGCTCGATCCTCGATTGATATAGCACCGAACAAACGCGTGACATTCTCTACTTATGAGGAAGAGAAAGGCTTTTGGCTGTGGAAGAAAAAGTACAGATATGTAAGACAGTCTGAGAACACCAGCATGTCAGCGCTGCTCTTTGCTGCTATCCCTGAGTAGACATTATGAAGAAAATCTTTGTCGTTATAACAAGTGCCCTATTGGCACTTGTTATTTGGCGTGCAATTACGCCAAATAGCAGCATTCAGCCGAAGCAATCGCCCAATGTACTCAAAGAAGTAGAAGATATTCAGGAACAAAAAGAGCCCGATGTAGTTGCGCTAGACAAAGAGCAAGCTACGAGTGCGATTAATATGTCGCCATTTCAACTTACCAGTACACAAAAGGCGGCGAAAGCTATCGCTTCCAATTATCGAGAAACGCTACGTTTTGCACCTTATTCTCAGCCCTTAAGCATTCACGATATTGATCGTTTGGAGCCCAATCGCTTTATTCCGGTCACAGTTCCGAATTCAGATCTGAGCGGCACGATTGCTTTGGTACTCAATAAATACCGCTTCACTTATCCAGAGCCAATTGAATTACAGTTGACCGGAGAAGGCATTACACAAGCGAAAGTGCTTGTCAGTTTAGTCGATGACCGCAAGGTACTGCTTGAGAGGGAATTGAGAGTTGAGCAGGGACAAGCGGTCACCAAGTTGTCTGCCAAAGACACTTTTATCGGTGATATACAATTGAAAGTGACGGCAGATGTGGGTGGCGATCCTATTGCGATTGTGGCACAGGCTAAATATGTACAGCCGAGTGCAAAACTCGTCGGGCTAAAGTACATAGACGTGCAAGGCAGTGACTTAATCATTGCTTTAGAGCTAGATGTGGAAGATGCGGGTATCTATCGGGTTAGAGCAAACTTATTTGACGGTGGAAAGCCTTTGGCGCACTTGGTGACAAAGTCAAAGCTGGCCAATGGAAAACAGAAAATCACGCTGAAAGCTCATCAATCTGTATTGCCTAATTTAAGCAATGACCTCAAATTGACGACTTTCATTGTCGAACGCATGTCGTCAGTACCAGGGGAAAGAACCCGTTATGGTGAAAGTTTAATCACAGAAATTCCATTGCACACAGTTGATTTATCAGATTTAAAAAGAGAGCCATACAAACCCAGCGATAAGGAGCGTGCAAGTTTGCAGTTTTTAGAGGGGATGGCGCAGCAAACCCCTCTATAACTTGGTGTAAAACGGCCTCAATCAGTATTAAATCTGCCAACGAGTTCATTGAGGTTGTTAGCGAATATGACCAATTGTTTAGCGCCATCATACAAGGTGTCCGCAGATTGACTCACTTGTTTGATTGACTGGTTAACGCCTTCAATTTGAGTGCGACTGTCGCTTGAGTACGCGCCTTGTTGCTCTGCTTGTTGCGAAATGTTAGCGATAATGGGTTTGACCCTCGAAATCGAATCCGCAATTTCTTCAAATGCCTGATGAGCTTGCTCCGACTGCTCAATGGCTGATTTAGACTCCTCAACGCTTAAGGTCATATGTTTAGACACCGCCCTAGTTTTTTCAGTGAGTTTTGTGAGTACTTTTTCAATGTCTTTCGTCGCATCATGAGAGCGCTGGGCCAAAGTACGCACTTCATCTGCAACTACTGCAAAGCCTCGCCCTTGTTCACCGGCACGAGCAGCCTCAATGGCGGCATTGAGAGCCAGTAAGTTGGTCTGTTCGGCAATCGTTCTAATGACTTCGAGAATATTGGTAATATTGTTGCTCTGATCTTCAAGCTCGCTCATTGCTTGAGCTGAGCTACCCAGTGAATCGTTTAAGGTGGCAACTTGTTTAACCGTGCTTTGAATGAGCTCATTACCCTGCTGAGCATGTGAGTCGGTATTGGATATTTCACTCAGTGCTTGGGTACAATTATCATTGACCGTCATGGCCATATTTTCCATGGCATGGGTGTGCTCAGCTGTCTGTTGAGAGGTGCTGGCTTGGTGATGACACTGTCCCCGAATTTCATCAATACTGCCGTGAGATTGCTGAGCCTGCTCATTCAAATTACTGGCATTGTTCTTAATATCAATAACCAGCGCATTGATCGAATTTAAAAATTGGTTGAACCATGAGGCAAGCTCGCTGATCTCATCATTGCCAATTATTTGCAGCCGTTTTGACAAATTACCTTCACCTTGCGCTATTTCTTTGAGCCCCTCTGAAACCATTTCAATGGGATAGACGATTTTATTGGCAAGTACAATCGCAATGACGATGAACAGTACCAACATAATCAGTGCGATAACACTGATATTGTAAGACATCGCATAGGCTGAAGAGAGAATTTCGTCTTCATCCATCAAAGCAACAAAGGTCCAGTTTAATGTTTTGGAGTAATATGATTTAGCCATCATCTGTTTTTCTGCGTCTTCGATGGCGACAAGTGCATCCTTATGTGCACTGCTCATATTTTTGATTACTTGGTATTTAGGTGATGACAGGTCAGCGACATTTTTGAAGTTGCTATCTGGGTTCTTCGGATCGGCCAGTATCGTACCATTACCGTCCAGCAACATCAGATATCCAGTATCTCCTAGCTGAATACTACTTACAATATCAGTTAATGTTGCCAGTGTGACGTCCAGTGATTGTACGCCGACAAGTGCACTGTCGCGTTTAATTGCGGTGGCAACCGATACCATAGCTTGCCCTGTGACACCCTGATAAGGTTCGGTAATGACGACCTTGTCTGACGCTTGGCTTATTTCTTGATACCAAGGGCGCTTGCGGGGATCATAGCCGCCAAGAGGTTCAGCTGGGTATTGAATAAAGCCACCTTGAGCGGTGCCAAGGTATACAAATAAGAGTTCAGGGTGGGTAACGCCAAAACTCTCAAATAATCGAAAAATCTCAGCTTCGTTGTCTCCAGACGTCTCTGGGGTCATCATTTTTTCAGCGCCAAAGTATGTGCTAGTGTCGTCACTGACATTCACAACTGCTTGGCTTTGTGCTAAAAATCGCGCGTTGTTTTTCATTTGTTCGAAAAATAATACGAAGGTATTTTCAACCTGACGTATTTCACTGTCGGATGAAGCGGTGAATCGCGTGAGAGATTCTTGCTTAGTGCGCGTAATGCTCATGATAGATATTGCTAATATTGGAACTATCACCGTCAGGACAAAACTACTGATGAGCTTTTTGCGCATTCTCATAACTAACTCCTACATCAATGCTTTTAAACAGTATAGATGTTGATTGATATCTGCGTTAGCCAATAAAGAGATAAAATTTCAGAATCCAATGTTGAGGATTTGACAAGTAAAAGCGCCATTTATTGCGTTTATTAAGCCATTCACCATTCATTTCGAAGAAGGTCAATAATTAACGTACGTGCTCTCTTTTCAATATGGAGTATAAGTAGCTATCTACACACCTGTCTTGGAGCAACATATATTCGCGTAAGCAACCCTCTTTTTTCATTCCGAGTTTTTCCATCAGTTGCCATGAAGCGGTATTTTCAGTCGCGCAAATAGCCGTGATTTTATTTAGGTCGAACTCTGTGAAAAGCTTCGAAATAAGTGCGCTAGTCGCTTCAAAAGCATAGCCTTTTTTCTGTTTTTCTGGACTCAATCGGTAGCCTATTTCGCCAATGCGGCTGGCCAATTGGGTATGCTTGAATAACATTTCACCGATAAAGTCACCCGATGATTTGCACTCTAAGGTAAGCAGTAATCTCTGCCCCTCTAGATTTTGAAAAGGCTGTTTGGCTTCTTCAATGCGCTTTTTAACATCATCTAGGGTTTCTGGTTTACCAATATATCTTGATGTCTCTTGGTTCCGACGAGAGTCATAAACAGCTTGCAAATCGGTGGACTGTAAAGGTCTTATAATGAGTCGTTCGGTTTCGAATTGCATGTTACTTCTCCTTGAATACAGTGATTAGATTTTGCTGCAAAAGAGAGGTGTTTTGCAGCCAATAATACGATGATAGAAATTGTCGCGACAATGATTGAAATAGAGTCTGGGCCGCTAATTAAATATTGATTAGCAAGCCAAGCTATTACTGAAAATATCAGCAGTTCGGTGGCGCCTACAAGCGCATTGGCGGTACTGGAACGCGATGTATGGAAGTGTCCGACATAGTACATATAGCTGGGAAAATACCCACCAAAAATAAACAATATGGCGCAATAAGCGAAGACAACGGCGTAGACGGAACCGTGAAAAAATAGGAAAGTCAGCGCACTTATTGGCAAAGCAGGCCATAAATAGACAACAACTTTTAAATGGGAGACTCGTTTTTGCATGGCTTTGGCAAGAGAAGAACCGATAAGCAGGCCGCCCATACACACTGTCATAGCTTGACCAATTTGCTCGGTGGTAAAGCCAAATTGATTCCTTAAAAGAAAGGGGAAGTAAAGCTGAATGGTTAAATATAAAAATGTCGGTGCCCATTTTAATACAGCCATTGATACAAAAAAACGACTGAGGGAAATATCGACATATTGCTTTACAAGTGCAGCGGGGCGTAATGATATATTTGAGGATTGTTGCGTGGGAAATACAATCAGGCCAAAAACCATCACGAAGCCATAATAGACAATAAGTGCAATGGACATTCCTTGCCATGAAAACATGTCTGCGAGGGTGCCTGAAATCAGTGGTGTGATCAAAGCGACTAAACTGGCAGATATGGCTAAATTCCCCATTGAGCTGTTTAGTTTATTACCTTTAAACGTCGCGTATAAAATTGCTCGGCTGACGAGTACAGGGGCTGCGCTACCAATACCTTGCAACACCCGGCCAGCTAGAAAAGTGTTGGCATCAGAGGCTAGAGCACACAGCAATGTACCCAGTACTAAAATGATTTGTCCGCAGATAAAAATAGGCCGGCTGCCGTATTTGTCACATAACGGACCGGCAATTAATTGTGCAGCCCCCAATGAAACAAAGAAGCTAATAATGATTGCCTGACTTGCTCCCTCAGTAAGCGCAAGATTTTGCGTGATATCAGGCAATACGGGCATAAATATTTGACTGGCCAATTGAGAGCATGACAGTAAAAAAGCGGCCAAAGCAATATATCTATTCAAGGCAGTTACTCATGGTGGGGCACAATAGGCGCTACTATAACGTGCTTTTAATGTCCTAAAAATAAGGTAATAATTAAAAGACTTTTTCTTCATAGGAAATAATATGGATTGGCTAAGTGCTGTACGCAGCTTTGTTGTATTATCGGATATGGGCAGTTTTACCAAGGCCGCAGATGTCATAGGTGTGTCTGCGTCGGCAATGAGCAAGCGAATTGACTGGCTTGAAAAACAGTTGGGTCAAACACTTTTTGTGCGTACGACAAGGCAAGTAAGCTTAAACGAAAACGGCATTCGCTTTTTGTCCTATGCAAGAAACTGGGTAGGGCAGTTTGACGATATGATCGAGCAGGCACAGGGGAGTGAGCTTGAGCCGCAAGGTACCCTAAAAATAGCTGCGACCCAGGCCATAGGCAGTAGTTTATTAATGCCTGTCATTAAGCAATTTTTAGACAAGTATGAAAACCTCACAATTCATTTGAATATATTGACGCCGGGCTCTCCGCCAGATCTCGAGCATGATCTGGTGATCACCAGTTATTATGAAGAGTTTGATTCTGCGGCTCACAAAGGAATTCGATTGGCTGACTATCAAATGACGGTATTCGGAGCACCTAGCTATTTATCACAATGTGAAAAAATAACGGCCATTGAAGATTTGGCAGCCCATAAAATGTTGTTGAGTAATTACTACCAGAAGAAAGGCGGGATAATTTTAGAAGACGGCAGCTTATTTGATTTTAGTCACTACAATTTTGTCTCCGACCATCTTGATGCATTGATGAAGGCAGCCATTCAGGGGATGGGATTAATTTTTATCTCCCCGCAATATGTCGCCAGAGAGCTAAAGCAAGGGGTTTTAATTCCGGTCCTGCCAGATTTGAAATCAGAGGTGAAGCAATTGTGGGCCTATTACCCAAACACCCGCTTCACCCCATATAAAACTAGGCTTTTTATTGATGAACTAAAGCAAAGTTTAACGCGACTAAAAACGGTAATTTAGACCAGCACTAAATTGGAACTGACTTAGTACGTCACCATCGAAGTGCCAAATACAATTGTCTTGTGTATTTGGGTCATCGTCGCAGACAACTTGAGACGTGTTTTTTACAATGGTTGCCATCCATCTAAGCTCGGTAAATGCGTGAAAACCAGCGCCAATATTGTAGTCGATGCCAGTGAACAAGCCCGACGCAAAAAACTCATCCGCTTCGGCAAAGTTTGGTGTGATGCGGTTTACACCAATCTGTGCGCCAACATAGCTTGATAAACTGTCATTGATAGGCAGCTCAATGGCGCTTTGAAATAGTAAGTACTCCATGTCAACTTTTGCGATGGCGTTATCAGCAAACTCAGTTTCATTGATGCTGTAATACATGCCATAGCGTGTTCGGTTGATGAGTCTATCGACAGATATACCGAAGTGGCTATTGTCTTCAAGGTCGATTGTTTGGTCTTTACTGGTTGTTAAGTCGTGATTGATAGAGTGTCCTCCGAAGACGGATACTCCAAAGCCGGTATCCGCAGCTTGTGCGAATTGAGCTGAACTTAATAAACCGACAGAGGTAATGAGGCAGAATATATTTTTCATACATAATCCTTTTATGCGTATTGGGGCATATTTTGGCATAATTTTTTAGATAATTGGAGAGCAGTTATAAATAAACTGTATGTGTTATCAGATCTATTTTAAGCACAGTATAGATGGGTTAAATTTGTATATTCGAGCATCATAGTTCCGAAAGTGCCTTTTAGAAGGAGGAAGTACTTATGCATAAAGCAAATAAATCTAAGTCAAATTTTAAAACCTTGAGTGACATCCAGTCACTCAAGGTTGAATGTTATCTACGAATTAAAACGGTGAACATTCGCTCTCTTTACCAAGAAGGTTTATAAATATTAGTGCCTATAAAAGATACCAATTCAGTATGGTCGTGTTTTACCGTAAGAGAAGCCAGTTTGTCAGCTGCTGTCTGTGAGATAAATTGTTTATTTGGAAGTGCAATAGCCTTAAAGTTATTGCTAATCTTTTTGATATTCTTACTTTTAAGTAGGTCTTGGAATTTATCATATTGCGCTTTGTTGTTTGCAATTGAGAACAAAAGTAGCGCTAAGTTTTTTTGATCTTGGGAGTTTAAGATGAAGCTCCTGTCTCCAGAATAATTGTGAAGCTCAGTTTCATCTTCATATGCAACACCATGATCTGGAGTGAGTGCCGTTCTAACTGCTGCATTCCCTAATGTTAGAGTCAATTTTGCTTGGGCATTGTAGCTTGCTGTTTGCGCAACTAATTCGTCAGCCATTTCATTGCTTAAATAGACGTTTGTAAGTTTAGTGATGGGACCATAAGCTTTTTCAATCAAGTAGTGAATAGATGTGCCTTGTTGCGCACTTACTTCTGAATAAGGTACGTAGTATAGATTTTTCAGTTTTTCTTTCTGCAACTCTGCATTTTTCGCATCACTGTTAAGAAGTGGATACATGGTACTTGTAACAGACTGCAGATCACCATCTAGCACCATAGTATTTACGATTTGGAGGGCACAAAGGCTGTCTTTGTATTTATATAATTGTTGACTGGTTAAGTGGACTGAAGCGTTTTGCTTGCTGAATTGATAAGAAGATGAGCCGACAGCCTCAACAGAGATAGCCGAAAATGCCAGTAGTAAACCCGAAAACAGTAAAGTTCTTTTCATATTAGATTCCCTATTCTAGTTAAGTTTTAGGTTTGTAGAAAATACAAAGTCATTAAATTTCTGTGTATTTGCATCGGAATGACATCCGCTGCAGCTCGAATCTAGCCCATCGAATGGCTCTAAAATGGGGTTGGCTAAATATTTTGGTTTGATGATCCCCATATCTGACCATTGACTATTTAGAATACGATAATTCCCCCAAACAGAGCTCTTTAACAGCTCCGCTGTTTTAGCGTTATAAATTGTTAGGATATCTTTGTCTTCATTAGAAAGAAGGCCTAAAAGAGCGCTGGGTTCACAACCTGAAGCATTCGAGTAGCAAGTGGGCTTATTTATTTTACAGGTAGGAAGTTGAGTATTTAAATTGCCAGACCGATCATAACAGCTTTCTTTAATCGTAATAAAACGCTCACTAAAAAGCGGGTACTTTGAATTCAGATCAACCTCTGATTTTGAATTTTGCTGTTTAGTTGGAACCGCGCCTGAGTGCAGGTATGTTGCCCAGCTCCACATATTCAGTTTGTAACTTGTATCTGCTGGCGCTAAAGCTTGTGGCGTCGGGTTATTTTTATTGATTATGTGTAATGCAGAAAGACTGACAACCGCTAGTTTGCAATTTGTTACCTGTTGTTGCTCTTTTTCAACGATAAATGCCGCCGCTCGATGGTAGTTTTCTGCATCTGAAAAAGAACTTATTAGCCATGCGGCTTTAACAAAAATTGACCCTCTCTTGTTTGCATATGCATCAGCTGCGGGAAATATTTTGGGGTCAGCCGTTTCATTATCTTTTAAGTAGTCAAATGCTACTTTGTTCATGTGAATAGAGTAGTAGACTGGGTTACCATTGCTATCTATTAGAATGTTACCTTGAGGGTTTAAAAGCGTTTCAAGTAATAATGGTGTATTTAAATTGGTTATATTTGGATGGTTTTTTTCAAACAAAGCGCGATCTTGAAATGAGACAAAATCGTGGCATATATCAGGTATTTCTTTCTTGGCTTTTTGCCAAGATGTGTCATCTAACTTGGAAAATGAGTTTAAGTTAGGCCATGATTGCCATACCGGGTATGTGTCTCTTTTAGATAGGTAATTAGAGCGATAGTCGGCAACGCCAGGAAGGCCTTCCAATACATCCCAATTTAACGCATGAAATTGTCGGTAAGCATCGCGAATGACTGACTGGTTTGTCCGATTGTTGCCCAATGTAGCAAAGAAGCAGGGCAGTATGCGATATCCTTGATTGGCCAATTGAGTGTAATTATCACACTGGGTTGGGAGTTGGTGCAAATAGGCATGGTCAACATCCACTGAAGAACTAGCAACCGCTGTTAAATAGATAAGTACACTATAAATCATCAAATTCCCTTTTAAACTAGAAAAGATATGGATTTAAAAATACTTCTTAAACTTTTGATATTTAATGCTAAATAACAACAACTTTATATTGTTTGTTAGTGTGCGGTGGAAAATTTGTACTGCCGCAAGACAACAAGAGATATCACAATACGAGTTGTTTAATTTATCATCAGGTAATATGAAAGTGTTAATTTTTAGTTGGTTTTTTGTGTTGTGGCGTTACGGCGTGAGGTGGCTTGTTGATAATAGAGCTGTGGACAAACATGCCGGTGTGAAAATTTGTTGCTACGTAATATTGGCAATGCTTTGTATTGCAGCGATTTATAGTTTTTTATGTTTCTGTAAGTAAGGCTATTATAAAAATAGCCCTATACGAGATTATTTACAGGCTTGGCTGTTTAGCCAATGTGCATCTTCAAAAATGAACATAAAGTCAGTTGGAGAAATGGAGTAACTCGATTTTAGCTGATCTTTTGGCACATTGTTGATTGCGGCCTGCGCAAAGCCACCACTCACATGGCAGTTCATACATGATGAGCTTTTATAGAATAGCTTATTATCTTTACCAACTGGGGTATTACCAAGCTGAAGAAACGTTTCGAGCACTTCATTGGTTAGAAATACCGGATGAGGTGCGCCTCCAGAATAGTTAGCAATTTTACCTGGAAAAGTTTCACGCTCAGGATCGCTGCTGTCGGTTGAAAACTGCGTGCCGACCAAGTTGTAATATTGAAGGACAGACTTTTCTTTAGCTAACTTTTGTTTTACAAACTGATTGACCTGTTTTGTAATGGGGCCTATTTGTTCCAATCTAGTGACCTGTGTTTTTGTCTCACCGCCATTTGCATGATTAACAGCACAGGTTGGGCAGTTGGGATCATTGAACAATGGATTACTGCCAGATATGTTGTCTTCGTGGCTAAATGTTGTAAACACCCAGTTTGGAGAAGAAACGGTTTTATGGCTGATATGAAAACCGACGACACCTAATGTTTTAGTGACGTTTTTAGCAGACTTACTATACTCTCCATTGTCCAGGTTTTCATACACTTTGACACTTTTTTGCATATGTATGAACTTGCTCGGGTCGTCATTTTCACCTAGCACTTTCCAAGCTACTTTAATGGTCAGTCCGCCAGTATTATCTGTCGGACCATAGTTTTCTAGCGCTGGAATGCTATTACAGATCTTGTTGACATCATCCGGACAATTAACATAGCCACCTGTGTTTGCGATAACTTGGCCATAACTTTTTAAATAGTCAATTTGCCCATCTATATTATAGAGCTGGTATGGTTTAACTAATGCACTTTGGTTTTCAAATTGCGTGACCAAATTAAATATATTCGGAGACAGCAGCTTTTGGTAATAAACAGGTTCATTGTTTTGATCGACCAAAATGGCTTGGCTTATTGCCATATCAAGTGGGGCAACTTGACTAATGGCTTTTAAAGCTGGGTTAACAGACGCGTTTTTAGTAAAATCCCAACCATCTGGTGTACAACCATTTTCCATAAAAACGCTGTCTGTATCTCTCCAGTTAAACCAAATAGGGGTATTGCAGTTTGCACCTGTGCATACCTGTAAGTTCTTCGCCGTGACATTGAACTGCTTATCCACTTCTCGGTTCAAAGTTATAAACTGAGCCCAAGAGAATAAGTCATACTGGTTGGTTAAAAATGCCAGCTTCTTATTGTAACTGCTATCACTTGGCGTGAGAGGTTTTATCGTTCTACAGATTTTTTTGTTATAGGCGTCAGGTGGAAAGTAAGGCAGTGTTGTAATATCGTCAGGTAAAAATAAACTGTGATTTTCATAATCACAGCTGTTTTTACTCAACCAATCTGGAAATGTAGCGTACTGTTGCTCGGCAGCTATTTGAAAACTCATTATGCTTGTAAGCGTTACGCTGGAAATTAGAGTAAGTGATTTAATCATCCGAATAATCTTCTTTTTGGTTGTGGGCTTGAATGTAGATAACTTTTCAGATTGCAGCTGCCATCTTCGAAGATTGAAAACTTGGTATAAAAAGCTTTGTTATTTGGATTGTTTTCAAGCCATTTAGATACGTCGTTCAGCCTGTGATAATTAGGCTCTTTGTCACAAATATCGATGACTCTTTCAATAAACTCGTCGTTAATATAGTTATCTTTTTCCTGCCTCACCCAAGGCAGCTCAACTTCTATTTTTGTGCTCAATTGATCAGTGAATGAAATGCTGATTTGTACTTTGTGGCTCAGTTCAGACGCAATGTTCAATACGCTTTGTAAATGAGCTACATCACCTTGCCACTCAAATAGCGCAAGCTGAGGCAAAACGTGTTCACACTCTAATGTGATTGTGAATTTCGTCTTTAGGCTATCTCTGGCAAAAGTAAACCCAATATGATTCAACTTACCGTATTCTAATTTCCTGGCAAGTGCTTCGCCTAGAGCAAGAGAGTTGGGCGCCAATGTCGACAGTGCATGCTTAATTGTGTCGTTAAGCTTTTCTCCTTTTACATAGCTATAGTGTTGTGTGCTTATATAAAATGTCGGAATAATAGGGTAGTGGGTTTTACTCCAGTCAAAGCTCAACCAAATAAGTGGTATGTCTCTTAGGCAGCGGTGCTGAGTATAGAGATCTAAAAATTCATTAATTTGTTTGGATTGATGTTGTTCAATCGAATCAAACAAACCTCTAAGTTGCAGAAGCGTTTCTTCAGACGTGTCATAGGCGACGAGAAAGTCACATGGGTGATTGAGTTCAGCAGCCCGGTATTCGTAACAAACGCCTTTGGTAAATTGGGGGATTTTGTCAGCAAGATATTTGGTTGCTTCTTGGTTGTTTTGATTAATTAACAAGCCATGAGAGTGGCACAATTGCTGATGTAGTTGAGATAGATTATTCATAGTGTGATGCGAGGCAAGCGCCTCGCATGTCTCCATTACCAGATTTTGGCGATATCGTCGTCAATTTCTGGACGAAGCTCTTCGCAGTACTGAGCCCATAGATCATCAGTTAAGAATGACTCTTTCACTACTTTCTGTACCAGTTCTGTTTGTGATTCAGATAGGTCGAAAAGCGCCATAGCCTGAGGTAGGTTTTGTAACACTAGCTCTCTCACTTCTGGATCGTTTGCAGCGTTATAAGTAAAAGACAGTAGCCCTTTAGGATATGTTTTCATCTAAATTTTCCTTAGTGTATTTAGTTGAGGTTTTACATAAAGTGAACTTGATACATCGGAAGACTCTTCTGCAATATCAAGGAATTGTGTGTTGGTTTCGCCACACAATAAATAGGTCATTTTGGCTAATACGGAATAGTAAAAGGCGCGATGTGACAAGTAGCCAGAAAACTGTTTGATACCCATCTCAAATTGTTCAATTGAGATATCCGCATCGACGCTGGCAATAAAATGCAGCATTTCACAATAGCCTTTCCAGCCGTCATTTTTTGCTTCTCTCGCCAAGTCCACACCTTTTTGAGATAAGCGCTTTGCCTCTTCGGCACACTGGATAAAAGTGGTTTTATCGGCAGCCAACAGAGCTTTGTTTAATTGGTATTCTGCTTGGAATCCGTGTGTGGCCGATAGCACATCGACAATGCCAACCTCATGAGCGAGTTTTGTTTGTTGTGTGATCAGTTTGTCGGCCTGAGCTTGGTTATCTAGATAAAGCTCTGCAAACGCCCTAAAACCGATACAAACTAATTCGGAGCAGAAACCAAAGTTATTTGAAATAGTCTCGGAGTCATTTTTGAATATATTGTCTGGCATCTCATCGAGTACGGTAATGATCTTTGAGAACTCGGCTTTGGAGAATAAGGTCTGAATAAGAATTTCATAAATAACCGGCTTAAATTCGTCAGGAACCCACTCACTATTTTGGTATAGATCCAATGCGAGTTGGTGGGCCTGCTCGGTTTCGCCTGTGGCGTATAGTTGTAACCAAAGTCCACGAGTCGTGGTAAACCTTTCTTTAGCATCTGTATTTTCGTTTAGCACTTTAAAGTTTTCATGTAGTGCATCACTGGCTTGCTCATCTACCCAGCCATTTCCTGCAATACGGACAGACGCGAGATCATTTTTAACTTTAAGGTACAGCTCGGTTTCGCTCAGTTCACCTGTTTGGCAGATTCTTAAAGCCTCTTGTAAGTATGACTCGGCCTCCATGATTGCAAACAGCTGCTTTGCACCGTTTGCGCTGTCTAGCATCAAAGTTGCAGCGCTTTCAAATTGACTTACTTTTTGTAGATGAAATGCAGTTACAAATGGTTGATCGGTGTACCTATCCAAGCGTTTTAAAGCATCTATAAATAGTGCGTGTTTCGCTGTGGCTTCTGTATGAGTTTGTGAGTCATAGGCAGCATCTCTGACTAGGGCGTGCTTAAATACATAGCTATCACTGTTTACGCGCCTTTGTTGAACGATTAACTCTCGCTCAAGTAACTCGTTCAAGTCATTTTGAATTTGATCTTCGCTCAGTGAAGACGTTGCAACTAACAACTCGTATTCAAACTCTCTACCAATGGTGGCGGCAAGCTGAGCTGTTTCTTTAGCATGCACTAGGTTATCAAGCTTTTGTTGCAGCGACTCACGTAAGCTGCTTGGTACTTGCTCCAGCCTGTCAGGGCTGATAAATGTGATAGCACCACCAGACTCGTGAACGAGCTGCTTTTCTTTGAGCATATCGACCAGCTCTTCGATAAACAGTGGTATGCCATCGGTTCGTTTTACCAGCACAGAACGTACATTGTCGGACACATTTTTGCTGTCGAACAGCTGTTCAATAAAGTCTGTTGTAGCTTGTGCAGTAAGTTTATTAAGTTCGATCTCTAGCAGCGTTAGGTCATGTAAGCTGCTCGGGCATGCTTGCCTTGAAGTACTTATCATAACGTTGCCATCTAGAAGCTTTGCGGCAAAATAGCGTAAGAACTCTAAGGTGATAGAGTCTGACCAATGAATATCTTCTATGATATAGAGCTTAAATTCGCTGATACTGGATTGACGAGATAATAACAGCGCACTTAAACCTGCAAACAGTAACTGCTTTTGCTCGTCTGGTGATTGCGAAGATGGTTGCATATCTTCAGGTAATTCGACAGCGAGCCATACCATTAAGATAGGAATGGTTGCATTGATTTCTGAATCGGACTGGCCATAGTCGGTTAAGACATCAGTGAATAATTGCGTGATATTATCTGTCGTTTGATTGTCTGTATTGAATAGGTATTTAACTAAATTGAGAACTGGGTACAGAGCACTGTTTTGGTGTTCTGGTAAACACTGAGCAACCAAATGTTGATACTTGCTGGCATTATCCCTAACTTCTTGCAGTAATCGAGACTTCCCAATACCTGCTTCACCATAGATATGGGCGATGCGGGTATTGTTTTCGCCATTAATTACAGACAGTGTTTTGTCTAGCTCTAGTTGTCGACCAATTAATTTATGGTGACTCTTGGTACCGCGCATAAAGCCAAACGCTTCGATACGCTTTTCACCTTTTAAGTTGTATATGGACAGTTGCCCAAAAGATAAACCAAGTTGGATATTGTCAAAATAGTCGAAGTCACTATAGGGCTCTAAAATAGCTCGAGACTCTGCTGAGCAGAGAATTTGTCTTTCCCCTGCCAGTCTTGCCAGATCCATAGCTATATTGGCAATATTGCCCTCAGGTACCGAGTTGGCATAGGTTACGAAAATACCCGAATGTATACCGATGTGAGCATTGAGTTGAACCCCGTGGGCTTCTTGCATCAGTGCATTACGTTTACCTAGTTCACTGATCACATCTAAAGCTGTTCTAGCACTCAGTCGGGTATCATTGTCGCTTGCTACGGGATAACCAAAATAAAACAACATTGTATCGGCAAGGTTGCCGACATGGTATGCCCCAAATCGTGTTGCTATATCGATACAGTGGTTGCGTTGAGATTTAAATAAGGTGTCGATAACGTCAAAGTCTTTTGCGCTTTCGTTCAGCCTTTTTGCACTCAAGCGCAATGCCAACACGGTGATCTGCTTACGTTCTGTGAGTGTTGTATAGTCTTGCGACACTGGGCTATTCGGATCGTCGTTACGCAAAACAACCGTGTGGTCATCGTAGCCATGTTGCGCTTGCACATCTGCCAAGATACCTACCAAGTTGGAGACGTTCATGGTGTGAAGTTCAGAAAATATCTCTTTTCCTGAAATAACACGTTCAGTGGCGTTTTTCTGTAGAACTCTGCGCAGTAATCCGGACAAAGGGTGGCCGAGCAAGGCACTAGGGATGGGAATATGCACATCACTGAGCTGCTTGTGATAAATCGAGGCTACACTCGACCCCGTCACCGCTGGCATGCCTGTTAGGCATTCTAGTAATACCAGACCCCACACATATAAGTCTGTTTTTTCTGAAGCCGGTTCTCCTCTTAACTGCTCTGGAGCACTATAAGAAGGGGTACCAATCGTCTCTTGAGTTAAAGTGATAGTTGAGAAGTCTTGATGCCTGTTTTCTTGGGTCAAGGTACCGATACCAAAATCTAGAATTTTGGCATGTGTTTTCGCCCCCGCTTGTGTAAGCATGATATTGGCGGGTTTGATATCTCGGTGAATAATCCCTTTTTTGTGTGCATGAATAAGCGCATCGAGCACTTGCAGCATGATATCGGTGGCACCGACAGCATCCAGTGCTCCTTCTTGCATCAAATGTTCACGTAGAGATAGACCTTCGATATATTCAAAAACACCATAAAGAAGGTGTTCATTGACTTGCCCTTTGTCTAGAAGACGCACTATATGTGGATGCTCTAACTGCCCACTCAGCGCGGTTTCTCGCTTGAATCGTTCAACGTAGCGTTTCTTTTTTGACTCTTCTAAATGGGGCTCAAGGGCAAGAAATTTAATTGCAACAGTTTGCTCAGTATTTTTGTTTCTTGCCTTATATACTTTACCAAAACCACCTTCACCAATCTTATGAAGCAGCTCATAGTGGGAGGATTCAAAGTTATTCTCTATATATGGATCAGAAAAATGTGTTAATGACATTATGCTTATTCTTCGAGTTAATTATTTTTGCCAAGAAACGTTTGGTACAGCAATTGAGTTGTAGATATTACATCGTTTTTTAGTCGTTTACGATTACAAGTTATAATTAATTTTACATCCATAATACATACGATTTTTTACCTAGTAAGAAAAGCTTGCCTTAAGTTTTTATTCAGTTTTTCGGGATTAAATGGGCTTTTTTGAATCGCAAAACAGCACTAATTCTAGTTTTTAATCTATATAATTGCATTAATTGGGATTGTTGGTTTGTGCAAAATATACAAATTTGCAATAAAAAATTTGTTAGCTTCTTAGTTCTTTAGTTGGTAGTAGCAATTATGTACGACTCTATTTGGAAAGGGGGGGGGGTTTCTAGACATAAGTATGGGCTTATCAACCCAAATATTTACAATAATGTAATTTCGTGTAATTTATTATTATTAATAATGCTGTAATAATCGCATCTACCGTTGAAACAAAGGACAGAAAATGGAACGTCGGGCATTTATCAAGTCATCTGTGTTATTGAGCACCTCTGGTATGTTGATGACTTCAAAGTCATTTATAGCTCACTCAAAGGCTTCTGAGTTTAGATATACTGAACGATTGAGCGAGCAGAAATTATCATTGAGCAAGTTAGATTACCCCACAAGTTTAGTAGAAAACCCGCAACAAAAAATCGTCAAAGTAAGGCTCAAGCCAAGGGTCGCAAGACGGTACTCAAACAAGACCTATATTTTATTTGAATCTTCGAACAGCATTTACATGTATGACGAAGATGGCAGAAAAATAAGTGAAATACCATTGGTGGTGCACGTTAAGGATTTTGCAATTGATGAAAAGCGACAGCGTATATTTGTTATAGGTGAAACCACTTTTACCGTATATACGCTCGACTTTAACGGAGAAATACTTGGTAGTTTTGGTGAGTTTGGCGTTGAGCTTAAACATCAGCTTAGTGGCATTAAATCGATAACATGTGACAAAGCGGGTCATATCCATATTCTTAACACCTACTCCAATAATATTAAGAAGTTTGACAGCCAAGGCGTATATTTGATGAGTTATGCGCCAACAAGTTTTACTAATCGGCCTAAATTACTCTCAATTGATGGTTATGATTTTATAGAAGTTGTGGGTGGAAAATTTGCAGACACAGTCTATAAGTTCGATATTTCAGGTCGATTTATAGGTTAAGTGCAATGAGCACCAATATAGGGACGCATAATAATCCAGTGGCTTTTGCTAAGTTAGCTTTAAACTGCGATTTTACAGCGTTGAAAGAGGAAGTATTAGCATTAAATGAGCTGACTTGGTACTCACATGTTAACTCCTCTGGATTTTCAGGACATTGGAACGTATTACCACTCTATGCCAATCAAGCCCACGTTAATGCACACCCGATCCTCCAGTGTTTTTCAATTGAAGAACAGAACGCTCAATTTGCTCCCTTACCAATCATGAATAGGCTTCCCATATTGAAAAGCTTCCTAGCCCAATTTAAATGCTCGTTTAAGTCGATAAGGTTAATGCGTTTAGAGGCTGGTAGTCATATCTTGCCACACAGAGATCACCACTTGTCGATGGAATATGGAGAGGCGCGGATACATGTGCCAATCGCCGGTGCAGAACAAGTTGAGTTTGTCGTAAACAACCGGATCGTACCGATGAAGTGCAATGAAGTATGGTATCTCAATGCGGATTTAGAACACAGTGTTTCTAACCTAGGAGCTGAAGCGAGAATCAATTTGGTTATTGATTGTAAAGTAGGTGTTTGGCTGAAAAATTTAATAGAAAGTTCCGAGCAAAAGTTTTAATGCTGCATATACTCAATAGGTGCACAAAAGAGGATAAGGAAAATGGTGCAATTTACCATACCAGAAGGGCTACACATACGCCCATCAAAGGCAACTGATAAACCATTTATCGAAAAGCTGCATAGAGAAGTAAGAGAGGATTTGCAGTGTATTGATGGCGAGCGTGATTTTATTGAATCAATCGTCGAGATGCAGCTAAAAGCGCAAACTCAAGGCTATGGTGCTCAGTTTCCCAATGCGATGTATTTCATTATTGAAAAACACGGTGAACCTATTGGCAAAGCCACATTGGATTTTGGCCACAATGAGATCAGGTTGATTGATATCGGTTTTTTAATTGCTGCGCGAGGTCACGGTTTCGGGCGCGCAATTGTACAGTCGTTCCAGCATTGCGCCGCACAGTCGGCTGTCCCTCTTACATTGGCGGTTCTAAGTCACAACTTAGCCGCTAAACGCTTGTATTTAGAGCTTGGCTTTCAAGTGATGGAAGTGCAAACGCCCCATGAGTTGCTCATTTGGTACCCCCCGGCAATGAAAAGCATTGTTGGTGTATAACGCAGGCAATCACAGCAATTATGGTTGATCAGAAGTTTTAAAAAATAGACGCAGAGTAGCAAGCAATGACAAAAGTGACACAAGAGTTAATGCATTCGTTAGTTGGTGAAGAGGTCGAGGTGTTTTCAACACAAAACGAGCAGTTAGTTGGCAAATTAGCGATTAGTAATGTTGAAGATGGCCGCATAGACACTGATGAGTTTACCTCATTTTGTATCTCGCTAAAGGGAGACCCAAGCAACCAGCTTCCGCAAGACAACTATCTTTTTAAGCATAGTGCGTTTGGTGAATATCCGATGTTTATGAGTATTTATGATCAAGATAAATATCAGATAGTTATTTCACGTAGACGTGTTCAAGAAGTGGGTTAAACCCAAGTCAAAGTTAAGGAGTGGTTTTTATGGTTAATCCTTATTTAGGCATGATGCAAATGATTGCCTTCAACTTTCCACCTGTGCATTGGGCGGCGTGTAATGGTGCGTTGATACCAGTCAATGACAATCCCGCCTTGTTCTCCTTGTTGTCAGATACATTTGGCGGTGACGCAAGGACGAATTTTGCGTTACCCGATATGCGTGGCCGAACGCCAGTTTTTCCGGGAAAGTATGACATTTTTCAACAAGGGCAAAAAGGTGGCTTTGAGGAAGTTACGCTCAATAATGCTCAGACAGGGCACAGTCACGATTTTCAAGTTGATTCCTTAGAAGGCGATAGCTTTTTACCTTTCAGTAATGCAAATCCAACTGCTCGATACACGATTTCTACGGCTAATACGCAATTCCCAACAGGCGTGAAGAAGTTTTATGCGCAAAACTCTGGTGGGCTCGATACGTTGTCGTCACAAAGTATTCAAACCGTTGGTGAAAATGCGCCTCATACTAATTTACAGCCGTCTACTGTAATTGGCTTTGTCATTGCGCTTAACGGCGCGTACCCGCCACGAAACTAATTAAAGGAGCAGAGTATGAGTGATGCATATTTAGGTGAAATTCGCATGTTTGCAGGCGTATATTCCCCCTACCATTGGTCTTATTGTGCCGGACAGTTGCAGGCAATCACAGACAACGAGTCTTTGTTTAGCTTGTTGGGCTCAAATTATGGGGGAGATGGGCGTACCACTTATGGGCTACCCGATATGCGTGGGCGGGTCCCTGTGGGGGATGGTCAGGGCCCGGGATTAACTAACCGATCTTTGGGACAGAGGTATGGCGTTGAGCGAGTCGTGCTATCGGAGAGCCAACTGCCGGCACATAGCCACCCAGTGCAAGTAACAAGTGCCACTTCAGAGCTACAAGCACCAATAGACGGGCAGTCATATATTGGCAGTGAGCTGCACTTTTTACCCGATACAACGGCGGGACTAGAAACCAACCCATTTAGTGCAAGAGCGATCGGCACTGCTGGTGGAGACGAGTCCCATGAAAACCGTATGCCAATGCTCTACCTTGGCTTTATTATTTGTATGAACGGCCTCTATCCGTCACGTAACTAAAAGGAGAATTAAAATGGATCCATTTATTGGTCAGGTTGATATGTTGCCTTACACCTTTGCTCCCGTTAGCTATGCGTTTTGTGATGGCCAATTTGTCGATATATCTCAAAATCAGGCGTTGTTTGCTGTGATAGGTACGACTTATGGTGGCAATGGTCAAACAAACATGCAGTTACCAGATTTACAAGGTCGAACGCCAACCATGTTTGGCACTGGGCCCGGTTTATCTCCGGGCGATTTGGGAAATCGAGTTGGGTTGCCCGATGTGGTGTTATTGGAAAGCGAACTGCCTACTCATACCCATGAATTAAATGCGGGTAAAACCATTAAAGATGGCCTTGTTGATAGGTCAAATGGTACGGGGTTATTGTCAGCAGCAAGGGCAACAACCGGTGGTGTAGCCCGAGTTTATTCTTCTGATGACTTAGGAGGCTCAAATATTACTTTGAATTCTCAAGCAATATTGAGCAATGGCCAAAATCAAGCTCATGAAAATAGACAACCGTATCTTGCAATACAGTTTTGTCTTTGTATGGACGGTATTTTTCCACCGCGAAGTTAGATGAGCTGTTTGTAGTGAAGTTTATATTTTGTTTCATGGTGTTCTTAAGTATTGGAGCTACTGCTAAAAGTGGCTCCAAGGCACCCTTTATCAACTTCATAAATAATAATGAAACAATACAATTGTATTCAACAAGCCAGAAGAATATTTACAACAGTAATATTGGACTGCAATTTTACCTCAATGAAAAAATGCTTGTTAAAGTAAATAATGAGCAAAAAAAGCACTTAGAACGAATAGAATCAATCTTAAGTTTGCAGGTACTTGCCAATGATCGACTTAACGAAATTGTACTTGTTACGCCGACGCAAGACGAATTTTTGTCGACTTATGAATCAATCAGCCGCTTGAAGGGCGCTTTTGTGCAGCCGGACTTTGCCATCGTTCGGTCTCCCCAAATACAAAAGCGCAAGGTTAATAATCACGCAAGTTCGCAAACTCTACAGCGCCTGCGAAATTATCAATGCAATTCATCGATAAAACCCAGTCGCATCGCCATCATAGATGATGGCTTTAATTTGTCTGAATCCGCATTTTCACTTTTTAATGTTCTACTTGCCTATGACGCGGATAGCCAAAATATCATTTCTGCCAAAACAAAATCAGAAGCGACACATGGCAACATGATTGCCAGTGTTATTGCACATCAGCTGCAATTTAAAACAAAAAATAAGGCGAAAGTAGACGCGGAACTCGTTGCCATTAAACAAGCGAGTACGCTTAACTCGGCGATGATTTTGGCGTTTAGTATCTCTTTGAAAATGAATGTAGACATTATTAACAGCAGCTGGACTTTGCCTTTTGTTTCTCAGTTGCTTTCAGAGGTCATTGAGCAAGGGTTAAATCATGGTGGCGTAGCCTATGTGGTCGTATCGGCTGGCAACCATGGGAAGGATGCATGTATCGGTAATAAACTATCTGAAGTCAAGGGAGTAACAACGGTCGGAGCGCTGTCGGGTGACGGCACTTTGGCTCCATTTTCGAATTTTGGCAGGTGTGTTGATCTGTATGCGCCTGCGACATTATCTCTGAAAAAAAAGAACACAAGTTTTATAGCCAGTGGTACTTCCACTGCTGCAGCTTTGGTAACAGGGGAGCTCTCCTACTTGCTTAGCTGTGGTCTATCGAGCAGTGAAATTGGGTTCAATAATAATAATTAACTTTAAGCTTGTTTGATTGTTGAGTGGTGTTATCCAGCCGCTCGCAAAGGAGTAGAGACATGCAAGGGTATCGGGAACAGGGTTACGGAAGGGCAGGTGATAAATCTGATTTCGTTAACATTGATTTTGCAAGTGAATACAGTGAGAATTTTCCTAAAATTCTTCAAGCATTAGGTATTTCGTTGGTAGTTTCAAGCTACCAATCACATGCAGTCATGTTGCTTCGCAGTCGGGCTGATGCGCTTAGCTGTAGCGTTAAGAAGTTTGTTCGGCCAATGGGCATTTGTGTGAGTGAAGATCGCTTTTTAGTAAGCACAGTCAATCGCATTGTGAATTTTAAATCGAGTGATATGTCTCGCGATAGCGTTTGCCGTGGAGAGTTAGACGATTTGGATTCGCTGGCCAGCAAGCTGCAAGACGAAGAGCGTGATACTTCCTCGTTTAAGCAATTAAGAGAGGAGCAGATCAGTGCAATCAAGCAATGCGATAAATTATTTACTGAGCGCTCTTCTCTTACAACGGGCACCCTGAATACCCATGATATCGCCTGGGGAGATGAAGGCTTGTGGGTAGTGAATTCGAGTTTTTCTTGTCTTGCCACAGTGTCGTCTGAATCTGGCTTTACAGCGCGATGGAAACCGCATTTTATCAGTGAGTTAAAAGCTGAGGATCGCTGTCATCTAAACGGCATGGCGATGCAAAATGGCCGTCCCAAATATGTAACCACTTTTAATACACAAGATAGTCAAGATTCTTGGCGTACTGAGCAAAATGGTACGTTGATAGATGTGGATAGCAATGAAATATTGTTAAGTGGATTATCAATGCCGCACTCACCTAGATGTGACGATGGACTTGTTTACTTGTGTAATTCGGGTTTAGGCGAAGTTATTAGTTACAACCCGGATACCCGTGAAGTGTCAACAGTTTGCACTTTACCTGGATTTACCCGCGGACTGTCATTTTTTGGTGACTTAATGCTGGTTGCTACCAGCCAAGTTCGCGCATCTAAGGTTTTCAGCGATATCCCATTGACGGCGGCGCACACCCAAACGGATACGGTGTGTGGAATATGGATAGTAAATAAACATAACGGACAAACCCTATCAAAACTGCAATTTAAAGGTGATGTAAGTCAGCTTTATGATCTGAGCATTATTCCCAACTCTACGTTTCCCGAAATGGTCAGTGGTGATGATGCTATTTCTGCGCACTTGTACGATTTTACGAAGGAAGTATTGAAATGAAAAAGCTTGATATGACCACCTCAATACTGGGAGTCGTGATCCCTTCTCTTGTTGCTGCGAATCCGCCTTCAGATATTTCAGAGAGCTATTTTTCATCCAGCCATAAAGTGCCGACGCTAGATACGATTAAAGTGAGTGATGATACACACTTTCATTCTGCTGAGAATGAAATACCTATTCAGGTGTTTAACATCGCTCAGCAGACAAGTTCAAAATCGCGTGATGGAGAAGATGCGAAAGCCGCGACACTGGCATTTTTAGCTGAGCAAGGGTTACTTAGTAGTGAGGGGATGAACTCCACGCAAGTCAGTGGTGAAGTCAGTATTGCTAAAGAACTTGCGGCATCTTGTAGAGTGTCATTTGGCTGTACGTCGGCCTATCTCAGTAAAGATAGCTGTGAGGCTGGCCCCGGTGGAGGAGTCTGGTTTCCTGATACTGATGACTGTACCGTTGCTGCTGCGCCAGATCCTGATATCAACTTAAGAGGGAACAACCAAACCATTACCTCTGGGGATAACACACCGAGTGCCAGTGACCACACGGATTTTGGTTCACATCAAACTGGCGCAAGTAATTTTACTCGTACGTTTACCATCGAAAATGTGATTGCAAGTTCTACGTTAACTTTAAGTGGATCGCCACTAGTCAGTATTTCTGCATCAAATGACTTTTCCATTTCGAGCCAACCGGGGTCTAGTTCACTAAACGGCGTAACGAGTACAACCTTTGTCGTTCAACTTGATCCGACAACGGTAGGCTCTCCTGAAGCAACGGTGACGATAACCAGCAATGATCCCAATGAAGGCACATATACCTTTAAAGTGGGTGCAACAGTGACTGCGGCAAACACAGCTCCCGTTGTCGATCTAGATTCAGCTGCAGGGGGCAGTGATAGATCTTCTGCGTTTTCTGAAGGAAGTGGCGGAGTTGGCATTACTAATAGCGCCAGCGTGACCGATGCAGAGTCAGATACCATTAAGACAATCACGGTTTCATTGACCAATGATCAAGATGGTGCTTCTGAAGGACTCAATGTAACTGGAGCCGCTCAAAATGCCTTAAATGGCATTTCAGGAAAATCAGATGTCACATTGCAAGATACCATTTCAATTACTGGGGCAACCGCGACGCTTGCTCAAGTACAAACATTTTTAGATGCGATTACTTATAACAATACATCTTCAACGCCTAATACGACTGCTAGATCTGTGACTGTGGTCGTAAATGACGGTACTGACAATAGTGTGTCACGTACTTCAACCGTCAGTGTCACGAATGTGACGTCGACGACATCGTCTGGCGCGTCATTTAATACAACAACTGGTGCCAACTTAAATCCAGCTATTTTGTTTACCAGTGAAAATGAAACTCTGACAATTGCGCAAACGTCCCATGCATCGGGCTCAACCGCAGATGGCGGCGGTGGGACCGACACCCTAGCTGTTTCAGACAGTGTCGATATCAGTGGCCTTACTACCTTAACCAATTTTGAGACTTTATCAGCTGCAAACAACGGCAATCTGACCTTAAGCGAATCCCAGCATGAATCTTTCACCACGATCAATGGCGATGGCACAAACCAATTCACGCTTTCCAGTGCCAATGGCAATGGCGAATTAACCGGTGATCCCGATATTGAAACATATGTGCTAAATGCTGCTATGACATTTAGTTTGGGCAGCGCATCGCAAAATGTAACGGGTAGTAGCTCCAATGATGTTATAAATGTCGCAGCGTTAACCCCAACAGGCACACTTAACGCAGGTGGAGGCACAGGAGATACGCTGCGTCTTTCCAATGGGTCAAATATTGCTGGGGCTACGATATCAAATGCAGAAGTGCTAGAGCTTAACTCCGGTGCTTCTGTCACTATGACCGAAGCTCAGCATGACAGTTTTAGCTCTGTTACAGCTTCGGGCACTGACACGATCACTATCTCTGCGGCGACAGATGGGTTAACTGGTAATGCGGCAATTGAATCTTACATTCTGTCAGTCGCAAACTCGTTTACACTGGGTGCTGCGAGCCAAAATGTTACAGGCAGTACGAATAATGACACGGTTACTGTGGGCACCTTGGTTGCGACAGGAACGCTTGCTGGTGGTTCAGGCACCGATACGCTTTCTATAGGGAATGGCGGTAGTATTGCCGCAGCCACGGTATCTGGTTTTGAAAACCTTACATTGTCTAGCGGGGCATCGGCGAGTTTCACCGCAGCCCAATTATCGCAATTTTCTGGGACAGTAACGGCGGCAGGCACAGAAACAATGTCGATAAGTGGGGATGGGAACATTGCGACAGTTTCGGGGGTCGAGAATTACACAGTCAATGACGATACCACAAACTCAAGAACCGTCACGCTTAGCGCTGCCGGGCACTCGGTAACCGCAACAAGTAGTAGTGATGCAATTACATTTGACGTTGGTACACTCACTTTTACAGGCACTCTCACCGGCGATAATACAGTTGCAGATACGCTCAGTATGTCCAATGGTGCCAACATCAGTGGCGCTACGATAACAAATATTACCAATTTGTCTTTAGTGACAGGTGCCTCGGTAACTATGACTGCGTCCCAAAACCAGAGCTTTAGCGGTTCAATCACGGCTGCTGGCACCGAAACGATCAACATCACAGGAGATGGAGATATAACGGTGCTTTCGGGCATTGAGAATTATGTAATCGGTGATGACAGCTCAAATACAAGGACAGTCAATGTAGGCGCGACAACCAGTGCAACTGCAACTTCATCTAGTGACGCGGTTACTTTTAATATCGCTGGAAATACTTTTACGGGCAGTCTCACTGGTGAAGCGACGGTTGCTGATATTGTGTTGGCAAGTGATGGCGCAGATACTACTGGGGCGAGCTTTAGTAGCGTTGGCACGCTGTCACTTGCAAGTGGTGCTACAGTGACCCTTGATGCACAGAACGTCAGCGACTTTTCAACAGCGATTAGTGGTGCTGCGGGGAGCGAAAGCTTGCAATTGGTAAATGGTGGCACATTTAATTTTGCCTCTACCACTGTGTCGAGCATTGAAACGATTGCACTTGGCTCTAACAGTGTATTCTCTGTGACTATACCTGATAACTTCTCCACCAATGGTGGCAGTATCACAGTCAGCAATACGTCTGGGGCGGCCATTAGTGCTGGCGTGACAATCAACGCTTCCGCGCTTGCTGGCGATAGCCTAGTGATTGCTGCAACTGACTTAACAGGTAACGATATATTAACGGGCGGCGATAGTGCTGACACTATAAGGCCTGGTACGGGTACCGATACGATGACAGGTAATGGTGGCAACGATAATTTTATTGGTGCTGCTGCGGATCTCAATGGCGATACAATCGCCGATTTAGCAGTTGGTGATACGCTAACGATTACTGGTGTGACGGGCCTAACTACCAGTAATGTACGCTTCAACGGCAACAGCACTTTACAGGTGGATACGGATGCGACCGATTTTGCCGCCGTGGAAGTTGCACTGACGCTGTCAAACGCACCAGGTGCGGGCTTAGACTTTACAGTTGCCGATAGTGGTGCCAATACACTCATTACGCTAATTGCAGCGAATGATACTCCGGTATTCAGTTCATTGAACGGGTTGTCTACGTTTACAGAAAATGGTTCGGCAGTTGCGATTGATAGTGATGCAACCGTTGCTGATACAGAACTAGATGCGTTAAATGGTGGAAACGGAAACTACAACGGGGCGTCTTTGACAATAGCCAGAAATGGCGGGGCAAGTTCACAAGATGTTTTCGCGAACTTGAATTTACTTGGAACACTAACACAAGGGAGTTCTTTTACATACAACGGCACAAATGTTGGTACTGTGACAACCAACTCAGCCGGTACATTGGTGCTTACATTTAATGCGAGTGCAACGTCGGCTATAGTCGATGGGGTCATTCAATCTATTTCTTATGGGAATACATCGGAAGATCCACCTTCTAGTGTAACACTTGATTATACATTTAATGATGGTACCGCCAATAGCACAGGCTCCAATCAAGCGGTAGTAAACATCACAGCGCAAAATGATGCGCCAACAGATATTGCGTTGTCAGCCAATAGCATTAATCAATCAGCCACAAGTTCAGGGGCTAATGTGGGTACGTTATCTACTACTGACGTTGATAGTGCTAACACACATAGCTACACCTTGGTAAATAGCGGGAGTAGTGCAAATGGTACCTGTTCTGCACACACAGGCAATGGTAGCTTCCAAATCAGTGGCTCTAGCTTACAAACGCAGGCAGCCCTGAATGCTGGCGATTACATTGTTTGTGTTCAGTCAAATGATGCAACGACAACATTCCAAAAATCGTTCACTGTTACTGTGGTTGATAATGTTGCGCCCAGCGCTCCATCAACACCGGACCTAGATTCTGCTTCAGATACCGGCGGATCCAACACTGATAATGTCACTTCAGATACAACGCCAACATTTAGTGGCACAGCTGAGTCTGGCAGCACTGTTAGACTGTATAGTGATCAGTCTGGCAGTACGGTGATCGGAAGTGGCACGGCTACGGGCGGCAACTGGCAAATTACGACCAGTACGCTCTCTGCGACTACACATGCCATTACGGCAAAAGCGACGGATGCAAGCAGTAATGAGAGTAGTGCTTCTAGTGCTCTAAATGTAACCATTGACACCAGTGCGCCAAATGCACCAAGTACGCCGGATCTGTCCGCAAGTAGTGACTCTGGCACGTCAAATACAGATAATATTACCAATGATACGACGCCGACTATCACAGGTACTGGCACAACTGGTGACACAATTAACTTGTCGTCTAGCCTCGACGGTAATATTGGGAGTACTACTGTGTCTGGTGGCGCCTGGAGTATTACAGCCTCTACTTTACAGACTGGCAGCCATACCATCTCGGCGCAATCTGTCGACAATGCGGGCAATACTGCGAATTCGGCAAGTAATTTATCTTTAACTATAGATACACAAGCACCGAGCGGTCACGGTGTTTCATTTGGTGATAGCGCGTATTCAAACACCGAAAAAACAGCGGCGTCCTTTACCTTTAGTAGCGCAGAAGTGGG
>NZ_JAGJEH010000069.1 GCF_018100925.1 Pseudoalteromonas luteoviolacea | reverse complement strand
CGGTTAGTTACCGCAGCGTTGCTGCGAAGTGGAGCGTCATATTAACCGCTTCACTTTTAAAGTCAACTAGAAAATTTAATTTTTCTTAATTAAGCTTTCCGTTTAACTTTGACCTTCACTTTAGTTTGCGTTTTTGCTTGCGTCCCGCCGTGTCAGTGGGTGCGCATTATAGGGAGATCCAAATTTGGATCAAGCACTTTTTATAAAAAACTTAGAAAAAATGACACTTCGATTAAAAATCAAACTAAACACCTCGTTTTAGGGTGTTTTTCATACAGATCAGTGGTATTGGATCGCTCGAAGCAATATAAATAGATCTTTCGGATCCGAAAATACCATCATGACCATCTGATTTATTTTAAGCATTGTCGTCAGAATTTATTGGAGACTCAACGCCTCTCCCTGAATACT
>NZ_JAGJEH010000068.1 GCF_018100925.1 Pseudoalteromonas luteoviolacea | reverse complement strand
AGTCGCAGAAGGCCGTGATTTTGAAGTGACAGCTTTCTCTCACTTTGCTGGAAAAGTGATTGTTTCGACCGATATCGGCGCATTTGCCGTAGATACTGAAAAGCGCAGCGTAGACAAGCTCTATGGCGGGTATGTAATTAATTCGTCCGTTATTGCTGAGTCTTTGTATCTGGCGACAAACGAAGACGCTGTGGTTAAATTTAACTCCAAATTGAAGTATGAAGAATTTAATAACAATTCCATGCTATCAAGCCATGAGATTCTTGGTGTAACTGAGATTGGTGGTGAGCTATACATTAGCACTGCTGGTGGTCTTGATAGAATCGACTCTCCAAGATCAGTTTATAGAGAATACCAGGGCACTTCTAAAGTTGCGGATGTTGCAATCCTAGACGGTGTGCTGTTTATGGCGACTTACGGAGAAGGCT
>NZ_JAGJEH010000067.1 GCF_018100925.1 Pseudoalteromonas luteoviolacea | reverse complement strand
GGTCGCAGAAGGCCGTGATTTTGAAGTGACAGCTTTCTCTCACTTTGCTGGAAAAGTGATTGTTTCGACAGATATTGGCGCATTTGCCATAGACACTGAAAAGCGCAGTGTAGGCAAGCTCTATGGCGGGTATGTAATTAATGCGTCCGTTATTGCTGAGTCTTTGTATCTGGCGACAAACGAAGACGCCGTGGTTAAATTTAATTCCAAATTGCAGTATGAAGAATTTAATAACAATTCCATGCTATCAAGCCATGAGATTCTTGGTGTAACAGAGATTGGTGGTGAGCTATACATTAGCACTGCTGGTGGTCTTGATAGAATCGACTCTCCAAGGTCAGTTTATAGAGAATACCAGGGAACTTCTAAAGTTGCTGATGTTGCAACCCTAGACGGTGTGCTGTTTATGGCGACTTACGGAGAAGGCC
>NZ_JAGJEH010000066.1 GCF_018100925.1 Pseudoalteromonas luteoviolacea | reverse complement strand
GCCAAAATCAATATTCGTATAGGAACTAGAACCAAAGTCGCCAAAATCAAAGCATTGAGCCGTATTTGAGACACTCATTGAGTGAGCGCTAAACCACTTAGCCGAACCATTCACTGTATTATCTTTGTTCCAAAATTGTGCAGTTCCTACAGCGTTAAAGCTTGGGTGATATGCCCCTTTATTCAATCGATTTACGGTGCCGCATACCAACAGATAAGACTCACCATTACTCGAAAAGACACTGCTTTTATTGCTGAATATCCCAATATTGTGATTTTTTGCTGCGTATGCCGCTGCATTGGCCCCTGAATTAAAAGACAACGATGCTTGATGTGTAAATGCGGTATCACTGTTTTTAATACCTTGGATAGCGACCCTATTACTAACACTGAAACCACAGTAAGATAGGCCGGCATCAAGTGCTGCCCAGTCACCATTACCATGACCCGCAAAGCTT
>NZ_JAGJEH010000065.1 GCF_018100925.1 Pseudoalteromonas luteoviolacea | reverse complement strand
TAGTTTTGCAGGTTATGGTAATGGTGACTGGGCAGCACTCGATGCCCGCCTATCTTACTGTGGTTTCAGTGTTAGTAATAGGGTTGCTATCCAAGGTATTAAAAACAGTGATACCGCATTTACACATCAAGCATCGCTGTCTTTCAATTCAGGGGCCAACGCTGCAGCATACGCAGCAAAAAATCACACTATTGGGATATTCAGCAATAAAAGCAGTGTTTTCTCGAGCAGTGGAGAGTCTTATCTGTTGGTATGCGGCACCGTAAATCGATTGAATAAAGGGGCATATCACCCAAGCTTTAACGCTGTAGGAACTGCACAATTTTGGAATAAAGATAATACAGTGAATGGTTCGGCTAAGTGGTTTAGCGCTCACTCAAAGAGTGTCTCAAATACGGCTCAATGCTTTGATTTTGGTGACTTTGGTTCTAGTTCCTATACGAATATTGATTTTGGA
>NZ_JAGJEH010000064.1 GCF_018100925.1 Pseudoalteromonas luteoviolacea | reverse complement strand
AAAAAAATCGCAGTCATCTACTTACGAGGATAATAAAAAATGACCTGGTTTAACTCTACAAACGCCAATGTAACAAGTGGCAGTAACATCATTAAAATCAATGATAACCAGAGTGTTGCAAACATACGAGTAAGCGATGCATTAGTACTGGGTGCATTCGCGCCCGTCGAAATATCCAAAGCCTATGTTACGACCCATGGCACATTCATCGAGCTCATCAAGCCTTGGCCAAACGCAACCCAAAGCCAAGTACCTTGTGTTGTTTTACCCACTTCAGGTGATTTTAATACCGCAGTTTCAGCACTCAATAACGCATCCAAAATGGTCAATGACAATTACAAAACCATGATTGATTGGCAAACAACAATGGGAACTGTGGAGTTCAAAGACCTTGATGGTACACCCCAAACAGTCAAAACACTCAAACAAATGCAAAGCGAAATTGACGCCGTTAATCCCTACCCTTGGGCTATG
>NZ_JAGJEH010000063.1 GCF_018100925.1 Pseudoalteromonas luteoviolacea | reverse complement strand
CTGGATATAAATTGTTTAACTGTATCATCGGGCTATACAAAGAAATCCAGCTGCCGTCATTTAGACGGTACTCATATTTAACGCCTTCGTTGTGTCGATATTGAAGGTTGGTAATGGCTATATTAAGCCAGCCTTGCTGGTCTATCTCTAACGCGTCTTTGTTTCGTACAAAGCCCTCATTTGTATTGACGTAGCTCACAACTGGAGGCGCTATTGGCTCATCCTTAAAGTTTGTCATTTCAATAAGCGCGCTATCACTTACAGCAATCACTACTTTATCGGCAACTCGCACGCTGCCAATCATAAATGAATGGTCTTGTGTTTCTCTTATTAACCTTGATGAGCTTTGTTCTTTAGAAATCGTGTGAATGCCATTATTAGTCAGCAAATAGAGTACGTCCCGCACTTCTACAATTTCTTTAATGTATTCAGGTGAGGGGACTTTAACCCAATTGCCATCTACCTTTTTTAATA
>NZ_JAGJEH010000062.1 GCF_018100925.1 Pseudoalteromonas luteoviolacea | reverse complement strand
AGGCCTTCGCGCATCAAATTCGACTGGCTACACAGTTACTCAAGGCACAACTGACTATGTTGAAGGCCAAGATTATCTTGGTTCAACGGCTGATCAATTTGGTTCAAACAGTGAGATCAAATTGGTACTGGGTGAGCAAGCTGCACCTGAACTTATCTTCACTGAGCAACTAAGCACTGGCGACAAATCAATATCAGGTCGTGTATTTGTCGATATCAATCAAGATGGTACCAACAACAGGAATGATTTTGTCCTTGCAGGGATTGAGATCCAGTTAACAGGTCAGGATCTTTACGGTGAAGCGGTGAATCTGCGCACCACAACAGATGAAAATGGCGCGTTTAACTTTGCGGGTCTTCGTGCTTCTAACTCAGCTGGCTACACAGTTACTCAAGGTGAAACTGACTATGTTGAAGGCCAAGATTACTTAGGTTTAACAGCAGATCAATTTGGTTCAAACAGTGAGATCAAACTC
>NZ_JAGJEH010000061.1 GCF_018100925.1 Pseudoalteromonas luteoviolacea | reverse complement strand
ATTTTTGTTTGCGTCCCGCCGTGTCAGTGGGTGCGCATTATAGGGGGATTTAAGATTGGCGCAAGCGTTTTTTTCGCTTTTTTCTTAATAAATTTATTTATTTAGTTAACCTCAAAAAATACAACCTAGACACACATGTTATACACATAAACCTGTGGATAAAAGCGCAAAATGCAACGACAGCGAGCGCAGTAAATCCGCTCTTTTTACACAAGGTGAAATGAGCCATTTTAACGGGAGGTAATCAATACACCGCTATAAGCACAACAACCAAGTCAAAATTAACAAAGTCTGGATCCTGAAACCAGTTCAGGATGACATGGTGCAAAAAGTTAATGACAACGAACGCAGTGAGTGCATTTCTTTTGCGTGAAGTGAGGCGTTTTACCCAATGTGACACGGCACTCAACCTCTCCGCCACCCTGAACTTGATTCAGGGCCTATGGTGTAAAGTGTAACGACAGCAAGCAGAGCGAGTGCGTTCAATTTGCGCAAGGTGAAATGAGCCGTTTTAACCACTGCTGAGGGACTTAA
>NZ_JAGJEH010000006.1 GCF_018100925.1 Pseudoalteromonas luteoviolacea | reverse complement strand
TAAAACGGCTCATTTCACCTTACGCAAAAAGAGCGCTCTCACTTCGTTCGCTGTCGCTAACCTTTTGCACTCTAGACCCTGAATCAAGTTCAGGGTGACGAAAAGGGTGGCGGCCTTAGCAACTGTTAAATTAGTTCATTTCACCTTGCGCAAATTGAACGTACTCGCTTCGCTCACTGTCGTTACATTTTGCACGATATTCACCTTGCGCAAAAGAACCGTACTCACTGCGTTCGTAGTCGGTAGCCTTTTGCACGTTATTCACCTTGCGCGAAAAGAATGTCAGCGCTTCGCGCTGTGTAATTATCCTTTCGCACGATATTCACCTTGTGCAAAAGAAGCGTACTCACTGCGTTCGCTGTCGCTAGCCTTTTGCACCATAGGCCCTGAAGCAAGTTCAGGGTGACGGCTAGGTTGAGTGCCGTGTCACATTGGGTAAAACGGCTCACTTCACCTTGCGCAAAAGAACCGTACTCACTGCGTTCGCAGTCGGTAGTCTTTCGCACGATATTCACCTTGTGCAAAAAGAGCGAATTCACTGCGTTCATTGTCGCTAGCCTTTTGCACTCTAGACCCTGAAACAGGTTTAAAGTGACGAAGAGAGGGGGAAATTGTTTAAGAGAGCTTAGTTATCGGTGAGGTAATAAAGTAGAGTTATGGGAGGTGGAGGAAGTATCGAACTTCCTCATTATTTAGTTAAAGTTCAAAAGGAGCAACACCAACTGCTTTCATGGTATAGCCTGTTTGTGCTAACTCGCTTTTATGACTTTCTACTTTAATAGTGCCAGTCACTGTAATTGCGTCATACAAGCTATCTATGGGCACGCCATTTTTAATCTTTACATGAACAATTTGATTTGGTGGTGGAGGGGGCACGTGGATGCAGGCTCCAAAGTAGGGCACTAATAAAAATTCAGTAATGACCTCACTGTTCCCCTCTAAAGGCACGACAAACCCTGGAAGGCTAACACTTTTTCCATCAAGCGCTTTTACTACAGGGGCGTCTAAGTCGGGCTGTACCCAGTTTTTATCATCGCCATCATGACTGGCGGCTTCTTGATTACTGATTTGTTCATGTCCTTCTGGGATTAAATCATCCCAAAATAACTCTTTAGGTGGCGCTGCGGCAGCTGCGAAAGATATAAACATCACCGCAGTTAAACCTAGCCAAGACGCCAAGCGAATTGAATTCATAGAAAACCTCTTAAACTTTGATACTCATACCATCATTGAGTGAGTAAAAATATGCTCGTACAGCTGGAATTGCCCCCATCAGTGTACCTGAGACCATGATAACGCTAAGTAATACGAGTTCATAGTTACTCAGCATTGATATTGAAATTGAAATCCCAAAATGTGCTTGAAGAATGCCTTTTCCTATCAAGATCGCCATGTAAAACATAGCAACACCGATAGCACATCCAATTGTGGTTATGAGTACAGCTTCACTGACCATTAACGTAAATATATGCCTTGGTCTAGCCCCAACAGAACGTAAGATAGCGAGTTCTCTACGGCGCTGACTCAGGGAAGATAATAATGTCGTCAGCATGCCTAGTAAGCTAATTAGTACAACTACAGCTGAAAACAGTAACAGGATTTTCTCAATAATATCGAGCATACCCCAAAGTTCTCTTAAGGTGACACCAGGCATGATTGCTGAGAGCGCTTCTGGCTTATAAATATTGATATTTCTGCGCACTTGCAGCGTATATAAAGGCGAATCAAATCCCATTAAAAAAGCAGTGATCTGTTTTGGTTGGCCAATTAAGTCCCCTAGTTGACTGTCAATAACCTCATGATGCTTGTCATGCTCATGCTCATGCTCATGCTCATGCTCATGCTCGTGATCATGTTGGGCATCAGAGTTACTTTTTTTCCTCATGATTTGCGCTGAACCGTGCTTTGGGCCGTGCATAAGTTCAATTGCCTTTAGAGGGACGTGTACAGTTTTATCTACCGGTGTCCCTGTTGGAGCTAAGATCCCCGTAACAATAAGAGGATTGTCATCATGGTGATGAAAGCTTGTATTACCCATACCGTGTGCGACGATGATTTTTTGACCTAAGTGGTAGTGAAGTTGTTTGGCGACTTCACTGCCGAGTACCACCTCTCGTGCATTATGGAATGGCCGGCCTTGGGAAAATGCTAAGTTCTGTTTGTTACCATAACGATAATACTTGAAGTAGCTTCCATCGCTACCAAGTACCGAAAATCCTCTATGGCTGTCTCCAAGGCTAATCGGTATGGACCAAGCAACCCCTTTCTGTTGTTTTATATACTGATAGCTTTGCCATGACAGCCCATTGTTAGCATGCCCGATACGAAACACGCTAGAAAGCAATAATTGAATGTCTCCGGTCCGAGCGCCAACTATTAAGTCAGTGCCAGAAATGGTGCTGCTGAAACTTTGTTTTGCTTCTTGCCTTACCCTTTCTATAGAAAGCAGTAACATTACGCTAATGGCGATGGTGAACAAGGTCAGTAACACGCTTGCTCTTCGGTTTGAAATACTCTTAAACGCGAGGGTCATTAACTTCATAGACTCGCTCCATTTATTCCATTTAAGCTAACTTGGCGGTCGAATAGACTCGATAAACTTTTATCATGGCTGACAAATATGATGGTTGCTTGGTAGTGCTCTGCCTGCTCAAAAAGTTGATTGATAAAAATATCTCTATTGTCGGCATCGAGTGCAGAGGTAGGTTCATCGGCAATGATAAGTTCAGGTTGACCGATAAATGCCCGTGCTGCTGCAACACGCTGTTGTTGCCCGATACTTAGTTCGCTAACGGCGCGATTTTGACACGATGTATCGAGTCCCAGCTCTTCAAGTAAAATACATGCTTTTTTCCGAGCACAGATACCCTGCGTTTTTAAATTAGCTTGTCTACGCCGAGAGAAGTTACAGCCGAGCATCACGTTTTCCAATGGACTCAGGTAAGGGAGCAAGTTGAAGTTTTGAAATATAGTGCCAATGTGATCTGCTCTAAATTTGTCTCTTTTGGCGTCATTGAGTTTAGCTAAGTTTTCATTCAGTATGGAAATACTGCCTTTTTGGGCTGTTTGAATTCCGGCAAGAAGACTGAGCAGCGTTGATTTTCCACTACCACTTGGACCGTGCAAAAAAAGCTTTTCGCCTTTCTCGATATTTAGCTCGTCAATAATAAGGGTTGGTTTTGACTGGCCCGGCCAGCTGAAATTGAGATCTGAAATTTGGATCATTTAAACATCTCTTAGTACCGAGTTTCAATAATAGTATCCCAGAAGCTTGTTCGACTGAACCAAGTTACGCTAGGTTTGCCTTGGAATGCGGTAAACAATTGTGATTTTTGCTGCGCTCGACTATTATACACCCCTCTAACCCCCTCTGTATTATGCGTCCTTTAGCAAGACGCAGCCGTTCTCTATGGAGATACAATGAGTAGCTACAAAGTTCTAGACGTCAATGACGATCTACCAATTCGCACCAAAGGTGCAGTTCATAGTGGTAAAGTACGTTCGGTTTATTGGTTAACCGACCAAGATAGTGCCAGATTAATCGAAGAAAAGGGCTATGATGTGCCTGCTGGAACAGAGTTGGCAATCATGGTGATTTCTGACCGTATTTCGGCATTCGACTGTATTTGGCAGGGTGAAAACGGTTTAAATGGTGTACCAGGAAAAGGTATTGCCTTAAATAGTGTTGCAGCCCACTGGTTTAAATTATTTGATGAAGCAGGGCTTGCTGGTAATCACATTGTTGATATTCCTCACCCATATGTGTGGATTGTTCGCAAAGCAAGTACTGTGCGTGTAGAAGCCATCGCACGTCAATATATCACTGGCAGCATGTGGCGAGATTACAGTAAAGGTGTTCGCGAGTTTTGTGGCATTCAATTACCTGAAGGATTAGTGGCACACCAGAAATTAGATGACGTTTTAATTACCCCATCAACAAAAGGCATTATTTCAGGTGTTGATGGTGTACCGGAAGTGGACGATGTAAATATTACTCGCAGTAATATTACAGACAATTTGGATGCGTTTAACTTTCGCTCAGAAGAAGATGTAGCACGTTATGAGCAATTACTCAGTGATGGCTTTAATTTAATTTCAGCTGAACTAAACAAGCTTGACCAAATTTTTGTCGATACAAAATTTGAGTTCGGTTATGTCGAAGATGCGGATGGTGCGACACGGCTTATTTATATTGATGAAGTCGGTACGCCTGATTCTTCGCGTATCTGGGATGGCCCTGCATACCGAGATGGTAAAATCGTTGAGAATTCGAAAGAAGGCTTCCGTCAGTTGTTGATAAATAATGTGCCGGACAGCGACGTTTTATTAAATAAAGATCGTATGCCAGAGCGTGAAGCATTGGCAAAATCATATCAGCTTCCGCAAGAGGTTATGATGTCAGTGTCGGATACCTATGTTGGGATCGCAAGTAAGATTGTTGGTAAAGAGTTGGTTATTCCTCAAGACCCTCGCGCCGAAGTCATTGAGATCTTGTCTGAGCAATACGGACTTATCGACTAGTTAGCCTCTCTAAAATGCCTAGCAATCAGTGGTTTAAATGATTGTTAGGCATTCGTTCGTGAATTCCTTGATTTTCCCTTCCAAGTCACTTTAACTTAAGATTACACGAAAACCGAGCGTGGCTAAGTTCGCTCCACTATTTGTATCTGTCTCTTCACAAATATCTTTGCTGAGGAGCGCGCAATGTTGACTATACCTGTCAAATAGGCAAGTATCATTTGATTGCTTTCAACTATATTTTGGGTATGCGAATTACTGGTTTATTGGTTAACAACATAAGTATGCTTAGGTCAGCTACGCACTTTAGTTGTGTATTTTTGAAATATTTTACCAAAACAATCGGTCTTTAGATTGGATTAGCCATAACAGTTTGTCGATGAGGGTCGAAAGAGGAAGCGGCAGCATACTGCGTGCCATTCAATGCCTGCTTTGTTAACTCATTGATGTATCAAAGGAACATTATGGGCACAAGTTTTAAAAACAGAATTATTGTACTGTGTGTTGGCCTAGTATTGATAACCGCAGTGGCTAGTCTTGCTGGGTTTTGGTGGTCGACAAGCCAGTTCAAAGAGCGGCAAGTGCAACAGGATATTCAAAAGGCACAAAGTGTTTATCAGCAGTATTTGGTTGCAAGAGAACGTTTGTTGGTGACTGCTGCGTCAGTACTAACACAAGACTTTGGTTTTAAGCAGGCTGTGGCGACTAGGGACGCTTCGACTATAAGCAGTGTATTGTTCAATCATAGCCAGCGAATAAATGCTGAGCTGATGTTGTTATTGGATATGCGTGGAAAGTTGATTTCTACTAATCAAAACCAACTTGAGTTACCGCAAGATATGCGGCCTTTAGTCAAAGAGCTGTTGGCGCATGAAGAACGTTCTGCGTTTGTGGTACTAGACAAAAAACTGTACCAAGCCATTATCTTACCCGTAAAAGCACCTCGCACTATTGCGTTTACAATCGTTGGTTTTGTGGTTGATGAACCCATTGCTGAACAGCTAAAAGGGCTAACGGGGATGGAGATGAGCTTTATCAGTCAGGGCGAGCGGATGAAAGCCAGTTCGATACAGATCCCAGAAGACAGGGATTTGTTTACTCACCTCCATGAACAAAAAATACATCGTTGGTTTGGTGAGTATCCCCTGTACGTAAATGCGGAAGTGGCGCTACCCGCTCTAACTAAAGTGCCCGTTAGTTTAATTTTAAGTGCGGACTTACGTTCTGAATATGAAGAATTTGATCAGTTAGTGCTAACTATTGTTTTTCTTTCTTGTATTACTATGTTGTTTGGTTTTGTTACCAGTGGTTTTTTAGCAAGAAACCTAGCAACTCCCTTGCAGCAACTGACGGTGATGGCAAAACGTTTTGCCAAAGGCGACTACCACGCTCAAATTCATGAAGCTCGTCCGACTAAAGAAATTTGCCAGCTTGTTGACGCCTTTCATGAAATGGGAGATGACATTCAAGCTCGTGAAAAGAAAATCTGTTACCAAGCAAGTCATGACTCATTGACAGGGTTTTACAATCGGACTTCAGCGATGCCTATCTTAGATGCTTTATTTTCTTCAGACCAAGTTTATTACTTATTGGTGCTAGATATAAAAGGGCTTCGTCATATTAATGATAAGCTTGGACCGCGCATAGGAGATAGCTGTATACAGGCCGTAGCGGAGCGAATTGAACAGGTTACAGCGAGCTTTGAAGGACTTAATGTTAGGCTTGGTGGCGATGAGTTTTTAACTGTCTTACAGGCCAAATCACACTCTACCATGGCACAATGTGTAGAAAATTTTTTAGATAAGTTGAATCCCAGCTATACAGTGCATAATTTTGATATTAACTTGCGTTTCAGTGTGGGCGTAGTCAACATTCCCGAACAAGCTGACAATGCAGATGACAGCATCCGAAGAGCGTTAATTGCGGCAGACAATGCTTCTAATGACATCGAAGATGTCTATTTTTACCAAACTGGGGAAGATGAAGCATATCTCGAAAGGTTAGAAATTGTCGATGAATTAAAGCAGGCACTTGCAGAAGATGATGGGCAATTATTTATGACCTATCAACCAAAGCTAAATATGCGTACAGGGCTTGTCGATAAGGTTGAATCTTTGATCCGTTGGAAGCGCAATAATGGCGATTGGGTTTCCCCTGAGTTATTTATTGATTTGGCTGAGCAGTCGGGGTTAATTGTCGACTTAACTCAATGGGTGCTGCGTACAGTTATATCCCAAATATCAATGTGGTCTGCACAGGGATTAACGATGAAAGCAGCCATCAATGTATCGGCACAAGACATCGCCGATGCAGAGTTCATCCCGCATTTGCAATCTATGTTAAGTGCTTATTCGGTGCCAGCAAATCTGATAACAATTGAATTGACAGAGCGCGACATGATTGAAAATGAAGAAAAGGGGATCGCAGCTCTGATCGCACTCAAGGAAATAGGTGTTCATATATCATTAGATGACTATGGTGTTGGTCAAACATCGTTAGGGCGTCTAAAGATGTTGCCGATTGACGAGTTAAAACTAGATAAAGTATTTATATTGAAGTTGGCAGGCTCCCATCAAGACCAATGTATCGTGCGCTCGACAATTAGCTTGGGGCATCAACTTGGATTCTCTGTTGTTGCCGAAGGTGTTGAAGATGTTGAGTCTTTGAAGATTTTAGAGGAAATGAAATGCGATTACGCGCAAGGGTACTATTTGAGTCGCCCATTGAAGGCGGATGACTTTACACAGTGGCTAGGCCAGCATCATAAAGCTGTTTGATAGACTCAGTTTGATGAGTTAATTGCTTTTTGCAGCGCCTGACAAATTTTATCTGGGTTCACGTCTCGGATCATTTGAGAATCACTAAAAGACATAGAGCGATGATGCAATGCAATTAAAGAGTCGCTTTTAGGAGCAACGATAGACCAAGGTGATGTTCCCTGACCTATAATAGCAATGCAAGGTATATTGCACGCTGCGGCGATATGCATAGGCCCAGAATCAATAGAGATCATTACGTCCATCATACCAATTGTATCAACAAGTTCTTCAAGAGACATGCTACCTGCAAGATTGATGACGGTGACTCCTTTGCGTTCAAGATCGCATTTGAGTGAATCCATGTCAGCTTGTTCTGATTGTGCACCCAATAAGTAGAGGTTAGCGTCATGCTGTTCTTTAATGCGCAGCAATAACTCTTGCGATAGATCTTGTGGGTAAAAGCGGGCTCCTTTGACTGATCCCCCCAAATAAAGTGCAACATTGCGTTTATTGAAAGTAAAAGATTTCAGTTTCTTTGGCTGAAGGGTTGGGGCATTAAACTGCTTAAAGGGTTGGCCATGCGGGTCATTGATAAGTTTACAATAGCGGTGAATATAGTGTTCACATTGATTGAGTTTTAGGGCATGACTTAATAGTGGGCTTCTGGCATTTTGTGCATAGCCAACAATAGTTTTGATACCAGACAACCTGATCTGTAGTGCGTCTCTAAAAGATCCACGAAATAGAATAGCCATTGAAAAGTTGTATGACTTAAGTTCGCGGATCATATCGAAAACGCCGTATTGTGCTTTATCACAATAGCGTTTATCAAGTATAAGCTCTAAACCATAGTGTTCTGCACGACTAAACAAGCCCGCCATAAACGGTCTAATCAGCACGCAAATACGCTTTGTTGGGTACAGCTTTTTCAATAGCTCTAAAGCCGGTAGGGTGTTAATCGCATCACCAATAAACTTTGGTAATACGGCTAAAATGGTATCCCCCATTTGGCTTGAATCAATGACTTTACTACCCATATACACTATTTGAGATATTCACTAAAGCTATCTAGTATAGCGTTAGCTGTGTAGGAATTTAACCAAATTTAATCAAATAAGTGTGTGAAAATGATAAAAAACTTAAAAAGTTGTCAGTGGCTTCACGAAAATAGACAAAATGTCATTATTCTTGATTCTGGAATAATAAAGCCGGGAGAATCTGGGGCTTATAAGCCTGACGCTATCATCCCTGGGTCATTACGCTTTGACATTAGTCACACTTTTAGCGAGCACAATACGTCGGTGCCAAACATGATGTGCTCGCGTGAAGTCTTTCAAGCTGAGGTACGCCAACTGAGCATCAATAACGCTGATATTGTGGTCGTATATGATGACAAAGGCTTGTTTAGTGCAGCAAGAGCTTGGTGGATGTTCAAATCTATGGGGTTTGAGCAGGTATTTGTACTCGATGGTGGCTTAAAGCACTGGCAAGCATGTGGTTATCCTACCGTTGCAGAGTATTCACTTGCAGCGAATATTGGTGATTTTACAGCTGAACCCAAAAACGGCTTTTTTATTGATAGAGAAGAGGTGAAAGAGAAAATTGCGTGTCAACAAACCTTACTTATAGATGCCAGAGGGGCACAGCGCTTTGCGGGTGAAGGTACTGAGCCTCGATCTGGTATGCGTCAAGGGCACATCCCCAACAGCGTTAACCTGCCTTATAGCAAATTACTTACAGAACAGGGGCTGTTAAAACCGATGCCGGAGTTAACTGTGCTCTTTTCTCAATTAGGTATTCAGCCGCACGCAAAATCACTGCAATTTAGCTGTGGTTCAGGGATCACGGCGTGTATTTTAGCGTTAGCGGCAACTGAATGCGGTTATTCAGATTTACACGTTTATGACGGTTCTTGGAGTGAATGGGGGAAGCTCAAAGATCTTCCAATTGAAACTGGCTAAAATGCGCAATTTAAGCATACTAGATTGCATGTGAAAAAATACTGCGTTGTAATGCGTTTTCATTCCAGAGAGATGGTGTGTACAGTGTTTGCATATTTTTGCTACTCAACGCCGCATGGAGTGGAAGAGTTGAGACACCGGTTAATGCGATGCTACTGATATTTGGCACCTTAATCAATCTAACTATTTCGCGTTCGCCCATTTGTGAGATAGAGGGAATGAATGGCCTCAGCTGCGCAATGAGACTATCTAGGCAGGCTTCGCTCATATCACTACCAACAATGATTGTTTGGGTATTTAGTAGTGACTCCAATGTATGAATGGCGATACGCATTGGCTCAGTGGCGCGGGCAATCCACTTTTCACTCATAGGGTGTTGTAACGGGGTTAATTCATCGATAGGTATGGCGGCCTCGGCGCTGCTTGCAAGATAGATGCGTAGAGAGTTGAGTGAAACAAAATCATTCAGTGTGCCGAGCTCTCCCGTTTTTTCATTGTGCTCTGGGGTCACAAAAATATCCCCTATGGCACCGGTTAATCCATTTTGCCCCAATAGTACTTGTCTATCGTATACAACAGCAGCTTCTACTTTGCTCCCGATATGAATGTAGATAAAATTATGCAGTGTTTGTGCTTCGCCAAACAGCATCTGATAAGCTGCGCAGGCCGATGCAGTGGTTTCAATGGCGACAGGTAAGTGGAGTAGTTCACTCAATTGAGCCTGTAGTGCTTGATTTTTCTGGTGCTGGGTTATTGCGTCAGCGCTATGGATTTGAATCGAAAGTCCCGCAGCCAATATTTTGTTTTGATTTATTTTTTGATCTTTTGCAAAGCTAGTTATCGCCTCAACTATGGCTGCGGCAGTCGGCTGTGATACAAAATGTTGAGTGATTTTGCTGTGACATTCCCCATTGAGGTAATACACCCCCAGCTCCAGTGAATCGGAAGATATTCGAACTGCGTAAGTAAACGCTGCGTACTTGTTTAAACACAACATTTTCGAGGGTTTACCTGCTCCCTCGGTGCGCTTTACGCCTATTTCTTCAACTAGCTCTAAGGTTAAGAGCTCTTCTACCATATTGGTAATAGTTTGCTTTGTTAACATTGTATTACGTGCGATTTCAGCCCGAGAAATTGGTCCTAGGGTTACGATCTGCGTCAATACTAAACGTAAATTAACGGCTTTATTTTGCTTAGCATTTGACCCTTTCACAGTTTTTCCTTCAATGTTATCTCGAATATCGACCACGTCGTTAGATTGCTTATCTTATTACACAAAGAGTGATTTTCGAATAGTTTAAATTTTTCAGTTTACTATCACAGCACAAAGGGGTTAGTAAAATAAATTGACAAACTATAGCGTGCTGATTATATGTACTAATGTGAGTTTTCATTAAAGGGACTGTTGAATGATGCTAAGTAAGCTGAGGCATTATAAAAAAGCGTGTATCAAGTTGTTTTTGGGTGTTTTGGTGTGTTTTGGTTTCAGTTATCTCGCTGTTGCTAATAGCAGCGACGGCTTTACGCTTACGCGGCAGCAAGAAGCCAAGGTTCAAGATGCAAATCTAACTGCGGTTATGGCATGGCATGGTTCTAGTCCTTGGGTTAATTCGGTCACATTGGGTGCCAAAGAGGAGTTCGAGCGGCTCGGTGTAGAGGTGCTAGCAGTAACCGAAGCACATTATGATCCTGCGAAGCAAATATCTGATTTGGAAACTTTAGCAGCTTTAACCCCAGATATTTTGTTGTCACTGAGCATCGATAGTCTCAGTGCAAAGCCCAGCTATTTACGTTTGACCAAAGCCGGAACACAGCTAGTTTTGCTCAGCAACCCAATTGCCGGGTTTATCCACGGTCAGGATTTCGCAGGTTTGGTTGGCGATAATGTAGACGGCATGGGACGCGCAGCGGCAAACTTGCTTGCACAAGCAATTGATAGCCAGGGGAAGGTAGGGATGATTTACCATGAGGCAGATTATCATATCACCAATAAACGAGATGAAGCCTTTATTGGCGCACTCGAACAATATGAAAATATACATCTCACGGTACAGAAAGGCTTTGTGAAAAAAAGCCAAACCGCACAACTAACAGCAGCGATGTTAATTCAGCATCCAGACCTAAAAGCTATTTATGTTTCTTGGGATGCAGCAGCTGAGGGTGTAATAGAGTCACTTCGGATCGCCAATCGCAAAGATATTAAAGTGATATCGCACGATCTCGGCACCAATAACCTGCTAGATATGGCGCTGCATGGTAATATGTATGGTGCTGTATCTGATCGTCCTCACCAAATCGGTACTCTGATGGCAAGAATTGGCGCTGGTGCGGCAACGGGCGTCAGCACACCCTTTTACACTCAAGTAAACTACAACTCAGTGACGTTTGAAAATATCGCTGAATCATGGCGCCTTGCCTTTAAAACACCCCTGCCGCATATATTACAAAGTGTATTGAATCATTCACATGTGGCAACTACTGACGCGGGACACGGAGAAGATCATGATGCGCATTAAGCTAACAGCACACACGCTTGTTTATTATGCTTTTGCGATAACAATGCTGATCTTTACAGTGCTACTCTCTCATACCGCATTTTTTACGACAGCCAACTTGCTTAATGTATTGATGCAAACGAGCCCTATTGTGGTGATGGCTATTGGCCTGAGCTTTGCTCTTTCGGTCGGACATATTGACCTATCAATCGGTGCAATTGTGGCATTGTGCGGCATGGTTGCAGCTATGTTACTACAGCCCTTTGGGCTCACTATTGCAGTTGCCGCATCGCTGTTACTTGGTGGACTGATTGGTGCGTTCAATGGTTATTTATGCGAGCGTTTGGGTATACCATCTTTGATTGTCACGCTGGGGATGCTTGGATTTCTAACAGGGCTTTCACGACAGCTATCTGGGCTGCAATCTATCCCGATTATAGATCCTCAATTCATTAGTCTTTTTGGTCAAGGTGCTGTGTTGGGTATACCCTCTCAAATATTGTGGCTAGCCAGTCTAGTCTGCTTAGCATATATCATTTTAAATAAACTACGATTTGGCCGTCATTTATTTGCCGTAGGAGCAAGCAAGCCAGCTGCGTATAGTATGGGGCTTGGCGTATCTCGTATCCGAGTTTGGGCAATGGCGTTGTCTGGCGGGTTTGCAGCATTGGCTGGACTGTTATATGCGGGTCGAATGCAAAGCGCGAGATATGCCATTGGCGAGTCCGATTTAATGGCGTTAATTGCTGCGGTGGCTTTAGGCGGCTGCAGTTTATTAGGCGGGAGAGTCAATATTATCGGGGTCTTGCTGGGGGTTTGGCTAATTGGGTGCATTAGTAACGGCTTAATTCTCAGTGGATTTTCTAGCAATGAACAAATGATGGTGAAAGGCATAATCTTGATTGTGGCAGTGGTCGTTACTTCAAAGGTGAATAGTAAATGAAACGCACGGCATTGGACCAAACTGTATTAAAGGTGAGTGGTTTACATAAAAACTTCGATGGTGTTGATGTGTTAAATGGCGTGAGCTTTAACATAAACCGGGGAGAGGTTGTCGCGTTATTAGGTGACAATGGTGCTGGTAAATCGACGCTTGTCAATTGTCTTGCTGGTCGGATACAGCCAAATAAAGGCACGATAGAAATAAATGAACAGGCATTGTTATTAAATTCCCCAAGCGCATCTGAGCAAGCGGGCTTGGCTATTGTTCATCAAGATTTGGCGTTGGTCAATGAATTGAGCGTGATTGAAAATCTATTTCTAAATCGTGAGATTTTGCACTCAAATAAGTTTTTGAGGTTTTTTGGTTGGCTTGATAAAAGCGCCATGGCCAAAAAGGCACAAAAGCTTCTGCAAAGGCTTGGAACATATTTACCTGATCTTAATGCGCCTGTAGCAACCTTGTCTGGTGGTCAAAAACAAGTTATTGCTATTATACGAGCAGTCCATGCAGGGGCCGATATAATAGTTATGGATGAACCAACTTCTGCTCTAGGAGCTGAGCAGTATGAATTTTTAATGTCATTGATCCGACTGCTTAGTTCTCAAGGGATTGCCATTATGCTGATCAGCCATAATTTACATCAGGTGAGTATGTTGTGTGATCGCGCTGTGGTGTTATTTCAGGGTTATTCTGTTGCGGATGTAGCACTCAATGAGGTGGATCAAGCACAGTTACTTGCATATATGAATGGAGCAGTACTTGAAATGGCACAGGCGAGTTAAGTCAATAAGATTTGAGAGGGTAGCGTGAATTATTTTGAAGCTGTATGTGCATTTGCTGAGTTTGGTGTGAATAGAGAAGGCGCCATACAAATTATGCTCAATAATACAGTACAGGTGGGGACTTACAATTTATCGGTGGCAACCTTCAAAGCGGTGTTGCAACGCACAATTGAGGATGAAATCGATGCATCGGATCTGGAATTTTGGGCGACTGTGTTGTTGCAGAGAGAAGAATATGAAGTGGGAGAATTAGAAGGTAGTTTATACGCCTTATCTGATCCCGAGGTGATGGGAGGCATTGACAAGGCCAAGCTAACGCGCTTAATCGCGCTGTTAGATTGACCTAAAATGCAAAGGGCTTTGGATTACTTGTGGTAATTCAAGCAGGCTTCAACTTCGTTTTTGGAACCTAAAATAACAGCAACACGCTGGTGGATTGCATTTGGCTGAATGTCTAAAATACGTTCTTCACCAGTGTGCGCTAGCCCACCTGCTTGCTCAACTAGCATAGCCATTGGGTTTGCTTCATAAAGGAGTCTTAGTTTATAAGGCTTTTCTGGGTTTTTAGTGTCGGCTGGGTAAGTAAATAAGCCGCCGCGGCACAATACGCGATGCACATCGCCTACCATTGCGGCAATCCAGCGCATGTTAAAGTTTTTCCCTCTAGGCCCTTCAGTGCCTGCCAACAAATCTGCAATATACTCTTTCATTGCTGGTTGCCAGTGACGCTGGTTTGAAGCATTGACCGCAAATTCTTGAGTATCTTCTGGAATTTTTGCGAAATCTTCAGTCAATAAGAAGCTGCCATGGGTTTTATCTAATGTAAAGATGCGCGTACCTTTACCCGTTGATAAGGCAAGGGTGGTAGACGGTCCATACAAGACATACCCTGCTGCAATTTGGTTTTTACCTGGCTGCATGAAAATGGCGGGATCAGCAGGATCTGAGCCTTCAGGCGCTTCCATAATAGAGAAAATCGTGCCCACAAGTGAGTTGATATCTGTGTTAGATGAGCCATCTAGCGGGTCAAATGACACTATATATTTGGCGTTTGGGTTGCCAGCAACTGTATAATCTTCCTCTTCAGAAGCAATTGCTTTTACGTATCCAGATTCCAATAGGATGTCTTTGATGAGCTGGTTTGACAGGACATCTAGTTTTTTCTGGGTTTCTCCTTGAATATTTTCATCCAAAGTAGAGCCTAAAACACCTGACAGTGCACCTTGTCCAACTCTAAAAGAGATCTCTTTACAAGCCGCCAAAATTGTACGGATCAGAGAGACTAATTCTCTAGAGCACCCATCTTCAAATAACACCGGTGGTAATCTACGCATATTTTAAATCCTGATAACGTTTGTCGGGTCGCAGTGGTTTTATGTGAGAGAGGCACTGCGAACTGCGCTGAATTTCGTCTTGAATTACTGTTTTTTGTATACAATTTTATATACTAGCTAAAAAACAACCACAAAACATGAAATAACAAAGACACTATTATGATTAAGAGACGCTATACCCCTTATCTCGTTACTGCTTTGTTACTGCCTATGATAACGCATGCGCAGGCAGCAATTAAGTCCATAGACGAATTTACTGATAAGTTTAACCACTTTCCTGGGTTTTACTCGTTTTATGCTGATCAGAACAGCGGGAAAATTTACCTAGATGTTGATAAGTTTTCGCAACCTTTTCTATTGCAACACAGTTTGCCCTACGGTGTGGGGTCAAATGATATTGGCTTGGATCGAGGGCAGTTAGGTGGCAGCCATTTAGTACAATTTGAGCGCTTTGGTGACAAAGTCATGCTGCGTGCAAACAATACCTACTATCGAGCAAGTGCAAATAACGACGCGGAAAAGCAAAGTGTAAAAGAGGCGTTTGCTTCAAGCATTTTGCATGGTTTTAAAGTCGTTGCAGAGGATAGTGACAGCGTTTTGATTGACTATACACCGTATTTAATGTCGGATGTTCACGGTGTTTCTCGCAGATTAAAAGCAACTAAGCAAGGCAATTACAGTTTGGATCCCAGCCGCAGTGCTGTATTTACACCGAGATCCAAAGCGTTTGTACAAAATACGGAGTTAGAGGCGGTACTGACGTTTAAAGGTGGCGAACCTGGCAAGTTTGTTCGACAAGCGGTGGCTGATCCATATTCAATCACAGTCCATCAACGTCACTCATTAATTGCGCTTCCAGACAACAACTATCAGCCACGAGTTTTTCATCCGCAATCTGGGTTCTGGAGCATTGAACATAAAGACTACTCTGCACCACTTGGCAGCTCGATGTATGTTCGTTATATACCGCGTCATCGCCTAGAGAAAAAGGACCCAACAGCAAAGGTATCAGAGGCTGTAAAGCCAATCGTATATTATTTGGACCCAGGTGTGCCTGAGCCTGTTAAAACGGCTTTATTGGAGGGCGCTCGCTGGTGGGAGCAAGCTTTTGAGGCAGCAGGTTATAAAGGCGCATTTGAAGTAAAAATGTTGCCAGAGCATGCCGATCCAATGGATATTCGCTATAACGTGATCCAGTGGGTTCATAGAGCCACGCGAGGCTGGTCATACGGCGCATCTATTATCAACCCGCTTACAGGGGAGATTATTAAGGGCCATGTAACTTTAGGTTCGCTGCGTGTTCGCCAAGACATTCTTATTGCTGAAGCGCTGGCTGCGCCATTTAAAAATGGAGATGAAGCAACGAAAAAGCTACATGATATGGCGTTGGATCGAATTCGTCAGCTCAGTGCTCATGAAATCGGCCATACTTTGGGAATAGCCCACAACTTTGCTGCGTCGGCTGACGGTCGCGCTTCAGTTATGGACTACCCACATCCACTTGTACAATTTACAAATAATGGTCAGTTAGATGTGAGTCAAGGGTACGCTTCTGGCATGGGTGCGTGGGACATTCAAGCTGTTAAGTATGGATATAGTGACTTCAGAGCCGCTGATGAGGCGGAGGAGCTCGCGCAAGTAATACGACAAACAAAAGAGCTGGGATTGGAGTATATTTCAGACGCAGATGCTAGACCGCAAGGGGGAGCGCATCCTACAGCCCACCTATGGGACAATGGTGAAGACCCGATCACAGAACTGCGCCGTGTAATGGGGATCCGCAAACAAGCCCTAGGACATTTTGGTATTGAAAATATCAAAGCAGGTGTCGCGCTTTCACAGCTAGAAGAAAAGTTAGTCCCGCTATATTTGTTCCACAGGTATCAAGTGGAGTCTGTGGTCAAGCTGATCGGCGGGGTTGACTATGAATACGAAGTAAGGGGCGAAGGAGTCACAAAAGGCGCTGAAGTGGTTGCGAAAGAGCAGCAGGTCGATGCGTTAAAGTCGTTGTTAGAGACCTTATCGCCTGAGGCGCTGGCTGTACCTGAAGCAATCCTCGCTTTGATCCCTCCTAAGGCCTATGGTGAAGCGCGCAATCGAGAGAGTATTCACGGCCGCACCGGTTTAACATTGGACGCAATGGCATTGCCAGAAATGGCAAGCCAACATACATTGAAGCTTCTATTAAATGCTGAACGCTTAAATCGAGTGGCGCAACAGCACGCACGTAACAACCGATTTTTAGGTAGCGATGAAATCTTCAATCAAATTCACAAGCAAATATTTAATGCAACCCCTAAGTCACCAATGGCGAAAAAGCTAAATGATCGTGTACAGTATTTAACGGCATATAGAATGGCCAATTTAAGTAGCAGTGATAAAGTTGCTCCAGAAGTACAAGCACAGTTACGCTACTATCTGAGACAAATTGCAGCGGACTCAACTGAGCAATCACTGTTTTCTAGCCCCACCAAAGCGCAAGCCTTCGAGCTCTTCTTGGGTGAGCATATTCAGCACTTCTTGAAAGAAGGTGAATGGCCAGCAAACTATTCACCACTGTCCATGCCGCCGGGTTCACCAATCTAATCGCTTTTAATTTAGATACAAAAAAGCCCCAATTAAGGGGCTTTTTGCTACGAGAATGAAAGTTGTGACTAAGCTATTTGTTTCTCTGCTAATTGCAGTTCCATGGTTGCTTTTAACAGTCTGTATAAGTTAATAGACGCGTCTATTTCTTCTTTACGGTTTGTTAAGCTCTCAATATTCAGTCCCAGTGGAATATTGAGGTGCGCGCAGCTGCGCAAAATCAGGTCGAGATTTTCTCGACAAATTTTAATGGACTCATTAAGCGTGTTTTCTGCATCTAACATGCGCCATTTAGTCGCCTCAGGAACAGAGATACCTAGCCACTTCATAAACTCAAGGGTTTTCTCTCCGCCACAAGGAGTAAATGTTAAAATAATGCGCTTTGGTTCAAGCCCTTGCTGGCGGCATGTACGTGCATAGCTAGTTAATAAGTCAATACTCGCCTGTGCATCATACACTGCTTGTGAAATGAAGTACTCACAACCCTTGGCCGTTTTATCGATTAACCGCTCATGTTCATTGCGTTTATTGGCATGGCGCTCAGCGATTGTGACGCCACCCAAGAAAAAGCGCTCAGGGTGCGCTTGCAACGTTTGGTAAGCTTCTGGTAAGCCTAATTTGATATCACCTTGTGAAGAGGGGCTGCCAACCAGCACTAAATTGTTCAGGTCGAAGTCTTGTTTGGTTTTATGTAACCATTGATTGAATTCTTCGCGGTCCCGCTGTGCGACGCTCTTGTATGTAATGACATCAAGTTTAGAGAGATCTCGCACCAATTTACTGTATTCACAGGGGTCAACTGTTTGTTTAAATGGAAATGGTCTAGGCACTTGTGTACGACTGCTTTCATCTTGAATATCGTAAATTATGACACCGTCATATTCGATTTCATGCAATCTATCTAATAACTTAGTCGCTATGGTATGTAGTTTTTCACTGTCGGTACCTAACTTTGGTGGCGTAGTACCAATCAAGTATACCCCTTGATTCGGGTCTAATATTTTCTCTTGTAGCGATAAAGCCATGTGTCTCATTCCCACTTAATTCACCGTAGTAGGATAAATATAGCAGCCATTTAGACGTCTAGATAGATTTTTTTATTGAATTTATTTCATTAAAGATGAATTTTTTTCATGGTTATTGATATTACTCACTTTTAAGTTGTGCAAATTTAATCCATAGCTAATCGTTTTTTTTAGGCTTTTATCGTGAAGCATAAGACTTTTGCTAGCTATAAGGCATAATCGGGGCATTGACCTACGCTATAAGCGTAGGTACTAAGACAACAAAGATTAAAAGTATTAGGGACACTTATGAAATTTAAGCTTTTGGCTACCAGTTTGGCTGTGACACTGGCATTGACTGGCTGCGCTTCTAATAACGCAAGTAATGCGTCAAGTCTTCAAAGTGATGCAAAGACAGTGAAACAAGTGACTGAAAACAAAGTTTTCTCTCATGATTATGTAATCGAAGAGCTAAGCAATGGCTTGCGCGTCATGGTCGTTAAAACAGATTACCCTGATGTCGTATCTTTGCAGATCCCAGTATCAGTGGGGTCGCGCAACGAAATTGAAGAGGGTAAGACTGGGTTTGCACACTTTTTTGAGCATATGATGTTCAAAGGCTCAAAAAAATATCCTGAGGCTGTATATAAAGATATCATCAAAAATTCAGGCGTAGATAATCGTGCTTACACAACCAATGACTACACCAACTACTATCTGAGCTTTTCTAAAGAGCATTTGGATAAGGTACTTGAAATTCAGGCTGATATTTTCCAGAACTTACATTTTAGTGAAGAGCAGTTTCGAACAGAGGCACTGACAGTAAAAGGTGAATATCTTAAAAATAACGCCAACCCCATCCGCAAGTTATTAGGTGCGGTGCGCGACAAAGCATTTGATGAACACACCTATAAACACACGACGATGGGCTTTTTTGAAGACATCGAAGCTATGCCAGATCAAATGGCTTATGCTGATCTATTTTTTGAGCGATTTTACAAACCTGAATATGCAACCATCATCATCGTGGGTGATGTTGATCCAAAAGCGACCATAAAAAAGGTGAAAAAGCATTGGGGTGAATGGCAGCGAGGCGAGTATCAAGCAGAGATTCCTGTGGAGCCAAAACAGCAAGAGGCAAGGTATCAGCATGTTGTTAATGAAGGTCAACCGGGACACTGGTTATTGGTATCTTACAAAGGTCCTGCTTGGGAACCGACACAAAAAGACCGAGCTGCAGTGGATTTGATTTCCGAGCTCTATTTTTCAAAAAACTCTAAGCTGTATCAAGAGTTGGTTGTAGACAAACAAATTGCCACGCAATTGTTCACTTATAATGCTGAAACTAAAGATCCGGGTTTGTTGCATGTTTTTATCAAAGTTGAAGATGAAAAAGATTTAGTCACTGTACGTGACGCAGTTAACCGGACTTATGCAACAGCGCGTACCGAGTTAGTCGATGAAGAAAAACTTGCAGCATTAAAGTCAAATCTCAGATATAGCTTTGCAAACGACTTAGACTCTTCTAAAGCAATCGCATCTATGTTGGCAAGTTATGTACATTTCGAACGAGATCCTGAAGTGATCAATCAAATCTATGCGACCGCAGATACAGTCACGCCTGAAGACATTCGCAGCATAGCAAATAAATATTTTGTAGATTCAGGCCGCAACACTGTGACTATGTCTGCGAAAGCAAAAGTTGAAGGGTTTGATCGCGAAGTTGCACTTGATGCGCTTAGTGCACAAATGGCGCAACCTGCAACGCAGCACTTTACGGTTTTAGATAAAACATCCAATTCTCCACTGGTTGATGTGAACTGGTTATTTTATACCGGTGCAGCAGCAGATCCTGAAGGCAAAAAAGGTTTAGCGGCTTTGACAGCTGCCATGTTAGCCAAAGGGGGCAGTGCGACCAAATCGTATAAAGAAATTAAAAAAGCCATGTATCCGCTTGCAGGAAGCTTCTCACATCAGGTAGATAAAGAAATGATTGCACTGCGTGGACGTGTTCACAAAGACAATGCGCAGCAGTGGTATGGGTTGGTCAGTGAGCAGTTACTGAACCCTGGATTTAGAGAAGATGATTTCAATCGTTTGAAAAAAGAAATGATGGATAGTATTAACTCGGACTTAAAGTCGTCCAACGATGAAGAGCTGGGTAAAGAGGTACTCTATCACAAGCTTTATCAAGGGCATGCGTACGCAAGTTTAAATTTAGGCGACCTGTCTGATTTAGAGGCTTTGACATTGCAAGATGTGAAGGAGTTCTATCAACAGCAGTTTACTCAAGCTAAATTAAACCTCGGTTTAACAGGGGCTCTGAGTGACGAATTAAAATCACAGCTTATTGCTGATTTGACCAGCCTTCCTAAAGGGCAAGATGCGCGGCTCAATGTAGCCGATGCACCTAAACTAGAAGGGATCCACGCAACTGTGGTTGAGAAAAATGCGAAATCAACGGCAGTGTCTTTTGGTTTTCCTATCGATACCATTCGCAGTAGCAAAGACTGGACAGCGCTTTGGTTAGTAAGGTCATATTTTGGAGAACACCGCAATGCAGGCGCATACTTATTTGACCGAATTCGTCAAACTCGTGGTATGAACTATGGTGATTATGCTTACATTGAGTATTTCCCGCGCGGTATGTACCAGACGTTACCTGATGCAAATTTAGGGCGTTCTGAGCAGATTTTCCAGGTATGGCTGCGCCCGCTACGTTCGAATAACGATGCGCACTTTGCAACTCGAGTGGCAGTATACGAACTGGATAAGATGATTAAGCAGGGGATGAGTAAAAAAGACTTTGAGGCAACTCGAAACTTCCTAAACAACTATGTACCTCAGCTGGTGGCAAGTCAGGATAGGCAGCTTGGTTATGCGTTGGACAGCCAATTTTATAATACGGATGAATTTGTTAGTTTAGTGCGCTCAAACTTGGCCAGCTTGACGTTGGCGGATGTAAACCGAGTGATCCGTGACAATCTGCAGACCGACAACATGCACTATGTATTTGTTACCGGTGACGGTAAAGATATGAAGCAGCGTTTAGCCAATGAGCAAGTGTCGCCGTTAAAATACAATGTCAAAAAGCCGCAGTCGCTATTGGATGAAGATAAAGTTATTGAAAGCTATAAGCTATCAGTTCCGGCCAACAATATCGAAGTGATCCAAGTCCAAGATCTGTTTAAGTAACCTACCTTGAACTGCAATCTTAAACGCCCCGCTAAATCGGGGCGTTTTTATTTGTCAGAGGTCAGTTGCACCCAAGGTAAAAAAACACCATTATAGGAACCTTCGGTTATAATTAATAACTAGAAATTTGCTGCTTACTAGTGCTATCGCAGAGTGATGCGCGCTAAGATAAGCAAACGATGGTATATGAAAGACATGTGGTGATTATGAGACACGAAATTTGGCAACAATTGAGAGAGGAAGCACAAGAGTTGGTGCAAAGAGAGCCATTGCTCGCCAGTCACGTATATTCGAGTGTGCTCAATCATGAATGTTTGGGAGCTGCGCTCAGTTTTATTGTTGCAAATAAACTTTCTGATGCCGTGGTGTCTGCATTTACTATTCGAGAATTGTTTGATCAGGCATTTGTTGATTGCGAGCGAATGTTAACTCATGTTGCTCATGATATAAAAGCTGTTAAAGATCGAGACCCTGCTGCCGATAGTTATCTTAACGTGATATTAAACTTGAAGGGTTTCCATGCATTACAAGCACACCGTCTCGCATACTGCCTGTGGCGACAACAGCGCAAAGAGCTCGCCCGTTTTATTCAAAGCCGCACCTCTGAAGTTTTTGGCGTTGACATCCATCCTGCTTGTAAAGTCGGCCATGGTATTATGCTTGACCATGCGACTGGTATAGTCATCGGTGAAACCGCTGTTATTGAAGATAACGTATCTATCTTGCAGTCGGTTACGCTCGGGGGTACTGGCAATGAGCAAGGGGACCGACATCCAAAAATCCGCGCAGGTGTTTTGATTGGCGCTGGGGCTAAAGTACTGGGCAACATTGAAGTAGGAGAAGGCGCGCGTATCGGTGCCGGCTCGGTGGTTCTAAAAGCAGTTGCACCACACACCACAGTCGTTGGTGTGCCAGCAAAAGTCGTTGGAAAGCCAAATTGTCCATGTCCGGCAGAAAGCATGGACCAAAACTTCTTGGATGACACGATAAGTCGCATTAATGATTCTCACACCAGTGCAATGTTATAGCGAATTCAATTGCGCATGCGGACTACAATAGCTCTGGGATGTGCTTTTTTGGCAGGGGGATTGCTGACGTGTGCTTACTATGAGTTATATGGTGTAAAGCAGCCTGAATCCTTTCATCATGCCGCCGCTTCAATAGAGGGCGTTACCATGGACGAGGCTCACCCCCCTGAGTCTTCTGGTGACAATGAAAAACCAAATGAAACCTCCTTGGTGCCAACAGAGCCCGCAGAGACAGCTGATCTACGTCTTATCAATCAACAGCTACAGCAAGAAAATAAACGCATTAAGGCGCAACTAAATGCGCTCGCAACCAAGTCTATGACGAAGAAATCAAGTCGCAATGTGCCAAAGCAGTTGCAAAGCATTTTTGAGCATCAAAGGCGTGATGATAACTGGGCTTCTGAAGTTGAGCTGTTTGCGGAAGATTTCCTTTATGAAGCACAGCTGCACGATACCATCAATTTGTTATCGGCAGAGTGTAAACTGCACGTGTGCCAATTAAATTTCATCGCGCCGGAAGGCGAACCACAATGGCAACAGCTTCACACTGCCTTACTGCGTATGCCATGGATGAAGCAATTTAAAACGGTGGCAGCAGTGCAAAATACTCAAGCAATGCAAATCCACCTCAGTTTAAAAAGTAGTGATGAGCTGAGCCGAGAATATTAATTTAGCCCTCTTTTTTGACAACACGGGATACCTGTGTGAGTAGTTGCCCATCAGCCAGTTGTGTTACCAGTGAGTCACCTTGTTGTACGTCAGCTACAGAAGCAAGTACGTTGCCATCTTTCTGTGTAATGCTATAACCGCGAGAGAGCACTGCGAGCGGACTAACGCTATCTAGTCTTGCTGAGAGTAACGCTAGACGATTTTGTTTATCGCGCAGCTGGTGGTGCAAAGTGTTATGTAATCTCGATTCGAGCTTTTCGAGCTTGGATTTGGCTTCGTTGAGGCGCTTTTCTGGGTGGAACTTTAGCAGAGTATGGCTCAGAACATTCACTTTATGGTGATGTTTTTGTTGTTGATATTGCAATGCACGGGTCAAACGCTGCTGAAGTTCATCAACGCGTTGTCCTTGCTGCATCAATTGATTTTGTGGATGTTGCAAACTCAAACGTTGCTGAAGGCGCATAATATTTTGTTGCTCATCAAAGATTTTTCTTTGTAACGCATTGATAAGGCGTTGCTTTCTATCAGCAATATAACTTAGAAGCTCGCTGCTATCTGGGCTCACTAGCTCGGCAGCTGCGGATGGGGTTGGCGCGCGCAAATCTGCAACGTAATCACTGATAGTGGTATCAATTTCGTGTCCAACTGCACTGATAGTCGGCAATGAGCATGCAAAAATGGCTCGTGCAACCACTTCTTCGTTAAAGCTCCAAAGATCTTCTAATGAGCCTCCACCGCGCCCGATAATCAGTACATCAACTTCGTTACGCTTATCTGCCAATGCGATTCTTTCAGCAATTTGTGCGGCGGCTTCTTGGCCTTGTACTAGGGTTGGATAAATGATGACTTCTAATTGTGGGGCTCGGCGCTTCAGAACGGATAAGATATCTTTGATAGCGGCACCTGTAGCAGATGTGATAACGCCAATACGATTGATCTGCTGTGGCAGTTGCTTTTTATGAAAACTATTGAATAAGCCTTCCGCAGCAAGCTGCATTTGCAGTGCCTCGAACTTTTGCTTGAGCAGACCCTCACCTGCTGGGGCCATGTGCTCGACAATTAATTGATAGTCCCCACGAGGTTCGTAAACAGACACACGAGCTTTGACTTGTACTTGTGCCCCGTTTTCGGGGCGATACTTGCAATAACGATTGTTGCCACGCCACATAGCTGCTTTGATCTGTGCCTTTTCATCTTTTAAGGAAAAATACCAATGTCCAGAGGCGGGGGCGACAAAGTTTGAAATTTCACCAGTCAATTCAAGAGAAGCAAAGCCTTGTTCTAATAAACTGCGTATTTCACGATTAAGGCGCGAAACTGTATAAACTTTGTTGTTTTGTGGCAATGACATACCTAGCTCCATAAAAAATTCACAGACACTTTAGCACATTTTTTGCTAAATTTTGTTTACTCGCATAAGGAACGCTGATAAAATGCGCACGCAATTCCTTATACTCAGAATTCACTTGAGAGAAGCCGCACACATGCTAAGAATTGCAAAAGAAGCCCTAACTTTTGACGACGTACTTTTAGTACCCGCTCATTCAACTGTTCTACCGCACACAGCGAGTTTGAAAACTCGTCTGACACGCGATATCGAGCTTAATCTGCCACTTGTTTCTGCGTCAATGGACACAGTAACTGAAGCACGCTTAGCGATTGCCCTAGCGCAAGAAGGCGGCATTGGCTTTATTCACAAAAACATGACCATCGAAGAGCAAGCTGACAATGTTCGTAAAGTAAAAACTTACGAAGCCGGTATTGTTACTTTCCCTGTGACGGTTACAGCAGATAAAACGATTGCTGAAACGATCGCACTTGCTGATGAAAAAGGTTTTTCAGGTTTCCCTGTAGTTGGTGCTGATAACCAACTAGAAGGTATTGTGACTAGCCGCGATATGCGTTTTGAAACTCAACTAGATAAGCCTGTTTCTTCAGTTATGACAAAAAAAGCTGATCTAGTTACTGTAAAAGAAGGCGCAGGCCGTGAAGAAATTCTTGGTCTAATGCATGAGCACCGTATCGAAAAAATCTTAGTCGTTGATGATGCATTTGCACTGAAAGGCATGATCACAGTAAAAGATTATCAAAAAGCGCAAGAAAAACCGAATGCATGTAAAGACGCACAAGGTCGTTTACGTGTAGGCGCCGCTGTGGGTGTTGGTGCTGGTACTGATGAGCGTATTGCAGCATTGGTTGAAGCGGGCGTGGATATCTTATTGATTGACACGTCTCATGGTCACTCTCAAGGTGTAATTGACCGCGTTAAAGAAACACGCGCAGCTTACCCTGAGTTACAAATTGTTGCGGGTAACGTTGCAACAGGCGCTGGTGCACTGGCACTTGCTGACGCAGGTGCTAATGCAGTTAAAGTTGGTATTGGCCCAGGTTCAATTTGTACAACACGTATTGTTACTGGCTGTGGTGTACCACAAATCACTGCAATATCAGATGCAGTTGAAGCACTTAAAGACCGCAATATTCCAGTTATTGCCGACGGTGGTATTCGTTTTTCGGGTGACATTGTTAAAGCACTTGTTGCCGGTGCGGCTTGTGTCATGGTTGGTTCAATGCTTGCAGGTACTGAAGAGTCGCCGGGTGAAGTTGAACTGTATCAAGGCCGTTACTACAAGTCATACCGTGGCATGGGATCACTCGGTGCGATGAACCAGAAAGATGGTTCTTCAGATCGTTACTTCCAGAAGAGCAATCAAGCTGACAAGTTAGTACCTGAAGGTATTGAAGGTCGTGTCGCATACAAGGGGCCAATTGCTGCCATTATTCACCAACAAATTGGTGGGATCCGTAGTGCAATGGGCTTAACTGGTTGTGCGACGATTGCTGAGCTTAACGTTAAACCTGAGTTTGTACGTGTTACTTCAGCAGGTATGGGTGAGTCTCACGTGCATGATGTACAGATCACCAAAGAAGCGCCTAACTATCGCTTAGGTTAAGCCGGCCAACGAGTGTTGAGCCCGCAAAATTGTCAGGGCTAGCAGCAGCTAGCCCTTTTTAATTCTGGTAAAGCAGGTTAGCTGTGCTTTACTAATTTTATCGTTTCCTAACTAACGAGATTATCAATGAGCAAAGACATCCATGATTCCCGTATTTTGATCTTAGACTTCGGTTCTCAATACACGCAGTTAATTGCACGTCGTGTACGTGAGATTGGCGTTTACTGTGAACTTTGGGCTTGGGATGTAACGGAAGAGCAGATCCGTGAATTCAACCCTCAGGGCATCATCCTGTCTGGTGGTCCAGAGTCGACAACAGAAGAAAACAGCCCGCGCGCCCCAGAATATGTATTCGAAGCGGGTGTACCTGTACTTGGTGTTTGTTACGGTATGCAAACAATGGCAATGCAGCTTGGCGGTAAAGTACATAGCTCTGATAAGAAAGAGTTTGGTTACGCGAAAGTTGAAAAAGTCGGTAACTGTGCACTATTCGAAGCGATTGAAGATCATATCGAAGATGGCGTTGGTCAGCTTGACGTATGGATGAGCCACGGCGATAAAGTTATTGAAATTCCAGAAACGTTTGTAACAAGTGCAAAAACTGACACGTGTCCACACGCGGCAATGTCTTGGGAAGAAAAGCGATTCTACGGCGTACAGTTCCACCCAGAAGTAACGCATACACAGCAAGGTACACGTTTGTTAGAGCGTTTTGCAATTGATATCTGTGGTTGTGAAAAGCTATGGACGCCGTCGCAGATCATTGAAGATGCGGTAGAGCGTATCAAAGAAAAAGTAGGTGATGACGAAGTTATTTTAGGTCTATCTGGTGGTGTTGACTCATCAGTAGTGGCAATGCTTATCCACCGTGCAATTGGCAAGAAGCTAACATGTGTATTTGTTGATAACGGTTTACTTCGTTTAAACGAAGGTCAGCAAGTAATGGAAATGTTTGGTGATAAGTTCGGCCTGAATATCATCAAAGTGGATGCTGAAGAGCAGTTCCTAAATGACCTAGCAGGTCTTTCTGATCCTGAAGATAAGCGCAAAGCAATTGGTCATACTTTCATTGACGTATTCGACGCTGAATCTAAAAAGTTAAAAAATGCTAAATGGTTGGCGCAAGGCACAATTTACCCAGATGTAATCGAGTCAGCAGCGTCTAAAACAGGTAAGGCGCACGTGATCAAGTCGCACCACAATGTAGGTGGTCTGCCTGACGATATGGAAATGGGTCTAGTAGAACCACTTCGCGAGCTGTTTAAAGATGAAGTACGTAAGATTGGCCTAGAGCTTGGCTTACCTTACGACATGTTATACCGTCACCCATTCCCGGGTCCTGGTTTAGGTGTGCGTGTACTCGGTGAAATCAAGAAAGAATACTGTGATTTACTTCGTCGTGCAGATGCTATCTTCATTGAAGAGTTACACAAAGCTGAGCTATACCACAAAGTATCTCAAGCATTCACAGTATTCCTTCCGGTCAAATCTGTAGGCGTAATGGGTGATGCTCGTAAATACGATTGGGTAGTATCACTTCGTTGTGTAGAAACAATTGACTTTATGACAGCGCGTTGGTCACAGCTGCCTTATGACTTCCTAGGCCATGTTTCAAACCGCATCATCAACGAAATCGATGGTATTTCTCGCGTTGTTTATGATATTTCAGGTAAACCACCTGCAACTATCGAGTGGGAATAATTTAAATTAGCGCTCGCTAATTGAATGAAAAAAAGGCGAATATGGTAAATATTCGCCTTTTTGTTTATAAATGACGCAAACAAACAAAAAAATGCATTTTTCCTCTTTACCTTTTCTAAAAGCTCTTTATAATGCGTCGACATTGCAGGGGCGTAGTTCCAATTGGTAGAACAGCGGTCTCCAAAACCGATGGTTGCGGGTTCGAGTCCTGCCGCCCCTGCCACTTCTTACTTTACCCACTTAATTGATTCTTTTAATACTTCCATTTAGACTCAATAAAAAAGTATTTTTACCATGCACCCGATACATGCTCAATTACTTGGTTTAACACCACTCAAACTTAAAGCGCAATATGACACACTCACAGCGTCAAATGATGCCAACAGTGTTTCTGTTCCTTTGGTATTGCCTGTGCGTTTGGCGGAAGATGTCGCGCTTGCGTTGAACTGTGAGAATTTAGAGGTGATCTTTGGGGAATCAATTGCACTGCACGGTACAACACTCACTCTACCGAATGAACACCTAACCGCGACGCAAAAACAACAATTATGGCAAGTGATATATCATGCAGTATCTACGTAGCGAGGCGTTAGCCAAATTTCCAATAGCAGATATCATGCGGATTGAAAATGCGTGTCACAGCCACCCGTGGAGCGAAAAAACCCTGACCTCTTGTATCGGCGGACGATATTTTAATGCATGCCGAGATTCAGAGCTGGGGTTGGTCGGTTACTTTATTGCAGAGCGAGCAGGGCCAGACTATACCTTGATGAATATTTGTGTTGATCCAAAGCATCAGGGGCAGGGGATAGCGACAGAGCTTATGCAAGCGTTAATTCAGCAATGTCGCGATGAGCAAGCTGAAAACTTATTTCTAGAAGTACGAGCATCTAACCAAGCAGCCATTGCACTTTATAAAAAAGTAGGCCTGAACATTATGGGAACGCGAAAAAACTACTACCCTGCTGAGTTGGGAAGAGAAGATGCGGTTTTAATGGGCTTAGAATTTTAAAAGTAATATCGTAGGCCTTTTATTTTACGGCTTGTAGTTGCACGTCTTCGTTTTCTAATGTGTATCGGATCGCCTGCGTAAGCTGTAGCGTTGTGTATTGCCACTGTGCTTTGTTATTCTCTTGTAGGCTGCTTTCAAGCTCTCCAGCGGCACTGTGAATATTACTAAACCCAAAACAGCCCGCGCTGCCTTTAAGGCTATGAGCGAGCGCACGAAGCGATTCCCACTCTTGATTCTGATAAAGAGATTCAACCAGCTCTAGCTGCTCGGGCAATTTTTCTAAATAATTTTGGCTGATCTGTAGGAACTTTTCGCTTTTGAGTAAATTATTCCATTTAGACGCGTTGTCGTTTGCCAGCTCGAGAAACTCCAGTAACACCGCCCCAAGCTTTTCCCTGTCGATTGGTTTTCCGAGTGTAGCGTTACACCCAGCGGCAAGGTAGGTGTCTATGTCATGCTTCATAATGTTGGCAGTCAAGGCAACAATAGGGCCGTCATAGGCTGCGTGTCTGAGCATCTCAGTGGCTTCCAATCCACCCATAACGGGCATTTGCATGTCCATCAAGATTAAGTCGTAATCGTTGATCAATGACATCTCCACGGCTTGAGCGCCATTATTAGCGATGTCTGGAACCAGACCCCAAGAACTTAATAGTAAGGAGATCAACTCTTGGTTATCCTTGTTATCCTCGGCTAACAAAATAGTTGCTTCTAACTGGGTTTCAGCGAGTTTTTGTGAGTTGCTGGTTTGATTGTGAATATATGAGTCACAGTCAATCCATTGAATTTCTTGGCTTGCGTGATTAGCAGAGATGGTGATTGTAAACGTACTGCCATTGCCTTGTTCACTGTTTACTTGGACATCTCCACCTAACAATTGCGCAAGATTTTTGGAAATACATAGTCCTAGTCCCGTGCCTCCAAAACGTCTAGTGGTGGTGGTATCGGCCTGTTCAAAAGGCTTAAACACACGCTCCATCTCACTTTGAGACATACCAATACCCGTATCTTTGACAACAAATACAAACTGGTCACTTTGGGTATGAAAATCAATCCCAATAGAGATAAAGCCGTGTTCAGTAAACTTGACGGCATTGCTGGCAATATTGAGTAAGATTTGTTTAAGACGGGTTTCATCGCTGTTGAGGACTTTGGGCAGTGGAAATGCGTAGTCAAGCGTTAACTCTAATTGCTTTTCTTCGGCAAGGGGCTGAATAATCGACTCAATGTCTTTTAGCAGCGGCAAAAACTCAATTTCGTTTTGCTCAACGGCGAGTTTTTCAGCTTCGATTTTGGATAAATCGAGAATATTATTAATTAACTCTAATAGGTGCTTAGAGTTTCTCAAAATGGTGTCTAAGTGCAGATCTGCATTTTTTGCATTTGGGTTGTGCAATAGCTGTTCTGTGAACCCCATAATCGCGGTTAAAGGCGTACGTATCTCATGACTCATATTGGCTAAAAATCGGCTTTTGAGCTGGTTTGCTTGCTCAGCTTCTTTTATTGCAACCTCAAGCTGTTGATTCATTTCTTCCAAAGCGCGTGTTCTGTTCTCTACTTTTTCTTCAAGGTGGAGTTTGTAATCTTCTAATTCACCTTGGAAGTCTCTGATTTGTTTAACCATGTGATTGAAGTCATCGAATAATGTGCCAACTTCATCATCATCATGGGCAGGTAGATACACAGATAAATCGCCATCACCAACTCGGTGACTGGCTTCGCCAAGCAGTTCTATAGGGGTGAGTAAGAGATTACGCACCACAATGAAGATGAGCACAGGTAGTGTTACTACAGAGAGGATCACAATGAGTGCAGTGATAAGGCTAATAGCTTTGCCCGATTGATAAAGAATGCTCTTAGGTATTGTCGATATATAGTAATACCCACCACTTAACTGCGCACTGTAGGTCATGCGCTTCAGTCCATCTACGGAAGGTAAAACAATAGAGTCGAGCTTACCTCTGTCAGCTAATGAGCTTATTTGTGCCATTTCCTCATCGCTTAAATAACTAGAAGAAAATTGCCCATCTGAAGAGAAAAGTACTTCACCTTGTGCAGATACCAGCAGGTTCAATGTGTTGTCGTAGGGGGCTTCTAATATGCTACTGCTGATAATAGAAGGGGCTACTCGAACTATGATATAGCCTTGGCGCTGAGGCCTTTTGAGGTGAAAATTTACACTGTAAATTTGTTGCACAAAATAGAGCTGAGTACCGTCATCTTTCGCTGGCAGCATATATTGTTGTTGGCGCAAGTTGCTTTTAAGCACTTGGTCAAAAAAAGGATAATCGTCAGGTGCAAAGCTCAGATTGCTCGAATAGAAGGCGTGGCTATTGCCTTCTGCATCAACTAAGTTAATGCTGAGAATATCTGGATAGGCTTCACTGTAGCTTGCAAATACATCCATCAACGCACCTAGGCGTTTCGTTTTTACTTGCTTTTCGTCTGGGGGAGTCAGTAAAAAGTCACTTAGTACAGGCGAGGTGGACAGCAGTTTGGTCGTTGACTGATAGATTTCCATGTAGTTGAACATTTTCTGCTGCTGTTGCTCGACAAAGCGGCTGACAATGAGCTTTGCTTGCTTTTGCGTTGAGCTAGTTACATTGGTCAGTGTAAAGCCACCGAGAAATAACAAAGGCAAAATCACAAGCGGTGTGATGTACCAAAGTAACCTGATACTGAGCTTACTGGTTTTCATCTATCCTGATATCCATATATACCTGTTACAGTCCGTCAAACTATCCATTCATTGTGCAAATAAGGATCATATGATGGCTAGCGTAATTTCTCAAGTTTTTACGCCGTGTCGCGTATAGTCAAAGCTGAAAAGTTTAGCGTCGGAGTAGGGGGGGTCGATGGCTAATGAGGAAGGGGGGTTACATACAGAGAGGACAAGGTACACGAGCACCTTGTCCTAGATATGCCATCTATTTAGCACTAAACAGTTCGATTTCAGATAGTTGTAATAAATCGTTACCATTTGCATCGGTGGCGGTATGCGTTAGCTCAATGCGAAATTGAGAGTATGCAGTATCGTTTTCAATGCGGAAGGTTTTTGTTTGATTACGTGACTCAAACTGTTGTGATTGACGAGAATCCAGTGTGTGCCATTGAACGCCGTCATTGGAACCTGACACAGTCCACTGCGCCGGATCTCGTTCCGGAGCGTCATTGCCACTGGTGATACTGTATGCCTTTAAAGTGCGTGGCTGTGTTGTGTTGAATTGTAACCAACCTTGTTTGGTTAGCGCGACATACTTGTTGCTGCGATCACCGTCAAAGGCACTTTGGTAGCCCTCTCCCCATTGACTAAACCCTTCGTGTTCAGCACTGGCTTCCCCACCGAGTAAAACAAAGTTTTCAAGTGTGACTGGTAACGTGGCGGTTGTTTTATCGGCTAACAAATCGATCTCTGCGATTTGAAATAAGGACTGGCCATTACTTTGGCTACCACTGTTAGTGAAGTTAAATTTAAAATGCTTGAAACTTTGAGTTGGCTCAACGCTAAACTCCCGAGTTTCCAATCTCTGTTCAAATACCTGATGTGCTTGCGTGTCTATTTGGTGCCAATTAGTACCATCAGGGGACCCGTATAAAGTCCAACTACTAGGGTCTCTGCTAGGTTGATTTTCGCCAACGGTTAAGCGATACGCCTCCAGCTGCCCAGCACCAAAAGTAGAAAAGGTGATTTCTGAATGTGCGTTTAAAGTGAGGTATTTAGTATAGCGATCGCCATCGAAGGCGTTCGTAACGTCATAGATAGGGTCAGCAGGCACTGCGGTAGCGCTTGCCTCACCGCCCAAAGTTATCAAACTTAGTTGCTCATCAGGAATGGCTGGTGCTTCGGGAGCAGCGCCTAAAGTCGCTTGATATTTTTGCCATAAAATATTGATATCTTGATTTAAAATGCGCTTGATCGCCTCTTCAAGAGTCCATTCCCAACCTTCTTTTTGGCTAGCCAGTACCATTTGGTTTATTTTGTAGGTGAAGTCATCGTCGTAGTTATCTTGTATCCAAGATAAAAAGAAACCTGTATTGGTATAGCCACCGAGCCAGTTTTTCGAAGGTGAAGGGCTACGTGTCGCATGAAAGCCTGCTCGGATCCTCACCAGATCAGCGATGCCCTCAATGATGGCATGTGCTTCATTGCCATCAGCCATTGCCCCTGTTGGGAAGTGTTGGTAGCCATGTACAAGCTCGTGCCAAAAAACCCCGAGCAACTCGTAGATCACTTCCTCATCGCTGGCATTGGCCAGTGACTCTGTGATGTATTTTGTACTGAATGCGATTTCCATATTACGGCCAGAGCCTGCCCGATAAGCTAAGGTGTCCATCCACTTCAAGCTAAATGTGACTGAATCAAATTCAGGTGACTCACCATAGTGTTTATATAAATATTGATTGACCTGTAGCGTTACGTCATTGATGGTTTTTTCCAAATCAGGAAAGAGTCTATGAATGCGCTTATATCCTTCGCTTTGAGTATCTTCGTGAGCAAATTTTATTTCTGGATAATCGAATCCTTGCCAAGGGTTTGCTGGGTCGACGACCTTCACCTGTTGAGTCACTAGTTCACTTTGACCATGCCAGTTGTATGTCGTCAGTTCAATATTTTTGACGCCTGGAGTCTTGAATGAGACAAGCGGGTTTTTTGCTAAACTAGCAGCGGGGATACCCTGTTCAAATTGCCATTCAAAACTATTTGGTTGATTGAGGCTAGCATCTTGAAACTCAATGATTTCACCAACAAATACGGTATTGGAGTCACTTGTTATTCCGGCAATTGGCAATTGTGTATTTGTAAACAAGTCTAGTTCGGCAATTTGCAAAAGGTCGTAGCCCCAGTCATCGGTGCCTTTATGTGTTAACTCAAAACGGTAATGTTGGTATGGCTGCTCTTCGGACAATTGATAGGTTTTTTGCTCGAAGCGTTTGCTGAATACTTGCTCGTTACGCTGATCTATTGTCTGCCAGTTTTCACCGTCGTTGGAACCTTTTAGCGTCCAGTTGTGAGGATCTCGACCTGGTGCGTCATTTGCAGAGGTAAACTGATATTGGGTAAGGCTTTGTGGCTGCGCTAGCGATACTTGTATCCAGCCTTGTGGTTTGAGCGTCACGTATTTGGTACGAGGGTCGCCATCAAATGCATTGTTTAGGGATTCACCGGCTGGTGATTCTGCTTTTTGCTCATTCAGAATAATATTGTGGCCAATTAAACTCATTTGTGAAATTGGATCGTTCTTTTTGTCGTGCGCTATTTTCTCCCATACTTGGCTTGCACCCGGTACTTCGTTTAATGTCCACCACTTAGCCTTGAAAATCTCTCCCTTGTACGCAACCACTTGTCCCTTTGTATAAACTTGTGCGTGCAACCAAGGGTTAGATACCTCACCTTCGCCATTCATGAATTGCACAAACTGCCAAGCGCCCGATGTATTGGTTGCTGGTAAATCTCCTTCTGACCACCATTTAGCCTGGTATACGGCGCCTTGGTAGGTAACTCGCTGGCCTTTTTTATAACTTATTTTATCTTGCCACTCATTGAGTTCAGTTTGTTGAGTGTGTTGATGTGTATGTCCTGAATGTGCGTGTATTGACGTTGATTGAATAGCAAGTGCTAGAGCACACAGTGCAAATCTTCTCATGACTAACTCCCATTATCTTGATTGTTTTTATTTGGAACGTTCCATTTATTATTGGCACAAAATTGCAGCAATTCAAAGTATTATTTTAACTTCTAAACTTTAGCTAAGAACTTAGTAACAGGAGAGGTCTAAGAGGTAGTAAAAAAGCCGGGTTATCCGGCTTTTAGTATTGTGTTCAAGCGGTATTAGCTTTCCGCACGACCCATGAATTTAACTTCAGTGGTATTAATTTTGATTTTATCACCTGTAGAGATGTGCTCCGGAACTTGTACAATTAGCCCCGTGGTCAGTGTGGCTGGTTTAGTACGTGCACTGGCTGAAGCACCCTTGATAGAGGGGGATGTTTCTTCAATCACAAGTTCTACACTTGACGGTAAATCAATTGATACCGGGCTGCCTTCAACGACAACCACAGATAGGCCTTTAGTATCTTCGTTAATGAACAATACCTGCTCGGAAATAGCTTCTTTATTTAGGTGATAAGGTGTGTAGTCCTCTTCATCCATAAATACATACTCTTCGCCATCTACGTATGAAAACATTGCAGGGCGGCGAGTTAGATCTGCTAGTTTTAGCATTTCTTCAGCTTTAAATGTTTCATCTACTTTGCCGTTGTTTACGACATCGTACATACGCATGCGGTAAAGGCTACCACCTGCACGACCTTGCGGTACCGAACGTTCTATATCGCGCACAATCATAACTCGACCATTGTATTCAATCGCCGCATGTTTTTTTATTTCACTGGCCTTTGGCATAGTAATTCCCAAATTTATTTTGTTTTGCAGAAAACTAGCATGAAGCTCCGCCAACGCCAAGCCCCGTAGGTATTTTATTGTGTTTTAAAGGGGTGATAGGATAAGAGAGAACGGCATGATATTTATCTTATTGTGGCTATTGTGAATAAGGGAACTGTACTGTATGGGTAAATGTATGAATTTTAGGTGTCGCTGCTCCAAAGTGCGTGGCACCATATCTTATGGAAGTCGGCTATTTCACAATCGTGTGGTTTGTTATTGTGATGATTGCCAGAAATTTGTAAGGCACCTTGGTCAAAATCAAATGCTCAATGAGTATGGCGGTTCAGACGTTTTTCAAGTCAGTTCATCACAACTTGAGGTGCACCAAGGAAAACAGCAAATAGCTTGCCTTACGGTGACAAAAGGCGGTGTTCACCGCTGGTTTGCTGCATGTTGCAATACACCGTTGGGAAATACCGTGAATGCACGTTGGCCTTTAGTAGGACTGTTGAAAGGTTGTATTGAAGAGGATCTAAACGAGACCGTTGGGCCACCTATTGGCAGCGTTTTCTGTAAGTTTGCCAATGCTGAAATACCTGCCGAAATTAAGGGTCAGTGGTCCCATAAGCGTGTCGTTGTGCATTTAGCATTAAAAATAGCGCTCTGGCGTTTACTTGGCAAAGGCAAGCCCAGCGAATTTTATCAACAAGGCAAGCCGATCGCACAACCTTATTGCTTAGCTGGCGATGAAAAACAACGCTAAAGCGCATACAGTGATGCCATTTCGTAGTAGGTTAAACCGAATTGTTTTTTGAACCAGCTGTTTACAAATTCATGCTGTGGAGAAATTTTGCCACAGCGCAGAATGTATTCACCATAGTGCGCACCGATCAAGCCATTGCAATGAGTTTCGACCCAGATACGATCTAGTTGTGACTTAAAATCTTGCTGTAGTGCATCTAGTTGTGTATCTAACTTAGAGTCAACATCTAAAAAAATTGCTTTCACAGGTTTGATTTTGAGTTGTGGAAAATCCGCTTGGTGGCTTTGTGTATAGTGGGTTTGACTTTCATCCACTCGAAACTCTATAGGTTGAGCTGCAATGATACCCTCGTATTTTGCGTCGACACTAAATTGCTCGGTAAATTCGGTGACAGGGTAGTTGTAGGCTTTTTTTACTTCGACATCGAGTTTGTCCGAGGGGTCGTTTGGATTGCGACGCTCTTCAACAATGGTAAAGTGCTTCTGACGGTTGACCAGCTTAGCGTCTCTAATGTGCTCTAATCTGGCATCAAATTTGAGCCTAAAAGTCTGTTGACCAACTGGGCTATACCACAAGCTTTCTCTGAATATTTGCTTTAGTTCAGAAGAGGCAGTCTGTAACGAATTCGCCTGTCGACTGGTACGATGCAAGTTTACTTTGAATCGCGGTGTCAGTGTAATGCTCGAATAGCGGCTTGGATCTTGGGTCATCGGAGTAAAGCTTTGTGGCAGATCCCATGCCATACAGTATTTTTCAGTAAATTGGCGTAAATAAAAACGCGCGTTATTTGCCTGTGTGAACATGCGAGTACACAGGGCATGTGCCTTGTTTTGCAATGGTGCACGATATATCGCAAATTGGTTATGCAGTTGCGCGTTGCCGATTAAAAACGAATAGCGATGTTCAAAAAAGCGGAACTGATCTGGAAATCGAGACTGGCCCAATTGTTCGGCGCGCTGCTTCAACCATAATGTAGCATATTCAATTTCTTCGTTTTGTGTATTAGCGATGGGCCCAAGAGGCTCTATTTGCCATTCAATTTGGTTACGCAATAGTGATTCTAATTTCATTGCCGCGCCAGTCGGATTACCCCCTAAACGCAGCATTCGAACGTCAATCAAACCTTTATCTAATATTTTATTGCGGGCCTGTAGGAGTCCTTTTTGCGCATCAATATTGTGCGGATCTTCAACCAGTGCTTGCTCATAATATTCAGCTGATTGTGAATACATCCCCGCTTCAAATAAGTTATGCCCTTTTTCGACAAGGCTTTTACAACCACACAGTGCCACCGTCAGCACAGACAACACGAATATTTTTCTCATTTTATTATCATCCTTTTAATATCAATGAGCTGACTTAAAGACATGGCTGCCATTCGCACACGCTTCTAGCAATCATTTTAATACAAAGTGAGCGAGTTAGTTTCTTCATTATGAGAATGCAAACTATTTAGCGCTTTATAGTAATTGGTATTGTGTACCTATGTCTAGGACTGTCGATTAACTTTAGTTTACAAAGGTGTGTGAAAATTGTACAGGTTTGGGAGATGAATGGACCTCACTGTGATCCATTCAAGTACTTAATTTATAAGGAGGCTAGTATGTCAGACACTTTTGCAATCACTTGATCGCTGAGTGTGTTGATAAAAAAGTGATCACCATTAAAAGCGTGCTGCTGAACTGGAAAGCTTGATAGCGACTGCCAAGCATCACGTTGAGCTTGTGATATATCAATATCATCGTGACCAAAAAAGACATCGATAGGCAGTGGGAGAGGGCATGGCTCAGCCCGATAACAATCTGCGATTTCGAAATCAGCGCGTAGCAGCGGTAAAAACAGGTCCATCAGCTCAGCATTTGCCAGAATTTCTTGTGGTGTACCATTGAGTTCACGAAGCTTTTTGATGAACTCTTGCTTAGGTAAATGGTGAAGAGGTTGTTTTTGGCTGGCTAAATGCGGTGCTCGACTGGCCGAGGCAATCATTTTAACTGGCAGCGTTTTATTTGCTTTTTGTAAGGTGTAGGCGAGTTCATAAGCAACACGACTGCCAAGACTATGACCAAAGAATACACATGGTTTTTGAGTTATAAAGTCGCTGTGTTGCATTAGCTCTTCAATAATTAAGTGCATTTTGTCATGGGGGGGCTCCATGAGCCGGGCACCGCGCCCAGGTAACTGGACAAGGACTATTTCAATATGAGCGGGTAATTTATCTAGCCAAGGTATAAAAATGCTTGGTGCACCGCCTGCGTAAGGAAAGCAGAAAAGTCGAATGGTTGCCTGAGGGTTAGGCTTTGGCGTTGTAAATAGTTTTGTAGTCATTGAATATTTTTTATTATTGGTTATGGGTATCTATCCTAACAATTTAAATAAAATTGTATAGGGGCCGCAGCGTTCAGGCTTGCACTGCAAAGGGGCCAACTTTGTATATCCAGAGAATCGCCTATTGATTGAATGCTATTGGCGGCACAGGTGGAATGAACGATGAGATTGGTCAAAGTTAGAAATGCCGCAGTTTATCGTCAATTTATGCGCCGATAAGTTGTTAAAATAGTCAGGATCGGAGACAATATGCGGATATGTGTTCACAGCCGAGTGTTATCAGTTAATAGTCTCACTCAGATAAGCCAAAAGTAGAGTTTTCAATGTCAAACAACAGTATCCAGCAAGAAGTATCGCTTCGCCGTACTTTTGCCATTATTTCTCACCCGGATGCGGGTAAAACCACCATTACAGAGAAAGTGCTTTTATTCGGAAAGGCGTTACAAAAAGCCGGCACAGTAAAAGGTCGTGGTTCAAACCAGCACGCAAAATCTGACTGGATGGAAATGGAAAAAGAGCGTGGTATCTCGGTAACAACCTCGGTGATGCAGTTCCCGTATAATGATGCATTGGTAAACCTACTAGATACCCCGGGGCACGAAGACTTCTCTGAAGATACTTATCGTACACTGACTGCAGTTGACTCGTGTCTAATGGTAATCGATGCGGCAAAAGGTGTTGAAGATAGAACACGTAAATTAATGGAAGTTACTCGCTTACGTGACACGCCAATCGTGACTTTTATGAACAAGCTTGACCGTGACATCCGTGACCCAATGGAAGTGATGGACGAGGTTGAAACAGAACTGAATATCATGTGTGCACCTATCACTTGGCCAATCGGCTGCGGTAAAGAATTTAAAGGCGTGTACCACATTCATCGTGATGAAACGATTTTATATGCAACGGGTCAAGGCCATACCATCCAAGAAAAACGCATCATTAAGGGCTTAGACAACCCAGATCTAGATGCCGAAATCGGTGATGAGTTAGCCGAACAGCTTCGTGAAGAGCTAGAGCTGGTGATCGGTGCATCAAATGAGTTTGATCATGAGTTATTTTTATCGGGTGAGCTAACACCAGTTTACTTTGGTACAGCATTAGGTAACTTTGGTGTTGACCATATGCTTGACGGTTTAACAGAGTGGGCGCCAACGCCTATGCCACGTCAAACTGAAGAGCGTGAAGTAAAGGCTGAAGAAGAAAAGTTCTCAGGCTTCGTATTCAAAATTCAAGCGAATATGGACCCCAAACACCGTGACCGTATTGCCTTCATGCGTATTGTATCGGGTAAATATACTCAAGGTATGAAGATGGACCATGTACGTATTGGCAAAAAAGTCAGTATCTCCGACGCGGTAACCTTTATGGCGGGTGACCGTGAGCGCGCTCAAGAGGCATATGCTGGTGACATTATTGGTTTGCATAACCACGGTACAATCCAAATCGGTGATACCTTCACGCAAGGTGAGAAGCTGAAATTTAGTGGTATTCCAAATTTCGCGCCCGAATTATTCCGTAGTATTCGCTTAAAAGATCCGCTTAAGCAAAAGCAGTTGCTAAAAGGCTTAGTACAGCTGTCAGAAGAAGGTGCGGTACAGGTATTTAGACCACTACAAAATAATAGCTTAATCGTAGGTGCGGTCGGTGTGCTTCAGTTTGATGTGGTTGTAGCGCGCCTAAAAGCTGAATATAACGTAGATGCAATTTACGAAAGTGTAGCGGTACAAACAGCCCGCTGGGTGACGTGTGACGACGATAAGAAGATGGCTGAATTTAAACGCAAGTGCGAAGCGAATTTGGCCCTTGATGGTGGTGATAACTTAACTTACATTGCACCTAGCCGTGTAAATTTAAACTTATCAATGGAACGCTATCCTGATGTTAAGTTCCATCATACACGTGAACACTAATAAGCGCTTAAATTGAATTTAACCTTGCTGGTTTGATGGCTGGCAAGGACCACAGGATAACAAATGAATATCAAAACTCTATTAATTGAAAAAGCCAATGCAGCAATGCAAGCTGCGGGCATTCCAGAAGGCACAAACCCAGCGGTTACACAATCTACTCGCCCGCAATTTGGTGATTACCAAATCAATGGCGCAATGGGCGCCGCAAAAGCATTAAAAACGAATCCGCGAGAAGTTGCACAGAAGATCATAGACAACTTAGACATTGCCGATCTTGCTGCTAAAACTGAAATTGCAGGCCCAGGTTTTATCAATATTCATCTAAAACCTGAGTTCTTAGCATCAAGCTTAGAATCAGCTAACCAAGATGCAAAACTTGGTGTAGCAGAACACGCGACTCCGCATAAAGTCGTTGTTGATTACTCATCTCCGAACCTTGCAAAAGAAATGCACGTTGGTCACCTGCGTTCGACCATCATTGGTGATGCCGTTGTACGTGCCCTTGAATTTCGCGGTGATAAAGTTATCCGTCAAAACCACATGGGTGACTGGGGTACTCAGTTTGGTATGCTTATCGCACACCTTGAAGATTTACTTGAACAGGGCATTGATCTGGAAGCGGTGGCACTGGCTGATTTAGAAAGCTTCTACCGTGATGCAAAAAAACGCTTTGACGACGAGGGAGGTTTTGCTGATAAAGCCCGAGATTACGTAGTGAAGTTACAAGGTGGTGATGCACATTGCGAAAAATTGTGGCAGTTATTCATCGACACCTCGGTGAAGCACTCTGAAGAAGTGTACAAAAAGCTCAATGTGACATTGGGACGCGAAGACATTAAAGCGGAGAGTGCCTATAACGATCGTTTAAATGGCGTTATTGAGCTACTAAAAGACAAAGACATTGCTGTAGAAGATCAAGGCGCGCAAGTTGTTTTCCTTGATGAACTGGCAAACAAAGATGGTGAGCCATCAGTATTTATCGTACAGAAGTCCGGTGGTGGTTTCCTTTACTCAACAACAGACTTAGCTGCATGTGATTATCGTTCAAATGAGTTGGACGTTGACCGTATTTTAATATTTGTTGATGCTCGTCAGGGTTTGCATTTCAATCAAGTTGAAATTACAGCTCGTAAAGCTGGATTTTTGAAAGATAAAACCAGCTACGAGCCAAGCCTTTTTGGTACTATGATGGGTGACGATGGTAAGCCATTCAAAACGCGTACTGGCGGTACTATCAAGCTTGCTGATTTGTTAGATGAAGCTGTGAGTCGTGCATCAGAGAAATTGGCTGAGCGTGCCTCTGAGCTCTCTGAAGAAGCGCGCGCAGAAATTGCCCGCAAAGTAGGTATTGGTGCAGTTAAATATGCCGATCTGTCAAAGCACCGCACAAGCGACTACATCTTCAATTGGGACACAATGCTGAGCTTTGAAGGCGCAACAGCGCCATATCTTCAGTATGCTTATACACGTGTTAAAAGCATTTTCCGCAAAGCTGAGGTAAATAGCGGATCATTGAGTGGTCAGATCATCATCGCAGAGCCACAGGAAAAGGCTTTGGCCCTTAAGTTATTGCAACTGGAAGAAGTCCTTGATCTGATGATCAATGAAGCGACGCCACACGTATTATGTGGATACCTATATGAACTTGCCAGTTTGTATATGTCATTCTACGAAGCATGCCCGATATTGAAAGATGATGTCGCAGAGCAAACTAGAGAAAGTCGTTTGCTACTATGTAACTTAGTGGCTAAAACACTACACACGGGCTTAGACCTATTAGGCATTGAGGTAATGGAGCAAATGTAAGCTCCATTTATTGGTTAATGTTGTAAAAGCCGCCACTTTAGGCGGCTTTTTGTTTACTGATGAGAGTAAACACCGTTTTAATATGCTAAGGAATCGCCAAGATGAAATTAGATGAAATCCGCAGAGAGTATGTGCAGGGTGGGCTGCGTCGAGAAGCGCTGAAAGACAATCCGATTGAACAATTTGAAATTTGGCTACAGCAAGCCGTTGATGCAAAGTTTACAGCGGATCCAACCGCCATGGTTGTGGCAACAGTGGATGCGCAAGGTCAGCCATCACAGCGTATTGTATTGTTGAAAAACCTTGATCAAAATGGTTTTGTATTTTTTACCAATACGGGCTCAAAAAAAGCACAAGATCTAGCTATCAATAACAAGATATCTCTGCACTTTCCATGGCATGCAATTGAGCGACAAGTGATTGTATACGGCGAGGCTCAACCTTTAAGTACAGCCGCTGTGGCGAAATACTTTTTGTCTCGTCCTAAAGAGAGTCAGCTGGCGGCATGGGCATCTCAACAATCCCGTCCAGTTTCGTCTCGACAAGCTTTGATGCAAACATTCCAAAATATGAAAAGTAAGTTTGCTAAAGGTGATATTCCATTGCCTGACTTTTGGGGCGGGTATTGTGTTGTGCCTCATAAAATAGAGTTCTGGCAAGGTGGAGAGCATCGACTTCACGACCGTTTTATGTACGTAAAGCAACCAGATGGCAGCTGGTCGATTGAACGCCTGAATCCTTAAATGCGATTTATCGATAGCCATTGCCACTTAGACTTTGCAGAATTTGCTGACAACGTAAACCAGCAAATTTCAGACGCTGCGTCTTATGGCATCGAAAAGCTGATTGTGCCAGGTGTTTCACTGGCACAGTGCAAGCGTTTAACGAATTTTCAACAAACGCACTCGTGTAGTTATATTGCATTTGGTCTTCACCCTTATTTCTTGACACCAGATAGTCGTCAAGAAATGACGCAGTTGGTTGATTTGGCAACACGATATAGACAGGAATTGGTGGCCATTGGCGAATGCGGCATTGATAGCCAATGTGCAGATCTCGCCCTACAGCAGGCAATTTTTGCTGATCATATCCGGCTGGCTAATACTTTAGAGTTGCCGCTGATTGTGCACCACCGCCAAAGTCATCATCTAATTGCGCAGTCGTTCAAGCAAATAAAACCTAAGTTTGGTGGTGTGATCCATGCCTTTTCGGGTTCTCGGCAACAAGCTCAATATTACGTCAACTTAGGGTTTAAACTTGGTTTGGGTGGTACTATTACCTACCCGCGGGCCAAAAAAACCCGAGATGTGGTGAGCGCGTTGCCACTCTCAAGTTTTGTAATTGAAACTGATGCGCCATCGATGCCAGTTTTTGGCCATCAGGGGCAGGTTAATACACCTGCGAGATTGATGGATGTTTTTACACATGTATGTCAATTACGTAGTGAACCGAAAGAAGTCATTGCGTTGTCACTTTACACGTCGACATGTGAGCTTTTTTCAATTTGATATTAGCTTTAATCGCAAGCCAAATATGGGCAAACGTACACTAGCAGACATGACGTTATGATTGGTTGTTTTCTTCATTTTCAATCAGACTGTCTTCTTGTGCTCTTTTTTTATTTGTTTTTTGACATCACGGCGCGTTAACGCACGGCCTATTTGCCAGGTAAATACACCAACAATAAGTAGCATTAAAAGTACGATTCGGCCCAATTGATGGAAGTGTTTATGGCTTTCACTCATGGCAGCATCAGTAAGATATTCAATGCTGACAAAGCCGATGGTTTGTTGGCTATCTACAATCTTTCCAACTATGGCATCTTTACTCGGATTGATACCAGCTAACCCGTCAGGTAAACCTTGAAATTCGGGTGCCTCGGTTATGCCGTCGTTGCCTATTAGAAATTGACCCTTTTGGTTATAGACGGCAACAGAGAGCACGTACTGATCGCTGGCCAAGTGGTTGCTTAGGGCTCTGAGTCTTGGCGTGTCCATACGTGACAGTGGTTCAGCGGCATTGAGTGCAAATAGCCGGACCAAGCTTTGCCCTGTGTGATTGGCATTGGTGTGCAGTAGCTGGTGAGAGCGAAAACTGGTGTTGGTCGCTATCCATAGCAGCGCGAGCAAGCAGCCTGCTGCTATAGTGAGTCTCAGTAAACGTTTACTTTGTGAAGATTTTAAAAAAGCATGTGCTTGTGTATTTTTCATAGTTACAGGTTGTTGGCTGACATTATTTTCATTAGATGTTAAAAAGAGCCTATACCGTTATTAGGAGTGCTCAATGCCAATGCAAAATATCATTGATGTCGACCAATTCGATGTCCGCCCTGTTGAAAATCAACTTACCTTATCAAAGTGGTACGAGTTTGGAAATGCCCAATCTGCTAAAGTGGGCGTATCGACAGAGGCCAAGTCTCAATACATCGTTTTATTTGGCGCTAGTGTCAAGGGCACCTCATTGACGCAATTTATCGAGATGCTTTCATCCGAGCACTTAACGTTTATTGGCCTGTGTGCTTTTAAAGCTCATGATGATCTGCCAGTAGGTGTGGCTATAGAAGTTCATTTACAACAAGTTGATGCGTTGCCCAAAGCGATTGTCCGGCAAGCAGCTCAGACAGTGGGATGTCAAGGAGCAATATTGCCTCGTTTACCTCAACTACTAAAACCAGGCCTATTGGTGATGGATATGGACTCTACCGCGATTGAAATAGAGTGCATAGATGAAATAGCCCGTCTTGCAGATGTATACGACGAGGTGGCGTCGGTAACCGCAGAAGCAATGGCAGGTAAATTGGCATTTAGTGACAGTTTGTATAAACGCGTAGCGAAATTAAAGGGTATTGAACTGAGCTTGATTTCTCCACTCAAAGAAGATCTGCCTTTGATGGCGGGGATTAAAGCTCTATGTGAAATACTAAAGTCGCACGATTGGCGATTGGCAATTGCTTCTGGCGGATTTACTTGGTTTGCAGAGGCATTGCAGGTTCGATTGGGGTTAGATCATGTATTTGCTAATACTCTGGAAATTGAAGAGCAAAAGTTAACTGGTCGAGTTATTGGCGAAGTAGTAGATGCAGATAAAAAGGCGCAAGTACTAGAGAGTTTGCGCAGCCGTTACGATATTAGTGCGGGACAAACCTTAGCCATTGGTGATGGTGCTAATGATTTGGTAATGATGGCGGCGGCTGATTTAGGGGTGGCTGTACACGGTAAACCCAAGGTTGTGGAGCGAGCAGATGCAGCCATTTGCGATGGTTCTTTACTACAATTACTGTACTTTCTAACAGTGCCTATGCCAGATGGAATTAAATCATAATGTACACACTGAATAGGGTTTGGTATTGATAGATTGGTAGCGACTCATATACTTGGATTGAAAAAATAAAAACAAAACAAAAGGAAAGTAACGATGAAAATAAAACTTATCAAAAAAAATCTCAAAACACTTAATGATGACAAGGTAATTGCATCACGCAAAACCAAGGCCGTTGGTGGTGGAATCAGTGACTTCGTTTGCAGCGGTATCGAAGCATGCGACGTGGCAATTAAGTAATTTAGTTTTTTAAGCTGGAAGCTGTGCGTTTATTCATCAAGTAGACGTGGCTTCCAGCGCATTTACTCAGTCTAACTCACCACTCTCTTACTGCTTTATCCACTCTTTATTTTTCAAGCTTCCTTTTATTCACCTTTTACTGCTATGACACTCTGGTCTGACCATTTTTATTTTTCTTTGCAATCAATTTTAATTGTATAAAGTTTAATCTGAATGGATGTCAAAAAAAGGACATTAAAAGTGATGAAAAGGTGTATTTTTGACAGCCGAGCTTGATTTTGGTAACTTAATGTCCAAATTTGGTATGACCAATTTACCTGACTGGTCACAATATACTAAATAATTAAGTAAATATTGCTAAGTTTTAAAGACTTACGGTTTAGCGTAGGGGCTTTATTTTTAGCTGGTGGATATAAAACCCAAATTGGCGTGTTATCAATGTCTTTGAAAATTAAAGCTGCGAAACTCTCGGATGTGATTTTAGAGCAACTGGAAAACATGATTTTAGAAGGATCATTGCTTCCAGGAGAAAAGCTTCCACCGGAAAGAGAGCTTGCCAAGCAGTTTGAAGTATCCCGCCCGTCGTTACGAGAGGCGATTCAAAAACTCGAAGCCAAAGGGTTAGTGACACGTCGTCAAGGCGGTGGCACGTACGTTAAAAATCAGCTAGAAGAAGGCTTAACTGATCCGCTTTTTGACTTGATCAGTAAACACCCTGAGTCTCAGTTTGACTTACTCGAATTCCGTCATGCCCTCGAAGGGATTGCCGCGTATTACGCAGCACTTCGAGGTACAGACAACGATATGGATAAGGTCAAACAAAGCTATGACAATATTGCTGAGGTCGGGGATGATTTAGCCCTAAAAGCCAAAGCAATCAATGCATTTCATTTCACTGTAGCAGAAGCGTCACATAATGTGGTGTTACTGCACTTAGTGCGTGGGATGCAGTCGTTACTTGAACAAAATGTATTGCAAAACTTAACCGTATTGGTGCAAAAGTCAGACGTTAGCGATCAGCTAGCGCAGCATCGAGCGGTATTGATGGACGCCGTGATCCAAGGGGATCCGGAAAAGGCAAGGCTTGCAAGTAACGCACACCTAGCCTTCATCGAAGAAGCATTACTTGAAGCGGGCAGAGAGCGCTCTCGTATTGAGCGAAGTCTGCGCCGTACTAAACAGCAATAGTTAGGTAAATTCGGTCTTTTTAAGCAAAATCGGGCAATTATGCTCGATTGCGTCATTGGCGCATTGAATAAATTTGCATTTAAAACATAAGGAACACTCCATATGTCTGAAGTCAATAAGTTTGACGTTGACGCGTTAGAAACCCAAGAGTGGTTACAAGCGCTTGAGTCAGTTGTAAAAGAAGAAGGCGTAGAACGTGCGCAATTCTTACTTGAGCAAGTGCTAGAGCAAGCCCGCCTAGATGGTGTAGATATGCCAACTGGTATCACTACAAACTATGTGAATACTATTCCGGCAGGCCAAGAACCAGCTTACCCTGGTGATACCACGATTGAACGCCGTATCCGCTCTATCGTACGTTGGAATGCGATCATGATCGTACTTCGTGCGTCTAAAAAAGACCTAGAGTTAGGCGGCCACATGGCGTCTTACCAGTCTTCAGCAGCATTTTATGAAATGTGTTTCAACCACTTCTTCCGTGCGCCAAACGAGAAAGATGGTGGTGATTTAGTTTATTACCAAGGTCATATTTCACCTGGTATCTACGCACGTGCATTCTTAGAAGGTCGTTTAACTGAAGAGCAGTTAGACAACTTCCGTCAAGAAGTAGATGGAAAAGGTATCTCGTCATACCCTCACCCTAAATTGATGCCTGAGTTCTGGCAGTTCCCAACAGTATCTATGGGTCTTGGTCCAATTGCATCAATCTATCAAGCACGTTTCCTTAAATACCTAGAAGGTCGTGGTCTTAAAGAGACTAACGAGCAGCGCGTATATGCGTTCCTAGGTGATGGTGAGATGGATGAGCCAGAATCACGTGGTGCAATTTCTTTCGCTGCGCGTGAAAAGCTAGACAACCTATGCTACCTAATCAACTGTAACCTACAGCGTCTTGACGGCCCAGTAATGGGTAACGGTAAGATCATTCAAGAACTTGAAGGCCTATTTAAAGGTGCTGGTTGGAACGTGATCAAAGTTGTTTGGGGTTCTGGTTGGGATACGTTACTTGCAAAAGACACAACTGGCAAGCTATTACAGCTGATGAACGAAACAATCGACGGTGACTACCAGACATACAAAGCGAAAGATGGCGCGTATGTACGTGAGCACTTCTTTGGTCGTTACCCAGAGACAGCTGCACTAGTTGCTGATATGACGGATGATGAAATCTTCGCACTTAAGCGTGGTGGTCATGATACATCTAAACTATACGCAGCTTATAAAGCGGCGCAAGATGAGAAAGGCCGTCCAACAGTTATCCTAGCTAAGACTGTAAAAGGTTACGGCATGGGTGAAGCTGCAGAAGGTAAAAACATTGCACACCAAGTTAAGAAAATGGACATGTCTAGCGTTGAACACCTACGTTCACGTTTAGGCCTTGAAGATCTCGTTTCTGACGAAGAAATTACAAATTTACCGTACCTAACGCTTAAAGAAGGCTCTGCAGAGTACGAATATCTGCACGCACGCCGTAAAGCGCTACACGGTTATACGCCGCAGCGTTTACCTAACTTCACACAAGCACTTGAACTACCAAAACTAGAGCAGTTTAAGCCGCTACTTGAAGAGCAAAAGCGTGATATCTCAACGACAATGGGTTACGTACGTGCATTAAACATCTTGTTGAAAGACAAAGGTGTTGGCAAAAATATCGTACCTATCATTGCGGATGAAGCGCGTACTTTCGGTATGGAAGGTCTATTCCGTCAGATTGGTATTTATAACCCACACGGTCAGAACTACACACCTCAAGACCGCGACATCGTTTCTTACTACAAAGAAGCAACGTCTGGTCAGGTACTTCAAGAAGGTATCAACGAGCTAGGTGCAATGTCTTCATGGGTTGCTGCTGCAACATCATACAGCACCAATGACCTACCGATGATCCCATTCTACATCTACTACTCTATGTTCGGTTTCCAACGTGTTGGCGACATGGCATGGATGGCGGGTGACCAACAAGCGCGTGGTTTCCTATTAGGTGCTACAGCAGGTCGTACAACGCTAAACGGTGAAGGTCTACAGCACGAAGATGGTCATTCGCACATTCAAGCGGGTACTATTCCTAACTGTATTTCTTACGACCCAACGTTCGTATTTGAAGTTGCGGTTATTCTACAAGACGGTATCCGTCGCATGTACGGTCCAGAGCAAGAAAATGTGTTCTACTACCTGACGCTGATGAACGAAAATTATCACCAGCCAGCAATGCCGGAAGGCGCTGAAGAAGGTATCCGTAAAGGTATCTACAAGCTTGAGTCAAACGCAGGTGAGAAAGCACACGTACAACTTATGGGTTCAGGCACAATCTTGAACGAAGTACGCAAAGCGGGTGCAATCCTAAGTGAAGAGTACGGCATTGGTTCTGATGTATTCTCTGTCACTTCATTCAATGAGCTGGCACGTGACGGTCAAGATGCTGAACGTTTCAACATGCTTAACCCAGAAGCAGATGCAAAAGTACCTTACATTGCCACTGTACTTGGCGAGTCTCCTGCAATTGCTGCGACTGACTACATGAAGAACTATGCAGATCAAGTACGTGCATTCATGCCAAGCAGTTCTTACAAGGTGCTAGGTACTGATGGTTACGGTCGTTCAGACAGCCGTGAAAACCTACGTCGTCACTTCGAAGTGAACGCAGGTTATGTGGTTGTTGCTGCACTTAACGAACTTGCTCAACAGGGCAAGGTTGAAAAATCAGTTGTTGCTGACGCTATCAAGAAGTTTGATATCGACACAACAAAAGCTAACCCACTTTACGCATAAGAGGCAAAAACATGTCAATTGAAATTCATGTTCCAGATATTGGTGCCGATGAGGTTGAAGTAACCGAGCTCCTAGTAAGCGTAGGTGACACGGTTGAAGTGGATCAGTCATTGATCACAGTTGAAGGCGATAAGGCTTCAATGGAAGTACCAGCAGCCGCTGCGGGTACTGTTAAAGAAATCAAAGTTGTTGAAGGTGATAAAGTTTCAACAGGTTCTTTGATTATGATTTTTGACGCAGCCGGTGCAGAAGCACCAGCTGCGGCAGAAGCGCCTGCGGCTCCTGCTGCAGCGCCAGCACCTACGGCACCTGCTGCGGCAGAGCTTAAAGAAGTACACGTACCAGATATCGGTGGCGACGAAGTAGAAGTTACTGAGATCATGGTTGCAGTGGGCGACGCAGTTGAAGCTGACCAATCAATCTTAAACGTAGAAGGCGATAAGGCTTCTATGGAAGTACCAGCACCATTTGCAGGTACTGTGAAAGAAATCAAAGTGGAAGTTGGCGGTAAAGTATCAACAGGCTCTTTGGTATTCGTATTTGAAGTTGCAGGCAGTGCGCCTGCAGCTGCACCTGTTGAAGCAGCGCCTGCGCCGACAGCGGCACCAGCTGCGGTAGCAGAAGCGAAAGAAGTACACGTACCAGATATCGGCGGTGATGAAGTTGAAGTGACTGAAATCATGGTATCAGTAGGTGATTCAATCGAAGAAGAGCAGTCTCTTATTACTGTAGAAGGCGACAAGGCCTCTATGGAAGTACCAGCGCCATTTGCAGGGACTGTAAAAGAGATCAAAGTAAACGCTGGCGATAAAGTATCGACAGGCTCTTTAATCTTTGTATTTGAAACGGCAGGCAGTGCACCTGCGGCAGCAGCACCTGTTGCAGCGCCAGCTCCAACAACTGCACCTGCGGCGGCTCCAGCTGCCAAGCCAGCTCCGGCATCAGCGCCTGCATCAGCACAAAAAGATGAGTTTGTAGCAAACGATCAGTATGCACATGCATCACCAGTTGTTCGCCGTCTTGCACGCGAGTTTGGTGTAAACCTAGCGCGTGTTAAAGCGACCGGCCGTAAGAACCGAGTTGTTAAAGAAGACGTTCAAAACTACGTGAAAGAGCTAGTTAAGCAAGTTGAATCTGGTCAGCTGTCTAAAGGTGGCAACACAGGTGGTGGCGAGCTTGGTCTTATTCCTTGGCCGAAAGTAGACTTCAGCAAGTTTGGTGAAGTTGAAGAGAAGAAACTATCTCGTATTCAAAAGATCTCTGGTGCAAACCTACACCGTAACTGGGTACAAATCCCGCACGTTACTCAGTTTGACGAAGCAGACATCACAACGCTAGAAGCATTCCGTAAGGAGCAAAATGTTCTAGCTGAGAAGAAGAAGATGGGCGTGAAGATCACACCTCTGGTCTTCGTGATGAAAGCGGCGGCAAAAGCACTTGAAGAGTTCCCAACGTTTAATTCTTCACTATCAGAAGATGGTGAGAGCCTAATTCTGAAGAAATACGTGAACATCGGTGTGGCGGTTGATACGCCAAACGGTTTGGTTGTTCCTGTATTCAAAGACGTGAACAAAAAAGGCATCATTGAACTTTCCCGTGAACTGATGGAAGTATCTAAAAAAGCACGTGACGGCAAGCTAACTGCGGCTGACATGCAAGGCGGTTGTTTCACAATCTCAAGCCTTGGTGGCATCGGTGGTACGTCATTCACGCCAATCGTGAATGCACCAGAAGTGGCTATCTTAGGTGTATCTAAGTCTGAGATGAAGCCGAAATGGAATGGTAAAGAATTTGAGCCGCGCTTAATGGTGCCGCTAAGCTGTTCATACGACCACCGTGTAATTGACGGTGCGCTTGCAGCACGCTTTACTGTGACACTTGCAAACTACCTGAGCGATATTCGTCAGCTAGTGATGTAAGATGATACAAAACCGCCCAACCTAAGTTGTGCGGTTTTGTTGTATTTTTAGTGTCCTGTCTGATAATTGGACGGGACATTAGTGAGTGCGAATGATACACTTTCGCGCACAAAAAACTCTCTCTGTTGGTTTTGTCCTAATTTGGCGACTGGCAGGCAAATTGGGTGCGGATACTCAGTTGAGTAGAGTCCCGTTCGAATAATAGTTAAGGTAATAACATGAGCAACGAAATCAAAACTCAAGTTGTTGTACTAGGCGGTGGTCCTGGTGGTTACTCTGCAGCATTCCGTGCAGCAGACCTAGGTTTAGATGTTACATTGATTGAATCTCGCGATACCCTAGGTGGTGTTTGCTTGAACGTAGGTTGTATTCCTTCAAAAGCACTTCTTCACGTCGCTAAGGTTATCGACGATGCAGCTGAAATGGCTTCTCACGGTGTAACTTTCGGTGCTCCACAAATCGATTTAGACAAAATCCGTACTTGGAAAGAGTCTGTAATCGGTCAACTTACTGGCGGCCTAGCTGGTATGTCTAAAATGCGTAAAGTTAACGTAGTTAACGGTTACGGTAAATTCACAGGCTCTAACACCATCGCTGTTGAAGGCGCTGACGGCACTAAGACAGTGACGTTTGATAACGCTATCATTGCAGCAGGTTCACAACCAGTAAGCCTTCCGTTCATCCCACAAGATGAGCGTATCATTGATTCAACTGGTGCACTTGAGCTTAAAGACGTTCCAGGCAAACTACTTGTACTAGGTGGTGGTATCATCGGTCTTGAGATGGGTACTGTTTACCGTGCACTAGGTTCAGACATCGACGTTGTTGAATTTGCTGATCAGCTAGTACCTGCTGCTGACAAAGACATCATCAAGGTTTACCAGAAGTACGTTAAGAACAAGTTCAACGTAATGCTTTCTACGAAAGTAGTTGCGGTTGAAGCGAAAGAAGACGGTATCTACGTTTCATTCGAAGGTAAGCAAGCACCTGAAGGCCAAGTACGTTACGACAAAGTATTGGTTGCTGTTGGTCGTACACCAAACGGTAAGCTACTTGATGCTGACAAAGCTGGCGTTGCAGTTGATGAGCGCGGCTTCATCAACACAGACAAGCAAATGAAGACAAACGTTAACCACATCTTCGCGATTGGTGATATCGTTGGTCAGCCTATGCTTGCACACAAAGCGGTACACGAAGCACACGTTGCTGCAGAAGTTATCTCTGGTAAGAAGCATTACTTCGATCCTAAGTGTATCCCTTCAATCGCTTACACAGATCCAGAAATTGCATGGGTTGGTGTAACTGAGAAAGAAGCGAAAGAGCAAGGTCTTAAGATCGAAACTGCGGTATTCCCGTGGGCAGCATCTGGCCGTGCAATCGCTTCAGCACGTACTGAAGGTCAAACTAAGCTTATCTTTGATAAAGAGTCAGGCCGTGTTATCGGTGGTGCAATGGTTGGTATCAACGCAGGCGAAATGCTTGGTGAGATCGGCCTAGCGGTAGAAATGGGTGCTGACGCAGAAGACGTGGCACTTACTATCCACGCTCACCCAACACTGAACGAGTCAATCGGTCTAGCTGCTGAAATCTTTGAAGGTTCAATCACTGACCTTCCAAACAAAAAAGCAGTTAAGAAGAAGTAATTTACACTTCTTTTTGAATTGAAAAAACCCGGCGATCGCCGGGTTTTTTTATATGAAACTGCTGTACCATCGCTTTGAGTTAATGTCGTTATGCTTACATGTATTCTTCAGTTGGCTTCGCTCAATGTGTTTAAATACTGAATAGGTGGTCACAGTAACGTTAGATTGCAGCGAATAACCTTGATACTCTTCTAGTATGGCTAAAAAGCTTTTTAGCTCACCAGTATCATTCCCTCTACTTTGTTCAAAAGCGATTTCATCTTCAATATGTGCTATAACGCCCCTACTTCCTGAGCCTTGGATCTCGCCACTAACCAGCTTAAATGTGTCGCCAAGGGAGTCTGAACAGCAGATTATTGCCTCTTGTTGCCTGTATAAGTGCATTGAGCTCATTCAATCGATATTGTTCATGACTGTTGTGAGGCGTTGTATGCAGCGAGTCCATTGATATACAAAGAGGTTGTTATGCTTTGCTTTTGAAATGAAGAATAAAAGAGAATTGGTTTACTTTGATTTACTTTTCATGGAATTTTGGCCTGATTACCTCTTTAAGTATTGTGACTTTTAAATATAATGACCGACCAATTTATTCCCAATATGACAACAAACAATGAAAAAAGTACTACCTGTATTCTTTGGTTTAACTCTGGCAGCATGTGGTGGAGGCAGTGATGATAAGAGCACGCCGACTGCGCAAGAACAGCAAACAAGTGTTAATGATACAACAACGGCTGTAGAGCCTGCTAAATCAGAGTTTGCACCGATAGTTGGTGTTTATGACGCAAGTTATGAAGGCGATAAAGCGGTTGCAGTAATTGATAGTCAGGGTAAATATCATATGTTTGATCACCTAAATGATAACAAAGGTGGCAATAAAGATTGTTATGCACCAGCAACACAAGAGCTGCCTAATTATGCATTTAATGGATTAAGCTTCAAATATGACGAGAACCTACGTCATTTCCAATTACAAAATGCAACACCGTCACTTGCGTATGAAATAAATGACAACAATGAATTGGAATATATCATTAGCGACAATTTGACGGTTGGTGGCGGTGCTTTGTCAATCAAATCCAACAATCAGCATATTGTGATCCGCAAAGATAAATTAGCTGTTTCTGTTGAGGATGTATTAAGCAAAAAATGTGCTTAATTTTATAAGGGGCAATAGCCCCTTTTTAAAACGTCAATATGGCCGCAATCCGATTCAACTTTAATTTATCCATTTCTTTTTTTATTTCTGGCCCCTTGGCACCCAAAGCGATGACTTCTTGTGCTTTGACATTACTTGCTGCCTTAAACGCCTTGTTGAGTTCAACGGCCCTAGTTGAGCAGTTCTCATCAATAACCCGTGCAGTGCTGATAAATACACTTAAGCGTTCAGGACGACGCCATGCATCTAGTTGATTTAGAATGGTCATGACCGTGTCTGCTTGCCAATCGTCTGATTTCAGTAATGGTAAATTCGCTTGTAAGTCACGCAAGCTGTCAGCATAGGATTTTGGGATCTTATGATCTTGTTCGAGATTGTATTCACTCAGATCTGCTTGATATTGCCAAAGGCTAAATGCAGATCTCAAATAAGTGTCATTACTTGGATCTAAGCGTTCAAGCTGATCCGATAATGTGTTCGCGGTGCTTTGATCCCATTTAGTTTGCCAAGGTGTGACAAATGGCAGCGCATTCAGATCCTCGAGGACATTGGTAAATATGTGGATAGCGCCATCTTTAAGAGACTTTTCTATTTCCATCCATACGCGCTCTTTAGTGAGGGTATTAAGCTCACCAGCACGTACCATTTCACTCATCAATTGTATGGTTTCATCGGCAATGGTAAAGCCTAAATAGTGATAACGTGCTGCGAATCGTGCAACACGTAAAACCCTGAGTGGATCTTCGCTGAAGGCATCGCTGACATGACGCAGGATCTTATTGTCGAGATCGACTTTGCCATGATAGGGATCGATCAGATTACCTTGATCATCTTGTGCTATCGCGTTCACGGTGAGATCGCGGCGGATCAGATCGTCTTCTAATGTAATGGTCGGTGCAAAGTCACAAATAAAACCTGTATAGCCCTGACCTTGTTTTCGCTCTGTGCGTGCCAAGGCGTGTTCATCTTTACTATCTGGGTGTAAAAATACAGGAAAATCTTTGCCAACTTGTTGGTAGCCAAGTTTTAGCATATCCCGGATTGTTGCACCTACTACGACGTAGTCTCGCTCTAATATAGGTCTGCCGAGTAATCTATCTCTGACGGCACCACCGACCAAATACACCTTCATAGTCATCCTAATACTTCATTAATTCATTCTTTACTATGGCACTATCACCTTGAGTTTAAAATGTTTGTTCCTAAATTTGTAAAAAATTCAGGGACGATTAAGCAAACAATGTTTTAACTTAAAGTGATTTTTTGCCATTATAGGCAGCATTCTAACAATAAAGAGACAGATCGTGTATTTACGCTATTTTGGTTTAACGGAGAAACCGTTTTCAATTGCGCCGAATCCTGAGTTTCTATTTTTAAGTGATCGCCACAAAGAAGCGCTGGCACATTTAACTTATGGACTTGGCGATGCCGGTGGCTTTGTATTATTAACAGGGGAAGTGGGCACTGGAAAAACCACGGTGACCCGCAGCATGTTAGCGCAATTACCAGAGTCCACTCAGGTCGCGTTTGTCTTAAATCCAGCATTGTCAGAAATGGAATTGTTAGCGAGTATCTGTGACGAGTTACATATAGAGTATGATGCTAAAGATGCAACACTTAAATCGTTGACTGACGTAATTAAAAAAAGGCTATTGGAGAATCATGAGCAAGGTGGGCACACCATGCTTATCATTGATGAAGCGCAGCACCTTGCAGCAGAAGTGTTAGAGCAACTTCGTTTACTCACCAACTTGGAAACAGATCATAAGAAATTACTCCAAATAGTGCTTGTCGGGCAGCCAGAGCTGCAGCAATTGTTGCAGCGCAATGAGTTACGCCAACTGGCACAGCGTATCACCGCACGGTATCACTTATTGCCCCTGACTGAATCGCAAGTATTTTCTTATATCAAACACAGACTGAATAAAGCCGGGTGTCAAAACCATTTATTTAGCAATGAATCGATTGCTTATATCCACCAAGTTACAGCGGGGATCCCAAGGCTTATTAACTTACTGGCAGATCGCTGCCTACTAGGTGCGTATTCTGCTCAGCAGCAAGAGATCAGTAAGGAAATTGCACAGCAGGCCGCAAAAGAAGCCTTGCCACTGAATTTGATCCCAGAACAACAAACCAAAAAACTCAATGTACCTGTATTAATTTCAGGTTGGGTAGCCGCGATGTTTGCATGCGGTTTTGGTCTTTCATATTTATTTTAATGGTGTGTCATGTCTTATCTTGTTAATGCATTAAAACAATCACAACAACAGTCAAAATCTGAGCAAGACTATGTACAAGCACGTCAATCAGCACAGGTGGCTTTTTATAAACGTTTGAGTCTCGGCCTTGGTGGTGGACTAATTAGTGTCTGTGCATTGAGTGCTGGTTACTTTTTAGGGCAATCAGTACAAGCGCCTGAAGAAGCACTGCAAGCCGAGGTTACAAAAGTGGTAGAAGATGACAAATCTCCCGCCACTGAGCAACCTGCAACCACAAAAGCGGCGGAAAATGTCGAAAAAACGGAAGCGACCCCTGATACTAAGGTCGCCTTAGCAGCTACACCAGCTGTTGTGCCTGCTATGCCAGTGGCCAGTCAAGTGCAGCAACCTGTGCTTATGCAACGGCCTGTAGTTCAAGGTATGGTGAATAACCAGATAAATTATCAATGGATGTCGGTACAGGTTGGTTTTGATGCCAGTGGGAGAGCTGTGTATTCACAGCAGTTGGTGCCAGTAAATAGCCAAGGGCAAATTATTAACGTACCAGTACAAAGCCAAGTACCGCAAGTACAACAATACGCAACGGCAGGTCAATTTTCGCAGCCTAATATGGCTTACCCACAGCAGTCTATGGTGGCGGCAAATAACGGCCAAATGTACAATCCGAACATGGCTCAGCAGTACACCAATAACCCACAAGCCAACCAATTTAATGGCACCCAAAACGTTCAAGAAGATGAGTTATCAGGTGTATCAGATGAACTAAAGCAGGCGTTTGCGGCGGCCGTAGAAGAAACACGACCCGCATTTACTGTGAATTCTGGTGAAGAGGAAGATGTGGTGTCCAGTAGTAAAGATACAGCACATGCTACGCCTGTTGAGCTGTTACCACCAAAATTACAAAACAGCATTCCTTCTTTGCGTTATCAAGCTCATATCTATGCGACCGAGCCAGAGAAGCGCTGGATAAAATTAAACAATCGAGAGTTGTACGAAGGAGATAACCTCGGGGCATTAACCATTGTAGAGATCACGCCAGAGCAAGCTCTATTTGATTTTGATGGAATTGAATTTACGTTAAATGCAATGCAGGACTGGATCCCATAATTCAGTCACTGTGCGACCTCCTTAGCGGCGCGAGTCGGTCGCTAAGGTAACATCGAATGACGAAAAAACTTAATTAAATCGAGTCCAAATTCTTCAGGCTTTACAGCAGCTTCTAACTCATCATCAACTCGCTTATCGCTCAAATCTATATCTCTCACTTCAACATGGAACATGTTTTTCGCGTTATAAAAGACTTTAACTACAGGTTGTAGAGGCGAATCAGGGTTGCTGGCAGCAACAATGCCAACTCGGTGGCTTTTGAGTTTGACTAGAGTGCCGACTGGGTACATGCCAATACAATGAATAAATTGATTGAGTAAGTGCTCATCAAACTCATGTGGACAGCCATCTTTGAGCTTTTTAAACGCTTGTATCGGCGTCATACCTACTTTGTAGACTCTATCTGCGGTGAGTGCATCGTAAACATCGACTATTGAGATCATGCGAACATATTGAGATAACTCCTCTCCTTTTTTTGCATAAGGGTAGCCTGTGCCATCTAATCGTTCATGATGAAAGCCTGCAATTTCTGAGGCAATCTCACCAAGCCCACTGTCTTTAACAATATCGTGGCTAAATTTGGCATGTTCGCGCATAATCGCGAATTCGTTTTCACTGAGTTTGTCTGGCTTTTGTAGTATTTCGTCAGGGATTTTGATTTTACCAATATCATGGAGCAGCGCACCAGTTGACAGCTCTTCAATGAGCGTACGCTCGAAGCCGAGGTGTTTCGCAAAGATACTCATTAAAATGGAGACGTTTAGGGAATGCTCCAGTAGATAGCCATCTTTTTCACGGATCCGCGCAATACATGCCAATGCGTCTTGGTTTCTAAATACTGAATCAATAAATCCTGAAGCCGTTTCTTTAAAGTCCGCAACATCGATTTTGCGTCCTTCTTTGATGTCTAAAAAGGTTTTCTCTTGGAGTTGTTTAGCCTGTTCATACATCTGAACTGCATGACCAAGTTCAGCTTCAACAGGCACAGACTTATGCCACGGATCCTGTTTGGGTGCTTCGGCGATCTCTTTGACTGTTTCGGTTTCAGGTTGAGATTGATCCAATGTTTTATCGGGATCTATTTCAACTTCCATACACCAGAGTTGATCAGGTTATTGATCCCTTTTTCATTTCTGACCCAACCCTGATTTTTTACGCGAACATGTCCGGCTTGTCTGATCACGCCAACAACAAACATACCCGGTTGTAAATCTTTGATATTTATTGTTTTCACTGTATAAAAATCCCCCTGTAGAGAATTTAAGCTTAGCAAATGGATGTAAAAATGAAAGGGAGAAAAGTGTTCAGATCTTAATATGATAACGGCAAGTGATCGGTCATAAAGTGGTTGCATTTACCCGCATTTGTTTGCAAGCTGGTACGACTTTTTCAACTTAATAATAATAACCTTATGAAAACATTGCTCACATCAATGGCGTTATTGTGTTGCGCCAATCAGGTTATCGCCAGTGATTTAGAATCGGCAGTGAGTCTATCACTGCCAAAATTAGAACAACTTTATCTCCACCTTCACCAAAACCCCGAATTATCGTTGCAAGAGAAAAACACCGGAGCACGTTTGGCACAGGAACTCAGGCAGCTCGGTTTTGATGTAACGGATCGCGTTGGTGGATATGGTGTGGTTGGCCTATTCAAAAACGGGCATGGGCCGACCGTAATGATCCGTGCAGACACTGATGGCTTGCCAATCATAGAGCAAACAGGCAAGTCATATGCTTCAAAAGTCAGAGTGCAAGATGCGAACAATAATACGGTAGGCGTAATGCATGGGTGTGGCCATGATATTCATATGACCAGCTTTATTGGTGCCGCAGAGCAGTTGATAAAGAATAAACACCAGTGGAAGGGCACCTTGATGATGGTCGCTCAGCCAGCAGAAGAAGTTGGCGCAGGTGCCAAGGCAATGTTAAAAGAAGGGCTATTTAGCAAGTTTGCCAAACCAGATCATGTGTTGGGTCTGCATGTCAGCGCATCACTACCTGCTGGTAAAGTGGCTATCTCTCCAGGTTATGCGCTTGCCAATGTCGACTCAGTGGATATTACTGTAAAAGGGCAAGGTGGCCACGGGGCCTACCCGCACACGACAATAGATCCTGTGGTACTCGCCTCTCGTATTGTACTTGGGATCCAGACAATCACAAGCCGAGAGATCTCGCCGCTGAAACCGTCGGTGATCACCGTGGGATCCATACATGGCGGATCTAAGCACAATATTATTTCTAATGAAGTAAAGCTGCAACTAACCTTACGATCTTACGACAGAGAAGTGAGAGATCAGCAAATAGCCGCATTAAAGCGGTTAACTCAAGGAGTGGCCATCAGTGCTGGATTACCCGCAGATAAAGCACCTGTAGTATATGTTCATGAATCGGAAAGCATTCCATCCACGTACAATGATCCTGAGCTTGCTAATGCTGTGACTGCAAGTATCAAAAATGAGTTAGGCGAAGAGAATGTTGTCAAAGCTGATCCTGTTATGGCGGGTGAAGACTTTGGTTTGTTTGGGCGCACAGTTGAGAATGTGCCAATCACTATCTTCTGGCTAGGTGGTGTAAATCCGCAGGATTATGCAGCGGCACAAAAAAATGGCACCGTATTACCGTCACTACATTCGAGCAAATTTGCACCAGACTACCCGCTGGCTTTACAAACGGGCGTGCGTGCAATGACTGCCAGTGCGTTAGATCTCTTTAATCAATAAATACAAATGCGGATCGGATCCTAAAATGGATCCGGCGCATTAAATTGCATCATCTCGCCGCTGACCGGATGGCAGATCTCAAGCATTTGCGCATGTAGTTGTAGCCTAGTTGCCGCTGTCAGGGCGTCTCCTTGGGCGTACAGTCTATCTCCTAAAATCACATGTCCTAAAGATTGCATATGCACGCGTAACTGATGGGAGCGCCCTGTGATAGGCGTTAGAGAAACGCGCGTTGCCTGTGGCTCATATTCGAGTACTTCAAAGTGCGTCAGTGAGGGTTTGCCTGATTCATGGCAGACCATTTGTTTTGGGCGGTTGGGCCAGTCACAGGTTAAGGGCAAATCGACAGAGCCTTGCTCGGACTCTAATTTACCAAATACACGCGCCACATAACGTTTTTTAGTGAGTCTGTCTTGAAACTGGATACTTAAAAAACGATGCGCCTCTTTGTGCATTGCTAAACACAGTACACCTGAGGTTGCCATATCCAAACGATGCACAATTTTTGCGTTTGGAAAAACTCGATTGACGCGGTTAATCGCGCTGTCTGCATGTTTTGGATCTTTGCCGGGAACGGTTAACAAGCCGCTTGGTTTATTGATCACCAACATATGTTCATCTTGATATAAAATTTCAAGGTAGGGATCGGTAGGCGGGTTGTAATTTAAAAGCACAGCAAAATTCCAAAAAAGATCAAAACAGGCATATTCTAACTGCCTACACTCGAAAGGCCAAGTAAGGAGCTAGCTTAACTACTTGGCACGATGGTTAGCTCTATACCAAGCGCTTGAATACTGGTTTGGACATCTGGGCGCACACCTGCATCGGTAATAACGTGGTGGATCTTCTGTGCAGGCACGATTTGAAAAGTCATGGTTTTATCCAGTTTATCATGAGGGCCCATGAGTACAGTGCGATCGGCTTGCTCGATGGTTGCTCTAAGTACTTCAGCCTCTTCCAAATAACTCACGCAGAAACCGTGCTTTACATGAAATGCGCAGATCCCCATGAAGACTAAATCAAAACGGATTTGCTTGATCATCTCGATGGCTGAATTTCCAACTGTACGCATTGCCGGTTTGAACATTCTGCCACCAATTTGTATTACGTGTACCTGGGGGTGCTGCATGAGATCTTGAACAATTAAAGGGCAGCCTGTGACGACGGTTAAAGGTAAATTGGCGGGTAAATTTTGCGCCAAGTAACGACAGGTTTCTCCTGAGTCAATCACAATAGTTTGGCCCGCTTCAAGCATGTCGAGTGCGGGTTTTAAGAAACGCTTTTTTGATGGATCTGGCGTACTTAATCTATCGAAGTAGTCGGGCGTGTCCTCTTGTAAAACTAAGGCGCCGCCGTGAACGCGGCGTAACAGCTTGAGTTCTCCTAACTTGTTAAGATCGCGCCTGATCGTGTCTTCACTGACAGCCAGTGTTTTTGCCAGCTCTACCGAGGTGATCCTGCCATGTAGGGTGAGTTGGTCTAAGATCAATTGATGCCGTTCTGCGAGTAGCATTTTGCATGTTCCTGCGTTTTTTTGCCGAATTTTACTTGATCTAATTGGGATCGCAAGCGTATTATTTGCTTGTTGATGCATGTTTTTACGCTTTTTTTGTTTGTTTTGCATGTTTTTGCACTTTTAAGGAGGAGGTATGGAGTTGTTTTGTGACTTATCTAACTATCAAGGGATTATCTTTGATATGGATGGAACGTTAGTTGATTCTGATAAAGCCATCGCGAAAGCCATTGCACCTTGGTGTCAGATTCATCATCTGGACTTAGAAACTGTACTCAAAGACGGTCGTGGTGTGCGGTTTGAAGATTATATCCGCCAGCATTTACCTCACTTGGATATTCATCAAGAAACCAAAAATTTAGAAGGCGCAGAGGCCACATTTGCCACATATGTCTGCGAAATTGCAGGAGCTACGAGGTTTCTCGCCCATCTGCACGAACGCCAAATACCTTGGGTATTGGCAACGTCAGCGGATCGGGAGAATGCGCTTCAGCGTATGCAACATTGTGGATTGCCTAGGCCGGCATATTTAGTGGGCGCTGAAGATGTGCAAAATGGTAAACCTGATCCAGAGCCGTTTATTAGCGCTGCTATAAAATTGGGTTTATCTTGTCGGGATTGCGTGGTGTTTGAAGACTCGGATGCTGGTGTGCAAGGGGCATTAGCCGCCGGGTGTGACGTGGTGGTGGTAGGGCGATTCTGCCAGTTGGATCATCCCAATATTGTGGCGAGAGTGATAGATTATCGCAGTTGGAATATCGAGTTGTCACAGGGGAAGCAAGCATGTTGAAGACTGTTTGGCACCATTTATTGACCAGTAATGAGCGCTATTGGGATTTCGCTGGGATATTATTTGGTGGGATAGGTGCATTTGCTTTACTTGGACAGTTGCTTAATGAAATAAATCGTCACGGTGAAAGTACATTATCGATGACATTTTTATTTGGGTATGTTGTCGTGTTTATGTTTTGGCTACTTTATGGAGTTCGCTTTAAGCGTCCTGCCATCGTCTTAACTAATTCAGCTTGTCTAGCATTGCAATCAATGATAGTCATTGTGGTCATTGGATAGAAAAGTGGGGACAAATGATGTCCCCATATGATTTTAGTTTGTTGCTGGGTAGGGGCCAGCATCATGAGTAAATTTAAATACAGCCTGTCGACCTGTCGCACAGCTTTCACCTGGCTGATATTGGCAGACAGAGAGACCATCTCGGGCAAACTTGGTTATTTCAAAAATGCTTTCTTGTTGGTTAATCAGCGTATGCAGGTTGCCATCAATGAAAGAGAAGGTACCAGTGCCCGCAGGCGATTTAACTCGGTTTACAACCTCTCCACTCTCGTTTGGAAATCGACTGAATACGTAAGCTTCTTTTTGCGCTTCATATTCCAAGGTCATTGGGGTGTTTGAGAAGATGTTTCTAGAAAAGTCTTGTATGCCAAACTCTTCATCATACTCGATTTTTAATATCCATTTACCTTGCATCTTCAGAGGACCTTGAGGATAAAACTCAGAGCTAAAATGATGTGCAACGTAAAGTGTATTGCCTTTTTTAGCGAGTAATTCATAGAAGAATTCACAACTAACATAGCAGCTATTATCAGGGCAATTTAATACTACACCTTGCTCTGGGTGTTCTAGTTTTTCTCTGACAAGCTGACCAAGATGGTTGAGCTCCCATTTAGACGCGGTATTGGCGACACCAGCAACCGCAATTTGATCAGGGTAGTAGTCATGAAAACGTCCAGAATTCTTGCGCCATTGGCCAACGATTTGCTCGTAAGTGAGTGCGACATCCTGCTTTTCGATCATGTAGCCACTGATCCACTTGGCTTGTTTTGACTCTTTGTTTACGTGTTTTGCGACAAAACGCAGCCCGATGTCGTCAATATATTCAAATACGCGTAGCACAATTTTCATGGGCTTATCGTTGCGCTGATAATTAAGAATGAGCTTTTTGCCTTTCTGCTTCCATGTTAGGTCACTCTGTGTGTTGTCCCAATGTTGTACGATCCCCGTGCCTTTTTCGTGAAAAGTGACCGAAGCTGAGCTACTGGCTTTAAACCAAGGAGTGTCGGCATGTGTTACTTCATCAATATTTGCGATTTCCCAAGTTTTATTTACCAGTTGTGATTGCCACCTTTTCAGCTGGCGTTGTTTTACTAACACTGCTTCACCTGAGATCGTATAGGTATCAACGACTTCTTGTGTTTCTTTGTGCCAAACTTGCAAGTGTTGTGTGTAGGGGCTTTGTTGTTGTGTTTTTGAATTGAAGCTTAACCCCGTTAATTGGTGAATATAGGTCTCATTCTCAGACAATTGTATTTCGAATTGACTTTGCGGCTGAGCGAGCTGCACCATGATTTGTTGCTGAGGTTGCCACTGCCATTGGGCGGATACTTTAAAGTCTCCAGATACAATGACTTGATTGTTAGGTTTGAAGCTTAATTTATAGGTTTGATCTGTGCCGCTACTATCAATTATAAAATAGTTTCCAATGGGCGAAGTGTTCTTGGCTGCATATGTTTGCATAGATGCTGTGGCCAGCATGAGAAGGCTGAGCATAAAAAGTGAGGTTATTATTCTTATCTTCATAGTCATTTCCTTGATTGTATAAATCTTGACCAAGTTATCAAGCTTTTAACCAATACACAATAACTATATGTTCTATATGAATTTAATAATAAATAATGAGGTTTATGGCTGGTGAAAGAATAAATAGGCAGTAAAGCGGGACTTTACTGCCTGATATTGAATAAATAGTTATTGGTTAGAAACCACAATTAAGCGAATGGCATCGAGTTTAACTTGCGCTTTAGAGATATGCTCGCTGAGCTGTGTTTTTTGTTTATCAAACACTTTAATCTCTTCGTCGCGAATATTGGGGTTGATGGCTTTTAGCGCGGTAAGGCGGTTTTGCTCTTCGTCCAATCGCGTTTGCATATCTGCTTGTGCCTGGTTTTGCAATGTTTCTAGCTGCTCATTTGCCATATCAGTTGCTTTGGCGATCAGTGGGTGGATTCCGGACTGAAGTGCATTGGCAAGCTTACTTGCAGTTTGGCGGCCAACAGCAGACAACTGCTGGTTAAATGCATCGAAGGCAACGTTATCTGCCAAGTTATTACCGGCTTTATCCATCAATACACGTATTGGCGTAGGAGGTAAGAAGCGTCCTACCTGCAATGATTTAGGCGCGGAAGTTTCGGCAACATAGATTAGTTCAACAAAGAAAGTACCTACTGGTAACTTGTTGTTTTTAAGCAATGCTACAGACGCACAGCCAAAATCATCATCACAGATCATGTCCATCACACCTTCTACCATAGGGTGATCCCAACTGATAAATTGTGCATCTTCTTGAGACAGTGATGTGGAGCGATCAAATGTGACTGTAATGCCATCATCTTTCAAACAAGGGAAGGATGGATTGAGCATGTGTTCTGTTGGCTTCAGAATAATGGTGTTTTCACCCTTGTCTTCTTGGTTAACGCCAAATATATCGAACACATTAATCATATAAGCTGGCAGAATAACATCGTCGTCGAGCGTTTCAATTTCACTGACGATTTGCTCGGCACGACCTTGACCGCTTGAATGTAGTTCAAGGAGTCTGTCTCGACCTTGCTCCATTTTGGCGCGCAGTACTTTATTCTGTTTGGCAACTTGCTCAAGCAGCGGATCTAGCTCTTCTTCGTCGCAATTATGGGCTGCGATAAACTCAAGCAAATCTTCAGAAAACTCTTTATAGAGTAGCTGACCTGTGGTGCTGGTGGTTTCAAATGCATCTAATGCTTCGTTGTACCAGCGCAGTAAAACTTCTTGTGCGGTATTGGCAAAGTAAGGTACATGAATATTCACATCATGTTGTTGACCAATACGGTCTAGACGTCCAATACGTTGCTCTAATAAATCTGGGTTCAGCGGTAAATCAAATAGCACTAAGTGGTGCGAGAACTGGAAGTTACGTCCTTCAGAACCAATTTCAGAACACAGTAATACCTGCGCACTGTCATATTCATCGGCAAAATACGCTGCAGCGCGGTCACGCTCAATAATAGACATGCCTTCATGGAACACCGCTGAACGAATGCCTTCACGTTCGCGCAAGGTTTGTTCTAGACTTATCGCGGTTTGTGCTTCTGCACAAATCAAGAGTACTTTTTCGTGTTTTAACTCTTTGAGTTTTTCAATCAGCCAATTTACACGTGGATCGAACTGTGTCCAGCTTGCACTTTCCCCTTCGAATTCTTGGAAGATTTTTTCTGGAAACAATGCACGTAACGCGCTTTTTTCAGCCGTTTGAATGCCACCCATATTACCTAAAACAGACATGGCTGTTTTATATTGTTTCGGCATTTCAACTGCATGTGCGTGGATTTTTCTGCTCGGGTAACCTTCAATACCGCTGCGGCTATTTCTAAACAAGATACGGCCGGTTCCATGACGGTCAAGCAGCATACCCAGCAGTTCTTGTTTTGCACTTTGTTCTTTTTCTGCAACACGCTTAAGTAACTCAGAGATATCGGTTTCTTTGAGAAGCTCAGTGATGGTCTGCGTGGCTTTTTCATCCAGTTCAGTATCTTGCAACAATTGATTTGCCGCGTCAGCAATTTCTTTGTAATTGCTCTCTTCCGCAACAAATGCATCGTAATCATAGAACCTATCAGGGTCTAATAGCTGCAAACGGGCAAAGTGACTGCGGTGACCCAGTTGATCAGGTGTCGCAGTTAACAAAATGAGGCCTGGAATATCTTGGCTAAGCTCAGCAATACGCTGATACTCAGTACTTGGTTTATCTTTTTCTACGGTTAAGTGGTGTGCTTCATCGACAATGAGCAGATCCCAATCAGCCAAGGTCGCCTGCTCAAACCAGCGGCGCTTTTTGGTGATAAACTCAAGGCTCACCAGTACCAATTGTTCAGTTTCAAAGACATTTGGAGAGTCGGCAAATGCTTCGTCGCAGCGTTCTTCATCAAAAATAGAAAAGCGCAAATTGAAACGACGTAACATCTCTACTAGCCATTGATGTTGCAGACTTTCAGGTACAATGATCAGCACTCGGCTAGCGCGGCCAGTGAGAATTTGCTGATGCAAAATCATACCGGCTTCAATGGTTTTACCCAGTCCCACTTCATCAGAAAGCAAAACACGTGGTGCAAAACGCTGTCCGACTTCATCGGCGATATATAATTGGTGAGGTATCAAGCTCGCACGTTGACCGATAAGGCCTTTAAGGTGAGATTGCTGACGGTTAAATTGGTGCTGCCATGTTTGGTAGCGTAATGTGTAGCGATCAAATCTATCTACTTGGCCTGCAAAAAGCCTGTCTTGCGGCTTATTAAACTTAATGAAGTGATCTAAAAAGGTTTCTTTCAGGCTGACAGTTTCTTCTTTGTCTAGACGAACACCATGATAGCAAAGCAGATCCCCTTGCTCTTCGATGCTCTCTACACGCATTTCCCATTCTTCAACACTGCGGATAACATCCCCAGGATTAAATGCTACACGAGTCACCGGCGCTTCTTGTACAGAATAAACGCGGTTTTCTCCACTGGCGGGAAACAGAATGGTTACTTGTCGACCCTCTAAGGCGACAATGGCCCCTAAACCCAAATCTGATTCGGTATCGCTTATCCAGCGCTGACCTAAGGAAAAATTCATGGTTTTCTCATCTTCGCAGAAAAAAGGCGGCTATGTTACCGAGAAGCAAAGCCTTGTTCAAGATTGTAAAAACACAATAAATGTGCCTTACAGCGTGGTGTTGTGCGGGTTTTACCAAATAACTCGGACATATTTGTTGTTTGCTCACCGTTGATTGTTTTTTAATGTGCAATAGTGGCTATTAAGCATAGTCAAACATGCTCATAGTTGGAGATAAAATATACGATCCAATTGATTAAAAAAAGTGACAATGTACATACCTGGAAATAAATAGGGACAGTTTCATACTGCACTTTTTGTCATAAAAACGACTTTTGTGACAAATAGACTAAAATTAAGTTAGAGCGATGTATTGTGTGGCGAGCAATACAGTGTTCAATCATAGAAATTGCAGACGAATAGGAATGCACTATGGGAAAAGATGACCTCGACCGGAAAATATATGTACTAGACACCAACGTTTTACTTCATGAGCCCCTCGCTTACCTCTCCTTCCAAGAACACGATGTTGTGATCCCCATGACAGTGTTAGAAGAACTTGACCACATCAAAGATCGAAAACGTGATGTCAGCAGAGATGCGCGGGTTGCAATTCGTAGCCTCGACGATGTCTTAACCGATGCAACACCCGAGCAAATGTTAGAAGGTGTTGATTTACCTAAAGTACAGAGAGACCCGAATAAACCAGCCAGCAGTGGTAAACTCATTATCGTTAACGACCATTTATACCCTGATAGTATTTCTGGTCTGCCGGGTAATGAAAATGATCACAGCATCATTAACTGTGCATTGCAATTGCAAAAACAGTATGTCGAAAAGCGTGTAGTTTTGGTGACCAAAGACATCAATATGCGACTTAAAGCAAAGGGAGTGGGATTAAAGTTTGTTGAAGATTACCGCACTGACCAATTAATTGATGATATTAATTTACTCACTTCTGGATATAACAAGTTCGAAGGCGACTTTTGGGCTACTGTAGGTGAGTGTCAAACCGAGCAGCAGGGCCGTTATAGTTTGCATAAAGTGCCAAAGTCGCTGATGCCGGAAGTTTTTTACAATGAATATCTACTCGATGACAGTGAGCATTTTGCAGCGCGTGTTATCGGTTATGATGAGGCCCATGTCACTTTAAAGGACATCAGTGTTGAACGTTTAATGCATCAACAAGCTTGGGGGGTTAAGCCAAAAAATGTGTATCAAGGTATGGCTTTAGATGCTTTACTCGATCCCAATATTGAATTGGTGGTACTTACCGGGCCTGCGGGATGTGGTAAAACTCTATTGGCACTGGCCAGTGCGCTAGAGATGATCATTGAAAAAGGGGTGTACGATAAGGTTATTGTTACCAGAAACACGCCAGAAATCGCCGAAAGTATCGGCTTCTTACCAGGTACAGAAGAAGAGAAAATGGCACCTTGGTTGGCGGCGATCACTGATACTTTGGAGGTACTGCACAAACATGATGAAAGCCCAATTTCCAGTCGTAACTACATAATGGAAAAGGCCAATATTCAGTTCAAGTCTGTGAACTTTATGCGTGGCCGGAGCATTCAAAATGCAGTGGTAATCTTGGATGAAAGCCAAAACTTAACGGCGTCGCAGCTGAAAACCATTATTACGCGCTGTGGTGAAGGGACTAAATTGATATGTACGGGGAATCTGGCGCAGATTGACAGCAACTACTTAACGCCGGTGACATCCGGGTTGACGTATATTGTTGAGCGCTTCAAAGATTTTGAAGGAAGCGCAACTGTCAACCTCAATGGGGTTGTGCGCAGCAGGTTGGCGTCGTTTGCAGAGGAAAACTTGTAAAACACGCCGTGAATTGTTAACTCGTTAGCAGGCGGTCGATGTATAGCTGTGAGCACATGCGGTTTACTGTTATACATCGGCTGTATGCACAAAAGAAATTGCAGCCAGCGTGAAGCACTTGCTTATCTCAATGGCGCTCGCTACTCTTTCAAAAAAAGATGGAAGCAATTATTACAGGCCCATGAATGGACATTTTGTCAGAGTTCCTGCCCCTTAAAACTTACCGAAAATCTATTTGTGTCGCTTTATTGATACCCTTAATTCTCGCAATCGTTCTGTGCTTTCACTTATTCAATATTAAGTTAGAGCGCCAATATGACGTGTATCAGGTGCAGTTTTCAGCGGTATTGGCACAGGTCGATCAAGCTGCGAGTGCTGCAAGTACGGTTATTGGCAGCATTAAAAGAGGTCTTGATACACCGATTAAATATCAACTCGCCAATAATGTGCAGCAGCAAGTGCGCCAGCAGTTGGGATACTATTATCATCGATTGCCAGAGCAGGGAGGGGAATTGGTTGGTTTGGGTACCTACAAAGCTTCGCCTCATGTATTGGAGCATTGGTTACACGTCATGGCGCTGGGTCCGAGTTTCGATACTGCGTTGGCATTGATCAGTGAATTAGAGGCCGTGGCATATTTTAATGAACATGGCTTTGCCTTTGTAAAACGCCGAGATGATACACAAAGCCATTTATTAACGGCCATTGTTGAAGGACGTTTTAGTCCAAGAAAGGGGGGGTTAGCAAACCCTGACAGTAAACAGACTCGGCTTTTCGGCAATACTTATTTCAGTATCGCACAGCCTATTATCAGCGGCGGTAAATCACACATTATTCTGATTTATAGTGCAGACAAAGTGACTGCTTTGCTGGATAAGTTGACCTTCGATGAGGGGGCATTGGCACTGATCGACGCAAATTCACAAGTATTGGTGCAAAGCAGCCAAGCAGCTGTTTTACAAAAAGACCCCATGGTTGAGTATGCTAGACTGTGGCGTGGAGGGGTTGAGCTACAAGGTGCAATACAAAATGCACCTTATTCGTTGCGGTTTCAGCAATCAGAAGACGCCTTTATTGCGGCGGTGTTTGAAGAGGTCATAATTGAACTTGGCTTTTTGACTCTGTTTATTGTGTTCACCTTCTTTACGTTTTTATGGTTAAACGGACAGATCTTTATTCGTCCGCTGAAGCACTTTGTTCACTACTTGACTAAGCAAGATTTAGCTGAAGACCACACGCTTAACTATCCAGTACCAAGTGATTGGCAGCCATGGTTTAAAGAAATCAAACAAGTTGTCACTCAAAGGCAAGCTTTATTTGAGCAAATGGAAACTCATAATGCGCGTTTAGACGATCAGGTTCAGCGCCAAAGAAAAGCGCTCTCTCGTAGCTTTGAGGCTAAAGAGCGCCAAGCCGCTCTGCTCAATACTGTGCTTAATTCAGTGCCGGATCTCATCTATTTTAAAAATATTGATGGCTCATTCATTGGTTGTAATCAGGCGTTTGAGCGATTTATTGGGGTTGTGCAAGCTGAATTGGTTGCCAAAGAGCATCAGGAAGTGAGTCAAAAGTACTTGGAATTACTTGACCTTGAGCAGGCGATGGAGCTCCACAGTATACCTTTGACAGAAACGCTCAACTTCGATGAAAAAGCATATTTGGTGAGTGTATCTCCATTGTTTGATGAGCAGGGGAGTCGTATCGGGAGTTTAGGTATTGCCCGCGATATTAGTGAACAACAACAGGCTATGATCGCGCTGCGAGCCTCTGAACAAAACTTTAAAGCGGCAATTAAACATGCGCCAAATGGCATTTTGCTGGTCTCAACAGAGTGTGTGATTTTAGAGTTCAATCGCGCTGTGCGAAAACTGTTAGATGGCGTTGAAGCTGGACAGCATTTAAGTGCCTTGTTTGATAAAGACGAGCTGGATACACTCAATGGCGTATTGGCGCAATTATTGGAAGAGCGTAAAGGGGTTAAAGTTTTGAGTTTGTCACAAAGCGAGTCAGCGCTATGGCTTCAGCTGAGTGTATCACTCGTTTGGGACAAGCAAAAGGTACCAAAATATTTTGTGATCCATGTACAAAATGTAACAGCCCTGACTAAAGCTAAGATAGAAGCCGAGCGGGCAAATAGAGCGAAAAGCCGTTTTATAGCAAATATCAGCCATGAGATCCGAACGCCTTTAAATGCGATACTGGGGTTAGTGGGGATCCTAAAACCAGGCTTAACACGTGTCCAAGACAGTGAAAAGTTAGCGCATATTGAAACCGCAGCGAAACAACTGCTGACAATGCTGAGCGATATATTAAGTTTTGCTCGCCTTGAGGGGGGACGAGCAAAACTGCATAGCAAACCATTTACGATATTGAACTTGATGAACAGTTTGAGCGCGCTGATCCAGCCTTTAAGCGATGCAAAAAAATTAGGTTTGAAATTACAGGTTGCAGCCAATGTGTGGCCTGAGTTTGTAGGGGATGAAGCTCGGATCAAACAAATTCTCGTCAATTTATTAGGCAATGCGGTTAAATTTACAAGCCATGGTGAAGTGGGCCTTAGGGTGGAAACAAAATGGAGTAAATCAGGGGAGCAGTGGTTGTCTTTTGCTGTATTTGACACCGGTCCAGGTATCAAAAAAGTGGACCAAAACCGCCTGTTTGATGCATTCACACAAGGAAATGAATCCAGTTCTCGAGAGTATGAAGGCATAGGCTTAGGGTTGGCTATTGTAAAACAACAAGTCACCCTATTGGGCGGTAAAATTGAGATCCGAAGCGAAGAAGGGATAGGGAGCACTTTTGAATTTGAGCTGATGTTGAAAACACACGGCCGGGCTTATCACGCTAATCATAACAACATATGTTTGGTATCAACAAATACACCGCCGAGTTATTTATCGGCCTATCAAGTCACGCATTTTGCCAATTTTGGTGAGGCGTTGGAACAGTTGGATAAATTTGCGTATATCGCCTGTGATGACATCGAGGAGTTGAGCTATTTATGTCATCACTTTAGCGATATGACGTCTTCAGGCTGTTCTGGGTTAGTGGTACCCAATAATTTAAATATGTCGCAATGTGCAAGCCATTCACTTACCACTCTTAGGCTACCTGAGCACATGTTTTACCAGTCGCTGTGTTTATCTCCGTTTGAACAAAGCACTACGTCGCCGCCAAGTCATGATCGTTTGGCAAACGCTTTGTGCTTAGTGGTTGATGACAATGTACTAAACCTTGATATATCCAAAACGGTTTTGGAGCAACATGGTGCGCTAGTTGTGGCGCTCTCTAGTGCACAGGGTATTTTGGATATTTGCCAAAAGCTCAAACCTGACATGGTGCTTATGGACATCTATATGCCACATATTGATGGTTATCAGGCCACTCAAATTATCCGTGAGAAACTCAGTGAAGAGGCATTGCCAATTATTGCGCTTACTGCAAATGCACATGAGCATGAAAAAGAAAAAGCGTTCGAACATGGTGTTAATGCATTTCTAGTTAAGCCCATTTCTCCTGATGACTTATGTGTCGCCTTGCAGCCCTATGTAGGAAATCACCCGCGTGTTTTTGATAAATCGTTTGCCCTTAGGCAGCTGATGAATAACTCGGACCTTGTAAAAGCAATGTTGGATAAGTTTGCTAAACTGTGTGATGAGTATGTTCGTGATTTGCAAGCCGTTGATAGCAATGCGCGGTTGGCAGAGATTGCACACAGTATTAAAGGGGCTGCTGGTGGTATTGGATTGGCGCGCTTAGCTGACTATGCCAAATTGACCGAGGCAAACGCTCGCCGTGAAAAGGTGGTTAATTCATCAGATAGTGGGTCAAGCAGTGCCCCTTTGAATGATAAGATGCGAGATGAGTTAATATCTTTGATTCAACAAGCGCAACAGTTTATTTTATTGGAAGCAAAAGGAAGTTAAATGCAAAAGTCAGCCAATATCTTAGTGTTAGACGGTGATCCTCTCAATCGGGTGGTTTTGGAAAATACCTTATCTGATGAGCACTTGGTGATTGGTTGTTCCAATAGCGGCCAAGCATTTGAGCGCCTATTGCAAACGCGCTTTGACCTAATCATTGTGGATATTTTAATGCCAGATGATGAAGGCCTTGATTTTCTGTTACAGCTCAAAGCGGATCCCAGTAGCTATCAAATACCAGTGATAGTCATTTCAGCTAGTAATAGTTACCAAGATGAAGCGCGCGGGCTGATGTTGGGGGCGGTGGATTATATTGTTAAGCCGTTTAGCCCTAATATCGTCAAAGCGCGGATAAAAATTCATTTGGCAATTAAGCAAAAGAATGACTTGCTTGAGCGTCTAGCTAATATCGATGGATTAACCGAAATTCCAAATCGTAGAGCGTTAGATGAGACCCTTGCCCAGCTTTGGTATCAAAGTCGGGATCAACATGTGCCACTATCAATGTTGCTCGTGGATATAGACTATTATAAAGAATACAACGACAGTTGTGGGTTCAGTGCTGGCGATGAGTGTTTGGTTAAAGTTGCCAAGGTTTTGGAAAGCATCACACAAAAAGTAGAGGGGTTTGTTGCGCGTTATGATGGCGTGCGGTTTGTAGCTCTGATGAATAAACGCAATGCAGATCAAGCGTTGTCTTTAGCTGCTGCCATGCATCAAGCTGTAGATGCTTTATCAATTCCTCATCCTAGCTCTCCTATTTGCGCGCACGTAACGATTAGCATTGGGGTAGTCCATGTCAAAGAAGATTTTTCTGGTGATCACCAAGATAGTTTGAAGCTGGCGGATGAAGCCTTGTTGCAAGCACATCACTTGCAAGAGCGGGTGGTTTTGGTAAACCGCTAACGCTCACTGTACGCCAAATGAAAAAGCCGCGATATGCGGCTTGAGCAGGGAAATGTCTGAATAGTTGGTTACAAGTAAGTATCTACCGCCGACTGACCAAAACCAACGAGTTGATTGTTTTTAAATACCAATGGTGTGCATTCGTCTTTGGTGATCTGGCCATCCGCGTGTTTTCTGTTCGTGGCAAAGTAAAGGACCTGATATGTGTGGCCGCCTTTTGATATTGCTTCGTTGAAGTCTGGCGTGCCAAATTCTTTAGTAACTTCTTTGTAGCTAGTACCCAGTGCGAGTTCGCTGATCTTATCTCTATTTTCTTGGTGTTTTGCAGGCCAGCTATTGTAGTGACGCATTTCACCATCAGACACGGCAACGATACAACCAGACAGTAATGTAGTGCTTAAAAGCGCAGTAGCAACAAGTAATTTTTTCATTGTGTTATCCTCATGACCTGATGTGTACAGTCATCATCAAGTTTTATTTTATTTTTTACTTACCTTAACTTTTGCAATTGTTTTGCCAGTTTTTTTATTATTAAAAATCAATTGGTTATGGTTTTTGGAGAAAGGTGGGTATGAGATTTACACTAAATAGTAACAATAATGAATAAAATGTGGTGTTTTAAGCCACTCATATTAAGTGGCCTAAACTGCATTGCATTTGCGTGGTTAAACCACACGGTTATGTTGCCCACCATCTAAATAGCTGGTGATGTTTTCAGCAATACCAAGAATTAGTCGAGTGATTGATTCTTGACTGGCCCATGCCGTGTGTGGGGTCAGCATTAGATTGTCGCCCTGATATTTGATCAGTGGATTATCAGCGTCAGCAGGTTCAACCGAGAGCACATCAACACCCGCCGCGGCGATTTGATTGTTAGCGAGTGCATCAGCTAGAGCCTGCTCATTGACTATGCCACCGCGTGCTGTATTGATAAGAATAGCGCGCTTTGGCAACAGTGAAAGAGTCTCAACATTAAACAAGTTTTCAGTTTGCGGTGTGAGTGGACAGTGTATTGAAACGATATCAGCAATCTTCATTGCATCTTCAAATGCCATACGGCCACTGCGTGTTGCTTTGCTATTTGGGCGCTCAGCAATGATCACTTTGGCACCAAATGCCTCAGCGACTTTAGCGGTTGCCTGGCCAAGGTTACCATAGCCGACGATAACAAAACGTTTATTGGCAATGTCATTAATACTGTGATCTAGACGGCAAAACATTCTACTATTTTGCCAAGCGCCTAGCTTTGTATCTGCGGCGTAGCGATGAATATTGCTCATTAGGTTACCTAGCAAGGTAAAGGTGTGCTGAACGACTGAAGGGGTTGAGTATCCGGCAACATTAGTAACCGCAATACCTGCATCTTTTGCCGCAACCAGATCAATATTGTTAGTACCAGTGGCGGCAACACAGATTAACTTTAACTCAGGTGCTACTGCAAAGTGAGCGCCATTCAACTGAACTTTATTAGAGACGATGATGTTTGCCTGTTGAATGCGACTGTCGACCTCACTGGGGCTGGTGTATTCATATGTGGTTACAGTGCCAAATTCGTGAAGTGGAGAAAGGTCGACGCCTGCCAAAGTAGCGGCATCCAAAACAACAATATTCATATTTTTATCTCGTTATTGACTTTGGAGCTAACTCCAAGGTTTATACTCTTTATTAGTGATGAAATTGACGAAATGGTGGCGATGAATTTTAGCGCCTATTTAATTGATGGGCATTAAACGTGCTAGTTCACGACACCATTTGCAGAGTTCATGTGTGTACGTTCAGCAAATAGCAAACGCCAGTGTATCACTTTTAGCACTTAAATTTGATTTATTGTGGCTAACAAGTTGTTCAGGCTTAAGTGCATCAGCTGACTTTATCGTGTTAACTGAGTGAATAACCATGGCGATGTATCGAATAGGGCAGCTTGCAAAGTTGTTAGGCGTATCGACGGATACGCTGAGATATTATGAGCAACAAGAGTTATTGGTTGCCAATGAAAGAAGTGCGGCGGGCTATCGTCTATATGATAAACAGGCAGTAGATAGACTGCGTTTTATTATTCGCGCAAAGGAAGTTGGATTTAATCTTAAAGATATTCAAGAGTTATTGAGTATCAAGATTGATAAACAACAATATCGCTGTGAAGAAGTAAAAACCCTGACTTTACAAAAGCGAGATTGGGTCCGCGAAAAAATTTCGGAATTGAGCATATTTGAACGTTCATTGACTTTACTGGCTGATCAATGTTGTGGTGGTGATGAACCCGCAAACGCTTGTTCAATTTTAACGGCACTGGAGGATTTAGATGACACTCATCAGTAATTTTTGGCAATTGTTTGTTATATCAGCACCTTGGCTGATGCTGGGTCTACTACTGGCAGGCCTGCTTAATGTATTTATTCCAAAAGACTTTTTACAACGTCATTTAGGTAAAGAGGGATTGTGGACAACAGTTAAAGCGGCATTGATCGGCGCACCCATGCCACTGTGCTCCTGTGGAGTGATCCCCGCGGCCATTGGGCTGCGAAGAGCTGGTGGGTCTAAAAGTGCCACCACTGCATTTTTAGTGTCAACGCCGGAAACGGGCGTGGATTCCATTTCTGTATCGTACGCTATGCTGGGGCCTTTTATGGCCATTATTCGGCCAATTGCAGCTGTAGTCAGCGCGATCACAGCGGGGTTATTGGTTGGCCGAGATAACCACGAACAGTCAGTGGACGCGCAGCATAGTGATAAACACCCACAAGCGGCGCCGTGTTGTACTAAAGCGCCGCAGGCCGCCCCTAAATCGGAATCCGCTTGTTGTACCAAGAGCTCGGAAGCTGCATCTGTTTGCCGTGAGCAAGTATCAAAAGTGGTGACTGAGCCCACAGCAACTTGCTGCGGCGCTGAGAGTGCCTCAACGGCACCGCGCGGTACGCATAATCATAAACACATGACGAGTGGTCATCAGCAAGGCAGTTGCCCGGAAGAAGAGAAAATAGAGCAACCAGAAGTAAGTGCTTGCTGCTCTTCTCAAAGTAAATCCAAAGACCGCTTACCTACCAAGCTATGGCAAGCAGTCAAATTTAGTTGTAACAAGCTATTATCTGATACTATGGTTTGGCTTCTAATTGGTATATTCTTCGCTGCATTAGTCCAAACATATGTGCCAACCGAGTTTTTAGCTCAATGGGGTGACGGTATATTGGCCATGATAGTGGTCATATTGATCAGTATTCCTATGTATATTTGTGCGACGGCTTCGACGCCTATTGCTGCAGGGCTGTTGCTCGCCGGGGTGTCACCAGGGGCGGTGTTAGTCTTTATGTTAGCGGGACCTGCAACAAATGTGGCAACCATTGGGGTGGTTGCAAAAGAGTTAGGACGTCGAGCTGTAGCTGCATATATTACAGCTGTTATTGGTGTCGCTATATTGTTTGGTTTTTTAACGGACTATCTTGTTTTGCAATTTGGTTTTGAAGTGGCTGCAATGGCAGGGCATCAGCATGAAGTGTTGCCAAGCTGGCTGAGCCAAATCTGTGCCATTTTACTTGCGATGTTGATGCTGCGTTTATTCGCGATGGATTTCAAACAACGTCTGACAACCTAGTGTGGTCAGACTTGATATTCTTAGCATCCGGATTGAGAGCGAGATAGAATAGGCCGTTTTTTGTCATACGCCTAGATCAGTAAGAGTAATTTAGTGGATAAATACGCAGATATCAGACCTTATAATGATGATGAAGTGCCCGCGGCCCTAGAGAGGTTATTGGCCGACGAACAGTTTTTAGATGTTATTGCCGAACATAACTTACCAAAATGGATAGCGTCTTTTGCTGCTATTAGCAGACCTTTGGTAAAAGCGAGACTCAAATCTAAATGGAAAACTGTCAACAATGTTGAAGCCGTTCAAAATGAGGTGGCACAATATTTGTCTATGTTGGTTGAGCGTACCACTTCCAAGGTTACCTATTCTGGGCTTGAGCGTTTAGATAAAAATGGCGCATATTTGTTTATTTCTAATCACCGCGATATCGTATTAGATCCGGCGCTGGTTAACTGGGGATTGCACCAGAACAATTTGCCGACTGTACGCATTGCAATTGGTGATAACTTATTGCAAGTCCCTTATATTACCGAGTTGATGCGCTTGAATAAGAGCTTTATCGTAAAGCGCTCAGCAAAAGCGCCAAAAGAGATGCTCAAAGCGCTGTCGCAGTTATCAGGTTACATTTATGACTCACTGCAAGAAGGCAATTCGATTTGGATAGCACAAAAAGAAGGTCGCGCAAAAGATGGTATTGACTATACCGACCCTGCGCTCTTAAAAATGCTGCAACTTCAGGGGAGGCGTTTAAAAGAGCCATTTGCTGACTATGTACGCAAACTAAAGGTAGTGCCAGTATCAATTTCTTATCAATATGAGCCCTGTGCACTGGCAAAAGCCAAAGAGCTCTATCACAAGCAACAGTTTGGCGAGTACCAAAAAGAAGAAGGCGAAGATATCAAGAGTATCATTGATGGATTTAGCGCTGATAAAGGCAATGTCCATGTCGCATTCGGTACGCCCATTGAGGATGATTTTGAAACGCCAGAGGAGTTGGCGCAAATCATTGACAAGCAAATCATTGATAACTATTACTTGCATTCAACAAACTATTTAGCTGCGGGCGAGCAAGCAAATAGCAGCAGTGAAGAAACTGAACGTTTCAAGCAAAGCATAGAGACACTCCCAATCGAGCTGAAAGAGTTTGTTTTGTCTATGTATGCGCAGCCTGTAAAGCGTAAGTCATCTATATAGACATGAGAAAGTCAATGTAAATAGGGAGCCCATAGGATTATGTTCTGTGGGTTTTTTATTTTGTATATTCGGAAAAAGAAATAAGTCAGGCGAACTCAATGCGAGTTTTGATGGTAGGTGAAGGTGTCCCCGGCTGCGCGGATGCGGATGTAAGTCCTTGAACCCTAAGGTTCAAGGCGGAAGGCAACAACCCACCGTAGGCTTCTCGGTACCTGCCAAGCTTGCGCAAAAGTGAATAAACTGCATTCCTAAAAAAAGTTTATCGGCTCAGGGACATAATCCACTGTCCGGCGAGCTAGGGAACAACTTTAGTATATAAGACAACACCGAATGCTTAAACCATAAAATGAAAAAATCTTACTTATTTGCTGGCAAAATCACCGACTGAGTATTGGCTGCCCAATTTTTGCTTTTTTTACATACACGCGCCCTAGATTCTCTGTTTGAAAACTACCTGTGTCTTGGTAGGCAAACAGATGGAACCGCGGGGTTTTTTCCTTCGAGACAAGACAATGCATTGTAGTTGCTATACTTCGAATGGTAGCATTAACCTTATCAAGTGAATGAGAATTAAGCCTTATGATCGAATTAAAAGATTACCAGCAAGCACAGTTACTACTCGAAAAACACGGCATCTTTGTCGCACCTGCAGAAGTTCATGGCACTATTAGTGGCATTTTGGCCTGTGGCTTGAGTATTGATGATAAAGAATACTTAGGTTTACTCAGTGACGTATTCAATGACGGCCAAGCTTTCGGCGTTGAACTCAAAGGGTTTTTAGCCGAGTTATACAAGCTTGTGGTAGAGCGTTTTAATGATCCTGAACACACCTTTGAAGTTTATTTGCCAAATGGTGATGAAGCACTTATCGATCAAGCTAATGCGTTAGTCTCTTGGGTTTCAGGGTTTTTACTTGGCTTTGGTCTAAAGCAAAAAGACTATGGCAAGCTGTCTGATGACGTAAAAGAAGTGATCAGTGACTTCAGTGAGATCACTAAGCTTGATACACATTTCGATGATACAGAGGAAGACCAACAAGCATTTCATGAAGTGGTCGAGTATATTCGTGTTTCTGCGCTTTTATGCTTTGCAGAGATGGGCAGAGAGCAAGGAAATGGCGCAACATCAAAAACAGTGCACTAATTATGATAAAAAATGAAGAGTTTGTAGCACGTCGCACACGACTGCTAAACAGCCTAGATAGCAATGCGGTGGCGATTATTCCTGCGGCCGCAGAAATTACTCGCAGTCGTGATACTGAATTTCCATTTCGCCAAGACAGCGACTTTTTTTACTTAACAGGTTTCAAAGAGCCGGATGCCGTTCTGGTCTTACACAAAGACAAAGTAGGTAATGGCCGTACTATCTTATTTTGCCGCAATAAAGACAAACTAGCGGAGATTTGGCATGGTAGGCGAGTTGGCTTTGAAAAGGCCAAAACCCAGTTTGATATGGACGAAACCTATGCTTTAACAGATTTAGATGACGAATTATTAGCGTTGGTGAATGGCTGTGCGACATTGTACTTTGGTCAGGGAACATATCCAATATTTGATGACAAGGTATGGAGTTTATTGAGCACACTGCGCGGTGCACCGAAAAAAGGCTATAAAGCACCAGAGACCATCAAGGATATCCGTCCCTTGGTACATGAAATGCGTTTGTTTAAGTCAGAGAGTGAAATTGCCGTGATGCGCAAGGCGGCGCAGATCAGCGCACAGGCGCATGTGCGAGCGATGCAATTTGCCAAGCCAGAAGCTACTGAGTATCAATTAGAAGCTGAAATACATCACCACTACGCGATGAATGGCGCGCGATACCCAGCATATGGCACCATTGTTGGTTCAGGTAACAATGCCAATATATTGCATTACACCGAAAATAGTGATGCGTTAAAGTCAGGGGATTTGATCTTGATCGACTCAGGATGTGAATTGGAAGGATATGCTGCTGACATAACACGAACTTTCCCGGTCAGTGGTCAGTTTAGCGCTGCGCAAACTGAAATTTATAACTTGGTACTCAAAGCGCAATTGGCGGCATTTGAAGAAGTAAAACCAGGTGGTACTTTAGTCAAAGCCAACAAGCAGGTTGTTCGTGTTTTAACTGAAGGCTTAATTGAACTGGGTATCCTTTCAGGCACTGTTGAAGAGTTGGTCGAAGCACAAGCTTGCAAAGCATTTTATATGCATGGTGTAGGTCACTGGCTCGGTTTAGACGTGCATGATGTTGGTGAGTATAAGCTGGATGAGGCAGATCGACCGTTTGAAGCGGGTATGGTCTTGACCATTGAGCCCGGCTTATATTTCGATGAAGATGCTGAAGTGCCAGCACAGTACAAAGGCATTGGCGTGCGCATTGAGGATGATTTACTGATCACGCAAAATGGCCATGAAAACTTAACCGTTGATGTGCCAAAATCGATAGCAGAGATTGAAGCGCTGATGCAAAAAGCCTAACTGCAAGAATTGGGAGTATCAGGCTTGCAACAATTCGACGTACTTATTGTCGGTGGTGGCATGGCAGGTGCCACTGCTGCCGTCAGTATTAAAAAACAAATTCCCAACTGCCGTATTGCTGTGGTGGAAGCATTTGCCCCTAAAGCGCAAAGCCACCCAAGCTTTGACGATCGCTGCATTGCGCTGGCAGAACAGTCCGTTGATTACTTAAGTCAACTTAACCTCTTTAATAAAACCTGGTCTTTTGCTGAGCCAATCTTAAAGGTCAATGTGTCTGATAGAGGTCATTTTGGGAAAGCGGCGATCACACCTCAAGAGTATCAAGTTGATGCATTGGGCTATGTGGTCGAAGTGAATCCATATGGTCAATTTTTGCACCAGCAATTGCAAAACCAAGACATTACTTTGTTTTGTCCTGCTAAGGTCACCTCATTAGTGCAGCATTTAGACTATGTTGAGGTGACGCTCGATAGTGATGAAGCAGTAAAATTACGGGCAAAACTACTTGTGGTTGCTGATGGAGCGCAATCACCGACACGAGATTTACTTAACCTCGAATTTGATAGCTTTCTATATGAGCAAGGGGCATTAATTGCGAATGTGAAAGTGTCGCCTGAACATCAAGGTCAAGCTTTTGAGCGTTTTACATCACAGGGGCCTATTGCACTGTTACCTATGAGCGAAGGACGCTTCTCGGTAGCGTGGTGCATGAATCAAAGTGCGCTAGAGGAAGTATTAGCGCTTGATGACAGCCAGTTTTTAACGCGTCTACAACAAGAGTTTGGCTATCGTGGTGGCCTGTTTGAAGCGGTAGGAACGCGCAGTCGTTATCCGCTTGTTCATGGACGTATCTCCAGTGTGGTACATCATCGTGTGGTCGTGATAGGTAATGCCGCCCACGCCATTCACCCGATTGCCGGTCAGGGTTTTAATCTTGGTATGCGTGATATTCAATGTTTGGTCACACAGCTAGAAGCAACAGAACTCGATAGTTGGGGCTGCCATGGGTTTACCCAAGCTTATAAAGTCGCTAGAGATCAAGACATCGGGCGAGTGATGACTTTGACTGATGGCCTTGTGAGGCTGTTTTCCAACGAGTCTCGCAGCATCGCTTTTGGGCGTAGTTGCGGCTTGATGATGATCAGCCTGTTTCCCAATTTAAAAATGCCATTGGCTAGACAGCTAATGGGCCGAGTGCAATAGAGGAGCTCTCATGCAGCAAGTGCAAGTATGTATAGTCGGCGGTGGCTGTATTGGATTAACGCTGGCATTGGGTTTAGCACGACAAGGTATTTCAGTGATGGTGCTTGACGCCGGCGCTGCGCCACAGCCATTAAATGAAGACTATGGTGTGCGAGTCAGCGCGATCAGCCTTGCCAGTCAGCAACTGTTTGAATCATTGGATGTTTGGCAGGATATCTTTGCTAGTAGAGCAACGCCTTATACCGCAATGGATGTCAGAGATGCAGACAGCTTTGGCAAAATTGCGTTTGATGCACACGCTTTACAGCTCCCCGAGCTGGGTCACATCATTGAAAACGATGGTATTCGCTATGCGTTGTACAATAAGCTACAGGCATATGAACACGTCACGCTGGCGTTTGAAAGCCGCTATCAAACGATTCATCAAACAGATACCGATGTGCTGATCACGTTAGCGTCTGGCATGCCAGTAATGAGCAAGCTGCTGGTGGCTGCCGATGGCGCAAACTCTGGAGTGCGTAAGTTATTTGATATGCCGCTGAGCTTTTGGGATTACGACCACCATGCAATTGTGGCCACGGTCAAAACCGATAGTGCCCATCAGCATACGGCACGTCAGGTATTTTTACCGACAGGTCCTTTGGCATTTTTGCCATTGCGTGAAGACAATATGCATTCCATTGTTTGGTCAACGTCTCCTGAGCATGCTAAGCAGCTTATGGCGCAAAGCCCTAGCGAGTTTAATAAGTCTTTGTCCGTCGCCATAGATATGCAATGTGGATTGTGTGAAGTGCAAAGTGACAGAGCAGTGTTTCCACTTACTATGCGCTACGCCCAGCAATGGTTAAAAGGTCGTGTGGTATTAATGGGAGATGCAGCCCATACCATTCACCCATTAGCAGGTTTAGGCATGAATTTAGGCTTAAAAGATGCAGCGCATTTAATTAACGCATTGGGTGAGCAGAACCAGGAGTTTGCCGCACATAAAGTACTCAGAGAGTACGAGCGTGCGCGCAAGTTGGATGCACAAAAGCACATTGCTATGATGCAGGGCCTTAAAGACTTATTTGAGGGCGCGCACCCGGCTAAAAAGCTAATCCGAGGCTTGGGTTTGAGCTTAGTTGATAATTTAGGTCCGATCAAAAACCTGTTTGTAAAGCAGGCTGTAGGGCAGTAAGGGCGCTGCGTTACGACAAACGTAACGCGATAAACTCAGCGAGTTTGTTTACAGCGTGGGCGGACTCCTGAGTATTTTTGATTAAACTGATCCCTATTTCGCCAAGCATCGGCAAATCATGGGTATATTCTTGATAAGATAATTCGCTCGGTACGGTATTTTTGGCTAAAACCGTGATCCCCAACCCTTCGTTTAACGCCGCTATCAGGCCGGTTAAGTCTGCATTGCTGTATACGATACGAAATGGACGGCCGCTTTGTTGCAGCGCTTCAATAGCACGACGTCGATAAATACAGCCCTCTGGTGCGGTGACTAAGGTGATGACATCTTTTTTTGCTAGCGTTAAGTCGCCAACCCAGACCAATTGATCGCGCATAAATATAGGGTGGGTTACAGATTCTAGCTCTTCATTTAACGCCAAAACCAGATCAAATTGATCTTGTCTAGATACCGAAAGTAAATGCTTGCTAAGCCTTGATTTTACTTCCAGTGCTACATCTGGATACAGAGAGACAAAGTCACCGATGATGGCCGGTAGAATACGCGCGGCAAACTCACTAGGGATCCCTAAGCGCACGCGACCTGTGACGCTTTCAGAAGTAAATTGTTGCAAGATGGCGTCATTATATTGCAGCATCTGCTTTGCTTGCGGCAACAGGAGTTCACCGTACTGATTAAGCACTTGACGCTGGCCTTGTTTTTTAAACAACTTACATCCAAGTAAGTCTTCTAAGCGACGGATCTGCAAACTTACGGCTGGTTGGGACAAGCCGAGCAATTCACCTGCTTTTGCAAAACCTCCGACCTCTACAACCGTGACAAGTGTCCGTAGGCCATCAATTGATAAGTTCTTCATATTTAAAAAAGCTATTTATAAATCTTGAATACATTAATATTATTTATCAATTGATAAATAATTACAATTTGTTGTTGGTTATCTGCCACCCTATACTTTTGTCCATCTTAATTTCACTAAGGTGGTTGTATGACGTTTTCTCCGATAATTTTTGCCAAACACCGTCAAGGGACTGTACCAACAAAGAATGCTTACAGTTCACAGGCAGGTCAAGTGGTATTAGATTTTAGTGGCTTTGAAACGACGCCTTTCCTTAATCAAGAGCTTGGCATCAACTTAAACAAGTTGATAGCGCCCGGTCTTGGTATTCAAGGCACATTTGCCAACGGTCACCGCTACGCGGTTTACTACTTTAGTGAAACAGCTTATCGCTTTATTTTGGATCAAGACGCTGCATCAACTTTACAAGTGTTAGTTGAGCAGCATGAGCACGAGTACGATATTGAACTTGTACGTCGAGAAGACTTAGTCATCGCACAGCTCAGTGGCAACGCTGCATTTGATTCATTATTAACAAACTTTTCGCTCACACCTGGCTTAGGTATTTCAGATCTACAAGCTTGTTATGGCAAACAAAGTGGTGATGTATTTATCACTACGTTACTACAAGATGGTGTGCAGCAGCATCAACTTATCGCGCAGCAAGCCCCGCTTTCAGCGTGGCAAAAAAAGCTCAGCGCTGAAGGTTTTTGCGTAAATTAATTCCGTGCATTTGAGTTGGTCACCAGCTCAAGATTAACCCCTTCGAGGTTTTTACCTCGATTATATGTAAAGCACCTAGAGTGACTTACATAACACAAAAAAGTGAAGGACAAGTATGACTTCTAAAACAGTACTACATGCTAAGCACCTAGAAGCAGGCGCTAAAATGGTTGATTTCCACGGTTGGGAAATGCCAATCAACTATGGTTCACAAATCGAAGAGCACCACGCAGTGCGTCAAGATGCGGGCATGTTTGATGTATCGCACATGACCATTGTGGATGTGAAAGGTGCTGATGCACAAGCGTTCTTACGCAAGCTTGTGGCAAACGATGTTGCAAAGCTGACCGTGCCTGGTAAAGCGCTATACACTGGCATGTTGAATGAGCAAGGTGGTGTTATTGACGACCTTATCATCTACTTCTTCACAGAAACGGATTATCGTCTAGTTGTAAACTCTGCAACGCGTGAAAAAGACCTTGCACACATTGGTGCAGTTGCCGCTGATTTTGAAGTGACAGTCACCGAGCGTCCTGAGTACGCCATGATTGCAGTACAAGGTCCAAATGCAAAAGAAAAAACAGCGACTATCTTAAATGATGAGCAGCGTGCAGCAGTTGAAGGCATGAAACCATTCTTTGGTGCTCAAGCTGGAAAACTATTCATTGCAACAACTGGTTATACTGGTGAAGCAGGCTACGAAATCGTTGTTCATAACGACGATGCAGCAGAACTTTGGCAGCAATTACTAGATGCAGGTGTGCGTCCGGCTGGCTTAGGTGCACGTGATACGCTACGTTTAGAAGCGGGCATGAACTTGTACGGCTCTGATATGGATGAAACGGTTTCTCCACTGGCTGCTAATATGGCTTGGACCATCGCTTGGGAACCAGAAGATCGTGATTTCATCGGCCGTAAAGTAGTTGAGCAACAACGTGCTGATAAGAGTACTGATAAGCTGGTTGGCTTGGTGCTTGAAAGCAAAGGTGTATTGCGCGGCGGCTCTAAAGTTATCGTAGAAGGTGGCGAAGGTGTTATAACTTCTGGTACATTCTCTCCGACTTTAGGTTTTAGCGTGGCATTGGCACGTGTTCCTCGTTCAACAGGGGAAACTGCACAAGTTGAAATGCGCAAAAAGCTAGTAGACGTTAAAGTTGTGAAGCCTAGCTTCGTACGTAACGGTAAGTCAGTGATCTAAGATCATTGTAACGAGTAGAATTATGGGCGGTTGCCCAACTAAAACGACCAAAGGAACAAAAAATGAGCAACATTCCTAGCGAGTTAAAATACGCATCTTCACACGAATGGGTTCGCAGCGAAGGCGACGGTGTATTCACTGTAGGTATTACTGAGCATGCACAAGAGCTTCTAGGCGACATGGTATTTGTTGACCTACCTGACGTTGATGACGAAGTAGATGCTGGCGAAGATTGTGCAGTTGCTGAGTCTGTAAAAGCGGCTTCTGATATCTACGCACCAATCACTGGTACTATCGTTGAAATCAACGAAGAGCTAGAAGATTCACCAGAATCTGTTAACAACGACCCATATGGCGACGGTTGGTTATTCAAAGTTAAAGCGTCTGACGAGTCAGAGCTTGAAAACCTACTTGACCACGAAGGTTACAAAAACTCAATCGACGAAGACTAATTCGTTGTGTGATTAAAAGCCCCATTTTTTGGGGCTTTTGTTGTTAAATCAAACCGTTTTGGTTTGGTTAACGCTCAAAGCATTATCTGTGACTGCGTTACCAAGGCCTTTGTCTGGCAAAGATGTCAGGCATCAATGCAGGAACACCCATTTTATTTGGATCATAGGAATCTGGACTAATGTCAAACGCCAAATCTCTTGAACAATTAGAGCAAAAGCAAGACTTTATTCGTCGCCACATCGGCCCGAATGCCGCACAAGTAAGCGAGATGCTTGCTGAGCTTGGAGTATCAAGTGTTGAAGAGCTGATCGGTCAAACGGTACCTGACTCTATTCGTTTAGAAACAGGTCTTAAGATTGGTGAAAGCCGTACTGAAGTTGAAACGCTGAGCTACCTAAAATCAGTAGCAAGCCAAAACAAAGTATTTAAATCATACATCGGCCAAGGTTATCACCCAACACACGTGCCTAATGTTATTCTACGTAACGTGTTAGAAAACCCAGGTTGGTACACCGCGTATACGCCATACCAGCCAGAGATCGCACAAGGGCGTTTGGAGTCTCTTCTTAACTTCCAAACACTGACTATGGATGTAACAGGCCTAGATTTGGCAAGTGCATCTTTGCTTGATGAGTCTACAGCTGCAGCAGAGGCTATGGCCCTAGCTAAGCGTGTAGCAAAAGCGAAAAAAGCAAACACCTTCTTCATTGCAGACGACGTACACACACAAACAATCGACGTAGTAAGCACCCGTGCTGAACAGTTTGGTTTTGAAGTTGTTGTAGCGCCTGCAAGCGATGTGGCAAACCACGAGATCTTTGGTGCACTATTCCAGTACCCATCAACATCTGGTGAAGTGGTAGACCTCACAGACCTTATCGCACAAGTACAAGACAAAAAAGCGATTGCCTGTGTTGCGGCAGACATCATGAGTTTAATGCTATTAAAAGCGCCGGGTAAACTAGGTGCTGACGTGGTGCTTGGTTCTGCACAGCGTTTTGGTGTACCTATGGGGTACGGTGGTCCACACGCGGCATTCTTTGCAACGCGTGACAAGTACAAACGTTCACTACCAGGTCGTATCATCGGTGTTTCTAAAGACCGTTTAGGTAACGACGCATTACGTATGGCGATGCAGACGCGTGAGCAGCACATCCGCCGTGAAAAAGCGAACTCAAACATTTGTACAGCGCAGGTATTGCTAGCGAACATGGCTGCATTCTATGCGGTGTACCATGGTCCACAAGGCCTTAAGACGATTGCACAGCGTATCAACCGCTTTGCAAGCATCTTGGCGACTGGCCTTAAATCAAAAGGCGTTGCACTGAAGCACGACACTTGGTTTGATACCATCACAGTTGTAGCAGAAGAAGCAGACAAAAACGCCGTTGTAGCACGTGCTGTTGCAAATCAAGTTAACTTTGCAATTAACCATGCAGGCGAGTACTCAATCGCACTGAATGAGACAACAACACGCGCTGACATCATAGAATTATTCGACATCATCCTAGGCGAAGGCCATGGTCTTGATGTAGCTGCGCTTGACGCAGAGGTTGCGGCAAACGGCATCACAGGTATTCCAGCAAGCTTGGTACGTGATGACGAGATCCTAACCCATTCAAACTTTAATGAGTATCACAGCGAAACTGAAATGCTGCGTTACATCAAGCGTTTAGAGAACAAAGATTTAGCATTGAACCACTCAATGATCTCTTTGGGCTCTTGTACTATGAAGCTAAACGCGACAGCGGAGATGATCCCAGTAACCTGGCCTGAATTCGCTGAGCTTCACCCATTCTGTCCACTTGAGCAAGCACAAGGTTATCAAACAATGATGACTGAGCTGCATGACTGGCTTGTAAATATCACAGGCTACGATGCAGTTTCACTACAGCCAAACTCAGGTGCACAAGGCGAATACGCGGGTCTTATTGCGATCCGTAAATACCATGAGTCACGTGGCGAAGGTCACCGTAACGTATGTTTGATCCCAAGCTCTGCACACGGTACGAACCCAGCGTCTGCACAAATGGCAAGCATGAAGGTTGTGGTTGTTGGTTGTGACGACAAAGGTAATATCGACCTTGACGATTTACGTGCAAAAGCAGAAGAAGTGTCTGAGAACCTATCTTGCATCATGGTTACTTACCCGTCTACACACGGTGTATACGAAGAGACTATCCGTGAAGTATGTGATGTTGTTCACCAGCACGGCGGTCAAGTATACATGGACGGCGCGAACATGAACGCGCAAGTTGGCGTTACAAGCCCGGGCTTCATCGGCTCTGACGTATCACACTTAAACCTACACAAAACATTCTGTATCCCACACGGTGGTGGTGGTCCTGGTGTTGGTCCAATTGGTGTTAAATCGCACCTTGCACCATTTATGCCTAACCACAGCATCATTAATGTTGCAGGTACCACAGAGGGCAACGGTGCAGTATCAGCAGCGCCTTACGGCTCTGCGGCGATTCTACCTATCTCTTGGGCATACATTGCCATGATGGGCAGCGAAGGTCTTAAGCAAGCAACTGAAATGGCGATTGTAAACGCAAACTACCTAACGGCTAAACTAGCGGATCACTACCCAGTGTTATATCGCGGCCGTAATGACCGTGTTGCACACGAATGTATTGTTGACTTACGTCCACTTAAAGAAGCATCTGGCATTACTGAAATGGATGTGGCGAAGCGTCTTATGGACTATGGCTTCCATGCACCGACCATGTCATTCCCAGTTGCAGGCACGTTAATGATCGAGCCAACTGAGTCTGAATCTAAGGTTGAAATTGACCGCTTTATCGAAGCGATGATCTCAATCCGTAAAGAGATTGCGAAGGTTGAGTCAGGCGAATGGTCTGTTGAGAACAACCCACTTGTGTTTGCTCCGCACACACAAGCTGATGTACTTGGCAACGAGTGGGAGCGTGCATATGATCGCTTCTATGCTGCATTCCCAGTACCAGCGGTAGCAAAAGACAAGTTCTGGCCAACGGTAACGCGTATCGATGACGTATACGGTGACCGTAACCTTATCTGTTCATGTCCAGCTGTTGAGACATATGCAGAGTAATTGATATCTGATTGTCGGGAGCAGTCCTGACATGGATTTTGATTTGAAAACCGCCTTAAGAAATTAAGGCGGTTTTTTTGTGGTGGGGTGGGTCTAGCTGGAGTCTCATCTCCGTCATCCTGACGGAGGTCAGGAGCCCTTTTGCAGAGGTACTAGGCTCAGCTGAAATCTTCCCCTCGTCATCCTGACGAATTCTAGGAACCATTGTGCAGAGGTGCTGGGTTCAGCTGCAATCTTCCCCTCGTCATCCTGACGAAAGTCAGGAACCATTTTGCAGAGGTATTTGGTTTAGCTGCAATCTTCCCCTCGTCATCCTGACGAAAGTCAGGAGCCATTTTGCAGAGATGCTGGGTTCAGCTGCAATCTCGCCTTCGTCATCCTGACGGAGGTCAGGATCGACGTGTGTCAGGGCAATCAGTTTAACAACCGTTCAGCTAAACATTTTGTCGCGTTGGCGACGACAACCAAAGAGGGGCTGGCGCTGGCCCCTCTCTGGACTCTCCCAGCGCCCCGCTATCACGCTTAATCTTCAAAACACTATTGATGTGAACGTAAACCCCATGTATTCGCCACCCTTGGGGAAATCATGGCTTGACTCGCATCCATGCGAGCGCATTACTCATCAATTGCTTATTTTCAGGCGTGATGGAAGGGGGAGGGATGTTGTCTGTTGGCTTTGTTGTTTAGGGTTGCACGATGCAAGACCTGACCCCATTGTTTTTCTAGGTGACCGTAACCTTGTGTGTAGTTATCCGGCGGTTGATACGTATCGTGATGATGTGTAATGTTCTGATTTAAAAATACTTAAATTTAAAAGGTAGCCTGATGGCTGCTTTTTTTGTGGGTGGAATTGGGGTAAGATGAGTTAACTGTCTAAGCAGCTAGTTACGTTTTAGCTTAGTGGCAAACTAATTTATTTTTCATTTAAGTAGTTCCCTATCTAAAATCTTTGCTTGTATATATATTTGGAATATTTGATAGCATCAAAATAAATGTAAAATCCAACTAATCAAGTAGTTAGAAATAATTATGTTGTAGTATAGAGCTGATTCTAAGTACTTTATAACTTTGAGTTCTAATACAGTTATAAAGCAAAGACAAGTGTATCTAAAACAAGTAAAAAAACTTATCTAATACATTACATACGGGTACCTAAGTACAGGGATTTAACATGAGTTATAAAGCAGAATTCAAAGGATGGAATAATCTATCACTTACAGACTTGATGGTTGCGTATCGCAAGGCTAAAGTTGATTGTTTTATGGAAGACGGCTACCCCTCTGCTATTGATTTTGCCGAATTTGAAGAAAACCTTTTAGGGAATCTAAAATGCTTATTGAAAGAATGGAAAGATAATGATGGCCCAAAAACATTAAATCATTATATCGGGCAGTTTAGGGTTGTTCCCAAAAAAGTTTCAAGCAGGCCTAGAGAAGATTGCAAGAACGGTCATACTCACTTCTCCAATAAAAAAAGGGCTTTCGAGCATTTTTGTAGTTTTAATGTTATCACACCTGAATTTAGGGTAGTTGGCAATTTCCCTGTAAAAACACATATTTTATCTGCGCTATGGATTAATATGGTTGGCCATAAATTTGATGCATGCTTAAGTGAAAGTGATGTTTATGGTGCAAGATTAAAGAGGTTGAAGACCGATAGCGGAGGCAAGCAAAAATCATTTAATATTAATGGTATAGGGTCTTTTAAACCTTATTATCAGCCATATCAAAAATGGCGTAACGATGGTTTAGCTGCAATCAGAAGCGAGCTAGAACATAAACGACCTGTAATTGCAGTGTCGTTAGACTTAAAAAGTTATTATCATACTATTGACCCCAGTTTTCTTACTGAGCCGAAGTTTCAAGAAACAATTGGTTTGGTTGAAGAAAGGTGTATTTCTCCGGAGGAGCAAGAATTTACTAAAAAAATAGTAAGGTTACTTAAGGATTGGGGGAGAGCTGCTAACCTGTTTTCAAAACGCTTAACAACTCCTGATAAAGACATCCCTAGCGGACTAGTTATGGGGTTAACAGTTTCGCGTGTCATTTCTAATGTTTTACTCTGTAAATGGGATAAGTTGATACGAGAGGAATTAGCACCAGTTCATTATGGACGATATGTTGATGATATGTTTTTGGTGCTGCATGATGGCGGCAAGATACACGATACAAAGTCATTTATGAACTTTTTGACTGAGCGTTTAAAGTTTAAGTTTGGACAGGGTGAAAAACCAGTTTTAAAACAGAATACTGAAAACTCTGAGTTATGGGAGATTGACTTTCCAAAATACTACTTGAAAAATACGACAATACAATTCCAATCAACAAAACAAAAACTGTTTATATTGGAAGGTGAAGCTGGGTTAGATTTAGTTGATAGCATTGAACAAGAAATGTATAAGCTGTCAAGTGAACATAGGCTCATGCCTTCAATTGACCAGTTTGAACAAACAACAGCAGCTAAAGTATTGATTGCAGCAGAATCTTCGAGTGAAAGTGCTGACACATTGAGAAGAGCTGATGGCCTGAGTCTACATCGTTTGAGTTGGTCCATTCAACTGAGACAAGTGGAAACTGTTGCTAGAGACATTCCTGCATCGGGTTGGGTCAAAGAGCGTAAAGAGTTTTATCAGTTTGCCCATGACCATATTTTATGCCCAGAAAAAATATTAAATCATTATATATACTTACCTAGGTTGCTCAGTTTAGCAATATCTCTTAAAGACTGGAACGATGCTAATAACATTGTAACAGCTACATTTGATGCCTTAGATAGCTTGATTGCTCATCTAAAAAGCAGAGAGTCTTGTGGAAACATTAATGGTGTAGAAAATTGTGTTATTTATGACGAACTATGGAGCGAGCTATATAAGTCTTTAGCCCATTCATTTATAGATAGCGCTGCTAAAGCTTATCCTACAGAGTTTAAAAATGAAGCTGCAAGCAATGTTGTAAAAAAACTAGCAAAAGTTTTCATGGAAACCTTGATACAGAGGTTGAGTTTCAATGATGATTTCTTCTCGACATACTTAGATGACGGTTTTTATGAAATTGCACCTAAATTACAACAAAGTGATTTAGCAAAATTACCATACAAGTGTATACAAAACCTGCATGGGTTTATTGAGAATGAAAGTCATAATTCGCACATAATAGAAGAACAAAAAGAAATCTTAACAACACTAAATGATGGTGAGTTTTTAAATGTATCTAACTTAACTAAATTTTTAGCTAAGACTCAAGGTAAAAGATTATTTAGAAAAGGCAAAATTGGCTATGAAAACATAGTTCCTTTTGTTTTCCCTACAAGGCCATACACTTCCTCAGAGATAGTTGAATTAGTACCTGAGTGTATAGGTAAAAATGCTAAGAAAAATTCAAGTCCAATAAAAGCACTTGCGAAATATATTTCAGTCCTAAGAGGTGCGTGGGTTTCACCTAATTTATTAGATCCGCCAATCACCCCTTCTAAACCATCCAATAATATCAAGATAGGAAATGGTAGTACTGAACAGGTTTTAGTTGCAGTTGCTAGTTTAGCCACAAAGGAACGTAGCTGGGAAAAGGCTGCTTGTAATCGACCCGATCATTCATTAGAGCGTTACAAACAAATTTGTGAATTAATTAATAATGTAATTTCGTCGAAGCCTAAACCACAGTATTTATTTTTACCTGAATTATCATTGCCACTCGATTGGGTTGATAGTATTTCTAGTCGCTTAACTGGCGTGGGGATAAATTTGGTTGCAGGTACAGAATATAGACATTTCAAAAATAATAAGCTGGTGAGTGAGGCTTGCTTAGTTTTGAAAGATAATCGCCTTGGGTATCCTCATTGGACAAAAATCTGGCAACAAAAAATAGAACCTGCACCTGCTGAAGATGAAACCTTGACCAGAATTTTTGGTAAAACATGGCAGCCATTAAAGAAATCGAAATGGTCAAAACCGGTCTATGAGCATAATGGCTTTCATTTCGGTGTTATGGTTTGTTCGGAATTGCAAAACAGCAAGACAAGAGTTGCATTTCAAGGAAAAGTTGATGCACTCGCTGTCCTGTCATGGAATAAAGATTTAGATACATTTGCTACTTTAATAGAAGCAGCTGTATTGGATATTCATGCATATGCTATTTTTGTAAATAACCGCCAATATGGAGATAGTCGAGTACGTTCTCCTGCAAAACAAAGCTTCCGTCGGGATTTAGCTCGAATTAAAGGTGGCGAAAATGATTTTTTTGTAACTGTTAGTCTTAATATTAAAAATCTCAGAGAGTTTCAAAGTAGAGCTAAGAGATGGCCCTTAGAATCTGACTTATTTAAGCCTGTTCCAGAGGGTTTTGTTGTCACTAATTCACGTAAAGTATTACCACCGAGGTAGAATCACGTATGATATGTTTTGAAACAGGCTTTGCAGTTTTACTAAATATTGAGACTTGGAAAAATTGGGTTCCAATAATTAGTTTATTTGTAGCTATTGGTGCTTTAGGGGTTGCTTATTGGCAAGTTCAAGTTGGAAGAAATACTTCAGCTTCGGCACAGGCACATGGAATTTATCAACAGTATCTTACACTCTGTATTGCTCATCCTAAGTTTGCAAGTGGTGGGTATGTCCCAAAAAATGTTAATGATGACGAATATGCCAAATACACATGGTTTTTTTCAAGTATGTTGTTTGCTTTCGAACAAATACTAGAAGCTAAACCAAATGATGAAAAATGGGGAGAAACGGTAAAACATCAGCTCGAAAAGCATAAAGTACACCTTCTTAAATCAAGAACAGCTGCAAGTAACCAATGGCATGAAAGTTTAGAAAAAATTATAAATGAGATAAAAGAAACCAATCTTTCACCCATCAATTAAAACATCAAATCAAAGGGGCCAGAGTACTTTGATTCTGGTTTTAATTAATCTGCAATCTCGTAATCGTCTTTGAATTTGTATTTGGAAAAAGTGCAATGCATATCAAAAACCATTTACTTTGACCCCGTTGACTACAAGAATCAGAGCACTGTGAAAAGCAGATGTCACCCAAGTACTGTCTGCTGTATTGGAAAGTAGGGGATAAAATGTTAGCCTGTTTTCTCGTAAAAACAACAAATAACAGGGTTTTATGTACGCTAAGGGCAAGAAAGTTTTAAAAATTATCTCAATTACTATAAGTGTATTTTTGGCCTTAATTCTGTTGTTTGCGATTTACATATTCGTTGACTTTTCACCTCAAGAAGAAAGCTCTCCTAGTAAAGTAAATATAGTTAACGATGTAACTCAACTTAACCCAATAGAGGTTGCGAAGGTAATTTCCCCCAAATCGATTGAGGATATTCAGAACGCCATAAGCGACACAAAAGGAAAACTATCCATTGGGGGTGGTCGCTACAGCCAAGGCGGTCAAATCGCGCTTGAAGATCATTTGCATCTAGATATGAGAGAGTTTAATCAGGTAATTTCTTTTGATCCCAAAGCAAAAGAAATTACTGTCCAAAGTGGTATTCGCTGGCGTGATATTCAAGATGTCATTGACCCTGTAAACCTCTCTATAAAAATCATGCAATCATACGCAAACTTTACTGTTGGCGGTTCTTTGAGTGTTAATGTACATGGCCGCTACATGGGTGAAGGGCCAATTATAAGGTCGGTTAAATCTATTAAAGTTGTTTTAGCCGATGGCTCTATTGTTAGTGCATCGCCACACGAAAACTCGGAAGTGTTTTTTGGGGTTATCGGAGGGTATGGCGGTCTGGGTGTTATCGCTGAGGCAACTCTTGAGCTAGTACCAAATTTAAAAGTTGGTCGAAAAACTGACTACATGACGATCGAACAATACGCTTCTTTCTTTGAGCAGAACGTAAAAAGCAACCCAAGTGTCGTTTTTCATAATGCTGATATTTACCCACCAGATTATACACATGTGAATAGTGTTAGCTGGGTTAAAACTGAAAAGCCGCTTACTGTGCAAGAGAAATTGATTTCACGTGACAAGGATTATTGGTGGCAACCTAAAGCTGCTAAATTTGTTGCTGATACCGGTCTTGGCAAATGGATGAGACAGCACATTGTTGAGCCTATCCAGTATTCTTCTGAAGCTGTTCAATGGCGAAACTATGAGGCCAGTTATGATGTTAAAGAGCTAGAACCCAAAAGCCGACAAAATGAAACTTATGTCCTAAGGGAGTATTTCGTACCAATTGACCGTTTTGACAGCTTCTCTGCAAAAATGTCAGGTATTTTTAAGGCGTATGAAGTCAATGTACTTAATGTATCAATACGCCACGCTCTGCCAGATACAGGTTCACTGCTAGCTTGGGCGAGAGAAGAGGTGTTTGCTTTTGTTGTTTATTATCGCCAAGGAACATCTGAACGGGATAAGGCAGAGGTTAAAGCGTGGAGTCGAGAAATGATTGATGCGGTAATTTCTGAAGGTGGAGCATACTATTTACCATACCAACTGCACGCTACGACAGAGCAGTTTAACCATGCTTACCCAAGAGCTAAAGAATTCTTTGAACTAAAGAAAAAGCTAGATCCCAACAATCGATTTAGCAACAAATTATGGGAGCAGCACTATGATGAATAGAGCAATATCCAGTTTTCTAATCAAAGGGGTCAGAGTCATTTGATCCTAATTTTTAATGAGTCTGCAGTCTTATAAGAGTTTGGTTGGGGAAAGAGTACTGTGCATTTTTAAAATCATTTACTCTGACCCCATTGATTCCATCCCGCGCAAAAGTGCATTTTGCAACTGAACTAACCTTGCTGCTGGTACGATGAGTTGTTACGCTCAAAGTAAATAATCATAATTTGAGGCTACGTCATGCAGGAGTTTTTCGGAAAGTATGCAATTAACACAAAAATTAATGTGGTATGGGGTGAAATGGATGCGTTAGGGCATGTGAATAACGTGTCGTATTTTCGTTATTTCGAAACTGCGCGCATTGATTTTTTAAAGCAAACCGGTTTGCTTTCTATATTATCTGAGCCCAGCCATAGTCCGGTTCTGCGTGATACTTATGCGCAATACAAGCGACCGGTTACTTTTCCTGATACTTTGTATATTGGTTCATATATTACTGACATCAAAGAAGATCGTTTTACCATGCGCTACGAGGCGTTGAGTGAATCACAGCAAGCAATATGTACAACTGGGTACGCAACTGTGGTGATGTTTAATATGAAAACCGGACAAAAAGCGCCCATTCCAGAAGATATGCTGACGATACTTAAGCAATACGAGATGCAATCAAAAGGGTCAGAGTATTTCGATCGGGATTTTAATTAACCCGCTGTTTTTTGTCTTGATATGAATGGGGAAGCGTAAAGTGAATTTGAAAAACCATTTACTCTGACCCCATTGATTCCGGTATGATTCTAATATCAACTATTTAGTACAGCTATCAATGTCAAAATTAACAGCGAATCAGAACATCAATGCGATAGTGACAGCGATAAAAGCCGAAGAGGCATCGCTTAGGGCGCGTTATCCAATCCTTAAATGGCAAAACGGTATTGCCATGGTCATACTATTGTTGTCATTGAGTTCATTTATTGGTGTTGCGACGCTGTATTATGTTGCGGTGATACCTGCGTGGCTGTGTATTATTTTAGTTGCCTTTATTACTTCTATTGCACATGAACTTGAGCATGATCTGCTTCATAAGCAGTATTTTAGTAAGCGTCCATTTATACATAACTTTATGATGCTAATTGTGTGGTTGATGCGCCCAAATACGGTGAACCCTTGGTATCGCAGGCAGATCCATTTACATCATCATAAAGTCTCTGGTACTTCACAAGACTTAGAAGAGCGCCTAGTGGGTAATGGTATTAAGTCTCCATTTTTGAGAGCCGTTGTGGTCGCTGATGGACTGCTGGGTTTATTGATTAATTCAAAGCGTTTTAGTGAAGAAATACGTGACTTTAAGTTTTTTCAGGTCTTTAATGCAGGTGTTCCGCTTGCGACGACTTACTTTGCAATCTTACATTGTGTGATTGTTTATTATGTGCTGCAATTTGTTCACCCATTTGAATTACCTGCATGGGGAGTGGAGTTGCTTGTAGTTGCTGAATTCTTGATGGTGGTACTGATTGTACCAAATATTATTCGCTCAACCTCTCTTAATTTAATTACTTCTTCAATGCACTACTATGGTGGTGTGAATAATGTGTTAGAGCAAACACATGTGATCACCAGTCGCTGGTTTTTACCTTTTCAGCTCTTTTGTTTTGACTTTGGCCGTACACATACCATTCATCACTTCGTGCCAAATCAACCCTTTTATATTCGGCAATTGATAAGCAAAAAAATACGGCCAGTTATGGCCCAGCACGGAGTACGTTTTGATGACTTACAAAGCTTAAAGCATGCAAATCAATACTTAGAAAGTGAATCGAGTAGTTGATTTTAGTGTTAGTCAGTCAAATGGGGGTAGAGTCATATGAGCCCTTTCAAAATACTCGCTTTAATTGTTACTTTAAAAGGCCATTAGCTCGTTTCGCTACAGCCCAAATGAGGTCGTTCATCCCACATAGCATGAACGATCAACGACTCTGACCCCATTGTTTTTTTAAGCTCTGTTTTGCATTAATGCACGGTAATGGGCAAGTCATTAACCACCAATGATTGGCCATTCTTCTGGGCGCGCTGAAAGCTGGATATTAAAACGTCATTGGACAAGGTATTGATATCGTCGACCTCTTCAACCATGCAAAACGTGATGGAGTCCCAACCTAAATCTTGGATAAAGGTTTTAAGGTTGTTGATATTATCTTTGTAGTTCTTATCGGTCGTTAACAGGCCGATAGAGTGCTTGTTGCCGAGTTTGTATTTATTTTGATTTGTGGTCGAGCATTTTGCATAGCCGCTCAATACATATACGGTATTTGTGCTTTCATTCATGGTGGTGACATCACTCATTTGAATTTTTGTTCTTAGTGAATTTCTAATGCATTTTTTAAACCAAACTTTCTAAGTAGCATGAGATTGGCTATCTAAGCCGCGAAAACAGTGGATGAAAACTATTTTCTTTATGCCAGCAGAGGCCACTCTCAATCAAGGTGTCAATTTTTTGCAGATGGAGTATGAGGAGCAATTTGTTGGAGTATAGGAAATTAAAAGGGCCAATATCGCTTAAGCTTACTTAAAATCTTTTATTTCAATGAACACTGTAAATTCAACGTATGGTGTGTGTAAGTACTTACAATGATTTGGGCTCCCATTAATTTGTAGATATGAGAAAGGCTCTTGTTGTTTGAGTCAATCATTCATAGCCCACATACAAAAAAGCTTTTAATACATTTTACTTGTGGTACATTGTTACCATGGTAACAATGTTGAGGTGGATGGTTAAAATGGAAAAACGAAATAAACAAGAGAAATTGGAAAGGGTACAAACTGGTCTAAGAATGGAGAAGAGATTAGTTAAAGTTCTAAAGGCAACTGCTGAACTGTACGATATGAGTTTAGGTGAATTGATAGAGAGCATTGCATTGCATGCATTTGATGGAGCGCCAGCCTTCGAAGAAGACACCATAAAAAAAATATCAAAATTCAAAGAGATTTACGGGCTTGAATACGAACGTCATGATTCGCGTCTATTTCAAAAAAATAATGAGAAGTGAGCCTTTGTTATTTTCTTGGAGGTAGTGTGGATATCACAACGTGGATATTGTTTTGTATAGCTGAGCTTATCTTATGCATTTCTCCTGGACCGGCTGTATTTTATGTCGCTTCTCATGGAGTCAGTTCGGGATATAAAGCCAGTGTTTCAGCTGCGTTTGGAGTGGTTGGTGGAAGTGCGATATATATTTTTAATATCTGCAACGGGAATTAATACCGTACTTTCATCTTCAGATACTTTTTTCTTTTTTGTGAAATGGGCTGGTGCGGCATATTTACTATGGATAGGCATTAATCTATTCCTAGAAAAAAGCGCTCTCAATAAAGTTCAAGGTGCAATTTCAGTAAATGTTTACAAAGCGTTTAAAGGGGGGTTATTTATAGAGCTGTCAAACCCTAAAACACTCCTGTTTTTTGTTGCAATTTTGCCTCAATTTATAGATGAGTCAAAACCATTTTTATCTCAATTACTGATTTTAGGACTTACAAGCATTGTCATTGAATTATTGTGTTTGCTGCTATATGCCCAGTTAAGTAGCAAAGTAAATGAAAAGGTTACGAGTGAATCTGTGACGGCGATAATGAATAAATTAAGTGCAGTTATGCTGATTTCAATTGGTGTAAGTTTAACATTCATTGATCAACTAACAGGAGATGCATGAAAATTAATACGGTACAAACTGAGCGTCTTACTTTACGCCAGTGGCATGAAAAGGACTTTGAACACTACGCTATGTTTTATCAACATAATTTAGATGCAAAGTATGTAGGTGGTCGGAAAGATAGAGAAGGCGCTTGGCGTAATTTAACTATGTTGATTGGGCATTGGCAACTGAATGGTTTTGGATATTATGCTGTAGAAGAAAAATCTACTAAGAAATTTGTAGGGTGCGTGGGGCTATGGAAGTCGCCAGCTTGGCCTGAATTAGAGTTGGGGTATTGGTTGGTTTCTGAAGCTCGCGGCCAAGGTTATGCGCAAGAAGCTGGACGGCAGTGTATTGAGTTGGCGAGAAACAGCTTAAAAGCAAAAAGCTTAGTGAGTTATATCGATCCTAAAAACAGCGCATCCAAAAATGTTGCTCTAAGCCTTGGTGCACGATATGAAGAAACTATAACGCTACATACCCATGGACGACACTGTGTATTTCGTTATTTTTAACACAGCTAAGTCATAGGTAGTTAGATCAGGCATGGAAGTAAGTTATATTTAGCTTGAAGAGCATCTAGGGGGTTGTCCTGATGTGTGGATAGTCATTTATGAGCCACTATTCTCTTATTGTTACATTGAGGTGATCATAAACATATGACAAGTAGCAAAATAGTTCAGGGCAGCTTGGGTTTATTGATGGGAAAAAACAGTACCAAGATGTGTATCTTGGTTTGAAAAGAAGTAAGGAAAACCTCTAAAAATTGCTCAGTAAATTTTTGGCCGCTATTTTTTGTTACCAAGTTCTATCCACAGCTGTTTGTCATCAACCTGTGCAGACTTAGGTAGAAACGGATTATCTATGGTTAATATCGTTTTATTATCCCATTTACTAAGGGGAAACAAATGCTTAGTCGTAGGATGAGTTTGCATATATTTATCAAAGCTTCCATCTTTGATTGCCAGCATTAAACCCGACTTCAGGTCATTGATGAGCTGAGAGTTATCTTTATGGGTAAAAAAATACATTGGGAACCGATAGTGCAAAATAACATCATCAAAGACCATTAACTTAGGCATAATTTGTTGTCGGATTTTTACTTCAGAGAAGGCCTCATTGATCCCTCTGGGAAAGGCTTTACATCTATCTGCATAGACTTGCTTAAACATATTTTCATATACAACGTTGGTGATCACGCTCAGGCCTGCGGCTAGCATGATGTCTGTATCGGGCCAGTGCTGTCCCTGACACAAAGTCGTATTTTTTAGCGATTTTAAAGATTTGATCTGAGAAAAAAGCTGTTCATTATCTTGATGAATAGTAAAAACGCGATACCCGAGTAGCCCTTTAATCAGTGGGATACGCACCACCCCCAACTCAGACTCTCTTTGCTGGTTGGTACCTGCCCAGTATAAGTCAATTAAACGATTAGACTGCAGTTCAAAGAGCGCTCTGTCCTGCACCATATAAGGTGAAAATTGAATTCTAATTGGCTTGTTTAGTTTATCGAAAGCCAGCTCTATGAGTCCTACATAGTAATTGTGAGTACTATCATACTCTGACTGACTGCCTCGCACGCGAATTGTCTCTGTCGCAATAGACGCCTGGCTTACTAGCAATAACCAAATGAGTATGAACTTGTACATTGGTCTCTCATCATTGTTGCCCAATACTACTAGCGTAGTGCATCTTTGGAAATTGCGTCGTGTTCATCTGATTATGTACTTTGTTACTCGCTGGCACCTTGTCTTGTAAGGTTCAAGAATCAAAAGGGTCAGAGTCGTTGATCCCATTCAAAAAAACACTTGGCTCGAGACAGTGATTCAATATCCGAAGCTTGAGCTGCGTTACAACCCTGAACGAGGTCAATAAGTGTAAACCTTAAATTTATCAATGACTCTGACCCCATTGATATTGGGCAGCTTGTGGGTCGATTCAGAAGGTGATAGCGTAGCCGATTTATTTTTTAGAGTGTTTGTTCGAAATTACTTGTTTTGGCGAACATTGATACTAACAATACACAGCGGCACAGAAAGCATGAGTTTTACAGATAGGCCTTACCTCAGAGAAATTCAGTTAAAGCGTGACAATATTGACAGCTTCGAGGTTTATCCTTTTAATATTCCAGCGATTAGAGAGCTAGACTACATAGAGTTCCATGCCGATGTTACCTTTTTTGTAGGGGAGAATGGGGCGGGCAAGTCTACACTCATCGAGGCGATTGCGGTGGCTATGGGATTTAACGCTGAAGGTGGCACTAAACAGTCAACATTTACTACCAATAAAACCCATTCTTCACTTTATGAGTACCTTAAGCCAATTAAGAGTTTTAAACACCCAAGAGATGGGTACTTTCTTCGAGCTGAGAGCTTTTACAACCTTGCGACGCTTATGGATGAAGTGGGATATCTGAGTAGCTATGGTGGAAAATCTCTACACCAGCAATCACACGGAGAGTCCTTTATGGCGACTTTGGTAAACAAGTTACGAGGTGATGGTTTATACATTATGGATGAGCCCGAGGCTGCCCTATCACCTGCACGTCAGATGGCGGCAGTGTCAGCTATCCACCAATTAGTTGAAGAAAACTCTCAATTTATTATAGCGACCCACTCGCCAATTTTGTTGGCATACCCTAGGGCAAAAATTTATCAGTTTTCACAGACAGGTATAAGTGAAGTCAAATACGAAGACACTGAACACTACACAATTACAAAGGATTTTTTGAATCATCATGAGCAGATGATGAAAGTTCTGATGGAAGAGTAAACTAATCTAAGGGAGTTGTGAGGGCGGAGTCAAATGTATTTGCAGCTGAGTTTTAGGGCAGGCCTTTTTATCTTCTGCTGCATTAGCGACTAAATTATAACTTGGTCTTTATTCCATTCACTTGGATTGAGTACTTTGGCGCTCATCTTTGACAACGTATTGGTGTATTATTGTGTTTAATTAATAGTGCAATAATTTACACAGTGAGCATAGAGTCATATGGCCAGTACAGCGCATGCGTTACACATCTTGGTAAAGCATAAAGAGCAAGCGGAAGATATTCTCAAACAGCTAAAAAAAGGAGCAAAGTTTCAAACTTTAGCGAAGAAGCATTCAACCTGCCCATCAGGTAAAAAAGGCGGTGATTTAGGTGAGTTTAGACGCGGCACCATGGTTCCTCAGTTTGATAAAGTTTGTTTCTCTTGTGAAGTGCTAACTCCGCAGTTGGTCAAAACTAAATTTGGTTGGCATATCATTAAAGTGCTGTATCGCACTTAAATAATGCTCAAAAGGCTTAAGGTTTGATTTAAAATGATAACGGAGTGGCCTTATCACATAATACTCGCTGTAGGTGTTATACAAAAAGCACGTAGCTTCGTTGATTGTAATCAACGAAGCTAGCATCCAATGCTGTCAAATACCTTTATTCAGCTGCGGTTTTTGGCGTCTTTAATCGAAGGATGAGTGGTTTGATACAGAAATGTGCAAAAACAGATACCACTACAAATATCACCACGCCAACAAATGGGATCATAGGGCCTGTAAAATATGCTCCACCTAACACGTAACCGACAATCGCTTCAATTCTGTATAACGGCACAAAGAGCGAAATAAATGTGATGGCCATTAATATAGACAGTGCAGCTGTTGAATAACCTAGGCTAAAAATAGTCGACTGAGCAATGCTAATAAGTAACATGGCTAAAAAGCTTATGTAAGCCGCTTTATGATAATCGGCTCGGGCCTGTTTATCTGTTAGATGCTGACTTCTTTTTTCAATACTGTAAGCGGTGATCCATACTAAAAATGGTAAAATCACAAGACCCCACCAATTTGACAGACCTGGCATATCCTCTCGAGCTAAAAAGTGATGGGTGACGACACCGCCATTTAAGCTTTCCCATATCAAAAGGGCTATTTGACACGCAATGGCTGTTGCCATTAGGTAGTTTCTTATTGTTTTTATTTCCATAACACAGTTCCTTATCTCATTCAGTAAGAGCATAGTCATATTTAGCAATAAGCGCACCAAATAAAAAGTCATTATATTTCAGTGTTTTGGTGTTCAGTGAAACTCGGGCGTTGTTCTCAGCTACTAATTTTTAGTGATTTTAATGAATAAGTGGTGTGAATTAGCATGGTCATAATCAATGGGGTCAGAGTCGTTGATTCATGAAATAGAAAGCGATTCACTCGCACAATTGACATCTAGGTAAACACATGGGCTTTGTACTTCGTAAAAAGAGTTAGAGACCTCTTTTTTTACCTTGTACAAAAGTAGTTTTACACGGTCAGGTTCTTCGAATTTGTGTGCACTGTTTTATTTCGGGAACACGATGATTACTTTTGTAAGCTATGCTCAAAGTGAACCATAACTTTGTCTCTCAAACTGCCGTATTTATCAGCGCTGATATCAAGAAATGTAGGCTGAACGGCTTGATCTGGTATGTCTATTTCGAATCTATCATCTTTAGGCGTTAGCCATCTGACAGGTATTTTCCATTCATTTGTTGATGTAGACTTTTTAAGTGCTTGTTCGGGCGGAACTTTGTTGGCCCTTTCTAGGGCTTCTCCTATTGCTATGACTCCGGTTTTTTTGGCGTAAAGAAAAATAATATCGCCAGGTACCACTCTTTTCATGTGGTCTACATATCTATAGCTCTCCCATGCAATCACATGCTCACTGGCAAGCATTAATTCCTCATCAAAATAACTGCCATCATTATTTCGAGCGCTGTACTTTCGGTTACTATTACAAATAAAAAAGTTAGATTTTTTATACTTTTGATGTACAAAATTTATTTTTCTATAATTGATTTCCAATAGATTGTAGTCGTTTTTGATTTTCTTTATTTCTAGCGCTGTTTTCAGATGTTTATTTTGGAAGTTAATCAAGTCTTCAAGCATGTCACCTGTCAGTGGCGTGGCTGTACTCCATAAACTCGCGTACCACTTAACTAATTCAGAAACTTGAGGGGAGTCACTACTTACACCTATTTCGATATTGTTTTCCATTGCGTTGCGAGTGAAGTTTGCGGAAGTAATAACAAACGTATTATGGTCAAATATATACACTTTAGGGTGAAAGTGGTTATTGTCTGGGTCCAATAATCGAATTTCAATACCTTGTTTAAATAACAAAGAAATAGCGTCCAGACTTACTGAGCCACTTAAAATATCATTTGCGGATATTGAAGTGAGGAGTCGAACTTTTACATCTCCTTTTTGTTTAAGTAGTGCTGTCTCAGTTAAGTATGCTGTTGCAATATCAATACTTTTTTTAGAACTAGAAATAAGGCTCTGCAGTTTTTGCTTATGTTTTCTCTCAGTGCCATCTTCAATTAAAATATCCATAGCCTCTTTCTAGTTCCTTGTTTTGTAATTGCTTTATGGCAATGTATCAAAGTTGAAATATAAAGTAACGTTCAATCAAAGAGGAAAGTAAAAAGTCTATGTCTGTTGTCACTCAAGAGTTTGTTGGCGTGATAAAAGGGCTAGGGCTAAATAATCAATGGCTCTGACCCCATTGATTTGACAGATCTATTCACCATCAATCCTTCAGCTTTTTTTGCGGCTTCTATGTGATAGCACAGGATCTGTCTCTGTGCTGTAAGAGCATCACTGTTTAAGTCTAAAAGTATTAACTGCTGCGCAGGAGTTGAGGATATTGCAGATACAATAATAGGTAGGGCTGTGTTTAAACTTGGTTTGAACCTTCGCTCTGAGCAGCTAAAGGTTGGTTTTTAAGTTTTAGGAACACTTCGTTTAATGTACTGCCTATTGCACCCTTATTATGCAAATTATGCTGAACAACTACGAATGCTGTAGTGTTTTCTAAAGTCGACTTTGATGCACTTATTTTTAGTTTATTCATAATGTAAATTGATTGCTTATCATATAAGGTTGTGTGGCACTTAAAGGGGGGTAGAAATTTTTAAACGATGTTATTGTGTAAAAATAATCGCATTACTTATACACGAACGGTTTTCTTCTTGTGAGTATGCTACTTTTCAGTTATTTTCTTACACTAATATTTTGTAGATTCAGCTAATTATTCATACATGGCTTTCAAGGATTGGAGCACAATGATGGAAATTAATCGAAAAAACATCGTTAATAGTCAGCAAGCGCCTACCCGAGGTGCACAGTCTTCACTGAAACAACAATTGAAAGAATCACAGTTACAACCTGAGGTACCTTTAACTTCGGCAAAAGTGACTTTGCAAACACATGTTGGTGTGAGTAAAGAGGATATTAAAACGGCCGAAGACGAGGCAAAAAGAGTTACCCTTGCATATGTTGACGCAATGGAAAAGGTGCAAAAAGCATTGAAAACAAGCCTGAGTGAATTCGAGAGGTTTAAAACAGTGCAAACAGACAAAAATCCCAATTTGGATTTGCGTGATTTGGATTTGTATCAAGACAAAAAAGGAAATTTAAAACTGAGCAGTGGCAAGCTTTCTGCTGCTCAGGTAAATAACTTAGAAACAGTTTTGTCGGGTAACAAGAAATTGAAAGACGCATTTACTCAACTGCACAGCGGAATTGTTGAGGGCTTAAAGCTTAGAAATTCATACCAGTATGCAGATTTGAATGCATCATCTTTAAATGGGTCAATTAGGTTAAATGAACTGACTGAACAGTACGGTAAACAATTCCACCCTGAAGGTTTTGGACAAGAATATAAAACACTCTCTGAGCGCTTAGATGTTGATGTTGGGTTATTTGGCCACTTTTTGTCTGAAGCAATGAACCCGACAATTCGCACGTTTGCATAGATGACGTTTAAAATCACAGGGATCAGAGAACACTGATCTTTTTATAAATTTTGAATAAAAGTAATGCATTTGCAATAGCCACAAAAGCTAAAGGATTAGTGATAATATGGCGAGACTACCACGATTGAACCTACCTCATATACCGCAGCATGTTGTTCAGCGAGGCAACAACCGACAAGCGACTTTTTTTGATACAAAAGACTATGCGGTTTATTTAGACAAGCTGAAACACTACGCTAAAGAGTATGGAGTGAAAATTCATGCTTATGTTTTGATGACGAATCATGTTCACTTGCTGCTGACTCAAACAACGGCGAATGGTACGAGCAAGCTAATGCAGTCTTTAGGGCGCTACTATGTTCGATATTTTAATACTACTTACCAGAGAACGGGTACTCTATGGGAAGGGCGTTATAAGTCGACGTTAGTGGATACTGAGCGGTACTTTTTGCTTGTGAGTCGCTATATTGAATTGAACCCAATTAGGGCCGGTATTGTGTCGGACCCGGCGAAGTATATCTGGTCAAGTTATCACCACAATGCATTGGGCAAACGTATTTGCTTACTGACAGAGCATGATGTGTATTTAGCTCTGGGTTTATCTTCTCATAAAAGGCAAGCAAACTACCGAGCTTTGTTTGCTCGAGAGATCCCAGCAGCAATGCTCACAGAAATTCACACAGCGACAAACAAAATGTGGGTGCTAGGCAGTAAGCAGTTTAAACAACAGATTGAAACGTTATCGGGTAGACGATCGACTCCTATGCCTCGCGGAGGTGATAGGAGGTCAGAAAGTTACAAAAAGCAAAAAGACGACCATTGACTCTGACCCCATTGATTGAAACGTTATCGGGTAGACGATCGACCCCTATGCCTCGCGGAGGTGATAGGAGGTCAGAAAGTTACAAAAAGCAAAAAGACGACCATTGACTCTGACCCCATTGATTTAGTCTACCATGTTGATGATATCAGCTGGTTTTGTGTCTCTGATGATTTTACCGTCCTTGATTTCAATAATGCGATCCATCATGGTGAGGACATCATAAGAGTGGGCGATTGAAATGACGGTTTTCCCCTTCATGAGCACTTTGAGGGTTTCGATAAACTCAGCTTTTAAAGCCGGATCAAGCGCACTGGTTGCTTCATCGAGAAGGAGTATTTTTTTATTTCTCAATATTGCCCTGGCAAATGCCAAACGTTGACGTTGGCCGCCAGATAGTTGCCCACCATTTTCCCCGATAAAAGCAGCCAAGCCCCGACGGCCTCGCGCATCTTGATAGCTGTCTACAAAATTGAGGGCGTTGGCCATTTCCAGTGCATGCCTTACCGATGCCTTGCTAACGTTATTCAAGCCAAAAGCGACGTTTTCAAAAATACTCTGATTAAAAAGGCCAATATCTTGATTTAAAAAACTTATTTCACTACAGATGCTCTCGGTTGAATAGTCTTCGATATTTTTACCATCAATATAAATGGCTCCTTGTTCAATTTCATCAATACCAGAGAGCATATTGAGTAGTGAAGACTTACCAGAACCTGAAGGGCCGATGATCCCGACTTTTTCTCCAGCTTTTATTTTTAAAGAGAAGTCAGTGAATAATGGTGCTTTGTTTTCATAGGCAAACTCAACATTTTTAAACGTGATTTTGCCTCTTGCTGCATTGAAGTTTCCCTCCTCTTCGACGAGCTCTACTTCTTCAAGAAACTCATTGATCAGCTCTCTGCCGACGGTCACTTGACCCCAAGAAACAAAAAAGGCGTCAAATTCATCTTGGCACCATTCGGATAGGGATATAACCCGATAGACTAACGCCAGAACCATGGAAAACTCGCCGATTGAGAGCGCGCTTTCCATCCATAGCTTTAAGCACAAACCTCCTGTCCCAACAAGTAATAAACCGTTGAGTAAACCAATCACCGAGGCAAAACTTGAAAACACTCGGTATTCCTTAGCGACGACTCTGCGATGTCGAGAGGCCCATCTTTCAGCAAATTTTTGTTCGTATTCTTTATTAGATAACATTTTCACAGTTCGAATACGCGCGAAACGTTCAGTGAATTTACCGGTAATCTCGGCGCAACTCTCTGCTTCTAGGCGATTAGTGGTTTTGGCTTTGGGGATCCATTGCCCTATCAGCAATGCTAAGAACAGGCCTATCCAAATAAGGAATGGGACGGTGAGCCATCCATCAATATTGCCCACATAAAAAAGTAATGCGCCAATAAATGCCAAGATAAAGCCCGCGAAACCACAAAACTGTAAAACCACATCAATGATGGCTTCGGACGTATCGACAATCACAATGGCTGTAGCCCCCGGATCGTCCTCTTCGTGGTAGCTCGCCGGTGTGCCAATTAATGTACGGTATAGCTTAATGATGGTATTTTTTTGTAAGTTTGGACCGAGTAATTGATGAAAAACAAGATTCTTAATCAGGGTAATAGTCGGAATAACAACGGCAATCGCAATAGCAATGAAGATTAAATCATGCCCTTTGCCGTTGAGTTGTGATTGATTGCCTACATTATCCAACCAATCGACTAACGAGCCTAAAAAATCATAGGTCACAATTTGTAAAATCCCGCCGAATAAGGCAATCACGAATGCGATAGCTATCCAACTGGAAAACTCTTTTGAGCACTGCTGAATAAATAAAAGATTGTGTTTAGCTTGGTATAACTGACTGTCAAAAGAGTCTTTTTGGCCTATTTTTTCAAATCGTTTATATAATGATTTCATCGCTTTATGTTGTATCTATATGTATCAAACAGAGTTCAAGTAAGTGAATTGCGCTTGGATCTAATAAGCCACTGACACGGTACCAACCTCCATATCAGTGACTTTTTTAAATATGCTTATGCCCAAATGGCATATTGAATACGCGACTATTTATCGTAGCTGTTATTTGATGTTTCTGGCGTGTAATCGTCCCAATCACCGGCTTCAGGCATCGACAGAGTGTCCACGTTTTCGCATTTCACAGCTTGATCTACATGTTCTCGCATGTCTTTTGACAAGAAAAAAGCACCAAAGTGTGCCTCAGGTGAGTAGTATTTAGTTTGAATATCCGCTGTAGTAACACGCGATTCTAGCGTTTCTAATGGCAGCGTATTAATGCTGCCATTTCGAGTAGCCCAAATAAATGCGTGGGAGCCACCAAAATAGTCATAGCAGCCGCCCATGTATATGCCAGCAGGGTTGTTAAATGCTTGAGTTAAACGCGACACCATGGACTGCATCATGTAAGGTTCGAAATAAGGCGTACCACCTTGTGCAACTAAAATACCTTCAGCCTTTAACGCGGTTAAGCAATTAGCAAAAAATGACTGAGTGAATAATGTTTCTGATGCACCGCCGTCCGGATCGGCGGCATCTAGAATGATCAGATCAAAACAATCGTTGTATTGGGAGATAATGTCAGCACCATCGCCAATGCGCAGCTCGAATCTTGGATCATCAAAGGCGCCATTGTTTATTTCGGGTAAAAATTTACGGCTCAATTGGATAATTTGCTCATCAATATCCACCATGACTACTTTTTCAACACTGCGGTGTTTTAGTACTTCACGTGCACTGCCACCGTCACCACCTCCGACAATGAGCACGTTTTTAACATGGTTATGAAAAATAATAGGCACGTGAGCCATCATTTCGTGATAGATGTGTTCGCCTTTTGTCGTCACCTGAATGCCATCGTCGATGCGCATTACTTTACCAAGGTGGCGGGTCTCAAAAATACTGACGTCTTGAAATTCTGTTTCCACACTTACCAAATCTTTTTCTGAACGAAGTGCAATGTGAATACCACTTGTCATTTGCTCATAATGCCAATTAATTTTAGTCATGTGCTGAATACTCCGTTTTATTATGCGGTTATTGAGGTTGCTTGTAATTTGTTGTGCAAAAGTGGTTGGAACTCCCCCAAGCGGCTGATGGAGCCGCCTCTAGTGAGGTCATTGATTACCATTTTACCCGGTTGAAAATACTGCTCTATCACGGGCAGGCACAGCTGGGGTTGTGCATCACCACACATAAAAATGTCCATGGCTGCAAAGTTGTACTCCGGCCATGTGTGAATAGAAATATGACTCTCAGCCAAAATAATCATGCCAGATACACCACCGTTCATTTCAAATGGATGCACATGGGTTTTCAGGATCGTGGCGTTTGCAGCGTTGGCGCAGTCAATCATCATGTCCTCGATGTTTTGCTCGCCCATTAAATTTGAGGCGTCGAATATATCGACAATAATGTGTTGACCCAAAGGGTGAACTAGCTGTGGATCTGCTGAGGTTATATTCATTTTTTTACTCAATGTGCTGTTTTAGATACGCTCTGGGGGTACCGCCCTTTTCAATACTTTTATAGTGAAGTGGGGCAACACGTAACAACCAGATATTTAGATACTGGGCAAGCCATTAAAATAAATCTTTTCTGACCACAGGTATTCCAGCATTGAAATGTGCAATGATTGTGGACAAGTGCAAAGTGTAGAAAAATGCTCTTTTGGACGGTAAGAGACATTCTTTTTATCTTATTTAGTATGTAAGACTAAAAATGGTGATTATTAAAGTTCGAGAGCGTGTTTTAATTTTGTTGTTATTTATATTAATTAACTTAATTTCAATAGTTTCCCTTTTGTTTTGTAAGTTGTTGTATTTTAGGTTGTGTTTAATTTTATTTTTGTAGGATTGTTTAGTTAATTTATTTATTGTTTTTTTTGGTTTTTTATTTTTCTTTTTTATGGTTGTATTTAAAGTTTAACGTTGTTATGTTCCTTAAGTAGGGGCGTTTGGTTTTTTTATTCCCCTTAATTTTAAGGGGTTAGCAACTTAAATATATGTATAAAGGAATAATATACAATGAAAGTAATAACTAAATTTTTAGGCGCATCTGTTTTAGCATTAGGCATGTCTGCAAACCTTGCATCTGCTGCTGAGGTTACAATTTCTGAGCAAAATTATGGCTCTGTCACTATTGATACCGCTGAAATTGTAGTCAATCACAGTCAGTCAGGCACTTTTTCTATGAATGTGAGTGCAAATCATTTATCCGTCACTGCAACAGATAGCAATGGTCGTCAATTCAGATGTTTCATGAGTAATGTTGTAACCTATGACGAGCCGGATACACTTGAAAAAGTGGTAAATATTGCTTCAGCTATTTCAGAGGGTGATAGAGTAAAAATTGAAATGCAAAGAGGGGTGTTACCTCAAAAGTGCTTTGTTACTAAAGTCTTAGATTTTTAATCTCTGATTATCAATGGGGTCAGAGTCGTTGATCCCATTTTTAATATACAGTGACGACCTGTTCATATGAACCCTCAAAGGAATCTATCGCGGGTACTACTTATTAGCCTGAGCCATTGTGAATTTCGGTGAAGATGACCATACAACTCAATTACGTCGCGTTTCTTATAGTCAATTAAACTGTCTTATTTCAATCCCATTTTTCTATTCTCAGTCGTTTTAAACCTTGGTTAAACGATGACCTAGCTGTTATTCCCTCTCAACTTTCAATGATTATCAACTTTTCTTCAAACTGACTTTTTAGCGAGCTACAGGCCGTGTAGAGCACGATCTTGTTAAAATTAAGAGAATAAAGTGTGTATTTTTATTGACAAGTCAAAAGTCGGAATGCTAGAAATAAATTGAACCCATAAAAGGAACTTGTTATGAAAATAAAAAAACAATATCTTGCAGGTCTGGTTTCTGCGCTACTTTCAGTCAATGTATCGGCGACAACAGATCGGGATTATGAGCACCGCTGGCTTGATCCAAATGGTGATCCCATGTTGGCACTGCAGTGGAATCTGCTTAATTCAGGTGCCATAAGCAATACGCAGTCGGGTATCGATTTGAATTTGTGGCAAACGCATATTTGGGGTCATAAAGGTCAAGACGTGCTTGTCGCTGTGATTGATTCTGGCGTTGATTTGGGTCATGCGGATCTGGCAGCCAATGTCATTGATGATCCAAAAATAGATGCACGGCCGCCATTTCGTGGCGATCATGGCACCATGGTCGCGGGGATTATTGCAGCTGCTCAAAACAATATAGGTGTTCGGGGTGTTGCACCACTTGCGCAAATTGCCGCATTTACCAATTATGGTGGAACATTTGACAGCCATGAGCAGTGGAGAGTAAGTCACGGCTTTGATGGTAATCAATTTGAAAACACAACGGCTGATAGAATTCGTGTATTCAATAAAAGTTATGGCATGAGCCCATCCGTTAGCTTGCCGTATACCTTCTCTAAAACAGTCAAAGATGCTCAAGGTAATGATGTGCTGCTCTTTAGTCAGCCAGAGCAGGAAAAAGTCTACGAGACAGTGACTTTGTCGACTAAAGAAGATCCTCGCACAGCTGTTTATGTGCAGGCTGCTGGTAACTCTTATCTTAATTCTCGCATTCATTATTTCACAGAGCAGGGTCTGTCGTTCTATGGTTATAGCTTTCCTGTCGGAGATAATCATGGTTTGCCTTGGACCAATGGCAACTCACTCTATACGCCAGCTAACTTTTGGAACCTCGCGGTGAGCGCGCTAAGTGCAGATGGCGTGCTATCTAGTTATTCAACAGTGGGTAGTAACGTATTCCTGACCGCGCCTGGCGGGTTAGACAGAGGAACACCCGGACATGCCACTACCCGTATTTCATGTGATTGGATCATTGAGCATGTTGATGCAAGTTTTGACTGCTCTCAATATGATGACTTTACAGTAAGAATGAATGGTACGTCATCTGCTGCGCCAAACACATCGGGTGCGATTGCGCTGTTGCTATCAGCGGCAGAGCAGCAAAATCATGACCTTACTCCGCGTGATATTCGTCACTTGTTAGCGCGCACTGCAACCAAGGTGGATCCAACCCGAGCAGATATTCAAGTCAATGGCATCACTGGCCTCGAGGGCTGGTCAACCAATGCGGCGGGGCATACTTTTTCTCCTTACTATGGATTTGGTTTATTGGATGTGGATAAAGCGACAGAGTTAGTGCGTCGCTATGCCATTGAAGACTTGCCATCAGAATTGGTTAAAACCCCTTGGTATGGTTTGGGTAGTAAGGTAAATGCGACGATCCACGATGATGCATCGCGTACTACAACTGCGTCAATTCAAGTTGATGATGACTTGTTTATTGAAGGTGTTCAGATCCGCCTAAATGCCAAACATACTCGTATTTCTGATATAAAAGTGGAACTAGAGTCACCAAGTGGTACACGTAGTATTGTTATGTCACCATTTAATAATTTAATTGGTCAGCACCTCAATTTACCAGAGCAGTCCCCTGGTAGTGCCGATGGTTATAACGATCATTTGATGCTGAGCTATAAATTCTGGGACGAAAAGGCGAATGCAGGTACAGGGGAGTGGAAAATCCACATTACTGATATGAGCAATGAGCCTATGTCCTTTGGGACGTTTGATTTTGTTGCGGGCCAACAAGTACAGTCTGTCGAGAATAATGTAAAGCCTGGCACTTTAGACAGCTGGTCAATTCGAATCTTGGGACATAAAAATAAAGTGACCAAGAAAAAGGCGCTTTAACTTGCTTTAACCTGCTAGCTAAGCCGTGAGTTTAGCTAGCGATTCACACTTGTGGGGGCTGAGTTACGGCGCCCATTTTTACGTTCATTGTTCGTAAACTTTTGTAAATTCTTAAGCTTAGCGTTTTACATTGCTGGCATTTCATCACATTAATAAGACATCTACTTTGTTGCAGTTATGTCCACCTCTTTGTGAAATAAAAGGAGCGTCACGTGTATTTACGGTTTAGTCTAATTGTCTTAATGGTTTGGTTTGCGCAACCAGTCTGTGCTAAAAGCGCTGAAATAGTGATCAATGAAATAAAGACGAAGTACAAAAACACACTTTCAATTGATGCGTTTTCTTTACGGTATCACTTCTTGAATAATGTTTATAGAAGTCAAAACTATTGGGATATGCAAACACCCAACCGGCATATGTCTATTAGATCAATCGATGTCGATATGGTCAATAAACATTTTTATGACAATGATATTTTGTACTTTGCTGGAGGCAGACTATATGACAGAGTGCAGTTTCAAAATGACACGCATAGCTACTTTTACGAAAAAAATGCGTCAACCATAGGGAAAGGAGTGCTCTCAAGGGGCATGGACAATTTCGATCGTGCCTTACCTTATACACTGAGCAATGTAGACTTTTTGGCTATCAGACCACTGTTGCGTGAAAGCGACATAAAGAAGCACATAAAAGTAACTTATGACAATGAAACCAACACGTTTTTGATCGCACATCAAGACGCCAGTCAAAAGACGGTTAAATATATATTTGATGCCACAACACTGCGCTTGAAATCTCTTGTTCAAGGAGCGGGAGGCGGTCGCTTTGAATATAATAATGTGCAAACTATCAATGGCTTTACGTTAGCGACTGAAGTAAATAAATACTACACAGGTGACTCTTCACCGACCTATATTAGCTTTAACGCGGATTTTTATGCGATAGATAAAATCGACTCCGATAAACTCAAGCTGCCTGCGGGGTATGGGCCTGTCATTAAAGCCGGGGATGGGGTGAGGCAAGCGACGAAAATTGCTGAGAATTTGTATGTTGTAACTGATTCTTCAGCGCGGCATAACAGTGTGTTTCAAGTGAATGGAGATGAGATCACCCTATTTGGTGCAAGTCCAAGTGAACGTGTTGCCAAGCAGACTCTGAGTTTAATCGAGCAGCAATTTCCCACCAAGCGTATCACTTCTGCTTTTATTACTCATCCTCACTTAGGCCAAATTAGAGGATTGAAAGTACTGGTTGAGCAGGGGATCGAGATATTAGCAGATGCATATAGTATTTCTGCTATCAAAGCATATGGCCCATTTGCGCAGCATATTGACCATTTTAAGTTTAAACAAATAGAGCATGAACAGGTCATTCAAGGAGCGCAATTTTATATTTTGGAGAATATGTCAGCAAAGCGTCAGGGCTTTGTATATTTCAAAGATGCGCAGATTATTTTCCAATCAGGTTTTATGCACATCCCATTTGATAATACGATTGCTACAGTCATTCCCAATTATACCCGTGCATTCATTCATTTTATTCGCGAAAATGACCTTGTTTTCAAACGTATTGTCGGGAACTTTAACAATAATAATATCTCAGTAGAAGTCGTAGATAAAACTTATGAAGCGAAGATGTAAGTGAGCCGAATAAAGTTTACACCTTTAAATAATATAAACTGTGTAAGAGGATAAGCCTAAAGTGGTGGTCACTGAGACCACCAACTCAGTATTGTCATAATCAAAAACAGCTGTCATATAAAAGCTAACTTCTCTACTTCATTGCAAGCTATCTAAGTGTATTAGCAATAATGCCAATTTTTGAGTTAGTTATGGCCTATCAGATAAGGTTTATTTACTATTTCTGGTAAATAAAAGTCAAATGATGACCCATTATTCATTAACAAATATACACCATCATGTCGATCACCGAGGATAAAACTACCATCGTTAAATTTACCCAGTCGCTGTGGTTTTATGTGGTAGTTATATTGGGGAGCTGCTGTATAAGGAGTTCTATTCATGCCAAGTGGGTAATCAAAATAAACAACAGGTGTTATCTCATTATTTTGCACTGTGACAATACCATTGGAAGAGGCTAAGTACATAACTTCATCTGAAATCAATATGGCACTTGTTGGTAAAAGTGCTTGCCAATGTATTTGGTGCTCCGTAGAAATGGTTTTTTGAGGAGTTAGATTGTTGAAAATAGACGCAAACTTGGTATCACCACTTTTACTGAGCTTGACCAGTGTCCCGTTGTTTGGCGTGCCAATCCAAAGGTTGTCGTGGTTATCAATGGCTATATTACTGATGTTTACGGCTCGTCTGCCAATGTATTTATGCACAAAAAACTTATTTGCACTTTCAATGTCCGTCTCTGTTAACTTAAGTCGGTATAAATCGGTTTCATTACCTGTATCTTCTACCTGAAAATAAACTGCATTGTTAAACAATAGCAGTGTTGCACTTCTTTGCGGAAAGAAAAATTCATCAGCTTGATGGTTGCCATAGCCGTCAGAGTCGAACTCAGGATATTGTCGCGTACTTGAAGTAGCTTGAAATAGTTGAGTTAGCTTGTCTGATCCCAAGGTATAAATGGCGTCTTGGGAGACAATGATTAATCCTGTTTTGCTTTTACCCAGTCGCAACCGGTCAAACTGAGTGGGTAAGTGTAATGTCTGCCGTGTTGAAGGTGCTTTCGGTTGGGTGGTGATAATTGACCACTCGGTATTTTCTTTACATAGCCATTGGGCCTGATTTCCACGCACGATGACATCGTGAATTTCTGGGCAGCCTTGAACCGAGACAGGCGAGAGCTGCGTTGACTTGGCGGATATAAAATAAATCCCATCATGCCAGATATTTTTAGGGGTTTTTCTCCAGCCTTTGACTGTGACAATAAAGCCACTATCGTAGGGCTCAAGTCCCCAGATATCTTTATTATTTGGCTGTTTTGGTAGCAGAGCTTTGGGGGCTTGATGTGTTTTCCATTGCCACCCCAGCATGGCAGATTTTCGTCTGATATATCTTTTTTGCTCCTTTAAAAGGTACTTTTTATGAAGTATTTCAATCTCTTGTTGAGACTGTTGATAGATGTGGAGCTGTTTATCGACCTCCCATGGAAGACCATTAAGTTCGCGATGTAAGCTTTTGATAATAATACTGCTCATATTGTCAGGGTGACGAATATCACGCTGCGTAAACCATTGAGCAAGCGGCGACTTAGACCAAAGACCCAGTGAGTTTCTGAGGCCAGCTCCAAAGCCATGGTGATACTTAGCTAAGTCTGGTTCTGTAGTATTTTTCAGTGCGGCTAAATCCTCAGGCGGTAGCCTAGATTGAAGTATTAAAATAGCTTCTTTCAAGTTTTCTGGTGTTTGCTCTGATGTTTGCTCTGAGGTTTGGAAAACGGTGGTGGCACAGCTACTGGTGAACAAAATCAAAGATATGATGATCAATTGGATAAACACTCTTTTCATGAATAAGGCCACGCGTATTATTGTTATTTCTTGATTTTATTACTGTGAAATTAAGACTTCAAGAGGCTGTTACGCGGCTTAAAAAGTGCGCTTTATTGCAATGATTTATTGATGTCTCTGGTATTTAAGAAGCCAATATTACATACTCGCGACTAGCAGTTTTACTCGAGATAAAACTGCTTAGGAAGCATAGCCACGTATTACTTTGGCTACTTAAATTAGGAATATTTAATGAAAAATATCAATAAACTTACCGCTTTTGCTCTGCTCATACCGACAGTCGTTTTTGCCACAGAGAATAACTTTTCTGGTGACTATCAACTTCATTTAGATACTGTTCATGATGGACAGCTTGTTAACGAAACAACAGTTGATCTGGCCGTGAAGGGCACTAGAGCGCACTTTGTGGCGAGCGAGCCCGAACTGATCCTGTCAGGAGAAGCCAGTGTCAATGCGCTCAATATCAAATTCCAAACCAGTGATTTACTTTCTGGTGAATTGCGCTACTTTGCAGGATCACTCAGCGACTCTGGTGTTTACCAAGGCAGCTGGCATAGTAATACCGGAGCCAGTGGTGACTGGCGTTTCAATCATAATCCGGCAGCGAGTTTTGAGACTTGCAAGCAAGTTTTAGATGCCGGTTATAGTGTCGGTGATGGTGTGTATAAATTGCTAAATGAGTCTGGTGAGCAACAGTCATTTTATTGTGATATGACCACAGATGGTGGTGGCTGGACATTAGTCGGTAGTTACCCTAAAACTCAGCCCGGTGGTATTGCTCGCATCTCTGATTATGGCACAACACCTGAAACCAGCCCTAATGACCCAAGCTCACTATTTCTCTATCAGCAAGACTTGAGCAAGTTTCGTGATGCTAGAGAGCAAGTAGCCTGTGCTGGTGCAAATTGTGTAAGTGGCAAGACTGTTTATGCTGACAATTTATCAACCTATGATTTGAATTTGATCCGAAGTGCGTGGGGCTATTTAGATCGTGTGGAGCATATGCCTAAGGTTGCAGATATTCCAAGTTGCAGAACAGATTACAACGACACAACAACGCTAGTGTCGAGCTGCGTTTTACCTACTTATTTAACGTGGGCAAACAACTCTCATCAAGTTGGTTGGCAGGTTGACCCGCACGGTCCAACTCATTGCTGGGTTGCACGAGGTACCTATGCGTCTGGAGCAATTGGCTCTGGTTTATGTGCAAGTAAAGTGGAGCCAAATGGCACCCGCTTTGCGCTATTATGGATGAGGTAAGTAATTACCTATGATCAAAGGGGTCAGAGTCATTGATCCCTTCCAATCAGTAGTGTCAGAGCTACTGATTCTTTCTGAATAAGTTGCTTTGGAACCCTCATTGGGCTTTATGGTATAGCGAAGAATAATGATTATAAAATCTGAACAAAGTGAGGGGGTTTATTGAATGATCCTTATGGCAACTTGGCTGTTTCCATATGGGCTTTGCTTGTATCAACATACATTGTGGAATGTAAGAATAACTCGCCCCTGGGAACAGAGGTGTTTGACCTCTGCACCAGTTTTGTCTTACCGACAATGGTTTTTTTGGGGCGTCTAAATGCTATATGTGATATGAAAAGTAATAAATCACTGCGCCTTGACTTTAATTTCACTTCTGATGGAATGCACTACCATAGAAAGCAATGTTCCACAGGTCAAAGCCCATGCTAAATAGATTAAAGTCTTGTAACTGCTATAAACTAAAATAAGAGATGGGAGTTCAAATACATTTCTCAAGGTGTATTCAATCATCGCAGCAAGGTAAACGAGCGATGTATATAAAAATATCCAGTGAAATATCCCATCAAAATAAGTTAGATCAACTTTTTCAGATTTTGATATTTTCCTTGATATTTGTACTCGAAATATAAATATTGCTACGGCAGTTAAGCTAATAATCATCTGTATGCCATATATAAGTATCCCATGAACGACTTTATTAATGTCGATGGCTTTAAGGCTGATTATTTCATAACCAAATATTATGTATTCAGATAAATTAATTAGTATCAAAAATATGGAAATGTGAATAATGTTGGGATCTTTTTTAATAAATCCATATAAAAGAGCCGGTAAAATAGTTATTAGATAGATTTCCGTAACTACTTTTGGATTGCCGACCAATGTGTAAAATACTGAAATAGATATAATTGTCAGAACAATTAGTTGCGAAGGCTTCATACTAATTACCTTTTTTCTCCTGTTTTGGTTTTTTGGGAGAGAGAAGATCTGTGCTTATTTTGGCTGAAGAAGGGTCAACAGGCTGCCAAGGGCCACCACCATGTATTTGCGTACACAATTCTAATTTAAGGGAGGAAAACCGCTGACTGGCTGAACATACCTTTTTGCTCATAATAAAATTTATCATCATTCTTCATCCTGTAACTTTGATTCAGTTTGGCCATTTACTTCATCATGTATCATCTTTATTTGATTTAGCAATGATTTCGAGTCTATCTTACAATACATAAGCCACTTAAAGAAATGCCCAGTCCTAGGTTCTCCAACTCCAAGCTCGTAATTGCTTACCGTTTCTCTGGTGATTTTTAGCTTGTCGGCCATTTCTTTTTGGGTTAGCCCTGCTTTTTTCCTCATCGCCTTGAGGTCATCTCCACTTACCACCGTTTTTTTCCTTGCTAACTTGAAAGCCTTATACACTTCAATTATGTACGATATATTAACAAAAATGCTTCATAAGTAAACAGTGTCATTAGTCCCTTTTTTAGTATTCTTGCCGATTTGATTTTGTCAGCCTTTAAAACTTAGATGTGAAACTCAACAACTGAATAATATGAAAAATTGAATCAATGCGCCTTCCTCCTTTGAAATTTAAGATATTTCTGAAATTTACCTTCAATATTGATAGGAAGAACCTGAAGCACCTAAACGATATGGCTAGTAACATGGGGTAAGCATCAAGCAAATTTAAAACGTACTCGAAACGCAACATATTAAAATAAATAGCAAAAACTCACTGGTTGATGGCTAAAGGAGAAGGACTGTTTACTACGCTTTGGGCGTATAGCTGAATACAACTAAATCTAATAGAACCCTGCTAGCCTGGGTAGACTACTATTTGCAATTCTTAAGCAGGTAAGACAAAAAATTTTATGCAAGATGCTGAAATTTATTGCTTTATTTCCCCTTTGTTTTTAAGCTGTCGACTAAGAGGAAATCCCTCAATTAGGCTTAGAACCATTCAGAAGTTTTAAATTATTAGAGAACAAAACTAATCGCGAACAGACGGAAAGCCTGCTTTATGCAAGCGGGATGATTTGGCTAACCTTCATGAAATAACTGGGCTATTTGCTTTTTATTGAACCGATAAACGAAATAGTCAGTTACTTTGGTGGTGTAATGATGAATTTGCGCGGTAATCAAACTATATCAACTATCAATACCACCCTATGAGGGTGGCCAGATGTGCGCCATTTGGTGGGGGCCAAAAATGCAGTACCAAAACAATTGGCGCATATATCTCGATAGCGAAAAACAGCAAAACCGGGATATGTGATATGGTTTGTATGAAAATAATACAATTCAATTAGCCTCTTGGTGTGATATGGCAGCGTGTTTAGATACGTATCGCAAACAATATTAGGAGATATGTATATAAACCCTCTTAAGTTTGATATGAATACCATAACAATGGGGTCAGAGTTATTGATAGTTAATCTCTTTATCATAAATACTATGATTGTCTATCTATCCAGAAGGCCATTTCACTTTTAGCAGTGCTAATACATAAAACTAACCTAGACCCAGCGGAGAAGGCTTCCGCTGTCTAGAGATTAGTTACTTAGAGTCTGGTAAAAATTAAAATAAACAGCCGAAGAAAGTCATAGTGAGTGGGCGTTATAGATAAATATTTAGTTAGGGGGTCAGTGACATTGACCCCTCTTTTAATCAGTTAAGGAAGGTTGCTTAATCTGGATTGGGCTCCTGACTATACTTGTTAAGTGTAGCTCCTAATTTTTTTGCCAGTGTATAGACCTCTCATCGCATCGATGGTCAGCGAAAAAATTACCATTACAGACAATAAGGTAAGTAACCACTTCATAGACTCAAAAGAGTTATATATAAACATCGGGTTGTAGTCTGTTAACTTCCTAACGCCCCTCTCTATTAGAGACGCAATGTTCACAAGAATTGATGAGAACAATATTAGAACATACATAATTTCGTTAGAAGTTAGTCTAAAGTCACAGTGGCAATGTTTTGCTAGCTTACTAATACTCCATAAATTTTTGTTTGCTATTGTGTAAGCTATTTTATATCGAAACAAAATCACTAGTGCTAAAAGTAAATCTTGCATACTAACAATGACATAAAACCAAGTACCAGTAGTCAAGGCCCACGGATATATAACAATATCAATGGTTCTTGCAATCAAAATACATAAGGCGATCCATCGAACTGTTGGACTATTTTTGCTAACTACCACAGCTAAAATAAGAAAAAGCCAAATAGAGATGTTTATTATGTGATTTAAGTCAATAGGTAATTTATAAAGTATATCCATATTACTCCAAACGTTTAATTGTTCTTTCGTGTTATTTTATGCGGTGGGCGCGGGAGGATATTAACACTAGCTGGGTCAACTTGACCGCCTCCTCCAGCTACACCACCTGCACCAGAGATTAACTTTAAGGAAGACTCTTCTAATGAAAAAAAGGAGTCGATTAGTTTCTTTTTTCCCATGACTTTTCCTGTAATTGATGTATTGAATTTTTCAATGTAACAAATATAAACAAAGTTTATTAGTTTCTTTATTCTGGAAATTCTGAATTCCTTAATGGTTCGTTTTTATCCACTTCTGCTTTCCTTTGAGGCAGAAGAGATTTAGGGTTTAGCCCACAAACGATATACATTTTGATCAACAAACTAGTATATGGAGAAGTTTCTCCACTTTCCCAATTGTATATTGTTTGTTTTGAAACCCCCATTTTTTTAGCAAAGCGACTTACACTATAGTTTCCGGCGAGCCTTATTTGCTGGACTAGATGTTTTGAGTTGAGAGTCAATGTACTTTTCCTGAGTTATCCTTACCCGATATTAACCTTTATGTTATCTGTTATTTATATTTTGTTCATCTTTATTGTATGAGAATAACTTCGATAGTCAAACCTATTTGACTTACTATTGTGTAGGATAAGTGCGTATACACTCTGAACAATAGTTAAACAGGTTGAAAGTTAATGAGCATTATTGAAACTTTTCTTATTTGCATAAATAAGCAAAAAGAGGATAACGGATTTCGTATTTGTTAACTGTAGGCTATACGTCAGAGATACTTCTATACGTTTATTTAAAGTAAGAGCAAATGGTATGAAAAACAATGCAATAAGAAGGAAAAATAAGGTATGTAGTTTTATGTCAGAGGTTCAATTGAGTTTGCGGCACACTCGAAAAAAGCGGAACTTGACTCAAACTCAACTAGGCGCGAAGCTCAATGTAGATCAAGCCACAATAAGTAACTTTGAGACAGGAAAAACGATAATGACCATTGCACAGGTATATGAACTATATCTTATTTTTGGAGAAGACTTCCGCTGTCCAGAGATCAGTTACTTAGAGTCTGGTAAAAATTAAAGCAAAATGCTCTGAGTGAAACAAATGAACAGTCAATATCAGTCAAAGGGAGCAGCAGTACTGATCCCTTTTATTTAATATATTTAATTCGCCGCTTGTTGTGTATTTGTGGTGGAGGCGAATCGGCTTTCTAGACGTTCTAATTGTTCAGCTAAAGCATTTTGCGTAATTTCAAGCTGGGCAATGCTACTGCCAATCTCTACTTGCTTAGCATTGCTGCCACGCGACTGAGATTTTAATTGATCTAAATCGGTATTAATTGACGTTAACTGATTTTTCAGCGCTTCAGCGGCCTGTAACTGTTCTTCTAAAAGAGATAGTTTGAATACTAAATCCGTTTGACTTTGTGCGAGTGTGTCTACTTTTGCTGCCACGCCTGATTGGGTGTTGACGTGTTTTGTTTGGTTGCTGGCAATGTTGCTCGTCTGTTCTTTTAGCTTTTTGATGTCAGACTGATTTCTTCTCCATGCTGAGGCCCAGAGTTTATCCATTTGAGACCACAGTTCATCGGTACGTTCGCTCAGCGCCTTCAAGTTTGCTTGCATAGCACCTGCGGACAAGCCCATTTCTTCTCCAGTCGCAGATAACGTACGTTCAAGCTCCGCAATTCGCTTGGTTGATTCGAACAATTGCGCCTGCATTGCTTGGTTTTGTTGATAGAGTCCATATATTCCCGCAGTCAATGTGATAATAGCTGCGGTGCCCACCCAAGTCATAACCCCAGCTTTTTTGGTTTGCCCTATTTTGTGTTCAGGGTCTTGCTGTGGCAAAGGCGCTTTATTATTAGATGGATTGAGGGACTGTTTAAAGGTTTCAACCTGATCTAAGTCGGGCGTAATACTGGGTAATTCAGGTTCGATTCTTTTATCCAACGCTCTTTCCTCTTTTGGGTTCTCTATGGAATTGAGGCAGCTTACTTGAAAACAGCTTAGGATGGAATCTACAAATTAGACGTGTGAGACACGTTGATTGATTATTCCGCTCAATGACAAAAAATGAACACCTCTGCGCTGGCAAGGGGGCTTGTGCGTTGACTATTTTGCACAGTTTATGTGAAGGTTCAGGCCCCTATAAATTATCACTAGTGTGGAGTTATGAATTCATCTAATTGTTGTCAGTGCACTGGTTAAGTATTGAATTAGAATAGAAGTTGTCAATATGAATAATATTAATAACTCCATCTTGCGCTGTACCGAACAATAGAACCGGATTTTCAATCATAATATCTTCTTAAAAGTAGCCCACAGGCCTTGTCGTTAAAGCATTTCTTCTCCGTTTTGGGGAGGTCGCAGCAAAAATACAAATGTGAATTTTTTAATAAATACGATTTTTCCAATGTGACTTACTGGCGAGTAATTTTCTTCCTGCTACTTTTTGGTATGAAACAGTAAAAAAATCGTAATGATAATTAATTACACCAAGGATCTGCTCGAACGTATCGGCAGAAGCTTGACTAAACGGACTCTTTTTACAGGCTAGGTACTATGGGGATCTCATACCACAGTTATATTGGTACAACTGTTGACCAGTTGCCACAACTACCGTGTTCGACAATAGGGCACCTTTCTCTCAGCACTCCAGTTGGGAGCTGTGTCGACAAATTTGGCCGTGTATGGCTTGCTGACACGGCGCACAATCGCGTGTTGGTATTTGATTCAGACATGGATCAAATATTGGCCAGTTTTGGCACGGTCGGTACTGGGCCTGAGCAATTCAATATGCCCTTTAGGTTACTTGCGCACCCGGATAAAAACTGGGTATATGTGACAGATATTGGTAATTTCAGAGTTCATATACTGGAATACACCGAGCGTTTAGAGATCAAGCCAGTTAAGATATTTGGCGACGAACCAGAAGTTGCGCTTCGGGGCCCTAACGGTATTGTTGTCCACGATGGGAAGTTGTGTGTTGCTGATGAGTTTTATGAAGGGCAACAAAGTCAATCTCGATTAGTGATCTTTAGCGAAGACGGCAAGTTTGAGCGGTCGATTGAAGAGATTGTGCCAGAAAAAGGAGGAGATCCTGTACATCTTTTGTGGCCTCAGGGGCTGAGTTTAGATAAAGCTGGCAATATTTACATTTCAAACACTGGCTTTGCCACTGTGGTGCGCTGTAACTGGCAAGGCCAAGGTGTGGAATTTAGCGCAACAGGAAAATGTTACATCGATGGCTTGGCTTTGTCACGCGGGGTGTCAGTGATCCAAAATCGCGTGCTTATTCCCGGGGGGTTACCCAATGCTATTTCAGTGTATGATTTAAATGGCCAGTTTATGGGGAGCTTAGATGGTTTTTTTGCGCCAGTTCAAATTACGGAATTTACAGGTACAAACACTTTATTAATTACTGAACCATTTTTGGCATCTTTGCAAAAACATACGGTGAATTTGGCCACCCTCAAAGGAGGAAAGTCGCGTGCAACCAAAGTGCTTAAGTCTGTGGGTGATGAGCGTGATAACCCCGGGCAGCTGCATTTTGTGACCTCGGTTGTGGGAGATGTGACGAATACGCAATCTAGTTACTCAAGCAATGCGCCCCTTTTTGAGCATTGGGTTGAACACCAACTTGCCCTGCAAGATCAGTTACTAAAAGTGATGCAGCCTCCTGGGTTACCATCATGGTTAAGTATCGCGTTGTCTGCGCAAACGGAATGGGTGCAAAGGTGGCAGCAAACCATGGTGCGTATTTTTCTAAATGATAAGTTTGAAGATCCAGAAGATTTACTGTGGATGATGGACTCAGGAAACTATCAATTGCAAGCCACGGAAGATGGCAAGAGTGATTCCGCTAGGCCTATTAGCTTGCCAATGTTACCAGGTTCGCTGGGGATCGCTTCTTTAACACCATCAAAACCACTGCCAGGACAGTTAGATCCTGAGGTGCCTTTACTGGTAGTAAGCAACTATTTAAGTGGCATTGTCACCATATTGCAGTATAACGACAGGCTTGGAGAGCTGGTGCCATACACTGTTTTTGGTGGGCTGGGCACAGGAGATGAGCAGCTTAACCAACCGCAAGGTATCGCAATAGATCCTACCAATAATGACATTCTAATTGCTGACTCGGGAAACAATCGTATTTGTCGCTGGCGATTGTCTGATACGGGTGGTCCATTTTTAGTCCATACATTTGGTCAATTAGGTTCAGAGCACGGTGAATTTCACACACCATCAGATATTACCGTCGATGCACAGGGCACGTGTTTTATCACAGACCAAAACAACAATCGAATAGAAGTATATGATCAGCAAGGGAAATGGCTCCGCAGCTTTGGTCAGGAAGGATACGGCACAGACAGCGAAAACTTCTTGCTACCAACCAGTATTGATCATGAAAACGGGTATTTATTTGTTTCGGATTTGGTTAACCGAGCAATCAAGGTTTTCACCTGCTCAGGTGAGTATATGGAATCGTTCAGTGGGTTTGGCGCAGATCGAGAAAAAGGCCAGCTTTGGCTCCCTTATCTGCTACACGTCAAAAATAGTAAGGTTTATTTGCCGGACTGTGCACTGAACAGAGTAAACGTTTATCAATTTAACATTTAACAAGGACTGTACATACGCTATGGCTGGACGTGATAGACAAACATAGCAAAGTGTACAGGAGAGGCCGGGGGAATTATGGATAGTGTATTTAAGCGTGCGCAGGGCAAGAAGCTGTCACATCGCAAATCACAAGATTCAAAAAGGGTCTGCCAAAAGTCTGAAGCGGACTCAAAGCAGTTATTGCAACAGTTTCAAGATGTGATCAAACATGTTGAAGACAATGCTAAAGATGAGGGGTCGTGCAAAGATGCGCTGCGTCGCTTATACACCAGCCATGAATCCAGCTTTTCTGCTAAGAAAGTGACTGGTCCGCATGAGTAATGAGGAGGCATCATGAACTTTTCAATTCATAATGCACCAATTAGTACACGTGCTTGGATGATAGTCGTGTTATTTGCAATGGGGCTTTTCGCTAATTCTTTGCTGGATGCTCATAACACCAACAAGCATATGCGTGCTAACTATGAATACGGTGTGCAGCTGATCATTGAGAGCGCACTCGGTGTTATCAACCATTACTATGAACAAAGCCGAAGTGGCGCGCTCAGTGAAGAAGAAGCGAAGCGCTTGGCCTTAGTGGCTATTTCTGCAATGCGCTTTGACAACGGCAACTATATTTTTGTGGCTGATAAGGAAGGGATACAGCTGGCCTCTGGTTTAAAGCACCTGCTTGGTACGAATATTTTGCCGCTCAAAGATGGCAATGGAAAGTTATTTGTGGAAGAGCTTTATGCGACCGGAAAAAGTGGTGGTGGATTTGTTGAATATCTTTGGAAAACCTCACCTGATGCAACGGAATTGACACCAAAAACCAGTTACGCAGACTATTTTCACGAGTGGGATTGGATGATTGGCACTGGTATCAATATTGCGGCGTTAGAGGAAGATATCGAGCAATCTCAGATGATATCCCTGATGAACGTCGTTATGGTGTTGGCGGTGTTATCTACCTTGGTGATTTATTTCATTAGAAGTATAACTAAACCAATTAAAAGCACTGTGTCAGCAATGCGCGATCTTGCGAGTGGTGAAGGGGATTTAACTCAGCGTTTGAAAGAAGAGGGCAGTCAAGAGCTGATCGATTTAGCTCAGTATTTTAATCGCTTTGTGGGTTCTATTCAGGACATTATGCTCAGTGTCAGTGCCGCAGGAACGCAGCTGGCTGATTCTGCTACTCGGTTGTCATCGTCCGTTTCAACTGTGGATATGAATTTGAATCAGCAACGCAGTGATACAGAAGAGCTTGCTGGGGCAATGAATGAGATGCTCGCAGCGGTGACTGAAGTGTCGGGTAGAACGGTAGACGCATCAGAATTCAGTGTGAAAGCGGCCAAACAAACAGAGCAGAGTTTAGAGATCATTGAGTGTAACATTCAAAAGTCTCAGCTTTTGGCAGAAGATATTGGGGAAGCGAGTCAGGTCATTGCTCAACTGGCTGCGGATAGTCGCAATGTCGATACCGTCCTTGAGGTGATCCGAGGCATTGCTGAGCAAACCAACCTGTTGGCATTAAATGCAGCCATTGAAGCTGCACGGGCAGGAGAAGCTGGGAGAGGTTTTGCTGTGGTTGCTGATGAAGTGCGCACTTTGTCATTGCGCACGCAGGAATCAACCATTGAGATTCAAACGATTATTGAGAAGTTACAGGCTGGCGCTGAGCAAGCGGTAGAAGTGATGAGTAAAGGCGCTGAAAAAGCGTCCAATACGTCGGAGATATCGTCATCAGCGGGAGAGGCGCTCAACGAGATAGCGCAAGAGGTTCATGCTATCCAAGGCATGAATCAGCAAATCTCTGCGGCTACGGAACAGCAAACCATGACGGTCAATGGTATCAATCAAAATGTTGCCAATTTGAATGACGGTTCCACTTCGTTGGCTGGTGAATCGACCTTAATGGCGACAGCCAGTGAAGAGCTAAGTCAGGTTTCTGAGGACATGATGAGGATGATAAATCGCTTTAAGTTAGCGTAATGCCACGAAAAAAATGGGTTGTTAGGTGGATTGATTTGGCACAAGCCTTTGAATAGACCCTAACAACCTAAGCGCATTGAATAAGACGTTTTGTACATTAATGCAGCTTAAACACGGTTACGAGTAGGCCCATTTCCCCACCCCATCACCCTGAATTGGGTCAGGAGACATTACTCGAAACGGTATTTGATCTGGCCAATCCTTTTTATATCAAACTTATACCGACAAAATGCAGTGGCAGTTTCATGACTCGCGACGTAGCTTAATCAAGCACTATCGGCAGTCACCGAGTTGTCCTTCTTGGTTAAGTGCACAATAATGAATTGCAAACTATGAGATGACTTTACCTCAGGCATGTTGCAACGCCAAAGTAGCAATTAACGGCAACAAAAAACCAGATAGAGATCTGGTTTTTTGCCATTTCTAGGTATGTGTGTTGATTAAGAAAGCTTACGTTCTTGAGGAGGGGTTAATTTAGGCGCGCAAATTAACATGGTAAGCAGCGCGCCACAGCAGAGCGCCCATGCAATGTAAATCAGTCCTTCAAAATTGTCATAAATCAATGTCCAAGACTTCATATTGAAATAAGACCAAGCAATGTTTTCTAGCAGTGTTAACAAGTTTACAATTGCCATGTAGATGAATAACCAATGAAAAACACCATCAAAATTAGTGAGTTTTATGTTTGTTGAATTGGACAAAAGCCGTGACAATTGCACTCTGAATATTAATACAAGGGCTGTGGTAACAGTAAAAAAGATTTGTACACCATAAATAATGCTACCTTGAAGCAGCGTGTTTTCAGCAACTGTCACGTGGTTAATAATACCAGACTCGAAAATGATTATCTCAATCCCAGTTAAAGCTAAAATAAACCCTGCTATATGAATTACATTGATCTCTCTTATGTAGATGCCATAGCCTATACATATAGTTAACAGGCTAATATAAATTGGCGTCACTAGGCGCTGGTCCCATAATTGGATATAAAAAAAAGCCAGAGAGGCGATACTTAGCAAGATTAAATTTGAAAGCTTCATTAGTTATCCTTATTTCAGCTTATCAATCGTGATAGGGATACTACCAAATTGCCGTTGTGCTGTTCTTGGTGCTTTGTAAGCTGTATTGCCTCCCGATATCGAGACGCAAGCACTGATGGTGAGGTGCTGTCCTCCTTTGAATTGAGAGGCGGTAAACTTGTCGTTGATTGAGCTTTCCTTTGATGGGCCATAAGCACCTATTCCATCAGATACCGAGTCACGGCTAGTTAAACCAAGGGTTTGCAGTTTTCGAAGATTTCTAAAAGGGGAGTTCATTGCTGTTTATCCTTTACGTTTTGTATATCAAGCTACCACTGATGTCATAACATATTTCAGCTTACTTAATGTGTCGAGAGGCGTTGGTTTTTTCATGCTTACTCGCCCTTCAGCATTTGACGAGTATGTTCGAAAGAGCTGGCAGGCTTCACCGTAGCAAATGTATCAGTATAAGCATTATCAGGCTGTGATTGTCTGATAGGTTTTACCTCACAGTTTTTGCGGGTTAGGAGGAGATTTTTAACTATCCAAGTAATTGAAGTGTTTAATTTATATAAAAATATACGAGGTAATATTTCGTTCATTCTTCGTCATCCTGTAACTCAGGCCTAGTGAGAGCATTTCTAATGGGCCTTACATGATTAAGTAAAGACTTAGTATTTAGCTTGCAGTGCAATATCTAAAAAGGTTTAAACTTTATCGAATTCATACTCTGCTCATAGTTACCAATTGTTTTTCTACCACATCCTAACTTTTTTGCCATTGGCTTTTGAGATATAACAGCGATTATATTAATTTCTTTCCGGCCACCGCTATAACTCTCGTTTCTACCCTTGTTTTATTGCGATGTGGGGGTTGATATGCATCAATTGAGTACTCTGCATTAACAACTTTGTACCAAAACGGAAACAAGCGTGAGTAAATCATGCTCACGACCACTAAAAGGCGTCGATTTGATAGCCTGATAGGGTTGCGAATTACACGATATTTCTTAATAGTCCAAAGGTCAACATGACGTTTACATTAAACATGTTTTTATTTCGGGTATTCTGACTTTTGATAAATTGAGGCGGCACGATTTACCCTATATATCGCTCTATTGAGGTTGGAATAGCAAAAAGTAGCATAGGTGATTGATATTCTGAATTGGGCAAAAGTCGAGTATCTAGTGCAAAATATGCGTTGTGTATGAAGGCAAAGCGTGCCGCTGAGTTATGTAAGTGAGGTTGAATACGCCTTTGTTTGGTGACCTAGATATGGTGAAAAAATCAACGCTGCATGTCGGCTTTAGCGCTTTGAAATAGGCTTGTGCAAGCGCCACATAAGAGGCGCTTTATAAGTGCGCAAGCGCTAAATAAATGCCGGTACAACTCTTTGGGCTATTTGGTCAAAAATAGTGTCTTCTCTGTCGTATCCGGTGATCACGACAGTTAAATCTAACTCTTTGATAATTATCAGACGTTGACCACCACCGCCCCAGGCGATATTGGCGTTGTAGTTTTTACCTTTCACATTGATATCGGTCTGGTACCAGAAGTACCCATAAGAGTAATGTTTGGGGATCCAGTCTGAAACAGGGCGAATGAGCTTTTGCATCGCCTTATTTAGATAATGCTGGGATATCAACTGCTCCCCTTGCCATTTACCGTTATTTTTAACGAGTTGGGCGAGCTTGAGCATATCTCTTGATGTCATTGATGCTCGCCAGCCACCCTCAGGTAATCCGCTTATCGCGTTAGCCCAAGTAAAGTTTGTAATACCTAACTTGTTTAACAATTCTTTCTTGATAAATTGCTCCGCACCACCTGGCACCACGGCATCTATGACTTGCATGACCAAGGTTGGATTGTAATTGCCGTAGCGATATTGTTGAGACTCATCAGTAATTGGTTGGCTGTGTTCTAAGAGTTCTTGGATAAAGCCCTGACCTTTAAGCTTTTTTAGAGTTTTGCTTGATAGCTCATTTTGATTGCGAGATAACTCCTTGGCTTTATCTTCCGAAATTTGCAGACCACCGCTCATAATCAGTGCTTTGTGCAAAGTGATATTTTGTGCGCCTTGGGTGAACTTCTTTGCATCTAACTCAGGTAAAAAATTGACTAAGGGTTTATGTAAGTCCGTCATGGTTAAATAACCAAGTTGAATGGTCCTGCCCAAGAGTAAGCTGGTGTAGCCTTTCACTGCGGATGCTTGGTCATGGGGTAAATTGACTCTACCGCGCAGAAAGTAAGATTCAAAAACCAGTTTTCCTTGATGTGATATCAACATACTGGTGTAGTCACCATGTTTTTTATTAGCTACCTCTTGTGCGAATTGCATAACCACATCTTGGTTTTTGCTATGTAGGGCCAACTTTCCAACTGGGGTGCCATCTTTCATGTCTTGTGGGGCAGCGCTAATAAAGGCTTTATCGAGCTCTGATAGATCCCAAAATCGCCCTTGAAGTTCTTTTTGTGTGGCGACTGGCGCAGTGTGGTTGAATTGTGAATCATTATTAGCCATTGTCGTGCCGCTTAAACTTAACGCAGTGACTAATACCATCGCTTTTTTTAGATTTATAGAATTGCCCATAACAAGCCTCTTAATTTAACGTCATTTGCTCAAACGCTACTAGACAAGAAGTTTTGAGCAACTTAAAACACCTTAAATCTTCTAAAATTACAAATAATGCTTGTTTGATAAAAATATATTCAATACTTTCAGTGGTTTATTTTTTTGACCATGCTGAAATATCCGAGTTCAGCTGATTTTAAAACGAGTTGAGACTTTGGTTTTGAGGCGAATCGGTGTTAGGTACTACACTTTGGCGTTTATTTTTGATATTTCTTTATGCAATCTGCACAATGTCTGAGGCCCAAAGTATTGTCAATTGTGTTCAGTCTACTTGGCAAAAATTAAAAATAGGATGTCAAAGAGGATCGCTGTTTGCAATTTGAAGTATATTTACCGGGTGGGATTAAAGGGTGAGGCATAGTCAACAGTATCAGCTCGGTCGCTGGCAGGTATGTCCGAAGACCAACAGCATCAAAAACAAATCAGAAACCCGTATGCTCGACAATAAGAGTATGCAAGTACTTGTGCTGTTGATCCAAGAAGCCGGAAAAGTTGTCACCAAAGAGAAAATATTCGAACAAGTCTGGGCAGGTAAATTTGTTGCGGCTGATATTTTGTCGGTGACTATCAGCAAAATTCGCAAAGCGCTTGATGACAGCGCACGCAACCCAATTTTTATTAAAACCATACCGAATGAAGGCTACCTGCTTATTGCAGAGGTCAAGAAGGTGGAGTCACCTTATTTATCGAATATGGGGAGCGCTACACGACAACAACTCGCGGCAATATGTTGTGTACTGCCAATTCTCTTTCTGGTTTGGTATTTCACTCAGTCGGATGAAATAGCCAATCCTCAGTCGTTAAACGTCCATTCTATAGCGGTATTACCGTTTGAAGACTTAAGCCCATTGCAAGATAGCCAATATTTCGCAGAAGGCTTATCCGACGCCATTATCAATCAATTGTCTCAGGTAAAATCGCTTAAGGTAATTTCACGTTATTCATCATTTTTATATCGAGGTAATGACAGCGCTACTGAGATAGGCAAGGCGCTGCAAGTTGACGCGATCCTAGATGGCCATATACAAAAAATGGGTGAGCAAACGCGTATTCATGTAAGAATAATAGGCACCCATGATGGTCAGCTATTGTGGTCGAAAATCTATACTGGTCAATCCGACAATAGTTTTCAGCTTCAAGATGAAGTGAGCGCTTCTTTATCTGGTGTTATAGATAATACTGAAAAATCCGAAGAAAAGCTGAAGCAAAACATTGATGCGCAAGCGTATGAGTGGTATCTAATGGGGCAATATCACTGGCGTCAAAGGACACCTGATTCATTAAATAAGGCGGTCACCTATTTTAAGCACAGTCTTGCCTTAGAGCCGGAGTACGCAGATGCACATATAGGCCTAGCCATTAGTTATGCGTTTTTACACACCTTTGGTAGCTGGGGTGAAATGGATGCAATCAATGCTGCGCTTCCACATATTGAAAAGGCATTGGCATTGAAGCCCAACTCGCCTTTAGCACTGGCCACGCAGGGTATGCTGTTATCAGACAAAGCTGCGGCGACAGGCAACTTTGCACTTTATCGTCAAGCTCAAGATGCGATGAGTTTATCGCTGGAGATTGAAAACAGTGCTACGACACATCTTTGGTATAGCAAATTGCTCAATCGCTTGGGTAAACAATCAGAGGCTGTGGCCCACTTGGAGCAGGCGATAATATTAGATCCACTGTCAGCGCCCCTAAAGCGAGCAATGAGCTTTTTATTAAAATCCATGGGGAAACAGAACTCGGCACAACTTATGTACCAGCAAGCCCTAGAGCTGGATCCTGACTCGGATACTCGTTTATTGGATGCCGCTAAGGTGAGTCGACATACTCAGACGTCTATTTTGACGATGGCAAATTGGCATAGGCAGACTCCAGCACTTTTTGATGCTTGTTCAAGTATTGAAGTGTGCGAACAACAAGTGCTCGCTTACCTTAGCGTTGGCGCAGAGCAGGCCGCTCGAGTACTGTTGGATCGAATGGAGCCTTTACATGGCCACTTTGTACATTCGTTGGACATGATTGCTCTGAGCGAAAGTAAAAACGAGGCGCAGATCTTAGTAAATATACGAAATCGAGTGTTTCGACTTCCCTATAGTGTCGCTGCGAGATTAAAACTGGCTCGCGCGCAATATAGAGCTGCGCAATTTGAAGCCGCGAGAAACACTTTGCTACAAGTGTATCCAAGTTGGCAGCACGACACGCTAGGGCGGATTGAGGTGAGCACAGACAACTACCAGTCAATCATATTGTATGCAGCTTCCCTTATACAACTGAACGAAGCTAAACGTGGGCAGCAACTGTTAAGTAAAGTAGAAAATTTACTGGGACAAGGCGAAGTGTTTGATAAGGTGCAAACACAATTTTCGTTGGCTGAAGTAAATGCATTGCAAGGAAATCATCAGCGAGCATTAAATCATTTGGCAAACGCGCTAGAAATGGGTTGGGTGGAGTCACTTAACTCTCAGTGGTGGACGCTACAAAATAATCATATGTTGCAGCCATTACAGCCCTTGCCTGAGTTTCAAACCCTGCTTGCAAAACATCTAGAAACGCGAAAAAAACTGGCTGATCGTATTGATGGTTTGCAGTGATTGTGGGAAGGGCTAATTATTCGGTGAATAAAAAAGGCGACTCTTTAAAAGGTTTATACAAATGGCAAGCAATAAGGGTATACGGCAGGGGTGACTACACTGCCGTTTTTTGAGGTAGTAAACGAAGCTTAATCCTCAGGCCCATTCAAGGTAAACACCAAGTGTTTACGCATATCTTTCAGGATCACCCCCTTTTTAACCATGGCTGCACTGAGGCGCTTTTGCCATTTAAGTAACTCTGGTTTTGCCGCTTCCAATGCTTGCTCGCTTTCGAATTGGAAGCACAGTAATAGAGAGCTTGGGAAAAGGTGAAATTCCATATCAAACCAGCATTGCAGCATTCCGGGGATTTCTTCGCGGGCTTGCGCCTCGAGTCTGTCGGCGACGTCTAGTACAAGTGCTTGTTGTTTTTCTTGTACTTTAGAGAGTTTTTTCATGGTTGAGCTCCGAATAAGCTGCGATAAATATCGTGATAGGCGAATTATAACCATGCAATAAACCATACAACAACGCTATGTTGCAGCTCATTCAGCTCCTAGATGACCTACTTTTACCAAAATAAGTGTTGGTTGGTCGACATAGGGGGTATGCTCACTCATATGTGGGCTGCGTAACCATGTACCTGCTGGGTATTTGCCATGTTGGTCAATAAACTCGCCCTCCAAAACGAAAATTTCCTCTCCGCCAAAATGTTTATGGGGCACAAATCGCTCTTTGGCGGGCCACTTTACTAGGGCTGTGTGCTGATGAGCAAAGCTGTGTAGTGGCATAACCTGTAAATTGCCTTGCCCCATTTGCCACCTGGTTTCTCTGGTATTGATCCGCACAGTTTGTGTGTCGTGTTGATCAAATTGGTTGAGTTTTACAAAAATAACGCAGCCATGTTGGCTAAAAGGGGCATGCACACTGTTAGGCGGGTTACGCAAATAGGTGCCTGCGGGGTAGTCTCCATGCTCATCAGAAAATACCCCTTCAAGCACAAATATCTCCTCTCCCATCGGGTGTGGATGCGGTTTAAACTTTGAACCTGCGTCGTACTTTACAATGCTGGTGGTGTGACCTGACTCTTTGTCCTCGCGCTCCAGAGGCTTGCGCCAGACTCCTCTGGCGGGGCTGGCTAACCAAGGTTGCTCGGCAGTATGGATAATGACTTGTTCAGCAAAATTCATGTTTAGCATAATATTCTCGTCTTGATTGGATCCTAGGGAGTGACCTTGCCTAATTTCTACCAGCCATCACTCCGCCATCGACATCCATAATCGTGCCCGTTATCCAGCTCGCCTCGTCGGATAATAAAAATAAGATGCTATGGGCAATATCCAGAGGTTCGCCAACTCGTCCAATTGGGTGAAAATCATTGAATGATGCGAGCACTTTTTGCATATCTTTAGGTGCTATAAACGACTCGTAAATGGGGGTCTGGACTACCGCAGGGGCAACCGCATTGACGCGTATATTGACTTCACCAAGCTCCATGGCTAAATGTTGTGTCAGGGCGTGTAATCCTGCTTTTGCCATGGAATATGCTGAAGAAGGCGTTGCCTTTATTGCTTGTTTTGCCCACATCGAGCCTATATTGACAATATTACCGCCTCCAAAACGTTGCATGTTTTTTACTACTGCCTGAGTCAAGATAAACGTTGCTTTGTTGAGATCATGGTATTTATCGTAGTCTGCAATGGTATGTTCCACAAAAGGGGTAGGTGAAAAATAACCTGCTGCATTGACGAGGTAGCCATAGTGTGTGTCCTTGCTGGCGATGCTATACGCTAGTTGCTCGACTGCCTTGATATCATATAAGTCGATTTGTAGGCCTTTAATCTCACCCAATGTGCTAAGTTCATCAACCGCAGCGTTTAGCTTATTGGGGTTGTTGCCAAGTACTTCAACTTTGACACCTGCTTGCAATAGTTGTTTGGCGGTTTCAAAGCCCATACCGCTTGAACCACCTATGATAAGGGCTGTGCCATTACTGGAAAAAGTCATAATCACGTCTCTTGTTTTTGAAAGTCGTGATAATATTAATTTTAACAAAAGCCCCTGAATAGTAAGTACAATTTGGTTAGGTAGGTACTTTTTGGTACATCTTTATGACTTTACAAGAGAAAAAAATTTCAAGAAAGTTAGCACCGCAATCGAGTGCGAGAATGGTCGAGACTATTTATGGCTGTAAGTGGTCTTTAACTGTCTATCAATTACTAAAAGCTGGGGTTAATCGACCTGGGGAAATGGTGCGGCAAGTTGAAGGGCTATCAACCAAAGTGCTCAATCAATGTCTTAAGCGTAACGTCGAGTTTGGAATTTTAGATAAACATGTGTTCAATGAGCTGCCTCCGCGAGTTGAGTATAAGGTGACGCCATTTGGCGAGAAATTCTTAGCGATTTTAGATCAGCTAGAGGCGCTGCAAAATGATCTAGATGCTTTATAGGCAACCAAGTTGGCATCGAGGCTTCATGGGTGCCACTATAAAATATACACTGTCGCTGTGTACTTACTTTGTCTTAGTCAAAAAAGCAGCAAATCAATAACTCGAAAATATATCTCATTCCGAATCATTCTTTTCAGTAACGCAATAATTTATTACTGTGCGCGCTAGGAAAAAATTCCGAACTATCTTCTTTTAGGTTTTCTCTCTTATTGAGCATTCAAAGGTAAATATATGTCCTTCATCGCTATGGTGAGCCTTGCTGTTTTTGCTGCAATTCTCGTTCTTCTATTCCAAACTCAGAAAAAAGGCGCAACGCTTTCTCGACTTGTTTTAATTGGCCTGTCATTGGGCAGTGTTTTTGGTTTCGCTTTGCAGTTTTCGTTGGGGGAAGGGCATCAGGCCATAGAAGAAACCCTAAATTGGACTAATGTTGTTGGCAGCGGTTATGTCGCATTGCTTAAAATGATCATCATGCCATTGGTACTGGTGTCGATGATAGCAGCTGTAGTAAAGCTAGAAAAATCAGGTGCGCTTGGCAAAATAAGCGGCATTACTATTTCAGTGTTAGTCGTCACGACCATGATTGCGGCGCTCATTGGTATCTTTATTACGCAATTATTTGGGTTGAGCGCAGAAGGCTTAACCGAAGGGGCGCGAGAAACATCGCGTATTGCGGTTTTGGCATCTCGAAGTGAAACGGTGAGTGACCTTTCTATTCCGCAGATGTTGCTAAGCTTCATTCCAACTAATATTTTTCAAGATTTGGCATGGGAGCGCTCTACTTCAATTATCGCGGTTGTGATTTTTGGTATTTTAACAGGTATAGCGGCACGTAAAGTGATGGCTGAGCGTGAAGAGTTAGAAACGCCGATCCGTACATTCGTTGAGACTGTACAAGCTGTGGTTATGAGATTAGTTAAAATGGTGATCTCACTAACGCCATACGGTGTAGCGGCATTAATGGCTAAGGTTGTAGCAACATCAAGTCTTGCGGATATCACTAATTTGCTTGGTTTTATCGTGGCATCTTACTTAGCAATCTTTTTGATGTTTGTTGTACATGGTTTGTTAGTGGGTCTGTTTGGTGTAAGCCCTAAACAGTTTTTCCAAAAAATTTGGCCGGTATTGACGTTTGCATTTACATCGCGCAGCAGTGCCGCAACTATCCCTTTGAACGTGGACACGCAAATTAATAAGCTCAATGTACCGCCTGCGATTGCTAACCTATCGGCATCATTTGGCGCGACAATAGGTCAAAATGGCTGTGCAGGGATCTATCCTGCGATGCTGGCAGTGATGGTGGCTCCAAGTATGGGCATTAACCCTATGGATATCTCGTTTATACTGTCTTTGGTGGCGATTGTGGCGATCAGCTCATTTGGTATCGCAGGTGTTGGTGGGGGCGCGACATTTGCAGCGTTAATTGTGTTGCCTGCGATGGGTCTACCAGTGACTATTGCAGCACTACTGATTTCTATTGAGCCACTGATTGATATGGCACGTACTGCTTTGAATGTTTCTGGTTCTATGACAGCAGGTACAATTACGCATCGTATTTTAGGTAAACAAGCAGATGTGGAGGCTGTTGAACAGCCGGTTGCACAGTCATAAATAAGTACTTAGGGGCCTGCTTGGCAGGCCTTATACCAAACAAGTAACACTCCCTTTCCCTCTTACATTTCAAACTTTGATTTCATTTTATCACTTGAGTTCTTATGCACTTTTTAGCTCCAAGAGTTGCGTTTGGCACAGCAGATGTGTGAACTAATTGACAAGCAATACCGAGCTATCTTACGAAATGATGTGGGAGATTGTTATTGGCTTGGGTTATGTTGGTAGTTTATATTATTGAACACGAAGTGTACCCAAAGGTTGAATAACTTTGCCGGTCAGCACTAAAGGCTGCCTGTTTATCGGCTATATTTATCGGTTAAGTGGCGCTCATTGTGAAATGAGTGAACAGAGGTGAACTATGTTAAAAGCGCTACTGTTTTGTATTCTTGTTTTATCAAATTTTGCTTCTATGGCAGCGCAGTCAAGCAGAAGTAAGATAGAGTCTGTGGTATTTGTCCATTCTTATATAGAAAAAATAGGTGGCGAACTAATCCAAGATGAAAGTTCACTGAGCGGCGTGATGAACGTAGATGAACAATCAAAAACGCTTAAAGAAAGAACTTGGATCATCCCTAATAGATTGGGCACCGGCTTTGAAATTGGTATTGCTTTTTTATCTATCCCTGAGCATGTAAATAACCTTGATGTTCGGATCTCCTACCCAGAAATGATACTCCCTAGTGGGGAGAAAAGATCTCAATTAAATCGGCAAGTAGATATTACAGGGCACAATGGTGAGTATATTTGGGGTTTTGCCTATTACTTTGATTATCCATATGAAGCAACGCCAGGTGATTGGTATATTGAGATTCACGCAAAAGGTAATTTGGTACATAGCTCTAAGTTTACCGTTGTAGAGGATGACAAAGAGTTTGAGTAATTCCCCCAATATTGTTAAGCGTTGGCAGCAGCATCCACACAGGGTATGCCATCTAGTGACTGCTGCTTGGTAATATCCGAAACAAAGTGTAGATGGGCCACTCCCCTTATGTATACTCAGGCTTTTTTTTGCCATTCAATAAGTGACCTAAAAAACGTCCTCGGACTAGAAAGTGGTAGGTTAATAAAGAGCTTGATAAGGTAGCAAGTAGGCTTATTGTAAACTTTGCAAATACAGACAAGTCGAGGTTAATGAGAGGAAATTGGATATAAAGTAGCAGCGGAACATGGACCAAATAAACCCAATACGACGCTTCTGAAAGGTATCGGCTTAATCTGTTTGCTCGATTTAAAAAGAGGTAACCTAACTGTAGTACGAGTACAGTCCAACTTACTATGGCAACCGCTTGAATGGCCACTAAGCGCATGTGTCGCCAACCCGTAGGGGTAAAGGAACCTTGTTTCGCTGCTTCAATTACTTGTTCTAATGTTGGTGGTTCTGGCAAATAAGTTAGGTAAAGGCTTACTGATATCAGCGCAATAATTGTTGTCAATATGATTGTCTTGATACTGCATTCTAGCCTGTACGGTTTGTGGTGTAATCCTATGCCCATAACATAAAAAGCCCCGTAAAAAACGAGCCCCCATAATTGAGGCTGGATCTTATCGGGTGCGGGAAACGGCACAGGCTGGCCCAGCAGTGCAGCAAAACTGAGTGTGGCAATAGCTAAACACGCGATAATTGGCTTTGCGAAGACGCTGCATAGGTATTGGCATCGGGTTGAAATATGCATTATCACCCAATGTAATAAACAAAGCTGCATTAATAACCACAAAAACCACAAATGCATGGTGCTAATCTGTGGCGTTTCAATAACTTTAAAGACAGTAAAAATGGCGGGTACAGGATCGGCAATATCTGCACCCCAAGTGAGTACATGCACGAACGAGGCCGCCAATAAAGGGAAGAATATAATAAAGGGGATGAGTATTCGTTTTAGCCTTAATTTGATAAACGCATAAGTACTATTTTGTTGGATAATTAATGCACTACAAAAGCCTGCGATAACAAAAAACAGTGGCATGCGAAATAAATGCAGCCAATTTGAAAGCACATCAAAAAATACCGAGTTACTTGGATCGGCACTAAGCCAAATGTTTTTAAAGTATGGCCCATAAGTGAGGGCTGTATGAAAGATGACGCCCAGTATAAGTGCAGTGCTGCGCAAGTTATCAATGAAGTGAAAGCGTGGTGTGTATTGCATAATAGACTCTCTATTTCTTTCAATACACATATGCTAACCGTCGAAATCAGACCGCCACTAGTCACAAATTGCCTATTTAACCTATGACATCTGTCACTGTTTATGAACCGACACATTTGCCATAATGGTTAAAAAAACGAAGTAGTACACCATGGGCTCTCAGATCAGACACACAACAGATTGGCGCTTTTCAACTATAGCTTCATGGCTTGGGGTGACCTGTGCCTGTGCATACTATGCCAATTCGTCAACATCCTTGTTGCTGCAGCTACCTGTGAGTGTAGCCATACTGCTGCTATTATTTTATGTAATAAAAAACCCTAATAAACACGTAGTTCTTGTCGCTGTTTGCTATCTTTTACTGATATTGTCATTAGTGCCTCTTTCTACAACAACATTGTTATTTATCCATGCTGTGATGTTTTCTGCGGTATTTAGCCCACACTTTTCGTTTCCCAAGGTCATGCTATTTGTTTCTTTGATAATGTTTGCATATGGCCTGTATCATTTTGAACGTTGGCAAGGTGAGATCCCTTGGATAACTTTTGTTGTCTGGTTCTTTTTTTGCAGTATGAATTGGTTTGTCAGCCGTCGAATAGTTGAAAGTTTAAATATGCACTATGAATCGCGGCAAAACTACAAAGAACTCCAAGCGGCGCAGCATATGATGGCTATTATGTCGGCCGCGCAAACGCGGCAGCATATTTCTCGAGAGCTGCACGACTCACTTGGCCACAAGTTAACCGCTTTGAGCATAAACTTAGACTTTACGAAACGGGTTGCACCTAACGATGTCGCAAAGTCGCTAGAGACATGCCATCAACTTAGCCAAGAGGTGCTCTCGGAAGTACGCGATATCGTCTCTGTGCAACGCAATGACAGTGCTTTACTTGCGCATGCGTTAAAAGAGATTATTGCCATGACACCTAGGTTGCGATGTGACTTAGCGTTAGATGTCGATGAAAAAAGGATTTCGCAGCAGCACACTCTGTGCATTGTACGATTTTGCCAAGAGATGATCAGTAATACGTTAAAACATACTCAGGCAAAAGAGTTCTTTTTACACGTCTCGGTAGAAGTAAGAGGGGAGACCGAGCTGTTAGTCGCCAAGGCATGGCACAGCCAAAAAGAGTCCAAGTTGCCCAAAGCGGGTAACGGTTTAGTTGGCTTGACTGAGCGAATGGCACAATTCGGTGGTCACTTTGAGCAATCCCTTGAGAACAGTCAGCTTTTGAATGTTATGACTTTACCCCTTGAGCTAGGAAAAGAGTGATGATTTCATGTCTTTTGGTTGAAGATCAAACTCTAGTTCGGCTGGGGTTGGAAAGTCTACTGAATTTGAGTGAGTGTATTAGAGTCACTGGTGTTGCTCAAAACGGTATTGAAGCATTGGAGCGAATAAAAGAGGCCCAGTTTGATGTAATGTTGTTAGATATGCGCATGCCTGAGTTAGATGGCCTTGGGGTATTAAGCGCCATGCAAAAACTCCCTCAGCCCACACCTCCTGTGCTGATCATCACGACTTTCGAAGATTGTGATACGCTAGTCAATGCCGTCAATTTAGGGGCAAAAGGGTATGTTTTAAAAAGCATTGAGCTTGAAGACCTCATTGAGGCCATTAAACAGGTGGTAGCAGGGCAGCAAGTATTGCAAAAAGCACTCACCGATTACTTACTAAAAAAGCAGTTGGTGCCACAAATGATGCTAACAACAAAAGAGCTTCAGGTTTTGAAATGTTTGACTTTGGGGATGCCCAACAAAGAGATCGCAATCACTTTAAACAACTCAGATGGCACAATCCGCAATCACGTATCGCAGATCCTGGCGAAATTAGACGTTAATGATCGTACTCAGGCGGTATTAAAAGCTTTTGATAAGGGGTTAGTATAAGCGCTGACATCAGTACCGTATTGGTAAGGGATGACAATTCAAGTTATTTCGTTGGCTTTGCCTTTTCAACACCGCACAAAGTGGGGGACTCTGCCCCCGTTCAATGAGACTATTTTGCTAGCGCGTTATTTTCGCTCTTTGGAGAAGGAGGTGACGTGGGCTTTTTTCCATTTAATAAATGGCCTATAAAGCGTCCTCTGATCAAATAATGATAGCTAACCAGTGAGATAACCAAAGTGCCGCTCACACTGAGAATAAACTTAACTGCAGCTGGTAAGTCAATATTGGTAAGTGGAAGCTGCATATAAAGCAAAATTGGCACATGCACTAGATATACCCAGTACGATGATTCTGATATGTAACGACTGACTTTACTCTCTTTGTTTAAATAGTTGTAACCAAGAATAAGCGCCAATGCGGTCCAGCTGACAATTGCAATCGCTTGAATTGCCACTAGCAGCGAGTGCTGCGCACCTGATGGCGCAAAGTAGCCCTGTTGTGCGGCTTCAATTACTTGTGTGAGAGTTGGTGATGCGGGTAGCAATAGGAAGTAGTACCCAAGTGATACAGTCGCTACACCAGCGATAACCAAAGTGCTTTTAACTCCTCGGGCGCTCACCTGTAGATTGTTATATAAAATAGCGCCTGCAAAGTAAAAAGCACCATAAAAGCCCCATGCCCAAAATTGCGGATACAGCTTGTCTGGGGCGTGGAAAGGGACAGGCTGTGCTAAAAGCGATATAAAGCTACAAACTACGAGTGCGAGCAACAAAACAAGTGGGTTTGTCGTTACTTTCAACAGATATTTGTAAATGCTAGAAAAGCGAGTTAAACACCAATGAAGTATGCAAAGCTGCATTAGGACCCATAAAAACCACAAATGTATGGTGCTGATCTGTGGGTTCTCAATAGCTTGAATGACTCCAAAAAGTGCCGGAACGGGGTTCGCGACCTCTGTGCCCCACATGAAGATATGAAGAAATACAGCAATGATGATTGGATAGAAAACAAGAAAAGGAATTAAGACGCGTTTAAATCGCAATGTGATAAAGGATTGCTCATTTTTTCGAGCAATTAGAAGTGCACTACAAAAACCTGCAATTAAAAAAAATAATGGCATCCTAAACAAATGTAGCCAGTTTGCGAGGTAGTTGAAAAATACACTGGTATTGGGATCTGCGCTAAACCATATATTTTTAAAATAAGGTCCGTAGGCAATCGCTGCATGGAAAATAATTCCAAGTAATAGAGCCATACTGCGTAAATTATCAATGAAGTAAAAACGTGAGTTTTGTTGCATTGTGTTAAGTCCGATTAATTTAAAATCCTTGTATTATTGCGTCTGTGAGTTGCTTTGAGCTGCGCAAATAACTTGTGTCAACTATGGCATTTGGCACCGCTCTAGAATGTAAGTAAGTGTAATTAAGTGTATAGAGCAGATCCCTTCGCAATTGCGCTTAGCGCGCGAATGTGAATGACTTTGCATTGTGGGGCCTAGTTCTGTGCACTATTCAATCGCGGCTTGAAACCTGAGAAAATATAATGCCAGAGTAGCTTCAAGTAATTGCGAAAGTGGTGCTAAGTAGTATGTTTGATTGGTGATGCAAAAAGGGCCTAGTGTTGAAGCTCGCTGACCCTTCGCGTTAGGGCTAGAGCAGCTGGTGGCTCTTTAATTGTGTTTCTAGTGCGGCTTGGTTAAAGCCTCGGATCAAGCCATCAGATACCAAAATTAGGGGTAACACTTCACCACCTAATGCCTCAAACTCTTTAAGTGCTTCGGCATCTTGCTCAATATCCACTTTTACGAAGGCAATATTACGTTGTTCTAAATATTGTGCTGTTTTTTTACAAAAAGGGCACCATTGGGTGGTATATATCTTAATGGGTGTCGTTGAATTTACACCGTATGAGCTATAGTCCCCTTTTTCAATTTGCTGGCTTGCAAACAAGCTTTGGATTGCCTGCATACCATAGCCTCCACCAAGCCAACCTAGGCCGAGGGCAAGAGCAAAAATAACCAGATACTTTATTATATTCATTGTTCTACTCACGGGGTTAAAATGAGCGATAGCAGGTACTATCGCTCAGGGTGATTAATTATGCACAGTCGCGCATACATTGTGCTTTAATCGTGCGGCAGTTATATCCAGGTGTTCCGCCCCACTGACACACATAAAACTGGTACCCGCAGTAGTTTTCTAATGTGCCAAAGCTCTGCCAGTTACAGCCATGTGTATAACCATTGCTTGCAGAGACAGCAAGAGAAGTACCTAGTCCCATGGCGATCCCCATGACGGCCATTGCTATTTTTTTATTCATTGTATTTCCTTTATCATTTTAACAGCGAGCAAAAATTACTCACCGCTAAATATGTAATCGCGCTTGGTGGAATGAGTCAATAAATAGTGTGAATTTTGAATTGATTAAAATTCAACCTGCCTTGGGCGCTGCGGGATTTACTGTTTTAGATTGAAAAATATAGGATTTAAAACCTATCTACATTAATAATTTTATACTTTTAATGATTGAGCCAGACGTTGAATTTATCAACTTTGTAGCTACAGCTTATCTATTCTGCTTTTTAGCTGTGTCTTTTGGGAAAGTTACAGTAAAGTGCGCAGGCACATTAGATATGAATTCATCAAGAAGATATACAAAGCCATATTGCAGGTTCAGTATGGCAACGACAATGCGAGAAAGAAAATAGTAGACTCTATGTAAAAGAGCCTACCAACTTTGTTGCCTTATCCGCAATCACTCATACATTGCGCTTTGATGGTACGACAGTCGTAACCCGGTGTATAACCCCACTGACAAACATAAGCTTGAAAACCGCAGTAGTTTTCTAGTGTACCGTGCGATTGCCAGTTACAGCCGTGCGTGTACCCATTACTTGCAAAAACTGCAAGGGAAGTTCCTAGTCCCATAGCCAGTCCCATGACTGCCATTGTCATTTTTTTATTCATCTAATTTCCTTTATCACATTTAAAGTGAACAAAAATTGCTCACAGGTAAATAAAGTAATAGTGCTTTACACTTTGAGTCAATGGTATTGTGTGAATTTTCAGTTGATTAAAATTCACTCGCTTTAGTGGCGTGGAAATCGGACGCGATTAATATGAAAGATATTAAATTTATGCTGTTTTTTGTAATAGAGGCTATCTTGCAAAAAGCGACTCTACTATGAGTCTGTCCGCCAATGGTTTTTTGAGGTGCAGATTTAATCCATTGTTTTTTAGACTTATACTTCTATGCTGAGGTAAATGTAAGGCTCCTTAAACAAAATAAATAACATTTGAATGGCAGCTTTAAGACATTTTTCCATCAACTGTTCATTTGTGTGCATCACGTAAACGTATTAAATGCAAACTAACTGGCAATATTGTTAGAGTCTGCGAATTTGCCACAAGAGGTCAATGAAGATACTTTTCAGCTATATAAGCCGTAGTAATTAGGGCGGTAAGGGCCTATTTATCATAGCGCCATTAGTAAAAAGCGCCTTCTCTCATCGCTATGAGCTAAGAGGTAGAAGGCGATATTTAAGGTATGTAGGTGCGTTTTTACTTGAAAGTTGTGTTGTTAGTTACAGGGGGAGTGCTAAATAGGCGCCGACAGTTGCTTTGAGTATTTCAACCAATGCATCATTCATAAAATGGTAATCATCTGGTATATCAAGCACCTGGATATTTTTATACAGCAAGAGTTGTGTAAACTTAGCTCGCAAGCGGCACTTATGCTTTTCTTCCATGACAAAAATGATATCTGCCCATTGAATATCCCCTTTGTTTACTGTGCGCTTTGCTTTAGGGCTAGTACCGGCTGAGCGCACCGAGAGGTTTGCGTGGTTTTTCCACACTTGCTCGCCAGTAGGGCTTCGCCATTGGTTGCGACTACAAACAAATAATACGTTTATCTTTGTTGGACCTAACATAGTTTGCTTCACTTCCTAACAGGGGTGAAACTAACCCCTTTAAACGTTTTAACTGGGTTGCCTCGCTCTACTTCTCGGTGATGTTGCCAACGAGACTTTTGCTGGACGCTTATGTCTGCTTCTTGCTTTGCGGCTAGTTTTTGCAGTAGCAATGCACTGGCAAGTTTTTTATTTGCATGTTGACTACGCTCACTTTCAACTCGAACAGAGAGGCCTGTCTTTACATGGGTTGCCCGTACTGCTGAGTCTGTTTTATTGACATGTTGACCGCCAGCACCACTGGCGCGACATGCCTGAAATGTAATTTCACTGTCAACTTGGCGTTCGTTTACTTGATAGACTCGCCCGCTAAAAAACCAGTTTTTGCGTTTTTGCATTGGTCTGAACTGGCTTTCACAGGTCCACAATAAAGCGCCTTGCCAACTGAGTGCAAATTGCTGTGTGACTTCTTGATTGGGTGATGATAGTTTGACGACAACTGACTTATAGCAGCCGGCTTTTGAGGCCGGTATAAGCTCTACTACATCACAACAAATACCCCGCTTCTTACTTTCTTTTTGCAATTGAACAAAAGCAAGCGCCACAGCTTTGCAGCATTCGAGAGGACCTAGCCCTGAAGATAGTTGTAACAAGATCACTCTGCGCAGCTCCCATTGGTCTTAAAGGTTAGGACTGGGCGTAACTTTGCGACGACATTGATTAATCTTGCTTCAACGAGATCTGTGATGATGGATTCGCATTTTTTATAAGCTTGAGGTGCTTCATCGTAAAGCAGCTCTTTGTTACCACATATCACGCGACTCCCCAGTTCTGTTCGATATAGATCTTCGCGTTTATATTTGTGACTGAGTCTGCTTTGACACGCGCCGCGCTGCCACTTTCTTCCTGCACCATGGGCGAGAGAAAATAAACTAGCTAATGTGTGTTCATTTGGTACAGCATACGGCTTAACCAAGTAACTATAATCTCCTCGAGAACCCGGAATAACTACGTAGCCTTGGTCACTTGGTGTTGCACCTTTGCGATGCAACCAGCCTTGGGTATCGTCAATTTTTTGCGGTGATACTAAATTGTGGTTGATATCTAATATGCAGTGACCATCGGACCTTATCGCCGCTAAAAATCGCAAAGCGATCAATTCTCGATTAAGCTCAGCCCACCTTAGTGCTTCGTTGTGTGCCGCGATATAAGAAGCAAAGTCGATATCATTGACGTTCAAACCGCTGTGGTTATGTTTGGTGATGTGTTTGACTAAAATAGATTGGCCCAACCCACGAGAACCTGAGTGTACCAATAACTGAAGGTGCTTTTTGTCTATACCCAAGGCATCCAGTGCGGCTTGATCATAGACTTGGTCTATGGCTTGAAACTCGGCAAAATGGTTGCCCCCACCGATGGTGCCAAGAGCGTGATCATAGCTATTTGTCGTAATGCTTTTTTCATTTTTACGTGATTCAATGAACGTATGCCAGCTGTCATCAAGGGGCTGTTCTACATGGTTAAACTTCTTTGCCAGTTTATCTAAATTGAGCTTCGAGATTTTTGCAGATGTTTGCCATAACGACATACCACAGCCAATGTCATTGCCTATCAATGCTGGGTATATCTTGCCAGTGGTAAAAAAGGCCGCACCAATTGGGTAGCCTCTACCTGGGTGTAAGTCCGGCATACCTGCAACACGGTGCATATTTTCAAGTTCAGATGTTTTTATCAGCTGTTGTACAGCAAGCCCTTCAATCCATGTATCTTTAGATGCAATAAGGGCTGTATTTTCAGTAAGTTTTTGGACGCAGTTGCCCATAATACCAATACCTTTATATAGGAATTAAAACGGAAAACGTATTGGCAGGCCATATTTCACAATAAGTGACTGTGGGTAACTTAAAAGGAAGCTATATCAGGAGTTGAATTTGCTTTCAGCTACTTAGCGGATGAGACCTGCAAAGGATAAATGTGTGTTTGTCATGAATTTTTCTCCTCTACAGTTAGTTGATAGTGCGGCGAGATAATAGCCATAGAAGCCCGCTAAAGCAATTAAAAAATGTGGGAAAATATGTAGTTCGGAGTTATTTAGCTTGAAAAAGATGAAGCTTAATAGTGAATAATAATTAACTTTCTGTTGTGTTAAGTATTTTATTTTTAAGGTGTCAAACGCTTGGTTAGGCTGGGGTTTTTATTCACTCTTTTGTTTTGTAGGGCTTTTTGTTTTTGCTTTATTGTTTTTTCTGACGTTTACGGAGAATTAAAATTCAAAATTAAAGAATAAAAATTCTTTAATTTTGAATTTTAATTCTCTATGATGGGGGTTCGTTTTGATAAGTTCAATTATTGGCACTTTTAAAAGGTAAATGCTCGTGCGTACGACCGAACTCGTAGATGGTTTTCGTCAATCAACCCCTTATGTGAACGCTCACCGAGGGAAAACTTTTGTTGTGATGCTTGGTGGTGAAGCGGTTGATCAACCTGGATATCGCAGCATTATTAACGATGTGGCGTTGCTGACCAGTCTTGGTATTAAAATTGTGTTGGTATTTGGTGCTAGACCGCAGTTTGATAATGCGTTGTCCAATGCGGGTCTTCACAGTGAATTTCACAATCATATTCGGGTCACTGATGGAGATTCTCTCCACATTATCAAGCAAGTGAGTGGGGCTATGCAGCTTGATATAACAGCCATGTTATCAATGTCTCTAAGTAGCACACCTATGTCAGGAACATCACTCAATGTGGTGAGCGGGAATTTTGTAATTGCACAACCGATAGGAATTGATGAAGGGGTGGATTATCACCACTCTGGTCGTGTGCGACGTGTTGATGTAGAGGGTATTCGTCACCAACTTGATAATAACAGCATTGTCTTACTCGGTCCTATTTCGGCCTCGGTGACAGGTGAGAGTTTTAATTTAACTGCCGAGGAAATTGCAACGCAAGTCGCACTGCGCTTAGATGCAGATAAGATGCTTGGTTTTTGCCATGAAGCCGGTATCTTGGATGAACACGGAGAAGCCATTGCTGAGCTAATGCCCAATGAAGCTGAGCTGCTATTGGCTCGCGGAGAAACTTGTAATGCACCTTGTAAAAGTGCAGCCGTGTTTTTACAGGCCTCAATTGAAGCATGCCGTGGCGGAGTACACCGCTGTCATTTGGTCAGTTATAGAGAAGATGGCGCCTTGTTGCAAGAGCTCTTTTCACTCGATGGGATCGGTACTCAAATTGCACCTCAAAGCTCCGAGCAACTGCGCAGCGCAAGTATCGCCGATATCAATGGTGTGCTCAATTTAATTCGCCCTCTAGAAGAACAAGGCTATCTAGTCAGGCGCTCTCGTGAGCAGTTAGAGATGGAAATAGAGCAATTTACTGTGATAGAGCGTGATGGAGTGATTATTGCGTGCGCTGCGTTTTACCCATTTTCGGAGGAGCAGGTCGGTGAATTTGCAAGCCTTGCTGTACACCCACAATACCGGGATGCCGATCGGGGCAGTTTCTTACTACGTACTGTCATTAATAAAGCGCGTCGGCAAGGCTATAAGGCTTTGTTTGCACTGACAACTCGTAGTATTCATTGGTTTTTAGAGCAAGGCTTTGATTGTGCGGGAATAGAGGACTTACCAGCAAAGAAGAAGTCACTTTATAACTACCAAAGGCGCTCTAAAATTCTTAAGTTAGACTTAACTCGATTGCCTAAAAACCGATAGTTATGCAAATAAAATGGGGCCAAAGGCCCCATTTTTTTATGTCGTGAAATGCATTGCGTTATTGTTCAATAAACATCTCTTCCATTTTTAACCCTGTGAGCTTTTTCAGCGAGTTAATTAGGTAATACAACGCCACAAAAAAGATCACCATAGTGGGCAATACAATAACCGGATAGCTCAATGCTGTCATACGGCCTAATTCATTATTATATGCTTCGGTGCCTGCCGGGCTAACGACAATCATTTTTGCCAGCACATAATTTAGTACGGATGACAAGAAAAAAGACCCTGCAAGGATATTAGACGCAACAATTTGCACTTTGGGTAACTTGTCTAAATTGCCTTTTTCTTTTAGTGCAGAATCAATTTTTGGAATGTCCATGACGTTCTCATTAAACAGCATGGTTTTAAGCAACGGGTACTTGGTATACTGACTGACCACAATTGCAACCCCTATCACTCCGGGGATCAAGGCTTCTTTAATGGCAATATACTTGGCGTCTAACTCGAGTAAGCTAATCCCGCCTGTCAATAAAACTGAGACAATACCAAGGGCGGAAATAAAGTTAAATTTACCCGTTTTTTGGCGTTCCCAAAGGCCAAATCCAACAGGGAATGCCAGTGCGACTACGACTCCAAGAGAAGGCCCCAAGTGCTCTTCTCCAGAAAAGCGCGTCAAAATAATCACTGGAAGAATAATATTAAAAAGCATCTGGCTAAAGAAGCCAGAGGGTTTGTTGTCAGGTTCAGCCATTGATACCTCAAAAAAATAAATGCATTAATGACCAAGAGTGTACGGCAAGAGGGGGCTGTGCGGCAATCCCTATACGTCATTGTCGCAATATTGTAGAGCACGTAGCTGGCAATAGGATTGCGAGATATAATAGAGCCATTAATGTTTATTTTGAGCTCAGTTCATCTCAAAATAGAGTGAAATAAGTCTGTAGAGAGTTAAAAACCATGATCAACGATCAAGAAGAAATCAGCAGTTTAGCTGAATTAGAAGCATTTTTACTGCTAGTGGAAAATGGCGGATTAGGCCTTGAAAACGTGGCGGGAATTGCACTGGCAACCCACAATAGCAATGGTCGTCCATTCGTCGCAGTACTTGACGACAAACATCAGCTGCTACTAGGGCGCTGGGTTACCCAAGACGTATTTGAGAACGGTAAAGAGTTGGTACGTACTGGACCGAAAAAAACACATTGATGGCCTCTGTGAGGATAGACATCTATCCTCAGTAACTTACGAAGCCCTGTTTATGTGTGTTGTCTCACTCATGCTATATCTATCATACTAGTTATAATCAACTACTTTATATGAATCCAGCATACACACGTTAATTAGCCCTCAGCTCTTCTTAGCGCTCTCATCTTTGAAAGATAAAACCTCACCACATTTGTAACTGGTAATGATTTGCGTTAGCATTTATATACATTTGCACTTGGGTATTTAATATGAAAAGAGAACGGCCTACGAATCTGGCAATTCAGACAATGGCGTTACCTATCACGGCGTACGCGTCAATTTTACACCGTGTTAGCGGCGTAATTGTTTGGGCGGCATTGGTTGTTTTATTACCACTGCTTATCTTCGCAATTCAATCGACGCATAACTTTAGTACATTGACTTCTTTGTTTACCGAAAACTTTTTGATCCAGTTTATTGTTTGGGGTCTGTTGACTGCTTTGGGCTATTACTGCTTGGGTACTATTAAGCATATTGTACAAGAGTTTGGCTACTTCGAGGAACTTGCCAGCGGTTGCATGATTTCTCGGGTTGCTATTGGTCTGGGGATCGTATTGAGTATCGTAATTGGAGTTTGGATATGGTTATAACAGGAGTTGCACGCTCGGGAACAAAACAGTGGGTATTACAGCGTATTGGCAATGCATTGATCGTCGCATACAGCATTATGTTACTTGTATTGCTGTTCAGTGCGCCTGTTACTGATCATCAGAGTTTACGTGATTTTCTTGCGCCAACTTGGTTCAAAGTGGTGTCTACACTGTGTGTGAGTATTTTTGCTTTGAATGGCATGCTTGCCGGGTGGCAAATTGCAGGTGATTACGTTAAAGGCGCTGCTGCAAACAAGGTATTTAACGCACTGTGTGTTGTATTAAGTTTAACAACCATTGCGGCGGTGATTAAACTGCTTTGGTTATCCTGATTGAGTTAACCAGCTTTGTTAGTGCTCTTCTTCTAAGGAGAAGAGCAAGTCTAGCCCAGGCAATAACACACTTACAGCCAGTAGAGCAGCGCATAGCGCCCAAGCATAGTTCAATTCAGTATGCGTCTTTATCAGCCAAGAAACGCTGCTACTTAGCCAAAAAACATTGATCAGCATAATACTAAAATTGGGTCTTAGTAGCTTTGTACAATATTTACAAGTCAGCGGCTCACGATTCAGCAAAGCAATACGTTCAGTTAGTTTAAGTGGTTTATTGCAGCATGGGCAGGTTCGAGTAGCAAAATCTTTAAACATACGCGTAGACTTGAATGATAATTGTTATCATTCAAGTCTACGCGTATTGTGGAGTAATTAAAAGCCCAATGTGAAACTAATTGTGAAGTAAAAAGGTCGCTTTTGTATGTGTCAGTAGGAGGGGAGATTGTGGTTGGTTTTGACTGCGTTAAAACGGGTAAGTAGCGAAGGTGTATTTCCTTCGCTATGCTGATGGCGTTATGCCGCAGTACCTGGGCAGGCAAAAGCGAGTTTGGTTGGCAAAGGCATATCACCTTGTCTACCACCTGCAATGATTGCTGTAGTATGTGGTGAAATCGCCTTGCTATGTTGAGACAAATTCTTAAGTTGCTTTTTATTAATTTTTGTTTTCATAAAATATTCCTTATTTATGTTGTTATTTGAATCAAATATACAATTCCATGTTTGTAATTGAATTGCAAGCCTTTTTAGGCCTTTAAGTACAATAAAAAGTAGCTGAAAATACGAATGAAGACATCCATGTCTACTGCTTGATTAGTTAGACAAGCCCAGTCACGATACCGGCCAATATAAAAGTTAATACCAACCAAATGATGGGGAGCTTGAGTTGTTTCAGTAAGAAGAAGCCCACTAGGACTAGCGCAATATCATAAGCGGTGAAGACCGCGCTGATAAACACAGGCTGGTATAAAGCGGCTATTAACAGTCCCACCACGGCAGCATTAACGCCGATGAGAGCGCCTGCTACACGCGGCTTTTGAGCGAGTGTTTGCCAGTTTTTTAGCACCGCTAACAGCAGTAAAAAGCCAGGTAAAAACACGGCGAATGTTGCAATAAGAGAACCTGCAATCGGGTTGCTTGGTAGTAGTTCATAGCCAATATATGTTGCAAAGGTAAACATTGGGCCGGGTACAGCTTGTGCGGCGGCATAGCCAGTTAAAAAGCTATCTTGACTGAGTTGATCACCTACGATGTTTTGCAATAGAGGCAGAACAACATGACCACCACCAAACACTAAGCTGCCTGCTTGATAAAAATCATTAAACAGGGCGATCGAGGGCATGAGCTGGGCGGCAAAAGGTAGACCAATCAACAGCGCTACGAATAAGAAAAGCGGGGGGTAACTCGGTTTAAAAGCTTGGCTTGTTGGTTTGGGCTGCGTCTGTTTCAAGTAACGTGAACCGATCATAGCTGCAAGTAGTAAGATCCCTATTTGCATTATGATGCTTGGTGCGATGAGTAACATCGTTGCTGTTAAAATACACAAACCAACGGTAAGGGTGCTTTTGCAAAAGTTTTTGTACATACCCCATGCTGCGTCGGCCACTACGACTACAGCAAGCAACTTCAAGCCATGTACAATGCTCTGAAAGAGGTCGTTTTGGGTGATTTGGCTGGCAACCACAGCTAAACCAATCATGATCAATATCGACGGCAGTGTGAACCCTAAAAAGGCAGCCAAAGCGCCGGGCAAGCCTCCTCGTTTATAACCAAGAGCAAAGCCAACTTGGCTTGACCCCGGACCTGGTAAAAATTGGCTGAGAGCAACTATTTGGCCATACTCTTGATCATCGAGCCATTTGAGTTTTTCAACAAAGGTTTGTCTAAAGTAACCAATATGCGCAGCGGGTCCGCCAAAGCTAACCCAGCCAAGCAAGAAAAAAAGTTTAAATATGGTAAACATGTCGAGTGCTTTTTTTGGATGCGAGTTTGATTCATGCCATTAGGTTAAAAAATGCATTATAATTAATCAAATTAATAGTATTGATTATTTCTATGAATTATATGGGATGAATGAGTGAGTTTTAGTGACGTACAGTGGCGTAACGTAGATCTCAATTTATTGGTGGCCTTTGCGTATTTATATCGTTACCAAAGTGTGAGTGTTGCGGCCCAAAAAAGTTGTGTGAGTCAGTCAGCAATGAGTCATAGCCTGTCACGATTACGCTCGCTGTTTAATGATGTGCTATTTGAACGGCAAGGACATAAAATGGTGGCCACTGAGCATGCCCACCTTTTAGCGCCTACAATTACCAAACTACTGGATTGTGTAAGTAGTGACCTTTTGACGAGCGTGCCATTTAATCCGGCAGAGTATACGGGGTTGTGCCGTATCGGGCTAACCGATTATGCGGAGTTTATCTTTGCTCCGGCGATTTTTGATGCCATCCGTAAGCAGGCGCCAATGGCACAAATTAGCTTTATCAATGTGAATCGAAGTAATTACGTTGCTTTGGCAGAACAAGAGAAATTGGATATTGTTATCGGCAGTATCGCTCAACCGGATCCAGCCTTTTGCGCTCATCACCTCTACACCGAACGTCACGTATGTATCGCAGATCCAAGGTATGTTGCATGTGAAGAAAAACTGTCAGCAGCGGAGTTTGCACAGGTTGAACACGCCTTGGTCAGTCCCGATGGACATTTGACAACGGGTGTTGACGACACGTTAAAAGCGGCAGGACTCACGCGTAGAGTTGGTGTAGCTACACGCAACTTTATGACTATCCAGAGTTTATTACAAGGCCGAAAATTACTTGCCATAGTGCCTAAAAAAATGGCTGATATCGCTTTTAAAAACAGTCAATTACATCATTTTGAACCCCCCATTTTGGTGCCCGATTTCGCGATTGCGATGTTGTGGTTTAACCGCAAAGAGGGGGATGACAAAAATGTGTGGCTCAGAGCCTTATTGCATGACTTGCTAGCAAGCGTATAAATTATAGCCACTGTTTATTAACCGTGGCCATCACATGATCCTACCGCATTAAGGTTATCTTGATAAATCCAATATTTTCTCCACTTGTAAAGTGAACGCCATTTGTAAAGTCTGTATCAGCGCGTTCACTGCTGAGTAAAGTGATGGTAGCTTGAGGATCTGTGGGCGAATCAGCGGCGCTAAATGTCGTGCCACTGTCACTGCCTGCATCGTACACTTTAAGTTGGATAGTTTGTTCATCTACCCACTGGTTATCATTAAAAAGTAACAGGCTATCGATGCCAATAAACCAATCAGGGCTTGGGGCAACCATAGAAACCACACTCAGATAAGGGAAAGATTGGCTTGCTTCAAATGTCATTGAAACACTTTTGCTGTTACCGGAAATACCCGCTTCATCAATTAAGTAACTCGAGTTACCGAGGTTTTGTATATCGCTTATTTCATTTTTGAGCAGCGTCTTTGAGCCGGTTTCAGCCATGCTGGCAATCCCTGCGCTCGCAGAGGTTTCACGCTGAAAAATCCGCCCTTGTTCATTGTGTGTGAGACCGATAACAGGTGAGAAGTGAGTACCGTTAGGGTAGTTTGTCGGGAAGTTGCTTCGCTCCCAAGTACGAGTAAATTTCAGTTCATAAGTCACTGTATTGGCAGGTGCTGGAGTTGTGGTTGTTGTGGAGCCAGTGGATGTATTCGTGGTAGGCGCTGTGGTTGCGGCTGCTGAGTTTGTTGGAGACGAAGAAGAACTGCCGCCGCAAGCAGTTAAGCCCATAACTATGCACAGTGTTGCCAATTTGAGTGGATTTATCATAATAGAGCCCTCAAGCGAATTAAAGTTGCCAGTCACACAGACCTTAATAACACCAGTTATATTTCATGTTCGGTGTGCTTTTTTTGTACAGGCTCACTAAATCCTGATCGCATTTTGCATAATAGCTCTGCCTTCAGTTTCAACATAAGTGAGAAACACACTGGCAATAGGAGAGAGTGCTTTTCGCTTGGTCCAAGAAAAAGACCATTTGGAGCGAATGGGTAACGACTCGACATTGACCACATTGACATCATGTATCTCGCCAAATGCAAGGGTATGCGACGAGAGTATGGAAACCCCGAGACGTGACAGCACGGAGTGGATAATGGCCTCATTACTGGCTATGGTCATTTTGATATTGGGTGTAACCTCCTTGTTTTTGAAAAAAGCTTCGGTAGCAAAGCGGGTCCCAGAGCCTGACTCTCGGATCAAGAAATCTTCTTGGCAAAACGCCTCTAATGATACGCATTCTTGTTGGCTAAAAGGGTGAGAAGCAGGTGCAATGGCAACCAGATCATTGGACATAAATTCAATCACCTCCAAATCTAACCCTTCTGGTAAATGGCTAAACACATAAAAGTCATCCAATCCTTGCTCAAGACGCTCTATTACTTGTTGTCTGTTAGCAACAGTAAACTGAATATCTATATCTGGATAGCGCTCGCAAAATGGCCCAAGCAAATGGGGGATAAAGTATTTCGCAGTGCTTGCACTGGACAACCTGAGTGTGCCCGCTTTGAGCCCGCGTAAATTGGCAAGGTGCATGTCTAACTCTTCGCAACTTTGCAATATTTTCTTTGCCGTAGAGACCGTTGCCAAACCAGCATCGGTAAATTTCAGCTGTTTTCCTACTTGTTGATACAGAGGGAGCCCGATGGCTTCGGCTAGTTTTTTAAGCTGCATTGAAACTGTTGGTTGGGTTAAATACAGCTTTTCGGATGCCGCTTTAACAGTGCCTCCTTCATGCAAAGCTAGCAGAATTTCGAGCTGTCTAAAGGTGCCAATGTGGGCATGTAATCTGGAAGCCATATATCCTACTTAATTATCAAGTTAGACTTTTGTCTATGATTGTCATAGTAACTATCTATTTTTATCTATGTTTTGACTTTTGTAAAATCTTCAAAAATACAGAGGAGAGAGTTATGGCATTTAAAAGTTTGGTGTTATCCCTTATAACAAGCTTAAGTCTGTTGGCGTTTTCTTATTTGAGCAACCTACTCGGACATGGTGGTACAGGTTTTATTTTATTGGCCGTCATTCTCTTTACGCTGTCAGTTTTTAGCGTGTTAAAATCTTCACCTAACAAAGCTCAAAAATCGCAAAGTACTGCTCAATCATCTTGTTTAGCAGAGGCTAAGTAACCCATGATAGACGCGGTTGTTGCTTTTTTTATACTGGGTATTCTAGCCCAGCTATTGGGTGCAAAACTCTCATTTCCAGATGGTCTGTATAAGACATTAAGCCTTTTTTTGATGGTGGCTATTGGCCTAAAAGGCGGAATAGCATTGCAGCAACATATTGACCCTGCACTGCTGACGATGTCTCTTGCAGTGGTGGCATTTGGATTATTATTGCCATTGGTGGCGTACCCGCTATTACGTTATTTTGGTCAACTAGATAAGATCAACGCTGGTGCGATTGCAGCGCACTATGGTTCGGTCAGCGTAGCAACTTATGCTGTCGCGGTGGCGCTTTTGGAAGCTGCTAACATTGCCTATGAAGCCTATTTCCCACTGTTTGTGGTGTTGCTCGAAATGCCTGCAATTGTGGTTGGTTTAGTACTTGCTAAAGGTAATATAAAAGTTATCAACCGCACGTTTGTGAAAAAAGAGCTGATCGCCAACCAGAGCATTCTAATAATGGTAGGGAGCTTAATTATCGGTTTCGTCGGTGGTGAGAGCGTACAAAAACTCACACCTTTTTTTGTCGAGCTATTTTCTGGCGTCCTGGCACTATTCTTATTGAAGATGGGCCTAGTTGCAGGTGAGCAACTGGGCACATTAAAAAAGAACAGTATATTTTTAATTAGCTTCGCGATTTTAATGCCAATGTTAGGTGGCTTAGCTGGGACAGGCCTTGGCGTGATTTTAGGGCTCAGTGCCGGTGGACTTGCACTAATGGCTGTGCTTGGCGCGAGTGCCTCTTATATCGCGGTGCCAGCTGCAATGAAAGAGAGCTTACCAGAGGCCAATGCCGGAATGTCTATTACAGCGTCACTGGGGATCACTTTTCCGTTCAATGTGCTACTTGGTGTGCCTTTTTTCATTGCTTTAGGGCAATACCTCGGTGCTTAGCCAAATGAGTAGTGAAGACGCAAAATCGAGAAAATGATGTTTTATGCTGACGCAGCTTTGGCGTCAGTGTAAATTAAGCGCATTGCAATGTGAAAAGTAACCTAGGCCAGTAAGCGTGTCTGAAAAAAATCTATTAAAAGCTGAGCGTGTAGCATATATCTTGGCAGAGCTCCAAGCTCGCTACCCCGAGCCTCCAATTCCCCTTGATCACAAAGATCCGTATACGTTATTGGTTGCGGTTTTATTATCGGCGCAATGTACCGATGAACGTGTCAATCAAGTAACACCCGCACTGTGGCAGTTGGCTGATAATCCGTTTGATATGGCAAAGCAGTCGGTTGAGGATATAAAAGCCATTATCCGCCCATGTGGTTTATCACCACAAAAATCCAAAGCAATTAAAAAATTGTCAGAAATTTTAGTTGCTGATTATGACGGGGTTGTGCCTGAAGATATGGATGCACTGGAAACTCTACCCGGCGTTGGGCACAAAACCGCGGGTGTTGTGATGTCGCAGGCATTTGGTGTGCCCGCTTTTCCTGTTGATACCCACATTCACCGTTTAGCACAGCGCTGGGGTTTAACCAGTGGTAAAAACGTGGCACAGACTGAAAAAGACCTTAAGCGATTATTCGCAAAAGAGCATTGGAATGATCTGCATCTACAATTTATTTATTATGGTCGCGAGTTTTGTACTGCTAGGGGGTGTGATGGCACTGTATGCCCTATGTGCACGACCTGTTACCCAAACCGTAAAAAGCCCAAAGTGGTTAAAAAGCCTTAAGTGCGGTGTTGCAGGTTGTGAAAGGCTATTCCTTCCGCGTTTATAGTGGCATTACCCGAGTTTATCAGCTCAGTTTTAACTAATTTAGTGAGGGTAAGCCATCCACACTGAGGCGTGCTCTTTTGTGTACTTTGTTGAGCAAATATAAGTTTGAAAGAGTCACGCCTGCTTAGCTAATTATTGCTTCCCACTACAGCGTATCGAGTTGCTGATGAATGCTATTGACCAGCTCGCGAGGCAGGCAAAGTTGATTGGCTAGCGCTTGCAAATATTGTAAAGAGACCGTCTGTGTAAGGTCAATGGCGCTTGCGCTGGCTGCGTAGACTTCGATACCCGTTTGTGCATTTGGCACCGCTGACACCAGTTCGCTAAGGCCCATCGGCGCTCTTAACTCGTCAAACAACATGGCTTTTTCTTGTACGCTTAAGGTCATGGTTTCTACTTGGGCAAATATCTTTTGCCGTTCAGTTTCATCGATATGGCCGTCGGCATATGCGGCTGCAATCATTGCCCGCATGAGCAACAGTTGCCCTGAACCCGTATCATCTTCGACAACTTGTTCGAAGCTTTGTTCGGGCATACTTGCGGGCTGAAAGTCAAACGTACGATGAGAGTGTGAACGTTTTGCCATTGCCTGTTCATATGCTTGGCTGTCGCGGTGCTGTGATGCCGATTGACTTTGTTCGCTGTACTGTTTGTATGCTTTCCATGCGAGCCCACCGACCGCTGCTAAGGCACCATATTTCACCGCTTTTTTACCGGTTTTTTTACTTTTTTTACCACTTAATAAGCTGCTGACTCCGCCTCCGGCGACACCACCTAAAAAGCCGTTCAGTGCACCGGATTTATTCAAGCCACTGACTAACTTTTGTAATTCTTTCATCGCGTTCTCCATTTGCTTTTACTGTTTTAGAGTAGGGGAAAGCACTGTCATTGAAAATAGCAAATTTGTTACAAATCGATTCAGCAATACGACGCTTGTGTTCAAGGGGTCTTTAAATTCATTATGCGTTTTTAGTCGCTGTTTTCCAACGAATACAGACCTAAAGCAGGAGCGCATTCACGTTTTGACTCTGACTGGCACTAGAACTGCTTTATTTTGCAGTTAATCGTTGTAGTTTAAATGGGTTGATCGCTCAATAAATCTTTTACTGGGATTTGATAGAAGCGAGCCAGTTCTCGTGCCGTGCGATGGTATACTTTGCAGCCGCATTCAGCGCGCTTGAGGGTTGCAATGGAAACACAGAGTGCTCTCTCTTGGCATGCACATGCGAGTTTTTCCTGACTTAGCCCCATGTCACGGCGTAGTTGTTTTAGCATTTTACAATCCAGTTTTACCCTGCCATCCATAATCTGACTCCTTGAAAAAGGGATGTTAAGACTAGCAACGCACGGTGATTTACGCCAACAACAGAGGTTAAGTTGGGTGTGCGAATTAGTGTACAAAGATGTCAAAAATGCTGCACAAATTTACGGCGCTAAATCTGATACCAAAGTGATACTAAAGTGATACCAACAGGCCGTCCAATTGCGCCTAGACTTGTCGCATCTTAATCAACTCCGAGGTATGGAGTACCCCTTTCTTAATGACATAAAAGGATAAGACAATGTCTGAAGCAAATCGTATTTTAGGTGGTTTTGGTCCAATCGTATTGGCGCAGGATTTTGACAAAGAATACATCAATGCATTTGAACACATTAATAAGCGTGAAGGTGTGGATATTAAGCCTTTAGCTGGGCAATCTCAGGTTGTAAATGGCACTAACTATGCGTTTTATTGCTTTGTGTCACCAGTTGTGGCACCAAACGTACCTAAAGTGAACCGCCTTGAGCTGATTGTAGTTAATCAACAAGGTGAACATTTTACTCAACTATCAGATCGCGTATTCAGTGAGCCTGTATTAGTGCCGCCTATTGGTTCGTTTGATTCAGTTGCCTTACGTGATGACTTCAGTGAAGCGGAGCTGCGTGCCGCGCAACAGATCGAATCACTGGAAGGTGTTAATTATATGATTCTGGCTGCACAGCAACAGGTTGTTGCAGGTCTTAACTTTGCGTTTTATTCAGTTGTTATCCCGGTAACACCAAATGCACAGGCTTTCTTCGCGCGGATTGATGCACACCGTGATTTTGATGGTAAGTTAGTTAACACCCAGCTTCATCATATTAACCCATAGCCTTGGCCGCCATGGTGTAATGTGATGCGACACCATGGCTTCTTCCCTTCGCCTTTCTTTATTAGCTACCCAAAGCAACGGGTGCATCGGTTTGTGACTTGATCGCATTTAACACCGTAACGAGCGTGTTGTGCTCGCTCATGGCGTGTGCTTTTAAACTAATTGAAGTTATCTCCCCTTGGGCTGCCAATCGTGCAATGTTTACCGCGATGGCGTCAGGGTCTACCTGTTTTTGATTCAAGAAAATACGGTTTCGCTGATCAATGCTAAATTGGGGGGTTAAAGTTTGCGAGAGCGCAACATTTGCCTTATTTGGCCTATCAAGATCAAGGACATGTGCTTTTTGAAAGCTGGCTGTCACAATAAAAAAGATCAGCAGAATGAAAACGATATCGAGCATAGGGTTCATATCAACATCAGTGTTCGAGGGCGCAGCGGTGTGGTTTTTATGCTTCATCTAGTTCACCTTTTTTCTGAGGAATGTGTGTTTATATGTATAACGTTGGGCGCAGAAAAAAGGGGTGATGAATGGGCCCATTTTTTGTAAAAAGTGTGTATTTGGGTGTTTTGCTTGGCTTTTGTCATTAATGAGTGAATCGTAATATTCGCGCTATTTAACCTTCAGAGCCCCAATTATTGTGCGCTCAACATAAAGATACTGGATGTGTTTATAGCAACCAATCTGAGTATCAAAATGAAACTAAGCTCTCTATTTCCACTCTGCGCATCTGGATGTTTGTTGGTGCCATCACTGACTCATGCGACGACTTCGTCACTTCAGGCTAAAAATGACCATGCTCCTCAAGTATATGGCCGTGCTCGTTTGTCCTTTAATACAGTCGATTTAGGAGAACAAAGTACGACTGAGGATACCCGCCGACAGTTTATTGCGACGCACGGTTCTAGGTTAGGCGTGAAAGGTAAGCAAAGGGTCGATGAGCAATGGCAAGGGCTATATAAAATTGAGTTTGGTGTTAAGGCGTCAGGCGATGAAGACAGTGAATTTTGGTCGCTGCGCAATACCTATGTAGGGTTAAAGCACCGTGATATTGGGCGGTTCCGAATTGGTAAAATTGATACTGCTTATAAATCAATGACAGGCAAGCTCGATATATTTTCAGGCACTGTGGCAGATTACAATCAAGTCATTGGTGCAGCCAGCGGTGAAAAAGCGTCAAAGCTCTTTAATGTACGGGCCAAGCAAATTGTTGTCTATGACAGAGCCCTGATCAAAGATTTATCCATATCAGCTAGTTACTCACAAAATCAGCTGGCAACTGAGGACGTTGAAGTCGGTGAGCGAGACAATGTATCGTTTGCACTGCGTCATAATAAAGGTGCTTTTACGTTTGTCACAGGGTATGAGCGGCAGCGCTTCGCGGATGCAGCGCTATCTGGCAAAAAAGTTGCGCTGCAATATCGACTGCAAAAGTGCAAATTTAGCTGGATGTATGAAACCATCTCGGATTCTCGCCTTGCCTCAAGTTATTCCCGAGATGCGTTTTTATTCAATGCTCAGTGGCAACACGATCATTTCACCTACCAAGCACAATTGTGGCGAGCGAAAGAAAGTGACGCTGGCAACGATGGGGCAAAAGGTGCGAGCATCGGGGTTATATATCGCTTCTCCAAGCAGTTAAGCACGTCGCTTATTTACTCTGCAATCAATAATGACACTCATGGCCGCTATGGTTTTAATGCTGGAGTTAGTCCCACAGTGACACCTGCCAAGTCTAATATCCTAAGCGACGGGACCGAACAGGGGGCAGATCTTGCCATTGTGTCACTGGGCCTAAATTATCACTTTGGCTATTGAGCAGGTGTAACAACGTATGCTTGATTATTTGATCCGATGCAATCGCTATGTTGGACTGTTGTTACTGATCTTGCTTATTTATTTGGTCCCTCAGTACTTCCAAAATAAAACGCACGTGTTTGAACAAAAAAACACTTTGGCGTATGAAGAGACCCTCTATGCTGCAAAGCATATTGAGCGACAGATTGCGTACCTTATCGAGGTCGGCGACACCATAAAATCTCAATTAAGTGATGAGGATTTTAGCCAGCATGATATGAGTTTTGCGTTAGATACAAAAGTTAAACGCATATTGACTCATACATTGCAGAGCAACAAACACCGTCAAGAAGGGCAGATTTTCGCAGTGGGTGTGTCGCTGGATAAACAGATATTCAATACGCCGGGTGCAATTGCTAGTGATCAGTATGAATTGAAATCTTGGTATGCATTTCAGTCTAATAATCAAATCCAAATTAAACCCAAAAACTATGATTACACGCAAATAGGCAGCAAAAAAACTCAGTGGTACACCAAAGCCGTAGAGCAGGGGCGCGCAATTTGGCAAGAGCCAAAATTCAGCAGCACCAGTGGTGCATACATTATCGGCTACTCTATCCCATTTTTTACCGATGCGAGTCGCTCTCAAGTTGCGGGTGTGATCTCTCTCAATTACTCCCTAACCGAGCTTAAATCCATTATGCGCGCGCGGCACTTTTGGAAAACTGGATATGGCTTTGTGGTGTCTGAGCAGGGCAATCTGATTTATCACCCAAATGAACAGCTGGCCAAACAAGAAGTGGTGCTAACCAATGGTGGAGTGAGTCAGTATGCCAGTAAAAAAGATGTGATTTTAGCGTGTTATCTGCGCGGTGGGGCGTGTTTTACAGAGCGATTAATGCAGCGAGATGCACAAGCAAAAACATTTCAATTGCAAAGCGGCAAAGCAAAAGTGTTCTCTAAACTTATTGCTCACACCAACTGGCAATTGCATGTGGTGTTTATGACCAATGAACTTGGGTATAACGCCAAAGAGTTACATCGCATGTACGTTAACTTGGTATTGGTTTCAACACTATTTGCGATCAACTGCATCATTGGTCTGTATTTTAAAACTAGACATCGAATCACAACACCGAGCTGGTTGCCATCTAGTTGGTTGTTTGTCGGGGCGATTTCCATGAGTTTTATGGTGGGCCTAGCACTGATCGCTAAAGAGGCAAGTGTCCATTTATACGAGCACCAGAGCGACTCTCTTAAGCTCACCGATGAACAAGATGTATCAAAAGCGCGGGCGAGATACCTGAGATACAGCGACCAAATAAAGCAGCACCCAGCCCAATTTGTGAAAACAGGTATATTGGTGCGCTCTATTGAATACCAAAACCTCAATGAGCTGGTGATCAGTGGGTACATTTGGCAAAAGTATGATCTTGATGGCCTTATTGAAGATAAGCAAAAGGGGGTGGTGTTTGCCGATGCCGTAGATGGCAAGTTATTTTATCGCTTCGGTGAGCATCATTATCGGGACATAACACATAACACCGAAACCCTTGGTTGGTATTTTAAAGTCGTCTTGCCATTGGCAATTGACCACAGTTATTACCCATTTGACAGCGGTACGGTTTCATTGCGCTTAAAGCACCTCAACATGGCGAATAACATTGTTTTGGAGCCTGATTTAAATGCTTACCCCTTGGTTTACCACTCTGCTAAACCAGGCCTCAACACCGTTGCTAAATTGACGGGGTGGGATATCGCAAATAGTTACTTCAGTTTGCGCAAAAGCAATTATGAAACGGACTTTGGTATAAGCAATTACATCGATAGATATAACCTCGCTGAGTTGTACTTTAATGTGTCTATCAAGCGCGCCTTTATCAATCCTTTGATCACCCACGTTGCGCCGATGATGATGGTGTTTGTCATTTTATTTTTGCTATTGATTTTATCTACTGCAAATCAGAGCCAAGCGGATGTGTTTGGATTCAATCCCATGGCGGTGATCACAGGCTCCTCAGCTTTGATGTTTTCAACCATGCTGTGGCATAGCACACTCAGAGGCGAATTAAACGATGCGGGGATCAACTATTACGAGAGTTACTATTTTCTCGCCTATTTAGCCTTAGCGCTAGTCACCATTAACAGTGTGTTGTTGTCACGTACAGAGCGCATGTATTTCATCCACCACAAAGATAACTTATTACCCAGACTGTTTTATTGGCCCTTTTTAAGCTGTGCCTTGTTTTTTATTACCTATTTGAAACTAGGTTGATTTCAATTCGATTTAAGTAGCGACAAGCTCGGAACCATATTATGAATGAACAATTATTAGCAAATAAACACAGTGCGCTTGACGGCGCCCACTCAGATGGGGAGGCAAGTCGTGATTTACCTGTATTACAGCGAGATATTGAGCGCCTTAGCCAAACAGAAGAGTTTGACGACTGGAGCCGACAACAGCTCGCGAGATTACTGCCTTATATACAAAAGTATCAAGTCGCCCCCGGTGAAAAGCTTTTTCAACATGGGGAGTTGGCTGAGCAATATTATGTACTGCTAACTGGCAGTGTGCAGCTGACGAGCTCCACTGGGGAGTGTCAAACCTTGAGTGAGGGGGTGATAGGCAAAGAGGCGCTACTTGGCGTGAATGGCTACCTCAGTGAGGTCGTTGTTTTAGAGTCTTCGATATTTTTGGCTATTCCCAGTGATAAAGCGCATGAAATTGCGCCTGAGCACACAGCCTCTAAGGACATGTTTCGCAAAGTGTTGCTAGAGCAAGTGCACACGCCTGCGGCGCTGGATGCACAGCAAGAGCTGATAGAAGTCCCCGAGGTTGATACTCAATACAAAGACTGGTTCAAGGCCTTGGGTTGGCTTTTGGTTGTACTGACCCCCGCTTGCATCTTGTATTTTGGAGAACAAGGAGGTGATGCACTGCTTAATTGGCGACAAAAGCAGTTTATTGCTGCATTCAGCGTGACTTTAATTATGTGGGTATTTCAACTCATCCCTATGTACGCTGCCGGTTTGTTTACTCTCATTATTTGCTTAAGCTTGGGCGTGGTGCCCAGCGAGGTTGCGTTGTCGGGCTATGCATCGGGGAGTTTTTTTATGGCGTTGAGCATATTTGGGTTGGGCTCTGTGCTGGTCGCATCAGGCGCTACCTACCGCGTAGTATTGTGGATTTTACAACGCTGCCCAAACTCGACCTTCAGTTACAATTTTAGTTTGTTGCTTTTAGGGGTTTTCTTGACGCCTATGATCCCAAGCTCCAATGGCAGAGTGGGGCTATTGTCACCCATGCTAGTAGATATGAGTAAAAGTCTAGGGTTCAAAAATGGCAGTGCGGCAGCAACGCGCTTAAGTCTCTCTATGTTTGCTGGCGTGAGTATTTTTTCAGCCATTTTTATGACCAGTAAATCACTAAATTTATTGGTGTTTAGTTTACTGCCTGTACAGCGTCGAGAAGAGTTTCAATGGATGAATTGGTTTACGGCCGCATCCGTAGCTGGTTTAGTAATGTTGACGCTATTTTTGGTGTGCTCGCATTTTATGTTTAGACATAGTGAAAAACCCAAAATATCGAAGCAAGACATAAAAGATCAACTGGCTATGTTAGGCCCAATAACAAGTTTAGAGTGGTTTGCCTTGTGCGGCGTATTGTTTTTTCTGTTGGCCGTAGTCACAGCTTCATTTCATAAAATCCAGCTATCATGGGTGAGTTTAACGGTATTATTTGTTTTTTTAGCTCTGGGTATGATCAGCAACAAGCAAATTAAAAATGACATTGATTGGCGCTTTTTGATTTTGCTTGGCTCTATGATTGGCATGGTGCATATTCTCAACTATACGCAAATTGATATGTTGCTCAGTGAGCGACTCAATCTTGTTGGCGTATTTATGGCTCAGGACTTTGAGTTTTTTGTACTGATATTAATCGGTATTGTTTTTGCACTGCGCTTATTCTTACCGATAAATGCTGCCGGTATGCTCACTGCGGCTATTTTTATACCTTTGGCAGAATCACATGGTATTGATCCTTGGGTGGTGGCATTTATCATTCTCATGCTCGCAGAGTGCTGGCTTTTTCCCTATCAAGCCTCCTATTTTGTGATGTTTCAGGGGGTCGTTCAAAAAAAAGCAAAACTCTACAACCATGCCTCTTTTCTTAAATTTAATGCGTTGTCGGTGCTGTTTCGCATCGCGGCCATCTATTGCACACTGCCGTTTTTTCGCTGGTTAAACATGTTATAAGATAAGGAGCTCATCATGGTTAATCACTTAAATCGATTGATCCCGTTATTATTTATATTTGGGTTTATTGCTTACACCCTTATTGCGGTACAAAACAAACCCAGAGTGCTGGTTCTGCACAGTTACCACATTGGTTATTCTTGGACTGATAGGGTTAATATCGGGATAGCCCAAGTCCTAAAAGATGAAGCATTTTCGGTACGATATCATTATATGGATACCAAGCGTCATTCTGGCAGCGGGTTTAAATCGCGCGCGGGCACACGTGCTCAAAAACTGATTGACAGCTGGGAGCCGCATGTGATCATCGCAGTTGATGACAACGCGCAAAAATATGTGACTAAACACTATTTAAATCATCCCAAGATAAACGTGGTATTTTCTGGCGTAAACGCCAAACCTGAGGCGTATGGTTTTGATCAAGCAGACAATGTAACGGGGATTTTAGAGCGACGGCCACTGCCGATTGTCAAAGAAAGTATCTTAAAAATATTTTTTCCCGATAGCATAAATATCGCCGATTCTGATCCGGTAGATGTGGTTTTCATCACCGATAACTCGACAACTAGTAAGTTAAATATCGAGTTGATCAAGCAATATACTTGGGCGCCAGAAATTAACCTAGATATCATCAAAGTTTGTAGTTATAAACAATGGCAAGAAGCGGTGCTGTTGGCCAATCAGCAATCTGATTTAATTTTATTAAATGGTTATAAAACACTGGTTCCAGACAAAGATGCCGAAGGGAAAGATCCATGTAATAGCAAAGGGAAAGATCGTGTAGCAGTTAAAGAAGTGATCAGGTGGACACAGGAAAGCACCGCTAATGTGCCTGTACTTGGGTTTTCTTCTTCCTATGTCAATGATGGAGGGCAAATTGCTTTTAGTGCATCACCAGTTGAGCAGGGCCATGTTGCCAGCGAAATGGCCATTCAAATTATTCATGGAAAGCGCCCCAGTGAGTTGCCGATAGAAAGTGCGAAGCAGTTTACCTTCTATATGCGTGAGTCACTGTTTGAACGTTACCCAGATATTGAAATTCCTTTTGTATATAAAGCCTTGGCAAGGGCGACGGGCAATTACTATGAGAGTGATAAAAAGTAACTAGGAGGGGGCGCGCGAGTCTTTTAGGCGCTCCAACACATTAATAGCACTGAGGTAATGCTCTTTGGAAGTGGGGGAATGTCCCCCCAGTGAAGCTGATATTTGAAACGTATATTTCATATCATTGAGCATGTCATGTTTTTTCAGTGGTGTCTCGTTCATAGATGAGGGGGCCATTAAGATCATCATTTGGGTGGTATTAATAAAGCCAGCATCGAATAAATCTCGTGACATAGCGCCTGCTTCTACATCTGAGATATTGTGCACATCATATTTGTTGGCAATGGATTGCCATTTAGTATCCGCAATTCTGCCATTTTCGCTTATATGTACCTGCTGTACATCGGTCGCATTGGTCAGATCGAACCTTGTTGGTTTCGCTGTTGCAGTGTTTGAATAGTTATGAGGGGAGTATGTTACGCTGTTTACATTCATCTTTTGCGTGTCCTTTGCGTATTGTGAGTGTAAACAAATAAGCAGGCTTAATGCCAGAATGTCCAGACAGTTTTATATACTTTGTAACAACAAAGAACACTTTTTCGACAACAAAAGGAGAGCCTAGATGGTTGAATAGTGGGCGTATACCAAACCACAAGGAAATTGAGATGAAACCTTCTTTAATTGTTACTGTAATAGCTACGACCTTATCATTGGGTGCCGCCGATGCGGCGGCAAGTGATTCAAAAACTTATAAAAAGGAATATCGTAAAGTACTGCGCAGTGAACTTAGCCACAGTGAACCCGGGGCTGCTGCTTTGATCAGTAAAGACGGTGACGTGATTTTCAAAAAAGCCATTGGCCGTGCCAACTTAGAGTTGAATGTACCCCTAAAAGCCAAAAGTGTTTTTAAAATTGGCTCAATCACCAAGCAGTTTACCGCCGCGGCGATTATGATTTTGCAAGAGCGTGGGAAGTTGTCTGTAACGGATGATATTCATAAATATGTGCCCAACTTCCCTACTGATGGTCATGTGGTCACTATCGAGCACTTATTAACGCATACGTCGGGTATTGCCAATTACACCGAAGACAGAGAGTTGATGCTAAAAGAAGCAACCGCTCCAGCAACCTTGGACGACATACTTACAAGGGTTGCTCAGCACCCGATGAAATTCCAGCCCGGTGATGGTATGGCCTACTCAAATACAGGGTATCTATTGCTTGGCAAGATCATAGAAGTGGCTAGCGGACAGTCTTATGCGGAGTTTATAGATGAGCATATCTTTCAAAAACTAGATATGAAAAATAGCCACTATGCCGGGCGCAAAGTCATCAAAAATCACGTGTCAGGCTATGATGCTACATCAAATGGTTATATCACTCCTGTCCATGTTGACACGAGTTGGCCTCATGCAGCTGGTGCGCTTTCTTCCAATGTTTTTGACTTAAATACTTGGTTTTATGCGCTTGCAAATGAACAATTAATCAGTGAGCAAAGCTACCAGCAAATGCTGGCACCAGTGACTTTAAATGATGGTCGCATTTCGAATTATGGATATGGCATTGCTGTGACCACATTGGGCGATTACCAAGTGATCACACACAATGGCGGGATCAATGGCTTTGTTTCTGATGCGCTATATGTGCCTGAAGAGGCACTTTATGTTGCTGTGTTGTCAAACAACACCAATATTTCGCCACTTGTCCTTAGCCAGCGCTTGGCAGCAAAAGCGTTAGATATAAAAATTCCGAGTTTTAAAGAAGTGTCTCTCTCTGATGAACAACTTCGCGCGTTTGCGGGTGAATACCGCCTACAAAATGGGGCTGTCTATACGGTCGCTTATTATCAAGGTGATTTGTATTTCTTACAAGAGGGTTGGGGGTATCAAGAGTTATATGCGATGTCGCCAAATAGCTTCTTTTTTGAGGACAGTAATATCTACCTCACTTTCACCCAAAATAGCGATGGTCAGGCGATATTAAATCAATACGTGAATTTTTCATCGACACCCATTCAAGCAATAAAACAATAACGTAAAAGGTTCGGGCCAATATGGCCTGAACCTCTTCGCTATATAATTAATTTAGCAGTGTTAATTTGCTCACACTGCGCACACCTGGGTGGCTCATATAATCATTTTTAATGCCTTCGACTCTCAGTCGTTTGCCGATTAACTCAGGGTTGAGCAAAGGGCTGTAGGTATCGCGCTGTGAAGACTCAAGCTTAATATAAAGTTTGTTACCAGCATTGTTTGAGTCCGTCAGTTCAAGCGCATATTTATTGTTAATTGCTGCTGTGATAGTGCCTGATACAACCACAGGTTGACCATTGTTCATTGCTAACACATCAGAGACGCTTAGATCGCTGCCGTGATCCGGGTTGCCGCTATTATCATCTGAAGTCAGTGTAATACTTGAAACTTGGCGCACACCAGGCTGACTCATGTAGCTGTCACGCACCCCTTTGAGCACTAAAGTTGCATTGAGTACATCAGGGTTCAATACAGGACTAAACTGCGCGCGCTGGCTGCTTTCTAATTTGATATTGATGGTAAAGCTTGGGTCATTAATGTCTTCTAAAATCAATGCATAAATATTATTTAAAGCAGACTTTACGCGACCCGTTAACTCGATAGACTCACCTTGTGCAGTGGCCAATGCTTGCTCAACTGACATGTATGAAGGCGCTATTTGCAGTTCAGTGACGTAGCGAATGCCTGGTTCACCCATATAGCTGTTGCGCTTTCCTGTCACAATAATATTTTGATTTAAAATTGCAGGGTTTAGCTGTGGGTTAAAGTCGGCTCTTTGGTTGCTTTCCAGCTTAACAAAAATGTGTGTTGCGGGATTGTTGAGGTCGCTTAGTTGCAATCCGTAAATACCATTGATCGCAGCAGTAACCTTACCGATCACGACTAGAGGTGTATTCTGCGGTGCCGCTAACGCATCGCTGACAGATACAGCATTACCCGGTGTTGGGTTTGGATCCGGGTCAGGATCAGGATTTGTTTGACCGTCTCCATGTGGGGCATTAAACGAATTGTTTTTGTAGGTATCTGTGTCCCATGGATTAAAACCGCTAGCAGGCGTGCCCCACGGTTGACCATTGTTGGGATCTGACATTTCTTGAGATGCCATGGGGGTCGGTGTAGCAAACCCGCTGGCATGGCCATTTTGACCATCGAAGTATTGGTAACTTTCAGGGGATGCAAGCCAGTTTATGATATTAACAGCGAGTACAGAAGCATGACCGGGATCTGTCCAACCAGGATAAGTTTTTTTAGTGTTGCCGTTATCTTGGCGACGGTATTTTGGTGTCGCATCTTCTATCGGGGATGAATCACCGATGAAAGCGGCTTTACCGGCACCAGATTTGGCGATAGCAACGTAGGGGCCTTCAGCTTTTCCGCCAAAATATAGTCCGTCATCTTTGGCATGTCGCCATTTGACTGGTGTATCGGATTCTGAGAAGTAAACCAGTCCCTTGGCTTTTTGTGGGTCAACAATTGCGAGGGTTGCGCCAGCGGCCATCAAGATTGGGTCAACACCTTGTGTTATCCCTTCAGTTTGAGCACTAGGCTCTACACCACTCACACCTTGCTTGTAGTCAACACCATTAAAGCGGAATCGGATCCCAAAGTTTTCAACTAGCCATCCTGCATGAGCCGATTTTGGATTGCGCCAGTCGCCATATGCGCCACCCATGTTGTATTTACTCAGATCTGAGCGGTTGTAGCCGTTGAATACTTCAGTTGCATCCCAAGTATTTAAATTGCGATCCGCATCATAGTGATCGGCAACGAAAAATATGCCTTTGCCACTGGCGACATATTGCTCAAGCGCAGCTTGCTCAGCCAATGTAAATGGTCTATTCGTTTCTGCTAGTACAAATACATCGGCGTCTTTGATTGCATCAAAGGTAATGATGGCTTCATTTGTTTGTGCGCCATTAGTACGATCATCGTAAAAGCGGATACGGCCATCATTGTTTAGGTCAACACCGCGGTATTCTTTGACGGTATAACCATGTTGAACAAGTGCGTCTGCAAAGTCTGAAAAAGCGCCGTCAATGACCCAGTCAGCATTGCCTTCAACGCCACCATGAGATACGTCAAAATAAACGGTCTTGCCGTTATTATTAGCTGCACTAGGTACTTTAACTGGCGCTGTGTTATTCCAGTCGTAGGCTGCGGCGGTTGTAAAGGTTGAATGGGCAAGTAAACCCGCACTGAGCAAGACTGATAAAGTCAGTTTATTTACAGTCATTTTTCAATTCCCGTTGGTTTGGTTTATTGTTACAGCCAACTTCCTAAATAGCTGCAAAGGAGGTGAGGTGCACTCTTTTGTGCACCCCGTATGGGTATTTGGGTGTTATTGGTTGTTAAGTTGAGATAAGTTCAGCTGATACAGTGCAAAGCCAGCTTCATTGGCTTTATCAAGCGGCTGAATATGGTTGAATTGTTCACTGTATGTTTTAGCGTGTTCACTGTTTGACGTAGTGAACTGAATTTGTGCGTTTTCAATTGCAGTAAATGACCAGTTCATATCGGCAGAAGGATCTAAACCTTTTCCTTCATTCGCTCCGCTTTTGTGGGTGATATAATTGGCAACAACTTGGCGGTTTTCATCAGGTGATGGGTTGATGATTTTATCAGCGCTGATGCCCGGGAAGTTACCACCACCTGAAGCGCGATAGTTGTTGGTGACGACTAAAAACGCCTGTTCGTCGGAAATGGGCTTCCCTTGATATGAAAGCGCTTTGATACGCTGGCCATCAGATACTTTTTCGCCTTTGCTGTTGTAACGCGCGGGTTGAGTGATATCTATTTGGTAAGTGACGCCGTCGATAACATCGAAATTATATGAAGGGAAGTCACCATTGATCAATGACTGCATTTCCATTGAATCAGGGTCAATTTGATTAAACTGCCCAGCCGACATTTCTAGCCACTCTTTTACTTCGGCGCCATTTAACTTCAAGATTGTTAATGTATTTGGGTAGATATATAAATCAGCAACGTTACGGTAAGCAATATCACCAGCAGCGATATAGGTATAGTCGTCGGCACCACCACGTCCAGCTCTAAATGGTGCGCCGGCAGAAAGAATTGGTAGTCCATCATACTCTGAGTTTTGCATTTTCTCTTGCGCATACCAGGTCTGTGCATCGGTCACGATTTGGATGGAAGGGTCATCGTTGACGAGGGCAAAAAAGCTATTTACTTGATTGGTGATTTTTGCAAAAGGTTCATTTACCCAAGTGCGAGTTTCTTCGTGGTCATGGTGCACAGCAGCTTCAATATCGGCATCGTTGTCAGCCAAAGAGGTGACGTTTCTATCTGCATCTTGTTCATATATCGGCATGAGTGTCGATTGCGATCCTGTTACAGCCCAGCCGTCAGCTTGATAGGTGAGAGTTACATCGATAATACCGAGGTGATTGCCCCAAAAGCCAGGCATAACGGCGGCCACGCCATTAACCGTTCCTTTTTTGGTGTCAATCCCTTTGTCTTCCATGCCTTCATAGCGTGGGCCTGGGAAATTGGTATGAGAATGACCAAACATGATGGCATCAATACCGGCAACTTTAGACAGGTGGTAGCTGGCGTTTTCTTGTTTTTCAGTATGTGCGGAGGTATCGATCCCTGAGTGTGGAATGGCAATGATGATATCCGCGCCTTTTGACTTCATCTCTGGCACGTATTTGTTCGCCATCGCGACGATGTCTTTGGCAATGACTTTACCTTCAAGGTTAGCCTTATCCCATTGCATGATTTGCGGAGGCACAAATCCGATATAACCGACTTTGATGGTATGAGTATTACCATCTGTATCTACAAATGCTTTGTCTTGAATAAGATAGGGAGAGAACAGAGGCTCATCATTGCTATCATCATCGTCGCCATCGTATTTAAAGACATTGGCAGAAATATAGGGGAAATTTGCGTCATCAATGGCTTCTTGTAAAAACTCTAAACCGAAATTAAATTCATGGTTACCAATATTGGCAACGTCATAGTCCAAGGTGTTCATCGCTTTATAAACAGGGTGAACTTCACCGTCTTGCAGGGTTTTTATTTTAGCTATGTAGTCACCTAAGGGACTACCTTGGATGAGATCGCCATTGTCGACAAGTACTGAGTTTTGCGCTTCGTTTCTTGCTTTATGGATTAAGGCTGCGGTTTTTACTAGGCCGACTTTGTTGTCTTGCGCATCTGTAAAATAGTTAAAATTAAGCACATTGGCATGTAGATCTGTGGTTTCCATCAGACGCAACTCGATAGCTGTGCCAATCACCACTTCTTGATTTGGGACTTTGGCTTTAACTTCGTTGTCATCTGAATCAAAACAACCCGTTAATAAGGTGGTTGTGCTACATAACAGCGCCAATGGCAGTAATTTTGTTTTCATAATCCTTTCTCATTTATCGGTTTTAGTGACGCTACTATAGAGAGCAAAAAAGACAAATAAGCTAAGAAAAAGTGGCAAGTTGGTTCCAAAAATATGACAAAAATATTGAGTGGAAGAATCGTGTTCGGTTTGTTCTGAAATACTTTTACCTTATTAATTTATATGAAATTATTTATTTTTAGGTTGGGTGAAATGCCTGTGGATTAGAATTTTTTATTTTGGTTTTAGGCGTATTTTACATCGTTTTTAAGACCGGAGAGGGTCAGATAGATACCGGTGTCGCAGGTGGTAGAGTTTGTCTATATTGGTTTGGTGTTGAACCTGTATAGGCTTTAAAGGCGCGAGTAAATGGACCGACAGAGGCGAAACCGCTTTCAAGTCCAACGACGAGTACCGACCAATGTTGTTTATCGGCATCACTTAATAACTGCATGGCATGTTGAATACGTTGTTCATTGATATAGTGGTTAAAATTACGGGCGCCCATATGCTCTCGCAATATTTTGCTGACCTTGTACTCAGAGACATCGAGCTTCCTTGCAATGTCTGCCACTTTTAAATTTGTTTGCAGGTAGCCCTGTTGCTCGATGATAAGGTTGTGAATTTGCTTTGCAAGGGAGCTAGTTTCTTCAGAGCTGGTAGCGTGTGATTTTAAGCTGTGAGCATGAGGCGCGATAGTGCCTTCCTGTGCTTGTTTACGTAAAGTGCTGCGCCAGATAAGTAGTGTTTGTAAGCAAATTAAGATACCTATGGTGAGCAGTGATGTGATCAAAGCCAGTTGCTCTGGGTTACCATTAAGCACATTTTGCGCTGTTTTACTGATCAAAATAGCGCTACCAAAAATGCTCAAAAACACAATGCGCTGTTGCTTATCTATACGAGATGCTTGATTAAAGCCTCTGCATGCCTCCCAGCAAGAGAGCATCAATATACCAGACGACAATAAAATAGTGACCTCTCCCAATGAGCTGAACAACAGGCTTAGCCAAGGGGAGTGCAGCGTCCAGTGTGCAGTGGCAAAGAGGTAACCTTGTTGAAACACGACCAGTACTGCAATTGTAATCGCAACGGCGATGTGCTGCCATGCTATCGGGTTTTTTTCTCGAAAGAGCGCTCTTGCGATCAACCAGAAGCAATTACAAGTTGCACAGGCAAGCATGCCGATGAGGTATTGATAGGGACCAAGGTCTGCGCCGGTAATACGTTTAGCTGCGGTCATTGCAACTGAGCCACAGAAGATTGCAAATAAAATATGTAGTGTCTTTTTATTACGCACACCGAGTTGAGCAAATAGCAAGATAAGGCTAACAGCTAGCAAAATGACATGAATGTATGGCTGTATCATGTGGTGATCCCAAAGCTCGAATACAGGTAAAAAAATCGACATGCTAATCGTACTCAACTGGCCTCAATACCTCAATTTTGCTTTTGTAAGTAAAGATTGCAAAAAACCATGCACCGAATTTCGAATTCGGTGCGACTAATCGCGTTGTTTTTGTCACCTTAGTAATTAAATCAACAGATTACAAAAGGGGCTAAGATGATTTCTTTAACTTTATCACAACTTAAACTACCTACCTTAACCGCTGAAAATACACTCAATGGTGCGACTAAAAGCTGGATGGTGGTGGCATTGGCAGGGCAGTGGGCATTTGCCATCTATATCTTGAGTCTATATGCATTGCCTTTGGCTATGGGCAGTATCGAAAAAGCAGGAGCTATATCTCCAGCGCAAGGGCTCAATAGCAATATTAACTTTCAATCAGCAATGTTTTTTGCGCATGTTTTACCCGCAGCTTTATTGGCATTGAGTGGCTTATTCCAACTGCTCCCCAATGTTCGTAAACGCTACCCTCGTTTTCACCGCTACAATGGCCGAGTGTTTTTTTTACTAGGTCTATCGGGGGCGTTGACTGGCCTATATCTAACATGGGGAGCAGGCCACCGGCTCAGTGATATAGGATCATTGGGGATTACGCTAAATGGCGTTTTGATCCCTATCACCATTTACTTCGCTTGGCGTTACGCGATTAAAAAGCGTTTTGATGCACATCAACGCATGGCGGTACATAGCTTCTTATTGGTCAATGGAGTTTGGACATTTCGTCTATACCTGATGGGGTGGTATTTAGTTAATCAGGGGATGAATGGTAATACGCTAACACTTGATGGTCCTGTTGATATATTTCTTTCATTCGCCTGCTATCTGTTGCCAATGGCCATGTATGAATTAATTTTATGGGGTAAACGTCATCGACATGTGAGCGTTAGATGGTGTGTTGCTGGGGTAGCTTGCTTTGGTGTTTTGATTACGCTTATTGGTTTGACTGCTGCTGGGATGATGATGTGGTATCCAAGCATAAATTCAATTTTAACGGCGGTGCTTTAAATTGCTTTCAGTGCGCTGAACTAAGGTGGTCAGCGCCATTTTTGATTAAAGGATGATGCTGAAGCGACTGTTTGAAATAAGTCTAAAACTTTGGGTTTTATTTTTAACTAATTTAATACCTTGAGGGTGAGTTAGTCATTGAGCTAATTTGCGTTAAGGAATAGCGATAATGCTACAGTAAACTTGAAGCTTACAGCCATGATGTGGGATAAGGTGATGCACTGCATCACCCTGACTTATTCTTATAATTTGCCGTCATTAACTAGCTTATGAAGCTCCTCCAATGAAGCCGCAATTTTCACACCTGGTACATTGGTGCCAATGGTGGCTTCAAATGAGCCCTCAACTTGAGAGCGGAAAGAGGTGAATGAGATACGATAAACCCCTCTGACTAAAGATTCAGTCGGGTTGTTTAAATTGGTTGTTTGTCTTAAGAGCGAGTTGTAATAAGCCCCACTGGGGTTTGCTGGTAATTCTCGTGTGTCATCGTTGTAACCCAATGGCTGCAATACTTTACCGCCTTGCGCAATTTTTTTGCTGTCGATGATATTCATACGATCAAACACGATGTAAGTATCAAAGTACTTTGCTTGGTCTTTTTCCATCCCCGGAGCAAAGTTTGTGTGCACAAAGTCTTTGTCAGTTGGCTTTGACTCAACGGGTGACTGCATTGAGATACCAATTTCGTCAACAGCCGCAGGTACCCATGCGTACAAATAGTACGTATCTTTCCCTTTATATACGCCCTCTGGTTTGACGGTGGCGTCAACATAGCCATAGTAGTTGACGTAATTTGCATAGGGGGCTCTTACCTCAAGTGGACCAATCCCCTCAGAGAGAGAACTTTTTAAATAAGGTGATTGAGATGTGCTCATACAAGCGGTAAGGGTGGCAAGAGAAAGGACAGCTATTACCTTTCCTGTTGTTTTAAGCGTCATTAAATAACTCCTTGTCCTGATAGAATTCAAGGCAAGTCTAGCCGTGATCGCATACTTTGCAATGTGAAATGAATAGATTTTTTTTCATTATGCAATGTTGAAGACGCGTCAAACTCAGCGCTTTGTTGTGTCTGTGATTTTGGGTAGTATAACGAACGATAAAGGCTGTAGATTTGGACTGATATTCTTTGATCTTAATGAGTTAAAAACCAGCAATCTTGATACTGTAGTAGAAGTAAGGATAGGCAATGTCAAAAAAGGTAATTATATTAGGTGGCTATGGTAATTTTGGTCAGCGCATAGCGAAATCTTTAGCTAGCCATGATATTACCTTGATAATAGCAGGAAGAAACCAAGAAAAAGCTGAGCAATTTGTAGAACTGCTGAAAAAATCCTCTAATGCAACACTTGAAACGTGGCAGGTAGATTTGCATGCAGACGCATTTTCACAGCAATTGAAAGCACAAAAGCCATTTATGGTGATCCATACAGGAGGACCGTATCAAGGCCAAGGCTACACAGTACCAAAGGCCTGTATTGACGCTGGAGCCCATTATATTGATTTAGCTGATGACAGACAGTTTGTATGTGATATTGGCTGTTTAGATAAAATGGCGCGGGAAAATGGTGTGTTAGTCGTAAGTGGTGCCAGTTCGGTACCCGGGTTATCTTCGGCGGTGATCGATCACTTTTTACCTTTGTTTGAAAATATAGACAGTATTGATATCGCAATTGCACCTGGGAATAAAGCCCAAAGAGGCACTGCGACAATTGAAGCCATTCTTACCTACACAGGGCATCCCTTTTCGGTATTTAGACAAGGTCGCTGGCAACCAGCCTATGGTTGGATGGATGCTAAAAGTCATGACTTTGGCGATATTGCAAAGCGCCGTTTATTAGCCAATGTAGATGTGCCAGATCTGGCCTTATTTCCCGAGCGGTATGGTGTTTCCGAGCGAGTGAGTTTTCAAGCTGGATTAGAATTGCCTTTATTACACTGGGGGATGGTCACAATGGCTGCTATTGCCAAGTGGAACATAGTCAAAAGCTGGGCTCCTTTAGCTAAGCAACTCGATACTTTGAGCAATTGTTTTCTTAAATTTGGCAGTGATATTGGCGCGATGGAAGTGTCGATTAAGGGACGAGATTTAAACGTCCAGCCTCAGACATTGACTTGGCGACTGTATGCTCCAGATGGTCACGGGCCTTATATTCCCACTTTTTCAGCAATAATTATTGCCAAAAAGCTGCTATCAGATAGCATCGATCACCGAGGAGCCACAGCGTGTGTTGGTCTGTTGAAATTATCAGAGTTTTACGCGCACTTTAATGCGTTTGGCATATATCAAAAAGAGCAGGTATTGAAATGATGGAACCATATTTTATCGCCAAGTTTATTCATATTTTAGCGGCGATTGTGGTGATGGGGACAGGTGCGGGCATCGCGTTTTTTATGTTCATGGCAAACCGCTCTAATAACCCTCAAGCAATTTATGTGACTACGCAACATGTTGTATTAGGAGACTGGCTGTTTACTACACCGGCCGTTGTGACACAAATCGTAAGTGGCCTCTATCTAATGCATCTACTAGGCTACTCTTTTCAATCTCCTTGGTTTTTAATGGTTGCAGGGCTTTTTGGATTAATCGGTCTCTGTTGGCTTCCAGTATTGAAAATACAATATAGACTACGTCGACTAGCCAAAGAATCTATCGATAAAGGGCATGTGACTGGCGAATTTAAAGCCTTAATGCGGCGTTGGACCCTGTTGGGGATCCCGGCTTTTATCGCTATTTTAGCGTTATTGGTGCTAATGGTCTTTAAGCCTCTATCAGTGGTATAAAGAATGCGTTTACAGCACAAGAGATTGTATCACTGCGCCTGCTTTAGCCTCGCGTTTGTCTGGATATTTACCGGCTTAACTTCGGTGTTTTTTGCGCCCCATATTGGTTTTGATATTCTTGCAGAAGCACAAATTTATGGCACCTTAGCCAAGCTCGCTGTCTATGGTGGTGGCGCATTGGATATCGGATTGGGGCTTTGGTTGTTAGCTCAGAAAAAAGTCAAATTGTGCTGTATGGTGCAGGTACTTACAATTGTTGTATATAGTGGGCTATTATCGTGGATTGATGGCAGTTTTTGGTTGCACCCGTTTGGGCCCGTTACTAAAAACTTGCCAATTATTGTGCTTATCTTATGGGTCTATCACACTGACTCACATCAACCATAGAGTCGGTGTTTTATGTATCAAGCGCTCGGTTATTTTGAATAATACGCGCTGCCTATCTATATTTTAGTTAACTTATTCGGTGGAGAGGTGATGTGCGAGCTGCTGAGGTAATTGCCTTACTTAGTCTTATTACAGGTACGGTTGTGGCCGCTCCACTGGACGATAAGCTCAAAGAAGCGGAGGATTATCTTCGTGTTGACCCTTCTCGAACACTGAAAATTCTCAATAATATTCCTACGCCTCACGCCTTGACAGATGTCCAGCAAATTAGGTGGCATATTGCTGCAATGCGGGCGTCCGTATTTACTGGTGAACTGAAGCAAATCATTGATTCTATAGAAGCGATTTTTCATCATCAAACACACCCTTACTTTATTGATAAGCTCGTAACAGTTACGAGTGGTACAGGTATTTGGCTGCGTAAACACGATTACATCATTGATGCGCAAATCAGCTTAGAGTGCTCGGTGAAGTATGCGATCAATGATAGGCAAAGACTGACCATTACAAATAGTTTGGCACTGCTTGCTCGGCAACTTGATGAGTTGGAAAAAGCGAAAGCGCTTTATAGCAAAGCACAGAAATTAGCAAAACTCGCCGATAGAAAAAACCTGCTGGCAATCATTGAGAATAACCAGGGTTTGATTGCACTTGAAGAAGGGCGTATTGAACGGGCTGAGCAACACTTTAGGGCGGCACTGGCAGGGTATCAAAATATTGACAAACGCTCGGGCCAGATCTCTGCGGGCGTAAATTTACTTTTTGTCTTTGCTTTGCAGCAACAATGGGTCAATTTTCAAAGATTATATAGTCCAACTGAAACCTTGACGTTGGCATTTCCTAATGAGGGCAAGCAAGCTTTGCTACTGTGGCTCAATACACGATTTAAGCATATGCATGGAGAGCCTTTAACGGTAAAAGAGAAGAAGCGGTTGCTCGACGCCTACACGCAGTTAGATGATGACAGGATCCGCAAATTGGTAAGTGAACACTTGTCAACAGGCATGGATATGATACTGCCAGGGTTTAAAAAGCCGGTAACAAAGCGCTTTAATCGCCCATGGTTTGAAAAAGTGAAACGATGTGACTGGTAATCGTTTAAACGGGCTACTGTTTCTTGTGGGCTTATCAATGACTAAAAGCGAATTATAACAATGAGTGAATTGCTACTTATCAATGCCGTACTACCTAGATCGGCATTAATATGGGGAACCTAGTACAGATTATTAGCCTTGACACCAACCTCTGGTATTACAACCTTTATACGGGGTTGTGATACAGGGTCCATTGGTCCAACATGGCATTTGACCAGATTGACACCAATAGTCTTTCGAGGCAATAGCACCACCGCCAACTTGTTTAGTGACATCTGAGTTAAGTCGTTTTTGGCTTAGCTGTTTAATGCCTTTTTTATTTAGCTTTAATTTCATGTTATATCCTTTTTGTTTGTTTTTTGTACTGCATACTCAGAGTCACAATTAACCTCGCGTTAGTCAATTGCATTTTTTTTATACTGTGATTGTGTGCCTTAATGGTATGGGCTTTGCAGGATTCAACGGCGGGTTTTCAGTGTGAAGTCGGTCATCTCTTACTACGGTAATTAGTCGCAGTTGTTTTGAATAGTCCATTTGTTTAAGGCATCTTAGCACTGAACTGATAATTGATATATTGTAACAAGACTCATTGACATTTATGTCGGTACAAACCGTGATGTTAAGGCGATGAGTTCAATACTAAGAGTCTGAATATGAAAAATAAAAACAAGCTAGGTTTAACGCTGTTGGCAGCTCATATGATAGCGCTACCAGTGATGGCTAAAGATACTCATCCCAATAATACGTGGCAGTATGAGGATGTGTTCAATATTGAGTACGCGGCATCCCCGCAGGTTCACCCTGACGGTTATAAGGTTGTTTACGAGCGCAGAGCAATGGACATCATGTCTGATAGCACCCGCATTAACCTGTGGGAGGTGGGTTTAAAAACCAATACCCATCAACCATTATTGTCTGGTAAAAATCAATTTCGCGGTGCTAAGTATTCACCAGATGGTAAGCGATTGGCATATTTAGCCAACGCAGAGGGTGATAACCAGCTGTATGTACGCTGGTTAGACTCTGGGCAAACGGCAAGAGTAACCAATGTGCATCAAAGTGTGGGCAATATAAGTTGGTCGCCAGATGGTAAGTGGATTGCGTTCACCATGTTTAAGCCAAAGAGTAAAAGTGGTCTTTTTAAAGATATGCCAAAGAAGCCAAAGGGGGCTCAGTGGGCGGGTAACGCCACATATATAGATGACATGCTGTACAAGCGTGATGGCGGTGGTTTTATCAAACATGGCTATCATCATATTTATGTGGTGCCGGCGGAAGGAGGAACACCTCGACAGTTGACGCAAGGGGATTTTCATCACCGCTCGTCATTAACTTGGAGTAAAGATGGTAAAGCGCTTTATTTCAATGCAGATCGTCATGATGACTGGCAAAATAGGCCTCGCCAATCAGATATTTATCGTATCAATGTCGCTGATAGTCAAGTTACTCAAATCACCGATAACAATGGTCCTGAATATCGCCCTAAACTGAATCAGCAAAGAGATAAAATTGCCTATCTCCACTATGAAGATAAGCGCTTATCGAGCCAAAACTTTGATATTTACATGATGGACCCAGATGGCAAAAACCAGATCAATCTCACCGAGTCATTGGATCGCCCAATTAGTGCCCATCAATGGGATAAAAAAGGACGTGGACTTTACTTTAGCTATGTAGATCATGGCCAGCAGTATGTGGGCCATGTCACTTTAAAAGGCAAAGTGACAGAGAAAGTTGCTGAGCTGGGAGGCTTGTCACTTGGACGTCCGTATACTTCGGGCCATTTTGCTGTAGCTGGCAGTGGCCGCTTAGTGGTCACTACTGCTGATACACAGCGACCTGCAGACCTCGCATTGGTGGATAAAAGAAGAAAGTCGGTTCAACTTACAGACTTAAATGAAGATTTGTTAGGGCACAAAAAGACCGCTGAGGTAAAAGCTATCACCGTTAAGTCTTCAGTCGATGGCAGGGACATTCAAGCTTGGTATGCCTTACCGCCTAACTTTGACGGCTCTAAGAAATATCCCATGATTTTGGAGATCCACGGTGGTCCACACACCGCATATGGCCCGAATTACAGTACAGAAGTGCAATTGATGGCGTCAAAAGGGTATGTGGTGGTCTGGGCTAATCCAAGGGGTAGTACGTCTTATGGGCAGGAATTTGCAAATCTCATCCACCATGATTATCCATCAAAGGATTACAACGACCTTATTGATGTCGTCGATGGTATGGTGGCGAAAAAGTTTGTTGATGAAGATAACTTGTTTGTTACTGGCGGTTCAGGTGGTGGTGTATTAACAGCTTGGATCATTGGCAACACTGATCGCTTTAAAGCCGCAGTTGTGGCAAAGCCTGTGATTAATTGGATTAGTTTTGCACTGACAGCAGATGCGTATAATTACTATGCAAAGTACTGGATGCCGGGCATGCCATGGGAAGCAACCGAGCATCTATGGAAGCACTCTCCACTGTCGCTGGTAGGCAATGTTAAAACACCAACTATGTTGCTAACGGGTGAAAATGATTACCGCACACCAATGAGTGAAACTGAGCAATATTATCAAGCACTACAGCTACGCGGTATAGATACTGCTATGGTGCGCATTCCCAAAGCGGGGCACGGTATTGCCGCAAGGCCCAGTAACTTGATCCAAAAGGTGGGTCATATCGTGGCTTGGTTCGAGAAATATCGAGATACCGAAAAGTAAAATCAAAGAGTAGGCAGCTTTAGAGCTGCCTATTCTTTTTTTAACAGAGGCTAACTTGAGGTTTCCCTTCCACTGAAATACTGCGCTTTGCCACCAGCCATAAGCTGACGGTAATGGTAATACTCATCATGACAAAAATAGCGAGCATGATCATAAGCTGATATTTAATTGCCACCATGGGGGATGCACCGCCTAGTATTTGCCCTGTCATCATACCAGGAATGGTGACAAGTCCCGTTGTTGCCATTGTAGCGAGTATAGGGGACATGGCTTTTTGTAATGCCTCTTGTACAAACGGTCGAGTTGCAGCACTGGGAGAAGCGCCTAATGCCAGCGCCCCTTGATATTCAGGCCAGCGTTCTTGCAACGCGCTATGGTAGCTTTGTAAGCAAATAATATTCCCAGAAATGCTATTGCCAAGCAGCATGCCAGCTAAAGGGATAACATAGCGCGCGTGATAAAAAGGTTCTGGTTGAATAATGCCCAAAGAGAGGATCGTCATTAACGGCAACAGTCCGGCAACTAAGCTGAGCGCAACGGGTATCAATACAATGTGTCTTGGGAAATGAAGTTTGTTGATGATTGCACTACTGCCAACTAAGACCATAGCTAACATCCAGGCTAAGTTGACCCAAATACTATTGAGATCAAACAACAGCTCTAGATAAATGCCGATCAAAATCAACTGTAAGGTCATTCTAACCAAGCTTACGACAGTTTCTTTCAACAAGCCTAACTGGTAATGCATATTGATGTAATAAGGAACGATTAGCGTTAGGCTAAATACCGCCAGCTGCCACCATTGAATATCTATGACGCTTTGCATACTTCAAACTACTGTAATTGAGTGCGTAAAACTAGGATTGTTGTTTACGATTATGCTCACGCTATCACGGTGATATGACACTTTTATTGATAGCCATAAAATGCGCTAGGGGAAGATCAATTGGTGAAAATATATGGCCGCGTTATTGAAGTCATCTAAATGTAGCGCCCATTCAGCGAGGGCAGTTAAAGCAAATTAACACTGAATGGACAATACGTTTTGCAAGTCGACACTAAACTTTAGCAAGGACAATATCATATCGATACTGATTGGCTTTTGATGTTGTTTTAGCGGTCATCAAGGCTTGCTCTTGGCGTGTTTTGCTTCTAAATAGTCCATCTTTTTGATTCAAAGGGTGGTCTGGAAAGTACATTTGAGTCAGTAGCGAATGATAGCCTCTTTTCGAAACTTTCAAGTGAATGTGCGGTGTACGTTGTTGTGAAGCATTCAACGGGTAGGCGCCAGGAAAGACGGTTTTAAAGCGAAAGTGTCCTCCAGCTTTTGTTTGTATTATCGCCCATGCCTGAAAGTTTTCGTCAATGGGGGCATTGCTATTATCGTGTGGATGATGATATTTTCCGTAGCTGTTAGCTTGCCATAAATCTATAGTTGTATCTTCTAACGGTACTCCCTGGTTGTCGAATACTTGTCCGTATATTTCTATCGCGATGCCCTTTGCTTTACCTTTTTTACCAACAACTTGAGTGAGATCTGCATCTTGATCTTTTTGCGGTGTGATCGGGTAATAGGGGCCTTCCATTTCGCTGGGGGTGAGAGTACGTGCGTGCACGTGCGTGCCTATTAAGCCCACAAGAGAGCCGAGTGTAATGTTTTTAATAAAGTGACGGCGATGTAATTTCATTGTGATTCCTCATGCAAAATGTTAAATCGCACCACACAAGATCATATCGTACACGGCCTATAATTACGAATAGGCAGGGTGCTCGAACGCCTGAGTCAGCTTATGTGGTGACGTGATATGAGTCTTTAATATCACGCCCCTCTCTGTCTTAATGAATATCTATTAATTGCTCAATAGAGTTTTAATAGATGCCTAATTGTATGATTTATAGGCTTATAATTATCTTTCATCTGTGACTATAAGGTGTTTTTGATAATTGCTAAATGTGGTTTTAGATGTTTCTTCGATTTCAATAAAGAAGGAGAAGGTACCGCTCATTTCCATCGTGTTATATTTGGGTAGTACGGTATTGTCTATGGTCATAAACTGCATGTGTAGCTTAAAGTGATCAATGTCAGCCAACGCAACTGGGCTGAATTCCTCGGTATTGTGAACAGATATGTGGTCAATATTCAAATTGTGTTTGTCTATCTGTATGCGACCCACTAACTTGCCGAGGGCATCGTCGCCCAGATCGGAGAGTTCAACGGGATATGTGAAGGAGATGTACTCAGGGGTTTCTCTATCAAGAGTTAATGCATCTGTTTTTATCAATTCTTTTATGCTGACAGAAAACCCTTCATTTTGTCGTTTTCTAGCAAATTCATCAGCTTGTTTATTCGATGGCTTTTTACCATTGAGTTGCAACAGCTGCCAGCGCTTACCTGCGTCTACGTGAGGTGTGTGTTGTGCTTGCAACTCGGTTTTTTCCCCTTCTTCAACTTCTACACTGTGTACTTGATAGGACCAATGTTGTTTATTGGTTTGCGTAAAACGTTCAACAGCTTGGTTGACCATGTTTTGGTGAGCAATCGATGCAGCCAAAGTGGGTATCGAAAGCAGAGTAAACGAAGTAACAACAACGGTACGAATGTGACTAAACATAAAGCGGCCTCCTTTTTTACACTACTTTGCAGGCGATGATGTGAAGCCAATGTGAAAACCAAAGGAGCTTATATATTTTAAAATTCTAATTGAGGGTCAATATCCGTATTAAAGTCACGTAAGGCGAGTAAAATTTCTTGCCTGATAACTTGGGTCAATTTGCCGTTTGGGTAGTGGCCTGCTAAATGTCTATCAACGCTAGTTGATGCGTGGGGATCGTAGCAATTGTCGCCACCTGCTAGCTGGTAAAACTGATTGACGATGCCTGTCGTATCATGTGGATCGGCTTCAATCATGATCATGGCTTGTGCTAATACGGCGCGGTAAAGCCCCAAGTCATTGGCTGGTGAAAGTGCTACTCGCTGAGCTGTACCTGTCACTTTGAGAGCATCAATATTGAGATTAAATCGACCGTCGCAATATGCACCGGGAGTTTCTCCATACTCACTCTGCAAGCCAAGGTTGCGCAGTGCGTTGCGAATAGGCTCACACAAGGAGATATAGATAGCATCTAAATCTAAAGGCTGGTCTTTGGTCTGTGCAAAGATGAGTGAAAAATTTAAAATACCAGGACCGTGAGGAACCGCAGTGCCGCCACTTTCTCTGACCGAAACAGGCCACCCCAGTTGAGCTAAGGTGTCACAGGCGCTGTCAAAATCCGCTAACCTGGCTTCTTTGCGACTGACAATCAATGATTGAGGGCATTCCCACAAACGTATTGTTGCCGGCTGTTCACCTTTGGCGACCTGCTTTAGAAGCGTCGAATCCAGCGCTAGAGCACGTTGTGTACAAGTTTCGATGGGATCATTGAGCACAGACCATTGGTGTGCACTGTAGAATTGCTCTGCAAGCTGTTTTTCATTCATGGTTGTCCCTAATAAAATTGCTGCACCATACAAGTATAGACGCCAAAGCTGCGTAGCGATTTACTGTTAATCGACCTCTGAGTTTTGTGTCGTTGGCATGATCATACTCTGGTATCTGAGTTCACCTAAAAAAGTCCTGGCAGCAGGCCCTAGGCTATCTCCGTCGACAAAAGTCAGGTGCAGCTGGGCTTGGCGTGTTCGCCCTGATTGTAAATTGAGCGCAACTAATTCGCCATTTTGAAGCTCTTTTTCTATTAATGGCACTGGCAACCAAGCAAAGCCAAAACCACTTTTAATCATATCTATAGAGGTACGCATATGGCTGACTGTCCAGCGTTGGCTTGCCTGTAGCCATCCTGAATCATGGCTTTTTGATACGGCAGAATCTCGTACTACGATTTGTCGGTGTGATTTTAAATCTTCTAAAGTCAGTGCCCTGCCACTTTGATGAAGGGCATGTTGTGGACTCGCAACGGCGAGAAACTCTATTTGGCAGAGCTCCTCGCTAAATAAGCCTTCAAGGGTAAATGCGGAAACAGCGATGTCGACGTTGGCATTTTGCAGCTGCTCATTGGCACCATTGAGGACGGACTCAACCAGTTCAATGCGTAAAAAAGGAAACTCATGGGAGACTTTATCGAGCACCCGATAAAGCAAATGTGCGGGGAATATCTCGTCAATGGCAATTCGCAATTTGGTTTCAATACCTTCTGCAAGGTTGGCACCTATGGTCTCTACCTTTGCGGCTTCCTCAAGTAAATATTCGACACGGCGTAACATAAGCTCACCAGCAGCAGTCAATATTGTTTTTCGGCCTTCAACACGAAATAGTTTGACGCCGAGCGCAGTTTCAATTTTATTGACCGCATTGTGGATACTAGATTGGCTTTTGTGGATCTGGGCAGACGCCTGATTAAAGCCGCCATGCTCAACGACGGCTTTAAACATACGCCATTGCTCGAGAGTGACTTTGAGCATATTACACCTGTGTACTTTAGTTACTTTGACGATAGAGATATCAGCATGATACACGAAATGCTAAGAGACTAGCATACTGTTGAAGCAAAGCTATGGAGCAAAATATGGGCGAGTGAATGCGCAAAAGGTTACGATCTAAATTTATATTATTCAGGTACAGTCAATATTTCCTTCGTTAAAGTACTTATTCCCAAGCAGTGAGGCTCATTCATTTCTGAATGGGCTTTTTTAATGCCCTTTGTACTGTACTAAATAGGCGCGGATCCCCAATCTCGTTTTTGCCCTTTTTGAGCAAGCTTTTTAGCACGTTTGAGTTCACTTTTACGAACATGTTTTGCTATCCACTTAATCATTTTAGGGGCAAGTTCGGGTGGTAGGTTATGACCCATACCTGGGACTATTTTGAGTTTGGATTTTCGGATCTGTTGAGCTGTTTTGATACCTTCTTGACTGGGGATAATGGGATCTGACTCTCCGTGGATCACTAACGTAGGCGCTTTTACCTTAGTCATTAATTCTTGGCGGCTGCCGCTGGCGGCCATTGCGGCGAATTGTCTTTGAAAAGCATGCGGGTTATAGGCGCGTTCAACGGTTTCAACTGCCTGAGCTTTTAAGGTTTGCTCGTCTTGAGGGTAAGCTGGGCTGCCAATTAATTGATTAAGCCGAATATTGTAGCGGACCGCAGCATCACGATTGGGTTTATCGGGGCGCAGTTTTGCGAGCTGTAAAAATACTTTTAAGTTGGCGTGAGTCAATTTAAGTGAGGACGAGGAAGACATGATGGAGGTTAAGCTCAAGACCTTTTTTTTCTGCTTTGCTGCTATCAGCTGTGCAATCATGCCGCCCATGGAAGCACCCACCAAGTGTGCTTTTTTTATTTTGAGCGCTTTCATTAATGCTAATGTGTCTTCTGCCATCTCTTCTAATGTATAGGGGGCTTGGCTGCGAAGTGGCAAACGGGCGCTTAACCAAGATTTGAACAGGCTGGGTCTCCCGTATTGCTCTAAATGGGTGGATAATCCGGCATCTCGATTGTCAAAGCGTACAACTCTAAAGCCCTGATCAACTAAGCCATAAAAAAGCGCGTCGGGCCATAAGGTCATTTGTGCACCAAGCCCCATGATTAAGATAATAGCCGGGTTATTTTTGTTTCCCACGTCTTGATAACTAATGGAAATATTGCCGCTAACAGAGATTGATTTCATACAAATTTGCGTCGCGTTTGCTCTTTATGCAGTTTAGGCATAAAAATAATAAATGCGTATGAAATCGAACATTTTATGGTTACAGGCTGGTTGTTGGCACTGTGGTACTTATTTGGTTCGGGTTTTTACTTGCAGAGCTGAGTATGACAATGAATAATAAGTGCTCACCTAATTATGTCAGACACAAAAGGTCAAACTATGAGTAAAAAAACACAGCTAACCTGTGAACATCATCGTGGGGAAATTAAAGAAAATGCGCTCAAAGCATTGGTTACAAGCCCTGTGTTTAAAAGTAAAGTTGAAAAAGCAAAGAAGGGTAAAGGCAGCTTTCGCAGAAAAGCAAAACACCAAGGCCAAGAGCCTTATTTTATGGCAGCATAACTGAAGACGTTGTGGCGAGTCATAAAATAGGGTTTTTAGGTGAGAAGCACTTAATAATACACATGGAGCAATTGATATGAAACGGAAGTGTTTACTTACTTTTTTACTCGCTTTTGGGTTGATAGGTTGTCAATCTGCCCCATTTACTTACAACCCCGAAGGATTGGGCCAACTTCAATTGTCGCGCATTTGGGTTGACCAAGGAGCGCGTAAGTATGCCAGCGATTATCGGGTAGAAATAGAATATATCTGGAATGAGCAAGGGCGAGAGCTTAGTGGGCGATTACCCTATGTCAGTGCCAAGTATAATCACCTGACACTCTCTGCTGGGGTGTATCGTATTCAAGCCAATTGTGCCAACAAACAGCATTCAGGTAGCGTAGAGGGTATTTTCAACTTTAGTTCTGGGCATCACTATCGCTTGTACTGTGAGTTGAAAAAAGACCGTCATACACTCGGGTTTGCGGTCTCAACACATGTGGCTTTAAAGCTAGAAATGACTGAGCCCTAATCAGGGAGTCGGGCATACTCTGTGGAAGTAGGTTGGTTATCCTCTTTTATTCTGCGCTTACTCCAATAACTCGCGAGCATTGATCCGCTGATGTTGTGCCAAATTGAAAACAGTGTGCCTGCAATGGCAGCTGCTGGCGAGAAAAATTTCATGGCTAAAGCAACAGCCAAACCCGAGTTTTGCAATCCGACCTCAAAGGCGATGGTTCTGCAGATCTCTTCACCAAACCCACACCACTTTGCTACCCAGTATCCGCTTAACAGCCCGATCCCATTGTGCATGATAACCGCGATAAGAATAATGGGACCTATCGCGGTGATATGTGACTTATTTAGGGCCACAATAATGGCAATGATTGAGACGATCGCGAACATAGATACCAAGGGTAGAATACGATGCACTTTGGCAACTTGATTTTGCAAAAAAGTGTTGATCAATAATCCCAAAACAACAGGTGCGAGGACGATTTTTAATAGGTTGATAATCATCGCTTGAGTCGGAATATCGACCAACTGTTGGGCGTACAGTGAGATTAAAAATGGCGTGATAAGCACTCCTAGTAAAGTACTAATAGCTGTCATGGTAATGGACAAAGCCACATCTCCTTTGGCTAAAAAGCACATCACATTACTTGCCGTACCACCTGCGACGCACCCTACGAGGATTATGCCAAGGCTGAGTGAATCATCTAGTTGAAGCATAAATACAATAACCAGCGCTACTAAGGGCATAACCAAATATTGTAGCAGTACACCAAGCAAAATAGCCTTGGGGGCCTGCATAACTTTATTAAAATCAGACCAAGTCAATGTCAGCCCCATACTGAGCATGATCACAGTGAGTAAAGGGATAATGGCAGATTTAAACGGTGTAAAGTGCTCTGGCGTGAGGTATGCGATGGTGCTAAGAAGCAGTGCCCACAGCGGGAAGAGTTGTATCGTTCGGTTTAACATGATGCTCTCAGAATGATTGATAGTTTTGGTATTGAACCGCTAAATTGTGGAACGAATATGTTGCAGTGCAACTGTACACACATTTGTATGTTTTTCATTCTGTTGTTATGTTAACAAGCAGTAACACATAGTCAATATTGTGCAGCTTAAAGCCCTGTCCTGAAGTGACTTTTTAGCTGCAATGCATTTACAGGGTAAATTTATGGTTGAGCAGGGTGTCGCATATATCAATCAAGTTCTGTGGGGAGAAGGCCAGCTTCTTATTTATGTTCTGTTATTTGCTGGTGGATGGTTTACCTATCAGTTACGCGCTATCCAACTGGTTGACTTCAAACATATGTTTGGGTTAGTGAGGCATAGCGCGAGTTCGGATCCAAACGGGATCAGCTCTTTTCAAGCTCTGTGTACCGGGCTCAGTGCAAGAGTGGGTACTGGTAATTTAGCTGGTGTGGCGATGGCCATTTCTTTAGGTGGAAGTGGTGCGGTTTTCTGGATGTGGGTGATAGCGCTGCTAGGTATGGCGACAGGGTTTGCTGAAAGTGTGCTGGGCCAGCTATACAAAGTGAAAGATAGTCAAAAGGAGTTTCGAGGTGGGCCTGCGTACTACATTCGTGCGGGCCTAAACAAGAAATGGCTGGCTGTATTATTTTCAATCTGTTTATTTCTTGGCTACGGTGCAAGTTTTAGCGCTATGCAAGCCAATACCATGGCTGAAGCACTCAATAACACCTTTGCAGTTCCGACTTATCTCAGTGGTTTGATGATTGCGATAGTCGCAGGTGTCATTGTGCTTGGTGGACTCAAACGTATCGCGCGTTTTGCTGAGGTGGTTGTGCCTTGGATGGGCGCGGCGTTTGTGATAACTGCGATAATCATCAGTGTTGTAAACATGGCTCAATTACCAGGGTTAATTGCAGACATCGTACTTTCAGCATTCGGTTTAACAGAAGCATCAGCAGGAGCACTGGGTGCGGCGATTAAAAGTGGTATTCAACGCGGTATGTATTCCAATGAGGCTGGTGCGGGAAGCGTGCCCCATGCAGCAGCTGGTGCAGCCCCAAATCCTAATCACCCAGTTGTTCAGGGGTATATTCAAATGTTGGGGGTCTTTGTTGATACTATCGTGTTGTGCAGCTGTACGGCTGTTATTGTGCTATTGTCTGGGATTGGTGCCAGTGGCGAAATGGCGGGGATCAGTGTGACTCAGCAGGCAATGGCGATTCATTTTGGCGAGTATGGTGACGACTTTATCGCGTTGGCAATTACGTTATTTGCCTTTACTTCTGTGGTTGCAAACTATGCCTATGCAGAGAGTAACCTGCACTTCTTTAAGCTGGACAATCGGCTGGGTAGGCTCAGCTATACAGGCATCTATTTGGCGATGGTGGTGTGGGGGGCAAATGCAAGTTTACAACAGGTTTGGAACTTGGCTGATATGTCTCTTGGGCTGATGACGCTTGTTAACGTATATGCCATTGTTTTGCTCACGCCTACGATAAAAAATCTAACGCAAGACTATCGCAATAAAAAGCAAGCCGGGAACAGTTTGGAGTTTCGACACGCTGACGTAGCGATCCAAGGCAAAACAGCAGAGGGAGTTTGGGAGTAAAAGACCGCCAAACAATGAAAAAGTGGCCAAGTTAGCCACTTTTAATTGTTTATCATGAATTAAACCAAGTCTTTAGTTGTGTTTGATAGGGAGTAATATCCCCAATGTGATTCTTGACCCACTCGGGATTGTAGTAGGTATCTAAATAGCGCTCGCCACTATCACAAATCAAAGTGACGATGGCACCGCCCTTACCTTGGCTATTCATTTTTTCAGCAGCACTGAGGGCACCCCATAAGTTAGTGCCAGTAGAGGGTCCGGCTTTGCGACCTGTAAATTCTTCAAGCCATAGCATGGCGGCAATACTCGCGGCGTCAGGGACTTGCATCATATGGTCGATGACATCGGGCTGAAAAGATTTTTCCACTTTTGGGCGGCCAATGCCTTCGATGCGGCTAGAGCGGCCTGTGCATATAGTGTCGCTATTTTGAGTATACCCTTCGTAAAAAGCAGAAAACTCTGGGTCGACTACCATTAATTCAGTTTCGTACCCTTTATAAAGAATATAGCGGCCAAGAGTTGCAGAAGTACCGCCAGTCCCTGCTCCCATCACGACGAGGTTAGGGACGGGGTGGGGCTCGAACTTCATTTGATTAAAGATGCTTTCAGCAATGTTGTTGTTGCCCCGCCAATCTGTGGCACGTTCCGCATACATGAATTGATCCATAAAGTAGCCATCAAGCTGCTGGGCAAGCTCAACGGCAGTGTCGTGCATATTTGTAGCGCAATCGACAAAATGGCACTGGCCACCATAAAATTGAATTTGATCTATTTTACTTTGTGCCGTGGATGCAGGCATTACTGCGACAAAGGGGACACCTATCATTTGCGCAAAATAGGCTTCCGAGACAGCGGTACTGCCAGAAGATGCTTCTATAACTGGGGTATTCTCTTTGATTTTGCCATTACATAAAGCATATAAAAACAATGAACGTGCTAAACGATGTTTTAGGCTGCCTGTGGGGTGGGTGCTTTCATCTTTCAAGTAGAGATAAATATCATTAAATTGAGGGAGCTGAAATTTAAACAAATGTGTATCAGCCGAACGGTTTTGATCCGCTTCTATTTTTGCAATGCTTTGTTTTACCCAGCTTTTCATTTTCTATCGCTCCTCTTGTATGATGCGAGTTCCACCATTGAGTTTATATTCTTTTTTGTTATAACTTATTCTATATGTAAATTGGAGATATTTTAAGCTTTATTTTTCGAGCTGAGATAACAAGCGCATCTGTCTTGTTACGTTTTGTAGCACTCTAATGACTTAAAACCCGAGCTGTGTACTTTTTATTGATTGCTTGAATATGGCACACTTACTCTATAAACAGCGCATTTTATTTAGCCATAGGCTGTGTGGAACAGCCATATAGGAACTAATTTGAGTAATTCAAACAATCAAAAACCACAAAAGGCAATTGCGAGTTTATTGCCGATTGTTTCCTTTGTTAAACCCTATAAATGGGTTGCGATGCTGGCCCTATTGGTGCTGTTAATTACCGCAGGGCTCAACCTTTCTATCGGGCAAGGCGTTAAGTTTGTTATTGATAGTGGTTTTATCGCAGGGTCCAAAGCGCAGTTAACGCAGGCAATCACAGGCTTGGTGGTGCTGATATCTTTGGTTGCAGTAGGCACTTTTTGTCGCTTTTACTTAATGAGTTGGCTAGGCGAGCGGGTAAGTGGTGATATTCGTAAAGCGGTATTCAAACAAATCGTTCATCTTCATCCCAGTTACTTTGAAGAAAACCGCAGCGGTGAGATGATGTCTAGGCTAACAACAGATACGACTTTATTGCAGTCTATTGTTGGTTCTTCGTTTTCCATGGCACTGCGCAGCTCTCTGGTACTAATTGGTGGGCTGATCATGTTATTGATCACCAATTTAAAACTGACCTTGTTGGTGATCACCTGTGTACCTCTTACTTTGGTGCCGATCATGATATTTGGCAAACGGGTGCGAAAACTCTCTGAAAATAACCAAAGTGCCATTGCGGATATTAGTACGTATGCCGGTGAAATTATTCAGCATATTAAAGTAGTCCAAAGCTATACCCACGAAGAAAAAGAAAAGCAGGCATTTGGTGGCGAAGTTGAAAAAGCCTTTAATGTAGCCAGACAAAGTATCAAACAGCGCTCATTTTTAATTGCGGCGGTGATTTTTCTTACCTTTGGCGCAATTAGCATTATGTTGTGGGTCGGCGGTATGGATGTACTAGAAGGACGCATGACTGGTGGTGAGTTAGGCGCATTTATATTTTATGCCATTATGGTCGCCATGTCTGTGGCAACCATCGCTGAGGTGTATGGTGAGCTGCAGCGTGCAGCGGGGGCCGCAAGTCGATTGCTAGAGTTGTTACAAATTGACAGTGAAATAAAAAATGCCGCCAACCCAAAACCGATGCAGCATGGCAATGAGATCAGTATTGCTTTTAACCAAGTAGACTTTTATTACCCGTCAAGACCTGATTCCGCTGCGCTAAAGGGAATTAACCTGTCAATTCCAAAAGGTAAAATCGTCGCTTTGGTTGGTCCTTCAGGTGCCGGGAAAACCACTTTATTTGAGTTGTTACAGCGTTTTTATGATCCGCAAAAAGGCGACATAATGTTCAACAATGAAGCGTTAACGCAGTTGGCACTGACTGACCTACGTCATTGTATGGGGATGGTACCCCAACACCCGGTGTTATTTAGCTCTAATGTCTGGCACAACATTCGCTATGGCAACCCTGATGCATCGGATGAACAGGTAATTGAGGCGGCAAAGCGCGCCCATGCTCATGATTTTATTGAGCAGCTACCAGAAGGGTATGATAGTTTTTTGGGTGAACAAGGTGTGAGGCTATCTGGTGGTCAAAAGCAGCGTATTGCTATTGCCCGTGCGATTTTAAAAGATCCAGAAGTATTATTATTGGATGAAGCAACCAGTGCATTGGATGCCCAAAGTGAATTTCATGTTCAAGCAGCGCTCAATGAGTTGATGCTACACAGAACGACTTTGATCATCGCACACCGTTTGGCGACCGTGACCCATGCAGATCTAATTGTGGTGATGGACAAAGGGCAAATTGTTGACTCAGGGACGCATCAGGACTTGCTGGCACAGTCTGAGCTTTATCAACGTCTATGTGAATTACAGTTTGATAAAGCGCAGACTGTGAATGCGTCAACCGCTTAGAATTGATAAATCAAATTGAAATTGGTTAAGGTGTCATTTTTGTTTCTATTAAACCAATTTGAGCGATTATGCACCAACTCGACTGAGCCTAAAAAGTGATTGGTAAACGCATACTCAAAGCTGACACTGAGGCCATAGGCAGAGCCATCATCTTCAAATGTGCCGACCTCGCATTCTGGAGCGTGTCTACCATCGCAGCGAGTGAATATTGAGCTGTAGTATGCGCCGTCAATTTCACCGGTTTGATAAAATATACTGCCGTACAGTAATGCATCTGGAGAAAAGCGGTAGCCAGAGACCCAAGCGATATCAATCAGGTCATGGTCCAATTTCCAATCGCTTCTATCATCTTGGTAAGAAATCTCGGCATTTTTGAAATAGGTACCAGACTCTTTGTCAGAGAGATAGGCTAATGTGATAGCATGAGAGATATTGCCTTTCTGTGCTGATTCAGCGTGCTGTCCGGAAAACTGGTATATCAAAGTGGTTTTGAGCGCTTTACCCGTTTGTACTTTGGCTGCAAAGCCGCCGCCTAATGACACCTCTAAACTGGCGTAGCCGTCGATATCATCGGACTCCCGTGAGGTATCACTAATGGTAATGGGTTGTCCCTCATCTAAGCCAATTGCCATCTTTACATTCAGAGGTTGGCCGTGAACTTCTGGGTTATCGAAACGTACCGAACCTATATCTGACTCCGGTGGTGTTGTGAAACAGCCTGTCAGTACCAGTGTAGAAGCAAAAGCAGCTGCGCACTTTTTCATATTTTTAGTCCCATTTTATATTAGGTAATGATTACTATTAATAAAGCGGGATGGTATCTATTTTTCCTGTAATAGCAACAATATTGAGGAAAAATTAATTACTTCATGAAACTTCCCACTCTTTACTATGGGATTGTGGGACGTATGGTAAGGTGTTGCTGAAGCCATATGTTTACTGACATTTGATGAAAGGATAAAAAATGAAAAAACACATTGCGTTTGCTGCGGCACTTTTACTTGCTGGTTGCTCTGACAGTGAGGTTGGCGATGTTTCTTTGGGGTTGTTTACACTCAAGGATATTAAGCTAGATTCTATGGTTGATCCTGTGGTGACGGGCGTAACTTGTCATGTTGCCAGCATCGAGGCGGATTTGAGTTTGTCTGATCCCAGTGACAGTTCTATTTCTTGCCGACAAACAGGTGAAATTACCCCGGCCATGATAGCTAAAATTGACAAGTCAAAATCAGGCGAAGTGGTGTTTAAAAAATCCAAAAGTATATTTTTAAAAGCGATGAAAGTACGTCGTATTTATGATGCCAAAAGCCAAACAATCATGTACTTATCTTATAGTACTAAAGAAACCTCAGGGAGCTTTAAACACAGTTTGTCGACAGTGCCACTGTGGGGGACGCAAGCCTATGTGACGCCGTCGTTGTCGTCCAAATAACCTTTTTAGGCCGGGTTTATCTCGGCCTAAATATAGTGTCGTTATTTTTCACCTAACACTTCAAATTCGTCATATACCAGACGTGCAAGTCCATCCTGCTCTACAATCCAGTGTTCTCTATGAACGACACCATACGCTTTATTCATGGTCCATTTAGAGGTTAAGATAAAACCACCTTCAGGGGATGGCTGCCAATCAACATCACTGTAGTCAACACTGTGAAAGCCTTGATCTATGATGTCTTGCCAGAACTGGGCAATTTGTTCTCTGCCATGAAATACGCCAAATGGTTTTGCTTCCATAATAGCGTCTCGGGTGTATTGCATTGCACAGGCTTGTGCATCTTGGCGGTTAAACGCTTGTTGCCAAGCTGCGATGCCAGCTTTACATTGGGCTAATGGTGTTGGGTCCGTGTTCATGATGATGCTCCGCTAATTTAAACTTGTTTAAGCTTAGAGGTTTAATTAAATTAGAAAAACAACGTAAATAGAACAAATTGTTTAGCTGAGAAGAACAATCAATGAATAAATTGCGCCATATGTCACTATTTGCCCATATCGTCGAATGTGGCTCCATCACTGCCGCAGCCACTGATTTGGGGCTGTCTAAATCGGTGTTAAGTCAGCACTTAAAAGTACTTGAGCAGGAGTTGGGCGTGACTTTGCTCAAGCGTACGACCCGAAAACAAAGCTTGACCGCTGCGGGGGAGTGTTTTTATGCGCAGTGTAAATTAATCAATCAAACCGCCCAAGTGGCATGGCTTGAAGCGGCACAGTTTAATCAAGAAGTAAAAGGGAAGCTAAGGATCACAGCGCCAAATGTATTGATGACTACGTTGGTAGCACCTGCACTGGCTCAAATATGTGTTCACTATCCTGAATTGCAGTTAGAGTTGATTGCCGATGATCAACAGTTGGATCTGCAGGCGCAAAATATTGATTTGGCGATCCGCGTTGGACGATCTCAAAATAGCGATGCTAAACAACGAAAAATCGGTGAGTTTAGAGATGTCTTATGTGGCGCACCACAATTACTTTCGGCCTACCCACCGCAGCAACTGAGATATATCGCCAATGTTTGGCAGGGAACGGACATTGAACATGTGTTCACCTCTTCTGAGGGGAGTGAAAAAAGGTTTTCAGCCACACCAAGCTGTGTTGCCAATTCATTTGATACATGTATGACTCTGATTTGCCAAGGCGCGGGCATTGGTTTGATCCCAGCGTTTAAGTATTCTGAGTATGCTGCGCACTTAGCTGAAGTTTTTCCTCACTATAAATTGCCGCTCAACCCTGTGTTTGCTTTGCATACGTTCGACAAACAAGTACCACTGAGTGTAAAAGTGTGCTTAGAAGCAATAGAAAGTCAGCTTGCACACGGGATGGGTAAATAGATGGCCGCACTGTAAGTCGTGTGGCCATTCATATTTAATTTTCTGGATAAGTCTGTAAGTCACCTTGTGGTACATAAATGGTGTAATCACGACTTGGTGCGCTAAAATAGCCCCTGCCATCTTCATAGATAGTGACAATATCATCGGAGTCAAAGGCATTGACTAAGGTTTGCCCGGCTAAATTACTAAACCCAGTGGCGTGTGTAGTAACCCAAAGCCCTTTGCGCTGAGTATCATGGTTGTTTAACACCACAATGGCCCCTTGTTTTTGTCGTTTTCCGAACCGCCTTGCAACATATACATGTTGGGCATCACCATAAGGAGCACCAATTTGTGATAAAACTGCTAACCCACCATCCATATAGGTATTGCGAGCAAACATGAGTTTGTTGATGTCTTGCTTTAAGCCTGCGGGCGCTGTGATGGTTTTGTTTGGATCATGATAATCGTATTGCTTTACACCATAATAATGAGAGTAAAACACCGTTGGTTTGCCTTCATGGCTGAGGATGTAGGCATAGGCAAGTTTGTGGTCTTTGCTCACCCATTTATCATGCTCTTTTCCTGTATCATGGTTTTCGACAAAGGTGACCACTGACGTGCCCGGCAATTGGTGTCCTCGGTCATTTCTTACCAGCCCTGCATGATTGAGTGCACGCATGTCAAAATTTTGGTTTTGATTGGTCATTTGTGTAAGCACGGACTTTAAGGGGAAGTCAAATGCATCGACATCGGCGCCAGCAATTTGCACTGCATCTACCCAAGATTTTATGCTACTGTCACCGCCCCAGTATTCAGCGACAACAAATGGCTGTTTGCCATTGTGCTTAGGTAGGTTATTCATCCATTTTGCGGCAAACTCTGGTTGAAAGCCGCGTACGAAATCTAGGCGAAAACCATCAAAATTGTGCTCGGTTTTAAGCCATTTTCCCCAGTCGATCAGCTTTTGCTGCACTCGAGGTGAAAAGGTGTTGGTATCATTGCCAAAAAACTTGGTATTGGTGATCACTTCGTCATTACCCATTTCACCAAGCCAATCATCGCCATCAACAGGGTGAAAATCATGATACCGCCAGCCGTCATCACTGTTTGGGTAGTTACCGTCAGCCTCGCGCTGAGGAGGGGCTATACGTGTATTGGTATAAGCAAATAAATTGCTGTGAGTGATATTTATAGCTGGGCTATTGGGTGTACTTTGTTGCCAGACCTCAATGGGTAAAAAGCCGTTAGTTTGCGGTGCATCAGTCCAACCTAGTTGGCTGCTAGGATCGCCTTGTTTGGCACTGAGGCTAAGATATAAACTCTGTTTTTCAGGTACGTCTAGCCAGTATTCGTCGATATCTGTTTGATCAAAAATTTGACCTCTTATGGTTGTATTCAATCCAGAAAATGCATTGCTTCCGGGCCTAATTGCGGAGAAGTGACCATCATTGGGCTCTTGTTCGCGATGGATCGCATTTGAGGTGACGGAGTGCTTGGCATCTGTAATAGATAGGGTATACCCTCTGCTGGTGAGGTTGTGCTGCCATGGCATTGTTGAGCCATAGCCTTGAATTTTAATGAACACCCTCCCTTGTACATCTTTGAGCTGCCAGCTGATTTCATTACTCGGGTAGGCCACATATTGGTGCTGATGGGCCTTACCAAGTGCGTAGGCTTTTACCGCCGGGTTTATTTCACTATCTTGTTCGTTGCTATAAATATGGTTCAACACTACATCTGCATATACGTGAATGTTGTGCTGTTGCAGTTTACCTATCATATTGGTGAGTTCAGCTTGGCTGCCAAAGCGGGTTTCGATGCTGCCCTTTTGCAAGTAGCGGCCTAAGTCATAGTGGTCGTAAACACCATAACCCATGTCAATGATCCCCCAATTCCCTTTTGATGGAGGTGGGATCCAAATGCTGGAAAATCCAGCTTTTTCTAGTATAGGAGCCTGTTCAGCAAGGTGATCCCACCAAATACCATTTTTGTTTTTTTCATCTACTGGCACATCCCAATAAAACCCTTGTAGCATCACATCGTCAGTGGCGATGCATAAGTGGGAGACGAGGGATAACAGAGTACTAGTTATTATATGTCGGGTCTTGAAGCGGGTGTGCAGTCTGAGTGACTTATTGGTAATTTCGAGCATGACAGTTCCTTGCAAAACAATGGTTGAGTTTTATCAGCAATGAAAATAACTAAAGTAGCACCTTTGTAAAATTTTTGTTGTGAATACGTATGCATGAGTGTGTTTTTACCAATGAATAAAGGGGGTAGCACGTATGTAGCTAATCGAGAGAGGTTTGTTATGTTATTTTGGTTATGTTATACCATATCTATTAGTGGTGTTGATAAAGGGACTAATTATGTATTTCGTCGCATTGTTGATTGTGCTTTCTAGTTTTCAGTTAATGGCATTAGAGGTAAAGGATTTGAGGATCCCAGTTCGTGATAAAACTGAGTTGGCTGCAACGATTTACACGCCTACTTCTTCACCCAATCGCGATAAAAAGTTTCCAGTTATTGTACAGTTTACACCCTATGGCAAAAGTGAAGCGCAGCAAAGAGGGCGCTACTTTAGTAAGCATGGCTATATCTTTGTCGCTGTGGATAGTCGGGGTTTAGGTGAATCAAACGGCGTATTTACCCCTTTTATTGACGAAGGCCGTGATGGTTACGATGTAATTGAGTACCTCGCAAAACTTCCAATGAGTAATGGACTAGTGGGCACATTGGGTGGCTCATATCGTGGCTTTGCGCAATGGGCGATACAAAAATATCGACCACCCTCATTACAGTCAATGATTGCCATTGCCTCAGTTTACCCTGGATATGACTTCCCAATGGGTAATAATATTTTTTCTGACTACACAATTTCATGGTTAGATTTTGTTTTGTCCAATGGCCAAAACAAACGTTATGGCAATGGAGATAGGTGGCAACAAACTTATTTACGACAAAAAAATAGCGGTACAAGATTCAAGGATTTCGATAAAAATGCGACGCATTTATCTGATGTATATCAGACTTGGCTTGCGCACCCAAGCTATGATGAGTATTGGCAGACAATGGTGCCTAAGCAACAAGATTATGCTGCTATAACTACACCTATATTGTCTATAACGGGTCACTATGATGGCGATCAACGAGGCACGTTGCGGTATTTTAAAAATCACCAACAGTGGGGCAATCAGTTAGCCCGCTCTGAGCATTATTTGATAGTCGGGCCGTGGGATCACAGTGGCACTCGCAAACCAAAAAGCCATGTGCATGAAGCGTATTTTCTCCCTCCCAGTATGCTCGACATGTTTAAAATTCACTTAGACTGGTTTAATTGGACGCTAAAAGGCGAGGCTAAGCCCGCCTATTTGGACTCGCTTGTGATGCACTATATCCAAGCTTCTGGGCTGTGGGTTGGACAGACACACTTGAAGTCGGGATCTGATGTCGAACACTTACCTTTGCAATCGTTACAGATTCAAGGGGAAGTGCAAACTGTGAGCAGGTATCGCTATGACCCGACTAAGCCAATAGCATTACCAATGTCGTTAGATATGACAGGCTCAGTTAACTTGCCCAGTGAGTACGAGGGGTATGTGATATTTGAAACCAAACCTTTGGACCGTGACAAGGTACTTTTCGGTCGTTTGGAAGCTGAGGTTTGGTTAACAATGAACGTGGCAGATAGTGATTTTTATCTTGATGCATTTGAGGTGTGTACAAACAGTCGCCCTCGGTTATTAAGTAAGGCGCGTAAACGGGCAAAATATCGTGACAGTTTAACTAATCCCGTTTCAACGCCCAGTAACGTGCCTTTTTTGATTAAGTTTAAAGACTTTGATTGGGTGGCACGCAACATAGAAAAAGGGTGTAAATTGCAATTTGTTATACGCTCATCACAGTGGCATCGACAAAAGCATTTTAACAGCGCCTTACCCGTTGCATTTCAGACAATGAAACAAGCGCACGTTGCTGACATACAAATATTACATCAGCCGCAATATCCGAGTTATATTACAATACCTTGGTTAAAGCCGGGCGATGTAGGCAAACCTGTTGTCTTGCCTTTGAGTCTATAGCACCTAGGCGGTAGGTAAGTTAACAAAGACAGAAGTGCCTATTTGTTCATCACTACGATACTCAATGTAACCCTTTTGCTGTTCTGCAAGTACTTTGGCTGTATAGGTGCCCAGACCTGAGCGCGTACCTTTACCGTATGAAACAAACTTATCAAAAAACTGGTTGCGTATCTGTTTAGCTATGGGGTCTGGGTTTTGGATTGTGATAGTGTGGAATTGGGCGTTATTTTCACTTTGTATACTGATGGAGACTTTTTTGTCTCGAGATGTTGCTTCTAAGGCGTTTTGAATTAAATGGGTAAACAAGGCAAATAAAAGCTGTTGCTCTCCCTTTACATGCAAATTGTTTGGCACTGTGTTGGCAATATTGATCTGATGCTCTGAGATAATGTGACTCAGCCCCATTAGAACCTTCTCGAGCAGCTCATGCAGCGCATGGGGGGAGGGCTCAAACACATACTCATCACGTTCAATTTTTTGCAATGTTTGCATATTGTCCAAATGAAGTTGTAATTGTTGGCAGTTTTGTTGGATAAAATCTAAATATTGCTGTGCTTTTGACGGGTTATTTAAGTTATCAGACAATTGGTGGCTAGCAGTTTGAATTTCTTTGATTGGATTGATCACTTCCTGTTGGTTTACAGTATCAAACTGATCTCTGAGTTTGGCATTTTCCATCATGGTGTCAATTTGGGAGCGCATTAACCGATTTGAATCAATTGCACGGCAGTGCGCTTTGACTCTCGAGCGCACAATTGAGGGGTTTGCCGGCTTGGTTATATAGTCTACAGCTCCTAGCTCTAACCCTTTAACGATATGCTCTGTTTGCTCTAGGGCTGATAAAAATATCACGGTAATATGCTGAGTATTAGGGTCTGCTTTAAGTCGTTTACATACTTCAATGCCATCCATGTCTGGCATCATAATATCTAACAGTACCAAGTCGGGCTGGGGGTCCATCGCGCATATTTGCAACGCTTTTTTTCCATTTAAGGCTGCCTTTACTTTGTAATCTTTGCGCAAAATATCGCTTATAACCTTGATGTTATCTGCAACATCATCGACCACTAGAACCTGAGTAACGTGCTCACTTTGTGCCGCCTGTTCTGTTGCATTGGCTTTCATTGGCCTTACTGGCTTACTCAGTGCGCGCTGTAATCGAGATAACAAAATTTGGCTAGAGAATGGTTTGACAATGTATTCAGATACACCACTTTGAATGGCTTGCATCACATTACCTTGATCTATCGTGGCCGACGTCATAACAAAAGGGATCTGAGCTGTACGGGGTGTACTGCGGACATACTGTAGGAGAGAAATCCCATCTAATTTGGGTAATTGCCATTCTGAAATGATGAGTTGCACATCGTTATAAGTAAGTTTTTCTCGAGCATCTACGCCATTCGAACTCTGTACGACAGTGACATTTGCGGCGAGTTTTTTGGCTGTACTGGCAATCATGGAACGAATGGATTCATGCGGTTCCACAAGAAGAATGGTGATTGGCTGGGGGTTGTCACTCCAGGTCATAGCGCTCTCCGCGTCAAGTTTGCTTAATGGAAGTTAAAGGCTAATTGGCTGTCCTTGGCACGCGACTGCATAACTGAGTGATTGATAGACAAAAATTAACTCTTCTTATTTTGCACATGTTATCGAAAAGTGTCTAATAATTATGCATACACTCATAATGTTTGAACTGGCAGCGCATATTTCCTGCTGTGGTGCTATTGAGTGTAAATGTTTGCAATCCAGATATCTCAAGGAGTCAGATATGCGCCTTTGGCGGCTGTTTTTGTTTTTAATAAGTTTGTGTATGTATGTCGCAAGTGCCGACGCCTCACAAGTGAAGGTGGAAGCCATTTCAGCATACAATGGTTTAGCAAACCCACAAATTTACGCGGTGTCAAAGGATCCTCAAGGGTTCATGTGGTTTGGTAGTGCCGACGGCGTTAAACGCTATGATGGATATCAATTCGTCAGTTTTAATCATGACCCAAACGATCCTTATTCGTTGTCTGCAAACAGTGTTGGGGCATTACTTTTTGATAATCAAGGTCGATTATGGGCTGGTACATGGGGTGGCGGTCTCAACCTGTTTATTCGTGAAAAACAGCATTTTGTGCACTTTAAACATGATGCCAGTGATCCCAACTCCCTCGGTGCCAATAAAGTACAAACGCTATTTGAAAGTCGTGACGGTACACTGTGGGTTGGCACCAATGGGGGAGGGTTAAATCGATTGAAGGGAGATCTGCAAGGTTTTGAACGGTTTGTACAGCAGAATAATAACCCACATAGTCTAGGCAACAACCGAGTGTGGAGTATCAGCGAGGGGGAGCAGGGGGGTATTTGGGTTGGGACGTCGAATGGGTTGTATCGACTTGATAGAGATACCGGGCAATTTCGTGCATTTGGTGTAGCACCTCACTCTTTAGATCACGCTGAAGTACGTCAAGTGTCAGTGGATGATATGGGCCGGATCTGGGTCGCAACGCGGACAAGCTTTGGTTTGTTTAACCCTGACACTTCTGAATACCGCACTTTTAACTTACCCACAGGTACCTTACCGAGTGTCACTCGGCTACATCATTTTAATGACGATATTCTATTGGCCACATTTGCTGGTGTGTATCGCTTTTCACCTCGCATAAATCAGTTTGTACCTGTGATAGATAATGGTGAGTTGACGCTACTTCAAAACCGCGACGTGAGGCAAATCTTGATAGATGACAGCGGGTTACTGTGGGCGGCGACACGTTACTCTGGTGTGCAAAAGGTGTTTCCAAATCCTCCTGCTTTCGTGTCTTGGCAGAACTTTTTAAACGAGCAATTGCTCTCTGGGCTGTTTAATCAAGTACTGGCTATTGAGCGTGCCCAAATGGGTGGAGTTTGGCTGGGGACGGGTCGTGGATTAGTGCACTTTGATGGTAAATCGCAGTTTACCCCTTTTGCTGATGCTGAGACTTTACAGGGAAATTATCGATTGCGTATTCACAGCATGGCCCGAAATGCACAGGGTCAGCTATTTGCGGCAACCAGCTTTGGATTATATCAAGTTGATGAAAATGAAAAATCGCTAAGCTTAGTGCCTCTATCTTGGTTGGATGATTCTCGTCGCTCTGTAGAACACGTCAGCTTTGATAAGCAAGGGCAAATGTGGCTTGTGCTGGCAGGGCGCAGCGGGTTGACGCGATTAAATACGACAAACAATGCGGTAACACATTTTTTAGCGGGGCAAGACTTGGAGTTTACTTTCCATGACAGCGAAGGCTTGGTGTGGGCTGGCACTGATGGGGAGGGCGTATTTCGAATTAATCAACAGACCTCAGAGTTTGTGCAATATACAGCGCATGGCGAGCAAGTGGGGCCCAATGGCAACTATGTGACCCATGCAATGCAGCAAGGCGAATACATTTGGTTGGCTACCAACCTAGGGATAACGCGTTTTGATATGTCCAGCAGGCGTTTTAAACAGTATGACAATACCGCATCACAAGTGAACTTTGCGGTGAAGTCCATTGCGCAAGATAAAGAAGGCTTTTTGTGGTTTGCCAGCGCCAGTGGCGTGTTTAAATTTGATCCGACCTACGGTATTTTTCATCAATTTACGACAAATGATGGGCTGATCAACCATCATTTTTTAGCCCGTTCATTTATTGTGATGGATGAGCAAATATTGTTTGGCAGTATTGATGGGATCACAGGTTTCAACCCCAAAGATGTCAAAGTAAATACTAGTGCGCCGCCAGTTGCGTTCACTCAAGCTTTTATTGATGGTCGCCCTACGGCAATAGACAACGGTGAAATCCGTCTGAGTTATCGCGACAAAAACTTGTCCATTCATTTCGCAGCACTAGATTATCAAGCCACTGACGACAATCGTTATCGTACTTGGTTGGATGGGTATCACGATAAGTGGAGTGCGATTACACCTGAGCATATCGTTAATTATCGAGAGCTGCCGCCAGGCACCTATCGCTTTCGCGTTCAAGGCAGTAACAATCACGGTGTGTGGAATCAAGTTGGGATTGAGCTGAAAATTATTAGTGTACCCGCATGGTATCAAACTCTTTGGTTCCGTATTTTAATGCCATTGCTTGGGGTGTTAATTCTGTTAGGTGCATTTTGGCTCAGAGTAAGACAGTTGCGAGAAAACAGCATTGAACTTGAACGCAAAATTGCCCGCAGAACGCGAGATATTGTGGTGTTGGGGGAAGTTGGTAAGGAGGTCGCCGCAACCTATGATATGCATGTGATAAGCGAGACCATATACACACACTTGAGTGATATATTGCACTGCGAGTTTTTTGCGGTCGGGGTCTTTTATCCGGAAAAGCACTATGTCGATTATATCTATGCGAACCAGCAAGGAGAGCTATATGAGGCATTGGAAAGCCATACTAAAGTGATTAGTAGTGCCGACGTATACTGTGTGTCAAATGGTCAAGAGTTTTATGCTGCCTGCGAAGAAGAGTGGCAAAGCGTCGATTTAAAAGCATGTAATAATCTCTATGGTGAACAAACTAAGTCGGTATTTTGCGCGCCCTTGGTGGTAGACGGTAAAGTTATCGGGGTATTTACCGTGCAGTCCAACAAGCCTCGCGCTTATAAAGAAGTACATTTAAATGTGTTACGGTCCGTGGCCAACCACATTGCCGTTGCGTTGGCGAATTCTTTGTCTTATAGCGAATTAAAAGAGGCTGAACAGCGTTTGGACTTGGCGATGCAAGGGGCAAATGCAGGCACCTGGGAATGGGATTGCCAGAGCGATTTATTGGTCACAAACGCGATTTGGTCAACAATGTTGGGTTATCAAGAATGTGAGTTGGAACTGAACTATGGAAATACCATAAAGCGCTGGCGAGAGCTTATTCACCCAGATGATCTTCCCCTTGTCGAAAATGCACTTCAAGCTCACTTATCAAAACAAACAAAAACTTACCGCTGTGAGTTGCGGATGAAAACAGCCACAGGAGAGTGGAAGTGGATATTAAGTATGGGCCAAAGTGTCTTTGTGAACCAAGATAGCCGACGCAAGGAAATGTTTGGAATTCACATGGATATTTCAGATTCCAAAGACTTAGAAGCTGCGCTGAAACAGGCCAAAGAACGTGCAGAAAGTGCAACGCAAGCCAAGTCAGACTTTTTGTCAAATATGTCTCATGAGATCCGTACTCCGATGAATGCCATTATAGGTATGAGCTACTTGGCATTAGAGACGGAGCTTAACTTTAAGCAACGTAATTATGTTCAAAAGATCCATCGTAGTGCTGAATCTTTGCTTGGCATTATCAATGATATTTTAGATTTCTCTAAAATAGAGGCTGGCAAGCTAGATATTGAGCAAGTTGAATTTTGTGTGGAGGAAACGCTACGTAGTTGTTTAGATTTAATAGCAGTCAAAGCCAAAGAAAAAGGCTTGGAATTGTGCGCGCATATAGATCCTGTTGTACCGAGCAAGTTAATTGGCGACCCGCTGAGATTGTCGCAAATTCTGCTTAATTTAGGTAGCAATGCGGTGAAGTTTACAGAGCAAGGTGGTGAGGTGTTAATTGACGTGCGCGTTGAGCAGCAGCTTGGCGGAGAGATCACATTACAGTTTGCTGTGGTAGACTCAGGAATAGGTATGTCTGAAGAGCAGCAGGCCAAGTTGTTTAGCTCATTCTCCCAAGCAGACACATCAACAACACGAAAATATGGCGGCACGGGACTAGGGCTCGCGATTTGCAAAAAGCTGGTGGAACTTATGCACGGAGAAATCCATTGTCAAAGTGCATTGGGTGTCGGCAGTACTTTTAGCTTTACGTTAGTTTTGGATGATGCTCTGTATGAACATGAAGCGCGGGACGATATACCTGCAACTCAAGCTGTGATCATAGATGATAACTACAGTGCCAGTCGTAATCTCGTTTCTTATTTATCTAGCTTTGATATTCAAGCGCACAGTCTAACTTCAGTTGAGGTCAAGGATGTGGCGACTTTAGTTGCAGATAATGACATTATTTTTATTGATATGAGAATAGAGTCGCAATGTGGATTGGTACAACAGCTCAATCGTGCTGGGTCTCAAATCCCGATAATTTTAATGCCACTGTACGATGCGCAAATAGTAGAACCTTATCTTCAAAACCAGCAAAAACTGAGTTTTGTCGCTAAACCTTATTTGGCGATTGATATCTACAGCGCTTTACAGCGAGTTTTTGGGTTAAGTCATGAGGGTGGCTCAGGCGCTGTTATTCAGCAAGAGAGTGTTCATTCACTGGCGGGAGCGCGTTTGTTATTGGTTGAGGACAATGACTTAAATCAAGAGTTAGCAATTGCCCTTTTGACCGGAAAGGGCATTGTAGTCGATGTCGCAGAACATGGGCAGCAGGCCTTGGATATGTTGGCGCAAGCGCAATATGATGGTGTCCTTATGGATTGTCAAATGCCCGTAATGGATGGGTATACAGCTACACGTGAGATCAGGGCGCAAAGTCAATTTGAATCCTTGCCTATTATTGCAATGACAGCCAGTGTGATGATGGATAATCAAGAGGCAGCATTGGCTTGCGGCATGAATGATATAATCAGTAAGCCGCTCAACGTGGATAAAATGTTCGCGACATTGCAAAAATGGATTAAGGTATCAGAGCACAGCCAGCACTTTGCTGAGCAAGTAGTACCAGCGAGCGATGAGGTTCAATACCCGAAAATCCCTGGCGTTGACGCAGGCATTGCCAAGTCTATATCTCAAGGGGATGTGGCACTTTATATGCGTTTACTGCAACGGTTTGTAGATAGACAACAGCATTTTCACGCACACTTTGAGGAAGCATTAGAGCAGGCCCACACAGATCCTGATGGGCCTATGCGTTGCGCACATACGCTAAAGGGGACCGCAGGTAATATTGGGGCAACGCAGGTACAGTCTGTTGCGGGAGAGTTAGAACAAATTTGTGCAGATCAAAAAGCACACGCGGTGGCGCTGAATCAAGTGCATGAACAGCTTGAGCCGTTAATATTTGCGATACAGCAAGTTCTCAATAGCACGGACAAAGAAGAACAGATCACCCCTAGTAACTCTGTCCTGCTGACAGAGCAGCAAATTGCCGAAAAATTGAGCCAGCTTACAACCTTGCTGGAAGATTATGACACAGACGCAATTGATCTGGTTAGTGAGCTACTGCCAATGTATCAAGGGACGCGGTTTTTTGATGTCTTTACGCAATTGGTGACATTGATTGATGACTATGATTTTGATGCAGCAAATGAATTGTTAAGTCAAATCAAACCTGAACTACGCGTGTCAGAGCAAGTTTGAAGTAGATGTGTTAACACCACATGGCTGGTGTATCGGGGTCACTCGACGCTTAAAAAAAATGCTGAGCGTGCCGGTCAAGGTATGTTGGCAAGGATTGACATTTAGGCACGCCCAGCAAAAAAGTTGGCTAATTAAACTCGCCTATCTTGTTAGAGGTAATCTGTTAGTACGCAGATTGCGTCACGTAATGATGGTTATTCAGCTCGTGTCGCAATACCGAATCGTTTAAGTATGAAAAGGTTTTTGGGCGGCCAGCTGCATCTACTGAGCCGTCGTTTTCTATGCTATTCTCAATAATTCGGTGTGCAGATACGGTATTGATGGCATACAACTTCAATGCATAACTCCCAGGGTGAATAATCAAGTTTCCTTTGTAGTCGTGCGGTAAGCCATTTTGAATACTAGCGTCCTGCTGTGCCATGTTTCGTGCAAAAATGCCATTTTCTCCTGCATAGATAATGTGGTTATTGAGCACTCTAACCGCATCTCCCTCGATCATCATGCCATTGCCACCGCTGCGATAGATGAGGTTGTCTCTGACTTCAACGTCATTACCACCAATTTGAATCCCGGTATTTTGCCAATGGAGATCGAAAGGGCTGACACCTGTGCGGTAAATGGTGTTGTTGTTGACAAATGTGTTGCCTTGGATGGAGTTAACTTGAATACCATCCGCTCCGATGTTTTCTAACTTATTGTCAAAAATATGTACATCTTGTAGTTTGTGCGGATAGACAGTCGTCAATGTGTTATCACACAATAAGGTACGTGATCTTCCTGTATATCCGATATACATACCTTCTCCACTTTCAGTATCGTGGATGTAGTTATTGTGAATGCGGATCCCTGTCATAGTAAAGTTTTCAGCCCAGGTGGCTGCGTCGCATGTGGGATCTGTTTTTATCAACATACCAGCAAATCTGGCGCGATAAATTTCAATATGATCAATTTCTATTTGTTCACTCAAAGTGCCAACACCCAGTGTGCCACCCAATTGAAGTCCATACTCGGACACATCTTCTACAGGTTTTGAGGTGATCCGCAGCCACTGACTATTTTCTACCGCAATACTGTATTCATAAGGAGAAAATGTCACTACGCTATCTTGGTTGCGAATGATGATTGGCGCTGATGCACTTCCTTGCACATTGCGTACTCTTAGTGGTCCTCTTGTGCCGCCTTCGAGACATAAAGTTTGGCCGGCATTAACTCCCATGCTTTGGCCGTCTATTAAGTGCTGATTACGACTTATGTAATGATCACACTTTAGATTTGTTATCTGTTCGTGGCTATTATTTTGCAAGTCAAGATTTGCAAAACTAGGGGATGCGAAGAGTATATTACATACTACTAAAGCGATTTTTGAGGATTTAGTTGCATTCGTCATTGGACACTCCATTATCAAATGTTTGAATATATTGTTGATTCAAAGTGAATAAGAAATTGCGTTTATCTTGATGAGCATGTTCAGAAAACACTAGAAAAATAGGGTAAATAAAGAGTAAAATTACTTTTACCGGATATGGGTAAGTGTTAGTTGTTGATATTTATGGATAAGTTTTTTATGGATGAAGAAAAATTAAGTTTAGAAAAATGTAAAGGGTTCTGGGTTGGTAGTGTTTATGCCGATTTGAACACTAAAACTTTGAGCAAAAATGAACTAAAACAACCTTTATCGGAACTGTCCTTCTCGCTTCTTTTGACCTTGATTGAGCATCAAAATAATCCATTGCCAGCAGAGCAATTACAAAATATCGTCTGGCAGGGTGTGATCACAGGTAATGAGAATGTAAAGCAGCGGATAAGTATTCTCAGAAAAGCCTTTCAAGCACTGGATGAACAAGAACAAATAAAAAATATCCGCGGCAAAGGGTACTTGTTAGCACAACCTGTCAAATTGGATTATGTCGATCACACATTTAAGGGGTGGCCATATGTGATGGCCGGAAGCGTCGCTATAATCGTTATCTTGGTTTGGCTGAGTTGGATATATACTTCAACCTCTAAAGTTTTAAAAAGCGAACAATATCAATTGTCTGTTTTGAAGGGGGAGATTATCAAACTAGCCAACAAGAAGCCCGATGTGGCTTTCTGCTTAGATGGTTTCGACGACTATGTTGAGGTTGTTGATTCCGAATTGGATGTGAGTACCGGCGACTTTTCAATCTCTACTTGGATACAAACTTCATCAACAGGTCAGCATATTATTGTCGATAAGCGATATGAAGACCAAGTCTCTGATGTGCAGGGCTATGTGTTTTATATTGACGATGGGTATTTGGCACTTCAGCTCGCTGACGGAGATGGCAGTTGGTATTGCCAAGAGCAAGACTCGTCTTGTACTTTTTACGATTCGCAGGCGTTTGTTGCAGATGGGCAATGGCATCATGTTGCAGTCAGCATTGATAGAGATCGTAGTAAAGGCATTCGATTTTATCTCGATGGCCAGTTTAACAGTGCGTTCGACCCGACAGGCCGTCAAGGTTCGTTGAGCAATGAAAAGCCACTGCGCATTGGCAGCCGTTCCTCGTTTAAAACTGGCTTATTTAAGGGCGCAATAGGTGAAATTCAAATACACCACAATGTGATGACACCATCACAAATACGAGAGCAATACAAGCAAGGTAACTACCGAAGTTGCAGCGGATCTGGCAGCAAAGGTGGGATATGAAACGAGCTTACGCTCGAACTACTATTGAGTAAAAGAGCGTTTCAGAGGGGATCAAAATATGTTGCTGAGTATATTCCCAGCAACATATCGTTAGGTTAATACGCTACTTTTTGTACATCTCAAACCATGCAATGGTATGTTCAATTTTAGAGATCATACGAGAAGGTCGGCCAGCAATACCGTGCGGTGCACCAGGTACACGTACTAGCACTGTATCAACTTTACGTAATTTTAATGCTTGATAAAACTGCTCTGACTCCGACATTGGCGTACGTCTATCCAGCTCACCCGTCATGATTAAAGAAGGCGTGGTGACATTCCCAACCAATGAGAGTGGCGAGCGCTGCCAGTAATGAGCCAAGTTTTCCCAAGGAAGGCCTGGGAACTGATTGCGAATTTGGCCAAGGTAACTATCTGCTGTGAGCACTTTACTGATCCAGTTAATCACAGGTTTGGTGATAGCCGCTGCGTTAAATCTGTCTGTCAAACCAATCGCATAAGCCGTTGCAATACCGCCTGCTGATCCACCAGCAATGAAAAGGTTTTTCTCATCGATAAATCCTTTGGCGATCAATGCGTCCACTGCAGAGTTGTGGTCGGCAAAATCTTCTTTTGAGCTATATTTGCCATCGAGTAACAATGCAAATCGCTCGCCATAGCTGGTTGAGCCGCGGTAGTTAACGTAAACAACAACGTAACCTTGTGCTGCATAACGCTGCAATTCAGCACTAAAATGCGGGCCATAAGCGAGATGTGGACCACCGTGGATCTCGACCAAAAGCGGGTACTTTTTTGATTTGTCGAAATTCGGTGGTGTAATGTACCAACCTTGGATCTGTTCACCGTCAAACTCTGACTTGTAATTGAGTTCGTGAACTTCTCCTAGAGTTCTGTGGGCCAACAAATCTGCGTTTAGCTGCGTCAGTGTTGCCGTTTTCCCCTTGCGCCAATAACCCACATCAGCCGGAGACTGGCTGTTGCCTTGCGTATAAGCAATGGTGCCATTATTGGCCATCGTAAAGTTACCGCTGACATAAGGACGGCCTAGGGTTGTGCCTGAGACATCGTCAATTAATGGGGATACTTTGCCACGGGTAGACACCTTTGCCAGTACTCGCTTGCCAGTGTCATCATATTGGATCACAAAGTCGCCTTTGCCTGCCCATTGGTAGTCAGCTACTGAGCGGTCTAGATCATCTGTCAGTGACGTCAGCTTTTTGTTCTTTATTGACAACAACGTTAGCTGGTTATTGATATAGGGTACCGGGGCATTGCCACGACTAATAAAGGCTAGCTTGTCGCCTTTTTTGGAAAATGTCGGGTTGTACTCTGAACCGGGTAAATCTGTTAGCTGTGTCAGCGACTGATCTGTGACACTGACTTTGAATAGATCCGATTCAGTTGTGCGGTATTCCCAATCAGGGTGTTGATCTGATGAGAATACGATACTTTGATTATTAGGGCTCCAAGCGAGAGGGCCCCGGTGTTGAAAATCCCCTTTAGTTAGCTGTCTTGGCGTACCACCATTAGCAGGTAATACAAAAACATGCCTAAATGCAGGTTCTAAATAGCCTCGGCCATCGGCTTGATAGCGTGCTTTTTCGAAGATTTTAACTGGCTCAGACCACTCAGCGCCTTTGGGCTTGCTCGGTAGTTTGACTGATTTTGCGAACTTGGATTTGCCTTGTGCTACATTCATCGTGAATGCAATCTGTTGACCATCTGGTGACCATGTAATATCACCGATAGCTTTGGGGAGTTGTGTTAAAACGGCTTGTTTATCTTGCGCTAACCAATAAACATGTAATTGGCGAGAGCCACTACTGTTACTGGTAAATGCGATTTTTTTACTGTCGGGAGACCAGCGTGGTTGACTGTAATTAAACTGATCAGCAAATAGTGGGTAATGTGCTTTTTCAGCAATGTCATATAACCATAATGTACGTTTGGGTTTGTCACGCATAATGTCGTAACTGCTTCTTTCGTAAACTATTTTCTTGCCATCAGGGCTTATCTGTGTGCTTGCTGCATACTCAAGCGCAAAGATGTCATCGGACTTAAGGGTTGAGCTGGCGACACTTTCAGTGGCTGCAAAGCCAAATAAGGCACCAGTTAAGGCGAGCGTTGTTATTGGTTTCATAAAGAGAGTCTACCGTTTTTAATTTGCTTTACATTAAAAGTGATTCGTTGGATAAACAAGCGTTATGAGATGGGCTCACGCAGTGCTTGGTCGAATGGGTGTGTATGGTTTTGATTTAAATCAAGTAATATAAAATCAGGATTGTTGCTAAGACTAAAGTAGTAATAATTGGGAGGGTAGACCTAGTGTGCTCCGTACCGCAAGTATGTTCAAGCGTTGAGCCAATTTTAATTTTTATCATTATTTAGGATTGGGCATTTTTCTGTTTCATTACTAATCATATATTCTATTTAGAAGGGGGGTTCGGGGTAAATAATTCCTTGATATTGGGTTAGAAAAGGATACTTTATGCATGCCAGACAGAGCTGGTACATAAGTTATATTAAATAAGGAGATAATGATGAAACTAAATCTTAAAACAAAGAAATTGGCTAACCTCTCGAACAAAGTGGTTACTCAGCACCTAACCGACAAAGTAGCGGGCGGAGCAGTGATCACTGGGTGTTATTTTCCATGTAAACCGCAAACTCATACGGGTAAATAGCCCATAAGAAACGGTGCCATATCGGGTCGGAAGGCGATGAATGGCACCTACTCATTATGAAAAACAGAGTCTCCTTGTGGCTATGAGTGCTGGCGGGTAAAAGAAGATTGAGCAAGACGTTCCATTAAGTATTGAGGCGCTTTAACACTGTCAAAGCCAAATTGTTGGTACAAGGTATGGGCATCATGTGTGGCCAGCGAAAATCGTCTAAGTCCCTGCAACTTTGGATGTGTGACCACGGCATCTAGGAGTTGTTTAGCATGACCAACACCGCGAAATGGCTCTAATACAAACACATCTAACAGATTGGCAAATGTCGACTGATCCGTGACAACTCGTGCAAAGGCAATAAGTTGATTATTTTGCACTAAAGCAAAGCACAATGAATTCTCAATGGCAGTCTGTAACTTCTCTTTTGAGATCCCTTTACTCCAGTAGCTGCGCTGCGACAAAAATGTGTGTACCTCATTGAACTGAGATTGAGTAAGCTGATTCACTATGTGCATGGGGTGAACTCCTGTATCTAATTGAGGTGTATTAGCGGAAGGCAAGCGAGCAATAGGCTGGCCATCAGATAATTGAATTTTTGCATGTGAGCTTGGTTTTGCAGTTTTGTGCTGATCACCTTGCCAAAGTAGGTCCAGCTTAGCCCACTGCCCAGCGCAACAATGTTGAATACCAGCACGCCAAGTATTGCTGAGTGCCAATAAAAGTCTCCGGGCAAAGTAAGTGCAGTGGTTAGTGATAGCAGGGTAGCCATGGTTTTTGGATTAATAAGCTGAAATAACGCAGCTTGCATAAATGATAGTGGCTTTGCCTGCTGAGGTTGGAGGCTGTTTTTCGCGTGTTTAAATGCAATCTTATATGCTAGGTAGATAATGTACCCACTTGCCAAAAATTTAAAGGTTAAATGTAATTGTGGGTTTGCTAACACCAGATGACCCAGCCCCATTAACATGATGATATGAATAACGGTCATTCCGGCGCGAATACCAATGAGATGCGGCATGGTTTTTTTAATACCAAATTGAGACCCTGAGTAAGTCAATAAGATGTTGTTAGGCCCTGGTGTAATCGATGCCGCAAAGCTGAATAGCATCAAAGCTGGCAGTAAGGTAAAAATTTCCACTGATTGCAAAGTGAACTCCTTATATTGTATCAATACAATTGTTGCTATTTGTTCTGTTTTTAATTATTGTCATAAGTACAAATAGGCATCAATTTATTTATTGTTATGGATACAATTTGGCGGGCTAATTGTGAACAGTTTTCACAATTAGCAAGTACTCAACCTAAATATATGGCACTTGCTGAGCTTATAGAGCAAGCAATAGATAATAAGCAGCTGGCTTTTGAGCAGCGTTTACCTGCACAAAGGGCATTGGCAGATACGTTGCAGATAACACATGGCACAGTGACGCGTGCCTATGAGCTACTGGAGCAACGAGGTTATGTTCAGGCAAAACTAGGTGCTGGTACTTATGTAACTAAAAACAATAGCCTACATCATCAAATGCAAATAAGTGACCTAGCATCAAGTGTGCAGCCACTGATGGGACAAGAAAGCATTATTGCACGAGCCATGCAGTCGCTAGCGCACAGCCATACTGATCTATCGGAGCTGTTAACTTACAAGCTGAATGGTTTACCTCGCCATCAAAGTTTTTTCCGTGAATGGTTAATACAGCGCGGATTTGCATGCGAAAAACATGAAGTGATTTTTACTCAAGGCGCACAGCAAGGGATTTATAGTTGTTTATCAACGCTTTGTGAACCTGGTGATGTTGTTTTACATGAAGCTTTAACGTATCCCGGATTTTTCAAAGCATGTAAGAGTTTAAAGGTACATACCAAAGGTATTCCTGTTAACAGCGAAGGCATTGATTTAGCGGTGCTTGAATCAGTTTGTCAAACTCAATCGGTAAAGGCGATTTACATTACACCAAACTGTCAAAACCCAACCAATGTGCGCTATAGCGAAGCGAGGTTGCAAGCGTTGTTGGCTTTGAGCCGAAAATACCATTTTTTCATCCTAGAAGATGATGTGAATTATTGCTTACCTGAAAACTGGCGATTACCACTTTGGCAGCAAGCGCCTGATCGGGTGTTTTATCTAGCCAGTTTCTCCAAGTATTTTAGTGGCGGCTTGCGCGCAGGTTACTTGCTTGCACCTATATTGTGGCAACAACAGGTGATCAATGCGGTTCATGCGCAATGCTGGTCGGTTTCGATGACGAACTTTGAGCTGTTGATGCGTGCGCTACAAAGTAAAGAATACCAATATGTACAAACAAAGCTGGAGGACGAAATTCGTTACCGTCAAGCTGCGTTGAAAAATGTGCTAGCTCAGTTTTCGTTTTCAGCTGAATTTCAGGGCTTGAATGTTTGCTGGCAATTACCTGTGAATTTGAACATGCACTATGTAGCTGCTCAGTTTAAATCCCACCAAGTTGAAGTTCGAGCTTTAGATGTATTCTCATCTCCATCAGAGACATGTGAGGACAATGGAATACGGTTTACTTTGGGTGGGCCTGCAACCAGAGAGGCGTTTAATTTTGCGATGTCACGGGTTGAAACGGTGTTACAAGAGCTATTAATGCAATCTGATGTGGTCATTTAAAGGACATTTGCCGACCTTGGTCGGCAAATGCGATTGATCAGTCTTTTTTCACAGCAGCAACCACAGAGACTTCAACGAGCAGTTCAGGTCTGGCCATCGCCGCTTCAACGCAAGCTCTGGCAGGCGCGTGGCCTTCAGGTACCCAAGCATCCCATACTTCATTCATTTGCGCGAAATACTGCATGTCACTGATATAAACGGTTGCACTTAAAATGTGTTTTCGGTCACTGCCTGCTTCTTCAAGTAGGGCGTCTACTTTGTCGAGCATGGTTTGCGTTTGCTCTTTAATACCTTGTGTCGCATCTTTACAAACTTGTCCACATAAGTAGATGGTATCGTTATGTACGACGATACGGCTCATTCGTTGGTTTGTATGTTTGCGCGTAATGGTCATATTTATTCCTCGGTAGCAGGCCTATATTTCAGGCTTGGATAGTTAGGTTGATGTTCGCTTGTCATACATGTTCAGGGTAAATGTCCATGTGTGGGCGTGTCGTATTTGTCCAGTAGTATATTGCAATTGAAGCGCTTAATTAAGCACGATTGTAAGATGTTGTACCTGTATTATTACTAAATAACTGTTTAACAAGTGAGGGGGTTTAGATAAAACGCAAAACGCTTGAAGTTAGCGTGAAGAGGGTTGCTGATATGATGAGAAAAGGCCATTGTTGCACTGGCCTCTTCTGTCCAATCCTATTTACACAGAGATCATGATTAAGCCTATGGCGCAAATAATGGTTAGGCCGATGAATATGTTGGCTAAGTTACCAGTATCAGCAATTGGCTCTGGGATGATTTCAGGTTGTGGGACCTCTTGTTGCGTCATGCGATAATAAAAGTTATCACCATAGCGTGCTTTTAGATCTTCACGTGTGGTCCACTCCAATTGTGTGGTGAGAAAGATCAGCACTTCGCTGGTGACCATTTCTTTATCATTTTGGCAGGATTTTTGGTGTGCTAGCACCCGATCAAATATCAGGGCGGCTAAGTCTTGCCTGAGCTCTACCTCCTGGCATGCTGGGTGATCTATAAGTAACTGCCATGCAGAGACTTGAGTATGCCTATGTGCATTGCCCAGTAACTCCATTAACTCTTCATTAAACTCGCTAAATAACGGGTTAGATAAGCTCTGCTGTGAAGGCGTGAATGGCTCGGTCAGTCCGCTGATCACCGACTGATAGGCAGCATTGAGCTGCGTTTCTTGTTCGGCTCGGGTTTCTTCTGGGGACGTTTTTAAGTTTTCTAGCTTTTGTTGATACGCCGCTTCAATTTGTTGCTTATCTGAAGTTGGAGTTAGTTCTAGTACATTCCAAGGATCTTTTGACACGGTTTAGCTCACCTTTCTTACTCTGTCAGTTTAATCTGTCACGTTTAATGACATAAAGACTACAGTCATGTGGTTGAGTGTAGCAGACTCCCTCTACTTTTCTAAACCATAGGCGATGGTTTTGTTGTTACTTTGGGTAAGTTTAAAAGGGGAGACGGTTTAAGGATGTATATAGATGACGTGTTTATCGCATTGCGAACGAAAGCATGCTGATATAATGGTTTTGCCCAAGTATTGATCTAGCTTCAGCTCCGGCTTTTTTTGCGGAGCATGATTGATAAACCAGTTGACATCAACTTGCCGTGAAGATCTTAACGGCAAAACGTCCAATTGAGAGCGATAGTAATGTTGTCCACTGCGCAATGAGGTGATTGCGATGCCGGTATCTACAGACGCGTTGGCAGCGCTTGGGCTAGATTGGCTAGGGCGTTGTTTGGTGTTAAGCCAATGAGAGAGTTTTTCTGGCCAAGATGAGACTGTCGTAAAGTCACCATCAATATCCATACTTGGTGGCGTAGTTTGGTTTATTGTCCAAGCTTGGTGTTGTGAATCACAGCTTTCTTTCGGCACTTGAACTCGCGCTAAACCACTTGGCCAACATATGATGGTATTGGTCACTTGCTTAGGTCGAATGAGTTTACGGCTATCAGGTGGCAACAAATCAAAGGCATCAAACATCAAAGGTGCAGCTTGTGTTGCTCCGAGGTAGCCAAGCATAGGGCTTGCATCAGGACGGCCGACCCAGACTGCAACAGTGTAATCAGGGCTGACGCCCACCGACCAGAAATCGCGATATCCATAACTTGTGCCTGTTTTCCATGCAATTTTTCTGCGTACAGATGGGACCACCCGGTCTGGGGCACTTTGGGCGCTGAGCATTTGGAAGGTGATCCAGCTACTTTGCGCAGAGAGGATAGGTGTTGGCGGTTTGAGATTGAAATCATGGCTGAGTATCTTGAGCGGGGCGACATAACCGTTGCTGGCCAGTGCTCGATATAGTTTTGCCAAAGTAAGTAGTTGGGTACCTGTCCCTCCTAGGCCCACAGACAGATTGGCTTTTTTATGACTGAATTCAATACCTGCACGGGAAAGGTTTTGCTCAAATCGAGCCGGTGTAATACGGTTTAATAGCTGAATTGCAGGTACATTCAATGATTTTTGCAAAGCGCGCTCGGCACTGATCGGGCCGTTAAAATGGCCATTTAAATTTTGCGGCTTGTAACCGTTGAAGTTTGCGGGAATATCACTCAATAGGCTTTTACTATGAATAAGGCCCATATCAAGCGCTTGGCCGTAAATAAATGGTTTTAGTGTCGAGCCTGGTGAGCGTGTGGCTCGCACCATATCAACGTGTGCAAATCGACTGGCATTTTGGAAGTCGATAGAGCCTTGGTAGGCGCGGATCTCTGCACTGGGATTATGTAAGACAACGACTGCTGCGGAAGCTTTGTGTGGCAAATGGTTGCTAGTGTTACGCAGCAGCGCAGCCAAACGTTTTTGCAGTGAATAATCTATCGTGGTATTGAGTTTGTGTGCATTGAAGTAACGTTGTTTTAAATAGCGACTTAGTAATGGTGCCAATGTGGGCTGCGGGTTGTTGTGCAGCTTAATGGGTTCTTCCCGTAATAGTTGGTACTGCTCAGTACTTAACAGCCGTCCTTGCTGCAAACGTGCGAGCACTTTATTGCGCATGGTTTTTGCGCGTTCTAGATATCTGTCTGGTCGATATAGAGAGGGTTTTTGTGGCAACACAACCAACAATGCGGCTTCATTTTTATTGAGTAATACTGGTAATTTATCAAAGTATTTAATAGATGCTGCGGCGACACCTTCAATGTTGCCGCCAAACGGCGCCAAATTGAGATAAAAAGTGAGGATCTCTTTTTTACTATAGTGCCACTCCAATTGGATTGCTCTTGCAATTTGATGAAGCTTTCCGCCAATGGTTCTAGAGTGGGGATCAATTAAACGTGCGACTTGCATAGTGAGTGTAGAGCCACCTGATATGACTCGTCCATAACGTAACCACTGTCCTGCGGCGCGCAGCAATGAAAAAGGATTAACGCCATAGTGATAATAAAACCATTGGTCTTCGTAGTGAAGAAGCGCACTTAAATAGAATTGATCTACGTCCTTTGGCGCGACTTGGTAGCGATGTACACCCAGCTGATCACCAAAAGAGCGCAAAGTCCGTTCGTTACTAGCGGTGACAAGTGTCGAGGGCCCATGGGGGTAAATAGCTGGCAGTGGGTTATGGGTATGCCAGACAATCGCTGCCATGATAATGGCAAGGATTGTGGCTGCGACTGTGAACAAAGCTTTTTTCAAAATCATCTAATTCTAATTGGCAGGCGTAAAGCCCCATCAGGAGCTTTTTAGTTACCGTTCGATTGTGATTGTAGAAGGAAACTGTGTGTACAACACATGTTTTTGAGGTCGATACATAGACTCCATAAAGCTTGCTGGATTTGCATAGACTCCCGGTACCTCCGCACGCAATAAATAAGCAAATTGCTGTCTTGGGGTTGCATCATTAAAGCGAGAATATGATCTGGGCTTAAGATCTGTCACTGCAACATATCTATCGCTGCGGTATTCTTGGTGCTCTACATCGCTTAAAATAACGCCTTTAGGAAGCAGGTTTTGAATGTCTAAATCTTGTAAAAGAGCTGGATTTTCGAGTACGAACCCCGCTGGGATTTGATCGACAATCATGGCGTCATGGATCCGCTCTTTGGTCTCGACATCTAGGATGACCAGTATGCGTTCACCGACCTTGATAGGTGCTTTATAATTTAGAGGTTCACCATTTAAATTAAACCAGCGCCTCACAAAATGTTTCATTTTAACTGTGTTAAATGGATTGATTTTGTTTGCGACGGAGCTATCAAATTCGACATAGCCAGTATGTAGCTGTTGAATATAAAGTGGTGAATCAGTGTTGTTTTTCAAATGCAAGTCTGGCGTGAGTGGGTGTTCCAATACGCCGTGGTGAGTGATTGATTGACCATTGATAGTCACGTTTAGAGGCGCTTGATTTTGGCTACTTGCGGATACAGCGCTTCGCAATAAGGCGGCACGTTCTTGTGTGCTCAACCAGGTTTTATTTGCCGCCAGTTCTGGTAGCTGCTCGACGAGCCTATTGGCAATTTTTTGTGCCTTAGAATTTAGGCCTCGTAGTTTTTTTATATCGTTTAAGGTGTTAACAACCAGCGCTATATCGCGGATATTACTGCCATAATCGTAGATGTAGTCTTCGACCCTAGTTTGACTATCAAACTGGTTGAGCAGTTTTGATGCTTGTGCAATGGCTCCGGTATTAGCCAGTGCAGCAACAAATTGGATCAAGCTTAACTGGGTCGGATAAGTGGTGATGTCTAAGGCCTCTAGATCACTGTAGCTGAGCTTACCTAAACGACTTGAAAAATAAGCTGCATAGGTCGTAGCGGCGATAGCGGCTTCTGGGCTAAATGTGAGTACGTCGACAAAGTCACCTCTGGCATAGCGCAGCACGCGATACTGGGCTTCTTGCAACATATCTGATGGTACCAGTTCAGGGTATTGTTGATGTACTTGGGTAAGAAAGTCAGTTACATAGACGGTGAGCCAAGGAGACTCTTTGCCGTAACTTCCCCAAGTGGCAAATCCCCCAGTGGTTTTTTGCATAGTCTTTAATCGGCCCACCGCCATGCTTAGGTATTCTTTATTGGTCTCGAGTTGAGCATCTTGGCGTAAAGCTGAGTGTTGGAACTTGTCCAACTGTGGGTGTTGTAGTGTAAATGGCCAAGCTTTACTTGTGGTCTGCTCGGCGCAACCATAGGGGTATGCGTGCAGCCCCGACGCAAATTGGGCAATGTTTAGGATTGGAGAATGGCTGATCAGAAGCTTACCTTCTTTCCCTGCGATAACTTTAAGCCCACGCCATTGTGTATTATCAACTGTTATGGATTGCTTAGGGTCGAGCTGGCTGTTTACTGTATTGGTTGCCCAAGGTTCAATGTAGTTGATGGGTACTCGCCAGCTGCGTTCAAGGTCGAGGTTTTCGCCCGTGACTTTAAGCGTAAACGTCGTAATGCCAGACGTGTTGTTATCTAATGTATTCACTGACGTACTCACACTCCAATGTTGACCATCATTGAGTGCAACTGTGTGTTCAGCCTGATCTGTCAGTTCAACAGTGTTATCGGCACTCAATTTGACTGTTAACGCTTGGCTTTGACCACTTAAATTATGAATATCTAGTGTGACGGAAGAGGTATCTCCAGGGATCAAAAAGCGCGGTACACTGAGTTCTGCAACAAGGGGCATACGGATAATCTGATCTTGTATCAGTTGACCAACTTGATGTTCGTTGAATGCGGTGACAATGATCTGTGCTTCACCATTGTAGTCCGGTAATGTAAGTTCTACCGATGCTTTACCGGCATGTAGCTGAACAGGTTGAGACATCAATTGGATGGTTTTGCTTTCTACTAAGTCATCATTGCGGTTAGTATTATTGTCGACACTGTCACTACCAAATCGTGATTGTGCAAATGGGTTTGGACGCGGATCATATTGACGAGAATACAGGTCTACAATATCTCCACTGTAACGTCGTTGAGCGAAAAAGTAGTCAAATGGGCTTTTGGGTTTAAAGCGACTAAGGTTCACTATCCCTTTGTCGACCATAGATACAGTCACCCAGGTTTCTTGATCAGCCATCACCCCTGTTGCTTTTATAGGAATTTGAATCGTTTGTAGTGGTTCAATTTGCTCAGGTAGAGTGGCTGATAATTGGATTTTTCTCTTGCTTCTATCCAGTGAAATTGGCATGACACCTAAATAGCGTTTCGGTGCACCTTGTTGCTGTCCAAATACACTGGCTGTGATATATAAATCGTGGCGAGCGAGATTTTTCTCGATAGGAATGTTGATATGCGATTGTCCTTTTTTTACTGGTACTTTTTTGGACCAAAGGACACGATCGGATTCAAGAGTAACCAACAGCTGACCATTTATGGGGGAGGTCAAAGTTACCTGCGCCTGCTCTCCTGCTCTGTAGGCGTGTTTATCTAGAGAAAGCTGTAAATGTTCAGGTTTAACCGCTGGTTGGCCATAGCCACGGTACCAGCCTGCATAAAATTCATAGTGTGTTTTTGCTCCACTACTTAGATCTGTGGCTTCTAGACGATAATTCCCCCAGCTTACGGGCAACTCTATACGCATTGTATCGGCGGTTAAATCAATGACACTTTGATGATCTTTACGCCATCGATCTTGTTTTTTTTGTTGCCAGCCTATGCCGTCTTCATACATCCAGTAGTATCGACCCTGATCATAATAGAGCTCAAGTTTTACACTGCCACTGGACAGCGTTTGTCCGTCAGCAGACAAAAGAGCCACTTCGAAAGCAGCATCGGAGTTGTATTCAATCGTTTTAGTGAGTGGCTTTAAGCCGGGGATCGTATTGTTCTTCCAACTTGTGAAATAGACTGAGCGCTGCACGGCGGCGCCACCTGACTCTTGTAGTGCAAAATACACTTGTGTTTTAACGGGGCTTTTTATCTTGCTTGCATTTGGTGTTGCAACTTTTACTTGTGCATCACCTTGCTCAGATAGTTGTTTGTCCTTCAGGTATTTAAAATTGTTGTACAAGTAAAAATCTTGGCCGACAATGAAGTCTTTATAGGGGCCTAAGAAGTGTCTTACTGGCTGGTGGAGGATATGTGTGGTGAAAGTATTGCCAGCAGCAGGACTGCCAAATAAGTATTTACCTGAGAGGTCGACGCTATTTTCTTCACCCGAAATGACAAAGTTAGCCGCAGGTTCGGCCTTCAAGTCCATGCGCTCAGGTACAAATTCCTCGAGTTGAAAATTAAATTCTGCGATTGTTTGCTCCGCACTAGGGTCTAGCTTTACACCCACGGTATAGCGCCCAGTAGGCCAATCTTTGGCGGTTTTGAGTGATTTACTAAAATAGCCGCCTGCATATGAGTGTAATGTCTCTTTGACAACCTCTTCCTGGCGCGGATTTTTTACCGACAGGGTGAGAGCATCGGTATCTATAGTATGTCCATCAAAATCACGCAGTAATATATTAAGAGGGAGGGTATCGCCTGGCCTGACTAAGTCTCTATTACTGTAGATAAACGCTTCAATATCTTGATATAAACGACCTCCTAATTGATATGCTGAGAGGTCGAGCGGCGTTTCCCTAATTGGAAGCAATGCTATTTGCGGGGGATGGCCTGCTTGCTCTAGTTCAGCAATAACGATGTCGCTTTGTTCTAATGCCACAAAAAAATCAATGTTACCTTGTGTGTTTGTATGTCCTTGACGTACTAGTTCATGATTGCGATAGATACTGACTTTCGCATTGGCTACACTAGCCCCGTTTTGCAATCGGCTAATGGTAAAGGTTGCAGCATTTTTTTGTATTCTTGCTTGGATCCCTAACTCAGTCAGCAGCATGTGCTTGACTTGCAGCTCATCAAATTGCCCAGCCGCTTTAAGTGTGACTATGTACCAACCAGATGCAAGGTGAGCCGGAATAGGTAGTTTTGCTGAATGAACGGCATCTGAGACTTTGTTTGGCAGTGTATACCTGTCTGCAAAAACGCTTTCGTAGCTATAACTTAACCTGTCAAGTGAGCTTGGATAGATTGAACCGTTTAAATAATGGCGCTGCAAAAAGTCATGAGGACTGGTCAATCGTAGGATTTCAATGTCCACTTCGGTGGTATTTTTATAGCTAATTGGAATAGCTTGGTCTACCCCTTTGGGTACGAGTGGTCCGGAACCGACAATGGCCACTTGGGGTGTTTGCTGTTTTGTATTGTTTGCATTTGCAAAATTGTGCCAGCCAACTGAGAGCAACAATATCGATAAAAATGCACAGTACGTTCTCACGCTCCATGTGTTCATTATTTTCCCCTAATAATACTGATTTTAAATAAGTTTAAGTCACTTATCATGAATATAGTGTGATTATCTTACTTCTTGCCTATCAGCGCAAAGGCTTAATATCAATTTGACAAGTTGGAGAACGAGGACTGAATAGTCTTGGCACAGGCATGTGCCTTTTGTCACTACGTGACGCTAGATTTTAGTGTTTAACTTGAGCAGATTGCGGCGCAAAAATACTGGTGTCCGTGCCTATAAAATTAAGTAATGGTTTTTAATTAGCCACCATATATAGTGGCTAATTAAGTGTGTGTGTACTAACTATTTAACTAAAAAGTTGATACGAGTTAGTAAGTCTTTAGGCGCTGTATTCTTAAGATCATTTAGATACTCTTCAAAGGGAGGAAAGTCAGCAAGCTCGAATTGACTTTGTGGTAGCCACTGACCGTACAGCCAGTTGTATGGCTTTTCAAGTTCAGCATAATCGCCTTTAAATAAAATGCTTACGGTGTCCCCTGCTGGGATAGTTAACAACTCAAAGTCGTGCTGCGGCGGCAATTTACTTTTATCAATGGTAATGCAGGCCATAGACTTGAGTTTATCTTGAGGCACAGATTCTGGATCATCGAAGTAAATTCCAAAAAAACGTGTGGTGTCATCAATCAGCGCAGATTTACCAGCCATCAATGATAATTTTTCAAATGCCTGACCAATTTGCATATAGTCGCCGTGGTGGTTGAGGCCAATTAATTCGATGGTGGAAATCGATTGTTGCTCTACTGGATACATGGTGTGGTACTCCTTGGTTGACTTAGGATAAAGCGCAGTGACAGAAGAGGCTGATTCAGCACGTTGTTGGCGATACTGATTCGGTGTTTCTCCATAATGTTTCGTGAAAGCTCGGTTAAATGCTTCAACGCTGCCATAGCAGACCTTTTTAGCTATTTGCTGCTGGCTTAAGTCACTGCGGATCAAATAAGTCGCCGCTTTCAACATGCGCATTCTTCTTACTGTGACATTAATTGTCTCCCCGGCATATTCACGATAAATACGATGAAAATGGTACGCTGACATACAGGCAATATCAGCCAAGGTGTTCACGTCTAATTCGGACTGTGCATGCTCGTATAGGTGATCAATGACGCGCAGCAGTCGGCCTTCATAGTAATTTTGTGTGCTCAGCTTATGTTTCATCATTTCGCTACTCAATTCGGGTTTGTCTAGTAGTACGCCTAGTTGATTGTGACGACAAGGCTAAAGTAGCGCAAGGTGGATTGATAATGTTTGCGAATTTTGAATTGGAGAAAAGGGGCCTGTGATGTGGCCCTTTATTGAAACTACAGACGTTCATTAAAAAACGGTAGCATATGATGTTCTAAGCGTGCTAGTGCTTGGTCGCTGTGGCCGCCAGAGAATACATCAAATGTAATGGGAACTTTATTGGCTTGTGCTTTTTGCTTAAGAGCAAGTACGCCCTCTGAAATCCAAATATAGTCATCTTTGTCGCCGACATCTATACGCACCGAACTAAGTTGCGCTACCACTGATGGCGTCGAGTACAGGTCAATAAGCTCGCCAAACCCTCTGTACCATAGAGGTTTCTGTGCAGGATCGATACTATAGTGCACGCCAAAAGGTTGTTCTGCATTGCCTGCAAAAGCACCTGCATAGGCCATGAGGTAGGCGCTATAACTATTTGCTTGGCCATTGTTCCAAATTTCACGACCTTGAAATGAAGCAAACTCTGCTTTCATAACCGCTTGAGGGTCTTTAGCTGTTGCCAATTCTTTCTTAAACGCTTGATAGCGTTTAATGGCGTCTTTAGAGGTTAAATATGATTTCGCCATGCCTTTCTCATCGAACATGCCTGGGCTTAGCGCATAAACATGGCCAAATAGTTGTGGGTTTTTAGCTGCAAACCTTAAAGCGCCAGTTCCACCCATCGAAAAGCCCGCAATCCCCCGGTGTTTTGCCGAAGCTTTCGTACGATACTTGCTGTCTATCCAAGGCAGTACCTCCTTGATCACGTAGTCGCTAAAATTACCATGAACCGCAGAGTTGACATAAAAGCTGCCTCTTAGTGGTGTATTACCTTCCAACATAACAATGATCATTTCCATATTTCGACCATTTTTTTTATGGTTATCGAGCATGGTTTCAATGTGTTGGCTGTATTTTATTGGCCAGCTATAAGCGCCCAACAAATACAATACCGGGTACCTTTTGTTGCTTTGCTGATAACCTTCAGGTAGGTAGATATGGATATCTCGAGTACTTTGAGTACCAATCAAACTGTTTTCAAGTGCTTTCGAGTGAAAAGGCTGTTTGACGATTTGTGCGTGCAGTTGACTACTTGCTAAAACAAGCAATAAAAAGATTATATTTTTCATGATGATGACTCCTGCTGATAAAGCTTGCAGTTAACTTACAATGTGCCTAAATTAATAACAAATATAAAAATAGATTGATTTATATGTAATGAATATAAATTGGATGGATATTAAAAAGCTAAATTATGTAGTGACAGTTGCGCAGGAACTGAGCTTTAGCAGAGCGGCACAGAAACTCCATATGTCTCAGCCGCCATTGAGTCAGCAAATCCGCCAAATAGAGCAGTATTTAGGTACGCCACTATTTGAACGCTCCACACGCTCAGTCAGTTTAACGGCTTTTGGTGCATTATTTGTGAGTAAAGCCCAGCGGGTTCTAGCTGCGCATAATGATTTGGGGGAGTGCGTAAAAAGTTTTCAAAATGGCGTCCAACAGCCTATCAAGTTGGGTTGTATTGGATTGGCATTTGAAGCATTAATGGCGAAGAAGATGGCGGTTTTGTCTGAGTGTTCGCCAAAACTTGATTTAGTTTTGGAGGAAGGGAGCAGTGCAGAATTGGTGACGCGGTGCCAGTCAGGGCAATTGCACGGCGCAATTATTCGTCTCTTTGCTCCCGATTTACCCGCAGAAAATATTCATTACCTGTGCAGTGAACGATATGTTTTTGCTTGTCCGAAACAGTGGCATTTGGAGCGTTCGAGCTCATCAATAAAGGCATTGTCTGGCAAGCCGTTTATTCACTATCCAAAGGCATTGCAACCTAAACTGTATGAAGCAATAGAGGAGGTTTTTCATCAAGCTAATGCAACAATGAATGTAGTACAAGAAGTTAAAACCAAATCGACCACACTATCTTTAGTTGCAGCTGGTCTAGGCTTTGCGATTGTACCGCAATCAATGATGAACAAATACCAATCACAGGTAGATTTTATTGCTATTAAGGAGCACCTGCCAAGTGTAGATTACTATTTGTATTGCCAAGATTGGCAAGCGCATGATCAAATTAAAAACTTATATCAATTACTGAGCGAACCATAAGTTATTTGAAGAAATCATCGTCATTTTTAGCCAGCATGGCTTCAATGTCTTCAATGAGTGCTTGCGGGTCTGGTTGAGCGAGATCTGTGCTTTGCACTGGGCTCGAGATTTTATTGTTTTCTTCTGACCACTCACCTAAATCTATAAGCTGACAACGCTTTGAACAAAATGGACGGTGTGGGCTTTGCGCCGACCAGATCACCTCTTTTTGACAGGTTGGGCATTGGACAGCTGTTGGCATAGTAATTACTCATATTGTAGTGGAGCGGTATAGTTTACTGCTTTGAAGTAAACTATACCAGCATCGCAAAGAAACTCGATTAGTAGTTTGTGACGCGATTGATTTCAGCTAAAGAGGTGACACCGGATGCGGCTTTTTTGAGGCCTGACTTTCGTAAATTATCAAATCCAAGCTGATCAGCTAATTCGGCAATTTCTAGAGAGTTGGCACCAGCCATTATCTTATGTGACATTTCAGGGGTTATTTTGACGACTTCATAAACCCCAACTCGACCTTTGTAGCCGTCAGTGCAGTGGTCGCAGCCTTTTGGAGAAAATAAAGTAAGCTCTTTTATCTGTGTGTCGTTGAAACCTTGTCGACGCAGCTCTTCCTCTGGTAGTTGTTCTGGCTCTTTGCACTTAGGGCACAACCTTCTCGCTAACCGCTGTGCAATGATCAAGCTAACTGAGCTGGCAACATTGTATGCAGGCACGCCCATATTGAGTAGTCGGGTAAGTGTTTCAGGGGCTGAATTGGTATGCAATGTACTCATTACCAAGTGGCCTGTTTGTGCCGCTTTTATTGAAATTTCTGCGGTTTCTAAATCACGGATCTCACCAACCATGACAACATCCGGATCTTGTCTTAAAAATGCTTTTAGTGCATTGGCAAAAGTCATATCGGCTTTCGTGTTTATCTGTACTTGGTTGATCCCTTCAAGGTTAATTTCTACCGGATCTTCTGCTGTACTGATGTTTCTCTCTGGCTTATTTAAAATATTAAGACCAGTATAAAGCGACACGGTTTTACCAGAGCCTGTTGGGCCCGTGACTAATATCATCCCTTGTGGCTGCTCTAGTGCATTTAAGTACAGATCTTTTTGTTCCGGTTCATAACCCAATACATCGATGCCCAATTTGGCGGCAGATGAATCGAGTATACGCATTACTATCTTCTCTCCCCACATAGTTGGGAGGGTGCTCACACGAAAATCGATACTTTTACGTTCAGAGATTTTAAGCTTAATGCGACCATCTTGTGGTTTTCGCTTCTCGGCAATATCGAGGTGCGACATAACTTTGATACGTGCCGAGAGGCGGCTTGCCAATGTGTTAGGTGGGCTGGCCATTTCATGCAAAATACCATCAATACGAAAACGCACTCGGTATTTCTTTTCATACGGTTCAAAGTGTAAATCAGAGGCGCCTTTTTTTATCGCGTCCATCAATATTTTATTGATGTATACGATGATAGGGGCATCATCTTTTTCCTCATCTTGCTGCTGAGTTTGAGGTTCATCTTCAACGTCTAAGCTCGCAAACTCTTTAAACTCATCCTCACTGAGAGAGAGTCCTGAACTTGAGTCAAAGAGCTGGTCAATCTTCTGTTCAAGCAGTTTGTGATCGACGACTACGATTTCGCATTGAAGGCCGGTGCTAAACTCGAAATTTTCGAATGCGCCATAATCAGTGGGATCAGATGTTGCGATAAATAACTTGCGATCTTTTTTCACCAGTGGCAGCAGATAATGCTGACGAATTAACTTTTCTTTGATCAGATCTTTGGGCACATTGGCGACATCAAAGCCATTGAGATCAAAATAAGGTACACGAAATAAGTCGAGACATTGTTCCGCTAACTCTTGACCAGACATACCGCTACATAAGCAAATGAGCTCAGCAGTAGTGGTCGCATCAGTTTGCTTCGCCTTAATTTGATCTGGCGTAACCCTACCTAAGGTAATGAATTTTCTCAGTAATGGAGAGTGATGTTCCATAATGTCCTTTAATACTTCAACAGCTTACATTAATGTAGCAAATAAACAGTAAACCTGCTCAGCCTTAGCTAAGCTAGTCTATATCTAATCATTCTAAAGAATCATATAAAATTCAAGAAATAAAGCGTTTAAATGGCCTTGCTCGCATCTAAAAATTTTTTGTGCAAGTGGTCCAATTCTGCATGTACATCTACTAAAGACCGATTATTATCGACAATATAGTCTGCTTTTTGGCACTTATCTTCTCGGCTCATCTGCGCGGCAATGATATTTTTAACTTGCTCTTGAGGTACGTTGTCCCGATTGCATGTGCGGGCAATTTGCACGTCTAGTGGCACGTCTATCAAGAGAGTTTTTTGACAGTAACGCTCTAAACCATTTTCGAACAGAAGCGGGGCACAGAGAATACAGTAGGGGCTTGTTGCTTGCGCGAGCTGCGTCAAGATTTGCGCTCTTATTATTGGATGCAATAGGGCATTGAGCCAAGCTTTGTGTTCTTTATTATCAAAAATAATACTTCGTAGTTTCGTTCTATCAAGCGTCCCGTCCGCTGATAAAATATCGTCTCCAAAATGAGCGACAATGCTGTTTAGCCCTTGTGTGCCAGGCATTACGACTTCTCGGGCAACGATATCGGCATCTACAATATCTATGTTGAGGCTTTGAAAGTAGTTTGTTGCTGCTGATTTTCCCGCACCGATGCCACCAGTCAGACCCAGTATCCAAGATGACATGTTACACCCCTAATAAATTCAAATACCAATTTTTCAGCGCATCACCATAAAACAAACATAACCAACCCGCGATGGCTAAATATGGACCAAATGGAATAGGTGTCGCTTTGTCTTTACCTTGTATGCTTAGCTGAGCACTGCCGATCACAGCGCCAACGACACTCGACAATAATATTATGGTGATAAGCGCTTGCCAGCCAAGTAGCGCGCCAAAAATCGCTAATAGCTTGAAATCGCCATAGCCCATACCTTCTTTCCCAGTCAGTAACTTAAACAACCAGTAAATACTCCATAGGATCAAGTATCCGATGGCTGCACCCCACAAGGCTTCAACGGTGGGGATGGTATATCCTGCTGCCGAGGATAAAAGTGCCAACCATAACATGGGCTGGGTGATTTGATCTGGAAGCAGCATTTTATCTATATCGATAAAAATGAGCGCAACTAGCCCCCAAGTTATTAAAATATAAAGCAAGGCGATTGAAGTCGCGCCAAAATGCCAGGCCACCCATAAAGAACTCATTGCAGTGAGCATTTCTATACTAGGGTATCTGACAGAGATTTTGCTGTCACAGTATGCACAACGCCCTTTGAGCATAAGCCAACTCAAGACTGGAATATTGTGGTGTGCTTTGATTTGTGTTTTGCAGCTAGGGCATGTGGAGCGTGGTGTTATCAGGTTGAATTTACTTGTGTTAGTTGTGGCAGTGTCAGGGCTCTGTTGGCCGAGAATAACTTTACACTCTGATTTCCATTCGTTTTCCATCATTACAGGAAGACGGTAAATGACGACATTTAAAAAGCTGCCGATACAGGCGCTGATTAAGCCAACCGATAACATAAAAAACCAAGGTTGTTGCTGCATTAAATGCCAAACATCTTGCATAGGGTGCTCTTATTATTGTTGAATTTATCGTCCGTTAAATCACGGAACCGAGTTGGAATATAGGCAGATACATAGCCACGATTAAGCCGCCAACCAAAACGCCCAAAATAGCCATGATCAGAGGCTCTAACAAGGTCGATAGGCCATCTACTGCATCGTCAACTTCTTGCTCGTAGATACTCGCGACTTTGCCAAGCATACTATCTAAAGCGCCAGATTCTTCACCAATCGCGACCATTTGGACGACCATATCAGGGAATATTTTTGAATTGCGCATGGCCCAGTTCATTTGGTTACCTGAGCTTACTTCGCCTTTGATATCTAATATCGCATTTTTGTAAATTACATTACCCGCGGCACCAGCTGCAGAATCAAGGGCATCCACTAACGGTACACCTGCTGCAAAGGTGGTTGAAAGTGTTCGGGCATATCTGGCAACGGCTGCTTTTCTGAGTATTTCACCAATTACCGGCAGTCTTAAAATAAGCCGATCATTTGCATGTTTAACATTTTGATTGCGGATCAGCATTTCTTTATATGTGTACAATCCGCCTCCGATGGAGAGCAGTATTATCCACCAAAACTCTTGCATAAACTCAGAAATAGCGATCACTAGTTTGGTAAATGCTGGTAATTCAGCGCCAAAGCCTGCAAAGATATCTTCAAATTGCGGGACGACAAAAATAAGTAATATTGACGTCACAATGAGTGCAACTGTAATGACGGCAATGGGATAAAACATGGCTTTTTTAATTTTCGATTTGAGTGCTTCGGCTTTTTCTTTATACAAAGCGACTCGGTCAAAAATTCTATCTAGTGCGCCAGACTGTTCGCCGGACTCAATTAGGTCGCAATATAAGTCATCGAAATAGCGAGGGTGCGCGCGTAGACTTTTAGCTAAAGGTTGCCCTGCTTTAACTTCATCTGCAATGGCGCCTATGAGCTTGCTGACACTTTTATTTTTTGCACCAGAGGCAATCATGTCGAGTGATTGGACAAGTGACACACCAGCGGTGAGCATGGTTGCTATTTGTCTGGTGACAATTGAAATGTCTTTTGCGGTGATTTTTTGGACGCTTTTAAAACCAAATAGAGGCTTTGGTTTACGCTTGACTTTTGAAGGGGTGATACCTTGCTTTCGCAATTGAGCTTTTACTAACGCAACACTGGTGCCAGTCATTTCACCTTCGAGTTTTTTCCCTCGTGCACTGACGCCAACCCACACAAAAGTGTCTACTTTATTTGAACTGTCTTTAGAAGAGAGAGCCATAGAGTCTTTTCACATAAAAGGAACTGGCATTGCCAGTTCCTTTTTAAGTTAGTCGGTGTTAATTAACTTAATCTATTAAGTTGTTTTCTTAGTACAAGTGCTTGGGATCCAGTTGTCTTGTCCCGTACCAACTGTCATTTCACATTTCCACTTAACGATATTAACACCAGCAGCTGAAGCACCTAAAGTAATAGCTGCACCTTGATCATTCAGAGGAGTCAACGTCATAACCATGCCATTTAGGGCGCCAGCACCTGTTACAGTGATCAAGCCTTCATCACTTGCTGTCATTGCTGACACATAATCGGTCGCTACGAAGCCAGTGATACAGCCAGTTGCTTTAGAACCAAGCTGCGCTTTTTCTTCAATACACGCCTTAGGCATACTTGCCAATGAGAACATTTCAGATGTTCTAGCGCGGTTAACATAGTCAGTGTAAGCAGGAAGTGCTACTGCTGCCAAAATACCGATGATTGCAATCACAATCATTAATTCGATAAGGGTAAAACCACCCTGTCGTTGTTGCGTCATGATGTGTCTCCTAAGGGATGTTAGACCCGGTGGCAGTTGATACTTACACCAGGATTTATTAAATTATCGTAATGGCGCTGTCTATTAATGTTTAAATTTACACTAATAGCCAACTGCAGTATGTAACACGTTTAACCGTAAAGAATTAATCTAAATCATTAATTTAATTCTTTTTTATTAAATATGCTTTGTAAATAAATGTCAACGAAATAAATGAATATTTAGTTACATTTTTATTACACGGAAAACTACATTATTCAAATCGCATTGATAAATCTATGCTGCGTACGTGTTTAGTTAACGCACCGCTTGAAATGTAATCGACGCCCGCTTGTGCATACTGTGCCAGAATGTCTAATGTCATATTACCCGAGACTTCGAGCTTAGCTCTACCTGAGGTTAGTCTAACGGCGTTTTGAATGTCTTCAACGGTAAAATTGTCCAGCATGATGATGTCACTGCCCGCAAGCAACGCTTGTTCTAGCTCATCTAAATTCTCAACTTCCACTTCGACAGGCTTGTCTGGGTGAGTACTTTTTGCTTGTTTAACCGCTTTGTCGATCCCGCCGCACGCAGCAATGTGGTTTTCCTTAATCAGGAAGGCGTCAAATAAGCCAATGCGGTGGTTTTTACCACCACCACAAGTCACCGCATACTTTTGCAGTGCTCTCAAGCCAGGAATGGTTTTTCGTGTGTCTAGTAATTGCGTGTTACTGCCATCCAGTGCTTGAACATAGTGTGCAGTTGTTGTTGCTGTACCGGAAAGTGTTTGAACAAAATTCAGAGCGGTTCTTTCTGCGGTTAGGATTGCTCGTGCCGAACCCTTAGCAGTAAAAATACGTGCGTTGGCGCTGAGCTTGTCTCCATCGTTGGCTAATACTGTCACTTCAACACTAGGGTCTACTTGTCTAAAGACCTCTAAGATTAAATCTTTGCCACAAAATACACAGTCTTCACGTGTAATAACATACGCGTTCGCCTGTTGTTGCTCCGGGATCAGGGCTGCGGTGATATCACCTTGTGCAGCGGATTGATGGTTAAGGTCTTCATCGAGTGCAAGTTTTACAAGTTGCGAAATAAGTTCAGGTTGCATAGGTGAATCATCATTGTTTTTTATACTGTAAATTCTACTGTGATTAGTGCAATGAAACAATTTTCTTTCATAAAAGGATGTATGCTTTCTTAAAATAAATTTGCAATAGTGCTGAGAAGTAATTCTTGTTAAGGTAGTGAGGTAACAATTGAAAGCTAATTTTTTATGGAAAATCAAGATCAATGGCTGAAGTTTGCCAAACACAGACCTTCACCCCATCATGATGAACGACCTAATGAGTGCGATATCGAGTTGCTCGTCATTCATAATATCTCTTTGCCTGCGGGCCAATTTGGCACGAGTTATGTCGATGACCTTTTTATGGGAACCATTGATTGTCATGCGCATGAAAGCTTTGCATCTTTGCAAGGGGTAAGAGTGTCAGCTCACTGTTTTATTCGTCGAGATGGTGAAGTGATCCAATATGTGCCTTTTTCAAAGCGAGCATGGCATGCGGGTGTATCGAGCTATCGTGGACGTGAAAAATGTAACGATTTCAGCATCGGCATTGAATTAGAGGGAACGGATAATGACGCATATACACCTGCGCAATATGAAGCACTTGTGGCTGTAAGCCGCGCAATCATAGTGCGCTACCCGAAAATTACCACTGAGCAGATTGTTGGTCATTGTGATATTGCGCCAGTACGCAAGACAGATCCTGGAGAGGCATTTGATTGGTCGTACTATTTGGATCTACTACAACGTGAATTAGAAATATTTGAGTAAAAATCATGATATTAATTTCGATATTATTGGCACTGATCATCGAGCGTTTAGGCGCTAGGTCAACACACTGGCAAATCGACTACTATTTGTCTCATTATCAGCAATGGAGTTACCAACAAAGTGCAGTTAGCTGGTTGTATAAGTCCAGTTTAGGCGTCATGTTATGGCTTACTATTCCAGCGTTGCTGATTGCATTTTTATATAGTTTGTTTGAATTTGTGCTGTGGCAAATCGCGCTTAATGTTTGTATTTTGCTGATTTGTTTTGGCTGTGCGAAATACCGTAAATCTTACAAGGGATACCTCAATGCCCTAGCAAGAGATGATAAGGAAGCTGCCACTTTGTACGCTTTGCAAATGGGCCAAACGAAAACCGAACATGAACCAGGAGGGGAGACCTTCGGCCAAACATTGGCGTGGATAAATTTCACACATTATTGTGCGGTGATGTTTTGGTTTGTATTGCTTGGCGCGCCAGGGGCTGTGTTATATGCCACAACACGTGCAGTTGTTGAGATACTAAAAGATAAAGTGAATGGCGAGCCGTCAATAAACGAGCAAAAGTGTATTGAAGTTATGTCTGCGCATACTCAGCGGTTTAGTACACTATTTCACTTTCTAAATTGGCTACCAGCAAGGCTTGCGGGCTTTGGTTACTTGATTATCGGCAACTTTTCAAAAGGCACTGGCAGCTGGCTTAAATACTTATTGGACTTTCAAGCTTGTAATCGCAAAGTTGTCGCAGAAACAGCACTTGCTGCCGAGCAGATAGAGCAACAATATTTTGGTTGCACATATGAGGCTGCATGTATGATGCGCTTGGTAAAGCGCAATGTTTTATTTTACTTGTTTTTAGTCGCTGCATTGACTTTATTTGCAGGACTCAGCTAAACGAGCCTCAGGTGGCTGACTAAAAGTGCTTAGTTAGCCACTCGCGTTTTCGATTTTTCATGCGCTCAATCAAATGATTCTCCAGTCCTAAAACGGGCATCATTACATCTGTTACATCGACGACATCACAAACGCCGTTAACCGACCAAAGCGCTTCTTCTAAGCCTTTTGCTTTGTGTAGAGCGTAGTGGCTTACATAGCGCAATTCATTGGCGAGATGATCCATATCAGGTCGGCCTGTTTTGGACACATACAAATGGCAGATAAACAAAATACCATTCTTTAGGGCTTTTTTTGCAAATAAAAACAGCGGCTCAATAGGTTCACCAAAAGGAATGCATTGGGACTTAACACCGTGGTTTGATTCATCTGATTGTTTTTCATCGTAGTGAACAAACAGCGTAAACCGCAGCGGTTTGTCTTGTCTGGACTTTTCTTTCAATTGTTCCGTTAAAGAGTCGCCAATGAATTTGTTGGGAAATAACTTATTTGGGAAAAGGAGTTCTTGTCCATTGTGGTTGATGAGGTGCGGCAACAATATATTGTGTAATGGTGAAGGGTAGAGTCCATGTCCTACCGCGCCAATTTCCATATGAGATGCTTTTTTATGAAGGTAAAGCGGTAGCTGACAGATGCTTTTGGTTACCATATTTCTGAGCGCAGTCGAGAGTCCTGGTATTTTAGGCGCTTCCTCACTGGGCTGGAGCTTGTCTTTATTATTATCGATCAGCGCAGTGAAAAATTCGATGGCCGTATGAGATGCATTAGTGACTTGCTTTACTTTAAGGTTGATAATAGTTTTTGATTTGCTAACAGCCATGACCTCGTATCGCAAACCTGACAGCACATGCTGTTTGGTGATCTTTTGCAAGTCGGGTAAATCGACAGTAACGAGATCTCCTTTGGCTACATCCACAGCGTGTTCAACTTCAATTTGCAGGCCCATAATCGAAAAGTCCCGGGTATTGCCACTGAATACCTGGCTATCAGATATATTCAACGCGACTCCGGTGCGATATAAAAATCGCTTGTGGGATCTTAAATTCACATATTCCAACGCGACCTTTTCCAGTGGTGGCGGGTTTTTAGATTTGCCATGGCCAAACTCTTTTAAGCGATTGATGCTCTCTTGTGGATAGGTTAACTTGCTGCAATGTGATTTATGTTCAGGTGTGGTTATCTCAGTGAGCAGCATGAGGTGATGCACAGGCTCAATTAACCCTTGTGCACGAGGAGGAGGTCGTCTGTTTAGCTTTTCAACATTCTTTCCTGCGCTTTTAGGCAATGATAGTGGAATATAGGCGTCTTCATGGTGGCTTGGCATCAACTGTACTTTAAATACTCGCCAGCTTTCTTTTTCGCTACCAAACCCTAAAAATAGGCTTTTTAATTCTGGATTTTCTTCGAGTTCGTAATCAAAGGCTGAGTAAAAGTAGATCTTGCCACCATTTGAGTGGGTAAATGTGTAGCAGTAGGCCTCTTTTACTGGTGCGGACTGCAATAGTAATTTTTGTAGCCGCTTATTGTTGAAGATACTGTATAAACAAGATGTTTTTCGCTCATCTTCAAAATAATAATTAATAAAAGCATTGTTCTCATTAGTGAGTGTCATACTCGGCAGTAACATGTTGTTTATGCGACTAAAAAACACAAATAATGAGCTGACACGTGGCAAGTAATATTGCTCATACCCTTTGCATACAACGGCATCCATAGTGTTGTCTAAATTTATCTTATAGCGTCGTTTGTTGCCGTGAATGAAGCTTTCTAAAAACTCGTCAAACCCCGAGTTGTTCTCTACGAAGGTTCTTTTTAAACGGACATAGTTGTAATCTGAGTTAGACTCTTCAACAGCGACCACTTCGTATTGGATACCCTCTTTTAAGCCGAGCTCGAAATCTTGTTCCAATCCCACTAAACGCAGCGTGATGACGTTTTTTGGGTGTACATGGTAGCTTTTTCCCAATTTTATTTTTGCGCCACTCAAAGAGATGTCAGAGGTACTTGCGGGGATCGTGGTACCGCTTTTTAACTCAACCGTGATCTTGATAGAGTAATTCATGCGCTCTTCAATACGGCTTTCATAGGAAGCAAAACGAATTAATTGGGCTTCATGCTCAAATGCGACCTCGGGTTCTGTGTCATCTTGGACCTGAGCTTGTTTTTGCATTACCTTATAATTATTGTCGGTATGCATGACTGCTTCATATACCGCCATCGTATAGCCACCGTGCTGCGCAACCTCACGTTCAAATACACTAATAGCAAGATCATCCATAAAGTGTTGCTTACCGTCATGCTCGTATGGTTTTACATCGCCAGATACCTGTCCACGCAAATCAATAAAGCGCGCAACAGGTTGCGAAAGGCGTGTCATTTCCATTTTTAACAAAAATTGGTCTGGTTTGCTCAGTTGTGCTGTTTTTTGCTTGAAGATAAAATCAAAATTTGGATCGCCTAAATCTCCTTTTAGGTCATTAATAAGGTCTTGATGTAGTTCTAGTTTATCTTCACTCATAGCCGTTCGCAGTTTGTCCGCAGACAATGTCTCTTTGTTATTATTTCAGCCTTCGCCAATTTTATGTCAGTATAGCTTCATTCTTAACTTGTAGCTTAACTGGGTTTTCCTTTTAAGCAATAACTATGCCTTGATATATATGGGAAAAAAGAAAACCGCATTTGTATGTAGTGATTGTGGAGCGGAATTTGCTCGTTGGCAAGGGCAATGTTCTGAATGTAAAGCTTGGAACACTGTAACAGAGTTTCGTGTACCTTCTGTGAAAACGGCTCCACGTAGTGCTGGTACCACCGGGTATGCCGGTGTGGTAGAAGCAAAAATTCAAACCTTAGATGAAGTAAACCTTGAATCGTTACCTCGATTTTCTACAGGCTTTAAGGAGTTTGATAGAGTGTTGGGTGGTGGTGTGGTACCCGGTAGTGCCATATTAATTGGTGGTGAACCGGGCGCGGGTAAAAGTACATTACTTTTGCAAACTATGTGTTTACTTGCGCAATCTATGCCGACGTTATATGTAACTGGTGAAGAGTCATTACAGCAAGTAGCTATGCGCGCAAAACGTCTGGGTTTGCCAACAGATAAGCTTAAAACTTTAGCTGAAACTAATGTTGAAACGATTTGCCAACTTGCACTGAGAGAAAAGCCCGCCATTATGGTCATCGACTCGATTCAAGTTATGCATATGGCAGACGTTCAGTCAGCGCCTGGAAGTGTCTCTCAAGTACGCGAAAGTGCAGCTTATTTGACGCGCTTTGCGAAGCAAAACCAAGTTGCCATTGTCATGGTAGGTCATGTGACAAAAGATGGTACGCTGGCAGGCCCAAAAGTGTTAGAGCACTGTATTGACTGTTCAATCCTATTGGAAGGCAGCAGTGACAGCCGATTTAGAACATTGCGAGGCAATAAAAACCGTTTTGGTGCAGTTAACGAACTGGGTGTTTTTGCGATGACGGGGCAAGGCTTAAAAGAAGTCAACAATCCTTCCGCTATTTTTCTTAACCGGGGTGAAGAGCAGACGCCTGGCTCACTGGTTATGGTAATTTGGGAAGGGACCCGCCCTCTGTTAGTGGAAGTTCAAGCTTTAGTCGACTATTCGCAATTGGCAAACCCGAGACGTGTAACTGTGGGTCTAGAACAAAACCGATTAGCTATGTTGCTGGCAGTGTTACACCGTCATGGTGGGTTGCAAGTCGCTGATCAAGATGTATTTGTCAATGTAGTTGGTGGTGTAAAGGTCAATGAAACCAGTGCGGATTTGGCTCTGATCACCGCCTTGGTATCCAGCTTTAAAAATTATGCATTAGATAAACAGTTAGTTGTTTTTGGTGAGGTAGGACTGGGAGGTGAGATCCGTCCGGTGCCTAGTGGTCAAGAAAGATTGCGAGAAGCTGCGAAACATGGTTTTAAACGTGCTATTGTACCTGTCGCAAATAAACCAAAAGAAGATATCGAAGGGATGGAAGTGATAGGGGTTTCCAGCTTAAACGATGCATTAGAAGCGCTATTTTAAGGAGTTATTATGAATAAAGCAGCTCTTACAGGTGTCGCACTTGCTGTTGCAGGTGGCGTTGCAGGTGTTAACTGGTATGCAAACAAAACTGCAAGTGAAGTTGTTGCAGAGCAGGTACAGCAATTCTCAGAGCAGACTGGGTTTGATGTGAACTATCAAAATGTAGATTATAGCCTGCTGAGTAATACGGTTGTGCTCGAGAACATTTCATTTAAAACACAAGAAAGTGAACACGCATTGGTGGATATTGCGCGTTTCTCCTTAAAAGGGTACGAGAGTGGTAAAGTTAGCCCTCTCACTGAGTTGGAGATAGAAGGGTTATCTTTGACAGATGAACTAAAAGCTCTTTCTTTAGAAGCACTTCCTACCACACTAGCAAATGCGAAATATAACTTAAACTCGACAATGCGCTACGATGAAGCCAGCGGAGACAGCCAGTTTAAATTTGCCGTTTCGGCTGAAAAAGTGGTTAACTTTGGTATGGACATCGCCTTAGCAAATAGCCAAAATTTGATGGATTTACAGCAAGAAATCCAGAAAATGCATGAGCAAGGAGAGGTATCTCTGGAAGCTGAGTTACAGATGCAGAGTAAAATGCTAAGCGCATTACAATCACTTCAACCAGTCGATATGGCCTTTGCCTTGAAAAATGAGGGAGAATTAAAGGCCTTAGTTGATGAAGTATTGCAACAAAGCGGCTTAGATCACGAACAATTAAAAGCGTTATTGGCGGTACAAATGGAAAATGTACCTGCAAGTGATAATGCTAAGCAGGCAATTCAGTCTTTTGTATCTGGTCTGTCTTTACTTGAAGTCAGTATGCAGTTTCCAGAAAAGACGAGCTTTATGCAGCTAGGTATGCAGCTTCAACCGTTAGCAGGCAATCCTCAAGCGCTGGAAGAGTTTTTGAAGCTCCGGATTGTAGGTAGATAATTAGATAGAAAAAAGGCGAGGAATACCTCGCCTTTTTTATTTAAACTTCGTTATTTGTTGTTCAAAGCTAACATCAATTCACGTTTGCGCTCTAATCTCACTAACATTTTGTCAGCAAGAGGTCTGAACTTAGCAAGTTCCTGCTTTGGAAGCGGAAGTGACTTAGGTAGTTTGACTGTTTTTGGATTGCGGTGGTTGCCGTTGACCAAGAATTCGTAATGCAGATGTGGTCCTGTTACCCGCCCTGTGGCTCCAACAGTACCAATTTTTTGCCCTTGCTTAACCTTTTGGCCCGCTTTTACATGCAACTTGTGCAAGTGCAGGTATTTTGTAGTGTATTGGCTACCATGCTCGATAAAAACGTAATTACCATTGAGCCTATGATAGCCAGCTTTGGTTACTCTACCATTACCCGCAGCAACGACTGGTGTACCAACCTTTGCCGCATAATCTATACCTCGGTGTGGGCGAACTTGTTTGGTTACGGGGTGTAACCTTCTTGGATTAAAGTTTGAACTGATATACTTGAAATTCACCGGTGCGCGTAAAAACGCTTTTTTCATACTGCGTCCTTCGGGAGTGTAAAACTCACCGTTGGTATGCCTAATTGCAGTATATCGATCACCTTGGTTTATAAACTCAGCGGCAATGATTTTTCCATTGCCAATTTCTTCGCCATCCACATAGTGAGATTCGTACACAAGAGTAAAGGTATCACCTTTACGTATGTCGTTTGCAAAATCCACATCCCAGCCGAAAATGTTAGCAAAGTTCATAATTTGTCTTTGTGTCAGACCTGCTGAAATGCCAGCTGTCCAAAAACTCGAACGAATTTTTCCACCGGCGGTTTTTTCACGAGTCTCAATTTCTTTGCTTGCTATTTTGGTTTCGTAGCTGCCATCGTCTATACGCGTTACGTACAAAGTATCTGTTTTAGAGAGTACATATTTTAATTGCGCAAGGTTACCCTGTTTATCGCTGGCAAAGCTCAGGGTTTCACCAGGGTGTATTTTTGTTAATTTACGCGTTTCTTCATTAGTGTTAACCAATTTATGAAGTGTTTGGGCAGAATATCCGGCGCGCTTAAACAAAACAGCCAAGCTATCACCTGAGCGGACTTTGTGATCTACGTAATCATAAGTGTGTGTATTCTCTTGCTCTTTAGTGGGTTCAGCTTCTGCACTTAGGATAGTGAGCTGCTCAGGCTGTTGTTCTTCAACTTTGATAGGGAGTTCATAACGCTTGCCAACTTCCAATGCATCGTCTTTATGATCTTTGGATGCAGTGGCCTTTTCTGAAGGCAACAAGGCAATCCCAGTCATCGCAGCTAACAAACCGACAATAAGCATTTTGTGTTTTTTGGGAAGCTTATTTACTGCAGGTACCATAACGTGCCTTTTTCGCTGTCAAGAAATTTTATGAATAATAGTGCAGCATATACGTAATAAAGCGTTAATACCAGTATTTTGTGCATTTAAACTCCGTGAAATATAGGCTAGAATCGGGCGATAAACTGAATTTAGAGTTGGAGTGATAATGGTGGACATAGAAACTGCATTTGCTGAGATAAAGCGCGGTGCAGAAGACATATTGGTTGAAGATGAGCTAAAAGAGAAATTAAAGTCAGGCAAAAAGCTGCGTATTAAGGCAGGATTTGATCCAACAGCACCTGATCTACATTTAGGTCACACAGTACTAATTAATAAATTAAAAACTTTCCAAGATTTAGGTCACGAGGTCATTTTCTTAATTGGTGATTTCACCGGTATGATCGGAGACCCAACTGGCAAAAATGTCACGCGCAAGCCACTTACCCGAGAAGACGTACTTGCAAACGCTGAAACATATAAAGAGCAAGTATTTAAAATTCTGGATCCTGAAAAAACCACTGTTGCATTTAACTCGCAATGGATGGAGAAATTAAGCAGTGCAGAGATGATTAAGCTTGCATCGCGACAAACTGTAGCTCGAATGCTAGAGCGTGATGATTTTAAAAAGCGTTATGCTGGCGGTCAGGCAATTGCCATCCATGAATTTTTATATCCGCTAGTTCAGGGCTGGGACTCAGTTGCACTAGAAGCTGATGTTGAGCTTGGTGGTACGGATCAACGCTTTAACCTATTGATGGGTAGAGAGTTACAGAAAGAAGAAGGTCAAAAGCCACAAACAGTCTTGATGATGCCATTACTTGAGGGTACAGATGGTGTTCAAAAGATGTCTAAGTCATTAGGTAACTATATCGGTATTACTGACGCTCCAACTGAGATGTTTGGTAAAGTTATGTCGATTTCCGATGATCTTATGTGGCGTTACTACGAGCTATTGAGTGCTAAATCATTGACTGACATTGCAGCGTTAAAAGAAGAAGTTGCAGGCGGTCGCAACCCTCGCGATATCAAAATTGACTTTGCTAAAGAAATGATTGCACGTTTCCATAGTGAAGATGATGCGCAGGCAGCCCATCAAGATTTTATTAAGCGCTTTCAAAAGAATGCTCTACCCGACGAGATCCCTGAAGTGACTGTAAGCATTGAAGGTGATACAACATTTATTGCTAACTTACTAAAAGAAGCAGGCCTTGTGGCAAGTACTTCAGAAGCAATGCGGATGATCAAACAAGGTGCGGTGAAGCTTAATGGCGAAGAGAAAATCACTGATACTAAGCTAGAAATAGCAAAAGGCAGTACTGAAATTTACCAAGTAGGTAAGCGTAAGTTTGCTAAAGTGACAGTAGCTTAAGTTATCCACCCTGTAGCCAAGTGATAAAGCTCACTTGGCTACACTAAATTTATTGCGAACCAAATTAACACGGTTAAGCCCAACCAAAACCACCTCATACTGTTTAATAGTTTTAGCATATGCTGCATATCTTCGACAGTCGGTTGGCGATCGCTTCCTATTCTAATGTTGTCAAAGCGCTCATCATGGTAAAAGCGGGGACCTGCGAGCTGCACATTTAAGCTGGCAGAGAATAACGCCATGATCCATCCTGAATTTTTGTTTACGTAGTGCTGTGCATAATGTTTTAAGTAATGTTGCGTCTTCGCGAGGTTTTGGGTTAACGCCATAATTAGGACGAAACATCTAATTGGAAGCCATTCGAGTAGGTATATGATTTTTTGTACGGCAGTCATGAAAGGGTGCTGTACGCAAAGCTGTTTTCGCCAACTTTGGTCGCATAATAGTAATAATTTATACGTCAGCGCTAAATAGGGACCCGCAATCAGATAAAAAATAATAATTAGATAAAAATGGCGGATTGTATTAAGTGCCAGAGAATCTAGCGAAGCTTTTATGATGCCCATTTCTGATAACTTTGTAGTGTCTCGGTTTACAATGCTGGCCAGCAGCTGTTTAGCTGAACCTTTTTGACCTTGAGATAACAGCCTCGCAATGCGTTTGGCCCGTCCTTCAAAGTGGGTATCCAAACATAAAAATAAAATTAACCCGCCAAACCACTGAGGATAAAAAGAGATGTAAGACAGTGTGTATAGCAACATGATAATCGTGAGTGTAGGTAATATACAGGCGAGCGCGCCTGAGAGCTTATGCTGAGTTACTTTATTACCTTTACGAACTACACGCTTGGCCAAATTGCTGGTTAGAAGTGTAAAAATGGTATTGGGGTGGTAGAGCTTAGATAGATTCAAGCTAAAAGCACAAATTACTGCTAAGCAAAAGATGAGCAAGCCCTCTTGGGCTTGCAATAAAGTGATAAACACTTACAGGGTTACCTGTGTTAACTCTTCAAGCAATGCCATAACTAGCTTAGACGAATTAACCGATGCTACTTCTAGGTACTCTTCAAATGACTGAGGAGATTCCTTACCTGCAATATCAGATAGAGAGCGGATCACAACGAACGGAGTATTTAACACATGACAAGCTTGTGCAATGGCTGCTCCTTCCATTTCCACAGCTAGCATATTTGGAAAATCTTGACGTGTTTTCTCAATACGTACTGGATCACACATAAATGAATCGCCAGTACAGATTTGACCTACCATTGTCTGGATATCTTTTACAGCATGAATGCTCGCTTCCGACGCTTTAATTAAAGCCGGATGAGCTGCGAAACCTGCTGGCATTTGAGGTACTTGCCCTAATTCATAGCCAAAAGCTGTGACATCAACATCATGGTGACGTACTTCACTTGAGATAACAACATCACCAACATTTAGTGAAGGTTCAAATCCACCAGCAGAACCTGTGTTGATCACGCAATCAGGTGAAAAATTATCGATAAGTAGGGTTGTTGCAACGGTTGCGGCAACTTTACCGATACCAGACTGCACCAATGTTACTTCATGGCCGCCTAGTTCACCTGTGTAAAATGTAAATCCGCCTTTTGTAAGTGTTTTTGGAGACTGCATGGTGTCACGTAAAATCGTAACTTCTTGCTCCATCGCACCAATAATGCCAATTTTCATAATTTTTCTCTTTGTATTTTAGTTACTGCTCATTATATACATTCTTCTTTTGAAAGCATTCTTTTGGCGGCAAAACAATGAAGCAAGCTGCTTGAAGAGCTCAAGCAGCCAAATGGAATCTAAATTTCTGCCAGTTGTGTACTTGCGGCTTTGGCCTGAGATGGGGAGAGAACAGCCGGCTTGTAACTGCGGTTACGTACTGGTTTGGTTTGCTCAGGTTTCTGGCCAAGCTTGAATAGGATAGCTGCTCGCACCTCTGGGCTTTTATAACCTGATTTGATTTTCATGCGTATATGAGGGATCCCTGCGGACTCCAACGCACCACTTACAAACCAATCTTTTTGTGCTTTGTGGCCATTCTTATTTGAGTTATTGACTAAATCTACAGCCGCTACAATATTGAGCGTGCTTTTATCTACTAACACATAATCAAGCTGTTTGTTTTGTGCTTTGGTAATAGCAGAACGGCGCGCTTTTTTAGATAGGCCTGGTTTGCATTCTATGACATCGACAAGTTTAACACGGCTGACTATCTTAAACTTATCGCCAACGGCACGTTCTAGTAACTGTAAAAATGATGCTTCTACGGTTGTAAAAACCGAATCTTTACGATTAAACGGATATGGATTGCCGCCCACATCGGTATATTTTGAAATTACGATAGAGGCAATGACTACAAGCGCTAAAATAGCTAAAAGTGTTAATTCCATAAATCACTCCACGACAACAAATTGACTTTGGTATTTAGTAAGCAAGGAGTGTGCCGGAAGTGGTTTTGAATCGGCGTTAAGGTAAGGATACTTAACGCCGATGTGGCAGGTTAAACTTGGTAACCGCCCTCTACGCCTTTAACTGCATATGCTACTGCGTCGTGTGCATGCAGTGACTCATAGTGATTAATTTTAACGTAAAAGTCGTCAAAGTTATTTTGGTTCAGCAGTGCTTTTAGCTTTCTTGCTGCATCTTCACAAAACATCAAGTTTTGGCCATTTAATCTGGCAAACTCTTGCTCGTCTTCGCGTTTAACCGCGGCTTGTACAGGTGTTTTTAATTCTTGCTCTGCGATATCTATTAAACCTTTAATATCAAACTCTTTGGCACCTTGTGGTAACTTTACTTTAATATTGGCGATAGAGCGCTGTGAGTGAGGGGTGGCTACGATCCCTTCCGTTGTGCCTAGCCAAGCATGAACACTGTCATGGTCCAAGGTTTTACCTAAAAAGTTTTCTTCAAATGCATTTTGAATAAGCTGTCTGGCAAGCGCAGCAGAACATGGGCAAGTTGACGAATAAGTTACATCAACTGCAAGCTCAATACTTAATGCTTGATCTTTTATTGTTGCCGTGATGGTTACAGGGTAGCTCTTCCAGCCTTGTTTCCCACTTAATAACGAAGCGCGGCGCAAAGGTAATTCAAAATTGAGAACAACTTTTGCCGCATTGCTTAGATCCTTATGTGTTGTCACAAATTGATCAAGTAATGATGCTAGCGTGGCAGGTGTCAGAGTTTGTTCGCAAGATAGTGTATCTAACGCCAAAAACAGCCTCGACATGTGAATGCCTTTTGCTTCGGGCTTATCTAAACTGACGAAAGCGTCAGCCTTGGCATTAACAGGCAGTTCTTGAAGACCCTTACTTGCTAATTGTAGAGGCAGCTCAATGTCCCCCATTCCTACCCAGTCTAAGGTTCCGGTTTGAAGCGCATCTGCATTGTGTGCAATGTCTGGCATTGAAGTTGGCATTTAAACTCTCTTTAATCACGACATCAAAAATGCTCTCATATTACACTAAAATGAGTTTTTTTTCTGTGGATATTCTTAATTAGAATAAACAAAAACAGATTGAGTGTGCATTATTTGATACGTTATCACACTATTTGTGTGGTTACTCAAGCGCTGCCTTTTTTCAAAAGTTTGAGTTTTTTCAACAAAGTTACACTATTTGGTCGCTCGCATATGTGCTCAGCTGAGGTATAATGGCCTGGTTAACAAGGTGACTATTATTATGCTTGATTCTTCGTTTGGGTCTTGGGCTCGAATTCTCTCTAATTTGGTTCGAAAATACGGTGAACGCAAAGCTGGCGCAATTGCTTATGTTCTGGTGCTCGTGGCGTCATTGGTTTTATCCTGTATGTTCTATTATGTGGCACTAGGATCAGTCACTTTGGTAAATGTATTGTCTGTTGTTGTATTTGCAGCACTGACTTCGCCTTTACTTATCTCAGTTGCTGTTTTTGCTATTCGCCAATTGGAGAGCTCGAAAGAGTATTTAGAGTCAGCTACTCAACAAGAAAAATTGTTGAACCAAACACTCAAAGACAATATCAATCGGCTTAATAATGAAATAGATGAACGAAAAATGGCATTGCATGCAAAACACCGTGCAATTGCAGAGCTGCGAAATGAAATAACTGAACGTCGTAAAGCTGAGCAAGAGCTTGCACAGCAAAGCATGTTGTTGCGCTCAATTGTTGATTCATCCCCTGATTTATTTTATTACCGCGATGAACACGGTGTGTTTGCTGGGTGTAATAAAAAGTTTGAACAAGTTATTGGGAAAGATAGCGAAGGTTTAATTGGTAAAACTGCTGATGAGATTTTTGTCGATCAGGTCGTGCCCAAAGTACTAGAGACAGATGCCCAAGTTAGTGCCACTCAGCAAACCATTTCGTTGGATGTAGAATACCCTGTTAAAGATGAAAACCGCTGGTTTGAGATGCGCAAGTTGCCCTTTATTAATAATGAAGGCGAATATATCGGGTTATTGGCGTTTGGTCGTGATATCACCAGCCGTAAAGAAGCAGAGCAAGCATTAGAAACTGCATATAAAGACAAAGGGAAATTTATTGCCACGTTAAGTCACGAACTTAGAACGCCGCTTAACGGCATTGTCGGTTTAACACGCATGCTTTTAGATACCGAGCTCACTCAGCAGCAAAAAAGTTGGTGCAACACGGTTTTTTCCAGCGCTGAAACCTTAGGTAATATTTTTAACGATATTATTGATCTGGATAAGATTGACCGAGAGCAACTAGATATAGCAACGGACAGTATCAATGTATCTGATTTTATCAATGACGTGGTCAACTTTTCTGATCTGATTGCAGGCCAAAAAGGCCTCGAGTTCAAAATCCAACGCTCAGGTGTGCTAGATGTTTACGCATTGCTTGACCCTACACGTTTACGTCAAGTGCTCTGGAATCTTATCAATAATGCTGTGAAATTTACCCACCGTGGCTGTGTAACTCTCGAGTGCCGTAGAGAAAACCGCGACAGTGGTGCTTGGTTAAGTATGAGCATTATTGATACTGGGGTGGGGATCTCAGCAGAGCAACAAGATAAAATCTTTGATATGTACTACAAGGCGCCTGATGCTGAAGGCAATAATGCCATCGGTTCTGGGATCGGATTAGCGGTGACCAAGGCCCTGGTGTTAGCTATGAAAGGGCGTATAGCGGTCAGTAGTATGCCAGGTAAAGGAAGTCGATTTGATGTTGAGATCCCGTTGGAACTTTGCAGTGCGCCTAACCAACAAAGTTATGCCGGTCGTGGTTTATACATATTACTTGTAGAAGATGTTCCGCTAAATGCTGAAATTGCGACAAATTTACTTGAACAGCGCGGTCATGAAGTGATTTGGGCTGAAACAGGTGAAGATGCATTGTCCCTTGTTCAAACCGAGGATGAACTTGACCTTATTTTGCTTGATATGCAGTTGCCTGATCTAAATGGTGACGAAGTTGCTAGACAAATTCGTGACGATAGTCATTTTGACGCTTTGCCAATTGTTGCTTTGACAGCAAATGTCAGAAGCGCAGAGCAAGAACTACAAGGAATAAGCATTCAAGGCGCATTGGCAAAGCCAATTAATACGACCAAACTAGACAAGATGCTGGCTGAATTATTTGGCATTGATAGTGTTAAAGAAGACGCAAGCGCGATTCAGCAAAACACGGTAGAAGTATTAGAGGTAGAGCGCAATCTACTCGACATTGAAACTATTACGGACTTTGTGGCGTCTATGGGCGTTGATACCTTTAAACGTAGCTGTGAATTATTCGCTAAACTAAACCCAACGTACTGTAACGAGCTTACTGTCGCAAACCGTGATGATGATGTGGCTGAGTACGGCTCTGTGGCGCATAAATTAAAAGGTGCAGCAGGCTCTGTTGGACTTAAACTAGTACAGCAACACGCGAAGGTAATGGAAACTGAGTGTGAATCCGTTGATGTTGAGGTGCGTGAGCAGTGGATATCAGAATTGGAAGAATTAATAAGAGAAGGGCAGTTAACCCTTCACTCATTAATTGCAAAACTCGCTGAAAGCTCTTAGCGAACTATGGTTGAGTGTTATCGATTTTACCAATGAAGCGATAACCTTCACCGTGGATAGTACTAATCAGCTCAGGTGTGTTACTGTCAGTCTCGAAGTGCTTACGAATACGACGGATAGTAACGTCTACAGTACGGTCATTTGCACGAAGCTCACGGCCCGTCATATGCTTGATAAGCTGCTCACGGCTGAAAATGCGACCTGGAGAGTCAAGCATTAAGCGTAGCGCTCTATATTCACCTTTTGGTAGGCGTTTAGATTCACCTGTAGGTGATGTAAGACAGCGACTATTTTCGTCTAATTCCCACCCGTTAAACGTGATCACACCGTTGCTGTCGATTGTCGACTCTTCAGGTGTTGATCCTGTACGTGAAATAAGATTACGTACACGGATAGTTAGTTCACGTGGGTTGAACGGTTTTGTAACGTAGTCGTCTGCACCGATCTCTAAACCTAAGATTCTATCGACATCGTTGTCACGACCTGTTAAGAAAATTAAGCCTACATTTTTTTTCTGGCGTAACTCACGAGCCAAAATTAGGCCGTTTCTACCAGGAAGGTTTATATCCATGATTACACAGTTGACATCGTCGTTTGCTGTCAATTTTTCATGCATATCATCGCCATCAATGGCTTCAATTACCTTATGACCTTCGGCTTCAAATAAACTAACGAGGTTCAGTCGAGTTACGTCTTCATCCTCAACAATTAGAATGACTGGCGTTTGCATTATTAATTAACCTTTTCGGAATGTTTTATTTACAAAAACTTCGGTGTTATATAATAAAACCGAATGTTAACGATTATAGGAGTATATTCAATTGTTAACAAGTAAAATCAGTCAGGATAGAACTTAGAAACTGCGAGTAGCCTAGAGAGCACTTTAAAGTTATGTTGAGCAACTTCTTGTCTGTTAATATATAACCGAATTTTACTCCCTTCTTGGACCAAGGAAGCAATCCCACCCCCTTCCAAAAATTCGATACTTTCGCCTACAGTCACCATATTTAAGGTAATTGTATCGGTCCAAGAGGATAGTATATCATCTTCCATTGTTTCATCAATGTATGTGATATCACAGCGCTTGGAAAGTTCCCTAAAAGGGTCAGAAAGATTCACTTTTATTATATCTATAGGCTTACCACGTATTTTTAAGTTATTATTTTTATTTAAAATAGCGCCTGGACCATGATTTAAATCATAAAAACAAAACCTGGTTACTTGTTTATTTTTTTGCTCCGGAAAATCGATTAGCTTAGCCATTTGATATAAAAAAGCGGAACGAATTTCATGTGGTGATTTTGCGTCAACGTTTAAACTACAAAAAATAAAAATAAATGCAGCTATTAGGTACATTATTTTCATTAAATTACCCCTTTTAGAGGCAGAGTTATAATAAATTCCGTACCTTTTTTATTGTCATCTGATAGCGTTATAGTGCCGCCTAAAGCTTGAGTAATTAAATTGTAAACTAAATGCATGCCAAGCCCGCTGCCACCTTCTCCACGCTTTGTGGTGACAAAAGGGTCGAAAATACGTTTTTTGATTGCATTTGATACACCCACCCCATTGTCTGTGTAAATAATCTCAAGGGATTGGCTACGCTGTTCAACATGAATGCTTATTTGGTTGTCTTTTAGGTCTAAAAAGCCGTGGATGAGTGAGTTAGATAGCAGCTGTTCAAAGACTTGTTGAAGGAGTCCCGCTTTTGTTCTAACCGTGAGCTGCTCTGGGCAAGAGAGTTGCCAAGTGACATTCTTGATGTCAATTTCAGCACGCATACTGCTAATAATTGCACTGAAAAGCTTGTTGATATTTACTTCGGAACTTACTTCGACGTCTTGGCTTACTGCGACCTTTTTGAAACTGGAGATTAGCTCTGCCGCGCGATTGAGGTTGCGATAAATGAGATCTAAGTTTTCAATGCCGTCATGGATAAAACGTTCTAATTGTTTTGAGGTTAGGGTTTTTTGCTCAAAAGCTGCGTTGATATCTGCAAGTTTGTCTCTCAATAAAGTCGAGCCGGTAACCCCTAATCCGATAGGCGTATTTACTTCATGGGCAACACCGGCAACCATTTGACCCAATGAGGCCATTTTTTCATTCTCAACAATTTGATTTTGATACTGGTGCATCCTCTCTAAGGTGTTGAGAAGCTCTTGGTTGGCTTCGCGCAAAGCGATGGTGCGCTGATTGACCTTTTCTTCGAGGTTTTGGTTCAGTTGCTTTATTTCAAGTTTGTCAGCTTGATGACGTGCCAACTGATTTTGCGTACGGGCGAGCATAATATTGAGGTTATTAGCCAGCATGTTAACTTCTTCAATATCACTTTTGGTTGCTCGGGCTGAGTAGTTGTGATTTTTAGAAACGTCTTGGAGCAGCAATGATAAGGAATCTATTGGGTTGGCTATACGCTTTTGAATGGCACGGGCAACAAATAGTACAAGGATAAGAACAATTAACGTCAGCGCTATATCTACGAGTATTTTTTGGTTGATATATTGAGACAGTCGCTCTAGGCCCCCTCTGACATAAACATACCCTTCTATTTTCCCTTCGTATTCGACAGGAATGATTAGCTCGACATAATCTGTGGATACTTTTGGCTTTTTAAGTGTTTCAATTTCATTGACTTTGAGGGGAACCGGGGGGGTTTTGCTGGCGTTATAGCTGGTAAAAAACACAGGTTTATTGGTTACATCATCAATGGCATAAATATGGATATTTTTAACCAGTTCAACCTTGTTGAACGATTTGAGCCGTTTTTCTTCGGTTTTTCTATCGTCAAAAATCAGCGTGATCTGTGCGTTAAATGCGATGATCTCCGCAATCATTTGTAACTTATTGACAATCAGTTTCTTCTGCTCTTTTACATCGAGGTAAGTTGAGATTGAAATGGAAAGTGAGAGCGACAAAGCCGTTACTAACATAACAGCACTTATCAAAACTTTTCTTATACTTGTTTTTGTTGCGTGTTTTCCCATTGTGCGCTCATAGGTGGACCTCTTAACAGCTAATCTTAGTTTAGCAGCTTAGTTAAGTAAGTTAACAAAAAAGCAGAGAATTCCCATTAACTTGTTATCAGCTAAAGGTTTAACGCAGTCTTTAGCTGAAATAAAAAGTGAAATTTTAAGCTTTTTGTGCTCGATATACGGCGAACTTCGAGTTTTTAACTTCTGTTTTGAACTGACTGAAGTGTTGGTCAATAATAGGTGGGTACTTTAAGAAGCTATTTGCAACAATTTGTAAGTTAGCACCCTTTTTCATTTTATGTTTCGCATTTGCTATAAAGGCTTCTGCAATGCTGTAATCAGTATTCAGGCCAGTATGAAATGGCGGGTTACTCACGATTGCATCAAATTGATGTGTTACTTGCCCCAAGCCATCGCTCAAAATGAATGTCCCGCTATGACCATTAAGCTCTAAAGTTTGTTCACTGGCGTATAAGGCCAGCGCACTGACATCTAGGCAATGCAGTGATAAGCTTGGCTGCGCATTAAGCATAAATGTTGCAATCAGGCCAGCTCCACAACCAAAATCTAAAACAGCTCCCTTGGAAGGGATTGACAGGTTGTTAAGCAACAGTTCGGTGCCCACGTCTAGTTTTCCGTGGTTAAATACGCCCGGTACACTGACTGCATTGAAATTTTGTTCTGCGACTTTGACACTGAAGATTTGATGATAGTCGGTAATATCAAAGCGCTCTTGGGCCTCTAGGTCGTTAAACTCATATAAAATACAATGTTTAGCACTGTCTAATTTGTAACTAGCTTGTGCATATGGCTTGAGCTGCTTTTCAACAGACTTGACACCACCTTTATTTTCTCCGACAACCAAAAGCCGAGTTGCCTTACCTAGGTTTGCCCTGATGTTCGACAACATCATATTGGCTTCAGGCTTTGACTTAGGGTAATAATAAATAACTAAGTCTAAGTTTTCGATACTCGGCAAACTGTGGCCAACAAAGCTATTTATACTGGAGTGCTTAGACGCAGCTAGGTGATCGGCAAAGTTGTAACTGAAGGCATAAATTTGTGCTGATGAGTTAAGATTGGCTAACTCAGATAAAAAACCATCATCGCTGTGATTTATGACCAGAACTTTATTGCCATGGAGCTCTTCTTCATTGCGCAGTAAAAGTAGGCTAGGGTTAGATAGTTTTTGCATTTTTTATCTCAAAAATGTTAGCTGGTAGAGCCGTGTGGTTAGATTGAAAAGGGGCTGTTGTGCCCCTCAAAAAAGCGCTTAAGCTGTGCGTTCAAACATAAGGTCCCACACGCCGTGGCCCAAACGGTGACCACGCTGTTCAAATTTTGTCAGCGGTCTGAACTCAGGTCTAGGTACGTAATCGTTAGTTTCAGATTGATTAGCATAGCCTTGTGCTTGTTGCATCACTTCCAGCATATGCTCAGCATAATTCTCCCAGTCAGTTGCCATGTGGAATACGCCACCAACTTTTAATTTTGCGCGGATCTTTTGTACAAATTCAGGTTGTACAATGCGGCGTTTGTGGTGGCGCTTTTTATGCCATGGATCTGGGAAGAACAATTGCAGCTTACTTAGGCTGCTATCTGCAATGCAATCTGCCAAAACTTCTACAGCGTCGTGCTCAAAAACACGCAAGTTTGTTAGGCCGTGCTCGTCTGCTTCCATTAAACATGCACCTACACCTGGACGATGAACTTCAATACCGATGAAGTTTTGCTGTGGGTTGTTCTTAGCCATTTCAACCAAAGATTTACCCATACCAAAGCCAATTTCTACGACAACATCATTGTCATTGCCAAATACTTCACTGAAGTTGAGTAGGCCTTGGCTATGCTCAAGCCCAAGGGTTGGCCAGCACTTTTCTAGTGCAGCTGCTTGGCCTTTAGTAAGGCGACCTTCACGTTTTACAAAGCTGCGCACTTTACGGATATATTTACCTTCCTGCTCAGCTTGCTCTAGTGCTTGTTTACTCGATTCGTTCATTGTCATCATCTGCGGTGTAAAAATTGGGCGCACATTATCCCTGTTCACGCTGATAAGTACAAGGGCTTGACGTTTTTAAAAAGCTTCTTACACTGGCGGCTGAAGCAAGTAGACAGAGAATAAAGATGGCCGTTGATCGTCAAACAGCAGACTGGTTTGCAACAAAAGTTGTAGATTGGTACCACGTCCATGGTAGGAAAACACTGCCGTGGCAAATAGATAAAACACCTTATAAGGTATGGGTGTCCGAAGTAATGTTACAACAAACTCAAGTCGTAACTGTGATCCCTTACTTTGAGCGCTTTATGTCTCGATTCCCTACAGTAATTGATTTGGCTGATGCACCGGAAGACGAAGTTCTTCATCATTGGACGGGATTAGGCTATTACGCGAGAGCAAGAAATTTGCACAAAACGGCTAAAATCATTCGCGACCAATATCAAGGAAAGTTCCCAGAAACATTTGAGCAGGTTGTTGACTTACCGGGCATAGGGCGTTCAACCGCGGGAGCAATCCTCTCTTTAGCACTGGGACAACATTACTCTATACTCGATGGCAATGTAAAACGCGTCTTGGCGCGCTTTTTTATGGTAGAAGGGTGGTACGGCGTAAAGAAAGTTGAAAATCATCTGTGGGAGCTAACGAATGCTGTGACGCCTTCTGGTGATGTACGAGAGTTTAATCAAGCTATGATGGACTTAGGTGCAAGTCTTTGCTCGCGTTCAAAGTTTCAATGCGAACCTTGTCCTTTGGTTGAAAGGTGTCTTGCACATAAAAACAATAAAGTGAAAGAGTTTCCAAACTCTAAACCAAAAAAAGAAAAACCTAAAAAGTCGGCATATCACCTTATGCTTAAAGTCGATGAACAGGTGTTGATGGAAAAGCGACCAAGCAGTGGTATTTGGGGCGGGTTATTTGGATTCTTTGAATTTTCGGAGTTATCTGAGTTGAACGCTTTTTTAGTTCAACAAGGAATAGAAGCGACAACATATTCGTTAGCACCTTTTGTACATATATTCACGCACTTTGAACTGACTATTAACCCTATTTGTGTCGAGTTAGCGCAGATACCCGATTGTGTACATGATAATCAGCTGCTCTGGTACGATATAAATCAGCCGCCTGAGGTTGGACTTGCCGCGCCAACAAAAAAGTTAGTTAAAGTATTAAAGGCAATGGGGTAAACTTGTCGTATCATACGAGACTGAATTATAGGTGAGAAGATGGCACGTACAGTTTTTTGTCAGAAGTTAAATAAAGAAGCTCCCGGTTTGGATTTCCAATTGTATCCAGGTGAGGTAGGCGAGCGTATTTTCAATAATATTTCGAAAGAAGCGTGGCAGCAGTGGCAGCATAAACAAACGATGCTGATCAATGAAAAGCATTTAAATATGATGGACCCTGAGCACCGCCAACTGCTTGAAGAGCAAATGGTTGGATTTTTATTCGAAAATAAAGAAGTAGAAATTGAAGGCTATAGACCGCCAGAAAAGTAAAAAAGCTGCCTAGGCAGCTTTTTTATTAGGATATTAATACTCTCTATCTACCGAAAGTCTAGCAAGGGCAATTAGTGCTTCTTTGAATGTAGAGTCGTCCAAACAATTTAATTGTGTAATTGCTTTTTCAGATTCTTGTTGGGCTTTTTCCATCGTTTTTTGCAGTGCTTGAGTATCTTCAAGTGTTTGCAAGATATCAGCTAAGTTATCAATGCCGTTGCCTGATTCGATCGCTTCTCTAATTTGTGCAACTTGAGTATCTGTGCCAGATTTCATCGCGTAAATAAGCGGTAAGGTTGGTTTACCCTCTGCTAAGTCATCCCCGATATTTTTGCCGAGCAGCTCTGCGTTAGCACTGTAATCTAGTACATCATCTACCAGCTGAAAAGCTGTTCCAAGGTGCATGCCGTATAGTTTCAGAGCGTCTTTGATGTTTTGAGGTTGCTCAGATACGACGGCAGGGAGCAAGGTTGCAGCTTCAAACAATTTTGCTGTTTTGCTATAAATGACCTGCATATAACTTTGTTCAGTTGTATCTGGATCATTGCAATTCATAAGCTGCAGTACTTCGCCTTCAGCAATAATGTTGGTCGCATCGGCTAATATTTGCATGACCTCCATATTGTTGAGGCCAACCATTAGCTGAAAAGAGCGGGTATAAATAAAGTCACCAACAAGTACGCTCGCAGCGTTGCCAAATTCAGCATTGGCAGTTGGCTCTCCGCGCCTTAAGTTAGACTCATCGACAACATCATCGTGTAACAAAGTTGCTGTATGAATAAACTCTATAATAGTTGCTAGCGTGATGTGTTTGTTCTGGTGTTCTGCTTCAAGTGCCTTTGCAACAAGTAAAGTCAACATTGGCCTTACACGCTTTCCACCGCTGTTGACAATATACAAACCCAATTGATTTACCAATGCAACATCTGACTGCATTTGCTCAAAAATAAGTTGATTTACAGACAGCATGTCTTGCTCAATCAATGATTGGATAGTCTTAATATCCATAGTATACCGTGCTAAAGCCCCTGTTAGAGATAAACGCCGCAGATTGTACATTAAAATTTCAGCCGACTCGAATTTTATGAGTAATGATAGAGAAAAAAAAGCATTTGGATTAAATACTGATCAGTTTCGTGGTTGTTATGTGTACTGCCATGAACTGTCAAGTGTTTTTATTGAAAGTTTTTGCAGTAAAAAACAGTTTGGCAATGCGAACTTTTTAGCTAGAATAGGCGAAAATGAATTAATGCTCTCAAACAAGCCAATTTTTATTCATTATTTTATCCTTAGGGTATTGCGCGCAGTTCGACATTAGCGTAAACTTCGCGCCCTATTGAAGAATATTAAGTTGCGTCGATTTGAGGGCGCACAACGGAGTTAATTATGTACGCGGTTTTCCAAAGTGGTGGTAAACAGCACCGTGTGACTGAAGGTCAAACAATTCGTCTAGAGAAATTAGACGTTGAGACTGGTGCATCAATTGAATTTGATTCAGTACTTCTAGTTGCTGATGGTGAGAAGATCGAGATCGGTGCACCATTCGTAAATGGCGGTAAGGTAACAGCTGAAGTTGTTTCTCACGGTCGTGGCGAGAAAATTAAGATTGTTAAGTTCAGACGTCGTAAGCATTCTCGTAAGCAGATGGGCCACCGTCAGTGGTTCACTGAAGTTAAAATCACTGGCATTAGCGCTTAATTTTTAGAGGTACAGAAAGATGGCACATAAGAAGGCAGCTGGTAGTACTCGTAACGGTCGCGATTCAGAAAGTAAACGTTTAGGTGTTAAGCGTTTCGGTGGCGAATCAGTTTTAGCGGGTAACATCCTTGTTCGTCAGCGTGGTACTAAGTTCCACGCAGGTTCTAACGCAGGTATCGGTAAAGACCACACTATCTTCGCGAAAGCAGATGGTAAAGTAGTTTTCGAAACTAAAGGTCCTTTAAACCGTAAATACGTTAGCATCGTAGCTGAGTAATCGGTAAAAGATTTAAAAAACCCCGCTTAGGCGGGGTTTTTTGTTTTTATAGCTACATATTATTTATCAGCAGCTAAGCGTACCTTGCTATAATAGCTGTTGCTATTCTAATCCAGTAAGAGAGTAACCATGAAGTTTGTCGATGAAGTAGAGATCCGTGCTGAAGCCGGCGATGGAGGGAGCGGTGTTGTTTCATTCCGTCGAGAGAAGTTTGTCCCAGATGGTGGTCCAGATGGCGGTGATGGTGGCGACGGCGGCAGTGTATTTTTAGAAGCCGATGAAAACCTCAATACTTTGATTGACTATCAATTTGAACGCTTTCACAGAGCTGAACGTGGTACAAATGGTCAAGGTCGCAATTGTACTGGTAAAAAAGGTACTGACTTAGTCCTAAAAGTCCCTGTGGGAACGCGTGTAACTGACGTGGATACACAGGAAAGCCTTGGTGATTTAACTCGTCATGGGCAGAAGCTTTTGGTTGCTAAAGGTGGTTACCATGGTTTAGGTAACACTCGCTTTAAATCAAGTACCAACCGTGCTCCTAGACAAAAAACTCTGGGTACACCTGGAGAAGTTAGAAACTTAAAGTTAGAACTGATGTTATTGGCTGATGTCGGCCTGCTTGGACTGCCTAATGCAGGTAAGTCTACCTTTATTCGCAGTGTTTCAGCTGCAAAACCGAAGGTTGCAGATTATCCATTTACGACATTGGTGCCTAACCTTGGAGTTGTGAGACCTGAGGCAAACAAGTCATTTGTGATCGCCGATATTCCTGGGTTAATTGAGGGTGCTTCAGACGGTGCTGGACTGGGTATTCGGTTTTTGAAGCACTTGGAGCGTTGTCGAGTGCTATTACATGTTGTAGACGTGATGCCAATTGATGGCACAGATCCAGTTGATAACGCGTTTGCCATTATTAATGAATTGCACCAATACAGTCCAAAACTAGCAGAAAAACCTCGCTGGTTAGTACTTAACAAGATTGATTTACTTGCTGAAGATGAACTTGAGGAAGTATGTGAGCGCATCGCTCAAGAGCTTGATGCAACAGAAGTATATCGAATTTCAGCTGCGAATAAATTCAACACACAGCAATTGTGTTACGATATACAAGGTCTTCTAGATACCTTGCCAAGAGATAAATTTGACGAGGAACAGCAAGAAGAAGTTGAATTCAAGTGGGATACTTATCATCGCCAAGCAACACAAGAAAGCAATGACGATTGGGATGATTGGGACGAAGATGACTACGATGTAGAAGTTATCTACGAGCGATAATAGAGGGCCACGAGGCCCTTTTTTAATACAAAAATATTATTGGAGTTAATTGTGCTTATATCAATGATAGCAGCGATGGCAAAGGATCGAGTGATCGGTGATGACAATAAAATGCCGTGGCACTTACCGGCGGATCTTCAGCACTTTAAAAGAATAACCATGGGTAAACCAGTTATCATGGGACGTAAAACTTTTGAGTCAATTGGACGTCCATTACCCGGAAGAAGAAATATTGTTATAACGCGAAATGAACAGTATCAAGCTGAAGGCATTGAAACTGCATCTTCAACTGAGGAAGCCTTGGCTTTAGTAGATAAAATAGACGAAGTTATGATCATTGGAGGTGGAAATATTTACGAACAGTTTCTACCATTATGTAATAGGCTGTATCTAACTCATATCGATCTAGAGGTCGCAGGGGATACGCAATTTCCTGATTATTTGCCATTTGGCGAGTGGGTAGAGAGTGAAGTTGAAACTTATGAGCCTGATGAGCGAAATAAATATCACTATAAGTTCGTAACTTTGAATAAAGGATTATGACTTTGTTGCTAACAGTTGTCTGTGTTGCTACAATAGTGTTTGTCCTTATGTAATAAAAAAGTGCTAGGTGAATTGGCAATGAAATTTGTACCTGTTTTGTTAAGTGTTTCTATTGGTTTGGGCGCGTTTTCTTTAAGTTTTGAAACTAAAGCAAACGATCAATTAGCTGTGACGCTATGCGAATACATCGCAGTAGATGACAAGGGGCGTGTGCGTAAAGCTTTAAAGAGTTCTCGTGTTAAAGTTCGTAATATCTTTGGCTCAATTCAGTGCAACGGCAATAATATTTTACGCCATGCAATTGCAAGCAATGCAGTTGAAACGGGTAAACTTATTGTCAAAGGTTTACCTAAAAGTGCACTAGCAGACGGTGCTGACATTGCTTGGGCAGAAAGCAATGGCCACGGTTCTTCACCGCTTATTGCAGAAATTAAGAAAAGAGCTGGCTTGTAATAAGTTAATTTGCTCATAGAAGGCTCCCTGATGGGGGCTTTTTTTGTGCCCAGTACACCGTGCTTTTATATGCAACTTATAAGCACATATGACTGCCTTCTTGCCCCTTTCTTTGTATTGTTCAGCCAACAAAGTTATATGACCTAAATCAAACGTATAACGGCATGATGACAATTTTCTTAAATTAGGCCTTGAGAATTGGGGCTTATGCTCCAATACTTATTTATAGGGTAAATAAAAAAAGGAAGATCCTATGAAGATTAATCTTTCTGGTCATCACGTCGATATGACAGATTCAGTGAAGCAGCATGTACAAGAAAAGTTTGCAAAGATTGCGAATCACTTTCCTTCTTTGTTATCACTGGACATTATTATCAGTAAAGAACACAAAAAGTTTTATACGGAAATTAGCACCAACTATGCGGGGTCTAGGATCTCAGTTAAGGGGGAAGATGGTGTAATGTATCCAGCAATCGCAAATGCAGCGAAAAAGCTTGATGCTTCTTTAAAACATAGGAAAGGGCAATTAAAAGCAAATAAACATGAGAAGCCAGTAAGTACAACTCCACCAATAGCCCATGAAATTATTCAAGAAATGAATCTCAATTAATATTTAGAGGCCTTTATAGGCCTCTTTTTATGCTGTTCATTCCAATGACATGATTAGTAATCTACAATCAATTTCAAAGTTAAATTATATTTTTTAAAGCGAACATTTATGAAAGCTGTGATACCAGTTGCGGGCTTAGGGACTCGCATGTTGCCTGCGACAAAGGCAATTCCAAAGGAAATGCTCCCCATTGTGGATAAACCTCTTATTCAATATATCGTTAAGGAATGTGTGTCTGCTGGTGTAAAAGAAATTGTTTTAGTGACTCACTCTTCGAAAAATGCAATTGAAAACCATTTTGATACAAGCTTTGAGTTGGAAGCTACGTTAGAGAAACGTGTCAAAAGAAAACTGTTAGATGAAATCCACTCGATTTGCCCTGAAGACGTGACCATTATGCATGTTAGGCAAGGTGAGGCTAAAGGCCTTGGGCATGCCGTATTGTGTGCAAAGCCTATTGTCGGCGATGACGACTTTATTGTTGTACTGCCTGATGTCGTGTTGGATGAGTATAGTGCAGATCAGAAAAGCGAAAACTTGGCTGCCATGGTCAAACGGTTCAAAGAAAATAATAGTAGTCAGATTATGTTAGAGCCTGTTCCTGCTGAAGATGTTAGTAAGTACGGTATTGCTGATATTAATGGTGTGGACTTGGCACCTGGCCAGAGCACAGCTATCAACTTTATGGTAGAGAAACCAAAGCAAGAAGAAGCGCCTTCGAACTTAGCTGTAGTTGGTCGTTATGTGCTTTCAAGAAAGATTTGGCCTTTATTAAAAAGAACACCGGTCGGTGCCGGTGGTGAAATACAGCTTACAGATGCGATCGATATGCTTATGGAGAATGAAACTGTAGAAGCTTTTCATATGAGTGGTGTATCTCATGATTGTGGTGATAAGCTAGGCTATCTAAAAGCAATTGTTCAATATGCAATGAGGGATGAATCTTTGGGTAGTGAATTTACTCAGTATATTAAATCTCTCTAGTGTGCAAAGATCAAGCAGGTTTCAGATGCCTGCTTGATAGATATACCCAACGTCTATATTCTCATTCTAGTGGCGCTCAACAAATCTTTGCCAGTTAATGTGGTTGTTGACCACCCTAACAGGTTTTATTACCCGGGATAGTAATTCAAGGTTGAGCTTTTCAACAGCTGCTCCGTCCTCTTTTAGGCCTAGTAAATAGCTCATTGCCGGACGTTTTCCTAGCTGAATTGCCGAGATATAAATTTGCTGCTCGAAGTTTAATCTTAAGCTGCTGATTGCGGTTTTTAAACCTTGCTGATCAATATTAGGTAGACCACACTTTTGTAAATAGCCTAGACGCTCGCCTTCTCCAGAAAACCAAATACGCACTTTTTCGCTATATCTTCCTGACTTTGAGGGTAAATCAAAGAGCAGTCGATCATGACCTGAGTCTTCTACAAGCTGTATATAGTGCTCAAGCCCGGCTTCCCACAAGGCGCAGTGAATAGGAACTAGTCTAGATTGAATTTTTCCATGAGTGTGAAAATCGAAGGTGTGAATGGAGTCGACTTTTTTTATATCATTTAGAGTAAGGTTGCCCAGCTCATCACTGTATGCACCGGTATAATAAGCCAATAGCGGCAACCAAAAATGCCAGTGTTTGGGCTGCTCTCGTTTGAGTTTTTCGTCACCATAAATGTAGCCATTGAATAGGCTATATAGTTCCATGTGGGTAAAGGCGCGCCTACCAAACTGAGATTTCATGGGTAACTGCTTTAACTGTCTGACATTTGGTAGACAAGTCTATAGCGTTTATATGGATTGATAAAGTTATTTATAAATCCTTATGTAGTAATAGGTTACTACCAGTCGGTTTTTAATTTTGTGTACCATTTTCCAAATAGGTAAGACAGGATATACGCAGCAAAGAGGCTAGGTTACTAACAGCACCATGTCTTTCAATTGATTCCTGATAGAGCATAGAAATGAACTTCGCAACACTGATCTGCTCTTGTGCTGCGATCTGTTCCAATACTTGCCATACCTTATTTTCAAGCGCCAAGCTGGTCACGACCCCCTGTACGCGAATGGATTTTTTGCTGACTAAATATAGATCTGGTGACTGGGAGGCGTAGAGTTCGCACATTTTTGGAGGCTCCAATGGCTAAAATGATACATTCAATGATCCGTGTACAGGATCTCGCAGGCTCAATTAAATTCTATCACGAACTATTTGGGTTTGAGGTGAGAAGAACAATTGAGTTTGATCAATTTTCATTGACTTACTTAGGTAATAGCGAAAGTCATTTTGAACTTGAATTGACACATAACTTTGCCAACACCGCTCCCTATCAGTTGGGTAACGGGTATGGTCATTTGGCCCTGAGCTCGGATAACATCGAGTTTTTGTGGCAGAAAGCCAAAACACAGGGATACCAACCCTCTGAAATTAAATCTTTAAATCAACAAGAACAACAGGTTGCTAAGTTCTTTTTTGTGACTGATCCGGATGGTTATCAATTAGAGGTAATTGAACGAAACTATATTTTTAATTAAGCCATTGCAAATTCATCACGGTTGCCCATCCAGCGAAGAATAAGTGGGTCTACGCACTCCTCATGTTGATTGAGGAGTGAGAATGCAAGACCTCTAATACTGGGAAGCATATGCTTGTCTCGGGTCAGATCAGCAATTTTTAGATCAGCAAGTCCAGTTTGTTTAGTCCCTAGTACTTCACCAGGGCCTCGGATCTCCAAATCCTTTTCAGCAATAACAAACCCGTCATTACTATCTCTTAGCACACCAAGTCTTTTTTGTGCGGTATTTGACAGTGGTGCGTGATATAGCAATAAACAGTGAGACGCTATGGCGCCACGGCCAACTCGCCCCCTTAGCTGGTGTAGTTGAGCAAGCCCTAATCGTTCAGGGTTTTCAATGATAATCAGGCTGGCGTTAGGTACATCAACCCCGACTTCTATGACTGTTGTTGCGACCAAAACATGATAATTTCCGGCCTTAAAGTCAGTCATGATCTGCTGTTTTTCTTGTGCTTTCATCCGCCCATGCACTAGCGCAATTTTGAGTTCAGGTAATTGTTTTGTGAGTTGCTCAGCCGTATCTTCAGCCGCTTGACACTGAAGCACCTCCGATTCATCAATCAGTGTACATACCCAATAAACTTGCCTATTTTGTTCTATACAAGCACTTTTAACACGTTGAATAACTTGATCTCGGCGTGTATCAGGCACTGCAACTGTGGTAATAGGTGTTCTTCCAGGTGGCAACTCATCAATGACGGATGTTTCCAAGTCGGCATACGCTGTCATAGCAAGGGTACGGGGGATCGGTGTGGCTGTCATGACTAACTGATGAGGGTAACAATCGCCAAATTTACCTTTCTCCCTTAAGGAAAGTCGCTGATGTACACCAAACCTGTGCTGTTCATCAATGATGATTAATGCAAGATTTGAAAAGTTAACCTGCTCTTGAAAGAGTGCATGAGTGCCAACCACCATTTGCGCTTTACCTGACGCTATTTTTTCGAGGGTTTCCTTGCGCTCTTTGCCTTTTGTTTTACCACCTAGCCAACAGGTTTCTATATTTAATTTAGCAAACCAGTTTTGAAAATTGAGCGCATGTTGCTCTGATAGTATCTCTGTAGGTGCCATGAGCGCGACCTGATAACCTCTTGCGATGGCTGTGAGTGCACTCAGTGCAGCAACTAGGGTTTTACCTGAGCCTACATCGCCTTGTACTAAGCGCAACATGGGTTCGGGTTTTTGCAGATCTTGTTTTATTTCACTGACAACCCGGCCTTGCGCATTTGTAGGCCTAAAAGGAAGTTGCGCGAGAAATTCAGGCTCTATTGAATTGGTCGGAGGAAGGGCGACGGCTTTAACGGCTTGGCTTTTTTTCCTGAGTTTTAATAGGCTGAGGTTTTGTGCCAAAAGCTCCTCAAAAGCTAAACGCTGTTGTGCTGGGTGTTGCCCCAATTCCAGTTGAGTTAAATCGACATCTTGTGGCGGGCTGTGTAAAAGCAATAGTGCATCTTTCAAGCTCAGCTGGTTGGGCCTAAATTGCACTGGCAAGTGGTCATCAATATCGTACTTTCTCAGTAGCTCGACTGCTTGTTCAGCAATTGCTCTGATACTTAATTGTTTAAGCCCTTCGGTGGTCGGATAAACAGGGGTTAAGGACTCATCTACACTATCACTTGCTTCTGCTGAGCTGTGAATGTGGTACTCAGGGTGTGCCATTTCAAGACCTACCCTACCACGTCTAGCTTCTCCGAAACAGCGCATGATTTTACCTGGTTGCATGGCATTTTTTTGCGCCGCAGAGAAATTGAAAAAACGCAGAGTGAGTCGTCCTGTCCCATCATTAATTTGGCAAACCAGCATCCGTCGTTTACCAAAAGTGATGTTCGCTTGTTCTATTTCACCTTCCACACTCACATGCATATGCGGCATAAGAGACGCAATACTATATGTTTTGGCCCTATCTTCATAACGCAAAGGCAAGTGGAATAGCATGTCTTGTACTTGTGCGATACCTAATTTAGCCAATCGCTGCGCCGCTTTAGGGCCAACACCTTTTAGGTCTGTGATTGGGTAGTGCGCCAAATTAGGAGAAGACATAAGTATCCTTACTGTTTGCTAAATTTTAGCGTGTTCCAAAATGTATCGTCGGCAATAATTTCACCATTGTCATCTAACTCAGGGTAGGGTAATCCCTTTTCATTGCAACGGTTTGCGATAATTGGATGGCAGCCTTCGAAAAGTAACTTGTGTTTTACTTTTGGGTCCAGCATATCTTTTTGTTGGTACATGCCTGCGGCTTCGCGCTGTCTTTGCGCTTCATACAAAATCAATGCAGCAGCAACAGACACATTTAAAGATTGCACCATACCAGCCATCGGAATAACAATATGTTGATCGGCATGTTCAAGTGCTCTATCTGAAATACCTAAACGTTCTTGCCCAACAATTATCGCAGTTGGTTTTGTATAATCGATTTCTCTAAAGTCTACTGCGCTGTCACTTAAATTGGTGGCCAATAGTTGGATACCTGGGTTTTGCTCTCTAATTGTAGTGACAGCTTGATCGATATCATCATGCATTTGTGTGTCAACCCAATTTTTGCTGCCACCAGATGTGTTATTGGTCAAACGACGCTGTTCTTGAGGCCATACCGCATGAACATAGTGACAGCCAACCGCGTCGGCGGTACGTACAATCGCTGACAAATTATGATGTTTATGCACCTCATCCAAACATACAGTTAGGTCTGTTTGTCTCTGCTCCAAAATGCGTTTAACGCGCTGAAAGCGATTTTCTTTCATCGAGAACTGCTCTTAAATTCAAAATTGCAGCGCATTATATCAAATTAATTACTGTATAAGTACACACCTATTTATTTCCCAAATTGGCTAAGCTTAGGGCTGTATCTCGCGTTTGATAGGGGCTTGCAAAGAGATCAAGGTTTCAGTGGATTGTATTGCTTCAATTGATTGTATTTTATTGACTAGCACATCGTGTAAGTGGTCCATCGAACAGCTCAATACTTTGATAAATATACTGTAATTACCCGTTGTATAATAAGCTTCTACAACCTCTTCAAAGCTTTCCAGCTTGGCGATGGTGTCTTGATAATCTCTTGCATGTTTGAGGTTAATACCGATAAAACAGCAAACATCATAGCCGAGTTTTTTGGCATTGATACATACTTTTGTGCCTTCAATAATACCTGCCTGTTTCATTTTCTCCACTCGCACGTGAATTGTTCCCGCACTGACGGCGAAACGTTTGGCTAATTCAGCATATGGAGTACGGGCATCGGTCATTAATGCGTTAAGAATAGATTTGTCGAGATTATCGATCTGATAAATTTCCATGGCTTATAGAGAATGAAATTATTGATTCAATAAATATACAGATATATTTTTGATGATTAAAGTTGTTATTGGTTATTTTTTCTTTTGAATATTGAATTTATATCGAAATTTGTTGACGATGAGTACATCAGATAAATCACAACACAGAATCATCGACAATTTGGAATGGGGATCAATATGAAATCACAATACTTAAAAACACAGCAGCAAATAGCACGTGTCAAAAGCGTTTTCTCAGCGCAACTAACTGAAAAGTTGGGGCTAGTAGAAGTACAAGCACCTATCTTGGCAAAAGTTGGTGATGGTATTCAAGACAACTTGAGCGGTACAGAGAAAGCAGTGGCTGTAAACGTTAAAACCCTTGCTGATAGTGAGTTTGAGGTGGTTCATTCGCTGGCTAAGTGGAAACGAAAAACATTGGGTGACTATGGCTTTGGTGTTGGAGAAGGTCTCTACACACATATGAAAGCACTGCGCCCAGATGAAGAGCGTCTATCTCCAATTCATTCAGTATTTGTTGATCAATGGGATTGGGAAAAGGTCATTTGTGGAGATACACAGCGAGATCTTTCAACTTTAAAAGAGACTGTTAGCACGCTTTATCAGTGCATCAAACACACAGAGCAGGCAATTGCAGATGAGTTTGGTAGTCAGCCTTTTTTACCTGAGCAAATTACTTTTGTGCATGCCGAAGCGCTGCGTAAAATGTACCCTGACTTTAGCGCTAAACAGCGAGAAAAAGCGATTGCGCAAGAATACGGTGCTGTGTTCTTAATTGGTATCGGCGGTGAGTTAGGTGATGGTGAAATCCATGATGTTAGAGCGCCAGATTATGACGACTGGTCAACGGCAACATGTGACCAGTATCAAGGGCTAAACGGAGATATCCTTGTTTGGAACCCTGTGTTAGAGGACGCTTTTGAAATTTCATCTATGGGGATCCGAGTATCACCGGAGTCTTTGGCTCATCAGTTAAAGATCAGTGATGCGCAGGAGCGACTCGAATTTGATTGGCACAAGGCACTATTGGCGGGAGAACTGCCGCAAACGATTGGTGGTGGAATTGGCCAGTCTCGATTAGTTATGCTGTTGCTGCAAAAGCAACACATTGCACAAGTTCAGGTCGGCGTTTGGCCCGAAGAGCTCAAAGAGACTATTGAAGGCGTTTTATAATTGGTAATTGTAGGGGGAAATGTCCCCCTAACTTTTAAACTCAATTTCAATTTGGCCGTCTGTTAATTTTGCCGTGCACGGAGGGTAGCTGCGATTTGTTGTATAAGTTTTATCAAAAATATGGATCTCAACACCAGAGTGAAGTGCCGAAGTCGCCTGCAGATGTGTGCCTTCAAGTAATTCATGCAATGTATGGTCGAGTTCGCTGAGTTTGTTTTCCAATGCTTCAGCCTGTTGACAGTAATGAGTTTGAGTTGCACTGATTTTTGCCATGAGCACTTTCTTTTTTTCGACATCTTTAAGCTGATCTGCTTTTTCAACAGCCTTTTGGAGGTTATCAAGTTGCTCGTCAGTTTCACCCAAATCTCTTATGCATTGGTCAGTTTTACTGGTAATTTCAACACCTGAGTTAGCAAGATAGACAGACATGGTTGCACCTGATGGGCTGCCTATCTCTCCCGCTGTAATTGATTGGGCATCAAATACTGTACCGCCTATAAGTTTCCCGCGAGGGTTATCTTCTAAACCTATTCTGACAGTTCTCAAGGCCTTTATATCACAGTGGTTTGCTTGTTTTTGAATGTAGATATTTCGCGCTTCCAAATAGGTGTACTGTCCGTGCACGATATCAATGTTGCCCTCGGCAATGAGCTTGCAAGTTAAGCTTTGGTCGTTATCACTGTGATCTAAGTGGCCAATAACGCCTCCACGCACCTCAATATTGCCTTCACTGATAATTTCTCCTGACTCAACGGTGCCCATGATCGTAATATCACCAGATGCTTTTACGCGCATACCTGGTTCGACATTGTGAGTAACAATGACACTGCCGCTAAATTCAATATGTCCGGATTTAACATTGACGTCAGCAATGGTAAAAATATCATCTACGCGCATACCATTTTGAATATCGGAAGGGCAGCCGGCAATGGTTGCAATGAGTTCTAGTGGGTTTGATGGAGAAATTTCTGTGCCTTCTCCTGCAACCAGCTGAAAAGAATCACCGGGCTTAGGTTCTATGCTATCTCCTGTCACTGTAAACCCCTCTTTGCCCGGCGTCGCTGGACGTTGAGTGATCAACAGTGTGCCTGGTGAGACGCTGGATAAAGCGCCAAAATCACGCATATCTACTGTGCCATCTTCTCTGAGTTTTGGTTGCTTCAAGCGTTCTTTTAGGGTCAAAACATGCGAGATCAGTTTGGCTGGAAGGCCATTTTCTGGTGGTCTACCCTGTGCGATAACGCCATGATGCTCAGAGCCCGGGGGGGCATCAAATTGTTTGGAGAGAATATTTTCTAAGAAGGCTTGTTTATACCCTCTACATACGCCGGACTTTACAATGATTTTTTTAGCTTGATCTAGGCTAATGAGGCTGCCACCTTGCGCTGTCGTCAAAGTGGCTGAAGCCTGCATTTTATCTTCTGAAACGGAGATCCGTAACTGGGCGTTTTTTTGTTTTGCGACCAACAATTGTTGCTCAGCAGCTTGGCTCTGGAAATAGGCGGCAATGGAGTCGTGATCTACTTCACAATCGGCATAGGGTGAGCACTCAAGCGCCTCGACGATGAAGGCTTGGCTAGGTGGCGTAGCTGACGCAACGTCCATTAATATTTGGCCATCTTTAGTGACTTTAAACACAGACTATTCCTTATAGACCGAGCGGCTCTATAAAAGAGTCCGCACTTCAACTTACCCTTTTTATTTGCAGTGGCGCAAAAAATATCTCACACACAACATATTATTTGTAGTTAGTATGACAACCAAATGCTTAATAAATTCCGACATTCACCTTAAAGCTGCAAAGCCAAGCTTTGATTGACTCATTTTAATTAGGTTATACGTATGTATGTGTTACCAGCTTGCTTAATTAATATTATGTAGTCAAGCTGTTAAGATCAAAGTTCGCTGGAGAATTTTAGGCTTTTTGTGTATTTGCTCTCTTCATTTAACACATAGAAGCAAAAACGGCCCACTTTTAGCGGGCCGTTTTGATGTGAGTGCTACAACGAAAAAATTAATTCATTGAAGGCAGCTCCATAATGCCGTCAATTTCTATCTGTACATTTTTTGGCAACTCTTTTACACCTATTGCTGCTCTCGCAGGGTATGGGGTTTTAAAGTATTGGCTCATAATCTCATTGACGGTTGCAAAGTTACTCAAGTCCGTCATGAAAATGTTTACTTTCACCATGTCCTGAAGTTGTCCGCCAGCCGCTTCACATACAGCTGATAGGTTTTTAAATACTTGGTGTGTTTGCTCACTAAAATCTTCTGAAACGATTTCCATCGTGTTTGGCACCAATGGAATTTGGCCAGATAAGTAAACAGCCGTGCCAACCTTAATGGCCTGATTGTATGTACCGATTGCGGCAGGAGCTTGATCGGTAGAAATAATCGCTTTGTTCATAATAACTTCCTTTAGCGTTTTCTATACACGCGTTGCACGTCTGGCATAACGCGAATCTTACGCATAATATTTGCGACGTGGATCCTATCTTTAACGGTCACGCCTAAATCTATAATATATAAATTACTTTCTTTTTCTTCAGTGGCGATTTCAACAATATTCGCTTGTGCACTGGCAACCACATTGGTCAGCTTAGCTAGCGCACCTTGGTGATTGATGATTTCAACGCGCAGGGCTGCAATGTATTCTTTTTCTGGGTTATCTTCCCATTTTACAACACAATATTTAGCGCGCTCGCTTTCCCAGCCTTTGATGTTGCGACACTCTTGTCTGTGTACCATTAAGCCTTTACCTTGGCTAACGTAGGCTGCGATGGCATCACCGGGAACAGGGCGGCAGCATTTAGCATAGGTGACAAGCATACCTTCAGTACCAATTATTGCTGCCTTTGCTTGTTTAGCAAGGCTTTCAATACCATCGTCCGCTTGCAGTAGGCGTTTGGCTATGAGCACACTCATAATATTACCGTTGCCAATCTCGACTAACAGCTCAAGCAGGGTATTGAGGTCGTGTTCTTCTAGTACGCGCTCAATTTGCTCGGTTGGAATATCATCCAGTTTTTGTTCGCCTAACGCAGAGTCGAGCAGTCGTCGACCAAGTTGAATGGACTCTTCTTGATGTTGGCTTTTCAGGTAGTTTCTCACGCCTAAACGCGCTTTACCTGTGACGATGAAATTAAGCCATGTCGCATTGGGGTGCGCCCCAGAACTGGTAATAACTTCAACCGTTTGGCCTGTGTCTAGTGCTTTGCTCAGCGGATAAGGTTTGCGGTTAACTCGAGCTCCAACGCAGGTGTTACCAACATCGGTATGAACGGCATAAGCAAAATCAACAGCAGTCGCGCCCATGGGGAGCTCGACGATTCGGCCATCTGGCGTAAACACATAAATCTCTTCAGGGAAGAGCTCTGTTTTGACGTTTTCGACAAATTCAAATGATGAACCGGCACTTTGCTGTAATTCAAGTAAGCTTTGCATCCACTGACGCGCGCGTTGCTGAGCTGTATGTCCCGCACTGTCACCTGATTTTTTATACATCCAATGTGCCGCAACCCCTTTGTCTGCCATATGATCCATATCATGGGTACGGATCTGAATTTCAACAGGGATACCGTGTGGGCCGACTAGCGAGGTGTGTAAAGATTGATAGCCATTGGTCTTAGGTACCGCGATATAGTCTTTGAAGCGTGTTTCAATTGGCTTATACAAGTTGTGAGCTACACCGAGGACTCGATAACAGGTATCTATGTCGTCGACATTGATGCGAAAAGCATAAATATCCATGACTTCATTAAAAAGTAGCTCTTTATTGAGCATCTTACGGTAAATGCTATAAAGGTGTTTTTCACGCCCTTTGACAGAAGCCGTGATACCACTTTCTTCTAAACGAGATTCAATCTCTGTCTGAATATTGCTGATCACCTCTTTACGGTTACCACGCGCTTTGGCAACTTCAGATTTTAACGCTCGATGGCGCATTGGATACAAGGCTTGAAAACCTAAGTCTTCAAGTTCATTTTTGATATCGTGGATACCTAAACGATTGGCAATAGGCGCAAATATTTCGAGTGTTTCTCTGGCAATGCGTCGACGTTTTTCAGGTCTTAAAAACCCTAATGTGCGCATATTATGTGTTCTATCAGCCAGTTTGATAAGAATAACACGTATATCTTGTGTCATTGCCATGATCATCTTGCGATAGTTTTCAGCTTGAAACTCTTTTTTATCTTTAAAGTCGAGTTTGTCTAGCTTACTGACTCCGGCAACGAGTTCAGCAACGGTTTCACCAAATATCTCAGCCAGATCCGCCTGACTAAAATCGGTGTCTTCGATAACATCATGCATCAGTGCAGCCATGAGGGTTTCATGGTCTAACTTCATGCTGGCAAGTATCTGTGTCACTTCAACCGGGTGAGTGATATAGGGTTCACCACTTGAGCGAGTCTGACCTTCATGCGCTTCACGAGCGACAACATAGGCTTTTTGTACCAGCTCGACGTCTTCTGGTGATAGGTACTCTGAGATTTTTTTCTTGAGGCCTTCAAATAGATACATTCACACTCCAATGTTCCAGTGAAGTTAATAGATAGTTATTATTGAATATACGATGAATTGGCTCGGAAGCCAACGCATACGCGTATAGCTTTTGCAATATAATGAAAAAAAACGCCAGCTAGAAGCTGGCGTTATCTTAAACTTTGCTTAGATTCGGCTTTAAAAGCCGTCTAGAAGTTTATTTTAGCGGTTACCACCAACGATAGCTGCTACAGCTGCAAGCTCAGCGGCCTCTTGGTTTTGTTGCTCTTCACGATCGATCATATCTAGAGAGTCTGTTGTTACCAGACCTTCTTCAATTTCACGTAGCGCAATAACGGTTGGCTTGTCATTTTCAGCATCAACCATTGGATCTTTGCCACCAACAGAAATTTGACGAGCGCGACGCGCTGCAACAAGGATTAAATCGAAACGGTTACCAATTTTATCTACTGCATCTTCTACAGTTACGCGAGCCATCGAAGCACTCCAAAAAATTATACATTTAGCAAAGGGCTAGTTTACTTGAAACCACCGAGTTCGCCAAGTGAATGGTTAAAATTTATCGTTAATCTACACAGTAATAGGGAACAATGCAGGTTTATTCTGCTAACAGTTCCGTTATTAGGGTCTGATGACGTACTTGTTGTGCTTTAGTTTGTAGTCTCGCGGCAACAACGATGTGCTCAAGTTCTGTTAAAGCAGTCTCAAAATTGTCGTTGACAATGACATAGTCAAACTCGTTGTAATGACTACTTTCTGATTTTGCTTCGGCCATTCTTGATGCGATTACTTCTTGAGAATCTTGGCCGCGATTGTTTAAGCGCTGCTCCAGTTCACTTTGAGAAGGAGGTAAAATAAATATTGTTTTTACTTCAGGTAAAAGCGTTCTAACTTGTCTTGCACCTTGCCAGTCGATGTCTAGAAAAACATCAATACCATTGTTTAGTTGATCTTCAATGGCCTGTTTTGATGTGCCATAGTAGTTCTCAAATACTTGCGCCCACTCAAAAAAGTCCCCTTTATCGATCAACGTTTTAAATTCATCCACTGTGACAAAGTGGTAGTGCTCACCATTATTTTCTCCCGGACGAGGGGAGCGTGTTGTATGGGATACTGAAACTTTAATGTTGGCTTGTTTGTCCAATAAAGCTTTGATGAGGCTAGATTTACCAGCACCTGAAGGGGCAGATAAAATAAACAAGTTACCGCGTGTCTTTGTCATAGTGGAACCTTTGTGTACGCAAAAGGGAGCAATAGAGCTGATTACTGCCCGTAAAAAGCCCTATTTTAAATCTTTGTGCGTCTAGTTACCAGTTTGACTAACTACGTAATCTAAATCGACTCACTAAAACAGCCAGCTCTTCGGCTTGCTTGTTAAGCTCTTGTGCAGAGTGCGCTGCGACTTGCGTGTCTTGCAAGGAGCTCTGACTCGATTGCTCAATTTGTGAAATATCACGTGCCATTTCGCTTGCGACAACAGATTGCTCCTCGGTGGCAGTTGCGATTGACTGGATCATGGACGCAATTTCACTGGCACCTGTAACAATGCCTTCGAGTTGTGTTCCCGCATCTTCAGCCATAGAAACACTATGATTTACTTGAGCAACACTGTTTTCCATGGACTTAACAGCATGCTCGGTTTGAGATTGAATTGACTGCACAGTACTGACAACTTCTTCAGTGGCTTTTGAAGTGCGCTCGGCTAAGGTTCGAACTTCATCTGCTACTACGGCAAACCCGCGGCCCTGTTCGCCTGCACGCGCAGCTTCAATTGCAGCATTGAGCGCCAGTAGATTAGTTTGTTCTGCAATACTACCTATCACGCCAATCACATTGCCTATTTGGCTACTGAGCTCACCGAGATGGGTGACATTTTCAGCGGTGTCTTGTACCTCATTGGAAGCTGACTTTATTTTCTCTACCGTTGATGTAACCGTTGATCCCCCTTCAGATGCAAGGCTGCGCGCGCCATCTGCATGACTTGCTGCGACCTGACTTTGCGATGCTACCTCTGATACCGTGGCACTCATTTGTTCGATTGCCGTAGCAACCTGAGTGGACTGATCTGCTGACGCCTGACTGCGAGACGCTATCTGGTTATTGGTCTCTGCAATGTTGTCGCTGGAAGTTTTAACATCATTCACCACATTGCTGATAGCTTGTAATAACGTATTCAACGAGTTCGACATTTTGTTAGTGGCTTCGGCCAAGCTATCAATTTCATCCTTACCTTCATGAGACAGAAGTGGTCTTGAAATATCACCTTCACTTATTCTTTCGGCTATCGTAAGCACTTGGCTCAATCTGGTTACAATCGAACGGCTGATCACATAGGCAACCGCAATCGCTATGATGGCCGCGATTAAAGTGATCATAATAATAATCACCAAGGTGGTATTGAGACCTTCTACGAGTAGGTCTAATGCCCTTATGGCATCGTCTTTTTCTTCTTCGCTCGATACATCAAGGATTTTAGACAGCTCAATCATTTGCTTTGACGTCAAATCAGCGAGTTTACGCTGTGCTGTCACATATGCCGTAGAGTCATAGCTTTCAAATACATGTTTAGCTTCGCGTTGAATTGTGCCGAACATCTCTTCAATACGAGCAATATCTCGCAGCTCATTCGGTTTTTGTTCAAGTGGCTTGAGTAAATTTAAGTAGTGCTTAAAGCTTTCTGCATCGTCATTAAAATCAGCTTCTGCACCGGTTGCTCCTGTGGTATGAGAAATGATGGCCGCTATCATATCGCCAGCTTCATCGACCAGTTCTAGATAGTATCTGACTCCCGGTAAGTCATCGTTGAGTGACTCTTGTAAATCGGTAGATTTAAGCGCGTCATTGAATTCTTGCTCTTTTAAAGAGTCCAGTAAACTTTCCAACTGTTCACCCGTTTCTTGATCAAGCTTGTCTACGCGTCGCTTCACCTGTTCATAAGCTCTTGGGTCATATTTGGCGAATATTTCGTTGTTAACTTCACGGTGGAAGGTTTCAGCAAGGGTCATGATCCGCGCCATTTTCTCGCGGTCAGCTTGTTTTGCCGACTCATATCCATATAGCTCTTTTTGGGTAGATTTGAACCGCTCAAACAGTTGGTTAAATTGCCCAACTTTACTGATATCTCCATTTAGGTATTCCAGTGCGATGTTGCTTAATTGATACTCTAAGTGCAGCAGTCGGTTGTACAAAATCATGCCCGGCAAATCGTCGCCTTTTACTTCAAATGCGCGGGCAGTTTCGGTGGAAACTTTAAACCAAACGACAGTACTGGAAAACACCATCAATGCAATGAGGCAGCCAAAGGCCAAATAAAGCTTTTTACTCAAGTTCATATTGTTACCCAAGAAAGTTACGTACTCCGATTCCCTGGAATATCAAATTTGCCTTCCCAAATTATTATTTAAGGATACGAAAATTGCGAATTTCAGAATTAATTTGAGTGATTGTTTCTTATCCGGATATGAAGAAGTTCATAAATTGGAGTTGCTTGGTTAAAGTACAGGTTTTAAACGTCAAACAACCAAATACTCGATTTGAACAACTATTATCGAATTGTGATATTGGGCTTTCTGCATTTTTGAAACATAGCAGTGCTTAATTGGGCTGCAATAACGTTGGTAAGTCAGGCTAAAACGCAGTGTGGCTAAAGAGTGTTCAATTGAATTGCATTAGAGGCTTCAGCGACACTTTTTATTGCGATAAATATAGCCACAAATACAAGTCACGGAGAATGAGCTTTTAGGCCAAGCCGCAATGTAGGCTCAGCCCATATGCCAATCAGTTTTCACTGTTGCTCAGAGGCTTTCTTGAATGAAAAATTGCCAAGGCAATATAAACACACGTCGCATACATATTTAGAAGGGGGACCACTGCCATGCAAACTGCAACAACCTTACTGTATTTATATTTCTGTGCCACGAAAATATTAATCGCAAGACAAATTAACACTTGAATCACAAGCACTACCGGAGCTAAATGTAATTCGCCATTTCTAAGCATTTCTATCATAGTTTAAGTCCTGTTAATGGGGACGAACGTAACTCTGCCCCTTACTCCTGAATAAATTACTCTTACTCTAATTTCGTACTCAGCCGCCTTTTGAATGTACTGCTCAAGCTTATATTGCGACGAAAATTGATAAGTTCCTTCGATAGATGTACCTACATCTGGAATTCGATTTCCATCAGAGTCAATCGCACTGTGTCTAGTGTACGATAAGCGTAGTTTAGTGCCCGATCTCAAAGTGGCTGCTTTCATGATTAGTTGTGAGCCATCTTCAAATTCAAATAGTAGCTCAAGTCCTGCAACAGGATCATAAAATAAGCCACCAAAAATAGAGAGTGTAACTCCCCATTAACTGAAGCAGTTCATTAAGTAGAATTTCTATCAATATAAAAAGGAAATTTTACGATGCGAAGAAGTAAGTTCACTGAGACACAGATAGTCGGCATGATCAAAGAAGCTGAATCGGGTGTGCCTGTACCGGAAATATGCCGTAAACATGGTGTTGGCCAAAGTACATTTTATAAGTGGCGCTCTAAATATGGTGGGATGGAAGCCTCTGACGTTAAACGTTTAAAAGGGCTTGAAGGTGAACATCGCAAGCTAAAAGATATGTTTGCGACTCTCAGTTTAAAACAGAGGAAATCATCTCAAAAAAGTAGTGAAAACAAGCAGACGCAGAGCTTGGGTCGAATACTTACGAGCACGGTTTGAGGTTAGTGTAGCACTTGCTTGTGATGTAGCGGGTTTAGGTCGAAGCGTTTATTACTGTAAATGCAAGCGACCATCGGATGATGATGTGATTGATGCTTTGTTAGCGCTTGTTGAGCGGCACCCTAAGTGGGGCATGCCAAAGCTGTTTAAACGACTTAGACATCAAGGCAAAGTATGGAATAAAAAACGCGTTGAGCGAGTGTATAACATGCTTAAACTTAACCTTAGACGAAAAGGGAAACGCCTTGTACCAACACGCACATCAAAGCCGTTAAGCGCACCGAGCAAACATAATGACTCGTGGTCGATGGATTTTATGAGCGATGCGCTTAATTACGGACATCGCTTTAGAACACTGAATGTGCTGGATGATTACAACCGTCAAGCAATAGCAATTGAGGCCGATATAAGCCTGACAGCTGAACGCGTTATTCGAGTGTTGGAACGGGTCATTGCATGGCGCGGAAAACCCAAACAAATTCGAGTGGATAATGGTCCTGAGTTTACATCGAGTGCTCAGGAAAATTGAGCTACTGAAAAATGCATAAACTTGAGTTTATTAAAACCTGATAGTCCATATCAGAATGGTTTTGTTGAGCGATTAAATCGTAGCTACCGAGAAAAAGTATTGGATTTATACCTGTTTGAATCATTTCAGCAAGTTCGTGACATTACAGACGAGTGGTTAGATATATAATTATGAATGGCCTCAGGGTGCACTAGGAGATCAAACTCCAATGAGCTATCTTGAGGCTGCATAGCTCTACTAATAAACTGTACTAAAGCTGGAGTAGCGATAATTAAGTGCTCTGTATAAATGTGCGCCAAGCCCAGCTTTCTTAATACCATTCAATTCAATCAAACATAACCATCGATGACAATCATGTTTGGTTTTAGGCAATGTTCATTCAATAGGATAGCAATAAAGGGCTACTTTCTAAGATAGAAGCTACCAGCTTCATATTCTTTTACGTTAGAAACTGTGCTGATATAAGAGCCGCTTTCAATTTTGTCTGGTCAATCGTTAAAAGAAACACCTGCAACACACGCAAAACCATCTCTATGATCAACATCAACCGCGAGCATCATTATTTATTGTTATCATTGTCTAATGAATTTTTTATTTTTACCATGCGCATTCATGATAATCTTTTAGAAATCGCCCATAAGTAGGAGTAGCTCCATTAATAGCTTCAAAAATTGGAGCCAATACTCTGGCAGCCCCGTCAATACAGTCTAAAGGGGGGACAACACCTATAGCTCGATTACGTGATTTAATTGGTAAGGGGTTTTCCTGAGTTACCCACCCAGTATCAACACTATTGACGTATATATCTTGTTTTACGTAATCAGATGCGATTGTTCTTGTCATCATATTTAGCGCCGCTTTTGCCATATTTGTATGGGGGTGACGGTGAGTTTTATTTTTTCGATTAAATTGTCCTTCCATCGCCGATACATTGATTATGAACTTTCTTTCCAAGCTAGATTTTTGAAGCAGGCTTTTTAGTTTAGTGCAAAGTAAAAACGGAGCTGTTGTATTAATAGTTTGCGTTTCTAAAAATTCAAGTGTATCTATATTTTCTGCTGTTTTTGTCCAACTATTCTGAGGTGATATGTCGACTGGCTCGGAAAACTCATCAAGCATAGTGCTATCGATGACACTAGGCTTTGATAATCTAGAATAGGTTAACCAATGATGGTTCTCACTTTCTAACTGAGGATCAAGGAAGTGACTGAGTAAATTGCGATCAACACATTCTAAAAGGGCGTTTTCTCGCTTGGCCATTTCTTGATAGTAACTCTGAGGCTTTTTTATTGTTTGCGCAGCATTATTGATAAGAATATCGAGCTTATCATAACGTTTAACTATATATTCAATAAAAGATTCCACTGAAGGAATATGTTTTAAATCAAGGCCATATATAATTAAGTTATCTGCCCAATCTTCATAGTCATGTTCTAACATATAACGTCTTGCAGTATCGTACTTAAAGCGACTAGTTACAATCACTTTCGCACCAGCACGTAGTAGCTTTAACGCGATTTGAAAACCAATTTTGACTCTTCCCCCTGTTAATAAAGCAATTCGTCCATTTAGATCTGCTTTATCACTTCTGCGCTGAAAGTTAAAGGATGAACACTCATTACATAGACGGTGATAATGATGATGAACAGATTGATATAGTTGCTTGCAAATGTAGCATCGGTTTGGCTTAAATAACTTTCTTTCAGACGAGGCAATAATATCAAACATTTGAAGAGCTGATTTTTTACATTGAAACTTATTCATGAGCCACTGACCGCCAGGTATGATATCTCCATCTAACGAGAAGTTTGGTTCTGCAAGGCATCGCTCTGTAGATTCCAGTAGTATCGCATCATGTAGCTTTTGTAGTTCTTTTTGAGAATGAGTACCACTATTGCCGTTATAATGATGAGCTAACTTAGACAAAATTGCGTTCTGTTTAATATGATAATGCAGAGGTGATGTAGTTAAGTTCATTTACAAGCCCCTATTTTTCACATCAGTTAATATTTTTTGTATTTTGCCAAAATGCCCACCTTGCCAATAAATTTGCTCACATTTAGCACATTGGCTAAAAGTTATATTATTGGCATAGACCTTTTTAGGTACTTTTGTTTTAATTTCTTCTTTTTTAACGGTAGTGATAGTGCCATTACATTTAATACAGCGTGATAAAGGATTGAAGTGTTCAGCTAAATGATAGTGTTTAACTATTTCTCTAAATTGCTCAATCGGCTTTACAGCTCTTACCCAGCGACCGTATTTAACTTTACTACGTTTCAACAAGCCTTTATCGCGGGTCAATAAAATATACTCACCAACTGAAGCGACTTCCGCCAATACCGAATCACCATGGTCATGGTTTTCAAATAAGCAATTGAATCCGGCCATTCTCAAGTAACGAGCAAGTCCACCTAAATGAACATCTAATAAAAATGTCAGTTCACTATTTGGTTTCCAGGGCATATTTGAATTCGTATACTCAGCAGAAGAGGGGTAAACGGAAACTTTGTCTCCGTCATTAAGTCGGAAATTTAAGTCTACATTTTTATCATTTACCCTAATTAATCCTACTTCTGTATGCGGAATCCCCATTGCCTGAATGGCATCCCCAATGGCTGGAGTATCATCAAAATCATATTTAATCTCTACATTCTTAATTTCATCGTTAAGAAAGTCAGTACAATGACCGTTAAACCTAAATAATGCATGATACATCTTCGTTGTGAGTGAATAGTTGTGATTTAAATACGCAGGCCAAAGCATATGCATGAGTTGGCGTGCTTGAATCTCATTCATCGCACCTAACTTTGCAAAACGCTGTATCCATTCTCTGTAGTGAGATTGAACTATTTCCTCTGAGCAGGGTACTAATGACGTAGTATGCGTAGTCGTGATGTGCACCTTTCGATAGTGGTGATCATTTTTATAACCATATAGCTGTGAAAGTAAGTTCCGCGCAGCTGAAATTTTTATTGGTTTAAAAGGCCAGTGTTTAACAAGAGCTTTGGCTTGATTTGAAAATACTTTTGGGGATAAGTAAAAGGGCATAACTGTCTCCGTCTTTACAACCAATAACGCATTTTCTGTCCCACTCTAAAAGCGTTATCTGCCACTGACGTGTGCATTATGCAATGATTTATTAAACTATGATTTAGGTTGTTCACCTATTACTTCATGACCTACTGATCTTTTCTTGTGGGAAGAAGGGATATGAAGCGACCCTTAATTACTTGTTAGTCTAAATCAATTATAAAAATAGTTAAAGTTATTTTTATATCAAGAAACCGCACCTCAACTTTCAAATTTTTCTGAGTGGTTATTTATCGTTAGTCTGCGCCCCAGCACGAAGGTTTTTATCACAAAGCACCTGCGTAGGGAGGAGTAGTGGCTGTGTTGCCAATAAAATACAGCTTTACTTGGGTGCAAAAAGATTATCCATAAAGTAGTGAAAGGGGCTTTTTTAAGGAATAATCTGCTAAATATGCTTACTTGGTTATTTCTATTTAGCAGCACACTATTCGCAAATGACTACTTTTGCTACATGGATTTTAGAAACCTCTGTGAATTACAGCATTGCATATGGGCTCTTGATTTTTAACGACGTAAAGCAATTTATCCCGTTCACTTTAGTTGCATTATGCCCAGCTTCATTCATGTAATCGTAGAATAGCTTTTTTTGATATGGTTTATGGTGGCTATTTATGCACTATGACTTATAGCTAGTATACGCTTGGGTCGCCCTTATTGGTTGTTCGTTGGAGCCTCTTCCTCTTGCTGTAATAATTTCATCTTCGTAAAACCAGCTTAATACACTGTTGCCGTCTCTTTTCGATTCAACCATGCATTTATAGTGATTTTGATTCAGTTAGAGACCATCTTGAAGGTAATCACGTAAGCCATCCATAATCCAGGCTAAGATCCCTAGTAATTCGTTTTGTTGAATACGATAAAGTAAATAAGGATCACGTTCTGATTTACCATGAATAAACTTGATAATCGTCCAACGTCGGTAAAAGCCATCAGAATGATCGCGTGTTGTGGGATAGAAATGCCCATTAAACCATTTTTCAGCTCTGGGGAAGTTACAGCCCACTATCGGTAATAATATTTAGGATATCTCGAATGTGGAACGCATTAACCTGCTCAACTTTAAGGTGACCAATGAATCTGGCTACATTATTGTAATATTTACTTTTCGGAATATCGGGCCTTTTCAATTGTTTTAGCAGCTTATTTTCATACATATCTTGAAATGGCACGTTAAAAGCCATCCCGCTATGCTTAGTGAGAGAGCTCAATGATAGAGCAGCAGTGCCATCTCTTCGCATGGCTCTGATCGTTTCAGCCTCACCACGCGCTTCAGCGAGTGTCAGCTGTCCGAATTTACCCAGTGATTTTCCCTTCCTCTTTTCGTTAAAGGTATATCCCAGAGACCAATTAGGTTCGCCACGCTTCAGGACGACGAATAACAAACCGTTTCTATCGGTGTTTTACTTGGCATGCCTTTAACAAGCATGTTGACTTGTTTAACTGTTAAATTTGGCATTTTTTTTAACCTCTTGTACTCACCAGTAGTTTGAGACTAGCAGTGATAAATACTCACCAATTGGATGAAACAGAAAGAAAAATACGGAACGATAAAAAACAAAACCCCGCTATAAAGCGAGGTTTTTCAATGTTTTAATAGTTTTTGTGAGCGCTAGTGAGCCTTACTCAATATTTTGGATCTGCTCACGCATTTGCTCAATTAATACTTTAAGCTCAACGGCGGCGTTAGTGATCTCTGAATTGATTGACTTAGAGGCTAGGGTGTTTGACTCGCGGTTAAACTCTTGCATCATAAAGTCTAAACGACGGCCGCATGCGCCGCCTTTTTTCAAGATTTTATGGGTCTCTTTAACGTGAGACTTTAAGCGGTCCAGCTCTTCTGCTACATCTTGCTTTTGTGCAAGGTAGATAAGTTCTTGCTCTAGGCGTGACTCATCGATGTCAGTTTGTAGCTCTTCAAGTTTTTGCGAAAGCTTGTCGCGCTGCCACTTGGTGACTTCTGGCATATGACCTTCAACGATAGATACCTGCTCAAGTATGCCGTCTAAACGTGTGGTGATCATGCTTTCAAGGTTTGCACCTTCTGATGCTCTGGCTGCTTTAAAGTCTTGAACTAACTCATCAAAGCCAGCTAACAAAGCGCCATTGACTTCGTCTAAATCAACTTCTTCCGCTTCCATAACGCCGGGCCAGCGCAAAATTTCAGTCGGGTTAATATCGCCACCGCTGATAGATTGCACCCACTTTGCGTTTTCAAGGATTTGTTTTGCAAGGGTTTCATTGATAGACAGCTGACCAACGTGAGCTGGGTTTGCTGCAAATTTTAAATAGACTTCCACTTTGCCTCGCTGTAATTGCTTGCGAAGGCGTTCACGTACTACTGGCTCTAGTGCCCTGAATTGCTCCGGCGCGCGGATAAATGTTTCGAGATAGCGTTGATTAACTGAGCGGATCTCCCAAACCCCAGTGCCCCAATCGCCTTTAATCTCTTTTCGAGCGTAGGCGGTCATACTATGGATCATATAAAGTTCCTATTTAATTTGGTTTGCGTGGCCATTATAGCCTAAGAAAAACGCTGCTCGATAGGTAAAGCTAAGATTTCTTTTGGTATTGCGTGGCATAGCGCAAAGGATCCCTTTATAATATTGCGAAACTTTGATGATAGGGGAACGTGGATGCGTCCAAGCGAAAGAACTGCAAATCAGATTAGACCTGTAACATTTACCCGTAACTATACAATGCATGCCGAAGGGTCGGTGCTTGTAGAGTTTGGCAATACAAAAGTGCTGTGTACAGCCACTGTGGAAGCGGGCGTACCGCGTTTTATGAAAGGACAGGGTAAAGGTTGGATCACTGCAGAGTACGGTATGCTTCCTCGCTCTACTCATACCCGTAATGGTCGTGAAGCTGCAAAAGGCAAGCAAGGCGGTCGCACTATGGAAATTCAACGCCTGATCGCACGAGCTTTACGTGCCGCTGTTGACCTATCTGCACTGGGTGAAAACACCATTACTATTGATTGTGATGTACTGCAAGCAGATGGCGGAACGCGTACTGCATCTATCAGCGGTGCTTGTGTTGCCCTTGTTGATGCACTGACGCATATGCGTGCCAAAGGTATGATCAATGCCAACCCACTTAAGTTTATGATTGCGGCGATCTCAGTTGGTGTATACAACGGCGAAGCCATTAGTGATTTAGAGTACCTTGAAGACTCAGAAGCTGAGACTGACATGAATGTGATCATGACAGAAACAGGTAAGTTAATTGAGGTTCAAGGCACTGCTGAAGGTGAGCCTTTCTCATTCGAAGAACTTGACGAGTTACTGGCGCTAGCCAAGCATTCAATTCGTGAGATCATCGATATTCAAAAACAAGCATTAGCGTAAACAAAAGGTTAGTTATGAAACAGTATCAAAAAGATTTTATCGAGTTTGCTCTTGAAAAGCAGGTACTTAAGTTTGGTGAGTTTACGCTTAAATCAGGTCGTACAAGCCCTTACTTTTTTAACGCTGGTTTATTTAACACTGGCCGCGACCTTGCGCGCTTAGGTCGCTTTTATGCTGCGGCACTAGAAGATGCGGGCATTGAGTATGATGTGCTGTTTGGCCCTGCGTACAAAGGTATTCCAATTGCAACAACAACAGCGGTTGCACTTGCTGACCACCATGATAAAGATGTGCCTTACTGCTTTAATCGTAAAGAGAAAAAGCAACACGGTGAGGGTGGCAACCTAGTAGGTTCTGAGCTCAAAGGCCGTATCATGCTAGTTGATGATGTAATCACAGCAGGTACAGCGATCCGTGAGTCGATGGAAATCATCAAGGCGAACGAAGCGGACTTAGCGGGTGTGTTAATTGCGCTTGATCGCCAAGAAAAAGGCAAAGGCGAGCTTTCAGCGATTCAAGAAGTTGAACGTGACTTCGGCACAGCAGTGGTATCCATTGTTAAGCTAGCTGATTTAATTACTTACCTTGAGCAGCAAGGTAGTGCTTCTGAGCACTTAGCAGCAGTGAAAGCTTACCGCGACCAATATGGTGTTGCTTAATCAGCTTCACTCGATTTGAAAAATACCAGCCAAGTGGCTGGTATTTTTTTGTCTGTGCAAAACTGTTTTGCATATAAAGTCAGCCTAGGCTCATTGGAGTATGTTACTCTTACTGCAATTTTCCTAACTAGCTGAACTTATGCATATTCATATTCTTGGGATCTGCGGCACCTTTATGGGGGGCATTGCAGCCATTGCACAATCTTTGGGCCATAAAGTAACAGGCTCAGATCAAAACGTTTACCCGCCAATGAGTACCCAACTAGCGTCTTTGGGGATTGAGTTAACCCAAGGCTATGATCCAGCTCAGCTAGAACCCAAACCGGATGTGGTGGTGATCGGTAATGCTATGAGCCGTGGAAATCCGTGTGTTGAATATGTGCTAGAAAAAGGCCTACCATATACCTCGGGGCCTGAGTGGTTAAAACATCATGTGTTGCAAGACGCGTGGGTATTGGCAGTTGCCGGCACCCATGGCAAAACCACCACGGCAAGTATGCTCGCGTGGTTACTAGAGTACGCAGGCCTTAACCCCGGATTTTTAATCGGTGGAATTGTACAAAATTTCGGTCTGTCAGCACGTGTCACGGATACGCCATTTTTTGTGATTGAGGCGGATGAATACGACACCGCTTTTTTTGATAAGCGCAGCAAGTTTGTACATTACCTCCCTCGTACTTTAATTTTAAATAACTTGGAGTTTGATCACGCCGATATTTTTGCGGACTTAAACGCCATTCAAACTCAGTTTCACCACCTAGTAAGGACTTTACCAGGGCAGGGGAAAGCCATCTATCCAGCACAAGATAATGCAATAAATGAAGTACTTGAACGCGGATTTTGGAGTCAAAAAGAATCGCTCGGCGGGGATTGGTCGTATCAATTAATCAGCTCAGATGGCAGTCGCTTTAAAGTACTGCTTGAGAGTGAGGTTGTTGGAGAGGTAAGCTGGTCTGCTATTGGTGAGCACAATGTGAAAAACGCCATGATGGCGATAGCGGCAGCGCGTCATGTCGGGATCCCGGTGGAAGTAAGTATCGAAGCATTGCAAACCTTTAAGTCGCCAAAACGACGTATGGAGCTCAAAGCTGAGATTGGCGGAGTGCGAGTATATGATGACTTTGCGCACCATCCGACCGCGATAAAAACGACACTAGCAGGTCTTCGTGCAAAAGTGGGTGACGATGAGATTATCGCTATTTTAGAGCCGCGTTCAAACACCATGAAGATGGGCGTACATCAAGATACATTGATGAATGCGTTACAAGCGGCAGATAGCGCGTTGGTATATGAACCTGATGGCCTAGCTTGGTCACTCAAAGATGCGGCGCAAAAAGCTGGGCGACAGTGTTTTTCAAGTACTGACGAGATCATTGCTCAAGTCATTGCGCAGGCCAAACCAAATCAACATATTTTAATTATGAGCAACGGTGGTTTTAATGGTATCCATGATGCCATAACGACTGAGCTAGAAAAGGTAATGTCATAAACATATGTCACAATATAAAGATCCTATCACATTAGCATTTAGTGGTGCATCCGGTGCGCCCTACGGTTTAAGGCTATTAGAGGTTTTAGTTGCACTGGACTATCAAGTGTATGTACTTATTTCCAGCGCGGCGCGAGTGGTACTAGATACCGAATCTAATGTTAAGCTTTCTGGGAATGAGGCTAAGGCAACTGAGCAGCTCAGTGCTTTGTGTAATGCCAAAGATGGCCAAATTCAAGTGTTTGGTAAAGACAATTGGTTTAGCCCTGTGGCATCTGGTTCTGCGGCGCCGAAAAAAATGGTCGTGTGCCCGTGCAGTGCAGGGAGTGTTTCGGCCATTGCGTTAGGGGCCTCGGATAATCTACTTGAGCGCGCAGCTGATGTGGTAATTAAAGAGCGTGGTCAATTAATTTTAGTACCTCGCGAAGCGCCGTTTAGTCCAATTCATTTAGAAAATATGCTCAAACTGAGCCAGCTGGGTGTCACTATCATGCCTGCAGCACCTGGTTTTTATCATCAGCCTCAGTCTATAGAAGACTTGGTGGACTTTATGGTTGCGCGGATTTTAGATCATCTGAACATAGAGCATAACCTCGCCAAACGCTGGGGTTACGGGGATTAAATTGATTCAAAACACATTATGGGGATTGGGGATCCGAAGTACATGACAACTGCATTAAGTATAAAAGGCTTAAGAAAAGTCTATAAAAACGGTGTTGAAGCCGTCAAAGGAATCGATTTGGAAGTCGAAGAAGGGGATTTCTTCGCGTTATTGGGCCCAAATGGTGCGGGTAAATCAACCACCATAGGTGTAATAGCTTCTTTGGTAAATAAAACTCAAGGTGACGTCAAAGTTTTCGGTCATTCTATTGATACCGCATTGGAAGATGCTAAATCTGAATTGGGATTGGTACCGCAAGAGTTCAACTTTAGTCAGTTTGAAACCCTCAACCAAATATTGGTGAATCAGGCGGGTTATTATGGTGTACCTCGTCAAGTGGCGCACCAGCGAGCGGAAAAGTACCTTAAGCAGCTCGGTTTGTTCGATAAAAAAGACAAACAAGCACGCACCTTGTCAGGTGGTATGAAGCGTCGTTTAATGATCGCACGTGCATTAATGCATGAACCTAAGTTGCTGATACTGGATGAGCCAACAGCCGGTGTCGATATTGAACTGAGACGTTCAATGTGGGACTTTTTACGTGAGATTAATAGCCAAGGCGTGACGATTATACTAACGACCCACTATTTGGAAGAGGCGGAGCTGCTGTGCCGTAATATTGCCATTATTGATAAGGGAGTCATTGTTGAGCACACCACGATAAAAGCGCTACTGGCAAAACTAGACAAAGAAACCTTTGTCTTGGATTTGCACGCGCCGATAAAGCCCGTAAACCTATCGGGTTATGCGTATTCCTTGGTAGACGACCATACGCTTGAAGTTGAAGTTGAAAAATCACAGGGATTAAATGGGGTTTTCGCTCAATTAAGTGAGCAGGGAAACACTGTATTAAGTATGCGCAATAAAGCCAACCGCTTAGAGGAGTTATTTGTGGGGTTATTAGAGCAGGGGCGTAATCAATGAGCATATTAAAATACCGTGTTGCGCTAAAAAGTATTTGGATCAAAGAGTGCATTCGTTTTTTGCGTATCTGGGTTCAGACTCTGGTACCGCCAGCGATCACCATGACGCTCTATTTTATTATTTTTGGTAGCCTGATAGGCTCACGCATTGGTGAAATGGGTGGTTTTGGCTATATGGAATTTATCGTCCCAGGCCTAATCATGATGTCGGTGATCACGAACTCATACTCTAATGTGGCGTCGAGTTTTTATTCCACCAAGTTTCAAAAAAGCATTGAAGAACTGCTAGTTGCACCCGTACCAAACTACGTCATTGTACTTGGTTATATGGGCGGCGGTATGGCGCGGGGCATTCTGGTGGGGTTGATTGTCAGTATAGTCAGCTTATTTTTTGTCGATATTCAAATTCACAATATTGCAGTGATTATTGCCACTGTGGTTTTAACCTCTGCGGTGTTTTCTTTGGGTGGACTTATTAATGCCGTTTACGCAAATAGCTTTGATGATATTAGTATTATCCCAACATTTGTATTGACGCCTCTCACATACTTGGGCGGAGTTTTCTACTCAATTCAACTGTTGCCTGAGTTTTGGCAGGGGGTATCGCAGATCAATCCAATCATCTACATGGTCAATGCGTTTAGATTCGGCTTTTTAGGGGTTTCGGATGTCAATATCTATGTTGCTTTTGGCGTGTTAATTGGCTTTATTTCAGTGTTATTTACGATTGCATTGACGCTTATTAAACGTGGTGTTGGGCTAAGACACTAATAGCGATATAAGAAAACAGTTGAAAGGCCTCATGTTCTTTTGGCTTGTTTCAATAGAAACCGGTATCAGCGATGGTATCGGTTTTTTATTAGGGCAATACAGAGCATGAATGCGTGCGTGCTTTTTGGCGTGTTAATGTGTTTCGAGTTGCATTAAGGGGGAGTGTTCTAATACGCTCAGTTTAATTGGCAATTGCGTCGTTTGATAAACGCGCTTAACGCTTTATGTTTTTCTTTTTTATGCAGTCATGTTCTGTCCAATATAATCATACACGGCGAATAGCTGCTCGCCGTGTATGCAAATTGAGTCTAGACAGCAAGCTTAGCTTTTAAAGCAAAGTAATATATTGAAGTAAGCAAGTTACGTCGCCGTCCATTTTTTTACTGTCGTCTATAGTCATTAATATTTTTGAGTTAGACGCTTTGGCCATTAGAGCAATGCTCAAGGCGCTATCGTCGCCCTTAGCAACGGCAACTGCGTATTTGTTACGGTATTTTACGCAGCTCGGGTTTTTATCTGGGTTTTCTAATGATATCCAAACAACCCCATTCCAATGACTACCAGCTGTTGACTGAGTTGAACCGTGAAATCGAATTTCACCAACATTTGCTGTTATGTCATATCGTGCAGCGTTTGCAGAGGTGGCAATTAATAATGTGAATAAAGCGATGATAAGTGTTTTCAATTTTATATCCTTAAACGTTGTTATAAATTATTGATATTCAAGCTGTAATTGTTTCTCATTTCATTACGCTTGTGCTTATTGTACCCAAGTAAGGCATGAAAATAAGCATAGAATGAAGCGGGATTGGAGCATAATGAAGCGCTGTTGATATTTTTGGTGGGGGCGTTAGCTTATACGTATTGAAATGTTGATTGTCGCTGTATTGCTATACCTTAGGTACAAGTCTATTAAAATTGGCACTCCCCTATTTACTTTACTTTTCAAACTTCTAAAATTGCTCCATTTAAAGTTAACGATACGAGCAAAATGGCTGACGCAAACTCTCGGAGTATCACCTCAAACCAAACTGGCTTGCACGAAAAATTAGATGAAATCGTGCAAAAGCATCTGGAAGCTGAGTTCAAAAAACCCATTGCTGAGCATACTTTAAAGGCATTCAATGAAGTAAATGACAAGGTGCAGGCATTCTCGGGCCCGATTATTTTGGATTCATGTTGTGGGGTTGGAGAAAGTACAGCTAATCTGGCTAAACGCCATCCTAATGCCTTAGTGATTGGGGTTGATAAGTCTTCTCACCGTCTTGATAAGCACGATATTGAATACAAGCAAAGTGAGCATGGGCAATACATTTTAGTTCAAGCCGATCTAAACGATTTTTGGCGCTTAGCAGTTGAGGCAAAATGGCAACCAAGCCACCACTATTTGTTATATCCAAACCCATGGCCAAAGTCTAAACACATTCAAAGACGCTGGCACGGCGCAGCAGTATTCCCTTTTATAGTTAAGCTTGGTGGCGTGTTAGAGGTGCGAAGCAACTGGTCAATTTATGTTGAAGAGTTTGCTAGGGCTTTGCAATTAGCCGGAGTTGACGCAGCAGCTGAAGCGTATGAAAGTGCACAAGCTATCACGCCATTTGAGCGCAAGTACTGGGCCAGTGGGCAGTCCAGTACGCGCTTGGTTGTGAGTTTAACGCCTTAGTAATTCGAAGCAATGCCCTTTTATGATACATCCAGTATTGGCGGGGCCAAGTTATCTTTAATATGCGGCGCTGCGGCGCCGATATACTCCCCTTCAAACAAGGTAATATGCGTGTTAGCTAGCTGCTGCAATTGCGCTTTGCTTTTTATGCCTGAAACAATCAATGCGATCTGACTGTTTTTACACTGCTCTCCAATATGTTGAACGAGTCCTTTTACTTGTGGGTTGTCAGCCAGCTGCTCAATAAGCGTTTCTTCGAGTTTTACCGCATTAATAGACATTTTTAACACTCGGCTGATAGTAAGTAAGCCACTATTACGTGAATTCACTAAAATATTAACCCCTTTACTGCGCAATATACTGATAATGGCAGTCATATCATTAAACTGGCTGATCAGGGCTTGTTCATCTAGCTCAAAGGTGATCAAGTTGGGTTGCGGGTAGCGGTTAATGGATTGTGTGATGCATTCCATCATTTGCGGGTCACGCAGATCTTGAGGTGTTAGCGCCAAGCTCCACGCGATATTGGTTTTTCTAAACTGGGTCACGCATAGTTCAAGCATCTGTTTGGTTAGCTGAGAGTTCAAACGCGAGTGCTTAATAACCTCGCCAAAGGCTTGAGATTTTAAGATCACGCCTTGCTCGGTGAGCACTCGAGGCGCACAGTGGTATTGCACTATTTGATGATCGTCGATGCTGGCCCGAGGGGTAAAATATGGAATAATACGATGCTGATCAAAGGCACTTTGCACTGTTTTAGCTATGGCTAAGTTGGACTCTTGTAACAATTTTGTTTTTTGTGTCTGCTGACCGTAAATATAAGTCGTTTGATATAGCTGCTGGGCCTGCCGGCAAGCGATAAAAGCATTTTCAAGCAGTAGTCCTTTGTTCCCCCGAGCGATCCCCGCCTTGAGCTGAATATATAGCATAGGTTCATTGAGAATTGGCCGAGAGAAGGGAAATTCTGAAATTAGGTTGTTTAAATAGTGCTCTCCGTTTGGTGTATCACACAACAATACCAACTTTGAGGTCGCTAACCGGTATACCTTGAATGGTGAGGTCAAATTTTGAAAATACCGCATGACATTTTGAATGACTTTGTCGCCTACGCCAGCGCCATAAAAGCTGATGATTTCTTCAAGTTCACAAATTGAAATGATGGCGAGACTAAGGTGTGGTCGCTTTGCCCTAGTTAAGTCTTGTTCAAGTGCCAAACGGTTAGCAAATCCTGTTCTGGCGTCAGTGGTTAGGGTGCGTCGATACACCAGCATATAGGTGCCCGCTACTAGCAGTGCGATGCAGAAAAAAAAGCTTGCAGACAACGCTGCTTGTGTCACATTTTCCTGCAATTGAGATTCTATATGTGCAATTGGGATATCAGCACCTGTTAGGTATATTTGGCCCTCAGGCGTAATGTGAGGCACAAATATGGTTTTAAAGTGGCCCCATTTATCTATTGATGTTTCAAACACCTCTGTGGTTGAACGAAAAGCTCCTTTATTAGTAGTCGTGGCTTCTTCGTAGATATCACGATATTGAGTAATATTTCCTTGAGTGACATCTTCAACCGTATAGCTTGACGCTGTAAAGCGGACATGGGGAGAGTCGTAAATCATGGTATAGACATACTGTACTCCGACAGCCTGTGCCAGCTTAGTAAGACGCTCACTCTGAGCTTTAAATTCTTGAGTTGATAATTTGTCTAGGCGGTCATGGTAATCAGCCCCGACAAATAGGTTTGCACTGTGCGCCGCGATACGCAGCTTTTCGTCAATATCACGCATAATGGTTGTTTTACTACTTTGATAGGTGTAATAAACGTAACCAACGAGCGAGACTACAAAAGTTAAAAAACCGACGAGTACCCAGGTTAAAGAAAGTGTACGGTGAGCAAAGTTCCATTTATTCATTGCAATTCCGGTTGCGAGGTGAGTTAGAAAATATTACAAATTTTATATCTTTGATGCTGAGTTTACAAAATTTTTAGTAAATTGAGTATGTTTTTTGTCCCCAAAAACTTTTATTTCCTCTGTTTATGAAGAAAATAGCAACCGAGTTTATTTTTTTGCTCTGCATTTGCAGACTTTCCTACAACTTTAAAGTAGAGTTAGTCATTTCGTAATAAATTAGTAAGGTGGATGTGTCTGTCAGCCGCGATGTTAGCGCTTGCACAATCTACTCTTTATTTGTGATTGGGAATAACAATGGGTCCAAAGCGTTGTGCAGTCGCTTCTGAAGAAAGCTTGATGCGAATCTTTACCGTACCGGAAGCCCCTGGCTCTACACTCAGTAAAATTGAACAAGAGATCTCTCATAATCTAGCGGGTTTTTTGAACGAAAATATTGCTGCGGTTGAAAAGCCTCTGCATGAGATAGAGAAAGACTTTCAGTCTGCGGCTATCCCAGAAGAACCGACTTTTGTGTCAGATTACGCTCAAGATATTATGGAGCAATTAGTTGCACACTCGGTTCATACAGCGTCACCTAGCTTTATTGGTCATATGACCTCTGCTTTGCCTCACTTTTTACTACCACTTTCTAAATTGATGGTGGGTCTTAACCAAAACTTGGTAAAAATTGAGACATCAAAAGCATTTACGCCATTAGAACGTCAAGTTTTAGGCATGATGCACCACCTGACTTACGGGCAAGGTGAAGAGTTTTATCAACAGTGGATGCACAGCGCTAAAAACGCGCTTGGGGCGTTTTGTTCTGGTGGAACGATAGCCAATATCACGGCTTTATGGATCGCACGTAACCGATTGTTGAAACCTGATGGTGATTTTAAAGGTATCTCCTCGCAAGGTATGTTTGCGGCAATGATGCATTATGGTTACAAAGGATTAGCAGTACTTGTGTCAGAACGCGGGCATTATTCATTGGGTAAAGCCGCCGATGTGTTGGGAATTGGCCGAGAAAACTTCATTGCTGTACGCACCAATTACGATAACAAAGTGGATATGGTTGCCATGCGAGAAAAAGCCCGAGAGCTTGAAGCGCAAGGGATCAAAGTTATGGCGATAGTTGGCGTTGCAGGCACGACTGAAACGGGCAGCATTGACCCGTTAAATGAGATGGCTGAGCTATGTAAAGAGCTTAATTGTCATTTTCATGTGGATGCTGCATGGGGTGGTGCGACATTGCTTTCAAATACATATCGCCACCTTTTATCTGGTATTGAAAAAGCAGATTCAGTGACTATTGATGCACACAAACAAATGTACGTGCCAATGGGCGCTGGCATCGTTTTATTTAAAGACCCGACGGCAACAGACGTAATCGAACATCACGCTGAATACATTTTGCGAAAAGGCTCCAAAGATTTAGGTAGTCATACTCTTGAAGGTAGCCGCCCGGGTATGGCGATGTTGGTACATGCGTGTCTTCAAGTGATAGGTCGTAAAGGTTACGAGATGCTGATTGATCACAGCATTGAAAAGGCACACTATTTTGCCAATCTAATTTCAGAGCAAGATGACTTTGAGTTGATATCACAGCCAGAACTGTGCTTGTTGACTTATCGCTACGTACCTAAAGAAGTAAAAGCGGTATTACAAGCTGCTGACGAACAAGAAAAGCTCGATATTTATGCTGCGTTAAACCGCCTAACGGCCAGTATGCAAAAACGCCAGCGTGAGACGGGCCGTTCATTTGTATCAAGAACACGTTTAACACCACCACAATATAGTAATCAGCCGACCGTTGTTTTCCGTGTTGTACTGGCTAACCCTCTGACGTCTTATCAAATGCTCGCTGATATATTAGAAGAACAAAGAGAGATGGCGAAGGACGATCCCATCTTCAAGAAATATCTAAGTAAGTACATCGCATAATAAAAGGAGCTGACCAGCTCCTTTTATTTTGGCGCAAATTTGATACGCAGCGCTTATTCTGGGCTTCTATCGGTTTTTATACCTATACTGGGTGCAGTTGAAATAATTTATCTCTCGACAAGTTCCTTTTATGGGATAAATTGAGTGCTTTTTTATCTTATAGGCGTATTATTAGTGTAACAAGTAGCCGATGGTTTTGCCTTAACGCGTTATACCTAGTTGAGCTGTAGACCTAGAATAGTTGAGAAAATGAAGGCTACAAGCTAGAACAAGTGATCAGCACTTAAGGTCACACTGTGTATTAACTAGATGTATTTGGGTGAAAGCATTGGCTGTAGATGTGAAAGAGTACGATGGGGATGTGTCCAACAACCGGCACAATGAACTAACGCATGTCACACAGAGACTCAGAAGAGTTTTGTCAAAAGAGGTTGACGTATCTGTTGGCCATCAACAATTTTTGTCAGACATTATTTTAGAAGCAAAGGCGTTGCTTAACGTTAGCCGTGTATCGGTGTGGCTATTTGATGATGTGACTAACCCCGAGAAGTTAGTTAACTTTGCCAATACGGATTGGGAAGGCGTGATCACGGGACCTTTGCCTGAACTGACAGTATTAGATTACCCCAATTATTTTCGCGCGATTGTAAATGGCGAGACCATTTCTGCATGCGACGCAATAACAGATCCTAGAACAAAAGAGTTCACGGAAGGTTATTTAATTCCGCAGCAAATCTGTGCACTGCTAGACACAGCTATTTTTCAAAATGGCTTGGCAATTGGTGTGGTGTGTTGTGAAGGGCGATTTGAGCCAAGAGACTGGTTGCAATGGGAAGTTGTGGCTGCGGAATTGATCGCGGATTGTTGTAGCCGACGACTCTTAGTTCACGAGCTGTGGCAAATGCAGCAGCGCTTAACAGAAATGGCATTTCAGGATGTTCTTACCGGTCTAAAAAACCGTCGCTACTTAATGGACTATGCGAGAAGTGAGATGAGCCGACATCAGCGCTCAGATAGACCGCTAAGTCTTTTGATGATTGATTTAGACAGGTTTAAATTGATTAATGATGAGTATGGTCACGATGGTGGAGATGAAGTCCTCAAACAATTCGCCCGCTGTTGCAATGAACTAGTTCGCACTGAAGATTGCGTATGTAGATTGGGTGGTGAAGAGTTCATCATTTTATTGCCCGAAACTGAAGTAGCCAAGGCTATGAATGTGGCGCAACGTTTGCGAGAAGAGGCCGCGGGACTCACGGTGCAATATGAAGGCAAGGCGATCCGCTTTACAGTGAGCATAGGCGTTGCCGATGTTAATTTGCACATGCCATTTAGCCAATCATTAAAAGCGGCAGATCAAGCTGTTTATCAAGCCAAAGCTGCCGGGCGGGATCAAATTAAACTGGCGCTATAGCTTGATCATTGGGAATGATTTAGCAGAGCCTTGAGTTTTGCTGGTTTCAATGGCTTTGTTAGATAATGGATCTGCTGTGCTTTTACCTGAGTTTTGAGTGCTTGATCTCGCACTGCGGTGATGAGCACGGCTGGAATATCATGTTGCCAGACCTCTCTAAGTGTTTTGATTAAAGTGACGCCATCGCAGTGCGAACCGAGCTGGTAGTCGATTAAAAGTATATCAGGTGCTCTATTATTTTTTGCGTAGTTCAATGCTTCGTCAACTTGAGAAAACAGTGTGTGTTGCAGTTGCCATTTAACCAGTAAGCTGGACATGGCTGCTAAATTATTTGGATCATCATCTACGGCCATCACCGTTAGCTTTCGTTTATTGTCACTGTGCCTAACTGCATCAACTGTTTGTACTTGTTGTTGCTCACCAAGTGGCACTTCAATGAAGAAGCGACTGCCTTTAGTAAGCTTAGAGTGCATTGTAAGTGGAATACTCATCAAATCACATAAGCGTTTTACGACCCCAAGACCCAAACCGACACCGCGATTGTCACCCGCCTCAATACGGTAAAAATCATTAAAGATCTTTTCTTGTTCGTAAGGGGAAATACCCGGGCCGGTATCCCAAACTTCAATACGCAAGCTATGGCCGCGTTTTCTACAAGCGATCAATACCGCACCTAAGTCAGTATATTTAACTGCGTTAGAGACTAAGTTTTGAATGACACGGCGCAAGTAGGTGATATCGCCGTGTACAACGTGGTTGATATTACGCACTTTGAGTGTCAGCCCTTTATCTTGGCAGATCAGGGCATATTCGTTTGCAAGTGGGTTAAGGATGTCACTCAAATTAAAGTGTTTAGGTGTCGGTTGCATGGCACCTTGTTCGAGTTTGGCGATATCAAGGAGCGACGACATTAAATGTACAGTCGAGTCCAAGCTGTCCCCAAGCTTGCTCAAATTGCTTTGTTCTGTTTCGGGAAGTTGTTGCTCGTTGATGGCTCCAAGGTATAGTCGTGCGGCATTGAGGGGTTGCAAGATATCGTGACTTGCGAGGGCTAAAAAGCGCGTTTTACTATCATTAGCGCGTTCCGCTTCTTTTTTGGCAGCAACTAAGTCTTGTTCTATTTTTTCTCGAGTGGCTATTTGTGCTTTCAAGTCTTGGTTGATAGCGCGTATCTCCAGCATTCTAGCCTCGATGCGATTTTCCAAGTCCATGTTAATTTCTTCAAGCGCATTTTGTGTTGCCATATGCATGGTAATGTCTGAAAAGCTGGTTACAAACCCACCTCCAGGCAAGGGGTTACCTGTCATTTCGAAAACCTGCCCATTTTCCCGATGGCGAATATAATGATGAGGGGTCCCATTTCTCAAGTGTTGAACGCGCTTTTCAACCAGCTTTTCTAGTGCACCTGGGCCACACTCACCTCGCTGGGCGTTATAGCGTATGATTTCTTCAATATCTTGACCAACTTGGAGGTAGCCCTGTGGGTATTCAAACATTTCATTGTAGCGCTTGTTCCATGCAACCAATTTGAGGTCCCGGTCGACAACGGAAATACCATGGCTGAGATTCTCCAAAGAGGTAAACAATAAATTTTGATTAAACTGCAAAGCTTGTGTGGTTTCGTCGAAAAAGGTGACGACTTCTTCGAATGCCATTTGTTTTCCGGAAGAAACAGCATGGATCAGTGCCTGAGCTGAGGATGCACCGAGAACCCCGGTTAAAGCGCGTTCACAAAAATTAATAAAATCAGGGGTTGGCGAGGCATTGTTTTCATCTATGTCCTCATTGAGCGCGTAGTGCCCAAGCAGTTGTTGACTTCTTTGAATGCCCAAAAATGTCTGTAGTAGCACTTTGAAATCATAGACTGTTGCTTTGACTTCTTTGTTTAGCTTTTTGGCTAGCGCCGCTTGCTCTTTGGGCCTGACAAATGCGGTTGCTTGGAGCTTATCAATTAGTCGCTCATGGGCTCCTAAAGAAAAGCTAATGTAGCAGCTGATGTTTGCCAGTAAAGCGAGCAAAGTACCTCTTGTGACAATAGTCTGTTGGGTTTGATAGTCGAGTAATTCGGGTGACGATACGATGGGCAATAACATAAACAACGCCCAACAGATAAGTCCGGCAAGTAAGCCTGCATAGACGCCATAAGCATGGCCCTTGCGCCAGTATAAACCGCCGACAATGGCTGGGAGTAATTGAGTAACAAGAGAGAATGCGACCAGCCCCATACTCGCCAGCGCTGCACCATGGCCAATCCATTGCTGATACAGATAAGCGAGCAATAAGATAGCGCCAATAATAAAGCGTCTTACCAATAAGATCTGGGACTTGTAGTTATTGGTTAATAGACTCTTTTTAAATCGTCTTTTTAGGAGTAAAGGTAAGACAATGTCATTAGATAACATGGTACTGAGTGTCAAAGTCGCAACAATTATCATGGCGGTGGCTGCGGAGAGTCCACCGATAAAAACAAAAGTCGACATTACAGGATAATCAAAGCTCAGTGGCAGGCCTAAGACAAAGCTATCAGCTGCAATATTTTGGCCTATTTGTGGATGGATCGCTGCACTGGCAATGGGAATGATCATCAGGGCGATCAGCATCAAATATAGAGGGAAAGCCCACCTAGCTGTATTGAGGTGGTTGCTATTTTGGTTGTCGACCACAGTGACGTGAAACTGTCTGGGTAGGCATATAATTGCAGCGCCAGCCATGAGCGTTTGACCGATAAAATTGAAATCCGCAAAATTAAACTCTTGCCAATGATGCCAAATTGATTGGGTCTGGGCTTGCATAAACAATGCTTGCAATGAAATGTACGCCACCGCAACTAGGGCCAAGAGTTTAATCAAAGATTCGAATGCGATGGCTAACATCAACCCAGAGCGATATTCCGTGACATCTACCTTTCTAGCACCGAAAAATATGGCGAATAGTGCCATCATTAAGGTGCCGATGAGTGCTAAAGTGGCTCCAGAAACATCGTCATTTTGACGCAGTAACTCAAAGCTATTTGCAAGTGCTTTCAGCTGCAAAGCAATATAGGGAATAGTCGCAAGCAGTGCGATAAGCGTAACCATAATTGCAGTCATTTGCCGCTTGCCATAGCGTGCGCTTATAAAGTCTGAGATTGTTGTAATATTTTGTTTTTTACTTACCAATATCATTTTACGTAAAAAGCCATGGCCGAATATAAATAGCAACATGGGTCCAAGTAAAATTGGAAAGAAGTGCCAACTACTGGCTGCGGCTGTGCCAACTGAACCATAATAAGTCCATGAGGTGCAGTAGATCCCTAAAGCTAGCGCATAAACAAAGGGGTGATGGCTAATCTTTTGTGCCAACGGCGTATGTTTATCTCCCCAATTGGCGAGCCAAAATAGTAGGCCAATATAACTTAGAGCGACCAGAATAAGCGCAGCTGTCATCGTAAGTCCTAGTTGATGTTATTGATAATATTATTAAATTCGATGAACGGTTTGAGGGGTAATCTTATCTGGCTTAGCAGGAATAAGCCAGAGCGCCCTTGCTGGAAATATAATACGCCGCATCGGTCTTAAAGCGCATACTTTATTGTGCTAATTAGACTAATGTCTTATGCCGTATGAATTGTTAATTATTCTAAATGCTCAGAAATATAACTTTATCTAACTAGCTGATTTTAAAGACTATTAGTTTCCCTCAAGTTTCTTTAATTTGCAGTTTACGTAAACGTCAAAATGAGTTTACGACTAAGGTCTCAATTCAATCGTGACAAGCCGTTGCTAAAGTCAAAGGGTCAATTCATACCAACGCATTCATACTGCATGCGTTAAACGGGGAGTTAATCATGGCCTTTAAAAGTGAAGAACAAGCAAAAGCATATTGGTCAGAAAATCTAGCCTTGATGTTTAAGCTATTAGCAATTTGGTTTGTGGTGTCATTTGGGTGTGGCATCTTGTTTGTAGACGTATTAAATGAAGTACGTTTTTTTGGGTTTAAGTTGGGTTTTTGGTTTTCACAACAAGGCGCAATTTATACATTTGTTGCTTTGATTTTTGTCTACGTATCGAAAATGGATGCGCTTGATAAAAAATACGGCGTAGATGAGTAAGGAGCAGCATAATGGATGTTCAAACGTTTACATTTTTAATTGTTGGGCTGAGTTTTGCCCTCTATATCGGTATCGCTATTTGGGCTCGAGCGGGATCAACCAATGAATTCTACGTCGCCGGCGGTGGCGTACCACCGCTAGCCAATGGTATGGCGACGGCTGCCGATTGGATGAGTGCAGCATCGTTCATTTCAATGGCAGGTATCATTTCCTTCGCTGGGTATGATGGTGGTGTATACCTGATGGGGTGGACTGGAGGCTACGTGCTACTTGCATTATGTCTGGCACCTTATTTACGCAAATTCGGCAAATTCACGGTACCTGACTTTATTGGCGATAGATATTATTCGCAGGTCGCGCGTGTGGTCGCTATTTTATGTGCCATCTTTATCTGCTTTACCTACATTGCTGGGCAAATGCGTGGCGTTGGAGTTGTATTCTCGCGCTTTTTAGAAGTCGACATTGAAACGGGCGTTTATATTGGCATGGTGATTGTTTTCTTCTATGCCGTTTTAGGTGGTATGAAAGGGATCACCTATACACAGGTTGCGCAATATTGTGTGTTAGTTTTTGCCTATCTAGTGCCCGCAATTTTTATTTCTATGATGATGACAGGGCATTTACTACCACAAACTGGGTTTGGTGCGACATTAGCTGACGGCTCAAATACCTACCTACTCGACAAACTCGACGGGCTCAGTACTGAACTCGGCTTTGCGCAGTATACCGAAGGCTCGAAGAGCATGATTGATGTGTTTGCAATCACTGCAGCCCTGATGGTCGGTACTGCTGGTTTACCACACGTAATCGTACGCTTTTTTACTGTACCTAAAGTAAAAGATACACGTATTTCAGCAGCGTGGACCTTAGTGTTTATAGCGATTGTCTATACCACAGCACCAGCGGTTGCATCGTTTGCTCGAGTAAACATGATCGACACCATCAATGGTAAAGATGGCAGTGGTACAGCGTACGCTGAAGCGCCGCAGTGGGTTAAAAATTGGGAAAGAACAGGCCTTATCACATTCAATGATAAAAATGGCGATGGCAAGATGTTCTATTCAGCTGGTAAAATCGATGATCCAGCCAGTGCCAATGAAGTAAAAATTGACCGCGATATTATGGTACTTGCCAACCCTGAAATTGCCGATTTGCCAGCTTGGGTTATTGCACTCGTTGCCGCAGGTGGCATTGCTGCGGCACTGTCAACGACGGCGGGATTATTATTGGTCATTTCGACGTCAGTGTCTCATGATTTACTCAAACGCACACTTAAACCGGATATCAGCGATAAACAAGAGTTAATGGCCGCACGTCTTGCTGCGATGGTGGCAATTGGGATCTCGGCTTACTTTGGGATAAATCCACCTGGATTTGTTGCCTCGGTGGTCGCGTTTGCCTTTGGCTTAGCTGCGGCGAGCTTCTTCCCTGCAATTATCATGGGGATCTTCTCAAAACGCATGAATAAGGAAGGTGCGATTGCTGGTATGATTTCAGGTATAGGCTTCACAGCGGCGTATATTATTTACTTTAAGTTTGTCAGTCCAGAGCTGAACGCTCCAGCAAATTGGCTATTTGGTATTTCTCCAGAGGGGATAGGTATCATTGGTATGCTGGTTAACTTTGGTGTAGCAGCTGTTGTTATGAAGCTTACAGCAGAGACACCAGATGAAGTAAAACGTATGGTCGATGGGATCCGTAACCCTAAAGGTTCTAGTGCGGCACACGCACACTAAAGTAATGAGGACAAACTAGCCCAGCATTTCGCTGGGCTAGTGTCTTTTGAAGGAGCAAAAATGACACATTCTCAGAGTGTTTCGCCTGTTGTAGATGTTTTGGACTTTGTGACAAAGCAATTGCCCTTCAGTGAGCTGCCCCCTGCATGCGCACATTTTTATGTAAATCACGCCAAGGTGGTTTATATCACGTCATTGAATCAATCAGAGTTGTTGGTACCCACTGATAGATATTTATACCTAATTCGCTCAGGTGTGTTTGATTTGGTCAATACCGCAGGTGAGGTGGTAACTCGGCTTGGGGAGGGGGATTATTTTGGTTATCCCTCACTGTTAACAGGTGAAGAGATAAAAAACCACCTTGAGGTGCAAACCAGTGGGTTGGTGTTTTTGTTGCCACAACAAGACTTTGATTTTTTGCGGAGAGAATACCTGAAGTTTGAACAACATTTTGTTCGAGCACACAAAAAGCGCTTGTTATCGAGCCACTATCAAGAACGAGGACGCGCTTGGCCTGAGCACAAAATATCTGCTTTGATGGGCAAATCGGCTGTGACCATTGAGCCCAGCGCGCGCATAGTAGATGCTGCTAAATTAATGCAAAATGCGGGTGTATCCTCAGTAATTGTCACTGAAAAAGGCGAGCTGTCAGGGATTATAACCGATCGCGATTTACGCAATCGAGTATTGGCAGCAGAACTAGCTCCGAGCGCCAGTGTTGCGCAAATCATGACTCCAAACCCCAAGTTTATCTTTGAGAATAATCGCGCATTCTCAGCGCTACATTTGATGCTCAAGCATAATATTCATCACCTCCCTGTACTCAATGAAGAACGAGTGCCGTTGGGGATGGTGACCAGTACAGATCTGCTGCGACAACAAAAGCATGATCCCGTGCAATTGATTGGGCAAATTTACAAAGCCCACAGTCATCAGGAAGTGATCCGTTTAGCGATGGAAATCCCTGCATTGTTACGCGGCTTTTCAAATACGGTTGAAGACATTTCTTTTATTGGGACTTTGCTCAGTGGTTTAACTGATGCGTTGACGAGCCGCTTGACTGAGTTATTCATTCAACAAGCGGGTGAACCGCCATGCAGTTTTTGCTGGATTTGCTTTGGTTCACAAGCGCGAGAAGAGCAGACATTACATTCAGATCAGGATAATGGATTAGTTTTTTCCAATGCCATTTTAGACCATCAACGCGACTATTTTGCACGTTTGGGTGCATACGTATCGGGGCACCTGATCAGCTGTGGTATCAAAGCCTGCCCTGGTGGCATTATGGCGAGCAATGCACAGTGTCGAGGAACGGTTGACGAATGGTTATTACGCTACGAACAGTGGGTGCATACACCGACTCCGCAGGCCATGTTAAATAGTAAAATATTTTTTGATAGACGTTTTATATATGGTGATCAAGCGTTGTACCAAAGCCTCAATGCGGGACTGAGTACACTGCGACAGCAAGAACTGTTTTTTGCGGCCATGGCGACGGATATCAGTACCAATAGTGTGCCTATCGGTTTGTTTATGCAGTTTAAGTTGGAGCGGGATAAACACAAACACCGATATTTGGATTTAAAAATCCGGGGTGTAGCAATCGTGAACGATCTAGTGCGTCTGTATGCCCTCAAGTGTGGTATCAACAAAGCGAATACTCAAATGCGCTTAGCCGCCCTAAAAGAATGTGGCGTGCTTAGCAAAGAGGACATCTACAATTTACAAGACTGCTGGCGATTTCTCACTCAGCTACGTTTTAAAGTTCAAATAGAGGCCCCTGAGCTGCCTCCAAATTGCATTAACCCAGAACTCTTAAGCTCACTTGAACGCCATCAATTAAAAGAAGCATTTCATTTGATCAAGCAAGCTCAGCAGGCGTGTGTATTTAAATTTGCGCGGGGGAGTTTATAGCGCAATGAAGTGGCGACTACCCCGATTTTTTCAACGCACGGAAAGTGCGCTGTGGCTGAATAGCGAACTTTTAGTTGTGGACTTAGAGCTCACCGGGCTTGACCCCAACTCACATGAAATTGTATCGATTGCTTGGGTGTTGATTAAGAATGGCCGGATTGAACTTGAGCAAGCCCAGCATAAATTAAATTGTGATGTAAAACAGCTTGCTCAAAGCCCTGTGTATCATGGTATAGGCGAGCATCAGTTGGTACAAAGCGGTGAACATCTCGAACGAATTATCAAATCATTTGGTGAGGAATTGGCATCCAAATCACTGGTGTGTCACAACGCTTCACTTGATTGGGGGTTTTTACAGAAATATATGAATAAATTTGGCGTGGCTGTAACGCCTGCACATATCATTGATACACTTAAAATCGAAAAAAACAAGTTGTTGCGCAGTCAAACATATCTGGCTCAAGATCAACTTACTTTAGCTGCATGCAGAAGTCGCTACGGTTTGCCGACTTATCAAAACCACAATGCGCTCAGTGACGCGCTCGCTACAGCGGAATTGTTATTGGCACACGTCAGCCATCTAGATCGGCAGGAGTCAATAAAACTGCGCAATTTGGTATATTGAGTAAGTAACCCACATCTGTTTTTTGGCAATTTACCTCATATAAAGAAAAATTTTTGCTTATCACTTACACATTTGTTCAAGGTCGATTACAATAGCGCCATCTTTACAAAGGAGTCTTAGTCACTTCTTTTTGCATTTAAAAATGGGTCTTCTAGTTAATGACAATCAAACTGGCAATCAATGGTTTTGGTCGCATAGGTCGCAATATTGTCCGAGCCCTCTTTGAGTCTGGGCGCCACAACGAATTTCAAATCGTCGCTATCAATGAGTTGGCAGATCCAGAAGGGATCGCACATTTAATGAAATATGACACATCACATGGTCGTTTTTCTTATCCCGTTACTCTTAATAAGCCCTATCTAGAAGTTGCCGAACAACAAATTCAAATTTTTAATGAGCAAGATCCGAGTCATTTACCTTGGCATGCACTAGATATTGATGTTGTGTTGGAGTGCACTGGTGTGCATCATTCGAGGCAACATGCAGAAGCACATTTGACCGCAGGGGCAAAAAAAGTACTATTTTCGCATCCAGCAGATGCCGATGTAGATGAAACGATTGTCTACGGCATTAACGAAGATAATTTACGTGCTGAGCATACAATTGTGTCAAATGGCTCATGTACAACAAACTGTATTGTTCCTGTCATTAAAGTATTAGATGATGCTTTTGGTATTGAGTCTGGTGCAATTACCACTATTCATGCGTCAATGCATGACCAGCAAGTGATTGACGCATATCATAAAGATTTGCGACGAACGCGTGCTGCCAGCCAGTCTATTATACCTGTAGATACCAAGCTAGCGCGTGGTATCGAGCGAATATTACCTAAATTTCATGGTCGCTTTGAAGCAATCGCTGTCAGAGTACCTACAATTAATGTGACTGCAATGGACTTAAGTGTGTCGTTGCAAAGCGATGTCACATTAGAACAAGTTAATCAAGTATTGGAACAAGCTGCTTCTGGCAGACTACATGGAATTCTAGATTATACCGAAGAGCCATTAGTTTCGGTTGATTTTAATCATGATCCACACTCCAGTATTATTGATGGCACCCAGACCCGAGTGAGCCATAAACGCTTGGTTAAGGTGTTAGTTTGGTGTGATAACGAGTGGGGTTTCGCAAACCGCATGCTCGACACCGCAATGGCAATGATCAAAGCCTCTTAATTTTAGTATCGTTCTTTTAAGGAGATGTCCATGTCAGTCATCAAGATGGCGGATTTAGATTTAAACGGCAAACGCGTGCTTATTCGTGAAGATTTGAACGTGCCAGTGAAAGACGGAAAAGTAACGTCTGACGCACGTATCAGAGCATCGTTGCCAACCATTAAATTGGCACTGGAAAAAGGCGCCAAAGTAATGGTTATGTCTCATCTAGGTCGCCCAACGGAAGGGGAATACGATGCTCAGTATTCACTTCAGCCAGTTGTTGATCATCTAAATGAAGCACTTGAACAAAACGTCAGATTAGTAACAGATTACCTAGATGGTGTTGAAGTTGCTGATAACGAAGTGGTTGTTTTTGAAAATGTACGCTTTAATAAAGGTGAAAAGAAAAACGACGAAGCACTTTCTAAGCAGTTAGCTGCACTGTGTGATATTTATGTAATGGACGCTTTTGGTACAGCTCACCGTGCGCAAGCGTCAACCCATGGTGTTGGCTTATTTGCTGATGTAGCATGTGCTGGACCACTACTGGCTGCAGAACTTGATGCACTTGGCAAAGCGCTTGATAATCCTGCTCGCCCACTGGTGGCAATTGTGGGTGGTTCTAAAGTGTCAACTAAACTAACAGTATTAGATTCACTGTCAACGGTTGTCGATCAACTTGTTACTGGTGGTGGTATTGCAAATACATTTATCGCGGCATCAGGTAGCCCTGTGGGCAAATCTTTGTACGAAGAAGAGTTAATTCCTGAAGCGCAAAAGCTAAGTGCGGCAGCTGAAGCGAACAATGGCGCAATTCCAGTGCCAACCGACGTAGTTGTTGGTAAAGAGTTCTCAGAAACGGCAGTTGCAGTGATCAAAGATGCGTCTGAAGTTGAAAGTGATGACATGATTTTTGATATTGGTCCAAATACGGCAATTGAGCTAGCGAAAATTATTGAGCAGGCTGGCACTGTGGTTTGGAATGGCCCAGTTGGTGTATTTGAGTTTGATCAATTTGGCAATGGTACAGAAGCCATTGCTCATGCGATTGCTAAGTCAAAAGCATTTTCAATTGCTGGTGGCGGTGACACGTTAGCAGCGATTGATAAATATGGTGTTGGCGATGAAATATCGTACATCTCAACAGGTGGTGGTGCGTTCTTAGAGTTTTTAGAAGGCAAAAAATTACCAGCGGTTGATATGCTAGAGCAAAGAGCAAAAGCATAAAAATTTATGGAGGCCTTTGGCCTCCAACTATTAATTTAAACACTCTCTCACTCTTTGTTTAGATTAATAGAGGTTGTTAGCCAACCAAACTAAATCTACCCCGTTCAAATAGATAGCCAAGAGCTATCAAAAATTGGAGAAAAGCAATATGGCTTTAATCAGTATGCGTCAACTTCTCGATCATGCGGCTGAGAATGGATACGGCGTTCCTGCCTTTAACGTGAATAACCAAGAGCAAATGCGCGCAATTATGGAAGCGGCTGATAAAACAAACAGCCCAGTAATTGTACAAGGTTCTGCGGGTGCAAGAGCCTATGCTGGTGCACCATTTATTCGCCATATGATTTTAGCTGCTGTTGAAGAGTGGCCACATATCCCTGTTGTTATGCACCAAGATCACGGTACATCTCCAGCGGTTTGTCAACGCTCTATTCAATTAGGTTTCTCATCAGTAATGATGGATGGTTCATTACTGGATGATGGTAAAACACCGTCAACGTATGAGTACAATGTTGATGTTACACGCCGCACAGTTGAAATGGCCCATGCATGTGGTGTATCTGTTGAAGGTGAGCTAGGTGTTTTAGGCTCGCTAGAAACTGGCGAGGCGGGTGAAGAAGATGGCATTGGTGCCGTTGGTAAATTGACGCAAGATCAACTTCTTACCGATCCTGAGGAAGCGGCTGATTTCGTCAAGAAAACGGGTGTTGATGCATTAGCTATTGCTTGTGGTACGTCACACGGTGCATACAAATTTACTCGTCCACCAACGGGCGATATCCTTGCAATCAACCGTATCAAAGAGATCCACGCACGTATTCCTGATACACACTTAGTAATGCACGGCTCTTCATCTGTACCTCAAGAGTGGCTTGCTGTGATCAATGAGTTTGGCGGTGAAATCCCAGAAACTTACGGAGTACCAGTAGAGCAGATCGTTGAAGGGATCAAGCATGGTGTTCGCAAAGTAAATATCGACACAGATCTACGTTTGGCTGCAACTGGTGCTATCCGTCGTCATTTAGCACATAACCCAGCTAACTTTGATCCTCGTAAATACCTAGCGGAAGCGACTAAAGCAATGACTGAGATCTGTATTGCACGTTACGAAGCATTTGGTACAGCTGGCCAAGCATCTAAGATCAAGCCAATTTCACTGGATGACATGCATGTGAAATACCTATCTGGTGAGCTTGCTCCAAAAGTAAAATAAGATACTAATTTTAAATAACTAAGCCCCAATAGGGGCTTTTTTTATGGGTGTTTGTTAGATGCCCGTGGCCTTATTGAGCGTACTGTAGTGTAGTGCTATCTGTGATAATTGATAGATCGTTTACTGGGATCAGTTTTCTACCAAGTTACAGGGTGTCGGATCACAAGTTTACTAACGTCAGTGTTCAGAGATCAGATTTTTACTAGCAAGTGTGTGTTTAGATCGTAGTTTAGTAGGCGGTGTGATCAGAATATGAGGTGTGTGGATGAAAAGATCAATGACTTACATGTCTTTTATCGGGGAACATGCGATCATAGTAGGTATAATTGTGATCCCAAAACGATCTACTAAGTAAGATTGTGATCTCGCATGCCGTTACTTAGAAAAATAATGATCCGGGCTGGATTACATGATCTTAATAATTTTTTAATTGAAATCGAGAATGTAAAGAAACCCCTTTATTCGATGCTAAATCACGCTAATTGCAGATAAATTAGGAACAAATTAGTTCTAACTCATTGAAACTGTGTTCTAGAGAAATGAATTAAGGTTATATTATCAGGTAACCTTTCATAAAACTGTCATACTTAGTCATAATAATGAAACCGACTTCGGTAACGTAAGAGATAAATGGGAATGTCACGTAGAGTACTAGTAGTTGATGACGAAGCGCCAATAAGAGAAATGTTGGTGTTTGTGTTAGAACAGAATGGCTTTCAAGCAATTGAAGCTGAAGACTATGATTCAGCGATTGCAGCCATGGTAGAGCCATACCCAGATATGGTGCTCCTGGATTGGATGTTACCTGGTGGTAGCGGTATCCAAATTGCGAAAAAGTTTAAGCAAAGTGAGTATACTCGTCAGATCCCTATCATCATGCTAACAGCGCGTGGTGAAGAGGAAGACAAGGTTAAAGGATTAGAAGTAGGTGCAGATGACTACGTGACTAAGCCTTTTTCACCAAAAGAGCTCATGGCAAGAATAAAAGCAGTGATGCGTCGAGTGTCGCCAACTTCTTTAGAAGAGGCGATAGAAGTTCACGGCTTAAGACTTGATCCTATTTCGCATCGTGTTACATCTGCGGGGAATGAGCTAGAAATGGGTCCAACCGAGTTTAGGTTGCTTCATTTCTTTATGACTCACCCAGAGCGTGTATATAGCCGTGAACAACTGCTTGACCACGTATGGGGCACAAACGTGTATGTTGAAGATCGTACGGTAGACGTACATATTCGACGTCTTAGAAAAGCGATTGCACCTCTTGGACATGACAGGCTAGTGCAAACTGTGCGTGGCGCAGGCTATCGTTTTTCTAGTAAAGTATAAAGCATTAATAAATGCGCTGTGGTAGCGTTATCCTAGCGCTTAATCTTTAGGATCATTTTATATGTATAGAGTGATTGATAAACAGGCGTTGTTAAAACGCCTGTTTTTGTATTTTCTGCCTCTTACCCTCATCGGTATTTTACTTGGTGCACCATTTGTATTGTTATTTTTGGGCGCCTCAGTACTGCTTTTTTGGCATTTTAAACAACTGTATAAACTGAGCGACTGGTTGATCAACCAGCGTAGTTTTAACCCGCCAGAAGGATCCGGTGCGTGGGAACAAATTTTTGAAGGGATCTATCATCTTCAACATCGCAATCGTAAAAAGCGCAATGAACTTGCTGCATTGATCCGCCGTTTTCGTGAAGGTGCAGAAGCGGTTCCCGATGCCGTTATCGTGATGCAGCAGGATCTCAGTATTATTTGGTGTAACCAGTTGGCACTTAAGATCTTGGGTTTGCAATGGCCGACAGATCATGGCCAACGTTTAGACAACTTGATCCGCGATCCTAAATTCGTTAAATACATGCAAGATCATGACTTCACCGATCCATTAGAACTTGAAAGTGGTCATAACGCAGAGCGCGTATTAGAGTTTCGTGTTATGCCTTATGCAGAGCAGTTGATGATGGTAGTGCGAGATATATCACGATTGAAAAAGCTAGAGCAAATGCGCAAAGACTTTGTTGCCAATGTATCTCATGAATTGCGTACACCACTCACTGTGGTAACTGGTTACCTCGAAATGATGGAAGGGGATCAGGTGCCACCTCCGGCGATCTGGCAAAAAGCACAGTTGACAATGATCGAGCAGTGTAAGCGTATGGACAGCTTGGTCAATCAACTGTTATCTTTATCGAGAATTGAAGGAGATAGAGACCAAGCTAACGATAAAGCGGTTAATGTGCCAGGAATGCTGCAATTGATCCACACAGAAGCACGCTCGCTAAATCAAGATAAGCACCACGAGATTGAGTTTAATGTTGATGAAACATTGGATATTAAGGGGTGTATTGATGAGCTGCGCAGTGCGTTTTCTAATTTGGTCTTTAATGCTATTCACTATACTAAGCCCAATGGCAAAATTGTGGTCACATGGGGCTTAGACGGTGAGCGTCCGGCATTTTCTGTTACTGACAACGGTGACGGTATAGCGTCAGAGCATATTAATCGTTTGACCGAACGTTTTTACCGTGTTGATAAGGCGCGCAGTCGCAAAACAGGCGGGTCAGGTCTAGGGCTTGCGATCACTAAACATGTGCTGAGTCGACATGACTCGAATTTGGAGATCTCAAGTAAACTGGGTGAAGGGTCGTGCTTTTCTTTCTCTTTTCCAAAGGAAAAACGCATTTTTATGACATCTTCCGAAAGTCATAAAAGTGTCATTTAATGGTAATTTTATTGTAATTTGCTGAGCGCACAATGAGCCTCAGTAATCAAATGGGAAGAACAATTGGAGTGACCCAAATGAAATTTAAAAGCTTAGTTGCCGCAATGGGTGTGGCTGTAACAACATTGGTATCAACGCAAGTTACTGCACTTGACAAACAACTACCAGAGTACAACAAAACCAGCGGTATCTCGGGTAACTTTTCATCTGTGGGTTCAGATACACTAGCGAACATGATGACGTTTTGGGCTGAAGAGTACAAGCGTATTTACCCTAACGTAAATATTCAGATCCAAGCTGCTGGTTCTTCAACTGCGCCTCCAGCTTTAACTGAAGCGACAGCAAACTTTGGCCCAATGAGCCGTAAGATGAAGTCGAAAGAGATTGAAGCATTTGAAAAGCGTTATGGTTACAAACCGACTGAAGTACGCGTTGCAATCGATGCCTTAGCTGTATTCGTACATAAAGACAACCCAATTAAAGGTCTTCGTATTGACCAAGTTGACTCTATTTTCTCTTCTACACGTAAGTGTGGTGGCGATAAGCAAGTTAATCGTTGGAGTGATGTTGGCCTAAATGGTGACTGGGCGGCAAAAGATATTCAGCTTTATGGCCGTAACTCAGTGTCAGGTACATATGGTTATTTCAAGAAAAAAGCACTGTGTAAAGGTGACTTCAGAAACAACGTAAACGAGCAGCCAGGTTCTGCATCTGTTGTACAGTCTATCTCTTCATCTGTGAATGCAATCGGTTACTCAGGTATCGGTTATAAGACGTCAGGTGTGCGTACTGTACCACTGACTAAGAAAGGTGAAAACTTTGTAGATGCAACATTAGAAAACGTAGCAGCAGGTAGATATCCTCTATCTCGTTTCCTATACGTTTACGTGAATAAGCACCCAAATAAACCACTTTCTCCAATCGAAGCGGAATTCTTGAAGATGGTACTATCTAAAGAAGGTCAAAAAATTGTAGAAAAAGACGGTTATGTACCATTGACGAACAGAATGGCAAGCCGTGAGCTTAAGAAGCTAGGTCTTCTATAACTCATTTATAAAAATAAAGAAAAAGCCGCTCATATGAGCGGCTTTTTCATTTTTACATATCTACAACTCAGGGCTGAGTTTCATTTAATACATCAGTATTGTGCGGTGCGAATTTTCGTTAGCTCTTCAACTTGCGCTTTGCAGTTATTATAACGTTCAATGCATTCACCGCTGCATATCTGTCTCGTCATGGTTTGTTCGGTAGAGCTAAGTGAGCAGTTTTGTTCACACTGAAAGTTTTGTTGAGCACATTGAGTGAGCTCAGGTGAGTTTTGTTGATTACTACAAGCGACTAAAGTAACCAAAAACAATGGCAGCGCAAATCTCATAGTCATTCCTATTATTCTGCAGATAGAGAGTAAAATGTATGATTTTAATGTTTTAGTACAATGTTAAACTTAGCATATATTTATAATGGACTGTGGGGAAAGGGCGGTATTATTATGGCTTTTCTTGATACTACACTGATAAAAAATACCCTTTGGGTACAAAAAACGCCCTTAACGGGCGCTTCTTTTAGCTCTCAGGTTAATTAACAACTTGAATGTTGTCTATCAACCTGACACTGCCTAAAAATGCAGCTGCTAATACGACAAAGGCTTCGTCGCTTTGCTGTGCTGGCTTGAGTGTATCTCTATGTGCAATCGAAAAGTAGTCAGGTTTGAGGCCTGCTTGCGCTAACTCAGATTTAGCTTCACTTTCCAAACTATCAAATTGTCGCTCGCCTGATTTCAGTGCGGTAGCGGTTTGTGACAATACTTTGTAAAGCACTTTAGCGACGTCTTTTTCTTGTTCAGATAGGTAGCCGTTACGCGAACTCATAGCCAGACCTGTCACTTCCCTTTGTGTTGGCACGCCTATAATTTCAATCGGCATAGACAAGTCATGCACCATGGTTTTAATAACTTGCAACTGTTGGTAATCTTTTTCGCCAAAACAAGCAAAGTCCGGTTGAACCAAGTTAAACAGCTTAGTTACCACCGTAGCAACACCTCTAAAATGTCCTTCACGCGCACCACCACAATAACCTTCAGAAACACCGGGTACATCGACAAAGCTTTGTGTTGCTAGTCCATTTGGGTAAATTGTTTCAACACTGGGTGTGAAAACAATATCAGTGCCAAGCTCTGCAAGCCCTTGTTTGTCTTGAACAAGCGTTCTTGGGTAGCTATCTAAATCTTCATTTTTCCCAAATTGCATTGGGTTAACAAAAATACTGACTACGACTTTATCCGCCAGCGTTTTGGCCTTTTCAACTAAAGAAAAATGACCTTGGTGCAGGTTGCCCATTGTGGGCACAAACGCAATACTGTGCCCTTGTTGACGCCAAGCTTTAATTTGACTGCGTAATGACTTTATTTCAGTGATTGATTGCATTAGTTAAACTCGTGTTCTGTACCTGGGAATGCGCCTGATTTAACATCGTCACAGAACTTTTTAACAGCGTCTTGCATATTGCCTGTTTCTGCTAAAAAGTTTTTAGAAAATTTAGGAATATAGCCAGCTGAAATGCCAACTAGATCGTGCATAACGAGGATTTGACCATCCACTTCTTTACCTGCGCCAATGCCAATAACAGGAATATTGACCGCTTCAGTTATGCGCTTAGCTAGGTTAGAAGGGATACATTCAATGACCAACATCTGTGCACCAGCAGATTCAAGGGCCTGTGCATCGGCAATCATTTGCAATGCTTGTTGCTCTTCGCGACCTTGGATCTTAAAGCCGCCAAAGACGTGCACCGATTGTGGTGTAAGGCCTAAGTGACCACACACAGGGATCCCTTGCTGTGTAAGTAGTTTAATTGATTCCGTTAACCAAGTACCGCCTTCTAGCTTGACCATATTGGCACCACTACGCATAAGTGTTGCAGCATTTTCGCAGGCTTGTGCTGGGTTTGAATAACTCATAAATGGCATATCGGCTACGACAAACAGATCTCTACTGCCAGCTCTTACACTGCGAGTGTGATAGGCAATTTCTTCTGTGGTTACGCTGAGTGTATCATCAGCGCCTTGCAATACCATACCTAATGAGTCACCAACTAAAACCACATCAACGCCATTGTCATAAAAAAGCTTCGCAAAGCTGGCATCGTATGCCGTTAATGCTGTGATTTTTTCACCTTGTTGTTTTTTCTTTGCCAAGGTTGAAACCGAAACTTTTGCCATTAATGAGTCTCCTTTGTATCTGTGTTAGGCAGCGCTGTTAAGCCATTTTTTGGCAACTTATCAGCCACACTTTTAAGTGTTGTTCCATCGGGTAATTGAAGTTGAGGTGCTATTTCCATCAAGGGGAATACCACAAACTCTCTTTCACATAGGCCATAATGAGGTACTGTTAAACGCTGAGTGGCAATGCTTTCTTCATTAAACAAGAGGATATCTAAATCCAGAGTTCTGGGGCCCCACCGTTCGTCTTTGCGCACTCTACCTTGGCGTAATTCAATCTCTTGAAGCTGGTCTAAAAGTGCTTCGGGTTTAAGTAATGTTGAAAACCTTGCTACGGCGTTAACATAGTCTGGTTGGTCCTGAGGGCCCATTGGTTTTGAACTATAAAAACTCGATACAACCAGGTCATTGAAATCTGGATGTGTTTTCAAGGCATTTAAAGCCTGAGTTAACTGCGCTTGGGGGTCGACTAAATTCGCCCCAAGCCCGATATACACTATATTCATGAATCTTGCTTTGGTTTTCTACGAGGCTTATTACGATAACGGCGTTTTGGACGATCTTTTTGGCCAAGGTTTTTGACCATTTCTTTTTGCCCGCCGACATCTTGTTTAAGGTATTCTGTCCACCAATCAGCTAGCGCCTGTTGGTCGGATTCGCCACTTTCAACACGCAACAGTAAAAAGTCATACGAGGCCTTAAACTTAGGTTGAAGGCTCAGACGGTAAGCTCGTTGACCACTGCGTCTATCTAAACGTTGCTGAATATGCCAAATATCACGAGCGCCCAATGTAAACCGTTTTGGAACGGCAACACGTTGTGCATTTTCGCTTAGCACCTGACTGATGGCTTGCATGAACGCGTCGTATTCTGAAATGCCTTGTTGTTCTAACAATGCCGCGCGTTTGCGCAATGGGAACCACAGTAAGGCAGCGTAAATAAACGCAGGAGTTACCTTTTTGTTGTTATTTATACGGGCATCCGTGTTAGCAAACATTTGCTGGATAAAGCGTTTTTCAAACTCACTGTCCTCTTGTGCCAAAATTTCTTCGAGTGTTGGAAACAGCTGTTTAAAGAGGCCTAACTCTCTGAGCATTAAAAAGTTGGCTTCTGCTTTACCACCTAAAAACAGCTTGAGGGTTTCTTCAAACAATCTTGCTGGTGGAATATTCCCAAGCAGCGGTGATAATTCAGTGATTGGAGTGAGCGTAGCTGGCGCAATTTCCATATCTAATTTGGTAGCAAAGCGAACCGCACGCAGCATACGAACAGGATCTTCACGATAACGGGTTTCGGGATCACCGATTAGCTCAATCCGTCTTGCCTTTATGGCTTCAATGCCGCCGGCAAAATCGCGAACACCAAAATCATTGACCGAGTAATATAAAGCGTTGATAGAGAAGTCTCTGCGCTGAGCATCTTCTTCAATGGTGCCATAAACATTATCGCGCAGTAATTGCCCCTGTTCACTTGCCTTACTTGTCGGATCATCTTCACCATTTGATAGGTGATGGCCGCGCATTGTCGCAACTTCGATAACTTCACGCCCGAATACAATGTGGGCAAGTCTGAAGCGACGACCGATAAGTCGGCAATTTCTAAATAGGCGTTTAACTTCCTCAGGTGTTGCGTTTGTGACAACGTCAAAGTCTTTTGGCTCAATCCCTAACAAAATATCCCGAATACAACCACCGACAAGGTAAGCGTCATAGCCGCCATCTTTTAATCGATATAACACTTTGATTGCATTGGGGCTAAATTGTTTTCGTGAGATATTGTGCTCACTACGCGGGATGATTTGAGGTGTTAATTTTGCCTCAACTATCCCTTTAGTTTGCTTGGCGCCAACAATTTGCCTACACAACTTGAATATTTTAGAAATAATAACCACTCTCCTACTACTTTGAGTCCCCACCCGCAGCATCATTTGTACAGATTTTTTTTGCTCGCACTATGCTTTATTTTTTCTAAAGTGTAGGCGAGATCATAAGGCTCGCTATCATATACTCAAATGTACTGAAATTGAAGTTTCAGACGTGAATTAGCGATTAAATTTTCAACCAAATAACGCGCTAAGAGTTGTAACATTGTCACGTCGAGTTATTTTCATAACATCAACAACCAATCTCAAGACATCCTCGCGACACTGGGCACTTTATTCAGTGTTTTATATGCCTGTAGTTTTAACTGAATAGTTAGAGCTACAGCGGCGTGAATTGGTAGTCGGTTGAACTGAGTTGTATGACCTGAATTTCTTTATTTTTGGGTAACTTTACATCATGGTATACAGCTGTAGCCCATGTGAGTAATTCGGTAGCATCATCGATTTGATGTAGTTCAATTTTATCGAAGCCCAAAAATCCAAGTGCTGCTTTAAGTGCTGGTAGGGGGGCATTGTTGTCAATGGCTGGTGCATAGTTTTGCTTGGATAACTTGAATCCAGGCTGTGCTACAGCGAGCGGAACATGCATGTAGTGTGGTGGCTTTTTTGCAAGTTGTTGAAACAGACTAAGTTGTCTGGCGGTCGGTTCTAGCAGATCAGCACCGCGCACAACATGGCTGATTTGTTGTTCTATGTCATCCACAACCACTACAAGTTGATAGGCGTACAGGCCATCTCGTCGCTTTACGATGTAGTCTTCTTGCGCGACTTGGTCTGGTATGACTACATGTCCCTGTAAAGCATCTTCAAATTGGTAGATAGGGAAATTTTGTTTTAGACGTAACGCGTTGTTTTCAAAAACATGGCTGGCCGTACGACAATGGTTATCATAAAAACCTCCACGCTGTTTGATTTGCTTACGGGTGCAGGCACACGCGTAGACATCACCAGTTGAAGCGAGGGAGTGGAGCACCTCGTGATATAACTTGTGCCTTTGGCTTTGATAAATTACCTCACCATCCCAGTGTAACCCATAAGCTTCAAGGGTGGTTAAAATGGCATCTGCCGCACCACTAACAACACGTGGTGTGTCAATGTCTTCCATTCGAACTAGCCATTGCCCTTGGTTGGCTTTGGCATCAAGGTAACTGGTAAGTGCCGCAATTAACGACCCAAAATGTAGAGGTCCTGACGGGGAGGGCGCAAAGCGTCCACGATAAACAGAAGACGCACCCAGAGCATGTAAGTTATCCTGCTCTGGGTCTTTTTTTTGTGGGGTCTGCATAACTGGTGAGCTTAACCTATCGTTTTTACAGGTTTATACTCGGTTTTAACCTCGACCCTGCTGTTTTTCTTTGATTTCAGCAAGTGTTTTACAATCCACGCATAAATCTGCGGTAGGACGTGCTTCTAAGCGACGAATACCAATCTCAATGCCACATGAATTACAGAAACCAAAGTCATCTTCTTCAATCAGCTGTAGTGTCTTTTCAATTTTCTTGATCAGCTTACGCTCTCGGTCACGTGTACGCAGTTCAAGAGAAAACTCTTCTTCTTGCGCTGCACGGTCGACAGGATCAGGGAAATTTGCCGCTTCATCTTGCATGTGGTTCATGGTGCGATCAACTTCATTGCGAAGATCGTTACGCCACGCTTCTAATATTTTTTTGAAATGAGCTAGCTGCGCCTCGCCCATGTATTCTTCGCCCGGCTTTTCTTGGTAAGGTTCTAAACCGGCCTGAGCCAATAACCCTAGTTTTTTCTGGTCTGGCATAGCATTCTCCTAAATCCTTAATAAACAACCCCAGCTAACGCCGGCGGCTATAAATAGCAAAATCTTCAACCCTTAGCAAACACTTTTTGCTTCGTCCCTGTTCTAAAACAAGCCGTTGGAGTGAAGTTTTAACGGCAGATATATGAGGGTGAAGTTTTTTTTTTCAAGTATCTAGTACAGATACTTGTTTAATAACCTTGACCTCACTTGGGGTAACTTGTGCTTTATATGCATATATTTCAACCCCTTCGCTTTTAGCCTCAGCCAGTAATTGGGCATATTTTTTATCAATGTGCTCAGCTGCTTTGACTGATTCAATGCCGTTGTGCATAACAATAAATAATAGCACGGCGCGTTGGTGATTATTTTTTATATGTATCAACTCTCTGAGGTGTTTCTGCCCTCTAGTTGTTTCGGTATCAGGAAAATAGCCTTGGTCACCTTCTAACAGTGTGACGGACTTGACCTCAACATAACAATTGGGCTGTTGAGGTGAAGAGAGTAATATATCAATGCGGCTATTTTCATTGCCATACTTTACTTCGCTGGCGATATTGTCATAGCCATTCAACTGTGAAATATCCCCGGCTTGAATCGCTTCATAGGCTACTTTATTCGCTATACCAGTATTGACACAAATGAGGTTGCCTTGACCATCTTCGGTTAACTCAAGTGAATGTGCATACTTGCGCTTTTTATTGTCGCTGGTGGAGTAATAGGCTTTAAAGCCACTGTCGGCACAACCTGTCATCTTGCCAGTGTTTGCACAATGTACGGTAAACGTTTCACCATCTTCTTTGTGCAAGTCGACTAAAAATCGTTTATAGCGTTTGAGCAAAGTAGCGCTTTGAAGTTGGGATGAAAATTTCATAGTTTAGTCGCATTCGTTTTGGGGCTCGGTGATTGCTAGTGTACACTGACTAGAATCTACAAGCGTAAGAGTGAAAACCTATATGTCTGATAAATTTATTGTTCGCTTAAGTGAACAAGCTCCTGCTGCACATTGGGGCAACAATGCATCGCTGTCTTTTGACGAGCAAGGTGCAACCATTCATTTAACTGAGCAAGAAACCCTAAAGCATATTCAAAAAGCGGCTCGTAGCCTAGCACAACAGGGGATCCCTGCGGTAGCGTTAAGTGGTGAAGCTTGGTGTACAGAATCACAATGGGCTTTTTATCAGGGCTTTGTTAGTCCTAAACAGCTTGATCCAGTTGCTTTTGTTGAAAATGCACAATCAGATTTAAATGAGTTACAGGCGTTGAAGCAATCAGCAACTTGGATGCGCCAAATGATCAATGGTACAGCTGAAGATATTTACCCAGAAAGTTTAGCGGGTAAGGCCGCTGAGTTTATTCAGTCTTTAGCACCAGAGCACGTCAGCTATCAAATAATCAAAGGCGATGCATTACTAGAACATCAATGGATTGGGATCCATGAAGTAGGCCGTGGTAGCGAAAGAGCACCAGTACTACTTGAGTTAGACTTTAACCCGACAGGTGACGAAGATGCGCCAGTTAGCGCAGCGCTTGTTGGTAAAGGCATTACTTTTGACTCGGGTGGTTATTCAATCAAGCCGAGCGAAGGGATGTTGACCATGAAATGCGACATGGGCGGTGCTGCAACAGTCACTGCTGGTCTTGCATTGGCAATCCAACGTGGTATTGATAAGCGTATTAAATTGTTCTTGTGTTGTGCGGAAAACCTTATTTCAGGTCATGCATATAAACTAGGCGATATTTTAACGTATAAAAATGGCACGACAGTTGAAATCGTGAATACGGATGCCGAAGGTCGCCTTGTACTTGCTGATGGTCTAATGGCGGCTGGTGAAACTGGTGCGCCTTTGATCATTGATGCTGCAACACTAACTGGTGCTGCATTAATGGCGGTAGGTCAAGAGTACAATGCTTTATTTGGTCTTGATAAAGAGCTAGTTGGTGAGGTTCAGCAGTTTGCAAGTGAAGAGTTCGAAGCTGCTTGGCCATTACCTCTTGAAAAATGGCACCAAAATAATTGCCCTTCTGCTTACGCAGACACTGCAAATAGCCGAGCTCAAAAGGGTGGTGGTTTTGGCGGTGCATCTAATGCCGCTGGTTTCTTATCTCGCTTTGTGCCAAATGAAGGACAAGGTTGGGTGCACATAGACCTAGCTGGTTGCTTCCAAAATAATGCGGGTGCTCAGTGGGCGTCAGGTGCGACGACAATGGGTATGCGAACAGTTGCTCGTACACTAATTGCAAAAGTGTAACCCATAAAGAAAAGCCTCTTTTGAGAGGCTTTTAACTCGTCAGCGGGTAATTTAAGAAAGCAAAGCTGCTGCGAGGCGAACAAAATCAGATGAGGTTAATATCCCCAGTAGTTTATTGTTTTCGTCAACCACAGGCATGCAGCCATGACGGTTTTCGACAAAGTAAGTAACAACTTCATGTAAGCTCTGCTGCGGTGTTACGCTGGCAAAGTCCTGCGCCATGGCATCACTGACTTTTTCCTGCTTTTCTTTTCGCTCTAATGCCAAGTTACCGTAAGTAGATAAAATACTCATCACTTTGGCTATCATGATTTTTTGGGTCAACATGCCCACCAAATGACCTTCTTCATCGATCACGGGAATATGACGAATATTTTTTTCGCGCATTAAGTTGTGTGCATCGTGCAGGGTATGTGACGACTTAACAGCGAGTGGATCAGGGGTCATCAACTGTTCAACAGTATGCAGCATAATATTTTCCTGTAAGTGAACCTTACTAGTAGGTATAACTGAAAATGACTTAATTTTCCTGTGGCTAGATCAACAAAATTTATATCAGAATGTGATTTTTATGGACTCAATGCTGGTGTGTTTTGCAGTGCTGCTAGACGAATATATTTATTCTCTACTAGGGTAGAGAGCGGCACAAGTTCGAAGCCTTGATCTTGCAAATCTCGCAGGGCATCACGTAAAAACCGTTGAGTTTTTGGATAAGGATGAGCAATACCTATCGCATATCCCTGTTGTGTGGCAATCGTTTTGAGTTGATTGAGCTGTAATTCTAACTGCTTACTTTCAAGTTCGTTGTCCAAGAATACATGTCTGGCGATATTGTTGACTCCATAGATGTTCGCTACTGTTTGTGCCTGACTATAGGGTGTGGTGCGGCTGTCCAAAAAGTACAGAGACCGCTTTTTGAGGATTTCCATTGTCCATTTCATGGGCTCATCATGTTGTGTCAGCGCTGAACCCATATGATTATTTACACCTTTCACATGAGGCAAGCTAGAAAGAGCATGTCCAAGTGTTTTTTGTAATTGCCACTTTTGCATGTCCAAGGTCAGCCCGCCTGGTCCTAATGTTTTATTATCTAAAGACTGCATGGGAATATGTAGGATCAGCTCTTTGTTTTTTAATGCAGCTTGGTAAGCAAAATGCTGGGAGAATGGCGTATGGGGTAAAAGCGCATAAGTTAGCTCACCCGGTAAATTTAGAAATTCCAGATCTCGTTGGTGGTTGCCAATATCGTCTATTACAATCGCAATTTGTTTGGCATCACAAACAAATGCTACTAGACAAATAAATGTCGTAACTAATTGTATTAAGCGCACAAAATTAAATCACAGTTCTATTGTTATGTTTTATGTTGGTCGATACATTATGTTCGACGCTTTTATCATCTAACCTAGCATGTTTTTTATACCGATAAAAGCGTCTAATTTTTCATTAGTTTACTGTAGGTTGCTGTTTTGTCACTAGTTGACGGGCAGCATGCCAGTGTTGCTCAAGCCGCGAGTACAGGTCTCTGTTGGCTTTGTCATTGCTCATTATAGCCGTTTTATTTAGGCTCGATAGGGTGTTTTTACTGTATTCAATATCAGGTTTTATCCCTGTGCCTTCAATCGATTGTCCCGATGGCGTGTAGTAGCGAGCGGTGGTTAGTTTTAGGGCGCTGGTACCATTACCTATGGGGATCAACGACTGCACCGAGCCCTTACCAAATGACCCCTGTCCTAATATCAAAGCGCGTTTATTGTCTTGTAAAGCGCCGGCTAAAATCTCAGCTGCTGAGGCGGACTGTTTGTTAATTAATACCAAGATGGGTGCACCGTTTAAAATATCGCCTTGCACAGCATAAAACTTTTGATTTGCATCGAAAAATCGCCCTTTGGTTGTGACGATTATACCGCTTTGTAAAAACAGATCAGATATCGCGACCGCGCTGTTGAGCGTGCCACCTGGGTTGTCACGTAGATCAATGATTAGACCTTTTAAAGAAAGGCCATTGTGCGCGAACAGCATGTTGATATGTCTGGCAACATCATGGTAGCTGTGATTATTAAATGAAGAGATAGAGATATAACCAATGTCTCCGTTGAGCAGTTTGCTGGTGACACTCTCCAAGGTTATCTCTTGACGCCGCAGCGCTAAGGTAACATGTGCTTCAGCGCGCTCGACCGTAATATGAATGATCGATAATTTTGCTTCTCTTAGTAACTTTGAGACTTCTGAAATACTTTTATTGGTGACATCATGTGTGTTAACCGCAACTAATTTATCCCCGCCTTCAATGCCAGCTTGCTCCGCAGGCGAACCGGGTAACGTATCGACAATAACAATGCGGTTTTCAATCTCTTCTACTTCAATGCCTATCCCGGTATAGCGGCCATTGGTCGCACTAAAAAGAGTTTCTAGCTCGTGTTCATTTAAATATTTAGAGTAGGGATCTAGCTGCTCGAAAAGCTCGTTGAAGTTGTGTTGTTTAATGTGTGAAGTGGGAACTTCTTCAACGTAGTAAGTTTGAATATGGTATAAAATTTCTTCCATATGGGCATGGCTAATTTGCTTGGCCTGCACATTGGATAATAAAAAGGAAAGTAGTATCGCGCATAAAACTAAAAGCGCTCGTTTTTGAAAATCGGGCGGGGAAATAGAGACGAAGTATTTCATATGCTGCTCCTAGTGACGGGGCAGCATAGGTTATTCATTTAACTTGATCTGCACCACTTAACTGGATTCACAGCGCTTCCTTTATGCCGTATCTCGAAGTATAGTCCAGGATTTTGTTGTCCGCCGCTTTGTCCGACTAATGCGATAGGATCTCCCGGGTTGACGTGATCACCCACATCTCTTAGTAGGGTTTGGGCGTGCCCATATAGGCTCATAAATCCTTTGCCGTGATCAAGCACTATGACCCAGCCGAATCCATTGAGCCAGTCAGCATAGACCACATGCCCCGGCGCAACGCTGTTTACTTCAGTGCCTGTTTGGCCCGCAATTACGACGCCTTTCCAGTTCATTCCTACATGTTTTCGCTGGCCAAATCGTTTCTTGAGTTTGCCCGACAGTGGCCAAGCTAGCTTGCCTTTTAGGCGCTGCAAGCCATCTAGCTGGGCAATAAAAACTTCTTCTGACGGCGCTTGTACTTCAGCTAATGCTTCCAGCGTGGTTTTTAGTGTGGATTCATTTTCTTCTAAGTAGGCAATCGCAGACTGGGTTTTGGACAATTTGTCGTTGAGCTTGCGCAAGTGTGTTTGGCGCTGCTGTTGTGCAAGCTGTAAATCATTTTGTCTGATCTGTTGTTGCTCAAGCAGTGCGACCAACTGTTGTTGTGATTTGGTCAATGCCTGTTGGTTTTTTTCTAGTTCAATAAAGACAGTCTTAAGGTCTTCTAATTGGTTTATTCGCGCTTTATTGAAATAGTCGTAGTAGCTAATTGTACGTTCCAGTGCTGATGTTTTTTGCTGGTTGAGCAACATCTTGGAGTAATCATGGCTACCTGTAACATAAGCACTTTTAAGTTGGGCTGCTAGCAGTTTTTGCAGCTTATGCTTGCGACGATTTAACTGTGAGCCTTCTCGTTCGAGTGCATATTGCTGTTGTTTGTTCTCGCTGATCCCCTGTTGTGTTAAGGTTAGGGCTTTTGCGCTGCGTGCTATTTCAAGCTCAAAAGATTGCAAACGTTGTTTAAGCGCACTGAAGGACGCTTTTTGCTCTTGATAGGCCGCTTGACTTTTTTTTAGTTCAGCCTGAACGGCAGCCAAATCTGCTTTGGTTTGTGACTCATTGGCCTCGACATGTGTCGAAGCCAATGAAATCAACAGTGCAAAGCCGGTAAGTGCGCCTCGTACCATATTTACTTAAGACGCATAATTGGCGAGCCTGTCATCTCTGCTGGCTGCTCTAAACCCATTAGGTGTAGCATTGTTGGTGCTACGTCACTTAACGTTTTGTTTGCCTGAGGTTCTGCGTCACGACCAACATAAATAAACGGAACTGGCTCGCTAGTATGTGCTGTGTGTGCTTGGCCTGAGTTAGGGTCTTGCATTTGCTCAGCATTACCGTGATCAGCTGTTATAAGCGCTTCACCGCCATGCTCTTTCAATGCTGCGACAACGCGACCAATACAATTATCAACAGCTTCACACGCTTTAACCGCTGCTTCAAAAACACCCGAGTGGCCAACCATATCGCCGTTTGGATAATTACAAATAATGGCGTCAAATTCACCGCTTTGAATGGCGTCAATTAGCTTGTCGGTAAGCATCTCTGAGTTCATTTCAGGCTGTAGATCGTATGTGGCAACTTGAGGTGAAGGAATAAGCTCTCGCTTTTCACCATCGAATAAGTCCTCGCGTCCGCCGCTGAAGAAGAAGGTAACGTGTGCGTATTTTTCGGTTTCAGAGATACGTAGTTGAGTTTTATTGTGTTTGGCAAGCCACTCACCTAAAACGTTATTTAGTTTTTCAGGTGCAAACGCTATGGGTGCATCAATATCAGCTGCGTACTCGGTCATCATTACAAAGCTGCTAAGCTCAGGAGCCCTCTTTTTCTCAAAGCCGTTAAATTCGGCATCAACAAACGCGCGGGTCATTTGTCTTGCTCGGTCGGCTCTGAAGTTTAAGAACAAAATCGCATCGCCGTCGTTGATTTGTGCCGCTTGTTGGCCCGCAGGTACAATCGTTGTGGCTTTGACAAACTCGTCATTTTCATCTCGCTGATAAGCGGCTTCAAGGGCTTCAACCCCATCAGCAAAGGTAAACTCTGCTTCACCACAGACCATTAGATTGTATGCCTGCTCGACACGTTCCCAACGGTTATCTCTGTCCATAGCGTAGTAGCGACCTACAATAGAGGCTAATCGGCCAGTACCGAGTGTTTTAAACAAATCTTGAATGCGCTCAATGGATGCTTGGGCACTGCGTGGCGGTGTATCACGGCCGTCCAAGAATGCGTGGAAATAAATCTCTTTGGCACCGCGTTGCGCAGCAAGTTCGATACTTGCGACAATGTGGTCTTCATGACTGTGTACACCACCTGGGCTCAATAAGCCCATTAAGTGCACTGCTTTATTGTGTGCTACAGCATCGTCAATGCTTTTTACCAGCGTGGGGTTATGTGCAAATTCACCATCGTCGATGGCTTTGGTAATACGTGTAAAGTCTTGATAGACGATACGACCAGCACCCAAATTAACATGTCCTACTTCAGAGTTCCCCATTTGACCATCAGGCAAACCGACATCTAATCCAGACCCAGAAATAAGCGTCTTTGGTTGTGATTGCCACAGCTCATCAAGTACAGGCGTATTAGCTGCGAGGATAGCGTTACTTTGTGTTTCTTCTCTATATCCCCAGCCATCTAAAATCATAAGTACCAGTGGTTTTTTCTTCGTAGTCATTTGGGCTCCTGAAAAATGCACGATAGATGGCGCATAGAATACCTTGTTTAGCGCGAAAATTCAGCCCTGTGCTGGTGATTTATGTTCAAGATTGATTAATCTAATGGTAACACCTTTCATATAAAGGCTTCATCAGTGCGCGTGCTCGGTCTCTGATTTGGGCATTGAGCGTGTAGTGGTGTGCACTGATAACAATAGGTTTGTGCCAAGACCCGTAAAAAAGTATACTCGCTGCACTGTAAGTTTTATCTGCTAACTAAGTGGCAAGGTCCATGGAACAATATATTACTTTTTTCACCAATCACCCTGTATTAAGCATTATCTGGGTCGTCCTAGCAATCATGTTAGTACACAGCTGGTATAAAAGCCGTTTTTCGTCAATCCGCCCGATTAACCCACAACAACTGACTCTGTTGATCAATCGTGAAGATGCACAAGTACTCGATATGCGTGGCAAAAAAGAGTTTACGGCGGGTCGTATTGCCGGTGCAGAGATGATGAATGTCGACAAAGCCAAACAAAATGACTTTGGTGGACTTGAAAAGTACAAAACAAAGCCCATTATACTTGTGTGTAATACAGGTATGACGGCCAATAACATTGCTGAAAGAATGCACCAACAGGGCTACGAAAAGCTTTATGTGCTTTCAGGTGGCATGAGTTCGTGGCAAAGTGCTGGACTACCAACGACAACTGGAAAGTAATTGGAGTAATAAATGAGTAACGATGTAATTATTTACACTAAAGATTATTGTCCTTTTTGTCATCGTGCGAAGGCGCTATTGGATAGTAAAGGCGTCACATATACAGAATATGATATTGCTGTACAGCCTGAACTTCGTGAAGAGATGATCGAAAAAGCAAATGGCGGATATACCGTGCCACAAATTTTTATCAACGGTCAGCACATCGGTGGCTGCGATGATATGATGGCGCTTGAGGCTCAAGGTAAACTAACTCAATTATTGGCTTAGTCGAGCGAAATTAAACATTTCTAGCATTGTATTGATAAGACAAATGCTGTTTATATAAAAATTTATAGGAATAATAATGACTGAACAAAATCAAAATGTTGCAGCGGAGCAGCAAGAAGGCCCACAATTTAACATCCAACGTATCTATACTAAAGATGTATCTTTCGAGACGCCAAACTCACCAACAATTTTCCAAAAAGAGTGGACGCCTGAAGTTAAACTAGATATGGATACACGTTCAGCTAAATTGGATGAAGGCGTATTTGAAGTTGTTTTAGCATTAACTGTGACTGCGACAATCGGCGAAGAGACAGCTTTCCTATGTGAAATTCAGCAAGCTGGTATTTTCTCTGTAGGTGAGTTGGAAGAGCTACAACTTGCTCATATGCTTGGCGCATTCTGCCCGAACCTTCTTTTCCCATATGCTCGTGAAGCAGTAGCAAGCCTAGTAAACCGTGGTACTTTCCCACAGCTTAACCTGGCACCTGTAAACTTTGACGCACTATTTGCACAGTACATGCAGCAACGTGCAGGTCAAGAGCAAACAGCTGACGCATAATTTATGAATACATCACAGTCTGCTGTGACCGTATTAGGGGCGGGGTCGTATGGCACCGCCCTTGCTATTTGTTTTGCTCGCAACGGTCACCGAGTTACTTTATGGGGGCGCAACCAAGCTGATATCGAACAGCTTGCAGATGAGCGTCAAAACCAACGTTATCTTCCTGATATTAAGTTTCCAGATTCACTGACGCTGGAAGTTGATCTTGCGCGTGCCGTTAAGGCAAGTCAGATTATATTGGTGGTGGTTCCCAGCCATGCATTTGCACAAACACTTAAGCAAATTCAGCCCCATTTACAAGATGGTGCGCAAGTGGCGTGGGCGACTAAAGGGCTTGAGCCTAATACAGGGCGCTTGCTAGAAGAGGTTGCAAAAGAAGTACTGGGTGAATCGATTGCATTAGCCGTATTATCTGGACCTACTTTTGCTAAAGAAATGGCCGCGGGGTTACCTACTGCAATTTCTGTGTCAGCGAGAGATGAAGCACTGCGCACTGAGCTAGCCAGTTTATTGCACTGTAGTCGTTCATTTCGAGTATACAGTAATGATGACTTTATCGGTATTCAACTCGGTGGTGCGGTGAAAAATGTGATCGCCATCGGAGCGGGTATGTCTGATGGTTTTGGCTTTGGTGCCAATACACGCACAATGTTGATCACAAGAGGTCTTGCTGAACTGTGTCGGCTAGGCTGTGCACTGGGCGCTAAAACGGAAACTTTTATGGGTATGGCAGGACTTGGCGACTTGATCTTAACATGCACGGATAACCAATCTAGAAACAGACGCTTTGGATTGGCGCTGGGGCAGGGGAAAAGTGTTGACGATGCGATGAGTAGTATTGGTCAAGTTGTTGAAGGTTATCGCAATACCAAAGAAGTTTTTTTGCTGGCCAAGCGCAGCGGCATTGAAATGCCAATCACAGAACAAATTTATCAAGTTCTGTATGAGAAAAAAGATGTTAAAGAGGCTGCGATGGCGCTTTTAGGCAGAGAGCAAAAGTCAGAGTAAGATGTAAAAAAACCACCATAAGGTGGTTTTTTTATTTGGCCTTCTGGGAGAATTAGAAGGCGTATTTCACTGAAAGCTGCAGTCTATCTAAATCACCTTCTGCACCACTTTGTACTTCTCTATTAGCGACTTTATATTCAGCCCCAAAGGTGAGCTTTTTAACAGGAGAATACAGAATATTGGCACTGTAGCTGGTGGTCATGTCCGTAGGGTCCCCGGTGATATTTAGCAGGTTCGTATCGTTATCGGCGCTGAAATACGAATAGAGGAAAGTTGAACGCCACTGCGAATTCCAATAGTGTTGATAGGCTATGAATCCGGATGTTGAGTCAATTGCGTGGAGATCTTTCCCGTCATACACTGCGCCATGAGCCACATTTAACCCAACGTAACGGCCCAAACCTTGTCCATGAGTGAGCATAAATTTGATATTGTTTTTGCCAAAATTTACGCGACCAGAAGCACTTATGCCATACGAGCTTTCTGTTTCATCAGCTGCACCAAGTTTATAAGTCAACTGTCTAGCAAGCGCGGCTACAGTAAAGTGACCCCAATCGGCTTTGTAATTATAACGCGCCGTAAAATCAGGCATTTGCGCATCATCGGTGACTTTTCTCTCACCACCTTCCGTTGTTACTGTACTCTCTGGATTTTCTGCTGAGAACGACCAGTTACCAATGGTATACTTTGCCATCGCTTGACGCACGAATACTGTGCCTTCAGCTGGGCCAACAAAATCTAAGGTTTCTGGCAGTGCGCTAACATTTTGGAAATTGGACCAAGCCTGCCCAAATAGCCACCCCTTATAGGTGACAAAAGCCTGTCTAATTCGTGGCGAATATGAATTACTCACGCGCTCATTTCCGCCTGTTGAAGCGATAAAATCTAATTCAATTTTCGTTTTTATGGTGCTGCCATCATCCAGCTTTGAGGCGGTGCCAAAATTAAACCGAGATTGGCGGGCGTGCATATCGAAGACGGCATCCTCTCCTGTGCTCGGTACTACTGGAGTAGTGCCTGGAACATAAAAATCTCGTCCAATATGTTGTGACCCTAGTGTGCCATCCGAAAAGTCACTCCAGATAGCGTCGAGTTTGATATATCCCCCGTAACTTACTTCAGTATTCCCGATGTTAGCAGCGAGAGCTTGGCTGGAAAGTAAGCTAGACACTGCAACCGCAGTTAGTTTTTTATTTATATTAATTTTAGTTGTCATAATGGAGTTCCTATAATACTGCCTCTTAGTTGCAATGCAGAGAATTATTTCGTCATTCACTGTTGATGATGGGTGGTCTTAACTCAATTACCCATTGGTCTATGAGACTAAGGTTGAATAACGGAGGTCGGCTCTAAAATTGCCTTTGGCAATAATTAATTACACTTATACTTATGTTGTTGTCATGTGCTCTCTGGTTTTAGCTTGAGAGAGCCAGTATGCTGATGCTCGTTAATGTATAGTTAAATAATTCTGATTTGGATAAACTTAAAGCAACAATTACAACTAAGGTCTAATACTTAATCGAGTGGTTGTAAGTGATCCTTGAGTGAAGCCGTAAAAGGCAAGTAATTAATATGGAGATGAGTATGTCACAGAGCATTTATCCGGTACCTGAAGCGATCAAGCAGGCTGCACTTGTAGATAATGAACAATATCAAGCACTGTATCAGCAGTCTATTGACGACCCTGCGGGGTTTTGGGCTGAACATGGTAAACGCCTCGACTGGTTCACACCTTTTAATAAAGTAAAAAATACCTCGTTTGATAAAGGCCATATCAGCATCAAGTGGTTTGAAGATGGCGTACTTAATGCCTCTTACAACTGTATCGATCGCCACCTTGAAAAAAATGCCAACAAAGTAGCCATGATATGGGAAGGTGATAACCCTGAGCAAAGCGAAAATATCACGTTTCAGACATTACATGATGAAGTAGCGAAGCTGGCAAATGGCTTGAAAAAGTTAGGTGTCGAGAAGGGCGACCGTGTTGCTATTTATATGCCTATGACGCCTCAAGCAATTTATGCTATGCAGGCATGTGCGCGTATTGGTGCAATTCACTCGGTAGTTTTTGGTGGATTCTCACCATCAGCGATTGCGGATCGTATCAAGGATTCTGGTGCTAAAGTAGTGATCACGACAGATGAAGGTCGTCGTGGTGGCAACTCTGTACCGCTTAAGGCCAATGTTGACGAAGCGGTTGCACAAGATTCAGTAACGACCATTGAACATGTTGTCGTACACCAACTTACAGGTGGTGAAGTTGAATGGAATGCCCATGATGTGTGGTGGCATGAGTTAGTTGCTGATGTACCTGCGCAATGTGAACCAGAGCCAATGAATGCGGAAGATCCACTATTCATTTTATATACCTCTGGTTCGACAGGTCAACCAAAGGGGGTAGTACACACCACAGGTGGATATTTGGTATACGCTTCAATGACACATGAGTATGTATTCGACCTTAAAGAAGATGATGTCTTTTGGTGTACAGCTGATGTGGGTTGGATCACAGGACACAGCTACATGGCATACGGCCCATTGGTAAATGGCTGTACCCAAGTGATTTTTGAAGGGGTTCCTACTTACCCGAGTTCTGGCCGTATTGGTGAAGTGGTTGATAAGCACCAAGTAACTATCCTTTATACAGCCCCGACTGCAATTCGTGCTCTAATGGCAAAAGGCGATGAGCCAACAGCCAGCTCTAAGCGTACAAGTCTACGTATTATGGGATCTGTTGGTGAGCCAATTAACCCTGAAGCTTGGGCATGGTACTACGAGCAAATTGGTAATAGTGAGTGCCCAATTGTCGATACTTGGTGGCAGACTGAAACTGGTGGCATTATGATCACGCCTTTACCTGGGGCTACAGATATGAAACCAGGCTCGGCGACTCGTCCATTCTTTGGCATTGCGCCAGCATTGTTTGATGCGGAAGGAAACACACTCGAGGGGGCCACCGAAGGTAATTTGGTTATTCTTGATAGTTGGCCATCACAAGCTCGCACAGTTTACGGTGATCATGAGCGTTTTGAACAAACTTACTTCTCTGCTTATCCCGGTGTGTACTTCACTGGTGATGGTTGCCGTCGTGATGAAGATGACTATTACTGGATTACTGGTCGTGTTGATGACGTACTAAATGTATCTGGCCACAGATTGGGCACGGCTGAAATCGAAAGTGCATTGGTTGCTCATGAAGCAGTTGCGGAAGCTGCGGTTGTTGGTTACCCGCATGATATCAAAGGTCAAGGGATCTATGTGTACGTTACACCAAACGAGGGGGTTGTGGTTACGGATGACTTGACGAAAGAAGTCAGAAGCTGGGTACGTAAAGAGCTGAGTCCAATTGCATCACCAGATATGATCCAGTGGTCCCCGGGCTTGCCTAAAACTCGCTCGGGTAAAATTATGCGTCGTATCTTGCGTAAAATCGCGGCTAACGAGTATCAGCAACTCGGTGATACATCGACGCTTGCAGACCCAAGTGTAGTCGATGAATTAATTGAAAATCGTTTAAACCGTTAATTGAGCGTTAAAAACTTGAAATTTAGCGAATTCTAAACGTACTATATCGGCTGTCTTAATACCAAAGACAGCCGATTTTTTAGGAGCTATGCATGAATCAGTTTTTAATTGCGGATGATCACCCCCTGTTTAGAGAAGCATTAAAGGGGGCTTTGCAAAATCAGTTTGAAGGCCTTGAAGTTATTGAATCAGAAAACTTTGAGCAAACATTAGAGCGGTTGTCGCAGTATGATGACTTAGACTTGCTACTGTTAGATTTGCACATGCCGGGCAATGGCGACTTATACGGCCTGATCCGGATCCGCGAAGACCATCCATCATTACCTATTGTTGTGGTGTCTGGCAGTGAAGATCTCAATGTTATTTCTAAAGTAATGGGTTATGGTGCGATGGGGTTTATTCCAAAAGCATCTTCATCTCAGGATATTGTCAGTGCGCTACAACAGGTGCTAGATGGTGAAAACTGGCTACCGGCGGATATCAAGGAAAAAATAAATGATCTTGACGGCGAGGACCGGGAGCTTGCGCAGCAAATTGCTTCGTTGACACCGCAGCAGTATAAAGTACTGCAGTACCTACACGAAGGCTTGTTGAATAAACAAATCGCTTATGAGTTAAATATCTCCGAGGCAACGGTCAAAGCACACATTACGGCAATATTTCGTAAACTGGGTGTTTATAACCGCACACAGGCAGTTTTAATCGCTTCAAAACTACAATTAGAACCAATCGAGGCGGCAAAGTAGCACACTGCTACTTTTGCACCTTGCTAAAAACTGAGCACTTATTTAAATACCACCGTTTTTGTTCCATTGATAAAGAGCTTGTGCTCTGAAGCTAATTGCAGAGCTTTGCAAAAAACGGTTTTTTCTATATCTTTCCCTATTTTGGCCATCGCCTCTGCGTTATTTGCATGCGTAACCTGAGTCACATCCTGTACTATGATAGGTCCTTCATCGAGTTCATTGTTGACGAAGTGTGCAGTTGCACCAATTATTTTGACACCTCGTTCAAACGCTTGATGGTATGGCTTTGCACCGATGAACGCTGGTAAAAATGAATGGTGTATATTAATGATCTTATCTTTAAAACGGGCAACAAACTCGGGGCTTAAAATCCGCATATATTTTGCGAGCCCGACTAAATCAGGCTGATAGTTGGAGATTAGGTCACCGACTTGCTGATCATGTTCTGTACGACTCAGCCCCTCATGAGATACGCAGTGGAATGGGACATTGAATGCCTCAGCGAGTGGCTTTAAGTCTGGGTAATTGGCAATGACAGCTTGTATTTCAATATTGAGCGCATTTTCATATTGTTTGAGCAATACACCACCTAGACAGTGTGCTTCTTTCGTCGCGAGTAAAACGACTTTTACTTTTGTCGGACTGTGTAGTTTGACTTGTGCATCATCAGGCAAATTCGATTGTAGCTGAGAAAGAAATAGGTTTGTTGGTGAGCCCGTTACCTCAGTGCGCATAAAAAAGCGTTTACCTTCACGGTCTACAAATTCATTGTTGCGAACAATATTTAAATTATGCTCATGACATAAACTGGTGATTTTTGCTATTAATCCAATTTCATCACTACATTGCGTTGTTAGTATATAACTCATGGTCCTCATTCCATTTACTAAGCGGTTGTTCAGATTACCGTAGTGAAAAAAAATTGTAATGCTTTAGATGAATTATTTATTCAAAAATGAGTAAATTTCAATCGCAAAAAAATTACACTATTCTCAGCCATGTTTATTTTACCTGTTACATTGCCAACTTCCGACGAATACGGCTAAGGGCAATTGGCGTAATACCTATGTGTGATGCCACCATTTTTAATGGAACGCGTTCACTGAGTTCAGGGTTTTTGTCAATAAAATTCAAATACCGCTGTTCGGCACTGTGGTGTACAAATGCGTACTCGCGTTCTTCTTTTTTGATAAATAAGTTTTCAAGTAGACGAGTATAGGCTTCTAAAAAGCCGGGGTGCGTTTTCATGGTATTGAAAAAATTGTGCCATTCAAACTCAAGACAAAGTACATCATCAAGAGCTTCAATGCTAAACAGAGCCGGTGTGTTTTGTGTCATGGCACGTGTAGAGCCTGCAATACAGGGGGCACAGGCGAAAGCTTGGGTAAACTCTTTGCCTTCTGCGGACACATTAAAGTAGCGCACATCGCCTTGCGTGATAAAAAATAAATTTGGTGCTGGGCTGCCTTGAACCATCAACAAAGCATTTTTAGGGTAGTGTTTGAGTTTTCCCTGTAAACCAAACTTTTGAAAATCTTCTGCGCAAAGCGGTTTCTCGTCTGCACTGAAAAAAGAGACGAAGTCAGCGAGCTTGGGTTGTATGTTCAAACGGCATTCCTTGATAATCCGACTTTATAGGAACATGTTATGGTGCCCGAGATATCAAGTAAAGTGCAAAAGATGCAACTAATAGCGCAGGTATACTGAGTAAGAACTGAAATAATCCGCCCTGAAAAAATAATACAAAGGCAGGCACCAAATAAGTCATGGCTAAAAAGGTATTTGGGCTGACTTGCTTCAAAAGGTGTTGCTGTAAAAAGAAAGTGCCAAGAGTTGTAAACAAGGTTAAATAGATAAGCCATGTCCAAAATGTATAGCTTTGCCACACCAAATTGGTCAGATCACCATAGAGCAACATCACCGGTACTAGTAACACGCTACCAAGTGTCACAATATAAAATGTGCTGATCAGTGCAGGCAGTGCAGTCGCCCACTTTTTTATCAGTAACACATGCATTGCAAGGCAAAAGCAAGCGATTAAAAATATGCTGTCTCCATATTGCCAAGCGCTTAAAATCATTAGGTCTTTTTGGCCGTTTACTAACATCCAGATAGCGCTTGCAGTGCCAATTAAAAAGCCGAATAATTGACTTATTCGGGTTTTAATACCAATAAAAACAAAGCTCAATATCACACTCATTAGCGGCAATAAGGTATAAATGACCGCAGTTTTTTCTGCCGAGGTGGTTTTCAATGATTCAAACAAGCCGACAAAAAATGCCACTAAAAAGCTACTTATCAGCGTATATTGTACGACTTGTTTTGCCGTTAAGCGGGCGATCCCTGAACGCCATATTAGTGGCGCGAGGCATAAGCTTGTCAGTATAAATCGCAGGCATGTGGCTGTAATGGGACTTGCATAGGGCAATAACTTACCTGACACGACAAAAGAAGAAGATAGCAAGCCGACCCATACCAACATTAGTATGGGCTGAGTAACTGAGTGATTCATGATTTTCTCGCTTAGGTAATTTTGGTTAGCTTGCCTGTGTAGGTTGCGAAAACTTGCTAAATAAATAAGCGCAGACTGCTTCATCCAAATTTAACGAAAACTGTTCTTGAAGTAATTGGTGTAACTGCTCAGCACTCACTATTTTTGTGATCTCTGTTTGTGAGGGAGTAATATGGTGATATTCGCCATTTCTCAAAGAGTGGGTTTCATCAAGGGTCTTTCGGCTGACAACTAAGTTATTCACAAACGCAGCATTGGGGTGCTTATGTGAATAGAAGTGGCTCAGTTCGCAGTCAGCTTCGCTGTAATAGTTGAGATCAAATGTATACAGCGTGAAAAACTCGCCGTTCTTCAATACCTGAAAACAGTAATCTTGCGCCTGATTTTGAGAGATTCGATAAGTCATATAGCCTTGAGGTTGCGGCACATCCAACATCAACTTGAGAGGGTATATTGCCCCTTGGGGGCCAAATCCAACATCGAATAAATACTGTTCACCTTGATAGGTAACTAATGTGGCTCTGTGCGTTCTCGGCACCTCAACATCTCTGTTGTAAACAACCTTAGCGAGCAGTAGCTTGACGTCAAAGCCGAGGTGTTTTAAGACATGGAAGGCCAGCTTGTTATGTTCAAAGCAGTATCCACCAAATTGCTTTTTGGTGATCTTAGTGAATAGGTGTGCAATATCTAAAGGCAAAGGCTGCTTTAACACCGCAGATACGCTGTTGAAGGTGTGCTTGGCAACATGCCTACTTTGCAGTTGTGCTAAAAAAGACTCGTCAAGTGGGTGGTTAAAAAGTCCTAAATCGGTTAAATATTCGTTCACAATTTGCAGGTCAGTCATCGCTTTAATTCCTTGTCATTTAGATAAGTACCCAGCTTAATCGCGATTGGACATGCTGTAATGAACCTAGGTTTATTTTGAGGTTTTTTTATTTTTTTACGAAATTCTGGTTGCACTAAACCTGGGTTAATTTCTTAACTCTCACGAGAGGTTAAATTGAAAGTGTTGTTAACGCAAAATAACTTAAAGGAGAAGCAGATGCGTATCACAGTATTCGGTGCAACAGGTAATGTGGGTCAAGCGGTTGTGGCTGAGGCTATCCATCGTGGTCATCAAGTAACTGCGGTTACACGGGATCAACGTAAAGTCGCAGCGCTACCTACGCAGGCATATGCGCAAGTAGGTGACGTTAACGATATCAGCGATGTGATCCGCCTCAGTGAAGGACAAGATTTAGTGATCAGTGCAACACGCCCGACAGTAGGACATGAGAAGCAGCTTATCAATATTGCTGAAGCCTTATTAACCGGGCTAAGAGAAACTCATACACGGCTATTATTAGTCGGTGGGGCGGCCTGTTTAACGGTTCCTAACTCTGATGGTAAGCTGGTACTTGATGATGAATCCTTAGTCCCCGCTGGTTGGAAAGACATAGCACAAGCCTGTTTTGAGCAATATCAGCTTTGTGTCGCCCACCACAATCAAAATTGGAGCTACGCTAGCCCATCTGCTTTGATAGGAGTTGGTGAGCGCACAGGGCAATATAGAGTGAGTGAAGGCGAGTTGTTGGTGGACAAAACAGGTAAATCACATATTTCTTGGCAAGACTTTGCGTGTGCATTAATCGATGAGGCAGAGACAGCTCAATTTGTGGGTAAAGCGTTTACAGCCGGGTACTAGTAATACGGATTTATAGGTTTGAGGCAAGGGTCAGCTTGCGATATTGATTAGGTGTTTGTTTAAATAGTTTTTTGAATGCACATATATAGGCTGAGTCAGATGTATAGCCTAATGTCAGTGCGATGTCATGTACACTGCGCTCACTTTGCAGCAGGCGCAGTGACAAAACGAGGCGGATATGTTGACGCCAAGCGCTAAATGATTGCTGAAATTCCTTTGCAATTAACCTGCTTAATGTTCGCTCTGATGCGCCGACTTGTTGAGCCCACTGTGCGAGGGTATAAGGTGTATCTGGTGCATCGATTAGCGTCGTGAAGATTGCATTCAAACGTCTATCCTTTGGCGTAAGCAGCGGGATAGTATACGCTTGTGCTGTGGCTAGCTGGTCGCCCAGTACTTGCAAAAGATGATGTATTATCTGCGCTTTTGCATTTTCAATCTGACCGACTATTTCCAAAATAAGGGCTTTTAAAAAAGGGGTTACTAAACAAGTTTGAGCATGTGCTGGAAACCCGACTTCTATACTAGGATTGATATACACAGCTAAGAATTGGGTATCACAGATAGCCTCAGAGGCGTGCCAGGTGTTGGCGGGCACAAAAAGCAACGCGTTATGGGGCAGCACTACCTGGCTGCCATCGCTTTGTGATTGTATTAACCCCGAGCGCGGAAATATCACCTGATGCCATGGATGTCGGTGCCATTTATCTATGAAGCCAGCAGGCATAGCGAGGTGCTTTGAGAGTGCTGCTTGGTTTGAGTTTTGTGCTATGAGCTGATTGGCATCCATACTTTTGGCGGTTTTTCGATGTTTTATGCCTTTTAGTTTAAATTAAGCCATGGCAAATTGTTATAGGATAATCGCATCAAGCAATGACAGGAGCAAAGCGATGCGGATCCACTTTATTGTACACGAATATTTTGAAGCGCCGGGCGCATTTGAAGATTGGAGTAATTCAATCGGCGCGAAGAACAGTTACTCTCGCCTCTACGAGGGACAAGCACTGCCACAGTGTATTGATGATATAGATATGTTGGTGGTTATGGGTGGGCCGCAAAGCCCAGCTACCAGTGCCTTGGATTGCCCTCATTTTGATGCACAAGCAGAGCAGGCGGTTATCGCCCGTGCAATCAAAGAAAACAAAATGGTCATCGGTGTTTGCTTAGGTGCGCAATTGATTGGTGAAGCGCTAGGCGCAAAATTTGAATCTAGTCCAGAGCGAGAGGTTGGTAAGTTTCCTATCATTTTGAATGATGAAGGTTGCAGTCATCCCTTGTTCAGTCATTTTTCGCCACGTATTGAGGTTGGGCATTGGCACAATGATATGCCAGGCTTAACTGCATCCGCAAAGGTGCTAGCAAGTAGCAGTGGGTGTCCGAGGCAAATAGTTGAGTATCAACCGTTGGTATATGGATTTCAGTGTCACTTGGAGTTAACCACTGAAGTGGTCGGTATGTTGATAGAGAATGAGGATTTCAGTCGCGCAGGTATTGACCGTTATGTCGAGCTACCTGAGCGCATTATCGCTCATGACTACACGCATATGAACAAGATGCTAGCATTGTTCTTAGACAAGCTAGTGGCGCGCTATCTAAGCGTTTCGTGAGTCAGAGTTTGCAGTGCTTAATTATTGTGGTTCAGCGGGTTTAATCGGATTATACTGCTGCTGTTGGTATTTATCGGTAGCGTTACTAAATGGAAAAGTACGAAGAACTATTAGTCTCAATAAGAAAGGTTATCCGTGCCATTGACTTGCACTCCAAACAGCTCAATAAGTCATCGGGGTTAACGGGGCCTCAACTGCTTATTATGCAAGAAATAGCGCGTGTTAAAGGTGTGACGGCAAGCCAAATTGCCAAAAATGTTAACCTCAGTGCCGCGACAGTGACGAATATACTTGACCGCTTAGAGAGTCGAAATATCGTGGAGCGAGTGCGTAGCTCTTTGGATAAACGTCGTGTGAGTTTATTTTTATCCCAGCAGGGAAAAAGTTTATTAATTGATGCACCGCAACCATTGCAAGAGCACTTTATTCAAAATTTTTGTGAACTAGAAGAGTGGGAGCAATCTTTGTTGTTGTCTTCCATGCAGCGCATCGCAACTATGATGGATGCCAATGAGCTTGACGCTGCACCGGTGCTTGAAATCGCACCGATGAGCCAAACCGAATCGGGTAAATAAATAGAAGTGCTACTCTCGTAGCACATTCAAAAAGTGAAGGTGCTTTTGGTACTGTGCTAGCACATCATTGATAATTGCACTTTCTGACCAGCCCATAATGTCATAGTTTTGGCCGCCTTCACTTAAATACACTTCAGCCCGATAGTATGAGTCGCTTTCAGTGATATCATTTTGGGTAAAGTCCGGTTGCAGTGCTTCACTTTTGTATACGCCATAGACAAAGTCATGTTCATCACCATGATGCACAGTTAGGATCACCGCGGCATTGTTCACCTTAACCTCGGCATCCACTTGGTTATTATCAAATTCATCACGGACTTTTTTCAGAGCAGGTTTTACGTCTTTTAAAATAAATTTGTCGACTTTGCCTTTAGCTGGTGTGGCGATGAGCAGGGCTAAACTTTCTTGCCACGTTTGTTCATCGTTTACTTGGTTGTCAAAAGTCATGGGCATCGTATGTGTACTGCGCTTGGCGTCATCAATACGCAGTGCGCGGATCAGTCCGTAACAAGCAACCAGTAATACCAATGAAAAGGGGAGAGCGCTGACAATCGTCAATGTTTGTAGTGCATCAAGACCACCTGCAAGGCTCAACGCAGCGGCAACAACACCAACGCCGATAGACCAGAACAAGCGTTGCCACAGCGGCGTATTGTTATTACCGTTTGAACACAGCATATCAATGACCATAGCCCCGGAATCACATGACGTAACAAAAAATACCACAATCATAATGATAGATAGACCGATCAAAAACTCCGACATAGGGAAGTTTTCTAAAAATACAAACAGCGCCACAGCTGAGTTGTTACTCACCATGTCAGAGATACTCGTTTTACTCTGCTCATAAATCATCGCCAGTGCCGAATTGCCAAAAATAGTCATCCACAACAAGGTAAACGCAGTTGGAATACAGGTTACACCAATGACAAACTCACGAATGGTTCTGCCTTTGGAGATACGTGCAATAAACAACCCGACAAAAGGTGCCCACGCTAGCCACCAACCCCAATAGAATATTGTCCAGCCGCCTATCCAATCTTTCTTTTCATAGGCATAAAGGTTAAAAGTGGTAGACACGATGTCGGATAAATACTCTCCTACGTTTTGTACGTAAGCTTGGAGTAAAAATACACTCGGGCCGATAAAGAAAATAAGTGCCAGCAATACCACGGCCAATATCATATTGGTTTGCGATAAAATTTTAATTCCTTTATCTAACCCAGTTGCAACAGACACGGATGCCAGCGCAGTGATGGTGATCATAATGATGACTTGATTTTGTACCGAGACATCAAATGAGAACAGGTAGGCGAGTCCCGCATTGACTTGTGCCGCGCCTAGACCCAGTGAAGTAGCAACCCCAAACACGGTACCAACCACCGCAAAAATATCCACGGCGTGACCAATTCCGCCATAGATCCTGTCTCCAATGATAGGGTACAGCGCTGAACGCAATGTCAGTGGTAATTTATGACGATAGCTAAAGTAGGCCAAAATCATCGCCACGATGGCATAGATAGCCCAAGCGTGAAAACCCCAATGGAAAAAGGTTATTTTCATGGCTTCTTTGATGGCTTCGAGCGAACCACTATCTTGCGTTGGTGGTGAAACAAAGTGCATTACCGGTTCGGCGACACCAAAAAACATCAGACCTATCCCCATACCGGCGGCAAATAACATAGCTAACCAAGTTGAGAAACTGTAGTCGGGGTCTGAGTGATCCGGCCCGAGTTTAATCTCACCAAATCGAGACATACTTAAATACGCGACCAAGCCTAAAATGATGGCGACAGTCAACACGTAAAACCAACTGCCATTTTGGGTAATAGCTGACTGAGTAATGGAAAACAATGAGGAAGCCGCTGATGGGCTTAAAACGGCAAAAATCACCAGCGCTAGTACAACTGCTGAGGAGGTGTAAAAAACGGGGAGATTGAGCAAGGAGTTGTCTTTTTTCATAGTGAAACTCTATTAATTAGACTACAAATTATTTTGCTAGGTTAAAGGTGAAAATAACTATGTAAGCATTGGACTAAATGCGTTCAATTGGCCGCGTTTAGATGTTTTGACCAAATATTCACAGATTGAAACTGGTCTTTGATAACAAGTTGATTTGCTAAGCGCCCACCAAAATTAAATTCGTGGTGAGCCATCACTTTATTCATGGCGTAATCTCCTGAAAGGCAGTGACAGTGTATTTTTGTGGTGTTTGTGTGGCGCAGTTGCATAAGCGCAAAGTCCACTAATGTTGTGGCCATTCTCTGATTTTTAACAAAGTTTGCTACAACCAGCTCTTGAATGAAGGCACTGTGTGTCGATTTATCGAGCTTGATGTGTACGACTGCCACAATATTGTTTAAATACTCAATCACAAAGTAGATGTGTTTAGCTCTGATGTTTGCCATCACAGCGGCTTCATCATGTTGTTTATTCGAATATGCGGCTCTATTGTTGGCGAATAACTTAGCGATGTTTCGAGCATCCGCGCTATTAGCTTGGCGTGCCAAAGAGATGTTTTGCTCTTCGTTACTCCGCCTGTCTGTGCTGGCAATCACTTGATCCAATACGTCATCATATACTTCCCCTTGAGGTTCAATTTGACGCTGGATTTCTAAGAATTTCGCGACGTATATCGCGTCTTCTTTATTGTAATACTTGGGGATTGTCGCTTCTATTTGATAACCATTAGACAATAAAGGCAAAGAGTTGGACTCTTGTATTTTCAGTAGAATCTTAGTTGCGCCGTGCTCACTGGCTGTGTGATCTATGTGGCTGAGTGTTTTATCACAAATATGCTGGGCGAGTACCTCTAATGCCAACACTTTGTGTTGATTGTCATTTGGCAATAGTGGCGTTGCTTTGCAAGTATTCATATGACCCTCATTGCCTGTTTAGTAGGTAGAAACTCTTTTAATTAGAGTTCTAATAATTCGTATTGTAACTTTTTAGTGTTCACAATTAAAGGCGTATTAAATTTCATTGCGAGTGACAGGCTTGCAGTACCCTATCTTTCTGTATTTTTACTGATTCAAAGTAATATTTAATTTCGTTTAATCTCTCGTAAGTTAATTTGTTTATCTTTATAAAACGTGTTTTTTATTTTTAGCTGTAATTAATATGGGGCCAGTATAATATGTACCAGACAGAGGAAGTAGGCTTGTAACCCGTGGCGAACTAGTGTGTTTAACTGTGGAAAAATCATTCTGATGTTCGGGCTACTTTTGTTCTCCTTAGCTTGCTCAAAGGAAATACAAGTCAGTTATTTTTTTAGTTGTAGTTGTGGCTTTATAGAGACTAAACAGTGGTTTAAGTAGGTCAGCCTTGAATTCAGGCTGACCATAAAGCAAAGCGAGAGCCCGTTTTATTTTATATAAAAGGCGCCTTGTACAGTCGGCGCGCTGGTAGAGCCTGCATCAATAGCATGTAGTGCTGGAAAACGCTCGCTTTCAAATGTGATCCCGTTGCCGCACTGGGTTACTTGATCACTTTTGCCAACATAAGTGAGGTTTGTGGTCCACGTTGTTAAACGTGTTGGGTATTGAACTAGGCCATCAATTGAATAATTGTGCCAATTTGATTGTGCGATATCTCGACAGGCAAATTTGTCGCCAACTTTTACTGTGGCAAATGGGTCTCCGCCATCCACTCTTTTGATCACTGTATCGTCAAAGGTGCTTTTTGCTCTAAACAGGGCGTCGCTTCTTCCATCTACGAGCGCAATAATGGCATTGTGATTTAACTTGGCACTTTGGGTTAGCCCTGCATGTGACATACCTTCAAGGTTACAGGCGTTAAAATCTGGATAGCTACACTGACCGCCAATACCTGAATATTTTGAGATCAGGGTCCAACCGCCGCCTTCTGTGGCCATATCGCAGTACACATCAAAGTGTGCCTCACCATCAGTGCCATCTGGATCTATGGTATAGGTGCCACTTTTGCTTGAAGGTTTATTTTGTTTTATCTCTAAACACGATTTTGGATACTGGCCGTTTTCTTCTCTGGTACTAACAAACTCTAATGCAATCCAGCTCTCACCTGGATTTGAGAGTGCTTCATTGAGGTTGTCTGACGAGGCCGTGTGGATAAGCTCAATGTAATCGCCAGCATTTAACTCAAGCAAAAAATTGCCTTGGTTAGTGGCGTTTTCAGCGTAGTTTTCAATTCGGGCGTACTCGTAAGACGTCGCGGAGATATCTGTACCATTGGTCAGTATGTAAGTTTTAACTTGGCGCCTTGCAGATGCGCCGACACCCGATGTGCGCCAACTTAGCGAATAATTGACTCGATAAATCCCGGCGTCTTCGACATAGAACTTACTCCCCTGCTGAGTGATTTTGACGGAGTCAATATCTGTATGGTTGAACACATAAGGTGTCGCAGATGGTGTGTTGATATTGGTATTGCCTTGATTATCAATGAACTGTGCAATATTGGTAGTAGCGTAACTGCTATAGGAAACGATAGCGCAGGCGAGTGCCGCAACAAGCGGTTTTACATTCATAGTGTGTCCTTTGAGATTTCTGGGATTATGTAATTTTTATCAAGGATATAAAAATACTTCGTAATACAGTATCAGTAGATGGTTGGATATTCGAGATAGCAACGGATTTTATGAAAAAGATAATAATATTATATGGTTAATCTTTCGCTTGAGGGCCATGATAACGCGATTGTAAGCAATATTTGTCATGTAGCGCTTTCATGATTCAGGCCACAGTCTGTATGTGTCAGTACTGAAATAAGCAGTAATAGCTATTAGTCAAATGTGGGGTTTTGACATGCTTAATACGAGACAATAATTGTCGAAAGGTCGATAACCTATTACAGGCTGGTTATCGACCACTTTTCTAGCGCGTGCGGCATACACTTATCGCCGTACAAAAGTGGGTATAGCCCGTATCTCTTGGCTTACCACCTGCTACTTCTGGGGTAATTTCGGCTGGTACAAACTGGGCATCATTAGTTAGGCGCTTTAGATCTTTTTTGATTAATTGAATTTTCATTTTCATTTCCTTGTTTAATTAATGGCAGTAAAAAGTCACCCAAGTATGGGTGTTGCATTGACCTTTAGTATCGCAAAAATGGCTTGCTGGCGGCAGAGCACCACCGATCTGTGGTGTCACCTTGTCAGAAATAACCACATTGTTTTTTGTAAGGTCTTTGAGTTTGTTTTTCTTAATTGTGAGTTTCATTGTAGAACTTTCCTTATTTTATGTTTCACTGTGAAAAATTGAACCAAGTATGGTTCTGTTATGTGCCCTGTATAAAATTTGTACCTGATGATTTTAAATTAGTCAAATGTCAACTTTAAGGCAAGGTGCTAAGGCAATATGTCAAGGTGGTTTATTGCCAATTTAGGTATGACATTCAAGTTTTATCTTGGGCTCTGACTCAAAGCTAAATATCTCAAAACTATTATCAGAGCCCCGTTTTTAAGTTCATGGATACAACTTATCTGCACAACGCCAAATAGCGCAGTGGCAGCCTTATGAACATTGACTAACAGTGGTGGACTTCTTTAAATCTAGCGAGTAATCGCAAGCTTATAGCATGGCTGTTAAAGCGCTAATCTATCTATTTACATCAAACAGGTAGACTCAGCGTTAGGCCAGTCAGCCTAGGGCTATTGCTTGTCCTATTTGCTCGTTGGTCATCGCGGTACCATTGAAGTTCCATGAGCCATCCACTGCGTGTACAACATTAATGTAGATGTTTTCTTTGGGCTGCTTATACCCAGAAAGTTGATGAATGACGTCGGTTACTTCTTTGCCAAAGCCGATTTGAACTGCCCGTTCGGTGAATGCAAATGAGGGCACTTTCCACTCGACCCATACGCCTAAAAACTCTTCTGCACCTGAAAACGTTGAGTTTTTAGGTAATGTTTGCACGATGGCTGTGATATTGGGCTTCATCACTTTGTTATCCGTGAGTTCATGCCATTTCAGCATTGAATCTGTAATTTTGGCGACAGCCAGCTTTAGTGTTCCTTCAGGCAAAGCGCCTTCTGTGAGTGTCAGTGTAAGTGGCATATATTTTCTCCAATTGATTAGGGTTAGTTTTAAATATAGTGATCACTATATAAAACCATAATATAGCGATCGCTATATTGTCAAACAGTTTTATAGTGACCGTTATATTTCAATTGATATAATGATAATTACGCTAAGTAGAGGGTGATTACGTGATGAGTAAAAAAGAGCAAACGCACCAGCGCATTTTGGAATCAATGCATAAAACTTTTCGCCAATATGGCTACGATGGTGCAGGAGTCAACGGGCTTGCAAGCGGTGCAGGTGTGACATCTGGTGCTTTTTATGCGCACTTTGGTTCTAAGCCCAAGGCATTTCGCGAGGTGGTGACTGGTGGGGTTCGTCAAACAGAGCAGGCAATTCAACACTTTCAAGATATACATACACAGCAGTGGCTTGATGAATTTGTTGCATTTTATTTAGGGGAAAAAAGATGCAGTGAGCTTAGCGACAGCTGCGCACTGCAAAGCCTGACCCCTGAAGTGGTGCGTTCGGGTGAAGAGACACGGGAAGTGTTTCAAAATGAATTAACAAAAGTTGTGGAGACCTTTAATCAAGGCAAAGATGTGCTGGATGGCGATAATGACACGAATGCTTGGGCAACACTTGCTATGTTGATAGGTGGTGTGACTTTGGCTAGAGCCGTTAAAGACCCCGCGCTTGCAGATGAAATTGCCAATGCAGTTCAGCAAGCTGTTAAAAAAGTATAATTAGACTCGCAGCTTGTTAGTTGAGTGCGTTGATCACGCACTCAAAATATTAGTTTCAATGAGTGAACGGCTTTTTACAGAGTCGCCGTAGGTCGCCGTTTAATTCCGTATCGACAATAGGTAGCATGTCAATTCAGCGCAGACTCCGATGATACTTTTAACCCTCTCCCGCAAATAAACATGGCTAAATTAGCTTGAGTAACCTATCCCGATTAATCACAGTTTAAAAATTGCGACATATTAATGTCACACATGCCCCATACACTGTTCCTAAAAATCTGGTCTAGACCAATAAATATTAAACTCACTTTCTCGGGGTAAACATGAACAAACTAACATCTATTGCGGCGGGTGTATTGGCGATGAGCAGTTTTTCTGCGCTAGCTGATGGTTCGATAACAGGTTTAGTGACTGATGCGTCAGGCATTTTATCAGGAGCAAAAATTTCAGTTGTCGGCACAAAATCGAAAACGTCGACAGATCATCAAGGGCAATTTAACTTATCGCGTTTGCCTGCTGGTAAGTACACATTGCGTGTTGAATATTTAGGTTATCCGTCGTCTGACTTTGATATTACAGTCGTTGATGGCGAAATTTTGGATTTAGGTAGTTTAAGTTTAAATATCAATGAAGCCACCATGGAGGAAGTGGTGGCAGTTGGTCACATGCGTCGCGGTGCCATGATGGCAACTAACATGCAAAAAGAGTCGGACAACATTAAAAATGTGATGTCTGCTGATGGCATCGGAAAATTACCAGACCGTAATGCCGCCGAAGCTGTACAGCGTATGCCAGGTGTGTCGATTGAGCGCGACCAAGGCGAGGGGCGTTTTGTTGCGATACGCGGTTTACCTTCACAGTGGAATTCGACCTCAATGAACGGCGACCGTCTACCTACCGCAGAAGAAGAAACCACAAGTCGTGCCGTGGCTTTTGATTTTTTCCCTACTGATATGATTGAGTTGGTTGAGGTCTCAAAAGCGATCACGCCCGATATGGAAGGGGACGCGATTGGCGGTAACATCAACTTCGTTACGCGCCGTGCACCAGATGAGCGCATGTTATCGGTGAATGTGGGGGTTGGTGGTGCTGAAAAAGCAGAAGGGGGCAGTTATTCATTTAACATGCTATATGGCGACCGCTCTGAGGACGATAAATTTGGCTTTTTGATCAACGCCACGGCGTGGGAGCGTGATTGGGCAACCGACAATTATGAACCTCGCAGAGCAATCGATGATGACGGCATTGCAGGTGTGCATCGTTTAGAGCTGCGCGACTACACTGGAACACGTAAAACCTACGGCTTAAATATGTCGGGTGAGTACCTACTGGACAATGGCTTAGTGTATGCGTCGGCCATGTATGGCACCTTGTCAGATGAAGAAACTCACTACAAACATCGTGTTCGCTACAACAAAAACCGCGTAGAACTTCAGCATATTTACGATGAATTGATCACCGAAATGAAAGGGTTTGAGCTTGGTGGTGAATACGATATTGATTTCAACACCCGAGTAGAGTGGAAGTTAAGCACCTATGACAATCAGTTTGAATACGGTGATATTCCAAATGGAGAAGACAATGCTTACTACGTCGTAAAGTTTAAGCAAGGTGTTGAATTTGATAACCAAGTTGGTGTGCGAAATGGCCAAGATGTAGGTAGCAATTTAGTATACAACACCATTGATGGCGGTACTGATCCTGCCCGTGGTATTGGCATGCACTTGCCGAGTGACTGGGTGATGGACCCTGACAAAGCTGTTTTAGCAGATGTCGAGCTGTACGGTATTGATATTCAAGAAAGGGATAAAATCGTTGCTCAACTAGATCTTATTCATACATATTCAGATCAACTTGAGCTGAAAACGGGTTTTAAATATCGTGACAAAGAACGCAACGCCAATTTTTACGACAAGTTTTATGGCTGGAATGAAGAGCAGTTTGGCCCCACTCCGACACTCTCTCAAGTGGCCAAAGACTTAGGTGTGAGTTTGGTTGACCAGCCAGGTCGCGGTGAATTTCTGGATAACTTTTCCCATGATTATCAAAAGCACTTTTCACAAGTGATCCCGGTAAACGATTTAAAGCGCTGGTGGGGTGATAATAAACACAAGTTGAATTTCTTAGATGGTGACTCTGAAGTCGTGGCAAATGGTGGCGGCTTGAGTCGAAACTTTGACTTAGAAGAAAGTCACTTATCCCTATATGGTATGTCGACTTATAAGCCATCTGAATACTGGACTGTTGTAGGTGGGGTGCGCGCGACACAAACTAAAACCGATGTATATGGTTATGTCGCGGTCGAAAATGATCAAGGCACTAGCGTGGAACCTGAACAAGGTGGCAAAGATTATTGGTCTGTATTGCCATCGGTTCACGTTACCTACCATCAAGATGATATGACCAATGTGCGATTCGCATTAACGCGTACCTTTGCACGTCCTGACTTTGGTCAATTATCACCCGGTGCAACTTACTTGGAAATGGAAAACCAGTTACGCGCAGGTAACCCTGAGTTAGACCCAACCTATTCAAATAATGTCGACTTGATGTACGAGCACTACTTTGATGATGCCGGGGTTATTGCTGTTGGTTACTTCTACAAACAGATCATTGACCCGGTATTTTCGCAGAGTTATCAAGGCAGTTACCGCGGTAACTCGGTAACTGTAAAAAGCCCGTTAAATGGTGATGATGCTTGGCTACATGGCGTTGAATTTACCGCCAACTCAAGCTTGGCATTTATCAATGAGTCACTCGATGACTTTGGTATGAGCTTTAACTTTACTTTGATGGACTCTGAGATGGAGATCCCAAACCGTAGCGATAAAGTGAAAATATCTCGTCAGGCAGATGAGTTATACAACGTTGCTTTGTATTACGATGATGGCAACTTTGCTGCTCGTATCGCAGTAAACCACAAAGGTGAGTACATTGAAGATCACGGTAGCAATACCATGTTAGATACTTACTATGGTGACTATACCAGTGTGGATGCCACAGCTTCTTACTACATCAATGACAATGCCATGATCTACATTGAGCTTAATAATCTCACCGATGAACCACTGCAGTATTTCACTGGCTCAGAACGTCGTCCAAACCAAATTGAATACTACGGGATCCGTGGTCAAGTTGGCTTCAAATACGACTTCTTTTAATCGCGCTGTCAACTGGGAAGGCTAACCTTCCCAGCTTCTCTCAATGTTAGGTAAGTGATCAATGTCTCTAATTAGTAACTTTCTTCAGCGCAGTAACACGGTTGTGTTTGTAATTTATGCTTCGTCAGCGGCATTTATGACTTACTTTTGCATGTATGCGTTTCGCAAGCCTTTTTCAGTCGGCAAGTTTGAGCAAGTTGATGCTTTTATGGGGGTACTCGATTTCAAAATTGCCTTGGTACTTGCGCAAGTTTTTGGCTATTTATTGTCAAAATTCATTGGTATCAAAGTAGTGTCTGAACTTACGGCCAATCGCAGAGCGGCGGCCCTAGTGTCGCTGGTGTTAGTGGCGCAATTCGCCTTGGTACTGTTTGCCTTGGTACCTGAGCCTTTCAAACCGCTGATGATGTTTTTAAACGGTGTTCCGCTGGGTATGATTTGGGGCATAGTTTTTAGCTTTCTGGAAGGCAGAAAAACTTCTGAAATTCTCGGGGCTTTTTTAAGTGTCACATTTATAGTTGCCTCAGGCTTAGTGCGTACCGTCGGACAGTGGCTGATCCTTGAACTCAATGTCACTGAATATTGGATGCCAGCAGCCACAGGTGCAATTTTCACCGTGCCACTGTTTTTGTCTGTGTACTTTTTGGCGCAAACACCACCGCCTTCACCGAGCGATAAAGCAGCGCGTCAAGCGCGGGCGCCGATGAATGGACAGCAGCGTTTGACATTTTTTTTACGTTATGCCCCCGGCATATTGCTCCTTATCACCAGTTTTTTACTGTTTACTGGCCTACGAGATTTCCGCGATAACTTTTCAGCGGAGATATGGCAAGCATTGGGACACGGTGAAGAGCCTGCGATATTTGCCTACGCTGGGATTCGTATTGCCGGGGTTGTGTTGTTTGTATTAGCTGCCATGGTGATGATCAAAAACAATACCAACGCCTTTTTAAGTAACCATGGCTTTATCTTACTGGGTTGTGCACTTTTAGGCGGTACAACCTACGCCTTTGAGCAACAGTGGATCGATGGCAAAACTTGGATGGTGTGGTTAGGCGCTGGCCTATATATAGCTTACATACCTTACAACTGCTTTTTATTTGACCGCATGATCTCAGCGGTTGGCTCTACTGCCAATGCGGGCTTTTTAATTTATCTCGCTGACTCCGCAGGCTACCTAGGTAGTGTCAGTATGCTGCTATACAGAACGTTTGCATCGCCGGATATCAGCTGGCTCGAATTCTTTATCCATCTTTGTTACTTGGTCGCAATCTTAGGGGGCGTGCTGGTGATGGCGTCAATGGGGTATTTTAGTATTCGATTACTGCGAAATAAGCCAGCCTCACAAACACCGCGCCCAGAAGGTAACACGAGACCTTTGGCTTCAAAACCCAAAGAAGAACTATCAGCTAATACTCGCCAACTTATTTATAAGGAAAACACATGAATCACATTGAAGCCGTTATTTTAGATTGGGCAGGCACAGTCGTTGACTATGGCTCTGTTGCTCCGACAACCATTTTTGTTGAAGCGTTTAAACAGGCCTATGATTTTGATATTTCTCTTGCCGAGGCGCGTGTGCCGATGGGAATGGGCAAATGGGATCACATCAAAACACTGGGTCAATTGCCATCAGTAGACAAGCGTTGGCAAGCTAAGTTTGGTCAAGCAATGACAGACGACATTGTCGATGAAATTTATCAAACGTTTATGCCGCTGCAAAAAGCCAAAGTTGCACAACACGCAACACCTATCAACGGAGCGTTAGACACCATCAGTTGGTTAAAGGCGCAGCAAATAAAAGTGGGTTCTTGTTCTGGTTATCCACGGGAAGTGATGGAAATCTTAGTGCCAGAAGCGGCCAAACAAGGGTATACACCGGATTATTGGGTGGCCAGTGATGACACTATAGGTTCAAGGCCGGGCCCTTGGATGGCATTGGAAAACGTACAAAAGTTAGGGATCAATGACGTTGCAAACTGCATTAAATTTGATGACTCGGCTCCAGGTATTACAGAGGGGCTGCGTGCAGGCATGTGGACAGTGGGTCTTGCGGTAACTGGCAATGCAATTGGTTTGACCGAGACTGAGTGGCGAGACTTATCTGCACAGCAACAGAGCCTGTTAAGAGAAAAGGCATACAGTGAGCTGTTTCAAGCGGGTGCCCACTTTGTGGTTGATTCACTGGCTGACGCAATTCCTGTGATCCAACAAATTATGGCAAAAAGAGCGAGACACTTACGTCCATGAGTCACACGCAACCTTTTTGGTTTAAGCAGGCATTAACACTGACTGATGATCAAGCAATGCCGCCATTAACCGCCAATATCAATACCGATGTGTGTATTGTAGGGGGCGGTTATACAGGCCTTTGGACTGCCATCAAGATAAAGCAGCAGTCGCCTAATACCGATGTCACAGTGCTAGAAAAGGGGCATTGCGGGCAAGGCGCATCAGGGCGCAATGGTGGCTGTATGTTAACCTTTGCGACAAAACTCAATACCTTGATCAGATTGTTTGGTGTGAGTGAAGCTGTAGAGCTTGTTCAAGCATCAGAGCAAGCGGTATTTGCGATTCAGCAATTTTGCGAGCATTACAAAATAAATGCCGATGTGCGTGTTGACGGTGCAATTTATACTGCGACAAATGATGCGCAAGTGCGCAACTTGTACCAACCACTTTCCTTGTTGGCGCAGTACGGCATTAATCGCTGGGAGCAGTTAACGTCAAATGAAGCCGTTGAACTCTCTGGTAGCGCTCAAACTTTGGCTGCAATATCGACCGATGCAGCCGGGAGTTTACATCCGGGGAAGTTGGTACTTGGACTGAAAAAAGTGGCTTTGGCTTTGGGCGTAAATATTTACGAAAATACCCCTATGGAGCGCTTGCATGAAACCGTTACCCCGAGGGTGGAAAGCAAATGGGGTAGTGTGAAAGCCAAAAAAGTCGTCATGGCGATCAACGGCTGGATGGGGCAGATGTTTCCGCGCTTTAATCGCCACTATGTGTTGGTGTCTTCGGACATGGTGATCACAAAGCCACAGCACGAGGCGTTGGCGGACATTGGTTTATCCCATGGAAAAGCAGTCGCGGACTCACGAATATTTGTTCACTACTACAGAACTAGCGCTGATGGCAGGTTGATGTTAGGTAAGGGCGGCAATTTGTTTGCTTATTCAAACAGAATGTTGCCTGCATTTGAGCAACCAAGTGCGTTTGAACCCATGCTGCGCAATAGCTTTCGACGTTTATTTCCAGCATTAGATGCTGACTTTGAAACCAGTTGGACGGGAGCTTCAGATCGCTCGGCGACGGGCTTACCGTTTTTTGGTCGGCTCAATGACAATCCAAATATATTTTATGGTTTGGGTTATTCGGGTAATGGCGTAGTGCAAAGTTATTTAGGCGGTGAGATATTGTCGTCACTAGTGCTGGGCGAAAGCAATTTTTGGTCTCAGTGTGGTTTGGCAAAAGGGCCTTTGGGGGCGTTTCCGCCTGAACCAATCCGGTATCTTGGCGCTCAGTTAGTCAAACGTTCTGTGCAGCGAAAAGAGCGTTTTGAAGATGCAAACAAAGCGCCGTGGTGGATTGATAGCCAAATGGCAAAGTTGGCAGCAGCGGCAGGAAAAGCAGACAAATGATCGACAGTGCCATTACAGACATCGCACACTTGTTTAAGCATTTTGGTGATAAAACCTACGGCGAAGCGTGCGACCAACTTACGCACGCCATCAGCAGCGCTTGGCATGCACAACAACAAAATGCGCCACAAACCATGGTATGTGCCGCTTTTTTACATGATATTGGGCATTTTATTGCAGATAAAAACCAGTTAGCGGGGCTAGATCAATGGGGCCATATTGACCACGACATCTTGGCAAGTAATTGGTTACAACAAAAGGGCTTTGCCGCTAGCGTTTATCTACCAATTCGCTATCATATCGAGGCAAAACGGTATGCCGCGCGGCGCAGCGGGACAGACGCATTATCAAATGCGAGCCGGCAAACTTTGCAACAGCAAGGCGGACCAATGACAGACAGTGAAGCACGTGATTTTGAACAGCTCGCTTGCTTTTCACAGGCGATGGAACTGAGGCGCTACGATGATTTAGGCAAACCTCATCAGGCCATCGATACGTCACTTTCACCATGGTTAGCGATAACAAAACAAGTGTTAACAGGAAATTAGGGACCTATGCTGCTCTATCAAGAAATTCGGCAATATTTATTTGTACTGATTGCGGAACATCCCGAGCTTAAAAAGCTCCCCTCTGAACGCGAGTTGTTGGAAAAATTTAACTCGACACGTATTACGGTGAGAGAGGCACTCACTCGGCTCGAAGCAGAGGGCATTATCTATCGACAAAATCGCAAGGGCTGGTTTATTTGCCCGCCAAGATTAAAGTGGGATCCAGTTAAAAAGGTCAACTTTTATCAATTGGCCCAAGAGCAACACTTTACGCCGTTAACTCAGCTGGTTTCATTTGAAACTACGGCCGCAAGTGAGGTGGTCAATGATGCTTTTGAACTTGGCTCACCGGGTGAGTTTCATAGGATCAGTCGTGTGCGTTCACTGGATGAGCGGCCCGTGATGGTAGAAGAAATATATTGTCTTGCATCTCAATTTGGTGACTTACAACATAAGCCGTTAGAGGGCTCAATTACCACCATATTTGAGCAAGATTATGGAGTTAATGTGACCCATGAACGCAGTAGCTTGATTGTGACCGCAATACCGGATGACAAAGCTGAGCTCCTAAATGTTAATAAAGGGGCACTATGTTTGAAGATCATTCGTCAGCGCTTTAATCAACTGGATAAATTAATAGATTATAATTTGGAATACTGGGTGCACAGTACGATAGAAATTGAAGTGGATAGTAAATAACAGTCAATAAATTTTAACCAATCACTAAGATTGAAAGAGGCCGCAACCGCGGCCTTTTTTGATGTGCTACCAATACTTTGCCTGCGCAATGGCCGACAACAATCGGGTAATATCTTCAGGGTATACTTCCCCGATATTGCCAATGCGAAAGCAATCTGCATCGGAGACCTTGCCAGGATAGATCACAAACCCAAGCGCTTTGAGGGCCTGATAAAAGCGTTTAAAATCATACTCAGGCTCGGCCGGTGAATAAAATGATGTAATGATGGGCGAGTGCATGTCGGTCGGCAGTAAAGCTTTAAAGCCAAGTTCTTGCATGCCGTGGCACAAAAGCTGTTGGTTTTGTGTATAACGGGCTTGTCGAGCTGATACGCCACCTTCCTCTTCCAGTTCCATCAGCGCCTGCGCAAACGCTCTTACAACGTGGGTTGGAGAAGTAAAACGCCATTTGCCATTGGCATGTTCCATGGTATGCCATTGATCGTATAAATCGAGACTGAGCGACTTTGCATTCCCTTTACAGCGCGTTATTGCAGCTCGTTTAGCAATCACAAAACCAAACCCGGGAACGCCTTGAATACACTTGTTGGCTGAGCTTATCAAAAACTCGATATTGAGCGCAGCTACGTCCATGTCAATCCCGCCAAAGCTCGACATGGCATCGAGAATAAAACGCACTTGATGTTGGTTACACAGCTTAGCAACCTGCTCAAGTGGGTTTAGCATGCCTGTGGTAGTTTCGCAGTGCACCATGGCTAAATGGCTAAACTGCCCATGCGCCAAAGTGTCAGCGATAAGTGCTAAGTCAGGTGCCTGTGTTTCTTTAAATGACAATACCTCATGGTTCAACCTGAGAACTTGGCAGATCTCTGCCATACGTTTGCCATAGGCACCGTTATTGATCACCAGTAGTTTGTCATCAGGCAATATCGCACTGCCTAATACAGACTCGACGGATGCTGTACCACTGCCTTGCATCAATACACTAGAGTAATCGTTTGAAGGTGTTGCCAGAGCAACTAAGGTCTGGCGAATTTTTTGTACAACATCAAGGTTGTAGTCATCATCCCAAGTACACCAATCTTTTAACATGGCTTTTTTTACTGATTCTGATGTAGTCAAAGGGCCCGGCGTTAACAATAAGTAGTGATTCATAATTTTAACTTGCTTTGTTTTTGGTCTAGACCAGATTGTAGGGTGAGGAACTCATTTAGACAATATGCTGCTGTGACGTTTAATAGAAATGTCATATAGGGACGTAGTGTTGTGTTGTGAAGGGTAATGCTGTGAGGTGATTGTAGCGAGGCGTGAGCTGTGACAGTGAATTATGTTTATATTAAGTAGGTTGAATAGCGGTTGATAAAGTGTTTTAAAGCTGTGTCATTGAGTATCAAGCGCGGCACTTGGCGTCCGCGCTTTGTAGTTTGGCTGTGAGAGTTATCTCATAGTAACAAACTCTTCCGAGCCTGTTGGGTGGATAGCCACAACTGAATCAAAGTCGGCTTTGGTTGCGCCCATCTTCATGGCAACGCCAAAGCCTTGGATCATTTCATCAACGGCAAATCCGATGCCGTGTAAGCCGATGACCTTTTCTTCTGGACCCGCGCAAACTAACTTCATGCGGCATGGCTGGCGGTGCTGTGTAACCGCTGTATACATAGCTGCAAAGGTTGAGTTATAAACCTTGATGTTGTCTTCACCGTACTGAGCGATTGCCTCAGGCTCTGTGAGGCCAATGGTGCCAATCGGTGGGTGGCTGAATACAACGGTAGGTACTAGGTTGTAGTCCATTTTAGCATTTGGTAATTCTGGGTTGAACAGGCGCTCTGCCAGCATTCGACCAGCTTTAACCGCCACAGGCGTTAACTCAATACCACCTTCCATAATGTCACCCAGCGCATAAATGCCAGACACAGAGGTGTTTTGCCACTCATCGACTTTAACATACCCTTTTTCTGTGATTTCTACATCAGTCGCGCCAAGGTTAATGAGATCTGTCACAGGCTCTCGGCCAATTGCCCAAATAACTTGATCAACGGTGTGCGACTCGCCGTTTTCAAGTTGCAGTGTGACTGAGCCATCTGATTCTTTTACTAATGCTTTTGGTGTGGCGTTGGTGTGCAGTGTTGCGCCTTCTTTATCCATCACCTCGGTGAGGGTTTCAACAATCATGGGATCAAAGTTACGCAGTGGGGCATGTTTTCGGACAAATAAGTGGGTTTCAGTCCCCAAGCTATGCAACACACCAGCCAATTCAACTGCGATGTAACCTGCGCCTATGACGGCAACGCGACGAGGTTGTTCATTGAGTTCAAAGAAGCCATTTGAGTCGATGCCGTGCTCTGCGCCCGGAATATTTGGAATGCTTGGACGACCGCCAACGGCAATACAAATATGATCAGCTGTGTACTGTTCGCCGTTGACTTCAATGGTGTTGTTGTCGATAAACTTGGCAAAGCCGTTGATCACGGTTACGCCATTGCTGGCAAGGTACTTGTTGTAGCCTTGGTGAATACGACCAATATACGCTTCACGGCTTTCGACTAACTTGGCCCAATCAAAGTTTTTTAGCTCAACGTCAAAGCCATAATCTGGTGCATACAGTTTAATGGCTTCGGCAACTTGTGCGCCATGCCACATTACTTTTTTAGGGACGCAGCCGACATTCACACAGGTGCCACCCATGTGTTTTGCTTCGACAAGGGCGACCTTCGCGCCGCGCATTGCCGCTCGGTTTGCTGATGCAATACCACCGCTACCACCGCCAATAGCAATGTAGTCAAAATGTTGAGCCATAATCTTTCCTCTTCTGAATTCGCTGAACTAGTCTTGATATGACAGCTTATATACGTCATAACTTTCAACTAGATTAGTAAGTTTTACTTGTATTTGCGCTATTAGCCCTTATTTCAAGTTTATTCAGGAAATAAAAAATTAAGAGAGACACTATGAGCAATCCATTAATTGGCCTTGAAGGATTACCGCCATTTTCAAAAATAAAGCCTGAGCACGTTGTACCAGCCCTAAAAGTGGCGATTGAGCACTGTCGTGAAACCATTGATAAGGTGCTTGAACAACCACAATCTACATGGCAAAACTTTGTTCAGCCTCTTGAAGAAGCAGATGATAAGTTGTCTAAAATGTGGTCCCCTGTGTCTCACATGCACTCCGTTGTAAATAATGAAGAACTAAGAAAAGCATACGATGAGTGTTTGCCTCTAATCTCTGAGTACTCGACCTATGTCGGTCAGCACCAAGGTTTATACAAAGCTTATCTCTCGCTACAACAAAGCGATGATTTTGCAGACTTGAGCACTGCGCAGCAAAAAACCATTACCAACGCACTGCGTGATTTTAAATTGTCGGGTATTGCACTGGATGATGCGGGTCAAAAACGTTACGGTGAAATTAGTGCAAAGCTGTCTGAGCTAGGGGCTAAATTTGGTAACAATGTAATGGATGCAACTCAAGCATGGCACCTACATGTTACTGACGAGGCAGATCTAGGTGGCTTACCTGAATCGGCATTGGCACTTGCCGCACACACCGCACAAGCCAAAGAGCTAGAAGGTTGGGTATTCACGTTGGATATTCCATCTTATTTACCAATTATGACTTATGCGGATAACCGCTCTCTAAGAGAGCAAATGTATCGCGCATTTGTGACACGTGCATCTGATCAAGGCCCTAACGCCAATGAGTTTGATAACTCTGAGATCATGAGTGAGGCGCTTGCACTGCGTCATGAGCTGGCGCAACTTCTCGGCTTTGAGAGCTATGCCAATAAATCACTGGCGACTAAAATGGCTGAAACGCCAGCGCAAGTATTTGAGTTTTTAAATGATTTAGCTAAAAAGTCTAAACCTCAAGCACAGCAAGAAGTAGATGAGCTAAGAGCATTTGCGCAAAAAGAGCATCAAGTTGAGCAATTAGAAGCGTGGGATTATGGCTACTATGGCGAGAAATTAAAACAAGCTAAGTACGCAATTTCAGATGAGCTACTGCGCCCATACTTCCCTGCGGACCGTGTTTTAAGTGGCTTATTTGAAACCGTCAATCGTTTATTTGGCATTAAAGTTTCAGAAGTAAACGACTTTGATAGCTACCATGAGGACGTACGCTTTTTTGCTATTCATGATAAAACGGGTGAGCTGCGAGGCCACTTTTATTTAGACCTATATGCGCGCGAGCATAAACGTGGCGGTGCTTGGATGGATGACTGCATGGGGCGTCGTACATTGACAGACGGCACGTTGCAAACTCCTGTTGCTTACTTGGTCTGTAATTTCAACAAAGCGGTAGGTGATAAACCAGCATTATTCACCCACAATGAAGTCACCACTTTGTTCCACGAATTTGGTCATGGTATTCACCACATGCTTACGCAAATTGATGCACCAGCGGTTGCAGGCATTAACGGTGTTGCGTGGGATGCTGTTGAATTGCCAAGTCAATTCCTCGAAAACTGGTGTTATGAAGAAGAGGCATTGAGCTTTATTTCTGGGCATTACGACACTGGTGAGCCGCTACCTAAAGAGCTACTAGATAAATTACTGGCGGCAAAAAATTATCAGTCAGCCATGCAAATGTTAAGACAAATTGAGTTTTCGCTATTTGATTTCCATATTCATGCTGATTACCAGCAGGGTGAAACGTGTCAAATCCAAGCTAGGCTGGATCAAGTAAGAGCGCAAATCGCTATCATTAAAGCGCCGGAGTTTAATCGTTTTCAGCACAGCTTTAGCCACATATTTGCTGGTGGTTACAGCGCGGGTTACTACTCGTATAAATGGGCTGAAGTATTGTCTGCGGATGCTTACTCACGTTTTGAAGAAGAGGGGATCTTTAACTCACAAACGGGCAGAGAGTTTATGGAAAACATCCTCGAAATGGGTGGCTCTGAAGAGCCTATGGTGTTGTTCCAACGTTTTAGAGGCCGAGCACCACAGGTAGATGCCTTGTTGCGCCACAGTGGTATAGGTCAAGCAGCCTAAGCCTTAGCATTTTAGTTAATCACAACAAAGCGCCTGATTGGGCGCTTTGTTATTTTTGCACTCGCAAAATAAGCAGTTCCGTCTATGCTTTGGTAAAGACCTGATCTTGTAGGGAAAGCCATATGACAAATTTAGTGCTTGCCATTGACGATGACAAGCTCATTCACCATGTTATCGAGCAGTCACTGTCGCAACACTGCAAATTGATCCACGCTAAAAATGGCGAGCAAGGCTTAAGGTTAGCAATAAAATATCAGCCAGATATTATTCTGCTTGATGTGGAAATGCCAGGAATGTCGGGATTTGAAGTGTGCGAACGCTTAAAAACGGGCGAGCACACCGCAGATATCCCCGTCATGTTCTTATCTTCCAAGTCTGATATCAGTGAGCGTATGCGAGGGTACAATGCGGGGGCTGCTGATTATATTGTGAAACCGTTTGAAGGCTCCGAGCTACTTGCGCGGATCAAAGTCCTTGATGATTACCGCCGGCAATCTGTGGCGTTAAAACAAGACATGCAGCGTGCGCAGATCACCGCAGAAATTGCCATGACTGACTCTGGTGATATGGGGCGTATTATGCGGTATGTCGGCCAGTCTTATCACGCTCACGACCTCAATACTTTATCCGAATATTTTCTAGAGTTTTTTACCCCTTTGCATTTAGAGGTGGCGCTGGCGTTTTGGTATCACAATCAAGCGGTGTTTTTCTCGCAAGAGGGGGCCATTCAGCCCATTGAGCAGGAATTATTAGAAACCAATAAAGATGGCAGTCGATTTGTTGATTTTGGCAGGCGTACCATTATCAATTACCCAAAGGTTTCTTTGTTAATTAAAAATATGCCCACCGACGACCCCGCACTTTATGGCCGGTTTAAAGATTTACTGCCACATATATTAGAGGCGACAAACGCCAAGATTAAAGATATGGAAGTCAGTGAAGTGGCCCTTAATAAAGTGGAGGAGATTGGTCTGGCATTTTCCCAGCTTAGTGAGCAACTCAGTGGGATAGGTGAGGTATACGGCGGCAAGATTACTGAGTTGGAAGCATTTGTAAAAGATGAAGCTGTAAAATCGGCATTGACCGAAGAGCACCGCAACTCCCTTGAGCGTTTATGTGAGCACTTTTTATTTGTGAATGATGAGTTTTCCATTATCCGTTATAAGCTTGGGGAGATCACGCAAGTGCGGCAAGAGTTGATCCAAAGCTTAAATCAAATGGCTAAACCCTGGGGCGAAGATGACGTGCCCGCACAAACCGATATTGAGTTGTTTTAAGTAGATGACAACACAGAGTATCTACCGCATTCTTTTTTACTTAATTAAACGATATAATCTGCAGGCTTAAACGACAGGAGCCTGCAGTTGCATATTCACACGCCATTTATCGAAAACCGTCCTTATTTAGATGATCTAACAAAACGCTTTGAGCTAGATAAACATAAAGCACTCGAAGAGGAGTTTCGATTGGTTTATGACGAAGAAGGCCTGGCGTTGTTTAAAAAAGACGAGCCCAAACTAGGCGCCATCCGAGTTGACTTTGTCACTGGGGCCAGTGCCCATAGGCGTAAATTCGGTGGTGGTAAAGGACAGGCGATTGCAAAAGCGGTAGGGCTTAATAAAGGGGTTACACCCAAAGTGCTAGATGCCACAGCCGGTCTTGGCCGAGATGCCTTTGTGTTGGCATCACTGGGCTGCAAAGTGTTGATGCATGAAAGGCATCCAGTGGTTGCTGCGCTGTTATATGATGGTTTACAGCGTGCGTATCAAGACTCCGAGATAGGCACTTGGATGCAGGAAAATATGCACATTGCATATGGTTCAAGTCATGAATTGCTAGAGCACGCAATGCAAAATGAAGAAAGTAAGCCGGATGTGGTGTATTTGGACCCGATGTTTCCACATCGTGAAAAGTCGGCGCAAGTAAAAAAGGAAATGCGCGTATTTCAGTCATTGGTTGGAGCTGATAACGATGCTGACGCGTTACTGCCTTTTGCGATGCAGCTAGCGACCAAGCGAGTGGTCGTCAAACGCCCTGATTATGCGCCGTTTTTAAATAAGCATACGCCTAGCATGCAAATTACCACCAAGAAAAACCGCTTTGATGTCTATGTAAATGCGGCTATGAAATAACCCCTTCCACTTAATTCAAAACTTAAGCATGAAATTTTGTACACAAAAAGCATACTAAAAAAGTATGCTTTTACGTTAGATTGAGTGATTAGTATACAAGTTACATCAAATTGTCATAAAAGGTTAATACTCTGAGCCCGAAATTCACTTTTTGGGGTTTGTAGTACATATGCGTGTTTCATCTTTTACCCGGCTGCTGGCGGTTTTGTTGGCTATTGCCAGTATTATTCTTGCGGCGACCTTATTTTGGGCGAGTCAGGTTTTTAGTAAGCTAGATCAGCAAGATAGCGCATATACTCAGCTTAAAAATACGGTTTTGATTGACTTGGCAGGCACCATTGAGGACTACCTGAGTTCAGGTGATAGCCTGTATTTAAACCAAGCCAGTGAACATATCAACACGATTAAAAACCAGCACTTGGCAACCATGTCCAGTGATGTGATGACGGATATGGGAGAGCAGCTCGATGCGCTTAACAGCGACATTCAGGGTAAATATCGTGCACTTGGTAAGCTATCAGGCAATGAACTGGCGCTATTAGATAATGCGCTGAGACAAATGGCAGGCTCTGCATCGTCATTGATGAATTATGTTGCACAGGCTCAAGGTCATTCGCTTGGTGAGCAATATTACTCGCTGGCGTCTGACTATTATTTTGAGACCACCAATTTAAGTATTTATACCTATCAGTTGGTTTTACATTACGACAAAGCCACCCAACAAAGTTTGCACCAATCTCTCAATCGATTACAAAATTTAGCCGCAAAGATAGAGCGTTTAGATGATCTCGGCGTAATGGCTGAGGTGGACGAGGACGAATTATTTTTAGGGGAAGAGCCAGAGGACCTTGGTCAAGAGATTAAATCCGAGCTGACCAGTTGGCCGAACCGATTTAGCCGCGACTTAGAAAACACCTTACGCCAAGCGCAGCAGAGACAGCAGGGAATATCTGCTTTACGAGATGACATCAAACGACTGTCTACTTTAATGCTGGCGGCTGGTGAGCAGCTAAAACATCGCCAGACAGAGCTCAAATCACAAGTCTTTACCATCTTTGGTGCAGCGATAGGCTTGCTAGTGCTTCTAGCGGTAGGTGTTTACTGGGTACAGTTTAGCCAAGTGCTTACGCCACTGCGTAACTTAAGAGATGGGTTTGCGTTCTTGATTGAGAGCAATGAGCTTAAGCAGATCAAATGTAAGCGCGCCAATACCGAAGTAGGTGAAATTGCACAGTACTTTAATCAGTTGATTGAAAGACAGCGTATTGAGGCCCAAGAGCGTGAGCAAATGCTGCAAGTGATCAACGACTTTATGCAAGATATGAACAGCAACTTGGCCAGCATTAGTCAGCAATCAGAGCATACTTATGAGCAGGTTGAACACAACCAACTGCAACTTGATGAAATTAAATCGATAGGTTTTGAGGCCAGCAATATCAACCAGCAAGTTGCTGATAATGCCAGTGATACCTATAACGCAATGACTCAAAGTGTGGGTTTTGCTGAGTCGATGCTCAAAGCCAGCTCAAGTACGCAAGATCGTGTTGACCAAGGGTTGATCAGTCTAAATGAACTCTTAGTTGGGGTTGAAGATGTGGGTAGAGTTATCGAAATGATCCACACCATTGCGGAGCAAACAAACTTACTAGCGCTTAATGCCGCGATTGAGTCAGCACGTGCTGGTGAGCATGGTCGAGGGTTTGCAGTGGTTGCCGATGAAGTGAGAAAGCTTGCCAGACAAACACAAGATTCACTGACGGATATCAATGCGCAATTGAATATATTAAGTGATAACTCCAGCAAGGTATCTAACCAGATCAGCGCGCTGGCATCAGAGGCGCAGCAGCAAACCAATCATGCTCAAGAGCTAAAACGCAATTCTGAAGGGGTTGCTGAGCGTGCACAGGGGGCAAGCCAAGTTGCGGCAGATGCCATGGCATTAACTAATCAACAAACTGAACTGGTCGATAGTTTTAGCAGTTCAATGGCATCTATGAAACAGCAAGTAAGTGGCTCAAACCAACAAATAAGCCAAATACAACAAAGTTTGGAACAGCAAATGGCACAGATAAGAGCAAGCTTGGGCTTGTAGCAAGATTAGTTTGACTATTAACGTGAGAGTAAGCAAAAAGCCAAACATATGTTTGGCTTTTTTATGGCAAGCTTTCGAGTCATAGTGCGGATATAAAAAGATGACGTGAAGTCCGGATTTGTGTTGTAAGTTAAGCACTAAGAATGATCTGTACAGTGTCTCTAGTGTAACTACAGAATAGGTAGGGTAAGTATGAATAAATGTGGTAGAGATAGCTTTAGTTGGTAAACAGTGTCAATAAAGCTGTATGTAAGTAAATTGGCAATTGTTTGGAACACACAAATGGGACAGGCTACAGCCTACGTAGTTTGATAACTTAACCGATCTAACTACTAAAGCAAAAAGCCAAACGGATGTTTGGCTTTTTTTATGCCTCAATACTGAGGCATAACGCGGATATATAAAAAGCCGGTACGAGTCCGGCTTTGTGTTGTTACTTAAGTACTAGGGATTATTTGTACTGTGCGTCTAGTGTTACACCAGAGAAAGTACGGTAAGCGCGAATACCAAAGTGCCACTCACCAGCTGCTGGGTTTGTGATAGTACAAGTTTCTACGTTACCACTTTCGTAAGGGCGACACTGGTAAGTTGAAGTAGAAGGTGCGCTGCCTGGGTTTACATATAGGTCCGCATCACCAGAACCACCTGAGATTTTAACCGTTAGGCTTGTCATGCCAGCAGGAACAGTCACTTGGTGACGACTCCAGTTGCCAGTTGAAGCAGATAGGTTAGTCTCTGTGATACCGCCAGGTTGAGTACCTGAGCTTTCTGTATTAGCTACTAAACTTACACCGTTGTATGCAGCATAACCGCGCATCATCACATGATATGTGCCAGATGGGTTGTCAATTGTACATACTTCGTTGTTACCACTTTCGTAAGGACGACAGTCATAAGTGCTTGTTGTAGGCTTAGAACCCGCTCTTACATATAGGTCAGCATCACCTGTGCCACCACTCATTGTGAAAGTCACTTTGCTTGCGCCTGCTGGTGTTTCGAAAGTAAAGAAAGCTTCAGCATTCTTCGCACCACTTAGGCCTGTTTTAGCTTCGCCGTCTACAAGTACGTTGTCACCTGGGTTTGTGTTGTCGTTACCAAGTGCTTTATCAACAGCTGCGTTTGCATCAACGATACCTGTACCACAGTTTGTACACGTTGCAGGGAAGCTACGCGTTGTATCTTTTAGGATAGACTCGATTTCATCTGGTGTAGCAGTTGGTTTAGCTTGTTTGATTAATGCCGCAATACCAGCAACGTGAGGTGCAGCCATTGAAGTACCTTGTGAGTAGCTGTAGCTATCGCTCACAGGTGTGTTGCTACCAGAGTTATAAGTTGAAAGGATACCTTCAGGGTCGTTTGCAAAACTTTGTGCGCCACCTGGTGCTGCAACGTCGATAGAAGTACCGTAGTTAGAGTAGTAAGCACGACCACCGTTACGGCCAACAGATGCAACGTTTACTACGCCAGAACAGTTACCTGGGTTGTAGTTGTTTGCATTATCGTTGTCGTTACCTGCTGCGATAACAACCACTGTGCCGTTTGCACGAGCTTGGTTGATTGCACTTTGTGTTGTAGAGCTACATGCACCGCTGCCACCTAAACTCATGTTGATAACATCAGCAGGGTTTGCGTTTGCAGGTACGCCAGAAACTGAACCGCCTGATGCCCAGATGATACCGTCAGCAATATCAGACGTTAAACCACCACACTTACCAAGTACACGAACAGGAACAACTTTTGAGTCATAAGCAACACCAGCAACGCCTTCGCCGTTGTTAGTCACTGCAGCAACAGTACCTGCAACGTGAGTACCGTGCCAGCTTGAATTACGTGCGCTGTGTGTGTAACCACATTCGTTTGCAGTAACCGCATCGCCCGGGTCACGAGCATCGCTATCACGACCGCCGCCATCGTTTGCAACTGACAGGTTAGAGATCATGTCATAACCTTGCAGGATATTTGGGTTTAAGTCAGCGTGTGGACGGTAACCAGTATCTAGTACTGCAACTACTACGCCGCTACCTGTTGCTTTATCCCAAGCCGCCGGAGCATTGATACCGCCCGCAGCTTCGAAGTAGTGCCATTGTGAGCTGTAGCTAGGATCGTTTGGAACAGCGAATGGCTGTAGCATTTGGTCAACTTCGATGTGCTCAACGTTACCAGATGCAATCATGTCCTGCATGAATTTTTGTGTTTCTGCTGCACTTAGCTTTTTGTCTGCACGCATTACGTGGTGGTTCGACAATGCCATAGGGCGAACGTATTGTGCTTTAGCAGCTGCACGCTTGCTGTTGAAGCCTGATACGAAACTGCGAGCGCGAGTGTTCATCATTGCTGGTGATGCATCAGCACTTGATAGTGACATGATGTCATTGTTGTTGTTTTTATATTTGATGATGAACTGAGTACCGAAACCGCTTTGTGATTCTAGTTTTTGTGCGATTTGAGCCTGACTTGGCACTGCTGGTCCGAATGACTCAACTTGTGTGTTAACACCTTCTGGCATAGCCATTGCTGCGTTTGCTGAAAGTAATCCCGTCACAGCCATTGAAAGTGCTGCTAATTTAAAATTTCCTGTTGTCATTTTTTTACCCTTGTTTTACTTGTTGTTTTTCTTGGCAACCTCTCCATGCCAAGTGGTTAACAAACGTAAACTTGTTGTGATTTGTGTGAAAGTATTGTTTTGTTATTTACACTATTAATTTGGTTATAAGCGGATGGATAAAAGGCTTCTTTATTACAGTATCATTATGTTTTTATTAAAATTTTTCAAAATATTCTTGATTAAAGAATAATCTATTTTTCAATGTAAAAAAATGTAAATGATTTATCTCATATTCTAAAAAGTGATAAAAATATGTCTTTTTGGTTGTGTTTTGAACTATAAACTCCCATCTAAGCTTAAAAAAAGTTATAATTGCGACATAAGTTTTTCGTTTCAGAGTATACAATGTTGCAATTTGACGTGGTGATTATTGGTGCGGGCGCCGCAGGATTAATGTGTGCGGCACAATCTGGTTACAGAGGCCGCAAGGTCGCTATTGTTGATATGGGTAAAAAAGTGGGAAGAAAAATTCTCATAAGTGGTGGTGGACGTTGCAATTTTACCAATGAAAATGCCGCACCAGAAAACTACCTCTGTGCCAATCCTCACTTCGTAAAATCCAGTTTGAGCCGTTATAGCCAACATGATTTTATTGAGCTGGTGGACCGTCATGGCTTAAATTATCACCATAAAACACTGGGCCAACTCTTTTGCGATAACAGTGCACAAGACATTGTTGATATTTTGAAGACTGAGTGTGAATGGGCCGGCGTTGAAATCTTTTTGCGCAATGAAGTGCTTAATGTTGAGCGCGATGAACAAGGCTTATATATAGTAACAACATCAGAGCAGACATTTAGTTGTGCTTCTTTAGTGGTGGCATCGGGCGGGTTAACTATGCCTAAACTTGGCGCAACTCCCATTGGATATAAAATCGCAGAACAGTTTGGATTAAAGCTACTGCCAACAACTGCGGCTTTGGTGCCATTTACTTTACACGATCACGACAAAGCACGTTTTGAAGGTTTGTCTGGGATCAGTGTCGATAGTCTAGTAAGCAGCGAAGATGGCACCCAATTCAGAGAAAATATCCTCTTTACTCATCGAGGGTTATCCGGCCCGGCAATTTTACAGATCTCGTCATTTTGGCAAGCAGGGCAGGCGGTCAGTATCAACTTATTACCAGATACAAACGTGACAGAGCTACTCCATGATTGGCGTCAAAACCAAGGTCAAAAGTCGGTTAAAAACCTACTAGGACAGCTTCTACCTAAGCGTTTTGTTGAAGCGTTAATCAGTGAAAACAGCGTGCCAGATAAACCGGCAAACCAACTAACTCACGGTGAGATTGACACGATTGCGAACACATTAAGTGTATGGCAAATCAAGCCCAATGGAACAGAAGGTTACCGTACCGCTGAGGTGACCTTAGGCGGCGTCGACAGTGATGAGTTGAGCTCTAAAACGTTTGAAGCGAAAAAAGCCAAAGGCCTGTACTTTATCGGCGAAGTGACCGAAGTCACCGGTTGGCTCGGCGGCTATAACTTCCAATATGCATGGTCAAGCGGCTGGGCATGTGGGCAGGTGTGTTAGTTCATCGCTACTTTAACAACCAAACGGGACATATTTACGATTAGTGCCCGTTTGGTTTTTCCTTAATACTCCTCTCTAAAGCCTTGTTTGAGTGTACTGGCTTACTTTTGTACTTCCTGACTTAGATAATGTCGATGTGTGCGCATTGCAACTCATCATCATTGGGCTTGCCATAATAGATATTCGCCTTAATAGACAAGTCATTGTCTTTTTCCTCAATATCAACCACGAGGAAGTTGTTTTTCCCGGCCATTTCAAACACGTTTTCCACTTCTATATGGGTCGAACGGTACATACTTTTGCTGCCTTCAATGGCGACTGAGGCCATCGCAGGAGGTGGTTTGCGTGAAATTGCACTCGAGGTAATGTTCATTACTTTGGCGTCGGTGTAGTTAGGCGACTTTAAATTAAATGCCGATGAGCAGTGCACGTCACCACTTAAGAAAGTAATGGGGATCTGATTGGCGTGTGAGGCTTTAAATACTTGCTCTAACAGGTTGTTTCGCTCAGTAATATTGGTTTCATTACCCCACTCATCAATGGCATCATCCATCGCGCCAAAAATCTTTAACAGTAGATCCATGTTGTTCATAACAGTGTCATTCCAATGCACAACTGGCACGGCGGTGACAATAAACAGGGCTTTTACGCCGCTCGCTGCGGTGGTGTTAAGCCATTGTAAAAAGCGCGTCATTTGCTCTGGCCCTAACAAACGGGCACCGTCGGCTTGGTGTTCAACATCATGATGAGAGCGTGTATCAAGCATATAAACGCCAATGGGGCCTTTGATAAAGCCATAATCCCACTGTTGCTGTTTGTCTACGATATCGTATTGTCTATTCGATACATTGGTATCTGGGTTATGTAAATGCTGGTAGTCCAGATAGGCTCTTTTTGCGGCTTGATAAGCCAATCTAGCGATTTTTGAATTGATGTGATCTTCATCGTCTTGCCAGAAGTTGCTTAATTTATCTATTCGCTGGTCCCTAGTCAGCGACCCCCAGCCGTCCATAATCTCATGGTCGTCCCACATCATGTATTGCGGATAAGAACAGTAAACGGTTCTGAGCGAATCGAAATTCCAATACACTCGATAATAAATACGATAGAGCTTTGCAAGATAGTCGATCACGCCTTCAGTGTTGAGTTCCTCACCTTCCATATAGGCATTGTATAAGTCATTTTTATGCTTGCTTAACCAAACCCAGAGATCTTCTATGATTGGCTTTTGTTTTTTGGCCTGCCGACGTGAGCGTTTACCATGGGTATCGCAATATACTTGGTCGCCCCCGCCAATGACAAAGCGGGTGTTTTTATCTTCTAGTACTTCCCCAAAGTCTGGCCAAAGCCCATCTGATATAGAGCGATGACCAAAAGGATCGTGACAGCTGTAAAAGCCAAAACTAAAGTTTTGCCAATTTGGGTTTGCTTCATCGGTGCAAAATGCGTGCTCGATGGCCATACCACGCTCTATTTTTCGCGGCAGTTGGTCATATGTATCCCCATAGGCGAACAGGTAATAATAGTAACGGGTATTTGGCGTTAGGTTTTCGATTGTTACACACTCACAGTTATCATATTTTTCATCTGTGTTTAATGTGGCTTTGACTATGCCTGATGCAGAAAAGCAAGCGTCATTTGGATGAGAAGTAAATGCATTCAGCGTGCCTTTAACTTGCTGAATATTTGCGTCATTCACCAGTACTAAGCACCACTGACCTGGTTGAAATGTCCTAACCCAAATTTTTGTGGTGGTGTCTGTTGTGTGCCCAACTATACACATTGACTTAAGTTTGGGCAGGGATGATTCGTATTGATTGGGGGATGGTAGATGAGTCATAGTTATTCCTTTGTTGTTATGCAAAGTAACCTGATACTTTGCAAAAAACTACATTGCCGAGTGACTTAATTTGATAGCGCAGCTGTATCGTTGATGGCACTGTTTTGAAGTACAGAGTGTTGTTTTTGAGACAGCTCTATAGTGCTACGTATTACTTGCATAAAAATTATAGTCACTTTTTCTCACACATGGATGCAAACAGGTATTCAGACTGTGTCGTTGGCAAGCGTTAGCTCAATTGATTCACTTCGAGGTTCTAGCTTCTCCCCTGAAAAGCTAAGAGTTAAGTTAATGGCCGGGTAATCATCTGTAATACCTTTTCCACGCCAATTATAGATATAGTCATAAGCCTATTCACAGGAGCCTTGATACACCGTTATCTACTTTGTGATGCAAATTGAACTTGGCAAAACTTAGTAAGTTAAGCTGAGTATAATTTGCTTTTTTGATAAAAAATGGACTTTCTGGGTCGTCCTAGGTTGTATATTTGCAACTTTTCAATCAATGATGGCGTGTTTCAGCTTCTTGTTTAAGTTTTTTGATCGAGAATATAGCAACCTAAGTTATTAAAGTATTCATAGTTAATTGTGGTTATATGAACTATATGGCATCCAATTGTAGGTATGTTATGATCCGCCAACGCAATAAAAATAGTTTGAGATACGATGTTTAGTAGTAGAGATGATCTGATTTTAGCCACTTTGAGTAATAGCCAAAAACTTCACAGTGAGAGTTTTGAGTATAAATCTCTATTTTTAAATTTAATCACCCCAGACGAAACCAATGCGCGGTTTTTACCCTGCGTATTTATCGAGAATGAGCACGCAAGGTTGTTCGTCGAAAGAAGGTTGTCTAAAAACCAATTGGTCGAAATTTACGAAGCAGATGGTAAGGTGATCATAGGGAAAGACTGCATTATTAACTGCCTAAAGTATGGAACGAGTGATTGGCGCAAAGCAAACCAATCTATTGAGTCGATTATAGAGCTAGGTGAAAACATTTCCGTATCTGAAATTATCCAAGTCCCTACCGTTTATCCTCTTGAAGACAACCAGTACCAAATTTTAACAGGACACAGGCGCTTCTTTGCTTTGATTTACACATACGGCCTTGACCATGCCGCACAGTTCAAAGTGTATGACTCCAAGCCTTTACTTTATAAAGTTAAACAATTTCAAGAAAACGCCAGTCGTGAAGATTTACCACAATACGGTAAGTTACAAGCTTTCTTGTCTGCAATGCTAGAAATTGAAGGCATTGATCAGGCAAGGTTAAAGATTGGCGAAAAGAAATTGACCGTCAGAGAAAAAGCGAAAAACCTGGGCGTTTCGATGGGCGCGTTTGACAACTACAATGTACTGACTCGCTACCCAGAAGTAATTCAGGCCTATGAGGACGGCTTAAGCGCTTCATTTGTCAAAGTTAAAAAAATTATTTTGGAGTGTGAGCAAGAATACAAAGCGCTGCACGATAAAAAAATGTTGGGTGTTGGTGACAAGCGAGAAATAGGAGAGCAAATAGCTGCTCGGTTACTTGGTAAAAAGCCTACTAGCGCAAAAGTGAAGTCATATAACGTTAAAAAGATCACACAAGTAGATGTGCTGAAAAAGCTGCTTTTTGTGGATGTATCTACACTCGATACCAACATTGATTGGGGGGCGTTGGACTGGGACGACCACGAGCAAGTGAATAAAGCACTTGAAGGTTTGCTGGAAAAGCTCAGCTGATTTAACTTTTTATCCAAAATGAAAAAGCGGCAGCCATCACCTGCTGCTTTTTTAATTGTAATTGTTTAGTTAGACATCTAGGTGAACCTTCTTATCGCGGCTGTATATCAAACATAAACGTTGTTTGGGACATTGAGGTTTCGATGCCTTTTGGGATCCTGATCATCTGAGGGCCTCACTCATTGCATTGAAAACAATATAACTAGAATTTTAAAGCGCTGGGTCCTTTAGGTGTTATTTGATCTTCTATGAGCAAGGTGCCCCATCGTTAATAAAGTTGTATTGGCGGCTTTGCAACTTAATTGTTTACATTACTTTTTCTGTGTACTCGGTCTCATGCGTGAGTGCAAAAATACGATCTATTCGATGCTCTGGGCCAATCTAAATTCTTCCTTCGCGCTTTACATAAAATTTCCAGTTAAAATGGTGGTGACTGTCTATACTTTGATCAATGGTCTAACTGAATAGGGTGTTTATCAAGGATGCATTTATGAGTAGTAGGTATGTGGTTCTTGTAACTGTGTGTTTACTTGCCATAGTGCTGGTACTTGCCATGCAGTTAAAAGCATCCCAGCAGCAACACCAGTGGCAAAAAGAAGTCGAAATACTGTCAACTGGCGTCACTTATTTAGAGCGCAAAGTTGAGGCGCCGATCCAGCCGCTCCCTGTGGTCGAACAATACGATATTGCTTGGGCAAGATTGGGTAAGGCGTTGTTTAAAAGCCCACTATTATCAGCCGATAACACGGTATCTTGTGCATCTTGTCATGATTTATATAACGGCGGAGATGACGGTTTTTCAGTTTCTGTGGGAATAAAGCAGCAATTGGGCGAAAGAAATTCTCCAACAGTATTCAATTCGGTTTTGAATTTCCGCCAATTTTGGGATGGTCGCAGTCCCAACTTAGAAGCGCAAACGCCAGAACCTATCCACAATCCGATTGAGATGGGCAGCAATTGGCAAGAAATCATAGAAAAACTCAAAGCACAGCCTGGTTTTGTCAAAAGTTTTAACGCGGTATCAGAAGAGGGGGTAACGACCGAAAATATCATCAAAGCCATTGTGGCGTTTGAAGCCTCACTCATTTCACAAAATAGTCCTATTGATGCCTTTTTGCTTGGGAATGCCAGTGCCTTGACACCTCAGCAGCAGCGCGGTTACGAAAAATTTATAGGCTATGGCTGTGTGACTTGTCATCAAGGGCGAAATATTGGCGGCAATTTGTATCAAAAAGTTGGTCGGTTGGACCGGGTGCCCAATCACTTGTTAGATGATGTTGGCCGTTTTGCGCTGACTCAAAACCCACAGGACAAGTTTGTATTCAAGGTTCCAAGTCTGCGTAATGTTGCACTGACTGCACCCTATTTTCACAATGGCTCTGTGGATAATTTATCTGATGCCATCCGGATCATGGCAAAGGGTCAGTTGGGTTTGGATCTCAGTGACGAAGATGTGGCAGATATTGAAGCCTTATTACAGGCCTTTACTGGAGAATTGCCGAGGTCATTAGCGGAGTGAAATATTTAATTGAAGGGTGCCTTTTACTGTTAATTTGGTTTTTTGGCTCTCAAGCCATAGATGCTTATTTCCTATCAAAAAACCTGCAACAAGAACTGCTGCTCAAAAGACAGCTTCAGGGGATGGCGACAGAGCTGTCACTAGAGACTTTATCTGCGATGGACCGAAATGTATACCACTTTGATAGGCATGCCCAAAAGCAACTGGAGTTAGAACGTTTGATCAATGAGCTGGAGTTGAATACACGTTTAAACTCTGAGATTAAGCAGTCTTTAGATGAGTTCAAAAACACCATCGATACCTATATGCAGTTGGCATCTATGCTCAAAACATCTTATCGCTATATAGCCAAATTAGAGTTGTCTAAGGCCGAATTTAATCAAGAGGCGCAAGTGTTGATCAGTCGCAGTATTGCACTTGTCTCCAATTTACATGTTACCAATTCAATTCCTGTTATTGAGACGGTTAATAACCAATTAGTTTTGTTGGTGCCTGAGCTCAAACTGCTTGAATCACAAGCGCCCAGGTTGAGAGTATTGCGCTTACATATCGAGTTCGTTTTAGACAATGCATTGAAAGCGTCGAATTTACTAGTGCCCATCCAAGAAAGTGAAGTGGTGAAAACGATTTTGCACAATGTTCACGGTGTCTCTGAGTCGATTGAAGCGACTAAATGGTTGATGGTGCGCGCTGTTTTTATGCTGATCTGCGCGATATTTTTATTGATTATTATCGCGCTATCACGGTTGTTAGTGGGCTTGAAAAAAGCCAATATACTGGCTAACCAAGCGGCTGAAACTAAATCTCTATTTGTTTCAAATATGTCCCATGAAATAAGAACCCCGATGAATGGAATCTTGGGGTTAACGGATATTTTACTCTCGACGGAATTAACGAGCGTTCAGCGTAACTACTTGGAAAAAGTACGGTTTTCAGCCAATGCCTTGACCACGATCATCAATGATATTCTAGACTTCTCAAAGATCGAATCGAAGAAACTACATATTGAACATATTCCATTTCAGTTTGAAGATCTGCTTGATAATTTACGTTCTCTGATCACACCATTAGCCAATACTAAGGACGTTAAACTGATTTTTGACTTGGCCCCAAATATCAGCAAACAGTATATTGGCGATCCAGTCAGAATTAATCAAATTATGCTGAATTTTGCCTCAAATGCTGTCAAGTTTACGGAACATGGCTCGATTACTTTGAGTGTGAAGCAAGAGGAGTATGAAGATGACAAAGTATGGGTGGTAATTTCCATCGCTGATACAGGGATCGGTATTGCCCAAGAGAGTGTCGACCAGTTATTTGAGCGCTTTACTCAAGCAGAGTCATCGACAACGCGAAAGTATGGCGGAACTGGATTAGGACTGACAATTTGTAAATTGCTTACTGAATTGATGAGTGGTGAAATACAGGTTGAAAGTGAGTTGGGCAAAGGGTCAAAATTCACTGTACGACTGCCTCTGGCGTTAGTCACTGAAAAAGAGGTGGTCAAACCCAAATCAATCTCTGGTTCAATGCTGATCGTGGAAGATGACCCCATTTATTTGGAGATCAGTCAAAATATATCTCGCTCTATCGGACTACAGGTCTCGGGTGTGACCAATGGCCGCGATGCGCAAACTACACTCGCTAATCAAACGTTTGACATTCTCTTGGTTGATTGGGTACTACCAGACTGCCAAGCAAATGAACTTCTTAAAATACTGCAAGCTCAAGGAAGTTTACCGCAACGCGTAGTCATATATACCGCTCACACACAAGAGAGTATCGACACCGAATCCGGTTTCCCTATTTTATACAAGCCGTTGTTGAAACGAGATTTAATAGACGCTTTAAGCTCAAAAAAACCGCCCCAATTATCAACTACAGTAGCGCAAGATGGGACAATCAATATACCCGTAGAGAGTAACGCCCCAGCGCAGCAAAGCGAAAATATCTTAGGAGGAATTGATTTACGCGTATTGCTGGTTGAAGACAATGATATCAATCGAATTGTCGCTTTGAAATTACTTGATCGGATCCCTGGGATAGATGTGCAAGTGGCTGAAAATGGAAAGATTGCAGTAGATAAAATTAATCAGGCGCAAGGGAAGTTTGACATTGTATTTATGGATATTCAAATGCCGGTGATGGACGGTGTTGAAGCCACGAAGTTGATCCGTGAAGCGTTTTCTCCAGAGCAGTTGAAAATAGTGGCACTTACAGCGAATGTTATGCAAAGTGAAGTAGACAAATACCTAGAGGTTGGTATGAATGGGCACTTAGGCAAACCTTTTAAAATGGATGAGCTCGAAGCGGTTTTCAAGCAACATATGGCTGAACTGAATTTAGAGTAATACCAAGCAACCCAAAGGTGGCTTGGTATACTTCCGCTTTTGTTATTGTTTAAGTGTAAGAAGGTGCTCCATATCATATAATGCGTAAATATGCTGCATAGCCGCTTCAGTTGCGCGGTTAACGGTTTCTATGGTCTGGTTTAATCCTGTGCCATCTACTGTGGTCCTAAATGGACGCTGGGTTGCAGGGGTTTGTAAAAGAGTCAGTATAGCGTCCGCCACCATTTGTGGATCAGGCGCATTGTCAGCATCGTGGCCAGCCTCTGTTCCAGCCCACATCGTTTCAGGGGCAGTGGCAAACTCACCATAACTTTCTGTGACGCTTGAATCACTTGAGCGCAGCAGGTTGGCGCCAAAATCAGTACCAAACCCACCAGGCTGAACGATCAGAGACTGTATACCAAATTGAGACAGTTCTACGCGATAATTCTCCGCCAAGCCCTCTACGGCGTGTTTGGTTGCATTGTAAGAGCCTAAAAATGGCAGTACAAACTGACCAAGAATACTAGAAATTTGGATCAGTGTGCCACTTCCTCGTTGCTTCATATGCGGTAAAATCGCGCGGGTTATACGCTGAACACCAAACACGTTGATATCGAATACCTTTTGGAAATCATCAATGTTGAAGCTTTCCTGCCAACCAAGTGTCCCAACACCTGCGTTATTAATTATAACGTCTATGTCACCTACGCTTTCAATTGCCAAGGCGATACCATTGGCAACACTGCTGTCATCAGTGACATCAATATCGATGACGATAATACCATTTGCCTTCATCTCATTTGCTATCGAAGCGTTACGGCCTTGTGGGTCGCGCATTGTACCTATAACTTTGTAACCTTGACGTACTAATGTATTTGCAATTAGGTAACCAAAGCCGCTATTTGAACCAGTTACTAAAACAGATTGTGTCATGTATATTCTCCAAATTCGGGTATCTGTTGAGTTACACATAGCTTATTCTGCGCTTGGCTATTAATGAAATTAATTGCTTTCATTTTACTATTAGCAAAATTAATTCAGTTTATTGTTAATCTTGATTGGTACTGGCGTGTGGTGATTCTCTAGAGAACTTAGAATAACGCTCTATTCTGAGTTAATCATTTTATTCTTAGGTGTAATAATAATGTTGCAGTTTTTAATGAATAGAAAATATATTAACTAATAAATGGATCGTAGAATCGTGTATGTATATGAATTAGTACGAACTACGATCATTCATTTGGTTCAGCTAATATAGCTGCTCTATCTATCAACTAACTCCAAGTCACCTTCTTTTAAGCCACGTTTATCAATCACAATAGCTCTTTCATTAATACACTTCCTAGCATTAATACAAACTCCTCTTAGCTCCATAACTGCTGGTAGTTTAGAGTTTTCTATTTTTCCTGCTAATTCACGAGATCTTGTAGGCCATAAGTTGACGTGAAATTGCATTGGCAAATGAGGTATCGGAGTTGGCCCCCAGTTTGAACGTCTATGAACTAAGTTATCATCAACAAACCACTTTATGTCATTCTCAGACCATTCTATTGCATAACGATGAAACTCTTTAGTTGCATCGAAACCTAGTTCTATTTCAAATGGAGTCCCTCTATACCCGTAATCAAATCTTGCACCATCAACACCGGGGTTGTAATAGACATTAGTTAACATCTTAGTTGGTTTGTTACCAACAAACTCTATGTCGATTTCTTGTCGAGGGGAATCTCTGTGTAAGAAAACTCCTGTTACTAACCCAGAAACTTTAGGCGGTTTTAGCTCTGCTTCAAATCTTCCATACAGAAAACTTTCATGATGTGATTGCTGAAGAGCTATATTGTCTAACCTCCATATTTTCTTTTCGTGCGACAAAGTTGGCTTTAGTTCTGCTTTTTATTCGAAAGTTATCTGGCGAAAATAAACATTCATTGCCGGGAAATGTATCGTCTCGGTAGAGCCAGAATTTACTGTTATCCAATTGGTAATCGTTGATAGGCTTATTAGCCGTTATTTTCCGTAATTGAATATATTCAAATTCTTTATTTTGCCTATCAATTATCCACGGTGACTCATCTCTATCTAACCATCTGTTTTGTCCAACTGAGCTGTCCAGAACCTTTACTTTTCTTTTGGGTATTCCCTCAATTTTCGGATAAGGACTTACAGGAGGGACTACATTTAAGAATTCGCATATATCTTTCCATTGATAGCAATTCTTTTCGTTTAGTAAAAGAAGCCTCTTTCCCCAAGCTGTTTTTAAGTCATTCAAGTTTTCATGCGGAGAATTGCCTTGAAACAATATCATCTGAGCATTTGGATATAGCTTGGCAAGATGCGTCCACTTATTTTCGAGGCAGCCTACATTTACATACGCATAAAAAATTCGCTCTTTTGTAACATTTAGCAGGCTCATTCTTTCTTCGTCAGGAAGCTCATAAATATCACTACAGCATCGGTATCCAAGCATTGATAAAGACATTGCTAAAGAAGTTAATTCGCTACCTACTATTCCTGACGCAAATCTTGATGCTGCTGCACAGTTTGCTGTAGCCAGTAGCTTTGAAAATTCAGGCCAAATGTGTACATCTACTGAGCGAGTTTATGTCCAATCAAAGGTTGCTCCTGAATTCATAGCGAAAGTAAAAGCTATTGCTTCTCGATACAAAATAGGCCCTTGGCACGACGAAAACACGTATTTGGGGCCAATAACTAATGAAAGACAACTCAGTAAGATTGATTTGCACGTAAAAGACGCCCTTTCTAAAGGTGCTAATTTGCTATTAGGTGGTCGGATTTTAGACGGTCGATATTACGAACCAACGGTAATTACGGGTATGAAACCTGATATGCAGATGGAGTCAAATGAAACATTTGGACCAATTGTCGCTATTTCTGAATTTGAGAGTATTGAAGAAGCCATATCTCGTACTAACAACTCTATTTACGGATTAGGAGCGGTCGTATTTGGACAAACAAATGCCAGAGCAGTGGCAAATCAACTTGAGGCTGGAATGATTGGTATAAATAAAGGACCAGGCGGCACTGGAGATAGTCCTTGGGTTGGCGCTAAACAAAGTGGATATGGATTTCACGGAAGCCAAGAAGGACACAGGCTATTTGCACAAGTTACGGTCGTGGAGTAATTGATGAAAGATAATACATTCTACATTGTCGAAAAAGAATCTGGTGCTGAAAGTAACGACATTCCATTATGGGCAAGCAAAACACAAAACCCAGCGAACTTAGATAAGCTATCAACGCTTGAACCGACTATCAAAGTTATAGATGAAGTGCCCGGTGCATTTCAAATACTCAATGTACTCTCCAAAGAGGAATGTGAATCCTTTATCTCTATTGGAGAAACATTAGGTTTTAATAAAGACGCCGCAGTATCACTACCTCGCCATATTCGGCATAACGATAGTTTAACGTGGGTAGTTGATGAAGCTACAGATACAATTATATGGGAACGCTGTAAACACCTTTTCTCACAAGGCATTGATGTCATATACGGGCAAACTCCACTTGGAATTAATGCGCGTTTTAGATTCTACAAATATGACAAAGGAGACTTCTTTAAACCTCATACCGATGGTTCGTGGCCTGGGAGTCGAATTAGAGAAGGCAAAAATATACACAATGCTTACCCTGACCGATGGAGTCAAATGACGTTTTTAATTTTGCTTTCAGAGGAATTTACGGGAGGGGAAACTCAGTTTTGGGTAAACAAATATGATAAAACTTTGCCTGCAAAAAGCGCTCAAGATGCAGAACTTGTCAATGTTAGAACACCTGCCGGAAGCGTACTATGTTTTCCGCACGGTATGCATCCCCTGCACTGCCTGCATAGTTCAGCGCCAATTGACGAGGGCATCAAATATATAATTAGGACGGACTTACTTTTTCCCACTAATTAGTACAAGTTAGTTGAAACTAGCTTCATATATTAGGATTAAACATGAAGCTAGTATATATATTGGATTAAGAACTTATGAATGAACACGGGTGGTTACATTGAATATTTGCATAATGTGTTTTATGTAAAGGTACTTGGGCCTTGGAATTTTGAAAAATTTGAACGCTATAATAATGACTTCAACAAGCTATTGATAGGCAATAAATACCCTTCATATTCTGTATTCGTTGCCCTTGAAGGTGACAGCTTAATGACCCCTGAAGTAAGTGAAACATTTAAAAAAGCGACAACTAAACGCAATGCGACAGGACTTAAAAACGTCGCATTCTACCTATCTAAATCAGCTTGCCTACACGCATTTAAGCAACAAGTACGCGATCTTTATCAAATTCTTTAAGTTATTTAATGACATTGACTTGGCCAAATCTTGGTTAAAAACATATGACATTGTATTAAATGATGAGCTGATTAATAAGCTACTTTGAATTTAGCTGAACATCATTCGATTCTGACCAGGTTCTTAACTCTTCCAAGATATGTAAAGCTGACTTCCCAAAATCAGTAAGTTCATAAGTGACTGCGATTGGTCTATCGCTTATAACTTTTCTAATTACCATACCTTCGTCTTCAAGTTCCTTGAGACGCTGATCAACCATTTTCTTTGTTGCGCCGCCTAACATTCTAGTTAAATCATTAAACCGGACGGGCTCATCTTTTAAATGATATATGATTGATCCTTTCCACTTTCCGCCGATTAAACGCATGCCTTTTTCAATTGCACAAGGCTCTGTACATGCGTTATAAACTTTTTTTCTTCCCTTACTATCTGTTTCTATTGAACTTTCCACAATTACCCACTTATTTATCCTAGGTTACTAAAAGTATACTAATTGATTGTTGTTAAAAGGTACCTAAAATATACCACAAATAACCGTTCAAAATAAATTTTAATTTTGGAGTAAACACAAATGAGCAATATTTTAATCATCAATGGTCATCAGTATTACCCTTTTTCTGAAGGCAAGCTTAACAGTACCTTAGTAGATAAAGCAGCTAGCTTATTAGAAGGAAAAGGTCATAAAACACGTGTAGTAACAATGTCTGAAGCGATAGATGTTGAAAAAGAACTAGAGAACCATCAGTGGGCGGATTTCGTTATTTTCCAATCACCAATTAATTGGATGGGGGTTACTTGGTCTTTTAAAAAGTATATGGATGAAGTGTATACAGCAGGTATGGGCGGTGCTTTGTGTAATGGTGACGGTCGCCACCATGACTCACCTAAAGAAAACTATGGTATGGGTGGCACACTAACTAATACGAAATACATGATGTCATTGACTTTCAATGCGCCAGAAGAGTCATTTAATGACGAAACTGAGTTCTTTGATGGCAAATCTGTTGATGATCTTCTGTTCCCTATGCATATGAACTTCAAGTTCTTTGGTATGAAACCAATGGAAACATTTGCGTGTTTTGATGTGATGAAAAATGCCGATGTGGAAAATGACTTAAAACGTTTTGAAGCGCACATTAACAAACATTTTTAAGGAGCAGTCATGAGCGTTGAATATACCAGTAAGTTACATGCAGGAGCTAATTTTCCAATTATCGAAGCCAAACTTTTGAATGGCGATATTAAAAAGTTGTCTACTCCTGAAAATGGTTTGGATTGGAAGATGATTGTTGTTTACAGAGGGCAACACTGCCCGCTCTGTACCCGCTACTTAAACCAGTTAGAAAATGCAAAAGGCTTACTTGCTCAAACAGGCGTAGATTTGATCGTCGTTTCTGGTGACAGTAAAGCGCAACTAGAAAGTCATATGGAAAGACTTAATGTGACCTTCCCTATCGCATACGGCCTTACTGTTGAACAGATGGAAGAGCTTGGACTGTATATATCAGATCCTAGATCGCCTGAAGAAACGGATCACCCTTTTGCTGAGCCGGGTCTATTTGTTGTGAATAGCGAAGGAAAGCTCCACGTAGTGGACATTTCAAACAATCCATTTGTTAGGCCAGAACTTCAATCATTGATTAGTGGTTTAGATTGGATAAGAAATCCCGCTAACAACTACCCTATTCGTGGTATGCGTAAATAGGAGCGCCTATGAAAAAGGTTGTATTGTCAGCTGTTTTTTCAGCCCTATTGTTTGGAAGTGCGCTTGCAGAGGACACGAAAGTCAAATCTGCGCACATTGCATCTCCAAATCAATATGAACTACTGCTTGAGAACGAAGAAGTTACCGTGCTCAAGATGACATTAAAACCAGGAGAACAGGATAATTGGCATAAACACAATGCTGAGACTGTTTACTTTGAAAAAGGTGGCAAGGCGACGATAACAACGAATGAAAAAGACATGACTTTGGAGATCCCAGACGGCTATGTTATGTGGCATGACCAATGGGAACATCAAGTTAAAAATGTTGGTGACACAACAATCACTGCAATTATCGTTGAAAAGAAATAATCATGGCAAAGATACAAATTAACATTGATATCGTTTCTGATGTGGTTTGTCCTTGGTGTGTCATTGGCTATGGCCGCTTAAAAAAGGCATTAGCCAATTTTGATAATAAATTCGACGTTAATATTGTCTGGCACCCCTTCGAGCTTAACCCCAATATGCCAAAAGAAGGTGAAAACCTAAGACAACATTTGTCGAAAAAGTACGGAACTACATTAGAGGGAAGCATTCGAGCCAGAGCCATGTTGACAGAAGAAGGCGAAAAAGTCGGCTTCAAGTTTAACTACTTTGATGAAATGAAAATGCTTAATACACATCAATGTCATCAACTGCTTCACTGGACGAAAGAAAGTGATTTCCAAATCCAATTAGCAGAGGCATTTTTTGAGCATTTCTTTAGTAATAGAGGCACTTTTACAGAGCCTGAACTTATACATGTGGTGCAAAAGGTTGGCTTGAACCCTCACCAAGCTCAGTCTGTAATAGCTAACAACTCATACACTGAAGAAGTGAAATTAATCGAAGAGCACTGGCATCAAAAAGGAATACATGGCGTGCCATTATTTATTTTTAATGGCAAGCAGGCCCTATCAGGTGCACAAGAAGTAACCACTTTCGAACGTGTACTCAATCAATATTTAAAATAGAGACAACTTATTATGTTTACTTATTATGAACCGGATACAGCTCCAGAAGAATCGAAACCACTAATGGAACAATCTTTAGCAGGTTTTGGCATGATCCCAAACCTCCACAAAATTTTAGCTGAAGCGCCAGCAACCTATAAAGCGTATAACCAAACCTTTACAAGCTTCATGAAAGAAACAACATTTAGCCCAGTTGAGCAACAAGTTGTTTTTATGACGTCAAACTTTGAGAATAATTGCCACTATTGTGTTCCGGGCCATACATGGATGATGAAGTCATCTAAAATGCCAGATAATGTTATTGAAGCGTTGAGAAATGGCACTAATCTGCCAGACGCAAAACTTCAAGCGCTTCATGATTTCACAAAAGCCTTATTAGACAACCGAGGTCATATTGGTGACGATAAGTTAAATGAGTTTTTGAATGCGGGATATACTAAGCGCCAAGCTTTGGAAGTGCTCACCGGACTGGCATCAAAACTAATCTCAAACTTCACAAACGCATTAACACATACAAAAGTGGACGATGCTATGAAGCCTTATGCTTGGGAAAAGCCGGAGAAATAGTATGCCACTAGAAAATCATCCAATGTGGCGATTGCCAAAGCACCACTTAGACTATGATAATACCCATGACCATGTGCATTGGGTTGAGTTATTTTATGATCTGATCCATGTGGTCATTATTTTCTTACTTGGAAACTTTTTAAGTGACCACTTGAGTGTGGATGGTTTTCTAGCATTTGCGGGACTATTTATCGCTGTGTGGTTTGCATGGGCAGACTCTAGCGTATTTAACTCACTCTATGTCAGCACAGACGTAAAACATCGACTCATCATGTCTTGCCAAATTGTAAGCGCAATGGTTATGGCTGCGTCGATTCCTCATGTTTTAGATAAGGGCTGGATGTATTTTGCCCTTGCTTACGCAGCAAATAGAATGATCACCGCCTATTTGTATCACAGAACGAATAGGCTTGGTGTTGAAGCAACAGTGCTTTCACGAACAGTAAGCCGCAACTTCTTTGTTCTTGCTATCGTATTCGCAATAAGTGCTTTTCTTCCTGAACCGTATAATTTTGCGTTATTTGCTCTTGCCATACTTTCGATCCAACTTCTGTATATGCTTCCCAAAATTGGCGTTTTAGAGTGTAAGCGATTTTTGCCTCGGTTAGGGCATATGTCTGAGAGATTTGCTCTACTGTTACTCATTGTTGTTGGCGAAGGATTCTTTAAGCTAGTAATCACACTATCCGAAAAAGGTGTCTATAAAGTCACCCCAGAAGTCCTATTTAACTTTATGTTTGGGGGTATCGCGGTATTTGTTCAATGCTGGATTTATTTCGACTTTGTAGGCAATGGAAAACCGAAAAATCAAGAAAAATGGACACTTGTTAACTGGTGGTTAGCCCATTTGTTTCTGATGCTTTCTGCTGTGATGGTGGGTGTTGCGCTTGCTGGTGAAGTAAAAGTAGGATTTTGGGACCCATACCCGCTTAAATATGGTGCAATTGGTTGTATCGGGCTTGCCTCATATTTACTGTGTCTACTTTGGATTCAATTCAATATCGAAGAACGCATTGCTCATCGATTTGCTACCGCAAATGTACGAATGTTTGGTGTTGCTTTGGCTTTAGCAACATTAATGGTCTTACCCTATGTGCCCGCTTTAGTGGGTAATCTTTTATGGGGAACGGCATTAATCTCTCAAATAGCCATTCCAGTAACAAGAGCCTATCTTACTTTTTCTAAAGAAGAACAGGCTAAAACTTAAGAATTAGGCACTAAAAGTTAACTCAAACATTAGCGGAAATACAGATGACCGAGGCACTAACAATTAGACAAAAAGTATACGATATTCTCGAACACGGATTCGATGGTTCGAGGACTAGTCGATTATTTAGCGGCTTTATCGTAGTACTTATCATTTTAAATGTGAGTGCCATTCTTCTTGAGTCTTATAAACCTATAGGCGAAATGTACCATCTAGAGTTTCTCTTGTTTAACATCTTTTCTATTGTTGTGTTTACGCTAGAATATTTCGCGAGAATATGGGTTTCAGTTGAATCACCGCATAGTGATAGTTCTTCGCCAATAAAATCTAGAGTTAGGTATTCATTAAGCCCTGTTTCACTTATAGACTTGTTAGCAATAGCACCTTTTTACTTATCGTTCATATTTGCAATAGATTTAAGATATCTGCGTTTGCTTAGAATGCTTAGGTTATTGAAACTAACTCACTACTTCAAAGGACTTCGACTATTCATGGATGTCTTGAGAAAAGAATTACCCAGCATAGGCGCAGCAATTATAATCATGAGTGTCTTAGTGTTAATGTCAGCCAGTGTTATGTATAGCGTTGAGCACGAGGCTCAACCTGATGTGTTTGATAGTATTCCCAGCGCCATTTGGTGGTCCGTAGTGACTATGACGACGGTTGGCTATGGTGATGTGACACCAATCACTTTCTTAGGAAAATTTATATCCATTTTTATCATGTTGTTAGGTGTTGGTATAGTCGCGTTACCTGCTGCTATGCTTGCAGCTAAGTTCGGAGATGAGCTGAGAACGCGGAAACAACTACTAGAACATGAGATAGCTACTGCTCTTCAGGACGGAATAATTACTTCTGAAGAACAAGTCGCTATTGAAAAGTTGTCTGAATCAATGGGGATCTCATCTCAAGAGCTTGAGCAGGTAATATTAAACTATAACAGACACAACTCTAAGTCTGTGACATGCGCACATTGCGGTAAAGCCTAGCTTTTTAGCGATTCTGCCTAAAAGATATAATAAACCAAGATATCTAAATAATTTGGTGCATAAACGAGTTGGTTTAAGTCCACTCTGTATAAGTCAGCCTATGACAGAAAATAACTGCGACTGTCCCTTCATCGCTCTATAGTGCCGGCCAGATAAATTTATAATCTAGTTTATACGATAAGTTATTAGGAGCTTCACCAGAAGATTGTACATAAGGTTTAAATTTAGGAAATAAATGGCTTATCTCACAGTGTAGGAATAAAGCGCTGCAATTTTTTCTAAATTTACACGATAAAAACAAGTCAAAAACTAAACTATTAATTGTTAGTTATTTGTAAGTATGATTATTCTGAGATTAAAATAACGAAAACTTCAAATTATGAGTTATTTGATAACTTGCTGATTAATAGTCTATCTAATTCTGAATTCTTTCTGGAATCACCACGTGATTACAAAAATTAAAGAGTGAAATAGCTGTTGGCGGCGCCAGAACCTGGCATAGATAAAGGTAGGGTACAAACGAGTATTTAAGGGGTTGAGAACGAGAGGGTTTTGGCGGTTATATACGGCAGGTGCGATCAAAAAAAGCGTGCAATCGCACGCTGATAAAAGAATGTGAGAATAGCTTATTTGTTAAGCTTATCTAAAAGCGCCTGAGCAACGCCAACAGAAGACTTATTGTTCTGTCCTGTTATCAGTTCGCGGTCGACAACAATATGAGGTTGCCAGTCTTGCTCACTTCGGTCGTACTTGCCGCCAGCTTCAGTTAACGCATCCTGTGGCCAGTAAAATAGCTCATCCCCACTAAGATAGTACTGTGTCGCAACAGCTTCTTCTGAGTTACTGAAAGTGGTCATTTTATACCCTTCATATATCCAGCCCTTTGTAGATGTCGGTTCTTTGCCTAGCTTCATTTGTGTCTCAAACGCTTTTGCATCAGGCAACGCAGATAAAAGTGCAACAGGACCGTGGCAGACTAACCCTGTCGGTTTTTGTGTTGCATTGAAGTGTTTTAAAAAAGCACCTAATTTAGGGTTGGCGACTAAATCCCCGAGAGGAGCATGACCCCCTGGAACAAATACGGCGTCAAATTTGTCGATACCTATTTGTTCGATACGTGAAAAGCTGACTACAGGGCTATGCGTTTTATCATCAATCATAAGTTGATTAAACAGCGCCTTATGCGAGTTATAATAGGCTTTGCTGGTATCTAAAAAGTGGTCTGGTGTATCTGACACTGGATCTAACCTAGGGGCCATGCCTTTTGGTGACGCAAAGGTAAGGGTGTGACCAGCTTCTAAAAATAGTTTTACGGGCTCCATCAACTCATTGAGATACACGCCGGTTTTATATTCTGTGCCATTTTTTAAAGTCATTTTATGCGTATCAGACATAACCACTAATATTTCGTCTGCAAGAGCTAGTGGACTTAATGTCAAAGCGCCCAGCGCTACGAGGGGGTTTAATTTCATTGTATTTCCTATGCTTTATCTGTAGGTGATTGCGATGTAAAACAGCATATAAACTCTCCCTTCATTATTGAAATTAATTGATTTAATATAATCATGAATATGATTAATGGTTGAGGTGGCCAGATGGCAAATATCTCGGATATTGAACTAAACCAACTTAGGTTGTTGCAGATTATCTTTGAAACAAAAAACTTAACACGGGCAGGAGAACGCGCAGGGTTAACGCAATCTGCGGTCAGTCATACGCTAAAAAAACTCCGCCACAGCTTCAACGATTCACTGGTAATTCGACAGGGCAACCAGTTGGTCATGACACCGCGTGCCGAGACATTAAAGCCGCAGTTAAATAGGTGGCTGAACGACTTTGAAAAAAACATTCTTTTCCAAGAGCAGTTTGAACCAAAAACGTCTACTCGAACATTTTTTATTGCTACCAGTGATTTAGTTGAGCAGGCGTTATCAGCGCCGCTAATCACACATCTAGCCGGTATTGCGCCACAGATCAGAGTGGTGTTTCGTAAGCTGGATAAGCGAGGGTTGGCTAGTCAAATTGAAAGTGGTGAAGTTGATTTTTCTATCAGTGTTATGGAGTCGAGTCACCCAAGCTTAATGGTAACAACCCTATACAAAGATGACTTTGTTTCAATTGCCAGAAATGGGCACCCAGTCTTGGAGAGCCCTCAAGACATGAAAGCATTTTGTCATTATCCACATGTATTAGCTGGAACGGGTAAGGATACGCGAGGTATGGTGGATGATGCGTTAAATGCTCTGGGGTTATCTCGGACAGTTCAGTACAAGGTCGCAAACTTTTCCAGTGCACCCTATATCGTAGAGCAAACAGATGCAATTTTTACTGCGCCGAGGAAGTTCATAAAAGCGATTGGTCATCAGTTCCAAGTATCAAAATTTGAGACCCCAGTCTCTATAGATTCATATGCAATGAAGTTGTATTGGCACATAAAGAACAATGATGAACAAGCCATCAAGTGGTTTCGTGAGCAGCTAATTATTGTCGCGCGAGGTGAGCTCTGAGTGCATTTGATCGAGTCCATATCGTGACTAAACGCAATTGCCTGTTAAAACGAAGCGGTTGAATTATCATCATCGCAGAGAATGAATAAGGAGAGCTGAATGCGTGTAGTTTCTTTTTTAAGTGGGTTGTTGTTAGTTGGGTGCACAAGTACGCAGTCCCCAGTAAAATTTAATGAGGATCACTGGCGATATGCGACCGACCCGCACGGTAGCCAAGTGTTACTCGATGAACCTCTGGTGCAAAATAACCGCGTTAAAATAGGCTTTGATCGTGTACCTAGGGTAGATAAACAAAATAACTCTTGGGTTGAATTAATTTATGATATTCCCAGTGGAAACTTGAATGGCTTAGATAGCATCGAATTGACCTATCAAAGTGATCAACCGCTTGTGATTAAATTATCACAGCAAGAATATGGCGGTCAGGGAGACAAAAGTTATGCGCACTATCAAGTGGTGTTGCCACGAGCACTCACACCTCAAACTCAGCGAGTAACCTTACAGCAATTTACTCGACCTGACTGGACACCGTTGTGGTCTAAGGATAGAGGGATCATCAAATCTTCGGTTTCTGCGTTATATTTTGTTCCTGACTTAACAGACAAAGCGGGTGGTCGAGCATCCATGACAATTCATCAGTTAAACTTGCAATAACGTCAGAGCAAAGACGACTGTCTAAAAGCACACTTCTGGGTGTGCTGTCGTTCACACGATTGCGTTCACACGCCAGCGTTTATACGACTAACCATTACCCCCATCCGTATCGTCGCGCACAATGCGTTTGATCACTGCACTATACAATTTTTAGATGTCATCAATTTCCTCCACTCATAGCGATGCAAAGAGGGAGTTGCAGGATTAATTTGAAAAATTAGCGTTTTTGACAATGATTAAGTAAATGCATAAGTGGTTAGATGAAATATGAGTTCTAGTCAATTACAACGTGCCGAATTATTGGGTTGGGTATCACAAGAGTGCGTATGGGCGTAAAGTATCGTACAACCCCGTGGTTTGTCCCTGCAATTTCGGCAATACTGGTGTTGTCAGTATTGCTTTATTTCAGCATGTTAGAACAGTCAAAATTGATCAACAAAGAACTTGATGAAATCAAAGAGCAGCGGGCTTGGCAAGCGGGGTTTATCGCCGAGCAGATTGAGCAAAGGTTACAGTATGCGTCTGAGTCATCTGGGCGCTTAGCAAGAGCTTTGCAATTACGCTTAGAGCAAGGTTATCCAACTTTAGGTAAGCAACTGTCGGAGCTTATCCAACCGTATCCTGATGGTTCACAGCGGACGCGCAAAAGTGGGTTTGATGGTTTTCACCAAGCTGGTATTTATTTACCACCAGGTAGCGAGTTGTCAGCAAAACAATCTCAAAGGTTATTAACGGCAAAACAAATTGTTGAAACCTTTGGTCAAGGAGCTTTGTCGAATCAATTTTCAGATACTTGGTTTATGAATCGAACCGGAGGCATTGTCATTTATTGGCCCGAGGTGCCTGAATTCGTATTCAAAGCGCAAGCTGGATTTAGCTATAAGGGGACGCCATGGTTGGTGCCAAATGCTGCTCCTGGTACCTATTGGACCCCCTTGGTGGAAGATCCAATTCCTCAATTATTGATGTTGTCTGCTGTAACGCCAGTTTATATCGAAGATAAATGGTACGGCACTGTTGGGCACGACATTACCTTACAGAGCCTGCTAGATAACGCAAAGTTGCTAAAAGGGGAGCAACATAGTGCTTTTATTTTACTAAACGAAAAAAGCGAAATCGTTGCATCTGATATTGAAAGCTTGATGCAAGCCGGGGGCGCGGAAGACTTTAAAACATTTGAGCACGGCGTGTGGTATGAGGCGTATCAAAAACTATGGGCGCACAGTGAGTCATATCTAGCCTATAAATCGCGACTGTTCACAATGTCAGTTATTGATTCTCAAGGGTGGGTTTTACTCACCTCAATGCCGCTTAAACCTGCCACAGATAAAATTGAACAAGCTTTTACCGCGCTGCAAACAATGGCGTTCATTAGTATTGCAGTTGAGGTCATTATATTGACTGTGTTGTTTGCGTTTTTCCACCGCCGCAATAGAGCTTACGTCAGGCACCTCAAAGACATTTCGCAAACCCTTGCGCAGGAAAAGCAACGCTATCAAGCACTGGTAGATAAAATCCCGTCAATCGTTTATCGCTGCAAGAATGATAAATATTGGACGATGTTGTACTTAAATGGAGCCATAGAAGCCGTTACTGGCTACCTCGCCGAAGACTTTATCGACAATAAAGCGCTGGCGTTTGCCGATATTATTTATCCAGATGATCAAGGTATGGTGTGGCAAGTGATCCAAGATGAGCTAGAGACAACAGGTAAGTTTAAGGTGATCTACAGAGTAATTCATCGCGCCGGAGGGATTAGATGGATGATAGAACGGGGAGGTTATAGTGATAATCAGCAGAACATTGAGGGCGTGATCACCGATATTACAGAACTCAAAGAAACAGAGCAAAAGCTGAAAATATCAAATATGACTTTAGATGAAAAGGTGGCATTAAAAACAGCAGAATTGCAAGTTGCTAATCAAGAGCTGACCGATCAAACAACTAAATTGCAGGCCTCTCTAATAGCGCTGCAACAAACTCAGAATGAGCTGGTGGAAGCGGAAAAAATGGCTTCAATGACCAATATGGTGGTAGGTATGGCTCATGAGATCAATACGCCGATTGGCAATATTGCAATTGCAGAGTCGGTTATGAAATCAAAAATTGAGGCTTTACTGTCTGCTATTGATCATGATCAGCTGAAAAAGGCTAGCCTGCTAGAAACACTTGATGTGATTCAAATGAGCTTGCAGTCAAATAGTGCGAGCGTAGACAAGTTGGTGGCATTAAGTGAGAAGTTTCAAGGTCTAGGTTATCGGCATGAAACAGACGCGCCGCACAATGCTTTTTCATTGTCTCAACTTGGCACACAAGTAATTGAAAAATTTGCGGTACGCTTTGCAGACAATAGAGTGACTTATGCATTGAATATCGATCCAAATATATCTTTACATGGCTCTGCTGAAGCGATGGATGAAGTGCTGAGTAAATTGATAGACAACTCGATTAAGCATGGCTTTACCGTGGCGCAAAAAGGACATATTGAAATAAGTGCAAATATCATAGATGCGGGGCGCATGGTTCAGCTTATTTATTGTGATAATGGCTGTGGGATTGAGCAAACAATGGCGAAGAACATTTTTGTTCCTTTTGCAGCACATGCATTAGGCAAGGGCAGTGGCGGCTTAGGGCTTGGCCGTTTATACAATATCATCAAAAATGAATTCAATGGCAAAATTGAATTGCAGTCGCAAAACGGGCGCTCAGGCACATGCTTTATTATATTGTGCCCATTGACCAATAGCTTATAAGTGCTGCGACGGGCGGCACAGTATTGCGCCACTTCAACCCTCCATCCATGAATAAATAAAAATTGTCACAGTTTATTTATCCACCGGGACTTTATCTATAGCAACCATTCAAAAGGAAAACATATGTTAAAGTCGGTAAATCAATATGCTGTTTCACCGTGGCTAGCGAGGAGGTAAGGGAATGAACGTAGATACACAACTGGAAAAATTAGTTGAGGCTGCAAAGTCAGGGGATCAAAAAGCGTTTTCCACACTGATTGATCAGCTCTCGAACGTGGTCAGTAGCATTGCATTGGCGATCACTAAAGATGTGAATCACAGTGAGGACGTCAGCCAAAAAGTATTTATTAAGGTTTGGCAAAAGCTAGGGGAGCTCAAGAATAATGCCAGTATACTGCCTTGGATCAGGCAGCTTACACGCTATACGGCGATAAACCACCTAAGAGATTTGGGGGCTGTAGAGCAGCACCAAGTGAGTTCAGCTTGTGCAGAGCAACAATTAAACCAGCTCTTTGATGGCAGTATGCCCCTAGACTCATTACTTGTTCAGCAACAACAAAACCAAGTCCTTTATCACTTTGTAGATTCGTTGCCTGATGAAAGTCGGGAAGTGGTTTTGCTGTACTATCGAGAAGAGCAAAGCACGCATGCTGTCAGCGTATTACTTGGGATAAATGAAGGGGTAGTAAGAAAGCGCCTTGAGCGGGTACGTCGGCAGCTTAAAAGTCAAATTTTGGCAAAATATGGCAAAGTGATTTTGGCAACGGCACCTGTGGGGTTGTCATCCATGGTAATGTCCCTAGCGGTGACAGCACCACCGGCAGCTGCAATGACGGTAAGTACAGTGGTGTCAGGTTATCAAACGTCGTGGTTTTGGCAGCTGATTAGTCTATTCGGAGGCGCCGTCACCGGGGGGATATTGGCATTACTGGCCAATGAACTAAGTGCAAAACGTGCTCTCAAACATTTTGATGATATAGCGGTCGTTGCGCAATTACATCGCGCGAGAAAAATCACCAACCTGTGGATCATCGCAAGTGTTATTATCATGATGGTGTGCTATGAAATTAGTTCGGGCTGGCTGTTGCCCTTGTTGAGTTTTGTATTTCTGTTGATAGGCGTGACGCGCTTCACTTTATTGATGGCCGTCGCCAATAAGCGTCGTTTGTTACAGCAAGCAGAGCTTGATCAGAGCGCTTATCAGCGCCTCGCAAGACAACAAAAATATGGCATGCTTGGTTGGTGTTTAGGCGTAATAGGTGGCTCAGCAGGGTTAATTGGTGGATTTGTGCAAACAGGGCGGTTGGCGCAAATACTTTAGTTCGTGCGCCAGTCTCAGTGATGAAGAGAGTCATAGTCTGCTATTTTCTATGTACAAAGATAGCAGGCTAACATATGCTGCTTTATTTCTTTGAGGCAATTGGGATGATATTAAATTTCAAGGAACTATCACCAAACCGTGTTTATCATACTCTGACCCAAACTGTGGTCCCTAGGCCCATTGCTTGGGTATTATCGAAAAACACACAAGGGGTATTAAATTTAGCGCCTTTTTCTTACTTCACAGCGATCAGTTCTGATCCTGCTATTTTAATGTATGCAGTGGGACAGAAACCCACAGGAGAGTACAAAGATTCTGTGGTGAATGTTGAAGCGACAGAAGAGTTGGTTATCCACATCGCTGACAGTGCTTTAGCTCATGAGGTTACCCAGTCGGCGGCATCACTACCAAATGATGAGTCAGAGTTAGATCTACTTGATTTGGATTTGGTTGATTTTCCTGATTCACCTCTGCCCAGATTAGAAAAAGCAAAAGTAGCGTTCGCATGTAAACTACATAAAGTGGTTGAAATGGGAGAATTGCCCATGAAGTTAGTGTTTGTTGAAGTGACACAGGCCTATATTGATGATGAAATAGTTCAACTCGATGAAAAAGCGCGCAGTAAAGTTGATGCATTGAAATTAGATCCACTAGCGAGGCTGGGGGGCGCTGAATTCGCCAGTTTAGGTGAGGTATTTAAGTCTGCACGGCCACAATAGCCGTGCAGATAACGAGCGCTAGGTTCCTAGCGTTCACTCGCTTATGTTATTGAAAGTTAACAGTCACTTCCGGTGAGCAAATGTCACCATCTTGACACAGCTTGTAGGTGTAACTTGTTGCGGCTGCATTGCGAGAGAAGTCACGGAATTTACCTGTGTTATTGACTGTGCGGATCAATTGTCCGTCACGGTAAATTGAAACCTGCTCGGCAGTAGAGCCGCTCCATTTTAATTCAACTCGGATTGAGCCCAAACGTGTTTTATTCGCACGGACGATTTCAAGTTGTGGATTGTCAGAGCTTACTATCACAGATTGTGTGCTTGTATGGGTATTTCCCTTACTGTCAGTTACAGTCAAGGCAACGTCATACGTACCAGAGGCAGCGAAAGTATGTACAGGGTTTTGCTGATCACTGACATTTCCGTCGCCAAAGTCCCATGCTCGACTGACAATGTCATCGTTGACATCTGTACTGGTGTCAGTAAAGGTGACGTTTAGTCCTTCACGAACAAAATTGAAGCCAGAGACTGGTGGTTGATCAGAGATCTCGCCAATACCTGTAAGAGTCACAGACCAGTTATTCAAAGTACCAGTGTCTAAAGTCGCATTGTCCACGACTTTCAATGTCCACTCACCTGTTGCCACTTCTCCGTTAAACGCATCTGAAGTAAAGCTACCGACGATGTCATCAGCGCCGCCACCGGTGCGATTGTGCAGGGTTGCCACAGTGCCCGCAGGTGATGTAAGCGTTACCAATAGATCACTAATATATGTATGACTGATGTTTAATGCCACACTAGAGCCAAAAATAGTGATTGGGTCCACGATGTTGATCTTTGACTCTACACCAGCTTGATTGTTATCAGGTATGTCTACACTGGTTGTGTTGTCATAGGTAAAATCACGCAACCCTTGAGGTAGTACAGTCAGAGATACTTGTTTTTGTTGACTGAGCTGACCAGACGTCGCATCAACTGTGAAGCTATAATCGCCCCATGCAGTTTCAGCTGTGGTTGGCACACTCAGCACTGCGGTATCACCAGGCTTTACTGTTGTCTTTGACAGTGTGACACCATTTAAGTCGCCGCTTGCTGTCAATGCGATGTCACCATCCCAGTTTGCAATTGAACTAAACGTCAACTGGTAATCAGCATTTTCCCCAGCTGTTACTTCTTGTGCTACTGGTGTAGCTATCACTCTAAAGCCAGGCTCCGGATCTGCGTCTATCAGTGCTTGGTGCGCGTCAAGTCGTTTCCCTGACACTGTTTTACCTTCTAATGCGGCAATTGGCTTACCAGATTCCATCAAGAGGTTTTTTAGTTCAAGAGTTGTCAGGCTTGGATTCACTGCCAGTGCCAATGCAGCTGCACCAGCTACATGAGGCGTCGCCATTGAAGTACCAGAAAAAGATGAGTAGCCACCACCAGGTACTGTTGATAATACATTGCTACCCGGCGCACCTAAATCGACAGATGTAAGTCCCCATTGTGAGAATGAAGACATGCTATCAGTGTGGGTTGTTGATGCGACAGCAAGGACACTATCGTGATCATAGCTAGACGGGTAGCCAGGTGAAACATCATTGTCCCTAGCACTGTTACCAGCTGCTGCAACAAATAAAATGCCAGCTTGCTCGCTCGCTGTAATTGAGTCATAAAGCGCTTGGTTGAAACCGCCTCCGCCCCAGCTGTTATTTAGCACACTGACATTATGACCCGCATTTTTTAGTCCTACCATATAGTCAATACACTTAATAGCGTCGCCAGTAGATCCACTACCTGAAGAGTTTAAGAACTTACAACCGACGATGGATACCTCGTGGTTAACGCCGACAACGCCTAGCGCATTATTTCCGGTAGCACCAATGGTACCTGAAACGTGAGTACCATGGCCTTGGTCATCCATTGGGTCACCGCTATCGGTAATTGCATTGATACCATATACATCATCGACATAGCCGTTGCCGTCATTGTCAACACCATCGCCTGCAATTTCACCAGGGTTGAGCCACATGTTTGCGGCAAGATCAGGGTGATTATAATCTACACCGGTATCGATAACACCGACAATGACGTCGCGAGAACCGATACTGATGTCCCATGCTTCTGGGGCATTAATGTCAGCATCATTAGTACCGCCTGTTTGTCCGGTATTATGCAAACCCCAAAGTTCATCAAAGCGGCTATCGTCAGGAATAGCTAGAGCCGTAACGATATAGTTTGGTTCAACATATGAAACAGCAGGGTGTTTTTCTAGTAGCTTGATAGCTTGCTTGGGCGTCATGCCATCTAAGTCAAACTTGGCTAATCGGCCGTTCAAAACATTCTTATAGTTGTCATCTTTTTCATCGGCATTGCTATCGGAAATACGAGCTTTGACGAGTTGTCTAGCTTGAGCACGCATGGCAACACTCGCATTGTCTTTAAATACAACGAGTACACTGTCATCAATTGTTTGTGTTGTAGATTGAATTTGCACTGCTGCGTGTGAATTAAAGGCAAGCAATGGCGTGAGTGCCAGAGTTAAAGCTGTAAGTTTAGTTTTCATCATTCTTCCAATATTAGTTGTTCTAAGTGGTTAGAAGTTGTGCATGTGAGCACGACTACTTTTTGTGACTTCTTCTAAGAACTGATGACGACATCATTTTGGGCAACGTCTTAAAACCTAATATAGAGAATTAGCGGACATCAAATTGAAATTAGTTCAATAGTTAAATTTCATGTTTTTTTGTGACTTTTATGTATGCTTTTTAGCTATGGCTCATGCTTTTTTGGTATTTGCAGTCACTTAATGCTCAATTTTTTTATCCTTTTTCTACTCATACTTTTTTGGTATCCGGAGGGGGGATTACTTACATAAAATTGATAATTTACTATAAGTTTATGATTATAATGGAGTAATTTATTCAATAAAATTTCTCATTTATCTTCATCAAATAGCAAATTAGAGTGAATACGTGACTTGCTTTCTAGTCTACTCAGTTTCCACAGAATAAATACTGAATTAGATCAAAAAGTGACAAACCAATAATTAAAGAACTTCTAAATAAGAACAGGACGCATCATGATTTATTCTCAAGTTTTTATGAACTGGAATAGATCAACTTTAATTAGCAGTACTTTGTATAGCGAATGCACTTTATTTTAGTTTGAGTTTTTTTGTCCCGGCAACGACGAATTTTCGCGCAGTTAATTTCAATAAATGTAAAGCATATCAGGTACTAAAATCAAAATTAAAACGCAAAAACACTAAGGAGAAAAGTGTGAAGTTTTCTAAATCATTAATTAGCTGCGCATTGGCCGTTGCATTTACTCAATCAGTTGCGGCTCAAACGGTACAAGAAACAGGCAAAACACAATCTATTTCTAACTTGAGTCAAATCGAAAGAGGCCTTACAACAGGAAATTCGCTTACGCTCACGCAAAACTCATCTTTGGGTGGTAATTCACAGGTGAGTTTCCAAGAGGGAACAAGCAATCAGGCGAGCGTGACTACAACTGGTAACTTCAATGAAACCACGACGAACCAAACGGGCACAAGCCACGCAATACTTGTAACAACAACGGGTGATAGCAATATTCAAAGCTATACCCAAGACGGTGACTCTCACGGCGTTGAAACAACGTTGACAGGTAACAGCAACCAACTTGCGGTGGCACAAACCGGTGAAGGTTACTTTGGTATCAACAATGAAGTTATCAATGTCATCAATGGTGATGAAAACGATGTACGCGTGTCGCAAAGCACTGGCGGCCACTGGATGTATAACAAAAACATGCAAGGCAACCAAAATACAGTCACAAGTACTCAATCAGGTAGTTGGCATGAAGTGCATCTGAATAATGTTACAGGTGACCAAAACGCCTTCACAATTGATCAAAATGGCGTATTCAATAAGGTAGAGATTGAAACTCTCGTTGGTGACGACAATGATATTGAAGTGTCGCAAATTGGTGAGGATCACCGCATTGAAATAGGTCAAGTAACTGGCAATGACAATGACATTGAATTTGAGCAAAGTGAAGGTAATGACAACACCATCAATGTTGCTGGCATTGTAGGTAGCGACAACAACTTACAGGTAGATCAAGAAGGCAACAAAATTAAGTTTGAAAGTGGCCTGTTCGAAGGGAATGACAATGATGTTACTGTGACTCAACGAGGCGATGACTCTTCTGTCGGTGTTGATATTCAAGGCGATAACAACACAGTTACGAGTGCGCAGCAAGCGCTTAATCAAGATGCGGGTTTGAACACGCTTTATGTCGGTCTAGCGGGTGACAATAACGAGATCACAACCATGCAAATTGGTGAGCAAAATGATGCCCACATTGCGCTCTTTAATGGTGATGACAACGACGTAGACCTTGTTCAAAACGGCAGTCAAAATGAGTTTTTACTACAATCCTCAGAGCCTGATCCGAGTATTGAAGCTAACAACAATGATGTAACTGTTGTACAAAATGACATTGGTAATAGCACTGCAATTACCATGGGATACGCGGTAGCTAGTTCGAATAACCAAATTGATATCGCACAAGCTGGTGAGCTCAACGTGATCGATTTATTACTTGAAGGTGGTAGTAACTCAATTGACCTAGCGCAAGATGGCAGCAATAACTTTATTGCAGGCATTGAGTCAGGCGGTTTTGTAGTAGCTGGCAATGACAATATAGTGTCTATCAGTCAAACAGGTAACGGCAACTTGGTTGAAGGTGGTGTTACTGGTAATGCGCAAACTTTGCGTATTACACAAATTGGTGACAATAACGTCGCAACAGTGACACAGCAGTAATAATGTAAGAGGGGGCTTTGCCCCCTGACTATTATGAAACACATATTATGCATGTTGATACTGTTTGGCCTGTGCAGCACCTCAATTGCAAAAACATCCAAACAGACTGAAGAAGTTGAATTAGGTGGTCTGGTAATGGACCAAAGCATTAGTCGCTTTGGTTATCAATTTTATTATGACTTCTCACAACTTTGGCGAGAACTGCCTAATACTTCTGGTGTAAATATCACGATAAAAGAAACTGTATTACCCCGTGCAGGTACTCGACTAGATGTGCGTATGAATCGTCGTTTAGTTTACAGTACGGCAATGGGGCGTCGCGGAGGCCCTATGGATGAGCGAGTTGAAGCTGCGCTATTTGCGGTTATGGATGCCATGGCCAGTGATCGTTACCAACAAGGTTCTCCCGATTTAGCTGAAAGCGGATGGTAGTAATGAAAACAACAATATTGGTCTATTTATCTTTTTTCACTCTGAGTGCATCAGCAACGGAGATTGTTTACAAACCCATTAACCCTTCATTTGGTGGTAATCCACTAAATGCAAATATGCTACTCAATAAAGCCAATGCCCAAAATAAACATCGTGCGCCAATTATCGAAAAGTCTTACGGAGAACGATTTCAAGAATCATTGGAGCGGACATACCTCAACCGTATGGTGCGAGAGATCTCAGACATGGCATTTGGTGATGATGTAGAAGACAGCATTTTTAATGAAGACTCTACATTTACAAGTGGTGACTATGAAATACAAGTGATCACGAGTACACCAGATTCAATAACGGTGCAGATCAAACATATCGACAATGGAGATACCACAATCATTGAAGTGCCGAGGTTTGGCTAATGTATAAAGTAGTTGCAGTATGTTGTTTAGTGTTTCTTGTGGGGTGCAGCAGTATTGGGGCTGTGTTACCACCGGATCAAAGTTTGCCTGAGGCATTAGAGAAAAGTCATGAATTTCAGTCTCTTAAAGAGCTGCCTAAGCCGCGAGGCAGGATCCCTGTCGCAGTGTATTCATTTCGAGATCAAACTGGTCAATACAAACCAAAGGATAATGTCAGTTCATTCTCAACGGCAGTAACTCAAGGCGCCAACTCTATTCTGATGCAAGCATTACATGAAACAGAGTGGTTTATTCCGGTAGAGCGTGAAGGATTGCAAAATTTACTAACAGAGCGAAAAATTACTCGCGCAGCAATGACCGATGAGCAAAAAAAATCAGCGCAGTTACCCCCATTAACGATGGCAAAAATCATTTTTGAAGGCGGGATCATTAGCTATGACTCAAATGTAAAAACGGGCGGCTTAGGTATGGAGTATTTTGGTATTGGTGCTTCGGAGTTATACCGTGAAGACGTGATCTCAATTTATTTACGAGCTGTGGATGTGCGGACCGGTCAAGTATTATTGTCGGTTGCGACAACGAAAAAGGTGCTCTCAATGGAGGTGCGTGCTGGCTTTTTCCGCTATGTGAGTTACAAGCGATTGGCTGAAGCTGAAGCGGGTTTTAGTGAAAATGAACCGATGCATATTTGTGTTACTCAAGCTATTGAAAAGGCGTTAACAATGCTGGTGGAGCAGGGAATTGATAGGGGGGTTTGGGCAGCAAAAGAGCAGGCTGTTGCTGCCTTACCGAAAGAAGTTAATGGCGCTGTATTGAGACCGGGGCAGAGTTAAGGGGAATATGTTTTTGTGCCCAGTTTGCCAACTCTATACGATTGCGTGAGTTGGTTTTTTTAAAGGCGCTATAAATATGTGTTTTGACGGTGTGACTACTGATGTTGAGCGAATCTGCTATATCGTCATTTTTTGCACCGCTGGCCAATAATTTGATCACTGACTTTTCTCGAGCAGTCAGCAGCTCAAGCTCTGAGTCTTGAATATCCAATGATTGCGGGCGAGGAATATTGGGTATTTGTTGGATAAGCTCGTTAAAGGCTTGAGAGATAGAGGTACGGCAGAACCACAACTCGCCATTAAGTACACGTTGGATCCCTTTGAAAATATTTTCTGCTGATGTGTTTTGGTAAATTACACCTTTAATTCGTGCAAGAAGGGCTGTTTGCTCATTGACTAAGTTTGGCTGAGCGTTAAATAACAATACGTTTTGTTGTGACGCCAAGGCACTGACTTCTGCGCTGAGCAAATCTTGGCATTCACGGTGGCTAATATCAACCAAGTATAAATGATGTTGAGCCCGTAGGGGTGTATCAGGTAGGCGAGTATCTATTTTAATTTGATTACTGGTTGCTTCCAGTATTTTCACGAAACGGATAAATTCAAAGTCTTGAGTATCAGTTTTGTTGTGGGTTAAAACAAATAGACTAACTTCCTTGTTGCTAGTTTGAATCGCTTTCATGTTTTTAGACGACCTTTTATTGTTCCTATTACTTTAAATATACATATTTTTCACAATAAGTTTAGCTTTAATTTTCAATTTACTGTGGCTGTATCATTATTTAGTTATAAAGTATGATTAAATGCTCTGAGGGAATTGGAAGGCTTGTCAGTTCAATTGGACGGTCTGTAATAAATGTTAGGCCGTTTTGGGAAGGCGACCTAACATACAACTTAAGGCTTGTTTATCCTAGTGATAAAGTCTTGACCAAGCACATGTTTTGTAACCGTTTTTCTCAAAATAAAAACGGTAACAGTTACCGTCATAGTTATAATTACCTACATCGATACGGTAGCCGCTAATATAGGCGTTGTGTAAGGAGATAAAACGACCATTGTAAAGGAGTGAAAAGTGGACATGGGGTCCGCTCGATTGTCCCCCTTGGCAAAGAGCCATATTGCGATTATTTGCGTATCTGCCTAACCAATCGCCCGCAGAGATATAGTCTCCGGTACTATATTGTAAGTTGTCCATGTGGTAATACTGAGTCGAGTATCCGCTTGAGTGTGTGACTCTGATATTGCACGCTGAATAACGAGTTACTTTTCCTCCATGGGCCGCTTGCACCCACGGAGTGTTCGATCCCCAACCACCAGAACCATTGTTAAAATCAAGAGAAGAGTATGGGTAACCAGAACCTGTATTGGAATGGGCACCGCCGCTATACCATGCGTAACCTGAGGGCCAAGGTAAGTTCATTGAAAAGTTTACTTGCGGCGCAACAGATTTAGCTTCAAATCGCACTTGTTGAGGTGACAATAAATGTGTTGCAAAGGTGGTGTTATAAAGCTGTGCTAAGGGGGCCAATGCATTTGCGCTTCCCAACAGGCTTGATAGTGCCGCCGTCGCAGAGTTACTCGTTACAGATTTATGTTTAGTTGCATACAATTCAAATGCGTAAAAACGTTGGTTTAATTTCAGTGCAACGTCTTCAAGTTGCGCTTCAAACCCGGTTTTATCGGACCAATTGGCGAAAGGTTTTGTCATGGCTACCTTGCTTGGTTGGCTAATAACCTGACTTGCGTGCTCCATCAGCACGAGAAGCAGCTTAGGGTTGATACTGGTGTACCCTGCCCAATGCAGCAGGGCCTCTTGATGGTCGATGAGGTGTGGCGCTGTGCTATATAACAGAGATTGCCAATCTTCATTGAGTAGTTCATCCGTAAAGATAAATTGTGACTCATCCACTTGGAGCAAAGGGTTGATGGCCAGTTGTTGGATCTGAGATTTTTCAAACTGAAAATCGGGAATATCGAGATGCTGGCCTTCAGCCCTAGTTTCTGAGGCCGTGAGTAAGAGCACCCCAAAGGCCGTAGCCAAGGTGTTTATGTATAGTTTCATGTTGTATCCTCTTGATTGTTTTTTGTACTGCCTTAACTTGTATATCGAGAAGTAATAAAATTGTAAAATAAGAGCTTTGACACTAAATGGGGGAGGCTGTAAAAAAATGAGTACAAATTGAACGGATAATCAATGAGGCTGCAATAATAGCGCGGTAAAGACACACACCCCCATATTGAAGGTGCTTGCCTCGTACTTTAAGTGTCTAGTTGCCCTGTCAAGCGTAAGTACTTTTCAGCCAGGGTATCGAGGTTTTCTCGGTGGTTAGGATCTGGCTTTATGCAGTCAATAGGACAGACACTGACACAGGTGGGTTGGTCATAGTGACCAACACATTCAGTGCACTTATGGGGATCAATTTCGTATACTTTATTGCCCATATAAATGGCCTGGTTTGGACATTCAGGGTCACACATATCACAATTGATGCATTTATTTGTGATGAGTAAGGCCATCATTTAAGCCTTTTTAAATGGGTTTCTGGTATCCTCCTGGGCGCCCAGATTTCGCATCAAAATTGCGTAGTCTAAATCAATGTTTTCTGGCAATGGTATTTGCACTATATGCCCAGAGCCTTTGGCGTCATTGATGGCTTCGCCTTTTTTATTCTCCATATGTTCAAGATTAAAGGCGATATTCCCTTGAGGTGTCATCAGCTCTAAGCTGTGGCCTGTGCAAAATTTATTCTTTACATCTATTTCGACCAGCCCATTTTGATTGCGACCGAGCACTTCGCCAACAAATTGTTGTTTGTCTGACACCGAGTGGCCGTACTCATAATTTTGATAGTCTTGATGGGCATGGCGTTTTAAAAAGCCTTCCGTATAACCTCGGTGGGCGAGGTTTTCCAATGTCCTCATTAAGTTAGGATCAAAAGGTTTTCCAGCTACGGCATCATCTATGGCTTTGCGATAAACCTGAGCCGTGCGTGCAACATAATAAAAAGACTTGGTTCGACCTTCTATTTTTAGGCTGTGTACGCCCATTTTGGTCAACTGATCGACATACTGCACAGCACGCAAATCTTTTGAGTTCATAATATAGGTGCCGTGTTCATCTTCAAACGCAGGCATGAATTCACCGGGTCTGCCTTGCTCTTCTAACATAAAGACTTGCTCAGTTGGCTGTCCATCGCCCAGCGTCGGGATCACATCTTGAGGGTTTACTTTGTGGACAACATCGCCAAGTTCGGTTTCTTGACCTGGCTTAACGTCATAACTCCAACGGCAAGCATTTGTACAGGTGCCCTGATTAGGATCACGTTTATTGATGTATCCAGACAGTAAGCAGCGTCCAGAATACGCCATGCATAGTGCACCATGCACAAATACTTCAAGCTCAGTATTTGGACAAAGCGTGCGGATCTCGGCGATTTCTTCCAGTGACAACTCCCGAGACAAAATAACCCGCTCAATGCCCTGACTTGCCCAAAATTTCACAGAGGCATAATTGACAGCGTTAGCTTGGACAGATAAATGAATAGGCATGTCAGGCCATTTATCTCTCACTAACATAATCAAACCAGGATCGGACATGATCAGTGCATCCGGTTTCATTGCGATAACAGGCTCTATATCCCTTAAGTATGTTTTAACCTTGCTATTGTGGGGAGCTATATTAGAAACCACATAGAGTTTTTTGTTTTGCTGACGAGCCTCATTTATACCTATCTCTAAGTTTGCCAAGTCAAATTCATTATTGCGAACACGCAAACTATATCTTGGTTGTCCGGCATACACGGCATCGGCGCCATACGCAAAAGCGTAACGCATATTCTTTAAACTGCCTGCGGGTGATAGTAGCTCTGGTACAAACATATCTAAACCTCATACATTGAACTGGGTACAAACCAGCTGCTGGGGATGTTAAAAAGCGGCGCAGTATAAGTGAGTTTTGCGCGGCGGATTTTGACGTAGATCAGGTTTATCTCGGGGCTATAAACACGGTATTTCAACAAGGGTGTGGGCTTTTACGTATAAAGAGCGTATAATTCGCGCCCGTAAATATCAACAATTATTATTGGAGCTAAAAAGATGGCTTTAGAGCGTACTTTTTCAATCGTTAAGCCTGATGCGGTAGCTAAAAACCACATCGGTGCAATCTACAACCGTTTTGAGTCTGCTGGTCTTAAGATCGTTGCTTCTAAAATGGTTCACCTTTCTCAAGAGAAAGCTGAAGGTTTCTACGCAGAGCACAAAGAGCGTCCTTTCTTTGGTGCACTAGTTGAGTTCATGACTTCTGGTCCAGTAATGGTTCAGGTTCTTGAAGGTGAAGATGCAGTTCGTAAAAACCGTGAAATCATGGGTGCTACTAACCCTGCTGAAGCACTAGCTGGTACTCTACGTGCTGACTACGCTGATAGCATCGACGAGAACGCAGTACACGGTTCAGATGCAACTGAGTCTGCAGCTCGCGAAATCGCTTACTTCTTCAGCGACGAAGAAATCTGCCCACGTACTCGTTAATATCGAGTTGAGCAGATAAAAAAGGGCTCTAGGGCCCTTTTTTAATCCCTTTAATACACGTTGATCGTTTTGAAAAGCAATTGGGGTGTTTTTGAAAGCGATTACATCATTGCGATGTTTGATTGATTTTTGTACAATTGCGCGCTTTTATTTATGTTGTTCAATCCGTCACCTGAACTGAGGTTGTTTCATGGCCACGACTGAGAAAAAAATTAACCTATTAGATTTAAACCGCGAGGGGATGCGCGAGTTGTTTGCTTCATTTGGCGAAAAGCCATTCCGCGCCGATCAGGTGATGAAGTGGATGTATCACTTTGGTATCGACAACTTTGATGATATGAGCAATATCAACAAAAAGTTGCGTGCAAAGTTACAAAGCCAATGTGAGATCAAGGCTCCTGAAATCTCAGTTAAACAAGTGGCCAGTGATGGCACGATTAAATATGCGATGATTTTGGAAGGGGGTCAGGAAGTTGAAACGGTCTGGATCCCTGAAAAAGACCGCGCAACTTTATGTGTATCATCTCAGGTTGGGTGTGCACTCGAATGTACTTTTTGCTCAACCGCGCAGCAAGGCTTTAACCGTAATTTAAAGGTATCTGAAATCATCGGTCAGGTATGGCGTGTAGCAACAGACATTGGATTGCATAATGGCGATAGCACCAAACGACCAATTACCAATGTTGTAATGATGGGCATGGGGGAGCCATTGCTAAACATTAACAACGTTGTACCTGCGATGGAATTGATGATGGATGACTGGGCATTTGGCTTGTCTAAGCGTCGCGTTACATTGAGTACATCAGGTGTTGTTCCTGCACTGGACATTTTAAAAGAGAAAATTGATGTTGCTTTGGCAATATCATTACATGCGCCAAACAACCCATTGCGCGATGAACTTGTGCCGATCAATAAAAAATATCCAATTGAAGAGTTTTTAGCAGCTTGTCGTCGATATATCGATGGCTCAAAAGCAAACAAAGATGTCACCATTGAGTATGTTATGCTTCAAGGCGTCAATGATAGTACCGATCATGCACATGAATTAGTACAAGTGCTCAAAGGCACACCGTCTAAAATTAACTTAATTCCATTTAACCCATTCCCGGGTAATGACTATGGCCGTTCAAGTAATAGCCGTATTGATCGCTTCTCGAAAGTACTACAAGCTGCTGGTCTGACATGTATTGTACGTCGTACACGCGGAGATGACATTGATGCTGCTTGTGGGCAGTTAGTAGGGGATGTTGTTGACAGAACCAAACGCGTGGTCAGAAAGCAACAAAATCAAGATAATGCAATAGCAGTAAAAGTAGGCTAAAAAATAGATGAAACACAGTGGCTTTCAGGTAAGATAGAGTCACTGTGTCTTAGCAAAAAGGTGGTCAATGCCTGCTTTAACGGATGGTTTACTCACTCAATTCGCGTGTAGTGTGCGTCGGCGTTTGCTGCTCGGCGCAAGCTGTGCTGTCATTTTGACCAGCTTGAGTGGCTGTGTAACCGAAACACGATATGCCAACAGTAACAAACCCGTAGTGCAAAAAAAGACCAATGGCCAAGATGCGGCAAAAACCCGTATTGCACTGGCACTTCAATATCTTAATGCGGGTAATAACACACAGGCAAAGTATAACCTTGACCGGGCTGTAAATCTTGCGCCCAAACTACCAGAAAGTCATTATGCGCTGGCTTACTACTTTGAACAAGTTGGCGAAAATGAGAAAGCGCAAAAAGCATACATTACGGCGTTGGAGTACGGGCCAAATGATCCAAATACACGTAACAACTATGGTGCATTTTTATGTCGTATTGGAGAGTTTGATGCTGCGACTGAACAATTCTTCAAAGCGATAGATATCCCTAGTTACTTGCGGGTCGCGGAAAGTTACGAAAACTTAGCATTGTGTGCGCTGCGCCAAGACAACTTTGAGTTAGCGCTTGAGTATTTAAAACGGGCCCTCGATCACAATTCTCAGCGCCAGTCAGTATTAATTTTGATGGCGAGTGTTTTTTATGCCAAAAGTGAACTACACCGAGCTGAAGATGTTTTAAAAGTTTATGCTGATAAAGGGTTTGTGTCACCAAGAGGCATGTTATTGGAGCATCTACTGTCTGCCCGAATGGGACGTTTGCAGTATGCGCAAGAGTTAGAAACGCTGTTATTACAGACCTACCCGAACTCTCTTGAGGCGAGGCTTGTCTTAAATAACACCTTGCAATTGAGTGAATTTGAGCAGCTCAAAGAACAGTACAGAACAGCCCAGTTAGATAAAATAACTCAAGCAGACGACAACAGAGTTGTTGCAAATCCGCAAATTAAGATCAAGCGCAAAGTTTCTAGTCAGAATAAAATAGCAAACACGACAAAAGAGAACGCCAATCGGGTAGAGCGCAGCCATTCATTGCTACGCGATGGACAAAGTAAGAGCTTACATACTATAAAGGCTGAGGGTTTTGAATCTAAAGGTAATGCGCAACGAGAGATACAACAGAAAGCGTTCACGAGTGGTTCACCTGTAGTGCGTACATTACCCACACTTGATGAATCAACGTTAGAAGAGGTTGTTGCTACCAATCAGACAGAAGAACCCAAAGTACGCTTTACAACCAGTCAGAAGCCAGATACCCCAGAGCAAGTTGTGTTTCATCGCGTTGACCCAAGTGAGATAAGGTTTACTGAGCAAGCTCCTAGCATTGATTTAGGGAACGATGAAAACTTGGGTAAAATGCTGAATGAAGAAGTGTTGATTCCTCAAGTGCCTACCCATCGTATGGAAATGGGGGAAAACCTATTCAGCCTGTCGGTTAAATATAATATTAAGCTAGAAAAGTTGCTAAAATGGAATGCGTTGAAAAAGTCAGATCGACTGGCGATTGGACAAGTTGTGTTTTTAAATAATCCCAATACGACTCATGCCATTGCTAAAGGGGAGTCATTATTTGATATTGCTATGAAGCATAAGTTATTAATTGATGATTTGATGCGCTGGAACAGATTAACGCCTGATGTTGCCCTGACACCAGGGCGACATATTTTAATAGTAGATCCCAATAACTATATTTTATGAATCAAGAAGAGAATGAAACAACGACTGAGTCATTATCACTCGGTCAGACCCTTGCACATGCCAGAGCTGAGCAAAATCTCAGCTTTGATGATATTGCTGCACGGCTAAAATTAAACCACAGTCAAATCACTAAACTTGAAAACGATGAGTACCAGAGTTTAGGGCCTGAAACATTTGTACGGGGTTATGTTAAAAGTTACAGCGCACTACTTGGTTTAGATAGTGAGCAAGTACTTGCTTTATATGAAACCCCAGAAGTTCCAGAACAAAAGCGAAATATGAAAAGCTTTTCGAGGCGCACTGAAAAAGAGGCAAACGATAACCGTTTGATGGTAGTGAGTTACTTAGTGCTGATAGTGTTTGTTGGCCTGTCAGCATTTTGGTGGTGGCAAACAGCAAGTACCTCTGAAGGCCCCGAAGAGATCAGCGGATTAAATGAAGCGATTACTACACCAGAAACGACTTCCTCATCTCTGGTAACTAGTGGCGAAGCGTCTCAAGCAATAGAATCAAATATAGCGACAGCAGATGTTTCGGAACAAGCGGCCAGTGCTGAACCTCTTGAGCAGCCTAGAGAGCAATCCATATTGGCTCAAGACGTAGCAGTTGCATCTGATGAACTCGCTGTGGAGCCCGCAACAAACGACGTTAGCGAAGCCGCTGAAACAATACCAGCAGCATCAGCTCAACAAAGTGAGCCAGTCGCAGAGCAACCCGAGCCCGAAATATTTACCGAAGTGGTGGAGTCAAGCACTGTTGTGATGTATTTCGAGCAAGATAGCTGGGTAGAAATTTTTGATGCAACGCAGGAACGTGTTGCATTTGGTGTAAAAAAAGCAGGGTATACCATGACAGTAACAGGTCTCGCGCCGTTTTCTGTCGTTTTGGGTAAGCATCAAGTGGTTAGTATTGAATTGGATGGTCAACCAATCGATATCTCGGGGTTGCCTCGAAACCGCTTAGCAAAGTTTAAATTACCGTTAGCAGAGTAGTCGTCATGTTTTCAGAATCTCCTATAAAACGCAGAAAATCCACACGTATTAACGTTGGTAATGTCCCGATTGGTGATGGCGCTCCAATTGCTGTTCAGTCAATGACAAATACCGATACATTAGATGTAGATGCAACCGTTGCACAAATTCAGGCTATTCAAGATGCAGGTGCCGACATTGTACGTGTATCTGTTCCGACAATGGATGCAGCTGAAGCATTTAAGAGTATTAAGCAGCAAGTTGATATTCCGTTGGTTGCGGATATCCATTTTGATTACCGTATCGCCTTAAAGGTGGCGCAATATGGTGTTGATTGTCTGCGCATAAACCCGGGTAATATCGGCAGTGAAGACAGGATCAGAGCTGTTGTTGATGCAGCTCAGGAGCGTGATATCCCGATCCGAATTGGTGTAAATGGTGGCTCATTAGAGCGTGATTTACAAGAAAAGTATGGTGAACCGACACCGGAAGCATTACTTGAATCAGCCATGCGTCACGTAGAGATTTTGCAAAGATTAAACTTTGATAAGTTTAAAGTATCTGTAAAAGCATCAGATGTGTTTTTAGCGGTAGGTGCGTACCGTTTACTTGCAAAAGAAATTGACCAGCCACTGCATCTAGGCATCACGGAGGCCGGCGGTTTTAGAGCTGGCTCTGTTAAATCAGCGGTTGGCTTGGGCATGCTACTTGCTGAAGGTATCGGCGATACATTGCGTGTGTCACTGGCGGCTGACCCTGTTCAGGAAATTAAAGTCGGTTTTGATATCTTGAAGTCGTTACGGATCCGCTCTCGTGGCATTAATTTCATTGCTTGTCCAAGCTGTTCAAGACAAGAGTTTGACGTAGTCAACACCATGAACCAGCTAGAAGAAAGACTGGAAGACATCATTTCACCGATCACGGTATCGGTGATAGGCTGTGTGGTTAATGGCCCGGGTGAAGCTCTAGTGAGTGACCTCGGTTTAGCTGGGGCAAACCGCCGTTCAGGCCTGTATATTAATGGTGAGCGTCAAAAGACCCGAATAGATAATGACAACATTGTTGAGCAGTTAGAAGAGCAAGTACGCGATTATGTTGCTAAAAAAGAAGCTCAGCCGAGTATTGATGTCAAAATTATCGAAGAGTAAGCCTTTTAGAGGCTGAATTTATTTCGTTTACGTTTTAATCGAGCAGGGTATAATAGACGCATTTTATCGTACCGTATTCAGGGTTTTGTTGTATCCTGCACTCGTAATTTAATGAAAAGAATAGTTAAAAGTTAGGAATTTCAGTGGCAAAGCAAATTAAGGCAATTCGTGGCATGAAAGATTGCCTGCCGGGCACGACTCAAATCTGGCAAAAAATTGAAGGGACTTTAAGAGACACAATGGGTGCATTCGGCTATCAGGAAATTCGTTTTCCGGTTGTTGAATCAACAGATCTGTTTAAGCGCTCAATCGGTGAAGTGACCGATATTGTTGAAAAAGAAATGTACACTTTCGAAGATCGTAATAGTGATTCTTTGACTCTGCGTCCGGAAGGGACTGCAGTATGCGTCAGAGCTGGTGTTGAAGGTGGTTTGCTTTACAACCAAGAGCAAAGACTTTGGTATATGGGCCCTATGTTTCGTCGTGAACGCCCGCAAAAAGGCCGTTACCGTCAATTTCACCAATTTGGCGTAGAGACTTTTGGTATCGCGAGTGCTGATATTGACGCTGAAGTGATCATTTTGACTGCACGTCTTTGGAAGTCGTTTGGTATTTCAGATCACGTGCGACTAGAACTAAACTCGTTAGGCTCCAATGAAGCGCGGGCTGCTTACAAAGAAGTGTTGGTTGCGTATTTAGAGCAGCATAAAGATAAATTGGATGAAGACTCCTTACGCCGCATGTATACCAACCCACTGCGTGTTTTAGATAGCAAAAACCCAGATGTGCAGGCAGTTGTTGCGGATGCGCCAAAGCTTTCAGAGCACTTGGATGAAGAATCTGTACAACATTTTGCAAATTTATGTGAACGTTTGGACGCGGCTGGCGTCGAATATCAGGTAAATGAGAACTTGGTACGTGGTTTAGATTATTATAACCGCACTGTATTTGAATGGGTTACCGAGAGTCTAGGTGCTCAAGGGACTGTATGTGCAGGTGGGCGCTACGATGGGTTGGTAGAGCAACTCGGTGGCAAAGGCACACCTGCGGTCGGCTTTGCAATGGGTATGGAGCGTTTAGTATTACTACTAGAAGAGCTCAATAGTGTTGGTGACATTCGCCGCAATGTAGACGTATATGTTGCAGCGATGGGTGATGTTGCTAGCATCAAAGCGCCGGCGATTGCTGAAGAGTTGCGCGATGCGGTACCTGGGCTACGTGTTCAAGTACATGCAGGTGGCGGCAACTTTAAAAAACAACTGAAACGTGCTGATAACAGCGGTGCGGTTGTTGCGCTGATTTTTGGTGAAAATGAAATCGCGAATAATACTGTGACAATTAAGTATTTACGTGAACAAAAAGAACAATTGACCTTACCTATGGCTGAAGCACACACTACTTTGGCCGAGTTGGTAGGGTAAGAGGTTAGAATGGAAATTTATTCAACAGAAGAACAACAAGCTGAAGCAATAAAGAATTTTTTTAGAGAAAACGGGACTTCATTAATTATTGGTGCTGTTTTAGGTCTAGGTGGTTTATATGGCTGGAAAGCGTATAACCAGAATCAAATTTCAACTGCTGAAGCAAGCTCAGAAGCATACAATTCATTGATTGAAAGCGGTGAAGTTCTGTCAAAAAGCGATGCGTTTTTGGCGGAAAATGCGGACTCTAATTACTCGGTATTGGCAGCATTCGTTGCGGCTAGAGAAGCAGTTGAAGCCGGTAAACTAGACCAAGCTGCAACTAAGTTAACCTTTGTTACCGATACAGTTAAAAGCCCAGAGCTAAAAGCAACTGCACAGCTACGTTTAGCGCGTGTACAGGCTGCTCAGGCCAATTATGAACAAGCTTTGAGCACTTTGTCGCAACCAATGCCAGCAGGGTTTACTGCACAAGTAGCTGAAGTGAAAGGTGATATCTATTTATCTCAAGGCGAAAAAAGTAAAGCTCGCGAGCAATATCAAGCTGCAATTGATGCAGATGGCGCAAAAAATAATGCGTTGCTGCAGATTAAATTGGATGACTTGGCAATCGCATCGAACTAAGGAGTAGCCATGAAGAAGTTGGCAATGGCCTCACTGGCATTGTGTATGGCGTCATTAATGGGTTGTTCATCAAGTGACGATGAAGAGGAGTTAGTGCTCCCTGAAATCGTCAATCAATTTGAACCGCAAACAGTTTGGCAAGAGTCGCTAGGAGATGGCGTAGAGCACTATTTCTCGCGATTGACCCCAACTGCACACGATAATCGAATTTTTGCAGCTGAGCGAAAAGGCTTGGTTGCTGCGTACAGTGCAGAAGATGGCGAGCAGCTGTGGGAAATTGATACCCGAAAAGATACCTCAATTTGGCCGTGGGCAGACGATGACTCGGCAAAGTTATCCGGAGGTATTTTGCAGGCGTACGGCAAGATATATATCGGTTCTGAACATGGTGAAGTTATCGCACTGGATCGCGAAAGCGGTGAAGTTGTATGGCGTAAGTCTGTACCTGGTGAAGCTTTATCTTCTCCCAGCGCTGGTGACGGTTTAGTTTATGTCAACTTAGGTTCTGGCAAATTACTTGCGTTGCACCCAGATACAGGTGAAGAACGCTGGAGCTATGAGCAAGAAGTTCCGGCTCTCACGCTTCGAGGGCTAAGCTCACCAACGTCTGCAAATGGCGGTGTTTTGATCGGCGAAGAAAGTGGCAAGCTGAGTGTACTTATCGCTGAAAGTGGGTTTACAGCTTGGAGTGCCGATGTCGCACTTGCGGAAGGCGCCTCTGAATTTGAGCGTTTGGTCGATGTTGATACAAAACCTGTGGTATCCGGTGCGTACGTTTACACGATAGCGTATAATGGCAAACTTGCAGCCATTGATGTGCGTAATGGTAGCGTTGTTTGGGATCGTGAATATAGCAGTTATCGCGATTTGGCCATTGAACTAAATACGATTTACTTGGTAGATAGTGATGGTGTGCTCTATGCTCTAGATAAAGACTCTGGAACAGAGCGCTGGAGCCAAACTGGCCTAAGGGGTTGGTATTTAACGGCACCAGCTGTTGCCGGGAATTATGTTGTTGTTGGTGATCAGGAAGGTAACCTGCACTGGCTTGATAAACAAACTGGTGATTTAGTTTCTCGTCAAGAGTTTGATAGTTCGGGCTTTTTTGTTGAACCCATCGTAGTCGATGATAAGTTGATCGTATACACCCGAGATGGTGAGATCAGTGCGATAAGAATCCCTTAATCATCACTGACGTAAAGGTTTTAGTAAGGCTTCGCACTGCGAAGCCTTTTGTTGTTTAAAGAAGAGGTAGTCTATGCTTCCTGTGATCGCTCTGGTAGGGCGACCAAATGTGGGGAAATCCACATTATTTAATCGTTTAACGCGTACACGAGACGCACTTGTCGCCGATTTCCCTGGCCTAACTCGCGACCGTAAATATGGTCAAGCTGATTATGATGGCTATGAGTTCATTGTAGTAGATACAGGTGGTATCGACGGCAGTGAAGAGGGCATCGAAACGGAAATGGCTGAGCAGTCGCTTCTGGCGATTGAAGAGGCGGACATTGTTTTGTTCTTGGTGGATGCGCGCGCAGGTATGACAGCTGCGGATCAAGCCATTGCGCAACACTTAAGGAAGCAAGAAAAGAAGAGTTTCATCGTTGCAAATAAGACTGACGGCATAGACGCTGATTCAAGCTGTGCGGAGTTTTACCAATTAGCACTGGGTGATATTCATCAAATCGCAGCAGCGCATGGCCGTGGTGTGACTCAATTACTTGATGCAACACTGAGCCCCATCATTTCTGAACTTGCTCAGCAAGATGACGAAATTGCACAAGATGATGACAGTATTGCCGAGCTTTACCTTGAAGGTGAGGAAGCACCTGAAGAAGGAAAAACAGGATTTGAAGACAAGCCTGTTAAGCTGGCAATTATTGGTCGCCCTAATGTTGGAAAATCAACGCTGACAAACCGAATTTTAGGCGAAGAGCGTGTGATTGTTTACGATATGCCAGGCACGACGCGTGATTCAATTTATATTCCAATGACTCGTAATGATCGAGAGTACGTTTTAATTGACACAGCAGGTGTACGTAAGCGTAAAAAAGTCAGTGATGTGGTTGAGAAATTCTCGGTTATTAAGACCTTAAAAGCAATTGAAGATGCAAACGTTATCTTATTGGTTGTTGATGCGCGTGAGGGTATTTCTGATCAAGATTTAAGCCTGTTGGGCTTTGCTTTGAACTCAGGTCGTTCACTGGTTATTGCAGTGAATAAGTGGGATGGGTTAGACAATTACGTGAAAGAGAGGATTAAATCTGAGCTGGATCGTCGTTTAGGCTTTATTGACTTTGCCCGTTTACACTTTATTTCTGCTCTGCATGGCACAGGTGTTGGTCATTTGTTTGAGTCAGTTGATGAAGCTTATGAATCAGCAACGAAACGTGTCAGCACAGCAATGCTGAGACGTATCATGGATATGGCACAAGCCGATCACCAGCCGCCGTTAGTACGTGGTAGACGTGTGAAATTAAAATATGCCCACGCAGGTGGTTACAACCCTCCAAGGATTGTTATTCATGGCAACCAAGTACATGACTTACCGGATAGCTACAAACGCTATCTGATGAACTATTATCGTAAGGCGCTCAATATTATGGGCACGCCGATAAAAATTGAGTTCAGAGAAGGGGATAACCCGTACTCAGGTCGAACAAATAAAATGACGTTGTCACAAAAGCGCAAACTCAGAGCGTTTACTAAAGAGCAACGGAACAAAACATAAAATATGGCGCGTAAAGCGCCATTTTTTTGCTATTTGCCTTAATAGATTCGGTAAAATTTATTTTTTATGTGTAACAGACGATAGGTATTGATTTGTGAGCTAGCCTTTACGCTGCTCATTAATTATGCTTTATTAGTATAAATTTGTTTAACTTATTGTTGTGATGCATTTTCTTAAAACAGTCATTTATGTAGATGATGTCGAAGAAGTCTTAGATTTTTATTTTCAAGCTTTTGGCTTGGGCGCTCACTCAGTAACAGAGAATGGTGATTATGGTGAGTTAGACACCGGAACAGTTTTGCTGGCTTTTGCGACACACCCTGTTGCCCAATCCCAATTTAAACAAAATTATATTCGCTCTCAGCCAAAGCAGCCAGCTTTGGGTTTTGAATTGACACTTGGTTGTGAAAATGTGTCTAGCAGTTACGATAAAGCCGTTGCAGCAGGGGCTGAGCCTTTGTGTGCTCCATGCCAAAAAGGCGTACATATACAGGCATATGTACGCGCTATAGAGGGGACGCTAATCGCGTTAGTCAGCGAGAGCGCGAGCTAGACTGACTGGCTCGATTTCAATACATACGTTATCGTTATTCCAGTTGATACCAACCAGTGCACTGTCATCCCTTAAGTCTTCTACCCACTCATCTAGGAAAGTATCTAGACCAATTTCAATGGGTTTAAACTCTTCCCACTCGTCCTTGCACTGCTCTTGCGCTGCGGATTCGTCGCTCCAGAGTAGTAACACGTCTGATTCTTCAAACTGATTGGATTCCACAATCACAAAGCCGCCATCTTCCGCACCCAGTGCCCATAACTGTTCACTCTGTTTAACAACGGTGACAAAGTTGACTACTTCTGACTCTAATTCAAGATCATTCATATTATTTACCAGTATAAAATTAACTGCGCGGATCCGTTGCTTGAGCATATTTGTTGTCTTGCCAGCTCTCTAGATGATTTAACAGCCCTTCGTGATTGTTAAGATCGGCTAGATTTCTGAATCGGATCCAGTCTAACAGGCAGTATAAACTGATCTGCAAATACTCGCAGTTCAAAAATACATCTGTTGTGCATTGTCTATCTAAATGGGTCAATGTTTCAGTTATACGTTCGCGTTGTAAATTAAAAAACAACACATCCGCCTTTGTATCTAACCCTGAGCGTTCGCCTAGCAGTATCTCGACCAGTGAATCGTTGCAGGCATTGATAGTTGTTAGTAAGTTTTCCTGCTCCCAGTTTAAATGGGGTAATGAGTACTTCGTTTGCAAGTATCTGGCTATTACATTGGAATCACATATGGTGTTTTCACCACAAATTAAAAAGGGAATTTTACGTGCAGGGTTGTGCCTGATAAGGGTTTCCCGTTCTTCAGCGTTAAATATATCAATGGCCTTATAATCCACTGTGAGATTATGCATTGCGCAGTATATTCTTAATCTTCTGACGTAAGGTGATGTATTGGAGCCATATAAAATCAAAGTGTGTTCCCTCATTAGTTTTAGTGACTATGAGTGTAGCATGTCATCAGCTGAATTTAAGAACGTTATATTTGGAAAGGCTAACAACGAATGAAACTGGTGAGGGCTGTAAGTTAGGGTAGTAGACAATGTAACTCCTACCCTAGATGATGTTAATCTTGTCGACTCGTGACTTCTAATAGGTGATAGCCAAATTGTGTTTGTACAGGCCCTTGAACTTCGTTTAGCGGTGCAGAAAATACAACCTTATCGAATTCAGGTACCATCATGCCAGGTCCAAATTCTCCAAGTGCACCGCCGTCTTGTCCAGAGGGACAATTAGAAAACTCTTTGGCTAGATCCGCAAAGTCTTCCCCACTTGCGATACGTTGTTTAAGCTCCAAGCATTGCGCCTCGCTGTCTACTAAAATATGTCTTGCACTTGCTAATGTCATCTTCTCTCCATGCCTTGCCTGATTTTTATTCATACCTTATTCTAATGCAAAAGTGGTAAAAGCGCATGCTTTTACCTGATTTGCTTTTCAATTGCCGTAGAGAGCTCTGCTGATAATGGTTTTGTGCGGCTGCCAAAGCGCTGTATTTCTTTTCTATCCGCAGAAACAAGATATTTGTAAAAATTCCATTTTGGAGAGCCAACTTGTTCGCCCAAATGTTTAAAAACTGGATTGGCATCACTGCCTCTTACAGGGCTTGTTGCAAGCATAGTAAAGGTAACGCCGTAATTTACAAAGCATACTTTGGCCGTATCTGCTTCATCATTTTCTTCTTGGAAAAAGTCATCTGATGGAAACCCGAGTACCACAAGACCTTGATCTTTATATTTTTGATGTAGAGCTTCAAGATCTTTAAATTGCCCGGTGAAGCCACAGTTACTAGCAGTGTTTACTATGAGCAATGGTTTATTTTTAAACTGACATAAATCGACAGTGTCTTTTGAGCGCAACTTTCTCAGTTCGACAGCGGTAAAGTCGTCGCATTGAGCAAAGGCAAGTGGATTGCTTAGTGCAAATATAAGGCTTAAAATTGTCTTTTTTAACATGGCTAATTCCGTTGTTTATTTTTTTTACGTGCGTCGAAAGAAATAGTTCATCTTTTGTTAGCAATTTAACGACTGTTAAATAAGCGTGTTTCACTGTGCCAACAATTGTGGCGCAATCCATTGGAGCTACACGCCTTTTTATACAACAGAGGTTATCACAAAACTTGATAAAGAGTGATTGCTCTATAGTTTGCGACGGACAAATAGGTAGTGCCTGATTGATACCAAGATACAGCGCTCGCGCGACTGCTTTTTTTTCGTAAACATCCCTTCTTTTTGATTAGTGTAATGATTGTTATAAATTGAACTACACTAAGCTGTACCATGGACAAAGGGTATAGCTATGACAAATAAAGTATTGATCATAGACAGCAATAGTGTTCTAGCAATGCGTATTAAAGTACTGTTCGAGCTACTGGGGAGTGAAGTGGAGCACATACATTATGAAAACCTAGACAATCAGACTTGTTTCGCTCACTTTGATGTTATTGCTATTGCTCACGGGATCCCGCCTGAGTATTTTGAAATTTTAGATGTGCTGAGTCAGCATGAAAAAATCATCCTTTTGGCCCCAAAGCCAGAAAATTCTGAACACCTGAGTGCTTTTAGTCAGTTAAACCGCGTATTGTCAAATGCAATTGTGATTTACCCATTTTTTGGCAATAAAGAGATTACAGGCTTGCTAGAACGGGTAATGGAAATTGGTGAGCAGGCGCAATTACTGCTGCCCAAAGTACTATTGGTTGATCATGTTCCTACGCGGCTCAAGCAATTGTCGGTGAGCCTCACCGGCGCTCAATTGGATGTGAAAACTGCAAGTAATGCACATGAAGCTGGGTTATTAGCGAAAGAGCACAGCTTTGATTTGCTTATCTGTGATTTTAACTTGCAAGAAGAAACTGGGCTGGACGTTTTCGAACAAGTGAGAAGCTACCATATTAACTGTCGTTGTCTATTAATGACATCAAGAGAGAGCCAAGTTGATACATTAAAAGCGATCCGACAGGGGGTTGAAGATGTGCTGACTAAGCCTGTTGATGAGAATGCATTATTACAGTCGTTGCATAAACTTTGGCAAACAGAGCTGTTAAGGCGCCACAACCAAGAATTGGTGGAGCGTTTGCAAGATACCGTTGATGCATTGATCGAGCGTGATAGCTTACTGCGGGTCATCTATAAGCACACCCCAGATCCGATTATGCTTTTTAACTTAAAAGGGTTCGTAATTGAAGCGAATGACGCCTGTTTAAATTTGTTTGGTCTCAATGCGGAGCAGCTTGAGTCTCACTCAATCTTTAATTTATTTGAGCGTCAGTCCGTAGAGGCCTTAAAAAACCGAATTGAAGCTGGTTTGATGGCAAGGCATTTTGACTGTGACTTAGTACTACCTAGACCTGATGGACTCTCGGTTCCTCTAATGGGTACGTTTATTGAAATTGACCATCATGGAGAGATCGGGCTGGCGGCGATTTTCAAAAACGTCGCGCATTTGAAGCGTAAACAGCAGCTGCTAGAGGAAGCCAAAGAAGTGTTGGAAGCGGAAGTTCAGGCAAGAACCGCACAATTGCAATCTGCGAAAGAAGCAGCAGAGCGCGCGAATATTAGTAAATCTGAGTTTTTAGCAAATATGTCCCATGAATTGCGCACTCCAATGCATTCTATTTTGAGCTTCGCGCGCTTTGGTCTTGATAAATTGGCAGCAAATGAAGCCCCAATTGAAAAGCTCACCAAGTATTTATCAAGGATCGAAACCAGTGGTGAAAGGCTGCTTTTATTACTCAACAATTTACTCGACTTATCAAAATTGGATGCGGGGCGTTTTCCTTTTAATCCCAGTGTTCATAATTTCACCGCCATTCTCGCAGAGGGAGTCGAGGATGTATCTGGCTTAGCGATGAAAAAGTGCATTTCTATTAATTTGCATGCCCAAGAAAGTGGACTAGAAGTTTTATGCGATAGAGATCAAATGGTTCAAGTGGTTAGAAATCTATTGGGCAATGCGCTTAAATTCAGCCCAGAAAATAGTCAGGTGCAAGTATATCTTTCCAACAATGTGGATACATTAAACCTGACGATTTGCGATCAAGGGGTTGGTATTCCCAAAGATGAGTTGGAACACATATTTGATAAATTTGCGCAAAGTAGCAAGACCAATAGTGGTGCAGGGGGAACCGGTTTAGGTCTTGCTATTTGCAAAGAGTTCATTCTTTTGCACAAAGGGTGTATTTATGCGCGAAATGGCGATAGTGGTGGCGCTGAATTCGTAATTGAATTGCCCTATGGTCAGGGCAACTAGCGACAAGTTAAATCCCCGACTATAACTATATGGAAAGAGCACAAGGAAATTAAATCATGGCACTACAACGAATTTTAGCAGTGGACGATGAACCATTTAATCTCGAAATCATTGAAGAAATTTTAGAAGATCTTGACTTTGAAATCATGACCGCAATCAGCGGGCAAGAGTGTCTGGAAGTTGTTGAGTCCTTTGACCCCCAAGTGATTCTACTGGATGTTAGCATGCCTCAAATGAGTGGCTACGAAGTGTGTCGGGAAATCAAAGCTAATCCCAACTTACAGCATATTATCGTTATGTTTGTATCGGCGCGAGGATCTGTTGAAGAGCGTATGGAGGGGTACTCTGTTGGCGCCGAAGACTATATTGTAAAACCGTTTGGTCACAGTGAACTAAAAGCAAAACTGTTGCATTTAGGGCAGATGTTATTAGAAAAAGATATTCTAGAGCAGCAAGTAGAAGATGCGACAACCACTGCATTTAGCGCGATGGCAACAAGTAGTGAAATGGGGCAAATTGTCAATTTTGTTGAGCAAGTAGGTAATATTCAAGATGTGTCCGAGCTTGCAAATGCATTGATCAGCTGTCTCGCCAATTTTGGTTTGAGCTGTAATATTGAAATGCGCGTCAGTGGTGAAAGGCAACACTTTGCTTCTACTGGCTTGTGTTCACCAATCGTAATGGAGTTGTTCGAAATTTTGCATTCAAAAGGACGGCTACATGAATTTACGAATAGAATACTGGTTAACTATGAATTGCTAAGCGTACTTATCCTCAATATGCCGTCTGAGGATCCAGACAAACACGGTCGTATTCGAGATCATATATGTTTTATTGTGAGTGTTACAGAGCAACAGCTGCTATCAATTTTGACCAAAGACACTTTGATAAATCAACAGCGAGAGTTAAATGGGGCAATCAAAACCATTCATAGCAAATTTTCCGGTTTACTGTCTATGCTCAACAACAACCGCTCGCAAAATGAAGCAATCTTTAAACGCCTTCAAGAATTGTTTGAATCTCGCATTCCATCAATGGGGTTAGATGAAGATCAAGAGGTATTTATTTTTACGCATATTGATGAAGCAATTCAGAGCTCTGTGGCCAGAGAAGAGGCAATCGCTCAAGTGAAAGAAGCGTTTGCCGAAATAGAACATGACCTGTGTACGCTCACACGAGATGACTCTTAAAGCAGAATTAAAGCTTACTAAGCATCTCTTGGTAAGCCTTTTTCTACGATCCGTATTAGTCGTGCTTTTTTTCGCTCGTCGTGGTGCTTTTTATGTTGCTGTGCCAGTGCCCAATGAATATGCTCTTGAACTAGTTCACTAACAAGGTGCAGCTTGTTGTTAAGTGCTGTGACGATCTGCTCATCGTAATTTGCATTGCCAAGCCCTACAGCAAGGTTGCGTAGCCATCGCTCGTGACCTATGCGCCGAATAGGGCTTCCTTCAGTGTTTTTTAAAAAAGTATTTTCATCCCACGCGAACAGTTCAAGCAGTTCTCTATCTTTTAAGGTTTTTCTTGGGTGAAAATCAGCTTCTTCGGTTAGCTGGCCGAATCGGTTCCAAGGGCAGACGAGTTGACAGTCATCGCAGCCATAAACGCGATTGCCCAGTAAGGGGCGAAATTCTTCCGGGATCGCACCTTGTAATTCAATGGTGAGGTAGGAGATGCAGCGTCTTGCATCGACGACATAGGGTTCGACAATTGCGCCTGTTGGGCACAAGCTGATACAGGCGTTGCACTTGCCACATCCCTCTTCAACCTTGTTGTTATCTGGAGGCAGTGGTAAATCGACAAAAAGCTCGCCAAGAAAAAACCAAGAACCGGCTTGTTTATGAATGAGCAAACTATTTTTACCTCGCCAGCCAAGGCCCGCCTTTTCGGCAATTTGCCGTTCTAATACGGGGGCTGAGTCAACAAATGGACGAAACCCGTATTGGCCAACTTCTTGTTCGATCCTCTGGCCTAGTTTCTTTAAACGGTTTCGCAGCACTTTGTGGTAATCACGACCCAAGGCATAGCGGCTGATATAGGCTGTCGTGCTGTTTTTAAGTGCTTTGGCAAAGCTGGCATCAGGTGGAAGGTAATTCATTTTTACCGATACGATACTTTTGGTGCCTGGGACTAATTCTGCCGGTCGTGCTCGCTTCATTCCGTGTGCCGCCATATACTCCATTTCACCGTGATAGCCTAAATCAAGCCATCGCTGGAGTTGTTTTTCATGCTCACTCAGGTCTATATCGGTGATCCCTACCTCTGCAAATCCTAATTCTTTGCCCCAACACTTAATTTTTTCGGCAAGTTCAGTATAGTTAATAGTAGGTATGGCTTTATTCACGGACTGTCTATTTTGCAAGGTCAATACACGCATAATTTACCACAAATTGCTTATTGCGCCCAAGAAGTAAAGCTGCATGAAGAACAAGCAGCTTTAAATTCGGGTACAACGCTCAGTGAGCTGATGCAGCGAGCTGGTCACGCTTTATTTGAACTTGTACGCAATAAAGCGGTTAAAAATATTCTGATTTTCACCGGTAAGGGGAACAATGCGGGTGATGGGTTTATGCTTGCAAAGCGCTGCTTGCATGCGCAAATCAATGTCACCGTGTGCGCATTGTTTGAACCCTCCTTACTCAAAGGGGATGCAGGGGAGGCCTATCAGCTGTTCTGTCGAAGCGGTGGACGGGTCGTTGCTCTGCGCTCATGTATAGACCGAGACTTTGACGCAATAGTAGATGCCGTATTTGGGACTGGGTTTAGAGGTGAGCTACCCGACTCAGTAAAAGAGGCGTTTGGCCAGTTCAAATCCAGTAAAGCTTGGAAACTGGCTGTCGATATTCCCAGTGGGGTAAATGGATCGACCGCAGAAGTCGCGCCAGACAGCTTTGATGCGGATACAACGCTGACTTTTATCGCATTGAAGCAAGGGATGCTCACAGGCAGTGCAGCAAGTTTATGTGGAGAATTGTTGTTGGCGGATTTAGGGATTGCCCAAGCATTTGAGGATTTATCCCATACTAACTGCTGTTATCCAGGGGGCAAATACCTGCATTCTCTGAAACCAAAACGAAGCCCAGATAGTTATAAAAATCAGTGTGGTCACGTTTTATTAGTCGGCGGAGGAAAAGGGATGGCCGGAGCAATTCGGTTGGCTGCTGAAGCGTGTTTGCGTACTGGTGCAGGCTTGGTGAGCGTAGCAACTCACCCTGACAATCAAGCGACAGTGTTAAACGGGCGATATGAATTGATGGTTCATGGCATCTCTTTACCTAAAGAGTTAGATGCCTTGCTTGATAAAGCTGATGTCGTTGTAATCGGCCCGGGGCTGGGTCAAGATGCTTGGGCAAAGAAAATGTACGCTGCGGTTAAAAACTTCAAAGGGCTGGTTGTCTGTGATGCAGATGGCTTGAACTTACTTGCGCAATCTCACCTTCCATGGCATCGTGCAATATTAACTCCCCATTTTGGGGAAGCTCGGCGCTTGCTAGGTAATACCACGCTAAATATGTCAAAACGCTTTGAAATGGCTGAACAATTGAGTAAGGAATATGCAGCATGTATTGTCCTCAAAGGGCCTGGCAGTTTAATTGTTGATGGCAAACGAATAAATATTAACCGCTCAGGGTGTTCTGCAATGGCCAGTGCTGGGATGGGTGATGTATTATCTGGTATAATCGCGGGTTTATTGGCACAGGGCCTCAGCCGTTATGAAGCGGCGACGCTTGGTGTGTATATTCATGGTCTTGCAGCAGAGCAAGCCGCTCGCGATGGGCATCTTGGAATGCTAGCGAGTGATTTATTTGACCATATTAGAGGTATTATGGGATGAGCCAAAACAGTACTTTAACGCTTTCTCTTGGTGATGAAGAAGCAACCGTCGAGCTTGGGCGCAGGCTTGCCTCTTCAATTATTGAGGGCGCCGTATTTTATATGCACGGCGATTTAGGTGCTGGTAAAACCACGATGACTCGGGGCATTGTGCAGGGGTTAGGACATACAGGTAACGTGAAGAGCCCAACTTATACGCTGGTTGAGCCATATGAGTTACCTTCAAAAGCAGTGTACCATTTTGATTTATATCGACTTGGTGATCCTGAAGAGCTCGAGTTCATGGGTATCCGAGATTACTTTGCTGCAAATGCTGTTTGTATTGTAGAGTGGCCAGAAAAGGGTGAGGGATTTATTCCTAATCCAGACATTGATATTTATCTAGCTTATGAGGGTGATGCAAGAACGGTTACGCTCAAAGCACATAGTGAACGTGGAATACAAGTATTATTAGCTATCAGTAGTTATGCGTAGCGTACATATCAAATATATTCATTTTATAACTATGTGTGTGCTGCTGATGTTCGCAGCACAAACAGTTGCTAAAAATACTATTAAAAATGTGCGTATTAGCCCATCAGCAGAGAGTACTCGGGTGGTATTCGATCTATCTAAAAAGCCCGATTTTAGTTACTTTGTGCTGCAAAAACCTTTGCGATTAGTGGTCGACTTTGAAAATACTAAACGCCTACCAAAACTGCCCACAATCCCCAAAAGCCATCGTGTTATCAGTAAAATTCGCTACAGCACACCTAAAAAGCGTTCCAGCACTCGAGTCGTTTTTGAATTGAATCGACCTACTAAACCGGTGATTTTTGCATTGGCTCCGACGGGCAAGAGCTCAGACCGGTTGGTGGTTGACCTTTATGGTCAGAAAAAGCCAGTTGCGACAAAGTCTGCAAGTAAGAAGCGCAATGTAAAGCGTGACCGCGATATTATTGTCGCCATAGATGCCGGGCATGGTGGCCAAGATCCGGGATCTATCGGCCCTACGGGGACATACGAGAAGCACATTACACTGCAAATAGCCAAAAGGCTTGAGCGTTTGATAAATAAGCAACCGGGAATGAAAGCACAGCTTACACGCTCTGGTGACTATTTTCTTAAATTGAATACCCGTACCGCAAAGGCGAGAAAAAAGCGTGCAGACTTTTTTGTTTCAATTCACGCTGATGCGTTTTCTAGCCCACGACCGAGAGGTGCATCTGTATGGACCCTTTCGCTGCGCAGAGCTAACTCTGAAATAGGTAAGTGGCTAGAGAACAGGGAAAAACAGTCACAATTATTAGGAGGGGCTGCCGGGGTACTTAAGGATACCGAAAATGAAAAGTATCTAGCTAAAACACTGTTAGATATGTCTATGGATCACTCTATGAAAACAGGTTTTCAAGTTGCGGAGCAAGTTGTGGGGGAGCTGCAAAAAGTAGCTAAATTACATAAAAAAAGACCACAGGCTGCAAATTTTGGTGTGCTGAAATCGCCAGATATTCCCTCTATTCTGGTTGAGACTGGGTTCATTTCGAATCCGCAAGAAGAGAAACAATTGAAAACCGCGTACCACCAACAGCGATTAGCCAATGCTGTTTTTGTTGCTATTAAACGGTATTATCAGAAGAATCCACCTGATGACTCTTTATTTGCACGGTTAAAAGAAAAGAAACCATTACATCACAAGGTTAGAAGAGGCGAGTCACTCAGTGTACTGGCTGCGAGATATGGTACGACGGTGTCCGCGTTAAAGCGGGCTAATAGATTAAAAAATAATATTTTACATGTCGGTCAAGTGTTGACGATTCCAAAGGCGTAAAAATGGCAATTGAAATCTTACCAGCGCGGCTAGCTAACCAAATTGCTGCTGGTGAAGTGGTCGAGCGACCTGCTTCTGTTGTAAAAGAATTGGTAGAAAACAGCATTGATGCTGGGGCTAACCGGATCCAAATAGAAATTGAACGAGGCGGACACAAGCTGATCCGTATTCGTGACAATGGGTCGGGCATTAATAAAGACGAATTGGCTTTGGCCTTATCTCGACATGCCACCAGTAAACTTAAGAACTTAGATGATCTTGAAGCAATTGCTTCATTGGGTTTTAGAGGGGAGGCGTTGGCCTCGATAAGCTCAGTTTCGAGGTTAACGCTGAGCTCGAAACCAGCATCTCAAGATACAGCATGGCAAGCTTGCGCAGAGGGGCGAGATATGGCTGTGCAAGTACAGCCGACGGCACACCCTGATGGGACGACTATTGAAGTTAAAGATTTATTTTTTAATACGCCTGCACGAAGAAAGTTCCTGCGAACTGAAAAAACAGAGTTTAGCCATATTGATGAGCTAGTGAAAAGGATAGCGCTAAGTCGGTTTGATGTTGCAATCACGTTGACCCACAATCAGAAAGTAGTGCGACAGTATCGTGCAAAGCAGGACTCTCGGAGTATTGAGCGCGTGGCGCAGGTTGCGGGCAAGGTATTTCAACGCGAGGCCAGTTTCATAGAATCTGGGTATGAAGGTTTAGAGTTGTATGGCTGGGTGTTACCAGTAGGCAGCAATCCCCAACCACAGTATACCTATGTAAATGGTCGAATGATGCGTGATAAGTTGATCTTACATGCGATTAGACAGGCTTTCGAAGAGGCCACCGGGAGCCAAGAGACACCTGGGTTTGTCATTTATTTAGAGTTGGATCCTAGGCAAGTGGATGTGAATGTTCACCCCGCAAAACACGAGGTTAGATTTCATCAAGCGCGGTTGGTTCATGACTTTATTGTGCAGGCGATCAAACAGGTTGTTGAACCCAGCTCTGTGCAATTGCCATACGCCGAACACCCCCCCCAAGTTGAACCGATTTTGGAGAAGGGCGGATCGGGTACTGAGCATAACCAAGGGGATGTGCATCAGTCGTATAGGACTCCACTTCGCCAAGAACGTGCACAAGTAACAGAGCCTAGTTTATTTAGTGATCGGCAAATCAAGCCTGATTATCACAATAACACTTATTCTTCAGATAGAATCAACCAATCTAGTAGCTCAGCTTCTAGAGTAAGCAGTGGTTCAGTGTCGGGTCATAAAAAACAGGTTAACGTAAATCAGCTTTATCAAGCATTCACAACTGAGGCTGCAGAGCGTCCTGTAAAACATTCGCCACCAGAACATAATGCTTCTAACAGGGAATCTGATGGGGTTCAAAAGGTTGAGCAAACTCAGTGGATGGCTTTGCCTGAAGGCGCTATTTTATTACAAAGTGACGAAGGGTTAATGCTCTCTCATGGCAGAGAGGGACTTTGTGCTATGTGGCTAGAACAAATTGAAACCGATGGCACATTATTGGGGAAAGCACTGTTGCTCCCTGTACGTGTTAGTCATACTAAACAAGAGTCGCAGGTATTAGAAAAAATTAATTCTTGGCTGACGTTATTAGGATTCGAGCTAGTTTTTCAAGATGCCCATGTGATGGTTAAAAAGTTGCCAGTCTGTTTATACAGTTTAGATGTAGCCCAGTGTGTATCGCAATTGGTTGAAACCTGCTGCGAACAAGAAAGTCAGGTAAATGAATTGCATTTTTGGCTTGAGTGGCTACTGAAAAATACCCCTTCAGGGTACTTTCGTTCACAGCATTTTGCTCTAGTTCGTGAAAAAATGCTAAAAAAACAGAAAAGCAGAGCAGCAATTACGGCAAAAGCCGTTAAAATAGACCCCAATTATATTTTAGATTTGTTACCAAAAGGGTATTAGTTTGCAGAATAAACCCGTTATTACGCTGATGGGGCCGACGGCTGCTGGTAAAACAGCTTTGGCTATTGAACTATGTAAGCATTTAGACACTGAAATTATCAGTGTTGATTCAGCGCTAGTATATAAAGGTATGGATGTAGGTACCGCTAAACCTGAACCCAGTGAGTTAGCGCAAGCCCCTCATCACTTAATCGACCTGATCGATCCCAAAGAAAGCTACTCTGTGGCTGATTTTCGTCGTGATGCGATAGCCCTGATAGATAAACTACATGCACAAGGCAAAATCCCGGTGTTGGTTGGTGGTACAATGATGTACTTCAAAGGGCTTATAGATGGCTTATCTCCATTGCCTGAAGCTTCTGCTCAGGTTCGCACTGAATTGGAGCGCGATGCTGCAGAGCAAGGGTGGCCGGCACTTCACGCCGAGCTGGCTAAAATTGATCCTGAGGCTGCTGAGAAAATTAGTGAAAATGACTCTCAGCGTATTAATCGGGCCTTAGAGGTGTATCGTATAACAGGTAAGCCCATGTCGTTATTGCAAAAGCAAAAACAACCAGAGCTACCTTATACTTTTTACCAATTTGCGATCGCACCTAGCGATCGTAAAGTATTACATGAAAGAATCGAGAAAAGATTTAAAATAATGCTCGATCAAGGGTTTAAAAACGAAGTTTTGACCCTATATAATCGAAAAGATTTACATCCTGATTTGCCTTCAATCCGCTGTGTTGGATATCGGCAAATGTGGGAGCATTTAAGCGGTGAATGCGATTACGATGAAATGGTATTCAAAGGTATCGCCGCTACCAGACAACTTGCAAAGCGACAGTTGACCTGGCTTCGTAGTTGGCCAAATGTAACTTGGCTAGAGACCGGAGAGCAAGAAAACTTGCAACGAATTTTAAGTTCGCTAAGCTAATAGTAGTTGAACCGATAATTTGTTTTGTTTTATTCAACTAACTCAACATAATAACACCTAGAACGAAGGATAAGAAAATGGCAAAAGGCCAATCGTTACAAGACCCGTTTTTGAATGTCTTGCGTCGTGAGCGCATTCCAGTTTCAATTTTTTTAGTTAACGGCATCAAATTACAAGGCAAAATACAGTCTTTTGACCAATTTGTAATTTTACTTGAAAATACCGTGAACCAGATGGTTTACAAACATGCTATCTCAACAGTTGTTCCTGCTAGAGCTGTCAATTTCCAAAATACACAAGGAAATGAAGGCGCAGAACAAAGTGAAGATGGAAATTTTTAATAGATATTAGGAGCATATTGCTTGTTTGACCGTTATGAAGCCGGCGAACAGGCAGTCTTAGTGCACATAGAGTTTCCTAATGAAGGAGATCGTGAAGATCTGCAAGAATTGGAAATGCTAGTATCTTCTGCTGGTGTTAGTAGCGTGGCGGTTGTGCAAGGCAGCCGTCAGGCACCTCACCCCAAGCTATTTGTCGGTACGGGTAAAGCAGAAGAAATTGCCGAGATTGTCAGAACTTATAAAGCAGACGTCATTATATTTAATCACCAACTAAGTCCTTCTCAAGAAAGAAATTTAGAGCATATTTGTCGATGCCGTGTGCTAGATAGAACAACGCTTATCTTGGATATATTTGCTCAGCGAGCAAGAACGCACGAAGGTAAGTTGCAAGTTGAGTTGGCTCAGCTGAGGCATATTTCAACACGCTTGATTAGAGGGTGGACGCACTTAGAGAGGCAAAAGGGCGGGATCGGCCTGCGCGGCCCTGGTGAGACACAATTAGAAACGGATCGTCGACTACTCAGAGAGCGTATAAAGAGTATTCGTAAAAGGCTGGATAAAGTCGCCGTTGTTCGAGAACAAGGACGCAGAGCGAGAAGCCGCAATGAAATACCGACAGTGTCATTAGTTGGTTATACGAATGCTGGCAAGTCCACGCTTTTCAACCGAATTACAAATTCCGATGTGTATGCAGCAGACCAACTGTTTGCAACGCTTGATCCGACGCTGCGTAAACTTGAAATTGATGATGTAGGCGCTGTAATACTGGCCGATACGGTTGGGTTTATCAGGCATTTACCTCATGATTTAGTCGCGGCATTTAAAGCGACATTGACAGAGACACGGGAAGCTGATTTGCAGCTTCATGTGGTAGATGTTGCAGATCAAAGAAGAAAAGAAAATATAGAACAGGTACAATCGGTCTTGGAAGAGATTGAGGCAGATGAAATTCCTCAATTGCTGGTCTATAACAAAATTGATTTAGTTGAGGAAATTCAACCTAAAATCGATAGAGACGAAAATGGTGTGCCGATTAGAGTATGGCTTTCAGCGCAGGCGAATGAAGGCATAGAGTTGCTCTCGCAAGCAATATCTGAATTGCTTGCGAAAAAGATGTTTTGTCATCAGCTCTTGGTGCCGCCTGCTTTTGGCAAGCTACGTGGAGCGTTGTTTAATCTCAATGCCGTTCACAGCGAGAGCTACGATGAGCTCGGCAACTGGTTGCTGGATGTGAGGTTACCTCAAGCCGACTGGGAGCGATTGAAAAAAGAACAAGGGCCGGAAATAGAACGGTTTATTGCTCAAAATTGAAAAAAATACTAATTCGGCCTAATTCTCTATAAGAATGCGGCAATTTTTGTTAGATTTAATTTAATTCATTTTATAACAATGGAGTATAGCTATGGCCTGGAACGAACCGGGTAATAATGGCAATGATAACGACCCGTGGAAAAATCGCGGTGGACGAGATCAAGGGCCACCTGATCTGGACGAGGTATTCCGCAAGTTTAACAACAAGTTTGGCGGGATATTTGGCGGTAAGCCAGGTAACAATAAGAATGGACTTGGCGGCGCTGGAATTACCTTCATTTTTATTATTGCTTTAATTGTATGGGCACTAAGTGGTATTTATACGGTTAAAGAAGCTGAGCGCGGTATCGTGCTGCAATTTGGGAAATTCGACCGTATTGCTGAACCGGGTTTACGCTGGAAAATGACGTTTATCGAGCGTGTAATTCCAATTGATATTGAAGCCGTTCGCTCTTTATCAGCATCTGGTTTTATGCTAACAGAAGATGAAAACGTGGTAAGTGTTGAGTTTGAAGTGCAGTATCGTGTTGTTGACCCAACATTATATCGCTTCAGTGTAACAGATGCAGACCACAGTTTGCAGCAAGCACTTGATAGTGCCCTTCGCTACGTAGTAGGCCATTCTCGCATGGACCAAGTATTAACGACAGGTCGTGAGCAGGTGCGTCAACGTACGTGGGATGAGCTTAACAAAATTATTGAACCATATAACCTTGGTTTGATTGTGACAGACGTCAACTTCAAAGACTCTCGTCCTCCTGCTGAAGTTAAAGATGCATTTGACGACGCAATTGCTGCACAAGAAGATGAAGAGCGTTTCATTCGTGAAGCAGAAGCATACGCGAGAGAAATAGAGCCTCGTGCACGTGGTCAAGTGACTCGTATGACTCAAGAGGCAGAAGGTTACAAAGAGCGTATCATTTTAGAAGCCCAAGGTGAGGTCGCTCGCTTTGAAAAGTTACTACCTGAATACGCAGCAGCGAAACAAGTAACACGTGAACGTTTATACATTGAGGCGATGGAAGAAATTCTAGGTCGCAGCTCTAAAGTTATCGTTGATGTGAAAGGCGGCAATAACATGATGTATTTGCCACTTGATAAGATCATGCAGCAATCTCAATCATCTGCACCTGTGACTCTGCCTAGCCGAAACGACATTAACCAGTTGCGTCAAACACTGGGTCAGTCTCGTAACAGCAGCGTAAACAGCAGTAATGATAGATTCTCACAAGATCGTTTTAACAGCGGGAGATAATATTGATGAGAAATTTTGGTTTTGTCTTTTTAATACTTCTCGCCCTGTTAGGGTTTTCTTCTGTCTTTGTTGTAACTGAAGGGCAGCGTGCGATTGTGCTGTTATTTAGTAAAGTACAAAAAGACAGTGCAGATAACGCAGTTGTTTACGAGCCGGGGTTGCATCTAAAAGTGCCATTCTTTAGCCAAGTACGTCATCTTGATGCGCGTATTCAAACATTGGATGGTGCACCTGATCGTTTCGTAACAAGCGAGAAGAAAGACCTTATTGTTGATTCTTATGTCAAATGGCGTGTCAGTGACTTTTCTAACTTTTACTTACGTGCTCGTGGTGATAAGCAATATGCTGAAACGCTACTAAAACAGAAAGTAAACAATGGCTTAAGAACTAACTTCGGTTCTCGAACAATTAAAGAAATTGTATCGGGTGAGCGAAGTGAGCTGATGGCAGAAGCGTTAGTTCAAGCCTCTGACAGTGCACAAGAACTAGGTATTGAAGTGCTGGATGTGCGCGTTAAGCAAATTAACCTACCGAACGAAGTCAGTAATTCAATCTTCCAACGTATGCGTGCTGAGCGTACGGCGGTTGCAAAAGAGCACCGCTCAGAAGGTCAAGAGAAAGCTGAGACTATTCGTGCTGAAGTTGACCGTCGTGTAACGGTTATGTTGGCTGATGCTGAGCGTAATGCGCGTACAGTTCGAGGTGAAGGTGATGCAGAAGCGGCTAATATTTATGCGTTAGCATATAACAAAGATCCTGAGTTCTTTGGCTTTATACGTTCGTTAGAAGCGTATAAGAAAACTTTCACAAGCAAAAGCGATGTTATGGTACTTTCGCCTGATAGTGAGTTTTTTGACTACATGAAGCAGAAGGACAGCAAGTAGTCTTTGCTTTTGTAAAGTCATTAATTTGAAATAAAAAGCCCGCATTGTGTCGGGCTTTTTTGTATTTATTTCAATCGCTTTTATTTAATATCAAAGTGTCTGAAGAAAAATCATTCGAAACAGGGTGATTTTCCCCTGCCTTTTCTGGTAAAATCTGCGCCTAATTTTTTCTAAGTGATATTGCAATGGGTAAAAACGTCGTTGTATTAGGCACCCAATGGGGTGACGAAGGTAAAGGTAAGGTTGTAGACCTACTTACAGATAAGGCTTCTTTAGTTGTACGCTATCAAGGTGGACACAACGCTGGCCATACTTTGGTTATTAATGGTGAGAAAACAGTACTGCACTTGATCCCATCAGGTATTTTACGTGACAACGTAAAGTGTGTGATCGGTAACGGTGTTGTTTTGGCGCCAGATGCACTAATGAAAGAAGTAAACATGCTTGAAGAGCGTGGTGTACCTGTTCGTGAGCGTCTGCTTATCAGTGAAGCATGTCCGCTAATTCTTCCTTACCATGTTGCGCTAGACCAAGCACGTGAACTTGCACGTGGTAATAAAGCCATCGGTACAACCGGTCGTGGTATTGGTCCAGCATACGAAGACAAAGTTGCACGCCGTGGTCTTCGTGTTGGTGACCTATTCAACCCAGAGCAATTCGCTGCAAAACTTAAAGAAGTTATTGAGTACCACAACTTCTCACTAGAGCATTACTACAAAGTAGAGCCAGTAGATTTCCAGAAGACTTACGATGATGCGATGGAAATTGCCAAAATTCTTAAGTCAATGATTGTTGATGTTACTGAGCTGCTTGATCAAACTCGTGAGAAGGGTGACAACATCCTATTTGAAGGTGCGCAAGGTACTCTGCTAGACATCGACCACGGTACTTACCCGTATGTTACGTCGTCAAATACGACAGCAGGTGGTGTAGCAACTGGTGCAGGTTTTGGCCCGTTGAACCTAGATTACGTGCTAGGTATTGTTAAAGCTTATACTACACGAGTAGGCTCAGGTCCTTTCCCAACTGAACTATATGATGGTGTAGATAAGCAAGACCCAGTTGGTAAGCACTTAGGTGAAAAAGGCCATGAGTTTGGCGCGACAACAGGTCGTTTACGTCGTACGGGCTGGTTTGACGCAGTTGCAATGCGCCGTGCGGTTCAAATCAACAGCATCACAGGTTTCTGCTTAACTAAGCTAGATGTATTAGATGGCGTTGAAACAATTAAAATTTGTACTGGCTACCAACTTGAAGATGGTACAGTAACAAACGTGACACCTCTTGCGGCAGAAGGTTACGAGAAGGTAACGCCTGTTTATGAAGAGATGCCTGGTTGGAGCGAGAACACATTCGGCGCAACGTCAGTTGAACAATTGCCGGAAGCTGCGATCAATTACATCAAGCGCTTAGAAGAAATTACCGGTGTACCAGTCGATATTATTTCAACAGGTCCAGACCGTGTAGAAACAATGATTGTTCGCAACCCATTCGGCGAATAATGAAAAATAAAAAAAGCTGCTTCGACAGCTTTTTTTATATCCAATTATATCCTATAAAATAATTTGGTATGGTTTTTGTATCCATATTTGTAGACATCAAATAATTGCCAAATATTATGATTAGAACACTTCGACTTCCTCTGATAACGCTTGGGTTCATTTTTGCAGGGCACTGTGCTGCCAATGAACAAATAGAGGCGGTACCTTTATATACCCAAGATGAGTTGATCACCTTAATCAATAATAATGCCCATTTGCAGCGTGTGAAAGATGATGACTGCCAGTTAGTGCAGGATATAGAAGCACGTGCGGAAATTATGGGCCTGCCATCTTATCAGTTTTTGTATGGCGATATGTTGGCATATGAAGTCTGCGTTGAGCGTGATGTGGAGTTGGGTCTGTATTATATGAAGCAAGCGGCACAGCAAGGCCTTGCTGCGGCGCTTGAGCAACTCGGTAGATACTATGATATAGGCCAACTGGTGCAAGCTGATAAAGCGATGGCAATTGTATATTTGCGCGAAGCGGCTGCGCTTGGGAACTTAAATGCACAATTGCGTCTTGTTGGGTTATTCAATCAAGGATTTGGAAGTCCTCGCGACTATGAAGATGCTTATCGATGGTTGTTTCACGCTGTAGTTGCTGATAAGCAGGTACATAAACAAATAGAAAGCTCACTGACAAGGTTAGCTGAAAAAATGCCCGAGAGTGTTATCAAACGGGCAAGATTGCCAAATTAACTTAACTGCTTAACTTCTCACCAATTGAAGACTCTTTACTTGCCGGGTCTTTCAAAATAGACATCTTAGGTGGTTGCAAAGCCAAAATTTTGTCACCCTGTTGCGGGAGCTTCTCCTCTTCGGAAGTAAAAGGCCTCACGGATAAAGGATCGTCCTCTTTTTTCTGTTCAGAGATGATGAACAAAGGAATTGCTTCTTTATTAATTTCTAAGTATTGCTCCCAACTAAACTCCTCTGACAATCTAGTGGCACTTACTTTACCGCCTTTTGCCATCAAACTGCTCAGCTTGGCGTAATTACCTGTGTCTCCAAATAATATTTGCCGAGATAAAAAAGTAGCGCTGTCTTTATTCGCTTTAGCGTGGTTTGTCGATGACTTTAACGAGTATACACTCTGCTCATCGAGTAAGTGAGAAAAGTATTGTACGCCTAATGCATTGTGATGGCGATTGGGTGATAAAGCGAGTACAGAGTGTAAACTGGTAAGCGGCAGGTAGCGCTCCGCATGCTCTGATTGTGGGTTACCGTAATAACAAGGCAGGCCATCCATTCTCGCCATTTTGCAGTTTTCCCATGCAGGATCGGACAGGTAAACGTCTATGTTTTGCTCTTTGAGTCCACAGGCAATTGCTCGTGCTACATGGTTGGCACCAATGATCAATAGGGTATTTGGGCTGGGTTGTCGGACACCCAGTAGGCGTGCTAATGGCGTTGCAGTTAAACTTTGAAGTATGACAGTGACAATAATGACGGTGAAGATGAGCGGTACTATTTTCGCCGCATCGGGGTGCCCGGATTGTGCCATACTGAGCGCAAATACAGATCCAACTGCAGCGGCAACAATACCGCGTGGAGCTATCCATGCGAGCATTAAGCGAGATTTGAGCTGAATGTCGCTATTAAAAGTCGAAACGGCAATGCTAAGGGGCCTTGCGACAAATAGCACGATGGCTAAAAACCAAAATATACCACTATCTAGCATCATTAATTCTTCTAGCTTCAAGCGTGCAGCTAGCAAAATAAATAGGCTAGAAATCAATATCATCGACAAGTCCTCTTTGAACTCTAGCACCGCATCTATTTCTAAATCATCCTGATTGGCAAGCCAAATACCAAAAATCGTCACCGCTAGTAAGCCTGACTCGTGACTTAAATGGTTTGACAGCGTAAAGCTCATCAATACCAGAGCTAATATCCCAAACTTGTGCAGCTCAAACGGCAGCCACTCTTTGCGGATAATATAGCTGGTAAACCAGCCAGAAACGATACCCACACTTAATCCGACACCGAGTGTCGATAGTAGAGCCATTAATGTGTGGCTAAATACCCCATCTTGATCAACTAAACTGACGGCCTCAAACACCAATACAGCAAACAAAGCGCCTATTGGATCAATAACGATGCCTTCCCAACGTAAGATTCTATCTATATCTTTGGTTGGGCGCATGGCATTGAGCATAGGCGCAATAACGGTGGGGCCGGTCACAACCAGTACTGCTCCCAAAACCGCTGCGACGGGCCAATCCAACTCCAATACATAAATGGCGCAGGCGGTAATAATAACAAAGGTAGTTAACATGCCAATTGAGCAGAGATTACGAACTACTTTTCCAATCCCCTTTAGCTCTCGAAAATGAAGTGTCAAAGACCCTTCAAAAAGTATGATGGCTACAGACAAGGAAACGACGGGAAAAAGGAGATCACCTAATAGTTTATCTGGGTCTAACACACCAGAAACAGGACCCAGCAATAGCCCTGTTAATAGTAAAAATAAAATTGCGGGTACTTTTGCAACCCATGCCAGCCACTGGGCAAATACAGAACATATGGCAATTGCGGCGATGTAAATAGCCGACATAAACTCTCCAGCTTAGTTAGCTTATTGAATATTAGTATAGTGTTAGCCTCGTTATATCATAGTAAATAAGTCAAAAAAGAGAATAAGCTGTTAAAAGTGCTTTCTTTTTTCCGATTCTTTTGACAAATTTTCTGGTAGGGGGACGAGCAATTAAAGTGTGCAATTTAAACAATATTCACTTTACCAGGCTCTTTTAAAATGCGTATTATCAAGGTCTGAGTAACAGGCTCTGTGTGAATACACACTAGCTAGGGATGAGAGGAAGACGATGACATTAATAACGAATTTGGCCAAAAACGCCGCAAAGGCTGCAAAAAAGCTGGCGATTCTCGATACAGAACAGAAAAACGCCATACTGATCGAGATGGCAAGCGCGCTTCGAGCAAATGAACAGAGTATTTTAGATGCGAATGCGCTAGACCTTGGCGCGGCACGGGACAATCAGCTCTCGCAGGCTATGGTAGACCGTTTAACTTTAAATTCGCAACGTATAAATGACATGGCTTTAGGGCTAGAAGAAGTAGCGGCGCTTCCAGATCCAGTTGGGGAGGTGCGAGTTCTTGGCAAGCAACCGAGTGGCATTGAAGTGCAAAAAATGCGTGTTCCACTGGGGGTTATTTGTATGATTTACGAAGCGAGGCCAAATGTGACCGCTGATGCAGGTGCCTTGTGCTTTAAGTCTGGCAATGGCGTAATCTTACGCGGCGGAAAGGAGGCGTTAAATAGCTCTTTGTCGATTGCGCAAGTTATGCATGGTGTGCTGAATGAACATGGTTTACCTACTGAGCTGATCACCGTTGTCCCCGATCCTGATAGAGCCCTTATGTTAGAGCTAATGCAACAAAAGGCCTACATCGACCTAATAATCCCGAGAGGGGGTGAAGGTTTGATTGAGTTTGTGACCGAGCACAGTACTGTCCCTGTTATTCAGCACTTTAAGGGTGTGTGCCACTTATATGTAGATAAAGATGCAGATTTAGATATGGCAATCGACTTGCTTTTAAATGGTAAAACACAGAGGACAGGTGTATGCAATGCACTCGAAGGGTTAATTGTGCACAGTGCAATCGCGCAAACCTTTTTGCCACGAGTGAGGGACGTGTTGAGTGAAGCGGGTGTTCAGGTTCATGCTTGTCAGTCAGCTGCGGCGTATTTTAGCTGTGCAAACGTACTGGACGATGGTGAATTTGGAGAAGAGTATTTGGGACTAGAGATAGCAATCCGTATTGTTGATGATTTTTCTGCGGCACTGGTACACATAGATCAATTTGGCAGCCATCACACTGAGGTTATATGCACTCAATCTGAGCAAACAGCTAAACAATTTCAAACATGTGTGGATGCGTCTGTTGTTATGGTAAATGCGTCGTCTAGATTTAGTGACGGTGGTCAACTAGGTTTAGGTGCTGAAATTGGTATTGCAACCACTAAATTGCATGCATATGGTCCAATGGGATTGGAGTCGTTAACAACCGAAAAGTACTTGGTTAATGGAACGGGAAATATAAGAAGTTAGTAAAGTGGTGGAGCTAAGCAGGATCGAACTGCTGACCTCCTGCGTGCAAGGCAGGCGCTCTCCCAGCTGAGCTATAGCCCCACTTTAAATTGGGAAGTATCACAAAAGAAAATTGGTGGAGCTAAGCAGGATCGAACTGCTGACCTCCTGCGTGCAAGGCAGGCGCTCTCCCAGCTGAGCTATAGCCCCAACATGTCTTTTGGACGAGGCGAAATTTAAAGACTTTTGCCTCCCGCGTCAAGTTTTTTTATTAAAAAACTCAAAAATACGAGCAGCTTTGGTACACTGGGACAAATTTATGGATAGGAAAATTATGAGTCGTCTATTTTTACTGCTCTTGTCAACTGTGCTGGTTGCTTGTAGTTCCGCCCCAAAACCTGATTTTGAAATAGAAAAACAAACCTTACATAAGCGCATCAACGCAGAAGGTCAGCCCGAGTTTGCGTTTGTAGTGACGGTGAAGTCTACACCCAGAATGGATCTTGCTAAAAATAAACCTATCTCAAAAAAGGAACTGAAAAAGTTTGCAGATTACCAGCGAGTTGAAGAATCGCCCGAGTTGAAGTTAGTACTTGAGGATACAGCTGTGACATTGTTACAGCAGGCTTTGAAAGCCGACAATTATTGTCAGAGCGGTTATAACATTGACAATGTTTATTGGCGTCAACGTAGTGTGCAGTTGCGAGGACATTGTTTGTGACATTATCTCGTTATGAGGCGTTAGAAAGGCATCTGGCTCAATTGAACATTCACTATTTAAGTTACCAACACGTACCATTGGCGAATTGCGATGCAGCCAAAGAAATCGGCCTAGAGCGAGATGGTACGGGATTAAAAAACCTATTTTTACGCGACAACTATGGTAAAAGGCACTTTTTGGTGATCACGCGAGCTGAAAAGCAGCTTGATTTAAAAACTTTGTCAAAGCAGCAGGGTGTTTCTCGACTTGGGTTTTGTTCCAGTGAACGTTTGGCGAAATATCTGCAAGTTAGGCCCGGTTGTGTCTCTGCACTTGCGACTTTCAACGACACAGAAAATCATGTTGAATTGTGGTTAGACAGTGAATTGGAAGATGCTAAACAATGGCAGTGTCACCCATTTGAAAATGACAAAACTTGGGTATTACAGCTGGCTGATTTAAAGGTGTTTTGGCAAAGAAGTGGTCACACTCCACACTGGGTTTCACTGCCAGTGCGTTGATTTTGCAATACTAAGTAACCGCCAAACATACACACAAATAGTAAACTAATTAAGAAGATTGCCAATCCATATATTTGATAAATAAAGCCGGGTACGAAAGTGCCTAGCGCCCCGCCACAATAATAAAATGATACATAAGCACCATTGGTGATGCTGGCATTGGCCGTACTGAGTTCGTTGGCTAGGGGAGCCGCACTGGCATGTATCATAAACATGCAGGCACAGAAGAGTGTAAACATGGCGACAAAGAAGCTGAGAGAGCTCCATTGCATGGCAAGTAAAGTCAGGCTGTAGATAGCAAATAACGTCGTTAAAATTTGCCAATTATTATGGGTTAATTTTGACAGCAAGGGGGTAACCATCGAGATTAATGCGCCGACTAAATAGCCACTGTATATCCAAGCTATCAGCTTAGGATCTTTGACTTGATACTCGTTACTCAAAATAAAAGGGAGGTAATTTAGCAGTGCAGAAAAGCAGTAAAACATGCAAAAAACCGCCCCATAAAGGCGCAGCAACTTGGCCGACTTTAAAGGTTTTAAATACGCTCTTGGAGAAGTGATTGGTGCTTGGCTTGTTGATTTGTCGTAGGTAGGTTTAACCATCAAAGCAAGTACCAAAAGCAACACAGCATTAAATAGGTAAAAGCTTTCGAACCCCCACCATGTCGCAAAATTTGCCGCCAAAGCTCTACCTAAATACCCCCCAGCAATGGTACTACCTACATACCAAGTCATGTTCTTACGCAGACATTGGCCTTGCCAAGTTTGCCCTATATAGCCAGTCATTGAAGTCAGTGCCGCGGGCAGCAACAGCCCTTCTATAAATCGCATAGCTAAAAATAACTCAAACTGCTGAGTTACACCTATCACAGTGCAACACAGTGCCAGCGCAATCATAGTATTACGCAGCACAATGAGTTTACAAAATCTGGTTAAAACCAAACCATAAAAAATGGGCGCGACAGCCAATGGCAGCATGGTGACAGTCATTAAAAGGCCTGATTTTGCGGGGGTGATCGCGAAGTGTTCAGCAAATTGCGCCAGCATTGGCTGTGGCGCATAAAGCACGAAAAATATAACCACAGAGCAGAGCAGTAAATGAAATATTGGCATACGATTTCTTAGCGATGAATGTACTTAATTATTATCTACATTTGACGAAGCTTTTTCTCTAAAAAGAAGTAAAAACTTGTTATACATCATAAATTACTTTAGTGGCTTTGCTAGATTAATGTACATGGCTCAAAAATGAATTCGTGTTTGTTAGAAGCTGTATGTACTTTTCCCTAGCTATTAAAGAAATTGTTTAGAGATTTGCTAATTTTGGTATTAAAATGGCGGCAAGTTTAGATTGATGGAGTGGCATTATGGGGTCTTTACAGGATCAGCTGTTAAAAGCCGGTTTGACAACTGAGCACAAAATGAAAGTTGCCAAGACGGAAAAACGCAAGCAGCAAAAGAAGAAAAAGAAAAAAGGCGCAACAAGCGATCAAACAGATCTGCAAAAGCATATTGAGCAAACCAAACTTGCTCAGCAGCAAAAAGCAGAAGCGCAAAATAAAGCGAAGCAAGACGATTTAAAAGAACGTGAACAAGTCGCACGTGTTAAACAAATCCTAGAGCATCACAACCAAGCAGAGATCAAAGGCGACCGCACATTTAACTTCACTTATGAAAATAAAGTCAAGGAGCTAGATGTAAACGAACAGACGCAACAGGCTTTATCAAAGGGACGTTTAGCAATCTGCGTACTGGAAGGGCAGTTCTATGTATTAGAAGATGAACCAGCTAGAAAGATTGCCGAAGTTGATGAAAAGTACATCGTTTTCCACGTCGAAGATAACAACGACAAGCAGGATGGCGATGATCCATACTCGGGCTATGAAGTGCCAGACGACCTGATTTGGTAATGTATTAGGTTCATTTCTCTTAGCTGACTAGGTTCATATTCTAAAACTGAATTAAGTAATTGTGTAGAGCGGCTTTGAGTCGTCTACACTGGTTAAATAACCGTCAAAAAAGAGAAATGATATGATGAAGATAAAGCAATTTGTGTTTGCATCAAGCATGGCTGTCACTGCAATGCTCTCTGGTAATGTAGCTGCTGCAGATGGTAAGGCGTTGTACTCTGCAAAGTTATGCCAAACGTGCCATGGAGCGGAAGGGAAATCACCTATAATGCCTTTGTACCCAAAAGTTAATGGGCAAAGTAAAGAGTATCTTTTAGCGCAAATGAAAGATATTAAAACAGGCAAACGCAGCAATGGTATGTCTGCTGCAATGAAAGCCATGGTTGCCAATGTATCTGATGCAGAACTAGAAGCGATTGCTGCCTATCTTTCTACAGTAAACTAAGTTTTAACTGCTGGAAAAAGCCACCTTTCATGGTGGCTTTTTTAGTACCGAATTAATTTGCACAGGGGGAGCTCTGTGTATTGAACTATTTTTTTATGTGTTTTAGACTTCTATACATCTAAAAACACCATGGTGAGTGTAAGGAGCAAAGATGTTTGATCTACCTGAGTTAAACCTAAAGGGTAAAGTGAGCGATGAAGAGTGGAAGTTACGCGTTGATCTTGCAGCTTGTTATCGCTTGGTTGAGCATTTTCGTTGGGGCGACTTAATTTATACCCATATGTCAGCTAGGTTGCCAGGGACCAATCATTATTTAGTTAACGCATTTGGCTTGAGTTTTGACGAGGTAACCGCATCCAATTTAGTGAAAGTAGATCTGCAAGGAAATATTCTCGATGATACGCCATACGAGATAAACCCTGCTGGTTTTACAATTCACAGCGCTATCCACGAGGTACGTGAAGATGCCCATTGCGTAATTCATTTGCATACCAAAGAAACGATTGCCGTAGCGAGTCTTGAGGGGGGATTGCAGCCTTTAAGTCAACACAGTATGTTTTCGCTTCCTTCTTTGTCTTATCACGGCTATGAAGGACTTGCTGTAAATGATGACGAAAGAGCGCGTTTGCAAGCCGATCTGGGCAATACCAACCATATGCTATTGGTAAACCATGGTGGTCTAACGGTGGGACCAACTGTTGGAGATGCATTTATGCGCTTTTATGATTTGCAAAGAGCGTGTGAAATTCAAGTGGCGATATTGGCCACTGGGCAACCCGCAATTGCAGTACCTCAACCAATCCAAGATAACATTTATAATCAAGCTAAAGTTGTGCACAGCGGGAGTACCGGTGGTCAGTTAGCTTGGCCTGCAATGCTCAGAAAAGCATATCGCTTAGATCCTGGCTTTGCCAAATAGGAGTCGAAATGAAAGTAAATCGCGTCGAAGTATTTGATATACACTGTCCAGACAGACCAGCTTGGACACCTGTCTTCATCAGGATTCATACTGATGAAGGGATCTCGGGAGTAGGTGAAGCAGGACTTGCTTATGATTTGGGACACAGTGCTGCGGCAAGTATGATCAAAGAAATGGCTGAGGCATTTTTGATTGGTCATGACCCATTCCAAACTGAGCTGTTATGGTCTCGCATGTTGCGAGAGAGCTTTTGGGGGTTAGGTGGTGGTCCCGTGGTATATGCTGCAATGAGTGCCATCGATACTGCGCTTTGGGATATTAAAGGTAAGGCGCTAAACCTGCCTGTTTACCAGCTGTTAGGTGGTAAAGTAAATCCAGAGTTACGCACCTATGCGTCACAATTGCAATTTGACTGGGACAGCGAGTTTAAGGCCTTAGTACAGCCCCATGAATATGCAGAGGCAGCTCATAAAGCTTTGGCTGAAGGCTATGACGCGGTGAAGGTTGATCCAATTATGTATGACAAAGATGGCAATACATATTATGACCGTACAAAGCTTATCTCTCGCGGCGAAATGAAGCTATATCGATCACGTATGAAAGCTATCCGTGAAGCGGTAGGTGATGAAGTTGATATTATTTTTGAATGCCACAGCCTGCCGGGTGCGACATCGGCAATTCAAATTGCAGAGATTGCAGAAGAGTTTGACTGCATGTATTACGAAGAGCCAGTAAACTACTTAAACCATTCTTTACATGCCAAAGTTGCCAACAAAACAGCTGTGCCGATCGCAGGTGGTGAACGCCTCTATAACCGCTGGGATGTAAGACCTTATTTTGAAGATCAAAGTATTGATGTATTGCAGCCAGACATTGGTTTATGTGGTGGTTTTACTGAAACTAAAAAAGTATGTGACTATGCAGATATCTTCGATATACGCATTCAAGCACACGTTTGTGGCGGCCCGGTCGCAACCGCAGCTTCACTGCATTTAGAGACAGCCATTCCTAATTTCTTAATCCATGAGCATCATACATATGCGATTAAAAAGTGGAATAGAGAGCTTTGTCTTCAAGATCCACAACCTGAAAAAGGGGTATTTAAGGTATCAGAAGAACCTGGTATTGGGATTGAGCTGAATGATGAAGTTGTGATGCGCTCACAGCGTGTAGAAATTAAATAACGCACGTGATATCCAATAAAAAAACCAGGCTTAGCCTGGTTTTTTTATATTCAAAGAATGCATTTATTTAAGCAGAGACTCTGTCAGTACTGGGCGGATCTCTTTAACAATCGCTTGGCACAATTTAGGTGCGCCACAGACGATGTTACCGCTGTTGTTGTAGTTTGCTCCACCTGCAAAATCCATAAGCATACCGCCAGCTTCTTTTACTAACAGTTCACCTGCCGCTGTATCCCAAGGCTTAAGACCAATTTCATAGAAACCGTCAATACGGCCTGCCGCAACGTATGCCATGTCTAGTGCAGCAGAGCCTGCACGACGAATATCAGCTGTGTGAATAAATAGTGCTTTAAAAGCTTCTGTGTACGCATCTAAGTGGTGCTTTTGCTTGAATGGGAAACCAGTTGCTAACACGCTACCAGCAAGCTCGTTGCTCTTAGTTACACGAATACGCTTATTGTTTAATTGGGCACCTTGGCCACGAGATGCGGTGAATAACTCGCTACGAATTGGATCGTAAACAACAGCCTGTTCAACGCGGCCTTTTACTTTAAGTGCAATTGAAATTGCGAAATGAGGGATGCCTTTGATGAAGTTAGTTGTGCCATCAAGAGGATCAATAACCCAAAGGTAATCTTTATCTTTGCCATCAGTGTGGCCAAGCTCTTCTCCAACAATTGCGTGATCTGGGTAAGATTTTAAAATTGTGTCACGGATCACACGTTCTGCTTCTGTATCAACACTTGTCACGAAGTCGTTAGTACCCTTCTGAGTCGCTTCAACTTGAGACAGATCTTCAGTTGCACGTAAGATCACTTTACCCGCGTTACGCGCAGCGCGTACCGCAATGTTTAACATTGGATGCATAGCATTACCTTTGAATTGTAAAAGAACTAAATTTTTTGAGCCGGCGTATTCTAGCGATTTTCTCGATAAAGTAAATAACTTTGCATGAAAAAAATTGGTGTTTTTTTGTTCAGTTGGTTTGGTGGTTTGATCCTGTCAACCTATGGTAAACTACGCCATTATTTTTGTCTGAGATAAATAGCATGGCATTACAAGATATTAGAATCGTACTTGTGAACACTTCACATTCGGGAAATATTGGTTCAGTTGCACGCGCAATGAAAACCATGGGCTTTTCAAAATTATATTTAGTCGATCCTGCTTGCGAGGTAGACAGTCACGCAAGTGCACTGGCAGCAGGTGCGACAGATGTCCTTGGTGATGCAGTAACCGTTGATAAACTGGAAGATGCCATCGCAGACTGTAGTTTGGTAATAGGTACTAGCGCGCGCTCTCGCACCTTGTCTTGGCCTATGGTGGACCCAAGAGAATGTGCACAAAAACTTGTTGCTGAGTCTAGCGATGGTCCAGTTGCACTTGTGTTTGGCAGGGAAAACAGTGGCTTAACAAACGAAGAGCTACAGCTTTGTAACTACCATGTTTGTATTCCTGCAAACCCAGAGTACAGCTCTTTGAATTTGGCAATGGCTGTGCAAACACTTACTTATGAAACGCGCATGACGTTTCTGGACACACAAGAAGCTGAGCCAGAAGTTGATGACACAAAGTATCCTACCTCTGAGCAAATGGCCCTATTCTATGAGCACCTTGAATCAACCTTGAATGACACTGGTTTTATTGTAAAGCAGCACCCGGGCATGGTGATGACAAAACTCAAACGTTTGTTCAATCGTGCAAGACCGGAAGATCAAGAGCTCAACATCCTGCGTGGTATTCTCAGCTCAGTTAACAAATCAACGAAATAGTTAAGATCGGAAAGAATCTAAAGATTAGATACTTTCATCACAGTAATACTTGACTAAATTACTCGGGTAATTACAATGTCGATAATACCTGATTAAATTAGTCAGGTATTAGCTAAATGAGACTGAGTAAGTAGTAACTTATTTTATAAGCAATAGGTGTCGTTAATACTTGACTATCTTAGTCAGGTAATTACAATTTGCGGCATTTGATAAATGTAACCTAGAGGCGCGTATGAAACTGACTTCAAAAGGCAGGTATGCAGTAACTGCAATGCTAGATGTAGCGCTACACGCAAACATTGGACCTGTGCCTCTGGCTGATATTTCTGAACGTCAGGAAATATCTCTATCATATTTAGAACAATTATTTGCACGTCTTCGTAAGAATGGGCTAGTGAGCTCAGTACGAGGCCCTGGTGGAGGTTACCTCCTAGGGCGCGACGCACACACAATCTCTGTAGGAGATGTTATCAACGCGGTGGATGAATCGGTTGATGCAACAAGATGCCACGGAGAAGGTGGTGGTTGCCAAAGTGGCATGCGCTGCTTGACCCACACCTTGTGGTCGGATTTAAGCGTGCGAATAGAAGAATTTTTAAACAGTATTTCCCTTGCCGAGCTAGTCGCTAACTCTGATGTGCAATCAGTTGCATCACGTCAAGATAGAAGCGTTAGCGATGCGATGAAGCAATTAGATAATATTCAAGTGAGTTGCCAACTATAATTGGCGTCAAGCGGAGAAAGAAATGAAATTACCGATATATTTAGATTATGCTGCGACCACGCCGGTTGATCAGCGTGTTGCTGACGAAATGATGCAATGCCTGACAATGGATGGTAACTTTGGTAATCCTGCGTCCCGTTCACACCGTTTTGGTTGGCAGGCCGAAGAACTAATTGACCAAGCACGTAATGATATCGCTGATTTGATTAACGCAGACCCGCGTGAAATCGTATTTACTTCTGGCGCGACTGAATCAAACAACCTTGCAATAAAAGGTGCTGCGAACTTTTATCAAAAGAAAGGCAAGCACATCATTACCGTTAAGACAGAGCACAAAGCTGTTATTGATACGTGTCGTGAACTGGAGCGCCAAGGCTTTGAAGTAACCTATATGGACGTTGAAGAAAACGGCCTATTAGATCTTAAAAAGCTAGAAAGTGAGATCCGTGAAGACACTATTTTAATCAGCGTTATGCACGTAAATAATGAGCTGGGTGTTATTCAAGATATTGCGACAATCGGTGAGATGTGCCGTGAGCGCAAAATCATGTTCCACGTAGATGGTGCACAAAGCGCAGGCAAAGTTGCAATTGATATGAAACAGTTAAAAGTAGATTTCATGTCATTTTCTGGTCACAAAGTTTATGGTCCTAAGGGTATTGGCGCTTTATATGTGCGTCGTAAACCTCGTGCTCGCCTTGAAGCGCAAATGCACGGTGGTGGTCATGAGCGCGGTATGCGTTCAGGCACTCTAGCGACACACCAAATTGTAGGTATGGGCTCTGCATTCCGTATTGCTAAGGCTGATTTTGACAAAGATCATGCACACATTAGCGCACTTCGCCAGCGTCTAGTTGACGGCATTATGGATATGGAAGAAGTGTATTTCAATGGCACTGTAGACCAGTCTGTACCGGGTATTGTTAATATCAGCTTCAACTATGTTGAAGGTGAATCTCTTCTGATGGCTGTGAAAGACATTGCTGTTTCGTCTGGTTCAGCATGTACATCAGCAAGCCTTGAGCCGTCTTATGTACTTCGCGCGCTAGGCCGTAATGACGAATTAGCACATAGCTCAATTCGATTCAGTATCGGTCGCTTTACAACAGAAGAGGAAATTGATTACACCATCAAGCTTATCAAAGACTCAATCGGTCGCTTGAGAGAGATGTCTCCTCTTTGGGAAATGTTTAAAGACGGTATTGATTTAGATTCAGTTGAATGGGCACACCATTAAACAAGACAGCTTGTATTGACACTGTAGCAAGTATATAAGCGGTTAGTGAGGAAAGAGTTATGGCATATAGTGATAAAGTAATTGACCACGTGGAAAACCCACGTAACGTAGGCACGTTAGACAAAAACGATCCGAATGTAGCAACCGGTATGGTTGGTGCACCGGCTTGTGGCGACGTAATGAAACTGCAAATTAAAGTGTCTGACGAAGGTGTTATCGAAGACGCTAAGTTTAAGACATACGGCTGTGGTAGTGCGATTGCTTCATCTTCTTTGGTGACAGAGTGGGTGAAAGGTAAAACTCTAGACCAAGCTGCAGAAATTAAAAATACCGACATTACTGCTGAGCTAGAGTTACCACCTGTAAAGATCCACTGTTCAATCCTTGCTGAAGATGCAATTCAAGCAGCGATTGCAGACTACAAAAATAAGCAGGCGAAGTAAGAGATAAATTATGGCAGTGACATTAACTGAAGCAGCTGCAAATCGTGTGCAGACTTTCCTTGCGAACCGAGGAAAAGGTCTTGGCTTGCGAGTGGGGATTAAAACCACTGGCTGCTCAGGTCTTGCGTATGTACTCGAGTTCGTTGATGAGCTAGCTGAAGGCGATGAAGTGTTCGAAGAAATGGGCGTAAAAATCATCGTTGATGCAAAAAGCTTGGTTTATATCGACGGTACTGAGCTGGACTACACCAAAGAAGGTCTTAATGAAGGGTTTAAGTTTATCAACCCAAATCAAAAAGACGAATGTGGTTGTGGTGAAAGCTTTACCGTTTAACCATCTATAAAAGATAGTGAGCTTAAGCCCTGCCTTGGTAGGGCTTTGCTGTATTAGGTCCGTATGCGATATTTTGAATTATTTAATTTACCAGTAAGCTATGACGTAGATTTATCAGTATTAAATCAACGTTATTTAGAGTTACAACGTGCCGTTCATCCTGATAAGTTTGCGGGGAAAAGTGAGCGTGAAAAGCTGATCGCCGTGCAAAAAACGTCTGAAATTAATGATGCTTTAGCGGTTTTAAAACACCCAGTGAAACGTGCTGAGTATATGTTAAGTGAGCAAGGTGTCGATATCAGAGCTGAGCAGCAAACACTGCAAGACCCTGCATTTTTAATGCAGCAAATGGAGCTAAGAGAGGCACTGGAAGATATCCAGCATAGCAGCGATCCAGAAGATGAAATCGATGCGTTTGAAGCCCAAATTAAAGTGCTCGACCAACAGTACAGCGCAAAACTAGCAGAGCAGCTTATTGATCAAGAACACTCGGTGTTAGAAATTGCTGCTGACAATATTCGCAAGTTAAAATTCATATATAAATTACGTGAAGAGCTGTCTCGCATTGAAGATAGCCTTTTCGATTAATCTAGCGTCACCACTTAAGTTAAAAGAGCATTATGGCATTATTGCAAATTGCTGAGCCGGGGCAGAGCGCGGCACCTCACGAACATAAACTGGCAATAGGTATCGACTTAGGTACAACAAATTCTTTGGTGGCCACAGTACAAAGTGGTGAAGCCAGAACGCTTGTGGATATTAATGGCGATGCTATGCTACCGTCTGTCGTAAGATATCATGCTGAGAATGTCACTGTTGGTCAACAAGCGCAATTGGCTGCGGTTGAAGATCCGACCAATACGCTTATTTCCGTAAAACGTTTTCTTGGCAAATCTGTTTCAGAAGTTACCACGCGCTATCAAAACTTACCTTATGAGTTTGTTGAACATCAAGGTGCGCTGGCAATCAACACGGTTGCTGGCCCAATCAATCCAATCCAAGCATCAGCAGAAATTTTAAAGTCTCTTTATCAACGTGCGACGGAGAGCTTTGCAGGAGAGGAAATAGTGGGGAGTGTTATCACTGTACCTGCTTATTTTGATGATGCACAAAGGCAAAGTACCAAAGATGCAGCTGAAATTGCAGGTTTAAAAGTACTGAGGTTACTCAATGAACCAACTGCCGCAGCTGTTGCTTATGGCTTGGACTCAGGTCAAGAAGGTGTAATTGCTGTCTATGATTTGGGTGGTGGTACGTTTGATATTTCAATACTGCGTTTGAATCAAGGTGTTTTTGAGGTACTAGCAACGGGTGGTGATTCAAGTTTAGGTGGAGATGACTTTGATGCTGTATTGGTTGAACACTTTAAGTCGCAGTTAGGCCTGAGTGAGCTTACACCACAAGAGCTGCGTTTATTGATCCAAAAAGCAAAAGCCTGCAAAGAAGCGTTGAGCAGTTATTTAACTGTCAATGTGAAACTCGAACTGCGCTCAACTGAGCACTTGGTAACAGTGACGCAAGAGCAGTTTGCTGAGCTAGTTGCACCACTTGTTAAGCAAACGCTTAGAGCATGCCGTAGAGCGTTAAAAGACGCGGGTGTAAGCAAAGAAGAAGTGCTTGAAGCTGTGATGGTTGGTGGGTCAACCCGTATGCCTGTGATCCGTGAAGCGGTTGGTGAGTTTTTTGAAAAAGAGCCGCTAACTTCTATTGATCCAGATCGCGTTGTTGCTATTGGCGCTGCAATTCAGGCTGATATTCTAGCAGGTAATAAACCTGACTCGGATATGCTGTTATTGGATGTTTTACCTCTATCTTTGGGTTTAGAGACCATGGGTGGCTTGGTAGAAAAGATCATTCCACGTAATACAACAATTCCAGTTGCTCGCGCGCAAGAGTTCACCACCTTCAAAGATGGCCAAACTGCGATGTCATTGCATGTACTCCAAGGTGAACGAGAATTAGTAGATGATTGTCGTTCACTGGCTAAATTCAGCCTCAAAGGCATTCCAGCCATGGCTGCCGGGGCAGCACATATTCGCGTTACGTTCAAAGTGGATGCAGATGGCTTGTTGAGCGTGTCTGCGAGTGAGAAGTCGACTGGTGTGCAAGCCGAGATCCAAGTAAAGCCGTCATTCGGTTTGAGTGATGATCAGGTTGCACAAATGCTTAAAGACTCAATGAGTTTTGCTAAAGAAGATATGCAAGCACGTATGCTCAAAGAACAGCAGGTTGAAGCGCTGAGAGTACTTGAAGCCCTTGAAGCTTCACTGGCAACAGAATCTGCGTTATTAAACGAAGAAGAGTTAAATAGCCTAAGAGAGGCGATGGCGATGTTAGATGAAAAACGCCAAAATGCATCGGATCCAGATGCGATAAAGCATGCAATTGAAGTGGTTGATGAAGCAAGTAGTGAATTTGCATCTCGCCGCATGGATGTATCAATCAAACAGGCACTGCAAGGTCAGTCTGTAGACGAGGTTTAATATGCCACAAATTATCTTTTTACCCCATGAAGAGCTTTGTCCTGAGGGCGCGGCGATAGACGCAAAATCTGGTGATACAGTGCTAGATGTCGCGTTAAAAAATGGGATCAGTATCCCTCATGCATGTGAAAAGTCATGTGCTTGTACGACATGTCATGTTGTTATCCGCGAAGGGTTTGACTCGCTAGAAGAAAGCGATGAGCTTGAAGATGACATGTTAGACAAAGCTTGGGGTTTGGAACCTGAATCACGTCTGGGCTGTCAGGCAGTGATCAACGATGAAGATTTGGTTGTAGAAATTCCAAAATATAATCTAAACATTGTTAATGAAGAGCACTAATTCATAAAGTTTATCGAAAAGGCTGTAGCTTATCACTACAGCCTTTTTTATTTGGAGTGAAAAATTATGTACTTAAAAGGTCAGACTGTTTGTTCAATTATTAATGGATTAGATCACCAAAGTGACAAGCTATTGGCCGTACATAACCCGGCTGATGGCTCTTTACTTGCAGAGGTGACGCAAGCAGGTTTAGTTGAAGCTGATCATGCACTAGAGAGTGCCCAATCGTGTTTTCTCGAGTTGAAAAGCACCACCGCACAGGCGCGCAGTAATACGCTTTATCGTTGGTATCAACTAATTCTGGAAAAGCGCTCTCAGCTGGCAGAAATAATTACGCTAGAGCAAGGTAAACCTCTGAAAGAGTCACTGGCAGAAGTCACTTATGCTGCGGGTTATGTAAGATGGTATGCGCAACAAGCCGAACGCGCATATGGCACTGTTATTCCTGCCAACTCGCAAGCTCATCAGCTACTGACAGTGAAACAAGGCGTTGGTGTGGTACTAGGTGTAACGCCATGGAATTTCCCGCTGGCAATGATAACGCGTAAAGTCGCTCCGGCTTATGCAGCAGGGTGCAGTTTTATTTTAAAGCCCTCAGAGTTAACGCCGATTAGTGCGATTGAAGTCGCTAAACTAGCACTCGAAGCTGGTATGGAAAGTGGGGCTTTTCAGGTGTTAGTAAACGCGAAACCGGAGCAATTGGTTAAACACCTAACGAGCAAAAAAGAAATTAGAAAACTGACTTTTACAGGTTCTACCCAAGTTGGCAAGTTGCTATATGCCCAGTGCATCGACACGATGAAGCATATTTCATTGGAATTGGGGGGCAATGCACCATTTATCGTATTTGAGAGTGCCGATTTAGATGCCGCCGTTGATGGACTCATGGCTGCCAAATTTAGAAACGCTGGACAAACCTGTATTGCCGCAAATCGTATCTTTGTGCATCAAGCAATAAGGGACAAATTCTTAGAGAAATTAAAAAGCCGCGTAAGTGCACTCATAGTAAGTTCGGGGTTGGAAGAGAACTATGATATTGGTCCCCTGATCACTGAACTTGCGAAAGACAAGGCTGCACAATTAATCGAAGATGCGCTTAGTAAAGGCGCTTATGCAACTTATCCAGCTAAGGTGCGAGACGGTTCTATTATGTCTCCAGTCATACTGGAAAATGTGACCTCTCAGATGGCGATTTATCATAGTGAAATCTTTGCGCCAGTTGTCAGTATTATAGAATTTAGCTCTGAATCTAACGTGATAGATATGGCAAACGAAGTTGATGCAGGGCTGGCTGCTTATTTTTATTCTCAGGATGTTAAGCAAATCGCGCGTGTATCACAAGAGTTGGATTTTGCGATGATAGGCATTAATGAAGGGGGAATATCTAATCCCGCGGCTCCTTTTGGTGGAATGAAAGAGTCTGGGTTGGGGAGAGAAGGAGGAGTGGAAGGGATTGAGGAGTATCTGGAAACCAAATATATTTGCCAGCGTACTTTATAACGAGAACGCTTGTTATAAGAACTAAAATATGATGACAAAAATTATTATTGGAACAATGCAATTTTTGCAATTGCTTTAAATTTGTAAAAAAGCTAGGTAGACTGCGCTGTAGTTTTCAATTTTATATAAAAATATAATGACAAGCGCAAACTTACCAACCTTGGTTGTACTTGCTGGCGGGTTAGGTACTCGCTTTGGTGGCAATAAGCAGATCGCAGAGCTACCGAATATAGGTAAAACAATCATGGAGCTTAGCATAGCAGATGCTTATAGCGCTGGTGTACGGCACGTCGTGTTGGTGATAAATGATTTGGTCAGATCTACCATTGAGTCAGTGATATTACCTAGACTGCCTAGCGAGTTAAAAGTTGAACTGGTAGAGCAGTCCATTGAGCGAGTGCCTGAGCGGTTTAAAGATATTGCCGCTAAACGCTCAAAGCCTTGGGGAACAGGTCATGCACTGCTGTGTGCCCGTTCAAATGTCACTGGTAATGCAATTGTAATTACGGCAGACGACTACTATGGGCCTAGTGCATACCGGCAGCTAGTTTCGCACTTTTGTAATAAAGATCATAATACTAGCGAAATGGCGATAGTAGCCTATCCTTTAACTCAAACCATGTCAGAGCTTGGTGGAGTTAATAGGGGCATATGCGCTTTGTCAGAAAACTACCTTACGCAAGTGCATGAGTACATAAATATACGCCGGGTCGACGATGGCTACAAAGGGTATTTTAATAACCAAGACATACCTGTCGCATCTAACAGCCTCGTTTCGATGACATGCTGGGGGGTAACTCAGCAACTTTTTGATAATCTTGAAGTGTTGTTCGATCATTTTCTAGAATGTCATGACAGCGATGTCAAAAAAGAGTATTATCTACCCGATTGTATTCAGCATATGATTAATTTTGACCAAGCTGCCGTCCGAGTATTCGAAGCTCGCGACAGATGGTTTGGTGTTACTTATAAAGAAGAAATAGATAGTGTCGCAGGAAAAATATATGAACTACGTCACGGATGAATTAACCGCAAGTGTAATTAATAAGCCAGTTTATAGGGTAAGTATGGAATACCTTTCAATCGCTGAGCATTTGGCTGTGCAGTATGGCCTGTGTGAGGAAGAAATCTCAATGAAACCTATTGGCAGCGGGCATATTAATACAACCATGCTTTTAAAGGACAGCAAACGAGTGCTGGTAGTTCAAAAACTAAATACAACAGTGTTTCCTGAACCTAATCAGCTTGTTGAAAATGCTCGTTTAATTGAACAGCACTTGGCGTCTAAATTAGATTCAGGCTCTTACGAATTAGGCATTATAAAGCACGTACCTACCCATGAAGGTAAGTTCTTGGTTGAATATCAAGGAGAGGTGTGGCGAGCGCTCGAGTTTATTGGCAAAAGCTATAGTGAAGACGTTGTAGATTGCGCGATTAAAGCGCAAACTGCTGCCGGTGCGTTTGGATGTTTTGCTAATGCATTAAATGATTTTGATGCAAAACAGTTATTTCCGGTAATCCCTGACTTTCATAATTTAGCGATGAGAATCGAGAAATTGAAAGCGGTGATTGAAGCGGATCCTGTGGGTCGTGTTGATACGTGTTTAGACGTCATCGAATTTTGCCAATCGCAATACCGTTTAGCAAATGAAGTAACGGCAATGGAAGCACAGTTGCCACTGCGTGTTTGTCACAATGATACCAAGATAAATAACATGTTGTTTGATGCTTCTACTAATAGAGCCAAGGCTGTTATAGATCTTGATACCTGCATGCCAGGGTATTGGCTATATGACTTTGGTGATATGGTTCGTACTTTTTGTTCTCCTGAACCAGAAGATTCGACGAATTTGAACAATGTTGTGGTTCGCGTTGAAATCTTTGAGGCTATCGTAAAGGGGTATATCGCAGAGGTATCAGAAAGGTTAACGGATATTGAAAGAAAGAGTTTTATACTCGGTGCGAAAGTGATGCCACTTATGATCGGCATTCGATTCTTAACCGATTACTTGGATGGCGATAATTATTTTACAACCCACCATGAAGCCCATAACTTGGAGCGTGCACGCAATCAATTTGCGCTTTATCAAGATATTCTGAAAAAAGAAACGCAGTTAAGTGCTTTGATAAACTAGATTGCTTTGCGACAAATAATGAATAAAAGCCTGATGAACCACCATCAGGCTTTTTTTTGCGCTGAGCATGTTATTCGTAGCGTCAGATCTATGCTCTGAATTTACTCCAGAGTAGTTGAATATGGATAAAGCCAACTTGGCAAAGCGAAATTAGTTGGCGGGTGACGAATTATAGTTGGTGACGAATTATTTAAGCATCAGATACTTTTTATCAGCGACAAGGATCAATTAGTCGCATCCGTTTTGATTCTCTGCGCTGCTTACGATAGCGTTGTCATAACAACAAGTATTAGTAGTGAAGTTTGAAAAAATAACTCTTTTCAGGCTTCCTGCTGTACGGGAAAGCATAAAAATGAAATTAAGAATTAGAATAAAGTGTTAATCTAGGATCCTTCATGACACAAATAAACAGAAGACATTTTTTAAAAGCAGCAGGCGTAGCCGCAGCTGCAGGTGTAGTTGCAGGTTGTGCGCAGCCGAATAGCACTAGCACACTATCTTCCAATCCAAAAGGCAAGTCTGTGATCGGGCTTGTGGTGCCTAAAATGGATGTAGTCCGAGTTGCATTTATTGGTGTAGGTCAGCGAGGATACGGACATGTGAAGCGCATGAGTCATATTGAAGGTGCTGAGATTGTCGCTATTTGTGATACTCACAATGAAGTTTTGGAACGTTCTGCAAAATATCTCACTGACAAGGGGCTAAAAAAACCAGCGCTGTATGGGACAGGAGAGCTTGCATATAAAGAAATGCTCGAACGTGAAGATATTGATATTGTGATTATTTCTACACCATGGAAGTGGCATGCACCGATGGCCATCGACACCATGGAGAGTGGTAAGCATGCATTTGTAGAAGTGCCTCTTGCATTGACTGTAGAAGAAATGTGGCAGATTGTCGATACAGCAGAGCGTACGCAGAAAAACTGCATGATGATGGAAAACGTCAACTATGGTCGCGATGAGTTAATGGTGCTGAACATGGTCCGTCAAGGACTGTTTGGTGAGCTTTTACATGGTGAAGCCGCGTATATTCATGAGCTGCGTTGGCAAATGAAAGAGCTAGAGCATAAAACAGGATCTTGGCGGACTGAATGGCATACTAGACGAGATGGCAACCTATATCCAACTCATGGCCTTGGACCTGTGTCGCAGTATATGAATATCAACCGTGGTGACAGATTCGACTACCTAACCTCTATGAGTTCTCCTGCACTTGGACGAGCTGCTTATGCGCAAAGGGAATTTCCAAAAGCGCACCAACGTAATCAATGGAACTATATTTGTGGTGATATGAATACGACCATGATCAAAACGGTAAATGGACGTTCGATTGTGGTCCAACATGATACTACAACGCCGCGACCTTATTCTCGTCATAACCTTATTCAAGGGACTAATGGTGTTTTTGCAGGATTCCCAAATCGAATTGCGTTGGAGCAAGGTGGCAGAGGCTCATTTCATGATTGGGATGAAGATATGGCTTATTGGTATGGAAAATATGATCACCCGTTGTGGGTGAAGATGGGAGAGGAGGCTGAACGCAATGGTGGGCATGGTGGTATGGACTTTTTAATGTTCTGGCGCATGATTTATTGTTTGAGAAATGGTGAGCCACTAGACCAAGATGTATATGATGGGGCTGCTTGGTCAGTTATATCTCCACTATCTGCTCAGTCAGTCGCCAATCGCAGCGAGTCAGTATCAATTCCTGATTTTACCCGAGGCCATTGGCAAACAGCTAAACCATTAGGGATTGTCGGAGCATAGTTAAGAAAAGCGCCAAAGGGCGCTTTTTTTGTGCTTAAATAGGGTCACACGACTTATTAAGGGTAAACAATGCAAAAGTTTTTTGTCAGCTTGATGTTCATAGTCATTTTAGTAGGTTGCACTAGCACAAAAACAAAAGATAGTGAGCTTAGCTTAAATGAAGTAGTCGAAAACTATATCAAGGTATATCAAGCACGTTCCGATTTTGAACGATTTTTAGCGTTTTATTCAGATGATGTCGTTCTAGAAGACATGTTGTATGGGTATAAAACAACAACCAAACAGCAGTTAGGCGATTTCTTCAACTGGAATGCAGAACAAGTCCACGTCCTGGACTCAAACAAGACCTTTTCGGTTGAACAAACGATAATATCCCAAGAGCAAGGTACTGCTGTTTTACGTGGTACGTTTAACCTTTTTTCTTACAACGGTCAGCAACTAGGGCCATGGCGATTTACAACCGTATTAAAGTTCAATGATGCTGGTTTAATTTATTATCAACAAGACTGGATCAATTACTATCCGAGAAGTTTTGTGTTAGAGGCGCCAAACTTAAACACTGACAAGTAAGTTATTTTACCCAAATATCACAATTACATGTAAACTGCATTTCAACTATTTTGAAATTTGAGAATTAGGAATATCTTATGCAGCTTTCTGTAGAGATTAGTAAGTACCCACTTCATTCGGACTATATCCCTTTCATAAAGTCTTTTATTGAAAGGCTGAATGAACATGAAGGGTTAACCGTGATCACCAATACCATGTCAACTCAAGTGTTTGGTGAGTTTGATCTAGTCATGTCGGTAATTCAATCTCAAATGAAAACGTCATTTGAACAATACGGAAAATGCGTATTTGTTTGTAAGTTTATTTCTGGTGATTTATCCCCTGAGGCATAATGGAATTAATTACTAAGACCCTTGCAGGCTTTACCGCTATGTCTGGTTGGGAGTATTTGGCTGTAGCGCTCTCGATTCTTTATCTATTGTTAGCTATCCGAGAAAATATCTGGTGTTGGCCAGCCGCTTTTTTCAGCACATTTATATATACCATAATGTATTGGAATGGTGCGCTGTTGATGGAGTCCTTACTACACTTTTATTATTTGGTTATGGCGTTTGTTGGTTGGTGGATGTGGCGATCAGGACAAAAAAATACTGAATCAAAGATTGTATCTTGGTCGTTTTTCAAACATATGAAAATCATTTTAATAACTGCCTGTGTAGCCGTGTTTATGGGTTATATGACAGACAATTATACCCATGCCGATCTACCATATTTGGATAGCTTCACAACTTGTTTTGCGGTTGTGACCACTTACTTAGTTGCAAAAAAGGTACTTGAAAATTGGCTATACTGGGTAGTGATCGATGCAGCATCTATGTATCTGTATTATTTAAAAGGTTATTACCCAACACTTGCGTTATATATCTTTTATACATTCATGGCGTGTTGGGGTTACATGAAGTGGTATGAAGAGCATAGCAACAGAGAAGGCAAAACACTTGCGCAGCTTTGATTTAAGCTGCGCATTGCATGTGCTACAAAGGCTATTTCCCGATAGCCAAATTGAACAGCTTTCTAAGCTAGATAAGGGGCTAAGCAACCATAACTTCTATTTTAAGCTGGACGCCAAACCCTGTTTGTTGAAAGCGTTTAACGGTGCCGTGCCGGTCACTGCATTGAATGCTCAAAATGCACTGGCGCAGCAGCAAGTATCTCAGGCTATTTTATGTTTGGATAGGATAGATAATGTCGCAGTGCTGGAGTTTTTAACTGCTGTGCAAGCCCCAATCTGTCTAGAAGAGCAAATTCCAAAGCTATTATCAGGTATTCATAGTTTGTCTGTTGAAAAGTCATCACAGCTTAATTTAAAGGGTGCGATCTTGGAGGCATCTTCATTTCTAGAGCAAACTTGGCTTGGAGAGTACTTGATTGATGAACTGTCAGCGTTACCATCTGATATTTGCTTTTGTCACAATGATTTGGTTCAAGATAATGTGTTAAACACACCTCACGGTGTACGTATGCTTGATTTTGAATATGCGCAATACAACGACAGTTTTTTTGATTTGGCAGCGATCTGCTGCTCCTACCAACTTAACGAAAAACAAAGACAGGCTTTATTAGAACGGTACTTTTTCTATCGGCGCAGTCCAAATCCAGATAACTCAATATATAAGTTAGATGTGTTTCGAGGTATTTATTTGCTGGTTAGTATTGCTTGGTATAAACAAAAAAATATCAATACTGAAATGGAGATGTTAGAAAAGCAGTTTAAACCTTGGTGCCGTCAGCACAATTTGGTTTATGCCTCGTAAATGAGTGATTTTTACGAGGCGTGATGATTTTAAATTCCGCCTAATCTTTTGGCTAACTCTTTATATTTTTCAACATCATCCTTGTCAAATATAGGCTCTCCATTTTCATCATGTTCCTTTGCAACTAACAAGTTCTCTCTCGCTAGCCGCCTTACACGCTCCACTTTTACACTTAAAAATTCAGCAACTTGCTCAGTGGTCATAGGGGTCATAATACAAATCCTCAAGATGATGTTGGTAGCTTGGCTACTAAAATCCAAACACATTTATTATTTTTGAACTTTAATCATAGCTAAATATATGACTTTTAGTCTAGTTAGTGATGTTTTTTCGCGTCTTAGTTTAATAAATAGTCATACAAACGTCACTGGACTGGTATTTCATTTAAGATGTGATTATTATGGGGCTGCTTAAATTGCTGTGCTCTCGTGGTGAAATGGATATCACGTGGCTCTCCGGAAGCTAAGTTACAGGTTCGATCCCTGTCGAGAGCGCCAGTAAAGCCCCACGAATATGCTCCCTGTCAAATTAAAACTTGTTTTTTACAGTAAAATGCCATTGTAGTGAGTCCACGCCGCTAGGTTTGTCGATTGGTGCTGCCAAGTCCAAATGCAATACTAAACCTGAGTTAGCTCTACTTGGTGCCATGCGAATACCAAACCCGAGGTTTTTGTAAAACTTATGGTTTACGCTGAAAAGGGTTTTACCATCTACGCGACCTATATCAAAATATGCGGCTCCACCTACTTTAAACAAATGTAGTAAGTCATATTCCCAATAGTATCGCTTTTCTAGGTTTAACACGATACGTCTATCACCCTGCAAGTACCTTGCAGGAAAGCCTCTTAATCCGGTTTCTCCACCTAATGTTAGTTGCTTGTCTTCGGTCAAGTGCTTGCCGTGGGCAATATTGAGCTGAGAATACCAAGATTGATAATTTCCAGTAGCTAAGTGATACTCTAGGTTTAATTGTGTAATTAGGTTTTCACTTTCACCTTTTTCTAGGTTCCAATACCCATTGAACGCAAAGTTGACCCGAAACAGGCTTCTTTCTGAAGTATAATGGGCCTTGCTGATAGTCGTATTAAATATCCATCTAGAGTCATCATTGCTAATAGAATCGCTAGAGTAACCCAGTTGTGAGTTGATATTCCATCCCAAATTCAGGTCCTCTGTTCTGTAGATGGAGTCAAAATTTTTGACTTTGATAAAGTCCGTTTCTAGCCACTGTACTTGCACGTAGGGATAGCTGAGTTTTCGTTGTTGCGCAATGGGCAAAGTTGTTTCTTTTACTTCACGAAATGACTCCGTCTGATCTCTATATCCGGCAATGACTCTGCGTGTCCAGTTTGCTTTTTGAGCTGTTGCTATGCCGTAATAAATCTGAGTGACTTCTGAGTCTTGCTCAAATTCTGATACGGTTTCACCGTTTTCATAAAGGGGCTCAATACGTTTATTACCGTAATTTAGGAAACCATAGCTAACAGGAGTACGAGTCGAAAAAAATGGATAATCCACACCGATGTAGTGACGCTCTCCATCGTCATTATCTGAATATTCAACTCGGCCTTGGTATCGAGAAGATAAGATATTGGGGTCGTCATAAACAAATAAATAGCCACTTCTGTCTGCATCTTCAATATGTGTGAGGGAGAGGCGCTTACCATACCCAAATAGGTTGCTTTCGCGAAATCCTATGCGGCTTGAGTTTTCTCCGCCGCTACGACTAAAGCTGAGATCAGGTAAGAGAGTCCAAAGGTCTCGGGTGACGACTGTGACTGTAACGTCACCATGGCAATTTTCTTCAGCGAAAATTCGTGCATCGTACAAATAGGGTTGTTGTCGTAACAAGCGCTCTGATTCAATTAATAATTGCGGATCGTAGGCAGTATTTTCAGTAAATAATAAGACACTTTTAATGACTTCTGGTTTAGTTGTTATGTGTGCCTCATTGGCGAATCTAAACAGCGCATTGTCTTCTTCAGGCAAAGATGTATCAAATACATTGAGCTGGTGTAGTTCAATAGCGCTTATTTTTCCGCCGTTTTTTTTGGGCAAGGTGTGTTCGGTGCTTAATTCTTGACTGTAACTGTTATGAGTATCGTGGGAAGCATTTGAGCAACTATTAGAAGCGATAGTTTGCTCATTTGCATGAGTAGGTGCTACAACACCAGTAATTGATGTGGCCAAAAAAACAAAGAAGCAAAACCTAGATATCACCATGTGTATGCCTAACGCTACTATTATTATTAGTATGGCTTATGTTAGGCATACATGCTTAGGCAAGTCTATATTATTGTTGTAAATTTAATCTAAGGTAAGTCAGAAGGTTTGGGATAAGCTGTGTAGCTTCAACTCCTTCAGGTGAGATCCAAATACTCTCGCTATAGTATTCGAAATTAAGGCAAAATGACTGATGTTCATAATTAAATCGCCACTGGTGGCGATCGGCCCCCTCGTTAAATTCGAGCGTGGTAAGGGCGTCCATCGAGAGAAATATACTTCCCCATAATTGAAATTCATCGCTATCTGGAAATACGCTAGGCATGACTTGTAAAGTACTTTTGTCGCTCAGTAATTTTATATTGGTCATAGATTCCTCGGCTTATTCTGCTGCTAAATAATTGCGGATCAGCTGCATAAAAGGAGCACCATACTTGGTCAATTTTGTGAATCCGACACCAGATACTTTAAGAAAAGCACTGTCTTCGGTTGGCATTTGTTGCGCCATTTCTGCCAGTGTTTTGTCATTGAATACGACATAAGGTGGCACATCGTCTTGATCTGCGAGCTCCTTGCGTAAACTGCGCAGCTTAGCAAATAGCTTCCGATCATAGTTAAACTGTGCGAGTTTATCTTGGTATACGTGGCTTGCTTGCAATCTAGGTTCAGCTAAATTTAATGTATATTCACCTATAAGTACTGCACGTGCAGCTTCGGTCAGTTTTAAAGTGGCACCTTGAGTAATATCTTGAGCCAACAAGCCGTGATGAATGAGCTGTCTAAGCACGCTCAGCCAGTATTCATTGCTTTGATCTTTACCTATACCGTAGGTACTTAAATTGTGATGTTGGTTATCGCGAATGCGTGCAGTATTTGCACCACGCAGCAGATCGACAATATACCCAAGCCCAAAACGTTGCTCAGCACGATACACGCAAGACAGTGCTTTTTGTGCAACGATAGTCGCATCGAAATGCTTGGGAGGGTTCAAACAAATATCGCAGTTGCCGCATGGCTCCCGCTGATATTCGCTAAAATAATTCAGTAAAATTTGTCGGCGGCAGGTCTGAGCTTCCGCAAAGTTTGCCATTGCATTAAATCTTTGCTGCTCTACCTTACGTCTTTGCTCATCAGTAATATCTTCGAAAAAGCGTCTCACTCTGCCAATGTCCGCTGGGTCAAAGTACATAATTGCTTCCGCGGCCAGCCCATCACGTCCCGCTCGACCTGTTTCCTGATAATAGGACTCTATACTTTTGGGAATGTCATAATGCAATACAAATCTGACATTGGGTTTATTGATCCCCATACCAAAGGCCACTGTTGCGACGACAATTTGAACGTCATCACGCGCAAACGCATTTTGTACAAACTGACGCTGATCATTGTCCATACCAGCGTGGTAGGCAGCTGCATTAAATCCACCTTCAGAGAGCTTTTCGGCTATCTCATCAACACGTCGACGGCTAGAGCAGTATATTATGCCGCTTTGGCCTTTTTGCGTTTTCAAATACCGCATAAGCTGTGACAGCGGTTTGAATTTCTCTTCAATGGTATAGCGTATATTTGGGCGATCGAAGCTGCCTGTATGAACGAATGGATCATTTAGGTTGAGTTGCGAAATAATGTCATTGCGAGTTGCCATATCAGCAGTTGCTGTAAGCGCTATTGTTGGGACATGAGGAAATAATTGTTTGAGTTCGCTCAGCCTACAATAGTGTGGTCTAAAGTCATGACCCCAGTGCGAGACACAGTGAGCTTCATCAATTGCAAATAATGATAGAGACAAATTTCTAAGGCGATCGATAAACTCTCTCTGCAACACCTTTTCAGGAGCAACATAGAGCATTTTAATTTCGCCGTTGTGTAAACGCTGATAGATATGTTGTTGTTGTTGCCACTCTACGCTGTTATTGACAAACTCAGCTGCAATTCCTTGAGCTTGTAATTGCGCGACTTGATCCTGCATTAAAGAGATTAATGGCGATACTACGATTGTGACACCTTGTAACATCAGCGCCGGAACTTGGTAGCATAAAGACTTCCCGCCCCCTGTGGGCAGCAACACTAAACTATCACGGCCAGCAAGGCATGCTTCTATCGCATCCTGTTGTCCCGCGCGAAAAGTTGTGTAACCAAAAAATTCTTTTAGTACTGATTGGGGAGTCAATGATTGTTGAGTTGCAAGTGTGTCCATTGCGCGCATTTTAGAGGGTTTTGATGTAATTGTCTTCCTTTAATGATTATTCTTAATGCGAGTTGAAGGAGTTTTAGTCAATGTTGGCAAAGAGTCATTAATTACAATGGTATTGTACAGCAGAAGCATTGGTGGCAGCAGTTCGATACACTATTGTAAACATTGCAATGCTGATGGTTTATTGCAATAGCGTAGCAAAATGGAGATGCAGTATTATATCTGTATAATGCTCGCCTTCTTCGCATCTGGGTGAATAGGGGAGTGAAATGGCTGGGGATACTAAGGCGAGGCAAGGCTATATATATGCCATACTTGCTTTTATTATGTGGGGCTTGGCACCAATTTATTTCAAGTCGATAGAGCAAGTTGAAGCGCTGGAAATTTTGGTGCATCGAGTCGTTTGGTCTGTTGTGTTTGTTGTTGTTGTGATCGCGCTACGAAACAATTGGCGTAAAGTTTATGCGATCTTGGTGAACCCTAAACTTTTAATGATGTTAGTGGTCACTGCATTACTATTAGGTTTCAATTGGGGTTTGTTTATCTGGGCCGTAAACAATGGATATATGCTTGATGCGAGTCTAGGTTATTATATTAACCCGCTACTTAATGTTCTTTTGGGAATGTTATTTTTATCTGAAACGCTTCGTAAAGGCCAAAAAATAGCTGTTTTACTGGCTTCTACTGGGGTAGTAATTCAATTAATTAGTTTTGGATCATTTCCGTATATTGCGCTATCGCTCGCTTGTTCGTTTGCAATTTATGGATTGCTGAGAAAGAAAATGGCTGTCGAGTCTTTACCAGGCTTACTGATAGAATCTGTTATTTTATTACCATTGGCAGGTGCCTATTGGTTGATGATGACACCTAGCCCAACCAGTAATATGCTATTGAATGACATCGACTTAAATGTGTTGTTAATTGCCGCTGGTGTTGTGACCACATTACCATTACTGAGCTTTACTGCTGCAGCGAAAAGGTTACCCTATTCAACTTTGGGGTTTTTCCAATATATCGGGCCAAGTTTAATGTTCATGTTGGCAGTAACCTTTTATGGAGAATCATTTGACATTGAACGAGCTGTCACTTTTGCCTTTATTTGGGGAGCGCTCATTTTATTCAGTATTGACTCTTGGAAAGCGAGTCAATCTAAGTTAGTGAACGCCCATTAAGTTATTGTAGTTACCATAGCCTTCTGCCTCAAAGCGGTCAGAAGGCGATTTGATTGCGCCCTGATTCCTTTGCTTTATAGAGGTTTTCGTCAGCGATTTTAATTAACGGATCTATACTTTCGATCCCCTTGTCTGCAACCCCGATAGAAACCGTAAACGGGATGTGGTAAGGCGTCAGTGAACTACTATTTTTCTCTAAATAGAGTCTAAAGTGCTCTAATTGCTGTGCGTTCTTTTCTCTATCTTGAGATCGAAATAAAACAGCAAACTCTTCCCCACCCAATCTGGCATAAAGATCATGCTCAAAAAACTTTTCGAAACACTCTCCAATTGATTGGAGTACTTTATCACCGGCATCATGGCCATGCTGGTCGTTGATTTTCTTGAAAAAGTCGATATCGATCATCGCGAGCATACAGCCATGGTTTTGCCTACTATTCATCGTGAGCTGCTTGCTTGCGTGCTCAAAGAAATATCGTCTATTAGGGAGTTGTGTTAAATAGTCGGTATTTGCTTGGCGTCTAATGGTGGCGATATTTTCCAACATATCTACGTTTTGACTTAAACGACAATAAAACTCTTCAGGGTTAAAAGGTTTACGTAAGTAATCGTTGGCACCGCTTTTCAAAAATCTGGCGGACAAATAGGCATTGTCTGTACCAGAAATGCCAATAATGGCTTTATCGTCGTTACTATACAAGCGCCTAATCTCTGCGCAGAGCTCTTCTCCACGCATGTTGGGCATTTCGTTGTCAGTTATGATGACATCAATGTCAGGGTTTTCGTTTAGAGCAGCGAGGGCTTTTATCCCATCCTCGGCGACGTATACTTGATATTTATGGCGCTGTAATAAGGAACTAATATGTCGCCTTGTAGCAGCAGAATCGTCGACAACTAGGACTTTAACCTGCTCATTGCGTGGCAGGCGCTGTAACTGTCTTTTCAAATACTGGTAAGCTTGTTTGTTTTCTTTGGTGATGTAGTCAATAACAGGGTATTTATCTACAGTATCTCGAGTGCTTGATTCAAGGTTACCTGTCATAACTATTGTTGGAATATTGGCTTTAACCGTATATGGGATAGCCTCCCCGTTTGAAGCATCAGGCAAAACAAAATCCACCACAGCACAAAAATAATTGTGATCGTTTATCAGTCGCTTTGCGCTCTCTAAAGTGGTTGCAACGTCAACATCGTAGCCGACAGAGCTGGCAATGTGTTTCTGGACTTTTGCGATAGTTGGAGTGTCTTCTATTATTAGCACCTTTCTCAACACATGCTCAACCTTAACAGCTTTTCTTTACTTCAGTTTTAACTGAAAGCATGAAAAAAGCAATGATGATTATAAGATTCACTAGGGCAATTCTCTGCTTAATATCCCTATTGACAACGTCAACCCGCCTACAGGTGTACGTTTAACGGAAAAAGAGCGGGTTGACGTTAAATATAAAGTATTAGTCCAAACTGACTTCCACTTCAGGTTGCTCGGCAACATTATGGCTTTTTGTAAATGGCTTTTGACTGCTTAATGTGTGGGTTTTGTGTTTCCGAGTGGTCAAATCTAAGTACTTTGCCCATATTTTTTCCATCTGATTGGAGGGGGGGGTATGTTGGGTGAAGGTATCAACAAATTGCTGTTGAAAGGAGTTGGATGGCGGACTCTCTTGTTTGTATAAACTCGACAGAAGCTTTCCATGCTGCTGCAAGAGCTCCGATTCAAGTAACGTAAAGTGTCCACTTCGAGAGAATCCTCGGGGGAAGTTTGCATCATCATAAAAAGGCTTAGATGCAGCAAAAGCTTCTTTTAGTTCGGCTATAGTCATATCCATGATGGTTTCCTCACATTGTTTGGAAAAGTATGAACTAACGACGCTGCTTTTTTAAACGAATATTTTTTATTGAAAGGTAGGGTGATGGACAAAGAACTATTAAAAACTTTTGTTGAAGTTTCAAAAACTCGTCATTTTGGTCGGGCAGCAGAAAACTTATACATCACTCAGTCTGCTGTGAGTTTTAGGATCCGGCAGTTGGAACAAAACCTAGGGGTAAGTCTATTCACTCGACAGCGAAACAATATTCAACTAACCGCTGCCGGAGAGCGATTACTTCCCCATGCCAAAATGCTATTGACCGCAATGCAAAGAGCACGATTAGATGTCACTTTGGCTAGTAACCGGCAACAGCAGCTTTCATTGGCGGGAACGCCAAATATTTGGGATGCATATTTGCATTTCGGCATTAATCAAGTTATTTCATCAATGCCAGAGGTATCACTGGTAGCTGAAGTAAAAGCTCATCAAGAGAGTGTCAGACTTTTGTTGGAGCGCACACTGGATATTGCTGTACTTTTTGATCCGCCCAAGGTTGATGAATTAATCGTTAGACAAGTTAAAAATTTGTCTATAATTCCAGTCAGTACTTTTAATTATACAAATAGAGATGACTTTTTTGGCAAACAGTATATTTATGTAGATTGGGGAACCTCTTTTTCGCTATGGCATGCAAAGCAATGCGAAGGAGCGGGGCCGCCTTATTTTCGTACTAATACTGGGCGTATTGCCTTGGAGCTTATTTTACAATGTGGTGGTTCAGCTTACCTACCTAAAATGTTAGCTGCGGACCTAATAGAAGAACAAAAGTTGTTTCTTGTTGGTACCGTTTCGCGAAGCTTTCGGGAAGTGTTTGTAGCATATCATAAAGGGAATGAGCAGTTAGAGCATATAGAAACTGTCGTAAATCTATTGGCCTCTTTTGCAGAGTAATTTAAAAATGTTGTTTTAATTATGATTACCTATTTATGACACAAAGCTGAAATTTCAGTTTCAATTAAATGTCATTTTTATTTTGTGTGTAATATTTCTGTCACTTATAGCTGGCAGACTGCGCCTGTCTAAAAAATTACGTGTTGCGATATTGAGGAAATACACATGAAACTAACCAAATCAGCATTACTACTCTCGATTCTAAGTGGTCTCTCTTTGAATGCTCATGCCGATGTTGATGTATATGGTAAAGCTAACCTTTCTGTACAATCTTCTGACGAAGGTGACGGTTCATTTACTGAAGTGAAAAGCAATGCTTCACGTTTTGGTTTTAAAGGTTCTGAAAAGCTAAATTCAGGACTTGAGGTTATATACAAGTTAGAATTTCAAGTAGACGTTTCAGACGCTGATTCGAAAGGTGACGATGACAACATCACTGCTCGTAATCAGTATGTAGGTCTGAAAGGTAAATTCGGTGAAGTGGTAATTGGCCGCAATGACACTGCATTTAAACAGTCTCAAGGCAAAATGGACCTATTTAATGATTTAGAAGCTGATATTAAAAATATCTGGAAAGGTGAAAACCGCTTAGGTGATTCTCTTTCGTTTAAATCAGCTAGCTATAACGGCTTTAAAGTGTTAGGTACTTTTATCGCTGAAGATGCAACAGACGGCGAAAATGGATATTCTGGTGCGGTTACTTACGGCGACGCGAAACTTAAAAAGTCCAAATTCTATTTGGCGCTTGCAGGTGATAGTGAAGTAAAAGGTTATGACGCACTACGTTTTTCAGGCCAATACAAAGCAACGGACAGCTTGAAGTTAGGTGCTATGTACCAAAAGCAAGAAAAAGTTGATGGAACAGGTACTGCTGATGGTTTCTTGTTAAACGCAGCTTATAGTTTTGGTGCGAATACACTTAAAGTGCAATATCAAATGATTGACTTTGATGCCGCAGCGTCAAAAGATGTGGACGGTATCAGCATTGGTATTGACCATAAGCTTGCAAAAGCAGCAAAGCTTTACGCTTTCTACTCATCTGTTGATGAAGATGCTGGCACTGAAGAAGATTACCTAGGACTAGGTATTGAATATAAATTCTAATCAAAAAATACATTAGAATAAGTAAGAATTAAGTAAGCCTGCTTTTTTGAAATATAAAAAGCAGGCTTTTTTTGTCCTTTTTTGAGCTTACCGTACGGGTTTGCGTGATTTTTGAGCGTTTAAGCTGTGTTTCCTACTTTCCTGTAAAAAAACGCTTGCGCCAATCTTAAATCTCCCTATAATGCGCACCCACTGACACAGCGGGACGCAAACAAAAACGCAAACCAAAGTGAAGGGGAAAGTTAAACGGAAAGCTTAGTTAAGAAAAATTAAATTTTCTAGTTGACTTTAAAAGTGAAGCGGTTAATATGGCGCTCCACTTCGCAGCAACGCTGCGGTAACTAACCAAGGGTTAGTTACACTGTTCTTTAAAAATATGAAGCAATCATCTGTGTGGGCACTCGTACAGA
>NZ_JAGJEH010000059.1 GCF_018100925.1 Pseudoalteromonas luteoviolacea | reverse complement strand
CAGTTTGATCTCACTATTTGAACCAAATTGATCAGCCGATGAACCAAGATAATCTTGGCCTTCAACATAGTCAGTAGTACCTTGAGTAACTGTGTAACCCGCATCATTTGATGCACGAAGCCCCGCAAAGTTAAACACGCCATTTGCATCAGTTGTGGTGCGCAAATTTACCGCTTCACCGTAAAGATCCTGACCTGTCAGTTGTATATTAATCCCTGCAAGAACAAAGTCATTACCGTTGCTAGTACCATCTTGGTTGATATCGACAAATACACGACCTGATATTGACTTGTCACCTGTGCTTAGTTGCTCAGTGAAGATAAGCTCAGGCGCAGCTTGCTCACCCAGTACTAGTTTGATCTCACTGTTTGAACCAAATTGATCTGCCGATGAACCAAGATAATCTTGGCCTTCAACATACTCAGTAGTACCTTGAGTAACTGTGTAGCCTGCTGAGTTAGAAGCGCGAAGCCTCGCAAAGTTAAACGCGCCATTTTCATCGGTTGTGGTGCGCAGGTTCACCGTTTCACCGTAAAGATCCTGACCTGTCAGCTGGAC
>NZ_JAGJEH010000058.1 GCF_018100925.1 Pseudoalteromonas luteoviolacea | reverse complement strand
GACCCGCCCTAAATAGCGTTGACACTTTGCACGACGTCATTCTGAACTTGATTCAGGATCCATGTTTTATGATGTTAGTTAGGTTTTAGAGGTGATAGGCTTAGCAATTATTAAAATGGCTCATTTCACCTTGCGCAAAAGAAATGTACTCACTGCGTTCGTTGTCATTAACCTTTTGCACGATATTCACCTTGCGCAAAAGAAATGTATTCGCTGCGTTCATTATCGTTAACACTTTGCACGAAGTCATCCTGAACTTGATTCAGGATCCATGTTTTATGATGTTAGTTAGGTTTTAGAGGTGATAGACTTAGCAATTATCAAAATGGTTCATTTCACCTTGCGCAAAGCAACGTATTTGCTGCGCTCATTGTCGTTAACACTTTACACGACGTCATCCTGAACTTGATTCAGGATCCATGTTTTTTGGTGCTAGCAAGGTTTTAGAGGTGGCTGTCTTAGCAACTGCCAAAACTGCTCATTTCACCTTGCGTAGAAAGAGCGAATTCACTTCGTTCATTGTTGGTAGCCTGTTGCACGATGTCATCCTGAACTCATTTCAGGATCCATGT
>NZ_JAGJEH010000057.1 GCF_018100925.1 Pseudoalteromonas luteoviolacea | reverse complement strand
ACTTTATCCGTGACCTTAACGGACACCGCGGGCAATGCCGCCACAGCAGTGACCGCCAGCAGCACGTTAGATACGACCGCGCCAAATGGTCATGGTGTGACCCTGAATGACACCAGCTATAACAGTACGGAAACGGGATCTGCCAGCTTTAGTTTCAGCAGTGCAGAGGTCGGTGCAACCTACAGTTATACCCTCAATAGCAGCAATGGTGGAACGGCGGTGACGGGCAATGGCAATATTACCAGTGCCAGCCAAACGGTGAATATCGCGGATATCAGTGGCTTAAATGACGGGACATTAACCTTATCGGTGACGGTGACTGACAGTGCGAGTAACGCAGCTACGGCGGTGACGGATACGGCCAGCTTAGATAAAACCAAGCCAACGGTGACGACCTTCAGTGCATCAGATAGCAATTTAAAAGCGGGCGAAACGGCGACCATCAGCATTGTGCTGAGTGAAGCCAGTACCACCTTTAGTGAGTCGGATATCAGTGTGTCAGGGGGCACGTTGAGTAACTTTAGTGCCACGTCCAGCACCCAATATAGCGTGTTATTTACACCCACGGCGGACTCACAAAGCAATGC
>NZ_JAGJEH010000056.1 GCF_018100925.1 Pseudoalteromonas luteoviolacea | reverse complement strand
CCAACAGCGAACGCCGTGAGTACGCGTCTTTGCGTAAGGTGAATATTGTGCGAAATATTTATGACACAGCGCGAAGCGCTAGCATTCTTTTCGCGTAAGTTGAAGTGAGTAGTTTTAACAGTTGCTAAGTCTGCCACCTTCAAAGCCTAGCTAACATTAAAAAACTAAAAAACATGGATCCTGAAACGAGTTCAGGATGACATCGTGCAAAATGTAACGACAGTGAGCGAAGCGAGTACGTTCAATTTGCGCAAGTAAAGTGTAAAAGGTTAGCGACTGCGAACGAAGTGAGTACGCTTCTTTTGCGCAAGGTGAATATCGTGCGAAAGGTTTATGACACAGCGCGAAGCGCTGGCATTCTTTTCACGCAAGGTGAAGTGAGCTAGTTTAGCTGTTGCTAAGGCCGCTCCCCCTTTTCGTCACCCTGAACTCGTTTCAGGGTCTAGAGTGCAAAAGGCTAACGACAGCGAACGAAGTGAGTACGCTTCTTTTGCGCAAGGTGAATATCGTGCGAAAGGTTTATGACACAGCGCGAAGCGCTGACATTCTTTTCGCGCAAAAGGTTAGCGACTGCGAACGAAGTGAGAGCGCTCTTTTTGCGCAAGGTGAAATGAGCCGTTTTA
>NZ_JAGJEH010000055.1 GCF_018100925.1 Pseudoalteromonas luteoviolacea | reverse complement strand
TGATGAAAATGGCGTGTTTAACTTTGCAGGCCTTCGCGCATCAAATTCGGCTGGCTACACAGTTACTCAAGGTGAAACTGACTATGTTGAAGGCCAAGATTATCTTGGTTCTACGGTGGATCAATTTGGTTCAAACAGTGAGATCAAACTGGCACTGGGTGAGCAAGCTGCACCTGAACTTATCTTCACTGAGCAACTAAGCACTGGCGACAAATCAATATCAGGTCGTGTATTTGTCGATATCAATCAAGATGGTACCAACAACGGTAATGATTTTGTCCTTGCAGGGATTGAGATCCAGTTAACAGGTCAGGATCTTTACGGTGAAGCGGTGAACCTACGCACCACAACAGATGAAAATGGCGCCTTTAACTTTACAGGCCTTCGCGCATCAAATTCGACTGGCTACACAGTTACTCAAGGTACTACTGATTATGTTGAAGGCCAAGATTATCTTGGTACATCGGCAGATCAATTTGGTTCAAACAGTGAGATCAAACTGTTATTGGGTGAGCAAGCTGCGCCTGAACTTATCTTCACTGAGCAACTAAGCACTGGCGACAAATCTATATCAGGTCGTGTATTTGTAGATATCAACCAAGATGGTACCAACAACGATAATGACTTTGTCCTTGCGGGGATTGAGATCCAGTTAACAGGTCAGGATCTTTACGGTGAAGCGGTGAATCTGCGTACCTCAACCGATGC
>NZ_JAGJEH010000054.1 GCF_018100925.1 Pseudoalteromonas luteoviolacea | reverse complement strand
ATTTTTCGATGTAAACCAAGATGGCGTTGTTGACGCCAATGACGCGTTACTAAAAGACATCACAGTCACAATTACAGGTACCGATAAGTTTGGTCAGGCAGTAAATACCACAACAACGACTAACGCCACAGGTGAGTTCAGCTTTGCTGGCCTGATCGAATCAAATACTGATGGTTATACCATCACGCAAACACCAGGCGGGATTTACCAAACGGGTAATCGTTATATTGGCACTGAAGCCGGCGCCATCAGCAATATTGCAAAAGTGGTTGTGGGCACAGATCCAACCCCAGCGATCCGCTTTACAGAAAAGCCAAAAGCCGGTGATAAATCTGTTTCAGGTACCGTGTTCTTCGATGTCGATCAGGACGGTGTAGTCGATTCAAATGATGCGCTATTAAAAGACATCACAGTCACAATCACAGGCACGGATAAGTATGGTCAAACAGTAAATACCACAACAACGACTAATGCCAAAGGTGTGTTCAGGTTTACTGGCTTGATAGAATCAAATGCAGATGGTTACACCATTGCGCAAACACCAAGTTCGATTTACCAAACGGGTAATCGTTATATCGGTACAAATTCAGGTGTAGTGAGCAATGTCGTAAAAGTCGTGGTGGGCACAGATCCAACGCCTGCGATCCGCTTTACAGAAAAGCCAAAAGCCGGTGATAAATCTGTTTCAGGTACCGTGTTCTTCGATGTCAATCAGGACGGAGTAGTCGATTCAAATGATGCGCTACTAAAAGACATCACGGTTACAATCACAGGTACCGATAAGTATGGTCAAACAGTAAATTCCGCAACAACGACTAATGCCAAA
>NZ_JAGJEH010000053.1 GCF_018100925.1 Pseudoalteromonas luteoviolacea | reverse complement strand
ATCTTAGATATGGTGGGTTGTACTGGACTTGAACCAGTGACCCTCGCCTTGTAAGGGCGATGCTCTCCCAACTGAGCTAACAACCCATATCTAATTTTACAACAAACATTGTGCATAACACCGCGTTGCTGTGGGGCGCTATTATAGGGAGCCGTGCAAAGGAGTCAATACTTAAAAATGAAAATTTCGTTTGCTTGCTGTATTTATAGGCAAATTAACAAAATTACAATTGCTCTTCATTATAAGGAGTGTAAATGACATAAATAAAAGAGGTACAAGTTATCGTTGTTAGCCCACAAAGCAACAAACGTAATGTGATTTGGAACAGTCTGGACGAGTGGATTATTGTTCTTTATTCAATTCCAATCCGGTTAGTTTAAGTTATTAAGTTAAAACAATGTATGTGAGTGAATCAGGGGAGGGGAATAACCAGTCTTTCTGTATAAAAATCAAACTAAAACAAAAGGTTTGATTGAATTAAGGCAGAGTTTTGTTTATATTGTGTCCTCTTGGGCGCTTTTTGAAGCAGTTAGAAAAAACTTAACTAAAAATTGTTGACTTTATTTTCCTCCCTGCATAGAATGCGCCCCGCACTCAGCGATGCACGGTGACGAGTTCCCGTATGCAATAAGGGGCTATAGCTCAGCTGGGAGAGCGCCTCGCTGGCAGCGAGGAGGTCGGCGGTTCGATCCCGCCTAGCTCCACCAAGCATAATCGTTGAAAAAAGTCCTAGTGACATTGTTTAGTTTTAAACTTCGAGTGTTTAAAATTGAATTTGTGTCCCCTTCGTCTAGAGGCCTAGGACACCGCCCTTTCACGGCGGTAACAGGGGTTCGAATCCCCTAGGGGACGCCACTTACTTTAGGTAAGTAAAAACTCATATGGTGAGAGT
>NZ_JAGJEH010000052.1 GCF_018100925.1 Pseudoalteromonas luteoviolacea | reverse complement strand
GTTGTGGTGCGTAGGTTCACCGCTTCACCGTAAAGATCCTGACCTGTTAACTGGATCTCAATCCCCGCAAGGACAAAGTCATTCCCGTTGCTAGTACCATCTTGATTAATATCAACAAATACGCGACCTGATACTGACTTGTCGCCAGCGCTTAGTTGCTCTGTGAAGATAAGCTCAGGCGCTGCTTGCTCACCCAGTAACAGTTTGATCTCACTATTTGAACCAAATTGATCTGCTGTTAAACCTAAGTAATCTTGGCCTTCAACATAGTCAGTTTCACCTTGAGTAACTGTGTAGCCAGCTGAATTTGATGCGCGAAGGCCTGTAAAGTTAAACGCGCCACTTTCATCTGTTATGGTGCGCAGATTCACCACTTCACCGTAAAGATCCTGACCTGTTAACTGGATCTCAACCCCCGCAAGGACAAAGTCATTCCCGTTGTTGGTGCCATCTTGGTTGATATCGACAAACACGCGGCCTGATATAGATTTGTCGCCAGTGCTTAGTTGTTCAGTGAAGATAAGTTCAGGCGCAGCTTGCTCACCCACTTCTACCCTGATCTCACTGTTTGAGCCAAACTGATCATCCGCTGAACCAAGATAATCTTGGCCTTCAACATACTCAGTAATACCTTGAGTAACTGTGTAACCTGCATCATTTGATGCACGAAGCCCCGCAAAGTTAAACACGCCATTCTCATCGGTTGAGGTACGCAGATTCACCGCTTCACCGTAAAGATCCTGACCTGTTAATTGGATCTCAATCCCTGCAAGGACAAAATCATTACCGTTGTTGGTACCATCTTGATTGATATCGACAAATACACGACCTGATATTGACTTGTCGCCTGTGCTTAGTTGCTCAGTGAAAGTAAGTTCAGGTGCAGCTTGCTCACCCAGTAC
>NZ_JAGJEH010000051.1 GCF_018100925.1 Pseudoalteromonas luteoviolacea | reverse complement strand
GCGTTTTCACTCTTTGTTGGTTTTTCTTCCGTAGAGCTACTGTCAGATGTTTGGTCTACATCAATTCCAAACACCTCATCCAAGGAAATTTTGTAGTTAACACATGCATTAACTATTGGACCATAGGGTAACGTACCTTTCTTTCTGGCCATAGCAACGCCACTGTGTGACAACCCTAACTTTTCAGAAAGTGCTCGATTACTTTTCACGCTTAGTTGTTCTCGTAAGCGCTCAATCACAAGATCAATCTCTGACTCTGAGATACTATCGATAACCATAGTTTACAGTCAATACCTTTAAAAAATAAAAAACAAAATAACTTTCCAGTTGACAGTAAGAATATTTATCACTAGCTTAATAAACGAACACTGACAAATATAGTTACCAACATTAATTTACAACACAGGTAAATCTAACATGACTTACACAACAATGTCATATGAAGACATAAAGAAAGAACTATCAAACAAAGACATACAGATTGAAGATATCGCAAAAGCAAAGCGAGTCTCAAATTCACACGTCGCTAACGTTGCAAAAGGCGTGGTTCAATCTTTCGTTATCGCCGAAGCAATATGTTTAGCATTAAACAAGAAACGCACAGAAGTCTTCGGTGACAAATACCTAACCAAGCCAAAACGCGGTCCAAAAGATCGGACCCATAGGCGCAAAGAAGTTATCAAAGCTATTCAAGCTGGCAAACCAGTGCCAGATCCAAGCATGAACTTATAGAGCCACAAAATCTAGGTTAACTTAAGGAGATTTTTACCATGTCTGAGAACCAAGAATCCATGAACATTTTAGAGAGTGAGATACCGCCTGATTGCGAAATACTCCACCATTTTAGCCAATGCGTTAACGCTTGTATGCGCAGGTGTGGGTTTACCCGTAATGGCCTTGCCCAACGCATGAACGCT
>NZ_JAGJEH010000050.1 GCF_018100925.1 Pseudoalteromonas luteoviolacea | reverse complement strand
ACGTCTTCACTCTTTGTTGGTTTTTCTTCCGTAGAGCTACTGTCAGATGTTTGGTCTACATCAATTCCAAACACCTCATCCAAGGAAATTTTCTTTTTCTTACAGGTGGCTACGATAGAAGTATAAGGTAATGTCCCTTTTTTCTTGGACATTGATATTCCACTATGGGAAAGGCCCAATTCCATTGCAAGAGCTCTATCGCTATTCACACCTAACTTATCACGCAGTATATCGATTACTTTGTCGATATCTGACTCTGTAATACTATCGCCTAACATATTTGACAGTCAACACCTAAATTGTTTTCTAAAATATAATTTGCTTCACTATTGACACCTAAATTATTAGGCACTAGTTTAATAAAACACCTAGTGACAAATATGTTAGGCAAAACAAATCTACTATTAAGGTAAATCTATCATGACAAAGAAAAAAATGACATTTGATGCCATCAGGAAAGAGCTTTTTAATAAGGATATTCAGTTTGCTGATATAGCAATAGCAGCCAAAGTTACGCCTGGTCATGTGTCCAACGTAGCGAGAGGCAGTGCAAAATCTATCCATATAGCAAAAGCAATAGCTTTATCTTTGGGTAAGTCCTTGGATCAAGTGTTTGGTGAGGACTATGCCCAAACCAAAAAACGAGGACCAAAAAAGCGTACCCAAAGGCGTAATCAAATCATTGAAGCAATCCAAGCGGGCCAGCCAGTGCCTGACCCAAGCATGAACCCATAGAACCACCAAGTCTAGGTTAATTTAAGGAGATTTTTACCATGTCTGAGAATCAAGAATCCATGAACATTTTAGAGAGCGAGATACCGCCTGATTGCGAAATACTCCACCATTTTAGCCAATGCGTTAACGCTTGTATGCGCAGGTGTGGGTTTACCCGTAATGGCCTTGCCCAACGCATGAACGCG
>NZ_JAGJEH010000005.1 GCF_018100925.1 Pseudoalteromonas luteoviolacea | reverse complement strand
CACAATGACAAACCTTAAACATCAAAGACCATATGGCAGGTCTTAAACACCAAAGCCCTCTCCTCTTCTCCTCGTCACCCTGAACTCGTTTCAGGGTCCATTTTTCAAAAGTTGAATGATAAAGCGCGTCGCCCCCCTAGAATTGGGTTATTAGGTCTTTCGAGCCATACTGGTTAACAGGTTTCAAATTGCAACCAAAGAATATAGCCGAAATAGACTTAATTAAACACAAAGCAGCCAGTTTTAAACGAAAAACCTTGGTTCTGACTGCTCGACAAAGGCCCAAGAATCTGCCCCGTCGAAATACCGCACTGACACTTCATTGAGTAGCTTTTTATCAAACATACGTAAATTAACTGCCATACGTTTAGTATTATACTTTTCAGTGGGAGTATAGTGCGTTACACAACCACAATCTGAACAGTGATGGAACTCTAGGTATTGATCCCCATGTTGGTAAGACTTTACCTTTGAATTTTTAACCATTAGTTCTACTTCCGACAGCTCAAAGTACCCCCAAATAGCGCCATACCGATGACACAGAGAACAATTGCAGCTGGTTACCAAATCAACCGCTTTGTTTAGCGTAATCGCGACATTTCCACAATGACAACTGCCACTAAGATCCATAGGACGCCCCTTTTTTGCAAACTACATGATTATTTTATTCGGTTGCATTGTATTGATATAAATATCTAAAAAGCAAGACAACTCTAGGCATTGGCAGGGGATTCCATGAATTCATGCATTATGTCATAAACTCTTGATATTGAATGTGCAACTGGCTTGCCAGTTGTTCGATTTCAGTTAAAGATTCCACTCTATTATCAAACTCAATCAAAGAGAGTCCGCCATTAAACGCCCCCCAGATAGCACCCGCCATTGCTGCAATGGTGTCGGCGTCGCCTCCGAGTTCACAGATAACTTGTAGCATCTGAGTGTAAGACTGCCTTCTATACGCCATTGCAAAATATAAGGCAGTAACACAAGACTCACTCGCCAACATCCCATTGCCTAACTCAGCTTTTATAATACGTGGGTCTTGCATTTTGGCGCTGGCAATAAACTGTAGACACAGGCTGAGTTTGCGCTTGTAATCAGAGTGCAATGCGCTTGTACAAAGCGTTTGCAAAATACCGATATTTTCCACATCAATTAAAGCCAAACGTGTTGCTTGTGCAATTATTTGCGCACCTTCGATGGCCAACGGGTGTGCATGCGTGATCTCTGCACTGTCGCGGATGTAATCAGTTAGCAAGTCTTCACACCCTAGACTGCATAGTGTGGCAATGGGCGCTCGCATCGCTGCGCCATTGCCCATTGACCCTTCTTTGTATTTTTTGCGATTGAGGGTTTGCCATGCCTGCCCCGCGCGGATACCTTTAAGTAACCCTGCGGCGCCTGGTCCATATCCCCTACTCCATTGGTAGCTGCTGGCAAAAGTATGTGCTAGATGAGTTTGGTCGACATGACCACACTCCAAAAATGAATTGGCGATATCCATCGACATTTGCGTGTCGTCTGTATATCGTCTTTCGCCCTTTTTTGTTCTTCCCATAAAGCGCCAAAGTAACCGCTCTACTGGACCTCCTTCATACGACGCTGCAAAAGCATCACCAATTGCAAGGCCTTTGAAGCACCCAACAAACTTATTTTTTTCAATCATGCCAATGCCCCATTAATTACCTAAAGAGCGAACGTAATCATATGTTTATTACTAGAAACTAATACATAATATTAGCTTAATATGACATGAAGACACCCGAAGTATAACAATATAGTCGGTCTTTTAGCTTGGTTTTCAAACAATAAAAGTCCCTCTAAAATGGACGCTACCACCCTGAATAGCACATATAGCTGCTACCGCAAAAGGTAAATAAAAAACCATTTTGTGTAAATTTAATATTAATGAAAGAGTCTAACTGATAACATTGCAATTGTTTAAAAAACACACTTCACAAATACAAGGAATGAAGATGAAAAAAACCTCTAATAAAACCACTATATTATTAGCATCGCTTGTCGGCATGGTTAGTTTAACGTCTGTCGCTGCGGATAAACCTCTATATAGAGCCTATAAACATGGCAACCACTTTTATACTACTGATCTGGTTGAAATGTTAAATGCCACTGCATCTGGTGGTTTTAAATACGAAGGTATTACCGTTCATTTAGTGGAATACGGCGACAGTGACGCCAAGGACGCATTTTATCGCCTTTATAATAAAAACGCAGGCCCTGGCGGCAACCACTTTTATACCTCTGATTTAATGGAAGCATTGAATATTAAATCTTTGGGCTATGTGTATGAGAGAACGGAAGGCTATACGACCAAGTCAAAAGCTAAAACGATTTATCGCGGTTACCACAGTGAGCTTGATAACCATTTTTACACCACTGATGTAGTCGAAATGCTAAATGCAACTGCTTCTGGCGGATACACCTATCAAAAAGAAGAAGGCTACGGTAAGTAACCCATATTGGCATCAGCTTACTAAAGCTGGTGCCTAACAGGATCACATAATGACAAGATTTAAACCTCATTATTTTTCAATTTTATTGCTCGGTATTCTGCTCTTTATCGTTATTTTTGCTCAGTTTCAGATCATCACGCTTTCGAAGCGTATTACCATATTAGAGACACAGATCGCACAAGCAAAACAACCTAAAGCACACCCAAGCTTACACTTTGAAGACACACTTATTGATATAAAAAACCGCCTGCAATCTATCGAGCAACGCACAAAATACGACAAGTTAGTAGTGACTGGCAAAACCAACTCACCCATAACTAAAAACAACATCCAGCCTGAAACACCTGAAGAATATGAACAAAAGGCGCTGTTAGAAGGTCGAGCCCAATGGGAAGAGAAGTATTTACCGACACTTTATGAAGACTCCGACAAAAAGGCCCAATTAATGGTGGAGCACTTAACTCGCCAGCACACAATACCTAATGATAAAAAACGGCAAATTCATGCGATATTAAAAGAAAACTTTATCAACATAGCCTATGCCATTTCTGACGTAGACGGATCTCCCTCGTTTGCTGAGTTTTCACAACAAATAAACTCGTTGAATAAAAGCAAGTTAGAAAAACTTGAATTACTGCTAAGCGAAGAGCAGCTCGCAGTTCTCAATCGAACCGATTGGCATAGCCAATTCAAACAGCATGCACTGCATTAATTTCGGGAAAACGCTTAGTCCAGCATACTTTACAAACAAAGCGGTTAGTTAATCAGCAAAAGCACGTTAGGTTCACACAAAAGCCATAAAAACTATTGCTAAGCCAATATATTAGGGCTACAATGCCGGAAAATAACAGCTTTACTTAGCGTTAACAGTAAAGTTTTTATGTACTGAATGAAAGATTTCAGGGGCTGATTAGGATTCGACAGGATTCATGAAGCCTGAGGTGCATGTCGAGGGGCGGTTGGCCTCGTAAAAAAGCCGCATTTAAAGTAATCGCAAACGACGATAACTACGCTCTAGCGGCATAATAAGCCCGCTAGCACTCCTCCAAGAAATGCTTGTGGTTCTGGATTTGGAGTGTCACCCTACATAAGATCGCTACGGAAACCCTGGCCGGGGTTGAAGGGCTAAATATAAGCGGCCTCGCCTTTACTTATCGTGTTCGTCCGAGATTTAAAGGTTAACCAATAGACGATACTAAACATGTAGGACCGAGGGTCGACGCTTTCTGGACGGGGGTTCAAATCCCCCCAGCTCCACCACATTAAGTGTTATAAAACAGCCAGTTAGAGAACTTCTTTAACTGGCTTTTTTGTGTCTGTAGTAAAACATCCAATTTCCATCCACTTTTTTTAAAACCCCATCCCTCGCGGGGCGGTCACTCGCCGTGACAGGCTGCCGCTAAAACAAAAATACAAGTGGTTTGTCAGAGTGGTAATTATAACAGGGAAAGAAAGTGCAGTTACTAGCTGCACCTTTAGTTTGATATCGCACCAAAACAAGCTTTGGAACTTGATGATTGAATTTGCTTATATCGGAACCTCTGGAATGTGCGTCATGGCTACGCCATTTGTTCCAATATCTAGTCACGGGCATCTGTCCTCATAACATAATCAAACTCTACTGATGTTAAATCTTTTTTAGCGCATTTGTGTATTGTCGAAATTAACATTCGAACTGCAAGCAGTTGCGACTTATAGAATGAATAGCGCTCTTTAAAACCCTTTTCATTGAATATGTCGAGATTATTTCCCCAACGCTCTAGATTGAATGAGCCATGCACAAACTTGGAACGCATATCATAGAGGCGTCCGACTACATTATTTTTGTCTTCCCACGGCCCCAAAAACAATTTCGTTTTATCTGAAAGCTGTTTTCTCAGATCGCCATGTCCACGACAATAAAAAGCTTCCAAACCTTGCATTGCAAAGAAGATTAGTTCGTCACCACCTGAGCCTATTGCATGAGTCAACGAAGATATAGAGCGCTCAATCGGGGTTTCTGGAATACCTTTTAAAAATAAGTTAAGTAAGGGTTTCCAAGAGACAAGGTCTCGCATTGGAAAAACCTCAACTTCCGGCCAAGTTATTTCATCAGAAAAAATAGTGTCAGTAGTTAGGCCTGACAACGCATCAGTTGGATAGCGTTTTTCTTCTAATACCCATATACTGCCTTTGGCGAAGCTAAACCTCCCAGGGTATGCGATTTGGGAAATAATCTGAGCATCCAGAATTAAAGATTTAAGTTCAAGAGGAGCAAAAGTATAAAGTAGCTCTGCTTCCGTAAACTTACTATTGCCGCAACGCAAATTGTATGATTCCAAGTCATATTCAAAACTACACGTAACTTTCAACCAAGTAACATAAGGATGACCTGAATTTTCATTAGTTCTATAGAAATCATAAACAACAAGCTTCGATGGTTCAGAAATTTCGGCTTTAACATTTACGATGTTAGAACTCGAGGTGAGCAACAGGTCACCAATTGCATCCGCAAACCCCTCAAGACATATGTCAAAATCATTAGGGGCCTCTTTCAATAACCTCATAAAATTAAACACAGGTATCCATGCAATACAGGTTGAGCTAATCATAACGCGCTACCTCCCTCAATAATTCCAAAACTTAGCTAGGTATAGAAAATTAAATTGACGCATGTAGAAAACTGAACACTCTGATATTTGACTCGGCTTCTGAAAGTTCACCCATTTTTTTAAGCTCACTGGTTACTCTTACTAAAGTTCTGTACCTTCTAAAGTCCTTCAGTATTACCCCACCAAAAAGCATAAGAACAAACATCATTAATATACCAAACAATGCCTCTACAGGTTTTCCAAACTGAAAATATGCTGCACTCAACACTCCCATTAACATTAAAAAAATCCCAGCAGTACAGGAGTAAATTATTTGTATTCTCTCAAAGTTGTTAAGCGAAGCCTTAATTTTTGTTCTAGACGGGTTAAGATAACCTTGGATACTTTTTAATTCTTTATTCTCAACAATACCTAGCTCAAATATTTTCATTAGCATCTTTGATTTTTCTGGATAGGTTCGAATCCCAGAAGCAATTCTAAAAACTTCGTTGCACTTCAAGCATTCAAGATAATTGGAGACTTCAGACTTATTTGTGGAGTTGTCCGCCAAATATTTAATGCGATTAAAAAATCTTTTCAAGTGAACATTTTCATAGAATTCGATTAGCGAAGTTGTTGTTTTTAGAACAATTGGAATCAAAGAAACAACAATAGCCACTCCATAATATGCAGGCGCCTTCTCGATAATATTCAATAAAAACGAACTATCCATGTTTGTTACTCCTAACGAATCTATGCTGGGTAAGATTTAAAACCTTTGTCATGAAGCTCTATATTACGTAAGTAGTACTTAGCTCTATAGAGCAAGGATTTTAAAATGTATCAGGAACACACTAGTAGTGACAAATAGTATATATGTTTTACCTATCATCGTTTATAAAATAAAAAAAACAGTATGCAGTCGAAGCAATTACTATTACCCATTCAAATAAACTCATAAATACACTCTCAATAAATAGTTTTTTTAAACGCACATCTAAATGATAATTACGGCCACTTCCCCTCCGGCTCTTCTTCACCCATAACAACTTTGCACTCTACATAAAGCTCTCGATCGTTTGATTCGTCGACCAACTGAACATGCCCTTCCTCTTGGCATTTAGTAAATAGCGCTAAGTTATCTAAAGCTTCATACAGTAAATATCCGGCGTGCAAAGCAACCCACAAAGAAATAAATAGTGTAATTTCCAGCACATAAACTCTTAGATACCTAATGACCAAACTCACCACTAAACCCCCTGCTCTTTTTCATCTTCACCAAGGCCCAAATCGAAGCCCAATCCGGGCTTGTCTTCGTGTTCTTTTGGTATTGGGTTTTTGTTGTAATCAACGGGCTTGCAAAAAGCCGTATATTGAAACTCGCCTGCCATATCAACACCCGGCAAGGACTAAAATACTGCACGTTGTAACCCATCAATTTCAGGTCTAATGAAGTCAAACTGACGTTGCCAAACTCTTTGGTTTTCAGCTCCAGTGCTACGTCATGCATAATCTTGTAATCTCTTACGACTTGGACTGCGCCAGTCACAAATGCATGGGATGCCTCATAAGGTAAGTTTTGAGGCTCAAAATTTAGAAGCCAATCAGTTTTAGATATATTTATAAAAGAAGGTATTAGCCCCCGAAAGTAGACTTGGAGGCTAGGGTTTATTGTCGTAGATGTGCAGCATACGGAAAGTAATAGCCCGTCATTTTATAGCTGGTTGGTAGTGCAAAAACGGACAGTTTCAGCAACCAGCGTTTGCTACTGTCTTATTCACTCTGGGACCTAGAAAATAGGAAATACGGCTTATATGACTGAATAAAAAAATACAGTTCCCCTTCAGTCTCAACCTCTGATAGCAATATTTTATAGCTTTCATTGGTTATGTTGCTGAGAATTTCTTTCTTTGAAGAGGAAATAAAATCAGGGCTGATGGAGCTTTTAATAAACATCTCCTCAGATGAGGTACTTATGGTAAAAGCTACTTTTTCAAGGCGTGAAAAGAATTTGGCATCTTCCTCATTGAGATAAGTTACATCAATAAAGCTTTCATAATCTAAAAGTGATGTGGTTTCAACCATATCGTCCACTGATGCTATTGTTCTTGAAGCTTCTGACGCGACCACACCGTTTTTAAATGTCGTAATCGCTTCTTTCTCGACCTTACTAAATAGGCTAGAAACCAAAATTATCGACCCAAAAACTGCAAAGTAGATTCCAGGCCCGACATCGGAAAGATCTATTGTGTAATCACCACCACTAACTTTCATCTTTCCCTGTGTTTCTTTTACAAGATAAAACAATCGATAGCCTAAGTATATTGATATACCTGCAATTATTACTATGACAATTCTCTCAATATCCCGAATCATATACCTGTCCTTAAATTAACTTAGTCGTTATTTACATCTAGCCGCACAGCTATCGTATTTACTTTCACAATCTTCCGTTTCTTCACCATTATCAAAACAAGCTCTTCTTTGCCTGCAACATCGGTCTCGACATTGAGCAAAGTCTTCCTCAATAGCAAGCCCTCGTTGAGTAAGGAAAAAAGGCTCAGGCTTAACGGTCTCCTTCTTTTCATCTTCGCTTGAAAAGGATAAACAACTTAACATCGTTAAAACAGCTACCATTGAAACGCTGACAATTTTTTTCATAATTACCTCCATTTATTGATGACAGGTGTATAATTCAGTGTTCATTTCCTAAACAGACTATTAGCTACATCTTACAAAATAGGACTGCCTTTTAGGGTAGGTGACAAAGTATCTGTAGGCAAACCAGTAAAGCTTCTAAAAATCACAAACCGGGCGTACCGACATGCCCCTCGAAAAAAAACAGTTTCGTTTCAAGTAAAGTGGCTGTTTAATTTCCGTTCAGATGTATTTGAAAAGGAATAAACCACTGTCTCAAAATACAAATCAGCCAGTTGAAGCCTTGCACTAGCCGGCTGATTTATACGTTAAAAGGTATTGTTTAGACATCAAAGTTAGTGCTAAAAACACAGATCAAATTGTGAGAAGCCCTAACAGAAAAACGATGAACTATTTTAAGAGACGCCTCTAAACCCGACTCTTACTCCTTACTGATGGGCAAATAGGCTTTTTCGTTCTCTTTCTCTGTAAGCCTTTTAGCGGTCTCACTTATTGAATCACTCATTTTTCGGGTTTCCGCACCCAAATCTATGCCCCAAATAACCTTGAAAAGCTTCAGTAGACCAACAATAAATAAAAACGGTAATAATAGCGTTTTTAAAATGAACGGGATCATGGCACCTAACATAGTATCAATCGTTTCGCCGATGGTATTTTTTAAAGCGTCATAAGAAAACTTATTCTTAAACTTGATGAACTGCGCTGACGCCCCCGATACCGCCTTGCCGATATCTTCAAAGAATGACGTCTCTCCATTTAGCTGCCTGCTAAGCACTTCAATTTCATCATTAATACCTTCAAGCTTATCTTGTGCTCTGTCTTTGTTATCTTGCAGCCTACGAATATCATTTTCAGCATCATTAATGGCACGTTTAAGGCTTGTGACTTCCTGCGTATTAGCGAGGTACTTTTCTTTTACGGGTACTTTTGCATATAGCGCTTCGAGTTTATTTAACTCTTCTTTAGATTGGGCTATTTCAGCGTCTAGCCTTGAAACCTCTCGGGCTAGTTTGCCTGCCTCAACTTGCCTCTCCTGTACATCACTTGTCAGGTCACTACGAATATTGTCTGGCAGGCCATTTGGAGTCCCTTGCAGCTCAGAAAGGCTAGACGACGATGCATTGAGCGCTACGATATCGTTATCTATTTTGTCATCCAAGAATAGTTGGCTAGCCAAACTATTTATTATAACTAGCAACACAACAAAAAAGCGCAGCGCAACAAAAGTCACTAGCAGCTTAAAAACAAAAGTTTTGAGCCGTAATGCTGGGTTAAAGATATAAAGTATTGAAACCGCGCCAGTTAAAGTTAGCAGTACTTTGAAAAAGCCCATGGACACAATTTCAACTAGCAGCTTTTGAAGTAACAAAGAACCCAATGCGTACTTCATCAACGTAGAAAAGTCTTCAACCATATCGTTAACAGGATCTAACACCTCTCCCGGTGAAATAGACACCCCAAAATCGACACTAAAGCTTTGCATAACAGAAACCGAAGCATTGATTGCCTTTGCACTCGCAAAGGTAAGCCCGGCCTGGGTGATTGAGTCATTCAAAAAGTCTTTCGACAAATTGTCCAATACATCCAACCAAGAAATAACCACCAGCATTAGAATACTGACAATGATTAGCTTGCTCTTTAAGTTTCGTTGAATCTTATTTCCCATTATTATGGCTTCCCTAGCGCATTTAAGCTTTGGTTAATGTAATAAAACTTTATAGAAAATAGGCTGAGGCGCACATATAAAAATTGATGCTTTATTAATAACGCCTATTTCATGTAACACCTTACTATATATGCTCTAATTCAGCGTACCGCCAATCACTCACCATAGTTCACTCGCTACTACGGTGACCTACCTCAAATTTACTAAATAACGCTCTGACATACTTGGGGTTTGAGTACTTTGTAACAATTAAGTGACCTTGTTCTTCAAGGTTCAACCACAAGTCAATAGCAGCATGCAATCCAAAGTTATCGCGCTCTGGCGATACTTTTTGTAAGTAGCTTTCGGGGCTATCAATGAAGTCATCAGCTAACCATGACTCCCCAAACGTAAAATCAAATAAGTTAAGATCAAAGTTATAAGTGGGTAACCGCGTTCCATTCGCTATGTGAGTAAGTGACTCCACATCAATTGTTTTGCCAAACACCATAATATCATTACTCATTATGATTGATGTGCACGCAGCATAATAACCTCGGCACTTCCAGTAGGTATGAACCCATCCACCAAGTATATGCAGACGATGGATAGGCCTGCCATTTATACGACCTATCTCTTCCATAATTACAATAGTCGACTGACTTCTTGTGAACGTAGGTTCTTTATTTGGCCATAACGCATAGCAAGTAAGGTCACGACCTTCTGTTTTAAGTGCCTTAACAAAATCCTTGCAGTACTCTGGATGTTTATAGAACTGGTGTATGTTGTACACTTCGTCAGTTGTGCCATAAAGCCAATCTATATTTACTGCAAACAAGCTTGCTGCGTCTTTCAACAATTCATCGGTGAGCTTTTCTAGTAATCTTGCAGGTGACGAGCAGTCTGATATCGTTAGGCCTCTATCAAAAAATGCCGATACTTGGCTTTTTGCAACACCATGCGCCTCAAATAAGTCTAAAAACCGTTGTGCTGGGCACATGTTATTTACTACCTTTTGATTCATTGCTCTTTTCTTTTTACGCCAATGATGAATTGCCGCATAAATTGCAATCCCACCTGCAATAATACTTACAAATGAATCCGTGCTAGATAACCAATCCATACGTGCACTCCCCTGTTCAATGTCATTTCCTTACACTCTTCCTTAACTAGGCTAATTATAAACTATCCCAACAACACAAGCAGCGGTCGATTTATTTCAGCGGCTGCCCCTGCCAAGTCAACCGTGCGAAACCGTATATTATGATCAGGCACACTCACTATTCAATCACCAAAAAACGAGTTAAAGGCATAACAAAATCATACGATTAACCCTACAGTTAGCTGAGCTCATTTAGCCAAGATATATGATTCCTCTTAAATATCTCTAAACCACGCTGACGGACTTTATCTATCCAGTCTTCAGCTTTGTTTGCACCAACTTCAAAGTGGTCGATAGCCATTTTTTTCATGACCCTATGCTCATTTTGAATAGTTGTTGGCATCAAAGCAGAATCGTCCGTATTAATACAAACGGTGACGGAGCCCTTTCGCAAACCGTATTTATTATATATTGCCCCACTGTCTAACCAACTTTGTTCTGGTGGGTCCCACCTAAAAATGGGGTGTTCATAATAATGTTCGAATCGACCAATATAGATATTTGAAGTTGGACAAGCCTCGATAATGATCTCTTGCGCTGCATACTTCTCCATTTGTAAATCTTGAATTACCTCGTAAAGCTTCAATTCAGCAGCCGATACCGAGTCATAATAGCGCCCATCTTCAATACCAAATGGCACTTCGCTACATTGTGGCTGGCAATTTACAATCACAGGGGTTTTTCTTCTTTCAAAATGGGCGTTTTCAAGTGTGCCAGCTAAAATGTATTCGCGCCAAAGATCAAATACTTCGCTTGTTAAATGCGCTCTATTCGCTTCAGTAAAATCCACTATCCACTCTTTGTAACCACTTTCGAATGAATGAATCGAGGGGATACCTGTATCGTTAGTATTTAAGTTAAGTGTTTCAGGGCAGTTTCTTCTTAATTTCCAAGCTTCAAATAGCGCTCTAGCGTTAGGTGTTTTTTTACTATTTTCATATAGTTTAAGCGACCAGAAATCTATTTTCTCCTGAAGCAAATGCAAAATCCCCGTGAACTCTGGTGCTTTTTGTATCACTTCAAGTGCCTTTTGATAGCACCAAACCAAATTATCTAAATGGTCACCCAGTGTGACATAAGCGGTGCCCTGCCTTTGTGCCCACTTAGCAGGCATAACCCCTAGTGCGAGCGCATGCCCAAGCCTATCACCACTTGTAAAATCACAAAACAGCACTGCTTCGTCAATGGCCCTTAGTCCTGAGAGTAAATGGCTGTAATCTTCACCTGAATGGATGGTTAAAAATGGTCTTTGATGTCGTTTTGTAAAATGATTAGAAGGGTGTTTAGCAGATCTCAAAGCTCTAAGAGCAGGTGCAAATACCTCTACGGGCAGCTCATTCTCATTTCCAGCAACATCATAACCTCTAATTGCTTTGCGCAAGTCAATTGTTTGCGATTCTGATAGTTTCTTACTTAACTTATAGCCACTGAGTTCTTGCTGAGAAAAAGACACGGAACCGTGGAACGCCTGTAAGGCTCTAACTTGCCTTTTTAGATTAGATCTAAATGTTTTTTGATACTTATCTTCTCGCTTTGCTAAATCACCTTTTAAGCTTCGAGAAAAATGTACAACAAAATGAATATTTTCAGTCAGTGAATGTTTAAATGCCGACTCAAGGGCTTTTTGTAACTTAGTAGGTTTTGCATAACCCTTATCATTCACGATTAGACTAGGTGAGATACGGAATTCTCGATAAGTTTTGCTATTAATATCCGCTATTAAGCCATCATGCATGTGACTGTCTTGCTTGCTTAAATCTCGCTTTTTTCGGCCTGTAAAACCAAATGACTCTACAAACTGCCCTAAGCCAGTGCCCCAAACAACCATATAGTTTCGTAAAATATTACTGGCCCTTACAAATTGAGAGGCCATTTTTGGTGTGCGTTTAAAGTTGGCCAATACACCCAAGCAAAATAATACCCAACAAATATCTGAGCGCACAGTGGGCTTGCAATGGGACGCCAAATACGCTTTTTGCGACAAGCTGTACGCTCCATTGGTCGTTAAGTAAAAAAGTGCTTGACGCTCATTTGGCGTTAGACCGATATTGGCAAAGCTTAAAGGGTTATCGCAAGGTTTAGAAAAAGCAGACTCTACCAATCTATTTGCAAGCAGGTTTACCGACGTAGGCAAATCTTGTTTTTTATACACACCACTTTCGAACAGTGTATTCTCAGCACGACTTGGCCAACCTTCCGCAGACAAACTTTGGCCATATAGAGCAAAACTTAACATCGACGGGCCCGTATGACCGTGACCACCAAGGTGCACATGGTTATCGGCAAATGGCTGAGTTAATCTATCTTTAGCGAGTGCATGAGGGCATTGGTTATGCACAATACAGTCGATAATTTCATTGCCCGAGAAGTCATGACTATTTGCTAAGTCGCAATAAGCTTGGGCAATTATCCAACTGCCATCAATTACATTCAGTAATTGTAACCATTGCTCTAACTTATTTGCCTTTACTTCAAAATGACAACCTTGCCACTCTAAAAAATTATTAACTAAACGAGATAAGACCTCTTGAACCGTGGGCTGTTTATCATAACCAAATGCAAGTAATTGATTGACGACATCTTCATTACGCAGCTTTCGATTACAAAACACTTCGTAGTCAAAAGGGTAAGCCTTGAGCCGTTTAAAAAACGCTTTTCCCAATACATCATTTTTTGCCAAAAGTTCAAGTGTTTTATCTGATGTTAAAAATGCTATGTCGGATAGAAAAATATCATTAATAAGCTGCATTATTTATCTTCAAATTCTCTGTACATAGCTTTAAATAAATTTAATTCTCGAGATGGGCCGCGACTATTGTTAATTTCATGTTTATTGTCTAGATTGTAAGTTATATTCAAATAGAAATTTCTAACTCCTTCCTCATTAACGGTAATATCTTCTAAAAGGGCTTCTTGTATCTGGTTCAAATTAGATTTTTTGGAATAGAATAGATAGTTAGCTTCTAAATAACCTTTTAACTTCGTTTTCACACTAGTAGGTAACTTTACTGTGCTCGTTGATTTCTTTGGTGTTGTTCGACCTTTTCCTTCCTGATCTCCGACCTTATTTTTACTAAGTCGTATACTTGCTATAATAGATGATTCTACTGACGGGTTTTGATCATTTTTATCAGCCTTCTCTCTTATCACAACAAACAAAGGATGGGTTTCCAATGCTTTTATAAATAACCTTTGTGGAGAATTCGGATCCGAATTTTCACCTTCCAAAATAGCTCTATTTGATGTTAAAGTCCTATCAACCTTTCTAAACTTCTCTGGATTTCTGATTGTTTCTTGTTTATCAGTAATAGCAACATTCGCAGTGACAGCTTCACCATCTATCATGGCTGTACATGCGGCATTCAGCAGCATGTATTCAAAGCGTTTTACATGATCAGTTAGGTATTCATCAGTAAAGGTCGACTTAAAGTAATTATTAACTCTAAAAGAATTAAAGGCCGTAAAGGTTTTGTTAAACATATAAGAAAAAATTGGAATAAGTTTTTCAATTGCTAATTGTTCGAACAACTTGGCATGGTCCTTTCGCCATTTGCCGATTTCCGCACAGAGCACCTCTGAGACGCGCTTTCTTCTATCTAACTCATCAAAGTCTTCTTCATCTATTTGCACTTCATCCGAATCAGCCAGTTCTTTGTCTTCAATTGCTTTTGTCGGCGACGTATTAAAAATGCAATAAAACGGTCGTCTACCTAGAATACCCTTTATGCTGTTAACTTCTTTTTTATCTTGTTGGGCAGTTAAAAACGAGTAAGCGATGATTTCAAAAGCCCGGCTCATAAACACGAATTGATAGTCGTTTTTGAGCTTTGAATAAGCATGAGTCTGCACAAATACACTGATAAGTAGCTCATCTAAACTACAATAAATTTCACTTTCGACGGTTTTATCTATATTGCCTTCTTCGTCAACTGTGGTGAAAATTTTAAAGTCTCTATCTTTTGAAATCTTCACTTTTTTAGTTACAGTGCTTTTTTCATGATAAACCTCAATAGGTGGTAAACTACTTAATGACCTATCGTCAAAACTAAAAGCTTGCTCAAGTAGAGCGGTATTTTGTATTTGCCACTCACTTTTACTATCATCTTTTTTTAGTTCGGATGAGGTTATCTTGCCAGAAAAGCCTAACGAAATAAGTTGCGAACTAAGCAGAGGCTTATTAGCCCACTTTGTATAATCTTTTGCCATTTCAGCTTGTTTTAAAGGGTTAAAACAAGGTAAATCTAAAATATTAAACGGCTCTTCTTTATCACGATTTTTTAGTGTCAAATATGAATCTGTATTACAGTACGCCAAGCCCTCTTGCTTTAGGTCTGCCCAATTTAAATAGCCTTTCCATAATGCATTATTATTCAACTCTTTATCTTGATTCGCTTTAATTAATTCATCAGGGTGGATTGTGCGAGCAAGAAGTGTAAACTCTCGCGCACTTTTAGGTTCTGGCCAACCTTTTAGTACTTCTTCGTTTTTACACAGTGGATAAAAGTGCTCTAACAGATAATTTTCGTAATGACTATATGTAACTAATGAGTCATCACCTTTCTTATCTTCTATTTTGAATGTAAGCGTTGGGTAAATATAATGAACAGGTAACAAAGTAATACGCATATGGTTAGGGAATACTTTGGTCAAATACGCATTTGTCAGTTCTTTAGCTATTACTATCCCCTTGTCTTTTAAAGCCTTATCATATGTTTTATCTCGATACGCTTTTTCATCAAAATGAACGTTGACCATTTGTTCATACAAACTGTAATCACCACTCACAATAGGTATAATATAAGGGCAACCTAATAGGCGGCGCACTTCATCTACTACTTCGTATGCCCGCTCTAGTGCCATATCAACATCATCAATGGGTAAAGCTATTGCGCTACTTCCTAACAAATTAAGTGCAGCCTCAACATAATCGTGAAAACGGCTCTCAATGTTGATCCCCGACTTATACTGCAATATTTTATCTATGCCATTACAACCTTCAAACTCTTCTTTTTTACCTAAAGAGTCAGCCAGTTTTTGTAGCCTCTTATAAAATTGTTGCTTGCTCTCTTCACCTATATTGCCACTCGATAAACAACAATCGGTATTATTTAACACCTTATCGACCTCAGTATAGATTTGGGTAATAATCACATTTGCAAAGTTATCATGGTCAACCAGCATCGTTGGGTCTATGGCTGGCAAGAAATGAATACTTCCCGCAACATCGTCGCTATTTTGCTTGCAGTGCGCTTGCCACATTGCTTCACAGTTGCGCAAGAATACGGTTTTACCCGTACCTCTTGCACCATTTATTAAAATAGAGTTATGAGAAAGCCATGTTTTATGTTTATTATTTTTTCGCTCAGATTTGTAGGCAATTGCATCTTTCACAAATGACTTTAGCTTATCGACGAGCTTATCTCGCGCTTCGTATTGCCAAAACTCTTTGTGCTGTTTGCCTTGCTCTTCATTCAAAGAAACAAAGTCGTCACGGTATTCTTCTTTTGTTAAATCTAATAAATATGTTGTTGCCATTTTACTTCTTTAATCCTTTTATCCAACCTAAAGCTGCATTGCCATAAGTTTCATAATCTTTAACTATATCTTGATGCGCTTGTTCTTTAGCTGATTCGTAAATCTTGAAAAGCTGATCAACTGCAATTTCTTCATGCATAAAGCCTTCAATATACTGGCCATAAATGATTTGTACTTTTTGCCTAGCCAGCCTATTTCTTGACCAAGCTTTTGTATAACCTAGTTTACTATTGACTGAATAACTGCAAACGAAACCTACGACACCAACTGCGAAAAACATTGGGAAGACCTCTTCCCATTCAAAAAGCAATACGCAGGATATTGATACAGCAACTAAACAGTGTAAAAGTATTCTCCAAAAAGTACTCTTCAAATTGAGGAAGGTATTATTTTTAGTTTCATTGAACTTACCAATTCCAAAAGCCAAAAATAGGATCGCACAATAAACAAAACAAAAAAATAAGACCCCTATTAAAGTATTGGAGTAGTATTCATCATTTATTAGTTGGATTTCCCCAATATCATTCAGTTTGGTTGCGCTTAAAAGCTCTATTCCAGATAATAAATACATAAAGCCAATGAGCGTTAATACACTAAACACAATATTAAATCGCCTTGTTAAATTGTGCTTATACTCGAAGTTCTTTATTTTTCCCTCGAACTCGGCACACATGTAATCAGCTAATTTTCCTACATAATCGAGTTTTGAATTGCTATTTGTAAAATTAAATCTATTAAGGTCACTCACTACTGTCGGCCTTTTATCCTTTCACGTTCAACATATCAAACACTACCCGTGCAAACTGCGCTGTTTTCGATGGGTCAGACAACAACTGCATCATTTGCTCTTGATGAGCTGCACTGCTGTCCAAGATCGCGTCATCAATGGCTTGAGGGAAGTCGCCGAGCATGGCTTGCTCACGAGAGTTATTGGCTATTTGCTTCATCACCGACTCATTTTCAGTGAGCTTGTCGCGCACGGTGAATGCATAGTTGATCATATCTTTGTCAGTGAGGTTGTCGGTGATGAACACCTCATTCAGGCGAGCCAGTATGTTGGACATAAACTCTTCTTTTTTGTCCTTCGCCTTTGCACTACCCACATCACTGCTTGGCTCAAGCTGGGATTCGGGACTGTCTTCTTTTAATTTAATATCTTGCTGGCGAATTTTAGATAAGCGGTAATGGCTCATTACTACGTTATCAAGATCGATATCATCTTCTTCAATCACCTTTTCGCGTAATAACGGACGAAGGTGTCGTGCATAGAGGCTAAGTTTCTCTAGCTCTTTATCGTCATAGTCCACTATTTGCGACATAAACTCGTAAAAGCGAGTAAAGCTGCCTAAATCCTTTTTGAAGATTTCGAGGCGGTCTTTCTCTTGCTTACACTCTTTAAAGCTATTTTCAGCATTGGCAATCAGCACTGCGTCACCTGTTTTTTTGGTGCGCTCAAACATGTCTTTGGCTTGAATGTAAGCGTCTACCGCTAAGCTATAGCGTTTTTGCCAACGGTCTACCGCAGGCTTACAGATATTACTAATAGCTGCATTTGATTTGTTTTTAGTGAAGAATGCTTCACAGAACTGCTCAACTTCACTCCATAGGAATATGCCGCTGGTGCGTAGCTTTTCATATAACTCAAATACCACATCAGGGTTTGTTACATCAGCGAGTTCTGCTGTTTGGTAGTAAGGCTGAAAGGCATCAAGAATATCTTGAGGATCATTGAAGAAGTCGAGTACAAATGTACCGCACTGCGCTTTACCAGGGTAAGTACGATTTAAACGAGATAACGTTTGAACACATTCAACACCACCCAACTTTTTATCCACATACATGGCGCATAGTTTCGGTTGATCAAACCCTGTTTGGAACTTATTCGCCACCAGCATGAGTTGATAGCTGTCGGTGTCAAACGCCTTACGCATATCTTGTTTAAGATCTGGGTTCATGCTTTTTTCAGTGAACTTTTGATCAAGCAAAGCAATAGAGTCAGGGTCATCTTTGTTAAATTCAACTTCACCTGAAAATGCCACCAAAGCACGAATAGACTGATAGCCGTTTTCTGTCACATATTTATCAAAAGCCAGTTTATAGCGCACCGCTTCTTTACGAGAGCTAGTCACAACCATGGCTTTTGCTTGGCCGCCCAATAAGCCCATTACATTGTCTTTAAAGTGTTCAACAATCACCTTCACCTTTTGTGAGATATTGTATTCATGCAAGCGCACCCATTGGTTCAGTTTTACTTTGGCCTTTTTGCTATCCACCTCTTGATCTGCCGCTTCAATTTTTTGCGCTAGTTGATAGGCAACTTGGTAATTGGTGTAGTTTTTCAATACATCAAGAATAAAGCCCTCTTCAATGGCTTGGCGCATAGAATAAACATGAAACGCTTCTGGTTTGTTTTGTTTTGATGCAGGTAAATCAGGGTTAGGTTTGCGACCAAATAGCTCTAGTGTTTTAGCCTTGGGTGTTGCCGTAAAGGCATAGTAGTTTAAGTTGGCGCTCCCACGGCGAGCGGCAATCGTTGCATCTAGAATATCTTCGGAAGTTAATTCTGTATCATCGTCAGCTTCGTCTGTCATCAATACTTCTTTTAACTGACGCGCTGTAGAACCACTTTGCGATGAGTGCGCTTCATCAGCAATGACCGCATAGTTACGCTCTTTGAGCGAGGTAGAGTTTTCAATGGCACGCAATACAAACGGGAAGGTTTGAATAGTGACTATGATAATCGGCGCTGAATGCTCTAAAGCTTCAGCAAGCTTTTCAGATTTAGAACGACCTTTATCTTCCTTAGTGTTTATCTTTTGAACCACACCATCGGCATGTTCAAATTGATAAATGGTATCTTGTAGCTGATCATCAAGAACAGTTCTATCTGTTACCACAATAACAGAGTGAAATTGCTTGTTGCCCTTCGCATCATACAAGGTTGAAAGCTGGTGCGCTGTCCAAGCAATCGAGTTTGATTTACCTGACCCTGCACTGTGTTGCACAAGGTATCTATTGCCCGTGCCCTCCTCTATGGCAGCACCAATCAATTTAGTGACCACATTCCATTGGTGATAACGCGGGAATATCAGGGTTTCTTTTTTTGTTTTACGCCCTTCCCAATCTTCCTTCTCTTCAATCTGTAAGTGAATAAAGCGGCCAATAATATTCAAAAGGTTATCTGGCGTTAATACTTCATTCCACAAGTAATCTGTTGCATAGCGGTTTAGATCCCTTTCATTAGAGAGCGTTGGAATATCATTACCTGCGCCACCTTCACTTGTACCTTTGTTAAACGGTAGAAAGAAGGTATCGTCACCTGCCAGTTTAGTTGCCATATAGACTTCATATTGGCTTACGGCAAAGTGTACTAACGCACCGCGTTTAAAGGTTAATAACGGTTCTGGCTTTTTGGTGGCAGGATCTTTAGGTAAGCGAGTGCGTTTATATTGCTTTATAGCATTTTCTACGGCTTGCTTAAATTCAGACTTAAGCTCTAAAGTTGATACAGGCAAGCCATTAACAAACAGCACCAAGTCTATACGCCATGCCTTAGCTTTTTTGCCAGTTGCGGCTAAATGCTCTTTGGTAGCATGCGGGCTGTAAACAAGCTCAGGCACAATACGGCAAATATTCTGCTGGTAACGGGCAAGGGTTTCAGGGTTTAAATCATGCTCTGGCTTAAACTGGCATAATGAAAAACGTGCATTACGAATTTTTAAGCCGTGGCGCAATACACCCAAAGTGCCATAGGTTCGCGATGCTTGGTCGGTAGCATTAATATCCGCTTTTTTAAGCTGTACCACGAGTGCATCTATAAAGTGGCGCTCAGAATCAATCGGGTAAACCTTACAAAATTTTTGCCACTCTTTTGGTTGTGTCTCTTTTACAAAAGCTAATACATCTTGCTCGTATAAAGCTGACTCACGATTATAGTGCTCTGGCTGGCCTTGCACCCAACCATTTGCCACCATTTGGGTGATAATATCGTTTTGAAAAATTTTTTCTTGGGTTGCGTCATTCATAACTGCTTCTTATTAGTCCGTTTATATCACTTCAACTGCTTGTTCTTTTTTGTGTGCAAGTTGCAAGCGCTCTCTGCCGACTTTATTTGCTAATTTGTCATACGTTTCTTGTAACGATTCAAAGCGTGCTTTTCTGTCATATAATTCCAATACAAACTGAAACATTTGGAATGCGTATAACAAATCTAACTCTTCAACATTTGAACCGTGCGTACCTTCATTACCCACTAACTTTAATGGCTCAAGGTAGGACGCTTCTTCTGGATGAGTTTTAGCAAGGTTTTGTACTTTTCGATTAAGGTTACTGCCTTCAACTTGCATATCGTCACAGAACTTTTCAATTGCTCGTCGCAATTTTGAAGCGGATGATGGTGGATCAAAATGAAAGTGTTTAAATGCATCAAACAACTCTTCACCAATTACTTTGGGTGTATTACTTGAAAGCGGGAAAATAGGCACTGTTGGTGAGAAGTTATCAACTTTAATGTGTGGTGTTTTTTCAACATCACTTAAGCCCTTTGCAGGCTTTAATAGAATACCTGTAGCTGATACGTGATGCTCACACTCGTTGCACTTAAAAAAGCCACTGAATAAAAATGGCGTGCCATTGATGGCTGCAACACTGTCTTGATAAGCACTATAAACCGCTACTAACAATGGTAACCAAGTTCCATTGGACTTGGTTATCGTTTCAATGCTCTTTTGGCTACTTTGTTGCTGCTTTTTCTTTTCCCCTCGGTACTTTCTATTGGCTTCAAGTAAGACCTTTTCTGGAGCGACACGGGTTTGTACACTATCTCGCTCTAATATCAGAGAATGCTTGTTGCAATGAGGGCAAGGTAATGTCGGGTACTTATCAATTGCAACAAAGTTAGAAATTCCCTTCCATAAGTTTAAATCCATTACGCCACTTCCTCTTCACTCACTTTAGGCTTTTTCCAATTGCGTACATCAATTTTACCCGTGACTGCGGCTGATATTAATGCTGTACGGCGCTCATTTAACAGTTGGATGGACAATTCTGCATTTAACACTAACTTGTCAAAAGCGTCTGATTGCTTATCTAAATATTCTGCTATTTTCTTCTGTTCATTAATAGGTGGTAATGCAACCGAAAGTTTCTTTAGCAAATCTTGGCTCAGAGAAGCTCTAGTGACTAAGTTCATTTCTTTAATGAAGAAAACTCTCATCAATGAGCTTCGAAAGTAATATTTGGAAAATCCAGAAAAAAGAGCGTCTGTTTCAGGCCTAAATCTAATTAAAAAACCTGCAAAAGTTGCATCTTTAACTGTCTTCAAACATGTAGATGAAAAGCCAATTTCTTCAACAGTTTCAGACGTTCTAGTAAATATTACATCACCAGTTTTAACAGAATATATTTCTCTATCTTGCTCTGTTGATTGAACTAAGCCGCTACCATTCTCAGGGAGCACTTCATTTTTATAAGCGTCACCGTAACTGATAAACGGGTAACCAGAACCAAAGCTATCTGCACCAATGTTTATTCCATTTTGGCAAGTTCCTAAATATCTTAGTCGCTTAATTCTCCAATGTTCTGGAACATCACCTAACCATTCCACACCTGAATCTTTCAATCGTACTTCAGGATTCAGACCTTTAGTCACCGCATGGCTGATCACGGCTTGGCGCTTTTCTTTTAATAGCTTAATAAGCTGTTGTTGCTTTTCGATAAGGGTATCGATTTTGGCGGTTTCGTGATCAAGGTAATTGGCAATCTGAGTTTGTTCACCTTCCGATGGGGAAGCGTATGTATAGTTAGTTATTGTTTCTGAGGGAACACGTTTTAACCCACCAGCTCCGGTCATAGAACCGATAGCCATATCCATAAAGCCATCTTCTTGTAGTCGATAGAATAAAAATCTTTTATCTACTTTTACACTAGCTCGAATGGTATATATTTCAGAAGAACCAAAACCAATCTTATTTTTAAGTCCACTAGCAATGGCTATATTTTTATTTTCGAAACACGGTGTAACCTTTGCCAACAATATGTCGCCATCAGCAAAGTAGGTATAACCGTCATATACATCGCCTACCTTTTTTGTTTCATCTAGGATGATAGAGTCAGTTTTGAGCTTTTCCATAGGTATGAAACTACAATCTATACTTCGATCAACCATTGGCTTTTTAGGTGTCAATTCCGCAACATATTTCACTCTAGTCAGCTGCCAATGCTTCGGAACATCTCCTAATAAAGAGTCTTGCGAATCCTTGTATTCAGGGTACGGTTTATACTTGCTCATTACGAATGTACCTCTTGAAGTAACATCATAATATCTTTACTGACTTCATCTAGATCTTTATCTATCTCTTCCAATGCTCGAGGTGGTTGATAGATATAGAAATGACGGTTAAAGGGTATTTCATAGCCGACAACACCGATTTCACCGTCTTTTTCATCTCGTTTAGTGGCATTGATCCATGCATCTGCGACGTGTGGTGCAACTTCTTTATTAAAGTAGGTTTCGATTAAATCAGATGTGGTTATTTCAGGAGTGCTCTTACCTTTTTCATAAGCTCCGCTTAATGGCACATTCTCGTTATCGCGCAAGTCGCCATCTTGCTTAAATGACACCACTTTATTTTGCCATTTGGTGACATCACCTTGGTATTCAAACGCACCATAAAGCTCATCAACATCCGTTTTTAAGGCTTTATCAACAACGCGTTCTGCGTCTGGGTTTTTATTGGTGACAGCATCTAAGAATTGCTTTTTCTCTTTAGTATCAAATTTAACATCGATGGCTTTTAGCGCTTTGTTGTAGTCAATATCAAACTGGTTAAAGTCATCAGAACGGTTTGCTTTACCACCTAAAGTATCACCAAGCTGCTCCTGAAGGTTGTGTACTTTCTCCATTAGCATTTTTTGGAACAACCAGATTTTGCTATCCAGCACATCTTTGATTTGCTTTTCTTTTAGCTCACTGAACTCAGCTTTGATAAGCTGGCGGATTTCGCTTTCAACTTCACTTAACTGACCATAGGTTTCGTCAGTCCAAGACGAATTATAATCTTGATATATGCGCTGCATGATTGAGTTGTATGGCTTTGGCGCAAAACGCAGTGATTCAATTGCTTCATCTGTTATTTGCGATGACAACCTTAATGGACGCTCAATGGTTAAACGACGATAGCCAAACTCGTAAGTATTGAAAATTTTGCTCGCAAAGGTTTTCGGCGCTTCTGTTTTAGGGGTCGTTGATTGACGCCCACGGTTAGACTTTTCTTGCCCTTGTGAAGAGATGGGCTTATCAACAGGTCGTACGTCTATCACTTCAAAGTCACCAAAAGCACGGGTGATGGTTTTAATATCATCATCACTCATCAAGTTACGTTTAGAGCCAAGTGATTTGCGCATTTTTCCGCACAAATTAGAGCCATCTATTAACTGTACTTTGCCTTTGCGCTCTGCTTCTTTTTTATTGGTAAGCACCCACACATACGTGGCGATACCCGTGTTGTAGAACATATCAGTTGGTAAAGCGATAATCGCTTCTAGTAAGTCAGCTTCTAGAATATGGCGGCGGATCTCGCTCTCACCACTGCCTGCACCACCTGTAAAGAGTGGTGAGCCATTTAAGATAATACCAATACGACCACCATCGCTGATATTGCCTGCAACAGAGGTAGTGTCACGCATCTTACTGATCAGGTGCATTAAAAACAGTAGCGAGCCGTCGGATACACGGGGAAGACCTGCGCCGAAACGACCATCAAAGCCTTTTAAAATATGCTCATCTTTAATATCACCTTCGATCTTTTTCCAATCTACACCAAATGGTGGGTTAGATAGCATGTAATCGAATTGCTCAGCTGGTAGTTGGTCGTTTGATAAGGTATTACCCAACTTAATACGGCTAACATCTTGCCCTTTGATCAGCATATCGGCTTTACAGATAGCGTATGACTCTGGGTTAAGCTCTTGACCAAAGGCGCGCATCACCGCTTTTGGGTTTAGCTCATGCACATATTCCATGCCTGATGATAGGAAGCCGCCTGTACCTGCTGTTGGATCGTATATGGTACGGATTATACCCTCTTTGGTTAGGGCGTCATCGTCTTCCATAAAGACTAATGACGTTGTTAAACGTACGATATCACGTGGGGTAAAGTGCTCCCCTGCGGTTTCGTTAGAGCTTTCAGCAAATCGGCGTATTAACTCTTCAAACACTAAACCCATGTCGTGGTTTGAAATCGCTTTAGGGCTTAAGTCTGTGTTAGAAAACTTTTCAACCACCTTATAAAGCAAGTTAGCATCGTCAAGCAGGCCAACAAATTCATCAAACTTAAAATGTTCAAAGATTTCACGGGCATCTTTAGAGAAGCACTGAATGTAGTTTTCAAGGTTGTCTTTAATATCACTCTGACCCATTTTGCCAAGGTTCATTGGTGAGGTATTAAAGAATGACAAACCATTTGTTGCCCTAAGCAGCATTTTTTCCTGTGCTTCTTCAGGTAGGTTCATGGCCTTTACTTTTTCAGCCTGTGTAACAACAACCTCTTTTGGTTCTGATAACACACACTCAAGACGGCGCAGAAGGGTAAAAGGTAAAATAACGCGGCCATATTGAGATTGCTTAAAGTCACCGCGAAGTAAGTCAGCTACTGACCAGATAAAAGCAGCGGTTTGAGAGAAGTTATTATTCGTCATTTATTTTTCCAACAAGTCATTGCACGAAGCAATGACTTTTAATTTATTTCCGGTCGTGAATTCATCAACTGATATATCACAAGCGATTTGTTAATTCGTTCCAACAGGTGCCATCTAATTTAGGTTTTACGCACTTAGGCAATTGACCTTGTTTGCTAGCTGAAAACCAAAACCACCTGTTTTTAATGGCAATATCATACCCTTTTTGCTACCTAAAATTGAGCCCTAACGGATGTATTTTTGCATCACATAAAAGTTGGCGAGCCCGTCACTGGCTAACCATACATCCCAGCCCAATGCTCTTAATGCTACTAGTTGTGAGTGCTCTATCACCACGGCAAACTTTTTACGCGGCCAAGCGAGGTCAATCGATACCAATTCATTGCCAAGTTGTATGCAAATACCTAACTCAGGCGTGGGTAAGTTGTGTTTTCTGCACTTTAGCAATAACCCTTCTAATGCTGAGTCTGCATATTGCAGGACATCTGAGTATTCACTACAGTCAAATTTATGTTGCTCTCTTCGGAGTTGATTTATTAAAAGCTGGTCTTTGTGAGTCACCTGCATATATTCATGCTTTGGCTGTTTTTTATGGCAATCTAAGCACAGTGCACGCATGTTATTACTGGAGTTATCTGTCTTTACCCCGTTAATATGATGTGTATGTAAAAGCCACTTGTATTGGTTCAAGTCAACGCCGCACTGCTCACATGTATAATTTTGTGTTTGTCTATATTGACTAGATATTTGTTTCCAGTCTTGCGTATAACTACCAATTGATGTCTTCTGTGTAGGATAGTATTTGAAGTAAGAACTATAGGTTGAAAACAATTCAGGTAATCTTAGGCTTTGGAAAATTTCATTTCGTTCATTATAATTTTTATCAGCATAGCCCTTATAATTAAGAACCTCTAAACAGTTCATGCATACACCTAATTCTGCTATTCCTTCGACTTCTCCTTTAGTTATTTTGCTTTTTCCTTTAACTAAATATTTTCCATTAATATCATTAGTCACAAAATAACTATCATAACGACCATCATTCCTCATTGCTTCCAATGTTCTACACTCAGCGACGTGTAGACGTTTAGCTCTTTTTAACTTTCCATTTTTTATTACGTCTTCAATGGGTAGTGTTTGCAAAGGTATGTAGAGTAAAACTTGCCGACCCTTATATGATAAAATCCCATTATCGTTATCAATTTCAGTTAATTGTAAATCTTCCCCTAACACCAGACCTTTACCAAGACCACTATCTATTTCATTTAATCGACCCAGCCCTGAGTCGAGTTTAATCTGTTTATCCGGCGCCCCCATTCTAGCTACGGCTGCTTGTAGCCCACTGAGGTCTATTTCAATTTCCATTACTCTTGCGCCTCTAAAATGCGCTTAATCTGAATGTGTGCATTGGTGATGGCCCTAAAGCTCACTCGCCGTGATTGCTCGGCGTCTTCTTTGCCGTTTTCAGTCAAAATTAAACGCGACGAAGAAAAGCCAACTGCCGCGATATTGCGTTTTATCCAAGCCGTTTCCTCTGGCACTAAGTTATATAAATAGGCTAAAACCGCCCGAGTTCTGCCTTGTGACAGCTTCATATTTTTAAAATAGGCTTCTTCTTCGGTGCTATCTTTGTTCCACTCGCTACTGGTGTGGCCTTCAATCCTGACTTCATCAATTGAACTACGAAATGGCTTGAGTACGTTTAAATATCGCGGGAAAAAGTCATCTAGTATGCGTGCAAATCGTGGTTTAATGTCAATTTCGCCGCCGTCAAACAACACATCTGGTGATTGAAAATTAAAAGCCAGTGTTTCTTTGTCGATCTCAGCGCCCCATTTTGCTAAGTCTTTTTCAAACTCTTTCATCAGCGAGTCATAAATGGCGACTTGGTTTTCTTGATAAGCGACTGCAACACTCTTTATTTTTTCATTTTCTTTCATGGTGTGGCGCATAAATACAATGGCGATAAATAAAAACACCATCATTAAGCCTGCCATCAAGTCTGAGATAGACAGCCAATGCTCACCGCCCTCTTCTGACGCTTTGCGCTTACCAAAAATATGCTCCATTACACCGTCGCTCCTTGGTCAACCACCCGCTTCATTTGCTGTGTTAGCACTTGGTAGTCATCTGCAAATTTGCCAGAGATTTGGCCCAGTGAATTAGCCATCAGCTGTAGTGCCCGCGTGAGTTCTTCTTGCATCGACTGGTCAATCATTTTGAGCTGATTTTCAACAGTTTCATGTGTTTTAGTGAGTTGTTGGTTCGCGGCTTCTTCAATGGCCACAAACGTGCGCTGGGTTTGTTGCATTTGCTCTTGAGCTACTTGCTCAACAATGCGTTTAATATGTTCGGAGACTTCATTATTGGTTGCAACTAAGGTATCCCTTGCTTGTTTGGTATCTTGCGCAAGCTCCGAATTTGCCTCTTTAAACGTGGTGGTCATGGTGCGTGCTTCAACGACCACTTTTTCAATTAAGTCACGCATGTTGTTGTTTAAATCAGAAACCGCGTCTTTAATGTGTTGCTGCATCTTGTCACTGCCATCTGCTAAATGATCTGAGCTGGTTTGCAAGCTTTCATTTGTTCTGGAGGCTGAATGTGTAAACTCTGTACTGGCAAGATCAAGCGCTTTACCCATATTTTCTGAGCTACTGATCAGTTTGTTGCCAACAGCGTCAATACCTTGCTCAGTAGTACTAACAAACTTATCTAATAGCGCTTCTGAGCAGCTTATGTGTTTATTAATGTATTCGTCAGAATGCGTTAATAATGATGTGTAATGTATGCTTGCTTCTTCTACTGCCGCCCCAATATCCTGTACGGTTTGTTGAACATGTTGCTGTATTTGAGGCACTGCTTCAACAGCTTTGTCGCGCATTTGCTCAAACGCGGCTAAATGCCTTTCTAGTTCAGCCAATTGGTGCTGATTGACTTCCATGACTTCAGTGAGGTTATCCATAGACTGCGGAATTGATTTTGCGTGCTCGTTAATGCTTGCCACTGACCCTTCGGTTTTAATAATGGCTTCAACTCCATGGCTGTACTGTGCTTTCATTTCTTCGAGTTGAAGGCGGTAGTTTTCTTGCCACTCAACGAGTTTAAACACTGCCTCATTAAGCTGTTTAAAGCTGTCGCCAAACTGCTCGGTGAGCTTTTGATTAAAGTCGGTAATCACGTTATTTAAAGCGGCAATAATTTCTTCTGTAGCCGATTTAGACAATGTATCTGCAAAATCTTGCAGTTTGATCCAAAGCTTATCGGCAAATTCTGTTTGCCTTTGCGACTGTGCCTCAAATTGCTCTTTTTGCAATGCTTGTGCTTGCTTAAAATTATCGTTGCCATCTGAACGCAATATTTTAATTTGGCCTAGCAAAGTGCTTTCTTCATTTCCAACTAGTGCATCTTTTAGCTCGCTGGTTGCAACCGTTTGCGCTTTTATCGCTGCTAAAATGGCCTCTGGTGAGGCATCTGAGACTACTTCGCTACCTTGATCTACAAAACGCGTCGTCAATAAGGTTTTAAATATGATTGACAGTAACAGACCTAACAAACTTGTAAAAAATGCAGTCTTTAAGCCAAACAATAAATTGGAAATGCTGGAGTCTATTTGAGTGTGATCAAAATAATACAGCCCCATTACAATACCGGCGAAAGTACCAAATATCCCCGCAGTCGTTAAAAGCGTTGGTACATAGTTTACAAACTCACTTTGCTTTTTATTTTTTCCAAGATAGAGCCCGATGATAAAAATCATAAAGAGTATCACACCAAACCCAATAGTTATGGTGCCTGAACCAGACTCAAAAAATGTCGCCTGCACTGAGGGTTGCATATAATTTCCTTTTGCAGAATATGTATAAATTATTACACATTACTTTAAATCAATTACTCTAAATATTACAACACATTACAGTATTTAAACTGAAAATTATTACCATCCCCAACTCTTTATTTCTAAAATAACAACAATAGAAATATTTTGCTCAGATTCACCACACGGATCAGCCTAAAAGATATTGGTTACCCCAACCCGATAGCCAATGTCGAAAAGATAAAAGTACAGGAGCAAGAGCAGGCGCTCCTGACTCATGAAGATATAACAAAGTTGTTCAAAGCAATTGAAGGTGAAAGGTCTCGCTTGAATGAAGCCAACTACATCTATATTGATTGGCCTTACGAAGTAGAATATGCTTTATCTAACAAATAAAAACCAAAGACACCACTCTCAGCCTACAAAGTTTCTTAAAAAATAAAAGGAAATTTTATGCCAAGACCAATGTATCAAGCAAAGAAGTTTTTAATACAGAAGCACAATTTTATTAGCATCATTCTAAACATTGTGAATTTAACAATTGCCATATATTGGTTGCTCAATCCAGACGATGGTGGTTTGGAACCTCTTTTGGTGACAGCTATAGCTTTTTCAAGCGCACTAAACTTCATTCTCTCCTTGCTGAAAAGTAGAGAGGAAAAAATCCTACCACTTGAAATTAGGAGTTGACATGTCAAAGGAAATATACAATCCCATGCCGCATATTATTGACTCCTTCTTACTATCTGAAAGTTGGCTTGACAAATTCATTAATGAGTACGAGAAATCATTTTCAGCTGAAAAAAGTAAAGAAAAAGAAAGAATAAAACAAGTTAAAAAACTTAGGCGTGATGCAAAAAACCTCTCATTAAACGAATTTAAAAAATATTTAATAAAAAATTACAAAGAAAAAGATGGTGAAATTTCCACCAGGGCACAATATTTAAAACAGAAAAATTGCCTCTTGATTTTCGGAGGTGTTGGCTCAGGAAAGACAACTGTCACCGATATAATAAAAGAAAGAGCAAAATGTTATTTTGACTTCAATGAACATATAAGATCTCAAGGAGCAAAAACTTCGATAAAGTTGTTAGAACAAAACTTTAGCTTTTTTAAAGAAAAGTACAGCTATTATGATGATTTTATTATTTTTATCGACTCACTGGAAGAAGTTATTGAACTTACGGGTTCAAATACCAGCGACATAATTGAATTCATAAAAAACTCAACAGTATTTAAAAATTCAAAGTGGGTTATCACTACCTCAGATACCGCTAACATCATATATGATTCAAATTATAAAAAAATAACAAGCTTTGGCTTTGAGGCGAGTAAAGAAAATGCAAACGGAAGCTCATCTGAATTTTACTCTCTTTTTGATGGCTGGTATAACCTAGATAAACTGAACAAGGAAAAGTCAATAGGGCATAAAATATGGAAATCAAACATTATTGACTCAACTCATGATTATAAATATGAAAAAATTGAGCACTTCCCTCCCGCACTAATTGAAATTTTGTCTAAAAACATCCACCGAGGGAATTTTGATACTATTGATAATATTGACATTTTCCATGTAATTGTGAGATATATCTTCGAAAAGGTTGGAGTCATTACAAGTTCAGAAGAACAAGCTAGACTAATGCTGCTTTTTAGAAAGATATCATATTACCAAGTGGATAAAGAATTTTTAAAAATAAATTTTTGCCCCCTAGGAAAAATTGAAAATCAAACTGAAGAAGTTGCACTAAAAGTCCTACCAGAAATTACGAAGTTCAAGTTCCTCACGCACATATTTAATATAGAAAGTAGTCATTATTTTATCAGATACCCTCATGTTTGGGCATACAACCTTGCCAGCTCATTAATATTGGCCAATAAGGAAGAGTTTTCAAACCTTAAACTTTTAAAAAGTTTAAAAAACAACCAGCTAACTGTAACAACAAAACTGTGCATTTTAAAATACCAAATTGAAAAACAAGAAAAAGAGCTTGATGAAATCATTAACGGTTTAGAAGATATTGAATACTTAGTATTTTTGATGGAATATTCTAGTAGGGATTTTATTAAAAATGTCCTGGAGAGAGTAACTAAGTACATCAAAAAAAACATAAGTGAGAACTCAAGAAAAATTACAAGAAGAAAGGACGGAGTAAAGGTTTTAAGTTATATATTTCATTTAACTTTGAACTCTGTAGAACTGAGCAATCGTTCTACCAAAGAAGTAAGTCAGTTTTGTATAATAATATCTGCAATTTTCAAATCTATAAAACAAGATGATGTACTTTCTTTGCAGTCCACATTCGAGGTGATCGAGTCGTTCTTCTATAGAGTGAGAGAGTATTCCAACTTAGTAGTACACACGCTATTAGAGCTCTTCTCTATGATACGGATTAAAAACCTTAGCCCCATTCACGAACACTTTCTTTATCAAGTATGTAACTCTTTTTTCCAAATAACCAACTTTCATCAATCTTCATTTGAAAGCCTTTTCCACTCAAAAGGCTTGCAAAATAAAGCATACAAAGGATTTTATAGGCTAACACCATTTTTCTTCTCTAGAGGCTTCTCGTATTACCTAAGAGGAGGCCGTTTCGAAAGTAGAGATACAACCGCAGAAGTCTTCTTAAGAACATTAGTAAATAAAAGAATATATGAAGGAAGAACAAAGAAAAATAACAAAGATCTTACTATAAATTTTAATTTTCATATTCGAGCGGGTTTCCACAAAGCTGTAGGATCATTAATTCGTGAAAGTTACAAGCGAGACTCTGCAATAGCTAAAAACTCATTATTTGTAATTACATCACACTTCAATAAAATGATTACTCAGCTCACAAATAGAAAATATGAAAAAGAAAATTTAAAAAGAGGCATGTTGTATATTATAAGACATATCGACATATCGAAAAGCACTGATGGGACCTTTACCCTTCCAGAAGACTTTAAAGAAATTGTGATTTCGAATATAAAAAATAGAAATGAGCTAATTAAATTCAAATTTATAAGCAAGAGTGAATTTATAAATCATATAGAGGAAAGAATGAATACGATATTAAATACCTCTACTGACTCATAAACCTTAAGTTCTCTACATAAGTCAAACGATACGTGATACCTAGAGGATTTTAGCTTGCATCTTCCACATTTAAAACACGGCTGCGGCTCAGTAAAATTTTCAGGTAACTCTGTTACTATTCAACTAGAATGCTTTATAGACCCGTGATTATTAGCCAATAGTAAAACGGCATAAATTAACAAAAAAAGTCACTCAACCTTACTAAATATATTTATTAAGGTTAGTGACAACTCTATACTGTAACAGCTCTATTTTATGATGGCTCTACACGCTATAACTATTAAACACAACAAGTAAAAAAATTCTAAATGATTTAAGCTGCCATATACAAAATCCTTTTTACAAATATAAAAAATGAAAAATCATTATTGTTATATTATTAAATCGCAACGACTGTATCGACTTACTCTGGCTATGACTTGTTCCATGCGGAGCAATCATTGACAATGATGCTTGATTTATCTTCTTTGAATACACTTTTGAAATTTCAAAAAATATAAATTGATATATAAATGCTTTCACAAGTCATTTTTCGTACTCAATTAAACCCCTCTACCCCACTTCCTTCTACCCACTCTTCTTACTCATACTCTGACGCATACGTATCTTCATAAGAATGTGAATAGAATTCAAATAGATTGCCAAAAGGGTCTTCTAGATAAACCATTTGCGCTTGTTTTAACTCATCTTCTGGATGATAGCGCATGATATCCATTCGTACTTTACCGCCATATTCTTCAACACGGCTGATTGCATTATCAAACTGCTCTTTTGGTAGCTGTAAACAGAAATGGAAGATCCCCAAGCGAGAGAAATCAACAACGTGACGTGCATCACGGTCCACCATTTCAAAAAGCTCAACACCGATACCATCACTCGTTACTAGGTGCGCAATATTAAAACCCTTAAATCCTTCGCCAAATACTGCAATACACATGCGACCAATGGCAGACTCTCGTTCTTCTGTTACTTTCGTGTTGTTCATTACAACTCTAAGACCTAGCGCTTTAGTGTAAAACTCAACCGCTTTGCCCATATCGCCAACCATGATACCAACGTGATTCATTTTCATCATTTACCCCTGGATATCTCTTTAACCTATGATCTAATTGTTGAGCAAATGATATGAAAAGCCTTTGATTAGATAAAATTATCAAATATTATTAAAATGATAATTTAAAATTATTGAAGGTGTTTATGCTAAACCCAATCTGGTTAGAAACTTTCATTACGCTTGTGGATACCGGGCACTTTACGCAAACGGCAGAAAAACTGTATATGACTCAGCCCGGAGTTAGTCAGCACATCAATAAACTCGAAGAAGCGTGCGGGCATACCTTGATCAAAAGAGAGAAGAGATCATTTGTCATTACCGAGCAAGGTCAACTCGTCTACAACTACACTAAAAAATTGCTCAGAGGTGAAAAGTCTCTCTTTGAGCAGCTAAGCTTTGACGACCCTTTTTCTGGACAATATTCTTTAGCATGTTCAGGCTCAGTATCATTGTTGCTTTACCCAAAGTTATTAAAACTTCAAAATAAATATCCAGATATTTACATCAATATTAAAGCTGCACCCAATCATCAAATTTTGAGTGATATCAAGAGAGGGCATGTTGACCAAGGAATTGTGACAGATATACCAAAAGAAAGTTTTTTTGATTTTGAGGAGCTTGGTCAAGAAGAGCTTTGTTTGATATTACCGCACAAGACTGACGTTAATAAAAACTGGAAGCAGCTATTGTTAGATCTAGGGTTAATTTCTCATCCAGATGCCGAGCATTATTTATCGTTGTACTTCGGGCAATGTCAAGAACAAGCGTTAAAGCAGCTTGATATCAGCAAAATCCCTGTCGTAGGTTCAATTAATCAAATTAGCCAAATCTTAGAGCCGCTCGCTCACGGAATTGGATTCACGGTCTTGCCTAAAAGTGCCGTGGATAGCTTTCATAGCCCAAACCTCATAAAGGTCCTCAAACCTCAACAACCTGTGATGGAAAGTTTATATTTGGTTCGCCAGAAAAATAGACAGCTACCCGTTCGTTATGAAACCTTGAATTCAATTATCCGAAAGACATGGGCTTAAATCGACTATTTAGCCCTAGACCCCCTCAATAAAAATCATCGATAAGCACACTTTAAACTGAATTTTACCTATTGATATGCGGTTACAGGTCTTTAAATTTACTCCATAGAATTACGAATATAGTGCCCTCTGGCAAGGAGATTTATATCCGATTATTGCATATTCATTATCGTCGTCGTGGCTATTTACCATTTGTAGATAATGGCAAAAGTTAACAAAAAATTTAAGAGTGAATCCTTAAGTAGACGCAACACCTCATAACTCATCCAATACAGCAACGGCCCCCTATAAATAGTTTAATCGCCTTTATTTTTTGATGTAGTGTATTCAGTAGCGCGCACTCCCCCTAAATAAGATATATCTCAGTGCTTTTACATCACTCATTTCTTCAAACAAGCCCGTGACGTGACCCTTTTCTCCAATACTGAACACATAAAAAAGTAAACCAGCCAATTGAGTAACAAAAAACAACACAAAAATACACATTGATTACATTATTGAAAATATGTTATTTTTATTTTGATTTTTTAAACACAAAGGAAATAATGTGAATAACAAAAAACTAAAAACAACCATTATGACAACTCTCTTTGGGCTGACTCTAGGCGCAGGTTCTTTCTCTGCAATGGCAGATAAAGTTAATTGTCGCATGGAAACCACATCTCAAAAAAATATCTACAGTGGTACTGCACAATGTACAGGAACATTTTGGTATACCACCTGGGAAAATAAGCGCATTGTCAGAAAGCAAGGTTCTAAGTCATTGCAGCAATACTTTGACCCTACACCAAACTCAAGTGCCATCCTATCAGGTATCGCATACGTAACGACCAGTTCATATGGCGGGCAGCCTTTGAATGAATCATTCGTTGTGAAATGCTCTGCAAGCATTCCATTCAGTCATAAAGAAGATGTCAAAGAGGAAGTATGTGACAACACGCCAACTGCTTATGTTGGCGTAAACCACCACGAGTTTTGGGATGTTAGTTTTTGGGCTAGCGGTCGAGATGAAGACGGTACCATTGTTTCAAAAGAACTGTGGATCGATGGTGTAAAACAATCAAGCAGCAGTGTGTGGAAAACTTCCTCACAAGATCGCACTTACAATATTCGTGTTCGTGTAACAGACAATGATGGTTATTCATCAGAAGCAACGCGCACCTATCGCGCAACAAACAAAGGTCCTTTAATGTGTGGTAAGTACCCTTGCTAATCATTATTTAAGTATCGATTAATACATTTAAACAGCGTCGTCCTATGTCGGCGCTTTTTTATGCAGCATACAGCAGCTAGCTAATTTGACGCTAACGGATAAACGGCGCTATCAAGCCCACTCTCTTTTGGGCAATTTTCATCCTCGACGTACCTTTTTTTGGAGCGGCTTCCCAAATCCATAATTTTTATAATCACATCACAGTGTCGGCTTAGTTAAATCTCGAAGTACCATAACATTGCAGCCACGCATGATGCGCGAATTATTAAATATATAATAAAAACAAACACTAAAGACACAGAAAGCAAATGCAGTTATTATATTGAAAAATTTCGACTAAGGATTTAATTAATGAAAAAAGCGCTATTTCTCTCTTTGGCAGTAGGGTTATCGTCTTCGTTTTACGCTGTATCATCACCAAGTTCGGAGGCATTGCTTTCTGAGCAGGCGTTCACAAAAGCTTATTTGAAAGAGGTAAAAAAGCACTTCAAGGATGCACAATTTAAGGTTACTGATAATTTATCTATTGAAGTTACGTACTCAACAGGCGCGACTTTTTCAACAAATCTCGTAAACGCTTATTTAAGATACTCAGAAGAAAAAGACACACTTGAAGATATATTTGCAGATTATATAGATTCGACTAAAAGTGCTCGCCAGTTATCAGAAAAGTCAAAGTTACAAGTTAGCCAATTAAGGCCCGTTATTAAGCCAATCTCTTATATCGAACATATAACGGCTAAAATAAACCAATCAAGTGATAAAAAGGTCCCTTTCCCATTTTATTACGAAAAAATTAACAATGAGCTCGTTCTGCTATTAGCAATAGATACACCTGCAAGCATTCAGTATGTCAGTAAAGAGAAGATGGATGAATTTAAGCTACCTGTTGAGCAACTCAAAGAGATTGCGAAGTCTAACTTAGATACACACCTCACTGAACTAGGTGCAAAATTCCAAAGAATTGAACAAACAGAAGGCAGCAGTAACATACATATGTTTATTGCTGACGAGACCTACGAAGCCAGCGCTGTTTTCTCAAATTATTTTAAGCAACAGGTCAAAGCGACATTCGAAGGCCCGGTCGGACTAGTTTTCCCCAATAGAAGCAACGTGTTGGTTGTACCACTAAATGATGAGACTGCACTTTATCAAATTGCGATGCTCGCTTATTCTGAGTATCCAAACCTATCTTACAACGTATCACCATTTGCATATGAATATAACGATGGTGAGCTAAAGCGCATTCAGTTTTAAGTTTTGGGCCTCCTGCCTCTTGCTCACAAGCAAAAGCTAGAGCTCCATTTTTGAAACAAGCCCCTCATTAGGCGTTTTCCCTTGCAATCACCGTAAGGTCTAAAACGCCTGTCACTCCTCGACCTTACCTGTCCACAACTGAAGTGAGTCTGGAACATATTGCAGTTAAAAAAGCAGTTTGCCATTTTTGCCCAGCCGTTTTTCACCAACGAGTTGCTCAGGATACTTTCTGATAACGATCCTGTACTGACATTTTTAGTTGCTTTGCGTGGTTGAGAATGGAATACAGGTAAGCCTCGTCACTGCATATCTTTGCCACGCAATTTCTCGATGTAATATCGTGTATTTACTTCCTTTCAAAATACTGGATATTCGGTAAACAAAACTCATCGCCAAATATTAAATACATCTCGTACACCAGCTCCATGGTCATATAGGTTTTACCGGTTTCAAAATTACTGATCGTCGCTTGGTCAACGTTGAGTTTATCCCCAAGTTGCTTTTGCGTTAAGTTGTTACTTTTTCTGGTGCTCCTTAAATTGTTTTGCATTTCGACCATCAATTTATTTATTACTAACCTGCGCCTGACTGCGTCATGTCTCATAAATCTACTAACCATACAATTTCCTTATAAGTAAGTGATCAAGTTATTTAAACGGTATCCATTTTATATCCATTGTAGATCACCTAAAAATTATCCTATGAAAAAATAGTGTTAAGATTTTAATCTGCTGGGTGTGAAAAAATCTTCAATTACCAATGAGATATTGGGTAAGTGCATGAATTTAATGTTATAAAGCAGCCTCAGTTAGAATCATCAAAGTGTTGGTGTACAAGTCATGATATAACTTGAAATGTTCTCAGTCACAAATAACAAGTTCGGACTCTGCAAATAATAAGCGTCTTTATCGTCCACTTGAGCACTGTAAAACAGCCACTAAACACGCGCTAAATCAGGTCCTTTTACATAAAATATATAGCCCAAAGCGAAACCAATATATTGAAGCTGAAGCCATGCCAAATTCAATTTAAACAATAGTGAAAATATACAACTAATGAGCTTTACTGATTAACAAAAAGACGGTGAGATGTGCCTTATTACTATGTTGGCATACAGGCAACTAGTTGCGCACTCTGCCATTTATTAAACCTTGTTCATTGTTTTTGATTACCTTGAACCTTACTGGTTTTCCAACACATTGTAAGGTGTTAGGCGTTTTTCAAGCTCAACCACAGCAAGAAATACATCACTTTGCTCATTAAAATCAAGACTATCAAATCGTTCGATTAAACTCAGGTGTCTAAATCGCCAGTTGCTCTGTCGTTTCATCTCATAAGATTCAGCAACTTGCTCCGCTAGTTCATGGTGGCTCTTTAGGCCTTTTCTACACACATGGATTGTGAGGGTGTAGTAAATTTCATTGTCATCTGATTTTTTACGCTCAAAATCAAGATAATATGGCCAATACCCACTTGCGGGGCGGTGTTTTTTAAGCATGCAAATCACCGAGTCTGAATAGATCTCAGTAACAAAATTAGGAAACGTCTTTTTTATCCATTCGTTAAATAAATCAAACTCATTGAGGCCATGAAGCTGCTCAAACACGTTGTGATGCTTTTGCACAATAAGTGCCTTTTGAAGGGTATCATCGTCATACTTCTGTTTGGCGGGGAGTATTTTTCCAAAAAACATTGCTGGTGTTACAGTGATCAAAGCGCAGCGCCGCGTGCCAACCTTAATAAACTCAGACTCAAGTTGACGGATAAGCTCACAGTGACCTGCCGACACCTGTTTTAATAACTTGCTGCGACCTTGATAATAGGGATCTGTTTTTTCTGACCAAGTACCAAATACATAATGATACAAGTCTTTGAGCTGATGCTCGTGTTTAGATGTAAGTAATGCCCTGTCAAACAAATCTCTTAACGCATCCTGTAGCCATGTGTCGTCAACTTTCACATAACGTTTATCATATTGCGCACCATGATGTTGAAAGTGGCTATCAGATAAAATATATACCTTTTTCCAACCTGAGTAGTTTTTCTCTGCCCAGTTGGCATATTTTTTAAGTTGATCGTTATGAAGCTTCGAGCCATCTTTTCGCTCGATGATTATCAATAGCTCCTGATTAGGGTCCAGCAATGCGAGATCAATACGCGCGCTATTGGCTTGTAGTTCTGTCATCACTTTTGTTTGGCAAAATGAGCTTGAGGCAAGTTCAAAAGCTGAGGGGAATAGCTCAAGCTGCTCATCACTGGCGCAGCTGTATACATGATTTAGCAAAGCTCTTAAAAAATAATCCCCCTGTTGGTGGCCCGCCATAGGATCTAGCAACCAGGCTAACACAGCTGACTTACGATTTTCATCTAATGAGAACAGTTCAAGTACTGAGTTTTGCTCGCAGCGGCTGGTTAACGCCTGAAAATCTTTATCAATAACAAGGTTACACAGCGCTTTTAAAGTTTGAGTACTCATGATCCCTCCTTGCGACATAAAGTTGCAACATAGCATCTCTACTCTATTTTTATCAAGCACTTATACTTTGAACATCAGATGGCATGACGCATTTTTTAAGTGTTGAAAACAACTTTGCTCCCATCACCCTATTGACCTGTCTATTACTTTACAGTTTAGAGTCACACTCATCGTAATAAAGCATCGCAAAAAATACCAATGACTATCTAGGAGTCAAAATGAACGTTTATATTCGAGACGAACAATCCCGTGACGCAGAGCACATAGAGTCGCTAACTCAAGCCGCATTTTCTGAAGTTACGTATTCAAATCAGTGCGAACATTTTGTGATTCGAGCTTTGAGGCAGGCAAATGCACTCACAATATCGCTCGTGGCTGAGTATGAAGGTGCAGTAATAGGCTATGTGGCTATCTCCCCAGTTGTACTCTCGGACAATCAAAATGGCTGGTTTGGATTGGGCCCTGTAGCAGTTTCCCCTGCTCAGCAAGGTCAAGGCATAGGTTCGCTATTAATCAATAAGGCGCTTGAAGTGCTTAAGCATACACATGCTAAAGGCTGTGTGGTGCTTGGAGATCCGGCGTATTACAGCCGCTTTGGATTTGTGACCAATGAAAAGCTAGTGTTAGCCGACGTGCCACCAGAATACTTCCAGGTGTGTGCATTTACCCAATACGTGCCTACTGCTGTCGTCACGTATCACAACGCCTTTAGTGCAACATCTTAAACCAAGTTAGCGGGAGAGAAGCTTAACGCTCCCGCCTTATTAAGCTACAAATACTTTTCCTGTAATGCGCTCACCGAGCAACCTTTTAAGGCTACCTGTTTGGTTCCTCACCACAATATAAACTCGCACTGCTATAGGCCGGAGACTTTAACGCTAATTAATAAAGAATATACAATGTAATTAGCTTCTCTCATTTCAATGCCTGCACTCATTTGCGCCGCTTCTTTTAATACACAAGTAAGCAACATCGACATCAAGTTAACACTAAGTAATACCCAATCATTATTTGCGTGTTTCCTATGGTATTCACCAACTCCATACTCAAGCAATGTAGGGTGGCAATCGTCGCAGATCAGAGCTGTGCTCTAAGAATGTCGCCCAGAGAGGGATCTGAAAACAACTGAGCTATTTTAAATGTATAACTCAATTGCCAATGTTGAGGAATACTTAGCACCCAACACTGGCTATTTTGACATTATTACAATTTTAACTGGTGTTTATCTCGTTGCTTTTGCACATAACTTTTGGCCGTCATGCCATATTGCTTTTTAAAGCATGCACTAAAGTAAGATGCCGAATTGAACCCAACCAGTTCCGACACAACCGCCACACTTTTACCATGCAATAAAGGGGTGATCGCTTGATACAGGCGGTACGTTCTAAGGTACTCATTTGCCCCCATGGAAATGATCGCCGTGAGTTTTCGATGCAGTTGCCGCTCACTCAGTGCCATCTCTTTAGCAAGCTCAGACACGGTAATGTCTGGGTTTTGGTAGCGCTCGTGGATCACCCCATCTAGTTTATCCAAAAAGTCATAGATGTGCGGTTCATCTTTAAACTCAAATTTTGGCAACATAGGTAAACTGTCAGCTGCTTTTTTATCCCCTTGCTCAATGCGCGCATGCCATCTTGCAGCATTGGCTGCATAGTGCGAAAACACATTGCGGACTTTAAGCTCTAACGCTGGTACGCTAAACGGTTTAGTTATGTAATCATCGGCTTGACGGCTGAGACCTTCAAGTTCTCTCTGTTCATTTAAGTTGGCCGTTAATAAAATAACCGGAATATGCGCAGTTAACGGGTCTTGTTTAATACGGCTCAGTAATCCAAAACCATCAAGCTTTGGCATCATCACATCGGAAATAATCAGATCTGGAAGTTGTGCTTTTGCCACTTCAAGGCCTTGTGCACCATCGACAGCAACCTCTACTTTGTAGTCATGCTCAAAAATACTACTGAGCAAAGTCAGCATATCTGGCGTGTCGTCGACGATAAGAACAGTCTTATCGCTCAAATCATGGCGCGAACTAGATACTAGGGCCTCATTTTCAGAACCCGATATGGCAGGAAGTGCATTGAAGGCCAAACTAAACTCACTGCCCTTGCCTAACGACGACACAACATCAATGGACCCGTTCAGTTCATCTGCGATCGCCTTTACAACACTCAATCCGATGCCCAAGCCAACGTTTTGCCGTTTACCTGTATCGGTTCGATATTCGGGTGTAAAAATGGCATCCAATTCACTTGGCTCAATACCTACCCCTTCGTCTTGAACTTGCAAAATACAGCGGGGCTCTGTTTCATCACCTTGCAAACTCAGAGAGAGGGATACAGTTTTACCCACAGCGCTATATTTAATCGCATTGCTTAATAAGTTACTCACACATTGTTCGAGTTGATCTGGGCGAGCCAAAACATGGATATCGTCTTCAACATTTGTGTTAATCGTAATGTCGCTTTGTTCAGCCATTGGGCCAAATGCAGCTATCTGCTCTAGACAAATTTGGGACAAATTAAAGCTGGTGAGTGACTGCGTCGGGCTGACAATCGGCAACTGAGATTCTTGATTAAGGTTAGACACCCGCATTAACTGCTCTATTAATACCTTTAAACGCTTGGCATTGCTAATCACGATGTTTGCCATTTTGCTGCGCTCATCAGGCTGTTGAGCTCTGTTGAGTTGCTCAGCTGGCCCTTGAATTAAAGAAACAGGCGTCATAAGTTCGTGAGAAAGTGTTTTTAATAGCAGAGTTCGCTGTGCTTGTGCTTGTGCCAATGCCTCAGACTTTTCTGTAAGCAGCTTGTTTTGTTTACTTATTTCTCGTGTTTGCTCAGCAACTTCGGTCTCCAATGCGGTTTGGATCCGTTTCAAAGCTGCAATGCGAATTTGATAAACAATATATAACATCAATATCGCACTGAGGGCATATACACAATACGCCCACACAGTCGCATACCATGGCGTTTTAATCGTAAAAGAAAATCCACTGATGTTCTGCGACCAATTTCCGTCACTGTCTGTACTTTGCAGTAGCAAGTTGTATTGGCCATGAGCCAGTTTGGGGATCATTAATACACGGCTTTTTCCCAGATCAACCCAAGTGTTAGCGACCCCTTCAAGCTTATACCGAAATTGTTGTTTAGAAACACTGGTAAAGTTGTTGTTAGCAAGCACAAAGCGCATACTTGCGTGCTCGTAAGGAAGCGCCAACAAATTCTCTTGATGAAAATAGCGCTTCGATTGCCCGTTTGCAAAAGTGAGTTCAAACTCACTTACTTTAGGCATCGCATCAGAAAAACCAAGTTTGTCAGGGCCGAGTAAAGTCATGCCATCTGGCGCAATAAAAACAAGTTGTCGCTCAAAAACAGTACCAGCACTACCTAAGTACCCTTGTGTAAACAGGCCATCCCCTTTGTCAAAATAGCGAACCTTCGAATCTGAACTGTCAGGAGACCATCCCATCACACCAAAACTACTAGCAAACCACGCATAGCCCGTTTCATCAAACACAATACTGGTATTTGTCAGTTTGTTGAGCTTGTCAGGTAGGGGCTTCCATGACTGGGTTTTGAGATCGAGTGCCCGTAAACCACTTTCAGTTTGAACAAATAAGAAGTCAGTTGGGCTGAGAAATAGATCATAAACCGCATTTGAAACCCCTTCACCTAACTCTGTTTTTAGTTCAAAGCGCTGTGTACTGACATCAAACGCTTGCAGCCCATTTGATGTAGCCACCCACAGGAGGTTTTTATGAAGAACCAAGCTATGTATTTCATCGCTTAACAGGCCTGAGTTTCCACTATGAAATCGCTCGATGAGTTTGGTATGTGGGTTTAACCGCGTCAAACCATCAAAACTATGGGACAGCCATATGGTTTGCTCATCTTGAATTGCAATGCTGTATATCGCATCGGGGATATTATATTTTTCAAAGTCAAACTGTTGAACCACAGTCATTGATTGGGGTTCGACCTTTACCAAGCTTTTATAGAGGCTGATCCACACATGTTTACTCGGTGATACAGCCATAGCTTGAGCTGATAAGTCTTCGGTATCAAGACAGCGTTGAAAGTCCCCCTCCAGCGAGTAACGGCATACTCCAGCTAATTGATCAGCAAGCCAAATAGACTCATCCGCAATTATTACATCATTAATTTCATACTGCTCGGTTTCGCTTGGGTGAGTAAACGCTCGGTTTTTAATTGCATTGTGATTGGCTGATAGCAGCGAAACACCTTCGCTGTAAGTGCCATAAGCCTTTACTTGTTGATCTTGATATAGAGAGAGCAATGGCGGTAATCCATTACTGACCTCCACCTTACCATTGCTTAAAGTCAGTAGGCCGGTGTTCAGTGACGCAGCATAAAGCTTGCTTTCACTTTCTTGGATATCAAATACATAACCAACAGTGTCAAACTCGTTCTCGTCGATATAGCGCATATCGAGCTTACGCTCGTTGGGCTCATAGGTAGCCAAGCCATAGCCATGAATGCTTAACCAAATTGACCCATTATTTAGACGCCACACTTTGTCAGCAAAAGTTGGCTGGCCATTTTCTTGTAATAAGTACTCGACTCGCAACGTATTCGTATCAACAAGCATAATACCGCTATCAGTCGCGAGCATCATTTTGGACTGCTCGACCTCGGTTATCGACAAAACTTGAGGCGTAATTAAACGTCCATCCAGCATCAGCGTTAATGGGTTAAGTTGATTTTGTACAAACTGGTAAAGGCCAGATCTCGCGCCAACCCATACGATACCATCGCTTGATTCAAAAACACTGTATGCATTTAACTGTGGGTGTGGCTGTGGCGGCTCTATCTGTTCAAAGCGCTCACTTTTAGCACCTAGTACTCCGACGCCCTGATCTCCAACAGCCCATAATCGATTTTGAGAATCAAACAATAAATCACGCACGCGTGTCGACTGGCTTGTATTTGGTGTTTTATGAGCGAAAAAGCGCACCGTGTTAGCACCATCAAATCGGGCAAGGCCTTGACCGGTGGCAATCCACATAAACCCAAGGTGATCACGTTCGATGTCAAACACACGATTGCCCGGCAATCCATCTCCCACGCCCAAAGCCAAATGCGTATCAGATTTGCCAAAGCTTTCGCTGCTAAAAAGCACACTAAAAATAATTAAAAAACCGACATAAAGCGCGGTGATGAGATTACTATGCATATTATTAATATATTGTTTTTATTGCTTATTTTTATACTTAACGTTGATAGACTCTGTACCTGCTCTACATAATAACAACAACTTAGCAATTATCAAACTTTGTTGTTATTTGTGATTTAAGGCAGATTATTACGCATTTTTGTCTGTTTTTCGCTATCTGTCGCGCCCCTAATTTCCCTATAATTACCACATTGACTCAGCCTGAGCCTTTAATTGAACTGAGCTAGTCAAGATTCTAATAACAATAGTTAAAGACACATTTGAGCTAAATTCAGCAGTATCCAATAAGCCTGCGCCAATAATAAGGAACGTGCATGTATAAATCACATTTAAAGACCCTCTCACTGGCCATACTCTGTAGCACCTTATTTACGGGCTGTGGTGGCGGCGGCGGTGGCCCCAAAGGACCCAGTATTGATCTGAGTAATAACAATAATACGCCTAGCCAAAATACCGGCTCGACAGCGTCAAATAATAACAATACAACCACAGGTACGGTGAATAACAATGGCGGAAATACCTCAACCAACCCACCCATTACGGATGATCATAGCCGCTATGCTCGACGTGGACGAGTGATAGACGGCTACGTGCAAGGAGCAACCGTTTGGCTTGATTTAAATAACAATGCGGTTAAAGATGAGAACGAACCCTCTGTAATTTCAACAGATAAAGGTAGTTATGAATTAGAGCTCACTGAAGAGCAAGCCCAGTGTGCTGCCTATGTACCAACTTATGTAGATGTGCCAGTTGGTGCCATTGACGAAGATCTTGGTGAAGTGACAAAAGCATATCAAATGGTTCTCCCACCTACTCTAACGAGCCTAGAAGGTGAAGATCAGCAGCACATTACACCACTTACCACGGTACTGTGGCAGTCGCTATACAAAACCGATGTATATAAAGATAAAACATGTACCGCGATACTTGCAGACAATGCGCTTCAAGAGCAGCTAAAAATTGTAATGCGCGAAACCATCGTTCAGGTTATTGAGCATTACAATATTTCTGAGCAGCAACTCTTCAGTGACTATATCGAGAGCGGTGACGAAGCACTACAAAAACTTGCTGAAGACATTGTTAAAGGACTTCAAGCAAGTGTTGAGAAATATCTAAAGCTTGCAAAAGAGTATGTAGACGCGCATGAAATTCGTGTTCTACACTATCTCGATACACCGCCAGAGCAACCAGATAGCAACGAGCTTGTTTGGTATAGAAGTATTCTTATTTATGGAAAAGACGGAAGCACACCAGTTAATCAGCGCGTACGCATGGATGACAATCTTGAGACGGTGTTATTTGTCCAATATGACCGTAAAAGAATAACCAGTCCTTGGAGCGATAACCACACCTATATTCAATCAACAGATTTGGTAAAAAACAGTGCTGACGATATCGGCCACTGCTTCCAGTCTGAGAAATTAGAAGTCAAAATTGACGGCATAACCTATGAGCTAAACAACTGGAAACGCATTGAGCGTACATCACAACAGCAAGCTTGTGATGACAAAGTTGACTTTAGTGATACAAAGAATCGCGTTCTATCTGTGTCTTACAGTAAAGATAGAGTTTCGTATCTGACCGAGTTTCATCAAGATGCAAATTCAATCGCTGAGCTCGACGACTGGTTAAATATGAGTGGTAAGTCAGAGATTCTAGACGTAATTGTGTTAGTGGCGTACTTCTCTTTGGCAGGCTACGAGTTTGAAGATGACGTCAACATTCCTTTTTCTTCTTGGCACAAGCGCATTACCGATGATTCGGGTGACAACCGTATCATCACCTCAAGAGACAGCGATGGCACATGGCAGCGCCAAACATATCAAGACGATGGTACTTATGTGCAGGAATGCAGTACTGATGGGCAAACCTGGACCACATGTAGTGATTAATTAAGACCTATTTTAAGGGCTGCTTTTATCAAAGTAGCCCAGAGTTCTCCCACAAAACGGTGTAAGGATTATTCAACTTACACCGTTTTTTGTACCTACAATTTGCCCCATAGACAGCCCTTGTCAGCTTTGCTTGTACTACCTACTGAATGGCCGAGTAAGCACCTAGAAAAAGCCAACATCAATATCCATATTCAGGCTCCAAAAGAGCCTTTTATTTAACTTTAGCCTCTTGTACGTGTAAATACTCAATCACACCATTTCAACTAACTTCTGAATGCACATCAACTATGCATACTGTGTGAACTAACACCCGTCCAAGCTAAATACAGACGGTGACGAACACTCAACCAATGCTGCACAAAGCAAACTTTTTTGTTTGATCTTTCAACCATAACAATGCGTAGTTAAATACGCTCATTGACTCAAGGTGATTAAAAAACAATCTTGAACAAGCGAGTGAGTTTGAAAAACAGACGGGTATCTTAAAATTAAATTATTGCGTTTTTATATCCAATATGGCGATGCAATAATGACAATATAGCATTACACTGTGATTCTTCAGCTTTTTATTGTTCATAATAAATGAACAATACAATAAAATTCATTAAAAAACATTCCACGCTACACTAATACTTTGTCATTAAACACCCTGTTATAAAAAACAATAAATTTTTTAATTTTTTGTCACTTCAAGGTTTATTTCTTAAAAACACCTTGATATTATCAACCGCAACAAATGAAATATTTAATAAACATCAGGTTTAAAAAAATCGAGTAAACGTTAAATTACCAGTTAGATAACATGATAATATTAATATTAGCTGCTATGCATCGCTAAATGCTTGCAATTACAGGCTTTTCAGTGATAGCTTTTGTTAAATTTGTTATCAAAAGGTAATGTTGGAACATATGAAACTTAGAATTCGACAACTAGGATTGTTTAATGGCTTATGGGGAGAAGCAGCCAAGTCGATAAGATCGATGCGTAAGGATGCAGGCCTCACACAAAGTCAATTAGGACAGAAACTTATCCCTGTAGTGGACCAAGCAACGATATCCAATTGGGAAACTGGTAAAACTCCAGTCCCATTAACGAGTTATTTTTTAATATGCTTTATTTGCGGCTTTAGCCCTGAAGAAAAAACTAAGCAACTACTCGAAAGTCAACAACCAGAAAACAAAAGAAATTAAAGGATATATCTGATGTTTGCTTATGAAAAATTTGCTGCTATATATGATGCAATTTCATATATGCTGATACCAATATACGTTATTTCTATGCTAGTTGCTTGGAAAAATATTAATATTAGGTATCTAATTGGTGTGGTTTTGGCCATTGAAATATTCGATGTTCTGACCCTTAAGTTTGCATTCAGCTTAGGCAATAATTTTTATCTTTGGGCTATTGTTGTAAATGTACTATTCTTTTTTGTACCTGTATTAGGAAGAAGGTTAATCGCGGCCAATTTAAGATCAAGGTTTAAAGTTTTCGAAAAGATTTATTTGGAATATAACTTTACTAGGCAAGAAGGTGGCTTGATTTTTCTATATGCATTAGCAACTTTAGTTTGTTTCATGGCATTTATTGAGGCGTCTCTTTATACTGCTGAGGTAATCACTGTATTCCCAATTATCGAAAATATATATGGTCCCGTAGCCTCAATTGCGCACATGCTTGAAGCTTTCCTGATTCTTAGTTTGGCTATGAAAGGTAAATGGGGTTCTATAATTGGAAAAGCGGATAAGCCAAACAACTATTCAAGCTTAAAAAGAAACGTATAGAATTCGGATAAAAAATAACAACTTGATTTCTCTTTCCCTCAAAAGAGCTTACTGAATGTAAGAGCTGTGATGTTATCAATTACGAAGCAAAAGTTCAAAGTTACAAAATGGATAACATCCACTATTCTAAAAGAGGTTTGATATGAAAGTTGTTGTGAAAAAACTAAAAGAACTCTCGTTATACGAGGCAAAAAATGTCAAGGGAGGCTGGGCTACAGGTGCCAGTGGACCAAACCCTGATGAACCTAAGTAAACACAAAAATTTGATTGTGAGTGTTAGGTTTGCGATATATTTTAAACATCCTCTGACACTTGCAATGTAGTTTTCACCTATCATAAAATTTTAAAAATGGTTTATAAAAATAACTATAAAGAGCTTTTCTTCGCATCAAAATACAGTGCATTATCAAGGCTTACATCTTGCTCGAAAAGCAACCTTCCCAATCAAAATATCTCAGCCTATTTATTTCCACTTTCATTATTGAAGTTTCGATGACGAATGCTATGGAGAAATATTAGTGGAAATATTAAGTTTATGAAGTTTAAAGCACTAATTATCAATGCTATAAAGTTACTTTGGTTAGAAATATCTATCGTAACTAAGTCAATGCGTCTAGATTCAGGGCTGAGTCAATGCGAGTTAGGGAAAAGACTACTTCCCTCAGTCAACGAGTCAACGATTTCTGCTTGGGAGGAAGGAGAGGAGCCCATCCCAGTATACCAATTTATAATGATTTGTTTTGTATGTGGGTTTACTTCTGAAAAGAAAACCAAACAACAATTAAAAAATCAGCGTACTGATAAAAAATAAGAATTGTAGGTGCCCAATGTTTAGCTATGAAAACTATAAAGCATTCTATGATGGCGTTGCTTTTTTCATTACTCCCATTAATTTTATCTGCCTACTAATTGCTTGGAAAAGCATCAACACGCGGATGCTATTAATTTCACTGATAGCGCTCGAAGCCATCGACACATTACTTACTGGCTGGTCATATACTCTAGGCAACAATTACCACCTTTATGGCGCATTTATATGCTCTATGTTTTTGTTCGCCGTTGTGTTCAGACGGTTGTTAGCAAAACTGCTCAGTAAGCATGTAAAGTTATGCAATGATGTATACAACAATTTCAGTTTCAGTAAGCAAGAAGCCGCTATTACTTTTATGTATGTTATTTTTGTCTTACTACATGTAATTGGGTTTATTGAAATAAAGCTGTATCAATATGATATTATTGATGTTTACCCTTTTAGGAACAATGTATTTCCTCCAAGTATAACTATTCTACACTTGCTAGAAGCACTCATGCTATTAAAACTATCAATTAAGCATATTCCTATTGATGAGTATGTACAGCATATAAAGAGCAAGTTTACAAATAATAGAAAGGTAGAGGGAACGAATAGTTACCGAGAATCTACTGAAGATAGAAACGATCGCTCGTAACTGCGTCTGTTAAAGGCTGCTCAAAGTTTTTGATGCTAACTGATGAAAAGTACTTTTCTTTTAATGCACTTGTTTTATTTGGTTAAAATAAGTGTTTTTCACTTAAAGTAAAACGCGCACAGGATTGATAACTTGCTCAATAGCGAATCTCTCAATTACATTTATTATGTAATTGGTCAAATTTCAACGCCAGTGTTTTTTATCGCGCTTATTGCCGGCTGGAAAAGCGTTAATACTCGGAGTTTGTTGTTAATTCTGCTCGTTGTAGAGGCCATCGACACCTTGGTATCAAATATCGCACTGTCTTGGCGATACAACTTTTACCTTTGGGTCTTTTTTTATAGTCTGATCTATATCTATGTTGTATTTGCCAGAAGATTGATAGCAATAAAATTGAGCCCCCATTTTAAGTTTTTTGATGAGGTTCGTAAAAACTACTACTTTAGTAAACAAGAGGGCGGGCTTATTTTTGTATATGCCTGTGCAAGCCTATTTTTATTTATTAACCTAATTGAAATCAAGCTGTATCAATATGGCGTGCTGGGCAGTTTATTTATAGTAGAGCAACTTTTTAGCCCCGCCCTCACCCTACTCTACTTGGTAGAAGCTTTACTGCTGCTCAGGTTATCGATTCGGACCCTACCGATTGATAATGACTAAGTGCACCTATAGCACAGCTGTGTTTGTGTAATAATGCGCTTGCTATCACATTTCCCCACTGTATTTAAAGTAAAACTTTGTATGAACAGAAAAAACTAAGTTACAAATAAAAGGTCCACAATGCATCAAAAAGTATTATATTAAACGCCCATTTTAGGGTGATTGTCACTTTGCATCATTTTATAGCGGATTCATCTTATTAGAGGTCCATTACAAATAAGAACACTATAAACTAAGTAAAAACATGTACTCGCACGTAACTTTGAAAGGCCAACACACTTGCTAGAAGCGTTTTCAATAAATTCCATTTATCATGCAATTAGCTTTGTTAGCTTGCCAGTAATGATCATTGCTTTATTTGTTGGCTGGAAGAGTATCAATACTCGCTGCTTATTATTGATGTTGGTTGCACTTGAGTTAATGGATACTATCTTTACTGAAATAGCCATCAGCTGGGGAAATTATTACTACCTGTGTGTGTTTATAATTAGTTGGGCGTATGTCTATGTTGTTTTTGCTCGTAGATTGATAGTTTCTAAACTTAAAAGTCGCAGTAGGCTTTGCAAAGACGTTTACGACAACTACTATTTCACAAGACAAGAAGGGGCATTGCTTTTTGTCTATATATCCTATGTATTTGTTACTTTCATCGCGTTAGTCGAGCTTGGCCTCTTTGTGTTGTACGTAATAGATTCATTTCCATACATTAGATACCTGTTTAGCCCTTTACTAACCTTCTTCTGCCTCATGGAATCGATAGTGATCCTTTGGCTGGCCACTCGGACAGCGCCGGTTGACGAGCATGTATTGGCAATCAAACATGCTCGAAAAATGCGTAAAAATAACCACTCTGATAGACGCAAGTAAGGCTCAATGGTTTTAGTCTGCGCCATAGCGCTGCTTATACCTTTGAACAACCTCTTCAATGCGTTGTCTGTTTTTGATAATAGCTAAATTAAGCTGCCTCAGTTGTGGCTCGCTGAGCATGCCAGGTCTTAGCATATAGTGAATGGGGTTGTCGTAAATTTTAATCGCTGTGGCTCGAATCACCCCTTTGTAACTAGTCTCCTGAGTTAAATGAGCACCTGTTAAAATGTCTTCTACTGCATATTCAACCCGCTTGTGTTTTATTAAATTAAAACGTTCGTGGGCAAAATTGGTCTCTACTACACAGTCCTCACAAACCTTTCGAAAGCCCTCAAAGCCTTGTCCGTAAACACTGCCTCGGTTAATTGCAATCAAGTTGTTTTTTAGGTGTCTTAAAAGCGCAGTGCTTGTAATTGAACTTTCTTGCATCACTGTGTCTGTGTTGTCTTGATGTGCAAATAGCAACATTACTTCTTGTCGATATGGCAAGCTGAATTCAGCGTATTTTCGTCGAGATTGTGTAAAGCTAGCAGCTGGGATAAGGTCAACTTTGTTTTCTTGAAACTGCTTAAATGCGCGGCTTGATGAAGGCAGCTCAACATATTGCCAACAAAAACCAGCCTCTTTCAACACTAGCTCAACAACTTCAACTTCCAAACCCTCATATTGCCCGTTTACTCGCTGTGAATATGGTGGCCAATTACCACTGATACTTACACGTAAGGTCTTCTCACAACTGTATGCAGCTCTGCTTAGTGTTACAGCCACTAACATCAGAGTAAGCGTACACACATTAAGCATAAGTTCGCGGTAAAGTTTGCTCGTTGCTTTTATCAATCTACTTGGTGCCTTGTTCTTTATAAGCTTTTATCCAGTCCTAGCCAGTTTCATAGCAGCTTGGCTGTCTCGGGCACGCTGTCCCTCTGGTGCAAATGACTCGTACATCATTGTTGATCCCTCTGTCTATCCAATTGATGTTGAGAATTTTTGCTACGCTCATGAGCTGCTTTTTCAGATGCCATGGTACAACACTTGCGCCACCTTGTTTAATACAAAGTGCCTGTAACTCTTGCACTACTTCATCAGCACTTATCCCCTGTGCGTCAATTGCTGGATTTAGGTCTATGCCAGCACACAGTACATGGGCATTCTCTACAAGGTCATTCACTTTAAGTGACTCACAACAGTATAGATGAGGCTTGCCATTTACATTGAGAATGGAGAGTTGCGCACTTGACTGCTGAGACTGTGCAACAAACTTTCTAAACACCGCCCAGTGCTGACAGGGATCTTCAACACTGCGCATATTCCCCCACGGTAAAGGTATACCATTGCCGCGATAAACGGCTTTTAACTTTCCAGGTAAATAGGCGTCAAAGTAATGCCAATGCGGATACGGAGACACAACAGTCATACGGCGCATTGCAACCGACGGAGAAATATTTAAATGTTGGTGAATATCTATTTCATAACCATATGAATCAAGTAACTGACGGTAGGCAACTTTTGGACACAGCAAAGCACCCGCAAAAAAGCTCGACTCAAAATCATGCCATGCTGTCAGAATATCCTGCGCGTTTGGCGTGGTGTCTGTAGCTGGCAGTACTGCAGTATTAAAACCTCCTGTTCGCAACACACAGCGCAGTCCTTTTAGTTCATGCAGCACACTATGACCAATGTGCACAGCTAAGTCATATTTTAGCCTTGCTGGATTTTTCTCAAGCAAGCGGTTTATATGTACCACGTTGGGCTCTTCGAAATAAGAGGTGATCAAATGATTAAAAACATGCCCACTGTCATCCATCACTTCATTTGGCACTTCATCAAACCAGTTCAGCTTCAGACCTTGCTTTTTTATCAGCACCATTAAGTCTTCAACACTTAAATAGAGGTTTTTGTCACCGACTTCGTCGGCGGCGCGCTCAAGATCTGGAAAGTGGTTTTGATGGTGCTCTTGATGCGCTCGGATCAAAAGGTGGGCAAACTGTCTGCCACTGATCCCTGTTTGCGATAGCATCTCTGGTATCGCAATTTGTAGTATGTCATTAGAAAACAAAAAGTTTGGCTCCAGTGCCATCCCCTCAATCCCCCCTGAGCGGCCTTTTTGTGGGGTGATGGCATCTGGCTCGGGATCTGTGTCTAAAAACCACGACAGTGGCTTTTGAAAAACTTCTGCAAAGTTCTCTAACATATCACTACTTGGCGTGCGTTTACCGCGCTCAATCATGGACAAATATGACACCGAAGGCGCAGTGTGTGGGTCTACTCGGATACACCGCGCAGACAAATCTTCTAGCGTTAAATGGTTACGTTTTCGAAGGTTACGGATCTTGGTACCGAGAAAGTGAGACTTGCGCATCAGCTCTGAGCTTTTTTTCATTTTAATACCAATCCTTCTCATTTAAGCGACTTTAATCAATTTTATCGACATTTTTACTACATGTTCATGATATAAAAGAGCATAAATTCGACCATTTTACAACAAGAGGTCTGACCAGATTTTGTAAAATTTACACTGTAAAATTCTTTTTGTGAAATTTATTGATAATTTTTTATACACTGAAATTGTAGTCAATTAATCAGCACACGTTATGTGGCAACCGTAACGTTTCACAACAATTTAATTTCGGTAACTGGGGATACATCAATGAAAGCACAACTTCAAACAACACCACCACTAAGTGAAGAATGTCAAAAGCTCGTTATTGCAAAACAATTTTTAGATCAACACTGCCCGCTCGAATTTGGCTCTCATACTCAAGTCAGTGCTTACGTTGTATATTACAATCACTTGATGGTGTTTTTTGCGGATGGACAGCACTGCGGACTGAAAAACACCAAACAATTTGTAGCCCTTTGTGGTCATAAAGAAGCACCGTCTACCATTTTATTGCAAAAAGACGATGGGCTACACATTGAATTAAGTTTTAACATTGCTGGTGAAACTGGCAAATATGACAAAGCCCATATTAATGATGTGCAATACGAAACGCCATTTAGTGCCATCGACACACAAAACCGCAAGCACACCAAATTGTGGATGAGCTTTATTGACGGTGTCCAGCACACTTTGCTCGAAGAGTCGCGTTGCAAATGCTATCGCAGCAAAAATGGTGAAGATTACGAAATCTAATCTTCAACTTTAAAATTTTCTGTTTTTATTTGCTGTGAATTTTTATCTTGGCCGCAATACAATTTGCGGTCAAATGTGAATACTTACTCGCATCAAATCCATATTTTTTCAAAGCTTACACCCCTATCGCCTTATTTCATTCCATGCATTCAGATTAATTTCAGCTAACCTCAATATAATCGCGCACCAATTTAACTGCGACGGGTGATCATGAATAAACTATTCAACTGGATAAAAAGTATGAACTGGATGCTATGGGCATTGATCCTTGGCATTGCAACAGGACTTATTTTTGGTGAGCGAGTTGCGTTTTTAAAACCAATTGGCGAAGGCTTTGTCAGCCTTATGCAAATCACTATCTTTCCTTACATCGTGGTCAGTTTGATTGTGGGGTTGGGTAAATTCAGCCCAGATCAGGTTAAAACCGTGCTGGCCAAAGCCGCCATCACCATGGTTGCGCTTTGGGTGATTGGCCTCGCGGTGATCTGGTGTTTTACCCTAACCTTGCCAAGCCATGACGCTGGGACTTTTTTCTCCCCAGCATTGGTAGCACAAGCACCTGATATCAATTTCGTTCAGCAGTATATCCCGTCAAACCCTTTCGCTTCTATGGCTGACGGAAATGTACCTGCGCTGGTTATCTTTTGTATTGCACTGGGTTTGGCACTGATCTCCAATGGGCGGAAAAACCAATTACTCGATGTGCTTGAAGTAGTCGGGCAAGGCTTGACTGTGATGTCTAAAAAAGTGATTAAATTCTTCCCCATTGGTATTTTTTCTATGACCGCCAGTACGGCGGGTACAATCGGTCAAGAAGAGCTCAGTAATTTACAAATCTACTTGGTATTGGTTATTTGCTTAGGTTTTTACCTCATGTTTGCCCTGTTGCCAATGCTAGTTGCGGCACTTACACCTGTGAAATATCGAGACTTAATCAAAGTCATGCGCAATGCCTGGATCACTGCGTTTAGTACAGGAAATGTCTTTATCGTGCTACCCGTTATCACCGAGGGCATTAAGTCACATTTACAAAAAATTAAGCGCAGTGATGAAGAGTCTGATCACATTGCTGAGGTGTTAGTCCCCATTGCTTATACGTTCCCAAGCTTGGGCAAACTCACTACCCTTATGTTCGTTACATTTGCAGCTTGGTTAACAGGTAACCCCATTGCCCTAGAGCAGATCCCCAATGTCACGCTTTCTGCCATGCTCAGTTACTTTGCCAATGTACACATAGCTATCCCCTATATGCTGGATAGCCTAAAAATTCCGGCCGACAGTTATCAACTTTATTTGTCGATGTCGGTGTTAACTGCCAAGGTGGTATCACCAACAACCGTTGTTTATATCTTTGCGGTCACGCTACTGTGCATCTTTTACAATAAACAGCAGCTGCATTTAAAGCGTATCCGCTCCCTGTACTATCTCACTCTGCTGTCGGCGTTTTTACCCGCTTTTATGGTGCTCAGCTTTACCACCAATAACTACTTGGCACAAAGTACCAAAGGTGCTGACGATGTGATTGCCAACATGGTTGTATCTGATCAAGTGCCCAATGATGTGCTCAATCACGTGCCAAAAGCATACCAAAGCGGCGAATTGTCGTTGACGAATATCGACATCATCAAAAAGCGTAACGTACTGCGGGTCGGATACTTAGTCGATAATGTACCCTTTAGTTATTTCAACCAAAAAGATGAACTGGTAGGTTTTGATATAGGCCTTGCCCATAAATTAGCTGCCGATCTACAAGTGAAAGTGGAGTTTATTCCATTCAAAAAACACCAACTGGCTGAATACCTGAGCAAGGGGTATTTTGACATCGCCATGTCGGGTTTAGAAATGAGCATTATCGATTTAAGCACTGTTCGCTTTACTAACCCTGTTTTAGAGTTGCAGCTGGCGTTGGTTGCCAAAGATCACCGTCTTAAGGAGTTTGCTTCCAAAGAGCAGGTATTAACAAAAGACAATCTTAGCCTAGCTCATGTAGAGTACCAGCCGTTGATGCGCGATGTTGCCAATAAGTATAAGCAGATCAGTGTTAAACAACTTGGTAATCACCAAGCATTCTTTGAAAAAAGCAGTGATTTTGATGCGCTGGTTATCAGTGCAGAAGCTGGGTTTGCGTGGAGTATGTTTTACCCAGAATATGGTGTAGTGGTACCAAAAGGTGCAGAGCTTAAGTACCCGGTTGGATTTGCCGTCGCAAAGCGCAATGTTGATATTCTCAATTACGTCAATACATGGCTGGCAATTCAGCAAAGCAAAGGCACCATTCAAAATAGCTATGATTACTGGATTTTGGGCAAAGGAACTCAAAGTAAAGAGCATAGATGGTCGCTATTAGATGAGTTTGCCGAGCAAAATTAAACACAACGAAAAAGCGCCAGTCATAGCTGGCGCTTTTTATATTGACTCAAGCGTGTTGTGTTAACCAATCAAATTAACTAAACGTACACTTGGACAAACCAAAACACACTCAACGACAATTGCAAAGTGATTGCTGCCAACAACTTAAGCTGAAACGACCACTTGCTGGTTTTATGTTGCGTAAAGTGCATAGTCAAATGCGTGGTACAATGCAGTGCCAGCATCGACAATACAATAAGTGTTTTTTCGGAGATCCTGCGAGCTTCATTTTTGGCGTTGCGTTTGTCTTTATAAAACCCCAGATACATCACACCATTTGCAATAACCAACCCCGCGATAAGCGCTATTGATAATACAGGGTTACTACTCACCAGAGGCACAATCAGCATACCTAATGCACACAAAGAGATGGCAACCCCGCACTTACTAATAAACATAATCAAAGTATTAAAAATCACGGTGTCTCCCAGTAATGACTCTATCTCGTTGTATATGCATCGTTATTGCGTGTCCTCTTGCCGCTTATCCTTGGTGCTTTCACTCGCTTCTATACGTCGCTGATTGATTAAATTAAATAATTCAACGGTTGCCAGTGCATCGTTGAGCGCTCTGTGATGTCCATTTAGTTCTATGTTCAATGCTTGGCAAATTTTACCCAGTGAATAAGAAGCGTGACCCGGCAGCCACTTTCTGCCCAATTGCACAGTACATAGTTTCGCTCTTTTAAACGGTCGCTCTAAGCGTGCAAATTCTGCTTTGATAAAGCCATAATCAAAGTTGACATTGTGCGCTACAAAAATTGCATCTCGACCAAACCTGTCAATATCATCAACAACTTCACTAAACACAGGAGCATCTTTGACCATTTCATTATCAATACCAGTAAGCTCTGTTATGTACCTTGGGATCCGCCGCTGAGGGTTAATCAGGCTATGCCACTGCCCCACTATTTTGCCATTTACCACCTTCACCATAGCGATTTCGGTGATCTTATCATGCTCCTTTTTTCCGCCAGTGGTTTCAATATCAACAATGACGTAGGGTTGATCTGGTTGAACTTGCCATTGGACGGTTTGCACGCTCACCTCAAATCCAGACTCAATCAGCTTTTTTATCGTGATCAATTGGTTACGTCGCAAACTATCACCTGGCGCTTTGACTTCAACGAATTTAACGCCTTGCTGGCACAACATTAAGTCTGGATACCCATCTTTTAAGCCATTGAAATCTTTACTCATCGCACGCAAATGCGCACATACAGCACCAATAGGTGCATGTTTTGCAAATTCAAATAATTGAGCGAGGCAATCAGGGTCCCAGAACATCAATCTGCTGTGTTGATTGAATTTGTCAGCAGCTTGTTTTATCAGCCAGTTTAACAAGTGATTATTGTCGACAAACGTGGTGAGTCGCTGTTCAATTTCGGCTTCGAATACACTGTAAAACGAGTTGTCTTTGAGGCACTTTGGTGTGTGTTCGAACTCGTTAGAAAACGCATTTCGCTCATCCTCAAATAGCTCGTGCCAAAAGCTTAAACAAAATAAGGCACGCCACAACATATTTTCACAGTGATAAGCCCTTACATTAGAACGTCCATAGTGTTCGATTAGTCCTTGCTCTACATAACCAACAAATGCTTCATCAAGGCAAATAGGCTGACCACTTGCACGCAGCATATCGGTTAGCAGCGAGGTTCGCTTTTCAGTAAACTTAAGTCGATAAAAATCCTCCGCGAAAAACAACAGCTGCTCGTCGCCAGGCGTGTCTAACAGCTGCTCAATCAGCTCTTTGCATTTTTCATGTTCACCTTTGGCATACAATGACCTGATGTATTTCTCTTGCGCTTTGGGGTGTGCGCTCAACGTTAGTAGCGATTCACTCAGTACAACATTGTGTTCAAGCACCAAATTGGCCAATTTATAGCACAGATGATCGTATTTAAGCTTTGCCAATGACCCTATCGGGCTGGTGTAGCTTTGTGTTGTGATGTTGTCCGCTAACTCAAGAAGTGATTGTTGTGGCAAGGTTTTTAAATCGTTGTATAGGTTGCAGTACAAAAATGCACTTTGTGCTTCTTCTCTCGACTCAAAATGCGCATTGCCCTGCACTCGTTGTCGATGGGTTTGCATTACCCCCAAATCCCGCATGGAAAACTGCGATAATGCCCCCCCTAACTTACCAAAAAATAAAAACAGAAAATAAGCCAAGTCTGATTTAAACGTAGAGGTAAAGTAACCTGGAAGTATAGCCGATGGAGCCGCTTCAATACTCGCAAGTTGGCCGCATATATGCTCATGCCATAGTGCTTTTTTAGCAGACTTGACCGGTGTATCTTGAAAATCAAACTCCTTAGCCAGCGCCATTAATTGAGATTTATTTAGCTCAGATATCAACGTACTTAACATGGCTGAGTCTTGCGCTTGAGTGAGCCAATTTTGTTCATTTAATAACTGATAGGCAGCGTGATAGTCGTCTATTTCGTCATAAACTAACTCTTCACTGCAAACATAATGGCGTTTTCGATTAACAACCCGAATGAGTAAACACTGAGCATCTTGCGGCAATAACTTAAAGGCATTCAATTTCGAACGCTGCACGTCACTTACTAAATGCCAACTAGTTTGCTCTAAGTAATCTAACAATTCGAAGAAATGTGTTAGATAGTATTTTTCGGGCAGCGTTTTCAAAATATAAAACCTGTATATTTAGACAGTACTTAAATATGCCAAAATTAAGGTCAATTAGCTATCTATTTTTACTCCGCCACATCAGAGCGTACACTTTGTGTACTCAAATGCGCTTTCAAACATTGCATTAAGGTGTTGGGTTGAATTGGCTTAGTGAGATAGTCATCCATACCCGCATCTCGGCATTTTTTTTCGTCGCCACTCATAGCGTTTGCGGTTAGCGCTATGATTGTAATATCTTGATTACCGTTACCAGCTTGTCCTTTTCGAATATTCCCTGTTGCTTCATAACCATCCATTTCAGGCATTTGACAGTCCATGAGTACTAAGTCATAGGGGTTCGAATGCTGACAGTGGCGTAGCGCATTTATTGCCTCTTGACCATTGGTAACCACATCTACAAACTCAATACCCAATTTTTTCAACATACTTGTTGTAACAATTTGATTTACATGGTTGTCTTCTGCCAGTAGTAACCTTGGCTGAGGATCCCATACTAGGTTTTCTGAGACTTCACTCTCTTTAAACGATTTGAGGTAATGAGAAGTGACAATTGGCTTGGCATTGGCCAATGCCTCCCCATCTTCTCCAACTACCGATAAAGCATTGTATAGATCTGTAGTCGTCGCGGGTTTTGGAAAATACCCAGAAAAACCACGCTTGGCAAAGTAGGCAGCATCGCCCTGATGACCCATTGAAGTCATCATAATAAGTTTAATACTGTTGAGCCTCGGGTCACTTTGCATTTCCTCACCCAGTTGAGCCCCATCCATTACCGGCATTTGCATATCTAGTAACGCAATATCAAACAGGGTTTTATTCGGATCTTTTAAACGTGCTTCACACTGAGAAAGCGCCTCAATTGCCGAAGATGCCTCGGTGACTTTAGCGCCCCAAATCTCTAGCTGCTCTCTTAATACTGTGCGGTTAGTTCGATTGTCATCAACAATCAGCAACTCAAGTTTACTAATATCAAATTTTGGCATTGAGCGGTTATTTTGCTCGCCTGCTTCTAACATAATTGAAAAATAAAACTCGCTGCCATGGCCTTCATCGCTTCTAACGCCAATACTGCCCCCCATCAATTCACATAACTTTTTAACGATGGATAGGCCAAGACCTGTTCCGCCATATTTGCGTGTGGTTGATGAGTCTACTTGCGAGAATGTTTCGAATAGCTTGTGTTGCTTAGATAGCGGAATGCCAATACCAGAGTCAATAACTGAGCAATCTAAGCGTAATTTCCCCTGAACCTCAGTAAGCTCCGCACGTATGATGATCTCTCCCTCATCAGTAAATTTAATGGCATTACCAACTAGGTTTGACAGCACCTGACGCAATCGACTGGGATCACCTTTTACCACGGAGCTGTCGACTTTAACTATGTCCAGAACCAGCTCTATCCCTTTGCTCTGCGCTTGTAGTGCTGCAGATTCTGAAAAGTCTCCAAACAGTTCTCTCAGGTCAAAGTCCAATAATTCTAACTCAAGCTTGCCAGCATCAACTTTAGAAAAGTCCAAAATATCGTTAATAAGATTGAGTAGCGAATTGGCACTGTTCATTGCCAATCTAGCTCGGTGTTTTTGCTCATCATCTAGTGGGCTATTCATCATTAAATTCAGCATGCCTAACACCCCGTTCATAGGCGTGCGGATTTCATGACTCATCGAAGCCAAGAAGGCGCTTTTAGCTTCACTGGCTTGCTCAGCTTGCACCTTGGCATCAGCCAAAGCTTTTTGTTGCCTAATTTGCTCCGTAACATCCTGTAAAATTCCGACATATGCAATCAGCTTTTTGTTTTCGTCCAACACCGGACCAATGTGCATATTATTCCAAAATGGCTCTCCATCTTTACGATAATTCAGAATTTTTTCTCGGTGTGGTTGCTGCATTTTAATGGCTTCGCGAATGGCTTCCAGAGCTGCCTCTGAGGTTTGTTCACCTTGTAAAAATCGGCAATTTTTACCAATTACGCTGTCGTCATAGCCAGTTATACGTTTAAACGCTGAGTTTATAAAACTCAAAGGCATGTCCTTTTTATACGCATCGGTTATCACAATTCCAACATCGCAAGACTCTATGGCATATGCCAATAAATCATTGTGTTCTTTGGCTTTTTTGAGTGCTTCTTGATACATTTTTTGGTCGGTAATGTCAGTCAAGGAGCCTGACATTCGCACCGCTCTGTTTACACTATTTCTCAGTGCCAAACCTTTTGAACGGTAAAAGCGGTACTCACCGTCACGGTTCCTCATTCTAAACTCAACATCAAACACATCGTTGTTTTCTAGATGCGCGTTGAGTGCGCCAAATGTGTGGGTTTTGTCTTTTGGATGCATGCCTTTTTCAAGGCTTTCAAATACATCCGGGAAACCGTTGGTATCATTGCTATCATACCCAAGTAATTCGCGAAAGCGCGGGGAGTAAAACATACTGCCTTTCTCAATGTCCCAATCCCATATTCCATCGTTACTGCCTTTAATGGCTAGTTTAAATCGTTCCTCGCTTTTTTCAGTTTCTCTTTGCGACAACTGTAATTGCTTAAATGGGTTGAGTAGTAGCTGACGCCCAAAGAAAAACAGCAGTAAAAATGACAACAGCAAACTGATCACAACAGCTTTTGCGATGGCAAAAATGAATATATTGACATTATCTTGGATCATTTGCTGATCGATTAAAAACTTAACGTCAACATCGGTATCAGGCAAACGACTTGCAAACAGTTGCAGATAATCATGACCCGATGCCGTATTGCTGTATTGCTGTATTTTACCCATTGTCCGGTTAGTTCTACTGCTAGCTCAGTTTGTGCTGTGTCTATAGCTAATAGAGACGCTATATCAGTCATAAACTCAGAAATTAAAACGCCTTCTGTGAAACCGTTATATTCGATTGGCACCGCTAAAATAAATTTAAATTGTTGGTCTTCATGTTTTAACACCACAGCTTGACCTAGCTCTCCTAGCAACATTTGGTCTAGCCAAGGTTCTTTGCTGAATTTACCACTGTATAAAGGCGAATTTGTAAAAACTGGTTCAGATAACACATTGTACAAATGCAGCGGCACATTTTGCCCCAACACTTTGTAATCTTTCAAAAAGTCTGATAGCGATGCGCGAGAAATATCACTGCCCATCACAGCATTAGACAGCATTGGAATTTTGGCCAAATCTCTTAGCAGTATTAATCGGGTAGAAATAAATTGGCCGAGATTGCTTACAGCAAGCTTGGCTTCAGTCTGTCTGGCTTGTAACTGCAACTCTTTAACTGAGCTATCAGCTCGACTACCAACCAAAGACAGGCTAATAACAATAGACAACACCAAGCTACACAATAAAAATGCGTAAAAAGCTCTGTCCGAAGACATGCTAAAAACCTGATTTAGCCAGCGCTTCATGAATTGTCCACCAGTACTTTGGTACTGCCATTAGATTCAAAATATGCCATGCACAAATCCTCAATTCCTAGCGCTTCATGTGCATCTGGGTTTTGTGCACTCCATTTAGAGTAGGGTTTTTGATAAGTTTTTATAAGGCCAGCAACAGGCGTATTAAGTGACTCTAAAGATTGTCGAAATGCAGCCCTATCTTTTGACATATCTCCTGTAAGCTCAATTTGTGCGAGCGCCGCTAATGCCACTTTTGCTATGTCATAGCCATGTATAAAACCTGTTGGTGCAAATAAAAAGTCTCGTTGGGAAAACTCATCGGGGAATAAATTTTTGGCTCTATTCCACACTTTTGTGGCTTCGTTTGATAGTGGACGTCTTTGGAAAGAAAAACAGCTTTGGATAAAGTGCAGATCAATACCAGAGGCAAGATCAACCTTTGCTTGATTAAAAAAGTCACCGCCAGTGATCCCCCAGTGGCTGATGATCGGGATGCGTTGCTCCTGCGGGTAATCAGCCATTGCTGAGACCAACTGTTTCCCTTCGATGGCATTGCCGACGAATAATAAACAGTCGCTGCCCTTTGCAAGCATCTCCCTGATATGTATTTTGGCACTGCTTGCTTTCATTCCCCAATCAAACCAAGTCACACTCGGCTCAAGCTTACCTAGCGCCTGACCGATTGATTTATAGTTTGATTTCCCCCATGGAGTTCTTTCTAAAAATAGATGCGGGTTTTTACATGCTCTTTGATTGGCAAATTGGACTAAAGTAACACCTGCTTTAGTATCATCAACTGATAGCCGATATACCCAGTTTTCACCTTTGTCATAACGGGTAATAGGTCCACCAGCCGCCCAAGGAACAAGCAGTGGAATTTGGTTTTTATTAATAAACTCTCGATACTTAATATAAGGTGGAGAGTGCAGCCCACCCAATACAAACAACCCGGAAGGGTCTTTTAAAAAGCGCTTAAAGTTCAAAAAACTACGATTACTGTTACCGCGATGATCACGGGACAAAAACTTCAGTTTAAAGCCTTGAGTCTTGCTATCTACTTCGCTCAAGGCGGTAAGAAATCCCATTTTAATCGCGATGGCAGACTCTCTATGTGTACTATAGTCTGAGTCATGATAGATATGTAATTCAGGCAGACCTCTATCATTGGCAAATAAAAAGCTCGACAAAAACACACAGAGCACGGCGCAGCAATATTTGAACATAAGCACTAATCTATTTATTTTGGCTAAATATAAAGTTAGTCTATCTTCGCCGTTAATTACAATTCACTCAAAGTATTAAATATCAATTAATTGTCTAATCGCCTGCCAAGTTTGAGGGCTATTTATTACTCTGCCGTGTCCTTGTCCTTGCGTGCTCAACAAACTCGCATGATCATGCTGAGCAACTTGTTGTAATGTATGTTGATATAGTGCGTACTTATCTTCTTTATCGTGCACCATTAGAATGTGATCTTGTTTGCCTAAATGAAACTCAGCCTGTAGTGACTTAAACACCATGCCATGCTCTGCTTCTACTTCATTAAGTAATTTCTCAACCAACTGATTGGCAATTCCAGTGGCGTATATCCGCTCTTGAAATGAATTATAGAAATCAAATGTTGGCGCAATCATCACGTGACGGCCTTTCTCTATTGCATTAACAGCACCGATGGTGCCCATTGAATGACTCACAATACCTTTAATTTGGTCATCTTTATGCTCAGCCAAGACGTGCTTAAGACCCTTAATAAATAACGGCAGGTTCGCTATCTTGCCGTCGCTCTGCCCATGCCCATAGTGATCGAAACCAACCACTGAAAACCCATGTTCCATCACTTTTTCCATCAAAGGATAAAATTGGCTTACGCCACCGGACCACCCATGTGTGAAAATAACCTTTGGACCGCTACCACCTTCAACAAGGTTGAGACCACCGTAAGGTGTCGCAAGTTTACGGCTTTGCATATTTTTTGGCAGCGCAACTTTTTTTCGTCCCGCCGCAGGCGTTAACAATAATTTGCGTGTTGCTTTTAGACTCGTTTTAGGTGCAACTTTTGCCATCAAACTAGATACACTGCGGGTTAGGTGATAGCTCATGGATTTTTTACCACTGTCCGAAAAGTATATTTTGCTACTCATATTAATTTGCTCCGTGTTTTGCTAGCAATGCATTAAAACCAGCTTGAAAGCGGCTGCGATTATCATCTTCAAGTGCCAACCAGCGTAAATTTTGGCTACCGAGATAAAGAGAATAAAGTTCAAACACAAACTGTTGAGGACAGGTATCTGGGGCGAAGTCGCCATCTTGGACTGCTTGGGTCACGATATGCTGCAAATAGCTTAACCAGTTTTTTAATGTTGCTTGAATATGGTCTCGCAGCGCACCTGGTTGGTCGTCAAATTCGGCTGCTGCATTGATGAATATGCAAGTAGCCGCGTCTGGTTTGTACCAATTTAGCCAGTTTTGACATAGCTGGTTCAGCTTAACCAAGCCTCTAATGTCTCTATCACAAGCCAAGATCACATGCTCTTTGAATAGCTCAGACGCGTATTCGAGCACATTTAGCTGCATGGTCTCCTTAGAATTGAAATGCCCAAATAGCCCTGACTTAGACATGCCAGCAGCCGTCGCCAGCATACCTATGGTCAGATCATTTAAGCCAGTTTCAGAAGCAAGCGCCAAACCCTTGGCCAAAATTTGCTGCTTCGTTTGTTTACCTTTTCCCATCTCTCACCAAAAAAGTACGAACGTTCGTTTTATGTTAGCGGATAATAAGTATGGATCAAGGTTTATTTTTAATTCATAGCAAAAGCACATTCAGTGCGACTCTTGAAAGGGGCTAAAAAATAATGGCTTAACAGATTAAACAAATTTATTTTTTGCCAAAAAGATATAAAAAAAGAGCGCTTGATGCGCTCTTTTACTTTGCTTAACATGCTAACTCGCGTTAGCTGCCAGATCCTGAATCACCATTCATTTGGCTTTGAATGTAATTTTGGATACCGATTAAGTCTATGAGTCCGAGGTGCTGCTCAAGCCAGTAAATGTGGTCCATTTCTGTGTCATCCAGCAGCTCTTCAAGGATCTCTCTTGTCACGTAATCTTGCTCTTCTTCACACACTGCAATGACTTTTTTCAAGTGGTCTTTAACCACAACTTCTGCTGCTAAGTCATTTTCGAGCATTTCTTTGACGTTACTACCTACGTGGATAGGCGCGCGTGAAGCAGTATCTGGTGTGCCTTCTAAGAACAAGATCCGCTCTGAAATGCGTTTTGCGTGATCTAATTCTTCTTCATATTCATGAGATAACTTTTCATGCAGTCGCCCCATGCCCCAGTCTTCATACATTTTCGAATGGGCTAAATATTGATCCATTGAACTAAGTTCAAGGGTGAGTTGCTTGTTGAGCAAATCGATAACTTTTTTTACGCCTTGCATAATTTAGTCCTCCATCTGTGACTGAAGATAGTTTTCAATACCAGTATTTTTGATAAGGAAGTCTTGTGTTTCTAACCAGTCTACGTATTCCTCTTCATATTCTAGAATATCTTCGAGTAGCTCTCTGCTAACGTAGTCCTGCTCTTTCTCACATAAATCAATGGCTTCACGCAGTGCTGGTAATTGCTCATGCTCAAATGCTAGGTCACAACTGAGCATTTCTTCGGTGTGTTCACCAATGCGTAGTTTCTCGAGATGCTGTAAATTAGGTAAGCCTTCTAAAAATAAAATACGCTCAATCAAATCATCGGCTTGCTTCATGTCTTTGATTGACTTTTTGTAGGCTTTTTCGTTGAGTTCTTCCAATCCCCAATTTTTATACATACGTGCATGTAAAAAATACTGGTTAATAGAAGTCAGTTCGAGTGTCAAAATTTTATTCAAAGTGACGATTACTTGCTTGCTACCCTTCATAGGGCCCCCTAGTAACAAATTCAGTTAGACGCCATTTAACACTAGTCCAATATTTGTACTTGGCAAGACTAAATAAAAATAACAAATAAGTTTTAATATCCTTTTAAAATAAATAACTTATAAAAGAATTAAGAACAATTTTCATTGCCAATTACACTAGGGTTTAAGTCTCTATTAACACTTTAAACTCACTATTGCGTTTACCGAAGTTGACTACTTAACTTTCTTCACAGTTTCGACGCCTAAGCGTTTAGCTAAACGCACTAAATTGGCTCTGTCGACGCCAAGTTCGCGCGCAGCCGCAGCCCAATTAAGTTGATGTGTTTTGAGGGCCTGTAAGATCTGTTTCTTTTGAAACTGCTCAGTGGCTTCTTTTAATGGCAGTGCAAAGCTTTCTAGGCTTTTTACCTCACTCGGTTCTGTAGTGATTTGTGGCGCTTCAAAGCTTAGCTCACAGTGGGTCGACATAATCTTTACAATGTCCTTTTGCCAATTAGAATGTTTGGCTTTGAGCGCTGCACGGCTCAGCACATGTTCAAGCTCTCGCACGTTACCAGGCCAATCGTGCGCTTTTAAGCAATCAAGTAAACCACCATCGAGTAAAAGCTGCGAAACGCCTAACTTTTTGCGTAGCTGTTCGGTAAAGTAGCCAGCCAAAGGGACAATATCTGAAGGGCGGTTTCTGAGCGCGGGCACCTGTAGAGGAAACACTTGCAAACGGTGAAATAAATCCGAGCGAAAGCGGCCTTCTTCGACCTCTTTTTGCAAATCACGGTTGGTGGCTGCGACAATTCTCACATTAACAAAATGGGGCGTATCACTGCCGACAGGTTGAATTTCTCCACTTTGCAGCGCCCTCAGTAGCTTGCTTTGAATATGTAGCGGCAACTCACCGATTTCATCCAAAAATAGAGTCCCTTGATCAGCAACCAAAAACTTCCCTTCTCGATGGGCATCTGCGCCCGTAAACGCGCCTTTGCGATGACCAAAAAACTCACTCTCAGCCAAATTGTCTGGTAAAGATGCACAATTCACTTGTACAAAAGGCGCATTGCAACGACTAGATTGCGCGTGTACCTGCCTAGCAACGAGCTCTTTACCCGTGCCTGTTTCTCCTTGGATCAGCACACTCAAATCTGAATTGGCCACTAAATTGATGTCCCCTTTGAGCTGTTTCATCGGCGCCGAGTCACCGACCATGGTGTACTGCTGATGGCTCAGCTCATGTAGCATAGCGATGCCAGATCTAGCCCGCTTGCAAAGCTGATGCATATTGTCGACGGCACTAAAGTGACTCGATACAGAAGCTTGCACCATCGTCAGTAACGACTGGCTATAACTATCGAATGCGTTGGGGCTTAAACTATCAAAGGTTATCACCCCTAACAGCACATCCTGCTCATACATCGCAAACCCCATGCAAGCATGAACCGGGATGTCACCTGTCTCAGCAAGCAACATACCGTCATAAGGGTCACTCAAAGTGCAGTCTGAAGGAAATATAACGGGCTTTTTAGCGCTCTGAGCGATCTGCGCAAGCCTCGGATGTTCAGAAAGTTGAAATCGCCTGCCCATTACTTCAGGTGCCAGCCCTGTTGCAGCAAGAGGTACCAGTGCACCTTGCTGGTGACTCAATACAGCAATTGCATCAGCACCAATAAAAGCTTTGAGCGCGCTGGTAATTGCTCTGCAATAAGGGAGGAGCTCTACTTCATTGGTTTTTGGCAGCGCTTCTGCGAGGGATTGATTCAAAGTGAGTAGTTGAGATAGTGCACGCTGATCCATGTCATTTTGACCTTTATGAATTAATTTGACACATATAAGAGTATGTCAAAATGACTTACAAATTCAATATTAAATTTTTAACTTGTTGATTTATAACAAATATAAAATTGGCACACCTTGTGTATTAAGTAATACATCGAATACTGTTAGATGAGCGTAATCATGCAAACTCAGCAAGGCAATTTCAATCAAGCTTTTACCGTGTTATTAAGCGCCGCAAACTGGCTACTTATTGTTAGTGTAGCGGGTTTTGGTTTGGCTATCATGGCGAGTTACCCTCTTGCTCACGCCTTATCTATTCCAGTACAAATAACGGCACACATCAGCAGCTTACTATTCGCTACCATGCTAAAAATCGGCTATGTCGTGCGCTGTTTATGTCAATACAACTTGGGCTTAGAGGTACGTTAATGAACATACTACCTATTGAAGAGCCCCTCCCGAAGGTGAACCTTTTTAGACCTAATACATGGCCATTTTTAATGCTCGGATTTCGCCCTTTATTTTTACTAAGCGGGATCTGGGCAATTGTAAGTATGTTGATTTGGGCTGGTGTACTGTCGGGCGCTTTCTCTTGGCAAGGTAACGCACCTGCAACCTTGTGGCATGCACATGAAATGCTGTTTGGCTTTGCCAGTGCTATAGCCGTTGGGTTTTTATTTACTGCTTCAAAGAATTGGACTGGCGTTAACACCATGAATGGTAGCCACTTATTGGTGTTATGCAGCCTCTGGACTGTCGCTAGGTGGATATTTATCTCTCTAGAAGAACCGTATTTATGGTTAGCAATATCACAAGGCCTGTTCTGGCTAGTCAGTATTTGTCACCTGGCCAACACACTGATTCAGGCTAACAGTAAACACAACTACCAGTTTATTGTCATTTTATCGCTGGTGGCGAGCTTAAATTTAACCTTTATCTGGCTTTTAGCAACTGAGAAATACATGTTTGCACTGACATTTTCTCACTTAGCTGTATTGGGGTTTACGTTTTTGATCAGTGTGATCGCTGGGCGTGTAACGCCATTTTTTATAGCCAGAGGACTTGGACTTAAAGAGCAAGTTTCCACCAAAAGACTAAACCGAGCTTTATTTTGGTGCTCGCTCATCGGCATGAGCGGATTCTTTGCCCACCATGTTTTGATGAGTCCATTAAACCCTGGATATGTGCTCATACTTACAGCAGTTCTACACCTCATTCGCTGTGTTTACTGGTTCAATATTGGCATCGTGAAAGTACCTCTGCTGTGGTCTTTGTACGCTGCATATTTTTGTATGAGCCTTGGGCTTCTGGGCTTTGGCGGTGCTTATCTAGGATTGCCGTGGCAGGCGAAAGACGCCTTGCATTTAATCACAATCGGTGCGATGGGCCTGATGATTTTATCGATTATGTCTCGTGTATCACTTGGTCATACTGCAAGACCGCTTAAAGCTCACCCTTTGATGAGCGTGGCTTTCATTTTATGCCTGCTAGCAGCTGCTGTCAGAAGCTTACTTCCGTTATTTATCAACCCGCACGATACATGGCTCGCCAGCGCGATTTTATGGGCGCTTGCTTTTGCCATTTTTGTTGCGATTTACACCCCTATTTTAATGAAAAAACGCCTCGATGGGCGTCGTGGTTAATTGGAGATTATCTATGCTATCAACTCAAACAATTAAACTGGTTAAGGATACCATTCCTCTGCTCGCTAACGCAGGTCCCGCGGTTACGGACCATTTCTATAAACGCATGTTTAGCCACAACCCTGAACTGCTAGATATATTCAATATCAGCAACCAAAAGTCAGGCAAGCAACAATTTGCCCTATTCAGTGCGCTGGCAGCATACGCAACACATATTGATAACCCAGCAGTGCTCGCACATGCCATTGATCGAATAAACCACAAACATGCCAGCTTAAATATTTTGCCTGAGCACTACCCCATTGTTGGCACTCATTTACTTGCTACGTTACAAGAAATGTTTCCCAATGAATGTACGCCAGAAATTATTGACGCATGGGCCGAAGCATATGGCTTTTTAGCTGACTTATTTATCACGCAAGAAGAAGGCATTTATCAAAATAACGAGAACAAGACAGGTGGATGGCGAGGTCGACGTCGCTTTACGATCTCAAAAATAGTCAAAGAATCAGAAGTTATTAAGAGCTTTTATCTAGCACCGTCAGATGAGCGCCCTGTCGCAAGCTATCAAGCTGGACAATACCTTGCTGTGGACTGCAAAGTAAATGGCAGTGATAATCGTCAGATCCGTCAGTATTCATTGTCACAAAGCAGCCAACCGGATCACTATCGAATTTCTGTCAAAACCGACGGCTTGGTGTCTGGTTATTTGCACACGCTCAATGAAGGCGACGAAATTGACGCATACCCACCAGCGGGAGACTTTGTACTGCAAAATACACCAGCGCCCAAAGTGTTCATTAGCGCAGGGGTTGGGATCACGCCAATGATGGCCATGCTTGAAACAACCAAGTTACATTCAGCTGAGACTCCTTGTTGGTTTTTGCATGCTGCACGCACCCACACCGAACATGCATTCTATGACGTGGTTGAATCTTACAAAGACCAAATGCCGTCACTACGCAGTCACTATTGGATTGAAAAAGATGCAAATACACACACTCAAGGCCTAATGCAGCTAGCGCCACTTGAAACGCAACTGCCTTTGCAACAAGGTGAGTTTTATCTTTGTGGGCCCAGTGCATTTATGTCTTTTGTGAAACAACAGCTACTTGAATTAGGTGTACAAGACAGTCAAATCTTTTATGAAGTATTTGGTCCACACCAAGACGTCTAAAAGTAACTGTTAAAAGAGCCGCAAGGCTCTTTTTATCTTATTCTAAATAGATTGGAATATTGCTTGGTAATTGAGCAACTCAAATCAAGGAGCGGCCATGTATATTGCCAATCTCCCTAACAGCTAATTGCCATACTCGGGGGTTATTCGAACCCAATAAGCAGCCGCAACGTATGATGATCACCAAGTACTTCTCTAAAAGCTTGAACGCTATCAATTCGACATTAACATCAGCGCCTAACCTAGCCTCCTAATTGAGGTCTCCTTAGACAAGTTATAACTTCATCAACTTGCCAACAAATTATTTCCATTACTTTCAGATATGTAGCTCACAACATAGCAAATAAAAACAACCGTATTTATTGCAAAAAATAACCCCAATTGAAGCGCTGAAATTATTTATCTAAATCGCCTTTATGTTTATTTTTTACACAAAAAGGCTTGACCTCTGACCACTCTGAACTAGCATTTTGTTACTCAACTGTAAATATTGGAGCAAATACATGAAAAAAATAGCACTGACTATCCTACTCGGTATTATGTCACTCTTTGCACATATGGCGCATAGCAACGACAGGCTTGAATACCCGGTTGTATTAGTACATGGCCTGTTTGGTTTTGATAATTTATTGGGTGTAGATTACTTTTATCGCGTGCCTTCTGTCATTGAACAAGAAGGCGGTACCGTCTATGTCGCGGAGGTTTCGTCCGCTCATAACTCAGAACTAAGGGGAGAGCAGCTGCTCGAGCAAATCGCACTTGTTAGAGCACTTACAGGAAAGGATAAGGTCAATTTAATTGGTCATAGTCAAGGGGCGCAAACCATTCGATACGCCGCTTCTGTCAAACCGCAATGGGTTGCATCTGTCACCAGTATTGGAGGGGTGAACTGGGGCAGCCGCTTTGCAGATATCGTACGAAATGGCGTAGATAGAGACTCTTTTTCTGAGCAGTTTTTAGCGTCTTTAGCAAACGCGCTTGCCAGCCTAATCGACCTACTATCGGGAAAAGCCACTGCGCCTAAAGATGCGTTGCAAGCTCTTGATGCACTAACCACTGAGGGCACACTTGTGTTTAATCAAAAGTACCCTGAAGGCGTACCGAGTACCTATTGTGGCCAAGGCCGAATGCGTGATGACAATGGCGTGTATTATTTCTCATGGAGTGGTAGCAAAGCATGGACCAATGTATTTGATCCAGCCGATAGTCCACTGGCGTTAATTTCTCAGGTATTTGATGAGGCCAATGATGGGCTCGTTTCTGCCTGTTCTAGTAACTTGGGTTATGTCATCGGCAATCAATTCAAAATGAATCACTTAGATCAGGTAAATCAAACCATTGGTATACACCACTTGTTTGAAACAGATCCCCTTACTCTATACCGACAACACATCCGCCGTCTGAAAGGGTTAAACTTATGACTCGTAAGCAACTTTTCATACTCTGTTGTGCTAGTGTTGGCGGGGTGTTGCTGTGCTTAACTCTAGATACTGTAGAGCCGACGACATCCTATCATTTTACAATAAAACAAACCGATACGGTGTCCACACCTATTCGGCAAGGGGAGGTGGCACATACGCCGCCTCCTCCATCAGCGCCTTGCGGCGCGGTCAGTAAAGCACATAAGCATTTGCTAGACGACTGGATTTTAGCATTGCAAAGCCAGCAGCAACTTGGCAGCTGGCAACAATCGCTAAAGGCACTTCCGCACTGCCTGCAAGATGTCGCGCATAGCTACATGCTTTACAAACAAGCACTTACCCATGTTGATGAGAACTTGACGATTGAAGAACGCTTTGATTTATTAAGCTCATTGCAGACCGAATATTTTTCTCAACTCGTGATCAAAGCTTGGTTTAGTGAGGAGAATAGCTGGCACGCTCACGCGTTGACGCGATGGCATATCCTGTCAGACAAATCCCTCGGCAAAAATGAGCGCGACGCTCTACTTAGTGCACACATTAGTCAACTCCCCGAGGAGCAACACCACACTATTGAAGCCGCTCAGGCCTTTTTGCAATTACAACAGCATTGGCATTCGATGGACTACAACGACTTTAGCGCAAGCTTTGGTAATGAAGCAGCGCGGCGACTTGTGCAGGCTCAGCAAGACCAACAAAAGTGGCAACTGCGAGTCGACAATTACATACACAAATATAAGGCAATCAAGGAAACGACACCTGTGGCATTACAATCACAAAAAATGGATACACTTAAACAGTCGCTATTTAACGTACATGAGCAAAAGCGGCTAAATGTGGTGATGGCAAATGAGTCACTATATTAACTTAGTATGCCCACAGAGCAGAGAGCAGCCTGAAAGCGGTATTTTAGCTTGCGCTAAAATACCTTTGCATATTGTTGCTTTGGGGTAAGCTCAAATCCTTGCTTTAAACCGAGAAGCTTATATTTTGCCGTCATCTCTAGCTTTGTATGTGCGCCATCTCCGTACAAGGTATTGTGAAAAGACAGGCCCTGTGTGTGATCTATATTGATAAACTTACCCATGACAACAATTTGATCTATGTCCGTGCCATCTCCATGGTGTGAGGCTTGTGGAGACAACATTAGACCATCTATTTGCTTTATTTTATCCGCTTGTTGCATATACACGCCACCAAGTGTTTTGGTAAAGATAATGTCTTTAGCCTGCTTAAACTCGTTAAAAGACAATTGGCCATTATTATCTAAATCCGCTTCGGAAAAGTTTGATGATGCAAGTGAAATGACTAAGTATGCACCTGTTTCGTCAAAATTCAGAGTGCCATGATCTGCAACCATTAGGTGCGCATGCGTTGACATGCTAAGTATAAAAAAGCCAAACACAGCGTATTTTTTTATCATATTAAACATACAAACCTCGTTATCTTATCACTCTGAATTTTATAGCTCGCCTTTCACACAGCGTTGAAAGTATGGGTAGCTATCTGTTGCATAGTAGTGGTAAATACCTTGTGGAAACTCTGGGGTCACGCCATAGCGGCCATTGCATTCATCAAGGTCCCCGCTGCCAGCAACATACTCCCAATCTTGCGCAAACGTACCCAGCGCATACACTGACGTTGAAGGTCTACTATTACTGACACCTTCAACCAGTTGATAACTACCTTCCATGACTTTAAGCGCTGATTGTGCATTTTCAGCGTCGCTGTAACCGTAACGGGCATATATTGGAAAACCATCTGCCGCCCACCCTATCAAGGTCATGGTGGAGTCTGAGCCACCTCGAAGTGCAATAAAGCCTTCTGGCATACCGTGATAGTGATAAGAACCGTCAGGCTGTACATGAGCATTGTTATCATCTGTTCCAAAATCAAAACTCGTTTGGCCCAATGCTTCGATACTCCAATTGCCGGTGTTACCGACTAGAGAGCAATTATCGCCTGAGTCATCGCATGATCCTGCTGTATTGGCATCAATTTTAACCCCATTTAAAACATAACCTGTTGCCCCTCTCGGCCCTCCTAAAGTTGAACTATTGTCAGTTTTAGTTGGCGTTAGGGTGTAGCTAATAGAAACAGACGTTTCACTGATCGTATTGGGGTTACCTGGATTAGGAAATGTGCCAGTTTGATGGTCAGGGATCCCGTTTGCCGTTAAAGTTCGCGCAGTACCTGTACAGCTCCAGTCCGCATTGCTCGTCGCCTGTACAGAGGCTGAGTCATTAAATTCGTTGTAAAAATAATCGCACAACACGCCATCTGTTGAATTAGCGACTAACGCAGTTCCATTATCCGCCTCCGTTGTATTTTGCACAGTGCTTGAATTACTGTCTGCTGTTGTAGTGTTACTACTGGCATTATTATTCGAAGTGCTTGTTGTTGCAGTTGTGCTTGCTGTATTTTGCGTCTGTGCTATTGCTTGGGTTTGTGTACCGTCACCATCACTTGAACTAGAGCCACAGCCAGACAACATCATCAAAGTAATACTGGCTGTGATCATTGAAATAGGTGGTATGCTCAAACTTTGCTTCATATCGCTTGCTCCCATAAAAAATTAACAACTAACGCAACCGTTACGCACGGTACTATTGCTTTTTTTTCACTATAGGGGCGGATTGTGCAAACACTGTGCAACAAGCAAACAATTTTAAATTTGACGAAAAAGTGTAAAGTTATTCACTCAATTATCTCAACGGACTTGCCTGTTCTTTGAGGAAGTTAGCCATGGGAATAAACAGCGGCTTAGGCAATTCATCAAGGCTAAACCAGCGCCATTGTTTGCATTTATTTGGTTCAAGTACTTTTGCATCACCATCACGGCACTGGGCTATCACAAATATCGTAATGTAATGCTTATTCTCGCTGATAAAAATATCATTGGTAAAGCCAACTTCTTTTATCTCTGTCACGCTGAGGCCTGTTTCTTCAAAGACTTCTCTTTTTGCACAGCACTCGATGCGTTCACCAAACTCTAAATGCCCCCCCGGCGTTGCCCATGTATTGGCACCATGCGCACCAATGCGCTCACCAAGCAATATTTTGTCACCTCTTTTTATAATGACGCCAACACCAACACGTACTGCTTTACTCATGGTAGTTCCTTTCAACAGAATGAATCAGCACGGGATTTTATACGTCAAACAAGGATAAACAAGACAAATTTAGTTATCACGACATTGTCAATTGACCCAACCACCTATAAAAACACATCGCGATTGGGCACACAGTGATTAACCTAGAGAGTTAAATAACAAACATATCCATAAAGCGATTAACTGGTGTTTTTAGCAGCTTTTCTTTATCTTCAAATAGATCAATGATTTGCTCACAGCGGTATTTAGGGAAACGTGTCGCTAAGTTATGTTCAAACTTCGCCTTTAATACCGGATTACCTTCACTGCGACGGCGGCGATGTCCAATTGGGTATTCTACTTCTACTTTTTCTGTGCTGCTGTCATCGTTGAAGAAAACCTGAATCGCATTGGCAATTGAGCGCTTTTGTGGGTCGTGATATTCCTCGCTGTAGCGCTTGTCTTCAATAATCGCCATCTTGCTTCTCAACTCATCAATTTCTGGATGCGCTAGATGGAATTGGTCTTCATAGTGCTCCGCGCTGAGTGTGCCAAATAAAAGTGGCACCGCTACCATGTATTGCAAACAGTGATCCCTATCGGCAGGGTTTGCCAATTCACCCTCTTTTGAAATGATGCGAATAGCTGATTCATGGGTTGTGATCTCAATACGTTTTATGTCACTCAGTCTATGCTTTATTTGCTCATGTAAGATTACAGCTGCTTCACAGGCTGTTTGAGAATGAAACTCTGCTGGAAAACTGAGTTTAAAGAGAATGTTTTCCATTACATAAGTGCCATACTCCCTTTGAAAACTAAACTTTCTTTGTGCAGCAGGTTTCAAAGCAAGATCTTTATTGGTCTGGCTAAATGATACGTCGTAAAACCCCCACTGTGGAGCAGTCAATACGCCCGGTATGCCCATCTCGCCTCTCATTGACATGTCAGCTAGCCTCACACCACGAGATGTTGCGTCCCCAGCAGCCCAAGACTTACGGGAACCAGCGTTAGGTGCATGACGGTATGTTCGCAAGGAAGAGCCATCCACCCATGCCTGAGAAATCGCAGCCATGATTTGTTCTCTATCACCGCCCATCATATGAGTAACCACAGCGGTAGTTGCAACACGCACCAATAACACATGGCACAGGCCAACGCGGTTGAAGCTGTTCTCTAACGCTAATACACCTTGAATTTCGTGTGCTTTGATCATTGCTGTAAAAATATCTTCGAGTGTTAAAGGTTCACCTCCAGTTACAGCTTGCTGTTGAGCAATGTGATCAGCTACTGCCAAAATTCCACCTAAATTATCCGATGGATGTCCCCACTCAGCAGCGAGCCAGGTATCATTAAAATCCAACCAACGAATAATACATCCAATGTCCCATGCGGCCTTTACAGGATCCAAAACAAACTGTGTACCCGGAACACGAGCGCCAAAAGGCACCACAGTGCCTTTTACTAGGGGACCTAAATGCTTGCTGCATTCAGGAAAGCCAAGCGCAAGTAACCCACATCCCAAAGTATCCATTAAACAGTTAATTGCTGTATCAAGCGCTTCTTGAGATTCAATTCTATAATTAATCACATAGTCGGTAATATCTTGAATTTCCTGATCGTAATTTGGGCGATTTGCTAAATCGACATTCGCACTCATAGTGCCACTCCTGTAGTTTCGCTGTTAGATGATTTTTATGTGAGGGCGTCATGTATTGCATAACTCATCCTCGAAAAGATAGCTGAGGTCGTTTTTAGTTTAATTAGGATATTAACCACAACTCTTTGCAAATGATATTTATTTTCATTATCATTTGCAACCGTGAGTTTTACGGCAATAAATGAAATGCCATCACTTTATTTCACTAAGCAAAAGGATAAAAATGTCAGCTCATTTACTTACTTTGGTTTCATCTACAGACACAAATTCACCTGCTATGGAATACAATCGACTTATCGATCGTGCACAGTCAGCCTACTTGTTTGGTCATCAAGAAAAAGCTGCAAACTGCTATACGGATGCGTTTAAAATCAGCCTGCAAATATTAAAACAACCTAACGCTAACAAGGTCTCGATAAACCGAATGGTCGAAATTTGTAATTTTTGTTTTGATTACTGCCCGATTTTTGAGGACTCCGAGGATTACTTCTTTTTGGAAGAGGCAGCCTCTGTATTGAGCCAAATAGTACAAAGTCAAAAAGCACTCAAGATCAGAAAAAAAGCTCTTGAAGGGTATAAAGATATTGCCTGTTTGGCATGTGAACTGGTGCGCTTTAATCAAAGTATTCGCTGCCAAATTATTATTGATCAATATGTTCAAATTGAGTCCAAACTCGCGCGATATTTGTCACATTAAATATTCACACAAGGTAGACGCTGGCTGTGTCATGCATCGACACAGCGCAACTAGCTACATTTAATTGAAATTGGTTGTATAGGCACCTAAGTATGTTTAATGATTGCCTTTTTTTGTTCAAACGACACTCAAACGCATCTGCCGTTCCTACATTCCTTTGGCAAGCATATGATTTTTCAAGTCAATTTAAGATCCAGCTCTAGCGAGTATCACGGCTTTATTTTCAACTACGCTTTGATCTTGGCATTGTTTAAATACCGCAACAGTCTTCGGCTTTTGGAGCTTAAAATGGTGCACAGCGATGACACTGCCAGGGCCCATACCTGTGTGCCCAACGGTGTCCAAATTTGCATCCCGATTGCACATCAGACCCAACCCCGCAGCGGGGGTTGTCCATGGTCGCTCACCAACATCTACGTTTAACTTATAAAGTGTTTGCATTTCATTTAAGGCATTCTGACTAACCAATTCACCACGCATCAAATAGTGCAAAAACAGCGCTGCATCTTCTATATTACCAGCCAATAATCCATGATAGCACCAATTGGGATCATAACCCTTAGGACCCACCTGAAGCATATTGAAAGCAGCAAGATCCTCGACCAGAAAAGCGCTCTTCAAATTAAGCTCTTTAACTAAAAAAGCCGTTGTGATGTCAGGCAATGCCATATCGTAAATTCGTTCAATCTCCATACGCAACAACAGATAACCCAAATTTGAATAACACCACCCACGGCCGGGTTCAAAGCGCAATTCATCAACTTTGACTTTGTTCATCAATGTATCCACAGGCCACGAAGGTTTACTGTTTGCGACGGCTTGATGATACTCAGGCAAAAAGCTGTAATCATTCAGACCTGAAGTATGTTGCAGCAATTGTCGATAGGTAAATGGCCTTTTTGGCAATTTCGAGTCTAAATTTAATTTGTCATTATCACAAAGTCGCATTGTGAGCGTTGCAAGGACAGTTTTGGTAAAGCTCCACCATGGCACCAAGCGATGTGCAAGTGGGCTTGTTCTACCCAACTCATCAACCACACTGTGTATCATTCATTACTCCAGTTAAAATCAATGTTTACAACACTACAAGACTTTTTATGGGCGGATAAATTAAGTCTGTTAGATTTACTTTTCCGCAAGGATTGATCTTTTTCGTGCCAAGTTAATCACAAAATATTGATGCAAACTCATAATGATATTAAAAACTTAGCATGTACATGAATTTATCTCACGAACACTTTTATTGCCCTGTTGAGAATGTTAGTTTATTCACCTCTTTAAAGTGATAACTCAATCTTTAGGGCTTGCTAACATGGTTCAAAATCACAAGTTAAGTAATATATTGGTTGTTTGTATGGGTAATATTTGCCGCTCCCCGACAATGGAAGCCGTTTTAAAAGCCAAAGCTCAGACCAATAAGCTAACTTTAAATATTGATTCCGCGGGAACGATTAACTACCACGAAGGAAGCACGCCAGATAGAAGGAGCGTTAAAGCAGGTCAAAAGCGCGGCTATAGCTTTTCAGGTATATACTCAAGACCAGTTTGCCAAAACGATTTTGCTTCCTTTGATCTTATATTATGCGCTGACAAGCATAACATGGCAGATTTACATGCCACTTGCCCAACCGAATACCATCATAAAATACACCTATTCCTAGACTATGCGAACTTAACTGAGCAAGAAGTCCCTGACCCATATTATGGTGAAGGAGATGGATTTGAATTGGTGCTTGACCTTATCGAACAAGCCAGCGACAACATCATTAAGCGTCTATTAACAAGATAATAGGTACACATTACCTTACAGATCTAAGTGCAGTAGCACTAGACGACAATTTTTGAATTACCCATAATAAAAACACATTAGTAATAAGCTAAAGCTTAAGGAAAAGAGATGAAAGAACTCGCCATCGCCTTAGTCGGAGATTTTGACGATACAGTACCCGCTCACCAAGGGATCCCACCCTCAATAGACCTCGCTGCAGAAGACCTGAAAATAAAAGTAACGGCCACTTGGTTAGGCACAGACAAAATCAAAGATACTGACTTGTCACTATTTGATGGAATTTGGTGTGTACCAAAAACCCCGTACGTTGACCCAGAAGGCGCATTAACTGCAATTCGATATGCTAGAGAAAATTTACTTCCTTTTCTTGGTACTTGCGGCGGATTTCAGCATGTTGTTGTTGAATATGCACGAAACGTCATCGGCTGGTCGGATGCTGCCCATGGAGAGTCTTCTCCAAACGCAAATAGGCAGGTCATCTCAGAGCTCAGTTGTGCACTAATAGAAACAACTGAAACCATTAACTTATTTCCAAAGAGCCAGCTTGCTCGGATTTACGATACACTGTCAATTCAAGAAGGTTATCGCTGCCGTTATGGATTAAACAATCATTTTCGAGAGGCGCTTTTACAAGGCCCTTTGGTCGCAGCCGCAGATGACGATACAACAGAGATACGCGCCGTAGAGCTGACGATTCACCCATTTTTTATCGCGACTTTATTTCAACCTGAGCGAGCAGCATTGAGTGGTAAACGCTCACCACTTATCAATGCATTTATAAATGCCTGTGCGCAAAATCAAGGTTTATCCGGTAAGTAACAAGATGCGCTTGCCTTTTAGCACGTGATTCGGTAAAAAGCCTGCACATTATCTGGAGGTGCGACTTGTCTGACTTTGACACTGAAAACGTATATGAGCAAATTGCCAATGATTTGCGTGCGACTGGCTTAAGTATTATTGAAAATGCTATTGACCCATCCATTATTCAAGCACTCAATGAACGCATTGCGAGTTTAGAAGCGGATACATTTCAAACCGCAGGCATTGGTCGACAAAATGACCATGAAAAAAACGCCGAGATCCGCCGGGATAAAATCCGCTGGCTTGATAAAAACAGTCAGCAAGAAGCGGGTTATCTAAATGCTATGGATGATTTAAAAGACTACTTAAATCGTCGTCTATTTATGGGCTTGTTTAGCTATGAAAGCCACTTCGCACATTATGAAGCTGGTGCTTTTTATAAAAAACACTTAGACGCATTTAAAGGCAAAGCGAACCGCGTATTGACCACAGTCTTTTATCTCAACGATGATTGGCAACCCCAAGATGGTGGTGAACTGGTTATTTTTGATGCTGAAGATCATGAAAAAGAGCACTGCCGTGTCTTGCCTAAAAAGGGCACTTTGGTCACTTTTTTAAGCGATGAGTTTCCCCATGAAGTGCTCGCGGCTAAGAAATCGCGCTATTCTATTGCCGGATGGTTTCGGATCAACGCCAGTACTGCTGGTCATATTGATCCACCAAGGTAATCAATTAGATGCGGTAGTGCTCGCTATCGCATCACCCTTCCCTAATTCTCGAATGCTACACCTAATTACAATAATTAACTTTCAAATTATTTGTGATAGCTATATCGTGGCAAAAAAATGAAAGGAAAGTTCTATGCGATTACCACTTCTTTGCGTTTTGCTTATGGTTGTATTAGCTGGGTGTGTCTTTGTTTCTAAAGAAGTCCACTATTACGATGAACAGTGTAATGTCACGAAACGAAAGTACGTATTAACAAGTGAACAAGTCGCTTCGCTTGGTGCATGTTCTGGACAAGCATGTGCGCTGGCAATGGCTGGTGCAGGCATTGTTTCAGCAGCCAGTTTAGTTGTGTCGGGTACCATAGTATTAAGCAAAAATACGTTATCTTGGCTTGAGCAAAGCGAGGGGTGTACAACTCCTAAGCCCTCCACAATAGAATCCCAAGTACGCGGCTAATCAGGTAATATAACCTCAACCATTAGCCCCCCCTCAGCTCTGTTGCTGATGCTGATGTGACCATTGTGTGCGTCTATAATCTCTCGGCACAGAGCAAGTCCTAACCCTGAACCACTTGCCTTGGTTGAATAAAATGGCACTAGCGCATTTGTAAGTACTGCTTGTGTCATACCAGGTCCACTGTCAGACACACGGAACTTCACGCCCTTGGGAATGGCGACAATATCCAGTTCGATTGAGTCCGGCTGCGATCCAGATTCATGCGCATTTTTTAGTAAGTTAATGAGCAACTGCTCCAATTGACCACGATCAGCATGTACGACGCTCACTTCACATGAAACGGTACAAGGCCATTGCATTTGCATTGCGTCTAGCAAAGGCAATAGCTCAACTTTCTTAATTTGTGGGACTGGCAACTTCGCAAATGTGCCATACCCTTGAATAAACTCACATAAGTGTTCAATTCGCTCATCAATCGTACTAAATACTCTATTTAAACGCGACTCATCTAGCTTATTGGCAATGATTTTACCGCTATGCAACATAGACGAAATAGGCCCCAATGAGTTATTCAGCTCATGGCTAATCACTCGAATGACCTTTTTCCATACCGCGACCTCTTGCCTATTTAGCTCCCTTGTTAACTGCTTAAAAATATACAAGCTATGAGGTTGGTTATTCAGTATCAATTTACCAACGGCACTATGCCATATCTGCTCCTCACTGTGCGGCGACTTCACGCTCACCAAACCGTCGGTATGTTGCGTGATAGCATGCATTATTTCCTTGGGGACACCATGTGTTAAATCTGCAACCTTGCTACCTTCTAAAGGAGACGAGCTACCAAGTAAACGCTGAGCACTTGGATTTGCAAATACCACAACCTCTTGATCATTTACGAGCAACAATGCCTGTGGTGCACTTTGCAACATTTTGTCTAGCATCATTTCCCGTTGATAAAGCCACTGTTTTTCAGTTCTTAACTGTTGCGCTGTATCATTATATAGTCGACATAAATCACCAAAGTCATCGTTCGATTGATAGGCCAGCTGATTTGAAAAGTCACCATCTTTGAAATTAAGCAACCCAACTTGAAGTGCATCAAGGGTTTGTAAAAACGGCTTCAGCAATAGCTTTAAGACCACACAAGCCAATATCCAAGCGCTTAACGTGATCCAAAGCCATACCGGCCAAGACACTAGAAACCCCACGGGCAAACAGGCAAGTGCCAAACTTACGCCTATGGCCAAGCCCGCTCTATGGGTCAGTTTACGGTGGGTTTGCTCCATTAATATTCAATTCCATATTTTTGCAAGCGTCGGTACAAGGCTTGGCGACTCATGCCAAATTGCCTCGCTACTTTGGCTATAACACCTTCACATTGACGCATGGCTTGCTGAAGCTCTTGCTTCGACGGTTCACGGCCCTGCACTGGTGGCGCTGATTTTGCTGCAATTGTTGTAAGCCCAAAATCGGCAGCATCGAGTTCACCTGTGGGCTTCAGCACGCCCGCTCTTTTACACGCATTTTCTAGCTCTCTAACATTGCCGGGCCATGAATGAGCACACAGTGACTTTTCTGCACTAAGGGTCAACACGCGAGTCGGCAAAAAGTGCTGAACCAGGGGTAATATATCATCGACTCTTTGGCTGAGGTTTGGCAGTTGTATCTCAATAACATTCAGTCGATAATATAAGTCTTCTCGAAAGCGACCTGCGGCAATGTCATTTAAAAGTTGTGCATTGGTAGCTGAAATCACCCTGACATTCACTTGGCGAGTTTCTACAGAACCAAGACGTTCAAATTCTCCAGTTTGTAGCACTCGTAGCAGCTTCATTTGACCTGACAAAGGTAAGTTACCTATCTCATCCAAAAAAAGCGTGCCGCCATCAGCGGCTTCAAACCGGCCAATTCGCTGTTTATTTGCACCGGTATACGCCCCGGCCTCAGCGCCAAATAACTCAGCTTCGATTAAATTGTCTGGTAGTGCACCTGCATTTACTTTAATAAACGGTTTATTCGCGAGCCTAGAGTTGGCTTGGATTATCTCTGCAACTTTTTCTTTCCCGCTGCCATTGGCCCCCGTGACAAGCACTGCAACATCAGACTTGGCAACTTGTACAGCCATTTCAACAGCGCGCTGCATAGCAACACTTTTATATATCAGACCACAAAGCTGAGCGCCCTCATTGAATTGTGCCCTTTCTTGCTCTTGCCGTTGCAGCTGTTTACTGTCTTCACTGGCTTTGCCAAGCGCTATTAAATTAGCCACGCTCACAAGTAACTTTTCGTCATCCCAAGGTTTAGCTAAATAGTCTGCGGCCCCAGCTTTGACGAGAGAAATTGCCATTTCCAGTTCAGTCCATGCGGTTAGCAAGATGATGGGCAAGCAAGGGTTAATCGCTCGCAGCTTAAAAAACAGCGCCTTACCCTCTTCGCCTGAAGTTGTATCAGCAGAAAAGTTCATGTCCTGAATAACCAAGTCAATTCGTTGATAGCGCACAACTTGTTCAGCCTCAAAAGGAGTTGAAGCCTCGACCACTTGGTAATCATGTAGCTCAAATAATAGAGATAACGACTGCAAAACAGCAGGGTTATCGTCAATAATCAGTATTTTATCCATGTGCTTTTTATAGTTATGTTACACCCTTTCGAGTGTAACATAGTGTTGTTCCTAATTTTTAAATACTTCGAGTTGCCACACTTGGAGAAATATTTGCGGCACGCCGAGCAGGTGAATAGACGGCAATAAAGCTCATCAATAGCATCATCATTGCAGTTATTAAGACTGCACTTGTTTCAAGCGGAGGCACACTATAGTGCCCCATCAGCTCTCTCCCTAGCACCAGTGCACCAACACCGCCAATCACCACACCTAAAGCGGTGACCAGCAAGTTCTCCAATAAAAAGTATTTGAAAATGGTCGATTTTCTCGCTCCCAGCGCACGCCGAGTACCGATCTGCTTTGTGCGTTTACTGATATTAAAATGTGTTAGACCAAATATGCCCAGCGCAGTAATAATCACTAAAAACACGACAATTGCAATTAACATACGGATCATTAATGTGTCACCGGCATAAGTATCCGCTTTTGACGTGTCCAGCCCTTTGATATTCATAACGACTCGACCACGGTCGAGATCTAGCAATAGAGGCTCTATTTGCTTTATGACCTGTGCGCGTTTTTGTGGCGTCGTCTTGACGATAAATTTTTGGTAAGTTAACGCTTCTTCAATGGGAAGAAATATCAAGCTATTTCCCATCTTTGAACGTGGCCATTGGCTTTTCAGCGTATCGATGATCCCGATTATTTTGAATGCATCATCTCCGCTATAAACAGTTTCATTTAACCCATTACCTTTTCCAAAAAGTTTGTCAGCGACTGCTCTGCTTACAATGCCAACTGATGGGTAATCACCATCTCTGCCATAAATCACATCACTTTGCGCAAAGTCTCTTCCCTCGTTAATGGTTAACCCCAGTGCGCCAATAACATGATGATTTGCTCGAATATACCCTGAGTCTGCAGTTTTACCGCTATGCTCTTCTGGATCGGTACTTAATGTCCTTGATCCGCCGCTGCGCGACAGAGGGATAGAGCTTACCGCCAACGCATCAATCACACCATCCAGCGCTTTAAGTTGTCTAATGTCTTCTTTAAATTGTTTTGGTATGTCGGTATCTTTGTCATAAGTTAATAGGGTATAAGATATGATCCCTTGTTCATCATACCCGGTGGTTTGGTTTATCTTTTCTGCTCTGTCTGCAACGATAGACATTGCGTTGCTCACAAGTGCTAAGGTAATGGCAATTTGCATGACCAGTAAAATGGCCCCGGTTTTTGACCGTGTTAAGGCGCTTAAAATAGGTTTGATCTCAGACATTTAAAGCACTCCTTTATTGTATTTTTAAGTGTGTAGCTGGTGATGTTTTACATACAACCCAGGCAGGGAAAAGACCTGCAATTAAACATGCCAAGATAGAAATAACAGGCGAGATCAACAACATCTGCCAATCCATGGTCGCGATCAGTTCATAACCTGATTTAGACTCTCTGATCCCCGCCAAGCCCAACTGCGCCAAAACCACACCAACCACAGAGCCAAGTAACCCCAATATAGCCACCTCAACCAAGTGTTGATAAAATATCTGGCGCTTACTTGCCCCCAGCGCACGCCTTACACCAGCATCGGGCGCGCGTTTTAGAAATTTCGCCAGTAGCATCCCTAATATGTTTGCAATGCACACGGCTAAAAACATAAAGCTCAATCCAACCAATATTTTATTGTCTGCACTCACCACATGATTGTACTTTAGCCACTGCATCACAGGCTGCAAATTGTACTCTAGCTCTTTGCGATTAAAGCGGCCTAGCTGTTGTTGTTCGCGCATATAATCTAGCAAAAACTGCCCGTACTGTGCTTTTTCTGACGCAGAATTAAGTTCAACCCAAAACTGCAACCACACCGTTTCTGAGTTTAAGAATTGCTCAAAAGAGTTAATATCTTCATTCTTCCAGCCATTGGTATTTCCCCAACTTGAAACTCGATAAGCTTCAGCGTGGCTCAGCGGAATAAATACTTCTTCAGCGAGATCAAAGGCGCTATTGTTTACGTCATAAAACTTCACTGCTGGATGCCATTTTTTTGTAACGCCGACAACTTCATGGCGGCGATCACCTAAATACACGGATTCACCTAAGGCATTCTTTCGGCCAAATAATTTTTCCGATAGCACCTCACTGATGACAACAACAGGTGCGGCTTGCTCACTTTGAGCTTCACTCCATACGTTTCCATATAAGAAAGACATACCGAACATGTCGAAAAAATCTCTACTTGTTACCCTCACGTCTTTAATAAAAGGCGCACTGTCGGGCTTATCTAAATGAATCGCAGCGCCCGACTTGAACATCGCAACTTTTTTTTCCAATGATGAATGCTCTAGTAAATACATCGCATCCTGATAAGTTACCTGTTGCGGCAGGTTATCTGGTGTGCGCCAAGTCTGACCATCATCCATAATCTGGAGCTGCAAAGCATGAAGCCGTGCGCTTTTATTCGGAATAGGATCCGCGCTTTTCATGTGATAAACAGATAAAGTTGTCATCGTCACGCCGATCCCTATACCAATCGCGATGACCATCAATACGCTGATAAAGGGCGTCTGTCTGATGTTTCGCCACGCTAAATCGCAATAATGTAGCAACATATTAAACCCCCAATGGCACTTGTGTGTTTTCACGCGTACCTTGTACACCTTGGTATAAGGTAAAATCAGCAACTTGCCCGTCTACAATTTGAATGTTACGCGGTGTTCTTCTCGCAAGCTCTTGATCGTGCGTCACCATCACTATCGTTGTACCCGCCCTATTTAATTCCTCCAACAATGTCATAACCTGCTTTGCCATTAAGCTATCTAGATTTCCTGTCGGCTCATCTGCTAGTAAAAAGCGCGGCTCACCAGCCAGTGCACGTGCAATTGCGACACGTTGCTGTTGGCCTCCAGACAATTGCTGTGGTAAATGACGCGCGCGCCCAGCTAATCCGACTTGTTCTAGACATTGCTCAACACGTCTTTTTCGCTCCGCTGTTTTAATCCCACGATAGCGCAGCGGCACTTCTATATTTTCAAACAGATTCAGGTCTGGAATTAGATTAAACCCTTGAAAAATAAATCCTATTTTTTGATTTCGCAGGTCCGAACGCTGATTATCATTGAGCTTCCCTACATCAACGCCATCGAGCATGTATTGACCAGATGAAAATGGCTCAAGCAGCCCTGCAATGTTTAGAAATGTTGTCTTTCCTGACCCTGAAGGGCCAGTCACAGCAATAAATTCACCTTCATTGACCGTTAAATTAAACTCTCTCAGTGCTTGTGTTTGGACCATTTCGGTTTGATATAACTTACCGATATCTTGCATTTGTAACATCACATGTCTTCCTTATTTATTGTCTGATTAGCACTGAACTTGCATCGCTGAACGCATCATAGCCAGAGACGATGATTTCGTCACCCTCTTGAAGTCCTGCAATGATTTCAATGTCTTTTAAACTACTTGAACCAGTTTTGATATCTACACGCTGCGCCACATTGTCATGCAAGCGATAAGCGATATATCCACCGGTATTTAAAAACGGGCCACGCTTCACTTTCAGCACACTTTGCTTACTTTCCAGTTGAATACGGGCATGTACTCGTTGATTCTGGCGAATACCAGAAATGTCTTGATTGGAAAACTTTACTCGGGTGGTCACTTCACGATCGCTGACCTCTGGCGATATGGCACTGAGTTTACCTTCAAACTCTTTTGCGCCAATACGCATGAGTACAGGCATAGACAAACCCAACTCATTGGCATAACTTTCAGGGACTTGCAACTCGACTTCATAGGCTGACAAATCAACCAATGTCATCAAGGGTTGGTTCTGGCTCACTGCCGATTTATTTTGCACCAATAAGTTACCAACAATCCCGTGCACCGATGCTCGTACTTGTAAATTGGTCACTCTGCGTTTTATTTCTTCAACCACAATAGCCTGACGCACAACATTACTTTTGACAGAGGCAAGTTCAAATTTCAGCGTATCACGGCCGATCTCCGCTTCTTTTTGTGCATGAGTAAAGTTCAGCTTGGCGCGTGCAAACTCGTCCTGTGCTTGTTCCAGATCTATTTGGCTAATTAAGCTTGTCTTAATCGAAATCTGTGCTCGCCGATTCTCTCTTTCAGCAGCATCCAGCGTGACTCTGGCTAAATCTAAAGACTTTTCAAGCGCCAGAGCCTGACGCCGTGACTCTAATTGCTGCCTTTGCCATTCGCTTTCTAGACGCGATAATTCTGATTCTTGTTGTTTCAACTCACTGCTTAACTCGGGGCTATGTAACTGAGCAACGAGCTGCCCTTTATGCACACTGTCACCAGCATTTACATATAAGGTCGTCACACCTATTTCCGGGCTGTAAATGGTTGGCGCATGTGCTGCTACAATTTTGCCTTGGGCACCTACTTCGCGTACTAAATTGCCAAATTCTACTTTGGCAATATCTAACTGCTCTCTCTCGATAGAATGCTGTGCTTGTGGCGATAACTGCAACCACAACAACACCCCAAACAACGCCGCGCCCGCTCCGATTATGGAAGCTCTCTTGCGTTTATAAATTGGCCGCTTTTTCTGAACGCTTTGATCCTGTCCACTGGTATCTTTAATCATTTCAATCACTCATTTATATCCTGATGCATTGAGATATACCAATACCATGCCAAAAATAAGTCATTGATTTGTATTAACTTTATTTTTTATGGTAGGTAAAAAAGCGTCCGCGGACAGAAATTGTGTCCGCAGCGGACAGGTATTGTACTCGCTATGAAATCACTGATACGGGTGCGCCATAGAGCAGAACACGATATAGTACGACAGAGCACAAGAAGATAAGGAGACTCACTATGCGTACTGTATTAATTCTGCTTTTGGGCCTATTGAGCTTTTCAAGCTTCGCTATGCCAGAAAATATCATTCTCGTCAGACATGCCGAGAAACAAAAAGGCGTTGATCCCAGCTTGACACAGCAGGGGATCAAACGCGCGCACTACATCGCGCAAATGATGCTCCCCTATGAGCCTACAAAACTTTACTCAACTGACTACAACCGTACTAAAGCAACACTAGCGCCACTTGCTGATCTAATAGATACGCATATTTCAATGTATAACCCAGGGAAGTTAGAAGAGTTTGCAGACATGCTCAAAAAACAGACAGGCACCATAGTCGTTGCAGGCCACAGCAATACAACACCCACTTTGGTTGCACTGCTAACTGGTCGAGCTGTCAGCATCGCTGAGGACGAATTTGACAAAGTTTTTGTGATCACATTTGAAGACGAAACCGGTAAATTAAAAATCCGCAGTTCAAATAGATAGATTTATTCAGCGGCTATTGCCCGTGTAATAATGTGTAATGTTTATAGCAGTTAATTCCCTTTATAGTGGACATCATCACTTTGTTGGAGCAGCTTAGTTTAGAACAAGCTGCATTGTCATTAACCAAAATGGAGTACTTGATAGATGTCTTTCATAACCCCCCCAGGCTCATATAAATCGAGTTGCCGTAATATCCACTTTGAGGGGATCCCTGGCGAAGAAGATTGCTATATCATCGCATTATGCCAAAAAGAAGATGGTAGCTGGGTTGAAAGCAGACTCAAATATGACATTGCAAATATAAACGGGCAACTTGCTTGGGCGCCTGATAGGAAATAAAGCATTCCCTTTTAAAAAAACATGCAATCATATGTCGATACAGTGGGCCTAGGCATGGGCCTTTTTTCCTGCTTAATTAGACCTCAAAGCAACGCAAACATCCGTTTTAGCCCCGCCGTAATATTCTCTGCACTTTGACCTGCAAACCCGAGCCGTATGTGGCTATATGACGCCTTCGGTGAACCACAAAATGCGTGCTCAGTCAGCGCATAAATACTCGCCTCATGTAATTTATTGGGCAAAAAAGCAATGTCGCGCTTCAGGTCGACCCAAAAAGCCATGCCGCCATCTGGTTGTTTGAAGTCAATGTCATGTCCTTGGCTTTGAAACTGAGACAACTGCGCAGCCATTAAATCACAGCGTTGTTGATATAACTTAGTCATACGTCGTAAATGACGCTCAAAACACCCCGTTGCCATCCAATCTGCAATAGCAAATTGCAACAATACATCATTTTTATGGTTTATTAGCTGTTTTAATCTTATCAATTGCTGTAATACGACAGGCGCCGCTGTGACATACCCTAACCGTGCACCCGCAAACATGATCTTAGAAAAAGTCGACAGGTAGATCACTATTTGAGCCGGATCATTTGCCGCGATGGGCTGTAACGGTGGACAACGATAATGAAACTCATGATCGTAGTCATCTTCAACAATAAACACCCCATGCTGTGCACACAACTTGTAAATCGCCAGTCGGCGGGCAACCGACATGGTGATCGTGGTCGGGTACTGGTGTAAGGGCGTTAAGTACACTAAACGTATATCCGCACGTGACAGACATTCTGCCAGTGAATCAACACACAACCCCTGTTCATCTTGCGCAATATCATGAATGACACCACCAGATGCAAGAAATGCTTGGCGTGCGGGGGGGTAACCTAACGCCTCCATCGCCACGCCTTGCCCTGGCGATAAAAATGCCTGTCCTACTAAAAACAAAGCTTCTTGAGAGCCGTTGCAAACTAAAACATCTTCACAACTCAGTCCGCGCCCTTTTCTTAAATATGCTTTTAGCTGCTCCCTAAGTACAGGCTCTCCTGCGGTATTTTGGTAATGAAATGCTGCCGCGTTACTGCTCCGGCAGATCCGGTTCATACTGCGCCTAAATTCGTCGAATGGAAAATGCTTCACATCGGGTAACCCACCAGCAAAATTATATTGATAGTCACTTAACTGAGTTGATTTTACTGCTGCCAGTGGGTTAGCAAATTGGGGCAATACTGGTTGATACTGCTCGTTTTTTAGTTCTACTTGTGCACTTTCCACCACAGGTAAATGCTGATTAACCTTGTAACCCTTTCGAAGCTCTGAGATCAGCCACCCTTCGGCGACCAAATTTTGCAAGGCTAACATGACTGTGTGCCGATTAAGACCAAATAGTTGCCCTAATGTGCGTGCTGACGGGAGTTTTTCTCCCGGTTTTAATTGACCACTTTGAATCGCTTCGCGCACTTGTTGAGCCATCTGAGCATGTTTAGCGGTTTTAACAAGCTCATCGAGCGGACGACCTGTAAACATAATAAATTTGATAAATATCACGGTAGCCTTAGCGTATAAAAAACACACCTTACTGACAAGCTGGTATAGCAATTTATTTAAAACTGGTTGTTTTAACCTAACCAGTTTCAAGTAGGCTAAAACCTATCGCATCAAGCATGCTTTTCGCCATCATAAAAGGAGTCACCATGTTAAAAGCAATGACATTATCGACCAGTAAAGTAAGATTAGAGCCACTTTCCCAAGCACACCTGAGCCAATTGCAACAGGTAGGCCAAGCAGAAGAGCTTTGGCGCTGGGTGCCCAGTCGCTATTGTCAATCCCAAGAAGTCTTGCAAACTTGGTTTGAACAAACAGCACAGTTTGATCCTCAAGAACAAGTTGTGTTTGCGATTATTGACGCACAAACCAATCAAGTTGCTGGCAATACTCGAATTTTCAGATTAGATACGCACAATTTACAAGCCGAAATTGGCCATACTTTTATTGGTCTAGACTGGCAGCGCAGCCACATTAATACCCATGCAAAGTATCTTTTACTTCAGCATGCTTTTGAAACTCTTGGCTTGGTTCGCATTGAATTCCAGACCCATGAGCAAAATCACAAATCTCGCAGTGCCGTTGCAAGGCTGGGTGCTCATTTTGAGGGCATTCACTTAAAAAATCGAAAACTACCTGATGGCGGTTTTAGAAACACAGCACGTTTTAGTATCATCGACGATATGTGGCCCGATATTAAACAACGTTTGGAATCTTGGTTATGAATTATCCTGTCAAAACCTATGTGGAAAGTGACAACGATGCACTATTTGACGTCATTGAGCGCTTTCCATTGGCAACGCTGTTCTGCAAAGGCGGTGAAACGGCACCATCACATATATGTCACTTGCCAGTCAGCCTATGCAGAGATACTCTGACCATTTTTGGTCATGCAACAGGTGAAAACCCCATAAAGCATTTTATTTCGTCATCGATAGAGGTTGTGTTTCGCGGCCCGGATACTTATCTATCGCCCAAGCAAATCGAAGGTATAAAGTTGCCAACCTGGGATTATGTCACGGTACATTGTACTGGTACGTTGGAATCAATCGATGACTTTGAACAGCAAGTGCTCACCATGCAACATATTTTGAATGCCTTTGAAAACGACAAAGATCCGTGGCAGTTAAGTTCGGTGCCAGAAAAACAATTGATGGCAATGTGTAACGCGCTCATATTTTTCAAAGTAAAACTCGATACCCTCACCGGGAATTTTAAGCTTAGTCAAAATAAAAGCGCTGAAACTCGGGCTGAAATTGCCAATCTTTTGTGCAACACCAACCCGCAAATGAGTCGCTACTACGACAAAAAATAAGCTTACAAGGCGCTGCCATCACAGTAGCTAACTGCATGCCAAGCATCGTAAGGCCCAGCTCTGTCAGGTGCAAAATTATAACTCCAATGACGCGCCTGATATATCACGCCCTGATAGGCAACTTGCTGCCCAGGAGTTTGATATGCCACATCTTTTTGCCAATCGCTTGCAGCACAACCACCAAACTCAAAACCTATTGTGATAGGAATGGATAGCTCGCGCCCAAAGTCAGCTTCTAGCCGAGTTACGTGAGCATCGGCTTCACCACTGTGATGCAGTTTAATTTCACCTTTGCCTTTTTGTTGATTAAAAAACGGAAATGCGAGGCCGTCATGTTCGCTGTCGTTAATTTTCAGTGTATAACATCCTGCGGGCACATCGAGTGGTAGTGCATGCCAAGCTGCGTTCGAAAACGTTGCCCATTGCTTTACGGTATTTTGGTCTCTATCGACGATCGATACACTGGTTTCTGCTCCTTGTTTTCCCGATAACAAATGCAATACGGCGCTTGTGCCTAGCGCAACAGGTGCCTTCATTTTCACCGTTTGGGTATTATTTATGCCCTGTTGATCTGCGGTGCTTCGCACAGCCACAGTAAGCTCAGAACCATTGGCAGCAAACCTTCCCATGTATGCTGTCGCAAAGTTAATTTGCTTAGTTTCTCCCGCTGGCAACTCTCCTTGCCAATAATATTGTTGCGCCTTTTGTCCTTCGACGCCATAGTCAAACCAGAGCTCATCAATGTCCGAATTGCCTAAGTTTTCAATTTCCACCTCTATTTCGCCACAAGACATACCAAAGCGATCTGGCATCGTAGCGTTAGGTTTTAAAATCCGTTTAAGTGCAATATCTTCCTTGAGGTCATAATCTCCGTATGTTACCAATAACGCATTCACAATATACCGAGGAGCATCTTTACCATATTGAGAAGGCTGCCAGCTGTATGCTTGCCAATCTAGGTCAAATTGAGCGCGCGTTTTGTCTGTAGAAACAGAAAAACTAAATGGCGCTACCGCTTCCCCTGGACACCAATTTGCGCGCGAAAATAAGTACGTTCCCCCCTGAGGGAAAGTTGCACTCTGATCGCAGTTATCACGCCATAAGTTTTGTTTGACGATTAGCTCATTGTCTTGACTGAGCGTGAAATAACGGTCACACCACTCTCCACATAACTCTGCTTTGCCTTCGGGGTTGTCATAAGACAGAGCATGGCCGTGCGCCGACACTATCATCTTAATTTCAGCATGTATTTCACCCGCTTCAAATGTCACTGATTTAGCTGGCAGTAAATTGGCAAAATCCTGCGCCGTTTTATATGGCCAACCTTCAGAGCCCGACTCGTACAACGGGATCACCCTTTTCACTTGTCGATTGTAAAAACCCGGTTGAGAAATTAGCTTTGCGCTCACACCAAATGCACTTTTTTTGGCGCCCCACCCACCATAATGCACATTAAATGTGCCTTCACCACTTAATACCGGGGCAAGATGAGAAACATCAAAATAGTAGGTTCTGCGCCAACTGCGATCAAAACCGTGCATTCCTCTTTGCATATAGCCCGCATAAGGAGTGATCAAACGGCCCATTTCATAGCGTGTGTCTCCTTGGTGCCACTCAAACCTCACGGTGTAATCCCAATCACTGCACCCTTGCTCTGCACACCCTAACTCAAGCTCAAGCATATGTCGTCCACTGGGGTCTACTGGGGTTAAATTGACTGCAAAACGGTGATCACCGTGTTGGGTAAATGAGGTATATTCTGTCAATACTTGCGTTTTAGCCACAGCTGCGAAACTCAACCACACAAGAAATACGTAAAAAATCGATTTCATCACACAATCCTTGATTACAAAAAATTAACATAACCATACGGATTGCAAGAAAACATGTAAAGAGCAGCTGTTCCTTTTTTACCTAAATATTTAATTAAAAATGGAAGGGGCTTTTTAGCAATAAAAAAAGCCGCCTAACGGCGGCTGGTTGGAAACATCAATAAACAAATAACAAGGAATAAGGGAAAAGTAACAGCGCTTAGTCGAGCAATTTATTAGCGCCGATTGCGATTTTTCGCGGCTTCATAGCTTCTGGTACTTCGCGTTCCAGATTTATTTTTAGCAAGCCATTTTCTAAATCTGCGCCAATCACTTTAATGTGATCGCCCAGTTGGAACTTACGTTCAAAGTTACGCTCTGCAATGCCTTGATGAATGAACTTTCGCTCTGCTGCGGCTTCTTTATTTTGTTTCTCACCTTTTACGGTCAGCGTGTTATTTTCCGACTCAAGTGACAGCTCCTGTTCGCTGAAACCTGCAACGGCCATGGTAATTTGGTACTTATCTTCGTCTAAGGCTTCAATATTATACGGTGGGAAACCTGACTGTTTTTCTGAACTTCTTTGCGCTGAATCCATTAACGTGGCCAAGTGATCTAGGCCGATAAATGAACGATAAAGTGGTGATAAATCTACTGTACGCATAAGTGTATCCTCATAAAGCGATATTGCACCTATTTCACTCTTCGAAAAGCAGGAAAATAGGCTTATTAAACAATGTATTAAGTAATTTTTCGGCCCCTTACGGCGACCTCATAACTATATCTATGGACAAGGGGAAATGATTTCAAGAAAAAATGCGCAAAAAAATCAACTTAATCTCTAACACACTGATTTTTATTATTTTTAAATTATCACTTTAGGGGCGCAACAGTGTTGCGCTCTTTTGTTACTTTAAAATAGGGTCGCATCAGAGGTGGTCATACTTTCTTTAAACAAAAAGCGTAACTCTTGTGGTGGCTTTTTCAAACTGCCTAAAATTGCGCTGATCTTCTCCGCGTTGTCGCCAAACGCTTCGACCATGCCTATCAAATCATCACTTGAACTGGCGATGAGTTCATCCAAATCATTTTCGTCTTGAAGGTCAAACTGTGAAATAAGACCCGAGTCAAACAATTGCTGTTTAAGGTTTGTGTTAGATTTCGCCTTTGTGTCTTTTAAACTCGCCAAGATCTCTTTGTTGGTTTTTTCAATCGAGAGTATTTGCTCCACCATCTCGGCTCTACGATTGAGATTGCAAATGGCCAGCTCCAACGCATCCATAACGTGCGCGCATATGTCACTTAACTCTCCAACGTTTTTAACCAATAAAATACTGCTTCGCCAGTTAAAAATCATAGGTCCATGATCAAACTGATGGACACGCTCAAAGTCTTCATGGTGCAACAATAACTCTTTCTCGAGCTTTGCGACGTTACCAGATGTACTGCGAAAAAGCGTTCTGTCTTTGAAATGAACGACAGCGCGAAGATCCAAGCTCGATAAGGTATTGATGAAGATCTTTTGTAGTACTTCAAGATCGCTACAATAGTGGGTCGCTTGCATAAACAACCCAATGGTTTTCATACTGGCATTTTGTCTTTGTAAATCCAGTAATAAACACTCTTTTTCAGCAATATCTGCGTGGGCTTCAAAATAGTCATGATCAGCTTCTAGAATTGCCACAACCTTGCTTTTAAGCTCTTCTGGGTGAGTTGTTTTGCACACATAATCGTTTGCCCCAATTTCAAATGCTTTCAAACGACAATCTGACGACGACAAATTGGATATAAAAACAATGGGGGTATGTCTCAAGTGCTCTACTTTCCTAAGCTCAGAACAGGTTGCATAGCCATCCATACCCGCCATCACAATATCTAGCAAAATGACATGGGGTTTTAACTCAATGGCCTTTTTTAAACCCTCTTCACCACTAGATGCAACACTGACGTCATATTCCGCGAAAACCTGTGAGAGTAAAGTACGATATGTGTTGTCATCATCAATTACTAAAATTCGGACGCTCATCCCAACTCCAATTCATTGTTGCTTTCTCACAATATAGACGTTAAACGACATTACGTTACATTTAGCCCACAAATATTTAAAAAAAAAGGGCTGCAAATACTGCAGCCCTTTTGGTCCCTCTACGGAGAGTGTGAAAAATGAATTTTTACCCTTGATATTAAAATTGGATGTTCATACCTGCGTATACATACCTCCCAAGAGTGTCATACGTGTAAGGGTCGGTATTCGAATCATTGTTTCCTGAGTAATAAGGGGGTTGCTTGTCAAACAGATTATTGATCCCACCTGTCAACTTAATCGTATCGCTTACAAAATAGCTCCCTGAAATATCGTGATAAACCATACTTGGTGTACTCGGAGCGTAACAACTCGTTGGATCCTCTAGGCAACTAAAACTATCCATACCAGATAAGTAGCGTACTTTGTAATTGGCACTCCATGACTCTGCTTTCACCGCTAACGATAAGCTCGATTTAATATCCGCATAGCCGCCCAAGCCGGAAGTGATCAGCCCTGTGTAGTCGACCGTTTCTCCTGCCATAGTTACTGTACGCTCTTTCAAGATTGATGTATCCCAGCCTGCGCGCCAGTTTAAGCCAGCTGCATCAAAGCTATAAGCAACGTTGACGTCATAACCTTGTGTTGTTTCGTCACCAATATTTTGCAACTGGTTGTTAAACGTCGCTTTGCCATTAGAGATTTGCATGTTGGCTGAAGCACATACCGGTGAACTTTGATTGATCAACCCCCCATTACTATCAACACAATTGTCTATGATGTACTGGTTATTAACTTCACTAATCGCATTTGTAATGGCTATGTCGTAGTAATCTAAAGTCAGTGACAAACCTTCAACGAAACTCGGCTCGTATACTAAACCAAAGGTCAAAGTGTCTGCTTCTTCAGGAGTTAAGTTGGCATTGCCCCCCACAATCACTTCAGCTTGACTGTCTAACAAAGGATGAGAGATCTGCTCGAACGACGGTGATTTACCGCCGTATAATTCATCCACTGTAGGTGCTCGAAATGCCGTTGATTTCACACCTCTAAACATTAACTGATCGTTCAATTTCCAAGTGAAACCAAGCTTCCAAGTAGAGTCACTACCAAAGCTGGAGTAGTCAAATGCCCGAATTGCAGCGCTCAAATCTAGATTTTGCGCAAACGCTTTGTCTGCCAAAATAGGAATAGCAAATTCTACAAACGCTTCATTGACATCGTATGAACCACTAGTAGGCTCCACTTTAGGGTCATTAGCCAGACCTTGAGAGGTAAGTGAATCTGGCGTATACCACGCTTTTTCTGTGCGCTTTTCAATACCGGTTGCAAAGCCTAAATAGCCCGCAGGCAACTCTATAATATCTCCAGCCAAAGATGCGCTGAAGTTCAACATTTGGCTGCCCCCCGTATTTTGCTCGGTATACAAATAATCTGTCATATTGTCTGCTGACCAAGATGCCTGATCGAGTGGGTTAAAATTACCCAGCTCAATGTCTTCGGTCAAACTGCCAATATTGTGTAAATTTGATAACTGGTCGACAGAGTCATTGCGACCAAAATTAACGGCAACGTCCCAACTCCAATCGTTATCTAGTATGCCTTCAACACCAACAACCGTTCTCACTGTGTCAACAACCTGCGAAAAATCTCGTGTGCCAGTGTCTGTCATACGACGACGGTAGTGAACTGTATCACCGTACTCTGCACCATGTTCTAATAAATCATCCCCCATGGCTTCGGTATAGGTAAAGTCAAACCATACTGGTTGTGGCGCCATTTGCTGTTCTGACCACCGTTTCGAGTACATTGCTTCAGTGAACAATGAAGTATTGTCAGTCAATTCATAATTTAGCACGCCAGTAAGATTTAACCTTTGCATGGGGGTGTACAAATAACTATCTGAAGCATAGTTGTACGGGTCCGTTTCAGGGTTATATTCCGCATAGTTACCCTCTTCGTCACCCTGTAACTCTTTACCATTTTCAAGATAGAGGTGACCATTTGGGGTAATTGTTGATCCACCACATGTCAGCGACTTTCCACCATCAGTCTCATTCAATGGGCATGACGAAAAGTCTCGATCTGCCTGGCTCGCAGATCCACGTTCCATGTATTGAACGCCAAACACCATGTTACCTCTGTCAAAACTAGTACCCACTGTCAGGTCGATATTGTGCTGCTCAGCATCCCCCTCACCAGATAAGCCAGTCTGAGCATTGAGCTCTGCGCCTTCAAAATCATCTTTTAGAATGATGTTTACAACACCTGCCACAGCATCAGTACCGTAAACTGCTGAAGCACCATCTTTTAATACCTCAATATGCTTGATCATGGCGACCGGAATAGTATTTAAGTCCACCGTTGATGCAGCCCCAGTCCCTGAATTAATCATTCTACGACCATTGACCAACACCAGTGTACGCTGTGCCCCTAACCCACGTAAGTTGATGCTCGCGTTACCACCTGAGCCGTTGTTTACTCCGGGGTTAGTCATGGCCCCTGCCGCAGCTGTGATGTCTTGTAATACATCATCGATCGTCACAGCACCGCTCGCTTGGATAGCATCAGCGCCAATAAACGTGACCGGGCTGGCAGTTTCCATATCAGAGCGTTTAATACGAGAGCCTGTAACTTCTATTTTCTCAATTTGTGCGGCCTGCTCATCTGCAAATACAGGGGTGATTGCACCTCCTGCCGACATTGCTATCGCTATACTGATCGCGGTTTTCTTCATAGATACTTTCCTAAATTGATGTTGGTTTTACTTGCCATGGCGCTTGACTCGACATTAGAGCGAGAAAAATGAATGAAAAATTAATAAAAGCGCAATAAAGAATCAACTGACAATTTTTACTCAGAAAGTTATTTAAAATTTGGCCTTTAAAGTTATAAAAAACTTAAAATACAACAACTTAAAAACAATGAAAAGATAGGAAAAGATGCGTAAAGATGCGTTTTCGGTTGTAAATCAATGTTACTTTCATTGATTTACAGGTAGAATGTAAGATTTAACACTCAAAAAAAATGCATAGTACGCAACAATCATCCCCCCTCAAAATTGAACGTACTTTGGCTCTAAAAACAAATCATCCAAACGCAAAAAAGTTAAAAATATAAATCACTTGAAATCAATCACTTAAATTAAATTAGAACAAATAAATTAAAACTCTTTAAAAAAATGTGAAATAAAAGAAAGCAGCGTTAGGTCTTGCTTAGTGTCACTCAATTAAGGAGAAATTAGTCATGACAACTTTAAGTAAACCAGCAACTTACTATCCAAATTATGAAGTAAACGCCGATGACATCATGACGGTTATCGAAATTTGCCACCCCGACAGCCCGCACAAAAAACGCGCTTTTGATATGATTCAAAATGCACAAGTAAAAAAAAGACATCTCATCATGCCTTTAACAGATGTTGTCAAACAAGGTGACTTTGGAGAGCGAGCCAAAGTATATCAAGATGCGGCCATAGAAATGGCGGAAAATGTCGCGCGTGAAGCTATCCACAATGCCAGACTCAACGTGGATGAAATTGATATGGTTATCGCCACTTCATGCACTGGATTTATGATGCCTTCTTTAACAGCACACCTTATCAACCGCCTGTCACTTAGGCCGGATACAAAGCAGATCCCGATAGCACAAATGGGCTGCGTTGCTGGCGCATCGGCAATTGGTCGTGCATTTGAATACTGTGAACACCGCCCGGATAGAAACGTATTGATTGTGTGCGTTGAAACGTCCTCACTGTGCTTTCACAAAGAAGCTGGCCGCCTACAAGATTTTATCAGTAACTCACTGTTTGCCGATGGCGCCGCTGCTGTTGTGATGCGCGGAGACGATCAGATTTCGGGGCTGCGGCTAACTCACAACCAAAGCGTCACTATTGAAGACACCATGCCCTACATCGAATACCAGTTAACCGACAAAGGATTCAAGTTTTCTCTGGACAAAGATGTAATGCATTCAATTCCACATGTTGCGCCTTACTTGCAGTCATTTTGCAAAGACAAATTGGATATCGATGCCAATAATGTCGACAATACGATTTTTCATACTGGCGGAAGGCGCATATTAGATGAACTAGAGCGCTGCTTAGATCTAGCACCTGAAAAAGTTAAACATTCGCGGGCATGCTTGGCAGAAACAGGCAATACATCGAGTGTTGCCGTAATTGACGTGCTGCGCCGAACTTTTGATCATGCAACCAAAGGAGACACCAGTTTACTTGCTGCATTTGGACCAGGATTCACCTCAGAAATGAGCGTAGGAGTATGGCAATAAGCGAGCAATAAAAGTAAGACGGGCGATAAGCCATTTTACTCATCAAACTGAGCTAAATGGCTTGCCACAATCCTTACGCATCTTCTTCAATTTTCAATAAAAGTGCTTTGATGCCGTCTTTTGCGTTTAGAATATGGCATTTTAAGTATTCACACGCACCGTCAATGTCTTTGTCACGGCATAATTGCAACAACTGCCTGTGTTCTTCGGGCGCAGTGTTAATGCCGCCTGCCAATAAAATATGCATACGCACATAACGTTCAGAGTTTTTGCTATAAACAGCAACGAGCTCTCTTGTTTGGGGACGATTTGCGCGTCCATACAACTTGTTGTGAAACTCAGTATTGAGTTTGCCTGTCGCTAATTGAGAGTCCCCCGCTTCAACGGCGTCTTCTAAATCGGCTAAAATCGCTTCCGCTTCCAATAAGTCGCGGTTGGTTAAATGCGTGATTGAGTGACGCAGTAATTCAGCTTCTAACAAGGCACGCAAATCAAATATTTCATCAATTTGATCGGCACTTAAGCTGGTTACCGTAGCGCCTTTATGCGCTTCAAAATTCACTAAGCCTTCCGCTTCTAATTGCAGCAAAGCCTCACGAACTGGAATACGGCTCACATTAAGCTCTTCGGCGAGTGCAGCTTGACGCAACGGCTCTCCAGCTTTAATTTCACCGCTTAAAATTTTGTCTCTAATCGCTTCGGCAACAAGTTGAGTTCTAGTTTTATGTACAATCGCCATAGGGTTAATCAAAAATTTACAGTGGCTTACATTATACGTAGCTAAATCTAAATTGCACGTGAGCCACACTTGAACTTTGCTAAGTTAATCCAATAATAAAGTCTACTTAGTAAAAAAGTAGACTTTATTGAGTAAGAATAGATACCTACCCCTACTTTACTATTGGTCACCTTGCACGCATAACGGACGTAAGAATCGCGTCATTGCTTTAGTACCAACTGAAGTACTTCTTACATCAGTAGAAGAAGGGAAAGGTCCACCATGATTCATAGACATACACACTTCTACACCGGTAGGCGCTTGGCTGTAAATAATACGCCCAACTTTAAAACTCAATGCCTCAATCAGCTTCGCTTGCTCCTTCAGCTCTTGAGTTTCACCGTAAATACTCGCCGTCAATTGACCTGCTAATCCGTCAATGGCCAGCAATAGTTCATCATAACTTCTGTATTTCACTAGTAAGGCACAAGGTCCAAACACCTCTTCTTGCAAATCTACATCCTTCACAAAATCTTGTATATCACAGGAAAACAAATGCGCAGACGCATGATAGTCCTTCGTCTGTGGTCCTTTTGCTAGCAGCGACACTGCATCGTGCTCGTTCAGCGCAGTAGTACTGCGATTGAAAGCCTGTAAAATTCCCGGTGTGAGTAAAGTATCCGAAGGAGTCGCCTCTATCGCTTTAATAGCAGCGTCGACTAAATTGTCATCTTCACTCGGCACAAACCAAACGCCTGGACTTGTACAAAACTGTCCATGGCCCATCGCCATAGAGCTCACCAATTGAGTCGCTAACACGCCACCTTGTTTTTGGCTGTAATCTTGTAAAACAATTTGCGGGTTTACACTACCAAGCTCGCCATAAAAAGGAATGGGCTCAACCCGTTGATGAATTGTTTTAAGCAGCGCATTTGCCGCCCCTAAAGAACCTGTGAACCCTACTGCTTTAACCATAGGTTCGCTCACCAATTGATGAGAGGTCTTGTGTTCGCTGCCCTGTAGCATAGAAAACAAGCCGTCAGGCATGGCACACTTTTCAATTGCACTCGCTATTGCTTTGGTCATTAATTCATTCGTTGCGGGGTGCGCTGGATGAGCTTTGACAACGACGGCACAACCGGCCGCGAGGGCTGAAGCAGTATCACCACCGAGAGTAGAAAATGCGTAAGGGAAATTTGACGCACCAAAAACGGCAACAACCCCAACAGGTAAATAAGTCAGCGCCGTTTTAGGTTTTGGAATTGGTGTTCTTGTCTCATCACCTTCTTCCGCACAGCTCAGTTTCAACGGAGCTAAATCTTGCTGTAATACATCAGCAAATACACGCAGCTGATTTACCGTACGCATACGCTCACCTTCAAGGCGCTGACGAGGTAAATTAGTCTCTAGCATGGTTGTTTCAATGAGAATGTCGCCAAGCGCTAAGATCTCATCTGCGATGGTGTTTAAAAACTCGCTACGCTGCTGATTTGAAATACTTCGATATTGCTTAAAAGCTGTATGCGCGGCATCGGTAGCCTGTGAAATTTGCTCGTCCGATACCTCATAAAAGCGAGTCGGTAAATATTCATTCGTGCCAGGACAAAACCCTTGAAAAACGTTACCTTGGTTGTTCTCAAGCCATTGTCCAGCAATATAACTTAAACCTGTAAATGTCATGATTGCCTCCTGTTTTTTGATGTGTGCACAAAAGTAGTTAGATCACTTGAAACCCAAATGCATAAGGGTCATCGTCATCGACGGTGATACAGTTGGTGCCCGTTCGAATGGCCCAGCCCTGTATACTAGGACGAATTGCAGCTTTGCCAGCCACTTCGGTTACGTCTTCTATTCGGCCGATAAACTGGCTACCTATGTAGCTTTCGTGGATAAATTCTTGTTGCGGTTGCAGCTGTCCCTTTGCAAACAGCTGTGCCATACGAGCACTTGTGCCTGTGCCACAGGGCGAGCGGTCAATGGCTTTATCTCCGTAGAAAACCGCATTGGCCGCTGAGGAATTTGGTTTTTGAGGTTCACCAGTCCAAAGTACATGGGATGCGCCAGATACACTCGGATCTTCTGGGTGTATGCAATCAACTTTTGCGTTGACCGCAGCCCTCACCTCACGACTTAGCTTTATTAACGTATCGGCATCTACTTGCTCAGTTCCTTTGAAGTTTGCTTGAGGCTCAACAATAATATAAAAGTTACCACCGTAAGCGACATCGACCACCAGCTCTCCCAGCCCCGATACCTCAATCGTCAACTCAGAATGAGCCAAATATGCAGGGACATTTAATAGCTTCACCCATTTTACCTTGCCCTCGCTTTGCTCATACTCGGCATTGACTCTCCCTGCAGGCGTGTCAATTTTTACTTTTCCAGGTTGTTTGGGATGAAGTAACCCCTGCTCAAGCGCAAATGTTATTGTACCAATGGTGCCATGACCACACATGGGTAAGCACCCAGAGGTCTCAATAAAGAGAATACTGATGTCTCCATCTTCAGTGCAAGGAGGGTAAAGAAAAGCGCCCGACATCATATCGTGACCTCGAGGCTCAAACATCAAGGCTTTTCTGATCCAGTCATACTCGGCTAAAAAGTGCTGCCGCTTGTCAGCCATTGTGGCCCCCTTTAAGATCGGGTGGCCACTTGTGACAAGACGTACAGGGTTGCCACAAGTGTGGCCATCAATACAAAAAAATGTACCCCTGTTCATTTCGATATTCCTTAATCAAGCTTATATTTGCTTAGGTCAATACGATTGGTGATGGCTTCATCATACAGACGACTCACATAAGCCTTGTCTTCTTGACTCAATGTCAAACGTGGCGCACGTGTTTTCTCACTACCACGTCCAGCAAGCTGCTCTGCATATTTGATGCATTGCACTAATGTTGGGATCGTATCTAAGCGCAGTAATGGTAAGAACCAACGCCACAACTCTCTGGCTTCTTCGTATCTACCCTGTTGAGCAAGCTTGTAAATCGCCACTGATTCACGCGGGAATACATTGGTCAAACCTGAAATCCAACCTGTTGCACCTAGCATTAAGCTCTCTAGTGCAATGTCATCTACACCGCCAAATACGACAAAGCGATCGCCAAATGCAGCAAATAGCTCGCTAATGCGGCGTGTATCTTCAGTCGCCTCTTTAACCGAAACAATATTTGCTTCTTGAGCAAGTGTACGCATACCCTCAATCGAAACATCTACGCCATACGTGATTGGGTTGTTGTAAATCATAATGGGCAATGCGGTAGAACGTGCTACCTGCTGATAGTGATAAATCGCTTCTCGCTCGGTTGAGCGATAAACCATACCGGGCAATACCATAAAGCCATCAATCCCGATTTCTTCAGCATCTTGTACAAATTCAACTGCTAGCGTAGTCGTTGTTTCTGCCACACCTGAAATTAAAGGTACGCGACCTGCCACAACTTCTTTTGCCATGGTCAAAATCTGTCGTTTTTCTTCTGCACGCAAAGAGCAATTCTCACCCACAGTACCCAAAACAATAATGCCGTGTACCCCTTCTTCGATCAGTGAATTGATCATTGATTTGGTCGTGTCAAAGTTAATCGATTCGTCATCATTAAACTGTGTGGTTACCGCTGGGTAAACCCCCTGCCATTCTACATTCATGGTTTTTCCTCTGTTATCGTTCTTGCTTTTTACTATAGGTATATTGTATACAATAATCAATATTCTATTTTAGGAAATTTCATAATGTCTGAGAAAAATCATGAAAATCAAAACTAAAATACTGATATATAAGGGTTTAATTTTTTTCGTTAGCAATAAGCATTACTTTTAAGCGATAGATGCAATTTAAAATGAGGGTAAAACAATGACCAAAAATAAAAAAATTGCAGTAATCGGAGCAGGAATTGTCGGATTGTGTAACGCGCTTCAGTTACAGCGACACGGTTATCAGGTTACTCTGTTTGATCCCAATGGGATTGGCACTAAATGCTCAATCGGAAACGCGGGCCATTTTGCAACCGAGCAAGTTTTTCCACTTGCTGATAAGGCCTTGCTTGGCAAATTACCAAAAATGCTCATGGATAGTTTGAGCCCATTGAGGATTGATTGGCGCTATATTCTTAAAGCATTGCCTTGGTTTGCAAGGTTTTGCGCCAATATGCCGACAGATAAATACCGACGAAATAGCACGGCACTCAAGGCACTTAACACCCCCGCCCTCGATTCATACAAACGATTGTTGGGCGACAACTTTAATGATCATATAAAACTCAATGGTAGCCTGTTAACTTTTGAAAATTTCAGCCTCCGGGCAGTTGAAAAGGTGTATCACACTTATTCATCTAACGGTGTAAATGTCGAACTGCTTGATAGACAAGCGGTGCATGCTTTAGAACCTCAGCTGAGCGATCAGGTCAATTATGCATTGCTGTTTAAAGATGTTGGGCACACTCCTGACCCTCATCAGTTATCTCTTTGTATTTATGATATGTTCGTAAATCTTGGCGGTGAATTTATAGAACAAGCAATCACCGAAATAAATGTTCAGAGCAACTCCGTTGATCTCACAACACCGCAGAGCGAACACAACCACTTTGCCAAAATTGTGATCTGTACAGGTGCTTGGAGTAAAGACCTTTGTGCACAGTTGGGATACAAGCTTCCAATTGAAGCTGAACGTGGTTATCACAATATGCTCAGCACACATGCATTAACACGACCCGTCGCCTCTGCAGATAGACAGTTTATCATGACCCCGATGCAATCTGGATTAAGATTGGCTGGCACCGTTGAATTTGCTGGGTTAAATACAGCACCACTGTACACGCGCGCTGCGCGCCTACTCACCCACGCAAAAGCAATGCTCAAAGCCTTTGCAGATGTTGAGCAAGGCACCCACTGGATGGGCCCTCGACCATCATTACCCGACTCACTACCAGTGATTGGGGCAGCCCCTAATCACCAAAATGTGATTTTTGCACTGGGTCATCAACACTTAGGATTAACACAGGCCGCTATCACCAGTGAACTCATCGCAAACGTGGTTGCAAAGCAGCCAACTGTATTTGATATTACTCCCTACAGCATTGCTCGCTTTCAGTGATGCTGGATTTTAACTAACTAGGATATATTTATGATAGGTATAGGTTTTCAAACTAAGCAGGCAGCCTTAGATAGCCTCAACGATATGACCGCTGGGGCGACTCCCATTACCGAAGCCGAATATCGCGCACGCATGCACAAAGCTCAAACTTACATGCGTGAACACAACATTGATGCTTTATATCTCAATGCAGGTACCAATTTAAAGTACTTCACCGGTTTAAGCTGGTCAGCCAGTGAAAGGTTGGTTGGCGCTTTATTACCTGCAAACGGTGATGTTTGTTTTATCGCTCCCTATTTTGAACTAGGTACTATCAGCGACTATCAAGTTGTACAAGGTAAAATTTATGCCTGGCAAGAAGAAGAGTGTCCATATCAACTACTTGGTCAGGCTTTGTCAGAGTTTGGGATTGGGCAAACCGCAACCTTAGCAGTAGACGAAAGCACTGCTTTTTTCACTGTCGACGGGATAGTAAACGCAAACTCGCAATTGAGTGTGATCAATGCTCATAAAGTTACTAGTCATTGTCGTATGCATAAATCAGACAATGAACTTGCCTTGATCCAGCGAGCAATGGACATGACCTTAGCTGTACACCAAGCTGCCGCTTCAATGCTCCATGAAGGCATTACCACCACTGAGGTGGAAGCGTTTATTGAACAAGCGCATAAAAAGGTCGGTGCACCGGGTAACTATTTTTGTATTGTATTATTTGGTAAGGCGTCTTCATTCCCACATGGCGTCAAAGAACCGCAAACTCTTAAAAGAGGTGATGTTGTTCTTATCGATACTGGATGTAAGTTACATGGATACCTCAGCGATATCACACGTACTTATGTGTACGGAGAAGCTTCTGAGTTCCAACGTGAAATGTGGCAGCATGAAAAGCAAGCACAATTGCAAGCATTTAATGCAGCGCAAATTGGTGCAACATGCGGTGATGTAGATCACGCTGCAAGAAGCTATCTCGCGGCCCAAAGCTTAGGACCTGACTATCAGCTTCCAGGTTGTCCACATCGAACTGGCCATGGGATCGGGTTAGATATTCATGAACTTCCATACCTAGTCAAAGATAATCCACAGGCTTTGGCACCGGGCATGTGTTTTTCAAACGAACCCATGTTGGTGGTCCCTGATGAATTCGGTATTCGTTTGGAAGATCACTTTTATATGACTGAGGCTGGAGCTAAATGGTTTACGGAGCCAAGCTATAGTATAGACGACCCGTTTGGGCTAGAAAAATAAGTCAAACGCTGCGAGTAATGACTCGCAGCTTTTTGAATATGAAAATTAGTTTTGCTGCTCTCGGATCCCCTGTAAATTAACTTTACCCGAGCCATCATCGATCAGTTCAAATGACTGTGCATTTTTTACTGAAATACTGCCTGAACCATCATCGACAGACACTTTGCCCGACACATTTTCAACGACTATTTTCCCAGAACCATCCTCGATAGAAACATCGCCTTTGACATCCTCCACAGAAAGCTTACCCGAGCCATCATCAATAATAAGCTCACCCTGCACGCCCGAAACTTCAATGCTGCCAGACCCATCTTCAATTTCAAGTGCGATCAAGTTGTCATTAACCTGAATAGAGCCGGAGTTATCATCGATATGTTGAATACTCACACCTGACACATCGAGTGAACCCGAACCGTCTTTGATCCGAGTCACAAGTGACTTAGGCGCTGTTATCGATAAGTGAATCAAAGTGTAATTAGTTTCGTGATGACAGACATTGGACTTGAGTAGCGCTTTACCGTTTGACTGCGTAAGATCCAAACAATAGTCATCACTTTCTTGAGATTGATAGATTTCGGCTGTTACGCTTATTTTATCCGTGTCCGCACCAACTACACGCAGCTCTCCTGCCCCAGCTTCTATTTTAAACTGGTTAATATCTGCGACTGGCAAAGACAATGACGTGCTTTTTACAAACTCAAAGTCAGACGAGTAAAACTGGTGAGCCGACGCGTTAAGTGAACAAGCCGCCAGTGCGGCCATCATGAATGCTTTCATCCTATGGTCCTTGTTGTGTGATATTTTTAAAGTAAGACGCAGTGAACGAAAAAAAGGTTTAAACACGGTGAATTTTTTTGGAAAAAATTTACTGTCAATGCTTCCAGCTCAAATTGCAAGCTCGACTTATGAATTCACAGAGGTGGATTTGTGATATCGCTCGATTATACTCATTCACCTATTTGATACTATAGCTGCCTTTGAAAGCCAACTGCTAGATAAAGCACATTTTTCCAGTATCTTCCACAGATTCATTCAAAGTATTGAGCTTACTCGAAAAAAGCAGAATATTTATATCACCCGCCAATTTAAATTAAGATTTAAAAACAGAGTAAAATAACAACAAACTCGTTTAATAAACCCACACCATGACGAAATAAAAATCAAAATATAAATTAAATCATTTTATATAAATTTAGCTGGCAAGAATTATTTAATTTACAATGGCAATTCTTGCCCACTTATTAATTATCACTTCCCTGCAAAGAGAATTAATTTACTTACAGCTAAAGGAAAGGTTTATCTGGTATGGTTCACCCATTGAATCTTCAGCAATGCCGCCACCAATCCACATTGCCGTACCAACATCATCGACATGACCCCCACCAAAAATAGACATGCCAGCACCAGCAACTTCAACAGCTTCAGCAAGGTTGCGATTTTTCAAATACTCTTGCTCAGGCATTGACCCCATGTATGTGATCGTTTCATTGATAACATAGGCTTGTGACGCACCATTTTCAGTGCAATAGTGGTTTGCTTGATCAAGCGCCTCTTTACCCGCTTTTTCTCTAGTTTCCGCAGTTAAATTAGCGTAGTGTTTGCCATCTTCCGCAGGCCTTACATTGTTGTGATGTGCACATCCACTTGCCAAAACGGCGATCATAGATACTGTCAAAAGTTGTTTCATTGTTTTCCCCAATCATGTTTGATGAACAAAGCATAGGACAAGCCGCTGTGTGAATCAGTCAGGGAGTGTTTAAAAATGTAACTCCTGCAACAAACACTTTGACAATTCACCCATTTCGTAAAGTTTTAGGTCAACCTTTTACAAGCAAAACTTGCGCTTTTTCAGGGAAGGAGGGCTTCGGAGAAAAATTTAACACGAAAAAATGTTACCAAACTCACAGTTACATTATTCAGGTCATTACCAGTGCATAGCCAGCTTGAGCATGCACTAAAGTTAGCCTGTCAATCTCATCATTATATCAATCTAAGAAAGATGACGTTTTCTTAAAAAGAAGGAAACAAAACCATACAAGGGAAAGAACAAACAAATAATAAAGCATTCGAAACTACCGTTCTCAACAAAGTTCTAGCACTTAAATGTGCATAAATTAATCTTAAAACAACACCATAATTATACCACCCGATTAAATAACTATTAAGAGCGAGCTTGTATAAATTGAAAATAATATGAAGAAAATCATCTTTAATAAATACCCACATAAAAAACATATCTAATTAATAAACATACATAAAATATAAACCAGAAAAAATTATAGCAAATTGACTTAGTGCTTTTTCTACTCATTCAAAACCTAGACAATTGGAAAGTAGCGTGCAAGATACCAAAAGTAATAGTGGCAACTCATTTGCTTAATTTATTGACCTTTTCGTAAGGGTCCATACTTATTGGACTCAGCAGTTTAACCAGCATTCTTAGATACGGGTTGTGCAATCAAAACCTCACCAACCCTAGACGACATTGGCCGCAGCCACTTGCCAATCGACAGCTAAGAAACGCAGATATAGTCAAAGAACATGCTTTCGATATGCCTAACAGTTGCGCATCAAGAACGCTAAAATATGAATGGTTATTAACCGCAAAAGCCCTTCCCTGTCTATAAAACACGCAAACGAACCGAATAAACATGCATCAGCCATTGAATTTCTATATCATCCGCGCGATTAAAATTAAAACTTAGGACAACAAGTATGAGTAATTCACAGGCGGGAGATTCTCGCACTATGGCAGATATGAGCCATAGCCGCTGGACCCAACATGACACTAATTGGGTATTGAGCCTATTTGGTACGGCTGTAGGCGCGGGGATCTTATTTTTACCAATCAACATTGGCATCGGTGGATTCTGGCCACTATTAATCATGGCTTTACTTGCTTTCCCAATGACCTATTTGGCCCATCGAGGGTTAGCCAGATTTGTGCTTTCATCAAAAAACAATGACTCTGATTTTACAGACGTGGTTGAAGAGCACTTTGGGGCAACCAGTGGTCGCCTTATTTCCTTACTGTATTTCTTTTCAATTTTCCCTATCTTACTTATCTATGGCGTAGGATTAACCAATACAGTCGACAGCTTTATGGTCAATCAGCTGGGTATGGAATCTCTACCACGCGTTTTGCTTTCAGGTGTGCTCGTTGCTGGTATGATAGCCATCATGCTTGGCGGTGAAAAACTCCTGCTACGTGCATTTGCCATTTTAGTTTACCCTCTTGTGGGGGTTTTGCTGTTCTTATCACTATACTTGATCCCCAACTGGCAACTGCCCGCGATTTCATCTCCAGATTTGGGCTCTTTGACAGAAACTCTGTGGCTCTCTGTGCCCATCGTGGTCTTTTCATTTAGCCACGCAGCGGCTATTTCAAGCTTCGCAAATACACAGCGTAAGCACTACAAATCTGAAGCGACAGTCAAAGCCGAAGGAATTTTACGAAATACCGCACTCATGCTCATTGCATTTGTTTTACTATTCGTCTTCTCTTGTATATTTTCACTCACACCTGAACAAATGGCCGAAGCTAAAGAAGCCAATGTATCGGTTCTATCCTACTTAGCAAACGTGTATAACAACCCATTTATCGCGACATTAGGCCCACTTGTGGCATTCATTGCGATCACATCGTCATTTTTAGGTCACTTTTTAGGGGCAAGAGAAAGTTTTAACGGTCTGCTGACCAAACAAACTTCTATTGGCTATAAAGCAGCAGACAAAATTGGCGTGGTTCTGATGTTCATCTCTATTTGGATTTGTGCTGTAATTAACCCAAGCATATTAGATATGATGGGCGCGATATCCGGTCCAATTATCGCATTGATCTTATTTGTGATGCCAACAATCGCCATTTATAAAGTGCCAGCGTTACAAAAATATAAAGGTAACTTAAGTACTTACTTCGTACTGATCGTTGGCTTACTTGCGGTATCTGCATTGCTGTTTAATATGTAATTCTTTGCAAAAGGTGCAATCGTTATAATTGCACCTTTCTACTTAGGTTCTTTGGCAATCAAATAAGCCTGATCCCGACCGTTAGTCTTCGCCAAATACAGACCCTCATCTGCTTTTTGGATTAAATCTTCAATATTATCATAAGCTCCATAGTGGCCCACAGCGACACCAGCACTCACCGTCACTACATCAAATTGAGATTTGCAGTGTGGGATCTCTAAGCCCTTTACCGCATTCACTATAGACTGAGCAATCTTAAGCGCGCCTTCTTCACTGGTATTGGGAAGTAACACTGCAAACTCTTCTCCCCCATAGCGAAACACACTATCAAGCGGCCGGTTAACCATTTTCATTGCTATTTTTGCCACGTCCTTAAGCGCATCATCTCCTTGTAAATGCCCATATTTATCGTTAAACAACTTAAAATAGTCGATATCAAGCATGATGACTGATAAACATTGCTGTTGCCGTAAGTTTTGCCTAAACAAACGCTTGCATTCCATATCAAAGTATCGGCGATTAAATACTTCTGTTAATCCATCAAAAAACGAGTATTGCTTTAATATGTCTGTTTGACGTTTGTACTTTAAGTGAGTCCGAACTCTGTTTACTAGTGTCCTGGCAACAATAGGCTTTCCTAAAAAGTCGACAGCCCCAGCATCCCAACACAGTTCTTGCTGGTTTTCGTTGGTGTTTGATGTCACAAAAATGATCGGGATTTCGTTAAGCTCATCCATAGCTTGAATTTTTTTACACGCCTCCAAGCCAGTCATACCACCTAAAATCCAGTCCATCAAAATCAAATCAGGTGCAGACTTTAGGCAGTAATCGATTGCATCTTCAGCACAGTCGACTGCATCAACTTTACACAGCCCCTCTAAACAAGCACTCAGTACTTTTTGCGTCAGCGCAGAGTCTTCTACAATCAAAACTAAGCTATCACTGAGGTCGTCAATTTCCTTAAACACGCTACCCTCTACAATAATTAAACATGCCTATGTTGTTTATAGCGAATACTTTTGTCCCTCACAAGATCAAAAAGTAAATTCATATAAAAAATGCGTTTGTAGACGCGTCCCAACGCTGCATAAAACCTCTTCAGCTCATTAAGATGAAAAACTAATTCAAAGATTTATCAGGCCAAAATTTGGTTCCCTTCACAGTAGCCTGCAGCGCCAAACCACTTTGCGTTAAAGTGTAAACAGACAGATCACCGTAATATACTTCGCCTTGAATTGCAGCGCCCTTTTCAGATGCTTTCGCTGCGGCATCGGCATTGCCGCCAAAGGTCCAACCGTTATTCACAAATGTATCGAGTGCTGCCGCAGTATGAAAAACGACGATCAGTCTATAATCTTTGACACCTAGGCCCAAACCAACTCCACCTTCAGCCATATTCATATAAGTAAATTGACCCGTTTGATTGTTTTGCACCACCCCATAGCCTGTGCCCGCTGAAACCAACAGTAAGTTAATGTTTGCATTTGAAAACACTGCGTAACCAACCGCTGATCGCAGCTGCGCTCGTGTATCCGGTTTTTCTTGATACAATTGCGCCAAAGTTTCGTTTTTCATTTCTATTATTTGTGCACGTTTTTGCACATTGTCCCCCGGCCCCATCGATGCACAACCACTGATTGCTAACATCATCAGTAAAACACTGGCTTTAAAAAAATATGTCATTTCTTACTCCTCAATTACTACCAAATTTGCCTAAGCCTTATGCCGTAGCGCACCAGTAGCATAAGATGCAAGCATCAAGTTTAGCCTAAGATGAACAGCGCAATGCGCAATTGTATAAAAGTGTAGAGTGAGCTTAGAAAAAGCAACCAATGAGGGACTCAAAATAAAAAGGCCACCATAAAATGGTGGCCTTTAACACATCATGGGTAATCATGAAAGGGATAAATGTGAAAACAACTTCATTGTAGCGACTAGGTAGTAAATTAAAATCATATTATAATGGGCAATTAGTTCGAATTTTTCGAACAGTTTCCACCCAGTCCCCCCGCTTCGAGATCGTTTAAGGTTATTTTGTTCTTTCATGGCCATTTACTCGATTTATTGAGTGCGAACTTTTACCATACACAAAAACTTTATATCGACACTATGCATTATCTTTCATTTGTAACCGTGCTCTGGGCATTTTCATTCAGTTTAATTGGAGTGTATTTGGCCGGACAAGTAGACTCTTGGTTTGCGGCGTTTAGCCGTGTCGTCATCGCATTATTGGTTTTTTTGCCTTTTACCAAAATTACCAATGTAAAGCCTCATGTTGCAGTCAGATTAATGGTGATTGGCGCAATCCAAATTGGTCTAATGTATGGATTTTATTACCATTCTTTCCTATATCTCAGTGTACCGGAAGTACTGCTTTTTACTGTAATGACGCCTGTATATATCACCGTAATTAGTGATTTACTAGAGAGGAAAATACAGCTTCATCACCTGTTTGTAGCGCTAATTGCTACATGTGGAGCAATCACCATTCGTTATGCCCAGCTCAATGATGACTTTTGGTTTGGTTTGATGCTAGTGCAAGGTGCCAATATCTGCTTTGCCTTAGGTCAAGTATTGTACAAACGTTTGCTTGCCACAGAGCAGCTACCAGCACAACATACCTGCTTTGGTTTTTTCTTTTTTGGCGCACTCATTATCACAGGACTCAGCTACGCCATTTTAGGCAATGAAAATAAACTTCCTACGACTCAACTGCAATGGGGTGTACTCATATACTTGGGACTAGTCGCCTCGGGCCTAGGTTATTTTTTATGGAATAAAGGCGCGACCCTCGTCTCCGTCGGTACATTGGCAATTATGAACAATGTACTGATCCCAGCTGGTGTACTAGTCAACATTGTTATATGGAATAAAGATGCCGAATTAACCTCTCTGTTAATTGGCAGTGGCATCATTTGTGTAGCGTTGATCTTAAACTTTATTTTTGAAAAAAATGCTGCCAACAAAGAAACGGCTTCGCACTAGCAAAGCCGCGCTCAACCTATAGCGTTTTTAGAAAATGAATTTTACTGTCTGTGCCATCTTCTAGAGGGTGGCAGTCGACAATGTGATAGTTATTTTTTAATAGCATCATCAACATAGACCTAAAACGGTTCATAGACTTAACTGCAATACTATGAAACCCATGTGCTTTACACCAGCGCTCCTGTTCGGTTAATAAAGCTTGTGCAATGCCGGCACCACGGTATTGGGGTATCACTGCACCTAACCAACTATAAAAACGTCGCGCATCGACCGCATAACCCAACTTGTACGCTACAGGCAAGCCATCTACTTTCGCTATCAACAGCAACACTTTTTTCCCTTGCAATCGAGCGTCTAAAATTTCTCTCGTTTTTGGTGTTGCGAATTCAGGGATTTGATTTTCTATGTCTATGAGATCTTCCACACAGCCCTGTTCAATATGCCACTTCATTTATCACTCCAACATCGCCTTTTTACATTTTTTGACATGCCATACTAGCTATGCGTTTTTTATTTGGTCAATTTTCTTACTTATCGACTGAGCTTTCAACTTTTCTCAAATTAAATTATTGAAAAATCGATTTTTTAACGGTGAAAAGTTGGGAATATTTAACCACTACACCTTTTAAGAAAGCCATATAAATATTCTTAGAACCAATGCAAATCGGATATTAAAACACCTAACTAGTTACAAAACTGTAAAAAAACCTTTGACAAAGTTCAAAATACAACCAATTATTTAAAACGTTCCAACTCAATTGGCAACAATAATGCCTGTGAAAAAATAACAACAATCAAGAAGCCAATAAATACAGTGGAACAAATCACAATCATTTTTTGGAACGATACAAGGTTGAATATATGAAAACTCAAATTACACACGTGTCACTGAAGAAAACTAGCTTAGCCTGTCTACTCAGCGCTCTTTTTTCTGCGTCTGTCATCGCACAAACAGACCTTACATCAGATAATCCAAATGCGATCACCGCATCGGGAGAAAATGGTAACTTTGAGGGCAGAACAAAAGCGTTTGATAATAATCAATACAGTAAATGGCTGACTTTCTCGTCATCAGGTTGGATAAGTTACCAGTTTTCTCAACCACAAAGAGTGACTTCCTATACACTTACCTCAGCAAATGACGTACCTAGCCGAGACCCTCAAGATTGGCAGCTACAAGGCTCCAATGATGGGGTCAATTGGTTTACCCTTGATACCAGAAACAACCAATCATTCAGTACCCGACATCAAACTAAACAATTTACGGTGGCAAACCCGCAAACATACTCATTTGTAAGACTCAATGTATTCTCAACAAATGGTGCCAATATTCTACAAATTGCAGAAATCGAAATGTTCGGCTCAGATGTTGTGACACCACCCGATAGTTTACCTATTTCACAAAGCAACACATTGAATGCCGGACAGTGGCAGCACTTTGGGCCATTTAATGTAGCGAACAAGATTGTTGCAACTACTTCGGGTACGGGCGATGCTGACCTATACATGCGACAAGCAGCTCAACCAACAACTCAAACTTTCGATTGCTCTAGCACGAGCCCCAATGCAGATGAGTCTTGTTCACTACAAGGTAATGATGTGTATGTCTCAGTGTATGGGTATTCAAACACAAGCTATACCATTAATATAAAAGAAGAAGTGGCGACTCCACCAAACGGCGAATGGAAAAAGCCACAAGTGAACTTTGTCGATGTAGATCCGCATACACAAGGTTCAATATTATTCAAACGCATTATCTCAGATCCAGCGGGGCATATGGCTAACCGCTGTGTCGACGTCGCAAAAATACTCTATCGTGATGCAGTTGAATCCAACAGATTCCGGAACCTACAATTTGAACTGAGAGCCAAAGATCATTGGGGCAATGAGTTTGTTGCCTACAAAATGGGAGAAGACGGTTCTGGTGAAATGACCATTGTTGTCAGTACCAGCCACTTAGAAAAAATTTACCGCGACAATGGTAATTCAGATTCAGCGATCCGCGATGAAATAGACGGCATTTTATCTCATGAAGTTACCCATGGTTACAATAACTCTCCACTTACACACGACAACTACGGGGACGGTAAAGCCTATTGGGCATACACAGAAGGACTCGCTGACGCCGTAAGAATTGGTGAAGGCTTACACAAAACCCGCACGCCTAATGTGAATGATCCGAAAAAATGGCTCGGTGGCTACACCACAACAGGGTTTTTCTTACACTATGTTCGAGTAACCCACGACCCAGATTTTCTTTACAAGTTTAACAAGGCGGCGAAGGATCTAGGCAATTATACTTGGTCATTTGAAGCAGCCTTTCAGCATGTACTAGGTCGTGGTGTAGATGAGCTATGGCAAGAGTATGTCACCTTCATAAATAATGGCGGTCAATTACCGTACTAACCAAAAAATATCAGCGAGAGTGCAATACCTCTCGCACATTCTTCACTTAATTCACGTCACCTTATTTAGATTTTATAGCCACGCACACATCATCCTAGTATCCACATTAGAACATGCATCCAGAATTTTGAATTAGTTTAAATAATTTACTCTATACTCCATACTAAATACTTAGCATATGTCACAGTTGTACACTATGCTGATGAGAGTCAAAAGATTATGAATATTTTATAGTTCTGTGCAGGAGTATGTGTGCTATGACAGACATTGCCAAGGTTCTTATTGTTGATGATGAAGAAGCAGTAAGGGATATGATCACCGCAGCACTAAAGCCTTTTTTTGTTTGTGAGCAGGCTGAATCAGCAAGCGATGCCTTCGCAATTTTAGAGCACTTTGATCCTCAAGTCGTCCTAATGGATATTAGTATGCCAGGTATTGATGGCTTAGCTGCATGTGAAAAAATAAAAACTGAGATTGCACCTGCAAATTGCGCTGTATTTCTTGTGTCTGGTTATAACAACCTCGATATGCGGTTACGTGCTTTTGATGTAGGAGCCGATGACTTTATCGCCAAGCCATTTCAAATGAAAGAACTAGTTACAAAGGTGCAACGAGTCTGTGAATTTATCAACTCGCAGACGCTGCTTAAGGCCAGTGAACAAGAGTCTATAACGCTCGCGCTTTCCTCAATGCAACAAGCGTCACACTACAGCTTGGTTATGCAATTTTTTAAACTTCTAAATCAATGTAGTGATCAACAACAAGTTATCAACCAATTCTTCTCTACGATGAAACAATTGGGCATGCTAACCAGTATTATGATCAAGCAGGAGCAAATGCACTTTTATGGCCCAGGAGGTACTCAAATAAGTCCAATTGAGCAAAATATATTTGAGCTATTATGCACAAAAGGACGCTTACACAATTTTGGTAGGCGTCTGATTGTCAACGAAAAGCACATTTCATTTTTAATAAAAAATATGCCTGAGTCACCAGAGGAAAATGGCGCTATACAGGATATTTCAGTTGCCATAATTGAAGGGGTCGAAGCCAAGTTAATTGATCTCGGTAGACAGCACGCAGTTGAAAAAATTGTATTAGATATTACCAATGGGATCAGTGAACTTCATACAATTTCCGAAGAGTATAAAAGCCTGATCCTTGATGTGACCAATGATCTAAATCAGCAAATCTCTTCCAGTTTCCATATTCTTGATTTAACCGAAGAACAAGAACTCTTTATTGCCAATCTAATCGCCAAAGAAGCCAAAAAACTCAGTGCAATCGAGCCAAAAATGGATCTCCTGAAGTCAAATTTAACTGACATCATTGAGCAAACTGATAAATACTTCGCCATGGAGAAAAAGTCAGTGCCCGAAGCGGACACAAATATGGATATAAATACCACCAAGCCTGAATTATTTTAGGCATAACTGAGACACTCGATTGAGTAATTCCTGAGGGCGAAAAGGCTTGCGTATCAGGCTCTCATATAACTGCGGGTCAAAATCCGTGACTTTCTCGATGTCGACATAACCACTGATCATTTGCACTTTGATGTCAGGCCGCACTTCACGCGCCCTTTTGGCCAAACTAAAGCCATTTAAGTCCGGCATTAGGACATCTGAAATTACCAAGTCGTACTGCGTACTTTGCAGTGCACTCAATGCATCTAACGCACTTTCATAGATATCCACTTGATGGCCAACTTGACGTAATAATTTCGCCACGACGTCAGCCAAAGGTAACTCATCGTCTACAACAAGAATTTTCTGCGAGGCGTGATGTGGCTGATTAGTCACCATTTCAACCACTGAATTTTGCTGGGCTTGCGACTCAATTGCAGGAAAGTAGATTGAAAACACAGTGCCTTTTTCACTCGTTTTAACTTCTACTTGCCCCTTGCTTCGCTGTATGAATGCATACACTTGACTAAGACCTAGGCCCGTCCCTTTTTCTCCTTTGGTTGAAAAGAAAGGGTCAAAAATACTGTCTAAGAACTCCTCTGGGATCCCTGTTCCAGTGTCCGACACCTCGCACCTCACATGTAAACTTGGCGAAGCGCCGACAAGATCATTTTGATACCATTGAGTTGAAGTTTTAATGATAACCGTACCGGCTTCGTTTATGGCATGTACACTGTTTATCACTAAGTTTAGTATCATGTCGTCGAAATCGTGTTTATCTAGATTCACGCTCGGTAGCTCTTCCGCTAACTCGAATATCAATTTAACATCGGCTTTGAGTGACTTTTCTAAAAGCTGCTGACTCTCTAGCAGCGCCTTGTTTAAGCTAAATATTTCACTCAATTCACTTTCTTTTTTCGAAAAACTTAATAACTTTTGAGTTAAATTTGTAGCACGCTCACCCGCTTTAACAATGGCTTGAATGTAGCTTCGTGAATCCTCATCTAACCCTTCTTGCATCATGATAATATCGCTATAACCTAGCATGATACCAATCAAGTTATTGAAATCATGCGCGATCCCCCCGGTTAATTTACCTAACGCATCCATTTTCATCGAGCGCCTCAACTGCTCTTCCTTTTCCTTTATATTGGTCAAATCAACACAGTTGCCAATGAAGCGACGAACACCATTGGGCATAAGAGGTAATTCACTGATTGATAAGTGCATTGGAAAAACACTGTTATCTGCTCGCTTTCCCACGACTTGACGACCAATGCCAATTACTTGCTTTTGTCCAGTTGTCATATAATTTGAAATGAATTGGTCGTGATGCTTTGCAAACTCATCTGGCATGAGCGTCTTGACGTTTTTGCCAATAACGCTTTGTGCCTGATATTGAAAAGCCACTTCTGCGGCCTTATTGAAGGTGAGTATTTGCCCTCTATCATTTATCGTGATAACTGGGTCGACCATAGATTGCAAAACTTCATCCTTTTCAGCTTCTTTTAACTCAAGTGATTCAATAACGTCGTGCAACATCGTAATGTCAGAGATCAAGGATGCATAACGCGGCGGCTCGCTCTGTGTATCAAACACCGTAAAGCTCTGCCACTCCGTCACTCTTTGCTGACCTTTTGCATCTGAAATAGCAATTAGCTGCTTGGCTGCATATTCATCTGACATGGTACTGAAGAGGTAACGCTCAAGTTCAACATTAAATTCTGAGGTGACAACTTCTGTCAAATTGCTACCAATCAGCGAGGTTTGGCTAACACCAAACAGGTCTGAGGCTGCCTGATTGCAAAATACGATGGTCAGAGATTTATCCCATTCAATAATTGCAAGCGGTGCGTGACGAACCAATCCAGCTAGTCTTTTTTGTGTTTGCTGTAGTGTATAGTCGGTTCTCTTTTGAATCGTAATATCGGAAATAACGCCGGCCATCGCGTATTTGCGATCTGCTCTTTTAACGATGGGAAAAAGCGTGATTGCACTATAAAAGGTCTCGCCACGCCGCTTATAATGAACCTCTTCTCTTATATAGCTATCTCCGGTCATGACCGAGTTCATGCGGTTATCTATAAAGTCCGCAATATTTTTTGGACAAGCTTGCAGTAGCTCTTGTGCGTTTTTAATAGGCGTAGTGACAGATAAAAACTGTTTTAGCTGACTGTTTAGATAGGCCACTTCTGCATTTTCTTGTAGTAAAAATACACTTTCGGGAATGTTTTCAATGATGGAATAAAATTTACGCTCACTTAGCTGCAGCTGTAAATTCAATTCAAATTCTTTTTGTTGGTCAACAAATGCTACCAAGTAGAAACCTTGTGCCTGTTTTTTTAAATTCAGTTTAGTGACGGACAAGTTTATTGAATGCCATTTTTCTCGATACAGCCAGAAACTTTTCACGCTTTTTCCGCTATTTCGTTCAGCCTCAATTGACAAGCTTAACAACTGATCAGTATCGCATGTATGAGACAGCTTGAAGAATCGCTTGAATTTCGCGAATGATTGCGGTTGAGATGTAAGGTAAGACTGAGCGACATGATTAAGATCTAAAATATGGCCCTGCTCGTTAACGATAACCACAGCATCGGTGATCCCTTCAAACAAAGCTTGAAAATAATCTTTTTGTTCTCGGGTTGCCGCGTGACTCGCCGCTAGGTCTTGAAATAGCCTATTGCTTCTGCGAGCAAGTTCACTGATCTCATCCTTTCCGCCTATCTCTATTAAAGTAGTACTATTATTTGAATTATAAGTATCGAAGTGACGAAAAATTTTCTGCAGCCGATTTCGAATCGATACGTGAAATATAAGCGCAACTAAAAGCGCGGTTACCAACATAATCACAAATAATGGTGTAAATGCGTGCATCGTTGAATTTTGAATGTACCTTGCCACAAGTGAATAATCAGCCAAAATTACAAGGTGTTTATTCTGATCGACGTTTTGCCCAAGTGAAATAACGCCAACCATCACTAACATATTGGTTGTTTTATCAAAATATGAGTAATCTTGCTCGTTTGACAGGGCATTGAGAACCTCAAGAGTTAGCTCAGGTGGCATGTCAAATGCCGTGGTCAATGCCTGAGCGGTAACACCACGATACTTTTGATTTGTACTAATTTCAACGTGACCTTGGGTATTGAACACCACAGCTAGAGCAACTTCTGAATGGGTTTTCATTAAACTCAGATACTCTTCAACCACATCCATTCTGTTTTCAGAAACCATAAATTCAATGGCCGTTTTAGCTTGCACAAACAGACTGCTCACTTCGTCTAACCTTGTCTCCAAATGGCTATCGGCCGTCTGTTTCAGTGTAAATATGTGCAAGGTTGCTACTTGCGCAAGTAATCCAAACACCACAACAACAAAAATCTTAAGGGCAATAGGAATTCGAGCAAAATTACTAAGCCGCTGCATAATTCAGACTGAAACGAATTGACGACGGAGCGAGACAGAAGTAATCGATAGCAAAGTAACCCTGCTAAAAACCACAACGTGTTGAATAAGAGGGACAATTCTAACCACATATACTCCTGCAACATAGCATCAATGCATTGAGCATAGTACAAGGTGATTAAATCACCTACTCGCAAAAGATTTGGTATCGATGTAATGAGTGTGATGCCAAAGGAGCTGTGTAAGGGGTCATTGCTCCCCTTACACTCTATAAATGAAGCAAGTTAATCACAGCAAACCGTATTTCGACATGCTCTAATATTATTGATATGGCAATATGCAACAATCAGGCTTCCTATCATAGTCAAGATAGTTTCCCCGTAATCACCAATCAAGTCGTGACCAAAAAGCGCAGCTACGCTTAACGTAAACAGGCCAACAATACCGGTCGTGAAAATACGCCATTGCTTATGAGCTTTGCAGCCGCTGTACAGGGCCAAAATACTGGTTAGCAACACACCAACCAATAATACTTGATGAAATGCCTCTTCTTTTAAAAAACTCGTAGCTAAAAAGGGCAACAATGTGATTGCAATAGGTAAAACCAAACAGTGCGCCAAACACATCACCGCCAAACCGATAGACACTCTGTCACCTGCTAATTGATAGTTGCCAAGCATTAATCTCTCCACACACCAAAAAGAGATAATATAACATAATATTTCAGTAATAGAATGCTCCATATCCACTATCAAAAACGAATACATGCTCCCTAGAACCTATGGATGTTTTAAAAAATCATAAAAAATACATGCCAAAATCATCAAGGATTTTTACTTATTCGCTTAGATAACCCTTACCCGAAAAGCAAATAAACATAAAAACCCAAACAACAAAACAAATAATTAACCCCATTAATGTTTTTTCAGTAAACTAGCGAGATAAATTAACAGTTCACAAGGATCATTTATGAGTACGACTACCGCAGACATTGAAATCGCACAGCAGCAGGATTCCCCATTGCTAACCGCCCCCATTTTTAAACAGTTTTGTTTTTTAGCAATCCCTACTATTTTAGGAATGCTAATCAGTGGCTTATACAGCTTTGTAGATGCCCTCTTTATATCTCAGGGTATTGGCGCACACGCTATGGGGGCTGTTTCTGCTGTATTTCCAATACAAATGCTGTTGATCGCGATTAGTACTATGTTAGGTAGCGGCATGGCATCTTTGGTTTCACGGTATTTGGGAGCAAATCGCCAGCAAGACGCCAACCAAGTATTTTCAGCTTCTTTTTTACTTGCTATTGGATCCGCATTTATATTGTGTGTTCTAACGTATCTTAACCTAGACAGTATTTTTAATTTGCTGGCTGTGCCTGAGTCACTTAAAGCGCAGGCCACCAGCTATATCACACCGATCATACTATTTTGGGTGGTAGGCTTTATTTGTAATCAAATTACTGAAGGGTTTCGTGCTTCAGGCAACCCAAAAGCAATGATGCAAGTGTTAACTACGGCCTCAATCTTGAACATCGTACTTGATGCCCTCTTTATCTTTGTATTTGAGTGGGGAGTTGCAGGAGCGGCTTGGGCAACGATTTGCGCTATCAGTATTGCACTGGCTATCGCAATACAGTTGCAACTAAAAGGTGAAAGCAAAGTCCAGTTTCATAAGCAGCAAGTTTTTAGCCCGCTACAAATACACACAAAAATTTTAAGCCTCGGACTGCCTGTTTTGTTATCCCATGGCGGATTTTCTGTCATCCTTGGTGCAACGGTGTACTCAATATCTACGGTATTTGCAGATAATTCTGAGCCGCTTATCACAGCGCATGGAATTTTAGTGCGCAGTTACATGTTCTTATTTTTGCCCGTTATCGGCATGATGGTAGCGCTGCAAACCTTAGCGGGCTTCAATTATGGTGCAGGTCAATACCAGCGTGTTTATAAAGCATATATAGTCGCATGTGCGATGAGTTTCGCTTGGGGACTTATCGTGACCTTTATATTGTGCTTTAAAGCCCAATGGCTGATTGCCATGTTTACTCAAGATCAGCAAGTCACTGAACTGGGTGTTCAAATCGCACTCATCTCATTTTGTGGATTTGCCCTATCAAGCTTTTGCATGATGTCTAGCGGTCTGTTTCAGGGAATGGGTAAAGCAATTCCCGCTACAATGCTAGATGCCGCCCGTACCTATATTCTACTTTTACCCCTCATGGCAGTGCTACCTGAACTGTTCAACCCAAGTGCTCTATGGTGGTCTTTCCCCATTGCAGACATCGTTGGCGGTCTATTTGCGCTGAGTTTTTCACTCATCACCCTTAAAAAGCTAATAAAAAATAACTAGATCGGCACCAAGTTATAAAAAATTCATCTTAGTTTTTACATTGCAAATAAACAAATACCGATTTACCTATTGTTTTAGCACTTTAGGTAATCGGTACAATTGCAAAGCAAATTCAGATAAAAAATTCAAGCAATCACTTGTAAAACTTACCCACTCCCCGGCACTGGCATACTTTGATTAAATCGCGAGCAAAACCTTCAATTTAACTAAAAAAACCCTTTAGAATCTTATTATTATGAAATAGTCCGATGAGGCTATTTACATCCCCTGTCCCTAAACTTAGCGCCACGTGTAATGCACTGAAATCAACTCTCCATAATTCATACATATTTATCCCCAAATTGAAAACAAAAATTCATGTACCAATCATGAAACTTGAACACAACTTTATCCCAAAAAAACAAACTAAAGCTGATTTTGCAATAAAGTAAATGCACAAATTGCAATAAATAAAACAATTTAAGTTTTGTTACAGACCGAAAATATCATTATTTTAATAACATTTCAGTGATCATTGTTAATTATTGCAAACGTTAATGGTATCATTCTCCACAACAGATATAGCGAGTTTAATTAATCATAATCTATTGATTTTATGGAATACGAATTTAACACTTTCGTGTTTCAGTGAATAAACCGGCTTAACAATGATTTTTAATATTTAAATAATGTTAATTATTAATGAAGTTTCATTTAGAGCTACAAGTTTTTAGGAAAACTCAAGGAAACATGGAACATGACGGTTAGAGAAAACACCATCTCAATCATCGGAGCGGGCATTTCAGGTATTTTTTGCGCGCTAACGTTAGCAAAATCAAAAGAGTGTAAAAATACAACCATTCGGGTTTATGAACATAAGGATCGCGTAGGTGGTCGCGCACATGCAATAAAAGTCAATGATCATTATGTAGACTTAGGTGCAGGACGCTTTTCTTCGGGGCTTCATCATAATGTCAAAGAGCAAGTTAAGTTGCTTGATTTGGCGTATGAAAAATTCCCTTTTACACAACTAAAACGACCGCAAGCATTGCATAAAAGTTTAAAGAGCATTCTGAAAAATTTGAAACCACTTTGTGATGAACATCCCCACGATTCATTTGAAGAATTTTTAACTATTTACGTAGGTAGAATCCAAGCAAGAGAGATGATCAACGCATTAGGTTATGACTCTTTAGCTCTGCCGAATATTACGCCTCATATCGCTTACGATATAATTGAAAAACACCCCGAAATTCAGGGGTTTTCTGACAATGCCGGCTATGAGTGGTTTAACTTAAAGGAAGGCTTTTCGGCACTGACCGAGAAGCTTTATGAGCAGGCTCTGGCACACGGTGTTGAGTTTCATTTTGGGCATGAGCTGATCAGCCTAGAAGCTGATACCACAGCCCCTTCACTCATATTAAAGAAAGACAATCAGCAAACAGTAGTCATAGACGAAGGTGAAATGATTTTAACTTTTCCTCCAACAGCTATGAAAAAGCTAGATTGTGGTTTCCCACAAGATTGGAGCAACTACACCTATGGTTCAATTCCATTGTTCAAAGGGTTCTTGTTTTATGATACACCTTGGTGGCAAGAGCTAGACTTAGCCGATCATGTTGTCATTGCCAACAGCCCGATGCGCAAGCTGTATTTTAAGGACAACAGATATGTATTTTTTTATACCGACAGTGAATATGCCAACTTTTGGCGTGACGCCACATTAAAAGGTGAAGCACATTACTTACAAACGGTAAAAGAACTTATGGCAGAGGCGCTAAAGTGTCATGTAAGCCAACTCCCTGATCCAAACAATCACACATACAAACACTGGGTACATGGTGTTGAGTTCTCTCAAGAATCTTGCCCAAACCACCCTGAGACACTTGAACATAAACAGTCTCATATCATCTCAGCATCAGATGCTTACACATCTCATTGTGGCTGGATGGAAGGCGGCATCATGGCCGGGACGAGTGCTGCAAATACCTTACTTGCGCGAATTAAGCAATCCCAAGTAAAGGCTGTAACAAAGAGTGAGCTTGAACACGTTTAACTGTCATTTGATAAAGACATACTGTAAACAAAGTAACTAGGAAGTTTTAAATAAATGAGTATTCTCGATTTTCCCCGAGTTCATTTTAAAGGGGTTGCGCGTGTCAATGTGCCAACAGGTAACCGTAATATCAACAATACCTTGGATATATCGACAAACACGGCGATCAAGGATGGTAAACCCTACGACGTATCAAAACCGCCGCAAGCCTTTCATGACTACGTAAAGTCACTGGGGCCAAAATTTAATGCGCAGGGCCGTCTGGACGATGAAGGTGAATTTAACCTCGCTGCTGGTTACAACATGTGTGGTAATAACCACTTCAGCTGGGAAAACACCTTAATTACATCGGTTCAGCTAAAACCTGGAGAATACATTACCGAAGATAAGTTAGTCGGCAATAAACTGTCGCTATGGGGGCATTACAACGAATATTTGAGAACATCATTTAATCGCGCACGCTGGGTCGACAACGACCCGACTCGAAGAGATTCGGCACTCATTTATGCTGGTCAACTAACTATCACGGACCCAAAATCGTCTGCCAATACTGCACATATTTTGTCAGCAGACATTGACTGCACACATGGCGTGCGATGGATTAACCGTGGCTATATTGAAGAGCCGATTAACCACTTTCTCCATGAAGAAATGAGCGAAGCTCGCCTGTTTCAGTTCACGGTAAAAAAAGACAGTGAAGAATTTATATTTAATCAACTAGGTCTTGAGTCAGAATTTCTATCAGCATTGAAAGATAAGCTACAAGACCCAACGGTGAAAGGCTTAGTGGTACAGTACTGTGTAAGTAACCTGTCTCCACCTATGACACCTAACAAACCCGTTTTTTGCGAATTACACGGCTCCATTGGTTTGTGGTATGACGATGATATGAAAACCTCACCAACAGGACGAATTTTAAGGCCGGATAATAGCGAGCAGTACGCGCCTATAGCGCTATCAGTTAAAGATAATTGGCTCAGTTTAAACAGTGCGATTAGTTTTCCCCATCAAAATTATGAGCAAGCTATTCCCGTTCAAAACGGCATGCCACCCGCACTAAGTGACAAGGTTGACTTAGGTAACCTGTACTTAAAATCTAATAGTGGTCAGGTGGTAGCCGTCATACAACCACAAGACTATTTAAGCAATCACCTTAATGCGGGTATCATTGATATTCAATTGCCTGAGATCGATGCACAATTTCATCAGCAATCTCTCAAGTTATGCTCAGAGCGCCACACTTGGTACGAAAGTGACTGGTATATTCAAGCTGAGCAACACATCCTCTCTATGGAAAGTCCAAACACGAAGCTAAATAAGCCAAGTACCCAGGCACTGGATATACGCAGTTACTACCGAGGTGAACCTGCATCCGTTAGCCAATTGGCCACTCACGTGTTAACACCTGACAAAGTGGCTTGCTCTCCTTTTGTCGAAACAGATCAAAATGGACGAGGAAAACTCGACATTGAGAGCCTTAGTGCAGGCAGTGCAGAACTCTTTTTAGGTGAGTTTTACAGTCCAGTGCAAATCCGTGTGCTTGCAGATGATTGGGCATTGGCTGACACGCCGACAGAGCTGGTTGACTATGACTTTCTCTATACCCATGTAATGGCCTATTACGAACTTTTTTATCCATTTATGACTGAAGCGGTATTCAGTATGGCGGATAAGTGTAAATGTGAAACCTATGCCCGACTAATGTGGCAAATGTGTGACCCAAAAAACCGCGACAAAAGCTATTACATGCCAAGCACTCGGGAAATGCCGGAAGTTCACTCACAGCTATTTTTAAAGTACCTGTGTAATGTAGAGCAATCTGCGATGCCAAATATATTGCCATCAGCGCAATCCGAGGCCAAGATCAGCGGCAAAATCAAAAATAAGAAGCAGCTGATCAGCGCACTAAAAGACGCTGTGGATCTAGAACTTTCAATTATGCTGCAATATATATACAGCGCCTATTCATTGCCCAATTACGCCATAGGCGAACACTTGGTCTCGATCGGACGTTGGAACGAGCAACAACTAGAACTTGTAAACGGTGGCGAAGACAGACGGCTCAATAGCGGCTGGCGCGGTGCATTACTTGAAATCGCACACGAAGAAATGATCCACTATTTAGTGGTAAACAATCTCCTTATGGCATTGGGCGAACCATTTTATCCGGGTAAGCCAGTTTTGGGAGAACAAGCAAAAGACACCTTTGGTCTCGATACAGAGTTTTCGTTCGAACCATTTTCAGAGCACATAGTTGCTAAGTTTGTTCGCTTTGAGTGGCCAGCATTTTTCCCAACCGTCGGGAAGTCTATTGCAGACTTTTATGCCGATATCACAAAAGCAATCGATGAATTACCTGACTTATTTGGTGCAGAAAAGATCAATTTGGGCGGCGAGCACCATTTGTTTCTTAATGAAATTATCAATCGAGAATATCCGGGCTATCAGTTTGAAGTTTATGATAAGGAGACAGCCTTATTCGCTATTAACTTCGTGACTGAGCAAGGCGAAGGTGTTGCCGCAAACTCCCCCCAATTTGAGGTCAGTCACTTTAGTCGTTTGCGAGCGATCTCGAAAACCTTAACTAACAGTGATATCCCATTTGAACCAGCATATCCAGTGCTGAAAAATCCAGTATTTGAAGCGCGAAGCGGGTGTAACCTCGTGACGGACCCCGCAGCAGTAGAACTTATGCAGTTTTATAAAGGTTGTCATGAATTAATGTTCCAGCTGATGATGCAACACTTTGCTATCAGGCCGCTGGGCAGTATGCGCCGTTCACGATTAATGAATGGTGCTATCGATCTCATGACGGGGATTTTAAGGCCACTTTCAGTGCTACTTATGACATTACCTTCAGGCGTACCAGGGAGAAATGCGGGTCCACCTGTGCCTGAAGCTATTGACACACACGTATTTCCAGACCTAGAGCAAGGGTGTATGGCCATATCTGAGCAATGTAAAAAGCTTGCAGCTATGGGCAGAGCTATGGTCTGTGCAAAACCTCCAACAACACAAATCGAGTTATTAGAGTTTTTTCAAAATCAGATGCATGAAATCGCAACTGGCAAACTTTCAAGGGAAGCTTAATCATGAAGAAAATAATTGTCATTGGCGGCGGTCTAGCCGGTGGCCTGACAGCCATATACTTAGCAAGACGTGGATACGATGTACACATCATAGAGAAACGTGGAAACCCTCTATTGAGCCAAGCAGACTACATTGATCAAGTCAGCTCACGCGCCATTGGTGTAAGTATGACGGTGCGGGGCATAGAGGCTGTGGTTGCGGCAGGGATCCCGCTTGAAGAGCTTCAAGCATGCGGTGTAGAAGTATCTGGCATGTCATTTTTTGTTAAAGGAGAGCCAAAAACACGTGAACTACCACCGCTTGATAAACTCAAGCCGCTATCTCTTAGTCGCAGTGCTTTTCAAGTTTTGTTAAACAAATATGCAGAGCTTGCTGGTGTGAACTATCACTATGATCAACGCTGTATCGAAGTCAATTTAGATAACTGCTCAGTGATGACAAAAGACAGCAATGACACTTTTGTCACTCATAAAGGTGATTTACTTATCGGTGCAGATGGTGCGCGCTCGTGTGTCAGAGAAGCGATGCAGTCTCATTGTAGACGTTTTGAGTTCCACCAATCTTTTTTCAAACATGGTTATAAAACACTGGTTGTACCCGATGCATCTAAAGTCGGACTGCGCAAAGACCTACTCTATTTCTTTGGTATGGACTCAGCAGGACAATTTGCAGGGCGTGCTGCGACAATCCCCGACGGTAGTATCAGCTTTGCAGTTTGCCTTCCTTATACTGGTCAAGTGAGCTTGCACAGCGACGACAGCACAGCGATGCGAGCATTCTTCGACAAATACTACCCAATGGTCCCGGAAGATATTCGTCAAGATATGTTTGAGCAATTCATGATTAAGCCGAGCAATGACTTAATCAACGTGCGGTCATCTACTTTCCACTATAAAAACACCGCATTACTAATTGGCGATTCAGCCCATGCGACAGCACCATTTTTAGGTCAAGGGATGAATATGGCGCTTGAAGATGCCTATGTGTTAGATACCTTATTTGATCAGTATGGCGATGACTTTGCAAAGATCCTCGAAGAATTCACCGCTCAGCGTAAAATTGAAGCCGATGCAATGCAAGATATGGCTCGTGCCAACTATGAAGTCCTTAGTTGCTCAGACCCCATCTTTTTTATGCGCGCTCGATTTGCTCGCTATATGAATCAGAAATTTCCAGATCATTACCCGCCAGATATGGCAGAAAAACTTTACTTCACATCAATGCGTTACAGTGAATTAAGAGACAAGCAAGAAAAGCAAAACGTTTGGTACAAAATAGGGAGAATGAATTAATGAAGATTTTAGTTGTTGGTGCCGGTCCATCAGGTTTGATGTTTGCAAGTGAAACCAAAAAGTTAAAGCCAGAGTGGGAAATTCGCATCATTGAGAAAAACCATCCTGACGCAAACGTTGTTGGTTGGGGTGTAGTTCTGCCAGGGAGAGCGCCGCATCACCCAGCTAACCCACTGTCTTATATAGAAAACCATGAAATATTGGACGCCCAGTATTTAGAAGACTTTAAACTAACGCATCACAATCAAAGTGCGTTAAAAAGTACAGGCGTTACCTTATGTGGTGCCGAGCGAAAGTCGATGGTGCGTGAACTTAGGCAATTATGTCAAAGCTTAGGTATCACCATAGATTATGAACAGCCTGCCGTAGAAGATGCAGAGCTATTGTGCAACGAATACGATTTAGTCGTTGTTTCAAACGGCATCAACCACACCACGACTTATTACCGAGACACCCTTAAACCCAAAGTGGAATTCGGTAAAAACCGCTACATGTGGTACGGCACGCCAAAAACGTTTGATGCCATGAACTTGATCTTTAAGTCGCACTCAAAAGGTATTTTTGTCGCACACTCTTATAAATATTCAAGCACGATGAGCACATTCGTCGTCGAGTGCAGTGAAGAAACCTATCAAAAATCGGGGCTTGATGAAATGTCGCCGCAAGAAGCAGAGAAATTCATCGCTTCTGTCTTTGAAAGTGACTTAGACGGCAATCCGGTTATGGCGCAAGAAGGCTTAAAATGGCGTAACTTTATGACGCTTAGCCATGAGAAAGCATATGACGGTAACGTTGCTCTGCTCGGTGACGCATTGCAGTCGGGCCACTTCTCTATCGGTCACGGTACGACCATGGCCGTGGTTGGCGCACAAATCTTGGTTAAAGCCGTTTTCGATAACCCCGACAATGTTGAAGCTGCATTGGCTGACTTTAACCAGCACGTTATGCCAATCATGCGCCTATTTGACCAGCATGCCACCATCAGCCGCCTGTGGTTTGAAACGGTCGAGGACAGAATGCATTTGTCTACGGGTGAAGTCGCTCAGAGCTTTGCTGAGCGCCGTGGCGAGCTTCCACCATTACCCGCAGCTTTAGGCCAAGCGCTTGAAAGAGCCCTTGCCCGCGGAGACAAATAATATGGATCTGCACAAACAAAAGCAGCCCCCTAAGCTCCCTGCGCAGTGGAATAGCAGTTACATTTCGTACTGGCAACCAATGCAGCCGGAAGACCATATCACGTCCGGTTATTGTTGGTTTGATTACAGTAATAATGTTTGTCGAATAGATGGTTTGTTCAACCCTTGGTCTGAAGAAAAAACCGGCCATAGATTATGGATGTCGGAGATAATGTACCCGGCAACCAATGAATCTTTTAAGTCCAAAATCGCTTATAGTCGTGCGCACATGGATCAGCAAAGCTCGTTTCAAGAGCAAATATTGAACGATGAGGTTGACCCTTGTCACGAGTTGATCTTAATGCAAGATGTGCTTGAGCAATGCAACGCCGAGTTGATAGGCACATGTGAGGTGATGGGCATTGAAGCTGATATTTGGCACTTTGAACGACCTAACGGCAAAGGACCAGCCACTTACTATTTCAAAGCGGATACCAATCAACTTTTGCGAATGGTCACAGGCGATCCACAAAAAATGGCATCGGTGCGAGATTTCCCCAATTTTAATACTCGAGAAATTGACCCAGAAATTTTTCAACCGACCCCATTAAAGCAACCAGAGTAAGACACCCAATCGCATTGGGAATGAGGCGTGCCGACCACCGTTTATTTAAACCGTGGTCGGTCACATAATACTCCTTTCAAAAAACACTTAAGCCAAATGCGCTTTTCACTCTACCTAATACTTGCTGTGACTTTTGATCAGCTTGCTCAGTGCCGGCTTTAAGCAAGGCTTTCAACTGATGTTGATCCGCTAAATAGTGCGCTCTTCTCTCTCGAATGGGCGAGATTAAATTAATTAAACAATCCACCAATATGCCTTTTAGTTTGCTGTCACCAAGCCCGCCGCGTCGATAATGCGCTTTCAGTGACTCGATGTACTGCTTGTCTTCATGAAATGCATCTAGGTAAGTAAACACCACATTGCCTTCAACCTGCCCAGGATCTTGGACACGCAGATGATTTGGGTCAGTGTACATCGCGCGCACCGCTTTAACTATTTCGTCATCTGTGCTGCCAAAGGTGATGACATTACCCAATGACTTAGACATTTTTGCTTTTCCATCCACGCCAGGTAACCGAGACACCTTGCTTAGCAATGGTTTTGCCTCCACCAATACTTGCTGTCCGGCAATATTATTGAGTTTTCGAGCAATTTCGTTGGTAAGTTCTATCATCGGAAGTTGGTCTTCACCTACTGGCACCAAGGTCGCGTCAAAAGCAGTTATATCTGCCGCTTGACTGATCGGATAATTTAGAAAACCCGCGGGGATTGATGCGCCAAAATCCTTGCTGGCAATTTCAGCCTTCACTGTCGGGTTGCGTTCAAGCCGCGATACACTCACTAGGTTTGCGTAATACATCGCAAGCTCCGCCAAAGCGGGTAGCGCTGATTGCAAGCAAATGGTGGTTTTAGTAGGGCAAATACCCACTGCTAAATAGTCAGCCATCACATTAAAAATATTGTCAGCAACTTTTTTCGGGTTATGACCATTGTCCGTCAGCCCTTGCATGTCAGCAATCAAAATCGTTTGATTGTGTTGTTCTTGCAGCGCAACTCGATGTTGCAGTGAGCCGACAAAATGTCCTAGGTGCAATGGGCCGGTTGGTCTGTCACCGGTAAGAATGGTATGTGTCATAGCTGTCTCCTTGTTTAGTTGGCTACCGAAAGAGACAGTGTTTTTGATTCAACCCTTACCTTTCGGCAGCAGTTGAACACACGTATTCAAGCGCCGCTCTATTAAGAGCGCCACCAAGAAAATTTGATAAGTGTTTCAAAGATAAAAGTATTCATAACAGATTTAAGCTAACACAGGGCTGTGTATACAGCAAGATCATTTTTTGTTAAATAAACAGGCATTGCAATACGACCTCGAACAACAAAAAACCTCATGTCGAAAGCTGATGAACACAATATAAATTCACTGGCGTGAAAAATATTCAACAAGCCATCAACTGCTATCCAAAACTAGGTAAAACAACTAAAAATCAATAACATAAATTAACACCATTTAGTTTTCACACCGCAAGAATTGGCGTAAAAACCAGATCAAAGAGAATACAAATATTTATCATTTGCATATAAATTCACAAAGAAGTAGCTTGGAAAGCCTGCTTAAAAAATGTGTAGCTCGTTTTCAAAGGCAAATACTAGGATGAGCACACCCGTTTTACTGAATTGGGTACACTATGAAACGATATTTATTTGATAAAGACCTCGATAAGTCTAGTTGTGGTGTCGGCTTTATTACTCACAAGCAGAGCTTAAAAACACACCAACTTATCCAACACGCACATCAGGCACTTTGTATGATCCCACATAGAGGTGGAATGAATGCCGAAGGAATTGGCGATGGCGCTGGTGTAAATATTGATTTATCTCTCACATTTTTTAGAAAAGTGACCAAACAACCTACTCTTGAGCTGGGTGAGTTTGGTGTTGCTAACTTTTTCCTGCCAAATGACAATGCCAATCGAGAAGATGCATTGTCTTTGATAAATACAGTACTGCGGCAATATGAGCTAGACGTGCTGACAACCCGCGATGTTGCAACCGATGCCGCAGTGCTAAATAGCGCAAGCCAGCTGGCACAACTAACCATAAAACAGCTCATTTTTTTGCGCCCCGCTCATATCCACAGTCAGGCAGTTTTTGAATCTCTTATTCATCAAGCGCTTGAAGAAATTGAGCTACACGCGTTTACCACACAAAAGCTTCGGGGTTTATATCCACTGTCCATGAGTTCCAGAACGCAGGTTTTAAAAGGCCGATTGAACAGCTGGGAAGTGGTCCCCTATTTCAAAGATCTCAATGATCCTGACCAACAGATACATACACTGTTTTTTCACACCCGGTTTTCAACTAATACGGCCCCTAATCCCATGTTTGCCCAACCATTTAGACGTATGGCACACAATGGAGAATTAAACACCGACCGTAAGAACCGGCTCAGTGAAAACGCCATTGCGAAGTATAAAAACAAACGGCTTATCTTTCCGGCCGGACAATCAGACTCCGCGCGGCTAGATCAAACCCTTGCTCGGCGTGTCATTGAAGATGATATGCCTATTGATGTCGCCGCTCTTGCGATGATGCCGCCAGCTTGGGAAAACGATGACAGCTTGTCCGAGCCTGTGCGTGCGATGCTAGAGTATTTCTCGCTTTACGAAGAGAAAAATGATGGCCCAGCCGCCTTTATTTTTGGCGATGGCGTAAAGGTAGGCGCAAGACTCGACAGACTTGGCCTGCGACCTTTACGTAGTGTCGAAACTCATGACTATTTGGCCGTGATGAGTGAAGCAGGTCAGATAGACTTTCCCGCTGAGGAAATTATTCGCAGAGGAAGGATTGAAGCTGGCGGTATGATTGTATTTGACCATCAGCACAAAGAGATTAAATTCACTGCTCAAATTCTAGAAGAGCTCGCCTCAGAGCATGACTATGCGACCTTGTTAGATGAAGCAAGGCTCACGCTCGCTGAATTACCCGATGTAACGCACAGTGATATAACGCAAAACACCCATTTAAACATTACTGCGCAACATGTCGCTTATAGTATGAACCAAGAAAGCTTTAAGTTTATGCTAGATCCTATGCTGCAAGATGGCTCAGAGAAAATATCGGCAATGGGCTATGGCCTTGCGCCCAATGTTTTGACCCGAGAGGAAGGTGGCGTTTCTCGCTATTTTAGTCAGCGTTTCGCCCAAGTGACTAACCCACCGTTAGATAGCATACGCGAAGTTGACGGTATGACGCTGCGTGTTGCTCTGGGGGCAAAACCCAATATTAGCTCGACTAGCCATCGTCAAATAGTGCTTAATTCTCCACTATTAAAACCCCATGATTTAGCCAAAATTAAGGCGCAGACTGCACTCAAAGTCGAAACACTACCGATGCTCTTCAATGTTGATACAAGTTATACAGACCATCAACAGCAACTACTTGATGCACTAAAAACTCTGGCCTGTCGAGCACAGCAGCTAGCCTGTGAAGGTTGCGATATCATTGTACTGAGCGATCACAAGGTTACGCACCAACAAGCAGCTATTCCCGCGCTACTTGCCGTTGCTACTATCAATCAAAAGTTGATTGCCGAAGGTCTGCGCTTCAACACCAGTTTAATTTGTCACACCGGACAAGCCGCGAGCACACATGACATTGCCTGTCTATTAGGGTTTGGCGCATCAGCAGTCTGCCCTATCACCGTTTACAATCGTGCGATCGAGCTATTTAAAGACGAAGATATGGTTTTTGATGCGCTTGCCAGATACCAAAAAGCGGCTGAAAAAGCACTGATGAAAACAATGGGTAAATTTGGTTTGTGCACTGTCGAGAGCTACATTGGTGGAGAGTTTTTTGAAGCCAACTTCATCGACACACACGACCCACTGCTCAAAGCTATTTTTCCAAATATTCACTCGCCAGTTGGCGGAGCTCGTTTTAAAGATCTGGCTGATAGTGCCATTACATGGCACAAAAAAGTATTTGAGGTTCAAGCCGAAGATCAAATTCCTGTGCTCGGCTTGTTTAAGGAGCGAGCCCAAGGGGCTGGCCACAGTTTTGGCACAACTGCCGTACGTGAATACATCAATATGACCGAGGAAAAAATTCAATATATTGATGAGTCACAGCTCGAGTCCACTGATACTGGCGTTATTTTACCCGAAGATGACGGCTATAAAGATCTTGGCTACAAAGCCAGAACCCCCGCGCAAATAGCCCAATTTGAAATCACACAAGCTTATCGAGATTTTAGTCACAACCTACTTGTTGAACGACATCATCGTCCAGCTGCACTGCGAGATGTGCTTTCTCTACCGCTTGATTTTACGCATCTTGATAGCACACAGGCCTTTGTTGATGCTCTAAAACTGATAGAGATCTCAGGTTCCTATAAAGTCAATATTAGAGGTTTAAGCGTAGAGCCGATCGCTCAACATAAATGGCTGCTTAGCCACAGTGCAAAAAACCCAAAAACCAATTTGCACCTCGCAGAGGCATTAAACCAGTTATTCAAAACTGAAGTGTATGAGGTGCTACCAGCCAATGATAAGATCCTAATAGTCACACGAACCAACTCTACGCTAGATAAACTGTGCGGAAAACTTTGTACAGGGGTGGCGCCTGTGTCTCTGGCCAAAGTACAACCCGCCCACGAAATCACTGCCTCTTTCGCTTCTGGCGCTATGAGTCACGGAGCACTCGTTGAAAAAGCCCATGAAGCCGTAGCACAGGGCACCAACATCGCAGGTGCGATGAGTAACTCAGGAGAAGGCGGAGAAAACTCCCGCCGTTACAATACGGTCAAAGCCAGTAAAATAAAGCAATTTGCTTCTGGGCGCTTTGGCGTTTGGACCGGCTATTTAGCCGACCCGGCACTTCAAGAAATCGAAATCAAAATTGGCCAAGGTGCAAAACCAGGTGAAGGTGGTCAGCTTCCTGCGCCCAAAGTCAATGTCGTGATAGCCGCGGCACGTGGTGGCACACCGGGTGTTGAGTTGGTTTCTCCACCGCCACACCATGATACATACTCAATAGAGGATTTGGGCCAGCTGATCCACGATGCCAAAGCGGCACGAGTCAGAGTTATTGTTAAACTGGTTTCTTCAGAGGGTATCGGTACGATTGCCGTTGGCGTTGCCAAAGCTGGGGCTGATGTCATCAATGTCGCTGGAAACACTGGCGGTACAGGCGCGGCACAAGTAACGAGCTTGAAACACACTGGCCGAGCAGCAGACATTGGCATTGCTGAAGTACATCAAGCACTCAGCGAAAACGGCCTCAGAGATAAAATCACACTGCGCTGTTCCAATGCGCATCAAACGGGTAGCGATGTAGTTAAATCCGCTATGTTAGGCGGAGATTCATTCGAATTTGGCACCACTGCACTTATGATGCTCAAGTGCGTTATGGCTAAAAACTGTAATTTAAAGTGCCCTGCTGGACTCACCACTAACCCAGAAGTATACCGAGGCGATCCAAGAGCACTTGCACAGTATTTTATGAATGTAGCACACGAAGTACGAGAGATCTTAGCCAGTATAGGCTATCACTCTTTATCTGAAGTGCGAGGACGCTCAGATTTACTGCATCTTGTCTCCCACCCTGCCATGGTTGGCAAGTTAGATATGACTGCAATGTTAAAGCCTGCCGAAGAGATAAAATTCGACTCGCCAGTCTATTTGGAAGCCAATTTTGACATTGATAACAAATGGCTAAAACAGTTACAAAGCGAGTTTGTAACAGCAAATAAAGTGTGTTTTGACAGTGAGTCAATCAAACTCAATAACTGCAATAAAACCGTTGCAGGTCAATTAGCTATCGACATTGAGCGCATTTTAAATTACCAACTGTCAGATAAAGATATCAACGCCCACCCCGCCATCATGCGTCTTGAAAATGGCCGTATTGTACTCAAACCGCATAGTGTTAACTTGCACACCTCAGGCTCTGCTGGTCAAAGTTACGGGGCCTTCAATAACTCAGGCATGTCACTTCGCCATATTGGAACGTGTAACGATGGGGTTAGTAAAGGTGCCAGTGGCGGTCATATCACCATTACCAGCAGTGGTAAAAATATCGATGAAAATGTCCTAATTGGAAACTTCGCACTATTTGGAGCAACTGGCGGACAGCTCTATGTTTGCGGTCAGGCAGGTGACCGATTTGGAGTGAGAAACTCCGGCGCTGTCGCTGTCGTAGAAGGCGTTGGCGACTTTTGCTGTGAATATATGACCAATGGCGCTATCGTCAACCTAGGCGCTTATGGTAAAGGGTTTGGCAATGGCATGAGTGGCGGAACCGCGTATCAATATGATCCATCGGGACAAATTAGTGAATTGTGCTCGCAAGACTCAGTGTCGACGCTGTGCTTGTCTACCGACAATGAACTAAGCCGCGGACAGGAACTGGCGCTGTTGCAACATTTGCGTGAACACCTCAAAGCTACTGGCTCACCACGCGTGCAGGTACTTTTAGATAACTGGCCATCCGCTAAGCAACATTTTTACGTGCTTATTCCAAACGCACTTTACCAGTACCACTGCGCAGAACAGATTCTCCTGTCATTAAATAGGCGGACAATGCTCGAAGAGCTGTCGCTCGGCTGGGCAGATAAGTCTGTCAAAGCTATCCAGCTTGCATATCACAAGTATCACAATGACGCAGCATGCCTGTTTTCTGGCAAGCTTCCGGACTATGGCGATTGTGATACTGAATTAGTTTACAACTACATAACTAGTGCGGGAGTGCTTCACAGAGCGGAGCAGTTGGCGCAAAAACAACATACACAAGGTTACACGGAGATCACCGCAAAGTACTTATTTGAAACCTTAGATCACAAACTAATTGATGCACTTGCCAAAGATGCAAAAGAAGCCTTGGCTAGTTATGACGATCAGGCTCTTAGCTGCCTGTTGGCTTTAAAACGCGTTCAAGATTACAAAGATGCGCTCTCGCTCAGAGAAGTCTGTGACTCACATGCGTTAGGTACGAGCGTGTGGATCATACACAGAGACAGAGCCGTGCAAAAAGCACTGCTCAAGTACCGTAGTGTCGATGAACTGCTCGCTACACACTATTGCTATGTACTGTCTGAAGCCGTTAAAACCGCTGCGTAAGAAGGAGAACCTTATGGAACAATTAAAAAGCAACAAAAAAGTCCCGTTTTTACCACAAGATATTCCGTTTAATGACGATCAACGGCAGTGGCTAGGCGGCTTTTTAGCTGGACTACACACGCGTTTATTGGTTAAGGAAGAGCATGTTTCGACCACCAGCGCCCCCCAACAGCAGATCAAGCCGCTAACCATTATTTATGGTTCGCAAACAGGCAATGCCGAAGGCGTTGCAGAAGAAGCAGCAGAGATTGCTAAAAACCATGGACTGTCTCCGCTTGTTATTGACATGGATGACGCTGACCTTACACAGTTAAGCCAAGCCGAACGATTGCTGGTCGTCACCAGTACCTATGGTGAAGGAGAAATGCCTGACAATGCCCAAGCTCTGTGGGACGATATTTCGAGCGCAAACGCACCGCGTTTCGACAATACTTATTACTCTGTACTAGCGCTTGGCGATACCAACTACGACGATTTTTGTCTAGCGGGCATTCAATGGGATGAACGCTTAGAAGCATTGGGGGCCACACGGATTGCTGAGCGGGTCGATTGCGATGTTGCCTTTGAATCTCCAGCACAGGAATGGATCGCAGAGACACTGCCAACCATCGCGCAAAAAGGCAGTAATGGACATAGTGATGTCGTGCCCAGTGCAGCCCCTGCGGCAACAAAAAAGGCAAAATCCAAATTCAATCGAGATAACCCGTTTGAAGCAGAGCTAATCAGTACGTATATATTGAATAAACCGGGCTCTGGCAAAGAAACATGTCACTACGAGTTTTCACTACTCGATACAAACGAGAGCTACGACGCTGGTGATGCCATTAATTTAATTCCATCCAATCGACCAGATATAGTCGAAGAGTTGATCAGCATACTCGGCGCAAGGAAAGAACAACACGAGCAATATGATGGGCATACTCTTGCATTGCAAACCATCTTCAGTGAACATTTGGAGATCCGAATACCTAGTAAAGAGTTTATCGCTGAGGTAGCCGCACGCAGTGGCAATGCCGAATTTATTGGCAAGCTCGAAGAGGGCCCGCAGAGTCTCAATGATTTTCTTTGGGGACTAGACTGCGTTGACCTATTAACAAAATATGCGCCCACTGCCTTTACAGCCAGCGATTTTATACGTCTCGCTAAGCCCCTTGCTCCGAGAGCCTATTCCATCTCCTCGAGTATTAAGAAACATCACAACCAAGTGCATTTAACGATCGCAAGCGTCCGTTATACTCAGGATAACCGCACACATAATGGCGTTTGTTCAACGTTTTTGGCCGACATTTGCAAACCAGGTGACAAGGTTAAGTGCTACTTCGCACCCAATAAACACTTCTCCGTCCCAGAGGACGCGTCAGCCCCCATTATCATGGTCGGTCCAGGCACTGGTATCGCGCCATTTAGAGGCTTTTTAGAAGAGCGCGCAGCAACACAGGCAACTGGAGACAACTGGTTGTTTTTTGGCGACAGACAAAAGGCGTGCGACTTTTTGTACCAAGAAGAGTTAGAGGCAATGCAACAATCTGGGATTTTAACCCGCCTAGACTTAGCATTTTCCCGAGACCAAACACAGAAAATCTATGTTCAAGACAAGATGCAAGAACAAGGCGCAGAACTATTTTCATGGCTCGAACGCGGTGCGTACTTCTACGTCTGTGGAGATGCATTTAGAATGGCCAAAGATGTCGACAAAGCCCTCCATGATGTGGTAGCTGAACATGGCGGATTAGATGCTGAACAAGCCCAAGCCTACGTGGCGAGCCTGAAAAAACAAAAGCGTTATGTCAGAGACGTGTATTAATGAAAAAGAGGCTGCAAGTTGCAGCCTCTTCGCTATTATATCAATGTCACTCGACCTGCCTATTGGCTTTTTGCCGCCTCAGCTAAGCCATACATATCTGCGGTAAACAAACCGATCCCTTGCTCCCTATAATCGCTCTCTTTGGCGTAAGGTTGCTTGGTTTGATACAAGTATACTTCGCTGCCATTTTGCTGGGCGCGCGCAGCAAATTGATCCGGCCACCCCCACAATATGCGACCAAATTGCTCAGGTAACACCAGTGTTGTGTTGGCACAAGATTTTGGATAATAACGAGACCAACCAATAAAGATATATTTCACCAAACAGCGCTTACCCACTTCTTTTGAGTACGTCTTTTGGTTTGGGAATTTTTCTATGATCCCTTCAGATACACTTTGAAGACCAATAAAGCTTAAACGATTGCGCTGCGCTTCAGAAAGCTTTTCCAAATGATTCGTAAGCACTTCAACGGCGTCTGGCCCAGCTGTTTTTAGGTTGAGTAGAAATGACTTTTCAGGAAACTGCTCTAGTACTTCCGCAAGGGAAGGGATAAGCCCGAGCCCTTTACCTCTCAATGGGTAGGTCTCCTCTTCACCAACACGGTAGCCATACCCGGCATCCAGTGTTTTGAGGTGCGCCATTGTTTGCTTAGAGGTCACACCTTCGCCATTGGTTCTGCAATCTAACGTCCAATCATGAAACACAGCCAACTGCTTGTCTGTTGTAGCATGAATGTTTAGGTGTACCGTGTCTGCACCTAGCTCAAATGCTTTGTCTATCGCAGGTATGGTATTTTCAATATAAGGGTGTTCAACAGAGGAAAGTCGACGTGCTGTGCAAGTTTCATTTGTTACACCTGAATAATCCGTAGGTTGTACTAATCCTTTATACGAAATGGTTTTTCCTTGATGATCCAGTTCAAGGTCAGGTTGCCTAGCGACCAATATGATAACTATTAAGACGGATATACGTACAGCCCAGTGTTTCATGAAACTCCTCAAAAATAAGCTCTTAAGCGCGCTATTTTAACAAAAATGTCTTACTGAAGGAATTATCAAACCCCTTACCTGGGCACAAATGATACAGTGGAGCCTGATCGCAACGGAAGGTGCTTTATTTTTATCCATAGCAATGATAAAAATACCCATAAAAAATACAAAGCCACTCTGAACGGTATCCGTCGTTATGTAGTCAAGCGTATTTATGATAAAAAAGCGTTGTTTATAGCCTGTTGATAGGCCTTTTGGTTTGCTCATGCCGCCTAAAATCATAACAATGATGGATAAAGTAAGTGCACAGCAAATCTCCAATGCATGAAGTTACACCCTGAATTATTAAATAGAGTGTCGTTAGTCGAATGGGTCACGTTTTGAGTATCGCTGTTAAGTACTAGCTCCTAACCTTTATGACCTACAACTCAGGATATAATACAGAAAATCAAACCTTCACTTTTTACTTATTTAAAAAGCTAAACGGCCAGCTCAGCAATGACAAAGGTAGAAAACTAATTTACTGATGGAACAATTAGAGGAAGTTACATGTTACTAGAAATCGCTATCGGTGACGCTTACGGTGCAGGCTTTGAGTTTGCTAGCAAAGAAAAAGTTACAAACTTTAATAACCTGACAGCCTACCATGAACACGGTTTAGGTATTGCACCAGGCCATTATACAGACGACACACAAATGTCGATTGCGTTAGCAGAACTCATAGTAAGCTCTGAATCATGGACTAAGGAAAGTATTACACGAAAGTTTGTTGAGTGTTTTAAACGGGACAAGCGACTTGGGTATTCAAAAGGGTTTTATGCCTTTTTGGAATCAATTGAATCAGCGGATGAATTTTTGGCAAAAATAAAGCCCAATAGCACAGCAAACGGCGCGGCAATGCGCTCAGTCCCAATAGGGTTGTTTCCCAACATTGACGATGTTCTCAACAAGGCAAAGCTACAGGCTTGTGTGACTCACAACACACCCATCGGTATTAATTCTTCTCAAGCTGTCGCGCTAGCTAGTCATTACTTTTACTATCAACTAGGACCCAAACAGCAAGTCGCTAATTTTGTACAATCTCATACCGATATTGAGTGGGATGTTAACTGGAGTAAAGAGGTCGCTTGTTGCGGTCATGAAACCGTAAACGCCTTACTCACTGTTTTAATTAACGCACGCAGTTACGCTGAAATACTCACTCAATCGGTCGCATTTGGTGGTGATGTTGATACGGTCGCAGCATGTGCGCTGGGTATTGCAAGCTTAAGTGAAGACTACGTTAATGATTTGCCTGCCTTTTTATTTGCAGAGCTTGAAAACAAGCAGTATGGTCGTGACTACTTAATTCAGCTGTCCTCACAATTAAAGCGTGCAGTAAACAGCCTTTCATAACACCCATATTTAAACTTACTTGTGTTTAATATCACCTCACTTGCGGCAACAAGGGGGTGATATTATTGCCATAATAGGCAAATACCGTTTTGAGTTGTTTATCTAAATAAATAAGCTCAGCTAGACACATATTTTGAAAAGACAAATTAGCAGCCCCCCGGCCATAATTTAATACCAAATTACGCCTGATCCACATTTTTAAATGAGTAACATGTAACGGATCACCGCCTTTTAGACATACTTCTACAAATTTGCGCCCAGCATCTATGTATGCGGCCAAGTTATCAATATTGGCAGGGTTATGTTTAAGGATCATTGCCTTTACTGCAAATTCCGCACTTGCGTTTTGATACGCTTTTTCAAAAGCGTCTTTAGCAATTAGCTGTTGATAATTCATCCTGAAGGTAATTTGGTCGTTGATATTGATAATAATAATCAATATCAACAACACTGTAAATGCTGCGAATGATCTAAATATTAGCCCATAAAAGTGACTTTACAGATAAGGCCATCTTTTACTTCGTATGCAGCAACCACTTTAACGCTATGATCAATCTCTTTACTGGGTAGAGTTGACGATTGAGCCAGCTCATGATCGATTAAAAAGTGCCCCTGAACAATACGCGTCAAAGAAGAAGCATTTAAGTAACTAAGGCTTGAAAACTTTTTGCCATAACGTTCAATGAGCGCTTGCTTCCCTTTAAAGACCAAAGTTTGAGATTGGTAAATTTCTACGTCTTCACTATAAGTTGCAGCAAATGCGTCGATATCTTGATTGTTATAGGCTTCAAGCTGTCGGTCGACAATATTAATGGTGGTTTGTTCTATTTCTGTATACATAGGTCTGGTCCAAAACAAGATTGCTTTGGACCGGTATACTATACAAACAAGACGCGGCTGTTAACCTTTCGACATCAGAGATTTCCACCAAAAGGCATTGTTATGAGGCGTGCCGGCCGTGATCACTTCCCCTACAATCGGCGTGTTTATTGTCACCTGCTCATGCTCAGCCGCTTTGCTCACACGCTCAAGCGGGTCGTACCATGAGTGGAAAGCCAAATCGAATGTTCCATTGTGAATAGGGAACATGACCTCACCATTTAAGTCGAGATGCGCCTGCACGCTCTGCTCTGGGGTCATGTGGATATCTGCCCAATCTTTGTCATATGCACCAGTTTCAATGAAGGTATAATTGAATGGCCCATAGCGACGACCAATTTCTTTAAATCCATCAAAATAACCGGAGTCGCCACTGAAATAGATACTTTGATCGCCAGCCTTAATTACCCATGACCCCCACAATGTTTTGTTACTATCTCCCAATCCTCTACCGGAGAAGTGTTGAGTTGGTACAAATGATACTAGGCTATTGTTGTCCGTGTGCTCTTGCCACCAGTCAAATGCCTTGATCTTAGTGTCATCAACACCCCATTGTTTTAGGTCACCTTCAACGCCAAGTGGTACAAAGATCTCTTTAGTTTTATCTATGAGCGCCAATACACTGTCTTTGTCCAAATGATCGTAGTGGTTATGAGAGATCAGAATACGTTCAATGGGCGGCAAGTCTTCAAGGGAAATAGGCGTGTCTTGAAAACGTTCAGGACCTGCAAAACTGAAAGGCGAAGCACGCTTTGAAAATACCGGATCAAGCAGCCAGTACTTGCCGTACACTTTCAGTAATACCGATGAATGACCCAGTTTTATCATATGGATCTGCGTATCTGACAACTGAGTCAGCATAGATGTGCTTTGCTGTACCATAGGTAAAGGCTTACTCGGCACTGGCGACTGCTTGGTTTCAGTAATATAACGCCAGAAAATGCCTAGGGTTTTTCTCATGTTGGGCTGTTCAGTTTCATTGCTATTATGAAATTTACCCGCTTTAAACTGTGTTGAGTAATAACCCGCTTCATTCACTTGTGCATCTAAGTTTGAAACCATAGTGCATCCTCCAACCGTTAATCCAAATAATACTGCTGCAAAAAGGGAGATTTTATATCTAGCTTTCATTTGCCATCACCAAAAGTAAACTACACGGTGCAGTTTTTCACATCCAATATAAAAAGTAAACTATGCAGTGCAACTTTTTTTAAATTCAGCTACACTAGCCTCGTCAAAATGAGGAGTTAACAATGAAGCTGTCCGAAAAAAAACGTCTGCAAATCATTCAAGCAGCAGAGCTTTTATTCGCTGAACATGGAGCACAACAAACCAGTATGGATTTGGTGGCACAAACTGCCGAAGTATCAAAACGTACGGTTTACAATCATTTTGATAGTAAAGAAGCGCTACTTTACGCCGTGATCGAAAACATGCTCGACCAAGTGACACAAGAGCAGGAGTTGATCTATACAAGTGACAAAAGTATGCGCCAACAGCTTATAGAAATTGCGCGCTCCGAAGCAAAAATGCTGACTTCAGCGCCCTTTTTACGTATTGCCCGGGTTGCGTTTTTAGAGTTACTGCAAAACCCAGATATGGCTGCACATTTGAACAACACCAAAGTCGGTTGTATGCGTTATTTTGAAACTTTCATAGATCATGCAATCGCAGCTGAGCAGCTTGAAATAGACGATATTACATTTGCGACCAAACAGTTTGTCTTTCAACTTAAATCATTCATATTCTACCCACGTCTATATGGTTTTGAGATGGACGCCCATATTACTGAAGATAAAATCATTGAAGAGACGGTGGATACATTTCTAGCTCGCTACCAAGTCAAAGGTGATAAGTTAAAATGAAGCTAGGTAAACGACTTGCTCAAATAAGTGCATTGATTGAAGACCGCTACACCCATATATGGGATTGCTGCTGCGATCACGGTCTACTTGGTGCCGACCTGCTCAATAAAGACCTCAATGCCAAGATTCACTTTGTCGACATTGTGCCCCACTTAATACAAGACCTTGAAGTGAAACTACAGCAATTCTATCCACACAAAAGTGACCAGTGGCAAACCCACTGTTTGGACGTCGCCAAGTTGCCACTAAGTGAGAAGCAAGGCAAACACTTAGTGATTATTGCAGGTGTTGGCGGCGATCTATGTAGTGCATTTGTGAAAAAAATATTGATCGATAACCCGAATGCAGATATCGAGTTTGTGCTCTGCCCTGTGCATCATTTATATGCATTGAGGCAAGATCTCAGTGCTCTAAAACTACATTTAATCGACGAAGTGCTGGTCAAAGAGAACAACCGTCATTACGAGCTGCTAAAATTGTCAAATAAAGAAACTAACCAAACAGCATTTGACGACATCTCGCCTGTTGGTGAAAAGATTTGGTATTACCGTGACGAGCAAGCCCGTGCTGTGGCGTCAGAATATCTTAGTAAAACCATTGCCCACTATAAGCGTATAGACCAAGGTGGTGGCGATGTATCTGCCATTGTTGCGGCCTATGAAAATGTTGAGCTAATAGCTAAGTAGTCCTTTACATCGCCTTATGGAACGTTCAAGTACGATGCACTTGCCTAACATATTGCCGCTTTATCCATGAACATATGAGTGTAACTGACCACAGTATCAAAAAGTAGCCTAGAGAAAACCACGCGCCAGTAATTGGCGCAAAATTGCGCCCCGTATCTGATACTACTCGTTGCATCGCTTTTTGTTGCTCTGGTGTTCTCTCGGTCTCCGAAAAAAAACCGTCATTATTGAGGTCAAAAGCCTTAAGCTCTTTCTCTAATTGATGATCTACATAGGAAACGTTTATCAGTAAAGAGGCATAGCATACAAACGTAGCGATCGCGGATAGCCAAACTGGGCGGTATTTACGCTTTAGTACGCTCGCATTGAGCCAATATAGCAATATGGGGGTCAGGCATAAAATAACGAGTATCATCATGCTTCCAGTACAATTGAACACGCTCATATCGAGGCCGACAGATATAAAAGATGACCACACATTACTCGGCCACCTTATACATCTGTAAAATGATTTAGCAGGTGTTTGTTATTGAGGGGCGTTTATCGTATAAATATCCCGATATAAGCCGTCAGGGAAACACATTCTATCAGTTTTAACACCACCCAAACGCTCTACTAAAGCGCGAGCGGGGGCATTATCGTCATTCATATAGGTTTGCACATGTTCAAAATTCAGCTCGTCATATGCATGTTTTATAGCAGCTTCAGACGCTTCAATAGCATAGCCTTTGCCACGACCTTCGGGTAGCAACCACCATGTCAGTTCCGTTGGCCAGTTGTAACCACGCCAAAAGCCACATGTACCAATATACTTTCCCGTTGCTTTTTCCTGCACGACCCACACGCCGAAACCATACAAATACCAACAACCTAAATCGGCTTTAAGCCTTGCCAGTACTTGCGCCGGTTCGATGGGGCCACCATACATTTTTGATGCGTCTGCGTCGGTATAAAACTGTAAATACGCGTTTAGGCAATCCGTTGTGGGCGCGATTAATTTCAGTCGCTCTGTTTCTAATGTTGTTATTGTTGTCATTTATGTAATCCAAATTATTATTCTTTTGAAAGCGCTAATCTCGCTGCTAGTGCTAGAAATAACGTGCCAAGAATACCGTCAAAGTGTTGCGCTAATTTAAATTTGCCAGCAAAAGCGCTCGCTACTTTGCTGAAAATAATAGAAAAAGCAAAGTTAACTAGCAAAACGATAGTGCATAGTAATATACCTAAGGTGATGATTTGAGATACCATCGGCTGCGTATCATTTGTAAATTGAACTAAAAACACGCTAAAAAACAAAATGGCTTTAGGGTTCATTAAATTATTTAAAAACCCTTTGATAAGAAGGTTTTGAGAAGACAGCGGTGTGGCTTTAACTGACTTTTCAGGTTGCGTTTTATTTATCCACCATGTTTTTAGCATATTCACACCAAGCCAAGCTAAATATAAGGCACCGAGTAACTTTACCATCATTATTAGTGGTGGAAACTGTTGCATTAACTGCCCTAAGCCCAAAGCAACGCCCAACGTTTGCAACAGGCCCGCAATAAAAATTCCCAGTGATATCCTCACCCCAGCTAATACACCTTGTCCAGAAGAGTAAGCAGAAATCAATACCAAATCAGGTCCCGGTGAAATCGCAAGAAGTAAGCACGTCATGGCAAACAGTGGTAAAATCGAAAGCTCTAGCATTTATACAATCTCCATCATTATTGCTGCAAAAAACCAACAATTTTGCCACACATTGTCTATCTAAATAAATCACCTTTAATTATTGATTTTATTGGCCCTGATCCTCGCTAAGTCGCAGGGGACTGGTTTTTAATATTTGCAGTGGCTTCTGTGGCACTTTGCTGACTACGAGCATGGCCATACCAATTCACTTTGCGCGTTAAAATCATTACCAAAGAAAGCACCATAAAACACATTAAACTGCCCATCAGAAGTGCATAGTCTTCTGCGCCTAACATGCTATAGAGCAAGCTATACAACATGATCAGGCCAGCACTGAAGTAGAGCCCCAGTTTGATACTTTTGAGTATCCCTGTGACATACCAACCAAGTAAACCAGTTGCACTTAACGTGGAAATTAGATAAGCAAATCCAAACCCAAGATGCTCACTTAATGAGATTAGTAGTAGATAAAAGATTGCCAACGCTAGTCCAACAAAGCCATATTGCACTGGATGGATTGGCTCTGAACGCACCAGTTCGAGCAGGAAAAAGCTTGCCATTACCAACAAAATAACCAGTAAAGCATAATTAATTGCTCGATGACTTTTCAAATAGTGGTCGACCGGATCGACTAACGCAACACCCATAGTTCTGTTGTATAGCATCTGACATTGACTGCGCATGACACAATTAGTAAAAATGCTTTGCATATTGGTTGAGAAATAACTCGCCTGCCAGCGTGCTGTAAATGACTCGTCACTGATATCAGAGCGCAAAGGCAAATATTCACCTTCAAAACTTGGGTGAGGCCAATTGGCGGACATACTCAAATGCGTTTCACTGCCAAGCGGCGACACAGAAAGCCTTGTCATCCCTTGTAAATGCAGATCCGCTGAAAAGGTTAAAGTCTCGTTCGCCAATTGCGACACTGAAATTGGCGCATGTACCCCCTCTTGGATGCTGTTCAAAAGTGTCCCGGGTAACATCTCGGCCTCTTGACCAGACACCTTTAATATTGAATCTAACCCGATACCTCTAATGTCCTTGATACCAAATACCAAGCTTGCACCTGTCACTTGCTCTGCTCGCAGTGCGTGTAGATGAGCAATCGAAAACTCACCTGAAATAGTATTGATGGAGCGATACAAGGTCGCTTTGTAAATACTTCGATATTTCTCAAGTGTATCTAATTTGCTGTGTACTTTAAGCGTTTCAGGTAATACAAAGGCTTTGTCCTTAATCACCTTGGTTTCATTTTTCTGCTCTACTTCTCGCTCAAATTCGATATATAAAAATGGACCGATTAAACGTTGCTCATCGCTACTGCTTTTAGCTATCTCACGCTGGACCTGCTGCTGCATTTGACTGCGCTCATCAATCAAATCTTTGATAAGCATTAACGGTATCATCAGAAAGATAATAATCCCGATTAAGGTCGCAAATTTTACACCCATTTTTTCTTTGTTTTGATTATTCATGATTAACTCCTCAGGTTTACCAACAGTCTAATAATTTTATTTGGCTTACATGTGGAGTTAATGTGGAGACTTTATGGAGTTTTCACTGCCAACGTCACTTCGACTCCCCTATCGCGGTTGCGAATTTGCAAGTAACCAAAGTGTAGCTTGGCCACTTGATCAACAAAGTTAAGTCCAAGCCCTGTGCTTTTATTGCCGTTGGCTCTGGGCAATGAATAAAAACGTTCGGTGAGGCGAGCAAGCGCATAATCTGGGATTGGCGGCCCTTCATTAAAAATAACGAAACAACAATGTTCATCTCGTTGCACTATGTGTACCTCAAGCTCCCCGCCATGAGTAACAAAATCCAATGCATTATCAAACAGATTAAGTAAAGCTTGGCGCAGTAAAAAGATATCGCCGACAATAGCAATGCTATGTGTATCGTCAAATTGATATTTAACCGCTTTTTGTTCCATCTTGATGTTCAGCGTATCTGCAACATAGTGCACTAAATCGGCGCTATTAATATCACTTGTTTGTTCAAGTTCAGGCTGTTTTTCTAGTTTTGCCAGCACTAATAGTTTGTCAATCAAAGACTGCATGCGTTCAGACTCGCGCTCAATATTTGTCGCGAATCGCTGTCGTTTAGCCTCTTCTAGCGGCATCTGTAATAGCTCACTTGCCCCTTTTATCCCTGAGAGCGGGCTTTTCAATTCGTGGGTCAGTGTTTCAACATATGACTCAACGTAATTTTTACCGTCGAGTTGATTTCGCATATCCGCCAGTGCGTCACTGAGCTTTCCATATTCATAAAATACCCTGAAAACTGGCTTTGCCGCCTTCTCACCCCGCCCCATTTTATAAGCGTATACAGAGAGTTTCTTCAATGCTGAGTTAATGCGCCATGCAATCACGGCCCCAACCAATAACACCAGCACACTCATGACGGCGAGCCAATTAATCACTCGCTGTTTTGACAGATCAATAAATGGCTGTACAGAGCGGTTCGCTTTGGCAACCGTTAAACTCCCTATGGTTTGACCTTGATATATGACTGGCGCAGCCACATGCATGACCGTTGACAGTGGATCATTTGGATCTGTCGCAGTGGAACGAGCGCCGTATTGGCCCCTTAACGTAAGGTACACGTCATTCCAGCGCGAAAAATCACGCCCTACGTCCTGTTGCCAAGAATCTGCAACCACAATACCCGACATATCAGTGACATAAATTCGGTGAGTCATGGATTTCTTGTCGACCCCCCAGATCGCCGCATCGACACTGCGATTGCCAAACTGCTGAATTAAGTGGGCAATTTTACTACTTTGTAAGGTGTCATTGGCTAAGTCATCGGCCACCAATACCGCTAGTAAATTTGCCATATCAACGAGCGTTTCTTCTGTGGTTTGACGCACTGTTGGTTTGATTTCCTTGAGCAGTGTTGAGCTGACAAAATAGGTCGTCATAATCACAATGACGAAGTAGAGCAAAAATAATCTCAGTCCGAGTGGAATTTTAGGCCAGCGCTGCATCGTACTTCCTAATCTTCAAAGTAATAACCAAAACCACGCTTGGTCTTTAAGTTATCACTCATTTGCACAGATTTCAGCTTATTGCGAATGGATTTGATATGCGAATCAATGTTTCGCTCATAAGCTTCTTCAATCGGCATATCAGCAAAATCCATCAGCTGTTGCCGGCTAAGGACACGTGGCGATGCGGCGATCAGCGCATAGAGCAAGCGAAACTCCAATGCAGTCAGACCTAATGCGACACCATTTTTATGATAGTCGTAATTTTCTTCTGTTAAGCCGGATGTAGGTTTATCTTTGGCATGCAATAGTGTTTGCGGTCTAGGGTTTAGTCTTAATTTGATTCGCGCTAACATCTCTCTTGGACTGAATGGTTTAGTGACATAGTCATCAGCGCCTATTTCCAACCCAACAACGCGATCAATTTCGTCTGACCGTGCCGTCAAAAAAATAATTGGCAGCGTTGAAAACGCACGGATCTGCTTACAAAGGTCAAAGCCATTACCATCAGGCAAGCCAACGTCCAGTACCAAAAGATCGGCATGTGCTGAACGTAAATACTCAATTCCTGCACCTGCGGTATTGAACCACTTCACCTCAAAGCCATCTTGCTCCAACACGTGTGTTAATGTATCCGCGATTGCCGGCTCATCTTCAATAATGACTATATTCAAAGCACCCCCTAGACTTGCTTGACAGCATATGATCGTTTTTAAGCCGCTTAGTATAGGGCAGCACGAGATATTCTTCTATAAAAGTATATAAAAAACGGTAGCTTACAAAGAGAAAACGTCACCGTGTCGACACATACTTAACGACTCTAACAGCTACAGGACTGTCAATGTCTTTGAGTGTTTTCATGATGCACTGAAAACACCAGTCCGCCGATCTGTTGCCAGAACCGGCGCCAATTAGCGGCATAGCGATTTCCTTAAACCCGTGTTGCTGAGCTAGGTTTAGTGCATTTTTTACTGACTGGCTTATAGAATATTCGGTGGCAAACCAACACAAATTAATCCCCGCAACATGAATGATCCCTTTGAAATTTAATTCACCCGCAGATGTAAAACGCGCCTCCCCAAGTGGAATAGCACCATATTTCGCCACCTCTTTAAAAGGGTTAGTGCCTGCTTTTCGTTTGATTGCCCCAGAGACCCCTTGTGGTAAAAGTAACCACCAAGGAATGATATTGCGATTCCAACTATTGACGATCGCTTCAACATCTTGCTCTAAAATATCCCCGTGTACTACGGTTACTTTGACGCTCATAATCCCTTCTCGCCGAGCTGTGTATACACTTCAAACATCACAGGTATTACAGATAAAACCAAAAGAGCAGCCATAAAATAATTAAAATATACTCTGGATTTTTGCTGCTTTAATACACGTTGTAGAACAGACCCACACAATAGCCAAATACCAACACAGGGAAATGCAGCAATCAAAAATATCAATGCAATTGTCATATTTTGACCGTAATAGCCTTCACCTATAGAGGTAAAAGCGGCAATTGCGCCAGTTGCTACAACCCATGCCTTGGCATTCACCCATTGAAATAAAGCTCCGTTAATAAACGTAAGTGGCGTTTGTGCTTGTGATTCCATAGTTGCTCCGCCTGAGCGAGCAATTAGCCAAGCGAGATACAGCAAATAGGTGACACCCGCGCACTTAATCACTAAATGCAAATCCGGAAACCAGTTAAATACTTGCCCAAAGCCCAGTCCCACCACCAGCAACATCAAACTAAATCCAACACAAATTCCCGACAGTAAGGGTAAGGTTTTTTTAATACCAAAGTTTAAGGCACTGGTCATCACCATAATGTTGTTTGGCCCCGGAGTGATCGAGGTGGAAATTGCAAATAGGGTTACGGCAATCAAATACTCCATTTTCAGTATTTCCTCATGCGGCATTGTTCTAATCAAGTCAATATCACTATACAAGCATATTTTTTCAATCAATGTATATAAAAAGACACACCTTATTCACGCTATCGTGATTGGCAGGATCAATTTATAGGCGCTATTTTCTTTCAACACTTTCACTTCAAAGGGTTTGGTCTAGAGTTAAAGTGGAATAACCCAGAAACAACATTTGTTGTCTCGATGCTGAATATGCAAGGAATAGGACCATATGACCTACACAAAGTTACTTGTCGTTGACGATGATGCAATTGATAGAAAAACGGTGATAAAAACACTTTCTGGCGAGCAGCAACATTATGATATTGTCGAGGCCAGTAGCCTTATCGAAGCGTATCAACTCATTCAAGAGATTCAAGTTGACGTCATCTTACTTGATTTCAATATGCCGCTGGTTAACGGTGTAGAAGCGATCATCGAGTTAAGAGGCAATTGCTACCTAAAACATACTGCAATCGTGATGACCTGTAATATCTATGATCAACAACTTGCATTGGATTGTATTAATGCAGGCGCCCAAGACTTTTTGCTCAAGCAAGAAATCACTGGTTCTCAGTTAGCACGCTCCATATTACAAGCTCGAAAGCGCCATGAACTAGAGCAGCAGTTACATGAAAGTTATATACATATCAAAGAGCTGGCTGAGAGGGATTCATTGACTGGTTTGCATAATCGCTTCCACTTTGAAGAAATGTTGAATCGTCTGCTCTGCTCCCGAGCTCGCCGCCAGAACGAATTAACTGCTGTAATGATGTTAGACCTCAATAAATTTAAACATATCAACGACAATTTTGGCCATCATACTGGTGATAGATTGCTAGGCGCTATTTCTGGCAGGATAAAAGAAGTATTGCGTGAAAATGAGTTACTCGCCCGACTAGGTGGGGATGAGTTTGCATTTGCTTGTGGTGAGCTATCATCAATATCGCAAGCACAAGTCATCGCTAGGCGCATACTCGCTACCCTTGATACGCCTTTTGAAATCTCAGGTCATGCGCTGCATTGCAGCGGCAGTATTGGCATTGCCATCGCGCCTTACAATGCAGAACACAGTCAAGATTTGATGAAACTAGCTGATATCGCAATGTACCGAGCAAAGCGCAAATCTGGTGAGCAGATCGAGATTTTTCAAGATAATATTCAAGCGCCCTTTTTACTTAAATACAAAGTTGAAGCTGAGCTGCGTCAAGCGGTCAACAATAAAGAGTTTGATATAAAATACCAGCCTATTATCGACAGAGAGTCCGAAAAAATCGTGATTCTAGAAGCCTTGATCCGCTGGCCTATTGCAACAACGACTCAACTACCTGCCGAGTTTATACCAATTGCCGAAGAAGCCGATTTGCTCCAGTCAATTGGTCAATGGGTTTTAGAATCAGCATTTAAACATTTCGCCGCTATGCTGCAAAACCAACAGTACCAATTTAAGCTCGCAATCAATGTTTCACCAGGCCAGTTGAGCAAAAGTGGCTTTGCTTATATGGTAATAGAAGCGCTTACTAGATTTAAAATACCACCGGATCGACTGATCCTCGAGTTAACCGAAGAAGCACTATTGCAAAATTCATCAATGATCAATGAAACCCTAGCCAGTCTCTCTGAGCAGGGAATTGGGCTAGCACTGGACGACTTTGGTACCGGTTTTTCGTCTCTGCCATATTTGCTCAAATCCCCCATCAAAATTGTCAAAATAGACCGTTCGATAATTCAAAGTATCTCGCAGCCAGACTCAACTAGTCACGACATGCTTAAAGGGCTGACTTACATGCTCACTAAATTAGATTTTGATATTGTCGCTGAGGGTGTTGAAACAAGTCCACAATCAATAACCTGCGCAGATTTGAACATTAATTTATTACAGGGTTTCTTGTATTACCAACCCATGAGTGAGCACAAAATAAAACAGTTACTTGAAGATGAAAATAACACAAACCATTTATCGGTTGTGAATAGCAACTCACCTTTGAGTCAAGGTACAAAGAAATAACACGGTTAGCCTCAAAAGCGCCTGCTATTCCTCACAAAGAGATGGGGAGTTAAGGCGTTTTCGCATTAACTTGACCTATTAGACAATACGGAAAAGGAAGTGCCTAATTCATTTTAAGGCAACAACGTTTTAATTGATGGCGCAAAGCTATACTGTGATTACAACACAACTTACCCCACATACCTATACGTCACACATTGCATAGCAAATAGAGTAATTAGATAGCTTTGGACATTAGTCGGCTCTTCAGCTGTTTGAGTCGGCCATCAATCTCAGCTGCTCTGTTAAACACTCAACGCCATATGCGCCTTTGATAAAATAACCTTTCACTTGAGAGTGACTCAACGCCATTTTTCTATCTTGCTCTCTTTCCGAGCTACTAAACATAACAATGATAATTGAATCAAGGCTTAGCTTTTTAACCACTCCCTCAAATACTCTTAAAAACTCAAAGCCTCCCATCAGTGGCATATTGATATCTAGGAATATAAACTTTGGCGGATAAACCTCATCACTCATTGCTGCATGTTGTTTACTGTCTTCAAAAAAATCCACAGCATTGACACCATCACACGCTTCAAATACCTTGCTAATGGGTAATTTTGAATCCCTTAGTTGTCGCTTTAAAATGTACCTATCATCTTCATTGTCATCAACTATCAATACTGAAAATGGCGTCATTGTCTATTTATTCCTTTTAATGTGTATCGTAAATCGAGTTCCCTGATCGGACGTATCAAAATTGATATAACCCTTCAATTTATCAACGTGTTTTTTGACAATTGCAAGGCCAAGTCCGGAACCAGAAGATAGCTGAGGGTGGAATCGCTTAAACATATCATAGACTTCGTGATGATACGTTTTTGGTATACCAACACCGTTATCTTCAACTTCAAGCATAATCCCATCATGGTCATTATCTTTCAAAGTAACTGTGACAAAACACTGCTTTTTAGCAGCGTCTTTGTATTTAAAAGAGTTAGATACCAAGTTTTCAATTATTTGTTTATAACGCACTCGCTGTCCAAATATTTTTGGGTCGTCCATATCAACTTTCATAGTCAGCACACACTCTTCGGTGTGAAAAAAAGTGTCTATTTTAGCTTTGACTTCACTTAGTAAATCATGAACATCAAGAAATTCATCTCTTTCTGTCACCAGATCAACACGGGTTAAAGACAACACGTCGTCGACCAGGGATTCCAACTTAGACATTTGATTAAAAATGCGTTCAACACTGCTGGTTGCTTCTTGTAAATTACCACTTTTAATATCTTCCAATACGTACTTAGCAAGCTGCTTAGACGCGGTCAGTGGAGACTTTAAATCATGCGAAGTTCGATAAGAAAACTCACTGAGGTCTTCATTTGCAGCCTCAATTTTTTCTAAGTTGTCATTCAATTTAACCCGCATTGTTTCCAATGAATGACTCAAAACAGCAAACTCTGTCGGCGACTCTATAACCAGCTTATTATCAAGCTTTAGCATTGACACATTTTCTGAAAACTGCGTGATTTTAGTTAATGGGTTAAGAAATAAATATCTATAAATAAAGGAGGTTATGACAAAAAGTAACATTAAAATAAACGCACACACCCAAAATACAGCAAAGCCAATTTCATATAAAAGCCCGCTCGCCTTAGATAGCGGATAGATGCCGTATATTTCCCACTCCCAAGGGGAAAATACATGTTTGGAATAGATATATTGCTCTGCACCGATTTTAACCACATTGACGCCATCAAGGACATCAAAGCCGATTGCACTTAAATGCGTCTTAGACTCACCCTTTAAATAGCCTTCTTTGTAAAACCACTTATCGAGGGTCTTATCAAAAATTAAAAAGCTGCCGTCGTAGTGCTCATAGCTTTGCTTAACTTCTAACAGCACCTCTTTTTTATACGCATTTACATAGCTCGGATAGCTATCCAGTTTGTTTTTAATTAAGGTCTGATTTCGTGACTCAACATGTAAGCCTATAAAATCTGTCGTATGCATATCATTTAGCAATGTTAATTTTTCGAAAGTTGTTTGCTCAATAAACTGATATGCAATAAACCCCACCGCAGCTGGACCAAGTACCATTAAGGGGAAAAAAATTATAAATAAAAGATACTTAAGTTTCATATTGTCGCCCGTTAATGATACACATGTTCGCCTGCTATTTTGAGCAAGCTAAAGGGTATAACAACGCCCAGCGATGTGGCGGTTTTGACGTTAAATGCGAGAATATTCTTTGACGCAGAGCGAATTTCAATTTTGTTGGCAGGGGTACCACTTAATATTCTAACGACAATATTAGCTATTTCTTTCCCTGTCCACTCTGGATCAGGAATAACCGTAAACAACGCGCCTTGTTGCACTGATTTAATATTTGCACCATACAAGATAGGTTTCAAAATGGACATGGCAGGGACAAATTCACTCTTTTCGCTAAGTGGTCCATTCACAGACCAGAAAAAGTCCACTTGTGATTGAATCGCACTTGCAGCTTGATACGCTGCTAAATAGGTATCATCTAGTGAGGCGTTACTCACATCCTGATACTCAATGACTTTTTTAGTTAATTGAATGTTTTTATATTCTTTGGCTATTACCTCAATCCTGCGTATGTCTGTCAAAGCGGCTGGATATGTTGTCGCAACAATACCAATGTTTACTTTATCATTCTTAAATAGTTGATTGACGATCTCTAACTTGGTGCCGCGCCTTACTGAATATGCTCTACCCGTAATAAAGTGATTGCTGGAGTTGTCAGCCATGGTTAGCCCGGCACCTTGTGGATCAGCAACTGTCACAAACACCATAGGAATACCTTGATCGACCAGCAGTTTTTTACCTATTTTCGCAGCAAGTGTGCCATTAGCGATCAGTAAATCAAAGCAGCGACAAGCAAGCTTTTCTTGTATATGCGCTTCTATGAGAGCGCTTTGCCCATTGCCATCAAATACATCAATTTCCAATTGGTTATCCAATCGTTTCAATCTGGACACTATGTGCTTGGTGTGAGTGGTGACAATAGGGACCTGAAGCGTTTCTACAATCAGTATTCTTTGGGCTTCGGCATTTGAAGATAGCACCAATAAAAACAGTAATATGAATCGACCTATAAACACACTATATCTCCTTGGAATACTCTTGCAGACCTGCTTATTCACTTACCCAATTTTGACCTACCTGAGCGCTTGTTCTTTTTCAGATACCTTCAGTTTTTTAGAGACAGAAAAGTGTAGCTTACTGCCTTGACCACATTCACTATCTGAAAAATAGATATCTCCACAGTGTTTGTTGACGATTCTTTTTGCAGTAGCCAACCCTAACCCGGACCCTGCGTAAGATTCACTATTGTGTAAGCGGGCTAATGGCTCAAACACTTTATGTCTCAATTGTGGTGGAATACCAATACCATTATCTTGTACGGTGAAATGCCAACAAGTTTCATCACACTGACAAGAGATATCAATAAATGGCTGACTTTCAGAGTATTTAAGGGAATTTTCTAAGATGTTTTGAAACAACTGTACAACGAAGCTTGGGATCGCCGTAATGGACGGTAAATCTGAACATGTAATTTTAGCACTGGAAGATTCAATTTGAGTGGTGAGATTCGATATTGCTATTTCAACACACTTGTTAAAATCCGTTTTTTCAAAAAGGTGTGAATCGTCTAAATCTAGCTGGGTATAACATACCAATGCATCAATTAGCCCATACATTTGCAACGATGATTGGTTGATCAGAGTCAGTTTATCCAACACATTGGCAGGAACACATTGATGATAATTTTGTACAATCACTTGGCTCATTTTTTGAACTGCGTTTGCCGGCTGCTTTAGATCATGAGCCAATACGTATGCAAACTGCGAAAGCTCTCTATTTTTCTCCTCAATTCTGCGATGCAACCGCGCAGAGTGCATTGCAGAATTGATTGATTTCATCAATGACAGGTGCGTGAGACCGCCTTTGCTTATGTAGTCTGATGCACCATTTTTGATAGACTCCGCAGCCACTGTTTCACTGCCCTGCCCTGTGAGCATTATAACGGGCAATAGCGGAAACTGTTTATTAATGGCCGATAACGTCATTAATCCATTGGTGCCAGGTAACGAATAATCTAACAGAACAATATCAACCTGATGGCTTTTCAATATATCCAAGCCATGTTCACCTGACTCCGCCTCCAAAATATGCCAATGAGATCCATCGCTCGTCAGTGTCCTCTTTAAAAAATAGCGATCGTCCTCACTATCATCTACTAACAAAACATTCAAAACGTCCATCTATACTCCTTTATACCTCACCCCAAACCAAATCAGCGATTTACCTGCTTAAGCTGTGCCCAAGCTCATACCTAAACGACCATTATTATCAATTGAATGCAAGCCCTGCCCTTGTGTCGTTCTCAACTGGCATATAGCCAAATAATGGCAGCATTATCTTCTCAACGCTTTTACGTCGGCTTTTTTGTTTGTGTGCACACTCTCAAAGATGCGCTATGAGCGCTTCAATATCCGTGTTTATTTAGGTAATTGCGCGACCTTACAGCCATTGCACTTGTTCTTTTTTAAAGGCGCAATGAACACCAACCATACCGTCCCAGTGCGTCTATGCGCTTCGCTTCAAAAAGTATAGTAAACCACTGGCTAAGTTTTCCATGTGAACTAAAAAATGTATGTTGCCACTGACAGCATAAGCCACGATTTCGCACGGCTCTTTAGCAACCATGACCAACGTATATTGGTATCCTGCACTGCCGCCCTATCCACCTAAAAAAAGCATCCTTAATCAAGATAAACATCAACTAAGAGTAATACTAAGTTAGTAAATAAATAGCCACTTCGCTAGCCAAATATTTACTCCTAAACTAGGCTGATTATTAACACTAAAATACATCAGAAGATCAGGCCACAGCCACCGTGGCGACAGGGAGCGCAGCAAATGAACATATTGCTGGTTGATGATGAAAAAATTGACCGTGAGCTGGTGAAAGAAGCTTTAATTTGCTCGGGGAAAAAATTTAATATAAAAGAAGCAATTAGCGCCGAGGACGGGCTGACTGCTATCGCACAAGATGAATTCGATATTGTATTGTTAGATTATCAAATGCCCAAGCAAAATGGGCTTCAATTATTGATGACATTAAAATCGAAAAACATCTGCGAGGATTGTGCGATCATTATGATCACAAACAATAGAGATGAAGAGTTGCTGGTTAACTGTATTAATGCCGGTGCTCAGGATTTATTGCTCAAAGATGAAGTCACTTCAACCCAACTCATTAGATGTATCAAACAATCTCAAAGAAGAATAGACTTACAGAACAAACTTACTCATAGCTATCAACAAGTTAAGCAACTAGCCGAGCGCGATACATTAACCGGGCTTTTCAACCGTAGATATTTCGAAAATGCACTAACTTCGCTGCTGGTCAATATGCGTAGCCTCGATGGATATGTAGTTGTGATGTTGTTAGATATCGATGGGTTCAAATTGATTAATGACAGTTTAGGGCACTCAGCGGGCGATGTTGTTTTAAAAGAGTTTGCTAACCGGGTTAAATCAAGCTTTAGAGAAAGCCCCCTATTTGCAAGGCTTGGCGGGGATGAGTTTGCATTCGTATTTTCTGGCGTTAGGGACTCAAACGCAGCCTTGGCGATATCTGAGCGACTACTGTCTAGTTTCGACGAGCCATTTCACTATGATAAACATCAAATTTACAGCACTGCCAGCATAGGTATTACGCTTTGCGCTTCAAAAACCACAGCGGAAGACATGCTAAAACAAGCTGATATCGCCATGTATAAAGCGAAAAAACAAAAAGAAAACAAAGCCTGCTTTTTTGATGAATCTTTGGAGCGGGAATTTTATCGGCTCTTTCAAATTGAAAACGAACTTAGAACCGTGATAAAAAACCACAACTTTGACGTTTTTTTTCAACCTATTTTTAATACAACAGGCGCCAATATTATTGCCATCGAAGCCCTTGTAAGACTCCCTCTCGGTGACTCCAAAGCCTCACCAGCTGAGTTTATCATCGCTTCAGAAAAGCTTCGACTGATTGAAACATTTGGCAGGATGATCATTCAAAAGTCATTGGCTAAATACGCACAACTGGTCGATGAAACAAACTCCAACAACATCGCGCTGTCAATCAACCTCTCTCCTTTGCAAATTCATGATTTAAACCTCAACGCATTTATCATAGAGCAAGCTAAAGAAAATCACGTCAACCTCAACAATGTTATTGTGGAAGTGACCGAGACCGCACTGCTGGAAAATAATACCGCAACTTTGGAAACCCTGAAATTAATCAAAAGCAGCGGGTGCAAAATTGCCCTCGATGACTTTGGCACCGGGTTTTCTTCTATATCGCACCTGTTAAATTACCCGATTGATATTGTTAAGCTCGATAAAAGTTTAATTGAGAGAACAGTTGATGATAAAAAAGCCCAAGCGATGCTGGATGGACTCACATCCATGTTACATGGGATCTCAATCGAAACTGTCGCAGAGGGCGTAGAGTGCAAAGCGCATGTAGATGTGTGCCAGCGAGCTGGAGTATCTCGCCTACAGGGGTACTTTTTTGGTAAACCTATGCCTGTCGATACATTAATCGAGTGTATTTTAGATAATTCGACAGAAGATTGAGTGCACTGCTTATGCTGCTCAGTGCACTAGTGACTATTGGTATTTTATGCTTTTTTGACGAACTTTGCAGTTACCATCATTTCACCTACACCATCAACTTTACAGTCAAGCTCGTGGTCTTTTTTGTCCAACACGCGCCTAACTAGGGCTTTAGTGCCGATTTTTATCACCTGTGAACTGCCTTTAATTTTAAGGTCTTTAACCACTGTTACTTTATCACCATCAACGAGCAATGTGCCGTTGGCGTCTTTTACTTGCGGTGTATCATCTTCCTCAGATTCAGACGGATCCCACTCATAAGCGCATTCTGGACAGATTAATTGGCTCTGATCCTGATATACATACTCAGAGTTACACTTTGGACAAGGAGGGCAAGACATACTTTACTGCCTATATAAGTTTCTTTGTGCGCATGATAATCCCTCCTTCGCAACATCGCGAGAAAAAATCCACACAATGTTGGAATTTTTTAACACAAACAATTATTCGCCTGATTTTGATCAAACGTCTATTGCTTTAGTAACCTGCAAATTAATGGGTTAGTACCCTACTAACTCCCCATACCCTGCACCTGAAAACCCGCCACGGCTCTTCACTCGCCCTTCCCAATAAGGAATGCTCAGCTTATTGCGCGAGTCAGGGTTAATGCTCTGAATCTCAACTGGCTCAATCCCTTCGACCCTAAGCTGCCAACGCGTTGGGTAAGTAACATCTCCCAATTGAGTATGTTCTAATACTTCTAATGAAACTTGATCATTATTAAATGCCTGAGCTTGCCCATTTTCATCAATCTTCGTCGCGCTGCAATATTCATAGCGGCGACTCGATGAGCGAATGCAAAAAGCCATTAATCCGCCATCTGCCGGGTTATCGGCTTGCAAACTAAACCAGTCCCACCCCGCCTGACTCGGGTCAATAAATGCTGATGACCACTCTCTATCAAGCCAAGCTCGCCCTTTGACTGTGTGAAGCTGGGAGTCAAACTCCACTTCCCCTGTGACGTCTAAAAATGGATAGCTGTAGTACATTGACGCATGACCATCCTGAGTTTTTTGGCTATACCCCTGCTTGCCATGCAAGACTCTTGGGCTGTTGTCGAGCTGCAGTGCAACACGATACCCTTTTTGGCTGGCAGTTAAGCTTAAGGGCAAAAAGGACTCGTCAACACTTTCCAACGACCAGTTCTTTAGCCTAGCTTCAAACGGAAATGCATTAATCGTAACATCTGATACCCTACCCGACTTTTCGAATGCCATATGTTGCGTGTCAGTTTGCACAGCAAAGTGAGCAAAATAGAACTGTCCATCCCACCAAGGGCTCGATGTTTCAGAAGAGACTTCTGGCATACTTACTCTAAACAATGTCCATTGCACACCCAGCTTTTCACCTGTTGTGCTTTCTAAATTTGCGGTCACATACCACCACTCAATGCCTTGCTTAGGGTGAATACCATGATCTTTAGGAAACGCTAAAGTGGTCCCTGGCTCAACCTCCTCACCACTTTGCAAGGAAAAAAGGTGAGCACTTGGCAGCGTATTTGTCACTTCATCACCCATTTGCAATAGCGCGGCAATCACTATCACAAAACCTATTATTATTGCTGTAAACTTTGTTTTCATTTGACTCTCTATAGCTTAGCGACACTATCTGCTACATTGCGTTTTAACAGTCTCAGCATAGGTAGTGCGCCAACAAACATGGCTAGGCTCAATACCACCAGGCTAAACGCGAATATACTCTGCCAATCCAAAACCATCGCCATGCTCCAACCAAATGCCAAAGGCATCACATAAGTCAGGAGCACCCACCCCAATAAAATCCCCAAAGGTATTGCCAATACAATGGTAACTGTCAAAATAATCAAGGTTTGTAGGAGCTTGGCGCGCAATAATTGTGAGCGAGTCACGCCCAAAGTTTGCAGCACAGCCATAGGCTGAAGTTGTCGTCTTCCAAGTGTCAAAAAGCTCACCCAAACACCAAACAACGCGATTAACATAATAAATATGTTTAACGCATGAGTGACGCTAAACGTGTTTTCAAATAGCTGTTTTGCATACTGCTTGAACACTTTATTTACGCTCACCTGCGTGCGCTCAATGGACAGTTGCTCAACTAGATAATCAGTTACCATATTTATATCGCCGTCATTGATGAGCGTGAGTGAAAACCCAAATGCTTGATACTTAAAATCACTGTGCTCTATGACACTTGTGGCAGTCAACAATGTCGCTTCCTGTTCGCCGTAATCATAAAATATCCCGGTAACCAAACATTCAAACACCTGCCGTCCCTGCCTAACCTCAACAGTACGTCCAGTTTCAATGCCATATAAACGCCAACCAGGCTCATTTACCAAGCACCGAGGCATACCCGCTTGATGGGGAGAGATATGCTGCGCCGTTACCTCATGGCCTCCCAGTAACGTAACATGCTGATGAAAGCTTGCGTCGCGACCAAAACTAACGAGCTTAACGGGTATTTGCCTACTCTTATCAATCAGCTCGCTACGTGCTTGCCAATACACCCCTACCCTCTCAACTTGAGGCATTTTCGCCAATTGACTATGCATTTGTGTGGTAACCTCTGCCGGGCGTACATACAAATCGGCACTTAGCCTGCTTTCCAAATGGCCGTCTAACGTATGGCTAAAACTTTTGACCATCACTAGCATGCCAATTGCAGCGCCCATTGCCATCAAAGTTGCCAATACGGCACTTAACAAAGATTTAAGTTGCCCTTGACTGTCTGCTTTGAGCCACAATATCAGAGGCGATTGCGTAGGCCAGCGAGATGAAAACACTCGAGTGATCACACTCGGTGTAATACAAAAGAAAATCAGCAATATAACCGCGCATAATAACAAGGCGACAAGTTTACTTTTAGCAAACAAAGCAAGTAATACCGCACCACTGCAAAGCCCAGCCAGTACAAGCCATATAACTCCTTTTTTCGCGAATAGGTAGGTGAGTCGATTTGAAAAAAAGAAGCCTGACAACACAGCGATATTAAGCACAAATCCCAGTGCCACCATTGACCAATTTAGGTGCACTATTAATGCTCTATCTAACTGATAAAAACTGCGCAAAACCTGCGTGACATCAGCAACCAACACATTAGCCAGCGAAACACCAAATAACGCTCCCAAATAGGCACACACTAACCCAAGTAAACCCAACTCTATAAACATGGCTTGCTTTAACCTGCTCGGTTGACAGCCCATCAAATAGAGCTGTTTGTGCAAGATTGTCCTAGCAGAAAATGCCAGCTTAACTGCGTTAAAGCTTAAAAATGCGCCAACAATGTAACCCAGTAATGCCAAAGCTTGAAGGTTAAAGAAAAATGGTCCTGAAAGCGTGTCAAACGCCTGAGAGTCGGCCCGCTCTAATCTTGCATTACCTTGCAGCGCTTGCTTCAAATAAATAGTGGCGGCTTCATCTATGTCAAACAACTCCAGATAGCTCACTTCACCTTTGGCATTGAGTAACCTATCCGCCAAACTGATGTCCATAAGCGCTTGATAACCCAACCCTTCAAATGGTGAAATGTGATAGCTGACGCCATTGATACTAAGTGAGTTCGAGCCTAACCTTGCAATCATTTTGGGGTCTAAGAAAACCGTATCAAATAGTGCTCCGCGAGCATGGTTTTGCTCATTCAAGGCTGTTTGCGAACTTGATGCCGATTGCGAGGCCCAATGAAGTAAATTGACTCCTTTGATACTGAGCCATTTGTTATTTTCCAGCTGTACACGGCCCTCTAAGACGACTTCAAAATGAATGTTAGTTTGGCGCGATAATTGTTTTCTCACCGACTCAGGGAGGCGCTGTGTACCGAGGTTAGGTTTAACAAAGTGAGTAACCGGGACTGCGAGTAACGCACTGCTATTGGTATAACGCTTAGACGCTTCTAGATTTAAGCCATAAATAGCGCTGATCAAAGCCGTGCCCAAACTAAAACCTAATATAAAAAGTAAAAAAAGTCCCTTGTGACGAAGATAAAACTGCCAATAAGCGAAAAATATAAGCCTAAATTCAGTCATGTAGCTGCCCATTTTTGAGCCTCAACTGCCTTTCAAACTGAACGGCCAGTTTTTCACTATGCGTTACCATCACTAAGTTGATTTGATGCTCTTTGCATAATGACTGTAGTAACTCTAGTACTTCTTGACTGCGTTCACTGTCTAAATTTCCGGTTGGTTCATCTGCCAAGATCACCTTGGGCTGGTTGATAATGGCCCTTGCAATACCAACTCGTTGCTGCTCTCCGCCACTCAATTCACAAGGCAAAGCCGTGAGCTTGTGTGCAATTCCGAGTCGCTGAGCGAGAGTAGAAAGCGTTTGTTGTGATACTTCGAGGCCATTTAAACGCGCTTGAAAGGTAATATTATCCGCCACATTTAATGCTTCAAGTAGCTGATAGTGTTGAAATATCACTCCTATTTTACGCCGATATAGGGCGAGCTGATTGTCATCGAAGCCAGAGATCACGGTACCATTAACTTTGATTTCACCGCTGTCAGGCATCAATAATCCGGCCAGTAAATTTAACAGAGTCGTTTTTCCCGAACCACTGTCGCCCACCAAGGCGACTTGCTGCGCGCCCTCAATTGTCACAGAAACATTATTAATAATACGTCGTTGAACCGCGCCATCGGCTCTAGAAAATACAACATTTTTTAACTGGATCATGTCAGCCTCGAGATGTTTACGTACCTATTGTGCACCCTCAGGCCTGCTTGATCTAGTCAGAAGCAAAAATTAAATTGTAACAATTTTTGGGTAACTGTTTGAAACTATTAGCGTCTACTGCACAGTGTTAGTCATAGCCATCTATTGTGGGCAATAGCGCAACATTAAACCAGTAGTCTTTTAGAACCTTAAAGGCATTTGCCAAGTCGTCAAATTCAACGGGTTTTTGAATATACGACGCAGCGCCTAAGGCATAACAAGATTCAATATCTTGAGGGTCGCTTGAGGTTGTTAACACCACAATGGGAATAGAACACATTTTAGGATCAGCTTTGAGCTCTCTGAGCAATTGTCGGCCATCGACACCGGGCATATTTAAGTCAACCAGCGCCAGAACGGGCCTTTTTAAATGTTCATGCTCGCTATACTTGCCCGTTTTATACAAAAAGTCTTTCGCATCTTGGCCCGATTGGCACCATTGAATTGGATTCATAAAGTGACTTTTTCTTAAGCTTCTTAAAATCGCTTCAAAATCATCGGGATTATCGTCGACCAGTAACAGCAGGCCCAAATCTTTATCCATTTCTCACTCTCCCAACTTTAGGGTGAAATTAAAACAGCTACCTTGTTCAAGTTCCGATTCGACCCATATTTGACCATTGTGTCTCTCCACAATCTTTTTAACAAATGTGAGCCCTACGCCCGTGCCACGCACCGAATCATCTTCTTCATTAAGCCGTTTAAATATTCGAAAAATATCTTCAAAAAAGCGCCCTTCAATACCTATGCCATTGTCTTTTACATAAAAAACCTGATGCTCCAATACATTAGAATGAGGGTTTACACAGGACTTGACCCCGATTTCTATCTCTTTTCGAGCTGAATTATTGTACTTCACAGCATTAGATATCAGGTTGCGAAATAACTCTGACACCCGAGGTTTATCGCAAGTAACTTTGGGCAGCGCTTTTGGGATTAACAAATGCACACTTTGAGTAGTTTCTTCCGGTAAGGTGAGCTCTGCTACACTGTCAATTAGTTCATTTAAATCTACTTCTTCAACCGCCAAGTCTTGACGGCCAAGTCGAGAGTAATACAGTAAACTATCAACGAGCTTTTCCATCCGGGTACATAAAAAGCGGATCCGAGCAATGCGTCTAAGCCCTTCTCCTTCTAGGGAGTCGGCATGATCTTCTTCCAAAAAAAGTGCATTGTTCGCCAAACCCCGTAATGGCTCTTTCAAATCATGAGAAGCAATATAAGCAAATTGGTCGAGCTCTGAATTACTTATCTGCAATTTTCGAATATAGGAATCTATGGCTATTTCTGCAGCTTTTCGTTCAGATATATCGCGTACAGTACCGACAAACATTGTTTTGCCCTGCACGGTCATTTCATTTACACCCAGCTCCATAGGAAATAAATAACCATTTTTGCGCTTGCCTGTTATTTCGCGCCCGATACCAATGATTTTCTTATCACCTGTTGTATGATAATTATCTAGGTAGGAATCATGTTCAGATTGAAAGGGTTCAGGCATCAGCATTTTAACATTGCGACCGATCACCTCTCGAGCACGAAAACCAAATATAGATTCAGCCGCCGCATTAAAACCGTGGATCACACCTCGCATATCTATGGTGATAAGCCCATCCAGTACCGTATCCATAATGGTTTCGATATGTTCAACATAAGACTTGATTGACAGCTCAGCTTGTTTTCGCTCAGAAATATCTCGCACAGTGCCAAGCACAATATCATTAGAGGGTAAAACACTTATGGCAAGCTCAAGTGGAAATGTATTGCCATCTTTATTCAGAGCAATCATTTCAATGCCTATACCGTAGTCTTTACTTTCTTGCTCACCAAATGTTGAGTTGGTGACATCAAGCAAATACTGAGCATATTTTGGCTGTTCGGAGTCAGGCAGAAGTAGGGAGATGTTTTGGCCAATGACTTCGTGTTTATCGTAACCAAAAATTTGCGTTGCTGAGTAATTAAAGCTGAGGATCTCCCCGCTTTTGTTGGTCATAAAAAAGCCATCTTTAACGCTATCCAATACAGTATCTAGCTGCAACTCCCTTGTTTCCATCACGCTTTTGTTGTTTCCTGACTTTGAGATGATGATCAAAGTGTAGTCAATGAAAAATCATAGCGCTGATAAATCGAATAAAAATAAGTTCCCGCTATAGGGCTAATTGATAAACCGCCATTTTTTGACTATCTCATCGTAGCGTCCCGAAGCCTTTATCGCCGCAAGGGAATGCTTGAGTTTTTGCGCATCCAACTTGGAAAATTGCGGATTGGCTGCAAGGTGAAGTTCAGAAGGAAAATCGTGTAACGTCAGCTTGTATTCGAGCAGCTGTGGATCTAGCCCGAGTTCATCTAACTCGCGTTTTAGCGTTCTTGTGTTGGTTAAAATGAGGTCGGTACGGCCTTTGTACAGCATTTGCCACATACTTTTGTAATGAGACACCAACACCAAATCATGCTCCTCAGAAAAGCCTGCTTCTTTTAAATACTGCTCACTGTAATACCCTCTGATAGTACTCGTGCGCAGGCGTTTTGCATCGTCAAGCTGACTCAGTTGGACGACATTGCTTTTTAGTCCAATCAATGATGCAGAGCTTTGGCACATAGAGCCCAAAAATTGAAAGTGTTTTTCTCTTCTCGGCGTTTTTAACCAAGCCAACATTACAACATCAAATTTTGTCTGCAATTCGTGGTGGGCCCTTGCCATCGGCAAAATCTCTATTTTTGCATCAAGTCCACTGTGTAATTGGAGTTCTTTGGCGATGTCGACCAATACACCATCAGGTTTTCCCTGCTCATTTAAATAGTGATAGGGCGGCAGATCTTCGGCAACAAACCTAATTACCTTGGCTTGAGCAGAAGTAACAATGAGTCCACAAAAGACCATGATGAAAACAAAAAGACAGCGACGTAACATTGTTTTTATTTTTGCTATAAGGGTCGTTGAGTTTGACTGGTTTCGCATAAAAGATCAACAGCACTCACTTTGTATCTTAAAGTGATACAAGCGAAGCAAATCATCACTAACATAACTGATTTATATTACAAAACTAGAAATAAAACGCTAAGATGAACAATCGGTCCAACTCCTGATCTGGTCTTATGAGTGATTCACCTGTAAATTCGACGCCGCCAAACGTACTGTTAAATACAGTAATTGAGCAACACACATTCGAAGTATTCGAAAACGATACATTGCGCTGGTTTTGCCTTGACGGCGTTTTACAAACCGCTATGTCAAAAGCGGAGCCTGAGAGCTTAATGTTTCCTCATATGTTATTTATGACCATTCCGTTGTTAGAGGCTGTGCAGGTAAACTCTGTACTTGAATTGGGCTTAGGTGGTGGTGGCCTGCTTCGATATCTCAATGCCCATAATCCAGATATACAGGTTGAAACCGTTGAAAAAAGTGCACAAGTTATAGAAATATACAATCAATTCTTTAATCCGCAGCAAACAAACAACCTGATCCACTGTGCGGATGCATATGATTTTGTGCAACAAGCACCTAAACATGAGATTGACTTGTTAATAGTGGATATTTTTGCTTCCCAAACGCTCGTGCCCTTTATCTTTGATAGCAACTTTTACACTAACCTGAAAAACTTACTAGCGAAAAATGGCTGGCTTGTTATCAATACCGTATTCACTGAGCAGTCACACATTGAGCAACTTTCCAATGTGCTCACCGAGCTATACCCTAACGCCCTCATTTATGGTTTTAAAGCGGCGCAGTTTGCGAACATTGTGTGGGTGATGAGTTGCGAAGGTAAAAAGCTTAGCTCAGTTTGGCATCAACAAGCATTTTTTACCTCCAGCAAAGCACAAGGGCTGTCTTATCATTTAACCTAACTATAGCTGATGCGCTTGCTTGTCCATCAAAGCAATTTTGTAGGCTGCCTTTAACATTACGCCGATAGCGACCACATTCAAGACAATACTAAACCAAGCTTCAAACATTAATAACTCGACTTGAAAATTACGCAGGTAACTGGCTAGCTGATCAACTATTTCAATGGATATACCTATCACAATCAGCATAAAGCCATAGTATTCTGATGTTTCGTTTAACATTTTATGTTGTTCTAGATTAGGGTCTTGTTTACTGTCCCAAGCCCTTTTAGAGAGAATCTTTCTGCCATCCATCACTGCGCCAAAGCCAATTAATAAAATCGTGATAGTCGCTTCATTATCAATGATATTTTGGTAGCCATGTTCGTCCATATGCCCAAATAAAAAGCGTAGATCTTCCACCGTAATATTGGTCACCAACAAACAGATCAACACTAAAGGAAACAGTAAAAAAGCTCTATTCAGTACCACTGTATAGATTAACTGGCTTGTTCTAGATTTTGGCATAGGGTGCTCAGCAGTTAAGTAATGAAACATTTCAAACGCTCGATCTTAGCTAGATATCCTAGATTGACAAGTCTCCAAGACCGATTTATGAGGGCAAAACACAAATTGGCGTGCCGATATTTGTTACTCTCTATGGTGTTAAAATAGAAGGCGCTTCTGGTTCTTCCTTTCTCAGCATTTTTCTAATCTCATGCAATTTGTCTGCATTTTCATTGTCTTTATGATAGGCGACAAACAGTTCTCTGGTGAATGTTGGTAAATCATCCAAACGATAGAGCAACTTTTGGTCTATGTAGGGCTCTACAATCACATCTGGTAAGTAGGTGCTACCACCACATTGTAATATCAGATCTAGCGCAATCCGAGCGGTACTAGTCCTAACTGACGGGATCGCGATATCTTTCAATTCTTTCGCATGCCAACTATTAAAGTTCGTTCCCCAGTCCACCATAATGTAGCGTTTTACTTCTTCAGGGTTTTCCACTTCTGCTGCAAAAGTGGAAACGGGGATAAGCTCAAATGTGTGCAAGTGCTCAATTTTTAATTCATCCACTTTAGGTGGATCAAATAGAATCGCAACGTCTAATGTGCGTTCAATTAAATGGCGCGAGATCTGCTCACGGGACTGAATTTCAGCTACCAAGCTTAAATTTGGATGCCGAGCATAAATTTTTGAGATAGCATCATGGATATAAGTATCCCAAGTGTTCGGCGTCCCCGCTAAACTGATCTGAGTTAACTGCTCTGTTGTGAGCGCGACATCTTGTTTTGCCATTCTCAGTGTTTTAATCATGGTTTCAGCATGGCTAACTAGCCTTTCACCTGCGGGGGTTAGCTGGATATTATTGCGATTTCTTACAAAAAGCTGTACTCCAAAATACTGTTCCAATTGTCTAATTCTAGAGCTAACAGCAGCTTGCGTTAAATATAGGTTCTCCGCTGCTTTCCCAAAGTGACGACTATCCTTCACTTCAATAAATGTTTTTATTAGCTCAATATCCACCGATTACCTCTTATCGTTACGATAAAATTATATTGTTGTACACGGACTTAATTCATCCGCATACTCCGTGAAAATACCATTGATTGTCAATATGAGCATTGCGTTATGGAACTATTACATGGCTTTTTAAAATCTAGTAACTTCTATGATGATATCAACTTTCCCAACGGCTTCAACAGAAGCGGGCACTTCACTATTCAAGAGTCGGAAATGCTCACTCTAGTGGGAAGAAGGTTATTTATTCTAGAGCAAGGTATCGAGGCGCCAGCCAATCAAGTAGAAGAGCTGTTTTTGCAAACAATAGACGGCTCAAAGCAAAGCGATACAAGAATTGAAAGGCTCTGGCAAAAATACAAAAAGCTCACCCAAAAACGATGTATACACACATTAAGTTCCACATCTAAACCAAGCAATCAAGATTCATACAGCGATACAGAGGAAAACTATTAGTGCGAGGCTGGATAATATACAAAGAAAATGCGAGTTTATTGCGACAAGAAGCCTATGAAATTCACAGGCTAGTAGAAGTTGCAAAAGAGGAAAATATAGAGCTCGAGGTATTCTCTCCAGATCAATTTGATTTAACTGTTACCCGAGATGATGAAAAAAGTATTCTCATTGATGGGAAAAAGCATCAGCTACCCGACTTCGTTTTACCACGTATGGGGGCGGGCACAACTTATTTTGCATTGGCTATTATTCGCCATTTAGAGCGATTAGGTGTGTACTGTGTCAACAGTTCAAATTCTATCGAAACAGTAAAAGATAAGCTATTTGCTCAACAAATTCTAGCGGAGAAGAATCTGCCAACCCCAGATACAATGTTGGTCAAGTTCCCGGTTAATGTCGCACTTGTAGAGCGGCAAATTGGTTTTCCTGTTGTAGTGAAAACACTTTCAGGCTCACAGGGAAGCGGCGTATTCTTATCCAAATCGAAAAGCGAATTCGATGATTTGATGCAACTAATAGAAGCCACTAACCCTAAAGCAAACATCATCTTGCAACAGTTTGTAAAAGCGAGTCATGGCAGGGATTTACGCATTTTCACCATCGGTGGGCGAGCGGTTGCCTGTATGGAGCGTAATTCCAATGGTGAAAACTTTAAAGCCAATGTAAGCGCTGGTGCCAAAGGTCGACCTCATCCAATCACACCAGAAATTGAATGGCTAGCCACGCAAACTGCCAATGTTCTGGGATTAGATGTAGCGGGTATTGACCTGCTATTTGATCAAGAGCACTTCAAAATTTGCGAAGCGAACTCTTCCCCTGGTTTTGAAGGACTAGAAACGGCTTTAGACATTAATGTACCAAAAGAGATCTTCCACTTTATTCGGATCCGCCTTGGTATCTTTGACAAAACACCAGCAGATACAAAAAAAGCGGGTGCTGCTAAAAATAGTTCAAATGTGCAGCCTCAAAAAGAAACTGAGTCAGTGAAAGGCTAACATCAACAAGAAGCCGAGCAAAGATATTAGTCTGCCTTTGCTCGGCTTTTGCTTCCTAACATCAACCTCACGAAACCTTTAAAGGGCATAAAGCGCATTAATAGCGCGATTAACTGCCACCTTTTAGTAACATAGGCAATACGCTTTTTCTTCTCGATAGCAGACAGAATTTGTTGTGCAGCTTTGTCCACGGGGGCCAGCCAAAAGATGCCATTGCCTTTGGCCATGTCAGTGTCGACAAACCCTGGTCGTATATCCGTCAACGATATATCAATACCGTCTCTATAGGCTCGGCAATATAGACCTTCAAGGTAACTGGCAATGTAAGCTTTAGATGCGTTATATGATGCGCATGGCCCACCTCTCAATGACATAATTGATGACGTCGCAACTAGGTGTCCCGCCCTTTGCTGAGCAAAATAGTGGTAAGCCGTATTGGCGATACCAGTAAAACCTGTCACATTGACAGCTATTGTTTCGAGCTCTCCACTGAGCGGGAAATCAGGCTCGCAGCTGCCTATTCCCGCATTGATAATAATGATGTCGACACCTTGCATCTGTTCAATCAAATATTTAAGCTGCGCAATCGCGTTTTGTGGCTGAGCAATATCCATCACGGAAATACAAGTTTGAGTGCCTAGTTGTTGTTGCAATGAATGCAGAAGATGTTCACGCCGCCCAGTTAAACCAAGTTTATAACCCTGTTTTGCCATATGAATGGCAAGTGCTTTGCCAATGCCTGAAGTGGCCCCAATAATAATGGCTTTTGCTGACATGTTATTTTCTCATGATTTTTTATTTTTTTGTAATAGGCGATACTGAAAAAGCATCGGAAGCGCTTTTGAATTAAAACACGTTAATGCGCCCACTCTCAAGCGCCGCAATGTAAATATACCGTTTTAGATAGTTTGATTTAATCTATGACCATAAAACACTACACATAAAAGAAAATAGCATCCATTAGCAAAATTAAACCAAGGTATTGATTGAAATGCGCAATAGCCTGTATTGCGCACTATAACCTAAATACGTATTAAATTAGTTTACGTCAACAGTGACTGTTGCAGGCGCACTGGAAATATCATATAAATTATTTCCTTTAATGCGATATTTAAATGAATCTTGCCCAACAAACCCGGCATTTGGTGTGTAAGTGATCGTTTTGTCATTGTTTACAGTGACACGTCCATTGGCCGCACTGGCATATACTTCAACGCCAAAGTAATAGGGAACATCACTGTCATTGGCTTTTACATCAATAGCAACGGGTTGACCCATACTAGTTTGTGAGAAGTCATCGCTTGGATAAACATCATAGTGCCCGTCAAATGCATTATCTAGGCTGATCCTGATTTCTCCCCACTCGGAAGCTTCCCCCGCGGGGTTCAATACCCGAAATGGGATGGTCTCAAATTTATTTGTGCCATCAGATACAGCCGCAAAGTATAAAACTTTTCCTTTGAACTTAACCCAACGCCTGTCAACGGTATTGTACGCAATCGCTTGGCCATATTGAGTTCGGATTTTATCGTAAAAGCCAATCTGGCTATATGACTTATCAGGACTGAGTTGGATCCTTAGCTCCTGACTTGCATAGTTTGGGTCAATGACATTGTCATCTTTTAAAATATTAAACTCTTCTTGAATATAAAGTCCGGCATTAAACTCATGAATGGCCTTATTCAAAACAGGTGCGGCTTGGGCTGTGCTCATCAATAAGGTTGAGCCAGCTAAAGCCATAAGCGCTTTATATGTATTTTTAATCATTTAAACAATTCCTTCTTTATTACTTTTTATTGCAAATAAAACAATTTTAAATTTCCACAAAATGTAGATTAAAAAATCCCACACAATATAAATCTATTTATAATTAGTTTCTATGATCCAAACGAAAATTCACATCCTTACTTGTATTCCATTATTGACTTCAGCATTTACAGCTAATATTCATGACCATATACACCCTAGTGCCAATTAATTTGTCAACAATCACGCTATGGCTGATTTTAGCTTTTCAATCACAGGTAATGGCGCGCCGTCAATCCAAACCATTAAGCGGTTAACACGTTCAGTGAAATAAATAATCCGGATTTTACAACTGCTGTGATGGTGGATAAAGTGACGGCTGACAATTACTCAAGTACAGACCACAACATATAGAAACGAGGAAAACAACATGCTCCAAGGAACACAGAACTTTATGCTATACGGATTCATTATGTTTGTTGCGGGCTTGGGTATTCCTATCATGGCGGCATTAAATGGTGGACTTTCTAATAAACTGCAAAATACAGCCCTTGCAGCTGTCATTTTACTTTTTGTTGGATTCTGTATCGCACTTACCTACCTGTTTACCACCAGCGGATTGCCCAAAACACTCTATGCAACAGGCACACCTTGGTACTTTTATTTCGGTGGATGTTTTGTCATGTTTTATATTCTGACTATTAGCTGGGTGGCGCCTAAATTTGGCATTGCTAATGCCATCGCTTTTGTATTGCTAGGTCAACTCATCGCAATGGTAGTGATTGATCATTTCGGCTTTTTTGGGGTCAAACAGTACGCGTTAGATTATAAGCGCCTCACGGGGTTAACTTTGATGATTGCAGGAATAGTGCTCGTGCTGAGCAAACCACAACAGAGTTAATGAGCACTTCAAACGCTTTGCAGCATACTTTTAGCAACTAAAAAGCGCGCCAAGTGAGACACCGAGCGCGCTATTTAATTACATTCGTGAAAACCTATTCGATTACCGTAAAAAACGTTTCTAGTAATTATTCTGGTTTATTAAATAACCATGTCATTTTGGTTTCACAAGATTGGCCCACTTCATAATCACATACAGTGATACCCTCTTGTGCGTACTCAATCAGCTCAAATGTCCACTCTTTATCATCGAGTTTAAAACGCATTTGCCCTTTTAAGCGATGATCTGACTTTCAGTAGCATCAACTAGACAAAGCCAGCTTTTATAAACTTGCCCTTTTTTGATCCCCAAAGCCGGCTCGACATATCAAACTCTTTCTTTGTTTATTGTCATAAATCTATGACCAGAGATGTATATGCTAGCTCACATTTTAATCAAAGCATGCCTTTGAGCATTACATAATAAGGAGTTAAAAATGAATAAGGTTAATTTAAGTCTAATAACGTGTTTATTAGCAGGGCTTTTAAGTGCTTGCAGTGGTGACGACGGCAAAGATGGTTCAAATGGACAAGCAGGCCAAAACGGCGCGGAAGGTTCCGCTGGTAAAGATGGAAATGCAGGCCTAGCGAGCCTCATCGATCAACAAGTGCTCAATATGGGCGATACCCATTGCTTTTTTGGCGGTGTAGCTGTGCACTCTGGGGTCGATCAAAATAGTAACGGCGCGCTAAATAACAATGAAATCAATCAAACTAATTACGTGTGTCAGCCTTCTCCTCTCACCGCCAATGGCGCAAAGCTGCCCTATACAGCACTGAGAAAAGATATACAAAACGGCAGTGTTGAAGGCAGTGTATTCGAAATTCGTAACGGCGGATATGGCTCAGATATGGTGGCGCACCCAAGCATTAAAAATCAATTTTATGCACTCACAGATCGAGGCCCAAATGCCAGTTTCACGGGCGACTACGGCAAAGGAAAAAAATTCCCTACTCCTGACTATACGCCGCGTATCGGTCTATTCGAATTGACCGCCACTGGTAAGGTAAATAAATTAAAAGAAATCCTTCTCAAAAGGCCCGATGGCACACCTATTAGCGGCCTGCCTAACACTTCCGATCTAGGTGGAACCGGAGAGACGCCATACACAGTTGAAGGCCAACCTGTTTTGGTTGATCAAGCTCAGCCTTTTGATCAAACGCACAACCCAATTAAGTTGGATGATTATGGATTAGACGGCGAAGGGCTTGTGGCTCTGTCGGATGGCAGTTTTTGGGTGAGCGACGAGTACGGTCCGCACATTGTGCACTTTGATAGCGACGGTAAAGAGATAGGTCGTATCAATGCATTTTCCCATGATGAACGTGTCACTATCAATTTACCGCAAGAATATGAACATCGCAGGGCAAATAGAGGCATGGAAGGCTTAGCAATCACACCTGACGAAACAACACTTGTGGGGATTATGCAATCAACGCTCTACAACCCGGACAAAGCGGTTAAGGCACTCGATATCACTCGCATTGTGACCGTTAACTTGAAAACGAAGCAAATTGGGCAGTTTTTATATAAACAAGAAAAAGCGCAAAACTCCAATTCAGGCATTGTGGCGCTTTCGAATACCGAATTTTTAGTTATTGAACGAGATGGTGCATTTTATGAGCAAAACCCTGAAGCCATGAAACGCATTTATAAAATTAACCTCGAAGGAGCAACCGATCTTGAACAGGTAGCTGAAACAACAGACCTTACGCAAGATCCCAACTTAGGTTTATTGGTCGCGGGAAAAACGCTCGAGCAAACAGTGCTAGAGTCAGGATGGGATACACTCTCAGCGCATGCGATCACGCCTGTTAGCAAGTCTCTGGTATTGGATCTAGTGCAAGAAATTGCATACCCCCATGACAAGCTTGAAGGTATGTGGCTAATAGATAACAGTCGACTGGCCGTACTCAACGATGATGACTTTGCTACTTGGTCAACCGGTGGCGTTTTGGAACAAAAGTACTTAGATACCGCCAAATCAAAAGTTGATGGCAACACACTCTATTTATTTGAAAACCTCACACTCGACAAATAACCATTTGAGCGGCTTCGGCCGCTTTTAACCACAATATAATAAGGAAAGTTATGAACTACCGAGCTACTCTCCCCCTGCTTGCTTTTTGCTACGCCAACATGGCATGCGCCAACCCTGTTGTCGACTCAAAAGAGTACAAACTCATGTTAGACACGAGCTTATTCACCAAATCAACAGAGTTGTCAGATGTAAACAGCGTATTCACAGAGCTGGCGTCTCTCGCTCGCCAAGCTACCAGCAAAAATACGACTGGTTCAGTATTTTTGGCAAAAACGCGCGAGGTCACTTTTTATGACATCATCCATGAATGTACTCTCGCAAAACTAGGTTATGTGTTTAGAGAAAGAACAGATCAAGATGGATCTGAGGTCACGTTAAAATACCGCCATACCGATCGTTACCTATCTGCATTTGAAGACTTATCTGCCGACTCTAATGAAGCAAAAACTAAGCTCGAAGCCGACTACAGTATTGCGGCATCAGGAAATTGGAAGGTCACCTACAGTCATTCTACCAAAACCCCTAACACACGTAATATCAATGAAGTAAAAGATATTAACTATCACTTTTCGGGATTTCACCAAAAATACCAGCTTTCAAGCTCCCTACCTTTACAGGCGGTTTCTGGATTAGCAATCTCTGAATATGTTTACGAAGGCATTGTGATTGATTTAGGCGAACAAGACGCGGAGTTTGCACTGACACTCTGGTACACCGCCCAGCAATCAAATACCCCTTTAATTGCCGAATTATCATTTAAGTACCAAGATAATCAGGGAGATTACAGCCAAAAGGTTGCATCACGTGCGGCCGATTTATTTGACAAGCTGGCAAGCGAACACAGTGCTGTTAACGCCCTTAGCCTAACCAAAACCCAGTTTGTCTATCAGTATCAGCCTAGTTTCTGTGCTGAAAATTAAACAATTCGTCTTCTTCCTGCAATGCACTACTTGGTCATTTAAATAATAAAAAATGCATCAGAAACGCAATAAAAATAGATAATTCAACCCAAGAGTTTAAGGGGTATTTATAATTAAAAATACTATGGACATGCTTAATAAAATTAAAAGTGGCCAAGTAAAGTTCATATTTAAGACTTCATGAACTTCGCATGATTGCACGTTGAATACATAGTTAATAATTCAACGTTAAGCCATATAACCGTCATAAATACATTTAACAATACTAATTTACAACTCTTAATTATTGTTAATTTGAAAAGATTAATATCACAATCAAGGAAATCAATTATGCACGTTTCTCTGTTGAAAACTTCAGTGTTGTCTATGGCTATATTGTTCAACTCAATAGCCAGCGCCGATGTAACCACTAGAGGTCATGTTTTGACCAGCACCATCTGGAATACCAACAGCATTCATGTCTGCTGGGAAAACCTCAATGACTCGACAGCAGCAGATAGAGCATCAGTACGGGAAGCTGTCGAAAACTCTTGGGAAGCCAATTCAAACGTAAACTTTTTTGGTTGGAATGAATGTGAAAGAAGCTCAGATGGCATCAGGATTCAAGTGGCTGATAGCACAGAATTTGGAGCGCATGTAGACGGGCTAGGCACCAGAATACGTGGGCGTCAAAATGGTATGAGTTTAAACTTCACATATGAGAATTGGAATCAAAACTGTCAATCCTCCCGCAGGTGGTGCAATGAAGTTATCGCTGTACATGAGTTTGGTCATGCCCTTGGGTTTGCTCACGAACAAAATAGACAAGACACACCGGATACATGCGATGAGCCTACACAAGGGACAAATGGCGATATCGACATTGGCCGCTGGGACTTGAGCTCTGTCATGAATTACTGTAATCCGCAATACAATGGTAATGGCGAACTAAGTGAGACGGATATTTTGATGGTGCGCACATTTTACGGCCCCGAAGTACAAACTAGCGTATTGTTAGACAACGACCATTATTCCGTATACGTTGGCAGTAACCTTACGATTAACGCCGCCTATTCAATAGAAGATATCGTAGATTCAACCTCTTGGTTGTGGTCTTTAGGAGATGGAGCGAGTTCAAGCTCGCAGAATTCTGTAACTCATAGCTATGCCAATAAAGGACGTTACAATGTGACGGTTTCTGTATCTGACTCCGAAGGGTATTCTGCGGATAAAAGCGCTGAAGTTTATGTTTATGGTTTCGAGGCATTGCTCCCTGCAATCAACATGATGATGTTTTGATTTTATAACCGAATGTGTTGCAGTTATTATTGAAAAGTGATGGCTGCATCACGGCAATCATCATAAATTGAAAGAGGCTAGGAATGTACATTTCTTGTTTTCAAATTGTATTATATAAATACCTAACTACAAATAAGTCACAACCTAAATGAGCGCGCTGTATGGCCTCCGTTCATTTATTACAAAAATATAATAGCGTTATCTATTCACCAAACTAACGATTATAACTATGGAGAGATCATGAAATTTATTTTTTTAACTGCCGCACTTGCTTCACTTTTTTCTTTTAATGCCGCTGCCGAGTGTGCAGGAGTAAGCTGTACTAATGTCAAAATCACAAGAATTGTTACTATAGCTAAAGGCGGCGTATCCGTAAGTACTTCTGGTGACGAATCAAAGCTATCATGCAATGCTGGAAGCTCTGGTTATATAAAATTACGCCCTGAAGACTCAAATTATAACGCCGTGTATTCGCTTTTATTAACAGCCCATACTACAGGCCACCCTATTTGGATAAGAACATCGGAAAGTGGTGAGTGCTCACTTGTCTATGCGGTATCTGATAAATAGACATTAGTAAATGGAACCAGCCACTTTAGCATATGTGTATACATAAGGCATGGTTCCTTTTATTATCTAACAGACAGTACTTTAGCTTATAAACATATATTTATAACTTCCTTATTAATGAACAATTAGCTCCCCTCCAGCTCAAAAATATAAACCAAGGCTAAATCCATTTACGCCGCGTGCTCACTAAAATTAACCAACAAATTAATTGCAGGAAAAGTTGAAAGCCATGCTTTGCCACTTCTTCTTCAAATCAAAAAATATATAGATAACTGAAGACAAAGTGATACTCTGTAGAGAGAGGAAGACATAGAAGGTTAACCACACCTTATAAAAAAGGTTAACACTATTTAGCGCTAAATTTACCTAAGTATTTCCCCCCAAAACTGTAAGCTTTATGCAAATAAAAAATGAAAAACTAAGAAGTTAATATGAAAAACAACGTAGTAATAAGACAAGCAAATGACCATGACAGAGCGTTTATTTTTGAGCTTTCTCCTTCTTTAGCTGAGGTTGCAAAATTAGATTGGCATACTGATGAAGCGATCCAAAAAATGCAAGACGATTACATTACACAAATGCTCTCAAAGACATCAGTTCCAAATACCACTTTGATTGCCGAGGTTCACAATACGCCTCAAGGTTTTGTACATGTTCGAATGCACCAAGATGGCATTACTGGCGAAACATGCGGTACCGTTCCACTGCTCGCCGTATCATCCAAATCTCAAGGGCTAGGTATTGGAAAATTATTAATGGCCAGCGCCGAAGAGTGGGTCAAAAGCCAAGGGTGTCGATTATTACACCTCGAAGTATTTGCCAATAACCTAAAAGCCAATCAGTTTTATGAAAATTTAGGTTTTAAGCCTGAAATGTTACATATGATTAAAAGTATATAAGGTCGTTATCGACCTTCATGTTTTGGGCGGTGTTGCCCTGCTAGATGGAGATCCCTTTCAATCACTCTGGCAAAATGGGACATAAGCTACGCAAGACCTAAAACCTGTTGGTGTGTAGAGCAGCTACGAAAACCACAGACACACAATGCGCAATGACAACTTTGAATTGAAGGCAAACTCGATACTTCGATTACCTATTGTCATGCGGCCCATTAGATCTTCGCAGCGTTAATATCGCCTCTTTCGATGAGTCGCATTTGTTTTCAAAATTTATACAGATTGCGCTTGCTAAGTATCACAGCGCTGTGGATACTAATGACGCATTGGGATTATTGCTAATAAGGGATAATGCCGTAATCAGCCCACAAAGAGACACTCGCCGCCAACGCTCAACCATGCCATAACGGTCTGTGTTTCATGGTATGCGAAAAGTCTATCCCAACCGTTAAGTGCACAAGGAGGCATTGGTGAATTGTTTAGTTGTTTTAGCCCACCCACTGGAAAACAGTTTATGTAAACACTTGGCCGAAAAAGCAATTAACCGCTTAGAGTCCAAAGGCTACACCGTCACTGTTAAGGATCTCTATCAAGAAAAGTTTGATCCTGTGTTGACCAAAGGAGAGCGAGAGAGTTATTACCAAAGCCAATTTGACCAGTCACAAATCGAGTTAGATATTGCTCAGCTAAAACAAGCTGAGTCGTTAGTTTTGATTTTCCCCACCTGGTGGTTTAGTTTCCCCGCAATTTTGAAAGGCTGGTTTGACCGCATATGGGCACCAGGACATGCTTACGAACATGCTTCCGATTATGGACCGATAAAACAATCCCTAAACAATCTCAAGGAAATGACTGTTATCACTACCCTTGGCTCGCCTTGGTGGGTGGACTTTTTTATCTTAAGAAAACCTGTAAAAAAAGTTCTAAAAATCGCGTTGCTTGGCGCCTGCGCAAAAAACTGTAATTTCAAAATGCTGTCACTATACAAAAGCGAAAGCCTTACAGAAGCTCAAATTGCCAAGTTTGTAAAGAAAATAGAAGCTAGGTTATAAATCACACAAAATTTGGATATTATAAGAAGAGATGGACTCTTGGCCCAAAATAAGGCTTTCGTACCTATCCAGTAACCTGAATAAGTTTGTATCCTACAAAGTAGCTAGGTGTATAAAAGGTGTTTAGATGTCTTCCATAGAAATAACAACTCACAACTTCATTATTCGCCCTTTTGAACGAAAAGACTTGGTGAAATTTGCGAACTACCGAGCATCAGAATCAGTCGCTAGATACCAGAGCTGGGCAGATTACACCTATCAAGATGCGATTAAGCTATTTGAGAGTATGGATTACGCCACTTTTGGCGCTGCTGGACAATGGTATCAATTAGCTATTTCAGATAAGAGTAATGATGCCATAGTTGGAGATCTCGCTATTCATTTCATTGATGCTGAACAAGTTGAAATTGGTTTTACTGTCGCACCTGAATTTCAAGGTAAAAATGTGGCGACAGAAGCGATCTCTGGCCTAATAAACTATCTGTTCGGCTGTTTAGGTAAGCACAGAATCATTGCTACGACCGATACAAGAAATATTGCTTCTTATAAGTTACTCGAGAAGATGGGCTTTCGTCGAGAAGGCCACTTTATAAAAAATATATTCTTTAAAGGTGAATGGAGTGATGAATACCAATATGCCTTGCTGCGTTCAGAGTCGAAAATTATATAACAAAGCATTGGGAAAAGGTCACAGACAGATGATGCATACACAATTTACAGACAGATTAAACTTGGCTTAGCAGTCGAACTGCTGATGCTTTATCAAGAATTTCAACTAGAGAAAAGTGCACACGCGACAGCCCTTAATATGAATGAGCCTTTACCTGCCAGACTTGATTTTTATGGTTGCATCAAACGAGACATTGAATAACTGCGGTGTGCCAAAAGCGGTCATTGGGTAGATATAAGTCAATGATTCTGATTTCATTAATTTCAGCACAAAAATTATGCTGCCTTAACCAGTTTAATCAGCACAATTGGTTACTTTCTTAATCACCACTCAATCTCATAAACTACTGCTTTTTAGACAAATGACAAATGTCATGTTTTTTTCATGACATTACTCCATTACTTACATCTAGCGTTTTCTCAATAATACCCACATCAATAAAGCGCTAGGGGCTAATATGCATCACTCACTATCTATTGTTTTAATCTTATTCACCACTATTTTGTCAGGCTGTACCAACTTTATCTGTCAGCAAGAAATAAGAGAAGTCAAAGATTTTGACAGTATTGTTGTTGGTGGACTTGCTGATGTCTTTATCACTCAATCCGATCATCAACAAATCAAAGTATTCGCCCGTGGCATACCCATAACAGATGTAATCACACACATTGAAAATGGCACCTTAACCGTGACCACCCAAGGCTACCACAGTGGTGAGTCGGTAAAAGTTTACGTGTCATACAAAAAATTAAAAAACATTAAAACCTCTGGTTCTGCCACATTAACAGGCGAAAACCAATTGATCGCAGACCAAATCTCTATTGAGACCACAGGATCCGGCGATATCACAAGCTTATCCTTAACTGCCAAACAACTCAGTGTACAAACTAACGACACTGCTAACGCGAATCTTGTCGTTCAAGTAGAAAACTCAAACATAGAAATGAATGACGCTGGTGACCTTGATATCCGTGGAGTGGCTAAACTACAGCAACTGCGTTCGAACGGCTCCAGAGGTACTTTGAACAACACCAAATTAAAATTTAATTAAGACCAATAGCCGGAGAAAAGTTATGAAAAAGCTCTTTGCATATCTGTTAGTATTTTTAATTATTTCTGGTTTAGCGTTGGTGCTAGCGTATAAACACGACCTGTACACTTGGGAAAAACCGCAACAAAATATGTGGATACAAGGCGGCACTTTATTTGACGCCACCTCAGAATTTGCAACAAGCAACCCGGGCATATTGGTAGCTGATGGTAAAATCGCTTGTCTTGGAGAAAGTTGTAATGTTACGGAAGCAACTTTGATAATTGACGCCACGGGAAAGTCAATTATGCCTGGTCTAATTGATTTGCATGGCCACTTCTTTGGGGGGAAAGAACAATCCAAACATGACAACATGCTAAATACAATTTGGGCTCAACTTCGCTTTTTACCCAGTGTTAGACAAGACCTAATCCAAGCTGGCGTAACCAGTTATCGTTCGCTTGGAGACATAGCGCCAGCCATCTTTGATTTAAAAAAATCATTGTCTCAAGATAAATTAGCTGGTCCTCGATTATTTGTCGCGGGCCCAATTTTTACCGTTGCAGGTGGTCACCCCACCCAACGTAAAGACATTCCAGCCTGGGTACTAAAACAAATGACTTTTCAGTCAGATTCACCAGAGCAGATCACAACACAAATCGAACAGTTAATGTCACAAGGGATTGACGGTATTAAGGTTGTTTATCAAGGTCACACCGACAGCGTTAATGATATTGAAATGCCTCGAATGTCTCGGGAAACACTGGCTACTATCACCTCGCTTGCAGAAAAGAATGGCCTTTGGGTCGCGGCGCACACAGGTGGTCAAAACGAAACAATCGAAGCAATTAACACTGGGGTGACAAGTGTTGAACACGGTATTCGACATGGAAACATCATTCGCCAAGAAACTCTTGATGCTGTTACAAACAATCAAGTGACTTATGTTCCCACGCTCGCCCGAGAGCCAAAGGGTCACTTAAACATCCCACACTTGGCACAATCTGATGTCATGTTAGGAGTTGGCACTGATTCACCGGTAAAAGTACATGGTCAATACAGTTATCATATGGAATTAAAACGTTTAGTTGATGCTGGTTTAAGTGATACTCAAGCCGTTATCGCCGCGACAAGAAATGGCGCAATAGCCCTTAAAAAGTCAAAGCAACTTGGAACCATTGAACAGGGAAAACTTGCCGATATCCTCATAATAAATGGCTATCCGTGGGATAATATTAGGGATATAGAGAAAATCGACACCGTCATAATCAACGGCCGTATCGGGCATACCATTAACTAAGCTGACAGAGACAGACTTGTCGTTCTTGATTACATTAGCGGATTACAAAGACACCAGAACCATGAAATACCGTGAGAGGAGTTAAGCCTCTCACCCTACATTAATCTTATATTTTTAAGCTTATTTTTTGGCTACTTGCACTATTTTCGGTTGCGGTGTCGAAGCGGTTATTATGAGATTGGATTTCCTATTACTACTCATTTTATCGACTACCCTAGGCCGCTTGCATCTGCCTCTAAGGTAAAGTCTAAGCTTGTTCACCTAAACTGTAAGATCAGGTATGAGCCACTACACTTGTTACGTGTTAACAACGCTATGCTACACATGCTCACTCCCTGATTTCCTAGAAAGCTCAATCTCCCTTAACTCGGAGTCAAACCCAGACTCAAAATGCCACTTGAAGCTTTCACGTATTTCATCTCGAAGCTGCTGTTGCTTTACCCCTGAGTTATCTTTGTTTGCATCAATTTGCTCTGCGAGGTTATCAATTGTCGTCTTCCCAGTGTCGTCATTCACCTCAATCCACTGCTGCCAAACATCAGCTCTGTCAGATGCATCAACGTCACGTAATAACTGTGCAGCCTCATTTAGAAAATCAGCACCCTGGGTTTTATGCAAAGCTAATATATCCGCCATCATGCTCTGGCGCTGCTCATCAGAGTCCGTATTATAGGCGTAATAAAGCTTAACAAGGTGCTTGTCCTCACTATCTTGGTTTTTACTCGCATGATAAAAAGACGTAAATTCCAGTTTGTCCGATTGCGCCCCAAACAGTTCGAAGAGTGCGTCTGTCTGCTCACTTGGTTCACTAAGTAGGTTAATAAAAGCCCCTTTCTCATGCTTCGACGAGAGTGCGGCCATATCGACTATGCCGCGAACAGCTAAGTAGCTACGCCCTTCTATATTTTGGCCCAGCATAGTTAATTCATCTGAAGTTAGCTGCTCGGCAGCCTTAGTTAAACGCTTAACCATCTGTGCACCGATTTGGTCATCGCTAATAAACCCTTCCGTGGGGTGTTCATAATCAGGCTTATACAAGCGTTTGTTCTCAGTTGTGCCCCACATAATCCCCGGCGGGTAGCGCTTGCTCACAGACCTTTCAAGTAACTCTTGCTCGCCAATATCAAGCAATTGCTTGGTCAAGCCTAGTGTAGTTTTAAGTTTGTCATCCGACATGGTCGCCAATCCATGTACATAGTCAATAATTTGCTCTGGCATATAGTTTTGATTTAGCACTTGATCTTTATGAAGTGAAAACGCGCTATCAATTACCGTTTCGATTTGTTGCGTTGTAAGCTTATCAGTGAGATCTAAAAATGATTCATCAACAGGTAAATAACGCAATTTGTCTTGGTGTTCCATAGACACGCTCTCAAATACTGCCATAAATTCATTGACCTGTTCTGGAGAGTTAAGTTTGCTATAGCCAATAAGCTGCCCTTCACCATTGACTTTAGCGGCATCGACTAGGTCAGCCGAATTCGCAAGACGTTTAGATGTGCTCAGCAGTGGATGCATTTTTTTTGACTCTGGCGAGAGCGAAACCTTATCAAGGCTTGCCGCCCCCTCATTTGAAGGTCGCCTAGGTTGCTTGGGAGTATACGCGAGTGAATAAACAGCCATTTGGCTGTTCGAAGTTACTTTCATACTTATCCTTATAATCCAGTTATTTCTCGATATCGGCAGGTCGGCTCAGAGCTTAAGGTGGGGAGCAAGATTAATTGCGCTAAATCAATTTTTTAAGGGAGTTCAATTGCTGTCTTCAATCGACTCACTGGGGTCCGTCAAAACACCTGACCATTTTTGTTTAATGTGTTTTAAGGTGCCATTTTTTGAGATCCGCTGGCGGCCTAGATCAAATTGTTTCAATAATTTTTTCGCCATTGGATTGGCATAATAAGCAGCGATAAACTCTTTGTTGCTGTCAAACATAGGTAATTTAGTGAATTCTGCTTCAAGGTTATGCCGTTGCAATACAATGTCCCATATGCCTTCATACCCAGCAAATCCATGAACCCGGTTACTCTTAAGCATTTCAAACCCTTGAATGATTTTACCAACATCATACTTTTTTATACCTGTTGCCGCTTCCCATTGAGCGCCGTAATTAAACCCGCGCATTTGTGCGATGGTTTTTCCGTTCAAAGTATCCAATGAATTCCAATCAAATGACTGTTCTTTTAAAACATAAACGCGGTAATAGACGGTATTTACGTACTCTTTAGAGTACTTATATATTTTTAGGCGCTCTTCGCTAATGCTCACAGGAAAAATTAAGTCAACTCGCCCACTCTCAAGGTAAGTTAATGCCCTCGCCCAAGGTACGACCCAAAGTTCAACAGTGTAGCCCATCTCGTGAAAACTTTCGCGTACAACATCCCATGCAAACCCTTGAAAGTTAGGACTATCTTCACCTGGTGCGACACGCGCTACATGTGTGTCACCCTGATCTAAAAAGCCAAATGGAGGATAATCTGGAAGAGTTATAACAGACACGGTTTTAGCTGCATGACAAGCATAACCAAAAAATAAACATATCAGGATAAATGCTCGTAACAACAGGGCCATTTTGCCGCCTATAAAAATGTCTCTCTTACTGAGCTTAGTTAAGTTCGAAACATCTGACAAAACAAATATGACCGTATTACTATAATTTCACCTTTTTTACCTAGCATATTTGGGACCATGTTCTCAATTAAAAACTAGATATTATGTGCGACTTGAATACAGGCTCTGTATTATGCTGGCAAACACAGTACCTTCTTTTTCTATTTGGAAGACCCAAATAAAAAAACCTCAATGGGAATTATATGAGTTTTACGCAAATTGGTTATGTAGTTGTCTTATGCATGAGTTTATGGCTAGGTGCAGCCTATGCTGCAGAGCACCGCTTGCCACAGCATTTATCACTGCAACAACAAATAGTGCATTTAGAGTTGGACCCTAATAAGGTTACACTTATAGGTTCTACAACGCTTGAGTTTAAGTTAGAAAAGCCCAGTCAAATACTGGCTTATCACAGTAAAAACCTGAATATCAAAGAAGTGCAACTTATTTATCAAGGTAAGCACTGGTCACTCCCCGTCACCTCCCCCAACCGATATGAAATTATTGAGCATGAATTACCTCTAGTGGTGGAAAGTTCTGCGCAATTACATATTGTCTATAGCGCACGGTATTCCCAACATGTTGAAGGGGTTTTTCAGGTTAAAGGTAACCAAGGCAACAATTATTTACTATCCCAATTCCAATCCATGGAAGCACGCAGGGTATTCCCAACGCTTGATGAGCCAGATAAAAAGACACAATTTACTTTTCACATTACTACGCCCAAAACTTATTCAGTACTACACAATACAAACTTAAGGTCGGTTGAACTCAGAGATAACATGAAGGTCTCGGAGTTTTCTACCACACCTCTTATGAACACAGATATTCTTACATTGGCCGTTGGAAAGTTTAAAACCCAAGCCTTTCCTGACACTCGTTTGAACACCAAGGTGTATAGCCCAGCTGGCAATCAAGTATCACTACCTGACTACTTCAGTAGTACAATAGAAGGCGCTCTCTCATTTCTTGAGCAATATTTAGCAAAGCCCTTTCCATTTAAACGATTGGACTTTGTTATCGGCAACTTCGGCAGTGTCGCAGCAATGGAAAACTTGGGTTTAATATCTTTAAATGAAAATCAAATTCCACAGCCAAACGCATCAATCCATGCACATTGCCAATTTAGAAAATTGCTTGCCCACGAAGTCGCACATAGCTGGTTTGGCAATGACATTACGATGGCATGGTACGATGATTACTGGCTCAATGAATCGTTCACCGAGTTTATTGCAGCCAAGGTGACTGAATCTCTTTACCCAAATGACGCTGCTTGTACCCATATTCCACAAGCAAAAGCGTTTTATGATGACAACAGCCATGCTTTACCGCTTATATTTGACGTTAAAAACCGCGAAGATACATTAGCCTATGGTCAATTGCACTACACCAAGGGCAGAGCAATCCTAGAAATGCTCGAACAAGCCGCTGGTGAGTCTGCTTTTCAGAAACACATTCAGCAATATGTACTTTCCTTCGCTGGTGGTAATGTCAGTACAACACAGTTTTCTGAATTGTTTAAAGCACGTGATTTACAACGCTTTATTGCTAGTTTTACACAAAGTACTGGCTTCCCTCTTATTTCTGTCTCTAAAAACAAACAACATTTGGTGTTTGAACAGCAAGATTGGTTAAACAGAGAAAATCAATTTTGGACTGTCCCACTGACCATCAAACTTTGGGATGGACGTAGCCTTTCTCAGCGTAAACTCACACTAGAAGGTGATCAGGAAACACTGTCAATCACACCCCAAACTAAAGCGGTATTCATCGATGCTGGTGGCGTCGGATATTTTCGCTATGTGGACAATACTGGGCTCGAAGAGTTTCCGTTTTCAAAATTGAACGCCTCTGAGCAGGCATCCTTTAGAGATAATCAACAAGCACTTGCTATAACTGGGTACATCAATTATATGGATTATATTCAAGGTATTGTAAAAGAGTTAAACCAACTCGATATTGATACCTCTGAAGCAAATGAGCTCATTGGTAAACTACTTGACGCATTTTTGGAACATGCACAACTCGGCAGCCAAGAAAAACTCGCCGACTACTTGAATAGGCATATAAAACACAAACTCGATTGGTCAGATATTCTCGCTCAACCATTTGGAGGGGATACACTTAAGCTATTCGGTCTATATTTAAAAAGACCTACTGCCATTGCTGCCGCATTGCACCATTATAGAAAACCGCACAGTCAATCACACGCATACTTTTCAGATATGGTATCCGTATTGGCAAACAGTGCCACAAAGTCAGAATATAAGCAGCTGATAAAACAGTTTAAGCAGATGCCCAGCTCTGTCAAAAACGATATGCTCTCCGCACTTGGCTATGTAAGTAGTGAAGAAAACGTTGCACTCTATTATGACCTGTTACTCAGTGATGCCACGCAAGGTATGGTAATAGACTATCGTTTTCAGTACCCAATTTTTAATCCTGCGCTTAGGCTAGCCAGTGCAAAACAAATAAAAAAGCGTGAATCAGAAATTTTTAAACGGGTTGCTCAATCTGCCCTGCAATGGTTTCCTTATAACTTTTTATTGGCCTGCTCAAGTGCTCAAAAGCACGCTGTTGAACAGTTATTTCTCGACTGGCAACACATCGAAGGGATCAAAGGGAAACTAGACATCGTGAAAGATAATATCGATCAATGTACACAAAGATCGCAAAAGATCAGCAAAAGTATCTCTGCTGCAAACTAAACCCTAAAAAGAGCTGGGACCAGCTCTTTTATTTACCTTATATCTAGCCAAAATACCTAACCAAACTCGCGTGCTTTTTTATAGGCAGTTCGCTCCTGAATGCGAGCAAGATATGATTGGATATTAGGCCTGTTTTCCAACAGTCCTAAACTGCCCGCTATCTCTAAAGATATCGCCATCATGATATCTGCCGCGCTAAATATAGCGCCAGCGAAATACGTGCGCTGCGCAAGTATTGAATCGATATAGCTCAAATCTAAATTCAGTTCCTTGGTTATATATCCATCTAGAGGCGCATTTCCAGATCGAGTTTCCATTTGCATTAACAAATGGGTGATCATAGGCAGCCCAAGTGACCCTTCAGCAAAATGCATCCACTCCAAATACGCATAATATTCACTACTTTGTTTGTCTGGGCGCAGGTGGTTTTGCGTACTCTGGTCAAGAATGTACTCCAATATAGCCCCAGACTCGCAAATTATATGGCCGTTGTGCTCTATAATTGGAGCCTTATTTAGAGGGTGGATCTTGCCAAGACTAGCTGGTGCCAGTTTAGTGGTTTCATCTCTCAGATATTGCACCACATGATATGGCATAGCCAGCTCTTCCAATAACCAAATAACGCGTGTTGAGCGGGATGCATTTAAATGGTGAACGGTTATCATTAATTAATTCTCTATCTATTCCGACATACGCTAACCTAGCGCGCAATCTTGCTCACTAATAACTCGCCAACAGCATGCGCACTGGCAGGGTTTTGCCCAGTGATAAGCCTATCATCTTCGATTACGAAGCTCTGCCAAGGTTGTACTTTGTTAAACTGAGCAGCCTTTCGCGTTAAAGACTCCTCAAGCAAAAAAGGAATGTCTTCAATGGTGCCAAAGTCCACTTCTTCCTCTCGCGTAAAAGACGTGACTTTTTTATCCGCTAACAATAACTCGCCAGAACTCAAAGTAATTGGCAAGAGCGCAGCAGGCCCATGACATACAGCAGCTATGATGCCGCCACTTTCATAATGCTTGGCCGCCAGTGAAGCCATCACCTTATCCTCGGCAAGATCATTTAGTAAACCAAAACCACCGGGGTAGAAAATAGCGTCATAGGATTCAATGTCGAGTTTAGAAATGACCTGCGTATTGTTCACTTTATCCATGAAATCAGGATTTGAGAGTACGTCAGAATTAACTTGATCATCTTCAATATCAGTACCATATAGTGGCACTTCGCCACCAGCGAGGGATGCTATGTCAAACCCGATATTGTGAGCATTTAGAATAGCGACAACATGTGTTAACTCAGGCGCATAGGTACCATTTGGCTGCTCTGTGCTACCTAACGTAGGGTGATTTGTTACAGGGATCAAAACTTTTTTCATCTTAATTGACCTTTGGCTTTTGTTATCTCGATAAGTACTTTATATTTTTTCTATATAAATGATAATTAGCTAAATTGGTTAAACTCTTTTGCTAATTAGCAATAATAGTAGACACTCATGAATACGTGGTAAGAAGTGGAGTCCAAATGGATAGTTTTGAGGGTATCTTTGAGTTTGTCGCTGTTGCAGAAAGCGGCGGGTTTTCCTCTGCTGCCAAAGTACTAAATTGCAGTACAAGTCATATAAGTCGGCAAGTTGCTCGTTTAGAACAACGAGTTGGGTGTAGTTTATTTGCACGTACAACAAGGCAGATAAACCTCACAGAAAATGGGACATTTTACTATCAACAAAGCAAACAACTGATCACAGGTTTACAGCAAGCAAACGAGCAATTAGCACAGCAACAATTTAACCTCAGTGGCACACTCAGAGTAAGCGCAGCAGGTGGATTTGCTGAAAACTATATTGCACCAGCCCTTATGGAGTTTGCAAAACTGCACCCCGAGCTATCTATCGACATTGATTTCAACAGTCGCATGGTCAATTTTGTTGAAGATGGTATAGACTTCGCTATTCGCTATGGTGAACTCAATGACTCGAATCTGATCGCACGTAAACTGGTGAGCCGTTCAATGATGGCAGTGGCCAGCCCAGCCTATTTAAAAGAGTATGGCACCCCTACTCACCCCTTGCAGTTAAAACAACACAACTGCGTAATTGCAAACAACGATAACTGGGTATTTCAAATTGACGATACTAAACACACAATAAAGGTGAAAGGCAATTGGCGCAGCAATAATGCCAATGTGGTTGTGTCTGCCTGTGCCGCAGGATTAGGTATTGCCTATATGCCACAGCGCACATTTGATAGTGCAATATCAGAGCGCACGCTCATACCCGTACTGGCGCCTTTTTGGAGTTCCGGCGCTACCAGCTGGATTGTCTATCAAAACCGTCAATTTCAGCCCCTTAGGACACGGCTTGCAATTGAATTCTTGCTCAAGTACTTTGAGCATTATTAAGGTCTCGAACTTTTATAGTCGCATACTCTCATGTGAGCGTCATATTCTGGGCAATGTTTGCCAGAGCACTGTGACCACTTAAAACACGGCTTTAGATTCAGTCAATATAAACCGCTCTCCCATTTCGATTATTTGATCCGTTAGGTAGCGACTAAGCAAATTCTGTATTTGTCACTAGGTCACTTCATAGAGTTCTAGTGGCAATCCATCCGGATCTTGGAAAAATGTAAACTTTTTACCTGTGTACTCATCTACTCTAACAGGCTCTGTAGACACTCCCTGTTCATGCAGATCTAAAATTGCGGCTTCAATATCAACTACTTTAAATGCGAGGTGACGAAGCCCTGCTGCTTCTGGCCTACTGGGTCGCTCTGGTGGTTCAGGGAAAGAAAAAAGCTCAATTTGGCTGCCATCTTCCAACGCTAAGTCAAGCTTATATGAATCTCTTTCCTGCCGATAGTTTTCAGCAACTATAGTGAAACCAAGTACTTCGGTGTAAAACGCTTTGGACCTTTTATAATCTGAACATATAACCGCCACGTGATGAAAGCCATTCAACATATTATCTACCGCCTAATGAAAGTTTATAGTTAGTGTTACGCTATCATTGGATATGATAGTAAAGGTAGACCTCACTGAAAAAACAACAAGCTCAAGCCAATCTTATTATAAATCTTTTAATATAAATAAAAAGCAAAAAGCAACGCACGCACCAAAAATAAAAATATACATTAATTACATCAACTTACACTTTCAAAACTCAACTGAAGCAGAGAAATAAAAAATAGAACAAAATATATACTTAACAAGAAAAGTATGAAAGTATGGGTAATGAGAGTTAAAAGATAAATATAAAAGGACATTGAATGAATAAAAACATAATAAAGGCAAGCATTTTATCAGCACTCAGTATAGTTACTTCAAGTGCTTACACTCACAACGAAAAAACACCCGAACAATTTTTAAACCAGCAAGAAAACCAATCAGCCTATTTACTTTACTTTAATAGCCCAGAGCAAAAAGCACATTATTCTGGGCTATACCATGAAAAAATAATTGATGCATCGCACAATGCATTTAAACTTTCATTAAACAAGGAGGAATATAATACTATACTTCAGACCGGAGTGATTATTGTCGAGCAAAATATAGCAAAACCTTTCGCCGCACCGACTCTGCCAAAAGCAATGAAAAGTATGTCCGCAACGCCTACATCAGGCGCTGAAGTATTGACTTCAATTCCAAATTTCCCTTGTTATCCAACCGTAGAAGAAACACATAAACGAGCTCAACAGCTCGCCGAAAAATACCCGGATTTTGTTGAGCTAAAAACCATAGGCCCATCTTGGGAAAAAAGCCAAAGTATAGGCGGCTACGACTTAACCGTCTTGGTGTTGAAAAACAAAAAACGTAATAAAAATAAACAACTTCCAGCTCTGTTTATGCAAAGTGTATTACATGCTAGAGAATACACCCCCGGAGCAACAACCCTGCGCCTCGCTGAGCACCTGTTAGAAAATAGAACGACGGATGCCGACATTCATTGGATTTTAAATCAAAGAGAGATCCACATTCTTCTGGTTGCCAACCCAGATGGACGTAAATATGCCGAGCAGGGTCTGCTATGGCGCAAGAATACCAATACAAGCTATTGTGCACAAAGCGAGCAAGACCGTGGTGTTGACCTAAATCGAAACTTTGACTTCGCTTGGGCGGCAACTTCAGGATCGACAGATGAACAATGCGCCAGTACATTCCATGGCCCAGTTCCCGCCTCTGAGCCTGAAACACAAGCTATTCAAGCTTATGTCAAAGCATTATTTGGAGACAACCGTGGTGACTCACTCACTGATGCTGCGCCATTAGATACTCCGGGCGTATTTATTGATATTCATAGCTTCAGCCGTTTTGTTATGTGGCCTTGGTCACACGACACGACGCCACCACCAAACGCGGCCGGATTGTCTATGTTAGGTCATAGAATGGCAGCTTACAACGATTACCTAGCGCTACAAATCAGTGAACAATTTAATGCCGGTGGTTCAGCTGACGGCTACGCATATGGCGAGTTAGGCGTGGCGGCTTATACGTTTGAACTCGGTTCAACCTTCTTCGAGAATTGCTCTAATTTCGAAGGGGAGATTTTACCCAATAACCTTCAGGCACTTATTTACGCTGCGAAAGTAGCGAAAAAACCATATAAGCTCTCAGGTGGACCACAAATTGTAGATTTCAGGTTAGAAGGCGCTGGGGAAACAGCTGTACCGGCAGGGACCCCGATAAACCTTATTGCTGACGTACATGATGATGCATTTGGCCCATCCCTATCTGGTGTTGCACCACCGAGCCAGGCTATCAAAAAAGTAAGGCTAACCGTCAGAAAACAAGGAGAAGGCCGGATCCAGCGCCTCATACTTCCCCCCGCTGACGGCATTTATGATTCCCCACGAGAAAAGATTAACTATGCCCTAGATACAAGTGATTGGGATGATGGCCGCTACACGGTCATTATTAAAGCGCAAGATACGACAGGGCAATGGGGCGTAAAATACGCCAAGTATTTAACCATTGATGATGATGCCAGTGAGCAAAACCAAGCGCCGATAGCTAACTTCACACCAAATTGCACATTTGGTGCGTGTAAATTTGACGCTTCCAACAGCACCGATGACAAAGCAGGCTTAAAATACCGCTGGTACATAAGCAATGACGCAACTCAGTTTGAGTACTTTGGTAAACAAATAGAGTTTGTCAATCGACGAGCGGGCACCTACAAAATTGCATTGGAGGTAGAAGATGCCAACGGAGTACGCGCCAACAAAGAGGTGACTATGGACTTACCGGGCACAGTTCCTCCCGTTGCGAATTTAACCTATCAGTGTAACGGCTTGACCTGCGAGTTTGACTCTTCAGGATCAACTGATGCTGATGGCCAGATAGTTAGGCGTTTATGGCGCATTGGCTCAGATGATAGATTTGCAGATGGTGACGTAAAGGTCACACGCACCTTCCCTGCCCCGGGTGATTATTTCGTTAGTGTTGTCGTACTCGATAACCATGGTGAATATGGCCAGGTTATTGAAACTATCACTGTTAAATAAAGCTAGCTTAACCCAAGGCAGCACATTAACTTGTGCTGCCAAATTTCACCGTTAAATATTTACCCTGCTGTAATTTATAGTTTAAAAATAAAAAACAGGCATTTACCACCTCTATATACTAAAAACCCACGAATCATTAAAAATCAATTAACAGAACCATTAAATATAAAATTAAAAACCACCACTCACAACATCACCAACTCAAATTAAATAAGCGAACCTCAAAACAAGTTCGTTAAATATTAATATAATTATAAAGAACCTCCTTTATATTTTTATTTAAATTTACCAATGCGTATATCCAATTTACTGCTATGCTTATTTTTTTAGCAGTTTAAAGAGAGACGACGTTGATGTTGTTACGTTGTACAATTTTGATAGTCCTGTTTTTTAGCACAGCAGCCTTGGCAGCACCTTTCAACGAAGATGAATTTGAACAGCTCAGAACTGAAATACGCAGTGCATCTTCGCAATCTCCTTTTCAAGCAATCATTACTACTGAAGAACTCCTGATCAGGCATAGTGGAAAGCTCACCACTCGACAAAAAATACGTTTACTGTACGGTAAAGCTTGGTTTCAGATTCAAACTGACGATATTCACGGCGCTATTTCAACTTTGTCGCAGTGTAAAAAAATGAGTATTGACGTCTCAGATCCAACGATCCTATTTAGCTACCATAGCCTTACAGCCGGTGCATTAACTCGTATGGGGCTATATGAGAGAGCACTGGAAAGTTATCTAGAAAGCTACAAACTAGCCGCCTTGATGGACACTGAATTGTTCTTGCGTCAAACCGAAAACAATATCGGCAATGTCTACCTCAAGCTCGGTCGATTTGAGGACGCAAAAACCTACTTTCAACGCTTTTATCAAGATGCAAAAGCAAGAGATCTACCGCAACAGATGGGCGTCGGCTTAAATAATCTAGGCGAAGCTTATTTTGGTTTGGAGCAATACCAAAAAGCCTTAGCACTGCATTTAGAAAGCTTAAACCTCAGAGAACAACATAACCTGACTTACCATAGTTCGTGGTCTCACCATAATTTAGGTAAAACCTACCTTGCACTTGAAGAGCTTGAATTAGCAGGGCAACACTTAGCAGCTGCAATTAAGATCCGCCAACAAAGCAATGCAATTGCCGACAGTATCGGACCACAAATTGACGCAATTAAAATCAAGATAATGCAAAAGTCATATCGTGATGTTGAGTCTCAGCTTAGGAAAATAATTGCGTTGAGTGACGAGCATTCTCGACTTCAAGAAGAAACCCAAGCATATCAATTGTTAGTAGATTATTTTAAACAGGTCCAAGATTGGAAAAGTGCACTTGAAACTTCTAAGCCCCTGATGCAAAGCAAGTTTGACTATTTACAAGGGCAAGCTGAAATAGGCGTTGCCTTTTACTCCGCACAAATGAATCTAGCAATTAAAGAGCGAGATATTGCCAAGCTAACGCAGGAAAATGTTTTGCACCAGATAAATACTCAAGCTGCGAGAGAGCAGCTCATTGTTGTATTGATAGCCGCAGCCATCATTACACTGCTCACCGTGTTCTTTGTTCGCAGGATCAAGTCAAAGAACCAAACACTCACTGAAACTCTAGAAAACCTCAAAGCGACACAAAAACAACTGTTGGAGTCAGAAAAGATGTCAGCCATGACAACGTTAGTTTCAGGAATGGCTCATCAACTAAATACGCCGTTGGGCTTGGTGGTCACCTCTGCATCATGTCTTGAAGACAAACTAAAAGAAATACGCGAACTACTCACGGTTAAAAAACTCAGCGCTAGTCAACTGACCATATTTTTAGAAGAAGCGTCAGAGATGCTTGCAATGACAGCAAACAACTCCACCCGCGCAGCCGATTTGATTGCGCAATTTAAAATGATTGCTGCCAATCTAGATTCCAGTGAAGCCGTTGATTTTGAAGTTTTTGCATACCTTACAGAGCGATGTGAATTGCTCGCCCAAAGCTTTGAGCAGGACATCAATCTCACCGTATTTGGCAACCCGGTACATGCCCATTCTCACCCTGAAATTGTACTAAAAGTTGTCGCTCAATTGGTTAACAACTCCTGCGCACATGGTTTTACAGCCCGATCCCCAGGAAAAATTAACATCGATGTTGAGGAAGAGGATGAATACGTGGTAATCACCTACCAAGATAATGGTATTGGGATCAGCGAAGAAGATCAGCTGCATATGTTTGACCCTTTTTACACCAGCCAATTGGGCCAAGGGAAACTAGGGTTAGGCTTAAATATTGCGTACAACTCAGTCGTTCAAATCCTAAAAGGGGAAATAAGCTATGAGCATCAATCAAGTGGTGCGAAGTTTATAGTGCGCTTTCCTAAAAAACTGCAATGACTATGGTGTCGGAGGCTGGTTTCGTAAACCTAGCCCCATTACCTCAAATCAAATTGACACTCTAGCGCTGATTTAATCGGCTGAACCCCAACTTGAACACGGGAGTACCCTTTTCATCAGTCAGTTATGCACTAGAGAGATGCGGTGCTTAAAAGTTACAACTGCAACAGTGACTTTAAACGCGTTTGTCGACTTTTATAAACATCAAACCCGCTGTCTCCTTCGTTTGCAAGTGACAAAGCAATATTGACTTGCTCCAACGCATTGGAGAATTGTTTTGCTTGCTCATAGCCATATGCCAAACCATTATATGCATCTGCATTTTTCGGGTATAAAGCGATGTTGTACTTAAATATTTCAATCGCAGTTTTAAAGGCTTGTTTTTCAACTAATCCGTAAGCCAGTTCGCGTAGCACCCACTCTTGAGGCTGTATCTGCTCACCGCGCTGCAAAGATACTTTCAGATAATAGTCTTTGATGCTGCTCACACCATTTACTAACGCTTTATTTGGCATAACTAACGGTAAAAAAAGTGTGTGGTACGCATTAAATGCACCTGCTGCAGAGGTCATAGCATGCGGTACGTCGTTAAAGGTATTTAATACGAGTTTTAAATCTGAAGGTTTGTTTTTTTGTATATGGACAGATAAGTCGTCATAAACTCTTCGCATGGATAGATGCTCTGAGCCAATATTCATATATAGATAATTATTATACGACGATACAGATGACACAAATTGCTTCACTTTTTTCTTGGTTGTCTGATCTGCCCACCATACAGCCGGACTATAAGCTATATGCCCTTGAAAAAGGTGAGGTCTAGAATGAAAGCTATGCAAAACGAGTAAGCCACCAATTGAAGCTCCCGAAAACACCTTGAAGTCGTGGACACGATAAGACTGATTGACGTAAGGGATAAGCTCTTTTTCAACAAAGTCTAAAAACTTGTCTCCACCACCGCCCGCGCCAACAGGCCCTCTCGGATCGTAATTAACTGTCGGCGTTAGATCTCGTGTTCTGTCAGTGTTTTCAATTGCAACTATGATCACTTCAGGTGCAGATCCAGATTGGTATAGCTTGTTCAACATTGCAGATTCAATCGCCATGCTCTCTTTACCATCAAGACGATAAATCACCGGATATTTTTGATCTGTGTTATTTAAGTATGAGTTAGGTAGTTGAATTGTCACAGTCCGTTGCTCATTGAGGAGCTTGGAGTTAATCGTTCTGGTTTGTTGATGTTGCTCATGAGCTAACGCAGAACCACAGCCCGATAACAAAGTTAATAATATCCCTAACATGTACTTATGAAGCATATGTATTCCTTATTTATTTTTAATCATTATTATAATACTTAAAGCATGTTCTACTCCCATATTAACTGAGTTGAAGGGTGCTGAGAATAGGGTTTGCTCCACTTCAAAATTTCAGAGATTTTACTACTGAACAAAATGGCGAAAATACGAAGAAAACCGACATACACTTTTTTTAAAATGACTCTACCCACTCATATTCCCCAACTCTTTGTTATAGAGTGCGACCTCCAGTAGGTTCTACGCAATGCTAAATCAATAAAATACAGACATAAAACCACCAAGTGGGTGCCAATTAATTTTACTAGAATATTTCCCTTATTTTGATCGAACCCATTCTTTTTGTGACTTAGTAACCTTATGTAGTCAACTTATCTGATCCACGTCTTTTAAATGTAAAAACGACTTCCTGAACCACACTCAATAACCATCTGATTTTTAATAAAAAACCACCAAAATCACTTGGCGACAATTCCAATTTTTAAAGAGACATCAACAAGGTACCATATACATCAAGGGCTCCCGATATCACTCGGAAACGCCTATAACACAGTTCTAAAAATGCTCAAATGGAATATTTTACAGCTTTTCAGTTGTTACCAGATAAACAACAATATAACCACTCTTGTCAATTTATAAACTTTTGACTTTTATAATAACAAATGCAGCAATTGAGTTCGGCCATCAAATATATTTTTCGTGCTGTTAATTCATTGCGCCAAGCAAACATAAAGAAAGAGTTATCAATATGAAAGAAAGAGCACTATATTTTATCGGTGGCGCGGTAGTTGGATGTATCTGCGTATCTCTGCTGCAACCCTCGCCTATACAAAGCGAATCGCCTAGCGCTATAAACTATGATCCAAGTTTAGATTCACAAATCGTTGAACTGATAAAAGAAAACCAGAGCTTGAATTCAAAAATTCAGGCGCTTGAAAGTGCTTCGCCTACCGCAATTCGTACTCAAATTGATACTCAGCTCCCTTCTCAGTCATTAGATTATATCGATGAAACTCCTCAAATATCTGAACCAGCAGTACCGTCGCCAAAAATACAGGACGAAGCCGTGATCAGTGCGATTGCCAACCAAACAGTTTTACCGGCATCAAGACATATCGCAACACAACTCAATTTAGACAACAGCTCTGAAGAAGCGCTGCAGCAACTACTACAACAAAAAGCAACACAAGATTACCTTGCTTGGAATGCAGGCGCTGGTGAGTCTCATTTAACTCAAGAACAGATAGCGACGAAGCTGAACAACAATACACAAGAATACCTTCATGCCTTACACACTATCTTAACGCCAGAGCAGCTTGATAATTACGCCCGTATAGAGCAACAGCAAACTGAAATTAAGCTTGAACAAAAGCAGCTGTCACTACGCCAATCATTGGTGGGCCTCGACTTAGATGATTTTCAACAGCAAGAGGTTGCACGGCTTTCTACAGCGCTTTATTCAACGAACAAAGTCGAGCTTGGGAATATGGGCAGTCCCTACGGTATGGATAATATAGAAATAAACAAAGACGTACTCTCTGAAATTAAGTCTTTGTTTACTGAAGAGCAGCTAAAAAAGCTCAATATGTAACACCAATATTGCAACTTGTGCTCAATTATATTTAAAACACTGAATCACAACAGGTTCAGGCTCCGTGCTGTGTCGCTTTACTTGATACACAAAACGGGTCTAACAATAAATCAGAAACTAATTCTGATAACAATAATAAACTTAAGGAAAAAACATGAAATCAATCTTAGCATTAGCTGTTGCAGCTATCGCCTTTACAAGTGCATCTGCCAACGCGCGTCCAAACTGTCCTGGTGGTCAGGGTTATTGGGAAGAAGTTGTGCGCAATGTACGCGTTTGTGACACAACTCAAGAAACATACACCGTGACATTTAAAGATTGCCAATACCACGGTATTTTAAATCTTGGTCATTTGTGGCATCAGCCTACGTCTTACTTACCACGCACCAAAGTGATATGGGATACAAAGTTTGCTCAATCAAGCTGTCCATCTTCTGAATACAGAAGTGAGTCAACAACTTACTGGTATAACAATAGTTCAGGTCTGCCATCGATCGCTACGGCTAATTACACTGGATGGGTAACTAAAATCTCAGAAAACACACGTACAGAAGAGCGCACTCGCACAGTTGAAACTAACTGCCGTACAGAGCAGCGTGTAACACGTGTATTCCGTTGTGGTTTTGAGCCATAACTTCTTTGGTTAGGCTATAGCCTAATATAGGGGCTTGTATACCAGCCCCTATTGCAAATTAACTACGCAAGAGATTTTAATTCAGTTTGAAGGTGTGCTAAAAACACTTTGACCTTTTCCAAAGGGTACTTACGACCAGAGTAAAAAGCGTTCAAAACAAGATCTTCAGGTTCACGGTCTAACTCTACCTCTACAAGCAAGCCCTGTGCTATCTCACTTTGACATGCATGATAGGGTAAAATTGAAAAGCCGAGCCCTTTCAGTGCAGCCGCTTTTGCCATATTACCACTATTTACCTTGTAACTCGATTTCACTTTTAATAGATAACCCTGCTTGAAGCGCCAAGGCGCTCCCTGCAAAACCGATAATGTCGTGATACAGGGTAAAACAGCCAGCTCATCAAGTGTATTTGGTTTGGTGTGCCTGTTAAGCAAGCTTGGAGCGGCCACAATGCAACTGCGCCAACGCACCAACTCCCTCACCACCCAGCCAGAATCTTCCAAGGCACCGCGACTAAAGCTCAAGACAAGGTCGAAGCCATCTAACAACCCTTCCTTTGGTGCCAACTGAGTGTCACAACTTAGCTGGATCAAGGGATATTGAACACTAAAATTGGCAAGCACTTCAGCCATAAAGGGCAAGTCGGGCGTCATTATTTTTAAATGACCTGATAGGTTATTTCCCTGCTGAGATACAGCTTCTAACGACGCTTGCAAAGACTCTAGAAGTGGGCTTACTGACCGATAGAGCTTATGACCTGCATCCGTAGCGGTCATTTTTCGTGTCGTTCGCTCAAACAAACGTACATTGAGTTGCTGCTCCAAAAGTGCCACATGCCGGCTCACATTAGATGTCGGCAGCGCTAACTGCTCTGAGGCTAGCTTAAAACTCGACTGCAAAAATACTGCTTCAAAGCTTAGTAACCATTTTAACTCGACTCTATCTAGCACTATTAACTCATCTTTTGGGATTATAAAAACAACAAATCACAATTTATCCCATTATTTTGTTTTGTCAAAATTCAGATGGATTCTTTTGGAGATAAATTAAATGTACGAAAAAAAAATTGCGATTGTAGGCGCTGGTGTTGCCGGCCTAGCGATGTCGATTTTGGCCGCGAAACGCGGGTATTATGTTGAGATTTTTGAAAAGAGAGGCCAAATCTCTGATCTTGGTGCTGGCGTCACTTTGTGGCCCAATGCCATGTTTGTATTGAGTCAAATGGGCTTAACTCAGCAAATTCTGCAACGAGGAAATCCCCCAAGATTTGTCCAACAGCTAAATCAACATGGCCTTGCCTTAGCACAATTAGATATTGCTCAGCTCAATCAAAGTTGCGGACATGAAAGTGTTACTATTTTACGTAAAGACCTGATGCAAATTTTATATCAGTGTACACAAAGCCTAGATATCCGCTGTCATTTTAATACTCAAATAGGTGACGCAGATATTGTGTTGCTCACAAACAAGTTTGATCTGATTATTGGTGCCGATGGCAGGATGAAATCAAGTATGCGTGCAGTCATATTTGGAGATAAGTCCCGCCCTTCCTTTCAGGGCTTTGTCAATGTGATTGGAATAAGCCCACGTCCACAATGCCTGCATGCTAACACCATCAAAGAATATCGAACAGCAGGCTTGCGTTTTGGTATTGTTCCGGTGAACGATGACTTATGCTATTGGGCTGCGGCTTGGGGGTGTACAATTGATACCACTCGCTCCACTGAAAGTTACGTTGAAGACGCTCAACGTCACTTTGAACAGTGGCCTGCGGCCATAACAACAGTTTTACGCACATATAATATGGGCTCAGTAAAAAGAATATTTGTTCATGACCTCGACCCGTTCCCGCACTGGCACCGAGATAATTTAGTGCTCATCGGTGACGCCGCCCACGCTTCGCTTCCCACTTCTGGTCAAGGGGCTTGTCAAGCACTAGAAGACGCATGGCACCTAACGCAGCAACTTGAATCTCACACTGATATTCAACACGCACTAAGTGCTTTTTATGACATAAGAATCGAAAAGACCACAACAATTCAGCAGATTGGCAGGCAGCTGGCCGAGCAATTTTTTTCAAACCAGCCGCAAGAACCAGTTAGGATGGATGCAAAACAAGTAAGTGCACTTTGGATGCAAGGATTAGAAAATACCTAAGAGATGCTGCACTTAAACAAAGCGCTATATAGGATATGGCGCTTGCAAAAGGATAATCCAAATACCACACCTTTCAATTTGCGCCTACAACATCCGCTATCGCGCTGCTATAAACAAACTCCATTGACTCTGGCGGCGGTACAGCCATTTGAAAAAAACAGGTTTAAAGCAACTGGGCATGACAAAAAAATCAAACAGCCAATACATCAAGTGGACTAAATCTATATAATAAAACACCTTTATATATCGGGTCTAAAATTACGAACGGGGATAACACTTGACAGCTTCACCGTTGGCTATTTTCTCTACATCGTCAAATGTATCGCTTAGCCTGAATAAAACTTTTGAATAAACTTGGACTGTTGGCTGAGATTGATTTTCGTCACCCTTTCTTAAAGCATATAAAAGCTGGTAATGAAACCCACTCTCGCGAAGCATTCCGCCATTGAGGTACCGCTTGAGAACAAAGTCCACTCCATTGTCTACCTTGTGTTCTTCAAGAGAAAAAGCCGAACTGCCTAGATTAACACCATTCATCTTAAAATCTTTTGAGGTTGAACTAAAGCAATCAGTTAAATAATTTATCATGTCATATTCTAACTTTTCATAATTATTAACAGCGCTATAAACTGGGCTTTTATCCGAATTAACCCTTAGATCATCTATTGTGTTAACACTGACACAAGCTGATAAAAATGAAAGTAAAAAAATAGGTATCAAAATCTTCATAGATTGTTCCAAAAACTCTATCTAACAAAAAAACGCATAGCATAGAGAGAAGATAAGCGTGCGTATCGAATATAAGACGCCATTTTTACAACTTGTAGAAGCAACTTCAATGGGTTATTCATCATTAATTTAGTAATTAGCCCCTTTTTAATTTATGTTAGATTTTAACTGGGTAAGCCCCCCCTGAAGGCAACGTCAATATTTTTATGTAATACGCTTCCATTCATACTATATACTTCTCATGCCGAAAGTTACTTCCTACAATCCACATACTGCTTCGCAATCTCGATAGTTTTAGACATTCCGTTATATGCCGGATAATTAGCTGCACCATTTTCCAATAAATTTGCAGGGTTAACAGGCCAAGTGTTTAAACTATGCAGCAAAGTAATTAGTCTCTATCACGCCATGCGAAATAGATCATCAAAAAAGAGGAGCGAACTCCCCTTTGTGGCATTTCAAAAAATAAAACTTAGAAATTTAGAAACGATTACAAATGTACTTATCCTCACCGCTACTAAAATCTCTATCCCAATAGCAGCTTCTGGTTATTTTTTCTTTGCAGATATGTGCAAATTCCACTACGATCCCGCGCTCTGAGTTTGGTGCTTTATACTCATAAACGCCACTATTCCAATTAATGTCCCAAGTCAGTTCAGGTCTAGTTGGCGTACCACGTGTGACACGATTTTGGCGAGTGTGATCGTTTGCACCTACGCAATCGGGTAATGCAACTAGCTGATTGAACTTACCGTTTTCATCAGCCTGTATGGCTTCGTTCGCAAGCACGCCGATTGGCTCTCTATTATAAACATTCAAGTATACCAAGCCGAAAGGCACAGGTTGCCCTGAACCATCAATTACCGTTCCTGACATACCAATTTCTTGGTGTGCTTCTAATAAGCTTGGCGCGAGTAAATTGGTTAAGTTTTCGTTGTTGTATGTTCGAATACTACCTACACTTGCGCCCGATAGCGGATCTGATACGGCAAAAGAATATTGCGCTGAAGTGGGAGGTAAGTTAGCCTGATCGCCTTTAACTAAAAAAACAGTATTCGTACTTGGCGTAACATCAATATTAAGCCTCTGATTATTTGGTACTTTAGTCCAACCAGAACCATTCCAAATTTCTAAGCTAAATTGGTCACTCGCCGCAAAGTTAAATGACAACTTCGACTGCGATGCGCCAGCACTATACACAAAGAAATCCTGATCATTTTGACTATCAATATTGCCAACAATATTACCATTACTCGGAAGAGTAGTTGCCTGACCCGGCTTATCATTAGCCTCTTGCGCATCAAAGTTAGGGTGGCTGAACCATGCCATAATACTTTGGTCTGCACTCGTTCCAGATATAGATTGCGCAACCATAACATACGCACCAGGGTCGGCTTTATATACAACCTGCTCTGTTGCCGCTGTTGTTGAAACCGACGTATCCAAAGGTGTTAAACTGTTGTCATCTTCTAACTTAAATAAATACAAATTGTAGTCAACACCTTGTGGAATATTTACTAATAAGCCTTCGATTTTAGTAGATTCAGTGATTTGAGTACTAAAGCAAGTTATATCGTTTGGTTGAGAGAATGACGCATAAACTGCACTATCCAAGCCAAGTTCGGGACACCCGCTGCGCTCTTGGAGTGTCGGACTGGTGTTATTCTGAGACATCGTTGCGCCAGCACTAAACGTAGAAGTATTCATAGCATTGACTATTTGATTGCGGCGTTCTAAATGCTGGATTTGGAAAGGAATGTTCGTTTTTAGACCCCCTTCCTCTGCTGATCTTACTTGATTGCCGTCAAAGTGAGTACCTGGAAAATCATAAATAGAAACAGGTTGATCTATCAATTTTGGAACTACAATATTACTTGCGAATGTTGAACCTGCCATTGTTACAGCAATAGCAACCGAGGAGTATTTTAGTAATTTTAACATTATCAAATCCTTCTTATTTATAAATGCTTAAAGTTTTTAAGCATTTTGACGATAATAAATATAAAGGAACAAATCAAATTAACTATTTCATATTTAAATCAGTTTTGAAAACGACTAGATTTATATTAAAGTACTGATATTAAGATGTAATAATCAAGGAAAAAAATTATGGATATAAAATCTTCATTGCAAAAGTCACAACATGATTTAGTCAACAATAACGCAGCTTTAACAAAAGCAAAATCTACTACTATTGATACACAATCTCCCGCTGAAAAACTCAACGCTGTCCCTGCATCGATTATAAATACGGTTGTTGCAAGCGAAGAAGAAATAAAGAAATTTCAACAAGAAGCATATGAATATAATGTAAAAAACTTCGAAATACAGGACAAAACACAAGCTGCTTTTGCCACAACACTAAAAGAGTTTGAGAAATTTAAAGATACACAATCGACTTTACACCCAAATATCGATTTCAATGCACTCGACCTTGCTCAAAAAGAAGATGGCACCCTCCAATTGGTAGGAGGAAATATAGCTACCTCGCTCCGAGCCGAGCTGGAAGCACAAATAAATGGTAACGAGGAGCTGAAAAGCGCTTACAAACAGGTGCATGAAGGTATGGCTGATATTGTTCGCTATTTTGATGTAAATAGTAATGTCGAAGCTAAAGACTTCTACGGAAAATTTAGACTAAACGAGTTAAGTCACAGTTTTGAGAAACAATTTCATGATGACGGTTTTGGCCAAGATTATCAAACGTTAGAAGAAAAAGTATTAAGCAACTCTTTACTATTTTCTTCCAAAATGGCCGATGCAATAAACCCGAGAATAAATATATCCGTATAAATCTTTTTTATAACTGACGTGATAGTGATTTATAAAAAACAGAATGAAGCAAGCTTTAATATCTTGTTAACTCAACTTACCACTATTATAAAACACAGAAAAAACAAGGTAATAATAAAATTTAAATCACCAAACTTTTTAACATGTAAAACTATTTTTATATGAGTAAATGTTATCCGCCTAGAAGAGTGTAAACAGAAGGCTGCATGGTAATTGAGCCTAGTTGATTAGTCAGGGAAAACTAAACTGCATGGGCCGTACTTAAAAAGTGCCCCAATGGTTTAGAAACATGGACAAGATTTGGTTTGTGGTTTTTGATATTTGATTTCTTGGAGTAGACATAAGCATGCAGACTAAGCGGCTCATCACTTTAAATCGCATTTTACTCTGTTGATGAAAGAGGCCCCTATTGTTAGGGCCTCTATTTTATTGTTTAAATTGGTCGAAGTTGCTTTAATCTAAGAGTCGCAACAATCACCAAAATCAAAATAAACAGTGTACTTATCAACAACTGCCAAACATCGACACCTTTAGCTGGTGTTTTTGCTTCAAATAGCGGGAAGTTTTCTACATCCGTTTTTGTCACTGGCTTATCAAAAAACATGAAGTCATAAAAGAAATGACGGATCTGCTGATGATACTCAGCTACCTGCAAACGGTAGTCAGCTTGATCTGCGCTGCTGGTATTTGCCAACTGGTTCAATTTCAGTTGAAAAAATAACGATGGAGATAGCGCACTCAAACGTTGCAAACTTTGCTGTCGCATCAGATTGGTTTCACGGTACTGCTGCCACAGCTGTTCAACCTCTACATCACTTAAATGCTGTTGAGCATAATACCATTTCCAGTCAAACGCCTCACCTAATGGCGCCGTGTCTTGCCAGTTGGACTCATGCTGTAAAAATGTATCGAGGGTTTGTTGCTTGTCTTTGTCCCATCCATCATTGAGCGTTACACGCTGCTTGAGGCTTATTTCAAGTGGCGCGTTGGTTTGATATTGATTTGACAAATATAGGTGCACTGCACTGGGCAGTAACATGGCAAACACAACCCAACTACTTAAATAGGTTAAGCTGTTAAACACACTGCTTTTACCAAAACTCATAATTAGCGCGGCAATGCTGAACCAAAAAACCATATATAAGCTGGTCGCGGCTATTACAGTCCAAAATATGCCGTCAAACGGCAAAGACAATAGTATTGCAGCGCTCACTAGCAGCAGTATAACTAACAGCCAAATCACCGCAAAGCGCAGTGCAAGTTGCTTTGCCACCTGACTAAACGCGCTGGTTGGCAGGGCATTTAACATTCGCCAACGGCCAGCATGCTGTTCATCAGATATCAGTGTCACCGTCAATATGCCAATGACTAAAGGCAGCAAATATACCAATACAAAGCCCAGATCTAAGCCACCAGTACGCTGCTGCGCAGGGTTCACAATCTCGCGGTTAAAAATCTGGCTTTGCAATGCTGTGGCACGCACTTTAGTTGCAACCATTGAAGAGTGACTTTCTCCCACAAATAAAGCCGCCCATGGACTCAACTTCCACTCAGTTGGCGCACTGGCATAATAAGCTAGCGAGCCAGCAGCTGGGAGAGTTTCTCTTTTATTGACGTGTTCACGTTCCTTTTGAAAAACTATTTTAGATTTGTATTGATCGATACGTAACGTTTTATAGCCTTGAGCACCTTGATAAATTGCAAAAATACCTGCAACTAAAAAGAGTAACAGGACGAGTTTGTTTACAGCCCCTGAAAACAGTCGCTTACATTCAAGTTTAAACAGTAGCATAAACTCTCCTTTGCATACCTTTAGAGTTCAAAGTCCCAAACATCGCTAAGACCACCAGCAAAGGCAGTAACCAAACCAAAGAAAACGGACTTAACGACCAACTCAATACTGGAGACCGATAAGAGAACGCTTCAAACTCTTGCCAGTAAGATTTATCAATACGTTGATCGCTGTCGTTGTGATGATGGATCTCATTGGTGTGCAATTGGTTCAACTTTTGAATACGCGCGTAGCGATGCGCTTCTGCCTGTTGCTCAAAGTCCAAAAAGTGTCTCGTATCTGTGCGTGTCAGTGCCATTGAAAAATCGCGAACAAATAAATAGGGATTTAACCAGTAAAACTGGCTAACAAAGCGCTGCTGCGCCGCAAATTGCGCTAGCTGGTTTTCATAGTGCTTTTTATAGATTTCGGCATTGAGCTTTTCACCTTCTTGCATCACCAAGCCTCTATAATTAACTGGCAACTGCTCCACTGTACTAACACCATACTTTTTGAGGGTTTCCTCTTTGAACTTGTTAAAGTAAGGATCATTTGGATTATGGCTGTCACCTACTTTGCGGTTATCTAACTTGATAGCCAACTCAAAGTCATTTCGCTTCTGATGTGGGTACTGGTTGTGTGCAAATTCAGCCAGCATTCGAGGCATTAAAATGGTTAAAATAAACCATAAAGATGTCAGTAATACCAAGGCTTGTTTTGGTGCTTTCACTAGGCTTGATACGAACAGGGTTAAGCCAATCCAAAATAAGCAATACAATATGTAGACGGTGAATAAAAGTAATAACCTAAGCGGTGCTTCTGAAGAGAAAGAAGCACCAGTGCTAAAGGCAAGTAATAATGCCAAAATAAACACTGGTAAGATAAATATCACTGACAACAACAAGTAGCTCAGACTTTTCCCAGTGATCAAATCTCTGAATGAAACGCCCATGGACATCAGCTGGCGCAAAGTACCACTTTTTTGTTCACCACTGATGCTGGCAAAGCCCAACGCAATGATCAACAGGGGCCAAATGGTTAAAAGGATATTAGCAGTGCTTAACTCAGAGAACCTCAGTAACGTACCGCCATCTTGATCATTGGCGAAGTTTGCACTGTTTTGCTTATGGGCCTCTAAGAATATGCTGTTGCCAACCCATGAGTTCACGCCTAGATCAAAAAAACTTAGCGCACTTGGCGTTCTAAAAGCAAAATGGCCAAAATGCGCCACTCGGTGTGGATGTCTATCTGGCTGAGCTTCCCACTGCTGTTCTACCAAGGTCTGTGCCGTGGCCTGCGTTTGTGCATTGTGTTGATATTGCTGCCACCCGGTAAACAAGGCAACAGCGAGCAATAGTTGGATCATGATGAAGATCAACCACAAGCTAGGGCTTTTACGCTTACTGGCTAATTCGTGGCGAAATATCTTCATTACTCTGGTATTAATCATGTAATTATATTTCCTGTATGAACGCGGTTTATTTACGCAACGAGTTTGATTTTGTTGCGTTAAATGCTGCGTTAGCTTGCCTCGCGTATCGCACTTTTTCCTGAAATTAACTCATGGTAGGTATTTTCCAGGGTGTTGAGCGGAAGTTGTTGATTATCTAGTAGTGTTAACAGCGTCCCTTTGTCCATAATGCCAATTTTATCCGCTAGGGTATGCGCACAATAAAAGTCATGGGTTACCATTAAAATAGCCGCCCCCTTTTTTGCAAGTTGCTCGATAATACGAATAAACTCAAGGGTTGCGCTCGGATCTAATCCTGAAGTTGGCTCATCGAGTAAGAGTACTTTGGCTTCACGAATAATCGCAAAAGCAATGCCCACTTTTTGTCTCATGCCTTTTGAATAGTTTTTTAATGATTGAGAGCGTGCTCCGGGCTCTAAACCGGTCTCATCTAATGCAGCATTGATCTGTGCTTCAGACACTGTTAGACCAGACAAACTGGCGAGGTATTTGAGGTTATCTATCGCATTAAATTCTTGATAAAGGTTAACTTGTTCTGGCAGGTAAACGAGTTTTTCCTTTGAGCCCGAACTGCTGTGTACATTCACACCGTCGATCAGGGCTTGGCCACTATCAGGCTGTAAAAAATTAAGAAAAATATTTAGGGTAGTACTTTTACCTGCTCCATTTGCACCCAAAAGGCACATAATTTCGCCCTGCTCGACCTTAAAGCTCAGGTCATTAATCACTTGTTTTTCTGAGAATGATTTATTTAAATTTTTGGCTTCTAACACAAAACACTCCTTATACTAAAAAATTCCGCCTCAGCAAAATGCATCATCCCTGATACGAGACATAACGCACTTCACTTGAGCGGAACTTGAAATATGCGATGAACGCAATATTGCTTAGTTATAACATAACACTTGTTGATTAAATAGAAACATTTATCATTTAGCCGATAGGCACTAGAAAACTAGCTGTGCCTGTAAATGCGCCTCCCTCAACATGGATCTGCCCATTTTTATAGTACACAAGGTCTTTTGACAGTTGCTTCTTACAGTGTTTTGGAAAAAATCCTTCGAATCGAACTTCTTCTGTAATGTTAATAGGCCGCTTAAATTTTATATCTAAATCTCGCAGGTATACCTCCCCTACTTTTTCGGTAAGTTGATTGTCCCAACAGCCATAAATAATGCCCAGCTGAGATATCCAAATCATGGCACTTTGCGCACTGAAATGGAATTGACCATCTCCAGGCATCTGAAAATGCTCTACATTGATCCTGCCATCAATATAACCTGGCTCTAGAGAAACTGAACTAAAAGACATACGCTCTTCACGCCAACCATTTTCTAAATAGTCCGACATATAAGCGCGCTGCTGCTGTGGTGTGAGTTGAATCATTTGATGTTCCTTACTTAATGGGTAGATGGGCTGGTTGTTTGACTTTCGTCTTCTTGGGTAGCTGAAGACATCAGCAGCGTGTTTAGTATCGCCGTAATAAGGCCAATGAAGATTAGGCAATACCATGCTAAGTGCTCACTAATGTTTGACAGATCAAACGCAACGCCGACAACGCTACTGCCTGCGATCAAACCAACGCCAGCAAATAGATAAAAAAAGCCATAATGAGTTGCCACTGACTTGTCTTTAGCAAGTTCAGAGATTTGACTCATAATAAACGGGAAACTGACCATGGTACCCACGGTAAAAATAACTGCGAGCAAGCTAAGCGGAAGGTAATACAATACGCCTTGGCTATAAGGCCAGCTTGGAATAAGCGTTAAGAAAGACACCCCCATCAATGCAATACCAATACTTATCCATTGTTTTGGTGACAGCCAACGCTCACATAACTTGGTAACTGGAAACTGTAAAAATATCGAGATCACGGCACATAGCGTTAGTACCCATGCCACATCTTGCGGTGCACCTTGTTGATTGACAATATGCATAGGTATCGCAAAGGAAATTTGGTTTATAAGCATAAAGTAACCAGCCATCACCGCCGAGAACTTTAGAAACTCTCGGTTACTCAGTACACCCGCGACCATCGCTTTTACGCCACCTTGTTTGGATGATGAAGACACATTGGCCTTGTCGCTTTGCTGCTTTTTTTGATGTTGTGGGATCAATAACGTGAAAACAACCGCAAACATGGCAAATGGCAATGCGGAGACGATGCACAAGATATCAAAACTGATATTGAGCAAAAGCAAGCCGCACACCGGGCCCAGCAGTTCCCCGCCATTTCTTGCCACACCAACCAAAGAAAACATTTGTGCGCGACTAAGCACTTGTTGCTTGGAAAAATACGCTTGTGCCGCTGGAGTAAACAATGCCCCTGCAAACCCTGTTAAAAACGCTGCGAGAAATAGGATTGCCGTCACATCAGCAAACAGGAATAAACAAAAGCCAATTGCTCTTAGCAAACACCCAATGACAATGAGTTTTTTTTCGCCGAATAGATCAGCTAAAAGACCACCGACAAGGAACAGTCCTTGCTGACAAAATGAACGTACACCAAGTACCACCCCGACTAAGGTCGCACTCAGCAACAGGTCTTGCTTCAAATATCCCGCTAAAAACGGGATCAGCATATAAAACCCAAGGTTAAATACAAAGGCAGCGATCAGCATCCAGCGATATTCTGCTGTCAGCTTAAAATATGAGGTAAAAATAGACATAGTCTTAAACTGGCTTCTGCGCTATCAAAATTGAGTGAAAATTATCCGCATAAGTTTGGATCTTAAGTTTCAACTGAAACGGCGCTAACCCCTGCTCATCAATACTTGGATAAAGCAAGGTTCGTAGATTGTATGCAGTTCGCACAACCAGCTGTGCACCCGGCTTCATGTGTTCAAACAGGTGCGCGACAATTTTATTTTTTAGTGATTCATCACCAACAAGGGCTGCTAGCCAAATGACATCGTACTGCGCCAAGTTACCTTGCTGACATATATCATTGTGAATAAACGTCATTTCATTGTCAGGTGAGAGTGACTGACACACTTGCTGGCCCAGCAACAGGTCCGGGCCATTGATATCTAGGTTATCAACCTGTAAACCCGAGTTGTGCAGCGCTAACGTCGTCAATGGCAATGCACCTGAGCCGACCATAAGTACGTTTTTCACCGGTTCGTCCGCCAAAGAGTGAATGGCGTTTATTTCCAGTCCAGTGGCACGCTGATAGTGTTTGTAATATGGATACTCGTTGCCCAGCACCTCGTTTGGGTCATCACTTGCCACAATCCGCTCAGCCCAGTGTCGCTCGTATAGGCTAGAAGCGTGGCTGAACAATTGCTGGATCCCCGGTTTGATTTTTTGGATCTGCGGCTGCGCAAGTACATTATCGGCAAACTCACTGCCGTGTTCATTGGACAGCAAATCTAAAAATTGGTGAAAGGTAGCCATGTTATCTGGCGTGATCTCAAGCGTAGACATCGACTTGATATGCTCGAACCCATCCACAATTTGAGTCGCGTGAATGGCAGCCTGATTTGAAATATTCATAAGTTAGTGTTTACTGTATTGTCCCTATTTTTATGTTATAACATATCCCACAAGTAACCCCGATGTAAACTACTCAACTGAATTAATTTCAATTAGCTTAGTTGGTTAGTTAAATATTGAAACAATATATTTACAATTAAACCAGGTGCAAACAGAGACATTTTCATGGGAATAAATAAAAATAAGTCTTATTTTCATATACATACAAAGCGAATTGCGATTTTGCTTGTGGTGTTAGTAACAGGTGGTTCAGCATGTGCAGCGCTACTGAAATTTGGTAAAAAAAGTGCGGCGATAACACCGCCTGTGGATACTCGTCCCCATGTTGTAGCCCAACCACTCAATGTTGTCGATTATCAAACAACACTGTCACTATCCGGTGTATTACAACCTGCCGAAAAAACGGACGTCGCTTTTGAACTTGGCGGTAAAGTCGCGTGGCTAAACATGAAGTTTATTGAAGGTGGCATTGTCAAAAAAGGGGAAGTATTAGCAACACTTGACCCTTTTGACTATGAAACAGAAGTAAAAGACAAACAAGCGGGTGTCGCATTAGCCCAAGCGCAGCTCTCAGAAGAGCTAGCCAAAGCTGAGGTAGCAAAGAAAGAGTGGGCTCACACATCCAACACCACAGCGCTGGCCCTTAGGAAGCCCCAAGTTGCCAGTGCAAAGGCACATCTAAAAGCAGCTCAGGCCAGCTTAGACAAAGCGGAGCAAAATCTTTTCAGAACAAAATATTACGCACCTTATGATGCGCTGATACTCGGTCGAAACACCGGCCTAGGTCAGGTGGTTTCCAAAGGTCAGAGCTTAGGGCAGCTGGCCAACTTAAAATATGGTGAAATCCACGTCCCAGTCGCTGGTTTTGACCGTCCATTTTTACCTGAACTCCCCGCCGATAACGTCAAAATCAGCGTCGATAATTTTGCTCGATTGGGCACTTTAACACGCCATATAGGGCGTTTTAGTGAGCGTACTCGCATGGCTTACTATGTAATTCAAATTGACGATCCCTATGCACTTAACAATGATAAATCGCCTCTGTATTTTGGCCAGTTTTTAGAAGCCAGTGTATCTGGGATCACACTAAAAAATGTACTAAAAACCCCTCAAGCACAACTAAAAGATAACGCGGTGTGGTTATTATCTGCAAATAACGAGCTGATCAAATATACCACCGAAGTCATTCGAAAAGAGCACGACTTTGTGTTGTTAAAAGCACCAAGTCAGGATAACTATCAATTGGTTACTCAGCTCCCTGAATATCCGCAAAACGGTATGCAGGTCAAGTTGCGAACTGAGCGGCTGCAACTTGCAGAGAAAGGAGATAGACAATGAACCAGCGACAAGGTCTGATAAGTTACTTTGTACATCACCCTGTTGCAGCTAACTTAATGCTGTTGTTGATTGTGTGTATGGGTTTGCTTAGCTACAACAGTATTCAGCGCCAAACCTTTCCTTTGTCTGAGAGCAATAAAGTGACAGTCAGAGCAATACAGCTCGGAGCATCTGCAAAAGAGATCGAAGAGAATATCCTACTTAAAATTGAGCAAGCACTTAAACCCCAAGTTGGTGTAAAACGCATCATTAGCACAGCTTCCCCCTCCCGCGGACGAGTTGAAATTCAGTTGCACAATGGCGAAGACATGGCATCACGACTAGACGAGATAAAACTCAAACTAGACAGTATTGCCACATTCCCTTCAAATATGGACCCCTTGCTTGTCTATGAAAATGTTCAGCGCCAAAGAGCATTTAGCGTCGTCGTCTCAGGGCTTGAAAACCCAGTTGCACTCAAACAACTCGGCGATGAAATGAAAGATGAGCTACTGCAACTTAAAGGGATCTCCTATGTTGATTTATCAGCAATGCCTGATTACGAAGTTGCCATTGAAGTTTTACCTAACAAGCTTAGAGAGTATAACTTAACGCTTTCGCAAGTTGTCTCGGCACTGCATGCACAATCAGACAATCTCTCGGCAGGTCAAATAAAAACAGCCAGCGGCAATATCTATTTAAGATTGGAACAGCGCCAGTATTTCGGTGCAGGTTTAGCCGAAGTGCCGATACTGACAGGCATGTTAGGCGAAAAAGTGTATCTTAAAGACATTGCCAATATTAAAGATGGCTTTAAAGAGTCACTCAATCAAGGCCGCTTTAATGGCAAACGCGCTCTATACATAATGGTGTTAGCATCTAAAGAGCAATCATTAACTGCTGTCGTTGATACTGTTAAACCATATATTGAGCGCAAGCGCCAAACACTCCCAAGCGAAGTAGACATTTATGAATTTGTTGACGTGACCTATTACCTCGATGGCCGCTTAAATATGATGCTGACCAATTTAGCTCAAGGTGCCATCCTGGTATTTATAGTGCTGGCGGTATTTTTGCGCACACGTTTGGCATTGTGGGTCATGGTGGGCTTACCTGTCGCCATGCTAGGCGCATTTTGGCTGATGCCATTTTTGGGGATCACCATTAACTTGGTATCACTCTTTGCGTTTATTATGGTACTTGGGATCGTTGTGGACGATGCCATAGTCATAGGCGAAAGTGTCTGTGATCAAATTGAGCACCACGGGCATTCAAATACGCAGGTAATACTCGGAGCCCAAAAAGTTGCAATGCCCGCCACGTTCGGTGTACTCACCACCATTGCTGTTTTTATGCCTTTTATGCTCAGTACTGGCCCTAATTCAGGCCAATTTATTGCCATTGCTGGTGTATGTATTTTGTGTTTGTTTTTCAGCTTGATTGAATCTAAATTGATTTTGCCAGCGCATTTAGCCGCAACCCCTATGCCTACCCAGCCTGACAACCACTGGCGTGTGCGCTTCAACAACAAATTCCAGCAAGGTTTGTACAATCAGTATGTACCGCTGCTAACACGCAGTATCAATCACCGCTATGCAGTGATCATTGGATTTGTTTGCTTATTTGTCTTTGCTGTGAGTTTATTAATAAGTGGTCAGGTGCGTTTCACACCGATCCCAAAAGTTCCTCACGACTATCCATCGATTAATATTCAAATGAATCACAATGTGTCAGAAGCCCAAACGCTCGCCGCAGTCGCGCAAATAGAAGATGTAATTCAACGTGTTGAGAGAAATATTAAAGCTGAAACAGGAAAAGGCATGGTTGAAGCTATGTATACACGTGTCGATCATCTCACCGAAGCTGAAGTAGTCACTCCGCTGATCCCTGAAGCCGACCGTCCTTTTGATACTTTTGAATTGGCTAGGCGCTGGCGTGAGCAACTACCTAGTATCCCAGGGGTGAAAAAACTCACGATCGAATCAGACGTCATTGATATCGCAGAAAAAGGTGACCTTCAGTATCAGCTATTTGCCCATGACATTGCGACTTTACAACTCGCTAGTAAGGATTTCATCGACAGAGTGAATGAAATACAAGGGGTTCATAGCGTCTTCTCTTCTTTAGATAGCGCACAAACCGAATATCAGGTAAAGCTAAAGCCACTCGCTCATCAGCTGCAACTCACGGCGAGGGACGTCACGCAACAAGTATCCGCTCGATTTTACGGTATTGAGATGCAACGCGTGATGCGTGATGGTCAAGAAGTTGTATTCATGGTCAAAGGGGTGGAACAAAATCGCGAACGAATAAGTGCTTTAGAGCGCACCGTGATCAGCCTTAAAAACGGTGAACAGGTCTTCTTTGGAGATGTTGCTGAAACAGTAGAAGTGCCAGGGATATCCGTTATCACCCGAGAGCAAGGCCATCAAGTGGTTACCATCAGTGCTAATGTTGACCAACAGCAAACAGCGTTAAAGCAAGTCTCCGATGTAATCGAAGATAAAATACTGCCCGAGTTAAGTATTAAATACCCAGAGCTAATGACACAGCTGGGTGGCGACTTACTTGCACAGCGCAAGGAACAGAGCCAAGTAGTCAGTTTTGCCATCGTGGGGCTGCTAGTTGTCTACCTTTTATTAGCGTTACCACTGCAAAGTTATGTGCAACCTCTCATCGTCATGTCTGTGATCCCATTTTCCTTGGTCGGTGCGCTGTGGGGCCACTATTTCTTGGGATACAGTGTCAGCATGATGTCTATTTTTGGGATAGTTGCAGCAGCTGGTGTTGTGATCAATGACTCGCTTGTTATGACAGATGTGATAAACAAAAACAGAACGAACGGCTTGGATATGACAGAAGCCGTCATCCGTGCTGGCGTATCACGTTTTAGAGCTATCTTATTGACCTCATTGACCACCTTTCTCGGATTAGTGCCTATTATGTTTGAATCTAGTCTGCAGGCGCAATTTGTCATCCCTACCGCCATTTCGCTAAGCTTCTCAGTTGTGTTTGCGACTGTAGTTACGCTGGTCTTGGTGCCCTGTTTATATGTTGTGATAGAAGATATCAAACGACTATTTATCTTACTGAAAAGCAGTTTGGCTACGCAACAGGCATAAAAAAATGCCTTGGCAGGGAGACTGACCAAGGCATTTTTTTTGAGACTTATCGGTTCACGTCAATTAGAATTGATAAGACGTCGAAACTAAGATTTTACGAGGCTCGCCCGGCTGTACCCACATCTGAGTATACGAATTCGTATAGTGCGTACGATCAAATGCATTGTGTACTTGTGCTTTTACTGACCAGTTGTCACTCAGATCATATTGTGCAAAAAAGTTTGCAGTCACATAAGATGGTAAGTAGAAGTCTGAACCACGCTGACCAAGTCTTTCATCTACATATTGTAAGCCCCCGCCCACTGTCAGTGCATTACCACCAACCTCATAGTACTGGCTCAGCTGTAGACTTGCAGAGTGCTCTGGAATATTGAGCAGATCGTCACCCTTTTTAATTGCTGCAAAAATACCTGTATCTACATAGTCTTCTTCAACTTGCGCATCTAACAACATGTAAGAGAATCGAATTTCAATATCGGCAGGTAATTGACCAGCAATGTCGAGCTCATAACCTGCGCTACTAGCTTCACCAATGGCAAGGTGGCTGCCTAGATTCTTGGTGTCCGCAACAATGATGTTCTTCTGTTCACTGTCGAAATACGCAAACGTAATGTCTAAATTATTGTCAAGTAAAGACCATTTACTACCAAACTCGATCGATTCCGTTTCGTTTGGATCAAAAGCACTGCCTTGGGCGTTGGCACCAAAGTTTAGTCGGTAACCTTCACCATAGGTCGAGTATAAAGACCAATTGTCCGCCACTTGAAATACCACGCCAAGCTGTGGGCTAAAGCGGTTTTCAGACTGTTCAGTGTTACGGCCTTTTACCTTGTCTTCTAAAGTTTGCTTTAATGAGTCAAAGCGACCACCTATACGGACCGAAAGCGCATCAGTTAATGCCATTTGGTTCTGAATATACAAACCAGTTGCCCATTGATTTTGCTGACGAACAATCGCAGGAACGCGTGTTCCAGGTGTAAACTGACCATATACAGGCTTGTGCACATTTATCGCATACATTTCTGCGTCTGTTGGATTTAACTGCAACGGCTTACCACGCGCGACAAGATAAGAACGATCGTATTCAAACCGGTCGTAATCCACACCCACAATAATATTGTGCGTGATAGCACCTGTTTCTATTTCACCAGCGAGTTCAAAACGTACAACATATTGATCAGTGTCATAATGGCGCTCACGGTGCTGACGCGCTAGAGTTTGGCCATCTAGATAAAACTTTTGGAATTGAGGCGCGATTTCAGCATCGCTTGAAAAACTATCTAGCTCAGTTTGTCGATACGCAGCGGCGGAGCTAAGCGCCCATGTTTCATTAAGGTCGTAATCCCACTTTAGCTGATGGCCAAGTACACTTGTGGTCGTTGGCCCATCTCCAGGCTCCCCTAAAAAGCGTTCAATTGGCATAAAATCAAAGTTACCGCCAAGTGCGATAATGCCACGATCAAACGGGATCTCATGCTCAGCGTATTCTAATTCATAAGAAATACTAGAACGTTCGCTTTGTTCAAACAATAGTGAAGCCATAAACCCTTGCTTTTGCGTCTCAATGGTGTCGCGGAAACTATCTTCTTCTTGATAAAAACCAATAAAGCGACCAGCAACATCATCAGCAAGTACAGCGTTTACATCGGCTTCTAAGCGACGGTGAGCGCGACTACCAGCTGTCAACGCAATCGAGCTTGCAGAGTCAAACGTCGGTTTTTTTGTCACCAAGTTAATTGAACCACCCGGCTCGCCACGACCATATAAAGCAGCCTTTGGTCCTTTCAATACTTCGACACGCTCGATACCTGATACATCGCGCGGCCCAGAAAACCCTCGTCCAGCATTAAAACCATTGACTAAATAACCACTGGGTACATTCTCATCGCCAAAAAAGCCACGTATAGCATAACTATCCCAAAGCCCGCCCAAACTGTTTTGACGGCTAACAGATGCTGACATGTCTAAAACATCTGTCAGGTCAGTTAATCCCGTATTTTCAATGAGCTGTGAGTCGAATTCGAAAGTAGATTCAGGTGATTGCAAGTGTGTGAACTCACCTCGATAAGCTTGGCGTTCACCGGTGACTTCTATTTTTTCAATACCGTTGTCGGCGTGAGCAGAGAAAATAGCAGCAAGTGACAGAGAAAGTACGCTTAAACGACAAGCATAGTTTAGGGGTTTCATTACAAATCCTTTATTTGATATGTTATAACGTTTTTGGGTACTTTAGCATGTGTCAATGCGAGTGTTAAGGATTATCGTTTAAGTATTTGTTGCAAAGTGTTTTTCTGTTTTTATCGAGCTGGCTGCCAGTCCCCTAACCAGCTTCGAACTTTTCGAGCGCTGTAATAATGCGTAATGTTTTTTTCTCCCTTTCTTGCTCTAACTTGTAAATACAGCTTTCTTTTAAGTTGAAATAGCTGTCTCTAAGCAACAAACCGTCAAACTGAAGGAGCAAGAAAATGTCACATGTCATACCCAAAAAAACCAGTGATCAAAGTGTTAGCTTGTTGTCCTCTACGCAAACTTCGTCTTTGCCAGGAGTGGAAACCTTAACCCAATACAGAGAGAACCAAATGCGTGAGCCTCGATGGGACCATGTTAGTATTGGCGTTAGCAAAGCAGATTTAGACAACAACTTTGAGTTTTTAAACGGAGCGGTCTTAAACCGTAGTGCTGATGAACAACTGCTGCTAACCACCACAGGGCTATTTGGCCCGATCAGAACAGGCACCTTAGTTCACTTAGACCCTAACGCCGACAACCTCGTTGTACAAAGCGAATGTGCGCCACTTAATCCTGAGGCCGATCTAGTTACACGCTTAAACCGACTGCATGACGAAGCAACACACAACCCTCCTGGTAATAAACATGCGCTCAGTGTATCTGGGTTTTGGACATCAGCGACAGATGGAGGTGGGATCCCAGGCTTAGATGGCGCATCTAATGTATTTGGTAGTACGGGCCAGCTAATCTGCGACACCGAACACCTTGAGTTCCCAGTACTCACATACGGTAGTGATGCTAAATCTCAACAAGAGTACTTACAAACACTTGCCTACTACGGTGGCACTTTGTTAAGACCTAAAGAAGAATTTGCATTAGGGTTTATTCAAGATTTGTGGGGGATCCAATATGATCAAAAGCTCCCGCAATATGTCACCGACTATCAATTTGGCGAGCATAAAGGCGGAGGCCTATTTGTAGAGCACCACCCATTTCCACATATTTGGCTGCCAGCAACTGGCTCTGATCCCGTTTTCCATAGAACCACTAAGTCGCGAATATTGCTGGGTAGACGACGAGATATAGACCACGAAGATGGTTACTATCGTACGGTTAAAACACAGCATTTTCATTTTACGCTATTTGAAGTACCAAATGACGGTAGTGCACTCGCCATCAGGCCTCAGTGCATTCATAACGACAGCTTTACCGATGGAGCCCAAACGGTATTCTTAGCAAATACCCCAGCTAACACCGTTGCAATAAGGCAAAGTGCACCGTTGACAGATATGACGTTTGATAAATATACGACCATGGATATGTGCAAATAAAGATATAGTATGGCGGCAAAGCGACGATGAGAAATATCAGGCGCAACTGAGTTTTTGTGAAGTAAAAGCATTGCCTTGACATCGCATTACTCTTTTAAATAAGAAGCTAGCTGTACTGAAATTAAGTGGAAATATTGCGGTTTTTTACGAAGTTCATTGAGAGTAACCTTTTACTTAAGCCATTACTCTCTTACATCACTTTTCTATTCTTTATTTCCTTGCAATGATAACGTGCTTTGCAATGTATTTTGCGGTCCAACTTTTGCCGCGCCGCCAATCAAATACAGAGTATTATTCAGTGTCACAGAACCATGACCATGCCGTGCCTGTGGCATATCGGGTAACGTCTCCCACTTGTCTGTATTTGGGTCATAGCGCCAAGCATGTTTAAACGCTTTTCCCAATTTCCATTGGTGGTTAGGACCAAACACTTCTCCGCCTGTCACAATCACTTTGCCATCAAGTACACTGGCTGAAAGCCCCGCCGAAGCCACAGGTAGCGGGCTTATTGTGGTCCATGTATCCATTTTTGTATCATAGACTTCCGCATGACTTAAATTTTTGCTGCCTTCACTCGCGGAACGCCCACCAAACACGTAAATTTTGTCGTCAATCACGGCACTTGCTGCGGAATTTCGTTTAATCGAAGCAGGCTTCGCTTTGCGCCAATAAGCATTGTTGACCAGAACATAGTGGGCGTTTGAGTCGACATTTTTGCCTGTTTCAGAAGAGATTGTTTTGCCGCCAATAACGTGAATATACTTTCCGACGTTGGCATACACTGATTCTGCGAGAGGGATTGGTAAAGTAGGCCCAGAACGCCAAGCTTGAAATTTACCATCCAACCTGAACACAGACTTTTTGATTTGCCACGCGTTGCTTTTAGGCCCGGAGTAGCCACCAATACCATAGACATAGTGTCGATTACTAACCATGCCCAAATGATGACGCGGCTCGGGCAGCGATGGGGCTTTTTGCCATTGACCCGTTGGCGGATTCAAAATATACACATCTTTGGTTGGCCCAAGTCCAAAAAATGACGGTGACTGGGACGGAGTAAATCCTCCGCCTGTGATTATCCGCTCTTTAAATACAGCCGGATAAACTTCTTGAAATGCAACGGGTAAGCTGGGGGCTTGCTGCCAATCATTAACGCTGTTTTCAACTGCTTTAGTACTTGACCAAACACTGCCCGAAGCTAAACCACTTAGCACTATACAGCTTTGTACCACTAAATTGACTTTCGCAGATAAACAACGCATTGGCACTCCTTAATTTTGGACTAAAAATTTATACCGACGATAGGGATTACGGGATCAATATACACGCTCGCTTATCATCAATTTTCGACTATTGATAAATAACACATCCATTACAATAGTAGATAGAAATGCGCCAAACCGCTGTAAATTCAGTTAAACACCAAATCATTATGGCCATGAATATTCAAAAGATGTTGCTGTGGTAGAAGCCTAATTGCAGCGAATGAAGCTCACAGTAACTTAGCAACTAGCTCCCTACTTCCTTAAAAAATAAATCTACCACTTAGTCTTTTTAAATTATCGCTAACAATTGGCAAGGCCGCTAAAATCAGTCAATAAAATTGATTAATCTAGTCATTACCTTCTGCTCATAAATTTATTAATTAAAATTCAATAGCCTGACTCCTTCATCTTTACATGGGTGTTACACATACATACTATACTGCGAGTTTAAATCTACTATATCTAGTATGAGGGAAATTATGGATGTTTTAGACACCGTCATCTACTCCGGAATGTGGGGCGCAATCTTACTTGCACTTGTGCAAGCTGTGAACAAGCCCAAACAGCCACAAACAACTTACCTCATCGCGCTTTTATTCTTGCTACTTATACATGTTAGCGGAGAGCTCGTTATTTATACTGGAGCATATCAGTACTTCCCAGCTTTAGTAGGCATGCAAATGCCAGTCCGTATCCTGCTCGGCCCCGCGTTGTTTTTTTATGCCTGTGCAACTATGTCACCAAGTCTGTCTATTTCCAAGAAAAGCTACGCTCTGGCCATGATTGGGCCCGTGGTTGCGATACTTGTGATGCTGCCATTTGCAATCGGATTCACATCAGAAGAAAAGCTCGCTTTGGCGGATCCCGCGACGCGTAATCCAGAGCATTTTAAAGTTGCCTTGTACACCTGTGTCGCAAATATGCTGGTATTTATGGTGTTCAATGCCTTTTATTTCATTAAAGCACTGCAAGTTCATGCTAAGCATCGCCAGCAATTAATGGAGCGCTTTGCAGAAATACAATCCAGATCACTGGACTGGTTTAGGATCATGTTGATGCTGTGGGGGATTGTTTGGCTTTGCTACTCACTCTCTTACATTCCAACTTTAACTGGTTGGAAGCTACCGTGGTTGAAGCTTCTGCCGCTTTTTGAGGCCGTCGTTTTACTCGCTTTTGCGCAATTGGCACTCAATCAACCTATTTTAACTAAAGAAGATAAAGGAGAACCCGTGTCTGCACAAACCAGAAGTGCAACTTTAAGTCTAGATAAAATGGATGCAATATCAGACGAACTGAAAAATATTATGAGTGAACAACAACTCTTTATGGATGAAGAACTGTCTCTCAACAAGCTCTCAAAAGCCATTAGCGTAAGTGAAAACCATATCTCAGAAACTTTGTCGCAAAGGCTAAAAACTAATTTCTTCCAATTCGTAAATGGATATCGAGTGGCAGCGGCCGAAATACTTTTACAAGAAACAGATAAACGCGTCTCCACAATTCAATATGAAGTGGGTTTTAATTCAAAGTCGACTTTTAATACTGCGTTTAAAAAAGCAACAGGTTTAACACCATCACTATATAGGAAGCAAGCCACGTTAGTAACTCACTAAAAAATATACGAATAAAAAGACCGAACGGGCCCATTCGGACGATTTACTGACGATAAACGACAACAATAGAACCATCTTATAAACGCACCGTCGGCATACACAACTTTAAAAAGCACGCCGGCGAGAAAAAATAAAAAGGGTTTTATTTATGTCTAATTCACTTGCAATACGTTTTGCCGGATTACTTATCCTGATCTCTACCAGCTCATTTATGTATGCTGATTCCATCATCTATGAGCTGCTCACTAAACCAGACTTTTTAGAGCAAGCCGCCCTAAACAGATCATCACTTGCATTCGCAGCCTTATTAGAATTTATAAATTGCGCAGCGGTTATTGGCATGTCTATTCTGATTTATCCGACTATCAGGCAGTATAGCGAGCGTGTCGCCATCGGCTATGTCAGCGGTCGCATAATAGAAGGTGCAACCTTAATTACAGGCGCAGTCACGCTGATGACACTTATCGCCATGGGTAAGCAAATAATCGATAATCCAGATGTGTCTAGCGAGTACCTTTATATGATGGGCAGTGCGCTCAAATCTGAGCGTTGGTTTGGCTTTCTAATGGGGATGTTTTCTTTAGGCTTGTGTGGCTTTTTACTCAACATCACTTTATATCAGTATCGCTTAATTCCAAGAGCCATCTCTGTGCTTGGTATGGTAGGTTACGCGATTTTATTACTAAAAGTTGCTTTTGATTACTTTGGTGTGAGTTTTTCAGGCTCTTGGATGTACATCCCAGGAGGGTTATACGAGTTAATTTTCCCTCTTTGGATGATTTTCAAAGGCTTTGATTTAAGCGCTAAACCCAAGTCCTGCTCATAATAACAATAAAGCCCTCCAAGGAAGCTATATAAGGCTTCCTTTTTATATTCAACCTCAAACTGTTCTAATATCAAAAACATGTATTCTGGTACGCAGAACATCATATTTAAGCATAAAACTCTAACATCATTCATTCACCAACGCGTTCTTATAATCGCATTTATGTACGCTGCTGAACCGCCGGAAAGGTGATCTCGAAACATGCCCCCTTGTGCGTGCCTGGTAAATAACGAATGCTGCCCTGCAATACATAAGTCACCAAGTTAAATACCATATATAGACCCAGACCGACCTTGCCCTGATGTCGGGCTGTAGTATAAAAAGGTTCAAACATATGCGCTACGGCTTGCTCTTTAATGCCTCTCCCATCGTCTGCAAATAACATGTTTACATGCCCATCTTTTAACTTTACCGTAATCAGAATATGACCCGCTTTTCCTTCAAACCCATGCAGTGATGCATTTAGATATAAATCCTCTAAGATTTTTGCCAATGCTTGCGAATCACATTGTATTTGAAGGTTTTTTGGGCAGTCAATTTCTACCACCACACCACTCCCTTTACCATGAAATGCAGTAATACCTTCAATAGACGCTTTGAGATCTATGGTCGTTTCGTTACCAACGTACTCCTGTGCCGAAGCTTGTTTGAATCGCTTGATCAATTGCGCTGCGCGCTCTGTGTTGCTGTCTATTAGCTCGATACTCGATAGCGACACTTCAAGAAATGCGTTGGTATCACTCAGAGTGAGTTTGCTGTTCTCAAGTTTAGCTTTAAATTCGTATAACTCTTTTAATAAAATTGAACTTGCCGTCACCGTCGTGCCAAGTGGTGTATTCAATTCATGTGAAACCCCCGCAACCAAACGCCCAAGCGAGGCCATTTTTTGCGCTTCTACCAAATTCGCCTGTGTCGAGGTAAGTTCATCTAAAATCTGCGCCAATTCATCCCGTGACTGCTTCAAACTGACGGTGCGCTCTTCAACTCGCTTCTCAAGTGTTGCGTTTAGTTCTGCTAAAGCCAATTCAGATGCTTTAATGTTAGAAATATCCTTAATCGTGCCACTCACTCGCAATGGCGTTCCATCAGCGCTGCGCTCAGTAACTTTGCCGCGATCCAATACCCACATCCATCCGCCACCTTTGGTCTTTACACGATAACTCACTTCATAAAATTCACTGTCTCCTGCTAGATGGCAATGAAACCTTGCATGCAAATCAGCATAGTCATCTGGATGAACTGATGACTCTAATGCGTTTAGGTCTGAGCCAATCTGTTCACAGGGCAAGCAAAGGTTATGCATTCTATTGTCGCGGACAATCAAGCCTGTGTCTAAATCCCAATCCCACAGCTCATCTCCACTTCCCCAAAGCGCATGCTTGAGACGATCTTTGACTTTGCTTACTTGTCTAAGTGCAGCTTGCTCAACGCTCAGCTGCTTGCTTTTATTGCGCCAGAAATATGTAAAAGATAAAAAGCTGAATATAAATAGCATGGCGATCAATATCATCACTTGCTGTACAGATTGCTTATCTATTTCAAGATCTTTTATCCGATTTTGTTGCACTAGACTGGCAATTTCCCGCTCTTTTTCATCAACACCAAACTCGATTGCCAAGGCGCTGATCCGATATTGGCTATTTTTTTCATTCCAAGAATTTTGAAGTGCCAAATAAGCTTGCATATAAGACAATGCTTGTTGAAATTCGCCCTGTGCTTTGAATATATCTGCAACTTCAAGCTGGCAATCCATTAGTAATGCGTCCCTTTGATGCTCCCGCGCGATTTTAATTGCAACCATATACGCATCAATGGCTTTTTCGGGTTTATTTTGTTTAAGGTAAAGCTGGCCTAAAGCTTGATGGATTTCAGCAAGCCTATCTTCCCAAGGAGAACCGTGATACAAAGGAATACTTTTATTCAGATAGTCTTCGGCCATAACCAACTGGCCAGTTTCAATGTATAAACGCCCTAGGTCGAGAAAAGTTGAAATATTCGGATCAGGGCGGTTAACTTCAGCTTTGAGGGCTATTGCTTGTTTTAGTACATCTTCTGAGTTTTCATAGTCGCCCGCTTCTCGATACACACTACCCAACCGGTTGAGACTATGGATCATGCCCATTTTATATCCAAGCTGAGACTTGATAGACAGAGACTTCAAGTGCATTTCAATGGCTCTATCAAACTTACCGACTTCATCTAAATATGTACCCATATTGCTATAAAAAACGGCTTGTTGATTGGGGTGATCTAACGTGAGTGATATCTGAATAGCTCTATTTTGATGAAACAAGACCTTTTCATATAAATTCATTTTTCGGTAAATCGAGGCAAGACTTTGATGGCTTGAAGCGATGTAAACAGGTTTGTTCAACTTGCGATATAAACTTAAGCTTTGTAAATAACTACCAAGTGCAGCCTCGTAGTCTTGAGTTTTACTGTATAAACGTCCTAAAAGCCTTTTTGCGTTGGCTAAAAAGCGCTCGTATTTATCATTAGTCGCTTGCTCGATAATATCTATCAACCGTGCATTTGCGAGATCATACTTTCGCTGCCTGATCGCAATATCTGCAAGCACCAGCTGCACCCTGAGTTCATTTTCCTTGATACCACTGCGTTTTGCATAGCCTTGTGCTTCAAGTGCTAGAACATGAGCTTGCGCCAAATCACCATAGGAAATATACGCCCGAGAAAAGTAGCTGAGTAATCTAGCCGACTGATCACTATTTGGCACTGAACTTAGCAATGCACGTCCTTTTTCGGCGTATTTAATGGCATCTTTGGTTTTATAGTGAAAGTTTTTGGACACATAGTCGATTATCAATTCCACCTTGTCTGAACCACTGCTGCTCTCTATTTTGCTGATCAAATGTTGATTTTTTAACGCAGTAGACGCCATACAGATACTGCTAAAAACAAGTAAAGCAATACAAAATATAAACATTCTATGCTTCAAGGTTAGTTCGCGTATAGTCAAAACCTATGTTCCATATCTGTGGCACCATCACGATACGTATTTTGAAACGCAGCGCACTTGGTGCAACGACATCATTCGAGTAAGTTTAGCTGGTTGTAGAAAAACTGTTCAATGTAAACTTATTGGGAACATACAATTGAAAAGCTGTACACTCGACCCATATAGATAGTGTTGAAATTTAAAATGGAGTACAGCCTATTTCCCGGCTGAATTTTTAATATGGATAAAAAACTCACCTTTAAGTCATTAAACAAGGCGACCCATCAAGAGCTTGAGCGAATTACCAAAGGGTTGATTAATACCTATGACACCTCGCCACTACGCAAATTAAACTCGGCTCTTGCCATGACTGCTGAGCGCGAAGATATCCGAGCTCGAAGTGATGATTATCAAGACGGTTTTGATGAAGTTCGCTCCCGTAGACAAATTCCTGACAGTGTCCCCGATGAACAGCTGCACGATCAAATCGTGTATTTGCCCAGTGGGGAGATTTGGTTAGCCAGTATATACCGCAACCACATTGACCAAACCATTATTGAAATAATTGGTGAATCTCGAACAGAATATGCCGACTTAAAAATTTATTTACCCGAGATACTGGCGTTTTTCACCTGGTGTCAACCAGAGTTATTGTCTGTTTGGTCCAAACCCAACAGCCAGCACTTTGATAGCCTGTTATCGTTAAGTGGTGCGCATTTAGAAGATTGTTTTTGGGGTGCTGAAATCGATCATATACCCTTGGCAGCAGCGGATGATGTAACGCTGCGTCCACTAGATATGGAAACAGACTGGCACTGGTATAAAACAGAATATGATCTCTTCCACAAAGAAACATCTGAGCTGAAGGAGCGTGTCGAAATCGAAGATAAAGAAACCTTTGAAGAGGCATTGAAACGCCAACTTCTTTTTGTCGCAGAATCACATCACCAACCAGCACAAAAAATTGGCATCATTATGTTAGAGCCTTGCACTGAACTTGGGTATAACGGCGTTTTAGTCAGTGACTTTATTATTGCTAAAGCTTTTCGAGGCCAAGGGTTGGCTGTTAAAATTCAAGCCGCAACTTTAAATAGATTAAAGCAAAAGTATGACTTTTTTTGCGGCTACATATACGGTGGCAATGGCGCATCACTGCAAAATGCCAAAAAAAACCGACATTTACTGAGAACAGAAATCACATTGCCCATTGAGCACTTCATTTCGGTTTAAAAGTCATAATCTCCACACTCAGACAACAAAAACGCTCATTGCTATGCAATGAGCGTTTTATCTACCAAGAATCATAAACAAGCCTATTTACAGTCTCTAACCCACTGCCAAACTTCCCATTTTCCTGAATTGTCAGCTGGCGAAGCACCTTGTGTCCACCACTGCGCTTCATAAATGCTGCCATTTTGCGATGCCTGATCGCCTTTTAAATAAGTCTTGCTGCTTTGCCATGCATCAACTGTGCAACCGCCGCCTACTGAAACTGAGATCTGCTCAGACTTAGTAGATTGTGCACCTTCTGCATCAGTGACCGTCAAAGTAACCGTATAGGTATTAGCTGCACCGTAGGTATGTACCGGGTTTTGAGCCTGACTCGATGTGCCATCTCCAAACTGCCAGTCGTAGCTCACCACACCTTTGTCATCAAATGACGTATCAGTAAAGGTGACAGATAACGCATTTTTGGTGAAAGAGAAGTTTGCAACTGGCGGTGTATTATCAACTGGGCCATTGTCGCCTTTAGGCACTACGCCACCGAAGTGTGATGCAACTTCAGGCCAGATCAATTCAATTCGAGTACCGCGATTTAGTTTGCTTGTGCATTGAGTACTGTTGCCATAGTGGTGCAATGCAATAACATTGTTATGTTCTGCTGACACAACAGGAGAACCAGATGAGCCGCCAATGGTGTCACATTTATAGCCCATATCTGTATCTGAACCACGACCTGCTGTCACAGTTTGATCAATTTGGCAGTAACCACCAGCATTTTGATCACTCTCAATCGCTAACTCTTTAGGGTTACCACTGCCGTGTTGAGGGATAAAAATGCGCTGTCCTTTCAACTGAGAAGTAACATCCAAACCAAAGTGGCCAAACTGCTGAATTTTATCGAAATCTTTTACAGTAAAAAGTGTATAGTCTAACTTATAGTCAGTCGCGAGTAGCTGATCACCCATTACTTTAACAGTGCCGTTTGTATCACCTGTGCCGCAAGCTGAACGCTGATAGTTAAACCATACTTCTACGTTTTTTGCATCTGCCGCAGAGTCGAAACAGTGGTTATTTGTGAACATGTGGTTGCTCGCGCCTACACGCCAAGCAGTACACAAACTGCGGCCACCAATCAGAAGACGCGCCACAGGACGACTGCGCTCATATTCTACTGGGTGAGAACTCTGCCAACACGCCACATCCCTGCGCTCATTAATACCGCAAGTCGAGTTCGGTTGTACAATATCCATCTCTGACATGATTTCATTTGCAGCGAGCTCTGTATCCGAGTAACCGGCAAAAAAGTCTGCTATTTCAATACCGTGATCATTGTTCCACGCACTTTTGTCAGTAATTACTAACTTAAGCTTAACAGCATCAGCTGATACTGACATTGAAGAAGAGACATCGCTGTCATTATGGTCATAACGATAAACCTCACCACCTTTAAGATCACTCACTTCTAGGTAAGCGCCTTTTGGTAAAGCAAACTTGGTAAAATTGATTTTAATAAAGTTGGCGTTTGGATGGTGGATGATGTGTTCAAATTCATTACTGTCTGCGCGAGACATACTGTGCAAACCTAAATTAGCTTGATAAGACACAGCATGCGCTATATCTGTTTTTTGCACAGCGCTTTCAAGTGAGCTGGCCTGCACGTTTGAAGCGAGTACAAGTGCGCATACAGGGAGTATGGTTTTGATTACTTTACATGATGTCATAAATTTAAAATCCTTTAATTGTAATTATTGTGCTTTTTTAATAAAAGACTTTTGAAATTTATGTTATATCAAAGTTAAATTCAAGCGTATTCTTTAAGCATTTTGCAAAAATCATGTCACTGACGCCCCCTAACTTGGATCGATGCAATAAAACACGATCCATACACATGGCATCACTATCACCTTGAATGTCATAAAGCAGCCAAATTATTATTGCGTGATCTCGCCCATAAACTGACTTTAGTTTTGGGAGTGATAACAAGTAAATACTAACTTCTAAGGAAAATACTTATGAGAATCAAACTGAACAAAAAAACAAAAATCTAAATGACGACAAACTTGCATTGTCGCAGCGGCGACCAAAGAGCTCAAAGCATATCCTAATTACTGTAATTACGCAGGTGACACACAGCGTATGTGCACTGAATTATAACCTCAAACTAAATAGTGAGCCTCTTTGTAGCCAAAATAGAGACTCACATGTAAATTAGCTAAACGGCGTAAAAACAACTACATATTCACAATTGAATTAAGACGCTTTTTTACTACCGGATTTGATTGTGATTGATAAAGGTGTTCAAGCCTATCTAAATTATGCGTCGACAGCTTGTAGTTTGCCTGTTGGTATACTCGAGAAAATGCATCAATTGCACCTACTTGTGGTGATGCAACTAAACTCGATACGACTTGATCTTGGTAGTCTGCCATCCGCGCCAAAGATTTGATTGCGCTTTTTCTCACTTGCATATCTGAATGTTGTAAATATACTGGCAATTTTGCAATTAACTGCGGGTTTTTGCTATTTGCCATTGCCAAAACTGCCGTTGACAATTGTTGTGGATTTGCTAACTGATCGGTCAAATAATTCGCGACTTGTCGTGATTGATCAGGAGAGAATTTACTCATAGTACCGATACTTAACAATGCCATATCAGATAAAGCTGGCGTTGATGACTGCTCTACAACATGCCGTAAACTGGCGAAACCAACCTCTGACGCATTTTCAAAACGCCCCAACGCCATCACTAGTTTTTGCTGTACTTGCTGGCTTAAATCACTATCAATTAACAGATCTGACAACATCTGCTCTGCTTGCATTGTCTGTGCTTTTTGTAGTGCATAAATGAACGCAGACGTTGCTCCCTCATGTTCTTGAAAAAGCCTTTTAAGCGCACTTTGATCAAAGTTTTCTAGCATAAATAAGCCAATTTCTTTTGCTAACATGGGATCTAAATTAGTTCTAAGTGACTGGATATGCTCTAAAAAGTTTTCGTTGGTCACTGTTACCACCTCCTGCACCTGAGCTGTTGGTGGCAAAACATGTTGGTTGTGAGAAGCTAACCAATCTGTTGGTTCAAAAGGTGTATGTTTAATCGGTTTCACCGTAACAGATTGCACCACTTGGTATTGCTGACCATCGCGTCGCCAAATTTGTTTGTTGCTATAATCCAGTGCCAGTATACTCTCCGGTTTATCGCCATCTAATGTGATCTGCCACTGCTCTAGCTCTTCGTTATCAGCACGTTTTTTCTGCTCTGTAATTGAGCGTTCTATCATATTTTGACGCTGCACATACTGAAATGTTTTTACACCCAGCGCATCCTCAAATGTCAAAGGCTTGTCTAAAGAATAACTCATTAAATCCAACACTTTTGACAGCACGGATAACGGATGCTGGCTGCTCAGACCCAACATATCTAACTCAGAAAACTGATGATTCTTATACTTCACCAAAAATGGCAACTGTTCAGGCATTGCCTGTACTTTATTGTCTGCAACAAACTGAATATTGCTGAGCATCGCAGCCGACTTGGTTGATGCCGAAGCATGGGGTTGGAAATTCATTTGCCAGCTGAATTCCGAGAAAGTCATCGCACTGCCCTGATCTGTCAGCACTGCCGAGTGTATATCTACCTGATACGCAAAAAAGTATGCATTTGCTGATATTTTGTCGCGCTGATTTGCTGTGGCGGTTGTCTGCTGCTGGGCGCTGACCTCTTTTTTATCTCCAGAGACATTAAGAAAGATGAATCCGACCAACAAAACAGCAACAACGCACATTAAAGTTATTTTTTTCATGGAATCTTCTCAAAAAGTGGTGGCAAAGCCACCACCTATAGCATTTTATAGATTTTCCCAAACTGGGCTTGCGTATTCGTATAGCACGGTTTCACGTGTATAAAGTGGATCCCACTTCATCACGTCGACATTGAATTGCAACAAACCCCACAGCTTTTTGCAGTAAGCTTGGATTTTGCCATCACCACCAGTCAACTTAGTGCTGATCTTCAGCTCCAAGAAGCCCTGCTCTACAACTTGCTCATCTTGAACAACACGGCGTATACCCGCCTCTACGTAGCCTTTTCCTTTTACTTTCAACAGGTTTAATTTTCCTTTAACACCCGCTTCCGAGATACCATGGCCAAATGAACCATAGGCTGAGCTAGACACCAAGCCACCAACATAAGGTTCAACTGAGGCATACACATAATCAGGGCGTCTTACACCATCTACCTCAAACGGCTCTTCATTGCCATGACCTCCAATCACACCACCTACTGTAAATTCAGCACCTGCTTCTACACCTGCACCAAATTTAACGCCCACTTTTAGCAGTCCTAGAGGATCAAGCGGCAATTCAACTTTTGGCTTAATTGGCTCAGGAATAAGATCAAAGTAGTACTCAACTGGGTAAGTGATTGACGCATTCAATAGATCATCACAATTTGGTTTAAAACTCGCGACTGTGTCATCTCCAACTGTGAAATTGAAGCTCATCCCTTGCGTACAGTCGAGCTTGCTTGGATTGAATGAAAACTCAAGCTCACCAATAGACATTTTGAAATTGCGATTATGTAATTTCACCCAGTTGCCAGCCTGATACACCCCTTGTGTTGCGCCATTGCTCACCTGATCTACATACATCCAACCTTGCTGATCGCGATACTGGTGTGACTGCCCAATCACATTATTTTTTTGAATTGAGCGAACATTTCGCTCTACATAGCCCGGATCTTTATATAAATAGGCATTGGCAGCAGGTGACAATGTGATAGCAGAGATAACGCCTAACAATGCAGCGTATTTAAATTTCATGGTTATCCTCATATATTTTTTTAGGTTTAAATTGTCTATATGTTGCGCAACACAAATAAGGTAACACACAATTTTTACACTTTGCTTTCATTTTTACCTTTTTTAGATAAAAAAATATTTGAATTCTATTACTTTTAGTCAGAATAATGCGCATTCCCACCATGACTAATACCAAAAAAAGGATAATTAATGACGCTCACTATTGTTAAATTTAAATTAAATTTATTTATTAAAAGCGCTATAGATAGAAGATTAATTTTTATTGCTATTGGTATAGCTGCCACAGCGGGAAAATCGAACTAAGCTTTGCATTCATTTAACTCATGAAAAAAGTAAACTAATTAAATGAACATTTATAAAATTCATTTGAATTATTAGAACAGAAGAAATACTGTATATTTTTCAAACAAAAGGAGTTAAACATGCGATCTAAATTAACATTAGCCCTAACCACTGCGCTTGCAACTGCATCGCTTTTCACATCTCTAGCAACAACAGCATACAGTGAAGTTAGGTATAGCAATGCCTATACTTATGTAAGCCAAAGTGAAGCACGCCGTTTATTTATCAATGATTTTAAGAGCCAGTATCCTGGTGTAAGAATTACTTATACGCATTGCTATTACCCAACTGGCGCAGGTATGCCAGTATTTATTTGCAATGGCAAAGGTAGATTATAAAAGCAGAAACAAAAATACGCTGACCGAAAATCATGCAGTTTTTCGGTTTCAAAACTTGCTCATCTATGAGTTCGTCGTTAAGAACAAAGCACAGTTATATCAGCGTTCATCATTTTCGAAGTGGTAAACCATGGTCGTTGAGCCAGAAAAGCCAAGCAACCATTTTAGGTAAGGATAATGCTCGGTTTGCGTCGCAACAAACCCTTTAGATTCATATAGCTTTTTCGCTCTCGTGTTACCGTCTATTACGTCGAGACGCACCGATTGATAGCCATTATTTTTTGCATGTTCAATGATCGCATCCAAAAGTCGGGAACCGTAGCCACTGCCCCTAAACTGCTCGTCTACAGCAATTCCGTCCATAAGCAACTCATTTTTTTTGACCTGCCTCTCAAGGAGGCTGAATATTAGTGCGGCTCTCACTCCTTTGATAACCCCTAAAAGCTCAATTAGCCCAGCAAAGCTCAGCCCACCTGTCAACGAGCCTTCGTTAGTATGAAACCCGGCAATTCCCGCAATTCTATCATTCACCGTAACAACGTACGAAAAAGAAGGTACGAAGCTTTTAGATAAAACGAGTACTCTGCTCTGTTGGCAATTAATTGCTTTAGCAAACTTTGCACCAAACGCCACTTCGTACAATTCGGCCACTTTACCAACATGTGACGGATCCCATCCTCGCTCTACCTTACTGTGGTCCATCATATCCTCTATCGCTGTTGCTTGGCTATTTTCATTGTTCAGCCTTTGCTATCAATATATTTGTACCCATAAAAGGGCGTAAACTATCATGTTTCAGGATGATTCGAAAGGCAATAGTAACTCCAACGTCTTTGTCCCTGTTTGCTTATTTTTCCTTCTTTATGTAGTTTTCTTAACAAATATGATGCGCGGTCATGGTTCACATCTATCAACTTTTGGCATTCCATGTTGGTGATTTGGTCATGTGAATTTAAATACGCTAAAATCACGTCTTCGTCTTTTCTACGCGTAACAAACGACGGCGTATGCTCCAAAGTTTTGCCGCTTTGTTGCAAATTCACCTCAGCGTCTTGAAACTGCATAATTTGTAGTTGAGCTGGCGTAATGATTTGTTGGTTACTGCGAATAAGTGCAAACTCAATCAGGTTTTTAAGCTCTCGAACATTGCCTGGAAAATGGTGTGCAGTAAGTATCTGCATTGCCTCGTCATTGATGGAAACAGGTGCTTGGCCCATTTCCTGTGAGAACAATTGAATAAAATGTGTAACTAGCAAAGCAATGTCTTCTTGACGGTCACGCAGTGCAGGTACATTGACAACATAACTCGCTAGGCGAAAGTATAAATCCTGTCGAAACTGTTGTTGCGATACCTTTTGATGAATATTGACATTGGTTGCGCAGACCACCCTCACATCGACTTTTTTAGATTGGTTTCCTCCAACGGGGGTCACAACCCCATCTTCAAGCACCCTCAACAATTTAGCTTGCAACTCCAAGGGCATATCGCCAATTTCATCGAGAAACAGAGTGCCACCATCAGCTTCGACAAAATGCCCTTTTCTATCACTCACAGCCCCAGTAAAGGCGCCTTTAACATTGCCAAAAAACGTCGCATCCGCAAGTTCCCTTGGTATTGCTGAGCAATTTACTGCTATAAATGGCTTTTTTGATCTTGGGCCACCAAAATGTATGGCCCTTGCAACCAACTCTTTACCCGATCCCGACTCACCCAGTACTAACACACTGGTTTTGTCTATTTGTTGCAATCGGTTTATGTCATCGTGCAATGCCAACATCGCAGGACTTCGGCCAATGAGGTTTGAACCGTCCCACTTTTGTGCTTCATGGCGAACCAAGGTATTCACTTTTGCATCTGCTTTTTTTCGCTCTGCGCTTTCTGTTTTTAGCTCTTGTGCCAGCTTTTCCAAAGCTTGGTTTTGCTTGGCAAGCTCATCTATTTGTCGCTGTAGCGTCAAGTGTGTGGAGATCCGAGCAACTAGCTCAACCTCACACAGTGGCTTACGGATATAATCTACAGCCCCCACAGAAAAGCAGTCTACTACTTTCTCTTCATCGTCATGGGCGGTAATGAATATCACTGGGATCTGCGCACTTTTTTCGTCAGCTTTAATTCGCTTGCATATTTGTAAACCGTCCATACCCGGCATCACCACATCTAATAATATTAAATCTGGTAGTTGCTTATTAATGGTATCAAATGCCTGCACACCACTGGTTGCAACTATAATCTCATAGTCTCTAGATAAACTCATACCAACCGCAGTTATATTGGTTGGGTTATCATCAATTATCAGTATTCTTTGGCGTCTATCGTGTTTGTTATCGTGCACTATTCTTTTACCTCTTGCTTAATTTTCAACGCCAGTTGCAAAGCAAGTTTAAAGTCAAACTCAGTTAACGCTTTGTCTAATTCTGCGGTTAATTTGGGGGAGATTGTGGCCAGTTCATGTTTGATATTGTCGAACTCAAAAGTGGCATCAAATTGCTGCATTTCAAGCTTATTTATTAAATTAGTCAGTGTGATTGTTGATGGCTTGATTGATGTAACTTCAGGTACAACCACTTTCTCATTAAGCTGAATATATGTCTCTATGTCTATTATCAAGTGCTTTAAGCTAGATTTGATGTCGCTTAAGTGGGTACCCAGCTCTTGCTCGTTAATGTTTGATAACTCAGCCTCTAATTGCACAATTTGTCGCTCAGTTTGAGTTGCCGCTATCGTACCAAGCGACCCCCTAAGCCCATGTAATTTACTTGCTATAACAGCCTTGCTGTCATCCGTATCTAATCGATTAATCAAATCTGGCTGAGAACGTAAAAAGCTATTCAGTACCCTAATATAACTCTGCATATTGCCACCAGCTTGACGAAGCCCCTTTTGAATATTCAGGTGTTTAAATGAAGCGCTAGCTATTTCTGTGCAGGCTGTTTGCATTTCATCTTCACTTTCCAACAACCACTGGGCGAGTGTCTCATATAGGGTGTTTGGCTCTATGGGCTTGGTCAAATGCGCATTCAAACCCGCACTGATGGATTTTTGTCTGTCACTTTCATAGGCATGAGCTGTCATGGCAATAATAGGTAAGTCTTTAAGGTTCAGTTGATTGCGAATTTTATCTGTGGTTTGTAATCCATCCATATCTGGCATTTGAATATCCATCAACACCAAATCAACACTGCGGCTTTCAAGATAAACTAACGCATCGCGACCTCTTGATACCACCGATGCAGCAACATGCCACATATCAAGTAATTCACGTAATACTTGTTGATTAACAGGATTGTCCTCAACGATCAGGATCTGGGCTCCCTTAAAGCCTTTAAAACAATCTGATACTTCAGCGGTAACGCCGTCTTCAATCGGTGAGTTATATGGCTCAAAAGCCAGTTCAAAACTAAAAGTACTGCCTTTATTCGGTTCGCTTTTCAGTTTGATTTCTCCCCCCATGGAACGCACCAAATCTTGGCTTATAGTTAAACCAAGCCCCGTTCCTCCATATTGACGGGTAGTCGACAAGTCAGCCTGAGTAAAAGCTTCAAACAACTGGGCTTGATTTTGTGGCGCAATGCCAATGCCGGTATCACTTACCTTAAACTCATGGTTTACCTGCGCGTCCACTCGCTGTTGGGTCACTTCTAAAATAACTTGTCCAGTTTCGGTGAACTTAAAAGCATTTGAAAGTAAATTTGTCAGTACTTGTTCAAGGCGTAGGGCGTCCCCCATAAAGTGTGCTTGCTGGTATTGAGGCTGGATCACGTCAAATCGAATGGGCTTTTGAAGTTGCTGTGGCTGAAACATCTGTGCCACTTTGCTAACCAATTCAGGTAGATTAAAAGGCACCTTTTCTAGCGGCATTTTACCTGCCGCTATTTTCGAATGGTCTAACACATCGTTAATTATCCCAAGCAAGCTGTTGGACGCCGTCCCGATCCGCTCAAATAAATGTTGATGAGGATGAGCATCCGATTGCTTTGACAATTGCGCAAGCTCAGCACTGCCGATGATAGCATTTAGAGGCGTTCGCATTTCGTGACTCATCATCGCCAAAAAATCACTTTTTGACCTATCTGCCGCTTCTGCTTGCTCTTTAGCTTGGATCAAGTTTTGTTCTGCTTTTTTACGCTCAGCAATTTCTTTTTGTAGTGCATGACGAAGGCGAAACTCATTCAGCAGCCGCCGAGAAACAATCACTGATGTGTACAAAATATTCACTGTCAGGATCAAAGTGAATAGCGCCATGGTGTAGTAAATCCAGCCACCAATAATGATAAATTTAATAAATACGGCCAGAGTCGTTGGCAAGCAGTACGACAATACCGTTCTAAAACTGGTGCTAAATGTTACCCCGACAATTCCGCTTATCCCAATCACGGCGCTACAAGATAAAACATTGTATAGAGGTGGTTGGTATGGGATCAGTGTCAGAATACCTATACCAGTTAAACACCCAAGTACCAACACGCCAACAAAGTATCGACTTTCCAACCCGCGTACAACGTCATCTTCGTCCAAATCCGGTTTAATTAAATACAGGCTGCTAATACGAAACAGTGACAAAGAAATAATTACAATTAATAGAGTAACTAAGCCTTCAGGCGCATCAGCATCAATTGCAGCCAAAAGCATTAATACGTTTGCCAACATCCCCATTAGTATATTCGTTGGCGCTTTAACGGCTGTTTCACGACAACAATCTACCCATAATTCAGGCTCCTGCTGCCTGATCTTTAGTAGTCGCCGCATTTCATCTAAAAACTGTTGAACAACCATAAACTTCCCAACCAAAAAAGGAATTAATTATTACTTACCACAATTACTTCATTATAAGTTATACGTAAATTTTCGCAAATTACGCATAAACAATATATATAGGTAAAAATACGCATAGACTTATATAATCACGCATAGAGCATATGAAATTCAAAGACTTATATGTGGCTTACTACTTGCTCATAGGTAATACAGGAATGTTTTAACTTTTAATTCAGTATATGTTCGCTTTGCAATTTTTCCCATCTTCAGTATGTCGCACGCGCCTCGTCAAAAGCCAAGTGTATTTGTTGGCTGGCTCATCAGGCTGTATCAGTGCGCTCTCTTTCGCTCCATACAACCTGTCTTATTTAGCTTTTTATGGCCCGGTAATTTGCTTCTGGCTTTGGGAGCGAGTTTCAATCACAAAGGCTTTTATAACTGGCTGTTTATATACCGTAACTTTGTTGTCCACTGCCGGAACTTGGTTATATTTGTCGCCTAACCAACTCGCTGATATGCCAATGCCCTTGGCTGTTCTTTTCACAGTTTTAATTATTGCTGTTGTAAGCTTGTGTATGGGCGCTGCGGGCGCGATATATGTATTGCTCAGGGCGCGCTCTTTGCTTTCCCGAGCGTGTTTGCTTTTTCCAAGCCTATGGTGGCTTGCAGAGTGGTCACGAGAATGGTTTCTCAGCGGTTACCCATGGTTCAACATTGGCTATTCACAGCTTGATATGCCTTTGATTGGCTGGGCAAGCGTATTTGGAGTCAATGGCGTAGCTTATTTGGTAGCAATGAGTGCAGCGCTGATAAAGGTTGCGCTGTTTTATACACGCTATAGACTCATCGCAATTAGCATAACTATCATTGCTTGGACATCAGGCATGTTCTTACAGACCATTTCTTGGACTAAAGAGATTGGCAACCCAATCCAAATTGCGCTTGTGCAACCAAACCAGATTTACAGCGCCTTATCGAACAAGGACAAGTGGCAACGCGCTGTTGAGTTAAATCGGCAGCTGCTAAGTAAACACCAACTCGTTGTTTGGCCGGAAACCGAATTTTCAATGCATGCAGTAACACCGCAACCTTCGCATACAACTGAGTTAAATAAACATATATGGCAAACAGTCTCATTTAGTCTAAATAATACAGTTTTACCTTTTGCCACTAGCACTGCCCAATACAGTGATTTTATCGCACAGCTTGAAACCATCACAGCTTCCCAAGACAAGTCTATTTTAATGGGAATGAACTTTCGCGATCACCTAAATAACCTCACATATAATAGTGTTCTGGCGATCAATGCCACCGACAAAGCGATTTACGATAAACGTCATTTGGTGCCCTTTGGTGAAACCATTCCACTGCGCCAATCTCTCGCACCACTTTGGCAATTGCTGAATGTCCATGAGGACACCTTCAACCCCTCGCGCACACCCACCCCACTATTGCCAGCCTCTGAGTATTTGGCCGGGGTGTCTATTTGCTACGAAGCCGCCTTTGGCTCCGAAGTCGCAGAGGCGTTGCCTGGGGCTCATTTCCTGATAATGCTTACCAATGATGGTATGTTCGATGGAACTGCTCAGCCCGAACAGCACCTTCAGATCGCTCGAATGCGTGCAATAGAAACTGGTCGCTGGGTAGCACGCGCTGCAAGAACGGGTATCACCGCCTTTATTGCGCCCAATGCGGTGGTGACAAAACGAACATCGCAACAAAAGTTTGCGACACTAAGTGCAACCATACAACCTCTTCAAGGCATTACGCCATTTGTTTACTGGCGCAATACCCCCTTTTTACTCTTCATTCTCACCATCATTGGATGGTTTGCTTTTAATCGGCGCTAACAAATTAAAAAGCCCAGAGTAGTGTCTACTCTGGGCTTTTTAAACGCTTAGATGCTCGGTTTAAACCAACCTTTACTTGGTGTGCCAACCGTTTTTATCAAAGCTCGTAAAGGTGTAAGTCGCGCCACACTTTACTAGAGGAATACTTCTAGTCCATGTAGGGACCCCATCACAGTTGCTGCCACTTTTTTTGATTTTCAATGCGCACTTGCTGCCTTTACAGGTAAAGTTTACCCCCTTGCCAAACTCAACCTTTCCTTTTGAATAAGGAACAAATAACACTTCATCTGCACCATCAAAAGCACACACATAACCATCAGGGCCGCCGCCATCGTAAACAAGGTTCTGTACTCTAATGCTACATGTTTTACTTCCTGCAAATGCAGAAGCTGACGCAAACATTGCGATTCCTATGCTTACTAATCCTAATTTTGATTTCATTATTTATCTCCACTTGGCCCAACTGGCCGTTTATAGACTACGGTCATGGAATGTGCTGCTCTCTAAACTATCAGCAAGGACCAATAGCCCAATTACTTTCATTCAGAGAAATACTCCATGTGATGAACCGGGTTTTATCACGCCGGTTTCATACTCTATTAAGAGCAATCAGTAGGCCAAAAAAAGATAAGCTTTACATTTCAAATAGTTAGAATTAAAACAGAATTGCATATACGTAATTTTATTGAGAAACCCGCATAGAATTCAAAGTTAATCCACATAGGCACTTATAAGAACGCATAAATACTCTATATGATATTTAATCGCACTGTAAGGCGTCGATTGGGTCCAACTTGGCGGCGTGATTTGCCGGAATAAAACCAAAACATATCCCGGTTAATATAGAAACACATGAACCCAATACAATTGGGTAAATGGGCATCAGATACACCCAATGATAGAACGATGACACTGCATAACTCGCCCCAACTCCTATCAAAACGCCCATTACTCCGCCAATAACACACAGGCAAATTGATTCAATTAAAAACTGGCTACGAATATCCTGTTGTTTCGCCCCCATCGCTCGACGGATCCCAATCTCTTGTTTTCGTTCCGTGACTGACATCAGCATGATGTTCATGATCCCCACCCCCCCTAATAACAGAGAAATGCCTGCGATCATTGCCAGCATAATATCCAACAGCTCTGTTTGTTCGCGCATTTGCTCAAGTAATTGCTTGGCTGTTACCGTGTTGACGTGAACGCGGTCATTTAAGATGTATAAATGTTGATGGATCTGCCGCTCACAAACTTCAATATCAAAATTTTCCCCTACCTTTATCAGCGCATGATGAAAACTAACTTGTTTGTCGCGTTTTTTAATATAATCCAGCGTTGTGAAAATGCTGGTGTTAATTGAGAGGTTAAGTGTGCTTATATCTGGTGATTCAGTTAAAGCACCAATTACAGTAAAGTGGTGTTGCCCTACCTTAATGCGCTGACCGATCAGCGCGTTTGTCGTTGCGCTAAGCCCCAACAATTCCGGAACATGCGCGCCTATCACGACATAAGGCTTTGCACCATCAAAATGAGAAAGCTGCCTGCCCGCTGCTAGCTTGGCTTTTGTCAGGGTAAAAAACTCAGAACTCACACTTGCCAAAGTTCCGTTCATCCCTCTATCCAATGTCACGCCTTGTGTGCTCAATGGCGCACTTAACTCAACGCAGCTCAATCTCTGATGTAACTCTGCCGTATTTCGGGTAGATCTGAAGGTCAACTGTTGTGTACTGATATCGTAAAGACTCAAGGTGATCAAATTTGAGCCCAAGCTTCTAAATTGTCGCAGCGCTTCGTTTGATACCATTTGCCCAATAGCAACCATAGATATCACCGCGCCAATACCAATACTGATCCCTATCAGCGCCAGCAGTGTTCGCTGTTTAGTAGCAATTAAACTGCGCCACGCTTCTCTAACGTAGGCTTTTAATATCATCGTTTTAAACCCTTGGTTCAGTCGACAGCTTACCACTTTGCATATATAGAGTTCGGTGGCACTGCGCTGCAACTCGCGGATCATGAGTGATGATCACCAAAGTTATCCGCTCTTCTCGATTTAAGGTCAAAAACAGTTCCATGATCTCTTGAGCGACTTGTGGATCCAATGCACCGGTTGGTTCATCAGCTAAGATTAAACTAGGCTCTCCCACCAATGCTCTTGCAATAGCCACCCTTTGACGCTGCCCTCCAGAGAGCGCATTTGGTTTATGTTCGGCTCGCTCCGCTAAGCCTACTTTTGCCAGCATAGCCAAACTGCGCCTTTTTTGTTCCTGTTCTGAGATACCTCTATATAACAAGGGAATCGCTACATTTTCCCAGGCACAGAGCCGTGGCATTAAATGAAATGACTGAAATACAAAGCCTATTGATTCATTACGCACTTGAGAAAGCTCATTATCAGGCATATGTGTAATCGAGCGACCATTAAGCTCAAACTCTCCTGAGTCAGGATGATCTAACAACCCAGCAATATTCATTAACGTTGTCTTGCCACTACCAGAGCGACCCATAACGGCGAGCATTTCTCCCTTTGCAACAGACAATGACAAGTTGTTCAAAATAGGTAATTGCGTGTGACCACTACAAAACGATTTACTAATGTTAGTCAGTTTAAGCATTCGTACTTTCTCCATGCCCAATCACTATTTTGTCGGCCGCACTTAACCCCGAAGAAACTTCTAGCCCTTGAGGTAGACTGGAACGTATCTCAATGTACTTGCGGATCACTTGTCCCTGCTCAGTTTGAACCCACACAAACTTTTTATTGCCTTCGAGTTGCACTGCTGAGAAAGGAATTACCAGCGCCTCTGGGTTAGAATAAATGAGAACACGGGTATCAACAGACATGCCTATGCGGATCATATTGCGCTGTCGCTTTGTTAGTTGCTTCACTTGGATCTGAATATTAAAAACCCGACTGCGACTCCCTTTATGTGCACTGGCCCGCGCATCCACGTAGTGAATTACGCCTGACAATGACAAATCGTTGAGTGCCTCAATACGTACATCAACACTCTGTCCCGGCTTGATTTTCAACAGATCTACCTCATTCACTTGGCTATCTATTGATACCCCACTCATGTCGGCAATCATCACCAACGGCTGATTTTTAGCAACTTGAGCCCCAGAGTATATGCCCCCTTTAGAAGGCTGTTTTTCTTGCTTTGAAGTCGCGGGTAGGATTATGCCCTGCACGGGGCTGTGGATATTTGCCTGATCTACTTGCAGTGCCAAGCTTTGCATTTTCTGCTCTGCGTTTTGCAAACTAAGTTGCGCTATTTTCAGTTGTACATCGCTAGCAACTGACCGCTGCGCAATCAGCGACTCTTGAGCCATGGCTAAGGTGACTTCTGCTTCCGACACAGCGCGCCAATCCGAGTCCAACTCAGTTCTGGCAACAATGCCTTTTTGAAACAACGAGCTGGTGGAGGCATGACGCTCTTTAGCCAATTGCAGCGCTTTGTTCGCCCTAACGACAGCTCTTTTGGCGTTTTTAACTTCTATACTATTCGACCAATTTTTTAATCTTTCTAACTCTTTCAAACTTTGAAAATAGGCGGCAGTGGCATCTCTATGAGCTAACTGAATCGTGCTCTGATCTAACTCCAATAAAAGCTGCCCCTGATGCACGGTATCACCATATTGAAAATTGACATGCTCGATTGCTGCATCTAACGGCGCGTTCACCTTAACCCAGCTCAGAGGCTGTAAATTGCCAGACAAATGTAAAAAGTCTTCTACCCGCTCAACTTGAGGTGAAATCAGCTGACTTTGTAGTCGTTGTTGCATACCTCCTCCATACCACGTTTCAGGTGCTGTATTGAAAGAATGGGCAAAAAATAGATAGAGAAAACCAGATAGAAAAATCATAACCGCAGTAGTAACGGCACGCTTCTTTGTAATGCGCCTGCTACGGTAACTGCTTTGTAGCCGGTGATTGTCCTGACATACTTTTGTGTAAGCTGTTTGTAAGTCTTGAAATTGGCTTTTCAGTTGTACTTTTTTTACTTGCACTTTGTCTACTTGCAATGTTTGCTCGACAACCCAACCAGCCATACAAGTCAGCTTTTGCAACAGTTGCAGGTCTGGCGCTGTAAATTCCATTGGAGCATCTCCTTGGCTGGCCATTTTGTTGAGTGCTAATACAAAGCCTAGTGGTTCATTATTCGAATTGTTCATAATTGCTGATATGCTGCTTTGCACACGTAACTTAAGTTTTTCGTCAAGCTCCTTTATAAAATCAGTGCTCAAGAGTGCCTCTTGCAATGTGGAAATAGAGTTTACGAGGCAGCCATCAGTCGTGATGCGAATATCTACAACCCGCGCTTCATTTTCCAATACCCCCACAAATTGGCTTGCCCCTTGGTCCAATAAAAACACAATGGCGTGTTCTGCAGTGAGCTGCTCAGCCACTGTTTGGCTTAATTTCAAACTCATACTATTCATTGGTGACAAAGACTTGCGTGTTACTTCTATTACTTGAACCCTATTCATGACCGCTCCCCCCAGCTTGATGCCAGCCGGCCGTTAAGCGATACGCATCCATATTGTTGACCGATATACCTGATTCTGGCTCTAGTTTGATCTGCCACGCTGTCAAAGTAGTACCCAATTGCGCTTGTAACACAGTTAACAGGTTGAGGTAGCTTATCTGCGCGGAAATAAACTGATTTTCGGCATCCACTAACTGTGTTTCGAAGCTCACTACATGAAAGTTTGAAGACAACCCCGCCGCCAGTTTTTCTTGCTCGAGAGATAACTGTTCTCGGGTGAGCGTTAGATAACTTTTTGCAAGCTGCAACGCTTCCCAGCCAGTTTCAATATTTCGTTTGCTATTTAGCAGCTCAAGGCGAATTTTATTTTCGAGTTCATAGAGCGTGTTTTGCGACTGATACAAGGAGATTTGAGCATTGTATAAAGACTGCCTTTTACTCTTATCACCTATTGGAATATTAACCTGTAAACCAATGCTATAGTCCCCTTGGTTAAGATGACCTTGGTACGCTAACGAGTCATTAAAGTGTCCTTCACTGCCCATTAATTGATACGACAAATTAAGGCTTAAGTCCCAGTTTTGCTCATCTTCCGCCACGGATAAGTTGAGATTGTTAGAGCGCACACTGAGCTGAGCTTGCAAATAGTCAGGGCGGTTTTTGAGCCCTGTTGTCACCAAGCGAGCCAAGTTTAAATTAGGTGCTGACACCGCAAGCGGCTCGGTTAGATTTAAATGTGTGTGTTCTTCCATACGCAGTGTTTGCAACAGCAGTAAACGTGCTTGGTCAAGCTCATTTTCAGCTCGCTTTAATGCTAACTTTTGGTTTGCCAATGCCGCTCTGCTTTGAACATACTCTGAATGGGATAAACGACCAGCTTCAACCAACGCACTATTTGTCTGTACTTGATGTTGCGCCCTTTGAAATGAGTGCTGGCTAATTTTCATCGCGTGCAAAGCTAATTGATAGCTGCGATATTGCATAACAACTTGACCAATCACCTCAGTTAAAAACTGCTGCATATTAAGTTGTTGACTGAGTTCTTGCCACTTGGCCTGCCTTAACGATGCCCCTGCGACTTTAGAGCCGGATCCTCGCAACAAAGGTTGTTTATAGGCCAAAGTCAACGTAGAACCATACTGAGGTTCAAACCCCTCATAGTCGCTTTTTTGCTGTACAGCATTTAACTCTAACTGCCCACCCAACTTGTTTTTTAGTCGGATAGATCCGCCAACAGACGTTTGCATGTTTTGCTCATGCTGCGCCAAGGTCGATGAGTATACTGAGTTACTTTGCTCACCCACGGTGATTAAATATTGGGGCTCAAACTCTTGCTCTGCGGTCTCCAATGCAACTTTATCTGAGATACGAGACAAGTATTGGTTTTGCACACTGATATTGTGCGTCAGCGCCCTATCTATTGCTTGCTTGAGTGTTAAGTTGACTTCTTTGGCTATAGCTGTGGACGCCCCAAGCAAATTTGCAGCGACAAGCAAAAGTACAAAGACATTGCGACTAGAGCACAAATAAATAGCAGGGTTGTAAAAGTAAATTAAATTGAACTGCAAAATGAAAACGCATAACGATGTAATTGGATGACTTTTCAATCAGCAATAAATAAACCACACTCAGGGCATTTTTTGATAGCATTGATACAATTAACGCCATTCTGTAGTACAAAGCAAAATCACGCTGTAGATAAATGATTTTATTCACTAATTTCACATGTCGCTGGCAAATTAGCGCTGTCCACCAAGTTGGTGCCTACTTGGATTACTTATCTCGCTATACATAACAATACGAAACCTATCCGTAAAAGTTACTTATATGACCGCATAGTGAATGGCACGCTATGCGTCCCTCAATATCAGTAAGGTAGAACAAAAAATTAGTTAGGTACCTCATACTTTATTTATATCAACCACTCTCCCTTGCAACACAAAGAAGAACAAACTGAGTCAGTTTTGCGAGATAACAAGATAGGGGGAGTAGTTCGCTGAGGCGCGCCAAATATGAACTTTCCTGCGGTTAAGTAATTAGCCCAAAGAGAAGTTCATCTTGATTTAAATCCAATTCAACTTATCACAGACCCTAAAGCCAAATTTTTATCAAATGACAGCGAAGCACACAACAATAGTTCATGTACTTCTAGGTGGGTTATTAGTCACACGTTATCTAGGCTAGACCACATGCATAAAGTTCACGTCAAAACGACCATCCGGATCTTCCACTCGGATCACTTCGCTATATCGTGTATTTTGGTAGTTGTTATTTGTCTCTAAGAGCACTTCTAACAGTGGTTTTACACGCTCACTACATAGGGCTATAGCAAGGGCTTCATGGGCAAGTTTAAACTGCAGATCTAAGCTTTCATCTGAATCTTCAGTGGCCTCACTTTCTGACCAGCCATCAAAAATATCTCTCAAATTAGAGATTTCAGGATGCCTGCCTTCATAATCAGATAAAATAATAAACTCTTGATTGTCGTATTTAGCATGGCATGTGAACTCGCAGCGCTCCTTTTGATACAAGTTCCAATACATATCGCTATGCCAAAATGCCACTGACAACGTCATATGGGAAAATGCGGGTTGCTGTATATAGAATTTCAGTTCTATTTCTCTTTGCTCAATCAGTTTTACTAACACGTTTTCATATACATAGGAGAGCTCTTCAGCACTGACCATTTGATTTAACTCCTTTAATCGATAAATTCAGTGCCATTATTACGTCCGTTCACTTAACTGGGACAAAACATCTGTTCAATATTCAAACAGCCAGACAGCTATCCATTTTTCATTATTGCCTGAACGTCCACGTCCAATGGCGTTAGCAGCTAAACAGAGCGCTTTTTGATAGGTGCCGCTTGGTCTCTCAATTAAAAATAATGGCTGCACTAACTAACGCAGTGCCTAGTGAAGCAAGTATGCAAGATTTAAGTGGCCTCAGATTATTTTCAACGTCGAGTGGTTCACTTTCCAATACACTTAAAGCGCGCGAATAACCCCCAAGTTGAAAAACTAAGATTAAGCAAAATATTGCTATGAATTGAACATATATAGAGTGAATATACCCGCCAAAATCACCAGGATTTACAATAGATATAACTAACGCCATCACAGATGAAAACAACACATTGACCAACAAAGCGTTGTCTTCAAAAAATTTGCCCAGTTTTAATTCATGATATTGTATCGCGCACTCCTCAAGGCGCCCCATGCATTGCAAGCAGCGATAGTGACTTTTTTTGGCTTTATCTTCTCTGTAAGCAACCTGTTCACAACAGTGAATATTTGTACACTTGTAAAAGCGCATTTTGACTAGACCTCTAGCACGTTTATAAATGTAGGATCGAATTCTAACTTGTCTGATAATCCAATGCCTAGACCCAAAGAGAGAAACTCGTTGAATTAACGGTAATGATTGTTACACCCATTTCCTCCAATCCCATTATGTATAAGCACAGTTAAAAGTAGAAGTACACAATAATTACTCTGTTCACCTTAATGACAAGGTATAAAGAGCCAGATGACTATTCACTTATTCGTGAAAATATCATAAAGTATGCACGAATTATTTTATGAGAATTATATGCTTAAGCCCATATCACAGGTATTCATTATCATCGCGATGTTAATTGCCTTCGTTGGACAAGCTATGGCGTATAATTTTACTATGTCTTTTGAGCAAGCCTCAACGTCACTTGACCTAGCACAAGCATCGCAGACTTTGGCAGATCACTCTGGAAAAACAGGCGCTTCTGAAACAGACGACTGTTGTGAAGTTGAATGTTGCGAAAATGATTGTGTCTGTCCGGGAAATGCCTGTGTCTCATTGATGTATTTAAGCACAGACGTGCAATCAGCCCAAGTTGTCAAACACAGTGAACTTGTTATCAATATAGATATCGGCCGACCTATTCCAATGACCGACTCTCTGTTTCGTCCCCCCATTTTTGCCTCTTAAGGGTCAGTGCACCCTAAATTCAACCATTTTGTCAAAACGTATCAAGAGTGCGCTATTTGCGCTCAGTTTTTTGCATTCTTAGAGGTAAAAATGCTTAACAAATATTCAAAACTCGCTATTTCAGCGATGTTGTTACCGTCTGTTTCTTATGCAGGCGAGCACCATCATGATGAACATGGCCACGACGAACATCATCATGAACACAAAAACAGTCAAGTTGAAAAAATCCAAGTCACGGCATCTCGACTTGGTCGTATTGTTACAGAATCCGCAACACGCACAGAAGTGATCAATGCAGAAGAAGTACAAGAAAAAGCACTCATGAGACCGGGGAATATATCTATGTTGGTTGCTGAAACCGGCGGTGTCAGAGTTCAAAACACCTCTCCAGCTTTGGGCAGTGCAAACATCAGATTGCAAGGGCTGTATGGTCGCTATACCCAACTCCTCAGTGACGGCCTGCCTCTCTATGGCGGTCAAACTGCATCTATTGGTTTACTGCAGATCCCACCAACCGATCTTGCCAACGTTGAAATAATAAAAGGTTCTGCTTCTTCACTATATGGCGGTTCGGCACTCGGGGGGGTCATCAACCTTATTTCTCGCACACCGTCTGACGAATTTGAAGGAGAAGTGCTACTCAATGCAACATCAAAAGATGGTCAAGATATTACCGCCTATGTTGCATCTCCATTGACGGATACCGTTAGTGCATCAGTCACTGCCGGCGGCCACCACCAAGCGGCAAAAGACCTCGATAATGATGGCTGGATAGATATGGCAGCTTACGACAGAGCAACAATACGACCACGCATGTACTGGTCTAGTGAGAACGGCGCTAACCTGTATGCCACCTTTGGTGCTATGACGGAAGAGCGCATGGCAGGTACCTTAGCCGGCGCTACCATGCCCGACGGCAACCCCTATATTCAAGCACAAGATACCGTGAGACTAGATAGCGGGTTTATTTTTGAACAGCCATTAGGAGATGTTTTGAACCTGAATGTTCGGGGTTCTGCAATGCATCAAGAGCATGAGCACCAGTACGGCGAAGTATTTGAAGAAGATACCCACGAAAGCTATTTAATCGAGTCGAGCATTTCTGGTTACAACGATGATACCGCTTGGCTAGTGGGCATCGCACATCAAACTGACAAGTATGAATCAGTTGAGTACCCCGATTTTAACTACACATTCGACGTACCCGGGTTATTTTCACAACTAGACTATGATGTTGCTGACAACGTGGCATTATCACTCAGTGCCCGTGCTGATTGGCATAGCGAATACGGTTCGCAATTCAGCCCTCGAATCTCCATGCTATACAACCCAAACAATTGGACAATACGAGGTTCATATGGACAAGGGTATTTTGCGCCAACACCATTTATTGAGGATATAGACGACACCGGACTATCTCGCCTTGCAGCTCTTACCGATTTAGAAGAAGAGCAAGCGTCCACCGCATCACTCGACATCAGCTACGCATTTGACAGCATTGAAACCAGTGTGACCTTATTTGCTTCTGACGTAGACAACGTCACCGAACTTCAAATGATCGACAATGTGACAACTAATATGGATAAAACCGTACGTATTGTAAATGCGTCTGGCCAGAGTGAAATTCGCGGTGCCGAGCTATTACTTCGCTATCGATGGCATGACATCAAATTCACGGCCAGCTACTTGTACACTGATGCCAGCAAAGACAGCAGCTCAGGCTTTGGTCGCGAGCAACTTGCTTTAACCCCTAGGCATTCAGCTGGTGCAGTGATTATGTGGGAGGAACATGGCAGCCATCTAGTCGGCTTTGAGGCATACTACACAGGCACACAAAAACTAGATAATAACCCCTATTTGGATAACAGCGATCCATACTGGCATTTAGGTCTACTTGGTCAAATTACCTTGGGACATGTGAGTTGGTTTGTGAATGCCGAAAACTTGCTTAATGTGCGCCAAACTAAAGAGCACTCGATGTTATTACCTAACCAAGCACCGAGCGGACGTTGGACTACGGATATCTGGTCACGCAATGATGGGTTTACCGTCAATGCGGGAGTAAGAATCCAATTTGGTGGTTAATGCGCTAACCTAACCGATAAAGCTCAGTACCAATGCAAATAGTTTGGCGAATTGCATTGGTACACTGCAACGTTTAGTTCTGACTGAGCAAGCCTCCCAATGACTCTTATCTAATCTAAACCCAACATCTGTAAAAGCAGAATTCGTAAAGAGTTTACTCTACCCGGCTAAACTCCATCTGCCAGTTCACTTCCCAGGTTTCACCATTGTCTTTGGAAAATGCTTGTTGCCATGTCGGTTTTTCGGGCGTTGTCGAATCCCAAATAAACCTGACTTTTACCGCCAAGCCATTGTAAGTTTCGTCGGCGAAAAAGTGTCCGATACCATCTACAAATCGCCCAACTACAGGTGTATCCATTGTCATTGGATTGCGCCCATCTAGCCACCAAATAGACCACTCCTTTGATTTGCCATTGTACGAGCGTATCGCTTTTGCTCTGATAGATTCACTGGGCATATGCAAAAGGTTGTCTTCTACATTGCCAAGCCCGCCCAACGTTTTTACGGTTGATGATTTTCCCTCAAACTCTATCCATTCATCTGAACCATTTAAAATGTCTTTTAAACGGCGGTGCTTAACCTGCCAATCACCAATGATGAAGTCAAAATCCTTTGGTTCATTGGGGTCTAGTTCCTGAAGCATATCTTTTCCTTTGTATTATTTTTGGTTTGGAAACACCCTAGCACGACAACTGTATATTAATACAGTTAAAATTCGTATATCAACAAAAATAGTGCTGTTACAGTGATATAACATCTAAGCTTATTCGTGAACAAAGCCAGCAAAAACGCGGCAATTCACCTCATTTTCCGCTCAGCGTTGCTAGATTATTTCCCTGTCAAGTTGGCTGCAATGAGAATTGTTTAGGCATAAACTGTACCCAATAAGTAATATTTCAGTTCAACTGTTAAATTTATGCGATAAATGCCAACAATGTAGTATTGTTATACTGTATCATTTGATAACAACAAAAAATATTAAGTTTCACTACCTTTATTAGGGGAAATCCAGTGTTAAGAAAAACCCATTTGGCTTTGGCCATTTCGGCTGCAATGTTATTGAACGGTTGTTCAGACGCACCTGAAAAACAAACAACCCAAGTAGAAGCAACTGACAAAGCGTCAGCAAAAGCGACTTCAACAAACGACATTTCGCAAAATCCATTCTTCCAAGAGTGGAATACTCCATTTGGTGCACCACCGCTTGGCGATATTAAAACAGCGCACTTCTTACCAGCATTTAAACAAGCAATTGTTGAACATAAAAAAGAAATTGATGCTATTACTGAGAATGAGCGCCCAGCTGACTTTGACAACACCATTGCGGCAATGGAGCTTGCGGGCTCTACACTGACAAAAGTAGCCCAGGTATTTGGTAACTTGGCAAATACTGAGTCAAACGACGAAATGCAGTCATTGCAACGCGAAATTTCACCTATGCTAACACGTCATCGCAGTGAAATTCGTATGAATGAAGCATTGTTCAAGCGCGTAGCAGCGGTATATGACAATCGAAAATCAGCGCTACTGAATGCAGAGCAAACACGTCTACTTGAGCGCGTTTACAATAGCTTTGTGCGTTCAGGTGCCAAGCTAACAGGTGAACAACGTGCTGAATTTGCGAAAATCAATGAACGTATCTCTGCACTTACGACTGAGTTCGGTCAAAACGCACTGAATGATTCTCGTGCATTTACCATGGTTTTAGAAGAGTCTGATCTTGCCGGATTACCACAAACACAGCGCGATGCTGCTGCAGCTGCCGCAGCTGCTCGAGACTTACCGGGTAAATATGTCATTACCTTGAACCGTTCTAGTGTTCAGCCTTTCCTTGAGTTTTCAGACCGCCGCGATCTACGCGAAAAAGCCTTCAAAGGCTGGGCAAATCGTGGTGACAACGACAATGAGTTTGATAACAAAGCCATTATTGCTGAAATTGTCGAGCTACGTGCAAAACGCGCTCAGCTGCTTGGTTACAAACACCACTCTGAATATGTATTAACCAATTCAATGGCAAGCAAACCTGAAACGGCAATGGATCTATTGCTAAAAGTGTGGGAGCCAGCGGTTGCTAAAGCAGAACAAGAGCGCGAATGGATCCAAGAGTTGATGGCTGCTGAGGGCGTCACTCACAAGCTTGAGCCATGGGATTGGCGTTATTATGCTGAAAAAGTACGCAAAGCCAAATTTGATCTAGATCAGGGTCAAATCGCTGAGTACTTCGAGTTAAACAACATGATCGAAGCGCAATTCTATACTGCTGAGCGTCTATTCGGCCTTAAGTTTGTTGAGCGTACAGACATTCCTGTATACAACCCTGTGGTACGTGTATGGGAAGTTCAAGATAAATCAGGTAAAGCTATTGGCTTGTTCTACGGCGATTACTATGCACGTTCAACTAAACGTTCAGGTGCGTGGATGAGTTCTTTCCGTTCACAGCAAAAACTTGCTGGCGACGTTAAACCGCTGATCTTAAACAACATGAACTTGAACAAGCCTGCTGAAGGTGAGCCAACATTAATGAGCTACTCTGATGCAGTTACCTTGTTCCATGAGTTTGGTCACGCATTGCACGGTTTACTATCTAACGTAACTTACCCGACACTGGCTGGTACAAGTGTACCTCGTGACTGGGTTGAATTCCCAGCACAGTTGTTCGAGCACTTCATTGCGCAGCCTGAAATGCTGAAAAAGTTTGCTCTACATTACAAGACTAATGAGCCAATGCCAGCTGAGTTGCTTGAACGTATCAAACAAGCAGGTACATTTAACCAAGGTTTTGCAACGGTAGAATTTACCGCCTCTGCACTTGTAGATATGGCCTATCACCAGCTGACTGATGTGAAAGACCTAGACGTTCGCGCTTTTGAAAATAAAGTCCTTGGTGACTATGGCAAACCTGAAGAAATTATCATGCGTCACCGCAGCACGCACTTTGGTCACATCTTCGCAGGTGGATACTCTTCAGCTTATTATGCGTATATGTGGTCTGAAATCTTAGATGCGGATGGCTTTGACGCATTCCTAGAGAAAAAAGATATCTTCGATAAAGAAACCGCTGAGCGCCTATATCAATTTATCTATAGCCGTGGTGATACTCTAGATTACTTTGAGGCATATCAAGGCTTTAGAGGAAGAAAACCAACTACTGATGCACTATTACGCAACAGAGGCTTAGACTAAATCCCCAACCAAAAAGCCGAAGTCATCGTGCTTCGGCTTTGTTTATACAGCTTATACTCTCTGAATAAGCAAATATAATTTCTACATCATTTCAATTGGTTAATATACTTTGCGGGCACAATGGGCAGCTTTAACGATGTATTCCCTTAAGCTCCTTAAACAGCCTAAGACAGCCATTAGCAAATGATCCCACAGTAAAAGAGACCAATAGAATATAAGGCCCCACGCCATGCCGAGTGGTTGCATATAAGTGTGTCAACTTGTTATACCCAGTAGCCAAACACTGTGAATTCTCCGATACTGAAAAGATGTTGTCATTACATCCCCATATTGATAAAAAGCCGTAGCTCAAGCATAAGCCAAGTGCTGCTAACCCCATGTGAGACAGCGCATTATATCTTTTTAAAAAATAAAGCATAAATGAGGCTGCGATAACGATGCTCGGTATATAAAGCGCTAAGTTAAAAAGCACAATTTGAAGCACAAAAACAGCAGAAAGTAGCAGCTTTAATAATGACATGTATAAACCCTATAGCAATATACCGCAAAGATTTACTAAGGTAACTCTTTCAGTCAAGATGAAGGGAATGTGAAATTAAAATTAGCCTTACTCTTTAATCGTTAAAGTAAGTTCAGTTTAAACTCGTACCAGTATATCTTTAAATATACATAAAACTAAATAAGCTTTGACGCTCTATTTTAGTAATTGCAAATAGCCGATTGCAACGAGTGCAGCTAGAAAAGACAGTCGTTTACACCAAATTAGCCCAAAATATACTTTTTTTCTGCGTTCACTTACCAGCATTGCCAAAGGTGAGCTATCTGTTAATGCCCGTTTCACCTCTGTTAACTCAGGGGGCAATATACTGTGCGCATTTTCAGACGGCAAATCTTCTGCGGTCCTCTTCACAAACTCAACTTCGTAGGCAGCTAAAAGCCCCCAAATTATCAATGTAATAATTGCATAAATCATCCAGTCCGCTCCTATTTACTGAATATTTGGTTAAAGTTTATTGTCGGCGTCAGCACAGTCTAAAAACATCTTACCGCCCAAATTATTATTCACGCTTTTAGCAAGTGTGCGAGACCACATAGCACAAAAACTAATTTATCGCCGTGGTTACTAGATTTCATTATTTGGCTCTCGAATAACCACAGTGCCAGCTAATTTGTCATGCCACCCCTGTTTTTTAGGGTCCCAAGCCACCCAAAAAAAGCCCAAACCGAATGGTAGCAAAGAGACATAATAGGCTATATACCTGATAATTGACTGTCGAGCAGATAGCGCGCGGCCAGTCTTTGCATCCACTATTTTTGCCTTGTAGACCATTTTCCCTGGCGTAGTCGATTTGTATAGCCAGAATAAGATAATTGCCGCAATAGGCAAAACATAGTTAATCAGCAACTCCGCTGGTCCTAGTATGATCTCCCTTGAGGTCCAGTAATCACCGCCATAAATTGAATATATGAGTGGGATAGTAATAAACAACAACATTATGCTATCAATAATACTGGCACCAAACCTTGCCCAAAACCCTAGATAGTTTTGAGACATACTTTCACTTTTAATTTCTGAAGTCACAATACTTATATTTTCCTTTAAAGTTATTTTTAATGAACAATAATATATTTAATCAAGTTTGTGAATGTAATAAAAACACACTTTGGTAAAGTTGATTTTTCGCTGTTCAAGCAAACAAGATTTTTATATATTTTCAGCTCAGATTTTTAATTTTTAGCGCAGTGTATACTGCAAGGGTAATATCAACGGCTGCACCAATAACTCCAACAATAAACGCTTGAAATGCTATCTCAGGATCTTGGAGTAAAGGAAAAACCGCATGACCTTTAAAGTGAGCGGCAGCCCCAAGCGACAAAATAAGATAAAAAGGGAAACCAATTGCGCCTATAATTGAGAGCCTTTTCTGATATTTTTCTTTTTCACTAGACATAACTTCTCCAACTTATTGTATATTCATTAAAATACTTAACGGTTATGGTTACACATGGTGTGCATTTTGTAACCCTTCCAGTCTCCGTTTCCAATTGCCGTCGTGTTCAGTATGACAAGCTTCCTCAGTATCAAATACAATGCGTTTTTTCACACCTTTTGCTTTAATACCAAACGAAAAAAGCTTAGCTTCAATCGAGGCTTTTAGTTGATTGCCTTTATCATCGGCAAGGGTTTGTACTAGGTTTTCACGAGTATCAAATACACACACGATAGATAAGCTCTCTGGAAAAGACTGAAAATTGACTGCGTGGGTAAGCCATTCAAACCCTTTATAACGCTTAAGTGCATCGTCACAAGCCTCGGTTAAAGCTAAAACAATATTTTTTTCTAGTTTTTTATCTGACTTTCTCATGCTGCTCTCGGTGTTTGTTCCCAACTTAAACAGGAGGATATATACATAGATCTGTATTCCCGCTCCGCTTTGTAGTATCTGGCAGGCTTAGCATCTATTGGGGAATAGGCAAGTTATTTGCTTTAAGAAAGCTCAACTTATCCCAATACCCCCGTTGAAAAGTAATTAACTCATTTTCAAACTGAAAGAAACCACAGCCACGAAGCCCAATGGGGTCTTTCCACTCTAAAATAACCCATTGACCATCTTGGAATATATTTTCCACGATACAGAACATATCTGCCGTGGCAAACTCACTTGCAAACATCTGCTTAATGGCGTCTTTACCGACGATAGGATCATTTGCAACTTGGTGATTTACTGCGTTGTCACAATAAAATTCAGCAATTGCATCGGCATCACCGCGATTAAATGTCGCAACCCAGTTTTCAACAATTTGTTTTAACTCCATCAAAACACTCCTATTGACTATGGTTTATAAAAGTACTGTTAATTTACTTTAACAAGGGATCTGTGCATTTAGGGTAGGCTTTGTAAATACCACTCGACATCACGGCGACTTTTTCTAAATTTTTGCTATTGTTTGCACCTCCAAGGAGCATTACCGAAAATGGCGGTAATATTTTCACAACATTAGGACATTCATCTTTATATGTCACCGCCACAGCGCTGGCTAATACTGTATTTCTATTTAACCATACTTTGGTTTTAAGTCCATTGTCGTTAACTTCTGCAACGCTTTTACCAAACTTCCAATCTAGATATTCAATCACTTTTGTAGTTGGTGCTGAGCCTATAAACCGAACTTGGTCATGGCGCATTTCTATCTTTTTGGCAACATAGGCATGGCTAAAATAATCAACTTGCTGAGCACTTGATTCTTGCCAAGCGAAGTCTGTTAAAACAGACGAACCAGCCTCTTGAACATGGCATTTGATTTTACCCAACAAAATTACATCTTGAGTGCCTAAGTTTACCATTTGGCCTGCGACTGGTGATTTAACCGTGCCGCGGATCACGTCTTCAGTTTTTGACAAAGTTTCAAAACCGCTAGGACAGGTTTCATTCGCCGCTTGTAACCAACTATTCTCAACAAAACCCTTGTCTGTACCGTGGTATTCAATATGGTGAATATCGTTCTTAGGAATAACAACATAGCCGTATGTACCGGTCAAAGGTTGATAAGTTGCCGAACACCCCACTAATGACAGTAACGCCAGCGCAATAACAGCTTTATACATATTTTCTTTACTCCTTATCGTACGAATTACACAATAAGAACGCGTGTTTCTTGCTACAAACTAGCTTTACGGATGACGTTCCCAAAAAGGCGATTCTATCACTTCCGAATCACCGATTGAATTTTTGTGCATCATTATTGATAAAAAACAAACAAAATACCTTGCTTGATCATGCGGCTAATCATGGTTGAAGATTGAATGACAAAGTAACTAACGCTCAGCTCCCTTTAGAGTTACTGTTAGTCCTTGTTATTAAAATAGATGAGTGAGTATGGGTTGTTTTGGCGTTTTCCTTTACCCATTTGGACTTTATGTAAACATTTGTCTCATTTTTCTTCCACCAACGGGTACCAAGCCATTGCGTTGATAAAAGCTCAATGTACGTTCAAATTCTGGTAAGGGTGGTGTACAAAGCTCAAGACAAGACCAGCTACGTTCGTGACCATACGCCTGTACTTGCTCTATCAACATGGACCCTACACCGTGAGACCTATACGCATCAGACACATAAAACTCTTGAACAACACCTATTTTTCCTCCCGCATACAGTGCATAAGTCTCAGTCATCGTCGCCACTGCAATCGGCTCATTTTGATAAAAACCTATGATTGCAGAGTAATGCCCTTCACCCATCAGCTTGAAACAACGCCTAGCGGTGCTTTTTAGATCTATCTCAAAATGCTGTGCACGGGTTAACTGACAAATTTCAGTAGTCAGCTGTACAACCATTTCTGCAATGATCTCGCAGTCTTCTCTTGTGGCAACTTTAAAGCTTATATCCATATTTATTCACTCAAGTTTAATGAGATAGAAAGAAATACTCAGTTAAAAACACGCCCAAGCCGTTTTTTTAACTCTGAAAAAACAATTGTACGCCTTATCGGCATCAAGCACCTCTAAATCATACGCACTGTCTAGCAGCAGATAAACCCTATCATCTTCCAATCTAATGTGGACTGGAATTTGCAGGTGTGCCTGTTCAAATTTAGGATGTCGCAAAATAGCGCGGCTGCTTTCCTCAGGTAAATTAAATAACCTCAAGACCGCCATGTTGATGACTAACTCACCATCTCCATTGTGATAACAACCTTCAAACTCGACTTTCGCCGAATAGTATGATTTGGTTTTTGATAGCATGCTGCTTTTAAAGCGAATTTTGTTCTCTTGAGGCAACTGGATACGGTATTTAACTCCAGGCCCGCCATTAACTTTCGCCAATTCTGTGATCACAAATACATCTTGTTCGGTATTTCTAAATGCCAAGAAAAACTTCCCATACTGTTCCTTCGAGTAAGCGCATAAGCCCATATTTTGTAATGGATTAGTGATGGACTCCGTCATTGTTTAACCTTTTCTCCATAGCAGTTTGATAGTTAAATTTGAGATAGTTCAAATGTTCAATTATGAGTACAGCTTCTGCATCCGTCATTGCTTCAAATGAGGGCATGGCTCTTGGTATTTGCTCACTATTTTTTAACCATGCAATCAGTTCTAATTGCGTTTTCTGGGTTTTTACGTTGGCAGGAACCCCCTTAAGAAAGTTCCCTTGCCCTCGCTCCCCGTGACACCCTTGGCAATGATGTGCAAACAACTCTTTACCAGTTTTGAATGCGGGGTGCTCATGTGATTCGTTATCTGTGCAACCAAAAAGCCAAATCGATAACACCAAAGTAAGGTAATTTTTCATTCTCTTTGCGCCTGTACCTAACTGTTATGCATTTATGTTTCGCTTGATAGCAATACACTATTCATTTGTTTGTAGGCCCAATTAACAGCTTCATAATGACACGCTTTAACCGTTTGCTCAGTTACATTACAACAGGCGTAATCAAATTGTTGCTGGCATTCAATGGCGATGGCACACTGTAGCACCTTGCCCCCATGGCCTTGCTTTTTTAATATCGCTGTTTTGACAGAGCCACATAGGGGAATATGATGAAACAACTGTTGAGCCGGTATGTCTAAACAAGTTTCCAACAAAGAAAACAGACCCGTGGTAAAATAAGCATTGCGCTGCGCGCTCGTCAGTCGCTGCTGCTCAGCCATTAATTCGCAAAACTTGGCGCGCTGCAACATCAATAAAAACAGCATAGGCGGTTTATCTGTCATACGACTGAGCGCCATAATACAAACCAAAGTACGCAACTGCTCCAAACCTAAAAAAATCAATATTGATTTAATATCATGAAAAACCTTCCCCATACCGGTGTAAGCAGAATTGATATACCTCAGCAACTTATAGTAAATAAATGGGTCTTGAGACACCAAAGTTTCCAACTCGACAAAACTGACCTGTGGATCGTTAAGTTTTATCAGCAACCTAAGTGTTGAGATTCGATTGTGTGGCGCTTTTTTACCATTTAGCATTTCCGGGGAAGCAAAAAAGTACCCCTGAAACAGCTCAAAACCCAGCTTTTTGCACATTCGATACTCTTGCCAAGTTTCAACCTTTTCGGCCAACAATTTCACAGAAAAGCGCCGTAGTAAATTGACTTGGCGGATTAATGCCTGTGTATTAAATGCTCTGATATCCACCTTAACTATATCTGCACACTCCAACAGAGGAATAGCCGCTTCACTGTATACAAAGTCATCGAGCGCTATGGTGTAGCCCCGCTCAGCCAACGCCTTGACGGAATTAACTAAATACTCATCTATTACCACATCTTCCAAGACTTCAAATACAACCGAACTTGCAGATAAGCTCAATGACTGAGCATGATTTAAAGCATCTTTTGTCATATTGATAAAACAAGGTACATCCGCACTGAGCAAGTCCATGCCTACCTCTGTCATCGCTGTGATCATCACCTGCGCCGTCGCATATTCTGGGTCAGGCTCAGTACAGCACGTCGACTGACAATGTGGACGGTATAACAGCTCGTATCCAACTAATCTTAATTCTCGGTCACAGATTGGCTGGCGGGCCAAAATGCACTCGAACTCAGATGCAGGCCCACGACAATTTTCTTCTGTTGCCATGTTTACTCCCTTTTTACAAAACTGTCTCTGCTAATTTTTCCAATATTTGAGAAATCCTAGGATCATTTGGTGACATCACCGCTTTGATCTCCATATGCATATATTGTCTGTCACTTAAATCCAGCTTGTGCCCACACTTGTTGCCGCTCAACAACTCTAGTGTTGGCCTTAGACGACTTTCATTGCAGGCTTTAACAACCACAGCAATTTCACCACTGCTGGTCTCAACCACACACCCTATCGGATAAATACTTAGTGCATGAATGAACTTTTCCACCAAGCGCTCATCAAATTCCGCCGCACGCCGACTATACAGATATTGCAACGCTTCAATGGGTGAATACATTTGTTGATAGCTGCGTTGACGAGTCAAGGCTTCATATACAGATGTGATCGCCACCATGCGTGTTAGTAAACTCATTTTTCGCTCTGCAAGTCCGCTTGGATACCCTTGCCCGTCAATCCGCTCGTGGTGACACAACACAATGTCTTTTACATCTTGTGGTATGTCTGGTGCTTTATTCAGTATGTCGACGCCAAGTTGAGGATGCCTTTGCATTTTTTGTCGCTGCTCCACGGTAAATGCTCTATTTTGCGCCAATACTTCAGGCGTTACGTACAACATACCGACGTCATGCAGCAACGCCCCTAACCCAAGATGCAACATCTTTTTATTGGCAATGCCTATGTGCTTGCCAAAAGCGAGACTAAAAATGCACACGTTCACTGATTTTTGCGCTAAGCAATTGGACTTTTTCCTCATTTGCGCAAGATAAAGCATGGCATCAGTGTGACTGATTACGTGTGTAGTCAATTCAGTAACCACGTGCTTGGCTGCACCCGTATCGAGACTTTTGCCAAAACGCACATCGCTAAATATTTCGTTTAGAACCGACACACCTTTACTGTGCACAGTGCGGCAACTATGCATTGTCTTATGCTTGCTATAAGCTGTACGCTGCCTCTCTTGGCTCTTTGCTTTTATAACAATGTTGTTGTTTTTGGTCTGCTCTACTTCTTGGGCAAGCATTACTTCCCGCTCAGTATCAACCGTAACTCTACGACAGTATTTCGAGAGTTTGGCAATTTGCTCTTTAGACTCAACCAAAAACGCATGACACCAAAATGGGGTATGTAACCATTGCGCTTCTATGGCACAGACATACATGCCTATTCTTAAAGATTCGATGGGAATTTGTTTTTTCAATCCAATACTCCAGTCCCTTCGGCCAAAAAATGGCTACCTGAGTAAAATCCAATCAAGGAAAAAGATCATTGTGTAAGTACAGATTCAGGGCCTTAACAGCCGACATTAACGAAAGGACGGAATGATAGAGTGGATCAGGACATATAGCGTACGTTTGACAAAAACGTAACTAGCATAGTCACGCAAAATATTAAGGTACCTTGAATGCAGGCGCGAATACCTTAAATGATGTTCCGCCCTCTAAAATATTGCTTTAGAAGGTGTAATTAACTCAATCGGATACATCTTTTTCCTCTTGCTTTGTGCCATCCCCACTGGCTGCAATCACTTTCGAGTCCATGAAAGTGCAAGCATAATACTGCATAACATTTTTCTTTCTCAAGCCTTTGAGCAATATTTGTTCTTTCATTATGATTCAGATCAAATTGACTATGCATTTATCAATTGCGAAGGGGCTAGCTGAACATCTGCAGCTACCTAGAGTCGCCAAACCTACCTGCGTGCGCTATTCAATGTATTGCCTTTACTTTCACATAGGCACCGGAATGCGAAAAGGGGCAATCTGCCCCTGCGCACTGGTATGTTTACTGTTTCCTGGTGTAAACAAAACCAAGAACACTCAATAACAAAATGACGCCACAACCAATGGCAATCAAATTAAACATATCAACCAGCATAAAACGCAGCTGAAACATGTCTGGCGTTCCTGCTTCCCAGTTTGTCCATTTAGTTGCCATGTTAGATGCAAATGCGCGCTTGTTACCTGTTTGAAACATGATAAAGGCATTGCCAGTATGGGGGTTCATGCGCGCTGTTGCATTGAGCATTGGGGAGCGACCACCATGTCCCAAAATAAAACTACCATGATTATTATCTGCATATAACATGACTCCCGCTCCCCAGATCTCAAGTCCGCCCGATTGGCCAATTGGCTGATGCATTGCCAAAAGACTCTGATCGGTTAGTATTCTTTTTCCGGGTGTATTTAGGACTGAAACCGGAATTTGTGAACGCACAAATTTGGCAAGGTCTGACGTTGTACTATACAACCCCGTTGCAGCTAAAGACGTATAGTTTGGATAAACTAACAAGGTTTGATTTTCACCAAAATACTGAGCCGTTTGGGGTGCGCTTCTATCTACACTATATCCAGTATTTGTCATACCCAAGGGCTGAAATATCGTTTGTTGCATATATTGTGCAAAACCCTGCCCAGAAATCTCTTCAATTAACAGCTGAAGTAAGTTGTAGCTACCGCCCGAGTACTGCCATCTAGTACCCGGCTGTATGCCCACTGCAACTTTTCCCGATTTATCCGGTTCGCGATCAGCTGCCAAGGTCAAATGTTCGACCAACGGCTGAACCGGCGTACCTACAGGGAAGCCATCGTGACCTAAGCCATCGGTAATGCCGGCGGTGTGGCTCAGTAACCTTCTTACTGTGACGCCATCATTGCCAAACTCGCTCGGCGGCAATTGCCAGCGTGTTAAGTAATTAGACACTGGAGCATCGAGATCCAACTTGCCCTGCTCTGCCAATTTCATCGCAGCCACAGCAGCAACCCACTTGCCCAGAGATGCGACGCCAAATATTGAATCAGCATTCACTAAATCGCCCTTCGACACATGATGCGTTGCAATGACCTCCCCTCGCTGCATCAATAACATCGCTGCATTGCCCTCAAAGCCTTTATCAACCTCAGTTTTAATGTTGGCCACAAACTCTTGTATATCGCCATCTGCTGCGATTTTTTCGATAAACCACCCCTGTGTTGTGGCATAAAAATTCAGTGCAGCCCACAAACTCATTACACCCAATGTCGACGCTAACCAAAGCACCCCTTTTTTCATTTCAGCTCTCCTCATATAAGGTTTGAGCCAATTATCCAAAATTGAACTCAAAATAATTGATCAAACTCACCAACTGCACCTGAGTTGCATTAAACGCATTTCATGCACTGAAAGATGGTTTACAATGTGCAATATGTTAGGGAACGGTATTAACTGTGATTAAAATAGAAATTAGAAATGGATTGATTTTAATGTGCCTACTCATTGGGGTATTGGCGCACAAATCTTTCGCCAACTCAGCGCTTCAAGGGGTAAGCAACCTTCGGCAGGCGCCTTTCTCAGAAAGTTTAGGGCAAGGTTGCCACAGCATAGAGCTAGATGATCGTCATTGGCAAACTTTTCAATTTCCCAATATCCAACCCCAACAACACCTCTGCATTAGAGGTACTCTCACTATCGATCAGGAACAGCTGCCACCAAATCCAACACTATTGTTTTTAGCGCTCGCTGCCTATGAGATCTATCTAAATGGTGAGCTGATTGGCAAAAATGGTGTACCTGGTAGCTCTAAAACCTACGAACAAGTCGGTGCGATTAGCAGTTTGACCCAATTGGACTATAAAACAATGCCCCCCGGTGAGCACTTGATAAGCCTTGAGCTATCAAGTTTTCACACAGCAGATGCATTTGCAGCAATCGCCTATGCACTTGCAATTGTCGACCAACAAACGTTTTACCAAACAATTATTGTTGCCAGTAGCATTACAGCAATGTTAATCGGTGGCTTATTAGTGCTATTTGTGATCTTTCTTACTGTATATCTACGCTATAGCCATCAAACTAGTCACCTCATATTTGCGTTGTTGTGTGTTTTTACGCTTGCTCTATTGGTTGCTGAGCAATGGAAGCTCTGGGTAAATTATTACTATGATGTACACCTCCTGCGAATGAATATTGTGGTTGCATTGACCCTTGTTGTGACCTCCCTGCTTCCGAGTTACTACCTTGCTCAGCACAATATCTCTCGCAAGTCTCTCTGGCTCACCGCGCTTGCTTTAACGCTACTTGCAGTGGTGTATTCTACAACCAGCTTTGATGCTCGCAGTGCATGGCTCTTTTGCTCCTCATTGCTATTTGTTGGCGCAATCAATGTTATTGCTTTGAGGCACAACAAGGCTGGAAGTGTCACAGCCCTGCTGATCTGTGCCGCTTCTCTAATAGGGTTCATTTTAGCACCTCGGCTATTTTTAGAGTTTGGCTTTGCACTCAGCATTACCTTAGTACTGGCTTCAATTGGCATATCACTTTTAAATCAACTTATCAAACAGCGAAATTTGGCTTTGGAAGCAGGCAAAGTAAAGGGCGAGTTACTGCGCAGAAATCTGCAACCGCACTACCTTATGAACTGCTTGATGCAGGTTCAGGAACTTATCGACTTTGCTCCGACACAAGCCAACGAATTTGTGCAACAGCTAGCAGAAGAGTTTCGTGCTCTGGTAAAAGTGAGCGAAAAAGAAGTTGTCACGCTAGAGGAAGAATTGCGCCTATGTCACAGTCACCTCAAAATAATGTCAGTACGTTACCAGCAAAACTATCAATTAGTGACACACATACTACCTGATAGCGCCTCTCATTGCGCTACTCACATACTAGTGCCGACAGCCATTGTTCACAGTCAAATTGAAAACTGCTTTACTCATAATCGCATCACGTCAGACAGACCCATTAAACTCTCCATTCAAGTCGGTAAAAGCCGAATCATTTTAGAGCTTACGACACCAATTGACGCCGTTACTCAACATCAGGGCATGGGAATTGGTGATGCATATATTCGCGCTAAAATGGCACAAGTTTGCGAGTCTGATTGGCAGCTAGACAGTTGCCAAGTTGCTGACCATTGGGTAACACGATACGAATACCAAATTAGACCGAAGTTTACATAGAGGAGTGTTTTATGAGAGTCGTCATAGTAGAAGATGAACCTCTATTACAACAAAGGATTGCGCGATTTACACGCAATATTTTAGGACAAAAACTCACCCACTTAGGGCAATTTTTTACCTTATCTGAAGCTGAGGACTATCTTGCAGATAACGAAGTAGATCTATTACTGCTCGACCTAAATTTACAGGGCCAAAATGGCTTTTCTTTACTTCAAAATCAACTGGCAAAGGCTTTTCATACCATTGTGATTTCTGCCTATGCCGACAAAGCAATCGAGGCATTTGAGTTTGGTGTTCTGGATTTTATCGCAAAACCATTGGAGGAACACAGACTAGCTAAGGCCCTCGCCAAGCTCACTGATAACACTTTGCGAAGCCATTATGGTTGCCGTTACTTAAGCGTAAAAAAACGCGCAGCTATCGAGTTAATCGAAGTCGCCAATATTGCTTGGCTCAAAGCCGATGGCCACTACAGTGAAATTCATCTGATAAACGGTGAAGAGGTCTATTTGCACAGCAAAAGTATTGAAAAAATTCAACTGCTTTTACCAGAGCAATTTGAACGGATCCACCGCTCATACGTCGTCAACATCAATCAGCTAGCACGCATACAGGTAGAGTCTGGCGGACGTTATTTTGCACAGTTACGCGATAACACGCAATTGCCGATTGGACGCACCAAATACCTCTCGATTAAAAGTCATATAGACACAAACAAAAGCTAGTAAATCACTATACTGAAATTAAATGTATAGTAAGTACTTACAATCAAACTAGATATTGTTTAATGCATCGCTATGGATAAACATGCAAAACAAGAAAGGTCAATTAGCATTGGTTATTAGACAAATCATCCCCTTGTTCTAGGTTACGCGTATTTTGCTTTACTGATTGTTTAATGGTGCGGTACATCGCGTGCATAGCCACTGGCTTACCAATATGGGCTGCAAAGCCGAGACTTTTATAGTGCGCAATGTCTTGCGACATCACATTTGCGGTGAGTGCAATTACAGGTATGTTTGGATTGGCTTTTTGAATTAACAAAAATGCTTCTATACCGTCCATTTCAGGCATTTGTATGTCCATTAAAACAATGTCATAGTAAGACTGATTAAAGGCTTCTACCGCAAGTTTACCATTCTCAACGACATCCAAAGTGGCACCAGTTTTCTCTAGCATCTTTTTAATCACTATTTGGTTTATTTCATTGTCTTCAGCGATTAGAATTTTCAAAGTTGCAAAATTTGGAAAGCAGTCTTCGTCTCCCTCTTTATTTGGATCAGTTAGCTCAGCAGGTGCCAGTGATAAGATAACATCAATCGTGGTGCCTTTACCTAGTTCACTTTTAAGATTAATTGTGCCACCCATTAAGTGAACTAAGCTCGCCGTGATGGCAAGGCCTAACCCAGTGCCACCATACTTGCGTGTGGTCGACGAGTCAGCTTGTTGAAATCGGTCAAATATCGACTGCTGGGCGTTTTTATCCATTCCAATTCCGGTGTCTTTTACTGCGATATGTAGCGCCGATTCTCCTTGGAATTGAATGGCCTGCACTTCAATTTTTATTCCGCCTGAGTCAGTAAACTTGACGGCATTTGACACCAAGTTGAGCAGGATCTGCCGAACTCTGACAGAATCACCCAAGCGGCCATCAGATTTCCCCAGATCAAAACTTGTATCGAGTGAAATAAATTTTTTTTCTGCTTCAACTTTTAAATCTGACACGACGGACTCAACAGTATCTGCCATTGAAAAAGGAGCGAGCTCTAGCGCCAATTTATGCGCTTCAATTTTTGAAAAATCCAAAATATCATTAATAACCGTAAGTAAGGATTGCGCAGAATATACGGCTTTTGACATTAAACTTTTTGATTCCTTATCGAGATTTCCTTTCTCAAAAATCTGTAGTGCACCTAGAATACCATTCATCGGTGTGCGTATCTCATGGCTCATATTTGCCAAAAATTCGCTCTTAGCTATGGAAGCTTGTTCTGCCTTTACTTTAGCCTCTCTAAGTTCTTCATTTTGCTGTCGCATTTTATCTCGAGAGCGCTTTAGTTGCCCTGAGTATTTTCGATTGAAAAAACCAACATTGCAACAATACAAATAGACACTTGCGGCAGCTACAACCTGCGTGATAAGCGGTGACTGCTCAACAAACTCAAAACCGAACCACACCCCACCGGATATACAACCCAATGCCAATACGGCAGTACAGCTGTAATACCTTTTCACACCACCCAAGATAAGGCTATTTAACGAATTAACGATTAACAACGCAAAGACCACCCAAACCTGAAACCCAACCACTGCGCACCAAATCCCATAAAATAGAGCATCTAAGTGTAAGTTAATGTATTCATGGCTATTTTTGTCCGAGAAAAGTTTGCTGTGTAAGCGCGCTACGTGAGGCCAAAGTGCACAATTTAGAAAAATAAAACAACCAGTGGTAAAGCTCAGGCCTTTGTACAGTGCCCCAATGAGCATAATTGCCATTAAGACGCAGCCAATTATGCGTGGCGCATAGTTAAGTTTAGCCAAGGAAGGCTTCTGTTCAGGTGTATCGTTGCTATATTGAGCAGACGTCATGTGAAATGTTTAAGTCCAAAGCGCAGCTAATCTTTTAACTTTATACACTAAAACAAGGGTTTTTATTTAAGTTTAGGTTAAAAAGTTTGCATTTTTGCACTGGTACACGTGTACAGGAGTATTGTTCTCACCACACATCGGAACTCAATCTACCGCTATATTGCTACAAGATGTTCAAAATGCACACTTTTATTAAAAGCACCAAAGTGTACATGCTCACACTTAAAAGCAAAACACAGATCAACAACTTACCAAGCTTAGTGTTTGCCACCGTTTTTGTGACGACACACCATAACATCAACATGTACAAGGCTATTTCGCCAGAATGTTTAAGCACCAAAGCTTGATTGAACGTGCCTGAAAGCCAAAATTGCGACGAGACGTTAGAAAAATAAACTCCCCAGCACAGTTGATAAAGACAGGCGATTGGTACAAAACAAAAGCTCACCGCCTGCCATAGCCTAAATGATTGCATAACGCCAAATACCCTATTCCTTTTATGTTCTCAATGACTGACGCCTTATAAGACGACGGTATGATCAGCATCTGCACAACCAGACATATGTATGTCACCAGGCTCAGCAATCGCGATACATAGCCCGAAAATGACAAGCAAGCTATCTATCATGTTTAAACCTCTCAAAATAGTTTGAAATGTTTAAATACAACGTCTTCACCCACTGCGGTTTATCGCTCGCTAACTTTGAAATATCATTAATTCGTGGGTCCGACGGCGCAATCGCGACGTTGACATTCGATTTGCCTACTAGCGTTGTTAAAACAAAAAGTTCTTCAGCAACTTCATCACCCATCGCTAAACAACCAATTGAAATGGCCTTTCCATGAATGAAAATATTGGTGCCGGGCTCTGCTCTACCCTCTTCTTTTGCATGCAGTAAATCAAAATCATTTGGGTAGTTGAGCTTCATGGACAGATGAAATGCACTATTAGGGTTTAAATACTCTAGCTGGTAAATCCCTTCTGGAACTTGCTTATCACCTTCCCTTAGCTTGGGACCTAACACACCACTAGCTGCCAGCACTGGGTAGGAACGTATAAAGGTTTGCTCCTCGGCATTTTCAACCCACAGTTCAAGCTCATTTGAATCTTTGATTGCTAGCAAGGTAACTTTTTCAGGCGGAAACTGAACATTTGCAGTTTTGAAAAAAGGCAATAACCTATCTTTTGAGGCCTCACCATATAGGTCGACAACATCTGCAGTAGTGCGCTTTCCAACAATTTTATGAAACATAGGAACCCATATAGGCCTCATAAAAAAATAGACACCAGCTGTGACTACAATAAAAGAAATGAGTGCTAGAAGTTTTACAAAATGCATTGTTGATCCTTACTTGCTATAAAATACTATAGATATTAATTCCACTTTAATCTTCTTTAAACTAAGCCAATTCCCAAACCAAGCACTAGGATCACAAAATACAACGGGCCGTGATTAAATCTATTTAAAAGCCAAAAATACAAAAAAGATAAACCAAACGATATCAAAGTACCGACTAAAACATACGAAAAGCTGGCGCCGCTCATCCAACCAAATACTAACACCACTGAGGAATATATACCTGCACATAAGATTGGTTTTTCGGTGATAGCTAATACTCTCAGTAAAGCGAGTAACAAAATTATTTTTATAATCATTGTATTTTCCTATTTGAGCAAAATGAGTTACCTATTCTGTGCTCATTGCCACTAACCCTCACTAAAATCAGTCAAACAAAACTCAAGTATTCCCCATGCTTGTTCTACAGTTTCAGTCAACTGAACATTAAACTCTTCGCTCACCTTTACATTTAATATATGTTCATGCCAGCCAGTCGAATCTTCCACCAACAGATGCAGCATGGCGTTTTGGCAATGACTCGGTTCGTAAAAGTCTTGGAGAAAAAAGGCACAATTATCAAGCCTAAAATAAGCAGCCCCTTCAAATTCAGAAGTTGCAGTTAATGTTAAGCTCATTGTCGACAAATACGAAGTTTTCGGATTTACAAACGTGAGAAGCATTCTCTGTTAATGCAGCTTGAAGATCCTGAGTAGTGCTGCATACGCAGTCTTATGTAGCAATTTTATACTTGCGGTCATTCAAGTTTTCTGCCGCTGAATAAGTGAAAGAACACTCAATCAACAATAGTCAACACAGTAGGCTATCTAATTCATAATATGCCGTTTTGCGCGTGTTTCACACGCTTACCAGTCAGCAAGCGTGCTAACCCCAAGTGCCTTTTACACAGCTGCAAAGTTATAAATGTCAGACGCCTGCAAACCGTAGAAAAGGCCAGGTATAAGAACAACACACGCTGCTATAAATGCGTAGGTGAGAGATTTATTCTTTTTACCTCTTACATACGTGAGACCAATAGTTGCCGCTATCAGAAGAGGCAGTAAAAAATGCACTCTCATGAGCGCCATTAAAACAAACAGCCGCTGCACTTCGATACTCATTGATATATCGTAAGCATAAGCCAACAAAGGAGCCCCAATAAAAGTTCCGATGATCAATGTAGTTACATATAAAAGAATTAAGAACCACCACGGCGTGTTTTCTATCAGTTTAATCATGTTTCAGTGCACTTAACGCCAACATAAACGGCGTATTAGGCTTGGCTAAAATTACCTAAGAATGGACGCCAGCCAAGCATTAAACGGCCCATTCATCATTGTGATGCCATTTTACAACTTTCCCCGCCATTGAGGTACTTAAATCACTCATCATGAGGAATTACGCGCCAATTAACCAAGTTATTCTGCTCAATTACGACTCTTTTCGGCCAAAATATATATTCGCCACCCTACTTATCTAAATCAAAGTAATTAAACCGGTTGCGTAATAGCAAGCGTACTCGCGATAAGAAGGTAATGTTAAAAATCTGCAATGTTCACAATAACCTAAACAAGCTGGCGACTGATAATTACACGTTAGTCGCAAATCATTTCATGCCACGTAAGTACATAGTAGGCTTATTAAGTTGAGTGTTTTATGGACTAAATTATTGAGTTTTGAGACTACAATGATAAAAGACATTTTCGGAACAGATAATTGCATGGTTAAACTTATCTTCATTTTTCTGTTGGTATTTTCATGTGGGGGATTTGCACAGAATTCAGCCACAGGGCCACATATTGAAGTTTCGCTGGTATCCGAAACCAGTCAGCTTAGCATAGGGAAAACCCACTGGATCGGCATCATACTGAACCCGGAACAAGGTTGGCACACCTACTGGTTAAACCCGGGAGATTCAGGTGAAGCCCCCAAGATTGAATGGCACAGCGATGCAATAGAGTTTGGGAATATTCAGTGGCCAATCCCTAAAGCGATAGAAGTAGCACATTTAGTGAACTATGGCTACGAGGGCAGAACTTTACTAATGGTGCCAATAACGCTTAAAGAGCAATCCCTTCCCCATGCAACCATAAAGGCCGACTTGTCTTGGCTAGTCTGCAAAGAAGACTGTATACCTGGGTGGGCTAAGTTAGAACTTGATTTACCAATAGTGCCAACAGGGCAGTCTATCGACTATTCCGATCACCAAGCCTTATTTGAGCAAACTCGCCTACGTTTGGCGAACAAGCCATTCATTGAGGCTAAATTTGAACTAAGCGAAAGTCATATTGCTTTGCAAATGGCATGGCCTTATCAATCGAACTGGCAGATATTTCCATTTAGGGGGGACGTGATCCAGCACAATGCTGCGCAAGATTGGACACAATCACAAGATGTAGCCCAGCTAGTGTTACCATTATCCGATTATTTCTCTTCACAACCCGACTCACTTAAATTTTTGTTGAGTGATGGAGGTTCTGGGTATTATGTCAACGCTTTGCCAAATTCTCCGGACTTTATCCGAACCGATAACACTGCATCGAAACCGATTTGGGTTATTTTAGTTTTCGCATTTCTTGGTGGTTTAATCCTCAATATCATGCCTTGTGTACTGCCTGTATTATCGATGAAGGCCTTGGCGTTAAGTTCGACTGAGTGTAAAAGTCATTGGGGGTACCCACTAGGGGTCATTATCAGCTTTTGGTTATTTGCTGCGGTTGTTATTTCGTTAAAGGCAGCTGGCAGCGCTGTTGGATGGGGTTTTCATTTACAAGAGCCATTGCTGATTGCTGCATTGGCCTTTTTGTTCACTTTCATTGCGATGATGCTGTGGGACTTATTACCACCAAGCGTAAACATGTCTGGGATTGGACACTCATTGACGCAAGGCAGTTCTTTTTTCAGCCAGTTCTTTACAGGTGTACTTGCGGTTATCGTTGCATCCCCCTGTACCGCACCATTTATGGCGACCGCACTGGGTGTTGCCATGCTTAGCCCTGCATTTGAAACCTGGCTAGTTTTTACAGCATTAGCGGTTGGCTTTGCGCTACCTATGACACTACTCCCTATGTCGTCACACTTTGCAAAGTTATTGCCAAAGCCCGGAGCATGGATGGAAACCTTCAAACATTTTCTCGGCTTTCCTATGATTGCGACTGTAGTGTGGTTAGTTTGGGTATTTTTATCTCAGACCAGCAGCATGGGCCAATTGTGGTTATTGTCTGGATTATTACTTTTTGCACTCTTTATCTGGCTGTCGAGTAAAATGGGTCGCCCTTTTAGCTATATTTTTATGCTCATGGCGGTCGGCATCGCGACACTTTCAAGTATGAAAGGCACACACATTACTAGCGATGATCAGCAGCTCGGATCCGACCAATTTAGTGAACAAAAACTCTCTCAACTACGTAATGAAAATCATGTTGTAGTAGTGAATATGACCGCCGATTGGTGTATTACTTGTAAGGTAAATGAGCAAGTCGCCTTTAAGGATGATGCGCTAAAAGCGCTCTTTGAAGAAGGTGATATCGACTACCTAGTCGGAGATTGGACAAACAAGAATACAACTATTTTAAACTATTTGAAGCAATATCAACGCTCAGGTGTACCCTTATATATAGTGTATGCAGGAAACCACAGTAAGCAGATTTTGCCTCAAGTGCTAACACCTGAGATAGTAATCGATGCTATCTATGAAGCTAGGAAGGAAATTAACAATGCAACGTCTAATTAAATGGTTTGTAATTACAACCTTTTTTGCCCCAGCCATGAGTATGGCGGCAGCAAAAATAGATGCCATCGCTCCTGATTTTACACTGCAAGATTCCTATGGAAAAACGGTGACTCTATCAGATTTCAAAGGCAAATATGTGGTACTGGAGTGGACAAACCACCTCTGTCCATATGTCAAAAAGCATTACGGGAGTGACAATATGCAATCGCTGCAACGCAAATACACGCAGCAGGATGTAGTTTGGTTGTCTGTCATTTCCTCTGCAAAAGGTAAACAAGGGCACGTTGATGCCAACAAAGCAAATGATTTGACCAAAACTCGAAACGCATCCCCTTCTCATGTGTTATTCGACGAATCAGGGGCTGTTGGTCGCCTTTACAAAGCCAAAACGACACCTCATATGTACATCATCAATCCTGAAGGTAAATTGAGTTATGCTGGTGCCATCGACAGTATAAAATCGGCAAACCCCGCAGACATTCCAAAAGCGACCAACTATGTCGTCAGCAGCCTAACCAACTTATTGGCAGGTAAAGCCATCAACAAGAAAATTACTAAACCGTATGGCTGCTCAATCAAATACAAGAGTTAGTCGACGCAGTTCAGTTAGAGAAAGAAACAAGCTGGTCATACAGAAGGCTTGGCAAACCTATTTCACCAGCTTATTTCAACGCCTTAACAGTGAAACCTAACTTCCCCCAAAACACCGTTGATTAGTTTTCAGCGTTGGGATCGCGAGACTTTCTCTCTACTTTGCTCGTAAGCGCAGTCGTCAATGTGCCAAAGAAAAACCCTAAAATAATGCCACCCCAATTAACCAATACTTCCGGTAGCTCATTTTCAGGGTACATCACGGTCACAATTGCGACGGGAAGGATCACCATGACCGCCAATATGGAAGCCACAACAACCAAAACGCTAATGTGCCAATTAGACATATTTACCTCCTTTCTACGATGTTTTTGAGTAGAGTTGTTGCGTCACGTATCCGTTTCGAGCTAGGTTTATTATCATGCTTAAAAATCGATTCGTACTGCTGTATCGTCACTAATAACCTTTTAGCCATGTCATAGTACAAAGTGTCTTTTGCTATATCCTCCCGTGAGGTATAAGGAAACCCTGTCACTTTTTCAAAGCTCGTTAACCAGTCCCCCAAAAAAGTACGTATTGTTGATCCTTTTTTTATCACCGCGTTATTGTCGAAATAGCTTTGGATCACCATAGCAGCGTCAAAATGATTACCCGTCTTTTGATACAACTTGTATTCGCCCTGATAGGGCCTTGCGTTTGCTGGATTTGCCTTTTTAGCAACGGCATAAGCCGACACCGCCACATCAAAATAAGATGTTGTTGCGTCAATCTCTTTTTCAGGATCTGGTACATTCGTATATACGTGGCCTAGCTGTAAAAATAGCTTATATCTTTCAAGATCACTGAGGCCTTTTGTGTAATTCAAAAAGTCACCATCAGTAGTTAGATCCATATGCCTGATTGGCAACGTACTTTGGGTCTTTAACGCATCGCCAATCAGTCTTACTTTGTAAGAGTAAATGTCAAAGCTTTGATAGATGGCACTTGCAGAATCTAGCTGATCCAACGCCTTGATATAATCACCTGTTAAGGCTGATTTTTTTGCAGAAAGCACTAAAGTATCTGCTAGGTGCTCCTTTGTCCTAACATTGATGTGGTGTTCTGTTTTGCCACTAAAGCCTGTTCTTACCCTATCCCGCTCAGGATCAACCTGCACAAAATCAGTATGTAGGACCAAAAACGCGATGTGCTCCTTGGCATATTTATCTGGCGCTAGCCGCTTACTAAATGTGCCTTTCGACGGTAAATACTCCGCTTCGATACGCTCTTCATTGACTAACAGGATCACTTTAGCGTTTTCAACATGTTGACTTGGTGGGGTTTGATTTATAACCGAACCGACGACAAAAATATTCTTGCTAAAGCAGCCAGCTGAGAAAAAAACAATTTGTATGGCTAAGATAAATTTCAGCATCATACGCCCTCCTCTGGCCCGCTTTTTATTCAATTATTCAATGACACTACTAGCATAGCAGCAGGTACCTCCTTTTGCGTTCATTTGATACATCATAAAAAAGGAGTAATAACTCTATCAGCATCAACACATTCACATTCGTGACTATTTACTAAAGCGTATTAATTTAAATAAACAGACCAGCCAAAAGCAAACTACAACAACCATTTAACCACACAAATTTAAAACAGAGATTTTTATACCTTCAATATGAAAACAAAGAGTAAATATGCAATATAAGCCAATTACTTGTTATTTTTCTTAGCAGCTCGTTTTTGCCTTATCCGTTTCTCCATATTATTATAGTCTTGCACTCCGTCTTCAACAACGTAGTAAGTCACTAGAATCTCTTCAGCTGGTAGCTTCATTGCGGCTTCTTTTAGATCTTTTAAAGATTCCAACTTATCAACTACTTCTAGTGGATTGTCATTAATATTCAAAAATTTCTCTTCGCCAAGTTGTTTTGAAGCTTGATTACCATCCATTTCTGTGTTTACTTCCCGCAAATACAATGGCAAATTACGTATATTTTCTACTTGTCGTTTAGCACTTATATATTCTCCTAAATTTTGCAAGCGATCGTTTGTTTTTGTTACAAAGTCATGCTTGAATTTCCATGGCATTTTATATAAATTTATCCTTGTTTTAGAAATTGCTGTTTCTAATGATTTTCTCTCTGCCCACCCCGATTCGAAAAACTGTTTAATTCGGCTTTTTTCTATTCCTAGCTCCGTAAACCTCCCTGTTTTACGTATGGAATCTAAATTTCTAGCGGCCCAAATTGCATTATTGTATTTATTGACACTCTCCTTCTCCAACTCTGTTAACGCTTCAATTTGCAATGGTGTAATTTGTTCTTCAGACTCTTTGTTTTGTGCAATTACTTGAGAACCCGTAATATCAGTCGTTGGTTTACTTGGTCCTTTTTGCATTAGAATCATTTCTGACTCTTTGTTTTGTGGCTTAATCTGATTACCCGTAATTCCTGTTGCTGGTTTAATCGGTCCTTTTTGACTTTGCATCACTTTCTGACTCCTTATTATTTAAGAACAAACCTTAAAATCAACTCTAATTATATAAATTTAATATATAATTTAAAATCACCCACCAACAAAAAACACAACACATAAAAAATAAAAATTAGAAAAACAATATTATAATTAAGTTTATTTTAAATGTGACACCCCCCGAAAAATGAGGTTTTCACGCTAAGAAATGAATGGCATTCATGCCCCTCGCATGACAAATAAAAAAAAGATTAACTATAAACTAAAAATCATGGCGCAATTACCTTAGCCAATTAAGGTAAAGATAAACTAATTTAAATATGAAAAAGCAAGAAGCTTAACTACTTACAGGTTACTATTTTTTTTGAGTGTTCCACTTATACACGTTATCCTCATACCCATCTTCAAAAGCACTTTGATCTATAGAGGTCCCCATTCCTGTTTCAATCGCTCCTTTTCGTTCAGGATTGTCCAGCCCTTTAACAGCTGTATACAAATCAACTAACGATTTGGCCCTGTCGCCCGGAGCGGAAGTGAGTTTTTGGTCGTGCAAAAACTTAAACATTTTTTTCCAATTGGTAACTGACACATCGGTCGCGTTCGTGCCATCCTTCGTGGTGTCGTCAGTCGCTGTTTGCACAACGGTTTCAACTATACTGGTAATTTTAGCCGCGCCTTCGAGCACACTATCTCCTTTAGAAGGGTGAATATCAGCAGCTGCCCGAGTAAAGTAAGTTGTCGGCTCTGGATAATAAATTTTTAGTGGATGTTTATCATATAGCGCTTTTCTTTTATCCACTTCATAGCCATTAAGTTCATCTAAAAAGGTTTGGTATTTATAATCTTCAGACTCTTGTAAATCGCTCGCCCCTGTCGAGCTCCAGTGGTAAGGCGTTGTAAGAACTAAAGGCATATTGAGCGTATCAGGTGCAATACTCTTGGCCCCTTTTGAATCACCAATTGCTTTGGCAGCAGCGTCAAGGCCATTCTCTATTTCAGACTCCGACCAGTCTTGATCATCATCCGCAGTTTTGTATATCAAATCTCGTCGTTCATCTCCCGCAAGCCACTTTTTAGCGCCCCAGTGCCCTAAAGCAGTTGTATGAGCAAGCTCTCGCCACGCGCGAAAAGGGAAGTTAGTTCTTATTGGCCGCCCTATTTTATTTTGCTTTCTCGCGAGATCTGATGAATTTAAATTTGCCCAAATCCAAGTCGCAGACCCCCAACGCAAGAAGTTTTCGATGTAACCAAAGGTGTCATCTGATTTTTTTTCATAATCTCGCTTTTGTACTTTGTCATACTTGTATTTGGTACCATTTATTTTTGTACTGCCTTTTTTAGCTACCCCTTGGTTTAAATCAGGTTCCCCATCAGCATTCCCTTCTCTTTTGTTAAAGCCAATGGCGTAGAAAATTCTATTTTTCAAACTCGGTTTTAAGCCACTGTGTTTTGCAACGACACTGTTTATTAGTTTCCGATCTGTGTGCAAGCCTTTTTCAGCAGGCGCTATCATTTCAACAATGACACCTGTCTCCTTCTTTGACTGCTCACTTTGATCTGCATTCAGCATAACGCATCCTTAGTTTTGTTTGTGAATTGAAAAGCGCATTTGTGCTGGGCAAAAACAACCGCAGTAAGCCGTCAACCTCTGATCACATAGACCGACTCACACGCAGCACAAAGCTAATTTATGATTTAAAATAATTAAGTTAGAGATTTAAATTTAGAAAAAGGGGGCGAGGAGCTTGTTCTACAACATAATCAAATTGTGGATCCGCTGATTTGAATTCTCACTTGTGTCACCTTGCTGCAATTATGATTGATGCATTACCACAGCTAGCTGAGTCACCGTAAACAAGGGTAACTCTGTTGTAAAACCCCTCTCATTTTCAAGCAATGTAGAATTAAAAGCTTATACGGCTACAACAAGTGGGAATACTGATCATGCAAGCCGCTCGGCCCCTTCACATGATTCCGAGATTACGTCATTTAATTTAGATACCTACATGAACAGTCTTTAGATATCGAGAATAAAATGCGCAGTTACTTTTTAATACAAAACTGAAAAGTCATATGGTAGTAGCAGTTATACCCACTTTTTGAATGTCAAATCAGGCGTTGTAGTGACGACCTCATAAGCGTCAGAAGTATGGTTGCCCTTTCCTGCCCCCGAATGATAGCCGTTAGCCGTGACACTTTTACCTATCTTCGTAAACCAGAACTTCCAACGCCCCTTCACTCGCTCTAGTGAGTCTGTCAGTTCGTAACCTGAATTGGGAACCACCTTGTCTTTCACATCGGTGCGACCACATTTAAAGATACAGGTTTGTGTGATATGTCCATCATAACGAGTGCCATCTTTGTCCGGTTTTAGCTTATTCTTATCGATAGAACCATACGAGATGCGCGTGTGGGAGTCACTTCCCGGTGAGTCGCCATCCAGATAATCTGAGTTATCTCCTGGACCAACTGTTAACGGACCAACAGGCGCGCCCCCTTGCACTTGCTCTGAGATCATTACTTCATCCAGCCAACTATAGTCGTTTGGCACGCCATCGCTCTCATAGGCATCAGAGACTTCCATAATGGCTTCATCATCATCGACAAGACTATTTTTTGCGCTAGGAAGATCCCAGTTTTGCGGGTATGAGGCAATCGCAAAACGATTGGTGATTGCTGAATCATCGATTTCTTTGTTCTCAGATTTTACCGTCAGCTCTTCACCCAGCTTGGTTTGCTGCTTTGGACTAACGGTGATTTCTATTTCTTTGCTTAATTTAACATCTCCGAGTACGGAGACGTCGCCTTTGGTTTTGGATTGGTTACCTTTTGCATCATACAATGCCAGTTTCAACTCCTCTTGCTTTATCGTCCCTTCAACTTTTGCCGCCACTTTGGCCGACGCGCCCCCCGGACGAAGACGCTCATAGGTCCCCAACTTTGTCGCTTCCTTTATATCTTCTGAAGCTGTGATTTTTGGTTTCATCATAATAAAGATCCTTAATATTGATGGTGCCACTTACATAGTTTTACTACTACTTACATGTAAAAAGGGTTGTTCCACTTTCCAAAGAAAGTGCTTAACCCCCTTGTTTACTCGGTTCTTTAAAATCTGCTTTCAACCAAAATTCATCTTGGTTAGATTTGGAAGTCACTCTCCATCTGGTCTAATAGACTGGAAACTAGAAACCAAAAAATAATTTCTCTCTATTAATGCGCCAGATATATACCTTGAAAGTGAATTAGTCTGCTTGTGTGCCAACAGCCGTGGGAGCAATTACTTCAGCACATCATTACCCTTAATAGTGGCGCTGTAGAAATGTCATTTTAGAACGTGTCAAAGAAGCTTTAAGTACCAACTACGCTCATTAAAACGGACTCTATGCAGAGATATGCAGTGCTCGTAATAGTTGGCAATCATCACTGTGTTTTAAGCGATTCGAATCAGTAAAAGCGCACTGCTCTTAAGTTTTTTATCGAATTTAGATAGTAAAACAGCATTGCCGCTTAACGCGTAATACGCTAAAACGGCTTCGCCGCATCACCTACATTTAGGTAATCGAATTTAAAAATACTGCCGGTATTATTGAAAAACGCAATGTACGCTGCGCTTTATTAATACTAATAACGCAGCCGATGCGATTTTGTGAACAATATTTATGGTTTTAATATGCAGGTTAATCCTCCCCAAACTTATGTAACGAATTCGACTTGGAGCAATTTCATTGCGCACAAGGACATCCAATCAGCAGTTGTTTGAGGTAACTCACTCAACCTAACGTTCAATAGCACAAACGCGCTCTGTTGTTTCATAACCGCCTAAAGCATCAATAAATTCATCTCCCCACTCCATCACCTGATGTTCACTCAACTCCACTAGCCCTTGCGCTTGTAACGCTACGACCCTATTGGCGACTTGCTCTAGTTCATCGACATGGCAGGGTCTAAATAGATCCGGATAGTCTTGTGCTATGACTTTCGCTTTTTTAGGGCAAACAGTATGTAACGGGTGTTCAAAGGGCACATAAGGTCCGAGCATTACTTCAACAACCATAGGGGCATCTTCTGCTCCCCAAAAGCAGTGTGGCGTCGCGTGCGGAAACAATATCACATCACCTGGTCCCACTTCTTTTTTTGCCATTTTCCCCTTACAAGTTTGCACTATGGCAGTACCGTAACCTTCTAACACGGTGATTAAGCGGCTACTTAGTGGGTGTACATGCATATCCCCTTTGGCCGCTGATTTTGGCGGGAACATATCAAAGCCAAACGAAAGCCCATCCTCTTGTTGTCTAACAATTTTGGTCAGCATGCAATCAATTTTTTCCCAAGGAAAAGCGTCAAACTTTTTGTAGTCTGGCAATGCGTTTGAAGGCAAGCGATCAAAGTGCTTCCCCTGCTGCCATTGAACGAGTACAAATTGATCAAGCTGTGCTTTGGAGAGTTTTTGCCTGTTATTAAATAGGCTCAGTAAATTATCTGTCATTTTCATACTCCTTTTTGAAAAACTGTTTCAGACTTAAGAATCTAATACGTCTGTATTGGAAGCTGTCATCAGGCTAAAAGCAGACAGCTTAGCTCTGTCTCTTAAAGTAATTCCCCAATGTTTGCTTTTAACGAGCATTTCCAGCGACACAAGTCACCGCCCAAACTTCTTCGTATAAATTAGGTATACCTTCAACTTCATAAGTTATCGGCCCGCGAAAAGGTTAACCCAAGGTTGCAAAAATGCAAAAACAAATCTTCAGATTCATGGTTGAGGCGAAAAAGCATTCAGTGCATGCAAAGAAAATACAAAATAGTAAGTTGGACATTGGTGCCAAACATGAGGTTGCTTGATTACACAACAAAGGCCGGAGTTATTCAGGCTATTTCACGTACGTGCCCACTGTGTTGGGCTGCTCAATCACCAATTCATGCGCAACAGCCATGGCAGAGTGAATAACTCTGCCATGAAGAGCTCAATGCCAGTGTGGCTTTTGTTCTCTGTTCTAAGGTTGCTGACGTGTTGCAGCAATTACCAGCTCTCGAATGCACACGTATTGCGGCTGCTCTTGAATAAATAGTGCGGCTCTGGCAATGTCATCGGCAATTAACGCGCCCCCCATGGTCTGCTTCCAGTCTTCATAACCGGCTTTAATCTCTGTTGAGGTTGTATGACTTAACAATTCTGTTTCCACCGCGCCTGGACAGATGCTTGTCACCCTAACACCAAACTCTGCAACTTCTTCACGGATATTTTCGCTGATAGCAGACACCGCAAACTTAGTACCACAGTACGCTGCATGGTTAGGGAATGTTTTCTTTCCGGCAATAGAGCTAACGTTGATGATCGTCCCGCTTTGTCTGGTTTTCATAGGCTCAAGCACTGCTTGCATACCTCCTAATAAAGCCAGTACGTTGACATCAAACATCTTTGACCATTCACCGCTGTCTTGAGAGTCAATTTGCCCAAGCAACATGACGCCAGCATTGTTAATGAGGCACTCAACGGGACCAAATTGAGCTTCAGCTTTTGAAATCGCTTGTTCAAAAGCGTGTCTATCCGTCACATCGACTTGTTCACACAAACAGTTTGGTAGGTCAAGCGCTGCCAATTTCTCAATACGTCTAGCAACTAATAAAAGTGGGTAACCAGCTTCACTAAAACGCCTCGCTATAGCTTCTCCAATACCCGAACTTGCTCCGGTGATAACAACCAATTTTTTCATACTTTTTTCTCCAATATCTGATGCGTTCGTCTTGCCTATGCAGCTCTGTTATTGCCCATAAGTGCGCTGCAGTATCAGCAGCTGATTATTCGACCTACTTTTTAGGAAACAGAACACTTTGTCGTAAGTGTTCGGAACACCTTTTTCGTGCCACATCGTACTTTTCAAGTAAATTAAGCTACGAGCAACTTAGAACGCCATTGTATGAGATTGACTATTGGTGATATATACTTATCAATTCACAACAATGTTTACTTATAGTTACCAATAAAATCACTTTATGGACCAAGCAGTATGAATAAAAGCGTGAGCTATTCAGATATAAAAAGCTTTTTAGTGTTAGTCGAGTCTGGCAGTTTCACCAATGCAGCAGAAACGCTACGTTGCTCTCGGTCCCACATTTCCAAACAATTGACTCAACTTGAGTCTGATTTAGGTGTGAGCTTGCTGGTTAGAACAACACGAACACAACACCTCACTGATGCCGGTGAGATCTTCTATGACAAATGCAAACAGTCATTTTTAGGAATTGAATCGGCCATTGATCGCGCCAAAGAGCAAGCTTCTAGCTTATCTGGGAAACTTAAAATTAATAGTGTTGGTGGCTATATCGGCGAAAACATCATCGGCCCTTTGGTGTCAGACTTTATGAAAGCACATCCAGAGGTAAGCGTTGTACTTGATTTCAGTAGTCAAAGAGTTGACCTAGTCTCGGGTGAGTTTGACTTTGTGTTTCGAATGGGAGAGCTATTCGACTCATCCCTGATCGCGCGAAAGTTGACAGATATCGAAGTTGGTACTTTTGCCAGCCCTGCATATATTGAAAAATACGGTCGCCCTGCTGAGCCTAAAAGCTTAGTTAATCACAAGTGCATCGCTGGCAGCATGAACCAATGGAGCTTTGTACATGCGTCGTCAAAAGCAAAGCAAAATGTCAGTGTCAATGCAGATTTGTCTTGCAAGAATGGCCGAGTGATGCTCTACAGCGCACTACTTGGCAACGGCATAATTCGCGTACCAAATGTTTACTGCTCCGATGAAGTCCTGCAGGGGCTCCTTGTTCCAATATTTAAAAATTGGCAACCGGAGCCTACACCGTTTTATTTGCTCTACCTAAAGGATAAACATCAACCTGCACGGGTCATCGCTTTTAAAGATTTTGTTTCAATGCACTTTGCTAAATACTTTAAATAAGCCCATCAATTTATTGTTGCCGTGTTGCAAATAGCTGCGCACACCTCGCAAGCTTGGCCTGTATTGCAACGCCTACACAGGCCCAGTCCTCAGAAGGCTCTACTTGCTTGCTTCTACATTCGGCCTGTAGGGCTCCTCACGCACACCATGAGATAAAACCAGCTTAATAATGTAGATTGACGCCAACCATTCAAGCCCCGGCGGGCCGACAAAAACCAATTGGCTCAACATAATCGAGAGCATAACGATAAGAAGTGCAACAGGGCGATGAATGTACTGTGGTAGACAATGGATCAACACAACTGACAACATCATTAAACCGTACCAGAAAAATGCGTATGACCAACTGACATCAAAACACAGTGGAGCTGCAAAAATTTGAAAATGTATCGCCGGGAATAAGAACTTACTGCCAACGAGTTTACCTAAAAAGTTCAGCTCTAGGGTTTGATTTGTATGTAAAAACCGTTTCATCGACCCTAAAGAATTAGTCAGCACACCCCCTACCATATCCAATGCTAAAAAACTGGCAACGGCATACTGCAACACCGACCAATCGAGCGTACGCCACAGCGCAAAATATAGAATGACCGGCGCTAAAAACGCAGCATAATTGGCGATTGCACTTTCCGCCTTAGTCGGACTAAACCCCGCTGTAAAATTAAACTTGCCTGCACAGTGCCAATCAATATTTGCCCCATTAATAATGTGTTTATTTTGTGACATTCTTACCTCTACTTACAAAAGCCAAAATTAGCCGCACACCTTTATCGACCATCTGGACTATATAATAATCACAAGCGTAAAGTTTGATCAACCTTTTTAGTCCACTTGGTCTAAATAATGTTTGTGCGTTATACTGGGCTGAGTAAAATTACCAAATAGATCATGAGTTAAACGATGCCAAAAGTTATTGATCGAGATGCATACCGGATTGAGCTGGCCACAAAAGCCATAGATATCTTTACAGAACATGGATACAACGGCCTAGGGATGCGCGGTATTGCAGAGGCATTAGGTGTTTCTAAAAGCGCTTTGTATCACTACTTTCCAAGTAAAAAAGACTTATTTGAAGCAAGTACGGAGATCGTCACGCAAAAGCACAGCTTATATGGCACAGAAGATGAGCAGAGCATACCCACATCAAAAGCAGATGCATTGCACGCGATAATCTCTACCTTAGACAGCAGATTTCAAGGCGAAATGGTACTGCTTTTAGAATATATAAAAAACCGCGATCCACAGGATATCGCCGATGATAAATTACTGCAAAAAGCAGACTCACGCTTTATGGATGAGCTCGCAACCATAGTCGGTAATGAACAATCAGAGCAAGCCTATGCATTGTTGATGGGCGGCTTATTACTTAGGCTATTAAATGGCCAGCAAACTTCAATTGACGTGATCAGTGATTGGATAAAAAATATGGCAAAAACTGACCTTGCTCCATAAACTACAAATTCATAAACCTGCTTCCTATCAACCCGATGGGAAGTCGCCACGTTAACAAGCAAGTTGACGCGCTTTCCTTGCCAAGCGATTTATGCACAAAACCCTCGACACCACATTTATTTAACCAAAAACACAACATTGATTCACAAACAAAGATTAAATATAATAATTCTCATTTTTATTAAAAGGATTATAACCAAATGAAATTACTCTCTGTACTCTTGTTGTTGCTGTTTTCTCTACCCGCACTAGCAAAAAAACCAGTACGTGTGGTGGATATAGGCGTGATGGGCTTAGCTTCCCATGACTTATTTCAATGGAATGCGCAGACACGTGAAAACGAGGAAAATGGACGTTTTGATTTAAGTACCATTTTTGACTATGCCAATGGCACAAAAATATACCAAGGTGGCAACCCCAAAAACTCTTCAAATGCCGCAGTCTATTCAATTACACAAAACCTAGTGAGTTTCTATGCTGGTAAAAAAGCTACACTGCTTATGTCTAGACAAGTGACTGAAGAACAGGCACATATCATCGCTCGACAGCAAACTGTAGCGTTTTTTATGGGTATGGTCATTGAGTCTTACGAACGCTTTACCAACGCTAGGTTTCCTAACTATGCACTCGCGCAAAGTGTTACCGACGATGAGCAAGGCGTAATGCGCGCACTGCATGATATTTTACCCGGCAAAATTTATGTCAATCGTAATTTCTCTCATCAGCAGCTAGAAGTAACCGATTTTAAACTCGCGATGAACCAACTGTCTCCAACAGAAATGATGCAATTCGTGAAGTTCTTTGATGGTGCATACGACGAAGAATACCTGCATGTTGTGATCCCAGGCTTCCCAGATTCTCGGGTAATCAATTTAAAAGAAATAGATCAAAGCTTTATTGCAGAGCAAACCAATTACAATTTGGACAATATGCTCAGGGAGTTGCATTTTTACGGCAAATTTCCTTTCTTCGGTAACCTTGTTGAATTTACCAGTTTTGGCTATCACCTAGAGAACCTGTTCGCAAAAGGTATATGCAATAAATATGTTGATGGAAGCCCAAACCCTTGGAACTCAATTTCCATAGAGTGTTACTAATCGACAATCTGACTTAAACATATGGCTGGTTCTTATCTGCCAGCTATATTTTACTGCCCTCAAGTGGAGTAATTTAACAAGGTACTTACTCTCCAACTTAATAATTCGTCGAGGCCAATGTCATATACAAACCAGGTTTTTATTAATCCAAAGAGTGAGAGATCAGCATAGAGTAAGTAGGCATTTACAAAACTGTGCGTTTGTTATGTGGAACTATCGTAGCACGCCAACTCTACGACATTTTGTTCTGGGCCTTTTCTATAAAGAGGTTTTCAATGACACCATTCATGTTCTGCAGTAACGACTTCGCATCCCGCCTTTTCTAACAGAGACTTCTCAACCAAATAGTCATCTGATGATATTTCCAATGCGAAGTGATGTAAGCTTGAGCAAGTCGGCTCAATAAAACTAAGGTTATCTTTAGAGAATGCGCTGGGTAACTCGTGAGCAAATGAACCTAATACTTGCGTATGTCCTCCATATCCTTCTGTGATTTTAAAAAAAGCGACTTTTGGAAACTCTTTGATAAGTTCAAGACCAATAACATTAGTATAAGAGCCTTTCATGTTATCCAGATCACGCACTCTGAGTACCGCTTCCCCTAACCCTTTGATTGCAGGGTTCATCACTTTCTCCTTAAAACTGTTTGGTGCACCTGCATAAATTCATGACTCGCTGATTTATGAAAATAAGAGGCATTGAGAATCACGTGCACTTACTTAATAATTTTAATAAGTTACCTGTATAGACATACGCCTTTAACGCTATCTTCGTCAGTAAAAATACCGCCCTCTCTTATGTCAGCTTTATTTTGCTTTGCCAGCGTTGAAATCTCATACCAGTAGATGAGTTATATCAGAAAACCAACGACTCTGACCCCATTGATATTCGAATTGCATAAATTGACCTGATTGAAAAAGGAACGTAAATTTAGCCCCCACCAACTCCAAGGAGCAATAAACCGCATGGCAAGAGATGACAACAAAAAGACAATACTCGAAGGTCAAGCAGCGATAAACCTTTGGCTAGAAGGTGTCGATGTCTGGAATCAGTGGGTAGCAGACAACCCTGTTGCCGATATCAGCTTTGAAGATGCTGATTTTAGGCAGTATGACAAGGTTTCGTTTGAGCGTTACATGTTCCCAAAAGGTCATGTTAACTTTTCCCGTGCACAGTTTGGCAAAGGTGACGTTTACTTTGATCGAGCGCGATTTGGAGAGGGGGACGTTGACTTTTCCAGTGCACAATTCGGTGAGGGCGATATTAGCTTTGAAGGCGCACAGTTCGGTAATGGTAGTGCTTACTTTTTCAGCGCACAATTTGGACCAGGTAATACTGACTTTTCTCGAGCACAATTTAGTAAGGGTATTGTCAACTTTGACTTTGCACAATTTGGTGAGGGCGACGTTAACTTTTTCTCTACACAATTTGGTGAGGGTGATGCTTACTTTTACAACACCCTATTTAGTAGGGGCAATGTTTACTTTTACTGTGCGCAATTTGGTGAGGGCAATGTTAGCTTTGAAGGTGCACAATTTGGCCAAGGGTTTGTTAATTTTTACGGAACACAATTTGGTACGGGTGATGTTTACTTTGATGGCGTACAGTTTGAACAAGGCGATGTCAGCTTTTACGGTACACAATTTGGGGAGGGTACTATTGGCTTTTCCAATGTACAATTTGGCGAGGGCGATGTAAGTCTCGCTTCAGCCAAAATTCTAGGACGGCTAGAATTTTCTAACCTTGTAAAAGTACATAAAATTAGTGGCTTATCTTTCAAATTTACGACTTTTGAAGGCCCTGTTGACATGGATGGCAATGAGTTCCACTGCATTCCTGACTTTACCAATACCAAACTTTCCCACCAGCTAAGCTTAAGCCACTTCTCTGTTAAACCCAAAATGCGCAATAAAGGAAAGTTATTTGTAAAAACTCTCATCGGGTTACGGCAGATTTGGCTTGGTTCCCAACTTAGGTTCTCAAGCACTAAAAAAGCGATAAAACTATCAAGAATAATGGCGAAAAAATTCCCTTGGTTAGCCCAAGCTACTGCGGCAGATAGGCAAGATATAGACCGGCTAAGACGACTTAAGGAATTGGCTGAAAGTAACAAACATCATAAGCTCGCTTTAGACCTACATATTGAGGAAATGAAATGTAGCCGCTGGATTGAAACGCCTTGGCATCAGCTATTTACTGAGTTTCTATTTCAAAAGCTTGGCAATTATGGGCGAAGTATTTTGCGGCCCATACTCTCACTCATTTTACTCTGGTTAGTATGTGCCCCAATATATGCAGTAGCATCCAATAACAAAGAAATTTCCTCTGATGCACTCATATTTTCTTTTTCTCAAATGTTCTCCATAATACCGAGTTCAAAAGATGCACGTACAGAGTCCTCACAAGCACTCTACGGCACCTTGATTGACGGTAAACTTGTTGTGGATGTCCCTCACATGGTGTTTGCTGTAGCTGGGGTACAATCTCTTGCATCTGTAGCGCTGGTGTTTTTAATAGGTCTTGCGCTGCGTAACAGGTTCAGAATATAAGGATTAATTGATGAAACATATCATTTTTTTATTAACAGGGCTTGTAATGGTCTCCCCGACTTTTGCCGATGAATCTGAGTACAAAAAAGTGCGCGACAAAGTGTTCTGGCTAAAACTATACAATCAAGCTTATGAAACTTTCTATTGTGGTAAACCCAAAAAAGCAGGTGAAAAGGTAACACTTGAGCACATATATCCCACAGCTTGGATCGCCGAATCTTTATAGTGCACGTCACGCAAAAGCTGTAAACACGATAAATACCGTGAAGCGACATCAGACTTACATAATCTATGGCCCGCAGAAAAACGCTATAAAATAAGCCGACAAGGCCTACCCTTTGGTGTTATCCCAGAAAAGAATCCTTATTTTAAAAACGACAGCTGCAACTTTGAGCGCACATTGGGTAAGAAGGCAATTGTCGAGCCAAGAGACGAAATTAAAGGCCAAGTTGCACGCAGTTTGTTATACATGATCCACTACTATGATTTACCACATAAGGACATGTTGCCATTGCTCATAAAGTGGCATACTGAATATCCACCAACTCTGGCAGAAATAGAAAGACAAGATCGCATTGAAGCAATTCAAGGTCGTACCAATGAGTTTGTAAAAGGAAATATTTAAATGTTTCAAGAGTTTCGAGACTTCCTAACCATAACGCTTGCCAAGCGGCTATCCAGCCCCTTTTTAGTTACACTCATTTTTACATGGGCTGTCGTGAATATAGACATGGTATTGCTGGTCTTTTCCAATGTTCCTTGGGATGTACAACAAGCAAACATAACCAATTACTATACTAAATTTGAATGGTACCGACTGGCACTTCCGTTATTGATAACCGGGTTTTATGTCTTCGTTTGGCCTTTTTTAGACATGTATATCTTTAAATTTACCAAAGAACTTAACTTTAAATTTAAAGAGTTGCAGATCAAACTCGAAGGTGAACAACCAATATCGAAAGATGAGCTCGATATACTTAGAGCCAGCCATAAAGCAGATAAAAAAGCTTATGATGCAGATATTGAAGCGCACGAAAAACCAATTAAGCAATTGAAAGATCAAGTAAATGAGTTAGATTCCCGGCCAACACAAGAAGAGCACGATAAGTTAGCTATTGAACGAGACTCTCGACCAACTCAAGAGGCCTTTAACAATATACAAGCGGAACTTAAAGAAAGGCCCAGTACCTCTGAGTATGAAGCTTTGAAAGAAGAACGCTCAAAAGCAGCCGAAGATGCAAAGGTAAATAAGTCAGGCTGGGATGAGGAAATAAAATTACACGAAAACCTCAAACAAGAGAGAAAAAAAGTAAATGATCGGCTCTCGGAATTATTGGCTGAAGTCGAGCAGCTCAAAAAGAGTAATGCTGAATTACAGAATAATATTAATGATTCTCGAATTGATTGGCTCAATACTGTTAATAATGAACTTAAGTCTGAAAAAGCAGCTTTTACAATAGAATTTGATGAAACTGGCGCAGTCGTTTTAAAACCAACCCATGATGAGATCAATAGAGAAGATGTATACTACAACTACTCATACAGGCTGGACAGTGATTTAGTTAAACTAACCCTCTCTAAGAAGAAAACGGTACCTAAGCCAGAAATTAGGTTTACACAAAAAGACATCCCTGATCATATTTGGGAACACTTTACCAATGTTCACTTTGATCGTCTTTCAAACACCTTGCCTACTGATGGCTCATTAATAGGTAGTATTCCGGTTGTTTTTCAAATGAAAGAAGATCTTGATTCATGGGATGCTCGGAGTGTTCTTGAGCATTGGTATTCAACTGAACAAGCCAATGATCCTGCGCCCATGAAAAATAAAAGCACAATACAAAACAAGTACAACTCTTCACTGGTGTCAAAAAAGGCAGAAGCCACGAAAAGTTGACTGACTCCAATGAAACAGAAAGTGAAAAATAAATTAATCAAGAAAGTAGCTTAAGAACAGTTGGCTTGCTTCACAGTACTTACTAGTTATTAAATGTGTTGTGAAGCAATAACTTTGAGCTCTATTTTTGACATGCGATCTAAATACAGTCACTTCCACAGACTAAATCGTATGCATTGTCTAGACTGGTAGAACTTGATCAATTTAATGGAAGTTAACCATCAACTTCCATTTTTTGATATTTATTCTCACTGCGCTTAGCAGCTAGCAACACCCTATTACTAGCCACATAACTACATTGACCACCCTTTATGCAACCGCATTTTGAGGGAGTAGAAATGCACAATTAAAGTACAGGGTCATATTTGAGACCCCCTTAAACACTGAGCGGCTCAGGATTGGTGTGTAAATCTTCGATCATTTTATCTGTGAACGGGTTTTCAAAAGTTTCCCACGTCCCTTTTATATAACCAATCATTGGGTGATCTGACGTGCCAGTTTGGCGGTTTTGACACCAGTCATAGGTGCCGTCACAAAATCTTCGCTCGTCCAAACCATACGTTAGTGTTTCGTCTATTCGTTTAGCATCACTTTTATGATAAGTCATAGCATCTAAAAAAAGATCCCGTGCTATTGTGTTATCCTTCTTTGAACCTTCTAGCTTTAGCAATAGCTTTTCTAGTGCGGCTACGTGAGATCTACTCACCCAAGATAGCGTGTTATTCATCACCTTGGCACCTATGTTTAAGCAGGTATGCATGAATTCAGCATATTTGCTATTACACCTTTTAATTGCCTCTCCTATCCCACCTTCTATGTGATCTTTATAACAAGATTCATTATGCGACTCACTTGTATAGTAAGGTGCCCAAGACTCACCACGGCCCAAGTGAGAGGAAGAGGGGTCGACATTATTCGCCATCATAAATGAGCTACACGCGGCACATGAAGCCAATTTGAATGTATCTTTTCCAATAGACATCTCAAATGCGGTGCCTTGGCCGATTCTTTCGGTCTCATAAATACAGCGGATCATCCCATGTGTATAACCGACAATATCATTGTCTGAATTTAAATCTTGATCACTTGGATAAAAGCGCATGCCTTGCTCACGCAATGTTTCCTGCAACTCTTCGTTTCCAATGACTCCCCAGGTATCTGTTTTGTTATTATATTGAGATTTTCGCACCTCAGCTTCTTTATTTGGCTTCCAGCGATTCCCTACATCTATAGTATCTTCATTTAGAGCTGTACATATCGTGCTCATAGCAGAAACGGCATTCCCATCATCATCAACTACTAGGCCACAGTAGGCACCACGCCCAATATACATTTCATCCTTTCGCTCGCCGTCTTGTGAGCTTTTTTGTGATGCAGTGAGATACTTATATGCAACCTTGGCATAATTGGGGTCCACTTTCGAGTATTCAATCCCAGCAGTACAACCCGCATAAATCATCCCACCACGGTCAAAAGAAGGTGTTAACCCCCAAGAAACACCACCGACATCCTTCTTTGCATAGCTTCTTACCAAGTGGTTTACTTTAGAGCATATGTCATTTAACCTTTTCATAGATGCCCTGTCGTCTTTGGTTCTGGCTTCGCGATCGGGCATTTTTGTACTTACAGGGTCGGTATTTGGCTCCATATCAACTCGCCACGTCAGCCCCCCTTTTTTTTCATTTTGGTAATTCACCATACCAATAAACGCGGCGGTAAAAATGACGTCAGCCTCACGCTCTACATCCCTGCTGGAATCGCCAGTCCCCAATATTGAACAACTTGTGTTAAAAGCCATGATAAATGCACCTTCTCTGTAGTTTACCCTAACGGTTTGTATTTCATTTGATACTAGCTAGCGTACACAGCTGAGCTACGGATAACTCGGGGAGAATGATGCGATTTCGATTACTTTACTCGAAATAAGAGAGGTATTTTAGAGCTCTGAAAATAGGCAATATGAAAGGTGGGTTAATAAGTCAGCATACTGTTTATATGAGCATGGTTCGCTTAAAATTTGCAAAAGCTACTTCCATATTTTTGGCGCAGCTCCTGCACTGTATGGATTAAATTATATAAATCAAAGCCAACAAGAGCGATGCACTGGTTTATTCTCACTTAAACTGAACAAGCTAGTGCATTTACACTTTTAATCTTTTTTTATTTCAAATTCGAGCTGAACTTTTTGATTTTCTTTTTTAGTTGGTACGCCATTTACCAATTTAGGCCTGTACTTCCACTTTTTTAGAGAGTTTATTGCTTCATTATCAAAAAACCCCTCGTGACTAGATTCTACGACCTCAATATTTTCAGTTTGGCCCTGCTCATTAATATCAAAAGACAAAATAACATAGCCATTCCCTATCGCTTCCTGTTGCTTATTGCTTGAACTAGCACATGAGCATAAAATCAAGATTAACGACAATATTAAACTAACTTTCACTACGACCTCTTCTTTTTACAACGCGCACTCGTATCATCAGTGCAAAAAATAGTGGCTAACAATCTGCCATGAACAAGCGCAAATTACCACTTTACGACCAAGGTATACACGATTTTTAAACTACTTTTGGAATTGGAGCCGCTATTTTAATGAACAATAGCTTGAGAAAATAGCGAGATATCAGCTCCATAGCATGCAATAAATCAAATCAGCAATGATAAGTCGGATATGTCATTTACAGGTAAGTATAACTTACTGCGTGTAAACGCGGGCCAAGAAAGCACACCACTTGACCCATTTATCGAATCGAAAATTAACTAAATAAGCTCTGCTACTTCGCGATTTTGGTGAGTACTTGCGCGGTTACTACTTTGCTCAATAAACCTTGCCATAAACCATATAAACGCTTCTGTCTGCCCTTTCAAAGTACAGCCACTTTGACACACAGCTTCAAGTAAAGCCTGCACATTACCCGTGATTAGCGCCTCTAGAGTCTGTAGGCTTGTGATATACAACTCACAACATGCTAAATTGCTCTTTTGACCACACTGAATATCCACTTGATCATTTTTTATCACCAGAGTAACTGCGGGGTCATTTGAGTTAAGGCATATAGAAACGGCTAACTCAGGCTGCTTTGTATTGCTCCGTAGGTAAGCCCTGAGATAACGGACGAATCCATCTAACCAGCGTTTAAAATTAGGTGATGCGATAGCAAACTCCTCTACCGCTGTATAACTGCTACTTTGTGAAAGCTGAGCAAAATACGCATTGACTTCCTGCTCAGCTTCGATGAGCGCATTAACTGTATAATCAATATCCTCATAGGTATGTGATGCCGAGCAAATAAACCGCAAACGCCCACGCCCTTTTTCAACAATGGGATAAGTTACCGCCAAGGTTTGCACACCTCGTTGATACAAACTTTGAACTATGGCATATAACTTGTCTTTGTCTCCAAAGTGAGGCGTCACTATTGGCCCATCGCCTGTACCAAGATCAAAACCTGCTTGCTTGAATTTATTGCGCATATAACGTGTACGATCCCAAAGCTGCGCCCTCATTGCATCGTCACTCTGTAGAATACGCAGTGACGCCAGCGCGGCGGCAATATCCGCTGGGCTAATAGATGCTTGAAAGATATAAGCTCTCGACGCCGATTTAAGCAGGTTTACATGCTTTTCACTAGCTGCGATAACTCCCCCAATACTCCCCATCGCCTTACTTAAAGTCGTCATAATAAAGTCGACCTGATCGCTAACTCCCTGTTGCGCACAAACGCCAGCACCTCGCTCGCCGTAGAAGCCAAAAGAGTGGGCTTCATCTACCAAAACAAGCGCACCATATTGCTTTGCGGTTGTTACTATCTCTGCAACTGGTGCGATGCCCTCTCCCATGCTGTACACACTCTCTAATACGACTAAAGTAGTGCGATATGGAGATTGCTCCTGTGCCAAAACGCTTGCAAGGTCGGCTTTGTCATTGTGTTTAAACGTGCGAATAGTTGCACCACTCAATCTAGCACCGTCAACAATAGAGGCATGACAAAGCTGGTCGATCACAACAACATCATTTGGTCCAAGGATCCCAGAAATTGCGCCCAGATTTGCCGTATAACCTGTTGGAAAAAGGCAAGCACAGTCTTTGCCAACGAGTTTGGCAAACTCTTTTTCGAACTCGACATGTTGTCCTGTCATGCCTGTGGCAGCTGCCGATATCCCCATACCTGTGCCATAAGTTTGTAGTGCATCAGTTGCTTGCGCGATAACATGCGGGTCACGATTAAATCCAAAATATAGGTTAGTGGACCAAATTATGGATTCTTGCTGTTCATCATTGTAACTGTCACCTATCAGACCCCTAGACGCGCTGCCCGTGTGTAGCACCTTGCCATAGGGGTTCCGTCGTAACTGGTTGACCATGCTTAATATCGCTTCAACTAACACGCTTTTATCGTCAATACTCCAGGCTTGCACACTTGCACAGCCGAATGTCGGGTGGCTGGATTGCAATAAGGTTTGAAATTGGCTTAATGTTTCTACATCATGTGTAGCCTCATTTGCATTCAACCGCGCTTGCGAATGACCAGCCAATAAATGATTTGCAAGCAATGCGGGGGTTGGAAAAGTTAAAATGATGGCAGGAGTCAAAGATGAGCCAAGCGCGCTGTTTATTCTGCTTGCAAGCTCCATCAGACTCAACGAGTCAACCCCTAAACTTTCAAAGCTGTTATCCTGATTCACCAAAGTCAGATCCGTGACACCCAATAATGCTGCAACCGATTGTTGAATAAGAGAAATCGTCTCGGAGAATTGCGCATGATTAAGGTGTTTGCTTTGAACTAATTGGTGAGTTTGACTTGCGCGTCTTACTTCGGCCAAATCGGGTAGCTTACTGCGATCTAACTTGTCATTGGGTAACAGTGGAAGTGCGTCCAAAGACATATAAAGTTGCGGCACCATGTAACTCGGTAACTGCGCTAAAAGCAACGACTTTAAATCCTCATGGCTAGGCGCACCTTGTTGCTCTACCAAATATGCTACGAGTGACTTTTGCCCTGAATCACTCTCTACAGCGCTCACGGCGGCTGCGCGAATAAATGGTAGTGACTCGATCTTTGATTCTATTTCACCCAACTCAATTCTGAACCCACGGATCTTTACCTGTTGATCTATTCTCCCTAAAAACTCAATGTCTCCGTCATCATTCCAACAGCATAAATCACCGGTTTTGTAGAGCCTCTGCTTGGGTGTGTGTTCATCGACTTGTACTTCAACAAAACGAGCGCGCGTTTGTTCGTCATCATTTAAATATCCTCTTGCCAACTTATCACCGCCAAGACAAAGTTCCCCTGCCACTCCCTGACCGACGGGCTGAAGTGCGTCATCCAATATGTATGCGACCGAGTTGCCAACTGGTCGACCTATTGGGATCGTTTTTGCGCCCACTGCAATGTCTTTTAACGTTGAAAATATGGTGTCTTCAGTGGGACCATAGGCATTGACCACACGTGGCCTTGGGCTGAGATTGTGCACTTTATCAACCAGTGCAGATTTAAGCGCTTCTCCACCAAATACCACACATTCGATATTTTCTGGCAATGACCCGCTATTGAGTATTGCCTGCATCGATGAGGGCACCATAACACAGGCTTTAACTTTATTTGCATGAGGCAATGATGTAAGCGCGAGCGCATTTTGGGCAAGAATAACTGTGCCGCCCAAAGACAAGGTGCCTAGAGTCTCCATCACGGATGTATCAAAACACACTGACGCTGCAGCCAATACCCCTTCTAACTCCTGCGGTCCGAACAAATGACTTAAAGCATGGCTCATAGCCACGAGGTTTTGATGTTCAACTGCCACCCCCTTAGGGTTTCCTGTAGAACCCGAGGTGTAAATAACGTAGGCCAAATCATTGTATTTTGGCCAATGATTGGATTCAGCACTACGTTGGAATAAATCAAGCGAACTCAGACTAATGCAGGTTTCCACATTTGCACAAAGGGCAGCCGTATCACTGCTGTCGACAATAGCAGCCTGTGCCTTCGAGTGAGACAACATATACTCCACACGGCTTTTTGGATAGCTTGGATCAAGTGGGATGTATGCACAGCCGGCCTTGTGTATGCCAATCATTGCAGCAATTAATTGCCACTTTCTCGACATGCACACAGCAATAAGAGAGGTCTGCGGTATGTTCCGGGCTTCAATGGTCGCTGCAATTGTCCCAGCAGCTGACATGAGTTGTGTATAGGTGATTTCTTCAATCCCATCAATAATTGCGATACTGTCTGGGGCCTGCTGTGATTGCCGCTTAATAAGGGCATAAATCGTTTCATGCTCATCACTTACAATATGATCAGCTACATTGTTATTAACCTTGTGCATTTTACGTTTCCTTCTATGGTTTTTGTTATGGATTTAATTATTCTTAAACACGGTATAAAAGGTATCAGAAAGGTAGGTAAAATACGTTTAAGTTAATTGGGTGTTTCTAATATATGTACTTAATTCTGCTTAATTTTTTGTAATCACAGAGAATCATTAAACAACAGCCAAAAAAGTCAGAAAAATTTAGTGATTATTAGGATTCATAAAGCGTTGTGGTGTTATTACCCAAAACAGAGATTTCGACTTTGCGCTTGAGACTCCAACCAGTGTGGAGTTTTGAATTGTTGTCACCAATTAAAATTAGCAACTGGCGCAAATAGTAATGGCGTATAGCACCGCGATCCTTTCGTCCATTTCCCCGAGTCTCAATCATCATGAGCAAAATACAATGTTCCGTCTCTTAGTTTACGAGAATATGACATGGAATCGACCAAACTTTACGACCATTACAAATTACCTGATGAACTCGACGATACTCTAGCCATTACTGAAATTAAAGAATCCATCAACGCCACATGTGATGAACTCAGCGCCTTGTATGCCAAGAAAAGTCCAGGGCAAAGCCTAACTCGCAGCGATCCAGATGCAGGCAGAGCTGCGGTGTTAAACCAACGACTGTTTTCCCTGCAAGAAGCGCTCTCTTTTACCAAAAAAGGGGGTGGCAGTGCCAATGACTACAGTAAAGACTGCCAGGAAATTGGTAAATTGTTCAAAGCCGGAGCTTTGGATGCAGCAGGCGCGGTCAATGAATTGCTACTGAGAATAAAAAGCAAACGAACTAGAACGCGGTATTCTTTTGACGTTGTCAGTGGTATGCAGGGCCCGCATACCGTCGCTAGAATATTGGGCGTGTGTCTCAGAAGAACCGCCATCATGAATAACATTACCAAGCTGAAAGTGGCTGATCTGGGCGCGCTATATGACCCCCATATCGATACAGGATTAGCAGCTGCCATGGGTAATTCAGACTATCAAGCTTTTTATAGCGAAGTTGCAAGCAATTATGTCAATGTGCCGAATGCTGATAGTCTCGAGAATTATTTAAATAAAATCGCCCTTGGACAAATGCTAGTTGACCTTCATCCCTATGCGACTTCGATGAAAGTAGCCAGCGCGAAACATTTACAGGGAAAAGGGGAAGGTCATTTAATCGAACAGTTGTATTACAGCAAAGATGAAGCCAAGGTTGAAGAGTTAGTTGATTTGGCCTCATTGAAAGACCTAACTCCGAGTGCTTCGCTCAGTGCGGTGACACAATTTGTGAAGGAGACCATCAAAGGGTACAAACAACTTGCAAAGAAAATTGGTGTAGTGAATTGACACCTTTTATTATTATTTGCTGCCGCGTTGTCGGCAGCTATAAAATCACTCAGTATCTTATCACCTGAAATTGTTGATACAGAGCTCTTAACGCGCTCGACCTATTAAACCAAAATAAATGTAAGCACTTAGTCAACCCATCTTCACACTGCCTTTAGATTTCAAAACCACTTCCTACGGCCGCTATTTAGACACAAAAATCTCATCAAACGACAACCTCCTCATCAAGTGGATTAGTTCCCTTTTTAAATAAATTATTCGACCATAGTCCAACTTGGCAAATCGAATTGTATAAAATATCCTCAAAAAGCTGATCTAGGAGCAGTTAATGTCAGCGTTATTGATCCGTAATTATTCGGTAGATGGCGTTTACGGTAGTGCCACCTGCCAAGACAAAACATGTAAAGGGATACTTATGAAAGTATATAAATTGAATAGCATGGGCTTGTTTGGCCTTATGTTGATGTCAGCAACCCAATCCTCTTGGGCGCAAGAACAGTATCAAGAGTTTACTGGCACACACCAGCAGTTTAAACAAACGAGTAATAAAGTTGTTGGCACATATATCGCAAATTGGTCAGACCCAAATTCCATTGATGATGTGCCAGGTGATAACTTGACCCATATTTTATACGCCTTTTTGCGAGCTTGTGGGCCAGGAGAGCTCCCCAATGACGCCACAGTGTGTGCCAACAAACCCGATTATGTCCTCGCCGAGGACGACACCACAATAGACAAACAGTTTGCGTCTAAATTTTTGCAACTAAAGCAAAAGTACCCACACCTGAAAATCCTTCCTTCGGTCGGTGGCTGGGGCGGTTCAGACACGTTTCCACCCATGGCTAAAGATCCACAAGCAAGACAAGTATTTGTCCAATCGGTCGTTAACTACTTACGTACGCACCGTGCTTTTGACGGCATTGATATCGATTGGGAATGGCCCAACACACCTGAGGAAGGCGGCCACTATGCTGATCTGATGCAAGATTTAAGAGCTGCGTTTGATGTGTTAGAAGCTGAGCTTGGCAGAAAGTACTCGATCACAAGTGCCATAGGGACACACGCCAATAACGTTAGAAATATAGATTATGAACGCGCTGCGCCTTATCTTGATTATATCTTTTTGATGACATATGACTTTTTTGGTGGATGGTCTAGAAACAATATAGGGCATCACACTTCATTGGATGCGCACAGCGCGAACATGGCAGCGTCACATGGCGTAATGCAAGGCGTACAAAACCTGCTTAACAAGAGCGTCCCAGCCAATAAACTGGTTGTGGGAGTCGCCAAATATGCACGTGGTTTTGATGGTGTTAGCCTAAGTGCTTCTGGTACGCCTATTGGAGGACAAGCGTCTGGGTTATTTCCGAAAGCTGTGCAACCGTGGGATGAAGAAGGTGTTGGCACATATCGACGTATTGTTGATGAAGTTATCGGCCAAAATGGTCAAGGGATCAATGGCTTTACCATTCGTTACGATGCAGACTGCGACTGCCACTACGCTTGGAGAGAAAGTGACACCGCCTTTGTTGGGTTTGATCACCCGAGCAGCGTGATTAAAAAAGCCCAGTATGTTTTAAACACTAATCTAGGCGGCATATTTGCGTGGGAGTACGCTCAGGACAATGGCGATATTCTTAGCGCGATGAACTATGGTATTGGCAATCAATGGTTAGGTAATTCGAACCCGGGCGACGGCGTTGGTGCATGTAGGGGCATTGCAAATTGGCGCGCGGAAGATGTCTATCGCAAAGGCGATCAGGTACACATCGACAATCGTTTATATGAAGCTAAGTGGTATTCAAACAACCAACATCCTGCTCAGTACTCTGGTCGTTGGCAAGTATGGCAGTTTATTAGTGCATGTAATTAGCATATCAAATTGAAAGCCCGGTTGGCGGGCTTTCGTTTAGGCTCAACCTGCTCATATTGATAAAAAATACATACCGTTATTGAGCTTACTCAACTTCACAACCGCAAATAGAGCCAGCTGTCGTATTAATATTGGTCCAGTTCCCGTTCCATTTCAGGTCGCTTCTGGCATTTTTACATGTGCCCTCGCGTTTTGTGTGGTCTTTATGTGAGGGATCTCCGCCACAAATTAAAGCAGCATAATCACTCGAACTAAGTAACAAAGCTTTTAGCCTGCTTTTCACTCTCACTTAATACTTTTCAAGCAAACTTAAGCTCTGTTGTACCTGATGGAAAGTTAATGATATTTTTTTGCCCCACTCTACTGCGCTGGAAGACAAATTACATAACGACTTATTAAACCTCACATCGTAATAAACGACATTGCCATCTTGCGCATAAGTGGAGGAGCCTCCACCAGCTGGACCTGTAAAAATAGATGATTTTTGCAAAGACGTACGCAAGCTTTTTGGGCTTGTTAGACTGAGCAAAGAAACGACATAATCTTTTCGGTCTACTTAATTATTTTGATAAGTCACTAAATACACTTAATTCTCCCGGTTTGTATTATAAGTTCAGCATCTTTATAAACGGATAGCAAAGGAGGTAGTTTGCCACTGTTCCCAATAGTGCTCGCTGTTTTATGCACTTCGTATTTACCTTGACAGCGTTCAGAGGCCCTTCTGTGCCAATAATTACTAACCTGCTCTTTGTTCCCATGTCCGCTCCCATAAAATGCGACTCAATATAAGCCCTCTCCCAGTTTCCAGTCATCATATCCACCTACTACTCCGTTAGGTTTATAAGGGGCAGCGCAACCAGCAATGGCTAAAGGCAATAAACAGTACAGTAAGTTTTTTTATACTCATACCCCAGCCATTGACCATAATGTCAAACAAACCTGCGAGCATTCGTGCTGCGAAAAACAATGATTAGCGGTATTACTCTCTGGGCCCCAAATAAACAAATCAAAATAGTTCGGCTACAAAAATAGAGTAGAGAGGGAGTGGACTTTGCCAAGTTTAAAAACGCGGATAGATGACGTACTTTGAGCACTTTATCAAAACCACCTAACACAGGCGTGATAGGCCTTCACAGTATAAATTCACATGTCGAAGGCCGTAATTTCTATTCTAGCAAACCTTAACAAGGGCTATTGTTCTGCCATCATCTCCAATAGCAATAACTTTTCCAACACTGTCCATGTACTCAGTCATAGATAAATCTGATTTACTCTTTGCGATAACGCCAATTTTTCCATTGCGCTCTACTGGTACCAAATAAGCGCCCACCTCGGCGTCAATAATATTTACAGGTACCTGTCCACTGAAAGCTATTCTATCAACCTTTTTACGCTCTTCTTGCAGACGCTTTAAGTATGATTCACGTTCTTGCTCAGTAGCCTGCTCAGATATCGGTTTTAATACCTTTTCGTGCCAATCATCTCCGCCCACAAATGATGGATTGGTCGACTTTATCACAAACGAAATTGCTTCATTCCACTTATCAGTCAGTAACCCTTTATTATCAATGCCACATACATCGCCTTTTAAGATCTCGCCGCAGGATGCGTTTTTAAACATATATTCAGCATAATCTCGACCCTGAGTATTAATAGTTCCTGAAACATTTATCGAACGCTGAGTTTGAGAATTGTGTCCGAGTTTTAGTGCAGCCCCTTGCCAGTTTGGTGAATACGAATTCACGATATAGAAAAAGCCTTTATTTAAGGACAAATAGGCATCGCCTTCGGAAGCTCTATGCAAGGTCGAAACCTTTAGGGTCTGTACTGAGCTTTACGCCTGTACTGACTCCTTTTATATTTTTTTCTAAAACAACTTCAGGTGACTCAAAACGATTCACATTATCATACTGATTAAACTCAGGGCCATGTTGATCAGTTGATACTACTCGCATACCACCCGCAATATCCATTGGAAACTGTGGGTTTCCCCTTTGTATCCCAACATCACCCGTGTCGCCACTCATAACAAAACGGTTAATTAGCAGCCCTTTACTTTCACTCCATAAATTCTTGCGGAATAACCGATCGCCATTTACGATCCATTGCCAAACATTATCGTCATCAATTCTAAATCCTATTGTTGATGATTCTGTTGTGACCGAATTATTGGCCTCTCCTACGGTATGCGCTTTTTGTGCTATCCCACCAAAAGACTTTTTCGTTTTAACGTTTAAAATTAGCGCAGGATGATAAGGGGCTGTGATATTTAACTCATTGACAGGAACACCCTCTGTATATTCTCCATAAGGGCCACTAAAATGATTCAAAAACAGTACATTTTCACCCGAAGGGCCAGTGTAATTAAACGTTGTATTGTTCGGCCACTTTAATGTTTGAAAATCAACAACGCCCGGTGCTGATGAACTTTTATTTACAGATATTCTTGAAGGGCCGCAATCAACAACTTTTCTTTCACCATTGTGGCTTTCTTGATTAGCAAACTCGAACGCAGCATTTAGTCCTTCAATATTAGAACTAGCAGACATATCTTGGTGCCAATAGGTTGCACCAAAATCTTTTGCATAAACTCTATCAGTAAACCTTTCATGTAAAGGCCTAGGAACTGTTGAAAACTGAGTGCCAAGAGAAGACGTAACCGTATGTGCACTAATATCTGTTCCAGAAGCTTTTGATTTTGTCGAAGCCAAAATCGCCGCACCGCCTAATGCAGGCAATGCATACATTATTTTTCTACGCGATCTTTCGAAATTATCATCCTGTAATTGTGTTTTTTCGTCTTATTTTTAGACATTTATTCTAACAACCTTATTTTTTAATTTAAATTTGGTTCAAAAACCCACACCAAACAATTAAATTACATTTAAAATATAAATTCCACACAAATATAAAACCCATAGAAACCACCATTAAAACCCAACACAAAACCAAAATAAAAACCTTATCAACCTACACCTTAAAATTATATAAAAAATATTAATCATTTTATATTTACTACCAAATTATAAAATAATTGACATGATAAATTAATGGAAATGGTATTTATATTTTTAACCTGTCTATAATGCCCCTGAAGGTAAAATCCCTGTTAGCACCATTGCGGATGAGTAGAGCCTCTCACGTTCTGTACTGAAATTGAATCGTTACAAATTAGCCTAATATCTATTTATTGATGAAAAATCCATTGTATTTCCATACCTGTAACTTGCAATAAGTTTAGAAAGCGCTTTTTTACTCATCTGTTGAATCAAAAATGGGATCAAATCGGCATATCCTCATAGTGAAAGAAACAAAACACATGACATCCAGCTGTATTTCTAACACAGCTCTACTTAAACACGTCTGATGCTAAGGAAAGTAGGTGCCTTTGAATCCAACTCCGCGCTTGCAGAGTTATGCTAGAGAATTTCCAGAAATAGTAAATTGAATAAGAAAATGACTAGGCCAACTAGATAGTCAATGATTCAACAGGTCTATCCACTATTTCAACTCAGCCCAACACAAAACTTTAACTTGAAATAAACATGTGTAAAACATAACATCTTGTTTCCAAAAAAGAGAACTTGGATGTATTACTTGCTCTTCCAAACACTTGAGAGAGCAACCGTACACAACTGTTTTTTGTTCCCTCTCTCGCTCAATTATTAATAGTTTCAAATACGTTAAGGATAAAAAGATGAAAATAAAGAAGGCCCTAATTAGTTTAACTTTGGCAAGTGCTGTTTTAAGTATTAACGCAAATGCAAAGCAAGATATAACGTTTAAATTAGCAGCAACGACTGATGGCACTACGCATTCAGTACCTATGCCTATTGCGGGGCAGAATCCATTTTCTTTTGACATTCTATTGGACTACCAATACCAGACTAATGGTGGCCGATGCATTATTGTATATCATCAAGACTCTTGTACCATTGAAAATATGAACGGAGCTGTGACTCTATCGAATATTCACTGGGGCAGAGCCTCGATTAACGGCTCCATTCAGCAGATCTCTAACTGGATGTATGTCAATCCAAAAGAAACCAGCTCTACTATTTTAATTCCATCTAGTAATGTTCACTTCTACTATATAAATAATGACAAGCCAACCTCTACGCTTAATGTATATGGCCGCTCTTCACTTCAAATTAGTAATTATGGTAGAGCTAGCTTACAAACAACTAAAAATGCTAACAATGCAGGGTTTGAGATTGCACGTGTCCCTGCTAGTACAAGCCAAGATGGCGTAAAATTTCCTATGATGGCAGGATGTATCAATTTGGCAGTGCTTAACACCACGTCATCCAGTATTGCTCGTGTTAACTTTACCGAGGCAAACCAAACTACTGGCCCAATTACTACCACCTTGTGTGTGCCAGGAAATGACACAACCACATTTGTTGGTATAGACGCAAAAGCAGAGCGTATTGCAAATATCACAGCTCAAGTGCCAACTGAACTAAAGCACCTGTATTAAAAACAAGCGAAAGCTACTAACCGCGTTTAAAATTAGCTGCTAAAAAGCAGCTAATAATCGCTAAAATCACTTTTTGTGATAACAATCATATGGGTTTGAATACGAAAACAAACCCATTTTAATTGATGAGGCCGATAAAACCTCATTGCGTTTACTTACAGTAGTTTTCTACTACCTTGTAATCTCACACTTCAACCTTTTTGTACTCCCTTTGTGCATCCTCAACTATTTCAAAGAGTTTTACACCGCAAGTCTCTTTGCCATTTGGGAGTTCTATATAATCATATAATGCCTCGTAGTTGGCATTTTCTATCGGTGTAAAGGTAATGATTTTACGGCACCAAGAATAAAGCGCTCCACCGGAATCAGTTTGACCTGGTGTGAACCCTGATATTCCGACGCCATTGAATTGGAAAGAGAAAGGCTTTTGTGCAGGAATATAAACTTCATTTTGATGTGAATCACCTAGTTTTTCGTCATATGCAGGCATATCTAGACGACTTAAGCTGCGAACCAAATTAGCTTTAACGCCCAGTGTCGCTATATGCGCACCAGGTTTAAAATCTGTTGAAATACAGCTTTCTGATGAAGGCACCGCAACAAAGTTATTGTTACTTGGCACAGAAGCTAAACGCAGCTTGGCACTTGGTCCATCGACCATTGGCTGAAGATAAGGGTTTACGGCACAGCCAGACAGCACTGAAACCGCTGCAATCAAACAAACTTTTTTCACAAAAATACACTCCACTAGCAATATTGGACACATAGCTCAACTTGAGAGATAACCAATCTATTTGTTAAACACGTGTTCAATATGATCATTTTTATTGAGTGAGATCTTAAATTTTTGTGCTGTAAAACTCAACAATTTAAATCACGAGAGCTTTTTCACTTCGCAAAAAAGGCCACCGAGTATATACCCTGTCAAAGTGAATTGACGGCTTACTTCAATCAAAGCCTGCGCTTGAGCCATAGAAGTTATTACCCTATATCCAAAAGCTACTTAACCGTTTCTCCTTCAGTATATTTATTGTAGATTTGAATCATGTCTTGGCATAAACCTTTATAACTGCTATCGAAGGGTAATTTAGCTTTATAGTTGCTTGAATCACTCTCGCAAGTACGTGACATGTCACAAATGTGGTTAGATATTTATCGTTCTGAGTAACCTTGAGAGCACCTATGTGCTACTTCAAGGCCACATGGGCTGTATTAAAATTAACGTAGCTTAAAAGCGATAACTATATAAAACCATCAAAGTGCCATAAAAATAGCCAATATCCCTAGCCATTTTTTTATCGACACAACTTAATTACAGTAATTATCGACGAAAGTTAGATCATTAATATGCTCTGGTGCGTCCATAACATATGTAGACACTGCTGTTTGAGGATTAACGGTATAAATTTTCGCGTTTTCACCTGAGACTCTTCCAGAGACATAAAATAAACCATCATCAGAAATTGCTAAACCAGACGCCCAGTTAATACCATGATGACCGATCAAGGTTAATGCCATTGAACTCTCATCGATTGTATATAAGGATTTACCCGTTAACACATAAAGTGTGTTGTTATCAGCAGAATATGCAATGTCGCCGTGTGAGAAGGAGTCTCCTGAGTAACGCATCTTACCTAACACGGTTTTTTCGCCAGTTCGAAGATTGTAATCATACATATACGTTTTACTGGTGGCGCGCAAAGTTTGCCCATTGGCTGTTACTGCAGAACGATAAATTGGCCAGGATTTCGCATCCGTCTCAGCGACTTGAGCACCGGTTTCTAGATCTAGTGACCAAAGTTTTGAAGCCTTGCTGCCAGAATCAAGCTGTTCCATGAAATAAAGCTTACCATTGTGACTCGCAATGTTTGACGCAGTATTTTGAGCCCCAGCTACGACACTGAAAGTCTTTGTCTCTATATTAAACTTATAGACATAACCCGTCTCAAACGAGCCATAGTTATTAATCCCAAAAATACCCGTGTGGCACGCCTGCTTTTCTGATACGACTACGTCGTCAATAAAGCCTCCTAGACTATCGTTTGTGCCAGTCCCAGTAAAACGGATCTCTGAACTACTTGAATCCGCCTCTACAGACAAGGTGAAAGATTGCCATCCCCTTTGCGCTGCGTTTAAATTTAAAACCGTCGTGCCATTCCACTTAACATCAACTTTATTTGTCTGGTTGTTCCCAGTAACACGCGGTGAGTAGTAAAAGGACACTTCATAGGTTTTCCCAGCTTCTGTTGCTACAGTTTGAAATACGCTGTGATTAGCAGTCGAATCAAGCTCAATATATTGATTGCCATCTTGAGCGGTAATGATACCGAGGCGTGACGTTTGAATTTCAAACCTCGCCCCTTCACGTTGCCACCCGGTTACTGTACTGAGTAATTTCCATTTAGAATTAACGACATCCTGTTCGAAAGAGCCGTTTGTAACTAAATTGTCCGCTATTGCAGTTTGCGAAGCAAAAAGCGTGGACATTGCAAAAAGAGATAATTTCATATCGTAATACTCCCAGTTTTGGTTGTGTTTACAGCACATTCGAAAAATATTTAGTCAATAAATTCAGGTGATTAAATTAAATACAAACGTTCAATTAGAGGTGAATGTATATATTCATGTGTAGTGAAGTTGCACAAATAATGCCTAAACTGAAAGGAGCACTTATCAATCGGGAAATTGCCACAAAAGATCAGGGTTTCACTGGCAACTTTTAAGGGAGTTTATTAAGTTCAGTTGAATGAATTGAATTAGAGTTTTAGCATGCTTAAACACATCATCATAAAACAGCAAGTCATTGAAAACAAACTGCTTTTACAGAAAATAAAGGAGTAAGCCTGTATCGAGAGGATTTTGATATTGAAAGGCTGACTGATTATTTTGAGGCTTAACAATAGGTCAGCCACTTTCCAAGTGGCTGACCTATGGCAAAAACCTAATAGTGAAAGAGTCAGATCTTGCAGTATGCAGTAGTGATTAAATCACTTTCAGCTTTGAGCCAAATACTTCCAGCGCCCGCTTACATTTACTTTTTCACATTTTTGCAGGTTAATGTCTGCGCTTGTTCAGCCCTACAAAAATAATTGTATTAGCATACGCATGCCTGTAATAAGCAATACGATAGAAAATACTTTCTTGAGCTTTGTTGCGTCTAATTTAGCTGCGAGTGATGCGCCAACTGGCGCAAATAACACGGTTAAAGGCACAATACATAGAAATGCAACTAGGTTCACAAGTCCGAACGTGCCCACAGGAGCATCAGCTGGTGACTGACCTAAAATGAGCATAGTCGCGGCACCTGGCAAAGAGATAATTAATCCAATGGCAGCGGCTGTACCCACAGCTTTGTGAGCTGGGTAGTTACAAAGCGTAAGTAATGGAACAGAAATAGTACCGCCACCAATACCCACCATTGAGCTGAAAAACCCGATTGAGGTACTCATTGTTGCTTGTCCGGCTTTACCGGGTAGTGATTGAAATAAAGCTGACTTGCCTGTTCGAAACATCATATTCAGGGCTGATAAGGTAGCGATCACACCAAATAGCCCTGTCAACCAAGCGCCGTTGATGCGAGTTACCAGCCAACTTCCTGCCAAAACGCCAATAAATATAAACACAGCCCAGCGCTTTAAAAGGTCAAAATCTACATTACCTTTTTGATTGTGCGAGCGAATTGAGCTGATGGAGGTTGGAATAATTGTCGCTAACGAAGTCGCGGTGGCGATGACCATGGCCGACTCAGGCGATACGCCAAAGCTCTGAAAAACAAAAAATAGCACCGGCACTATCACAATACCGCCGCCTACCCCCAACAAACCTGCCAAAATCCCCGCAAATGCACCAGTTGCAATCAGCGCGATAAGTGTTGAAGTATTATTGCTTAAAAACTCTATCATAGTGTGAATCAACAACGTTTAAATGAAATAAATAAAACCAACAAACGGAAAACCCACTTGTTGGTTATGTAAAAGACAAACGAAGAAATTATGCAGAGAGCTCTTTTCTTACTATTTCAGCCCCTGCTGCTAAAGCCTGCAATTTGCCTCTCGCTACTTCTCGTGATAGCGGTGCCATACCGCAGTTTGTACTTGGGTAGAGCTTGTCGGCATCGACATATTTAAGTGCTTCGCGAATAGTGTCGGCGACTTCTTCTGGCGTTTCAATGTCATTGGTAGCTACATCAATAGCACCTACCATCACTTTCTTGCCTTTAAGCAATTTCAGAACTTCTAAAGGCACTCGCCCGTTATGACATTCTAAAGAAATAATGTCGATGTTAGAGCGTTGGATAGCTGGAAAGGTTTTTTCATAGTGACGCCACTCATTGCCCAATGTTTTCTTCCAATCGGTATTTGCTTTGATGCCATAGCCATAGCAAATATGTACAGCGGTTTCGCACTTAAGCCCTTGGGTTGCGATTTCAAGGGCTTCTATACCCCACTCGTTCACTTCATCAAGGAACACATTGAACGCAGGTTCATCAAATTGAATGATATTAACGCCAGCTGCTTCAAGCTCTTTTGCTTCTTCATTCAATGCTTTAGCAAATTCGAATGCCAGAGTTTTACGGTCTTGATAATAATCATCATAAAGCGTATCTACCATGGTCATCGGCCCAGGTAACGCCCATTTGATTGGCTGCTGTGTTTGCGAGCGTAAAAATTTTGCATCATCAACAAACACCGGCTTTTGGCGGCTTACTGGGCCAATAATGCCCGGCACACTGGCGTCGTAGCGGTCACGAATTCGAACCGTTTTCTTATTTTCAAAATCAACACCGCTTAAGTTTTCGATAAACGTGGTGACGAAGTGCTGGCGTGTTTGCTCACCGTCACTCACAATTTCAATACCCGCACTGTCTTGTTCTTGTAATGTTACTCTCAGTGCGTCTTTTTTGCCGGCAATCAGTTCTTCACCTTCTAGTTTCCAAGGTGACCAAAGCTGTTCAGGTTGTGCTAACCAAGATGGTTTTGGCAGACTTCCTGCGGTAGAGGTTGGGAATAGTTTTTTCATAATTAATGCATCTATACCTTAAAATCAGAATGACGGCTGAACAAAGTTAGCGGCCCATTTTTCCAGCGTTGATTGGTGTCGCTGAATAAAGTTATCTTCGCACCACTTGCCTTGTTCAATTGCAAGGCGAGCGCGCTCCTCTCGGTCATAAACCACTTGCGTTAAAGAGCAATCTAAGTTTTTCAGGCTTGGCTTATAAGTTTCACCAGCGGTAGAGTTCGCGTTATAAATCTCTGGGCGATAAATTTTTTGGAACGTTTCCATGGTGCTCAGCGTACTGATCAGCTCCAATGTGCTGTAATCGTTTAACAGATCACCGAAGAAAAAGAATGCATACGGAGCAACACTGTTTTCAGGCATAAAGTAACGAACTTCCATGCCCATTGTTTTGAAATACTGCTCTGTCAGTGATGATTCATTCGGCGTGTATTCAACACCTAAAATCGGGTGTGTATTACTTGTACGATGATAGGTTTTGTTGTCTGATACACTTAAACAAATGACAGGCGGCTTACTAAAGTTTTCTTTGTAAGCACTTGAATTAATGAAATCTTGAAACATTTTACCGTGCAATTCACCATAGTTATCTGGCACAGAAAACTGATCTTTTCCTTCATTATGTTTACGCAGTAGCACGCTAAAATCGTAATCGCGTACATACGATGAGAAATTGTTACCCACAATACCTTCGATACGTCTGTTCGTATGGTGATCAACGATGTATGTTTTTAAAACTTCGATAGTCGGGAAGGTTTCACCATTGCCTTCAACATCAATGTCTACATGCACAATATCAATTTCAACAGCGTAGCGGTCTTTGTTTGGGTTATCCCAATTTGCCAGACTATTAAAACAGTTATTGATCATGTTAATTGCTTTACGCAGGTTTTCCTGACGTACTTCACCACGCGCCAAATTAGCAAAGTTTGTAGTAAGGCGCGTATCGTTTGAAGGTGAATAGTGCTCATCAAATCGAATGGTCTTAATGGAATAGGTGAAATCGCTGCTCATAATATTGTGGTGTCCCTAGCTTAAAATTAAATCTGGCCTTAAAAGTAATGAAGCGATTCTATGATGAATAACCCATGATTAATATTGATTTAATTTTATGAACCTATGAGTTTTGCTCATGGTATTATGTGAACGGAGCGAATACGTAAATACGCAGGAATTGTTAATCGCAGTAAGCGACGAGCTTGGGTGGTAATTAATTCTGTGTTTAGTGCTACAGTTTTATGAACAAAGCCGTTGGCTTTTTAAGTATATTTGCAATCGTTCGAAACAGCGTGTTATCACTGAAAAGCTGTTTTACTACGTGAAGGGCTGCGCTCCAAGCCCACGGCAAAATATGCAGTACAACGAGCGCCGCGTTTAGGTCATATATCATTTCTCTAATGCAATTACATAGGTTTTGGACCACCACTCTATATTTGTGGAGCACAACTCTATTTTTTGTGGACCACAATTACGAATGATGGACCAAAAAACACATGGGTTTGTGCAATCAACAAAGACGAGAAAACATACGTTTTAGAATTATTATTTTCGCAAAAAAATATTGCTCAAATAACAAAAGTGAAAGCCCCAGCATGTGTACTAGGGCTTTAGATTGGGTGTTTTTATATGTTTACCTTAAATATTCTTGCAAACAAAACTCTTAATTAAGCCTAATTCATAATTTGACTCTATGTCATAGCCATTTTCTTTAGCCGAATGAAGCGTATCTTCAAAAGAAGGCGCAGTTAGAGTATTGTTAGCGATTTTCTTTTTTAAGCTAATTAAATATAAATCCGCTATGAGCCAATATGTATCACGATCTCCAAATGATAAGACGCAATCAGTGAAAAATGTTGGCAATTTATAGAGCTCTACAGAATGAATATAGTCGTTAACTATACTCTCACTATTGCTCTTAATATAAGTTAACCAAGACTTAAGCCGTGTTATGGTTTCTTGCAAATCTTCAGTAACACCAAATTTACCTTCATTAATGGATGAGGCTTGACAGGCGATCCCAAAAGACAATCGATTTTGCACAAGTTTTATTGGAATGCCTGTAAGAATATTCATTGCCTGTGCGACGTCATTATCTACGATACCTATAGAAACTAACGGCGTATCTCCATATTTATCCCAATTAAGATCAACAGCAATCGATATGTTCCCTGCACCATGTAAACTAAAAACTCGGTGGCCTTTTTCATTTAGAACTCTTTTTAAACCAAATGCTTTTAACACAGCCTCTATCTCGGCAAGTTCTTGTTTAGTTTTATTTTCATTCATAACTATAATCCAGTTATTGGAACTGTAAATAATTCTACTTGAGTAGGTCCAAAAACTCTATTGGGGCTCCTGACATGCGGTATGGTAGGCGAACAATTTTGAGATGACACATATGGACACTCCATATATGTCATCTTTATTTTCTAGTTGGTCGTATACACCGCTATATATTTGTATATAGCACTTCACTTGGACCAGAAAGTCGAAAGATACGGTCACAAAAGTCAAATAGGCGTGACCAAAATATCAGCGACATGCGGCCAAATACAAAAAAGCCCCAGCATTTGTACTAGGGCTTTAGATTGGGTGTTTTCTAAATTTTTTTCGTCGTTTTAACTTTATGTGTTTACAACAAATTGAGATAGGAGTCATGTTTATTTCTTACCTCAATATGACACTTGTCATAAAAATCAATGACAAAGCTCACTAATCCCAAAGCAAATACATTGCCATACTCACCTTGCCAACAAAATGACAGCATGGCAGAGGATAGATGGAAGTATTTATTTGGGGAGCACAGGCAATGGGATATAGCTTAATGCAATGCCAAAAGACGCTTATAGAAGTAAACATATCGGCTCCTAAAGAGACAATAAAAAGTATGCGAAAGCAACCATGATGAGGGTATAGACTATGACTGAACACGCTGCCATTACCGTAGAGGGGCTATGCCACAGCTACGGAAGTAAAACGGTGCTAAATGAGCTTTCATTTACCTTAGAGAAAGGCAAAGTGTACGGCATATTAGGCGCTAATGGAGCTGGTAAAACTACATTAATAAATCTTTTGTTAGGCCGCTTAAAACCCACAGCAGGCAAGATAAATATCTTAAATATGCAAGCTGGATCTGTGCAAGCGAAAGCGAAAGTGGGCGCTATGTTACAAGTAGGCAGCTTACCTGGCAGTTTAACCGTAGAGGAGCAACTAACCTTATTTGCCAGCTATCATAGTGCCCCGTTAACGATTGCTAAAGCGCTGCGTTTGTGTGACTTAAATCAGCATCGTGACAAGGCATTTAACCAATTGTCTGGCGGATTAAAGCAGCGACTACTATTTGCCATCGCAATTATTGGCAATCCTGAAATTGTGTTTTTAGATGAGCCAAGTCTAGCGATGGATGTAAGTGCACGCAAACAGATGTGGCAAACCATTGGTGCGCTTAAAACTCAAGGAAAAACAGTTTTACTCACCACACACTATATGGAAGAAGCAGAAGCTTTAAGTGATGAGCTATTTATTTTAAGTAAAGGTCATATTGTAGCGCAAGGGAGTGCCGCTGAGCTTAGTCAAAGCATGCAGGTGAGTGAAGTGAGCTTTCGTTATAACGATAGTCTAGAGTCTATACAAAAACAGCTCAATAAGTGGCGTTGGCAGCTAGATGAGGGCATAGCTAAAACGCGGTGCTCGGCCCCAAATGAGTTATTAAAAGCCGCGTTTAATGCTGGGTTGGAATGTCAGCAACTGAGTGTTAAACCCAGTTCATTAGAGCAGACATTTATGACTTTAAACAAGCAGGAGCAAGCGGCATGATGAACATCCCCCTATACAGCTTACGTCAAGAAGCATGGTGTGACTTAAAAAATGTATTTAGGAGCTTAGGGTTTGTAATCCCAGTCCTCGCTTTTCCATGTGCGTTTTATTTATTTTTTGGTGTGACGATGGGCGATCCCACAACAAGCAGCTACTTGTTGATCAATTACATAATTTTTGGCGTGATTGGCCCTGCTTTATTTAATTTCGGTGTGAATGTTGCGACCGAGCGAGAAAATGGTCTTCTGACACTCAAGCAGTTATCGCCAATGCCTGCCAGCCAGTATCTATTAGGGAAAACCTTTACCGCTATTGTGTTTTCGTCCTTGATATTTGTGTTGTTAAGCTGCTTAGCTGTTGTGCTTGCTGGTGTAAATATGGCTTTTCAGCAATGGATGCTGCTATATTTTCTGGCTGTTTTTAGCACAATTCCATTTTGTATGTTGGGTTTATGTATGGGGTTGAGCTTCTCAGCAAAAACCGCACCCGCGCTGGTGAACTTAGTGTATTTACCCATCTCAATGTTGTCAGGTTTGTGGTTGCCGATCGCCCTGTTTCCCGAGGTATTACAGCTCTTAGCATGGTTGTTACCGAATTATCATCTTTCGCAATTGGGACTGAGTATTTTATCTTTACATCAAGGTTTTGAATTGAGCTGGCATGTGATTGGAGTAATGGCTTTCACCTTACCATGTGCTTGGTTAGCAACCAAAAAATATAATAGCCTTCAGTAAGTCCGTTGGTGTTGTCATACTTTCAATACACCTTGTCATGAACAGGGGGCATATAAATTTCTATTGGGATGATAAATATGGACACTCCATTTATGTCATGTTTATTTACTTTTAGGCCAACATTACACTCATCTTTTTACCGCGATTTGGCTCGCAACAAGAATGTAATAATAGGTAGTTATAGCCATTAGGAAATGCTAATGGCTGTTGATTTACTCCGCGCCTATAGCCATAGGGTGTTTATAACCGTGCGCCATTTTGATAAAAGCTCCGAGGTAATCAATATTACTATCACCTTCGCGAGTACCTAAATAAATTTGTTTCGCGATGCCATTTTTACCTAAACGCACAACAGATAATGGTAATTTTACACTGTACTCTTCTGCCAACCAGCGTGGTAATGCTGCGACACCTCGACCACACGCGACCATTTGTAACATGATGTCAGTGGTTTCAACGGTTTTATGTTGTTTAGGGATCACTTGATCTGGATTGAGGAACTGCGTGTAAATATCAAGGCGATCTTTTGAAACCGGATAGGTAAATAGCACTTGGTTTCTAAGATCTTCTGCCTTGGCAAATTTTTGAGCTGTTAATTCATGATCTTTAGGGACGACGAGCACTTGCTCATAATCGAATACTGGCTCAAAGACCAGACCACTTTTAAAATAGGGATCAGGTGTTACCAGCAGGTCTATTTCGTAATCTAACAGAGCGCCTACTCCACCAAATTGAAATTTTTGTTTAACATCTACGTCTACACCCGGCCAGGTTTCTAAAAAAGGCGATACCACCTTTAATAGCCATTGGTAGCAAGGGTGGCATTCCATCCCGATCCTAAGTGTGCCGCGCTCGCCCATGGCGATTTGTTTTAACCTTTCTTCAGCACCGCTCAATAGCGGAAGCGCACGGTTTGCGATATTAAGTAGATAATGGCCTGCTTGTGTTAGCCTTAAACTTCTTCCGTCACGTACCCAAACTGCAGTACCGAGATTGTCTTCCAGTTTACGTATTGTATGACTTAATGCCGATTGTGTTACACAGAGCTCTTTTGCTGCGGCAGTAAGAGAGCCTTGCTGATGGACAGCATGAATGATACGAAGGTGGATACGTTCTAACATTTTTAGTTATGAGTAAAATTAATAGATTGTTTATAATATATCATTATCTCTCATCAATAAACTCATCTAAACTAGCGCCAATTAAATAATCCATACGATTAAATGTAAGTTTAGAAAATGAAAAATGAAGCTAAAACGCCCCTTGTTGCACATTATGACGTTTTTGTAACCAAGATCGAGTCACTGAATAAACATACCTTCCAAATTGAGCTGTTAGCCCCTGAGGGAACCGTATTGGACTATAAGTCAGGGCAATATTTGAAGCTCAAACTTGATGTTAACCATGATGGTAAACCATTGTGGCTTTCATACACAATTTCCAGCCGTTTAGATGCTGATAAACCGAATAAAACCTGCTTGATTATTCAAGTTACCAGTGACTTTTCAGGTAAAGTTGTCGACTGTTTGTTTGCTGCCAAAGCAAATAATCAGCCAGTTACTATCATGCTTGCAATGGGAAAAGCATTTTTACAAACCAATCTTGAGCAACCTCATTTGTTTGTCGCAGCGGGCTCTGGCATATCCAAGATTAAGTGTATAACTGAAGAGATTTTGCATCGAAACCCTGATGCGAATATCAACATTTACTGGTCCAATCGTCATAGCGATGACTTTTTCCTTTTGGAACAGTTTCATGATTGGGCAATTGCACATAAAAACCTGAGTTTCAATACGATTTTAGAGTCGGCTCAGTCGGGTTGGACAGGAAGAACAGGCTTTCTCTACGAAGTCATACAACAAGACTATTCTGATCTTACGGATACACATACTTACTTGTGTGGCTCATCAAAAATGGTTTATGGCACGATTGACCAGCTCAACTCTTTAGGCTTACAAGAGCGAAATTGCTATTCAGACGTTTTTGAATTTTCACCTCGAGACGAAAAGCTAGAAGCGTAGAGTAATTCAGGCTATTTAAAGCTGATAGCACTTTTCAAGTCACGGTCAAATATGTTTTTGGCGTTTTAGCAAGTGATTTTTCTGTCAGCAAAATCATGAGATCAGGTCTTAAATTGTGCAAAGTATTCACTTTTCAAGATATGACCTCAGAAGCTGCTCACGTCCACCTTAAGGGGTGAATAATTGTTATCTAAAATTTGTAGCAAAGCGCAGCTGAGCCTACGGTTACGAATCCGACTTTAAGGCTTTGTTGTATGCCGTTAAGTAATCAATAATCTTATCTACAATTGCTTCTAACTATGGTTGAGTATTTCTACCTGCGAAGTTTGTTACGATGAAGATACCCATCTTTTTCTTTGGGTAAATGGCAAGCCAACTGACTAGCGAATTGGTTTGCATTGCTAGGCATTGGTGAATTTCCGATGGTAAATTAAGGCGGATAACCTCAAACCAATAAGTATACCAAGTCCAAAAGAGGCCTGCATAGCCGCTATGAGCATACCCTCCTCATTCTCACTCATTAGCGCAAATAAGAAACCAGGCAAAGAACCAACGAGCGTGAACCAGCCCCCAAAATGAAAGAACTGAAGAGGCTGCTTTAAATCAAATGGATTGTGTTTCCAAGCTGGAAGTAGCCAAACCTTTGCTGACATTGGATTGAACGCTTGAAGACCAATTATAAACAGCAGACCGACAATACTAAAAAGTAATACTACGGGAAGGAACTGCCACGTCAACGACAGAGTTTCTGGTACAGCATCAGAAGTAACAAAGAACTGCGGAGCTACGCCTATGGTAATAAATAGCAGCCGGACATATAGCCAGTTAACTCGAGCTAAAATAGCTAAGGCCGATTCGTTGATATTTGCCGTAAAGTTATCAATGGCAACTCTACACTTTATAAACAGACTCATGATTTATTGTTTAACGTATTAATAAATTGAGAAAAGTGACAGGCTAAACTAAGCAAAGAATAAGCACAAGCCTGCTGTATTACGCCCATTGTTTAATTAACTTGTTATGTGTTTATTGGCTACAACTTATCCTGTTACGTTTACTAACTGTAATCATAAACCGTTTATTGAATTCATTGTTTGTTAAATAACCACAACTTCCAGTGATTGTTTTGCCGTCAATTTTAAATGAATAATTATAACTACCATCATTTTGAGAGAGTGAATGGTAAATGGTGTTTTCTTGCTTGCGTCCAATAGAGCCAAAATTCAAACGACTCTCAGGCAAACGAACAATGGCCTCTGTGATAGCGTTATCTGATTCATTTATGACAGTAACACTTGGTTTAATAAAAAAATACAGATGATAAAAAGCAATGGCAATAAAAGGGATAGCCACGGTTATCTTAATAAGCTGATTCATCAATAACCTCACTAGCACAGAGCGCCCTAACCAGCCGGGCCTTTGTTTGGCGTCGCTTGAACTTGATTGTTATGTTCCAACTCGTCTTTCATTGCTTGTTTAACTTTTGGGTTCTTAAGCAAGTTTTCATAACCATCAAGCATTGACTCTATTTTATTTTTCGGAATTTGTTCAGTGCTTGGCTTTGAATAAAACTTCATGGCTGCTTGAAATCGAGTCATGGAAACTCGCATGATTGAAGAAATCAACTCATTGTTGTCATGAATTTCGGTGATGTCAAAACAGCCTTTGAGTTTCGTTTTTTCTTTGCCATCTTCACCTTTATATTCATCTACACTCGTAGTCCAAGCCGACCAATCAATATCTTGTTCAGGAAAACGCTTATCCAAGTTCTCAAATAGTTGCGGAGCAAATACGTTCTGCAATACAAACTTCCCGATGTCTTTATCAATTCTACTTATTTCATAAGACAAGCATGAAGCGAGTGGAGCTGGTTCTTGCGCCTCACTGAAATAACTAAAAAACATTAATGCGATATAGAATGTGCGCAAGCTTCCTCCTTGTAACGCCTCGTCAAGGGGCAATAAAATAGTTGGCTAAAATTTGTGAGGTGCGAACAAAGCCAACTGCTTTTTGTCCACAATTTTTAATTTTTCTTGTTATACGATAGTATCCACTATCCCTCGGTTCGAAAAACACCATGTAATTACCAGATAAAAGTTCAACATCCCAAACATCACAGCCTTCTTCAGGCTCTCAGGTAATTAGCCCAATGTTTGTTCTCTTGTGATCTATTGAAAATAGTTTAACCTCAATACGCTAGAAAGTTACATCTCCTATTTTTCCAATTTTTCATTATTTTTTTATTTGCATCACCCTCAGAGTAAGTGCCTCTCGGATCAAGCTCTTCAATTTCCGAATCAACTAGATTACCAGCAGGGTCAAATAGAAATAGAGTTATATACTCGCAACCAGCAACATCAGGGCGTGCTGGCTCAAATGGATTAGTTAAAAAAATTGATGGTCATTCTGTGTTACCTAACGCTTAAATGTGGGGCGCAGCTTGCTGCGTCCCTGACCAACATGTTGAACGAACATAATTTACTTGTTAGTTTTAAGTTTTGCCGCGTCTTCTAGTTGATTAAGCACATTAATTAAATTCGGAATTGATGATTCTGGAAACAAGTAAGAACCTTCTACTGTATTGATCCTTACATACTCTTTATCCCCAGCTTTAGTTTGCCCGAATACCCCTTTATCACGACCAAAGTTGACAGGCTCCAACATATCTTTAACTGTCAGCTCATCTTTCAGCACTTTAGTTAGCAATGACTTTAATGCAGGTACGTCTTCATCAAATATATACAACCGGTGAACTCGGTTTGGTTCTGATTTATATCGAGTTTCAAAACGAACAGAAGCTCTATCAGTACCTTCATTGTTTAGATAAACTGTTACTTTTGATTGAGAAAGCTCTGTTCCATTATTTAATTCTGCAACATCTATATTACTGTCGATCATACGTGAAGTAGATGAACAACCAACAATAAGCGCAACAGCTAAACAACAAACTAATTTCTTCACTAGCACTCCTAATTCTCAAATATTGATCTTAAAACTAACTTTTGCGCTAAACGCGCAAAACCATGTTGGCTGTAATGGTGAACCAACATGGTTTTGAGCGCAGTTGTTAGGTACCACATGCTGATAGCTTTCTTTTATCCAACTTGTTCGCGATAGCACTATCTGGTTGAAAGCCAAAATAGGACTGTCCAATTGAATATCGATGAAAAGAGCTTAGAGTGTGAATAGCGCTACATTCTCCTAATTCTGCAGATTTTAGCAGACATTAACATGCTAAGTCTTTCTCTGCTTTTTCTAGTTCTTTGAAACCAAATTCTTCAGAACCACTTTTTTGCTCGAAAACTGTAGTAAAAAAGAAATCGTACATGCCTGCTGCATTGTTAATGTGTGAACAACCAGCGCGCACTCACATTCATGGATAAGAGCAAAGTGAAGAAAATTGATAATTTCACTAGGTACCTAACGCCGTAAGCAAAGGTATTTTTTAGTCCAAATTAGCCATAAACGACACTGCTAGCGATAAGGCTAACCTCTCATTAATCCGAAAGGAATTGTATTTAATTCCACTCCATTTTCGATAGCGAATTTCACGACCATGTAAAATGGTCTTACAAAGCCAACTAATTCTATTTTCTCCACCGATAGCAGCTACTAATTCATCGTTTAAATAAATTTTGCTGTAGTTGTCTATTTTCAATTTACCTTCAGCTAGATTGCTATATTGGCTACCAAACCATACAAAATCTTTAATCGTCTTTTTGTTTAAGTATGTTTCAAAGTCACCATTGCAATGAAGCTTGGCTATCAAAGACTCACCTTTGGGTTCTATCAATTCATAAACGTAGTACTTATTGTCAAAAAAGCTTCGGAACACTCTATAGGTATTATTCGTATCTTTAACTAAGTACTCCCACAAGTCTCCCTTTAACTCTTTGAAGCCCTCTAAAGTGTCAGAGGTAAGAGAAATTTTTTTATTCCATGAGAGACTAACAACTGACAAACCAACTTACCTATTTGTATAAACTCGAAACTTGACTGAAAACACAACATTTTTATCTACGATAAACGTCGCATAACAACAGCTATTCAGACACACACTTTATTACCCCTCAATAACTTAAACAGACGTCATCAAGTTAGAAAGGGGCAAAGTACGTCAATTGTCGCATAACAGTGATATTTAACAAACACTAAGCAATGTATATACATGAAATAAAATGTAACTTACTATGGAATCACGATTTTTATCCATGACCCAAGCGTATATGTATAAGTAGAGATATGCTAAAAAGACCATCTCATGCTACATGTACTGGATAATAGAAATCGCGGGGGCATGCTTTGAATTGTGCAAAGCCTGCTCATTGCAAGACACGACTCCATAGATTTTCTTGACGGGAGACGGTTCATATGTGTTAGCTGTTTTACTTACCTTTTTTCGTCGTCTCTTCCACATTATGCCAACGAAACAAGGTACTACTAGCCACACAATAATATCGAAGATTAAACTACCATAGGTTATTTTCCAGGTTTAATACTGTATTCGGTTGCTGAGAGGTAAGTACATTGCCGATATTGCATGCATTACCATAATAAATGTTATATACATGCTTATAATAAGCCCAAGTATACTCTAATGAAGTACGTTCATTTGTAATTATCTTGAGCCATGAATTTGCTTTTAAGATACCAACTCTTTTCAAATGTCCACTACTACTCCACATTGACACTAACAATTCACCACCTAACTCTTCAAACTCAAATCCCAATTGTCGTTGCTGATTTTCATTTATGGCTCGAAAACGTGAAACAGAGGGGTTATGAAAGTTGCTATATTCAGAGTGCTTAACTTCGATTAATAATACACCTTGAGTTTCTGGTACATTTTCTATTGGAAAGACTTCTGGCACTGCGTTTCTTAGCGTTGCTTTAGGGTGTCCACGGGATTTTTTTGTCCAATATGTTTCAATATGTTGAATTATCGTATTCATAGCACTTACATTAAACACCTAGCTCACCTACTGATACTGCGGAGAGCGTTTTTGTATATAGTTGGAGCGTAGCGACATACACATAGAAAAGCGCATCAATATGTGTAAGCGTGCAGATTTTTGTTATGCTTTGCGCAGTATAATAAAGTTACAAACACTATAATAGCCCTCTGATTTTTCCCAAAGTTCTGCGCTTAGCATTGAAGTCCCTTTTTCCCAAACCTCATTTTCTTATAGAGCTTCTAAGGAAAATTCACCAGATACACGCTCGAAGAAAACTCTAAACCAAGGTATTTCTGAATCTAGCGCTCCATTTTTAGTTGATTTTTCTAAAGACTCAAAAGGCGTTTCTGGAATTGATGCTTCGACACCTTCGGGAGATCTTGTTCCAAAATCACCAGTATAAGCTCGATAATTTACTCCGTTTATTAGCCAACTTTCGATTTCTACCTTTTCGAGTTCGTACTTCCTCCAAAAAGATAAATTACCTTAAAAACAACAAAATAAATTAGTAATGAGGTAGTATGGTGACAGGTATTGCGACCTTTCTGAACAAACACTCATTATGGAAAATGGGGAATTACTGAGCCGCACTATCAATCACAAACAAAACATTGGAATAAATAATGAATCCTGAACGCCTAGCGAAATTACTCTCTGTGGCAATTGTTTTTTTCCTAGCAACCAGCAAGGTGCAAAGCTGTGAGTCTGAAACAGGAAATAATCTGTGTATCCACCAGCAGACGATATCATTACCTTTAAAGCAGCCAGTTGGGAGCTTTGTTGTTCACCTAGAAGATCACAGTCGCAACGACCATAGAACGATTGATTTGGGCCCCAGACAGCTGGGAGTTAGGTTTTTTTATCCCGCTGTAGTCGATAATAAGGAAACTAAGCTAGCGGCTTTGCCGGACAAGTTTGCAAGGGTTAACCAGCTTATTTTCGATGAAGTAATAGCGCCACCAGCAATAGAAAAGTTAAAGCCCTTAAATTGGAACATCGCTGAAGGAGCCGAAATAGATGACTCTTTGGGGGCTTTACCCCTTATCATTTTATCGCATGGGTACTATCTCAACCCGGAACTGTTTGTCATCACGGCTTCGTATATTGCCAGTAGAGGTTTTCTAGTCGCTTCTATTAACCATACTTTTGGTTCGTCTCACTACGCTCCCCCTGACTCTGAGACCAAGCTGACCATAGAGTTGCCTCAGGATAACCTAGGAATTGACCTGGCAATGTGGACCGCAGATCAGCTCTTTGTTATTGAACACTTACAGCAACATAGCCAAAAACCAGAGAGTGTTTTTTACAACAAGATCTCCGAAAAAGTCGGGATTATCGGTCACTCTTATGGTGGTGCAGCAGCTTTTCATAGCGCAGCACTGTCAGACAAAGTCGATGCCATCATTAACCTTGACGGTACAATTTTCAATAGAAAAGGGCTTATTATTAAACAGCCTTTTATGTATGTGCACGCCTACGAAGAATACTTCAGCGAAGTTTTTCTGAACGTGAAAAACAAAGGCTATGTTGCCATTTTTGAAGACCTCAATCACTTGTCTTTCACCGACTTTGTCGTCTTCAAAGAGATGATTCAACAACCGCAATCAACACTGCAAAGAGATAATAAGTTCAAAGCGATTGTTGATGTGGCCAACCTGAGCACAGGTTTCTTTGAGCATCACCTTGGTAACAATAAAGGCTATTTTAAGCCACCTACCAGTTTGTCCAGAGAAGATTTTAGTTTCAAAGTTTTTGACTGCAACTCTGAGGAATTATGGCCAAAATCGCCAATGCTCTGTGCCTACTATGAATTGAAAGATTGGTTAACACAATTATTTTGAATACACTTGTATGAGCAGTTTCCAAAGCTGTGCTGATAGCAAACAAAAAATATTTATGTGAGTTTAGATGAAAAGCACCTAATTAATTGACGCTCCTGATAACAAATAGGACAGGCACTTTTCTTTTTGCCAAAAGTTTCACCGTTAAGATGTCTATCAATGATTGGACTCCCTCTGTAAAACTTATACCACCTAGATATCATCTCGTTGTCTCGCAAATACACTGCTTGGCAGCTTCATTCGCTCTACTAATCTATGTCCGTCTGCGGTCAAAGTTTTTACCTGTTTACTTACCCTGTCCACACAAAAAGCACGGCGTATACACCGTGCTCTTATCATTCCTATTCAACTCAAGCTAGATATTTAAACTGAAGTAAAATAGCACGACTTAAGCAATAAATTTGTGCCAGCCCTAAATGGTGCCAAATTACTTTCTATATCGTGTCTACCTAAATCTTAAATATTTATTGCTCTAAAAAAGAACTTTATGAATTCGACACAAACCCGTCGCATTCTTACTTCTATCTGTTTGGATAGTAACGTTACCGCCAGACACCTTTGATGTAAGTAAACCGCTATAAACGATATCTTTGTTTGAAGCGTTATGTTGCAAATAATAAGTCAGACTACAACCACTTGGCGTTACGGAGCCACTCTCTAAAGTAACCCAGACTCCATATGGATCACTACCATTGGCCCATACTTGAATATTACTGATTTTTCCAGATGCATTGGCCCATGTACTCGCTTTGGTGCCAAAAGAAATAGCCCCAATGAGTAATCCAATAAAGAGAGTTGTTTTCATATTACAGTCCTTTTTTTAGTTTTTTTTCGAGGTGTTGCCAGAAAGCATCTGACGTTTTTAAATCATCGAACTTGATTATTTCTAGTTCAATAGATACAAAATCAATGGCACTGTTTTCTTCCACTTTAATAACCAAGCTCGTGTTCACCAAGTTTTCATCGTTTCGTACAGCAGTGAACTCAAGCCGTGACAAGCTAAAACTTTCGGCGTTTGGAAAGTAACCTTTTAGTAGAACAGAAATATTTTTAATATATTTGGCTTTATGTATTTCAATCTGTTTGTCAAAGTCTTTAGCTATACCCTTATCTATTGCTATACCTACACCAACCCCCACAGCACCAAGAGAGCCAACCAACATCGGCCCTGCATTTGTTCCCTTTCCTGTATATGACGCCTCTGGAATTTCCGGGCTAAGAGATGCTGTAACTCTTGAACTGGAACAACCTGTAATTACGAAAGTTACGATAGATAGAAATAATAATATTCTTATATTCATGTTAATTATTACCAATGATGGCTTTTGAGATCTAGATTAAAATAAAACTTATGGCTATTTTAAGTATTTTAAAGTAGCTAAAACCAGTCCTTCAAGCAGCCTTGCAATTTAAAACCGCACACAACTATTAAAAGGAACCTAGTTCAATAAATAGAAAACTAACAATAGGAGTATACACCTATTGATTTTTTCTTAAAACTATTCTTCGCAACTAAATTTGGTTGCATTAATTCACCATATAAAATGCCCCACACTTTTTAAGCTAAAAAGTATTACATTTATTTGTTTATTTAAAAATCAAACGCAACCATAAAGCGTGTTGTTTATAAAATAATGGTAAAATTAACTCTGCCTTATTAGTTTGAGGCATTTTTGAATGTTGACAACTGGTTTTAATACAATCAAAAAAGCAACTTTTTAAAAGATCTTAGAAATCGATTGAGCAAATAGGACAGGCACTTTTCTTTTGTATGGATAACACCGCCTAAAGTAGTGAGTAATTGTTGGCTAAAATATGAAGCTAAGCGGAATCGAGTCAACTGTTACGAGTCTGACTTTAAGGCCTTACTAAGTCTCGTTTCATACTGAACTAGTTTTTCTAAAAACTGTTCAATAAAGTCTATGTCCGCTTGCTCAGTCACAAGCGATAAAGCAAACTTTACTTCATTTCTTATCTCTTCGCATTGCTCAATACTTGCGCCATCATTACCGTATAAAATACCAGCTGGCCATTCATGTTCACAATATGAAAACCAGTTTAAAAGACTGCCAAGTAGTAGGCCATTTCCTTGATTATTTTCGGGATCTATTTCGTGACACCTTTTATAAAAATCCATTTCAACCAGAGAGCCAAGTTCTTCAAATAAGCCTTTGGTTTGATAAATATTTTGAATAAGCTTACCAAGCCACAAAGTTGAATCGTAATCTCCAACCTCAAAACCTCTTTTCAAAGTAGGATAAACGAGGTTCATGAATATTTCGTAGCGGATACAGCTATGTCTGTTTTTTCAAGGTTAGGTAAATACGACCATACCCAGTTGAGAACCTCTTCCTCTCCGTTAAATGACTCAACAAAAAGTTTCACTGAAGCTGCTGCTTGTTTCTTTAGCCCGGCTTCTAATTCTTTCTCAAATTTTTCGTAATACCCGATATTCATAAGAGGCTTAATACCTTGTTAAGTAACAGCTAACTACTGCTAATCCCAAACAGAGCCACCATAATCACTGAGCTCAAATCAAACCAAAATCGCCGACTGTTCGCTGTCCGCATGAACAGTTTATTAGGCATTTTCACATCTCAACAAACGTATTCCGCCCACCTCTGAGGTAAAACCAAGCTTCTCATAAAATGGTTCCATATCAGGCAAGCAATAGAGCTCAAAATGACGAATCTTGCTCAGTTTAGGATGATGTTTTATCAACTCCATTAGCTTAATTCCAAGGCCGTTCCCGCGTTCTTCCGGAGCTGCAATGACATCAAAAATAACAGCTTTATAGATAAAGTCACTCAAGACACGTGCAAAACCGACTAGTTCACCTTGGTCACCTACGATACCAACACAAACCTGTGAACCAGATACACAGTCTATTGTGTCAGCTAATGTACGAGTTTTCCCCTCCATACCTGTTGGTACAACATATGAACTTGTTTTACATGTTCACTACAAAATTGTTCAATTACTTCCATGCTGCCTCTTGATGCCTAGCGCTTGCCGTAAACAGCGCAAAATTACAGGCTAAAATGAGCGACGCGGAGCACAAGCCTGCTGTTTTTAGCCCTTTAGCTTAAGCGTTTGTTAGCTGCTGTTACACCAAGACTAATTTGAGTTCTTCGAGAAATGAAGGCAAACAAGTTTGGTCCGTTTTAAACTCTACAGCCAAATTTTGAGAATGTTCACTGTACTCTACGAAACAAGCACTGACAATTAAATGCCCTAAGTGATTAAGCTCAAATTTAAGGAAGTGATCGTTATAATCCTCTTTCAACTCAGCAGAACCTTTCATTGTGGAATTCATAATCTCAATATCACTGAGAAACTTCTTTGGATTGTCAAAGTAAACAGTACCATGAAACCCAAAGCCTCTAGAGCTTAAAGTAACAAAGCATTTGAAGCTACTGCCTAGAAGTTCAAATTCACTTAACTTTAAAGTGGTTCGATCATCATTTGTTTTTAATTGGACTGTTTGAGTAAATTTAGATTTCGTATCCATGATTCTATTGGACAGCTAACGCCTTGATAATTGGAGTTTTCTCTGGGTAGTTTTTGCGCGTGAAACACAATGCATAAAGCGACACAGTAAATTTTGCCAATTATCAACTTGTTAGCTATGCCACACGTTCAACTCTAAAACTGTAACAACCATAAGCAGCATATCTTGCAATTACAAAGCTTACCTTATCATTGGTTAAAAACTCTTCAAGGTCTGACTCTGCGTGTTCTGGTGATGTCAATTTCGCGTCTAATATACGCTCGTTTTCACAGTATGCTTTTAATACAAATGTGTGACCTAAATAATCGGTTGCTGATCCATTTGGCAATGGCAGTTTGTTAACATCAAACTCCTGACTCTTCGAGTTTGCCAACACAAAAATGGGACCATACTCTTTATACGGGCCTGTTTTAGTGAAAGGACAATAACTGGCCAATATTAGTTCTTCACCAGCCTTAGCGCCACGAAGCACATCTCGGCATGGTTCACCACCTTTAGCTTCCAATACTTCTACAGGTTGGTTTTGATCGTCTATACCTACATTTCTAACTTTATCTAAAAAATCCGATCTTACAGGTACTACTTTATACTTCATTTGACTCCCTCAATAGCTGACATTTTTATCAACGAAAAATGTCGCATAACAATAGCGTACTCGCCGCCGCATAACAACGGCTACTCATACACACACTCTATTACTATCAACCATAACTTAAATAGGTGTCACCAAATCATAAATGGTAAAAACGCGTCAACTTTCATATAACAGTGATATCTGGAAAACACCCAACAATATAAATATGCAAAAGCAAATTGTTCAAAATGGGAGCTCTTCTTTACTCATGTTCCAAGGCACATGACTACGCAAAGATATGCTAAAAGTACTATCCATATTACCTAGGCTAGATAACAGAAATCATTGATGGCAAACTTTTAATGTGCGACTGGCTTATAACGTAATCAAGTAAGGGCTCAAATACACCATATTCGCTAAGCAACACAGGTACTTCAATCAATAAGCCTGAATTATCTGTTTTAACTTGCGCAAGAACTTTGACTAACATGGTAACTATACGAATTAGTACGGATGAGTTTTAGTAGATTAGTATATGAAGTACTATTGATCTAATGAACTGAGATCTAGTTTTTAATTGGATTTATAAGGGAATTAGTATGTTTTAGTATAGTTTTGAGTACTATTAATAAGACTTACACTTCAAACAACTGGAGTTTATAGCGACATACAAATTTATAGTGGAAAGTGTACCAGCCTAATAAATACCTATTAGAACATAAAGATAATTTAGTAAGGGCCTAGTAATTAAAAAACACTGTCTTTTGGTTATCAATTGCGGGTCCCGAAAACTTTTGTCAGCTCTGTTCCAATATTGTACTCAAAAACTTAAATTGAGGAGTACAGGTTGAAACGATCATTTCGTACAGTTTTCGATCACACCCAGAGTGTTCTCCTAGAGATAGGTAATAATTCTCATCATTGTATTTTGCAAAAACTATCCACTCTCCTGTCAGATTACCTTTATTTGACCTTTCTTGAAATGCATTTATTCCAAAGTCATCTATGATGTTTGAAAGCTGCTCATCCGAGATTTCGCTCTTACCATCCCAGTGCTTTGCAATGAGCCTTTTAATACCACTTTGACCATGGTGAACTACTATATTTTTCATTAGAAAGCGTGCGGAAAAGTAGTGTTTATGCCATAACCCTTTCAGTGGCTTTCTCTTAAACTGAGTTTCTTTTTTTATAAGATTTACTTCTGTGCATCCTTCTAGCTCTTTTATTGCATCTACGATCATATATGGTTCTATATCAAACATTTTGTGATACATGAACATTTGTAAAACAAAAAACCAGCTGAATCTTCCGTTAGCATATCTGTCCAATTTGTATTTAGCCGCATATGCTTGCAAAAAGTCTACACCGATAACTTCTTCTTTCTCTCCAAGCTTTACTGTGTATTTCGGATTAAACAATATTACTCCTAAAAGATAAAATTAGGCCCGCTTTACAGGCTAAACATAGTTAGTAACAATACTGGGCTACCAAATAACAGTATTTATACTACATTGCGCTTTAATTCATTGGAAGTAAATATAAAATCGATGGAAACGGCTGCTCAAACCTATTGTAGAAAATTACTTCTGCAGCAAAGTGAGAGCATCTGAGTCAAGTATTTAGTCTTGCTGTGTAGTTAAACGCCAATTTATTAAAAGGCAATACCTCGTCATTTTCCTTATATACAACTTACGAAGATTCAGACTGTTCAGCTAAGTAATTACTTATCGACTTGATCGCTATTTCAAGCATAAGTTCTCTGCTTATTAAATACCTTTTGGTTGAAAATGAACCGTACTCCCCCACATTTCTTAGCTCTTCAAAAAAACGTTGCCACGAGCCTAATTTTGGATTTCGATGCGGTGTTGATTCTCCTCTATGAACAAATTTAGATCTGTAATTATATGTTTCTTTAACAATGCCTTTTAATTGTTCTGGAGTAAAATGGTTAGGTCTAAATTCAGAGTGCTTTCTACTTAACTCTGTGGCCTCATTATAAGGTGAGTTAAATCCATGCATAAGAATGCCATCATCGTAGAGGTCCCACCACTTCTCAGTTGGAAAATATTTAAACACGAAACTAGCAAAACGCTCTTTCAAACGTTTATCATGAACCCGTAAGTCGCAGTAGTACTGGAAAAGCGCTTTAAGATCAGGATCATTCTTCGTAGATTTTTTCCATACATTGTGAAGTTCATGCTTCTCAGGTTCTGGCATGGCAATTTGCGCAACACTTTCAATAGCAGAAACTAGCATAGAAAATGATAAGTCGAAATCTTCGTCATAGTTATGACATGCTAACTGAATCATTCGTATAGTTTGCATACACTTTTGTAGTCAAAAGCTTTCGCGCTCGATTTATATGGGAGCTTCCATAAATTTGAGATTACATTTGATAATCGAGTATTCCATTCAGCCAGCACATCTTCGTGTATCTTAAAGACAGAGCTACGGCCTAATACCGCCACTGGGCCAAATGCCGCAAGCTGGCGAAACTTATTAATTTGAAAGACCAAAACTTCATCTGTAGACGGATTATAAAATGGTGTATGAGGTATATCGATAAAGTTATAATTCTTATCAAGTTTTACCACTAGAAATTGGTCATTTGTATTATCTATTTGAATCGACAGATGGGAAGAAAAAACAGGGTGCGTTGTTTCATCTATGGGACGAAACTTCCAGAAACGGCCCCAAATATCTCCTTTGTCGGTTTTGATAACAATTTTGATTCCCTCTATATCTGCAAAACTACCTTGGCGATTTTCTTCAACAAACTGCTCAATAGGAACTAGCTTATCGGCAATTATGCTTTCAAATGAGCTACCTTGTGCGTAGGCGGACCTAGCTGTAGTAAACGAAACAACCGCAGCCAACCCCTGTAAAAACAATTGACGGTTATAGGCAGTCACCCAATCTGGTAAGAGCACTGTTGACACGAAAGACTGCATACACTCCTGCCCAGCTCCGTCATCAACTCCATGGTTAATCACAATCGAACGCTCTATTACTATACCTCCTGGTAACTCCCAGTCGCTACTTAGTCTGAAATCCAGCAAGATATAACCATACAAACGAGAACCAGCGGCATTTCCTATGTATTTGTTAAACATTTTTTCGTGTGGATTGTTAGAAAAATATTCGCCTCCAATCTCTGGATGAAAGGCTACAATAGCCTCTTTAAATAAAGTTTGCTTACCTATTGAGTATCTAATTGATTCACTATTTTCCATTTTGAAGCCTATTCACTATCCACCTATAACTGCATGGTTTGAATGCACTTAAATCTTCCCCCTTCCTTTCGGCATGAAGCGTATCAAGCTTTTCCAGAAATTGCTCATACACCTTTTGATACCTCACCACCGTATGCGTGCGAAGGTATTCATTGATCACCTCATCAATTAGGTCATGCACTTCTTTAGGTAATTGCTTGGTCCGGTTGCCTTTGGCTTTATGCCTTGGCATCAGTGCGTGTTTATCCCAGCCGCTTTCCACAAAGGCTTTGTTCCAATGGGCTAGCGTACGCCATGACGGTGGGCTGCTGTCGTTTATCTCCGCCGCCTTTTGAGTAATAAACGGGGTTAACCATTTCTCTGTATAGGCTGGAACGTTTTGTTCAATTGCACCTTGCACATATTTGTAGCGACGCTGCATTTCTTTTTTGGATGTAACATCTTCCGTAGTTTCAGCTTTTGGCTTTTTAACGTTACAGAGTGGTTTAAAGGTTAGCTTGGTTGGCAATTCACGCCGAGCGATAGTTCTGAGCTGGCCGTTTAGCACCAGTTGTTAAATGGGGTGCCATTTACCTCGCAAAAGTATTCTTCATCCAATAAGCTCGCTTGCTCGCCCTCTAGTTCCGCAGCAATTTTAGCGGCTTCTGTGGCATGGTAGCTTAAGTTGTTAAAATGAGCTGTGAGCGATTGAATGTATCGAATGCTGGTAATAAACCAGCGGCAGCGAATACAGTTCTCAATCCCATGGGGGACTGGCGTGTGTAAATCGGCTTGGTTTCGATTCGCTTTTTTTAGTTTATCGCCGCCATTCCAGCACCCAGCAATAGAGGCATGTTCAACCAAGGGTGAAGTGTTACCTCCTGCTAAACAAATGCCTATCGACTTTTCTTGCCACCCAGCTGGGTTGCGCACTCTCAATGCGGTTTGTAGCGATTCAATGCCTTTAAACGCGGCTTGCAAGCCGATTTCTTCAATGGATTTATTGGCCAAGAATGACTGCAAGCTATCGTCTTCTTTGTCAATTATTTTGCCTTCAGCCTCACGCATTTTCTTGGCCATCATCACAGGCGTGAGTTTGGTGTAGTGCAAAGTCATGATCAAACGACTGTGGCCAACCAACAGCTTTGACAATATTGGTGTGGGTATTTCCCCCTCAATGGCGTAGCAAGTAATCAAAGAAACGCGTAATGCATGCGAAGGAAATAGCGGCCTTTTGGCATTTTTAGGGTCAACAAAATGCACTTTGGCACCATCTCTTAAAGTGTGCTCTTTTTTTGCCACATCGTCCTCGAGTTGGGCAAGCAAAGCCACCCAAAGTGCATTAACGTAGCCGTCAGTAATTGGCATACAACGTTCGCGCTTGCGATACGCTGCGGCATTGCGAAACAAAAAGCAAATATCACCAATTTCACTGCGCTGAATTTTGGTTTTAGTGCTACCAAAGTGCTTGTAATCTAAGTCGTAAATAGAGGTAGGTTTACTGATTGGGTTGTACTTTTCTTGCCAGTTTCTGAGCTTTTCTAACCAATACAACACCTCTTCGTGTTGCCACGGGATCACGTATCCCCGAGTTATTTCGTCTTTGTTTCTATCTGCGGTTTTATTTGTGTTTATGTACATACCCGTCATCACATCACCAATATCTGGCGTAATAATGCGGTGGAATACCCCTTTTTGCCATGGGCGCTTATCGCTGCCTTCAGCAAAATGATGTTCCGTATTCATTTGCCACTCGCCATTGCTGTAACGCCATGTATCTGCCTCGCCCGAGTCCAGCATTCGCACTTGAAAGGTTCGTAAAGGTAACTGCAACTTAAGATATAAAGCCATGGCACGAACAGGCGACCAAATTAAGTAAATGCTGTCACCTTTCTCTAAGGTTCTCAGTGCACCATCTATTCTTATTTGCCGCTGTTTATCTAGCGTGTGTTTCTGCCAAACACAATCAGGGTCCGCTTTGTCTATCACCGACTTATCAACTAAAATCCAGTCTTTTAAAAAACGAGCATTAGTAAAGAAGATCTCACTGTAGTCGATGGCCCACTGCCATTGCTTAAAGTGACCTCGAGGCGCGGGGCATAATATGCTGCGCAATTGCTTTATATAGGCGTAGGGTAAAGCGTTGTAGACAGTTTCCTGTCGTCTTACAGGGTTTTGCTCTTTTTCAAAAGGGTTTTGAAATAGTGGCACAGGGTCGCCATTGTCATCTGGCTCTGAGTAGTAGGTATGAATAATCCAATCAATAAAGCGGCATACATCGTTGTTTTGCCTAACACGATACCCTTCATTCAGCTCAAACGGCATAAGAAATTTGCTGTAGTCTTGATCTGCCAGTGTAAATAGCTCAATGGGATCGGTAATAAATCGCGGTACCAGGTATTCATCTAAAAAGCGAGCGATTGCGGCGCGTGAATGATCAATGCCGTATTGCTTTTATTCAAGCCAAGTTGAGGCCAGCTCCCGCCATGTCTCCCAGCCTGAGCCGTTTTTCTTGATAAACCAATTAAACTCATAATCCTGTGTTTTCATGGTTTATACCTCCTTAATTTGGGGTATTTACCGCTAAATAACCCATCAGGGTCAATATCTTGAAAGCCTGATTCCATCACGCTTTGCCAGCTCATGCTGACGTCTTCTTTAAACTCGGCATAGTGTTGGCCATCAAGGTTTTTTGACGCTCTTTCACATGCCATTGTCACGTCTTTAATGCTTGGCTGGGTGTAAACCGCTTGCGATAATAACGAAGCATGGTGAAGTGCCTTTTTGATCAGTCGTGGATCAATGCCCGCGCTCGACATACGCCTGCCATAAGCATGACGGTGGGCATGTGGGGTTCGTCCTTCAGGTTTTGACACGACAAGGTTGATACGGGCCATGGCCGCTTTATAACTTTGGTTAAACGCGTTTAGGGTGAGTGATTGGCCTTCGTGAGCTTGTGAAAACGACACAAATGCATACGGGTACATTCTTGGTAACGGCAACAAATACAGTAAGTATTGCTGCCACAACTTGGCAAATAACTCACCGTAAAAGGCAGGAAACCAGTGCAGTTGAATGTAGTTTTCGTCTTCATCAACCACTTTGGTTTTCCAGCCAACTCGGGCGGTACCCGTCATGCGGTTACGAGGAATTAAGTTAAATTTCTCAGCCAAATACGCTGCGCGTGTTTTTTGTCGTTTGCGGCCAGTCCAATTATTTGGAGCTCTGCCATCTTCAGGATGATACAAACGTACTATCACACCGCTTGGGTTTTCTGGGTCGTAAAACACATCATCCACCCAAAGGTGCAAAGCATCACTTTCTCGTACACCGGTACCATGCATCAGCAACACGATAAGCTGATCACGCAATGCCACGCGTTTATCTCTGGCTTTGCCCAAGCCTTGAATAAAAAAGGGTTTAAAGAGTTTTTCTGGAAATGAAATAGCATCCCCATCAACCTTGAGCACATCCTTTTTACCACGTACCTTGCGCACGCTTTTAAGTACACTAGGTAATGGGTTACTTTTGATATGGCCCAAAAAGTTATACTGGTTACGTTTGTACCATGCAGCATAGTTAAGGCGTTCTTGATGAGAGCTGGCTTGTTCAAACGGGTTTAAGCTAGTTGTATTTCTGTTATTGGCGAGCCAATCCGTTAAACCATTTAGCGCAGATAAAAGTTGATTTACGTTTGCAGTAGAGCGAGGTAACCAATATAAACCCGATGGATCATTCCCCTCTGGGCTAATGGTACCCAATGATAAACGCATAACAAATGATTGAAATAACTTACTGGCGTCTGAAAATAGCCCTGTGTTGGCTTCCATGTACTCAAGTAACAGTTGGCAAGCAAACGTAATGCGGTTCATCCATGGCAAACTTTTGATGTGCAACTGGCTTATAACGTAATCAAGTAAGGGATCAAATACCCCATATTCACTAAGCAACACAGGTACTTCAATCAATAAGCCTGAATTATCTGTTTTAACTTGCGCAAGAACTTTGACTAACACGGTAACTAAACCAATTAGTACGGATGAGTTTTAGTAGATTAGTATATGAAGTGCTATTGATCTAATGAACTGAGATCTAGTTTTTAATTGGATTTATAAGGGAATTAGTATGTTTTAGTATAGTTTTGAGTACTATTAATAAGACTTACACTTCAAACAACAAATGAGGAAATTTGGGTGGTAGTCTTACCAGCCACATCCCGGCACACAAGTCATCCGCTGTGGCTGCTTCCTTCCGGACCTGACCAGGTTCACGAACTATTGTTGCGAGAGGACCAATAAGACTACCATTGAGGGCCTTGTTTGGCGCGGGTTGAATTATGGCGATTTTCTTACTGGGATGCAAGCGAAAACTAAAAAAGCTTGCTCGTTTGCTGTTTGTTTAAGCAAGTAAGCAAGCTTTTGATTATTTAAGTATTAAATTTGTACTAGTTAGCCAATGCACGCTGAAAAGCTTGTAGGCGCTTTTTGGCTTTTTTCATATTTTCAGGGCCCATACGCAAGAATAGTTTCTGTGCATCAGACAACTGTTCCCACTCTGCGTAAGCATACTTATAGGTCACTGACTCTTGAATAAGCGGCAAGTTTGACTCTGGAATAGGCGTTTCAAGTAACTCGCCCAGTGCCTCTTGTAAGGTATAATCGAATTCACCACCGTTGTAGCCAATCTCTTCATAAGCTTCATTGATAAGCGGCTTATACTGCTCATATAAACGCACAAGTTGCGCTGTGCTCATTGAGTTCAACATATTTACATAAGGCGTGTAGCGCTCAAAGCTATTCGGATCAGTGATAATTAAGTCATCTTCAATGACCATAAAGTTATCGGCTGGTTTACTCACAGGGTAATGTTTTTTAGCTACTTTACCTTGCGCTAAGTTGTCAATAAATACCACACTGCGCCTAACCATATCTTCTGTTACCAGCAGCTCCATCGCCTGTTTGCTCAAGTAGTTTGCAACTGTGTCACGCACACTATTGTCACTGTCATCTAAACTTGGTAGCACAGGTTCAACTGGCTCTTGAGGTCTTGGCTCAGGTTCAGTCACTTGAGAAACCGTTGGCTCTTCATCAACGGGTTCTGGCTCAACACTTGGTGCAACCTCAGCTGACTTATTTTGCTCAGCTTCTTGACGCGCTGTATTCACAACGGTTTTAGGGGTTTCTTCAGGCACGACGACATCCTGTCGAAATTTTGTATTTTCTGCGGGCTTACTATCTTTGTTCGCTAATACAAATACAGCCACAATGATCAAGGCAACCACTGCGATTGCCGCAAGAAGTAATTGACTGTTAGAAGGCTTTTTATTTGTCCTTGGTTCTGCTGAACTGTGCTCTGACATGGAGGCTCCGTAAAATTCGCTTAAAAAACTCGGCAGCTAAGGCATTTACCTCAGCGGCACCTTGTAATTAAAACACAAACTAAAAGATATCTCATCTGCGTCAACGCGCATTAACGAGAGTTTATCTCAAACTCGCACCGATTTGCTGACAATTACATGAACACCCGCGCAAACAAGCACCAAATCGACAATAAACCACATAATCATGACACTTTTTTACCACTTAATATTTGTCAAAATTACGTAACAGGCTGATATTTATAAGAGATGTAAAATATACATTCGTCATCAATTGATTATAGTATAAGAAAGCGACTTGTTTTTATCGTTGCAACTTACACCCTACTTCGAAGGAACAAATATGAAAAAAGTACAGTGTAAAATTGGCAAGCCGCATATCGCGTTGTTACTTACCGGTGGTGGAGCGAGAGCGGCATATCAAGTGGGTGTACTCAAGGCCATTGCGCTGAGTTTACCCAGAAGTGCCCCCCTACCATTTAAAATTATCAATGGGACATCTGCCGGGGCTATCAACTCCACCGGCCTTGCGTGCTACTCCTCTAACATGCACCTCGCCATTCGAAAAATTGAATGGATCTGGAAAAATTTTCATACCAACATGGTGTATAAAAGTACATTGCTCGGCGCATTCGGACACTTATTTAATAACGTTATGCGCAGTTTTCAAGCTGATTACTTAAACCACCCCCCAGCCAGTTTGCTCGATAACACCCCGTTACGCGTCTTGCTAGAAGAGGTGCTTGATTTAGCGAGAATTGACCGAAATATTCAACGTGGTTTTATTGATGCTTTATCAGTGACCGTATCGAGTTACTCAAGTGGAAAATCGGTGGCATTTTTTCAGTCAAAAGAAGCCAAGCCATGGCAGCGCGCTAAACGCGAAGGCATTCAAACGCAGTTGAATATTGATCACCTTATGGCTTCTAGCGCCATTCCCATGGTGTTTCCAAGTGTTAGAGTCAAACATAACTATTATGGCGACGGCTCAATCCACCAGCTCTCGCCTTTGAGCCCATCAATACACCTAGGTGCCAGCAAAATATTCATCATTGGTGTTGAACAACCAAAAGTACAACAGCCCCTAGGCTATGAGCCTCATTTCCCGGGTATGTCCGTGGTCGCAGGCCACTTGTTAGATAGTATTTTCAGCGATACTTTACAGTCGGATTTAGAGCGACTTGAACGAGTCAATCGCACACTCAGCTTGCTGCCAGCCAGAGATAAACATAAAGAGTTAAAACGCGTTGATACACTTATTGTCAATCCATCACATAACTTCAATGAACTGGCGATCGATTTTTACGACGACCTGCCCATTGCAGTGAAACTCCTACTGAGAACCATTGGTGTGAAAAAGCACTCTCAATCGAGTTTAACCAGTTACTTGTTGTTTGAAAAAAGCTATACCCAAGAGCTCATTAATATCGGGTATCAAGACGGGCTCGAGCGGTTGGACGAAATTAAAGCATTTTTAGAGTTAGATTAAGGCAAACCGTCTAGAATAAACTGCTCAGCCCGCTCTACCCGCCGAGGTTTGCCTTTAAGCAATAGCACATCGCTCGATTGCAGCAAAATATCTTCATCAGGCATGGAAATTTCAATACCGTCACGCCTGAGCGCCTTAACCACTACTTTATGTCTAACGAGTTGTAGCTCTGATATGGTTTTATCCACTGCATAAGCGTCTTCGGGCAGCGCAACCGCATGCAAATACTCTAATCTATCAGTCACAAAGCTAGAGTGATTGTTCCCATACTCGTTCATTTCATCCGGGCTGCCAGTAAAAAAGCCATGGAGGTATTCATAGCGATTCTGCCGCTCTTTACTCACCCGCTTAAATATTCGACGCATCGGCACCCCTGACATATAAAGTACATGAGAAACCAGCATGAGACTTGCCTCCAAAGACTCCGGAACCACTTCTGTCACACCCAGTTGCTTTAAGTCCTCCAAATGGGTGTCATCTTGCATTCTTACCAAGATTTTTACTTCAGGGGCGTAGTGCTTCAAAGCATCTATCACGATTTGGCTTTGCTCAAAGTCATCCATGGTCACAATCACCAACCGCGCTTTATTGACACAAGCCGATTTTAAAATGGCCTTTTGTCCCGCATGGCCAAATATAACAGGCTCTCCCGCGGTTTGTGCTTCTTGTACAATAATTGGATTGCGCTCAATGGCAATATAAGGGATTGCTTCTGGTTTTAAAAATCGCGCGATGGTTTGGCCAACCCGGGCATAACCAAAGATCACCACATGATCTTTCACTGTGTTTTCTTTAAATCCAGCATAAGAAAAATCAGATTTATGTTCACCATCTAATTTGAACAATTTAAGTAGCCGCTCTATTTCTCCAATTAAATACGGGGTAAGAGCCATAGATAAAACACCCAGTGCAATCAAAAATGAGGCAGTATCTGGGGTTAGTAAATTATGCTGTCCTGCTAGGGCAACCAACACAAAACCAAACTCCCCCATTTGCCAAAGCATCACACCGGATGCCAGGGCATCTCTTTTCCTCTCCCCCATCAACTGAGCGCTAAAATAAATAATGGTTACTTTAGCCAACAACAACGCAGCAAGTGCCGCCACAATATAGCCAAATGCTGTTATCACATAAGCCACATCTAATTGCATGCCGACGGTCACGAAAAACAGCCCCATCAAAATATCTCTAAATGGTCTTATTTCTGCTTCAAGCTGATGCCGGTATTGGCTCTCTCCGAGCATCATACCTGCCAAAAATGCCCCCAGAGCCATTGATAATCCAAATGCATAAGTAAGCGCTCCAGCACATAAAGCGACCACGAGCGTCGTTAAAACAAACAGTTCATCGGTCCTAGCCAGCGCAACTTCATTGAATACTTTAGGTAGTATCCACTTACCAATTGCCCATAGTAGTAAACACACAAAAGCGCCCTTAGCCAAAGCTAAGACCAGCGCGCCAACTAAAACTTGATTGTCAGTACTCGCCATGAGCGGAAAGATAATCAGCATAGGCACTACTGCAATGTCTTGAAACAGTAAAACCCCTATTGCAAGCTGGCCTTTACGCATATTCAACATACCGCTTTCTTTCATGATTTTTACGACGACAGCTGTTGAGGATAGCGAAACAATGCAGGCAATCATGAGGGATTCAGAGCCACTAAAGCCAAATAACGAAACCAGCGATGTTCCAATTAAGATAGACAGCAAGACCTGTGCACTACCTAAGCCAAATACCACACTGCGCATGGCCATTAGCTTCGGGATAGAAAATTCCAAACCTAAACTGAACAATAAAAAAACAATTCCCACTTCCGCGATTAAATGGATCTCATGGCTGTTATCTATCAAGCCATAACCTGCGGCGACCAAACCAGTGAGTAAATAGGCTAAGATCGGCGGCAGCCCTACCCTTTTAAATGACCAAACCAAAATTACCGCACATAAAAGAAGAGCGACAACATCGGCAAAATGACCATGTACGGCGTTCATGAGCCCGGCGATGATTTTATCGGAAAAAAGCCCGGCAAAATTTTGCTGCAAACTGCCCCCTAAGTGTCAAAGAATTGTTTTGGATTATTTTTCATACAATTTAACTATAGCAACCAACTGTTTTTCAGCCAGTTTAATTTTTTGGCACGAAACTCGCTTATATGTTCGGGAATGTTGTAATTAGGGGAATTACCAGATGGAAAATGTCCATATTTTGGCACAACGAACGCCTACGCGCGGTGATTATGTTCCGTTCGCCACCGAGCAGTACGTATCGCAGGCGCCTGAACAACCCAATGTGCTCGTTGAAAAGCTGCAAACAACGCTAGAGGTCAATGGTATTTTAGATATCTTTGCTTCCTACGTTAAGCGCATAACTGATCTTGCAGGGCTGCAGTTTCATTCCAATCAAGGACTGTTTCAAACTCAACAAGGTGACAACCAGCTTAAACCTTATACATTTGATCTAGACCTAGACGGTCAGCACTTAGGGCAACTAGTGTATTTTAGCAAATACAGCCTCAGTGGCACGATACGCGCACGCTTAATGCAGCTGCATGCCTGTCTGCTCTATCCATTGAGAAATGCCTTGATGTACCACCGAGTGTTGCAACTAGCAACGAAAGACACACTGACCGGGCTATATAATCGCAGCCAGTTTAATGAGTACCTGGACACCAAGCTTGAGCGTAGTCGCCGACAACACCGTAATTTTAGCTTGATGCTGCTAGACCTAGATAACTTTAAACAAGTGAACGATGAATATGGCCACAAAAAAGGTGATGAAGTACTCATTGGCTTTGCCAACATCTTAACGTCAAGTATTCGAGCAACTGATGCCGTATTCAGGTTTGGCGGAGATGAGTTTGCGATTTTAATTGACGATCCTGCATTTACAACCAATAAAGTCATTGCTGAACGCATCATGCAACGTGTCAACAATAATAGCCTATTGGCTAAACACCAAGTTACCACCAGTATTGGTTTTACACTGGCGTCGAGTCAAGATTGTTCAAATGAAATCTTTGCCCGAGCAGACAGTGGTTTATACAAAGCGAAACAAGCAGGCAGAAATTGCGCACGGGCGGTCTAGCATGTTCGGTACTTACCATCCCCTAATTGGTAAGTACCTCCCTTAACGCTGACTAGATAGCAGTTTAAATAGCCAAAGGAACATGGCAAAACCACAGAAAAATCCACTTATCACCCAACCCAACGACCAAAAATCGGGAAGCTCGCTTAATACGATAGACAACATAGGTGCTAACAGGCCTAAAATAAAGTAACTTCCGCCCTTACCATGCCAATACGCTAACAAAAGCCCGGCAGACAGCGACCCGACACCAAGTGATAACAAGAGATTTAGCCAATTTAGTGGTGAGCAGAGCGACAATAATATAAAAATCGCCACACATGTAATGACAACAATGGGTGCCTTATTTGCCAGAGACTGGCCAATTTGTTTGTTATTCTGCATCTTGGATCTGCCAATTAATGCCCGACTTTTCGGCATAATCTGAGTTAATAAAATAACCAGCTACCGCAACGAGCGTATCATTGTAATAAACCATGGGTATTTGCGTGCGCTCCCAACTGGGCACTTTAGCTTCTTTCAACCAATGTTTTACGGAGTTACGACCGGGTTTGCCAAATGGCTTTATTTTTTCGTTTGTGCGCCCGAAGCGAATGGTCACAGACTCTGTTGCTAGCGGCGCTCTCACACCCTCACTGGAAATCGTAAGCAATGTACGCCCATCAGCCAATTTCATCTCAGCGGTTAGGCTAATATTCTCAATGTCGGCCAACTCAATGTGATTTTTTGGTACCCAATACAGCAAAGCGTTGTAGCGTTTAACTGACCCAGAACGCAGCAGGATATTCACTTGTGCGTCCTCTCGTCCGTTAATCGCTTGGTCAAGAATTTGTGCCAACTGCTTTTGAGACGGCATGCTGATACCTTGTTTGGCAAACCAAGCTCGAACAGCATTACTTTGCCTTAGTGCTGACAACCCTGTTAATCGTGCGATATCAAGCTGCTTTTTGTCGCTACATGATTCTAAGTCGCTTTGGGCGATCTCATCGATCAAAGCTTGCTGCGCTTGCAATATCGATATTGACCTCAAAACACTAGGCACAAAGCCACTAAAACGAGATTTTAAAAGTGGGATCACTTGATTGCGTAAAAAGTTCCTGTCAAATACGTCGCTGTGGTTTGATTCATCTTCAATGTGTGTCAATGAAAAGGTTTGAGCAAACGCTTCGATATCTTTTCTCTCTATATCCAGCAAAGGCCTAATACAATACCGACCGCTAGCTAGCTGCGTTTTTGCTCGCATAGCTCCTAGCCCTTGTAAGCCAGAGCCACGTTTGAGGCGAATTAATAACGTTTCAATTTGATCGTCAGCATGTTGTCCAAGTACTAAAGTTGCGTCTTTACTGGCATGCGTATCCAGTGCTAAATAACGCGCATCCCTTGCTTGCGCTTCCAAGCTGGTACGAGATTTAGTTTGTATATCTACACTAACTGCACGAAAGGGAACTGCCAGCTGTGCGCATAACTGTGTACAAAACTGCTGCCACATCAAAGCATTGTCAGATAAACCATGATTAACATAGATGGCTTCAAGTTTGACCGTTCCTTTTAACTTGGCATATTGATGGCATAAATGTAGTAGTACCACAGAATCAACCCCGCCGGATAACGCAACACATAGCCGCTGCTGTGTGCGATTATGATTTTGCTGCTCAAGCGCGGTGACAAACTTTTTATAAACGTTGGTCGATTCCATACTATTTCCTCTAACAATCCCGTGCGTTATACCTGATCCTCCCTAAATTGCAATGCGATATACGATGACAGCTACTTTATTGTGCGCCAGATCAGCGCTTGTTCAAAACCTGCCCTTGGTTTAAGTAATATTATTCTCTCAGAGATATATAATTTTGTTTCTCAAATAGGCTAGGCTTTAAACGCCACAGCAACTTAATTATACAAAAAAACAATTTTACCAATTGCTGTGAACTGACATTGATTTATTGTAAAAGGTATTTTCAATATTTACATCGATAAAACAAACCCGAAATTAATTGACATCAGTGCTAAAATCTAGGTAAATCCCTACTTATGTTTAAAAAGTCGCATTATCTTGCTGGTCTGTTTTCAAGATGCAGCTCGGGGCAGTATAATGTGCATAAAATTGTATGTGATGACAGAGAACTCGCCTTCACGAAGGAAAAACAGTTAAAAAATGAAGAAGGTAAATGTAGCTAAAATACGCTATCTTCTGCAAAAACTGACTTAAATAAGCGATACTAACACTTAGTTTAAGCTCCATTTAGCACATTAGACTATGCTGAATATTATGCTGAAAAATAACTGAGTCACGGCATTTTGAATCTGTACTCTCTACATAAAACCGAGACAAACTTTAAAAAATTATCAGATAGGTTAGAAAATGAGCTTAAATTATCTAGAATTTGAACTTCCAGTAGCTGAATTAGAGCAAAAAATTAAAGAGCTACAAGCTGTTAGTCGCTCAGGTTCTTTGGACCTAAGTCTGGAAGAAGAAATCAGCAAGCTAAAGGAAAAAAGCGTTCAGCTTACTGAAAAAATTTACTCAGAACTAAACCCATGGCAGCTACTACAACTTGCTCGCCACCCAATGCGCCCTCACGCAAGCGATTACATCAAGCGCATGTTTACAGAATTTGACGAGTTTGCAGGTGACCGTGCATTTGCAAACGATCCTGCGATCATTGGTGGTACAGCACGATTGGACGGCAAGCCTGTTATGGTTATCGCACAGGAAAAAGGCCGCGACACAGCAGAGAAAATCAAACGTAATTTCGGTATGCCACGTCCAGAAGGTTACCGTAAAGCAAAGCGTTTAATGGAAATGGCAGAGCGTTTTAAAATGCCTGTTATCACATTAATTGATACACAGGGTGCATACCCGGGTATCGGTGCAGAAGAGCGTGGTCAAAGTGAAGCTATCGCAATGAACTTAAAAGTGATGGCTGCATTAAAAGTACCTACAATCTGTAGTGTTATCGGTGAAGGTGGTTCTGGTGGTGCACTTGCCATTGGTGTCGGTGACCGAGTAAACATGTTACGTTACAGCACATACTCTGTAATCACACCTGAAGGTTGTGCATCAATCCTTTGGAAAAGCGCAGAAAAAGCACCGCTTGCAGCTGAAGCCATGGGTGTTTCTGCACAGCGTATTAAAGACAATAACCTTATCGATGAAATCGTATCTGAGCCGCTAGGTGGCGCACACCGCGATTACGATACTGCGGCGAGAAACCTAAAAGCACAGATCCTAAAAGATCTTGATGCGGTTTCTAAGCTAAGCCAAGAAGAAATGCTAGAGCAAAGATATCAGCGCTTAATGTCATTTGGTTACTGTAACTAAATAGAACACAAATTAAAAAGGCCACCAAGTATCACTTGGTGGCCTTTTTTGTATCTCGCTTTTGAGCTGAATTAATCGAAGATCAATTCAACTTCTTGCCCAGTGAGCTTTTTCAACGCTCGGATCAACTCATCACTGGGGGTCACACACCACTGTGTACCTAACGTCAAATCAGCCGTCGCATCGGGTCGATGGTATTCTATAATCACTTGGCACGTACCAAACTTATATGGCTCTAGTACACGTTTTAAATTTTCACCAAAGTCGGCGTCAATTTGCGTCATGCTGAGCGTCATTTTAAGTGCATTGATGCGCTTTTCTCTCGCTTGAGCAATGGTATTCACGTCTCTAGCGGTCATGGTTATCCCCCCAGAGAAATTATCAAAGCTCACTTGACCGGTGATCACCAATACTTGATTGACCTGTAGCAACTCTTCGTACATTTCAAACTGCTCAGGGAAGAAGCGGACATCAATACGCGCACTCTTATCATCTAACGTGATCAATCCCCAGCGATTACCCTTTTTGTTTATTAACGTCCGGGCGTTAATGACAAGTCCTGCAGCAGTCGATTGCATATCCCTATTAGTAGGCTGCAAATCCACTAACTTACCTGAAGTATAATGCTTTAATTCTTTGCGGTACTGATTAATTGGATGACCGGTCAGATATAACCCAAGGGTCTCTTTTTCACCATGTAGCCATTCGTTGTCACTCAGCGGCGGTGCATGTACAAATGCCTGTGCCACTTCATCTGGTTCAACGGCGAGCAATCCAAATAAGTCAGACTGACCAAGTTGCTCTGCTTTGTGGTGCTGCTCAGCGGACTTCATAGCGTCTTTTAAGCTTGCCAATAATGTGGCACGGCCGCCTTGCTTTTTCTCTGGACCAAGCTTATCTAGTGCGCCCGCATAAATAAGCTTTTCAATTACACGACGGTTCAATCGTTTCAGATCAACACGTGCACAGAAATCAAATAGGTCTTTAAACTCACCGCCTTGTTCACGCGCTTCCAGTATGGCCTCTACAGGGCCTTCTCCAACCCCTTTTATAGCACCAATACCGTAAACAATTTCCCCTTGTAGATTAACGGCAAACTTGTACACACCTGCATTTACATCAGGTGGCAACAAGGTCAATTTCATATTTTCACATTCATCAACCAAGGTGACGATTTTATCGGTATTATCCATATCTGCCGACATAACAGCGGCCATGAACTCTGCGGGGAAGTGGGTTTTCATCCATAGCGTTTGATAAGAAACAAGCGCATAGGCAGCCGAGTGAGATTTGTTAAAGCCGTAGCCCGCGAACTTTTCTACAAGATCGAAGATCTTCATTGCAAGTTCGCCGTCAACACCGTTATTTATTGATCCCTCTTCAAAGGTTGAACGCTGCTTTGCCATTTCCTCAGGTTTTTTCTTACCCATCGCACGACGTAATAAGTCAGCGCCGCCGAGGCTATAGCCCGCTAATACCTGCGCGATCTGCATTACCTGTTCCTGATACAGGATGATCCCGTAGGTTGGCTCTAGAATTGGAGCCAAGCTCTCATGTTGATATTGTGCATCTGGAAATGATATTTCTTCTCGACCGTGCTTACGGTCGATAAAGTTATCTACCATCCCCGATTGCAGAGGGCCTGGACGGAAAAGTGCAACCAGTGCGATCATATCCTCAAAGCAGTCCGGCTTTAGACGGCGAATAAGATCTTTCATACCACGCGATTCTAGCTGGAAAACGGCGGTTGTTTCGGCTCTGAGTAACACTTCAAAGCTGGCATGGTCGTCAAGTGGGATGGCATTTATATCGACAAATGATTTTCCTTCACGCGCCAAGCGCTCATTGGCCATGTCCAACGCCCATTGTAAGATCGTCAGGGTTCTTAGACCAAGGAAGTCAAACTTAACCAGACCGGCAGTCTCTACGTCGTTTTTATCGAATTGCGTAACAGGGAATTTACCCTCTTCGTCACAATAAAGTGCGGCAAAGTCAGTAATACTGGTTGGCGAGATAACAACACCACCTGCGTGTTTACCTGCGTTACGAGTACAGCCTTCTAGGATGCGGCATTTATCGATTAACTCTTTAACCTCATCATCGCCATCATAAGCTTCTGGCAGCCTTGGTTCGACTTCAAAAGCTTTGGCAAGTGTCATACCCGGATCGCCCGGTACTAACTTTGAAATACGATCGACAAAGCCGTAAGGATGTCCGAGTACTCGACCTACATCTCGAATTACGGCTTTGGCCGCCATGGTACCAAATGTGATGATCTGTGATACCGCTTGACGCCCGTATAGTTTGGCAACATGATCGATTACCTCATCTCGTCTATCCATACAGAAGTCAACGTCAAAGTCCGGCATTGATACACGCTCGGGGTTCAAGAATCGTTCGAATAGTAAGTCGAACTCAAGTGGGTCAAGATCTGTGATTTTGAGTGCATAAGCAACCAGTGAACCTGCACCCGATCCTCGACCAGGACCAACAGGTATATTGTTATCTTTACTCCACTGGATGAACTCCATTACGATCAAGAAGTAACCTGGGAATCCCATTTGGTTGATTACATCTAGCTCAATTCTGAGACGATCGTCATATTCGACACGCTTAACTTTGCGGTCTTCTTCGTCAGGGAATAAAAACTGTAAACGCTCTTCAAGGCCATCCTCTGACACCTTAACCAAGAAGTCGTCAATTTTTAAATCGCCAGTTGGATAGTCTGGTAGAAAGTATGTGCCTAGTTGTACCGTCACATTACAACGCTTGGCGATCTCAACTGTATTCTCAAGGGCTTCGGGAATATCACTGAACAGTTCAGCCATTTGCTCTGGCGTTTTTAGATATTGTTCCTTAGAGAAGCGTTTAGGTCTGTTTTTATCTTCTAGGGTGTAACCATCGTGAATAGCAACGCGGATCTCGTGCGCTTCAAAGTCTTCTTCATGCAAGAAGACCACTTCATTAGTTGCTACAACAGGTAGGTTTCGCTCAGTTGCCAAAGCAACAGCGGCGTGCAAATACTCTTCTTCTTGCTCACGTTCAGTACGATGAAGCTCCAAATAATAATGATCTGCAAAGTGTTCTTCATAGAATGCGAGCGTGTCTGCTACAAGCTGCGGGTTGCCTTTGAGCAACGCCTTTCCGACATCGCCATCTTTCGCACCAGAGAGAAGGATCAACCCCTCTTTATATTGTGCCAACCACGCTTTGTCGACGACTGGGCGATGAAACACATGACCACGCAAAAAGGCTTCTGAAATCAGCAATGTCAGGTTTTTATAACCTTCATTGTTTTTTGCTAAAACCACTATCCGGCAAGGTTCTTCAGGGAACTCATCACTTTTAAGCCAAAGATCTGCGCCAACCATTGGCTTGATCCCTGCGCCATGAGCTCCACCATAAAAACGTACCAAACCACATAAGTTCATTTGGTCCGTAATTGCAAAGGCTGGCATTTCAAGCTCTTGGGCTCGAGCCACAATCGGCTTGGTTTTAGCCAAGCCATCTACCATAGAAAAATCGCTGTGTACGCGTAAATGTACAAAATTAGGCGTTGGCATGATTACGACTGCTCCGCTAGGATGCGCTGTACAGGCTTAAAGCTTTTTCGATGATGCGGCGTAACACCATGCTCAGCCAGTGCTGCAAAATGCGCTTTGGTCGGATAGCCTTTGTGACCAGCAAAACCGAACTCTGGATATTGCGCATCTAGTTCAATCATTTCGTTATCACGTGTCACTTTAGCCAAAATAGACGCGGCACTGATCTCGGCTACTAAGCTATCCCCTTTGACCACAGCTTGTGCAGGGACTGAGATATCAGGTAGGCGATTGCCATCTACAAATACAAACTCAGCAGGGATTTTTAAACCTTCTACTGCACGTTTCATCGCCAACATGGTGGCGTGTAAAATATTCAGCTCATCAATCTCTTCGACAGTTGCACGGGCAATACAGTAACACAGTGCCTTTTCTTTGATTTCCTCAGCAAGCGCATTGCGTTTCTTTTCAGAGAGTTTTTTAGAGTCTGTTAGCCCTTCAATTGGTTTGGACGGATCTAAAATAACTGCGGCAGTCACCACATCACCAACAAGAGGACCACGCCCTACTTCGTCTACACCTGCAATATGATTAACTTCTGGACGCTCAATCTGCATCTATAACCTCCGCAACAGCAACCGCTGCCTGTTCACTGGCATTCAAACGAATGTCTTTATGTATTTTATAAAAGCGCTCTATCAAGGCTGAGTTATCCCCTCTTAGTAACGGCAACAGCGCATCTGTTAGCGCATCAGGGTTACAATCATCTTGTAAAAACTCAGCAACAAGCGGCGCATCAGCCAACAAGTTAGGCAGTGAAAAGTGTTTAATGTTAAACGTGAAGAATGTGCTAAATATCTTGTAGCTTAGGGTTTTTAGGCGATAGCCAACCACCATTGGCTTTTTATACAGCATGGCTTCTAGGGTAGCCGTACCCGACGCCAACAACACCGCATCTGCTGCGCTCATAGCCAATGAAGACTTACCATCTAATAAGATAGGTCTCAGCTCTGGCGCGACTTTATTCAGTATCTGGGAAAATTGTTTTTGACGCTTTTCATTGACCAAAGGAACGACAATTTTTAAGTCTGGAATTTTATCTACCAACTGTTTTGCTGTCAGTAAATAGGTCTCACTCAGTAGCCCAACTTCTGAGCCTCGGCTCCCCGGCAGCAACGCCAGCACAGTGTCTGACTCATCTAACCCGATTTCTTGCCTTGCAGCCCGTGTATCTGATTCAAGTGGAATTTCATCTGCTAATGTATGACCTACAAATGTACACGGCACTTCGTATTTGTCATAAAATGCTTTTTCAAATGGAAGTAACGATAGAACCAGATTTGTTGCCTCTGCAATAGTATGGATACGCTTTGGACGCCAAGCCCACACTGATGGGCTCACGTATTGAACGGTTTTAATGCCAGCTGCTTTGAGTGGCTTCTCAACACGAAGGTTAAAATCAGGTGCATCAACGCCAATAAACACATCTGGTGGATTGTCGATAAAGTAATTTACCAGCTCTTTGCGGATCTTAAGTAACCTAGGAAGGCGCCCGAGAACTTCCACAAGCCCCATAACAGCCAGCTCTTCCATATCAAATAAGCTTTGACAGCCTTCCGCCTGCATTTTGGGGCCTGCGATACCTACAAATTGAGCATTAGGAAAGCGCTTTTTTAATGCCTTGATCAGGCCTGCGCCAAGAATATCGCCAGATAACTCGCCTGCGACGATACCGACAGTGATTAATTTTTCGTTTGCCATTTTTGTTCTTCTAGAAAATAAAAAACGCCATACTAAGTATGGCGTTATTATATCAGAACCAGCTCTTTGTTATCTGATAAATTACAATAAGGCGACAAAGAGCATGCTTGGATTAGCGAACTAATCCGCGTTCTGATGTCGCAATAAAGTCTATCATTTGTTGCACTGCTGGGAATTGCTTTGCCTCATCTTGTAATGCTGCGACAGCTTCATCCAATTTAAGTCCTTTGCGGAACAAAGTTTTGTATGCTCTGCGCGTTGCCATTACTTCGTCAGGCTCAAACCCTCTTCGTTTTAAGCCTTCAGTGTTGATAGCAACTGGTCTTGCTGGTGTGCCTGTGGTCGTTACAAAAGGCGGGACATCTTGATTAACCCCTGAGTACATACCAACAAAGGCGTGAGCGCCCACTTTACAGAATTGGTGTACACCAGAATTACCCGCTAGAATAACCCAATCGCCAATATGAACATGACCAGCAACACTTGCGTTATTCGCAAAAATTACGTTACTACCGATGACAGCATCATGTGCTACATGGGTATACGCCATGAATAAGTTGTTACTACCAATGATGGTCACACCTTGATCTTGGATAGTGCCACGGTGGATCGTTGCACACTCTCTGATCACATTGTTGTCACCAATAATCAATTTGGTTGGTTCATCCTTGTACTTTTTATCTTGACAGGCTTCGCCTACCGAAGCGAATTGGAAAATATGGTTTCCTGAACCTATCTCACTTGGGCCTTTAATCACTACATGCGATTCTATTTTACAGTCGTCACCGATAACGACATCATTACCAATATAACTGTAAGGTCCAACCGAGACATTGTTTCCTAATTTAGCGCCAGGCTCAATAATTGCAGTAGGATGGATCACGCTTAAAACTCTCTTCTAGCACACATAATTTCAGCACTACATACAACATTGCCATCAACTTTCGCTTCAGCTGAAAACTTCCAGATGTTGCGGCGCTCTTTAACAAATTGTACGTGTAAATGCATCGTATCACCAGGAACAACTGGCTGCTTAAATCTAGCGTTGTCAATGGCTGCAAATAAGTATAGCTCATTATCACTGCGGTTCTCGACCGTCTTAAAACCGAGTAGACCTGTTGCCTGAGCAAGTGCTTCTAAGATCATTACACCTGGGAAAATCGGTTGATCAGGAAAGTGTCCGGTAAAGATTGGCTCATTTGCCGTCACATTTTTTACTGCGTGTAAATACTCTCCGGGCTTATGATCGACAACCTTATCCACTAATAGCATAGGGTAACGATGAGGAAGTAACTTCAAGATTTCTTGAATATCAAAGCTGTTTAATTCGTTGGCCAAAATAGTACCTTTTATTTATCCGTATGTTGTAACTGCTCGGTAAGATTCTCGAGAGCTTTAATGCGCGCTTTAAAATCAGAAAGATTACGCAAATGGGCAATACTCTTGCGCCACTCTTTGTTGGTGGTATGTGGCATACCTGACGAGTACACTCCAGGCTTTGTGATGCCTTTAGTAACCATACTCATACCAGTAATCACAACGCCATCACACACCTCGTTGTGACCATTAATAGCTACCATGCCGCCAATTTGGCAGTACTTTCCGATTTTTACGCTTCCGGCAAGTACCGTACAACCAGCTATTGCAGTGCCATAACCTATTTCAACGTTATGTGCGATTTGAATTTGATTGTCGAGAATGACGTTATCGTGAATGATTGTATTGTCAATTGCCCCTCGGTCAATTGAAGTACATGCACCGACTTCAACGCGATCACCAACGATCACAGTACCAATCTGTGGAATTTTGACCCACTCACCTGATTCATTAGCGTAACCAAAGCCGTCACTGCCAATCACACTGCCTGATTGAAACAAACAATGTTCACCAATTTCTACTTCATGGTAAATTGTTACGTTGGCCCACAGCTTCGTTCCAGCACCAATACGTGCATGCTTTCCAATAAAACTGCCAGCGCCAATTTCAACATCATCACCAATCACAGCACCAGCTTCAATCACCGCATTCGCGGCAATTTTAACATTGTTGCCCAAAGAGGCACTTTCGTCTATCACGGCACTGCTGTGTATTGAACTCGCCGCGCTAGGCGTTGTATCCATATATTGCGCAAGTTTTGCGTAGGCCACATATGGGTTATCACAAATCAGTTTGTTACCCGAAAAATAAGCCGCATCTTCCGCTGATAAAATCACAGCGCCAGCTTGTGTTGATTCAAGCTGGCTGCGGTATTTTTTATTTGCCAAAAATGCGATGTCTTGATCTTTCGCATTTAGTAAAGTGGCAATTTTTACAATTGGCTGATCCGCATTCCCATCAAGGGTTGCACCTAAATGATCAGCCAGTTGCGACAACGTGTAGTGTTTAGTCATTACTTTTTGCTAACTGCTTCAACAATATCATCCGACAGATCGCTAACTTTATCAGGGTTGAAGTAGATTGTCGTTTCTTTTAGTCTAACTTCGTCAAACTTTCCTTTTTTAGCAACATTTTCAATTGCATCTAGGATCAGTTTTTGTATTTTTGCTAACTCTTGGTTTTGGCGCTGCTTAATTTCTTGCTCAAGCGGGCGACCCTTCTCAGCAAGTGTTTTTTGCATGCCTTGAATTTTGTCACGTAATGCTGTTTTTTGTTCTTCACTCATTGTCGCGCTTTCACGCTTAAACTTTTCAGCTTCAAAACGGATGTCACCTTGTAGTTTTTCAAGTTCTTGGCGACGCTCTGAGAATTCACTTTTCAAAGTTTGTTCAATTTTAGCCATTTGTGGCAACTGCGAGTAAACAGTCTGCATATCAACAATGCCCACTTTATGTGCAAATGCATTGATTGAATTACCCATTAATAACGCTGCTAAAATACCCATAGCAGAGGTTTTAAACATCTTTTTCACAATTAAACTCCTTAGAATGTATTACTGATGTTGAAGCTGATGTTCTTAGTATCATCATCTTCTTCTTTCTTCAGTGGATACGCAAAACTAATTAACATTGGTCCCATCGGTGAGATCCATTGAATAGACATACCGGTTGAAACCCTAAAGCGGCTCGGGTCAGAGAAATCTGATAGTTGATTATATTGATGCTCTGGTAGGTTTGCGTAGCGGTCTACGTCAAACTCAGTATCCCAAACGTTTGCTGCATCGACAAAGAAACTCGTTCTCACAGAACTTGTGTTTTCTTCATCTAGAAACGGTGTAGGCACAATCATTTCTGCACCAAATACGGCTTTGGCATTACCACCAATACGTCCAGCAGTAATCAATTGATCGAACGCTGGATCACCCCCAATAACATTACTATTTGAGCCATCTGGAAGTGGAGTACCTATAATAGACTGAGGTCTACGTTGTACTGCGAGTGGTAATATCGTATTTCGCTCAAAACCTCTCAATTCCATCTCAGTGATACGATAGAACTCTTGGAACGGAAGAACTTGGTCAAAGCCATTCTCCGAACCGTAGCCATTACCATATGCCAATGATGCTCTAGTTGAGAATACCCAGCGGTGATCATTACTTACTGGCCAATAAAAACGCGAATCGTAACTTAGCTTAAAGTAATTTAAATCTGAGTTCGGCGTCGTAATATTAAAGTTGGCGTTTTGACGAGAGCCATCTGTTGGGAACATACCACGGTTTACTGTAATACGTGACCAACCAATACCTAACTCATATTTAGTGAAATCATAACCACCATCTGGGTCATTTGGATCTTGGAAAGTTAGCCTAAGAACGCGCGTCTGTTCATAGTCAGCGATACGGTCAAGTTCTTCTTCAACCCAACGGAAACTAAAGTTCAAACGGTTAACCGGGTTAATTGGAATACCAAAATGCGTACCAATACCGTAACTACGAGAGTCGTAATCGATCAGGCCAATCTCAGAACCGTCAAATTTACTGAAAAAGACACTGCTACCTTGAGAAATACCATCTGGCGTGAAATACGGGTCTGTATACGATACGCTGTAGCGTGTTGATGCCTTAGACGTATTTACGTTAAAAGCAACTTGGTCGCCAGAGCCTAAGAAGTTTGATTCACTCACACCGACATTAAACTGTAAGCCCGCGTAAGAGCCATACGCAACACCTGCTTGGAAACTTCCAGCAGGCTGTTCTTTAACGTTAAAATCTACATCTACTTGATCGTCTACACCTGGAATCGGTTTAACTTCAAAGTCCACGGTTTCCATGTACGGCAAACGTTGGATTTGTAACTTAGAACGTTCAAGGCTTTGATTAGATAGCCAAGCACCTTCAAGTTGTGTCATCTCTCTTCGAACAACGTGATCAGCTGTACTTTGGTTACCATTGACAAGAATACGACGAACATAAACACGCTTGCCCGGATCCACGGATAAGGTTAAATGCACTTCTTTGTTTTCATCATCGATATCTGGGATAGTACGTACTTCCGCATTGGCATAACCAAAGCGCGCTAAGTAACTCTTGATGAACTCTTCCGATGAAGTAACCAATGAACCGTTATAAAGCTCACCAGATTTTAGTGGTATGACACTTTCAATCAACTCTTCACGACCAAGTAAATCACCGATAAAGTCAAACCCTTTAACTGTGTACTTTTCGCCTTCTGAGATGTTTGCTGTCACGTATACAGACTCACGCTCTGGACTGACAGAGACTTGTGTAGAGTCGATGTTAAATCTCAAATAGCCTCTATCTAAATAGTAACTACGGATCTTCTCCAAATCACCTTCGATAGTTTGTTTTTGATAACGATCGCTAGACAAGAACTTCCACCAAGGTAAATCTTGTTGAGATTCAACTAGACGCAATAATTGCTCGTCAGAAAATAGCTCATTACCAACAAGGTTAATCTGGCGTACAGAAGCTGCGTCCCCTTCATCAAACTCAAACTTGAGCTTAACTCGGTTACGTGGCAATTCGATGATGCTTACTTCCATTTTTGCATTGTATTTACCAATACTATGGAAGAACTCGATAAGGCCTTTTTCGATCCCATCGATAACCGTTCTATCTAGTGTTTCGCCTGTTCGAATGTCTTTACCATCCAAACTTTCCTGCAGCTGTTCATCTTTTATGTCTTTGTTGCCATCAAATTCAATTGAAGCGATGGTTGGACGCTCTTTCACCTTGAAAACAATTTGATTACCATCACGGTAAGCAGAAATATCGTCGAAATGCCCTGATGAAAACAGCGCCTTAATGGTTTTTGAAACCGTATAGTTATCAACTTCATCACCAACGTTAATTGGAATATGAGTCAAGGCTGCACCCAGTGCAACACGTTGTAACCCTTCAACTTTTAAATCTTCTACGATAAAGGAGTTTTGCCCTAGAGCAGCAAAACTAGCGCCAAGTAAACTCGTTACAGCTAAATGTTTTTTTATAGGCATTTTGTTATCTTTATCCTTTACAGCTTACGGCGAACTACGCGCCACGTGCGCTACCGCCCTTATTCTAAGAGCCTAGAGCCTCGATACATCATTAAACAGTGCAAAACAGGTCAGTGCCAGCAACATCATTGCTCCCAGCTTATAACCTAACTCTTGTGTCTTTTCAGAGACCGGTTTTTTTCGAATTAGTTCAATTAAGTAATACATCAAATGTCCACCATCCAACATCGGCAGTGGTAAAAGGTTAAAAACCCCTAAGTTGACGCTGATAAGAGCTAAAAAGCTCAAAAAGGCAACTAATCCATAACTAACACTGTCACCAGCCCCTACTGCAATTCCAACAGGCCCACTGATATTTTTCACAGAGACTTGACCTGTGATCAGATTGCCAATCATATCGAAGCTCAGCATTGTCAGGGCATAGGTTTTCTGAACGCCAAGCACGATACTATCGAACACACCATACTGTCTAGTCTCAATGTATCCAGAAGGCCAACTTTTCTGTCTAGGCACGACCCCTAAATACCCAATGGATGTCCCCGGTGAAGTTTCGCGAGCATCAGGTGTAATATTCAACGTCACTGTCTGTTTGTCTCTCAGTACAGTGAGCACACTTTGTTTGTTGGGTGATAACTGAACTAACTCGACAAATTGTGACCAGCTAGAAATTTGCTCTTGGTTAAACGATACAATCACATCGCCTACTTGCACGCCCGCTTTTTGAGCAGCAGAGTTTTCAGCTACCAGTGCTAACTCTGTTGTAATATCAGGCCGATATGGCGTTATACCGATTGAAGTCAACGGCGCGACATCCCGCTCATCTAACTTCCAACCATCGACATTGAGTGTTCTTATCGCTATTTGGCCTTGTTTATCTGTCACCTTAATATCTAGGCGTTGTTCACCCAGGCTTGATATCACAGCAAAGTTTACATCTTGCCAAGAGGTGACCTCTTCGTCTCCAATACGCTTTATGATATCTCCCGATTGCACGCCCGCTTGATAGGCAATTGAGTTTGGTACAATGGTACCTACCACAGGCTTTATATTCTGTACGCCGATGATATACATTATTGCTAACGCAAATATTGCAAATAGGAAATTAGCCAGTGGTCCAGCGGCTGCAACCGCCATTCTGGCATAGACAGACTTACTGTCTAAGGTGCGCGTGCGGTCGTGTTCTGCCACATCATCCACGCGGGAGTCCAACATTCTAACATAGCCCCCTAAGGGGATCATTGAAATGGCGTATTCTGTGCCGAGCTTGTCGTACCAAGTGACAAGAGGCTTACCAAAGCCTATTGAGAAGCGTAGCACTTTCACACCGGCTTTTCTGGCAACCCAAAAGTGTCCATATTCATGTACTGCGACCAAAATACTGAGCGCAACAACAAAAGAACCAAGATTCCAGAAAAAATCAATCATTAGCGCATCTGCCTCATAACAAGTTCATTAGCACACCTGCGAGCCGCTGAATCTGCGTCCATGATCTCATCCAGTGAGTTTACATCTCTTTGTGCACTCATTGACAAAACTTGCTCATTAACTTTGAAAATGTCCATAAAGCCGATTTGTTTTTTCAAAAATGCTGCCACTGAAACTTCATTAGCGGCATTGAGCGTCGTCGTGGCGGCCTGACCTAGACGGCAAGCTTCTATTGCTAATTTTAAATTTGGATAGCGAGCGTAGTCAGGCTCGGTAAACGTAAAATCTTTCATGTCAGAGAAATCGAGAGGCTTTACACCCGCATCAATACGCTCAGGATAAGCTAACCCGTATGCAATAGGAGTTCGCATATCTGGTTGCCCCATTTGAGCGATAACAGAACCGTCTTGGTACTGTACCATTGAATGGATCATGCTCTGCGGATGGATCACGACCTCTATATCATCAGCCTGACAATCAAATAACCACTTGGCCTCAATAAACTCAAGACCCTTATTCATCATCGTAGCAGAATCGACGGAAATCTTTTGGCCCATAGACCAATTGGGATGAGCGACGGCTTCGGCGACCGTAACATCATCTAGCGTATTAATATCACGGTTTAAGAAAGGCCCACCAGAGCCTGTTAAGAGTATTTTTCGTATTCCCAATGGCGCAAAATTGGTTTGAATACCTTGTTGCATTTGGCGAGGCATACACTGAAATATCGCATTGTGTTCACTGTCTATCGGTAGCAGTGTCGCACCGTGGCGCTTCACTTTATCCATAAACAGCTTGCCAGACATGACCAGTGATTCTTTGTTGGCCAGTAGTACTTTTTTGCCTGCCTCGACCGCTGCTAAAGTCGGTAGAAGCCCCGCAGCGCCAACAATGGCAGACATCACTATATCTACATCACTATGCGCGGAAACATCGCACATTGCTTGTGTGCCGCTAAGTACTTCGGTATCCACACCCTGCAAGCGCTCTTTCAAAGACAGAGCGGCGGGTTCGTCATGCATAACCACATATTTAGGTGTATGGAGTAAAACTTGCTGGTGAACCACATCGACGTTTTTGCCCGCAACAAGGGCAAAAACGTTAAATCGTTCTTTGTTTCGGCTTATTACATCTAGTGTTGATGTACCGATAGAGCCACTTGAACCGAGTATAACTACTTGCTCAGCTATTGACTTTGCTACGCTCATAACGTCACCGTCCACGCATAAAATAACGCGAATATAGGTGCAGCAGCTGTAAGGCTGTCTATACGATCTAAAATACCGCCGTGACCAGGCAAACAACTTCCCGAATCTTTCAACCCGGCTTCTCGTTTGAACATACTCTCAAGCAGATCACCAATTGCCGAAAATAGAGCGATAACGACGGTTAATAAACCGTACATCAACCAGTGTTTGTGCTCAATATCTGCGCAAAAACAAAAAATTAAAACAAACACAACAGCCGTAAGCAGGCCACCAATAAGCCCTTCGATTGTTTTGTTAGGGCTCACATTTGGCATTAGTTTTCTCTTGCCTAGATTTTTACCGGCAAAATAAGCGCCAATATCTGCACTCCAAACGATGCCAAGCACTACCATAATTAACACCGAACCTAACTGTTCAGACGAATGGTATTCTGCGCTTCTTAGAACATTCAAAGCTAGCCATAAAGGAATGAGTGTCAAAAAGCCTGCAATCCCGGGCATTACGATACCTTGACTCCAAGACTTAGCCATTTTTGGATATCGTAGCACGAGCAGTGTCGCAACAATCCACCACGCCGCAGCAAGGGTAAATATATAATTGGCATCCGCGACTAACTTATTCTCATGCCATAGGCTTTCAATTGGCCAATGAAAGTGCAGTGTCGCAATTAATACACCCGTTACAGCAACATAAGCCAACCGATATAGTGGCTTGGTGATACCCATTAGTGACGCCCATTCCCAGGCACCTAATAACACGATTGATGCAGCTATCACACTAAATAGGTTCAGTGGGGTATAAAATACTAAAATTAGCGCCAGCGGTGCGAGCACAGCTGACGTCATAATGCGTTGTTTTAACAAACTGTATACCTTTAACTTGTTGAATTGCTCTCGGCGAGTAGTTGTTTTATTTGTTCACCTGTGCAACCAAAGCGCCTTTCTCTAGAAATATAGCAAGCGATCGCTTCTGAGAAAGCTTCTTCGTCAAAATCAGGCCAAAGAGTCTCTGTAAAATACAGCTCTGCGTATGCTGCTTGCCAGAGCAAGAAATTGCTTATCCGGTAATCTCCTCCAGTACGGATGAGAAGGTCTAGTGGGCTTTGATCAGCCATAGTTAGCTGTTTTGATAATGCTTCTTCAGTGATATCAGTTACATCCAACTCGCCATTTTTTACTTGCGATGCTAAAGATTGAGCTGCCGTGATGATATCCCATCGGCCTCCATAGTTTGCAGCAATATTTAATTGCAACCCAGAATTTTCAGCAGTCAATGCATGAGCGCTATGTACTTTATCTTGCAAGCTTTGAGGAAACTTTGATATATCGCCAATAATATTTAGCTTTACATTATTTTTATGTAACTTTTTTACTTCTTTACTCAAGACGAAAAGGAATAATTCCATCAAGGTACTGACTTCATCCTCAGGTCTACGCCAGTTTTCACTGCTAAATGCGAATAGAGTTAAAGACTCTATGCCTAATTTAGAGCAAAACTGTACAGCGCTGCGAACAGAGTCTACACCTTTTTTATGACCATAAGCTCTTGGGCGCTTTCGGGCTTGGGCCCAACGTCCATTGCCATCCATAATTATGGCAACATGCTTTGGTAGTGATTGTTGAGAAATCGCGTCAGCGTTTAAAACCATAGTACTATTTTAAATAAAAAAAACGCCGCCTAGTATAGCGCAGTCGTCGCTGCAAACCTAATAAAATTCTTTATCTTCAAATTACAAAGAAACTGCTCAAATTTCACACCGAAACTTTATGAGTATGTAAATATCTTAAATCCGCAATAATTTTAACCTCTAAACATGAAAAAAGCCGCTATAAAGCGGCTCTTCATTTCAAGCTGTGGTAACTGGAATTAGATTTCCATCAGCTCAGCTTCTTTTGCACTTAACTGCGTGTCCATTTCTTTGATGTGCGTATCTGTGATCTTTTGGATTTGATCTTCAGCTTGACGCGCTTCGTCTTCAGAAATTTCTTTGTCTTTTAATAGTGCTTTGATGTCACCATTCGCATCACGACGAATGTTACGAACCGCTACGCGGCCACCTTCCACTTCGCCACGAACAATTTTGATTAAATCTTTACGACGCTCTTCCGTAAGTGGAGGAAGCGGTACACGAATAACTGTACCTGCTGACATTGGGTTTAGGCCCAAATCAGAAGCCATAATCGCTTTTTCAACCGCTTGCGCTAATGACTTATCGAAGACATTGATAGCAAGTGTACGTGAATCTTCAACAGTTACGTTCGCAACCTGGTTAAGTGGCGTATCTGCGCCGTAGTATGAAACTGAAATACCATCAAGTAGTGCTGGGTGAGCACGACCTGTGCGAATTTTTGATAGTTGGCTAGCTAGCGCCGCCACACTTTTTTTCATGCGCTCTTGAGCGTCTTTTTGGATATCATTAATCACAGTTGCAATCCTATTTTTACTGTTCCAACCTTTAACTAAATCATGCTATTTAGGTTGGGTTATTCTAAGAGAATGGGGCATCAAGCCCCATTCTCAATTGCTGTTTATTCCGCTGCTTTTTTCGACGTGATCAGGGTACCTTCATCTTCACCCATGATGACACGCTTCAAGGCACCCGGCTTGTTCATGTTAAATACGCTTAACGGCATATTGTGGTCACGAGCCAGAGTGAATGCAGCTAAATCCATTACTTTTAATTCTTTATCAATTATTTCGTCATGAGTAAGCTGGCTATACAAAGTTGCTTCAGGGTTCTTAACAGGGTCGTCACTGTAAACACCATCTACTTTCGTTGCTTTGATTACTGTGTCAGCTTCAATTTCAATGCCGCGTAAACACGCAGCTGAATCAGTGGTAAAGAATGGGTTGCCGGTACCTGCTGAAAAGATAACAACACGGCCTGATTTTAACAAGCTAATTGCCTCAGCCCAATTGTACGCATCACACACACCATTTAGTGGAATTGCAGACATCAAACGGGCATTAACGAACGCTCTGTGCAATGCATCGCGCATCGCTAAGCCATTCATCACTGTCGCTAACATGCCCATATGGTCACCAACAACACGGTTCATACCCGCTTCCGCTAATGATCCGCCGCGTAAAAAGTTACCGCCGCCGATAACCAAACCCACTTCTACGTCGAGTTCTACAAGCTCTTTGATTTCTTGCGCCATACGATCCAATACTTTTGGATCAATACCAAAGCCTTCATCTCCCATTAAAGCTTCACCGCTTAATTTAAGAAGAACGCGTCTAAAAACAGGTTTTCGATTGATAGTCATAATTTCCGGGCCAAGTTAAAATTGAGACAAAAAATAACCGCGCTTATGATAGACATAAATGCGCGGTTATTTTAGAGAATTTTCTTCATTGACGCAAAAGCAAATCAACACTTTTATGTCAATAAGATTATTCTATTGCGATTATTCGCCTTTTGCAGCAGCGATTTGTGCAGCAACTTCAGCAGCGAAGTCTTCTTCTTTCTTCTCGATACCTTCACCAACTTCTAGGCGAATGAATGAAGAAACAGCAGCACCTTTCTCTTTAAGGTACTCACCTACAGACTTCTTAGGCTCCATGATGAAAGCTTGACCAGTAAGAGAGATCTCACCAGTGAACTTCTTCATGCGGCCAACAACCATTTTTTCTGCGATTTCAGCAGGCTTGCCTTCGTTCATAGCGATTTCAACCTGAACCGCTTTTTCTTTCTCTACAACGTCAGCTGGTACGTCTTCTGGGTTTAGGTAGTCAGGCTTAGAAGCAGCAACGTGCATTGCAACGTGCTTAAGCGTTTCTTCGTCAGCATCACCAGTTACAACAACACCGATACGGTCGCCGTGACGGTATGCAGATAGCTTGTCACCATCGATGTACTCAACGCGACGAACGTTGATGTTTTCACCGATTTTAGCAACTAGCGCAACACGTGTTTCTTCGAACTTTGCTTGAAGGTCAGCAATTGATGCTTTAGTAGCAACAGCGTCATCAAGAACAGTGTTAGCAAAACCTAGGAAGTTTTCGTCTTTAGCAACGAAGTCAGTTTGACAGTTAACTTCAAGAAGTGCAGCGAAACCTTCACCTTGCTTGATAAGGATTGTACCTTCAGCAGCGATGTTACCTGCTTTTTTAGCAGCTTTAGCAGCACCACTTTTACGCATGTTTTCGATAGCTAGATCGATGTCACCATTTGTTTCAGTTAGTGCTTTTTTACAATCCATCATGCCAGCGCCAGTACGCTCGCGAAGTTCTTTAACTAGGGCAGCAGTTACAGCCATTAGAATATCCTCAATTCTGAATTCGGTTTTTTGATAAGCGAATTACCGCTTGTAAAGAATATCAAGCCTTCATCACATTTGGATGAAGACTTGATGACAGCTAATTACTCAGCTTCTACGAAATCGTCGTTTTCTGCTTGAGCAACGATGTTGCTTTCACGACCTTCAGTGATAGCAGTTGCAACAGCGTTAGTGTAAAGCTGGATTGCGCGGATCGCATCGTCGTTACCTGGGATGATGAAATCAACACCATCTGGGTTTGAGTTAGTATCAACAACAGATACTACTGGAATACCTAGGTTGTTAGCTTCGCGGATAGCGATGTGCTCGTGGTCAGCATCGATTACGAAGATAGCGTCAGGTAGACCGCCCATATCTTTGATACCGCCAAGGCTCTTCTCAAGCTTTTCCATTTCACGCGTTTTCATTAGCGCTTCTTTCTTAGTAAGCTTCTCGAAAGTACCGTCTTGGCTTTGAGTCTCAAGGTCTTTAAGACGCTTGATTGATTGACGAACTGTTTTCCAGTTAGTCAACATACCACCTAACCAACGGTGATTTACGTAGAACTGCTCACTTGAGATAGCTGCTTCTTTAACTGCTTCACCAGCTGCGCGCTTAGTACCAACGAAAAGGATTTTACCTTTGTTAGATGCAACGTTTGATAAAAACTTAAGTGCATCGTTGAAAAGTGGAACTGTCTTTTCTAGGTTGATGATGTGAACGCGGTTACGTGCACCGAAGATGAACGGCTTCATCTTAGGGTTCCAGTAACGTGCTTGGTGACCGAAGTGAACACCAGCTTGAAGCATATCGCGCATTGAAACGTTTGCCATTGTATTTTCCTCTATTTTAGTAGGGTTAGGCCTCCACATATCCCATAGCACCAACATGCTTATTGCGTATCTTTAACCGATACAAACATGCACCCAAGTGTATGTGTCGATATGTGTGTGTGTTAAAATTAAATTTTGCTTGTCTTAAGTACAAACAACCTCAAGATCAAATCTAGAAGATTTATTTGTAAAAAGACGGCGCGCTTTATACCATATAAAATAAATTAACTCAATGATGAGAACAAAAATTGCTCGTCATTGCTTTGTAAAAATTATGACTTGGAGTCTCAATGAGTGCAGTGATTAAAACCCCTGAAGAAATCGAAAAAATGCGTGTTGCCGGTAGGTTAGCGGCTGAAGTATTGGAAATGATCGAAGAGTATGTGAAGCCTGGGGTTACCACAGACGAATTAAACACAATTTGTCATAATTACATTGTGGATGTTCAAGGCTGCATTCCTGCACCACTCAATTATCACGGATTTCCAAAGTCAATTTGTACCTCAGTTAACCATGTAATCTGTCACGGTATCCCAAATGAAAAGCCGCTTAAAGAAGGCGACATTATCAATATTGATGTCACAGTCATCAAAGACGGTTACCATGGCGATACGTCAAAAATGTTCTATGTCGGCAAGCCTAGTATTCAAGGTAAGCGTCTTAGCGAAATCACTCAAGAATCTCTTTACCTTGCAATTAAAATGGTAAAACCGGGCGTACGCCTCGGTGACATCGGTGCCGCAATTCAAAAATATGCTGAAGGTTTCAATTACTCTATCGTTCGTGAATATTGTGGTCACGGTATCGGCGCACAATTTCACGAAGACCCGCAAGTCATGCACTATGGAAAGCCCGGTACAGGCGAAACCTTAAAAGCCGGTATGTGTTTAACAATCGAGCCTATGGTTAATGCAGGCAAACGCCAGTGTAAATTGCTTAAAGACGATTGGACAGTCGTAACTAAAGACCGCAGTCTATCAGCACAGTGGGAGCACACATTGTTGGTGACTGACAACGGTGTTGAGATCCTAACCCACCGCAAAGACGACACCATAGATCGTATTATCGAACACGGATAATACAATGGTAGCTGCTTGCAAGTTCAAGCAGCTACCACAAACAAACGCTCTGAAAATTGGCATAATTTTAGGTAAAAATTACGCAATTAGAAGACTTATGAAATAAAACCGACAAAAACGCGCGCTCCCTGCTTCAAGTCATTCCAATATACAAGTAAACTGACTTTATCTCGTGTTCCAAGGATATCTCGTGGCGTTACCCAATAAAGTAAAGTTGCTGCTCGAGCAAGCAGAACAACTCAATGATTATAAAGGCTGCCTGACCTATTTCTATAAGTGGCTAAATAATCAGTTTTCAAAACAACCTGTTAGATTACTCATCAACGCACGCTCTGAATTTATCGACACCCTGCTAAAAGAACTATTTGTTCAAACTGGATTGTCCAAATTTCCTCAATTGGCACTGATAGGCATTGGTGGATACGGGCGTGGTGAACTTCACCCATTTTCCGATATTGATTTTCTGTTGCTAACAGATGGCGATCCCAGTGAAGAGTTGCGGCATGCATTAGAAGCGTTTGTCACCTATTTATGGGACCTAAACCTCGACATCGGTCACAGTGTACGCACCCATGAGCAAGTCCTGGAGCAAAAACGCAAAGATGTTCACTTTACCACCAGCTTGCTTGAAAGCAGGCTTATTTGTGGCAACTTGGTTGAATTCGAACGGTTAAAAAGTCACATCGTCAAGACACCAATTTGGCGGTCTGACGACTTTTTTATCGCCAAAGTTAAAGAACAAAAATTGCGGCGAAAAAAGTGCCATGGTACCGCTTACAATCTCGAACCGAATATTAAAGAGAACCCCGGTGGACTCAGAGATCTGCAAACCATTTTTTGGGTCGCAAAAAAGCATTTCCACGCAGAAACGCTTGAGGAGCTAATCGGTCACGGTTATTTGACGCACGAAGAATATCAAGAGCTGATGGAGTGTCTGGAAAACCTATGGAATATACGCTTTGCGTTGCATCTGGCTGCAGGTCGTAGTGAAAACCGTTTGTTATTCGACTACCAGCCTCACGCAGCCGAATTGCTGGGCTTTGGCTCAGAAGGCAAACCGTCAGTTGAACGTATGATGAAACGCCTCTTCCGCATCATGAGCCGAGTGCGAGAAATGAATCAAATGCTGCTGGCTTACTTCGAGCAAAGTATTTTGCCTGAACAAGATGCACTTGTCGTTACGCCTTTAGATGCCCACTTTGAGCGGATCGGAAATAAAATTCGAGTCAAAGACCCATCAGCTTTCTTTTTGCGAGAAAACCTCTTAGTGCTCTTTGAGCATATTGCTGATAACACTGATATCACCGACATTGACCCAAATACGATACGCTCGGTCCGCCAAGTAAGAAGACGCCTCCTTGGAGATTTGCAAGATTATGCCGCATGTCGAGATGCATTTATGCGGCTGCTCAAACATCCAAATGGTATGGGTCGCGCCTTCACGCTCATGCATAAACACGGGATCATTGCAGCGTACTTACCGCAATGGCGTAGCATTTTCGGTCAAATGCAATTTGATTTATTTCACGCATACACAGTGGACGAGCATACCCACAAACTGATTAATAATATTCATAAATATCGTGATAAGCAGCTTAACAAAGCGTTTCCGATTTGTGCCGAAATCATGACTCGCATGGATAAGCCTGAACTCCTTTATCTGGCTGGTATTTTTCATGACATTGCCAAAGGTCGAGGCGGTGACCATTCTGAATTAGGCGCAGTCGATGCCAATGCGTTTGCCAGCATGCATAAATTAACGCCTTCAGACGCTAAACTAGTCGCTTGGTTGGTAGAACACCACTTACTCATGTCTGTTACAGCACAACGCAAAGATATTAATGACCCCGACGTTATCAATGAATTTGCCTCCAAGGTTAAAAACGAAAGACAGCTGGACTACCTCTATTGTCTGACTGTTGCAGACATTCGTGCAACTAACGATAACTTGTGGAATGACTGGAAAAACACCCTATTAAGAGAGCTCTATTTACATGCTCAAAGAGCTTTGAGGTTAGGCCTAGAACACCCAATGGATATGCGCGATCAGATCCGAGATAAAAAAGCGCAAGCCATGCAAAGACTTATAGAAGCAGGTCATTTAGAAGAAAAAGTAACAAAACTTTGGTCTCGATTTAAAGCCAATTATTTCACTGGCTTTAGTGAAGAGCAAATCTCGTGGCAAAGTGAGTACTTACTTTCTTTAAGTGAGCATAGCGTCTCTGGCGTTGCAGTATCTGAAAAACCCATGCATGGCGGTACTCAGGTATTTGTTTATGCACCATACGAAGCCAGTTTATTTGCTAAGCTAGTTTCAGTGATAGGCAGCAAAAAAGCGCAAATCCAGCACGCGCAAGTCATGACGACTAAAGATGGCTATGTGGTCTTTAGTTTCGTTATTTTGGAGGTCAACGGCGATGCCATTAGTGGCAGCCGAGCCAAAAACTTACGCCGTGGGCTGGACAGTATTCTCGCAGATCCTAAAAAGAAGATACGCTTAAAGAAAAACCGTTCACAGCGCTTTAAAGATTTTAATATCAAACCAAAAGTTATTGTCCGTCCACATGCTCGCGATGATAGAAACTTAGTCGAAATACAGGCTGTGGATATTCAGGGACTGTTAACCAAAATTGCGGAAGTATTGCAGGTTCATAACCTACATATCCACGCAGCGCGGATCACCACCGTTGGGGAACGTGCAGAGGACTTTTTCGTAGTCTCAAATGAACATTATTTAGCCTTGAGTGAAGATGAAAAAACAGCTTTACATTACTCACTTATGAAAAAATTAAACGCCGAATCTGAATAAACGAGGAAACTATGTCGGATTTAAAAAGTATTATTGAACAAGCGTGGGAAAACCGCGATAACATTACACCTTCATCTGTCGCGCCAGAAGTGAAAAAAGCGATTGTGGATTCACTAGAATTGCTCGACAAGGGCGCAGCGCGCGTAGCGGAAAAAGTCAGCGGAGAATGGGTAGTACACCAGTGGTTGAAAAAAGCCGTACTATTGTCGTTTAGAATTCGTGACAATCAACCAATGAACGATGGTGTAAACCAATTTTACGACAAGGTACCGCTTAAGTTCAGTGATTACACACCAGAGCAATTTCAGCAAGGCGGTATGCGCGTAGTTCCTAACGCTGTTGCTCGTCAAGGCAGTTTCGTCGGTAAGAATGTCGTGTTAATGCCGTCTTACGTAAATATCGGCGCATATGTAGATGAAGGTACCATGGTCGATACATGGGCTACTGTTGGCTCATGCGCGCAGATTGGTAAAAACGTTCATCTATCGGGTGGTGTCGGCATTGGTGGCGTGCTAGAGCCATTACAGGCGAACCCTACCATTATCGAAGATAACTGTTTTATTGGCGCCCGTTCAGAGATCGTGGAAGGTGTTATCGTCGAGGAAGGCGCGGTGATTTCAATGGGTGTTTATATTTCTCAAAGTACGCGTATTTATGACCGAGAAACTGGCGAAATTCACTATGGCCGAGTGCCTGCTGGCTCAGTTGTTGTGCCTGGTTCACTGCCAAGCAAAGACGGTACACACAGCCTATATGCTGCGATTATTGTTAAAAAAGTAGACCAACAGACACGAGAAAAAGTGGGTGTTAATGCCCTACTTCGCTCGGTTCAAGACTAAATTATACTCGCCGTGTAAGCCTTTTGCACGGCTGCTTTTTCAGCACTCGATTATTACTACTTACAACCCATTCAATGTGTGTTAAAAATAATGGTACGTTTGGATGTAGGTAATAATAATGATCACAACTGTCCGCCAAATCACGGTCACAGCACTCGCTTTTTGTATAGCTGGATGTGCCAACACCACAACGGTTCATATTTACGCAAAGTATATTCCCAATGAAGCAAGCATCAATTTACGTGCCGCACTGGAGGAAAAAGGCTTCACTGTCGAAACCAATACGCTTGATTTTCCGACAACAATTTCTCGCAATACCATTTTACATTCATTGATGTTACAAGACCCAGATGCCCTGCAGTTGGTAAAACAAATGGCACAAAATAGTGGATTTAAAACAACAAATATTCAAGCGCTAAAAGAAGGTAACCACTGGTACACCAAGAACTCAATCGCTATCTATCCCTTTCCAAAAGATAAGCAAAATAGCCCCCTACTCAAAGCCGATCTAGTTCAAGAATTCGAAACAAGCAGCTGTGGAAGCTCTTTTAAACTCAATTTATTGCAAAATGGGGCTTATGAAATATCAGGAAGTAATATTGCGCAGGAAGACTCAGCGCTGCTAAAAGGCACTTGGCACTATGCCCAATACCCTTATATGGAACTCAGACCTTATAAAGGCATAGGATGGAGTCGTTACTTTGAGATCCGTCAAATGACAACTCAGGATAAAGTCAGTCAAATTAAGTTGATCCAATTAGATCCCATTGAGCCACATCACGTTAGTAAACATTGCGTGTATGAGTTTGGCACCAGAATGTAGCTTATCGCAACGGTTATCACTGACAAGCGCTCTGAGTGCTCATTCTCCTACAAACATTCGATGTGCTTAACAATGACTAAAATAAAAAAGGCGGGCCGAGCCCACCTTTTAAAATACTTGTACTTTCGTGTTACAAGCCGCGATGCATTTCTTCAAACTTCTCTTCGATAGTTGTCGAAGGTGGTGATGTCATTAAACTGACAACAACAATCGCAATTGATGCGGCAATAAACCCAGGCACAATCTCATAAATAAACCCGCTTGGACTTTGTCCAGTAATGGTAAATGGTGCATAGATCCAAACCAACACAGTTGTCGCACCAACCACCATACCTGCCAGCGCGCCTGAGAAGTTCATACGCTTCCAAAACAGGCTAAATAGTACCAACGGGCCAAATGCTGCACCAAACCCAGCCCACGCGTTACTTACCAAGCTTAAGATGGTACTTTCTCTGTCATGGGCAAGATAAATCGCAAGAACAGAAACCGCAGCCACACTAATTCGTCCAACTAAAACAAGTTCTTTATCCGTCGCATTTGGTTTAATAAACACTTTGTAAAAATCTTCCGTCAACGAGCTAGAGCTGACTAATAACTGCGAAGAAATGGTACTCATGATGGCAGCCAAAATTGCAGCCAGTAAAAACCCTGCTATCAAAGGGTGGAACAGTAATTCAGACAAGACTAGGAATATTGTTTCGGCATCTTTGACAACAATATTGTTTTCATGAGCGTATGCAGCGCCAAATAGACCTGTTGTAATAGCCCCGATAGTCGCTACGACCATCCAACTCATACCTATGTTTCTAGCCGTTGGCATATCTTTTACACTGCGAACAGACATGAAACGCACAATGATATGCGGTTGACCAAAATAACCCAAACCCCAAGACATCGCCGAGATAATACCAATTACACCACCGGCACCAACCCAAGTTAACATCTCTGGATTTAACTCATTTAATGTTGCCGAGAGCGGCTGCTCTAGCAAACTGAATGTCACTAGCGGCACAAGTACAAGCGCAATGAACATGATACAGCCCTGTACAAAATCGGTCAGGCTAACGGCCAAGAATCCACCAAATAGCGTATAAAGAACAACAACACCCGTTGTGACATATAAACCCGTTTCGTAGCTCATACCAAATGAATTTTCAAATAACTTGCCACCAGCTACAACGCCCGACGAGGTATATAACGTGAAGAACACAATAATCACGATTGCAGAAACAATACGTAGTGCATTGCTGTTATCTTCAAATCGATTAGCAAAATAATCCGGAATGGTAATTGCGTCGTTAGCAACCTCAGTATAAACACGCAATCTTGGTGCAACGAGCAAGTAGTTCAAAAACGCGCCAATAACTAATCCCACTGCGATCCAAGTACTGCTGAATCCGGTTAAAAACATCGCGCCTGGCAAACCCATTAAGATCCAACCACTCATATCAGAAGCGCCTGCTGATAGTGCCGCTACACTCGGTGGTAAATTTCGACCGCCCAACATATAGCCTGATACATCATCGGTAGATTTACGATAGGCATAAAGGCCAATAGCCAGCATTGCCGCAAAATACAAAGCCAGCGATATCATTGTGCCAATTTCCAAAATGACCTCCGTCAAAAAGAGCTTCTCTCCGAATAGCAGTTAATCAAGTCAATAACTGATATTGGAACAAAAGCCAAATACAAAGCCGCACTATATCACGGCTCCACTCGGCCCCCAAGTAAGTGAGATTAAATAGGTTCTATTGCACATTTAGCACTCTAAAATATTACCCTTTAGTACGAAAATACTAAGAAAGTGTAAATTTCATAATGAAATACGTTGTAGATTGCCTTATATTGAAATGAAATGAAGTAACTACTGGGTGTCTCGTTCCATGTATTTTTATGCCGCTAGGCAACCTATTTTAAATATAAATAAAGAAGTCGTCGGCTATGAACTGTTGTTTCGCGATGGCGTAGACAATGTGTTTCCAAATGTCGATGACGTGGAAGCAACTTCCAAACTCATTGAAGGAAGTCAGTTTAATTTTGGCCTAGAAGATCTCACTGATGGTAAACCTGCGTACATCAACTTCACCTTAGAAACTATTTTAAAGGGTTACCCCACCATGATGGGGCGCGACCAATTAATAGTCGAAATTTTGGAAACGGTGCAACCCGGTAAACGGTTGCTCGCCGCAGTTCAAGATCTTAAGTCCAAAGGCTATAAGCTCGTTTTAGACGACTATAAACATCAAAAGGTATGGCGCCATTTTTATCCGTTTATAGACCAAATCAAAGTGGATATGTTGGTAACCAGTATTGAGGAGATCCACGAGCTCAAACAAGCCATTGAACCCTATAAAAATATTGAATTAGTCGCTGAGAAAGTCGAAACTTATGAGCAATATCAGCTCGCACTAGAGTTAGGCTTCACCCTGTTCCAAGGCTTTTTCTTCGCCAAACCTGAGATGGTGCAAACTAAGGCGCTGCCACCATCAGAGATGACCTTGGCAGAACTTTTATATGAAACATCCAGTGTTGATGTTGACCTTAAGCGCATTACGCAAGTTTTTGAACGCGACGTTAATCTCAGCTATAAGCTGTTACGCTATTCAAATTCTGCGGCGTTCAAACGTAGAGCTGAGATTTCTACCATTAAACAAGCACTCGTGGTGCTTGGCAACCAAGAGCTGAAAAAGTTTTTGTCGCTGCTGTTTGCATCTCAAGTGGCATCAGAAAAACCCATGGAGCTTATTAGGCTGTCCCTCACTCGCGCGAGGTTTTGTGAGCTGATTGCGATCAAACATAATAAAATGAAAGACACTGGGATGGCATTTTTGACCGGTATGATGTCCTTGATGGATGCCATCTTGGATGAAACTATGCAAAGCGTCATGCAAAAACTGCCTTTAACCATAGATATCAAAGACGCTTTATTACTTGGTGAAGGCATGCTAGCGCAATATTTGCGTCTCGTAACGTCATACGAACAGGCCAACTGGAATGACGCATCACAGTTAACAGAACAACTCAACCTTCAGGCTCAATCACTACCTGAGCTGTATAAAGACGCATTACAGTGGTGCGATCAACAAATAGAAGCAATGGGAATATAATATTATTTGCTTTGATAACATAGGTGGTGGCACTTTCGTTCCACCATCCACCTAAAACACTGTATTGACTTAAATCAAAAAACGCTTTGCCTACCAGTGAAGTGCGACATTATGTCACATCCCAACGCCCTTCCTCATCAGTAGAATACGCGCCAGAATAATCTATTGGCAATTAAATCAACGTCATTACTAAAAATTACGTTGATACATATACCTATGAGGACAAAAATGAAAAAGCGCCTGATCTGCACGGTTATAACAGCAGCAATTGCTTGGCAAGGGCACGCACAATCGGACCACACCATGGAGCATATTGAGGTAATTGCGCCAATGCACAGTCCACTCGATATTAAAACAGATCCCAAGGCAACCAGACAACCGCTCCCAGCGCAAGATGGTGCAGATCTGTTATCGAGTATTGCCGGGTTTTCGTTAGTAAAAAAAGGCGGCGCAAGTAGCGACCCTGTATTTAGGGGAATGGCAGGATCACGTATTAACATCATCACAGATGGTGGCGTTACACTTGGTGGTTGCGGTGGCAGAATGGACCCACCTACCGCTTATATCACACCACAGACATATGACACCCTAACGGTTATCAAAGGTCCGCAAACTGTCTTATATGGACCGGGAAATAGTGCTGCAACAGTTGTCTTCGAGCGCGAATCGGAGCGCCTGTTGGAAAGTGGTACAACTGGCTTTATCAATACAACAATCGGCACGTTTGGCAAACGCGTCTTAAATAGCGATATAAAAACGGGTACTCAAGACTATTTTGCTCGAGTGGCTGCCAGCTATAGTGAAGCCGACGACTATCAAGATGGTGATGGCACGCACATTCATTCAGCATATGAAAAATGGAATTTAGATTCTCAATTTGCCTACACCCCTGACGATTCGACTTTGTATAGTGTCAGCATTGGCCGTAGTGACGGCGAAGTGGCTTATGCTGACAGAATGATGGACGGCAGCCTGTTTGACCGCACACAAGTCGCTTTGCAAATGGTAAAAAGTGAGCTAGACGGTTTTGTCACTAGCATCGAAGCCAATGTGTTTTTTAACGACATAGATCACATCATGGACAACCACAGTTTGCGCCAGTTTATGCCAAACATGATGATGAAAACGCCGGTTTCCTCAAATCCTGATAGGCGCACTTGGGGTGGCAAAATCCTCCTAAACTCTCAATTCAATGATCAGATAAGTTTGGCTTACGGATTAGACCACCAACAAAATCGTCACCGTTTGAGGATCAGCCGAGATCTCGTCAACATGCCGGTTGAATCAATGGTGCGATTAGAAACCGCAAAATTCGAACAAACCGGCTTATTCGCAGAAGTTGAATATAGCCTTGGCCAAAGCAGTCAATGGGTGAGCGGTTTACGAATTGACGACTGGGAAGCTACTGATAGACGCCAAACCCGCTCTGTTATGATGCAAGTAGTACCGAACCCGACTGCAGATCTCTCACGAAGTGACACATTGATAAGTGGTTTTACTCGCTATCAAGCGCAATCTAAAAACAGCAGTTACTACATAGGTGTCGGCCGAACAGAACGTTTTCCTGACTATTGGGAGTTGATGGGCGGTGGTCGCGGTGCAGTCGATAGCCCGAGTGCATTTTTAGTCGACCATGAGACAACGGACCAACTAGACATTGGCTGGCTTGGTCAATCAAAGTCCTTTACGAACTCAGTCTCGGTTTTTATTAATCGTATCGACAATTACCTGCTCACCGACAACCTGTACGAAAAAATGGGCATGATCAGCAAGGTAACACGAAATATAGACGCACAAACTTATGGCTTTGAAGCTGAGAGTCGCTACAACCTGACTAAAAATCTCGTAACCACTGCAAGCATCAACTATGTCAAAGGAGAAAATCGCACTGATGATGTTGCGCTTGCCCAGCAGCCCCCTTTGCAGGTTCGCTTTGCACTCAGTTATATCAAAGGTAAGTGGCAGTTTGGCAGCTTGTGGCGAATCGTTCAAAAACAACACCGTGTCGCCATTGGCCAAGGTAACATTGCAGGTCAAGATGTCTCAGAAAGTCATGGATTTGGTACGCTAGCACTAAATACGTCATATTCTCATAACGCTGATCTCGTCTTTAATTTAGGTGTAGACAACGTATTCGACAAAACCTATGCCGAGCACTTGAGTCGCTCCGGTACAATGGTAAGTGGTTACCCACAAACCGCGAAAGTCAATGAAGCTGGCAGGACACTTTGGCTCAATATGAACTGGAAATTTTAGAAAGTAACCATCTGAAAAACATAAAAAAAGCCAGCTAACGCTGGCTTTTTTTATACGCATGACTTAAAGGTTTTCTAAAAAGTCATCATCGAAGTCTTCTGGTTCTTCCTCCATAGGAGGATTGCCATCATGGAGTTCATAAAGTTGTCTTTGAAAATACACATCTTTTAGAAAGGTGTACGGATCCAAAGACTCATTTAGTAGCTTCTCTTGCGACATCAGTGATGCACGCGCCTCTACCGCTCTCAACGCAAACACAATTAACGTCTGCGGTGTCGTTAAAGCGATTTCAGGTAACACAAGGTTGTCCACCAAATCACCCGCAGTATTACGAACTGTAGAAGGGCCCATTGCTGGTAACATTAAATACGCACCATCGCCAACGCCCCACACACCAAGAGTTTGACCAAAGTCTTCATCTTTATGCTCAAGGCCTATTTCTTTGGCAACATCAAACAGACCTAAAACACCTACTGTTGAATTGATCAAGAAACGTGCAACATTGATACCGGCATCACCGGGTTTTCCCTGCAATGCGGCATTGATAGCGTCAGTAGGCGCTGCAATATTAGTAGTAAAGTTTACAATACTACTGCGCACGGGTGTTGGAGTAATTGCGACATACCCTTTCGCAGCTGGGCGCAAAATATAGGCATCAAGCACATCCATATTGAAATCATAGATGGGCCTATTCATTGATTGCAACGGATCACGGGGATCTTGCTTCACCTCGGGGACCTGCGCACAGCCAACAAGCATGAACGCAAGCGCTGCACCGACAATTTTTTTATACATTTAGCTTCCTGTGCTGGTTATAACACGACTTATAGTGACACTAACCTGTTGGCGCAAATCTTTATTCAGGGTGATCACATCAGAATTACCTTCAAGCTCACCAGCTTGTGTCATAACCGAGTCATCAACCGAGATACGCGCCGTTATCACAACTTCATCGAAATTGGACAACTTCAGATCTGGCAACATTGCCATACTATCATTCAAAGTGACATCTAAAGGCAAGTTAAAAACTGTAAGTTTTTGCACTGCAAGTGGCATTCTTGGTCCGTTTGCTGCTTTTGCAAACACAAACAAAGTCGCATTGTCGGGTAATTGAGCTTTTAACTTATCGTCAAGGTGAACACGCACACTTAATTCCGGGCCGTTAGCATCTGATGCTGACTCATTTGCGCCAAGTTTTTGAGTAACTTCATCAATGCGCTGTTTGATCATGTTATAGCGCGGGTCGTTAGGCTGCACTGTTGTCAATAAAAGCTCAAAAGCTGACTTTGCTTCTAGCCAGTCTTCTCGCTGATAAGCAATTAACGCAAGTAGTGATACTGCATCAATATTCTGCGGGTCTTTTCTCAATACGCTCGACAGCATTCGCGCAGCACGATTAACACTTGACTCAGACCCCTCAATCAATAGTGCTTGGCTGTAGTTGACCAACACGTTATGGTTATCTGGTTGCATAGCTAGCGCTTTATCAAACGCCTGCATTGCCATTTCGTAGTCATTCAATGACATCGCAACACGACCCAATAACATCCACGCGACAGCGTCATCCCCACTGTTTGCCAATTTGGTGCGCAGACCCAATGCAAAAGCTTGTAGCTCATTCGCTGATAACGGTTCGCCTGTTTGCAGTACGGCTCTTTCACCATATTCTGGCAATTTTTCCACAGCTTTTTGCCAATTGGCAATTTGCTGATGGCTACCGGTAAAATAGTAAAAGACACCGCTGACAACGAGCGTAAATGCAATGCCCGTTGCTCCCAAAACCAGATTATTGCCGCGAGTATCCAGAGTTTGCTCAGGTGAAAGTTCATTGAGCAATCGCCTTTTTAACTCTATAACAGACTCTTCAAAGTCAATTTTTCCAATACGCTGGTTTTCCAATTCGGCCTTTAGTTCATCTAATCTTTGATGATAAATATCAATACGCTGCGCATTGGCATCATGATCAACTGACACAACCTTTTCTTTTCGTAAAAAGGGCACAACCACAAATAGGCAACTCAAAACTGCCAATAGGGCAAATATTCCCCACATTTGTGTTAATTCAATCATTGATGACGCTCCTTACGCTGATATTGCGCTATCAACTTTTCTAGCTGCTTCTCCTCTTGCTCACTCCACTGCTGTTTTTTTGCCGCTTTCTTTTGTCTAAATACAATAAAGCCAAAGCCCAAGACGACAATGATGACTGGTAAAACCCAAAGAATGATAGTCGCTGGTGTGACCGGTGGTTGGTAATGCACAAAATAACCGTACCTATCTATCATATAATCGATTATTTCTTGCTTTGAATTTCCTTCATGAACCAGTGACAGTACTTTGTCTCGCAGATCTTTGGCAACCACGGCATCGGAATCTGCAATATTTTGATTTTGACACTTAGGGCAACGTAGCTCCAATGTGAGTTCTTTAAATGTTTGAGCTTGCGTGGCATTTTTAAATTCGTATTGATCTTCCGCCGCATTAACGACAGCGATACTACAAAGTAACAACGCAACCAACAGGAGCACAGTTCTAATGTTCATCACTGTATCTCCTCTAGCACCGGTAAAAACTTACTGCGCCACACTCTTTGGTTAATGTCGCCAGTATGATGCAATAAGATGGTGCCTTGTTTATCCACTAAAAAAGTTTCAGGTGCGCCTGAGACACCCAAATCCAATGCCAAGCTACGCTCCAAATCAAGTATATTAAATTGATATGGATTGCCTGCCCGGCCAAGCATTGTCTGCACTTCATTTCTCAAAGCATGAATATCAAAGTGATCACCAAAGTCAGGGTCATAGGCTTGCTCATAATACAAGCCGACAATTTTGACGCCCTGCTCACGCAGTCTAGTCAGATAACCCAGCTCCGCGATACAGGTTGGACACCAAGTACCCCAGACATTCATCAAATACACTTCACCGAGCAACTCTTTTTCTGTCCAACGGGTTTGCTCATCCATTAAATCTGGTAAATTAAAACTCGGCATAGTTTGCCCAAGGCGACCGGTTTGCAATTCTCTTGGGTTGCCAAAAAGCCCTTGATAAAGAAACACACATAACAATACAAAAATTAAAAATGGCAAAAAGCCCAGTATTTTACGATTCATAGTTACCCCTGAGCGACTTTTTTAACACGACGACGGTAGCGTTTATCTGCCAATACAATGAAGCCCGCTAGTGAAATTAAAATCCCTCCCAGCCACATCCAACGTACATAAGGCTTGTGATAAATGCGTAAAGACCAAGCACCTCGACTCATTTGCTCGCCAAGTGCCAAATACAAATCACGGAAAAAACCATCATCAATCGCAGCTTCGGTCATAAATTGCATACCAATATCGTATAAACGTTTCTCAGCGTACAATTCTGTAACCACGTTTTCTTGTTTCAGTACAGTCACCACACCTGCATATCCGCTGTAGTTAGGTCCTCGGATCTCTTTCACGCCCTCAAAACGGTATTGATATTCGTTCAGTGTTGCAATATCCCCAGGTTTCATAGCCACAGAACGCTCTACCGAATATGCAGAGGTCAGAGTGACGCCAGCAATGACAAATGCCAGTCCAACATGGCCCAAGACCATTGCCCAGTAACTAAGCCCTAGTCTCTTAAATCCCTCTGTTATAGAGCTTTGCAAAGAGACTTTTTGTAACAAGTCTGCCACAGTAGCAAATACAATCCACACAGCCAGAGCAGTCGCTACAAACGTTAACCCAGAGACCATGTCATAGCTGGAGAACAGCCATGCAGCCGTAGCGACCAAACTTAGGCCTATCGTTACCAACCACTTTTTAGCCATTGCTGACAACTTGTTCTGCTTCCATCTGAGCATTGGCGCAATTCCCAAAAGTAGCGCAAATGGCACAATGATGATTGAAAACATTTGATTAAAAAATGGTACACCTATAGAAATTGACCCTAAGCCCAACTCTTTATGGATCATCGGCAGTAAAGTACCAAGCAGTACAATTAGAGTCGCAACGACCAAGAAGATATTATTCAGCCACAGCGCCACTTCTCGAGAGACAAATCGATAACGTCCTTCACTATGAACCTGAGACACTCGAGCGGCATACAGTGCTAAGCTGCCACCGACAACAACAGCAAGGAATGACAGAATGTATAAGCCTCTATCTGGATCTGTTGCAAAAGCATGTACAGATACAATGATCCCTGATCGAACGATAAAGGTCCCCAGTAAGCACAAACTAAATGCGGCAATAGCGAGCAACACCGTCCATGATTTAAACACACCGCGTTTTTCCGTCGCGGCCAGAGAATGCAGTAGCGCGGTGGCCACAAGCCAGGGCATCAAAGAAGCGTTTTCTACAGGATCCCAAAACCACCAGCCACCCCAGCCTAATTCTGCATACGCCCACCAACTTCCTATTGTTATGCCCAAGGTGAGAAAGGCCCATGCAACCATAGTCCATGGACGAGACCACTTAGCCCAAGTATTGTCGAGTTTGCCAGTCAGCAAAGCCGCAATAGCAAAAGAGAATGATACCGAAAGTCCTACATACCCCATATAGAGTAAAGGTGGGTGAATGATCATACCAGGATCTTGAAGTAGCGGGTTTAAGTCTCGGCCTTCTACTGGGAAGTATGGCAGCAAGCGCTCAAATGGGCTCGACATCCACAGGGTGTATAGCATAAAACCAACCCCTAAAAAGCCAAGTACGCCCAATACTCTTGCTCTTAGCACCCAAGGTAAGGATTTAGACATCATTGCAACCAGTGCTGTCCAACTAGATTGCATCACAAGCCACAACAAAATGGCGCCTTCGTGCCCACCCCAAGTCGAAGTAACTTTGTAATACCATGGAAGCGTACTACTGGAATGGTGAGCAACATATGCCACCGTGAAATCATCAGTGAGGGTAACGTAGATCAGAATGCCAAATGAAAAGAGTACAAATAAACACTGCCCTAATGCCAATGCGGGCGCAGCTCGCATTAATCTCAAGTTACCCGTGTATGCCCCCCACAAGGGAAAAATACACAGTAAGAGGCTTAACGCCATAGCTAAAACTAGAGCGAAATATCCTATTTCTGGGATCATACTAGTTCTCGCTATTTAAATTATATTTTGGTTTTTCGTGCTTGATCCCTTTGACTGCCTCAGCAACTTCTGAGGGCATGTACTCCTCATCATGCTTGGCCAATACTTCAAAGGCTTCAATAACGTCTGACTCAACTAGAGTCCCCTGCGCAACAATCCCCTGCCCTTCACGGAACAAATCAGGCAGAATCCCCTGATATCGAATAGTCACTAAAGGCCCTGTATCTATCAACTTAAACTCCACATCTAACGATGTTTCGTCACGCACAACCGAACCTGGCACCACCATGCCGCCAATACGCAGCTTCTGGCCTATTTCAGGTTTCTCGTTTTCAGGCCCCTTACCATTAACTAATTCACTCGGGGTATAAAACAGATTAATGTTCTCTTGCAACGCATATAACGTAAGACCAACTGCTGAGCCAATACCAAAAATGACCGCCAACACTGTAAACATACGTTTTTTTCGTCTTGGATTCATACTTGCGCCTCCAACTCTTTGGCCTTTTTAATACGTTCTTCTCTGGCCATTTGGGACTTCACTTCTTGTTTTAATTTTTTATTTTCATAAAGTGAAGAGAATAACAAACCTAATATGATCCCTGCACAACTTCCATAAGAGAGCCATACATAAAACCCATAACCGCCCATGGCGATAAAGTCGCTCAATGATTCAAACTGCATAATCAACCTCGACTAACTAATTGACGGACCCAAGGACGATGCTTCTCAACCTGCACAATTTCATTTTTAAGGCGGATCAGAGAAAGCGCGCCTACCAAGGCTGCAAAACCTAGGATATTGATCAACAGCGGCCACAGCATAGAAGGATCAATAGCCGATGTATCAAACTTAGTGATGGTCGCCCCTTGATGCAATGTGTTCCACCACTCTACCGAAAAATGGATGATCGGTAGGTTAACTACGCCAACAATTGCCAAAATACAAGCCGCTTTGCCCCCTGCTTTTTTATCTTCAAAGGCGTGAAACAAAGACAACACACCTAGATACAAGAACAACAAGATTAACTCCGATGTGAGTCTCGCATCCCATACCCACCAAGCTCCCCACATAGGTTTGCCCCAAGCAGAACCTGTGATCAATGCGATGGCCGTCATTGCAGCCCCCACCGGAGCAATCGCAATCACCGCAAGTTCTGCATTACGCAACTGCCAAACCAACGCAATAATGGCCGCAATAGCCATTGAAGAATATGCCCCCATGGACAAAATAGCCGACGGCACATGAATAAAGATAATCCGGTAACTATCCTTTTGTTGATAGTCAGCAGGAGCATAAGCCAGCCCCCAGACCCACCCAACGACAATACATAGCACGGACACCACGGCAAAGTACGGAAGCAAAGTGTTACACAACTGGTAAGCACGCTCCGCTTTGGCATAAGGATGTAACCACTTCCACATTTTAACTTACACTCACTCTTAAAGCTGACGATATAGCAATTGGTGCGGCGACAAAAGCGACGGCTAACATCGCACCAAGGATCGCAAGTTGTCCACTATATGCTAAAGACATTATGCTTGTATCAATAGCAGACGTTGCAAAAATTAATACCGGTATATACAGTGGCAAAACAAGTAAACTCATTAAAATACCACCTTTTTGCAGGCCAACGGTCAAACCTGCACCAATGGCACCTATAAAACTCAATAGAGGGGTGCCAATTAATAACGTTAATAAAGTTGCACCAAGTGCTTGTGATTCTAAATTCATCAACAAGGCAAATACAGGTGCCATGATCACCATAGGTAACCCAGCAGTCGTCCAGTGAGCAGCCACTTTGGCTAAAACAGCTAACGACAATGGGTAGGGAGAAGCAATTAATTGCTCAAGTGATCCATCCATGTAGTCATCACGAAAAATCTTATCTAACCCTAACATAGTTGATAATAGTGCCGCGACCCAAATAATGCCTGGCGCCATTCGCGCCAGTAATCCTGGTTCAGGTCCGATAGCGAGGGGAAAGAGGGTGATCACAATCAAGAAGAATAGCAGTGGGTTAACTATCTCTGCACGCTGCCTAAATGCCAACGTGAGGTCTTTTTTATATACCGTACAAAATAGAGTCCAATATGAGTTACTTACGTGCATCAGTGACGGTACTCCAAAGCCAAGGTTTGTAATGATGCAAATGTGTCTGTCAAATCCTGATGAGTTGTTAACAAAATTGCGCCTCCCTTGTCCAAATGTTGCTGAAATCGGGATTGCAACATGGCGACCCCTTTCTTGTCGAGGGCGGTAAAAGGTTCATCCAAGATCCACAGTTTAGCGTCATTTAGCCAAAGCCGAACCAAAGCAACACGTCTTTGCTGTCCAGCTGATAAGGTTCGCACAGGGACATCTTCAAGACCGACCAAACCAAGTTTGCCTAAGAGGGAATAAATTTCCGATTCGGTGCTAGTATAACCGTGAACGCTGAGCCAGTGGGTGACATTTTCATAGGCTGTGAGCTGTTGATTGACGCCGGTTTTATGGCCTATAAAGAGTAATGATTGCGCATAGCCATCGTAGTCTTCTTTAATATTTCGCATATTAAACAGAACGTTACCATCATCAGGTTGAGAGAAGCCAGCTATAATTCTCAACAGTGAGGTTTTCCCTGCACCATTTGGGCCTTCTATTTGCATGATTTGACCAGATAACAATGAAAAGTTAAGTGATTCGAACAAACAACGGTCTTGTTTGATACAAGTTAAAGCCTTAATCTCTAGCAAAATTTGTTATTCTCACGACCCCAAAAGTGGGCGTAAGTCTATCATAGTGATATGGTAATACGTATATCACGTTGCGACCAATTACCGAAAATTTGATTTAGAATAATGAATAAGCAAACAATTCCTGTACAACATCAGACAAATGTGTCACCTACAACACCTTATTCACAAGGTCGCAACACTCAGCCGCAACTTGATGCAGAAAAAACGTTTTTGGCACGTAATATTGTAATTAAGCCAGATTCAATTCAAATGGAGGTGGCCTTAGATGGACGTTGGCAACCTGTTCGACTGAGTAGCCAAGCAAATGTAGAACAGGCATTAAAATTGCCCGAAGCTCAGTTAAAATTGGATGCAACAGGCACTGTCCTTACGCTGATCACTCCCGAGGCGAAACTCTCTCTTAAATCGGCTCAGTCGCTACTCAGCTTGCTCGGCGTGTTAAAAGGATTTGGTGATCATAGCGCCATTCAAACCGATGCTCGGATCAAACAAACTTCTGGTATGCAGCTAACATTACCAAAACTTGGAATTAACGTGCCTCTTCCACCCAGTGTCGGAAGCTTGCTTCAACAAGAGTCAAAATTGATAGCCAGCCTAAGTACCAAAAGCGATAAAATATTGATGCAAGTATTTAATATGTTTGGTGACAAATTACACCAAATGCCTATTGCAAAAAAAGCAATTGCTCAGCTAGTTGGTCAACTTAGCCAGAAAGAAACCAATTATGTACAACTGACACAAAACAAAGGCACGCTAAAACTTGGTCGAAATCAACACAACATCACGCAACTTCAGACACCAACGCCCTCTGAGTTAAACCAATTGCAAAAACAGGTTTGGCACAGTGCAAAGCTCAGTAGTCATCACGATGGTATTGAGGTAGCGATTGCAACCAAATCAACCACAATCAAACTCACCACCTCACTGAAGAGCATATTGCCTAAGTTAGATACACATGAATTTCAAGAGCAACTGAAAGTCGCCACTCGCACACAAAGTGAACCAACCTTAAAGTATGACAAGCCACTATTTAACGTTTCATTGGCGGATATCAAACAAACAGTCAAGCAAGCACTGCAATCTATCACCCAAACTCCATTTTTTAACCGCACTGCGAAACAAAGTACTGCCCAAACAGGTCAGCTAGCCCAACCGGCCATACCTGCTATGTCTTCAACCAATTTGAGCTATTTGCACAAACCATTAGTTACACCCGATGCAGTACGCCCAAATAATTCTCCGTTGATGACACTGAGCGAAGGTATCAAACAAAATTTTACGGGGCTAGATAAACTTAATTCCTCGCCCAATGCGCCTCAGGCTTCGAGCCAACCAATCAACACTACTGCGCAAAAGGCAACAGTTCAACCAAATACAGTACAAAGTGATCACGCACAAAAACAACAAAATAAAGTGCCAAGCGCTGAGATGCCAGCGCCATCGTCTAAACCGGTTCTACCCTCTTCAAATAACAGCAATATAAAAATCCCATTCGAAGCGCGCATGCAACTGCTCCAGCAAGTATTCGCCGCAGCCTTGCCAAAAGCAGCTGCGCCCATTGCCGCTGAACAGCTCAATTTAACGCAAACCAAGTTGGGTTCACAGCCGCCTCAAAATACTTCAATACCAATGCGCGGCGCACAAGGTACAGTCACTACGAGCGCACCATCATTACCGCTCACTCACATTCTTACAAAGCCTTTGCGTGAATCAAGCTTAACTCAAGAACTGACTCCTGATCACAAAGATCCGGCATTGTTAAGTGAAAAGATCTCTGAAAAAATAACCTTTAGAAGCAGCCAGTCCGCAGACCTCACACGCCTTGTTCATCAAGCTTTTTCACGCTTGATGGATGAGCGTAATGCAACCCCAGAAACAGTTAGCCAAGATCTCTTTAGCCGATTGCCCAACATTGCTACACCGCTCAATACCAGCGTGCCAATTACCAGCTTTACTCAAGCCTTAGACAAACTGCTTGTGACCTTGTTGGGCACACAATTAAGTACGCAAGATGACAGTCAATTACCCAAGAATGTGACTCAAGAACAACGGGTTGCAACTATGGTTGAAACTTTGTTCCCAGGCAACAAACTACAGCAACCAAAACAGTTTATTCAAGCCGTTAACTTAACCGCACAGCAAAGTTTGGTTGAAGATCTCGGCTTTATTCAAAATGCCATGTCTTTGACTAATCAACCCCAAGCACTCGGTCAAAAGTTTGATAGTGAGAGTCAGCTGTTAATCAACTTGTTTCTGCCAATGAAGACCCCACCGGAATGTAAGCAAAGTGAACTACAAATTGGTAATTATAAAAAACCAAGTAAGGCCGGACTTCCAGACAAACAGGTATGGTTTGTCAGACTAAACTTTGATTATGAAGCTCTTGGCCAGCTAAGCGTGCAAGCTGAGCTAATGGACAGAGCTGTCGATTGTGAAATCATTGGCGATAGCCCAAGCGTGTGCCAACTTGCAGCGCCACATCTTGATGCACTGCGAAGCAAACTTGCTGCACATGGATTACAAGTCGGAGATATTGAATTACGCGAAGATGCTGTCCAAGTAAGGCAGTTTTATGATAAACATGCCATCGTCAATATAAAGGTATAAAAATGGAACAAAAAACAGCCGTCGGGCTATTATATGAAGCAGGTAAATCTCCTGAAGTTGTATGCAAGGGGTTTGGGGATCTTGCCGAAGAGATCATCGCACTTGCGAAAGAAAAAGAGATCATGATCCATGAAGATGCAGCGTTAGTTAAAACACTAGGGCAACTTGACTTACATGAAGAAATACCAAAAGAACTCTACTACGTAATCGCAGAGCTCATCGCTTTTTCATATGTTTTACGGGGTAAATTCCCACCTGGATGGAAAAACTTTCAGGGTAAATTGAATATAAAAGCTTAGGGACTGTGAGGCCTTTAAAATAGTACCCCAACTAAATTATTTTTTGTCGCAATAATGAGTAAGCAGTTGATAATAATGAATATAAATCCGTTCTTCATGTTCGATTGATAAATCAGCAGGAAATCATTACAACATCAAGTGTCATGTAAACGCGTACCTTATTATATGTGTAAATTAACCTAGCTTGCTAGGGTCATTCGAATATAAGGTAACTCCATGATGCAAACAAACTTGATTGCCACACTTGTTTTATCTGCCGTATTTATTTCAGTCGCAGCCAATAGCAATGAACCCTCTTCATCTAACCTCAATCCATATTTAGGTGAACAGCCCCCTGGTCTAACTCCTAAACCTTTTGCGCCAGGAAAAGTCACGACAAAGCACTACGAGCTCACAGGGTTATTCTCCCATGACATGTCTTCATTCTATTTGATACGCAACGGAGGGCCTTACACAGCACCAACATTGACAAGATATAGAAATGAAAAAGGTCAGTGGCATGAGGAAGTCGTTTCAAAACGAGTTGGCACCCCGTTTATTTCTCCTGATGGCCAAACTATGTATTTAAGTAGCCGCTACAAAACCAAAATAGGTGATAAATGGTCTGAAATAAAAAAGCTACCGGCACCATTTGGTACGTTACCTACAATGCGCCTGACAGTATCAGCAAAAGGAACCTTCTTTTTCGATGAATTTAAAAAAGATTTCACTGGCGACATCCGCTACGCTCGATTGATTGAAGGAAAATATGAAGCTCCCAAGCTTTTAAGTAAAAACATCAACGCAGGAAAAAGCTTCCACCCGTTTATTGCTCCAGATGAGTCCTACTTGATTTTTGATGCCACCCGAGCTGAAGGGTTTGGCGGTTCAGATCTTTATATCAGCTTTAAGTCTTCCGATGGTAGCTGGGGAGATCCGATAAATATGGGCGACAAGATTAACACGCCAGCATGGGAAGCATTGGCCAATGTTACACCTGATGGAAAATATCTTTTTTTCAATCGAAATATGAATACTGGCAACTATGACAATGTCGATATTTTCTGGGTCGATGCACAAATCATTAAAAATTTAAAATCACAGCAGTAACGCTTTTTAAACAGCTCAATCAATTGCAACCTTTAAGGATTGCCTCTCACACTTGGGCAACAAAAAGTTGTCTAATAATTGAATGTTATATGGCTGTCCCATCAATAAACACCGAGGCGGGCTCATTGCCAACCTCTCCTCTATCTCGGCGATAGAATCCGACTAGCGTCCCTCCTAAATATGAAAATGTTGAATCGCTTCCAATATCATCATGCTATGCAATTCCATACTATTCCGATTGGCATCTTCAGGAGATTAAAAACAAAACAGTTCCAGCTGCAAGGCTACTACCAACAAAAAACTGGTGAAAAAACAAACAGCGCTTTAGCATAGGTATAATTCATTACTCAAATGCGCCTAACAAAGAACACTTCACCACACTTTTAGCACAGTTCAGCACTGTCTCGTGATATAAACCGAACAGGCAGCTTGAGTAACAGGCTCCAAATAATTACTAGATGTCTGCACATTCGCCGCGTTTCTCTAAGCAGTTGCTTAATGAATTAATGCCTATGTCGAAAAGCCTCATTGTACGCCAAAAACTCTGCGAAGCTGCGCTTATTGAGGAAAGACAAATAGTATTCACGATGTGCTTGGACTTCTTCGCGCATATCATCTAGCAAATCTCGGGCGCCTTCAACTTGACTTACACTGTTCAAAAAGCGGTTCACCATGCGATCTGCTGATGCCTTTGGTTGCAGTACTGACGCAATATAAAGCTGATTGTAAACATTTAGAGTTTGGGAGCATTCGTATGGATATATTTCTCGATATACATGACCCACAGAGAGTTCAGGAAGCAACGCGCAGCGCCCGCCAAACATAAAAGCTTTTGCACTCAAAAACTGCTCATCTCCACCCCACTGAAGTAAACCAGATAATCCTCCAAGCTGCTCATAAAAGCTTTTATTAAAACAATACGCCGCACCAAAAATACAAGGTATTGAATGATCATCAGTCGGATTAATTAACCACTTTGTCGCCAGGAAATCTTGTACGTTCTCAAATGGTATGAACGCGCCACAACCTTGGGGTGCATTGCTAACAACCTCCCAATTTAAATTCATGTATACTGAGCGGGCACAAAAAATAGTGTTCGGTTCGTGTAAAACTCGCTCAAGTACCAGCTTATCCCAACCCGTTTGGAAAAACTGCATGTGCGCATCTAGAAACATTACGGCTTCATTACTCGCAAGTTTGACCCCCAGATCCCTACATGCTGCGACGCCAACCCTGAATGAGTTACGAACGTATTCACAGTGATATTGCTTTGCAACCGACTCATATGCAAAATCATCATCACTGGCATCGTTAATCAAAACCACTTCGACATCACCTTTGACAGTACTAAAAATGCTAGTTAAGGTTTTTTCAACGTTAATCCCTTCATTTAAAAAGGGAATAATTATACTCAAACTCATGCCAACTCCTTGACGTACCGATTAAATGTTGTACTACAGTACCACATAAGGTACATTTACACAAAATTAACTTAAATGAAACAAAAAAGGAGTGAACTATGAAACCTTCAATGAACAAAAAGCATCTGAAGCAACTGATGAAAAATGACAATGCCATGCGAGAGGCAACCCCCAAAGTTGCCGGTGGGTTTGGATCTTTGCCCCCTACAGATCCAATGAGGAACTGTAAAGTGACCAAAGGCCATACCGGCTGCATTGCATGCATGCCAACCCAAGAGTATTCTTGCCGTGACGGTTGCACGACTAAGTGGGATTAACATAACGCGTTAGTCAGTCTAAGTTTGAAGTATGCAGTCTCAGACTTAGTGAACAAGATAGGCATCAATTACTGGGTTTTGTTATGCCAGCTTTAAAATATAAACCAGTCTTTATATCTGGCCCAAGCTATCAATCGAGAAAAAGTGTCTGGCAAGACGTGCTGCTGTAATGAACCTATGAGGCGATTGCTCCAAACGCCATCAAGATTACCGTTGGTTAGATAGATAAAAAGCATATACTCACCTGATCTCTGATTTAGCATAGCCGTTACTCGCAACAAAGCACCACCATCATGTCCAACACTCTGCCAAGGCCCCATTTTTTCTACGTGCCAACCAGAAGAAAAATAATTCATATCGCCATTAGTGAGCTTATTTTGCTGCCAAAGCTCTCTCAAGAGCGTAACATTCACCAATTTGCCTGACATGAGTCCTGATAAAAAACTATTTAAGTCGTGTGTCGTGGAGTATGCACCCGTGTGTGAGTTACCGTAGGTAGGAAAAACATATTGATTAGCCACAAGATCTTGCCCGCCGTTGGGAAGGTATGATGCTACCGAGTTACTGGTATCTGAACGCCCATGCAGATATGTGTTTGACATTTGCAATGGGTGAAATATGCGTTCCTCTACTAACGTTTCGTACGATTGTGCTGTGATCGCCTCTAATAGTAACTTAATCAGCAAATAATTGGTTTGTGTATATGCTATTTTCTCATTTGGTTGTGATGTTGGCTGCTGGTCCTGAAACGCTATGATTACCTCTTCTATCGTTTTCGGTGCGACAACCTGACCATCCGTCATTGTAAAATATTCAGGTATGCCAGATGTGTGGTTGAGTAGTGCACGTAAGGGGATTTTTTGCCACTGCTGCGGTAAATTTAAATAGTCACCTATATTATCTTCTAAGTTTAATTCTCCCCTTTCTAAAAGCTGATAAACGAGCACATTAGCAAAAAGCTTACTCACAGAAAAGATAGGAAAAACACTATGTTCATCTAGAGTTTGGGGCAGCCTAGAGCTCGGTGAATTCGTAGCAAACTTAAAAATCACCTTACCATTTTTATTTACCAGAACAGCTTGAGCTGGTATGCCATGCACTGCTGCATTGTTGACAACCTGCTGTTCTAATTTTTGTTGTAGTCCATTTACTGTTTGACTGCAGCCTATAACAGTCCAAAATGCGATTAAGCCTATCAATATTTTGACCACTGCTCCTCCTTGGAACAACATAGTAACCAGATAAATACTGCGAAACCATTAAGGTTGCAGGCAACGACTTACTATCACTAAAGTAAGCCACATATAGGAAGTGAACGCTGATAGAAGGTTAGGCTGAGCTGAGCAAAAATCGTTAAAACCTTAAAACTAAAAAAGGCGCCATTTGGCACCTTTTAATTTAAGACTTATTATGTAAAGACATAAGTAGTTCAGCTTCAGCCCTTGGCAGCTCACATTCCCTCATGATCTCCTCAAGATCTGCGCCAAGTTCCACCATTTTAACGGCCCGAGAATATATTTTTGCGTCCGGGTCATCATATTTTTGCGCTGCTTGCTGCTGCGCCAAATCTTTGGCAAAACTCTCACTAGCGACAAGACGCTTTCCGATACTTAGTACACTTGCTCTAACTTCAGCAATTTCGCTTCTTAAAATGCTAATTTGTTCTGCATCATTTTGTGTTTGTTTAAGCAATCTAGCATTACTTTGCTGGGCTTGATATATGCGCTTACTAAATACAAAAAGCAAACCTAAGCACAGCAAGCTAATCACGCTCGCCGCTATCACAAGTACAATAAGTACGTCATCTAATGTTACTGCCGCCACAATCTACAGATGACTCAACTCATCCCACTCATCATCGCTGAGTAGTTTGTTAAGATCGACTAAAATCAGTAGCTCACCTTCACGGTTAGAAACACCTTGAATAAATTTAGCACTTTCTTCAGTGCCAATATTTGGTGCGCTGTCGATTTCTGAACTGCGTAAATAAACAACCTCAGCAACACTGTCTACTAAAATGCCAATTACTTGCTTTTCAGCTTCAATAATAACGATGCGAGAATTGTCGGTTACTTCAGCGCTCATCAGTCCAAAGCGGGCACGCGTATCTATAACAGTTACAACATTACCACGTAAGTTGATAATACCTAACACATAACTTGGTGCGCCTGGAACAGGGGCTATTTCAGTGTAACGAAGCACTTCTTGCACTTGCATTACATTGATACCGTACGTTTCTTCCTCTAGTTTGTATGTCACCCACTGCAGGACTTCATCATTACTATCGGCATTTTTATCTGCAGAAAGTATTCTTTCTTGGCTCATGATTAAACTCCAGATTGATGCTAGTTACTGCTCTCGGCTATCGAGGCCTTGTTCTAGCAACCTATTTAAATTCTCTACGTCAATAAGCGCACACATTTTTTCTTTGATAACACCAGCAAGCCATGGACGCTTACCACATGCTGTTCGCCACTTAACATCATCTGCTGAGAGCGTAATATTATTCACTAGCTTTTCCGCTAATAACCCCCAAGGGCTGTCTCCTAGCATGATTAAATATTGATAGTTAAGCTGAGATTCTAACTCAGGGGTATACTTTTCAGGCATAACCCAACGCGCCGTATCAACAACATTTAACTTTTCTTCGCGGTTTAACATCACGCCTTTAAACCACTTCGGTTTACCAAATAGCTGGTTAACCTCTGTCAGCTGATGAATTCCACCAAGTGCCTGTAAAGGAACCGCTAACGTTAACCCTGCCACTTCAAAGAATAAAGCCTGAAATTCACCTTCTATAAAAGCTTCCTTTGCAGCACTTTGCGCGGGAGCTTGTTCTTTGATAATAGTTGTATTTTCAGTTATCTCAAGCTCTTGAGTTGGCTTCACAGGAGTTTCTTGTAGAACTTCCTCTACAGGAACCTCCTGAGTTTGAACTTTCAGCTCAACTTTTGCTTTCGGTTCTTCTATTGCCTCGGCTTGTTTGAGTAGCTGCTCTTGCTTTTGAGCATCTGGGACAGATTCAAGCAACTTTGCAACGGGTGCAAGTGCAACATCCTGATCTTCCTCTTCTTGCAGTAGAGCACCAAGATATTGTTTCATCACTTGTTCGTTTGCAAACAGGTGCTTACTCATTCTTACCTCTTTCTAATTCACCAATATGCTCAAGCAAAGCTCGATACGCATATACTCCCCTTGATTTTGGGCAGAATTGTACCGGAACCTTTTGCGCCAAGCTAGCATCTCTGAATTTAGTATCAACTGGGATAACACCTGGCCAGACTTTATCCCGATATGACTCAACCAAAGATTTGTATGCTTCTAGCGACGCTTTAGTACGCTTATCATACATTGTAGGAACTATAGTATATTGATATTGCTTAGAATGCGAACTTTGCATTAATGTCATTGTTCGCATCATTCTATCGAGACCTTTAAGTGCTAAAAACTCGGTTTGTACTGGGATTAATATTCGCTCACTTGCAGCCAACGCATTAACCATCAGTACACCAAGTACTGGAGGGCAATCTAAAATAGCATAGTCGTAATACTCACTGATTTTCGCTAAGGCTTTTTTTAGTATCAGCCCCATACCTGAGCGGTTTCCCATACTTCTATCTAGTGTTGCAATGGCCATAGTTGCCGGCAAAATATCTAGGTTTTCAACAGTTGAAGGACACAGCGCTTGCAAAATTTCTTCGCTTTGCATATTAGAGCCGCGTATAAAAATATCATATACGCTCACCTCTAGATCTTCAGAGTCTATTCCAAAATAATAGGTTAGTGATGCATGTGGATCCGTATCAATCAATAATACTCTCTTACCTTCAGCGGCCAAAATACCGCCCAAGCTCACAGCTGTGGTTGTTTTACCCACACCACCTTTTTGATTAGCTACCGTCCAAATTTTCACTTTATTATTTTATTCCTTTGTGACTCATGGCAAAGCTGTTTTTAACAATTCAATATGCCCTAAGCGATCCCCAGCTCTTTATTGATACGTAAAGCTACATCCTGCAACGCCAAGCTTTCAGACGATAAACCAGCAGCGGTAACTGCTTGTGGCATACCATAAACAACACATGTCTTTTCATCTTGGGCCCAAATAGTTGCACCTACTTGCTTGAGCATACGAGAACCATCTCTGCCATCTGCGCCCATACCAGTTAAAACAATTGCCAATACATCTCCAGAATATGCTTTTGCAGTACTCGCAAAAGTCACATCCACACAAGGTTTATAGGTAATTCTCGGGCTGTCATCTTCAAACACTTTTAATGATTTACTACCGCCTCTTGATTCAACCATCATTTGTTTTCCACCTGGTGCGAGATAAGCAACACCCGGCATCAATTTGTCACCTTGCTCAGCTTCTTTCACTTTAATCTTACACAAGCTATTTAATCGCTGTGCAAACGCTGGTGTAAACGCCGCAGGCATATGCTGAATAAGTAATATCGGATGGGGGAAGTTAGCGGGTAATTGAGTTAATATTGTTTGCAAAGCTACCGGACCACCTGTGGATGTACCAATAGCGACGACCTTATATGACTTGCCCGACGCCTTGAAACTTCTTTGTGGTGTTGCTTCTGGCGTAGCTCTTTGAAAACTTCTATCCGGTTGAGCGACTGTCGATGTAGAGCGTAAACTTGATGGCGCAGGCTTCGCAGCAGGTGTCGCTGGTTTAGACGAGGTCATTGGTCGAGTAAATCGACTTACTCGCTTCCTACCAATTTCTTTTACTTTGCTCTGTAACGCACGTGTAGCGTCTTCACTATTTCGAGCAATGTCTTCAAACTTTTTGGGTAAAAAGTCAACCGCACCAGCATCTAGCGCGTCTAAAGTGGCACTGGCCCCTTCTCTTGTTAAAGACGAAAACATTAAAATTGGCGTCGGATTACTTTGCATTATTTTTTTAACGGCGCTGATACCGTCTAATACAGGCATTTCAACATCCATTGTAATTACGTCAGGACGTAATTTACTGGCTTTTTCAACGGCTTCTTGACCATTTACTGCAAAATCAATGACTTCAATACCAGCATCTTTTTCCAGTATTTCACTTACACGACGACGAAAAAAACTTGAGTCATCAACAACTAATACTTTTACTGCCATTGGCATCGCTCTTTTTTATGTTACAGATCCGAAAAGTGGTGCCCTTGGCACCACTAATTCGGTGACAGCAAAAAGCGTCAAACGCTATTTGCCCGCGTAATGCTTCAACATACTTGGTACATCCAAGATCAATGCAATTCCGCCATCTGATGTGATGGTCGCACCTGCCATGCCTGGAGTACCTTGTAGTAGAGAATCAAGTGGTTTAATGACCACTTCCTCTTGACCTATTAATGAATCAACTACAAAACCAACTTGCTTAGTACCGATTTGCACTATTACCACGTGGCCTTCAGCTTTCTTCTGACTGATGTCAGTACCTTTGACTAGCCAATGTTCAAGATAAAAGAGTGGTATCGCTTTTTCTCTCACAATAATAGTCAATTGCCCATCAACTACATTGGTTTTAGTTAAATCGAGGTGGAAGATTTCACTTACCCCAGCCAATGGCAAGGCAAATGTCTGCTCTCCAACCATCACCATTAATGTCGGTAAAATAGCAAGCGTGAGTGGTACTTTAATTTCTAATATAGTGCCCACTCCCAGCTCTGACTGAATGTTCACTTGGCCATTAAGCTGGGTAATTTTAGTTTTTACAACGTCCATTCCAACACCTCGGCCTGAGATGTCAGATATTTGTTCTTTAGTCGAAAATCCAGGAGCAAAGATCAGGTTATATGCCTCAGTATCCGACAATCTGCTTGCCTGATCAGAGTCAATTACGCCTTTACTAATTGCTATTTTCTTCAGTTTTTCAGGGTCCATACCCGCACCATCATCTCTGATGGTCAATAGGATATGATCACCTTCTTGTGAAGCTGACAAGGTCACAGTACCTGTGCGCACTTTTCCAGCAGCTTCACGGACATCTGGCATTTCTATCCCGTGGTCAACCGAGTTTCTAACTAGGTGGACCAATGGATCTGCTAGTGCCTCTACGAGGTTTTTATCTAAATCTGTATCTTCACCCTCTAGGATCAGATTAATATCTTTTTTAAGGCTGCGCGCCAAGTCCCTAACAACGCGGGGGAAGCGACCAAATACTTTCTTAATTGGCTGCATTCGCGTTTTCATAACGGCACCTTGCAAATCTGCGGTAACCACATCTAAATTTGAGATGGCTTTACCCATTGCTTCGCTGTTGCTGTTATTAGCAAGGCTTACTAAACGGTTGCGCACCAATACTAACTCACCGACCATATTCATTATTTGGTCTAAGCGCTTTGTATCAACACGGACTGTCGTCTCAGCCTGAGCTGCTGGCTTCTTCGCAGCTCCACCTTTTGGCTCTGCTTTGGCAGGCGCTGGTGCCGATTTTGCTGCTGGTTTCGCAGCCGGTTTTGGCGCTTCCACTTTTGCAGCTGGCTGGGATTTAGGCTTTGGAGCCGCGGCAGGTTCAACTTTTGGTGCCGGTGCAGGATCCGATTTTGCTGAAGATTCTTCCTTATTTTTAGGCGCCTGACCTTTGCCATGTAGCTCGTCTAATAAGGCTTCAAATTCATCATCGTTTATTTCTTCATCCGTACCTGCCGATTCTGACGCAGGCGCAGCTGGCGTTGCTGGTGCAACAGGAGCTGCTGGCTTCTCAGGTTCACTGGGCGTAGAGCCAAACTGGCCAACACCGTGCAATTCATCTAATAAGCTATCGAATTCATCGTCGGTAATATCACCATCATTTGCATTTGCTGGCGGTGCAGCTGGCGCTGATGCGGCCGGCGCTTGCTCTTCTGCCGACGGGCCGTTCCCAGAGCCATGTAGCTCATCTAACAGGCTTTCAAATTCTTCTTCTGTTATTTCATCAATGTTGTCAGACTTAGCTGGCTCGCTACTTTCTTCACTACTGCCATCTAAATCGAAAAATACGTCAGCTTCAGGTTCAGGAGGGGCTTCTGGCGGCGGTGCAACAACAGCCTCTGGTTCTGGAGTCAGTGCAACTGGTTCTTCGTCAGCAGATTCTGGTTGGCTAAGCTTGTGCAAGACGTCAAGTAACGTCTGGTCAGCTGGCTCTGGTTGCTCGCGGTTTTGAATACAAGCAAACATATCGTTAATTGTATCCAGTGACTGTAAGATCACATCCATTAATTCTGGGTTGACTGAACGTTGACCTTGTCTCAGTACATCGAAAACATTCTCAGCACCATGACAAGCATCAACCAGCTCATTCATGCCTAGAAAGCCAGCACCACCTTTAACTGTGTGGAACCCTCTAAAAATTGCATTTAGTAAATCTTTGTCATCTGGGTTGTTTTCTAATTCAACGAGTTGCTCAGATAACAGTTCGAGTATTTCTCCAGCTTCAACAAGAAAGTCTTGTAAGATATCTTCATCGACTTCAAAGCTCATTATTATACTCTCCTATTAGAAACCCAAACTAGATAACAAATCATCAACTTCATCCTGACCAGACACGACATCGTCTCGTTCTTCAGCGTCAATGATAGGTCCTTCTGGACCTGATAGTTCATCAGTGGTGGTTTCAACTACTTCTTGTGGTTGTTGAGCCGTGCTAAGTTGACCCACTTCTGACGTGCCAAATACAGTTAATAAATGAATTAAACTGTCTTCAACCTCTCTGACAAGTTCAATGACTCGGCGAATAACTTGACCAGTCAAATCTTGATAATCTTGCGCCATCAAGACATTTGTCATCAAGGTTTGTAGCTCATCGGTACGGCCTTGTGAAGATTGCATAAAGTCATTTAAGTCGTGACACAGGGATTTAAACTCCCCTAATTGTATATCACGACTCATTAACCTATCCCAGGTAGGCTTTATTTCAGAAAGCTCATCTGCCAACTGTTGAGCAAGCGGCAAACTCGCTTCCACCGCGTCCATTGTTTTATTAGCCGCGTTTTCTGTCATTTCCATGACATAATTTAAACGTTGTTTTGCATCTGGTAAGGCTTCAGTTGTTAAGTCTGATAAACGCGTATCTAACTCGAAGTTTTTCAACGATTCGTGTAATTGGCGTGTCAATTTTCCGACTTCAGCAAATAATTCAGATTGTTCTTTATTAGTCGCTTCAATTAGAATTTGATCAGCTTTTTCTTGTTCACCATTTTCAAGAAACTCAACAAGTTGCTTTGCTTGCTCTAATGTTATTTGTGGCGCAGAGGATTCTGACATAAGCCTATCCTTACTTGTAACTAGCCTAAGCGTTCAAAGACTTTTTCTAACTTAGTTTTCAATGTTCCAGCTGTAAATGGCTTGACGATATAACCATTTACACCAGCTTGAGCTGCTGCAACAATTTGTTCTTTTTTAGCTTCTGCAGTTACCATCAGCACTGGAATGTGCTTAAGGCTATCATCGGCTCTTATCGCTCTTAGCAGATCGATACCTTGCATGCCTGGCATGTTCCAATCGGTAACAACAAAGTCAAATTCTTGATTTTGCAACATTGGAAGCGCAGTGCTGCCATCATCTGCCTCTTGAACATTTGTAAAGCCTAAGTCTCTCAAAAGGTTTTTGATTATTCTTCTCATTGTAGAGAAATCATCAACCACGAGAATTTTCATGTTCTTATCCAAAACTTCCTCCGGTGAGGTTTGAACCTAAATAAATAATAAAATGTACTCTAATTGATCCAGTCATTTATCTTGGCTCTGAGTTTAATCATTGCCTGACCATGAATCTGACTCACTCGAGACTCGCTCACATCAAGGATCTGGCCAATCTCTTTTAAATTCATTTCATCGTTATAGTACAAAGACAAAACCATCGCATCTCGCTCAGGTAATGTTTTAATTGCTTCTACTAACGATTCATTAAAGCGCTCATTCTTAACGTTATTGAATGGTTTGTCTAGCGCTAAATCACTGCCTGCAGGTGAAATTACATCTTGATCGACACCCAAGTCTTCAATGCCAATAATTTTACTTGCATTTACGTCATGTAAAATATGATGGTACTCATCTAAGGGAATATCAAGTTTTTCAGCGATTTCAGTATCTTTAGGCTCTCTGCCTAAGGCTGTTTCCAGCTCAGAAATAGCCTCTGCCACCATACGGCTATTTTTATGAACTGAGCGTGGTGCCCAGTCTCCACGGCGTATTTCATCTAACATTGCGCCGCGAATTCGAATCCCAGCAAAGGTTTCGAAGCTAGCCCCTTTACTTGCATCAAAATTCTTTGTCGCTTCAATTAAACCAATCATGCCAGATTGAATTAGGTCATCGAGTTGAACGCTCGCGGGTAATCTCGCGAGCAAATGACAAGCAACTTTTTTGACTAAAGGTGTATGACGCTCAACCACCTTATTCAGATGATCTGCTGTTTGATATCCCGCCATTCGATTGACCGGTGTAGCCATAATTACCCGTTAACTAGTTGCTCAATGAAAAACTCTAAGTGACCTGAAGGCTGGTGAGGTACAGGCCATTTCACTGCTTTACTTGCCAATCCCCTAAATGCAACTGCAGCTGGGGAATTAGGGTAGAGTTCCACGATCGTTTTTTGACGACGCGAAGACTTTCGCATATTTTCGTCGAAAGGTATTGTTGCAACGAGTTCAAGCGCTACATCTAAAAACCTATCCGTTACTTTCGAGAGCTTTGCAAAGAGTTCCTGACCTTCACGAAGGCTTCTCACCATATTCGCGACGATTTTAAATTTGTAAACTCCGTGCTCTCGGCTTAATACTTTTATCAGTGCATAAGCATCTGTGATTGACGTTGGCTCATCACAAACTACAACCATGACGTCTTGAGCTGCTCTTGAAAAACTGAGTACCATATCTGAAATACCAGCAGCCGTATCGACAATCAGAACATCAAAATCGTTACTTAATTCACTGAATGCTCGAATAAGACCGGCATGTTCTGCTGGGCTTAATTCAACCATATTTTGAGAACCTGAAGTAGCAGGTACAATTCTTATACCAGCAGGCCCTTCTACTAAAATCTCATCTAATTCACATTCGCCGGATAGCACATGAGACAGGTTGCGCTCAACACGTAACCCTAGCATTACGTCACAATTTGCTAATCCAAGGTCAGCATCTAAAACTAATACTCTATGGCCTTGTTGTCCTAACGCAATCGCAGTATTCAATGAAACATTGGTCTTACCGACTCCTCCTTTACCACCAGTTACTGCTATTACTTTTACTCCGTGGTTACTTTTTTGATTCATTTTACGCAGGCCACTTGCTTGATCTAAAACTGTATTAATCATACATTCCTACTGTCTGGGACGCCACTGCTTCACGTCGTGAATGTTGTGCTTTTGTTCTTTTTAAATACAATTGCTCAGCCTTTTTAACTAATTTTTGAGCATTTGCTACACGAATGTCTTCTGGCACTCGCTGTCCGTTGGTAAGATACCCTATTGGCAAACGATTTTGAATCGCAATACTAATAATCTCACCTAAACTTAGACATTCATCAAGTTTTGTAAAAATGCAACCGCTTAAATTTACTTTTTTAAAGTGATTGACAGTTTCTTGCAAAACATGCATTTGCGATGTTGCACTTAATACTAAATAGCTACGAATATCAACTCTTGAACTACGCATCAATGTATTAAGTTGTTCAGTTAAACGCAAGTCTCTTTGACTCATGCCCGCAGTATCTATTAATACTAGTCGTTTATTTCGTAAATGATAAAGAACTTCTGCTAATTCATTAGCATCTTTAACTTGCTTTACCGGACAGCCAATGATTCTACCATAAGTTGCCAACTGCTCGTAAGCACCAATTCGATATGTATCTGTAGTAATTAAAGCAACTTTATCAGCACCATATTTTTGAGCGCCTAGCGCTGCAAGCTTTGCAACCGTCGTCGTCTTACCAACTCCAGTTGGTCCAACCATCGCATACACACCACCTTGACGAAGAATATCGTTGTTGGTTGTGTGCATTTGATTTACAACCATATTTAAAAGTGCATTCCACGCTTCTTTTCTCGATACATCGTCAGGGATAAAACAGGCCATTTGCTCAGCGACATCAGAACTAATTCCCATACCTTGAAGGCGGTCTACTAAACAAGCTCTAGTCGGATCACGTCGTTCCATTTCTTGTTTCATTAAACCAGAAAGCTGATATTCAAGTAATTGACGTATCGCATTCATTTCATCACGCATCGAGCTCATTTCATCTTGCGGAGCGGCTGCTGTTGCTGTTTGTAGCGGATCCAGCTCTGAATCTAAATCATCGTCAAAACCCCAGTCTGAAGAAATAGGGTCGGCTTCTTTTACAGGACGTTGACGAGCACTGATGGGCTGCGCTTGCTGAGTTTGATTGAATTCAGGTCTCTGTGCTTGTTGAGGTTGAAACAAGTCATCTGTGTCTATCCCTGAATGCGAAAACATAGAAGCAAGCTCAGGTGAACGAGGTTTTGGAGCTTGACGCTCTAGGAGCGCTTCTAGGCTATCAGCCACTTGAGCCTGAGGCTGAGCTTGAGGACGACGAGTTTGAGGCTTAACCACTCTTGCTGGCTGACTATACGTTGGCTTTTGTACGGCTGCTGGCGCAGGCTCAGGACGAGTCTCCACAGGAGCAGCCTGTGACTGCGGCGCTACGCGGTCGTTGTCAATTGCAGCGACGATTTCTACGCCATCAGCAAGCTTTTTGTTTGACATGATCACCGCGTCTGCACCTAATTCATCTTTTACTTCTTTCAAAGCAGTACGCATATCTTTTGCAAAAAATCTTTTAATCTTCATAACTCAGCACCTCGTTCCTCTATTATTGCCCTACAGAGCTAATAATCTTGATTTGTCTCTCGTCTGGTACTTCCTGGTAAGACATCACTCTTAATCCAGGGATCGTATGTTTGACAAATCGAGATAAAACACTTCTTAACATACCTGAGGTTAATAAGATGGACGGCTCGCCTAGCATTTCTTGCGTTTGATGCGCTTCTCTCAATGAACCTTGAAGTCGCTCTGCAAGTCCTGGCTCTATGCCTGCCCCCTCATCACCTGCGTTCTGAAGTGACTGATGCAACATCTGTTCCAACTCGGGCGCCAATGTTATGACAGGTATCTCATCAGCATTGCCAACAGCATCTTGAACTATGAGTCTGCGTAGTGAGATTCGCACTGCAGCCGTTAGTACATCAGGGTCTTGGCTTCGAGGACCATATTCAACTAAAGTCTGCACAATTGATCTCATATCTCGAATTGCGACTCCTTCATTGAGTAAATTTTGCAGTACTTTAACAATCGTTGTCAGTGGTAGTACATCAGGAACTAACCCTTCAACCAATCTAGGGTGGCTTTTCGCCAACATATCTAATAAGTTTTGAACTTCTTCATGACCTAACAATAAAGAAGCATTATTGGTCAATAACTGACTAATGTGTGTTGCAACCACAGTAGCTGCATCAACAACCGTATAACCTAAAGAATGAGCTTCATCTTTTTGGTCGGGTTTAATCCAAACTGCATCCAACCCAAAAGCTGGATCTTTTGTTGCGACACCTTGAATTGGTCCAAATACCTGACCTGGGTTAATCGCGAGTTCATCACCATGTTTTAGTTCACCATCGCCAGACCCAACGCCCATTAGCGTGATCTTATAAGCGTTCGGGTCTAGCTCTAAATTGTCACGAATGTGAACAGGAGGGACGAGAAAGCCTAGCTCTTGTGATAACTTTTTACGCACACCTTTTATGCGGCTGAGTAACTCACCACCTTGGGCCTGATCGACAAGTGGTATAAGTCTATAACCCACTTCTAAGCCAATAACGTCAACTGGTTGAACATCGTCCCATCCAAGCTCTTTTTGATCTTGCTGCTTATTGGCAACTTGTGTGCCTTTAGCTTCTTGCTCTGCTTGTTCTGCAGCTGCCTTTGCTTTGTGCTGCTTTGAGTAATATGCTAAACCACCGATTAAGCTCCCCAAACCTAAGAATGCAACATGTGGCATGCCCGGTACTAAGCCCATTACAATGAGGATACCAGAGGCAATATATAGAGACTTTTCATTGCCTAATTGCTGTGTTACCTGCTCACCCATGTTGTGAGATTCATTTTGACGTGTCACAACGATTGCAGTGCCAATTGACAACAGCAGTGATGGTAATTGTGCAACAAGGCCATCACCAATCGTCAGTAACGTATAGACCTCCATCGCTCTGCCAAAAGTAAGGTCATGCTGTACCATGCCGACAAATAGGCCACCAATAATATTGATCGCAAGTATCACAATGCCTGCGATTGCATCACCTTTTACAAATTTGCTGGCACCGTCCATCGAACCATAAAAGTCCGCTTCTCTTGTCACTTCATCACGGCGAGTACGTGCATCTTCAGCAGAAATGAAACCGGCGTTCAGGTCGGCGTCTATTGCCATCTGTTTACCTGGCATTGCGTCTAGTGTGAAACGCGCTGATACTTCTGAAATACGTCCCGCACCTTTGGTGATTACTACAAAGTTAATTATGATCAGAATTAGGAAGACGACTAAACCAACGGCATAGTTACCGCCAATTACAACAGAGCCAAATGCTTCAATCACTTTACCAGCTGCATCACCACCGTTGTGACCTTCGAGAAGCACTACTCGGGTACTGGCAACATTCAGTGCCAGTCTCATGATTGTCGCAATAAGAAGCACTGCCGGGAACATACCAAACTCAAGGGGTTTTAGCGTATATACCGTTACTAATAATACGACCAGTGCCAATGCAATATTGAATGAAAATAAGATATCTAACAAAAACGGAGGCATGGGTAATATCACCATACCTAACGCAGCAAGAACCAGTAACGGTGTACCTATCCCCTTAGCATATTCTTTTTTGTCTCGATTAATTTGTTGTAGAACCGCTTTAAAATCCATAACTTATCAACTTCAATTTATTGACGCAGATAAGTTAAAGCAAAGTTCGTTCCAACTATTAGTGTTTCAAGCTATCAGGAATAGGTAAGTCTTTACTCAGTTCGTTAGGCCTGCGACCACGACCTTTATTGAATTTTTTCAGCTGGAATACATAAGCGAGCACTTGTGCCACCGCTGTAAATAACTGATCAGGTATTTGGTCACCCACCTCTGTGGTGTGGTACAAAGAGCGCGTCAACACAGGAGATTCGACAATCGGCACCTCATTACCTTTAGCAACCTTTCGGATCTGCATTGCTAGCTCATCGACCCCTTTGGCTATAACCATAGGTGCACCAGCTTTTTCCGTGTCATATTTCAGTGCTACTGAGTAGTGTGTGGGGTTTGTAACAACAACATCTGCATCAGGTACATCTTGCATCATGCGTCGCTGTGACATTTCTCGTTGTGTTCTGCGAATACGCGCTTTAATTTGAGGATCACCTTCTGAATTTTTATACTCATCTTTCACTTCTTGCAATGTCATCTTCAATTGCTTGTTGTGGTTATAACTTTGATAAGGTGCATCAATGGCAGAAATTATGATCATGGTGCAACTGAGGGCGAGGAACAACCAAGACAAAATTTCCAGTGAATGAATAACACTTCCAGGGACTGATTCAATACTCAGATGCAAGATGTCGTAAAACATCCACTTGATGAATAAGATAGCAAACCCAGCAACCAGTACAAACTTTAAAATAGATTTAAACAGCTCCACGGCGGCTTGCGGACCAAACATACGTTTGATCCCTTTCATCGGTGACATTTTACTTGGCTTTGGAGAGGCAGCTTCCCAGCTAAAGTTAAAGCCGCCAAGCAGTGTATTACCAATTACACCGGCGACAAGAATAATCAAGACAAACATCGACATAGGGAAGAAAAGTTCGGAGAAAGCATCGCCCCAAACAGCAAACATCTTGGTTGTATCATATGTTTCGTTGCGATTGAGAGTGAGCATGCGGCCCATGATGTTATAAAGGCCTTTAGCGATATCGGCCCCATATAAAATAAGTGCGACCGCAGAGAAAATAAGTACAAACGTCGTCCCCAGCTCCTTAGAACGAGCGACTTGACCCTTTTTTCTAGCATCACTGATCTTTTTCGCCGTGGGTTCTTCGGTACGTTCTTGACCTGAATCTTCAGCCATCTTACTCTCCTACACCGTACAGCCAATTAAATTACACATCAGCTCAGTCATTTTAAGCCACTGAAACTCGTACTGCATAGTAAAGTTGCCCAATGTCGCCCAAATAATCATTAGTCCAGCGACTAGGGTAAACGCAAAGCCAACCGAGAAAATATTCATTTGTGGTGCTGCACGCGTCATAATGCCAAAGGCCAAATTTATCACTAACATCGCCGTTAAAGGTGCCAACGAAAGAGATAAAGCCGTTGCGAACAGCCAAGAGCCCCAGTTAGCAATGTCATAATAATTATCAACATGCCACCAGTCTCCTCCGATGGGCCACGACTGAAAGCTAAACACAATCATTTGGATCATCATCAAATGACCGTTGAATACAAAAAATAACAGTGTTGCTAGGATCAAATAAAACTGGCCTACGGCTGGCACACTTAAACCATTTGATGGGTCAACAACGGATGCGAAACCCAGACCAGTTTGCATCGCCAGAACTTGACCGGCAAGAATAAAGGTGTTTAATAACAGCAGCGAAGCAAAACCAATCGCTACCCCAACAATCATCTCTTGGATGACCACCAGTATCATCTGAAACGAAAATAAATCGGTAAACTGAGATTGCGGTATCGCAGGAGCAACAGCTAAGGTCACCACCATAGATAAACAAATTTTTATGCGCTTTGAAACACTCTGTGCACCTAAACCTGCCATGACCATGATCATTGAACTAATGCGAATGAACGGGATCAAGTAATCACTTAACCCCTGCATTATGTCTGAGAATAAAAACTCCATCCTAGCCTGCTATTTCAGGGATACGCATCACCATTAATTTAAAGAAATCCATCAGCTCTTGAGTCATCCAGTGCCCCCCTGCGATTAAGGCAACCAGAGTAATGATGAGTTTTGGTAAAAAGCTTAGGGTTTGCTCATTGATTGATGTGGCGGCTTGAAACACGGACACCACAAGACCAACCATCAAGCCGGGAAGCACAATTGCGGAAACTAATTTGATGACGATAAACAGTGAGTCACTTAAAATATCTACAAATATTTCCGGTTCCATCTTACACTCCTAAGCCGAAACTTCGTGCCAATGTCCCCATAACCAAGGACCAGCCGTCAACTAAGACAAAAAGCATGATCTTAAATGGTAAAGAGACAATCATGGGTGATAGCATCATCATACCCATCGCCATCAAAACACTGGCTACCACCAAATCAACAATTAGAAATGGAATGAAGAACATAAACCCAATTATAAAAGCGGTTTGCAGTTCGCTAGTTACAAACGCCGGTATGATGACGATAAATGGCGTATCTTCTGGGCTATCCAACTTATCATAACCAGCTATTTTGGCAAAAGTCTCCAAATCTTTTATTCGTGTTTGCGACAACATAAATTCCTTCATAGGCTCTTTTGCTGCATGCAAAGCTTGTACCGACGTCATTTCTTCATTGATATAGGGCTGCACCGCTTCATCATATATTTTGCTAAAAATGGGGGCCATAATGAAAAATGTCAAAAACAATGACATACCAACCAAAATTTGATTTGACGGTGACTGCTGTAAGCCTATTGCCTGACGTAATATCGCCAGCACCACGATGATCCGGGTAAATGATGTCATCATTATCAATGCGGCAGGTATAAAACTAAACGCCGTCATGATGGCTAACACTTGAAGTGTTACAGAATACTCTTGAGACCCGTCAGGGTTGGTCGTCACACTCAGCGCTTCGATACCATCATTAGCGCTTACTTGCGGAATAAATACAGTTAATACAAGTAAAATTAGCAATCGAAGCATGATATTCACTTTGTTTTTTTTATGGGTTGATTCATAAAACGACTAAGCTCTTTGACAAAAGGGGCCGTTTGATTTTCACTTAAAGGAGTTTCCAATTGATATAAGTAGTTGATATTTTGGGGAGTTACACCGAGTAAATGTTGTTTGTCATCAATTTCTATTACAAGCAGCCTTTCACGAGTCCCTAAAGGCATGCTTCGGATCACTTTAAAATCTTGATTGTTACCCACATTAGGGTTTATCCGCTTCACCAACCAAGCTAAGCCAACTATTAGCACAACAATAACAGCCAGCGAAAACATCACTGTCACTATTTCCAAGCTTGGCCCTTGTGGCTGCGATACGGCAGCCGCATTTGTAAACATTATCCAAGTCATTTTTTAATATATTACCTGAGCTTTTTAATACGCTCTACTTGGCTAATGACATCAGTTAGACGAATACCAAACTTATCGTTTACTACCACTACTTCACCGTGAGCTATCAAAGTACCATTGACGAGTACATCTAACGGCTCACCTGCAACCCTATCCAACTCAACTACCGAGCCTTGGTTTAATTGTAACAGGTTACGTATGTTTATTTTAGAACGACCTACCTCCATCGAAATGGTAACAGGAATATCTAAAATCGTGTCTAACTTTCTTTTTTCATCAACACTTAGGTTGGCGTTGCTTTCTTCAAGCTCTTCAAGCTCGGCTACTTCAGCATCCCCTTGATCAGCATCTTCTGCTTCAGCAAGTGCTGCCGCCCATTCGTCCATTGTATCTTGATCATCACTCATGCACTAACTACCTTAAAAACTTGATCACCAGTCAAGGTCTACACCTTCAGACAGGTGCAGATCTTCTTCTAATTCCGCCAATTCCGCATCCGAATCGAGCTTTTTACCACCTTTGGTAAATACGTGAAGCTCTGATTTAACAGACTCTGGACGTTTGATTTTTTCACTTATTTGTAAAGCAACATTGTCTCTGGAACGCCCCATTTTTGCTCTAAATGTAGGCAGTTCTTCGACAAAAACAGTAATATGTTCTGGCATCTCCACAGGAATAATGTCTCCTGCTTTTAAATCCATAATTTGTTGCAGTGACAAGTCGACTTCTAACAACTGTGTTGACATTTCGACTTCAACGTCCATTATTTCATCGCGAAGCGCCTTACTCCAACGAAGGTCTGTGTCTTCTGTATCCGACTGTACACCTGCGTCCAGTAATTCCCTTATTGGTTCTAGCATCGAGTAAGGAAGAGAAATATGAAAGTCTCCACCCCCTCCATCTAGTTCTATATGAAATGAGCTAATAACGACTACTTCGGTAGGCGAAACGATATTCGCCATCGCAGGGTTAACCTCTGAATCCAAATATTCAAATGACACATCCATAACAGGTGCCCAAGCTTCTTTATAATCTTCAAAGATGATCTTGAGCAGCATTTGAACAATACGGCGCTCTGTCGGCGTAAACTCTCGTCCTTCAATTTTGGCATGGTAACGTCCGTCACCTCCAAAGAAGTTGTCCACCAATATGAAAACCAGTCGCGCTTCCATAGTGATAAGACCGGTTCCTTTGAGTGGACGAAACCGCACCATATTCAAACTAGTAGGTACAAATAGAGTATGAATATACTCACCAAACTTAAGCATTTGGACGCCATTGATTGACACTTCAGCGGTGCGTCTCATCATATTGAACAAACTGATCCGCATGTGTCTCGCAAAACGTTCATTCACAATTTCAAGCGTCGGCATCCGACCACGAACAATGCGGTCTTGCGATGAGAAGTCGTATTGCAAGGCATTTGCATCCTCGCCCTCTTCACCTGTGGATACTTCATCTTCTTCAACTTCATCAACGCCATGAAGTAGCGCATCGATTTCGTCTTGCGATAATAAGTCACTCACAATTTAGTCCTACTGCATTACAAAACCAGTAAACAGCACTCGCTCTATCACTTTGCTGCCCTCAACGCCTTCCATTGCAGCTTGAACCTTGTCCAATGCTGTCAAGCGCAACGTCTCTTTGCCTGCACTTGTACTTAGTTCATCTGCGGTAGTCGTCGAAAATACACTCAATAAAGTGCCCTCGATAAGCGGGATATGCTTCTTGGCTACCTCTTCATTGACGTCTCCGCGTACCAAGAGTTGCACTTTAATTTGCACAATTCTGTCTCTGCTCGCTCCTGGCACGTTGAATACGAAAGGTCTTGGCATTGCAACATATAGTGCGCTACCCATTTCAGCTGAGTTTTGCTCGCTTAAGTCTTCCTGTACAGCGGTTGCTTCTTCTTCTAACGAAGCTTCTTCTTCGTCACCACCAGACAACAAGAAAAAGGCTGCTACACCACCTAAAATAACTACCGCAGCAGCAATGATGATAAGTTTCTTCTTCGACCCACCCGTTTCTTCTATTTCTAAATCGGTTTCTTCTGCCATATGCGCGCTTCTATAACTCAATAATCTTTTTTAATAATAGCAGTTGTTAAGCATAGTAATCTATCGCCGAATCACTTTGTTTTCTGCTAGTCACTGATTGTTCTTTATTATTTTGCGCTTCACTGCCTTCATTAGCAAGTTTTCCATGACCATTTTGCTCATTCCCTTCGTTGTCACCGTTGCCTTCAGACTGCTGCTGAATATTACTTTCTCCTAACTCAATCCCTTGTTCTTCTAACATTTCTCTCAGTTTAGGCATGGATTCTTCCAACAACTCTTTTGCTTGTTGGTTTTGTACCACAAAATTTATTTGTGCCTGTTCTGCATCTGAGCGGATACGGATTTGCATACTGCCCAGTTCAGCCGGGTCAAGACGTATTTCAGCCTCTTTATTGTTCAAGTTAATCATCATGTTAACTTTGTCTTGCAACATTTTTGCGGCATCATTTCTAGCAAGATTCAACGCTTGTGTTACAGCCGGATCAGCCTGCAGTTTGGCTTGAGCCGTCGCTTGTTGCTGAACAGTTTGCTGACTCTGACGGGACTGCTCAACCTGATGGATCACTTGCTCAAACTCTTCTTTGCTCTGTATTTGCTCTGTACCTAGAGTGCGGATAGCTTTAAAGATATTTTCCACATTGGCGCTCGCTGTTTGGCGCTGGTTGCTACCCGAATTTTGCGACTGTTCACTATCTGTATCAGAAGTCATCTCCTGAGACTCATCACTTGGAGCGACCTCAACGTTTTGTTTAGGTGACTCTGCGGTAGTTGTTTCTTTGGCTGACACAACTTTTGTTGAGTTATACGTTACTTCTGGTTTAGCAGTTTGAGGTGTTTTGGCATCGCTAACCAAGCTATCCAACTTAGAAGGATTTTCAGCCGCCTTGTCTGGCTTTTGCTCTACAACTGCAACGTTTTGAGTCTGTGCTGCCCCAACTTCTCCCTTGCTAGCTTCTCTTGCGGGTTTGCCGGTTACCATTTCATACAGCGTACTTTCAATTCGCTTAACTTGGGGATCAGCTGCTTTATCGCTATTAATACTTTCTTTGAGCGTCACTTCTAATTGTTTTTTCTCTTGGGGGGTCAGTTGTTCGACCATGGCTTTTAAATCAGACATGGACTTGTTACTCATGTCAGTGGGGATGCGCTGCGTAACGCTAGCCTCTGTGCTCTTATCAGTATTCACAGCAACAGGTTGCTCATCTGCCTGTTGTGTAGAATTCGATGTAGATATTGGTTCGCGGGCTTGTAACAAGGCTTTTTTAATATCGGCTGCCAACTGAGTTGTTTCAGCTTGAGGGCCAACTTTAGGTTGCTTAACTGGCTGTGTTAGATGCTCTGTAGACTCGCTTTTAACGCTCGGAGCTACAATTGGCTTCTCTTCACTTTGGGGCACTTGGGTCGCTTTTACATCAGCTTGCTGCTGGGCTGTCACTTCTTGGCTTGCAGCATTTTTATTATGTAAAAACCATTCTCTCGGCTTAATTTCACCGTCAAATGCTTCTACTTTGGAATTAAAGTTTCTGCTGCGTTCAAGCTGGTCGTTATTCGTTTGGCTTACAATAGCGTCGGATGGCGCCTTTGAATCAATAATTGGGCCTTCAGAATATCTTGGACCTGGTTCTGTTGCTTTGAAGGCTTCTACTTGAGTATGTTTCGTTTTTGCAGTCTGATTCTCTTCTAAGCCACTTTTATCGCTCACCTTGACACTATCCGTTTCAACTTGCGGCGCTTCTCCTTGCTTAACTATCGGGCCAATTAAATCAATTGGACCTTTTTTAGTCTCTTTCGCTATTATGTCAGGTGCAATAATTTCAACCTTTCCGGCATGTTCCTGCATAGATTTTGGCAGTGCACCAAGGTGGTGTTCAACATCTGTTTTTTGGTTATTTGATGCAGTAATTTGAGATAACAAACTATCAGGGCTAGTCGACTTTGATTGGTTTTGCTCTCCCACTGACTTTTCAACTTGCAATATGACATCAGGGCCATTTTTTGGTTTTGGCAAGTGTGAATCATCTAGTTTAAGGCGTTCATCTGGACCGATGTGGTTGGGATTATCGACACTATTGACCTGCTGCTCTTCACTACTTTCTTCGTTTTTTGTCGTGAAAAACCCGCGTAAAACCTCTTTGCTTCCTTCATTGTCAGTACTGGTCTTTTTTTCTTGCCCCTGCTCCTGCTCCTGCTCATTCGCCTGCGCCATAATGGCCATAAACTTCTGATCATCTTGACTTTCTTCAGTCTGTCGATGTTGAGGTGAAACTGTTTTGTTCAAACCTACATCTAGTGAAACATTAGCCATACTCTCACCTTTTCATGTGGCAATTTAAAACCGCTTGCCTACTTCAAATACTATTATTTCCAAAAAATGCAATTTTCAAGCCACTAATTGAGCAGTTTGTTGCGCATAAATATGTTGGTCGCAAATTCGTCGAGCATTTTTTGCTCTGCCTTTGCTTCTAATCTTTGTTTTTCATCTTGTTTTTTCTCAATCAACTTAGCAATCGCCTTTACTTTTGCCTGTTGAGTTAACCACAGCTTTCTTCGCTGCTCGACAACTCGCTTTGCAGTTGCAACCGTATTTGCTTGTTGTTTGATCGCTTCTTCAATTTTATTTATGAAGCTATGGTATTGAGTAAACCCGCTACTACTTAGCCCCTGCTGTGCCTTTGTATGCAGTTGTTGTGTATATTCCAAGCGAAAATCATTTAACCCTTTGAGCTTCTGCTGATTCTCATTGAGGCTATTTTCGGCTTGTACAAAATTAATTCTCAGTGAGTCTTCTTTATCTGTTTCAAGCTTATGTAACAAAGATAATTTATCTGCAGCCATTAACCTTGTCCTAGTATTTGTGATAAGCCTTGTAAGCACTCATCATAGTTAAGTACATCTTTCATACCTTGTTGCAGGAACCCATTTACAGTCGGCATCATCGCTATCGCTTGATCTAACATGGGATCACTCCCTTTTTGGTATGCCCCTAGGGTGATCATGTCTTTGTTCTGTTGGTACATTGAATAGACCTGTTTTAGTACTCTTGCTTGCTGCATATGCGTATCTGAAACAACTTGAGGCATAACACGACTAATGGACTTTTCAATGTCAATCGCGGGATAGTGCCCACTATCGGCCAGCTCTCTAGATAGCACTATGTGACCATCAAGAATTGCCCGTGCGGAGTCTGCAATTGGATCTTGCATATCATCCCCCTCACTGAGCACAGTAAAAAATGCTGTAATTGACCCCTGTCCTTCACCACCGTTACCCGCTCGCTCAACCAGAGCCGGTAACTTGGCAAATACAGAAGGTGGATAGCCCTTTGTTGCAGGCGGCTCACCAACTGCCAATGCTATTTCACGCTGTGCCATTGCATAGCGTGTTACCGAATCTAAAAGTAATAAAACGTTTAGTCCTTGATCTCTAAAATACTCAGCAATGGTGACTGCACTTTCACAGCCTTTTAACCTCATCAAAGGAGATGCATCTGCTGGTGCGGCGACAACGACGGAACGACGGCGACCTTCAGCGCCCAATATGTCATCTATAAACTCTTTGACTTCTCGTCCACGCTCTCCGACGAGGCCTACCACGATGACATCTGCTTCACTGCCTCGTGTCATCATGCCAAGTAATACCGATTTACCCACACCACTACCAGCAAACAGCCCCATCCGCTGCCCCTGTCCAACTGTGATGATGGAATTTATCGCTCTAACACCCACGTCCATTGGCTCTTTAATTGGTCTTCTGGCAAGAGGGTTTATGGGGGCCTGTGCAAATTTCAGTCGTGTGTCAGCTTGAATTGCACCTAACCCATCTAAAGGTCTGCCTAAGCCATCCACAACACGGCCCAATAGCCCCATGCCAACAGGCAAGCCAGCTTCTTTAACTTGAGGAATAACTCGTGCGCCAGGTAAGACGCCTGATATACGATCATTTGGCATAAGATACAAAACATCATTATTAAAACCGATGACTTCAGCATCAACAAAGCCATTGATCGTTTCAATTTTGCACTGACTGCCTACTGCTGCATTTAAGCCTTTCGCTTCGAGCGTCAGCCCAACAACACGTGTTAGGCTCCCCGCAACGGCAACACCGAAAGGATGGATATGTTTTTGATACTTATTTAAACGTTGCGCAAACGATTGACTTTGTGATTCAAGATCTGACATGACACATGATGCGGTTATTCTTAGATACCGCTATCATGCAAAAACTTTTCCAATATTTCAGTCAGGCGTGTTTTTATTGTTAAATCAATAGAAGAGATAGGTGATTTTATTTCACACCCTCCACGGTCAAATGTTGGCTCAGGGATCAGTTGCCATTGCTGCTTTTGTATCATTTCTGCGCCGTAGGCCTCTTCAACTAGCGCCAAGTCTTCTGGATGAAGATGTACTTTTAACTGCACCTCAGCAATTGGCAGTGCATCCAAGCCTTTTTTCAACGCTTGAAGAATTAAATTTGGATTGGCTTTAACTTCATGAAAAGTAATTTGTTGTGTCAATAAACTGACAAGTTCTATCAATTGCTTTTCACACGCCTCATCAACTTGCTTAAGTGGATCATGCATCTTTTCGATCAGTAATGATAACGTGTGTAGCCTTTCTTCCACCAAAGGCTTAGCATCTTCGAGGCCTTGTTGTTTACCGATCTCAAGCCCTTCTTTCTGGCCTGCTTCGTTTCCTTCTTTGGCGCCTTTTTCAAAGCCCTCTATATATCCTTGTTCATGACCCTGTTTGAGGCCCTCATCGTAGGCATCTTGGCGGATCTGCTCTAGTTCTTCGAGCGTCAGAGTGGGGATTTCTGGCTCGACTGCTTCTGGTTCAACATTGCGCTCGGTTTTGGTATATAGCTCTTCTAGGGGTGTGCCCATCGCTGTTGATCGGCCCGATAAGCCACTCAGGTCCTCTTTCACATCAGGAATGGGCCAATCTTCTAAGTGCTCCAATAGTGCATCGACTGCATCACCTTGCACTGGTCTGCCGCGTTGTAACTTTGGTTCAGACATGGTTTATAAGAACTCCTCACCGCCACCGCCGCCAAGCATGATCTCTCCAGAATCAGCCAAACGTCTTGCTGTTGCCAATATTTCTTTTTGTGCCGCTTCTACTTCACTAATACGTACAGGTGGCATTGCTTCAAGGTCATCAGCCATCATTTCTGCAGCACGCTTCGACATATTGCTAAGGATCTTGTCTTTCAAGGAATCATCAGCGCCTTTAATGGCCTTCATTAACACATCCTGCTGTACTTCGCGTAATATTGCCTGAATACCTCTATCTTCAACATCCATCAAGTTTTCAAACACGAACATAAGGTCTTGGATCTGCTGCGACATTTCTTCATCATGCTCACGGATAGAATCCATTAACTGACCTTCCACATTCGTATCAAGGTAGTTCATGATGTCAGCAGCCGCTTTCAAGCCACCCATCTTCGCAGCCTGTGCACCAGCTTGCCCCGCAAACTGTTTCTCCATAATTTCGTTTAACTCTTGCAATGCAGCTGGTTGAACTTCTTCTAAGTTTGCAATACGCATTGTTAAATCAAGTCGTACTTTCTCAGTAAACTGCGACAAAATTTCCGCAGATTGCTCCGGCTCTAAATACGACAAGACGATAGTTTGGATCTGAGGGTGCTCATTTCGAATGATATTCGCAACCTGCTTAGAGTCCATCCATTTCAATGAATCTAAACCCTTCGCGCCTGAGCCCATGACAATTTGGTCAATTAAGCTCGCAGCCTTATCTTCACCCAGTGCGGCTGTTAATGCCTTTTTAATGAAGTCTTCTGATTGGAAACCTATGGTACTAAAGCTTTGAATTTGTTCGATGAACAGATTATGTACCGCACTAATTTTAGATTGCGACAGGTCATCTATCGCGGCCATAGCCATACCGACTTTTTGCACTTGCTTAGGCTCTAAGTGCTTTAAGATTTGCGCCGCATCCTCCTCTGTTAGGCTCAGAAGCAAGATGGCTGCCTTGTCGACACCATCTAACTTCTCAACATCGAATGTTGGGGGCAGTTGTTTTTGTTCTTCATCACTCATCTTCAGTTAACCACGCTTTGACCACTTGTGAAGAAAGCTCTGGTTCATTTGCTACCAATGCACGAACCGCTTTCAATAGATCTTCATCTCCATGTAAGTCTGGCAATTGTAATGTACCATCCGAGGAGAAGCCAACAGCTGATTCATCAAAGTCATTACTTAACATATCTAAAGTACTATCTCCTAAGTCTACACCAGCAGTAAGTGCATCCTCATCGTAGTCCTCAAGTGTATCATCTGGGTAAATAAGTCTTTTCAGCATAGGGCGAACTACTGCCATTATCAATACAATGATAACCAAAGCACCTGCCGCTAAACGGGCAACCTTCATAAACCACTCTTGTTCCCACAGTGGTTGCTCTGATGCCTCTAGAATATCTTCACGTACAAATGGGACAGTAACAACCTCTAGTGCATCACCACGCTGCATATCGAAACCAACACCACCTTGCAGTAAACGACGAATGTTATTTAATTCTTCTTGAGCGCGGGGCACCATGGAAACATTGCCTTCTGCATCCGCTTTTGCAACATAATCAACTGCAACGGAGACGCTGATCCGACGGATCACGCCAGTTTGTTGACGCTTATGAGAAATCGTTGTATCCAGCTCGTAGTTGCGCGTCGCCTCTTTTTGCGAACGACTCGGTGTAGTACCTTTGCCGCTGCCACCAGCACCTGCTACTTCAGGAATATTCGAGTCCATCGGTGGCTGATTACTCAACGCACCTGGGATACCTGCGGTGATCCCACCAATGTTACTCTCTTCAAAAGTGGTTTCACTGCGCACTGCGGGTAAGTCAGGGTTAAAGCGTTTTTGCGTTTCTTCAACCGCACTGAAGTCCATAGTCAAGTCAACTTGCGCTGTGAAATTGCCCAGCCCAACAACCGGGATCATAATGCTGTCTATTTTAGATAAATATTCAGATTCACGTTTGCGTTCAATTTCATACTCTTTGCGTGAGCGTGCAGCCAATGAATCTTGAGAACCTGAGTTGAGTAGTCGACCATTTTGGTCTGTCACGGTGACACGTGATGGCTCCAAGCCTTGTACTGCGGACGCGACGATATCTACAATTGAGTCAACCTCTTCACCATCTAGCGTGCGGCCGCGTTTCATTGTTAATACCACAGTCGCTGAAGGCTTTTTCTCTCTGCGAGCAAATACATTCTCTTTTGGTATTGCCAACAATACTTTTGCACGATTGATGTCTTGCAACTCTTCAATTGTGCGAGCTAGCTGCTGCTCTCGGCTATGCTTTAGTCGCTCTCTTTCAAGACGCTGACTCACACCAAAGCCCATATCCTGCATTAAGATATCTGCGCCTGACGAAGGTGATTGTGAAAATCCATCTCGCGCCATTTTTAATTTGATGTTTTGGTAATCCGACTCGGCAACCATGATGGTATTGCCTTCAAGGTCATACTCAATTTTTTGCGCGTCTAAAAAGTCTAGGGTTTGCACCAATTCATCAGTGGGATATTGACCCAGCGGACGCATATCTGGCTGACGCGCCCAAATGATGATGAAAACAGCGATTGCCAAGCAAATTGCCAGTGCGATGACGAGCGTAACTTGACGTAGCATATCAACGCCGCTCAAAGCGCTAAAATAGCCAGACTTTTGCTCTTGCTGGGTGTCTGCGCCTTCAGCTACAGCACCTGCTTGGTTGTCTGAAAGTGCTAAATCTGTCGTTTGATTCGTAGCCACAGTTACTCTCCAATCATCTCTTCAATTATACCGGCATGCTCATGATATCTTTGTAAGCTTCTACAAGTTTATTACGAACTTGTACAGTTGCTTCAAAAGCGACCGATGATTTATTTTTTGCAATCATCGCCTCTGCCAAAGAGACACTGCGATCTCCCATCTCAACCGCAGTCACTTTTTCTTTTGCATCTCTTTGCAAACCGGCCACTGTATTCAATGCATTTTGCAGCACGTCACCAAACTGCGCCGTTGACGTAGCAGCACTTTCTTGAATAGGCGGCTTCGCCTGTGGTTGAACTCGGCCCGCTTGCGCTGCCATAGATTGCATTTCTTGATATAGACTGGTGTTTTGAATTTTCATGTCGCTCACCCTGTAAATACTCTTACACTGGATAAAGCACTAATCATGCCAACTTTTAACCCTTTAATTTCAAAAGGTTACAAGTTAATTTGGAGGGGCAATATTTTGACAGGTTATAAAGCAACCAGTTGATAACTGGTTGCTTTATATAAATTAGGCTGGAACTGGTAATCCTAAATCTCGCATTTTAGCTAGCTTATATCTCAGCGTTCTGGGGCTTATCCCGAGTATTTCCGCTACGTCCTTACGCTTACCGTTACAACGCGTTAATGTATCCAGAATAATTTGATGCTCCTTGTCTTGGAGCTCTTCTTTGTAGCTCAGGCTATCTACTGGTGTTGTATGGTTTTGCTCTTCAACAGGCTCTACTTTAAAAGGAGATGCATCCAATTCCACTGGATTGGGGTTGAGGATAGTTTCTCCTGAAGCTTCAATGGGAATCAAATTTTCAATAAAAACATCCGCATCAGATACTTCATTGCCTTGTTGTAGAATAAGGGCACGCTGAACTACGTTATCGAGTTCCCTAACATTACCCGGCCATGCATGTTGCAATAATTTTTGCTGAGCAGCCACAGTAAGCTGAGGTGTCGGCTGGTTGGACTTCTGACAATGTCTATCCATTAAATGCATCGCCAAAGGCACAATATCTGCGGCTCTGTCTTTCAATGGTAGCCATGTTAACGGAAATACATTCAGGCGATAGTATAAATCTTCACGGAATTTGCCTTCTGCAACCGCATCTTTTAAATCTCGGTTACTGGTTGCCAAAACTCTGACATCCAATTCAATGGTTTTCCTACCACCTAGCCTTTCAACTTCACGCTCTTGTAATACACGGAGCAGCTTAGCTTGCAGACCAAGATCCATTTCAGTGATTTCGTCAAGTAAAATAGTCCCCTTTTGCGCTTGCTCAAATTTACCTGGACATGCTTGAATCGCGCCGGTAAAGGCACCTTTTTCATACCCGAATAATGTTGCCTCAAGCATGTTTTCAGGTATTGCAGCACAGTTAATTGCAACAAAAGGTTCGCTCTTTCGCTCAGAGTTGTCATGGATATAACGTGCCAAAACTTCTTTACCTGAGCCACTTGGACCCAACACCATGACACTGGCATCTGACAACGCCACTTTTTTGGCGAGATTCAAAAGCTGCAAACTTTTTTCATCTGCAACAATTGGCCCATCCGTTTCTTTCTCTTTCTCCGGCATATAACGGCTAACCATATTGAGTAGCACCTCTGGCGCAAATGGCTTAGCCATGTAATCAATGGCACCCAAGCGCATTGCTTCAACAGCATCATCAATGGTTGCATATGCCGTCATCATCAATACTGGTAAATTTGGAAAGTTCAGTTTAATACTTTTGAGCAGGTCAATACCGCTCATCTGACCCATTTGAACATCACTGACAACCAGTGAGAAGCTCTGCTGTTTTAGCAATATCATTGCTTGCTCAGCGCTATCAGCCTCAACACAATCAATACCAGCGAGCTCTAGAGTATCCAAAAGTGCTTCACGTAAACCTGCGTCATCTTCAACGACTAGAATTTTATTGCTCATACAACCTCCTGAAGTTGAGTATGTTGAGAAATGGGTAATAGCATACTGAAGCATGCTCCTCCGTCTTGCGCGTTGTTCACTTCAACGCGCCCTTTATGCGAATTGGCTACTGAGCTAACAACTGCTAACCCCAACCCAGTACCCTGTGATTTGGTAGTAAAAAATGGTTCAAATAGTTTATCGGCAACCGTCATATCCACACCCGGGCCGTTGTCACACACAGAGATCCGCACAAGGTCTGCTTCGTCTCTCACCGCACTCAAGGTAATTTGAGCACCGGAACCAATAACCTGCACACTGTTGTGAATAAGATTCTGAATAGCGCTAGCAAGTGCGGTTTTATTGCCGATAATTTCTATATCTGGATCAGGTAAAATAACCTCTAGCTCTGCATTATTGAGCGATAACATGGCATCAGATCCCGCTTTTACTTCATTGAGTAACTGTTGCATAGAGACCTGCTCAATCACTTGTTGCTCACCACTTTTGGCAAATAACAGCATGTCGTTAACTTGATTTTCGAGGTCTTTCAGACGCGACATTAATTTGTTATGAAACTTTTCGCGGGATTTAGCAGGCAAGTTTTCACTGCCTAGGTTCGCGCCGTAAAGCATAGCGGCTGAAAGCGGTGTACGGACTTGATGCGCAAGTGATGCAACCATCTTGCCCAATGCACTTAAGCGTTGCATATGGGCAACACGCGCCTGCAAACGTCGCGTTTCAGTCAAGTCTGTCATTAAAATCAGTTGGCCTGGCTCTGGCGTTAGGGCTGTGATCTCAAGTTTGATCAAACGGCCGTCACGCAGTGATACCTCATGACCATCATCTTGTTGCGGACTAAAAGAACGCTGAATGATGTTGAACCATTTTTCGCCCTCAAGCGGTTCACCAAGCATATCTTTGGCTATCTGGTTTGCTTTGGCAATCATGCCTTGCCCATCTAATACAACTATGCCAGCGGGCATAGTGTCAACCAAATGGCTCAACCAACTTGCCTGCTGCCGCAAATCGCTCAGCTCACCAATATACGCCTCTTGCAGTAAGCAAGGGTTAAATTGGTTTTCTGGCACAAATTGTGGATTTATCACTTTCGCTAACGCCATGACACTACTCTCATGAATCTTCCTAACAAGACCAAAGCAAATGATGTGCCAACTTTATTTCCTAACTATTACAACAACTTAAACCAAGCCTGTGGGCAGACAAAACTTTGACACAGCTTTATTTAGTCAATTCATGTGCCACATTTGATGAGTGATATTAAAGAGGGCTCTAGAAGAGATGGGGGGGGAGAAAACAATAAAAGGGCTGAACTCTGTCAGCCCTTTTTTGGGTCAATTTAATAACTAATATTGGTGTATCCTTGGGCTACCATTTCCGTCAAGTAGGCTCTAGTGTCAAGGGATAAAGGACTATCATATAAAAAAATATACGCTTCTTTATTATTGACCCCATCGATATTTGTTACATCATTCATAAAAGAGGAGCGGCCATAAAAATAATCTAGATTGGATAAGTTCTTAAAGTCAACCTGAGTCACAAATGTACCATCAATATCAATTGACTTAATTTGATTACTTGCTGGTATTTCAATACTGCTTAACTGTGTATTTGACAATTCAATTGATTCAACACTGGGGAAGTTATGCAAATTTACACTGCGTACATTGCTGTTTTTTGCACCTAGTCTCACCAACCTTGGAGCATTAAATTGAGCAAGGCTTGTTAACTTACTATTTGAAAGATTAAGCACTTCCAAAGCTTGCTGTGATTGGGTGTCAATGTTTAACTCCAATAGCGGGTTTTTATCAATATACAACTCCTTTAAATAATGAGCACCAGTTATCTCTAGTGAAGAAATATCATTTCCTGATAAATTGACATGCTCGAGAAACTCGCTAATACCAGTCGAATAACTTGTTATTGAATTGTATGATAAATCTAGATATGTAATATCAGGTAATTGTGTATTCCAAGATTGTAAATTATTATTACCTAAGGAAAGTTTTTCAAGGTTATCAGCACCGTTTAAATCAATTGTGGATAGTTGGTTTAGCACAGCATTGATTTCGATGATTGAACTCACATTACCAAACTTTAACGACGCAATTTGATTAAACAAAACATCCACAATCTCCAATCTATCAGCTCCTGATAAATCTAACTCTACCAATTCATTGAGTTGTAAATAAACAGCTTCCAAGTTTTTGTTATTGGATAAATTAATAGTTTTTAAGCCAATATCATTCGCCCTAATATCGCGTAGGTCTGGCGCTTGAGAAAAATCTAAACTCTCTATACGGCCTCCAGAGATGCTCAAACTCACGAGCGCCTTAAAATTACTTCCTTGAAATTCAGTTAGACTAGTTTCGGATAAATCAAGATTTGTAATCTTATTATTTTCATTCACCCTTAACGCAACAAGCGGGTTTGAATTTAAAGAAATTCGATGTAATGAATCAACTTGTGCGGACAAATCAAGTTGACTTATTTTATTATTTGATGCCCCTAAAGTGGTTAATTCAGTATTCTTTGATAGATCAATCTCAGATATTTTATTATTTGATGCCCATAAAGCGGTTAATTCAGTATTCTTTGATAGATCAATCTCAGATATTTTATTATCATCAACTTTGAGTTTTTCAAGCTTAACTAAGTGTGACAATGAAAGTTCAGTCAAAAAGTTATTATTTAAATGAATAATTTCAATATTGTGAGTCCCAGTTAGATCAATGGATGTTAGCTGTGAATGTGACGCATCTAAATAAACAAGGTTAGGTTTATTCGTTAACCCACTGACTTCTACCGGGCGGTCGTATAAAGCACCTATGTTAATCGACTCTATCTTTTTATTGCTACTGAAATCTATATGCTCAAGTGGCGCGTTTTTTAAATCTATAGTTTTTAACTTACCTTGCTTGCTTAAATCAATCGTTTTCAATTTTTGCTCGGGAAGATGTATTGCTTGTAATTCATTGTTATTCTTTAAATCTAAAGCGGTTAACCATCCTTCACACCCTTGAGTTAATATACAACCTGGCACCCCCAAATATTTTAAAGGTGATGAGTCTGGTAGTATTAGCTCTGTCAGTGAACTCAACTTTAACACAACTACCTGTATGTGACTTGCTTTGCTAAGGTCTACACTCTTCAACTTTCCGCCAGATATTTTGATGTCCATCAATAAAGTATTGTCAGCGAGGATTAATTCAGAAAGGTCAATATTTGAGAGTTTAACGGTATCTAATTTGGGGACCATAGATAAATCCAATGTACCAACGGGTATAGCCGTATCATTCGAAACCTCAAAGTGTTTGAGTTTTTCAGGCCCTAATAATTTAATACCACCCGTTAATTCGCTATTTCCAAGATAAAGAGAGGTTAGCTCAACCACATTCTCAATACCTTCCAATGATGTAACATTAGAACAATGTAATTCGATTACATCTGACGAATATAAATAATTATCAACGCAAGAAGCTAAAGCAGTATCCTTAATTTTAAACATCTCAGAGAGCTTCAAGCCATTGTCTTTGGCTATAAAGGGTAGGTCTAGCGAACGTTGGACTTTGCTGCCAGATTCTCCTGTGACCCATGACACCGATAAACTTGCATCAGAATCATGCACTAACTCAGGGATTGAAAAGGATAACACTTTGCCCGCAGTGTCAACTGACACCTGCTCGAAATATGCAATCTCAGGTATCGAAACTGAGGCAGTGAGCTCGCTCATCCCTTTTTCATCACCCAATACGCTATAAGTCACTTTATATGTTTGTAATTCAACATAGCTGCTATCTAACTGCGCAGTAACTTCAACCGGATCAGCTTTATTATCTGTTCCTTGGTTTGCGGTACTTGGTGTACTTGGACTATCGCTACCGCCGCCCCCACCACATGCAGCCAGTGCCGCTGCAAGCAGGACTATTAAATAGTTCTTCATTTTATAACCTTTGTGAAATAAACAATTCTTAAACACTGAAATTATATACCCAAATTAGTTACAGCAACACCAAATTTAAAAAAAAAACAAATGAGAAACAATGTATTTACCTAGATACTCTATGAATTGTGAAAGCATCAGTTAAAATATTGATAGAGAATGTATAACGTTTCCCCGGACGAAATATGTGTAAAAGATGCCTATGGCTCGATGAGAGCAAACCTGACTATGTGGCCTATCATGATGATGAGTGGGGCGACCCCATATGGGATGACAATAAATTATTTGAGTTTATCACCCTTGAGTCTGCTCAAGCTGGGTTAAGCTGGTATACGATTTTAAAGAAGCGTGCGCACTATAGAGACGCATTTCATAATTTCAATGTTCAATTGGTGGCAGATATGAACGAGGGGGATGTTGAGCGCTTGATGCAAAACCCAGGTATTGTTCGAAATAGAGCAAAAATAGTGGCCACCATAAACAATGCGAAGCGCTTCATTGAAGTACAACAAGCCTACGGAAGCTTTGCCAAATATCAATGGGAGTTTGTCGATTTCACTCCCATAGTGAATGACATCAAAAGCAAAGCAGATTATCCAGCTACCAGTGAAATAAGTATTCGATTTGCAAAGGATTTAAAAAAGAAGGGGTTTAAGTTTTTAGGTCCTACTACTGTATATGCACATATGCAGGCATGTGGCATGGTCAATGATCACGACAACGACTGCCATAGAAAACAACCGTTAGTTGATAAGTTGGCGACGCTAGACTTAGCCAGTAAGCTAAACTAGCGCCTAAAGTACAGCTTTAGTCCCTATTAAGGTTGTACTTTTTCATTTTTTCGACCAAAGTCGTACGCCTCACACCCAAAATTTCAGCAGCACGTGCCACGACATAGTCATATCGCTCGAGCGCTTGTGTGATCAGACTTACTTCCAATTCAGCCAAGTAGTCTTTCAGTTCAATTCCCTCGTCAGGCAAAAGACCGAGCATGGGTTGTTCAGGTGCCACATCCACATCTTCTTCTTCAAAGTCGCTAAAGCCCTCGCTGAAAAGCTCATTGAATGCATCTTTCTCCATCAGCTCTTCTGGGTATTCAGGTTCAAATGCTTCTACTTCAATATAACGGTATTTTGAGGGTAAGTCAGTGACATCCACCAGCTTATCTGGAAACATAATGGCCATACGTTCTACCAAGTTAGCCAATTCGCGAATATTGCCCGGCCACGCATGGGATTTAAGGCTTTCTACCGCTCGATCTGTAAACTTAACAGCTTTATTGCCTTGCTCTGTCACTCTTCGCAAAAGCTCTTTAAGCAACAAGGGGATGTCGTCTACTCGTTGGCTCAAAGATGGGTTTTCAATTGGGAAAACATTTAAACGATAGAAGAGATCCTCACGAAATTTCCCTTCTTCAATCATATGTTCAAGATTTCTATGTGTAGCAGCGATAACTCGCACATTTGCTTGAATAGGTTTAGTACCACCGACGCGCTCATAGCTTCGCTCTTGAAGCACGCGCAGTAACTTAACCTGCATTTGCAGTGGCATATCACCAATTTCATCTAGGAAAAGCGTACCATTTTGGGCTAGCTCAAAGCGACCTTTTCGAGCAGAAATCGCACCTGTAAATGCGCCTTTCTCGTGACCAAACAATTCACTTTCTAGTAATTCACCGGGAATGGCACCACAGTTGACCGGTACAAATGGGCCTGAAGAACGATTTGAAAGCAAATGAACATTGCGTGCCACTACTTCTTTACCTGTACCAGACTCACCTAAAATCAAAACGTTAGCATCGGTTTTGGCAACTTGTGAAATTAAAAAGCGCACATCCTTAACCGCTTCGGTATCACCAACTAGGCCATCAAAAGACTTTGCATCTCTGCCTTGGTTTGTTTGGCCTGGTAGCAAACTCAAATATTGCTGACAGTCGTGAAGTAACTGCATTGTCACGTCATGACTAAACGGTTCACTGATTAAACCAATCACATTTGCAAGAGACAATAAAGGCCTGAGAGTTTCACCTACTAGGATAAAAGGTTGAGCAGGCAAACTTTTTATATGGCGCTCATGATCCAATCCTTCGAGTGCACCTAATACAACTTTACATTCTTGATATTTTTTAACCAACTCGGGGGAGAACTCTGATTCAACCACGACTCGAGCAGGTTGTCCACAAAATGATAGTGCAGCTGCTAGTCCAGAGGCGCGATTATTGTTGTTATCGATGATCAGTATCATTTGGACTGGATCCGAGAGTTTTTATAAGTCTATGGGTATGATTGTAAGGGAGTATAAAAGGGATGCAATACCTAAGTGGCATTTTATTGACGTAAACGCCAAATAAATGCCACAGGGTATGTTTCAAATCAATACAATAGTATTAATTTTTACTGAAGTAGGCCAAGTACTGACGACGCAGACTGGTTAGCTTGGCCTCGAAGTGCAATAGATGCCTGAGACAAAATATCGTTTGCAGTTCTTTCAGCAGCAGCTTGTGCAAAATCCGTGTCAGCTATGCGACTTTGACTTTCAGCAATTCTGTCACTTTGGTTACCTAAACCTCGAATCGTGCTGTCCAACGTATTTTCAAAGGCTCCCAATTGTGAGCGTTGTGTATTAACGTCTTTTGCAACTTGATCTGCGGCGGTAATGGCTGCTTGAGCACCCGCTTGAGTAGAAATATCAACACTTAAGATACCTGCGGCGACAGTTCCATCAGTTGGCGTAAAACTTTGCGTTGTATTTGCATCCGGACCAACCTGAAAACTAGCTTGTTGTCCATCAAATAGTGGATCGCCACCAAATGTTGTATTTTCAAAGGTCTCTGTAATTTGTGTTTGCAGCTGCGACACTTCATCCTGCAGAGCTTGTCTATCACTGTCGGTTAAAGCACCACTACCAGCTTGCAGAGATAACTCCCTGATCCGGCTGACAGCATCATTCACACCAGACAATGCAGAGTCGGCAGTTTGAGAATATGATATGCCGTCATACGCATTTCGGATAGATTGGTTATACCCCTCTTGTTGAGAGGTTAAACGATTAATAATCTGCAGCGCTGCTGCATCATCAGCCGCTGAGTTTACCTTTTTACCCGTCGCTAGTTGCTGGTTTAATTTATTATTCGTTTGCTCAATCCGGTTAAAGAAAGAGTTACTCGGTGAATTGACTTGCATGACACCTTCCTCCGCAATACCCATTGTTCCAGTCTACGCCTATTAGTGCAAAAAGTCACCTATAGCTTAAAATTCACTACTCAGTCCCTGTTAAATACTGCAAAAAATAAAAAAGTGATATAAAGTATTGAGTAATCACTTTTTTTAGGATGCAGGGGCAAATTCTTTACCTAATACTTTTTTCCATAGTGTAAAGAAATGATTGCACCTTTAGATGGGTAAAATATGTTTGATAATAAAACAATCTTGATTACTGGCGGAACTGGCTCGTTCGGTAAGAAATACGTCAAAACTCTGCTTGAAAGGTATCGCCCTAAAAAGATTATAGTTTTTTCTCGCGATGAACTGAAACAATTCGAAATGCAGCAAACTTATAATGCCTCGTGTATGCGGTACTTTATCGGTGATGTTCGAGATAGAGAAAGACTACGTAGAGCCATGCAAGGCGTAGATTATGTTATTCATGCAGCGGCATTAAAACAAGTACCAGCGGCCGAATACAACCCTATGGAATGCATTAAAACAAACATAAATGGCGCAGAAAACGTGATTGAAGCCGCCCTTGATTGCAATGTCGATAAGGTTATTGCACTCTCTACCGATAAAGCTGCAAATCCAATCAATTTATACGGTGCTACAAAACTGGCTTCAGACAAATTATTTGTCGCAGCAAATAATATTGCAGGTGGGCACAAGACGATGTTTTCGGTGGTTCGCTATGGCAATGTCGTGTGCTCGAGAGGCTCAGTAGTGCCCGTTTTTCAAAATTTTATTGACGAAAACAGAGACCACATCCCAATCACCCACCCGGATATGACTCGATTTTGGATAAGTTTGCAGCAAGGTGTTGATTTTGTTCTTAAGAATTTTGAGCGTATGCTAGGTGGTGAAATCTTCGTTCCTAAAATTCCATCTATCAAAATAACCGATTTAGCAACCGCTATGGCGCCCAATTTGAAACAAAAAATTGTCGGGATCCGACCTGGCGAAAAGCTCCATGAAGTTATGTGCCCTGAAGACTTATCATTTGATACCTATGAATTTGACGATCACTTTGTCATCGCGCCTGGGATCAAATTCAGTAGTCGTACAAATAATTTCGACACCAATGCACAAAATGAAAAAGGAAAGCCTGTGCAGCCTGGGTTCGAATATAATTCACTTTCTAACCCGGAATATTTATCTGTGGAAGAAATTGTAGAATTTAACAAACAGGCCCTATTATGATCCCCTACGGAAAGCAAGCGATATCACAACATGATATTGATGCTGTTGTAGATGTGTTGAAGTCAGATTGGCTCACACAAGGGCCGAAGGTTCCCGAGTTTGAAAAAACTGTCTGTGCATATAGCCACGCCCAATATGGTACTGCCACCAATAGTGCTACCTCTGCACTGCATATTGCGTGTCTCGCTCTAGAAGTCGGGCACAATGATATTGTTTGGACCTCCCCTAACTCCTTCGTCGCGTCGTCAAACTGCGCCCTGTATTGTGGTGCAAAAGTTGATTTTGTGGATATAGACCCTGATACCGGAAATATGTGTATTGATGCTCTAACTAGCAAACTAGAGCACGCATACAGCAACAACATATTACCTAAGGTGCTCATACCCGTTCATTTCGCCGGTCAATCATGCGATATGCAAGCCATTGCGCAACTTTCAGAACAATACGGCTTTAGTGTCATTGAAGATGCTTCACATGCTGTAGGTAGCAAATATCAAGATCTCCCTGTTGGCAATTGTCAGTTTTCTGATATCTGTATCTTTAGTTTTCACCCTGTGAAAATAGTGACGACAGCAGAAGGTGGTATGGCGCTTACCAATCAACCTGAGCTCGATAAAAAACTCAAACTCTTTCGCAGTCACGGAATTACAGCTGATAAATTACAATTACAAAACGAAACTGACGGCCCTTGGTATTACGAACAACAAGCACTAGGTTTTAATTACCGCATGACTGACCTGCATGCGGCTTTGGGAATTTCTCAATTTTTGCAGTTGGACCAGTTCGTCGCCAAACGTAATCAACTAGCCAGCTATTACGACGAGCAATTAATTAGCCACCCTCATATCAAGCCTCTGAAACAAAGTGAAAACGTCTACAGTGCATATCACCTGTATGTTGTTAGAGTGATATCTGCGACTCCTGATATTCACAGGCAATTGGTTACACAACTAAGAAGTAAAAATATATTTTGCCACGTGCATTATATCCCTATCTACTTACAACCTTACTACCAAGAAAAAGGCTTCAAAGCCGGTTACTGTGTAAACGCTGAAGCTTATTATCACAGCGCTATTACCTTGCCTTTATTTCCAGCGTTAACACAACAAGAACAAGAGTATATTGTCGAGACATTGACTGAATCAGTCGCGGCCTTAGAAATCCCAACTCAATAGGAAACACAGATGTCAAAACACTGTTTAAAACTCGCATTTATTGGTGGTGGTGCCAATTCAGCTGTGGGCTACGTGCATTTTTCTGCTGCACAATTGGACAACAGATTCAAAGTGGTTGCGGGGGCATTTAGTCGAGACAGTGAGCACAATTTACTCACAGCACAACAGTGGGGTATCGAAGCCAAACATACCTATAGCAACTGGCAAACCATGCTGGAAAAAGAACGGCAAAATATTGATGCGGTGGTTGTACTAACGCCCACACCTCACCACTTAGAAGTGCTTGAAACACTTTTTAAACTTAATATCCCAACCATTTGCGAAAAGTCTTTGGTGTGTGGAAGTGATGAAATGCAACAATTGGCTAAATGCTATAACCCAAAAAAGCACTTTTTGGCGGTCACTTTTAACTATTCTGGCTATGCCATGATCAGAGAGCTCAAAAACTTAATTAAGTTAAATAAGCTTGGAGATATTCAAAAGATCCACCTTGAGATGCCACAAGAAGGGTTTAAACGTCCGCCTGAAATTGCGGGTAAGGCATCCCCTCCCCAATCTTGGCGTTTGCAGGATTATGCCGTACCGACGATATGTCTTGATTTGGGCGTACACCTGCATCACCTCTCAAGTTATCTGCTAGATTTGGAACCAACACAGACCAGTGCGTTGTATGCAACACACTCCCAATACCCAAATTTGGTTGATGATGTACAGATGTTGCTAAAATACCCAAACAACATTACTGGCAGTATGTGGATGTCAAAGACGGCCATAGGCCACAGAAATGGCCTTAAGGTAAGAGTGTATGGCACAGAGGGGAGCGCGACCTGGTATCAACTTAACCCGGATGAATTGGAGCTGTACTTTAACGATGGCCGCCGAGAAATATTAGACCGAGCAGGACAATGTCAATACGCCCACCAGTTTAGATACAATCGAATGAAACCTGGGCACCCAACCGGATTTGTTGAGGCCTTTGCTAATTTATACACGGATATTCATCAAGCGCTGTGCAGCTATTTAAATTCAGAAGAAAACGCCAACGAGTATGTCTTTGGCTTTGATCAAGCACGCGACGGATTGGCATTATTTGAGGCTGCAACTCGCTCAAATCAGTCTGGAAGTTGGGAAGCCGTCAAATAAATTGGTTGCCTAAGTGAAGGGCTAGCCCTTCACTTCGTTATCGATTTTGCAGTTTAACATCATTTCTGAGCACTTTACCCATTTGATTCCTAGGAAGTTCACTTAGACGTACAAACGTTCTCGGCTGCTGATAATCTGTCAGCTCCTGTAAGCACATTAACCGCAATGCTCTATCTATCGACTCTTCACCTTGCTGCTCATAGACTACTTTAATGATTTCACCTAGCTGTGGCTCATCTACACCAAATGCGACACAATCGATAACATCAGGATGGCGCTTGATCACAGCTTCAATATCTTGGGGGAATATATTGATACCGCCACTGGAAATTACCTCTTTTTTCCGCCCGACATAGTACAAGTACCCCGACTCATCGAGATAGCCTAAATCACCAGTATAAAAGTACCCTTCTTTATCATAAGCAGCTTCTGTGGCTTCCGGCATTTTATGATAACCACTAAAACCTGTAAGCGTTTTACAGGCAATCTCCCCCACCACACCTTGCTGAACTGGCTGGCCAATTTCCGAACATATTTTAACATTAACAAATGGCAAAGGACGCCCAACACTACCATTTTTTTCTGGAGAATCCGACACGCAAAAATCGGTCACAACCCCCACTTCAGAAGCGCCATAACACTCATGAAATGTACATTGTAATTTACTTAGCAATGCGCGTTTTGATTCAGCATTAAGCACTGCGGACGAAGAGACAAGACAGCGCAACGAGCTCAAGTTAAAAACAGGCCCTTGATAGGCGAGAAAACTCTCTAACTGTGCAGAAACCGCAAACAAGAAACTAATACGATGCGTTTCAATCGCATCCAGCCAACCCTGCAAAGCAAATTTAGCCATAATTACCGTTGTTGCGCCGAGCATTAAAGGCATAAGCACGCCTCTTTGAGCCAAAGAGTGATACAGCGGTGTCGCAACCAATACTTTGTCATTTTCATCCAAGCCATAGTAATTCTGCGTCGCTTCAATAGCGCGCATGATTTTACAATACTGGCTAAGCACGATGGGCTTCGGTGTTCCGGTCGAACCTGAAGTCATTGTTAATATAAATGGCGCATTCACATCCACTTGTTGTGGTATCTGCTGCGTAGACGGACTTAATGGTGTTTGTTGCTCAAAAACTTGTTGCCAAGTAACCTCTCCTGCGACGCTTTTCTCAAAACTAATCAGCTTGTCTCTTTCTATGAGATCTTTTTCTAGCAATATTTTGCTGATACTGGGCCAAGACAAGACAGCTGCAACCGGCGTTTTTTTAAGTGCGACTTCAAGGGCCGTCCCTTTGAGGCTGATAGGTAAGGGCACAACCGCCAAGCCGATTTTTGCGGCAGCTAATAGGACGATTGGGTACTCAATCCCATTGGGCGCAAACAGCGCAATTCGATGGCCTGATTTTAGTCCAATACGCTCAAAGTATGCCGTTAACTGGCAAACTTTTTGGTCTAAGTCTCTATACGTTAAATATGTGTGCTTAAAAATAACAGCCGTTTTGTCTGGCGCCGCTAAAGCGCGGCGTTTAAAAATTGGATATATCCCGTCCATATTAGGCTCTACTCGCTGGGAACTTTGCGACATAATTAAACTCATCTTCTGATGCTTGAGGAAATAACCTTTGCGTGACGGAAAATTCTTGAGACTCTGGTGTCAAAGTTACAAAGCCTTCCTTTTGGTTCAACAAATTTACAAATTTATTGTCTTTGTTGATCACAGCCAACCACACTGCCTCTGAGTGTTGCGCTGCGCAGTATTCTAGCTGCCACTTTAGAATAAGTTGTGCGTGTACAAAGTTAACGTCATTGCTGGCGGCAAACCATCCACCAAAGAGGTAATCTTGCTGGTCCTCTCGATACACCTGATGCCACACATAAATGAGCGGCTTGCTGTCTTTTTCTAACACATACGAATGACGATTGTTGTTAAACCACCATACATAGTGATCAATTTCCTTTATGGTATCTGTTATCGTCATGCGCCACATATTTTCAGCGCGATTGCGTGCTTGCAAATAACCATTTACATCATTGTTTGTGACTTTGCGTACGTGAAGCGAATCAGACAGCTCAGAAACAACCTCAACGCCATTGCTAGGCTCAGATTGAAGCTGTTTGCGTTGCTTCACTGGTGTCCCTAGCAAGATATCTGCGATGCGTTCTCGGCCCAAGCCATCTACATGAACGTCAGGGTATCTTCTCTGCTCTGCGATGGTTGCGCGATGTTCAAATAACGTAAAAATAAGCTTAGCGACAGTATTAATAGGGTAATTTAGCAGATCCGAAACGTGATAATAGTGCCCAAGATCTTGTAAATTTTCAATTTCGTTATGTTGGTTTACAGCAAGCGAGAAAGTCAGTGCAGGTGTTTTCGTCACAGCTAATTCGTACAAAGATGTACCAAGCGCACCGACAAATAACCCCGTTTTTCTGTAAATAGATGCCAAACTCTTAGGCGCATCGACTAGTACTAAATTGTCGAATTGACTCTCTATTTGGCGTAACTTTTCGGTATTCAGCGCTTTTGGCCCTATCACAGCCAATATATTGCACGTTTGCTCACTACAATGGCAAAGTTGTTCAATAACCTCTGTAAGTTGAGTCCAATCTCCGCCGCCACCCAATGAAAAAGTAATAGTATCCGGCCTTGGCTCTAAGCTTTCATTTTCCTGATATTCAGGAGCAAGAATGGCAAATTCAGGTCCTAGCAAACAGTCTGTACCCGGTGCCACCAAACTCTCATATCTTGAGTGAGTATCCTTACCAGCCCATTTCATATCAACAACCAGATCTGCGTGATGTTCGCGACCCAAATCATCCATACTCATGAGTTGAATACCTTGCTGCTGGGCCCTGTCCTCCCACGTCACATCAAAGCCATAACCATCCAATACGAACCATTGAATATTCATGGCTTGAGCGTCTAAATAGGATAAGCAAAACTCAGCATCCTCTCGACAGCTTTGAAACTTAGGCACCCAGACAATTTTCGCTTGTAGCGGCGCTATAAACTCACCAACAGTTGTGTTTTCATCGACAAAAAACACTGTCTTAGCGCCTCTACCTTCAAGCGCTACAGCGAGCCACTTCATACGCATAAAGTGGCCCAAACCACACTGTGTATCAACCCGAAAAGCTATCATGCCTGTTCCAGCACTGCAGTCACTAGATTACCGACAATGGCATTACTTTCATCTAACAGTAATGAAGGCGATACCTCAATCGAGAAATGTGCCTCAAGCCCCATTGTTAAAGAGAGGATCTCAAATGAATCTAGAGCACCTTCCGAAATAAAGTTGTAACTTTCCAGCTCTGAAGAGCTTAACAAAACGCCACGCTCTTCCATAAATTGCTGAATGTATTCTAGTAATGCTTCTTTTGTAGCCATTACAGCATGTCCTCCCAACGTAGCTGCGTGCCGCAAATCAACGGCTTGTTTACTCTGCGACCTATCAAGTTAGGCAACTCTTTAGGCATAATTTCTCCACCTCCGGGACGCATTTGTCTTAAATGTTCCGCAGTCAAAACTTCGTTGGCCTGAATATCTTTGACGATATAAACGCAACGACGGGCTTTAGATGCCTCACTCGGATAGTGAACCGTCCCCATGGCTTTTTCTATTTGTCGCACACCGTGGACCAAAGCTTTTAACTCATCAGGGGTCATCGAAAAAAAGCTATCAGCAGTGTTGTCTTTTTTGTCTAATACGAAGTGCTTTTCAATCATACACGCCCCCACTGCCACAGACGCCAGAGGCACATCATTGCCGAGTGTATGATCGGACAAACCAACAGGGCAGCCAAACGCATCGCGCAGATGCGGCATTGTTCGTAAATTTATTGACTCAGCAGGCGCTGGATAGGTGCTCGTGCACTTCATCAAAGCCAACTCTTCAATCCCAGCATCATGAGCTACTTTAACGGCTTCTGCAATTTCAGTAAGCGTCGCCCCGCCCGTTGACATAATCACGGGCTTTTTAGTTGCCGCGACATCTCGGATCAATTGATGATCGATAAGCTCTGGAGAAGCAATTTTATATGCTGGGGCATCAAATTGTTCGAGTAAATCGACAGCTGATTTATCAAATGGAGAGGAAAAACAAGTCAGCTCCAATTTATTTGCCAGTTCAAATAGCTCAGCATGAAAATCCCAAGGCATGTAAGCGCCTTGATAAAGGTCGTATAAATATTGACCTTGCCAGGGGCCTGTTGCTTCAAAGTGTGGCAACTTACAATTCATCGTAAGCGTATCTGCGGTGTATGTTTGCAATTTAATCGCATCGGCACCAGCCTCTTTGGCGGCGTATACTAATTCTTTGGCTTTAGTCAGTGATTGACCGTGATTAGCTGACATCTCGGCAATGATATAACATGGAAAGTCATGACCAACATCCCTGCCTGCAATTTGGAATTGAGATTTAAAATTCACAATGCTCTCTTCTTTTTTGGCATATAACTTTAACTGTGTAAGCAAATATCGCGCCGACAATTAACATTGGTACAAAAAGCACCCAACACCAATAAATACAACGCACACAATCACTTTTTTATTCTGTATTTGAGTGTAATGATTTGCTATATTGAACGCAATTATAATGATAACAACGACTTCGATGGAAAACGTTCAAATCATCATTCAAGCGCGAATGACGTCAACCCGTTTAGCGGGAAAAGTACTCTTACCATTGTGTAATTCAACCGTCTTACAGGTTATGCTGCAAAGGCTCAATGAGTTTAAAGATCACATCGTAATTGCGACCACGAATGACGGTACGGAAGCCCCCATTGTCGAACTCTGTAAACAGAATAAAATAAAATATTATCAAGGCAGCACCGAAGACGTGTTATCGCGTTATTACGAAGCGGCCACTCAATTCGGCGCAACTGACGATACGACCATAGTGAGACTGACAAGTGATTGCCCTCTCATTGATCCTCAATTGACGAGGCAAGTCATAGAGAAACACCGTCAATCTCAATATGATATTGTCAACCTTGGACCGCACAGCGGGTACCCTAGAGGGTTGGATTGCACCGCGTTTTCATACCAATTACTGAAAAAGACCCATCTTCTGGCCACCAGCGCGCCCGATAGAGAGCATGTGACACTTGGTATGGCAAAGTTTTGCTCGATATCAACGTACTCATTTGCCGAAGGAGAGTCTTTGGACCACTGGCGTCTCACGCTTGATGAACCAGATGACTATACCGCAATTAAAGCAATTTATGCTCAGTTTGGCGATAGCCTTGATTTTTCCTATCTCGAGCTAAAAAAACAATTAAAGGAAAAGCCTGAACTTACCGATATAAATAAACACGTAAGTCAAAAAACTGTTTAGGGGAAACAATGGAATATATTATTTATGGTGCGGGTGGCAATGGTAAGGCCATTTTCGACGCCATGTCTAAACAGGGTGACAATGTATTATTTTTCATTGACTTATACTCAACTGAAGATAGCTACAAAGGCGTCCCAATTTATAAACCTGATGCCGTAGAGCCGAGTGAAACGCCTGTTCTAGTGTCACTTTCGTGTCTAAGCCAAGTGGTCAAAAAGCAACTTGAACTCAAAGGCTTTAAAAACTGTTATAACTTAAATGAAGTGATGACAGGGTTTAAATATATATTTGATGCCTTTTTTGACGATTCACATAAGCAAGCGCTACAGCAAAGTGAAATTCAGTTTGTTGACCAATTAGATAAACTTCACAATAAACTGGCCAATGCCCAAAGCAAGCAGTGTTTAGAGCGGATCAGAAAGTTTAGACAAAACCCAAATCATGATACGTATTTGGAAAATGATTGGGAAACCCAGTATTTTCCAAAAGAACTGATGTCAAAAGGCCTAGTTCAAGCGCCATTTAAAATGGTTGATTGTGGTGCCTTTAACGGGGATACGCTGCAGCTCGCCACAAACATTACGCAGCAATATGATATCGAGTTCGACAGTATCGTTTGTTTTGAGCCCGACCCAAAAAACTATCACAAATTAATGACTAGACTCCGAGGGAAGAGCGGCGTATTTCCTCGCGTTTTTACACAACAAGCCGGAGTGTGGTCTAAAAATACAACCCTGAGCTTTAGCTCATGCGGAGACCAAAGCAAGATAACTGAAGATGCGAATACACAAAGCAATAGCTTGCAGGTCGCAAAAATAGATGATGTTTGTTATGGGCTCGCACCCAACTATATAAAAATGGATGTGGAAGGCGCAGAAATTGAAGCCTTGAAAGGTGCATCTGAGATTATTACCGATTTTAAGCCGAACCTTGCAATCTCAGTGTATCACCACCCAGAACACTTATGGCAAATAGCTGAGTTAATTGAAGAACTCCACAGCGAATATCAATTTTACTTACATGCACACGGCGATTTTTGTAATGAGATCGTGCTCTATGCAATCGCAGAGTAATACAGTAATTCCGAGCAGAGAAAACATGAACGAGAAAACGATTTTAGTAACTGGTGCAACAGGCTACAAAGGCACCGTTTTAGTACCTAAGCTTTTAAATAAAGGCTATCGTGTCGTCGCTTTAGACACACAGTGGTTTGGCAATTTCCTACCTACACACCCTAATCTTACTGTAGTAAAAGGTGATGTAAGAGACACTCATTCAATTGATTTAACTGGTATCGATAGCATTATTCATTTGGCGTCTATCGCCAATGACCCATGCGGCGACTTAAACCCTAAGTTAACTTGGGAAGTCAGCGCATTGGCTACGATGCAACTCGCTGATAAAGCTAAAAAGTCTGGCATAAAACAGTTTATATATGCCTCTTCAGGCAGCGTATACGGTGTTAAGGATGAGGAGCAAGTAACTGAAGATCTATCTCTTGAACCGATCTCAGAATACAACAAAACCAAAATGGTTGCTGAACGCGTGCTACTGAGCTATGCAGATGATATGGCAGTGCAAATTGTTAGGCCTGCAACCGTATGTGGCCTCTCAGCGCGTATGCGTCTTGATGTCTCTGTCAATATGTTGACAATGCAAGCGCTTAAAAACAAGAAGATCACAGTGTTTGGTGGTGCGCAAGTTCGCCCTAATATTCACATCGATGATATTACCGACCTGTATATCTACATGCTTGAGCACCCAGAAAAAACTTCTGGCATATTTAATGCTGGTTTTGAAAATATCTCGATCATGGATATTGCCAAAATGGTGCAAAGCAAAGTGAATTGCGAAATAGAAGTCACACCTTCTAATGACCCTAGGTGCTACAGAATCAACTCTGACAAACTATTGGCAACCGGTTTTAAACCTAAAAAGGATGTAAACACCGCCATCGGCGAATTGATCACTGCTTTTGAAAATGGAGAGTTGGAAGATCAAGATCGTTTTTACAACCTAAAGTGGATGCAACGAGAAGTACTATGAGCAATAAACAAGGTGCAGTTTCTGAGCTGCCAGTCCAACACCCTGCAGAATCCATAGCGCAAGCGTACACCGATACACTTAGCTGCGTGTTACAGCAACTCGATACAAAGCAAATAGCGCGACTTGTTGATAGTCTACTGGAAATGAAAAGGCAAAACGGCACCTTATTTATTTGTGGCAATGGGGGCTCAGCAGCCAATGCTATTCACCTTGCCAACGACTTCACTTTTGGCATCAACCCTCAAGGCAATGCCATTAAAGTAGAAGCGCTTGCAGCCAATAGCTCGGTGCTCACATGTCTTGGTAACGATATTGGTTACGAGAACATATTCAGTCACCAACTTAAAGTCAAAGCGAATTCAAATGACCTATTGTTGGTTTTATCTGGAAGTGGCAACTCTCAGAACATCATTAATGCGATCTCACAAGCTCAGGCAATTGGGATGACTACGGTTGGTATTCTTGGGTTTAAAGGGGGTAAAGCTAAACCCATGTTAGATCAAGTATTTCATTTTGATGTTCAAGACATGCAAATATCTGAAGATACACAAGTTATTATTGGCCATATATTGATGAAAGCGCTTTATCAGGAATTAAAAAATGTCTAACTCGCCTATATTAGTACTGGGAAGCAACTCCTTCTCCGGCGCTTCTTTTTGTGCTCATATGCTCTCTCAAGAGCATCAGGTTATAGCGGCTAGTCGCTCCGAAGAACCACATAATGCCTTATTACCTTATAGCTGGCAAAAAAACCGCGACGCACTCGACTTTCATCAACTTGATTTAAACCATCACCTAGATGACATTATTGCACTGGTCAAAAAGCATAAGATCAAACACGTATATAACTTTGCTGCGCAAAGCATGGTTGGACAGAGTTGGGATTACCCTGAACATTGGTTCATGACCAATTGTGTTTCTACTATCCAATTTCACAACCAACTAAGACATATTGACCACTTAGACAGATACATTCATATCTCAACTCCTGAAGTATATGGCAGCTGTGAAGGGCTAGTACCAGAACATAGAAATTACAATCCAAGTACCCCATATGCCGTTTCAAGGGCTGCTGCTGATATGAGCTTACACACCTTTTTTGACGTGCATCAGTTTCCTGTACTTTATACTCGTGCAGCAAACGTCTACGGTGAAGGTCAGCAGCTCTATCGCATCATTCCACGCACCATTTTATTTGCCTTGTTAGGTAAAGTGCTTCCGCTCCATGGTGGGGGACACTCGACTCGCTCCTTCATACATATTGACGATGTCTCTCGTGCAACCCAAGCCATTGCGCAACACGGTCAACTTGGTGATATCTATCACATATCTACCGAGCGAACTATCTCAATTAGAGCACTGGTTGAGCTTCTTTGTGACATGCTGCAGGTGCCGTTTGAGCAAGTTTGCGAAGTCACTGAAGACCGCCTCGGAAAAGATGCAGCATACTTGCTTGATGCACAAAAGCTACGTGGCGAGTTAAATTGGCAAGATCAAGTATCGTTAGAAAATGGACTTGAGCGCACAATTGCGTGGGTTCAAAAACACCTTGGCGATTTAAAACAACTACCAGATTCATATATTCATAAACCGTGAGAACTCTATGCTAGGACAAGAAATAGACCTATTGAAAAACTACCCAAAGTCAAAACGAGACACTAAGGGCAGAGCGAATGTGATCACCGAAGCTGACAGGGAAATTGCTAGGCAATACGGTAAAGACTTTTTTGATGGCGACCGCACATATGGTTATGGTGGTTTTAGTTACTTTTCTCGCTTTTGGCAACCGGTTGTACCTGACTTAAAAGCACACTTTGGCTTAAGTGAGCAAACCAGTTTACTGGATGTTGGCTGTGCCAAAGGCTTTATGTTGTATGACTTACAGCAACTTATCCCTGGGATAAAACTACATGGTATAGACATTTCTGAGTATGCACTCGAAAATGCCAAAGAAGAAGTGAAGGATATCCTGACTCAAGGAAATGCAAAAAACCTTCCGTTTGACGACAACAGTTTTGACGTTGTGATGTCAATCAACACTATCCACAACTTAGACGAACAAGAATGTGCGCTTGCATTAAAGGAAATTGAACGTGTGAGCCGTGGAAAATCCTTCATCACAGTAGATGCCTATCGCAATGATGAAGAAAAAGAGCGCATGCTTGAGTGGGCTTTAACCGCCAAAACTATCATGCATGTTGATGACTGGAAACAGTTTTTCCTAGACAACGGCTACACTGGCGACTTTTACTGGTTTATACCTTAAATACGCACTCAACAAATACCTAGCAGGAGAATGACCATGCAAAACTTACTCCTTGGAAATATCCCAAGTCATGAGCGCCTTAACTTAGCGTTGCCTCATTACAACCTCATTGACAACTTAGACAAAAGCTTTGTCACGTTTGGTAGTTGTTTTGCATCCTCAGTGAGTAGAGGGCTGTGGCGGCTAGGGTTTGACACTTATTTTTCTGAAGAAGAGAGCTTTCACTACTCGCCAAATTCGATTAAACAATATTTTGAGCAGCTTTCTTCTTCAGCAAAAGATTTAGAAGATTATGTCGTCCCACTGGAAGATGGCAAGTTCAAATCTGTGGCGACACGGTATGTATCAGAACCCGGTCAGAGCCTTGAATCTTTTTGTGCGTTTCTAAAAAAGTCAAATCAGCAAATGAAGCAGCGTATTGAAAAGGCTGACTTTATTGTGCTCACTTTGGGCAATGCTACCTATCAAAAGCTAAAAACTTCGGGCCTTACGCTATGCCATGGTGGTGGTTTACCAACCGATTTATATGAAGTCATTAAAAGTCCGTATGAAGAAGTACTCAGTGACCTAACTTCATGCTTAACGCAATTGAAAACGCTAAATGCATCTTGTCAGGTTATTCTCACAGTATCTCCACAGAGGTACGGTTGGTTGATGAATGCCAACTTGTCTACTGGCATTAATGAAATTTTAGATTTAGATAAAACGGCAGCCACTAACTGGCTATTAAATAGCAATATTGATAAAGCTAAGCTAAGGCTTGCTATCGACTCAATGATCGAAAGTAATTCTGTCGAGCACATGCATTATTTCCCATCTTTTGAAATCGTTATGGATGAGCTCAGAGATTATGAGGGCTTTAACCATGACGTTAAAGATTTAATGCACGTCAATATGCCAAATACGCCCAACTTCGTTATTAATAAGTTTTTAAACTCATTTTGTGATGAGCAGCTTAGAGAAGTATTAGCTTTCTTTAGAGCAACACTCGATATTCTGATTGATATCTACCCGTCGCGCCTTAAGAAAATGAGCAGTGAACAGGCAAAAAAATACATTGAAGATAAGCTGCCAACCATCTCAAAATATGTTGATGCTGTGCAGTGTGACAAGCTTGCTGGCTATGTTCTCAGAGGCATGATGATTGCTTTTCCTAGCATCACCGCAGAGACTATTGCAGCGCATAAATTGAAAAATCTGGAATCGTATTTGTCAGATCCGATGAAAGACAAGATTACACAGATAGCCGCTTTACAATCTGAAAGCATATGCGTGATTGGCAATACTCAAGACTTAGATACGCTGTGCAAGTCGTCAGCGCTGTTAAATAAAAATGTAACGCGTATTCTTACCACCAACCAAGATGACAAGCTCTGGGGCATCCCAGTGGTGAGTGTAACTACTGATATCCACATAGAAGAGCAAGTTGTCTTGGTATTGGATGACAACCTACAACGCCAACTTGAAGAGCAAGGTAAGTTACGCGCGAAGGTAATAATATAATGAAGTACACCGAAATCGCATCACAAATTAGATATACGCTGTGTGATGTTTCTAGCAAGACAAAAACGCCCCACCTTGGGAGCTGCCTATCGTGTGTTGATATCTTGGTAGCTCTATATTGGGAGATCATGAATATAGATCCAAAGGCACCGACAATGCCTGAAAGAGATTATTTTTTACTCGGTAAAGGCCATGCAGCCAGTGCCTTGTACACCGCTCTCGCCTATCGAGGCTATTTTTCTATAGAGTCTCTATATCAGCACGGTCAAACCAATAGTCAATTTGAAGAACACCCAGGCATTCACGCTCCAGCCGGTGTCGAAACCGTATCAGGTTCATTGGGCCACGCACTTTCTCTGGCTGCCGGTATGGCTCTGAGCACCCGTCTAAGTGGTAAAGAAAATCGCTTTTTCACTCTACTTGGTGACGGTGAACTAAACGAAGGAACAATCTGGGAAGCCGCGATGTTTGCTGGGGGCAAAAAATTAAGCAACTTGGTTGCCATTGTCGACTTTAACAAACTTCAAGGTACGGGTGAAAGTTGTGAGATCATGCACTTAGAGCCACTAGAAGACAAATGGTCGGCTTTTGGGTGGCACACTATTCGAGTTGATGGCCATGATATAGCGACGCTGATCAGCGCCCTTGCAGATGCAGGCAAGCACGATAAACCGACCTGTATTATCGCCGATACGGTGAAAGGCAAAGGCATTTCATTTATGGAAAATGACAATAACTGGCACTATCGGATCCCCAAAGCAGAAGAAGTAGAGAAAGCAAAGCAGGAGTTATCAGTCTGATGAGAAATGCATTCGCCAAAGTATTAACGGAACTTGCAAAACAAGACAGCCGACTCTTATTGTATTACGCTGATATTGGTAACCGTCTGTTCAATCCATTAAAAGAATTTGCCGCCGATAGAACTATAAATGCGGGTATTGCCGAAGCTAACATGGCTTCTATGGCTGCTGGCAGTGCCATGATGGGACACAAGCCTTTTATTTACACAATTACCCCCTTTACCACTGCCAGAAACTTTGAACAAATAAAAATTGATATCGCTTATCAAAACCAGCCTGTCATTATCGTTGGCACCGGCTCTGGTTTGTCATACGCTAATTTGGGTCCAACCCATCATTCGTTTGAAGATATTGCCTTAATGCGTTCGCTTCCAAATATGAATATTGTCTGCCCTGCTGACGCGGACGAACTTGAAATATTAATGCCTCAGCTAATTGCACTCAATAAACCCTGCTATTTTAGGATAGGTAAAAAGAACGAGCCACAGGTTCACCCAAGTCGCCCAGATTTGAAATTTGGTAAAGCACATGTCATGCATCAAGGTGAGCAAATCGCTATCATAGCAACAGGTACGATTATGCCATTAGCGCAAGCACTTTATGGCAAATTGGCTGAGTGTGGACTCTCACCAGAGCTGGTCAGCTTACATACTGTAAAACCGCTCGATAAAGAGTATTTGAATGGCTGTATGAGCCGCTTCAAACATGTGATCACGCTTGAGGAGCACAATGTAAATGGTGGTATGGGCAGTGCAGTACTTGAATATTTTAATGACCAGAATCACCAAATAGCGGTGCACCGATTCGGGATCCCTGATCATTTCATTGACCAAGTGCATAGCCCTGACGATGCAAGAGAAAAAGCGGGGTTAACGCTCGACGCTATTTCAAAAAGCCTGACCGAGCGAGGCGTTTTATGATCATTGGCGTTGATTTCGACAATACAATAGCAAATTATACCGGCGTATTTTACCAAGTTGCGCTCGATCTAGGGTGGATCCCAAAACAGACTGGCAAGTCAAAACAGGACGTGAAACAGTATTTCATTTCACAAGACAATGAAAAAAAATGGACTGAGCTACAAGGTATTGTTTATGGGAAAGAAATTTCAAATGCCAAGCCTTACCCAGAGAGCCTAACGCATCTAAAAGCGTTAAAGGCGCAAGGACATCAGCTAAAATTAATATCACACAAAACCAAGTACCCCATAATTGGTGATAAAGTCAATTTTCACGACGCAGCCAGAGGGTGGCTTGAAGCACATGGTTTTGTAAATTGTCCCAATGCCCCTTTTGATCCTGAACATGTTTTTTTTAATGAAACCAAAGATAAAAAGGTTATGTTGATTGATTCGCTAGCATGTGACTTCTTTATTGATGACTTAGAAAGTATATTGCTACACAAACATTTTCCCACTGCGTGTCAAGGCATCCTATTCTCACCCGATAAAGTGAGCCAATCATCTCATTTGCAAGCCCAAGCATGGACACAAATTCCAGCACTCATTGTATGATTGAGCCCAGTATCCTCAAGTGGCTACAGGAAGTAGTCAACAATGAACAGGTTTTGCTCACTCCTATTGATGGGGGCGCAAACAATCAGGGTTTTCGTGTCAGTTCAGGAACGGAGCAATTTTTTCTAAAGTGTTTTGAGCCACATAATAGCCGCTCACTGTCTAAATTACGTAATGAGTACGCCTTTGCTAACCACTTAAGTAAAGCGGAAATACCCAATATTGGTAAACCCATTGCGTACAGTGAGGAATTGAAAGTATCGTTATTTTCATTTATTGACGGGCAGGCAATTGCCAATTTAACGACCAGTCACATTGACGCCGCCCTAGCCTTTATCGAAGCAATAAATGCTCCGGCAATATTTGATGCTACTCTGCCAATGGCCAGCGAGAGCCCAGCGACCTTATATGGGTTTGTTGACATTATAGACAAACGGCTTGAGAGGTTTGCTCAACTGAGCTTAAATAACAATCATCGCTTACAGTCGTTGCTTCAAGCCATAGCATCTCGTACTCAGCAAATCGCTGAGACTGTTGAGCCTAGCTGGCATGAGCCATTGCAGAAAACGATCCTTTCACCTTCGGATTTTGGATTTCACAATGCAATTGAGACACCCTCTGATATATATTTTATCGACTTTGAGTATGCTGGCCGTGACACTGTTTGGAAACTGTTAAGCGATTTTTTTGCTCAGCCTGCAATACCTGTCCCTTTGGAAAATATCACGCGCTTTTTGCAAAGTGCTGTATTTTCTGAAATAAGCCAACGAAGGCAAGAATTTGTCACAATTTACGAGCTAACATTGATGAAGTGGTGTTTGATCATGCTCAATGAGTTTATTCCTGTGATTGAACAGCGAAGACGATTTTCATGGAACAATTCTTGCTTGGACATAAATAATGACGTGCTCAGTCAAAAAAAACAGAGTCAGCTTGAAAAAAGCATACGCTACTTTGCACATATACCTGAAAAGATTAAAATTTTAGATAAAAATCTATGAAAAAACATATGAAAGCCGCCGTGCTTTTTGAAACCGGCAAACCTTTAAAATTGATTTCAAATATTAAAGTACCCGCACTCACAGCCGGACAAGTACGCGTCGAGATCCTTTACAGTGGGTTGTGCCACTCCCAATTAATGGAAGTAAAGGGCGGCAGAGGCGAGGACAAATACTTACCTCACTTACTTGGTCATGAAGGCGTAGGTTACGTCACCGAGGTGGGTGAAGGCGTCACAAAGGTAGCTGTCGGTGACAAAGTCATTATTGGTTGGATCAAAGGCCAAGGACTCGATGCACCCGGGGGGAAATACCCACATGAAGATTACCTAATTAACTCTGGCAGTGCCACCACACTGACGGAACAATCAATTGTCGCAGAGAATCGCTTGGTAAAACTACCTGAGGGTTTTCCCGAAAAGCTCGCAGTATTACTAGGGTGTGCTCTGCCAACAGGTCTAGGATTGGTATTTAATGAATTAAAACCTCTTCCAAATAAGACCATTGCTGTTTTCGGCCTAGGTGGAATAGGTCTAAGTGCGCTACTAGCGGCTAAATTGAGTCAGCCTACCAAGCTAATTGCCATTGATGTTAACCCAGATAAACTAGCGCTCGCAAAGCAGCTTGGTGCGACACATTGTATCAATTCTTTAGAAGTTGATCCTGTCACCGAAATATACCGCCTCACTGAACAACAAGGTGTAGACTACAGCTTGGAAGCTGGCGGTACGACACAAACGATTGAGCAAGCTTTTGAAAGCGTTCGCGATGGCGGTGGTCAATGTATATTTGCATCTCATCCAAGTGACGACTTAAAAATACAGTTAGAGCCTCATGCATTCCACCGCGGAAAGTCGATCCGAGGAAGTTGGGGGGGGGGCGCTCAACCTGATAAAGATATTCCGCTTTTTGCCGATATGTACTTTGAAGGAAGGTTAAACCTAGAGCCTCTGATCAGCAAGGAATACACGCTAGACGAAATCAATGAGGCAATTGACGATCTCGACAATAAAAAAATCGTCAGAGCTTTGATTAAAGTCACGCAAAGGTAATTCTATGAGTGAGAAAAAAATTCCGGTGCCCCATTTACCGCCTAGGTTATTGATGGATCTGTATACTGATTGTAATTTGAAGTGTCCAATGTGCATTGTTCACGGACAACCAGATGCACCAGAATTAAAGGGGATGCTGAAAAAGAGTATGACATTGGCAAACGCCAAGAAAATTCTCGATGAAGCGATGCCAGCAGCTCCTGCTGTTGGCCCTACGCTTTGGAGCGAGCCATTGATGAGCAAAGATATACTCATTCATCTCAAAAGTATGAAAATGAGAAATATGAATATATCCATGAACACAAATGGCTTGTTGATGAATAAGAAAATGTCAAAAGCCCTCATTGAGATTGGTGTAGATAGTATTACTGTGAGTGTTGATGCCACGACACCGGATGTCTTAGAACAAGTTCGTGGCATTAAAAACCTAGATAAAATCAAAAACAATTTATTTACTTTGCTAGAGCTACGAGGCGAACATTCATTACCACGGATCGGGGTTTCTTTGACCAAGCAAGATTGTAACCTACATCAGGTTGATGAATTTGTTGATTATTGGGTCAACATTGTTGATTTTGTCCGCATTGGTGAGATCTTTGAAGAAGGTACTTTTCCTAATGTGTCAGTAGATCATAGTCAACGTAAGCCCTGTCCAGAAATTTACTCGACGATGCCAATTCATACCGATGGCGATGTGTCACTTTGCTGCCTTGATGGTTTCAAAGATCAGGTCGTCGGCAATGTACTGGAAGAGGGTGTATCCGGTGTTTGGAATGGTGATAAACTTAACGAAATCAGACATTACCATGAAACGGGTCAATGGGATAAAGTCCCATTCTGTAAATCATGCGAGCGCTGGTCTTCTTCAGATTACACCGAAGAAGTCGTAGGAGAGGTCTTGATCAGGCGCTCTACTGAATATACTTTCTATAACGATATCCATAAGCTAAACAACTGGCGTGAAAATTGTCGGCATGAAAGGGAACAACAATCCCAACAAATAAATATAAAAATGGTGGATTAACTAATGCATGTTGGCATTTTTACTTACCAAACAGGGCATTTGAAGACCTATCAAATGATCCAAAAATTTTTGGCAAAATCTTATAAAGTTTCACTTTTTGCATTTCCGTTTCAACATAGGCCGCACCAGGCACGCGCCTTTGAAGAACGCCCATATCAAATTATTCCACTAGATATCGAATCGTTCTGTCAAAAAGCTGGTGTGAACTACATTGAAGTCCCTGGATGGGATGAAGCAGGCGCTTCAGTGGTAAACAGCGTCGCACAAAAACCCGATTACTTTATTACCGTGATCGCCAAGATTATTCCTCAACATTTTATTGACGGCAATACCATTATCAATGCCCACCCAGGCCTTCTTCCTGAAAATAGAGGTGTTGATGCATTTAAGTGGTCTATTGTGAATCAGGCGCCTGTTGGTATCAGCTTGCATGTAATTAACCGACATATTGATGCCGGACGTGTACTTAAAAGATTGGAAGTCCCTGTGATAGCAAGCGACAGCTATGATGATCTATGCGCTCGCGCCTATGACATGGAGTGTGATCTTTTGGCAAACTTTGTACAGTATTTGGATAACAACCAAGCTTGCAATGAAGTCGATATTAATTCACCACTGAGTAGAAAAAGCATACCCGAAGAACAAAATCAAAAATTTGACTCTGTTTTTCAAGAATATAAGAAACGCGTTTGTTTATGAATACCCATTTGAATAATGTCATTTTATATGGCATCAACGGAGTCACTGACCTCCTTAATAATAACTTAGATGGCGATAATATTATTGCTACAACCGACGGCAGTGGTGCTTTCGAAGAACAGCCCGTGCTTTCACTGGAGCAGCTTACACAACATAGAGACCGCAATGTCATTATTTGTTCTATTTTTGTTGATGACATTGTTGCATCCCTGCTGTCAATTGGCTTTCACATTGAGCAGATTTTCTTTTTCCATATGGTGAACAACCAAATAGAAAGTGCCTGCGACTTTCTTATCTCCCCTTGTCAAAAAGAAGATATCCTATATGCCATCTATGATTTAGGCAGTTCCATCGCAACATTTGATGCAACGAACTTTGCCGTATTAGCTGAGGCCAAGCGCATTGAGCTAGGTAAAAAGCATATTCATTTTATAGTTGTACCAAAACGAAACTTTCAACAGAGTATTCGGTTGCATGCGGTTCACGCTGAAGACGACGTAAATTGGCGAGTAAACCACATCCTGAACCCACTCTTTCAATGTATTAAGTCAACAACCGGGATCAGCTATTTAAACGCGAGGGAAGAATTAAGCGGGATACTCGGTGAATCCGCACACGTATTTCCGAGTAACTTTTCTTTGCAACACACTCAGCCACAGATGGGCTATCCAGAAATCATCGCGCAAACGCGAAAAGGGGTTGATGTAGCCCATTTAGAAGCGCCTGCGACAGCAAAAAGATTGGTCGACAACTACATTCAACACCATTGTGCTGACAAACAAATTATTACGATCACCATGCGCGAATACAACATGCATGAGCAACGTAATAGCTCAGCCGATGGTTGGTCAAAATTTTTGGCTGAGCTCGATACTGACAAATACTATCCAATTATTATTAGAGATACATACCAAGCGACGACACCAATCGCTGAGTCACTATCACATATAGAGCAGTTCCCACTTGCATCAATGGACCTAACGGTTAGAGTCGCACTGTATCAGCGAGCATTTCTCAACTTTTCGATCCCCACTGGCCCGGCATACATGTTTTACTTTATTAAGCCTTGTCCATCTATTGTATTTAGAACGTTTAATGAAGAGCATTTCTCGACCAGTAAAGTCACAGTGGAGAAAGGCGGATTCTTTTTCGAACAGCAGCCTGAATTTAGACAACATGACAATCAACGTGTTTTTTGGGGTGAGGAGAATTACGAGAATATAACCGCTGCTTTCAATGCTTTTGAAAAAGATTTTGCACATGACTAACGTGTTTTTCAATGACCAAAATACCATTGCTTTTGACCAAGCTGGTATTGCACATCTCAAAGAGGTAGCTCAGGCTCACCCTCAAAAATGTGCGCGATTTTGCCTGCACCATGACAATCAGGCTGGCGTGCAAGAGATGCTTTTAGTCATGCACAGAGACAGTCGATTTGCACCGCACCGCCACCCAAACTACAAATCTGAGTCCATTCATATTGTTGAAGGGAAAATTGGCATGAGTGTGTTTGACCAAAGCGGACAAGTGACACAGCTTAATGTGCTGGCACCAAATGCGCAGTTTTTATTTCGCCTCGAAGGCGGAACATGGCATTTGCCTATTGCACTTAGTGAGTGGGTCGTATTTCACGAGGTGTTTCACGGACCATATAGCAAAGAAGACGACGTTGAATCACTAAGGCATTATCAATCAGAAGCGGCCATAAATTCGCTATACAATCAGTTAATTTCACAATTTAAAGAAATGGAAAGTAATGAGTAAACTTGCAATATTTGGTGGAGAGCCAGCCATACAATCTGCAATGCCAAAACGTGTCGCATTTGGCCAAAATGAAATTACCGCGCTTAATAACGCTGTTGAATTTTATTCTGGTGAAAGTGTTGATCCAGGTTACTTTGGTAAATTTGAACACGAATATTGTGAAAAATTTAACCAGTATATGGGAGGTGGCTATACGACTGCCGTGGCGACGGGAACGGCGGCCTTATATGTCGCGATTGCCGCCCTAGAACTGCCAAAAAACAGTCATATTGTGATGTCCCCTATCACTGACCCAGGCTCATTCAATGCCGCTGTTTTGCAAGGGTTTAAAGTATCCTTGGCCGACACAGCAACGGACAGTTTAAACACCAACTGGACACAAATTGAAAAGGTGCTTACACCAGAAACCAGTGCTATTTTACTCGTGCATTGTGCGGGCATTAACGCTGACATCGAAACCATCGCCAAAAATGCCAAAGCAAGAGGCATTAAGCTCATCGAAGACTGCTCACAATCACCAGGTGCAGAGGTCAACGGCAAAAAATTAGGTACTTTTGGTGATATTTGTGCACTTTCCACCATGTACCGTAAGAGCTTGGCTTCGGGTGGCAGCGGTGGGTTGGTATTTACATTGGATCAAAAACTGCACTACAAATGCCTATCTTACGGCGATCGTGGTAAAGACTTTGAGAATCCAGAATATCAAGAGCGCAATGCTGAAGGCTATTTGTTTCCGGCACTCAATTGGAACACCAATGAATTGTCCTGTGCCATCGGCATCGCTTCTTTGCAGCGACTAGACGACACTATTCGTGATCGCGCTAACTTCTGCAAAGCCTTGACTGATATGATGCAACAGTCAAAATTCTGCACTGTTCCTTCATTTATCGAGGGAACTTCCCCCTTTTTCTTGACTGTTTATTTAGAAGATCTCGGCGTCAGTAAAGCGCAGTTTTGCGATGCGCTGCTTGGCGAAGGTGTCGAGCTAAATCCACATTACAGGTTTGTGATCTCACAATGGCCATGGGCAAAACCGTATTTAACCCAGTTTCATCATACCCCAAATGCTCAGTCTGCCAGAGATCGATCATTCAACATTTATTTGAATGAAAATTATACCACTGATACAGCCAAAGCTATTTTTGCCGCAATCATCAAAGTCGAAAATTACTTTCTGGATCACCTTAGCAAAGAAATGTAAGAGAATTAATATGAATCAGTGTTTAGAACAAGAAAGCAACCGCCATTACCAGCACCGAAACAATTGTCGTTTGTGCCTGAGTACGGACATTCCGTTGGCGATCCCATTTGCACCAACTCCAATTGCAGAAAAATATGTATCTGACCCCAAAGGTGTGAAAACCCCATTATTCCCCGTAGATCTATATATGTGTAATAACTGTGGTCACGTGCAAATTTTAGATGTAATTGACCCTGAATATTTATGGGCTGATTACACCTATCACTCAGGTCAAACTCAGGGAATTATTGACCATTTTAACGATGTTTCCCAACAGATACTTAGCAATTTTGGTCCGTTTAATAAAAAGTTTGTGATCGATGTTGGCAGTAATGACGGTACTTTTTTGAAATGCTTCAAATCACAAGGGTTTAAGGTTCTCGGCATAGATCCAGCGACCGAGATCGCAGCTAAGGCAACCAGTGAAGGCGTTGAAACAATTGCTGATCTAATGACTGAAGCACGCGGTCAACAGATCCAGTCCGAGTACGGTCAGGCAGATCTTGTAACTGCATTTAATGTATTTGCGCACGCAGATGAAATGATTGATTTGCTTAAAGGTATTGTGAAAGTTTTAGATAAAGATGGCCTCTTCGTTTTCGAAGTTTCATATCTAAAAGATATCATCGATAAAATGCTTATCGGAACTATCTTCCATGAGCATTTATGCAATCACTCATTAAAACCTATGATTGCATTCTTAGCCGCACAAGGGTTAGAAGTATTTGACGTAGAACATGTCTCTATTCAGGGCGGATCAATCATTGGCTTTGCCCAGCACAAAAATGGCCCACGCGAAATAAAGCCGTCGGTAGCAGCTATGGTAGACGCTGAAGACAAGGCTATGTTGCACGAATTGGCAACTATGGAACAATTTGTATCTCGCTTTGACGCTATGAAGCAACAAGTACGTGAAGCAGTCCAAAATACGTTAGACAAAGGCGGCGTTGTAGCAGGTTATGGTGCGGCGCGCAGTGGTCCAATGCTATTAACACAATACGAAATCGGCTCGGATGTTAGTGAGGTTTACGACGATCACAAACAAAAAGTGGGGCTTTTCACACCTGGCGATCTGATCCAAGTTAAGCCGACTCAAACCATTAATGAAACGCAGCCCGAGTTGACCGTTATTTTAGCTTGGATACATGCCAAAGCGATTGTCCGTAAGCATGAAGACTATCTTCAAAATGGTGGCCAATTTTTAACATTAACGCCAACCGTTCAATTAATTAATAAAGATAACTATGCCAACTTCATCGCGTAAAATTCGTTTAGGCTTTATTGGGGCTGGCTTTATTGGGCAAATTGCGCATCTTGAAAATTATGCGCAATTGGACAATTGCCAGCTGCACGCAATCGCCGATCTGCGCCCTAACCTCCTAAATCAAGTTGCCGACAAGTTCGGCATAGAAAACCGCTATGGCTCGCATAAAGAGCTTCTGGCAGATGAGCAAATTGATGCGGTCGTTGTTGTCACTGCACGCGCTCATACGGCAGACGTTGTGCGAGATTGTTTGTTGGCTGGCAAGCATGTCTTCAGTGAAAAGCCAATGGCTGGCAACAGCGAGATAGCAAGTGCTTTGGTTCAGCTCGCAGAACAACACGGGTTAGTCTATTGTGTGGGTTACATGAAGCGCTGTGATGCCGGGGTTGTAAAAGCCAAAAGCATATTTGATGAGCTGATGTCTCAAAATACACTCGGTAAACTTTTACAAGTTAGCGCGCAATGTTATATGGGGAATAGTTACTGCAAAGCGGCAGGCTATATCCATGGTGATGAGGCCAGACCAGATATGGTCAGTGAGGCAAATTTTGCGCCGAGTTTTTTAAGCGACAACAATAAGTCGTTATTTGCGCGTTATGTCAATGTTCATTCGCATTTATTGAACTTCATTCGTCACTTTTTAGGCACCAAGCCTTCCGTCGAGTACTTCAATACCCTTTCGCCTTTAGCACATGTCTGCGTTATGCGGGCAAATGAGCAGCTAGTAGTGCTGGAAACCGGAGAAGTTGAGCAAAAGGACTGGCAAGAAAGGTGCACATTTATATTCGAACAAGGTCAATTGATAGTCACATTGCCACCAGCCTTATTGCGCAATGTACCTGCCACAATTGAGCTGCAAAAAAATGCCGAAGTATCTCAGCGCACCCAGTTTCAGGTAGAGTGGTCTTGGGCATTTAAAAATCAAGCAGCTACATTTATAGACAGTGTTCAAAACGGAAATATCAATAACTTGATCTGTGCCAAAGAGGCATTGGTTGATATTGAATTAGCAGAGGATATATGGAAAAAGCTCAGCAATTAACACCGATTATTTTTGGTGCCAGCGGACTACTCGGCGGGCATCTATTCGAGCATTTTCATGCTCAAGATCCGAATACAATTGGTACTTTTGGCCAAAACCCCAAAACGGGGTTAGTCGAGTTTGACTTGGTCAATGGCAATATAGAGACTTTAAATCTGCAAAAGGATCGCAGCTATGTTGCAATTATCTGTGCCTCACTGACAAATATTGGCTATATCAACGCAAACCCGCAAGCCAGCTTTGAAATAAATGTCAGCGCGACGGAGCGGCTTATTCATTCATTGACGGATAGGCAAATCCCGGTGGTGTTTATTTCATCAGACAATGTCTTCCCAGGCCGTGCAGGCGCTTATACAGACGATAATATGGAAGCACCTGTTTCTGAGTATGGTGTGCAAAAGCGTGCTCTTGAAGCAAGGTTAACGGCAATCACCGATAGCAACTGCTGCATCGTAAGGCTTGCGAAAATTATCGGCCAAGCTGGAAAAGATGGCACCATATTGAATGACATTGTCGGCCAATTGCAATCGGGCAACGAAGTAAAAGCAGCTTCAGATCTGATATTTAACCCCACAGCAGTCCAAGATATTGTTTCTGCAATTGAGCACCTAATTAAAGGTCAATACAAAGGCACCTATAACTTTTGTAACCCTCAAGTTTTTAGCCGATTAGATTTAACAAATATGCTTGCTAAATCGTTGCATATTGACCCAGCAACTATCACAGATATTAAGTTTTCAGAGCTCGATAGCTCAGGTAAAAGGCCTCTCAATACAACAATGATCAACTCCTCAATCTTTGATGACTTTGACTTTACAGATGTTGAGACTTGTATTCAAAAAGGGTTGAGTTCATGGTGCAAATAGCCACTTCGAAAAAGTGTGTATTAGTACAGGGTAATTTTGACGTACTGCACCCGGGACATATTCGGCTTTTGAGCTTTGCAAAAGCATGCGGTGACCAATTGGTAGTCGCGGTGAACACTGACAGTGCAATGGCGGTAAAAAGCCGAGTCAGTGAACAACATCGTCTAGAGTTGGTTAATTCACTGGAGTGCGTCGACCATGCATTTTTAACAGGCGATACAGCCGAAAAAATTGTAGAGCAACTTCAACCCTATGCCGTGGTAAAAGGTAAAGAGTTTGAATGCCGGGAAAACCCAGAACTTGATGCCCTCAAAGTCTATGGCGGTAAATTGATTTTTGGTTCTGGTGAGTTTGAAAGTAATGCTGAGCAGTACATCAAAAAAAATAACCGCGTCGCCAGTAACCTCGACTTTTCGGAAGTGCAAGAATATGCCAAACGTCATAGTATCTTGCCCTCCAGCATTGCCAGTACACTAAACCAAGTTAAACAGTTGAATGTACTAGTCATTGGCGAAGTGATTGTCGACGAATATATTCAGGGTACGGCTGTCGGCATGTCTCAAGAGGACCCGACAATTGTGATGACACCGAATAAAACTGAGAAGTTTTTAGGCGGTGCTGCAATCACCGCCGGACACATTAAAGCACTAGGCGCTAAGTCGGTCTCGTTATTCTCTGTCATTGGCAATGATGACGCGGGTGAATACACCAAAGAAAAGGTTTTAAAGTATCAAGTAGACGCACAACTGTTTGTGGATTCAACTCGACCGACACCACTTAAAACCCGCTATCGTGCATCAAACAAAACGCTCCTGAGAGTCAACCAAGTACGGCAGCACAAAATTGCCAAAGAGCTACAAAGAGACATTCTCGAAAAAATAACCGATGTGATCACCTCAGTTGATTTACTGGTGTTTTCAGATTTTAATTACGGTGTTTTACCGCAGCCCTTGGTGGAATCCATTGCCGCCTTGTGTCACGAGCACGGCATAAACGTGGTGGCAGACAGCCAAACATCTTCACAAGTGGGCGATATTTCTCGCTATCATAATATGGACCTTATCACCCCAACAGAAAGAGAAACACGTGTTGCACTAAATAACCCGGATGATGGCTTAGTGATCCTCGCCAACAAGCTGACAAATAGAGCAAGCCCTAAAAACCTTGTTATTACATTAGGTGATGAAGGGATTTTTATTCACGTACCAGACCATAAACATAACAGTTGGGAAAATGATAGATTACCAGCCTTAAACCGCAGCGCCATCGATCCAGCCGGTGCTGGCGATTGCTTTTTAGCGGCAAGTGCCTTAGCACTGTCTGTAAATGCGTCTCCTTGGGAAGCATTCTACCTTGGTAGTCTCGCGGCGGCATGCCAAGTCGGCTCTTTGGGAAACACACCTTTATCACTCAACGTACTTGAACAAGCTATTTCTGAATCATTTAAGTAATATGAAAGCAATACTATTAGCTGCGGGATTAGGTACTCGCTTGCGTCCCCTCACAAATACCATCCCTAAGTGTTTGGTGCCCATCAATGGAGAGCCGTTACTGGGTTTGTGGATCAAAAAACTTATCGCACTGAATGTGGATGAAATTCTCATCAATGTCCACTACTTCGCAGAGCAAGTTGAACAATATGTCGCTCAGTCCCCTTATCGTTCTCGAATTACTTTAGTAAAAGAAGAAAATCTGTTGGGTACTGGGGGAACGCTTATTGCAAACCAAGATTTTTGGAAAGATGACACAACCTTAGTTATTCACGCTGACAACTACTGTGAAGATACACTCAGTGCGATGCTACAAGCGCACAACCAACGACCAACTCACTGTGATGCAACCTTGCTGCTGTTTGAAACGCCACAACCGCAGCAATGTGGTATTGTTGAACTGTCAGATAATGGCGTTATTGCTGCGTTTCATGAAAAAGTTGCCAATCCGCCGGGCAATCTAGCCAGCGGAGCACTGTTTATTTTTTCTGAACACGTGTTTGACAAACATTTATCACATTTTTCAAAAGGTCACTTTTATGAGATCAGTGTCGACTTCGTACCCCTTTTGATTAATAAACTGTATACATATAAAACTTCGGGTCTATATGTCGATATTGGTACACCTACTGCATACAAGAATTTGCAGTCTAAATTAAAGTAGCAAATAATGAGATTAGCCGAGCAGTTACTAAAAGCAAACAATGAAAGTCGCGATGCCCTGCATGTTAATGATCGCGGCTATTCGTATCAGCAGCTGCTGAACATCGCAAATAACATCATGGGTCGTTTGAGTCAAAAGACGCGCAGTATTGGTATTTTAAGTTACAGAGATATCACATATTTTGCTTCAGTGTATGGCTGTGCAACGAGTAATAGAACCTTTGTCCCGCTCGGTGTGAAGTTCCCAATTGAGCGCTTAGTGTCTATCGTACAACAAAGTGCACTTAACACTATTGTTGTTGCTCAGCAGTATGCAGACCTAGCTGAGAAACTGTCTCTGCACCTGCCTGACGTCACATTTATTTATATCGATAATACTGAATCGGAACACTACGCAACCCCGCCTGAAAGTTTGGAGCCCTGTGAGAACAACAATATCGCGTATATTCTCTTCACATCGGGGTCCACAGGAATACCGAAAGGCGTCCCCATTAGTCTCGAAAACTTGCAAAGCTACTTAGACTATATGACTGACTATCTAAAATTGACACCCCAAGATAGAGTCAGTCAAATATTTGACCCCACATTCGATTTAAGTATTCACGATATGTTTGTTACATGGTTAAGTGGCGCATGTCTATACGTTTTACCGGAAGCTGCAATGTTTGCCCCCGGCAAGTTTGCCAAAAAGCATGAAATTACAGTGTGGTTTAGTGTGCCCTCTACAGCCGCCATTATGGCGAAAATAGGCATGCTCAAACCCCAAGCCTACCCTCTACTCAGATATAGCCTGTTTTGTGGAGAGCCACTTCCAGTAGAATTAGCTAGAAAGTTTCAGCTTGCCGCACCAAATAGCCAGGTAATCAACTTATATGGACCAACAGAAGCCACTATCGCCTGTACCCACCATATTTTTGAGCTTGAGCGGGAATATAGCCACAGCTATATCCCAATAGGCACTTGCTTCTCGCATATGCAAATGGCACTAAATGCTCAAAGTGAATTACTAATTTCTGGTAAGCAAGTGTTTTCAGGTTATTTAAATAACCCAACAAAAACCCGTGATTCATTTGATGTTATCGACGGACGGAGGTTTTACCGCACGGGTGACATCGCCAAATACAATCATCTAAACGAATTAGAGTATGTCTCACGTCTTGACGATCAGGTTAAAATACAGGGATATAGAATAGAACTGTCAGAGATAGACACGCTAAGTAAAGCATTAATCAGCAACCCGCTGGTACAGAGCATTGCTTACCCTAAAGGTGCACCACAATTCATTGCTTTATTTATTTGTGGTCAGGCCGATAAAAATATTGAACAGCAATTAATGACTAGTTTAAAGTCCAAATTACCCAGCTACATGATCCCAAAAAAGGTTCTATGGCTAAATGATATGCCATTGAATTCAAATGGTAAAATAGACAAACTAGCCTTGTATGCTATGTTGGAGAAAGAATGAGCTTAGCAAAAAACATCGAAGAAACAATTTATCAAACACTGGCTGAAAAGCACAGTGATGACGTTATCAATACCATCAATAAGGATGAAAGCCTTATCACCACAGGCCTGTTAGACTCAATGGATTTCATTACTATGTTGATGAACATAGAAAATACCTTCGATCTTGATATTGATTTTGAAGACGCTGATCCTGTCGCCTTTACTGCTATTAACGGCCTAGTAAAACTGCTTAGTGAACAACAAAATGCCTAATAAAGCGAACTGGCAGCAAATTTACAGCACAGAATATGTGAAAGCACCCGAGTGCTGGAAAACATGTGGTGGCTATTGCTGTAAAAACTTCTACGGTGAACACTTCAATATTCTTGATAAAAACGGGGTTTCATTACCCTTGTTAGAAAAAGAATATGAGTACTACCAATCTATTGGTGGTATTAGCAATATTACAGAGCCGCCCAAAAAGCGTACCTTTAACTTATCCAACGGTAAGTCTTTTAGTATATATTTACTCTCCTGTAACTGTGGGGGCGTTTGCGAGCCTCACGGCCATAGACCCTTGATATGCAGAATTTATCCATACTTTCCTGTGGTTGATGCCACAGGAACTATTTATGACTTTGAATACGCTGCACTGATGGATTTATTCTACCGAGACCCTGATGCTGAACATAAATGTACGCTCGTAAGAGAGCAATCGGAGCGTATAAAACGGGAGCTCACGATAAGTTTACGGCCTTTGTTACAAGACCCTGAAGTTGTATTTGTATTCCGCTGCTTAAAAGAGCTCGTAGATAGGCTAAAACTTAAAATGAACGGCTATATTAATACCTTAGACGAAAAGCAACTCAAGAAATTTATCAGTAAGTATGAGTGGATGATCCTCTCAGGAAAACCATGGAAAGACAAAGCCTTTGCACAACGTATTGATGATATCTATGACGAAGTCAAAGCAGCATTTGGAGGGAAAGATTTCTTATGAAGGCCAGCTCAACACAAGATATAAAAAATACATTGGCCGAGGTCGGTATAAACAAAAGTGACAATGTCTTTATACACTCATCTCTGTTTACATTAGGAAGAGTGAGCGATGTTACACCGAGAGATATACCCGCCGCCCTACTAAATTGCTTCGAACATGCAGTAGGAAAACAAGGCAATATATTTATGCCTTGTTTTAATTATGACTACCCTAGAACGCGTAGTGAAGATCTCCGCTCTCAAGAGACCGTTTTAGGCTATTGGCCGGAGTGGTTTCGAAATCAAGATCAAGTTTCTCGCTCAGGGCATCCCATGTTCTCAATATGTGGCCGCGGTCCAGATGCACAGCAGATTTGCAGATCAGAGCAACCAGAATTTTTTGCATTTGGTGAAAACTCGACTTTTGAGCGGCTGATTAATTCCGATAGTGTGCTAATTCTTCAAGGTATAGGTATGCGTGTTGCAACCGTCGTTGTTCAAATTGAGGCAATGCTCAATTTAAAATATCGCTTTAACAAACCCTTTATGGGTGAAGTCACACTCGCCAATGGTCAGATGGTAAAAGACAACTTTTACCACTTTTGTTTTCCGATAAATAACGCGTATCGTGAAGATTACTCTCAACTTGAGCAATCGTTGCTGGTAAACAACATTATGAAGAAACAAACATTGGGTCGTTCATTTATCTATGGCATTCGCATGAAAGCCCTGTATGAGTTTATTAAGCAACTAACACAAAAAGATCAATACGCGCTGTTAAACTGCCGCCCACAATCGCTCTATCGCTTTGAAGACGGCAAAGAAGTTAGTTACCCAGCCCCTAAATATTGATTTATTTCATTGAATGCGGCAACCAGTACATCTGCTTGCCGCCACTGCTTACCACCTGAACGACCAGAAATAATGATATTGTCGACACTACTTGCCAAGGTACTGTAATTTTTTTCATTATTTTGTTCAAATGCTTCTGTGGGAACAGGAAACGTATTGTGTATGACTTGCTTAACATGACTTAAACATGTTGCGTTGGGGTCGACAACTTGCATCTCTTTTAACTCATGCATGATTGCATCCAGCTGATAATTTTCCACCTCCTCTGGGCGACACAGTATTTCTGCGGACAAGGTGTTAAATTCACTTTGAGGGTTTAAATTAGGATACAGTGTAAGTCGAAATATATCGCTATATTTATCCCAAACCCACAGGTAATGCGACTGTTTGTCGACTAAAGGCTTGCTGAGATTTAAATGGAAAACAATGGCTGTTCTTAACTCAGGTCTATTCGCGACAACTGGCAATCCAAGCGCGTTGAGCGCAATAAATGGCGGAGCACTCCAAAACAGCAAATCACACTCCAGCGCCTGTGGCTCCCCTTCGATAAATACTTTCTCAACTTTGCGTGCTCGTGTTTCCAAAGATGAAATTTTGCAATTGCACCGAATATCAACACCCGCCTGCTCCACTTTAGTTTTTAAGTAGTCGACCCAAGCTTGAATACCACAATGTGAGGTAGGGTAATAATAATCAGGTGTCGAAGAGGCATCTTTTTGCTGCCTTGCAATAAAATGAGCCTCAGTTTGATAACCCAGTTTAGCGTCAAATACCGGCAGATCCTTTAGTGCATTTGCGACCTCAGCATCAAAAGCCAAAATGCGCGTAAAGCCGAATAAACCCGCGCCCATCGTCAACTTCGAAAGATCAGTGTGACGTCCATATAACTTTTCTAGAATTGGCTTAATAATATGCTGTGTAAACGTCTCACCTAACACTTCTTGGCAATAAGGCATGATGTGATTTTGGCTTGAAGGGGTAGTACTTTGAATTAATTCTGAACACCCTTGTTGATATGTCGCTACATCAAGCTTCTTACTATCTGCAAATGGTGAGTTAAGGTCCCATGAGCCACCAAAATAATTACCCGACTTGAGTTTTTTAATCACATTCCAATGATTGCCTTGCTCATTTGGGGCGCCAAATAAAAGGGTATCGAGCTCTTCGATCCCTGTCGCATTGGGGATATGAGAACCCATATCATAGTAAGCCCCTAGATCATCTTTGACAGAGCGAAACAGACCGCCGACTTCATCACTTTGTTCAATAAGCGTGACTTCTTTAAAATTGCGTTTTAGTAGTAGCGCAGCCATTAAGCCACAGATGCCACCACCCACTACCACTGCTTTATTTTGCATAATTGCCTCTTGAACTTGGAAACTAGATATCTCAATACTGCCCTTTCGACAGTTCAACCAACCTGATCTGTATCAGGTTTAAAAGCGCTAATAGACCACTGAGCACTAAGGATATTCCCTGACAATGTTTGAGACGTACTCAAGGCAATATTCACTTTTTCAAAACCACCAAATAACAGTGTTACATCCTTTTCAGATGCAAAATAAAGGCCATCAATATCCTGATAACCTTCATATCTAAACCCTGTTGTAAACTCACTCGTTGCGTTCAATGCACTGTTATGTGCAGGGTGGCTATCGGCATACATTTGAGAAAATAGGCGACCTTTTGGTCTGAGAACGCGAAGTACTTGCTGTAAAGCAACCTCTATCTGAGGCTTAGGTACGCAATTAAGTGCGCTCCTATCAATCACCAGATCAAAACATTCATCAGGCCAAGGTAAATCTGTAAAGCAACCCACTTTAAGGTCGGCATTAAGGTTGCGCTCCGACAGGCGTGCTTGGGCGAAGTCTATTGCACTTTTAGAGCAGTCTATTGCTGCGCATGTGACACTTTCAGACGCCATGAAAACCACGTTATTACCAGCACCACAGCCAAGCTCTAGTACTTTAAGAGCGGGGTTATCACGTTTCATTTGAAAAATCAGGGAAACAATGTCACTAAACGGATAACGGTTTAACTGTTTACCCGCTTGATAAATTGATTCCCAACTCGCCATTACACCATCTCTAAAAGTGATTGTTGCTCTAATTTGCCAATTGCATTTTGCATATCAGTTACACACTTATTTTGTAGGTTGGCAATATCAATTGTATCGTGCTCACAGTCACCATAGTTGAGTAACATGCGCATGTCATTGAGCTCTGAAGCTTGACGCTCACGTTCTTTTGTCACCATGCTCACAGTCGGATACAAACCTCTACTGCCAAGGTTTGGCTCGCCATAAGGACAAGTATTTTCAAATGTTGCGCACTGTTCATGTGCTAAAAATATCTGCTCAAGTTTATCAATGCTATCTAGCAGAGGGTCAATACCCATGGCTTCTTTGTTGTCGAGCGATGTGTGATATTCATCAAATCCGGTGTGAAATGCCCTACTTACACAACATACAGGTAATTGAAAACCAGGGGAATTGTATTGCCGCTCATCAGACCCCTTCAACGGACTAAAAGGAATATTACTGTGCTTATAGCCAAAGCGATTCAAATGCGGCAGCAATTTATCAAGAATACCTTGCTCATTACGGCTTTGTTTAAAAACAAGCTCGTCTGGTTCTCCTCCCATACAATTGATCACTAACCCGGATACCATATTCTCTTTAAAATGCTCTCCAAGCATATGCAATACCGACAAGCTACCAATTGTTTCAGGGTTTAAAATAAATCGATAGGTATAACGACGGTTTGGCCACTGCTTTATCCGATTGTATAAACCCAATAAAACCAGTGGACCGCTTAATTCATTGTTGGCCATAGATGGATGACAAAGATATGAGCTAAGCATTACTTCTTTTTTGGACTGGCCTTCTAATACTGTTTGAGCGATATCCAAAGTGCCGTCTACAAATTCGCTTTTTACCACCGCTTTATATGTGCCTGGGCGCAGCTTATCTCTTGATTCCTGAGAAAGACAAAACCCCCAGCGTTTTTTATAGTAGCTAGTTACGTACGGGACCGCAGCCGGAAGATCTGGCAAACTATATAAGTGGTTTTGCAATTCATCCAGTTCAATATCTCTATCTACTGGCTCAGAATAATTTAAAACCTCTATGTTCAAGCGCTTCATATCAGCGACTTTATTGCCTTCAGGATCAAGTAAATAAGCATCTTCACAGTGCCACTCTTGCGGAATTTTCCAGTCAAAAACACGTGAGCCTGATTTAAATGAACAAATTTCTAACGGCATATAGCGGCCAAATATGTCGTAGCTTTGACGCAAGCCCGGTCCTGTAATAGAACGTAAAATAGGGAACAACTCGTCGTACAGATCGCTATAAAACTCCGCCGTTTCTTGATAACTCACTATTTACTCCTTGCCCAAATCACACTTAGCACGATAGTTATCTCTGTAAAAATCTTTCATTTCAGTGATATAACCTTTCCATAATTCATTTAATTCGCTGTAACTCTCTAGCGTAAACTGATCATCTTCGTAGGTGTACAACAGAGACAACATAGGACAGTGATAATACAGTAATGCACCTTTAATCATATGATGAAGGTGATGCAATGGCGTATTTCTAAACGAGTAGATATACCTTGCTTGCCTAAGTAAGATATTTGACGCTTGTTTTCGAGTCGTTACTGGTTCATTTGCCAAGCTAAGTAAGTGCTCACAGATATCTTCAAATACATCAACACCAAGTAATTTGTCATCATATTGCTCTACGTCAAATTGCATAAAGTAATCTTGCTTGAGAAACTCAATCTGCTCGAATTTGTCCCTTGCAGTTGGCAAAGGTAATAATTCTTCCGCACGTACTTCATGTGCACCTGCTAACTTTGCGCCATTACCAATATTGTAAACATTCCTTCCAGTTGGGTAATGAGCAATCAGCTTCTCTAGCTGGCTATGAGCCATCATAAACAAATCATTACTTTCGACCTGCCCACCAAAATTGGCTGGTAAATATTTACCATCCATCCTCAAACAAGCGATCCCTTCTTCGCTTTCATCATCTTGGTTGATGCGATAGATACTGTCTTTACTATGGTGCTCACCCGTCAGTAAGTTGCCATTATCAATACCAAATAAATAAATATTCTTGAAACCAGTAAACATGGCAAAGGAAAGCGCCGCATTCGCAACCACTGGGTTACAATATGGCATCAAAGGAATACCGACATTTCTTTGAGTCTGACTCAATATTTCCAGTAAGAAAGTACCTGCCTCATTGCCTTTGCCAGCAATTCCCGACCATTTGTATCTATCGGTGTTATCGGGATAAAGCGTATTAAGGCCGATCAAATTTGTCTTTTTATATTCCTCGGCAGGAAAGATATCACCAAATATTTTGTAGTTAGAGTAAGGGCGCTCGACCAGTACGTGGAAGTCAACTGGAATACCCTTTTTATATAAAGACGCAATTGAAGTACCGGCAGCCATCAAAATAGCACGATCACAGTTTTCTTTTATAAAAGCTTCAGCTTCATCTAGCGAGGGACCATTACCTAAAATAAAAACAGGAGTAGATAAATCCAAACGTTTGTCTTTGGGCTGAACCAACATCGGAATATTCTTTTCTAACAGATGCACAGTATGAGACAGACCCGTTATCGCATCGTTAAAGAACCCATGCCCGAATTGAAACTTGAAGTATTGCTGAGACCACTGTTGGATCAGTTCGATAATTTCTGGTAGTGGCGTGTGTTGATAGCAAAATGACCTAACCACAGAGAAGGCACCAACATTGTCGGCCAATACTTCCAAATCTTTGATAAAGTTATCTTTATTCGCACCAAGCTGGAAAAACAAAGAACCACCTTGTTCATCTACCTTTTTTATAATGTCATACCAATTAGTACAAAATAAGCTAGCAAAGAATACTTCAAAATCAGGTTCAATAAGAAAGCAATAATCAAATGTGGTTTTTTCAAGCAGTAGCTCTATATGGTAGCCTAGGCCAATGCCAAAAATCATAGCTGACGGAAAGTTTTCAGGTAATTGAGCAAAGTGCGCCTTTTTCTCTGCCTGTACTTTACGTAATGCATCTGTCATAGCACCCATATAACGCACATGAATGCGTGTATCATTCGGATCAGATTGATATGACGTATAATCTGTCGCGCTGAACATGGGGTGCTGTATACTGTACTCAACTTGTTGTGTTACCTGCCCTATCGGGTCATCACTATATATCGGCGCTGAAAGGTTTGCAGGAACGAAGTTGCCGTGTCCGGTTGATGTGACATGAAGACAAAAATCTTCACGTACGTTGAATTCTTTAATTGCGTTGGCGATATCCGGGTAATACTCTTCAAAGCAAGTGACATTGCGAGCAAACCTTTCATTTGCTTCTGTTGCAAATTTTGCTTCCCGAGCTTGATGTTCAATTGAATTTGCTAACTGCTCGTCAATAATTTGAATTTGTTCTTCGAGGGATTTTTGACTCATATTAAACTTGATTGTTGGTTAGATGCTTTTATATGCGTTTATTTTCTTTTTATTGCCTAAATGTCGAGATAGCTGCGTAGTGACATCACCCTTTTGTTGTCGTAGCCTGTCATTTATAGCCGATATGTTCGCATAGCAATTTTGTAGGTGCGCGACTTGCTCTTGGGTCAAGTTGATATCATCACTTGTAAATATCTTCTTCAAAGACAAGTCTAGATTGGTTAGTACTTTTTCTGCGCTTTCTAGCTCACCAGCCTGACAGTGAGCTTCCAGTTCTTCTATATGGTCTTCAAGCTTAGCTAGCTCAGCCGACATTTGCATCAGCACCATTTTGGTTTAGCGTCTTTTCTCGTATATCATAAGGAATAGCATCCCAAGCAGACTTGATTTCCTTCAACAAATTAGAAACTTCATCTATGATTGCCGGGTCGTTTTGCATACTCGCATCTAACAAACGCTCTAACATGTAAGTATACAGAGCATATAAGTTTTCAGTTACTTCGCCACCAACTTCAAAATCCAGACAATCTCTCAATGCACCAATAATGGCAGATGATTTAGAAATATGTTCAGACTTGGCTTCTAAATGTTTTTTCTCAATTGCCACTTTTGCGAGGACCATTTTTTCAATCGCGCCCGCCATGAGCATTTGGATCACTTCATATCTATCAGCACCAGCAACACGCGTTTTAAGTGCCTCACGCTGATAATTTTTGACTCTTGCGTTATACATAACGGCTCCTTACAGTGTTATTTCTTGCTAGTAAATCCTGGTAGGTTTGCAAGCTGCGCACCTAAGTAGTTTTGAGTTTGCTGCATTTGCGCTATCAAAACGTCTAGGCCAGCATATTGTTTCCTTAACCTATCTTCCAGAGATTGCATTCTATACTCATGGTTTACGACATCGTCTTCAAGGTCTTTAATCTGACCATTAAGGCTGTCTTCCCTTTGTTTTAGCAAACCACCTGAATCTACGTAGTTGCCAAGTAACGATTCGAGTTCTTTGGCAACCCCATTAGGTCCTGCAAACGCTGTGCCAATATCATCAAAATTAGAATCCATTGCGTCATTCAAACTGCGTACTAGCGATGACTTTTCAAGGTAGCCCTCTTTATCTACGCCCAAACCAATATCAAATATCGATCCGAAGGGACCGGCATCGGTTAACGGTTTAGAGAGTGCTGATACTAATTGATCATCTAAACTACGCATAGATGAATCACCATTTAATGGCCTACCTATTCTCGTCTGAAAGCCAATCTGGCCAATAACTGCATTATAGTTGGTAATGAGCTCATCAATTAATGTATTGACCGACTCTCTGTCATATTCAACACTTAGTTTAGCCGTTTCGTACACGGATGTGGTTGCATCTTGAACGCTTTTTGCCTTTGCTGTGATGGTCATGTCTTGCACAGCATCTTTAAAGGTATTAGTAGAGCTCGTTACTTCCAAGCCATCTACGGTAATTTTTGCGTTTTGTGCTTTATCACCATCAGCAATGGTCATCCCACCAGCTGGGTTATTTGTTGCATCATGGGTTTCTAGCGCATCCATTTCGGACGTATCACTGGTAATTACCAAGTCATTACCATCCCCAGTTATGCTAGACGTTAACACCAATTTACTGCCAACCGTCGGATCACCGGTGTTGACTATGTTCGCTGTGAGGCCAAAGTTATTGGTGTCGGCATTAATGGCATCTCGTAACTGATTGAGTGTCATGCCTGCTGTAACAGTTAGGTCAAAGGAATTGGTGCCCGCTGCAAATGACAAGGTGCCGCCTGAAGCACTGACTACCGTGTCACTGGACGCAAACGCGTTGTCCGCGGTTACAGCGCGACTACCTTGAGCAAGTTGTGTTACTGCAATGTCAAAGTTACCAACTGAAATATCTGACGTTGGTGTAACACTGATGATATCACCGCTTGTAGGCTGCGTAATATTTGCAACCCTTTTGTTGAAGTTTGTGATATCTGCCAATTTTTCGACAGTATCGTTAAGTTTGGAGATAGCAGACTTCACTTCGCCAACCGCCGATAACTCGACTTTGAGCGCTTCGTCCTTTATTGCGAACTGTTGCATCTTGGGCCTATTTTCAGCATCAACAGACGCTTTAATAATGCTTTCAAGATCTAACCCTGAGCCTACACCAGCAGATGTAATAAGTGGCATTTTGCTACCTCCAACTAACAATCAAGCTGTTCTATCAAACAGCACACCTTTACCTGATACCTTATCGGCAAATTCATCCAAAGCCTTAGCTACTTCTCGAAACTCTTCAGAAGGAATTTCTCTGATCACCTCATCGCTATCTCTGTCGATCACTCTAATGAAAGGGGGATCCCCATTTTCATCAAACTCAAACGACAAATTCGTCGAAGTCACAGGCAAAACATTACTTAGCCGATCGAGATTGGCTTTCACCTCCTCAAACAATTCAGGTTGTACTTTACCCTCTTCTTCCTTTTTTTCTCGAGATAGTTCAAGCTTGTTATTACCTTCAACAGCTCGTAATGTTTCTTGTCCTTCTTCGGGCTTCGCAATATCAGGAGTTGGCACCATGCCGTTCGCTCCAACTCCAGTAGCAGATTGAACGTCTTTCATAATACACCTCCAAGTAACAAGCCTAATATATAGTATACGTCAAGTTTGTATTGAGTCCCAAACTTGACGCAACCATAGCGCCAAAATTAACCAAGTAGAGAGAGTGCGACCTGAGGTCTTTGGTTAGCCTGACTTAGAATTGAACTACTTGCCTGCTGCAGTATCTGCATCTTAGTTAAGCTAGCTGTTTCGGTAGCAAAGTCTGTGTCTTTGATACGTGAACGTGCAGCTGATAAGTTTTCAGATACGTTAGACTGGTTACGAATGGTTGATTGGAATCGGTTTTGAACCGCACCTAACTCCGCACGCTTTTTATCTACTACAGCGATAAGAGAGTCCATACCCGCAAGTACTGCTTGTGCATTTGCTTGAGAAGATACACTGATAGAGCCTGCTTGGAACGTATCACTAAATGTGTAACTATTTGACGCTCCAGAAATCGAGCTCACACCAGACGCCAACCCTGATAAGTTACTACTACCTACAGCACTAGCAATGCCTGCAATACCTGACAAGGTGAAACCACCGTTTACAGATACGTCATTTGCAGTACTTGATACGTTTTTCATACTAAATGTGATGGTCTGAACCGCATCGGCACCAACCTGAAAGTTAGCGTCATAAGTACCGTCTAACAGATTTTGCCCACCAAAAGTAGTATCTGCCGCAACCCGGTTAACCTCAGCTGATAGAGAGCGGATTTCCTCTTGGATCGCCAATCTATCTTCATCAGTATTTGAACCGTTTGAAGCTTGTTGTGCAAGTGTTCTAATACGTTGGAACATTTGCGTCGTTTCATCTAACGCACCTTCAGCAGTTTGCGCCAATGAAATACCATCGTTTGCATTTCGAATACCTTGATTAAGACCGTTTATCTGGCCTGTTAATCGGTTTGAAATCTGCAAACCTGCCGCGTCATCTTTCGCACTGTTAATACGAGTACCTGATGACAACCTTTGGAATGAAACATCCAAAGAATTTGACGAGTTGTTTAATTGCCTTTGGGCATTCAAAGAACTCACATTGGTGTTTACGTATAAAGCCATAATAGCCTCCGCTTTATCAATTTTGGTCGCTAAAACGGGATACCCCTACCCTGTTTTAGCGATTGTCAGAGTCCTAAAGTTATAGTTCTCTAACTCCGCTATCGACTGATAAAGCGAAAGCTTTAGCTTTATTTGCAAATAATTTTAAAAATAATTTAATTACCCTTGTAATAAGCTCAATGCAGCTTGTGGTCTCTGATTCGCCTGACCCAAGATTGTTTGGCTAGCTTGTTGTAAAATCTGATTTTTAGTAAGCATAGCTGTTTCATGGGCAAAGTCAGCATCTCTAATACGCGATTTTGCAGCTGCTAGGTTTTCAGAGATATTCGATTGGTTACGGATAGTCGATTGGAATCGGTTTTGAACCGCACCTAACTCTGAACGCTTTTTGTCCACAACTGCAATCATAGCATCCATACCAGCCATAACAGCCTGTGCATTCGCTTGCGAAGAAACGCTGATAGAGTCCGCTTGATATACATTACTAAAAGTAAATGAGTTAGAAGCGCCTGAAATCGCACTGACACCACCTGATAGACCAGAAAGGTTGCTGTTACCTACCGCACTCGCAATACCGGCAATACCAGACATAGTAAATCCGCCATTGGCTGCCATTGAGTTTGCTGTGGCACCAACATACTGCATACTAAAGCCAATTGTCTGTACCGCATCAGCACCGACTTGGAAATTAGCAGAGTAGGAGCCATCGAGTAAGTTTTGACCACCAAACGTCGTATCCGTGGCAACACGGTTTACTTCTGCCGCTAGTTGTCTAATTTCCTCTTGAACTGCCAAACGGTCTTCATCAGTATTCGAGCCGTTAGCCGCTTGCTGTGACAAAGTACGAATACGTTGAAACATACTGGTAATTTCGTCCATCGCACCTTCAGCTGTTTGGGCCAGTGAAATCCCGTCATTTGCATTTCGGTTACCTTGGTTTAGACCCAGTATTTGCGATTGCAAACGGTCTGAGATTTGCAGACCTGCTGCATCGTCTGCAGCACTATTGATACGAAGACCTGAAGATAATCTCTTAAAAGATGTATCTAGTTCTACGCCCGACTGCTGCAACTGTCTTTGTGCATTCAGCGAGCTGACGTTAGTATTTACAAATAAAGCCATGGTTCACTCTCTCTATTCAATGCTCTTATTCAAGAGCAATATATGAGTACAAGAAGGCAATCCGAATCGATAAAGTTTTTAACGATGGGGCAATAAACTGCCACTTGTACAACTATTCAAAGTTTGAATAAGTAAAAGCAAGCTGCATGCCAACTAACAAAAATAATTTTTGACAATATTGAAAAGACAGACTTAAAGGCTTGATTTTTATTTGCTTTATTTATTTTCTTCGTAAAAAAAGGAGGCTAATGCCTCCTTTTTTAAAAGTTTGAGAGTGAGTGTCAATATTTTATTCTAAATATTGGCACGGAAAGTGCTAACATTAATGTGTTCATTGAATACATGAACTGATTTGGATTATAAGCTCCTCCGCTTTACCATCCAATTCCGGTGTCTGTGTTAATACCCCATCAAGCACAGACACCATTTTCATCCTCCGCTTTACATAGCCTCTACTTTATTAACCTAGAAGACTTAATGCTGCTTGTGGACGTTGGTTCGCCTGACTTAGAATCGTTTGGCTCGCCTGTTGTAGAATCTGCATCTTAGTTAGTGATGCAGTTTCTGTAGCAAAATCAGTATCTTTGATACGAGATTTCGCAGCTGATAGGTTTTCAGCAATGTTCGATTGGTTACGGATTGTAGATTGGAAACGGTTTTGAACCGCACCAAGCTCCGCACGCTTTTTATCAACTACGGCAATCAATGAATCCATACCTGCCAGTACAGCCTGTGCATTTGCCTGTGACGATACACTGATCGAACCCGCTTGGAACGTATCACTAAACGTGTAACTGTTCGATGCATTTGAGATAGCACTTACACCGCTTGACAGGCCTGATAAGTTACTACTCCCAATTGAACTTGCAATACCAGCGATACCAGATAATGTGAAACCACCATTTGCTGAGATATCGTTTGCCGTACCGGCAACATTTTTCATACTAAAGCCGATGGTTTGTACTGCATCTGCACCCACTTGGAAGCTTGCTTCATATGTACCATCTAGAAGGTTTTGACCACCGAAGGTCGTATCTGCCGCAACCCGGTTAACTTCTGAAGATAGAGAACGGATTTCCTCTTGTATTGCTAAACGGTCTTCATCTGTGTTTGAGCCGTTTGAAGCTTGTTGTGCCAATGTACGAATACGTTGGAACATTGAGGTTACTTCATCCATTGCCCCTTCAGCTGTCTGCGCTAAAGAGATACCGTCATTCGCGTTACGGTTACCTTGGTTTAAACCGTTAATTTGTGAAGTTAGACGGTCTGAAATTTGTAGACCTGCCGCATCATCTGCTGCACTGTTGATACGGAAGCCTGATGATAAACGTTTGAATGAAACGTCTAAGGAATTGCCTGAATTGCTTAACTGTCTTTGAGCATTCAATGAACTTACGTTAGTATTTACATAAAGTGCCATGGTAATTCTCCCACTGTAAACTGAGTACTTACTCTCAAACTTATAACTCTCTTGGCCTTCGAGTTATTTAAACTGTCCGGCTTGGTTAATTAAGTTATCGGACGGCAAAAAGTTTCCTTTAGAATTTTTTTAATTTTTTTTATAAACCACTGTATTTAAAAGACTAAAAATGTAATTTACAGCCTTCTAATAATAGAAGGAAAGGACTTTCCGCTTTGACAAATAACCGAGATAAGGCAATGTTTTTATATGTGGGTCAGGGGGTTAACAAGTAAACTTTAATATTTGGCGGGTTTAATAATAAAAAGCCGTCAAATCGATGACGGCTAAATAGTTTATCGAATGTAATCGAGCAAAGACAAATTGGATAATCTGCCGTAAGTCGCCTGGGAAGCCTGAAGTTGCGTTTCGTGTTTAGTTAATTCAGTAATGGCCTCAGCCATATCTAACTCAATCAAATCTGCACGCGCAATTTTATTGTTAATATCCAAATCCGTGTTTGCATCGGTGATCCGTGTGGCGGTATTCATTCTGCCACCTAACCCCGATTGGATCTGAGAAACTCGATTTTTTGCATTTTCCAACCCTATCATTGAGTCCGCCAATACTTGGCGATAATCTTTGTCGGAAAGGTTGGGGTCTTGCACTGCGGTTATGAGGCTTTCCAAGGTATTTAATACATTGTCTTTCTCGGGCGTGCCCAGTTCGAAGGTGATCGTATCGGCAGCCCCCGCAGTCCCGGTAAAACTAAACTCCATACCCGCCACTTTAATATTGTTCTCAGTATAAGTACCGGTCTCAAATACCGTTGCACCTTGCATTAGTCGGTAGCTTGGGGGAGCGGTTGTGCCATTGAGCTCTAATTGAAATTCGTTTCTCGTCGCTGGCGCCGTTGGGTCTGGATTGTAATTGGCTTTGTGGAACAGATCGAAAGGGCCTTGTTGTGTAACGTATACATCTGCACTGACAATACCACCAGAAGGTGTAGCCGTGTTGGTTGTGACATTCAGGCGCTGCTCTACACTTTCAAAAACATCATACCCGTTGTCACTAGACTTAATCTCAACACCTTCGGCCACTTTAATTTTATGCTGACCCTGATCGCCTCGATAAGCATATCGATTATTGTTGCTGTCAAATTCATAAGTTCGAGTGTTATCTTGATAACCCGAAAAGATATAACGACCATCTTCCGTTTTGGAGTTCATTAACTCTAGAACAGCAGTTTGAATTGACTCCAGCTCTTCAGAGAGTGCCGCCTTATCAGGCGCGGTCAATGAACCATTACCAGCGTTAACAGTAAGCTCAATCGAACGAGTCAAAGAATCTTTAATGTTATCAAGCACACCTTCTTGTGTATCAAGACGGCTTTTTAACATCGTTAAGTTCTTTGTGTACTGTTCGTTGGTCTGGATCTTGTCGGAGTAAAGTAATGATCTCGCCATTGCAGAAGGATCATCCGACGCAGTTAATACACGTTTTTGTGTATTAACTTGCTTCATCGAATTATTCACTTCTTGCTGACTGTTCAAGATAGAATTCAAGTTACTTTTGAAAATCATGTTATGAGATAAACGCATAATTACCTCGCAGCACTAAGCAGTGTATCAAACACTGTTCTGGCAGCACTTAAAATTTGTGCTGACGCAGAATAAGATTGTTGGAAACGCAATAGATTTGCCGCCTCTTCGTCTAAGTTCACACCTGCTACCGATTCAAACCACGCCTCAGACTGAGCTGCAAGCGCATCGTACGCTGCGCCATTCGTTTTAGCTTGGTTGGCGACTACCCCAATATCGGTAACTAGCCCGGCGTAAGCTTCATTAAATGTTTTTAAGTTGTCCGCAACGGCGGTAGTAACCACATTTTGCCTTACTAATTGTCCAGATTGTAATTGACTTAACACCAATCCATTACGGTTATCATCGAAACCGCCTTGGTTGAATTCAATGGTATAAGTATCACCCGTTGATGGCTCACCGTCGATATTGAAGTCAAAACCATACCCCGCAAACACACCACCAGCCGAAGCCAAGATATTTTCTCTCGGTGCTGGTGCGGTAAATGTCGTTGTACCACTTGCATCGGTGATCTGGTATTCATCTGGGTTACCCGTTTTCACCAACGTGATCGTGCCATTTGTCAAAGTAGGAGGACTCGTAGCAGCAAAATTACTACTTGCTGGATCTGTACTTGTCACTGTACCGACAGAAATAGTTGCGTTACTCACATTATTGGCTGAAGACTCAGTTCGAATTGGAGACGCAAGCGCTAGACTCTCTGGTCTATCAGTTGCCAGTGTCATGGTGCCAGCTGCTGCTGAATTCAATTTTATATCAAACATATCTCCATCAGTTGGCGTGGCAGCTGCACCGTTCACATCGGTAAAATTGATTTGCAAACCAAATAGTTCTGACCCTGCTGGTACTGCTGTCTGAGAATTAAGCGGGTTTGCATATGTCACGTTTGTAGCTGTGCCAATGGTATTGCCTTGCGCATCAATCGCAGCGATAGAAAGCTGATTTGTAGCCGCAGTATAAGTTACTCTAAAATCCGTTGCCGGGATCTGATTACCTTGCCCAGGCTCTAGCGTCGCAACGAGTTGGGTTGTGCTGGTATTGCTTCTATGGGGGTAACCGGCTGTGGTCGGAATTGAAAATATATCTCCGCCTAAGTTACCATCTAAATCCATACCGAGTTTATTTTGTTGGTTAAAAGCATCTGCTAAAGATAACGCTATTTGACCCAACTGGTTTTGTGCAGGGATCAATATTTCGTCACGAAATGCCAGTAACCCGCCAATCTTGCCTTGTAATTTGGTTTGATCTACATCCAGCGCAACTGCCGTCCCATCAGTGACATCAAGTTTTAATTCTTTCTTGTTTGGATCGGGATCGCCATCTAATGAAAACAAGTTAAAACTGCCATTTTCCATCACTACCGACTGACCTGATCCTAAGAAAACCAGCTTCTCGCCATTTGAACCGTCAAGGGTTTCAATATCAACTAACTCTGCCAAATCTTTAATTGCCTGATCACGCTCATTGAGCACTGAGTTTGCATTATCACTATCAGGGTTCGCATTAAGCGCACCTACCTGACCATTCAAATCACTTATTTTTTGAATTAAGTTATTGGCCTCTTGTGAGTAAATTGACAGCTGCTCATTTACGATATTATTTTGGTCAAAAACAATACCAGACAGTCGGTCCATTTGATCAATGAGATTTTGTGCATCGGTGAGAAACAATGAACGCGTCACCGTAGACGACGGCAGGTTCATCGCTTCTTGTAAATTATTAAACAGAGAGTTAATGCTGCTGTTTAAATTATTTGAGTCTTCGCCAAATAGTGTATCAACACGCGTAGACTCAGTCACAAACTGATCATAATAGGACTGACTAGATACATCTCGGTACAACTGCTTTTGCGCAAATTCATTTAGTAAGCGGACGGTTTCACCACGACCCACTTGATTACCAATTAACGTAGCATGTTCAGTACGCTCTCGAATGTACCCAACTGTGTTTAAATTGGCGATGTTTTTACTGGTCGTTTGCAGTAGTTCACTACTTGCTCTTACGCCAGATGTGCCAATATTCATTAAGTTAAAAGACATCTTAGTTTACTCCCTGACGTGCAAATGAGGACACTGCTGATTGAAAATGTGACCCACCCAATACATTTTTTATTTTATTCGCATAATTAGGATCAGTCGCATACCCAGCCTGTTGCAGTGCATCTAGGTACTCGCCGGGTTTAGATGCTTTTTGTAGCGCCTCTTCATAGCGAGGATTGGATTGTAGAAAGTCAACGTAGTCGCTAAAACTCTCTTTTAACGAATCATAAGCGCGAAAGTTTGCTTGTTTTTTAACAGGTAAGCCCTGTTCAAATTCGAGTGTCATTTTACTGGCACTGTCTCCTGTCCAGCGGCTATCCGCCTTAATATTGAATAAGTTAAAACTACTATTTCCATCTTGTTTGGAGATAACATGTTTCCCCCAACCAGTTTCCAGCGCCGCTTGTGCCACCATCACAGCAGGGTTTAAGCCTATTTTTTCTGCTGCAGACTTAGCATAACCCCATAGAGTTTTGACAAACTCTTCTGGGCTTTCAAAAGCCTGAGGATCAGCTGGGGTGTCTGCCACACCTTTAACTGTGCTTTTTTCTTCTGCCACATCTTTATCGGGCTGATTAACCGTAGCCTGACCGTTAGCAATGCGATCACTTTGTAGCTCGGCGCCAGTGCGCACAACCGATGAAGGCATATAGCCATTTTTTTCTGGTGACAGCTGCTGCACAATCAAGTCAGCGAGACCTAAACTACCTTTATTCGATAATTCCAATGCCATTTGTTGGTCGTGCATATCACGATAGAATTTGACACTGCTAGAGTTGAAAGGGCTATCTTTGTCTTCGAAAGCCTCATTGGCTTTACGCATACTGGTTAACAGCATTTGAGTAAAAATTGACTCAAACTGCTGTGCAGCTTTTTTTAGCGCTTGTTTTGATGCATCACCATCACCCGCGCTTTTTAACGCATCCTGTCTCAATGAGTTCAGGTTGTTTAAATCAAAAAAGCTTTGATTATGTGTTGGATCAGTATTCATAGTTCAAAAACACGTCGCTAAAAAAGAATATTACTAACAATGCAAATTTTGAGCCAAAAAAAAGCCTCATTAAAATGAGGCTAACTTATTGATTGTTAATTAATCATCATATGACAACAAGTTGACCATGTATTGCACCAGCTTCTTTTAGCGCTTCAAGTATCGCCATTAAATCACCTGGAGCTGCACCTACAGCGTTAATCGCACGAACTAAGTCATCCAAGCTGCTGCCGGGGTCAAAAACAAATGCTCTTGAATCATCTTGGTCTACGTCAACAATGCTTTGACGCGTGACAACAGCATCTGCATCAGTGAGAGGCTGTGGTTGCGAAACATTGGTCTGCTCTGCAATTGTTACCGTTAAACCACCATGAGTAATTGCAGCGGGCTGTAACTTCACATCTTTACCAATTACAATTGTGCCAGTTCTTGAGTTAACAATGATTTTTGCTGATGTATCTGCTGGTTTAAATTCCAAGTTTTCAAGAGTAGAAAGGTAAGCCACACGTTGCGATGGATCTCGAGGCGCAATCACTCTGACTGAAGCTGCATCTAACGCACTAGCGCTGTTTGGTCCAACTAGTTCATTTATCGTATCTGCTAAACGCTTAGCCGTTGTAAAGTCAGGACGATTCAAATTGAATGTGATGTGGTCCCCTTGAGTGAACGGGCTTTTGACGGCACGTTCTACCATACCACCATTTGGAATTCGACCAACTGTGGGTGTATTGATCACCACTCGGCTCCCATCCAGCCCCTCAGCACCTAACCCGCCAACAATCATGCTACCCTGCGCAATCGCATATACATTGCCATCAACACCTTTTAAGAAGGTCTGTAATAACGTACCACCTCTTAGACTACCTGCACTGCCAATTGAAGATACTGTTACGTCAATGCTCTGACCTGGCTTTACAAAAGGTGGTAAGTCTGCGTGAACCGCTACCGCTGCTACATTTTTGATCTTTGGTTTTAAGTTTCCAGGTAAGGTAATACCAAAGCTATTCAACATTGCTTTAAAGCTTTGTTCGGTAAAGCGGCTTTGCTCCCCTGTTCCTGGCAGGCCCACAACTAACCCGTAGCCAATAAGCTGGTTGCTTCTTACCCCTTCGACCACACTAACATCTTTAATGCGTTCAGCAGCTACCTCAACCGATAAGAAGAGTGTGAAGAGTATTACTAGAGTTTGCAGATTACGCATAATTGACTTCCTTAAAATGGCATCAAGGTGCTCATGAAGAACTTGGTCAACCAACCAGCACTTTGAACTTCTTGTGTTTGCCCTTTACCCGAATATTGGATCCGTGCATTTGCAATGCGGTTGGATTCCACTTCATTTTCAGCAGAAACATCCTGCGGTCTGACCAAACCTTCAAGGCGAATAAACTCCTCTCCAGTATTGAGTGTTAACCATTTTTCACCTCGGATCACCAAATTACCATTCGGTAAGACTCTCATTACATTCACTGAGATATTGCCAAATAAGCTGTTTGATTGATTTGCTTGAGCATCGCCCTGATAGGAAGAGTTAGCCCCCATATCTAGTTGAATAGCGTCACCACCAATATTAACTGGAAGATTGCCAAGACCAAGAAATGGATCGACATTGACCTCACTATCTTTGTCTAACTTTGAGTTTGCTGCTTTTGAAGCTTGTGTCGACTCCCTGAGCACCACTGTAATGATGTCGCCCACTCTCACCGCTTTTTTATCCGAGTACAGATCATTCGAATATGAATTGAACAGCGATCCTGTTGAAACTACAGGCTCGGCCTCCATGTCAGGATACATAGGCGCGTAGTAAGGATCATCTCTTACTACATCACTATTTTCTGTTGACATGCAACCACTTAGGCCTAAGCCTAGCGCAACTACCAATATACATTTACGCATGATCTGCCCTACCTTATTAAAGTTGTTGATTGATGTAACTCAGCATTTCGTCAACAGACTTAATCACTTTTGAGTTCATTTCATAAACGCGCTGGGTTTCGATTAGATTCACCAGCTCTTCGGTGACGTTTACATTAGAAGTTTCAAGTGCCCCTTGCACCATTGTGCCAAGACCTTCAACTCCCGGGTTACCTTGAACAGGTGCACCACTTACCGCAGTTTCGGTATATAAGTTTTGACCTATTGGTTCCAAACCTGATGGGTTAATGAAGTCACTAATCACAAGCTGACCGATAACTGTATTTTCTGCTTGTCCATTAATACTGACAGAAACTTCACCATCTTGAGAAATCGTTATCGAATTTGCGTTATCTGGTACCGTCATTTCTGGTTGCACAGGGAAACCAGCACCGGAAGTTACAACACGACCTGTTTCGTCTGTTGTAAACTGACCATTGCGCGAGTAAGCAATTGTGCCGTCAGGCATTTGAATTTCAAAAAAGCCAGGGCCTTGTATCATCCAATCAAGAGAGTTTTCGGTACTTATCATATTACCTTGAGAAAAGTTCTTTTGGTTGGCAACTACCTTTGAGCCAGCACCGAGCATTAAACCCGAAGGGAGCTCGGTATCTTGCGATGAACGTCCACCCGGCTGGTTAATATTTTGATAGAGTAAATCTTCAAATATTGCTCGGCTCTTTTTATAACCAACGGTACTGGCGTTGGCCAAGTTATTCGAAATAACTGAAATGTCAGTTTGTTGGGCGTCGAGCCCTGTTTTACTTATCCACAATGCAGGATTCATAATCTATACCTCACTCTCTTATACTATGCGCAGGAGCGAAGTGTGTCGCTCGTCGATTTCTTCTGCTGACTTCATTAATTTCATTTGCATTTCAAACTGCCTCTGGTGGTTAATCAAATCCACCATCTCATGAACTGGGTTGACGTTGGACATTTCTAAATAGCCGCTCATTACTTTTGCTGTGGGTGATATTTCACAAAAACCACAATGACCATCTTCAAGCTGGTCTTCTTTTGGTCTAAATAGACCATCATTACCTTTCTCCAGCTTTGTGTTGTCTGCGGTAATAATTTTGAGTCTATCTACGGTTTCCAAAAAATTGGCAGGCGCCCCCTGAGGGCGCACCTGAATTGAGCCATCATCACTAAATACCACTTTATCTATTGGAAGGGGTAAGATGATTGGTCCGCCTTCGCCAATTAATTGACGACCATGACTAGTAACCAAAGAACCATCACTGGTAATGTTTAACGTGCCCACTTTTGTATAGGCTTCTTCACCACTCGCATCCATAACACTTATCCAAGATTTGTCATCAACTGCAATATCCAAATCTCGCCCAGTTTCTGCGACAGCACCACTTAGCATGTTTGTTCCTGGACGCTCTTGCATGGCGAATACACGTGTCGGCAAGCCTTCACCAAACGCTTGCATAGAGCGAGCTTGAGCAAAGTCTGCTTTAAAACCCGTGGTATTAGCATTTGCTAAGTTGTTCGCTTTTAGCGCTACACCGCGTAAGCTTTGTTTAGCTCCAGACATGGCGACATATAGCATTTTATCCATGAGAACGACCTAAAACTGTTCAATATATAGTGATAAAAGCAATATTAGTGCCAAGGTGAGTGTCAAAAAATAAAAAAGCCGCGAATGCGGCTTTTGAAGTGTGGTTGATGTTATCGAATTTGCAATATATTTTGTTGTAGTGTCGAGTTTACTTCCAGTGCCCTTGAGTTTGCTTGGAAGTTCCGCTGCGCACTTATCAAATCAACCAGCTCGTTGGTCAAGTTTACATTCGACTGTTCTAAGGCTGAAGAGTTGATGGACCCTAACGTACCTGAACCCGGTTCACCTGCGATGGGCTCACCTGATGTCAAACTTTTCTTCCACCCTGTATTACCAGCTTCAGTTAGACCTTGCGAGTTAGAAAAACGTACCATTGCTACTTGGCCTAGGAAGGTAGAGTCACCATTACTGTATGAAGCAACGATCTTACCATCCGCGCCGATATCAATACCCGCTAATCGACCAGTCGTCGCACCATCTTGATCAAGCGCCTTAACTTCGAATCGGCTCGCAAACTGAGTTGGGAGTTTTGAGCTGGTATTGGTTTCATCACGCCAGTTCATCTGAATATCTGACGGGAATGTCGCGCCATTAGTCAACAAGCCAGATAAGTTCGTACCGGTAAGTGTTAATGGGTTGAACGTAGTACCCGTATTTGGCACTGCTGGGTTACCTGTATCTTCTGGAAAACCTTGTGCGTTAAAACCAAATTCAGTGATAGGGGTACCAGGAGGCGTTGCGATAAGCGTACCAGTGGCATCAAACTGTTGTCCTCCAAGCGTTGCATATACTTGCCACTCATTTGCATTGGTTGTCGGGTCTTCCTTACGGAAAAAGAATTGCAATGTATGAGGTTCACCCAATGAGTCGTAAATAGTCGTCGACGTCGAGCTGTTATATGACGCGCTCACTGTAGGATCAAACGGTACAGACGGTGCCGTTGCACGTGAATCTAGGTTAAACGAAGAATAAACATTTGTGGTAGCACGAGGTGAACCTGATGCATCCGGAATTTGCAACGCAGAAGAGGTACTCAAACTCACCGAAGTCGTATCACCAGTACTTGGGTCTACAGGGAAGCCTTGTAAGAAGTTACCATTGGCATCAACAATAAAGTTATCTTTATTGAGCTTAAATGCACCGGCTCGTGTAAACGTATAGTCTTGGCCGCCTAATTCCTCACTTGTCGCAAAATAACCTTCACCTGTAATTGCGAGGTCAAGTGAGTTTTGGGTAAAGTTTAAAGAGCCTTGGTGAAACTGTTGGGCAACCATTGTCGTTGAAACACCATCACCATTTTTAGTTTTACCTGCACTAAATACTGACGATGCGTAAACTGAAGCGAACTCTGCACGCGACTCTTTAAAGCCTGTCGTATTTACGTTTGCAATGTTGTTAGCTGTGGTATCCAAGTCTTTTTGGGCAGCAGCTAGTCCTGTTAAAGCAATATTAAAACTCATACTCTAATACCTCTACAATTAAGGTTAAAATCTTTTGATTACGCTATTTCTGCAACGTCAGTTAATCTAACTGCACCAGCTTTGGTGTTAATTACAATGCCCTGAGAGCCATTGACGTTAACACTATCAATATTTCTAAAAGTCGCTGTAGGCAAAGATTCAAACTTACCGTTTGTTTGCCCTTCAGCTTTAATCGTGTATTCACCAGGAGGAACTGGATCGCCGCTTTGATTTAAACCATCCCACTCAAAACGTGTGGCGCCAACACTCTGTTCCCCTAGCTCTATTTTCCTAACGAGCTCATTTTTATCGTTAACAATACTCAAAGTGAGCTTTTCAACGGGCTCTGCAACAATGATGGATCCTCGTGACTGCATGCCAGGCCCATGCTCAACAGTGTCAGACTCAAGCAGTGCCTTTTTACCAATTAACGCCGAAGCTTGAAGCGCTGAGTTTGACGTCATCGATGCGGCTAGTGATTCAAACTTGGTATTCAAGTTTGATATTCCCTCAGCCATGGTAAAGTTTGTCATCTGAGAAATCATTTGATCATTGTCAGCAGGTTTACTCGGGTCTTGATAAGACAACTGCTGAGTGAGTAACGCAAAGAAGTCTTCCTGCTTTAACTCATCATTTTTCTCAGTTGGCACTTTTTTATCCGGCCAACGCAACGAGTCTACAAAGGACGAAGTTGCGGAATTGACATCATTACTCATCAGCTATACTCCCAATTAGCGCTGACCAAGCAACAGAGTTTTACTTAACATCTGTTTTGCTGCGTCTGCTACTTGAACATTCGTTTGGTACGAACGTGAGGCGGAGATCATATTTGTCATCTCTTCCACAACATTCACATTCGGTTTATAGATATAACCATCTTTATCAGCACTAGGGTGGTTTGGATTGTATTCAACCTGTAATGGCTTATCGCTCTCTACAATTCCTAAAACCTTAACGCCTACCGAAGAACTCATTGTATTTGGGTGCGCTGCGGCCGCCTTGTTTAACTCAGCGGCAAAAACAGGGTGCCTTGCCCGATACACTTTGTCCTGACTAGAACTGATGCTGTTTGCATTGGATATATTACTGGCAGTGGTGTTCAAGCGAACATTTTGTGCACTCATGCCAGAGCCTGCGATATCAAAAACGTTATATAAACTCATAATTAGGCTCCTTGACCACCACCAAGCGCTTTTTTCAAGCTTTTAAATTTACCACCCAAAAAGTTCAAACTAGCTTGGTACTCTAATGCATTCTGTACATACAAGTTTCGTTCCACTTGTATATCTACTGAGTTGCCATCACCTGTATCTGTTTGATTTGGATTACGAAATAGTTCATCACTGTTAGTCAATCTTGTCCCGCCACTAATGTGTCTTTCGTTGGTTCGGGTCATTTGATTGCCGCTTTGTTGTGCCGTCTTTGCCGCACTGAGTGCTCGACCAAAATCGATGTCTTTTGCTTTGTAACCGGGAGTATCAGCGTTCGCAATATTACTTGCCAAAATCTCGGCTCGTTGAGAACGGATCAACATTGTATGCTGATGCACCCCAAGCGCTTTATCAAAACTAATTGCCATAACCAACTCCAAAAATTTGACTATATACAGATTAATGCAAAAGTAGGACCAACTTTAATTTAAATTAAAACACAATATTTAATCTTTTTATATCAGTAGGTTAGAGTTAAACTTTTAGCTCAAAACCTTTGACCAATAATGTGTTTTTAACTTTTATATAGCTTTGTATAAGCAGGTTTTATTCCAGAAATTGGAGGGAACTTGATGTAAAGGCCACACGCATTTTATTAAGTTAGTCATGATTGAGTTGTCAATGTAATGACTGGAAGGACCATAGCCTTGCACTTGCACATACAAGTTTGCAGTAAAAAGCTGCTGTATGATTAAGAATGGGTGTATGGTATCAAAAGTACTAATATCGAACAGATAAATGCTCCTCACCAGCCTTTAACTTCAAGGAATGCCCTAACAGGCAAGATTCTATTTTCATATGAACGAATTGAGAGCAAAAATAAAAATTTGGATCTAAAAAGGGTCGCAATATTCAAGATACATTGGTGTACTTTACTGATGATATCAGTGTTGAACTGGGTATAACCGTATTCATGATGACATGACACCTAGTTCAGCAGCTGTGTGTCTAGCCGTTAAATTTTTGGAGTCTGAGCTGTATGCGCCTATGATGCATTAAGACTGATTTGAACGACAAAAGGCATGGCTTCCTAGCTAAGATGCGCTTCTATTTCCATCAAGAGTTAAGCGTCAAACTTGTAGAGGTTAGTAGCCAAAAACATGGATCCTGAAGCGAGTTCAGGATGACGGTATTGAACAACTCAGTTGTATTCCCCCACTTCGTCACCCTGCACTTGCTTCAGGGTCTAAAGTGTAAAAGGCTACCTACAGCGGACGTATTGAGTACCGTTCTTTTATAACGTACAAAATGTAACGGTAGCGAGCGAAGCAAGCTCCTTCAATTTGCGCAAGTTAGGTGTAAAGGTTTAGCGACAGTGAACGAAGTGAATACGTTTACTTTATGCAAGGTGAAATGAGCTATTTTGACAATTGTTAAGGCAAGCAGCTCTACATCTTAGCTTGTATCGAAAACCCCTAACCAACATCAAAAACATGGATCCTGAAGCGAGTTCAGGATGACGGCATTAAACAACTCAGCTGAATTCTCCCTCCTCGTCACCCTGAACTGGTTTCAGGGTCCATAGTGCAAAATATTAACGACAGTGAGCGAAGTGAATACGTTTACGTTGCGCAAAGTGAAATGAGCCATTTTGACAATCGTTAAGGCTACCATCTCGTAAGATTGACTAATACCTGAAGCGAGTTCAGGATGACGACATTAAACAACTCAGCTGAATTCTCCCTCCTCGTCACCCTGAACTGGTTTCAGGGTCCATAGTGCAAAGCACTAACGGCGATGAACGCAGTGAATACGTTTACGTTGCGCAAGATGAATAACGAGCAAGATGAAATGAGCCGTTTTGACCGCTGATGAGGGACTATATTTAAGAGGAGTAAAGGGTGAAAGCTGTGAAGGTTGCTCCCCTCACCTTGCGCTAATTCGTCTCTTTATCAATGTGCATGACCTCAGCAATATTCGAGACGATTTAGCACGAAAAAAGCCCGACTCTTTCGAATCGGGCTTTCTTTTATTTGGCGCTTGGCAATGTCCTACTTTCACATGGGAAACCCCACACTATCATCGGCGCTATTTCGTTTCACTACTGAGTTCGGCATGGGTTCAGGTGGTTCCAAAATGCTATGTTCACCAAGCAAATTCTTTGCTTTTAGTTTTTATTATTTATTTTTAAATTGGGCCCTGGCGATGTCCTACTTTCACATGGGAAACCCCACACTATCATCGGCG
>NZ_JAGJEH010000049.1 GCF_018100925.1 Pseudoalteromonas luteoviolacea | reverse complement strand
CGGAGTATCAGAAATCGGAGTATCAGAAATCGGAGTATCAGAAATCGGAGTATCAGAGAACACATCATGCTATTGATGACTTAGTTTTTGTTAAAATTAGAAAATTGAATATCTAAATTTTGACAGATAGATAAGTTGTATTCTTTGGAAAAGATATTTCAAACTCAAAAACTTTAAAAAATTAGTATTTTGGAGATTATGTCAGTAACTAATCGTTGGCGGGAATGGTATTTGCTTACGACTATGTATGATGTGTTCCTTTATATAATAGTTAATTTTTTTTTCTTTATCAACTTTGTTTGCTCCCTGATTTAAATCAACATATATAGGTGCTTTATAGAAATACAGCTTTTTTACAATTAATATGAAAACTAGGGCTCGAATCTGATGAGACTAATTCTGCGACGTTAGTCCGATTATTGCAAACTAGATTAGACACCTTCTAATAGCATCAATTTTGAAAGTGTTATTATCAATAATTATCTAGCCGTGTTGTTATTGTTGTTCTAGTGAACTAAGTAAAGTTTGTTCGGTCTTTAATTTCGAAAAGCGTTTTTAAAGTTATAAACTCAAAAGCTAGCAAGAAGTTTAGTCAAGGTGTTTAGTTCAGAAGTTTAGTTCAGAAGTTTAGTTCAGAAGTTTAGTTCAGAAGTTTAGTTCAGAAGTTTAGTTCAGAAGTTTAGGTAAGAAGTTTAGGTAAGAAGTTTAGGTAAGAAGTTTAGGTAAGAAGTTTAGGTAAGAAGTTTAGTCAAGGTGTTTAGTTCAGAAGTTTAGTTCAGAAGTTTAGTTCAGAAGTTTAGTTCAGAAGTTTAGTTCAGAAGTTTAGGTAAGAAGTTTAGGTAAGAAGTTTAGGTAAGAAGTTTAGTTCAGAAGTTTAGTTCAGAAGTTTAGTTCAGAAGTTTAGGTAAGAAGTTTAGGTAAGAAGTTTAGGTAAGAAGTTTAGGTAAGAAGT
>NZ_JAGJEH010000048.1 GCF_018100925.1 Pseudoalteromonas luteoviolacea | reverse complement strand
CTCGGATAGTCGGCACCATTTAGTAAAAGTGGAAGTTTATTGAATCAAAGAGTTCAATAGACAAACTTATTTGCCCAGATAGCTCAGTCGGTAGAGCAGAGGATTGAAAATCCTCGTGTCGGTGGTTCGATTCCGCCTCTGGGCACCATCTTTTGAAGATGTAAAACAAAGAATTTAAAAAATCAGCTAGTTAAAAAGCTGTTTTGAATTGTATTGAAAATACTAAATGATTTTTAATACAAAAATAGTTTATTTGCCCAGATAGCTCAGTCGGTAGAGCAGAGGATTGAAAATCCTCGTGTCGGTGGTTCGATTCCGCCTCTGGGCACCATTGTTTTAGTGTGCCGACTTAGCTCAGTTGGTAGAGCAACTGACTTGTAATCAGTAGGTCATCCGTTCGACTCGGATAGTCGGCACCATTCATACAATATGAAGAGAAAAAACGCTTCTAAATAGTACTTATCATAGTGCTTTACGTTTTTTGTAAGCGTTTTAGCCAGGTAGCTCCTTCAACAGAGCCGTTTGGAACTGTGTTGAAAATTTTCAATACACAAGAAGATTTATTTGCCCAGATAGCTCAGTCGGTAGAGCAGAGGATTGAAAATCCTCGTGTCGGTGGTTCGATTCCGCCTCTGGGCACCATTATTTTAGTGTGCCGACTTAGCTCAGTTGGTAGAGCAACTGACTTGTAATCAGTAGGTCATCCGTTCGACTCGGATAGTCGGCACCATTTCTTCATATTGGCATTGCAGATAGTTTACATTGGTAAGCCATCTGGAACTGTATTGAAAATCCTTAGTGAGTTTCAATACACAAGAAGATTTAATTTTCCAGATAGCTCATTCGGTAAAGCCATTTGGAATTGTATTGAAAGCCCTTAGCGAGCTTAAATACACAAGAAGATTTAATTTTCCAGATAGTTCATTCGGTAGAGCCATTTGGAATTGTATTGAAAATCCTTAGTGAGTTTCAATAAACAAGAAGATTTATTT
>NZ_JAGJEH010000046.1 GCF_018100925.1 Pseudoalteromonas luteoviolacea | reverse complement strand
CCTGAATTTCGGAGTTGTTATGAGTTCTGACTTAGTTTGTCCTGAATCAATAGAAGAGATTCATCATCAAATTGAGAGCCTAGAGTCGGCGCTTCATATAGAGCTGCCTCAAAGTATTGATGATTGCATGGAGCAAGTTGTATTTCTCGCTAATCGGCAATTCAGTGATGGAGCTAAGATGGGAGTCCTTTTGCTTTGGCTCAAATCAAATACGGAGCATGGCAAATTTAACTCACTTTTACACGAGCGCAATATTCAAAAACGTACGGCTCAACGAGCAATGGCGATAGCCAGAATGATATTGGCACTGCCAAAACGCAAAAGCGACAAATTGTCGCATTTGAATTTGAACACTCATCAACTTAACGAACTTACCAAAGTACCAATCGAAACGCTTAAAGAGCTAGACGACGAAGACTACGAAGTGCTGGCCGAGACATCAGGTAACGCCATAAAACAGCAAGTGGCCGATCTGATAAAAGAGCGAGACGAATTACAGGTAACTGCGGCGCAGGCCATTAATGACTTAGGGCATGAAAAGCTACGTAAAGTGCCACAAGTACGTTTTGACATGCATGTGTTTATTAGTGAGATACGCAAAGACGCAATTTGTAATACCGAGCTACTAAACGAAGCGCTTGTTAGCACCATCACCCAAATTGGCCAGCTGTGTGATAACCGCCAATTAGATTTGGAGTCGCGTGTGAGTGCTGCGCAAGTACTGCATCACACCTGGGCGGCTATCTATAGCCAAATTGGCACCGCACTTGAGCGTTTAAGTGGCGAGTTTGCTGGGCATATTGAAGGCATTGAACACCTACCGAAATTTACCAAAGCTGAGTGGCAATACGTTGAAACCGAGCGTAACCGGCTGCTCGAACAATTTTTAGTAGAAAAGCAAAGCAAGGAGATCAAGTAATGCATCCTGCTGTGATTAGATTTAACAATTTACCTGCGGTTGTGAGCCAGTCTGCATGGTCTGAGGCCAGCGACAAAGCACGCAAAACGGCCCAAAACCGAACCGCACTGGTAAAACATATGCTCTCTAGTGGCTTAAGTGTTGATAAGGCAAGAACAGCACTTATTGAGTCATTAAATAGTGGGCTGGTAACACCAGCAATACACCAAGCTGTGACTGACCTT
>NZ_JAGJEH010000045.1 GCF_018100925.1 Pseudoalteromonas luteoviolacea | reverse complement strand
TAGGTCAGTTACAGCTTGGTGTATGGCAGGCGTCACTAATCCACTATTTAATGACTCAATCAGTGCTGCTCTTGCCTTATCTACACTTAAGCCACTAGATAGCCAATGTTTTACCAGTGCGGTTCGGTTTTGTGCCGTTTTGCGTGCTTTATCGCTGGCCTCAGACCATGCACTTTGGCTCACAACCGCAGGTAAGTTGTTAAATTTAATCACAGCAGGATGCATTACTTGATCTCCTTGCTTTGCTTTTCTACTAAAAATTGTTCGAGCAGCCGGTTACGCTCGGTTTCAACGTATTGCCACTCAGCATTGGTAAATTTCGGTAGGTGTTCAATGCCTTCAATATGCCCAGCAAACTCGCCGCTTAAACGCTCAAGTGCTGTACCAATTTGGCTGTAGATTGCCGCCCAGGTGTGATGCAGTACTTGCGCAGCACTCACACGCGAGTCCAAATCCAATTGGCGGTTATCACACAGCTGACCAATTTGGGTAATGGTGCTAACAAGCGCCTCGTTTAATAGCTCGGTATTACAAATGGCGTCTTTGCGTATCTCACTAATAAACACATGCATGTCAAAACGTACTTGTGGCACTTTGCGTAGCTTTTCATGCTCCAAGTCATTAATGGCCCGCGCCGCAGTTACCTGTAATTCGTCACGCTCTTTTATCAGATCGGCCACTTGCTGCTTGATTGCGTTGCCTGATGTTTCGGCCAGCACTTCGTAGTCTTCGTCGTCTAGCTCTTTAAGCGTTTCGATTGGTACTTTGGTAAGTTCGTTAAGTTGATGAGTGTTCAAATTCAAAATGGACAATTTGTCCACTTTGCTTTTAGGCAAAGCTTTTAGCATTTTTGCTATAGCCATGGCCCTGCTAGCTGTTCGCCTATGAATGCTTTTCTCATGTAGTAGAGAATTAAAACGCCCATGTTCTGTTTGTGACTTCAGCCAAAGCAATAACACGCCCATTTTAGCGGCGTCTGTAAATTGTCTATTTGCTAGGAAAGCCACCTGATCCATGCATTCATCTATGGTCGCTGGTAGCTCGACATACAAAACAGATTCAAGCTGACCTATTTGATATTCGATCTCTTCAGCAGATTCAGGACAAACTAAGTCAGAACTCATAACAACTCCGAATTTCAAA
>NZ_JAGJEH010000044.1 GCF_018100925.1 Pseudoalteromonas luteoviolacea | reverse complement strand
GCAGCCGTAGCTTCGGTGGTATGTTTAGCCCCGTTACATCTTCCGCGCAGGCCGACTCGACTAGTGAGCTATTACGCTTTCTTTAAAGGATGGCTGCTTCTAAGCCAACCTCCTAGCTGTTTTAGCCTTCCCACATCGTTTCCCACTTAACATACACTTTGGGACCTTAGCTGACGGTCTGGGTTGTTTCCCTCTCCACGATGGACGTTAGCACCCACCGTGTGTCTCCCGGATAGTACTTTACGGTATTCGGAGTTTGCAAAGGGTTGGTAAGTCGGGATGACCCCCTAGCCTTAACAGTGCTCTACCCCCGTAAGTATTCGTCCGAGGCTCTACCTAAATAGATTTCGGGGAGAACCAGCTATCTCCCGGTTTGATTAGCCTTTCACTCCTAGCCACAGGTCATCCCCTAACTTTTCAACGTTAGTGGGTTCGGTCCTCCAGTCAGTGTTACCTGACCTTCAACCTGCCCATGGCTAGATCACCGGGTTTCGGGTCTATACCCTGCAACTTAAGCGCCCAGTTAAGACTCGCTTTCGCTACGGCTCCCCTAAATGGTTAACCTTGCTACAGAATATAAGTCGCTGACCCATTATACAAAAGGTACGCAGTCACCCTCGAAGGGCTCCTACTGCTTGTACGTACACGGTTTCAGGTTCTATTTCACTCCCCTCACAGGGGTTCTTTTCGCCTTTCCCTCACGGTACTGGTTCACTATCGGTCAGTTGGGAGTATTTAGCCTTGGAGGATGGTCCCCCCATATTCAGTCAAAGTTTCACGTGCTCCGACCTACTCGATTTCACTTCAGATAAATTTTCGTGTACGGGACTGTCACCCTGTGTCGTCCAACTTTCCAGAAGGTTCCACTAATTACACTGAAGCTTAAGGGCTAATCCGATTTCGCTCGCCGCTACTTTCGGAATCTCGGTTGATTTCTTTTCCTCGGGGTACTTAGATGTTTCAGTTCTCCCGGTTTGCCTCTTACAGCTATGTATTCACTGCAAGATACCGCTAAGCGGTGGGTTTCCCCATTCGGAAATCTAAGTCTCAAGTGCCTCTTACTGGCTTGACTTAGCTTATCGCAAGTTAGTACGTCCTTCATCGCCTCCAACTGCCAAGGCATCCACCGTGTACGCTTAGTCACTTAACCATACAACCCAAAATGGTTT
>NZ_JAGJEH010000043.1 GCF_018100925.1 Pseudoalteromonas luteoviolacea | reverse complement strand
ACAAACATAAAAAAAGCCGCTCAATGAGCGGCTTTTTAATATTCGTATTATCGAATTAGTTAACTAGTAACTATTACTCGATGATTGATGCTACAACACCAGCACCAACTGTACGGCCACCTTCACGGATAGCGAAACGTAGACCTTCGTCCATCGCGATTGGGCAGATTAGCTCTACAGTCATCTTGATGTTGTCACCAGGCATTACCATTTCTACGCCGTCTGGTAGCTGGATGTCACCAGTTACGTCAGTTGTACGGAAGTAGAACTGTGGACGGTAACCTTTGAAGAAAGGAGTGTGACGACCACCTTCATCTTTAGAAAGTACGTATACTTCTGAAGTGAACTTAGTGTGCGGCTGGATTGAACCAGGAGCTGATAGTACTTGACCACGCTCAACTTCGTCACGCTTAGTACCACGTAGAAGTGCACCGATGTTCTCACCTGCACGACCTTCGTCTAGAAGCTTACGGAACATTTCAACACCCGTACAAGTTGTCTTCGTAGTTTCTTTGATACCTACGATTTCAACTTCGTCGTTCACGTTGATGATACCAGCTTCAACACGGCCAGTTACAACAGTACCACGACCCTGGATTGAGAATACGTCTTCGATAGGCATGATGAATGGCTTATCGATGTCACGCTCTGGCTCTGGGATGTAAGAATCTAGTGCTTCTGCAAGCTCAACGATCTTGTCTTCCCACTCTTTCTCGCCTTCTAGTGCTTTAAGAGCTGAACCTTGGATTAGTGGTAGGTCATCACCTGGGAAATCGTACTCAGAAAGAAGTTCACGAACTTCCATTTCTACTAGCTCGATTAGTTCTTCGTCGTCAACCATGTCACATTTGTTCATGAATACGATGATGTAAGGTACACCAACCTGACGAGAAAGTAGGATGTGCTCACGAGTCTGAGGCATAGGACCGTCAGTTGCAGCAACTACTAGGATCGCGCCGTCCATCTGAGCAGCACCAGTGATCATGTTTTTAACGTAGTCAGCGTGTCCAGGACAGTCAACGTGTGCGTAGTGACGAGTTGGAGTATCGTACTCTACGTGTGAAGTTGCGATTGTGATACCACGCTCACGCTCTTCTGGAGCGTTATCGATTTGAGCGAAGTCACGTGCTTCACCACCGTATACTTTTGCAAGTACGTTAGTGATTGCTGCAGTTAGAGTTGTTTTACCGTGGTCAACGTGGCCGATTGTACCTACGTTTACGTGCGGTTTCGAACGTTCAAACTTTTCTTTTGCCAT
>NZ_JAGJEH010000042.1 GCF_018100925.1 Pseudoalteromonas luteoviolacea | reverse complement strand
ACCGTCGTCCTGAACTCGTTTCAGGATCCATGTTTTTGATGTTGGGTAGGTTTTGGAGATGACAGTCTCAGCAATAGTTAAAACAGCTCACTTCATCTTGCGCAAAAGAACCGTACTCACTGCGTTCGCAGTCGGTAGCCTTTTGCACGTTATTCACCTTGCGTAAAAAGAGCGGGTTCACTTCGTTCGCTGTCGCGAACCTTTTACACGATAAAAGTAGGACATCGCCAGCCAGGTGGCCCCGACTAGGCGCGCCTGAGCACTTATAGGTCGATAAATAACATTCATCTATGAATCTAATCGACATTAGTACATCCACGTACGTCAAACTCGTTGCAGCAATGCAGCGGGTTTTTTGCATTTAAGTCCCTCTGCAACAGCTAAACTAGCTCACTTCACCTTGTGCGAAAAGAATGCCAGCGTTTCGCGCTGTATCATAAACCTTTCGCACGATATTTACCTAGCATAAAAAGAGCCAGTTCACTGCGAACGCAGTCGGTAGCCTTTTGTACTTTAGACCCAGAAGCAAGTTCCAATGCTGTTCGTTTAAAGGTTATTAAGTGCTTGGCTCCTCTTACTTTCAATTACTTTGCCTACAATGCCGCTTCATACCTTATGAGGTTGTATGCTATCAATATGCCGTAAAGCTCTTGAATTACTAACTCTGACTTTATACTTCGAAGGGTCACAATGTTTTTTGGCATCGATTTCTTGATATCTCTATAGCCCAACTCAATTGGCCACCGCTCATGGTAAAGTGCTGTGATACCTTTTCTCGAATATTGCTCACGAGGTAGAGAAGCCGCCAATAGCTTTGGTTCGAAACCATTTATCAGGTATTTAATAAGCCTAAATTGCCAACCTTTAGGGAATGTACTAGAACGCTTAAGAGTATGTGAGCTGTCCTCATCGGTACTCCATACGTCATCTTGGACTCATGTCATTTAATTTCATGTTGTAAAGGAGCACGTGGAACCTATCTGAATTCAGTGCCTCTATATGGCAGAGTTTGTCTATTTGGATGGCGCTCATTCCAGGTAAATTATCTACCAGCTGCGAGGCAATTGTAATTTCACGCTTTTTAAATTCCCATAATCCCGCATTAAGTATAATTTGAGAGCTGGTATTCATTAGGTAAGCGAGGAGAAAAGTGGGAACAAAAAAGATCGCTCTCCTTTACTGTGCGCAGAGCCAAAATATACACGACTCATTGGTGTATCTTCAGTTACCCCATCAATACTATAAATATGTAACTCCTGCCTAATCTAAATTGGTTTATAGGCTAATCATGGACCAATCTCTTGAATAGATTCACTTCACATCAACAGAATGAGTCGGATAACATCTTCAGGGGTTATTTTTCGCCTTTAATCACTCGGCAGAACATTTGTTGTTAAATGGTGTAAATAAATCATTCAACATAGACGTTCCGTCAATGAACGTCTAAACATGTCATATTCGGAAGATCGTTCAAGAGGTATTAAATGATCAACATTGGAGGCAAATTCAGGATCCATGA
>NZ_JAGJEH010000041.1 GCF_018100925.1 Pseudoalteromonas luteoviolacea | reverse complement strand
TATCAGAAGTGCGAATGCTGACATGAGTAACGATAATGCGGGTGAAAAACCCGCACGCCGGAAGACCAAGGGTTCCTATCCCATGTTAATCAGGGTAGGGTGAGTCGACCCCTAAGGCGAGGCTGAAGAGCGTAGTCGATGGGAAACGGGTTAATATTCCCGTACTTGGTATAAATGCGATGGGGGGACGGAGCAGGCTAGGCAAGCATGGCGTTGGTTGTCCATGTGAAAGGCTGTAGGCTGGTGACTTAGGAAAATCCGGGTCGCTAAGGCTGAGAGTCGAGACGAGCTACTACGGTAGTGAAGTTGTTGATGCCCTACTTCCAGGAAAAGCCTCTAAGCTTCAGTTTATATCGAATCGTACCCTAAACCGACACAGGTGGTCAGGTAGAGAATACTAAGGCGCTTGAGAGAACTCGGGTGAAGGAACTAGGCAAAATTGTACCGTAACTTCGGGAGAAGGTACGCTCTTGTTTGTGAAGGACTTGCTCCATAAGCAGACGAGAGCCGCAGTGACCAGGTGGCTGGGACTGTTTATTAAAAACACAGCACTGTGCAAAATCGTAAGATGACGTATACGGTGTGACACCTGCCCGGTGCCGGAAGGTTAATTGATGGGGTTAGCTTAGGCGAAGCTCTTGATCGAAGCCCCGGTAAACGGCGGCCGTAACTATAACGGTCCTAAGGTAGCGAAATTCCTTGTCGGGTAAGTTCCGACCTGCACGAATGGTGTAACCATGGCCACGCTGTCTCCACCCGAGACTCAGTGAAATTGAAATCGCAGTGAAGATGCTGTGTACCCGCGGCTAGACGGAAAGACCCCGTGAACCTTTACTACAGCTTGGCACTGAACATTGACCCTACATGTGTAGGATAGGTGGGAGGCTTTGAAGCACAGTCGCTAGATTGTGTGGAGCCGTCCTTGAAATACCACCCTTGTAGTGTTGATGTTCTAACTTAGGTCCCTGATCGGGATTGAGGACAGTGCCTGGTGGGTAGTTTGACTGGGGCGGTCTCCTCCCAAAGAGTAACGGAGGAGCACGAAGGTTGGCTAAGTACGGTCGGACATCGTACGGTTAGTGTAATGGTAGAAGCCAGCTTAACTGCGAGACAGACACGTCGAGCAGGTACGAAAGTAGGTCATAGTGATCCGGTGGTTCTGAATGGAAGGGCCATCGCTCAACGGATAAAAGGTACTCCGGGGATAACAGGCTGATACCGCCCAAGAGTTCATATCGACGGCGGTGTTTGGCACCTCGATGTCGGCTCATCACATCCTGGGGCTGAAGTCGGTCCCAAGGGTATGGCTGTTCGCCATTTAAAGTGGTACGCGAGCTGGGTTTAGAACGTCGTGAGACAGTTCGGTCCCTATCTGCCGTGGGCGTTTGAGAATTGAGAGGGGCTGCTCCTAGTACGAGAGGACCGGAGTGGACGAACCGCTGGTGTTCGGGTTGTTATGCCAATAGCATTGCCCGGTAGCTACGTTCGGAATCGATAACCGCTGAAAGCATCTAAGCGGGAAGCGAGCCTCGAGATGAGTTCTCACTTTAACTTTAAGTTAACTGAAGGGCCGTTGAAGACTACAACGTTGATAGGCGAGATGTGGAAGTGCTGTGAGGCATTGAGCTAACTCGTACTAATTACCCGTGAGGCTTAACCATACAACGCCAAAGTGGTTT
>NZ_JAGJEH010000040.1 GCF_018100925.1 Pseudoalteromonas luteoviolacea | reverse complement strand
GTTCTTCGATGTAAACCAAGATGGCGTAGTCGATTCTAATGACACGCTACTAAAAGACATCACGGTTACAATCACGGGTACAGATAAGCATGGTCAGGCAGTAAACCAGAGTGTAACGACCAACGCCAAAGGTGAGTTCAGCTTTATTGGCCTGATTGAATCAAATGCAGATGGTTATACCATCACGCAAACACCAAGCTCAATTTACCAAACGGGTAATCGTTATATCGGTACCAATTCAGGTGTAGTGAGTAATGTCGTAAAAGTCATGGTGGGCACAGATCCAACGCCAGCGATCCGCTTTACCGAAAAACCAAAAGCCGGTGATAAATCTATTTCAGGTACCGTGTTATTCGATGTCGATCAGGACGGCGTAGTTGATTCTAATGACGCGCTATTAAAAGACATCCCAGTCACAATCACGGGTACCGATAAGTTTGGTCAAGCAGTAAATTCCGCAACAACGACTAATGCCAAGGGTGAGTTCAGCTTTACAGGCCTGATTGAATCAAATGCAGATGGCTACACCATCACGCAAACACCAAGTTCGATTTACCAAACAGGTAATCGTTATATCGGTACCAATTCAGGTGTAGTGAGCAATGTCGCAAAAGTTGTGGTGGGCGCAGATCCAACCCCTGCGATCCGCTTTACAGAAAAGCCAAAAGCCGGTGATAAATCTATTTCAGGTACCGTATTTTTCGATGTAAACCAAGATGGCGTAGTCGATTCTCATGATGCGCTATTAAAAGACATCACGGTTACAATTACAGGCACAGATAAGTTTGGTCAAACAGTAAATACCACAACAACGACTAACGCCACAGGTGAGTTCAGCTTTACCGGTCTGATTGAATCAAATGCAGATGGCTACACCATCACGCAAACATCAAGCTCGATTTACCAAACAGGTAATCGCTATATTGGTAGCGATTCGGGTGTGGTAAGCAATGTCGCCAAAGTCATGGTGGGCACAGATCCTACCCCTGCGATCCGCTTTACAGAAAAGCCAAAGGACGGTGATAAATTTGTTTCAGGTACCGTATTTTTCGATGTAAACCAAGATGGCGTAGTCGATTCTAATGACGCGCTATTAAAAGACATCACGGTTACAATCACGGGTACAGATAAGTATGATCAAACAGTAAATACCACAACAACGACTAACGCCAACGGTGAGTTCAGCTTTACTGGCCTGATCGAATCAAATGCAGATGGTTATACCATCACGCAAACACCGAGTGCCACTTACCAAACTGGTAATCGCTATATTGGTAGCGATTCAGGTGTGGTAAGCAATGTCGCCAAAGTCGTGGTGGGCACAGAGCCAACCCCTGCGATCCGCTTTACGGAAAAGCCAAAGGCCGGTGATAAATCTGTGTCAGGTACCGTATTTTTCGATGTAAACCAAGATGGGGTAGTCGATTCAAATGATGCGCTACTAAAAGACATCACAGTCACAATCACGGGTACAGATAAGCATGGTCAGGCAGTAAACCAGAGTGTAACGACCAATGCCAAGGGTGAGTTCAGCTTTACTGGCCTGATCGAATCAAATGCAGATGGCTACACCATCACGCAAACACCAAGCTCAATTTACCAAACGGGTAATCGTTATATAGGTACCAATTCAGGTGTAGTGAGTAATGTCGTAAAAGTCATAGTGGGCGCAGATCCAACGCCAGCGATCCGCTTTACTGAAAAACCAAAAGCCGGTGATAAATCTATTTCAGGTACCGT
>NZ_JAGJEH010000004.1 GCF_018100925.1 Pseudoalteromonas luteoviolacea | reverse complement strand
CCCCCATGTTTTACGATTCATTGTTGATAAAGCCGATGGGCATTGAAAACAGCAAGTGAGGACACTTTTTACTTTTTAGAATTGGTCATAATTCTGCTCTAGAAGTACTCAGGAGCATAATATGTCCATTCAAAACTCCATTTCACTTTGGTCGGTGGTGAAATTAAGCCCAGTTAAAGTTGCCATTACTTGGTTAATGGTAATAGCTGAAAACATCCTTCTTATTTTACTGCCATTATTGATCGGTTATGCAATCGATGGTGTGTTGGCGCAAGATACCACGCCCCTACTAGGGTTTGCTGCCAGCTTACTTGGTTTAATCGTCATCAGCGTGATGCGTCGTTTTTACGATACGCGGGTATATGGTGATATTCGCGTTAAGCTGGCCGAAACCGTAGCGCACAATTTGAGAGGGGCGGATGTTTCTGCAAAAAATGCGCGATTAACCATGTCGAGAGAGCTAGTCGACTTTCTTGAAAACGACTTACCCGCTTTGCTGACGGCCGCGATTCAATTAGTATCCATTGTTATTATATTAGCTACATTTCATGCGTATTTTGCACTGAGTGTGTTGATAGCTAGTATTGCCATGTTACTCGTCTACGCCTGTTGTCACGGGACCTTTAAGCGCTTAAACGGCAAATTAAATGATCAAACGGAACAACAAGTCAAAATATTAAGCTGCAAACCGTTTGCAGCATTGAGCGCTCATTTAGAAAAACTAAAAAAGCATGAGATTGCCCTTTCAGATACAGAGGCTTTGGTTTACGGCTTTATTTTTGCGCTGTTATTTATGTCGGTGCTTGGCAATTTATGGCTCGTAAACTTGCTCCCAAACCCAACCACTGGAGAGGTTTTTTCTATCCTCACTTATTCTCTCGAATTTGTTGATACAGCAATTATGTTGCCTGTAACACTGCAAGTTTTGTCACGTCTAGAGGAGATAACACAGCGCCTCAACCGAAATGAACAAGTACTCACAGAAAAGGAAATTGGCTATGAAGTATAAGAATATAATGGCAATTGGCGCAGGGGTTTGTGCGATATTTATGGCGCTAATCGTGGTGGATGAACTCGCTATTGAAGCACCAATTGCAAAAACAAACCACAGCATTAAGCAACCAGTATCAACGACAACGGTAGTAGCTCAGCCTCATACACCATCACTGGATTTAATTGGTAATACACGTGCTCGCTTTTTGACACAGTTAAAAGTAACGAGTGAAGGGCAATTAGCATGGCTGGATACCGAGTTAGAGCCGGGAGCGCTTGTGACAAAAGCGACGCCGTTGGCAAAGTTAGATACAACTCACCTTGAGTCAGAATTGGCGCAGGCACAAAGTCGTGTGTATCACTCCGAGTTGGCATTGGAGCAACAGCTTCACGAACAGTCCGTTGCCTTGAGTATGTTATCGAGTAAAAACCAGAGCAGTTTTGCCAAGAGAGAGCCGCAAGTTGCGGCAGCAAAAGCGGATTTGAGTCAGGCAAAGCTGATGCTCAAAAGTATGCAAAAGCGTTTTGAAGAAGCGCAAATTGTTGCCCCATACGATGCTGTAATTTTATCGAGAGCCGTGAGTCCTGGCGACTGGCTTAGCGCAGGAGAAGCGCTATTTGAAGTCGCGGCAAGCGACAGTATTGATGTGGTTTTACCCATTTCTGAACCAGTTTGGCGCAGGCTTAAGCGCCAGCTGCAACATCAACAGCTTGAAATTAGCGTGACCGACCGCTCTGGCGGTAAATGGCCTGCCCAAGTCAGGTATATTGCGCCTCGCATGGACCTAACAACTAGGCAGCGACAGTTAATTTTAAAAGTTGTGGATCCGTATGAACTGAAGGCACAGCTCATGCCAAACCAGCCTGTGCGGGTGAGTATTGGCTTAGCTCAAGAGCCACAGTCCTTTAAAGTGCCACAAAGTGCATTAACCAGAGATGGCTTCGTTTGGACTGTAGATGCTGCCGGTACTTTGCAAAAAGAGTCAATTGAGATCCTTTCTAAAAGCCACACACATACCTACATTCGCTTTAATCAAATAAACGATAGTACTACTAAGCAAGTAGTGGTTTATCCGCTACTCAGCATGGTTGTTGGAACACAAGTCGAAGCGCTTTCAAATCAGGTTCAACTTGCAGATAACGGAGGTGCTCGATGAGCTGGCTAACCAAATGGTTTATCGACAACACGGTGGCAGCAAACCTATTGATGCTGGCGATTATCGCCAGTGGTGTACTCGCGTTAGGGCAGTTAAGGGTTGAGTCCTTTCCGCAGATCCCGCCATCAACCATCACCATTACAGTGCCTTATCCCGGTGGTACAGCTGCGCAAATTGATGAGGGTATTACGCAGCGAGTTGAAGAGTCAATAAGCGGAGTTGCAGGCATCAAGCAAGTTGTCAGCCAGTCAAGTGCAGGGCTTTCGACAGTGACCGTTAGAAAGACCACTGATACAGATATTGATACGCTTTTGAATGATATCCGAAATCGTGTGAATGCCATTGTGAGTTTTCCCGAACTTGCTGAAAAACCCATTGTTGCCAAAGATGAATTTACTAATTTGGCTGCATTTGTGATCGTGTCAGCGCAAAGAGAAAATAGCAGTTTGCAACCAATTGCGAGGCAAGTTGAAGTTGCGCTAAAAAAGCATGTGGATATTTCTCGTGTCGACAATTGGGGAAGCCGCAGTCCCCAGCTAGTGATTGAGCCTAATCCAATTAAGATTGCGCAGCTAGGTATTACTTTAGAGGATGTGGCGTCGGCAATAGAGCAATTCTCATTGGAAACAAGAAGCGGTGAATTAGAAAGTGAGAGTGGCCGTTTGCTGCTGCGGGGCGATGGCTTTGCAGATAGTGTTACAGCGCTTAAAAACGTGCCTGTTGTCGTAAAGGCGACTGGAACAATACGCGTTGCGGATATTGCACACGTCTATCGTGATTATCAACAAACAGGTTCAATTGTGCGCAATAATGGACAAAATGCCATTGCGTTATTAGTGAGTACGAGTCAATCGGACAATCTGTTACATGTGAGTGCAGCGGTGAACGACACGTTAGCACAATTGCGCCGTCAGCTGCCCGAAGATGTCCATCTCAATACTATGGCGGATATGGCCCCTTATATTGAAGAGCAGCTTTTTAGATTAGGTAACAATGCGTGGCAAGGTTTACTCATTGTAATTGTATTGCTGGGGATCTTCTTAGATTTAAAATTAGCGTTTTGGGTATCTGCCGGTATTCCAGTTGCGCTTTTTGGTACTTTGGGAGCGTTACAACTGACCGACCACAGTATTAACGATATCACCTTATTTGGCTTTATTCTGGTGCTCGGTATACTGGTTGACGATGCTGTGGTGGTTGGTGAGGCTATATACGACAAGCGTGGCACCTGTAAAAATGGACAAGTAGCTGCGTTTAAAGGTGTGCAGTCGGTATCTGTCGCTACAATATTTGGCGCCCTTACTACGATTGCTGCTTTTTCTCCGATGCTTTGGATCGATAACGATCTTGCTAAGTTATTAGCAGGTTTTTCCGTGGTGGTGATAATAGCACTGCTGTTTTCATTGATTGAAAGTAAGTTCATTTTACCTTCTCATTTAGGCGCTTCCGCATACAATGAGCAATCAAACTCATTTATCAGCCGAATACAGGAAGGCGCTCAAACTTGGCTTGCAACTGTGAAATCGCGGCTCTACTTACCAATATTGGGTGTTTCAATTCGTTATAAAGCAGCTAGCATCTTATTTTTTACAGCGTTTATTACCCTTGCATACGGCATGTGGTCAACAGGGACCATCCGTAGCTCGGTGTTTCCTGAAATCCCTGGGCGATACATTACGGCTAAAGTGTCTTTGCAAGATGGTGCGCCGTTACAATTGCAGGAAAAAGCATTGGAACAATTGGAAAGTTCGGCCAATCAAGTTGCGAATAAATTGCAATCCGAGTTTCAACTGACGTCTAAGCCTATCGTAAATTTACTCGGATGGTCAGATGGTTATGGCGATATTGAAGTGACTGCTGAGCTTACCAGTGAGTCTTTGAGTACACTACCCAGTTATCTTCTTACGGATACTTGGCGCAAACAAACTGGCATTATTGAAGGCGCTTACTCTGTGCAATTTTCCGCAGCAGAAGCCCCTGCAGGCGGTACTTTTATTTCTATTACGGCCCCCGAAAAAGCAATCGCAAAGCAAGTAAGTTCTATGCTTTCTGACGTGCTGGTGTCACAAGCAGGAGTATCTGATATTTATGACGACGCAAAAGGTGGTCAGCTGCAAGTACGAATTGTGCTGAATGATTACGGTCAACAGCTTGGTTTGACTCAGCATCAAGTTGCAAAGTTTGCCGGAGAAGCATTTGGGCAAAGAGAGGTACACCGGATATTGGATCAAGGACAAGAAACCAAAGTGTTGGTTAGGTATGCAAGACATGAGCGGCAAAATTTGGCACAACTCAAAGCCAGTTTACTAACTTTGAGCAATGGCGATAGTGTTCGATTAGAAGATGTTGCAACATTTAGTTTCGAGCAGGTGCCAGATGTATTACATAGAAGGGACAGAGCGCAAGTTGTAAACATTTATTGGAAACAAGATCGGCATATTCAATCTCCTGAGGAGGTGATGGCTAAGCTGCAAAGCGAAATTAGCCGTTTAGAGCACGTATTTCCAAGTGTAAAAATTAAAGCTGGTGGCGAGTTTGAAGAAATAACCGCAGTGTCCAAAGGATTCAAGTCTGCGATGTTAATGACGATAATCTTGATTTATATCTTGTTGGCAATCCCGCTTAAGTCGTACTGGCAGCCATTGATTATTATGGCGGTTATTCCCTTTGGATTTGCTGGGGCCATATTTGGCCACTACATAATGAACTTGCCGATCAGCTTATTGTCGATGTTTGGTATGATGGCGATGACAGGGATCGTGGTGAATGACTCTTTGGTCTTGATCACGCGTTTTAATCACTTATACCGTGGTGGCATGTCACTGGATGACGCTTTACGTCAAGCTGGAGCAAGCCGATTTAGGGCGATATTTTTAACCACAATAACTACCGTATGTGGTTTGTTACCACTACTCTTTGAGCAAGCAGAACAGGCACAGTATTTAAAACCTGCGGCGGTTGCTCTGGTTTTTGGAGAGTTGTTTGCAACGTCTGTGACACTGATATTAATTCCTGTATTACTTGGACTTTTTTGTCGCAAGCAGCCTAAAAGTCGAGATGTGTTGTTGGCAGAGCAAACCGCTTAACTACAATTGCTTACAGGCTGTTATTTGCATTTTTTGAAATAGCGCGCGATAGTTGTGGCTTTCGTTACAACTATCGCGCTTATGTCAGAAAACAAACCGACACCATTTATTTTGGTACCAGAATACGCTTTATTGGAATCCTTACCAAAGAATCTACAAACGCGTTTCGTGACTGCACTCAAATTAATGCATGAAGACCTTGCGTCTGGTTTATGTTGGGAACAAATAGCCACGCAAAGTGCGATATCTCCTTTTCATTTCCATCGCCAATTCTCTGAGTTATTTAAAGAAACGCCTGGGCAATACCTGAGTCGAGTACGCTTGCAATATGCTGTCCATTATATTTTCTCGGAACAGGACTATAAAATTATCGATATAGCTCACGAGTGTGGATTTGCGTCATCTCAGTCTTTGGGTAAGGCTTTAAAAAATGCTCTGGGTTTAACAGCAAAACAGATCCGCGCCATGGGCGTGACAGGTACGCCGAGGCAGACGGCCGAAATACTTGCAAAGCTTGCACATCCTGATGAATGCGGTTCTTTAGAAAATAAACTCGCTGAAAATTTACCCTGCGAGTTGGTCTGGTATCCGCAAAGAGGTATGAAATTACTACCAAACATTAGCACCGAATGGGACACAATTTTTGAAACACTTGGTGAGAGATCAACACGAATCATGGGGGTGACGCCCGTCAACCAGCTAGAAAATAGCTGGCAAGATATCAAAACAAGCATAGGGGATTGGCAAGTTTGCGCATCTGAACACACAATTTCCTTGCCCGAAGGCCATTATTTTTGTTGCGATGTATATATTGTATCCGACGCAGGCTACAGTGTTGCACTAGAGCAACTTTTCAAAACCATTGAGTCTGCTGGATATCAGTTAGATCCAAATGGTTATTTTGTCGAAATTGTACGCGATATAGAAATGACGGTAACTGGTGGTGTTACTTTTTCCTTTCAAGTGCCTGTCATGATGTAATGTGGTGGGCTGTTAAACTGGCAAAATGCTGCTCTAGCAACGTGATACAGGTGAGCACTGTGTCAGGCACAAAATGTCTTGCTGGATACAGCGCGTACAGAGTCAAGTGTGGCTTTTTACAGTGCCTTAGGAGCTCAACCACATCCCCATTTGCAAGTGCTTTATCACATACAAAGTCAGGTAAAAAACCAATACCATGACCTGCTTTAATGGCTTCTAGCATAAATGGTGTGCTATTTACTTTTAATGAGCCACTGATAGCTATGCCGTTTTCGATAGGCCAAATGTGTTTGTTTTTAAAGTAAGTATATTCAAAACAATTGTGCTCTTGTAGATCTGCGGCTTCAACAATGTCTGAATGGTTATCGATATACTCGGAGGATGCACAGATTTTATAGCTAAATTGAGTGAGTGGCCTGCCTACATAATTTGAATCAAGTAACTTGCTTGTTGCACGAAACCCAAGATCGAAGCCGTGCTCAACAAGGTCAATATCTTCATCACTTAAATGAATATCTAACTCAATGTATGGATGTTGGCGCATAAAGTTGTTGAAAAACTCGGCCAATAAAGTGAGACCAAGTGCCATTGGTACATTCACCTTGAGCTTTCCTTTTACCACATTTGTGTGTGATTGAATGCGAGAGTCTGCTTGAGCAAGTTTTGCCAGAATATCTTTTGCGCTAGTTAGGTAGGCTTTCCCTGCATGAGTCAAAGTGAGATTACGTGTCGTGCGGTGCAATAAGCGTACACCCAAGTGTTGTTCGAGCTTTGACATCTCCTTACTTACCATGGATTTGGTCGTATTTCTTAATTCTGCCACGCGGGTAAAGCTTTCATACTCTGCAAGGTCAACGAATATTTCTAATGCACGTAATTTATCCACTTTTAAACTCCTCTACACTGTTTCCTTGTGGGAAACATATGGTTCGTATTGTGACTATATATAAGACAGTTGAGTTTTTCTACACTGGCTTTAAGAAATTTGAAGTGGTTTCAATTTCAGGACTATAGACAAACGTAGAGGAAGAAAAGCGTATGTATACCCTATATTTTATGCCCGGTGCTTGTTCGCTAGCTGTGCAGGTCGTTTTACGAGAACTTAAGCAAAAGTTCACATTGATCAATAAGTTAAAGACAGAGAATTTTACAGCGATAAACCCGCTTGGTAATGTGCCTGCGTTAGTGACACATGACAAGGTATTGACAGAAGGGGCAGCGATTATGCTTCATCTTATTCAATCACATCCGAGCAGTTTTTGGTCATCAGATCCCAAAGAACAGCAACAAACCATAGAGGATCTGATGTTGGCCAATGCCACTATGCACCCAGCCTATGGCCGATTGTTTTTTGCTACGCACAATATTGAAAGTGTGAGCGAGCGGGAACATTTTTTGAAGAAAGCAGCTGAGCAGATCAGTCTGGTGTGGCAATCTGTTGGGGTGAGGCTTGAATCTCGGGCGCATCTCGGTCCATTTCTAGGTGGCCAGCAACCTAGCGTAGCAGACATATTTTTAACCGTGTATGCGAGCTGGGGAGCGCATTTTTTTGTCGATATTCAAATTCCAGATAATGTACAACAGATGTTGGATAAAGTGAGAGAGCGAGACTCATTTAAAGCAGCTGTTAGCGCCGAACAGTCCAACTAACTCAAGGGCGGCTTCAATGAATAATAAAGATAACTTTGCAGAGATTGACAAGGTAAATGACGTGATAAAGCGCTATTGCGATGGGTTGTACTACGCAGATGTAGAAAAATTACGTGATATTTTTTGTGAGTGTGCAGTGCTTAAAGCGCCAGAGATAAGGCGAACAAGAGAAGAATGGCTAGCTTTGGTCAGTAGGCGGCCCGTGCCTTTTGAGCAAGGAGAGCAGTACAACTACAAAGTCATTTCGCTCGATATTGTTGGTGAGCAGGCTTTGGTTAAACTCTATTGCCCTCTACTTGGGCGTGAATATGTGGATTTTTTAGGTTTATTGAAAGAGCTGGGGCAGTGGCGCATTGTCAATAAAATGTATGCTGATATCTAAATATTAAAGGAGAACAAAGTGCCGTATATCAATATTAAAGTGACAAAAGAGGGTGTCACGAAAGAGCAAAAACAGGCGTTAATAAGTGGTGCAACACAGTTAATGGTATCTGTATTGAACAAAGTACCCAGTACGACTTTCGTTGTGATTGATGAAGTAGAAACTGACAATTGGGGTATCGGCTATGATCAGGTTTCTGTTCTGAGGGAAAAGAAATAAGGGGTGTATTGTTGAATGGCGGAAAGTGAATAGTGCATTTTTATTTTAATTAATGTCTGATTTATTATGGATTTTGGCTATTTATTTGAATTTATTATAGAGTTTTGAATTTGTTAAAAATTTTCACATTGGAAAAGGTTGCTTTTTTGTTGTTAAAGTGTTGTTTTTTCTAAGTGCTTGATTTTAATTTTTATTATTGTTTTTTAGGTTTAACAAGGGAAGGTTGAAATCGTTAAGATTTAATGTATTGTTTTTATCGAACTTAAACCATAAGGATTAATGAAATGAAGTTAAATTTAAAAAAGAAAAGTTTTAAATCTCTAAGTGCGAATAACCAAAATATTCCAAAGCATGCAACTCCTGCAATTGGTGGTGGCCGGTTTTCAAATTATTGCAATAGCAATAACTTAGGTGCATGTACGCAGCATTGCTATTCTAAAACCTTAAATGATACGTGTAACTCCAACTATGTTACCTTTAATGGAACGGGCTGTTGTGAAACAACAATATGCTAACCCAGTAATATAAAAGTGTGGGAGTTGTAAATGGCTTTGGTTGTTTGCAAGTCCCATAAATACTATTTTTATTTAATATTTATTATATTCGCGTATAATTTTATCCCTATATCAGATGTAAGGTATAAATGGATAATAATGAGAGAAAGCCTGAGAGAGAAAATTGTACAAGTCTGCGACCAAAAAATAGAGAAAAAGGGGAGCAATGTTGGCGTTTCCTTTTACGCTTTTTTTGCCAATAAAAATAGTGATCCAGAGTTACTGATGGAAGCCGCAACTTGGTGGATTCAAACTCACCGGTTAGATCATTTTGAAAAAGCGCACAAGATTAAAGACATGGTGTTACAAGGTTTGTAATGTACACGGCCACACGTTTTGTGGCTTTATGTGCTGCAAGCTGCACTCAATGTTACCAATGTGAATGTAAGAGTTGCTGAGTAAGAAAAGAAATAACAATAGCTGAGGAGGAATTTCACCCATTTCAGTCACAGAAACCTGCCAAAACATCATTTATTTTTCCTTATCTGCAATTAACCCAAGACTATTGGCGTGAAAAAGAAGATAATTACACAGTTAAGATAATTTTTGCTACCGAGTTACTGAGGAAGTCACCTTAGTTCTATGGTAGTCGCACAAAACTGTGGAAGAGTTCAATGGAAATTAAAGTTAATTTTCTCGACAATCTTAGACTTGAAGCCAAGTTTGATGATTTTAGTGTTATTGCTGATCAGCCTATTCGATATAAAGGTGATGGCTCGGCACCTAGTCCGTTTGATTATTTCTTAGCTTCATCAGCACTTTGTGCGGCCTACTTCGTAAAGGTTTACTGTGTTTCGCGAGACATTCCGACAGACGGCATTCGTGTTTCTCAAAATAATATTGTTGATCCTGAAAACCGATACAATCAAATTTTTAAAATTCAAGTTGAGCTACCTGAAAGCATTTCTGAAAAAGACAGAAAGGGCATTTTGCGATCAATAGACCGCTGTACTGTGAAAAAAGTTATTCAAACTGGCCCTGACTTTCAAATTGAAGACGTTGAAAGTTTAGATGATGATGCGCAAGCAATGTTAATGGTTAAGCCCGAGCAAGAAGCAAACACCTTTATCCTAGGTAAAGACCTGCCTTTAGAGCAAACGATTGCTAATATGACAGGGATTTTAGCCGATTTAGGTATGAAAATTGAAGTTGCTTCATGGCGTAACATTGTACCAAATGTTTGGTCATTGCATATCCGAGATGCGGCATCTCAAATGTGCTTTACCAATGGTAAAGGGGCGACAAAAGAAAGCGCACTTTGCTCTGCATTGGGTGAGTTTATCGAGCGCTTAAACTGTAACTTCTTTTACAACGATCAATTTTTTGGCGAAGAAATCGCAAACAGTGACTTTGTTCATTACCCTAATGAAAAATGGTTTAAGCCGGGTCCAAATGATGCGCTTCCAAGTGAAATCTTAGATCAATATACGCGCGAAATTTATGATGCAGATGGTGAGTTAAAGGGCTCAAACCTAATTGACACAAACTCGGGTAATGTCGAGCGCGGGATTTGCTCTATTCCATATACTCGCCACTCAGACGGTGAAACGGTTTATTTCCCGTCTAATTTGATTGAAAACTTATTCTTAAGTAATGGCATGAGTGCTGGCAACAACCTAGCTGAAGCCAAAGTACAGTGTTTATCTGAGATTTTCGAACGTGCAGTTAAAAAGCAGATCATTGAACAAGAAATTGTTTTACCTGATGTGCCAGAAGATGTACTTGCCAAATACCCTGGTGTTGTTGATGGTATCAAAGCGCTAGAAGAGCAGGGCTTTCCTGTCGTTATTAAAGATGCATCTTTAGGTGGTCAGTTTCCTGTAATGTGTGTCACCTTGATGAATCCGAAAACTGGTGGTGTATTCGCTTCGTTCGGTGCACACCCAAGCTTAGAAGTTGCGCTTGAACGCAGTTTAACTGAGCTACTGCAAGGCCGCAGTTTTGAAGGGTTAAACGATGTACCTCGCCCGACATTTAACAGCATGGCGGTATCTGAGCCGGAGAATTTTGTTGAACACTTTATCGATTCAACGGGTGTGATCTCATGGCGCTTCTTCAGCGCGAAGAAAGATTATGACTTTGTTGAGTGGGATTTTTCCGGGACTAACGAAGAAGAGTGCGACAAATTATTTGCGATTTTAAAAGAGCAAGGTAAGGAAGCGTATGTCGCAGAATTTACCGACTTAGGCATTGCCTGTCGTATTCTGGTGCCAGGGTATTCAGAAGTATACCCTGCGGAAGATTTGATTTGGGATAATACCAATAAAGCGCTGCAGTATAGAGAAGACATACTTAATCTGCACAGGCTTTCAGATGAGCAGCTAGCTGATTTAGTCAATCGTCTAGAAGAAAGCCAGCTGGATAATTATACCGATATCATTACGTTAATAGGTATCGAGTTTGATGAAAACACGGTATGGGGTCAGTTAACCATCCTTGAACTCAAGCTGCTAATTTATTTGGCACTGGGTGATTTAGAAGAAACAATGGATTTGGTTGAGTCTTTCCTTCAATACAATGACAACACAGTTGAGCGTGGTTTGTTCTATCAAGCGATGCAGACTGTTTTAGAAATAGCCCTTGATGAAGAGCTTGAGATTGAAGATTATATCCATAACTTGTCACGTATGTTTGGTCAAGAAATCATGGACAATGTGATTGGCTCGATTAATGGTGATGTTAAATTCTATGGCTTAACAGAAACCAATACTCAACTGAAAGGGTTGGACAAACATCTTAAGCTAATTGAAAGCTATACCAAGCTTCATAAAGCACGAGCTGCTTTGGCTGCTAAGTAACTAACAGCAAAATTAGAAAGCCTGCGGGGTTATTGACGCAGGCTTTTTTTGTATTTGGATAACGTTTTATTCTCCGCCACCGCCACCGCCACCGCCGCCATCACCGAAGCTCGAACTAGTGCTAGAACTATTGCTGCTGGAGTCACTATCCCCAGAGGGCTTATTTTTCTCTGACCCATATATGAAAGGGCTGCCTGAATGACTGCCATTTCCACTGTTGCTCATATAAGAAGCAGATTGCGCTTTACTGTTTATAAACAGTTTTATAATCATGGTAAGAGAAAGTGTCGCGACTACAATTGGGCTGATCACACTTTGAATAACTGAATTAGATTCGAGATCTACAAAGTATAAGGCAATAGCTACGCCTACAATATTAATAATCCAGAACATAACAACTCCTGTATTGTGCTTTTAACTAAATTTTCTCCCCGTTTTGATGGGGAATTCATTCTTCTATTAATCAAAAAACAGATATTCCGTTTGATATGTGTGTTTTTCACACTAACAGGGTTTTTCATAAATTACAAAAAGTGCACAACGTGGGGCTATTAAATAACAAATAACCCGCTCAATTCACTGGTTCTGGCATTTGGTGATTTTTATCTGTAAATGTATTTAAGGGTAGTAATTAAAAAATTGTTTTAATATATTGATATTGTTAAATGAAATGGACGCTAAAATGATTAAGCCAAAGCAATTAAAACCGGGTGATAATATCGCCGTGTTGTCACTATCAACGGGCCTGCCATCTGTATTTCCGAAGGTTTATCAACAGGGGGTGAAAAATTTAAAAGCACTGGGCTTTAACGTTATTGAATATCCAACAGCGACTATGGATATAGACGAAGTATTCAATAACCCACAAATAAGGGCCCAAGACTTAAATCGCGCTTTTGGTGATAAAAATGTAGATGGAATAATTGCGACAATCGGCGGCTCAGACTCTGCAAGAATATTAAAGTATTTGGATGCAGATCTAATTAAGGCTAATCCCAAGTTTATCATGGGATACTCTGATTTTACGGCTGTGTCTGCACTTATACATCAGCTAGGAATAGTGACCTTTAATGGACCTTCTGTAATGGCTGGATTTGCTCAGATCCATAATATGTCTGATGAGTATCAAACGTATGTTAGATCTTTTTTATTTGGGGAGTGGAATGAGTCTGAGTTACCTGTGTTCTCCCACTTCAGTGATGGTTACCCTGATTGGTCGAAACCGAACTCTGTAGGGCAGCTTGAACCACTACAAATCAATAGCGGGCCAAGATTCTATCAAGGCGACTCAGCGAAAAAATGCAAAGCATGTGGACCCTTATTTGGTGGATGTATTGAGGTCCTTGAAATGCTAAAAGGCACACAATACTGGCCAAACCAAGAGTTTTGGCGAGGTAAAGTACTTTTTCTAGAAACATCCCAAGAGAAACCTTCAATTGATTATGTTAGGTATTGGCTGCGTAACTATGGTGTGATGGGGGTATTTGAGCAACTTTCTGGGCTGATTTTTGGCCGAGCACGGGATTATAGTGAAGGCGAAAAACAGTTGCTTGATGAGGTCATTTTATCGGTCGTTAAAGGAGAGTTTGGCTGTGACAAGCTACCAATAGTGACCAACTTGGATTTTGGGCACACAGATCCGCAAATGATATTGCCATTGGGCATAAATATTGAAATCGATGTTCAAAAGCAAAAGGTTAAGGCGTTGGAATCACCGTTTAAATTGTAATTCTTCCTTCACTTTACTGCTGTAACTCGTCTAAATTATCTGCATGTAACCGATTTGTAATGTTTAAATTAGATAAGGCAACAAGGATGAATTCTGCAAATTATTGCCAGCAACATGTTTTGGTGATCCCCCAGGCGCTCGGTGCGCTTTCGGATGTAAGTAAAATGGCAGCTCACAACGGCTCAGCCATTTACAGCAAAGATTTAGAGCAAAATCTACTCGATATTGAGTTTTATACCAATCAGCTGTGTATTGTCTATGTCGAAGAAGGCTCTGAAACACTGACATGCTGGGATAATAAGCTGATCACAGTTAGCGCTGGGCAATCGGTTTTACTATGTCAAGGTCAAAACCTACATTCTGACTTTGTTCGCAGTACACAGAATCTAAAAGCGTGGCTGGTATTTTTTGACAGAAGTGTAATTGAACAATTTTTACTGTCTTATCAATTGACGCCGATTGCCAAGGGCAAGCAACCACCGCCAACTTCACTACATCTGGAAGATTGCTTAATTAAAGGCTTCTTCGAGCAACTTAGATTGTGCGTTGACCAAGGAGTGGATATTGATCCTATACTCCATATTAAGCTCACAGAGCTGTTATTTATCCTACGTCAAGTAAGTGCTGATGAGGTGGTTGCAATGTTAAATATGGCTGATCATGCCTTGCCCGCGCGAAGGAACCTAAAAAGGTTACTTGGAAATAAGTCTGTTTTAAAACACTCTGTTGCAGATTTGGCAAAACTATCTGGTCGTAGCTTATCTGGTTTTCAACGCGACTTTAAACATCAGTTTAATGAGCCACCAAAACAGTGGTTGATCAAACAACGAGTTGAATACGCTAAGTCATTGGTTGAGCAAGGTTGTTTATCGGTTTCTGATATTGCCCTTGAAGTTGGCTACACCAATATCTCACATTTCATCAAAGCTTATAAAAATCATTATGGTGAGACACCAAAACAAGGTGCGATGAAGCGTTGACCGAAAAGCGTTACTTTTCTGGAATTACGGCATTTACTTTTACTTCTGAGCGTAAACTGGTGTGACTTATTGTACTGAGGAGCAAATATGTCTGTAAAAGTGATTATTGAATGTCAGTTACGTGAAACAAAGTCCGCACTGTTGGATAGTTTTTTAACTGAAAATGTGCCTACTGTAAAAGGGTTTGCAGGATGTCAGCGAGTATCAATCAGCTTTGATAAGAGCAAGACTACTATGCTGATTGACGAAGATTGGCAAAGTGTTGAGCACCATAAAAATTATATGCAATTTATCGATGGTAACGGTGTGATGCAAAGTTTGACTGCGTTTATGTCTGAGCCGCCTCGTATTCTTTATTTAAAGCCTTACGAATATTGATATAGCAGTATATTTACTACTTTGATTATATTGCAAAAAGAGCTTAATTTATCGCTATAAATAGGATAAATTAAGCTCCATGAAAAATAAGAAAATATCTAAATACTTAAGTTTGATTCTTCGCCATAAGCCTGAGTTGGCTAATATCCAGCTGGATGCCCAAGGTTGGGTTCAGATAGAGGAATTGATTGAAAATTCAAAAGATTTTTCACTATCGTATGGGCTTATTCAATCCATCGTAAACTCAAATGGCAAACAGCGCTTTGCAATAAGTGAAAATGGTAAAAAGATCCGCGCCAATCAAGGACACTCAGTTCAAGTCGAGTTAGGCCTAGCGCCAATAACCCCTCCTGATATTTTATATCATGGCACGGCAACTCGGTTTATGCGGTCAATTAAGCAAAGCGGGTTGATAAAAGGTGAGCGGCACCACGTTCATTTAACAGGATCTAAGCAGACTGCGATAGCTGTTGGAGAGCGTTATGGCAACGCGGTGTTGTTGGGTATCAAAGCGAACAGCATGTTTCAACTGGGTGCCAAGTTCTATAAAACCCAAAACAATGTGTGGCTAGTGGACCATGTCCCTGCTGATAAGCTTTTATTCGACAGATAAATACAATTAAGGAGTTGTTTTGAACGGACCAAATCCAGACAATAAATCCCCTTTAACCGGGTTTCCTCAGGTTGGCTTTTTAAAAAACTTTATAAACTCTGACAATATTCTAGTGGGAGATTACACCTATTATGATGACCCCGCTGGCCCTGAAAACTTTGAAAAAAATGTGCTTTATCATTTTGATTTTATCGGCGATAAGCTCAAAATTGGAAAGTACTGTGCAATTGCCACTGGTGTAAAATTTATAATGAATGGTGCCAACCACAAAATGTCAGGGTTTTCGACATACCCCTTCCAAATATTTGGTAATGGCTGGGAAAAAGTAATGCCTCAAGATGGAGAATTACCTTATAAAGGTGATACAGAGGTAGGGCACGATGTATGGATTGGCTACGAGTCAACAATTATGCCCGGAGTAAAAATTGGTAATGGTGCTATTATTGCCAGCAAATCGGTGGTCACTCAGGATGTTCCGCCATATTGCATTGTGGGCGGTAACCCTGCTCAAGTGATAAAAAAGCGCTTTGAGCAAAATATCATCGATGCGCTGCAAGATATTGCTTGGTGGGATTGGCCTGCCGATAAAGTGACAGAGCACCTTGAGGCGATTGTAGGAAGTGATTTGGAACAACTACGCAAGGCAAATAAATGATGCAAGAGAAGTTGGATATTCAGTTTAAATCCTTGAAAAGGTATAAATTAAGTTTTTCACTTTTGGTAGTAACATTACTGTTAAATTTAATTACCTTAGTACTCTTTGTGAATGGTAGTGATAAATTTGTCGGTTTTACGGATTATATTAAAGTGAGTTATATGGCATTTTTCACTGTGCTATACACATATTTTATATACAGCTGGAAAAACAAGCCTTTGTCTATTGTAACGCCATTGCTCGCAATGAGTTTACTGCAAATAGTAACAGTCAAATGGCAACAGTGGAGCTTTGGACTGAACCCATTTTCCGTTATTGGCCTATCACTCAATTTTGATACGGTCTCTATTTCGGTCAACTTGCTTGCAATAGTGATGGTGGGGTTAGCATGGCAGTGTAGGGTGTTTAGACATAAAGCGTACGTAGGTTAGTGGTAGACGCTTGAATGGGTAAAACAACAGTTATAGCAATCAGTGGTGTGTCTGGGAGTGGTAAAACGTCACTCGTAGAACGTCTTGCAGAAAAGTTAGACTGTCCATATCTAGTATTCGATGACTATATTGATGCGGATACTTATCCAAAAAATATGAAGCTTTGGCTGCAAAGAGGTTGTAATGTTGACGAAATAACGACCCCACGTTTTGTTGCTGCGCTCAAGCATTTAAAGCTTCATACCAAAGCCCCTTTTATTGTGATTGAAGAGCCGTTTGGACAATGTAGGAGCGCTATGGCGCAGCATACCGACTATGCTATTTTGTTGGATATACCACTTGAGATCTGCTTGGCGCGAGTGATCTCAAGAAATATCAACAGCCCGTACAGTGATTCACTGACCGCCATACCAAAATACCTATCGGAATATGAAGACTACCTAAGAGGTGTCTATTCAAATGTCCTTGAGCAAACTCGAGACAGCTGCGACCTAAGAATAAACAGCGTCATGCCCAAACAGGCGTTGGCCGACTTTGTACTGCAAGAGCTTGTAGTCAATTGCTCATTCAAGCACATTGATCCCCCCCTTTGAATCAGAGATCATACTTAACCTGAATTGTATTCAACATAGATTGCCAGGCTTTTAATAGCCGTAATTTATGAAAAACACCAAAATTTTCTAACTCATTGAAAATATTTGCAATAAAAAAGTTCGAACGGGCCCGTTAGGACGATAACTTCGTATTTATCAAGCACAATAACACCAATAATTACAATGCACGTTTGAGTCGTCAGACATCGAAAGCTATGGCAAAGCGTGATGCTGATAAACAAAATATGGATAGGGGAAGAATATGACAAACACAAATAAAATGACCAAAGGCACTACAAATTGGGATACTAGGCTGTTCTTAATCGCTGGCGTTTTTATGTTAATAAATACAGTGTGTTTATGGCTCAGGCATTTTTCAGGATACCAAATGTCGTTACTTTGGGCGGCAATCCCGGCGATCATCGGACTTGCTTCAGGTGTTTTAGGTATTCTCAAGTTATATCCACGGGTATCTATCCAAGCCCCACTATATGCCCGAGGTGGGGCTTGCTTCGCTTATATTTCTAGCGCATCGTTATTGATTGCTACGATATGGATTTTTATCTCTTCAGTGTTTGGTGAGGGCATTTCGGATAGTCGATCGTTTGGCTTTTCGTTGCTTATAGGGAGCTTTATGATTTGCATGGTTATATCGTTTATTTTCAATGCAGCTGCGTTTCTAGTTAACCGAGTTACACGTAGTATCGGACTTTTACTGTTGATCCCAGTTGTATGTTGGGGAGCGATGCTTGCTGTAATTGTTACTCAAGGCTTTAATGCTGGTTTATCGTTAGATTTTTATACAAACGGCGTGATTGGTTGTGCATTTCTTCTTATCGCAGTTGTGACTGCAAAAAAAGGTTGTGCCACAATGCGCTAGCTTTTCCTTTTCGTAAAGCTGTGATGTTTTGTACACTTCTGGCTTTTAGAGCATTGAGTTGGTGATTCAATATGCTTTAACGTTCATTTTCTGTTTATAATATTGGTGTATATTAAATCTAAATAAAATAATAAATAGGTTGTGCAATGATTAAAGTAGTTATGTTTTTATTTTTAGTGCTAATCCCTTTTGTGTCGAATGCAAATGTGTCAATAAAAACGGCGAATGATTCTGGGAAAGAAATTAAAATAAAAAATACTATACATGAACTTTTATCTAAATATGATATTGAGCGCTGGGTTTATACTAAAGATATATTGGTTAATGAAAGTGCAAGAGTGCCACACAGCCACCCAGTACTAACTATGAATACCGCTGATGCTTATTTAAAAAATGATATGAAAGTGCTATCTACCTTTCTTCATGAGCAATTTCACTGGCATGTGGTATTGAACGGGAAGGGGACTATCGATGAGTTTCAAGGGGCAATCAAAAAGGAGTTTCCTAAAGTCGAGTATCAAAGGCCATTGGGCAGCGGTACGGAAGGTGGCACATTGACACACTTGATTGTTTGCTATTTAGAATATCGCGCAATGTCTTCACTTATTGGTGAAAGCGGTGCAAGAAAACTGCTTGAAAAGAATGAATATTATACGTGGATTTACCAAACAATCTTAAATAAAGAAAACCACACAAAGCTTGATAAACTGGTTCAAGAGCTCAATTTGACCATTTTTACAAAAGGTAAAAAGCCAGCGACTGTATAAATCAATTTATTGTGATGTGACTACACGCCGTTAATTACAGGTTGTTACTCAAATCTCCGGGAGTTAACGGCCTTAATTGGCATTTCCCAAAAGAACGTTTTTGGGGGTTATACTATATTGCTTGTCTCATATTATTGCTGCATTTGAAAACATCACTGTGTTTTTGTGGTTAAATAGCTGTTCTAAATATGCGAGCACAATTATTATTAGTATCGTTATGTTTGCGGGTTAACTCATCGCTGGGTTAACTATGCATACCGGTAATGACGATAATGTGGTGGGATAACATGACAAAGGAGTATACATTCTATGACGCATTACAGAAAAGCAAACTTATCGGAGTTGCCCAATTTAAAAACATTGTTATGGAAACATGGACCAAACGAATGGAATTATCTGACCCCTGCGGGTGTCGATGATGAGTTTGCATTGATCGAGTGTGCCAGAGCTGATGCTGTGGTGGCCTTGGAAGCGGATGAAGTAGTTGGTATGGCCGTTTTGATTGATGGTACATCGAGTCCTGATTACCTTAATAAATATGCAAACTTAGAGCACATGTCCTTTATAGGTGATGTTGTCGTATCAGCCGAACATAGTGGTAAGGGAATAGCTACACAGCTTTTGAATCACTGTCTTGATTTAGCCAAAAATAAGGGGGCGAAGTCAGTCTTAATTGAAAGACATGAAGAAAACTTAGCTTCAGCAGGAATGATGAAAAAAGCAGGATTTTCAATTGTTGATACTTTTCATGATCCACAAAAGCGCAGCGCAGGTTCACAAAATAGTGTGATATTGGCTATTCACTTCTAAAACAAGCATGCAAAAAACTGGCGAGCGAGCAGAGCAATCAATAAATCCACATTTAACTAAAGTCTAAAAAACCTAGTCATGGTGTGGCTCGTTAGTATGTTGATATTCATTTGGCAGCAATTGTAGCGGCCAAATGAATTTATTAATAGTTTCGAGTATTTGTAAGGAAACTTTGTTTAACTAAAGCCTAGCTCTTTGGTTAAGGCCATCGCAGCTGACCGGTTAGGAGCGTTGAGCTTTTCTAGGATTTTCGCAACATGGTTTTTGACTGTGTACTGGCTAATTCCTAAGATCATGCCAATTTCTCCATTTGTCTTGCCAGATGAAATCCAGTCCAGAACTTCTTTTTCTCGATTCGTTAGCGACTGAATGGGAGAGCGAGAGGTTTTGTCATTTTGATAACGAGAAATTTGAGCTTTGTGCAGATAGGGTAGTACTAACTCAATTAAGTAAGAAGCGGGCGCAGTTCGATTGGAACGCTTATTGTTGAACGCGACCAGCGTCAAAAAGTTTGAATTTGGATTATCTAAATCATAAATAGTGATATCAGATAACGGGTTTCTATCCTTACATAAGCTCTTTAATAGATTAATATTTTTGAATTTTTTTACCTTAGCAACAGTGAGTAAATCCTCTTTAAAATCCAGTGGAAATGAGCGTAAAAACTCTGTTTTGACCTCTAAGCTGGATTTATCAATTAAAGCTAAATACAGCTCATCCGATTCGGCAAACGACATCGCTTCTTGAAATACTATTCCATCTAGTGAGCGTTCAACAATTGACGTTTTAAGCAACTCTATTGCTTTAAGTACGCTAGAAAGCTCTTTTGTGCAGCCCAAAAACATATGCATTCTCCTTTACAAATACGATTTCGATAGGCGTATCGACTTTTCTGATGTTCAGTAAGTACGATTGGTGACGGTACCTATTTAATTAATCGTGTGATTAATTAAACATGAACGGCTAATTGATATCAACGAAAAGTGAACGAATTGTGTGGTAAATGAGTGTTAAAGTTTAAAAAAGTGTCATTTTATGTATTTGTGACGGTTATTAATTTTTTTATATGGCTTATTTTTAAACAAAATAGCAAAGCGGTTTTATTCTTTAACTTTATGTTTTTTAAGTAAATATAGTCTTGGTACCTATTGTTGAGTGAGTTTTTAATTTGTCAAGTTGATCTATGTCAAATGTAAGTAGGTACAAAATAAGTTAATCCTCAGTGCAAGCGCAATGCTGTTTAAAACTTCCACAAACGACAAATTAGGCTCTTTCCCTAATGGTCCAATCAGACTATTCGCAGGGCTATTTTTCGTTTGTTAAACTGCGAGTCATGATTGCAGAGACATAAAAATACCATGATAGAAAAATTGAGACAGCCGGCAACCTGGCCGCTTTACTTCACTTTGCTGATTTATGCGACCTTAATTTGGATGCAAGGGTTTTCAAGCGCAATGCTACAGGTGTTGCAAGAATTCGAAATTGCGTTGACTATGGCGCTGGGTTCTTTTGTTGCGGGAGGGACTGCGCTTGGAGGTGGAGCGGTAGCTTTTCCTGTCATGACCAAGGTATTGGCTATTGAACCGAGTACTGCCAAAGTATTTTCTTTGGCCATTCAAAGTTTTGGTATGACAGCAGCGACAATTACAATTTTGTGTCGTCGCATACCGATCTATACCAATTTAGTTCTACTGGCATTGCCAATGTCAGCCTTTGGTGTTGTTTTAAGCTTAATGTTTGTGGCACCTATTGCACCTCGATTACTTGTAAAGTCAATTTTCAGCTTTTTACTGTTATGCTTCGCGGTCACTATGTTACTGCGTTGGTGGCGAAAAGCGCACCATCAGCACAGCGCACAGCGGATTGAACCAAATACTTTGCGATTCATGGTGGTGGCGTTTGTTGGCGGAATTGCCAGCGGGTTAGTTGGATCTGGCTCCGATATTGCGTTATTTGCCCTACTAGTCATTGCCTACAATGCGGATATTAAAAAAGCGACCGCAACGTCTGTCGTTGTGATGGCGTTTACATCTTTGATTGGCAGCGCCATGAATGCTTGGTATTTAGGTGCCATTACACCTCAAATAGAAAGCTATTTATTGGCCGCTATTCCTATTGTGGTCGTCGGTGCACCGCTAGGAGCATATGTCTGCTCGAAAGTTAAAGTTGGCCAACTTGTGAGTTTCTTATTGCTGCTTATCGTTTTAGAAGTGTCTTTTACAAGTTATGAATTGTGGTCTGGAAGTGTCTTGTCCTGAACAAAGTTTAAACATTTGTTTGACTGTAGAAGCGACTTTCTATTTAATTAACCATGCGATTAAAAAAATAAGAATACATAATGGAATCAAAGACCACAAAAAAAGTCACACGGGGCCGTCCTGTATGCGAAATTAAGCAAGCTGAGCAAAAAGCTAAGCTAATCTTCTCTGCTAAGCAATTACTAAATATTAAGTCTTACAGCCAAATTACGATTCGAGATATAGCCTCTGAAGCCAGCATCAACTCGGCAATGATTAAATATTATTTTGGTGGTAAAGAGAACTTATTTGTTGAATTAATACAGTCTATCGCAGATGAGCAGTTTTCCCAGTTTGAAGATTTGGGGGAGCATAAAAAGCCTGTGTATTTATTTATTCGCCGCTTTGGTGAAATTTTACAGTCTCACCCTGGTATTGTGCATTTATTAAGTGAAGAAGTTCTAAATAAAACGACTCCGTTAGCTCGAGCTTTTATGGCTGCATTTCCTGCTCGAGTATCTAAATTTTTACCACCACTTATTCAACAAGAAACAGGCATTTCAGATACCAAAAAAGCGAAGTTAGCCGCTTTTCAGCTCATTACACTTTTAGTGTCTCCCTATATTTTGAAAACCTTGCGCCAGCAAGCTTGGCAAATAGATGATACTGAGATCCAAGGTGAAGCGTGGGCAAAGGATTTATACCGGCATTTCATATATGGACTTAAGGAGAGTAACATCAATGAGGTGGAATCTTAGCGCAAAAAAAAACCTACCTATCGCCGCACTAGCGGGGGTAGTTCTGATGTTGTTAGTTGTAAAGTTAACATCATCGACCAAACATAGTGATATAGAAGAAATTGGTCAACTTGCCCAGTATCAGGTACTTGCTATGCGGGCTATCAGACCTGAAATTGTGGGGTATGGCAAGGTAACACCAAATATTCAGCTAAACAGCCTTGCTCAAGTGTCTGGGGTGGTAACTTATTTGCACCCGGCCTTAAAAAAAGGAGAAATCTTCAAAGCGGGCACTTTGTTGATAGAAATTGATGACAGTGACTATCAATTGCAGTTAGCCAAGTCAGAAGCGGGTTTAGCCAGTGCGGAAGTTGAACTGGCTGTTAAGCGAACGGCGATAAAAAACAATCAACTCGATATCAAGCTGAGCGAGCACAAATTAAGAATTGCGAGCGATGAATATAGGCGTTTAAAACGCTTATTTGACAATTCAAGCGTATCTCAAGCAGAACTGGATAAAGCGCAACAAAATATGCTGGCACAACAGCAAGGATTGCAGCGTGATTTAAACCAAAAGAATGTACTGCCATTGGAAGTTAAAGCACTGCAAGCTCAGGTAAAAAAAGCTCTGGCAGATGTTAACAAAGCGCGTATTGATATAGAGCGCACCAAAATTCATTTACCATTTACTGGCCGTATTCACCAAGTCAACGTTGAAAGGGCGCAGCTGGTCTCCAAGGGGGCGAGCTTGTTTCGTGCCAGTGACATCAAAAAAGTACTGATCAACGCTCAATATACCTATCAGTCGTTTAACCAGTTCTCGGGCTTTTTCAATCGGGCTCCGAGTATGCAAACTATTTCAGAGCAAGGTATGGCAAGTTACCTGAAAGAGCAGGGACTAGAGGCAAAAGTTGAAATACTCGCGCAACCTGGTGTCTATTGGGAGGCATCAATTGAAAGACTCAGTGATGAAATTGATCCTCAGAGCCAGACGGTGGGCGTCGTAGTGTCAATTAGTGACAGTTACAAACAAATAGAGTTAGGTGAAAAACCGCCACTACTTGCAGGGATGAGAGCAAAAGTCACCTTGTCGGCAAGTGAGCAAGATTTTGTTGTGGTACCAAGGTATTTTATTAGAGATGGTCATGCACTTATAGCGAGTGATGAAAACAAATTAACTAAGGTGTCTTTACGTGGGGCAATAAAGCAGTCTGGCAGCTTTTTGATTGATAACCCCGAACTAAGCGGCGCGAAACTCATCACCACGGATTTGTTCCCCGCAATTGAAGGCACTCGATTGAATTTAACTGCTTCCGAACAACTCACCGATGTTGCCAACAGGGAGCGTCATCAATGATCCGTTTTTTTATAGCTCACCCTACGGCGGCAAATATATTAATGATGTTGTTTTTGGCCATTGGTCTATTCAGCTTGCCACAGATTAAGCGCGAAACTTTACCGCAAATTGAGACTTATCAAATCGATATTTTGGTTCCTTACCCCGGTGCGACTGCAGAAAATGTAGAGCAGAAGATTTGTCTGAGCTTGGAAAATGCACTCGATGGTATTAGCTTCATGGAAGAGCGGCACTGTGTAGCTAAGCAAAACCTTGGCCAAATGACGGTTAAAATGTATGAGCAGGGAAACTTTGAACAGTTTACCACCGACGTGAAGAATGCCATTGATACCATTGATGATTTTCCACCTCAAGTTGAACAGTGGACAATCCAAGAGCGCGGTAGAACACAAGAGGTGGTAAGCATAGCGCTTGCGTCAAAACACAACGATCTGTCTCGTGTAGAGTTGAAGACATTGGCGGAAAAAGTCAAACAACACTTACTACGGGACCCAAATATACCCATTGTTGAAATTAATGATTTCTCAAAGCACCAATTGAGAGTTACGGCGTCACAAGAAATGCTTCGCCAACACGGTTTGAGTATGGAGGAACTTGGAAAGCGCATAACTGGGCAAAATGTTGAATTACCTCTTGGGACACTCAATACGGCTTATGCAGATACTCAGATCCGGTTAATGGACGAAAGAAAAGACACCGAAGCGCTCAGTGATATTGTTGTAGCGTCAGGGACACAAGGCAATGATGTGACCATAGCTGATCTTGGCCAAGTGCAAGACATGTTTGAAAGAGATGAAAATCGAATTTATTACAATGGCCGTCAAGCTGCCATTTTAACGATTAAAAAGAATTCTGTAGACGATAGTTTGAGAGTACTACAGGCGACAGAAGTGGCATTGGCTGACATCAGAGTGAACTTACCTGACAGCGTTTTATTGACATTAACAAGCGACAATACCAGCTTAGTTAAAGATAGGATTTCGCTACTAATTAGTAATGCGTGGCAAGGGTTGCTGCTTGTGTTTGGTGTGATGTGGCTATTTTTCTCATTCAAATATGCATTTTGGGTAGTGATGGGCCTCCCTGTATCATTCTTAGCAAGCTTTTTTTTAATGCTGCATTTTGGTATCTCAATCAACATGCTCTCAATGGTGGCTTTACTGCTGGCACTCGGTATTCTGATGGATGATGCCATTGTGATCGCTGAGTCCGTAGGCACCAAAATAGAGCAGGGTTTAGCCGTAAAAGAAGCGGTATTACAAGGCACTATGGTGGTTTTGCCTGGGGTTCTTTCTTCTTTTGTCACAACCTTGTGTATTTTTATTGGTTTAGTGTTTATCGAGGGAAATTTAGGACAAATTTTAAAGGTGATACCAATCGTGCTTATCTCGGTGATCACGGTATCGCTGATAGAGGCGTTTTTAATTTTACCAAACCATTTAACCCATGCATTGCAATCTAAAGCTAAAGACACGGCACTATCGAAAAAAGTGGCGACGATCCGCAGTCGGTTTGAGTGCAAATTTAGGCGCTGGAATGACGCTATCCTCGGCTTAAACAATCGCCTTATTAAGTACAGGTACTTGGTGATTGGAAGCGTGATCGCGGGCTTTTTGTTCTCGTTGAGTATGTTGGTATCGGGTACCTTAAAATTCACGGCGTTTCCCGATATTGATGGCGATGTGTTGCAAGGGCGGCTGTTGATGCCAAATGGAACTCCCTATGAGGTGACACGGCAATCAATGAAAAAGATTGAAGCTGCATTACAACGCACCAATAAAAAGCTGAGTGAGGACGAAGAAGCTCAATTGGTACAGGCCATGACCATCACCTACGGAGAAAATCCCGACTACCAGGATCAAGGGGCGCATTTGGCATACATATCTGTTGATTTACTGAGCGCAGAACAGAGAAATACGAGCATCCAAGCTTTTTCTGATATGTGGCGGGCGGAGTTGGGAGCTTTGCCTGAAGCGCTGGCATTGTCCTTCAAAGAGCCAAAACTTGGTCCGCAAGGCCGTGCGATTGACGTTCGATTGATGGGTGAGGACAGCACTGAACTTGCTCATGCGGCCTATGATCTAAAGATTTGGCTAAAAGGATATGAAGGGGTACAAAATATTACTGATAATTTACGACCAGGTAAGCCTGAATATACTTTAACTTTAAAACCCGGGACGCTGGAATTAGGGATTAATTCAGCTACGATTGCCAATCAACTAAGGCCTGCATTTCAAGGTACCAAATTGTTGGAGACGCATATTGGACTTGAAGACTACGAAGTAACAGTCAAGTTGAGTGAAACCAGTATGGATGAGTACAGCGACTTTGATAATTTTCCCATTATTCATCCGGCCTCTCGGGTGGCTATTCCCCTTTCTGCATTGGTTGATATTGAACAAACGCGCGGCTTTGCGGTGATAAACCGCATTGATAGCCTTAGTAGTGTTTCTGTTTATGCAGATGTTGATAGTGAACTCAATACCGCATCAGCTGTGGTTCAAGATCTGAAGAAGGAGTTTTTATCTGACTTGCAAGCACGTTATCCAAGTTTGATTTATAGCATTGAGGGTGAGGTCAAAAACGCAGGGATAACTCAAAATTCAATGCGTCGAGCAATGCTTTTGGGCATGATTGGCATATTCTTGCTACTCGCACTGCAATTCCATAGCTATGTTGAACCTCTTATTGTGATGGTTTCAATTCCACTTGCAATGATAGGGGTTATTTGGGGACATTTTATTATGGGGATCAACTTCTCTATGCCGTCGCTAATGGGGTTTATTTCACTTGCGGGCATTGTCGTAAACGACTCAATATTATTGGTTCAATTTGTGAAAAGTCGGGTGAAACAAGGTTTGAGTGTGCATGATGCCGCCGCTCAAGCAAGCCATGATAGATTTCGCGCCGTGGTACTCACATCTGTCACAACTATCGCAGGGATGACTCCATTACTGTTTGAAAGTAGTCTACAGGCTCAGATATTGATACCACTGGCGACCAGTATTGTTTTCGGCATTATGGCATCTACATGTTTGGTGCTTTTGGTACTACCTTGTCTTTACAGTATCTTAGAAGATTTTGGTGTCGCAAAGCCACACACATCCCATAAGTCAGTCCACGTCTAAACCTTCCGCGTGCATATACTGCGCACTAAGATATGCACGCAATTAATCTTCACATTAAAACCAGCATCAACGATGGCACAAGAGTGCCGTTGAGATACTCGTTGTGAAGTGAGCCCTCATTGATTTATATGGTGGGTTTTATCTATTAGTTCGTTGTAGTGGGCAAAACTCAGAGCGTATTTCAATATGTTGTGCTTCTGAGCTGGGGTTTTAAATAGTAATAAATGGATCTTTAGGCAAAGAAAGAGTCCTCTGAGGACTCTTTTGGCTTTCACGCTTGGGGTGTGCGTCGTTTTATGTGAGTAGGTTAGCTTGGCTGTGTGAGTTGAGCCAACGCTTGAAATAGGTCAATGTCGGTATTAAGCAATGTTTCTTTGGGTATGGTTAACTTCAGTGCAATGATTTTCTTTGCGGCCATAAACTCCTTAGCGCAATTAATGCAATCTGCGGCAATGACTTTACCTTGTTTGAGGTACCACAGTGACAGTGCTTGCTCGTTGCTCTGACGTAAAATAGTTTCGTCATAACCTTGGTTGAGTCCGGCAATTTGAATTTTACAATCGAATTGATCAGACCAAAACCAAGGCACTGCCGTGACGGGTTTATGTTTGCCACAAATTGTCGCAGCAGCGGTTTTTGCTTGTTCTAGTGCATTGGGCACGGACTCAATTCTAGTGGCTAGTCCACTGTGATGTTCTATCCCTATGGTGCAGTCGCCCGCAGCATAAATATTGTTATCTGTGGTTTGACACAGCTCATTAATGACAATTCCGCCATTTTCAATTAATAATCCCGCACTTTGTGCCAGTTCGACGTTGGTTTGAGCACCGATCCCCACGACCACAATATCAGCAGGGATCACTTTGTCTTCGCATAACACGGTACTAACAGTGTCCTTGCCCTGAAAAGCAACGACGTTTGTATCGGTGTATATTTTTATGCCATTGGCTTTATGTAGATTGTGATAAAAGGTTGAAATACTTTGGGCTGTCACTCTGGCTAATAATCTTGATTCCCGCTCGATAATAGAGACATCATGGCCCATTTTTTTGAGCACCGCAGCAGTCTCTAATCCGATGTAGCCGCCACCGACCATGACAACTCGCCGCTTATTCGGTCGCCCTTTCTCCGAATCTATGGAAGCGGATAGTTTTTCAATGTCTTTAAGGGTTTTTATATAAAAAATATTGTTTAGATTTGCTCCCATGCAGTCCGCTTTCCTTGCGCGGCTACCGGTGCAAATTAACAACTTGTCATAACTTAGGCGCTCACCGTTTTGTAAAACAATACTTTGTATAGCTGGTTCAATACGCTCGACACGCGTATTTAATTTTACCTCGATGTCGTCCTTTCTATACGCATTTAGCGGCCGGATCAGTAACTGCTGGGCACTGACTTGGTTTTGCAGGTAGGTTTTTGATAGTGGTGGGCGATGATAGGGCAGGCTGTCTTCATCGGTTAGCAATATGATCTGACCCGTCCATCCTTCTCTTCGTAAGCTGGTACACGCTTGGGCGCCCGCATGACCCCCACCGATAATGACACACCTTTGCATCTTTAGCTCCTTTAGTATTGCGATTGTGGTAAGTGAACTTGCAAGCCATGATGTTCATCTGACACCGTAACTTGGCAGCTCAACCTACTTAGGTCCTTTGGATCGGAAACCAATTCCAACATATCGCTTTCATTACTGTTAGGTCCGGCAATTTTTCCTTGCCAATCAGTCGTCAAGTAGCAATGACAGGTGGCACAGCTGCCAGAACCTCCACATTCAGCTTCAATGCCCTCGACCATATTTTCCATGGCAGCTTGCATCAATGATGTGCCATTTGGTACATCTACCTTGGTTTCGTTTCCTGCAAAATCTATGAATGTAATCTCAGGCATATTGTTGTCCTTATACGGTAAATTTAGTGATCTGATTTATTTCGTCGAGAATGGCTGCTGGGTCAGCTTCAAGTTGGCTATCCATAGCGGTGTTCCAGCGATTAAGGAAGCCACAAATAGCAATCACAGCCGCAATTTCAATCACAGCTTCTTCTGAGTAATGTTTACCCAATGCTTCGTAGTGTGATTTCTCAAGGTGTGCAGGTGAAGTACTGCATGCAAAAGCAAAGCGCAGTGCAGCTCGTTCCGCTTCGTCAAATAGGACGTTTGTTTCAAATTCAAATGCCGCCAAGACCTTAGCCCTATTGACGTTGACACGGCTGGCTATGTGAGAAAAGTGGCCCTGACAATATTGGCATCCCGCAGCATTACTACTGATGGTCGCGATTGCCCACTTAAGCTCGTTGCTAATGTGCTCGAATCTGCTCAAACAGCCGAATAGTTGTCCAAATGCTTGTGCAAGCATTGGATTTTTAGCCATGGTGAGAATGCCATTTGGGATAAACCCAAGGTTGTTTTCAATGGCTTGATAGATTGGTTCCAAATGTGGTGTCGCAGCTCTTTCTACTGGAGTCACCAAATGGTTATTACCCTGTTTCATATACCCTTGTTTCCTAACTTAGTGATCGTGCCAACAAAGTAAGTTTTTTACTCATAGCTGCCTATAGTCCGTTCGGACCAACGGGATAGTCCACAGGGGCTATGTTGAAAAAAACTAGATGGCGATAGAGTTTTTATAGGCGAACGAATTAAGCATAAGCACACAGTCAAGGCTGCTTGAGTTGAGTGCCAAAAGAAAACCTGCCTGATGATACGTAAAACCAAATTTTGGTTTTGAATGTTTTTTGAGGGTTAACAATATTGCCAGACTAGATAGGAAACTAGGATGATTGAAGAACTTATTGAATTTATAAATCAAGACTTACTAGAAGGGGCAGCACCCGATCTAGATCAACATACCCCATTATTGGAACTTGGAATTTTAAACTCTTTATCCATGGTCAGGCTGCTCGCTCATGTTGACCAGCGTTATGGTGCCAAGATCCCAGAGCACGATATTACGCCAGTACACTTTGAAAATATTGAGACCTTGTGCGCCTTAATAAAAGTATTAAGCACAGAGGAGCAAAATCAGATACAAGAAGCAAGTTCTGAGCTAGACCGCTTAGTTAAACTACAGCAAAGTTATGGTATCAAAAGTGAATTGGTGCAAGCGGGCAGTGGCTTTAAACAGCATACATTGCGTGTAAAAGGAGACGGCCCTTTGTGGATCTTGCTTCCCGCACTAGGCAACCCGTCGACGTCTTGGTCTTCTACACTGCGCTCAGTTCAGGGGCGTCATAATGCTGTTGCACTTGATTTAGCTGGGTTTGGCCTAAGCGAAAGTGAAAACGACTCTCCATCATATGTCGACCACGTAGAATATACTCTGCAATACCTTGAAACACTTGAAGAAAAAGACTGGGTACTGGTTGCGAACTCGGCCGGTAGCATGATTGCAACGGAAATTGCTAGGCGCCACCCTGACAAAGTTAAAGCGTTAGTCTGCACCGGGTTTGGCTTGGTTGAAGATGTAGAGAGCTGGTGGGGCGATTTGAAAAAAATGTCTGCTAACCCTGAGCAATTTTTGGCCGCAGCGTATTACCATCCGCCAAAAATGACGCCAGCATTGGAAGACTTATTAAATGATGTGTTGTCTCGCCCTGCATACCACACCTTTTTAGATGAATATGCTAAAAAGTCGATGGCTACGACATTTGACAATGTGACTGTTCCGACCTTGTTTGTTGCCGGAAATCACGACCAAATTATTCCACCAGAATGGAGCGAAAAAGCCGCCGAAAAACTTGAAAATGCCACCGTCACTCGGCTGTCTCGATGTGGTCACTTTTCGGCATCTGAACGTCCAGAAGAGTTTGTCTGGGTTGTTGAAGACTTCTTAACTAAGGTGGACATGGTATGAGCGCATTTAAGAGTTACGATGTAGTTATTATTGGCAGTGGTCCAGCAGGAAGTCTTTGCGGCATCGAGTGTCGTAAAAAAGGTCTGTCAGTTTTGTGCATTGAAAAAGATGAATTTCCGCGCTTCCATATCGGCGAGTCGCTGACTGGGAACGCAGGCCAGATCATCAGAGACCTTGGTCTGGCAGAAGAAATGGATGCGGCAGGTTTTCCTGATAAACCAGGTGTAAACGTTATTGGCTCATTGTCTAAAAATGAGTTCTTCATCCCAATCTTGGCGCCCACTTGGCAAGTTAGGCGCAGTGACTTTGATAACATGCTAAAGCGCAAGGCTTTAGAGCATGGTGTTGAGTATCAACAAGGTTTAGTTAAGGACGTGATCAAGCATGAGGGCAAAGTCGTTGGCGCGATATATAAAGCTGATGATATGGAGCACCAAGTGCGTTCAAAAGTATTGGTGGATGCCAGTGGACAAAATACCTTCTTATCGAGAAAAGGCGTTGCAGGAAAGCGTGAGATTGAGTTTTTCTCGCAACAAATAGCTTCATTTGCACACTATAAGGGAGTGGAACGTGATTTGCCGCCGTTTTCGACAAACACCACTATCTTGTATTCGAAACAATACCACTGGTCATGGATCATTCCTATATCACCAGATACTGACAGCTTAGGAATAGTGATCCCAAAAGACCTCTACTACAAAGAATGTAAAAACCCAGATGATGCTATCGAATGGGGAATGGAAAATATTAGCCCAGAGATCCGACGTCGCTTCCAAAATGCTGAGCGTCTCGGTGACTCTCAGTCCATGGCTGACTTCTCATATCGCATTGAACCGTTTGTTGGTGACGGCTGGTTGTGTATTGGTGATGCGCACCGATTCTTGGACCCAATCTTCTCTTATGGTGTGTCTTTTGCCATGAAAGAGGGGATCCGTGCTGCGGATGCTATCAAGCAGGCCATTGATGGAAATGATTGGAAAACTCCATTTTATGCATATCGAGATTGGAGTAACGGCGGGCAACAAATTGCAGCAGATTTGATCCGCTACTTCTGGATCTACCCAATTTTCTTTGGCTATCAGATGCAAAACCCTGATCTACGAGACGAAGTAATTCGACTGCTGGGTGGCTGCTGTTTTGATTGTGAGGGCTGGAAAGCACCAACAATCTTCAGAAATGCCATTGAAGAGTACGATCGCAAGCAAATGGTAGGGTAAGGAAAAGCACTGCGCTTTTCCTTCTAAGGGAAGGATTGATTATGAACTTTGAGTGGAATGAGGATCAGCTCGAGTTGTTTGAGCACGCACTGAGCTTTGCAAAGGACTTAGATTTTTCCAAGTTGCCGCAGGGGGAGTTTCCAATGGAAGCGTGGCGTGCACTTGGCGAATTTGGCTACTTTGGACTGCCAATTGACAGCAAGTATTCACCATCTGGGAGCGGCTTTGACATTTTGACAACGGTCAAAGTCTTAGAAGGCTTGGGTCAAGGCTGCGCAGATACAGGAATTTTATTTGCGGGTGCAGCACACACGTTTGCCTGTGCGATGCCGATTTATGAGCATGGCAGTGAACAATTGAAACAACAGTTGCTGCCTTTACTGGCAAGCGGAGAAAAGATTGCTGCCAATGCGATTTCTGAAGCAGAAGCAGGTTCTGACATTGCAAAGTTAACGACTAAGGCATGGCGCGAGGGTGATTATTACATTATTCAAGGCGCGAAGTCGTATGTGACAAACGGCGGTGTGGCTGACTACTTTGTACTGTATGCCACTACGAATGCGAAATTTGGTTATCTTGGCCAAACTGCTTTTGTGGTGCCAGCGGATTTACCAGGCATTGAAGTTGGTAATAGCTATAAAAAACTGGGCTTAAATTCAGCGCAACTTAATCAAGTTTTCTTCGATGAAGTTAAAGTGCACAAAGATTATGTACTTGGCAGTGAGGGACAAGGTGCGAGAATTTTTGCCGCGTCAATGGATTGGGAGCGCTGCTGCTTATTTGCGTTATTTATTGGTGTGATGCAGCGCGATTTAGAGCGCTGTATCGACTATGCAAATACGCGCAAGCAAGGTGATAAAACCATCAGTAAATTTCAAGCAGTATCTCATCGCATTGCCGATATGGAAGTACGTCTACAAAGTGCCCGTTTGCTGCTTTATTTTGCTGCTTGGCAAAAGTCGCAAAATGTTGACAACACCAAAGCCGTTGCGTCAAGCAAGCTTGCGATCAGTGAAGCTTTCGTGCAGTCCGGGATTGACTCGATCCGCGTGCATGGTGCCCTAGGCTATCTGCAAGAAAGCGGCGTGGACTCGAGTATTCGCGACGCATTGGGGTCAGTGCTGTTTTCTGGAACCTCGGACATTCAACGAGAACTTATCTGTAATCGGTTGGGCTTGCTATGAAAATACTCAGTGATGTTTTACACAAGGGCCTCTGTAAAGGAGGTGATAACGCACTGGCGGTTGCCGATAATTATGAGTCATATAGTTATGGTGATTTGTCTCTTACGGTGACGCAAATAGCCGTACTCTTGCAAAGCAAAGGCGTAAAAGCGGGTGATAGGGTTGGTATCTGGGCAGATAAATCTTGTCGCGCTTTGGCAGCGATGTTGGCAGTGAGCAAGATGGGTGGTGTTTATGTGCCCATTGATCCCATGAACCCCATGGCCCGTGTCGATATTATTCGTACCGACTGCACAATGAAGGCAATGTTTACGACGCAGGCAAAATTGGCGCAATATCGCGATAAACGTGCCGATGATTGCCTATTTGTCGTACTTGATGGCGAAGGGGAGCTTAGTGCAGCGGCAACACAAGCCAGTGACCTGAACTCAGTTTGTACTTGGCATGATATAGAAGCTTGTCAGCCTTCGAGGTTTAAAGGCGACTCTGATGTTCGCTCTCACGATTTAGCCTACATGTTGTACACCTCTGGCTCAACGGGAGTACCAAAAGGGGTTCGCATTAGTCACGCCAATGCTTTGGCATTTGTTCAATGGGTGATCGATAAGATCAAACCCATTGCGTCTGACAGGTTTTCAAATCATGCGCCATGGCATTTTGATTTATCTGTACTGGATATTTACGTGGCGCTGGCGACGGGAGCAAGTGTGCACCTTGTTTCTGAGCTGGACAGCTATGTGCCGAAAAAGCTGGTTAATTTTATCGCTGAGCGAGAAATTACTATCTGGTATTCAGTGCCAACCGCATTAACCATGATGATGAATGCAGACCCTCTATTTGGGAAAAAATGCAAGCAGCTTCATACCATTATTTTTGCGGGTGAAGCATTTGACACTAAGTCGCTCACTTTATTGAGAGAACACTTTCCGCTAAGTGATCTGTTCAATTTCTACGGCCCAACTGAAACCAATGTATGCAGCTACTTCAAAGTGCCAGATATTGTCCCTGAAGAATTACCAATTGGTTATGCCGCGAGTGGCGCTCGTATCGCTATTTGTGACCAACAGGGTAATGGCGTTGACATAGGTGAACGAGGGTTTATCACCGTCGTTGGTCCAACAGTTTTTGACGGCTATTGGGGTAAAGAATTACGCCAGCAAGCAGCTTACAACACGGGTGATATTGGTTATATCAATGAACTTGGAGAGCTGATGTATGTTGGTCGTCAAGACCATATGGTTAAGGTGAAAGGCTACCGAGTGCACTTAGGTGAAGTTGAACGAGCCCTGTATCAACATCCTGAAGTAAAGGAGTGTTTGGTAGAACTGGATGAAAAGAAAAACCTTATCGCGCACATCGCATGTGGGTCCCAGCCCCCGTCATTACTGACGTTAAAAATGCATTGTGCCAAACGATTGCCAAAATACATGCTGCCAGAACATGTTGTTTATTGGGATGCATTACCGCGCAATCGTAACGGCAAATTATCGCGTCGAAGCTTATCAGAAACACGTCCACGGCACGGGAGTAAGACTGTGCAAAGTGGTGCGTAACCAGTTTACACAAAGTAAACATTAACCTCGGAATTGTACAAATATCATATGGCTTTATGTGGAGCCGTTATGGCAGTGCTGTGCAGTTCCTTGCTATACACGGAGAGAATTATGAACAAGACCATAGCAGTGATAGGTGCTGGTTTATCTGGTATTGCCGCCGTCAAACAGCTAACAGATGGCGGCCATCAAGTAACTTGTTTTGAAAAAGCAGAAAGTTTTGGGGGAGTGTTCGCAGATAAAAAAATCTATGACGACCTACATCTGACTATTTCAAACTATTTTATGGCTTACTCAGACTATGTGCCCAACCATCAAAAGTTGAAATTTTGGTCAAAAAAAGAGTATATCAACTATTTGGGCGAATATATTGAACGTTTTGATATAGCTAAGCATATTCATTATGACCATGAAGTGTGCTGTGTTCAAAAGCAAGGTGACAAGTGGCTTGTTACCTACAAAAGTGCGGATACCGAGCAAACAAAAGAGTTTGATATGGTTGCAGTTTGCTCAGGTCATTTCCAAAAGCCTAAGTTACCAGACTTACCTGGTTTGGATATGTATCAAGGAAACATTGAGCACTCGAATGATTACCGCGACAAACATAACTATGCTGGCAAGCGAGTATTATGTGTTGGCTTAGGCGAAAGTTCGGCGGACATCACCTCAGAAATTTCGCAGGTGGCGAGAAAGTGTATTTTATCGCTGCGTCGGTACCCAGCAGTGGCGCCTCGATATATGGCTTTCCAAGAAGATCCGTACTTCACCATAGATACATCATGGCTCACATCGCGAATCGTAAATAAATTACCGCACAGATATCACGGTGGGATCACCAAAGGCATTTTCAATAAATATGTGACTAGCCGCAATGATCATGTGCGTATTCGCGGAGAGTGGTTGAAAAAGTCCGGTCCATCTCATCATCAAGCTGTGACTAAAAATGAACGATTATTTCGCCCAATTGCCGATGGTAAGGTTACGCCAAACATCGGTGGCATAGAACGGTTTGAGAAAAACGCAGTGGTATTTAAAGACGGGACGCGTGAAGAGGTTGATGCGGTTGTCTTTTGTACGGGTTACCAGCTGAGCTTCCCGTTTTTGGATGTCAGTATCGCCAACATGCGTGATCTCTATAAACAAATGTTTATACCTGAAATGGGACACTCACTGTCATTTATTGGCTTTGTAAGGCCGCAACAAGGTGGTATTCCCGTGATAGCAGAGATGCAGTGCCGTTATTTGTCCAAGCTCGCAAGTGGCGAGGCGCAGTTACCAACATTATCAGAAATGCATGATGTGATTAAACACGATACGAAACATTGGCAAACTGAGTACAAAATCACACCACATGTCGCTTCTCTTGTGAACTATTGTCATTACATGGATTCAGTGGCGAAGCTGGTTGGTTGTATGCCTCAAATTCCTAGCTTATTTAAAGACCCTTTGCTACGGGTAAAGTTGTTACACAACCCGCAATTTGCAGCCCAGTACCGTCTTGATGGGCCAAATAACATGACTCACACGGCAAGAGAGTTTTTGCTTAGCTTTCCAAACATAAGTTCGTGGCCGCGGATTCTTCATTTTGAAGTGGCACTGGCTGCACAGAAGTTATTGTCTCGTTTGCGTTTAGACGGGTTACGCGAGATCAGCAAGTAAATAGTACGAGGAAAGGACATGATTCAATTGTCAGATGAGAGCCTGTGCAATTTAGACGATAGTTTAAACACACAAGCATATAACCTGAGTAATCTCAGCTATCTACAAAAAATTATTTTAGGCACTGATGGGACTGTAACCCAGCTGCTAGAAAGCATTGTCGGGGAAAAAATTGTCGTCGACAAATTGCTAGAGGCAGAAGTTGGAGTAGCGCGACACGAAGAAGAGATGCATTGCCAGCGGCGAGTGATCACGCTTAATGGTGACCAAACTGGGTTGCCTTATTTGTATGCAGACTCTTTAGTGTACCACGGCAATATGAATGTGAACTTTTCTCGTGCATTAACTGAAACACGTATTCCCATTGGCAAAGCATGGGAAAAATTTCAAATAGAAACATATAAAACATTGCTCGCTTGGGGCTTTGAATATGCAAATGAGCTGTCTCAACATTTTGCCATAGAGCCCAAAGATCTTGTGTTGTACCGCACTTACTTAGTGTATTCACAAGGTAGAAAAATCTTTCGTATTACCGAGAAATTTCCACTTGCTTGGTACATGCGGTCAGAGCAATTCGACAATCAATTTGCAACACCAGAACTATCAACCTTAGTCAGTGGGATTTGACCAATGAAAAACACCGATACAGCAGAAGCTTTACCACAAAGCAAATTAAATTTAGACGAATTAACTCCGACAATTCCGCACATTGCATTTGACAGTGAGGACGGCCAGCAGTTTTTTTGGGGTGAAGATTTTCACCTAATTATCGAATCTCTATCGAAAAAGTATGGAGATATCTACTCTGTAGAAACAGCCAAAGGCCCAATTGTGGCACTGAATGGTTATCAATATGTACGCGAAGCTTTGGTCGCTCAAAACGATGTATTTAATGTTCGAGCGGACTATGAAATTTTGCAAATCGCGCCACAAAAGCACTTTTTAGAGTTAGAAGCCGGAGAGCAGTGGCAGGTCCACCGAAAGGTGTTTGCAAATGCAATGCGCGAGTATTTTTCAACCCGTTGGGATCAAATCGAAACTTGGATGACCACAGAAATCAACGACATTGCGGCGGTGTGGAAAGGCCAAGGAGATGTATCATTTGACCCCAATCGAGAGGTGTCATTAAAGCTCGCCAGTTTTTTACATAAAGTCATGTTTGATGATCGATTTGGTGAGTTTGAAGTGAGTATTTTCGATGAAAAGAGCTTGAGCTGGCTACCGAATGGCTTTATAAACAGCACGCGTCATGAATTAATGCCAACAGATTTACAAGAAAAATATTATCAACAATATGGAGATGCCATTGAGAAGTTTAGTTCTAACCTAAATGGTCTAGATCAATATGTTTCATTCAATGTAAATCGCCGTAAAGAAGACTATGTGCCAGGGGAGTACCGTGATTTATGTGATTATTTATTCGCAGCAAATGACAGTGTCGATGATGCGACCAAAGCTGGCTTAAATATAGGTGAAAAAGAAATAGTCGTAGGGTCTTTAACTCAAGTAGCGGGTGCTGGTGGTGGGGTTGGAGCATTCGCGATGCGCTGGGCTTTATTATATCTTGCAGCTTTCCCTGAGTATCAAGCGCGCGTGCAAAAGGAATTGGATGAAGTTGTTGGGGATGATGAGGTTCCATTGAATAAGCACAAGGGCGACTTGCCTTATACGCAGGCATTTATCGCTGAGGTGCTGCGCCACTGCTCTATTACGTCTATGCCAGCAGCGAATTATGCAACCAGTAAAGATACTTTGCTAGACGGTTATTTTATTCCTGAAGGGACACCACTTGTGATTAATAATTACAGTATTACGCGTGACGAAACATTGTGGGAAAACCCAGACGAATTTATCCCGGAGCGTTTTTTAGATGACAATGGTGAATTGAGTAAAAAGCAACAGGGCAAGGCATTTCCGTTTGGTTTAGGTCAGCGTCGTTGTTTGGGTGAGCTATTTGGTAAGTATATTATTCACACTTTATTTGCTCAGTTGGCACATAAGTTTGAGTTTTCTATACCCGAAGGTAAACAGGCAAATCTGAAAGCAATTTCTGGCGTATTTTTAGTGCCGGAAGAGGTTGAGATTAAAGTGAAAGCGAGGTTTTAGCCCGATATAAAATGCAAAGCCATCATTTTAAAGATGGTTTTGCATGTAAACTGAAAATATTTTAAAATAAAAAATCTTAATTAATATAACTGGTAGTAAAATTTTTATGGTTCGATTTTTTATTTATGCTTTATTATCTCTCTCTTTCATTGCTGCTTCTAACGCATACAGTGCTGATAAGTGGCTGGTAAATGTTAAAGTTGCTGAGTTGAGTGCGGGATATAAAGAGGGTTATTTATTGGTTTCTTTTGAAACTGAGGGGGGAAGCAGCGCTTTCTCTAACCCTAAAAATTGTGGGAGAACCAGTGGTAACTTTTTCATCGTTGACCCAAATAATACGAATGTTGATTATATATACTCGATGCTACTAGCGGCAAAAACTGCGCAGCGGACAGTGAGCGTGGCGGTTGATGCAAATCATTGTGGTACAAGTGGTTATGAGCATGGTCAAAGTCGCCCATCGATAGCCCGCGCTAAGCTGTAAGGACAGTAGGATATCCAGTACTTTCAGTTTTATTCCGATAAATAAACGCTCAATATTTTTAATTATTTTAAAATTAGTTGAATAAGTGTTTCTTGAGGAGATTTCAGAATGTCTGGATATTCTTACAATAATGAAATTAGCAATATAGTTAGTCAAGGGAGTAGATGTTTGTATATTGCTCAACGAGGACTTTGATAAAAAAGGGAAGGTGTTTTTAGCTGCGGGGATGAAGCTAGCTAATAGCCTTTGTTGCTGAATCTATATTTCTTATTTAATGGGATATCAATAGTGAAAGCTAATATCCACAATTAGTAGGTGTAAGTGCAGCAGGCATCAAAGCTGTTCGCATAGATTATACTAAAAACTCGAGATGCGCATATTAGGCAAAAGCGATTCAAAGCGAAGCATATGAGCAAATCATTGAACTGAAATTCTTGTTAGATTAGACAATGAGACTTTTTCACTTAACAGCGCACAAAGAGCACGTCTAATTTAAATTAGCGACCGTATTTACAATACTGTCAACTTGCTGATTAATTTCATTAATTTTTGTGTTGAGCTCTTCAATTAACTCGACGCCTGAAGCCACTTGTATGGCGCTTTTTCGCATCGAAGCGGATGCCTCGGTTGAATGAGTCAGGTTTTCTTTTACGACATCGGCGATTTCTGTCGTTGAACTGCTCGTCCTCGCTGCCAGTTGACGTACTTCATCGGCGACAACCGCAAACCCTCGGCCTTGCTCACCAGCTCGTGCAGCCTCTATCGCTGCATTTAGCGCCAGCAAATTCGTTTGCTCTGCAATTGCACTGATAGTTGATACAATGTTATTGATTTGGTCTGACTGCTTATTCAGCGCCTCAATTTTGGTGAGGGCAGTGCCCATATCGTCGCTAAGTAATTGCATTAGGTCTATCGCGCCTGAAACAGATTTTGAGCCATGTTGAGCGGCCTTATCAGCTAGGCTAGAGGCTTGACCAACTTTTTCTTGTGCTTGGCGAGTACCTACAATACGGTCCGTTATATCGGAGGCAAATTTAGTCACTTTTATCACTTTCCCGCTTTTATCTATGATTGGGTTGTAACTGGCCTCTAACCACAATTCGTGTCCGTGTTTATTCTTACGCTCAACTTGACCACTAAAATAGTGTCCATTAATCAACTGGCTCCACAGGGCGCTATATTCAGAAGACCGCACAATATGCTCGGGACAAAACATGCGGTGATGTTGTCCTTTAATTTCATCTAGGCGGTAGCCTGTCGCTGCCAAAAAGTTATCATTCGCGGATAAGACATTGCCTGAAATATCAAATTCAATAACAGCCATTGAGCGGTATAAGGCATCAATGAGGTTTTGTTGTGATACGGCGGTATATTCACGTTTTGTCACATCCGATGCAAATTTAATGATTTTGAACAGTTGCCCACTAGCATCAAAAACAGGGTTATAACTGGCTTCAAGCCACAGTTGTTTACCCGACTTCGTGAAACGCTCAATTGTACCGGAGAAAAACTCACCTCGGTTTAAGCTATTCCATAGCGCTTTATAATCAGCAGTGTTTGTATATTGCTTATCGCAGAAAATTCGGTGGTGTTTACCTATTAACTCGCTTAAGTCATATTCCATAACTTTGAGAAAGTTATCGTTAGCTGTAATGATCTTGCCGTCAGGAGTGAACTCAATAATAGCAGTAGAGCGGCCGACAGAAAAAAGTGTTTGCTCTAGAGCTTGTCGATTTTGTTTCTCAGTAGCAAGGGCTTGTTGAAGTGCTTTTCTCTCTTTTCCAATACTAAACATTGATGTTCGTAAACCTTTTGATGATTGTTCAGGATTGGCGAATTATTGTGATGTGGCTTTAAAAGTCAATATTTGAGGCTGAATTTCATCATTAAGTACGACTTCTAAATGGTTATTGAGTAGGGAGGTTAGTTAAAATCAATAAAAAACAAAGGTTTGCTATTTTTTGGAAGGAAGGCTGTCACTAATTCAAAGTTATTTTGGTAGTGGCTGCATTCTATATTTTTTAAACTTGCCATTAATAATTCTGTGTTTAATTTATTCTTAATGGTGCGTTTATTTGGTTGTTAGTTAGCGTTTGATGAGGAGGCGGATCCAAACGATATTAGGATTAGTGAAAGCTGGATTGGTTACAAAGATGTTTTATTTTTGTGTTTTTATTGTTGTGTTTGGTGCATTTTAAGAAAAGTTGTAGCAAGCTAATTTAATGTGTTTAATAATTCCTGTTTGAGTATAAAAAAACAATAGGAATATAATGCGTCAGCTGCTCTGGATCTTCATCGCTACAATAATTACAACGCTTCACTTCGGTGTGGTAGCTAGTATACAGCCAACCCTACCTATTGAAGCTCATGCGAGTTTACCGAACGTAAGTCAATTTAACCTTTCTCCAAATGGCTCTAAATATGCCTATGTAGTAAATCGTGGCGGAGAACTAATTTTAGTCATACAAGAAGCGACAACCGGCAAAGTTTATCCTGTGACGAAAACCGACAACCTGAATGCCAAACTTAATTGGTTCGACTGGGTTAATGAGGACATTTTATTATTGGGTGTCTCATACACCGAAAGGCAAGGGCTTATAAGGTATACGCGCACCGAGTTATTAAGCTATGACTTAACGCAAAAGAAAAAGGGCACACAAGCAGTTATTCGACCGAAAAGAGGGCAGAATAATTCTCAATTTAAAGACAATGTGATCAGTATGCTGCCTGATGACCCAGATCACGTGTTGGTTTCTATTGACCTTAAACAGCGAAACCGCCCAGGTGTTTACAAACTGAATGTAAAGAAGCGGCGTTTGAAACGGGTAATGAGCTTTAAAGCGCATGTGGTTGATTGGATAGCTGATCAACAAGGCAATGTAAGGATTTCGTATCATCTGGATGATACTCGTGTATTTTATCGTTTATTAGATACAAAAACGAATAAATGGAAAACAATATTCGATTATGAAGTATTCTCAAAAGACAAGGTCGGTGTGCTTGGGTTTGATATAGATCCAAATACGATTTATATAAAAGCCATTCATAAAGATAAAGAGTCTATTTTTAAGGTCGATATAACCGACCCTACGCTTTCTCGTGAATTGGTGTTTCACGATCCAAACTATGATGCTGACGGTTCTTTAGTTTACTCTCCAAAAACAGGGGCTGTCGCAGGGTACTCTCATTCAAACATAGACAATGTTATTCACTATTGGGATAAAGAATTACAGACGCTACAAACCGCTATTTCGCAGGTGTTACCGGATGCAACCAATATCATCACTGACATGGATAACCAAGGGAATAGTTATATAGTATATAGTGAATCCAGCAAGGATCCTGGCAGTTATTTATTAGGAAATAGAAAAAACAACTCGATTTACTATTTAGCTCAGGTATACCCGAAAATAAATGAGAATACTTATTTGGGTAAGCAGCGGGTAGAGTATGTAGCAAGAGATGGTATCAAAATAGAAGCTTATATAACCGTACCGCAAGGATACGATTCAGGGAAACGCTATCCCGCATTAGTACTACCACATGGTGGCCCAACAGCACGTGATTATCAAAGCTACGACTATTGGTCCGAATTTTTTGCTTCTCACGGCTATATTGTGTTTCAACCCAACTTCAGAGGCTCCTATGGTTATGGCTTCGAGTTTGCGCAAGCTGCGATCGGAGGTTGGGGAAAAGCCATGCAGGACGATTTAGACGACGCAGCCAAGTGGCTGATTGAAGAGGGTTATACTGATAAGAGTCAAATGTGTATTGCCGGAGGTAGCTACGGTGGCTACGCAGCAATCATGGCGCTAATTAAACATCCAGATACATTTAAGTGTGCGGCCAGTTTTGCAGGTGTCACAGATTTAGCATCTATATATTCACAGGCTAGATACTTTACTAGCAAAGAAGTGATCCGTAAGCAATTAGGACAAGACCGCGATAAATTGGAAAACGTATCTCCGATTAATTTTGCTAACTTGGTGTCCAAGCCGATACTTTTGATCCACGGTAGCGAGGATTCAGTTGTACCTGTAAAGCACAGTCAAAAAATGGCAAGGGCACTAAAGAAACACAACCAAGATGTGACTTACATAGAGCTTGAAGATGGCGATCACCATTTGAGTTATCAGCCCCACCGTGTTGCTACACTTAAAGCCATGTTGGCGTTTTTTGATAAACAGCTTAAATAGCCAATGTGTATTTAGCGATAATAGATAGCACTATGCCAAACACGTGAATGTTGTTTGGCATGTGCGCTTTGTGTGGTTGTTATATTACCCGGCTTGAGATGATGCGGTATTTCGAATTTGTTCAAATTTACTGAATGCGTCGGATACCACTTCTTTGTCTGTCGCAGTTAAGGCGATGGAAACATCACAATGACTGTTAGAACATGAAAATGACTGGCCAGTGAGTAGTAGGTTTGACTCAAAGTAAATTGGCGCGCCGCATTCAGGGCAGTCTAATTTTGATTTTATGCTCATTGTTGAATTCCTTACTGTTTGCTTGGTAATGGCATCATGTTTTTTGAGAATATTTCTAATATGGTGGTGATACCGTTTGGTAATGGCAGTTGGCCAGCTTCCAAAGTCACTTCGTAGCTAGCATGGGCTGCGCTGGATTGTTGCTCTCCTTGCGCAGACTTGGCTAGAGAGCCGTGCAATTCGGTCTCAAAGTCATGTGCTTGTTGTGGTTTTGAGCTCGGTTCACTGTTTTGTTTTTTGCCATGAGTGCTTCTTTGCCGTCGCCCCTGCATGGTTGTTCTGCGGCTTTTTGATGGCACGTCTTTTTGCTCACGATCTTCCTTTTTTTTAATTTCGCGTGAGCTTTTAACTTCCATGTTAAAAGAGACCTTTAGCTTTTCGATGGCCAGCGAATTAATCGGGATCAACGTCATTAATGGGATTGAAATGTCCATTTTTATTGGTTGTGTACTAATGCTGCCATCTTTTTCTATTACAGAACGAGACAATGTAAAATTAACCATCTTTGGCACAAGCTGATTGCCACTATCATTACTTTTTTCAAAACACGTTGTTAAAATAAACTGGGTTTGTGCATTGGCTATCATTGCGTTGGCATCAGTTGCTGCTTTTAACGGTGCACCAATGAGCGCTTTCATTGGCAGCCCTGAAAACTGGGAGGCAATGTTGGTGTTCATGCTAAATCCTTCTATGTTTTATTTTAGCCTGGGATTTGAGCTCGAAGAGCACGTTCATAACCTTCAATGAGTTTTTTTAACCCCTCTGGTGGCTCATTTCCTGTGAGTGTGATTTCAAGGTGTGCATTAGCTGTATTTTCTCCACGGCTTTGGCCTATGATTTTATCTCGAAGGCCTGCCTTGGTCGTATTTTTGGCAAATGCCACTAAAAGTTGATCTTGCTCGTTTGTGCTAATTTCCAGATCAGTAGAAAACTTAACTTCAGTTATTCTGGGGGATGAAATTGGTACTAATGCCAGCAGAGGAACCTCTGCATCAACCGTATCAATACCATTTTCGGTTCTGCTCGGAAATTGCATCGTGCAGGTTTTAGGAGAGTAACTTGGTGGCAATCCTTGTTCATTTTGGTGTTCATCAAAAAAGCGCTTTACAAAGTCAATGGTTTCACCTTCAACGGATTTAGCTGCATCCTTTACCCCTTTGTGAATGGCTTTCATCAGCGATTGAAATTCGATCATGGTGGTCTCTTCTTATTAGTATTTGCAGAGGAAGTAATGTGCTTCCTCTGATGAGTGTTTAAAGTCAGACGCTATTGTTCTTTTTCTATAATAGGGTCAATGTTTTTAGTGAACGCGTTGATAATGGTTGTAACCCCCGTAGGCAAAGGGAGCTGTCCGGCGTGCACGTCGACTTCATATTTTGCTTTGTTTGACGCTTCGTAGTGCTCTTTTTGCTTGGAGGTTGATTTACTGCTGTGCGACACTGAGCCGTGCACTTCCACAGAAAACAAGCCTGCATTATATTTTGCGGTAATATCGGCTTTTGCAGCTGTTTCTTGCTCGCTGCTTTTTTCATTGTCTTTGGACGTTGAGCTAGAGACTTCCATCTCAAAGTGAATTTTGACGTCATCCACGGCTAAGGAGTTGAGCGGAATAAGAGTCAGTAATGGCAGTTTTAAGGTGATAGTGGCATCTTTTCCATCAGTTCCATCTGCTTTGATCACCGGGCGACTAAGCGCAAATTCGACCATTATCGGCGTAAGTTTACTATTGCTGCCAGATGCAGGAGGGTTACCACCGCCACCGCCGCCGTTTTCAAAACATGTACTAAGCATAAATTGGGTTTGGGTACGTGCCATCATACCATTTGCATCTGTTGCGGCCTTAAGCGGTCCCCCAATTAAAGATTTCATTGGTAGACCACTAAACTGCTGGGCCATAGAGACGAGTCCTGCCATATATTTTCTCCTGATATTTGAGATCTCAAAACAGTGTCTGCTCAAAACATGTCTAGGACACATTAAATTGAGCTGTGCCTGCAATGCATGTTTGTTTGGCTATGATAAATAAGGCGGACTAATTGCTATTGGGGATTTAACGGGAAAAAGCGGGGGATTTTATGGGGTGTAACATTAAAGGCAAGCGACATTTACAGGTTTTGTCGATAGGAATGGGGCCATTGGCCACAAACCTAAACAGCTTAACCTTTAGTTATTTCATTTTTTACCCAGTCAGTAAAGACCTTCAGCCGCGCAAGTCTTGGGGAGTTTGAATCATAAACAAAGTATCGTTTGACGGTGTTTGGATGTGCAAGTTTATAGGGAATTACCAGCGTACCATTGTCGAGCTGTTGTTGGCATAAATAAGGGACTGCAAGTGTAACACCGTGACCGCTCGCGACAGCACTGATTGCCATATCCGTCGAGTTAACCTTAGTCCACAGCGTATGGGACTCCACGCCCGACACTCCGGCAGCCTTAAACCAAGTAGGCCAGTCGTAAGGCCCTGGGTTTTCTAAAGTCACTATATGTTGTGATAGCAAGTTTTCGGGTGAGTTCAAATTAAGCTGCTGCGCAAATTGGTTTGAACAAATGGGATAGACCGCAGATTCGCCGAAGTAGTCACAAACTAAATTGTTCGGGGTATTTTGCTCCACAGACTGACCAAACCGGATAGCTAAATCTAGGTGGTTTTGCTTTAAGTCAACAAAGCTTGCCGAAGATGAGATAGTGATTTGGATATTCGGATATTGCTCTGTAAAGGATTGAAGCCTTGGCATCAACCATAGGGCGATGAAAGCTTGAGTTGAAGTGATGGTCAATTCACCATCGACCTCTTCATTTTGTAGCTGGTTGACTCCTTGATTCAATATAGCTAACCCCTTTTGCGCGTATTCGAAAAGAGACTGGCCGGATTGGCTGAGCTGCATCTGCTTGCCTTTACGGATAAACAATCGAGTACCGAGAGTAGACTCGAGCTGACGCATTTGTTGGCTGACAGCAGCTTGAGAAATACAGAGCTCTTTTGCCGCTAGACTATAGCTGTTATGTCTGGCTGCACATTCGAAAGTGACTAGAAGATTAATGTTTTTAAACACAAGCACACAATTTATTCTTAATATCTTCTTAGTATTATAAGCAATGCTTATATTAAAAGTCGATTTTCATCGTTGGCCTTTTTACTGCCTGGTTGCAAGAATACATTTATCGCAACAAACCGTAATTACTAAACCAAATAATAAAAAGGAACGATAATGAATGAATTTTATGCGCTGCACCAACAGGCTACGCCACTTCTATTGGCAAACGTTTGGGATGCTCCCAGCGCAAAATGTGCTGAGCAAGCTGGTTATCAAGCAATGGGAACATCGAGTGCAGCATTGGCAGCTGTGCTTGGCTATGAAGATGGTGAGAACATCCCTTTTGAAGAGCTTTTGTTTGTCGTAAAGCGGATCACTGCATCGAGTCTTCTACCGCTAAGCGTAGATATCGAGTCAGGATTTAGTAAAGATCCACGAGTGATCACCGATCATATTCAGCAGCTTGCGGAGCTGGGTGTTGTGGGTATCAATATAGAAGATAGCCGTGTACAGAACACGCGCAGCTTGTGTGACAAAGATGAGTTTGCAGACTTATTAACACAAGTTTGCGCACAATTAGCAGCGCGCGATGTGCATATTTTTATTAATGTTCGCTGTGATGTATTTCTACTAGGTGTTGAAAATGCAGTAGAAGAGGCCTGTATCAGAGCTCACAGCTACCAAATGGCTGGTGCAAATGGATTGTTTTTCCCGTGTATCACTGCTGAACAAGATATAAGCAAAGTTACTCGCTCAACGTCACTGCCCATCAATGTGATGGCGATGCCGGAGTTACCAAGTGTGGCCAAACTGACAGAGTTGGGAGTTAAGCGGATCAGCACTGGTAACTTTGCACATATGGCTGTTTACGAGCGGCTAACTGCAACATTGACACAGATTAAAGCACAAGGCAGTTGCACGTCACTTTTTGAGTAAATATCAACGCTGATGTATTGTTGTCGACTTCTATATAGGGAAGGAGTCGATACCAGCTGATGTTTTAGGATGTTGAAAAGCTCGCATCATCAATGGTAAATATAGATGAACTAGGTCTAGCAATAGATCAAGTTTAAAAAACAACTATAACAAAGGAGTACGTCATGCGGTTTATGTTTATGATTTCTTTAGTCTGTTTAGCGTTTGGCAGTGTTGCGAGCAATACACCCCAGAGCGTGGTGAATTCACTATTTCAAGCCATGTCACATGAGCCACAGAAAAAACCGGATATAGACATACTGAAACAGCTCTTTCATCCCGAGGCAAAAGTATTTGGCGTGCATTTAAAAAAGGGAATGCCTAGCCTGATGAGCCTGTCAGGGCAAGAATTTATAAAGCTACTTGATAAAGCGTCTGAAAAGGGGTTTTACGAATGTGAAATTGTGCGTAAGGTTCAAACCTATGATAGGTTTTCTCATGTTTACAGTGTTGCTGAATCTCGTTTTAACAAAGGCCAGAAGCATCCTGACTTTACAGGCGTAAATAGCATTCAACTCTATAAAGCGGATCAGAAATGGCAAATAATGTCGTTGTATTATCAAGTTGAAAACCCAGATAAAGCGATTGAACTAGAAAGTGGGAAGAGCGGGGTTTGTCTAAATTAACTCAAACTAAACGGCTGTTTAAAAACGTACCTGAATTACTAGCAAAATTGCCGTAAAAGTGAGAACCAATATTTTGAATAAGCTGCCATTATTAATTCGTGAGAGGCTAGTTAAACATACTGCCTCTTCTATTGATATTATTTGGATTGCGCTCGTTGTTTTATTCCCTCTTCAATATGTCGTTACAGCCCAAAAGTGACAGGCAGCCAATTTAAATTCAGCGCCAAAGGTTACTTTATTGTGTCGCTAAATTCACTCCAATAGAGACTATTTATATTCCATATTTGAAGCTACAGGTGCTTGTTTTAACTGCGAGCAAGGTTCTCAATGAGTGATAATTCTTACCCTGCAAAAATCTTGATCACAAGGAGAAGTAGCAAACAATACATTTGATCCATGTTTGAATGTGGAGCGACTGAGGGCTTTAAATACACTACTCCCGGGTATAATTGCGCACAATGCGCCATTTAATATTTTCCATGCACAAATATTTGACGCTTCCGGGCTTTTAGAGCGCGTGATTTTGACGACCTTAGACGCGAGCGAAAAGTCCATGTAACTGCTATGAGAACCAACCAGTTTGTAATAAAACGCCTGTTCATCTCTGGCACAGGGGGTTAATTCAAATTTAGCCGCATTGTTGATATGGCCATTGCCATAAAAAACACCCGATAAATCATCGTTCACGGTTACATAGCCAAAACTTTGACCATGAGTAGCTAATTCCAATATTTGTGTTTTCATACCTGTCTCCCTGCAATTGTCTAGGTCAAGCATAGTCGTTTAGCATCAGTGGCAATTACGGAATATAGACGCGTAAGTAAGCCATGAATTTTACTTTTTTGAATGAATTTTAGTCAGCAAATATTACACCAATTATTGAAAACGCCTGTGAGGAATAGAGTTGAGTATGAGTAATTGGTGCTCATCTGAGTTTTCTAAGTAAGCGGTAGTACGCCCAATAAAGAGGTCTGTGCTCTGAGAAGTAGGAAAGTTTTTATTTTTTGGCGTAAAAAATGCATAAAATTTCACGGTTATTTTAACTAATGAATAAATGAATTGAATTGGAATTTACGTAGTTTTCAATAAAATATCGCAATAAATGGAATAAATATTTCACTTCATTGTCGATATTCAAGCCTGACTAAAGCTAATGATAAAGTCTCATATTGCGAATTTTACTAAAGAAATCACGCATTTTTCCGATAAATTTAGTAATAATAGCAACTTGTGTAATTTAAGCGCCAAGAGCGTTTACAATCATTCATAATTTGCCTAGAAAGTGGCCAATTTAAACTTAACATTGTGAGAGCGATGTGCTGAAATGGCGAGAGCTGCATAAAAAAAAGTAAAATATGCAATAGTATTTAGGAAGGAAGTGATGTCTTTGTTTCAATTTGATGAGGAGTCTGGGTATGTTTCTTTAAAGGAACATCCTGCGCACACGGGGTTTCCCGCTAGTGCTGCACAGCTAGTTGAAATGCTGGAGCAGTCTTCTTATGCCGACTTTGATGTCATTCATGCCAATATTGGTCAATTATTTTCTCCCTCTGATGATAGAGAGAAGGATTTGTTAATTGTTGCTAGGGCAGTTGACGCTTCAATTTCTATTCGTGTTGAAGAAAACAATATGCTTGCGGAAGCGCGTTTAACAACCGCGAGAGGCGGTAAGTTAATAACGATTGATGAAGCGAGAGATGCATTGACCGATGCGGGCGTGGTTAAGGGGATCAATGAAAGGGCGCTAGACACCTTTTTGGGGCAGCAGTTTGAGCAATCTCCAGGGAGTGTGTATTCAGGGATCGTAGCTCATGGTGTCCGTGCAAAAGACGGCACAGATGCCAGATTTGTAAGGTTATGCATGACAGCGCAAGACCGCATACTTAGCCCACAGGAAAAGTCTGGTGGCAAAGTAGATATGCGTGACTTAGGTGCCATTATCACCGTCAAACCGGGCAGTCCGCTAATGAAGCGAGTCCCTCCTACTCCAGGAGAGAAAGGCTTTTCAGTGTTTGGTGATGTATTAGAGCCTAAACCGGGCAAAGATTTCACATTGCAGGTTTCTGAAGGCACAAAAATTAGCCCAGAAGACCCTAATTTGTTAATCGCTGACGCTAAAGGTGTGCCTGTAGCGGTTCCTCGAGGGATGCGAGTTGATGATGTTTTATGCTACGACAACGTAGATGTCACAACCGGCCATATTGAATTCGATGGTAGTGTCGTTGTTAGCGGTGATGTTAAAGATGGCATGAAAATTAAAGCCTCAGGTGACATAACTGTCATTGGTTTTGTTGAGTCAGCGCACTTAGAAAGTGACAGTGCGGTGACTGTTATGTTAGGTGCGATTGGCAGAAAACGCCTCGATGGAGAAGATTTTTCTTGCATTATTAAAGCCAAGCGGACTATTTCTGTGGGTTACGGGCAATATTGCCATATAGAATCTGAACAAGATTTATTTATCGAGCGTCAGGCGCTGCATTGTGATTTGAAATCTAAGCGTTTGATCCGAGTTGGTAAGGGAGACACGCCGCGTGGCAAACTTATAGGCGGCAACGTTTATAATGCGATGCGTATTGAAGCAGGTGAAGTTGGCGCGCCCTCAGGCACTAGAACAAGAATTGTCCTTGCTCAAGACTGGTATGATTTAAAGAAAAAAGAAAAAGAGTTTAAAGAGCTTGATAAATTGTTGTCGGATAAAATTTTGGCAGTTAAGCGAGCCCAAGTAAAAGCGAAAAAAACGCCTGCGTCAGATAAGCGCGATAACTATTTGAAAAAGCTTGCTGTTACAGAACAGCGTTTAGATGCGCATTACAAACGCAACGTTCGAAATTGTAAACTAGTGGCACAGAAGCTACTTCGATTGGTTAAATTGAGCCGAGTTAAAGTAAATGAGCTGATGCATCCGGGTATAGAACTGACAATCGCAAAGGATAGTCGTTCTTTTTCAAGGATCTACCCACCTCATTCAGTTAAATTAGACGCTGGAAAAATAACGCAAGAGTTCCAGAATTGAAAAAAGCAGCTTAGGCTGCTTTTTTTAGCTGTGTAATTTCCAAGCTTCAACTAGCTTTGTTCTTCTTGGTCACTACCTTGGTCTATTTGAGGTAGCGGCCACCCACCAAGTGCCTGCCATTTGTTTACGATGTAACAAAATAGTTCGGCTGTGCGTTCTGTATCGTAAAGTGCTGAGTGTGCTTGGGAGTTGTCAAATTCAATACCTGCCGCGCGACATGCTTTGGCCAGCACAGTTTGCCCTAGTGCAAGGCCAGACAATGAGGTGGTATCAAAGCTAACAAACGGATGAAAAGGTGTGCGCTTGATATTGTTTCGTTCGATAGCTGCGTTTAAAAAGCCATGATCAAATGCCGCGTTATGTGCAACGATGACAGAGCGCTGACAACCAGCGTCTTTTTGCGCTTTTCTAACTGCTTTGCAAATTTCTTTGATTGCTTCGCACTCTTCAACTGCACCACGTAGCTCTGAAAATGGATCTATTCCGTTAAACTCAATTGCAGATTGCTCAATATTGGCGCCTTCAAATGGTGCAACATGGAAGTGAATTGTGTTATCAATGCTGAGCTCACCGTTATCGTCCATTTTTAACAAGCTGACCGCTATTTCCAATAGGGCATCTGTTTCTTTATTGAACCCTGCGGTCTCAACATCTATTACAACTGGGAAAAAGCCTCTGAAGCGTTTTGCGAATAGGGTTTGCTCTTGTTCTGCCATGATAAACTTGGATTTCTAAAATGAGGCGCCTATTATACTGATCATGAGATAAGATGCTAATTGGGATCGACGGATCCTTAATATATTTTTAGTGGAGTCGACTTATTGGCACAAAGATTCGGTATGTTTATTGCTTATTTGTAAGTTGAATCAGAATGAAGGCACAAAAATAAAGTCTGTTTTTGGCTTAATAGACTTGGAGTGAGAAAAGTGAAGCTATATTTCAATACGTTAGCGGTCGTCATGACGCTTGTGTTAGCTACCAGTGCAAATGGTGCGATGCGGCAGTATAGTGCCACTGTCGATGACTCTAAATGGATGGTTGATAGGACGACTCGATTATCTTGCACACTCTCTCACATGGTTCCCTACTATGGAGAAGCTGTATTTAGTGCAACGGCCAGTAAAAATAAAGATCTCACTTTCAATCTTGATATGGTGATCCGACCGGAAGATTACGATTTTGCAGGCCTTGAATCGGTGCCGCCAAGCTGGCGGGCAGGTCTACCAGCTCGCTCAATGGGGAAAATGGCATTACTTAAAAAGTTTGATGGTGAGCTATCGAACCCCGTTGCTTGGGAAATGCTGACAGAGTTGGAAAAAGGTTATCAGCCTACTTTTTATTATCAAGATTGGCACAATAAGCAAGATCAAATTTCCGTCGCTTTGTCCTCGGTCAACTTCAAGAAATCTTATTGGGACTTTTTGCAGTGCAGAGACAACCTATTACCTTATAGCTTCGAAGACATTGCTTTTGTGGTGATGAATTACCGTAAAAACTCAAGTGATTTAACCAGCTCTTCGCGCAAACGCCTCGATATGATTGGAGAGTATTTGAATAATGATCCAGATATTGACTCAATTTATATATCTGCCTATTCAGACAGCTACGGCGGAACCAATGTAAACTTAAACCTTTCGAAAAAGCGTGCCATGGCAATTAAAGAGTACATGGCGAGCAAAGGCGTGCCAGCCGAGAAAATCATGACAGAAGGCTTTGGTGAAAAGCGCCATGTTGCAGTTAATACAACTCCAATTGGCCGAGAGGCCAACCGACGTGTGATCATTCAAATCTCCAAGCCCTGATAGCGCGGGCTTGGGGACTACATGAAGCTATATTTTATTTCGGATCATATCTCTTATCGTGAGGCGAGCTGGATGCAAAGCCTCATGTACTCGCTCACTAAAAGGCAGTGGTTCTTGAAATAAACTTGCAACCAAATGCTCGGTCACAAGTGGTGCTGTACATAACCCTCTGGCGCCAAAGCCAGTGGCAATATGTAATCCTTTATGAGGCATCACTTGAGGGGTGAAGTCATAAAACTTACCGCGTTTGATGTTGTCATAAGCTTGTAATAAGTCCGATTTGTCTTGCACTTGCCCAATCATGGGAGTGTGATCGTTAAAACAACACCTTACAGCGGCCTTGGCACTGTCAATACTGCCAAGGCTTTTATCAAACTCAGTACCTTCATAGAACCCTGCTAGTTGTTGGCGGTTAGTGACATTGTCTTGTTCGGTGACCGCTCTTGATTTACTGTGTTTTTCAAACGTTGCCCCCATGCAATGCAATCCGTCCTGACTAGGGGTGAAGTAACCTTTGTGGCATAACACAGTGGAAAGTTTTGAAGAGGCGACCCCTTCATGGATATGAGAGACTTGACCTCTCACACCGTGAATACCAATATCTTTGGTTTGCTCGAATCTGTCGCTGTGCTCGCCTGCACAAACAAAAACATCAGAATACGGGCCAAATGTTTGTTTGTTTGACGTTAGATACCAACCATCGGGCTTGCGTTCTAGTTGCTCTATGTGAATAGCAAATTGGTTTTCGCCTGGCGTTAGAGATTCAGCTGCGTCAAAAACTGATTTTGTAAGTTGTACAGGGCTTACCCAGCCCCCTTGCTCAATAAATAGGCCGCCATATGGCGTGTCGATACTAGAGATAGATTGAGCCTCTACGCTATCTACTGAACGTATCAATTGTTCTGGAAAAACTTTGCTCGCAGCCAACTTTTCATGTTGTGCTTTTTTACTATCGTTAACGCTTTGGAGTAAAACGCCACACCACTGATGGTCAAATACATGGCCTGCTTTGATCAGCTGTTCATAAAAGCGTCTCGCATACAAAAAACTATGAGCATAAAATTCGGATGGAATACCATATTCGCTTTGTAAGTTTGGATAAACTGCACCTTGTAGATTGTGAGAAGCGCCCTTTGCAAGGGCATCATCTTCACAAAATAAGTGTGTTTTGATACCTCGTTTGGCAAGGTGATACTTAAGACAACTGCTCGCGATACCGCCTCCTATGACCGCAACCTGTGAAAGCGTAGCAGCGTCTTGTTGATAGTACTGTGGCGTAGTTGCATGCTCCGTAGTGGCGATAAGTGTACCGACGACCATTTCTCGTTTACGGCCATAGCCTTTCACCTTTTTGCACTCAAATCCTGCACTTTGTAAGCCCCTTCGGACAAAGCCTGCAGCGGTAAATGTGGCAAAAGTTGCATTCTCCTGGCTCAAGTGAGCCATTGAATCAAATAGAGTTTGTTGCCACATATCGGGGTTTTTACTTGGTGCGAACCCATCTAAGTACCACGCATCGACAATGCCTTTGCGCTGGTATGCAATTTGTGGCAATGAGTTTTGCACATCTCCAAACCACAAGTCGAGTACTACACGGCCCTGATCAAATTCTAGTCGATGGCATCCTTGCAATGCCATTGGGTATTGCTCACACAATTGTTTAGAGAGTGGCGCCAGTGTAGGCCAGGCTTCTAGTGCCTGTTTGAGGTCACTCAACTTGATAGGGAATTTTTCGAACGACATAAAATAAAGACGTTCAACGCTATTGTTGTGCGCGCTTTGCTTAAAACGAGCCCAAGTATTTAGAAAGTTCAAGCCTGTGCCAAAGCCTGTTTCAGCGACAACAAAGTGTTTTCTTGGGTGGCTCTTAAATCGTTCATGTAGACCATTTTGTTCAAAGAAAACATAATTTGACTCTGCTAAGCCGTCATCGTTGGAGAAATAAACGTCATCAAAATTATCGGCGACAGGTGTGCCAGAATCGTTAAAATGAATTTGTGCGTTACTTATCATAGAAATACGTTGGTATAATGCTCATTGATGACAAGTATTTTACTGGTTTTATTTGCATTAGTCCGTTGCATTTTTGCAAATATCAGTTCAGAGTACGTGTGTACGCTGGAAAGCTGACCACTTGATCAGTCTTTTGCGCGTAGAATACACCTAAATTTTTTAAGTCCTAAGGGAATTACCCATGAGAAGAGCCGTAATTACGGGGATCGGTGTTGTTTCAAGCATCGGTAACAACAAGCAAGAAGTATTAGAATCTTTGAAAGCGGGTAAAAGTGGTATTGCTTTTAACCAAGAGTTTGCTGACATGAATTTACGCAGCAATGTGTCAGGTAAAATTGATATTGATGTTAAGGCACTAGTTGACCGTAAAGCGCACCGCTTTATGGGTGACGCAGCTGCATACTCGTATATCGCGATGGCTCAGGCTATTGAAGACTCTGGTTTATCAGAAGATCAAGTTTCGAATGAACGTACTGGCCTTGTAGTTGGTTCTGGTGGTGGTTCTTCTAAATACCAGGTAGAAGCTGCTGATATTTTACGTGAGCGTGGTGTTAAGCGTGTAGGTCCTTACATGGTACCGCGTACTATGGCGAGTACAACATCTGCATGTCTAGCAACACCATTTAAAATAAAAGGCGTTAACTACTCGATTAGCTCAGCATGTGCTACATCTGCACACTGTGTTGGTCACGCGGTTGAGCAAATTCAACTAGGCAAACAAGACGTCATTTTTGCGGGTGGTGGTGAAGAACTTCACTGGACACTGGCAATGGAATTTGACGCCATGGGTGCATTATCAACTAAGTACAACGAAGAGCCAGAAAAAGCATCTCGTACTTATGATGCAAACCGAGACGGTTTCGTTATCTCTGGTGGCGGCGGTATCATGGTTATCGAAGAGCTTGAGCATGCATTGGCTCGTGGCGCGCACATTTACGGTGAAATCGTAGGCTATGGTGCGACTTCAGATGGTTACGACATGGTTGCACCATCAGGTGAGGGCGCTGTGCGCTGTATGAAACAAGCAATGGCTACTGTCGATGGTGAGATTGATTACCTAAATACTCACGGTACTTCAACACCTGTTGGTGACGTGAAAGAGCTAGGCGCGATCCAAGAGCTATTTGGTGAGAAGTCACCAGCGATCAGTGCAACAAAAGCGATGACGGGTCACGCTTTGGGTGCAGCTGGCGTACACGAAGCGATTTACTCTGTATTAATGCTTGAAAATAACTTCATCACACCTTCTATCAATATTGATGAATTAGATGAAGAAGCTAAAGGCTTAGACATTGTAACTGAGCGCCGTGATGTTGAACTAAATACTGTTATGTCAAACAGCTTTGGTTTTGGTGGAACTAACGCCACACTAGTCGTTCAAAAATACAAAAGCTAATTCACTCGTAGCTTTTATATAAAAAAGCCCTGCGGGGCTTTTTTGCGTTTTATGCCCCAAAATCTACCTTTCTATCGGTCTAATCCCTTATATATAAATATATTTATTACTATTTTTTGATCTGTTGAATAATAAATTTGACTGTGCTAGAAAATACTTGTGCATATAAAATGTACACTATCGTGAAAGGGATAATTATGGAAGATATATACGAAGTAGATGTTGATGGAGATGGTATCAGTGATGGAGTTGTCGCCGATATAGATGGTGACGGCTATATTGATACCGTAGGAATTGATCAAGATGGTGATGGCATTGTTGACACCGTGGCGATAGATACCGATGGAGACGGTTATGTTGACACCGTGATGATTGATGAAGATGGTGATAGTGTTGTTGACGCCGTGGCGATAGATTCCGATGGCGATGGATATGTAGATACCGTCGGTGTTGATACAGATGGAGATGGCATCATAGATACTGTCGCAATGGATACCGATGGAGATGGCGTCATAGACGCAGTGGCAATGGACCTTGATGGTGACGGAGATGTTGACGCCATTATTGCTGACACTGACTTTGACGGTGAAGCAGATACCATGATTATTGAAGACGACGGATTTGACGATTATTAAATTTAGGGAATAAGATATGTTCAATAAATTAAAAGAAACAGCAACAAAAAACTTTACGGATGAGGAAGGGAATAGCCAAGTGGGTGTTAATATAAAGGAAAAAGGTGAGGAGTTAACGGCTTCTATAAAACAAAAAGCAACGGATGCAAAAGACAACCTAAAAGATATTTCGGTCATGAATAAGGTAAAGGACTTTACCAAGGCATCAGTAAAAACCGTTGAAGACATTGATAACGATTTACTTGCTAGCAACTCTCAGTATGAAATTAATAACTTTAGAGTGTCGGCCACTGCTGGTGTAACGGCGGGAATGACGTTAGATATCCACTTTGTCAAAAACCAAGGTGCAAAGGAAATCGCGCAAAAAGCCTCTCGATTCCTAATCGTAGTAAATCCTGATACGGGTAGTAAAATCCAGGTGCCTCGCAGCGCACTAGTTAATAAAGAAACGGCAAAAATTAAAGATCCAAAAACAGAGGCCGTTTTAACAATAAATGCTAAAACTGGGGCAATTTTATCCTAAAACAGTGAAAGCCAAACTCACATACAGCCTAAGGTAATTAGGCTGTAAATTAGTGCGTATTTTAAACTTTGTGCTTCATTAATCGCTCTTTGTCTCGCGACCAATCTCTGTCTTTAATATCAGCACGCTTATCGTGCATCTTTTTACCTTTGGCTAAATGAAACTCGAGTTTAACCCAGCACTTTTTCCAGTACATTGCTGTTGCAACTAAAGAGAAGCCGTCTCGCTCGGTTGCACCAATCAGTCTATCAATTTCTCGTTTGTTGAGTAACAGTTTACGATAGCGAAGTGGATCACAGATCACGTGGGTCGAGGCGCTGTTTAATGGCTGTATCTGACTGCCTAGCAAAAATGCCTCACCGTCTTTTAGATGAATATAAGTCTCTGAGATATTAACCTTACCAGCGCGGATGCTTTTAACTTCCCAGCCTTGTAGTTCCATACCTGCTTCGAACTTATCGTGTAAAAAATACTCATGGCGTGCTTTTTTGTTCAGCGCTATGGTATTGCTCGTTGATTTATTTGATTTTTTCTTTGCCATAATGGCTTAGTCTACCTACAAATCGAATGGGAAAACAGTGTTATTTAATTTTTATGGCATATTTTCGCTCACAGTGGGGCTGCAAACAAGATAAATCTTTAAAAGCTTGGTAAAATTGGGCCAGTAAAGTTTGGAGAACGTATGCCACAAGTAGAAAAAAGTGCATTGGTGATGTACAGCACACAAGAGATGTTTGATCTGGTCAATGATGTAAATGCTTACCCTGATTTCTTACCTAACTGCTCTGGCGCGAAAGTGCTAAGTAGTTCACATGATGAAATGACGGCGAGTTTAGAAATATCAAAGGCTGGTCTGACTAAGTGGTTCACAACTAAAAATCAATTTGAAGGCAATCGAGTGAAAATGCAGCTTGTTGATGGTCCTTTTAAATCTTTGCAAGGCTACTGGGAGTTTGTTGAATTGGATGAACATGCCTGTAAGGTCAATTTAAAGTTAGAATTCGAATTTGCCAGCAAACTGATAGAGCTTGCTTTTGGTAAGGTTTTTAATGAAGTTGCTAAAAATATGGTGGCTGCGTTTACTAAACGCGCTAAGTCGGTTTATGGAGCTAGGTAAATGATTAAGGTTGAAGTTGTATTTGCGCTACCTGATAAAGCCACGTGCCTAACCGTAGATGTAGCCGAAGGGACCTCAGCTGAGCATGTTGTGATGCAGTCAGGGATACTGGACCAATGCCCCGAGATAGATCCAACTAATCTCAGCTTGGGGATATGGAATAGAACGGTCAAGCTACATCAGGTGGTTAGAGAGGGAGACCGCATCGAGATATACAGACCGTTAATTGCTGATCCAAAAGAAGCGAGACGCCGAAGAGCAGACAAAGCAAAAGAAGAAGGTAGGGCAAATAAAATTACTGGTGGCCGAGCTTAACCCATTTATCGTCTTACATGAAAAAGCCACGCTAATACGTGGCTTTCATATTTCTCAAATATTAAGTGCGTTATTTTTTTTCTTGTTCGTGTACTGCTTTTTCGTCGGCTAAATCGTCTTTAAGTTTGCGGATCTTCAAGCCGAGTTCTTGGCCTCTTAGTCTTGCATAATAAGTACATCCTACAAACATGGCTGAAGCGAAGGTCAATTCCAAAATAACCCACAATAGCTCATCGGTGGCAATCCATAAAAGAGTAAAGCCATGTATAAAATATATTAAAACGACAAAATTTGCCCACGCAAATGTATAGGGTTTGTCTTGTAGTATGCCTCTCAAAGGTAACAGCAGTGGAAGAATATACACAACAAATATAAATCCAACGCTGTGCCCCTCCCTTGGAGAAACTAAAAATAGCCAAATAGGCATGAGCAACAATAAACCAAAATAGCCAAATAGAGCGAGTTGGTAAAATTGTTTTGTTTTAGGTTGTTTTGGAGTCTGGTTCATAATAACTTTTTCGCAACCGTGTACAGACGAGTAGCTACAGCTCGACATATTCTAACTTCAGTTTCTGTTAATTGGGCACTGTTGTCTAATCCTGCTACATGGGTTGCACCGTATGGCGTACCTCCGCTTTCGGTAGACAATAATTCAGGCACATCGTAGGGGACACCCATTAACATCATTCCGTGATGCAACAAGGGCAGTGACAAATTCAATAATGTCGCTTCGTTACCGCCATGCATGCTACTTGAAGACGAGAATACACATGCTGGTTTATCTATAAGCTGTCCTTTTAACCAAACATCGCTGGTCGTTTCCCAAAATGTTTTTGCTTGAGCCGCCATCATGCCAAATCGTGTGGGTGTTCCAAATGCAAGTCCATCACATTCAATGAGATCTTGTTTCGTGACTACGATATCGTGAGGTTGCCTTTGTACAAAGGTACGTAAACGAACCGTTGCACCCTGGGCATTAAGTGTTTCGGCTATTTCATTAGCCATGGCTTCGACTGAGCCATGACTAGAATGGTATAAAACGAGAATTGTCGCCATATTTAAATAATGTCTAACACTGACTCAGGTGGACGACCTAGTGCTGCTTTTTCACCTTTTACAACTATTGGACGCTCAATCAATTTAGGGTTTTCAATCATGGCAGTTCTTAGCGTTTGTTCATCACTGTCCTTGCTTAAGCCCAATTCTTTATAGATGGCTTCTTTATTGCGCACCAATTGATGTGCAGATTCAAACCCTAATTTTGAAATTAATGTATCAAGCGTGCTCTCATCAATGGGAGTTTTTAAATACTCTACGATCTCTGGCTGAATGGCATTTTCTTCGAGCAATGCAAGCGTTTGACGAGACTTCGAACAACGGGGGTTGTGGTAAATAGTTACTGACATAATAGACCTTTTGAAACTGTAACTTATATTTATATTTGTTTGATTGTAACTGATTGAAAAAGGTGTGCCTATCTTTATATATGGACAAAATATTGTCCAAAGTTGAGTAGATAGGCAACGTGCTGGGTTACAATTTTGCGAGCTCTTTTTGCATGCCTCTATATTTGGTTAGCAAAGCTTTTAAGCGCAACTTTTTAATTTCGTCTTCTTTTTCAATGAAGTTAAGTGCTTTTTGTACTTCATCGGCTGCTTTCATGAATGCACCGTAGTGAGATAGTAAACTAGCGCGTGATTCATGGTAAGCCGCTTTATTTTCACTGAGTTCATAAGTTTCAGTGAGCAATTGTTTGGCGAGCACATGGTTTGGTTTTTCTAACAAAAACACTTTAAGCAGTTGCTCTGCCTTTTCGTACATTTTTGCTTTGATAGCTGTGTTAGCTAGATTTAAAGTGATGACTTGATTGTTAGGACGAAGCAGGTGCTTTTTTTCTAACAGTGACAGAGCTTGCTCATATTTTTTTTGACCGAGTTTGATATCTGTATAAACATCTATGAAAAATAAGTTATTAGGCTTTAATTTTAGTAGTTTATTTATAATTTTTTCCGCTTGGTCATATTTTTTTTGGTCAAGCAATGAAATTGCCAATCCGTACTCATAATGACTCTTATCGAGCTCAGTACTGGTTCTCAATGTGTTTTCATAATAGGCCTGCGCATCTTCTTTGCTCAGGTGGTAGCGGGCCATTACCCGGTTTTGTGCATAATGAAAATCTTCGCTGCTTGGCACATAGCGCTTTGGGTATTGTTGGGCACGCAGCCTGACATCAGATACACGAGAGTCAGGTAAGGGGTGAGTGAGCAAAAACGCTGGGGGCTTGTTTTTAAATCTAACTTGGGATGCAAGCTTCGTTAAAAATTCACTGGCAGCATATGGATCATAGCCTGCTTTTTGCAGCGTTTGCATACCAAATCTATCTGCTTCTTGTTCTGCTTTTCGGCTGTGGGTCAATTGGCTTAGGGCGGCTTGAGTACTATTGGCTGCAAGGATTGCCATGCCTGCGTCTGGTGCAACAACCGTGGCCAGAATACCCGTGATCATGCCTGCGATAGTTAAGGCACTGTTGTCTTTGGCCTGTTGGATTCTTCTTGCTAAATGCCTTTGGGTAACGTGAGCTATTTCATGGCCCAGCACTGATGCGAGTTGACTTTCATTGTCAGACTGCGCTATCAGGCCTGTATGGACTCCCACATGTCCGCCATAAAATGCGAAGGCGTTAATGGCTTTGTTGTTGAGCCAAAAGAACTTAAATGGAAATCTAACGTCGTTAGCACTGGCGACGAGTTTGTTGCCTAGTGCAGACAGATACTCATTAAGAACAGGGTCTTGAACCAAGGGCGAACTAGAGCGGATCTGCATCATCATTACTTCACCGATGGCTTGCTCTTTTTCAATTGGTAAAACTTGCACAGCCGACGTACCTAGGTCTGGGAGCTTAAACTCTGATGCATTATTGGCTGTAGAGTAACTTAGTGCGAGTGCGCATAAAGTCGTTGCAAGTGCTTTTTTAAATCGCATTCTAATCCTTCTTGTAGTCGTCACCGAGCATGATTTTAGCTAAGTTTATTTCATCTTCACAAGCTCGGGCGTCTTTTTCGCATAACAGGTAAAAATCTTTTATTGAGACACCATCAACGCTCACAACGTTCAATTCTCTTTTCAAAAGAGAGATGGTTTGATGCACAACCTTGTGTGCGTGCAAAATCAGCGCTTTATCTGCGATGTCACCGCGCTCAAAATAAAATCGAATGAATTTATGCATTTGACTAAATCTAATGAGTGTCTTCATGGTATGGGGGTCCCACACATTAAACTCAAGATATTTGTTGTCTTTTAGATATGTGTCGACTTTTACATTGCGAGCAATTGGAAAAGCCCAAAGTTCGTAACCGCGATCTGTGAATGCTTGGTGAAGAGTGATTTTTGGTGCACTATTACAATGAACGATGCCGTTGTCGTCCTCATAACCGTCCAAAAGCTGTAAATTCCAATTACGCTTGTCTAATAACCGTTTGATAGCATTATCAAATCCGTGCTGAAAAATTCCTTCACTCTCACTGACAGAAGAAGCGACAAGATGATAAAACGGCGGGAGCTCCCCCCAATTGATTTGCTTTTTGTACCAATTGATTTCTTTAAGTGTGGGGTTCGCCGGCAAACGTGCCTTGTTGTGTGCTTTTGGCATATTGTTTCCCGTAAAGCTTGTTGTTGTTATAAGAATAAACCATTGCCCTAGTTCAAGCTACAGAAAGACGCTGGAATATGAGTAAAATACAGGATTATTCGCTTGCTATTTACTATAGAGGTACCTTATAAAGCGGTATCATGATATTGAAGTAAAATTAAAAGTATATATTGCGTTTCCAATGTATTTAAAATGTTTTTATAGCGTTTTATAAGTGTTGGTTTTTAACCTAAAATTAACGGGTGGGGCTTTTTGTAGCCTACGAAGGTGCAAAACATAGAACTAACAACGATTGATTTAAGGCATTACAATTGTCCTCAATTGTTTGTCCAATTTAAATGGCAGTTGAAGAACCTGAATATTGGAAATATCAGATTTATATGCAATCGAACTCAAGATCTTTCCGATATAAAGCGCTATTTAGCTGGCCAAGCGTATCACTATGTCTTAGCAGAAGAAGGCAACTTTAACTTTATTGAGGTACACATCACGGATGTTTGAGTTAATAAAATCTTGGTATCAAGAAAAATTTTCGGACCCAGACTCGGTCACTTTATTGTTGATGCTTGTCTTCACTGCGACCATGTTGTACTTTTTTGGCTCCTTTGTCATCCCTGTTCTGGTGGCCTTGGTCATTGCGTATTTGCTCGACTGGCCTGTGACACGGTTGCAGCGTGTTATGCCTAGTCGTTTAATGGCGACAAATTTAGTTATGTTGGGTTTTGTTGGTGTCGTTTTAGCACTGCTGTTGGTGATCGTGCCTGTTTTGTGGTCGCAGGCGAGTAATCTTGTGCAGGAAGCGCCTAGTATGGTTGAAAAAGGTCGAGATTATTTGCTCCACTTACCAGAAGACTATCCCAATTTAATTTCAGTACAACAGGTACAAAACATTGTGGCTGGTGTTGAAAGCAAAGTACTTGCACTGGGCGAGTTAATCGTCTCGGTATCACTGACTTCGATTAAAGATCTAGTTGCGTGGCTCATCTATCTAATTTTGGTGCCTTTGTTAGTGTTTTTCATGCTCAAAGATAAAGGAACTTTGACGTCTGGAATTAAACAATTGATCCCCAAAGACCGAAAGCTAATAACCCAAGTTTGGGAAGAAATGGATCATCAAATAATGAACTACATTCGCGGAAAAGTGATAGAGATAGTGATTGTAGGTGGAACCAGTTTTATCGCATTTGCGGTACTTGATCTCCGCTACGCTGCTTTGCTTGGCACTTTGGTTGGACTGTCTGTACTTATTCCATTTATTGGTGCTGCGTTAGTTACCATTCCTGTAGCAGCAGTGGCGCTATTTCAATTTGGCTTAGCGCCTGAATTTTGGACCATATTAATCGTATACGGCATTATTCAAGCTTTAGATGGTAATTTATTGGTGCCGCTATTATTTTCAGAAGCGGTAGATCTCAACCCTGTTTACATCATTGTTGCAGTACTATTTTTTGGAGGGCTGTGGGGGTTTTGGGGAGTGTTTTTTGCAATTCCTTTGGCATCCTTAGTCAAAGCTTTGGGTAATGCTTGGTCATCAAGTCAACGGCACATGCAGGCCGGTTAATCTGATTTTAGAAGAATTGATAAAGGAGCGCACAGCGCTCCTTTTTAGTTTGTAACACTTCGACTTTGTATATGAATACATTATTGAACTTAACGAAGCAGAAGTTTTTGTGTAAAATGGAATAACATAGTACATATAGTTATAAGCGGTACACGTGAACACTTCTCCTTTTCCCCAGATTTATCTTGATGCCAATGCCACGACACCTGTTCTGACTTCAATATCAGATAGTGTTCTACAAAGTATGACAATAAACTTTGGTAACCCCTCAAGCTCACACATTGCAGGCTTAACAGCAAAAAACTTGCTTGAACAAACGAGGCAACTTGGTAAGCAGTTGATTGGCAGCAAAGAGGGTGAGCTGCTTTTTACTTCTGGTGCTACAGAAGGGATCCAAACTGCCATTGTTTCTGTGCTGAACCAATATCTGCAAGAGGTCCACAAAGGCATATCGAAGCCGGTCCTTTTATATGGTGCGACAGAGCACAAAGCGGTGCCAAACACGTTAAAACATTGGAATGCCATACTTGGTCTCAATGCAGATGTGTTGGAGATCCCGGTAAATAATGAAGGTATATTGGATTATCAATTTATTGCACAGCACATACCACAGGCTGTGATGATATGTACCATGGCTGTCAATAATGAGACCGGGGTTACGCAAGATTTACAGGCGCTGGAGAAGGTAATTCGAGAGCATAATCCAGAAGTGGCTTGGCTAGTCGATTGTGTTCAGGCATTGGGAAAAGTACCGCTACACATGGATTCAATTTCAATCGACTATGCTCCTTTCTCGGGTCATAAATTATACACACCAAAAGGTATTGGGTTTTTGTATATTCGCAGCGGACGACCATATATCCCCTTTATCGCAGGCGGTGGGCAGGAGTCAGGGATGCGCTCAGGCACAGAGAATTTGCCAGGAATTGCTGGTTTACATACTCTATTTTCACTATTAAATAGCCAAAATGAAGTATTTCAGCCCCACGATAAATTGCAGTTGCATCGAGATATGCTTGTATCGGCTCTACAAGATACTTTTACTAATATTCGTTTTCATCACACTTTTGAGTTGTCTGTACCAACTACGCTGAACTTTTCAATTGATTATCTCACCGGAAAAGAACTGATAGATTTATTTGACGCGGCAGGTATTCGAGTCAGTGGGGGATCTGCTTGCAGCTCTGGAGTCACCAGCAGTTTTGTTTTGGAAGCCATGGGATTGAGCGATTGGCAGTGTTCAAATGCAATTCGTATGTCGTTTGGTCCTGCGGACAGCACTGAGTTTATTGTAAAAGCGTGTAAAGCAATCCGCTCAATGAAGTCTTTATTGAGCACAGGCACTTGGGTAGACGGTAATGACTCAAACTGCTCACAGTGGAGCGGCTTTACCTGGCTAAATTACCAATCTACCGGGTGTTGGCTATTTATATCTAAAGAAAAGGAAGCGATTGTACTAAATCCAATAGACCCTTTATTGGCGAAACTGAAATATTGTTTTGATGCTATAGACACGAAACGGCTGGCTTTTCTGCTGACAAATGAAAACTGCAAAGATGAAAATATAGAAAGAAACATAAAACGTGTTTTTGGCAAAAGCGCACGCATCTTGAAACTTGAAAGCTCGAAATCAGAAGAGACTTTAGTGTCGGGTAAAGACTGGCAGGTAACATCTACATTCGAGGCCGAAAGGCAGAGCGTTATTTTCAAGTGGAACTGCGAGGGGGGTGAGAGGGTAATATACGTAGCAGACTTGCCAGATGAGCAGATTAGATCTCGTAAGTTTACCGAGGGTGAAGTATTCATCTCTCAGGGAAAGATATATTTAAGCAAGCAAGAAATAAAACGAAATCAAAGTTGCCTTAAGCGGAAAGAAGGTGAACTTGTTGCGCTAATGACGCGTAAGGAGGTAGCAAGCTGGATAGATACATATGACGCTCAGGTGCTCGATATAAGAGAAACCGGGGAACATCAAGCGTCCACGACTGAACTCGCAAAAAAGCTCAGTCAAAATGAAAGTGAGTGCATTGTTAATGTGCCGGCAGGGCGGGTAGTTAATGCCTATATTGATGGTACACTCGACCCTCAAAAATCCTATGTCATTGTTTGTCGAAGTGGCCGGCGTTCGCTGCAGGTGGCAGAGATGTTAAGCTCTTTAGGGTTTACCCGCGTAGCCAATGTTACGACAGGGTTGGCGCTACTTTGAGCGCCACTAGTTATATTGTATTAATTGGGGGCTGGCCCTGTACTTTCTCGGATCACGATACTTGGTGTGAAGGTCGTAATGATATCTTTATCTTGCTTTCTACTGCCTCGTGTTTTCGAAAACAATAACCTAGCAGCATGTTCAGATATGACACTATTTGCTTGATGAGCCGTTGTTAACTTAGGCCAAGTTTGCCTCGAGAAAGGCGAGTCCTCGAACCCTGAAATGGATAGCTGTTCAGGAATCGCAATATTCATTAATCGGGCGGCAAATAATGCACCAGCCGCAATTTCATCGTTTCCGCCCAAGATCGCGGTTATATTGGATGCATTATTATTTTTCAATAGCGCTTTTGCGCCTTCAACACCAGATTCGAAAGAATAATTACCTTCATATATAAGGTTGTCATCTACTGTAAGGTTATGATCTTTAAGAGCGCTTTGATAACCAGCTAAGCGTTCAGTTGTTGATTTGTGTTCTGCATCCCCACATGCAAAGGCAATGGTTTTGTGTCCCAGATTAATTAAGTGGACTGTGATTTCATATGCAGCTGCATAATCGTCTACATAAATGCAGTTATTACTTTTCGGACTTGCTGGTACTTCAGTTGATTTTTCTGGGGTTTTATCTTGTCCAGACAGTAAGCGCACATATGCAATGCCCAATTCGTCAAGCATATCGATAATATCTTGTTGCTCTGAAAGAGGAGGTGTTAATACTAAGCCAGCGAGCCTAGAGCGTTGAATCATGGTAGCAATCTCTTTGTGCATCTCAGGGTCTTGAGCGCAACAAGGATGAATCACAAGTTCGTAGCCTTCATCTTTACATCGAGAGAGCACACCGTTTTGCATATCAATAACGTAGTAGGCATTTGGGTTGTCGTAAACTAGGCCAATTGCGAATGAAGAGGTGCCTGCTAAGTTGCGCGCTGCGGTATTGGGCTGATAGTTAAGTTCTGTAACAGCTTGCATAACCAGATCATAAGTTTTTTTTCTTACAGAGGGCTCTTTATTGATAACCCTTGATACAGTTTTCATTGACACGCCCGCATGTTTTGCGACGTCATTGATGGTTACTTTCATTTTTTTTCTTCTATAGGAAATAGGCTTAAATTGTGGCCGAATTTTGAGTCATTTATTTGTAATCACTCTTTTTTGCTGGCTTTTGATACTAAATTACAACGCCAATTAGTAGTTATAAGGCAATATAGTATATTTCAGCTTTTCATGAAACGATCAAATTTAGACCCTGCTGCATTTTAACTGTTACTGAATAACTTTAATAAATTTAATGATACCGGTGTCAAAAATTAAAAAATCAGTTATTATATGCAAAGTAAAATGAGGAACATGCAGTTTGACAGCGTTGTCATTTTAACTTATGGTTAACGCTCGAATATGTTTATGTGTGTATTTTATGTATTTGGCACACTATCATCGCTAGGGGAAAAATTATGAATTGCCGTACAACGTTAGCAAGTTGGCAAGCATTATCAGCAGCATCAGAACAACTAAAAGAACAGCATTTGAAGACTCTTTTTGAGGCTGATAGCGGGCGCTTCGATAAATTTTCTCGCCAAATACCAGGCGTACTTTTTGATTTCTCTAAACAGCTCATCAATGACTCGGTGTTCGAACAATTAATACAGCTGGCGAAAGAGACCGATGTTACATCTTGGCGTGACAAGATGTTTTCTGGGGAAAAAATTAATTTCACAGAAGACCGAGCTGTATTGCACGTAGCACTTAGAAACAGAGAAGCGTCTCCAATTTATGTTGATGGCGTAAATGTCACAGAGCAAGTTCAAGCTGAACTTGAAAAGATGAAAGTTTTCACTGACCGAGTTCGAAGTGGTGAATGGACAGGTTATACAGGGCAAGCTGTAAAAGATATTGTTGCTATTGGTGTGGGCGGTTCAAACTTAGGCCCACAAATGGTAACGGAAGCTTTAAGTGCATATAGCGACGGTAAACTAAACGTTCATTACGTATCGAATGTGGATGGTGTGCAGCTGGCACAGGTATTGAAAAAAATTCAGCCAGAAACGACTCTATTTGTGATTTCTTCCAAGACGTTCACCACATCAGAGACCATGAATAATGCGCGCTCTGCAGTTGACTGGTTTTTAGAAAGCGCCCAAGACAAAAGCGCCGTGGCAAAACACTTTGTTGCGGTGAGCACCAACTTAGAAAAAACACGTGCGTTTGGTATTGCAGATGAAAATGTATTTACCATGTGGGATTGGGTAGGTGGACGATTCTCATTGTGGAGTGCTATTGGACTGCCAATCGCATTGTACCTTGGTTATGAAACCTTTGTTGAGGTTTTAGAAGGTGCTTTTGAGATAGATACTCACTTTAAAACAGCTGAGTTTGAGCACAATATCCCTCTTATTATGGCGCTGTTAAGTGTTTGGAATACAAGCTTTTTAGGTCATACTTCACAAGCGATTTTGCCTTACGATCAGGCTCTACATATGTTGCCTGCTTACCTTCAACAAGGCGAAATGGAAAGTAATGGCAAACATGTAACATTTAACGGTCAAACTGTACCTTATACAACTGTGCCGATTATTTGGGGAATGACAGGAATTAATGGACAGCATGCGTTTTATCAATGCTTACACCAAGGCAATGTCATTGTACCAGCAGACTTTATTGCTTCAGTAGAGCCTCAGGTAGCACTTGGAAAGCATCATGATGTTTTGCTATCTAACTTTTTCGCACAGACCGAGGCGATGATGGCTGGCGTAGATGAAAGTCAAGTTCGAGCGGAACTAACAGGAAAAGGTAAGTCTGAGAGTGAAATTGAGCAACTCGTCGCTCATAAAATTCATAAAGGCAACCGTCCTACTACGTCAATCATTTTAGATAAAGTAGATGCGAAAGCCGTTGGTCGTTTGATTGCAATGTATGAACATAAGATTTTCTGTCAAGGCATCATTTTAAGCGTTTGTTCGTTTGACCAATGGGGCGTAGAGCTCGGCAAGGGCTTGGCAAGTAACATTGAAGCCGAATTAACGAACGAAAATATCAGTCACGAACACGATAGTTCGACGTCTGGGTTAATTGCTTACTACAAGCAAAATAGAAACAAATAATAACGTTGCTTGATAGCAACAAATGTAAAGAATACCTTTGAACGGGTAGCGCTGGAGTACTTAGGGCCTGTATTTTTGTGAGAGGAATTACAGAGCCCCTAAGACTCATTTTTATTAAGACATCTAAAGCGTTTAAATATACTGAATGAGTGCTTGGTAACTTTCTTCTTCAAACCAAGCAAAATAGTGGTCTGAGAACGAATTCAATCCTATAAGTGAAGTTGTGTTTGGCATGTTTACCGAAAACACCAAACGGTTTTGATTGTAGCGCGTGTTCTCTTTAGAGTAATGACTGCGCGCCTAACCTTGTGAGAAATAATTATGCTTAATCCATTTGATATCGTAATTTTTGGTGGGGGCGGCGACTTAGCGTTGAGAAAATTGTTGCCAGCTATGTATCGTGCATATCAAGAAGGCAACTTGCCCGAAGGTAGCCGTATTCTACCGACTGTTCGAGAAGAAAATAAAAGAAACGAATATGTAGAAACCGCAGGGAAAGCACTTCAACAGCATTTAGGTCAGGGAGAATACAACCAAACTGACTGGAATGCCTTTTCTAAGTTCATCGTGCCTGTTGTTGTCAATGTCACAGAAGCCGATGACAACTGGGATGTATTAAGAAATATTCTAGAGCAAGATGACAATGATAAATCTCGAGTATTCTACCTGTCATTACCTCCAGCCGTTTACGGTACCTGCTGCGAACTTCTTTCTAAAAAATCGTTGATCAGTGAAAATTCACGCGTAGTGGTTGAGAAACCAATCGGTTATTGTGGTGAATCAGCAGAAGAAATAAACGCAAAAATTGCTGAGTTTTTTGATGAAGACCAGATCTTCCGAATTGACCATTACTTAGGTAAAGAAACGGTTCAAAACCTAATGGCCCTTAGATTTTCAAATGTACTTTTTGAAAACCTATGGGACGCAAAAACCATTGATAATATTCAAATCAGTATTTCGGAAACTGTTGGTCTAGAGAGCCGAGCTGGCTTTTACGATAAAGCTGGTGCATTAAGAGATATGGTGCAAAACCACCTACTTCAGCTGCTTTGCCTCGTTGCGATGGAGTCACCACATAAGCTAAATGCTAACCGTATTCGCAATGAAAAATTGAAAGTTTTGGAAGCGTTACGACCACTTACAGATGAGTTGGTTGATTCAAACGTAGTACGAGGTCAATACGTTCCTGGGGAGTTAAACGGTAATCTAGTTCCTGGTTATTTAGAAGAGTTAGGGGAAGGGTCAAGCACAACAGAGACATTTGTCGCAATTCGTGCTCACATTGATAACTGGCGTTGGTCTGGCGTACCTTTCTACTTAAGAACGGGCAAACGAATGAAGCAACGTTGTGCTGAAATTGTTGTCGAATATAAGCCAGTTTCTCACAATGTATATGACGACACAGTTGGGCCAATCTTACCAAACCGATTAATCATAAGACTACAACCTGAGGAAAGCATTCAGTTGACACTGATGTCGAAAAGGTTAGATAACTTAGAAATGCAGCTTGAGCCCGTTACTCTTAACATTGAATTAAGCGAAAAATACAGCAATGGATTTCATTCAGATGCATACAAACGTTTGATGTTGGATGCGGCGGCGAATAACCCATCGTTGTTTATTCACAGAGATGAAGTAAGACAGGCGTGGAAGTGGATTGACCCAATTATTGCAAGATGGCAAGAAAAAGGGACACCAGCGCTTTATCGTGCGGGTTCTTGGGGACCTGAGTCAGCCGATGAATTATTAGCTGAAAAGGACCACGCTTGGTTTAACGTTGGAGAAAATAACTAATGGCGATCATACACGAGCAGTTTTTTGACTCAAAAGATGCGATGACTGAGCATTTAGCATCCATTTTAGAAAGTACTTTGAATTCTGCACTTGAAGGTGACTCAAAGGCAAGTATGTTAGTATCTGGCGGGTCATCACCTGCACCGGCATACAAACGTCTATCAAGTCTGGATCTTGATTGGAGCAAAGTAACGGTAGCTATGGTTGATGAACGTTGGGTTTCACCAAGTCATGAAAAGTCTAATGAAGCTTTTATCAAAAATACGCTATTACAAGATAAAGCATCAAGTGCCCAATTTGTAACCATGAAAAATGGCGCAAGTACGGCTGTTGTTGGTCAAGAAGAAGTCGAAGCGCGCTATCAAACATTAAAGACGCCGTTCGATGTTACTATATTAGGCATGGGGCCTGATGGTCATACAGCTTCATTGTTTCCTCATGCTGAAGGCTTAGACGCGGCATTGAAAACAGAGCAACTTGTGTGTGCAATTAATGCTAATGAGAGTGAAGTGACAGGCAGTATCACTGAACGTATGAGCTTGACGTTGGCTGGTATTGCAAATACACAACATGCGATTTTGTTGATTAGCGGCGAAGAAAAGCGCGCGATGTATGAACAAGCTAAACAGCAGGGATCAGAATTGGATATACCACTAAGAGCTGTTTTGGGGTTGCCTGATTTAAAGCTAAGTGTTTTCTGGTGCCCTTAAGTCTTTTAATTAGGAAAATTGCACCTTGAGTGCATTTTTCCTAATTCCTTCATCTTTATTTCCTTTTAAACCTTCTTACTTTCTTCATTCACATACATTTCTATATTGAAAAAACTAACGATATCAGCACTGCTTTGACGTCAAGTTGTACTAGATACCACAGTACGACAGCCGTAATAGTCAATTAATCTAAATAGCAGGTCTTTATAAAAAATTTGTTTGATATTTGTGGAGAGTACAATCGGTATGCCTTTGGAAAACCTAAATACTCTAGATAGCATAAGGTTTATCTTTAAAAAATACATACTTTATTAGTATTCGTTATAATAAAAAGCGTGTGTTTCGTCTAGATCTTGACAGGCTTTATTGCACTTAATGATACGTCTTTCGACGAGATGAAAAATTAATTTCTTAATTTTCAAACTGATCCGTTATTTTTTGTTTGTAGTCCCGCAAGGGTAGCTGTATTTTAGCTTTTACTGGACACGCCGAGTAAAATGCCTTAAAATGACAGCGTTGTCATTGAGAATGGTTATCACCTTGAACAGCTTCTGCCCAGGCTATTATATTGATCAACTCTTCCAATATTGCATTAATATTATGCAGTCACTTATTTAGATACAGAAATTTTGTATCAATCACCTCATAAACTACAGATTTATGCATATCATGTGTTATATTAGTACGCGTTTGTAACAAAGTATAACCAAAGAACATATAATCCTATATTAAACAATGTGTTATAAATTTAAGTGAAAAATTTTAACGTTTTTGTTTAAAAAACATGTAGCGATTATGTAATTTTGGGTGTATGGTTTGTTATTAGATGACAGCGTTGTCATCATCACTGGGCAGAAGTGATTTAAAAACCAACAAAATGATTCAAGGGGAATCCTGTGTTAGCTAATAATTTTAAGAAAAGTTTACTAGCTGCAAACATTGGTCTTGCGTTTACCGCAGGTGTATCTGGTGTAGCAGTTGCTGATAGCGGTACTCAAGCCAAAGAAGACGTAGAAGTAATTGAAGTACGTGGTATCCGTCGTTCTTTAGAAGCATCTCTAAATACTAAGCGCTTCGCTGAAGGTGTAGTAGATGCAATCACTGCGGAAGATATTGGTAAGTTTCCAGATAAAAACATTGCAGAGTCACTGAAGCGTGTACCTGGTATTACAATTCAAGGCCAGTTTGGTGAAGGTGATGCGGTTTCTATCCGTGGTGCAGGTGCTGACTTCACAAAGACAACTTTAAATGGTCAGAACGTAGCTTCTACAGGTTGGTTCGTACTTGAGCCGGCAAAGCGTTCATTCAACTACACACTTTTACCATCAGAACTAGTTGGTGGCCTAGAAGTCTATAAGTCTTCTCAAGCGGATATCATCGAAGGTGGTGTAGGTGGTACAGTAATCGTAAAGACTCGTACTCCATTAGAACTAGATGCAAACACAGTATACGGTTCACTTGAGTTTTCTCACTCTGATGATTCAGGCGAAACTGATCCACAATATTCAGGCATGTATAGCTGGAAAAACAATGATGAGAACTTAGGTTTCTTATTCTCAGCTGTACAGCAAACTCGTCAATTACAGCGTCAAGGAAACGAAGCGTTTTGGGCTTGGGGTAGTGGTCCAGTTGGATTTGAGCAAGAGCGTGAGCGTAGCGCTTTCACAACTTCAATCGAGTACGCACCAACAGATTCTTTAAGCTTTGTTGTTAACTATCTTGACATGAAGATGGACGCAAACAATACGAACTATGCGATGTGGTTAACTCGTGGTGCAGATGATGCGACAACAGCATATATCCACGGTAATGGTTCAGAAGCGACTCCGGGCGTTCCTGTGGCAGGTGCAATGAACGTTGCATTTGCTCAAATGCGTCCACGTGAAGCGACGATGAACTCAGATTATCTAGATCTGAAAGTAGAATACGCAGGCGACAACTATAAGCTTGAATTTGTTATCGGTGAAACGACCTCTTCTGGTGGTACTGATTTCGAAATGGTAATGAACCCAAATTCTAATGCTGATATCTCTGCTGGTACATATGACTTTACATCAGGTCATCACAAGTGGAACTTACCAGCAGGATTTGACTTGGCAACTTACACGCCGGGTGTAACTGCAGATACTCCAAACGGTGCGTTTGCAATGGGTACAGGCAGCAACTTCAATGCAACGCCTAAGACTGATGAAGAGCAATTCATCCAAGCAGATTTTGAATATATGCTTGACCATGACTTCATCAACTCGGTTAAAGTTGGCTTCAGATACGCTGAACACGAAGCGACAAGCAGACGTTTTGAGTTTAACCAAAACCTATGTACTGAAGACGTAACGACAGGTTGTTTCAACCCAGTATACGTACTTGACGGTACAAATCATGGCACATTCGATGTAGGTGCTGACGACCTTAAGATCCGTCGCTATGACATCGATGCAATGAAGAGCTGGGCTAAGTCGAGCATCCAAGGTAGAACTGAAGACTTTGGTGCTTACAGCCACATTGAAGAAGAAAATACGTCAATCTACATAATGGCTAAGTACAGCGGCGAAAACTACCGTGGTAACTTCGGTATCCGTTATGCGCAAACTGACGCTTCATCAATTTACTATAAAGAAGGTCTAGCAAATCAACGTACAGTTGAAGCGGCAGACTACAGTGAAGTACTACCAAGTGTGAACTTTGCTTATGACTTAGCGGACGATAAGATTTTACGTATCGCTGCATCAAAAGTAATGACGCGTCCACAGTACAATGACATGTACTTCAACCCTTCACTATCGGGCGTAGCGAACGAGCAAGCCGATGACCAAAGAGTTGCTCTTGGTAACCCTGGTCTAGTTCCATTTACAGCGAACCAAGCAGAAGTAGGTGTTGAATGGTACTTTAACTCAAGCTCACTATTAGCGCTAACTGCTTTCATCAAAGACGTAGACAACTTTATCGTTATCAACCGTCGCGACGCAACTGCTGACGATATTTCTAGACTTGGCCTACCTGCGCTATCTCCAGAAGAAGCAGCAAATGGTTGGACAATTGAAGAAAACTTCAATGGTCCAGGTGGTAAAGTGCAAGGTATCGAATTCCAGTACCAGCAAGACTTCGGTAATGGTTTCGGTTCGATGGTTAACTACACTTATACCAAAGGCGAAGCTGACACTACTGAGTTTACTAATGGTAACGGTGAAGTAACTCGCGTATTCACTGATGGCAACCTTGAGCTAAGCGACAGCTCTAAGTATGCTTACAACTTAACTGGTTACTATGAAAACGACTTGTTCTATGCGCGTCTTTCATATAACTACCGTAGCAGCTATATGATCCGTGAAACTGGTGGTTATGGTAACCGTTTACACGAAGGCTTCGGTTCAGTTGATTTAAGCACTGTATATCACTTCAATGAAAACATTGACATCAAATTTGATGTTGTTAACTTAACAGGTGAGTCTGCAGAGCAGTACGGTAACAATGCATTTATCGAAGCTAACAATGGCTTCAGTGATGGCTTCCCTCTATACGAATATGAGCAAGCTACTCGTTACAGCCTAGGCGTTTCTGTACGTTACTAATAACTAGTAATTATAAGAAAATAAGGAGCTTCGGCTCCTTTTTTGGTATTTATTATGATTAAAAAAATCGTTATTGTTGGTGGTGGCACCGCAGGCTGGTTAGCAGCCAATCATCTGGGGAAGCGTTTTTTAGGTTCTGAAACCGTTGTTAAATTAATTGAGTCGGCAAATATTCCTACCATTGGCGTTGGAGAAGGCACGGTCCCAATGATGAGACAAACGCTCGAATATTTTGGTATTGATGAAGGCGAATTTGTCAAAGAGTGTAATGTTGCTTTCAAGCAGGGGATCTCATTTGAGAACTGGATGGCCCCGCAAGCTGGTAAGACTCACCGATATTATCACCCATTTGATTTTTTTAGTTCTGAATTAGGCCTCGTGACGGCATGGCTCAATGACAATTCTGGTATCCACTTTGCCGATTTTGTCGGGTTTCAATCGACACTCTGCGATCATAATTTAGCACCAAAGTTAATCACTCAACCGCAATTTGATGGTGCCGCAAGCTATGCTTATCATCTCGATGCAGGCGCATTTTCAGAATTATTAAAAAAGAATGCAATCAATAACTTGGGGGTTATTCATCACTACAATGAACTAAGTGAAGTTGCCTTGGACAATGACGGCGCGATTTCACATTTGGTGACGGACGCCGGTGTTGAAACAGCTGATTTGTATATCGACTGCACAGGATTTAGATCTCTATTGCTTGGTACAGCCATGAAAACGCCATTTGTGGCAAAAGGCGATGTGTTGTTTGCAGATAAAGCGCTCGCAGTTCAAATTCCATACGCAGACAATGAGCAAATTCCTTCTTATACGCGTTCAACAGCCCAGACCGCCGGCTGGATTTGGGATATTGGTTTATACAGCCGTAAAGGTATTGGTCATGTGTATTCATCGAATCATACAAGCGAAACGCAAGCATACGCTGAACTAGAAAACTATATAGGCACTAATTTAGACAGTCTAAATGTACGCAGTATTGATATGAAAGTAGGGTATAGAAGTAAAGCTTGGAGCAAAAACTGTGTAGCACTGGGGCTTTCTCAAGGCTTTGTAGAACCTTTGGAGGCAACTGGATTGTTGGTATTTGACGTGACGGCGAAAATGTTGGCAGATACCTTACCAACTAGCACTATGGCTTTTGATACAGTAGCAAAACACTTCAACAACACGGTGACCAATATGTGGAACAAGGTCATTGATTTTATTAAGCTTCATTATTGTATTTCTGATAGGTGTGATAGTCAGTTTTGGCTTGATAATAGATCGCCGGAATCTATCCCGGACTCACTTCAGGAAAAATTGGAACTTTGGAAATATAAAGTGCCTACAAATTATGATTTTGGTGGCAAATTTGACGTTTTTGATATAGATAACTATTTGTACGTGTTATATGGCATGTCTTATCCAACTAGTGTCGATTCAAATCTCATTTCACCAGCTGAATTGAAAAGAATGTCAGACATAATTGGTACGATCAAATATCAACAAAAGCAGGCAAGAGAGTTGGCTATTGACAATAAATCTTTGCTTGAAAAAATCCACCAGTTTGGACTAGCCAAACAATAAAGCAAATTGTCTGAGGCCCAAGTGGCCTCCAGTGACACATTATTTGATTGGGTGTTGTCGCCAATTTTATCGATGTTTGTCAGAACTCATAGTTTCCTAAACTCCTTTTTAAAAGTTGTACAACCCCAATAATAGGCTGTTAATCGATCAAAGTTAGCACGTTTTTCAATCGCTCTCATTTTTGTCTAGACACCGCTTTACACTACCTGAAATGCTGAACAAAAATTTTTTGTTAATAAATCAAAATTAAAGCTTTAATACTCTTTTCTTTTGTTTCTAAAACCTATAGCCTTAGGGCCACTAAAAGTAATAAATACGAATTTGAATGGAGTAGTATTATGGCGGAGCAACAAGTGCAGCCTTTACACAACGAGAAGCATGCCAACCTAAAAGTTAAAAATGGCATCAACGTTGAATTTTTAAAATCACAGCACCTAATCCCAGTTGTTGCGCATGAGTTTGCGCGTGTAGCGACTGAGTTCCCAATGGCGTTTGTTAAGAATACTGAATCTGGTAAGTTTCAAGCGGTTGCGCTATTTGGCTTAGAGCCAGGTGAAAACCTTTACGTGAAAGATGGTCAGTGGCAAGCAGGTTTTGCACCTCTTGCAGCGGCACGTTACCCATTTGGCCTAGTAAAGCACCCTGAAGAAGATCAGTTTGGTATCGTTATCGATGAAGCAAGCCCGCTTGTAAACGAGGAAGAAGGCAATGCGCTATTCACTGATGGCAAAGAAACTGAGTACCTTGAGCGTCGTAAAGAAGCGCTAGTAAACTACGTTGAGTTTGCACGTGTTACAGAAGTATTCACTCAATACCTTGCTGATAAAGAGCTTTTGGTTCAGCAAACTTTGACAGTTGAAATTGCTGGTGAAAAGAAAGACATCAACGGTATTTACCTTGTAGATGAGCGTAAGCTAAATGAACTAAGCGACGAAGATTTCCTAGAGCTGCGTAAGCGTGGTTATCTAGCCCCAATTTTTGCTTTCCTAACGTCAACTCACCAAGTTGCTCGTCTAGCTCGTTTAAAAGCTCAAGCTCAAGAAGCTTAATTTTAAATGTTTTGAATCCAAAAAAGCGCCTTAAGGCGCTTTTTTTGTTTTCGATTGTCGCACTATAAATTATCCAATCAATATATTGTGCAATTCCAACGCATTATGTTGCAGTCTTCTCACCTAGTGTTTATCTTGCAAAATAAAGTGATGTGTAAATACGAAAAACAATAAGGAACACAGAATGCGCACGTTAACCGTTCTAGCCGCCCTAACACTGCTGACCTCTATAAATGCTAAAGCACAAACGCAATCAGCTAACCCAGTTGCTATCGCTATCCATGGTGGGGCAGGCACAATTGAGAGAAGTCGTTTTACACCAGAACAAGAACAAGCTTATCGGGCAAAATTACAAGAAGCTGTAGAGGCTGGATATCAGATCCTTAATCAAGGTGGTGATAGTTTGGATGCCATTACCCGGGCAATCAATATTTTAGAAGACTCACCATTTTTTAATGCTGGTAAAGGCGCTGTTTATACTTATGACGGTCATCACGAACTTGATGCATCTATTATGGATGGCAAAAACCGTCAGGCCGGCGCAGTTTCCGGTGTGATGCATGTTAAAAACCCCATAAATTTGGCGCGTGAGATCATGGATAATTCCGTGCATGTGATGCTCAGTGGGAAGGGGGCTGAAACTTTTGCCAAGCAGCAAGGCTTAGAGCTGGTTAATTCACAATATTTTAATACGCCTCATCGGTATGAATCGTTGCTGCGTGCCAAAGAGAAACTCAAGCAGCAAGAAAGCGGCACCAAGGGTTATCAAGCTATGCACAAGGCATTGCCGCAAGCCTTTAAAATGGGTACTGTGGGCGCTGTTGCGCTGGATAAGAACGGCAACTTAGCTGCGGGAACTTCAACTGGTGGCATGACTGCAAAGCGCTACGGTCGCATTGGCGATTCACCCATAATAGGTGCGGGTACTTTTGCTGATAACGCTTCTTGTGCTGTTTCCGCGACAGGTCATGGTGAGTATTTTATTCGATACAACGTTGCGGCGGATATCTGTGCGCGGGTTTCATATCAAAATATATCAATAGAGAAAGCAGGCAAAGAAGTTATTTTCGGGCCCATGTATAAAGCAGGTGGCACTGGCGGTGTCATTATTGTCGATAAAAAAGGCAATATCAGCATGCCGTTTAACACTAAAGGGATGTACAGAGCGAGCAAGTCTAGCCATACGCCAACTTATGTTGGAATTTTTAAATAGTGTTAGCAATTGTTGATTCTTAGGCAAATTTTTCAGTGCCAGCTACTATTATAATATTGGCTGGCATTTTATTTGGGGGAATAAACAATGCAATCAGTTAAAGTAGCAGATTATCTCAATCACAGACCAGTAACGTTTAGTTCAGATATGCGTGTTGAAATGGCGGTTGAGAAACTTTTACAAAGTGGGCAGTCTGGCGGCCCTGTTTTAGATGACCATCATAAAGTAATAGGCTTTTTGTCTGAGCAAGATTGTATTAAAAAGATGTTAGAAGCGACCTATCAAAATGAGTCGCACAGCATTGTATCAGACGTTATGAATACCGCGCCGGTGTGTGTAAGTCCCGAAGATAGCATCTTGCAAATTGCGGATAAAATGTCGAATGACAAGCCTAAGCTATACCCAGTTTGTGACGAAGATGGCAGGTTAATGGGCGTGATAACTCGTGCTCATGTTTTACTCGCATTCGATAAACATTTACACGATACCTATGAATCAGGGAACAGATTTGTCTAAAAGTCTGTTTTTATTTGGGTAGATCCCATAGGTTTTGGTAGACTACGCGGCGATTTTGGAATTTTCAAGGTGTCGTGTAGTGGACTTAAAGTCGTTATATTCAGATATTCCTTTCTGTTTGAAGAAGGATCAGTTTCTATTTAAAAAACGTCTGCAAGGTGTTAAAAAAATAGCCGATGAAAAAAAGCAACAAAGAGTAGTTGCTCAGATCGGCGAATCTATTGCACGTAGCCAGCAGTTAAAAATTCAACGCCAAGAAGGGTTGCCAGAGGTAACTTACCCAGAGTCTTTACCTGTAAGCCAGAAAAAAGAAGACATTAAGAAAGCGATAGCTGAGAACCAAGTGGTGATCGTCGCTGGTGAAACTGGCTCAGGTAAAACGACTCAGCTTCCCAAAATTTGTTTAGAGCTAGGCCGCGGTATTGACGGGTATATTGGGCACACTCAACCGCGCCGTCTTGCTGCTAGAAGCGTTGCCAATCGCATTGCCGAAGAAGTTGGTTGTGAGCTTGGTGAGGAAGTTGGCTTTAAAATTAGGTTCAGCGACCAAGTATCGGATAAAAGTTACGTTAAGTTAATGACTGATGGTATTTTGCTTGCTGAAATTCAGCAAGATAGATTCCTAAACCAGTATGACACCATTATCATCGACGAAGCGCACGAACGTAGTTTAAATATTGATTTTATTCTCGGTTATTTAAAAAATTTACTGCCAAAAAGACCTGATCTTAAAGTAATAATTACTTCAGCAACCATAGATCCTGAACGCTTTTCTAAGCACTTTAACAATGCCCCTATCATTGAAGTATCGGGAAGAACTTTTCCCGTTGAAGTGCGTTATCGACCTGTAGTTGATATTTCAGGCGATCAGAGTGAAGCTGAAAACGATCAACTCCAAGGTATTTTTGATGCAGTGGATGAGCTGTGCGAAGCTGGGTCGGGTGATATATTAATATTTATGAACGGCGAACGAGAGATCCGAGATACAGCCGACGCGTTGTCGAAACGCAATTTAAAAGGTGTTGAGATTCTACCTTTGTTTGCTCGTTTATCTAATGCTGAACAAAATCGTATATTTGCGCCCCATAGCCACCGCCGAATTGTACTCGCAACTAATGTTGCAGAAACGTCGTTAACAGTGCCAGGGATCCGATATGTAATTGACCCGGGTACTGCTCGTATAAGTCGCTACAGTTACCGTACTAAAGTACAACGGCTTCCTATTGAGGCGGTTTCTCAAGCAAGTGCTAACCAGAGAATGGGACGCTGTGGACGTGTCGCTGCGGGTATTTGTATCAGGCTGTATTCTGAAGAGGATTTTGTATCTCGACCAGAGTTTACCGATCCTGAAATTCTGAGAACGAATCTGGCATCCGTTATCCTTCAGATGTTGGCTCTGGGGTTAGGTGATATTGCAAAGTTTCCTTTTGTGCAAGCTCCCGATAGCCGAAATATCAAAGACGGAATGGCATTACTTGAAGAGCTTGGTGCTGTAAAAGCGGCTTCACGCCGAGAAAACGCTAAGTTAACACCAGCGGGTCGAAAGCTTAGTCGCTTGCCAATTGATCCCCGCTTGGCAAAAATGGTGATGGCGTCAGTCGACCAAGGCGCGCTAAATGAAGTGATTGTTATAGCTGCGGCCTTGTCTATCCAAGATCCTCGAGAGAGGCCACAAGAAAAGCGCGGTGCTGCCGATGAAAAACACGGCAGGTTTGAAGACCCAAACTCAGACTTTATGGCATTTTTGAATCTTTGGCAGTACCTTGAAGAGCAGCAGGAGGCCCTTTCTCGAAGTCAGTTTAGAAAACAATGTCAGAAAGACTTTTTGGCCTATATGCGCATCCGAGAATGGCAAGACATTGTTTATCAGCTCAAAACAGTCTGTGATGAAATGGACTATAAAGGATCTGGAAACGAAGCGAGTTTCGAAGCCATTCATCAATCTTTGCTAAGTGGTATGCTCAGCCATATAGGTATGAAAGATGAGAAACAACATTACAAAGGGGCACGTAATAGCTTATTTCATATTTTCCCTGGTTCTGCTTTATTTAAAAAGAGCCCTAAATGGTTGATGTCCGCAGAACTCGTTGAAACCAGCAAACTGTATGCCCGGATCAATGCCAAGATTGATTTGACATGGGTTGCGCCACTCGCTCAACACTTAGTCAAGCGCAGTTATAGTGAACCACACTGGGAAAAGAAACAAGGTGCGGTTATCGCGTTTGAACAACAAACTCTATATGGCCTAACCATTGTTTCCAAAAAACGCACGGTCTATAGCCAAATTGACCCGGTGATGAGCCGAGAGCTTTTCATTAAAGAGGCTTTAATCGGCCAACAACTTGGTCAAAAAGCGCAGTTTTTGGAATATAATCACTCTCTTGTTGAAGAGATCCAATCGTTAGAAAACAAAGCTAGACGTCGAGATATCTTGGTTGATGAACAAACCATGTTTGAGTTTTATGACGAACGTATTCCTAGTGACGTGAACAATCGAGCAGCATTTAATCATTGGTTCAAAAAGCAAAGTGACAAACGAGTTTTGCATATGAACCGCGAGTCTTTAATGCAGCATGGTGCTGATAAAGTAACTGCTTTTGATTACCCTGATGTGTGGCAGCAAGGCAATTTGATTCTGCCTTTGAGCTATCATTTTGAGCCCGGTAAATCGGTAGATGGTGTGACTGTTAATGTTCCTTTAGCTTTATTGAATCAAGTACAAAACGAAGGTTTTGATTGGCATATTCCGGCATTGAGGCATGACTTAATTTGCGCGCTGATTAAAAGCTTACCAAAAACGTTAAGAAGAAACTTCGTGCCTGCGCCAAATTACGCAGATGCTGTGTTGGCCTCCATAGAGCCGTTGCAAGGTTCGCTGTTAGAGTCGCTTGCAACGCGGCTATTACGAATGACAGGTGTTAAAGTTACACAAGATGATTGGGATACAGGTTCACTTGAAACGCATTTAAAAATGCAATTTGAGGTGGTTGATGACAATGGCAAAGTGATTGCCCATGGATTTGATCTTGATGCATTGAAAGAGCAATTACAAGGCAAAGTATCACAAACCCTCTCTAAAGTGGCAGAAAAAGGAATTGAGCAAGAAAACCTTACAGAATGGGGATTTGGAGAGCTACCTCAAGAGTATACCAAAACACAAGGTGGATATGAGATAAAGGCTTTCCCTGCTTTGGTAGATAAAAAAGACAGCACAGCGATCACATTGTTTGACCACCCTGAAAAGGCAGCGCAAGCACATCAACTCGGGCTACGACGCTTGGTATTGTTAAACATTCCATCGCCAGTGAAGTATTTACAGCAACACTTGCCTAACAAGGCGAAGCTTGGCTTATATTTCAATCCTTTTGGGAAGATCCATGATCTTATTGCTGATTGCACAGCAGCAGGTGTAGATAGTTTATTAGGACGGTTTGAAGCCATCCGAGATGAGGCTGAGTTTGAAACTGCAAAAGAGTTTATTCGCGGCGAACTCGGTGACAAAGTTGTAGAAATAGCCTCACAGGTTGAGCAAGTATTGAGTATTGCGCATAGTGTCAATAAGCGAATGAAAGGTCGGGTAGATTTAACCATGATCACGGCTCATGGTGATATTAAGTCTCAATTGGAGTCGCTCATATTTAAGGGATTTGTCAGTGGGCATGGTGCAGACAAAATGCCAGATTTATTGCGTTATCTCAGAGCGATAGAAAAACGATTAGAAAAATTACCTGTGGACCCTAACCGAGATCGTTTATGCGTACTAGAGTTAGATAAGGTATCTGAGTTGTATGCTCAAAAGTGTAAGAAGGTGGCCAAGGGAATGCCAATACCAGATGGTTTGACACATATTTTTTGGATGTTACAGGAACTAAGAGTGTCTTTGTTCGCTCAAACCTTAGGTACACCTTATCCAATTTCAGCTAAGCGTGTTATGAATGCGTTAAATGAGTTGGATTTATAGGAATTGACTTGCATTTTGCTTTCAGCCAATTACCTTAATAAGAGGATATAAATTTTTGGATTGTGATAAGGAAGCGACATTGACTATGTCCACGCAGCAAAGACGGAGTAGAACACCGCATGTGTTAGTTGTTGATGATGAGTACTTTAACTACGAAATGTTGTCGATGGCTTTGTCAGATGCGTTTAAATTCAGTTATGCGGAATCGGGGATCAGTTGTTTATCTAATGCGATAGCAGATCCTCCAGATGTCATTTTATTGGACGTCTGTATGCCCGGGTTAGACGGGTATGACACTTGCCGCATGTTGAAAAATACACCCGAAACCAAAGATATTCCGGTCATGATGGTATCAGGTCTAGAATCTGAACAAGAAAAACAAGCAGGATATGAAGCAGGTTGTGATGAATATGTAGTAAAGCCATTCGCTATGCAATCGCTTTTGGAAAAAATAAAAAATATGGTCTAGGAGCTCACTATGATCCATGAAGATAAGCGTCGCTTTATGCGCATGATGGTCAATGCGCAAGCAGAGTTGACTGTTAACCAGTCAGGTGAAAAATTACTTGGAACTTGCCAGGACCTCAGTGCTACGGGGCTGTCAATCGAAATTGAACATCCGTTGGAAATAGGGGAGATGGTTGCAGTTTTCATCAACAGTAAAAGCACCACAATTCCTCCTTTCAATGCCAGTGCTAAAGTTGTTCGTTGCAGCAGTAATGAAGCCACAGAAGACAGTTACGTCGTTGGTCTAGAAATCGTTCAGTTTAACTAAGACGTTTAAATCCATGGCGAAGGGAAATTCATAGCCTTCGCTTACCTAACTTCCACTGTTTTTGCACAATCTTATTTAATAATTTCTGCAGTAGACTACAAACCAACCGTATATATATGCGACTTGTGCTACCTGTGTTGAACCACGTAACAATAATCGGGAGGTTGGTTGCCAAGTTACTGCTTTTGTCTTTGATTTTTATGGAGTGTCGATGAGGTTAACCCTTAGAAGAAAGCTGCTAGCTATATTGCTGTTAGTTAATGCAGTGCTTATATCGGCAGTGTACTATGCAAATCAGCTAGCCTTTGAAAAGAGCTTTAGAGAATACTTGCAAGACAGTAGTCGCGCTAAATTAACCGCAATTTTGCCAACTATCAGAGAGAATTTTGAAAACTACGGTGAAGGGTGGATGACAAGAAGAAACCCTCATTGGACAAGGTTGGTTGGAGAATTTCATGGTCGATCACAAGAAGAGATCGACGATATGGTGAAACGCCCACGAAGAGGGCCTCCTAGGCATCATAGGGCGGCTGAACCAGAAAGACGTGAAGGAAGAGAAGACCGTCCTCCTAGGCACATGCGAGGGGCACAAGCTAGGCTGGTATTTAAGTCAGCTACTGGTGAGTTATTGAAGGGAAAAAAGGACAGTAAGAATAAAACACTTTGGCTCGAAGTGCATGAAAATGAAGACAATTCAGGCAAGCTTCTCGGGTATATTGGGCTTGAAAATGGCCTTGAAATAAGCAATTCATTAGATTCAGTTTTTGCCAACAGGCAGCAGCATTGGTTTTTAGGTATTGCGATTATAGCGATGCTAGTTAGTAGCCTATTAGCTATTCCATTTAGCCGCTTTTTAGTCGCGCCAGTTCTATCGTTAAGAGCTGCGGCAAAAAAAATAGCGTCAGGTAATTACGAAGCGCCTTTTAAATCATATAGTAAAGATGAGCTTGGACTGCTTGCCCGAGATTTAAACACATTGGCAATTACATTGGCGGAAAATCAGCACTCTAGACAGCAATGGATCGCCGATATTTCCCACGAATTGAGAACACCTATTGCGGTATTTAAAGCTGAGCTTGAAGGGATGATTGATGGCATTATCGAGTCGGATGAGGCACAGCTCCATTCACTCTATGATGAGATTAATCGGCTAACAAAATTGGTAGATGATTTACACCAGCTTTCTATGTCAGATAGAGGATCGCTCAGTTACCACATGTCAGAGTGTGATATTTCAGAGATAATTGGCCATACTTTTGATGCGCACTTAGCCACATTGAAGAGCAGGCACTTTGAATGGGCGATCGATGTACAATCAGAGACGGTGCTTTATTGTGACGAAGCACGGCTTTCTCAGTTGTTTGGTAATTTTATGCAAAATACGCTGCGTTATACTGACTCTAGCGATGCGTTAGCCGGTAAAATTAAGGTTGTGATCTCTCAAGAAGAAAACCATCTGTCGATCCGATGGCAAGACAGTGGCCCAGGTGTAGATCCTGAATTGCTGCCAAAACTATTTGATAGGCTCTACCGAGTGGATAAGGCTAGAGATAGGGCTTCAGGGGGATCTGGATTGGGGCTTGCTATTTGTGCCAGTATTGTTCAAGCACATAATGGCTCTATCAAAGCAAGTGAAAGCGAGTTGGGTGGTGTTAGCGTCGATGTATTGCTTCCTCTTGAGCAATAAATGACTATTTGGCTACCCCGGATCTTGTAAATATTGCTGATATATTCAAAACTAACAGCTGATAAGTACCACCAAGGCATTGAAATGAATAAACAAAAAGTACTGATTGTCGAAGATGAAGAAAAACTAGCGGTTGTATTAGGTAAATATCTTGAGCAAGCTGGATATGAATTCGATATTGTGATGGATGGTGCTGAAGCGTTAAAAAAAATCCGAACATTTACACCTGACATTATTTTGTTGGATTTAATGCTGCCTTCTGTGGACGGCATTGAGATCTGCACTCAGGTTCGTAAAGACTCAGATGTACCAATTGTTATGACGACCGCAAAAGTCGAAGAAATCGATAGACTACTCGGTTTAGAGGTAGGCGCTGATGACTACGTTTGTAAGCCTTACAGTCCAAAAGAAGTCGTTGCGCGCGTTAAAGCTATTCTTAGACGCACCACTAGTACAACGCCGATACAAACTGGTCTGTTATTAGATGAAGAGACTTTGTTTGTTAATTATAATGGTCAAAGGACCGATTTTACGCATGTTGAGTTCATGTTGCTGCAGACTATGTTTAAGCACCCAGGGCGAGTCTACAATCGCGCTCGATTAATGGACTCAATTTATGACGATGATCGAGTAGTCAGTGATAGGACCATCGATAGCCACATAAAAAAGATACGCAAAAAACTACAAGACATTGCCCCAGATAGTGAGTTTATTCACTCTGTCTATGGCGTTGGATACAAATTTGAAGTGATGTAAATGTCTGCTTTAGCATCGTGGCAAAGGCTGTTTTGTGAAACACACAAAGTCCCCATTCAGTATATAAAGCAAACTGAAAAAGCGCTCGATTGGCTTGAAAGTGCAGTGAACGGCCAAGTTGAGCCTCAATGTATAGCCATAAGTGGCTGCCAAGGGAGTGGCAAGTCGACATTGGCTGCATACTATGTTGCATACTTACGTGCACATGGTTATCTCGCCGAGTCCGTGTCAATTGATGACTTTTACTACAGCAAATCTGAACGTCAAAACCTTGCAAAACGCCTTAGTGCGCCTTTCGCGACTCGTGGTGCACCTGGCACTCATGATGTACAAGCTGCAATATCAGTCGTCACACAGTTCAAACAGCGTGAGCCTTTTATATTACCTCAGTTTGATAAATCGACAGATAACCCCTATCCAGTTGATACTTGGAAACGGGTTCCTCCTAAGCTTGATGTGCTTATCATTGAAGGGTGGTGCCTTGGTCTACCTATGCAACCAACAGATTTGGTACAAAGTACTTGCAATGTATTTGAACAGCAGAACGATCCTTCGGGCCAGTATCGAGAACAAGTAAACAACTTTCTAGCGGCGGATTATCAGGTATTATTCGAGCACTTCGATAAATTGGTTTTTTTGAATGGTCAGAAATTTGAACGTGTCTTTCAGTGGCGTCTAGAGCAAGAAAAAAAGCTGATTGCAGCCAAAGGAGTTGGTATGACAAACGCTCAAGTTTTCGAATTCATACAATCATATCAGAGGTTAACTGAGTGGGGGTTTGCCACTTTACCTGCAATATGCGACCTAGAACTAAAGCTTGATGAGGGAAGGGGAATAAGTTAATCAAGGGTATTATAAAATGTACTCTTTTTGGTTTCTAAATGTTGAGCCAATTCAAAGTCAGTATTCAATTGGGTACCAGAGGTTATTCCCACAGAAGTCAATCTGTCAGTTTTACACCCACATTTCGCAGTGCTTTCCTTGCCAATAACATCTCCTGCTCGTATTGTGCCAAAATATCTTCATCGGAGACCTCCATGCCTTTTTGGACTGCAAGCTCAGCGGCGTGTTTGGTTTTTTCCATTACATGGACCCTTAGTTCACTTTCGCTGACTTCGCCATCTTCGCAGCCCAGTAAGTTGCAGTAGTATTGTGCAAGGGGCTCACGATAGTAATAAGAGGCTGTGCCAATCAAAATAGTTTCAGCACACCCCGCTATGCTTAAAGATCCGATCGAGATTAAAAAGGTTCGTCTACGCATGTTCTCAATCCTCCGAACTGGTAACAGGGTTAATAGCGACAATGTTACGAGCAAATAGCTCACAGGCTTCAGAGTGGCTAAAACCAATTATGCGCTGTAATTGAGTCGTACGAAACAAGCGTTTCAGTTTAGAATCAAAATTCATTATGCGCGCATTTAATGCCTCTATAATCTCTTCGTCAGTGTATTGGTAGGTAGCGGGATCTCCGTTTCTATCTAAGATAGGGATTATTTCACTTTGAAGATCTCTAAACCATAATTGATACAAACCCTGAGTTTGGCTTTGCTTAATATAGTGTGCATTCAACGTTTTGCTTTTTCTATGAATAAAAAGTGACGCTAAATCGTCTATGAGAGATTGAGTTAGTCTGTACGGCATATTCATTTCCCTGTAGTTATCTAAAGATCCATACCAGCGGCGGAAAAGCTGTGATACATACGAGTAAGAAAAAATATAATGCAGCGAGCAGGTTCAATTTATTCAGTAAATAAAACTTGGACCAACCACTTGCCAAACCACAAAGAATCACCAAGCAGCCAAGAAAGTAATTCACATACAAATAGGTGCGTTGATCGTCTTCTAAGCCATTTAACTCAGTGACTTTGGCAAGCGAAAAAGTGAATATACCCACCATTATACTTAGTAGTGATATAGCACCACTATGGATACGCTCCGCGTCTTGATTCGCCATATGAACCTTCCTTTGTTAGACACATAAAGCATGCCTCAAAGCATATTCCAAAAAGATAGCCAATACTGACCGAAATGCAATAGTTCATGTTGAACAAGTATGCTGCGGTACAGTCTGAAAACTGGCATTATTTGTATATTAAATAGCGTGATACATGCATGCGTTGAAGGTAGCTAAATTCAAAAAAGAGAAGAACTATTGATGATAAAACTTTGGCCATTAACAGTCGTATCAGAAGCGGTTACGTTTTAATAGGCAAGTTTCAAGGTACATTTCTTATATAGGTAGAGTTTAGAAGATAGCGAACGTTAAAGAGTGGTTGATGAAAAAAATGGGCTCCTTTAGAGCCCATTTTTAACGCTTATAATTAGCTTTCGATTAGGTCTTCAACGCCTACGATAAGCCAAGGCGCATCGCCTTGCGTCTTACGCTCTAAGTGCCAAACTTCGTGAATTGGCTCTTCTTGCATGTCACCTAAGTCACGGTACTTACCTCGGAACATCACGCTGATTTCCCACTTGTCAGCATTTACATCTGCACGTGCAAGCTCTGCATCAACAAACATAACTTCCGTTGCAACATCACCTTGTTGCTCACGCTCTTGACGGAATTCTTCGACAAGCTCTGGGCTCAAGTATTCAGCCATTGTTGCGTAGTCTTTCTTGTTCCATGCCGTTTGAATGGTTTGGTAGTGCGAACGAGCACCTTGTAAGAAGCCGTTTACGTCGAAATCGCGTGGCAGATTAAAAGGTACTTCTTGTTGTGCTCCAAATCCTCCAGCAGTCTGGTTTGCTTGAAACTGTTGAGGTTGCGAGAAGCTTTGATTTTGCTGTTGCTGCTGGCCAAAATTAGGTGCTCCAGCCATTTGTGGCTGTTGCTTTTTGCGCATAAAGCCCATTATGACTTTGAAAAGAACAAATGCTGCGATAGCGAATAGGATCATTTCAAGGAATTGGAAGCCCTCAAAGTCATCACCCATCATCGCAGCGATCAGGCCACCTGCTAGCAGGCCACCTAAAACACCAGCCATAATGCCTTTTTTACTCGATTTCTTTTTAGTGCCTTGCTGTGCAGCAAGAGATTTAGTATCAACTTGCTTTTTTTGTTGTACAGTGGATGTCTGATGTGTTTTGCCTTTTTTCTTGCCGCCAAACTTCTTACGAGCCTCTGCGTCAAAAGCCGTTGCAAATAACATCGAAACGATAGTCAATAAAACAAAAAATTGTTTCATGGTTTTCCTCTAAGTTTAAATACTGTTTGTCATTCTAATGAAATTAGACAAGAAATTGAACTGAAATAGGATTGATTCGGGAACAAAAAGGGCGCTTTACACGCCCTGTTTTATAGCCATCGTAAGGAGTCGTTGACTTCCACTTGATATTTATCGACAGGAGCGCCCAGTTTTGCGACCAAAATGGTGTCTGCATTAGCACCTTTATTGATTGAGCCACTGTAACGATCATCGTTAAACTGTGTATCACCTTGACGGTAATCATTGCTTTCACTAGGAACAATAAAGACGGTCATTGGACCATGATCCGATTGAAAGATTAAATGCAAGCTACGCTGGCCTTTAAAATTACAAAAAGTTGCATATGTCACTTTACCAGGTAGTGATTCAAGTTTACCTCCGAGCATGGCAAGCTTTTCATTAACCACTTGCAAAGTGACTTCTTTACTCAGCTTTAAAGCGCTTTCTTCATAATAAACGTGTTCGAGGGCATGCTCACCAGCGTATAAAGGTGTTGGCACAACAGTACTGAAATACACCATTACAGCTAAAGCGACAGATGCAGCAGATGCAATTGGCACAGTAAAGCGTTTATACCAAGAAAGCTGTACAACATTGTCTGATGACTGAGTTTCAGACTCAGATTCAATGTTTTTAAGCAGCTTTGCCTGCAAATCATCGGGTACAGGCACATTTAACGCATTACTTAGTAAGACGTCGAAATCTTGCGCCTCGTCAAGTAAACGCTTTTTAGCTGGATCTTGTTCCGCTTCGTCTATAAGTTGCTCATCGCTTGGATCGGCGAACAGGCGACGGCGAAATTCTAAATCATCCATCAGTTTGATGCCCCCTTTGCTGATTCATTCACGTTAGTTAGTGCCTCTTTTAGCTGATTTCTCGCTCTATACAATCTTGTCATTACTGTATTTTTGTTTAACTCTAAAATGTCTGCGATCTCGTCTCCCGAGCATCCCATCACAACCTGAAGTAAGAGTGGTTCTCTATATTCAGGAGCTAATCGACTAATTTGCCGTTGTACGACAGTTTGTTCCATTTCATCATCTAACGCTGTGCTTTTGGTGTCGACCAATGTGTCGTTCTCGACATCAGCGTAGTCAAATTGTTTTCTCTCAAAACGACGTGCATTTTCTCGTCGTAAAATTGTTAATAACCAGGATTTGGCCGCTTTTTCATCTTGCAGTGCGTCTAATGAGCGCCATGCACGTAAAAATGTTTCCTGAACCAAATCCTCTGCAATAGTTGGATCTTGGCATAACCAATAAGCAAAGCGGTATAACTCCGTATGGTAAACCTGAACCAAAGATTCGTAACGTTTTTGTTTTTGGGTCATGCTAACTAGACCTTGCCTTTAGCAATATTATTTCATTTTTTGCCATATTTTTTAGTACAACTTCTCTAAGCTATTCTTAGCATCTGATTTTGAACGCTTTTTAATTTTACACACTTGATTGTATAGCGTCACGAGATCAACTTGTTGCTTATTTGCACTATAAAGGCAAGCCTGCAATTTTGCAATTTGTTCCCGAATTTCGGGGCTTTGCTGGTCTAACCATGATTTTAGTGTCTGGTCAAACGCTAGTTCGACATATTGACGTAGCAATACATAAAATTGACTGTTGTCACCTTGTTTGGCCACTTTGCTCAGTTGTTTAAGTATCAATGTCGCGTCAGTATTAGCGGTAACCTCTGAATCGCTCGATGTTACTGACGACTTGGCAGGCTTTTTCAATAACCACAAGCCCAGTGTTAAGATCCACAAAAGGTAGCCTAGTGCCATTAGTACCCAGTCTAACCAAGATTTTTCTACTTCCTGATACACAATTTGGGGTTCAGTCATGGGTTGTTGCACAGGCGTCTGGGAGGCCATACTGGGTTGTGAATGAACAACCGGTTGTTGTGGTTGATTGGGATCAGCAATAACTTCAATGGTTCTCGCTGGTAAAGTGGCGTATTGCACGCGATTTATTACTGTATTGAACCAAGGTAGTTTCAATTCTGGTAGTGTATATGTCCCCGGTTTTTGCGGGAGTAGGGCATAAGATGCAACCATTTGCGAAATGACTCGCCCATCACGTGCCATTTGGTTACGGTCTGTTTCATCGGGGTAAATTCTAAAACCATCCACACTGGGCACTTCAATATCAGGCAGTTGTTCTTTGGTGATACCTAACGCTGTCAATGTAAATGTTCTAGTAATCGGAGAACCAACAACTACTTGGTTATCCTCTGGTTGCCATTCTTCAGCGAGATTGACTAATTCGCTAGGCAACCATGCGCCGCGATAGTTATCAGGAATGGGTTTTACTTCCACGTCTATTGACTCACCGACGGCACTAACGGCCATTCTGCGATATCCTTCTCGTACTTGACCATTAAAAATGGGCCCTTCGATTGTATAACTACCACTTTTTTGTGGTTGTATTAAATATTCTCTGGTGATGACTCGGTAACGGCGACCATCTAGCACTTCGTAGTTTTCTTCTTGTTGACCCATTGCGGTGATTGAGCCATCTTCCATTGATGGTGGGGTCATTTGCGCTTCAAGTAAATCCTTACCAATGAATAGTTTTACGGTATAGAGTGCAGCTTGTTGTACATATAGCGATTGTGGGTTGAGTTCGGTAGTGACAAATACATCTTTTTGCTGACTGTCATTTGTCTCTCTGGCCACGACCCGCAAGCTTATTGGTTGGCTTTTAGCACCGGATATTTCAAATGCTGGGATCGTGAACTCGCCAGCGCTACGGGACATAACCTGCATCTGCCAGCTGGTTGCGCTACTCATACTGCCGTTGATGATTTGTGTACGTGAGCTAGTGCTAACTGGACCCGTGATAAAGTTTTGTGCAATGGCTGAAGTGTCAGGCATTTGACCAGACACCTTGCCATTGGCTTCAATTGTCAACGTAAAATATTCACCAACCAACACGGGGTTTTTGTCAACACTGGCCGTCAGTCTGTCAATGGCCAAAGCGGGCAGTGCGACAGCGAAAATAATAAAACAGATTGCAAATCGCATTACCATGATTTTTCAGCTCCTACTGGTTGTCTCTGTTGTTGTCTTTGTCGTGATTCTAAAAGCATTTTGTTCTTTAGCAAAATAGCCGGATCATCAGGTACTCTGCGCAGGAGCTGGTCCAGCTGTTGCGCCTTTTCCTTTTCTTCAGGGGTGAGCTCTCTCATTTGTGAAGGTGTCATACTTTGAGTTTGTTCACCTTCTTGCGGCTCAGCTTGCTGAGATTGAGCTTGTTGTTGCGCAGATTTTTGCTCAGCTTGCTCTTGTGATTGTTCCTCTTCTTTACCTGACTGTTTGTCAGCTAATTCTGGGTTATTTTGATTTTGTTGCTCAGACTGTTCACTGCTATTTGCTTGTTCTGATTGCTCATTTTGCTCTTGTTCGGACTTATTTTCTTGGCCGTCTTGAGATTCACTATTTTGACCATCTTGCTGATCTGATTGCTGCTGTTCCTGTCCTTCACCTTGCTGATTGTCTTGCTGTTGCTCGGAGGACTGCTGGTTTTGGTCTTGGTTACTTTGATCTTGATTTTGCTGCGATTGTTGCTCTTTGATCTGCTCAAGCAGTTCTTTATTTTCTTGCGCTTGATTTAAGTTGGGGTCCAAATTTAGCGCTTGCTCATAAGCTTCAACTGCTTCATCTAACTTTCCTAGGTGGGCCAATGCATTACCTAAATTATATTGGCCGATGGCGGTATTGGCATGTTGTAGTGCCTGTGCAGCTTGCTCATACTGACCTTGCTTGTAAAGTGCAGCGCCTCTGAGTGTTGAATTTTGAGCGCTGCTTGCCTGCTCGAAGTCTTCTGCTTGATAGGCTGAAAGCGCTTTTTGGTCGGTATTTTTAAACCAAGATTGCCAATCTGCTGCATAAGTTGGCTGACTGGGCAGGAAAGCTAAAGCACATATACTCAAAGCAATCGCGTTATTTCTGAAAGCGACTAATGCCAAAGGCACGATGATAAATAAAAGGTACTTACCAGCATCGACACGCCATAGTGTTTCATTAGGCTCTTTAGGAGTTTCAATATCTTGAGCATTGTTGGAAGCAAAAGTTTCAATGTCCGTGTTATCTGGTGAGTAGGTAGCATATTTACCACCCAAGCGTTGTGCTAGCGAGCGAAGCCTGTCCACGTATAGTTTAGGCACAACGATTTGCCCATATCTGTCTTTCAGAAAGCCACCTTCAGGCACGCTGATTGGAGCGCCTTGCGCTGTGCCAACACCGTAAACATGGAGTGTATATCCTGTTCCACTTAACATGTTATGGATATCCTGGGCATCCTCCAATTCTACTTCGTCCGTTATTAGAACGATTTCACCTGACGGGTATCCGGCTTGCTCAAGTAGATTTTTAGCTTGATCTATACCTGCCAGAACATTAGCCCCCTTTCCTGGCATAATGGCAGGACTAATACTTGGTACTAGATTTTCCAAAGTATTAACATCACTGGTTAATGGCGACACAATAAAAGCATCTTGTGCATAGGCCACTAATGCGGTATCCCCCTCGTTAAACTGCTTTAACATATCCAGCGTTTTAAAACGGGCCTGAGTAAGCCTGTTGGGTGCAATGTCAGTTGAGTACATGGAATAAGACATATCCATCACTAAAACTCGAGCTTGTTTTGTGGTAAACACAGGGACGCTTTGCTTTTCGATGCTAGGTCCCGCTGCAGCAAGTATGCCCAGCAGAAGGATTAAACTGGTTAACCATGAAGAGTGACTTGATTTAGCCTGTTCACCTTCGGTAAGTACTACTTTGGCGAGGTGAGGGGCAATAATTTGAGACTGCGTGCTGCTTGCTCTTTTATACCACTGCATTAGGCTTATTGCTAACCATGGGAGTAGTAGCCAAAGAAGTTCAGGTCGAATAAATTGAAATTCGGTCATATTAATTACCTCGTCTCCACTGTTTTGCAAAACGAATCAGTAAGGCGATGGCCCATATTGCTAATGCAGCCAACAAAGGCAAATAAAATAGTGCAAGCTTGGGTCGAAAAGTTTCGTCTTCAGCAGAAATAGGCTCTAAGTTATCAAGCTCAGAATAGATTTGTTGTAAACCTTGCACATCTTTAGCTCTAAAGTAGCGACCACCAGTTTCATCGGCAATATGGGTGAGTGTTTGCTCATCGATACTCGCTCCTGACATGCTACCCAAAGAAAAGAATCCCATGTTTCTGCGGCCATCTGACCCAACGCCAATGGTGTAAACCTTAATACCTTCTTCACGCGCTAAAATGAGTGCTTCTTCAGGTTGTAAGTTTCCAGCGGTATTTTGACCATCAGTGAGCAAAATTAAAATGCGATTGCTTTCTTCTTTTTGGTTGAATCTTTTTACTGCAAGGCCCAGAGCATCACCAATGGCGGTTGCTCTGCCGACTAAGCCAATCTGAGACTCTTGCAACATTTGACTTACTGTATTGATGTCTTTGGTCAAGGGGGTTTGTAAAAATGCGGTGTCAGCAAATAAGATAAGGCCAAGTCTGTCACCTTGTCGCTGCTCTATGAAATCACCCAGTACAGCTTTTACAACTGATAAACGGTCTATGTAACGACCGTTGTACTCCATATCCTCTTCAGCCATTGAGTGAGAAAGGTCAACTGCGAGCATTATGTCTCTGCCTTCGCTTGGCAACGTAATAGGGTCGTCTAACCAAGTGGGATTACTCAATGCTGTAACTAGTAACAGCCAGATGAGCATTTCAAGCCAGTTTTTTTTACGAGAAAATGATTGCTCTTGCGTGCCCAATCCACCCAGACTTGCATAACTGGGCATACGGATTTTCTGTTGGGTTCTAGCCGGAACGGGTTTTAATTTGGCGATGAGCCAAGGTAGTGGCAGCAGTAAAAATGCAATAGGCCACTCAAATTCAAACATCTAAGCGCTCCTTGGTTTTAAACGTTTTTATTGCCATCATAAGTTTTTCAATCTGATCGTTTTTGTTTTCTGAGTTATATAATGAGGCAATATCTTGTTCGCTGAACTGTGCTTTTGACAATAAGTTCAAGGTTTGGCACCAGTTGGGCGTTGATTGAGACGCTACGGTGGTACCATAGTAGTGTTTAGTTAGCCTTTTTAGTAAACCATGCAACGCCAGTGCATCTTTAATTTCCAATTGACTGAGCTTGATCGCTTCTCTTTTGGCTGCACCGAACTGCCAGCTGCGATATAAATAAAAGCTAAACAGTAAAAGTATCAACGTTGAGGTGATAATAAGTGCCCAAGTTGGCAGCGACAGTGGCCACCAACTTACCTGCTCAGGTGGCAAGACATCATGTAAGGCATCTAATGGAGATGGATTCATTGTAGTTACCTAGAAAGCTGAGATTCTAATGGCGTATCGGCCGAGAAATTGAGCATCGTCATGCCTGCGCGTTGTAAACGTTTTAGCCGAGCGCTAAAAACATCTTGCGCATGTTTGGCAAACTTGTCTCTGAATTGTTTGTCGCTCAATGGTAAGGTCCAAGCGCTATTGGTCCCTTGAACCTCGACAGCTTCACTGTACGCAGGAAGAGTATGTTCAAAAGGGTCACTGACTTGGCAGCCTATTAACTCACAATGGCGACTCAAGCCTTCAAGTAATGAAAAGCTCTCATCATTTAACTCGGAAAAATCTGAAATGAGGTAAATCAAACTGCCCGGTTTTGCCAAATGCTTAAGACGTTTCAGGTTATCATTGAAGCGACTGGTGTTTTTATTGTCGCGGTTAACTAAGCTTGTTTCATGAACGTCACACAGTTGATGACAAAATGCGAGTACACCCTTGTCTCTGGCCGTTGGTTTGAGCTCATGGTGGCTGTACTCAGAGAACACCACACCGCCTAATCTGTCGCCTCGATGAGACGCTGACCAAGCGACAAGGGCACTCAAATGGGCCGCTTGCACGGATTTGAGCAGTAGTTGACTGCCAAACAGCATGCTGTTTGATAAGTCTGTAAATATAAAAACAGGACGCTCTTTTTCTTCTTGATAGAGCTTGGTATGTGCTTCTCCTGTTCGCGCCGTGACGCGCCAGTCAATGGCGCGGATGTCATCGCCATATTGGTATTGACGCACTTCGGCAAACTCCATACCTCGGCCCTTATGCGGTGCGAGATATTGTCCCGCTTGCGCACTGCGAATATGACCTTTAGGTTTTAAGTCGAGAAGTTGGGATTTACTCTTATAGTAGAGCAACTCCTTGAGCCCAAGTTCAACACCATTGCTATGGCAATTTGCAAACCAGCTTTGTATATCATTATTTGCTTTCATAGGTGGTGTTTAAACCTTAAGGTACGGGCACTAACTCGAGAATGCGGCTGATCACTTGATCTTTGGTAATACCATCCGCTTGAGCTTCGTAGCTCAGAATAATTCGGTGTCTCAAAACATCATGTAAAACGGCTTGGATGTCATCTGGCGTGACAAAGTCACGTTGTTGTAACCAAGCGTGAGCACGGGCACATTTATCTAATGCAATTGTAGCCCTTGGACTTGCACCTAGCTCTATCCAAGCACCAAGTTGTGCGTCCAATTTGGCTGCTTCACGGGTTGCGATAATGAGTTGTACCAGATATTGCTCAAGAGGCTCAGCCAAATGCAGCTCTAATACCTTTTTTCTAGCCTCAAATAATGTTTGTTGACTAATTGGACTAAACTTCACAACCTCTGTGCTGAGCGCTTCACCTCGTGTCAAACGTAAGATCTCTAACTCTGTTTGCGCTTGTGGGTAATCAATATTGAGGTGTAATAAAAAGCGGTCGAGTTGTGCCTCTGGTAACGGATAGGTACCTTCTTGCTCTAGCGGGTTCTGTGTCGCCATAACCATAAAGAGTTCTGGAAGTGGATAAGTTGTTTTCCCCACAGTGACCTGACGCTCTGCCATGGCTTCAAGTAACGCTGATTGAACTTTAGCGGGTGCGCGGTTAATCTCATCTGCAAGTACAAGGTTATGGAATAGCGGGCCTTTCTCAAATACAAACTCACTGGTTTGTTGTCTGTAAATATCAGTGCCGGTTATATCTGCTGGTAACAAGTCGGGTGTAAACTGAACGCGTTGAAAGCTACCCTCTATACCTTTGGCGAGAGCATTTACTGCTCGGGTTTTTGCCAGTCCTGGAGGGCCTTCAACTAATAGGTGGCCGTCAGCTAAAATTGCGATTAATAATGCTTCGGTTAAGTCTGGTTGACCTAAAATTTGGGTGTCTAAGTATTTTTTTAATTCAGTAAACTCATTAACTGCCATGCTTGTTTGTCCTTGTTATGACAAATTTGTTGCTTATTTATATGGATTGAAACGGAAAACTCAAGCTTTTGAGGTGGATTTTCACTTTTTTCTTAGACCGTATTATTTGGTTTAGTTCCATATTTTTAATATATTTTTCAGACGCTTTTTGATTTGTTCAAAATTCACGCTAAGTTTAATTTGCGCTGTGATTTTACAGACAATTTCCAATTTTCTATTGGCAGAATGGATTCGGTTGTTTAGAATCGGATTAAAATAACAGGTCAGACCTGTCAGCGGGAGAGCAAAATTCATGTCTGAACAAAACATTCTAAAAACAATAAACGGAGACCGTATCGCCATTGTGAGTGGCTTACGTACTCCTTTTGCAAAACAAGCTACGGCTTACCACCACGTACCTGCACTAGACCTAGGTAAAACTGTGGTCAATGAAATGCTGGAACGCCTAAACATAGATAAAAAAGAAATCGACCAGTTAGTATTTGGGCAAGTTGTACAAATGCCTGAAGCGCCAAATATTGCACGGGAAATCGTGCTTGGTACCGGTATGCCTGTATCCGTTGATGCGTATTCGGTTTCTCGAGCGTGTGCGACAAGCTTTCAAGCGGTTGCCAATGTTGCTGAGTCTATCATTGCAGGTCATACCGCAGTCGGCATTGCTGGTGGCGCGGATTCTTCTTCAGTATTGCCGATCGGTGTAAGCAAAAAACTAGCAGGTAGCCTAGTTGATTTAAACAAAGCCAGAACATTAGGCCAGCGATTGAAGATTTTCTCTCAATTGCGCTTAAAAGATTTATTACCTGTTCCCCCAGCAGTTGCTGAATATTCAACTGGTTTGTCAATGGGTGACACAGCTGAGCAAATGGCAAAAACACACGGTATTAGCCGTGAAGAGCAAGATGCATTGGCGCACCGCTCTCACTCTTTAGCTGCAAAAGCTTGGGATGAAGGACTGTTGTCGCAAGAAGTTATGACCGCGCACGTAGAACCATATAAAGGTTTTATCGACAAAGATAATAATATACGTGCTAACTCGTCTCTTGAAGGGTATGCAAAGCTTCGCCCTGTCTTTGATAGAAAACATGGCTCTGTGACTGCTGCAAACGCGACGCCTCTTACTGATGGCGCAGCAGCTGTATTGATGATGAGTGAAAGTAAGGCAAAAGCCCTTGGTTACGAAATTTTAGGTTATGTACGCTCTTATGCATTTTCTGCAATTGGCGTACATGAAGACATGCTCATGGGCCCTGCGCATTCAACGCCACTCGCGCTAGATAGAGCTGGAATCGAATTGAAAGACCTCGACTTGATAGAAATGCATGAAGCGTTTGCAGCGCAGGCGTTGGCCAATGTCAAGATGTTTGCTTCGGACAAGTTTGCAAAAGAGAAGCTTGGACGCAATAAAGCAATAGGTGAGATTGATATGGACAAGTTCAATGTCAATGGTGGCTCTTTAGCCTATGGTCACCCATTTGCGGCAACAGGCGCGAGGCTTATCACTCAAAGCTTAAATGAATTAAAACGCCGAGGTGGTGGGCTCGCATTGACAACAGCTTGCGCGGCTGGTGGGTTGGGTGCAGCATTTGTATTGGAGAGTGCATAAATGTCAGTATTTAGTTATGAATTAAACAGCCATAAAGTTGCATTGGTAACAATTGATGTGCCGGGCGAAAAAATGAACACACTACGTGATACATTCGCCGATGAGTTGCTAGAAATTCTTGAAAAAGGAAAAACAGATGATGTAACTGGTATGGTGTTTGTCAGTGGTAAATCTGACAACTTCATTGCAGGTGCAGATATCAAGATGCTTGACAATGCACATACACGCGATGATGCATTGCGCCTATCAGAAATGTGTCAACAGGCGTTTTTTAAAATGAAGGCACTGCCTTTCCCAACAGTTGCTGCAATCCATGGAGCAGCTTTAGGCGGCGGGTTAGAGTTTGCATTAGCGTGTGACTATCGCGTGTGTACAAATGATGACAAAACAAAACTGGGCTTACCAGAAGTGCAACTTGGTTTGTTACCTGGTGGTGGCGGTACACAACGACTACCTAAGTTGGTGGGTATCCAAAAAGCGTTGGAGTGGATGCTAACAGGTAAACAAGTACGAGCAAAGCAAGCAGCAAAAGCTGGTTTGGTCAATGAAAGTGTTCCGCACAGCATTTTGATGGATGTCGCGGTCAAACTTGCTAGAAAAGGCAAGCCAAAGGCCCGCAAACCAAAGTTAGATAAGCTTAGCCAATTGCTAGAGTCCAATCCATTTGGTCGAAATATTATCTTCAAAAAAGCACAAGATAATGTTGAGAAAAAGACAGGAGGTCACTATCCAGCTCCTCTTGCGATCATTAAGGCTGTAAGGGCGTCTGTTGAGCTAGATGAGTTAAAAGCCTACAAAACCGAAGCGGAAGGTTTTGCAGATCTTGTGATGACAGACGTGTCACGCTCTTTGCGTGGAATTTTCTTTGCCACCACTGAGATGAAAAAAGAGTGGCAAAGTGACGACAAGGCAAGTATTTCGCGTGCTGCAGTTTTAGGTGGTGGTTTGATGGGGGCAGGGATCACTCATGTCAGTGCTGCAAAAGCAGGCGTACGAGTACGTATCAAAGATGTAGCACACCAAGGGATCAGCAATGCCCTAAACTACAGCTACAAGATTTTATCTAAAAAGCAAAAACGCCGTATTTTATCTAAAGCCCAAATGCAATCGACCATGAACAGCATCACTGGCACGACAGATTATAGTGGTTTCGAGCATGTTGATATTGTTATCGAAGCTGTTTTCGAAGACTTAGCATTAAAGCAGGGTATGGTCGCAGATATTGAACGTGAGTGTTCAGAATCAACGATATTCGCCAGTAATACTTCATCGCTGCCAATTGCACAAATTGCAGAAAAGGCTGAGCGCCCTGAGAATGTGATTGGATTACATTACTTCTCTCCAGTAGAAAAAATGCCGTTGGTTGAGATTATTCCTCATGCGAGTACCTCAGAAGAAACCATAACAAAGACGGTTAACTTTGCACGAAAGCAGGGTAAAACACCGATTGTAGTTAAAGATAAAGCAGGCTTCTATGTGAATCGTATTTTGGCACCGTATGTAAACGAAGCTGCTAATCTACTGCTAGCTGGTGAGCCAATTGAGAAAATCGATCAGGCACTTGTGGAGTTTGGCTTTCCGGTTGGGCCACTAGCACTACTCGATGAAGTTGGCATTGACATTGGGTCTAAAATCGCACCAATTCTTGAAAAAGAGCTTGGTGATCGTTTTAAAGCGCCAAATGCATTTGAACGTATGATAGACAATAAACGCCTAGGTAGGAAAACTGGACGCGGTTTTTATACTTATGAAGGAAAAAAAGGCAAGACTGTCGACGAATCGGTTTATGCTTTGTTAGGGATCACACAGGCTCCACGTTTGAATAAGCAAGAAATCGCGAATCGCTGTGTTGCACAGATGCTAAATGAGGCATCTCGATGCTTAGATGAAGGGATTATTGCTTCTGCTCGTGATGGAGACATTGGTGCAATTTTTGGTATTGGCTTCCCACCATTCTTAGGTGGTCCATTTAGTTACATGGATAAACGCGGTATCAATAAAGTGTGTTCAGAGTTGTCTACGTACGCAACTGAAAATGATGTATTCACACCGTCAGAGCCGCTGAAAGCGAAAGCGGAAGCAGGCGAAGCATACTATAGCTAAATAGAAAATTAGGAAGTACCACCTACATTGGTACTTCCTAAATGTCTTTTATTACTTTTTTCTCACCATCCATATCCTAGTCGTAAAATTTAACTCCATCATTAAATATAAAATGAATTAAGTTGAAGTATTATTTCTATCTCCTTGTCTTATTGAGCATAACAACACAAGATCCGCAATAGCAATTTTGTTTGTGGGGGAGTTACAAATTAAAGGGTTATATATTCAGGGAGCAAAATGGCAAGACCGTTAAGAATTGAATTTGCAGGAGCGCTTTACCACGTGACTTCTAGGGGGAATGCGCGGCAGAACATCTTTTTTGATGATGACGACTATACGCTGTTTTTGGCGGTTTTATCTGATATATGTGAACGTTCTATACCCAAACTCCCTCGAGGTGCATGATTCAGATCTATGTCTTCTGTTTCAGTACTAGGAAAAGAACGCAGTGTATTGTCGAGTCCTTTCCAAGTTCTTTGACGATGAAGTGGGACAGAATACGCGCTCCCAAGGGCGAGTTTGATTGGCTTTCATACTTTGTTGTCAATTTTCGATTTAGGCCCACTAGATCTTCAAATCGACGCCTTGCCTGAAAGCCAATCACTTCTCGCTGAACCTCGCATCTTAAGAATATTTGAGTATAACAGGGTGATACACAGTCATTGTTTGATGACAAATCACTATCATCTACTCGTAGAAAAACCTGACGCCAATTTAAGCAAGGGGATGCGACAATTAAATGGTGTATTTACACAAAATATAAACCGCAAACATGGCTGAGTTGATCATCTATTTCAGGGTCGATTTAAAGGTATTTTGGTTGATAGAGACGCCTACTTACTTGAGTTAAGTAGGTATAGTGTACTTAACCCAGTGCGGGCGAATATGGTTGCGTAACTGTAACTGCCCCAATTTTATATTGATAGAAACTCTACTAATGAACTGTTTCAGTTTATGGGGGAGTTACATTTTAGGTGGGCTTGTTACGGCCGTTTAAAGCGGTTTAGTTGGCACTGTGATATAAAGAAATAGAATGAACACGCAGTAAAGCTTCACTCATGAAATGTATTTAATTCAGTGGTAATTACTTTGTTGGACTGTTGAAAATCAGATTAAGGGTTGGCATATTATTTCTACTAGGAGAGAGGTTAAATTAGTTAAACCCGATGTGAAGATGCATTTTTTTATTATGTGTAACCTATAAATGTTGCCAGCATTTATCTAATAGTGATCGCAATTTAAAATTATAAGAGAGCTATAGGTATAGCTCTCTTATAATCATTAATTAATGACCGTAGAACGTAATACTCCAACCAGTTAACTGACCTGGTTTAGTGTTGTTAGGTTGTACTTTATCACCACGCTGTGGAATAACTGCTTTTGAACCTTCAACAAATTTACCAGTGCCTAAGTCATATACTCTTTCAGACCATGAGTCTTTTGCATTTGTGTCGATGATACGTAGTTTCCAATCTCCTTTTGCAGACTCACCATAGAAATGGTTTGAAAGGATCACATTGTCATTGAACTTATTGCCTTCGATGTCTGTACCAGCGGTTAAGATGACACTGCGTGTGTTACTAGGTGAAATAAGCTCAACAGATAAATCCCCAAGGCGCTCATGATCCAAGCTTAAGTGTACGCGAACGGCTTCAACTGTTAGGTCATCAGTTTGTGTGTGAACTGATTCAGTACCAGTGAAATCGCCATCGTAAATAAACGCGTCTGCTTTTACTGGCACGTCATATGACTTGATTTGTAGGTCGCCTAGGATAGGACCTGTTTGTAGTGCTTTTTCAACTGCCGCATCTACATTAACCAAACCAAAACCATAGTCATAATGGAACGCGTGACCTGCACCATTCACTTGCCAGCTTGGGATAGCTTCATAATCGCCAATCATGCGAGGTTTAGCATCAGCATCTACTTTTGTTGCAGTAGTGATCATCAGGTGTCTAACGTCACGCCAAGATAGCTGGTGGTTTGCCGACATGATAAGTGCAACCGCGCCAGATAGAGCAGGTGCTGCAGCTGAAGTACCATTCATGTTAAATGCGTACATTGGCTCTTCACATTGTGTTTCCGTTGCGTCTGTGCACCACTTAGGTAGAGCTGTGGTCACTGTCGCAGGGCTATAACGTCCCCATTCACCAGCCGGTGCTGTAAGTAACACCGCTGAACCACCTGTAGAATAAGCCGCTAAATTACCTTTTGCATTAAGTGCAGAAACCGTTAAGTTCCAGAAATTGGCATTTGTCGGGTCTGCAATTGACGCGTCATATGCTGGAAGTGCATAGCCATTAGGATAAATTAGTGTCAAAAGACCATTGTCTCTGTCTAGCCAACGACCGCCAATATAGTGACTGTTACCTGCTGATTTAACAGCCATTGCACCACGGCCACCGTGACTCTCTGTTACTGCTCTTTTGGTTACAGCGTCAATATCATCAAAGAATGCACGGTAATCACCATAGATGCTAGCGTCAGAAAATGAATAACCGATACTTTGGTTGATAACGCGAGCGTCGGTAAGTTTATTCATAGGTTGAACAGCACCATCCATATCCATAACAGAGCGGATAGCAAGCGTGCGGCTGTTAATATTGCTTTCTTTACCTATGTAGTTTACACCTGTCAGTGTGGCATTTGGTGCTACGCCTCGGCCACCTTGGCCGTTGTATGCAGCCGCCGCCGCGATCCCAGCAACTTTTGTACCGTGGTCGTCAATACTTAGACGACCTCTTGATTCGTACTGATAGATGTAAGGGTTAGGATTAGGCGTGTTGCCTTGTACCACGTTTGGCGCAAGGTCTGGATGGTAGGTAGCAAGGCCATCATCTATAACAGCAATATTGATCCCTTGACCCAAAATACCACGACGGTGTGTAAAGTCTAAGTTCAAATCAATTCCAGCTACTCCAGGAGTGATTGCACCAGCTGATTGGCCTGTGTTTTGAAGGTGCCATTGATGTACTACAAGTGGGTCGCCATCAGCCAATTTATATGTGTATTCCCAAACATGTTTTGTCGGGTCATATTCTTGCACACTATTATCAAATGTTTGTGCGCTTGCTTGCCCAAGTGCCAATAGTAAACCAGCGGTAACAATGTTTAATTTATTATTCATTATATATTTCCAATCTGTTTGTTTGTTCACGGTAATAAACAAGCAGATTGATCAAGAAATAACAGATCGAATGAAAAAATTTATTTCTATTATCTATATTCCAAGGAGTTATAATCTATATTTAAAATACTTTATCATTCATTGTTTTTATTTATTAATAAAATCTTCCTGCCCCAGCATGAGCGCCGGAACAACCTATTATTGTCATCCAAAACCGATTAAAACTGATCGATATGAGGTTCAAAACGTATGAATGCTGTGCGTTTATGGTCATTGTGGTGGTGTAATGTAAGTCTATGTAAAGTTCATTGAGGACGTGCAATTTCACACAGTACACTAAAATAGAATAGTAGAGTCGAGCCTATAGGAAATAGTAATAATGCGGCTAAAAACCTCATTGGCGATAGCATTGTCGAGCTTACTGCTCGGTTGTCAATCGACGTATCAAATTGACGAAGAGTATCGTTCAAAATTAAAAATACCCGCGTCTTGGCAGTACCAACACACAAGTGGCCCTGTCAAACCAAGTTGGCTTGGGCAAATTACCGAGCCACAAGTCCATCAATTGGTAACAACTGCATTGAGCAGTAACTTAGCTTTGTTGCAGCAGGCACTAGAAATAGAAGTTGCGAAGCAGCAGTTGGTTGTCAGTGGCAGTGCGCTGTGGCCAACACTCGATATATCACTTGATAGCTTCAGGCGTAAGTCGTCATCTAATACCTTTTCAACTGAACATGCACTTGATCTTAAAGTTGGCTATGAACTCGATCTTTGGGGCAAACTCAGTGAAGAAGAACGTCAAGCAAATCTGACTGTGATGGCGAGTTTGGCAAATTATCAACAGCAAACACATAATCTAGTCGCAGATGTCGTCATTAGTTGGTTTGCAGTCATTGAAGGGCAAACTCAACAGCAATTGTTAAATGAGCGTTTGGCCGTGGTCGAGCAAAATTTGGACATCATTGAGTCTGGTTACAGGCAAGGTCTCAACAGCGCACTTGATGTGTACCTTGCTCGCACAGAGCTAAACAACGAGCAAGCTAAATTAGCGCAGCAGAAATCAGTTGTAGAAACTCGGGTTCGAAAGTTGGAGCGTTTGGTCGGAGAGTATCCGAGCGGATTACTAACCGTTGACGCGCCACTGCCGTTATTAGATTCGACGCTTTCAACGGGATTACCATCTACCTTAGTTAGCCGCAAGCCCTCGCTATTGGCTAGTTGGTATCAACTGCTGGCACAAGATGCTGCGTTAGCTTTTGCCCACAAGCAACGTTTCCCTAGCCTCAAATTGAGCGCAAGTTATGGGCCCAGTGGCGAGCAACTTGACGATGTATTGTCTTTTTCTGCGGCTGGTTGGTCACTGTTATCGAGTATTTCTGCGCCGCTATTTAATGCGGGCAAACTGGCTGCGAGGGAAGAAATTGCCAGAACACAGCTTAAGTCGCTGGAGCTTCAATACTTGAACAATCTGCAAGACGCGTTTAGCGATGTTGAAAATGGTATCAGCGCGGAAGTTGCGCTTAAAAAGCGCTATCAAGAAACTTTAATTGCAGAAAAAAACGCACAGCTAGCAGAGCAACTTTCTTTCGAGCAATATCAAAAAGGTTTGGTGAGTTACACCACGGTATTAGATGCGCAAAAACGTGCCTTTGATGCAAAAAGCAGCCTCATTTCCATTAAAAACGAGTTAATTAAAAATCGTGTTGAACTGCACCTTGCATTGGGTGGTGATTTTCAGCAAACAGAGCCTAAGGACGTAAACAATGACATTGGCTAAACGAATAATCTTACCTGTAGCGATACTGACAATGTCTATTCTACTGGTTGTATTTATTACTTCAAATCCGCCTCAAGCCAAAAGAGGCAAGAGTAAAGCGCAAGCACAAATGGTGGTGGATTTTGAAGTGATACAAGCAAAACCGTTTGCTATGGCACTTGATAGTTACGGGGTTGTTAAGCCGCGTACACAAAGTGTATTGGTTGCACAGGTTTCAGGTGAAATCAGCTTTATTAGCAATAGCTTCAGAGATGGTGGTTTTTTTGAAAAAGGGGAACTGTTATTACAAATTGATGATAGAGATTATCAAGCTGAAGTTCAGGTTGCCAAAGCCGCGTTACTCGGCGCTAAGCAAAGTTTATTAGAAGAGCAAGCAAGAGGGAAGCAAGCGCAAATCGACTGGCAGCGTTTAGGTGATGGTGGGCAGGCTGGTGAGCTTGTCCTTAGAAAGCCACAGCTAGAAGCGCAAAAAGCAAATGTATTGTCCGCTCAAGCCAAGTTGACTAAGGCTGAGTTAGCGTTAGAGCGTACTCGTATCCTAGCACCATTCGCAGGTCGCATTTTAAACAAGAAGGTTGATTTAGGGCAGGTTGTTTCGAGCAATAGCCAACTAGCTGAAATTTATGCGACAGATTATGTTGAAATAAGACTACCCATTAACAATCGAGACTTGGCATTTATGCGTTTGCCTGAACACTACAGAGACAGTGACAATCACATAAACAGCCTGTCTGTTACTTTGTATTCGGATTTGGTCAAAGCACAGCAGTGGCAGGGGAAAATCGTCCGTACTGAAGGTGCAATTAGTGAGCTATCACAACAGTTGTATGTAGTCGCGCAAATAGACGACCCATTTTCAGTCAATCAACAAGGTGACTTTGCGATAAAGATTGGCCAGTACGTCAATGCAAAAATTGAAGGTAAAACCCTAGAAAATGCCATTACCATACCAAGTAGCGCCATTTATCAGGGCAGCTACGTATATGTACTTGACGAGCAGAATTTACTTATGCGCAGGGATATTTCATTGGCGTGGCAAAACGATGAGTTTGCGATTGTACGCTCAGGAATTAGTGAGGGAATGCGTTTGGTGACTACGTCTTTGGGGCAAGTAAGTTCGGGTACACCTGTTGCACTGCGCAAGAGTAAAAATCAAGGTGAGCAAGGGCCAGCTTTTGAATCTGAACAGTGGCAGCAACTCACAGAAAAACAAAAACGTAAACTGAAAAAAATGGCAGCGGAGCGTGGCGTAAGCATTGAGCAATTACTTGCAGAGCGGAAACGCCAAGCTCGGGAGACAGGGATATGATAGCCTGGTTTACACGCAACCCCGTCGCTGCAAACTTATTAATGCTATCAATATTGTTTGGTGGTTTGTTTGCTATGTCGACCAAGATCCCACTGGAAGTATTCCCATCTTTTGAAACAGATAGAATTAGCATCAGCATGTCATTGCGCGGCGCAACCCCTGAAGATGTAGAGCAGGGGGTGTCTATTCGTATAGAAGAGGCTGTACAAGACTTAGAGGGCATAAAACAAATTTCTAGCCGCTCTTCAGAAGGCGGCGCCAGTGTAAATATTGAAGTTGACAACGGCTATGATCCAAGAGAGATGTTAGCGGATGTAAAAAGCCGGGTTGACGCCATAAACACCTTTCCGGCAGATGCTGAAAAGCCAGTAATATCGCTCGCAGAGCGCAAACGTGATGTTATCACCGTCACGGTTGCAGGCAGTTATTCGGAAAAGGAAACACGAGAGTTTGCTGAGCAAGTTCGAGATGACTTGTTGCGTATCGAAGGGGTGACGCAAGTTGATTTAGACGGTGTGCGTGATTATGAAATTGCCATTGAACTTAGCCAAGATAAACTGAGGCAATACGATTTAACGATAAAGCAGGTGGCGAATTTAATTGGTCAATCAAGCGCTGATATTTCAGCGGGTAACCTAAAATCTTCTGGTGGCGATATTTTACTTCGCTCTAAAGGGCAGGCTTATCGTAAAGATGAGTTTGCGGACATTCCAATCAAGACGAATACAGACGGTTCAGTTTTATACTTATCTGATATTGCAAATATTATTGATGGCTTTGAAGAAACACCAGTTCGCACGCGATTTAATGGTAAGCAAGCTGCGTTTATTGAGGTTTATCGCATTGGACAGCAAAGTGCGATTGAGGTTGCAGATAAAGTTAAAGCGTATATTGAACAGCGCCAAGAGACCTTGCCAAAAGGTTATGAGTTAAGCTATTGGGATGATGATTCTGTCATAGTTAAAAACCGTATCTCGACCTTAACTTCCAATGCGCTGCAAGGTGGCATATTAGTATTGGCGCTGTTGACACTCTTTCTGCGACCAGCTATTGCGTTTTGGGTCTTTATCGGGATTCCTGTGTCTTTCATGGGGGCGTTTTTAGCAATGCCATTTTTTGGCATAAGCCTCAATATTATGAGTTTGTTCGGTTTTATTCTTGTGCTTGGGATAGTCGTTGATGATGCAATTGTCACAGGAGAAAATATTTATACACACCTCAATAGCTCCGAGTCGGGAGAAGAAGCGGCGATAAGGGGAACACAAGAGGTCGCAACACCTGTGACTTTTGGCATTCTGACCACTGTAGCTGCATTCTTACCACTGGCCTTCATTGATGGTGCGAGGGGCGCTATTTTTGCGCAGATCCCAGCTGTTGTGATCCCCGTTTTGTTAATGTCTTTGGTCGAGTCAAAATTTGTCTTACCAGCCCATTTAAAAAACTTAAAACCACGTAAAAATGCCCAGAAGCCCAGTCGCTTTAGTGCTTTTCAGCAACGATTTGCTGATGGTTTTGAGCGCGGTATCCTCAAGTATTATCAACCAATATTAAAAGTGGCAATATCACACAAAACAGCCACTTTAAGCGGATTTATCGGTGTGTTTCTGGTGATTTTAGCACTTATTATGAGTGGTTGGACTAAGTTTATTTTCTTTCCTCGTATTCCCAGTGAGACGGTGCGAGCCAACTTGACATTACCAACAGGCACACCATTTGAGGTAACCGCCAAATATATCGATTTAATGTCAGATAAAGCTCAGGTTTTAAAAGAAAAATATGTGGATCCTAATACCGGAGAAAGTGTTATCACGCATATTTTAGCAACCACAGGTGGACGAGGTGGTGCGTCAAATTCAGGTCGAGTTCGGTTTGAGATAACACCTCCTGAAACTCGTTCATTGCGTGTTGACTCGCGTCAATTGGTGAGAGAGTGGCGCGCATTGATTGGCACGATCCCGGGCGCAGAAAGTTTGACGTTTAGGGCTGAAATTGGTCGCTCGAGCGACCCAATTGATGTGCAGTTGACAGGTACTTCTCTAGCAGTGTTGAAAGAAGCCGCTGAGCAAGTTAAAGCGAATTTGGCGACTTTCCCAACTGTGTTTGATATTACAGATAGCCTGAGTGATGGCAAGGAAGAGTTGCAAATTGAACTCACGGCGCAAGGGAAGGCTCTTGGTTTGACCCGTACGGAAGTGTCAAATCAGATCCGCAGTGCATTTTTTGGCGCTCAAGTGCAACGGATCCAGCGAGGACGTGATGATGTGCGCGTGATGGTGAGGCTGCCACTATCTGAGCGCAGTAATCTAGCAACACTTAATACGTTATTGATCAATATTGAAAATCAAGGAGCTGTTCCATTAAATCATGTGGCAACGTTAACACCAGGACAAAGTCCTTCAAGTATTTATCGAATAGATAGGTATAGAACTGTTAATATTACCGCCGATATTGAAAAAGAAAACACCAATATGACTGTATTACAGGAGGAGCTAAAGGTCTTTTTAGATCAGCTAGTTGCACAATACCCCGGCGTAACACATTCCCTTGAAGGGGAGGCGAAAGAGCAAAGAGAGTCATTTGGTTCACTGGGTTGGGCGCTGCTTTTTGTCTTTTTTATCATTTATACGCTGCTCGCTATCCCATTTAAATCCTATATTCAGCCGTTAATTGTAATGAGTGTGATCCCTTTTGGTTTGATTGGTTCTGTGATTGGTCACTGGATCATGTCAATGGAGCTGACCATTATGAGTTTACTGGGTATGTTGGCCTTAATTGGTGTTGTGGTAAATGACTCCTTGGTACTTGTTGACTACATCAACAAACAAAGAGCGAAAGGTGCTGAACTAATGGACGCTGTGCTTAGGGCGGGGGCCGCGAGATTTAGGCCTGTAATGCTAACAAGCATCACAACCTTTTTTGGCTTAATGCCATTATTGTTTGAGCAGCAAACTCAAGCTCAGTTTTTAATTCCAATGGCGGTGTCTTTGGGCTTTGGCATCATATTCGCTACGCTAATTACCCTTATCTTAGTACCGGTGAACTATTTACTGGTTGAAAGGTTGCAACAGATTGGGCAAGGCTTGACCTTAAAGCGCGTGAGCACGTGACAAATTGAAAATGCCGCTTTGGCCCAAAAGCGGCATTCTTTTGATGGAATACACATTGTGAGCGAATGGTGAGGTGTAGACAGCGTCATATTTTTTACTTTCACTGCAAAAGTACGTACAATCTCCCGCCATTGAATGACCGCGCTCTAATTGCGTTTATGCACCAAATATCTGATCTCAAAAATATATTCGACACACAGTTTGCGGCCACGCACAATACGCGTTTGGTCAAAGGTGACGATGAGCCAATTTATCTACCCGCTGACGAGCAGTGCTCATATCATCAAGTGGTTTTTGCACATGGCTTTTATGCTAGCGCATTGCATGAAATCGCCCATTGGCTTGTTGCTGGAGAAGCGAGACGTTTACTAGAAGATTACGGATATTGGTACTGCCCTGATGGCCGCGACAAGGCCAAACAAGCCGAATTTGAAAAGGTTGAGATTAAGCCGCAAGCCATCGAGTGGGCACTTAGCGTTGCGGCTGGTTTTGATTTTAACGTATCGGTAGACAACTTAAACGGCGAGCAAACTTGTCGGTTTAGCTTTCAAAAGCGAGTGCATGAACAGGTATTACAGTTGCTAGAGCATGGTTTTAATACGCGTACCGAGCAACTGCTAAGCGCCTTATCGAGGTTTTATAACACGCCTTGGCCTTTGCAGCAGGCACAGTTTTCTTGGGATTGTCCACAGGAGTTAGAAAATGTCATTTAAACTCGGATTAATTGTAAATCCAGTTGCAGGATTAGGAGGCTCTGTTGCCTTAAAAGGCAGCGATGGTGCAGACACGGCGCAAAAAGCACTGGCATTAGGGGCAGAGCCAAAATCAAATAACCGCACAAAGCTAGCTTTGGAGCAATTAATACCGTTTAAAGACAGTATAGCTATTTTCACTGTTTCAGGGGAAATGGGCGAGCGCATCGCGGGTGAGTTAGGCTTTGAAACGCACGTTGTATATCATGTTGCTGATGAAACGACACCACAAGACACAGAAGTGGCAGCTCAAAAGCTCATTGAGCAGGGCGTTGATCTTATCTTATTTGCAGGTGGTGATGGCACGGCAAGAAATATTTGTGCCGTGGTTGAAGACAAAGCACCTGTGCTAGGCGTCCCTGCTGGATGTAAAATTCACAGTGGTGTTTATGCCATTACACCTAAAGCTGCAGGTCGCGTTGTCGAAATGTTGATTAAGGGTGAATTAGTCACTTTGGCTGAAGCCGATGTGATGGACATAGATGAAACCGCTTTTAGGCAAGGCACTGTCAAGGCTAAGCGCTACGGTGAAATGCAAGTTCCCAGTGAAGTTCGTTTTATCCAAAGTGTTAAAAATGGTGGTAAAGAAAGCGACGAGCTGGTCCTTGCCGACATCGCTGCGTATGTGATCTCTGAGATGGATGAAGATCAAAGGTACATTATGGGGTCTGGCTCTACGGTAGAAGCTGTCATGGAGGAGTTGGGTCTAGAAAACACGTTATTGGGTGTTGACCTCGTTCAGGATCATGAGCTGCTGGGGCAGGACTTGACCGCAGCACAATTGCTTGAGCTTACTCAAGGTCACCAAACCAAACTCGTGATCACATTAATCGGTGGCCAAGGCCATATTTTTGGTCGCGGTAATCAGCAGCTTAGTCCTGAGTTAATCAGACAAATAGGCAAAGAGAATATTATTGTGGTTGCGACAAAGCGCAAGCTACAAGCATTAAATGGCCGTCCGCTCATTGCAGATACGGGCGATCAAGCACTTGATGATGAGTTAAGTGGATATATTAAAGTCGTCACAGGGTACAATGACCATGTGATGTATGCCGTAGGGCATCAAGAATAAGTGAGGAGACGGAATGTCATTTGAAACCTATGTAGAGGCTGCACAGCAGTTTTTTGATGAATTAGTTGACCGTGCAGATGATGATGAGCTGTTTGCTGGTGGTTATTTACGTGGTCATTTTGACTTAGCAGTCGGGTACGCACAAGTTGAGGAGCTTGATCTTCAACCTCAAGAATTAAACAGCAAAATTGAAGAGAGCCTGGTTAAAGCGTATCGAAATGGCGAATTAACAGATGAAGACAAAGAGCATGTTGTCAGCATTTGGGAGCAAGTAAAAGCACTTGCCGCTTAATCTTTTAACACTCATGACTTAAAAGTCATGAGTGTTATCGCTTGCGATAGTCCCTTCCAATTACAATACCCAACGCCAAACTACAAACAGTATTGAAAATGACACCAAATAGAATAAACCTAGCGTAGCTAGTACTTTAACTGCTTTTGGTTGTGAGTCATAAATTTCCCCTTTGATCAAAGACAAATTGAGCCAAGCAAAAAATGGGGTGGTCAAAAATGCCATAGTCATGGCAAACATCAGCATATCTTTTAGGTTGCCTTTGAAGAATAAAACAACCACCATACCAAGAGCTGACTGCAAGCCAATTATCAAAGATAAGCTATATTTCTTCTCGTGTGGTTTTATGACTTTTATTGCTTCATCCAATGTTCGTGCGTAGCCATCTAATACGGCAAGTGTCGTACCAAACATACATAAAAAAGCCACCACAGCGATAAGCCAACGAGACCACTCTCCAATAGTCAGTGCATACATATCAATAAGTTGTTTTGAAAATGCAACACCTGCCAATTCAATTTTCTGTTCTTGGCCATACTGTAGCATCACGCCGAGTATGAAAAACATCAACGCGAGCCCTAGCGTTAAAGCGTAGCCGAGGTTGAAATCAAATAGGCTTTGTTTTTTGGTGAGATTGCTTGTTCTCAACTTACTTTTTAACCATAGAGAGTTGATAGCTGATATTTCAATAGGTGCAGGCATCCAACCCATCAATGCCACCATAAACCCAAGCAATGCGAGTTCATAGGGAGAAGGCGCAATTTGCGGAGTCGGATGTGCTGGCCCGTTTGCCAGAGCCACTACCAGCGCAGCTGTTGTTGCTATACATAGAAATGCCATAATTACTTTGCTAGCACTGTCTAGTAACTTGTAATGGCCAAAAATGAGTATGCCTAAACAGACAAATAAAAGCCCAAAACTCAAGGTGGTTAATGCCAAGTCTCCGGGCAAAATATATTGTAAGAGCGCAGCTGTTAGCAGTAATACACCTGCTGTGTTCACCACCGCAGCGAGTAAATTGATAATAAAAAACAAATAGAAAAGAGAGGGGTTCTTGTCTTTGTAGCCACGTACTAAGCTCTGTTTGTTGTGTATTGTATATTCAACACCAAAACGAAAAAATGGATACTTAAGTACATTGACGACGATGATAAGCCACAACAGCTGCCAACCAAATAATGCGCCAGCCTGTGTTGCTGCGACTAGATGAGAGCCACCTACGGCCGCCGTCGCCATTAAAATACCGGGACCTAACGACTTACTTTTAGAAATAATGCCTGATAACACGTTGTTTCCTTGTTTTTGTTTGCTATGTTAGCGCGTGAAAAAAAATATCCAAGTGAAAACTTTGTTAAATGGTTTGTTAATTTTTATTGTCATAATTCGTTTGTTCGAAATATGCTCTAACAAATTGGATAAAAGTTCTAAGTTTATGCGCAGGTTGTGATGTTTGTGGGTAAAACAAATACATGCCGTTACTGTGTTCTTCGATAAATTCATCCAACACGGATATAAGCCTTCCGGTCTTAAGCTCTTGTTTCACAAAGTAGTCAGCGATGCGGATGAGACCTACATTTTGCAATGCATACTGTTTTACTAAGTTATTATCATTTGTTGAAAGCCACCCTGTAACGGGAATAGACTGTTCTTTAAAAGGCCACTGCTTTTGTTGATTTACCACAATACAGGTGTGGTTAGCTAAATCTAATGGTGTAGATAGGGTATCCGTCTCGCTTAAATAGTTAGGAGAGGCTGCGATAATATGTTGATAGTCAAAAAGTTTGATGGCAACCATATCTTGAGGAGGAGATACAGTGGCTCTAAAGGCAACATCATAGTCTTTGACGTTTAAATTGTGTGTGCGGTAACTTGCGTCGATTTCAAATTCTATGTCACTGTAGCGCTTTTTAAATTCACAACATATTTCGCTAAGGTAAACTTGTGCAAACATGCGCGGAGCGGTGATACGAATGACCCCAGATATTTCGTCATTATTTATACTTCTTTCGAGTTCAAATAACTGCGCTCGGATCAATTTACCTTGCTCATATACTTGCACACCATATTGAGTCAGTTTCACATTTCGAGTCGTTCTTACTAACAGAGGCGTGTTTAATACCTGTTCAAATCGCTTTATTTTTTCAGATAATTGTCCTTTAGAGATCCCAAGAGCGTGTGCTGCCTTGGTATAACTAAGCTCCTCTGCTAACTTGACAAAAAGCAGCAGCAATTCAATGCGCTTATGCTCATTCACTTTTATTATCCTAAAATTAATTGTTTATTATTTTGAACAAAGAGTTCTTTTTTTAGCTCTTTTATTCAATTTAAAGAACAATATCATATAGGCACATAAACTTTTCTACCAGTTAAGAGCAACGTATGAATACAGGTATTCCCTTAAACAAACACTTTCCTGTAGCCAGCCCCATAGCATATGGATGTATGGGCCTTGGCGGTAGCGGGCCGCATATAGAGGATAGAGATGTAAAACAAGCGCATGAAGTTATTGAATGTGCACTGGCCTCTGGTATTAACTTTTTTGACCATGCTGATATTTATCGTGACGGAAGAGCTGAACAAGTATTTGGTAAAGTGGTTACTGACAACCCACAATATAGAGAAAATATGATCATTCAGTCTAAATGCGGCATTCGGAAAAAGGATGGCGCACAAGCTGGCAGGTATGACTTTTCAAGTAACTGGGTGAGGGAGTCTGTCGATGGCATTTTGTCGCGCTTAAACTTGGACTATATTGATGTATTGATGCTGCATCGGCCCGATCCTCTGATGGCTCTAGATGAGCTAGCTGAGCAGGTTTTACGCCTTAAAAAGCAAGGGAAAATCAATCATATCGCGGTATCTAATATGAACTTACACCAAATTTCATTTTTGCAAAGCGCGTTAGACATGCCCATTGTCAGCAATCAGATTGAGATGAGTTTGGAAAAATTAGACTGGCTAGATGATGGGGTATCTGTTGGTAGTGAGCGCAATAGCCAAGTTGACTTTGTCAGTGGGACTTTGGAGTACTGTCAACGACATCAGATCCAGTTGCAAGCGTGGGGTAGCTTGGCAAGAGGGCTGTATTCTGAGCAAGGCTTTGATTCTAACGACCCAAAGGTAAGGGCAACAGCTGAGCTGGTTAAAACTCTAGCGAATAAATATCAGGTTGGTTCGGAAGCTATTTTGCTCGCTTTTCTATTACGGCACCCAGCAAAGATCCAGCCTGTGATTGGCACAACTCAGATTAGGCGGCTCAAGAGCGCGATTCAGGCTCTTGATATTCGCCTTGAAAGGAGTGATTGGTACAATCTGTATGTGACTTCTAGAGGAAGGCCACTGCCTTAGAAAAGTAACTTAGGTACAAAATAGAGCACTGTGGCTATGACACCATAGCCATTTGCAAAATAGTGCTATTACTCTCTTTAAACTCATATATGCGAATGCACTGACCGCATATAGTGGCATAACCAATTATTATCACAGTGGGTAACCCCGACATCGCGATTCTTGAAAGTAAATTATCCTTCTAGAGTATTAGGTTTATCGGTTCAATCTAATACTATTTCTAACCGGAACTATTTATCGAAAATGGAGGTGAACACTTTGTTTTTATTTTAAGTTATTGATATTTAATGGTATTCGTGTTGTTTTTTTAAGTTTTTTGTCTCGCCGTATTTTAGTAAAAAGTACTAGTGGTCGTATCAGTGCTTTAAGATCTTGAATGAGCTAAGTTTTTCCCTCTTTTATTCATTGTTTGTTCCTTTTTTGAGGTAATACCAAAAGCTCATTTTTCACTGTTTTACTAGAGCTTTTGTTTAGATATTGGTAATAATAATTGCAACTTTTGACATGGTCACTAGCTGAATTTTGGTACTTTGGTACTGGTTGTCCAGGGATGTTTGCTTTATACAGCTCGTTACACACCACTGGAGTGTTTTATGCAACTATTTGAAACCCATACATCCCGCTTTGCCAATGGCTCAAGGCCTCTGGCTATATATGTACTTTTCACGTTACTTCTATTGTTGTTGACTGTTTTGAGCTTCCCAAGCAAAGCCATGGTGATTATGTCAGGTGAATTTGACAAGCATCTCAAGTCGTACAATTATGGTACTAAAGCGGATAATAAGTGGGTTCAGCCAAGCCATGAATTTCAAGAGGGGTTTGGACTATTGTTTAGTGCTTTTCATCAGCAAAACTGGCCGCTAGCTAGTGAGTTGGCAGCTGGGTTAGATTACCAAGTTATCCAGTTTAACGATGTCGATACCGATAAAACATACTATTTACTTCAAGAAAAGTACCAGTTACCCAGTGAAAAGTTTATCGGTGGTGGCACATATGTACTTAACACACAAGGCACAAATGCTGTTTTGCAAGCACCACACCCAAAAAGAGACTCATTTACTGGTACACAAGCCATAGACGCGTTTTTATATACACAAACCAAGTTGCTCATGCTGGCTGGCACACGTCGAGATAGCAGCCACGATGTAAGCGAATGTACTGGTACAAACTACTCGGCTAGTGATGTAGCGCATCAGACAGAGTCTCTGTTTCAAGTTGTACACGAATATATGAGTGATTTTGATTCGAACACCATATTTATCCAATACCATGGGTTTGGAAAAACGACTCGCGCTAAGCTTCAAGCGCAGTGCGGTACTGACAATGATTTAATGCTGAATTTAAGCGAAACAGTTCGTTACTCTACAAACCCACAAGAGCATAGTATCTTGCATTCAATTCGCCGTAGTGTAGAGAGTGAAGGAGTCATTAAAGCGTGCGTATATGGAAATGATACCAAAAGTTTAGGTGGCACATGGAACGTCCAAGGCCGTCATAGCAACGATTCAGTTGATAGCTGTCACAAAAGCGCAGATGCTTCTTCAAAACGATTTATTCACCTTGAACAAAGTTATGGTGTAAGAAAGTACCATCGAGGTGCAATGCAAAGACATCTTAAAACGGCATTGGACGAGTATTTTCAGTAACGTCTCCCTATCAGTAAACCGAGTGGCTAAAGGAAAGAAGATCGTCCTTTAGCCACTTTTTTATTTTCTAACCCTTTGCTTTGAATAAAATATTGTATAAAGTGATGAAAGTCTGGAATTTAGGTACTACAGAGGACATGTATACCTTTCCAGCATTTTCTTTATTTATTTGGAGTAAACAATGAAGTTTCCAATTCTCTTCTCAGGGTTTGCAATCGCAGCTTTTTCAGTCAATGCCCAACTTAATATTCAACTAACAACTCAGTCAGAAAACCCCTCAATAAGAAAGGAAGGCGGTGTACTTGAGGTTCAAAAAACAGTGACAAACAACGGTGCAGCTGACGCATCGGTCAAAGTATATAGCCATGTTGTATTTCCAAACGGAAAAACCTACGTAGATGCTATTCCAACTGAGTTATATCTAGCACCAGGTGAGAGTTATGCAGATGCCAACATGCTTCTAAATGTGCCTGCCAGCTTCCCTCGTGGTAGTTATAGCTATCATTATAGTGTGTACAATCAGGACAATAGCCAAATTCTGAGTGACAGTGTGACATTTGAAAAGAAAAGCCGCATCATCGATGTGGATGTGAGTCACAGCATCGCATGTGGTACAGATATGACTGGTACGCTATGTTGGAAATTAACCGACGGTACTCAATATATGCCAACGCCAGAGCCATTATTTGATATCAAGGATATCGCAATAAATCATAAATCTGGTTGTGCGATTGTTGGGCAAGAAGTCAAATGTTGGACTAACAGACATTCAAGAACTAGGGTTGACTCTTATTGGAAGCCACTGCCAACAGCTGTGACATTCACCGATCCGAAAAAAATATTTGTAGCCCATACTTCAGAAAATTATTGCGCGATAGACAGTGGTGAGATTGTCTGCTGGAGTTCAGGAAAATGGAATCCTGGCGCGGTAAATACAGCACCGCCTAAATACGCAGATCTTCGCAACCCAAGTGATATCGAAGTTGGTCGCTCAGCCGCCTGTATTCGCCATGATGACGGTATTGACTGCTGGGGAGCAAAAAGCTTGCCCTTGGTATCTGATGTACCGACTTTCACGAACCCAACTCACCTTGTCGTTGGCTTAAGCTATGCGTGTGCGAAAGGGGATGAAGGAGTGAAATGCTGGGGCCAAGCACCAGCGGCAGATATTAACGCTCCTGAGCTTTTACCTCACACTGAATTAAGGTTTGGCTACCCAGGGGTTAACTCTTACGATGAACGAGGTATGTCCGGTTGGTCAACTCGCCCTGCGCAGATTGGGCCTTATGAGATGCAAGAATTGGTCAACCCGATCGATATAGATTTTGATTATGGCTATGTATGTGCGCTGGATGATACAGGAATTGTATGCGGTGGAAGACACAACGCTGCTGCCACAGTACCAGCTCGCTTCAAGTACTAACTCCTGAGGGGGAGCATCGTGGCTCACCCAATCGGGTTCTGTTTTCGCTCAGATGAGCAAATAAAGTTATGAAAAGAAGGAGCATCATACGTGTGCTCCTTCATACTTAGGTTACAGCCTTTAAAGAATTTCAGGCTGCTTTTATTTACCGCTACCACTCCCTGCCTCAATGATTTTTACAGATAATTGGACAAAGCTTTGAACTGACGCTCTTTTGCATACCGATAAATAAAACCGCAGTTTATCGAGGTAAAATACCTTTCTTTTTAACGATAACACTTTGCTTTTTATCCATTTGTCGGTAGTTTATTATTTAACCGAATTGCAAAGTGAAAGTATAGGGATATGTTAATGTTGGATAATGATAAAGCGGCACTCATCGACCAATATATCAATAGTTATAATGCATTTAATGTTGAACAAATGCTGGCGTTGTTTGATGACAGCATTGTGTTTGAGAATGAATCAAATGGTGAAGTAAACGTGAGGGCAGAAGGCAAGGTGGAATTTGAAAACCTTGCAAAGGAGTCTGCCAAGCTATTTAGCTCGCGTAATCAAACAATAACGGATCTTCATATTGATGAGACGCAAGCGAAAATCAGCATCGACTACTTAGGAGTGCTCGCAGTAGATCTGCCAAATGGGCTTAAAGCAGGCGATGAGCTGTCAATAAAAGGGCATTCTTTTTTCGAGTTTTATAATGGCAAAATTAGCTACATCAAAGATGTAAGCTGACGCTGATTTATTATTGCATGAGCATATTGGAATTTAAAGGGAACCGCTAGGGTTTAGGAAGAAATAACCTTAGCCCAAAATTTTTCCGACTAAGGTTAAGCTATCCAAGAAAGACTGCACTAACCTACAACATTATCAATGGCAATAAGCTGTGCCTCTCATCTGTCCAAGTGATCATATTATGACGCTCGGTGTCCACGGTAGTGGCAGGGTTTGATAGCAAGGCAATGATACGCTCGTTACTAGTTAATACTGCCCATTTGGAGCTTAACTGAGCTGGGTTGTCATTTAGGTGTTCAAACAACAAAAGCGTTTTATCAAATTGCTGGCTATGACTGAGTAAAATTGGCATCAAATCGATATGGTTATTGGAAATATGCATGAGCAAAACACCGTTGCTTTTCATTCGTTGCCAATAAATGGCCATTGCTTCTTCAGTCAATAAATGAGTTGGGATGATGTCACTGGAAAAGGCGTCAATGATAATGGCATCTTGAGGAGGGAAGAGCTTAGCTACTTCATCAGCGATAAGCTGGCGTCCATCTCCTATTTTTACTTCCAAATCTGCTCGGCTGCTTCGTAAATAACTAAAGTAACGCTGAGCCATATGATGTACCGCAGGGTTAAGCTCGTAAAAAGTCAGTTTGTCTTGCTGCATTGCATATTTTGATAATGTACCAGCCCCTAAACCAATTATACCTATGCTCAATGGCCCATTCGATTGCAGCGCATTAAGTGTTTTAGCGACCCCGGTTTGAGCGTGATAGTAGCTGTTTTGATTGCTTAGCTGTCCTTCGAGTACTTCTGTGCCATGAATTGTTGTCCCGTCAATCAAACGTCGTTCTATCGCCGTGTTTAGGGGCACGTCCTTAACCGAAATAAAGCCATAGAAGTTTCTTTCGCTAGCGATGTCTAACTGTGTATATGCTTGGTTTATTAGTGTAAAGCCACCGATGGCTACAGTGAGAGTTAGGGCGTATATAAATTGAAGTGATTTTGTAGCCGTTGCTTTTTTAAGGCTGGGCAAATGAATAAAAAGCACCAAAAATAATGTAATTGGGTATTCAAGTAATTGATTAAAGATTGTAGGGGCAATAATTGAACATAAGAGACTGCCTATAACGCTGCCAACGGCAATACAAAGGTAAAAAGAGGTCATTGACTGGCTTGTTGGCGCAATTGATTTGAGTGTTCGGTGACAAACAAAGCAACAAATAAGTTGTATCAAACAGTACATACTGAGTTGTTCAATTGCGCTAAATTGTCCACCAAGAAAATACATCAATACGCCTGCAAAAACGGCGAATATGAGTGCCGCTGAAGTATATAAGCTCTGTTTTGGTGCTGGTAGCCAAAAGGCGGCGATAAAAGTAAGCAGATATATGACCAACGGAATAGTCCATGTAAGGGGCATTGGTGGGATGTTGACGTTGACCATTTGTGTTGTGGAGATCAAGCTCATTGAACTGCACGCCGCCAGTACAACGCAAAGTAGCCGTTTGTTATGGAAATGAGTTGAATTGGTAGAGGTTTTTTGAATTGGCGTTTGAGGTTTATGCTTGGATAAAAGGACTGAGAGCATGAACACCATAACAACAAGTAAGGCTAGTGCGGTTATCCATATTTGTTTTTGCATGGTCAGGTCGAAATAGACTTCAAAAATAAACGGAAAAGAGAGTAACGCCACAAGGGAGCCCAAGTTTGACCACCCGTACCAATGGTAAGGCACCGATTTGTGGAAAATTGCACTATACCAATGCTGCATTAGAATAGATGTTGCGCTCAATATAACGAAAATAGGTCCAACTTGTGTCAGTAAATTAATCAAAACTGACGAAGGCGGAGGTAGCATCGTCAAAGTGCATTTATCCACTTGAGAAAATGTCACAGCAGTGGCTGTGGCCATTAAAATTAGATGCAGCCATATTTGTGCTTTTACCTTTATTCGGCTCATGTAGTGCGCATAAAGGTAACCACACAGTAAAAAAGACTGATAGAAAAATAAACTTGCGGACCACACAGAAGCTCCTCCTCCGAATAGAGGCAGTTGTTCCTTAGATAATATTGGCTGAATTTGAAATAGCAAAAATGCGCTGAGTACAATAATCGAAGTAAAAAGGGCTGGTATCATAGTTCGTTGTGAATATCGTTAAAGTTACTCGACAGCTTGCTAAGTACATAGAGTCAGTGGCAATGTAATATCTCTAGAGTTTGTCTTAAGAAAAGCTTAATATATGAATAATAAGCTTATTTTGGAGTTGTATGTGTCGAAGTTTGAGATAGGGAGCTTTCATGTTGATGTAAAGCGCTGCCAGATCAGGGAATTTGACTCGGTTCAAACCATCGAGCCAAAAGTGATGGATGTACTTGTGTATTTACATACACACCAAGGCAATGTTGTAAGTCAAGAAGACATATTTTATGCGGTCTGGCCACAGGCAATATTTAACCCAAGCTCAGTACAAAGATGCATTGCAATTCTCAGAAAGGCATTTGGGGATGATGCGAAAAATCCATCGTTAATCATTACACACTCTAAACGAGGGTACAGTTTAGAGTTACCTAAATTGGAATCTAAAAAACACAGTTTTATGCTCGGTAGTGGCGTCATTGCCTTGTTGCTTGTCGTGTTAATGATGATGTTTTTTGGGACTCAACCGACCAATAAGACCGAGTTTTTGACTTTATTACCTATTAGCACAAGTGAACATAATGAGTTTTCGTTTGTTGTTGCACCAAATGCAGAGCATATTGCCTTTTTGCGCGAGCAAGAAAGCGGTAAACATATTTGGGTTAAGCAGCTACAGACAGGTATTGAAAAGCGTTTGACCAAGTCACCCGCAGACTACACCAGTCTGGGTTGGCGACCAGACAGTAAAGGTCTCGTATTTGCTAAACGAGATGAAGAAATGTCCTCTTTGGTTATTATCAACTTAGACTCAACCGTAAGCCCTGAACAAAAACCAATTTATACGACATCAGATTTTATGATCTCAAGTCACAAGCTGGATTGGGCCAACGATCATGTCGTTTACTTTACTGAGAAGCGCAGAGGAACTAGTGATACTCAACTTGCGACAGTTAATTTAATCAGTGGAGAAAAGAAAGTACTAAACCAGTCTGTAGGACAAGATTGGTTGTTGATGCAAGCGCTATCACCTAGTCAAACACATGTAGTTTTGGGGTTTGAGGCGGGGCAGAATATGTACCGAATCGATTTGCTTGATCTGACAAACAATGACATTCAAACCTTAGTAACAATTGAGAATGGGTTGAGTGGTTTAAGTTGGCACCCTGATGGCAAAAGTATTCTGTTAAGTAATCGCGACAAACTACTATCTGTAGATTTGGCTGGGGATATAAAACCTATTGCGTTTAAAAACTACAAAATAGTTCGAGATGCTGTTTATTCTGTTGATGGCAGTGAAGTATACATGGAGCTGGTGAATGTAGACGTGGATATACTGAGCAGCACGCGCGATAATCCCAATGAGCTAGTGCCCATCATCGATTCATCTTCTGTCGACTACTTACCTGTATTTTCGCCAGATTCATCTAAATTTGTGTTCGAGTCTCATCGTTTTGGGTTAAAACAATTATTTTTGTATGAGCATGATCAAGCTCGATTGTTGTTTGATAACCCGAGCAATCATGAGTTATTTGGAATTGCATGGTCTAAAGATGGTAAAAAGGTGTTCACTGCCAGTAAAAATGCGATTTTTCGTATTGATGTTAGCTCTGGTATTGTAAACGAGACTCCTCACACCCATCACTCATTTTATCTTCGAGAAGCATTTAGGAATGAAGATGCGTTACTGGTTTCTTATCGAGCTCAAAATGGTAACGGTTTTCATGTTGCAAAGTTTGCATTAGATACTGGCGAGTTGACTGCTTATCAAGCGTCTGGTGCGCGCCTTTCATGCTACTCGATGAGTCTTGATGACAATGATACCGTGTACTTTTCAAACGAGTCAGATGTTTTTAAATTAACTGACCACAACCAAGTCGAGACCGTTTGGCAGTCTCAAAATAAAGGCATAATTGGGGTGGCAGCAAAAGAAAATACATTGTTTGTGACGGTAGAAAAAGAACATGAATATACGCTCTTAGAGCACAAACTATTGTCCGGCGAAACTCGAGAATTCTCTATTGGCAACAAAACACGGAAAATGTTGATCAATGCAAACCATGATTATTCTCAGCTGTTATTTTTGACGGAGCCTAAGCGGAATAAAACACTTGTTAAGTTGAAATAGTGAGTTGTACAGAGGGTTGAACAAACGACGAGGCACCTGAGGCGCTAACACCTTTCAAACATGGAGTAGGGTAGGCTAACAAGATCTTCATTATGCACAGGTATATTTTAAGTGCAGGGCAATATAAAAAATATATCATGTTTAACTCGTATAATTTGGTTGCTCGGCGAATGTGTTTATTGGAAATAAACAGGTGAAATGCTTTAATAAAAAACACCCTTGTCTCTGGCTCACCATTTGAAAGAAAGCTAAGCAATACGCCTGTAATAATGACACTAAAGCCTCTTGAATTTTACCCTTAAAACCAGACAACAAGCCCACGTCGCAAAGCGCTAAACCCCATGTGCTAGCCACATACATTCGAGCCACGCACTCGGAGTTTTTCACATATTACTATTACGCGACATTTATCGCATTTAAACCGCCTCTTTTAGATGACATATTTTTAAGGTGTTGTTATTGTTATGAGTATTAAATTGCGCGAGTAAGTAGCAGTTGTTATGCGACATAATTCGCACTGTAGTTTTACGACATTTATCGTAGATTAAAATGTTAGCTGCCTAGGGAAAGCATGTACGAAAATATCCGAGTTCAGTTAACCGAAATGATATCTTTGTTAGAAGACGAAAAATCAGATTGGTGGGTTAAACACGTTAAATGTGCATTATCAGCTTTTGATTCCAATGAGTTTCTTAATTGTGCCAACATAATAATGGCAGGAAGTGGTGGTATGGGTAGCCTAAATGATTTAGTACTAGGGCAATCAACCAATGCCAGAGGTGAGTTCTGTTGGAAAGCCAATGCTGATGAACTAAATCAAAAGTACATGCACTTATTAGGAGAGCTTTACGCATTTTCAAAGTCAGTGCAAAAAGGCAACTAACAAGTTACTCAAAAGGACGCATAACGCTTGGTTTGCACTCCTTCGTCGCTAATTTTAGCCAAGCATTTTTCACCTTTTAGCAAAGCGTTATAACCACAATCGATATCAGGAAGTATCTTTGAAATTTTTATTATTTTTATCAATTAGTCTTTTTTTCGTAAATACGGTTAAGGCTCAATGTAATAGTGCTTTGAATGACGTAAATGTTCAGGGTGTTTGTACTAAAATAAAAACTTATAAAAGTGACGAAATCACAAAAACTCCAGTACTCGTAGTCGCTCTGCATGGTGACTCACCGTTTAATAACCCGTCTTATCAATATGAATTTGCAAATCAAATAGCTCTGCATTCTATAAATACTGTAAGCGTGGGTATGCTTCGCCCTGGATATACTGATCATTTAAAACGTACTTCTGATGGAGTTAGAGGTGAAACGGTGGGTGATAATTATGATGAATCAAGAATCCATCAAATAGCAAAAGCGATTCAAAAACTAAAGGTATACCATAATTCAGATAAAGTGATCCTTGCTGGTCATTCAGGAGGTTCTGCCATAACAGCTAAGTTGATTGCTCTATACCCTAGACTTATTAACCACGCATTTATTGTATCCTGCCCATGTAATATCCCTCAATGGAGAGCTGATATGTATAAAAGTTCTCATTACGAAGGCTTTAAAAAAAGCTTAGCTACTATTTCGCCAATTGAGTTGATTGACAATGTGGCTAACGAAATCGGTATTACATTATTCGTTGGTAAAGATGATAAGGTAACGAAACCATATCTGAGCAATGAATATTTTGCTGCACTTAAAAAAGCAGGTAAAAAAGTTGATTACCATGTAATTGATGGCGATCACAGATTATTTTTGAACCAAACCATTTTAAATTCGGTAGTGGACGTGGTAAGTGACTATAACAAGCCAAGTCAGCCGGATTCGTAACATTGTCGCGCTTTTTTCTTTCCCACTTCGTGGCCAATAAGCGCGCCAGTGCTGCCTAGGGCGTTATATGCACTTGAAGTTAGTAGTAAAAATTGAACTATGAATTTCCAGAGGAACTAGAGTTTTTTGAAAGAGGCTTTGGTTATTCTAGTGAATATGACCATGATGAAGCGCAATTTTCATTCTTGATGGATTATGACACCGGTGAACGATTAATATTTGCACATTCGCCGTTTGGTAATAACTCAGTAAATGTAAAACTATTTCAGAGTACAGAATTAGTATTTCATATATACAAAGAAGAAGTTACTAACATTGCTTTTCAGAATTGGGGTGGAGAGTTGGTGTTAAGAGTATATTTTGCCAATGACTTAAATAATTTCTTAGTCTACTTTAACCCGAAACCGAGACTTAAATATTGCGAACCTAATATGTGATTGTATATAACAAACGCATCAAAAAACTTTGGGACATACAATCCTGATAATATCATTGGTGAAGTTGCTGAGAATGCAAAAACTGTACATGTAGTAGTTAGAGATATTGTGAACGAATCCCATGAAGCGATAGTTTATACATTAGTAAATGAAAGAGGCGACTGGAAAATTAAGCTCCCAAAAATTGTTCGAGGCTCTGTTGAAATTTGTCAAAGGGTAAACACTTAACAAGCAATTCAGCAGGGACAAATACTGTTTAGCTTTTGTCTGAGCTTTAAACTCCTAACAAAGCCATGAAGGAATAGCCGACAAAGAGACACCGGTTACGACGCCCAACACTCCGTTTGCCTTTCGTTGTCGCTGCACTCCACCATAACACAAGGCAAACTACGTATTCCTCGCCCCTTATGGCGGCTACATGGACTCCCCCGATTGTCAACGAATTCATCTTTGATAATTAGATATGAGACTGCACCTCTACATTCGGCCTATTGATTGAGTGTTAAACTCGGACCTAGATGAGTATTCGCTAGGAAGTGTGCCTAATTCGTTAGACGAGCTTTTTAAGCTCACCCGCAATATTCTTCAATTATTCTGCAGGCCAATATCTCATATGCTCAGGGTGATCTTTTTGAGTGCATGAGCTATATACGTTTTGGACGACCTCACACTTATTAGTAGATAATAAAGCTGTAGATAGCAGCAAGGACCAAATGGGACAGGCACAAATTTATTTTGAAAACACGGTTCTCAAAGCTAAACAATAACGCCTTAAATGCTGACACTATAGCCCAGTTAATTTTACGCTTAAAATCAGATAACAAACCCTCGTCGCAAAAAAAAGCTAAACTCCATGAGCTAGCTACATACATTTGAGCCACGGTCTCGGAGTTTGTCGCATATCACTGTTATACGACATAATTTGTGCTGTAGTTTTACGATATTTTTCATATAATAAAATATTATTTTTACAAGGAAAGTTCGTGCAGTCACGCCTCATCATTTTACTGCTCTTAATACCGATTCCTGCTTACGCGAATATGGTTTGGCCGGCTCTATATTTAGAAACCAGACTTTTCTCTTGGTGGGCTATCACTATAGGTTTAATTGTTGAATACTTTTTCGTTCAAAGACTTTTTGATATTCCTCCTGTTCAAGCAGTATTAGCTACAATTGGTGCTAACTTTGTTTCTGCGGTGGCTGGTATTCTGCTAATACCTTTATCTGGCATTGCTTGGGAAATATTCCCTGGGTTAGTTTTTTATAAAGTACTGGGCATGGGGACTTTCAATCCTATTACGTGGGCTGCTACTTTCGTATTGGCTTGTATAGTTAATGTGTTACTTGAGGGTATTGTTTACAAAAAGGGGGTTAAACTTCCTTTTCTATTTAAAAGTAAAATGTTTTTGTGGTTTTTTATAGCTAATACCGCAAGTGTTGGTGTTGCTTTTGCCAGTTTGTTTATCAATCCAGTGCAAATGTAAATATAACAAGTTACTCAAAAGGGCGCAAAGCGCATGGCTTACGCTCCTTCGTCGCTAAGTATAGCAATGCATTTTTCGCCGTTTATGGCAAGCGTTATGGGTTTCCGGAGATTGAATTATCAAACATTCACTGTTGATTATTAGTTTACTATTCAGCGCAGTTTCTTTTGGCACTGAAGTAAAATTAACTAGCTTTAACCGTTACGGAGCCGTTCCTAGTATCGAGCTAGCTCTTTACCCTAGTGATGCAAATTCTCTTGAAGAGGTTTTCTCAGTAATCAAAATTAGCCGTAAAGAACTATTTGTAAGGCTTATTAGTGAGTCCTCGGAAAACACTAATTCAGAGTTAGTTAAATTTTACAATGATAAATTTCCCTTTTGGAAAGGTGATTTAACTAAAGAGCCTCATTTGGTAAAACCACTATTTGTTGATGCTCTTAAGAGTACAACGCTGTACAAAAAACTGAATAAATTATTAAAAGATAATGATTTCCATATAAACAATGTTTCGTTTGAAAAATTGTCATTTGATAGCAAGTCAATTAGTGTTCCTGATGTTTACATTGAGTGCGCAAAAAACTCCTCATAAAGCCATGAAGGAACAGCCGGCAAAGAGACACCGGCTAAGACGCCCAACACTCCGTTTGCCTTGTGTTGTTCCACCATAATACAAGGCAAACTACGTATTGCTCGCCCATTATGGCGGCGTTAAGTGTCTTTATGAGTATCGTAGTCAATTCCATCATCGAAAAGTCCCTATCTCAACATAAGATAGTTCTAACTTATTCAGATGCATTTGCTTGTAACGTAGCAGGTTTAGGTCGCAGCGTTTATTACTATAGATGCAAGCGACCATCGGATGATGATGTGATTGATGCTTTGTTAGTGCTTGTTGATCGGCATCCTAGATGGGGTATGCCCAAGCTGTTTAAACAAGGCAAAGTATGGAATAAAAAGCGCGTTGAGCGAGTTTATAACATGCTTAAGCTTAACCTTAGACGAAAAGGAAAACGCCGTGTACCAACATGCATACCGGGCCGTTAAGCGCACCGAGCAAACATTATGGCTCGTGAGCGATGGATTTTATGAGCGATGCGCTTAATTACGGACATCGCTGTAGAACACGAATGTGCTGGGTGGTTACAACAGCCGCCAAGCATTAGCGATTGATGTCGATACAAGCCTCACGGCAGAACGAGTTATTCGAGTGTTGGAACGGGTCATTGCATGGCGCGGAAAACTAAAACAAATTCGATTGTTCCCTAGCTGCTTTACTGTGTCCGGCACCGCAGGCGCGCAGTTGGTTGGCTTGTTAAAAGGCAGAGTTAACGGCCTGCTCCTTATACTTTACTACAAACTCTTTTGCCTCCTTAAGTGAGGTTGGGTATGTGACATGATAAAAGCCACCATCTTCCCTTTGTTCGTAGACGGATTGAAACAGGAAACCATGCTCCACTAAAAATCTAACTTTCTCCCACTGAGCCTTATTAGTGGTTTTGGGCGCAGAAAACTTTCGTCCCACCTCAATTAGAATTCCACTGCACTCAGGACACTTTCTATATTCCGCTGCTCGCGGTTTTTTAAAGCTCTTGCAGCATTCAAAACACAAATTTGGAAAGAGGTAGTTTTGTATGTGTTTCTCCTTCGGATAGTTGCTATGATGCTTGAATTTACTCATTTTCGTGGGTGCCTTTTAACGCCCGCATATGCGGAACAAAATGCTTGGCTATAATCGGAGAGGTACGAACCAAGCCAAGCTTTTTGGTTCTGCTCACAATGCGTTTGTTAGTTGCTTGGCTGCGCTTAAAGCTCAAAGCAATTTGAAGCAACATTTTCTAGAGGGTCTTTACCTGCGATGAGAGGACAAACCGAAATAGAGCCATCAATAAGACTCAATAGGTAAGAATCTCCACTACCATTTGATCCGATAGCTAAATATGAAGAAAACTCAGAATCAGGCTGGTAATTCTCAACTTCTCCTTCACTCCATAAAATAAAAGGTGAGTACTAATACTTATCTTCATCTTTAAAGTCAGCTTCAAAAATAGAGCCTTTTAATAACGCACTTTTGCAATCGATAGGCAGTGTCTCTCATAGACGATCCGTATCTTCAATCACATTCTAAAATTCGTAAGGCGCGAACAAAGACAGCTGTTATTTGTCCGCGTTTACAACTTTGTTATATACCCAACTTCGCAATTGCCCGCAACGCCTTTAATTGATTTTCTAAATCACGAAAATGTTGGGTGTTACGCATACTGCACTGATTTACTTCGCCATTTCTCCCTTCAAACACCAGGTATTCCTCGTTTAAAGTAAAATATAACGAACAACTGCTGTTTCTCTGAACGACTTCTTCTAGATCGAAAACTGCCCCACGGTACTTTTCAGCTACCTTCAAAGTTGCAGACATGTGGCCTTTACTCCCAAGCATCTGGGAACTAATAATACGACCAAGGTACACTTTTTCTGCATTTGACAAGTATTCGCCAACATTGAATTCTATACATTTACATGCTGTAGCAAGTGGAGCAACTAATAATAGCAAGAGAGTTATTAGGTATTTCATAGGTGTATGTTATGCCCGTATAAGCGGCTAAGTAATGTTTGGCTTAAATGTATAACAAAGCGAAACCGAGCCAAACTTTATGTGTCCCTTTGCTTAATGTGCTTGTTAGGGTTAATTTAACACTTGATAGCCCATTGATTTTATTATTTGGATTGTGTCAAAAACCACTATATTTTTAGCCGTTTTATCAGCCTGTATTATTACAGTAACAGATTTATTATCATCTTGGATGTAGAACTGAAAGTAATCGGCAAATATTTCAAATTCAAAACACAGCATAGTGTGCCGAACGCCGCGTTAATGGGCAGACAGCGCTGCCGCATACTCAACTCATTGTGATATAGATACTCATGCAAAACCGTGAGCCAAAACTCCCAAGCGTTGGCTGTCCTATTGAACGCTTGGTTATGTTATCTTTTCGCCATTGGATGGTCTGGGTTTAATTGAAGAAGGTCCCACAAATTTCCATACAAGTCTTCAAACACGGCTACCATCCCATAGTCTTGTTCAGCAGGCTCGCGGACGAAGTTAATACCTATCGATTTCATACGTTCAAAGTCTCGCCAGAAATCATCTGTATTTAGGAATAGAAATACTCGGCCGCCTGTTTGATTACCAATGAAATCATGTTGTTCTGGCTTCGATGCTTTGGCCAATAACAAGGTAACACCATGAGAATTTGGTGGTGCTAAAACCACCCAGCGTTTGCCTTGATCTGGTTGATAAGTATCTTCAATAAGCTCAAATTTGAGTTTGTTCACGTAAAAATCAATGGCTTCATCATAGTCTTTCACGACCAAAGCGATGTGGACAATGCTCTGTTTCATCGTATCCCTTATTGAAGAATTTGCCCGGCAGCATAACATTTTAACCTATGACAAATATCGCCAAACTACAGCGCGAATTATCTCAAATAACAACAGCCGTTCAATCACGTATCTAACTACTCATAACAATAACAACATCTTAGAAATATGTCATCTAGTAGTGGCTTCTCAAAGGCGGCAAATATCACCTATCAGTGATACGGGAAAAACTCCGATCACGTGACTCAAATGTATGGATTGGCTCAACGTGTTTGAACTTTTAGCAAGGTTTGTCAGGAGCAATTTTCAAGCGTAATTTAAAGGGGCGGGTGCAATGTTCTTGATGAAGGTTCAGTGATTGAAAGATAATGGAAGTGAATTAAAGGCTGAACTTACCCTTGGTTTTCAGCCTTTAAATTAGTTATGTGTAGAGAATTAATCTGAGTGTTGGCTGTTGATAAGTTTAGTACCCACTAAAAGTAAAGAGAGCGCAATGATAGTGGGTATTAAGTTAACTGCCAGCTCTGAAAAGCTGCCATCAAAAATGTAGCCCACTAGTCTCCCAAGCAGCACCAGTGTGAGTGAGAAAATTCCAACTAGGCAGTACTCTTTGCGAAGTTTAAAGGCACCAATCAGTACGCTTACCCATATTGCCGTTGTAGTACCTCCCCACAATGCTCTGACACTGGACAAGCCGCTTGCCGTTTCAATCGGGCTAATAAAAACATGCGCAAGCATGGTGTTTGGGGCAAACATAAACATCAAACCCGTTGTAATAAAAAATGTTGCGAGTAGCCCAAGTAATATTCTACCCATGTTTCTTTTTGTCATAATTGTTCCAAATGTGTTGCGACGTATAACTTGCAAACAGGATATGGAAAACTATGACAGTTTATGTCATATTTGTTTGGTTATGCGAAACTCAACACTTTCCAGAATGGAGCGGCTTGAAGCCATCACTGCTCGTTTAAAAACCGACGAACCTACGACAATTGGCCAGATCGCCAAAGAAGTTGGCGTTAGTACTCGAACGCTCAACAGAGACATCGAAGTTTTAAAAGAGCGTGGCTTGCCAATTGAAACAGATGCCGGTCGCGGCGGTGGTATACGGCTCGATAGGCGCTGGGGAGTTGGGCGGATCAAGCTCAATTATACAGAAGCGGTGGACTTAATGATAAGTTTGGCCATTGCTGAGCAAATGAATTCCCCACTCTTTATGGCCCACTTGAGTAGCGTACGGCACAAGGTCATGGCGTCTTTTTCCCCATCTATGAAGCACAAAGTGAATGGCATTAAGTCTCGGATCATTATCGGTAAAGTGGCGTCAGAAAATGTATTAGCTCACTTTAATGCGCCTGAAAAGTCATCCGTTGAGTTGCTGCACCAAGCGTTTTTGATGCAGCAACATATCGAAATCGCCTATTCAGATGAAAAAGGCAATCAAACAATTCGAGTCATTGAACCGCATTATTTATTTTTAAGTTACCCGGTTTGGTATGTACTTGCTTGGGATCACCTTAGGCAAGATATGAGAAGGTTTCGGTGTGACCGAATTGAAGCAATTGCAGCGAAAGGGGATGACTTTACCTTGATCCCATTGAGTCAATTCAAAGAGAAAATGCGTCAACAGGAACGTATGCAAAAACCTGCGGACGGATTACAAAAAGTACACCAATAAAATGTACTTGTTTGTCATTTTTAACAAAATTAGCAGCGCGCTCATATCACTTGTTTAGCTTAAAGATTGCGTTGACCAATCAGATTTAACCAAATGCCACATCTGACTGGTCGGTTTGAGGTTTATTTAGCAGTGCGCTTATCAACTTCAACTTTACCGTCTTTGACAACGAAAGTAACTTGCTCCATTAGAGTAATGTTGTCCAAAGGGTTACCCGGCACGGCAATAATATCCGCGAGTTTACCTGCTTCTAGTGAGCCGAGCTTCTCTTGTTGTTTTAGTAAAGTTGCAGAATTTATCGTTGCAGCCTGTAGCGCTTGTAGCTCAGTCATGCCGAATTTAACCATGCGACTGAACTGCTTGCCATTGTCTCCGTGAGGGTAGACACCACCGTCAGAGCCAAATACCATATTGACGCCTGCCTCAACCGCTTTGGAAAAGCTGGCGCGCTGCTTCGCTCCTACTTTACGTTCTTTATCGAGGCTTTCTGGCAATATTCCCGCTTTTTCTCCTTCGCCTAGGATATATTCAGTGTTGTATATGTCCATTGAGAAGTAGGTTCCATGTTTAAGGGCGAGTTTGATGGCTTCATCATCCAAAAAACTCACGTGCTCAACTGAATCAACACCAGCTCGGATCGCAGACTTTATACCATCAGTGCCGTGTGCATGAGCGGCAACGGTGAGGCCTCTTAAATGCACTTCCGCAACCAGCGCCTGCATTTCTTCGAGCGAGTATTGCTGTGCTCCTACTTTTGTGCCTTTTGATAAAACACCACCAGTGGCACAGAACTTAATGACATCGACGCCATACTTTATATTTTCTCGGACCTTTTTTCGAACAGCCCATGGTCCGTCTGCGACGCCTGCAGCAGTGACTTGATGCTCATGGGTAAACAGGTTGTTGTCACAGTGACCGCCAGTGATACCTAGCGCAGGTCCAGAGGCAAATATGCGAGGGCCGGGTACATCGCCGTCATAAATTGCATCGCGCAGCGCCAAATCAGCATAGCCACCAGCGCCTAGGTTGCGCACTGAGGTAAAACCAGCTGCTAGGGTACGTTTGGCATTTCTAACTCCGGTAATCGCAGATCGAGGCACTGTTCGGCGTAATCTTTTATAGCCGTGAACCTGTGCATCACCTGTGAGATGAACATGCATGTCAAATAAGCCAGGTATTAGCGTGTGGCCATTTAAATCAATTATTCTTGCGTTTTTTGGGGCATTTCTAGGCGTGCGTTTAGAAATCGATGTAATGGTGTTATCTTCGACGACAATAGTTGCTGGGCTAAGCAACTTACCAGTTTTGACATCAAGTGCAGCATCCGCATTGAGAATAAGTGTATCGGCAAACACACTGGTGGTGGTAAATAGTATGGCAGTACCAATAAGCGTTGATTTCAAAATTATCCCCTCTTTTATCATTATTTTTTCGACTACAGTCTAGCCATGGGTACTTTTTGTGCGCAAGCAATTTACGATTGTTGGCATAAAATATGTGATGTTTTTGTAATTAAAGGGGTATTTTAATATTACCAATCGGTATTGCTGCAAGTCTATAGCAGGCTGGAACGTACGATGCTGTGAAGGTAAACCTGTTAGCTAACAATGGTTTCTCTCGGTTTGTTTAACTGAAGATAATGGAGATAATCTTGCTCTTTTAGACCCGCTTCACGGCTAGAGCGAAGTAGTAAATCATTTAAAGCTTGGTTATTTATGCCGCTTCTGAGCGCTTTGCTGCACATTTTTATGGTGTCTCTATATTCGCCTGATTCGAATAGTCGCGAAGCAAATTGCATATATGCATCCTGCTGCTCGGATTCAACAGTATAAATTCGTGCGAAAATTTCTCTATGCATTAAACCTGCCAGAACGTAGTGGCTATTTCTATGCTGTTTGCCTAGCGCCCTATGTGCGTTGAACAACATCTCTTTGGCACGTTCCATATCGCCGACAAAATAAAACAAATATGCAATGACGGTGATCGCACAGGGGTCATCCATCAAGGTTTGGCTAAGTTGTAACAGCTTTGCACTTGCTCCGGCGGTTTTGTTTTCCATAAGCATCATCATGATCAGCAATAGATTGAACTCATCAGGACAATATTTTTGAATGTTGCTAGCGTGCCTAGTAAGTGCGGACTTTAAGTCCCCCTGTATTACTTTGAACACTTTTGCGTCTAAAGTACTTTTTTTATTGAGGGTTTCTAACAGACTTATCTTGATAGTTAAAGCGGATAGCAGTGCTGTAAGTGCCGCATCTTCTTGGTATGTTCGTTCTTTACGTTTTATTAAGTTGTCTACAGCATCGCGTTCATTACAAACATGCAATACCATTAAACTCAATCGGAACATACTTGGAGACATATCCTCTATGGGAAATGCAAGTACCTGAGCGGTTGCAAGCTCCCGATTATTCATTTGAAATGCGATGTAAATTTGCCAATAAAATACGCGTACCGGGTAGTCCAACCTAGTCTGAGGTTCCGACAAGAAAGATTTACATGCTTCGAAATCTTTAAGTTCATAATTAACATGAAATAGAGACCATTTTGCCCACTGTATATTGCGCTCCGTCAGCGGCAGCAGCAGTTTTTTAGCTAGCGAGTAATGGCCCAATTTAAGCAATAAGTTAACGAGTAATTGATTGCGCGCCTTTTTTAAATAATTAGGATACTCTTGTTTACGTAGCTCTTTAAGCTTAAGCAGGGCGCTTTTATACTGTTTATTGCGTATAAATTGATAGGCACTTTTGAACTCTTGAACCTGAAGCGTATGTTCTTCCAATATAGTTGCTAAATCTTGTGGCGTATATGGTACCTCGAGGTGTTGATTACTGTGAAATGGGTATTCACAAGCATAGTCAAATGCACTTTGCCTCTTGGCCATATAAACTAGTCGCGTAGTTGGGGGTAAAGTTTCGTTATAAACCAACTCACTAACAAGGTCATATAGATTTTTTATTGTGTCGACTCGGTTGTCTAAAAAGACAATGTCATAGGTATTTTGTTTCGCTGAGATCTCAAAAGCGCTGCCTGAGCGATACGAACGAACATGAGAAACACCTTGTTTATTCAACAAAGCCTCTAAAAATCTGATGTTGTCGCTATTATCATCGACTATTGCAATTTTTAGATCTGTATACTGCACTCTTTTTCCTTTGTTCAGTCTTTAGCAATGTTGACAAAGCTGAAAAAACATCCAGTTTGTAGTTAAATTTGGAACTCACTATTCTAATCGCTTTAAACACATAATCATAGCGCTAAATGTAATTTCATTTACATTTATTTAAAGTTTAGCAGGAAGGGACTGTTATTTGGTAATGTTGAGTAATTGTTGCACCACATGGCGCTTTACTGAATAGGCGCTTGTGGTGCAAAACACAATTGGTCTGGTATGGTCTAATTGAATATTTCTTCTACATCATCTTTGATATCTTGATATGCGTCTTCGTCAAGCTCCAAAACATGTAATACGTCTGCTTTTATATGGGCCCAATCAGGAACAGATACAAAGCGTTTATTAATCTGCACTAAATGCTCTGCCATCTTTAAGGTGGCCATGGTGCATGCGAGCTCTTGTTCGTGGTTTTCTTTGAAATACTCCATATCGTGATGTCTTAAAATGAGCTTGCAAATCGGCTTTGGTAAGTTCCAGCTGTTTGCTAAAAAGTATCCTATGGTTGCATGGTTGGTATTGTAGATGGCCTCTTCTTGGTCTACTAATAACATGTCATAGTTACTATTTGCACAGGACAAAACATTGGCGTAATCATCGAATTTGAGCGCCATTGCAGGTATGCCAGCATCATGAAATAGTCCTAACATATGCAAGCTTTCTAACGGTATTTTAACTGGGATCTTTCGGCCAATTATCATTGCGACTTCAGATATTTCGTTTGCGGTATCCCAAAACCTTTCCAAACTAATACAGCACTGGGATTGATCAAAAGCTTGTTTGAGCAAAAAACCGGTAACAAGGTGAGTGACGCTATTTAAACCGAGGAACATAACCGCTTGCCGAATATCTGTTATCGTCCGCGAGAAGCCGTAAGATGAAGAGTTAATGACTTTTAATACCGCTGCTGAAGTTGCAACATCGGTGGCAATGAGATCTGCTATTTGACCTAACTCTGGTTCATCTGATTGTAGTAAATCGTGTAGATCTGTAAGTAATTCAGGCTTTGGAGGAAGAGAAAAACCTTTTTCTACATCATTTAGAACAACATTGTCTATTTCTATCATAGTTCTTCCATTGTGATGAATGACATCTAACTGAGATATTAACACTGACTGCATTTGAGTATAGCCCCACCTTGTTAATTTTTGAGCGGGCTTAGCAGATTTTGTGTCTTTTGCCTGTTAAATAATCAACCAGTTGGTAATTCAGGGACGTTTTATTGCTTTCATTTGCTTTGTTAAGTTAAGGTTAGATAATTTTATTGTTTGGGAATAATTATGAGTCAATCACCTGAAACGGCAGCGCCGAGTGGGGCTGTTGCGCGTTTTCTTAACGGGATCGAACGTGTAGGGAATAAACTGCCCGATCCAGCTATTATTTTCTTGTCGGCAATGTTGCTGATATGGTTCCTTTCTTGGATATTTTCAAGTACTACTTTTGATGCAATAGACCCTCGTACCGGTGAGGCTATTGTTATACACAATCTACTAAGCGGTGATTCACTTGCTAACTTTTTAGCCAACATGGTTAAAACATTCACAGGTTTCGCGCCTTTGGGTGTCGTATTGGTCGCCATGTTGGGTGTGGGTGTAGCTGAGCATTCTGGCTACATCAATACGGGCTTAAAGCTTATGTTAAAACGTACACCGCAAGCGCTCCTAACGCCTTCAATTATCTTGATTGCGATTGTTAGCCATACGGCAACTGATGCTGGGTATGTATTGGTGATCCCACTTGCCGGTGTTATTTTTTACGCGATGGGCCGTCATCCGCTCGCTGGTATTGCGGCAGCATTTGCTGGTGTGAGTGGTGGATTTAGCGCAAACTTCATTCCATCAGGAATCGACCCATTGCTGCAGAGCTTCACGCAAAGTGCAGCGCAAATCATTGACCCAGATATTGCGGTGAATCCGTTAAATAACTGGTTTTTCACCTCAGCTTCTAGCTTATTCATCATTTTATTAGGCTGGTACATCACAGATAAAATCATCGAACCTCGTTTAAAAAATACGGAAATTGATGGTGACACAAATAGCTTGCCTTCTTTTGACGAAGTAAATGCAAAAGAAAAACGTGCATTTTTAGCTGCGTCTGGCGTTATGCTCTCTGGTATTGCTCTGCTAATTTATGCTGCAAGTGGTGAAGACTCAGCACTTAGAAGCCCAAGTGGTGCGTTAACCGAATTTAGTGCACCGCTAATGCAATCCATTGTACCGCTTATATTCTTGCTGTTTTGGATCCCTGGTGCTGTATATGGCTTCCTTGTCGGTACATTTAAGTCGTCTAAAGATATGATTGATGCAATGAGTAAATCCATGGGCAGCATGGCATATTACATTGTTATGGCGTTTTTCTGTGCGCTCTTTATCAGTGCGTTTAGTCAGTCTAATTTGGGGGCGTTACTTGCAATTGAAGGTGCTGAAGTACTTAAAGCGCTTGCGCTACCAAGTTCTGTAACGGTTGTTGGTATTATTTTCTTAACAGCGTTTGTGAACCTATTTGTTGGTTCAAGCTCGGCAAAATGGGCATTGTTAGGCCCTATCTTTGTTCCTATGTTGATGCAGCTTGGTTTGTCTCCTGATTTAACGCAGGCTGCATACCGTGTGGGTGACTCTAGCTCAAATATCATTACACCTTTGATGCCGTATTTCCCATTGGTTGTTGTTTACTGTCAGAAGTATGTTAAAAACACAGGAATTGGTACGCTAATTGCTCTTATGATCCCGTACTCTATCGCTTTCCTAGTTGGTTGGAGTATCTTCTTGTTAGCTTATTGGGGTCTTAGCATTCCATTGGGCTTGCAATCTAGCTACATATATCCTGCTGGGTAAGTCATAAAAAGCCGCTCAATTGAGCGGCTTTTTTTATTTGAAATGTTTAAGCTTCTGCGATAAAAATTGCCCGCAGTGGGGCAGGGTATCCTTCAATGGTTTTGCTCGGAACTAGTGGATCTAAGAAGTCTGCTAGAGATTCGGTTTCCATCCACTCTGTTCTTCGCTGTTCATCTAATGACGTTGTATCTTCGTTAACAACCCTAACGTTTTTGAACCCAACACGTTCGAGCCAAAGTTTCAGAGCGTCGCAACTCGGTATATACCATACATTTCGCATTTTTGCATAGCGGTCTGTCGGGACTAAAACGGTATTGACATCACCTTCAATGACTAAGGTCTCTAGCACCAGTTCACCGCCTTTACGTAATTGCGCACGTAATTGGCTTAAAAAGTCGATTGGAGAGCGTCTGTGGTAGAGTACACCCATAGAGAATACGGTATCGAATGCTTTTAGCTCGGGCAACTGCTCCACTCCAAGTGGCAGCAAATGCACGTCTGGATCCGGGTTAAAGTGTTTGATAGCTTGAAATTGGCTCAAGAATAAGTCTGAAGGGTCGATACCAACGACAAATTCAGCCCCAGCGCCTTTCATGCGCCATAAGTGATAGCCAGAGCCACACCCGATGTCTAATACTGTTCTACCGTGCAAATCGCTAATATGTGGTAATAGGCGATCCCATTTCCAGTCGCTACGCCACTCAGTATCAATATGAATTCCGTGTATATGAAAAGGACCTTTTCTCCAAGGCATCATGCGTTTGAGCAGGTGTGTCAGCTGTTTAGTATGGCCCTCTGAAAGTTCCTCACTCAGGCCAAACTCAACACGGTCAGCGATATTAATATGGTTTGTTTGTGACTGCGGTAAATTCTTAAGAACTTTTTCCCACTTTGGCCAATCACCGTGCTGTGCTTCTTTTTGCCAGTGCGTTAATTGTGCAGGCAAAGTATCTAGCCAATGGCACAGTTGATTTTTGGCGATAGCTGCATAAAAGTCGTTAAACCAGGTATTCATAATGTTCTCGTTATTTGATTGCTACCATTGAGCAAAAGTTAAAGCACTGATACCAAACTTGGGTATTTCCAAATCCAACAGTATGGAGTCGTTCAATGTGGGTGCTTAATGCATCCGTACGCATAATGTTCTCAATGGCAGTTCTTTTTTGGCTGATTTCTAGCTCCGAATAGCCATTTTGGCGTTTGAAGTCATGGTGTAAGTCAATCAATAGATTGTCTTTTACATCATTTTCGCCTTTGATTTTTTCGGATAGAAGTAAAACACCACCGGGTTTTAGTCCTGCGTAGATTTTTTCAAGTACAGTTTGTCTCTGCTCTTGAGGGATAAATTGCAATGTAAAGTTCATTGCTACGACGCTTGCATTCTTTATTTCGATTTCGTTGATATCGCCCAGTTGTACATCGACAGGCACCTCTGATTTAAAGCCTTTGAGGTGAAGTTGGCAGCGCTCTACCATAGGGGCTGAGTTATCAACCGCGATAATTTGACAGTTTTCTTTGTCAATATTGCGTCGCATGCTGAGTGTAACTGCGCCTAACGCGCACCCAAGATCATATAAATTAGAATTACTCTGTGCAAATTGACCCGCTAACTTACCCATTGTGCTCACCATTGTGGCGTAGCCAGGTACCGACCGTTGGATCATATCGGGGAACACTTCAACGACATTAGCGTCAAATGTAAAGTCTTTTACTTCTTGCTCTGCGGCATAAATACTGTCTTTGCCAGTCACAATACTACTCTCATACAAAAATAATCTTGCCATTTTAGCATTTTATACTGGATAGTCAGTGATAAATTGAGTAGCTTGGCTACTATTAGTCATAAGAAGTAAAAAATGAGATAAAAAATGGCGAAAAATAAAGTTGTCAGCACAGAAGATATCCTATCCACCCTATGTCACTCAGTTACTGAGGTGCTCTCTTCTGCAAGCGGTAATCAAATATCGTATTCAGCAATGGTACAAAAAATCACTCGTACATGTATGAGACCTGATATCGGTTGTTTTGTTTTGTTTGACGGTGGTTTTACAGGGCTTGTCGTGACGAATTTTACAGCACAAGCGGCAATGGAAGTATATCAGGATTACATGCGAAATATGGGGATGCCTGAAAGCGAAATAGCTCAAAGCCACTTATCTGACGATGTGTCCAATGTGATGGGCGAATTGATGAACCAGATAGTGGGTGACTTTACTGGTAAAGTGCGGGAGCAGCTACATACCTCCATTACCCAAAACCAGCCGAAGATGATGGCGATTAACAAACAGGTGCAGATCTCGGTGGATACAACGATGGATAGGCCTCAAGCGAGACGAGTTACGTTTACTACACAGGGGCAGAATATTTTTTATCTTGAGTTAGCGATGGATAAGACTGAGTTTATTAAGCTGCATGATTTTGATATTTCAGAAGCGGTAGACCCAGATGATATCATCGCAAATCAAACAGCAACTTCGGGCAAGGCAACAAAGCAACCAGCGCAGACGCAAGAAGACGCGGCAGATGACGACTTCATGGCAGAGTTAGGATTGTAAATTTGATAATCTGGGTTTGCCGTGCAAGGCTGTTTGTTGCAAGCAAACCCATTTAACTTTCTAGTTCGCCTGTTACGCTTTGCAGTAATTTATACGCGTCGGCGAATTCAAATCTTGCCACCATAATTTTGAGTTCGTTAATGGTGTGCTCGTCTAAACCTTCGGTCTCTTCAAGGTGTTCAACAATATCGGTTGCTTTTGAGTCGTATTCTTTTAGCGCCACAGCAAACTCATTGACAGAGTATTGATGCTGCTCGTTTACTTTCTCCTTTTTCTGTTCAAGTAATAAAGAAGCCTTGTTTTTTGTCTCGGCTAGGTAGTTTGATAGCTGATCCAGTTTAGTGAGATCTATAGTGTCAGTTTTTACTTGCCCTTCAATGTCATGTGCAATTTCTGCAAAGTACTCCATTGATAGATTGGCCCCAGCGCCTTTCATCGCGTGAAGAATATCGAGCGATAACTCTGAATTCCCCATGCTTATGGCCTGCTTTAAATTGATCACCTCTTCAATCTGCTGAGTTATGAATTTATTTAACAACTTGAAATAAACAGACTCGTTGTTTGCTGCACGCTGTATACCTTCTTTAACGTTAATTCCATTCAATTCAACGTGGCTAATGGTTTCAGGTTGTGGTTGATGAGGGTCGTCTATAATACGTTCGGCTTTTTCTTCTAGAGGTTGTATAGATGCTAAAGTATCTACAATGGTGTTGAGCAACCCCTCGACATCTATCGGCTTTGAGACATGCCCGTTCATCCCTGCATCCAAACAAAGTTGAATATCAGGTCCCATTGCATTGGCTGTCATTGCAAGAATTGGTAGCTTATCCATAGGGATAAGTTTACGAATGGCCTTTGTCGCTTCGATCCCATCTAACACAGGCATTTGCATATCCATAAGGACTATATCGTAATCATGGTCTTGCACGGCTTTGAGTGCCACCTCACCATTGCAGGCGACGCTTGCTTGTGCGCCGTGGAAGCTCAAGATCTCAACGGCAATCTCTTGGTTTACTGGCTGATCTTCTGCGACCAAAATATGCAAACCCGCAAGCACTTGTTGATTATCTTCAATTTTTTGTTGTGTTGAGGGGGAGGGGGTTGCACCAAAGCAAACTTGAATACAGTCTAACAAGCTCGACGGGTTAAATGGTTTCAGCAGCATACTATCAATCATGCTCTTGTGTGATTCTTTGAACGAAACTTCATGACCGTGAGCGGTGACGAGTACAAAAAAGCCTGACAAACCTTTTTCCTTCAATTGCTCAATGGTATCCACACCATTGATATCAGGCATATGCCAATCTACAAAGTAGATATCGTGTTCATAGTGTGATTGCGCTAGTTGCTCGATAAAGCTTTTTCCACTTTCAAATAGTGACACCGTAAAACCTAGAGATTCAAGCATGGTTTCCATGATGTCTCTAGCATCTTCGTTGTCATCGATAACACAGGCTGATTTACCTTCAAAGCTTTGGCCACTTTTCGCAGGTGTTGATGCGTAGTTATTGATAGCCATCGGCAGAGTAAAATAAAACTCCGAACCACAATTTAGATCGCTCTCAACGAAAATCTCGCCACCGAGTAATTTTACCAACTGCTGAGAAATAGTCAGTCCAAGTCCCGTGCCGCCATATTTTCGGGTGGTGGAGGTATCTGCTTGAGAAAAGGATTGAAACAACTTTGTTTGTTGCTCTTTACTCATACCAATTCCTGTGTCTTTGACGGAGAAGGTGAGCTTGGCTTGATCTGATTGCTTGTTAAGTATTGATACCGAGAGAGTTACGCCGCCAGTTTCAGTGAACTTAACTGCATTGCCAGCTAAGTTGATGAGTATTTGTGACAGTCTCAACGGGTCGCCCACAAAATTATTGGGGAGATCCGTTGGTACATTAAATATCAGGTCTAGCTGTTTCTCTTGTGCTTTGAGTCCGACTATCGTGGTTACATTATCGAGTACTTTATCCAATTCAAAGGGAATATGCTCAATGTCGACTTTGCCTGCTTCTATTTTGGAAAAGTCCAGTATGTCGTTGATCAATTTCAGTAACTGTTTTGCCGCATAATCAATTTTGGTCACGTATCCATGCTGTTTTGGTGACAAGTCTGAATTAAGGGCGAGGTGAGCCATACCGATAATCGCGTTCATAGGTGAGCGGATTTCATGACTCATATTGGCAAGAAACTCCCCTTTTACTTGCGCATTTTTATCAGCTTCTTCTTTTGCATTTAGCATCTGGCGTTCAAGTTCATTGCGCTCAGTCACATCTAAGAAGGTGCCTACAACGCCGCCCACTTCTCCTAAGCTATCAAAAAATGGTGCCTCGTACACAATGAGCTCTCGGGGATCTTTGAGGCTATTCTCCATGGAAAGTGCAAATGAGTGGGCGTCCTTTTCTGTAATGGTACGCTGGGACTTTGTATCCAAGTAAGTCGCAGTTTTATCATCAAACACGTCGTTTAAATGGGAGTCAGTGACTTCGACTTCGAATTTATCGATAAACGCTAAAAAGGCTCGGTTGACCCCCATAAAAATGCCTTTTGTGTCTCGGTAATAGGTTGGATTAGGGATCGCATTGATGATGTGTAAGGTGAGTTCTAAATGGGCAGCTAAGGCATTTTCTGCTTCAATTTGTTTTTGCGTATTTTCACTTAACCTTAGCTGTATACTCAGGTCTTCACACAATAGCTTTAAGCATTGTTCATGGGCATTTTTTAAAGGGCTAGTAAAGGCAACGACAACACACCCCGTAAGTTCCTCACCAATAATGAGTGGTAAGTACAGTATGGTATGTACTTCAAGAGTTAAACCATCTTTGTGTAACACAGCGTTTTTGTTCTCACTAATGAAGGCTTGCGTACACTTTTCAGACACGAGTTTATTAACTTGAATTGATTGTTCATCAAAATAGGCTGGGAAACCTATAACGGACTGTTGTATAAACCTTTCGCCCTCATATTTGAAGAGGGCTACGCTTGGACTTTGAAAATGTTCGGCGATAAATTTTGCGGCTATCTGGTTCATTTGTGAGGGAGCGGTACAGTGGCGTATTTCGCCGCTAAAAGCATGTCTTATTTTGGCTGTATCAGCGCGCTCGTCGAGGCTTTGGTAGGTCAGTGAAACAGATTGCACGATGTCAGCGACTTCCCCCTGTAAATTTGCAGGCAATGAAATGCTCTGGCCATTGTAATTTTTGTCGATGCAAAAAGCGCGGTGTAACAAACTAAAAGGGGAAATAAAGCGTTTATTCAAGTAATACAATATAAACAACGTAATAAACAACAAAGTAATTAGGCTTACCCAGAGGTAAAACAGTAAATTGTTACTGCTTTGATACATGCGCTGCTTTGCCAACAGTAATTGTGCGTTGGTCGCATCTAAGGCAAGTGCAATTGCGCTGGTTGATCGCTGGTGGGCAGGCATCAAACTTTTATCCCAGGTTTGTTGCTGAATGTTTGTCTGCTGGTTAGAGAGTGTTTCGTATAGCGTTTGCATCACCATATAGGTGTTAAATGCTTGATTGAGCTTGCTATTGGTATCGAGGGACTCTGAATTTGATTTGAGCGATTCTAGTGTGACGCGAGAGCGGAGCAATTGTTGTTTTAGTTGTGTTCTGCTCTCAGAGTTGTCTAACACATGGTTTTTTACATCAAACAGCAGCGTTAAGTTCGTCATTTGAAGTTGATTTAGCGCGTCATAACGTGCACTGAGTTGATTGATGTGAAGCTTCTGTGACGTCATTTCGCCTTCCCAGCTTGACATAAAAACTAAGTTGGCGACGAGTAAGGTAGGGAGTATTACAAAAAACGAATGAAACATTGTTTTTATTGACATAACTTACTTTCCAAAACTTGACTAATATTAACAATAGTCGCACGCACGTAATTAACAAGCGGTGTGAGATGACGTAGGGAGCTGACGAAATGTGAAGGGTGTCAAAAGATGGCTGAAATACTCATAGTTGATGATGTTGCAGAAAACTTGCAAATCCTTCAACTTATTTTAAGGAACGAAGGACATAAGGTGTTTGCTGCGATTAGTGGCGAAGTTGCTTTGAAAATTGCAAACGAACATCTTCCTACTTTGATTATTTCCGACATAAAAATGCCAGGTATGGATGGACTTACATTGTGCAAAACATTGAAGCAAACACAAAGAACTGCACAGATCCCAATAATATTTGTTAGTGCAGAGCGAGAGACGGACAATATTGTCGCCGCGTTAGAAGTTGGTGGTGTTGATTATATTACAAAGCCTTTTAAGCCCCCAGAAGTATTAGCAAGAGTAAATACCCAATTAAAGCTGTTAGATGCGCATAAATTGGCTGTGCGCCAGCAACTGTCCCATGTAATGAATCAAATGGTGGTTGGTGTCGCACATGAAATCAATACACCACTAGGTGCAGCTATCACAGCTGTGACGCATTTTGAAGGTATCTTATCTCAATTGATTGACGCATTTGGCAGTGAAACGCTCTGCGCCGAGCAGCTTGCTACGGGACTAGAAGAATCCAAACAAGGCGTGGAACTATGTGAGCGAAATCTGTCGCGAGTAGCACAGTTCGTTAAAGTGTTAAAAGAGATCGCACGCGTTGAGCGTCCAACGACCCCCTCTGCTGTTAATGTTATTGCTTTATTAAATGATTTGAAAAGTAGTTGGTCTAAAAAGAACATCTCTATTGAGGTGCGCGCGATAGATGCAAACTTTATGGCCGACAGGGACATATTATTGACCATTTTTGACAATCTGATAGACAACTCATTGTCCCATGGCGGCCTGAGCAGTGGTAAAGCCATTTCCATAGAGGTGACATTAAAAGAGCAGTACATTGAGTTTTTGTACTACGATCATGGGCAGGGTCTAGTTGATATCACCCCGGAAGAGGTTATAAAGCCTTTTATTACAACTAAACGAGGCAATAGCGGACACGTTGGGTTGAGCGCTTCTGTTACCGCGAATTTAATTGGAAGTGCTTTAGGCGGTTCTTACCAGTTATCTAACCGGGGTAGAGGATTAGAGTGGTCAATTGAAATTCCATTAAATTCAGCTTGATCTGAATCAACGATTAATAATTATCGAGAGTGAAGCGGACATAAGTCCTTATGTAGGTGCCTTTATTTCACTAAGCTCGCGAACAAAGATATTATATCTTTGTTCGAGGGGTTAATTATAAATAATTCTTATAGTTAATGTTTTGAATTGAAGTCACGCAAAAAAATTGGTGGAACCATTATGCAACAGCTACCTACAGTTGATTATAAGTCAGCTACAGCAGCAAAAGAATTTGTTGAGTCTCTTCGCAACACGGGTTTTGGTGTTCTTAAAAATCACCCAATTCCTAAAGAGCTTGTAGAGTCTATATATAAAAACTGGCAAGAGTTCTTCTACTCAGAAGAAAAGCACGACTTCCTATTTGACAAGGACACTCAAGATGGCTATTTCCCACCGGAAGTTTCAGAAGTCGCTAAAGGCTTTACTGTAAAAGACATTAAGGAATATTTTCACGTTTATCCAAAAGGCCGAGTACCTGCTCAGTTAGATGCTGAGATCAGAGAATACTACCGTTTAGCAAACGAGTTTGCTGCCGAGCTTCTAAGCTGGGTTCAATCCGAAGCGCCTGAAGATGTACGTGCTAAGTTTTCGATCGATCTAAAAGATATGATCAAAGACTCAGATCAAACACTGTTACGTGTTTTACACTACCCACCAATGACTGGTGACGAAGAGCCTGGTGCAATTCGTGCAGCAGCGCATGGTGATATTAACTTATTAACTGTATTACCAGCTTCTAATGAGCCTGGGTTACAGGTTCAAAAAGGTGATGGTAGTTGGTTAGATGTACCATGTGATTTTGGCTCACTAATCATCAACATCGGTGATATGCTGCAAGAGGCATCAGGTGGATACTTCCCATCAACAATTCACCGTGTGATCAATCCGACGGGCAAGGCGAGTGACAAATCGCGAATTTCACTACCGCTGTTTTTACACCCTAAGCCGGAAGTAGTGTTGTCAGAACGATATACTGCGGACTCATATTTGCAAGAGCGACTAAGAGAACTAGGTGTTAAGTAACACTCTGATTTAAAATAAAAAAGCGGCTTTGTTATAGCCGCTTTTTTATATTTTTAAAGTCCTGATTTTTGAATTTTTCCTGACAATTACGTCAAAGTGTGCAATATTAAAATTTCTCAAACTGAGAAAAAATAATAAAAAACTTAATGACAACGCTGTCATTTATTGTGTAACATCAAATCAACATGACTGAATACTGTGTCGCGAAGAAATTTGCGTTCATATCTTTTTTTTAGGGGTCGCTTAATGATGGCTAAACAGGTTGAACAAGACCAGTTGTATATAGGTATTGATGGAGGGGGGACAAAGTGCCGCGCTACCATCTACTCAATCAAAAACGGCGTTTTGGGAACTGGTCTAGGTGGACCTGCTAATCCTCTTCATGGTTTTGAAAGAACCATTGAGTCAATAATGGTGTCGACTCAATTAGCACTGCAGGATGCAGGACTTAGAATTGAAGCTGTTCACAACTTATATGCGGGCTTAGGTCTTGCAGGTGTGAACCTTCCAACATTGCACGAAAAAATAATGAGATGGGACCACCCATTTAAACAAATGTTTTTAACTACAGATCTACATACGGCGTGTATTGGCGCGCACGAAGGTGGAGATGGAGCTGTAATTATAACTGGCACGGGCTCTTGTGGCTTTGCAATGGTTGATGGTGTTTCGGTCAATTATGGCGGACACGGCTTTGCACAAGGTGACATGGGCAGTGGTGCATGGATGGGTTTGGAAGCGGTAAAAGCTGCTTTATTAGCAATTGATAAACTCGGTCCAACTACTTCTTTGAGTGATACCTTAAAACAGCATTTTAACACCACAACAGCGATGGGTATTGCTGAACAAATGGCAGGTAAACCATCCAGTAGTTATGCTCAGTTAGCGAGATTCGTTTTGGCTGCTGCTGAAGACAAAGATGATGTCGCTTTAAACATTGTCAAAGAAGGGGCCGACTATATTAGCAAGTTAGCGCATCGCTTAATGGAAAATAACCCGCCTCGTTTATCTATGATAGGTGGTCTTTCTGAACCATTGCGTAAATGGCTTGACCCTGAAATTGCAAAGATTGTTGAATCTCCAAAACAGCCGCCAGAAATGGGCGCAATTTTCTTTGCAATCCAAAGTGTTGAGCAGCAGTCCGAAAAGGCGGTATAAAAATGAAGAAATATTTAGCACGCCAGTTATTTGATGGGCACAAACTCAAAAATAATGTCGAGTTTTTGGTAGTAGATGGAAAAATTTCATTCGCAACTCAAAACAGTGATGAAAACCCTGAAGTCCTAGAAGGGCTGGTTGCACCAGGATTGATCGATGTGCAAGTAAATGGTGGCGGCGGCGGCTTCTTTAATGCCGAACAAACCATCGAATGCTTAAGAACCATTGTTACAGCACATGCAAAATATGGCTCAACAGCGTTAATGCCTACACTTATTACCGATAAAGTTGAAGTAATGGCACGTGCTGCGGATGCAACTGCACAAGCAATTGCGCAAGGAGAGCCTGGTGTTGTCGGGATCCACTTTGAAGGCCCACATTTGTCTTACCCTAAAAAAGGTACGCATAGTGAGCAGTTCATCAGACCTATCTCTGAAGAAGAGTTCGCGATTTATGCAAGGCAGGACCTTGGTATAAAGATGGTAACCTTGGCACCAGAAACCGTACCGCTGGAAGACATCAAACGCTTAATTGATTTGGGTGTGAAGGTAAGTGTTGGCCACTCAAATGCAGACTTTGAAACAACCATGGCTGCACTTGAGGTCGGTGTAGATGGCTTTACGCATTTATTTAATGCGATGTCGGCATATACATCGAGAGAGCCTGGCGTTGTTGGCGCCGCGTTGTGGGAAGATAACGCTTGGTGTGGTTTGATTGTAGATGGTCACCATGTGCACCCTGCGTCTGCAAAGCTTGCGATACGCTCCAAACAACGTGGTAAAATTATGCTTGTCACCGATGCAATGCCTCCAGTCGGTACCAATGATATGGAGTTTGACTTTTTTGACGGCCGGAAAGTGATTAGGACGGGTGACAGACTCAATTCCACAACTGGTGAATTAGCGGGTAGTGTGCTTGATATGGCAAGTGCGGTGAGAAATACGGTTAATACACTTGATATAACGTTAACTGAAGCATTGAGAATGGCTTCGTTATATCCTGCGCAATACTTAGGGTTATCTGACAAAGGCCATCTATTGGAAGGGGCTGATGCAGACTTTGTAGTATTAAACAACAGTCAAGAAGTTCTAAGTAACTTCATTGGCGGAAAAAAAATTTAAAGTTCCCTGGGTAAAAAACCCCGCTGCAGTTTAGCGGGGATTTTTTGTTTTTACAGGAAAGGTATTGATGACGAATAAAAAACAAAGATTGGCTTCATTAGATGCCCTGCGTGGTATGGACATGTTTTGGATCTTAGGTGGTCAGTCTATTTTCGCGGCGCTTTTTGTACTGACTGGTTGGCAAGGTTGGAAACTCTTTGAAGCGCACACTGTGCACAGCCCGTGGCATGGGTTTACATTTTATGACTTAATATTTCCTCTGTTTATCTTCTTATCTGGTGTTGCTATGGGGTTATCCCCAAAGCGTATAGATCATTTACCATTTAGTGAAAGAAAGCCTTACTACCAAAAAGCGCTCAAGCGGTTGTTTTTATTATGTGGCTTAGGGATTATGTACAACCATGGTTGGGGAACAGGTATTCCACTAGCGCTTGATGAAATTCGCTACTCAAGTGTCCTTGGTCGTATTGCAATTGCTTGGTTCTTCTGTGCGATGTTGGTGTGGCATACAAGCTTGCGGACGACAGGTATCGTGGCTGGGGCCATTTTATTAGGCTACTGGGTATTATTGAACTTTATCCCGGTCCCCGGAGGAGGTGCTGGTCAACTTGCAGCGCCAGGCACATACAGCTGGAATGCTTGGTTTGATCAAAACTTACTGCCAGGTATTACTTACCAAAACCGTCCGGTTGACCCTGAAGGCATTCTTTCTAGTGTACCGGCCATTGTTAATGCAATAGCAGGTGTATTTGCTGGTCAACTTATTGCGCGTGTAGACAAAATAGGGCAATGGAAAACTGCTGGTTACCTATTCGGAGCAGGTGCAATCAGTGTAGCGCTAGGTTGGCTATGGCATTTGCAATTTCCGGTAAACAAAGAACTTTGGACCAGCTCTTTTGTATTTGTAACCGTAGGTTGGAGTGCGATTTTACTTGCGCTATTTTATGCGTTGGTTGATATTTTGAATGGGCAGAGATTTGCCTATCCATTTGTGATCATCGGCGCTAACTCAATTATTATTTACTTAGCTTCCAGTTTGGTGAATTGGGAATTTATTAGTAAGAGTGTATTTGGTGGATTTATCAATGCAGTTGGACCAGATTGGCAGCCTTTATTTGCGGTGATTGCTTTGTTACTGGTGCAGTTATTGGTTCTTCACTGGATGTACAAACGCAAAATATTTGTCAGCGTATAACCCCCTAATTCTGAGTAAAAACGGCCGTCATTTTGATGGCCGTTTTTTATTGGCTCAAAAAAAACACAAATTTTTCTTCACTTTTACTTTACAAAGGCTTTTTTTCTGATAATAATGACAGCGTTGTCATAATGGTAATAACCTAATACAGTGTATCCCAATTAGGTTTAGATCTGGCCTTGTTTTGATTGCACGCGAAGCAGGGCTCAGATCCCATTTTTCTTAATTCAAACTCAACATTGAGCTTTAATATCATGCAAATAGTAATTTTAAAAAATGCTGCTGAAGTCGCTGCTTATGGTGCAGATATATTTGAAAAACAATTAAATCGCAAAGCAGAATCTGTGTTGGGTTTAGCAACTGGATCTACCCCGGTTGCTTTGTACCAAAACCTTATCGAAAAAAACAAGCAGGGCGGAATCAGTTTTAAAGATGCCGTGACGTTTAACCTTGATGAGTATTTAGGCCTAGAAGGCACGCATCCACAAAGCTACCGTTACTTCATGAACGAGCAATTGTTCAACCATATCGACATCAATAAAGATCATACACATGTGCCTCCAGGCAACGCGAAAAACCCGGTTGAAGCCTGTCAAGAATATGAGGCTCAGATTGCAGCTGCTGGTGGAGTGGACGTTCAGCTATTAGGTATCGGTCGCAATGGGCATATCGGTTTTAACGAGCCATCGTCAGGTTTAACTTCGAGAACACGTGTTAAAACGCTGACTAAAGAGACTATTGATGATAATGCTCGTTTCTTCGGTCCTGATGAGTATCAGCCGCATTTATCAATTACCATGGGTATCGGAACAATTTTAGATGCTAAAAAAGTAGTTTTACTGGCTACTGGTGAGAATAAAGCTGAAGCAGTTAAAGCTACGGTTGAAGGCCCATTAACGGCTTCATGCCCAGCGTCAGCATTGCAACTGCACCGTGATGCGGTGATCGTGATCGATGAAGCCGCTGCAAGCAAATTAGAGAATATTGAGTTTTACAAACATATCGAAGCTGAGAATCAAAAGCTTCAAGCGCACCTTGCCTCTCTGTAGTGTGAATTCACACTGTAGTTTAAAGCCCTTACGGGCTTTTTTTTTGCCTAAATACTTGGCAAACAACGCGACTATTGTTAGCGTGACAGCGTAGAAACTAAAATTAGATTTCTGTTAAATATTGGTCGTGTTTTCTCTGATTTTGCATTGAATTTAGGTGGCACTATGAGTGCTTGGCTGTGAACCCCAAATTTAATTCATACAATCTAGGATTATCTGCTTATCATATTAGGTAACTCACATTAAAGGATAAAGTGCTTGTTGTACTATACACAAATGACGCTAGACAGGGCGTCTGCTCAGCGAAAAGATAAAAACTGGCTGTTGACTCAATACGGAGACAAAAGCCGCTGGTTGCTTATTCATAATGATAAAAACCTATACACTGAAGATTTGAGCCAGTTAGCCTATTTAAAGCAATCGCAAATAGAACAGCTTGATAAAAGCCTGGCAGTATTTTTGGGCAAAGATGAACAACACGCTTATTTTGCTCTAGATGTTTCCAAAATTGAATTAGGCGATTTACGAGCGCATATAGATGTCTGTTCAGACGGTTGTGATGATGGCGAATATCGTTTTGATGATATGAGAAAGGTAGGCCCTAAACTTGAGCATGTGAGTGCGTCTATTGGAGTTTTAGCCAGAGGTCTGTGTTATTGGCACAAAACACATTGTTTTTGTGGCCGTTGCGGACACCAGAATATCCCTGTTGAAGCGGGACATGCGAGAGTGTGTACTAACAAAAGCTGCAATCATATGACTTTTCCTCGAACGGATCCTGCTGTGATCATGCTAGTCACTCATACTTTTAAAGATGGTGTGGAGCGTTGCCTATTAGGCCGCCAAGAGAATTGGCCTGACGGTGTATTTTCGACATTGGCAGGCTTTGTGGACCCAGGTGAGTCATTAGAACAAGCGGTAGCCAGAGAAGTAGAAGAAGAAGCTGGCGTATTAGTCGATGATGTCCAGTATATGGCATCTCAACCTTGGCCGTTCCCTTCATCACTTATGCTCGGTTTTATTGCGACTGCGAAAAGCACAGACATTTTTGTTGAGCAAGATGAACTAGAGCAAGCGCAATGGTTTTCTCGCGCCGATCTCGATACATTTGGAGAGTGGGGTGACGATAAACCCGGCTTTAAACTTACCAGACCAGATTCAATATCACGTTACTTAGTTGAACATTGGCGTCAACTTCCAGAAAAAGAGTAAAGAATGAAAAAGAATACCAAACTAGCCAGTGCTGGCCGTAAACCTCAATATACGCAAGGTACAGTGAACCCTGTAGTTCAACGTGCTTCGACTGTTGTTTTCGACTCAGTAGCAGATATGCATGAAGCAATTAAAGAGCGTGGTAATCGTACATTATTTTACGGTCGTCGAGGCACCAATACGCACTATGCATTGCAAGACGCAATCACAGAGCTAGAAAATGGCGCTGGTTGTGCACTTTATCCCAGTGGTGCAGCTGCGATCAGCCAGAGCTTGTTGTCTTTCTTAAAGTCTGGTGATCATTTACTTATGGTTGATACCGCCTATGAGCCGACTCGTGATCTGTGTGATAAGATTTTATCTGGTCTTGGTATTACAACCACTTATTATGATCCCATGATTGGTGCAGGGATAAAGGATTTGATACAGGAAAATACCAAAGTCCTCTTTTTGGAGTCTCCTGGTTCTATCACAATGGAAGTACAAGATGTTCCCGCCTTAGTGAAAGAAGCCAAGGCCCATGGTTTGATCACCATGCTTGACAACACTTACGGAAATGGCTGGCATTATCGACCATTGGAACACGGTGTAGACATCAGTATTCAAGCTGCAACTAAATATATTGTTGGTCACTCGGACGTAATGATGGGCGTCGCTGTAGCCAACGAGGAATATTGGCCTGTACTTCGAGAAAACTCATATTTGTTGGGGCAGTGTACATCGGCGGACGATGCTTATCTTGCGTTGCGAGGTTTAAGAACAATGCCAGTTCGCTTGCAGCAACATGAAAAAAGTGCGTTAGCGGTAGCTAAATGGGTTGAGCAGCATCCACTGGTTGATCATGTACGTCACCCAGCATTGCCGACAAACCCAGGTCACGAGCACTTTAAGCGTGACTTTGACGGCAGTAATGGTCTGTTCTCATTTGTTATGAAAACAGGAAACCAAAAAGCAATTAACCGTTTTTTAGACAGTTTACATCATTTTAAAATGGGCTTTTCTTGGGGGGGATTTGAGAGTTTGGTGACTGCCAACCGCTCTATGGCTGCGCTGAGAACAACCACTGGTTGGGAGCACGGCCCCATTATTCGTTTGCATATCGGCTTGGAAGATGTGGAAGATTTAATTGCTGACTTAGAGCAAGCGTTAGCTGTTTACGAATCTCACCTTTAAGCAAGGTTAGTAGAGGCTGCAAAAACACAGCCTCTTTAAATTAAAGGCTCTGAGCGTAATGATACAGGGCTTTTAAAATCGAGACCTTCTTTTCGTTTCCTTCATGTTCATAAACTAGGTTCTCAAGGGTGAGCATGAAGTCTTGTGCATTGATGGATGGATTATCTTCACCGTGCATAAGCTTACCTTGGCAGTATTTTCTCCAAGTTTCTAGTTCTGACTGAGACAGACTTTCAGGCCAGTTACGTGCGCGGTACCTAAACAGTAGAGTGTGGAATTTGGGATCTTCAAACTCTAAGGCTAGAGTACCTAACTCAACAGGCGATGCGCTGCGAACAATTGCTAACTTTGCCTTATCAGATTTACTAATAAAGCCGTTATATAGCTGATAGTCAGGGTTAGTGTTTTCACTAAAGTCGCCTTGTTCAGCAAATACCTGCGACACCTTATCGCGTAACTCTGGATGCGCTTTTAAGAATTTTAAATGTTCTAAACATTGCTCTCTGTCTATCCCTAATCTTGCTGCATTTTCAGGTAGCAAGGTTTTTGCTGGTGCAATAATTGGGCACTTGTTCAAATGAACGAGTTTTAAACCCACAGGCAACATGCCTTCTTCAAGCTCAGAGTGCTTGGTATAAAGTCTATCGCGCAATTCTTCTACAGATAGATCAACCAGTACACTCGGGTCGTGCGTTAGGTTAAAGCATACAACGGCATTTTTATTGACGGGATGAAAACTCATTGGTGCAATCCAAGTCGTGCACCCTTGTGTTGCAGGGATCCTTGAAGAAGTATGCACTAAAGGCTGCATGTTAAAGACATCAACAATGTCAGACAGTGCTTTTTTTGTTCTCAGATTAAAGAAAAATTGATACAGCTTTGGCTGCTTTTCTTTAATCAGCTTTGCAAGTGCAATTGTGGCAGTGACATCACTTAGCGCGTCGTGGGCAGCACTGTGTTCAATACCATTGGCAACTGTCAGTTCTTCAAGACGAAAGCTGGGCGAACCATCTTCTTTTTTTGGCCATTCAATGCCTTCTGGGCGCAGAGCGTAACACGCTCTCACCAAATCGATGATATCCCAACGACTATTACCATTTTGCCACTCTCGTTCATACGGATCATAAAAATTGCGGTAAAGGCTATAGCGTGTGACTTCGTCATCAAAACGAATGCTGTTGTATCCGGCTACACAGGTATTTGGGCGGCTAAACTCAGCATGTATTTTAGCCATAAATTCGCTTTCAGGCAGCCCATGCTTTAGCGCGTGTTGTGGCGTGATCCCAGTGATCAAACAAGCTTCAGGGTGTGGAAGGTAATCAGGCGCAGGCTGACAATACTCAATTAGTGGCTCGCCTATAATATTCAAGTCGTAGTCAGTTCTAATACCAGCAAACTGACTTGGTCTGTCTTTTTGAGGGCTTGCGCCCCATGTTTCATAATCGTGCCAATAAATTGTTGGGGTATTATCGTTGTTTTCTTGATTCTTTTTTTGGTCGTTATTTGTCATAAAATCATTGGCTTATATAATAATCATGCTTTACTTTGTTTGTTCGTGTCTCTTGCAATATCGCCCAAGTGTGTGTATAGGTGTGTGTATCAAAACATGCAAGTGTGTGTATGGTCGTAAAATGCTATCTGATGCTAAATTAAGAAACCTAGTAAATAAGAAGAACGACCCCGTCACATTATCTCATAGAGACGGGCTAAGAGTAAGACGTAATAACAACGGAACAATATCTTGGCAGTATCGCTGTCGATATGCGGGTAAGCAGCAAGTAATTACATTAGGCTATTATCCACAGCTCTCTATTCGAGATGCGCAAGATTTGGCATATAAACTCAAAGGCTGGATAGCCGATGGTGAAGACCCGAGGCTTAAGCTTAAATTGCACAAAGCAAGTGAAGAAGAGCAATTAACGCCGGCTCAAATTGTAGATAGGTGGTACAACAAAAATAAACGTTTATTCAAGCCCAAAACGCAAACACTCTATGAAAACAATATCGGTAAGTGGATTGCACCAAGTAAATACCTCACCGAAAAACCAGCGAGCCAAATGAAGCCACTAGATTGGAACAATTATTTTGATTTTGTTTTTGAATCTGGTTCACCGAAACTTGCTCCCATTATGCTGGTTAGGTTAAAGACTGCTTTTAGGTGGGCTGCCGCAAGAGGAGAGGTCACCAACGATAATTCCTTATTTAATATTAAAACTAAGCATGTTGGTGAGCCTGCATCACAAGGCCAACGCTTTTTGCAGTTTAATGAAATCGCATTGTTATGGCGTCAGATAGAGCAGGCCAAAGCAACACCAGCTAACAAAGCTTGCTTGCAACTAATCTTTTTAACCGGTGCGCGCCAATCAGAAGTCAGGCTCATGAAGTGGGACGACCTAGACCTACAGAATAACATTTGGACAGTACCGCCAGAAAACTCAAAAACCAATCAAGCAATACGCCGCCCAATTAGCAAAAAGATGCATCAAATACTAGACAATCTCGCGCTTGTATATGGCAACCAAGGAATCGTGTTACCAGGCAGCAAGCCGAACACTCCAATCACAACCCACTCAGTAAACCGATTTTGTGGGCGCATGTGGCAACACTTAAACGAAAATCACAAAGTTGCTAAATTCGTTCCGCACGATGCTCGCCGATCTTTAAGTACATTGCTAAGTGAACAAGAGGTATTGCCCCATGTAACAGAAAAAATGTTAGGCCATGCTATGCGTGGAGTCATGGCTGTATACAATAAACATGATTACTTAAAAGATCAGGCTGGGGCATATGAGCTGTATTGGGATAAAATTGAGTTGGCTTTAAAGGAGTTAGACTAAGAATATGGAACAAACTGATCATAGATTTAGGGATTTTTTTTACAAACCTGAAAACTCGACCAAAAGAGAAGCGTTGCTGTTAAATAAGCTACTTTACGATGTTCAATTGTCGAGTGCGCTAGCTGGTCAATACATAAAAGCATATCGAACAGATGTTGACGATAACGGTTATGATCTTATTTTTGATACAGAAATGGTCAGCAGAAAAATCCAAGTCAAATCTAGAATGCTTGATGCAACTACAACTAGCTGGGACATTAAGAGGGGCTTGTTAAGGCCCGAGCTAAGTGAATCTTTAAGATTCGGAATGTCCGCTAATATGGAAGTTGGTGTTTCGGGAGGTGTAATCCTTCAGGAAGTTAAAATGTTGCTTGGCGATATAGAAGTTTCTTATCACTACACAGACCTCTCAATAATCAGGCTGTTTCAACTTCAAATTATTGGGAATCGTATCAGTAAACGATGTGCTGATAAATTAATTCAGCAACTAAATAGCGGGCATTTTCATGATAAGGTTAAATTGCAAAAATCTCTATTTTTAAAGGCAAAATCGGCAACTGCACTTATTGAAATGATGGGCCTTACATCATCATTTTTTCATGTGCAACTGAAAGAACTACTCTACCGTAGACGCCACAAAACTGAAACGCTATTGAATGACACTCCAAAAGAGCACGTGGAAAAAGATATATTAACTAAGCTACAAAACCTCTGTTTAATATGAGAGTTTTCTAAACTCCTCCAAACTCACAACCTGCCCAAGGGGCTTCTCTTTGGGCTTTTCATACTTCTCATCCACAACTGGCAAACCTCTATCACCTAGTACCAAATAAACATATCCATCGATATAAACCCCCATAAAGTCGCCTTTGACATCAACCCAGTTGCCACCGCCAAACAGCGCATTACCATTCTTGATACCTACAATATTATGTACGGTTACACACTCAAACTGACGTGTTCTAAAAATTGAAGTAAATCCGCGAAACTTTAGCGACTGATTTGTGCCATCTGCCATAGTGCACGCCACGCTATCGGCAGTTATACAATTGGTCTTGGCGGCTAAGCCACCGCTAGTAAGGTAAGTGTGTCCATAATTGTATTTGAACTTTATAACGGGCATATCGAATACTGGTTAAATATACAGTTATTGTATTTTGTGCAATTGTTATAGTTAGATCAACTGGAAGGTCAAAATTGACCTATCCACAGAAAAAGTGAAAAGCCTGTTATTAACTCTATAGCGGTGACAAGGGTAAACAGTGCTGAAACAAACGAGCAGTAAAATTTTTTGAGCTGCAAATAACAAGGAGAAATCTATGTTTAAACGTCTATCAATTGTTTGTCTCATTAGTACTCAACTACCATTTATCGCCATGGCTCAAGATACTTGGCGGGGCTTGGTGGTAACAGAAGAAAACCGCTGTTCACCATACGATAAGAAAAAACAATATCCATATTCCCAAAGTGTTGAAGATGACATTGTGGAAGATATGGACGGGTTGGTTTATGGGCCATATACAGGTCGTTATTTTGAGGCTGATACTTCAACAGACATAGAACACATAGTCGCTGCATCAGAAGGGCACGACAGTGGTTTGTGCGATGCATCAGCAGAAACCAGAAAAGAGTTCGCGAGTGACTTACTCAACCTTACGCTTGCTGCACCCGAGATCAATCGGTGTGGCCCTGGTGGTAAATGTGGTTATGACGCAGCAGAGTGGTTACCCAACAAAAACAAATGTTGGTTTGCAAACCGTATTGTAGAGATAAAAACCAAATACTCTCTAAGCGTTGACCAAGCGGAAGCAAATGCACTAGAAGCTGTTTTGAGCAATTGCCAAAGCGTTGCGATGATTTTCTATCATGAAAATAATGATTTACCAAGACAAGACGCCTTGGCACTATATGATGATAACGAAAACGGGCACATAAGCTGTACGGAGGCCCGAAATCACAACATTGCTCCAGTGACCCGTACTCATGCTGCCTATCAGTATATGAGAGATGCCGACGGAGATGGTGTGGTGTGTGAGTAGGTAATTTAAATATTAGGAATAACGTTAATGTATACAGGGATGTTTGGACTAGTAAAGGGGTATTTGTTTAAACTTAGTGGTTTCATGAAATCTGAGCTGAAAAACAATAATCACCCTAAAAATAAACAAATATTTGGGCCTTAATGTTTCCTGACCTACTGCTGTAGGTCTATGACATAAAAAGATTGCTACATATAGTCTTTATTAATTGGACCAAGCATTATTCTTGTACATTGATATTGTTTAGTAATACAGTCCAAAAATTGATAAATAGCTTTTTCTTGATCATCAAAATCAGACCTGTTTCTGAGCTCGACAGTAATGCCTAACTTATCGAGCTCTTTAATTATTCTTGCTTGATGGGGTTTGTGCTTATACCTTTTAGCATCTTTTCCTGCATCATTGTAGAGTTTGTTAGATTGTTCTATTAAATTACTTAGGCTTTGCAAAATTAATGAGTAATTTTCATGCTCGTCAAAACGTCCACTCCTAGAGTTGGGAAAAATAATATAGTATAATTTGTATAGGTCAACTCTCTCATTATTTATTAGTTTCTCCTTTTCCAAATATATATTCCCCATCTCTATAAAGTTGTTCAAGTTGTTGAAGTGGTTGGTTAAGTGGCTGTTTTTTAAGGAGAGGTTGTATGCTTTCCAGCTATTTATTACACCAATGGAAGCAAAAATCACACCGAGTAATACAGTTAATTCTTTAATAAGTAAAAGAGAACTTGAAAAATTTTTCCGAACGACCTCAAAGCATGAGTTAGTGAAGCAAAGCCCGAAACTTAAATTTGGCCTCTCTATTAACTCATATATGATACCTATGCTGATTGTTAGAACTAAGGTTATATATATTGATGTTATGATAATGAATGGTTTTTTAATTTTATTAATCAATGCACTGGTCTTTTTAATCAACGGTTCAAACTTTTTAATCAACGGATTAAGCTTTTTAAAAAATGGTTCAATCTTCTTAATTGATGATTTAATCATGCAAAACACTAATACACTCTGCTTTTTGGTTCGAGCTCTTTTGATTTTTCTTTAATGATAGAGTAGCTCTTTGGATATAGCCTTTTGATGATTCCGTTAAGGTAAACTAATTGGTTAAATCTTTTTTTATACCAATAGCTTTCTCTTTTATCATCAGGGAAAGATGCTAGTTTTTTTAGAATAACATGGCAAAGCTTAATATCAACAGCTGAAGGCAAAGGTTGTATCTCCTTCAATTGAGGCTTGAATTTCGCATGTGCGCTATGCTTAACTCTAGCTAGCTTATTTACACGCCCAAGACATTTGTCATATGACTTTCTGTAGCTCCTACTTTTTCTATACTTCTTTTCCTTGGCTTTCCTTTTAAGATTATTCAATTCCGCGCGAATATTTGCGACTTCTTTTGATGGAAGTCTAGGTTCACTAAAATCTACTCGAAGACCATGAACCATAAGTGGCTTTGTAGAGCTGTACAATACTTCCACTTTTTGTTCATTGAGAGGGAGGTTTTTTTTCAGCAACATATCTTCTATCAGTCTTTTTGTTGAACTGAAGTTATAATGCGATACTTTACTTGAAACAGTTATGTCATCTATAAACCTCGTATATGTAAGGTTTTTCCTTGATAAGGATTTAACTAGTTCAGGCTCTAAATCATAAAAAATCAAGTTAGCAACGTAACTTGACGTTAAAGCCCCTTGCACTAGATGCCCTTTAAAACAACAGATTTTGCTAATAAAATCAGCGACCTCTTGATGGTAAGAAAACGCTTCTGTAAAAATTTTGACTACATGGTATTGGTCAATATTGTCAAAAAAGTCAGAAATATCCAGTTTCAACAGACTTTTTGATTTACAGTGCATGGCTGCGCATTTGATATAATCTTTGCTCTCATGAGTTTTAACATCGATTGGAATAGAGCCAAACACATAAGGCGGCCATACAATAGACTTTTTGAATATTCTATTGTTAAGCCTTCTTTGAAATTTTCTTGTTAACTTGCAAGGGCAGTAAACTTTCCGGACTGAGCCGTCTTTTTTAAAAGCTTCGGCATGTGGACGATGGTATCTATCTTCTTCCTTAGTAATTAAAAATTTTTCATACTCACTTTCGGAAATATCGAGAGCGGCGAGTAGATTCCTTATGCTATTGATAGGGTTATCACGATATAGATTCGAGTCCATTTGCTATCTCATGGTTGGATGCCGCATCAAGCTATTGCTTTCTGCCGATACTCAAGGCTGAAATTTAACCATCACATTCCCCAGTATAACAACAGTAACAACTAGTTAAATTTCGATGCGGCTGATCCATTGCGCTCGTCGCAATTGCATTTGCGTAGCGAAGGCGGCGGTGGGCCCCGAGCGTAGGTGACTTCGTCACCGCTAGCAATCATATTGCTAGCAAACCTGTTGTCTTTTTCATCCTGAGTGCAGTGAGTAAGTGTATCACTTACGCATTTAAATAATGTATTGCAAGTATTGTTATGTCAATAAATATTTTTTTGGTTTACATGCCGATATAGTCAAACGCAAATACTAAGTAACTGCTTATTACCTAAACGTACATTCGTAGTTTAAGTGGAGCTTAGAAATACTTTGCGGCTTCGCAGCTAATGAGTTATTTCTGGGTGCAGGCAGAATACTGAAGTATTTCTACTCTTAGAATTTTCTCTCTTAAATACCATTTCATAATTTAAGTCTAGCCTCAATTTGTGCTGTGTTTTTATCCAGTACCTTCTTGCCCGTTGCACAGCGTTTGAGCTAAACTATTGCAATGGTTGTTACATTTGAGCAATTAAGTTAACATCTTGGTAATGTAAATAGGGACGTAATCATAACTACAAATAGGAAATACCAATGAAGCTCAAAAAGAAAGATATAAAAGCGCTTTCACCTAACCAGCTAATCAAAGTTAAAGGCGGTACCGGTGGTGGGGGAGGAGGTTTAATTCCAACACAACAGGCACAGGGTAGTGAGAATGGTCCGTTCTGGGTTTATCCAGATTAACATGGAAAGATAGATATGAAACTAAAGAAACGAAGTTTAAAACATTTGTCAGAGAAAGCACTAAATGATGTGAAAGGCGGAGGTGGTGGCGCAGGCACAACAGCCGAACCGCCACAAAAAGCTGCAAATGAGGTAGTTAATCTACCAAAAGAAAAGGTAAGTGGTTAATACACAATTAACTTGATCTAAGGAAAAGCATGAGTGAGATGGTATTAATTGTTGATTGGACGACAAAAGTGTTACAGGCGCTTGTTGTTGTCTTTCTGCTAGTCAAATTCAAACAGAGAAAGTGGAGTTTGTTTTTTGGCAGTGGAAGTCATTTGAAGTCGATTGAAGATCACGAATTACACTCATGCTTTATAGCTGCCCTTTGTACAGTTGTGTTTTTTCATGTTGGTACGGTTTTGAGTTCACATGTTCTCGCACTTGAGCTAGATAAGCTTGAGCTTAGAAAAGTGTATTACTTCATAATGTCTTTAAACAGTTGTGCCTATTCTGTAGCGATTTTTTCTTTACACCGCTTGCGGGGTTGTTCGTATTCCAACGCGGCAAAGAGGTGTTTGTACCTTGCGGTTGTAACTGTCTTACTGTGTATCATGCAGTTAATCTCCAGAGGGATCTTTGACTACAACGGTTTGTCTCCATTCTATAAAGTATCTTTAATGGTAGTGAATGTGACTACTTTATTAGTTGTAGCAGCTTACCCAATAAAATTAATCAAAAGACTCAAAACTAATGCTAAGGAAGCGTAATGAGTATTTTAGTTATCACACTTTGTATGTTTTTAATCATGATAGGTATTGTCTTGCATGGATTGATGCATAGTCACTCGAACACTAAGCTAGAATCAATTTTTGTAAACTCTATAAGAAAGTCAGAACTTTATGAATACTCTAAAAAAGCACGATACGATGATAGAGAATATCAACTTGGTAAAGCTCATGTCATTGTAATGAGTCTAGGTGAAGCATTAGGTGAGGAAGACCATATTAAACAAATAGAGAATGTTAAATACATTCATAAAAACGCAATTGAATATAGGGAATCAGCTCTTCAAGCGCCAATAGAACTATATAAAAAAGAAATAGAAAAGCCTTCCTTAAGAGTTGTAAACTAGTCAAAAATGGCTAAATCTCTGATGTTATACTCCTTAACTATATCTCGCTTTAACTTAGACATTCTTGTACGTAATATATCCTCCTTATTAAGGCATGTTTGAGATTCAATATACTCTTTTAGTTCTTGTATTTCTTCTGGTTTACCTTTCGTAAATAATTTCCTTCTTTTCCACAGGTATTCTGAGAATTCACTGATTAAGTCACCCTTGATTTCATTTTTATACCTGAACTCAAGATTCAAGTCATCTTTAATTTCATCATATTTATTTGTTTCTATATCTAAAGAAATTGAACTTACTCTTCCATTTTGCAAAGAGCCAGGGAGGGTAGTGAACCTATAATGACTATCAAAACAATCTAAAAAAGGATGAATATGGGTATTTGTAGTGAAATTGTTTTTTCCTTTATATGTCTGGTTACATTCTTTACAAGAAGGTATGTGATTAAAGAAAGATAAAGCAAAGTGGGGATACTGACTTTTACAGTAAAAATGGTCAATATCAAAATTACTCTTTTCTTTCTTGTCAGTTGTTTTAACTATACCAATGGAGTGAATATTACAGTATACACAGCTTGCTTTATGGAAGTGTAACTCTTTATAAATATCAATAAAAGTTTGATGAGATCTATATAGATCATATCTGAAAACAGAAGCCAACAGTAAATCACTGAGCGATTTTCCACTACTATCTTTATCAGTGATATCTGAAAGTTTAATTATCGCTTCGACTTCATTATTAATTTTTTCGAAATCAGCAGGTTTTGCCCTTATTAACCTCTCAACTTGCCCTGACTTTTTTAGCCATCGTAAGTAACTCTCTTGTCTCTTTTTTCTGTCCTTATCCGTGGAAGTGCTCCCATTCCTGAGTCTTTTTAGTTTAAATTCAGAAAGCTTGCTAGTGATGGAATTTTTACACGGACTACCATCTTTTTTTGTTTTGTTGACATATTTCCATAGCATATCAACGCACTCATCTATAACCCCACTTGGACTTTTTACTTTATTATTTAGGTGGCGCATTATATTGATCATAGGATTTTTAACCTTTTCTCAAGGTGAAACGTAATTAATTCATCATCAATTATGTCTATGGCACATTCAATCTCATCACGTTCCGACTCTGTAATTTCTGTTTGTTTGGAAAGGTTCAAAATCCGCTCAATGTACCTTTGGGAAATAGTGCCAGTCCTTTTTTCTTCGAGTCCAAACGTGGTTTCATATATATCATAAATATTTGCACCAAAGCTGGATACTTTCCTATTATCATCAAGCAGCGTAATACACTGTTTTGGTAAATCTGTTACGAGTAATGGTGAGTGTGTCGTGAATATCAATTGAACTGGCTGTTGTGTTGTGGTGCGAAGAAAAGATATTACTTTATCTACAAATTCAATCTGCCATTGAGGATGTAAATACAGATCTCCTTCATCAATACATATGAGTAGCGTGCTTTTATCGCGAGACTTTGTATTCTTAATTCCATACCAGATTGAAGACAGCAAATTCAAGTAAGCACGTTCTCCAGAGCTTATTCCTAACCAGTTACTTTTACTTGCTCCAAAAGAGGAATCAATAATATGTGATAGTTTGTATATTCTACTAAGAAGATTTTCATTTTTTACTTTGATAGTAAATGATGTTTGCAAAAAACTCTTCGACACAACTTTAAGATCTCCGTCAATTAGAGTATTTAGTAAATCATCTTTTAAGAATTCAAGGTCGTTTAGTATTATAATTCTCTTGTCTGGACGCAGTTTAGAACAATATTCTTTTATTATGTAAATTAAATAAATTATTAGCTTTTCTAATGTGTTGATGTTGGTTCTTGCTTTGTAGCCACTATCTTCAATAACGTGCTTGTTGTAATAGGGACAGTTTACAGCTATTAGCTCCGGCATGTTTTTTAAAATAAAGCTTATTGCTATTTCATTAAATAACTCTAAAACCTCATCTTTTCCTTTGTCATGCGCACTGGCTTTTTTAAAAATATTTAGAAAAGGTATGCCTTTAAAAATGTCTCCACAAATTGAAAACATTTTTTCTATACTTTCATTTGTCGAATTTTTTTTTAGTATTGCAGGAGAGTCTAGTATGAATATAGCTTTACTGGGAAGGGGGGTATTTAATTTAGAGTGAAACTCGGTTAGAAATCGAGAATGCCTTTGAAGCTGTGACTGGTTAGAGCTCTCCTGTAATGAATGATTGTCAGTATAGCCGCCCCAAACTTGATGCGCCAATGAAGTATTTATAATATTGCCATTTACAGGCCTATCGCCACCATCTAATACATTTGAAAAAAATATAACGCCTAAAGATTCTCTATTATAAATCGAATTAGATCTTTCTATTTGATTGAACTTTGTAATATTTGATTTGTTTAATATCGAAATCTCTATGTTAGAGAACGCAAATACTTTTCCTTCATTTTCATATATGAGTAGAAACTGATAGTAGTTGTGTATTTCCCCTTCTAATATTTCACAAATCAATTGTAAAGCCCTTGTTTTCCCTGAGCCATTAACTCCCAATAATGCTGTTATGCTATTGATGTTTTCACAAATTTCTTGGGGTATAGGTCGCTTTTTACTAATTGTAAGTATGTTATCGTCCTTGTTAAATTCGAAGTGCAATTTATTGCTGAGGTTTAGTGACTTATTTGAAAAACCTCTATAGCCATCAACCCAAATAAAGCATAACTCCATGTTAATACCCTTTTATTTTACAGATGATACAGCGATGGTTGCCTTTGCACTTGTTACCTTGGAATCAATCAGCGGTTTTACTTCTTTCAGCAACAACTTACCGCAGTCATCGATATCAATGTTTTTCTCTTTGTTCACATGGAACCAGCCCATGTGGCAGAACATTAGAATCATACCAACAGATTTGTCGATAAACTCTTTTTCAAACTCTTCCTCAGATAACTCAGAGTGAGTATCAATTTCATCGCCAGGAGCGATGTTTCCAACACTAGGTTGTGTTTCGCCTGTAGTTAACCAGTAACCATAAGGTTTGAACTCTGGACGATTTATTACTTTTTCGACGACAGAAAAGGGTGTGTCTCTGTCGTCTTCATATCGGCGATACGTACCCATTGGAACTTCAATCAATTGAGCAAAGTTTGCTTGAGAAAACCCGAAATGTTGGCGCAGAGTTTTAAGGCGCGACGAAAAGTTATTTGACATATGCTCAATCCTGATCAAATAATTATCTCAAATTGTTCCATATGGCTCAATTAGTCACAAAGCTAATCCATTTTGAACAATTCATAAGTGTATATGTATAAATACTTATCAGAGACTAGCACATCTATGTCCTGATCGGGAATATTGAAAGATGGAGTTTAATATGAGTTTTACATGCCAATCAGTGCCTTACAGGAAAAGTTTGAGAGGCGATGAAATTACGGTAAAAGATAGATTCTTAAAGCCTAGCGAAGCCGCTGAAGTTTGCTGCTTGGGACGTTCCACTCTTTACAAACTTGAAGCTAAATTCAAGTTTCCTGCAAGAGTACAGTTATCGTCTGGCAGGGTCGGGTGGTTGGAGTCTGATGTTGAGGAATATTTACGGCTTGGAGTTGAGCAGTTTCACGAGGTTTATGGTGAACAATTGAAAGCGTTTAAGGAGCAAGCAGCATGATCACTGAACAATCAATCAAATCACTTGGCCTGTCTCCTGAAGCTGAAAGTATTTTTATGACGATGCATCATGAGATTGAAGCCCTTAACGAAAAGTTAGACGAAGGTGACGAGCACTTGGTTTCAACTGCTGAGGCAATGAGCTACCTACGCGTTGCCCGCAACAAGTTTTGTGACTTATCAAAAGAGCATGATGATTTTCCGAAAGCGGTTATGTATGGGTATACCCATTACTATCGGTTTGGTGATGTTAAAGCCTTTCGTAAAAAGCTGGTTGATGAAGCAAGAGCAGGAGGTAACTCATGATTTCATTAAACGTAGTCGATCAACTTAATGTACCTGATGACGTAAAAGGCATTATCTCTTTAGTAGTTAAAGAAAACATAGAGCTAAAAGAACAGCTCAAAGAGGGGGACGACCGCCTTATTACCACTGGCGAAGCCAAAGAAATTTTGCTCTGCAAAAATAAAAAGTTTTGGGATATGGCGGCTAATTACGACGACTTTCCCAAAGTTATTAAGTTCGGCAGAAACTACTACCGACTTGGTGATGTGAAAGCATTTCGTGACAAGCACATTAAAGGCATAAACGGGGAGGCTAAGTGATGGGACAGCCAAACCAAGTTCAAACAATGCCAGAGTTGGCAGTTATCAATGGATCTAAGCGTGAGCTACCTGATTGCTTTTTAAACGCACGCAAGCAGCTAAAAGGCGATTTTAACAGCCCAAGCCGTATTTACGCGCAGCTCCCAGAAAGGCAAAAACACCTGCTTTGTTTTGCAGCCGGCTTTAGCAGAACACAAGTCGGCATGCTTTGGCATGAAATGAGTAATGACCAGAGACTTTCTATCCGAGACGCGATAATTGAATTTAGAGGCCTTTCTCAGCAGTTTTTTGATGCTAGGGCAATCGACAAACAAAAGTTCATCCAAGGCAGCAGTTTCGCCAAAGTTAACTAAGCAAAGGAGCTACCATGCTTAACTTTTTTACAAAGCTGTTCAGTAAACCCCAATACACAAAGCGCCGCCTTAACAGCGGTTACCGCGAAGTCTTTGACAGTTACATGGACAAGTGGGTGTTGCAAAAGCTAACCAAGCTTTCGTCCGACGACTACGCCAAGTTGCCTGAATGCGACGACGTAAACGAATACAAAGTAAGGAGTGCATTATGAGTTCTACGAATAGACTAACCGTGCGTAATGACGACGATTACTACGTAACACCGCATTGGGTAATTAAGGAGTTTTTGGAGGCGGTTGATTATAAAAATCCAGACCGTAAAACGATTTTGTGCTTAGGTAATCGCATTCTTGACCCAAGTGCAGGTGGTTGTGCTAACTATGAAATGAGCTATCCGCTAGTGCTCAACTCAATGGGCCACCACAATGTTGAAACATGGGATATACGCGAAGACAGCCGAGCAGCTAAAACATGCGTCGACTTTTTGCAAACAGAAGGAAGGGGTGAATACGACACAGTGGTTACAAACCCTCCATTTAGCCTTTCAATGGAGTTTGTACAAAAAGGCTTAGAGCACGTGAGTGACTTTGGTTTAGTGATAATGCTACAGCGCCTAAATTGGCTTGGTTCTAAAAAGCGATTTGAGCATTGGAAAGAGTTACCTCTACATTCTGTTTTTGTTCACCACAAGCGCCCCGGCTTTAATCCCGAAAAGCCAAGCCGCAAAGACTCAATCGAATACGCTCATTTTGTGTTTTGTAAAAGCAAGACCGAAACGCTAGTCCCCAACCTTTTCATCATTTAATCCAAAGGACCAAAGAAATGGAACATATCAAAGACCAAGTTGCGTCTGAGGAGGAGCTGAAGTGACAACCATTATCGAAAAGTGCCCGACATGTGGATGCGATGCCATTGATAGGTCCGAATTCTGGGAGTGTGTAGTAGAGAATTCTAGTGAAATAAGCACGCAATTAAATTTAATACGTGAAGCAATCACAAAATATCATTTCGCATTAGACCGCCGAGAGCACGGAGCCATAGCTCAAGACAGAGCATTTGGCGAAATATGTGAAGTACTGAATATGCATTGGGAGCCAAATCCTCCCTCTAGAAAAACCCACCAAATAACACAATAGGAAATCCAATATGAACACTATCAAAGACCAAATTGCGTCTGAAAATCAGAGTATCACTCAATCAATGGTTAATTTAATCGTAGAGCAGGCAAACGAGGCGATTAACCTGGTTTGGAAAAGAGATACATCTAGTACTCGAATTGCATGCGAAGATGTACTGACTGATTTGCAGCCAATGGCAAAGCTTATTTGTGAACATGCAGACTTTGACATTTACGCGCAAATCAAAAAGGTATTAGACGAGTTGCATTTAGGCGCCGAGCTACTTCATAAACTAGAAGTTTAGTTATGACTGTTCGGCCCATTGACGTTGATACACTTAACTTAAGCGGGCTAGCAAAAGGTGTATTAGCGTCAATTACCGATATAGATGATTACAACTACTTAGCTCGCGGACTCTCCACATTACCTATCCCATTGCAGGGCCGTATGGCCCGCAAATACATTGACCGATACAACGGTAAAAAAGCAAACAGCAAATATAAAGCTAATGAATGGATGCGCCGCACTATTGCTCGTTTAAAACCTCGATTTGGTGTGTTGTTCAGGGTTGCTCAAAGTATGCCGCTTCCTTGGCATATTTTGAGCAGTGTTGAAAAGACCAAGGACCACGCAAGGCTTGTTGCAACTGAAGCTATGCAACTGATGATTGATTTTGCTGACAGCAATTCAGAACACTCATATAGACAGTTGCTAATAGAGACTCATATTGCTTTAAAGTCCTTCACTAAGCCACTCGGCGTTAGAGTGCCATTTTCAAACACCAAGTATTCTAAGTTGCCAGATGTATTACTACAGTCGACTTTGCTTAAGTTAAAGTGTGACAAGTGGTGGGCTAGGAAGCTAAAGCTAGTGCGCCGGCAGTACTTAGAGCTTTTGGAAATCTCAACGGGTCAGGTCGGAAAGGACCTATTCTATAATCCGAGAACCAAAAAGGACTCCCGCAAAGGTATCTCTCCTTACTCGAGCAAATTAGCGCAACAAGAGTACATTCAATCAGAAAAGTCTGGTTTAGAGTTTTTGAAACTGATGGAATTAGAGGGCTCCGATGGCACTGTAATTGATTTAGTTGAAGCTGTTAAGTCGGGTATGGCAAACCCTAAAAATCGCCGCAATGAATTGATGCTTAGGATTCGTGAAACGGAGGAGCTGGCCGACGAAATGGGTTATGTTGGCGTTTTCTTAACATTGACTGCCCCTTCACGATATCACGCAAATAGCCAAAAGTGGGCAGGAACCACACCTAAAGATACACAAGCTTATTTAAACAGAACTTGGTCACGAGCACGTTCAAAGCTAAATAGGCGAGGGCTTGATTATTTTGGTGTACGAGTAGCGGAACCTCACGCAGATGGCACTCCGCACTGGCATATGATGCTATTTATGCCCAAAAAGAAGAAACAAGAAATCATCGCTATTTTGCGTTGGTACTTTATCCAAGAAAACAAATACGAATTATATGAAAGACGTGCAGACCGGACCCGTCAATTCAAGCTATACAAACAAAAGCGCAAAGAGTGGGGGCTAAAGAAGAAGCTAGGTAAAAAGGCGAAGGAACCAAGCAAATTCTACAAGACGTTTAATCCACGATTTGAAGCTGTCTTGATTGATAAAAGCAAAGGTAGTGCTGCCAGTTATATAGCAAAGTACATCTCAAAAAACATTGATGGATATATGTTACTCGATCATCAAGATGCTGAAACAGAGGAAGGTTTTGCTGAATTTGACGAAAAGGGCAAAGTTAAAAAGAACAATATTAATCCAGTCAGAGCATGGGCGAGTGTTTGGGGTATTCGACAATTCCAATTTTTAGGTTCACCAAGCGTCACTGTATATCGTGAATTGCGCCGGCTTCGCAATGAATGTGATGACCAGAATATTGAACCAATACGACATGCTGCAAACGAGGGGCATTGGAAGGAGTACGTGAAACTGCAAGGCGGTATGTCTGTGGGTAAAGATGCCAATTTCAAACCGTTGTACGAGTACACTGAATTTGGCAATGACTATGGTGAAGTTGTCCAGCGTATAAAGGGTGTTTTGCATGCCGCTAGTGACAGCTCTATCGTCACTAGGCTGGTTGAATGGACCAGACAGCTCAAAGGTACGGCAGAGAAAAACGCATGTGCAGAAAGCACCCCCGTCGGCGTAGCCGACTATTCTTGGACTAGTGGGAATAACTGTACGCCTTGCACGACAGGGCATAGCGACGAGTTAGTGCTAGATATGCAAGGTTGCAGCGAAAATGAGATCAGAGACATTAAAAAAGATCTCGTAGCAGGAAAAAGGATCATGAGAAACGGCTTTATTTACCTAATAAGGGGAGGGCAATTGCTCATATCGGATAAAAAAGCCCAGATTAACTCACTTAAACAAGACTACATCAAGCATGTAGCGCATTCAATCGCCCAAAAAGAGGCGGAGCAGCAGCGATATGAAGCCCAAGAGTCGGCAATTGCAGATTGGGATGTGCTTAACACCGAGCAACTAGAGGAAATGCACGCAAAAGGTCATGTCTTGGTTGGACGCCGTGTATACCATATGCATAGTGGCAAACTTAACTCGTTTAAGAAAGTAGAGTTCAATGATTTGGAGCAATTTATTTCTGCCAAACCGAATAATGAGCATTGGTTACATGCAAGGGAAGTGGTAGAGTTAGCATTTTCCTTTGCAGAACAAGAACAAAGGGAATTACCAAGTAACAGTGAATTTAATAAAAACCTACTTCACATTGGTGATCTTGAACTGGCTGAGTTGGTGCTAAAAGGTAGAGCCTCAGCAATAGGTCAAGACGACTGGTGGGATATGGGGTTGATGGCATAAGTTTAAAATGAAGTTTTGGTTGCATAAATCGTGATTCTTAAAAGACTAAATCTAAAGATTTCAATATTTATAACAGTCTATTTGGCTTTTCTTACCCTTGGTTCATACTCAATATCGGTTCAAACAGCTCCAATTATTGATAAATTGAGTGCATGGGGTGGCTACATTGGGGGAGTCAGCGCTGTCTTTGCGTTTTGTTTTGCTGCATTTGAATACTCGAGAAAACTTTTATCTGAAGGGCTTGATGAGCGTGAGCAGCTAACTTTGGATGCTATACCTAACTTACAAAGAGCTTGGGTCGAGTTATATTTATATTCAATAGAAAAATCTCTTGGGCTAAGAGCTTATGCAAAAACTCACGCTCCAGAGTATTCAATATTCAATCATCATGATGATGAATGGATAAAAAAGCATTTAGATGAGTACCAAAGGGTGCTAAATCAAGAGCTTGAAACTGTTAAAGTTAAAAGGGATGTTTTCCTAGAGAAGCACAGTAAGTTTCTAAAACTTTATAATAAACTTAATTATACAAGCCCATATTTTTCAAAATCTACATCGGAAGAGTTTGAAAAATACCACAAGCTCGCTTGTGATACAGACTGCTACATTGAAGATATTCAAAAAGACTTTATGTATAAGATGAACAGACACTCCGCAGAGTTAAATTCATCTGAGCTATTCGATATGATCAATGAGTTGGAAGGGGGTAACCACTACAACTCAATCTTTAATTTTCAATATCAGGATAACGTTCAATGTTATATTGAAGAGAAGAACGATCAAATTTTTCGAAGCATTTTAAATAAATTAAAGCCCCAATAAATCTAATTGTATGTTGTTAGGAAGGTTTTTTATTAAAGATGCGGCTAATTGCGCTGTATCACCCCTAGGCGGATTCAAATAGTGCTTGAATGCAAGACTCGTTACAAAAGTAGCACCGCATTCTTTAGTGTTTGAGCACGAGCAATATAATTCAGATACGTTATCCGCCACATTCTCCCTCGATGTTATTATCGCTTTGCTTCCGCAGTGTGGGCACGTCACTCGCATTGTTACACCTTCAAATCTCAACCTGGATACTGTGATTATATACAGTTAACTCCGTGGCGCAAATTTCGCTGCCAAAACGCATCCGAGAAACCAAAAGGGCGAAAAATTCACTCCTCCTCGCCATGCCTGCCGGATTTGAAACGAAAAGTTGTGACATGGTGACAACTGATGCCACGGACCAATCAACAGGGTTCTAATTAAATAACAGCTAGTTAGAGGATCAAAAAAGATCTGAAATAAAGATCAGCGTGTCACAGTTTTGACAAGCTGTGACAACTCAGTGACATTAGATCTAGAAAAACAGCGAAAAAAGCAGAAAAATGATTTATAGTAAATTTATTATTACTTAACTCATAACTATTTTATGAAATATCTATTTAAGGGAATGCAAAGCCACGAGCGGTTTGAACTGCTTTTACAGCTTACTCGAATTAATAGTGAGAATATGATAGATGCGTTGAGGGACTACTTAGTGCGTGGTATGGATAAGAAAGCAGCGGCACTAACAAACCAGATCGCCGTGCCGAACTTTTCAGCGGCACTTAAAAAGCTAGAAGAAAAGGCCGCTGTTGTTGAACGACTAAAAGAAATAGATTATAGAAATCAATCAGGATAATCTAACTAATAGGTATTGTCGGTATTGAGTAACTTAACCACATGAAACTAGACTTAATAAATGTTTTTGAACAGCCCTATGAATTTTGTAAATATACAGAATTAAGCTCTGAAGAGATGGACAGGTATTTCGAGGAACATAATGAAATTAAAACAGTAAGAAAGGAATTTCTATATGAAATTAAAACCCACTTTGATGCGGCTAAACACATTGCTGATAAACTGTGCGATAGTCACTTAGAGAGTCATATTGATCGACATTTACAGAGTGATAGTAAATTTAAAAAGCTACTCAATAAAATGCCTAAGCTGACTGAACAAATTAAACTACACAAAACTGGGTACAATAGTTGCAATGAAAGTCAACTGATAAAAGAGATGAGCTCTCTTTGTTACTCATTGTCGGATGGTCAAGTGCTTTTTCATGGGGGCCATTTACTCAAAAATGGGCAAGAAGAGGTAATTCTAGATAGGCCACTCTCAACATCATTTTGTCCCCAAATAGCTTTGAGGAATGCTCAGTGGAGAAATAAAGCTGGCGAGGCAGGTGTGCTAGAGCTATATATTCTTACACTACGAGATTCAAACACAAATGTCTTTGTTTTTGATCCTAATAACCAAGATGATGAAAAAAGGCACGAGAAAGAAGTTTTGTTCCAACGTGGCTTAAGCTTAAAACTTAAATCTCGTATTAAAGTAAAGGACCATGAATTTAGTATGCCAGGTAAAAAGATACGTTATCCAATTAATTTAGTTGAGCTAGAAGCTAGTTGAGTTAGGTAAATAAGCTCAGATAAATGGTGTAGTATAGTTTATTGGCCCTTAATTTTTTTTATTAATGACAGAGGGTCTTTACTAAACTTCTTGCCCAGGTTATTTAGCCCTTCAAACAAGTGTGGTGCCATGTATGCACCTACACCGATAAAGCCAGGTCGCGCACTTTCTGCAACGCCCAAGTACTCACAAAAACTTGAAACGAGGTAGGCTGCAAGTAATGCCATTATGACGTTTATGAGATATCGCCCAAACGTGAATTTGTGCGGACTCAAGTGAAGTTGTATTGCTGCTGCGGCCAATGCGATAACACCAAACTTCGCAGCGTGCTTTAGGCTTTCTAAGTCAATCATGCGGCAGCTCCTGGTAGTGAAAGCATGTCTGAATACTCAGGAACGTGAAATTGAATTTGCTGGTGTGATGGCAAATATCTATTGAAACCCTGCATCGCTCGCTGAAGTGGGACCACTTCATTGTTATAGTATGCACGGGTTATAGACTCTAGATTACCAAACCCCGGACTGTCACCAGATGTTTGACCGCTAAGCGCTTCCTGTGCACGGTGCATACTGAGCATATCATTTAATGTGATACGCTTAATTTTCTCGAACTCATCCTTAGTTGAAAAATCGCCCACTGGCGTGATCTTAATGGCCTTATCAGCATCTACCCCTTTTGATTTAAAGTTGAAGAATAAGCTTCTAAAATTACCAACACCTTTGCTGTTTTTAATTGCATCCTTCAACTGCTTTTCGTCATCTTCACTTAAATTTGGGTCAGACATTGAGAATATAAATCCCATGTGAGCCCCATTTTTAAAATAGCGACGTCTGAAAAGTGTCGCATCTTCATTCAATAACGCAGACTGAACACCCCCGTAATATTCAGGTATCCCATATATCCCTTGTGCAGGGTCGTATTCTTTAATATGCCAGATTTCATTGGGCTGAAAAAAGAGCGGGTCTAAACCATTGTTTCGTAACTGAGCATAGACTCCCCGTTTATTTGTATAACGCATCGTAAGTGCTGGTAAATGGGCAAGCCTTATGATCTGGCCAAACTGGTTTCTAATTGGTTGTAAATAAGCGTTACCAGACCAAAGAAAGTCGAAAGCAAGTTTACTCATTGCCTGGTCACTTAATATTGTGTTTTGCTTAAACCACTTCAAAATCATGTTGCGTTTAAAGTACAGAATGGGTCCATGTTGTGCGTTTACCCTTAGCAACTTTACCAGTCCATTTAAATTAATTGGAGGTTCGTAAATACCTTGCTGATCAGCAAAAACACCAATGTAATCTGTCAGGTGGTTATCTAAACAGGCTTCAGGATCACCAAAACTGTATACGTCACTCATACCAGTAATTGCCGAATAGTCAGGGGCCTTGCCATTTGCCACTTTAATCGTTTGTTTTGTCATTATGCTGCCATCCCTACAGATGTTTGTTTATTGATTGAATTGCCATCCAAAGGCTCGTCATAAAGCGCAAACATAATGGCCCAAGCAACATCGCCATGACCGATACTTGCACTACGGTTTGTTGCGTATACAACGTTGTCGCCTCTAACTTCTCTGCGTACATTAATAAATGATTGGGCTACCCCAATTGTGTTGCTATCGAATTCAAAGCGCTTATTTTCAATTACGTTAATTGTTTTGGTAACTAGGTGGTTTTTTAAGTCGGGGTTTAAGTGAAGTTGCTGAACGTTGTGGTTATGATTACTCACAAGCTCCGCAACACCCATTCCCATACCTGTTTTATCAACCCCAATATGGTCGACTTGGTAAATCTTTGTGAGTTTGTGGATCTCATTTGCCATTTGCTCAAAATCGTTCCCAGTTAAATCTATTACTTCTAACAGCCTGAATTTTTCGGCTGCGTTCATCGGTTTACTGAGAATGACTACAATGGATTTATCTCCATATCTTGCAGGATCAAAGCCCATAACAACTGGCTTAAACCCATATGGCCGTTCTGCATTCGGGTCAAAGTCTTTCCAATTGTCTGAATTGACAGAGCAAGCAAGGAGCTTTCGCAGATTAAAGGCGCTGTGCGAGTTGTCGATAAATATGCACATGAACAAGTTTTCAAACTCATCCTTTGAATATTCACCTTTGAGTATTTCTATATTTATCTTATCGAAACCTGACTCAACAACGTCATACACAGTGAGCATTTGGCGCCAAAAGCCATCTGCACAGACTTTACCGTGTTTTAAATTGCAGTGTTTTACGTTGACTTCAAACTCGGGGTCGTTGCAGGCCATGGTTTTACGGAACCATTTACCATTCCAAAAATCGTAGGCTTCATGTGTAGTGACTGAGGGTGTACTAAAGTATGTTATTCGCCAATGTGAATGGGTAGCCATTGCAGAAGCCAACGAGCGTAACTTGGCAAACTTTGGAATCCAAAATACTTCATCAATATACAAGTCGCCCGATTCCGACTGAGCAGTATGAGCATTGGTTGATTTGAAAATAAGTTTAACTTTTTTACCACCTACAGTCAGAACCATTGGAGAACCTGACAACTCGACATCAAAGTGTTCAAACGCAAAGGCAATAATGTTTGATTTGAATATTTCAGCCTGATCTCTAGATGCGGATATAAAGATTTTGTTTCTACAATTGACGACGGCATCGTAAAACGCCTCGAATGCAAAATAGAATGTTGCCCCTATCTGGCGTGGCTTAAGTATGAATCGTTTGCGGTGCTCTTGGTTTTCAAACCAGTGCTTTTGATGTGGATATAGAAGTTTCTCTTTCAGCTCGTCCAGCATCTCTTTTGTTATGTGTGAGCAGTCATTCTTTTTCTTCTTTTTACTCTTTGTTTTGCGCTCACTGCTTTCATTGTTTGCACGTTGTTTTGGTGCGGGAGAAAGTTTGCTTTTATTGAGTACCGCGAGTTGACGAGTGCAAAAGTCCAGTTCCTTGTAATCAGATTCTGTCTTATGTGGCTTTTCAACTAGTAAGTTTATTTTGCGGCTATATGCCATTTCGGCAGAGTAGCTAGGGCACATATCGGCCCACTTACCATCGTCAGCCCAGCGGCGGATACTTCGCGCGCTTGGCATATCAGGTTGTTCAGCAATTTCATCGAATGTATAGCCCTGCACCACATATAAGTCTTGTGCAAGCTTTCGGACTTCCGGTCCATATTTTGGCTGCATCCCGCACCCTTAGTTTCTAATCATGTAAGCAGTTTAAGGGCTTAAAAACACCATTTCTGTAACTTCAATTCCTAGCAATTCCTATAACGAAAATATAGGAATTTTCAGGAATTAAACCATTAGAAAACTTTTAAAAGAGGGGGCAAACTGAAATCAAGTTGAAGGAAACGAAAATTAGATAGGAACCTCAATGCCAAGTCAATTGAGAACAGAGCCTCTGGCCATTGCTGCTGTTGGCATGACAGTAGATGGTCGTGAGATTACGGAAAAAGATATTGACGACATTGTCGCAACGTACAACCCGAGAATGTACGGAGCCCGAATCAATCTTGATCATGAGTTCAATTGGTCTGGCTGGGCAGCTAAACACCTTCACAATATCGATATACCTGGCATGTTGGGTGATGTAATCAGTGTTGAGAAAAAAGCCAACTCTGAAGGGGTTCAATGTTTGTATGGTGTTTTGGCCCCTAATCAAGGGTTCATTGAACTAAATAAAGCTGACCAAGCTGTGTACTTTAGTATCGAAATTACCCCAGATTTTATGGGCACAGAAAAGACTTATTTAGTTGGGCTTGCGGTAACTGATTACCCTGCAAGCCTGTATACAGACCGTATAAATTTCAGTGATGAAAACCGCGAGGAAAACAAGGATGTTTCACTTCTTCAAGTCAATCTAGGTATTCAGGAACAGCCCAAGAAGAAAGGCTTTTTGGGTCATTTATTCAACAGGGACGATAAAATGCCATTATCAGAAGACGATGCAAAACAGATGGGCTCAGCCGTTGCTGAAGCTCTAAAGCCGACTTTAGATGAACTTAGTGCTCAGTTCAGTAAATTTAAAAAAGATGGTGAACAAAGCCCACCAAATCAGCAGGACGACAGCTCGGAGCTTATGGAAAAGCTCAACTCTTTAGCTGATGAACTCAAAGAGGTTAAGCAAGAGTTTAGTGAGCTTAAGGACAAGCCGCATGGTCGTACTCCCGCAGATGAAGAACCAGAAGGTAATTCTAACGTTTACAACGTGCTTTAGAGGGCGACAACTATGAGAGAGAACACTACAAAATTATTTAAAGAAGTTTTAAAGGGGATGGCTGTCCGCTATGGCGTTTCGTCGATGCTAGAGCAATTCAATGTAAGCCCTTCAGTAGAACAAGCATTGTATGACGAAATTTATGAATCAGCGGAGTTCTTAACTAGGATCAATCGAGCATTCGTACGTGACAAAGTTGGTCAACCTGTTTTTATGGGGGCAAATGGCGGCGTAACACAACGTGCAGGTGTTGAGACCGATGATACCGCAGAAAGACAAACACGTGATGTTTTAAGCTTGCGTAAGCGTGAGTATCGCCTTTATGAAGTTGAATGCGACGTCCATATCCGCTGGGATACGCTAGATACATGGGCAAGGTTTAAAGACTTTGTGCAGCGCTATCGTAACCATGTAAAACAAATGATTGCGCTTGATATTATTAAATGTGGTTGGCATGGTATTGAAGCCAAGGACAAATCAGATATTAATGCGAACCCATTGCTTCAAGATGTAAATGTTGGCTGGCTTCAATTAGTCAGAAATGAAACGGCGCACAGAGCAATTAAAGATGGTAAACAACCTGGTGAGATTAGAATAGGCCCTGGTGGTGACTATGAAAACCTTGACCAAGCTGTAAATGATTTAAAAAGCGGCATCCCTGTTCACAAACGTACTAACTTGATTGCAATCATTGGTGATGACCTGACGTCACATGACAAGAACAAGCTGTACGCAAAAAATGCGCATACACCCAGTGAGAAAAGCAAAATTGAAATGGCGCAAATCGTAGAGTCATACGGTGGTCTGCACTCTTACCAAGTTCCATTTTTCCCATCGAGAGGGGTGCTTGTTACAAGTTTTGACAACTTAAGTCATTACGTACAGCGTGATTCAACACGTACTCATGTGATGAACAATCCGAAGAAAAAACAGATTGAAGACTACCTCAGCCGCAATGATGGTTATTTTATTGAAGACCCAGAAAAAATAATCTTTTTCGAATCTGAAGCCGTGAAAATCGAAAAAGATGATCAGGGCAATTGGAGTTAGTCGATTATTTAGGCCGCTGAATATGTTCAGCGGCACAAAAGGAGCTTTTTTAGATGAGCTTAGTTAAGAATTTATTGGCAAACGCGAGTAGCGTACCTAAAAGCAACATGGAAGAAGCGCCAGCCAAGAGGCAAGTGGTGCAAACGGATAATACATCGCATCGTGAGTACGACATATTTGCTGCTGCAATAAACGCAGACTTAGCTCAACTAAAGAAGCTTGGTGACTTGTCACGCAAACACGATTACAAAGCACAGGCCTTAGAGCGTAATGATTATCTGGGGTACATAAACGGTTATCGACTTAGGCAAGAGCACTTCCCAAACAAGGTTTTAGCTCGTGTTTTTATTTGGTTAGTTGACTTGAAAAGGTGGAATCAAGCTTTGGAGTTATTTCCTTTGTTGATATCACAGAATCAGCCATTGCCATTTAATTCAGGTAGCTGGGCATCATTTTTAGCTGGTGAAGTGTACGAACACGCTAATTGGTTTCTAAACAACAAGTGTAATAGCGACGACCAAGCATATACAGCTTTCATCCTCGCCAGAATCATTGATGTTGTTAAAGACCATGACTGGACTGGGCGCGAAATTGCAGGCGGTAAGCTGTATGCAATTGCGATGAAGTTGGAAGCAGCACAAAACAACTTTGGTAATGCCATTCGGTATGGTCGACTAGCGCAGAAAATCAATGACAAAGCTGGTGTAAAAATAGCGCTCGAAAAGCTCGAAAAGAAATACGCTACAGATGAGCGAAAAGAAACGACTCAATCGCAGCCGCAGGAAGCTTAGCTTACTTTGTTTCACTAGATAACATTTGTAAGTCTAAGCCTATCCTGCACCCAATAGGAGGGGTTATGAATATTAGCAATATGCCAATGGCCGACCAGCAATTACATAACATTGTGGTGCCAGGTGATGGATATTATCCAGATTTGGAAACGGCATTTTTTATAAAACGCTATGCGATCCCCTCTGAAATTGCGAACGACGAAAAAACGTTGGTTAGTATTCTCACAGAGTCACGAACCGAAGTTAACAACGAACTCAAAGAAGCTGTATTAACTAATGGTACACCTCTCGATGAGCAACAAATACTGTTCTACAGAACAGCGGTTTATGCATTAGCTAAATCCAAAAGTTTGAAATCAAAGCTAAGTACTTCGCATCGTGATAGAGCAAATGCACAAAATGAATTAGCGTCAGACAATTTTGAGTTTTGGAATAGTGAGTACCGCAATCAAATCAGCTTACTTCGAGCGCTAAGTCCAAGCTTATCGGTGGAATTGATATGAAAAGCAAATTGGAGCAGCTAAAGGATTTTTTGCAGTCGGTCCAGTATCAGGGGAGGTTGCTGGCAAATCCTGAAGCGTTTGATTGCTGGACTGAGGGTGGGATAGTCGAACCATGTTCAACACGTAAAGATGGTAATGGGATCATTGCCGCGCGGTTTGCGTATCAAGGAACGATTTCTATTAATCCGTGTTACGCGCCATCTGCGCTTGTTAGTACATTTGTTGCGTGCTGGATTCAGGAGAATTTAGAACGATATGACAGTAATAGCTTCGAGTTTTCAAATGACATGAACGATGACAAATCGTCGGATTTTGAACTCACTATTGCAGAGTTACACGAAGATATTGAACTTGTGCTTACTGAAAATGGGCCGTTTGTAATAGGAAAGCAAAATTATGATTTTGGTGAATCTAGCTTGTGGATTGCTGAGCAGTTCAAGTTAGATGCACAGGTGGCAAGTGCTTAAAGTCCATTTCGATGAAGGCCAAAGCATTGAGCAATTAGAGTTCTTGATGCTAAAGCCGCAAAAGCGGCGCAACATTTTAAGATCGGTTATTCGTGATGTTCGTAAATCATCGCGAAAACGCATTCAAAAAGAGCAAGGTTTGTCAGGCCAAAGCTGGCAAGCACGAGCAAATGGCAAAAAAAAGAAGATGCTCGTTAAGCTTAAAAAGCATATGCAAATTAGGTTTGGGCCTAACAATGCGAAAGTATATTTCAAGGGAAGTAAGACAGGAAAAATAGCTTCAGCACACCAAATAGGAGCGAGTTTAAATGCAACACCAACAACTAACACAGGCGCACAAAACAAAAGCGGCATGGCAACCAAGAGACAAGCAATTGCATTGAGAAATGCAGGCTACAAAATCCCACGAAACAGGGGTAAGGGCTCTAAAAACCCATCGCTGAAGTGGATACAAGCGAATCTGACGCAGAACCAAGCGGGATTCATTTTGCGAGAATTAAAGGGCAGCTCAAGTAAGAGCAAATGGCAAATTGATTTGCCCGCCCGCTCATTTTTAGGTGAGTCAAAAAAAGAGTTTAGAGATCACCAAAGCTTTATATTAAACAAAGCCATGCAAGTGGCGTAAGGACAAATTATGGCACAGGGAAAAGTTTCTGTTGCTGCACAGCAAAAAGGCAGCGGAGCGGTAAAAGAGGTTGAAAGGTCGGTGCTATTCATCGGTGAAGCCCCAACGAATAATGGGCAAATTCAACCGATTAATGCACAAAGTGATTTTGACGTGCTATTGGGTGAATCTGATTCGCCGCTAAAAACGCAAATTCAAGCATGGCTACGCAATGGCGACGATTTAGTGAGTGGTTATGCAGTCTCACACGGAGCAGGTGACAACATTCATGCGTTGATTGATAAAGCGATGGACCAAGACATTAGCCCCGAACTCATTGTTATCTGTACACCAGTGACAGGCAAAGCCGAGGTTGAAGCTTATCAAGCCAAAGGGCTCGAAATCTTATCGGGTCACGCTCGGTTTATTCGATTGTTGGTCGCAGCGCCGGGTCTTTCTGGCAATCAATCATGGAGTGAATTAGTCACGGCTCTAAAGCCACTGATTGATGGCGTGGCCGCAGACCGTGTTGGCGTTGTCCCGCTGTTATTTGGTGACGAACTTGGCGGGCTAGTTGGCCGTTTATGCAAACGCTCAGTAACCATTGCAGACAGCCCAATGCGTACACAAACAGGTGCTATGTCTTTGATGCCATTGCCAACAGACAAAAACGGCACTCCACTTACAAATTCAATTACGGCTGCATTAGACAGTGCTCGATTCAGTTGCACTCAGTTTTATGCGGATTTTGATGGTGTGTATTTTGGTGATGCCAATTTACTGGACGCGGAAGGCGGAGATTTTCAGAAGCTGGAAAATGCTCGTATTGTTGATATGGCTGCGCGCCAGGTGCGGGTCAAAGCAATTTATGAAATCAAAAATCGCCAACTGAACAACAGTCCATCAGGCATTGCTTATGGCGCACGAAAATTAGGTAAACCGCTGCTTGATATGAGTAAGTCGGTAGATCTGGGCGCTGACAAATTCCCCGGCTTAATTGATGCCCCTACGGACGATAGCATCAATCTGAATTTTCTCAACGAAACGACGTTGCAAGTCACATTGAAAGTGAAGCCGATAGAGTCGCCCAACACCATCATCGTCGGCATTATGCTTGACAAATAAGGAGATCAATAGATGACTAGGAAAGTACTCGGCGGCAAGGACTTTGATATATTTGCTGGCAATTCAATGATTATTGTTTCAGAGGCCACTGTAAAGATAACTGATAACCGTAAAGTAAAATATGTCAGAGGTGTTCCCGCAGGTTACATAGATGGCCCAGTGGAAGGTGAAGTGACACTAAAGTTAGATCACCAAAACTTCTTATTACTCCAAGCCCAAGCGCGGCTAGCTGGAAGCTGGAAAGGGATAGAACCGTTTGATGTGTCATTTACAGCAAGCGTTGCCGCAGGGGATTTAAATGTTGATGCCTTTGGTTGTATGCCTCAACTCGAAGAGCTTCTCAACATCAAAGCGGAAGGTGGTGAAGAGAACTTGTTCGCTGTTAAGTGCCCAATTACTTCACCAGATTTTGTGCATATCAACGGCGTTCCTTATTTAACGGCTGATGAAGTAAGGAACCTATGATGTTAGCGCTTGGCAAAATCACAGTCGATTCGCTGCTTGAAGCGATGACCGCGAGCAAATTCAAGGTATTCGAAGGCGAACTCAACTTAAACATTATTGGTGTTCGTGCAGCAAATACGAGAGCAAACACATTCAATGATGTGATCTGTGTATTGTATCAGAAAGATAAAAAGTGGCAGTTAAAGCAGTATAAAGCCACAACTGATGCAGGAACATATTGGCGCAAAAACCCGATGAATATCGACGGCACAGCGGTACTGGTGCCAGGTCAACATCGTAGCTTATGGAAGCTCGGCTATCACCAAGGTAAATACCGCGCACTTGTACAAAATAAGCCAGTGATCGTACTCAGGGACAATGACAAAAATGACGAGCTTGAAACTGATATTAGAAGTGCTGAGTTACAAGAAGGTTATTTTGGCATTAATTGTCATCGAGCTAGTGCACATACTGAATCAAAGCGCGTTGATAAGTGGTCCGCAGGGTGTCAAGTTTTGGCTAATCCCGCTGAGTATGACGAATTTATTGAACTTTGCGTTCAGTCTGGTGCTATCTACGGCAACATTTTCAGCTATACGCTATTGGATCAAAATCAACTACAAGGACAGAAAAGAAATGAAAAACATGAAAATTGAAGTATCACACGGTGACATCGACTACAAGTTCTATGTTACTGCGCAGGCATACAACAAATACATTAATAGTGTGACACCTACAAACAAAATTCAGCCTGCGACGAATTTCTTAATGAGTGTTGTTCAAAAGGAGCAGGCCAATCAGTTAAAACAGTTACTAGAATTGCCAGGTGCGGCGCTTCATCTGGTTGGGACCATTATTGAAGATTACCAGCCGGAGTTTAATTTCACAGTAAAGAAATCGAGCGTCGAGCAAGAAGAATAAAGCAAAATAAGGTAGAGCAATTATTCGCATACCATGTAAAACACTTTGGAAGTATGCGAATAACAAAAGATAGCTTGGCGCAAGCACTATTTTTAGAAACACAGCAACAGGAGTTGCTAACCGTTGCAGTTAACAACGGTATTTGCATGGCGTTAAACGGCGACGAGTAGGGATACTATGAGTTCACTTAGTAAAATGGACAAGTTGCAATATTCGATTGGGTTGATTGATAAAGTCACAGGCCCAGTGAATAAGATCATGTCCAAAATAAATCAACTGAGTGAACAAGCCGCTAGTGCTAAAGAGCAGTTATCAGGTGGCTTAATGAGTGCCGCGGGCGGGGCAATGATGCTAGTTGGCTCGCTCAATCCTGCAATTGAAGCACAAGCAGCACTTGGTGAAGTGCAATCACTTGATGTGTCTAACCAAGCACTGACCCAATTGAATAACACAGCAATGAATTTTGTGAGTAACTATGGCGGTAATACTGCCGAAGTTATTCGCAGTTCTTACGACATTCAATCCGCTATCAGTGGTCTCACTGGTAAAGAATTAGCCCAGTTTACTGAGTCATCTTCCATTCTTGCAAAAGGTACCAAATCAGACGCCGCCACAACTACCGATTATTTCGGCACAATGTATGGTATTTACCAAGACACGGCGAAAGAAGTCGGCAAATCCGAATGGATCCAAATGCTCACAGGGCAAACCGCCGCGTCAGTTCGCATGTTCAAAACTACGGGTTCAGAAATGGCAGGGGCTTTCAGCACGTTGGGAGCAGAGGCCAATTCCCACGGTATAACAATGAACGAGTCAATGGCCGTACTTGGTCAATTGCAAGCTACCATGTCGGGCAGCGAAGCGGGAACCAAATATCGCGCATTTTTAGGCGGCGTTGGTAAGGCCCAACAAAAGCTTGGTATACAACTCACTGACGCACAGGGGCGTATGTTGCCCATGGTTGATGTGATGAACCGACTTCATGAAAAATTTGGTTTGATTGATACCGTTGCTGAAAGTGATGCATTACGCAAAGCCTTTGGAACCAAAGAAGCGGTAGCACTGATTAAACAGCTCATGCCACAAGTTGAACAACTTGAGAACAACATTAACCAGCTCTCAAATATTTCAGACATGGGCGTCGCTGTTGAAATGGCTGACGCCATGGGCAGCGCATGGGATAGATTCGGAGGCTCACTCAATGCTGCGCTGGTGAGCTTAGGGCAAGCGGTTTTACCCATTGTTGAACCCATCATTGACTTGCTCGCAAAGCTTTTACAAGGGGTGGTGTGGTTAACTCAAGAATTCCCGACGCTCACTGGTGTTGTTGGGGCGCTTGTTGTAGGGCTCATCGGATTGACTGTGATCACGGGCACGGTTAACGCAGCAGTTGGATTATATCGTCTAACTATGCTGCAAGCGGGATATGCGACAAACCTATCTACCATATTTTCAAAAGCATGGACGGCAGCTCTTGCTATTCAAAGTGCGGTGGTACGTACTGCAACATTTGCAGCGGCAAACTATGGCAATGCGCTGTTATTTGCGGGTGGCATGCTTAGTAGACTAAAAAACATGGGGATTGTTGGAACACTTGGCCTAGTTGCATCTAAGTTGGGAATGGCAACAACGGCAGCTTGGGGGTTCTCAGCAGCATTGTTTGCAAACCCCATAACGTGGGTGGTTGTAGGTGTTGTTGCTGCAATCGCAGCCGTATCAGTACTTGTTTATTATTTTGATGAGATATCGGCCGCATTTAATGAGTGGGCTGATAATTCAATGCTTTGGCAGGGGATGCGTGTTGCGTTCGATTTGATCACTTTACCGCTGCAAATAATTTGGTATCAGATCAAATCTATCGGCTCAGCAATCTATGACTTTGTTGTCCCTGCATTTAGTTTTATTGGTGAAGTAGTCGGCACAGTAACGAGCTTTATTACATCTGCATTTATGGCGGTGTATGAACCCATTGCCGCCGTGTTCTCAGGTATTGGCGAATTTATCTCAAGTGTATTTGATGGTGTATTTTCAAAAGTCAGCGCATTCTTTAGGTTCTTTAGTGATATCTCAGCCAGCGTCACCGGGTTTTTGAAATCCGTTGCAGACAATGGAATTTTAAACATGGTAATCGACTTTTTCAGTGATGATGAAGAAGTACAGAAGATAAGCCAGCAGCCAAGCTCAGCTATGCAAGTGACGGGACATATGATCCCACATGTTCAAAATCATTCACTGCAAAATTTAGAGCAAAGCTCATTAGCAAATGGACAAGTTTCGACACTTGCCAATAACTCTAACGTTTATCAAGTATTGCTAACTAATCAAGTACTTGAACAAGCTCAAAGTGGTGCATTGTCTTCGCAATCGACCAATGTTTTACCAAATAACGTTGTAGCGCTTTTAAACGCTCAAGTGTCTAACGATACCAGCAGCACGCAACAAAGCTTTGCAGCAATTGAACAAGCACAGACAGCCAATTTTACTAACACACCAATTTCAAAAGTAAGTGAAGTAAATCAATCACTCCCAAGTAATGAGATCCCACTCAATGCACAAGTTTTATCTAATCATAATGTGGCTAATAGCAATCACTATGCATTGGGTGCACAACAAGCATTAACGCAAAATACTCAATTGGCTTATTTAGATCACGGAATTACTAACAATGCCCAAAGTCACATTATTGAACAAAACGCACAATCAATAGAGCAAGAGCAAACTGAGCTCAATACAAATTATATTGCAAAGCCTAGAAAATCAGAGTTTTTACAGCAGCTAGCTCAAACGAATAATTTTAGTTCTAGTAATGCTAGCAGCGACAATTCAAGGAATGTGCACATCGACAACTTAACTGTAAAAACTGATGACATAAACAGCACATTTGAGGATGTATTGGAGCTGGCCTCATGATGATATTTGACGATATCCAATTGCATATAGATTTAAACGTTGTCGATGGGGACTTTGTGCTTAATGACTCTCTTAGTCCTGCAATATTACAAAAAGCAGACGTAATCGCTCAAGACATTAAGCACCGCATTTTAGAAAGTGGTTTGCTTGTAAAGCTTGTTGGGCTGCGCAATGAAAACGGTATTAAGCCAATTCTGACCGAGCTTGAATTACTTATTGAAAAAGACGACAGATTAAAGCCAGGCACCATCAAAATAACAAGAACAGATAACGGATTATCGATTGACGCAAAAACAAGACAGTACGGGGGCTATTGTGAAATTTAAGTCCTTGATGAAAGATGCGGGTTTACCTCTGACAGAAGAAAAAGCCGCCGAGCAATGGCGTGAAGAGCTTAAAAATCAAAATATCACGGTAGTCAATGACTCCCCATTTGGCCCATTCTGGCGCACGATTGAAGCGCTGATCACCAAACCTGTCGTTAAACTGTTTGTGTGGGTGGCTGAACGTGTTATGCCGGATTTATTTATTATGACCGCAAGTCGAGATGCACTCATTGAAAAGCATGGGCCCAGCCGAAATGTGTTTATTCAAGCTGGTGTAAAAGCACGTGGTTTGCTTGCGTTTTCACGCCAAAATAGCGAGGGGGAAAGCTCTGTCGTTGCAGGCACGGTGATCACTACGGATGTGATTGGTTCAAAAACCTACGAACTAACACTATTACAAGACGTTAATTTTCATGATGGGGTTAGCACCGTCAATGCATTAGCAGAGGCTATAGAAGTAGGAGCTGCGTTCAATTTACCAGCACATTCTTATCGCTACTTTTTAGAACAACAAGACGGTATTTCGGTTACCAATTTAGATGACTGGTTGTTACAACCAGGTGCAGACGAAGAAGGTACCGAGAGTTACCGGGAGCGTATTCGAAACGTGTTTGGTACCGCTGCACGTTGGCACACCAATGATGTGTACAAACAGATCATTTCGGGCTTTCATGTGCCGATTGACAACATTGAAATTGAAACAAGTGGGCCGCGCGGTGCGGGTACCGCAAACGCGTATATTTATTTAGATGTTGGTACTGTACCAAGTGCATTACTAGAAACTATAAATCGCCATATTCGTCAAAGCGGCCACCACGGCCTTGGTGATGATGTGATTGTATATGCGATGCCAACGCAAACATTCAATATATCCGTTGTATATACACTACATACTAACAGTGACATTCAATCACAGCTGATCAATTTTATTGAGTCTGCATTTCGTAAAAATGCGGCGTATTCACCAACACGTGTAAATCATAATTCGGTGTTCTCAATCAGCCAGTTGATCAGCGAGTTGCACGAAGAGTTTGAACAGCTCAAATCAATTCGGATCAACATCGGCGATATTCAAGCTCAAAATTGGTTACCTACTTTGGGCAATTTGGAGGTGACTCGTGGCTAATCAAATTGCAACTTGGTTAAACAAAGGCTATGCCGAAAAATTAGTAAAAGCTGCTACCGGCTACTGGAATAAAACCAGTGAATTTGTCATGTGGGCTGTGAATCAAAAAGACGAACAGCAGAACGAAGAGCCGATCTTAAGCTTTTTGGCTTGGGAGCGCTTAACCGACCGCCTGCCTGACGAGCCGCTTGAACTATACCGAAAACGTGTTCAGCACGCACTGGTAAACACGATTGACGCGGGCGAGTTCGCGAGCGTCAAAGATATTTTTGCGCGACTTGATATTGAAGTCTTGAACGTACGTGAACGTATAGACGGGCGAGACTGGGACATTATAGCTATTGATGTAACTGACAACGCCCTTGCAAACAATAACAATTTACTGCCAGAGCTAATACAGCTCTATGGGCGAACATGTCGGCGTTATGAATTGACTGTACACAATAAAGCGGAGGTCTCGCTAGCGTTGGGTAGCACACATGTGCAATGGGATAACTGTCATGTACCGCATGCATTACATTTACAAGCCAAAAATCAAGCAACTCAGCAATACAGCCATGGCTTTGTAGTGCTACAGAATGAATCTAGTACAGCGCCTTTATTACCACTTAAACATGATGTAGAGAACTCGTTAGATATTGAGTGTTTGAATTGTTTTTTAGGATTAGATAGCAGGGTTGCAACTACACCACTTTTAGCAACTAATTTTAGGCTTCAGCATGCTATAGAAGCGCAACATAAATATGGATTTATCGGCAAGGAGGGTGGTATAAGCCACGCGATATTATGAGCCAAATAATTACAGGGATTATTACAAACGCAGGTAAAGCGCATATAGCAACAAGCGCTTTAAATAATCACGGTTTAAACATCGTTGAAATGGTGTTCGCTAACATCCCCAATTTAAATGAACACGCGACACGAAACCCTAATGAAACCTTGCCGCCAAGCTTACAAATTGTGCATCGTCGCAATATCGACGTAGAAGGCAAAGTGGATGATAACACCGTAGCTTGGGCGGTTATTCTAGAGCAAGACATTGGAGACTTTGATTACAACTGGATAGGGCTTGTGACAGACACCGGCTTGCTTTTGGCAGTAGATTATTTACCAATGCAGCGCAAGCGTAAAGGAGTGAATAATGTCCATAACCGCTCGTTTGTGCTCAAGTTTGCAGCCGCCGCAGCGCTGGCCCGAATCACCATACCAGCACAGTCTTGGATGTTTGATTACTCCCCACAGATTGATGAAATCAATAAAACTCAAGTGAGTTTAGCTGTCAGTCAGATAAACAGCATGACTCGATTTGTAAAACAATTTTATAAGGACATTAAATTATGAGCACAGAATTGTTAGGTAGAGCCGTTGATGCATGCGAAGCATTGACAAGTGTTGTTGAAAATAAAACGTCTGAAATCGACAGCAAAGTTAAGATTGCGTTGGGTGATTTGCCTGCAGCTATTAGTCAGATTATGGAAGCCACTATTTATGTATCAAATGAAATCGGTGAAGATATTGATTATCCAAAACCATTTCATACATATAAAACAATCAAATGTGCAATTGAGTCGTTCCCTCCTGGCGCTTTGTTGAACATTATTCTTCATGAGGGGCGGCATTTTATCGACGAGCATATTGAAGTTGAAAACAAAAGGGTAATGTTGAGAGGCCAAGGAAAGATAAAAACAGATGTAGTTTTTAAAAAAATCCAAATTGATGCATCAAGTAAATTTGAATTAGTAGGTTTCAACTTAAATCACTCGTATCTTCATACAAGCTCACTTACATATCGGTCAGACGTTGAAAGCATTGATGAGCTGGCGTTTCAGCATCCGTACAACTGCCCAGTTAGATTAAATTTTGACAGCTCTATTAGCTTTAGCTGCTGCAACAACCAAGCTATCGACGGTATTTTCACACATTTTGTTTTGCTTTATCCAAACACAGGCACAGTAGGAAGTTTTGTCACAAATAGTTTAGAGGTTGAAGGCGTCATGTCTGAAGGTTTAATGCTATTAAAACGCGGCGCTGTTGCAACAGTTGAAGCAAATGGGTTAGTGATGTCAGCAAAAAATAAGGAGGCGAAAACAGCGGATTTGGTCGTAGGAGATATAGTTCGTGATACAAATCAACGAGCAATTAATGTGATCGGGATGGAAGTGTAAATGTATATTTTGAATAGAATAAATTATCAAGGGAAAGATTATTACGGCGTTAGAGAAGACGGCTTTTTTGCTGATGGTCAACTTATGGCTGGTATACCAATTAGTGTTATTAAAAACGCTATCGAGCAAGAAAAGTGGCAAAAGATCCGCCAAAAAAGAGACCAACTATTAAGTTCGAGTGATTGGACACAAGTAGCTGATTACCCACTGTCAGAAGCACAAAAAAACGCATGGAGTGTATATAGACAAGCTCTGCGTGATATACCTGAGAAATTTGAGGTGTCAGATAGCATCGTCTGGCCTGAAGTGCCCAATGCATAACTTAACATTGTGCTTTAGCCAAACCGCCGCCCCTTGCAACATGCAAGCGGGCGCGGTTTTGCTTGCTCAAGCGCTTAGAGATAGCACACGACTTAGTTGTCCCACATCATTCAATGGGCTTTTACTCAGTGCGAGTAGCGCAAACTCAGGTGCGCTAGCGTTACAGCTTCAAACAGTTAATGCAGTATGTCCAATTCCAGAGTTTGTTACATGTGCATCATATGCACAAAGTCTTAGTTCATTAGAACGAGACAAGTTTGTGATTTATCAGGGTCAAAGCCTTGAATGGCAAGAGCTGAGCTTACAAAGCTTAAAGCCATTACAGAGAAAGCAAATCAGCGAAGAACTGGCACTCGTCAATGAACAAGCGCAAATTTTAATCTCAAACATTGATGACGCATTGGCCGAAATTGTCGAGCTAAAAGCGGCAAGAGATGAACGATTAAATCAATCATTTTCACCCCAAAACACTGGGGTTAGTTCTCAACTATTTACAGGCCTTAGCGCTGAATCACTGGCACGCCAGGTCGAACAACAGGGAGATGAATCAGAGTTTTGGGCGTTGTGTTTGTTTGTCGGTGAACTGGACGAACTGAATCAAATCAAGGAAGTATTGTGATATCAATTGACGGTTGGCAAGTGCCAGGTTATGACACTAAAGTAAGCGCAGGTATCAAGCTCGCTGGCTCCGATTTATCTGGTTTCGGTTCATTTGCTTTGAGTTCAGACAATGGAGTAAAGCCTGGTATTTTAAACGTCAAAACAAAAATCGCATTTGTTGATAGTGATGAACTGGCATCGCTCATCACAAAAGCCAAAGCATTAGATGAAAACGGCGCACGAACAGTCTATACGATTAACAATGATTTAGCTGAAGCATATAAGATCCGTAAAGCTAAATTCGATGGTGAAGTAAAAGCAACTGAATTAGAGGATTTAAAAGGCTGGCAGGTGCAGTTTAAGCTACTTGAGGTTCGCTCAGTCTCAGAGCGTGAACAGCAACAATTAGACGAAACATCTAATCAAGCGAGTGAGCAGCAATCAACTGATTCACAAACGCAAATACAGCAGCAATTCGAACAAGTGGAAGGGCCGTAAAGTGGGGGTTAGGTTATCTGATTCGCTGTACATCGGCGCTGTTGCAGTAACAACGGTTATCAATAAACAAGTACAGCTCGATTTAAACAGCGCGGGGCGAGCTCGTTTTGAAGTTGTCACAGAAGCTCCGCCAAACGGCTTGGTAGAACTACACTTAGGTTATGAAGTGGCTGATATGAAGCCCTACTTTTTAGGTGTGATAGAGTCTAAACACTTTGCAAACGGACGTTGGTATTTAACATGCAGAGAATTGTTAGGGGCATTAGCATACCAAAAATCTTTTTCATTGCGACACCCGACAATCTCCCAAGTCTTAGACGTGTTGGATGAACACATCGAGTTTGTTACTCCAAGCGCTGATTATATGCAAATCAAAGTCCCTATGTTTTGTCATGCAGGCACAGGCATTGAAGCACTAAGGCAAATAGGCCGCGTTTGGCAAATCCCGCAGTACATTTTTCAACAAAGACCGGACGGCAAAGTTTATGTAGGGAGTTGGCACGATAGTCGGTGGGCGCAGTCAACAATTAATGATTTTCCTGAGCATTCATTGAAAACAACCAGCTCAACCACTGGCGAAGTGATTGCCATTCCAAAACTCAGACCTGGACTAAAACTAAACGGGCGCCACATACAGGAAGTGACGCTACAAAATGATAGGATGCAAATAAGATGGTCAAACAAGCTTTTAAGCGTTTAATACTCCGTTGCTTTCCAGAGTTAGGTGAAAGAAAACACCTACCTCAGCTAGCCCTTATAGAAAAAATTTATGATCTGCCAACAGAGAGTGGAAAAATAAGCACACCATTTAGGCCATACAAAGCGGTTGATATACAATTGCTGGACCCCGTCACGCATGAACCAACTAATACTCCAGTATTCGAGCAAGTCACACTAGCGACAGGCCAAGCAAACGATGCGGGCTTAGTGAATGAACCTAAACCGGGCATGTATTGCATGGTTCAATACATCGACGGATTAAACAGCCACCCAGTTATTACAAACCTATTGCCATGGGGGGCTTTGGTACCAGAGCAAAAGCATACTGACGTTGGTCTTAAACAAAGCTCTCGAGCACAAATCCAAGGGCGCGATGGAAATTGGATAATAGAAACTGACGATTCAATCACGCAAGTTAGTGATTCAAGCGCAGTCCAAGCCCGCAAACGGGTAGAGCAATTTCATGTTAAACAATCAACGATAGCTACTCATGAAACTAACCACATTGATGGTAACCAGATAAACGAGGTCATGGGCGCCTTAAAAACAGTGGTTGGTGAAAAAGCGCTGTTCACAGCGTTGGAAGGTCTGCTCCTTGGCAGTCAAAAACAAATTAATATCAAGGCTCGTGAGAATGTGAACATTGAATCACTAATGACGCTGCATATTAAAGCAAATGAGCTGTCAAAGCTTGAGGGAGCGAAAGTTTGGGTGGGTGATAAATCAGTGAATGCTATTGAAGTTTTACACCATCTTATTATTATCGTTAAAGACCTTTGCGCAAAATTGGAAAACCATGGGCATAGTGAGCAGGGAGCTGGGCCTCCTTTAAATAAAGCTGAATTGAGTGAGTTAAGCAAGAGCGCAGGCGAGCTTGAAACCAATCTATCAGTAGTTGTTTAATTGATAGGTGTATTTGATGCTAGTTCAGGTCAAAAAATGTAAAGGAAGGCATGCATGAAATATATATTGTTAGTTTTGGTGATTCTAGTATTTACATTAAACATTTTTGATATAAACCCGTTTGTAGCAAAGTCGGGAGAGCTCGCGTATAGCGTAAAGGCTCCCAGTGCTGCAACAAAAGTTGTTTCGGGTATCGGGTATATTGATTTTATGGGGAAAGCAGTCCCTACATTATATTGTCTACAGCTAGAAAACGAATTAATTGATCTTCTTGACAGGAAGCCCGTTCACTACTCAGAAAAGTGGCAGAGAAACTACAATTTTACTTCAGCAAAATTCGAAAAGTGCGCAGAAAGTTTAGCTGGAAAGTAGGGCTGAATGTGTACAAGTGTGTATGAGTGTGTGTATAGAAAGTTGCGATAAGATTTAATCATAATTAAATCAAGATTTTATCTATGCATTATAATAATCGTGCCAATAGATTGTTGGTATGTTTTCGTCTGTTTGCTGCGTCTGATCTTGGTCTGTTTTGTTCATAAATCAACTATTTACATTGAAACTGTATTGTTTTCTTTTTGTTTGAGCCTTTTGCAATGTCGATCAAGTGAGTATATGTGTGTATATAAAAACCACTACGTGTGTATAAAACGGTAGCATATTATGGCAGCACTTACTGACGCGAAACTACGTAATCTCGTTAATACAAAAGATTCTCCATGTACATTGTCTCACAGAGACAGCTTACGCGTAAAACGAAACATTTACGGTATCGTATCGTGGTAGCATTAATGTAGGTATGAGGGGGAAACAAGTCATTACGTCTTTTGGGTAATTATCTTAAGGTTGGTATAAAAGGTGCGCAAGACTATGTGTGAAACTACCCCATAAATAGCTTAAACGCTGGATTGCCATTATTTAAAGAAGGGTGTTTCATGATGAGAAACTGCCAGTGCACTAAAAAACTGTGTGTTGGTATATTCAATAGACTGAGATTGACATATTGGTTCCAGATATCAGCATAAAGCACGGTGTTGGTTAAAGCGCTTTATATTGATAGTGCTCTATTTTTAGTGGAATGTAGGCTTCTGAAGTGACGTGTTTAAAAGCGTGTTAAGCGTATAGCTCTAAGCTTAATTCTACTAGCGCACTGTACTTGTAGGTACAGCTAGTTTATCAAATGAGCTTAGGGCTATGCCCTTAAGCTCAAATCTGTCATTATGGCTGACAAGTTATGCCAGCACTACACACTCGTATAGTTGGGGCAACTGTACCACAGCAGCCACCATGACTGAATGATACGCAAAGCGATTCTGATATATTACCACCGCCAACGGCTGGTGTTTGAGCATGAGGGATTGAATTTTTATCTTCAGATAAAGTTTTTATTTTCTTCTTATTAAGCTTCAATTGCATTTGTTATTTCCTTTTGTAATTTATTTGTCAATCAAGATTTAACATATCGTTATTTCAATGCTTTATCAAGTTTTTTGAAATAAGGCCAAAACTTTGAGGTCGCACTTGCAACTTTCCCAGAGACAGAAAGTGTATCAAAAGCCGCGTTTCTCTTTCCTAGTCAGGGCAAATTCTTGATTAAGGCAATCAAGTCTCTGCCCCCAAAATAAATGCTGGTCGTTGGTTAAAGGAGCTATATCAATTTTACATGTCTAAAATCTATCTTAACCCTAATTTCAACTAGAGCCAAAAGCGGCATTTACACGATAGTACTGAAGTTTATTTGGACAAAAAGTAAAATTTATCGCCAAATTATTAAAAGGCTCATAAATTGATTGTAAATGTATTTTTTATTTGCATGAAACGGCTATGACTTATTATTATCTGATACACGATTTAAAGTCGGTTGTTAGTATTCTGGATATATACTAGTCGCTGATACTGAGGTCGTTAAGAGGTGGCTATCCAGCTAGCTTTTTGTGCATTGAATAAATGTGCGAGATAAAAATAAATAAGGACACAATAAATGAAGCTTAAAAAGAAAAACTTAATAGTTCTCACTCGGAATCAATTACCATTAATATTTGGGGGGCAAACTGCGTCCAATACTGCAGACGAGCCGCCTCCGCAAACTGATGGACGATAAGGTAGTCGTTAATTTTTTGGAGCAAGGAAGAGCTGGAAGGCTAGGTCTATTTGAAGTACTTAAAGCTGCTGAGGTCTAAGAATTGAACTTAAAAGCTTTAATCAGTTAATGCCAAAAAATGACATTGCTTATTGAACTCTAGTTAGTTTTGGGAAGTTGACCATGTTTATACACTATGACTGCTGTCAACTTCTGGCTTGTATATCATGACTAAAACCCAGAAAAAGGTGTATTTATTCTTTTTGTATGCCAATAAAAAAGAGTCTGGTAATGGACAAACTAATAACAAGGTAAACATAACTTTTTCAGTCCAATAAGCATTATGACATATGAAAATATGTGAGGTGAGTAAACTAAGCTGTTTTCGGCAAAGCGTCGATTCTTTTCTTTAATATAAATTCGTATCTAACCAATCTACCTTAGACGTTGATTTAAGCACATTATACTTTACACGCTTTTAGGTATAGTTTACTTACTTGTGAGCGGCTTGGTGAAGTATAGGTTTTGGCTTGCTGTAGGTGTGAGACTTTAGTTAGTTTTCAAACTTTCGGATGGCTTTTAATAGCTTGTGTTGAACTCGATTATTCCTTGTGAAAGGATTATTGATATTGTGCCATGTTCAACTTGGCATGGCACTGCGGCGATCACTAAGTCAAATACTAATAGTAGTGTGCACAAGATTGCTCAACGGAGTTTAGCTACAAAGTCCATTGTCACCAAGAAGCAGAGTATAGAAAGCCATATTTTGTATGCAAGCAAGTTAGACGCATATCTCTCAATTCTTTCGTTTTTTATTTGTTCAGTTACCTCAGTTGGTAGGCTTGCTTACAGTGATTTTAAATATTCCTTTGGTTTATTAGGCTAGCGTTATAAAAAGTAAAGTACATACTTTGAATTGAGTTGAGTTGAGTTGAGTTGAGTTGAGTTGAGTTGAGTTGAGTTGAAACACGCGTTAGCTAGATGTTGAGGTATGATCGGCTTTTTATTGCATCTTGACGGTGTGGGTTATTGCGAAAAGTAATGTATTGAGCGAGTGCTCAATACATTACCTCAACGATTAGAATCTAAAGTTTACCTTGGCGTAGTATGTCATCCCATCAAAGCCATACGGTAGTGCTCGAAGCGGGTAACGCATTGCGCCGTTGGTGATAAAGTTCAATACTTCATCTTCTCCAAGTTCATTTGGTGTTTTATCAAATAAGTTGTCAATGCCCAAAGACACATCAAAGTGTTCGTTGATTTGATATCCGAGGTTAATATCAACCAATACCGCTGATTCGACAACGCTGTGATCTTGCCAGCTGTTTGTTGGGGATAAAAAGCCTGGCAGTTCAATATGCTTACCTGAGAAGTAAGCGACTTCGGTTTTGCCGAAGTAATTTAAACGTAGCAGTGATGACCACTTGTCTTTTGTATAGTCAAAAGTCAGGGTTGCGCGTTCTTGTGGTTGGCCGTGAGTTAAAAATGAACGTGTTTGCTCATCTAACGCAATACTTTCTGGTATTCCCTTAGGAGAGTTAACCTTGTCGATAGTGGTTTTATTTTTATTGGCTGCAAAGGTTATTTCAAGTTCTCCAGACGCTACTTCGGTAGAATAAGAAGCTATTAAATCAATGCCCTTAGTTGTCGAGTCCAATGAATTGGAGAAGAAATTAGCTTGTACGGCACCCGATGCTTTGAGTGCTGCATTGGCATCTGGGAAGTTGCTCAATTCATCACTGTCTGCACCAATAAAGCTACCTAAATTGATACGGTCGTAAATTTTTATTTGGTAAAAGTCTAGTGTGATAGAGAGGTCATTACTCGCGTCCCAAGCCAAACCTAAGTTGTAGTTGTTGGAAGACTCAAGCTGAAGGCCTTCTATGCCAAGCGCTTCTGGGAAAGGTGAACCTGCTGTAGCTGTATAGGATGTAGCAAGTGACCCATCACCGCCTAAGCTGGTTGTAAATGCCGTATACCCAGATTGCTGTAGCGAAGGCGCTCTAAAACCTGTAGAGGCGGCCGCACGAAGTGCCAAGTCCTCTGTGACTTCGTATCTCGTTGCAAGCTTCCAAATAATATCATCGCCAGAGTCTGAAACATCTTCATAGCGAAGCGCACCACTGACTAACCAGTATTCGTTAAGCAAGGTTTCTGCTTCAATGTAAATTGCGTGGCTTGAGCGGTCAGCTTTGTTTGCCGCGTCGGGCCTCAAACCTTGATAAGCCTGAAAGCCACAGTCCGCAAATACGCTAGAGTCGATTACAGAAGGGAATGAGCTAGAAGCGTTTGAGAAGCCGCATGCATAAGATGCTACTTCTCCTGGGACAATTTCATAGTTTTCTTTACGGTATTCTGCACCAATTGACAAATAAATTGGCTCAGCATCTGCGCGGTCGATAACCCCGTTTAGGTCTAAGTTTGTGGTCCATTGATCAAATCTGAAGCCACCAGAGTATCCGCCTCGAGGACCTGCGTTGTCCCTAACTTGTTGGTCAGTCGCATTTGGGTTGTTGGCAAGGTATTCGGCTGCATAAGAAGCATTGATTGTATTCGAAGAGGAATAGTCATATTTGTTTTGACCGTATACATTTGAAAAATCAAAACTCCAATCAGGCGTTATATCCCCTTTAAAACCAACGGCTAACGAAATATCATCAGCTTCGTTATCAATTCTTGGCAAGAAGCCATCAGGGTATACTTGAGGAACATTACGCTCTGCACGGTTAAAGTCTCGGTAAAAGCCATTTCCGAACGCTGTTCTATTTGAATAGCCACCAAAGGAGTATAATTCTTTGTCTCCCAAGGGGAGAGCAGCATTAAAGAATAGAGAGGTAAACTCGCTGTCAGAGTTACCTTGGCGCCACCTGACGGTTTCTGATAATTTCCCAGCGGGAATCGTTGAAGAGCCACCCGTATCGCGTTCAGCTCGATTGGTGCCATCAGCGTCTCTGTACTCAAAAGATAAGTTGATAAAGCCGCCTTCGCTACCAATATCAAAACCTCTGTTCAAGCCAAAAGCATAGGTATCGCCATCACCTTCGCCAGTTGAGCTGCCCTGAAAGAATCCTGTAGTTTCACCAGTAGAGTCATTTAAAGACAAGTTGATCACGCCTGCAATGGCATCCGAGCCATATCGAGCAGCGGCGCCATCTCGTAGGATCTCAACATTTTTAAGTGCCATCATGGGTATGGAGTTCATATCTGTACCTGCAGCACCAGCGCCAACAGTACCAGTTAAGCCAAAAATGGCTTGGTTGTGTCTTCTTTTACCATTAATAAGTACAAGTGTTTGGTCGGGTTGGAGTCCCCTTAAAGTCGCTGGGCGAAATAGATCTGAGCCGTCGGAAACCTGTGTTCTACTAAAGTTAAAAGAGGGGGCTATTGACTGCAAGCTTTGCCCCAATTCTGTGTAACCACCTTTGTTGAGTTGTTCAGTATCTAAAATATCGATTGGTGAGGTTGATTCGGTGGCCGTACGGTTTGAAACTTTTGAGCCGAGGACCGAAATGGTTTCAATTTTTTCTTCAGTTGGTTCATTAGCTTGTGCCATTGTGGTACTGGCCAATAGTGCTAATGCTATTGGTGATAGTTTGAGAGATCCTGTCATAACTTACTACTCTATAATTATTTTTTATTTTAACGGCTTTGCCTGCCTTAGAAGTTGTCACAAATAAAACTCAAGCGCAATATTTTTGTTCTAAATATGTAAACAGGGTGTCGGACGCATGACTATGAAAAACCTTCAAGTATTTGTGCTGCAATAGTTTCAAGCTCAGATCTCAGCCATATTAGACCTTGGTCTAAGTTATAGGATGGATGCCAGACCATGAACAATTTATAGTCAGGTAATGCGATAGGCGGTTCTAATATCTGTACATTTTTTATTTCATGTTGCCTGATAGAGAGAGCGGGGACCGTAGCGATTAAATCTCCATTGCTTACAAGTTCTGCCACATTCATAAGTTGTGGGACTGTGGCCGCTATATGCCGATACTTTCCGAGTTTTTTCAGTTCATTGTCTAAACTGCCAGTTTCAGCCCCCCAAGGAGAGACAAGTACATGCTTTGCACTTAAGTAATGCTCTAAAGAGAGTTCTTTCGAAACGAGCGGGTGTTGTTTTCTAGCAATGACACGATAGTGTCCAGAAATTAATTTTTGTTGGCTAAGATTATTGTCGAAAGCGTGTGCATGACTAAACGTCAGTACCAAGTCGATATGATTGGACGACAACGCTTTGATTGGGATTTCTGACCTGAGATCTATGACCTTGATTCGAATATTGTAGTTAAGTGAGGATAACTTATTGAGCAAAGGGTAAATAAATAGCTTAGTTGTAAAGTCGGTGGCAGCGATAACAAACTGTCTGTTTGACGTATTTTTACAAAAGCTATCAAGACCAATCGCAACTTGGTTGAGTAGTGCAAGGCCTTGCTGTGCGAGTGGTTGTATATTTAGCGCCTTTTGTGTTGGAAGCATTTTACCGTTCTCTCTAACAAAAAGAGGATCGTTAAATGCAATTCGAAGCCTTTTTAAAGCATGGCTCATCGCGGATTGGCTCAAACTTAAACTTTTTGCAGCATCGGATACACTTTGAGTCTGGTATAGCGCATCAAGTACTAACCATAGGTTTTGGTCAAATTGTCTTAGATTCATAATATGTACCATATTCATATTTATCTGAAAAATGTACATTTGATTCATGCTTGAATGCAACTTAATCTACAAGTAAGTCAATGTAAGGAGCTTTATACATGAATGATTACGTCGCAGTTAATTTGGCTCAAAAACTGGCTCTTTTTGAAGAACATTGGTCACCTAAAGTTATTGGGCAGATCAATGATTACCAAATAAAAGTGGTCAAAGTACTGGGAGAGTTTACGTGGCATCAGCACGATGATACCGATGAATTGTTTTTAGTTTTAAAAGGGCGGTTGGACATTCATTTCGAAAATAGAGTTGTAACGCTTAATAGTGGAGAAATGCTTGTGGTGAAAAAGGGAGAGCAGCATAAACCAGTAGCGGAAAAAGAGTGTGAAATTTTACTCATTGAGCCAAAAGGTGTTGTTAACACAGGAGATGCAGGTGGCAAGTTGACCGCACAAAATGATATATGGATATAGATGACCCCAGCATTGAGGTAGGCACTCAATACTGGGTAAAATTCAATACAATCACAAATTGCGAATATGAAAGATTTCTCTTTTGTGCGCATTGCCGTTTAGGATGATACTATGGATATCGTCATATGCATCGACGGATACTAGAGGATTGGAATTGAGCAGCAAAATGTTTGCGATTTTACCCGGTTGAATTGTTCCATATTTTGACTCCAACCCGTATGCCTTTGCATTATTTATTGTGGCGCTGGCTAGCAGTCCGACTAGGTCAACGCCCGAATCATGCATATCTTGTAACTCCCAAAAAGTAGATAACCCAGGCTGGGATGCGTAGGTCGGGGCTGGTGGCGTGTCTGAGCCTAGTAATATTTTCCCGCCATTTTTGTAAAGGTAATTTAAAACACGTTTACCGTTAATTTGTTTGCTGCGTAAATAATCAATTTTTTGTTGGTGCGTCAGACCTTGCCAGCCGGATAACATTTCGCGAGCAAACCACTGACCATCCGCTGAGGTATACCAGCTAATTTGCCAGCTAGGTAAAACTGTTTTGTATTTTGGGTTGTCCAAATGGTTGGGCACCATTACATCAGTTAGACTGCGCATAACATTTAATGAAGGCTGGTAGTAAGTTTGGGCTGTTAAGATCCCATCAGCAACTCGTTGAACATTTTTTGGCAAAGCGAGGGAAATATCGTCCCCTTGCTGATGTTCATCCAGCCAATTCCAAATGCCATGGGCCAAAATATCAACATGACTATTTAGTGCTACAGAATGCATGTCAGTCGCATTGGCGTGAACCATCACTGGCAAATTTTGGCGATTTGCTTCATCAACTATTTGTTCTACATTTTCATTATTAATGAGACGAATATTTGTCGCTTTATCAAACCCATCTTCTAAAAATATTTTGGCACAGATTGCCCCGTCTTTTTTTAATCTTTTGACAACTGCTTGGGCTTCGTGCAGGGAGTTAACGGAAGGCGTGTTTAGGTGAGTTGGGTCGCCATGTTGATGAACATAATAAGGCCTACGCTCATTAAGGTGCTGATATTTAATGCCTTGAGCTGAGTAGCCCTGATATATAGGCATTGCACCACAAAAATAGGCATTTGGTGACATGTTAAGTTCTTTAAAGCTGGCAATGCCCTGCGCTGTATTTGCAGGGTCTACTACTTGCGTCACGCCATAGTACAAGTAGTTGCTACCTTGACGTTTTAAATAGGCTGTTTGCATTTTTGGGGCGTCTTTGTCTGTTTTTAAAAGTCCAGGCATAGTTCGCAAATGTGTATGGCTATCGGTTAACCCGGGAATTAAAAATTGTCCATTTGCATTTATGATTTTTTTGGCTGGTGGCTTTTTCGCTTTATCAGAAACCTCAATTATTCGCCCCTCGTTAATTGATAGCCAATGATTGGTTTTTATTGATACTTCGCTTTGGGTTATCGGTGATATAATCGTTGCATCAGTGATCAGTAAGTCAACTTCAGCGTAAGCTAGGTTGGTAGTAATCAATAGAGCAGTAAGTTGGATATTTTTTTTCATAAGACCTCCGTTGTTACGCTGAGTTTATAAAAACGGTTATTGATGTAATGAAAAACGAATAATATAAATCTTAAATTTGTCTTAAAAAAATAAAAAGCAATAAAAACAAAATCTAATATGAATTCAGAGCCAGAAAGTATTCGAGTTGGGAAGTGGGTTGTAATACCTAAATTAAACAAAATACAGCTTACGGCTTCGCCTAACGTATATGTTGTGACGCCAAAAGTGATGGCGCTTCTTACGACCTTGATTGAACATCGCAATAGCCCTTTAAGCGTTGATGAGCTTGCCCAACGAGTTTGGCCGGACAGAGTGGTGTCAGACAATTCTGTCTATCAAGCGGTAGCAATGCTTAGAAAAGTGCTCAATGAAGAAAGCGACATTGACTATATTGAACGCATTTCTGGTCAAGGGTATCGGCTGTCTACTGAAATTGACGTGTTCAATTTAGACTCCAACGTGGTTGATAAAAAGACACACGCGTATCTGTATGTAGGGGCCATATTTACGTTATTTTTAATTTTGCTGGCTATCTATGTGTTTGGCCAAAAAAATCAAGCTGATTCAAAAAGTGACCCTCACTTTGAAGCTGTATCTTTAGCTGAGCACCTTACTAAATCTAAACTTCCTGAGAGAATTACCAAGGCGAAACAAATTTATACGGAAGTTTTGGAAGTAAGTCCTGAGCATGCTGTGGCGATGAGTGGTTTATGTAATACGCATATGGCTTTAGCAATATATGGCTCACTGCCTGAATCACGGGTAGATGCTTTATGCCGACCACTTTTATTTAAGGCATTAGAGCTTGATAGCAACAATGCAGATGTACTTACTTCGCTAGCAAGATTAGAGACCCTGAGTAGAAAGTTTGATCAAGCGAAAGTGTATTTTGACCAAGCACTTTCTTTGTCAAATGAATCACCCATGCTTTGGCATTGGTACGGACGCTTTCACCGAGAGAAAAACAATCTAGATAAAGCGCTAGATGCCCATTTAAAAGCATTTAGGCTAGCCCCTAACAACCCTACGGTGCTAAGAGGATTAGCATACACCTACTTGAATCGTCGAGATTTAAAAAATGCACGAAAGTATTTTGAGCGTAGTGTTGAAATCGCGCCCCATGTTAAACACATTGCGCTTTATCAATTAGATTTTTACCTGCTAAACAAGCAAAGAGCGAAAGCGTATAAAGCTTGGTACGAAAAACACATGACAGAGTACAGTCGAGTGTATCCTTTGCATAAGCTCTCGCATATTTTGTTTTTACTGAGTACTGGAAACTTAGAAGAAGCAATACAAAAATCGGAAGAAATCCAAATAACGCGGCAAAACGTGACGTCATTTAACCTATACGTACGTGCAGGGTTAAAGTGGTACCAACAAGATAAACAGGGCGCAATTGATTTATTAAAGCAGCGATATTTACTGGCCCCAGAAGACAATCACTATGCAATGCCATATATCATGGGGCTTTATCAAACTAGGCAGTATAGTGTCGCAAAGCAGCTATTTGAAAAGCACTTTAATTCAGTTAGCAGATTGAATCGAAACGTTAGCGAACATGTTGGTGTTTATTTGCTTTATGCAATGATTTTGAAGAAGGTGGAAAACAGGCGTAAGGTGCAGGAAATAAGGGCACTTATTGCTGAACATTTAAATGGGCCGACGAAATTGGATATTCGATATCAACCTTTTTGGTATTCCCTAAACGAAGATCCTGAACAATTAACTACGTCAATATTCAAGTTATTGGATAGTGGATGGTTGCCAGATACCAATGACAACATCTTTGCTGTAGAAATGTATAGTGAACTGATTCATGAAGTAGCATTACGAGATATGTGGCTAAATAAGTTGAAAAGTGCGCAAGCGGCTCTGCGTTAATCACTTATAAGCAAGAGCAACAAGCAAGTATTTAAGAAAACGCGCCCGTCAGGTATTCAATTAATTTTCGTTTAGCAGGGCTGAGTAATTGGCGGTGTGGATATACCAACGAAATGGGTAGAGGCTCGACTGTATAATCCGATAGAACTTGGACAAGTTCACCAGTTGATAGATGCGCGTCAACAATCTGAAGGGGCAGATAGGCTATGCCAAGTCCTGCACGCGCCATTTCGCAAAGTGCTGAATCATCATTTACATCATATTGCCCATCTACTTTTACAGTGAAAGAACGTTTGTGCTCTTTGAATGCCCAGCGCTTAGGGTGTGTGAGCATTGTATTTATCAAGCAATTGTGTTGCGGTAACTCTTTCGGATGATTGAGCTGGCCATGTGTATTCAAATACTCTGGACTTGCGACCAAAGCGAGTTTCAGCTCAGAGATACTTCTGGCGACTAGATTGGAGTCTTCCAATTGTCCGACTCTAATCGCAAAGTCATAACCTTCTTCTACGAGATTAATGGTTCGATTAATTTGGGTGATTGAAATTGAAATTTCAGGGTGTTTCTTTAGTAGTGAGGTATATAAGGGGGTAAGTACCACTTTACTGAGGATTGGCGGGACTGTGAGTTGAATATGGTCACTGTAAACTACATCGCCTTTATGAATTGCTTCCAACGCCTGCACACTGTCTGTTATTTCAGATATTTTTGTAAGATATTGACGTCCATCTGCTGTGAGTGTAACTGAACGGGTAGTTCTTTGCAGTAACCTCACGCCAAAGTGTTTTTCAAGTTCGTTCACTTGGCGACTTACCGCAGAAGTGACTAAGTTCAGTTGGTCTGCGGCTTGGCTAAAACTACCTAACTCACACACCTTTTGGAATACCAACATAGATTTAAATAGATTCATTGTGCATTAAAAGTGAAAAGAGAGTTTATTTCTTCATTATTTATCATATTTACTGAATTATCTACACTGCATTCATCAAAGCAAAGCAACATATTAAATTTGGAGAATGACTATGAAAGTTTTATTGATTGGCGCAACAGGTACTATTGGCAAAGCGGTCCATGCGCGTTTAGCACAATCGCATGAAGTGCTCACAGTAGGTCATAAAGATGGTGAATTTCAGGTGGATTTACAAAGTAAATTGTCAATTCAGGCGCTGTTTGAAAAAGTGGGAAAAGTAGATGCCATAATTTCAACCACAGGTATGGCCGCCTTTGCTCCATTAAATGAGTTAACTGATGAGCAGTATCAGCTAGGTTGGCAAAATAAACTGATGGGTCAAATCAATTTGTATAGAGTCGGAGCCGGTTTTGTCAACGCAGGTGGCAGTATAACTTTGACCTCAGGCATGCTTTCAGAGGAACCTATGGTTGGCTCTGCTTCCATCAGTGCGGTCAATGGTGCACTCAACGCTTTTGTAAAAGCCGCAGCTTTAGAGTTGGGTGATTCTTTAAGAATAAACACAGTAAGCCCTATATTTGTAAAAGAAACTATGGAAATGATGGGTATGGATAGCAGCACGGGTATGTCGGCTGCAAATACGGCAGTTACTTATCAAGCGGCGGTAGAAGGGGTTATGACAGGGCAGGTGCTTGATGTGAGGGATTTCGTTTAAATACTAGATTACAAAAATTCTTGTATATAAATAAACGGGATAAAAGGCCTAGGTACTTGTATTTATAAGTGCCTAGAAGGGTCAAAATATAGAACCCTTGTTAGTTACTGTTGTCTATTTTAAAGGTTTAGCTCGAATTCCTAGCCTAACTGGCACATTGTACAATCTTTGCCTGATTGCCTGATTGCCTGATTGCCTGATTGCCGCGAGATATGACAGAGCTAGGGAACGAAAACTCTTGCCGTTTTTGATTGGGATTGATTTTCGTGAATAGTCAAATACGATAGTTCCAAGATCTTGGCTTTTAAGCTGCGCCATTTTGGTTTCGTATAGGAATTAATAGGTATAACTCCGTTAGAATTTTTTGAGACGGCCATACTTTGTTTGAAGTACTGTTTTTTATTTATGCATTTGTGTGGAAATGAGAAGAGAGCTTTAAAAATGAACAAAACGCGTGTTGATATCGACAGAGCAGAAGAGTTGTGATTGAACTGTATGCTTATAAATTGAAAACATTACTTTTAAAATCATGTGTATATTGAATTACGGACCCATTTTAATTAAATTATGAACTTCAATAAAATAATGAGAGAAAAATATGTTAAAGCTTTTTGCATTGCAAGTTAGTGTTCATGACGTAGAAGCCGCGAGAGATTTTTATGTTAATGGACTTGGTTTTGAGGTCATAGGAGATGATCTGTTACCGCAAGCTATGTATGTGAAAAAAGATGATTTAACAATTATCTTAAATAAAGTTGAGCAGCCAAAGGAGATCACATACCCAGACCAATCTCAAATGATCATTAATCTCGTCACGACTGATCTTGAAGGCGCGCTAGCTGATTTGAAAGCAAAAAATTTAAATTTGCTGCATGAAAGTGCGCAAGAATGTCCTGTTGCACACTATATTGCTGTTGCAGATCCAAGTGGAAATGTAATTGAAATCATTCAAATGAAAGATTAGTTCAACTTATCCAGTTCACCTGAACTTAAAATTTCATCGATAGCGAAACTGGACTGATCACTGAGTTTCGCTTTCAAAAGATCTAAAGCTGTTTCCCGTTCAATAAACTGAATAAACTCGTCAGGCGTAAGAGATAAACTATCTAAACGTTTTCCAAGTTTATTGAAATCCGTTTGTCCATTACTGCTACATGCCCATTTTTGCGCAATTTTGTGCATCGTTGGTAGCGTTTCTTCCTTTGAAACTTCACTTATGAGTTTTTTGGCTAAATAGCGGCTTAAGATTTGAGTTTCGTAGCCATCATGGTTTATTGCCGTATTGGACAGTAAATGACTAGAATAATACGGTGCTTTTTCTTCTACGTTGAATTCGTCTAGCATCATTTGCCAAGCGTCAGTAAAGCTAAAGTCAAAGTCAGGCGCAGCAGGAAATACCGACCTGCTTTCGGTTGTTGTCTTGATAAGCTCCAGCGCTTTAAATGCATCAAGCTTTTTCAACGAAGGGGCATTGCTTGCAAATTGAACGAACAGCTTTAAGCTTTCTTCCTCAAGGAATTGGGCTGCTGTTTCGAATACAAGTGTATAGGTACGATAGGGGTACCATGTTTCTTTCAATTTACCTTCTATAGATGTAGCTACTTCGTCACTGATAATTCCTGCTTTAACGCTGGACTTAAGCGTGAATTTTATATCTACAAGAGCTTCTGAAATATGCCCGTATCCATATGATTTATCAGTATGAAGTAAAGTAACTTCGTCATCATCTTCAATTTTCCCAGAATCAAAGGATTCAAAAACTTCACCAACCCCAATCATGCCATACAAAGCAAGCTCAGTTGCGCGTAAAGCGCCCATACTCGAGCATCCAATTACTACGACCTTATTGTCAATTGCGTCCAGTATTTCCTTGTGCCAAACAGCTGGATGCTGCTCAAATGTTCCGTCAATAAGCAAAATAATATCTGGTTTTAGCGCTTTCGCCTTAAGTATATCTCCTTGTTTTGCGGGAGGAAGGACAGACGCGTCGGGGAGTACTGAAATAACCTCACTTTCAGAGATTGTTGGCCCAGCAAATACAATTACCTTCATGGAATGAGACTCTCTGTGTTTAATTGTGCTACATGTTTTGCCCGTGTGCCAAAAATGTATCCTGGGGTGTCATGAATTCCCTCTAAGTTTGGCGCAATCACTCTGACAACAGGGATCTGGTATTTTGATTTGGTTAAATCAATATAAACGGGATTGATATCACAATGTTTGAGCTTGAGAAGAACATGATTAAGATCATCTTCGATGGTTTCACTTTGAAAGCTAGCTAGCGTATTAAAGTCTAGTTGATGCTCAGGCTCATCTTGTAGGAGTTTACGTAGCTCAGACATAGCCTCTAATTGACGTTTAGACTCATATTTGGCGAGGTTAATATCGTCTCGAGAGCCAGAGATAAGAGTGAGCCTCGTTTGGATCGCTTCAGTTATTGCTCTGGAAAGTGCGACGTTAGCATTTGGGTGTGTTCCAGCTCCTGAGGCCGAATATAGGGGTCTATATGGGTTTTCTTGTTCATCAATGATGGTTGCTAAAAAAGTTGGAACACCAATATCGCTGGTAATATCCCATAAAGCACACAATACACCTGCACTTGAGAGTTTTGACAGTAGCTCAGAGATAGAGCTGTCTGTAATCGTTTTTAAATCTACGCGTTTGATTTGGTATTTATGACTCTCTTTCAATGACCATAAGCACAGTGCATCTCGTTCAATCACCTCACACAACCCATGAAGCTGTGCCTCTTCTATGGTGTTACCAGAGGCAAGTCCATTGGTACTCATTTGAAAAACGCCGCTGCCAGCAGGCAATGGCAGTGTATAATCGCAATGTACCAAGTCATAGGGTACATATAAAGCACGCTTGTCATCGAAGGCTTCAGCTGCAATCCAAAGGCGTTTTTCTTTTGGGCAAAACGGCTTCACACTCAATTTAGGCAGTGAGGTTATCTCTACGAAGGAGTGATCCTGCTTTAACTCGTTATAACTCATAAACTTAAGTGGCAAGTCTATATTCTCGGCATGATAAGTCTCGATAGCTTCCATGGCCGCTGAGACCTTAGCCGCAGCTAGTGTTGCCCCTTTGCCCTGTGAAACTGCCACGGCTTTAGAATTTGGACGACAGGCGGTTGCAACAGGGACACCGATATTATCTAAGCCAGTTACATTTGCGATGCGAGTGATCCCCATTGTTTTGAGCGTGGGAGAGATTTTATCTAGTGTTTGCTGAGGGCTTAGGACACGATGCGTGCCTTCAAAATACTGTTTTTTCATTTTTCCAACTTGAGAAGGCCCCATCGAAAACAGGGCCTCATTGACTTAGTTAGTCTTTTTTCATAGTGCGTAAGTTAGCGATATAACATGCAGCGCCTAAAAGGTGAGGTGCCATATCACGCGGGTTTATTGCCCCGATCTGGGCGTTTGTATCACCATAATAGCGTTCTAGATACTGACCTGTATGCTCTTTTTTCAGTTCATCTAACTTCAATGCTTCATTTTTGTCGTCCTCATTAGGCACATATTTATCAACATTGTCGAGTTCTTCTTTACTGATATAGCTGATCTGGTATCCATATAAGTCATCAATACCTCTAATTCTTTCAGGGTTCTTGAACGATACGATGTATAAGTTTTCTTCTTCGATTGGAGCACTTAACTGATGTTCAAACTCGTGAGGTACAGGGTAGATAGGATCAAATGAATTGGATACAAGTTGAATTGGAATATCAAGACCCGAATTTAAAAGTCTTGCAAAGTTAGGGTCGTTTGCATTTAGGCGATTCAGTTGGATCACACGTAAATCAATCATGTAACCTGGTTTTAACGGCGCTTGTCCCGCAAATGTAGTAGGTAGCTTGTCTTTTGCTTCGGCAAGGTTCCAAGGGATCACTTTTGTCACCGCAGGACCCATTAAATTGAGTGGGAATAGGTTGTCTTCGTTTAGGAAGAACTTATGAATATCTTGCTCTGAGTGCACCCACTCGATAAGACGTGAACCCTGTGTATAGAAATCTACGTCTAGGTATACAATTTCGCCATTTTGTCTTAGCACAAACATATTGTGTGCTACTTGACGCCATTGCTCTGCAATTTGTTCTTCAGTTAAACCCTGAGCTACTTTTGGCGCATTTGAAGTTCTAAAAATATCATTTCTAGAACTTGGTTTATTGTTTTGTGCTTGAGACATCTTGTATTTCCTTTTTATAGGTATTTAGATTGAATTAATGCATCCGTAATATCTATCAAATGTTGGTTGTCGCTGTTTTTACTATATGTTTCTAGTAAAGACTGCAATTGAGAACCTAAGAACATTTGGTTGACATCACATAGGGAGTGGCAAATCTGTTTCAATTTAGGTTGGTACATTTCCCGCGCCTGTGAATCCTGTGCGGACAATGAAATGAGCTGCGCATACGCAATCCAACTGAAAGGAAAAGAATATGTTTTGCTGAGCTCTTTCCAAATAGCAAAGCAACATTCTAATTGCTCGATGGCTTCAGTCGGGTTGCCGCGTTTAAATGCAACCCATGCCAAATTGGCGTGTGCAGCTGCTTTGTAATCGTCCATATCCGTTTCTTGGCTATATTTAAGTGCCAAGGTTGCACAAGCGAGTGTTTTATCCACATCTTGCGCCAGTCGATATGAAATCGTTTGATAAGTAATACAGCGAGTTAAAGTAACCTTGTCGTTAAGCTTTTTCGCGATTTCAATTGCTTGGTTCAACTTATCGATGGCGGCATCATGCCTTTTATTTAATGAGAGTGAAAAGCCGTTGACGAACAGCGCATAAGCGTAAAGCGACGTATCGGCGGTTGCTTTAGCTGAGTTTTCCGCTAACTGGGCAATGTGCAGATCATCGTCGCCAAGAATGTATCTATTTTCACGAAACTTCAGGTGTAATAAATCATCGTAAAATTTTGCTTTCACGGCGTCAGTTCCAATTAGCTCTACAACCGGAGACGTTTGATCAACTAATCTACTCATTGATGATTTATTACCGAGCCAATAATTGACATATAGCTGAGCACTTTTTAACGACAGCCACAACTGCCACCAGCTGTTGTTTTGTGGTGATTGAGAGTGTGGAAGTGTTTCCAGTATGTTGTCGGCAATTTCATATTGTTCCAATGCATCACCGTGTTGATGAACGATTTCAAACGTTTTTCCAAGGGTCAAGTAGGTTTGTACTGTTAGCTCGTTGAAGTCACTGTGGGCCAGCTTATCAGTAAGCTGGTTCAAATAAATTCGGGCTTTTTCCTGTTGGCCAATTTGCGAGTGGTTGTGCCCTAATCGGTACAAACTCTGTAAGTATATATCGTCACTATTTAATTTTTGTGACCCACTCAACGTAAGCGTTTTATCGAAAAACGTGATTGCCTCGTCAAGTGAATACTTAGCCTCGGCATATTTAGCTGATTTGTAATACCATAAACGAGCTTGGGAAATGTCGTTGGCCGCTTCGTAGTGTCTGGCAACTTCAGAACTAAGCGTTGGATCTTGAGTAACTTCTTGTTCTATTACTTTTGCGGCTTTCAAATGCCATTTTATTAGATGGTTTTTGTCGATTGAGTCGTACGATACGTCTTTGATCAGCGCGTGCCTGAAAATATAATTGTCTGAGTGTGCTTGGCGTTGTTTAACTAAAATTCCTTGCTCGACTAACAATTGAAGATCGGCAGACAGTTGAGATTCTGTAATATCAACAAGGTTAAATAAACGTTGATGTTCGAATTCGCGTCCAAGCAGAGCGGCTCTTTGAACTGTGTCTTTTGCAAAGCCTAATGATTCCAAATTACTTTGCAGTGACTCCCTTAAAGTCAACGGCACTTGAGCAATGTGCTCAGGGCTTGAGAAGCAGTATTCACCGTGTTTGAGCTCAACATATTCCTTTTGTTTGAGCATACCAACTAACTCTTCAATAAATAAAGGTACACCATCGGCGCGACTGATCAAGGTATTATGTAGCTCATTGGAAACGGGTTTATTTGAAAAAAGTTTGCTAATAAACTCGCGCGCATCAGGCTCACTTAGTTTGGCCAATGTCAAAGAGGTATAAGAAATTTTGTTTGCCAATGATTTAGGCAACTTTTCCCTTGATGTGGCTATCACGACGCTATCGGATGTAAGCTGCGGCGTTGCATATTTAAGAAACTCTAATGTGGTATTATCGGCCCAGTGAAGGTCTTCTATAACAAGGCAATTGCGCTTCGGGCCAAAACTTTTTGGAGAAAAAAGCAAAGAATACAAAGATAAAAAAAGCAGCTCTTTTTGCATTTGTGCTGAGCTTGGACTTCGAAGTTGTTTACCGTCTAATTTAATATTGAGCCAAATGAGTAAAGACGACAGTGCTTGGTCTAAGTTAACTTGCTCAATTTTGTCTGACAGCGTACTTTTAAAAAGGTGGTAAGCCTCATGGCTACTGAGCTTTTCAAGCCCGAACTTGTGTTTTACTAAATTTAAAATAGGGTAGAGTGCATTGTTTTGGTGTTCGGGTAAACATTGTGCCAGCTGGTAAGCAAAATCGGCATTTCTATTTGTTATTTCTAACAGCAGACGAGATTTCCCCATGCCTGCTTCGCCCTCAATATGAATAAGGCGGCTGTCAGAACCAATGCCATTAAACACAGTCTGGATCTGTGCGAGCTCTTGTTGGCGGCCTATAAATTCATGGCTGCTTCGTGTGCCTCTCAAGAATCCAAATGCTTCCGCTTTACGCTCCCCAATAAGTGAGAATACTTGCTCAGGATGATAGGTCTGTCCTAACTTTAACTGAACATACTGTTCAAGCTCACAATACGGTTCAAGCAATGCAGTGGTGTCATTGCTACATAGGATCTGCTTTTCTTTGGCTGTTCTAGCCAAAGTCATTGCAGCGCTGGCAACGTACCCTTCAGGCGTTGCGTTCGCATAGGTTAAAAACATGCCTGTGTGCATGCCAATATGAATGTTTAGCTGGGCGCCATGGGCTTCTCTCATTAAGGCATTTCGTGTTGCAAGCTCACTGAGAATTTCCAAAGCACTTCTGGCGCAAAGACGTGCGTCATTATCGCTGCTTGTCGGGTAACCGAAGTAAAATAGTGAAGTATCTGAAATACTGCCGACGTGATATGCGCCAAACCTTGATGCAACATCAATAAAGTGGTTTCGCTGAGATTTAAATAAAGTATCTAAAACTTCTAAATCGTGTTTTCTGTTGTCGACAAAGCTGGTGCTAAAACGAATGGCGAGCACCGTAATTTGCTTTTTTTCGCTACTAACTGTTTGAATGCTAGCCGGTGACAAAGCGGTGGCGTCTTCGGGCCGAAAAACAACGGTTTCATCGTCAAAGTTTGGATGATTTGCTGTTGGTGCTGCGAGCCCCACTAAATTTGACATATTAATGGACTTTAATTCATCAAATATTTCGGCACCGGTTACAACTCGCTCTGAGACATCTTTTTTTAGGACGCGTCTAAGTAACTCAGAAATAGGGTGGCTAAGAATAGCACTCGGCAAGGGAATATGAACTTCGCTAAGCTGTTTATGATAAATGGCGGCGACGCTTGTACCATTCATAGCTGGTGAGCCAGTTAAACATTCAAGGAACACCAAACCCCAGACATATAAGTCAGTTTTGGTCGTAGCAGGCTCTCCGCGCAATTGCTCTGGTGAACTATAAGAGGGGGTGCCTAGCGTTTCTTGTGTGAGTGTTAGTGTTCTAAAGTCTGATTGTCTATTGTCCTGAGTAAAAGTGCCGATACCAAAGTCTAAAATTTTAACATGCAACTTAGCCCCGGCTCTGGTAAGCATAATGTTGGCAGGCTTGATGTCTCTATGAACAATGCATTTGTCATGGGCATGTATCAGCGCATCCAATACTTGAAGCATAATATCAGTCGCTTCCAATGCCTCGAATGCACCATCTATTAGCAAATGCTCACGTAGTGATCGTCCTTCGACAAACTCGAAAACACCGTAAAGCAGGTCTTCGTCAATCTGTCCTTTATTGAGTAATCGAACTATATTCGGATGCTCTAGTCGGCTACTTAAGTCAGTTTCTCGTTTAAACCTATCAATATACCTTTGCTTTTTTTGTTCGTCGAAGTGCTGGTCAATAGCCAAAAACTTGATGGCGACATATTGACCAGTATTTACTTGCCTCGCTTTAAAGACTTTCCCGAAGCCACCTTCACCTATTTTATTTAACAACTCATATCTTGAAGATTCAAAGCGTTCAAGAATGTGGGAATCAGAGAATTGAGTTAATGACATGATTGTAAACAGCTTCTTTTCATTTAAGTTTGTGTCTTTATTGCGATATACAACTGACGTATGAAAACGAATTAATAGCAGAGGTATAGCAAACGTAACTAATATAAGAGAACAAATTATAACTATTGCTTTTTCTAACGCTAGTCTTTTCGGTATCGCTGTGTGGGCACTCATCTTTTAGTATTAAAAAAGAATCATCATATATCTTTGTCTAATGAAAAAGATAGTTATTTTATTTATAAAAAATCAATAAACTCATCAGGGGTACACCTTATTTTCCACAAAATGCCATCACAGTAAATACCTGTGTAATATAGTGTAATAAAATGCTGTACATCCTAAAGGTGGGTCGAGTTTATATGAGAAAGGTGGATTTGAATTGTTTGTTTAAAGTGCAATACTGACAAAGTAAAGCACGGTGAACTTTGATATTTATTGCGACCTATAAACAAAAAATATGATCACAAAATTGCATTAGTGAGATGAGGGTGTATTAATTTTGCTCAATAGTACGAAAATAGCAATAATATAGAGAGGGTGTTGCTAGGCAATCACCTTTATTAATACACTCATATCAGTCACGCCAGCTTCTTTCATCGCATCTTTAACATTTTTTATCATGTCAAAATACTGAGTTTGTAGCTGCAAAAAGTACTGGTTTCTTTGATCGTAAAACGCTTTTTGAGCCTCGTCATTGTGATCAATTTTTGCGTTTAGCTCTGCAACTTCTTGCTTAACAAGATCTAGCTCTTCCTTCATTTCTTCTAAGCGCTCTAACATTCTGCGAATGTGGTCGGGTAAATCGCCATACTTATCTTCGTTTTTTTCTTGGGCTTCTCGGCCTGAAAGTTTTTCTTTTTCCTCGTGAGACAGCTTATGAGCCCCTTCTAATTCTGAAGGTTTTTCAGTTTTCTCAGTATTTTTGGCTTCTTCAGATGATTGAGAGGCGTCTTCATTTTGCTCGGCAGCAGCCGCTTGTTCTCTCTCTTTCGCTTTGTTCATGAGATCCGTTGCTAGCATATGGCCATAAGCCACACTCATTTCATGTAATAAGTTCATCAAAAAGTCCTTGATATAACAGCCAGTAAAAAGTAGACGGGTATACGATACCGAAGTAGTTATCGGCGAAGTGACGAAATACTTTAGACAAAAATAATAATTATGTATTGGTTCAATAAGACCTGACGATGACCCCAGTATGTTATTACAAATATATACTTTGCTAATTAAAGATGAGTTAGTTTGGGTATTAGTCTAGTGTTGCTATGTACACTATATCCGGTAGGTTTTGATAAGAGCGCAAACCGTGGCGCACATTGGGGTGTACGCCTAGAATAAATTCACAACAGAGCTGTTAGAACGTCCAAGCCACATGCACTTGAGGTACAGATTCGTTTGTATCAGTGCCAAGCTTGTTGCGCCAGTATTGCCACTCTACACCTAAATACAACTGATTTGATGGCATCTCTAAAGCGTGACCTAGATCCCAACGAATAATCGGCTGAGCTAACAGCCAACCTTTTACATCTGAGCCTGTTTCACTTTCACGTTCAGCTATGTACTCTACATGGCCTGTTACTTCAAACTTTTGATTACCTATAGTAAATGGGTACCCCCATGCGATGTCTATCATCCAGCTATTGGTTTGCGCTGGCGCTCCGCCTTTTGTAAGGCCTTCGCTGTCATCAATATAGGCAGTAAATAAAGTAGAAAGAAATGAAAACCCTTTAACATCCCAAGAAACTTTTAATCCCGGCAGGTATTTCATAACTTTGGAGTCACCAGCCATATTGAACCCGGCAACAATGCCAATATCTTTGATATAACGACTTTTAATGTCTAAGCCGCCTATTTTGCTTAAGCTGAAGTTGGAATACCACTCACCATAAAAGTCTCTGTCTTGATAATTGTCGTCGAGATCATCAACGAGATAGTCAACGAAAAAGAAATTATCGCCGTATTTATAACCCGAGCTATGTTGCAATGAATATACTGTTGTACTTGCTTCATTCGTACTAAATGGATTTTTAAAGTCACCATGGTTTAGGTGGAGCTGTGTGTTACTCCAATCCGCAGAAAATGCTGTTGAGGACGCACAAGTCAAAGCAGAGATGAATGTCAGAGAGCGTATTTTATTCATTAATATATCTTCAAAGTTGATAAACCTTGTAATTATATATTAAGTAATTGAATTATGTGAATTGAATGAAGAGCGAATGTGCACCCAAGTTGATTGAGTGCACAAGCAAATATTAAGCTTTATTCCTTCTCAAGATAATCACTGCTACAGCCGTGAAGGCAAGGATAAAGCAGTAGAATGAAGAAGTGGAAACATCCCAAGGGCTTATACTGAATGTTGCGCCTAACAATAATGCCTGAGCACCATATGGCAATGACCCTTGCATGACACATGCAAATATATCGAGTAAGCTGGCAGACCGTTTGGGGGAAATATCGCTGTCATCTGCAAGCTTTTTGGCAACAGGACCTGCAACGATAATACTCACAGTATTGTTTGCAATACACATATTACTGGTCATAACTAAAGCGGCAATACCGAGCTGATCGGCAACTTTGCTATTTAGCTTTCCGAGTGAAGAGGTCACTTTGTGGATCTTTTTAGCGATATATTCTAAGCCGCCGTTGATTCTAATAAACTCAGACAAGCCACCAATAAACATTGACAGTAAAAAGATCTCTTGCATGTCAGTAAAGCCTTTATAGACGTCTTTAACAAAAGCACCGCCTTCGTAATCACCAGCGAAGCCCACAGCAGCGGCAAAAATAATGCCACTGAATAACACCGCAAACACATTGAGGCCCATCACTGCTAATACCAAAATAAAGACATAGGGTAAGACGAGCAGCCAATCAAAAGGTTTGGTTTCAACCGCCTGTGGTTCTGGCGTTAAAAATACCAAAAGCAATACCGTAAAAAATGCAGCAGGCAAGGCGATTTTTAAATTCTCTTTAAACTTGTCTTTCATTTCACAGCCCTGTGTTCTTGTAGCCGCAATAGTGGTATCCGAAATAATAGACAAGTTATCTCCAAACATGGCGCCGGATACTATGGTGCCAGCCATTAATGCTGGGTCAATGCCTGTTTTGATTGACACTGCGTAAGCAATTGGCCCAATTGCGCCAATAGTACCCATAGACGTCCCCATGGCTGTTGAAACAACAGCAGCAATAAGGAACAAACCTGGAAGTAGGAAAGATGGAGGGATCAAAGACAACCCTGCATTGACTACCGCGTCAACACCGCCGGTTGCTCCCGCTACAGCAGAGAAAGAGCCTGCCAGTAAATAGATCAGACACATTGTAATGATATTGCTGTGACCAGCACCTTTAATAAAGGTTTCGACACTTTGATTAATAGAAGTCTTGTTTAACCAAAATGCGAGCACAATAGCTGGCAATATGGCTACTGGTGCGGGTAACTGGTAAAAGGCGTAATCGACACCTTGAGATTGTAAATATAGACCTGCACCTAAAAATAGGGCAACGAAGGTTAGTAAAGGTAGCAAAGATAACTTTGCTTTAGTGTTGTCAAAAGATGGCTGCATAGCACTCCCCAAAAAACAGTATCTACTTAATTGCAATGTGTAAGTAGAAATAACCACAGCCAACAGGGCTATTATTAGCTGTATTTAAACTTCAACGCCCGCAATAATTAAATCGGCGAATGCGGAAGTTTAAATGTTTAGACGTCTAAAGTCTACGGTCTTTATTATAATTATTGAATAACTGACTATGACATAGAGATGGGCTAAACTCTAGGCCTGACAAAGCTTGAGGTGATCACAGTTAGTGATGTAACTTAGTGATTTTACTGAATAGCAACCTGATCCGTTCTCGCAAAGCCGCCAACAGCGATAGCTGTCGGGTACTGTTTAGACGGGAGTGATTAGTGTGATTTATAGCAACGTATAATTTTAGGAATGAGAGAATAATGACAAAAATAGGTGTGTTTGGGGCCAACGGCAGAATGGGTCAAGCTTTAATTGAAGCTGTGGAAATAGAACAAGGAGCACAGTTGGCTGCCGCATTTGTTAGATCAAGCTCGCCTTTTTTAGAAACCCCAATTAAAGCGTTACAACCAGTGCATTCATCAGAGCTGACTTTTTCTGATGAAGAGGCGAAGGAGTGTCATGCTGAGGTGTTAATTGATTTCACTTTACCTCAAGGTATGTTGGTCCATTTGAAGACTGCGATTGACAATAAAGTACCAATGGTAATTGGTACTACAGGTCTAGCAGATGATGAAATGGCACAGCTACGAGAAGCAGCGAAAGTAATACCGATCGTTTTTGCACGTAATTTTAGTGTGGGTGTAAACCTGCTCCTTAACTTAGTCCAAACAGCGGCGACTAAGCTTGCCGACGAAATGGATATAGAGATTTTTGAAGCACATCACAGAAACAAAATTGATGCACCGTCAGGAACAGCATTAGCAATTGGTGAAGCTATTGCAGAAGCAAAAGGGTGGGACCACGATGAGGTGGCTCGTTATGATCGCAGCAGTGATCATACGGCTAAAAGTCAAGATGAAATTGGCTATTCAGTCCTCCGAGCAGGTGACATAGTTGGTGAACATACCGCTTACTTTGCAACCATGGGTGAAAGGCTTGAATTAACCCATAAAGCAGCATCTCGATTAACGTTTGCATCAGGTGCAGTAAGGGCTGCGCAATGGTTAAAAAACAAACCAGCAGGACTTTATGATATGCAAGATGTGCTAGGTTTGAAGTAGTTTGTTTATTTTTTTGGCGGTTTCAATTAAAAAAGAGTTTTAACAGCTTATTTTTGAGTTTTTTGATTGAATTGTTAGACGAATCGAAGAAAGTGCTGTAGACTATAACGAATTTGCCAAAAATTTATTTACTGCGTGTTACCAAGCGCTTTGTAGACGGGAAAAAAGCGTGTTTGCTTATCCCGTTTTTTCATATCTATGGAGGTTAACTTGACTAAATCCGCTCTGTTAGTCCTTGAAGACGGTACGGTGTTTCGCGGTACTGCCATCGGCGCCGACGGTATATCTGTTGGTGAGGTAGTATTCAATACGTCTATGACAGGATATCAAGAAATCTTGACAGATCCGTCTTATGCGGAACAAATTGTCACCTTAACTTACCCGCACATCGGAAACACTGGTACAAACAGTGAAGACGAAGAAGCGGACAAAATCTGGGCTAAAGGCCTTGTGATTCGTGACTTACCATTACTTGCAAGTAATTTCCGTAACGAACAATCGTTAAGTGATTATTTAAAAGAACGTAATATTCTAGGGATAGCGGATATCGATACGCGTAAATTGACGCGTATCCTACGTGATAAGGGTGCTCAAAATGGATGTATCATCGCTGGTGATGATGTCGATGAGCAAAAGGCGCTTGAAGCGGCTAAGGCATTCCCTGGCCTGAAAGGAATGGATTTAGCAAAAGTAGTAACAACAGAGTCTTCTTTCCAATGGAATGAAGGTAGCTGGACACTAGGCGAAGGCTTTAAAACGCTTGAGCAAGGTGAAGAGCAGTTCCATGTTGTAGCCTACGATTTTGGTGTAAAGAAAAATATCTTACGTATGCTAGTTGACCGCGGCTGTAAACTAACCGTTGTCCCTGCAGAAACCTCCGCTGCAGAAGTACTGGCGTTAAACCCTGATGGCATCTTCCTATCAAACGGACCTGGTGATCCAGAGCCATGTACTTACGCGATTGATGCTATCAAGTCTTTCCTTGAAACAGACACTCCAATTTTTGGTATTTGTCTAGGTCACCAATTACTGGCATTAGCATCTGGTGCAAAAACAGTAAAAATGAAGTTTGGTCACCACGGTGGTAACCACCCAGTTAAAGACCTAGATCGTGATGTTGTGATGATCACTGCTCAAAACCATGGTTTTGCTGCTGATGAAGAGAGTCTCCCTGACAACCTTCGCGCAACGCACAAGTCTCTATTCGACGGTACGTTACAGGGTATTCACCGCACTGATAAGCCTGCTTTCAGTTTCCAAGGTCACCCTGAAGCGAGTCCTGGTCCACACGACGCTGCACCGTTGTTTGACCACTTCATTGAATTAATGCAAGCGCGTAAAGCCTAATTTATTACTGGAGTAACAATGCCAAAACGTACCGACATAAAAAGCATTCTAATCTTGGGCGCAGGCCCAATTGTTATCGGCCAAGCATGTGAATTTGACTACTCTGGTGCTCAGGCCTGTAAAGCGCTTAGAGAAGAAGGCTATCGAGTAATTCTTGTAAACTCGAACCCTGCAACTATTATGACTGACCCGGAAATGGCAGATGCGACGTACATCGAGCCAATTCACTGGGAAGTTGTAGAAAAAATCATTGAAAAAGAGAAGCCAGATGCAGTCCTTCCTACAATGGGTGGTCAAACTGCGCTTAACTGTGCACTGGACTTAGACAAGCACGGTGTACTTGCCAAACATGATGTTGAGTTGATTGGCGCAACAGCTGATGCAATCGACAAAGCTGAAAACCGTGAGCGTTTCGACATCGCGATGAAAAACATTGGCCTTGAGTGTCCTCGCGCAGAGATTGCACACTCTATGGACGAAGCGAAAGACGTACTTACTCGCATTGGCTTCCCATGTATTATTCGTCCTTCTTTCACAATGGGTGGTACCGGTGGTGGTGTTGCTTATAACATGGAAGAGTTCGAAGAAATCTGTACACGTGGTTTAGATTTATCGCCAACAAATGAACTTCTTATCGATGAAAGCTTACTGGGCTGGAAAGAGTATGAGATGGAAGTTGTACGTGACAAAAACGACAACTGTATCATTGTATGTTCGATTGAAAACTTTGACCCAATGGGTGTTCACACTGGTGACTCAATCACGGTGGCACCTGCGCAGACGCTTACTGATAAAGAATATCAATTAATGCGTAACGCTTCTATGGCGGTACTGCGTGAGATTGGTGTTGAAACAGGTGGTTCAAACGTACAATTTGGTGTGAATCCAAAAGATGGCCGTATGGTTATCATCGAGATGAACCCACGTGTATCTCGTTCATCAGCTCTTGCATCAAAAGCAACGGGTTTCCCAATCGCGAAAATTGCAGCAAAACTTGCTGTAGGTTACACGCTTGACGAGCTTCAAAACGACATTACTGGTGGCGCAACACCAGCATCTTTCGAGCCTTCAATTGACTACGTTGTGACTAAGATCCCTCGTTTCAACTTTGAAAAGTTTGCAGGTGCAAATGACCGCCTAACGACTCAGATGAAGTCTGTTGGTGAGGTTATGGCGATTGGTCGTAACCAGCAAGAGTCACTTCACAAAGCACTTCGTGGCCTAGAAGTTGGCGCAACGGGTTTCAACCCAATCGTTGCACTTGATGACCCTAAAGCAAAAGAAACTATCATTCGTGAACTACGTGAGCCAGGTGCAGAGCGTATATGGTACATTGCGGATGCAATGCGTCACGGTATGAGTGTTGACGATGTATTTGACCTAACTAAGATTGACCGTTGGTACTTAGTTCAGATTGAAGACATCATCAAAGATGAAACTGCTATTGCAGAAGCAGGCCTTGCGGGCCTTAACAAAGACTTCTTGCGTCGCTTAAAGCGTAAAGGTTTCTCTGATGCGCGTATCGCTGAAATTGCAGGTGTTTCTGAAAAAGAAATCCGTAAAAAGCGTCATCAGTTAGAGATCTTACCTGTTTACAAGCGTGTTGATACATGTGCAGCTGAGTTCAGCTCAGACACAGCTTACATGTACTCTTCATATGACGAAGAGTGTGAAGCAGCACCGTCTGAAAAAGACAAAATCATGGTTATCGGTGGTGGTCCTAACCGTATCGGCCAAGGTATCGAGTTCGACTATTGTTGTGTGCACGCGGCGCTTGCAATGCGTGAGGATGGCTATGAAACTATCATGGTTAACTGTAACCCTGAGACAGTTTCTACAGATTATGACACTTCTGATCGCCTATTCTTTGAGCCAATTACACTTGAAGATGTACTAGAAATCGTACGTGTTGAAAAGCCTAAAGGTGTTATCGTTCAGTACGGTGGTCAAACGCCACTTAAACTAGCACGTGACTTAGAGGCGAATGGTGTGCCAGTAATTGGTACTTCTCCAGATGCGATCGACCGTGCAGAAGACCGTGAGCGCTTCCAGCAACTTGTTGAGCGCCTAGACCTTCTTCAGCCTGAGAACGCGACGGTGACTTCACTAGAAGAAGCGGTAGCTAAATCTCAAGAAATTGGTTTCCCTCTAGTTGTACGTCCTTCTTACGTATTAGGTGGTCGTGCGATGGAAATCGTTTACGATGAAGATGACCTACGTCGTTACATGACAGAAGCTGTATCCGTTTCTAATGAAGCGCCTGTACTTTTAGACCGTTTCCTAGACGATGCAATCGAAGTGGACGTGGATGCTATCTGTGATGGTGAAAACGTGATCATCGGCGGTATCATGGAGCATATTGAACAAGCAGGTGTACACTCAGGTGACTCAGCGTGTTCACTTCCGGCACACTCGCTTTCTCAAGATATCCAAGACGTAATGCGTAAGCAGGTTCGTGACATGGCACTTGAGCTAGGTGTTGTGGGTCTAATGAATACCCAATTTGCAGTGAAAGATGGCAAAGTATACCTAATCGAGGTTAACCCTCGTGCCGCGCGTACTGTACCATTTGTTTCAAAAGCAACAGGTGTTGCACTAGCAAAAGTAGCGGCACGTTGTATGGTTGGTCAGTCTCTTGAGAGCCAAGGCGTGACTAAAGAAGTTATCCCACCTTATTACAGCGTAAAAGAAGTCGTACTTCCTTTTGCTAAGTTCTTAGGTGTTGACCCAATTCGTGGCCCTGAGATGCGTTCAACGGGTGAAGTTATGGGTGTTGGTGAAAACTTCGCCGAAGCGTTCGCGAAAGCACAATTAGGTGCATCAAACGCTTTACCACGTGGCGGTCGCGCGTTACTATCTGTTCGTAACAGCGACAAGTCACGCGTAGTTGAGCTTGCTAAAACAATGAAAGCTATCGGTTTTGAGCTTGATGCAACAAACGGCACAGCTAAAGCTTTAGAAGAAGCAGGTATTGAAGTACGTCGCGTGAACAAAGTATTCGAAGGTCGTCCTCATATTCTTGACCGCATCAAGAATGGTGAGTACAGCTACATCGTAAATACGACAGAAGGTCGCCAAGCGATTGAAGATTCGAAGGTGTTACGTCGTGGTGCACTTCAGCATAAGACTAACTACACCACCACGCTAAATGCAGCGTTTGCAAACTGTACTGCGCATGCCGCAGACGACAGAAGCTCTGTAAACTCTGTACAAGAACTACACCAGCGATTGAACTAATGGATATAAGCCAAGGCCTTTGGCCTTGGTTGCAAGTGAGAGACTTATGCAATCAATTCCGATGACTGTACGAGGCGAAGAAATGCTTCGTGAAGAACTGAACCATCTAAAAAAAGTGGTCCGTCCTAAAATTGTTGCCGATATCGCAGAAGCGCGTGAACACGGTGACTTAAAAGAAAACGCTGAGTATCACGCTGCGCGTGAACAACAGGGTTTTTGTGAGGGTCGTATCCAAGAAATTGAAGCTAAATTATCAACTTCTCAAGTTATTGATGTCACAAAAATGGCAAACAATGGCAAAGTCATTTTCGGTACTACTGTAACTATTGTAAATGTCGATACTGACGAAGAAGTAACGTACAAAATTGTTGGTGATGACGAAGCAGATATTAAAAACAATTTAATCTCTGTTAATTCTCCGATTGCACGTGGCTTAATTGGTAAAGAATTAGATGATTCAGTTAATATTCAAACACCAAACGGTACTGTTGAATACGAAATCATCGAAGTTGAATATGTCTAATTAGTCTAACCTATAGACCAAAAGCCCGGTACATTGTTACTGGGCTTTTTTATGTCCCTTTCCTTTTATTGTTATCGATTGACCTAGATCATTCTTTACCGCCCGGTTCCTAGTTTGAACAAGTAGATTGGCGTAGTATTAATCGTGAAATATCACGAGGAAAGATAATGTCATCAGTTATTAAGCACTTCTTAAATGATCCTAAGTTGTTATTAAACGCGGTAGGCGAGGGGATCTACGGTTTTGACTTATCGGGTAATGCTGTATTTATTAATCCAGCCGCAGAGAAAATGACAGGTTGGAGCGCCGACGAGTTACTTGGCAAAAAAATCCACCAATATCATCACCACAGCCATGCAGATGGCAGTGAATACCCTGCAGATGAATGTCAGATCTATAAAACCATGTTTGATGGGGAAACACGGTATGTCAAAGGAGAGGTGTTTTGGCGTAAAGATGGTTCTTGCTTTCCAGTGGAGTATACGTCGACGCCTGTGTACCGGGATGCCCAAGTAATCGGTGCCGTGGCTATTTTTCGCGATATTTCACAGCAGGTTGAAACAGAGCAGGCACTGCGGGATGCATTGACGCAAGTTCAATCTCTTTCCGAGCAGCTTAAAGACGAAAACAGCTATTTATTGTCCGAAATCAACCAAAACTGGCAAGGATCCGGTCTAGTTGGTGAAAGCCATGTCTTCAATCGTATGTTAGAGCAAATTAAGCTAGTGAGTAAAACTGATAGTACTGTGCTTATTCTAGGTGAAAACGGCACGGGTAAGGAGTTAGTTGCGCGTAATCTACATGCGCTAAGCGCACGATCTGAATTACCATTCGTAAGGGTCAACTGCGCGGCGTTTTCCCCTAGTTTGTTAGAGTCGGAGCTGTTTGGCCATGAAAAGGGTGCTTTTACTGGTGCTCATGATAGAAGGAAAGGGCGATTCGAGCTGGCCCACAACGGAACGCTTTTTTTAGATGAAATCGGGGAGTTGCCCCAAGAAGCACAAAGTAAATTGTTGCGAGTATTGCAGGAGCAGGAGTTTGAGCGTGTTGGAGGCAGTAAAACAATCTCCGTTAATATTCGTGTTATAGCGGCTACGAACAGAGATCTTTGGCAAATGGTTGAGCAAGGGACGTTTAGGATGGACCTATATTATCGATTGAACGTATTTCCTATTAAAGTCCCACCACTTAGGGAGCGAAGAGAAGATATCCCGATGCTATGCGCAAACATGATCAACAAATTGAATGTCCGTCTGGGAAAACACATTCAGGGAATTGCCAAAACATCACTTAAAAAACTACAGTTGTATGGCTGGCCGGGCAACATTCGAGAACTACAAAATATACTCGAACGAGAAGCTATACTGGCCAACGGTCATACTCTGCACCTATCTCAGCCGCTGTGCATTGAGGATGGGGTGAATGACGAAAGTGAGATCAGCTTGCGCCTTGATGAAATTCAGAAAGCGCACATTGCAGAAGTACTCGAACTGAGCAATTGGAAAATATCTGGAAGCAAGGGGGCCGCAGATAAGCTTGGCTTGAATGAAAGCACATTGCGCTCGAAAATGAAAAAGCTTGGAATTGTTAAAAAGCGCGATATTTAGAGGTTAATCGTGATATATCACGATTAATAAATTGAATAAAAAATAAAAATATATAAAAATCAATATTATATATAAGTTTCAGTTTGGTCTGAAAGTTGCAAATGACAAGGTGTGTTTCACTTAATGTAAGCAAGTAATATGAAGTTTGATATAAAAGAAGAGGATATGATTATCAAGCCCTACAAGCAAGAGGGCCCAATTTATATCCGTGAACAAAAAGGGTTCTTCCAAAAAATCCGTCGCTATCTTGGTTGGATCCTAATGTTTATATTTGTCGCTATTCCATGGATCCCGTATAAAGGTCAACAAGCTATTCTTCTAGATGTTGCGAGTCAGCAATTTAGGATTTTTGGCCAAACATTTTTACCTCATGACTTTATGATCCTAGCATGGATATTTATGGCTGGAGCCTTCGGCCTTTTCTTCGTAACAAATTGGCTTGGGCGTGTATGGTGTGGTTATACCTGCCCACAAACCATTTGGATGTTAATGTTTACTTGGGTTGAACACCGTGTGGAAGGAACACGTAACCAACGGATTAAATTAGACAAAGCAAGCTGGAATGCACAAAAAGCAGCTAGAAAAATGACTAAGCACGCTATTTGGCTTGTAATTTCACTTTTTACTGCGACCTCTTTTATGGCGTATTTTGTACCAGCCAAAACTTTATACATGGATATGTTTACGTTGGAATGGTCTGGGCTAGTAAGCTTTTGGGTGTTTTTATTTGCCTTTTGTACATATGGGAACGCAGGCTTTTTAAGAGAAAAAATGTGCAATGTCGCATGTCCATACTCGCGCTTTCAATCGGTAATGTTTGACAAAGACACCTTGGTTGTTACCTACGATGCGCAAAGAGGGGAGCATAGGGGACCACGCAAACGTAAGTCTGATTATAAAGCGAAAGGTTTGGGAGATTGTGTTGATTGCAATCTGTGTGTAGAAGTTTGCCCCGCAGGTATTGACATAAGAAATGGGTTGCAATACGAGTGCATCAATTGTGGGCTTTGTATCGATGCCTGTGACGATACGATGCATAAGTTTGGTTACTCTACTGGATTGATCAAGTATGCCAGTGAAAATCAAGCTGGCGGAAAAACTTCCAGTCCATTTAGGTTAAAGCTCGTAGGTTACGCAGGGTTATTTGTTGTGATTGTAGCGACAATGGCTATTTGGGCATTTAATCGCACTCCGATAGAAGCATCCGTGATCCGTGACCGAAATGCGTTGTATCGAGTAAATTTTGAAGGCTTAGTTGAAAACCCTTATACCTTAAGCATCATCAATAAAACCCAGCAAACTTTGCATTACCAAGTTAGCTTCAATGGGTTACAGGGCGCAGAATTGAGCGCGCCACAAGAGATTGAGATCCAAGGGGGCAAAATGTTACTCGTCCCTGTCACCATTGCTGCCGATGGTTATGACATTCAGAGAAAGCGTACGCCAATCCAATTCACCATTTCCGCGAATGAAGATAGTAGTATTTCGATTACGAAAGACAGCTATTTTTATAAAAACTAGTGTTTTAGTAGAGCACTGGGTTATTCCTCAAGGGCCAATTGGCCCTTTTTTATTTTTTCGAAATTATCTGTACAATTAGCCTGTTGATAGCTGTCATACTCCTTGGCAAAACAGTGCTTTGGTAATCAGCTTGTAGTTCTACTATAGGTGCTTAAAGAAAAGATGTGGTTTCAGTTTTTTAATTACAAAAGTGAGCATAGTAGCCCATGTGAAAGGTGCGGTGTTTTAGTGAGTGATGATCAATCTGAATGCCCGCACTGCAAAGGTTTGTCTAGTAAAGACGCACGCTATCTTAAAGGCATTAGGAAAAATGAAATGTCAAACAAAAATAAGGGGCTAAGTCTTTTGATGAAGGTGCTATTTTGTTTATGTGGGCTAGGGGTTGCGTACCTGTTTACCCTATAAAAAAGCCTCTTATTGCTAAGAGGCTTTGGCCAGTGAGAAGATTATCTGTTTATTCAAACTTTGCGTTAAGCTGTGTTCCGGTACCTTGGCCAGACACCATTAAGTAGTGCCATCCAGAGCCTGGGTTATTAATCACAATTTGTTCTTCGCTGCTACCTTGAGTAGTCGCTGAGTTTTGGAAGTTACTTGTGCTTGGCCAACCGGCTGCGTTTTGGTAAATGCTAGCGTCTCCGTCTCCACCTGAAGTGGTGATTGTTAGCTTAGACTGACCTGCAGGAACGCTAATGGCAACATAGACTGTGTTGGCGCCCATACAGATGGTATCATTATTAGACAAGTTGCCACGTGTTTGTGGTGTTTTAGTCGCACATGCATTGACAGGAGGCTTGATAACATCACCTTCTGTGTATGAACCAGTCAATGTAACGTTGTCAGAGGCTGTCCAGCCTACAACCGAAACATAGTACAGACCGCCGGATTTAGTTAATTTGCTGCTATCGCACGTTTCGTCTCTATTGCCGCTAGTATATGGTCTACAATCCCAGTTGTTTGCAGTATCTGAATCACCAAATTTTACGTATAAATCAGGGTCACCAGTTCCCGCACCCATCTCAACATTGATATTTTCAGCGCCCTCAGGGACGAAGAATGTAAAGGTTTTAGTTTCTTTTGCTGCAATTGAAATGCCTGATTTAGTCACTCCATTGAGTAAGTCTGATTCAGGACCTTGCTCGTCAGTAATTGTCACTGAGTAATCTTCAACTTCACCCCAACCGTACGTGCCACATGCAGGTAATTTCCCATCTGTTAATTCATAAGATTGGATCACTCGCATTGTTGTTGAGCCATTTTGAGCAGAAGCAGGAATCGTTACTGAGTTAACCACTTCATCAAAGGTAGTAGCGCTAGTTTGAACTAACAGCTCCCCTGAGTCGTCAAAGCTATTGTTTTGGTTAAGATCTACATAAACAGCCCAATTTGCAAGGTATGGCCCATTGGAACCGTGTGTTAAACCAATCTCTGTTGCGTCGCCTTTTTTAAATCTGAAACCAGCATTGTCAAAGTGGCTGAATTTGCTTTTTTCTGAGCTATTACTCAAGTTGCCAACGCGCACTTTACTCGTCCATTGAGTTGTTGACTTTGCGTATGCAATGCAGTGAGCTGCGCCACTAACCACGACGTTTTGCTCTTTCACATAGCTTACGCCATTTTGCAATGTAACTTTTGCTCTTACAGCATAAGTACCGGAATATAGATAAGTGTGTGAAGGGCTACTTTGTGTGCTGGTATGATTTGGGTTTACCGCGCTGTCACCAAAATCATACTCAATCGAAGCAATTTCAGCATTACTTCCAAACGAGTCCGTAAAGTTAACAGTAAGGTTATTTGTCGTTACATTGGCAGAGAAGTCGGCTGGGTTATCAGACTGGATGTCTACAGTGAAATCTTCAACTTCACCCCACCTGATGCGTCCGCATGGAGATTTCAACTCTTCGTAACTTTGTAGCACGCGCATTCTGGTTTTACCCGTCAACGCGGTTGTAGGAATAGAGATTGTTTTTTCTATGTCATTTGCTGTATTTGCGCCGACCCAGTACCAAACGCTTTCTGAATCCTCAAAAGAGCCGTTGTGGTTCATATCAATATAAACACGCCACTCCGCGTTATAAGAAGATTTAGATCCAGTAGCACCTTGACGTACAGATAGAATATTATCACCTCTAACTGCGCCGAGTACTTTGTCTGTGTGGTCAGTATAATTTGCTGCGCCAGACGTAACACTATTACCGTTTAGTGTAACATTTGCGTTATATTGATACTTTGGTTGGTTACCGTATGCACGGCAATAATCTTGGCCAGCAGGTGCTGATACTGTAATTACCTTCGAATGAGTATATGTTTCACCACTTTTCAAAGTAACGGTGAGCGTTACCGTGTACTCTCCACCAAAAACATATTGGTGATTTGGGTTTAACGAAGTGCTGGTGCTTGAATCGCTAAATAGTCCATCGCCAAAGTCCCACTTGACCGAAGCCACATCAGTAGAGTCGATAGCAAAACCTACGTTGAAATCGTTGTTGTTAATGGACGTTGTAAATTCAGCTGGGTTTTGCTCTTTTATTATGGTGATACTGTAATCTTCGGCTTCACCAAATTTGAAATCACCGCACGCAGCAAGTTGTGTCTCTCCCTCACGCAGCGTATTGGATTGAATAACACGCATTCGTGTTGTGCCAGCTAGTGCGCTGTCGGGAATGGTGATATTAGCGAGTATGGGCTCAGGAGAAGATTTGGATAGCGGCTCAGAAAAATGAATGAGCTCGCCTGGGTCATCAAAGCTATTGTTTTGGTTTAAATCAATGTAGACGGCCCAGTATGCGGAGTAGGGACCAAATTTACTGCCACGCGTACCTTGTTGCAACTCAATTCCTGTTGCTGAGCCGGCGTAAACAGTAAACGGCTCTAGTGCAGTGTGATCGGTATACTGCCTTCTATCCGACTGATGTGCTTTACCATTCACTGATACACTTTGTGTATATTGATAGACTGCATTTGTTCCTTTAACTCCACAGTAGCTTTGGCCTGGCGTAGCGGTAATGGTTACTTGCTGAGAGGCTGAATGGATCAATCCTTGATTATCGGTAGCTGTATATCTAACAATGTAAGTGCCAGGAAATAGATAGTTATGGGTAACCGAGTCACCTTGTGCATATGGCTTATTATTGTATACACCATCACCAAAGTCCCATAGCGTAGAAACAATATTGCCATCGCTATCGTTAGCCTGACCAGAGAAACTGGCTGTTAAGCTGCCTGGTGTAATGGTAGTTTGCGTAATTGTAGCTGACGGCGCGTTGTGTGCTGATGTGCGTAAAGCAGCCATAAATGTAGCGCGTTCATTGTGTACTCGTGCATTATCATTGACGTCAACAGTTCCCCCAGCTTCACCTTTATAGTTATTATTGGGGTTTGACCATACATTTAGCCTTTCTCCACAATCACTGATGGCCATCAGTGTGCGCCACGTTTTAGACTCATTACAATATCCGTGGCCAAAAGCAAAAGGAGTGGTCGTCGAATCATTGTCATGTCTTGCTCCGTACAAGTGTCCAAGTTCATGAGCAAATGTGTTTTTAAAAGTACCCCAGCTACTCAAAGTAAATAAGGCACTCTCAGCATCCGTACCGATTTGTCCAGCCCACCCAGCCCAAGGTGAGCTGGCATCTTGGTCTGCTAAAAATACCATGATATCTGCTTGGTGTTCATCTCGAATACTTTTTAGTTCTACGCCAAATCCGTTTGGAGCCAGTGGATTAGGCTCTGCTAGCCAACTACTTGTGTTTTCATTTAGTAGTAACGAGTTATCCTCTGCCATGTCTCCGGTGGATACATAGCCGGTTTGATAGGAATGTATGATTCTGACGCTTGCGTTAATGCCACTAGCCGCGTAGCTGTCGTTGGTGTCTTTTTCCATTAGTGCTAGGTATGCATCGACATCGCCAACCTCTGCCGCGAGTTTATCTGTATAGGCAACCACTACAGTTACTTCAGGCGTTGCACTTGCGTCGCTGCTTGCTGCTGCGCGTAAGAAAGGCGAGATCTCCGTATGACCCACTAAACCATGTGAAGAGTCACCATGCTCCAAACCTGGTCTATCAGCCGTGGAGTCAATAGGCGAGTTGTCTTGGATGAACTTACTTAATTTATAAAGACCATTTCCCGCAGGGGTTAATAAATAACCAGTATTGCCAATGTAAATCTTTGCGCTGTAACTGCTATTTGTTTTGATCATTGACAACTTGGCATGCCCGTCGGACGAGCGACCATTTATGTAGGTTATTTTACTATTTTGTTTCGTTACTTCATACAGGTGAATTTGTACAAACTGCCCATCAATTGTAAGGCTCAGTGAATTTCCTACTTGCAGGTTTTCACCCAAAGCACTATTTAGTTTGATTGAATCTAAAATCAGCTTTTGCTTTGTTTGGGTAGGCTCATTTGTTGATGACATCACTAGATTTGAAATTTCATTTTCAAAACTCAATTGCCTATCAAACAGATAGGTTTCTTGAGCAGATGCTGAAAATGAAACAGTGATAGCCGTTGCTAGGGCTAGCTTTCTTAATTGTTTTTTTTGTCGCACTGTAACTTTCCTTTAACGAGTATGGGTAAAGCAAAATATGCTTCACATGTTGTTAAAGAGGTTTTTAACCATTGAAATTCAATGATATACCTCTTGCATACCACACTTTAATGACAGTTTTTAAAGTGTGATTGTATACAATATACAGTATGCGATTAAGATTTGTACATGGTTTTGTTGAATTATTATCAACGTAGAGGAGTACTCAAATAAGAAACAACGTTTTTAAGTTCCTTTTTCATTAACAAAATCAATGAGGTATCAAATTAGGTGCGAATAGAAAAAAATTTACTTTTTTTGATGTGAACGAGTATTTGATGTTATGGGTTATGGGTTATGGGTTATGGGTTATGGGTTATGGGAGTGTTTAAATCTAAATCGGGCGGCTGTGCACACTAATGATAAGAACGAGTATCATATGGGCTGGATATCGGGTTATCAAGCTGAGATAAAAAAGTCCGATACTAATATCGGACTTTATTTGTTAGTGGTCTAGTGGGCTCTTATAGCCATCTGGTTTCAGTGCTAATACATCACAGTCTAGGCTGTCGATCACATGCTCTGCTGTATTGCCAATTAATGCTGCACTTAAGCCTGTGCGCCCAACCGTGCCAATGACAACGAGCTCGGCTGACTTTTTCTCTGCTACAGATGGGATCACATCTTCAGGGAGACCTTCTTCAATGATGCATTTTTCTTTGGCAATTTCGAACTGATTGGCCAAAGACCATGTTTCGTCTTCGTGATGCTTTTTCACCGCTTCGCTATATTGAGATGGATTGAACTCGGGGATCTCAATTGCAATATTAACCGGAGTTGCAGGGTAGGTATTAACCAAACTTAAAGACGCATTTGCTAAATTACAAATGAACTTTGCGTCTTTTATTATTCGTTGGTTGAGCTCTTGATGTTGATCGTTATCACTGACGGAGTTGACAGCTGCAATAATTTCACCATGCTCAGGCCATGCTTGATCTTTAACCAGCAAAACTGGAGCGGGGCACTTCCGTATTAAATGCCAATCCGTTGGTGTAAAAATCACGGATTTTAGTGTGTCGTGTTGATGTGTGGACTTAATGACGATGTCGAACTGCTCATTGAGTACTTCTTCAATAATGGCTTCATACGGCCGGTTGTGCCATACCACTTTGGCCTGAATATCAAGGTCTGTATATTGCTCAATCAACACGTTGATCCACGCTTCTCTATCCTTGATGACCGCGAGTCTCATGGCCTCACGCTCCTCTTTAGAGAGCATTGTCGTCATTTCATAGGAAAAGTCATAGATAGAAAGGAACGCCGTTATTTCAGCACCAGTTGTTTGTGCAAGACTAATTGAGCGCTCAAGACTGTTTTGCTGCTCTTTAGTCGGGTCAATAACAGTAAGGATTCTCTTTATCTTATCCATACAAGCCTCCTGTGGCACTTGGCTAATCAATATACTTTGAGTGTAACTGATAAAGCCAAGGTATAAAGCTATTTCGATGGAAAAATTGGCTTAGATCAAGTAGTAATACCTGCCGCAGCAGCTAATCCTTGTGACTCTAAAATAGTTATGAATTTGCCTTCGACCTTGATAAGACCAGCTTTTTGGAATCGACTGAGTAGTCTACTAATTGTTTCAACAGTCAGGCCGAGGTAATTACCAATTTCGCCTCGGGTCATTGTGAAGCGGAACTCTTTACGTGAAAAACCACGTTCACCAAAGCGATTAGATAGATTAAAGATAAATGTAGCGAGTCTTTCTTCTGCGGTCTTTTTGTTGAGTAACAGCAGCATCTCTTGATCATAATTGATTTCATTACTCATTAAGCGCATGATCTGCTGTCTAAGTTTTGGCAATTTACCAGCGAGCTCGTCCAGTGTATCAAATGGTATTTCACATACCATGGACGTTTCAAGTGCTTGAGCGAAGCTTTGATGTTGCATTTTGTTGATAGCATCAAAACCCACTAAATCACCAGCAAGGTGGAAGCCCGTAATTTGCTCGTCACCTTGTTCAGACAGGGTGTAAGATTTAAATGAGCCAGATCTCACAGCAAAGATAGCTTGAAGTGGTGAGCCAGACTCAAACAAAAAATCACCTTTGTGAAGAGGCTTTTTGCGCTCAATGATTTCATCAAGCTTATCCATTTCGTTGCCGTTAAGTGAATAAGGCAGGCAAAGCTGACTTATACTGCAATTTGTACAACTTATTGTACACTGACTTTTGGAGCGATTATTTAAATCCATAATTAATCCATTACTCTTAGACGCACATAAAAAATAAATTCAAAAATTGCATGAAATAAAAACTTAAATATTTCAATTAAGTTCAGTACTTCGAAATTTTCACGATATAAGCCTTTAAAAACTCCTGCTTTTAAAAACTTAATTGATGCTTGCTATTATCTAATATTCGCAAGCATAAAACTAGATTAAACTACTAATTTATTACTAGTAATGATAATCAAGTAAAACCCATACCACACAAATAGGTTTCCTAGCGCAATGCGCGTAATTGTGTGGTTCAAAAACTTGTTCAGCAATTGTGCTGACTGCCCTGCAACCAAGAGTGCAGGGAAGGTGCCCAAGGCAAAAGCTACCATAGTAAGCGCCCCGTAAAGTGCGCTTTTGGCTTGAAGGCTCCACAATAGCGCGGTGTAAACTAACCCGCATGGTAGCCACCCCCAAAGTGCGCCATAAGCTAATGCTTTTGTCTTGGTATCAATTGGCAAAATATGTTTGTTTAACTTCACAATGCGCCGCCAGATAATGAAGTTACCTAGCTTTTCTAGCCAGTTTAAAGTACCAGCTAGTCGCATTATGTATAGACCGACTAACAACATAAACAAGCCACTTAAGTAAGACAAAGCCAACGCAAAAGAGGTGTGTTGCTTAGCCAGCGAAACACCCAGCGACGCGACAAGTAACCCCGCAACGGCATAGCTTAATAGTCGGCCCAAATTGTATAAGAAGGCGACAACAATTGGCTTTTGTTTTGTTTGTGCTAACTGCAGACTTGATGCAATACCACCACACATCGCCAAACAATGTCCGCTGCCCATCAAGCCCATAAAAAATGCACTAGCAAAACTAATTTCCATCGTTACTCTTTTTGTGCTGCTCTTTGTCATCTTCAAACAAAATACTGTGAGCTTGTTTGTTTAGGTCTGAGAACTGTTCACTTCTGACGGCCCAAAAAAACACGCCAATTGCAATGACGACAAATAAGATGGCGATGGGGATCAACACGTAAATTATACTCATAGCTTTAGTAACCTTAATGAGTTAGTTATTACCACAATTGAGCTTGCAGACATGCCAATCACTGCAAGCCAAGGCGGCACCAGCCCGAGTGCTGCCAAAGGTAGGATGGAACCGTTATAAAGCAAAGAAATAGTCAAATTTTGTTTGATTATTTGCTTTGTTTTGATAGCAACACTTTGTAGTGTTTTTAGCGAATTTAGATCACTATTTAACAGTACTACATCAGCCGTATTTTTTGAAATATCAGCACCTGTTTCCATTGCAATAGATAAATGAGCGGTATTGAAAACCGGGCTATCATTTACACCATCTCCAACCATTGCAACAATATGTGCTTTATCAGCCCATTGTGCGACCACGTTTTGTTTATCTTTTGGTGAGCACGCTTGTTTGTAGGAATCCAACCCTAACTCATTGGCAAGATTACTTGCCGCATTGGAGCTATCGCCCGTTAGCATATGGCAGGTTAGCTGTTGTGATTGTAAAAACTCAATGACCTCAGGTGCACTGCTTCTAACTTTATCTTGAAGATAAAAATCCGCAACTGGGTGCTTATCTATGAATAATGTCGCTTGAGAAAATGAAGCATGGCTGCCAAACCAATTTGCCTTGCCAATAGCAACGTCTTTACCGTCGTAATTACCGCTTACACCGAGTCCTGTAGAGACTATAGTATCTGTTATTTCAATGAAATGGTCGCTTTTGTCTATAAAGGCTTTTGCAATAGGGTGTTCGGAGTAGCGCTCCAATGCACAAGCAAGGGCCATGATCATAGGTTCAGTGTACTGTTCGTCTAAAACAGCTACTTTCAAAATCGTAAACCGTCCTTCGGTAAGAGTACCGGTTTTATCAAACGCGTAACGAGTTACTTTTGGTGCTGTTTCGAGCACATGCGCTTCTTTGATTAAGATCCCTTTTTTGGTTAGGGTGGCAACTGCACAGGTTAATGCTGTGGGGATAGCAAGACTGAGTGCACAAGGGCAGGTAGCGACTAAAACAGCAATAGTGATCCAAAACGCATGTTCAGGCTCAACGTGATACCAGCCAATCGCGGTGATTGAGGCAAAAATGAGCAAACACGCCACAAACCATTGAGCTACCTTGTCTGTTACCTCAACAATTTTTGGTCGTTTCATGAGAGCATTATGTTGCAGTTTAATGATCTGGTTGAGTAGTGTGTTTTGACCTACTTTATTAATTTTTAAAGTGATAGCGCCGTCATGATTAAGAGTTCCAGCATAGACTTGATGATTTACAAATTTTTTAATTGGTAAATGCTCACCTGTCATCATCGACTCATCGACGGTACTGGTGCCTTCAACAACAATACCATCGGCAGGAATGGTTTCGCCTGGTTTAACCAAAATTAGATCATTAAGAGCTAAGCTTTTTGCAGCAATGACCTCTTCAACTGCGCCTGTTATCTTTCTCGCTGTGAGCGGCATTAGTTTTTGTAAGTTTGCGGTAAACTCACTGGCTTTCATTCGGGCTCTAAACTCGAGGTATTTCCCAAGTAATAGTAAGAAGGTGAACATACAAATAGATTCGAAGTAGACTTCACCGACAGACATGACAGTAGCGTAGCAACTCGCGCCATAGGCTCCAAAAATAGCCAAAGAGACGGGCAAGTCCATATTCAGTTGACGGCTTTTAAGGCCTTTGATCGCATTGGCAAGAAATGGCAGGGCAGAGTAGAGAATGACGGGTGACGCTAAAATTAGGCTTATCCACCTGAAGTACTGCTCAAACCCCTCATCCATCCCGGAAAACATGCCAAAATACATAGCGAATGCGAACATCATGACTTGCATCGTCATTAATCCGGCTACACCTAGTCGGCGCAAATATGCCTTTGCTGCGGCTTGCTTTTGTGCTGCTTCTTCATCAGCTTGAAATGGGTAGGCTTTGTATCCTATCTGCAATAAGGCACCAATAATTTCACTAAGTTTTGTGCTCGAATCTTGCCATAAAACCATAGCTCGGTGGGTGGAAGTATTTACATCTACGCGCTGCACGCCAGCAAGCGCAAGTAGTTGTTTTTCTATCAGCCAAGCACATGCCGCACAACTGATCCCTTCGACGCTAAGCAATACCTCTTTATTGCTGCCTTGGTCGGCAACGAAATCTTTCTGAATATCTTGATTGTCGTAACTGAGCAATTCTTTTAATTGCTCCGGAACAAGCTCCTGCACCTTTCCACTAGACTCAGTACGAAACTTATAATAGTCGCTCATACCTTGTGCGAGAATTGTCTCAGCAACAGCCTGACAACCTGTACAGCACACAGGGCTTGCTACACCTTCAAACATTACTTCGCCTTGAAACCCATGAGGTACGGCTTCGAGGCAATGGAAACAACTTTTTGCCATAAGACTTACTTGTATTGAGGTGTAATTGAAATCGGTTTGTCAGTCGGTAACTGTAGGTTTTCCTTCATTTTCCAACTGCTGTCCATTGGTTCGATAAAGACGGTGAATGCACCGTGATGCGCCTCATCTAGCAGTGCCGTAAAGGCTCCACTGGCATTTGCCAGCAGCGTGAGTGAAAAATCATATTCTTTTATTGTTCGGTGATAGAAGGAGACTTTAAGTGCGTTAACTTTGCTGTGATCTCCCTTGGTAAAATTAAAACTCACGCGCTCATTTTCAACAACGAGGTCACCGTGTAAATATAGTGCTTTAGCTTTATCGAATTTACTCAATTCAAGGTTAATCGCTTTACCTTTTTTATAATAATCATCCACCACCATATCAGGTCCATTGCCCACTGCAACAGTGACTAAAATAACGCACGCGATGATGGTAACGAGCGGGAAAAACATTAAAAACCAAGGCCAAAAATTCTTATACCAGGGTGTTGGATTCATAATTGTTCACTACTTTACAATGTTGTTGTATCTACTTTATCGCAAGATTTATATATCTAAGCTCTATTCTTATATTAAAGAGCAAGCCTCCAAATTCGGAAGCTTGCTTATTTCATCTAACTGTTTATTTGTCTTGCGACAAACTGTAAACATAGGCTGTTAGAAGGTGAACCTTATCCTCACCTAAAATGTCTTTCCAAGCTGGCATTACACCTGCGCGGCCATGACGAACGGACTCTTCAACGGCTCTTTGAGAGCCTCCATATAGCCAAATATTATCTGTTAAGTCTGGAGCACCAAATGGTAAGTTGTGAGCAACAGAGCCTTTGCCATCCATACCATGACAAGCAGCACACATTGCAAACTTACTTTGACCTGCATCGGCGTCTTTTTGATTAACCTTTCGACCTGATAAGCTCAAAACATAGGCGGTCATTTCTTTTACGCCTTGCTCTCCTAACGCCGCTTCCCAACCGGGCATCGCTGCAACGCGACCTTGTAAAAGCGTCTCTTTTATTTGCTCAGGGTTGCCACCATAAAGCCAGTCTTTATCCGTTAGGTTGGGAAAACCCAATCCACCACGTGCATCTGATCCATGACACTGAGCGCAGTTTTGTGCGTAGAGTCTTTGGCCAATTTCAAGCGCTTCAGAGTTTTTAGCTAGTGTTAATACATCTTGCTCTGCAAATGCTTTAAAGATGGGACCAAAGCGCTCATCTGCGGCTTCAAACTCTTTGTCGAGCTGAACCCAGAGACCTTTGTCTTTTGCTTCCAAAATAGCTTGCTTAGACTCTTCAAGGGAAGTGACCCCTTGGTTAGAACTTGTCCAGCCTAACAAACCTACGAAGTTGCCCAATCCAGGGTACATCGCAAGGTAATATACAGACCAAACGAACGTTGCGAAGAACATGTAAGTCCACCACTTTGGCAATGGATTGTTAAGCTCTTCAATGCCGTCAAACTCGTGACCACAACTGGCACCTTCTTCGACACCTGTGTAGTTTTTCAGGTTCCAAATTAGTAGGCCAAAGATCAGAGCCAGACATGCTAAGGTCAATACAATGACCCAAATACTCCAAAAGCTAGTCATTTTTCAGACTCCTTTTCCTCTTTTGAGACTGTGTTGTCGTGTTCTATTTCATCGTCGAAAATGGCTTTCGCAGCGTCGTCAAATCGACTCTTTGTTCGCTTACTGTATGCCCACACAACAATCACAATGAACAGTACTAAAATTACCAGAGTTAAAATGCCTCTGTATGTGCCGTAATCCATAATAAATTACTTCAAGTGCGTGCCAAGTTGTTGCAAATAAGCTATGAGTGCTTCCATTTCGGTCTTGCCTTCCACAGCTGCTTTTGCACCTTGAATATCTTCATCGGTATATGGCACACCGAAGTTTTTGAAGACTTCAAGCTTCTTAGCGGTTAATTTACCATCCAGTATGTTCTCTTCTAGCCAAGGGTAACCTGGCATATTTGATTCAGGAACTACGGAGCGAGGGTCGATTAAGTGCGCATAGTGCCAGTCGTCTGAATAGCGACCACCTACACGAGCTAAATCAGGGCCAGTTCGTTTGGAGCCCCATTGGAAAGGGTGATCCCAAACTGATTCACCAGCAACAGAGTAGTGTCCATATCGCTCAACTTCATCACGAAATGGGCGGATCATTTGTGAGTGACAGTTGTAACAACCTTCACGCACATAAATATCTCTACCTTCCATTTCAAGAGCCGTGAGTGGACGCAAACCATCTACAGGCTGTGTTGTGTCCTTTTGGAACATTAGAGGCGTTATTTCTACCAATGCACCAAAGCTAATTGCAAACACAGTTAAAATCGCCATCAAGCCGACATTTTTTTCTACAATCTCGTGTTTGTTTGTCGAATTATTGTTGCTCATATTCGATACCTCTTAAGCCATTTGTGTGTTTGCATCAGTAGCCAATGAGCCACTTTTTGCTGTAACAGTACGGTATACGTTATAAGCCATTACTAGCATGCCGACTACGATGAACACACCACCTAAGAAGCGCATGATATAGAATGGGTATGATGCTTCTAAAGATTGCACAAAACTATACATAAGTGTGCCGTCTGAGTTCACTGCTCGCCACATCAAGCCTTGCATTACACCTGAAATCCACATGGCTACAATGTATAGAACAACGCCTACTGTGTGTAACCAGAAGTGTGTGTTGACAAGCTTAACGCTATACATATTTGCGTGGCCAAAAAGAGCAGGGATCAAGTGGTAGATAGCGCCGATTGATATCATTGCGACCCAGCCTAATGCACCTGAATGTACGTGACCAACAGTCCAATCTGTGTAGTGTGACAGCGCATTTACTGATTTGATCGCCATCATTGGACCTTCAAATGTTGACATGCCGTAGAAAGACAAAGATACAACAAGGAAGCGTAAAACTGGGTCTGTACGAAGCTTGTGCCATGCCCCTGATAGCGTCATGATGCCGTTAATCATACCACCCCAGGAAGGAACAAATAGAATGACAGACATCACCATACCTAAAGACTGAGTCCAATCAGGTAGCGCAGTATAATGAAGGTGATGAGGACCTGCCCAAATATACAGAGAAACAAGTGCCCAAAAGTGTACAACTGACAATCTATACGAGTAAACCGGGCGACCAGCTTGTTTTGGAACGAAGTAGTACATCATACCTAAGAAGCCCGCAGTGAGTAAGAATCCTACCGCGTTGTGCCCGTACCACCATTGCACCATGGCATCTACAGCACCAGCATAGATTGAATACGATTTAGTAAGTGACACTGGTACGGCCATACTGTTAACAATGTGAAGAACAGCAACGGTAATGATAAATCCTGCATAGAACCAGTTGGCAACATATATATGAGATACCTTACGGTTAATCAACGTGCCAAAAAAGACAACAGCATAGGTTACCCAAACAACCGCGATTGCGATATCAATAGGCCACTCTAGCTCTGCATATTCTTTTGAACTTGTAATGCCTAGAGGGAGGGTAATTGCGGCTGCAACGATAATTGCTTGCCAGCCCCAAAATGTAAAAGAGGCTAATTTGTCGGAGAATAGACGCGTTTGGCAAGTACGTTGCACAACATAGTAAGACGTTGCGAATAATGCACTTGTACCAAATGCGAAAATAACAGCGTTCGTATGTAACGGACGAAGTCGAGAGTAAGTCAACCATGGAATGTCGAAGTTTAAAGCAGGCCAAGCAAGTTGCGCTGCGATAAAGACACCTACACCCATGCCAACGATGCCCCAAATCACTGTCATAATAGCGAATTGGCGTACAACCTTATAATTGTACTCAGTTTGTGATGCTACTGTTTGGCTCATTTTCTGGATTCCGCTGCAGTTAATGCGTTTAGAAATGATTAACCTGTAAAACAGGCCCTATATTTTATATTTCAACAGTCCCGCTTTGCGTACGCTAAATAAGACAAAGCAAGCCTGAGAAACCCTTATTTTTGCAAGGAAATAATAATTTTTTTGCAAAACAAAAGATACCTAAAACACCCCAAAGCATGACATCAATCAAGTTTTCAGCAGGTAGTTAAAAACCGCTTAGTTTTCATGACCACGGTCAAGCCAACCGAGATTAATTTCAACCTCAGGTGGCTCCTAAATCTTGATAAGCGTAGTATCATAGGCATATGTATAAGACGAATTATCAGCTTAAATTATGCGCTATTTTTCAACATTCGCTTTGGTATTTTTAATTTATTTACTTGCGTCTTGTTCAGACCTATATATAAGTATACATGAAAGTTCAGAAAAAAGTGAACGTTCAGTCAAAACTAAAAATTGCATTCAATCTGAACCGTGTCAAATGGGAAATGGTGTGAGGTATTGGGTGTCAAATGCACAACTTAAGGCTGAGGAGCCTTTCGAGATCTTTATTGAAGCTCGGCCGGGTTTGCAAGTTAAAGGTGCACATATTGAGGGTGTGTCTATGTATATGGGAAAAATCCCCATTTTTTTCCGTGAAGTGGAAGCTGGGAGATGGAAAGCTGATGCAATGCTCGGAGCGTGTAATCTAACAGAAATGAAATGGCAAATCGTGTTTACTGAAAATAGTAAACTGTCTTCAAACGGGCCGGCATACCTATTCTCTTATCGTCAATAATTGACACTATTCTTACCCCAACCTTTCTTAATATTGCAATTCTTCAAACTGCCTTCTTTCATTAACAATGTAATTTTACTGTAACTTGCACTGCAGTGTTATTGAAACAATTGGTAGATATTATTTTGGGTTTGTTACTCTAAACACACGAAATATAGGGCTTTTGTCTTAATCAATAGGTTTTTTTTTGGTTTTGTGCTTGTGATCTCTGTATTGTTTTGTTGATTTTTATTGGTTAGTTTGTTTTCATATGCGTAACAATGTGGAGTTTGTGTATATTCGTGGTTTCTGAATTGTTGTTTTTTTTGGAGGTCATTAGCCAAAGAATTGCAAAAATAAACGTGCGCTTTTTTGCTAAGTACAAATGAATTAACAAGAAATTTTGAAAAAAATAGCCCGAGCACTAGAGAATTACTCTATAACAACTACGCTTAAAACAAATAAAAGAAAAATCTATAGGCATTTAAGGAGGCCTCCTGTGGTGAATAAAAAAATTTACCTTACCCCAATCTCCGCTTCAATTGCGTTTTCACTTGGCCTGTCTGGTTGTAGCCTGTTTGAGAGTGAAGACTCGACCACGGTTGTTCCAGTTGATCCCGTACAACCAGCTGATGTTGAAGGTACTGCGTCGGTAGACTTCAATGTTTTTGTTTCTGGTAAAGCTGTAAAAGGTACATTGAGAGGTGCTGAGCTTGTAGTTAAAGAATTAAAAGACGGCGAGTTGGTTGACGTTGCTTATAGAAGCAACCTCGAAACAGTAGAAAAGAAAGCAACTGCAGCGTCTGAAGCTGAAGCTGTTGCGCAAGCAAAAAGCCAGATAGTCAGTGATAGCCCCGCATCACTTGTTACTGCAGACGACGGCACATATGGATTCTATATTGATCAACAATTTAGTGGTGCTCTTTATATTACGATCAAAACGACTAAGACCAGTGGATTTATCAAATGTGATGCGCTGTTAGGGTGTGGTGACTTTGCCGAAGCAAACGAAAACGATACAAACTCAAACTCAAAGGTTGATTTTAATGAGTGGTATCAAGATGATTTGACATTAAACGTCGTAAAAGAGATCACTGCTCAAGCTAATCGTCAGGCAAGAGGTGCAGAAGGCACAACTAAGGCATACACGGCTAACGCAACCATATTTACAACGCTCGCATCTGAACTATTACAAAAAGTATCTGAAGATGGTGGCGCGATCGATTCCGATAGTGTCGCGAATGCAAGTTTAAACACTTTGCTATTGCTAATGGGTCCTGAAGCGACAAAAGATGCGGTTTTATTAACGGGTGATATTTCTCTTGGCGGTGCTGTAGATTTTACAAATGTAACCGCTGAAGACACTATTGATGCTGGTACATTGGCTCTTATTAACGTTGCATCGACAATTCAAAATATTGCTTCTAGCGCAAATGACGGTTCTTCTTTGGAGTCTGTACTTACAACTTTGAAGCAAGGTGTTGGTGATGGAAGCCTTAAAGACAGTAATAATGAAGCGGTAGCTGCGCTTGCAACAACACTTCAAGAAGAAGTAAATAAAACAGCGACGGTGTTTGTTGCTATTGCCAGCGGTGATGTTGAAGCGATCAAAGAAGCACTTAAGGAAGTCGCTCCAGAACTAGGTGAAGACGCGTTAAATGAATTAGCTGAGAAAGCAAAAGATGCGCGTGACCAAGCGATTGAATCTGGTGCTACCGATGAAAATGCCCTTGAAGATGCGGCGGAAGATTCGAAGAAAGCCGTTGAAGACCTTGGCTGCCAAGGGGATGAGTGTGACACTGATGATACCAGCTTGATCAATGACAGTTTAGCAGAATTGCAGACTGCGCTGACTCAGGCACAAGAGCAATTTACAACACTTAATCAGTCATATACAGAGCAAAATACAGTTCTGGGCACGGTTGTTTCACTGGGTGAAGCGGCAGAATCTCAAGAACAAAAAGAGGCTTACCTAAAAGCGGCTGACGATTTTGTAGCAGCACTTGCAAATCTGAACCTACAGCAAAATGTAACAGCGTTGGTTTCTCAAGCAGGTCAGCTTTTAACCAGTGCACAAGGCTTACTATCATTGACTCAAGACGCACAGGGAGCGGTTACAAATTCACAAACACTTGTAACTAACTCTGGCACGCTTAACACAAACGTTGCTGCGCTAATCACGGCCGCCAACGCTGAGCGCGAAAAAGCGATTGCAGCCATTGACGATGCTGCAAATGCCGCAAAAGTACTTGCTGAAGCGGCACTAGAAAGGGCTCAAGCAAGCGAGCAGACTTTCAATACAAGCAATGCCGAGGTGTCAGCGCTATTTACTGAAGCAACTAGCCAATTTGCAGCTGCAGGTAGTGATTTGGCCGCGCTTGAAACAGCATTGGCGACAGCTGAAAACGCAGTTGAAAAGTTCAACACATTAAATGCGTTAACCGATGGATTTTTAACTGATGTCAATACTGCAAAAACCCGTGCCGATGAATATGTGGCAGTAGCTACTGATGCGTTAAAAGAAGGCGCTGAGCAGTTACTTGCTGACGCGACGCTAGTTCAAACGAATGTGACAAGTGGCATTAATAACTTTAAAGCGAGTGAGCAAGGTATCCGCGCTTTGAGAACAAATATTAATTCAGCTGTTGATACTGCTAGAGGCAAGTCAGGTACAGATAAACTAACTTCAATCGCATTTGTGACAAAAGAAGGTGCTGATGCGGTATTTAATGCAGGTGAAGTTGTATACGATGTAGTAAGAGACATTTGGGACCAAAACCTTGATTCTGGTTCACACAATGGTACGGCACCTAACTACCCTGAATGGACATATCGTTACAACACTGAGACCTATGAAGTTGAGTTGACGAATACGCAAGGAGAAGAACACATTCTTGCAAATGCTCAGGTTAACTCGGGCGCAACGAGTAAAATTATTTTAACGTGGACTGGTACTTTGAAATCGACTGAAGGCCAAACAGTTCAAGTTAAATCATCTGATTTAGCAGAGTGTGAACGTTGGGCGCTAGATGTCGTGGCACAACCAAATGCTTCATGTTCTGTGATTTTTGTTGATGGCAGCATTACTACGATTGAAGATGCTAGAAACTTTGATGCATCTAAAGCACAGACATTTAACATTGTTGAATTTGTTGATGGTCAATACGGTTTCGACGGTACTTTATATTCAGAGCTCACTTCGACCGATAGCGCAGGTAACTCGATTCCACTCTTTGTTGATGACGCAATTGAGCATGCAAGCATTGTTGTTTCAGGAACGACAGAGGGTCTTCTGTTCACCGCTGACTTCGAGCTTAAGAACGAAGACAATAATGATGACCTCGGTTTAGCTAAAATTATGCTAAATGAGTTTAATGGTTATGTGTTCAATGTAGACCTTGTAGATACTGATGGCCCATTACTCGGTGATGTAACACTATACAATGATACAACGCCTGTGAAAGTTGGTGACGTGATTGAAATTACCAATGGATTTAGAGTGACTTATAACGATGGCTCAGTCATTGATTATACTGATATCGACTTCCTAGGACAAAATACCAACTAGTTTATTCTTCACAATAATAAAAGGAAGGCGGTTTATACCGCCTTTAACTTAATATTTATGACAAAACCCAATGCTCTTCTCTTGGCGATGCTTTTTTCTACTTCTTCATATGCCAACGACTTCGAAATAATTAATAACTTTGACTCCGAAATATATACAGAAGCTCAACCAGTTAAATCATTTCTTGATGAGTTTAACAAACCCCTTGAATCTGGCGACAGTGCTTTTACATTCAATGTTTTTGAGCTCGGAGTTAAGTATAAAGGGGTTTCTTTGGGCGCTCAAAGCCGATATAACTATGCGCTTGAGTTTGATCCAGACACAGCGCTATTTACCTATCTTGAAAAGAATGATCTGCCATTTGAAAGAAGAAACTATCGCTATTTACTAAAAGGTAAACAGTCAACCACACATGGGGTTTTTCTTGCTTATGATGTGTCTTTATTTGATAACTCCCTGACTATCACACCCAAGATAACCTACTATCAGAGTGCTCACTTTCAAGACGCAAGCGTTGATGGCACGGTATTTAGTGATGAAATAAAAGGTGATCTACAAACACAGTACTTCTTTTCTAAAGACATTTTATTTAAATCTTTTACGCCTGAACAAAGCCCTGAAGGCAAAGGGTATTCTTTCGACTTATCAATTGACTGGCAAATTAGTGATGATTTGAATGTGTCACTTAAAGCACTCGATTTAGTCAATGAAACAAAGTATGAAGGCGTTGGCTATGTCAATGGCGTGACAACTGATGTGCCATTTATAGAGGAAGGAGATAGCATTGTTACTTCACCGTCAATTCGCCTGCGGACATCTGCGTTTAATCGAGAAGTCGATTATACATTTGAACACGATGCCAGATATTATCTAGATGTATCCTATCGTTTAAATGGTCGCGTATCGTTTGATGTATTTACAAGACGATTTTATAAAGACACATTTGTACAAGGCAACGTGAATTATCACTTTAATGATAGTTGGCGTGTATTTTCAGGGTATGAATCGAATTCCAAAGCTGTAGAGTTGGGCGTTGCGAATGAGTATTTCGGCTTTTCTGTCAAAACTGACAAGTTGGATTTAGATGATGCGCACTATGCAAACATTAACTGGTTTGTCCGTTTGGTGTTGTAGGAGGTAATTATGATAAAAAGAAGTGTACTGTGCCTACTCATTACTGGTCTAACAGGGTGTGGTGGAAGTAGCGATGAAGTTCCACAAGTTTCTGATATTCAACCAGGGTTTGGCAATGATATAACTGAGAGCTTTGAAGCTGATATGCGGTTTTATGCGCCAAGTTTTATTAGCCAAAAAGGTGAATTGATAATACAAAACCTCAAAGGTAATGTTGAAACACGTCATCAAGTTGAATCGCTAAATCGCTTTTCTTTGACCTTACCAGTTGATGGCCAATATCATTTTAAGTTTGAGCCAGATAATAGCCAAGTATCCTGTCCTCGAGAACAAGGTTGCGGGCGTTCATTGTTAAATGACCCAAATGATCTGAACGGTAATAACGAAATTGATTTTGGCGAACCAATTAATGCTGAAATTAGCTATGAGGCAATTGCGCTGCCTGTGCCCGGTCTCAATCAATTGTTATTTTCTACGTTTTCAAGTGCATTGGTGTCAGCTAAGTTAGATAGTGCTATTTGGTCTTTAACCGCAGCGCCAAACTATCATATTACGCAAAGTACCATACTCAATGAGCAAAAAGCTGAGTATGTCGCAAACGCACTAACCTACGCAGATATAATGCAGCAGCATACAACGGGTCAAAAAGATACCTCGCTGTTCTCAAACGCAATTGCAGAGGGAGTAAGTGGTAATAGCGAGGCGATATCAGTATACAAACAATTGGCTAATCAGTATTTATCGGAGACATTACTGTCAGAAGAGTCAAACACTGTGTATCGAGTATCCTCAGCTAAGGTACTTTTAGAAGTGAATGAGCTACTTAGACTAAACTCTTCTAGAGAATTACATACTGAGATAAAGCCGTATACTAATGAATTACTTACTGAAGTAAGAAATGCGTTGGGTGTTTTGCGTCTTCAAGACGAGCAATATAGCGAGGAAATAAAATCGAAGCTTGAGGAAGTTGAAGACTTAGCAAACTCGGATGCGCAAAATGCATTTTTAGCTTCGCTAGAAGTCATCGGCGATGTAGTGAAGCATGTGTCTCCTTTTGAAGGCTCAGTGGCTGGTGAGTACTCGTTACCTGGACTCAACATCGAATATCAGACAGAGAACGGTTTTCGGTGGATCATAACGGGTGTCAGGCGTGGATTTGAGGTTGATATGGATATTACCGTGCCTCAATGGCGGATCAGCCCATTATTGGGTGATAAAATTGTTGGGTCTGGTAAGGGATCGGTAACTAAACCTGATATTGCGCTAGACTTCGTTTTTGATCAATTTGAAATTGTAACTGAAGGACGTTTTGACCCGAACAACATAGAAGAAGTTGTAGGGGTGTCAGATGCTACTGGCAATGTAAAATTGACTCAAGGGAGCTCGATTTTGTCCGGTGATATCGAAATCGACTATTTGAGAAAGCGATTAAGTGTCCGCACTATCAAAGCTGTGATCCCATATTTATCAATTGATGGTGTTTTAACAACCCCAAATCAAGTGACGCCAATCAGACTCTATGCTAACGAGCGCTCGCCGTTGGCGATGCGCTCTGATATGGATCTCGTTTTTGGTGCGCAATTGGAGCTGCCATTGAACGGTGGAAAGGATTTAAGGATCCAACTCTCAGGCGAGCCTGATATGTTATCCGATTTCACATCCGCGGATGTTTCACTTATTTTAGGTGGGCACGTGAGTGAAGTAACAGTTACAAACCTGGTAGGGAATATCAACCTAATTGTACGTGGTCGAGATGGTTACTGGGTCGATATCAAGAAAAAGAAGAAATTGTATACCGGAGGGTTCTATTTTGGTGATAAACTCGTGGGAGATGTACGAACAATCAGAGGCATCCCTGGGATTTTATTTCCTGATGGGAGCTTTGAATCCTTGTTCTGATTGTTTTGAATGAACAAAATAAAGGGCCACAATGGCCCTTTTTTATTTGGTGGTTGTAGAGTGAAAAAAGTCGTTGTTGTAGAAACGTTGAGGCTTGCTTTAGAAAAAAAACTGTATGAAGCCCAAGCCGCAGCGGATAGTGCGCGAATGGATGCGATTCATGAGCAAAGTGCTGCTGAAACACAGTATGACTCATTGAGCATTGAGTCGGGTTATTTGGCAGAAGGGCAAAGCGAACGTGTTGAGCAGGCACATTTTGCAATCAATGCATTTGAGTCAGTGTTTAAGACCGACAAAATCAGCTCTGTGGTAGAGGGAGCACTGGTTAAGCTTAGTGACGAGGAAGGCGATTTATATTGGTATTTTATCGGGCCGACCGAAGGTGGTCTTAAAGTCACAATCTCGAATACGCAGATATTAGTACTTACCTTGCAATCTCCATTAGGGCAAGTATTGAAGGGTAAGCAGCTAGACGATGAAGTTGAATTCGATTTTAATGGCTCAAAACAGTTTTTTTATATCGACGAGATTATATAGTCGATTTTATACGTCAAAGCAGATTTCATTTATTGTTAAGCAGCTTCTAATGTGCCGAACTTAAGTTCACGATTGATATGGTACAATCATCACCATGATGAGCATTTTAATGGAAGTTTTTTCAATGGGTTTTAAAGTCAATCACTATGCGGCAAAAACAATAAAAAGAACCCACACAGTGGATTGGGAGCTGATTTCAATCGAGTTGATAGTTGGTGTTATCTGCTGCGTACTTGCTGTTGTTGGCTATAAGGCGAGTATGTTACTTATTTTCATTCCTGCGGCTTTGATTGCTTCGCTTTGCCTGATGGGTATTGTTTATAGTTTTTATTTTTGTATTAAAGAAAGGCAAGCTAAGCGCAAACAAAGTTGAATCGTTGTTAGATGTCGTTGCAATAGTTGATAAGCAATTTACGACTTGAGTAATGAAGAGTTTTACGCATGTACTGGCATTTTATCGTTCAAAAATCTAGTTTTGACGCTGGTTGTCGAAGCGCCCGTGACTGAAGAAGTACTTTTTCCGAACGGGGCGGGATACTGAGTTTCGCTGTGATATCGTCACATCATTGTATACGTCATCGCTATAGTTGAATAAGGAGCTAACACCATGGTTGCAGGTACAAAAGGATACGAAAAAGATGTTTTGGCCTTTGCAAAGGTGAGTTTCGCACTTGAGTTTGAGTATATAAACAAAGAGTTTTTACCTTTCTTACCTGATGCTCCAGCACGAGTACTCGATGCTGGGTGCGGCGTAGGACAGAACTCTGCGGCACTGTTTAAAATGGGCTACGATGTTGTTGCTGTAGAGCCCTTAGGCGCCTTTCTAGAAGCAGCTAAGTTGCAGTTTCCAGAGTTAGAAATTAACTGGCAGCAAGATAGTTTACCTGATTTGAAGCTGCTGACACCCCGTGATGTGCTATTTGACTTTATTCTGCTGGATGGCGTTTGGCATCATTTAAACTATTCGCAAAGAAAGCGCTGTATCGATAGATTGTCTAATTTGTTGTCTCCTGGCGGCGTTTGCGCTATTTCTTTGAGAAATGGTCCGGCAGGAAAAGGCACCCATATCTTTCCAACCAGTTGCAATGAACTATTTAAGTATGCGAAGGAGTGTGGGCTCGAAGTTGTGTTCCATGTAGAAGATCAGCCCAGCAAGATGCCAAATAAACACAATGTAACTTGGTCTCGAGTTGCGCTAAGAAAATAGTTTTTTTCTGACAATTTTTCGATAAGCGCTCGGTGTTTGGTTCATTTGCTCTTTAAAAGCCCTAGATAGCTGGCTCTGTGAGTTAAAGCCAACCGTCAAGGCAACTTCCTGAATGCTTAAGTTACTCGAGGCCAATAGCTCGCATGCCTGTTGGAGTCTAACTTCTTGCAAGTATGCAATGGCCGTTTTACCTGTGGCAGCTTTAAATCGGCGGTTGAAGCTTCGATAACTTATACCAAATTGCTGCGCAACTTCTGCCAGTGATAAGGCGGAGCTCGCATTGTTCTTTAGCCAAAACTGGATAGCGGCAATTTGTTCGTCACTGTGCCGATCGACAGCACCCTCTAAGTAACGTTGCTCTTCATAGGGCTTTCTGATCTCATGGGAAAAATTTTGTTGCACGTGATTGGCTGCGTCTTTGCCATAAAACTGCCCGATCAAATGCACCACAACATCCGCCAAAGCGTTGAGACTGGCTACAGTGTACAACCTATCAGACTGGGTTATGAAATAGTCGGGTTTTAACTCGACAGCAGGGTAGCTTTTCATAAATTGGTTGGCGTAGTGCCAATGTGTAGTTGCTGAATGGCCATTTAACATACCTGACTCGGCCAAAAAACATACGCCTGTGCCAACACCAATAATGGTGGCGCCACGCTCCCATGCAAAGGCTAAGTTTGTAGCGAGTTGCGGATTGTGCCGAACAACGGGTCTAGGGTTTCTCCAGATACTAGGCACAATAATATAGTCGTAGCTATTTAATGACTGAAAGTCAGAATGAACAGCCATATTGATACCAACACTCGTCGTTATATTATTCCCGTCCTCGCTTAAGCACTCTATGGCTAGAGGCTTAAAGTTTTGACCTTTGTGTCGCTTTGCATAAGCTTCACCAGCTTTGAGCATTTCTATAGGTAGCGTTACGCTAGTGATCAATAATTGCTCATATAAAGAAATGGCTATTTTTATTATTTCCATAAAACTCATCGGATCTGGTTAGGTTGGCGAAAAAAGTCAATTCAGTGGCGAATTGTGTAAAGTTATATTATCTACTTCATTCTAGAATTATTGCAACAAATATGTATTAAAGAGTTAAGTATGACAGCATTACCTATTATTGTCGGTATGGGTGGTATTAATGCCGCAGGTAGAACATCTTTTCACCAAGCGTATCGCAGAATTGTGCTAGATAAATTAGATAATGACGCAAGAGCAGATACCTTTTTAGGTTTGGCAACTTTGATGAATTTAGTGTCTGTGGACGGGGACAATCTCGTCACACACCATGGCGATGTCATCAGTAAGTCAGAAGTTGAAGCCAAAGTTGGTGAGCAAGTGATTGCTGGTACTTTAATTCGAAGAATAGAAAAAAACCACTTTGATGTAGATGCAACGCATTGGCAGCAGAAGCTAACAATTACTGCAAATACTGAGCAGGGTATCCGCTTTACCTGTCGTAAAAAAGACTTACCTACTCCAGTCCCTAGTAGTTGGGTGGTCGAAGAGGTGGATGCAAAAACGGTTAACGTCCATGTTCCTGAGCAATTAGAAGTTAAACACGACAGCTTCAGAGACAACCCAATTAAAGCTGCGGGCCAATTACCTACAGGCTTTGAACCTGCAAAAATGTATAACAGCCGTTACCAACCTCGTGGATTACAAGCCACGATATTTGCCGCAACTGATGCGATTAAATCAACAGGCCTTGATTGGGACGGCGTCATGTCTCGTGTGAAGCCTGATGAAATTGGCACTTACTCAGCATCTGTTGCAGGACAAATGGATAATGAAGGCCTCGGTGGGCTGGTAAGAAGCCGACTCAAAGGAGAGCGTGTAAGTACTAAACAGCTGGCATTAGGACTAAACACCATGTCAACTGACTTTATCAATGCGTATGTAACAGGAAGCGTAGGTACTACATTCTCGACAGCAGGGGCATGTGCAACCTTCCTTTACAACTTGCGCGCGGCTGTTAATGACATTCAGGCCGGCCGTACACGTGTAGCGGTTGTAGCCAGCGTCGAATGTGCACTTACGCCAGAAGTTATCGAAGGCTTCGGTAATATGGGGGCTCTTGCAAATGAAGAAGGTTTGAAAAAGCTGGACAATACGGATCAAGTCGATCATCGCAGAACGAGCCGCCCGTTTGGTGAAAACTGTGGTTTCACTATTGGTGAAGGTGCACAGGTTGCGATTTTGATGGACGACAAACTCGCTTTAGAACTCGGTGCTGAGGTAATGGGATCAGTCGTCGATGTTTTTGTAAATGCTGATGGCGTCAAAAAGTCGATTACGGCGCCGGGGCCTGGTAATTATATTACAATGGCAAAATCTGTGGCATTAGCGCAGGAGATTGTAGGCGAAGAATCGCTAAAAGAGCGTAGCTTCATCTTGGCTCATGGCTCAAGTACTCCACAAAATCGCGTTACAGAGTCTGCTATTTACCATAAAGTTGCAGAAGCATTTTCAATTAATGGCTGGAAGCTTGCTGCTCCAAAAGCTTATGTTGGGCACACAATTGCGCCGGCATCAGGTGATCAGTTGGCAATGGCCCTAGGTGTATTTAGCCATAATATTATGCCGGGAATTACGACAATTGATAAAGTGGCGGATGATGTCTTCGATGAGCATTTGGACATACGTAATTACCACTATGACTGTGGCGACATGGACATTGCGTTCATCAACTCCAAAGGTTTTGGTGGAAATAATGCAACAGCAACAGTATTCTCGCCAAAAGTAACGCACAGTTTACTGGCAAAGCGTCATGGCGAAGAGGCACTTAATGGGTATCAGCAAAAACTGGCGCAAACTACCAAGAATCAGGAGGCATATAAAGAAGCCGCAGATTTAGGTAATTACGAGCTGATTTATCGCTTTGGTAACGGCATGGTGGATGAATCACAACTGACCTTAGACCAAAACGAATTACACATTCCAGGTTTTGAAGAAGCGATTAAGCTAACTGGTAACAATCAGTATGCTGATATCAGCAAATAGAATTAATGTTAAGCAACAAAGGCGCTAGGGAATAGCGCCTTTTTTTGTGCTTTAAGTGCCGTTGATCAACGCAAGTGTTTGGCGTGAAACTCGATGTGCTGTTCGATAAATGAACTGATAAAAAAGTAGCTGTGGTCATAGCCATCATGCAACTGAAACTCGATGTTATAGCCGATATTTTTAGCTGCGTTTTGTAGTGCTTCAGGTTTTAGCTGGTCTACTAAAAAAGCATCGTCAGCGCCTTGGTCAATCTTGATTGGGATTTGTCTAGAGATGGTGTTTTGTCTCAAGAGCGCCGTTGCATCGTATTGTGCCCAAGAGGCCTCATCATCACCTAAATACCCGCTAAATGCTTTAATACCCCAAGGACAATTGGTTGGGTTTGAAATGGGGGCAAACGCTGAGATACTCTCGTATTGGAGGCTATTTCTAAGGCCGATAGTCAATGCGCCATGACCGCCCATAGAGTGACCACTGATTGACTTTTTCGTGCTGACAAGGAAATTTGATTCAATAAGCTTTGGCAGTTCGTTCGTGACATAGTCATACATGTTGTAATGGGTTGAGTAGGGGGACTGTGTTGCATTCAAATAGAACCCCGCGCCCAGCCCAAAGTCGTAACTGCCATTTTCATCGTCGGCAACGTCTTCACCACGTGGGCTAGTATCCGGCGCGACAATGACAAGCCCCTGTTCACTGGCATATTTGAATACACCGGCTTTTTGCATAAAGTTTTCATCCGTGCATGTCAGCCCTGAGAGCCAATATAAAACGGGGAGCTTGGTGTCGTTGTTTACTGACTTTGGCAAGAAAATAGCAAAGGTCATCTCGCAATTGTTAGTTGAGCTCTGGTGCTTGAAGCGTTTATGCACGCCGCCAAACACTTTGTTTTCGCTGATTAATTCCATATATTTTACGCTAATTAGAGATTGATAAAGGTTAAAGTGGAAATCAACGGCAAGTGATAGACTTGCCGCGCGAAATCGCAACTAGTAATGAATGACCGAACGGATGCTCTTACCTTCGTGCATCAGATCGAATGCATTGTTAATTTCTTCCAATGCCATCGTGTGGGTAATAAAATCATTTAGCTTAAACTCACCTGCCATGTAGCGTTCTACAATCTCAGGTAGCTCTGAGCGACCTTTTACACCACCAAAAGCAGAACCACGCCAGACTCTACCTGTAACAAGTTGGAATGGACGTGTTGAGATCTCTTGCCCTGCGCCCGCAACACCAATGATCACAGATTCCCCCCAACCTTTGTGGCAGCACTCAAGGGCGCTGCGCATTACATTGACATTACCAATACACTCAAAGGAGAAGTCGACGCCACCATCTGTCATTTCGACGATGACTTCTTGAATTGGTTTGTCATAGTCGTTCGGGTTGATTAAGTCTGTAGCCCCAAGCTTGGTCGCTAAATCGAATTTGTCGGTATTGATATCGATACCGATGATACGACCAGCACCGGCCATAGTGGCACCAATTATCGCTGATAAACCAATGCCACCTAAGCCGAATATAGCGACTGTATCACCTTTTTGAACTTTAGCCGTATTAAGTACCGCACCCATACCAGTTGTCACACCACAACCCAATAAGCAGATCTCTTCTAGCGGTGCTTCTTTATTTACTTTAGCTAATGAAATTTCTGGTAAAACGGTGTATTCAGAGAAGGTAGATGTTCCCATATAATGGTAGATAGGTTCGCCATCTTTGTAGAATCTAGTCGTGCCGTCTGGCATCAAACCTTTACCTTGTGTTTCTCTGATTTTTTGACAAAGGTTTGTTTTACCTGATGTACAGAATTTACATTCGCCGCATTCTGGTGTGTAAAGTGGTATCACGTGGTCGCCGATTTCAACACCAGTAACGCCTTCGCCAACGGCTTCTACAATGCCTGCGCCCTCGTGACCTAAAATAGCAGGGAAAACACCCTCTGGATCTTCACCGGATAGGGTGAACGCATCGGTATGGCATACACCGGTTGCTGTAATTTTCACTAGCACTTCGCCAGCTTTGGGCATCATGACGTCCACTTCCTCAATACTGAGTGGTTTTCCTGGTCCCCAAGCAATGGCGGCTTTGGATTTAATGAATTGTGTCATGTTCTTGTTTTCCTGTTTTATAGAGAGGCTTAAGTATAACCTTTATTAGAAATTTGATAATCTCGAAAATAATAAAAGACTTTTACGGATATGTAATAATGGATAGATGGATTGGTATAGATGAGTTTGTCGCTGTTGCGGTGTGTGGATCATTTACTGGGGCAGCAGATCAATTAGATACATCGGTTGCGCAGGTAAGTCGCAGGGTCAAAGCGCTTGAAAGTACTTTGGGTTACCAGTTGTTAAATCGAACTACGCGAAAGTTATCGCTAACAACAGAAGGAAATGTATTCCTGTCACATGCCAAGCACTTGCAACATGTCTTGGATGATGCAACTTCAGCTCTTAGACAGAGGGACAGCCAACCAGCTGGAAAAATTAAAATGACAGCCCCAGTGATGTATGGCGAACAGTATATTATGCCTTTGGTAAACCAATTTATGTCCAAATATCCAAATATTCAAATTGATATGGAGCTCAATAACAACCAGCTTGATTTAATCGAGCAAGGATTTGACTTTGCGATACGCCTTGGCAATTTAAAAGACTCATCCATGAGAGCCCGGTTACTGACGCATAGACAAACTCTAGTCTGTGGTGCTCCGGAGTATATAGACAACAATAAACCAATCAAAAGCGTTGCTGATTTAGATAACCACGCTTGTTTGGTAGGCCAGTCGAGTGTCTGGCGCTTTGTTGAGAAAGGAAAAGAGCGCCAGATAAGCGTCAAGGGACGGTTGCGTTGTAACAGTGGTTGGGCGCTTGTCGATGCAGCCAAGCAAGGCTTGGGTTTGGCACAGCTTCCCCATTATTACTTAATAGAAGAAATTGAAAAGGGTGAGTTGGTGGAAGTATTGAACGCATTCAGGCCAGAGGCGGAAGGGGTCTGGGCAGTGTATCCACCCAGACGTTATTTGCCTACCTCAGTCAGAGAGCTGCTTGAGTTTTTAGCTGAAGGGTTATTGTCAAACTAGTTGTCATTTCCTAGTGACATTGCTTCTAATGCCTTATTTAAAGCAGCTTCACGGCTGTGACAAAATGCATCTTTACCCAGCTTTTCACGAATATTGATTTTGTTCAGTTTTTCACTGGTCTCTTGGTTAGGTGAATAAATGAACACTTGAACATTCGCATCAATTGCATCTGTGATGGCATTTTCTATGGCCAAGCTTACTGTGACGTCCAACATAGCCACATCACTTAAGTCCAGTACCATGGTTTTATACTCACTGATGTATCTATGCTGACGTGCGATAGCCTTTGACACACTGAAAATCATTGGCCCAGACAAATAGAAAAATAATAGCTGGCCTTGTGCTTGCTCTAGTAGCGCCTTTTCATGGCTATTGAGCGGCACATCTTCATCTGTATCACTGTCGCTGATGGCTTTAACATGCTGCTCTTGAACACGACTTAATCGTTCGATAACCATGATATTTGAGATGAAAACACCCAGACCTACTGCGACGATCAAATCGACAAATACAGTTAAAAGCATAACGCCATACATGATCACCATTTGGCTAAGGCTTAGCTTATGCGCTCGTTGAATGAAACTCCAATCCAGAATATTGTAACCAACATATACGGCGATGCCTGCAAGTACAGCCATAGGGATAGGTTCAGTCAAACCGCCTGCAACAAATACCACAGCCATCAAGATCAGGGCACGAATAATGCCAGCCAGTGGCGAGCGAGCACCAACTTGAATATTGACGACAGTGCCCATAGTCGCCCCAGCCCCTGGTAATGCGCCAAACAAGCCTGAGATCATATTTGCTATGCCTTGACCTCGTAACTCTTTATCTGAGTCGTGTTCTGTTCGTGTCAAACTGTCGCCGATAACCGCAGTTAGAAGCGTATCTATACAGCCTAATGTACCAAGTACCAGAGCATCAATAACCATGGAGGTAAATTGCTCTGCGGTGAACGTAGGCCATACGATTGAAGGTAGGCCACTTGGGATTTCGCCGATGCGGCTAATGCTATCTTTGTCAAAGAGTAGGATAGATACTAGAGTCACTGCAACAAGCGCGACCAATTGTGCAGGAACATATTGGCGATACTTTTGTGGCAGATAAAACAAGATCCCTAATGTGAGGATCCCTAAAAATAACTCAGCAAAATGTAGGTCTAATAAGAGTTCAGGTAAGGCACTGAGAGTACCCAAAACACCGCCCGCCGGTGCCTGATGGCCTAGTAGAGGGGCCAATTGCAAAATAATGAGTATAACACCAATACCAGACATAAATCCGGATATCACGCTATATGGCATTAAGGTGACATATTTGCCTAACTTTAAAGTTCCGAGCAATATTTGAAATGCCCCGGCCATCATAACAACGGTAAAGCCCATTGCTAATCCATTTTCGGGGTACTGTGCCATCATCGTGGTCAAAACTGCGGTCATAATAACCGTCATCGGACCTGTAGGCTCAGAAATCAAAGAGGTAGAACCACCAAATAAGGCAGCAAAAAGACCGACGAGAATAGCGCCCCACATTCCTGCTTCTGCACCGGCACCAGAAGCAACCCCGAAGGCGAGGGCTAGGGGAAGAGAAATAATCGCAGTGGTCACACCACCGAACAAATCCCCCTTAAAATTCATATGCTTAAATCTGTCTAGGGATAACATAGAACTTCCATACCGCAAGATTTCACGCATTTTACACCAAATTGAGACATTAAGTAGCGGATAATTAAAAATTTTTTACACAACTAGGTGTGACCAGTGGATCTTATCTGTGTTAGCATTACCAAATTAGAAGAAATTAAATAATTAAATTTTAATATGTTTCAATCGGTTAGCCTATTTGTAGGGCTTAGATATAGTCGCTCATCCAAGGGAAATGCATTTGTTTCATTTATCTCATTTTTCTCTATTGCGGGGATCGCCCTTGGATTAATGTCTTTGATAACCGTAAATTCGGTTATGAACGGCTTCGAACAAAGCCTAAAAAATGCCATGTTGGATCTCATCCCACATATACAGTTATCGGCAAAAGAACATAATCAGCCAGCTACAAAGCTGGATGCACTTACATCGCTACCAGGTATTAAACGTGTCTCTCCTTATGTGACTTCGGATGTGATTTTACAGACCAATAAAGAGTTGGTCGGTGTTCGGCTACAAGGCTCATTTGATGGCTACCCAACCGCGATAAGCCCTCATATTGAATCAGGCAGTGTGAAATCACTGCATGATGATAGATATCAGCTTGCGTTAAGTCGCTTTTTGGCAAATAAGCTGGACGTTAGGCTAGGTAGTAAAGTGCGAGTTATTTTTCCAGACATTACGAGTTACACTCCCTTAGGCAGAGTCCCCAAGCAAAGGCTATTTACGGTGGCGGCAATTTACAATTCACGCAGTGAGGCCGATACGAGCTTAGCCTTCGCTGATGGCAACAGCTTGATGAAAATGCTAAAGAAAAAGCCCGGCGAATACGATGTGAGTTTGACCCTAGATGACGCATTTTCTGTGTCAGATTTTAACGCTGATCATCAAGCATTATTGTCTCAGTTTACCTACCAAGATTGGCAAGTCCAACAAGGGGCATTATTTGCAGCCGTTGCCATGGAAAAACGCGTTATGTCTTTACTATTAGCATTGATTGTCATAGTCGCGGTATTCAACATTGTTTCAGCGTTATCCATGATGGTAAGTGAAAAGCAAGGGGAGGTGGCGATTTTACAAACCCTTGGATTTACACCTAGTAAGATTGCTCAAGTATTTATGATCCAGGGTTTATACAATGGTGTCGTTGGCACTTTGATTGGCTCGATTTTAGGACTGTTACTTGCTGCGAATATCAATGAAGTTCTGAATTTGATTGGTCTATCCCTATTAGGGGGAATGGCACTCCCAGTGAAATTTGATACTGTGGGCTTGTCCTTTATTATTTTCACCAGTTTATTATTAAGTTTTTTAGCAACGCTTTACCCTGCGAAAAAAGCAGCCAAAGTGATGCCTGCAGAGGTTTTAAGATATGAATGATCCAGTGATTCAATGCCAAGCACTCAACAAGTCCTATCAAGAAGCTGGCAATCAAGTGTCAGTTTTAAAAGGGGTCAATTTATCTTTGCAGCAAGGTGATACGCTTTCGATTGTGGGTAGTTCAGGTTCAGGCAAAAGTACGCTACTACATATACTGGGCACATTGGATGCGGCCACAGATGGCACGCTAAAAATTAAAGGTGTAGATGTTCAGTCTCTTTCGCGTGCGAAACAAGCCGATTTTCGTAATCGTCATATGGGGTTTATATACCAGTTTCATCACTTGTTAATGGATTTCAGTGCACTAGAAAATGTGGCTATGCCACTTTTGATAGCAGGTAAACCAAAGCAAGAGGCAAAAAATGAAGCTACAAAAATGCTTGAAAAAGTGGGCCTTGGACACAGAGCTGAACATCGCCCATCTGAGCTTTCTGGCGGAGAAAGGCAGCGTGTTGCAATAGCGAGAGCACTAGTAACCAAACCATCATTGGTACTTGCAGATGAACCGACTGGTAATTTAGACAAACATAACGCCCTTAAAATCTATGAGTTACTGAATGAACTTAACAAGGAATTCGACACCAGTTTTGTCATTGTAACTCATGATTTGGAGTTGGCTGAAAAGTTAGGACGTGTAGTTCAGCTTGATGACGGTGTTTTGGTTGATTACCAGAAAACAGATAGGAGTGTGCATGCTTAGTCTGTTTTTGAGTAAACGGCTGCGAGAGTCCAAGCATCAAAGCGGTTTTATAGGTTTTCTCAGTAAAGCTTCAACAATAGGTGTGTTTCTAGGTGTTACTGTACTGATAGTGGCTCTGTCCGTAATAAACGGGTTTGAGCAGCAGCTTAAAGAAAGGTTACTGTCGGTTGTTCCACATGTGAGTTATCAAGCGCCTTATGACCCAATCTCGGACTGGCCTAGTAAAGTTGAATTGCTGGAAGCGCAACCTGGCGTAACAGCTGCGACGGCGGAAATCAATTTAACGGGTATGGTTCAGTACAAAGGCCAGTTAAAAGCAGCTCAGCTGAAAGGTATTGATCCAAGCCGACATGTCAACGTTTCGAGCATTCATGAATATATTCAGCCACTAAACCTAAAAGACCTTGCAGCTGACGAAATTGTCTTAGGGCAAGGGCTCGCTGCTCATTTGGGTGTAAACTTAGGGGATAAGGTCACGGTACTTGTCGCAAATCAGCATGCAAAAAATGCCCTTGCGGCACCTAAACGTGTTTCTTTCAATGTAGCAGGCCTGATTGCAATGGGAGGGGAGGTAGATAAAAATTTAGCCTTGGTCAACATTGCGAAGATTCAGCAGGCGCTTTCACTAGAACCAATGACCGTAACGGGATTGCGACTTACTGTTGATGATGTCTTCAATGCGCACCAAATTGCGATGGATGCTGGCAGAATATTGCCAGATCTGGTTTACGTGCAAAGTTGGTTTAGAACACAAGGTAGTTTATATCAAGACATTCAAATGGTGCGAACTATTGTCTACCTTGTTGTTTTTCTGATTATTGCAGTAGCGAGTTTCAATATTATTTCTTCAATGGTCATGGAAGTAAAAGAAAAACAAGCTGACATTGCTATCTTAAAAACGATGGGCACAAGAGACAAAACAATTTTTATGACCTTCGCAGTACAAGGGCTAAGTTATGCATTAGTAGGCGCGTTTTTTGGGCTAATTGTCGGTACTTTAATCGCGCTTAATGTATCAGATATATTCGCTTTTTGGACTTCAATTGATGGTAGTAACCCATTGCAAGGGGTTTACTTTATTGAGTTTTTACCGAGTAAATTGGAATTTTCGGATATCATAATTGTACTATTGGCGACAGTGGTAATTTCAATTATCTCGAGTGTATATCCTGCATGGCAGGCTACTAAGGTGCAACCTGCACGCGTACTTGGTGGTGGGTAGTTTACGCAGCGCAAGATTTAGCTCTCAAAGTGTAAGTAACTTGATTTGTCTTCAAGTACATATTCAATAAAGGCGTCTATTGGAAGAGGTTTACTATAATAGTACCCCTGAACATATTGGACGCCTTTTGCTTTTGCATAAATCATTTGCTCCATGTCTTCCACACCCTCTGCGACTAAGGGTTTATCGAGGTTTTTTGCCAAAGATACAATTGAGTTAAAAACGGATTGCAATTTTCCATCTTTGACCACGTTGGTCACAAACGAGCGGTCAATTTTGATTTCATCAAAGTGCAGCTTACATAAATAACTTAGGCTTGAAAACCCAGTACCAAAGTCGTCAATAGAAATGAGTAACCCTTTGCTTTGTAGAGATATAAGCACTTCATTTACATAGGAGAAATTATCGATTAGGGCCGATTCGGTAAGTTCTAATTTAATGCAACGCGGATCTATGTTGTACTCAGATAAAGCGGTAAGCAATTTACTTTCAAAGTTGACATCCAAAATTTCTACGACACTGATATTGATGGCAAACATATAGTTTTTGGGATCAATACCTTCGCGTCTGAGCTTGTCTTTGGCTTCCTTTATTTGTGAAAGTGTAAACATAGTGAGCTTATTGATATCCCCTGTACTCTCTACAATAGGAATAAACTCAACAGGTGAGACAGGTTGACCGTCGAGCGTCCACCTCATCAAGCATTCAGCGCCAATCAAACATTCCGTCTTGGTATCGTGTAGAGGCTGTAGCACAACATTAAAAGCATTTTTTGACTTTTCATTATGTAAAGCATCTCTTAGCGCAGTCTCTATTTTATTTTGCCGTTCGATCTGTCGCGCTAACCCTTCTTGAAATTCAACCAATCTAAGCTTTTCCGATAGGACATCAAAAGTTGCCATTTCTGCTTTGTTGAGGCTTAGTTCATGGTCATCTTTACTCGTTTCTTTGTAATACCCCAAGGCGACATTGCTATAAAAGCTACTGTCATTGAACTCAAATGGCTCGTTTAGGTGGTTGTATAAGGCCTCGATATTGAGGGAAGAAGAGTTGGGAACAAATACACAAAAGCAATCAGATGAGTGTTTGGAAAAAATACCTTGTTCATATTCTCCTTGGAAGCGTGACAACACTTCCATAAATACAAGGTTCGCGACACCAATGTTCCAAACTTCAGAGATCCTTTGATAGTTGCAAATTCGAATACAGCACATAACGCCTGCGGTATCCAATTCTTGTACTTTTGCTACAAAGGCTTCTCTGTATAAAAGGCCTGTGTGTGGGTCGCGAATTGCCAGTTGTTTATTTAGCCGCCGAATAGCAACTAATTCTTCTATTAAATCTACTTTGACAAAAGTGAGAGAATTTTTTTTTGTATAACTAAACCGAACCCAGTGCACATTACTGTTGTCTACACTAACCCCTAGCTCTAGCTGGTCAAAACAGGTTTCAAATAATACGTCTTGGCTTTTTAAATCGTTAAAGTCTTCGTCGAAAAATTTTAAGGTAGGGCAGTTAATAATATTATCACCTACTTTTAGTGCGATTAAATTACTGGCTTTGTCTGAGATGCCTGTAATGGTGCCGTCTTGTTCATAGGCAACGTAGATAATATCTAGCAGTTCTAGAAGGCTTTTTTGCATAACTAGCACCTTAACACTTTTAAAATTTGATACGGGATATTGCTTAGTGAAAAGACTTTATCAACGGCGCCTCGTGCAATGGCTTCTTTTGGCATACCAAACACAACGCAGCTTGCCTCACTTTCAGCAAAGTTTATTGCGCCAGCATTTTTCATGTCTAGCATGCCAGATGCACCATCATCGCCCATGCCTGTTAGTATTACGCCAATTGCGTTTCGCCCGACTGACTGGGCGACTGACCTGAATAAAACATCCACTGAAGGCCTGTGCCTGCTTACCAAAGGACCATCACGTACTTCTAAATAGTAGTCGCTACCTTGACGTTTTACCAACATATGCTTACCTCCGGGCGCTATGTATACGTGACCTGTTTTTAATCTCATTGCATTTTCACCTTCAACGACTGTATGGCGAGTAACCGTGTTGAGCCGTTGTGCAAACGCATGGGTAAACTTGCTAGGCATATGCTGAACTATGACAATTGGGGGAGTATTGGGTGGCAAAAGAGACAAAAACCCTGTGAGGGCCTCAGTGCCCCCAGTTGAAGCGCCAACCGCGATGACTTTTTCTGGAGTAATAGGTGGTTTAAGCTCATTTGGCGCAGTAGGCGGCAGCATTTCATCAACGGTGTGATTATGCCGTACTGATTCTTCAGCTAAGTAACGCAGAGGTTTCACTTTCGCCTTTCCCGCCGCTTTGATCGCATCAATGATTTGTGTGATACCTTGATTATTAAGGAAATCTGACAGGCCCTGACTTGGTTTGGCGATAACATCGACAGCACCAGAAGCGAGTGCTTCCATCGCGGTTTCAGTGTGCTTTTGTGTGAGTGCCGAGCACATGATAATTGGGGTCGGCTTCTCTTGCATGATTTTCTTTAGGAAGGTGATGCCATCCATTTTTGGCATCTCAACATCAAGCAAAATGACGTCAGGCCAATTCATTTTCATTTTTCGCTCAGCTAATATCGGGTCAGGTGCTGAACCAATAAGTTTTAATTCTCTATCATGCTGTATGATTTCGCCGACGAGTTGCCGCATTACCGCAGAATCGTCAACGATGAATACGCTGATCATAACCTAACCTTTTTATAGATACAGGGTTGAATTAACTCCAGCCCTGGGCGCTTTTTTCTCAATGACTCCGAATGTCCTAAAAACAAAAGGCCACCATGATTAAGACGATGCACAATATTATCAATAATTGCTTTTTGTTTAATTTCGTCAAAATAAATTAAGACGTTGCGTAAAAAGATAATATCAAAAGAATAGTCTACCTTTCGTAAGTGCAACAAATTGTCTACATCGAATGTACAGTGGCTTTTAATTGACTTATTGACCGTAAACGTTCCCTCATTTGGTCCTATGCCCTTTAAACAATAGGCCTTTCGGTATTTTTTAGGGATTTTTTGTGCGGTAGAAACAGCAAAGCACGCTTCTTTGGCCATTTCTACCGCAGTTGGAGAAATATCAGTGCCTGTGACAGACCAGCGTCCATTGTAGAATAAGTCATCTAACACCATGGCTATTGAGTATGCTTCTTCCCCGGTCGAGGAGGCTGCACTCCAAGCTCTGATAGGCACGTTGCGACTACGCCTGTTTCTATAATATTCATACATAAACTCGAATTGAGACTGTTCACGAAAGAAGTAAGTTTCGTGTGTGGTCAGCTTGTCGATAAATATATCAAGTTCTTTGTGTCCGTTAGGACTGGTAATTAACTGGTAGTACTGGTTATGTGTTGTGCATTTTGTTGCTCTAAGCCGGGAACTCAAGCGACTTGCCATTATGTCAGCCTTAGCATTGTTCAACCGAATACCCGTGTGTTCATCGAGCACTCTGTTCAATTGATTGAACTCCAGCTGACTGATGGTCATGTATTAAAATTACCTTTGGCAATAATCAATAAAAAACTGCTCTTGTTCATGCTTTAACGTAGAGTTGATTTCATTCACATTGAGCACTTTTGCAATGTCCAATAATGTGGTGAGCTTGTTATTAATCTTTGCCATTTTCCACTCAAAATGACGAGGGATATTGGAACCAAAGGAAGGGGAAGATTCGAGCTTGTTCAGATCAATAAACTCGATGGACACCACACTATTCACTAACATACCAAGCGTCATTGACTCTTCTAATGATTGGTCAAAAAAATCGTACAACACGATACAACTATATTTGTCATAAGGGGTTACTGATTTTAGACCGAGGCGGCTTTGTAGATCTAACACTGGTATCACGCTGCCACGGACATTGATCACGCCGCGAATAACATCAGAACACATTGGGACCATAGTTGTTTCAACCAATTCAATGACTTCTTTTACAGAGTCAATAGGGATCCCAAAGTGATCATGGCCAACTTTGACAAATAAGTATCTTAGTTCACCTTTTTGCTGAATATGGGTCAGTTCTTGATGTCCATCACTCATGGTTTACCTCATTTGGTGCTTCTTCATCTAAGTTTTCTTGCGTTTCAATGTTGTCACCAGGCTCTTGAGATGTTTCGTTAAGGTCTGCGTTATTGAGATCCTCAATAAGTTTTAGTTCATCTAACGTGAGAATTTTAGATATATCTAAGATTGTCATTAGCTTATCGGGTAACTTGGCCAATCCAAGTACAAATCGGCTGTGAAATTGTCCACCAATACTTGGCACTGCATCAATGTCTGCCCCAGAAATATCAAGTACTTTGGTGACCATATCTACTTTTAAGCCTATCGTTATCTGTTGGCTATTGAACAGGCATTCAGCGATAATAATGCAGGTTCGATTGGTAATATCTTGAGATTGTTTACCAAGGCGCAAGGAGAGGTCGAAAACCGGGATAACCTCTCCGCGTAAGTTAATAGCACCAATAATAAACTCGGGTGCCATGGGGATAGGGTCAACCTCAATATATTCCATGATCTCCTTAACCAAAGAGATATTGATGGAGTAAGAGGCATGATTGAGTTCAAATGCCAAATACTTATCTTTGTCGACTAAACTACTTTGATTAGTATGATCTGTCATAACATTTACTCATCAAACGGTGTATAGCCTTCTTCTGGCATTGAACTTGATGACTTAGCTTCTTGTACAGAACGTCTCAACTTCATCATTTGCCTATCGTTACTGAGTTTGAAGTAGTTCACTGTAGAGCGAATATCACTGGTTTGGTCTTGCACCATTTTGGCGGTTGAAGCTAGTTCTTCCGATGCTGACGCATTTTGCTGCGCAATTTCATCTAATTGCGAGACAGTTCGGTTGATTTCAGCAACACTCGTGCTTTGCTCTGTTGACGCTGCGGTGATCTCTTGTACCAAATCAGCGGTTTTACCAATATTAGGCACCATTCTATCTAGCATTCCTCCGGCATGTTGCGCTATTTTCACGCTATTATCTGCCAGTGTACTGATATCTTGTGCAGCAACTTGTGAGCGCTCAGCAAGCTTTCTGACTTCATCTGCTACTACGGCAAACCCTTTACCGTGCTCGCCAGCTCTCGCCGCTTCAATAGCAGCGTTAAGTGCAAGTAAATTAGTTTTGTAGGCAATGTCTTCGATTATTCCAATTTTTTCAGCAATTTGTGTCATGGCTTTAACGGTATCCTTTACAGCGCGACCGCCATCGTTTGCTTCGCTACTTGATTGCTTGGCAATGTCATTGGTTACCTTAGAGTTTTCTGTATTCATTGAAATTGAGGAGCTCATTTGCTCTAAAGACGCGGAGGTTTCTTCTACGCTGGCTGCGAGTTGGTTCGACGTAGAGCTGAGCATTCGAGATGTTGTTCCCACTTCGTTAGTGCTGTGGGCAATAGATTCAACAGATTCTTGAATGTCTAGCAGGATATTTTGCAGACGTTCAATAAAGCCATTGAAACTGCGTGCAGTTTCTCCTATTTCGTCATTGCCAAAATCTGGAATGCGTCTTGTTAGATCTCCCTCACCTGAACGCAAGTCTTCAGCCGCTTCAGCGAGTGCGTTGATGGGAATTACGATACCCCGGATCAGAAAAGCTGCGGTGGCAGTTGCCAGCACAATGGCCACAACTAATAGGGCCCATACTAACGAAATACTTTCTCGAGCTGCGGTGACCAATGCATTGAGAGATTCATCGCCCTCTTGAATGGCCTCATTTGATATCTCTTCTAAGAGGTCTTCGATTTTGTTGAATACTTCATGTTCAAGGCGGTCAACATCCTTAGATGCCTTGATTTTATTGCGCGGATCATACATGGCAAAAATTTCTTTACCGCCATTGTATAGCTCGAGGTACATCCGCTCGACCTCACTCAGCGCTTTTATTTCTGGAGGTTTTCTTTCTAGGGGTTTGATATCAGCTAAAAAACCAGAGAATGTTCTAGCATCTTTTTCAAATGCAGAGTCTGCACCTAATGCACCACGCATATATGCATTCAGGGAGCTCATCATATCCCCTTGTTCATCAATTAACTCAAGGTAATAGCGAACACCTGGTAGGTCATCGTTAACCACTTCATTGAAGTCACCGCTACTACCTGCATCAGCCACTTCTTCTTCTTTCAATGTATCTAGAAGTTGCTCAAGTGGGATGGCAAACTCTTTGTTTAGATAGTCGTATTTATCAATTGCCTTTGCTTCTAACAAAGGGTCGAAGCGGTCGAAAATCAACTCTTGATTTTCATTTGCGTAGCGAGTAACTAATTCTTCCAGTTGTCTCAATAGAGAATTATTGACTGTTCCAAGTTGTTTCAAGTCCTCTAAATAACGAATGAACTCATTGTAATTTGAACGAAAGTCCTCACTCTCATCAGACTCGCCAGCAATATATTCCAGCACGTTACTGTTCATATCCCCCAGCTCGTCCAACATGTTTAATGCGTAGATTGTTTCAGGTATATCCACTTTACCGACGTCTACCGCAAACTCTTCAATTTCTCCATTTTTAAGCTGAACAGACATTGCTATGACTAATAACAATACCCCCATGGTAAACATCGCAAGAATAATCTTGTTGCGAATCGTAAAGTTCTTAAACATGTTAGCTCTCCGGGATTACCTAATGCTTTTTCTCTAACGCCTCATAAACTGAAATTGCAGACTTTATAAGTGCGGAAACGTCTAAAATAATGGCGACATTTCCGCTACCTAAAATGGTCGCACCGCTAATACATTTGAGTCCTTCGAACAACCTTCCTAGTGGTTTTACAACTGTTTGGAACTCGCCTTTAAGCGAGTCCACTACCAAACCAGCACGCAGCGTGCCGAACTGAACAATGACCAGAGATTCTCTGGTATGATCTATTTGTTCTTCAATACCAAATAAGGTTCTTAACCGTATAAATGGCAGAACTTCAGTTCTTAAATTGATATAACTTTTATCCTGAATATCCTGCTCAGATACCACTTCATGAAGCTCTAAACACTCGACAACGGTATCCAATGGGATAACATAGTTTTCTTTGTGGACCTCGAACATAAAACCATCGATAATAGATAAAGTAAGAGGTAAGCGAATTAAAATGGTTGAACCTTGCCCCGGTGTGCTTTCAACTTCAACACTGCCTCTTAGGCTGTCGATGTTTCGCTTCACGACATCCATTCCCACACCGCGTCCAGAGATATTGGTGATCGACTCAGCAGTTGAGAATCCCGGTTCAAAAATCAACAAGTTAATATCTTTTTCTTGAAGAGTTTGGTTTGCGGAGACTAGCCCTCTGTCGATTGCACGTTTTAAAATCTTTTCTTGATCTAGCCCTTTGCCATCATCACTCACTTCAATCACTATTGAACCTGAGTCATGATACGCTTTAAGTGTTAACTGTCCTTGCTCGGGTTTACCTTGTGCACGCCGTGTATCTGGATCTTCTATACCATGATCAATTGCATTCCTTACAATATGCATTAGTGGATCACTGACTTTTTCTACAAACGTCTTATCCAGTTCGGTTTCTGCACCGACTATGGTTAATTCCACTTGCTTTCCAAGCTCGTCCGCAATATCTCGTACAACACGTTTAAACTTATTAAACGTTTCACCAATTTGCACCATTCTGAGTTTTAATGAGCTATCTCTAATGTTTTCGACAAGCCGTTCTAGAAGCGCCATTGCTTCGATTAGGGTTTCGTTGCCTGTTTCATGAGCAAGCAAGTTGGTTCTAGCGCCAGTTATGACCATCTCCCCAACTTGATCTATGAGCCTGTCTAGTTTCAGCGCCTCAACCCGGAGTGTCTTACTTTTATGAAGCTTTGATGTATTTACAGTTGGTGCAGCGCCTGATTGTTCAAGGGTTTGTTCGGGTGGAGGTGTTTTTTCTTTTTGATTTAGCAATTGCATTATGTCAGCAAAAGCAGGGTCTGCTTCTTTGAGAGAGTGGGTTACAAAGTCAATGTCTTGATATTTTTGAATACTGGCTTTGAGGATCTCTGTGTCGCCTTGAGGCGGTAAAATGGCGATATAAGCTTCACTGCGAATAAATTCAAAAATGTCAATGATGTCATTTTCCGTTTTGTCTGTATTGAACGATATTATAAACGACAAGTAATTGGACTCAGGGTCAAATTGTTGTGGTCCAAACATTGAATCAAACCATGTACTGACTTTGAGATCATCTGTTTCTGAATTCAAATAGTGAATGAACGAGTAGGGGTCCAATCCATTCCTGAGCACATTTTCATTTGGCACAAAAAATAGTACCCAGCGCTCGTTATCAAGTTGGTTTCCCGAGGTCGTTTTTTTAAAAACTTCATCTTGGGCTTCATCGGCATCTGCTTCAATGTATTTAGAGAAGCAAGAAACTAAATGATTTACTTTATTGAGTAGGTCTTGATCGGGCTCTGTTTCAGCAGCGGCGAGTGTGATGAGTGTTTCTGTTGCATCTCTGGTTTCTAGATAGAGTGAAATTAAGTCTTTGCCCAATTGCAGTTCACCATTTCTGGCACTTTCCAATAACGTTTCTGCGATATGGGTCAGTGTAACGACATGCACAAAATCAAAAATGCCTGCGCTGCCTTTGATTGTATGAATGGCTCTGAACAGTGCGTTGATAATTTCGCTCGCATGTTCTTCAGAGGTTTCAGACTCCAAGTCTAGAAGGCCATTCTCCATCTCTTGCAACAGTTCTTTTGATTCAGTGACAAATGTTGCTATAGCCGAAGACAAATCAATAGACATGACTACCCCTTAGTCATTTGGGGGCGTGGACATGCCAACACCCAGTTTTTGACAGCGCGCTTCGATGACGTCATTGGTGGAGATAGTATCAATTTTTAAACCTATCTTTTGGCTGTGATAAACAACCCAAATTATGAGTTGCAGGCCCGCTGAATCGACTTCCGTGGTCTCACTAAAATCAAAAGAAACGCTGTCTTTTTCTGAAATATATGACTTTATTTCATTGAACGTTTGTTGAACTTCGTAAATTGTCAGCTCTGTTGGAAATTTAAAACACTCAGACATACGTATTCTCTACATCATTAAAAGTTTCGATACTGCTTGCAACATCTGTGCCGGCTTGAAGGGTTTGACCATCCAAGCTTTGGCGCCAGCTTTTTTTCCCTCTTCCATCATACTTTGCTGGTTTTCTGTAGTGAGCATAATGACAGGCGTAAACTTGTATTGCGGCAATTGCTTAGCTTGCTTTACAAATTCGATGCCGTTCATATTGGGCATGTTCACATCGCTGATTATCAAGTGTATTTTATTGCCATTTAGTTTAGTTAAAGCGTCTTTACCATCTCTGGCTTCGACAACATTAAATCCCGCCCCGGTTAGAGCAATGTTTACAACTTGTCTGAGAGAATCAGAATCGTCTACAACTAGAATGGTTTTACTCATAACGTCCTCATAAGAAAGTTAAATCATCAACTGTGTCGTCGTCACGACCTTTGGATAAGATGCTACGTTGCTCATTAGTCGCAGCAGTTTTTTTCAATTCATTACTGATCCTTTGATGATTAAATTTGGCTGTTTGGCACTCTCTGCGACTCAAAATAAATTGGTCTATTTCTTCAATCATGATATTTAAAGCGATAGTGACACTGTCTTGGATCTGATCGACTCTGTCTTGAAACTGCAAATCAACAAGGATCTGAGAGATTTTTTCTCGAATTTCTAAATTCGACGCATGTAATTCAGCTGCATGAGATTCGACGTGCTGCGACAGAGCCAGCCATTCGTCAACAACGGTATTTATCTCGGTGCGATATTTTTCAGTCAGCACTTGCTTTTTTTCAAGCTCTGAGTTCATCAAGTCCATTGAAGAGCGCATTGCATTGGCAATACTTTCTATGAGCTGGCCAATACGTACACCGGTCTCGCCACTTGAGTTGGCCAAAGAGCGCACTTCGTCGGCGACCACAGCGAAGCCTCTACCATTCTCGCCAGCACGCGCCGCCTCAATTGATGCATTTAGTGCAAGCAAATTGGTTTGCTCAGCAATTTTTGACACATCAATTGACATGGTTTGAAGTTCGTTACTTTTATCTACTAGATCCTTAATGGTCGTAGTCATCTGTGCCTGTGAGTCGTTGGTTTGTTCAATATAGGCGAGTACGCCATTTAACTTGTCTCGACTAGACTCTGAAACGTCTTGTAAACTGGCCCCACTGTCATTTGCTGTTCTATCTAGCGTAGCTGATATATTGCCAACGAGATTTGAAAACTCTCCTGACATGTTTACGACGGAGCCTTTTGTCTGTTCTCTAGCACTTGACACTTGGGCAATCAATTGTGGAATGATCACGCTGCTGAGTTGCTCTAAACAAGCGAGGTCTTCTTGTTGTTCTTGTATTATGTTGTCGTGGGGTAGGGTTGGCTCCTCTTGTTGCTCAGCCTGCTGTTGTGCGAGTGCCAACTTTTGCATAAACAAACTCGCAGCAGATAAACCCGCCATAAGCACTGAGATAGCTACTGAGTCAATAAATATTAAACCAATAACGAGTACCAATATTGGCACAATGTAAGATACAAACAAAAACATGTTACTTAATCTTCAGTTGGATTAATTTTAGCCTAGTAAAGTATGATTATTGTGCAAACTTTAATTTATGTCTGTACTTTGGCGTTTCTATGTTGCAAGTCATTAACGAAATTAATAGAGTTACAGGCAAGTTGAAGTGCGTAAGAATAAAAGTAAGCAAGGTTTATTATGTCTAAATCACAACAGCAGCAGTCACTACAATTGTGGCAAAGAGAGCAACTACAAGCTGCGCAGCGCCATTTGGCAGAAAAAGGAATTATCACCAATAAAGTCATTGAAAAAGAGTGCCGCATTTTGCCACCAGCGATTGCAGTTTGGAAGCTGCAAGACGAACAGGGCAAAGGGTATTGGGCAATAACAGGACAAGTGCCAACCGATGCTACCGGAGACAAAGCCGCGAGCAATGCGAGAGAAGCTCTGAGGTATTTTTCATATCAATGGCAGCTCAAAGCAGATGGCATTATTACGGCCGGTGTTAAAGAGAAAACACAAGTGGACTTTGCCAACTTACTGGTCAACAAAGCTCATGACATATATGCAATTTATAACAATGACAAATTGTGGGCTAGTGTAGCATCGTAAATGGTTCTGAGTTTATCATCGAAGCTGGGCACTTGAGACGTTGTCTTGGGATCCCCGCTTCCATAAAAACGCCACCCTGTTTGCTGAAGCCTGATTTTACAAAGGTGGGTACTTCTTCCAAAATACATTGCACAAAAACCTCTTTAAGACCTTTTTGCTGTGCGAGATCTGCAAGGTACCCGATTAAAGATTGATAGGCTTGTCTATTTCGGTGATCTTTAACAATTGCGATACGGCTGATTAACCCGTCACTGCACAGCCGACCTGTACCAACAGCCTGGTGGTTTTCATCGCGAATCAAGACATGATCCGCAGTTTTATCATGTTGATCGAACTCAACATGCTTTGGTAAGTGTAATTCGCACACAAACACTCTTTCACGAATTTGGCGCAGCTGTCCCTGAGTTTGTTTCCAACTCACTTTGTCGACGTGATAAATCATGATTACCTCTTAGCGAAAATCATACAACACGCCCTGACGAATAAGGGAAATATCAACCCTTATTATTATTTTAGGTGCCAAATATTGTGACACCTTGTTTGTATGGTTGGCCCTGTCAGTCAGGCATTAAGACCAAGCTTCGACATAATAAAGCCCGTCGTTTATAAGCGTAGTTAACGTTTGTTTGAATTCCAAGCTCATTAACGCTGGTTTTACCTGTTTAAACAAAAAATTTGTATTGTCAGTTAACAACTTTACCTGTTCTAGGTCATTTTGTGACAATTGATAGGTTTCACCATTGATACTCAAGAGTATATATTCACCAATGTTTTGATATATTGCTCGAACGCCACCAGCTCGCACTATTGTGTCATCTGGTTCAATTTCTGATTCTAAGTGGTCGGCAACAAGCGCATCTTCAAGAGGAGCTAAATCCATATCGTGTTTGGGCTGACTGAGATAAGTCCCTAGCCACTTACTAAACAATTCTTCATCATGGATCAGACCTAATAGCATTGCTTGTATTTTGGTTTTATCTTGTGTGGTTATTTCGCCAAGAGAAGACCTTATTGCCAGTTCTGGATCATTGTATCGCTCTATGCCTGCTTCCTCGTCAATGACATGGTCAGCAAAACTACTGATGAAATCTTTTTGATCCGGCGCTCTAAAACCGACAGAGTAATTTAACGCATTTTCAACTGCATAGCCCTCATGAGGACAACCCGGAGGAATATACAAAATATCACCAGGTTCTAAAATATGATCTATTACAGCTTCAAATTGCTCGACTTGAAGAAGGGCTTTATCTTTTGTGAACTGTTTTAAGTTAGGGTTTGGCATACCAACGCGCCAATGTCTTTTGCCTTCGCCCTGAATGATAAACACATCATACTGATCTAAATGTGGGCCTACACCACCGTTCGGTGTTGAAAAGCTCACCATCAAGTCATCGATCCGCCAGTTAGGTATAAATCTAAAAGGGACAAGTAGTTGGGCAGCTGGTGGATGCCAGTGATCAACGGCTTGCACTAATAAGGTGCTATTTGTGTCAGTTAGTTTTTCGAAGTTTTCAAATGGACCATGGTGCGCTTGCCAATTTTCGTCATGATTAGTGATTAATCGAGACTCAATGCTGTCTTCCATTGCCAATCCTGCAAGTTCTTCTGCAGACAAGGGGTCCTGAAAGTCTTTGAAACCTCCTTTAATTAACAAGGGTTTTTTTTGCCAGTACTGACTCAAAAACGCTTCTTGAGTCATGTTATTAATAGACAGCTGGTACATATTTTCTCCATAAAAAAAGCGAAAGTTACAAGCTCAATGCTGTTCCTTTCGCTTAATAAAATCTAATTGACTAGATTAGTTTAATTCGTCAATAAACGCTTCAGCACGACCGATATAGTTTGCTGGCGTCATCAACTTCATTTCCGCTTTAACTGAGTCTGGTAGGTCTAAACCATCGATAAAGTCAGCCATGATTTCTTGATTAACACGCTTACCACGTGTTAGCTCTTTTAGCTTTTCGTATGGCTTTTCGATGCCGTACTTACGCATTACTGTTTGAATCGGTTCAGCAAGCAGCTCCCAGTTGTCATCTAGTTCAGCAAGAAGACGATCTGCGTTTACTTCTAATTTGCTGATACCTTTAAGTGTCGCTTGGTATGCAATTAGCGCATAGCCCATACCAACACCAAGGTTACGTAAAACCGTTGAGTCAGTTAGGTCACGTTGCCAACGAGAAACTGGTAGTTTCTGTGCTAGATGCGCGAAAATCGCATTTGCTAGACCTAAGTTACCTTCAGAGTTTTCAAAATCGATAGGGTTAACTTTGTGCGGCATTGTAGAAGAGCCAATCTCACCTGCAATGGTCTTTTGTTTGAAGTGGTTAAGAGCAATGTAGCCCCAAACATCACGATCAAAGTCTAGTAGGATTGTATTGAAACGTGCAATTGCGTCAAATAGCTCAGCAATGTAATCATGCGGCTCAATTTGCGTTGTGAACGCATTCCAAGTTAGTCCTAGGCTAGTTACAAATGATTCTGCATGTGCATGCCAATCATACTCTGGGTAAGCACTTAGGTGAGCGTTGTAGTTACCAACAGCGCCATTGATTTTGCCTAAAAGAGCGACGTTAGCAATTTGCTCGCGCTGACGTTGTAGACGAACATAAACGTTAGCAAACTCTTTACCCATAGTTGAAGGTGAAGCAGGTTGACCGTGAGTACGAGTCATCATTGGTACTGATTTGTACTCAACTGCTTTTTCTTTGATTGCCGCAAGTAGGTTATCACAGTATGGTAGTAACACCTGATCGCGCGCTTCACTCAGCATTAAACCATGAGATAGGTTATTAATGTCTTCAGATGTACAAGCAAAGTGAATGAATTCATTTACAGCTTGTAGCTCTGCATTATCCGCTACTTTCTCTTTTAGCAAATATTCAACTGCTTTAACATCGTGGTTTGTAGTGCGCTCGATATCTTTGACACGTTGTGCATCTTCTTCACTGAAGTTTGCAACAATGCCGTCAAGTATCGCATTAGCTTCATCACTGAAAGCAGGCACTTCTTTGATTGCGTCTGCTTTTGCTAGAGCTTGTAACCAACGAACTTCAACTGTGACACGGTATTTGATAAGACCGAACTCACTAAAGATACTTCTCAGCTCTTTGGTTTTGCTACCATAGCGACCATCCACTGGAGAGATAGCGGTTAACGCTGAAAGCTCCATAATTTCTCCTAACTAATTGGTTTTTTGAACGATAATTTATATAAACTGTTGTGCAGTGGCGATAATTTTCTTTTTAGAAAAAAAGAAATGGCGGCGTTTACCACCAAGTTGTCTCCACAACACCGCACTTCTAATTCCTGCCAACAACAATGCACGTATTTTGTGTTGAATATGGCTTTGCTGAAGTAAATCTGGTTTACCAAATACTTGGATTTTAGGACCGGCAGGGCTGATAACTTGGGTATAGATATCAGCAAGTGCACCTAATACTTGTTCGTCGTATACATTAAAATGTAAGGTTTGTCTTTCGACTTGTTCAATGCGTTTGGCCAGCTCTGAAAATACAGCGCTATTTGCAGACAAAGCGCGTTCAAGCTGTAACAAGCTACCGACGTATTTTACGATTTCAACGTCTTTTTCACCTTCGCTGGATAATTGCGCTACCAAAGCTTGATAGCCACCTTTTAAAGCGAAGTGGTCGTCATAGACGTCCTCTGGGTTTTGAGGTGACGTATTAAGAATGCTTTGCAAAAATGTATGGACTTCGTTTTCGTTAAAAGTGCCATAACGAGCGCATTTTTGAACAAGCTTAGCTATCTGACATATAGCAGCTAATGGAATAACGGCTTTTGGTTGCATTATTTGATCACCGACTCGATGATACCGCCGCCAAGACAGGCATCATCTAAATAAAATACCGCTGATTGACCCGGTGTAACTGCTTTTTGTGGCTCATCGAACAGCACTCGAGCCATGCCATCTTTACCGACCAGCAGAGTACATGGAATATCTTCTTGTCTATAGCGAGTTTTTACTGTGCAGCGAGTGGTTCCTTGTGGGCCTTCGCGGTCAACCCAGTGCAGTTGATTGGCATTGAGCCCGTTACTATACAGGCGAGGGTGGTCTTTACCTTGACCAACCACAAGGACGTTGCGCTCTACATCTTTATCGACAACATACCAAGGCTCGCCAGAGCCTTCTTTCATCCCGCCGATTAGTAGGCCTTTTCTCTGGCCGAGCGTGTGGTACATTAAGCCTTCATGCTCGCCGACTTGATTGCCTTCAGCATCTTCAATAATGCCTGGCTGAGCAGGAAGGAATTTTTGCAAGAAATCTTTAAATTTGCGCTCACCAATAAAACAGATACCCGTGCTGTCTTTTTTGTTATGAGTGATTAAACCTTGTTCTTCTGCAATGCGGCGTACTTCAGGCTTTTCAATCTCACCGACAGGGAATAGTGTTTGTGCAACGTGTTCGTGGCTTAACGTATATAAGAAATAGCTTTGATCTTTGTTGTTGTCTAAGCCTCTTAGCATTGCAAACTTACCATCACGCTCTTCACGGCGAACGTAGTGGCCAGTCGCTATATAGTCAGCTCCTAGTGCTTCTGCTGCAAATTCCAAAAAAGCTTTGAACTTGATTTCTTTGTTGCACATGATATCTGGGTTTGGTGTGCGACCTGCGCGGTATTCCTCTAAGAAATACTCAAATACATTGTCCCAGTATTCAGCCGCAAAATTGACAGTATGCAGTTCAATACCCAGTTTTTCACACACGGCTTGTGCATCTTTTAGATCTTCAGCTGCGGCACAGTATTCATCGTTATCGTCTTCTTCCCAGTTTTTCATGAACAAGCCTTCTACTTGATAGCCCTGTTCTTTTAGAAGGTAAGCTGAAACTGAAGAATCCACGCCGCCAGACATGCCGACAATGACTTTAATGTTACTGTTATCGCTCATAATATCGCTGTACATCTATATGTAATATTTGAAAGGTCGTGAGTATAGCACGCATTTGGCCGCCCTCAAAAGACACTCCCTAGACTTTATTTGGCTGTAAAACCTTATACTGCCCGTTATTTAGACCACTGAGTGTATATTTGCCAATGCTGTATCTAATCAACCGCAAGGTTGGATAGCCAATGTGCGCAGTCATGCGCCGAACTTGACGGTTTCTCCCTTCAGAAATCGTAATACTTAACCAAGTTGTGGGAATATTTTTTCGCTCTCGTATTGGCGGGTTGCGAGGCCAAATGTTAGGCTCGTCAATGACTTCGACTTTGGCGGGTTTGGTCATGCCGTCTTTTAATTCGACCCCTTTTCTCAGCATCTCGAGTGATTGCTCATCGGGCGATCCCTCTACTTGAACCCAATAGGTTTTGTCAGTGTTCTTTTTCGGCTCGGTGAGCTTGTGCTGCAACTTGCCGCAGTTAGTCAAAAGTAATAAACCTTCGCTATCGCGGTCTAGTCGACCCGCAGCATAGACTGATTTGACATCGATAAAGTCAGCTAAGGTTTTTCGGTGTTGGTCATCAGTAAATTGACATAAAACATCAAAAGGTTTGTTAAAAAGAACAACTTTGACGTCTTCAGGCTTTACCGGTGGTTTTTTGGGGTTTTTGACTTGACGTCGAGCATTACCATTGGGTTTATTTCTAGTCGACGAATAGGGGCGTTTGCTATTTTTATGTGTCATAACTCACAGAGGCCAGCATGATTGGGCGCCTATACTAGCAAAATTGAACAAATACTTCAGCTTGTAAAACGAAAAAAGGCAGCGTATTGCTGCCTTTCTAATTGAGTTTATTTAACTTAAGCGATTAGGTTTAATGCATCGTTAAATAATTTACTTGGACGCATAGCTGCAAACGCTTTTTCATCGTTTGGCTGGAAGTAGCCTTCTACATCCATTGCTTGGCCTTGAACGTCATTTAGTTCAGCCACGATAGCAGCTTCATTCTCGGTAAGTTGTTTTGCAACTGCTTCGAATTTAGCTTTAAGCTCAGCGTCAGTACCTTGGGCTGCAAGCTCTTGTGCCCAGTAAAGAGAAAGATAGAAGTGGCTACCACGGTTATCCAGCTCATTTACTTTACGAGAAGGTGATTTGTTCTCATCAAGGAATTTACCTGTTGCCGCGTCTAGTGTATCAGCAAGTACTTGCGCTTTAGGATTGTTAGTTACTTGGCTTAGGTGCTCTAAAGAAGCAGCTAGTGCAAGGAATTCACCTAAAGAATCCCAGCGTAAGTGGTTTTCTTTTTCGAACTGTTGAACGTGCTTAGGCGCTGAACCACCAGCACCAGTTTCGAATAAGCCACCGCCGTTCATTAGTGGAACGATAGATAGCATTTTCGCACTTGTACCAAGCTCTAAAATTGGGAATAAGTCAGTTAGGTAGTCACGTAATACGTTACCAGTTACTGAAATTGTGTCTTGGCTGTCTTTCATACGCGCAAGTGAGAACTCAGTCGCTTCAACAGGCGCAAGAATGCGGATATCAAGACCGTCTGTGTCGTGCTCTGGTAAATATGCATTTACTTTTTTGATAAGCTCAGCGTCGTGTGCACGCGCTTCGTTTAACCAGAAAACAGCAGGTGTGTTAGATGCACGTGAACGGTTAACAGCTAGCTTAACCCAATCTTTGATTGGTGCGTCTTTAACCTGACACATACGCCAGATATCGCCTTGCTCAACATCGTGTTGAAGTAGTACGTTACCTGCTTGGTCAACCACACGGATAACACCATTTGAAGGTGCTTCAAATGTTTTGTCGTGTGAACCGTATTCTTCTGCTTTTTGAGCCATAAGGCCAACGTTAGGGATTGTACCCATAGTACGAGGATCAAAAGCACCATTTTCTTTACAGAAATCGATAGTTGCTTGGTAAACACCAGAGTAACAACGATCTGGGATCACAAAGCTTGTGTCTTGTTGCTTACCTTCAGCGTTCCACATCTGGCCGCTTGTACGGATAGCCGCTGGCATAGATGCGTCGATGATAACGTCACTTGGTACGTGTAGGTTAGTGATACCACGATCAGAGTCAACCATTGCAATGCTTGGGCGAACGTCGTATACAGCAGCTAGATCAGCTTCGATTTCTGCGCGTTTTGCATCATCTAAGTTAGCAAGTTTGTTGTAAACGTCACCAATACCGTTATTTACGTCAACACCTAATTGCTCGAAAGTTTCGCCATGCTTTTCGAAAACTTCTTTGTAGAATACTTTTACAGCGTGACCAAAGATGATTGGGTCAGAAACCTTCATCATAGTTGCTTTCATGTGAAGAGAGAAAAGTACGCCTTTTTCTTTAGCGGCTTCTACCTCAGCTTCAAGGAAGCTGCGAAGTGCGCTAACACTCATGCGAGAAGCGTCGATGATCTCGCCAGCTAGTAGCGGCGTGCTTTGCTTCAATACATTAACAGTACCGTCTGCTGCAACGTGCTCAATACGTACATCAGTTGCCTCTGCTACTGTTGTAGATTGCTCTGAACCGAAGAAATCACCTTCGCTCATGCTTGCTACATAAGACTGAGAGTCCGCAGACCAAGCGCCCATTGAATGTGGGTTTTTCTGTGCGTATGCTTTAACAGAACCAGGAGCACGACGGTCTGAGTTCCCCTCACGTAGTACTGGGTTTACAGCGCTACCTTTGATTTTGTCGTAAGTTGCTTTGATAGCAGCTTCTTTGTCGTCTTTTGGCTCTTCAGGGTAATCTGGAAGTGCGTAGCCTTTCTCTTGTAGCTCTTTAATGGTTGCTTTAAGTTGAGGGATTGAAGCACTGATATTAGGTAATTTGATGATATTTGCTTCTGGCGTCTTAGCAAGTTCGCCTAGCTCAGACAGGGCGTCTGCGATTCTTTGTTCTTCAGTAAGAAACTCAGGGAAATTAGCGATCACACGACCAGCTAAAGAGATATCTCTTGTTTCTACTTCAACACCAGCTGCTTTTGTGTAAGCTTGGATCACAGGCAGCAAAGAATAAGTTGCTAAAGCTGGTGCTTCATCGGTTTTTGTATAAATAATTTTTGATGTCATCATCATTCCTAGATAGTTTTGGGTCAATTAGACCGTTCAACAATAAGCAAGATCTTGCTAACTTTTGTTACCCAACGCTATTTTGACGATTGAGTGACAAAAAAATTAGCTTTAAATAAAAAGCTTAATCTCTTTGTAATTAGCAAGTTTGTTAGTTATTCCTACTGAAGTTAGGGAATAGAAATAACTAACAGACCTGGACATCGGCAGGGATTGTACCAATCTAATCGTAATGCTGCTAATGCAATTTACTTAAGATATAGAAAAATATGTTACAAGGGGGGATTTATAGTGAGAAAAAAGAGATGAAGCGAGCAACTTGCGTAGCTCGCTTTTAGAGCCTTGAGAATTGCTATGCCATTTCACCAACTTTCGGTGCAATATTAGTAGCATGTAAGCCCTTAGGCCCTTCCTGTAGCTCGAATGTTACATCTTGACCAGCTTTAAGCGTCTTGTATCCATCCATTACAATCGTCGAGTAATGTGCAAAGATATCTTCGTCACTGCCGTCTTCTACGATGAAACCAAACCCTTTGGCGTTGTTAAACCATTTGACTTTTCCGCAAGCCATACTTCTACATCCTTCTATAAGTTGACTAATTAAGTTAATCTAACCTTTGAAATTTGCTAAGCTGTCCATAACATGAACAACTAGGACTAGAATGTAGTTTAAATAACCATACAGTCAAGTTTTTTAGTGCAGTTTTTTAACATTTTATTTATTTTTTAATTCAAGTTTGCTTGAGTATATAAGACAAGACTATATTTAATTATGAGTGGGATAAAAGATTCAGGTGTGTTGGAAGAGGTCAAAGACCTAGAGAAGCAAAAACTTCAACCACCGAAAAAGTACAAAGTAATTTTAAACAATGATGATTACACGCCGATGGATTTCGTCATCGAAGTGTTAATGACTTTTTTCAACATGGATAGCGAAAGAGCAACTGAAGTGATGTTGAAAGTACATCACGAGGGAAAAGCGGTATGTGGAATGTATCCTGCAGACATAGCCCATACAAAGGCTGAGCAGGTGAACAGATACGCTCGCGATCATGAGCATCCGCTCCTGTGTAGCTGTGAGCAAGAATGACCTTATTTATTCTCGTTGGGGGTTGCCAATGCTAAATAAAGATTTAGAAATTACACTTAACACCGCGTTTCGTGAAGCTCGTACACGTCGTCATGAATTTATGACGGTGGAGCATTTATTACTTGCCCTAATCGATAATCCTTCGGCAAGTGAAGCGCTTAATGCCTGTAGCGTAGATACTGACAACCTTAAAAGGGAGCTGTCAGAGTTTATTGATGAAACAACGCCAATCATTCCTGAGTTAGAGGAAGACCGGGAGACTCAACCAACGCTTGGATTTCAGCGTGTATTACAAAGAGCAGTGTTTCATGTGCAGTCTTCAGGTAGAAACGAAGTAACTGGCGTCAATGTTTTGGTAGCTATTTTCTCAGAGCAAGAGAGCCAAGCTGTATATTTACTCAAAAAAGCAGATGTCAGTCGATTAGACATCGTTAATTTTATTAGTCACGGTATTTCAAAATCGGACGATGATCCTGAGCCAGAAGAGCATGAGGATATCAACGAAGAAGGAGCGGAAGTACAAAGCGACGAAAAAACCAAGCTTGAAAACTTTACTGCAAATCTTAATGTGCTGGCAAAAGCTGGGCAAATAGATCCTTTGGTTGGTCGCGACCAAGAAGTTGAAAGAACCATCCAAGTGTTATGTCGCCGTAAGAAAAACAACCCATTACTTGTTGGAGAGGCTGGGGTAGGTAAAACTGCCATTGCTGAAGGGTTGGCTTATCGTATTGTGAATGACCAAGTACCTGAAGTCATTGAAGATGCGGTCGTTTACTCTCTTGATATGGGCGCATTGCTCGCTGGTACAAAATACCGTGGGGATTTTGAAAAGCGTTTTAAAGCACTTTTAAAAGAACTGCAAGCCAAACCAAACGCAATTTTATTTATTGACGAAATTCATACAATTATCGGTGCAGGTGCTGCATCTGGCGGGGTAATGGATGCGTCGAATTTAATTAAACCACTGCTTTCTAGTGGTAAGCTGCGCTGTTTGGGCTCAACAACTTATTCAGAGTTTAAGAACATTTTTGAGAAGGATAGAGCGCTAGTTCGTCGCTTCCAAAAAATTGACGTAGTTGAGCCTAGTGTTGCTGACACAGCCAAGATTTTATACGGCTTGAAAGAACGTTACGAAGAACATCACGGTATTCGCTACACCCAAAAAGCGTTGAAAGCCGCAGCTGAACTGAGCGCAAAATATATCAATGAGCGCCACTTACCTGACAAGGCGATAGACGTGATTGATGAAGCGGGTGCAAATCAACGACTATTACCTATGTCTAGGCGTAAAAAGACCATTGGTGTTGCTGATATTGAGCAAATTGTTTCAAAAATTGCACGTATTCCACAGCAAAATGTGTCATCAAGTGATAAAGAAGTACTTAAAAACCTTGATAGAAACCTGAAAATGCTTGTGTTTGGCCAAGATGAGTCTATTGATGCGCTTACATCGGCTATTCGTTTATCACGCTCCGGCCTTGCAAACGAAGAAAAGCCAATTGGGTCTTTCTTATTTGCTGGTCCGACGGGTGTTGGTAAAACGGAAGTGACTAAGCAGCTCGCCAAATGTATGGGCATAGAGTTTATACGTTTTGATATGTCTGAATACTCAGAGCGACACGCTGTGAGCCGCTTAATCGGCGCACCTCCTGGCTATGTTGGTTTTGAGCAGGGCGGTTTGTTGACTGATTCTGTCATTAAGCACCCTCATGCTGTTGTATTGTTAGATGAGATTGAAAAAGCCCACCCTGATATATACAACATACTTCTACAAGTAATGGATCATGGCACGCTGACAGACAACAATGGTCGTAAAGCCGATTTCCGAAACGTGATTTTTGTTATGACGACAAATGCGGGTGTTCAAGAGACGGTGAGAAAGTCGATTGGATTCCAGCAGCAAGATCACTCGCATGATGCAATGATTGAAATCAATAAGGTATTTACTCCTGAATTTAGAAATAGATTGGACAATATCATTTGGTTTAACCATCTTGAAAAAGAAGTTATTTTGCAAGTTGTTGATAAGTTTATTGTTGAGCTGCAAGCTCAATTAGATAAAAAGTCTGTTAACTTAGAGCTTACTAACGAAGCGAGAGATTGGATAGCTGACATTGGCTACGACAAAGCGATGGGCGCACGTCCGATGGCACGAGTTATTCAAGACAATCTTAAAAAGCCGTTGGCAAATGAAATTCTGTTTGGCTCTTTAATTGACGGCGGTAGCGTTAAAGTGACTGTGAAAGGCAATGCGTTGGAGTTTGATTTTGAGCAGGAGTTAGTTTCTGCATAATATTAGCTAACTAGCAACGTATGAGGACCGGCTGGCGGAGCTGGCTGGTTCTAAAGGTAGTACACAAGCAAAAAACCTAGCCAATTGGCTAGGTTTTTTGCTACATACGTCTTATAGCATCAAACAGATGCTGGCGAGACGGTAGAATTAACGTGCACGGAAAACGATGCGTCCCTTACTTAAGTCGTAAGGAGTTAACTCTACAGTGACTTTGTCACCTGTTAAAATACGGATGTAGTTTTTGCGCATCTTACCAGAAATATGTGCCACAACAACGTGACCATTTTCTAATTCAACACGGAACATTGTATTTGGTAATGTTTCAAGGACCGTGCCTTGCATTTCAATAACGTCTTCTTTCGCCATTTGGAGCGTATCACCTCTATATAAGTTTATCGTTGGAGATTTTGCCCAAAAGCACACAATAAGTAAAGGTAAGAGCTTAAATTAGTAACTTAAATATTTATCCAAGTATCTTCTTTAAGCTGTTGAGCTGGCGCAAACTGCTTTTTGTAGCGCATTTTTTTACATTCGTCTATTTGATAACCTAAATATACAAAATCCTTATTTTCAGAACGCGCGAGGTTAAGCTGCGCCATTATCATGATGGTGCCTAAGCTTAAATGTTCGTAATCCGGGTCAAAAAAAGTATAGATGGCAGATAATGCATTGGGCATAGTATCGGTGACAGCGACTGCAACGAGTTTTTTCTCATGCCAAAGCTCTATAAATGAAATCGGCATCCAGCGACAAAAGAGAAAGCTTTCATATTGCAGTCTATTTGGCGGGAACATAGTGCCATCACTGTGCCTTTGATTGATGTACTTTTCATACAGCGAAAAGTAATTTTCCTTCTCTTGAAAGCTGACTTTAACTGAAAAGTTACTATCTATCTTCTTGTATTTACGCTTTTGTGATTTTGAAGGCACATATTCTTTTGCAAGTACCCTGACTGACTGACATGCACTACACATAGGGCAGTGTGGGCGATAAATTTGGTCTCCGCTACGCCTAAACCCCAGAGATAATAACGCCTCAAACCGAGGAGCCGTATAACACTCGTTATCCAAGATAACGAGCAGTTGTTCTTTTCTATCTGGCAGATAGCTGCAATCAAATTGTTGACTGAGGCCTATTTTAGAAGGAAAGTGTTCAGTCATATATTGCCCCTATGTCTTGTGGTTGCCACATGGTGCTTACAGGGTGATAGTCACTTGCTTCTTTTAGTTTAGTCAAAAATTCTTCTCTAGGAATGACTTTTGCGCCCATAGAGCTTAAGTAAGGGTTATCGAGCTGGCAATCAATAAAGTGAGCATTGTGCTTTTTAAGCCAATTCACCAACGCCCACATGGCTAACTTAGACGTGTTTGGCTGGTTGTGAAACATCGATTCGCCACAAAATACTCCAGAGACCATAATGCCATATAGCCCTCCAACAAGTTGGTTATCTATCCACACCTCTACACTGTGAGCAAACCCTTCTTTATGTGCTTGGCAATATGCTTTGAGCATATTTTTGTTGATCCATGTCCCTTCTTCATTAAGCCTTTGGTTACGACACTGTGAAATCACCTGCTCAAAGGCGTGGTTTATAGTAACCCTAGGGTTGAGTCTATTTTTGGCCTTTTTTAAGGTACGCCCGATATGAAAATCCTTTAATTCCAATATACCCCGTTCGCTAGGTGACCACCACATTATGGGTTCTCGCTCATTAAACCAAGGAAAAATACCTTGCTGGTAAGCTTTTTTTAGCCTTAACGTGTTCAGGCAGCCGCCAATGGCTAATAGGCCATCAGGTTCTTTTAATGCAAAGTGGCAAGGTGGAAATATGTAGTCAGTTGGCGATAGGTGAAACAGCTGTTGTGTCATAAGTGACTTTAGTTTTGAGTAGGAAGTTTGCTAAGACAAGTTTAGCAAATTAAGGGGTGAAGCACGCCATGATTTATGGCGTGCAATTGCATTATTTTAGGTTATCTAAATAACGCTCAGCATCTAGTGCGGCCATACAACCTGTGCCCGCAGAGGTAATTGCTTGGCGGTAGATATGATCTGAAACATCACCAGCAGCGAATACACCTTCAACACTTGTTTGCGTCGCATTGCCGTTTAAGCCTGACTCAACAACTAAATATCCATCTTTCATTTCAAGCTGGCCTGCAAACATGTCTGTGTTTGGCTTGTGACCAATCGCAATGAATACACCAGCTAGATCTAAATCTTCAGTTGTGTCTGACTGAGTATCTTTGATTCTGATGCCCGTAACGCCCATGTCATCACCCAGTACTTCATCTAACGTACGGTCGAAGTGAAGAACAACATTGCCGTTTTTCGCTTTTTCCATCAGGCGGTCAGATAAGATTTTCTCACTGCGGAAGCTGTCTCTACGGTGAATAACGTGTACTTCATCTGCGATGTTTGAAAGGTATAGTGCCTCTTCAACGGCAGTGTTACCACCACCTACTACAGCAACTTTTTGGCCTCTGTAGAAAAAGCCATCACATGTAGCACAAGCAGAAACACCGCGGCCTTGGAAGGCTGTTTCAGATTCTAGGCCTAAGTACTTTGCAGACGCGCCAGTTGCGATGATTAGAGCATCACATGTATACGTACCCTGATCACCTGTTAAGGTAAATGGACGTTTTGTTACGTCTACTTTATTAATATGGTCAAAAATGATCTCTGTTTCAAAGCGTTCCGCATGCTCTTTCATACGCTCCATTAGAGCAGGTCCTGTCAAACCGTGTGCATCACCAGGCCAATTTTCTACTTCTGTTGTTGTTGTAAGCTGACCACCTTGTTGCATACCCGTGATTAAAACAGGGTTTAAGTTTGCACGCGCTGCATAAACAGCCGCAGTGTAACCAGCTGGGCCAGAGCCAAGGATTAATAGTTTACAGTGCTTATCACTCATGAATTTCTATCCTAAAATTTAGTATTAGCATTACAATGATGCCGATTCTAAGTAAATCAACCCAGAAGTAAAATAAAAATCAAATAAAGCAAATTTCGAAATTCTAAACTTGTCAAATATAGTGTACTTGATGGAAAAGTAAGCCAACAAAGCTGAAATTGTCGGATCTTCATGACCTTTCTATTTTTTTTTGTTATGTTTGAAGGAATTTTTTTTGCTACTAAATTATCAGTAGCCCAAGATTAAAAGGTGTATATGGCATTTTGGCAGGACAACTCCGGCTTTGCTTTACAAGCAGACAGCTGTAAAGTCTTAACAGACGCTAAGCATTATCACAGTGAACTTTTGTCTCTGATCAGTAAAGCGAAGCAGCGAATTTATATCGCAGCACTTTATTTACAAGATGACACTGCTGGCCAAGGCGTATTGGCTGCGTTACATAATGCGTCACTGCAGAATCCAGAGTTAGAAATTAAAATACTGGTAGACTTCCACAGAGCGCAAAGAGGTCTTATTGGTGAAGCTAAGTCCGAGGGAAATGCACGTTTGTACTGTGATTACTTGGAAAAGTTTAATTCTAATGTAGAAGTCTATGGTGTGCCTGTTAAAGCGAAAGAGCTTTTTGGTGTGCTTCACCTTAAAGGGTTTGTGATTGACGACACCGTATTGTACAGCGGTGCGAGTATTAACGATGTGTATCTACATCAAGAAGATAGATATAGACTCGATCGTTATTTCCTTATCGAAAATGAGATGCTAGCCAACAGTTTTACTGACTTTATTGAAAAGCATCTAATCAGCTCAGAAGCAGTCCCCCGTATTGATACTCGGCCTTTAACGCCTTTTAGCGATATTAAACTGGCGCAAAAAAAGTTAATGCGTTCACTTAAGCGCGCCAATTACGATATGTCTAAGGCAACCGAATCAACAGACTTAAATGTTCGTGCATTCCTTGGATTTGGGCGCAGAACAAATAAGCTGAATAGATTGATTAAAACCTTGTTTGATACAACAGAACAAGAGTTGATCCTATACACGCCTTATTTCAACTTTCCGGCTCCATTACTTCGTTCGTTGCGCCGTTTACTCAAGCAAGGTAAGTCTATAACCATTGTCGTTGGCGATAAGACGGCAAATGACTTTTATATTGCGCCAGATAAGCCATTCAGCCGCATAGGGGCTTTGCCTTATTTGTATGAGCGAATTTTACACAAGTTTTTAAAGTCACAAAAAAGGTATATAGAGCAGGGGTTGCTTAATGTGTACCTCTGGAAAGATGGAGACAACTCATTCCATTTGAAAGGTATCAATCAAGATAATCAGGTTCATTTGATGACTGGGCATAATTTAAACCCACGAGCATGGGGACTAGACATTGAAAATGGCATTTTAATTGAAGATAGAAACCAAGTATTAAAGCCATTTATAGACGATGAGAAAAACGCGATTTTATCTCATTGCAGAAAATTAAGTGGGCCAGATGATATCGAAACCTTGCAAGATTACCCTGCACCTGTGCAAAAGATACTAGGGCAGGCTAAACGTGTGAAAGTAGACTTTATCATTAAAAAGTTTATTTAGATTTAGAACTGACGAGCGTAGCTCCGTTAGATGAACAGGGCGACTGACTTCAGTCAGTCGCCTTCAAGGCCTATGAATATCTATGGGCCTAAACCATGTTCGCTATCATCTCAACTCCTTTCCCCCTCGAGCAATGCGAGTGACGCCCAAGCGGTTGCTTCATCAGATAAAAATAGATAGGCAGGATCGTCTTTGCTTCGGTTCACACTGATAGAGTATGTTCTCCAAGAGCCGTCAGGCTGTTGATTGTTACGCAGCCAATTGAGAGCGGATGTAATACTTGGATCGTCACTTTTAACACCAGCTTGCATCAGAATATAGGCAATCAAACCAGTTGAATAAGCCTCCGGTTTACGCGCGTCAGGGTGCAGCTTTCTCGGCTTGGTTGGCGCTGTTTTTTCACTGTAGCGCCAATCGTTGAGCTCATATAGGGCCCAACTTCCTTTATTCACTTCATCTCTGTTTTGTTTTTGTAACAACTTACTAATTATTTGATTTTGCTCTTGAGGTGTTAATAACCCTTGCAATCGCGTTGACGCAAAAAGCAACCAAGCTTCTCCAAATAGATTATTTGGATTACGACTGGCTTTGAGCCAGTTTCGCAGTTTATCTACACGACCTTTAAGTGCTGGCAGTGAGTTTTCATTGAAGTAGCCAGGAGCTGTGCCGATAGCAACCGCAGCCTGACAAGCTGCAAAATGCTGTGCTTCTATCGTAGCTAAGGGTTCGTATGTAAAGTTAAACCAATCCCAACCACCATCGGCGCGCTGATGAAGCCAAAGCCGTTCGAAAGCTGTAATCAATAAAGGGGAAGACTGCAAAGCGCCTTCTCTGGCTTCTTTCATCGCGAGCAAGTAAGTGGTATTAATCGCTTCACTACCGCGAGACTGAGTCAATCTGCCGGGAGGATTTACAAACCATGGCGCAACGCCTGGGCCGGCAACAAGGCGGCGACGTATGTTATCAAATATGCGCTCATTCAGTCCTGCTCCTTGTGTAAGCTTAGGACGAACGAGTGTGTAAGTGTGTGTTGTGTGACAGGCATTGCATTGTACTGCGCCGTTATGGTCTGTAGGCGTTTGTTTAATTGGATAATCGAGCCACCACAGCGCTCTATTATCGAGCCACTGAGCGGCTTTGATTTTATTCCATTGAGGCGGTTTGTCTGATGTTTCAATCTGGCCCCATGCCAAAGAAGAATTGAAAAGCATCATTGGTAGCAAATACTTAAGGCCATATGAGCCAGATAACGAGATTGAATTTTGCGTTTTGCAATGTAGTGTGCGTTTGTTTTGCATAATAGCTTTAGGCGCAATTGCCTAACCCCATTTAATTTTAAAGCAGTACACCGAATGTAAGTTCGAACTAGTAACAAAAGTAAACTTTGACGGACTGGAGTTAGTAATCATCAAATTGTTTATTTTGGGCTTTGACTAGTGGGTAATCGATTTCCGTTTTGGCGATCATATGGTAGTAAGTTGTAAAGATGTTCATAGCAGTGTGTGCCACAATTTCGCTGATCTCTGCATCCGTTAGTTTCAATTCTTTTAACTTGATAAACTCGATATCATATACTTGCCCGCGGGATTCGAGGATATGATTAACAAACTCTAATATACACTGTGTTGTTGATTCTTGAGACTTACCCTTTAAGTTAAGTGCCATTTCCTTTGTGCTTAGACCTGCCATTTCTCCGATGGCAGTGTGTGCTGATGCGCAGTAATCACAGTTGTTTTTGCCAGCCACCGCTAATGCAATTTGTTCGCGCAGAGCGGGCGTTAAACTTCCTCTAGCCAACGGGCTACTCATACCAAGAAATGCTTCTAGTACCACATGCGAACTTGCGAGTGTTTTGAAAGCATTCGGTATGCCACCAAATTGCTTTTGAGCGAGTGCTAGTACTTCTTTGGTTTCACCCTCAGCAATATTTGGATCAATCGGTTTGATACGAGTCATAGTTACACTCCAATTATGATGTTTAGCGAAATAAAAGCGTCTATGAACAGATAAAATAAACAGGAAGTAAATATAGACCTCTGTACTTTAAACCTGCTTCAGACGCCATATATTTTGAGAACAACAAGCCTGCTAAACAATGTTGGAAGGTATAGGATTTATGTCAAACCGTATTATCTTGGCATTATTTAAGACGCACAAAGCCAGCTAGTATAGACGTTGGGGGTATACTAGCTTGGACTTGTAAAATATTTGATTAGTAACTATTTTTGTCTTCTTAATTGGCCAGGGCTGACACCGATAATCTTTTTGAAAGCCTTGCTAAATGAGGCTTCTGAACGATAGCCAACTTGTTCTGCAATACTGATCATAGACTCTTTCCCTTCTTTCAACAGGTCCTGAGCGATATGCATTCGCCATTGACTCAGGTACGACAGAGGCGTCATACCGATGATTTCATGAAATAGATTAGCAAATGCTGAGCGTGACATACCAACAGAGTGTGCCATTCGCTCAACTGTCCAGGCTTGGGCTGGCTGTTTGTGGATCAGGCTTAATGCGTGACTAAGACGCGTATCAGCGAGCGCCCTAAAGTACCCAGTACCAGAGTGTTGTTTGTTCATATGCCATCGAAGTAATTGAATGACAAGCACTTCGGTTAGACGATCAACTATGACGGTGCCCCCAGGTAATGTTGAACGGGATTCATGGGCCAGCATATTGGCGAGGTTGTTTAACCATAAGAGTGAGGGTTCTTCATTTGTTTTAATATGCAAAAAATCAGGCATATCTCTTAGCAGAGGCAGTTGGATATGCTGTTGATATTTAAAGTATCCACATAAAAGGGTGGTATTGTTACCATCCCCAGTAAATGGATTTTCGTTATTTTGGATCTGCGTTAGTAATTCGTCACCTGATACACATACGCCATTTGGTTGGTCGCCAATTTGGTGAGCAGATCCCGTGGGGAAGGCGACAATATCTCCAGTTGAGAGGTAAGTGGCATGCTGTGATTCAGGCATGTTTAGCCAAGCACTGCCCCGTACCACAAAATGAAAAGTACCATAGTCTGTCTTTTGCTCCTTTATGCCCCAAGGTGCGGAGAACTCAGTGCAAAAGTAACTGCTAGCTTGGAGGCGAAGCGCATTTAGGATATCTGATAATGCGTCCCCTCCAATTAAGCTGTTTCCAGCATTGGGGACCTGATCATTAGATTGGGGTTGAACATGATTAAACACTTGTTTACTCCCATTGGTTAATGTGAACTAATAAAAGTACGATTGGACATTTATGTTGCACTAAATATCATAGTTAGTACAAGGAAAAACTATAAAATTGTTGATTCTATCGTTTATTAAAGTGGAGAGTATCACGATGAATGAAACAGCAAATGAAGTAACAGGTTGGAAATGGACAATGTATGCTGGGTTAATACCTTTGATGGCGGGGTTTTTTATGTTATTGACTTCAAATATCTCTATGTCGAATGATATGTCGCTTTGGACATTTGTTATTCACAACTTAGACTTTAGTTTTTCTCAGCTTGCAGCAGTCGATCCGCAAGCGGGTCCATTTGTTGCGTTTTTAGCGATGCTTGCAAGTGTTAACATTGTTTCAGCAGCCGTGCCCATTATTCTTATCTCTATATTTGCTCTTAGAAAGGGGCAAAAATGGGCTTGGTATTACCTTTTGTTCATGCTTGTGTGGGAAGGCTTTAATGATGTTTATAGCGTGACTCTGTTTTATTTTGAAACAGGTGCCCCCATGTTTATTATGCCATGGCTATTTTGTATTTTGATGGCGACAGGTCTATATAAAACACGCCAGCAGGTTTTTAATCAGTAATATACATTATAAGTCGGGCATAGTGACATATATGAGCGGGTTGCAATGACCCGCAGTCGTTTTTAAATAATACAGGCGTCATTTAGTCAATCAAAATTTTTCATGGCATAGGTTCAATCGCGAAATATCACTCCTCGCTATGCCTGAGCGTTAAGTGGTACCTTTCTACGCCTTTCTGCATTCCAACAGTCTTTTTTCCATATCTAAAACACATGTTGCTGGCTTCATTACCGGACACTGGTGGGATTTACTTTTAGCAATTTTATTGCAGCTTACAATCAAGTTTAATTTGTTTATTTCCCTTTATATTTGTACGAATAGACAAGATTTTAGTTCATATGGTCATGGTTGATACAGAGAAGCTGGGAAATAATCTATAGCGAGCCGTTGATAGATGACGTTATTTTTGCAGCTGGCCTGAAATATCTAGGGGCGAATGGCAATAGATAGATGAAGTCGCGACATGCAATTCAACTGTTTCACGATACATTGCTGCTGATATGAACGTAGATGCAAAGCATTAAGCGTAATGACAGCCGCCGTTTTGTTACGTTTCTGGACACGGCATTGAGAACTCGAAGCTTATTCATTTTTTAAGGAGGCCGCCTATGCTCACTAATTCAATTAATTCTATGCACAAAATTGGACAAGGCACTGCTCTGCTGGGAGTGGTGCTGCCATTATTGCTAATTGGGATACTCAAGTTCACCCCTACAGAAGTTGAGGCATTGAAACCAATTATCAATGGCACCCCTTGGTTAACTTGGTTATATGCCTTATTTGGCTTTGAGGGAGCGTCTTATTTTCTCGGTGTGTTTGAGATAATTACGGCTACTTTATTAGTCATGTCGGTTTGGTCTGCACGTGCAGGTATTGCCGGCGGGGCTATGGGGGCGATGACTTTTTTGGTGACGGTGAGCACTTTACTTGTGCTGCCTATATGGGAGGAAAAAGAAGGCGGATTTCCATATGTCAATTTTTTAGGTCAATTTTTAATCAAGGATGTTGCGTTGTTAGGTATTTCAATATTAGTAGCGACTCACTGCTTTACGCGTTTACGTGCTCGCAGCTGAGCCAATGAAGCAACTCAAATATAAAAAAGTAAGGGGGTATAGAGCAAAAATTTAAACCGCAAAACCCACTTTTTAATAGCAACCCGGTTTATAGGAGACCACCATGATTAAATTGCTAAAAAAATTACCCAATAAATCAGCTATGGCGGCGATAGCTTTTGCTATTGGTGCAAGTATAAGCGCTGCCCCGGCTGTTGCGAGCCATCACTTTGAAAGTAAATTGGCTCAGGAGCATCCGCAGTTTGATCTGACTGACATGTTTGTGTTTGACTCTGAGCGACGAGGTTACACTGCATTTATGATGGATGTGAATCCAACAACGAAAGGCAGCGCAGCTTTTGGTGAGAAAGGAGTATACAGCTTTCATATTGCCAGTGATAAATCTTTTGGTAGTGGTGGAATGACTATTACAGCACATTTGGAAGGAAATCAGTTGGTTTTTGGGCTCGTAGATGGCGCGAATCAGGCCGTAGGTACAAAAGGTAAGGTATTTGGTAGGGTTGAAGTAGGCAAAACTGTTAAATTTAAAAATGGCGTGAAAGTATGGAGCGGAGCAGCACGAGATCCATTTGTAGGAAACTCCGAAGGTATTGTCGGATTTTTAACCACACTGATTGGCAAAGGTAAGCTTGAATTGTCCCAGTTCAATAAAGGGGTTGATTTATTTAAAGACTTTAACAGCAGCATCATTTTAGTTGAGGTGCCTAACAAAATGTTGCCTAAAAGTATTCATGTATATGCGAGCAGTGCTATGTACAATGTTGACCAGTGGGTGCAAGTGAATCGAGTGGCAAATCCGCTTGTCACGCATATGTTTTTGGCAAATAACAAAATGGAAGTGAGTGAGCATATTCAACACCGCCCTGATAGTGATATGACTCGCAGATATGCGATATCTGGGATGGTACTAAGGGCTGTCTCATTGGATGGAAAATTATCTAATCCTGTAGAGTATGCGGACTCGGTGGCAGCACAATTGTTACCTGATATGATTTCTTACAAGGTGGGCAGTCGTGCAGAGTACAGCTACCCTAAAGTTAATGGTCGTAAACCCAGTGATGATGGTATGGACGCCGTGCTGAGCTTAATGGTTGGGCGCAAGGTGACTGATCATGCAAACACCTTTAATCGACACCCTGTTAAGTTTCCATACGTAGTACCAGTGCAGTAATAGGCTAATTATATTTTACCCCGACCATGGTGTTTCTCAATTTTGAGATGCACCATTATGGGTATGAAAGCCTTCGCTTAAACAGCCACTTAAATATACTAAGTGTGTATTGCAATCTGATATCTTAGGTACGATATTATGGCTTATACCAAAGATCTAATTGATATTATTTTGTCAGGATTTCGCTACACAGGTAGCGTCATTAACCACCCGACGTTTCAAAATGCATTTCATGATTTTGAAGCATTAAATCGCGATCGGATGCCATTTCATTACATCGAAAGGGGTGAATGTGTTATTTCTACAGCAAACAATGACTATCATCTGAAAGAGGGGGATTTCATCGCGATATTACGGCCGACTCACCACCACACACTCAAAAGTGCTCATGCTCAAATCCCCCAAACAACAACTTTGATTTGCGGCTATTTTGAATTCTTAGCGATTTACAACAAACCCTTCTTAGATAGCTTGCCCGACGTAATTGTTATTAAAAAAGAACACATGTCTGAGTCCAGAAGGTTGGCCATGGTGATGCAGATGTTAGTACAAGAAGTAAATAGTAAGGAATATGGAGCAAACGTAGCGGCAAAGTCTTTGACAGAATTGCTATTTACGCTCATTTTACGATATGTGTTGAACTCAAGTTTTGTTGATAGAGGGTTAATCGCAGGGTTAGCTCATCCACATTTGTCGAAGTCACTGGCCGTTTTTCATAAAGATTTCTCTTCGCCTTGGACAGTAAAGCAACTTGCACATGCTGCTGGCTTGTCTCGCAGTAAATTTATTGCGTGTTTTAACCACATTATTGGCCAGTCTCCTGGTACATATATGACACAGTGGCGCATGATTTGGGCCGCAAACCAACTGGCGCAAAGCGACAGAAGCATTTTTGACATTGCGCTGAGTGCAGGGTATCAGTCTGATGCGGCATTTAGTCGAGCATTTAAGCAATTTTATGATTTGGCGCCTTCTGCCTATAGAAAAGCGGCAATAAATGTCGCCTACTAAGAGCGACACAGATTTTAATAAAGGAATGTTGCTGGTGAGATAATAATCCATGCTCTCTGTGCATGGCGAGTTGTTCGATATTGCAATGTTAAATAAAAACGATTAGTCAAATTGTTAGAACTTTCGGGGAAAAACCAGAATACAGTTTTTTTTATACTTTTATCTCCAATTAAATATATGCGGTGATGAAAGTGAATATAGCAACCAAAGTTTCAAAAACACGTTCTACAGGTTTTAATCAGACACATCAAAAACTATCACTTTATTATAGGCCCAGTTGTCCCTACTGCCACTATGTACTTGGCGCACTAAAAGCCCACAACATTAACATTGAACTAAGAAATATTACAGACAGTGCTGAGTATGAAACCGAATTGATTAAACATGGGGGTAAACGGCAAGTTCCCTGTTTGTTGGTTAGGGGAGAAGGTGCTGACAATTGGATGTATGAATCACAAGATATAATTGACTACCTTTTGCTCACCAATGACAGTGATGCTGCCGATTCAGAGTGCTCTGGTGAATAGAGGTGATGTCAGCAGTCAAATCTCAGAGCACTTTTATTGCGTTACTCTTGGTCGCAATAAGCGTGTATTCTGCGCAAAGTCAAAGTAGAGGAAGTGCATTAGCCATTGATTATATTCAAGGGGAAGGCGGGGCTTCGGGCGTTAAGCTAGCTTACTTGGAAAGGCTAATGACCTCGTCTGATTTGTTGGCGAGTTTCGATGTATCACTTGAAGCAAGCATCAACCTATGGGATAGGGAAAAATACCATATCAAGGAAACTAATCTGGTGTTTGCCATTTCTCCAATACTTCACTATCAGGTAATGAGTTTAAAAAATGGCGCTGCAATTTTTGCTGAGCTTGGTATTGGCGTGGCGTATGTAAAAAATAAGGTATTTGTTGGGAAAAACATCGGTAGTCACTTACAGTTTGAAGATAGAATTGGAGTTGCGATGAAGTTTGGTGAAAAGAATAAGGATATTATCGCCTTACGCTATTTACATTATTCTAATGCAGGGATAAAGCGTCCCAATCCGGGGCTGGATTTCATTAGCCTTTCTTTTACGCGACTTTTTTGAGGTAAGTAGCTAAAGGCAGGCTATTTGAGCCTAAAACCGGGGACTTTTTTGTCGGGGTCAATAGGGATGTTAAGCGCGAGAGTTAAAGTCGACAAAAACATTGCATGTGCACAGGTCGCCATGATTTCAACGACTTGTGCTTGGTTGAAACCACAAGAAAGCAATGAAGCTTGGTCATCAATGACAAAATTGCATAATCCTTGACTGCGGTTTTTGGCCACCGTAATAGCGCAGTGATATTGCTCAGGAACGACTCCTTGAGATTTATTGTCGACGATCTCGATCAAGGCGTCATAGTCTAAGTTTTTTGCAAGAAATAGTGTATTGTATGCGTGTAACTCTGCACAATAAGGTGAGGCTTGTTCACGTGATACCGTGAACATGATGAGCTCTTTTAATAACACAGGCAAAGTTCCGTTTTGATATAAATCAGCCCAAATAGCGCAGGTAACTTTAAGTGAGCTATAGTCATTACCTAGGTAAAGTGCCCAGTTGGGCAAGTGTTCAAGTTTAAATTGTTCCAATATTGCATCATAAAGCTCACAGACACGTAAGGAAGCATCTTGGTATAAAAGCTGCTGCACTGGCATTGATTAACCCCTTCTGAGTGAATACACCAACAATGATAGGTATTATCATTGTTGGTGTATTCACTTGCGCATATTTTGCTTGTTCAAGCGTTTGTCCTGATACATCCGTTCATCGGCTAAGGCAAAAATACCCTTGGCCGTTTTATCACCTTCGCTGGAGGCCGCAAATCCGATACTAGCACCTACTTGCTCAAAACCTCTTGCAACAACGTTTGCAATAGCCTGATTTAAGCGTTCTTTGAGTACTTTTGCTAAGTCTAAGTTAGCGAGGTAGTAAATAACGACAAATTCGTCGCCGCCTATCCTGTAAGCTCTGTCACTATCTCGGCACGCAGCTGTGAGCTCTTGGGCAAAAGTTTGCAGCAATTTGTCTCCTTGCTGATGACCCAGTTGATCATTAATTTGTTTCATTCCATCTAGGTCAATAACAGCTATGACGAATTGGTTTTTACTATCCGTTGTTTGCGCTTTAAAAGCTGCTGCGATATCTCTATCAAATGCCAATTGATTGAATACGCCAGTGAGATTATCTCGCTCTGCGAGGTGTTTGTGTTTCTGTACTTCTTGCTCTTTTTGTTGCAATGAAATCGCTTTTCCGATGATCACTGATGCCATGTGTAAAACGTCTTCTGCCAGTGACCAATTTACGAAACTATTATCATGCATCAAAAAAATATGCCCCACGACACACCCTCTAGAGTCTTTGTAGACATACCCTGCGTATACTTGTGCGCCAATTTCTTGTATGTGAGTGTCGTTTGGGAATAGCTCGGTGAGGTTTTCAAATCGCGTAAACTTCTGGGTTTGTTCGACAGACTCACAGGGAACACCTGCAAGTGAATAGGTAAAATTGTCCACCAGTTGGTTTGTGTCCCAATGAGCTAATACTTCAACTGTACAGTCAGGTTTAAATTTATTGACTGCCACCCAACGCCAGCCAAGTAGTTCGCCCAAAACACGAGTGATAGAAGTAAATATGCTTTCTTCGCAATCTACACAGCCCAAGATACTCTTTAGGATCTTGTCCTTAAGGTCGTAATACGATTGCTCTTGAAAGAAGATCACAACCTGATAGTTCGACACTTGTGCAATAGAGGCATTGCCGCCTTCAATTTGACACTCGTGAGATTGTCGGTTCCGCTCAGATACCAGTGTCTGAACCGCATTTTGGGATGTTTGCTTAGTGAATTGCCACACTCTATTGGCGAAGATCTTTTGCCCACGGTTATCAAACACTGCGGCGGGCTCTCTAAGCTCTTTTAGCAGCAATTGTAAATTATCTAACAGTGGTGTTGATTGAGTATGTTGGCCCATAGCTGTGCCTGCAAGATGATATACCATTGAAAACTATAGTTGAGATAGCCCAACTTGGCACGAACAAGGAGCGAAGAGAATCCTGATACGCTATCAATTGTGACAGTTGCGGTTATTCAATAGGTTAAGGACGATCTGACATGAAAAGCGGTTTCTCAAGCATATTTCCAATCGGGCTATTTAGGCACAATGAATAAAGAGTTAATTGGCGATATGTGCTTGCAGCCTCAACAGCTAAAAGTGCCTTGAACTGAATATTGAGCTAGGTACTCAGGAGTGCAAATCAATGGTGAATCGTGTGTGGGTATTATTATCAGGAACGCTGTCGTTACCTATATTGGCTGGCAGTGATGTTGATATAGAAACGATCTCGGTTTCTGGTCATAACATAAATTTAATTGGCCGCTCTATCTCGGCTTCGGAAGGTGTTGTTGGTCAAAAGGAAATCTCAGTTCGTCCACTAGCACGCAGCGGTGAAATTATGGAACTGGTTCCAGGTATGATTGCTACGCAACACAGTGGATCTGGAAAAGCGCTTCAGTACTTTCTTCGCGGGTTTAGCTTGGATCACGGTACGGACTTTGCCACTTTTGTTGATGGTATGCCAGTAAATATGCGCTCTCATGGCCATGGACAAGGTTATACAGATATGAACTTTGTGATCCCAGAAACGATTTCTACTTTGGCATATAAAAAAGGCGCTTATTACGCTGATGTTGGTGATTTCAGTGGTGCTGGTGGTGCATCTCTATCTACTGTGGCTGTATTAAACCAAGGAGTGGCTGAAGTTACGATTGGAGAAAATGAATTTCGTCGCTTGTTACTAATGGATAGCCTACAAGTACAAGGTGGCAATGCTATTTTGGCATTTGAGGGGAATAATTATCGTGGTCCTTGGTTAGATGTGGATGAAGACGTTGAAAAATTAAATGGGTTATTCAAATACACCAAGTCTATAAAAAATGGTGTGATGACGCTCAACTTTATGGCCTATGACAATCAATGGAATAGTGCAGATCAAATACCAGCGCGAGCCGTAGAACAAGGCATTCTAGATCCACTAGGGTCTTTAGATAAAACGCTAGGCGGCGCGTCCGACCGATACAGTTTTAGTGCAAACTGGGAAAATGAAAGCTGGCATGCATCAGCGTTTGTAATTGATTACAGTTTGGCACTGTGGTCCAACTTTACTTATTTTTTAGATGATGCAGATTCTGGGGATCAATTAGAGCAAGTCGATGAGCGACGAATATATGGCGGTCATGTTAGCTACGAGTTGTCTAGCATGTTGAATAATACACTCATGTTCAATACGTTAGGTACGCAAATTCGTATTGATGACATTGACGAAGTCGGCTTATATAAAACTAAACAAAGGCATAGATTGGGCACGGTTCGAAGCGACCGCATTAAAGAGTCCAGTGCCAGTCTATATTGGGACAACAAAATAGATTGGTTTAATAACTTTTCTACTGTTTTTGGGGTCCGCTACGACTATTTTGATTTTGACGTCACAGATAATGCTGGTGAAAATTTTTATGGACACAATTTAAACGTCAATAGCGGTAAACGAAATGACGATTTAACTTCGCTAAAGGCAAGTCTTATCTATGATCTCTCTGAACAGTGGCAAAGCTACTTGTCATTCGGACAAGGGTTTCACTCAAATGATGCGCGGGGGACAACGATTCAAATTGATCCTGTGTCGGGTGATCTCGTTGACACAGTTGATGCATTGGTTGAGTCCTCGGGTTATGAATTAGGGTTTAGAGGTTTTATTGATGACAAAGTCAATACGTCTATCTCTTTTTGGGCGCTGGATTTAGACAGTGAACTATTGTTTGTTGGCGACGCTGGCAATACTGAACCGACCGATGCATCAACTCGTAAGGGTGTTGAGGCTACCATGTACTTCCGAATGAGCGAATGGTGGAGTATCGATATTGAGTATGCATATACTGACGCTCAATATCGCAATAAAAATGCGAATGAAAAGTATATTCCTGGCACCGTAAAGCACGTGTTGCAAGCAGGGTTGAATTTTGAAGAAGGCCAGCATTGGTTTGGCAGTATCCGTGTTCGATACTTCGGTGAACGCCCATTAACTGAAGACAATTCGGTTTCATCTGGTTCCAGCACTATCTGGAATATGCGTATTGGTTATCGCTTTGATGACTGGGTGATAAAAGCTGATATTTTAAATTTGACCGATAGCCGCAATCACGATATTACATACTTTTATCAATCGCAGCTGGCGAATGAAGCAGCACCAGTTGACGATGTGCATCACCACGCGTTTGAGCCTCGTGCAATACGTATCTCTACAAGCTACCAATTTTAACGTTAGGGCAAACTTAAAGCTCAACATCAAATCTAAAAATACAGTTGGACATAATTGAAGTCGCATCGGACATACACGGTTCAAAGGTCATAAGGAATAATACCTTTAAAGCGATATACAAATGATTGCTACAAAATGAAATGACTTTATTTGGTGATTTAGGGATCTCTTCTGATATGAACTTGACACCCGTCGATCGCTATACAATCTTAACTTACTGCACTGTAGGGTGTTTACACAGTTACAAGCGAGGGGGGATGACGATCATTTACACAGGAATTGAAGCAAAGCCTGTATGTTCGAGAGAATAATTCATCGGCGACTAACACATAAAAGACTTTTCAATTAGGTAGCTTATGAGTAAGCAGCAACTGAGCAGGAATAACAAAATTACACATTTAATCGCGGAATACCTCAGGATCCGAGCGCGTTCAACTGCGCTATGTGAAAGACTTGAGGTTGAGGATTATACAGTTCAACCCATTGCGGATGTAAGTCCACCTAAATGGCATTTGGGGCATACAACATGGTTTTTTGAAGAGGTTATCCTAGTAAAACATATGGTTGATTACTCTAGGTATCATCAAGGGTATCGCACGCTGTTTAACTCTTATTACAAGTCAGCTGGCGCACACTGGTTGCAAAGCCAGCGGGGTGAACTTTCGAGGCCAACCGTCAGCGAGATCATGAGTTATCGAAATTATGTAGATAAACAGCTAGTGAACTTTTTATCGACTGCTGAAGTAGACAGCGCCATTTTATCTTTATTAGAAATTGGATTGCATCATGAGCAACAGCATCAGGAATTATTGCTCATGGACATTAAATATATTTTGGGTTGTAATCCTCTTTCTCCCACTTATTGTGAGTCTTCTCTAGACAATACCCATATTGAAACAGCACCTTGGCGCTCATTTGACGAGGGGATGTACGAAATCGGTGCTACAGACAGCAGTTTTGCATACGACAATGAAAAGCCGAAGCATAAGAGCTACAACTATGCATTTGCCATGAGCGAACAGTTAGTTACAAACGGGGAGTACTTGGACTTTATTCAAGATGGAGGGTATGACAGAGCAGAACTTTGGCTGAGCTTGGGGTGGGAATGGTCAAATGACAATAAAATTGGCCATCCTTTATATTGGCAAAAAATAGATAATGAATGGTATGAGTTCACATTGCATGGATTAATGCCATTAGCGCTCAATCTCCCTGTCACACATATTAGTTATTTTGAAGCGGATGCGTTTGCCAACTGGAAAGGCAAGAGGTTGCCAACGGAACAGGAACTAGAGGTCTACCTGTCAGCTAGCTCTGATCTTGAGAGGATATCCAATATTAAAACGCAAAGCGCAAAAAGTGCAGACATTTTTCATCCTACATCAAGTGACATGCCTTTTGGGCAAGTTTGGTGTTGGAGCAAAAGCCACTACTCGGGCTACCCAGGTTACAAACCCTATCAGGGCATGCTTAATGAATACAATGGTAAGTTCATGTGCAATCAGTTTGTTTTGAGAGGTGGATGCGTGGCTACACCCAGTGATCATTACCGCCATAGCTACCGAAACTTTTTTGCCCCCCATCAACGCTGGATGTTTTCAGGCATTAGATTAGCGAAGGATATTTAATGACACACTTCAGATTACTCACGCAAGACTCGCACGGTGAAAATACGCAAGATGACCAGCTGGCAATCGAGGTATTGACAGGCTTGAGTGCTTCACCAAAACATTTGTCAGCAAAGTACTTTTATGACGACATTGGGAGCGAAATTTTTCAGAAAATTACTCAACATGAAGACTATTACCTGACTGCCAAAGAGGTCGAAATTTTAACCCGAATAAGCGGGCAGCTCGCACAATTAGTTGATGAGCAAGAAATTGATATTATTGAGCTTGGCGTGGGGGATGGTCACAAAAGTAAGTTGATTATAGATGGTTTTTTACAAAGTGGTTGTAAAGTAAACTTCTATCCTATTGATATTTCAGAAAAAGCCATGGTGATGTTACAAGAGAACATCATACCGGATGACAAGCTGTCGATTCATGGCGTCGTTGCAGAGTACTTTGAAGGGCTAAAGCTTGTAAGGAGCCAATCAAGCAACAAGCAGTTGGTGCTATTTTTAGGCTCTAATATTGGCAATTTTAATCGTGAGCAGAGCCAAGGTTTTCTGAGAAAACTCTGGATGAGCTTAAATGCATCAGATTACATACTGATCGGCTACGACTTGAAAAAAGACGTGAACAAGCTCACTGCGGCATACAATGACAGAGCTGGACTGACAGCACAATTTAATCTCAACTTACTGCACCGAATCAACAAAGAGCTGGGTGGCAACTTTCAGTTGGAAAAGTTTCAACACTTTGGCGTTTACAACCCCATTTTGGGTGCTATGGAAAGTTACGTGTTATCAACCGAAAAACAGGACGTATATATAGAGGCGTTGCAACGCACGTTTCATTTTGATGCATATGAAGCCATTCATTTAGAGTACTCGTTTAAATTCACACAAAGTGATATTGAGTGTTTATGTCAACAAACAGGTTTTAAAGTCACTAAGCATTTTACAGATGAACAGCATGATTTCGTCGACTCTCTTTGGCAAGTTGTTAAAGATGGCCAGTAACGCAGGCTGACCACGAGCAATTACGGTATTTTTAGACGGGAAAATACATTGTTAAAAACACACTTTGAAGACATCCAAAAGAATGAAGTTTTTGTTCGTCAAGTGTTTTGCTCGGGTCGTTATAGAGGGGGGGCTGCTCATGTGAAACTGTGTGCGAACTTAGCAGAGTTTACTGATGGTGAGTACCTCCAATCAGTTGCTATCCGTAATGGGGCGGCTGCAACCGCTTTTATATTTGTTCAATCTGACGGCCCACATTTAATTCGCTGGTTTTCACCCCATGGTGAGATTCAATTTTGTGGTCATGGAACTTTAGCAGCCGCAGATGTATTGATAACGTTCCTGAATAGCTCACAAGAGACCCTAAACTTTCAATCTGCAAGTCACTCAATTTGTGTGAAAAGGACGGCTTTAAGTAAATATATTATGTTTCTTCCTCAGCCCGAACTGAGAATAAGCTCACTAACGCATGATATGCGTAACATTTTTGAACAAGAGGTAAGAAATTTAAAACAAACGAAGCCTGAAAATGGCTATTTCGTAGCTCAGTTGCCAAATAAAGATAGTCTATTAAAGTTTGATTTTGCAGTAGATAAATACTGTCAAACTACACGCAGAGCGCTAGTTTTAACGGCACTAGATGATAATCACTCAAACACTTTATATTTTAGATATTTTGCACCACAGTACGGAGTCAAGGAAGATTCTGCAACCGGATCTGCTGCACCACTTTTGGCGGTATATTGGCAGCTGCCCAGCCACCAAGTTTTCGACTGTTTCCAATTGTCCAGTCGCGGTGCTTTTTATCAAATATCGCGAGAAAGCAATCAAGTATGTGTTTTTGCATGCGTACAAACTCCTTCATAACATTAAATTTTATCTAGCTCGCTAAACAAAAAATCCAGTTTTAATTTTTTCAATATCGTCATTGACCTCAACTTAGCTTGAGGTTTTATTGTGCGCGTACTTTATGAATTGACATCCATTAAAAGAGGTTTGACGTATGAAAATAAAAGCTTGGATAGCAACTGTTGTCATGATAGCTGCACTAATAGGCACCATGGGGTACATAAAGTGGATTGAAATGTCTGCTATTTTAGCGGCTGCATCAAATACCCCGGAATACTCTGAGACCGTGGAGGCTACCCGAGTTGAAAAGGCGACATATACACAATCCGTTGCCGTAATAGGCAATGCTGTTGCACCTGATCATGTTGTGCTGCTGAGCGAAACATCAGGCGTGATCAAAGCGGTCAACTATTCATCTGGAGAGCGGGTTAAAAGCGGCGAGGTTATCATTCAATTAGATATTCGCAGCGAACAAGCTACCCTCAAGGCTGCTATTGCAAAGAAGAAACTAGTGTCTTCGAATTATAATCGTGTCAAAGCGCTTAGCGCTCACCAAGCGATCAGCCAAGAAGAGCTGGATACCGCACAGGCCAACCTAGTAGTCATTGAAGCCGAAATAGAAGCAATCAAAAACATAATTAGGAAAAAGACTATCACAGCGCCATTTGACGGTGTATTGGGTATCCACTCAGCGAAAGAGGGGGAGTTTTTAAATGCCAATACACGTGTTGTGTCAGTCACTGGCGATCTCGGTTATATGTGGGTCGACTTTTATATTCCGCAGACATATCACAAGCTAGGTGTTGGGAATCAAGTTCATTTACTAAAAGTGGAAGAATCAACGGTTCCATTACAGGCAAACGCAAGTATTGTCGCAGTGGAAGACGCGCTACAAGCAGGGATCCGAAGCCGCAAGTACAGAGCGAAAGTATGGCGTTCTGCTTTGGAAGTCGATGCAAATGAAGCCCTGTCGGTTCATGTGCCGGTGAGACAATATGACAATGTTATTAGCGTGCCTAACATGTCTGTTCTAAGGGATGTTTCAGGAGGATATATTTTCGAATTAATACCTACAGGTGGTAATGAGCAATTCAGAGCTAAACGTCGACAGGTAGAAATTATTGCTTCGGATGAACATGTGACATTTTTAAAGCCGAGTGTGGCACCTAACAGTTTGGTTGCAGCACCTGGTGCATTTAAGTTGTTTGATGGCGTGTTGGTAAATATTGTCAGTCTACCAACTGCTCTGGCTGGTAATTCGACTCCATTGGACAAGGAGCTATAAGATGGAAATTTTCGTAAAAAAACCAATCTTGGCGATTGTCTTATCTGTTGTTATTTTGTTGAGTGGTCTACTCGCCGCGACTAAAATCTCCGTTTCTCAGTTTCCTAAGATTGAAAGTACCTCACTGGTTATTTCTACCCAATATAGTGGTGTATCAGCGCAAACCGTACAAGGGTTTGTAACAGATCCCATAGAACGGGTCGCGATGACAGTTCCGGGTGTTGACTTTGTTGATTCTACAACTATTGCAGGCTCATCCACAGTAACAGCGTGGCTCAAATTGAATCAAAATAGTACAGACGCGATGGCTGAACTCAACTCAAGGCTTAGCCAAATAAAGTTTGAGCTGCCCGAAGGCGCAGAAGACCCTGCTGTTACCGTTTCTCGAGTCGACAGACCCGGTGCAACCTTTTATTTAGATGTTGAGGCACCTGATCTGAGCCGAGCTGAACTCACTGACTTTCTTAGTCGTAAAATCACACCACTACTGTCAGGCATTAATGGCGTGCAGAAAGTAGATTTAGAAGGGGCAAGAAACCCTGCGATGAGAGTGTGGTTAGACCCGATAAAAATGGCCGCATTTAACATTGGCAGTAATGAAGTATATGACGCGATGAAAAGCAATAACGTAGTCGCTTCGCTAGGTCGTGCGAAAAATAATGCGCATGAGATAGATTTCTTAAGTAACGCAACCATGAAAACGGTTAATGACTTTGAAATGATGATCATTAAAAAGTTTGATGGCGGATTCATTCGGTTAATTGATATCGCGAGAGTAGAGAAAGGAGAAGATAGGGGCAGGGTAGATGCTCGAATCAACCAACGTCAAACCATTTACCTGTCTGTTTATCCGCTACCGGGGGCGAATGAAATCGAAATCGGTGATGCGCTGTATGCACAGTTGGAGCAAATTAATGCAAGTTTACCGCAAGGCATCAAAATCAATATTAGCTTTGACGGTACACTTTATATGCGAGATGCCTTGCAGGAAATTTTTACAACCTTGCTAGAAACTGTGGTGCTTGTCGGTATTGTTATTCTGTTTCTCATGGGATCTTTTCGCTCGGCGATTGTTCCTTTAGTGACGATACCCATTTCAATTCTAGGCAGTATTGCTGTGATTTTAACGATGGGCTTTTCACTTAATTTACTGACGATTTTAGCGATTGTACTTTCAGTGGGATTGGTCGTTGACGATGCCATCGTGGTGGTTGAAAACGTTGCCAGGCACATGCGTCAGGGCAAATCTCGTCTCGCAGCTGCGCTGATAAGTTCCAAAGAGCTGTTTTCACCAATTGTGGCAATGACAATAACTTTGGCCGTAGTGTATGCGCCAATTGGTTTTGTCTCGGGTCTCACGGGCGCTTTATTTAAAGAGTTTGCGTTTACCTTGGCAATCGCTGTTTTCATCTCCGGTATTGTTGCTGTTACTTTATCTCCGGTGATGAGCGCATTTGTGCTCAATGAAGGCGGCGCAGAGAGCAGTTTCACCAAACGGGTAAACCAGTTTTTTGACAGACTCGGGTTGATGTACGCCAAGGTATTAAAAGCAAGCTTTAGGTATAAAGTACAAATCATTTTCGCATCAATTGTCTTGAGCTCTTTGATGGTGCCATTTTATTTGTACTCGGCGAAAGAGTTAGCGCCAGTTGAAGATCAAAGTTCAGTATACATTGTTTCGGATGCACCTCCCGCTTCTACGTTGGCTTATGGTACTGAATATATGTCTAAAGCTGTTGATACTTTGAGTCAAAACCAAGGCATTGAAGCTATTTGGCAAATTATACGCCCGGGCAATGCATTCAGTGGCATCAACTTTGTTGATTTTGAACAAAGAGATGAGTCAGTACAATCCATGCTACCTGCATTATATGGGCAGTTATCTCAGATTTCCGGTATTAAAGTGTTCCCGGTTTTGCCCATGCCTTTGCCAACAGCTGGACAGTTTGACGTGGAGCTTGTGGTGCAATCTCAAGATAGTTATGAAGAAATGTTGAATTATGCGTATCAATTGGTTGGTGCGGCATATGAAACGAACATGTTTCTTTTTGTAGATACTGATTTGAAGGTGGATCGGATGCTCGCACATTTTGAATTTAATCATCAACAAATGGCTGATTTGGGGTTGGATGTATCAAATGTTGTTAATCAAGTGTCTTCTTTACTGTCTGAGCAGGCGGTTAATCGGTTTGATGCTGACGGTAGGGCATACCGTGTCATACCTATGGTTGAACATAAAGATCGCCGTTTCGCTGAAGCAGCATTGGGGTTACATATAAAACTACCCAGTGGTGAGCTTATCCAGTTGAGTTCAATCGCGACGCTTAAAGAGAGAGTTGGACCAAGGCAAATGGGGAAATTTAATCAGCAAAATGCATTTAGAATTCTTGGCGGAGTGGCCCCCGGGGTGACGGCGGAGCAGGCACTTAAAGCGCTTGAGGAACAAGCCCGACATATTTTACCTGATGAGTACGCGCTAAATTATGCGGGAAACAGTCGTCAGCTGAGAAAGCAAGGCAATAGCTTTTTAGCGACATTGGGCGTCGCCATTCTAGTAGTCTACTTGGTACTTGCAGTGCAATTTAACAGTTTTAGATCGCCATTGGTAATTTTATTGGGGTCGGTACCGTTAGCGATATCTGGCGCTATGTCATTTAGCTTTTTCAATCTAACAAGTATGAATATCTACGCCCAGATTGGGCTTATTACATTGGTTGGTTTAATCGCAAAAAATGGCATTTTGATCACTGAGTTTGCAAATGAATTATTAGCGCAAGGGAAGTCCAAGAGTGAAGCGATTATTGAAGGGGCGGTAGTCAGGTTAAGGCCTATCATGATGACAACCGCAGCGACCGTGTTGGGGCATTTCCCTTTGGTGTTGGTTACAGGTGCAGGCGCAGAGGCAAGAAATAGCATAGGGATTATTCTAGTTGCTGGTATGTTGATAGGCACAGTGTTCACATTATTTGTGCTGCCGACGGTTTATATGTTACTTGCTAAAAACGTTCAACAGATAAAAAGTGAAAACAGTCAGCTTCTCACTGCGAATTAATAGTGATGCTCAGGTAAAAGACGTGTATTGCATCTCTTTTACCTGGGCACTGTAAATAATATCCGAATTGTATATTTGTAATCACTTTTTCTAAAACAAACCAAAATATCATATTGTTTCATTTGGGTGCTTTTAAGCGCTGATATATTCCAAGTATTCAGACCTTTTATTTAATTCGATCCTCTTTTAGTTGGTATGGCAGAGCTGCCATATTTGGTCATTCTACGACTAGATTCTTGTTTTTCCGTCTTTTTTGCTCTTGTCGTTAAAAGTTATTTTAAGTGCTTGACCTCAACTTAACTTAAGGTTTTAGAGTGGCAGTATAAGATTTGAGGCAAGCTGGACTGTAAGGAGCCGCGACTTAAATCGATAACTTATGATTAATTAATGAGGGCTTTAAATGAATATACTGGCATTTGGTGCAAGCAATAGTAAAAAATCAATAAATCAAAAACTGGCTTTCTATGCTGCCACACAAGTGAATGGCGCGACTATTTCTCTAATCGATCTCAATGACTACGAAATGCCAATTTATAGTGAGGACAGAGAGAAGGAGTTTGGTATACCAGAGCTAGCAACTCGGTTTTACAACAAAATAGCAGAGGCCGACTTAATTGTGGTTTCATTTGCAGAATATAATAGTTCATATACTGCCGCTTATAAAAACTTGCTTGACTGGACATCGAGAGTTGGCATGCAAATTTTTCAGCAAAAGCAGGTACTCATGCTGGCCACATCACCGGGAGCAGGGGGAGCAAAAAAGGTTTTATCATCGGCTCAATCATCAGCCAGTAGCTTCAGTGCTAACCTTATTGGCGCTATATCGCTTCCTAGTTTTTATGACAATTTTGACTTAGAAACAAATACGGTTACGAGTGATTCGTTTAATACTCAGTTAATAGATTCATTTAAGAGTAATGACATTGAGCCTGTTAATTTAAGCAAGAGCCAACAGTAAAGCCGAGGTATACCTATGAATAGCGAGTTACTAGCAAAGTACTTTAATAGAATTAACCTTAAAACTGATGCGGTTGTGGATATTGATTCACTTTTCCATATTCATGAATTGCAACATGAGTTCATCCCTTTTGAGAACCTCGACATTATTGATGGCAACCCCATAGATTTATCTAATGAACATGTATTTAAAAAGCTGGTGGACAAACAGCGGGGAGGATACTGCTACGAATTAAATGGCTTGTTATACCAAGTTTTAAAGACCATTGGCTTTGAGGTGACGCAAGCATTAGGCAGAGTTCATTTGTCAGACAAACCTACAGGGCGAGGGCATCTTATTAATTTAGTATCAATAGAAGGCCAGCAGTGGGTTGTTGATGTAGGGTTTGGTGCAAATACACCGAGAAAACCATTACCTCTTGTTTTTGATCAGGAGTTTAATACCGACAAGCAAGTTTTTCGATTCGTCAAAGACACCACTTTTGGTGTGATGCTACAAAGTAAAATTGAAGGTGGTTGGCAAAGTCTCTACAGCCTTGACATGAGCTATGTCTGTGAGGGAGATATTGAGTATGGTAATCACTTTGCTTCTACCGGCTCTAGTTCTTTATTTACATCGAATATAGTGCTGGTAAAGCGTACAAAATACGGAAAAAATATTCTATTTAATAATAGGCTAAAAATTGACACGCAAGACGAAACCATAGAGACAATATTGGACAGTGAGCAGCTTTTTAATCGAGCCTTGAAAGAGCATTTTGGCATCAAAAAGAAAATTGCTTACGAAAAAATAGCTGGTTACGTCAATTGGGCTGAATAATTTAGAGCGATTAATATGGTGTTGGATCTGATGTAATGAGTTGATTATTGAAAAGAGAGTTAAAATTTTTTGACAAAAAAGCCCAGCAATAGCTGGGCTTTTATTATTTTAAAGCTTGTTAAATCTTACAAGCACCGCCTTCGCAGCCATCATCTTCTGGCTCAGGCTTCAACTCGTCTTGTGCATCGGCTGCACCATCGCGAGTATTATGGTAGTAAAGTGTTTTAACACCAAGCTTGTATGCTGTTAGTAAGTCTTTTAGTAACAGCTTCATTGGTACTTTACCGCCTTCAAACTTAGTTGGATCATAGTTTGTGTTTGCAGAAATAGTTTGGTCGACAAACTTTTGCATAATACCAACTAGACCTAGGTAACCATCATTTGAAGGAATATCCCATAGCAATTCATATTGATCTTTAAGCTTTTCGTACTCAGGTACAACTTGCTTTAAGATACCGTCTTTACTTGCTTTTACGCTGATATGGCCTCGAGGTGGTTCAATACCATTCGTTGCGTTAGAGATTTGAGAAGAGGTCTCTGAAGGCATCAGTGCTGATAGCGTAGAGTTTCTCATTCCATACTCTTGGATACTTGCTCTTAGCGAATCCCAATCAAGGTGTAACGGCTCATCACAAATTGCATCGATGTCTTTTTTGTAAGTATCGATTGGCATAATACCTTGTGAATACGTCGTCTCATTGAACATAGGGCAAGCACCGCGCTCTTTTGCAAGTTCGTTTGACGCTTTCATTAAGTAGTACTGAATTGCTTCAAATGTTTTGTGTGTTAGGGCATTTGCGCTGCCATCTGAGTATTTCTTACCATTTTTAGCAAGGTAATAAGCGTAGTTGATAACACCAATACCTAGCGTACGACGTCCCATTGTTGCTGTGTGCGCTGCTGGCACTGGGTAATCTTGGAAATCAAGTAGGTTATCAAGTGCACGAACCGCTAGCTCAGCAAGTTCTTCAAGCTCTGAAAGGTCGTTAATCGCGCCTAAGTTAAATGCAGACAAGGTACACAGTGCGATTTCGCCTTCTGCATCATTTACATTATTTAGTGGCTTAGTAGGAAGCGCTATTTCCAAACATAAGTTTGATTGACGGATTGGCGCAACTTTTGAGTCAAATGGGCTATGTGTATTACAGTGGTCAACATTTTGTAAGTATATACGACCAGTACTAGCACGCTCTTGTGCGAACATTGAAAACAGTTCAATCGCTTTGATGCGTTTTTTACGAATAGACTCGTCTTGCTCGTATTTTAGGTATAGCTCTTCGAATAGTGCTTGATCTTCGAAGAATGCATCATACAGCCCCGGAGTATCAGACGGGCTGAATAGGGTAATGTAGTCATCTTTTAATAGACGCGTATACATCGTTTTATTGAATTGTACGCCGTAGTCTAAGTGACGAACACGGTTTTCTTCAACACCACGGTTGTTTTTCAGAACAAGTAGGTTTTCTACTTCTAAATGCCACAATGGGTAGAATAGTGTTGCAGCGCCACCACGCACACCGCCTTGTGAACAGCTTTTTACTGCTGTTTGGAAGTGCTTGTAGAATGGAATACAGCCAGTATGGAAAGCTTCACCGTTACGAATAGGGCTACCTAGCGCACGAATACGGCCGGCATTAACACCAATACCAGCTCGCTGGCTCACATACTTCACGATTGCAGAAGAAGTTGCATTGATTGAGTCCAAGCTATCATCACACTCGATTAGTACACATGAACTAAACTGGCGCGTAGGTGTGCGTACACCCGCCATAATAGGCGTTGGTAATGAAATTTTAAATTGTGAAACTGCATCGTAAAAACGCTTAATATAGTCAAGACGAGTTTCTTTTTCGTAATCTGAGAACAGGCTTGCTGCAACTAGCATGTATAGAAACTGCGCGCTCTCATAGATTTCACCTGTCACACGGTTTTGTACCAGGTATTTACCTTCAAGCTGTTTAACCGCAGCGTAGCTGAATGTCATATCGCGGCTGTGGTCGAGGTATTCATTTAGCTCGTTAAGCTCTTCACGGGTGTAGTCTTTCAATAGGTGTTCGTCGTAGCGCTTATCTTCAACCAGCTTGGCTACATGATCGTATAAATGTGGTGGCTCAAATTGACCGTAAGCTTTCTTTCTTAAATGGAACACTGCAAGACGTGCTGCTAGATATTGATAATCGGGTGTATCTTTTGAAATTAAATCAGCAGCTGCTTTAATGATTGTTTCATGGATATCTTCAGTACGGATCCCATCGTAAAATTGGATATGAGACTTCAATTCCACTTGAGAGACTGAAACATTGTCTAGGCCTTCGGCAGCCCAAGTTATCACACGATGGATTTTATCTAAATCAAGCGGCTCTTTACGACCGTTTCTTTTACTGACAGATAATTGTTGGTTCATAAGCTATGCCTGTATTCCCAAATTCTTATATTGGCTAGGAAATCACCACTAGATATGGTGCCTATTTGAAAGTGCATCACAAGATAGTGTGGTTATTTATATTTTGCAATAGAACAACTTCACTCAAATTGTGGATAACATTGGGATAAAACTAGCGTGTTAGTGTTCACTAACCTTCTGTTATCCACGAAGTCTGCGTGCGTAAAAAAATCAACTTCAGTTCGGTGATTTTTGTCTTTTTTTAACAAAAAAACTGAATGATTTTTTTATGTTCAATTTATTGCCCAATAAAGTGTAAGGCACAATATGTAGTGTCTCAAATTATAATTTTTCACTATATGTGCGAAATTAACTCTTTTGGTTGCTTTAAGTTTAACTCGGCTTGCCAAGAAAGAGCTTCTTCAAGAGAAGGAATGAAACCCCATAAAGCAGTGACTGAGCGCATCTTCGCTGCTTTAGCTGCTTCTATATCACGTTGTGCATCACCAACATAAGTACACTGTGTTGCCGTGACACCAAGTTTTTCGGCTGCATATAGCAGTGGATCTGGGTGTGGTTTAGCAACTTTTAGCGTATCTCCACACACAACTGCTTTAATGTCTTTTAATGCATCTATTTTTGCAAGAAGTGGGAAAGTCAAAAACTCAGGCTTGTTTGTGACTATACCAACAGCGATATTTTGCTCATACAACGATTTTAGCATGTCGGTAATACCGTCAAAGCAATGGCTGTGAACAGAAATATTTTGTTCATAATAGTCTAAGACTTGCTTCCTTAAAGAAGCAAAGTCGTAGTCGACCAGTTTGTCTTTAAAGCCTACTTCTAATAGGGCTTTTACTCCATTAGAGATTGCGGGGCTATATTCATTTTTGGGTAAAGTCGGTAATCCATGCTCTTCGAGCACGTGATTTAATGCAGCCCCGAGGTCGTCACTGGTATCTAATAGCGTACCATCTAAATCGAACAGAACGGCTTTGGTCATGCTAATTTCTCAAAGTGAAGTAAGTAGTTCACACTGACATCTTTGGTCAGCGTAAATGTCTTAGTGAAAGGGTTATAACTGATACCAGCAGCGTTGCGTACTTTTAAACCGTGTTCTTCGGCCCAACCAATTAGTGTCGACGGTCGAATGAATTTGTTGTGATCATGAGTGCCTTCAGGCACCATTTTTAATACTTTTTCGGCAGCGACCACAGCAAGTAAGTAGGCTTTGTGTGTTTTATTTAAAGTAGAGAAAAAGACACTGGCCCCAGGTTTTGCTGCCTGTGCAACGGCGCCAATAATCGCTGCTGGATCTGGCACGTGTTCTAGCATTTCCATACAAGTGACGACATCAAATTCTTCTGTATGTTGCTGCGCAAATACTTCGGCGGGGATCTTTTGATAATCCACATCTATTCCGCTTTCTAGACTGTGCAATTTGGCTACGTTTAGTGGTTCTTGACCCATGTCGATACCTGTGGCTTGTGCCCCAAGTTTTGCCATGCTTTCTGTCAGGATCCCGCCTCCGCAACCGACATCTAGTACTTTTTTAGAAAACAAGCCTGCGCTTTTATCATTAATAAAGTCCAATCTCAATGGATTGATGTCATGTAGCGGTTTAAATTCTCCCTCGGTATCCCACCATCGCTCAGCGATTTCTTCAAATTTTGCGATTTCTTGGTGATCTACATTTTGATGTTCGGTCATAAAAAGCTTCCTCGTTTATCTGGGCGCATTGTATTGGCTATTTATAAAAATACCAGACATTTTACGACTGCAAATTGAATTTAACTGTGTTACTATCGGCAGCCGAATAAATAATAACTTAACCCTTTGTTGCTAATAGTTTGACACAAAAGGGCAAGACTCTGAAGGAAAGTGGTATCAAATGACTGATCTCGCCAATGAAATCCTCCCGGTCAATATTGAAGATGAATTGAAAAATTCATACCTAGATTACGCGATGAGTGTAATTGTAGGGCGTGCATTGCCAGACGTACGTGACGGACTAAAACCAGTTCACCGTCGTGTACTTTTCGCAATGAACGAGCTACGTAATGACTGGAATAAACCTTATAAAAAATCAGCTCGTGTAGTCGGTGACGTCATCGGTAAATACCACCCTCATGGTGATAGTGCAGTATACGATACTATCGTACGTATGGCTCAGCCGTTTTCTTTGCGCTATATGTTGGTAGACGGCCAAGGTAACTTCGGTTCTGTAGATGGTGACTCAGCTGCAGCAATGCGTTATACCGAAGTACGTATGGCTAAAATGTCTCACGAACTACTTGCTGATTTAGAGAAAGAAACTGTTGATTATGTGCCAAACTACGATGGTACTGAGCAAATTCCCGATGTATTGCCGACCAAGGTTCCAAACTTATTGGTAAACGGTTCATCAGGTATCGCAGTTGGTATGGCGACAAATATTCCGCCACACAATCTAACAGAAGTTATCAATGGCTGTTTGGCTATTATTCAAAATCCAGATCTCACCATTGAAGAGCTAATGGAATATATCCCTGGCCCTGATTTCCCAACTGCGGCAATTATCAGTGGTAAAAAAGGGATTGAGCAAGCTTATAAAACGGGTCGTGGTAAAGTTTATATCCGCGCACGTGCTGAGATTGAGACGGACGAAAAAACGGGCAAAGAAACAATCATTGTCCATGAGATCCCGTATCAAGTAAACAAAGCGCGCCTTATTGAAAAAATCGCCGAGTTAGTAAAAGATAAAAAAGTTGAAGGGATCAGTGCATTACGTGATGAGTCGGATAAAGACGGAATGCGTATTGTCATTGAGATCAAGCGTGGAGAAGTGGGAGAGGTTGTATTAAATAACCTCTACGCTCAAACGCAGCTTCAAACTGTGTTCGGTATGAACATGGTTGCGCTAGACAATAACCAGCCCAAGTGTTTCAACTTAAAAGAAATGCTTGAGGCGTTTGTTATCCACCGTCGCGAAGTTGTGACACGTCGTACTGTATTTGACTTGCGTAAAGCAAGAGACAGAGCACATACACTTGAAGGCTTGGCAATCGCCCTTGCGAATATAGATCCTATTATCGAACTTATTCGAAAGTCACCAACTCCATCAGAGGCCAAGGCTGCGTTGACTTCACGCGCATGGGAGCTAGGTTCAGTAGCACCCATGTTAGAGCGTGCTGGTGAGCAAAATGTTGCTAGACCTGACTGGTTAGCGGATGAACTTGGTATTAGAGATGGTCAGTACTATCTATCCGAGCAACAGGCACAAGCAATTCTAGACTTACGCTTACATAAGCTAACCGGTCTTGAGCATGAGAAGATCTTAGGTGAGTACCAAGAGCTTCTTGATTTGATTGCAGAGCTACTATTTATTCTTTCTTCACCAGAGCGTCTAATGGAAGTTATCCGTGACGAATTGGTTGAGATTAAAGAAGTATACGGCGATGAACGCCGGACAGAAATCACAGCAGCCGCTCATGATATCAGCTTAGAAGACCTGATTAACGAAGAAGACGTTGTAGTAACGCTTTCACACGAAGGGTATGTAAAGTACCAGCCATTATCAGATTACGAAGCACAGCGCCGTGGTGGTAAAGGTAAAGCGGCGACTAAGATGAAAGATGAAGACTTTATCGAGCGTCTACTTGTTGCCAATACCCATGACACGATATTGTGCTTCTCGACAGCGGGCCGACTGTATTGGCTAAAAGTTTATCAACTCCCATTGGCGTCGCGTCAAGCACGTGGTAAGCCGATAGTAAACTTATTGCCATTGGAAGCTGACGAGCGAATTACGACAATTCTTCCAGTTCGAGAATACGAAGAAGACAAATATGTCTTGATGGCAACAGCAAATGGTACTGTTAAGAAGACGCCATTGACTGCCTACAGTCGACAGCGTGCAAGTGGTATCATTGCAATCAATCTTAATGAAGGTGACAACCTAATTGGTGCAGATATCACTGATGGCAGCAATGACATCATGCTATTTACTGATCACGGTAAGGTTGTACGTTTCAATGAAAAGTTACGCGACTCTGAGACTGGTGAAGTGAAACTTGACCCTGAAACGGGTGAAGAAATGTTAGCCTTGCGTCCAATGGGTCGTACTGCGACCGGTGTTCGTGGTATCAAGATGCCTGACGGCGTGAAAGTTGTGTCTTTAATTGTACCAAAGAATGATGGTGCAATTTTGACTGTAACAGAAAACGGTTATGGTAAACGCACTCCTCTTGATGAGTACCCAGCTAAGAGTCGTGCTACACAAGGTGTTGTATCTATCAAAGTTACTGAGCGTAATGGTAACGTGGTTGGTGCAGTCCAAGTAGAAGATAACAATGAGATTATGCTTATCTCTAACCGTGGTACTTTGGTTAGAACACGCGTAAATGAAGTCTCTACAGTTGGTCGTAACACGCAAGGTGTTATTTTGATCCGTACTATAGAAGACGAGCAAGTTGTTGGGCTTCAGCGCATCGAAGAAATTGAAGTAGATGACATAGAAGACGCCGTTGTAGATGATGCAACTGGCGAAGAAGCACCACCAAGTGCACCAGAACAAGATTCTGAATAATACAAAAGCGGCTTAGGCCGCTTTTTTATTAAAAAAATTCAACCAACCAAGATGATTTAGTCCAGAATTTTGTTTTATCTGACCCCGTATTTGATGTAAATTCATAGATTGAAAATTTTATTTCCGTGTCGCGCTGTACAAACTTTATTTGTGCTATTTGAGCGACACGTTTTATTTGGAATGAGGAAAATATGACTGTTTATAACTTTTGTGCAGGTCCTGCTATGTTGCCACCCGCCGTTATGGAGAAAGCGCAAGCTGAGTTCATTAACTGGCAGGGGTTGGGCGTATCAGTTATGGAGATCAGCCACCGTTCAAAGCCATTTTTAAAACTGGCAGAAGAATGTGAAGCGAGCCTGAGAAGGTTAATGAATATCTCGGATGAATTTGAAGTGTTATTCATGCATGGTGGTGGTAGAGGGCACTTTTCAGCTGTGCCTTTGAATCTGCATTTAGATAATGCGCCTGGCGTGTATGTAGAAAATGGCATTTGGTCTGTGGGTGCGACCAAAGAGGGCGCTAAATTTACACAAGTAGAATCAGTTGACATTCGCACCGACAAAGATGGTCAATTTGATATTTTGCCAGTGTCAGAATGGTCACTACCACAAAACGCATCATTTATTCATTATTGCCCAAATGAAACCATTGATGGTATAGAAATATTTGAAGTACCTAAGCATCCTACAGCACCTATTGTTGCCGATATGTCTTCAATGATTCTCTCTCGCGAAATCAACGTAGATGATTTTGATTTGATTTATGCTGGCGCGCAAAAGAATATTGGTCCTTCAGGTTTAAGTATCGCAATTATTCGAAAGTCGTTACTTGAAAGAGAAGGCCTGCCAAAGCCTGCAATTTTAGATTATGCCATCGAAGCAAAGCAAAATAGCATGTACAACACACCCCCAACTTATGCTTGGTATTTAGCAGCCGAAGTATTTAAGTATCTAGAGACAATTGGCGGTGTGCCAGCGATGGAGAAACATAACAAAGAAAAAGCTGCGCTTTTATACGACTATATTGATAGCTCTGATTTTTACTACAACAAAGTGGCTGAGTCTTGTCGTTCATTGATGAACGTCCCATTTTGGTTAAAAGATGATGCCTTAAATGACACCTTCCTGCAGCAAGCCGAAGAGCATGGTTTAATGGCACTTGAAGGCCACCGGTTTGTTGGTGGTATGCGTGCTAGCATCTACAATGCGATGCCAAAAGAAGGTATCGAAGCACTTATCGCATTTATGAAAAAGTTCGCCAAGGAGCATAGTTGATGGAACAGTTACCTTTAAAACCAATTAAAAAAGTGTCAGGTTCAGTTACATTACCGGGCTCAAAAAGTTTATCAAACCGTATTCTATTGCTCGCTGCATTGTGTGACGGCGTCACTGAAGTGCGCAATTTACTTGATAGTGATGATATTCGTCATATGCTCGCTGCACTTGACGTTATGGGTGTTAAAGTTGAACTAAACGACGACAAAACGGTTGCACTGGTGCACGGTAATGGCGGACAGTTTAAAACGCCATCTGAACCTTTGTTTTTAGGTAACGCTGGCACTGCATTTCGACCATTAACAGCTGTTTTGGCCGCGACACAAGGTAAGTTCACGCTTACGGGTGAGCCGAGAATGGAAGAGCGCCCAATTGGTCACCTTGTTGATGCTTTGGATGCACTCGGGGCAGATGTTACTTATCTTAAAAATGAACACTACCCTCCATTAGATATTGTAGGCAAAAAGCTGCAAGGTGGAACAGTTGAAATTGACGGAAGTATCTCAAGTCAGTTTTTAACTGCATTGTTGATGGCAGCGCCGATATTTGATGGAGACAGTGAGATTAAAATCTCTGGAGAGCTGGTCTCCAAGCCTTATATTGATATTACGTTAGGTGTTATGAAGCAGTTCGGTGTCGTCGTTGAACACGATAACTACCAAGTATTCTATGTCAAAGGGCAACAGGGTTATACATCGCCTAAAAGTATAATGGTTGAAGGCGATGCGTCGTCTGCTTCTTACTTTGTTGCGGCTGCTGCCATTGCTGGTGGTGAAATCGAGATCAATGGTGTAGGTAAATCGAGCGTTCAAGGTGATATTGGCTTTGCAAAAGTAATGGAGCAAGTGGGTGCGAAAATTGAGTGGTTTGACGAGAAGCTGATTGTCAAAAAAGGCCAGTTAATGGGGGTGGATATTGATGCAAATGCGATCCCGGATGCGGCTATGACACTTGCAACAGTGGCATTATTTGCAGAAGGTAAAACAGCTATTCGCAATATTTACAACTGGCGAGTTAAAGAAACGGACCGGTTATATGCCATGGCGACAGAGCTCCGTAAAGTTGGCGCTGAAGTTGTTGAAGGTGAGGACTTTATTGAAATTACGCCACCAGAAGAGTTTAAACTTGCAGAGATCGACACTTATAATGATCACCGGATCGCAATGTGCTTTTCAATGGTGTCTGTAGGTGGTCAACCTGTCACCATCAATGACCCAGGGTGTACTGCCAAAACTTTCCCGACGTACTTTGACGTATTGGCATCAATTTCACATCATTAATTTTTCTGTAAAAAGAGCGTGTTTCTTACACGCTCTCATACCTATAAAAGATACAAATTCGACAATAGAACAAAAAGTTACATGTTGATAAGGATCTATTCAGCAAACTTGCGTATAATGGGCGCCGATTTATATAAGGTGTGCATTTCAGGAGGTTTTAATGCAGGCTGCAATGCCCGTAATCACCGTAGACGGCCCAAGCGGTTCTGGCAAAGGGACTGTTTGTCGCTTGTTGGCTGAGAAACTAAATTGGGATGTATTAGATAGTGGCGCAATATATCGCGTGTTATCTATTGCAGTGTTACATCACCAAATTGCTCTGGATAATGAAGAAGCGCTTGTGCCTCTGGCTGCGAATCTTGATGTCCAATTTGTGATTGATAGTGCGTCAAAGAAGTCTAAAATCGTACTAGAAGGTGAAGATGTAACGAACACTATTCGAAACGAAGAAGTAGGTGCCACAGCGTCCAAAATAGCAATGCTTCCACGCGTTAGGGAAGCGCTCCTTCGCAGGCAGCGTGCGTTCAGAACAGAAAACGGCCTTATCGCGGACGGCAGAGATATGGGTACTGTTGTTTTTCCATCAGCTGAATTAAAAATCTATCTTACAGCGAGTGCCGAAGAGCGAGCTAAGAGACGCTTTAATGAGTTGAAGGAAAAGGGCCTTGATGTTACAATTGAGGGCCTTTTAGAAGATATTAAAGCGCGTGATGAGCGAGATATGAATAGAAAGGTGGCGCCGCTAGTGCCAGCTGACGATGCTATTCATATTGATACCACGACTTTAGATGCTGACCAAGTGTACCAGCAAGTGCTTAAACTTGTTGATGAAGCTGTCTTGGCAGGTAAACTTCCAAAAGTTAGCTAATTTTTCATAGCACTGGCAGGGCTGCTGGTGTTTTTTTAACTACCCCATGCGGCATGGTTGCTTATTGGTACATTTATATATGAGACGTATTTAGTATGTCAGAAAATTTTGCGCAGTTATTTGAAGAAAGCCTAAAGGGTTTTGAAGCAGAGCAAGGCTCTATCGTTAAAGGTACTGTTATTTCAATCGAGAACAACATCGTTCTTGTTGATGCTGGCCTTAAGTCTGAAAGTGCAATCCCTGCAGAGCAATTCAAAAATGCTGCTGGTGAACTAGAAGTTGCTGTTGGCGACGAAGTAGACGTAGCACTAGACGCAATCGAAGACGGTTTCGGGGAAACTATCCTTTCTCGTGAGAAAGCGAAGCGTCACGAAGCTTGGATCCGTCTTGAGAAAGCATGTGAAGACCAAGAGACTGTTATCGGTGTTATCAACGGTAAAGTTAAAGGTGGTTTCACTGTTGAAGTTGATTCAATCCGTGCTTTCCTACCTGGTTCACTTGTTGATGTTCGTCCTGTACGTGACACTGCTCACCTTGAAGGTAAAGAGCTTGAATTCAAAGTAATCAAGCTTGACCAGAAGCGTAACAACGTTGTTGTTTCTCGCCGTGCAGTTATCGAATCTGAGAACTCACAAGAGCGTGAAGAACTTCTTGCTAACCTTGTTGAAGGTCAAGAAGTTAAAGGTATCGTTAAAAACCTTACTGACTACGGTGCATTCGTAGATCTAGGCGGTGTTGACGGTCTACTTCACATCACTGATATGGCTTGGAAGCGTGTTAAGCACCCATCTGAGATCGTAAATGTTGGTGACGAAATCGCTGTTAAAGTACTTAAATTCGACAAAGAGAAGACTCGTGTTTCTCTAGGTCTTAAGCAACTTGGCGAAGATCCTTGGGCAGCAATCGCTGGTCGTTACCCAGAAGGCGCTAAGCTTACTGGTCGCGTAACTAACCTAACAGATTACGGTTGTTTCGTTGAGATCGAAGAAGGCGTTGAAGGTCTAGTACACGTTTCTGAAATGGACTGGACTAACAAGAACATCCACCCTTCAAAAGTTGTTTCACTAGGTGATACTGTTGAAGTAATGGTTCTTGAAATTGACGAAGAGCGTCGTCGTATTTCTCTTGGTCTTAAGCAGTGTAAAGCTAACCCTTGGCAGGAATTTGCTCGTCTACAGAACAAAGGCGACCAAGTTACTGGTAAGATCAAGTCAATCACTGACTTCGGTATCTTCATCGGTCTTGACGGCGGCATCGACGGTCTTGTACACCTTTCTGACATCTCTTGGAACACTCCAGGCGAAGAAGCTGTACGTGAGTACAAGAAAGGCGACGAGATCACTGCAATCGTTCTTCAGGTTGACCCAGAGCGTGAGCGTATCTCACTAGGCGTTAAGCAAATCGAAGCAGATCCTTTCAATAACTACCTAGACGCAAACAAAAAAGGTGCTATTGTTAAAGGTAAAGTGACTGAAGTTGACGCGAAAGGCGCAACTGTAGAGCTTATTGAAGGTGTTGAAGGTTACATCCGTGTAGCTGACATCGCTCAAGAGCGCGTTGAAGATGCAACTTCTGTTGTTTCTGCAGGTGACGAAATTGAAGCTAAATTTGTAGGTGTTGACCGTAAGAACCGTGCGATCAGCCTATCAGTTAAAGCTATCTTCGAAGCTGAAGAGAAAGAAGCGCTAGAGAAGCTGAAGAAAGAAGAGCCTGCATTCGAAAATGCAATGGCAGCAGCTTTCAAAAATGCTCAAAAAGACTAATTTTTAAGTCTAATCAAGAAGGGCACTTTAGCCCTTCTTTTTTTATTTAAAGGAAACGTTATGACAAAGTCTGAATTAATAGAAAAACTTGCTGAACAGCATGCACATGTTCCTGTAAAAGACGTAGAAAATGCAGTAAAAGAAGTTTTAGAACAAATGGCGGGTTCACTATCTGGTTCTGATAGAATTGAAATCCGTGGCTTTGGCAGTTTCTCTCTGCACTATCGCTCACCTAGAACCGGTCGTAACCCTAAAACAGGCGAAACGGTTGAACTAGATGGTAAGTATGTGCCACATTTTAAACCTGGTAAAGAATTAAGAGATCGCGTTAACGCCAGTCTCGAAGGGTAATTGGAGTACCTAGTTTGGTTCGAGTTGTAAAAAAGGGACTACTTTTGGTGTTGCTTTTAGTGGCGTTTGTAGTAGGCACACAAAATCCGAATGTTGTTGAAGTAAACTTTATCGTTGCAAGTGCCGAAATGCCGTTAGCGACACTACTGAGCTTATGTCTATTTACAGGTATAATTCTTGGTGTTTTGTTTAACTTGGGCTCAATAGTAAGGTTAAAACGAAAGAATAGTCAGTTACATAAAACAAATAACTTATTATTGAATAAAGATCAAAGCCACCCATGATCGAGCTTTTGTTCTTGCTGCTTCCTGTTGCCGCTGCTTATGGTTATGTAATGGGAAAGAACAGTGCTAAAAATTTGGCACATGAGCAAAATAGAAAAATCACATCTGAATACAGTAAAGGCCTGAAATTCTTACTTGATAGAGAAGAAGATCAGGGTCTTGAGCATTTAATTAAATTATTAGAAGTATCCGCAGACTCCGTAGAGCACTACCTCACTTTGGCCACGCTGTTTAGAAAACGCGGCGAACTGGATAGAGCAATTAAAATCCATGAACTTCTTATAGAACAGCCCAATTTAGACATTGAGTTGGTAAAGTCATGTCGGCTTGAACTCGCAAAAGATTATATAATGGCAGGTTTGTTAGATGGGGCTGAATCAAATTTAGTTGTTTTGGTTAAAGCTGGTTTTGAAGATGCATTGGAACCCATGATTCAGCTGTACTCACAAACACGGGATTGGCAAAAAGGGGTGAATATGTATGAGGCGTATTCAGAACTTTTTAGCGATAAAGCAAGCTGTGCAGCGATAGCAAACTTCTATTGTGAAGTTGCCCTTGAGTCCAGTGATACTCAATATTTGGAGAGGGCAACCAAGCTTAACCATCAGGCGATCAGGCCACTTTATGAGCTTGGTTTAGACGCGCATGAGCGCCAAGACAATGTTAAAGCCATTTACTATTGGCGAAAGTTAACTTCTGAGTTTCCTCAAATTGCCCCTCTTGTTGTTCATGACCTTCAATCTTGCTATGCATCTTTAAATATTTCAGATGACTTTTATGGGTTGATTGAAGAGCTATTACCTAACGCTGGTGTAACGATAAAAATAAAACACTGTCAGGGGTTAGTAGAATCAGGAAGAGTAGCTGAAGCGATAGAGTTTTTAACTGATAGTTTAAAAAGAGAGCCTTCAATTAGAGGCTTTAGTTATCTATTACAGTTATTGAGTACCAAAAATGTAAAGATTCAAGATGTGCTAGAAGAGATAGATCATCTAGTGACATCTTATATATCCACAAAACCTGACTATCAGTGCAATAAATGTGGCTTTACGAGCCATAAGCTATACTGGTTATGCCCATCTTGTAAGACTTGGGAGTCAGTTGTACCAAGTCGGGGATTAGATGGATATTAATATTGTATGTGATTCTTTTAAAAGAAAATTAAGGTAATTATGTCAAATATTGAACTAAAAAAAGTGCTAATTGCATTGGATTACGATGACGAAAATGCGGCGTTAGCGTTTGTGTCTCAGCTTTCTCCAAACGAGTGTAGACTAAAAGTAGGTAAAGAGATGTTTACTTATTTTGGACCTCAGTTTGTTAAAAAGCTGGTAGATCTTGGATTTGACGTATTTCTAGACCTGAAGTTCCACGACATTCCGAATACGGTTGCAAAGGCTGTGACTGCGGCTGCAGAGTTGGGCGTATGGATGGTTAACGTGCATGCAAGCGGTGGCACTGAAATGATGAGTAAAGCGAAAGAAGCTTTAAGCAAATATGGTGAAAAAGCGCCATTACTTATCGCCGTAACCGTGCTGACCAGTATGGATCAAGCTCAGCTTGATAAGTTAGGAATTGATAAAACACCGCAAGAGCAAGTGCTCTACCTTGCAAAACTTGCTAAAGAGTCGGGATTAGATGGCGTTGTTTGTTCTGCTCAAGAAGCTGAATCTCTCAAGGCTGAGCTAGGTAGCGAGTTTAAGTTGATCACTCCCGGTATTAGACCAGCAGGTAGTGATGCAGGTGATCAAAAGCGTATAATGACACCTGCAAAAGCAATCGCAGCTGGCAGTGATTATTTGGTTATTGGCAGACCAATTACCAAAGCAGAAGATCCTGCTCAGGCGCTTCGAGAGATTAACCAGAGTATTGCTTAAACAAAATCAGATTTTTGGTTAAGGCTAACTCCAGCCTTAACCCTTTTCCTCATAAACTCTTCCGAATATTTAAATCTAACCTCTTTGTTGATACGTATATCTCTGTCAAATATTGATTTTACGGGCAGGGTACTTACGCGTCATGAGCAATGCACTATATTGGTTTACCGATGATCTAAGGCTTCAAGATAACCCTACCTTAAACTCCACCCTTTACGCGTGTAAAAACATCCTTTTTATTTATGTGTTTGACCAAGCACTCTTTATGCCGACCAACTATAGTCATGTTCACCTTGGTCCAAAGCGGGAGCAGTTTATAAACGACAGCCTAATTGATATAGCTGAGCAGCTGCAACAATTGGGGTATGAGTTACATGTGTTTCAAGGAAATTCAAGGGATGTATTAAATCAAGTAATCGAACAGGCAGATATAGACATAGTGGGCTGTCATGCAGGAGCAGGGTATTATGAGCAAGCATTACTGAGTGATATAAAATCTGATAATGGGTGTGTACGTTTTATACATCAGCACAACAACTTGTTGTTTGGCCCTCAGCAGTTGAATGACCAAGATTTGAGTGGCTCTTTTTCAAAATTTAGGAAAAAGGCGGACAAATTAGCTACCACAGAGCCAACAGAAGATGTTTTTTCGGATACGTTACCATTACCCTTAAATTTAAAAGTTTTTAATTCAAAAAACTATCAACTGGAAAGTCAATACTCAATAGGTCATCACCAATTTATAGGTGGAGAACGAGCAGCTCAAAATCACCTTGAGGAATACTTTTCAAAACCAGCGGCTTCCACATATAAGCTGACTCGAAATGCATTAGATGGAAAATACAGTTCAACTAAATTTAGCCCTTACCTGTGTGTTGGCAACTTGTCACCAAGGCAAATAATTAACCATTTAATGCAGTATGAAAAAGAGAATGGAACAAATGAGTCAACCCAATGGATACGATTTGAGTTGATGTGGAGAGATTTCTTCCATCATAAAGCCATGTTAAAAGGTCCAATGTTGTTCAAGTTTTCAGGCGTGCAGGGTGTTCGCCCCTTGACAAGTTATTACCCTCAGCGATTTAAAAGCTGGTGTTGCGGTACAACTCAGTACCCACTCGTGAATGCTTTTATGAAGGAGTTAAATGAGACAGGATTCATGTCTAATCGAGGTAGGCAAATAGTTGCTAGCTGTTTGGTCAACGAGCTTCAAGTAGATTGGCGTTATGGTGCAGCGTATTTCCAACAACAACTGATTGACTATGATGTTGCTTCAAATTGGGGGAACTGGCAGTACATTGCAGGTGTTGGCGATGACCCCAGAGGTGGTCGGCATTTCAATATCGAAAAACAAACTCAAATGTATGATCCTGATGGATCTTTTCAAAAGAAATGGCTTTGTGGATCAGAACCAAGTCTGGTAGATGTAGATATGGTCGATTGGCCAGTAATGAGAACCGACAATGGGCGTTAGTCTAGTGTGGTTAAAGAGAGATCTGCGACTCAAGGATCATGCTGCATTGCACAAAGCTACTCAATCGGGTAGTCCAGTTTTACTTTTTTACTGCTTTGAACCTAATGTAGTAAAAGATAAGCATACATCACGCCGCCACCTTAGGTTTATTACACAGTCGCTAGAAGACATCGCACAAAATATCCCTTCTGGAAGTTTGTATTGTGCCTACGGAGAAATCCTAGACGTGCTTGAGCAGATCAACCAACAGGTGGGTATTGATGGCTTATATTCCCATCAAGAGATTGGACTTGGTTTAACATTTGATAGAGATAAGCAGGTCTCACAGTGGTGCGATGAATGTGATATTACTTGGTTAGAGTTTCCTCAAGGGGCGGTGGTCAGGGGTCTTAAAATGCGAACTTACTGGGACAAACATTGGCAACAAGTGATGCGCGACCAGCTATACGACGTCGATTGCAATCAGGTTAATTGGTTTTCAGGAGGTAACCATTTCAACAGGCATGTTGATTTAGCACGCTTTAAATATGAAGAAGATGCAGCTGACTTTCAAAAAGGTGGAGAAACTCAAGCTTGGTATGTGATCGACTCTTTTTTTGACTATCGGGGGAAGGAGTATGCTTTTTCTTTGTCGAGCCCTGAAAAGTCGCATAAACATTGTTCTAGGCTATCGGCTCATCTGGCCTGGGGTAATGTGAGCTTGAAACAGGTATACCAATCGGTTTTGGCTAATTGGAAGAAGCCACAATGGCGGCGCTCACTCGTCGCTTTTGCATCGAGGCTACATTGGCACTGTCATTTTATTCAGAAATTTGAGAGTGAGTGCGAGATGGAGTTTAGGTGTGTTAACCGCGCCTTTGAGGGCATGCCAAGGATTGCAGGTGATCAATTCACCGTGAGGCTCCGGGCTTGGGAAACTGGGCATACCGGTATACCTATGGTTGATGCTTGCATGCGAAGCTTAATCAAAACAGGATACTTAAACTTTAGAATGCGAGCCATGTTGGTGAGTTTTTTATGCCACCACTTAGAGCTAGATTGGCGAGCGGGAGTTGCGCATTTAGCCAAATTATTTTTAGATTTTGAACCCGGGATCCACTACAGCCAGTTTCAAATGCAAGCTGGCGTCACAGGGATAAATACCATACGGATCTACAATCCAGTTAAACAGGGCCAAGAGAAAGATCCCGAGGGCATATTTGTCAAAAAATGGGTGCCGGAACTGTCCAATATTCCAGCTCCTTTGGTGCACTCTCCTTGGGACTTATCGGAAATGGAGCAATTGATGTATGGCATTGAGATTGGTTCTGATTATCCGTCGCCGATAATAAATTTAAAAGAAAGTTATACCAAAGCACAAGCCTTGTTATGGCACTGGAAAAAACGAGAAGACGTCACAATGGAGTCGAAACGTATTTTGGCGACGCATGTAAGGGAAAGGTAATGCACAAGAAACTGAACTTACCTTCGAAAATTTGCCCTGTGTGCATGCGTTCATTTTACTGGCGGAAAAAGTGGGCAAGGGATTGGTCTAATGTAAAGTACTGTTCGAAACGCTGTGCGTTGAACCGCGTTAAAGAGAGTTAATAAATTATGGCTAAAACCTATCAAACGCTTCGACTTATATTGGGCGATCAACTCAACGCCAGTCATTCATGGTACAAGACTATAAATGACAGTACGTTGTACGTGATAGCAGAGTTGCACCAAGAGACAAGTTATGTGAAACACCATGTTCAGAAAGTCTGTGCATTTTTTGCCGCAATGCAGGAGTTCTCGCATGCGCTTAAAAAAGCGGGCCATCATGTTGTTCATTTAACGCTAGATGACACTCTGCCTCATGAGGATTTACCAGCGTTATTAGGTGCACTGTTTGAAAAATACGCGATAGAGACTTTTGAATATCAGCTGCCCGATGAGTATCGGCTCCGCACACAGCTGAGTGACTTTTGCGCGTACTGTAAATTGAGTACCCGAGGATATGAAACAGAGCACTTTTATTTATCCGATAGTGAATTAACGACTTATTTCAGCGCTGGAAAGAAGCACCGGTTGGAAGCTTTTTATCGAAAAATGCGGGTTAGGTTTAATATCCTTATGAATAATGGACAACCTGCGGGAGGAGAGTGGAATTTCGACACTAGTAACCGTAATAAACTAAAACAAAAAGATTTATCTCATATCCCAGAGCCTTTGGTGTTTGCAAATGATGTGAGTGATATATTTTCAAGAGTAAAAAAGCATCAGATAAGTACCTTTGGAACCTACGAATCAAAATGTCTGTGGCCCATAACCAGACAGCAAGCTAAGGCGCTTCTATTTTCTTTTTGTGAAACGCAACTCAGTAAATTTGGCTTTTTTCAAGATGCTATGACGTGTAAAGCAGATGATATGTATGTGAAAAAACAATGGAGTTTGTACCACTCGAGATTGTCATTTGCAATGAATAGTAAAATTATCAGCCCAAAATTTGTTGTAGATACAGTCATAGCTTATTTTCATCAACATGAAGATGAAATAGATATTGCACAAGTAGAAGGTTTTATTAGGCAAATAGTTGGCTGGAGAGAGTTTGTACGCGGTATTTATTGGCTCAATATGCCGCGATATGGACAATTAAATGCGCTTGCAGCAAAGCGAGACTTGCCAGTTTGGTTTTGGCATGGAGAAACCAAAATGAATTGTCAAAAACATGCTGTTAAACAATCCCTCGATTATGCCTATGCGCATCATATTCAACGTTTAATGGTGACAGGTAATTTTTGTTTGATTGCAGGTATCGAACCATCTCAAGTTGATGCATGGTATTTGGGTATATATATTGATGCGATTGAATGGGTAGAAATGCCAAACACTCGTGGTATGAGCCAGTTTGCTGATGGTGGTATTGTGGGCTCCAAAGCATATGCGGCAAGTGGTAACTATATCAACAAAATGAGCGATTACTGCTCCAGTTGCCACTACGAGATTAAATCTATAACAGGGCACAATGCTTGTCCACTTAACTCACTCTATTGGCATTTTATGCACGAACATGAACAGCAGTTTTCTGCTAATCCTCGCAATCGAATGGTTTATGCAACGTGGCGCAAAAAGTCACCTGAACAACAAACTGAAATACTGCAGCATGCTTCAGGTCTTCTAGGCAACTTGGACAAGCTCTGATCACTGATGCTCGAAATATATTCTATAGGTACTTGACCAAATTGGATAATCTACTTCTGTCGCATAACAGATAAAGTCATCTGTTCTGGTGCCACTGACGTCGAGCAAATAGCGCAGCTTGTCTTTTTGAGCCGGTTGCAATTGGCTGTGTGCGAAGCGCTCTTCTAAAGATGTAATTTTAAGCTCGGGAAACTCAGGAAAACGCTCTGTCCATAAGTCACTGGCCTTGAGCTTACCTTCCTCTACTTTTTGGTTGCTGTGATAGCAGCCAATGTTTACCGTACTACATTTATCTATTTGCTTTTCAAGCAAAACAAGCATTGTGAGCTTTTTTGCTGGGTTTTTAATCGATAGGCTCGTGGAACTGCAAGGGCTGTTTTGATGTAAAGGGTTGACTACTTCGTCTGGGTTATTAAATACAAATGTGACGTAACAATTATTGCTAGGTAAAGGATCAAATACCAGCCCAGAATTACTAGGTGAATAAGTACTGAAAGCCTCGAGAAACCCAGCACTTGAATATTCTTTAGAGACGCCAAGTGTGAATTCGTTTGGCTGCAAAGTGCTAGTGCGCGTAATTGCAATGGGGCCTTTAAAATGCTCTGGGTGAGGGTGGGTGTAAAATTGCACGAAAGGTACCGCACCAACTTGTCGGTTTATACCGGATTTACTAATAAGTGCGACTTCTTGTAGATACCTTGGATCGTTCTGATTTTTGCGCAAAATATAGACGCAAAATATTTCTTCAACACTGAATTTTAAAAGTGCTTGTGCCGCTTTATATAGTTGAGCTTTATGGTTAGTGGTTTCGTTGTTGTCATCTATCTGGTGCAGTGGCGCAAGAATACGACGTTTTAAGTCAGCATGACTTTTCGCATTATTTTCAATACACTGAACAAACAAAGTAACAACTTGATTGACTTGGCTCATCAGTGACTGGGATAACACAGGGGAGAGTTTTTGCAATAGCTGTTTTAAGGCGTGAATACCTGGTAACTCAACGAGTACTTGCAATCCACTGTTCGCTTTACATGCAGAGAAAAATCGTTGGCTATTTGAGCGGTTATAATCTAAGTACTTTGTAAATCCGCCGATCGTTTGTGCATGATCGGGCAATGCATCTCGTACTGCGATAAAGGTTTTTTGGATCCTTTCTCCTAACCGGGTTAATTCTGTTCTGTCTTGTTGATTAAGTCCCATGCTCTCTGTATAACAAATTTTTCCTACAAGATTACATGGGACTGATTGGCTTTAAAAGTAAAATTTACATTTTACTATCAGTTTGTTAATTGCAAGGTTGGATATATGTCCATGGACCCCAATTACCTGAGTTAGCCGGATTTTCTCCCTGTACCCACCAATTTGCTTCATAGACAGCACTATTGTGTGCAACTCGGTCACCTTTTAAGTAGACGGCATCAGGAGACCAAGTTGGTAAACCACCGCATCCTCCTGTAACCTCTCCAACTGTTACAAGTTTGCTGGATGTTGCAGATTCACCCTTGTTATTTTTTGCAACCAAAGTGATCGTGTACTGACCTTTTACAGCATAAGTATGTGTTGGTGATTGTAGGCTGCTCATAGCGCCATCACCGAAGTCCCATGAATACGTAACAGCTCCTGTACTTTGGTTTTGCAACGAGACGGTAAGGTTATTTTTAACGACGGTAAAATCAGCAACAGGAAGCGGGCCTGTTGAACCATCACATTTACCACTGGATTTCCATACATTGCTATATAGATCAGGTTGCGCACCTTGTGACCACCAAATCGCTTCATAGACTACACCATTAAATGTCACTTTATCACCTGGCGAGTAATTCTGTGTTGCTTGCCATTGCGCGGCGCAATCGGTCGGTTTACCGATAGTAACAAGCTTTGAAATACTGTCAGTCTGGCCTTTGGTATCAGTTACTGTCAAAGTAACGTTAAAACTACCTTCTGAATTATAATCATAGCTTGGATTTTCTAACGATGAAGAGGCATTACCTTGGCCAAATTGCCAATCGAAACCTGAGATGCCATTGTCATCTGTTGATTTACTCGTGAAGTTAACAGAAGTGCCATTCACTGTGTATGAGAAGTCTGCTACAGGCGGATTGTCTTCACCAATTCCGGTTTTTTGTTTGATCCAGTCGACATAGCTTGTAGTGCGCGTAAAAGCGGTTGCGCCTTGGCAAGCAATCCCCCAACTGACTGTACCAATACTATAGAAGTCACTACCTACGCGCACGGCATACGGACCGCCACTGTCACCATTACAGGCTGAGCGACCACCCTCGCCACCACCACAAATTACTGAGCCTGGAATAGAGAAGTTTAGTAAGGAGCTACAGCTACTATTGCTAATTACCGGCAGTTCAGCTTCTCGCAATACATCGCTTGGTCTACCGCGATTTGAAGTAAGTCCCCAACCCGAGACAGTGACATAGTCACCTACATTTGCATATTGAGATTCAATGGCGGCAGTTGGTAGTTTTGCAGGGGTATACTGATTCGAGGCAGGAGAGGCTAGCTTCAAAAGTGCAATGTCGTAGCCCGAACGTATGCCGTTTGCACCGCGCCAACGTTCGTGATTGATAATCTGAGATACTCTGATAGATTGACCGTCACCACGACTAATTGAATGCGCACCAACGCGTACGGTTAAGCTCGAAGTTGAAGCACTGTCGAGGCAGTGTGCAGCTGTTAATACCCAATTAGGGCTGATCAGTGTTCCGCCGCATCCCTGACGGCCATTCATAAGTAGAGCAACTTGGTATGGTCTTGAGTAGGCTGGTGTTTCTATGCCACCAACCACGTTTGGTTGGACATCTGTAGGTGGTGAAGCATACGCATTAGCTGTCATTATTGTGAGCGCTGATAGGAGTAAATTAACCTTTTTCATGATGTATCGTTTCCTTTAATAGCTCGGAATTGAGCTAATATATGAATAATCTGAGATACACCTAGATTTCAAGATTTGCCCGATAAATAAACAGAGGTTTGACCACTTTGTTTCTAAATCAGATTGTTAATATTTGCATTAATTACAAACAATTGTGTGTAACAATAAATTTACAAAGGGGGTTGCGGTATTAGCTATAATTTTGGTGTGTGTGAAAAAGCGAGCCGCAGTGCTCGCTTGTTAGAGAGAAAGTGAGGTTAGCTTAAAAATTATATCTTGCTGATAACTTCCAATTTCTTGGCTCACCCCATGTGACATAACCCTGATTTTTAGAAATGGCATTGTAGTATTTCTTATCAAACAGGTTGTCTACATTAAGTGAAACGCTCAAATTGTCGGTTACGTCATAACGCGCCATCAAATTGAATAATGCTATAGAGCCGTGGGTACGAAGCTCTTTAACCTCTACAGGCATTGGTCCCCAAGGCGCTTCGTAATATTCGCCATTGCCCGCAGGGCGGGTACTATTTACCCAATAGCCGTCCTTCCAGTTGACGCCTAAACCAACCGTTAAATTCTCTATCAGTTCAGTTGGCTCGTAAGTTGTGTATAAGTTAAACAGTTGCTTTGGTACTTCGGTATTCAGTGGGTAACCTGTTTCATCTTCCGTCTTAGCGTATGAATAACCAGAATAAATATTAAACCCAGGAGATACTTCACCACTGAGCTCTAATTCGAAGCCTCTGGTTCTGGCACCATCAATAAGAATGGTAGCAGTATTACCATTTGGTGTGAGTTGCTTCTGAGTGGGGTCATCTTGGGCAACATTGTTTTTATTGCTTTCAAATACTGCGAAAGAAAAGTTTAACAGCCCGACTTCAGCTTTCAAACCTGCTTCGAGGCTGTCGCCGACAACAGGGTCTTGTAGGTTATCATCTTTATCGTATTTGTTTTGAGGCTCGAATGCGTCGGTATAGCTTGCGTAAATACTAAACTCGTCGTTCACATCATAAATGAGGCCTGCATACGGTGTAACTTCGTTGTTTAATTCATAGCTGCCGCCTTGGCTATGAGCATACTTTCCCGTCCTTCGATTAGTTCTATATTCAACTACTTCCCAATCAGTTTGTCTGATACCAATGATGGACTTTAAATTATCAGTAAGAGAAAGGCGTGTGGCGATATACAAACCGTTACTATCATGCTGTGTTGTGTAATTTGGTGTGTCTAAGTGAGTGTACGAATAACGCGGTACATCTCCAGTCCACTCAAAATAATTGATGTTGTCGATTGAGATATCTCGTTGACTGTCAGTTTTATTGTAACCAATACGCTCTCTATCAAATAAATTAAAACCGACAATAAGGTCATGCTCTCGACCTAAAAACTCGAAGCCGCCCTGTAAGTTAATATCAAAAGTCTTTTGCGTGTCTTTTGAATTACTGATCACAAAATTGTAACCGTGACCAAGTGTATTAGTGCCGTCGGGGTTGTAATAGTCATCTGTCCACACAAAAAACAGATTGCCGCCTTCCATCTCAATAGTGTTATATGTTGCAATCGTATTTAGCTGCCATCCGTTATCGAAACCGTGGTTAATACTTGTAAAGTAAGTGTTTTCTTCAAGCGGCCACGAACTGTACTTTGCGGCAAGACCCGTATCACTTCTATCAGCATTAAACAATGAGCCGTCGCTGAAATAGTATGGAACAGCGTGCGAATTCATTGCACCCAAAGACTCAGTGTCTGCATATTCGTAGCCGATACGTAAAAGCGTCGATTCTGTTAAGTCGGCTTCAGCTGTCATATAAACAGAGGTTTTTTCCTGGCTGTATCTGTCTACGAAAGAATCTCTATCGTAATGCGCAGCTGCAACACGCCCACGAATACTGCCATCACTACTAAGTGGGGTAGAGACGTCTAACTCAACACGATTATTATTCCAGCGGCCAGTAGTCACTCCTACATGACCATCTAGTTCTTTGCTAATAGCACGTTTGCGAACTAAGTTAATGGTTGCTGTCGGGGAACCTACGCCAGTCATTAAACCATTTGCCCCACGTAAAATTTCAACACGTTCATAGGCAATGGCGTCACCATTTACATCCGAACGGCGACCACCTGGGAACTGCTGTACACCATCGACTTGAACTAAGTTGACTCGCTCACCACGCGCCATGAAAAATGGACGGTCGTGGCTGCGAGATGTGCTGGCATAGACGCCCGTTGTGTGTTGCAAAATGTCCTTGATATTAACTGATTTCCAGTCTTCCAACTGCTGTTGAGTAATAACCGACACCGATTGCGGCGTTTCTTTCAAAGAAAGAATCATCTTTGTCGCAGATTTGGTCGCCGCGTCAGAGTAGTTGCCAGCCGTTGATGCTGTAACATAGATACGTTCGATTTCGTTCGCAGATTGACTGCTATCTGATTCGGTCTCGGCAAAGGCATGAGTACCCGTAAAAGCTGAAGCAAGCGCGATAGCAACAGGAGCCAAACGGAGAGTACCACTGCGCTTATTAGAAGATTGAAAAGTTGAGTTGTCCATAAAATCCTATCCAGAAGAACAAGTGAATGTCACACCAATAAATGGTGCAACTGAAGTCAGTTAAGGAATATGCGGTCCATACGCTTGTACCAAATATGGTGTTAACTGATAATGGTTTGCATTATCGTTATGGGTATTGTGAAGTCAAGCTGATTTAGATATAACAACTTGAAAAATTGCCATATATTAAGTTTTTAATGGAATAGGGAGGTTTTACTTAAATTTTGTTTTCTTTATAGAGTCTATGGTTATCGGCGAAGTAATTTCTGTCCAAAAAGTAATTTCTAATTAAGTTTTGTCCATTCTTATAACCCTTACAAAAACCTTAATACTGATGAGTGAAATAATTCTTCGTGTGCTGGTTGTTTTTTAAACTGTGTTTGTTAGTCTAGTAATTCTTAGTATAGATGTACCTAGTTTGTTACCTGTGAATAAATATAAGAAGATGGGTTATGGGAGATTTGTTTCTAAAGCGACGAGAAAATTGGTGGGTGTGGATCACATGGGGTGTACTCGGGTGTATCATTTGCCACTATTTACTCATATATGTTAGCAACGCTTGGGTGTCGTTATCATCGCCTGTTTTACTACTTGTTATGATTACCACGTGGATGAACTTTAATCGGCGTTTTGATTTCTTCGCTGCATTAAAAATTTTCATGGTGGTTGCATCTATTTCGGTTATTCCACTCATGGCAGAAAAGTTCAATAGTTGGGAAAAACTAATCCATATTGCAATTGACTCTGGTGCTGTGTTTCTGTGTATCGTATTAGTGAGCATTGTCTGTGCTTTCTTGGCACGACGTCCAAAACAATATTACTAAATTCGGTATTATATAATAATTGTCAAAAGTTCAAAAAAGTACTTTACATATTTATGAATAGCCATTAATATTCGCGCCAACAACGGAGAGATGGCTGAGTGGTTGAAAGCACCGGTCTTGAAAACCGGCATACGTTAATAGCGTATCTAGGGTTCAAATCCCTATCTCTCCGCCACCTCATTCCCAAAACCGCCTAACGGCGGTTTTTTTCGTTAGGAGAGTTCAATGGCTCAAGATGTTGTTAAACATTGCTCGTTATGGATTGTCTTTAGTTTTTTCTATTTAAGTGGTCTGCAAATGGCAGTGATAATGTCAATTGATGGCCAGTCTGAACCGACACTTTGGCAAACACTTTTATATACGTTTCTATTTAATGCGCTGATTGGACATCTCATTACGAAATATGAAAAGCTATGGCCATTTTTAGCATCAATTGTTATTTCATTATTTGGTGTGATTGGTTTTGGGGTCTTCTTTGGCGACAAACTTGCTGGTTACAGCTATGAGCTGATTATAGGTTTAGTGTTATCTCTCCCGTTTGCGACATTCTTAGTTAAAGAACTAAAATCAAAAAATTTTGATACTAACTCATGATAAGTAGTTTATAGGGCGTGTATTTTCTTTGCGCCCTATAAGTTATCCTTTCTCTGTGCTAAACTGCGCGTCCTTTTAAAATGATAAATAAAGTGAATTTATATGTCAGATTTATTCAACACAGACGCTGGTAAAGCGAGCTACGGTATTGGTCTACAGATGGGCGAGCAGTTAAAAGCTAACCCTTTCGAAGGTCTAGACTTAAATGCAGTTTTTGAAGGTATGAAAGACGCATACACAGGCGGTGAGTTCCGCGTTGAGATCCCTGAGATCCAAGCTGCTTTCGAAAAGATCAATGGCGAAATCCAAGCTCGTCGTGAAGAAGAAGCAAAAGTACTAGCGGCTGAAGGCACTGCTTTCTTAGAAGAAAATGCAAAGCGTGCAGAAGTGACAGTGACTGAGTCAGGTCTACAGTACGAAGTGATTACTACAGGTGAAGGCGACAAGCCAGTTGCAGATTCAACAGTTCGTGTTCACTATCACGGTACATTGATCAACGGTACAGTATTTGATAGCTCATATGACCGTGGTCAACCTGCTGAGTTCCCAGTAAATGGTGTTATCAAAGGTTGGACTGAAGCACTACAGCTTATGACTGCTGGCTCTAAGCTACGTCTATACATTCCACACGACCTAGCATACGGTGAGCGTGGCGCAGGTGCATCAATCGCACCTTACTCAACACTTATCTTTGATGTTGAGCTTCTAGAGATCCTATAAGTTAGGTTGTCTTGAAAAGTAGTATGCTCAGTAAGCGCTGAGCATACTTATTCTATTATCACTGATCAAAAAACTCATATAGTTCTGACAACTTGCCACGTCTCTCTTCATTTTCAATCACGAACTCCATACCGTAGTAAGTATATTCCTGATTCTTTTCCTCTTTCCTTACCACACGTGCGGATATCTTCATAGGTGTTTGATCCATATACTCTTTGTAATTCTTTTTGGGGAGATACATTACCAAGGTTAAATTTGCATCAATGTCTAACTCTTGATTTAATTGTTTGCTTAGAGTGACACCACAGCCTACACAGCTTAGCTCCCTAGTGATGGTAGAATACGATATGTCTTGTGCGATGAGTTGGATCTTAATTTTTGCTTCCAATCTGTCTGAGCGCCTTTTCTCGTGTCGCTTTTTAATGGCATCTTTATCTTCGTCAAAATGGAAACTATCCATTAGGTTGTTTACAAGTTCTGATGTCTGATATAAGTCGGCCCCAATCATGGAAACCATCTGTGCTTTTTCAGCGTTTTGCTGCAGTGATGAGAACAGGTGCTGTAGTTTGTGTTGCATTTCGTGCATCTGATTGCTTTGTTCATTAGAACGTTGTGCAATTTGGTCATTTGCAGAAATAATAGAATCAATTGTGTTTGTCATCGCTCTAAGCGCCTGACCGCTTTCATCTGAACGCATTTTACTGACATCCACTTGATGAATGATATCCGACATTAACCTGATCACATCACCCACTTTGTTAGTTAGTTGAGAGATCACAGTTCTAATTTCGTCTGTAGAGTTGGCTGTTCTCTGTGCTAAGTTTCTCACTTCGTCTGCAACAACTGCAAAGCCTCTGCCTTGTTCACCAGCTCTCGCAGCTTCAATTGCGGCATTAAGCGCTATCAGCGCGGTTTGATCTGCGACCGTTGAGATGGCGTCAGTCACTGATTCAATTTCTTCACTCGCAGCTTTGAGCTCTTCCACGCCTTCAGAAGCAAGGGTAACGACCTCAACTGTTTTTGCCATTTCATTGAGATTGCTCTCTACCGCTTGTATGCCTGTGTCAGCTTCTGTTTTGGCTTGCTCTAAGACTCCTTGGCTTTGTTCAATAGCTTGCCCAGATTCAACTAACAAATCCATAAATGACTCTATTACGCGCATTACTTCTGAATAACTCGCGTTCTCATTTTTGGCAACAGTGCTGATTTCTGTCGCAATTGCAGCTACTTGGTGAGCCGAGTGGCCAACTTGTCTAGATTGGCGCCTTACTGTCGCAATGGTCGAGGACAGAGAGAGCGTCATGTGGTTAAAACTTTCCGACAGCTGGTTTAGCTCATCATCTGAACGAATAACAAAATACGATTGTTGTGTTTTAAAATCACCCACAGATATGTTTTTCGCTCTTGTCAACAAAGATTTAACCCGGTTTTTGAGCTTGCTGCTGAACATCACGCTGATCACACTGGCTATTATGATTGTGAGGATAGAGCTGATCGCCAGTACAACAAGCATATTGGAGAGCGCATGTTGTGTGTCATCAATGCCTTGCTTGGTGACAAACTCTACGTGCTCGTTCATTTCTTGCAGTTCACTGAAAATAGTTTCTGTCAACGGTTTTATTGTTGTGCTGAGGTGGTGAGTGGCGAAATTGGCTTCTTCACTGGCTTGTTTTTCAAAGGCTTGTATGGTGATAGGGGCGAGTTTTTCCCGCTCTTCACTGTACGAACTCCAATAGTCTAATTGCTCATCGGTAAATAAGTCTTCGAAGTCATCTAGGATAGATACAAACGCATCACTATTTTTAAACCAAGCTTGATCAAATCCATCTATGTTCTTTTGTTCGCGAGTCAATAAAAAAGCCCGCAGCTCTGAAATGGCAGTGGCAAAACTGACTTCAGAATCGACTAACAATTTGAACAGCTCAATGCGGTCTTCATCCAAATCTTGTTCACTTTCAATTTCGATCATTTGTGCTAGTAACTGCACCATGGACTCAGCAAGCGGGATAGCCTGTGTAACCAGTAGCTTAACCGCTGGCTCGTTCTCAAGCGTGTTTGCGATGTTGGAAGTAATTTGTTGTTCTTGTTTAAGCCGCTTTAGATTTGATTGGATGACGCGTAACTTATCCTCGCTAAACCCTGTTTGGTTTGCAAGTTGGCTCAGTTGTGAAAAGTTTCGCTCTATGTCTTCCCATGCATTCTCTCTTCTCGCAACTGCAATATTACGTGCTTGTACATTACTACCTGTAATAATTTGCTCTTCAAGTGCAATTAATGAATCGAGGATTTTCATTTTTAGATCAGAATTGACATTCACCAGTGGGATCGACACTGACGATACTTGAGTGAAGTTGCTAGCCAATGTACCTGTGCTCAAGTAAACAAAAAAGTTACTAAAAATGCCTAATGATGTAATCACACCAAAAGCCAGTAACATTTGCGCAGCAATGCCTGGAACGAAACGAGAAATTTTCATATTTTGCTATGAGCTCTGATTTATTTTAGTAGCAAGGTACTTTGGTGTTTGTACCTACTTGCTTGGATTTAATAAACTTTTATTAAAAGCTACTAATTTTTTGATTTATTGAAAAATATAGTCAATCCTTCGGTAAGGTCAAAGTTTATATCTAAATATTTACAAATGATTATTGATTACTTGGGGGCTGATAATGGATTGTAACAAATGGCTTTTATTTTCTTGTGCTCTGACGCTTTGTTCGGGAGCGTGGGCGGTGGATTCACCCGCATATGGTAATTTGGCAACACCGGATATTGACGACATAGAATATATCGACGATGAAGAGCCCAGCGAGAGAGAGGTAAATCTCGGTAAAATGCTATTTTTTGACAACAGATTGTCAAAACACCAAAACCAGTCATGTGCAACTTGTCACAACCCTGAGTTGGGTTTTAGTGATGGTTTAGCAAAAGGCATTGGAAGCGGTGGGGATATTTTGGGGCGCAACGCACCTCATCTTTACAACCTAGCTTGGTCATCTATTTTTTTCTGGGATGGCAGGGCAAAAAGCCTCGAAGAACAAGCTTTAGGACCGATAGTTTCTGATGTTGAAATGCAAATGACACCGAAAGAGGCGCTACAGAGATTAGAAAAAGTAGCGTTTTACAAAAAAGAATTCAAAGAGGTATATGGAGCCTTAACATTTGAAAATATTGGCCGAGCAATCGCGGCATTTGAAATGACTATTATTAGTGACGACTCGGCATTTGATAAATACCTCGCTGGTCAAAGAGAGGCGATGTCGCATTCAGCAATTAGGGGGCTCAAGCTATTCGTAGGTAAGGCTAGATGTGTCAAGTGTCATGATGGTGCGAACTTTACTGACGACAGTTTTCATAACATAGGCATTGAAGACAATGACGATGGTCGCTTTGCTGTAGATCCAAATAGTAAGTTAAAAGGTGCATTTAAAACTCCTGGGCTCAGAAACATCATCATGAGTGCGCCTTATATGCACGACGGTTCTTTGGCTAGCCTAGAAGAGGTTGTTGAACACTATGACAAAGGTGCGGTAAACGTGAAAAATGTTAGCCCTTTGATTGTACCGCTTAATTTAAATCCACAGGAAAAAGCGGATCTCATTGCATTTATGGCGGCTTTAACAGATCCGGTTGTCATCACCCGTCCCCAATTACCAAACTAAGGAGTGGCCATGAAAAAATATATGTTAATAAGTATAGGGCTATGTTCGATATTTTCTGCCGAAGCGGCGGTTTTAACCGGGGAGTTAGAGTTTGTTAAACGCCCTTCATTTGTCGGTTTAGTCTATGCGAAAGGTGGTAAGGGGCCAAGCGTTGCAGAGTTGGACCAGTCCAATAAAGTGTTCGATAAAAAAGCGGTAGTTATTGGAAAAAATGGAGAAATTACGTTTAAAAATTCCGACGAATTTCAGCATAACATTTTTGCTAATGACCCTAATTCAGGCGTTAAGTTTGACGTTGGGCTTATGAACCATGGGCAGACGACTAAGGTGTCAGCTGATTGGTCAGAAAATACGTTGACCAGAATTGGCTGTAAAATTCACCCTAAAATGCGCAGCTATATTGCGAATGTAAACTCGGATGCCTATCAGGTGCTGCCTTTTACAAAAAAGCAAAAGGTATACCCAATTAAACTAGACGTTGGCTCTCATACTGAATTTGTGCTTCAAATCCCCAAGTATGACCCTGTCGAGCTAAAGTTGGCAAAGGGACAAGAGACGAGTGTTGATGTGATGTATAAAGGTAAAAAACGTGCGACATTAAAGCTTGCTCTAAATTAGGGAGCCATCAATGACTCGAACTATACAAATGCTTTGTCTGTTACTCAGTATTAATGCCTTTTCTGTATCGGCGGCAGATCCATTTAATGTGTACCCGTTTAAAATACCAGATAAATACAAAGATGCTTTGAAGGATTATCGAACAAAGTGGCATCGTATGACGGGCTTTGAGCATTCAGGCCTTCACTGGCAGCAGTTTATTGTTGTATTTCTAAATAAAGAGGCGAAAGTATATGAGCAAAACTATTTAGAATACTTAAGGTATTATCAAGATTATGATGAAGAAGAGGATGAAGACGAAATAGCAGAGCCAAACTTTAAGGCCTACAGTCCAGGTACCATTGTTTTGAAGGAGAACTTTTCATCTGTATCTGGGGCACCGCATGATGCCTTAACTATTACGATGATGATTAAACGAGAAAAAGGTTATTCTAAAGGGTTTGGTGATTGGGAGTACGTTCAATTTGACAAAGAAGGTAATATTGTTTTGGCTGGGAAAGGCAGTGAACCAATGATAAAACAAATGTGTTCAAACTGTCATGCAAGCATTGAAGAACGCGATTTCATATTCGCCAATTTTTATTCTAGAAAAAAATAGTGATGTAATTACGCAGGCTGTGACGTAATTGTTCGCAGCTTGTATAGTTTCCATTTCCAATGACTTCTGACCTATTGTGACTGGGTGACAGAATTTTTAGTACTTATCCTTCCATAAAGTGATTGATAATTTAAATATTGATATACACATATACTGCATTGTACGGTGGATGCGTGATTGCCTTTTGAGCGAGTCTGGAGAGCCACGCCTCAGAGCCTGCTGCTAGTGGAGCTATTTGGCTTGTTGTATTGGCGATTATACTTTTTCAGAACAGTGGTGGTTTCCACATTGACCTATCATTTCGGCTTAAGTAGATTCGATACTGAAAGAAGTAATAATAGTAGGGCGGTGATCACATTGATCTACAACTATTTGTTTTTAGAGTTGGAATCTACTGGCGTTGCTATGTAAATTCATTGGTCATTTTGTTGTTAGGTCATAGCTTGATATCTGGGAGCGGGTTGTGTCCAATCGAAAACTATGGAACGCAGTGTTGATTAGCGGTTAGCTTGATTTTTTTTCATGGTTTAACGGGTTTATACAAGTGGGGGAATAACCAATTTTATTGTGATATTACGTATTATTAGCCAGATTGAGTTATAGGGTCTAGAGTTGTTAACAGAGCCATAAATCTCGGATGTTAATATGAGCATATCACAGAGACAAAAGCAGTTAGTACAAGAAAGTTTTGCAAAGGTTGAACCTATTTCAGAACAGGCGGCTGATATTTTTTACACTACACTTTTCGAATATGACCCGTCGCTTAAATCGTTATTTAAAAACAGTATTAAAAGCCAAGGCCAAAAGTTAATGGCGACTTTAAAAGTTGCAGTCAATTCTTTAGACGATATAGACGCATTGGTCCCGGTTCTGCAAAAACTGGCCGAGCGGCATGTCAACTATGGAGTTAAACCTGAGCATTTCACACTTGTTGGGAACGCATTACTGTATACCTTGAAAAAGGGATTGGGGAGCGATTGGAATTCAGAGTTAAGGCAAGCTTGGATCGATGTATTTAAAGTTGTTGCAACTGTGATGAAAAATCATGCGTTTAACACAAAGCACTAGCGGTTAGCGGTTTTTTGGATTTGCAAGCTGTGGCAATTAAACATTTTATTTGTTGTTTTTAACAATATAAGCCTAATAAAAAAGGTACATATTGACCGTATAAAAATTCAATACTCTGTGAAGGTTATTCGTGTTACTTAAAGTAAGGATACACTTTTTAACAACATGGAGAAGGTTATGTTTAAACGAAATTGCATTGCAGCATTGACTGCTGCATGTCTTGGTACAATAGCAACAAGTGCTATAAGTGCAGAGTCTTGCCCTAGAGTCGAAGGCTTTTATTCAACTTGGGGCTACCCCGCTGGTGGTGAACTTGATGTAAGGGATCTTGCGACAGATCAGCTCACTCATATTATTGTTGCTTTCGCCTATCCTCGCTCTGATGGCACCATGGATACGACAGAAACTGATCGTTATATTGATGACATTGTGGCACATGCGCATGAAAATAATACAGGTGTAATGTTGTCTGTTGGTGGAGCAGGGGTAGATTTCCTATCTATGGATGCGAAGGCCCGAAGCAACTTGGTTGACAATTTAGTCGCGTATGCTGAGTTACACCAACTAGATGGTATTGATGTTGATTGGGAAGACTGGAGTACATATAACCAGCCAAACCCGGTTGAGAGTGCGTACTTATTAAACTTAGTTAAAGAACTACGTGAAAAGTTACCTCAGCATTTAGAGGTTTCAGTAGATGTTCAGGCTGGTGGTTGGTCAGGGATCAATTTCCATAAAGATCTAGATGAATATGCAGATATTATTCGCTTTATGGCTTACGACTATACTGGCGGATGGGGTGGTTCTCCTAAAAATCACCATGCTGCTTGGGAGTATATTCATGGCGGTTTGGTACACCCAGCACCTTGGAGTCAAAGTATGATAACGAAATATGAAGTCGCGAAGACCAGCCTTGGTATCCCTTTTTACAATAAATCATTTCCCTTGGGCAGTGGGCCTGTGAAAACGCTTACAGCCAGAGAAATAGTCGATGTTATCGTCAAAGGAGAGGGCATTGATTACGATCAAGGCTTTTACGAGCTAGACAACTATGTACATTTTTGGGAAACACCTGAGTTACTAAAGACGAAAACGGATTTTGTATCACAAAACGGTTATCCAGGAATTTTTATATGGGAGCTGCATCAAGACTCACGCGATGACGACTACAAGCTATTGGATGTAATTGCTCAAGAGCTACCTAAGTGTCAACCATGTGCACAGCAGTGGCAGCCGTACCCGAGTGTATATAGTACAGGTGATGTAGTAAGCTTTGAAGGTAAAAACTGGGAGGTAAATGGCGGCCCATTGCACGGTGTGGCACCTCAAACTTTAGGCCATGCACATCGCTATACAGATCTTGGTGCATGTAAGACTTACGTATTGAACAATTAATAGGCAAGCCAGGTTTTACAATTGAAGCTCTTGCCATAATACGTATACGTTAGTGGTTTAACCTAAGGAATTGGGCTCTGAATCGAGTTCAGAGTGACGAGGGTATATTCCTCTTCGTCATTCTGAGCATTTTGGTGTATTAAAACGCCAGTTATTCTATTCATGCTTCAGAATCTATATCGTCTTTGTACTCATTTTGAAACTGGCGATAACTCCGCTGGCGGTTTAACACAACGTGTTTGTTGTATTCATACCTCCGTCGTCATTCTGAGCTTGCCTCAGAATCCACTTTAAGTTGTGCGCAAGCAAAAGAAAAAATCACCACAAGCTATTGTTCTTCAAAGAACAAAGCGTGGAAACAAAAAAGCCCCGTAATAACGGGGCTTTCATTTTTAAACTAGGCCAGTCTAGTAAGTTGCGCTGCCTTTAGTGCGTGGGAATGCGATAACGTCACGAACGTTTGCCATTCCAGTCACGTATGCAACTAGGCGCTCAAAGCCTAGACCGAAACCGGAGTGTGGTACAGTACCGTATTTACGAAGGTCTCTGTACCAGCTGTAATCTTCTTTGTCTAAGCCCATTTCTTCTAAACGTGCATCCAATACGTCTAAACGCTCTTCACGCTGAGATCCACCGATAATCTCGCCAATACCTGGTGCTACAACGTCCATTGCAGCAACAGTTTTGCCGTCTTCGTTTTGACGCATGTAGAATGCTTTAATATCACGTGGGTAGTTTTTGATAACCACAGGTGCTTTAAAGTGCTCTTCAGCTAGGTAGCGTTCGTGCTCTGACTGAAGGTCTACACCCCACTCAACGTCAAATTCGAACTTCTTACCAGACGCTTTCAAGATGTCGATTGCATCTGTGTAGTCTACTTGAGCAAAATCTTTATCTACAAAGCTTTCAAGACGAGAGATCGCTTCTTTGTTTATACGTTGAGCAAAGAACTCCATGTCATCACGGCGCTCTTCTAATACCGCTTTAAACACATACTTCAACATGCTCTCAGCCAGATTTGCAACATCATCTAGATCAGCAAATGCAACTTCTGGCTCTACCATCCAGAATTCAGCTAGATGACGTGATGTATTTGAGTTTTCAGCACGGAACGTAGGACCAAAAGTATAGATTTTTGACATCGCACTTGCGTATGTCTCACCGTTTAGCTGGCCAGATACCGTAAGGAAGGCCTCTTTACCGAAGAAGTCTTCATTGTAATCAACGTCGCCTTTGTCTGTACGAGGCAGGTTGTTCATATCTAAAGTAGATACACGGAACATCTCACCTGCACCTTCACAGTCACTTGCAGTGATAATAGGTGTGCTGATCCACATGTAACCTTGCTCGTGGAAGAATCTGTGAATCGCTTGTGATAAACAGTTACGAACACGCGTTACTGCACCTATTACATTCGTACGAGGACGAAGATGTGCATGCTCACGAAGATATTCGATTGAATGGCGCTTTGCAGCCATAGGGTACGTGTCTGGGTTTTCTACCCAGCCAAGTACTTCTACAGAGTTAGCCTGTAGTTCAAAGCTTTGGCCTTTACCTTGTGATTCAACAAGCACACCTGTTACAGCCACAGAGCAACCAGCAGTTAGGCTCGTTACTTCTTCATAATTATTAAGCGAATTAGGTACTACTGCTTGAATAGGGTCGAAACAAGAACCGTCGTGGACGGCAAGGAATGAAATACCCGCTTTTGAATCGCGTCGTGTACGGATCCAGCCTTTGATTGTAACTTGGCTGTCTACCGCAACGGTGCCTGCTAGTAGCTCCGTTATCGCTATGTGGCTCATCTTTACTCCAAAATGATTTGTAAAAAGGGCTAAAAGTGCCCAGCTTGTTTTTGTCTATATATGCTCACCAGCACAAATTTCAATGCACTGAGCGCAAATTCTGTTGTGACTCGGTTTTTTAACGCAATTTGCTTGTTGTGTTTGGAGTCACGTGATCGGTATCTTACCTCTGATGGCTACATAAAAAAACTACCAAATGGCGCTATTTCAAAAAAATTTGACGATTGCGACCAATATTTGACTTATCACTTTGTTTTACGGGGTATAGAAGACTGTGCGACAGCACATTTTTATGGCATTATAGCTCGGTTATAAATAAAAATAGTCGGAATGAATTTTCACTAAATGAAACAAGCTTTTATTCTTAGAGGGTTGCCGGGCTCTGGCAAAACACACTATGCGCACACATTGGCCGATGAACTTGTCTCGGGTGATGAATCAAGGTACACCATTTGCTCTACCGATGATTATTTCACTGACGAACAAGGCCATTATGAGTTCAATAAAGCCAAACTACCTCAGTTTCACAACCTGAACATTGCACGTTTTATAAATGCAATGGCTGAAGGTATGCCTCTGGTTATTCTTGATAATACCAACATTAAAAAGTGGGAATTTATCGCTTACGTCAGTGCTGCACATGCAATGGGTTACCAAGTTAAAGAGGTGATCGTGGGAGAGGTTAAAGATAAATCAATGCAGCACCTATATGCCAAGCGAAACCAACATGGCGTTGCATTAAAAACCATAAGTAAAATGGCACATATGTTTGAATGGTAAAAAGCCGACTTTAAAGTCGGCTTTTTTCTGTGTTACATCGCTTCGTATTCTTCTTGCCAGAAGAACTTTTCTTCGCCAAATGCTGGTTTCAAGTCATCTAGCCAGTGAGCGTTCTCGTCAAACTTTGCAAAGAATGGACGTTGTACCCACTCAGGGTTACGTGCTTGGATAAAGCGCAGAGCAAATACTTTTTCGCCGTTAATTTCAGTAACGCCTGAAATTTCAACTTTACCTGGGCCTGCACTCATTGATGGGCCACGAACCGTTCGGCTTACACCAGATACTTGCTTATACGCATCTTTAAAGATTTCCCACGTTTTGTGAAGTGGTAATTCAAAGTAACGTTTTGCGCCTGTATCACGTTCAATGAACATGTAGTATGGGATCATGCCCATCTGTGTTTGCTCTTTCCACATTTCTGCCCACATATTTGGATCTGTATTTAGGTGGTTAAGCAAAGGCGCTTGCGTTCTGATCTGCGCACCAGTTTTACGGATAAGCTTGATAGCTTCTTTAGCAACATCAGTGCGTAGTTCTTGTTTGTGGTTTACGTGTGCCATGAATGACACGTGTTTACCTGCATCAACAAGCTCTTTGATAAGAGCGAGTAAGTCTTTTGCATCTGGATCTGTCACGTATCGGAAAGGCCAGAAAGTTAAAGACTTAGTACCAATTCGGATTGTGCGGATATGATCAAATCTTGGCTCTTTAAGTGCCTCTAGGTATTTACGCAATTTAACAGTACGCATAACCATAGGATCACCACCTGTCATAAGTAGGTCAGTGACTTCTGTGTGTTCTTCAAGATATCTGTGCAGTAGCTCTTCATCGTTATTGTTGAAACGCGTTGCCTTACCAACAAATTGCGCCCAACGGAAACAGAAAGTGCAGTAAGAGTGGCAGTATTGTCCTTGCGCAGGGAAGAACAGCACTGTTTCTTTATACTTGTGTTGAACACCAGCTACGTTTTCGCCTTCAAAAGACGGTACGTTTTTGTCCATTTGACCTGCTGGGTGTGGGTTAAGCTTTTGTCTTAGTTTGGTTGCAAGCTCGAACACTTCTTCTGGTGTGTGATCGCGCTTCAATAAAGCAGCCATTTCGTCATAAGACTCATCGTCAAGCATGCCGCGCTGAGGGAATGTGAGCTGGAATACTGGATCGTTAGGCACCTTGTCCCAATCAATCAGTTCGTCAATAACGTAATTATTTACACGAAATGGGAAAACGTTAGCAACGACCTTCATTTGAAAACGAAGGTGCTCAGGTAGCTTATCGAGCTGTTCGATTTTATCAATTTGACGGTGTTGATACACAGTAAAGCGAGGTGGCTGATAGGCCTCTGCCGGCTGCAATTGGACGGATTGTTGCATACTTACTACTTCTCAGCTTGCTAGATTATTAAAAATAAGAGGCGTATTGTATCAAAAAGCTGAAGTAATTTCAGGTACAATTCATCAAACATTATGAAAAAATGATACTTTTCATCGTATGTGGTTGGAATATATACAGACTTGTTTGAACAATAATCATCTAGCGAATGTTTTGTACCAGCCCAGGGATAGAGGTGCGCTGGTACAGCACGATTTTAATACGCTTTTTGCTCGATCGCTTGGTAAATACCGTGGCTCAAATGTGCAATGTCTTCATTTGACGTGATATAAGGCGGCATAATATAGATTAATTTTCCAAATGGTCGGATCCACAAGCCTTTTTGAATGAAGAACTTCTGGATTTTTGCCACATCAACGGTTTCGAATAATTCGACCACGCCAATGGCACCAAGTGTCCGGACTTCTTTGACTGCATCAAGTGTCTCGCAACGATGCAGGTTTTGCATGGCTTGGTAGACTCTTTCTACATTTGCTTGCCAATCTGTTTGTTCAAGCAGCTCGAGACTTGCAATTGCGGTAGCGCATGCGAGCGGGTTGCCCATAAAGGTTGGGCCGTGCATTAAGACTTTGGCCTCGCCTTGGCTAATTCCCAATGCCACTTTATCTGTGGTTAGCGTGGCGGATAAAGTCATGCAACCGCCTGTGAGTGCTTTGCCTACACACAAGATATCGGGTGCGATATCTGCGTGTTCGCAGGCGAACATCTTGCCTGTTCGGCCAAATCCAGTGGCTATTTCGTCGAGGATCAACAACACATCGTATTGATCGCAAAGTGCGCGAAGCTTTTTCAAATATGCGGGGTTGTAAAAGTTCATACCACCGGCGTTTTGCACAATCGGCTCGATTATAAATGCTGCAAGTTCGGTATGATGCTCTGCGAATGCTTGTTCTAAGGTGGCGAGTTCCGCTTCTTCTTGTTGTGCATTGAATTTAGACTGTGGTGCTTCAACAAAGACATGTTCAGGTAAAAAACCTTGATACATGCTGTGCATGGAGTTGACTGGGTCGCATACACTCATCGCTGCAAATGTATCGCCGTGGTAACCTTTTTTTGCTGTCATTAACTTATTTTTAGACTGACGCCCTTGGCTCAACCAATACTGCAAAGCCATTTTAATAGCAACTTCAACGCTTACAGAACCGCTATCGGCTAAAAACACGCGCTGTAAAGGCTCAGGTGTGATTTCGACGAGTTTTTTACATAGGTTTACAGCTGGTGCATGGGTAATACCGCCAAACATCACATGACTCATTTGGCTAGCTTGCTCAGTCATGGATTTTACCAGTTTGGGGTGGTTGTAACCGTGTAAAGCGCTCCACCATGATGCCATACCATCGATCAACGATTCACCAGTTTCTAGGAAGATCCGGTTTTTGTCTGTGTGTGTCACTGGGTAAACAGGCAGTGGATCAATCATCGATGTATATGGGTGCCAAATATGCTGCTTGTCAAAATCGAGATCAATCGGTTGATTTTTATTCATTTGTAAACCTTGTTTGCTCATCACTCGTTGACAATACTAAAGCAAGAAGTAGACTAAGCCAATCACCGTCAAATTATCTGGCGAAAAAAAACCAGAAAAAGAAGAGATTAAGTTATGGAATATGGCATCGTTCGTCACGATTGGAAACACGCAGAAGTAAAAGCATTATTTGAAATGCCTTTCAACGATTTACTTTTTTATGCTGCGAGTGTACACCGCAAAAATTTCAAACAAAATGAAGTCCAGATCTCTACTCTTCTGTCGATCAAAACAGGTGCATGTCCAGAAGATTGTAAATACTGTCCGCAGTCGGGTCATTACAAAACAGACCTAGAAAGAGAAAGACTGATGGAAGTGGAAAAGGTGGTCAATCAAGCAAAACTAGCTAAAGAGAAGGGCGCAACCCGTTTTTGTATGGGCGCTGCTTGGTCAGATCCTAAAGACAGAGACATGCCATACATTGAAAAAATGGTTAAAGAAGTTAGCGCACTTGGTCTAGAAACTTGTATGACGCTAGGAAAGCTAGACAACGAAAAAGCACATGCACTAAGAAATGCTGGTCTAGATTATTATAATCATAACCTAGATACCTCTCCTGAATATTACGAGCAGATTATCACAACACGTACTTACGCAGACCGACTAAATACCATAGATCATGTGCGCGATGCAGGTATGAAGGTTTGTTCTGGTGGTATCGTAGGTATGGGTGAGCAAGCAGCTGACCGCTACGGTTTATTAATGCAGTTAGCAAATTTACCAAAACAGCCTGAAAGTGTACCAATCAACATGCTAGTAAAAGTAGCAGGTACACCACTTGAAGATGTGGAAGATTTAGATCATTTTGAGTTTATCCGTACTATTGCTGTGGCGCGTATTATGATGCCAGAGAGCTATGTGCGTTTATCAGCTGGTCGTACAGCAATGAATGAGCAAATGCAGTCAATGTGTTTCTTTGCTGGCGCAAACTCGATTTTCTATGGTGATAAGCTATTAACCACAGAAAACCCTGAAGCAGATGCGGATATGAACCTACTTAAAAAGTTAGGTATGAAGCCAGAGACGCGCGAAGATTACTCAGATGAAGCGTATGAAGCGTCTTTAAACTCTGCAATTGCAGACAAAGCAACGTCAGAGCTATTCTACGAAGCAAAATAAATGGCGTTTGAATTTATAGATCAAGCGCTAGAAGACAAAGCACGTGACGCGCTACAGCGTCGCCGTATCTGCATAGATAAAGTGTCTGCTCGTCATATCCAGGTTGATGGGCAGCAGTACTTAAACTTTGCCAGTAATGATTATTTAGCGCTTGCAGATCAAGCTGTATCCGGTGACTTTGTTGCTGGCAGCAAAAGCTCTGCACTAGTTACTGGATATCAGCGTACTCACCGACTGCTAGAAGCCAAATTATGTAATTTGCTCGGCTATGAGCGGGCGATGCTGTTTGCCAGTGGCTTTGGCGCTAATTTTAGTGTGCTCAGCACTTTATTTCATGATAATAAAGCTGGCCAAGATAGCGCTATGTTTCAAGACAAGCTCAATCATGCCAGTCTCATCGATGGTGGGCTGAACAGCAGCGCTAAGCTGGTCAGGTTTAATCACAACGACATGGGTCATTTGCGCGCGCGTTTGGAAAAAACACGCGCCCAAAACAAGCTTATTGTCAGTGAAGGTATTTTCTCAATGGATGGCGATGGCGCGCCGTTGCATGAGCTGAAGTCTTTGGCTGATACCCACAGTGCTTGGTTGATGATTGATGATGCGCACAGTTTCGGGGTGTGCGGTGAAAATGGTTTAGGCTCTGTTGAGTCCAATGTGAGGCCAGATATTTTGGTCATCACTTTTGGTAAAGCCATGGGGTGTCAAGGCGCTGCTGTGCTCTCAAGCAAGCGGGTGATTGATTACATGGTACAGTTTAATCGTGAATACACCTACTCAACGGCCATGTCACCAGCTTTAGCTGAGATTGCATCGACGCAGCTAGAGCGACTATGCGATAGTCATAGCGCTCGTGAGGCACTACATCGCCACATTGCGCAATTTAAAGCGATTTGTGGCGATGCGGGCATTCCTGTACAAGCGTCAAATAGTGCGATTCAGCCTATTGTATTGGGTGATGCGCAAAGCACGCTAAATGCTCAGCAACGCCTTGCACAAAAAGGGATTTGGCTGACCGCGATTAGACCGCCAACGGTGCCACACAATACTGCTAGATTGCGTGTGACCCTCACCGCAGCACACCAGCAAGCTGACATCGAATACTTGGTGCAGTGCCTTAAGGAGGTTGTATGAGTGCTGTGTTAAAACTGAATATTGCACATAAGTTCTCACGCGCGTCTGCACAGTATATTAAGCACGCCAACGTGCAACAACGCTCTGCCGAAATCCTGTTTGCGGGTTTAAACCGTCGTTACAACACTATGTTGGATTTAGGTGCAGGGCCTATGCAGCATCATGGTGTGTTGTCACAAAAGTGCGATACTTTAGTGGCTTTGGACCTGAGCGAAGGCATGTTAAAGCAAGGGCCAGCATCCGCCATGAAAGTGTGCGCGGATATGGATGCATTGCCTTTGCAAGCTGAGTCTGTGGAATGTGTGTTTAGTAATTTTGCGATGCAGTGGAGCAGTGATTTACCAACATTATTTAGCCGTTTGAATACCGTGTTAAAGGCTGGTGGCAGTGCGCATTTATCCATTGTTATTGATGGTTCGTTACGTGAAATTGCCAAAGCTTGGCAGGGGGTAGATGGTCATTGTCATGTCAACCAATTCACGCGATTTGAGGACATACAGCAGATAGCAAGGCAAGCTGGGTTTTCGATCCGCTCGATGAGCAAACGTTGCTTGGTGGATATTTATAACACTCCACGCGAGGCACTTAAATCGGTTAAAAGCATAGGTGCAAACCAGTTAAACAATGCGGATACGCGCCGTGGCTTAGTAGGTAAAGAAAGTTATCAGGCTTTGTTAAAAGCTTATCCGTTAGTCGATGGCTTCGCCCATGTTAGTTACGAAGTGGCATTTTTGGAGTTAACAAAATAATGAGTCAGTTTTTTATTACCGGCACAGATACTGAAGTTGGCAAAACGTATGTCACGAGTTTGCTGCTTAAGTATCTCGTCTCAAAAAAGAAAAAGGCACTTGGTTTTAAGCCCATTGCCGCTGGTGCTGAAGAAGCGTTTGGCGAGCTGGTCAACGAAGATGCTTTAACTTTAATGGAAGCGGCAAATGTACACGGCACCTATGAGCAAATTAATCCGTTTTGCTTTGCACCACCGATTGCGCCGCATATCGCTGCAAGTCGAGCAGGTGTGCATATTTCAAAGCAGGATTTGACCAATAAACTGGCTGATGTTTCTACACTAGGTGCTGAGTTTACCTTAGTAGAAGGGGCTGGTGGCTGGGCGTTACCTATCAATGACGAGGATTTTTTGTCAACGTGGGTTGCGGAGCAAAACCTACCTGTAATTTTGGTTGTCGGCATGAAACTTGGTTGTTTAAATCATGCGTTTTTGACAGCGCAAGCTATTGAGGCTTCAGGTGCAAAATGTGTTGGCTGGATTGCCAATCAAATTGACCCAAACATGGCCGAGTACGACGCAAACCTTGAGACGTTAAAGCAACGGCTCAACTTTCCGCTTTTGGCGGTTACACCTTACACTGAAGAAAAAGCCAAGATGCAAGTGCATTCTGCACTCAATAGCTTACTTGGGGTATAGCTCGGCCATATTTTGCGAGATAAGACCTTATTCTTGTCAGTCGCCTAAACTGAAGCCGAGAAAGACGATACACGAATTAAACTAAGTAAAGGGCCGATTTAAAGGCCCTTTTTCGTTTGTTACAATAAAAGCAATGATAGTCACACTGAGTGGTTTATGAAGGTTTTAGTTACAGGCTCCGCTGGACGCGTTGGTCGAGCCATTTATATTAATTTGGCACACACATATCAGGTTGTGGGCTTGGATAGCACACCTTGTTCAACCGCAGATTTTATTGGAGATATTCGAGATGAAGCACTTTTACAACAGGCACTTGAAGGGGTTGATGTGGTTGTGCATACCGCGGCACTCCATGCGCCGCATATCGGTCATATGAGTGACGAGATGTTTCATGACGTGAATGTTTTGGCGACTATAAAATTAGCAGAGCTTGCCATCGCCTATGGTGTAAAGCAGTTCGTGTTTACCAGTACCACAGCGTTATACGGGCATGCAAGCACGCCGAATGGTCGAGTAGGGTGGGTGACAGAGCAGACAAAACCTTTACCTAAAACTATCTACCATCATACTAAAATTGAGGCGGAAAAAGCACTTAGGGCGATAAGCAATGAGTTTGCTTTCGCCGTGACTGTACTACAAATGTCGAGATGTTTCCCAGAGCCAGTTGAGCAAATGGCACTGTATCGGTTAAATCGAGGAATTGACTACCGAGATGTGGCGTCTGCGCACCGCAGTGCCATTGAAAAAGCGTTGCCAGGTTTTAATCGTTTTATTATTTCAGGGAAAACACCGTTCGATTTAAGTTGCTGTGAGCAATTATTTTACGATTGTGAGGCCGTTTTACGCGCACGATCACCAAAACTGGTGGCGCTGTTTAAACAGCGTGGTTGGTCTTTACCACAAACCTTAGACAGAGTTTATGACTCAGCTAAGGCGCAAAGCGAATTGGGTTGGACCCCGCAATATGGGTTTGAAAGTGTGATTGACTTGTATGATGACGGTTTTTCAGAAGTCCTGCCCAGTAAAAATAAAAGTTCAAGTTAATCTTTTTGTGATTGAAAAAAAGCGAGTGACCTGCACTCGCTTATGATTGCTGGCAATTAACTCTCTTTGCCTGAAACGCTAGCAGCGGACTTGGGCTGCATTTTTTGAAATAGCCAACCCACACCCACCAAACATAAGCCTAAGCCTATGAATGATAAGGCTCTGAGCAGCCCCTCAAGATTAGACATATCGACCATAAAGGCTTTTAAAATCACCATGGCTAGACCGATAAAGCCAATATTGATTAAGTGCTTATGATTAAAGTGCTGCGCGACAAAAATTGTTGTGGTTGAGATCAATAACCAGACAATCGAATAAGTGTATAGCTCCGCTTCTTCCATCCCCAAATGCCAATTGATGAAGCCATCATTAAATAAGGTGCGTATTTCACCGTTGATAAACATAAAGCCAAGTATGGCCATCGCCACATAAATAAAACGGTTAAAGTGCGCTTTAACTAGCTTAAAGTGTATAAACCCATACAGGCATAATACAGGTGCAAGCCATTGGATCCACAACCAGTTTATAACATATCCGCCTACGTGTTGACTGTGTATAAACGGGCTTTCAAACAACGAGAATTGCACATGTATCAGGCCATTTGCACCGAGTAATATGCTGCCACCAATCATGTATAGTTTGTGTAGGTTTTGTGTAAACTGACTGCGCCAATAGTATACACCTGCCAAAATTAACCAGTTTAAGGATAAAACGATGCCTTCTTGATAACTTAAATTATCAAAGTCAGGATAATCCCCAACTAGTAAATAGCTGGTTTCGGTGGTGACAAGTAGCGCACATAAGTGAATAAACACGCCCATAAACCAAGTATTAAGCACCTTGGATGGATTATATTTTGCTGCAAACCAAACTAAAGCCAGCGCAATTGGGTAGACGATGAGTGTCCAATGGATACCTAAAATGGTTTCATGTTTATAGTCAAGTGCCCAAGGGGCCACAGATAATCGAGCAACCACAACTAATAAGGCTACTTTGTATAGCCAATCAGGGAGCTCAACCTTGTACTTCCAACTTAAATAGCTCATGGATGCGACTTGCGCTGCTATGGCCAAGGTCAGCGTACTTGCCGATAACAACATGGTCAAACACAAGGTCAGCATGGCATTTGCCAACACTAAAAATGTCACTCGTTGCAAAGGCATTGATGATTTTGCAGCGGCAAGTGCTGCGACTGCGGCGATAAGCAGGAGTTCAAAAGCCCAAACAGGGTAAAGGGTAGTATCACTGTCTACGGGTAGTGAAATATAGCTTACCCCAAATAGGCTAAGCGGTACTAACACAAGTAATAGTAAATAAGCGTGGCGTACTGCGTCACGTTTAATCATAAGCACACTGAATGCCATTCCTAACAATGCGGCTATTTGAATAAACAAATATTTACCAGTAAATGGATAAAGGATGTCATTAAAATCTACTTTGTGATGCATATTGCTAAACATAATTAACGCAAAACACAGTGCCAAATATGGCCAAGTATCTAAGGCACTATGCCTGTAAGCTGAAGCGAAAGTGATGGCTGTAACAATTAAAGCTGCTATGACCATGTGACTGAATACAGGTGAAAATATCAGGTAAATGGCAAACAAGAATAGGGTGATGAGGGTCGCGACTTGTTCCCTTCTTGCCATCAACAATGACTTAATGGGAAGTGGATTGTGCATGGTTAAATTCAGTCGCCAGCCAAGTAGGTTTGAGAGCACATAAAAATACAGGGTAGCAACAGTGAAGAGGGTAACAGCAGCAAAATCACCTTTATCACCCAAAACAATGGCACCGACAAACCAAACACAATGGCCAACAAAGCTTTGCCACCACAACCACTTTTGTCTGACGTAGTCTGCAACCCATACTGCAGATACAGACACAAAAGCCACATAGAGTAAAAGCGCTCCGATATTATTAGATCCGGTCGAGACAAGTGCTGGCACGGCATACGCACCGATGATCCCAATTCCAGCAAGCACAGGCCCAAAGCGCAGCGCCAAATAGGTTGCGCACAGCGCAATAACAGCTAAAAAGACAAAGGCGAGGTTGGCAGGTAGAAAGTGATAGTGATTAAACGACACTAGAACCATAGCAAAACAAGTAATAACACCACCACTGGCAAGTGCAGCAGAGATATAAGGCGTATTGACGTTGAGCTTAGTTTTAAAGCGGTTGACCAGTTCGGCTCCTGACACTAATGCACAGCCAAATAAAGCACCTAAAACAACACGCACAGCTGGTGGCATAAGGCCTGCTTCAATTGAATATTTGGCGAGAAATACACCACCGATGGATAAAATAAGTGCGCCTAACCAAAAAATACCATTGCCTTTTAGAAGGGAATCTAAATTAAATTCAGGCAGTGAAAATTGGCTTTTAACCGGTCGCTTTGGAGGCTTCGGAGTAATCGATTGGGAAATAGTCGATTTGTGTGACTGGTCAATTTCAGTAGCCTGGATTTGTCTGGGAGGAGCTACAGTTGCTTGTTCCGTCGGTGCCTGTACATTTGTTGATGATTGCTCAGGTGCTTGCTCGTGTATTGCTTGTTTGAGCTTGTCGATTTGTGCAGTCTGAAAGTCGATAATTTTTTGAAGATGTGTGACTTTTTGAATGAGCTCTTTGATCTGACCACGATCTTTAAGTGCAATGACTACACCAATAAACAAAAATAGATTAAACGCAAAGGAAAACAACTCAGTATCCATACTCTTTCCTTATATTTATAAAGAGGTAGGATGAGTTTGCTTTAAAAACAGATAATTATCAAGTAGGGTGCAAAGGGTTAATGACTGCAAGCACAGTGAGTACATTTCTTTTCGCAAGGTGATACGCCTCACTTTTCACAATATTATATGTACTTGTTATACGCTTTACATGGATCCCGGAGTCAGTCCGGGATGACGAACTTAGCCAAGTATGATGAATTCTGTAACCGAGCAAAATATGCCCTTTTAGTCATCCTGATCCTGTTTCAAGGCCCAGTGTTTAGGGGTTTAACTACAACAACTAGCACAGAACTTCTTTATATAAGCTAGGCAAATAATCAGGTAATTAGGTGCCTATTTTTTATCTTTACCCCATTCAATCAATATAAGTGTAACCATAACTACAACAATGACCTAAAAGTTCTTTGCTGAATAATGTTGGCTTTCTTTTTTCTATTGTCGGCTTTAACAAATATCGGCCTCAACTTTATTGGGTTAACGGTGATAAATTAGCAAGCACTATTATTGAAATTTATGATGTCAGAATGAAGTTTAGAATAGGGCAGAGTTTTTGCGTTTTACTATCAGTAAGAGAGAACGTTTAGAAAATTTAAAGGAGGCTTACAGCTTGGTACGACCGAGTGGATTCGAACCACCGACCCCTACCATGTCAAGGTAGTGCTCTAACCAACTGAGCTACGGTCGTACTACAGAGATATGTAACTTAACAAGGTTAAGTTGGTACGACCGAGTGGATTCGAACCACCGACCCCCACCATGTCAAGGTGGTGCTCTAACCAACTGAGCTACGGTCGTACTGAATTGTGTTTCTTATTTTAGTTGAGTTGGTACGACCGAGTGGATTCGAACCACCGACCCCTACCATGTCAAGGTAGTGCTCTAACCAACTGAGCTACGGTCGTATCATAAAACTGTTACATAACTTAACTAAATTAAGTTGGTACGACCGAGTGGATTCGAACCACCGACCCCCACCATGTCAAGGTGGTGCTCTAACCAACTGAGCTACGGTCGTACAATGTGCCGTGTTTCTTGGCAACGGCGGCTAATATATAGTGCTCTGCGAAATGGATCAAGTAACTTTGCTAAATTTTTGTTTGTCTGCGGTTTTTTCGATCACTACGGGCTAACTTTGCACACTTTGTAGAAATTTTGCCACCAATACACATGACTTTTAGCTGATTGCTTTAGCTCGGTTATTAATGGAGTGACGAGATTCGGGTAGGTGTTGTGACCAAATTTATCTGTGAATGTTTGAAAGTGAGGCTCGATATCGTGTAAGCGTTTGGCAAGCTGTGATTGATAGGCCTGAATATCTTGGATATAGAATTTTTGAAATACGTTGTTGAGTATTTTGGCGCGTTTTTTATTTTTACCAGCAGGGCATACTCGATGCTCTAGCTCCAGCGTGTTAAGCCACGCTGTGGTTGTGTGGTTCCAAGCAATTTGGACTCTGGTACTAGTAATTAAACTTTGAACATAACTATTGTTATTGAGCTTCTCAAGTGCAGCTGTCAGCATATCGCCATTCGCTTTGTTTGGTTCGTCTAAACCCTTTATTAGGCTGGTTAGCGTATTTAACGCTTCTAGGGCCTGTATTTCCCCTTTGCTGGTTTCACGCTTTATTTCACTAAATGTGAGTGTAAAAAACTGATTGAGTTCTTTTTCATGGGTAAATACATAAGCAAGCATAGGGTAGAGCTGAGCAAGCTTTTCTTGCCTTGCAAGTTCTAAGGCTTGTTGCACATCTTGTGGTGTTCTTTCGTCATCAATGCATGCTTGCGCATGTCGGATAAAGTTAAGTGTATATTTAAATTGTTCACTAGGTTTAGCAAGCTTACCTAGTTGATTGTTATGATTAGCAATGTGTGTAGAAACGCGGCAATGCCCGAGCTTGGCAAGATCTATTACTGAGATTGTGTAACTAGATTTCGGTTTGTCGAAGGCTGAGTACGGCAACATACTCAGCGCTTCGATAGATAACCCGTCGGAATTGAACACCTTGGCTAGGCGTTCGGTATACGTTTGATTCGTGTCGCTAGGCGCAGGTTTGCACCCTAACAAAACCGTGCTAAGTGCTATGAATAGCAGTTTGCATTTCAACGAGTTTTCTCCTCACAAAATATATCAGCAACACAGCAGCCACTGTAAGACCAACAATAATACCGACCCAAAAACCAGTCGGTCCCATTGCAGGCACTATTAGGTCTGTTTTTGCCAATACGTATCCAAGGGTAAAGCCGATTACCCAATACGAGATAAAGGTAACGCCAGTAATTGGTTTGGTATATCTAAGGCCTCTTAAAACGCCATTTGCAGCGACTTGCAGCGCATCAGGTAACTGGTAAACACAGGCGAGTATAATGATACTCGATGCGAGCATAGCAACTTCTTTTTCTTGTGTATAAAGCCAACTAATATCATATCTAACCAAGTAGGTGCCCAGTGCCACAATAGCTGCAACACCAACGGCCAGTATAAAACTGGTGTAGGTTGCATTGACCAGTCGTTCAATATTGTTTTGTCCGCTGATATTGCCAATTCTAATACCAATTGCCATGGATAAACTTAGCGGAAGCATAAATAAGATCATGGTTACACTCGCTGCAACCTGATGCCCAGAGACGGCGACAGCTCCTAAGTCAGCAATAAAGAGTGGGATACATGCAAATAACGTCACTTCGAAAAAAGTGGCAAACGAGATAGGTAAGCCGAGTTTAGTTATTTGCAAAATAGTTTCTTTGTGCGGCTTCATAAAGTTGCTGAGCAGCCATTTTCCTTTAAGTTCTTTACTTTTTAGGCTGTAGCAGAACTGTGCAATGGCCATGGTCCAGATAACAATACTAGTTGCTACACCACAACCGGCACCCCCCAAGGCTGGCATGCCCAATTTGCCATAAATAAAAATGTAGTTGGCGATAACGTTAATCCCCAGACCAAGTAATCCAATATAAAAAGCAACTTTGGTGTTACCCATGCCTTCAGTAACATTTCGGTACACAGAGAAAATCAAAAACGCTACCAGTCCATATTTAACATAATCGATATAATCTTGTGCCATTTGCGCAATCTCTGGGCTGGCGCCTGTACTGGCAAATAAGTACGGTGTGAAATAGCTAGCTATAAACCCCAAAGAGGACAACATTACGGCCAAGTACAAGCCTTGCTGGAAATAACGTTTAATACTGTCTTGATCCTTAGCACCGACACTATGAGCAACCATACTGGTCAGTGCCAATAAAATAGCCTGCAACGAAAACATCAGTGGGTTGAGCGCCCCAGTAGCAATGGAAAGCGCTGCCAAGTCGTTTGGACTAACTTGTCCTGCCATCATGGTATCGACTACAGACATCATCACGAGGGTAACTTGGGCTAATAGAACGGGTGTGGCAAGTCTAATTAACTTTTTGGCTTCCCAGAGTTCAAACTTCATCCTAAAACTCAGTAATTTCAAAAAGTGCATTCTATTGAAGTTTGTCGAGTTTATCTACGAAATAAGTGTGTAAATATGTTTCGACAGGGCAGGGCATCAGGTAGAATGGCGGCATAATTTTTACCTCGGAAAAAACATGTTTACTGGAATTGTTCAAACTCAGGCATCTGTTGTCAGTGCAATATTAAATGATGGCGTCATGCGCTTAGTGTTATCTGTTGGCAATGAGTATTTACAGCAACTCACAATCGGCGCCAGCATCGCAGTGAATGGGTGTTGTTTAACTGTTGTACAATTTGAAACGAGCCAATCAGATGTAGTTGGGCAAGTGAGCTTTGACGTTATCGATGAGTCTTTGAAATTAACCAATTTGGGCGAGCTTAAGTGTGGCAACAAAGTAAATTTTGAACGTTCGGTGACATTCGGTACAGAGCTGGGCGGGCACATCGTATCCGGGCATATTCATGATATGGCGATCGTAGATTGTATTATTAAAACAGCTGACAACGTCAAGATAAAATTGCTGTTGGATGCAAGCTGGGCGAAGTATGTTTTTTACAAAGGGTTTATTGCAGTAAATGGCGCTAGCCTCACAGTGGGTGAAGTGGATGAGGATGGGTTTTGGCTCCACCTTATTCCAGAAACCTTATCAATCACTAACATTGGTAAAGTACAAGATGGTGACAAGCTCAACATTGAAGTCGATCAGCAAACATATACTATCGTCAACACGGTTGAGCACTATCTGCGAAAAAATACGTTGAACCCAATAGGCTAAAAGATTTGTTCGTCGTCACTGTCGATTCTTAACTCCAATTTATTGATGGCTTCATCAATGTGCATGTTTAAATGAATTGGATTGCAACATGCGGCGCAATCTTCGTAGAAATCTTGGTCGCCCTCACTGATATCTAAGTCTACAAATATATGATGACCACAGTGGGGGCAGCTGATCCGTTGGTTATACAGCTGCTTCATAATATGGCTCCAACAACCGCCTGAACTCCTTTTCTTACTATAGCAGTTATTGCAATTATTACCGCAATGTTGCGGCTATTTTAGGATGTGTTCGATCTGTTGTTTTGATTGAATGATGTAGTCACCAGCAAAGACGTTAGCATGACAGAGCAAACTATATAACTGATAGATAGGTTTACGTTGTTGATAGCCTTTATCAATTTGGTACGCTTCGTTATACCCAGTGTAAAAAGCGTCTGGTAACTGGGCAAATAATTCGCTGTTGGCGATGTCGACTTCTCTATCCCCGTAATAACAAGCTGGGCAGTAAACACTGGGTTTATCATTCGAAAACGCGATATTACCGCGCCAGAAATACCCGTGTAAGAGAGAAGGTTGTACAGGGTGGTTGACTAAGGGCTTGATGTACTCAACAAAGCTATCGATATCAACGAGTACTATGTTCTTTTCATGCAATAATTGCAGTTGCCAGGCGATTCGCTCTTCTGCAAAAAACATGGACCATTTCTTATGCCATTGATTTGGTTGTGAAAGGCCCAGGATATAATTATCTTGTTCGAATCCGAACATTTCCTGTTCGTGGCGGCTGTGCATTTTACCTAGTGTGCTGCCGCAAAGATACCAGTCTTGTTTATCTGTTTGTGACGGAAGCCACTCAAAGACGCTAAAGCAGTACTCAAGGCTGGAGCCAATCGTGATTGGGTCGGCTACTAAAAAATCGCTGTCACGAGTGAGCAATGTATGATTGTCCGCTTCGCACTCATAGCGCTCCAATGCACTAATGTGGTCAACTTTTACCAGAAAGCTGTGCTTGTCATTTTCAATTTTATAGTTTTTGGACTTGTGGTTGCTGGGAAGCTGTGTTTTTCGAGTAAATTCAAAATTGTCGTGAATCGCTTCACTGATGTACTGGTTTACTAGGTTCCACATAGTTAGCCCGGTGGCGAGTGAGCACTTGATCTAACTATGATCGATTTTCGCTATAACACAAATACTTGAGTGCAAATTTAAATCTAATAGAATAGCCACCAGTTTTGAAATGTTTTGGATGTTCACATTGAATAAAAGTGTTATCACCAACCTGATGGCCGCAACGTTAGTTGCTGTTGGCTACGGTTTAAATCATGATTTGCTGTTCACCATGGGGCTGTTTGCGCTTTCAGGCGCTGTTACCAATTGGCTTGCAGTACATATGTTATTTGAAAAAGTCCCTGGTTTATATGGCTCAGGCGTTATTACCATTAAATTCAAAGAGTTTAAAATAGCCATTAAAGAGCTCATTCTAGATGAGTTTTTTAATCAAGATAAATTAAAAAGCTTTGCTGCAAAAAATCAGATCGATATTGATTTGAACCCTGTGATAGAACATGCGGATTTGTCGATTGCCTTTAACAAACTAGTTCAAGTGATAGAAGGGTCACAATTTGGCGCAATGTTAGCGATGGTAGGTGGTAAAGAAGCCATTGAACCAATGCGAGACACTTTTACCGATAAAATGAAAGAAGCCTTGTTAGAAATGAGCGAGCAGCCAGAGTTTAAAGACAAAATTTCTGGGGTGTTAACGAATGGACAATCTCTTGAGTCAATTCGCACAGCAATTGAGCATGCAGTAGATGAAAGGCTCAACGAGCTAACACCCGTGATGGTTAAAAATATCGTTCAAAACATGATCCATACTCATCTAGGCTGGCTTGTTGTGTGGGGTGGTGTATTTGGGGGATTATTTGGATTAATCGCCAGTATCTTGTAACTTTAATCAACAAGGTGTGCATAGATAACGTATTTATGCACACCATTTGGTCAGTCATTATTTAGAGCCAGATAAAACGACAGGTAGCGTTGACTCAGTTTGCGCAATATCTTTGATAGACGTTTCTGTTTCTATATCAATTCTCATAAATTTGGCTGTACGAGTTAAACTGTACGTTTGAGCAAATTCACTCAAATTCATATCGTTACACTCGAGTTTATTGGTAATGCGCACTTTGGCGGTGTGTTGTCCGCGTATCGCCTCAAGCATGATATGAGGGCGATCAGAGGCGAAAGCCATACATAGCTCAGTAGCATGGCTGTCGTCAGCCGCGACAAATTCAACAGCGTGAGCATTTGATACAGATACAAGCGCAGTCAGTGCAGCAGCGGTCATTAGTACTTTCATCGTTATTCTCCAAACAGATTTTTAGGTGCGATTCCACTAGAGTATTGTTCTGAACCACTCAAAATGCTGTAAGGGAAGATTGTACGAATGTAAGGAATTATGTATTTGTATTTTTGTTAGTGTAAGTACATCTAATTACAATAAAAAAGCCATACAATCTTGTGTCAAACCGATGATAAAAAATTTCAGATTTTATTTTGTTAACAGATCGGTAGCGAGGTGTTTCGACGTATTTAGCAGCTTTTTCTCCTTCTATTAAAACCTATTTCAAAAGTATGTCGAAGTATGTAAAAGTGTGTATAAAAAACAACCTGAGTAATCATGGGCGTGCCTGATTGTTATACAATATTGCAATTTCTCACGTAATTTATCGTAATTTATGGCATTTTGAGGTTTTTGCATCGAAATTTTTGTGAATTTTCGCTACAGTCTCTTTGATAACTACAGTCACAAAAACTACAGAGATGAAAATATGAATATGTTCAAACCCTCTGTGATCGTGCTTGCACTAAGCACAGCTCTTTTAGGTTGCCAGCAAGACACTGGTCCTCAAAAAGATAAAGTCACAATCGAGAAAAATCCTTACCCAAGTACTTATAAGCCTCATTCAACTTCAAGTACCTTAATCACAAATGCAACAGTTCTGACTGGTACTGGTGAAAGAATCAATGATGCTGATGTTTACATCGTTGATGGTAAAATTAGCCAAGTTGGCAAAGATTTGGCTGTGAGTGCAGACGCTACGATCGATGCAGCAGGGAAATGGGTAACACCTGGCATCATAGACAACCATTCACACTTAGGCGCGTACCCAAGTCCTGGCGTTGAGTCTCACCAAGATGGTAATGAGATGATCAACCCAAATACAGCTCAAGTTTGGGTAGAGCATTCGGTATGGCCGCAAGACCCTGGTTTTAACCGCGCGCGTGAAGGTGGTATTACGTCACTACAAATTTTACCTGGCTCTGCAAATTTATTCGGTGGTCGTGCGGTCACACTAAAAAATGTTCCGTCTGAAACCATGCAAGGCATGAAATTCCCAGACGCGCCTTATGGCTTAAAAATGGCGTGTGGTGAAAACCCTAAACGTGTATACGGCGGTCAAGGTGTTGCACCTAAAACGCGTATGGGTAACATGGCAGGTTACCGTGAAGCGTGGATCGAAGCGTCTGAATACAAGCGTGCTTGGGAGCAATATGAAGCTGAGTATGCTGCTGGTTTAAACCCTGATGCACCTCATCGTGACATCAAGCTAGATACGCTACGTGGTGTATTAGATGGCGAAATCCTAATCCATAACCACTGCTACAAAGCAGAGGAAATGGCCATGATGATCGACCTTTCTAAAGAGTTTGGCTATCACGCAGGTACTTTCCACCACGGTATTGAAGCATACAAGGTTGCAGATCTTCTGGGTGAAAATGGTAACTGTGCGGCGCTTTGGCCTGATTGGTGGGGCTTCAAAATGGAAGCATATGACATGTCACTTGAAAACGTCGCAATTGTTGACGCTGCTAAGAACTCGTGTGCTGTTATTCACTCTGACTCTGATACAACAATTCAGCGTCTGAATCACGAAGCTGCAAAAGTTATGTACTCAGCCAATGAAGTCGGTTTTGACATCAAAGAAGAAGATGCCATTAAATGGATCACCTACAATGCAGCAAAGTCTCTAGGTGTCGAAGAGCTAACAGGCTCTATCGCAGCAGGCAAGCAAGCTGATGTGGTTATTTGGGATCAAAGCCCGTTTAGCGTTTATTCAAAAGCTGAGAAAGTATTTATTGATGGCGCAAAAGTTTATGACCGCCATGACAGTAAATACCAAGCTGTAAGTGATTTTATGTTAGGTCAGCGCTAGGGGAGCCACAATGAACAAGTTTAAATTATCTATCCTAACTGGTGCGTTGCTAAGTTCTACGGCGGTATTCGCTCAAGTAACAGCAATTACAAACGCGACTGTGCATACACTAACCAGTCAAGGCGTGCTTGAAAACGCAACTGTTGTTATCGAGAATGGAAAAATTAAAGCTGTGAACCCTCAGTCGTTTAACGCTGATGTAACAGTGGATGCTCAAGGGAAAATCCTAACGCCTGGTCTTATTGGTTCAATGAATCACCTAGGTTTAGTTGAAGTGGGTGCTGTATCTCGTTCTGTAGATGCATATGACAAATCAGGTCTAGAGTTTGATCCGAGCTCTGCTTTTAACCCTCGTTCAAGCCTTATCCCATATGCGAGGAAAGGTGGAGTAACACAGAATGTAAGCGTACCTTCTTTACCTTGGGGTGAAAGTGGTGTGTTCTCAGGTCTTGCTTTTGTCGCAGACTTATCTGGTGAGTTTGGTAGTGTTACAGATCGCAAAACAGCACTGATTGTAGACTTAGGTGCAGTGAGTGACGACGGCTCTCGTGCTGCAGCTGTTCAAGCTTTCTCTAAAAAGTTAGCAGAGCAAAAGGCAAAGCTCACCGCTAAAAAAGATAAGAAAAAAGACAAAGATCCGTCAGCTGAAGAAAAGCTGCTGATCCAAGTTCTAAATGGCAAACTGCCAGTAGTGGCTTCTGCATCACGCGCTTCTCAGCTACTAGAGCTTATCGAACTGAAAAAACAGTTTGGCTTGAATCTGATCATTGAAGGTGCAGATGATGCTGTCGTTGTAAAGGATGAGTTAGCTAAAGCTGACGTACCTGTGATTGTGAGCTCAGTATCAAATCTACCAACTGGTTTTGACGCGCTACATGCACACCTAGGTAATGCGGGCGAGCTCGAAAAAGCGGGCGTAAAAGTCATTTTGAATGTTGCTGGTGACGGTAGCCACAATGTGTATCAAATGCGCTTTAATGCTGGTATTGCTGTTGCAAATGGCATGACACATCAGGGCGCTCTTGAAGCGATGACAGTAAACGTTGCTGATGCTTTTGGCATCGAAGGCGGTAAAATAGCAAAAGGTGAGCGTGCGGACGTTGTGCTTTGGACTGCGGATCCGTTCGAGTTTAGCACACGTGTTGATAAAATTTGGATTAACGGCGAGCAGGTAACAACTGAATCACGTCATGATAAATTACGTGAGCGCTACACTACAGATTCTTCAATGCCCCGTGGCTATACGAAATAATCTGGCAAAGATGTATTAAGGCGCCTTGTATGGCGCCTTTTTTATACGACGATAAATATAGCTGTGCATACAGGACTCTCTTCATTGAGTGAATACTCGTGGGTTCGTACACGAAAAAACAGAAGAACCAAGGTAAATATAAGGGGATGATTACCGAGTAAAACAGGGGAGAGAAAAGAAAAAAGAGAAGAAAGATTCCTCTCTTATAATTATTAATATGTGGTAGCACCAAATAGCGCGCAGCCATTTGGTGGTATGCTTTTAAAGGTCAGTCGAGCCTTTTAATACTCGACTAGCTCAATACATTATTTGTAAACGGTGTAATCAACTTCTAGGTTAATATCGTTTTCACCTGATACAACCCATACTTGAGTACGCTGAACTTCACCTACTGGGCTGTGGCAAGTCACAGTTTGTCTAAACGCAGGACCAGAGTAGTTATATACTGCATTTTCTAACGCGTAATGGTTTGTGTGAAATAGTGGTGTGCTATCGTAACCATTGAATACACGAGACTCGAAACCGTCATTCATTGTTGATGAACAATACGTGTCTTTGTTTTTGTTATCGATGTGTAGTGATGAGCTATAGCTTACTTGATCATACCATCCGCGGCCGCCACAGTGTGAACTCGCGCCTGTACAATCTGGCCTTTTGTACTCACCAACGCCCGCTAGGTTTGTATCCCAAGTGATAACAGGTAGTGCTGAGAATTTATGGTATACCTTGAATTGCTCTCCTTCTAAGTTTTGGCAGTTTAAGGCAAGAACGCGGTTGCGCTTGAGTTGTTCGTCACTGAAACCGTTATTGAAATGAACAGTATCAACCATGGTTGCACCAATGCCGCCTGTGCCGATATTGACAGTACCATATTGCTGCCCGGTTAGTTCATCGAAAATATAGCCACTGGTACACTCAGAGCCAGCTTCCTTATAGTAAACCCAAGCTTCAAAACTACGAGCACTTAATGAGTCAGTGACAATACGGTCTACAGCGCCATTTGCGTATGTCGTCGTTCTGTTGTAGCCATCAATATCTTGAACAGAAGTTTGAGCAAATGCTGAAGTCGCTAATAATCCAGTTGTAAGCGCTGCGAGTAATTTTAGTTTCATTGGAACTCCATTGTTTTTTAAATACAGGACTTTATTAGTCCTGAACTGCGGTCTGGCGCAGAAGTTATCTGCCGTATTGCTGAGCAACTAACATATTACTATATGAATATATTCATGCGCCGAATTCTATTTAATCTGCAAGATAGGTATATTCATTCTAAATGAGTTTGATATATACACTCCCGGTTAACATCGTAACTAGGCATTAGCTGGGCTCTAAAACCTTAAGTTCTGTGTTCAACCGTTGCTGATTGCCAAATAACCTAGCGGCTAATTTTTATTGTGTAAACCCCCTTAAAACGCTGGTGTTTTGATAATTATTTTCATATCTGGAATTTCTATTATTAGAATTTTCTATATTTAATATTTACTTTTGTTTGCATTTTTATATTTCGATAATGAGGTTTTTTGTTGTTATGAAATAGTTTTTAAATTATGTAACTTAATGAAATTTAAGGCTTGATCTTCATGGGCTGAAAGGGAGGTGGACAAAGTGTTTAAATACCTTAAAGAAACAAGGTTGAAATAGGTGTATGAAATTTGTTCTTTTGGGTGTGAAGAGGATATGAATTTGGAATTTTAAACAATAGCGAGTCGACAATTGATGCAAAAAAATAAATTGAAAAAATATAAAAATATTTTTAACTTTTGATCTGAATCTATTTTTGCATGGTGCATCGTTCCAAAATAATTTGCATCATCTCGCTGAAATGGTACAAAAGGGGGGGCACAGTATTGAGCAAAAAAGTGTGTTCCTGACTGATCAAATTCTGACAAGCGTTATACAGCGAGATGCTATTCGTCGCTCAGTGTGAAGTGGATCGCAGACGACAAACTATGAATTGCCTTTAATGCTAATGACACGCATTTAAATTCCTAGTAAAGTGAGCTTTGTATTGTGTCCATAACCAAAGAGATGGTGTCTTTTCTGGCGCTGCAATTGAAAAATGGTATTTAAAGGCTACATTGAGCAGGTTGTTGAACAAGGCTGTTGGTAAATAAAATAAAGTTGAGGTTTTAAAGTGTGTTAATAGATGTATTACAAATCAGCTATTTATCGAGTGTCGTTGTGGTTTTTTTGATAACAGTGTCACTCATATCCATACAGCAAGGGCTGCCAAAATTACAACGACTAGAACTTGCATTATGTTGGGTGATGATTCTATCGCCCGCAGTTGAGTTTATGAGTTTACTCGATTTTGAAATTCCTTGGTTTGTGGTTGCATTTATTCATGCATCACCTCTGCTGCTAGGCCCTTTGATAGAGCGTTATCGAAATGAAACGGATAGTATCAGTGTGACATATTGGCAATCATTTATTCATTTTGTTCCATTTGTTGCTTTCTTTACGTACCGTCTAATTGATACCACAGAAGTAACACCTATAGTTGGTGTACTCTACTTGACTCAGATAATCTACTATCAAATTAGTTTAATTAAACTTAAGGGACTTTGCCAAAGCTCGGTAACACATCATAATATAATGAGCTCTATGCTTATTCCGCAAAAACTTTTGATGTCATTTTACTTTGTGTTTTCCTTCTCTGGCGCTATTCAAATGGCTGGTTATTTCTTCAATTTTGAGCAACTATGGTTGCTGTTACACATAACAAATACGTTTGTGTTTTTATATGTTGTGTTGCTATGCCGAGGGTATATAAATTTGCTATTAAGAAAGCTAGAGAGCCTTAATCATTCGTCATATTGAAGTGGTATAGTATTAAATTAGAGCTAAGGTATTTGGGGTAATGCATTGACTCGCAATAAAGTGTATGTGCTGCCAGGCACCATGTGCAATCGAAGGCTTTGGGAAGCGCTAAGCTGCGAGCTGGACCACCAAATCGAATTGGTGCACTGCGAGATCCCAGATGCCGAGAATTTGGATGAACTGTGCGAGAAGCTTTTTAACAGTATCGTCGTTGATCTCGTAAGGTCTAATCAAGCGCCAAATACACCGTTTAATCTTTTGGGCTTCTCAATGGGGGGCTATCTTGCTGCATATATTGCGAGTAAACACCCTCATCAGGTCAAGCGACTTTTTGTCGTTGCAAACAGTCCGACACAATTGCTTGCTGACGAATTGTTATCTCGACAAGCCGTGCTTTCAATTATAGAAGGCAATGGATATGGAGGGATCAGCGTTAAAAAAGCGCATGGACTCATTGATCGAGCTAGTGAGCTTGGAAGTGCAAGTATTGTTGATACAATTCAATTGATGGATAGGGAGCTAGGCGAAATCGCGCTAATTAACCAGTACCGATGCACTAACGAGCGAATAAACTTGTTACCTCAATTACTTACACTAAACATACCCATCTATTTCTATTACAGTAAAGAGGATAAACTAATAAACCACCGTTGGTATCAGAAATTGGATCAAACCCATTTGAATGAGCATGTTTATAAAGCTTGTGGCAGCGGTCACATGCTTCCTCTTGAAAAACCAAAAGAACTGGCAGCGCTTGTCAATTCTTGGTTAACGTATCCGGTAGACGATTACATAATGTCCTGAGTGTGAGGGGCATCTTAATCCTAGAGGTTCAGTATTTGCTGTCCAAAATTACGAGTCAGTTAAGACTGTTAACTTTAAAAATATAATCCACGGGGTCTTTGGGTTTGGAAAAGCACTTTATATCCGAATTCAATACCACAGGCCTACTGTCGAACAACTTTCCAGAGGTAGAACTGAGTGTTTGGTTACTTGCAGGCAACCAAACTTAGGAGGGAGATGAGATGATTTTTAGAATAGTGGCCGCAGTGTTAGGTGGATTTTTTGGCATATTATGTATTTTTCTATTTTCTATTTTCTATTTTCTATTAAGAGTGAGTCAGTGGTAAGTCTGTTAATAGAAGTCAGCTCTTGCCTCATGTTAGCGACAATTTTCATCTATTACGCTGTCACTGGAAAGGAGCTTGTTTCAGAACTCCTTAAGAAATATTGTAAAAGATCACGCTAAATTTATACCTTACTCAGTTCAACGGGCTGCGCTAGCATAAATACAGTAAAGCGCTATTGAAATCTATATCATACTTCGTCATGGTTATAGCTGGTAAACATGATATATTTTAAGGAACTTATGTATAAAACACTCGCTTTTTCAGCCCTTTTTTTGAGCAGTGGCAGTTTTGCTAGCATGCTAGAAGAAATAAACTGTGAAACATATGACCCATCACTACAACCCTATAAAACAAAGTTTACTTGGGGTATCGAAAGAGAAACCCTCGATATGCCATTGGAGGAATTCTTTGCCAAATTAGCAGTGGCATATCCTGACGTAGAGCCGGCACACAGACGATGGCTCTTTAAATTACTTGACAAAAAAACAGGGAAATATAGTAAAACTCAGGTGGTCAGGTCATACCAGGAACAGGCAGGAAAAAGCTATAAAATAGAAAAAGTCACGGTCCAACCTCCGTGGGTTGTTAATGTCGACGGTGAAATTTTGATTGGCACTAACAATGGTGAATTTGGCGGAGAGTTGCTAAGAGTTGATAAAGCCAACAACATGACTTTACTTGAACAAATGAACGTGGAGGATGTTTATAAAATGCCTTTTGGTGTTGTGGTGACATCGGGTCTGGCTCACTTATCATCAAACACTGGAAAAATTAGCCTGCTCACGCCCGATTTTAAATTGGAAACGCTATTTGGTTTAATTGGCAGCCCTCAGTCTTCTTGGTTACTAGGCAATGGCGATCTTCTTATAAATAGTTATCCAAAAGGCACTCAAGTTTTAACCAAAAAAGGCTACTTAAAACGAGTAAAATGTGCCACAAGCCAATAAACTTAGTTATTATTTTGCAGAGTCTTAAAAAGACTAAGTTTTAAATTAAAAGGTATTGATTGGAAATAAGGTCTGTATCTGGCCACCAAGAGCATTCTGAGGGTGTTATAAGGATGAAATATGATTAAATATGTTTATGGCATTTTGTGTATTTTAGGCATCGTTTTACCGTATAGCATGTTGATCCCTTGGGTATCTGAAAACGGGTTAAGTGTAGTGACACTTTGTACTCAAATAAGTGAAGACCAGATTTCATCATTTGCATGGTTAGATGTGCTGATCTCAGCCTGTACCCTAATTGCTTTTATATTGTATGAAGGTAAGCAGCAAAAAATGACTAAGTTATGGTTGCCTGTTATGGGCACTATGGCGGTTGGTGTTTCATTTGGTTTGCCACTATTTCTATTGATGAGGCAGTGCCACTTAGAGCGCGTTGAGTTGGCTGTGGGGCATCGTGAGCAAGTTATAAATTGATTTATGCGCATTGTGCCGTCATTTTTGTGATGTGTCTTCACTAAGGGAACATCGTAAATTACGATGACACTTACTCATCAAGTGTGTATTCATTTTGACTTTTTAAAGCGTCTATAAATATACGTCTATTCAAGCTAAAAAGGATATTTAAAATGCAATTTAAAACGCTTAGCATTGTTACGGCAATAATTGCTGGTTTTCTATTTGTGGCATTACTGCTTTTCCCAGAGTTAATGTATTCTTTATTTCAAATTCCTCAAACCGAATCAGCCTCTTTCATGGCTCGTCGGGCTGCCATTCTATTTTTAACACTTGGAATCTTGTCTTGGTTGATGCGTAATGCAGATCATGCTGAGTCAAGGAAAATGGTATGTTTGAGTTTTATTATCATGATGTTTGGGTTAGCCGGCCTGGGAGCATTTGAATATGTTCGAGGGTATGCGGGAGTGGGGATTGGGCTAGCGATTGCTACGGAATTGGCACTTGGACTAGCATACCTTAAAGTATACTTCGATACTCGATATAGATTAAATAGACAGCATCAACTAGAGCAATGAATAAATCAGGTTTGAGTCAATGACTATTAAAATTGTGGCATAGTGAGCTAACTGAAAGTCTGACACCCGTTTAATTAAATCGAATTGACACTAGGTATGAAATTGCTTGCTGTTCACAAAGATACTTGGGTATGCGGTAAAACAGAAATGCCCAAATAGACTTTTGAATGGCGCATTCAAAGTCTATTTGGGCATCTAAACTTGCTATTGATTATAGGTTTAATAGCAATTCAACAACTTCCTTTTTCGATGAAATTCGAGCGGTGGCAAAAAGCCCTCTGGCATTTATCTCAGAAATGTTTGCGATATTGCTAGGTAGTTTGCCTACGACGTTAAATTGTTCGTTGCTGAGGTTGTAAGACCAAAGCTCAAGCTCGTTGCTCACTCCATAAATTGTACTGCCATTGACTAAAAAGTGTTTTCTATCGCCACCGTGCCCATCTAATGCGGGGATGTGCTGAGCTTCCACGGCTCCAGAGCGCCAAAATCTATCCATATGGTCAGTGTAAATCAGATCTCCACTTTCAGTTTTACTTGCCCAATTAACCCGTCTGTCAGTTAAAATACGAACTTCATCGGTTAATAGGTTGAATTCTGTCAACTTACTAACACCTCGGAAACTAGCCAGAGTTAGCGCGGTGTTTTTTACGCTGTCCCAGTGCAACAGCTCGAGTATGATGTACTCATCTGAATAGCTGGTTTGACGTGCATCTAGTTGTAATTGGACCAATTTATTATTCACATTAACTAGAAGACTGCCGCCATCTGCAGACCACTTTATGCCTGATATATAACTGTCTATGGGAAATTGACTTAGTTGTTTCACACCTTGCTTATTGCTTAGCCAAACCTGATCTTCTCCCGAGCGTGCAGAGATAAATGCAATGGTTTCACCATTTGGTTGTAAAACTGCACTGTCATCTGCAACCGTTGAACGATTAATCGTCATCGAACTTTGGTCATCAATGTTGTTCTGAGTGACGTCCGCCAGCGGAATAGACAGTATATCGCTGTCGTATTGGCCTTTTATAATTAACGCACGATCGCCGTCAGGGTGAAAGCTTGGCGAGAATGCCGGTTGATCAAGTGGGATACTGACATTGTTTATTTTCCCGTCAAAGGACAAGGTAAACATCTGTCTTCCGGTACTAAAAACAAGGTGGTTTTCAATTGGTGAGAAGTTGGCAACAAAAAGTCGCTGACGACCGGTGTCTGGTGGAAATACGATTTTATTGCTTGAAATAAGTTCGCCGCTGGGGGTTAGTAGTTCAATATAATGCTGGTTATCTTTATGAATACTAATCACTGCCAAAAGATCGTCTTTGGTAGAGTAATCATAATAGACGATATTGCCATCATTCACTTTATGTATAACTTGGCTTTCATTATCGCTGATCGAATAACTGATCAGTTGCCACTGGGATTCATCTTTTTGTAGCAAAGCAATGTTGTTATTATTTAACCAGTGCGGTCTAGTAATTTCTGAGTTTTTACATTCAAGTAAGAGCTGCATAGGCTGAGGTGCTTTCAGTGCCTTGGCAAAATCAATACTCATGAGCTGAAAGCATTTTTTTTGTGTGATAGGCTCGTCACAGTCGACAGTTCGTATAAAAACCAGTTGTTTTCCATCTTTTGAAAAACTATGACGGCCATAGCTGTCTATGTTGTCTGTAAGTTTATATTCCTGCTTAGTAGCGAGATCTTTTGCCCAAATATTGTTGACACATGCTTCTTCAGAGTAACGATGAAAGATAATGTACTTACCATCTGGAGAATAGATGCTGGCAAACTCTCGCCCATCCGATGAGGTTAACGCGCGTAATTCGCCAACAGAAAACATCGGAGTGTCACTAGAGGCTGAAAAGTGTGCCCCAATAAAACCACTTACAAAAATAAAGGAGAACAGCAAAAGGAGTTTTGAGCGCCATAGAGTGAGCTTTTCAGTAAAGGTTGGTGCTTTTTGAGTTGTTGGTTGCGGGTCAGAATTTACAGTTGCCGATGCACAAGAGTCCGTGTTTTTAGTTTTTACGTTTGCTTGCCAATTAACTTCACATTCTAAACTGTAACCTTGTTTAGAGTGTGTTTTGATATAAACTTGGCCTTTTCCATCATCACCGAGGGCTTTGCGAAGTTGTGCAATGCTGCGTTGTAAGCTGTTAGGTGAAACAATCGTATCGGGCCAAACTGTTGAAAGCAGTGTTTCTTGGCTAACTACTTCACCTTGATTTTTGGCCAGCAGTGTTAAAACGGCTAATGCTTTTGGTGCGACTACTTGCGGCTGTTTGTTTTGCGTGATTTGGTTTCTTGATAAATCGATAAAGAAATCACCGATCCAATATTGCTTTACCATAGAGCGTCCGTCCCGTTTATCGGGGTAACTAGTTATTATTCTTTTATTAACTGACTTTAGCACACCTTCAGTGAGTAAAAAAACAAACTTGTAACTGGCTGATTATTTTATTTTTTATTTCATAAGAATGATATTTTTAGTACATGATTTGGAAAGTCCAGAGGCCGCATGAGGTTGAGCCTGAATGTGAAGTGAAGACCTAAACAGTAATTTAGTTGTTATATTCAGGTAAGCCTTTCCAAAGAATTGGATTGATGAAAATGCCTAGACTAAGTCAAATCCCCAGCTGCGGTGTCAACCAGTAGGATTAATGAACTCGTGAATGGTTCACAGTAAGCCAAACAGTGGTACATATGCAGTGTTGAACGAGTAAAACAGGTTTTTTACTTATATAACAGATTGTATTTTTGTTTATTTTTCAGGTTTAATAAATAAAGGTTGTTTATCGGCCTGAACTCGTTTAGTAAACCTTATAATAACAATGAAAACGGACTAAATATGTATAAAATAGGCGTGTGCCTCACTTTTCTATTTTCGACTCATTTTACAGCAGCAAATGAAAATAATGGTATGGCAGCTTGCCTATCTTTGTATCAAATTGCGGCGTCTGCGATTGACTATAAAGCAAAGGGAAAAAGTAAGCAGGAAATGTTGGCGCCGTTGCCTGATAAACAAAAAATAGAAAATGATGATCAAACTGTTCCGAGTGCCATTATTGCATTGAACATGTACGATATTATTGATGAAATCTATGACTACGACACGTTACCTATAGCTGTTTACGCACCATACGCATCAGAAAAGTGTCTTCGGCGTGTGGATGGAAAACCAATTAAACCATATCGCAAAGCACACCCTCAATTGCAGCAATGCGCAAAGTTAACTCGCAGCAAAGCTATGTTAGAGTGCGCCTTTGCAGTCGTAAATCAAGTATAGCCGTCATCGCAGTAGAGATAATGTGAAAGACAGTTATTGTATATTGTAAATTTAAGTTGTTGGAATATTTATGAAGCATATTGTTATTCTATTCATCGTACTATTATCTGGTTGTACTAGTGGGCCTAAATATCTGTATAACGATCCTGATTTGTCAGCGGATCAGCGTGTATTGTTGACAAATCAATGCGACGCTGAATGCGAAAATAAAATTAAAAGTGCGCTCGAGCTTGACAATAAATATGTTGCAGCAGAATCAAGGTTATTAGAGGTTAACGGCATAAAAGGCGGCTATAACAGAAATATATCAGTCGGGAAAATGTTTAATTCAACGATTGATGGTAGTCTTGAAATATACACAGTTCAAGGTTTGCACGAATTACTTGCTCATCATGCACTAAGAACAAGTCATAGTTTTCCTGAGCGATTTAAGGTTAATCTATTAGCTGGTCATACATATCATATTGGCGGTTTTGTCGTTAAGCAAGGCGAAGAAAACACATTATATCGTTGGTTTCCTGTGGTATATGATCTCACAGACAATAAAGTAGTTTATGCGGGCGATTCAGCATTTCAAGTTCGTATGAACTTGCTTTGCCGCAGCGGTCATCCTCAATATGGTCCGTTTTGTAAGTGTATGGTTGGAGAGATAAATAACAAGATGTCGTTTAAGGAAAAAGAAGACTACATCTTAGGCCTAAAAGCTGGTGAAAACCAAATCAACGAAAAGCTTTTAAAACGACTTACAGCAGGTATTGTTCAGTGTTTACCTAAGCAAGCTAATTAGTGTATGAAAGTTGTCAGCGTCGGCTTTAATCTAGACTTATCAAAGCAATGTATTTGACACTGTGGATGGGGGGGGCCACCATTTATTATGAATTTAAAAGGCTGTATAAAACTTGTTGGTGTTTTAACAGCCTTTAATATTTACGCAATACCGCAAAAACCACAATTTAAAATGCGTTTAAGATGCACCTTTAAGGTGTATATCAGTAAATGTGTTATGCGCAGTGAATTGGGTGTGTATCTGGGCACGCACAGCCTGTCTCGTAAGGCATATGAGAAGGGCAGGTACCAAGGTGATATGTGTTAGGTCCACACCCAAACGAACGAATAAAGCCACCGGCAATATTTGGTGTTTGCTGTTGCACTAACTCTTTTTGTTGGCTTAGGTTTTTTAGTTTCTTTTTATTAAGTCTCATCTTTCTTCCTTAATGTTTATTTTATTGATTTTTGTTGTGTTTTAAAGTGATACAAGTACTAACATCGCCAAGTATCATTTAGGGCTTTTTGTCGCCATAAAAATATTGAGTATCCTGTCTCATTAAGAATCTTTACTAATCACAGTGGGTAAATGCCGACGTTGAGATAAAGACACATTATTTACAGCATGTTAACTTTTGTGGCGTTTTTTATCAAGCCTAAATGCTTAGTAAGCTTTTACAGTATTAATAAAAAGGTGAGAGTGCTTAATAATTTATGCGTCTATAAACGATAGTTATAACGGTTTTGATAAACGACATAAATAGAATAGGATAGTCAAATAAGTGGTTAAATTTCAGCAATAAGTATTAAAGATACCGTTATTCTTGCCGATAAATTGTTGTACTTAATATAAGGAGATTAAGATGCAAATTAAATCAGGGCAGAGTATTGATTCGTTGGCTATGCGTCAACTTGCGTCAAACGCAAAAGTTTCTAAATCTGAAAGGGGAGAACTTGACGAGGTGCTGCGCAGTAAAGAGATTGCCACAATTGAGCAAGCGCCAGATCTGATGTCATTTCCATTTCGTGCAAAGCGTTACCAAGTTATTAATTTGTCATCTCCACACGAACCACCCCAATACCAATATGGCGAATTGACTAACCCTCACGATATTGAAGCATTTCTGACCCATCAGGATAGGCTGAGCAAAGAACAAAGCGATATCCTTAGAACCTATGTGCCTTCAAAAGAGTTGCTGGCTGTAATGGATAAAATGGACGACGAGACACTGACGGCGTTTGTTGATGTGTTATCCGCTTCATTTGGATTAGACAGCCTGTTTGGACATAACAAAGAGAAATCACAGCAGTTGATTTCATTAATGAGTGACATGTCTGAAGAGCAAATTAAGGATACTGTCGATACGTTAGCACATTTGTCAGACAAGGAAATAAACGATAAACCAGACTCCCCAATTCTCGCGTTTGGGTATCGTGGACCCGCTGAAATCCAGTTGCATAGCTTTGCGCAAACTGCGGATCATCGTTCTCACTTACAGCAAAGTATTCATTTCAGTAAATTGACTCACCAATACGTTGATCTACTTGCGGAAAACCGTTATTCAGAAGGAGATCTGATGTCTATTAACCAACATTTACAGGAAAGTTCGTTTGAGCAAAGCCGAGGTATAATTGATATGGCGATAAACGTCAAAAATAATGACAGGGTTTCGTTTTTGAACATGCTTGATGAAGTAGACAAAGACAGTGAAAACAACATATTTGAATACGTAGGCAAGCAGGTAGATGTCAGTCAGTATACCAGTGCATATGAGAGCTCATACGGAGGTTATGTCTTGTTTTCTGAAAAAATGGCCAGTGAATCACAGCGTACAGAACTATATAGTAATTTAATTGATTCTTATGATAACCAAGGTGTTGGTTTGATGGAAGATGTGGTGGGGCACTTGAAAGATACACCTCCCCAGATCCAATCTAACATTTGGGAGGCGTTAAACGAGACTATCGAAAACAATCCCGCGCTATTTGATAAGTCAGACTCCATTGAAAGCTGGATGAAGCTGCGACTTGGTTCTTTTCAGCGAGATTTTGAAAATAAACAGGTTGACCAAATCTATGATATCGCAGAAGAGTTAGACGTTCCAAGAGATGTAGGGCAGCTTGAGTGGGTAAAATTAAGCACTTTATATTGAAGGGGCTAAAAAGGCCGGCAAAAAATTACTGGCCCGGTTTGGCAACTATTTAACCAATTTACATATATGCATTTATAACAAATGGGTATGATTAAATCGGAAGACATACCGGACAAAGCGATCAGGTTAGCTCAATGACTAGTCGAGGCTCAGAATAAAGATTTCATTATTTTTCCCAGTCGTAACAACCAATTGTTCTTCGTCTTCCGATAGCCTCAATGATGAAACGCCAGTGAGCTGGTGGCGATTCAATTCAGTTATATGCTGCCTAAACCTAAGCTTCCCTGTACTTGGTGTGAAATCAAAAATGAGTATGCCTTTATCCGTTTCACCAGCAACAAAAAGGGTATTTTGATTGTCAGAAAACGCCAAACAACAAGCCCCAGATAGCCCCGGATTTTGCTCACTTGTAATGACTTGATGAAGATTAAATCGCGCTGATGTGTCCTTTTTGAATACATTTAAAGCATTACTTTTAGAGGCTGCGACAAACAAAAATTGATTGTCAGGTGTCACAATAAGTTGCTGTGGGTTGAGCATGGATTTAACCCCGTTTTTGTCATGCTGTATTGTTTGTGTGACGGAGAATTTCCCTTCGGATGTTTTAGACAGCACAGATATTTTGCTTTGTTCAAAGCCATTGATATAGAGCCAATCGGCATTATTTGGTTGGGATATAGATGTTGGTCTGCCCCAATCGTATTTTGGAAGCAACCTACCTAATGGAGTTAACTTTCCAGAATCACTTACCTTAAACTCGCCGACAGCGTTACTTTGGTAGCTTGCGACATATAAACGCTGACTCTCTTGTACGATATGCGTATCCCATGCTCCAACAAGGTCTAACATATCTTGGTCTTTCACGTCTTGATACGCAGTAAAAGCTTGCTTTATATCTAGGTGATCACTGACAGTTTCAATGTGATTAAATTGGCCTTTATCACCTAGCTTGAATGTTGATAGTGAACCACTATAAAAAGCCGATACAATGGCAATGTCAGCATCTTTTAAAAAAGAAATACTAGAAGCCCCTTCCAGTGACGCTGATTGATCATTTTGTTTAGAAAAGCTCTGTGAATAAGCGAAAGAGTGATGCTTACTTGGAGTAAAAATAGAGAGAGAGTTGCTGTCTCCGCTAACAATCAATAGAGTATTATTATCGGTTAGCCATGCGTCTCTTGGGTTGGCGACTTCAAAATGTTGGTTGCCTGCATGACGAATAACCTGCTTTAGTTTTATAGTGGTTGAGTTTGCTGGAGGTTGTGTATTAGCATAAAGTTGAAAAGCAAAGGTTGCAAAGCAAAAAGCTGTCAAAAACTGTAAATTCATGTGGCTATGTGTTCAATAAATCGAAATAGGGATGAGTTAAATATGAACATGTACACAGAATTAAATCAACTCATTACCGAGAAGGGTTAATCCTAGCAACTATTTTAGTAACCGTTCAAGAATACGAAGGGAAAAGAGGCACTACGTAACACCTGAATTTTTCACCTTGATATAAATAGGTATTCATGTCACGTCAGTTTTAAAGATAAATATAATGTGAGAGGTGCGATAAATGGAGTTTAGTTCTATATATGTGTTTGTTCTAGCCTGTTTGGCGATCAATTTAATCCCTGGTCCGGATGTTATTTATATTGTGACAAATACCATGAGAGGACAAGTCACAAGTGGCGTAAAAGCTGCTTCAGGGCTCGGTGTCGGTTACGTTTGTCATACTGTCGCCGCATGTTTGGGGTTGTCTGCTGTTATATTAAGTTCTGCTCTGTTATTTAACATAGTAAAAATACTGGGCGCACTATATCTTGGCTATTTGGGAGTAAAATGTCTGATTTCCGTGTACCAAGGGACATCACAGCTAGATTTAATTCACCAAGGAGAACACACAAACAATATCTTTCTGCAAGGTGTAATCGTCAGTGTTTTAAATCCTAAAGTGGCGTTATTTTTCCTATCGTTTTTACCTCAGTTTATCGATCCTCATAGTGCAAATACAGCGTGGTATCTATTAATTTATGGGTTGATTTTTAGTTCCTTAGCAACAGTTTGCAATTTAGTGTATGCCGTCGCTGGGAGTTGGGTATTTAGGAGTGATAGAGCCAAGCAGTACACACAAGTGCTTGAAGGGATTTCGGGTTTATTGCTTATTGGGCTCGCGAGTAAAATAGTACTTGATAACGAACAGTGACGTTTACAAATAGAAACAGAATAACGCAATGTAATATGTAATTATTCCCTATATGTATCGATATAAGGGAAATTATATGCAGCGAATTTTATTTTGTATTCTATCAATCGGTTTAGTAGCTTGCGGTTCATCCAGCGAAAATACCAACATAGATCCAAGCATAAAAGAAACAACTCAAAATAACATCGATATAGAGTATGTAGAAACATTAAAGTTATCATCTTACCGCTCTCCCTGTACAAGTGTTGTACAGCAGCTGTGCCTGAGAGTCGAGGGAAATGAAGAGCACGAGTTTGAACTATTTTATGGGGACATTGAGAATTTTGACTATCAATGGGGCACGCGCTACGAACTAGTCGTCAAGACCAAGGATGTTAAAAACCCTCCAACGGATGGTAGCAGTATGCAATATCAATTGAGCGAAATATCTACACAACAGGAAGATCCTATCGACACAGAGTATAAATATTCAAATGTTGATTTGTTGGACAGTACGTTTGTATCGAACAACGGATCTTTTAAATTTCTAGGCCAAGCATTTGAATGCGCAAAGAAGGTTGATTGCGATAAGTTGGTTGACTTAAATAATACTGCTGGTGCCGTTAACCTGACTTTCAGTTATGTCGGAAATGGTCAAATAGAACTTATAAACTGGAATTAAATAAGCTTAATATCAAGGAAAGGTAATGAATTATAAAAGCATTATTTTAAGTTGTTACCACTGGGTTTCAGTTGCTTTTTCTTTGCTTCTTTATGCACCAAGTCTTGTACCTGGCGCGATGTCCATACTGGCATATTACATATCTTTGTTTGTGCTTTTATTATCTATAATTACCATTAAATATGGCGGTCGTTGGTGTTTTAAATCAACAGCGGTGATTGTTGGCTTAGGCATATTCATTGTAAATGACTATTTAAGGTTGGTTGGCTCCCTGCCTTCATCTACATGGGTTGGCAAATTAGTTATGTACGGTGTGTTTACAGTGATAACCACAATTGGTATTAGAAAGTGCAATCATCTCGTAGGTACGAAGTAAAAGGTGGGCAAAGGTAACGGTAACTGCTAGATAACTTTTGTGTGGTACGTGTAGAGTTTTAGTAGAGAGCAGCCTAAGATTAGGAATACCCACTTTAAATTAACAATGTAGAAGTTTTTTGATTATATTGTTTTTTCACATAGACTTGGCTAAGTGTACAGCGAGTTACAGTGGGCGCGCGTAGAGTGTCGGTGTAGGGATTTTAAAGCGCAATCGTGATGGGGGTAGGGGGCGGAAAATTGCTGGAAGTATCATATTCCATTGTGATTTAAATCGACATTTTTCTGCAAAATACCACTAATGGAGGCGTTTTGAATTGAGAATGGGTTTTTCAATTTTCAATATGTGTTCCCAGATTGATGTTTTACCAATAGCAATCAGTGGGTTGCTGCACTTCTACTGGATTGGCAGCATGTGTTAATGCTGCGTCATCGAACTGGCGAAATTATTATTTCCTGCTCTTCTAAGCTTGATTTAAAAATCACCATTTTTGTTGCTGCTGTTCATCCGACTTGATTTACGGTAATGATTTTATTATCACAAAAAATAATTTAACGGCCTTATTTTTGAATTAAATATTCCTTTGGAATTTATGGGTTTTTGGTCATAAATTGCGCGTTAAAGTGATGTTAGTTTAAAATCAACCAACCCTTTTCATCGTGTTTTTTAATTTATCCATCATTTTTTATGTGGCAATTAATGTTGTGTGTAGATTTGTTTTTATTTTAATTGCTTTGTTGAGTTTGTTAAAAAAGTTGTTTATTATTGTTTTGAAATTAAATAAGGATGATAATAATGAAAAAAATATTCGCATTTGCTCTGCTATGTGCTCCATTTATATCTAGTGCTAATACAGGTGCATTCTTAATAAAACATATCCAAGTAGAGCATGGGCATGTGTACATGTGGGGAGATGGAATGCAAAACCCTAAAAATTGCGATATCTCTGGAGTGGTTAAGCTTGATAAAACAAAAGAGGGCTTTGACCAGATGTACAGTTTAGCTTTGACAGCAATGGCCAGTGGTAAAAAAATAGGGTTTTGGGCAAGTCATTGTGGCGCGACGCCTTGGGGTGGAAAAAACACAAATACAGCATATGCGGCTTATATTAAACCATAACAATTAATAGTAGGGCTAGTAATAGCCCTGCTTCTTTTCTTATTACATTGTAAATTAACTTTTGTTTACAGTACTTTTGCTCGCAACGCTTTGCTTTACATGCACATTTCTTCATAGCTACTCTCCCTTTCTTTTGCCTAACTCAAGTATTAAACAACTGTATATATAAACAGTATTGTGTATAATCTTCTCAATATTGCCGAGGAAAGATTATGAACTACACAATTGAAGAACAAATTCCGACACCACAAGAGTATTGTGATTTGCGGGTGACAGCTGGGCTGTCTGCTAAGTCCTTGAAGGCCGCTGAGATTGGATTACCTAATACACTATATGGTGTATCTATTCGTAAAGAGGGGCTATTAATTGGTATGGGGCGAGTTGTTGGCGACGGCGCTTGTAACTTTGAAATTGTGGATGTTGCTGTCGACCCCAAATATCAGGGACAGGGTCTTGGCCGTGAAGTGATGACGTTTATTGATAGGTATTTAGCATCAGTGGTTTTAGATGGCTCATATGTGTCGATGATAGCTGATGAACCTGAGTTTTACGAGAAGCTAGGCTATCGACTGGTGGCGCCGAAAAGCCAAGGTATGACCAAAAAGTTTAATAGTTTGAAGTAATGAGAGCTCTTGTATAAAGACCGATCTTATAAGTTGTTGCTGCTACTTTCTAGGATTGTGTTTCGAGCCAGAAAGTAGCAGCAAATTTATGTTAAATGGTGATTATAGTAGAGAGTGCAACACCGCAACGAGTACACCAGGGTTGAAAGTTATATCACCATTAGGGGAAGCAAATACTTCTCTTGTTGAGTGCAGATCTCTAAAGTCTCTACCCTCTGAATCTTTTAATGCAGTTACTCTAATTGGGTAACTAACATAGTCAGCAAAATCATGTGCTACAAACAAGCCACCTTGGCTGCCTGTTACTTCTTGAACTTCGCCATCTCCCCATTCAATCTTATAGGTAACATTGCTTGTGTAAGGAAAACATGAACGCATTGCTACTTTGATTTGGGTATTACCAGATTTAATTGATTCCGGTGCAGTGATAAGAGGTTGGAATGCATCTGACTCTACTAACTCTTTAAAGAAAAGGCTTCTTTCCATTACAAAGAGATCTTCGTCTTCTGCGCCAACATCAACTTCTACCCAGCCTTCAATGATTTTTAGCTTCAGTGGTTTATCATAGTCTTTGCCTAATACGCCCCATGAATACTTTGCAGACACACCAACACCTGCATCGATAGCGATACCACCTATTGTTTCATTGATACCATCATAGTTACCGTCGCCACAGCTATTGCCGTAATAACCCCAAAGCTCGGCGTAAGAGTAAAGTGCCGTTTCCAAAGTTAAGCTCGCAACTTCCAGTTTCTTGTGGTACAGACCCGCACCTTGCTTGTATATTACAGCAATTTCAGGCTGCACTCTTGCTCTAACTGATACACCCGCTTGAACAGAAGGGTTGCTTAGATCAACTTGAAAAGTATTTACTGTTTTAGAAGCTTCAGCACAACGGTTTTCGCCTTCCATTTCGCAAACGAAGTCGAATTCATATTTTCCAGATACGTTATAGTTAAGATCAACCTCAGCTTCTAATTTTACACCGCCGCGTATTCTTGCGCGTAGGTCTAACTCATGAAACCAAACGATTCTTACTGGGCCGACCCAAAAATCAAGGTCTTTTTCAAATGTTTTAATGCTTTCGTTATAAAGAAACTTATTTGTCGTATCTATAACTGTACCTTGTACTCTCAGTTTACCATTATCAGAGTAGAGAGAGCCTTTAGCATTAAACCCAGTTACAGAGTGTTTATAAGGCACTTTGAATGAACAACGGTTTGTTTTATATTTGTAGGAAATTGAGTAATTAATTGAGCCTGCAATACCTGTATCAGCAGTAAACGTTAAATTATCTTTTATATCTGCAGACTTTTTAAGAGACGTTATATCAAGTTTGTCTGACTTAGTACGATTATGCCAACGTTTTTTACAAAATCCGCGAATGGTCTGATCGCCATTTACTGATTGGGTGCTAGTCGAACTGCCACCACCTACAGCAAGCAGGCTTGAAGAACCTTTCATTGTTTCTAAGGCAAAGTTTTCGTCAATGACAATTAAACCCGTGTTGACTGACAGCAAGTCACTATTAGGCGTCACATCGTAGTCATCCAATATATCAACTTTGACGGCATAAGGTAGATCAGAATTCATCACACCGACTAAGTTTTCAAATACATAGGCTCTAGTTGATGTGTGTAATGAGGTTACAGCTTGAGCTGCTTCTGACCATTCAACTGATTCCAATGATTGAGTGTCGCCCGGAGATGCAGGTGTACGGGCTAATCGACTAATACGAGAAGCATATTCTTGGTAATCTGTTCCAGATACTTCATATACTGAAAATCCTTCGCCTGAATTAACCAAATAGGTGTTGGTAGTTTCTTTTACGCTAATCTGGTTCGAAAATGCATAGCCCGAGAAAAAGCTGAATGCAATTAAAAAAACCTTTATAAACGATAATTTCTGTATTGTTTTTAACACAATTGTCCCTTTATTTGAAATTTGTGCGTCATAATATATATAGTGCTGCTAAAATCAATTAATTAATTTAATTTTTTTATATTGCTTATTTTTACAGCAGTGGTTTATTTTAAATATAGAAGCAATTTATGTATGAGAGGTTGTTTAAGGTAATTTAATTGTTTATTTTGTGGAAATTAAAGGTGGTTTCGCCCTGAGTGCAGAAAAAGTGATTAGTCCTGTTTTTTTATTGTGTGAGGATAAATTCAGTGCTGTCTTTACAAGAGCAAAAGAAAGCTTATGCTCTGGAACAGTTCCCCCATCGCAAGCATAAGCCTGTAATGAATCTGTTGCATCAGACTACCTTCGAAGAAGTCAAAACCTTTTAAATAATATACAACGTTGCAGAACATTTGGATCGTCAATTCAAACTATGGCATGTTGTCATTGACGAAGTTTGTAGATATGAACTTGTGATATAGTAGGCTTTTAAAAATATTAGAAAAACGGCCTTACTATTAAGTGACAGAAATTGATGAGGTGTGGTGCTCAACAGTTATATCGAGTACTTATATATCAAAATCATCACTAGGTTAGTTTGGTAGAGTGAAAACCCAAAAATGTGTCTTTTTAAACTGCATGGCTGTTTTTCAATTCATTGATAATGGCATTTGCAAGTGGGGACGCTGAATTATTTTTGGCTGTGATAAGTGAAACAGGGATAGTATAAGCGTACTTTTGCGGAGATATTGCTTTAAAGAGCCCTTTATCAACCCAATAGCTCGCGTAATGTTCTGGCAGGTAGCCAATAAAGGCACCGGAAAGAATCAAATGAGCAATGCCCTCATCATGGTATGCGATGGCGCTATTCATATAATTGAGCCCGTCATTTCTGACTTCTTTATCTCGCATATAGTTACTTGAAACAACCTCTGCACTATTAAGGAATTTGTTTACTTGCGAAACTTTACAGTCAAACAATGGGTGTCCTTTTGCGCAATATAAGTAGTTTTTTTCGTCATAAAGTGGAATGTACTCTAAACCACGTAAGTGATGACGACTAACTCCAAGTCCAACTAATGAGCGGCCATTTATCACCGAGGTTTCAACTTCTTTTGCTTCACATACATTAATATCAAACTGAATATTGTCACTTTGTTTTTTCAGGGAAGCGATGGCGTTTGCAATACCGCACCTTGGATCACTTGCCATGGTATCGATGACTGCAATAGTGACACGTCCAGAGAGCTCATTTTTGGAGCTGGCGACGGTAGTAGCAAAAGCTTCACATTGCTGCAAAAGCTCAAGAGATGCTTGATAAGTTACTCGACCAGGTTCGGTAAGTTCAAACCCACCACGCCCACGTTTACATAGTTTTATGCCGAGCCGGACTTCAAGGTCTGAAAGATGAGAGCTAATGGTCGATCGCCCTATGTTGAGGCGAGACTCGGCAGCGGATAGTCCACCAGATTCAACAATAGCGACAAAAATTCTCAAAAGGCGTAAGTCAACGTCATGAACTTGCACAGGTTTATCTCCAAAAAGCCGCGCATGTATACGCTTACTAAAGACCTAAAAATATCAGAACGGTTATTCTAGAGGAATGTTCGCCAAAGTGAAAACATAAAGTTTGATAAACTCGGAATGAATTACGATTATCTATAATTTATAAAACATCAATTGAAGAGTAATATTGCGTCATCAAGCACACAGTTGCTTAGGAAAAGCATATATTTAGGAGAATAAGATGACGTTTAGATATGGTGTAGATCGTCTGAACCTTGATATTGTGAACGGCATAGCCGATGGCAGTATTGAAGCAGAGCTTTGTCAGGAAGCATTAGATAAAATTAACAACAGCCGTCAACGTGTAGACAAGATGGCAGCATCTGATAAGGCCGTTTACGGTATTAATACTGGTTTTGGTCCGCTGTGCGACACCCAAGTTTCCCCTGAAGAGACAAAGTTACTTCAAAAAAATCTTCTTATTACCCACGCAGTAGGTGTAGGTAACCCGATCGCAAAATCCATTTCTAAGCTGATGCTTATCACTAAAGTTCACGCGCTGAGCCAAGGCTTCTCAGGCATTCGCCTGGAAGTGGTTGAGCGCATGCTTAAGTTTATCGAGCTAGATATTATCCCAGTTGTGCCAGAGCAGGGCTCTGTAGGTGCATCAGGTGATCTTGCGCCGCTTTCTCATCTATTTTTACCTCTATTGGGTGAAGGTGAATTTTGGGTTGGAGATGAGATACAACCTGCGGCAAAAGTACTTTCTGATAACAATTTAGAAGCAATGGATCTTGATTCAAAAGAAGGACTCGCGCTTATCAACGGTACACAGTTCATTTTATCTCATGCCATTACTGGTTTGACAAAAATGCGTTACTTATTAGACCTTGCGGATGTGGCCGGTGCAATGAGTATTGAAGGCATGCAGGGCAGTGAGCAACCGTTCCGTGAAGAGCTGCATGCGATCCGCGCATTTGAAGGTAACATTGCGGTTGCAAAACGCATGCGCCGTTTGTTCAAAGATTCACAGAATATGGCGGATCACGAAGAGTGTGATCGCGTTCAAGACCCATATTCACTAAGATGTATTCCACAGGTACATGGTGCATCACGCAATGCATTTAACCACCTAAAAGAGCTTGCTGAGACAGAGATGAACTCAGTGACAGACAACCCAATTGTGATCAGTGAAGAAGAAGCCATTTCAGGTGGTAGTTTCCATGGTCAGCCTTTGGCAATGGTACTTGATTACGCGTCGATTGCCGCAGCTGAACTGGGTAATATTTCTGATCGTCGTTGTTATTTGCTACTAGAAGGCTTACACGGTCTACCTCGTTTGTTGACTACTTCTGGTGGTTTGAATTCAGGCATGATGATCCCGCAATATACTACAGCGGCTTTGGTTACAGAGAATAAATCACTGTGTTTCCCACCGTCTGCGGATAGTGTACCAACCTCTATGGGCCAAGAAGACCATGTGTCTATGGGTAGTATTTCAGGTCGTAAATTTAATCAAATCTTAGGTAACTTAGAAAAAATCTTCGCGATTGAGTTGATGTATGCAGCGCAAGCAGTTGATTTTAGACGTCCAAACACATGTTCAGATATTATTGAACAAAATCATGCATTGATCCGTACAAAGGTCGCGAAGCTTGAAGAAGACAGACTACTTAAACCAGACATTGATGCTATGGTTGAGTTTGTTAAGTCACAAGCATTTACGGTTACAGTGAACTAAGGAAATCCGACATGAACTTTCAAGAACAAATTAAGCAGGGTATCCCTAGCGTATTACCTGAAGCAAAGCCGTATCCTGCCGGGGCAAATCGTGCACCTAAGCGTAAAGATATATTAAGCCCTGAGGAAAAGCAGCTGGCAGTTAGAAATGCACTGCGTTATTTTCCTAAAGAGTGGCACCAAGAGCTAGCTGGTGAATTTGCACAAGAACTTAAAGATTTCGGTCGTATCTACATGTACCGCTTTAAGCCTAATTATGAGCTAAAAGCACGTTCAATTTCAGATTACCCAGCAAAATGTGAGCAGGCGGCTGCAATCATGCTGATGATTGACAATAACCTTGATCCAGCTGTTGCTCAGCACCCTGAAGAACTTATCACTTACGGTGGAAACGGCGCGGTATTCCAAAACTGGGCACAATACCTACTTGCCATGAAGTACCTAAGTGAAATGGAAGAAGATCAAACACTTCACATGTATTCTGGTCACCCAATGGGTCTATTCCCATCATCTAAAGATGCGCCACGCGTTGTCGTAACGAACGGTATGATGATCCCGAACTACTCTCAACCAGATGACTGGGAAAAGTTCAATGCACTTGGCGTCACTCAATACGGTCAAATGACTGCGGGTTCTTTCATGTACATTGGCCCACAGGGTATCGTACATGGTACTACTATCACAGTCATGAATGCATTCCGCAAAGTATTAGAGAAAGGCGACAGTCCAAAAGGTAAGATCTTCTTAACAGCTGGCCTTGGCGGTATGAGTGGTGCGCAGCCTAAAGCAGGTAACATTGCTAACTGTATTACTGTATGTGCCGAAGTTAATCCTAAAGCGGCGATTAAGCGTCACGAACAAGGTTGGGTAGACGAGCTAGTTGATAACATGCCAGATCTTGTCGCTCGTGTTAAAAAAGCACAAGCGGGCGAGGAAGTGGTTTCAATTGCGTTTATTGGTAATGTAGTTGATGTATGGGAGTCATTCCTTGCGGAAGATATTTTCATTCACCTTGGTTCAGACCAAACATCACTTCATAACCCTTGGTCAGGCGGTTACTACCCGGTTGATATTAGTTATGAAGAGTCAAACCGCTTAATCCGTGAAGAGCCAGAAGTATTCAAAGAAAAAGTACAGGCAACGCTAAAACGCCATGCTGATGCAGTGAACAAGCATACTGCAAAAGGCACGTACTTCTTTGATTACGGGAACGCGTTCTTACTGGAAGCTTCACGAGCTGGTGGCGATGTCATGGCGGAAAATGGCATTGATTTTAAATACCCTTCATATGTTCAAGACATCTTGGGTCCAATGTGTTTTGACTATGGCTTTGGTCCGTTCCGTTGGGTATGTACATCAGGTAAGCCTGAAGATTTGGACAAAACAGATGCTATCGCAGCGAAAGTGCTCGAAGAGATCATGGCGGAATCACCAGAAGAAATTCAGCAACAGATGCAAGACAACATCACTTGGATCAATGATGCGAAGCAAAACAAGCTGGTTGTTGGCTCGCAGGCACGTATTCTTTATGCTGATGCAGAAGGCCGAATGAAGATTGCGAAAGCATTTAATGATGCGATTGAGCGTGGTGAGATTGGCCCAGTTGTTCTTGGCCGTGACCACCATGATGTAAGTGGTACAGATTCGCCTTTCCGCGAAACATCAAATATTTATGATGGTAGTCGCTTTACTGCTGATATGGCGATTCACAACGTTATTGGTGATGGTTTCCGTGGCGCTACTTGGGTATCAATTCACAACGGCGGCGGTGTAGGCTGGGGTGAAGTTATCAATGGTGGCTTTGGTATGTTGTTAGATGGCTCAAGCGATGCTGAGCGTCGATTGAAGTCAATGCTACTGTTTGATGTTAATAACGGAATTGCACGTCGCAGCTGGGCACGTAACGAAGAAGCAAATTTTGCGATCAAACGTGAAATGGCTAGAACGCCTAAATTGAAAGTGACACTGTCAAACAATGTGGATGACGATATATTAGATAATTTATCTCTGTAGCCATGTTTTTGTAGAGCTTAAGAAATACTTAAGCTCTACCATACTGCAGTTGCCCCAGACTATTTTTATAAGCTACAACTCTCTTACCTATCGACCTGCTCTGTCACTTTGAGTAATTATCATACGAAATCGAACGTTGAGCATTGCAGACATTTCAAGCAACTTCCACTCGTAATTAAGTATTTATTAAATTTTATCCCAATGAGTTTTATCTAATAATATTTTATTGATTTTGTAATTTTGTGGGTATTAAACTCCCCATTTGATGATGAAGTGTTAAATGCGTTCAAAATAAAAGCAAATTTAGAGTGAGATATTTTAAAAATATCAACATTAACAGATTAAATAACCATAATTTAGATCAAAAAAGGTTATATTTTTTGTTTTTGTGTATTTGTATGAATATAAAAACCTGTTATTGTGTGCGTGTTGAATGTAACTAACCAAAGGAAATTATGATGTTACTTAAACTAAGTAAAAAGAAAGTCAAAAACCTAAGCACGCCTAACAAAACACTTAATCGACAACAGACTCCCCAGATTGGCGGTGCAAATGGCTTAGATACTCTAGGCTGTTTACCAACAGTCAATTGTCAGGTTTCTTGGCAGTGTTACTCAGATAACTGCTAATGAAAAAAGCAAGCTATGCTTGTGTTTGTAAATATCCTTAACCCTTGTCGTAGGTCTTAATTGACCTACTTTCGCAATAACATAGTTTGTCTTTCCATTTTTCCCTACCTAGTAAACTAGTACTAAATTGGCAAAAGAGATTCACCCCTTTCTAAATTATTTATATAAATGACTATTGGCTAGATATTATTATTTCGCACCATGAACTTAATTCAGCTTTTAATATCAAAATAGCATCGACAATACTGTGTACACTCATGATAGACAAAACGTAAAACAAAGGAATAAAAATGGCACAAAATCGGATAAAGAATGTTGTTTTTGATATTGGCAATGTTGTAGTGCGTTGGTCCCCGGTAGACATAATCAGACTGACATTTCCCGATGCAAAAGAGAGCAATGCGCTTGCACAGTCAGTTTTTCACTCTGAGATTTGGTTGGATCTCAATAAAGGCTTAACTACAGAGCAGGAAACAAAACAACAATACCAACAAGTGTTGGGGTTTTCTCAGCAAGATACTGAGCGGCTTTTTCACTATACCAAGCAGTCTCTTATCTTACTTTATCAATCGGTAGAGCTTATAAAGCGTGTGAAACAGGCTGGCTACGGTGTATATACTTTAACAGACAATGTGCATGAAATTGTTGCTTATCTAAAAGACACTTATGACTTTTGGGATTTGTTTGACGGCGAAATTGTATCGGCAGACTTAGGGGTTTTGAAACCTCAGCCGGAGATCTACCACGCGCTGTTAGAACAATATCAGCTGGCTGCCAATGAAACGGTTTTCTTAGATGATATGCCGCATAATGTAGCAGGTGCAAAGGCGGTGGGTATGGCAGCAATACAATTTGAAAATGCAGAGCAGGGAGTCGCGGCACTAAAATCATTAGGGTTAGAGTTTTAAATTTTAAAAATGTTGAGCCTCAATTTGGGTGTGAGGCTCAACATTTTTATTACGATGCTTTGTCAACTAACTTCGTTTCGGCGAAATGAACTTCATGGATCCGCTGATAGACTTTGACCCATTCTCCCAAACTAGGTTGAGGGTAATCAGGGTATTGTAGATATTGGTAAACTACCTCGCCTTCACTAAAGTCAGGTTCTAACACCAAAGTCGCTTTAAAATTAGGTGGGATTTGAATTCCAGGGCCTTGACCAGGGATCTGAGGCCAATGAATATTAGGGAAGCCTGTAAGGTCAATTCTTACTTTTGAGCCAGGACCCATAACCGTTTCGTATATAATGTTTCCACTTACATGTGAAACACTTTCTACGTGTGTAGCTGTTGCTTTGGTGACTTCAGCATAGCCTGTCGCTGAGTCATGGATTGTATCAAGCGTAAGTTGCAAGTTTAATGTGGGTGCACCCGCATATAACTCACCAGTTTCCGACTTCAGTGCTAAATGAACCAAACCTGCTCTTTGCGTTGTTAAGTGATTTTTATGCTCTGACATTATCGTCTCCTTTTATAAGGTAAATTCCTAGTTATGCTGCTTGCTCAGCATCAAAAAAAGAGTAGTCCGCGCATGACAGATAATGTATTACAGGGTCATTACACGACCCTGAAAGGTATTATTTGAATAGGTCAATTCTCTATGGTTGTTTCATATGATACTAAGCAGGGTTATAGTTGTGCCGATTGGCGTAATTAAGTAGATAAAAATCAGTGGAAGAGAGTTCCCTCAAATGCATGACGGGTATTAATAACTATGTACACAAAGACTAGAAAATATAAGGATGAGCTATGGAATGTGAGTTTTTTAATGCTCGTAATGTTATCCGCATTATTTCCTTTGCCTCACTCTGAGGTAACTCGATCAGAAATGTGGGATATTTTGAGTGTTGCGGCATTAATGGTCATGACTAATGTGCTTGGTCTCCAATGGTTCAAGCGAGAAGAGCGAGTCAACCATGGCGGTTTTATTTTATGGAGTAGTATCATCATGGGTCTAGGCATTTTACTTCTTATGCTAACTTCTTACAGCTTAGTTAATGGACAGGGGTCAAACGTTGCCTTGTTGGCTTTGCTCTCACCCCCCGTTATTGTTGTGATCATAATGTCCTTCAAAAGATACTTTGATGAAGGTTATTCATATCAGATTGCGAAAGACATTGGCAAAGTTCGACCGGGTACGTGGTACTTTTCCCATACGACAGCATATGCTCTGCAAGAGCAACCGACGAAAGTGAGCAATAATCGTTGGTTACCAAAATTGAGTAGCGGTTTAATCATTATGGCAGCAGTGGCAGGTGGTTTTGTTACAGATAATTCATTAGATGCATATCTTCTTTACTGTGCCAATATAATAATTGCTGCGGCATTTACTTGGTTGAGTTTTTGGGGATGTTGGATGGACTTGATCCATGTTACAAGGGCGAAGTTAAGTAGCGCATTATAAACCTAAAATGATACAGACACATATTAATTGCTTAAATCAGGCGCTTTGAATGTAGTTTAAACCCCCGATATTTTTGATAATCAAAAATGGATTTGTCGTCGATGTCTTAATCGTCACTTAATACCCAGATGTGTACACCGTGTTTTTTGTATGGAGAGGGCAAGTATTTGATCGGGAATATAAAATGTACAGTATTATAAAAGATACCCATGCTAATAATTGCATAAAATCAAAAGGAAACCTCACAAGTATGTTTTGAAACTAAGTGCCCGAGAATCCGCCTAGGGTGGATTGTTGAACTTGTTGGTTCTGTTATGGAAACAATCAAAGTATAGTTATGGTAAAAATTAAGCCAGATGCCTTATTCTTTTTTCTGTTGTTAGATGTAAGGAAAAATAAAACCATGACCAAACTGACAAGTAATATTGCCGAGTATAACCCGAGGTGGAGTGAGATGTATGAATTTGAAAAGACACGTCTGACTGATATTTTAGCAAATGATATCAAGGAAATTCATCATATAGGGAGCACTTCGGTTGTTGGTCTGGCGGCTAAACCTGAGATTGATATCTTGATCGTAATATCTGCGAAAAATACAAATAAAGATTTTACCTCCAAACTCGTTCAACTAGGCTACAGACGAGGTAATGACTTGTCTAAGGGTCACCAATTTTACAAAAAAGATGTCAACGATGTAAGAACGCACAAAATACATATCTGTATTGATGGACACTCAAAGGTAAAAGAGTTAATTGGCTTTCGCAACTACCTTCGCGCTAACAAAAAGGTGCGTGAAGAGTATCAAGCGTTAAAGTACAAGTTAGAAGTTGAGAATCAACACGGTATTTCCGAGTACCTAAGTAAAAAAGGCCCTTTTATTCAGCATGTAATACAAAGTGCACTTCAAGTAAAGTGATTGGGCGTTAGGGAATATTGCTTTGATTTTAAAGAATGTCACACATTAAGGTGTGTACTTTAAATTAATACAGGCGCTATGCACAAGAGGATATCAATGGTGGTTACTAAAAGCTTAAATACCCAGATTTCATTCTATAAGCAAGCTCTTGAAAGTGGCGAATTACAGGAAACGTATCAAAGTTTGGTGAGTATCGTTCAAAACCTCCGAACTGAGTTTTCAAAAAGATATGACGGCGAGTATGCAGTCGGGGGCGTTTTACATGGCTACTTAGATTTTACTTATTTTTATATCCAAAACAGCTACCTAAAATCTCACAAGCTAAAACTTGCAATTGTACTCAATCATCAACAAGTAAGATTTGAACTTTGGCTTCTAGGTCAAACCAAAGGCGTGCAGAAACGGTATTGGCATAAACTAAAGAATACTGACTGGGCCAGCGCACAGCGCATGCCAAAGTATTCGGTATTTGAAGTTCCCTTATTGGAGTCCCCTGACTTTGATGACTTAAATGAACTATCGGTATCAGTATACAGTGGATTTGAGTCACTATCGGATCAGATTGTTAAAGCGTTAAAGTTGGGCGAAATATAAAGAACAAACCTTCAATAGGACATAGATATATCAAACTGGAAAACCGCCAAATCGATTTATGCCTGATTAAGTTCACTAATTGGTATGTAAGTGGAAATCAGTTTACGCAAAAGCAGTGAGCGCTATGTGGTGTATTTAATTTCCAAAGTCTATAAGCATAGGCTCATTGGAGTATGTGTAGCTGAACATATACAAAACACGTGATGTGATTAAAGGAACACTATTAATTTTTCTAAATTGACAGTACCTAATTAATCGGTAGTTTTGAATTCGGGTGAATAAAAAACAATCTAAGGAGATATTGTGAAATTAAAATTAGCACTCAACAAAAAGTCAATGAAACAACTTAACCAGAAGCAGTTAAATCAGCAGGTTACGGATAAAGTAGCTGGTGGAACATTCATTTCGCAAGTGGGCTGGTGTGGATCTGGTGTGATCCAGTGTTGGACAAATGGGCCATGCCTATAGGCATGGTGTTCATTGCACAATAGCCTATGAGAGCCTATATAGTATTGGGCTCTCACTTTACATTAAATACATATTAATCAACTGAAATTCACTAAAACCACGCACTTTTCCACCGTTTTATGCTGCACTTGTTTTGAGTATTGACAACATACCTTAAGGAGAACAGTGTGCCTTTGCCTCGGTTTAACCTCATCCATTGCAGCTTAATACTGAGTGTTTAACCGTGTATTTATCTTAGTCCTTGGGCTTTTAGTTCCCACTATGGGTTCTGTTATAAGGTCACTTTGTTAGCACTGCTTATCATTCCCTTATTTGCAGCGAACTGTTTGCAAAAGAGCCAGATACAAACTACCAATTAGTAAGTGGTCTAAACATTGGTAGCCAATACCGTTGTCGAACTGCCACGGCAGTTAAGACTTATTTAAAACTGATTAGTAAATCCTGTTACTCATAGTGCAAATTGTAAAACTTGATAAGTGACCTGTTATGAATTTTCAAAGTATTCGCGTTAAATACACGTTGTTGTTTGTTGCGATTTCAGTTTTTTTTATCGCAGTAGTTTCAATAAACCTGTTCCTGATATCTAAAACAGAGAATAGCCTCACAGAAGTAGGGACAAAATTTAACCCGGCTATTTCTGCTGTTATTAATGCCGACAGAGATCTATATCAGGCGTTATCCGCGGAACAGCATATTTTATACAGTACAAATTTAAACAGCAGCTACGATAGTCTATTTTCAGACTACAAAGATAATGCACAGCAGGCACTGGACCGTATGAACAAATATCGTGAGTTGATGCGTGACTACCCCAGTGCGCTTGCTCCGTTAAGAGGGTTTGATAACCAGTATCGCATTTGGCTTTCGGACTCTCAGAGGGTATTTGATTTAATGCGACAAGGCGATAAAAGTGCTGCCATTATCCAAAGTGAAGGTAAAGCAACTCAAAGCTTTAATGATTTAAGAGAGTATTTTAACTTGGCTGGTGAAGCGGCTGATACCATCAGTGGAGAGGTCAGTAGCCAGTCCATTAGTGAAGTAAATAGTACCTTGACGGTGATTTGGATTATAAGTGCAATCATAGTTGCAGCCATCGTTGCAATTGGCGTGATCGCACCAAAAAAAATGGCGAATGCACTAAACGATCTGACAAATCAATTGAGAGACATGAGTCAGGGGGATGGAGACCTTACAAGGCGGATTAACTCTGAACGAGATGACGAACTTGGTGATGTTGCTAAGGAGTTTGATAGGTTTGTTGCAGGTCTGTCAGATTTGATACGGACTATAGTCGATGAATCTATGGCGGTTGTTGAGGGTGTCGAAACACTTGAATCTGGATCTAAAAATATTCACGATACCTGCTCAAATCAGCTGCAAGCCATCGAAGTGATTGTCACCGCGGTCGATGAAATGTCTTATGCAATTAAAGAAGTGGCAAAAAATGCAAATCTTACAGCGGAAGATCTCGCCAGAGTCAACACGCTGACTGATGAAGGGGCAACTGTCACCAACCAAACTGTTGCACAAATTAATCAACTATCAGAGGTCATTGCACATGCATCAGACACCATCTCAAAGGTTTCTGAAGATTCGACAAATATTACTTCTGTGTTAGATGTGATCCGAGGAATTGCTGAACAGACAAATTTACTGGCGTTGAATGCGGCGATTGAAGCTGCCAGAGCGGGTGAGCAAGGCAGGGGATTTGCGGTTGTTGCAGATGAAGTCAGGACACTTGCCAGTAAAACACAGCAGTCCACTGAAAATATACAAGAAATGATTTCAAACTTACAAAAAGGGGTAGAGCAAGCCGTTACGTCAATTGAAAAGGGCAATGAGTCGACTAGCTCAACAGTTGATTGTTCATCACAAACACTCGAGTCGTTAGACAAAATAGCATCGGCCTCACAGCGGGTGTCTGATGTCGCCGTGCAAACAGCGACTGCAACAGAACAACAAAGCAAAGTCACCGATGATATCAGTGGCAATTTGGCCCAAATGTCTCAAGGGACACGCCTCAATTTCGATACTGCGGTAGAAAATGAAGAAGTTGCAGATAAAACAATGGCAAGTGCAAAAAGACTTAGTCAGGCAGTTGGCGGGTTCAAATTATAAATCTAAATACGGCTGTAGGGCTCTTCCCCAAGTGTTGATGAATCGACAACTTAATGTTGAATGCTGCACATACACACAGCCATAGCTTTATTAATAGCTGTTTTTAAACAGACGTAGCAAATCTTACGATGTGCTCTGTTTAAACGGAGGTCAGGTGAGCAGCGTTTTATTAAAACGCTTTTGAGGAATACATATTAACTCTTTTTTACAGTAATACATGATAATGAGACTCGCAGTTAGGGTTAAAAGAAGAATGTTTGTTCTATGGGAACTTAAAAGGAAATGCCCAGTATAGAAAGTAAGCGACTTTTTGAAATCGATTACTCACAAACTGATCACTGCTTTTCTGGTTCAGTGACTATGCACCTAGGCGCACAAAGGCGCATAGTCTGGCGTTTAATCAGGCTTACTCATCAACAGTAAGTACACCATCAATGTTGGAAACACTGACATTGTTTAAGCCACTGATCACTAACGTTGACTCTTGATATGTTTGATCGCGCTTTTGGCACTCGGCAGACAATACAACAACAATGTCATCTGATGTTTTTTGATAACTGCCACTTGGCACATAGCCGCTAGCACTACCTGAGTGTGTTTGATTTACTAAAAACCCATCCATGTTTGCTACATCAGCAGAAGATAAATTCGTCAAATCAAGTGAGGCTGGAATGTACTTGCCATCTCGCTTTTGAGATTTTGTGTATAGAGTAGAGCGAATATTTTTAGACGTTAAAGTAAAGCTACCTTCTGGAATATATTGACTCATTTTAGTTTCCTTTAAGTTGTAAAATAAATTGATGTGAGTGAAGCTCATTTTGTGACACTTTGGTTTCACCGCACTTAAGTTGGCAGATAGATTTGGCTTTTAACATTACAAATTATTACACTGTAACAATATTTGGAACGAGACTGATTTTCTATATTGCTAACAAAACTGGGGCAGTTACATGAACATCGGTAATAGTGGGTTATTCAGTATCGGCATTGATATTGGTTTTGGTAGGAAAAGAGATGATAAGGAGTCCCATGCAAGATTTTGAGAAGGTACTGGAAGTAGCAAAGCGCAAGAGTTTATATGATAAAACAAATAGTTGGTATTCTGGCTCTAGCACATACCTGACTTCCTTAAAAGAAGAAATAACAGAGGTCACAGAAGAAATACCAAAAAATAGGACCTGCTACCTTGAGGACGAGTTAGGAGATATCCTTTGGAACTACCTTAATATCTTACTGTCTCTTGAAAAAGAGTCGGGTATTGACGTTAACTCTGTACTCAAACGTGCTTACGTTAAATACGAGCAAAGGGTGTCAGCCATCGAAGCTGGTGGTAGTTGGGCTGAAGTAAAAGAAAAACAAAAGCAAATATTGGAACGTGAGCAGGCGCTAGCCGACCGAACTTAAATTGTTTTCCAACTTTGGTCCAAAAAATACTGGAAGGCGCAGGGAAAAATGGAATATTTGGAAATTAAAAGTAATGAAATACCGATTGAGCTATTGCTTGAAGCCGATCCGTCAAAAGAGAATATTTTAACCTACCTCTCAGGATCTTGGTGTTTTGTGGTTACAACACGCGGTAAAATTCTCGCCGCATGTATCGTTAAACCGCAGCGAGCAGAACTGGCGGAAATTTATAACATTTCGGTTTATCCAGTTTATCAAGGGCAAGGTATTGGTTCCAAGTTGCTCAAGTTTACTATCTCTGAGTTATCAAAGAGAGGTATAAGGAGAATCGAGCTTGGCACAGGTACGTTTGGTTACCAGCTCACTTATTATCAGCGTATCGGATTTCGGGTGGCATCAGTGTCAAAGGACTATTTTTTAGAGCATTATGATATGCCAATTTTCGAAAATGGCATTCAGCACAAGGATATGCTAAGGCTATATATTCAAATTTAAATCGTTGATCTCCTAGTTAAGACAAAAGTGAATAGGTCGTCAATGAACAGGAACGGGAGAGCTTGCAATGAAAGTTCACTACTTGGAAATCGTTTCAGTTGATGTTGAGTCTGTTATTCGTGCTTATGAAGACACATACAAAGTGAGATTTGGTGAAACCGACGAATTACTTGGTGGTGCTAAAACGTGTCGATTACCAGATGGTTGTATGGTGGGAGTGCGAGAGCCATTGCGAGAGACAGAAACGCCGGTTGTACGCCCGTATTGGTTAGTGGATGATATTGAGCAAGCTGTGCAAAGTGCACAATCGAATGGCGCAGAAATAGCGCTTCCACCTTTGGAAATTCCGGGTAAAGGGAAATTCGCGATTTATATCTTGGGGTCTATCGAGCATGGATTGTGGCAGGTTTAACTAAGGTTGTTTAACGTGCGAACAAGCAACTGAAGACAAACAAGCGCGGCTCTTAGTTACCAGAAAAAAAATGGCCAATGAGCTATCACTAAGTATGTTTTTTGATATCTGTAATCAAGGCAAAATACAGCTCTGTCTTACTTGTTCAGAAAGGCAAATATCGAATAAAACAAGGGCTGGATAACAAGTCTAAGCTGTCCTATCAAGGTGCCGAAAACTGGTATAATATGAGGGACATATGCTACTTGTTACAGTAGACTTGGCTTTTTAAACTGGGTGCTAACTAGCCATAGTGATCGTATTAATGTATTCAACCAATTGCTACTACAGCTCGTCCAAATAGAAACTGTGGATACTATACAAAAGGAAAATAGCTCAGCAAACTTAGAACCTATCAATTAAAAGCAAATAACAAGGAACAGCAATGCTTACAGAAAAAATAAAATCGTCAATACAAGAGAGTGTTTTATGCTGGTTGGCTACTGTCGACGAAGATGGTTGCCCGAGTGTTTCGCCAAAGGAAGTCTTTATCTGCAACAGCGATACAGAAATACTGATCGCGAATATAGCCTCTGCAAATAGCGTAAAGAATATAAAAAGCAATGACAACGTGTGTGTAAGTTTTGTCGATGTGTTTAAGCAAAAGGGGTTTCAGTTGTATGGCAAAGCGACGTATATAGCAAAAAACTCAGATAGTTTTGAGGCCGCCTTTGGTTCAATAAAACCGTTAACAGGTGATAAATACCCGGTTGCGGGGGTAATTCGTATTACGGTATTAAAAGCGAAACCCATTGTTGCGCCAAGCTATAAGCTGTTTCCAAACATCACAGAAGAGCAGCAAATTGAAAGTGCCAAAAAGACATATGGTGTCTAATACACTGGTTTTATGAGCGCGCTCAACTTCTGGTGCGCCGCTGCATTTATTTCAAAAAAGTACAAACTGGAGTTTTAAAGATTGAAGCAAGTTGAAGTTTATTTGGTCGATGCATTCACAGCAAATGGTACTGGAGGAAACCCAGCAGGCGTGGTGTTAAATGCCGAATGTTTATCTGAACAAGAAAAGCAATATATAGCTAAAGTTGTCGGTTACTCAGAAACAGCATTTGTTTCTCGAGATGACGAAGTCGATTTTCAATTGTCGTTTTTTACACCGACTGAAGAAGTCGATTTTTGTGGTCATGCTACTTTGTCTGCTTTTACTGTAATGTGTCAAAGGGGTGTGCTCAGTGCAGGCCAGTATACACAAAGAACAAAAGCAGGATTGCTCGGTGTCATGATTGACGCTGACGGATATGTTGTAATGGAGCAAAAGCTGCCAACATATCTTGGACGAATAAGCTATGAAGAAGTGTCTGAATTTATAGGGTTAGAATCTTCTGTATTGGCATCCACTCAGTTGCCATCTGAAATGGTTTCTACCGGCTTAGCGGATATTTTGGTGGCTGTACCAAATGGATATCTTGATAAAATTAAAATAAATGAAGCGCGACTCAGTGAGTTTTGTAAAAAACATCAGTTGATCGGGGCGCATGTATTTGAATTGTGTGGACCTAACTCTGAATACACTGCGAGCTGTCGGAATTTTGCCCCATTAGTTGGGATATCAGAAGAATCAGCAACAGGCAGCTCTAATGGTGCGCTTGCATGTTATTTGAGTAAACATCTCAAAAACATTGATACAAGCGAGTTTACATTTGAGCAGGGTCGAGCCATGGGGTGTACATCTAGAGTCACAGCGTCTGTGACACTTTGCAACGAACAGGTCACCCAAGTAAAGGTAGGCGGCCTTGCTCATGAATTTGATGTGAAAAAGGTCAATGTGGCATAGGTGTACCGAATTTTAATGTATTGCTATTTGGTGTAATTTGCGCTGTAGTTAAGCGGTATTTGGGGTAGATAAACACGTGTTCAGTCAAGGAGCTACTTTGAAACTGCTCAAATTTATTTATGTGTTGTTAGTAACTTTCAGCGGGCTAGCTGAAAGTATAGAGTTTAACTTAGAGCCTTCATTACCTGTCGTAAAAGAGGTCTTGGTTGACCTAACTAGCCGCGAACAATTTACACAGCAAATCAATAAAAGATATAAGGGCAAGGTTTACAGATGTGGTGTGATCTATCCGCCGCTCACGCCAGATGAAGCTTTGAAACAGCAATATGATAACCAGACACTGAGGGAAATCGTAACGTTCACACAGGTTATTAAAGTGAACACCTATACGCCGATAAGGCAGCTGGCGAAAAAACCTGTCGCGCCCGCTATATTTAATGGTCATTATTTTGTGTCACAGTAACTTTGTCCTTAAGTTGCTCAACAATGAATATTGCAGCTAAAAAAGTACATTAATAAGATAGCTTGCAATTGTTCTAATCGCATGCAAAGCGATATGGTGAAAAAGTATAGTTTCAAGCAGTCTTAATAACGTAGTTAACTTATATTTGCTTTGCATAATGGAGCAAATAACTGGACGTTTCGTTTTGATTTAACTGTCCTTTGGTGCAGGGACAACAATTTTGTCAGTCAAATGGAGGTGTGTTCAATGTCAAAAGTAATAGGTTTTGTATTCGTGTGTTTAGCCTTTCACTCAACGGTGCAAGCGAAATCTTGTGATTCTGTTAAATCACTGTCATGGCTTGTCGGGAATTGGTATTCCGAAAGCAGTAAACTGAAAATTAACGAATCTTGGAAACAGATAAGCGGTAAAACCTTTGAAGGCGCAGGTTCTACTTATTCCATCGAAAAAGGTAAAACGGTTAGCTCTGAAACATTAAGATTAGTAGAGATGTCAGGAGAGGTATTTTATGTTGCCAAGGTTGCTAGTAACGACCTGCCTGTCGCTTTTAAACTAACAAGCTGCTCAGCAAAAACCGCGGTATTTGAGAACCCACAACATGACTTTCCTAAAAAGCTGAGTTATCAATTGACTAAAGATAACAACATAACTGTTTTGATCTCCGGAGAGAAAGGGAAGGGGTTTTCTATCGATTTTGTTGGAAAAAACGATAGCTAAGAAGCTGCTACAGCAAAATAGATATGGCTTAGGTAAGTATCACTCGCTTTAACCAAGCCGAATCAATGGGGTCAGAGTCGATGATCCTTGCACGCAAGTAAATACAATCAATGATGTAGTATTTCGACGATAGTTCATTTGTAGTAGTCCACAGTTGACCCGACAGTTTTAGATGATGTGTTTAGATTGCGCCTAATGGTATGCCTTGAGCGAGAAAAGGTTGTTCGCAAACATTCAATGTATTTTCCTTATCGTATGATTTAGTATTGCTTTCAATACTTTAAAGCGAAATCGTGTTTATATTAATCACTATCTAACAAAGTCTCGCTAATGAGCTGTTATGCAAGTTTGATCGGATAATAAGGAATTTATATGCTTGAAGTGGCCTTATCAGAACTTATTAAAGCTGGAATATCTGTTGCGAAAGATATTCTGGGTACCAGAGTAAAAGAAAAAAACTCTGAGCTTCTTGAAGCAAAAAGGAAGAAAGAGAACGACCAGAAAAAACGTAAGGACAAAAAAAGCCTAGGTCTGACAATAAAAGAGTTAGAAGCCATAGCACTCCTTCCAAATGAACAGTTTAACGCTGAGATTTTAATGGAAGAAGATGAGGTAAGTCAGAGCTTAAAAAAGCACTTGAGTTTGGTTAAAGAGTGGTCTGGTTTTATTGGCTTTAAAGATTTACAAGGAGAAAAAAAGCTAAGTGATATTTACGTTGAGCTAGATACCTATCTGATGCCACTGAGGACGCATTTCGACAGATCAGAAAGGTACACAGTAAAACCATTACAAGAAGCCCTTTTTTCAGATGACAAGCACGCGGTCGTTCTTGGGCAACCAGGAGCGGGAAAGACAACTTCTATGAAAAAGTTGTGCTCAAATTTCTTTAGCGGTTTTGTTAATAGTCAATATAGCTTTCCGGTGTTAATCCGCTTCAGGGATCTTAATACAAAAGGGTCGCATGAAATTATTAAATCCCACCTCTGTGATTTGTTAAAGCTTGATATTTATGCATCCGAGCCCTCTGAGTCCCAAATTAGTGAGTCTTGGAAAGAGGAGTCAATATATGCTGTGATAAACGAACTTAAGCCTATTTTGATTCTCGATGGATTTGATGAATTGCCAACACAATCTCAAAAAGATTCAACCTTAAAAGAAATAAGGAAACTGGCTCAAAATTGCAGAGAGTCCAAAATAATAATTACTTGTAGGACCGGGGAGTTTAATTACACCCTTGATCATACAACGGACTTCGAAATATCATCTTTAAATCAAGATCAGATCCTGTGCTTTGCAAGAAACTGGATAAAGGAAGAGAATAAGGCAATAAAGTTTGTGCAAGATATCAATAGCAGTCCATTTTCTGATACTGCAATTAAGCCACTTTCATTAGCACACCTGTGCGCTATTTATGAGAGAACAGGTAATATTCCAGACAGGCCGAAAACTGTGTATAGAAAAGTTGTAAATCTCATGCTCGAAGAGTGGGATGGTCAACGCTCAATAAATAGAGAGTCTCGGTATGCTAAATTTGAACCGGATAGGAAATTTGAGTTTCTAAATCACCTGTCGTATTACTTAACCATTCATGGTAATACTGGTGTCTTTAATCAACAGCAGTTGATTGACGCGTATTCTTCCATATGTGGAAACTTCGGACTGCCTAAAGAGCAAAGTGTTTTGGCTGCGAATGAAATTGAGTCCCATACAGGTTTGTTTTTACAGACAGGTTATTTACAGTATGAATTTGCCCATAAGTCATTACAGGAATATTTAACGGCCGAATATTTAGTTAAACTTCCATCTTTAGAGCGCGTTAAAAAGTATATAGAACTGCTAGGTTCTGAGCTGGCAATTGCGACTTCGATCTCATCTAATCCTAGCCTATACTTCACGGATATAATTCTTGGTGTATTTTATAGAGGAGTTCTTTCTAACTCCTTCTACAATGCATTTACAAGTCGCCTATCACAAGAAAGGCCCGATTTTTACCCCAGTGAAGATTTGGTCTTGGCATCTTATACCCTGTTAAGCCAAAGAATTGATGATAGAGAATACTTTTCTTTGATGGAAAAAATGCTTGAGAACTGTAATGTAGAGATAATGACTTCATACTATGAGTTGGAAGCTGAAGGCTCTGATGGCACGATAGTAATGAAGAGGATCAAGCAGCACGACGAGTATAGGCTGAAAACGAAACTGAGAATACCGAGTGGGGATTTTGCAGAAAAGATAACATGCATTGCGTAACTAAGCAGGAGTCGGGCCTCCGTATGCTGCGGGTAGCGTTATGAGGATCTGAGTTTAACATAAATGGCGCTGCCGACTTGATTGAGTTCTATGAATTGAACTCAATCAAGTTAAAGCTTTTTTAGTTAATCCCATGCTATTTCGTCAAAAGCTCTTCTGGCTTCCGCCAATGTGCATTCAGTTTGCGCTATCAGTTGGTGTAATGTCATGGTGGGGTTGTGCTTCACTATCGAAACTAAATCTTCAAGGCTTGGTTTAGGCCTATTGCAGTGCAACTTTTCAACTACCCATTGCCAGCTGGGTTCATCATGTTGTTGAATATGCTTAACAATAACTTCCAATTGTGACCAGTCACCTCGTATTCTCCAGTGTCTTGAGCGACCTTTTCGGCTTAGCTGAGCACCGCTGGACTTTATAAGTGCTTTTAATGTGTCTGCGTGTTCAATACGACGAATAAAGCTATTTAATTGGATATCTAACATATGTACATGCGTGGAGAATTGAGCGAGCAGTGTAACAAAATTATTAGTCTCTTGCTTTGTTTAAATGGCTTTGGCGATGAGGAGTTGAATAGCCTGTCGTACACTTTAAGAATTTGATGTACGAAGACTGGAGCAGTTACGAAAAGGCATTAATTTTGACATATCGGATCGTGAGCGCATTAAATACGATATGGATATATGTGTTCGCTAGTTTACTGTTGTGCGATCTCGTCCATTCTTTTTAGATAAGTAAAGTGCCTGATCAGCTCGGTTATAAATAGACTCGAGACTGTCATCTTGGAGTTGTGCGCTAGTTACACCGCAACTGATGGTGATATGAAGGTTATGAATATCGTATTGAACAGACATGCCCGCCACTTCAAGTCGAATACGCTCCGCTAGTTTCTCGGCTGCATCAACATTACCGCTGACTAAAATTACAAACTCGTCCCCTCCAACGCGGAAAAAATGGTCATATGTGCGTATAACTTGATTAATAACCTGACTGAATGTGACCAAAACCAAGTCGCCCACATTGTGCCCATACCGATCATTGAAGTGTTTAAAGTTATCGATATCCATCATAATCATCGCAAATGGCTGCTTGTCGCTCTGCCATTTATTGAGCAACTCGTTACCTACGATAGTCAGACAGCGTCTGTTGCTCGCTTTAGTCAGCGGGTCGGTTTCGGCACGTTTCTTTTGCTCTGTAATTTCCATTTGAGCGTGCAGGTAGTTGGCCAGCCAGTTAGCGATGCATTCGAGTAAAACAGCATGTTGTGTTTGATAGGCATTTTCTCTTAAACTGCCTAAATTTAATGTGCCAAAACATGCGCCAGATTTTTGCAGCGGTACATCCATACATGAGTTTAACCCGCCTTCGTGTAAAATTCTGCAATCGAAATCTTGAGATTCCTTAAGGTTATTGTTTATTTCTAATGTTTTGCTTTGGAATACCCGTCCAACCATGGTGTTGTCAATTTGCAAGATCGTATTAGCTTGAATGGCTTTGTTACCGTATAAAGCATACACCTCCAATGTGTCTTCTTGTCCATTGTGCAAGCAAACACTTGCCCGGTCTGCATCGATAATTTGCGGTAACCAGTGGGAAATCAAGTCCAATGTCTCTGGTAAATCTTTTGATTTAGACAACTCATTGACAAATGTTATTGGCAAGCATATTGACTCATGGTTGATCGAAGAAGACATATTTATCTACAAATGCATAGCGGCAACTAAGTTTGATTATAGCTTAATATTACTTATTCTATAGGTGCTGCGCTGGTGGATTTCTGAGTATTTTCGCTGCGCGAAGGGAAGTTTAAATAGCGCTCTCTGATATGTGATTACACTCCAGTGATAATACCTATAAACGGTATGTTTTAAGCTGAGACCTACGAAACTCAAACTTTCATGCGTGGCACAATTTACAAGCTGAGTGTACAGTTTAAAATGGGTTGAGAGTTAGCTTACAACCAACCATTTGGGACAACATTTATGAAGGACTTCTAAAGTGCGGTGCTATTTTGTATACATGCTTTCAAGCGTTTTTGTCAGCGTGTTTAGCTTTTCAGTCTATTCGCAAGCCTGGCTGCAAGTTGAGTCTAATGTCGAGTGTCCGGATTTATTGAAATTGCAAGGAGAACGCTATTCAATTTACAATGATTGTTACGGCACTGATCCCCGTCATCCAATAATAGAAACAGGCAACATCATACTGAATGAAAATCACATTACTTTTCATACTCGCAGTATCAATCAGGACTCATTTTTGCAAAGAGGTACGAACAGTATAAAGCTCATCGTGTTGCTAAAAACAGATGCTAAGTTACACCTGCGGTATGGAAAATCGATATTTAAGTTTAAGAAAGTCGACAAGAAAAAATCCTTGTAGCCCTAAGAATAAGTAATAGATTGTCGTTTGATTGCCAGCACCGAGCATACGCTGCGGTGCTGGGGGTATGAAAGATGTTTAGTTTTGTTGTCTACATTCAAGGCTATCAAAGTCAACGATAATACTTGTATCTGTTGCATCTCCAGAGACTTTTAGATATGACCAGTAACGGTCACCTGCTGGAATCGTAATGCACTCAGTTTTGGTACCAGAGTTTGATTCAGCATCTTTATCGTTATCACTTGGCCAGCCACCATTTTTGTACAAAATATGTAAGTTACTTTGGCCATGCGCTGTTGTAATTGCAATATTCTGTGCAGAGTCCACTTCTGGTAGGCTTAGCCAAACTGTGCCATTACCACCAAGACATGCGGCTTTGCCAGCCTCCAATCTGCCACCTGTAATAGGAGCTTGCGTTGCGCATGCGTTAGGTACAGTCTTATCCACAGAGCTGGGGTTAATAGTCACTGTATAGTCTTCAACTTCGCCATCACCTATGCTTCCACAAGCTGATGTTGGGGCGCTATTGTACTTCATGGCGATACGCATACGCGTCGTTTTTCCTGCCGCACCAGATGGGATCGACACTATGCCGTTCACAGCACCTTTGCCAGAAACATCGCTCATTACTTGCTCAGAATCTTCAAATTGACCGTTTTCATTTAAGTCAATCCACGCAGCCCAATGTTCTGTATAGTTGCCACCAGGTGTGAGTGTAAACTGATTATCGCCTTCTTTGACGTCGATTGTCTGAGCAGTAAAGTCACTGTAACCACCGGCGTTGGAAGGGTTGCTAAATGCACCTGTTTGTACATTTGCAATCCACTCATACTTTGTATTACCGGTTGCTTCGCAATAGCTCACCCCTGTGACTGTAACGCCAGTCTGTGCTGAGTGAGATAGACCTTCGTTATCTGTGACGGTTAAAGTTGCCGTATAATCACCAGCTTGGGCGTAGCTATGTTTAGGGTTTGCAGAGGTACTTGATTGGCCATCGCCAAATTCCCATTTATAGCTTGCGATGCTGCCATCAGGATCGGAAGAGTTTGCACTACTAAACTCAATATCTTTGCCTACTGAGCCAGTGTATGGTCCATTGGCATTTGCCACAGGCGCGATGTTTTCGGCTTTAACTAGTGCAGTGGCTGTATCACTGGCGGTGTTACCGTCATTATCGGTTACTGTCAGCTTTACGGTATAAGTGTTAGCTTGCTGATATGCATGTGTTGGGTTTGCAGCTGTTGAGGTATTGCCATCACCAAACTCCCATAAGTAACTGCTAATGCTGCCATTTGAATCGAATGAACCCGCACTGCTAAAGGCAATAGTGTTACCGATCAAGCCATTATATGGACCGTTTGCTTGCGCGATTGGCAGTTCTGAATCTGTAGATCTTTCATAATAAACGACTAATGATGCTTCGCTATATTCCAGAAATGGATCTACCAATAAGTTGAGCGTGCCGCCACCTGCTGGGAATTCACAGTATTCACTTAATCTTGGTGCGCTGAATGGACCGCAGTCAAATTTGTCTTTGGTTGGCACCGAGTTTATGCTGGCGTATAGGTCTGGATCGCCTTGATATCCACCGGGCATAACCGCAACAGTGCGCACTGCATCAGCTGGTATATCGAACTGGTAAGTTTTAGGCTCAGCGCCCTTTGCTGATTTTAAATCTTTGACTTCAGTTAAAAACACACGTTCGCACGTGGCACATAAAGTATCATCTGTACCTGCAATGATGCTGAGCGTCGCGTTGGAATAAGTACTATATGCATCAATTGCTGCATGATAACTTTCGGTACTTGAAGGTGCTGATAGGGTTACTAGCTCAGGAGAACCAGGGCTTCTAAAAGAAATGAAGTCTGCATCCCAGTTGTCACCATTTTTAGTCGGCGCTTTACCTTTGGAGACATACATATCCGGGTCTTCGTCATATCCGTCGAGATAAAATGCGACTGCTTGGGTACCGCTAGGTACATTAATTTCAAAGTTATCAACTTCACCTTTTTGTGCAGATAGGTTTGTGAATGACTGTACAACATCGCCTTTAGGTGGAACGACTGCGCCAGAAGTGCCATCCCAAGGGTGGTCTGCATTACTGGTATATTCACCTAAACCCGTTGCAATCAAGTTGGTGTTTGACCAGATAGTTGCACGGGCTGGGCCGTGCAGGGCAGCAGTCATGCGATCTACTTGATCTTTGGTAAACATTGCATAGTTGTCAGAGTAATGCATGAAGTTTTCGGTGTTTGTAGCCTGACCTAAGCAGTTTTTAGCGTTGTCCTGTAAAATACTACTACTCATTTGCGGCGTATCACAAGAACCATCGCCAGTCGCGTTACAGAATGCTTCTGAATGAACAGTACAAGCGCCATCAAAAGTGTGTGGTAGGTTCAACCAGTGGCCAAACTCATGGGTTAATACAGAACGAAAGTTCTCATTGGTATTTGCACCGACATAATCACCATTGTAGACAACACGAGACAGGCCTTGTTGCGACATACTCAATTGCGGGTACCAAGCAACACCTGAATTATTAGTTTTACCATCATCATACAAGTCGCGCTGAATATAAATATTCATGTACTTGAAGTTGTCCCACGCGTCAGCAGCAATTTGGTCATCTCTACCACTGCCTTTACCGTAACCAGCTTTATCTGGGTAGCGAACAATACCATTAGTAGGCTGGCCATTGGGGTCTTTTTTTGCAAGTACAAATTCGATATTAAGGTTTCGTCGGATTGCTTGGAATTCCGGTGCTATCGGCCCATCATCTGTAATTAGCCCCAAAAAGTCTTCATTTGATTTGTTCAAGCCGTCGATAATTTTTTGCTCAGTTAGACAGTAGGTGCCTGTCTCACAGTTATATCTGTCACCGTAAACATGTACAACAACAGGAATGTAATACCTTCCCGGTACACCGTTACCATTTTCTGCGGCAAGGTCCTCTTGAGCGGCAAGTGAATTCATAATTTGCGAAGAAAAGCTTGAGCTTATATTTGCTTGACGGACATTTTCTTTTTGAATGGCAGACCAACTTTGGTCATTGTGGTCAGTACCACATATTTGACCAGAATGTTTATGGTTAGCTTGAACATCCATACTTGCAATGTTGTTCACGTGTGTATGTGGCTCAGAACTTTCTCCTGCATACGACGTTGCAGTTGTCATCGCAGAGAGTAGCGCAATTGTTACGCAATTGAGTTTGGGTAACGTTAGTACCGGTTTGGATAAAAACATGTTGTTCTCCTGTAGTTTATTTTTATTGTTAACAGTTGATATGTTTTAGGTACAGCTTAAACCTAAGTTAACAATTGGCATTTCTGCCAGCACCTCTTGATTGTGAATTGTAATATTCTTTATTATCAGTAGTTTATTGTTATTAATTTAATACTTAAACGACATTTAATTTGTAATAAACGTTTTTTAACTTACAACAATGAAAATAAATTGTATACAATATATTTCAGTTGTGAGTTTCTTTTTTGATCTTTGTTTAGGTTAAATAAGCTGTGAATTTATAAATAATGCAAAAAATACAAGAGGTTATGCGACTTTGGTAACAGGTGGTAAAAATTATCCAAATAGTAACCTTTTTACCTGTCTTAAAAACAAGTTTCAAAGAGTATCATTTGCCAATTAAAGACAAGTGAAATATATACATCACACAATTGAGCGCGCTCAATTGTGTGGTGTTTCATGTGTTTTTAATCCGATTGAACAGAGATATTACTACCTATAACGCTTAGTTTTGTTAGTGGAGTTGTGAGTCTGGCCTTGAAATTTTTCATCTAGTATCAAGATATAAAGCAGCTAAGTTAGTTTTTTCAGTGTCACCAAGTATAACAGTTGTTTGGTCAGAGGTAATTCAGAGGTAATAAAACGAAGCTTTGCTGTCGTAAATACGTTGAATAATAAGGAAAGCAACAATGAAATCAGAGCACTTTATTTGGTTTATCTTTTACTTGATGCTATCGAGCAATCTGTCAGCAAATCAGGCTCAAAAAATGTCTGCTAATCAAGTATCCATTGCAATAGAAACTATTTCTAATTCATTGGTCGATGTTTATGTCAACCCGAATAAAGGAGCGCTTGCCGTAGATTCACTAAAAACAAAAATGAATAGAGGGAGTTTTCGCGATGGCGCTGATTTTCATTGGTTTAAAAATGAGGTTTACAACGCATTACGCATGACAACAGGTGATAATAGCTTTGAGTTAATACACAATACTTTTGCCATAGAACTGATCTCTAAACATAATGATGAGACAGCTGTTAAATCACAAATATCTAGTGATGGTGTGGGTTACATTGAGCTAAAAGGGAGTTTTGCGTTTGGAGTTAATAGAGAATTGATAGCGTCCCATATTTCAGGCTTACCTACACCAAGCGCTTTGATATTGGATCTTCGCACTGTAGATGAGGGAAGTATTGAGTTGAGCCAGACAATGTTAGGGTATTTCATTGATTTAGACCAAGCAATTGGCTTGTTGCAAACAAACAAGGGAATAGAACCGATTTATGCTATCCAAACGCCAGAGTTTGAACGCTTTAGCGACCATATACCCTTATATATTTTGACGTCATCATTTGTAAGTGGTCCGTGGGAACTGTTTATTCACGCGTTACAGGAGTCAGGTCGCGCGGTGATTATTGGGGAGGAAACCATGGGGCTTGCAAGTATCGAAACGTTAATTCAGATCAGTGAACATATTACTTTGTCATTGACCAGCGGCATGTTGATGAGTGTGAAGGAGCGCATATCGTGGCACGAGCAGGGGGTTGTGCCCGATCACTTTTCAAGTAGTGAAAAAGCGCTGGATATCGCACTGAGTTTGATTAGTGAACGACAATAGCTACCCTATTATGGTGTTCGGCTTACCTCGACAGATACGATAAAAGTGGGTCATTTATCCGCTAAGCTTAAGCAAATTGGTAAAGTGCTCTGTGGTTTGAAATGATTCACACTGTAATTGTCACACAAAGAGAAAACGCAGAAGCCAAGTCGAAAGAGGCTTAGCTTCTTGACCGCCAATTACTGGTCACTAATTACTTGCCTTAACCGATTTGTCACAAGTTGTAGGGTAGCACTTAAAGGCCGCTCTAAGGCCTTTATAAAGCCCTTGATGCAATATAGACATATGGGTTTCATCTTGGAAAACGTCATAAGTGCCAGTTGTCTTATTGGATGCATACAACAAGTGCCCAGCTCTGGCCATGGCTTGAATATGTTCTAGATAGTCTCCTGTTGTATCATTCGCTGCATCTTTATCGTTGTGGGCAGCCGCAATATAAATATTAAACGCTTTGCTATTTAATAGACCTAGTGACTGCTCTAACTGGTTGACTGTGTCAGCATTATCCCACCACATCGATGGATCCAGTGCGATGTATGATTTAAAGGTGTCTTGGATTTGTGGGTTAAGCACTGCCGTTATAGTGAACAAACCGCCTAAGGAGTGGCCAGCAAGGACCCGAAAATCATTAGTACGATAGTTTTGATCGATAAAAGAAACAACTTCCTGCTTAATAAAATCCTGAAAAATTGCACTTTTTCCAGCTGTTAAATCAGTACTATGGCCGTCATTTGGTACAGAAGGGGTTAAATCTCGCGTTCTGTGTTCTGTCGTATCAATTGCCACCAAAATGGCTTGTGGAATATGACCAACCATGTTTGCAAACCACATGCTTTCAGCGGTAATAAATTGATACGCTACCCCATCAGTAACATATACGACGGGGTAACGTTTTTGTGCATTTTCAGGTGCGTGATACCCCGTTGGCAGCGCAACCCATACATTTTTGCTCTCAGCCAGTATATTTGGGCTGAACGTATGTGAAATCGGTTCGTGTTTATATGTGAATGGCTCATAGCTGGCGAATGCAGAAAAACAGAATATTGAAAGTAATAGACCAATGATTGTATGCATAAAATTATCCTTTAATTTAATTAACAAATTAGGTGGTATTACGTTGTTTAACCTGTTCCGTTTTTAACACCGTTTAAACAGGGTTTCTGTAAAGTTTTGTTCAAGAATTAAGACAAGACACTCACAGAAATTAGATTGATTTAATGATACGGCTTAGTTTGAAAATTGAACGTTTAGCTTGTAGTGCTGATAAGTGTACAGGCTGCTAAATCAGGCGTTACATTAATATCGCTGTTGCTGAATGAGGGCGTGGTGGTTGAGGGGGATTAAAATTGGCAAGCTTCGAGCTTGCAGGTTATTTGGTTGTCAGTTTATCACCTAGTAACGGTTTATTTTGTAAACATATAGATCTTTATGTTGACTATTTGTATTTATGTAATTAAATCTAAATATCAACAATGTACCTTATAGCGTCACAATTAAATTCAATCAACAAAGGGCGCTACCTATGAACTTAGCTAAATCTTTGGTATGTTTAATGGCCACTATCAGCCTATCGTCAATGGCAGATTCTCAGCCTACTAATGACCCGTCGAGCCTATTTAATACGGCACAAAACCTAATACCTCATGGTGATTTTGAAACTGAAAATCGGTTTAAATTTCCGTCAAATAGTGAAGGGGTTGCCAATCTAAACAACCAGTCTCCTATTTCGGGGCGTCAAAGTGTGCAAGTAAACTTTACCAACTTCAGTGTTTACAGCCCGTTTAATTACTCGTATAAATTCCCGGAAAATACACGACTGGAAAGCTTGAGCTTTAATGGCCTCGTTCAAATGCTCTCAGGTTACGAAACGGAATCACTTATTGCCGAGGCGCATGTGACTTATCATAGTAATGGTCATTATCCGTTCACGCATGAACGTGTCATTATCTCTGGTAATAATAATGCCACTACTTTCAATGTTAACGTACCACTTGATCAATCTCGAACAATAAAACACGTAGATTTGAAGTTTTTATATGCTCAAAATCAGCAAGATTTAACCGTGTCACTCGATAACCTCGCACTGTATGTGGTGCCAGCAGGAAAAGAGAATTTAATATCTCATGGTGACTTTGAAACCGAAAACCTATTTAGATTTCCAAGTGCGAGCGAAGGTACTTCTCAAATAACAAGAGAAAACCCACTGGTAGGGCAACAAAGCTTAGAAGTTAACTTTACCGCTTTCAGTGCTTATAGCCCTTTCTATTACAGCTATCAATTCCCTGAAAATACACAATTAGAAAGCCTTCAGTTTAGCGGTTTACTAAAGATGATTGAAGGATTTGAAACTGAGTCACTTGTTGCAGAAGCGCATGTAACTTACCATCGAAATGGTCAATATCCCCTGACACATCGTCGAGTGGCTATTTCTGGAAATGGGGACGCCGTAAATCAGTTCACTGTAAATGTGCCACTTGATAAAAATAGAAAAATAAAACATGTAGACTTAAAGTTTTTATACACGCAGAATCAACAAGACTTAACAGTATTGCTTGATAACCTAGCACTCTATGTTGAGCCCAAAGATCTTAGCAACCTGATAGAGCACGGCGACTTTGAAAATGAAAATCTGTTTAATTTCCCCTCCAATAGCAGTAGTACTGCATACCTAACAGCGGAATCGCCAATTAGCGGTGAGCAAAGTGCTTTGGTCAACTTTACGGATTTTGATGTCTACAGCCCATTTAATCATGCTTATCAATTTACTGAAAATACTTATCTAAACAGTTTACGCTTTAGTGGTAAACTTCAAATGATTTCTGGGTATGATACAGAATCAGTTATTGCTGAAGCCCATGTTACTTATCATGAAAGCGATCAATACCCATTTACGCATGAGCGTGTGACATTGAGCAATTTAGGCAATTCAGTTACGTCTTTTAATGTAGACTTGCCATTGGATAATCGCAGACCAATCAAACATGTAGATCTAAAGTTTTTGCATTTTAAAAACCAAAACGGTCTATCTATTTTACTAGATGACCTCGCATTAACAGTTGATCCTGCGCACTAACCTTGTTCACTTAGAGGGGTCAGTATTGGTACTTTATTTATTCCTAGCAAATTTGACATTCCTCGATATTTAATAGAGCAAGTTTAAAGTGTGCTTGCTCTTTACATCGTTTTATTTCAACCATCTACATAAACTTCTTGGTGTGCTTTAACTAATTGAAATTATTATAGCTATATGATTGTATATGAGCTAAAAAGTACGACATTAAATACACAGGGAACGGTCAAATGGCAAAAGATTATAAAGGTGGGTGTTTGTGTGGCAACATCCGATTTACTGCAACAGGAAAGCCTCTCAACCCTCACACGTGCTCATGCACCATGTGTCAGCGTCACAGTGGTTCACTCAGCCAGGTTTGGGTAGAGTTTGAACGACAGCAAGTTATTTGGGATGGGCCGGGAGGAAAGCCGAAGCTATGGCGTTCTTCGGAGTATTCTTCTCGTAGTTTTTGCAATGAGTGTGGGAGCACGTTAGGGGCGATTGATGACGCACCGATAATTGCATTGGTGGTTGGCGCGTTTGATACACCAAACCGATTAGAATTAATGCCCAAGTCTCACTCCTATGTTTCAAAAAAGCCCAAATGGTGGCATGTCGAAGTCACCCCATAAGTTGACTGATATCGATTAGTGTACACTGTGAATTTTGGTCGTATTCACGGTATATCACACTGAACCCTAGACGATTAATACAAACTCGACGGTTGCGATTTATCGCAAGATTATGTGAGCAAAAAGGTAGCTTTGATATTGTTGATTCAAATAATTACGTTGCACACAGGACGAATTTTATTTACGACTGATAAACTGAAGGGTATTGTAAAGCCAATAAACTAAAGGTTCAGATCTAGCAAAAACGCTCTGCGCCGAGACAATCAATAATAAATCTGGTTTAAGAGGTATCTATGAATCAACATGAAAAGCTTAACTATGTAGAATTTGCAGCCAAGGATTTGCAATCAACTAAGTTATTTTTCAGTCAGGTATTTGATTGGGAGTTTGTTGACTATGGGCCCGAATATACAGCGTTTTCAAATCAAGGCTTAGATGGGGGATTCTATCAAGCTGATATGTCGAGCACTGTAAGTCGTGGTGGCGCACTGTTAGTATTTTACAGTAATGATCTGACAGGCACGCTTTCGAAGGTTGTTGAAAATGGAGGTGAACTCACTCGTCCTATCTTTGAATTTCCTGGAGGGTGCCGTTTCCATTTTACCGAACCTAGTGGTAATGAGTTTGCCGTGTGGTCAGAATCCGCATAGTTGTGAACACAGTGGTAGATTTTTTAAATTAGGTTGATCTAAAACATCACACAGTTCGTTTACTGATTAAAATGCTTAAATAAAGGTGAACGAATGTTTGGATTTTTTAAGGCCAACCCAGTCAAAAAGCTCAGAAAAGAGCATGATGCAAAGCTGGAGCAAGCGATGTATGCACAAAGAAATGGAGATATCAGAGGATACGCGATGTTGACTGCGGAAGCTGAATCTATTTGGAAAGAAATAGAAAGCATAGAAAGTCAGTAATGGCCTAACTCAGGCCACTTCACAGAGGGGCGGTGGAAGTGGCAACGCTTTATACTGCGCAGGGACAGCAATGTTAATATTGAAAAAGACGACAATGAGGTAAGGGACTATTAGCGAGGTTATCAGCTAATGCCACATCTTCAGTCGGATCACCTTCCTTATTTATTGTTCAAAATTTTACAATTTATTGTTATCGCTCGCTTTTCTTTTGCTTTAATATAGATGCTCAACTGATAAAGGCGTGTCTTTTACAACGGTAAACAGCATTAATAACAACAAACTATAAAAAGAATATTATGAATATAAGTTTAGGAAAGCGGCGGTATCTCGCATGCTCTTTGGCTGCGGTAATGTGCATGTTTACTTCATTTCATTCGATTGCAGATGAAGTAGATAACCTTATTACAACCACGATGGAAAAGCGTTTTATTCCTGGTTTGCAGCTGGCAGTCGTTAAAGATAAAAAAATAGTTAAAACTAAAGGCTATGGTATCGCTAACCTGCAAGATGACATTGCCGTAAAAAATCATACTGTTTTTTCAATCAATTCTATGACGAAAGCGTTTACTGGTGTAGCGTTGATGCAATTGGTAGAAAAAGGAATACTGACGCTTGATGATGGGATCGGTCAACACTTGCCAGAGCTTCCAAAAGCTTGGCATAGCATAAAAATTAAACATCTAATGGCGCACACTTCAGGGCTGCCAAAAATCTTAAGTGGCTATTATATTGATTTGATTGTGAGAGGAAACCCTAAAGCTGCTTGGGATAAAGTGCAAACACTTCCTATGTTGTCTAAAACCAACACCCGTTTTGATTACAACCAGACTGGCTACGTTATTGTTGGTAAAATTATCGACAAATACGTGGATGGAAATTTCATTGATTTCATAACCGATCATCAATTAAAACCGGTTGGCATGCAGTTAACAGCCGGTGCAGGCTTTGAATACATGACACCTGTGATAAAGAATCAAGCTAGACAATATTTGTACGACAAAAATAAGCAGAGTTTTACCAATATGTACGGCAAGTTTTTTTATATGCTGAGAACGGCCGCTGGCATGAATTCAACAGCGACTGAGTTGGCTCAGTATATGATTGCCTTGCAATCAGAAAAACTGATCAAGGACTTGGATGCATTATGGTCTCCAGTTACGCTCAACAATGGTAAAACACAAGGCTTTAGCAACTTGGAAAATGGCTACGCAATTGGTTGGCAGGTAATAGGCAGAGAAAACCACCCTGCGGTGAGTGCAAGCGGCGGCAATGCAGTTACCATGATCCACTACCCAAATGATGATGTTTCTATCGTCGTGCTTACGAACCTAGTCGGCGGTTTGCCAATTCAGTTTGTTGACGAAATAGCGGCGCACTATATCGAAGATTTTGCGTTGTAATTTTAGTAGAAACAGTCGAAACTTATCTAGCACTGGAGGTCGTTTAAGCGCATTCGCTTAAATAGCCTCTGTTGTGTAACGTATTACTTTATTTTTTGCTTCAAGTTAATTAGCGTGCAATACAATCCATGTGCTTAGCGGCTATGCAATCGCACAGATGACCACAAAACACGGTCAAAGACCTGAAGTGTTTTTTATAAACAAAAAGGTTGAGGCAGTGGTAGAGACCAGTAGAAAGAGTATTCCACTTCATTATCAAACGCATATAAACGTATGCGGCGCGAAATTGAGGCAATTATTTAAATGAAAAGGTGATTTGCTCACTTCGCCAAACCACCAAACAGATTTTATTTTCGAAGTGAAATAGAGTTCGCTTCGATATCAATTTTGCCTTGCTTGAATAAGCCTCCAATGGCTTTTTTAAAGTTGGCTTTGCTGGTTGAGAAGGCTTGTTTGATAAGTTGGGGGTCTGACTTGTCGCCCAAAGGTAAAAAGCCGTTGTTTTCCTCTAGCTTAGCAAGAATTTGTTCGCCAAGGCCTGAGATTTTCTCAATCCCTGGTTTTTCTAGTAAAACATCAATTTTGTCGCCCTCACGTACTTGCTTGATAAAGCCTTTCATACGCTGGCCGATATACATGCGCTTGAATACAGTATCAAAAAACACCATTCCAAAGTGAGTTTCGTTTATTACTACTTTGTAGCCAAGATCTGTTTTAGCAGCGACGATTAAATCAACTTCTTGAAACTTATCGTACTGAGCAGGTGTTTTGTTGACGAACTTATTTAAGTTGCTAGATGCACATAAACGTTTACTGGCATTGTCTAGGTATAACTTAACGAGATAGCTGTAGCCTTCGCGCATTTTTGGCTTTTGCTCGTTGTATGGTGCAAGTACATCTTTGGCGATACCCAAGTCCATAAATGCACCCACTTTGTTGATTTGCTTGACGCGAAGTAGCGCAAATTCACCAACCTGTGCAATAGGATCTTTGGTTGTAGCACACGCGTGCCCTTGGTTATCTGAATAGATAAAGACTTCTACGTTGTCACCTTCTTCTAGGTATTCTGGCTTTTCATCCAGTGGTAAAAATACATCACCAAGTTCTTTACCGTCGAGGTATGCGCCTTCCGCACAGATCTCTTCAATCATTAAAAATTGTTTAGTACCTAGCATGGCTTATTCCTCGGTTGGCTTTGGTTTTCTGCGAAGTGGTGCGTTGCCATCCACATCAAATGGTGCTGCAATAGGCTTTTTCGGCGCTTTAGGCTTTTTCGTAAACTTGCGCTTTTGTTCAGGTTTTGCAGTTTTTTGTGGTTTTTTACCTTTATAAGTGGGCTTTTTAGGCTTTTCTTTAAAGCCCTTAAACTTGCCTTCTAAGCCTTCAATTGTGTGGAAGGTGAGCTTTTCTTTCAGGTATTGTGCAATTGCCTGATAGCTCTTCCAATCTTTTGGACCAACTAGAGATGCCGCTGTGCCTTTGAAGCCCGCTCGGCCTGTACGCCCGATGCGGTGAACATATTCTTCAGCTTGCTTAGGTAGGTCAAAGTTGATCACGTGCGTGACGTTTAACAAGTCTAGACCACGTGACGCGACATCTGTAGTGACCAGCACTTTATAAATACCGCGGCTAAAGGCATCCATGATATCTAAACGTTTGTTTTGTGCTAAATCACCTGCAAGACCAATGGCCTTGATCCCCATTTCGTTTAACAATTCACTTAAACGCGTTGTATCTTGGCGGGTAGCTGTGAAGATAATACATTGACCCACTTCGTCTTGTTGAACAAAGTGTTTTAGCAGCGCTTCTTTGTGATCTAGGTGATCAGCAAAGTACAATGCTTGTTGAATATCGCCGTGCTTTTCGTTACTGCCGCTTAGTAAAATCTTTTTCGGTGATTTTAAAAGGGCTTTGGCTGTTATTTCTACTTGAGCGTGCTCTAAAGTAGCAGAGAATAGCATGGTTTGACGAAGACGGTGGTCAGCTTGACTATTGATAGCATTAAGCTGCTTATCAAAGCCCAAATCAAGCATACGGTCGGCTTCATCAAAAATTAATAGCTCAAGGCCTGCTAAGTGCAGTGATTGCTGTTCCAAGTGATCAGTAATACGACCTGGTGTGCCAATCACAAAGTACGGGTTTTTTCGCAGCGCTTTTACTTGGTCGTTAAAGTTCTCACCACCTAATACCTTTGTTGCAGTCATCGCAGTACCTGCGATTAACAAACGGCACTGTGAAAATACTTGGTTAGCAAGCTCTCGGGTAGGGGCAACAATGAGTACGCGAGGGTCGCGTTTACTCAGCGCTTTTTGTTTCATTACGCGCTGAACAGCAGGTAATAAAAACGCCAAGGTTTTTCCTGAACCGGTTTTTGACTGGGCAAAAACATCGTGGCCTGCAAGTGCGGTAGGGATAGCATGCGCTTGGATCTCTGTTGGCTCATTAATTCCTTGATGTTGTAATTGCTTCTCAAAGCGTAGGTCAAGGCCGAGTTCGGAAAATCTCAAAGTTACTTTCTCCAATCATTATTCTAAAAAACGCGCCATTATAGCAAAGTGCCAGACAAAGGCACTATATAAATATAAGGTTAAAAATGTTTTTGCTTTCGTTTTAGTCACTTGGAACAAAAACTCAGCACTTGATTGTGCGTGTTTTGCATTTGTTTCATAAATCCGTAAAATACACGCCTCAGCGCCGGATTTACGATTCGGTTTGTGCCTACGCGTCGTGTTTAAGTGTAGGTTGTTTTAAAGCTTATAAAAGAGAATTATTATGACTAAACCTTATGTTGTTTGTGCAATGTATAAGTTCGTTTCATTGCCTAATTTTGAGCAGATCCGTCAACCTTTATTGCAAGTAATGGAAGAAAATGAAGTGCGTGGTACGCTTCTTCTTGCAGAAGAAGGCATCAACGGTACCGTTGCTGCAAAGCGTGAAGGCATCGATGCATTACTAGCATGGCTAGACAAACAACCGGGTTTAGACAACATTGTTTACAAAGAATCTTTCGACGAAACATGTCCGTTTTACCGCACTAAAGTTAAGTTGAAAAAAGAGATCGTGACCATGGGTGTACAAGGTATCGACCCGAAAAAAGTGGTCGGCACATATGTTAAGCCTGAAGATTGGAATGCATTGATCTCTGATCCAGAAGTCGTTCTGGTTGATACACGTAACGATTACGAAATTGAAATCGGTACGTTTAAAAACGCGGTAGACCCAAAGACAAAAACTTTCCGCGAGTTCCCTGAATGGGCTGAAAAAAACCTAGATCCAGCAAAGAATAAAAAAGTAGCGATGTTCTGTACAGGTGGTATCCGCTGCGAAAAATCAACCGCTTACATGAAAGAGCAGGGCTTTGAAGAGGTTTATCACTTAGAAGGCGGTATTCTTAAGTATTTGGAAGACGTACCAAAAGAAGAAACCATGTGGGAAGGTGAGTGTTTTGTATTTGATAACCGTGTAGCGGTTGATCACGACCTAAACAAAGGTTCATACGAACAGTGCCACGCTTGTCGCATGCCTATCACTGAAGAAGAAATGCAATTAGAGCAGTATATGGAAGGTGTTTCTTGCCATCACTGCTATGACAACGTTACTGAAGAGCAAAAAGCACGCTTTGCAGAGCGTCAAAAGCAAATGGAGCTAGCAAAAGAACGCGGTGAAGGCCATATTGGTCACGAAGCGCAAGAAGCACTTCGTCAGCGTAAAGAGCAAAAGCAAGCGCAAAAAGAAGCGCAGCGTAAGCAATCAGCTTAACTTGCCTTAGTTTTACAAAAGTAGTATCTACTTTTAACGCCCTTGGTCAATTTGGCTGAGGGCGTTTTTTTCGCTTCAAATACCCACTTTTCAAATCCTTTTTTATAGAACTTATTCTTTATAAATCTCAATAAATTCAATTTATTAAATTATCATCACCCTGGTAAAAGGAATTAATTTGAGCGCGCTCAATAATGTTTGTTACTGATTTGGGTTCTTCGGTAATGTGCGCTTATACTGAATTAGGATAAGTTTATACCGTACAACAATAATGAATGCACCAACCCAGTCAGAACTGACAATTTCTCTCCAAGCTTTTTCAAAACAAAGTCACCAGTTTTGGTCGTTACAGATCCTTGGTTGGCTTGGTTATACCGTGGTTGTTTTTATCTCGATTATTCATCCTCAGTTTGATGACAACGACTTTAACTTAAAAGGGCAATTACTGAATTTGGCTGTTGAGGTAAGCTTTGGTTTTACCCTTTCATTTGTACAGTGGTCATTTATAAGACGTATTGTACATTGGCCGCTTAAACGCACTTTGATAATGAGCTTCGTCAGCGCAGCTATTTTGGGCTTAGTGTTCAATATCATTAAGCTGGCTTCATACAAAACCATTGTTTATAACCAAGTCTGGTATCAAGAGCTTAATATGCTTGAGTTTGGCGGCTGGTTTTTGTTTTCGATTTCTACCATGTTTGTGTGGACAGCGATATTTTTTATTATGCTGTATAACGCGCGATTGCAAAAAGAACATGAAATGTTGCTCAGAGCCCAAACTGCGGCCAAAGATGCACAGCTGCAAATGCTGAGATACCAATTGAACCCCCATTTTATGTTTAATACCATGAATGCCATTTCTACTTTGATCATGAAAAAGGAGAATGATATGGCACAGGAGATGTTAGATAAACTCTGTGATTTCTTTCGTGCTTCGCTCCAGCATGACACATCAGATGCCAGCCATCTTGGCAAAGAACTTGAGCTGCTCCAACTGTATTTGAGCATTGAGAAGGTACGATTTGGCGAACGCCTCATGGTAATTTTTGACATAAACGACAAAGCAAAGCAGGCCAAAATACCCCCTTTAATTTTACAGCCCATTGTAGAGAATGCGATTAAGTACGGCGTTGAAGCGAGAAAACAACAAAACTTAATTGAGATTCGGGTTTCCAAGCAAGATGAGCAGTTAAAGGTTTTGGTAGAGAACGACGGGGGGGCATCAGATAGACCAAATGAAAAAGGGTTTGGGATAGGTTTAAGTAACACCAAAGAGCGCCTAGAAACCTTTTTTAGCACGCCATGTGAACTCAGAGTTGAGAGTGGCAGTACGAAAACACGTGTCACTATGGTCATCCCCTTTGTGATAGCAAAATAAGAATTGGAAATAATATGATTACTGCGGTACTGGTTGATGATGAACCTCTCGCGATAGAGGGATTGAGGCTGCGACTTGAAAACATATCTGATATTCAGATTGTGGGAGAAGGGTTTGACGGCGATGATGCAATTCGATTGTGTTATGAACATCAACCTGATGTGTTGTTTATCGACTTAAGGCTACCGGGCCTCAGTGGTCTTGAAGTTGTTCAAGGGTTGCAGTCTGATACTATGCCACTGGTTGTGTTTGTCAGTGCGTATAGCGACTATGCGATAGAAGCTTTTGAACTCAATGCGTTGGATTACCTCATGAAGCCTGTGAATCTCGGCAGGCTTAAAAAAACAGTAGACAGAATTCGTGACTCACTAAATGAGTCAACACGGACGCAAAAGAGTGAAGAAAAAGCCAAGCTTTTAAAAGCTTTAGGTGAGTCGTCGGGTTTGAGTATCTCACAGCTGCAAGAGTGGCTGGATAAAGAGGGTGCGCCATTGCCGACCAAACCAAGACATGAATTGCTGATCAAAAATCATGATAACGAACAAGTGTTTCTGTGCGTAGATGACATTATGTGGGTTGATGCTGCGGGAGATTACATGTGCATTCACACAGAAAAGGAAAACTATGTTGTTAGGATCACACTCAAGCGGCTCAGTGAAGAGCTAGATAATGGCATGTTTGCTCGTATTCATAAATCTACCTTAGTAAATGTGAATTTTGTTAAAAGTTTTACCACACTAAAGAACAATGAGTCGATGTTGGATTTAGGGGGAGACATTAGGCTCAAAGTGAGTCGAAATTATAGTGACACATTGAAGTCATTGCTGAAATCTCGTGTGGGAGATGCATTTTTGTAGTCCTCATGCCGCACATTTCATCGTGTAATTGTTTCGTCTTGTCGTGCAAGGTGCAGCTGCACCAGCATTGACGCAAAATTGCACCGCGATAGCGCATTTCGATTGTCACAATATTATCTTTCTATCAATATTTTAACTGCCAAATTTACATTTTTAATTTGCATTTAAAATAAATGCATTTGGCCAAATGACAACGATAAATGTGCCAAGGTTCACAGCGTGATGTTTTCTAATGCAGAAAATATCACATCTGCACTGTGAGCAAATGTGGAAGTGATGAAATGAAACCAACAGTAAACCAAGTGTTTGGCGTTTTCCTGCTAAGTGCGACACTGCAAGGGTGTGGCGGGGGCGCTGAAACGAACACTGATACCAGCCAAATATCACCAGAAGTTCCCGTATCTGATTGGCAACTCGTATGGAGTGATGAGTTCGAAACAGACACCATTGATACCAACAAATGGCTGCATGAAGTCAATTGTGATGGTGGCGGTAATAATGAGCAACAGTGCTACACGGCCAGCAGTGAGAATTCTTATATTGAAGATGGCGTTTTACATATTGTCGCCTTGCCTGCGGCAGATGGGGAGCCAAAACCTTACACATCAGCGAGACTAAGTTCTAAAAACAAAGCAGATTTCAAATATGGACGTTTTGAAGTGCGGGCAAAATTACCATCTGGCCAAGGAAGTTGGCCAGCATTTTGGCTACTACCAACCGATGAAACATACGGCGGATGGCCAAAATCTGGTGAAATTGATGTGGTCGAGTCGGTCAACCTAAAAGCAAAAAGAGAAGACGGCACGTTAGAGCGTCACGTGTATGGTACTTTGCATTATGGTAAAGACTGGCCTGATAATGAATCTAGCGGTAAAGAATATCTTTTACCAAATGACATGAACCCAGCAGATGACTTTCATACCTATGCGATAGAGTGGCAAGAGGGCGAGATCCGTTGGTATGTCGATGGTTATCTTTACCAAACACAAAGACGTTCTCAGGCACTTTATGACAGCAATGGCAATGCCCTCGGGTTGATATATCGTGGTTGGTTCACAGAGTATTTCGGACAGGACTCAGGTGAATTGGAAACACATTGGGATAACGCGCCGTATGACCAGCAATTCCATATGTTGCTTAATTTTGCAGTGGGTGGAAACTGGCCTGAAAGCGTCAATGAATTAGGTGTTGATGCATCTGTATTTGCAAACGGGCAACATTTTGAAATCGATTATGTGCGTGTGTATCAATGTCAAATCAATCCTGACACGGGGAAAGGCTGTGACACAGTTCGAGGTGGGTTTGATAGTTTAGATGATGCATTGGTTGAAGGCAAAGCGCCTACGCCAATTCCTCCTTCTTCCGGCATAGCTCAGAATTTAGATATCTTTACCGGTACGCCAAATCCAAATTGGCCAGCTTGGGACTGCTGTGGTGGCTCGACACCTGTAATAGTCGATGACGCCGAAAAAGGCGCTGCTTATGAGTTTATGGTGGGAGAAAGCCCGACCGTGAATGGATTTATTTCTCGCGAGGAGTTTATTACCGACGAAGCGGGCGCAGCAACGCCTTTTGATGCAAGCCCACTTCTTGATAGCGGTACGCTGAGCTTTGAAATGAAGGTGGTGAGCTTGCCAAGCGCTGCCGATACCCCTTGGCTTCTTAAAGTTGAAAGCGTCGACGCATCATCGGCAGTGGAGGTGGCCTTGACCACCAGCGTTGAAGGCCAAGCCCCCGTGCTTGGACAGTGGCAAACCTATACATTTCCTTTGCAAGCGCTGGCAAGTGGTGGCCTTAGCCTCAATGCAATAGATGCAGTGATGATATTCCCAACATGGGGCAGTGGCGATGGCGCAGTATATCAAGTTACCAACATGCGCATTGCGGGTGACAGCATATCTGCACCACAATCTTTTGTTATTTTCGAAGACACAATTAACCCTGCTTGGCCGCTATGGGATTGCTGTGGGGGCACGACGCCACAAATCGTTGAAGACGATGCACAGCACGGTAATGTTGCTGAATTCTCCGTGGGCAGTGAACCAACAGTATTAGGTTTTATATCTCGTGCTGACAATATCGTTGAGGAAGGTGTTTCACCAGCGCCATTTGATGCCTCGTCAATGTTTGCCGATGGCATGTTCCAATTTGAAATGAAAGTGGTGAATGCACCGGCTGACGCTGAATCGGTGTGGAAGTTAAAAATAGAGAGCAATAATGCGGAAACAGCCGCCGAGTTGGACCTAACTAACAGTATTGAGGGGCTAGCCCCTGTAACAGGCCAGTGGCAAACCTTTACATTTAAGCTCTCTGATTTAGCCAGTGCTGGGTTGGATGTAAGTGCCATTGACGTTGTGATGATTTTCCCAGCCTGGGGCACGGGCGAAGGCGCACTTTATCGCGTCGATAATTTGAAATTCTATCAACCAATGGATGCGCCAACATTCGAAGGACATGTGCTGTTTCAAGATGATGTGCTGTCACAGTGGTCACTATGGGACTGTTGCGGAGGTACGACACCAACGATTGTTAGTGACGACGCGCAACATGGTATGACAGCTGAGTATTCCATTGGTGCTGAGCCCACTGTTGTTGGTCTATTTGCGGATGATGGTGTGTATCTCGACAGTAGCGCATTTTTACAATCTGGTGTTATTCAATTCGAGATGAAAGTGGTGAGTGCTCCATCAAATGCCGAGTCTGTATGGAAGTTCAAGATTGAATCTATGGATACGACCACGGCGGTAGAGCTGGACTTGACGGCTAGCCAAGAAGGCAGAGCCCCTGTAGTCGGTCAGTGGCAAACCTATACATACTCTTTACAAAGCCTAGTTTCTGCTGGGTTAGATGTGACGGCGATTGATGTCGTGATGGTTTTTCCTGCTTGGGGCACCGGCGAAGGCGCGGTATTTAGATTGGATAATGTGCTCATCTACAACCAAAGTTCAGTCCCTCAGCCGCAATCTCTTACTCTTTTTAAAGATGGACAAAACAGCAGTTGGCCAATTTGGGATTGCTGCGGGGGGTCTACGCCGACAGAGCAACAAGATGATGCAGAGCATGGTGTGACTGCTGAATTTTCAATCGGCGCAGAGCCGACGGTGATGGGGTTTTTAGCAAATGAAGGTGCGCATTTTGATGCCAGTGTGTTGCTCTCTGAGGGTGTTATTCGCTTTGATATGAAAGTGGTCAACGCCCCCAATGACACCAGCAGTATTTGGAAATTCAAAATTGAGTCACTCGATGCGCAAACTGCTGTTGAATTAGACTTGAGCGCGAGCCTCGAAGCACAAGCTCCAGTTAGTGGACAGTGGCAAACCTATACCTACTCTTTACAGTCGTTGGCTGACGCAGGCTTAGATTTATCAAACATCAATGTTGTGATGGTGTTTCCTGCATGGGGCACAGGCGAAGGTGCGGTTTACAGAGTTGATAACGCAGAAATCACGGTGCCGTAACGCGGCAAATACAAGGGGGATGATCTTCCCCCAAGAACATAGAATTTATGTAGGTTAGTTATGAAACAAGTTCAATTTGTATCTTCGCGTGTGGCTTTGTGTGTCGCATTAGCTCTATCAGGAAAAGCGTATGCCAGCGAGCAATCAGCAGTTAATTTAACGGCAGAAGAACAAAACTCAGAAATAGAAGTGATAGAGATCCGTGGGATCAAGGGAAGCTTGACCCGGGCTATGAATCTCAAAAGAAACGCATCAGGGGTGGTAGATGCGATTTCAGCAGAGGAAATGGGGAAATTCCCAGATACCAACTTGGCTGAATCTTTACAGCGTATTACCGGTGTTGCAGTAAGCAGAAGTAACGGCGAAGGCTCTCAAATTACTGTGAGGGGCTTTGGACCAGATTTTAACTTAATTACGTTAAATGGCAGGCAGATGCCAGGCACGGGTAACTCAAGATCATATGACCTAGAAAACTTATCTGCTGATGGTGTAATGGCGCTAGAGGTATTTAAAACGGCACGTGCGGAAAACCCAAGTGGTGGCTTAGGGGCCACCGTTAATATTGTGACTAGAAAGCCACTGGCAAGCCCCGGAGAGCGCTATACATTTTCAGCTAAGGCGATCCACGACTCGTCAAATGTCGAAAATGACGATATCACCCCAGAGCTGTCAGCGCTTTATTCAAACACCTTTATTGATGATGCATTTGGTGTGTCATTCTCTCTCACGCACCATGAGAGAGACTTTCAAAAGCAGCAGGCACATATTCAGGGTTGGCAAGCCAATGTCGATTTACCCGGCAATATCGATGACAGTAATGTGATTGATCCTAGGCCGCTTGATAGTGAAGGTAACAGAATAGGAGATTACTTTTTTCCTCGCGACATGAACTATGGCATTGAAGACTTAGAAAGGGACAGAACCAATGGTCACATTGTTTTTCAGTATGCGCCGACTGATGACTTAGTGCTCTCTGTCGATTATACCCACACCAAAGCCGTTATAGGCAAAAATGGCATTGGTTGGGGGATGTGGAATGAATATGGCGGCAATATCAATGCATATGAGCTAGATGAAAACGGTACAGCTGTTTTTGCCGATATTAGTGGTAATGATGGCTCTTTCACTGCATCGCGTTCAACAACAGAGGTCATTGAAAAATCAGCAGGTATTAATATTGATTGGCATATCAATGACGTGTGGCGTGTTTCTTTGGACTATCACGATTCTTCGAGTGAAACTGACAATGGTATCGATAAGGGCATTGGCAGTGAAGGGTCTTTGGTGTTGGGATCAGATCAGCTACGCACTAAAAACTATGACTACCGCACAGGTGATATCCCACATGCGCAAATACATTGGCTAAATGGGTCTACAACATTGCTTGAAAGTGAAATTGACTCGCACTTTAGTCAGTTTGTTCACTCGCCCGGCAAGGCAGAGGTTCAGCAGCTGCAAATAGACGCGACATGGGAGAATGACCGTTTTGACATTCCACTAAACGATGTCAAGTTTGGTTTCGCAATGACAGACCAAACCATGGGTGGCTCTAACGCTTGGAGTGGTTTAATTGGCGGGTTTTTATTTAATCCGGCGTGGCCGCAAATGTTCCCTGATAGCATGTTTGTTAGAAACAATACCAATGGTTTTTTGGATGCATTTGCAAGCGGTGGCGCAAATTTAAATCCGAATTACTACTACACCTTTGACTTTGACGAAGTGGTAGCGCGCTCCGAAGCATTTTTGACAAATGAAGTACTCGGTGGCGACGACTATTTCGCTACAACTGCCTACCATGATTTAGGCACCTTTTCTCAAAGCTCTGTGCAAGAAGAGACAGTGAGCTTTTATGTTCAGAGCGCTTGGGAATTTGAGGTCGCGTCATTACCAGTTTATTTGAATCTAGGCATTCGATACGAAGAAACAGACGTCACCAGTGTTGATGCACAGCCCATTCCAGTATCAGTTTGGTGGTTAGGTGGCAGCGAATGGCATACACAATACCTCCCTGAGGACAATAGCCAATACACTTCTGAAGGACAACACGATGTGCTATTGCCAATGATTGACGTGAAAGTCGATTTCACCGATGAGCTGGTTGGCCGCGTATCTTGGGGCAAAACCATCACGCGTGCGCCGCTCGGTGACTTGGCGGGGGGGCGAGTGCTATCTGGTAGCCCAAAAATAGGCTCACGTAACGGCAGTGAAGGTAATACTAATTTGGAACCATTTGAGTCTACAAACTTAGATTTAAGCCTGGAGTACTATTACGATGAAAGTAGTTACGCAGCGATAGGGTACTTTAAAAAGTCGGTCAAAAACTTTATCGGGAGTCAGGTCAATGAAACCACCATTGATGGATTTAAAGATATCTATCAAGGGCCGAGGTGGAACCAGGCGGTTGCTGATATCGAAGCGCGTGGTGAGCAAGCAACCAGTGATGCCATTTTTCTGCAAATGCAGGCCAATGGCGCGACACTCAATTCTCAAGGTTACATAGAGCCCAGTGATGACGATCCGCTCTTACTTTGGAAGATAACCAAACCGTTCAATGCGACAGACACAAAAAAGGTCGATGGCTTTGAAATAGCGTTTCAGCATGTGTTTGGCGAGAGCGGCTTTGGCATTGGACTTAATGCAACGTTTGTCGATGGCGACGTAGAATTTGATGTAAACAGTTTAGATCAGCAAACACCATTAACAGGATTGAGTGATTCTGCAAACGCCCAGTTCTTTTATGAAAAAGACGGGTTATCTATCAAAGTGACATACGCTTGGCGTGATGAGTACTTGATAGGAGTTGGCCAAGACCAAGGCTCTGCTGATAATCCGCCTCAGTTTGCCAAAGCGTATGCGCAGTTAGATGCAAGTGTGAACTATGACATTGATGAGCGTTGGACAGTCTTTTTAGAGGGCATAAACCTCAATGACGAAACTGAGCAGGGCTTTGGGCGATACGAACGACAGTTCTTATTCGCCAGGCAATATGGGCCAAGGTATACCTTGGGTGTGAGATACAGCTTTCAGTAATTCTAATCATTCTCTTATCTCTTAGTAATTTTAAGTGCCGAGTATGCAATAGACGCTATTGCATTAACTCGGTGTTTGTTGGAGTTTTTAATTATGGCAACCGAGTTTGCTTCTAAAGCTGCGCATGTGGACCAATCATCCGATTACCCTAAAAACATTGGTTTTGCACTTTCTGCGCTGACAAGTTTATTTTTCATGTGGGGCTTTATTACCTGCCTGAACGATATTTTAATTCCGTACCTTAAAGGTGCATTTCAACTAAGTTACACGCAAGCAATGCTGGTTCAGTTTTGTTTTTTTGGCGCGTATTTTATTGTTTCGATCCCGGCAGGAAATCTGGTTAGTAAAATTGGCTTTCAAAAAGGAATTGTATTTGGCCTATTCATTGCCGCTCTGGGGTGTGTGATGTTTGTGCCAGCGGCGATTATTGGATTATACGAAGTATTTTTACTCGCCTTGTTTGTATTAGCTTGTGGGATCACAATCTTACAAGTGTCTGCTAACCCTTATGTAAGCGCACTAGGTAAACCAGAAACGGCGCCATCTAGACTCACACTTACACAGGCGTTTAATTCTTTGGGTACCACCATTGCGCCATTTTTTGGTGCTTATCTTTTGTTCTCGTCAGAGCAAAATACTGTGTCGAGCGGTGCCGAAGCCGTACAAGTTCCATACCTATTGCTCGCGGCAACATTGGGTGTTTTGGCGGTTGTTTTTGCGGTACTTAAGTTACCGAAACTTGTTGAGCCAAATGATGATTCATCAACGAGTACAAGACCGCTGACAGAGCATCCGCATTTAATTCTTGGTGCAATAGGTATCTTCGTATATGTGGGCGCTGAGGTTTCTATTGGTAGTTTTCTGGTGAGCTTTTTACATCAACCTAGCATTGCAGGCCTTAATGAAGCACAAGCGGCTAAGTTGATTGCCTATTATTGGGGCGGCGCAATGATAGGGCGCTTTATTGGTGCTGCAGTGATGCAAAAAATCGCAGGTGGGAAAGTACTGGCTTTCAATGCAATTGTCTCAATGAGCCTCATTATATTTGCAGTGAATCAAACCGGTGTACTTGCAATGTGGGCAATGCTAGCTGTTGGTTTATTCAACTCTATTATGTTCCCGACGATTTTCAGCTTGGCGATTTCAGGTTTGGGCAAAGATGCAAGCCGTGGTTCAGGCCTATTGTGTTTAGCAATTGTCGGCGGTGCGATCATTCCTATTTTACAAGGGATACTTGCTGACAATATCGGGCTACACGGTTCATTTTTCCTGCCCGCAGCATGCTATATCTACATTACTTACTTCGGTCTTTGGGGGTGTCATAAAAAATCTAGTAAGGAGAGCGCGCAATGAACAACTTAAAACGAACAACGCTACTATATGTTTGTATGGCGAGCCTGCTAAGTGCATGCGGTCAATCCAAACGACTTGAAACAGAAGTTGAAAAGGGCAAAGACCCATCAATTTGGCCAAATATTACCTCTGAGCTTGCTGTATCCGAAGATGTTGAATCACGCGTTGCCACGCTTCTTGCCGATATGACAATAGAGCAAAAAGTAGCGCAAATGATCCAACCTGAAATACGCGATATCACAGTTGAAGATATGCGTAAATATGGCTTCGGCTCATATTTAAATGGTGGTGGGGCTTTTCCAAATGGCGATAAACACGCATCTGTTGCTGATTGGGTCGCATTGGCGGAGTCCATGTATCAAGCATCTATCGATGCATCTTTAGATGGCTCGACAATCCCGACCATGTGGGGCACAGATGCGGTTCATGGTCATAACAATGTGATTGGTGCGACTTTGTTCCCACATAACATTGGATTGGGCGCAGCAAATGACGCTAAATTGATTGAAAAAATTGCTCAAGCCACCGCCAAAGAAGTGCTGGTAACTGGCATTGATTGGATTTTTGCACCAACGGTTGCCACTGTGCGAGATGATAGATGGGGGAGAACCTACGAAGGATACTCAGAGGACCCTGAAATAGTGGGAGATTATGCCTATGCCATTGTGAAGGGGTTACAAGGTGATGGGCGCTCAAATACCGTATTTAAAGATCAGCATGTGATTAGTACAGTTAAACACTTTGTTGGGGATGGCGGTACACTAAAAGGTGATGACCAAGGGAATAATGTTGTTAGTGAAGAGACATTGTTTAAGATCCACGCGCAAGGTTACGTGGGCGGTTTAAAAGCTGGGTCTCAGTCAGTGATGGCGTCCTTCAACAGCTGGCATGGTGACAAGATACATGGTAATAAATACCTGCTTACTACGGTGTTGAAAGACCGCATGGGCTTTGATGGTTTTGTTGTTGGAGATTGGAATGGTCACGGGCAGATACAAGGGTGTACTAATGACAACTGTCCACAAGCGATCAACGCAGGTCTGGATATGTTTATGGCCCCAACCAAAAGTTGGAAGCCTTTATTTTACAATACCGTCAGCCAAGTTAAAGACGGCACTATACCGCTTAGTCGAGTGAATGATGCGGTAAGTCGCATTCTCAGGGTGAAATTACGCGCTGGTTTGTTTAATAAACCGAGCCCAGCACAGCGGCTTTATGCTGGTGACAGCAAAATAATGGGCAATCAACAACACCGAGCACTTGCCAGAGAAGCTGTGCGAAAATCTTTGGTTCTGCTCAAAAACAAGGCAGGGATCTTACCGTTATCTCCTAAGCAAAATATCCTAATCAGCGGAGATGGGGCAAATAACATAGGAAAACAATCAGGTGGCTGGACTATTACATGGCAGGGGACCAATAACGCAAATACTGACTTTCCTGGAGGCACTTCAATTTATGAAGGTATTAAACAACAGGTGTTGAAAGCAGGTGGTGAAATTACCTTGAGTGTTGATGGTTCTTTCGAAAAGGGTAATAAGCCAGATGTCGCGATTGTTGTGTTTGGAGAGGAACCTTATGCAGAAGGTCAAGGAGATAGACCTCATTTGGCATATCAATACAGTACTAACAAGGACTTGCAGCTAATAAAGTCCTTGAAGGCTCAAGGTATACCCGTTGTATCACTCTTCATAAGTGGTCGCCCTATGTGGGTAAATGCAGAGCTAAATGCCAGTGATGCCTTTGTGGCACTTTGGCTACCGGGCTCTGAAGGCGGAGGTGTGGCTGACGTGTTATTAAAAGACCAGCATAACAGTATCCAATATGACTTTTCAGGCAGACTTTCATTTTCTTGGCCTAACTCACCAACGCAACATGTGAACCGTTTTGATGGGCAAAAACCGTTGTTTGAATATGGTTATGGGCTGAATTACGCAAAAATAGATACATTACAAGATAATCTGAGTGAGTTGTTTGACGTTAGCACCAGTGTTAATGAAGTAGAGTTTTTATATGATGGTCAGCCCAAAAAACCTTGGGCATTATATTTAACTGAAAGTAATAAGAAGAAGCCCGTTAAATCGAATAGTGAGCAGTTAAATGGGGTTGAATACAGAACAATTGACCGCTTTGTGCAAGAAGACAGCATTCAATTGTCTTTTAGCAACTCAGATATTGCGGGAGTTCAACTACTCAGTAAGCATGGTTTCCCTGAAGACCTCAGTGCATATGTAAATTCGAATGCGTACCTCACATTTGATATATCTTTGAAATCAGGAACGATTTCAACAGCCGTTGTAGGGATGAATTGTCAGGGAGGCATCAAATGTAATTCGCAAATTAAAATACCAGAAGATAAATTGAGCGTGCTCAATTCAAGTTGGCAGCAGATCGCTGTGCCTTTAACTTGCTTTGAAAACCTTGGTGCTGAGATATCTCAGACAATGTCTCCATTTAAGTTATCACTCGTTGGAAACGCTGAAGTGGGATTAGGGAAAATAGCACTGAGGGCATCAGCATCCGAAGCTTTAATAATTGAATGTAACTAGAATGCTCTTGACGAAGGCCCGCAAATTGCGGGCTTTTTACTTTTAAGACCGGTCATAATTTGTGTTTGATGTGTTTGATGTGTTTGATGTGTTTGATTATTAAGTATTAAGTCATGGTTGTATCGTCATAATGCCGATGTTTTTTCGATAAGGGTATATTCGTGGACTATAAACAAGCATTTAGTTTCCGGCGTTTGCCACACGTCGCCTTGCTCTTATTAAGCATTTGGGGGGTGTTACAAACGACATTGGTCAGCATAATGATAGAGCGTTTTAATGGCTGTCCCTATGACTGTGATTTGTATGTACCGCAACAATTTGTATTTGTTATGGCAATTATATGCTTCCTTTCTCTAATATCTTCATTCATTTGTGCTTTTATTTCAGTATTTAAAACTCAGCAGCCCATTGCATATAAAGTTTTGCTATTAAGTTATTTAGCAGCGTTTTGCCAGATGTATTACATCGCAAGTTTTTAATGTTAAATGTGTTACTAAGCGAGCCCCTCACAGAGTTATCTTTTTCTCTGATATGACACCGTGGTTTTATAAGCAATGGCGAATAAGCTGAGCAGGTAGCCCCCTTTGATAGTCCGTCGGCGGTGCAATCAATCTATCACTTCATTTAAAGCCTTCGCGCTCATTTAACAGTTCAATATCACATGCTACTGCCATACATATAAATGATATAAATCACCGTTAGTATAACCCTGATGTTTTTAGTAGCCAAAGTCACAATTGACTGCCAAGAGGTCGTGAGACTCGTGATATGAAATAAAGCAATCGCCTAGTTTTTACATTGTAATTTCGTCATGTTAGTCAATACTAATCTTGAAGGCTTATAGGCTAAGCTTAAGGAAAATTTGATGTTGAATAATTTCTCTGTACAAAGTCGGTTATTATCGTTGTCTGGCTTACCTGCCATTTTATTTGTTGTAGCGACAATCATTACGCTAACCACTATATCTCACCTTGTCACGAACATGGATAAAATGTACTCCGGTAGGGTGCTGCCATTGAAAGAAATTAAAGTTGTTTCGGACAATTACGCGGTTGTTATCGTTGATACCTTCCATAAATTAAGAGGTGGTCAACTCTCGTCAAGTCAGGCTCTTAGGAGTATTGAGGAAGCAAAATCAATTGCGATAGCCGAGTGGGAAATTTACTTAAGTGGTAAGTTGACCAGCCAAGAGCAAGCGATTGTTCAGCAAATAAAGCAGTCTGAGCGGGAAGTTAATCTGCTCATTCAAAAATATCAGACCTTGATAGCGCAAGATAAGTTTGACACTGTGCCTTACAATCAATTTGTTAAAGACCTCTACGAGACGTTTGACCCTCTCAGTGAAGGCTACAACGAGCTAATGGTGCTGCAATTGGACGAGGCCAGTCAATTAATTAAAGTAAGCCACGAAGAGGCGGATGCCACAAGAATTGGAATGATAATCGCGTCGGTCGTGGTTGTTGTGGCTATGTTGAGTGTCAGCTGGTTGATATACGGCTCCATCCATCGACCATTAAAAGGGTTACGCAAGACAATTAAAATTATTGCTCAAAACGCAGATTTAACCCAGCGGGTACAAGTCTCAGGTGAAGATGAGTTGAGTGAGATTGGTAATGACTTTAATAAAATGGTTAATTGCTTACACAATCTAGTTGAAAATTTAATGGAGATGATTTGCGAGCTCACATCAACATCTAATAACTTGACGAAAATCAGTTCTTCAATGGCAAATACTTCTCAGGATCAAGAGCAACAGACAGCCATGATAGCGACAGCGGTGACGCAAATGAGCGCAGCAATTCAAGAAGTGGCAAATAATGCTCAAAACACGGCTCACAAAGCGGAAACATCAGGCGAACTTGCTGAGCAGGGAACTCGTACAATTACAGAGAACATTCAGTCAATTGAGCGTTTGGCTCAATTGGTAGCTGATAATACAGAGCAAATACAGGCTTTGAACACCCAAAGTAATGAAATTAACCAAGTTGTATTGATGATTCAAGGTGTGGCTGAACAAACTAACTTATTGGCTTTAAATGCAGCAATTGAGGCTGCTCGAGCTGGTGAGTCCGGTCGTGGCTTCGCAGTTGTCGCTGATGAGGTAAGGCAGTTGGCACACAATACACAAAAAGCCACTGAATCAATTAAAGAAATGATCTCTAAGTTGCAGTCGATGGCACAAAACGCAGTCGGCGCGATGGAAAATGCGCAATCTAGTGCGACGTCTAGTGTGGAAAAAGCGAATGAATCTGCCAAATATATGGCGGAAATTAATAACGCAGTAAATGAAATCATTGATATGAATGTGCAAGTTTCAACCGCCACAGAAGAACAAACATCGGTGATCTCTGAGATTAGTACTAACATCAATGAATTTAATAATAGCATTATCGAAATTGCTAAGAATGCGCAATTGAATGCTGAAGCAAGCAATGCGTTAGGTGAGTATACAAGCAACTTAAAAGAGAAAGTGGACTCGTTTAAGACGTGATTGCCAAACCAGTTCAGAGTGACGAGGAGGAGAATGCGTTGGCGTGTAATACTTGTCATTGTGGGCTTGCCCCGCAATCCATGTTTCTTAATGCTGGGTTGGCTATAGAGGTGGCAGCCTTAGCGGTTACATTCTTAGCGATTGATAAATCAGCTCATTTCATCTTGTGAAAAAGCACCGTGCTCACAGCGTTCGCAGTCGGTGCCTTTTGCACTTTGGAACCTAAAACCAGTTCAGAGTGACGAGAAGTGGAATGCTTTCACGGTCTATACTCTTCGTGAGGGTATTTATATTTCTTAAGGTTGCCGTCCTGAATTCGCTGCGCTCATTGTCATTAACACTTTTCACTACGTCATCCTGAACTTGATTCAGGATCTATGTTGATACTGTGTTGGTTTAGTGGTAACAGACTAAGAGGCTGTTAAACTAGCTCATTTCACCTTGCGCAAAGTAAATGAACTCGCTGCGCTCGCTGACATTAACACTTTGCACTTAATTCACCTGTGCAAAACGATGTATCGCCAACGCATCCATTGGTTTTAGAGCAATGTTTGCCTTGCCGTCGCGAGCAATTGACACGGTTTTACCTGAGCAATCATTGGCTAACGTTCTACTTAGCTCATCGCAATAAACACCTGCTGGGAGGCCGGTTTGCAATGTGACATTCATCACTTGAGAACCACGATTAATTGCGACAAAACCAAGATCTCCCCGTGAGAAAGCGATTTGGTTTTTGCCGTTATCCCACCAATGCTGAATTGATTGGCTCTTGCCTGTTTGGGCTCGAAAACGCATCGCACCAGTAATATACGGCTTTCTGTGTTCGCATTGCCATAGTTGGTCATTGCAGTTGAGTTTATCAGATTGATGTACCTGCTCAGTTGGTCCACCCGCATCTGTGTCGCCGTTAAAATTATAACTGGACATGACTTTTGGATAGCCATACGGATAGGTTAGCATAAACACGTTTGCTAGCTCGTAAAGTTTACCATCTTGAAAAGTAACAATATCGCCAGCACCGCCATGACCGCGTTGATTGTCATGGTTATCGGTAAATACAATCGCTTTATCACTGGGCATTAAGTCCCAGTCTTTCTCAAAGCCTTTGAGTGAGGCCAGTCGTCCCTTTTTAAAAACGTGGCTCAGTTTCACACTGTATTTAAACTCTGTAACCATACCATTATTTAAATAAGTGTCAGCGGTGATGGCTTCGCCGCCTTGATCTATGACTTCTTGAAATACAAGAGGAGAGTGTTGAAGCTGTTTTAAAATTGCAGCAATGTCTTTAGCGGGCATGTGTTTGCTGGCATCCAATCTAAATCCGGCGACACCAAGCTTGACTAGTTCATTGAGATAGCCCGCAATTGTAGTTTGTACTCTAGGAGAGTCAGTATCTAGGTCATGTAGGCCGACTAATTCGCAATTTTGTACACGCCACGCGTCATTGACGTAATCTTCTGATTTGATTGCGCATGGCTTGTGAAAGTCTTTTGGTTCATAGATCGGATATTGTTTATTGCCGTATGTTTTGCCAGCTATGCTTTTACCATTGCCGTGGGCCATGTGATTTATCACGGCATCAACATAGATGTCTACACCCCGTGCTTTGCATCGTTTGATCATATCGATGAATTGAGCTCTATTTCCGCCTCTGCTTGTTAATTCATACGATACAGGCTGGTAGCGTGTCCACCATTGCTCCCCTGCGATGTGTTCATTTGGTGGGGAGATCTGTACGGCTTTGAAACCTTGTGGGCCTAAAAAGGCTTCGCATTCATTTGCTATATCCGCCCATGACCATTCAAATAAATGCACAAATGTAGATGTTGAACTGGGTGTCGCCATGACATGGCTAGATGCCACGAGTGCCAAGCTCGCAAATGCTGGAAATTTATTGTTTTTCATTTATATGCTTCTCACTTATTTGAGATTGACAATATATCGCTCGTTTGATGTGAGTCCATTGAATACGTATGCAAAAAAGCAACCAAAAAACTATATTTGGTTGCCTTATTCTGCGAATCAAATGGTTAGTCTACCATTAGAGAGATTGAATAATGTGGGTGTTTTGACCAAACTCAAAGACATTGAGTTTGCCACATTGAGCAAAGTGATTGTTACTGGCATAAGGTCGATTTTGTTGAAAAATATTGTCTTCCCAGCCTTGGCCGTTTTTAACGAATGCTTTTAACTCAAACCAACCCTGATGGGTTTTACTACAATCCATTTCTACGTCTAGTTTCCAGTAGTGCTGGCCCCATTGGTTTAAGCTTGATTCACCAAATCCATGTAGGTCATAGGTTTTCTTTTCACCCCAATTTGCAGGCCAAATATTGGTTGTCCAATCCAAAGCTGTACCTTGTGCTTGGTTTGATTGCCCAGATTCAGATGCCTGCCAGTCTAGGTACCTATCACCTGATTTCCAAGGCGTGGTGGTTTGGTTTCTCAGATTTAAATGTCTAATAGGGATTTGGCAAAGCACTGGATTTTGGTCACATTGCAGCCCACGTTGTAAAGCCGCATGATGGTCCAACCCGCCGCGTACAAACATATCTTGCCCGTTCTGTGTCTGTGCTTTTATAAACACAACCGTTCTTTGCCAATCACCGTCACTAGGGGTATCTGTCGTCACGCTTTGATGATGAATAGCCACAGCGTCCATCGGTGCTAAGGTAATATGTGCGGTACCGTCAGTTTCTACCTTGATGGTTTTGCCGACACAGTTTTGTGCATTTTTACCGCCAGAGAGTTCATCACAATATATCCCCGCAGGAAGCCCTGTTGCTAACTTTGCGTTCATATTGCCTGATTCGCGGTTAATTGCCACAAATCCTAGATTACCGCGCGAAAAAGCAATTTGGTTGTTACCATTGTCCCACCAATTTTGTACTGACCAATCATCATTGGTCTGATTTCTAAAGCGCATAGCTCCTGCAATAAAGGGTTTTCTGTGCTCACATTGCCATTGCTGAGCATTGCAGTTTAAGTTGTCACCTTGATGGACTGGTACGCTTGGTCCGCCTGCATCGGTGTCGCCATTAAACTCATAGCTAGACATCACTTTTGGATAGCCATACGGGTAGGCGAGCATGAACACATTTGCCAGTTCATACAGTTTTCCATCGTGGAAGGTGACAATAGAACCTGCACCGCCATGGCCGCGTTGGTTATCATGGTTGTCTGTAAATACGACAGCCTTGTGACTCGGCATAAAGCCCCATTGCTCCCCAAACGACTTAAGCCAAGCAAGTTTGCCGGTTTTAAATGTTTCGCTAAGTTTGATGCTGTATTTAAACTCTGTTACCAAGCCATTTTGGAAATACTCTGATGCTTGAACTGCTTCACTACCTTGGTCGATTACTTCTTGAAATAACACTGACTGCTGGTTTAATTTTGCAAGCACATCACCAATGTCTGATGCTGGCATATGTTTGCTCGCGTCTAGCCTAAAGCCTGCAACACCAATATTTAAAAGGTCGTTTAGATAGTTTGCGAGCTGTGTTTGAACATACGGTGCATCTGTGTCCAAATCATGGAGACCCACCAACTCGCAGTGTTGGACACGCCATGGGTTATTGCCATAATCAGCAGGGTTTATTGCGCAAGTTGAATGAAAGTCATTCGGACTGTAAATCGGATATTGCTTGTTACCAAATTGGCTACCAGCAACACCCGTACCACGACCATGAGCCATATGGTTAATTACAGCATCGACATAAATATCGACTCCAACGGCTTTACAGCGTGACACCATATCAATAAAAGCCGCTCTGTCACCACCTCTGCTAACTAACTGATAGCTAACAGGTTGGTATCTTGTCCACCACTGGCTTCCGGTAATATGTTCACTTGGTGGAGATACTTGTACTGCTGCATAGCCCTGTGGCCCTAAAAAAGTTTCACACTCTTTGGCGACATCAGGCCAAGACCATTCAAATAGATGAACAAAAGTGGTTGGGGTGCCTTGGCTAACGGGGTTTGCTAAGGCGTTGTTTGATGCAAGTACTGAAACACTTGCTACGATTGGTAAAATTATATTTTTCATTATTGTGCCTCTCATTTACATGAGTTTTACAATATAAGAGCCTTTCAGGAACAATCCATTGAATACGTATGCAAAGCAGGGTTTATATTGCATATTAATTCTTAAATAGATCTTAAATATGGTTTTATATCTTATTTATACTTTATTTTCGGAATATAAATGCCTATAGAGTAGTTATACTACTTTAAATTAATGGCAGTGGTATAAACAAATTCAATACATTTGAGCATAAACTCAAGCCTGATAGCTGTACGGTGATCACTTTCTTGTTTTTTTACGTTAAACTTGCCCTGAATTGGGTTTTGCAAGTGGAATACGGATGCAAAAAGTATTTGTAAGTGCATGTTTGGTAGGCAATAAAGTGCGATACAACGGCAGTAGCTTGTCTTTGGACATGTCAGACAAAGGGTGGTTGGAACTGAACGTTGAGCTTACAGTGTTTTGTCCGGAAGTGTCGGCAGGATTGCCAATTCCGAGAGCGCCAGCAGAGATTATCGGGGGGAATGGACGTGATGTGTTAAACCACACTGCAACTGTTATTGGTGATGATGGTGTTGATGTAACTAGTGCGTTTTTAAAAGGCGCGCGCCAAGCGCTTTCGCTCTGTCGGCAGCATGGGATCAAATACGCGATTTTGGCAGAAGGTAGCCCTTCATGTGGCAGTCAACAAATTTACGATGGCACATTTAGTGGAAAGAAGATCCCAGGTGCAGGTGTGACAGCGCAATTATTGATAGCCAATGGCATTAAAGTTTATAGTCAACATACTGTGACGCAGCTGATACGCGAAGTAAAAAACGAACCATAAAGTATAAAAATTCAGTAATTCATACCGAATAATCCTGCATTAGTTTGCAAATTACCTGTGTGAGCTGGCTATCTTGTTGCATAAGTTGTTTCAGCTTGTCACAGGGGAGCCACATCACATCACAAGGGGTTTCGCTGACACATTCTGTTTTGCTTGTTCCGGTGAGCAAGGCCATTAACGCGATTGACTCGCCGGGCCCTTTACTGGTGCAAGTGTGTTTTTTCCCTTCTTCTGTCACCATTAACCACTGTTCTTTCACGCTGCCGCGACTAATAATGCCAATTTTGTTGAGGGGGCGATCAGCGCCACAAATAAGCTGCTCCGCCTCATAAACGCTGTGTTCAACAAACGACGAAAGCTTTTCTCGAGTTTCAAGTGGTAAATTTTTCGCCCAGGGAATGTCGTTGGTAAATTGTTGCTCCTGCGTTGACTTAAAAATTGACTCATTTTGTAAGCTGGCCATTTTATCTTCGACGCTACACAACAAGCGCTGTGCCTCTGGTTTGTCTAAAACCGCTTGTTTTAATTGTGCATTGATCACTGCGCGCTCTCTATTGAGCAGTAACCTTGTGGCAGCCTGTGTTTGTAATGATTGAATAATTTCAGGAAAACTATCGTGTAACTCATTCATGCGTTCAAGTGTTCGGGACTTATTGTCATTGACTGCTTGCATCACGGCATCTGCCGCCATTTGGCTAGGTGCTAGAGCTTGGATGTGGCTTTGCAGGGCCTCTTGTGCATGCATAAATCCGCGGGCAATGTCATAGCCTAAGGCCAGTTTGTTGAAAAAAAACTTAAGTAGCAGTTTGTTTAGCCAAGTGTATTGTCTAAGTGGCTGCAACCATTTTGGCGTTTGCCACACTGTGTAGATCCGTGTTCTAGGGCTAATGGTTGGTTCTCCATCTAAGGCTGCCTCCACGGCCTCAACCAATTTACTGGTTGCTTGTTTACTCAACATGCCTTGCTCAAACTGTGTCCAGTAGTGCTTTCGTTCCGTTTCAAGTAGCCGCCTTTTATAGGCTGTATTGAGCTCATCGTCTGTGATATTGGCATCGGGTTCAAGCTCATCAAGTGCCTGTAATCTTGACTTTTGTTTAACGGTTTCCCAGTCTGCACCTTGTAGAAAAGGATTGGTCATCATCACAGGCAACATGTCATGAAGTTCATTGCTGATCTTTGCTTGTGCCTTATCGACTGTAGCTTGTTTTGCTGGTGGCAACGAGTTTAAACCTAACAGCTTTAATAGCGTGCCCATGGTAGAGCCATTGACCAATATCGTTAATACCACAATGCCTGCACATAAAAACAACACCCGATCACCAATTTCTTTGGGGATCACATCACTTGCAACTACGGCCAATGCCAAAGCCAAAGATACCGCGCCTCGTAATCCTCCCCAACATAGTACAGCCGCTTTGGGAAAGTTAATGCCAATCCCCAGTCTGGATAAAGCTGGCATAAATACAGCAATAGAGGTTGCGCGGATAAGCAAAATACCCACGTATAAAAACAACAGCATTTGCCATGCTTGCATGTCATTTAAAGGCACTCGAATGGCGACTAAAATGCCTACCAGCAAAAAGATAAGCGTGTTGGCCATATGGGCCATCATTTCCCAAAAATGATGTAAAAACCCGGCCACTTCTGGGCTAATGCGTGTTCTACCGATGCTAGCGAACATAATTGCGAGTGTTACTACCGCAACAACACCAGATACGTGAAAGTTTTCAGCGATAAAAAATACTGAATAGGCAGCAGCAATGGTTAATGAGATCTCTATCATGGGGTCATTGAAAACATGCTCAATCCACATGATGCACAAGCCGCCAACGATGACGCCAATGACTAAACCAACTAAAACGACTTGCAAAAACTCAAGGGTGACATGCAAAGGGGAGGAAAGGCCAGCCGCGGCATCACCACTGTACATGGCAGTAACCCAGGCAAAAAATAACGAAAAGAACACAATGGCTGTGCCATCGTTGAGCAAAGACTCTCCCTCAATTAATGTTTCAAGTCGTTTCCGCGAGCTGACTTCTTTGAGCAACGCAACAACGGCAACGGGATCTGTTGCACTGATCAAAGCGCCAAACATTAAACAAATAGCCCAGCTCCACCCCCAGCCATCAGGCACAATGGCAAAAATCAATTCAGCGGTTAACCAAATCGCCAGCATGAGTCCGGGCACAGCCAAAATGGCAATTTGGGTAAACATGCGTCTGAACAGATGCACTTCCATTGCAAAGGCACTTTCAAATATCAAGGTTGGCAAAAATAAATATAAGAATAGATGGGAATCTATTTCAGCGACTAAGGCGAGGCTATGCCCAAACTCAGGTGCATAAGCATCGAAAAGCTCGCCGCGTTGCAGTAGACCGATAGCTATGCCCAAAAGCAATAGAGCCACGGTGTAGGGGACTTGCGTCCCTTTTAAAATATGTCTGACAAACGCACCAATAAAAAGCGCAAAAATCACGAATAAGAGGATTAAAAGCCCTGTGCTAAAAGCCATAGTTCAGTGCCTTGATTAATTTGATGCACTAAGTTTAGAAAAGGAATCTTGTGTTCGCTAAGTCATCTGTGTTTTATCACCTTGCGATCAGGATATAATTGTTCTTACAATAGAAACAATGAGTTAAACATAGCTGTTTGAAGGGGATAAAATTGGCAAAGGGTAGCTGTAACTGCAATGCTGTGCAGTTTGAAGTGCGTTCGCCTATTAAGCATATTTATATTTGTCATTGTTCTATTTGCCGCAAGGCCGGTGGTGGCAATGGTGTGTCGGTGGCAGTTGTCAATAACAGTGACTTTGTTTGGGTAAATGGTCAAGAGTTTATTAAAACATGGCACAAACCAAACCATGATTGGCTCTGTAGCTTTTGCATTGAATGTGGGTCTAATTTACCGGGCAAAAACGACGAACAGCGTATGTATGTACCAGTAGGTCTGATCTCCAACACCGATTTGGAAAATGCTAAAGTAGTGCACCATTTATGGGTAAGCTGTAAAGCGAGTTGGGAGCATATTGGTGATGATGGCAAACAGCATGCCGAGTTTATTGACTAACTATCCCCAAAACCCTCTTTGCAAAAGAAAAGAGGCGCAAGGGGCACCTCCGAATTGACGCAGAGACTTAGTCGTTACTTGAATCTTCTTCGTTCTCTTTTGGGCATACTGTCGGGTAGCATTTAAATACTTCTCTTAAGCCACGAAATATACCGATATGTAGTACAGAACGGTGATTCTCGTCATGGGTAATGTCGTAGCGGATTGTCGTTGAGTCTGTATCAATTAAGAGCTTTGCGGTGTCGTCAATGGCATTGATATGTGCTAAGTATAGCGCTTGATGCTCAGGTGGGATATTTTCTTCATGAGCTGCCACCATGTACACTGAAAGTACGCTTTCCTTGAGCGTGTCTTGTGCATCGTTTACCCATTTTGCAACAATGCTGTTGTCCCACCACAGTGATGGGTCAATAGCGACATAGCCCTTAAATAGTGGCTGTAATTGATCCGACAATAAACTGGTGATGGTAAACAAGCCGCCTAAGGAATGACCAGATAGCACTCTAAAATCATCGGTTCTGTATGTGTTATCTACAAATGGGATCACTTCATCTTTTATAAAGGTTTCAAGTTTGAGGCTTTGTCCAGAAACCTCAGGTGTGGGGCCATTTTTTGGTACTGTTGGTGTTAAATCTCGAACTCTATGGTGGCGAGTATTGATCGCAACTAAAATGGCCTGCGGCAGCATGTTGGAGCGCTGTAAAAACCACATATTGTGGCCCGTTAAGTACTGCAAGTTTTCGCCATCGGTGGTGTAAACAACAGGGTATTGCTTATCACTGTTTTCTGGTGCGTGGTAGTCTTCCGGTAGAATAACCCAGACTTTTCGCGCTTCACCTAAAACAGCTGACTGGATTGTATGCTCGGTAGGTAGATGCTCATATTTGTAGTCAAGGTAAGAGGCTTGAGCAAACAAGCTCAATACGCACAGTAGTGCAAAAGCAATATGCTTCATAAGTTAACTCCTTTGTTTTGTTATGAGTAGGACGAAGATACCAAGCATATTTTTAACTGGCGTAAAGTTATTGGTGTTGTGGAGTGTGGTGAACGTATTATCTAGGTTTGTCGACATATGAAGAGACAGAAAAGCTGGTAACAGTAATTTATTGTAAAGACACGCAATCTAGGTAGACTGACATCAGTGTATTTAGTTGGATATGGTTATGGATAATCGAAAAATTTTGCAAGATTTCCCAAAAGCTGAACTGGGTTTTTTCCCAACACCGGTTGTTAAGCTCACTAATTTGTCTCGCCATTTAGGTGGCCCAGAGATTTTAATGAAACGTGACGACTTAACAGGCCTAGCCTTGGGAGGGAATAAAACCAGAAAGCTAGAATATATTCTTGGTGATGCGTTAGCCAAAGGATGTGACACCGTCGTAACGGCGGGGGCACAACAATCGAATCATTGCAGGCAAACTGCGGCGGCGGCAGCAAAACTTAATTTGTCATGTCATTTATTGTTAGGTGGCGATAAACCTGAGGAGTCTACGGGGAACCTACTGCTCGATACTTTATTTGGTGCCCAACTCCATTACTGTAAAGACAATCGCAAAGGGGAAGATATTCCTCGCTTTGTAGAAGACTTGAAATCTCAAGGCTACAAACCTTATGTGATCCCATACGGCGGCTCAAATGAGCTTGGAGCGATTGGGTTTGTTGAAGCGGGCTTTGAACTGGCGGCGCAAATAGACACTGATACGTTAAGTCATGTGTTTTTCGCCTCCAGCTCTGGCGGCACGCACGCTGGGCTGATGATTGTAAAGTCTATGCTTAAACATCAATATATGCTTACGGGTATTCAAATTGATAAAGCTGAATCGAGCGCTGGAGAATTTAAGCAAAGTGTATTGGCTCTGGCAAATTCAACATCAGACGCGCTTAATTTAAACCAAGTATTTAACTCAGAAGACGTGATATTGGATGATGGTTATCTTGGCGCTGGCTATGGAGTACTGAGTGAGCCCGAAAAGTCGGCGATTCAACTGTTAGCAAAAACGGAAGGGATACTATTAGACCCTGTTTATACTGGAAGGGCATTTGCAGCAATGGTGGATAAAATAGGCTCAGGTGAACTGGTCAGTGGTCAACAAATTCTGTTTTGGCATACCGGCGGAGCCCCCTCAGTGTTTGCTTACGCTGATAAGCTACTTTGAACGTATAACAGGACATACAATGCGTGGACTTAGGTGTTTTTCTCAGCCCTGTGGGTTGGTTGCATTTGTTATTAGATTACGATAACTTGGCGGCGCTGGTTTGATCCCCCAGCACTAAAGCACTTCATTGTTCCGTGCATATAGACCCTCTTTTTACAACAAGGCGGTTTGCCTGTTGATTTTCAAAATATTTAAACGAGTAATTAAACTAACTATGGCTGTTTTAGAAATTTTAACTGCACCAGATCCAAGATTAAAAATAAAAGCAAAAAAGGTAGAAGATGTTGCGTCTATCCAGGCATTAATTGACGACATGCTAGAGACCATGTATGCGACAAGCAATGGTATTGGGCTTGCTGCGACACAGGTTGGTAGAGAAGAAGCGGTCGTGGTGATCGATATTTCAGATGAGCGAAACGACCCATTGATTTTGGTAAACCCAGAAGTGTTTGAAGGTAAAAATAAAGAAAAAGGCCAAGAGGGCTGTTTGTCTGTACCAGACTATTTCGCTGAAGTTGAGCGTTTCACTTCGGTCACTGTAAAAGCGCAAGACCGCGACGGCAACCCAATTGAAGTTCAAAGTGATGAGTTTTTAGCGATTGTCATGCAACATGAAATAGACCACCTTCACGGTAATTTATTTATCGACTACCTATCGCCGCTGAAGCAAAAAATGGCGATGAAAAAGGTGAAAAAGTACCTTAAATTGCACGCTTAATTGCTGCACGTATTAAACGTAAAAGCAGCATGTTAACGCTGCTTTTGTCGCTGCGGTTGTCGGGTCGGTGCTCGGCTAGAACGTATATTATGGTTTTAAAAGCTTAAACGACTCTTACAAATATGAACTCAAAAGGAGTATGAGGTGAATTACAAAAGCGTTATAGGACTAGTTTGTTTCATTATGTTGTCAGGATGTGTGAATCCCACCAGTACAATTCACGCAAAAACGTCTCAACCAGCAGCCATTCAACCCCAAAGTACAGGCATTAAAATGTATTTTGGTTTATCAATTCCGACAGGTGGCGTAGTTACGCCGCAGCAGTGGCAACAATTTGAGTCAAACCAAGTGGCAAACACGTTTACCGGGTTTAGCGTTGCTGACTCTGTGGGCTACTATAAGGGAAAAAAGGAACATGCAAAGGTCATTACAATATATAACGCATCAGCAGCAGATATTGAAGCGGCCAACAAGTTAGGCAAACAGTATGCTCAATTATTTAATCAGGATTCTGTGTTGGTGGTATTGATTGACGTTGCCCAGATCCAATTTGTCACCAAGGATTAAAACATGTCTATAGATCGCGCTGTTCATGATTATTTAATGGCAAAACCTTTCAGTGACGTAAGCCAGCCTTTTGGTGAAGGGGTGGATGTATATAAAGTTAAGGGCAAAATGTTTGCCACGCTTTCGCCTGAAAAAATGCGTAGTACTCAGTCTCAGAATACGACATGGTGGTTAAACTTAAAATGTGATCCCCATGAAGCCTTGATGCTCCGAGATATTTTCGATGCGGTGATACCGGGTTACCATATGAACAAACAACATTGGAATACAATTATATTAGACGGTACTGTGCCCAAAGGTGAAATAGAGCGAATGATCGACAACTCCTATTTACTGGTGGTGAAAAAAATGCGTAAAAGTGAGCAAGATGCAATCATGCTACATTTGTAATTTGTTGCTCTAGCTTTCCTCAAGTTGATAATTTCAAAGTAAATTTGAACTAAATATAAACAGCAGCCTCTAATGTACACTGTACAATCAAGGAGGTTTTCCATGTTCCCTATCGACGTTTTTATTGCCTATACATCAGCGTGTATTTTGTTAGTTATCTCACCGGGCCCAGATAATATTTTGGCCATTGCTAGAGGCGTTAGCCAAGGTAAGCTCGCAGCCTGTGTTTCTGCCAGTGCGTCTGGCGTTGGGATCTTATTTCATGTTTTTGCGGCAACGGCTGGCCTAACGCTATTGCTGCAAACATCTACCGTAGCTTTTTACGTCGTAAAGTTCATTGGCGCGAGCTATCTCATTTGGTTGGGCATAAAAGTAATTCGTAATCAAAACTTGATTGCTATTGAGCCTGTTAAAGCCAAACCTTTAAGTTCAATTTTTGCGACAGGTTTTTTATCTGCTGCTTTAAATCCCAAGCCTGGCATATTTGTACTCGCGTTTGTCCCGCAGTTTGTAAACCCAGCGCTTGGCAGTGTATCTCTACAAATGTTGGGATACGGTGTTTGGTTTGCGTTACTGACAAGTATTGGCTTTGCACTGATGGGGGTATTTTCAACTCAACTTAAAAACATCCTAAAAAATCGACCAAAAGTGTTGCAGGGTTTAAACGTTTCCGCAGGCGTCACCTTTGTTAGTTCAGGTCTGGCTGTTGCGTTAATGAAACAGCGATAGTTCAGGGTTATCAATTATTTAGACGTCGTTTTTTAAATAACTCAATGGTGTTGTATCTGGGGAATTTCTGTAACTATTTTCATCTTTCGTTACAAATTACCTTTGTAATTGGTTGGCCTACTTGAGGTTTTTATTTAGTGTATCTGAAAAAGTTCCAGGAGAGACGAATAATGTATAAATCAATTCTCGCGATTTCAGTTGCCGCTATTTTGGCTGGATGCCAAGCAAGTAATGTGAATTCACAGGCTAACCCATCAGCTACACAGGTTCAAAAAAGCGTACAAGTTAGTGTAGAAACAGAGTCGCAAAGATTAAATGCGTGGTTTGCAGACAAATACGAACAACAATTACAAATGAGCCCAATGACTATGACCATTTATGGTCGTAAGGATAAATACGACGAAATTGATGATGTTTCATTGAAGGCGGATAAACGCAATTTAACTTGGTTGGCTGGTACAGTTGCAGAGCTTAGGTCTCAATTTGATTACAGCAAGCTAGACGCTGAAGCAAAGATATCCTATGACCTGTGGATATACGATTATGAGCAAGAAAAGCTAGAGTTTAAGTTTTCAGAAAACGAATATGTGTTTAATCATATGTTTGGGATCCAGTCTTGGTTTGCTCAATTTATGATTAACTTCCACAAGGTTGATACGTTGGAAGACATGCATGCCTACAATAGCCGTTTAGTTAAGGGTTCTGAGGCACTAGAGGAGCTACTTGAGCAAGCTCAGCAAAAAGCTAAAAAGGGCGTAAGACCGCCTAAATTTTCCTATGAAGGTGTGATCACACAGTCAAAAAACATCATAACGGGTGCACCATTCTCTGATAGCGAAAATGATGCGCCATTGTGGGCAGATGCGAAGAAAAAAGTTCAAAAGCTAGTTGATGATAAAAAAATCACACAAGCTGAAGCAGACAAAGTGTTAGGTGATACTAAATCGGCGCTCACAGGCGTGTTTAATAAGAGCTATTCGAATTTGATTGATTGGTTTGAACAAGACATGGCAAATCTACAACAGCAAGATGGTTATGGCGTTGGCGATCAACCTAATGGTAAAGCGTTTTATAACTACAGACTTGCCAACCAGACTTCAACGAGCTTAACCTCGGATCAAATTCATCAAATTGGCCTTGATGAAGTTGCACGTTTACAAAGGGAAATGCTAAAAATCGTCAAGCAGGTTGGATTTAAAGGGTCATTGGAAGAGTTTTTTGAGTTTTTCCGTAATGATCCGCAGTTCTTCTATGAAAACAACGATTCAGGAAGGCAAGGGTACATTGACGATTCAGTCGCGTATTTAGATGGCATTAATGAAAAGCTGCCGGAATATTTTGGTATATTGCCTAAGTCAGAGCTGGTGGTTAAACGCGTTGAGTCTTTCCGCGAGCGCCCAGGTGCAGCTCAGCACTACATGCCAGGCACAAAAGATGGTTCTCGTCCGGGCGTATACTACGCTCACTTAATTGATATGACGAGTATGCCGAAGAATACAATGGAGTCAATTGCTTACCATGAAGGTAACCCTGGGCACCATATGCAATTATCAATTGCTCAAGAGCTTGAAGGGATCCCAGAGTTTAGAACAAAAGCGCACTTTACTGCTTACTCTGAGGGATGGGGTTTGTACTCTGAGCAACTCGCGAAAGAAATGGGCGCTTACCAAGATCCGTACAGTGATTTTGGGCGCTTATCAAATGAAATGTGGCGTGCGGTAAGGCTTGTTGTCGATACTGGCATTCACGCGAAAGGGTGGTCTGAAGAGAAAGCAGTGTCTTATTTCAAATCGAATGTGCCAATTCAGGAAACAGCCGTTCGATCAGAAATACGCAGGTATATGATCATGCCTGGCCAGGCTGCTTCCTATAAAGTTGGCATGATTAAGATCTTAGAGTTGCGTGAAAATGCCAAGCGTGAACTTGGAAACAAGTTTGACATCAGAGGGTTCCACGACACGGTATTAGGCGGTGGCGCAATGCCATTGTCTATCCTCGAAAGACGCGTTAATGATTGGGTTGAAGAGCAAAAACGTTCATAAATAACCCGAAAATTCATTAAACCATAAAAATGCACACGTTAAAAAGCGTGTGCATTTTTTAGTGGTAGCATTTTATTTGGCTCTAAAAGCATCTCGATTTTTATATTATTTTTCAAAATATTTCGATTATTAATTAAATTATGCTCAAATTGTGTACAGTTTTTGACAGGTTTAGCATAAGGCCGTGTGTAAAATATATTCGTTAAAAAACCGTTAGCTGTTAATGCTAGCTTTTTAAAGCAAAAGGAATTGCGTGTGCGCGTTAGTGTTGGCTAACTCGTTTCTTTTGCGTGCTGGCGACGCAAACGGAGTATAAATAATAGGGATTAAAATAATGAATGAATCAACAAATACAGAGTCAGCAGAAAAGCAGTTGGGTACCTCTTCACAATTTGAGCAATATCAATTATCTGGCAAATGGCTGAAAAGATTTAACTTACTGAAAAAACTTGGAGCGGATTCTCAATCTATGTTTTCAATTATGAAAACACCGGAATATAAAGGCCTATCAAGCTAGGACAGGATCAGCGTTTCACTTAATTTCTTTGTGTTGTTTTTTGGACCTCTTTATTATTTTTTCAAAAAAATGTGGATGAAAGCTGGATTTATGTTTGCGAGCATTTGGGTATTCAATGGCTTACTCACTGTGCTTGAAGGCATACTAGGCTTTACTTTTCCGGCGATTATTTTTTGGGTTGTGCCGCATGCAGTCTGCGCACAATTTGCATGTTATGACTATTATAAACACGTAACCGCTGAAGAAAAAATATGGACTGAAGTACCCGAGTTCTTCAAAAAGCCTGTCGGTATCATTTCTTATTTAGTCGCTTCGTTTGTATTTTTAATGGTGTCGGTCGCATTAACAACGGCATAATGCCATTTTGAAAAGGGGCAAAGCTGCCCCTTTATGTATAAAATCTGCGTTTAACACATTACCGTGTTACACGTATTGCAGGTTCTTTCTCTCACTGTATTACAGTGTTGGGTAACATTTGTTTCGGTACATATTGTAGTTATCCAATCATTTGTAAATCCACCTGCGACCATAGGTGTTGCATCTTTACCAACCGCGTGTGCATTTTTGCTTAGTTGCTTATAGTTCTTTTTAACTAGCTTTAATTTCATAAGAATCCTGCCTTAATTACTTTTTATGATTGACTTTATAGGTCAATAAAATGTTATTTAAATTAACATTAAATGTAAATGTTTATTTATTGAAATAGTAAACTATTCCAATTCAATCTAGCGGAATAAATGTAGGCACAATTGATGCTACCAATACGAAAGCGAGTACGAGATTGAGTGCTCTAAAGTATTTTGGGTGTTTTATTAATTTAGAGAGCTTAGTGCCAACCAATAACCAAGATAAAATACATGGTAAATTGATTAAGCTAAAAACCACAGCAACCAACACCACTGAACTAAAGTGTGTTGAGGGTGTATAAATGGTGATGGCAGACAGTGACATTGACCAAGCTTTAGGGTTGATCCATTGAAACATCACGGCTTCGAAAAAGGTCATAGGTTGCGCAGTAACATGTGACTCAAATTCAATCGGTGTTGTGCTGGCTACTTTAAACGCAAGGTACAGTATGTATGCCGCGCTTAGCCATTTTAAAACTTCATGCAGCACAGCAAAACGTGTAAACAGCTCACCGATCCCTGCACCAACGAGCAATATCATCGCAGCGAAACCGAGGTTTATTCCTAAAAGTAAGCGAATACAGCGCCTTGTTCCAAACGTTATGCCTGAGCTGAGCAATATCAAGTTGTTTGGTCCCGGTGTGATTGACGATACAAAAGCAAATAAGCTCAGCGCGTAAAGTAGTTCATAAGTCATAGTTTGAATCTCTCGTGGATTGGTAAATCAATTTTAGTGATGAATAAACACAACTATTCAGCGTAATTGGAGGTGGTTGCAGGTTTTTACACAACTATATTTAATAGAATCATTGAAATGCGAATTTATCTTGTGCTTAATCGTGGCTGGCAGGAAAAGGTTGCTGTCATACCACCAGAAACTTGCATTGTGGCAACAAGCGACGGGCATAGGCTAGTGACGAACTTAATGCTATCCGCATGTGGACATAGTTAAGTTTATAAATTTGTTTCCGTTTTAGATAACTCCAATTTGTGAGGATACACAATTTTAATCTTTTACGCGCCTTTACTTAACATTCTGGCTTGCTTTGGAATTTAACTGCTAAAAAAATAGAAGACAGCAATTTCAATCTAAGTAGCTTCTTCTTAATGGACACCTCGAGTCTCAATAACGGACTTCCGTTAAGCATTATGATGAGGTGTCCAACTAAACCAGAATCAAAACCCTTTGCAACTCGATTAGCTGTTCACTAAACAGTTGCGATCTGTAGGCCTAAATGGGCAGTGATACCGAGTGGGGTGGCAAATTTACCAGATCAGCAAAATCGGCCGAATCCGCTTGGGTTACAGGTTTGTTGTGGTGCTCCCGGAGGGCCTATGTGGCTATGGCATGTCCAGGTTCCACCTCCAGCAACAGCCGGCGTATTGTTACCTTGTAAAACTTGTTTTTCAGACAGCGATTTGAGCTTTTTACTACTTAATTTTAATTTCATTATTTTTATCCTTAATTTAATTCGACGTACCGTAAGTACCCAATAACCATAAACTGTTTGAAGATGCATTGTCAAATATTGGATACAATATGCAAAAAGCGATTGCTTAGGTGCTACTGACCATTACTACTAACGTGAGACATGTTTAATTGAAGTTAGTATCTAGCTCTTTTTATCAATCAATTAAAGAAGAATAGCAGGATATTCATTTTGATTAATGAGCGATTAAAATTGCAGAAGATTGCATAGTGGCAGTTATGTGACAGTGCTGAGTTTTATAGAAGAAACGCTGAAATCGATGTCAGGAATTATGTGACCAAAGTAGATTTTATCTTAGGTTTAAACTTTGAAGGCAAAGATAAGGCCAAAAAGAGTGCAATACTCTAAGTTGGCAAATTAAAAACGATAAAAATATAAACTTATTAATAAAATGACAACAATGGTTGCAAGTTAAAATGAATCGAGTAATAATGGTGTTGCATTTCAATTAAGGAATTATTATGAAACTTAATATACAAAAGAAAAAACTAAAACAATTATCAAAGGACAGCAATACAATTAGCCCTGCTATGACGCCAAAAATCGGTGGTGGTGTATTAGAGCCAGATACTGATCGTTGTCAAACACACAGATACTTTTGTGGTGATTACACTATGAGATGTTCTGGCGGCGGTGGTTCAGTGTCTGATGGTCACCCGACTACAATGGCATTAACTTGCCCTTGCTAAAATAGCCTACAGTATTACTGTAAGTTAATTGTGTGGAGCAATTTAAACTTGCTCCACCATGTGTTACGAAATTGTTTGTAAATTCACCATTGCGAAAAAGTTTATATTTTAGCCAAAAAATTCTGTACACCTATTTTTTACATAAGCGCAGCGAAGATAGTGAATAAATAATATGGTAAGTTCTTTTTAATTTAGATAGCTGTTACAACTGTATCGTATTTTTTCAAGAGTACGAATCCCCCTTCTTTTGAACATTGTAGGTCAATTCTCCTCAAGAAAGTTTTTAGTTAAAAAGTTACTAAAGAATGTCGTTCTCATTCAGTAATAAGCAATAGTTCAGGGGTTTTGACGCCTTAAAATTCAATAAAATAGACTTGTTTCTCTTTCTCGTATCTACATTCCAATTACGTTAGCCCTTTGTGCACTGTAGCCAATAAAAATAGCCTAAATTTTGATCTTCATTAAATATCCGTGACACCTTAGTTATATTCGAAGTGAAAAGCGTGTCAGGCACGTTTAATACAGGGTATACCGCAACAATAATATGAGAGAAGCAACTCAATACTTATTTAAAAAACCTGAGATTTAGCGCAGCTTTTCATTTGTGCCCTTAGAGGCATTCGACGGGTACCAGATTGACTGATACATAGTGATTGGAGCATCTTTCAAGGTGAATACTCATAACTTTCGTTATTTACACCTTCAGTTTGGCGCATTGACGCATATTTTGGAGGGGCTATCTCATTGCCTGAATAAATCTTAGACAAGAAAGTGTTTTAATTTTCTGTTTAGAGAGTAAAGGGTCTAACGTTAATGCGTTTATATCTTTAGTTATTGTTTTTATTTGATTTATTTTAATTTTTAGTTGGGTTTTAGAGTGGTATCTTTGTTAATTTTATTAATAAGTAAAAACATTGGACATATTTATTTTTGTTGCTATGATTAATTTTCACCCAATGTGTGGGTGGTTTTTGTTCGTTAAGAGTGCTTGATTCGAGTTCAATTAAATTAAATAAAGGAATAACCATGAAAAGAACAGTTTTATCTAAAGTTACGTTAACTAGCCTTGCTGTATTATTTTCAGCCAGTGTTTTTGCTGGGACTTCTACTTGGATAGGATATGCTAAAGATGCTGCTGATGCAGCAAATCGAGCGCGAACAGCTAACCCAAATTCCTGGGTGCATAGTTGTAAAAACGTTGGTGAAGCAGCTCCTTGGCTTTATACTTGCACTGTGGTTAGTCGTAATTACAACTAGACCTACTTTTGAGCTTTGCCGTATCTAAAAATTAAAATATGGTACGAAGTCTTGTTTAGGAGCCAGCAAGTAATACCAACGTATTTAACGAAGATACATGTAAATACTTGTGTTATGTCAAGCTAAGTAGCTATATCGGGGCAGTTTTTACTGCCTCATTATTATTTATTCATATAGCCGTATTTCGATGACTAATCACTTGTGATCACTGGTTGCTCGGACATATAACCGGGAATAACGGGTAATCAGTTCCCTAAATCGCTTTGCGTCTAGACTTTTTTTTAGAAACTATGGATTTGAGCTTGCTACGCAGCACAACATCTAGTCGGGTTCAATGCCTTTGTCATGACCAAACTTTCGAATCAACAAACTGAATTACTTGATATGTGTTGTTTGACGTTTTGGTGGGTATGGGTTGGAAGATATTAAGAAGCTAGGATGTGAACAAAGCCTAACTTCTTAAAGGTTATTCAATTTTAATCGTCTGTTCTGTTGCCTCTACTAATATCATAAAAGCTTGAATTGGACGTCCTATGCGCTATTTGGCATGTTGAATAACAACATGCGCATGCGTTAGTTTATGAATTTAAAGTCATCGAATGACATTACTAACTCTTCATCAGAAGTATCTATGCCGTGGCCATAAATACCCGCTTTGAAGTTGTGTTTGCCGTTCGCTGCGCGAGTGGGCAAATGATGAAATAATTGGCCATCTTTAGAGAAGTGTGTCCAAGTGCCACCTTCTGGCTTTATTGCTGCTGAAAACTCTCCGTTTTGCTCACTCCAAAGTACATGTGAATACGCAACATACCAACGTCCGACTTCAATAGGGATGATGGTATCAGCAGACCAAGAAGCGATGCTGTTTCCTTTGTTGTCGCATATGCCTGAGTAATGGATTTTATTGCTTGGCTTAGCACAATGCACTTTATGCTGTAGTGATATTGCAGGTCGTTCATTTGCTTGCGGGTATCTGGCAATAACAAAGCTCATCATAGGTGCAACAGGGTAAGCTGCATTTGATGGCGGACCATATTGCATAAGAGTTGAATAACAAATTGATGGCGAGTTCGGTGCTTTTACTCTGCATCCTTTGTTCCAAATTCTGTCTACTTTAAAGCGAAATGTAATTTGTGTTCGCTGTCCGTCGATATTAAGGTAATCTGGGTGAGTGTCATATCTATCTGGGGAATAGAACAGTTCCGCTCTATGGCAATTAATACCATAATTCTTACACTGTGATTCTTCTGCGTGATGACTATAGATCTTTGCGTACCAGTTATTGGTATTTGCATCATACTCTCGTGTTACAAGACCACCATAGTTGTAAATTGTGTTTGGATTGTATCCTGTTTCATAATCTTGCACTTTCCAAGGGCTATGTTGCACGTTTGGTGACCTTACCTTGTCAAAAGGCGAATCAAAGCCACCGTTTTTAAATGGGATATCTGACGCGTAGCTCGTAAAAGCCAATGTTGAGCTAGCCGTTATCATAAAAATCATTCTAAGCATTATTTTAAAATTCCTGTTTGCAATTGGTTATCCATTAATCAGTGGAATGTTATCGTAACATTCTGAGAAAGTGAATCAATGTGAGGTGTATGTTAACTCTTTTTGTTCTTAGGCAATAAACTTTTATTGAAGGGCAGTAAGCAAAGACTTCTTATCAAAAAAAACTTAAAATCTGTCTGGTAAAGTTGCAGAGTTAATGCTTTTTTAATCCAAAGGTATGGATAACGCTATTCATTTCCATATTGAACAGATAAATCCCAAAGGATGAATTAGCCTAGTTTGATTTAGGAATAAGTAATGAAGTTTATAGTTTTATTGATTTTAATTGTGACAACATCTGTGAATGCACAGGAAAAAGATCTTGCTGAAGAATATTATAAAATCGCAGATCAGTATTATAAGCAAAAAGGAAGTAAAGATTTCTCGCCAAAAAAAGCTTACAACCTGTTCCTTAAAGGAGCTGAGTTAGGGCATATCCCCTCCAAAAATATGGCATATGTTGTATTCAATGTTTATCCAAAAACGTTGTTACCGCATATGGAAGAAGCAGTTCATCACCTTGTCGATGCGGCGAAAGCAAATAGCAAACAGGCTCAGTTTAATGTGGGTATGATTTTGACTCAGGGCAGCTATATGGAGAAAAATGTCAATTTAGCCAACAAATGGCTTTATAGTTCAGCTTTGCTAGGTCTCAAGATTGCACATGTTTACCACGGAATAAATCTGGTCAATCAGTATATGCCACAAAAAAATGAGCTAAAGCTCTCTAAAGAAGAGTATGACGTTGTTGTAGGGGAGTTAAGTCACGCGATAGAATTAAAAAATGTGGAAGGCATTGTGCAGTTGGCTCGCTTTGAGTTTGTAGAAACGGGCAACCTTAAAGAGGTAAGAAGGCTTACACAGTTAGCTTTGGATATAGGAGGAGAGGACGCACTTGCTCTTTTAAAAAGTACTGAGTTTTGGGACGTTATCAACGAAGACAAATAGGGGGTGTTAACATTGATATGACCTTAATAAGCATTTGGCTTATGCATATGTTTGACTGTTCCACATTACTCTCATTGATAGTCAGTGTTCTTTTAATCTAGTAAACCTATACAGTGGTTATACAAAATCAACTATCGGGCTAAAAGCTGAGCCAATCGCTCTTGACTCAGCATAAAGGCAACTCTTTTATCTCTATTACTTCAGTCCTTAAATTTGCACGAATACAGCTTGTTACTTATAAAGCTCTAGCTCGCCTAAGCTAAGATAATTACCTAGGTCATTTGAGACATCGAGACGATAAAACTGGTAATGTGCCTTTGACTCTAGACAATATTCCGACATCGCTGGGAAATCTGGCTTATCTCCTGATCCAATAGGTGCCCAAACCTGCTTATCGTTACTGCCGTATAGCTTCCAGCTTGTGGTGACCCAAGTTGTGGCAGAATTATAACCTTGTGCCAGTGCGATTTTAGATACTGCTTCTGCCTGTGGCAATGTAACGTAAATAGACTCTTGTTTTTCTTTGGAGAACCAAACATGACTGTAGCTATAAACCACAACGCCGTCACTGAGGTTACTAATATTCCCATGGCTGGTTGTTGCGACTTCAAAAGAACTGATATTGACCTTTTCATCTGCCAATTGGCAAGCGCGGTTAGGAACCGTACCATCACCTATGGTTAATTCAAAGTCGCCACTTTGTTCAGTAGTATCTACCCAATGCCCATACCAACCATTGAAGTCTAGTGAAGGAGTACCATAATAAGTGGCTTTAACGCCGCTTTCATTAACCACATCAAAAGTAATGTATTTGGTACTGTCAGCGGTATTAAGTTGAGGCTGAGTATGGTGAATCTGGTTTCCAGAAATAATACTGCCTTGACTGTCGGTGGCAATAAAGTACGTGCCTCGGAAATCGGGTGTAAATGTTGTTAACTTGTCCTGCGTCAGTACATTGTCCCTGATACTGTCTTGTTTTAAGAACAACTCACTACTTTGCGCAGATACAGAGCAAGTAACGAGCACCAGAGTACTCAAAAAAAGGTTTGGCTTATTATTGGTAAACATATTAACTCCTTAAAATTATCCTTGTTTACAGGTTCAATTATATGAGAACCCCATGTGTATTAAAAAGGGTTTTCAGTTGCTTTTATTTTAAATCTAGGGTGGTAAGGTGTAATTTAACCTCCATGTTAAGGTCGGTTTAGGAAATAAATATTATCGTTAGATAAAAACTAAACAGTTTTCTTTGTGATGCGCTCAATTTTCCTCAAGTTGAGCGCGGCTATACTTAAAAGTACTTTTTTTATATGCGAGCTCACGTAGGGATTATTTTTAATTTGGAAAGGAAGGGGTATTACTTGATTTCTCGATGAGTTGTCTTATTGTCACTCAAGTAGGTGGACCATACACTGTGTTTTTAAGTAGTGAATTGACATTAAATCTTTGTATTTAAGTCGCTAACCCCATCTAAAAAAGGTTCAACTATCACTCGTTTTTCACTTTCTAACCGCCACATAGGCTTTGTTTTCGTGACTAAGGGAGATTTCTAAACTCAAATTTTTATTGGAATTTAGAAATCATAATTTGATGCGTTTAGATTTTACCCTAGTGATTAATCATTAAGGTAAACACCAACTATATTACCAAATGGATTGCTTGTACTATTTACACATTTGTCGAATTTTACTCTGACCTTTTTTCCTGTGGTTTGTGCAGTAAGTAGCACTGAGAAAATTGCATCATATTTCTTATGTGATGGACTCAAGTAGTAAACAGAGGTAGAACAACCTGTTGCTGGTAACTGAACATACGTATCTCCGTTACTGTTGACAATATGTAGGTTTACCGGCACAGCAGCAGTCGTTGTACCCGGAGTGTTCATACCTGCATAGCTAAAGCCTGATGCTAATAATAGAGGTAAAAGTAGCTTTTTCATTTTAGTCCTTACTTATAAATTTGTCCTGATTATAGGTGCATTACCGTTATAGTCACGTAAAATAATTAAAATTATCGGGATATTTTAATCAAGACCTTTATTTAACCATTTTATGGCAACTTAAATACAAGAGTCGAAGGCTTTAAATGGAAAACATCAGGCCGCATTTTTATAGCACCGTCATCCAAGCATGTGTGCTCTTCAAATTTCTTCAGAAAGCATCGAAAGTATATAGTACTAACTACCCTGCGAGTTTTACTAATTCATCCCACTGTCATTTCCAAATAACGATTTTGCAATACATTTCACGTAGATTCTGGACTAGACCAGACTGGGTCTTTATTAGAAAGGAAATTTACAATGACGATAAAAGACAAATGCGGTAGGGGCGTGATAGGCGCCAAGAAAACCGTAGCAAATTTATGTGTAGGGCTATTTGGGGCAATGCTCAGTGGACAGGTGTTGGCGAGTTCTCACTCATTATTAATAGCCATTGATGGACTCCGGGGTGATGGTATAGAAAACGCAAGTACACCAAACCTAGACAAGTTAATTGCCGGTACGTGGGCTGAGGGCTATCAAGGTGCTTTCGCATTTTATGCGCAAACCATGAAAGACGCTGCGCCAAATAGTGGCCCCAACCACGTTGGTATCATGACCGGCGTGACAGCTAAAAAAAGTGGTGTTACCGGTAATTCTGACGTCCATACGGGCAGATATGCACAATATCCACATTATCAAAGCCTGTTAGAACGCCACAGTGCCAGCCTCAATACTGCTTATTTAGTTACCTGGTCTACAGATATGCAAATAGCAAACGAAGCGGATCTAAAAATTGACTCCAATGACGCTGGAAACGTCAATAATGCTTTGAAAATAATCAATGGTACCTATGAGTCTAACAACTGGCCTAAAGGCACTAGACCAGATTCCATTTTCCTATTTTTAGACGATGTAGACGGGGCTGGGCACGCATGTTGTTTTACTGCATCGGATACAGGCTACGTGGACGAGATTGCAGATGTTGATCGTCAAATAGGGATTTTGTTGGATGCTATAAAAGCTCGCCCAAATTTTGCAGAAGAAGATTGGCAGATTGTCATGACTTCAGATCACGGTGGCCGAGGATCTTCCCACGGTATTCATGCAGCAGACAATTACACAATCCCATTTTTAGTGGCATCAAAAACCGCAAAGCAAGGCTACCTGAGCGGAATACCGAAAAACTATGATGCCGCTCCAACTGTGCTTGCGCATCATGGTCTGTCAGTGCCAAGCAATATGGATGGCGAGGTTAGGGGTCACAGCGTGCAAGCACAAGCACCTGAGAACATTGAGACCGACTTAATTACATATTTACCGTTTGATGGCAACTATGAGGATAAATCAGGGAATCATATTCATGCAAAAGTGGGCGGTGGCAGCCCTGAAATTAATTCGGGCGGCAAGTTTGGCCAATTCGTGGCCATTAATGGCTCGCAAGAGTACTTGTCTTTAGGCAGCCCAGTTGAAATGGACTTTGCATCTGCACGCGATTTTACCTTGATGACTTGGTATCGAGTTAGTGGAGATCAGCAAGGTGATCCAGTGATCGTCGGTAATAAGAATTGGGATAGTGGCAGTAATCGAGGCACATTGTTACTTGCCAACGAAGGGAATGGTGATGATGTAGGGATAAATATCGCTTCAACGTCGGCTGATCGAAAAGATATTGATCCCATTGACTATACCTTCAATGGTTGGTGGTTATTGGTAGCCACGTTTGACCGTGATGGCAGCGCAACCTTGTACGCAGGGAGCCCGACTGGGCAACTAAATATTATATCAGGCAGCATTGAAGATGTAGGCGACATTAGTTCTTCCCTCGATTGGAATATAGGACAAGATGGAGCTGGTACTTACAAATATAATTTGAAGGCGGATTTGGATGATTTTGCAGTTTGGGGACGTGCGCTGACACTGGATGAAGTGCGTGCGCTGTACAATGGCGGCAGCGGTACAGAAATCAACAAAATTTTGAACAATGCGCCGACGCGTTATTTAAATTCGAACTCTTCAGTGACAGAAGGTCAGGATTATCAAGTCATAATCACGGCGGTTGCAAACGGACAAACTTGTGGCCTAGAGTGGGATGCAACATTAAGAAGCCGCGAGCGCAACGCGAAGTGGGATTGCGCTGGGCGAGCTGATCCGTTGACATTTCAAGTGAATAAAGTCACAACATCAGGGTCGGTAAAAAAAGTGTCAGGCTATTTGGTTGCTCAAGGTGGTAAAGGTGCACTAGAGTGGGATGCAGATAGTGTATCGAATGAACGAAATGCAAAGTTTGACGAAGGAACAAGTGGAGACTATCTCACAGTGACACTCCAGCCCAATGAAAATGAGACCAAGATTTCAGCTATCGCCTACGGTCGCGAGTGCGGTCTTGAGTGGGATGCAAAGCTGTCTGGTGGTGAGCGTAATGCGAAGTGGGATTGCCACCCACGCAGTGATTCAGTGAGAATTCAATTGATTGATTAACATTGAAATCGATTAGCACAATGCAGTTTTAAATTAAAAAGCCCCGAAAATACACATCGGGGCTTTTTAATTTATGGTTTGAAGATTTTAAAAAGGCCGATAACGTTTTAAAAACGCTTTTACTTCAGGTAGCGCTGCATATGCCATCACATCAAAATAACCAAGCGGCGCGGTGCCGGTTTCAATCCAAATTAGTTGCGACAACTCACTTTCATGAACTTGCCCGTCTTGGATCATTCTATATAGAGATTCCGAAGGGCTAAGCTCTCCTTCAACGATTTTATCGTTGCTATAGGGGGTTGTTGTTTCACTGCAGTGGTTGGTATGTAAGTCCGACCAAAAGGACTTTTGTTGACCTATCCAATCTCTGATATTGACGTTCATTTGATGGTAAAAGCTGTCACTGAGCATTTGCATAGAATGCAGTAATTGCTTTCTATTTGGCACTTTAAATAAAAGCTGGGGACTATTTTTATATTTATCAGTTATGTTTTCTAAATGTAGTTTTCCCCCTGATTGGATCAGGCGAAGAACTTGCAGTAGTGTTGGTAAATTTTCTGTTGCAGTCAATTTTATCCAATGCGTATTTTCATATTGATACTCAGTTGCCAAATCACCATTTAAAGTGTTGGCGGTACTATGAAAATGGCAAAGAAGACCTTCGGCTTGAATCGCTTTGGGGTTCTCAATTAATGTTGAAGATGGGTGCCATGGTAATACCAAATCACAAAGTAGCAGCATCATGGCTGTTTTTTCAGAATCTCTGGTATAACGGTCTGGCAGGTAACTCATGTTGTGAAATAGAATCGCTCTGGCAGCCGGTTTGATCAGATCTCTAATCACGAGCTTTTTGCGTTCATCGGATTGGATTTGATTGTGGTCATGCACATGTTCAATCAATATATAGGCGCTTGAAATACCTTGTTTTTGTAATGGTAGCGTTTCAAAGTGAGAGAGAGACTCAAGTTCCCTTGATTCAATTAACCCAATTTGAGCAAATTCATCATGGACTTTTTGCCAGTTCATTTCAGTGCTACTGTCAACGTTTTCAAGCATCCCTAAATCATGGAACAGGGCCGAGATTGCGAATGTTTTTTGAAGGTTATCTGCAATTTTCCCCTTGTTAGACAGCATATATTGACCAAAGATGTATACGTCAATAATGTGTTGGCAGTGTTGCAGCGCAAAGTTGAGTGTTTCTGACGATTGACTGGCGTGTAAGCTATTTTCGAGCGTTCTAAATAGAGAAATGGGTAAATACAATTCTAAGTTTTCACGACAGTGCATTTTTATAAGCCGTAACATACTCATTGCAAGGTCAACTGGGAAGCTTCTAAATCGATAACCGTCAGAAAAAATGGTTCTAGCTGACTCAGTAATAACAAATGCCAAGGCACATTTCTCGGGCTCTATAAACTGATAATCTTTTTTATCCTTTATTTTCTCTAACACCTGAAATACTAGCCAGAGCATGAGATAACCCCGTTTTAACGGCGTTTTTTCGCGAGCTTGAAGCAATCCCAGATGTTTCAAGTAGATGTTTAAACCGTCGTAAGTCGTTGCTAAGAGCGTTTGAGTGCTAGATACATCTCTTTTTCCGAGTCGCACTTGCAGCCACATGGCTAGAGGCTTTATATGTTTGTCTACATTTTGCAGTTTGGAGTCAAGGTGCTTGTTTTCATTCTCGTCTTCATGGTTAGTAAAAAAGGCAGCAAATAAACCTACCAGGTTTTTATATCGTTTGAGCTTTTTTCCGTCGTGTTCCTCAGTGCTGACAGAGCTGATAAGGTCGACTGTTTGTTTGAGAGTATCGCGGTGCTCTTTTAAACAAATATCAGCACCTTTGGTAAAAAAGCGTTCCAGTAAAAGTTGCCGCCAAACGGTTAATAAAATAGGAATGCTAATGTCCGCCCAATATTCTACTGGGAAGTCCATATCCGCCCAAACTTTAAGCTTTTTGTTGAGGCTTTTAAATTTTGTTATAGGCCAAGGCACAGACGAGTTGTATTTCGAAAGTGTATAAGTCCGTATTGCTGGTGCCATTTCGGGCCACTTTCGAGCTTTATAAGCTCGCCAAATAAGATAGGTTATCTCAATATCTGTATTTAACTTATCTTTTAACTGGTTGGCTATCTCTACGGCGTTGTTTTCGTCATAAATTTGAAGTTGCCAACAGGCTGTCAATCGCGGTGACTGATTACTAGGATCAGAAGTGAGTATACAATTAAGTACAGATAATTTGCTGTCAACGATAGATTCAGTGACATACCATTTAAAATAGATCGACTGAGCGCTCCCTAACATATGCGTGGAAGCGTCACTCTTAGACGCATTGTTGGCTAGTTGGTTTGACTTTGCGAAATATTCAAAAATTTTATCTATGCTTGTTTCCAGCTGGTGTTTATTGGGGTAAAGCTGTTCTACTTTTTTGGTTATATATGGAATACTCTTATTGCTGAGTCCAGGCATAGAGAAAGCGACGGTTGCACTTATGACCTGCTCAGGTATCACAAAACATAGCACTCTAGCAAGCTGCGACTCAATATCAGAGCTTGTGTAATTTTGCAAAAAATTATTGTTTAACGCCTTAGTCAACTTTGCTTTTATATCGTCTGTTTTAATTATCTGCTCAGTCATGGTGCTTACCGATTTCTAGGCTACGAGTGAAATTTAATAGTTCCGCTTCTTCAAGGGGCTTAGTTGTGCGCTTTATTCTCCCGTCACAAAGCTGGTTAATTGTTTTTTGAACGTCACCGTCGTAAAAACCAGAGATAATAAGTATGGGGGCGGTTGTATTGGATTCTTTTGGCTTAGGACAAGCTTTGAGCTTTTCGAGTAATTCCAGCAATTGCTGATCCAAATGTACTCGCTGATTCTTTAGCCAGCAAATAAATAAAGTCCCCATCCAAACCACTAAATCAGAATCTATAGGCTGGCTTTTATCTTTGATTTGCTGATCAAGTAAAATACCATCGTAATAATGTTGATTAAGCAAGTTAGCAGCTTCCGGTATGGTCGTTGCCCAATCAAGAGTAAAACCTTCTTCTTCTAGCAACATGGTTTCAAAGAAAAAGTTTTCCTTTTCATCATCAATCCACAGTAGTCGCATTGTTTTCTCCTTAAATTTTTATCCGCGCCAATAATGTAAAAAAGTGGCTTGGGCAGTTATTACCGCCTTATTGTTATCGCTTCTCAATGGTGTGCTTTTTAGGGTGAGTTGACCGTCAGGGTGTGCGTTAATAAGCGATGTTGCCAATGGCAAACCAATTCCTTGTCCGCTGATGTTTCTGTGCATATTATCTCGCTCGCCAAAACGCATAACCTGCTTTAATTGGTAGTCACTTAAGGCATGACTTACGTTACTGATCTCTATGACTAACTTATATTTAATCGTCGAGACCCGAACAAAAATATTATGATTTTCAAGGGTGTACTTAACTGCGTTATCCAGTAAGTTGCCGATGGCAATGTCCAAACTTAATTCATCAAAAGTAAATTGATCCGGTGCGGTATATTCAAATTCAATCGCAGCGCCTTTTTCTGCTGCCCAGTCTCGGTATCTGTCTATCCAGCGCTCAAAACATTCCCTGAGATCTGTCTCTTTTCTATCGAGTTCTATCTGTTGATCCATCAATACTCTTTGAAATTTTTGCCAACTTTTAACTAGAAACTCGTCCCTTTTTAATAACCTAAGCTGTTTTTTAATGGCTTTGTCATCGGGGGCATGCTTGAGGATCAAATGAGCAAACCCTTTTGCTCTGGACACCAGCCCCTGTGATGGGGCCAAAATAGCATGACGAAAAACACCCATATCAGATCGCCATTGAATTCGCATTGCTTCGTGGTAAATCACCTGCGATAGCTCTCTGACTATTCGGTATACTTGCTCCGCTTCCCATTGTGTAAAAGCACGATTGTGTGATGTGACTACTAAAAAGCCGCGAACAAGCTGGCTACCATGGATAGCGATACGAGTGACCATACTGTGCATACCCAGTGCGATTAATTTGCCATTTGCTCTTTGAAAAGCATTCTTTTTAGGTTTAATGAGAAAATAGTTTTTGTTGCTGGGGAATATTCTTTCCAAGTATTTAACGGTTTTTATGTAATCGACAGATGTCATTTGCTGGGTCTGTTTGGACGCTCCAGACAATATAAGTTGGCCCATTTCATTATTTACCATAAGCTCAACGTGACAGTCACGTCGGATATAGGTATCGACTAAGTGTTTTGTTCGCGCGATAAGGCAGTTGTTGAGGTCCTGCCCAGAGAGCTGCATTAACTCATCCATAACCTCTGGCAACTTTGCAAACAAATGGTGCTGCTGAAATTCACACCATTGTATAGCCGTGGCTGCAAGCAGCTTGTCGGCCAGCTGCTGTTGAAATAACCCAATAACTCTGTTTTGAGTAAGGAGTTTTATCATACCAATCAAAGCAACATCACTTTGAGTAGATTTGATCTTTGGTTCAAAAAATAAGGGGTGATATAACCAAGAACGAATTTGCTTCCAACCGAGCTCATGACTAAGACTATCTAATTTGCTTTTATCGAGACAGCGACCAGCATCTTCGTCTGTTTTTGGGATAAGACAGGCTTCACATTTATTGATTAAATAAGCCGATGTAGAACCTTGCGCAACACCAAAATCGATCAAATTAAGTATGTCATTTCCACTTTGACAGCGCGCTTGTGTTACTTTACCTGATTTGACTGGCTCGTAGAGCAATGCCGCTTCTGCACCGGTATACTTGCAGAGTTGATCTAGGGTCCTTGAGTGCAAAGATTCGAGGTCTTGCTCTTGGTTCTGTGCAAAATCATGTAACTCGCTGCTGAACTTTTGTACGCAATAACTTTGGTAATCTTTGAAGTACTCATAAAATCGTTTACCCGATGCCTGTATAAAGGTCTGAGATTTTTCCCTTGCAGCGGAACCGCGCCATCTGTGTAATGCATTAAAGTGAGGTTGATAGGCTTTATCAAACACAGCCAACCAAAGTGAACTGTTTTTGATGTATTTGCTGACATCATTGTGTTCAGGCTCCCACATTTTAAAACAGGCGCGTAGTAGCAGTTCAGATTGTTCATTTTGAGAGATACCCAAGTCTTCTAGCATGAGGTTTTGTATCTCTTCTTGCTCGATTGAATCAATATAAATATCGGAGGTATGCTGCTGTGTTGAACCGTCACAACTCCAATGGCTTATGGTATATAAACGCTTCTTATCAGCGTCGTACTCCATTAAGTTTAGTGAATATGCTTGGATGAACTCACCAACATGCCCGAGTAGTAGTGAGAGCGTTTCAAAGAATGTTTTTTTTACACTGGGTAAGCCAATGAGATCCTTATATGCATTTTCTGCAACATCTTTACGTTTAAGTGCCCGAGAGTGTTCGTAGGCAATATTGATGTGCGCAAAATCACTTTGATATTTGGCTATGTCACAGAGCAAAAACCTGTCTTTCACATTGTCTTCGCCAATATAAAAACAAATAAAGCCGATTAACTTTTGCTCTAAGTTATGAAGAGGCCAAAATAGTCTGCATTTGTCTTTATTGTTTAGCTCACCACACTCAATGCGTGTGCTAGGGAACGATTCCGGGTCGCCATATCCCGATACTTCTACTGGGTCATTTGCTAGGCCACCTATAGTGCAGCGCCAGTAGTCACTGTTCTTTGCGCGCTCGGCAATGACCCACTTTTGGTGTTCGACTAAATGGTTGGTTAAGTGAGGTTCTTCTTCATCGCACAGATAGCGCTCGAGTTTCTGTGTATCTAGTTTCTCTTTCGCTGCGCATTTTAGTTTGACGTAGGGCCCATTTTTGTTAGAAAAATCAATGCCAAAAATACGCCAATGGTCAGCGCCTAGTTTGTAGCATAGACTGTCAGTGAGCTGGCTTAATGTATCTTCTAGTTTATCAGGGCTGAGCAAAGCCCATACGTCATGTCTATTACTTTCTAGCATTTAAACCCCTTTACTGCTGATGAATTCATCGAGAACTTTATAATCTTGAATTCGAGTTTGAAGCCTGTATTCGTATCTGGCACCGCCTTTGGTTGGGCTTTCGTTAAAAAACTCGCGAATATAGGGCTGCTCTAATAGTTCATCTACTGTTGCGTCTTGATTTTCCGAGCGGACACTGTCGTGTTGTAGTGCGTTTTCCACTTGCTCCCAAAAAACGTTAGACTTGGCATGCAAATAGTCTCTGAGAGTTGGCCAGCGGTTGATGGCGGCAAGCCATTCCATAAGCAGTGCTGTGTCAAAGGGTGGGGTTTGGCTTTCCGGCTCATTAGACATAAGCCACTGATAGGTGTTTAAACAGCGTTTTATAAGCCTTAAGTTTGCAAAACAAGGCGTTGAAAAAACGTCTTTCCACTTTTCATCAAATCGCAGTCCGCTATCAGTGTTGTCTTGATCATCGTGATATCCGCCTTGACTCAGTAGCTCTTGATACAATGTATTATGATTAGCCAAAGAGAATCGCGGAATTTGCAACATGATTGGAAAGAGTTTCTCTAAGTACCTTTGGCTATCATAGCTTGAAAGCGATGAAAATTTGCTTCTGATAGCTTGTTGCAAGGTGACCTTGTCCATCGCCACCACAAAACGACACCCTGTATGTGTATGACTACTTACCAATAGCCGTATTTGATCTAGCAGTTCAACAGCGCTTTCAGGGGAACACCTGTCTAAATCATCTATGATGATAATCGGCTTATTATCTTCCCAGAGGGTATTAATCAACTCTTCAAACTGTTCGGTAAGCAGATCAGTTTGAGTTTTAACAGGGGGCTGTGTTTCAACCTGACTAATTGTGTCGAAATCTTTTTGAATATCAGTCAAATTACCTTTAATACCAATAGCACCAAGCATCCCCCTGACACCCAAAGATGCTGCGGTTTTAAGTACAGCTTTAAATGCATTTAAGGCTTGCTGCTTCGCATTATTTGGCTCTGGTTGGCTTTGCCAAATACAGTGCAGCAGTGCAGTCATTAAGCTGCTTTCAGCTTCGTAACGCCATGCGTCAAGCCACACAACGTTTTTATCGTTTAGCTCTTTTTTCAAGCACATTAATAAACTGGTTTTGCCTGAGCCCCAGTCACCACTAAGTAAAATAGGCGCTGTATTGATGAGCTCTGTATTCTGATGGCCTTGCTCAAAGTTGTCGAGTTTATTTAGATTTTCTGCAAGGTAACTGGCGAAGCTTTGCAATTCAGGCCAATTTTCTAAACTTGAAACTGGGGTATCACTAAGAAATCCTTTCATCTCATTACCAATGGTGAATTCAATGTAAAGCTCATACTCCTAAAATAACATTTTTTTTTCAAGTTTATTTTCTATTTAACAATCAAAGAGGTGGCTAAAAATACAGTTTGGATGACTTACCGCAAATAAATGGAGGCTGGATCTTAACGAGGGTTATATTAATGTTGCGGCTTTTTGGTGTACGGGCTTCATAAGAGCCTGATTCGCTGGGGGTGTATTATGAAACGAAGATATATAAAGCTTTTTTAAGCCGAGTTAAAAGCCTCGTCTAAATAGTCTCAGTTACTCTGTATGTAAGAATGATGAGCATGTCTATTGGCAATATTTAACATAATGTTTATCGGTATGCTGAGACAATGATCTAACAAAAATAAATGCAGCTAGTTGGCAAGCTATTTTATAAACCTTGGTTACTTTCCAAAGGCAATAACCTAAGCTCTAAAACGTTGACGATAAGGTCTATTTTTTCTGGTGAAAGAAGAGCATTCCAGTCAGAAAATAAAAGACAAAAATTGTTCTATAAATCGAAATTAAATTGACTATATTTTGGTCTACTTATCACACCTCATAGTAAAGGTATCATGTCATGTATAGTCTGATCAGATTTATGTTCTGTTGCTGGGTGTTGCTTGTGCCCAAGCTATATGCAGCGGATGTCTCAACCACTTTCCCAACTGACCAAACCTCAGGAACCTTTACTTTAGGCACTCAGCCCAAAACAGTTACGTTCAGCGGTGGCGAAGTGAGGATCGCAGGGATTTCCTCATTATATCGAAGTGGTAGTCGGGCATTTATGGTACGTAATACGACGGCAACGATATCGTTTGGCACGCCAGCTGTCGAATTACTATTTTACATTCGTGGGCAATCGACGGGAAACGCGTTTGTTAGGCTGTTAGATGCAAATAACAATGAGCTATTAAGAGTCGAGGTAAACAGCAGCGATTGGAGCCAAGTATCGTTGCGTCGCGATAGTGGCATTGCCAAAGTTGAGTTTACTAACAACGCGAACGATTTAGCGGCTATGGAAGATTTTGAATACACGGCAATGGCAGAGCAAAGCACCGAACCTACCCCCATCACAGATCCCATTCCCGCTATGATTGAAGAAGGGGCGTTGAAGGCCAATCTAATTCCATTGGTATCGGGCACCCTGACTTCACCGGTGACCGGTGCAACGATAAATGGACAAGATAATTTCGTATATATCGTTGATCAAATTGGAATTTTATATAGTTTAAACCTCAGTACCAATCAGTTGAGTCAAGTATTAACCGTGACAGATAGGCTAGTAGACATTAACCCTAATTTTGATGAGCGCGGCTTTTTAGGAGTCTCATTTCATCCAAACTTTAACAACAATGGACTGCTGTATACCTATACGTCAGAGCCCGCTTCGGGCAGCGTTGATTTTTCTTTCTCTGGTAGCGTAGATCATCATACGGTGATCAATAGTTGGCAGGCCACATTGGACCCTGATGAGGGTGTTAATATAAATAGTGATTCCGCGACTGAGATAATGCGCATTGCACAACCTCAAAGTAATCATAATGGTGGTACTCTAATATTTGATAGTGACAGCATGTTATTGATTTCATTAGGAGATGGCGGTGGAGCTGATGACCAAGGGAATGGGCACAGTGACGATGGAAATGGTCAAGATACTCAAACACCGCTTGGTAAGTTATTGCGGATAGATCCACTAGGTAATAACGCCGTAAATGGCAAATATGGTATTCCAGCGAACAATCCATTCATTGAAAGTAATGGTGTTTTGGACGAAATATGGGTGGTTGGGGTGAGAAACCCCTACCGTATTGTCGCGCATGATAATCAAGTATATGTATGTGATGTCGGTCAAAATAAGATTGAAGAAATCACTTTGGTGACTGGCGGAGAAAATTTGGGCTGGCCTTTAAAGGAAGGGTCGTTTGCCTTCAATAATAATGGAAGTGACAGCGGATTTGTGTTTGACCCTAACCTTGCAAGCTTGCCATCAGAGCTTGTTGATCCAAATTGGCAATATGACAGCGATGAAGGGATCGCGGTGATTTGCGGAGCTGTATACGAAGGTAATATTGAAGTATTAAAAGGAAAATTCTTATTCGGTGACTATCGTTCTCCAGATGCAGATAAAGGTAGGCTATTTTATACATCAACTTCAGATCTGATTGCAGAAATACCTATCGAAACAGGCTTTGAAGGCGAAAAGCTACTTGGATTTGTTAAACTTAACAGTGGCGATGTGCTGGTTTTGACGAATGAAACAGGTACCCCACAAGGGTCTACTGGTAAAGTGCTCAGAATCGAAGCGATACCAAACAATGCACCACTGGTTGAGGTCGCTGAGTCCAATATAACAGTCAATGAAGGCGAGTTGGTTACTCTAAGTGCATCAGGTTCAAGCGATCCTGATGGCGATACATTGTTGTTTGTTTGGACTCAAACATCAGGTACTACTGTATCATTGAACAATGGCAATACTGTAACGGCTACATTTACAGCCCCCAATGTCGAACAACAAGTATTGTTAGAGTTTATGGTTGAAGTTTCAGATGGCCATTTAGCTCAAAGTCGAGAAGTTAGTGTGACGGTCAATAATATTAGTAATACCAATAGTAACACCACTACTGGCAGTGACTCGGGCGGTGGCGGTGGTAGCATGTCATTCTTTTTAGTATTGCTACTTATTTGTTCAATTTACTTACATGGTAAGCGTTATCGGGATGATGATTGAGTATAACTAAAGGCGAACATAGTCGGTTTTGTAAAGAATAGATTTTTGACAAGTTTTTAAAGGGGACTTTATAAGCTAAGCCCCTTTTACTATCAGAAGCATATTAGTTTGTAGCTACCGTGAAATGCGCTGTAACCTTGGATAAAGGACATTGACAATCTATTTCCTCTTTTGAATATAGCTAGAGGGGAGGGCGAGTTGTCGACAAACAACACGTTGCATCCCAAAGACTCAAACCCTGTTGGTAATTGAAGGGTAAAGCTTACTTCATCAAAATTAGCGGACTCTTGCATTGAGTGGACATTGTAATTGTAAGCATTGGCCAGAAGATCGCTAAAACTAAATGTGCCTTCCGTTATACCGGTTGGTACCAAATTGGCATCTTCAACCGTTATACTATCTTGCCAATTAATATTTACTTTAAAAGAATATGAGTTTTGAGCAAACGAGTTGAATGGGCAACTGGCGAGCAAAATCGCTAATATCGAAATTACTGAAAATGTTTTGTTCATCTGACTATCCTCTATAATTTTGTCTTGTAACATATAAAAAGATTACTAAATGCCTTATTTCGAGTAGAAAGCCCCTACGTTTCGAAGTCCTCTCGATACCTAGGCATAAGCCAGATCTTAGATCGCATTGTTCAACAAACTATTACACTTTATTTCAGAGTTTGTTGTGTATTAAGCAAGGCTATGAATTTACTTATTTTAGGAGTAGTTAGGTAAATTTCCTGTATCAAATATGCTCAACTTGGTTATATTCACCTATACTAAGCATGTCCGGCTTTGGTAAATTTCTTTATGTATAAACGTCTTAAGTCTGTGTTTAAGAGGGTTATCAACATTGGTTGCGATGGCGATGACTACAATGCACACAAAATACGTGTGTGTAATACGTTCGCACTTTTGTCTTGCTCTATCGTTTTACTCGATGCCTGTATTTTTGTTTTTTTCTATCAATCCTTAACTGCAGTATTAATGAACATGCTGTTAGTGACTGCCTGCTGCTTAGCGCTAATATTGCAATATTATAAGTACCATTACGCCGCTGGATTAATGTTATTTCTCAGTGTTATCAGCTTTATTTTTGTCCAAGCTTATGGGGTTGTTGGAAATGAAGTCGGTGTTCAAAATACCTTTTTAACCCTATTACCCTTGCCTTGGCTACTACTTGAAGGAAGTAGAAGAAGCACAAAAATATTGCTGTCAGTGCTTTGTTGTAGCTGTTATTTCTTTATCGAATACCACCAGCCGATCCAACAGCTAATAACGCTAAAAGATACCCATAAAGGTGTATTACAGATCCTGTACGAATTACTTGCAATGCTGGTGTTAATCTTGATCGCCATTACATTTGATAATGACCGCTATAAATTTGAGAAAAAGCTCAAAAGAATGGCGACGATAGATGGACTGACAGGGCTCTCTAATCGAACCAAGCTTTTCATCGAGGGAGATAGAGCACTTTGTGGCGTTAAACGGCATAAATTACCATTTTGTGTCGCATTAATGGATATCGACCATTTCAAAAAGGTGAATGACAACTATGGACACAGTCATGGAGATGCTGCACTTCAAATAGTCGCGAAGCTATTAGCCAATAACACACGACAAAGCGATATCATAGGCCGATATGGAGGCGAGGAATTTGCACTGATTTTACAAGGTACGGAGCTGTCATCAGCTATTGATAAGTTGAATTCTATACGGGAAAAAATAGAAGCAGAACCCATTTGTTACGGCAGTGTTTGTATCAATTGTACGGCAAGCTTTGGAGTCACTCAGCTGACTAACCCTAGTCAAAATCTAACGGATTTATTTGACCAAGCGGACTCAGCTTTATATGACTCTAAGGATAAGGGAAGAAATTGTGTGTCTGTTTACCCGTTTGTTTAGCCAATTTAGTTGCAATAGAGTAATACTTTTAGAATGAAGCCTACTTCCTATTGATTTGCCAACCATTTATACCAAGTGTTTTGTTGGGTCTCGGCGTTTATTCTTTGCTGTAACAGGGCATCAATTGAAGTGGCGTTTAGGGCAGTGCCAAATTCAAAATCTTGACTGCTTTGCTCTAAAGTAACACCATTCTCACGGCCTTTATCTGTCACTTCACAGTGACCATTTTTACAAACTACATCTGGCTCAGGTTTGATAACTACAGAGTCAGACTTCGTCATGATATAGCGTTCACCTACATGAGTAGGACTCTGAAATTTGCTGAATTCACTTGCTGGTATACTTGTATCAGTTTTTGCGGTTACTTCTACCATATGTTGTAAAAACTGAAAACTGCCTTGGTGGGACAACGCACTTGTACCGGGCTCTGTGATGAATGAAATAAACCCTTTATCAATTGGTGAAGCAGAGAGTGCGTCACCTGCAAGTAAGTCAGTGATTGTTGCTTGATCTTTCTGTATAAACTGCACGGTCAGCTGGTGGCCATGTTCATCGAAATGGCCCTGATTAAAATTGCTCAGGCGCTTTCCATCATCATGTTTTCTATAATTCCCCAGATCGCTGGCAAACTGGCGAATATATTTTAAATCTACATTATTTTCCTCGCCATATTGATACATTTCAGACAATAAATTTCTATCGCCTTGTGTTAAAAATTCGTACGGGTGTGTATTCAAGTTAGATAAAGACATACCATCGACTTTGCTGTGAACATCTGGTTCATGTTCACCAAATAAATCTTCCACCATGAGTGCATAATACTTGTTTGACTGGGCTGGACTTACCGTAGTGTCACGCTCAAGGTGAGTTATGTTAGATGCAAACTGTGATAGTGCTTGTTCTTTGTATTGGTTTGAAACCATTAATTTTCCAAGTGGAGAAAACCCCTCGTAATGGGTATCTAGCGACTGTTTAAACTGTGCTTTTGCATCTATATCACTGTCCATTTTAACGGCACCTCTCCTAAATTTTGTTTGAACATTCTGATCATGCATATGCCACATTTGATAAGCCGCTAGTTTCTCCGAATCGGAAAAAGTGTCACTTGGGTCAAGCGCAATGATTTCCAGTTGTTGCTGAGGCAACTTTTCAAACTCCCTTTTTGAAGACCCAACAACTTCCAGGTTGATATGTGGACGTGACGGGTTATTTAGCTGTCTCCAACTTTGAGCTAATTGGCTTAGCTGCGTTTTACCAATGGCTTGCTGTGCGTCTCTTAGCTTTAACGCTAGTGATGATATTGAAATGTTGTTGTTTTGAGAAACGGCTTGATGTGTGTATGTGTGCTTTTGCACAGAGGCTTTTGCAGGTAGTTTTACATTTGCATTCAATTTAGAACCTGAAATATCCATATTATCCGCTCTCTTTGTGGCAGGTTGAACACGCGATTGACTGCGAGTACTAAAGAAGAAGCCATGTCCTTTATCTGGCGTAGTACATTTAGCGTATCTAATATGGTAACAAAGTAAGAGGGTTGAAGCTCTTTGTCAAGTTGTGGACTTTATTTTAGAGATAGGTTTATTGGTAGAATAAAGCATTATTTATGGTCTGTTTTCATTCGATATAATCAGTTGCTTTTTTATCAAATATCTCGTCGTTATAAGGCGATTTTTATAGAGTATATTGTGGTTAAAATCGCAACTATTATAATTTCTCATTTGGTTTTTGTTGATCGTTTGTGAGGTCAGTGTTAAAAAATGTTCGCTTTGTCGGCTGTTGTGACAAGTTATTATAATTTCTTATTATTGTTGATAATGCACATTTATAAAGATCCTGTTATGAGTGATATTGTCTTTAAACTTGCCTTAGTAGATAAAGCTGACTATTTAATGAGCTATCAGGAAATAGCTTATACCTGTTAATACGTAATAAAAAAGGAGTTATTATGAAAGTTGCAATTATTTTATTATCTAGTTTGCTTGCCTTGTCATCTATAAATGCGAATGCTGCGATGGGATTTGATGAGTTTTTTGAACTTAGTAGGAGTAAATGGTTTGAACCTTGTATGTTTCAGTCAACTTTGAGTTTTTCCGAATATTTGGCACTTTTGGTGGCTGATGGTGCAATTACGCCAGAAGTCGTGCCTTATGCACTTAGCAACGGTTATGTTCCCGAGACTGCTTGGCCTTTTGCACCGGAGATAGTCGTTGATATATGTAAAGCAAGGAGTCGGAACTTTGCCTCTTTGGATTGATAACAAGGGCGACACGCAACTATAAGCTATTTCAATATAAGGTTGCCTTGTATCTGGCAACCTTTTTGATTGCATCTTATCTTCTATTTAATGGTGTTTATTAAATGCAGCGGTTCTGTGTATAGCAACCAGCATCCCAAGTCATACAATACTGCTTTTGCTCTGTCCAGCATGCATAATATGAGACGTATCCAGCTCCCGCAACTTGTGGAGTGTGTTCTCGTTTTAGTGTGTTGTCGGCATTGTCTAAGCGTTTAAGTGATTTTTTGTTAAAGTGAAGTTTCATATCGCCTCCTTGTTCTCATTTTGGTGAATTTCACCCTGAATCTTATTATCAATCTGTGACAATTTTATTTTACTTTTACTTCACCTTTTTGTTACCGGTAGATTGCAAAGCAATTAAAGTTAGCAAGGCTAAGGTAGTCCCCACGTCTAGATGGGTTTATCCAAAATAATTGTATTGCACGCTTTAATTGTTGTGATCACATCTATACTTGAGATAGTGAACTCGTTTGTTTGTCATTAAGGAGAAGGACAGGTCAAACTAATAAGTTTTTGTTGTTTGATAGAGAAGATCTATTTTTATGCGCTTTGTTGTCAAATTTACAAACTGGTTATTCTTAGTGTGTGCTGTTTTGTGTTGTGCTCATGCAAATAACAAACAGAATGAAATTTCAATTCCAATGAACAACTGGACAAGCCAGCGTGTGCTGTCTTATGCGGTTGGAAGCATGATTCAAACGTATGGCTACAACGTTATTTACCATGATATGCCAGCCAGCGATCAGTGGGGCGCAATGAAAAAAGGGCTCGTACACTTTCAAATAGAAATTTGGCAACAGTCGATGTCTGGGCAATTCAATAGAATGATAGAAAACAACTATATAGTAGACTTGGGTGTCCACGATGTGGTGGTTCGAGAAGAGTGGTGGTATCCAAAATATGTCGAGGAATTGTGTCCGGGCTTACCTGACTGGCAGGCGTTAAATCGATGTGCAACGCTTTTTGCGCGAAAACCCGGTTCTTCCAAAGGCGTTTTTTATACAATTGACTGGGATTATCAGGATGCGGACCTTATCCGCGCATTAGGACTACATTTCACAATAGAGCGACTCAATAATGAAAATGAATTATGGCAGCTACTTGAGCAAGCTTGGGAGAATAAAACGCCGGTGTTGATAATAAACTGGACACCGAACTGGACGGATCTTTACATGCCAGGGAAGTTTGTACAATTTCCCAAATACTCGCCAGCTTGCGAGGTAGATGCAAGCTGGGGGCAAAATAGCAATTTAGTCAATGATTGCGGAAATCCACAAAAAGGTTGGTTGAGAAAAGCTGGCTGGACAGGTCTGCAAAGTACCTACCCATGTGTATACAATTTACTAAGAAAGCTTAACTTCTCAAAAAACATGATAGCTGATGCTTCAGCACTGGTTATCGTAGATGGGCACTCAGAGCAAGAAGCTGCAAAAAAGTGGCTGGAAAAGTATAACCTTGATATAGCCCATTGGCTCGAGTCGTCCTGCGTATCAAAAACATGAACAACTAAGGCTGAGTATGAAGCACGCTTTAGTGTGTACTTTACTACTATTTAACTCAAATTATATTGCAGCTTTAGAAGTTGTATTTGAGCACAACCCTCCATTTCAAATGGTTGACGAGAGTGGTACGGGATATGGTCCCGTTTACTTTTTCGCTAAGAAACTCTTAAAAGCGGCAAACCTAAATGGTAAGTTTACAGCCAAACCCTGGGCTCGGATCATGAATATAGATGCACACAGGCCAAATGTGATGATCTTATCGATGTCCAAAACTCCACAAAGAGCCAACCGTTTTATCTGGCTAACATCAGTCTATACAGGGCAACAATACTTGTGGAAAATTAGGTCGAGAGCAGAGCCAACCAACGGAGTCGTTAACGTTGCAATTGAAAGAAATTCTCACAAGATGAAAAGTGTCATTTCTTATTTTCGAGAAGATAACGTGTTGCAAGTGATTAATTCAACTCAAGCGTTGCAGGCATTGATCAAGGGTCGTGTGAACCGTTTTGTGGGAACGACTTTCGCGGTTTCAGGCAAGCTTGCAGACCTAGGTTACGATATATCGATTCTAGAGCGTTTAAATGTGTTTGATGAAGCGGGGTTTGAAAGTAAAGGTTTATATTTAACACTGACACTCAACACGCAGGAGAAATACGTGTCGGCTATCCAACAAGCACTAGCTAGCTCAGAAATCAAACGTGCAAGACATGAATTATTTACCGGCTTTGTAATGGCCGAGAAAGCAATATTAACCGAACAGTGAACTGTTATCGGCCATTTTAATCGGCAGGGCTTTATCGCTTTTTGTACCGCAATGGCTTTGTGTAGGTAGATAACAAGTTAGCTAATAAACACATGAAAAGTAAAAAGGTACTTTTCGCTTAAAAGTAGACAATTTTAGGTAAACCACCTTCATCAACACAGCGATAATAGGCTGTTTGAATAGAGTGTGGGTTATAGTGCTCTTCGCTCCAGGCGACTTTACCGGACTTATAACACAAAACGTATGTAGTCGTGCGTGCTTCAACTGAAGACGATACCGAAGATGCCACAAGCGTTGCTAATGCGATGAGCGTTGCCTTTTTCATTTTGAACCTTTGTTATTGTTGTTGTGCTAAGTCGCTAAAAATTTACTCTGAGGCATTTTCATACAAAAAGAATGTGTTGTAAATTGTATTGTTAAAATTCTTGTCGATTTTGTAATTTTTTTGAGTTCCTATTGCAAGAATTCTGTCGTTAAGTTGCTTTGAAATAGCCCCTAGAGCTGTTTTCAGGATTCAAGTTATAACCTAACAATCATTGGGACTTTATAAGATTGAAAAATACATAATAAATATGTAAATACACTGTTTGTTATTGGCTTTTATTATAAGGTCAATTAATTTAAGTAAGTTGAGGGTTATTAATGTTGAATATTTAATAAATTAAAAAGCCACGCCTTTAATGTTCTTATATAATATAAAAACGTGGCTTGAACAGTTAAGAAAGTATTTATTAACTGGTTATTACCAGCCGCTATTTGCACTCAAACAGTAAGTAACAGTCGTTTTTCTGTCTTCAGCCCAGTTTACATGCTCGCTCTTCATACCAACTAATGCGCCACGAGAAGAACCTAAATCCCAAGGTCGGTCTAGTGAAGAAGGGCCATCTTCAAAACATTGTTCTGGCTCTAATTGAGTACCGTATGCAGAACCTTCGTTCATCGCCGCACAAGCAAACTTGAATCTACGATCTTCAGCCCAGTTTTCGTGTTCAGCATAAACACCCACTAAAAACTCACCATGACGACAAGTATAATTAACGGCATGATCGAATTCATTTGCATAGCCAGACCAACTTACGCGGCCACGGTATACTTTGCTACCAGATGCCGTTTTAAACTTTGCGCATTCAAAGCTAAAGCGGCGGTCTTCAGCCCAATTTGCATGGTAGCTAGATACACGCTGTAAAAACATATTGCTCGGACAAGTAAATCTGAATGTTGCGTCAAACGCGTTGACGTCAGTTGCGCTGTAACCACTAAAAACAACCAAATTACCTGACTGAATGTTAAATGACGAGCTTGATACTTGTGCGCTTTCTAATTCGAATGTGTTTACACCGAATTCAGATACATCGTTATTTGAGTCAATTAATTCGATTATTTTATCAACATTAACTGATTGGTTTGAGGGGATTTTATATACCTTGTTGCCTATTTTATATTCCATATCTCCAGCACTTTGCAATTCTTCAGCAAATGAAAAAGAAGAGGTAAGTAACGCTGATATCATAGCCGCGCTGAATAGTAACTTTGTATTCATTTAAATATTCCTTTTAAATTTAAATAACAAGATCGGCCTAGACCTTTGTGGCCTTTCCTAAATGTGAGGTGGCCGGTTTTGATTTTATATACTGAGTTCCGATACAGCCATATATTTCGGAGTCCTATTTATAGATATTGAATATTTCAGCTAAATGACGGGGATTTATATTGATTTTTATTACATTGCACTTAGTGCAATTTGTTACTAAAGGGTAGTAATTTAGTTCTGTAAGGTAAAAAACACCCCAAAATAGCGAGAATGAGCTCGAACGAGCAACCAAATTTGGCTAAGTTACGATTTAGGCGCAGCTATATTTTTATCGTTATATGACTTATATACGAATAATGTGCGATGTACGAACAAGATACTAATGCAATTCATGAGATAAAAATTATTTAAATTTTTTTTGTGGGTTATAGGTGTTTTTTAAGCTCTGTACTGCTTGACTGTATTATTAGTAACGGCCAACCCTTGGTACAAAGATTTACACCATAGCCAAAAAACCCAATGAGAAGTTAAGGCTTTTCTGCTGTGTCAGTAATGGCGAATTTATCGGCCAAATATCATATTCGTAGCTATCACAACTCATAATCCGGGGAAGATTTTTTTCACGGTAGACACAGATAAATAATTCGTAGCCTTGGCACTTAAGGGCGCGGTAAGCCAAGATGTACATAAGATGCCAAACAAAGCCGGCAAATAAAAAAAGTGGTTTATGTGGTTCTTGTTATAGGTGAATCGTGGGGCAAGCGATAAAGAAACTGGCTCATGGGCTTACCTTACTCCTTATGTGAATTGACCGCTAAGATAGCAGGTTAGCTGCGAGTCCCAATTTTTCAATATTATGAATTTTCTTCATGTTTAAATTGAAATAATAACATTTTTAATCACTTAGCCATCCAAGTATAACTAACTCATCGAAAGATGTAGACGTCTAGAGGTCTAAAACTCTTGGCGGTCAGTTGGTGCTAATTGCTCAAGTAGGTTAATCAGGTCTTGAACTAGGAAAATAAACCTAAGCAGAGCAGGAATTACATTTAGGGTTACCTAAAACATTTGGATACCAGATCATGAATAAAGATTTTACATTTACTATCAAGAACCTTCGTCTAGATGAGAACTATCATCCGTCAAACAATACGCGCATTACGACGAACTTTGCAAACCTAGCTAGAGGCGAAAGTCGTCAATCTAACTTGCGTAATGCATTGCAAATGATTGATAACAGTTTTAATGCACTTGCACATTGGGATAACCCGCAAGGTGATCGGTATTCAGTTGAGCTGGAAATTATCTCAGTAGATATGGATATTGACGGTAGTGGCGAAACATTTCCGTCAATTGAAGTGCTAAAAACGTACATTGTTGATCATAAAACAGGCGAGCGCACCGAAGGTATTGTGGGAAATAACTTCTCTTCTTATGTCAGAGACTACGATTTCAGTGTACTACTGTTAGACCATAACAAGGACCAACCGCAATTTAGTATTCCGGATAATTTTGGTGAGTTGCACGGAAATTTGTTTAAGTACTTTGTAAATTCAGACACATATAGGCGTAATTTTAGTAAACTTCCGGTTATTTGCCTAAGTGTCTCGGATAACAAAACGTACCACAGAACTGAAAATCAACACCCAGTATTAGGTTATGAGTATCAACCGAATGAGTCTTCATTAACTGAGCAATACTTCAAGAGAATGGGCTTGCAGGTACGTTATTTTATGCCACCAAATAGTGTTGCACCATTTGCATTTTACTTCTTTGGTGATCTACTAAATGATTACTCAAACCTAGAGTTGATCAGCACAATTAGTACTATGGGGACTTTTCAAAGAATTTATCGTCCTGAAATTTATAATGCGAATGCCGTGGCGGGTGCACGTTACAAGCCAAACTTGAAGAATAAAGATCACTCTCTGACACAAATTGTATATGACCGCGAAGAACGTAGTCGTTTAGCAATTGAACAAGGGAAGTTTACTGAAGAGAATTTCATCAAACCATATCAAAATATTTTGCAGCAGTGGTCGGCGAATTACGCTTAAGGCCCTTCAAGTACCAAAACAAAATAGGTAGAAAGCACCAACCAGTGCTTTCTTCTTAGTTGCAAGAGCAAGTTACTTGTGGCGAAGATATGTTCGGTGATGGCGAGCATAATATAAATGCGGTGTTCACTTTACTCGTAGGTTCTGCTACTCAATGAATTTTCTTAAATCAGCATTGTTTGATGATGTATAGCCATCTCTGTTTGTATAGACTCGTTTTTGCAGGCTAAAAATAAAGTATTACTTTTTAATTATTTAGGTTTTGCTGATTGTAATAAAAAAGGGTTACAATCAAATTTTACAATAATTATTAAAAAGTTCCGTTCAATGTCTATTAGAGTAAAAGTTGCTTCCACCCCAGTTGAGCTCAACCATGTTTATCAACTTAGATATCAGGTATATGTAGAAGAGTACGCGTATATGCAGGCCAACCCGCAACGTATTATTATGGATATGTTTGACGGTATGCCTGACAGCTATAATATCATCGCATATGATGGCGAAACGCCAGTGGGTACCATACGAGTTGTGATAGATGGCGCTCTGCAATTGCCAGCTGACCAAATGTACGACTTTAATCAATACCGCAGCCAGCTAATTTTGCAAAATCACGAACAGAATTTACCACCTCCGCTATTAGCCAATTCTGGCATGTTTGCGATAGATGCCAATTGGCGAAACCGTCGAGACTTATTCAGAGCTTTATTTAAATTAAGTTGTGATATCGGTGAAGCCCGGGGTGTAACAGATATCATTACTACAGCTAATATTGAAACGCTTGCGATATATAAACGGATGGGTCTAAAAGCACTGGGTGCACAGGTACGACATGAACATATTTCGGTTTCTATGGTACCCATGCACTGTACTATGCAACAGATCACGCAATGGGCTTTCGGTGGACCAAGAGCCCATACTAAACTGACGGAGTTGTTTTCTGAAAGCTTTGAATATCTGCTGGTGAGTGCTGGGACACCAATCTTCAATGCGTCAGAAGAGAATGCTGAAGAAGCGTATCTTATCAGTAGTGGCGCGATAAGTATTGCAATGGACAGAGCAGATCAACAACAGCACTTTGACTTGGCCACATTGACCGCAGGCGAATTGTTCGGTGAGTCTTGCCTTTTTGATGAGCAGGGGCGCACTGTCAATGCCGCTGCTATTGTAAATACTGATCTATTGGTACTAAAGAAACAAGATTTTTGGCAAAAGGTAAATAAAGACCCCAGCTACATGAAAACTATTCTTAAAGTCATGGAGCAGAAACTACGGGATGTAGGGCGCAGAGCACTTATATATGCTCATGCATCGAAACAAGAGAGGCTTGAATTTTTTTTAGAACAGTTGTCAAAGACAGCCAAACCGATGTTGAAAAAGCCGCATCAGCGAGTAGTGAGAATGGGCGGGCATGCATTCTCGGTGATATCGGGTGTCGAAAGGGATGAAAGTCAAGCATTCCTTGAACAACAAGCACTAACAGGCTCGATTGGTTTAACAGACAAAAGCATTATTTTTTATAGTGAGGCACGTTGATGAAAGATAACGAAGCCAGTTCAACCGCGTTTACTGTCGCCCAAGGCTTATTGTTTGCAGCAAAAACGTCAAAATACAGTGCTTTGGTAGACGAGCAAGTTATTTCGGTATCTCGCCAAATTTTACAGGGTAGTGAGCAAGGCCGGCATAGACTGAAGCAACTAGAAAGCTGGTGGTTTTGCAAGCTTGCCAAAGTTAGGGAGCGCCTGTTGTTGCCAGGAATATCTTTGCACTATGTATTGCGTAAACGTCATATCGAGCAGCTAACATTGAAAGCCTTGTCTGAGGGGGTTACACAAGTAGTCGTACTCGGGGCTGGGTTTGATTCTTTGTGTTGGCGTTTGCAGCAGACATTTGTTGACGTTAACTTTATTGAAATTGACCATCCGGCCACGCAGTCTCAAAAAGTTAAAGCGTTAGAAGAAGATTCGTTTGATAGCTCGAACATGCACTTTTTGGCTGTGGACTTTGGTCGTCAACAGCTAAAAACAGCGCTTTCTGAATTTCGAGGTTTTTGTCCTGAAAAACGAACATTGTTTATCTGCGAAGGTGTTTTGATGTATTTAAACCAGCAGGACGTAGACACGGTATTTGAATCAATTCGCGCTTTAACAGGTAGTGGCACACAGTTTATTTTTTCGACACTGGAGCCCAGAGAAAGTGCAAAAAATACGGTCCCCAAACTTCTCTATCGTCACCTTGAAAAACTCGGTGAACCGGTGGTTTGGGATATAGACAGCAGCCAAATGCAGACTTATTTACAAAAGCACCAGTGTCAGCTTCACTCTATAGCAGGTGGTGCGGAACTGGTAGAACAACAGATTAAAGAACAATTGAATCAAAAAATGTATCAAGGTGAGTATTTTGTTCACTGCTCTTTTTGATCAAGCCGACCGCTGACTTAGTCAGCGGTCAACATCATCTCAGCAGGCGTAAAGTGTATCCATTGATATATCTCCCGAAATAAGCTGGTGTTGGCCTCACACTTCTTTTCAGTTCATGAACACATTAACTATTTTTGCACCTTGGTGAGAAGTTTCGTTGCTATGAAATAATCAGTCAGTTTATTCTAGTGACGGAGGGGAAAAATGAAAATAGATAAGTTTAATCGAATCATATTACATGAATTGTCAAAAGATGGACGTCTATCAAACGTGGAGCTAGCGGAAAAAATAGGGCTTTCTCCCTCGGCATGTTTAAGACGTGTTCAAGATCTGGAATCAAAAGGGCTTATTAAAGGGTATCGTGCCGTATTGGATTCGGAAAAACTTGGCACGGGATTCATCGCTTATGTTGGTGTAGGACTGAGAGAGCATTCGACTGAGTCTCAAAAAGCATTCGAACAAGCGATTGAACTGGCCAGTGCAGTAAAAGAGTGTCATAACGTCACTGGTGAGTTTGAATATTTGCTGCGTGTAGAAACATCAGATTTAAATGCGTACAAAGCTTTTCATGCCGATGTACTTGGATCTATTCCACAAGTTTGCACTATTACGACACACGTTGTCATGGAGTCGACAAAAGATGAAAGGGCGTAAAACGAGTCCTTAACAAATTGGAGAGTTTAGTCGTCTAATAAACGTAATCTTGGTTAAAACAAAAAGGAATTTTATGGCAACTTACTCACGAGCTTTGCCCATTGCCCCATTGGTTCTTTTATTGGCAATCAGCACAAGTAGTAATGCAAATGAAGATAAATCAATAAATGCTAAAGCACAGATGATGGAAAATGGACTAAGAGATTCGGTTCTCGATAAGTCTAATCCGACAAAGTGGTCTTTATCGCAGCGTATGGCGCATTTCAATGTACCAGGAGTGTCGATAGCTGTGATAGAAAATTACAAAGTTGTCTTTGCTAAAGGTTATGGCTTAAAAGAAGCGGGCACAGCACAACCTGTTGATGAAAATACGGTCTTTTCTGTTGGCTCATTAAGTAAAGTTGCAACAGCGGCGGCAGTACTAAGTTTAACTTCCCAAAAGCAGATAGCATTGGATACGGACGTCAACACCTACCTAAAACAGTGGCGGGTTCCTGCAAGTCAATACACAAATATAGATAAGGTTACCTTGAGGGGGATATTGTCTCATACGGCGGGGCTTTCTCTATGGGGGTTTCCTGACTTTGAGCCTCACGAAAAGACGCCGACTGTATTGGAGACCTTGAAAGGAACTGGGCTTTCCCGAACTAAGCCTGTACGCACGTTTTATCAACCTGGCACAAGTTGGCGTTATTCAGGAGGGGGCACCACCATTATTCAGTTGTTATTTGAAGATGTTTTAAAGCAACCTTTCGAAATCGCTACCGAAGATTTACTGTTCAAGCCGCTTAAAATGACTCGTTCAACTTTTGAGAACCCTTTACCCAAAGAGTTCGGCAATATTGCAAAAGCACATGATGCATCTGGGAAATTAGAAGCAAAGCCGCGTGGGTGGCATACATTTCCAGAAATGGCGGCGTCTGGCCTTTGGAGTACACCAAGCGACTATGCACATTTGATGATTGCTCTGATGAAAAGCTATCAAGGAAATCATAATTATCTAGAACACGGTTTAGCGCAACAAATGATGACTGAAGTTGGATTTGGTAAGTTTGGGTTAGGCCCAAAAATGTCAGGTGCAGGGGAGTTAAGACGCTTTCGTCACGGAGGTTCAAATCAATCGTACAAAGCATGGATGGAAGGTCATTTAAATTTAGGAACGGGGTTGGTGGTATTTACCAATGGGAGTAACGGCGATGACTTGTACGAGGAAATAAGAAGAGCCGTAGCTGATGCTTTCGACTGGCCGTTTTACAGGCCATTCTATCGCTATGAACCCGCTATCAATGCTAAGTGGCTAAATCAATTTACAGGCGCATTCACTGTTTCTGGAGATAAATATACGGCGTTGGAAAGGGGGTTTATCAGTGCAGATGAACCAAGGTCAAAAACAAGGTATTTCTCGCTAAAAAATAACACGCTATATGTCGGTCAGCGCGCGTTAGTGCCAATAGCTCCAAACCAATTTGTGCTTCAAGGTGATGATGCAGAAGAGCAAACTTATGTAGAATTTATACAAAATACACAAGGGCAATTCGAAACTGTAATTGTAAGAGAGGGCGCTAACAGTGTTGTCGCCAGCAAGGATATGGCGGAGAGGCTGAATTAATCAAACTGGGTTTTAAGGTGCTAATCGTTATAGCCGCTTCATGTTTTTCAGATTTGACTGAAGGATCAAATCAAATCTGAAGATTGCCTGTAGACAAAACGCATAGATTAGATACATCCCAGCTCTGTGATTTCATCCATTATGTTTTGGGCTTGAAAGAGGTAATTACCGATAGGATTTCTTCAACCATGTCATCACTGTTTAGTGATTCAGGCGTAAAGACTGAGCGAAATAACGTAATTGCAGGTGTTATCTCAGCAAGCAAGTCCAAGTGTTCATGGTCTTCACCAATAGTTCTAGCAATCGTTTTGCGATAATGTTCTAACGAAAATCCGGCTTTAACAACAGCCTCTATTTCTTTATCAGAACGCATTGCTGCAACTAATCCTGGCACTAAATCAGGTTTCTCGCTGGCTTGGCTACATTGCTTTTCTATGACCGTCTTTAGATCAGTCGTTGGTTCATCCGTAACGGGCGCTTCTTGCGCAGGCATGCTTTTGATTGCTTCAATAATTAAAGACTCTTTCGTAGGCCACCGCCTGTAAATAGCACCTGTTCCACAGCCTGCTTTAGTCGCAACATCTTGAATACGAAATCGATCAAACCCCACTTCCAATAACAAGCTCAGAGCCACCTTTACAATCGCATCAGTTCTGCTCGAATCACGTTTTCTACCCCGTGTATTACCGGGTTGTTTGGTATTTTCTTGTTTCATGCTGGCGATGGTATCAGAAAGCAATTTTACAGTAAATGTACAATTACGAAAATGATGATTTCCGAAATTTTTTAACGGAAGTGTTGATTTCCGGAAATAAAGGTTCCACAATAAAAAACACTTAAAGACTAAAACGGAAAAATCATGGATCTTAAATTAAACCTACAATCAGACAGTTGTTTAGATTTGGCATTTGGTAAAGTTATCAGTGGGAAAGAAGCGCAAGTATTTCAAACATACTTTCCAGCAGTAGCGCCAGCTTTACAGGAGTTTGGTCTTAAACCTTTACGCCCTTTTGCTGTTTTAGACACAAATATAAGGGGGCCGATACCTGAACAGGGGAATTTAACTTATGTGCCAAGCGTAGAAAATTTTGTGCAATTTCATCAGGACGCTAGATTTCAAAAAGCTAAGCCGATCAGAGATGAAGGTATGGAGTTTCTAGCCGATGGAAACCTATTTAAATCCATTAAAGAACAAATTACATTGGATTCAAATTCGGACTATGCATTGATTTTATCTAGCAATCAAATTGCTAAAAGCACATCTTTATTTGAACTTAATCTTAGCGAAAATAGCCCTAACCAACGATTTAGAGGTCAGTCATTAAGCCTGTGCCCTTGGAGTGAAGATACAGAGAAGTTGTTACATGCAGTTCCTAACGAAACAATTGTATTAAAGGTCCGCTTTTTTCCTGAAAGTAGTTAACGAGGTAAGCTGGAAGAAGTGCATAACTAAACTAGCTCATAACTGTTCGTTAGAATAGTTATGAGCGAAAATACCTTTGTGATTACAGCGCTTCTAAAATCACTTCAGCTTTACTGATCTCAAAAGTTTTTGGTGCTTCTACGTTCAATTGAGTGACTACACCGTTTTCAACAATCATAGCGTAGCGTTGAGAGCGCACACCGCCAAAGCTAGCTGTGTCCATATCTAGCCCTAATGCTTGAGTGAAGCTTGCATCGCCGTCTCCGAGCATTAAAATTTCATCTGCGTTTTGCGCATCTCCCCAAGCTTTCATCACAAAAGCGTCATTGACTGAAACACAAATGATGCTATCGACACCTTTAGCTTTGATTTTGTCCGCCAGTGCAACAAACCCTGGTAAATGTGCTTGCGAGCAAGTTGGTGTGAAAGCACCTGGTACTGCAAAAACAACGACTTTCTTGTTGGCAAAAAGCGCTTCAGACGTATGGTTTTGCATGCCATCGGCTGTTAGCTCAGTTAATACCGACTCTGGAATGCTTTGTCCTTGTTCAATCATTGGTTTTTCTCTTTTAGATTTAGAATGCTTGCAAGTGTAGTACGTAAAATGGCATATAAAAACCGATAATTATTAGGGTTATTAAAGTGACCTCGAGATGAGAACTTGTAGAGCACTTTAATCATTACCCTATAGTTTTATTACATCACTGTTGTTTATACGCATCGTTGTGCACATTGGCGGCGCGTCCCGACGGATCTGCGTTGTTTTCAAAACTCTCGTCCCACGCAAGTGCTTCGGGAGTAGAGCAGGCGACAGACTTTCCATGAGGTACGCATTTTGCGGCAGCCTCTCCAGGAAAGTGCTCTTCAAAAATGGTGCGATAGAAATACGCCTCTTTGCTATCTGGGGTATTAATTGCAAAGCGATAGTGTGCATTTGCCATATCTTGATCAGAGACTTGGGCCTCGGCATAGTCGCGAAGAGAATCTATCCATGAGTAACCCACACCATCAGAAAACTGCTCTTTTTGACGCCATAAAACATCATCGGGAATGTATCCGCTAAACCCTTCACGAATAACATGCTTTTCTATTCGGCCATCTTTACACATTTTGTACTCAGGGTTGGTGCGCATGGCGATATCAACAAACTCTTTATCTAAAAATGGCACTCTTGCCTCAACGCCCCAAGCTGCCATCGATTTGTTCGCACGTAGGCAATCAAACATATGTAATTTAGAGACTTTTCGGATAAGCTCATCATGAAACTCTTTACTATTTGGGGCTTTATGAAAGTAAAGGTATCCACCAAACAATTCATCTGCGCCTTCACCGGATAGCACCATCTTGATGCCCATAGCTTTGATATATCTCGCCATCAAATACATTGGAGTGGAGGCACGAATGGTTGTCACATCATAGGTCTCTAAGTGGTAAACCACTTCTTTTAAGGCATCTAACCCCTGTTGCACTGTAAAATGAATAGGGTGATGGATGGTACCTATTTGATCCGCTACTTTTTGCGCAGCCTCGAGATCTGGTGAGCCTTCTAGACCAATTGAAAATGAGTGAAGTTTAGGCCACCAAGCATCACTGGCGTCATTGTCTTCAATACGCTTGGCAGCAAATTGTTGGGTTATTGCCGAGATTACCGAGGAGTCTAACCCACCGGAAAGCAACACGCCATAAGGCACATCGCACATCAGCTGCCTTTTAACCGCAGCCTCTAGACCATTTTTGACTTCAAGGGCGCTCGCGGGGTTGTTTTTCACTGCATCAAAACTTTGCCAATCTCTTTGATAGTATTTGTGATACGTCCCTTCTTTTGAATACAAATAGTGCCCAGGGGGAAACTCCTCTATGTGATTACATATAGGTGTAAGCGCCTTCATTTCACTGGCAACGTAAAAGTTACCGTGCTGATCTCGGCCCGTGTACAAAGGTATAATGCCGATATGGTCACGACCAATTAAATAAGCATCTTGTTCTTCGTCATAAAGACAAAATGCAAATATGCCATTTAAATCATCTAAAAACTCAGGCCCTTTTTGTTTATATAAGGCTAAAATAACTTCGCAATCAGACTTTGTTTGAAACTCAAATGGGGTTTCCAATTGCTCTGCAAGTGCCTTGTGGTTGTATATTTCGCCATTTACTGCGAGTACATGGGTTTTCTCTGGGTTATACAAAGGTTGAGCGCCACTGGCAACTCCAACAATAGCGAGTCGCTCATGCACTAAAATCGCTTTTTCGCTAGAGTACACACCGGACCAGTCAGGTCCACGGTGTCTTAATTTTTTCGACATTTCAATAGCTTGTGCTCGTAACTTGTCAGCCGAGCCTTGGATTTCTAAAACACCAAATATTGAACACATAGTACCCTCATTCCTGTTACGCCCGTTACCAGTTTACCGTCGGTCACGAGCTAATCACTGTGATAAATATAGTTATTTTTGTATAAAACTAAGTCTATAACTAACAGAAAATTATGATGAAGTCACACGGAAAATACTAAATATCGTAAGGGGAAAGGGAGTAAATTTTGGTGCATCTCTGCACCAAAATATTGCAAGTTATTAGTGAGTTGTTCCTGCCGCTATGGCCAAATCCTGATCATGGCTTAAAGCAGAGGCAATCATTGATTTTAACGCTGCAATGACCGTTGACTCAGCCATGCTGGGTGCACCGCTATGGTGCACAGCTTGCTCTGGCAAATATGGAATATGTATAAAGCCACCTTTTAAATTGGCTTTGTGTGTTTCTATGTAATGACATAGTCCATACATGACATGATTACATACGTAGGTGCCTGCAGTATTGGAAATACTGGCTGGGATCTGCGCTTCATGTAGGTCCCAAAGCATTTGTTTTATCGGTAACTTAGCAAAAACAGCGGCTGGACCGCCTTTAACAACGGGTGTGTCGATAGGCTGGTGGCCTGCGTTATCTTTAATTCTTGCATCATTGATGTTTATAGCAATACGTTCAATCGTAATATCGCTGCGGCCGCCTGCTTGGCCAACACATAATACAAGGTTTGGTTCATGCAGCGCGATATTGTTGTAAAGCGATTCCAAAGAGGTGTCAAACTCGCAAGGAAGCTCTCGTGTTACGATTAAATGGCCTTCGATAATAAGGCCTTCTAACTTCTGAACCGCTTGCCATGAAGGGTTAATTGCTTCGCCACCAAAAGGTTCAAATCCAGTAATTAACACGGTAGGGTGATTAGGTTTAGTCATTAAAAATAACCCCATACATTAAAAAGATATTGATGATTAGTAGAGCGATCGCAGTTGGTATTTGCACCTTGATCACCTGATATTTGTCTTTTAAATCGAGTAGTGCGGCTGGGATAATATTAAAATTTGCAGCCATTGGCGTCATTAACGTGCCGCAGTAACCGGAGTACATACCAATCGCTACCAGTGGTGCAGGGCTAGCGCCATGCCCTTGAATCAAGAATGGTACCGCGATACCCGCTGTCATGACAGGGAAAGCAGCAAATGCGTTACCCATGACCATAGTAAACAAAGCCATACCGACGCAATAAAGTACAACGAGCATAAAACGATTATCTGGAGATATGAACAGAGTTACAATATCTTGTATTGCTGTACCTGTATTTGCCACGATGAAAACGCCGCCCAGCATAGCCAGCATTTGTGGTAAAATTGCTGCCCATCCTATGGAGTCAACAAGGCGTCTAGATTCGCCTATCGCTTGAATGGGGCTGCCTGAAGTGAATTTCCATGCAACTAATAAAGCACCGCCACAAGCAAGTGTTAGAGACGCTAAGGTTAAATGATTTTGGTCAAATAAATAGGTTCCGCCAAGGTTAATACCACCTAAGAAGAGCGTACAAATCACTGTTATAACGGGAATAAGTACCGCAGGAATAAATAGTTTATTGCCAATTGTTTGAGCGCTTTTGTCTAGCTCTTCTTCGCTTGGTGTGTAGTATGTGCCCATTGACACTTTGCCCATCCCTGCCAACAGGGCGATGGCTATCACACTGACTCCCACCCATTGGTAAGTTAGCGTTTCACCTATTAGCGAAATTGATAGATCACCAAATAAAAATACATTACCAAAGAGCATCCAAAATAGGGCTGTCGTGAGACGTTTTGGGTGTTGCTTATCTTGTAGAGTTTTAACTACTAAAAACAGTACTAAAAAGCCGATGAGTAAATAGATATTGTCTATTGAGAGTATTGCTGGTTGTGCCGAGTGTGTAGTTTGGCTTACTGCGCTCATGCTAACTCCTCAGTACTGACAGATTTGTTTAGTTGTTTTATCTCGGCTATTTTGTTGCAAATTTTTGCTTCGAGACGAGCGAGGCGGAATAGGTGTACGATTAATGCGAAAATCGCAGTGGGTATGGCCCAAAGACCGATATGCAGAGGCTCAATACCTTGGATACCATTTTCCTTTAAAAACGCATCCATTAATAAAACGGCTCCAAAAGCAATAAATATGTCTTCGCCAAAAAATACTGCAATGTTGTCGCACGCGGCTGAATGTGCGCTGATCATGTCTTTGACTTCTTTGGGAAGTTCGCCATGTATATTTGCAGCAGCACCTAGCGCCATCGGAGCTAACAAAGGCCTAACCGTTTGAGCTTGGCCAGCTAAGCTAAGCAGGCCCAAAGCTGCCGAAGATTCTCGCACCACGAAGTACACGCTGAGAATTCTCGCGGTAGTGGCCCCTTTAATATTGGCTATCCAATTTTTTGCACGATTTTGCAGCCCGTAGCGTTCCAAAATCGCAATAACAGGCAGAATCAATAAGAAACTTGCCAGTTGTCGGGAGTTCATAAACTTTTCACCAAATGTGGCTAATAGTTCAGCAAAATTTAAATCAACTGCCCAGCCGGTAATTAGCCCTGCCGCAGTGACTACCAATAAAGGGTTAAACCGCAGGGCAAAGCCGACTACGACAACCAATATCCCGGTTAACGGGAGTAAATTTAGTTCAGTCATATATTTTTCTTATCATGATGTAGCACAGCAATTTTCAATTGTGCTAGGTGTTGTTGTTGTTGATCTAATGCTTGTTGAGCTTGCAGTCTATTTACGGCTCTAAACTGACAGTGTACTCCTGCATGTAATTGGCCTAAATGACGTAAGTCAGCTTCAATCACATGTGCAATAATTGGATATCCCCCTGTGGTTTGGCAGTCATTAAGTAATACGATAGGTTGGCCATTGGGTGGTAATTGTATCACACCAGGGCTTACCGCTTGGCTAGTAATACTTACGTTGTGGCTTATATCAATATCACTTGCGACTCTTAACCCCATACGATTGCTATTTGGTTGTACTTGCCACTGCTGATTGTACAAGCTTTGTTGATTGTCTTTGGGCAACAAGTCTATGTGTGGTCCAGGGATAACGCGAATTGTGTCGACATAATCAGGTAGTGCAGCACCAATGGAGTCAAGCGCGTTAAATGGGGTGTAAGGTAATACATCACCGTCTTGCAAAGCCCTGCCGCTGAGGCCTCCAAACCCTGCTTGTATGTCGGTTGCCGACGAATGCATGACAGGTGTAACATCATTAAATCCACCTTGAACAGCAAAGTAAGCACGTGTGCCACTCTTACTCGACGCAAAAGTTAATATGTCGTTAGCCTCAGCGTGATACCGCCACCCAGTGGCAATGCTTTTTCCATTAAGCTTTGCACCAAGGTCTGCACCAGTAAGCGAAAAGTTGGTTGGATGGTCAAATTTAAATTTACATAAGCCTACGGTTATCTCAATAACAGCGGAATCCGTGGAGTTATTAAGGAGTATGTTGGCGCTTTTAGCCGCGAGGGGGTCCATCACGCCAGCTTGCGACACGCCTAAATGCCTGAAACCATACCTTCCTAAATCTTGTATGCACGTTTGAATACCAGATTTTAAGATTGTTAGCATATTCCCTCCGTGCTTGGTATGAACTTTACAACATCTCCTGGTTGCAAAATACTTGGTGATTCTAATTGATGATTAAACAAAACAGTGTCTGTGTGGCCGATAAGTCGCCATCCACCTGGTGATTCACTAGGATAAACTGCCGTAAGGTCTTGTGCTATCGCCACTGATCCAGACGGCACGTGTGTTCTAGGTGTATCAAGGCGAGGTAAATGTAATTTAGGGTTGAGATCCCCCAAATAGGCAAAACCAGGTAAAAAACCTAAAAATTTAACCTGATAACTTTGCTGACTGTGCAACTCCACCACTTGAGCTGGGCTCAAACCTGTAAGAGAAGCAACGGAATCTAGGTCCGGTCCGTTACTTTTTCCATAGCGTGTTATGATTTGATGAACAGTTGGTTGAAATGCCTCAGGTTCAATGTTCTCCCATGCCTCTCTTAACCTGTCTAGCCAGTACTCTGGATCTTGAGAGTGCATTAAGTAGCCAGTGATAGTCGTTTTGGCCGGTACGATATCTATGAAGACTTTTTGTTCACGCATCCAAGCGTGTAACGCAAACAATTTATTTTGTTGGTGTTGCGATAGGTGAGTTTGAAATATTTCTAAAACGAGTGCACGTTCGCCCAGAATATAGGTCTTGTTGTTTGTCATTATGTTGTCTTTATAATAATTTGAAACACGACTTTTTTATTATTTATAGCGTTGTCATTACGGGTGCTTTTGCGTGTTTAATATACATAGTAATGGTGTGAGAGGCCACATAAATAGAAATAAGAAAAAGGCCATGCAATGCATGGCCTTTTTATTGGAGGGATTAGTTACCGCTCAATAACCATTCACTAAGAATGCGAACACCGTATCCAGTGCCGCCGGCAGGAACTTCATCTTTGGTTTTTTTAGAGATCGCATTACCAGCGATATCAATATGAACCCAGCGAGTATCGCCAACAAACTGTTGTAAGAAGGTTGCAGCTGTAGTTGCACCAGGACCGTAAGAGCCAATATTAGTTAGATCTGCGATGTCAGATTTTAGCGCGTCTTTATAACCCAGAGGTAGGCGCCAAACTTGCTCATTAACTGTTTGACCAGCGATTGTAAACTCTTTAACAAGCTCATCGTCTTCTGAAAAGATTGCAGAGTAGTTATTGCCAACCGCACGGATTTTAGAGCCAGTTAATGTTGCAAGGTCAATCATAATTTCTGGTTTGTAGTATTGACGTGCATACCACAATGCGTCACTCAAAATAAGTCGACCTTCAGCATCTGTGTTAAGTACTTCAACACTCAAACCTTCAGCTGTACGCAGAACGTCACCTGGCGCGAAAGAGTTTTCAGATACCATGTTGGCAGCCATTGGCATAACTGCAACCACGTTTACATCTGCTTTTGCTTTCGCCATCGCTTTCACTGTGCCAAGTACGGCAGCTGCACCAGCCATGTCCACTTTCATTAGCGCGATAGACTTACCCGTTTTCACGTTATAGCCGCCTGAATCAAAGGTAATGCCTTTGCCTACAAGCGCAATTGGTGTGTCGTTGTTACCTTTGTAGTGTGCAATGACTAGTCTAGAGCCTTGTGCACTGCCGCGACCGACAGCTTCAAGGGCGCCCATTCCAAGCTCTTTAATTTCAGCTGGTTCTAATACTTTCACTTCAACACCATATTGCTCAAGCTGTTTTGCAGCCTTTGCAAAATCCACTGGTGTCATTTCAGAAGCTATTTCTGAAGTTAAGTCACGAGCAAGAAACACGCCTGATTGAATATGCTCAAGCGGGATGTATTCTTTAGCAGCTTTACGTTTGCTGTCTACATCTATGCTGTAGCTAACTTTAAAATTATTTGGCTCTTTTTTATAAACTTCAAAAGTATGGTCACGTAAATTAATACCGTGAGCAAGCTGAGCAGCTAGCTGAGAATTATTAATTTCACCATCAAAGTCTTCAAAAGCAACAGCAACACTTGATGACTTTTTATCTTCTAACTTAGCGTGCAGATTGCCGCCAAGTTTAGTCATTTTACTTGCGTTTAGTTCGTCTTCCTTACCTAAACCTACAACAATGATGCGCTTATAATCAGAGGATACTGGCGCTAGCACTTCAACGGTTTTTCCAAACTTGCCTTGAAAGTCTTCACTTTCTATCGCTCTGTCTAATTGAGCTCTAGTTGGCTTGTCTAAAAACTTGAAAGCAGCTTTTTTGTCTTCAGCTTTGAAAATGACGAGTGACTCAGCGTTTTCAAGCTTAGATGTGAATTGGATGTCCGCAGCTTGAGCTGAAATTGAAGCACCAAGTGCAACTGCGATCGCTGAAAGGCGAGAGATAAAAGACATTTTTAAAATCCTCTGGATATTGCGTGCCAACGTTTTACCCTATTTTCAATGGCATATTAATCTAATGTCGTTGAACTGCTCAGATTCTAGGGTGAGTTGCAATTGCAACGGGTGTGGTATCAGTGTAGCAAGTTGGTGCACAAGGTGTTATTGCGTTTAACTTTATTGGTAAAGCAAGTTTTAATTGTGCCTAGAGAATGTCGCAGTGAAGGCGAAGTTTTGACTGATATTGAACTGAGTTTGCTAGCTTGTTATGCAAAATTTTGAAATTGTTTTATTCGAAGTTCGGTCCAAATGGATAGATAATTATTAAAGGAGCACTTACGTGAAGAAGCAGCTTAACTTTACTTTGTTACTCAGCCTTTTTTCAACTTTTTCGTTTGCCGCTGATATGCCGAAACCTGAGATGGATAACGCAAGCGTAAATATTAAAACACTTGTATTAGGATCTGGCTGCTTTTGGGGTCCAGAAAAACGCTATGAAGCAATGGTTGGCGTGATTGATGCGGAATCAGGGTATGCTGATGGAAGGGGCTTTAAAGCAACCTACAAAAATATAATTAGTCCTCGTCGTCGTTATGATGAAAATAACTACGCAGAAGTAGTTAAGGTGACGTATAACGCAAACTTGCTTTCAACAGAGTCATTAATTAAGTCTTATTTTGAAAGCCATGACCCGACTCAAAAAAATAGGCAAGGCAATGATGTAGGTACGCAATACCGGTCCATCATTTTGTTTGATACGGAGAAACAAGCAAAAGTGGCGCATCAGCTCAAAGGGGAATATCAGCACTTGCTGCAAAAGGCCGGGTATGGCGATATCCAAACAAAAATTAAGCCGCTCGAAACTTTTGTATCTGCTGAGGAATATCACCAAAATTATTTAGCGAAAAACCCTAACGGGTATTGCCCGGATCATAGTACTGGTGTGACTTTTGACAAAGTGGATAAAAAGAAAGTAAGCAACGAAGCGCTTTTAAGCGGCAAACATATTGTGGTGTTAGACTCAAAAAACTATTGTCCCTACTGTGAAAAGTTTAAAAGTACAGTTGTTAATGATTATAAGGGGTCAATCCCGTTACATTACAGATTCGCGGACCAACTACAAGGCATTGAAATTATGTCAGCTACTTGGGCGACGCCAACTATTTTACTTATTGAAAATGGCAAAGAGGTTGCTGGATATCAAGGCTTTATGAATCGAGAAACCTTCTACAAAGTATTGGGAGCGTTCAAATTAGGGAAGACGGAAGCTTATAAAATAGCCTTTCAAAAAGGCACCGAACGTCCATTTTGCAAGCAATATGATATTTTCAAAAATACAGGAGAGGGCGTTTTTGTTGATAAACTCAGTGGAGCGCATTTATTTGATACTAAAGATCGCTTTAACTCAGGCACAGGGTGGTTGTCATTTAAGTATCCAGTCAAAGGCAGCGTCACTTACCATCAAGATTTAAGCCACGGCATGGTTAGGACTGAAATCAGGTCCAAGTCGACTGGTATTCATTTAGGTCATGTGTTTAAGAATGAAGGGCCAAGAGGCACAGATAGATATTGCATTAATGCAACCGTGCTAGATTTTATTCCCAGTAAAGATGTTGTGAACTGAAATTGAGTTACATAACTTTCCACTGCTTTTTGTAGGTATCTGACATACTGATAAAGTTGCCCTGATGGGTGTCATGGACCCTGAAATAAATTCAGGGTGACGGATGTTAGGGAAGGCGGCCTGTTGATACTTCACTTTATTGTTCAAAATGTTGATACTTAGGTTGTTAGTCAACAAGTCGATACCGTTATTAAATACGTAGATACCGTCATTGTGGGCTTGCCCCGCAATCCATGTTTTACGCGTATGTGTGAGTGGCTTAACTTTATAAGTCAAAGTGGACCCTGAAGTAAATTCAGGGTGACGGATGTTAGGGAAGGCGGCCTGTTGATATTTTACTTTACTGGCCAAAATGTAGATACTTCACTTTATTGTTAAAAATGTAGACACTTAGGGTGTTAGTCAACAAGTCGATACCGTTATTAAATACGTAGATACCGTCATTGTGGGCTTGCCCCGCAATCCATGTTTTAAGCGTATGTGTGAGTGGCTTAACTTTATAAGTCAAAGTGGACCCTGAAGTAAATTCAGGATGACGGATGTTAGGGAAGGCGGCCTTTTGGGGAACGGTTTTGTGGGAATGAGGCTTTAATCTCACCTTAAGTTTTGAAAATAATTCTCATTACAATTTAAAGTGTAAAGTTGTTCCTATTATGTTTATAATCTTGCTCCCAGAACACTAAATTAGCTAAGGACAGGAGCATAAGTTTGTACTCTTTTCTAATGGTGCTATTGATCGGCATCGGTACACTTCTTTTATATTTATCAAACAGACATCAAAGGTTGTTGGAAAAGCCCTTGGCAAAACCAATGCAAAGAATGGGTTATGCGGCCGTGGCCATAGCCATTGTTTTAGGTGCATTTTACTTTATTGGCTCGGCTGGGTTTTTTATCACGCTTATGATGTTAATGACTGCATTATTTTCACTGCCTTTACTTATGCTCTTTCTCAATAGGAAGTAAAAAACCATGGCTCAATACAATAAAATTCAACCTCATTGGTGGACTAAAACATTTGCGGGTGTGATTGGCGGTTTTTTCTTAACGCTTGGGCTTGTCGGTATTTTTGCGTGGCTCGGGCCTACGGGGTTAACTGAGCAGATCACAGAAGAGCAAAGGCTTTGGAAAACGCAATTTAACATGTGGATCATAACGCCAATATGGCTTCTAATCCTCTGTTTTGTTTATATGTTTAAAACGGGGCGCCAGGCATGGCTGTACTTAGGCGTTAGCGCTGTGATTTCCAACGTTATTGTTTATCTCCTAAGGAGCCAGTTATGAAAATTAGAAGCGATATCCTAAGGACTTACCAATCTCTCCACACTTGGACTGGGATCACCGCCGGTTTGTTACTTTTCATTGGGTTCTTAGCAGGATCACTGACGATGTTCAGCGATACCATTAATGATTGGGCCACGCCTCCAGGTTACCAATTGGGTCAGGTTCAATCAGATCAGTACGAATTGTTACTTGAGCAAGTGTTAGCACAAAACCCGGATTCACTCAAAGCTGTCACAGTTAGCTTTGATGAGAATAGCTCACCAATTCATTGGTATGGACAAGGGTCTGCCCGTGGCTTTTCAATGGATGATCAAGTTTGGCATGCAACGTTGAATGAGCAAGGTCACCTGGTAACTGAATTACGTCATGTCAATGAGTTATCAATGTTAATTGATTATTTGCATCGTTCAGCAGGGATTATCGGAGAGGTTGGACACGATCAAGCGGGTGTGTATGTGCTAGGTATTGCCGCATTTTTATATTTTCTTGCTCTAGTGTCCGGCGTTATTTTTCTCTTACCGAGCTTAGTAAAAAGTTTTTTTGCCCTTCGTAAAGAAAAGGGACCAAATCGCTTTTGGCTAGACTCACATAATTTGGTTGGCATCGCGAGCTTGCCTTTTCATATCATAATTGCGATCACTGTAGTTGTTTTTTCTTTCCATGACTTGTTTTACGGCGGATTAAGCCAAGTATATGGAGACAAACCCATGTTTGGTGGTGGAGAAAAACATGAAGAGGTTCGATACGATATTAGAGAACTAGCGACATTAAATGAAATAAAACAAACGATTCATGACTATGCTCCGGGATATGAAGTAAATAGCATCAGGCTAAGTGGCTTGTCATCTGCACATCCTTCCGCAAGCATATCTATCATAAGCGATAGAACTTTGATGCGTGGTCCACACAATGACTATGTTTTTTTGAATCCCTTTACGCTAGAAATAGACTCCAGTACCGTGAGAAATGAAAGTGGAGAGCAAAGTATATGGGCTGCCGTTGTCACGAGCTTTTTTGGTCTTCACTTTGGGAGCTACGGAGGTGAGCTTGGTCGATGGTTATATTTCGTTATGGGCTTAGGCGGTGCGTTTTTGTTTTATAGTGGTAACTTGATTTGGCTTGAGAAACGGCGCAAAAAACAGTCTTTGAATCAAAGTCGTTCAAGCCACTTTATGGCTAATCTGACCATAGGTGTATCTTTGGGGTGCGCTATAGGTATGGCTGGTGCATTCGCAGCAAATAAATGGTTAGCGCTAGTTAGTTGGAATATCAATATAGCCTATATGTGGATTTATTATTTGCTGTTTTTTGTAACACTCGCTGGCGCATTCGTTTATGGTGCTGCAAGGTTTAGCATACTGAGTTTAAAAATTTTAGCTGTTCTGTGTTTGCTCATTCCGACAAACTCTTTGATAGCATTTATGCTCCCAGAAATTGGTATTTGGGCGCCAGACTCTCTTGGTGATCTAGGGATTGAACTTGGCGCTGTAGGTTTTGCTTTAGCCTCATTATATGCCTTGAAACATGTAAAACGCCGTGTATATCACGGTGAAAAGAACAGTATTTGGTATTGCTCTAAACTCAGTAAAAAAGAGGTTGTCGAAAGCTTCAGTTAGTGTGTTCGTGGTCAGCTAAGTGCTGACCATTTCAATTTCACGAATCTAAAACTGAGCCTAGGGAGACTTGGTTTCTGCCATGTTGTTTGGCGAAATAAAGAGCCATATCTGATTGTTTTACAAGCTCATGAGGTTCTAAGTCAACGCCCCACTTAGTTGCTATACCAACACTGATTGTTAGTTTTATAATTGAGTCTTCGAATTTAACTACAGAAGCTTCAGTATGTCTTCTGATCAGCTCCGCTAGGTCAAATGCATCTCCCTCGTTGCACTCAGGTAGTAGAATACAAAACTCTTCACCGCCGTAGCGAGCTACAACATCGCCTGCACGAGTACATGTTTTTTTTAAAACGCTGGCCACATGCGTAATACACTTATCACCACATTGATGGCCATAGGTGTCGTTAATTTTTTTGAAGTGATCAATATCGACCATTAATAAACTAACGGAGTGCCCAAAACGTTTTGCTCGCAAGCACTCAGTATTTAAAGCGTCATTTAAGCTTCTTCTATTGAGCACTTGAGTGAGTTCATCAATTCGAGAGATATGTTTAAGTTTGTCATAAGCAGTCTGAAGCTCTTTTGTTCTGTTGTTTACTTCTGCTTCGAGCTGCATGTTTGCTTTGCGGATTTCGGTCATGCTTTTAGCTTGTGCTATAAAACGCTTTTTTCTCTCTGAATTGATTCTCTCAGCCATTGCAAATGATAAGCATGCAACCTCGATTGAGGTGCCTATTGTGAGTGCATGTTCAGTAAACCAATTATTGGGTATAAAATTCAATTTGTTGGCCGCAAGGATTATTCCGCCACAAAGTGCTGCATTCCAGGCTAATGAGTAGTATGTCGAGAAGTGTGTACCCTCAAACAGTTTTATTGTTCTTGTAATTACCCCCCACAAACACGCAAACGACGCATACAGAATAATGACTCTGATCATGGTGCCATAGGAAAAGTACATTGATGCAAATAGCAGGCAGACTCCAATCGCGAAAAGTAACAAGCAGCCCCTATATAAAATTTTACTATTTTTATGCAATTCTAGTAATTTGACTATAAAAGAAGTACCTGCAAGCACAGCCGCGAGCAAAAAGAATAATATAGATTGGTCATTCCACCACAAGCTTCCTTGCCATAGATACCTGAACCCAAGACCTGACAGGCTAAAATAGAAGGCAATAATGGCTGATACGTAAACAACGTAGTAAAGAAAGGTTGTATCTTTTAGTGAAAAATACATGAGCACGTTGTAGATAGCCATAATACTCATAAGGCCAAAATAAATCCCTAAAAACAGTGTAGCTACTTGGTCGCTTTCGTAAAAACTAGGCTGACTCCAAAGTCGGATAGGTAGTTGTAGGGCACTGGTCGAATTCACTCTAACATAGAGGGTGAGCGCCCCTTGAATGTTTTCATCTATAGGGAGGATAAAATTATGATGCTTGATCTGCCGGTCTTCAAAATGCTGTTTATCGCCTAGTTTTGAATAACTAAGTACTTCATCTCCTTGCATCAAATAGAGCTTTATACTGTCCAGAACCGGGTAGGCTATTTCTAAAAAGTACCCGTTTGTGTCCCGAGGCAAATTAAAACTAACTTTTACCCAATAGGTCTCGGGGGTGTATCCAAGGTTAAAGTTGTCAGTTTCATTGATTTGCCAGTGATTATTCGGTAAAGACATTACGTCTACAATGCCAAATTGGTTATCCAACAAATAGTAGCTTCCAGCACTTAAGTTGACGTACTTTTCGTGTGTCAGTGTTAAGTCTGGACCAGCGCTATGAGCAATTGAAGCGTAACAAAATAAAAACACAAACAGGGTTTTCACAAGCGTTATATGCGTATGGTGATTCTATATAAAGCTTAGAAGTGTATAGAAGATAGAGCAAAGTTATATAAACGAACACATCATACAGTTTTATGTATGTATCATCTGGAGCTTAGCGGTAAGCAATGACACCAAGTCGACAGGGGATAGCTGTTCGTTGTTAAGTCCGTATATGAGGGTCATAAAGTAGCAATCCATCATAGCTGTTGCTTTGATTTCATCATATTTATGGCCTTCAAAGAGCATATGTTTAAAGTCGTTCAATTGGTCTTCAAAAAACGCACTGTGCCACATTAAATCCTGTAATAGCGCTTTACTAAAAGGGCGGTTCTCACAGTAAAAGCGGTAAAGAAATTTTGCGTAATGCCTGAGTCGTAGTCTAGGACTGGTCTGCTCATTTTCTTGATGAGCTAATCTAAGTACCTCATCGATGCGTTGATGCATCGCCAGCTTTAATATGTCGATTTTATTTGGAAAGTGGCTGAACACTGTGCCTGTTGCAACAGATGCTTGCATTGCAATTTGGCGAGTAGTTGTCTCGGCGTAGCCATGTTCTTGGAATAATTGCCAACTAACGTCAAGTATTTTTTGGGCTGTAATTTCTCTTTTTTTCATACTAAATCAATATATTGAGCGCACCAGAGAGCTTACCACAAAATACGATAAAGTGACAAAGTAATCTGCATACTTGACAAAAATGAGCGTGCTCATTAAATTAATTGAGCGCGCTCATAAATTAAGGAGGTGTTTGATGCTTACGCGGTTAATTGGTTACATTCTGTTTATTCCATTTATTGCTTTTTATAGTTACGTTTTGGGGCCCGTACTTAAACTCGTACTGGTGCCAGGCGGTTTGATGTTGTTCTTCTTTATCCTCGGTCCTGATGAGTTTTCAAAACATTGGCAAAAAGCATTTTCGAAAACGCAAAGAGAGTGTGAAAATGTGCCAGTGAAGCAAGTCAATTAGCTTTACTTGGGTCAACTCAAAAAGCCATTGCTTGCAATAAGTTATATTTCTAGATAAAAGCCGCTATAAGCGGTTTTTTATGTATTGAGGCTCGCTTTCAACTACCACTCGGGTATAATACTCACGATTTCGGCGCAACCCCTTTAGCGCTGTAGTAAGTATCGTTTAATTTAGAATTGAGGAATTATTATGACGGTTGGCATTATCATGGGTTCTAAGTCAGATTGGCCTACAATGCAACATGCGGCAGATATGTTAGATAAGTTTGGCATTGAGTATGAAACAAAAGTGGTTTCGGCGCATCGCACTCCTCAATTATTGGCCGATTATGCAACAACGGCAGCGGAACGTGGTATCAAAGTGATCATCGCCGGAGCTGGCGGCGCAGCACACCTTCCTGGTATGGCGGCTGCATTCACTAGTTTGCCTGTATTGGGTGTACCAGTAAAATCGAAAACTTTAAATGGTGTTGATTCATTACTTTCAATCTGCCAAATGCCAAAAGGTGTTGCGGTGGGTACATTAGCAATAGGCGATGCAGGTGCCGCGAATGCAGGTTTATTAGCAGCACAAATATTGGGTTGTCAGCAACCGGAAATATTTGAAAAAGTTGAAGCGTTTAGAAAAGCTCAGACTGAAACTATCTTAGCTAACCCAAATCCAGCTGAATAACATGAAAGTATTAGTACTAGGCGCGGGTCAGTTGGCCCGAATGATGAGTCTGGCTTCTACTCATTTGGGTATAGATGTTTTAGCTTACGATGTAAGTTCAAAACAAGTAATTAACCCAGTTACTTTTGAAGTGAAGCACACAACACTCGAGCAGGAAGTAGAGCTGGCGTATGCGATTACCGCAGAATTTGAGCATATTCCTGAAGACGTACTCAATGTATGTCAACAAAGTGGTAAGTTTTACCCGGGTGCAGAGTCAATCTCTATCGGTGGTGACCGCAGTAAAGAAAAAGCACTCTTAGACAATGCTAAAGTTCCGTGTGCACCGTATGCATTGATCACAGAGAAAAGTGCTTTTATTGAAGCTATCGAAAAGCTTGGCCTGCCACTTGTGATTAAAACGTGTCAGGCGGGCTATGATGGTAAAGGCCAATGGCGCCTGAAATCAGCTGAAGACGCAGAGCAGGTATGGTCTGAGATGAAAGGCTTTCTTGATACCGGCACTGAGGCTGCACCACACTCAATCATTGCTGAAAAAATGATCCCATTTGATAGAGAAGTTTCTATCATAGGTGTGCGTGATAAAGATGGACAATGCAAAGTGTATCCATTAACTGAGAACCAGCACACAAATGGCGTTCTGACCTTATCTATTGCTGGAAAAGAAAAGGCAGCGATACAAGTTCAAGCAGAAGCTGCATTCGAAAATTTGGCGTCAGAGCTAAATTATGTGGGTGTATTAGCAATTGAGTTTTTCGACGTTGACGGTAAATTGCTAGTGAATGAAATAGCGCCTCGTGTTCACAACTCAGGACATTGGACACAACAAGGTGCGCACACTAGCCAATTCGAAAACCATATGCGTGCTATCACAGGCTTACCGATTGGCAGTACTCAATTAGTGCGCCCGACTGCTATGGTAAATGTACTAGGGCAGCCATCAATTCCTCAAGCGGTATTGTCTGTTGCAGATTGCACGAGTCACTGGTATGGAAAAGAGGCTAAGCCGGGCCGAAAAATGGGCCATATTAATGTCTCAGCAGCTAATTTGCATCAGCTAGGTGAGCGGTTGGCAGAGCTGGCAGAAATGCTACCTGAGGAGGATTACCCAGGAGTTAGCGAAACCAGCCATGCATTAATATTAAATTAGAAAAAAGCCGAGCAATAGCTCGGCTTTTTTATGCAGCATATACGTTAGAAGTTTTTATATGATTAATATTAATCCAAATGTACTTAAGCTCTTGTTTATAGCTTGTTTCATTGTGTCAATTACCCCTCTAATTGGCTCTGCAATGGCATTGTTCATGGGGATCTCTTTTGCCCTTTTATTTGGAAACCCATTTGACTTGCAAAGTGCACAACTATCCAAGCTACTTCTCAAAGTATCTGTTATTGGTTTAGGGTTCAATGTTGATGTTATGCATGTCCTAGAAGTTGGTAGGAGTTCAATTGTATTAACGATTGTGAGTATTACTGCGATTATTGGACTTGGTGAAATATTAACTCAACTATTCCGCTTGAATAAAAATACGGGCACGTTGATCTCTTTTGGGACTGCAATTTGCGGCGGTAGTGCTATTGCTGCGATGGCGCCTGTGATTAAAGCAAAGCAAGACGAGATAGCTGTAGCATTAGCAATCGTATTTTCTTTAAACGCAGTCGGTTTACTCATATTCCCGTGGCTGGGGCACTATTTTGAGCTGACCCAAAGCCAATTTGCTCTGTGGAGTGCATTAGCAATTCATGATACGAGCAGTGTCGTAGGGGCCGCGGCTGCTTATGGTCCTGCTGCATTAGCTATGGCTACAACCATTAAGCTTACGAGAGCAATGTGGATAGTGCCATATACAGCGCTGGCTGGCGTATTCTGGCGCTCAGAAGAGAAGGCGAGTATCCCTCTATTTATTGTCGGTTTTTTGCTTGCAGCAGCTATCAACACTTGGCTTCCTGAATTCAAGCCGTTGTGGCAAATTGGCTACGAGTCCGCAAAAGCTTTGCTAGTTGGTACTTTATTTTTAATTGGAGCGGGTATTTCAAAAACAGTACTTAAGCAATGTGGGTGGCAACCCTTTGTTATGGCGATAATTTTGTGGGCTATTGTAAGTTCAGTCATACTTTTATTAATTATTGACGGTTTTATTCAATAAATTTACTAAATTTTTTTGAACCTTTCGAATAAGCGCCAGTCTGAATATTTGAGGCTTGGATATGCCTCATTTCATACTCGTTGTCCATCAACGACTATGTGAGCGCAGAGAGTATTTGGCCAGTAAGCTTTACTGGCCTTTTTTTATACCTGATTGTTGCTAAATTGTGTACGCCCCCGCCACCAAGCTAAAAACTTTGGTTGTTTATCTAAAACCTGTCGAATATTGTTCTATCTTTTGATTAAATTGCGCTGATTAATAAATTAAAAGAAGAGCTCTAATGAAAAAATCCCTATTGAGCATTGCCGTTGCAGGCCTACTGCTGACTGGTTGTCAAACAACAAGCAAACATTCAAACACTGATGAAGCGACAAGCAACTCAGCTGTTGTTTCGCAAGCCGTACAAACTCCATTAGATTTTGGTAGTGAAAATATCACTCTTGAGCAAGCGATGGCAGATCCGGATTGGATTAGCCGCTCTCCAGAAAGCGCATTTTGGGGTGCAGATAGCAATACCATTTATTTCAACCAAAAGCAGGTTGGAAATCAACTCAGGGATACATTTTCAATAAATAGCCAGGGTACAGAGCAAATAGCTTTGGCTAACTTGCATGAGATTGGCAATAACAATGCTACTTATTCTGCAGATGGTAAATACCAAGCGTATACATTCCAAGGCAATATTTTTGTCAAGAACTTAGTTACTAAACAAACTAAGCAGATCACACGCTCAAGTGACAAAGAAACAATTATCCAATTTATGGTTTCTGGCGAGCTTGCGTTTCGTATTGCCGATACCTTTTTTACTGTCAATGTTGAGACAGGCTTGACCAAAGAACTTGTTAAGATAAACGAAGGCAATGCACCTCAAGGTACTCAAGAGCCAAGTACGTACATTGCCAAAGAACAACACAAGTTAATTGATTATGTAGCGCTTACACATAAAAACGCGCTAGACAAAGAAGGTCGTCAGGCACAACTAGAATCTCAAAATAAAACTATCGCTGACAAGCAAGTCTATATCGGCGAAGGAAAAAACCTAGTTGAAGCAAGTATTTCTCCAAGCGGCGACAAGCTAATTGTGGTTGTAAGTAAAGACAACGTCTTTTCTCAATCAACAAAAAAAGACATGATGCCAAATTACATCGGCCAAGATGGAAATATTGTACCAGTGCCAGCTCGAAGCCGTGTGGCGGACAATAAGCCTGTCGAAGTTGAAGTACTTTATTATGATTTAAAAGCTGATTCACACAAGTCTATTAGCTTTGATACATTACCTGGCTTTGACGAAGATGTGTTAGCAGACGTTAAAAAAGAGAATGCGGCTGCGATTGGTGAATCATACACATCTAAAAAAGAACCAAGAGCGATTAAAATGATGCGCGACTGGTATTGGTCTCAATCACCAATTCAGTGGAATAGCAATGGTGACCAAGTGGCCATGATGTTTAAAGCGTGGGATAACAAAGATCGCTGGATTGCTACATTAGATTTCGAAAACGGCGAACTTGAGCCTCAACATAGATTGCATGACACAGCATGGGTCAACTATGCATACAATGACTTTGGTTGGTTGAACAACGAAGATGCATTATTTTTCCTTTCTGAAGAAAGTGGTTATAGCCACCTATATGTAAAACCAATTGATGGTAAAGCTAAGCAAATTACGTCAGGTAAGTTTGTAGTCTCAGATCCAAAATTGACAAAAGACAATAGTAAGTTTTTCTTTAAAGCGAATGTAGAGCACCCGGGTATCTACGAAATCTATTCAGTTGATGTCAATACGAAAGAGAAATCTGCTATTACAGATTTAAATGGTATGACTGACTTTGTATTAAGCCCAGATGAGTCAAAAGTGTTACTAAAGCACTCAAAGATCATGATGCCAACTGAGCTTTATGTTGCAGATGCAAAACCGAACGCACAACCTAAACGATTGACAAATACGGTGTCGGATGAGTTCTTAAATAAGAAACTAATTGCACCTAAAATTGTTGCTGTTCCATCAAGCCATACTGATGAGCCTATCTACGCAAAAGTGTACTATCCAGCTGACTACAAGCCAGGTGAATCAGGTAAAAAACGCAAAGCTATTATCTTTAACCATGGCGCTGGTTATTTACAAAATTCGCATATGGGCTGGTCTGTGTACTTCCGTGAATTTATGTTCCATTCACTACTTGCAAGTGAAGGCTATGTGGTAATGGATATGGATTACCGCGCTTCTAAAGGGTACGGCCGAGATTGGCGTACTGCGATTTATCGCCAAATGGGGACGCCAGAAATTCAAGATTTGGCCGATGGTGTTAAATGGATGACGCAAAATGCCAATGTAGATGAAGGATCTGTAGGTACATATGGTGGCTCATACGGTGGCTTCATGACATTTATGGCTTTGTTCACTCAACCTAAGCTATTTCAAGCCGGTGCAGCGTTACGTCCGGTAACCGATTGGGCATATTACAATGACCCATACACATCAAATATTCTTAACAGACCTGATGTTGATCCAATTGCCTATAGAAGAAGTTCACCAATCTATTTTGCAGAAGGTTTAAATAAACCACTGCTTATTAATGCGCCAATGATCGATGACAACGTATTTTTCCAAGACGTTGTGAGATTGGTTCAACGTTTCATTGAGTTAGAAAAAGAAAACTTTGAAACGGCCATCTATCCAGTTGAACCTCACGGGTTTGTACAGCCTTCGGGTTGGTTGGATGAATACCGTCGTATTTATAAGTTGTTTAAAGAAAATCTTTAGAATCTAGAATTTTAGGCCAGCGTTAAGCTGGCCTTTTTTATGTTGCATGAACAAAACGTTGCGTAATTTCGCTCTGTTTATACATGACGTATTTATTGCTTAGTTTGTGTCGAAGACTAAATGTATTGAAAATGCAGATAGGGCCGGAATGTTCAGTAAGATTGCATTTGTGGATTACGGCCTGATATTCTTCAGGCCGATGTTTATAGAGTTTTAATGTTTAACTGCGAATCCCAGTTTACCTTTAATAAGTGGTAATGCTAAAACCAAACCGCCTATGGCACCAATTAAGTGGGATTCGATGGCAACACGCGAGTCAATGAGGTTACCCACATCAGTACTTGGTCCAGCATATTGTTCCCAAGCAAGTTTTCCAACTATCCCTAAGAATAAAAGAATTCCTGTTGGCTCTTTGACCTGAATATCTTTTAGCGCCCCCCAAACAATAATTCCGTGTAGCAATCCGCTTAATCCTGTGTATACTCTGATGTCGGGACAAAATAGCCAAATACCTATCCCTGTCCACAAGCCAAGAAATAAAACATGAATAAAATAGCGGCGTATTGAAGTATGCTCCGCGTGCAGTACCCATATAAATAGAATACCGACAAGATTTAGGGCCAAATGTGTCCAATTGGTATGAATATATTGACTACTCCATATCCGCCACACTTGACCTTCACTGATCAATTGGCGGTGAAACTCTAGAGCATCTCGCATATCGAATGCCATTAACACAGTAGCAATTGTTGCTAAAACAATTGGTGGGACTATATATTGGCGGCTTATTGGAAGGTTGAAACCAAACATGCTATGTCTACAATAATAAAGGTATTTTTGTATATTGTGCCTGTTAACTTTTATGATGCCAACGAAGATTGAAAAGAAATAATGAATACATTGAATTTTAAGCACTCATTAATTGCATTAATATTTGCATCTAGCTTACCCGTTGCTGCAGAACAAGCAGACCCTAAAAAGCGAGAAGCGCGCGAACCTGAGGCTGCAACCGGTTTTACAGAGAAGAAAGATAAAATCTCAGAAAAGTACATGGTGGTTGCAGCTAACCCGCATGCAAGTAAAGCTGGACAGATCATGTTACAACAAGGCGGTAGCGCAATCGATGCAGCAATCGCTGCTCAACTAGTCCTTACATTGGTGGAACCTCAATCTTCAGGTATTGGTGGCGGAGCCTTCATACTTCATTACGACAAAAGCAATGATTATCTAACAACATTCGACGGCCGTGAAACTGCCCCTAAAAAAGCAAATCATAAGTTATTTTTAGATAAAGAAGGTAAACCTGTTAGGTGGATTGAAGCTGTTGTCGGTGGCCGATCTGTTGGAGTACCTGGCATTATACATGCGATGAAACAAGCGCACGACAAATATGGGGTTTTAAAGTGGCGCCAATTATTTAAGCCAGCAATTGAGCTTGCCAACAAAGGTTTTAAGGTATCGCCACGGTTGCATATGCTCCTCAAAAAAGAGTTCAATCCCGGTTTAACAAAACTTTCCCCTGCAAAAGAGTATTTTTACCCTAATGGTAAACCCTTAGCGATTGGCACTGTTGTAAAAAATCCACAACTGGCAAAGTTGTATAAGGAAATAGCTGAGTATGGCCCAAAGGCCTTCTATGAAGGGAAATACGCCGAAGATATGGTCAAAGCTGTCCAAAACTCAAAAATTGCACCAGGCCATCTGTCTTTAACTGATTTAGAAATTTACCAGAGTAAAGAGCGTCACCCTGTTTGTACTTCTTATCACGGCTATAAAGTGTGCTCTATGGCACCGCCAAGTAGCGGTGGTTTGACGGTTTTACAAATTCTAAAATTGCTTGAGGGAAAAAAGCTAGCACAATACAAACCAAACGAACCCCAAGCGATCCACCTATTTACTCAGGCATCTCGCCTTGCCTTTGCGGATAGAAATTTTTACATTGCAGATCCAGACTTTGTAGATGTTCCGACACAAGGCTTATTAAATCCGGTTTATCTTAAATCTCGAGCCCAACTCATTGGTGAAAGAGACAATCAGAGCTTTCCTGTGGGTGATCCGTCTATGGGCAAGCTGTCCTATGCACAAGATGATAGCTATGAGTTACCTTCTACAACGCACCTTTCAATTATCGATAGAAAGGGCAATGCTGTATCTATGACAAGCTCAATTGAAATGGGTTTTGGGTCAACTGTTATGGTTAATGGCTACTTGCTGAATAATCAGTTAACTGATTTTTCTTTGTCACCAAAAATTGGTGACAAATGGGTTGCCAATAGGGTTGAGCCGAATAAACGACCTCGTAGCTCCATGGCACCTGTCATGGTATTTAACAAAGATGGTAGCTTGAAGCTTGTGGTGGGCTCACCAGGCGGCAGTCGTATTATTAATTATGTAGCTCAAACAATCATTGGAGTACTCGATTGGGGGCTAACGCCACAGCAAGCGATTAACCTTCCTCGCGTGACAAACAGAAATAAGTACACCACGCTTGAAAAAGGTACGGACTTAAAAGCGATAAAGCCTTGGCTTGAGTCAAAAGGGCACGTTGTGCGTATTTCAGATCTAAATTCTGGTATTCACGCAATAGAAATAAAAGAAGGACTTTTATTTGGTGGAGCTGACCCAAGAAGAGAGGGCGTCGCTCTTGGAGAATCTAGCGAGTAAACGTAGGATATTACAGATTATTCAGTTATAATGTACGACCCTGTTTACGGATCACTCATCCGTTTACAGGGTCGTTTTATTGGTCTGATGTGCATTAAATATATTGAAAATTTGTGTACTTAGACAATAATGATCCCTTATATCAAAAAATTAAGAGTCACAGCTTGTAAATATGACTAAACAAACCGATCCTAATTACCTCTACATCCCATATTCTGGCCCAACGTTATTAGAAACGCCCCTTCTAAACAAGGGAAGTGCATTCAGCCAGCGTGAGCGTGAAAACTTTAACCTAGCAGGTTTAGTTCCTCCTCGTTATGAAACCATTGAGGAGCAGGTAGAGCGTTGTTATCAACAGTTTTCAAGTTTTAAAGACAACCTCAACAAGCATATTTATTTACGAGCTATTCAAGATAACAATGAAACGCTTTACTACCGCTTAGTAAGAGATCACTTAGAAGAAATGATGCCTATCATCTACACTCCTACTGTTGGTGATGCATGTGAAAAGTTTTCTGATATCTATCGTAGTTCACGTGGTCTGTTTATTTCGTACGAAGACCGCCACAATATAGATGATATTTTACGTAATGCTACAAAAGGCAAGGTAAAAGTTATTGTTGTTACTGATGGTGAGCGTATTCTTGGTCTTGGAGATCAGGGCATTGGCGGAATGGGGATCCCAATTGGTAAGCTTGCGCTTTACACAGTATGTGGCGGTATTAGCCCAGCATACACGCTACCTGTCATGTTAGATGTCGGTACAAATAACGAAAAGCTGCTGAACGATCCAATGTATATGGGTGCTAGACACAAGCGTATTAGCCAAGAAGAATACGACGAGTTTTTAGATCTATTTATAAAAGCCGTAAAACGCCGTTGGCCAAATGTGTTACTACAGTTTGAAGATTTCGCACAGCCAAATGCTATGCCACTTTTAAAAAGATACCGAGATGAAATCTGTTGTTTCAATGATGACATTCAAGGTACTGCGTCTGTTACTGTGGGATCATTGTTAGCCGCTTGTCGCGTTAAAGGTTCTAAGCTATCAGAGCAGAAAGTGGTCTTTGTGGGTGCAGGCTCAGCAGGTTGTGGTATTGCAGAGCAAATCATTGCACAAATGGTTTCAGAAGGTATCTCGGATGAACAAGCTCGTAGCCAAGTATTTATGGTCGACAGATTCGGCTTACTTACTGAAGGTATGGAAGGGTTAAGAAATTTCCAAGCTGCGTTAGTGCAGTCTTCAAGTAACTTAGAAAGCTGGAACTACAGTGGTGAATTTGCATCTCTTTTGGATGTTATGCATTGTGCTCAACCTGATATTCTAATCGGTGTATCTGGACAACCAGGACTATTTACTGAGCAAGTTATAAAAGCGATGCACTCAGGTTGCTCACAACCTATTATTTTCCCTCTAAGTAATCCATCTCGCCAAGTTGAGGCGCATCCAAAAGACGTGATTGAATGGACTGAAGGTAATGCAATCGTTGCGACTGGCAGCCCGTTTGAGCCAGTAGAATTTGCAGGTAAAACACATGTTATACCGCAATGTAACAATAGCTATATCTTCCCAGGTATTGGTTTAGGTGTTTTAGCTGCGAAAGCATCTCGTATCACAGAGTCTATGCTCATGGTTGCCAGTGAAACACTTGCTGAGTCGTCTCCTTGGGCAAATACAGGTAAAGGAAGCCTCTTACCTTCATTGGTTGAAATTGAGCAACTAAGTAAGCGTATAGCTTTTGCCGTAGCCAAAAAAGCAATGGAAGAGGGTGTCACTTTAGATATGCCTGATGAGCGAATTTGGGCTGCGATAGACAAAAACTATTGGATGCCCGAATATCGAAACTACAAACGTTGTAGCATCTAGTCTAAAACGTTTTAATAAAAATATAGCGCCATAACCAAAATATTTGGTTATGGCGTTTTTTATCAAAGTAGGCCGTCAATCTCTTTTTTCAGGGTTAAAGTGCAAGTTGTTATTGAAAGAGATGACATACCCACCCGTGCACACAATCTTACAGCAAGGCCATTAAAAAGCAGCGGCAACCAACACCCGTTCAAAACAGAATTCTATTCGTTCTATTGTCTGCTTGTTATTGATTGGTTGTTTTAAGAAATCCGTTTTTTCTTCTTTACATAGAAAACTAATTTATAAAAGCTATACTCAAGAGATAACTTTTCGCAAGGACTGCATACAGTAGGAGTAGATATGCTGTCTAAATTTGCGTTTGTTGTAATTGTATTTTTGTCTTTTTTCGGCTTTGCCAACCCAATAAAAATCGAGATTGTTTCAGACTATAATCCTTCTTTTGGTGAAGCACCTGGAGATCTAGCGACCCAACTGTTGCTCATCATTACACGTAATCTAAAAAATGATATGAAAATTGATTTTGTCCCGGCGAGCAGGGAGCGCGAATGGAGAGAATTGCAAAATCAAGAAAACGTGTGTTTGTACAATAAAGTAAAAACACCACAACGAGAGGCGATGGGTGTATTTGTGTCTTTTCCTCTAATGGCGTTCCCTTCAAACAGATTGATTTTGAGGAACAAGAAATTTGTTTCAATCGAAGTTTCTCTAAAAGATGCCTTGTCCATGGGGCTGAGAATTGGTGTGACACAGGGTCGTTCGTATGGGTTAGAAATTGATGATTTTATTAAAGCTAACACGGACAGAATGTTTATAAGTGAAGGTAATGACAGTGCATTTCGATTACGACAGATGTTGGTACAAGGCAGGCTTGACGGTATTATTGAATACAGTTCAGTATTTGTGACCGATTTCCCTTCAGAGGAGGTACTTAAAGACATATCTTTTCATGCAATTGGAGATACTACCGCAACTATTTTTGGATATATTGCCTGCTCTGATTCTCGAACAGGCCGAGCAGCAGTGGACTTATTCGAAAGAACATTGCAAAAGCGAACGATTCAAGAATTGATCATTCAAGCTCATGCAAATTTATTCTTACCGCAAGAGGAAGTGTTTATTAGTAATTCACTCAAATCCGCATTTAATATTAAAAATTAGCCTTACTAAATCTAAAATATCTAACAAAAATGTGACTTGTATTCTAAATAAAGGTTATCAAATCACATTGCTTAATTATAAATGGTACTATTATTTTGCAGTGTTGTTTTAATGTGATTTAGTTCCTTAGTTATATTCCATTATGATTAATTTCAGTTCGCCACACTTTCATTAGTATTGCCTCACTATTAATTTACCATATTGAGTTCTTATTTGTTTTTTAAGTTTTTGATATGTAGGGTTTTAAGTTTTTTTCAGCCCAAGTTCTACACTTTTTGTACAGTTGTTTTTTAGTTTCACCATCCTTATATGTATTATAAACATCTTCTTTTTTATACGTGAATGACGAATTTTAATGAATTTACAAGCCCAAATTTAATCCCTAACTTATGTTGCGAGAAATACGACGGGTGCAAATAAAAAACTTTTATTGGCTCCGTTAAAAATGCTTTATTTACCTTTCATTTAGAAAGTAAGTTTTAATTCAACCAAAGTAAAAAAGGGATCAAAATGAAAATTAAACTTCTCGCTGCTGTAGTATCTTTAGTTGCAATGAACAACGCTGTCGCAAGCGTTACTGTTAATGACGTAGATGGTTATGACCGTGAGTCTAAGTATACGGGTGGATTTATGGACCGTATCGTAACTGACTCTGACCATTCTCGTACTTTTGGCGCTTGGGCATTTCGTGCTGATACATATGGTTCATGCTCAACTGGTGCTGTATATGATGAAGTTTCGGGCGAGTTCATCGCAAATGTAGCGATAGCGCCAGCTGGACACAATACTTGGCACATCGATAGAATCGTATTACAAGGCCAATTTACTGAAGCTCAGCTACAGCGTACTCGTGTTCTATCTCTAAGTTGTGAATCAGAAGCTGGAGAAAGCTTTACTGTAAATCATAAAATCCCAGCGGTACCAAAAATCACTTGGGATGCGACTTTGACTGGCGTTGGCGAATGGCAGTCTCCAGCTTGTGGCGGCCAATCTTCGCACTGTGGTGGCGCAGGTTGGTACGAGCAACTTAGCTATACGTCATCAATTCTAGTGAACAATGGAACTGAAGACGGCTTCTGTACCTCTCAAATTAACGACGGTTTAGTTTCTAAAGTATTCAATGGCTATGACTCAACACCACTATTCCACACCAATCACTATGCTTTAAATAATGAAGTATACAACTATAACGGTCGTGTATTTAGGCAAACCGTTTCTTGCCAAAACCCAGCAGGTACCACAGAGCAGGTTACTATTTGGGAAGTTACTGGTGAAAATGACATCAACCTAGTTATTGACCAAGTTAACTACAAATAATGTAGAACACTGATTTATAAATGGGCCGTCAGGCCCATTTATCGTTGTGTATGCATTTTAGTCAAATAATTTGACCGCTTCAAATGTTGGAATAGGAAATTCAGACAGAACGATTGCCGGTGTTGTTGACCCAATATTCAAGCTTCTCTATTACCTTGTCTGTTTCAATAGGTTTAGTTATGTAGTCATCCATACCTGCATCAAGGCATTTTTGTCTATCACCTTGCATAGCATTTGCAGTCATCGCAATGATAGGTATATTCGATTGTTTTGCTCCTGCATTGGCCGCCCTTATATTTTTTGTTGTTTCGTAACCGTCCATTTTAGGCATTTGACAGTCCATTAATATCACCGTATAGGGTTGTTCACTTTCCGCAGCTTTAATTTTTTCAAGTGCTTCAAGTCCATTTTCTGCAATATCGACCATCAATCCGATGCTATCTAAAATGCGCATAGCGACCATTTGATTTACTTTGTTATCCTCTACAAGCAAGATCTTGGTGTTTGCAACCCAACTTCCTTGATTGTTGCCACCTTTGTTACTTTCTTCTGTGGTCTTTGGTTTATCTAAATAATGCCTAATATCAACACAAATAGTTGACAATGCATTAAGCAGATCCTGCTTAGTGGTTGGCTTAGAAAAATAACCGTCTAGTTTTACTGTGCAAGATTCAATAGCTGTGTACTGTTCTTTTAAAAGCGTCATCATAACTAATTTAACATTGTTATTTTGCTCATGCTTTCTTATTTCTTTAGCCAGCAATTCACCATCCATACTAGGTAAAGATTTGTTAAAAAAAACAATATCAATTTGTCGCTTAGAGATTAAGCGCAGTGCTTGGTCGGCGTTGGTTGCGTCAAAAACTGTGACACCCCAAACCTCCATTTGCTTGCGAATTGCTTTGTTACTAGATGCGATAGAATCGACAAGCAAGGCTGTTATGTTGTAGCCCGATAAAGTCACTGTTGGTGGGCCTAGTTCATCACTTTTGGATACGACACAAGTTACTTCAAAGCAACTTCCAACCCCAACAGTGCTAGAGACTTTGACGTCACCATTAAGCAACTGGCATAAATTTTTAGTAATACTTAATCCAAGGCCTGTGCCGCCATACTTCCTTGTTGTGGAAGCGTCCACTTGTATAAATGAATCGAACAATGTAGTTAACTTTTCTTCGGGGATCCCAATGCCGGTATCTTGGATTTTACATGTGAAAATATAACCTTGTTTTTTTCCATCTGGCTCAAGCCTTGCGGATAGCACTATTTCGCCTTGATCGGTAAACTTGATTGCATTGCTGACTATGTTGGTAATAATTTGCCTTATTCGCCCAGGATCCGACTTTACAATTGCGCTGTCGAGATCAGCAAAATCCAAAATGATGCTCACTCCTTTTGTCTGAGCTGATAATGCCATCGACTCCGATAAATTTTCAAGTAACTGTCGAAGATCAAAATCAACATACTCTAACTCGAGTTTGTCTGCCTCTATCTTTGAAAAGTCCAATATATCGTTAATTAACGAAAGCAATGAGTGGGCACTAGTACTAGCAATATTCACGGAATGGGCTTGAGTAGAAGTTAAACCGCTCTTTTTAAGTAACTCAAGCATACCTATCACTCCGTTCATAGGCGTTCGTATTTCGTGGCTCATATTAGCGAGAAATTCAGACTTAAGACGTGTTGCTTCCTCAGCTTTCTTCAATGCTTCCTCGAGCCTTCTTGCCTGAGTTTCCAATGAAGCCGTTTTCTCGGACACTTGTTTCTCTAGCTGAACGACGAATTGTTTTTGTCTACTGATTTCTGCTTTTTGTAGTTTGGTACGTAAATATATGACTGTAAAAATACTACTGGCGACCAACAAAACATAAAGAGAATAGGCCCACCACGTTTTCCAAGGTGGGGGGGACACATGCACATTAATTGATAAAGTTTTGGAGCCCCATTCACCGTTGCTGTTGGTCGCTTTCACTTGAAATCTGTAGGTTCCACCATCTAGATTCGTAAACGACGCCGTATTTCGATTACCTATTTCTATCCAGTTGTCGTCATAACCTTCTAGTTTATACGCATATTGATTCTTATTAGGTGAAAGAAAGTCCAGCACAGAAAACTCAAAAGAGAAAATGAAGTCGAGGTATGAAACATGAATGTCTGTAACATAGGAATAGGGGGTATCTAAGTTTATTGGTAGCCCCATCTTGTTAAATCCGGTGAGTACAATACCGGGATCGCTACGAGTAGATTGTTGAACTAACGTGCTAAAATACTCTACACCACGCTGGCTGTTTGTGAATAATGTGTCACTTTTTCCTTTGATAAGGCTACTTGGGTAGTAATTTAAACCGAGCAATCCGTTTCGGCTATCGAAATTGATGACTTGCCCAGAGGAAGGAGAAAACTTAGTAACGCCTTTGTTAGTGGTTAACCACAAATTGCCTTGTCGATCATCCGATATCGCTCTTATTAGGTTGCTTGGCAATCCGTTTTGCATGTTAAAGTGAGTAAAGTTATCTTGATCTGCTTGGTATAAATTGAGCCCTTGTTGCGTGGCTACCCATATATTCCCATCTTTGGTTTCATAGATATCTTGAACAATACTGCCTAGTAAGCTGTTGGGTTGATAGGGACTGTTTACAAATGATTGAAACTCTTTTCTGTCTTCAATCCAACGGTTTACACCATTCCCGGTGCCAACCCAAATATTATTGGAATTGTCCTGATAGATCGTAAGCACTTCCAAGTGAGATAAGCCAAATGAAGTACCCATATGCTTAAAAGTCTTTTTCGCATAATCGTACAAATAGACCCCATTTTTGTACGTGCCAATCCACAGCATTCCCTGATTATCGACGCATAAAGCTCTGATCTCGCGAAATTGTTCGTGATTCTTAGCTGTTTTTGGGTAGGTAATGATTTCGCTTTTTTTGGTCTCTAAGTTAATTTTCGCTAAACCTTCATCCTGAGCCATCCATAGTGTGTTCGCTTGATCTAAATACAAAACAGGTCGCTCTAATAAGCGGTTTTCACTAAAGCCTTTTTCGGAAGTAAACACTGCGGGAATTAACATATCTAAAGTCTGAGATGTGACATCCCACTTAAACAGTTCAGATTTAGAATTTGCAACAAGAATATCTCCTTCATGGTTAACGGTAATTCCATTTGGAGTTGTTAACTCAGGGTTATCAATGGACTTAAACTTGCGGTGAGGCACAAGTTTAAAAATCCCTTGAAGTTCGTTTGTTATCCAGATTGTATTTGCATTGTCTTCGAATATAATTCGAAGTCCACTGTTGTGTTCTAAATCTAGCTGAACTAACTGCCCATCGCTCTGAGAGAGTCTAAAAGCTCCTCTGCTTGTGATAAACCAGATGTAACCTTCGTGATCTTCTATCATCGAGTTGACTTGACCGAGATGTTTGCCGTTTGTAACGCCAATCTCTGAAAATGTTCCGCTTTCATGATCTAGAATAAAAGGGCCTTGTTGGGTGCCAACATAAATGTGCCCCTTCGAGGACTTTATTACATGCCGTATTTCATTGGCGCCAGTTGGCGTGCTATTTTTAGGGTCTGGGAAATAATAGCGGTAAGTGTTATTTTCTTTGTTGTATAGATTCAGCCCATAGCTTGTTGCAATCCAAAGACTCTGTATCCCGTGATTTTCAATATCCCAAATACGATTGTGTGATAAACCCACTGAAGTATTTGTTGATTTCTTTATGTGTGCAAATTTATCGCCACCTAAATACCTACTCAAGCCATTGTCATAAGATCCTAGCCATATTGATCCATCTAAGTCGTGTAGTAATGACTGTATCCTGTTCGCAGAAATCGAATCGGGCCTTTTGGAATCATGAATAAAGTTTTCAAATTGGCCCGTTTTTGGGTCATATCTATTTGCGCCACCTCCCCAGGTACCAATCCAAATATCTCCATTTCGATCTAGCATCAAGTTACCCGCATCATTGTGGGATAAACCGTTCATAGTCTCACTATCAAATTCAAACAGTGTGACTTTTCTGCCATCATAGCGCATTACGCCATTCTCAGCTGTTCCGAACCAAAGCAACCCTTGTTGGTCTTGGATAATTGAGTAGATTTCTGAAGACACAAAGCCATCTTCAGCAGTTAGCTTTTTGACTGAATATTGATTTGACAGTACAGGAATATTCCCATAACAGATAGAAGGGGCCGCGGTTACCATCACCCAAAAGGTGTAAAATACTATAAGCCGTTTACCCATAAGCAATTTAATTAACCGGAGAGAGTTAAGTCTACTCATATTAGGCTAGTTTATATCGTGAACAATTTCTACGCACAATACTGAAAATCGTTAAAAATTAAGTGCCTAATTTGCTTGTGATACTAAGTAGGTTAGCCCGAACGAGGCACTCATAGTGCAAAAAGGCCAATTGAAATGTACTGTTCATTCAAGTATGAAATATAGTATTCAGTAATGATTAATTTTAATATGGTTCAATAAGTCCGTTACCAACATCAAATTCAAGAATTTTGGAGAGTTTATGCGTTTACTCACAGCTGTTTTCTCAGTTTTATTAAGTACCTCTGCCGCTGCGGGAAGTATTCCTAATACTCCCCATTTATATGTGAAAGGCTATTCAGAAGTTTCGGTACAGCCGGATACTGCAATTATCAATGTGGCGATAAACGAAAAAAGCAAAAATCTTAAAGATGCAAAATCAAATGTCGACCGTGTTGTCGCCAAAGCGTTAAATATAGCAAAGAGCTTTGGTGTGAAAAGTAATCATATTCATGCGGAACAACTCAACGTATATAAGCAAACTAGGTTCAATAGAAGTACTAATGAGGAAGAGTTTACTGGCTTTAAAGTTTCGAGAAACATTACTTTGAAGTTAAAAAACATCGACAGATACCCTGAGTTACTACAGGCATTCGTTGATAGTGGTATCAACCAGTTCAACAATACTCAGTTTGTTGTAGAAGACAAAGCCGAAATCATGAAAGAACTCAATCAAACTGCGATTAAGCAAGCACAACTCGGTGCACGAGAGCTGGCAGAAGGGTTTGGAGTGAAAGTAGGGGGACTCTACTCAGTGTCTTTTTCGCCGATGAATATGCCTACTCAACCTTACGCAAGGGGCAAAGTTATGGCGGCAGAATCTATGAGCTTGCAAGATGCGTATAGCACCGGAGATACCAAGCTAACCGCTGAGGTCTACGCTGTTTATTACATTGATTAATCGACTCTTTTAAAGTCCCTTAAAAACAACGTATACTGTTCGGTATAAAAAGGAATAGGGGACTTTATTATGTTCAGCGGATTGTTTGCTGCAATTTGTACACTTTTCTATATCAAGCTCAGCCTCGATGTAATAAAATTGAGGAAGGGTCACCAAGTTGGCTTAGGTGATGCTGGGCATAAAGATTTGCAGGCTCGTATTAGAGCACATGCAAATTTTATTGAGTACACACCACTTGCCGTTATTTTAATTTTTATACTTGAATACCAGTTGATTAGCGAAGCAATATTGATCCCTTTTGCTGCGCTATTTTTAGTTGGAAGAATTTTACATGCTCAGGCCTTAGCCAAAGCTAATATAAAAATGAGAGTCGTCGGTATGGGATGTACATTCTTATCCTTAATTGGAATGGCGTTAATGAACGCATATTTATACATAATATGAACAAGAAATATTTCGTTTTAGGTCTACCCAGGACCGGAACGACGAGCCTATGTGTCGCGAGTCTTGATATTGGGCTTAAAACGGCACATACGGCATATACACAGCACACCTTGCAAACAGCTGAATTTATTGCAGACACCCCAGTTTTTAACGATTACACACAGCTACATGAGAAGTTTCCTGATGCCAAATATATCTATTTGGAGCGTGAACATGAGCTATGGATCCCTTCCATTCGTCGCCTGTTACTAAGAATGCTTCCTAAATTAGCAAATCAAAGTGGCGGATTTAACGATACTCTAAAGCGTTGCTATTTCAACGTTTTTCCAGAGCTATCTGAGGAGAAAATTCATTGCGATGAATACCTAATCGAGTGCTACAACCGGCATAAAAAAAGAGTTTCTACATTTTTCGAAGATTCAAGAGTAGGGCATATCTCAATTAACTTGTCTGATTCCCTGTCCTGTGAAACGTTTTCACAGTTTATGTCTGCGCCAATGGTAAATATTCCTCATTTAAATAAAAAAGGTAAAGTAACCGCTTGGAATGATATTAAGCATCCACTAAAGATTGAGTCGACAAGAATTGGCAAAGTTGATAAAGATGTCAGCTTATATGATTTTTGCAACTAATGTCCGATATTAAATTATAGATAAAGTTCTGCTTTCTGTAGCAGTTGTAGTAAGTGAGATAGAAAAACCTATGTTTGAATTGAAGTATCACACTCCATTCGAGTGGACACACAAAGTAATGGATGATTTTGTAACATTTTTACAGGATCATGCGGCCGCAGAAAAAAAAGCTTCTGGAATGGCCATGTCAATGCTGGGGCATTACCCTGATCGAACTAAGCTTGTAAAAGCGATGGCTGACTTAGCGATAGAGGAAATGATTCACTTTAAACAAGTGCTTAAACTTATTAATGAGCGAGGTTTAGCACTTGGAAATGATAAACAAGACCCTTACATCAAAAAGATGCGCTCTTTATTTCGACAAGGTAGTGATGAGTTTTTAATTGATAGATTACTTGTTGCTGCCGTTATTGAAGCCAGAGGACATGAACGATTTTCTTTGGTCGCGCAAGCATTACCGGAAGGCAAAGATAAAGACTTTTATGTTGCGATTGCCAAATCAGAAGAGAAACATAAAAACTTGTTTGTTGAATTAGGCTATGAATATTTCGATAAAGATATAATCGATGCTAGACTGGAAGAGATATTGATAGCAGAAGCACAAATATGTGAGAGCATTCCATTTAGTGCCGCATTACATTAATCTTATTCTAAATAAAGGCACTCTTTATGAGAGTGCTTTTATTATGTTAAATTGAGTGATTTATTAAAGTTTTCTAGACCAAAGGCCTGCTCTAAACTTGTAAAATAATTTTTATTGCAAACTTTTCTAGTTAAAAACAATTAAATACAAAAATTACTTTGGCTAAATCTAGTCATTAATTTTTCAATGCATAGATTGGCTGGGAGCACAGGGTAGGGATGATATCAGCCAATCAAAAGAAAAATGGTTTGTAGGATTCAACTCTAGACGGAGCTACCTATAATATTATTGAGCCTAACTTGATCATTGTTTGTTTTAATCTGTAGCCAAAGGGGAAAGTGATCACTGAGTTGAAATGTTGCCTGTTTGAAAGTTAACTCAGGAAATAATACTGTTTCCATGAATTGGTCTTTAGAAAAATCAACTACGCCGCCTCTACCTGAAAAGCTCACTTGGTCACAGCGATGTAAAATTTGATCATAATTTTTAGGTGTCCCTTGTGCTGCTGCTGTATCATTTATCCCTTTCAAACTATCAGGCATTTTCAATTTACTTTCGACAGTCAAAGCTTGATAAAAACGGTCGTCATTAGACGGAATATTGAAATCTCCAACGACAATTAAATCTTTATCAAATACTTTGTCTTTATTGTCTTCCCATCGTTTTTTTATCCAGTTTCCAAACCCATTTAATTCATCGATTCTACCATCAGTAGTTCCCCAACGGGCATGCATGGCCATTAGGATAAAATCAAATTGGCCAGCTGAAAAGCTTGCAAAGTAAGGGGAGCGCCACCAACTTTGGCTTGTGTAATAGTCCCCATCAATTTTTTTCCTTGCTGGAGAAGCTTCAGCTGCCAAACCAGTAAAGGTAACCATTCGTTCATCGTATAAGAAAGCTACGCGTTCTCGATTTCCAGCTCTATCAGGTTGCCAGTCATTGATCACAAATTTCCAATTAGGCCCAAGCAAATTTAAAACTCGCTTAAAATCAGTTAAATCATCTCTAACTTCGGTGATTGCTATCAGGTCGAATTGATAGAGAATTTGAGCGATAAACAAAATCCCATCATCTGAACGACGCGATTTACCAAAATCTCGAATGTTCCATGTTGCAACATTGAGTGATTCATCAAGTGAAGAAGAAGGAATATTAGCCAACTCGATGCGTTCATTGAGTTGCTGAAGCTTGATAGCTTGATCTTTCGAAACTTTTGAATAGTCCATAACGGTATCCTTGCTGTTTAGTGAACAACCATGTAGGTATAACACGAGATTTCCATATTTCAAGATGGGCTATGTTTAGGTCAATTAAGAATTAAGTTGGCAAACTATTTCGAAGAGGCTTTTCTCGTATACACATCAACAAAAAAGAGAAGTGACCAGTAGCCTTGAAACATAGAGTTTAGTTATAACGATACTGTACTTAATGCGAAAAAGAACTCCTGTTATTGGTCCTAGAGAGTCAGAAAAAGCCATAGATAAGATCAAGTAATAAACATCGAATATCCTTGTGCGTTTTGCTATCAAGTTATTGAATTTGTTTAGGTAATAACAGGTAAATGAAAATCAGGAAATTATCAATTGGAATACATTTAATATCCCATAATTTACGTTATGTTAAATGGTGTTTTTATCTAACACCTCTGCTTTTGTAGCGCTGTGTTCGCCATATTTTTTGTATGTCCAATACTAGACGGTATCGGACATATGGGTGTTGGCTATGAACTGTAAATGTAAGGGGTCGTTCATTTCTAGATTTAGCCAAACCATGAAATTCAACTGTAAGGGGTCGTTCATTTCTAGATTTAGCCAAACCATGAAATCCAACTTTCGATTCCTCTGAAAGCCCCGTAAATACTGGACCTCTGAAAATTTCGAATCAAATTACCAAAATCAAAAAATACATTTGTTTTTAGACAAAACCCGCTCATTCCATATCATTTTGCGCTCATTCCTGCTCATAATACGTTTAGAATTAGACTAATAATCGCCATTTTTAAAAACGTTTAAACGCCCTTTAAACTGACTTTAAATACGGTTTAATCCACTTTTAGAGCTCAGTGATGGTGTTTTCTCATGAAGTCTCGACTAGACTTAAGATTCACTATATACATGGAGAACGTATTGGATGTTTACATCGTAACAAAAGATGTTAACGGTAATTATGGTCACGAGGATTGTTCAAGCCTCAAAAACGCACTGACTACTGTAAACTCTATGAGTTTTGGTAAGCTACATAAAGACAGCGAAATTTACATACTGCAGGTGTCTGGTAGTGACTCAAGAAAATACTACACGCTTGATGGTTCTTGGTCTTGGGACCCATTTAATTTAAACCTGAGTTGAACGAGCAACATACGGCGCAGTCGTGATAAACATTCATGTGATGATGAATTTAAAGTCTTTGATTCTTTAAAACTTGGATGATTATCATGGTTCGTCAGTATCCAACACTTTCACCGCAACAACGCGATTCATATCCGGGTCGATTTGAATTGTGATCTGAACTCCATTGGCTACGAACTGTAAAACACTTTGGTTAAATGCAGAGTTGGTTTGGGCTTGGACCAACTTCATCAACTCAGTCGTTTGCTCAAACCCGATAATTTGAATCGCTGTTGTAAGGGGTCGTTCATTTCTAGATTTAGCCAAACCATGAAATCCAACTTTCGATTCCTCTGAAAGCCCCGTAAATACTAGACCTCTGAAAATTTCGAATCAAATTACCAAAATCAAAAAATACATTTGTTTTTAGACAAAACCCGCTCATTCCATATCATTTTGCGCTCATTCCTGCTCATAATACGTTTAGAATTAGACTAATAATCGCCATTTTTAAAAACGTTTAAACGCCCTTTAAACTGACTTTAAAGCCGCTTTAAACGCGGTTTAAACATCTACTAGCTTAACTTCAACAACACGATTCATATCCGGGTCGATTTGAATTGTGATCTGAACTCCATTGGCTATGAACTTTAAAACACTCTGGTTAAATGTCGAATTAGCTTGTGTTTGAACTAGCTTCATTAACTCAGTCGTTTGCTCAAATCCGATAATTTGAATCGCTGTTTTTAGCATTGCTTCATCTATAACTACCAATGTACTTTTGGTTTCGGGCGCAACATCTAACACTGTTTTAAATAATTTCGGATGCAAGTGCCCTAGCGTCAATTTCGTTCCAGACTTTGGTTTTCCTAATGCTTGCTTTGCAGCTGTAAGGGGTCGTTCATTTCTAGATTTAGCCAAACCATGAAATTCAACTTTCGATTCCTCTGAAAGCCCCGTAAATACTGGACCTATGAAAATTTCGAATCGAATTACTAAAATCACAAAATACATTTGTTTTTAGACAAAACCCGCTCATTCCATATCATTTTGCGCTCATTCCTGCTCATAATACGTTTAGAATTAGACTAAAAATCGCCATTTTTAAAAACGTTTAAACGCCCTTTAAACTCACTTTAAATACGGTTTAAACGTCAACAAGCTTAACTTCAACAACGCGATTCATGTCCGGGTCGATTTGTATTGTGATCTGAATTCCGTTGGCTATGAACTGCAAAACGCTTTGGTTAAATGTCGAATTGGTTTGGGATTGAACTAGCTTCATTAACTCAGTCGTTTGCTCAAACCCGATAATTTGAATCGCAGTTTTTAGCATTGCCTCATCAATGACAACCAAAGTGCTTCTGGTTTCGGGCGCAACATCCAAAACTGTTTTAAATAATTTTGGATGCAAGTGCCCTAGCGTCAATTTCGTTACAGACTCTGGTTTTCCTAATGCTTGCTTTGCAGCAATTGTTGAAACCTGAGATTTAAAATAATCTTTGCCTTCATTTATAGCGGCATTAAAAATTGGCGTGGCCACTTCTCGAATTTGGTGATCGAGTTTCGCAAGCATTTGGCCTGTTGCTTTATCTGCACCTAACCATGCAAGACCAGGATTGTAATCCCAACCTAAATCTATACCCGGCAATCGTTCGAGCTCTTCACCTGTTTTTGGATCAACTTCGGTAAATGGTTTTTGATAATTCTTAAGTGCTGAATCAGGTGTAACCGTTATTCCCATTCGTTTGATGTCAGCGTCACTTATACTCACGACTTTACACCTACAGTTCCAACCGTTCGGTGGATAATGTGTGTGCCAGAAATTATGTTCAATGGGTAAAAGAATATAATTCCACGCGTTATGTTGCGGTCTTACTCGCGAATCACCTGCAGTCAAATACAAAAGATAAGGCCTACGATGTTTTACTCGTTCTTGCTGTTGCCATCGACCAGCTGCGCGCGCGGTGTTTTTATTATTTTGATAAATTACTTGAGTTCGCCAACCGCGTTTTCCATTGTAAGACCAACCATGTTTTGAAACGGTTTTATCAAAGCGCGCTCTAAAATCAGTGATCGTTTCACCATTTTCAATCGCAGCAAGTACCGCTTTATAAAAGTCATCCAACAATTCAGTTTTGGTAGCACCGGCAACGGTAAATGCGCGAGCATGTATGTGGCCAAGTAAATCTTTGTACGATTCAGTTGGTATTTGAACTTTTGATTTTAGATTGGAAATGGCCTCGTCGAATTTTACGAGTTGGCCATACATGGTAGGGGTATCGGACATATTAGAGTTTAGCTATATCGAGGGAAATTGCTTGATCAGCGCCCTGCTCATCTCGCTTGTAAAACCGGATAAATCGACAGCTATCAATGGTGTTTACAGACTCGGCAATGATATCCATGGCCTTTTGCCATTTGCCTGTTTCGTCATCAATTTCAAGCTTACGAAGACTCAAAATACGCTGCGGATTAATGGTGCCTTCCTTGTCAGTTGAGAACACTTTATTGACGATGGCTTTGATGTTTTGATTGCCACCTTCGGTCCAATCACTAATGCATTCATCTATTAATTCTTTTGCAATTTGTAGCTCAGGGCCAAGCTCAATGCGTTCTTGAATTTGTATTTTCACAGACAACGAGTGGTCAAAAGATCGCAATGTTAAATTGCCTTTTTTACCGCCTAGATTTACGCCATGTTCTTGTGCCAACAGGTCTAAAAAGTCGTCAGCTTCATCCATTTGCTGCTGCTTAAACTCTGCGAGTTGTTGTTGCTGTTTCTCTGCAAGTTCTATCGCTTTTTTGACATATTCGTCCTTTATCAGGTCTGTTTGCTTCACGTTCGTGAGTGCTACTAAATTGCCTTTACCATCTTTTAAAAAGCCTTCAGGTATCGCATTCATATGGTTAAATCTCCTGTTGATTTGCCTCGTTCATTCCTTCTAAAACTTCCAATTCAAACGCCTTTACAGCAACTTCAGCTAGGGCTGAATTGGAGATGTTTGGGAATTCATCAAGGATGTTTTGTTTTAGTTCGTCGAGGTTGTTTGCTTGCTTGGCAAACTCAAAAATCTTCTTAATTTCGGTGTCAGTTGCTTGGTCAAACTCATCAAAATTAGGGATATCAGCGCCCTGTTGAACGCTTGAAAAGTCCTGCTTTGGTGCACTTGCGATGCCTTGTCCATCGTCTTTGATTTCAAGAAGTTCTTCGCCTTTTTGAGGTTCTGGAATACCCAATGTTTTGTACACATAATCCTTGGAAACAGGCACCATACGGGCTGATTCTCGAATCACGTTTACGGTTTCGAGGTTGATCTCTTTCTTATCACGCCAGACATATTTTGGCGGTTCGCCACCGTCGAAATTCACTTTATGGATGGTTTCTAATAGTTGGTTTCGATAACCAGATACAAGTGCCCTATCAGCCCGTTGGTTTTCACCCGCCCGTTTTGCGTGAGTTTCACTGGCTGCACGTGCACCGGCTTTTTGCTCTGTGGCGAGCGTTTGGGAAGTCAGCGCTTTACTCATTTCTGAGTTACATAAATTGATAAGCTGCAGCTGAACTGGCTCACCCGACATTTTACTTTCTAGAATGTCTAAACTTGAGTCATCTGGTATCACAGCAATCCCGTCTGTGAGCAGCCTTGCTAAGCCTTCAACTAACTCTTCAATATCTTTGTCTTGCATTCCTGGGCGGTACTTCCCGATAGGAAACGGCACACCAAAACGCTCACACAGCTGAACGAAGAATTTAAAGCCGCCATGTTTAAACATCCAAGGCCAAAAACAACTGCTGAGTAGTGCAATCCCATATGGGTTTTTAGCCTCTGGCATATGCCTAACACATGTCCAACGGTCTTCATTGATGGGCTCACCCTCTGGGTTTTCCCGGGTTTTAACAAGCAATTCATGGTCAGAGTTAAAAGCAAAGCGCCCTGCTGGCCACTGCTCAATTGTGCTAGGTATCCAAGCGTTGTCTTGCTTTTCGAATTTGCCTAAATGCGTTACTGCAAACCCGTGTAAAATCGCGCTGTAGTTGTGCCAATCAATGTCCATCCACTGTGTATTTTTGGCGGGGTTTGAAGCCATGAGCGCTTTGGCAATCTCAAAGCTTTTCATGCTTGTCTCGTCATTGCCTCCTGGCACCAACTCTGCGTTAAATGCGAACATACCAGAACGTAAACTACGTAGCTCGCCAATAACATGGGCGTCTCGGGCTATCTCGTCATAAATCAGCGAGCTTTTACCCGCTTTTCGTAGAATTGGATCAGGATTTGGCAACTCCCGCATCATGGCCCACAGTGCAGGGTCTGTTTTACTCATCGAAAAGGCTTTTTGCAACGCGCGATAGCCCTTATAACTTAGGTGGGGTTTAGACATGGTAGCCCCCTATTGATTTGGTTACTTTACGGCTTCTCACTTTTGGAATACCACCCGCGCCAGTGCTAGCAATCATCCATAAAATGGTGAGAGCACAGCTCAAATCGTAATGGTGGTTGCTCTGTTTCTCGGGCCAGTTTTCTAACTCATCCATAAGCAATCGACTTCGACGGGGATGAAACAGGATTTGAGCAGGTTCGTTGATCACAAAAGGTTCTAACCCCTCGATGCGTTCTTCTTGTGGCACTGTGGCCGTAATACCTCTAAGCGGCAATGCAACGCCTTGGTCTAAAGCATCTTTCATGTAGGTTTGGCGCATAAAGTCATACGCATTATTGTCTTCGAACCCCCAAACCAAACAGTTGTATTCGATTTGTAGTTTAATCAAGTCCTTTAATAGCCGACTGGGGCCGCGTACTTTTCGGCTTTCATGTTCTAAGTGAAGTTGGTTAAGTTCCCTTGCCCAAAAACCTACAAGCAAAGCACTCGGGTCGGCGCTGGCTGTTTTGCCCATGCTTGGGTCACATGCGCCATAGGGTGTCCACAGGTTTAAGCGGTTAACCCAAGTTTCAAACCGATAAAAGATCTGCTCTTCGTCTGACTTGGCAATGCCTTGCATCTCACGGTTAAACTCTCGTTTGTTTGAGGCTCGCATTGCCATCAAATCATACAAACTCCGCACACTCGGCCAACTGGTTTTTGCGCCTTTTGACATGCGCTTTTTGTTCTTATTCCAAAACTTAAAGCTTGGCTTTTCTTCTAGGGCGACCGCTTTTCCTTTACTCGCTGCTTGCTTCTCAAATTGTTTGTCTTTGTAAAGCATGAGCTCACGGCATTGCTCCCAAAGCTCCATGTTTTCAGGGAGCTGCGATATTGCTTTAAAGCGATGCACGATATGGCCTGCGGCGTGCTCAGCTCTTGATATAGGGTCATCATTGTTAAGTACGGTATTGACACCGAGGAATTTAACCCCTTTACCTGGCGGGCCAAGGTATTGCACGGCAGCTTCTAAAAATGCCCAGCGATTGTCCCTTTCGGTTGCTGATTTGGCCTCTTTATCGGTGATGATGTCATCAGATAAAAGTAACTTAGGACGGCTTGCGCCGTGGAATGCGCCTCGAACTGATTGTTCTGAACCACGACTTTCAAAGCGCACACCTTGGGGTGTCGCAAATTCACCTATTTTCCATAGTGGTGACTTGGTGCAGACTTCTGGAAAGTCCAACATCAGGTTTCCATTATTTAGCAGCTCAGTTTTAACAACTTCAAGTGTTTTGGCGGGCATCTTTGCTTCAGCACCAAATAGAATAACAAAGTCGATGTAAATATTGGGCTTGGTCAGGCCCAGTTCTTCGCATACGGCTTCATCCTGTAATAGCGCTAAAACCGCTATATATACTGGCGCAATTTTTACAGCTAAAGTTGATTTACCTTCACCACGGGGGGCAACAAACCAATGTTTCCAGTAGTTGTCGAGGTCTATGGCCTGTGGAAACCAATCCATAAAATACTGTTGGAATTCACTTGGCTTTTGGCCTTCATCAAGCCACATATGATGCGGGAAGTAGGTATAAACAAAAAACTCAAAGTCACCGCCTAATACACGCTTACGCCGCTCTTTGATTGCTTTGGGGCTAGGGTCAATATCACGGTGTTTGGCTTCAATATCTCGTCTTAGTGATGAGGTAAGCTCTTCGACTTCCTTTAAAAAGTCTTTTGAATTGATGTCTTTGGCCATTACTCTTCCAACTTTCTAGCGATGTATGGCCCAAAACCATCAATGATTTTTACAAAGGTTTCGGTGTGTTCACTGTGATGGTGCGTGATGTACTGGCCGAACTCTTTTATAACGGTTGCGGCGACAGCAAGCTTACCGATCTTCTTATCACCGCCAGCTAAGTCGATGACTGAGGTATACATATCCTTTAGCTGCTTTAACACCTTTGCTCGCTCGGACAAAGGCATGTCATCGCCCTTTTCTTTCAAAGCCTCAAGTGCTGAACTTACTTCAAGGGAGAACTCCTGAATAAACATTTCGGTAAATTCTCCAGCTGGGCCAGTCGCTTTTCTAGCAGCAGCTCGGGCTAAATCCCAGCAATCACCAGCCGCTTTAGCATCAAGCTTCCAGCGTCGTGCTGTACTCTCGGGCACGTCATGCTTTCTGGCTGAAAGGGTGAGATTCAAAAGCCCGTTGACATAGCTATCACGGACCGCTGTCATCACTTCATCACCATGGGCCATTAACCGCCTCCTAGCTTCATCAGCTCTGATGTAATAGCTGCGGCCACTCCTGTTAAGCCGCTCGCGCCTGCAATTTTCAAGCGTGTGTTTGTGAGCTGCTTTTCCGCCTTTTCGACTCTGACCTCAAGCTTATCTACGCGTGCATTGACGTCTGTTTTAATCTGCCTAACTTCGTTCAAGATAGAAGTTTGGGTTGCTTCAATTTGGCCGATAGACTTGAACAGTTGATTCTCTTGTTCAGGCGTCATACCATTCTCCCGTTTTCATTTGCTCAGCCAACTGGTCTGCACGCTCTCCAACTTGAACAGCCCAGCGGCTATCGAACATTTCAATAACGGCGGTATCCCAGTCGCCGCGTTCTACGGCTGCAATGGTTTCTTTGAAGTTGAGCAGTCCATGAATACCGAGGTTAAAGGCCATATTGATAAGTACAGCTTTTCGGGCGGGGTTACACTTGGATGTATCAATGTGCTTTTCGACTTGGGCAGTAAAATAAGCAATGTCGTTGTTTAGTAGATAATTGATTTCATCGTCAGTCAGTCCTCTTTGCTCAAGGTTCCTGCCAACGCCTATTGATTGGTAGCCACCAGGGCAAACATACACTTTATGCTCGTATCCTTCATGGCCAATGAGTTGTTGTTTTAGTTTTTCCATGCCATTTCCACATGTGGTTGATCACATGGCTAGTCTGGCAAATTGGAGGGGGGAAAGTAGGTGTAAAATGTTTTACGGTGCTTTGAAGTAAAGCCGATACATTAGGCTAATGTAAGAGTTTTAGTGATGCAACCATTCCAAATCATAATTTCACTTTTAAGTTGATATTTTAGGCATAACTTCTTTACTTATAGCTTGATAACATAAGGAACTGGAAATGAGAATTTTACTACTATTGTTTATATTATTTTCTACTTTTTCAGCTGCTATGGAAGAAAGGAATGTCCATAACATTCCTGATGAATTCTGGTGTAGTACAAAGTCTTTAAAAGAAGTTTCAAGAGAAGTTGAAGCTCAAATATTTAAAGATGATTATCTACAAGCTATGAGCCTCTTAAGAGAAAGGATTTTTCTAGCTAATGATAGGTTGTATCTTGCATTACGAGGAAAAATGCATAGGGTTCCCGAGAGTTTAGAAAAAATATTTATCGAAGATATGGAAAATATGAAAGATAAAAGTATTTTGTGTAAAGCTGTATGCATGGTTGCGGGTATTCCAGAAGAATGTAAATTTATTGCACAGTGCGTGCTTGAGACTGGTTTGATGTGCTCTGGAGGTTTAGCTATAGCTACTGGCAGTGCTGCTCAAAAAGCATGCGGGTGTAATGAATGAAACTGTCTTTGCACTACTTGACTTGATTTTGCCAATCTTGTGTAAAGAGCTACCTTATGACAGCAAGGCAACTCTTTTAAATTTAAAACTGATTTAAGGCCACACGACAGAAACAGTTGGGTAGCAATCTCTTGTTGGGTTATGGCAACAAGCAGTATGTTCTACATCGCGGCTTCTATCTCCGCCACAACCGCCACGGACTAGTGGTGTCATATCAGGTCGAGCTGTTTTAGCGTCAATCGAAAGGTTTTTTATTTTTTTCTTTTTCAATGTGAATTTCATCAATATTTCCTTTTAAAATTTTTAAAAATGAATTTCTAGGCGCTTTAAAATTTAATAAATACGACTCTGTTCTTTATTCACAGTTAAATTCACCTATGTGTGTCACAGCTACAAGAAGTTGTATGCTGAAAACAAGGAAACGATAGCACCCTGATATATTGTATGCAATTTGGAACATGTTACAAAATGCTAAGGAGTTTGATATTAAACACACAAAAACCAGCCCCCACACCTAACAACGAAGGCTGATCACAAACCTACAACTTCAACTCCATTTGCTTGTGCGCATCGCCAACTAAAATCGGTGCGCCATTGGCTTCGGAGGTCACTATTAAGTTGATCATTTGTCTGGTCAACTTATAGCGCCTTACTAAATCTTGGACTGAAGCGCCCTGCTTAAATTCCTCTCTTAGTTTAATGTTCCGTAGCTGAATCATTATTTTGTCTAGCTTTGGAATTTGGTACGTACTGCCTGCATGGTTACTAAGCGCCCTTGCCATATCCACGCTAAACCGCTTACAAAATTCGTGATTCGGCGTTGGCTTGTCGGGAATAAAAAACAAGTTGCCCTGCTCTTCACTTAAGGCGTTTACTGCATCATCCAGCCCCATAACTTCCACAAACAACCGCAAACCGTGTGGCAGCAAAGATGCATCCAATTCATGCTCAGCCATCGTCTAATTCCTCTAACAACTGCTCAATGCTGAACTCATTTGATGCGGCCTGCATTTCTCTTGTTTCATCCCATTTAGTCCTAAGCTTGCCAATACGCTTAATATTTGGCGGTAAGTTGTCGTACTGGGCCTCTTCGTAAAGCGGTCTGTCTGGGTTAATTAGGATTGTTTCACCTCTAGGCATGATTCGTCTCCTTACGATGTAGCCATTGCTTTAAAATCTCTATCACTGCTTGCCAGTGACTTTGTGCATTGTACAGGCGCTTACCGTCACAAAACTTCTCACAAAAAGCGTCACATGCTTGTTTTGAGTCTTTTTCGACTTTCCCAGCACTGGCCAATTGGCCCCAGAGGCTATAAATCATCTTAAGTTGCTTTGGCATTTCTTGCTTAGGGGCCATTTGCTGATAGCGCTTAAGCAGTGCTCGTTGCTGGTTCTGAGTCAGCCCCGTACAACTATTTGTGAGACCACTGCTAATCTGTTTAACGTTTTTCACATGGCATACCTGATCAATGCCTGCCGCCCGTTGTGCCGCTTTTATCGCTTTAATCATCGGGTTCATGCTGCATCCTCCACGCGTTCTACTCGGTGCTCTGGGAATACTGCAAACTCTTCTAGTTCAAAGTCCCACGGTTTGGAGTCATCAATGCATAAAGTGGCTATGTGCCCGAAACGGTTGGTAAATTCCTTGGTAAAACTTACCTCTAAATTAACCTTGGCTAATTGCTTGCACTCGTATAACCTCTGTCCAAGGAAAATACAAAACGCCGCTGGTACATTGCCGTTTACGCCATCTAATATGGAGCCGCTTGGGTCCACTGTGGCTAAAACACTCAGCATGTGTTGGTCGGTTAGCGTGTCGTTTAATACAAAATGACCGCCAAAGGTATGGTGATATATCTTTACTCTTAACATGGTGTTTTCCTTAATTAATGAGCCCAGTTGCAGCTAGGCTCGTTGC
>NZ_JAGJEH010000039.1 GCF_018100925.1 Pseudoalteromonas luteoviolacea | reverse complement strand
TTTGAATTGAGCCATGCAACAGGTTCACCATTTACGAATACACCTTTTGTGGTGCCTATCCACCATTCTTTGCCAACTCGTTCAATAATATTGTACTTGGATCCCAAGCCTAAATTCGTAACACGTGTATTGCCTTCAACAATTCCAAACTCATTAATATTTAAGCCCCATAGCTGCTGTTTGTTGTCAGCGAACAAGGATAAGTATGTCTTACGAGTCGAGCTAACGTTGGTTCTAGCAACTTCTAGAGTAGACAAAGACACTTCGTTAACTTCGTCACCATCAGTGAAATAAACAACATAAGGGGCAACGTAAGTTAAATTTTCAGCACGTTTAACATTGTGGTTAGTGATGCTGCGATCTTGCAATTGGGAGTAGTATTTGAGGTGATCATCTGCAAAGAAGATAGCACCATGTGGTGTAACTGCTAGGTCGCCGTTTTTAATTTCTTGGTCGATTACTTTATAAGAGCGCCCGTTGTGGATTTGATACAAGCCTTTTTCAGTTAACCCATATACATTGTTGTATCTGGATTCTAAGTCTATCAGTTTTTCTTTACCCGATATTCTCGCTCCATACTGGCCTGTGGCTAGGTCGTATTCAAGTACTTGGTAATCTTCTTGCGTGAATAAGGCGTCGTGAGTAACTTCAATGTTGTGAGCATCCGTCTCTGCAAAAAGGTTTGCTTCATATGTATTCAAATTCAGAGACCAAATTTGCCCCGATGAATATAAAATATAAGCAATATTTGAATCGCTAATCTCTAAGTCACGCGCCGAACCAGCTGGCAGTTCGCTCACTTCATTTAGCTTTACAATGTGCTCGCCATCGTACTTCAAAACACCTTCGTGCGAAGAGAAATACATATAATCATTCTGATCTTGAGCTACACCGTTAAGGTGCTCAAAGTTAAGCGCCTGACACATTCCGCTCTGTAATATCAAAGCAGCGGCTATTATCCTTGACTTCAACATAGCGAAGAATTCCTTCTTGCAAATAGGGGAATCATTCCCCTTTAAATAAGTTTATTCAACGGCGCTCGGGTTATGGTCTCTGACGCCACAACCAGCTAATACAACTGGTATTTTGGATTCTGATTCTAACTTTTGGTCCGCGACTTTTGTTTCACTAATACTAACACGCGATAAAAAATTGTTAAGTTTATTTATATTTTTTGACTTCCAGTTAATATCTTGATCTCTTGGAGCGAGGATAAATAGGTAAGTTGGTTTGCGTGGGTCGGAAGCGTTTTGTTTAGTTTGCCATGTATCCATTACTGCTTGGCCAGCGGCTTCGCCGTATAGGTGGGTGTATGCAGCGGCGATTAGCTTAGCGCCGGAGTCGCTCATTACCATAACAGCAGTGTTTTGATAGTCGCTACCACAATCAAACGACACGTCTACATTGAGTGTGCTGCCATCTGGTAGTAACAAGTCGGTATTCATGTGCTGAACACGAGCTCTGTCTGGTAGTGGTTCAAGAGCGAGAGAAGGGGCTGACAGCAATCCAAGCGCGAGCATTGCTGTAGCAAATTTTGTTTTAATCATAATTTATCCTTTAAAAGGCCATATAGAGCGCTCCCTCCGCAATGGTTTTAACCATGACTTCGTTAAAGTTATGCTCAAATGTTTTTTCAATTAACATTGGCCTTAACTTTTTACGGATCAGAAGTTCGCGCTCTGCATCCAAGTTTTTCGAGTAAAGTAAATCATCTATTATCTGTTCAACAAGGGCGATTGCAGCTAACGCATCTTCAGCACTGTTTCTGCTT
>NZ_JAGJEH010000038.1 GCF_018100925.1 Pseudoalteromonas luteoviolacea | reverse complement strand
CACAATGGACCCTGAAACGAGTTCAGGGTGACGAGGGGAAGAGTACTTTGGTGTCTAAGACCTGTCATATGGTCTTTGATGTTTAAGGTTTGTCATTGTGGGCTTGCCCCGCAATCCATGTTTCGACCACGGTATTGATTATTGGCAGTACCGGCTACGGCAAGTACCTTGAGAGCAGCATGCTAAAGTATTACCAAAACAATGTGTCCATCCTGAATTGCAACCGCCAGCAATATTGGGTGTTTGTGCTTTAGGCAAATCTTGTTCGTTTGTACTTAGGCTTTTTATGCGCTTTTTATTAAGTGCTAGTTTCATAATGCTTCCTTTTATTCAAACTTACTGACTTTTTAGGTTAATAGAAATGTGAAAGTGTTACTAAGGTGTAACGTTTTAAGGTTATTCCTTTATTCAATGGATGGCTATTGAAATCTTATCAAGTGGATTAGGATAATTACTTTAAATTGAGGTATTATGCATTTATCAAATATACCTTTGAGTTTGTAGTGTGTTCTTTTCGTATTCTTAAATACAGAAATATTTTCTGGTTAATTTTTAGCAATGCAATATGAATAAAACATTCAAAATTTATTGTTAGCGTTCAGTGGTAACTTAAATATCGAACATGTATAAATTGCACTACAAGTAAAGGAACCTACATCTGTCAATGGCGTATCTCCCGACAGATGTTTTTAATTTAAAAAGGATGCTTATGAAAATCATCTCAATAATGCTAGTTACTGCCCTTTCGTTTCAAGCCAATGCGTCTTTAAACTCTGATTCACCTGAGCAACCAAATGGTGAATTCGTTGATGCTGTGCCACTAGATAGACCAGAGGCAATCTTTCCTAAGCAGGCCGCAGCACGTGGCAGAGAGGGGTGGGTACAGTTAAGTTACGTGGTCAATGAAAAGGGCGTGGTTGAATCTGCTGTTGTAGAACGTTCATCCGGGGATACATCTTTCGAGCGCTCGGCATTGAACGCTGTCAAAAAGTGGCGATTTAAGCCTGCGATGCAAAATAATAAACCCGTTAAACAGTGTAAAAATCAAGTTCAATTAACATTTTTTATGCCGGAAGATTATAGAGGGGTTTCTCGTCCTTTTTTAAATCGTTATAAAAAAATAGTCGCAAAAATTGATAAAAACGACCTTGAGTCAGTACCTCAGTTGTTTCATGAAATGAAAGAACGAAAGTTAAGAAACTTTACTGAAGACAGCTATTTTTGGGTGGCAAAAGCGCGTTATTACGCGGCGAAAAATGACAGAGTGAATGAACTACGCGCCATAGTTAGAATAATACAGTTCAATGATGGGCACGTGCCAGATGAAATGTATATCGCGTATCTTTCTCGCGCAATCGTATTAAATATGGAGCAAAATAAGCTTAAGTATGCACTCTCACTGTTTGAACGCTTGTCAAAGTTATCAGGAGCAGAAAACTCGGTTAAACAGTTAGCACCCTACATCGATAAGGTTCATGAACTGGTTGAAGATGATAGCAAGCACATTTGGGTAAAAGGTGAAATAACAAGATCCTTGTGGCGACATAAACTGGCGAGAAATGCATTCACAATATCTGATATTAAAGGTGATTTAACTTCTTTGGAAATTAGGTGTGACAATCACTATTCGAAGTATGAAGTTCAGCCACAGCAGAAGTGGAGTATCCCGGCAAGTTGGCGGGGTTGCCAAGTGTATATACATGGCGGTAAAGGGGCGCACTTTAGCTTGATTGAAACTCCACAGGTTAAAGAAGAGCTAGCGACTAAGGAAGTATGATGGACCCTGAAACGATTTCCGGGTGGCGAGGGGAAGAGAGCTTTTGTGTCTAAGACCTGTCATATGGTCTTTGATGTTTAAGGTCCGTCATTGTGGGCTCGCCCCGCAATCCATGTTTATTGATGATGGATTGTTGTTATAGATGACAATAATATCAGTGCGACGCGCTTTGTCATCA
>NZ_JAGJEH010000037.1 GCF_018100925.1 Pseudoalteromonas luteoviolacea | reverse complement strand
GACAGGTGAGTTCAGTTTTACTGGCCTGATCGAATCAAATGCAGATGGCTACACCATCACGCAAACACCAAGTTCGATTTACCAAACAGGTAATCATTATATCGGTACCAATTCAGGTGCAGTGAGCAATGTCGTCAAAGTTGTCGTCGGCACAGATCCAACCCCTGCGATCCGCTTTACAGAAAAGCCAAAAGCCGGTGATAAATCTGTTTCGGGTACTGTGTTCTTCGATGTGGATCAGGATGGTGTAGTCGATTCAAATGATGCGCTACTAAAAGACATCACGGTGACAATCACAGGTACCGATAAGTTTGGTCAGGCTGTTAATGCTACAACAACGACCGATACCAACGGCGAGTTCAGCTTTACCGGCCTGATCGAGTCAAACGTAGATGGCTATATCATTACGCAAACACCAAGCTCAATTTACCAAACAGGTAATCGCTATATTGGTAGCAATTCAGGTGTAGTGAGCAATGTCGCCAAAGTCGTGGTGGGCACAGATCCAACCCCAGCGATCCGCTTTACGGAAAAACCAAAAGCCGGTGATAAATCTGTTTCAGGTACCGTGTTCTTCGATGTCGATCAGGACGGCGTAGTTGATTCTAATGACGCGCTATTAAAAGCCATCACAGTCACAATTACAGGCATGGATAAGTTTGGTCAGGCTGTTGATACAACCACCATGACTAACGCCAAAGGTGAGTTCAGCTTTACCGGTTTGATTGAATCAAATGCTGATGGTTATACCATCACGCAAACACCGAGTGCCACTTACCAAACGGGTAATCGCTATATTGGCACAGGTGCAGGTTTAGTGAGTAATGTCGCCAAAGTCGTGGTGGGCACATATCCAACCCCTGCGATCCGCTTTACTGAAAAGCCAAAAGCCGGTGATAAATCTGTTTCAGGCACCGTGTTCTTCGATGTCGATCAGGACGGCGTAGTCGATTCAAATGATGCGTTTTTAAAAGACATTACGGTCACAATCACAGGTACCGATAAGTATGGTCAGGCAGTAAACCAGAGTGTAACGAGCAATGCCAAAGGTGAGTTCAGCTTTACAGGCCTGATCGAATCAAATGCGGATGGTTACACCATCACGCAAACATCAAGCTCGATTTACCAAACAGGTAATCGCTATATTGGTAGCGATTCGGGTGTGGTAAGCAATGTCGCCAAAGTGGTTATAGGCACAGATCCTACCCCTGCGATCCGCTTTACAGAAAAGCCAAAGGCCGGTGATAAATCTGTTTCAGGTACCGTATTTTTCGATGTAAACCAAGATGGCGTTGTTGACGCCAATGACGCGCTATTAAAAGACATCCCAGTCACAATCACGGGTACCGATAAGTTTGGTCAAGCAGTAAATGCCACAACAACGACTAACGCCACAGGTGAGTTCAGCTTTACTGGCCTGATCGAATCAAATACAGATGGCTACACCATCACGCAAGCACCAAGTTCGATTTACCAAACAGGTAATCGCTATATTGGTAGCGATTCGGGTGTGGTAAGCAATGTCGCAAAAGTCGTGGTGGGCACAGAGCCAACCCCTGCGATCCGCTTTACAGAAAAGCCAAAAGCCGGTGATAAATCTATTTCAGGTACCGTGTTCTTCGATGTAAACCAAGATGGCGTAGTCGATTCTAATGACGCGCTATTAAAAGACATCGCAGTCACAATTACAGGCATGGATAAGTTTGGTCAGGCTGTTGATACAACCACCATGACCAACGCCAAAGGTGAGTTCAGCTTTACTGGCCTGATCGATTCAAATGCAGATGGCTACACCATCACGCAAACACCAAGCGGGATTTACCAAACAGGTAATCGCTATATTGGTAGCGATGCGGGTGTGGTAAGCAATGTCGCCAAAGTGGTTATAGGCACAGATCCTACCCCTGCGATCCGCTTTACTGAAAAACCAAAGGCCGGTGATAAGTCTATTTCAGGTACCGT
>NZ_JAGJEH010000036.1 GCF_018100925.1 Pseudoalteromonas luteoviolacea | reverse complement strand
AGAAAAGCCAAAAGCGGGAGATAAATCTGTTTCGGGTACCGTGTTCTTCGATGTCGATCAGGACGGCGTAGTCGATTCTAATGACGCGCGATTAAAAGAGATCACAGTCACAATCACGGGTACGGATAAGTATGGTCAGGCAGTAAAGCAGAGTGTAACGACCAATGCCAAAGGTGAGTTCAGCTTTACTGGTTTGATTGAATCAAATACTGATGGTTATACCATCACGCAAACACCAAGCGGGATTTACCAAACAGGTAATCGTTATATCGGTACCAATTCAGGCGTAGTGAGCAATGTCGCAAAAGTCGTGGTGGGCACAGATCCTACCCCTGCGATCCGCTTTACAGAAAAACCTAAGGCCGGTGATAAGTCTATTTCAGGTACCGTATTCTTTGATGTGGACCAAGATGGTGTAGTCGATTCAAATGATGCGCTACTAAAAGACATCCCAGTCACAATCACGGGTACCGATAAGTTTGGTCAGGCAGTAAATTCCGCAACAACGACTAATGCCAAAGGTGAGTTCAGCTTTACTGGCCTGATTGAATCAAATGCAGATGGTTATACCATTACGCAAACACCAAGTTCGATTTACCAAACAGGTAATCGTTATATCGGTACCAATTCAGGTGTAGTGAGCAATGTCGCAAAAGTTGTGGTGGGCACAGATCCAACCCCTGCGATCCGCTTTACAGAAAAGCCAAAAGCCGGTGATAAATCTATTTCAGGTACCGTATTCTTCGATGTCGAGCAAGACGGCGTAGTCGATTCAAATGATGCGTTTTTAAAAGACATCCCAGTCACAATCACAGGTACCGATAAGTTTGGTCAAACAGTAAATGCCACAACAACGACTAACGCCACAGGTGAGTTCAGTTTTACTGGCCTGATTGGATCAAATACTGATGGTTATACCATCACGCAAACACCAAGCGGGATTTACCAAACGGGTAATCGTTATATTGGCAATGAAGCCGGCGTCATCAGCAATATCGCAAAAGTTGCGGTGGGCACAGATCCAACCCCAGCGATCCGCTTTACAGAAAAACCAAAATCGGGTGATAAATCTATTTTAGGTACCGTGTTCTTCGATGTCGATCAGGACGGCGTGGTCGATTCTAATGACGCGCTATTAAAAGACATCACGGTCACAATCACGGGTACGGATAAGTTTGGTCAGGCAGTAAACCTGAGTGTAACGACCAATGCCAAAGGTGAGTTCAGCTTTACAGGCCTGATCGAATCAAATGCAGATGGTTACACCATTACGCAAACACCCAGTGCCACTTACCAAACGGGTAATCGCTATATTGGTAGCGATTCGGGTGTGGTAAGCAATGTCGCTAAAGTCGTGGTGGGCACAGATCCAACGCCTGCGATCCGCTTTACTGAAAAACCAAAAGCCGGTGATAAATCTGTGTCAGGTACAGTGCTCTTCGATGTCGATCAGGACGGCGTAGTCGATTCTAATGACACGCTACTAAAAGACATCACGGTTACAATCACGGGTACAGATAAGTTTGGTCAAACAGTAAATGCCACAACAACGACTAACGCCAAAGGTGAGTTCAGCTTTGAAGGCCTGATCGAATCAAATGCAGATGGCTATACCATCACGCAAACACCGAGTGCCACTTACCAAACGGGTAATCGTTATATCGGTACCAATTCAGGTGTAGTGAGCAATGTCGCAAAAGTCGTGGTGGGCACAGAACCAGCGCCCGCGATCCGCTTTACCGAAAAGCCAAAGGTGGGTGATAAGTCGCTTTTTGGTCGCGTATTTGTTGATATCAACCAAGATGGTACCAACAACGGCAATGACTTTGTCCTTACAGGGATTAAGATCCAGCTGACAGGTCAGGATCTTTACGGTGAAGCGGTGAATCTGCGCACCACAACCGATGCAAATGGCGCCTTTAACTTTGAGGGGCTTCGCGCATCAAATGATGCAGGTTACACAGTTACTCAAGGTACTACTGAG
>NZ_JAGJEH010000035.1 GCF_018100925.1 Pseudoalteromonas luteoviolacea | reverse complement strand
GAGCCTTGAATTTCCCTCTACCCTTTTATGCAACCACTGCCACCATTGCTCGTCATCGGACTCAAGCGGCACAGTGCCTTGGGTAAGCTCATTGAATAAGTTTCTGATATCCTCAATTGGCACCTCACCAATCGGCTTTGGCCAAAAACACACACGAGAAGAGATCAACTCATAACGTTCGTTGGTTTGCAGCTTATCGACCAGCTGAATATTGCCAATCAAACACACCCCAACTTTTGCAGCATCCGAAATGGTCCTCAGTGGATCTAACGCGCTTGGCTTACACTTGTCCGCCTCATCTAACAAAATGATGCGCTCGGTGTTTTCGATGGTTCTAACAATGTTCTCGATGTTTTTGGCAACACTCGGTTTTCGGGGTAAACCTAACGAGGTGCACAGTGATTCAATCACTTGCTTACTGGTCGTTTGCTCACTGCCAACAATCAGTATTGCAAGTGGGTTTTCTTCGCAGTAGCGCTCTAGCCCTTTGCTTTTACCAATGCCAGCTTGGCCCGCGACAACCGCAAAGCGCCGTCTTGCTTTGGCATGCTCACACGCCATGGTTATCACCTTAGCGACACTGGTTGGCACAAAAGGCACCTCGCCGTATCGAATTGTAATAATCGGTCTTTCATCAGTAACGTTATCGTCTGCGGTATCAGTACCTGCGGGTGCAACAATGGCGTATATGTCATGCAAGTACTTAGTTGGGCTCGCAGCATACTTACCAGATAACAACTGACTAACCGTCGAAGGAGACTTATTGATCTTCTTTGCAATGTAAGTGCTATTTACACCTTGGTTTGCAATGTCTTCGTCAGTCATGCGCTTTTTAATACGGGCCACAATCAACTTATCATTAGCGTTGTAGCAATCAGCAAAACCACTTTCTTTACCAAATTCTTTGGGGTCAAAGTCACCAAAAAAGTGCGCCCACAATACACTTAACAGCTTTTTAGGGTTTACTGGCGATTCACCATTTAGTACTGAGTTAACCTGGTTTAAGTCATAACCTAGGCAGTAGTCTTCTGGTCCTAGGGCGTAAAACTCAATTTCTTCGTTAATGAGCTTTACTTGAATTTGTTGTTCTTCGCTGTAATGGCTGGTGAACTTATTCATGAATGTCTCCTAAATCTAATGGGTATTCGTTTTTAACGGGTGCAACGTGATCAACCTCAAAATCTGAGAGGTCCATGTTTAATATTTCAGGTTCAATTTCAGGAATGGCTTGAACGTCTGCGGCCAGTTCTTCAACCTCGTCCACGTCAATCACACGTTTTTGGTCGGCTCTTGCACGCTTTTCAGAAAGCTGGTTTTGAATGCGCTTTTCTTGACCTTGCAGCCGCTTAAGGTCGGTTTCTTCAATCCGGCTTGTTGGCAATGCCTCAACCTTGTGTTTAATGCGGCAGTTCATAATGAATTCGCCAGATTGCTCATACAGCACAAGGTACGTGTCGTCGTGCAAGTCATAACCAGCAACCAACTCTTTACCGTTAAATTGAAATAAGTAGTCAGCGGTATAAACACGCTTATGCAATTTGATTTGGCCGCGTGCTACTTTCACTTTGGCTCTGGGCAGTACCACAAAATCAGTGATTGCAGGCTGCTCTTGAATTAGCCCTTCTTCCCATACTTGCTTGCGGGTTTTGCCTTTAATCTCTGGGTGTGGGCTGTTGTGGTAGTGCTCTAAAAACGCTTTAAACTCAGTAATCCATTGCTCTAAAGATGGCAGCTCACGCTTGCCTTTTTTCACATCGTTCAGCAGCTTGAGCTTTTCGCGCTCGTTATGGTCTGGGCCGCAGTAGCTTTCAAAGCGCTTGCCCACGTGCTCTTCCATATGTTTAAAAAAGCGTTCTATCCACTTAGCACGTGCATTTCCGGGTATGGCAAAAATGACCTCAATATCAAATTGCGCATACACACCGCAACATTCATCAGACATCATTTTTGACCTATAACCACTACCGTTATCGACATACAACATGCTAGGAATGTGTTGATGGTTTTTAATCGAACGGGTTAACGCCGTCATGGTTGCAATGGCATTTTCAGACTCACTAATCTCCCAGCCAACAATGCAGCGGCTTGCAACATCTTGAAACGCGGTGAGCTCAAAGCGCCATGCTCTACCTGTTTTTGGGTGTGCTACATACACGTCTACTTGGTGGCCGTCGGCATTGTAAATAAAGCCAGGTGCAATATGCTCAGTGGAGCGAATGATAAAGTCTTTGTGCTTTTCACGATAAAGCTTTGCGCCCATGCGGTAAGGGCTTTGTGGGCCAAGCTCGTGTGGCATACTATTAATAAAGCGTCTAACCTGGCTTGCAGTTGCGTCAAAACCGAGCTTTTTTAAGTCTTCGGCAACCAGTGCAAAACTGGGCGAG
>NZ_JAGJEH010000034.1 GCF_018100925.1 Pseudoalteromonas luteoviolacea | reverse complement strand
TTCGCCCAGTTTTGCACTGGTTGCCGAAGACTTAAAAAAGCTTGGTTTTGATGCAACGGCAAGCCAAGTTAGGCGCTTTATTAATAGCATGCCGCACGAACTAGGCCCGCAAAGCCCTTACCGTATGGGCGCAAAGCTTTACCGTGAAAAGCACAAAGACTTTATTATTCGCTCCACTGAGCATATTGCTCCTGGCTTTATTTACAATGCCGACGGCCACCAAGTAGACGTGTATGTGGCACACCCAAAAACAGGCAGAGCATGGCGCTTTGAACTAACCGCGTTTCAAGACGTTGCAAGCCGCTGCATTGTTGGCTGGGAGATTAGCGAGTCTGAAAATGCCATTGCAACCATGACCGCATTAACCCGCGCGATTAAAAACCATCAGCACATTCCTAGCATGTTGTATGTCGATAACGGCAGTGGCTATAGGTCAAAAATGATGTCTGATGAATGCTGCGGTGTGTATGCGCAGTTTGATATTGAGGTCATTTTTGCCATACCCGGAAATGCCCGCGCAAAGTGGATAGAACGCTTTTTTAAACATATGGAAGAGCACGTGGGCAAGCGCTTTGAAAGCTACTGCGGCCCAGATCATAACGAACGCGAAAAGCTCAAGCTGATTAACGATGTGAAAAAAGGCAAGCGCGAGTTGCCATCTTTAGAGCAGTGGATAACGGAGTTTAAAGCGTTTTTAGAGCACTACCACAACAGCCCACACCCGGAGATTAAAGGCAAAACCCGCAAGCAAGTATGGGAAGAAGGGCTTATTCAAGAGCAGCCTGCAATTACGGATTTTGTGGTACTGCCTAGAGCCAAAGTGAAAGTAGCACGCGGCCAAATCAAATTGCATAAGCGTGTTTATACCGCTGACTACCTCTTTCAATTTAATGGTAAAGAGTTGGTTGCTGGCTATGACCTGCACGACGACACCTACCTTGTGCTTTATGAGCAATCTGGTGAGTTCATCATGAACTGTCGCATTAAACACAAGGTTGAGGCACTGCCGACAAGCCGGATTGAAGAAACCGACCTTAAGCGGCTGCAAGGTCAAGAAAAGCGCATTCAAAACCAGCTGTCTGAAAAGCGTGCAAGAGCGGACCAAAAACGTGTGATTGACGTGGACGCCGTTGAAGAACTGGCCGCAGACGTTCAAGCCATTCCTGACATTGAACCTGAAGTATTAAACATGGACCTCTCAGACTTTGAGGTTGAACACGTTACCCCAGCTGCAAACGAATACCCATTAGATTTAGGAGACATTCATGAATAAGTTCACCAGTCATTACAGCGACGAGCAACAAATTCAAGTAAAGCTCATTAACGAAGAAATTGAGTTTTACGCCCTAGGACCAGAAGACTACTGCCTAGGTTACGACCTAAACCAAGTTAATTCGGTATTAAATGGTGAATCGCCAGTAAATCCTAAAAAGCTGTTAAGTGTATTGTGGGCGCACTTTTTTGGTGACTTTGACCCCAAAGAATTTGGCAAAGACAGTGGCTTTGCTGATTGCTACAACGCCAATGATAAGTTGCTAGTAGCGCGTATTAAAAAACGCATGACTGACGAAGACATTGCAAACCAAGGTGTAAATAGCACTTACATTGCTAAGAAGATCAATAAGTCTCCTTCGACGGTTAGTCAGCTGCTCTCTGGTAAGTATGCGGCGAGCCCAACTAAGTACTTGCATGATATATACGCCATTGTTGCACCCGCAGGCACTGATGCCGCAGACGATAACGCTACAGATGACAGACCAATTATTACTATTCGCTATGGCGAGGTGCCGTTTGTGCCAACCAGTGTGGCTAAGGTGATAACCATGGCGTGTGAGCATGCCAAAGCAAGACGGCGCTTTTCGGTTGTTGCAGGCCAAGCAGGCATTGGTAAAAGCAAAGGGCTAGAGCGCTACTGCGAAGAGAACCCACTTGCAATACTGATAGTTGGCAGTGAGCAAACGACCAGTAAACAAGTGATTGAATCGCTATGCACCTCGTTAGGTTTACCCCGAAAGCCGAGTGTTGCCAAAAACATCGAGAACATTGTTAGAACCATCGAAAACACAGAGCGCATCATTTTGTTAGATGAGGCGGACAAGTGTAAGCCAAGCGCATTAGACCCACTTAGAACCATTTCAGATGCGGCCAAAGTTGGGGTGTGTTTGATTGGCAATATTCAACTGGTCGATAAGCTTCAAACCAACGAACGTTATGAATTGATCTCTTCTCGTGTGTGTTTTTGGCCAAAGCCGATTGGTGAGGTGCCAATTGAGGATATCAGAAACTTATTCAATGAACTTACCCAAGGCACTGTGCCGCTTGAGTCCGATGACGAGCAATGGTGGCAATGGTTACATAAAAGGGTAGAGGGAAACTCAAGGCTA
>NZ_JAGJEH010000033.1 GCF_018100925.1 Pseudoalteromonas luteoviolacea | reverse complement strand
CGCTAAGGATGTTGATACTGCATTACAAGCAATCATAGATAGTGGCGATGTCGATAAAGCACGAGTTCTACTTTCACAGCTAATTGATGATAACGAAGACATCATTCTCAAACAGGCCGAGTATTATTATCAGCGCGGCTCGTTAACTTATCTTTATGAGTCTAAACAAACACTAAAAGATTTTGTCAGGGCGACGCAATTAAACCCTGAGCATAGAAATGCTTGGACTATGGCAGGTAATATTTATTGGCGAGTCGGTGAATTAGACAGCGCACTTCAAGCGTATCAACATGTTTTAAGCTTGGCTGAAAAGGCAGGTGATAATGAAGCCAAAGCCGTATCGTATGGCAATATTGGGGTTGTTTATAAAACAAAAGGCGATCTAGATAAGGCGCTTGAATATTACCAAAAGAGCCTGGAAATTGAAGAATCTCTAGGTCGTAGAGAAGGGATGGCCAGTGATTATGGTAATATAGGGAATGTATACCAAATACAAGGCAACCTAGATAAGGCGCTTGAGTATTACCAAAAGGGTCTTGAAATTAATGAGTCTTTAGGCCGCAAAGAAGGCATGTCCAATCAGTATGGTAATATTGGGATTGTTTATAAAACAAAAGGCGATCTAGATAAGGCGCTTGAATATTACCAAAAGAGCCTTGAAATCAATGAATCTCTAGACCGTAAAGAAGGTGTAGCTACCCAGTATGGTAATATTGGGGTTGTTTACCAAATACAAGGCAAACTAGATAAGGCGCTTGAGTATTACCAAAAGAGCCTGGAAATTGGTGAGTCTCTAGGTAACAAAGAGGGCATGGCCAGTAATTATGGCAATATGGGGAATGTTTACCAAACCCAAGGCAAGCTGGTTAAAGCGCTTGAGTATTACCAAAAGAGTCTGGAAATTAATGAGTCTCTAGGTCGTAGAGAAGGGATGGCCAGTGATTATGGTAATATAGGGAATGTATACCAAATACAAGGCGAGCTAGATAAGGCGCTTGAATATCACCAAAAGAGCCTTGAAATTGAAGAGTCTCTAGGTCGTAGAGAAGGGATGGCCAGTGATTATGGCAATATGGGGATTGTTTACCGAATCCAAGGCGAGTTAGATAAGGCGCTTGAATATTACCAAAAGAGCCTTGAAATTCATGAACCTCTAGGTAACAAACAAGGTATGGCGAGCCAGTATGGTAATATAGGGAATGTATACCAAATACAAGGCGAGCTAGATAAGGCGCTTGAATATTACCAAAAGAGTCTGGAAATTGAAGAATCTCTAGGTCGTAGAGAAGGGATGGCCAGTGATTATGGTAATATAGGGAATGTATACCAAATACAAGGCGAGCTAGATAAGGCGCTTGAGTATTATCAAAAGAGCCTTGAAGTCTATGAACCTCTAGGAAGCAAAGAAGGCATGGCGCGCCAGTATGGTAATAAGGGGAACGTTTACCTAGAAAAAGGCGAATTGGATAAGGCGCTTGAGTATTACCAAAAAAGCCTTGAAATCAATGAATCTTTTGGCCGCAAACAAGGCATGGCAAATCAGTATGCCAATATGGGCATATTATCTGAACTACAGGACGACCTCCACCAAGCAAAAGCGCATTGGGAAAAGGCCTTGGCATTATTCGAGCAAGTGGGCGCACAGCCCCAAATAGCGCAAGTGTCTAGCTGGCTTGCAAAACTAGAGAAAATAAAGGAGTCATAATTTTATGATGGAATGGTTTACCTCACTTGGTACAGGAGAGCAAATTGGTGCATTGACGCTATTGGTGACAATTATTGGCGTACTTGTCGCTATATTCAAAAAGTCAGGGCGCAGTGAGCCGCAAAAATCCGTTAACCAGAGCATATCGGGTAATAACATTGAAAACGCCGTACAAATAGGTGGGGATAACAAAGGTGAGCTGCCGAAAAAGTAGCAGCCACCATTTTATGTTAAATCAAGTTGTTTTCACTTAATCCAGCCTAATGGCTCTACCAACTGAGCGTTACCACATAAAACCTCTTGGCCATTAGCATCTAGCCGTGTTTGTTGGCCATCAATCATAAGAACTGAGTTGTCGTCACCCCAATTTGACCCGTTGTGAATGAGCTGGGTATACGCAAAGTTGATAAACACCTGATTTTTTCGCACCACAAAGTATGAAAGCGCTTTGACGCCTTTGCTGTTATTGCTCGGCGCAGTATGGCTAATCGGGGTGTGGATGATACTGGATGAGGGGTCGAGAGGCATGCTGGTGATGGCATAATCAATCGCTTTATTATGCCCCGCTGTAGACGTGCCCACTGACTTCGTCAGCGAATATAATAAGTCGCGCCCAGAATGAGGTTCACAGCTGTCAGTCACAAATACTGAGCGAGGCTGCATGAGACTCGTGGTTCTTTGATTATTCGCGTGTACGGTCATCGTGGCTTGGGTGTGGTAGTACACCAAGTAAATGTGTTGACTGGATGCCATGCTGGCACTGAGGTAAGTGGTGTTATTGATACTATCAAGCGCCGGGCTCCATGTTTGCCAAGTTGCGCCTGTGTCGTTAGTCAAAATACCAGAGAGTATATTACTTGCTGGGCGAGATAAATGTAGATTAGTTGCGGTATTGTCTTGTAAAGAGTCGGGCACCCAGTGACCATACCAGCCATTTTTTAAGTCCGGGCACTGTAATATTTTGGTAGGAGGGCCAAACACATCCATATGAGGGATGTTTCCAGATACACTTGGGCCCATAGTGGTTTGTGCCACAATGGCCGTTGGGGTGTCTTGATTGATGATAGTAAAGCCACTTGGCACGTCATTCACAGAGGCAAAAACTTGTGTGAAAGGGCATGTTTGTAGTCCTCGGTATTGACCTGTTTTCACCTGTAAATCG
>NZ_JAGJEH010000032.1 GCF_018100925.1 Pseudoalteromonas luteoviolacea | reverse complement strand
AGATTTACAGGTGAAAACAGGTCAATACCGAGGACTACAAACATGCCCTTTCACACAAGTTTTTACCTCTTTGACTGAAGTGCCAAGTGGCTTTACTATCATCAATCAAGACACCCCAACGGCCATTGTGGCACAAACCACCACGAGCCCAAGTGTATCTGGAAACATCCCTCATATAGATGTTTTTGGCCCTCCCGCCAAAATTTTACAGTGCCCGGACTTAAAAAATGGCTGGTATGGTCACTGGGTGCCCGACTCTTTACAAGACAATACCGCAACCAATCTACATTTATCTCGCCCAGCAAGTAATATACTCTCTGGTATTTTGACTAACGACACAGGCGCAACTTGGCAAACATGGAGTCCGGCGCTTGATAGTATCAATAACACCACTTACCTCAGTGCCAGCATGGCATCCAGCCAATACATTTACTTGGTGTACTACCACACCCAAGCCTCGATGACCGTACAGGCGAATAATCAAAGAACCACGAGTCTTATACAGCCTCGCTCAGTATTTATGACTGACAGCTGTGAACCTCATTCTGGGCGCGACTTACTTTATTCGCTTACTAATTCAGTGGGCACATCAACAACGGCGCACAATAAAGCGATTGATTATGCCATCACCAGCGTGCCTCTCGACCCCTCATCCAGTATCACCCACTCTCCGATTAGCCATACCGCACCGAGTAACAACAGCAAAGGAGTCAAAGTGCTTTCATACTTTGTGGCGCGAAACAATCAGGTGTTTATCAACTTTGCGTACACCCAACTCATACACAACGGGTCAAATTGGGGAGATGACAACACGCTTCTTATGATTGATGGCCAACAAACACGGTTAGATGCAAATGGCCAAGAGGTTTTATGTGGTACAGCTCAACTGATAGAGTCATTAGGCTGGATTAAGTGAAAACAAATTGATTTAACATAAAATGGAGGCTGCTACTTTTTCGGCAGCTCACCTTTGTTATCCCCACCTATTTGTACGGCGTTTTTAATGTTATTTCCCGATATGCTCTGGTTAACGGATTTTTGCGGCTCACAGCGCCCTGACTTTTTGAATATAGCAACAAGTACCCCGACAATGCTCACCAACAGCGTCAATGCACCAATTTGCTCTCCTGTACCAAGTGAGGTAAACCATTCAATCATAATTATTACTCCTTTGTATTCTCTAATTCTTCAAGCCAGCTAGACACTTCCGCTATTTTAGGTCGTGCGCCCACTTGCTCTAATAATGCCAAGGCCTTTTCCCAATACGCTTTTGCTTGATTGAGGTCGTCCTGTAGTTCAGATAATATGCCCATATTGGCATACTGATTGGCCATGCCTTCTTTGCGACCTAGAGATTCACTGATTTCAAGGCTCTTTTGGTAATATTCAAGTGCCTTATCCAGCTCGCCTTTTGTTTGGTAAACGACCCCCATATTACCATACAGGCTCGCCATGCCTTCTTTACTGCCTAGAAATTTATTGATTTCTAGGCTTTTTTGGTAATATTCAAGCGCCTTATCTAGCTTGCCTTGTCTTTGATAAACGTTCCCTATATTGCCATAGCCAATGGCCATCCCTTCTCTACGACCTAGCGACTCATCAATTTCCAGGCTTTTTTGGTAATATTCAAGTGCCTTATCTAGGTTGCCTTGTATTTGGTATACATTCCCCATATTACCATAATCATTGGCCATCCCTTCTCTACGACCTAGAAACTCATCAATTTCCAGGCTCTTTTGGTAATATTCAAGTGCCTTATCCAGCTCGCCTTTTGTTTGGTAAACGACCCCCATATTACCATAATCACTGGCCATCCCTTCTCTACGACCTAGAGACTCTTCAATTTCAAGGCTCTTTTGGTGATATTCAAGCGCCTTATCTAGCTCACCTTGTGTTTTGTAAACGACCCCCATATTACCATGATCACTGGCCATCCCTGTTCTACGACCTAGAGACTCATTAATTTCCAGGCTCTTTTGGTAATATTCAAGCGCCTTATCTAGCTCGCCTTGTATTTGGTATAGATTCCCTATATTACAATAATCACTGGCCATCCCTTCTCTACGACCTAGAAACTCATTAATTTCAAGGCTCTTTTGGTGATATTCAAGTGCCTTATCTAGGTTGCCTTGTATTTGGTATACATTCCCTATATTACAATAATCACTGGCCATCCCTTCTCTACGACCTAGAGACTCTTCAATTTCAAGGCTCTTTTGGTGATATTCAAGTGCCTTATCTAGGTTGCCTTGTATTTGGTATACATTCCCTATATTACCATAATCACTGGCCATCCCTTCTCTACGACCTAGAGACTCTTCAATTTCTAGGCTCTTTTGGTAATATTCAAGTGCCTTATCTAGCTCACTTTGTGTTTTGTAAACAGACCCTATATTACCATAATTACTGGCCATGCCTTCTTTGTCACCTAGAGACTCATAGTTTTCAAGACTTCTTTGATAATGCTCTAGTGCCTTATCCAGCTCGCCTTGTGTACGGTAAACATTCCCCATATTGCCATAATCACTGGCCATACCTTCTTTATTTCCAAGAGACTCATCAATTTCAAGACTTTTTTGGTAATATTCAAGTGCCTTATCTAGCTTGCCTTGTGTACGATAAACGTTCCCTATATTGCAATATGATACGGCTTTGCCTTCATTACCACCTGTCTTTTCAGCCAAGCTTAAAACATGTTGATAAGCTTGCAATGCGCTGCCTAATTCACCAATTCGCTTATACATATGCCCAGCCCTAGTCCAAGCATTTGTATGCTCAGGGTTTAATTGCGTTGCCCTGACAAAATCCTTAAGTGTTTGTGTAGACTCATGAAGATAGGTTAACGAACCGCGCTGGTAGTAATACTCGGCCTGCTTGAGAATGGTGTCTTCGTTATCATCAATCAGCTTTGACAGTAGCGCTTGTGCTTTATCGACGTCGCCACTATCTATAATTGCTTGTAATGCTGCATCAACATCGTTAGCT
>NZ_JAGJEH010000031.1 GCF_018100925.1 Pseudoalteromonas luteoviolacea | reverse complement strand
CCCGGAGTGACCAGTGGCATTGGTCACATAGTAGCGGTGGCCAGGTTACTTCTGTGTGACCATGAATGCTGTTGTTGCGATTATTGTTTGATCAACCTATGATATACGGAACTGTACATGAAATTATGGCGAGCCACGTTGTGGCTCATGCCATAATCGTCCGGCTCGCATCACTCAATGGAGTAATGCGATGCTACTAGCAACTTTTGTAATCTGTTTCTTTGCTTTTTGTTTGTTTGTAATCATCAAATCAAATTTGAAGCCTAAAACGACAGAAGAAATCGAAGCTAAAGACGAGTCATCATGTGCGGTTGATCCTGAGCTGGCAGACTTTGAATTAGGTCTAAAGCGCGACATTGAAACTTTCCTTTCTGGAAAGCCAAAATCGAAGCGCAATGCTGGTAAAAAGGGTTCAAAGCATGTTCGTAAGAACGGTGGCTTGAACAAATAGGGTGGGCTTTTGCTCGGTACCTATAGCGCAATTTAGCGCAAGATGCACCTCGATCTATCTCAGGGGTTGAAAGGAGGCCTTATGGCTGAAGTAAAAATCGGTTGGTATCACATTGAGGAATCTTTTGAGGCTGATGGAACCATTGATATGGCTATCAGGGACAAAAGAACCAATGAGCTTGTAGCTTTTCAGATTGATAGTCTGGAAGATTACGATAAGATCATTGACTTTCTTGATCAGAACCGCCAACTAGGTGTGTTGTCCAAGCTCAATGTAGCAAACGGCAACTAAACGTCAGGGGTAAGAAGTTACACTACTTGTTAGTGTAACTTCACCCTGGCGGTGTTTTAAGGTGAGAGACATGAATTCAAAAGATGGTATCTCTAAGCCGACCAAAGATCTGCAATCCTTCCTTGAATCCCTTCCCAGTGCCCGCAATGTTCGGGTTTATACAGATCAAGAGCAAAAACACCTTGATTTAAAAAACGAAACAGTAGCCGTCCGTAGATCGGTCATTCGTTCCAAAAACAGTTGAAAAGGCTGTTTCGATCTAATTTTATTACTAATTTTGCAGCTTCATTACATGGTGTTTTGATTGAGCGCCATGATTGTATGTGTTATTTTTATACTGTTTGGTTGCCGGTTCGTTTTGTGATGCTCTATAGCGGTGCACAAATTGAATGGAGGCTTCAAACGATATAGGCGCACCTCGGCCAGGGTCAGGGGTAGGAGAGCAAGATGGGTAATGTGAATCAGAATAACCAGAGCAATGTAGAGCTTCCAAAACTTCGCGGTTCCAGGAAGCAGTTAGGTTGGGCATATAAGATCCGTGATCGGTTTGCTGAAAGCAATCCGGGATCAGACTTATTAACTAACGAACTTGAAGCAAAGTTCTGGATCGACAACAAGAAATCACTAATTGGTGATGAAAAGTTGCCGAAGGCACTTCCGCAGTTGTCGGGTAGTGAAAGCCAGGTTAAGTGGGCTTTTGCTATTCGGTCTAAATTTGCTGATGTGTTTCCTGAGAGCGCATTACTACGCTCTCATACTGACTCAAAGTTTTGGATAGAGAATCGACGTGTGTTCGATTTCGCTGTTCTTGGCTTTAAGCTGGCTCCAACCGGGGATGCTAGTCAGGAAAAGTGAGTCTGAGCATTGTTTCAGACACACTTGAAAAAGCCGTTCAATGAGCGGCTTTTTTTTAATGTGGTGAAAATAATGGCAAGCCCAAAAGTGAATGTAGAAACAAACGAAAAACCACTCGACAAAAATGCGCTTGATGAATTGATACGGTTTTCAGGATATGCCGTAGATATGATTTTGCAGTATGTGCCGGATGATAAGGGGTATTTTTTAATATACGCGAAGTACCATAAGGGACAGGTGACTCGCCAGGTGTATACCCAACGCAATACACCACGAAAATTTAAGGACGTTCAACGTGCAATCGACTGGGGTAAACGCATTGGTTTTAAGTCGATCACACTTTCAATTGAATACACTACCTACCCAGATCCAGATTCCAAATAAGCCATACCGGGTTACGTCAGTCTTTATCATTTTTGATTGAGCTAATCCGGTTCAGCTCATTACCAAAAAAGCCTTTTGACAGTGATGTTTCATTGCTTACAATGAAGTTATCAGGGTGGGCTTTTGCCTGGTACCTGAGTGCATTCAAGCACAAGACGCACCTCGGTCTTTTACAGGGGTAGGAGAATGAAATGGGATCTATTACTAAATCCAGTACCGGCCTTGTGGCCGTTAGTTACAACAAGGCAAGTTTGAGTGAAGTGGATGAGCAAGTGTTTAAGTATGCGGTTGCATCTTTTTCACACTTAGTCCAACGAAATCAAAAGCTTTGTTTTGCTCAATTTGGTGAGCTTGTTCAACAACATTATGTTGCTGAAGGGAAAACCAAACTGTGTCTTGAAGCAATAGAAAAAGCGGCGATCAATCACCGCTATGTTTGTAGCTTTGAGTACCGAAACCCAGTGAGCGATTCAATAGAATCAGCTGATGCTGTGATTGAGGTAGAGCAGTGGTATCAAGTCAAACCGGCACTGGAAAGGCAGGTAAACACGCAAGTCACTTCTCTTGAATTCAAGGGAGTGTCCTGCGTTTACCGAAAAGGTAGTTTCTCTTATGACGCTAAGCGTCAGGAGGTGAAACTATGAGATCGCCATTTCAGGAAGGTGTTGATTCACTAAAAGCAGGTAACTACTACTGTAGCCTTAATCCATACTGCCAAGCTTCGAATCCAGCGGAGCATGAGCAGTGGGGTAAGGGTTGGTATTCGGCGTATCGTGAAGCTTCTCGGCAGAGCGATAATGAATACCAGGTTACTTGGGTGGGGATGGATGGTTCGTACAATGAGGACGAATTTTCATCCCTTGAAAGAGCACAGCAACACGCTGTGTGTATTTCAGAACATGGAGGTCATAGCATTACTCTCTCTGATGTAGAGGGTAATGACTACGATTTCTAAGACAAAGCCACCTTCGGGTGGCTTTTTTTTGGTACATTAACAGGGCGCAGAAACGCGCACAGACGCACCTCGGTCTTTCTCAGGGGTAGGATGAGTATTATGGCTAATCCCCATATACGGGCGTTCACGCGCCTATTTAGCGAGACGGCACGTTATCACAATCGCTATACGGTGTTTGCTGATTTCTGTGAACTAGCTGCAATATCGATTCAAAATGCTTTTTTGAAGTCTGATGAGCTGGAGCAGGAATACCTGAAGATTGTTGAGCGGTATGAGAAGGATGATGCTGTCCGTATGTCACATTTGCTTGCTGAAGTTGTTATGGGGTTGGAAGTTGCCCCTTGTGACTTCTTAGGCAGTGTATACATGGAGTTGGAGTTAGGGTCTAAACATTTAGGGAGCTATTACACCCCGTTTGAGGTTGCTTTGCTCGGCGCAAAGTTGACTTTTGACAATGGTGAAAAGCTACTTAAAGAAAGACCTTTCATAACGCTTCATGAACCGTGTGTCGGTGCGGCAGCGTATGTGATCGCTTTTGCACAAGTAATGTATGAGCGGGGATTTAACCCACAGCAACAGTTGTGGGTGAGCTGTATTGATATTGATCCGGTAGCTGCAAGGATGGCTTATCTTCAACTTGCACTACTGGGGATACCGGCTGAAGTTGTAGTTGGAAACTCATTATCAATGAAGTTCACCAAGGTAATGCGAACTCCCGCGCACTACCTCGGCTTATGGGATTCAAAACTTCGCCGTCACTGGTCGAATGATGATGCTCACAATGCTGAGATTGTTGAGGATGCGCCTACGGCGGTACCTCAACCGATGGTTGTCATTGATAAAGGGCAAATGTCCCTATTTGAAGTGTCGGCCTGACATCAAGCCACCCTCGGGTGGCTTTTCTTTTGCTAGTTAATTGGATCGTACTATCCACTTTCTATCCCCCATCTTTCGCTAGCGAAATTGATCATTTAGAATGAAGGAGCAGGGTGGGCTTTTGCCTGGTACCTGTGATTGGCTCCCGGAAACGGGAATTGTGACCAGTGCATGACTGGCCACAAGGCCAGTCGGTGCACCTCTACCTAAAGGGGTTGAACGATGATTAATACACCAAATGAACTATCTGCCGCACTTCAAAAAACACGTTGCCAGGTTCGAGTGACAAAATCGCTCTATTGGCATTTTCTTGAGGTGTTACCACCAAGAGCAATGGGGTCTAACTTTTTCATTTTCCAAGAAGGTGATGGAGAAAGACTACAGTTCACTCGTTATGGTGATAGTTACTATTGCCATTTACTTGGCGATTACTTGGTGACAGAGGATTGGAAAATTCATACCGCAGTCAGTAGGCATGATGTCAGTCAACCGTTTAAGGTGCTGTTCATTTTTACAGATAGTGAAACTTGCGACACTCCTGAAGAATATCAGGATTTTGTCGGCAAAGAGTTTTTCACAATATCTGAGTTTGCAGACGCGATGAAGGTTTCATTCCGTGTTTAGATAGGGTGGGCTTTGCTCGGTACCTATTCGCGCACTTCAGCGCAAGATGCACCTCGGTCTTTTTCAGGGGTGGAGCAAGATCTATGGCAAATGAAAAGCCATACTGTATCGTCACTGAAGATGATGCGATCCTGGTTAAGGATTTAACTCTGGCAGAGGCCGAACAAAGGCTGTGTCGTTTGTTAAATCGTGGCGAGGACTGTTACATCGGTGAGACTGAAGCCTATACCGTCGAAATCGGTGTTTCAGGCGAACGCTTACCAATACCAGCACAGACCTCAAAGTAGGTTATTGTGCAGAGCCACCTTCGGGTGGCTTTTTACTTTCTGGCGAATGCGTCAGTGATCGGATAACATACAAAGAACAGGGTAGGCTTTGGCCTGGTACCTGTGATTGGCTCCCGGAAACGGGAATTGTGACCAGTGCATGACTGGCCACAAGGCCAGTCGGTGCACCTCTACCTAAAGGGGTTGAACGATGAAAAAAGCGACTCGTACTGATATTCAGCAAGCCGTAACTGACAGCATCATTGCAAAAATTGAAGCAGGCGATGTGTTGCCTTGGCAGTGTCCCTGGACAAAAACTGGGGAACAGCCAATACCGTACAACTGGCTAACAAAGCAGTTTTACAGTGGCATCAATATCCTGATCCTTTGGATTCGCGCAATGGAGTGTGGTTATTCAACAAATTCCTGGTTGACTTTCAAGCAGGCACAACAGTTGGGTGGCAAAGTCAGGAAGGGTGAAAAGGCCGTACAGTGTATTTTCGTCAAGCCAATTGAGGTGGAAGATGAAAACTCTGAGCGTGGCACTGATGATAATGGTAAAAAAATCATTTTGTGTCGCAAGGCTTTCTCTTTGTTTAACGTTGAACAGGTCGAGGGATTAGAAAATCTTCCCGTAGATCCTGAACAGCCTGAATATGACGAGACTGAAAGCGTTGCTGCAATAAACCGTGTTGCTGAGGTTTATTGTGCCAACACTGGTGTTGAAATTCGGCATGGTGGTGACAAAGCTTACTACTCACCGGCTCTCGACATCATCAAGTTGCCTACAACCTTCCACGATGGGGGAGGTTATGCGGCAACATTGGCACATGAGCTGATTCACAGCACAGGCCATAAAGCACGTTTTGATCGCTTCGACCAGCAGGCTGAAGCGTTCAAAGGCTTTAAAGAAGCATACGCTTTTGAGGAGTTGATCGCAGAGCTTGGAGCTGCTTTTGCTTGTGCTGAACTTGGAGTCCAGGGACAGCATGAACAACATGCAAGCTATCTTGATAGCTGGCTTCGAGTTCTGAAAAACGACAAAACCTTTATTTTTAAAGCGGCAGCAGCGGCAAGTAAGGCTCATTCCTACCTCATGCGGGGTGGTATTGAGTCTGAAAGATCAATTGCTAATGTCGCGTAACTGAACGGTTTTCCGTTCTTCTGGTTCCCGGTAATGGGAATTCAATGATCAGTGTACTACTGGTCATTGATGACCAGGGTGCACCTCTACCTAAAGGGGTTGGAAATATGCGTTACACATTTACGTCTGCACAAGAGGCGCACGACTTCGCTTATGACAAAGGTGTTCCGTTTACACGGATCAGAAACTTGTCAGAAATGAATTCTCGTGAGCTAACTGGGCTTCGTATACAGGGGGATTGGGTGTTAGGAATCAGCACTCAATATTGTTCTGATGATGAAGGCCGTCAGTGGTACCCAGTAGACCGGGAATACATATCACTGGACAGTTTTCGGATGGAGAACAATGAGCTTGTGAAAAAGCGGAAGGTTCGGATTTTGGAGTATTACTGTTATCAGTTATCCCATGATCCAACTCAGGTGATTCACCTGGAAGAGTTGTCAAAGGTACCGCTCAGCACTCAGCTGATGCACTTAACCGGAGACAATTATTCATCGCTGGCGTTTCATAATGAGGATGATGAAAACAGCCTTCGGGCCGGAAATATCATCGTTCATAAAAAAACGCAGCAACGCTTTTTTGTACCAGCTGCACCGCTGGATCGCTTTGAGTAATACAGGGTGGGCTTTTGCCTGGTACCTGAGTGCATTTAGCACAAGACGCACCTCGGTCTAATCCAGGGGTTGGAGTCGGAAAATGGAAAAAATGCTTGTAGACGCTCAGTTGTTGGAAGACTGCTTATATGCGTTTAATGAAATTCCCAATCGTCATCTTGGCAATGGGAAGCAGACTTACGACCTAGCTGCAAAGCTTGGTCGGGCTGTCAAAGAACGAAAGCAGAATGAAGATAATGAGGTACTTCAGCAATACGTCGATTCATTGGCTATGACACTGATACGAAATGTTAATGTGCCTTGTCGATGGAAGGATGTTCCATGTTTGAGTAGTCAAGTAATGACTGTTCAATCTGTTGTAAAGGCGCTCAACTTGGTTGATCGTTTTAACTACAACATGGATATGCTTGGCCGAGAAGACTTAGTTCTTCTTCCAGCCAACACAGAAGCCGCTTAATGCGGCTTTTTTTATGCTTTGTATATCAATGGGTTACAGTTATTGATGAGTTTTTTGGTTGTTTCAGGCTTTCTTGTCGATGAAGAGTGATTTATAGTTTTTCAATGCAAGGTGGGGTTTCCTGGTACTTGCATTCAATTATGGCGCGCCTCGGCTTAAATCAGGGGTGGAGAAAGGAAATGAGTAAGCATGAATCTAAAGCATTTTTGGGCGAAATTCGTCAAGCTGGTGACAATATCTTTGTTGATATTGCACTACCGAAAAATGTTAAAGAGGGTGAAAGCAAGGTTTATCAGTATGCTTCTTGCTACGTTGATAAATCTTTGTCTAAAGCTTTTTCTGGATTGATGGCAGCACAGACGATAACGCCTGCTACTGCGAACGAGAAGAAAAAGGCTAATCATCCGTTCACTGCTATCCCTGTGGATGTAGTGATCAATGACTTATTCTTTGAGGTTAAGGATGGCTATCTGAATGGAACTGGTATTTTAAAATCCATTTCAATCAGTGCACCGGACTATAAACCAAAGAAAAAAGAAGAATGATCCATTCTGTGATCTTTACTTCTTAGAAAGCTGTCTTCGGACAGCTTTTTTTATATC
>NZ_JAGJEH010000030.1 GCF_018100925.1 Pseudoalteromonas luteoviolacea | reverse complement strand
ACAACGAGCCTAGCTGCAACTGGGCTCATTAATTAAGGAAAACACCATGTTAAGAGTAAAGATATATCACCATACCTTTGGCGGTCATTTCGTATTAAACGACACGCTTACCGACCAACACATGCTGAGTGTTTTGGCCACAGTGGACCCAAGCGGGACCATTTTAGATGGCGTAAACGGCAATGTACCAGCGGCGTTTTGTATTTTCCTAGGGCAGAGGTTATATGAGTGCAAGCAATTAGCCAAGGTTAATTTAGAGGTAAGTTTTACCAAGGAATTTACCAACCGTTTTGGGCACATAGCCACTTTATGCATTGATGACTCCAAACCGTGGGACTTTGAACTAGAAAAGTTTGTGATATTCCCAGAGCACCGAGTAGAACGCGTGGAGGATGCAGCATGAACCCTATGATTAAAGCGATAAAAGCAGCACAACGCGCAGCTGGCATTGATCAGGTATGCCATGTGAAAAACGTCAAGCAAATTAGTGGCGGATTGACCAACAGCTGTACTGGCCTAACACCTAATCAGCAACGGGCATTGCTAAAACGCTATCAGGATATAGCTCCTAAGCAAGAAATGCCAAAGCAACTTAAGCTGATTTATAGCCTCTGGGGTCAATTGGCCAGTGCAGGAAAAGTCGAAAAAGACTCAAAACAGGCATGTGATGCTTTTTGTGAGAAGTTTTGTGACGGTAAGCGCCTGTACAATGCACAAAGTCACTGGCAAGCAGTGATAGAGATTTTAAAACAATGGCTACATCGTAAGGAGACGAATCATGCCTAGAGGTGAACCAATCCTAATTAACCCAGATAGACCGCTTTACGAAGAGGCCCAGTACGATAACTTGCCGCCAAATATTAAGCGTATTGGCAAGCTTAGGACTAAATGGGACAAAACAAGAGAAATGCAGGCCGCATCAAATGAGTTCAGCATTGAGCAGCTATTAGAGGAATTAGACGATGGCTGAGCATGAATTGGATGCATCTTTGCTGCCACACGGTTTGAGGTTGTTTGTGGAAATTATGGGGCTGGATGATGCAGTAAACGCCTTAAGTGAAGAGCAGGGCAACTTGTTTTTTATTCCCGACAAGCCAACGCCTAACCATGAATTTTGTAAGCGGTTTAGCGTGGATATGGCAAGGGCGCTTAGTAACCATGCTGGCAGTACTTACCAAATCCCAAAGCTAGACAAAATAATGATTCAGCTGCGGAACATTAAATTGAGAGAGGAATTTAAGCAGGGCGCTTCTGTCCAAGATTTGGTAAGACGCTATAAGTTGACCAGACAAATGATCAACATAATAGTGACCTCCGAAGCCGATGGCGCACCGATATTAGTTGGCGATGCGCATAAGCAAATGGAGTTGAAGTTGTAGTTTAGTTGGAAAGAGTGATCAGCCTTCGTTGTTAGGTGTGGGGGCTGGTTACAGGACTCCCTCTCTAATCTCATTAGCTCCATACTTCTTTGTAATCCGAACCGATTGCTCTAATGCCGAGTCTATAGAGCTCTCTCCCGAGATTATTCTATTTGCATGCAGCAAGAACTTCTGCTCAATATGGCTCTGAAGCCAAGTTATTTTTTCAAGTTCTAGACTGGCAAACTCGCTCCTTTCCTCTTCATTACATAAATCTGAAATTATTTCTAGACATATGCGATCTTCCCACCATAAAGGTACATTTTTTTCTTCCCTACCTCTTTTGACGACTATACTAATGCGTGCCAATAACTTTTGATAAGATGAAAAATATAGCCATAGTTTTTCTCCTGCAAATAAACGATTTTGTTGAATGCGAGCGACATTTCCACCATAGATACAGCCAATATCATCATCTGTTATTTCGGGGTAGTTTTTAATTTTTTTGTTGCCAAAATATTCGCCAAATTCCTTCTCATATAAGACGTTAACTAGAGTTAAAAGTGAAGGGCGGTTACATCGAATTTCAATTAAACCTTTCCATAAAAGATCTATTGAGTTCAATACCATTTCATGGCCTTTTGCATTCGTTGTACGATAGTGATTCTCTATAGCTGATAAAGTCGCATTGTCTTTTTCAAATCTGTTCTTCAATTCCAGTAGCTTTGCGTCATATTCATGTTTTATTGAGTTTTTTAATCTAGTATCAAACCAGTTTTTCAAAACAAAGGAAACCACTCCGCCACCGAAAGCACTTGTAGCCAAAATTTTTATTAGTTCTAAATCCATAATTTTTCCATTTATAATTTATAGCTTAAGTTTAGTTACGGGACGCAATACAAACATCTAAAGCTGTGGAATACAACGACTCATACTCACTTTGTAGAGCGTGTAGCATTGAAATACATTGAATTAATGTCGTTTCAATACGCCTCTCTAAAACTTCTTTTGAACGAGGGTAACTACCAAAGACGACCTCTTTAGTCTGGTGATTTGGCTGTGCATATGCACCAAAAGTCCCGCTGTAATTCGGGTGTGAAAACTCTGATAACATGTTGTAGTGCTTTCTAAAAGCGCCACCCAATTCTTTATCTACGGAATCAATACAGGTTAGTACATTTATTTTTTCTGGAAATTCTTCGTCGTTGGACCAACCAAATATTAAACGCTCAACTATTTTTTCAAATTTTGAGCGGTCCTTATTATTAGTAAAGCTTTTCAATTTTGTCTGAACATACCACACAACTGCTATCGTTTCCTGTGCAGCTCTAACCGATACAATAGCAGCGACTAACAAATTAGATTTGTATAGGTGGTAAGCTGATTCTGATAGCTCAACAAATCTAAAAAGAATCGCTTCGCGGCAAAAATCACAATCGAAAATAGGCTTAATAGCAATATCATTAAAAGGTGGTTTAATGGAAGAACGAAGCTGTTTTTTAGATTCCAAAAGTCCTTGAATCGCCTCATCTAAGCTTTTATACACTGAATTTCCTTGTTCTAACTATAATAAGAAACTGATATTGTACAAAAGTAAAGGGGTAAGTTCACTTGTTTGCAGTCCTTGAAGTTTTATTTTAGCCTACATATAACTACTAACATTTAAGTCACGTAAAACATTTTACACCTAATATCCCACCTCTAATTTGCCAGACTAGCCATGTGATCAACCACATGTGGAAATGGCATGGAAAAACTAAAACAACAACTCATTGGCCATGAAGGATACGAGCATAAAGTGTATGTTTGCCCTGGCGGCTATCAATCGATAGGCGTTGGTAGGAACCTAGAACAAAGAGGCCTGACCGACGACGAAATCAATTACCTACTTAACAACGATATTGCTTATTTTACTGCCCAAGTTGAAAAGCACATCGACACCTCTAAATGTAACCCCGCCCGCAAAGCCGTACTCATCAATATGGCGTTTAACCTTGGCATTCATGGACTGCTTAACTTCAAAGAAACCATCGCAGCTGTAGAACGCGGCGACTGGGATACCGCTGTAATTGAAATGTTCGATAGCCGCTGGGCCGTTCAAGTTGGTGAGCGTGCTGACCAGTTGGCCGAGCAAATGAAAACGGGGGAATGGTATGACGCCTGAACAAGAGAATCAGTTGTTTCAGTCAATTGGTCATATCCAAGCGACCCAAGCCGCAATTTTAAAAGAAGTGACTGATATTAAAACCGACCTGACAAAGCGCGTTGATAGCATTGAAGTGCGTGTCGAAAAGGTTGAAGAAAAGGTCACACATAACCGTATTAAAATCGCGACTTTGGGTGGTGGCGCGGGACTCATTGTAGCTATGGCTGCTGAAGTGCTAAAACTGGGTGGAGGCGCTTAATGGCACACCCAGAAGATAAAAAGAATGCGGTGCGGCACAGCTATGTGAATGAGCTTTTGGCACTGTCTGTTGCTGCTATTAAACACACAGTCGCAGACAGCACAGCGAGGCGCTGGAAAAGCGAAGCCAAAGCAACCGGCGATGATTGGGATTTAGCCCGGGCAGCCGCACGCAAAGCGACTGGCCCGGCAGGTGAATTTACCCAAGACTTTATAGAAGAATTCACCATCCAAACCAATGCGACCTTTGAGCTCATCAAACAAGATGAAGGACTATCAATTGATGGCCGTATCAAAGCGTTAAATCAACTTAGCGATACATACTCAAAAATCATGAAGCTTAGCGGCGGTAATAAGTCCATTGAAAAGCGTGCTGTTGCAGCGGATGTCATGAAAAAACTAGCGGGCTTTGTATCTAAGTATCACCCCGATTATGCGCCGCAATTGGTTGAGATCCTAACCGCCTTTGGCCCTCAATTAAGCAGCATGTTGGATGACTAATGGCTGATATTAGTAACAAAGAGTTCTTAGAAGAATTAGAGCAAATCACATCAGCGCTGAGAATTGATATCGAAGCCAAACAACGTGATATTGACCCAAGCCCTGAAGCAATTTTAGAGCGAAGACAACGCGTATTAGGCGGTGACTTTGAGTTTTTTGTTTATACCTACTTCCCGCATCATATGTGGTTGGATGAAGGCCAAAAGCCAAGTGAGTTCCAACAGTACTTTATGGATTGGTTTCCCAAAGCCATTGACTTAAACAACTACTGGAAACATTGGTTTGTTGCCCCCCGTGGTGAAGGTAAATCCACTTTAGCTGTAAAAATCGCGCCAGTATATATAGCGGTTTTGGCACTGCTACAGGATGAAGCCGTATGCGAAGAACTGGGTCTGACCAAGCCCAATATTTACATCGACTTTGTCATTCTGTTTGGTGCTGAAGCAAAGATGCCCGCAAAAACTTTAGAAGTGGTAAAAACTGAGTTATTGAGCAATGGTAACCTGATATTGGACTTTCCCGAAGTCTGCGCAAAGTCGCCACTTTGGAAAATCGGTGAATTTGCAACCCCCCAAGGTGTGCGCTTTGAAAGCCGTGGGTCGGAACAATCTGTCAGGGGTGCATTCCACGGCGCAAGCCGTCCTAAGTTACTTTTGTCTGATGACATCATCACCGATAAAGAGGCCAAATCAGCAACGGAAAGGGACAATCGCTGGGCATTTTTAGAAGCTGCGGTGCAATACCTTGGCCCACCAGGTAAAGGGGTTAAATTCCTTGGTGTTAATACAGTGCTTAACAATGACGACCCCATATCAAGAGCTGAGCATGCTGCAGGCCATATCGTGCATCGCTTTAAAGCCATATCGCAGCTCCCTGAAAACATGGAGCTTTGGGAGCAATGTCGTGAGCTCATGCTTTACAAAGACAAGGAGTTTGAGAAACAAGCCGCAGGTAAAGGGCGAGCAGTCGCCCTTGAATATAAACCCAGCTTTAAGTTTTGGATTAAGAACAAAAAGCGCATGTCCAAAGGCGCAAAAACCAGCTGGCCAAGTGTGCGTTCGCTCTATGATTTGATGGCAATGCGAGCCTCAAACAAACGAGAGTTCAACAGAGAGATGCAAGGCATTGCCAAGTCAGATGAAGAGCAGATCTTTTATCGCTTTGAGACTTGGGTTAACCGCTTAAACCTGTGGACACCGTATGGTGCATGTGACCCAAGCATGGGCAAAACAGCCAGTGCTGACCCAAGTGCTTTACTTGTTGGCTTTTGGGCAAAAGAGCTTGGGCAATTGCACCTTGAATATGAAAGCCGAAAAGTACGCGGCCCAAGCCGCCTTTTGAAAGATTTGATTAAGCTGCAGCTTGAATACAACTGTTTGGTTTGGGGATTCGAGAACAATAACGCCTTTGATTTTATGCGCCAAACCTACATCAAAGATGCATTAGACCAAGGCGTTGCTTTGCCGCTTAGAGGTATTACGGCCACCGTGCCACAAGAAGAACGCATCGAGGGCTTAGAGCCCTTTGTGATCAACGAACCTGCACAGATTCTTTTTCATACCCGTCGAAGCCGATTACTTATGGACGAGTTAGAAAATTGGCCAGAGAAACAAAGCCTCCACCATTACGATTTAAGCTGTGCGCTCACCATTTTATGGATGATTGCTAGCACTGGCGCGGGTGGTATTCCCAAAGTGAGAAGCCGAAAAGTAACCAAATCAATAGGGGGCTATCATGTCTAAACCCCATCTTTCATACAAAGGCTATCGCGCATTACAAAAAGCCTTTTCGATGAGTAAAACAGACCCAGCACTGTGGGCCATGATGCGAGAACTTCCCAACCCAGATCCAATATTGCGCAAAGCTGGTAAAAGCTCGCTGATATATGACGAAATAGCCCGTGATGCCCATGTTATTGGCGAGCTACGCAGTTTACGCTCTGGTATGTTCGCATTTAACGCGGAATTGGTGCCAGGAGGCAATGACGAGACAAGCATGAAAAGCTTTGAGATTGCCAAGACACTCATGGCTTCAAGCCCCGCGAAAAACACCCAGTGGATGGACATTGATTGGCACAACTACAGTGCGATTTTACACGGTTTTGCAGTAACCCATTTAGGCAAGTTCGAAAAGCAAGATAACACGTGGATACCTAGCACAATTGAACAATGGCCAGCAGGGCGCTTTGCTTTTAATTCAGATCATGAATTGCTTGTTAAAACCCGCGAAAACCCCGAAGGCGAGCCCATCAATGAAGACAGATGGACGTGTGTTAGGCATATGCCTGAGGCCAAAAATCCATACGGAATTGCACTACTCAGTAGCTGTTTTTGGCCTTGGATGTTTAAACATGGCGGCTTTAAATTCTTCGTTCAGTTGTGCGAGCGTTTTGGTGTTCCGTTTCCTGTTGGGAAGTATCCTATTGGTACACAGGATAAGGAAATAGGCGAATTGCTAGAAGGGCTAGCTAAGTTGATCACTGAAGGTATTGCCGTTATTCCTGACGACGCAAGCTTAGAAATCATTGAAAGCAAAATGTCTGGTGAGCCAGTCCAATTGCAGCTTATCAATTTGTGTAACTCAGAAATGAGTAAAGCGCTGACGTCGCAAACACTCGCCACAGAGCAAAAAGCCGGTGCACGTGCAGCCAGTGAGACACACGCTAAACGTGCTGGCGAAAACCAACGGGCTGATAGGGCGCTTGTATCTGGTTATCGCAACCAGCTATTAGAGACCATCCATAGGGTCAATTTCGACGGTGGCGAACCGCCAAAATACGTCTGGCGTGACAAGAAAGAGATCAACCTCGAAACAGTAAACGTGATTCGAGAATCAGCCCGTATGGTGCCTGTTTCCAAGGATTATGTGTACAAAACATTGGGTATTCCAGAGCCCCAACAAGGCGAAGAGCTTTTAGAAATAAAAGACGATGGCCAAGGCATCGCTAGCGCACCAAAACAAGATTTTTCAAGCGACCAACAGGGCACTGATATCCCTATTTTTGACGAATTTGACCAGGCGACTGACGCCGAAATTAAGAAGATTTTTGAGTTTGCCAAACAAGCAAACAACCTCGACGAACTAAAACAAAACATCCTTGATGAATTCCCAAACATCTCCAATTCAGCCTTGGCTGAAGTCGCCGCAAAGGCACTTGAATTGGAGGTTTTAGAGGGAATGAACGAGGCAAATCAACAGGAGATTTAACCATATGAATGCGATACCTGAAGGCTTTTTAAAAGATGGTAAAGGCAACTTAGTAGCACTCACGAACGTGAAGCAAACTGACCTGATAAAAGACGAATATGTCAAAAAAGCGATAGAACTTGCAGAGAAACAGCAACAACAACTTGCCGATTTTAAGCAGCAACAAATGGATGAAGCTGACGACTTTTTAGACCTGTTGGCACAAGAATATGGTGTGAATTTGGGTGGTAAAAAAGGCAATTTAACACTGCGATCTTTTGACCACTCGTTGTCTGTGAAAATACAAATTCAAGAACGCATTGAGCTTGGCTCCGAACTACAAATTGCGAAAGAATTGATAGATGAATGCATTAGTGAATGGACCGAAGGTGGCAATCAAAACATCAAAGCCATCGTCAATAAAGTGTTCTCAACTGACAAGCAAGGCACTATCAATCCACAACGTATTTTGAGTCTTCGTAAGTTAGAAATCCAAGACGAAACAGGCAAATGGCAAAAGGCCATGGACATCATTGCCGAGTCTGTAAACACCATTGATAGCTGTCGATTTATCCGGTTTTACAAGCGAGATGAGCAGGGCGCTGATCAAGCAATTTCTCTTGATATAGCCAAACTCTAATATGTCCGATACCCAACCCCAGTATGGCCAACTCGTAAAATTCGACGAGGCCATTTCAAATCTAAAATCAAAAGTTCAAATACCAACTGAGTCATACAAAGATTTACTTGGTCACATTCACGCAAGAGCGTTTACCGTTGCTGGTGCTACCAAAACAGAATTGTTGCATGACTTATATAAAGATGTACTTGCTGCGATTGAAAATGGTGAAACGATCACTGACTTTAGAGCGCGCTTTGACAAAACCGTTTCAAAACATGGTTGGTCTTACAATGGAAAACGTGGTTGGCGAACTCAAGTAATTTATCAAAACAACAAAAACACCGCACGCGCAGCTGGCCGATGGCAACAGCAAGAACGGATAAAACATCGTAGGCCATATCTTTTATATTTAACTGCAGGAGATTCGCGAGTAAGACCGCAACATAACGCGTGGAATTATATTCTTTTACCAATTGAACATAATTTCTGGCACACGCATTATCCGCCGAACGGTTGGAACTGTAGGTGTAAAGTAGTGAGCATGAGTGACGCTGACATTAAACGCATGGGAATAACTGTTACACCTGATTCGGCTTTAACCTCATACCAAAAACCAATTCCCGAAGTTGATCCAAAAACTGGTGAAGAGCTAGAACGATTGCCGGGTATAGATTTAGGTTGGGATTACAATCCAGGTCTTGCATGGTTAGGTGCAGACAAGGCAACAGGCCAAATGCTTGCAAAACTCGATCACCAAATTCGAGAAGTCGCCACGCCAATTTTTAATGCAGCTATAAATGAAGGCAAAGATTATTTTAAATCTCAGGTTTCGACAGCTGCTGCTGTAACGCGCGTTTCGAGTTTGGATAAAAATACATTTGTTTTTAGACATCCCAAAGTGAGTTAAACCTTCTCCCGTTTACCATTTCATATCTGTATTAAATCTTTCATGTTTGCATTGATTTTAGTATCCAGTTAAGTAGAGTTGTATTGTGAAGCAATACAAGGATATAACGTTGATGAACTCTCTGATTAAAAAATCCAATGACATAATACAGACTGTGCAAACAGATGGTTCAACTGTGGTTCAAATTGCCGGAGATAATTCGGGTGATATTGTCATCAATGAC
>NZ_JAGJEH010000003.1 GCF_018100925.1 Pseudoalteromonas luteoviolacea | reverse complement strand
TTAAATAACCAGTCCTAGTGACACAAAATTGTGTCCCCTTCGTCTAGAGGCCTAGGACACCGCCCTTTCACGGCGGTAACAGGGGTTCGAATCCCCTAGGGGACGCCACTTTACTCTACTTCTCTTAGAATGATATTCTTCATTAATCTTGCTTATTTAATTCCCTTTGCTAACTTTAATTTACTATGCAGTGCGCATGTGACGTTCGTGTTTAATGACTTTGGTAAATAAAGTGCGATATCCATCAAGATATTGTTTATTGAGTTTTTGTCACTGGGCAAGACTTCAATGTAACCCAATCCCATAAGCTTGATTTAGAACAATTTTTAGTCATTTTTGTCATGCTCGCATTAGCGTTATCACTTACTATTGCTTTTTTATTTAGAGTGAGTTGCTATGACTAAAGGAAGATCCACGGTAACCAACCGAGAGTACGACTACCCCAGCTCCTATAATTTGCTGTCTACCACCAATACCAAAGGCCAAATTAAATATGCGAATCGCCAATTTTGTGAAGTTGCTGGTTTTGAACTTCATGAGCTAGAGGGAAAACCACATAATATTGTCAGACACCCAAGTATGCCTAAGGCCGCGTTTCAAAACTTATGGAACTATATCGAGTCAGGTAAACCTTGGATGGGTATGGTAAAAAACCGCTGCAAGAACGGGGATCACTACTGGGTGAATGCCTATGTCACACCAATTACAAATGGCAGTGGCCAGACTGTAGAATACCAATCAGTAAGAACAAAGCCCGATCGTGCTGTAGTCAATAGAGCAGAAAAAATCTACCAAAAGCTCAATGATGGTGCATCGGCGGAAAGTTTTACTCGAGCTTCAATGTCTTTGTCTACTCAAATGATGTTGATTATTGGAGTATTTTACATATTGAGTATGGTTTTTGCGTCTTTGCCTTCGCCATGGTCTTATATTTTGGAGACTGTACTGGTGATTATTGCATTGGCATTGACATATCAAAGGTTGTTGCCTGTTCGCGAGTTAAGCGAAAAAGCGCGTAAGGTTTATGATAACCCATTGATGCAGAAAATTTATATCAACAAAGTCAATGACATCGCAGCAATTGAATTGGCTTTGTTAGCGCGAGAATCTGAGTTAAGAGCCGTGCTTGGACGAGTTAAAGATGCCAGTGATACCGTACGTGAACATGCGAAAGAAACTGTAGATGAGTGTGATAAAAGTGCACAGTTGCTCAACAACCAGCAGGCACAAACGGGCTCATTGGCAACGGCGATTAATCAAATGACAGCAACGATTCAAGAGATCGCCTCGAATACCAACAACGCAGCATCTCAATCTGAGGCGGCGCTAAAATCAGTCAAAGAGGGCAGTTTAGCGGTTAATGAAAATATGGAGAACAATTACACCTTGTCTGAAGAGTTGACGCAAACGCAGTCTGATATTGAAGATTTGAATGCGCAAACGGTGAATATAGGCGGCGTTGTAGACGTGATCAGAGGGATCTCCGAACAAACGAACCTACTTGCACTTAACGCAGCGATTGAAGCCGCACGGGCTGGGGAACAAGGTCGAGGGTTTGCTGTGGTCGCGGACGAGGTTCGGGCACTGGCTCAAAGAACTCAAGACTCTACCAAAGAGATAGATGATATTGTCGCGAATCTGAGACAGAGAGCTGAACGAGCAGTGCAAGCGATCCAAAATGGCGTTGAAAAGTCAGGACAGTGTGTCGAAAAAGCAGAAGGTACTAAGGCGTCTTTGGATAGCATCAATGCCATCGTTAATGATATCTCTAGCTTGAACTATCAAATAGCCACTTCAACAGAAGAAATGTCAGGGGTGAGTAATGAGTTAAACAATAATGCCGTGACTATTTCGCAATTGGCAACTGACTCATTACAAAGCTCTGATAAGTCGTTAGAAACCATGTCAAATACCCAAAAGGCACTGTCGGATCAAAAGTCTTTGGTTGATCAATTTATTGCTAAGTTTCAAGGGTAAATAACAAGGTAACGGGCGTGATTGCACGCTCTTTCCCTCAACACTTTTATACTGCTAGCCGACTACGCCGATGTCAAAAGCAAACAAATAGCCAGTTTATTCAATTTTATTACTCCGACACTATTTATGATGCTTGTTAAAGAAAGAGCGAATTTGTCTCATTGCTCAAAACGACATAGGTATCATATGAACAAAGAACTACGACAAGCTTTCCAACATGAATTGATAACGGCAAAAGTACTGTATTTGGAGGGAGACTTTGATAACTGTTTTCTCCACCTTGAAAGAGCGCATATATTAGGGCAGTCCTATGTGTTCAGACATACCCTAAGTCATTGGTGGATGCTAAAAGTAGGTTTTAAAACAGGTGATAAAAAAGAGGTGCTTGGGCAAGTCATGAGAATATTTGCCTCGATTATTTTCTCCCGCATTTGGGTGCCAAAAGGGAATACTGGAGGGGCAAATGTGAATCCGTTTAGGCCTATGCCAATACCAGATGATCTTCGAAAGCTCTTACGTGATTGAACATGCAAGTCGCTAGTATTGTGACTAGGATTGCAGATACACTGTTGGTAAAAGAAGATTAATAGGCACTTAAGTGACAAACTCTAATGTTTGGATAAAGACAGGCTTAGTACTGACATATGGCGAGAGTATAGATGCTGATTATCATAGCCATCTTGCCATGCAGCTTATCTGGCCTGACAGTGATGCTATGTGTACCTTGAATGGAGAAACGCTTCAGAGTGTTGCGATCATTGATTCAAGGCAAACTCACTGCCTGAGTATGACTAAGGGGTGGGTGCTATTGATTGAGCCAAGTAGCATGTTAGGACAAAGTTTAAAAGAGAGGTTAAATAGCCAGTCTTGGGTGTCTATGCCAATATTGCAAGGAGCTGACATTGAATTGCCAATAAAGCATCAAGGTGATGCGTTTGGTCACTTTGCCAGTTTGCTAGCCGCAATAAACTTAGATGGGAGCTTGTTAGATACTGATCTAAGTATAGTTACCGATCCTCGTATAGGTGAACTGCTGGATGAGCTAAATCTTTGTTTCACAGCTTCATGTACTAAGCCCAATCAGTGGCGAGCAAAAGAGGTGGCGCAAAAATGTCATTTATCTGAGAGTCGTTTTTTGCATCTATTTTCACAGCAAGTCGGGATAGCGTGGCGACCATACCTATTATGGAGAAGAATGACCTGTGCATTGCAGATGATGATGAATGGCGCGACGGCTACAGAAGCAGCCTATGGCGCTGGATTTTCTGACAGCGCGCATTTGAGCCGCACATTTAGAAGTACATTTGGTATGACAATCAGACAGGCAAAAAGCTTATTAATTAGTGAGAAATAAGCTTAAATGTTTGTCATAGAGGTTTTTGTGGGTTGGGTTTTTCTAATATAGCTTCTTTTTCTCCAAGCTTGTTCAACGCCATAAATCACAAAATGTATTGTTTTTTATATTTAGTAGGTAACTGACTTACAATTTAAAGTTACTCAAGTGATGAGAGCGTTCATGTTTTGTAACATTTCATAGGTGTCCAATGTCTTGTTGTTATGCCAAATTACCAAAAATAACATGTTTAAAAACTAACCAAGTCAATGGTGTGGATGGGCATTAATATGAATTAGTCGGAGCTGACTATTTAGCTGAACCACCCATGGCATAGCTCGAGGTCACAAGGAGGCGTAATGCTCACAATACACATTATGGCGGGTTCATTTTTGTTGTTGTTTGGTATAGGTGCTTTAAGTTTTACTAAGGGAAAGCTCTGGCACAGGTGGTCCGGCAATCTATTTTTTTTAGCTATGATAGTCATGACTGCCACAGCCGCTTTTTTTAATGGCGGCCTAACCATGTCACTGCTGACATTTTACTATGGCGTAACCGCTTGGACCATAGTCTTAAGAAAAGAGCAGTCAACGGGTACTTTTGACGTGCTGGCAATGTGTTTAATCTTGTACGTCAGCCTAGATCTATTTTACTTTGTTTATACTGCTACTGAGCTTTCAACGACTTTTAAAACAATTTTTACTATTCATGCATCGGTGGCGCTGATGGCTGCGTGTTTAGACCTTAAGATGATTTTAGGTGGTGGCCTTAGTGGCAAACATCGAATAGCAAGGCACACATGGAGAGCGTGTTTTGCTTTGTTAGGTGCCGTTATGTCTTTTTCCGCTAATACATCAGATAGATGGCCAGGCTTTATAGACAGTAATGCCCTTATTTATCTTATGATTGTTGTGCTTTTTTATTGGTTGATCAGAGTGCTTTTTACAGGTTGGCACAATAGATTAAAAGATACTCTTGGCACGAGTGTCTTGGTAAAGCGGTGGTTGGTATTGAAGCGAACTGTAAAAGCGCCATGATTTGCGACCCGTGTTAATAAAAATAATATTTTCGAGCAGTCTTCAAGCAATATAGGCTGTTCTTGTTATTTTGTGTTTTCCACCGGTGTGCACATCGCTTTCTACAACACTCTATCGAGTCAGCTTCTGGTAGCGAGCTGTTGCTTGCGATACTGCCCCGGGGTGCAACCAGCAAACTCTTTAAATGCACGGGTAAAAGGGGCGGCAGAAGCAAAACCACTTTCAATGCCAACAACAAGTACGGGCCAGTCTTGTTTATCGGGTGCACTAAGTAAAGTTTTAGCGTATTCAATGCGCATTTGGTTGACGTAATGATTAAAATTTTTGGCATTGAAACTATTGAGCATAATCGCGCGGATTCGATATTCGGGAACATCTAGCTCTCGAGCAATATCGGCGACTCGCAAACTTGATTCTAAAAAGCGTTTTTCCTCAACCAACAATGTTTGAATTTGGCTAGCAAGCGTGATTTCTTCTTCAAGGTTTGGCTCTGTATTTTTTTCTTGTAGATTAAGCCGCTGTTGGCGAAATCGGATCAGCCCATGTGTGCTGGTCAGTATTAAAGTATAGGCGAAAACCACAAGCCAATCTCGTCCTGTACCAGCCAAAAATCCGGTTGGTAGAGCTGCGGCAACTAGCATTACACTGACAATGCAAATCATGAATGAAGACAGATAAATCGTGGTTATTTTATGTTGTATTGCCGTTGCATTGTGTAACACTCGATAGCCTTCCCAAAACGCGAGAATGAGCATACCTGAAGAGAATATTGCAATCGCTTCTGATAAAACGGTTATTAACACAGGTAGCCAGTTTGTATCTAGCAGCCACATCTTTTCAGAAAAGCGCAAAAGGTGTCTCAATATCAAGCACGCCCCGAGTAAGCCGACAAAAAGGAGGTGATGGCGATTTATTGGCTTGGCTTTTCGGAAAAATGCACGTGAAAATAGCCAGTATCCGCTACAAGTGGCAAAACCGAGAATACCTATCAGATGATGATAGGGGGATAGATAGTGGTCTGTTAATTTATATGCAATATGCATTGACGACGATGCACAAAAAAAGGCGAACGCTAAATGTAAAACATGTGTTTTTCGAAGGCGATAATGAATGATGGCAAATGCAAGACATAGCAATACAGTAACTAGCTGCGCAATTTTTAGCAGATCCACTTTATACTCCCTCCTACTTTTACAGTGATTCTACATTAATTTTGTTCTTTTTCGATAATCTTATGATTTATTGCCTTTTTTTAGCATCGATTTTCAAATTCGATGCTCTTTAAGCTCATCCCCATGGCAGCATTGAGGTGAAATTTAGAAAACAAGGTATGGTTATGCGAAGAAAATCTAAGAGTGATTATGAAGGCAGTTATGCAACTAGTGATAATAGTAACGAGTTTGATCCGATGCGAGATGGCGCTCCAAAAGTCGCGCTTTGGAAGACTTGGGGGCTTCGAATAATTTTTGCGGCTATGGTCATCGTATTGGGCTCAAAGCAATTGAATTATCTTCTAGAAGGCGCTTCGCAATGGAGTAATTGGAGAGGGCTCGGGCACTCTATGTTATTCACACTTGCGATATTGGCAATTGGAGGCGTATTTCGCCCTTTAGCGTTTCTTCCGGTTATGATCTATGAAATGGCTTGGAAAATAGTTTGGTTGGCTGTTGTAGCACTACCGCCATTTCTGGCAGGCCAAGAGATCCCTGGCATTGTAAATGTGAAAGCATCGATCATTGGAATTTGTGTGCTGATTATTTTGGTCCCATGGAAATATGTTTGGTGGAGATATTTTACGCAACCAATTGAACCTTGGAGACAGAAAAAGTCAATTAACAATAATAAGTGATAACAATAAATGTAATCAAAACAGTAACAGTGATGATATCTAGGGAGTGTGCAGATGCCACACCCTTCGCTGCTTTATATCACGTTTGAGCAATTGCGAGAGCGGACTGCTATTTGCCGCTCTTAAGGAGTTAATAGCACATAGCCCCGAATTCCAAAAAGAGAGGTTAAAAAGTTAAACTGCTATTCAACTTTCTCTTTAAACTCACATAAGTCTTCAATAATACAGGAGCCACATTTTGGCTTTCGCGCAGTGCAAACATAACGGCCGTGCAAAATCAGCCAGTGGTGCACATCGACTTTAAACTCTCTTGGAACCACTTTTTCTAGTTTCTCTTCGACGGCGACGACATCTTTGCCCATGGCGAATTTCGTTCTATTGGACACTCGAAATATATGGGTATCTACCGCAATGGTTGGCCAGCCAAATGCACAATTGAGTACCACATTTGCGGTCTTTCTACCAACCCCTGGCAACGCCTCTAATGCTTTGCGGTCTTGAGGGACTTCAGAGCCATGCTTTTCAATTAGGATCTGGCAAAGCTTGTAAACATTGTTGGCTTTGGAATTATATAAACCAATGGTTTTGATATACTCTTTTAATCCTTCAACACCTAGCTCTACGATAGCTTCGGGGGTGTTGGCAACAGGAAACAGTTTACGTGTGGCTTTATTAACGCCTACATCTGTGGCTTGAGCGGACAAGGTTACCGCGACTAATAGCTCAAATGGGGAGCTGTATTCAAGATCTGATTCAGGGTTTGGATTGTCTTCACGTAAACGAGTTAAGATCTCTAAACGTTTTGCTTTATTCATGACGGTTTTTTCAGTGTTTTGCTATGGTTGACCAAGCATGACAGCCCTTGATTGCCCCGTGCTATCACGCTTGGTTATTCACACCCATTGAATGACGGTTCAAGTGAGTGTGAAAAATGAATTAAGTAAGACTGGTTACGCGTGCTCTTTGTGTTTTTTCGACAGGTGCAGCAGGCTTGGTTTGCGACTTTTTGCGCTCGTCAAAGTAATTCTTTGCAGCGATGATAAGGCCTAAGCCTAAAAATGCGCCCGGCGGTAAAATGGCAACTAAAAACTGGCTATCAAAGCTGATGATTTCAAGGCGCAGTGATGCAGCCCAGTCCCCGAGCAGTAGCTCTGCTCCATCGAACAAAGTCCCTTGACCAATTAGCTCTCGCATTGCCCCTAAAATGACTAATACGGCGGCAAACCCTAGACCCATCATCACTCCATCCCATGCTGACAGGATAGGTGTATTCTTTGATGCGTAGGCCTCAGCACGGCCGATAATGGCACAGTTGGTCACGATTAATGGAATGAAGATCCCTAAAGACTGATAAAGACCAAAGGTATATGCATTCATCAGTAATTGAATAATGGTTACAAATGCAGCAATAATCATGACAAAAACGGGGATGCGTATATCTTTTGGCACCCAATTTCTCACAATTGATACGGTCACATTTGAGCCCACAAGAACCAGTAGCGTCGCAATACCTAAACCAAGTGCATTGGTGACGGTACTGGTGACGGCTAAAAGAGGGCATAATCCAAGTAATTGAACCAACGCTGCGTTATTTTTCCATAACCCTTCATGGGCCAGAGTTTTTAACTCACTCATAACTGTTCCTCTTGGCAAATATTTGGCTGAGCAAATAAGCTGTCAAAGTTTTGATGTGCATACCAAGTTGCTGTATTAACTGAGTGCACCACTGCTCTAGGAGTGATGGTGGCACCGGTAAATTGATCAAACATGCCACCTTCTTTTTTGACATTGAAGCGGGGATCCTCTGCTGATTGTACTTTTACCCCCGAAAAACTGTGTACCCAATCAGATTTTTTAACTTCGACTTTATCGCCTAAGCCCGGTGTTTCTTTATGTTGAGTAATTCGTACCCCTGCGATTTCAGCGTTGGCATATAGCGCAGTTAATATATCAATGTTGCCACTATATCCTTCAGGTGTAATATGTTGCACAAGTAGGGCGACAGGCTGGCCGTTATGTTTTGCACGATAAATACGGTGTGGGCCATTGGGGCCAAGCTCAGGTGCGTTACTTTCGATACAGTCTAAATACAGTTCATTGTTATATTTATCAGCGGGCAAAACCTGTGTCAGTGTACGCATTAAATGCTTTTTCTCTTGCGCTTCAATACGCGGCGCTGTGAGCTGCTGGACTAGTGCTACGCTGCCTGTGGTTGCCAGCGCAAACGCAGTTAGGATCGCGCCATTTTTTTTCATTGATGCAAGGATCATTTTTTAGCTCCATGTCCATATGTGCGCGGTTGGGTGTAGTAGTCAATCAAGGGGACCGCCATATTCAGAAGCAACACAGAAAAAGCAACAGCATCAGGGTAGCCGCCATATTGCCTGATTAAATACACTAAAAGACCAATTAATGCGCCATAGATCAGCCGGCCCTTGTTTGTTGTTGAAGCGGACACTGGATCAGTGGCAATGAAAAAAGCCCCAATCATGGTTGCCCCACTCAGTAGATGGAATGCTACGCCAGCTTGATTGCCCAACACATAACCAAATAGACTACAAATTGATAGAGACGCTAGCATGGCAACAGGAATATGCCAATTGATCACCTTAGCTTTAAGTAGGTACAGCCCACCGAGAAGATATGCGATGTTTACCCACTGCCAGCCTTCACCGGCAAAGTGAGCGAAAGCACTATTATCCATGGCTTCTGTGACCGTCAGGTTTTGCCCTGTTGCCGTTTTTACATGGTCGAGCGGTGTGGCGCCGGTTGCTCCATCAATGACTTGTCTTGCCTGCTCTAGAGACAAACCAGAGCGAGTAGATTCCGTAAAAACTAAAGCGAGTTGGTCAAGCACTGGAAGTGGTGCGCTCAATAAAGCCTGAATAGGTAGCCAAGCAGTCATCTGTACTGGGAAAGAAATGAGTAACAGCACATACGCAGCCATAGCTGGGTTAAATAAGTTGAATCCGAGTCCACCGTAGAGCTGTTTGACAATAACTATGGCAAAACATGCGCCGATGACAACAACCCACCAAGGCGCTAGGGGGGGCACACTCACAGCGATCAGTACGCCGGTTAGCCAAGCACTGCCATCGCTTAACGTTGGCCATACGGGTCGACCGCGCAGTGTGAGCATGGCTGCTTCTGCTAGGCTTACTGTGAACAGTGCCAGCGCGAGCTGAATAAATACACCAATGCCAAAGAAGTAACTTTGCACCAAGATCCCAGGAATGCAGGCTAACATCACACAAAGCATGAGCTTGTTGACGGATTTCAGGCTGTGATTATGGGGCGATGAAGCCATGGTTAATTTCATGACAGATCATTTCCTTCTTGTTCTTGGGCTTTCTTCTTGGCTTTTGCGCGTTCGACGGCTGCGCGAATTGCTGCTTTGCGTTTATCTTCAGGGTTGAGTTCGCTTTCAGGTATCGAAGTACTGTTTTCTTCTGTTGTATCAGCACTTTCTAAACGAGCTTGTTCTGCTTCTTTGGCGGCCTTTTTTGCCTTTGCGCGGGCAATAGCTGCGGCCACCGCGGCTTTACGCGGATCTTCCGGGGCTTCGTCAGTTTCGGGCTCCTCATTGACCGGCTCTTCAGCTTGTTCAGCGGCTGCTTTTGCGGCCTTTTTCGCCTTTGCGCGGGCAATAGCAGCAGCTACTGCGGCTTTACGCGGATCTTCCGGGACTTCGTCAGTTGCAGGCTCCTCATTGACCGGCTCTTCGGCTTGCTCAGCTACTGCTTTTGCCGCTTTTTTTGCTTTGGCACGGGCAATGGCTGCGGCCACTGCGGCTTTACGCGGATCTTCCGGTGCTTCGTCAGTTGCAGGCTCCTCATTGACCGGCTCTTCGGCTTGCTCAGCGGCTGCTTTTGCCGCTTTTTTTGCTTTGGCACGGGCAATGGCTGCGGCCACTGCGGCTTTACGCGGATCTTCCGGCGCTTCGTCTGTTGCAGGTTCCTCGTTGATCGGCTCTTCGGCTTGCTCAGCGGCAGCTTTTGCTGCTTTTTTCGCTTTGGCACGAGCAATGGCTGCTGCGACGGCAGCTTTGCGTGGATCTTCCTGCGCTTCTTCTGTTACTGGTTCTTCGTGAACTAGCTCTTCAGTTTGCTCAGCGGCAGCTTTTGCTGCTTTTTTTGCTTTGGCACGGGCAATGGCTGCTGCTACGGCAGCTTTGCGTGGATCTTCCGACGCGACTTCAGTTGCAGGTTTTTCAACCTCTGTTTGTTCAGAAGGTGTTTTAGCTGCCTTCTTAGCTTTAGCACGGGCAATAGCTGCGGCAACCGCTGCTTTTCTTGGATCGTCCGCCGTTGCTTCAGTGGGTGCCTCAGAACTGGCTTTACCAGTTTCTTTGTCAGCTTTTTTTGCTTTAGCTCGAGCAATAGCCGCTGCAACCGCATCTTTTGGTGCACTGCCTTGATCTGTGCCTGCTTTTTCTTCTTTGTACTTTCTAGCTTGTTCTTTTCTTTTTGCTCTTTCTAGTGCAACGGCGCTATTATCGGGCTCAAGTGTTGTAGCATCACCGTCTGCTTTTTTCGCTTTAGCACGTTCAATAGCGGCTTGTACCGCAGATTGCTCTGGGCGTTTTTTCTTAACACGCTCAAGCGCTTCCGAAACTTTAGCCTTGTCTTTTGCAGGTGCGCTACGCGCTGGACGTTTGTGACGGTTTTGCCTTTCTTCTTGCTCTTTTTCAAGACGAACTTTTCGCGCTTCAAAACGCTCTTTGGCACGCTCTGCTTTAACCTTCTCAAGTTTTTGTTCACGGATCTCAGCTTTCGCTACGCGGTAATATTGCACCAAAGGAATTTCACTTGGGCAAACGTAGGAGCATGCGCCACATTCAATACAGTCAAATAAGTTGTATTCTTCGAGCTTGTCGTACTCTTGTCCTTTAGCAAACCACTGCAGTTGTTGTGGCAATAAGGTTTGCGGGCAGGCGTCGGCACAAGCACTACAGCGAATGCATGCTTGTTCTTGTCCTGCGACAGCGAGTTCTTGGTTGTCAGGTGCCAAAACACAGTTGGTGGTTTTAACTACTGGGATCCTAACTGTCGGGAGAGTGAACCCCATCATTGGGCCACCCATAATCACACGTTGTTCATCAACAGGCGTAAAACCTTGGCTGTATAGCAGATGTTTTACTTCTGAGCCGAGCAGTGCCCAAACATTTTGGGGGGTTTGTATAGTATTTCCTGTTACAGTGACGACGCGCTCTATCAAAGGTTTGCCTTTATAAACCGCCTCACTAACAGCAAATAAAGTACCAACATTTTGAACCAAAACGCCTACATCAGCGGGGATCCCACCACTGGGTACTTCTTTGGAAGTGAGCACTTTTATCAATTGCTTTTCGCCACCAGAAGGGTACTTGGTCGGGATGGCGCGGACTAATATCTTGTCGTTGTGTTGAGCTGCAAGCTTCATAGCAGCCAATGCTTCAGGTTTGTTATCCTCTATACCAACTAAGGTGCATTGAGGAGACAAGATAGAGATCATCACCTCAATACCTCGGATGATATCTTCAGCATGCTCTCGCATCAACATATCATCTGCGGTGATGTATGGCTCGCACTCGACGCCATTGACTACCAAAAATTCAATAGTCTTAGCACTATCGGCTTTAACATATGTTGGAAAGCCTGCACCACCCATGCCTGCAATACCTGCGTGGTGGATAATATCTATCAGTGCTTTATTGTCTAGGCCATCAATAGAAGTGCGAGCTTGCAAGTCACACCACTTATCTTCACCATCAGGTGTCAATACGATGCTCAGTTCTGGCATTGCAGAAGGGTGAGCTGAAGGCATTGGTTTGATATCTGTGATTGTCCCAGAGGTCGGAGCGTGGATCGGTAAAGACCAGTTGGTGCCAGGTTGTGTTAAAACTTGACCTTTTAATACATGCTCCCCCTTATTAACAAGGAGCTGGCCATTGGCACCAATATGCTGTTTTAACGGCAACACCAAGTATTCAGGTAGAGGTAAAGAACCGATTGAGACCTGATTGGAGATAGATTTTTGTTCTGGTGGATGAATGCCGCCGGGAAATTGCCACAGCTTGCCGCTTTCAATTTGTTCAAGTAATGTTTCCACTTAAACCTCTCAATCAAGTTGTTTCACTGGAATGGCGTCTATTTGCCATTTCCAAGATTGTTTTGTTTCGGCGACTGGGATCATGTCTATGCAGTCAACAGGGCAGGGCTCTACACATAAATCACATCCTGTACACTCGTCAGCAATGATGGTATGCATCTGTCGGGTCGCGCCGACAATAGCATCGACAGGGCATGCCTGGATGCACTTGGTACAGCCTATGCATTCATCCTCGCGTATATAAGCGACTTTTTTAATTGGCTCTGCTTCTTCCCCGCCGGCGAGCGGCTTTGCTTCAACGCCCATCAGATCTGCAAGCTTTTTAACCGTTGCTTCACCACCAGGAGGGCATTTATTGACATCGTCGCCATTGGCAATTGCTTCTGCATAAGGTCGGCAGCCTGGGTAGCCACATTGACCACACTGAGTTTGTGGTAAAATGGCATCGACCTGATCCACAATGGGGTTACTTTCAACACGGTACTTAATGGCTGCGTAGCCCAAAATTAAGCCGAAAACGAGTGCGAGCGCACCGATAGCTATCAAAGCATACAGTAATGTCATTTTACAACTTCACCAATCCAGAAAAGCCCATAAAAGCAAGCGACATAAGGCCTGCGGTGATCATGGCAATTGAAGCGCCTTTAAATGGGGTAGGGACGTCTGCAACGGCTAAACGCTCTCGCAGTGCGGCAAATAACACTAACACCAATGAAAAGCCTACGGCCGCGCCAAAACCATATACAGCAGAGCTGATAAATGTGTGCTCTTTTGTAATGTTAAGTAATGCCACTCCAAGAACTGCGCAGTTGGTAGTAATAAGCGGGAGAAAAATCCCCAGTAATCGATATAAAGTGGGGCTGCTTTTCCTTACCACCATTTCTGTAAATTGCACAACTACGGCTATCACCAGTATAAAACTCATGGTGCGTAGAAAAGTCAGATCTAATGGTAGCAAGATATATTGATTGACTAAGTAACTTGTGACAGAAGCAAGTGTTAAAACGAATGTGGTTGCCAATGACATACCAATAGCTGTTTCAAGTTTACTTGAAACTCCCATAAATGGACAAAGTCCCAAGAATTGAACCAATACAAAGTTGTTTACCAGCACAGTGCCGATAAGCAACAACATATACTCTGTCATTCATGCCCCTTAACTAACTATTTATCTGCGTTTCGCAACGTGTCATAAGACTGGAAATTCTAACAATTTTCCTCGCTGAGATCACAACATTTAGCAGACTTTATTTGCATTGAAATGAAAAATTGGTAGGGAATGTTGACAATTCATGGAGGGATAAAGTACCCCTCCAAAATTTGTGGCTTTAGACTTCTTTAGGCTTTTCGATGTAATAGCCTTGTACACCGTCGAGACAGAGTGTTTCAACAATGTGCTTTTCTTCTTGACTTTCAACGCCTTCGGCAAAAACACTGACACCGATACGGTGCGCCAAATCAACCATTAAACGCATAAAATATTGATTGTTTTTATCTTCTTCTAGGCCACGGGTATAGCTTGCATCCATTTTGATAAAATCAGGTTTTAAATCCCTAAAGAATTTAAATGAAGTCAGGCCAACGCCAAATCGCTCTACAGTAATACGTGCACCGACACGGTGAACCATATCAATAAAGCGTTTACTGGCTTTGATATTTTGTTGTAAGCCGAACTCACTGACCTCAAAAATGAGCTTTGATGCCAAGTTGCCGTCTTTTAGTAGCCTTCTTTCTAGCCAGATCACAAACTGATCGCTGTGAGCACTAGAGGCGGTAACATTGATGCCAAAAAACTTTTCGTTGAAATTACGTGTTTTAATTAATTCTAGTGAGCTATCAATGATCAGTTGGTCAATCTCAATGGCCATGTCGAGCTTTTCAGCCATGGCTAAGAAGGAAGCCGTCGGCAGCATTTGATTGTCTTCAGTTTTGAAGCGCGATTGGATCTCGGCATAGGCTTTGACATTTTTACCGATAGGCATAATGTTTTGCATCATCAGGTTAACACGGCGGCTGTCGATAACTTCACGGATGACTCTGCGCCAGTTTTGGTTACCAAACCCTGCACCTACATTATTAACAATGTCACTTTCGCGCTGTAAATGCCACGCGTTAGCTTGTTTACTTTGCGCCATGCTCATTGCGTTATCAACGACGGAGAGCAGTTCTCCAAGCGGCTTGCCGGACTCATAGGAGACAATACCTGCGTTTGCAACGGAAGCCAGCTCTTGGTTTTGCTGATATTGGGTAAATCTAGCCTGAAGTGTCTCACCAAATTGCTCAGCCTCTTTGGAAGGAACATTTGGTAAAATAACGGCAAAGTCAGAGCTATTGAGTCTGAAAACTTGGCTTCCCGTATAGGTGCCACTAACATGCTTAACAATATCAGACACGGCACGAATATATTCATCACCTTTTTGATAACCACGAGTTTGGTTGATCATTTGCAATTCACTACAGCGGATCATTGCCAGAGTACCAAAGCTTTTATTGTTGGCTTGTTCAATTTGATGTTCGTAGTACTCAACAAACATATTCCTGTTGCCAAGTCCTGTGACTACATCTTTATAAGCTTCTTGCTTTATAGAGTGTGCAGCAGACTTAATATCTTCTTGTTTGCTTTTGAGAAAGTGGGCTAACCGATTAAATGAAGGCGCTAACTCAGCACCTAGCTCGGTAACTTTACCGGTGTTAAAGTCTTCTTCTATGCTCTCTGTTACTTGATTTTGCGTAATATACACATCAACTGCATTGGCAACAGTCATACTGACATTGCGATTCAGCTTTTTATAAATGGCTTGCATATAAAAGATAGGAATAAAAGCAACAAGTGCTGAAATCAGTAACATCAATAGCAGGGACTGCTGTAACAAAGAAGCCTGACTCTGAGCGTTAATCACAAACTCTATTTTGATGTCTTTGGTTTTATTGACTGCAAATTGGGGCCGAATGGAATTAAAGGTATTGGCAATGAGATCAGCTAAAAATGGTAACTGGGTAGGGGCGCCCAATTGTAATACTGCTTGGCCGGAAAAATCTCTTACTATAAAAGTAGAAAAAACATTCCCATTACTCAATGACAGGCGAATATGTTCTGGGGTCATATCATTCATGGTTTTTTCCTGAATGTAGTTACTGACCATCTGTTGTGCACTCATTTGTGCACGACTTACAGCGCTGTCAAAGCTTGAAGCAACAAAAAAGCTACCCACAGCTGAGAAAAGTAACCAAGATACAAATTGTAGAAATATGAGTTTTTTAAAGCCTGCCATTATTAATCTTCTGCCTGAAAATGGAAGAAATACCCTTTAGCATTAGTAAATGAATATAATGCTGCCAAACATAAATTGGGATTACTGAGAATTGCTCATATTGAAAATACGTTTAGAGTGTATTTCGATATGGGTAGTAGTCCTAATTATATAGCAAAAATTCACCAGTCAAGGTGCTTGTAGAGTAGAGCATTGATAGGAAAAAGTCTAACATATTCTGAGAATTGGCTCCCCCTCCCCGACTCGAACGGGGGACCTGCGGATTAACAGTCCGTCGCTCTAACCAACTGAGCTAAGGGGGAACAATAAAATGATAAGAGTAGTTGGCTCCCCCTCCCCGACTCGAACGGGGGACCTGCGGATTAACAGTCCGTCGCTCTAACCAACTGAGCTAAGGGGGAACTACACTTTATAACGATTTGGCTCCCCCTCCCCGACTCGAACGGGGGACCTGCGGATTAACAGTCCGTCGCTCTAACCAACTGAGCTAAGGGGGAATCGTTATATGTTTAGAAACTTGGCTCCCCCTCCCCGACTCGAACGGGGGACCTGCGGATTAACAGTCCGTCGCTCTAACCAACTGAGCTAAGGGGGAAGCATGTCTCTCAACGGGGCGAAATATTAATGACGACACGGCGAAGTGTCAACAATAAAAATCACAGTTATGCAAAAAAACTGTCTTTTCGATGGATTAATCAACAATTAAGCTTTTTTTTAATCATCTTTCACTGTAGAGCAGCGGACTTGAGCACATAATCGATATGAAATAGGTGGCTATCAATAGGATCGCGGCTGTGTGAATTGGCGAACTTTATGTCAATTGTGTTTGTATTAAGAACTCACATAATTAAGTTATTGCATGTTTTTTGTGGTTTATGCCTCAAAATTATTCGAAAGGACTATTTTTTGCACTTTTTCTGAGATCATAGATTTTGATAAAGTTGATCCTAATAGGGATCTTAAAAGTAGATTAGTTTGCACTTCTTTTACAGTCGATTTGGTAAATATTTTACTCAAATTTTACCAATTTAATGCATAGGCTAGCCGTGAGATTTTTAAAATCTTATTAAAAACATGTTGTTATGTGTTTTTTTCCTATGATTTGGCCGCTTGCATATTTGTCAAATTGGGCTACAACCGAGTAAAAAAATGCGAATAGCGGGTGTGATCATGGCTATTAAATAAAATGATCATTTAAATAAAATGAATTCGTCGATATGATCCCTGCCTAGGCCTTTATTTTTAAAGGCTCTACAAACTTATCCACGGAATCTGTGGATAACATTGTTTATTAATCTTTAAGAACTCTACGAAAGCTAAGTAAACCGTGGCATTAGAGGGAAGCAATAGTTTTTTATGTTTTTTTAAATATCAATAAAATCAAATGGATATGTCTTTTGGCTATAATTCATGGCAGATGTGAGTATTTTTAAAGATTTATTTCAACATTGTTTGGTAGATGTGCAAAAAGTGAGCCGAAGAATAGCTGAATCTGAAACAAAATTGACATTTTTTGTTCAGAGGTCTGTTTGACAAAGAATTGGGCAAAAAAACCAATTTTAGCTGTGTTAATCCTTTTTTGTGCTTCAATCGTATTGCGCACAATAATAGCATGGCATCATCCAGTATGATGATTTAGAATGATGGGCTGTTATAAGAGGTATCATAATTTATGTCCGCAGTACGCCAATCTAGTTCCCATAGTGATATTTTGAGTGGCTCTATTCCAGCTACATTAAAGCGTATGACCGTGCCAATGATATTTGGCATGATCATGCTGATGAGCTTCAATTTAGTCGATACGTTCTTTATCAGTTTACTGGGCACAAAACCGCTGGCCGCGGTGAGTTTCACCTTTCCTGTTACATTCACCATTATTAGCTTAGCGATCGGTCTGGGCATCGGGACTTCCGCTGTGATAGCGAAAGCATTGGGCAGCAAAAATATAGAAGAAGCCAAATTTGATGCTTTTGTTTCCCTTGTATTGGCGGCAGTCTTGGTCGCGATGTTGGCAGGTGTTGGGTATTTATTGATGGACCCAATATTTACACTTTTAGGGGCAGATGAAACCACACTTCCTTATATACATGAGTATATGAATGTATGGTTCTTTGGCGCGGTATTTTTGATCACGCCAATGATCGGAAATTCGGTGCTTCGTGCGTCTGGAGATACAAAGACCCCAAGCATGATCATGGGGTTGGGCGGTCTTATAAATGCTATATTGGATCCTATCCTCATCTTTGGTTTAGGCCCTATTCCTGAGATGGGAGTGCAAGGGGCTGCAATTGCATCGGTGGTTGCATGGGCCGTTGGTGTGGTGGTGATTATTTACTTACTGGCAGTAAAAAAGCGTCTTTTAAGTTGCTCAAGTCCTACCCAAAGCACTTGGGAGGCTGTATCCAAAATTATGAAAATAGGTTTGCCTGCGGCAGGTGCGAATATGCTGACGCCTATTGCAATGGCTGTGATGACTGCAATTGTTGCAACTTATGGTGCGCAAGCTGTTGCCGCATTTGGTGTGGGAAGTCGTATCGAGTCGATCGCTTGTTTGGTTATTTTAGCACTATCGATGACATTACCCCCTTTTGTTAGCCAAAATTATGGAGCGGGTAATTTTGCAAGAGTAAAAGAAGCCTATACCAGAACACTGAGATTTGTACTTGTTTGGCAATTTGCAATTTATATAGTTTTACTCCTTACGGCACATTGGGTGAGTCAAGCTTTTGGCAATGAACCAGAGGTCATAGAGATAATTACGCTCTTCATTTACACGTTACCGCTGAGTTATGGCTTACAAGGGATCATTATACTAACCAATTCATCTTTCAATGCTTTACATAAACCAATGAATGCGTTGATCTTAAGTATTGTTCGACTGTTTGTTTTTTATATACCCTGCGCTTATATTGGTTCCCATATTGCGGGGTTAACAGGGCTATTCGTTGGCGCTGCAATTGGTAACTTATTTACAGCTGTTTCAGCGTATATGTGGTTTAGAAAAACCCTAAACAACATGCAACATGAACGCCTTGAGGTACAACCTTCATGAATGAATCTTTTGAGTTAGTATCCGAATTTTCCCCAAATGGTGATCAGCCGACCGCGATTGCTCAGCTATGTGATGGTCTAGAGGCAGGGCTTGCCCATCAAACCTTACTAGGTGCAACTGGTACAGGTAAAACCTTTACAATGGCGAATATTATTCACAAGCTAAATCGCCCAACTATTATTATGGCGCACAACAAAACGCTAGCTGCGCAATTATATGGCGAAATGAAAGAGTTTTTCCCCAACAATGCCGTAGAGTATTTCGTTTCGTATTATGACTATTACCAGCCCGAAGCCTATGTTGTAGCCAGTGATACTTTTATTGAAAAAGACGCTTCGATCAATGATCATATTGAGCAAATGAGATTGTCTGCTACCAAGGCATTGCTCGAAAGAAGGGACACTATTATTGTCGCTTCGGTCTCGGCGATTTATGGTTTGGGTGATCCCGACTCTTATATGAAAATGATGCTGCTGCTCAAAGTGGGTGAAACCATGGAGCAACGGGCTATGCTCCGTCGCTTGGCTGAACTGCAATATACTCGTAATGACATGGACTTCTCGCGCGGTACATACCGAGTACGTGGAGAGGTAATTGATATCTTCCCAGCAGAATCAGAAACACAAGCGGTGCGGGTTGAAATGTTTGATGATGAGATTGAGCGTATCAGTTTATTTGATCCGCTAACAGGTGCAGTCGACAAACACCTAGTCAGAGCAACCATCTACCCAAAAACGCATTACGTTACGCCAAGAGAAAAAATACTTGATGCAATTGATAAGATCAAAGGCGAGCTAAAAGAACGCAGAGCATATTTGATGGACGCAAATAAGCTAGTAGAAGAGCAGCGAGTTGCGCAGCGCACGCAATACGATATCGAAATGATGCAAGAGCTGGGCTTTTGTTCGGGCATTGAAAACTACAGTCGATATTTGTCTGGCAGAGCACCGGGTGAGCCACCCCCGACCTTACTCGATTATTTACCAGATGATGCATTGATGATCATTGATGAATCACACGTAACTGTTTCGCAAGTTGGTGCTATGTATAAAGGGGATCGCAGCAGAAAAGAAAACCTTGTTGAGTATGGCTTTAGATTACCTTCGGCAATGGATAATCGACCGCTGAAATTCGAAGAGTTTGAATCTATCGCACCTCAGACAATCTACGTCTCGGCTACACCGGGTGACTATGAACTTGAGCGCTCAAGTGGCGAAGTCGCTGAGCAGGTGATCCGTCCGACTGGCTTACTTGATCCTGTGCTTGAAGTGCGTCCAGTGACAACGCAAGTTGATGATCTGCTATCTGAGATTTATCAGCGTGTCGAGTTAAAAGAGCGTGTTTTAGTGACTACCCTCACGAAAAGAATGGCTGAAGATCTCACCGACTATTTAAATGATCACGATGTCAAAGTGCGATATTTGCACTCTGATATAGATACGGTTGAGCGAATGGAGATCATTCGAGATCTTAGGAAAGGTGTTTTTGATGTTTTGGTCGGGATAAACTTGTTGCGTGAGGGTCTCGATATGCCGGAAGTTTCACTGGTAGCTATCTTAGATGCTGACAAAGAAGGGTTTTTACGCTCGACTCGGTCGCTAATTCAGACCATAGGTCGTGCCGCTAGACACCTGAATGGAAAGGCTATTCTGTATGGCGATAGGATCACTCGCTCGATGCGTGCTGCGATTGATGAAACAGAACGACGACGCGAAAAGCAACAAGCCTACAATGAACAGCACGGTATTGTACCGCAAGCCTTAAACAAAAAGATCACCGATGTGATGGATTTGGGCGAAGAAGTACAAGAGACTGATAATACAAACTCAAATAAAGTGAAGCAGGGTAAAGGTTTATCAATATCTACAGCAGGTAAATCAACGGCGCAACTGACCGAACAGATCGCACAGCTAGAAGCACAGATGATGACACATGCGCGTGAATTAGAGTTTGAAAAAGCGGCGCAAGTGCGTGATCAAATCCAACTTTTGCAGCAGCAGTTATTAAATAGTTAAAGCAGAGCAAAAGAATACCAAGTGCAAATATGACATCGCTCTTTTGCTGGCTTATTTATAAACAATAGGTGCTAAGTTGGCGAAAAACGGTTAAATTATCTAGTGTATGAAGTGGGCATCGTGTGGCACCTGAATAACAAGCGGGTGCTGCTGAACCATTTTTAGTTATCGAAACGCCATTTTGTGAGAGTCGCTCTGTACTGTGTTATTTGGTCACCAAGTTAGTTTACTGCTTATTTTATTGTTATCAATACCGCTCACTTATGCGAGTGATGAGCAGGTACAGACTTCATTATCTCAACTTTCCCTCTCATTGGAACAGAATCCAAAACAAACGCTAGTCAAAGTAGATGAGCTGAATCAGCTATTCATACACCCGCAGCCAAGTTCTCGTTTTTGGTTTGAACTTAAAATTATAGAGGCCAAGGCGAAGACTAAACTAGGTCTCTTTATGGAGGCCAAGCAGCATCTATACGAACTAGAGTCATATCTTCCTGTAATGAGTAAATTTGAGGAAGCGCCAGCACAGATCAAATTATTGCAAGCTCAGCTAGCAATTAAGCAAAGCGATATAAGTGCGGGCTTATTGCTATTGGAGCAAGCACGAAATTTGGTGCCAAAAGAACACCTGACTTTACGAAGTGATATATTGCATTTACTCGCTCGAGCTTTGAGGTATCAAGCTAACTACAGTGAGGCTGAACGGGTCATTAAAGATGCCATTTCACTGGTTGCCCCGATCGAAGACAAAGCGCGTTTAGCAACCTATTATAACCAGCTAGGTGTGATATACGATTACATGGGAAGTTTGCAACTCGCATTACGTTTTCACGAAAAGTCTCTCAACATACAGCGCCAGCAACAAAACCAACAGGGCATATCCAACTCGCTGTATAATATTGGCGAGATTTATCGAGATCTAGAAAAGTATCCACAGGCACTTCAGCACTTTAAGCAAGCCTTAGAAGTGGATAAAGCCCTTGGTGATCCCATTCATATCGCCAACAGTCACGGCAAGCTAAGTCAAGTTCATTTGCAGCTCGGAAAGATCAGTGAAGCACTTGAGCATAGCCAAGAAGGTATCAAACTAGCGCGTGCAAGTGGCGCCAATAGCGATCTAGCTTGGCAGCTGAGTATTTTAGCCAATATTTATGTTGCACAGTCAGCTTTAGCACAGGCTCTATCAGTGGCACAAGAGGCTTTAGAGCTTGCCATTGAAGCAAAAGCAAAACGCACAGAGCATACTGTTCGAATAGTTATCATAGAGATCCGCCTTGCCCAAGCGCAGTACAGACAGGCGTTATCCGAAATCGAAGCTGTGATGGCACTGCCAGCAATTGGCAACTCATATCGCGCTACTTTGCTGAAATATCAGGCGCAAGCGTTACAGCAGCTAGAAGAATATAAGCTCGCAATGCAAAGTCTTGAAGCATTTATAGATGCTAAAACTCAGTTGTATCATGATCTGGATAAACAGCAAGCGCTGACCATGCAGCAAAACGTTGAATTTATACGGCAAGAGCAGGCTTTGAAACTGATCCAAAATGAACAAGCACTGGCAAAAGCAACCCTTGAAAACTTAAAATTACAACGTGGTATGGGAGCTTCGTTGCTGTTGTGTTTTATGGCAGTTGCGATTTATATTTACAAAAGACAAAAACAGAAGCAGCAATTTGTTGAGCTAGAATCCGATATGATGGCTGAATCCCTAGCGCAGAAAAATCGCTTATTGGCTGACGTCTCTCACGAACTAAGAACTCCACTTGCGGCTTTAAAATTGACTGTAGAAGCGATGCAGCACAATATAGAGCCAGATCCGGTCAAAGGTTTTTTGAAAATCCAGAAAAAGATCAGTCACCTCGATAATTTAATCAAAGATATCTACCAATCAGCGCAATTTGATAATGATGCCATGGTGTTAGATCAACAGCCTGTAGATGTCAGCATACTGCTTAATGAAATTGTCGAGGAGTTTCAGCCCATGTATGCGACAAAGCAACAAACCTTGTCATTCTCTGAAAAAGTGCACGATTGCATTTGTAACTTGGATGCAGCGAGGATCCGTCAGGTTATTTTCAACCTTTTGAGAAATAGTCATTTTTATACCAGTTCAAACGGAAAAACACAGATATCAATGAACGTGGATGAAAAGGGTTTGACGGTCTTAGTCGAAGATTCATTTCCAGGTGTCGCTAACGAAGATTTAGAGAAAATATTTGAGCGCTTATATCGCTGCGAGGGCTCGCGTAGTAGAGATCATGGAGGCTCGGGTCTTGGCTTGGCGATCTGTCAGCAGATCATCCAAGCACACAAGGGGGATATCAGTGCTTCACACAGCGAAATGGGCGGAGTTGCCATTACGCTGTATATACCACATCAGAGTTTACTTAAAAGCGATAGCTGACACCGACGCCAAGTGCAGATACGTCTAGGTCACCCATATCGAGGTACTGATAGCTGACGTTCATTGCCATGCCATTTTGCCAGTCGAATTGCCAGCCTAGTTCGGCAACAAAACCGACACCGTCATCTTCTTCTAAGGTTTTACTTCCTCGGTTGAGTTCGTAGTCGTAAAAGTTAGCACCCAATTTGCCGTATAGTGAGTTTCGTTCTGTCAATTTATACTGGCCTTTGGCTGCGACGATTAAATTGCCATAATCCAAATCGTTAGCACCTATTTCGAATAAGGTCTTATTCAATTGAGTGCAGGTGAACTTTCTGTTTTTTGTGTCTGTGCATTCCCACTCATCTGAATCACCGCCGCCGTTTAGACCCACCTCAAGTGCCCAAGTTGGGTCAAACTGGTAGTTGTAATAGACGTACAGTTGGCCAACGCCGTCGCCATCTTGGCTAGAGCTTTTGTATGATGCTGAGCCACCAGATAACTGGGCACCTACTCTGTGCTTGTCATCGCTGATGTTTGCCATTGTTGAAAAAGAAGTTGCCGCAGCCAGTACTAGTGAGAGTAGAGATAAAGTTTTCATTACGCATATTCCATTTGGTTAACTTGTGACTCAGTTTAGGGCCAAGGCCTGTGAGAGTCTGTGGCACCGTTGTCAAAAAATGTAAGGGTCAGTGAAAATATGCGAAAAACGCTATTCTGAACTAAAACGATATTGGAACTGCTGACAGATTTGTTCTACTTGGTTTTGGGAAACTACGGTGGAAGAACCACTGTGTTTTACTAAAGCAATTTCGATACTAGGTAGCGCTGGTAATCGCGGATCTTTTAGTACAGGTAGGGTATTTCGGCTCAAATTAGCCATAGCGGATATTGCTAGCTCTTGTTTAACCAAACCGCGTAGTGCACTGGCACTGCCTGAGCAAGCGATAACTCTAAAAGCTTGATTTTGTTTCATCAAGCCTTCGATCGCCGCTTGGTGAAATCGACACTCTTTTTGAAAAACAGCAAGGGGGAGTGTTGGTTGCTCTAAAAGATTGGCTTGGTTTGCACCAACCCAGACGCCGTGATCTTGGCAGAGTAAATAGCCTTGCTCTGAATTGGCACTACGCGTCACGATGGCAAGATCGAGTAGCCCTTGGTCTAGTTGGCTTAGCAGTTGTGGGCTTGACGCACATGTAACTTGCAGGTCCAAGTGTTCTACATATTGGTGTAACAGCTCAATGAGTGTAGGCAGGACAGATTCGGCATAATCATCTGGGCATCCTAGCTGCAGCAGTGTTTTGGGACTCGCTGAAGCCAGATTTGTTAGTGCACTTTGCTGCAGTTGGACTATTTTTTTTGCGTAACCCACCAAAGCCATGCCTTCACTGGTTAAATGTAGTTGCCGCCCTTCTTTAACAAACAACTGCTGTCCTATGTCCTGCTGCAACTTCTTCATTTGCATGCTGATGGCTGATTGTGTTTTGTGCATTTGTGTGGCTGTGCGTGTAAAGCTACCGGTTTCGACAAATGCGAGAAAACTTTTTAAAGCTTCTATATCCATGTATCAAATATATTGATGTATTGTATTTAAATTATCCGCTAGTTTTAATCTAAATTGCAATCTAGCATTAACTGTCTTTTTAATGAGTTTTAAATTTAAAGGAGTTACGATGCAGCTATTTATTGGAAATAAAAATTATTCCACATGGTCACTGAGAGCTTGGTTACTACTTGAAAAGTTTGATGTGGACTATGAGGAAGTAAAACTTGGTTTAGAAACGGCGCAATTTTACAATACCTTAAAAAATATCAGTCCAACGTTAAAAGTGCCGACATTAGTTGATGGCAATGTGACTGTCTGGGAATCACTCGCTATTTTGGAATATATCAACGAAACTTATTTATCTGGGCAAGCCTTACCTGAAAATCGCGAACAAAGGGCACGTGCTCGCGCATTGTGTGCTGAAATGCACAGTGGTTTCTCAGCTTTAAAAAATGCCATGCCCATGAATATTAGAGCGAAACGTCATGTTGAAGTCGACGCAAAGGTGTCCAAAGACATTCAGAGAATTGAGGATATTTTCACAGAGCAAACGCAGTATGACTATCAGGGGGGCTGGCTGTTTGGTCATTGGACAATAGTAGATGCTATGTATGCTCCGGTTTGTATGCGATTTTATACCTATGGCGTTACGCTTAACGAAACAGCTTCAAGATATGTAGAGCATGTATTGGCTTGTCCTGTACTGAGTAAGTGGCGAGAGCAGGCACTACTTGAACATGAAGTCGTTGAGTGTGATGAAGCTGGTATTGAACGAAAAGAGTAAATAGTCACTCCATAATTTAGTCCTAATTTAGCGTTAGCATTACGGGAGTCGTATTGATAGGAAAGAGCATGGAACTTGTTGCCGTAAATGATTTGAACCAAGCAGTGTACTTTAACCTTGCGCAGGCTTATGAAGCTGAGTTCTCTAAATTAACAGAAAAAGAGCCACGACAAGACGGCATGTTTGAGTTAGATACAGATATTGCACAAGAGCAAGTATCTGCTTTTATCTGTTATATATCAGGCGTGCCTGCTGGGATTGCTGCGATTTATATGCAGTCTGACAAAGATATGGAGGTTGCAGAGTTTTATATTGTGCCAGTATTTAGAAAAGCAAAGTTAGGTACTCGGTTTGCGCATGCGTTGTGGACGCTATATCCAGGAAGTTGGACTGTGAAGCAAATAGAAGGCGCGGATTATGCCACTGAATTTTGGTGCAGTGCAATTAGTACGTTACCAGGGTTAGGGTTAGTGGAAGATGAGTATGTAGACCCATACTGGGGGAAGGTAACAAGACAGCGTTTTGAGTGTTAGTTTGCCCTAGGGAAATGAGGGTGCCAACATGGATGAATGTGGCACCACACATTTAGTGCTTAAACAACACCGCGAGGAAGACGACAGTCGTGGTCTTTCTCTGCAAGCTCTACAATCCAAGCTTCCTCAGCCTTGTAGCCTTCTTCGTTTGCTGTTACAACGTTAAAGGCAGCAGCTTTTGCTTTAACAGCTGGTGCTGCTTTTTTTGCTGCCGGCTTTTTAGCTGGCTTTGCTTCCGCTTTAGTGCCAGCAGAACCTGAAGTTAGTTCTTCGGTTAATGCCGCGACGTCAGCTAGGCGCATATTTTTGCCGCCATCAATGCTGTACCAGCCTGGTTTGATTGTGATTTCAGGCTTTTTGCCATTCACAGCTTCATAAGCAGCTTCAAATGCGCTTAGAACTTCAGTCTTATCAAGTTTACTCATCGTAGATCCCAGTCGTGTTGTACGTGGATACGCAGGTTAAGAATAAACGCCATTTATACCTATTTTTGAGCAATTTTTCAATTTTTTGCGTTTTTAAGCACAGATTCAAGTTTCATTAGGTCTAACTTTATGCAATTTACACCTTTTTACCGTACATGTGCTCACAGGGCTTCACTGTCTAGCGCTCGCCTAAGGGTTATCCACTTTTGGCCAATCCACTCGTGAGTATAGGCTGTAATGGTGTTTAGTACGCTGCTAGAGGCAATAAATTTCATATAAGTTGGGGTATTGTGGTAGCTGAATACTTCAGCAGGGGAAGGATACGTATCAATTCCCTGTGCAGAGAAGAGATCTTGTGCACGACGCATATGGCTCGCTGACGTAACGAGGATCACCTTGCTGTCTACTAAACGCGGCGCTAAAAGTTTGGCCTCTTGAGCAGTGTCATAAGCTTTTGGGTTTTGTCTAATGCGATGTGAACTGATCCCCAAAGATAGGGCTGCTTGTGCCATGAGCTCGCTACTTGTTACATTGCTTAAACCTGCGCCGGAGACAATTAATTCAGCATTAGGGTAAATGCGCGCAAGTCTAATGCCCTCAACAAGTCTTGCTATGCCTGTACTCGAAAGTTGCTGATTTGCTGTTAGCTTTGTATTGGGGTGCACGCCGCTGCCCAGAACGACAATTGCATCAATCTGCGGGTGTGCTTTTACAGAGAATGTTTTCTGAGTTTGCTCTTTGTACGTAATTATGAAGTTTGCAAAAAAAGGGGTACTGATCATCCATAACGTTAGAACAGTGCTTAGACAGGCTAGGTAGCTTTTTTTGTTTGCTTTAGAGGTAAGCAGTAATAAAAGAAAAATAATAATAAGAGACATAGGTAGCGGCATCAGTAGGCTACCGAGAATTTTTTTTAGTTCAAACATAATTAGCTCTAACTTTCCCAGTTAGAGCTAGTTTACCCTGTCTGTCTATTATCGGCTAATAGATTGCTTACACGTATTCAAAAAGTGTCTGTAAACAGGGTTATCTTTCATGCTCTTTTTCATTGCTAGGTACATTGGGCGACTGAGGCCGAGTGCACCGAGTGGAATGGACTTTATAAGTCCCTGGCTTTCATATGGTGTTACTAGCCAATCCGGCAGTGCTGCGACACCCATACCAGCACTGACTAGTTGAAAGATCAGAAGGCCCTGATCGACCGACTTGAGTGTACCATCAAAGCGAGCATTTTGAATAAAGTGCTTAAATATATCTTGTCGCTCTTTAGGGATCGGGTAAGAAATGATTGTTTCATCTTTGAGATCTAGTGCCGTGACATAGGCTTTTTTGGCAAGTTCATGATCCGGTGCAACAATTAACTTCAGTTTGAAATCAAAAACGTGTGCATATTCCAGCTGTTCAGGCTCTCTAATATCTGAAGTAAGTACAATATCCAACTCGTCATTTAGTAACTCAGGGATCGCGTCATAGCTGAATCCTTGTTCGTAATCTACGCGGATATCTGGCCAAAAATTATTGAACTCTTTGATAGTTGGTAATAACCAATGAAAGCAGGCGTGGCATTCAACACTCAACTTTAGTTGAGATATTGGTTGATTCAAGCTTTCTTTGAGTCGGCATTTAGTTGCTTCTACTTTAGGTAATACTTCACCGGCTAGCTCTAATAGCAACATACCTTGTGGGGTGAACCGCACAGGTTGGGTTTTACGTTCAAATAATTGACAATCTAATTTATTTTCTAGATCTTTAATTTGATGAGACAAAGCAGACTGAGTTAAAAATAACTCACGTGCAGTGTTCACCAGTGATCCAGTATCTTTCAGGGTAGCAATGGTTTTTAGGTGCTTAATGTCTATCATCATTAATAAATCTCATTCTAAACGTGAGTAAAACTCAGATTACATCCATATTACGCTGTACTAGCAGGTCATTCAACGTCTAGACGTCTACAATTCCACCAGCGATTGTTCAAAATTTCACTAAATCACTATAACACTATTTTTGACAGCGTTGTCATTATTTATTTAACTTTTTTTAAAAAAAATACAATTTAATTTTGCTCAAGTTGCATTTGAGAATCGATCAGTTGAGAAAAATCTACATTAGAATTAGGTTTTAGACGTCTAAATATCTAAGGCGGGGTAATTCATCATGGTCACTATTCATAATTTAGGTTTTCCCCGCATTGGCAAAAAGCGTGAACTCAAATTTGCACTAGAAAGTTACCGGGCTGGTAAGATCTCTCGCACAGAGTTGATCGAAAAAGGGCGTGCGATCCGTGCTGAGAATTGGCTTTACAGGCAGAGCAAGGTATTGAGCTATTACCTGTCGGAGACTTTGCTTGGTGTGATCATGTATTGACGACTTCAATGTTGATTGGAGCAATACCTGAACGTCATCGCCAAAGCTGTGATGACGCCAATATTGACACTTTATTTCGCATTGCTCGAGGTCGCACACCTTCTGGTTGTGTATGTGCTGCGGGTGAAATGGCTAAGTGGTTTAACACCAATTATCACTACATTGTACCTGAGTTGAGTATTAACCAAGCTTTTAAACTAGGCTGGCAGGAGTTATTTGAGCAAGTTAGTGAAGCTCAGCAGTTTAGATATAAAGTAAAGCCTGTGTTGATAGGTCCTGTTACTTATTTATTTTTGGCAAAATGTGCAGGAGAAGAGTTTGACAAACTGACATTGCTAGATAGTTTGTTGAATGTTTATCAACAAATATTGGCAAAGCTCGCAGAGCAAAATATTGAGTGGGTTCAAATCGATGAGCCTATTTTAGCACTGGAAATTGACGACAGTTATCGATCTGCATTAAAAACCAGCCTAGATAAATTGTCCGGTCAGGGCTTTAAAATATTACTTGCAAGCTACTTTGACTCGGTGGCCAATTGTTATCAGGACATCGCCTCTTACCTTGTTGAAGGCATACATTTTGACTGTGTGACTGGTGAGCCAGGTATTGAAAAACTCGATGTACTATTGCGTGATGAGCAAATATTGTCTTTGGGTATTATCAACGGTAGAAAAAACGAGGAGATTGCCTATGGATAGCGCCATCATGTTCATTGCTTCACACGCCTGTCGATCTTGAACAAGAGGAAAAACTCGACTCTGAAATGAGATCTTGGCTCGTCTTTGCGAGACAAAAGGGTACCGAGTTATCTCTGTTCAAGAAGGCATTGTCAACTGACGGCTGTACTACGATTGCTGATTATTCAGCGCCTATCAAAGCGAGAAAGAATTGACCACGAGTAAATAACCTAGATGTTCAAGCAAGAGTAGCTAAATTAACGGAAACAGATGGTCAGCGTAACAATCCCTTTTCAACACGCAGTCTAAAGCTGGCGAATGTTTTACAGTTACCTTTATTGCCAACCACAACCATAGGTTCATTTCCACAGACACAGTCGATTAGAGTCGCACGACGCGCTTTTAAAGTTGGAGAGCTTACAGAAGCCGCTTATCACGCAAAAATGGAGGCCGAAATTTGCGATGCAGTGCATGCACAAGAGGCACTTGATTTGGATGTGCTGGTCCACGGTGAAGCTGAGCGAAATGATATGGTTGAGCATTTTGGTGAATTGCTAGATGGATTCGCCTGTACGTAATTTGGTTGGGTGCAAAGTTATGGCTCTCGCTGTGTTAAACCGCCTGTCATTTGGGGAAACGTTGCAAGAGCTAGGCCTATGACTCTTGGCTGGACTGCGTTTGCCCACTCGTTAACTAAAAAGAAGATAAAAGGCAGGTTAACGGGGCTCATTACGCTACTATTTTGGTCTTTTATCCGTGATGATGGAGATAAACAAGGAATTGCCCATCAAATTGCCTTGGCACTTCGGGATGAAGTTGTTGACCTGTAAAATGCAGGTATCGAGATCATCCAAATTGACGAACCTGCATTCAGGGCAGGGATGCCACTCAAAGAGTCGCAGTGGTCAGCTTATTTAGATTGGGCAGCATACACTTTTCGTGTTTCTGCTGGTAGTGTAAAGAATGAAACGCAAATACACACACATATGGGTTACTCCGAATTCAATGACATCATTGAGGCGATAGCTGATTTGTGCTCTTAATTGCTCAAAGGAGTTGAAATGTACGAACCTAGATATGCCCTACGCGGGCATATCTAGTAATACTTAATCTGAGTGTTCAATTACTTTGGCTGATTGCGCATGTAAAAAAGCCAGCGCCTTTTGACTCGGCATTGGTCGAGAAACCAAATACCCTTGTCCCAACTGACACCCTTTACGTTTTAACCTTGCCCACTGTTTTGGCGTTTCAATTCCCTCAGCAACCACCTTCAACTGCAATGACTTTGCCAGCGATAAAATGGCGTCGATAAGCGGGCTGTCCTTTGTTGAAAGTTGCTCTACAAAGCTTTTGTCTATTTTTAAAACGTGAATGGGTAGCTGATGTAAATAACCGAGCGCTGAGTAGCCGGTCCCAAAGTCATCTAGGTACAGCTGTACGCCTAGCGGAGTAATACCGTTAATGATTTTAGTGGCGAGGTTTAAGTTTTCAATGAGGCCCGATTCTGTAATTTCTAAACATAAACTGCCGCTTGGCAATTTATACTCGTCGTACAGCGCGTGGATATATTCAATAAACTCTAAACTTGCAAAGTGCCGAGATGAGACATTGACAGTCATTTTTATGTCTGACACACCTTGTTGCCGCCAATTTGATAATTGCTTTGCTGCAAGGGTTAAAATATGTCGGTCTAATTCGATAATTTGCCCCGTACTTTCGGCAATAGGAATAAATTGATCAGGTGCAACTAATCCATTTTTTGGATGATGCCAGCGAACCAGTGCTTCAAAGCTGACTACCTTGGGCTGATTTAACGTAAAAATTGGTTGGTAGAACAATTCAAACTCGTCATTAAGAATTCCATGCTGTAAATCATTTTCTATGTCTGCTTGATGTTTCAATTTACTACGCATGGCATTGTTAAAATAACGGACCTGGCTTCGCCCGGCAGATTTAGCTTCGTACATGGCCGCATCGGCTTGTTGTAACAGTGTGATGGCATTGTCCGAGTCGTGTTCGGTGAATGCGACCCCAATACTGCTAGATGCCTGCAGCACATGTGTATCTATAGTGAATGGGTTTGCAATTGCTTGCGTCAATCTTTGTAGTGCTTTTGCGACTTGCTCTTCATCTTGGATATTTTCCATGAAGATAGCAAACTCGTCGCCGCCGAGTCTGGCAAAGGTATCTGTTTTACGAATGCATGTTTGTAGTGCTTTAACTATCGCTATTAAAAAGCGATCGCCTACATCGTGACCTAAAGAGTCGTTGATACTTTTAAAGCGGTCGAGATCGAGGTAAATCAGGCAGTGAAGATTTGACTGTGTTTGGCGACCGAGAGATAAGATTGCATGCTTCATTCTCTCTATTAATAAGTAGCGGTTGGCTAACCCTGTTAAGTCGTCGTGTAAGGCTCTATGCTCGAGCGCTTGTTTAGCCAATCGACGGTCAATGGCCATACTAATTTGTCGACTTATATAAGTTAGGATCGTGTAGTGCTGGCGATTAAATGTTTCATGTTGCTCATAACTTTGCAAAACAATCACGCCTTGATATTGATCATTGACTATAAAAGGCACCCCAAGCCAAGCTTGGGGAGAGCGGCCTATCATTTCAAAATGACCTTGACTAATATGGTGCTGAAATTGCTGGTGGTCACACAATAAGGCGGACTGTGTCCGGATCACATAATATGAAGCGGTATGCTTCAGTTGCGACTTGGACACTTTTTGCTGCGCAAGACACTTATTACCATCCTCTATTAAATACTCGATCTCAAGCATATCTTGTTTGGTATCGTAGATGCCGATAAAGCAATTGTTAGCTGGTAACACGGTATTGATTATTTTATAAAGCTCATCGTAAAACGTATCAAGCTCTTGAGAATGGTAAGTTATATTGGCGATTTTCAGGATACATTTTTCGATTAGCTGCGCTTCATTGAGCTGAGAAACCGTTGCCGTGAGGTGGTCTACCGTGCGAACTTGGTATATTTTGGCGCTTAATAAGTGAGCGACGGTTGAGAGTATTTGTAAGTGGCTTGAAGTAAAATAGTTTTGCTCTGGATGTTCGCAATCGATGACGCCGATTAATTGTTCTTTATATACCAACGGAACGCAAAGCTCGGAGAGCGCAGGCTGGGAATCCGCGATATACATCGGCTCTAGAGACAAGTCACCAGATATAAATGGTTTTTTTGTTCGTGCAACATGGCCAGTTATTCCGGCCGCGATTGGAATAGTCTGCTGTGCTACCTCATAGCGTTCACTGTGTTGTGCAACACCCATACTGGCAACAACCTCTAAACACTGGCAATCTTGATCAGCTAAATAAATTACACAATCAACAAAACCTAAGCGTTTAACAACTTGTGAAGTAACGTAATCAAATAGCTCTTCTAAGTGGGTAATTTGCAATAACGAGGATGAAAACTGATTGATAATGCTCAACTGTTCTGTTTTTGATTCTAGTTTTTTTTCTAACAGCATAGGCAATACTCGGTTGGACATTGATTGTACGTTATCTTACTTAACAATGTAATCTCAAATTATGTTGTAAAAAAGTAGAAATACCACTGTAAAAAAAAGCGCACAATCCGTACTTTAAACAGGTACGGTTGGGACGTAAATGTGTTAAGCCTTTTATATATTGATACCTTATTTAGCATTACATCCAAATGAACACCGCAGGAATACAGTTGAGCCAGCACATTATGTCGCCTACAAAATACCTTGAATAGCTTTACTAAAAGCCTTACAGCGCCTATGATCGGGCAAATTCAGCAGTGGAAATTAGCAATGACAAGTAATCAGACCCTTACCATTACTCGCCCAGATGATTGGCACGTACACTTAAGAGACGGTGAAGTTCTTAAAGATACTGTGCGCGATATTAGTCGATATATGGGCCGCGCAATTATTATGCCTAACCTAGTACCTCCAGCGACTTGTACAGACACTGCGCTAGCATATCGAGATCGTATTATGGCAGCTGGGCCAAAAGCGGGTTTTGAACCGTTAATGGTTTTATATTTAACAGACAAAACGACGCCTGAAGAAATCAAAAAAGCAAAAGCAAGCGGTCATATTTTTGCTGCCAAGTTGTACCCAGCGGGGGCGACGACTAACTCTGATTCAGGTGTAACCGATATAGAAAAAGTATATCCAGCATTAGAGGCAATGCAGGAAGTGGGTATGCTGTTATTGATCCACGGTGAAGTAACTGACTCGTCTATCGACATTTTTGACAGAGAAAAAGTGTTTATTGAGACTAAGTTGGCAAAAATTGTTGATGCATTTCCAAAGTTAAAAATTGTACTTGAGCATATCACGACAAAAGATGCGGTAGAGTTTGTTCGCTCTGCACCGGACAATGTGGCGGCGACTATTACAGCACATCACCTGCTATACAATCGCAATCATATGTTAGCTGGTGGGATAAGACCTCACTATTACTGTCTTCCTATCCTTAAGCGCAATATTCACCAGCAGGCTTTAATTGATGCTGCGACCAGTGGAAGCAAAAAGTTTTTCTTAGGTACGGATTCTGCTCCGCACGCAAAAGATAAAAAAGAAGCTGCGTGTGGCTGTGCGGGAGCATATACCGCACATGCGGCAATAGAGTTATACGCTGAAGCTTTTGAAGAAGCGGGTGCACTGGATAAGCTAGAAGGTTTTGCGAGCTTCTTTGGCCCAGACTTTTATGGCTTGGAGCGCAATCGGGATACCATTACGTTGGAGAAGAGTGCTTGGCAAGTACCAGAGTCATATCCACTTGGTGACACTAATGTTGTGCCAATTAAAGCAGGCGCTACAATAGATTGGCAGGTTGTAGAATAACCATTATGTAACACCATTTATTGGATGTAATAATAAGGCTGCTTTTGCAGCCTTTTTTGAATCTAAACCAAATTGTTAGCTTACCAAAGTTAGACGCTATAAATTGGCTAACTCAAGCACGAATAACCCACAGTTAGGTAGCTCTCGATAATAAAGGTGAGTGACTATTTATAATCACTTTCATTTTGTCTAACTCTTTTTTTGACCAAACTATGCGATGTGAAAGCTTTGGTTATCCACGTGTGCTATGTATCTGTATCCCTCTAAATTAGTCATGTTCGCGCAGTAACTAGTATTATTCGACTATATTGGTTTGAGTTGTTTGTAATACGATTATGGCTGGATTCTGGTTCTCTTATTTTCAAATTTTAGTTGTGTGGTCTTACAAATGTGCAGTTAATTCTGATTGAGTTGCATTGGTTTTCCACGTAGTTTCAGGAAGCCTAACCTTGAGTTGACTGATAAATCTATTAAAAAGAGGTCTGATAACTTAGATAGTTTAAAAGTTAAAGAGAAAAGAATGTTGAAATTTTTATTAGAAAAATAGTGAATCCTCGTCAGAACAAGATATGCTAATTCTTTATTAAACATGGGCTTAATAAAATTCTGACACATGCAAAATGAAAAAAGTTAATGCAGGTTATGTTAATTGTTAAGGTGTACCTATTTTTAATAAATCACGATTTGATTAAAATAATGTCTATTAATTTGAAATTATATAAATATAATATACTCTCAGTATTAGAGCTTTTTAATACTTCAATGAAAATTGTAATCAACACTTTGTGAGAGAAATCTAATGCGTGAAATAAAATCTTTTATTAAAAATGCTAGCTTCAGTGAGCTAACTAAAGCACATGAACTACTTCAAGATGCAATTGCTCAACAACAAGAGCAAGCACAAGCTAAAGAAGAAGTACTAGCTCTGCTAAAAGAAAAGGGATTAACGCTAGATGACTTAGTTGGTTCTGGTGCTATGGACAAGCGCAGCAAAGTCAGTCCAAAATATCGAATTGAAATCGATGGTAAAGTCCATGAGTGGACCGGGCGCGGTAAAACACCAAAAGCGTTCGCAAACGTAAATTTAGATGATTATAAGATATAAGTATAAAATATTTTTAATCACTTTCTAAATTGAAAGGAACTATTCGTTTTAGCAGGTGGAGCACTAAATTGCTTCACCTGTTTTTATTTTCAATACAAAACCACGGCTTACCTGCTTCCATTTATATACTTCGATAGAACCTTACTTCTCTTTTATTCTAAAACTATTTCTTTTTTACTATTGAATTAATTACCTATAATAATTACAAAATATATTGTTGTACCTTATATAGGGTTTCTGTGCGATTACATAATTGTGTACTTTTATGTATGGCTATACCTTGGCGTAGCTCCTCGGGAAGATTCAGTGGTATACTTTTCTTTTGCGTAGATTGATTACTTGAGGTGCATTATTTATACGCTAAGACCCTACCAAAAAGAAGCGGTGGAAAACACCATCACACACTTTAGAAAAAGCAACTATCCTGCTGTCATTGTATTACCCACAGGGGCTGGAAAAAGTTTGGTTATTGCTGAGTTAGCGAGGGTTGCAAAGCGGAAAATATTAGTACTGACACATGTCAAAGAGTTGGTAGAGCAAAACGCTCAAAAATATGAGAGTTATGGATTAAAAGCGAGCATATTTTCTGCCGGTTTAAATAAAAAAGAGCTCGATCAGCAGGTCACTTTTGCATCTGTTCAATCATTGGCTCGTAATCTAGAGCAACTAAATACATTTTATTCTTTAGTCATTATCGATGAGTGTCACCGTGTCAGTGGCGACGAAGACAGTCAATATATGCAAGTAATAAACCGTCTGAAAGAATTTAATGCGCAACTAAAGCTACTGGGCTTAACTGCAACGCCTTATCGTCTAGGGCTTGGGTGGATATATCACGAGCATTACCATGGCTTTATAAGAGGTGATAAAGAGAGCCCATTTTCAAAGTGTATTTATGAATTGCCATTGCGCTATATGATCAATAATCAGTATTTGACACCGCCAAAGAAAGTTGATCCAGCGATTGAAAATTACGATTTTTCAGCATTAAAGCCAGATAGTTTTGGCAAGTTTAGTGAAAGTGATATGAATAACTTGCTAAGTAACCATACCCGCGCCACTAAAAGTATTATTGAGCATGTATTAAAGGAATCAGAGTCTCGGCAGGGCGTGATGATATTTGCTGCAACTGTGCTACATGCAAAAGAAATTGCCAGTTATTTGCCGAGTTCAGAGACTGAACTCGTTATCGGTGATACTGAAAACAAACAACGCGATAATATTATCGTTCGATTTAAGAATAAACAGATAAAGTTTTTAGTAAATGTGTCCGTATTAACGACCGGGTTTGACGCGCCCCATGTGGATTTTATCGCGATCCTGAGACCCACTGAATCTGTTAGTTTATATCAACAAATTGTGGGTAGAGGTCTTCGTTTGGATGAGGGTAAACGAGATTGTCTTGTCATTGATTACGCAGGTAACGACTTTGACCTTTTTCACCCAGAAGTCGGCAGTGTTAAACCCAACCCAGACAGTGAACCTGTTCAAGTTCTTTGTCCAGGCTGTGGGTTTGCCAATACATTCTGGGGCAAACTGGATGAGCAAGGTAAAGTTATTGAACATTTTGGCCGCCGTTGCAAAGGCGTTTTAGAGAATGAGGCCGAAGGTGAGTCGGTACAATGCGATTATCGCTTTCGGTTTAAAGAGTGTGATCACTGTGGTGCTGAAAATGACATCGCCGCACGCCAATGCCTCAATTGTGGCGAAGTCATGGCTGATCCAGACGACAAGTTGCGTGACGCACTAAATCTGAAAAATGCGTTAGTCATACGGTGTTGTGGCATGACTGCTGAAGTTATCAAGTCTGAGGTACTTAAAGTCACCTACTTTGATGAAGATGGCGCTGAAGCAAGTGAAGTGTATGACTTCAATGTCAAAGGCAGCAAGTTTTACTTTCATAAGAACTTTGCTAAGCGAGTTAAATCAGGTAATGCGTTGGGTAAATGGGGAAGTGCAAATGACGTTGATATAACAACCTTGACGGCCCCTGATTTTGTCATTGCAAAGCAACATAAGAAGTATGGCTGGCAAATAGTAGAGAAGATTTTTGACTATAAGGGTAATTTTAGAGTTGCAGACAAAAGTTAATACAATTGCAAGCCGCAGTATGTATAAGTCTGCGGCTTCATCAGGGACTTACTCTTGTGCCATTAAGCCCCAACCATCACCGTATCCTTCATGGCCATTTGCGATGGACTCAAGATATTGCTCTGTTTGAGCGAGCAACTCATGCATTGGAACCATAGTCACGGTAGTTAAAACTTCCCAAACACCAGTGTCTGGACATTTCCCTAACTTAGTTTGCGGTGCTAAATCGTCTTTACTGATGGTTTCAATAAAGCGCTCTGCATTATCTTTTTGCTCAAATAATATGTAGAAATCAATTTTTTGCATTTGCGTAAGATCGACGCCAGCAGCTGCTATCTCAGATAACAGTTGACCATTGTCATCGTTTGGAAATTGCATATCATCACTCAATTAGTAAAATTATGCATATTGTCCGTTATCCTAGCTGAAATAAAAAGCATCGCAGTAAAATATTTGTCGAGAATATGCGGTAGCTTATGATAGCTTTACCCGTATGTAGCGCTTAAAAAGAATCAAAGCGTTGATAACTTTGCTAAAAGGGTTTGTGTGTCACGTCTAATTTGTTTTTTGATCACTCTCTGTATGTATATTCAACCTGTTTTTGCTAATGAGCAAAAACGAATTTCTGAGATCAAAGTACACTCCACCAGTGAGCTTGCTGAAGAAAATGCTCAGCTGTATTTAAAAAAGTACCAAAATACTGTTTTCACACACCGTCAAGAGCAGGCTATTTCGGCCGATTTACAGTTGGCGCTACAGGCTGTGGGTTATTATAACTTTGAAAGTGAACTTACTTATTCCAGCCAAGCGCAGAGTCTCAATATAACCTTGTCATTGGCACCTGCATTGCGTTGGCAATCTGTCGAAGTGCAAATTATGGGCGAAGGCGGCAAAGATCCGGAATTGAGTTTGTTGCTCGATTCCTTACCGATCAAAAAAGGCGAGCAGATCCGTCATGATTTATACAGCGTAGCGAAAAATCAAATTGAGAGTGCATTATTGGAGCGGGGTTATTTTGATTTTGTGTGGGTGCAAAGCACACTGGAGATCCATCGTACTGTAAAGCAGGGGACTGCAAAGCTTATCGTAGACTCCGGAGCACGTTATCAATTTGGTGAAATGAAACTATCAGGTACTTCAAAAGCTGCACATTTTATTACAGAGCTGGCGCCTTTTAGGCCACACACAAAATATGACGCAAAGTTATTGAGCGATTTTAGTCTCGCTTTAAATGAAACTCCCTATTTTGCCAGTGTAAAAGTATACCCTTTACTTAAATCACGTACTGCTGGTCAAGTACCGATCCGAGTGGAGGTGACTGATAAGCCTGCCAACAGCTTTGAAGTAGGAGGCGGTTACAGCACGGATCTTGGTGCAAAGTTTCGCGGTAAATGGAATAAACCATGGGTGAATGATTTTGGTCACTCCTTTAATACTGATTTGAATATCTCTCAGCGCAAACAAGATGTAAGCGCAACCTATACCATCCCAGTTGAAGACCCTAACACTGATGTACTGCGTGTGTTGGGGGGTTATCAACTGCAAGATGATTTAACTGACGGGGTTAAAGTGACAGCATGGAATGTACAATTACAAAGACAGTGGGTTTTGAAAAGCCATTGGGTCAGAACGGCTTTTATAAAACGTGAGCATGAAAGAAGTGAGCAAACTGGACTTATACTTGATACCGAGATGCTACTGCCGGGAGTGAGCTATGCCAAAAAACAGAGCCAAGGGGGAATGACGCCGTATTGGGGAAGTGAACAGCTATTTACTATTGAAGTAGCCCATGAAAGCCTGATCTCTTCAACATCGTTAACAAAAGTGCATTGGAAACAAGCGTGGCTGAGAAGTTTTCAGGAGCGACACTTAATGATACTCAAGGCTGAACTGGGTGCCGTTATTGCAAAAGACTTTGATAAAACTCCACTCAATTTACGTTTTTTTGCCGGAGGCGATCAAAGTATTCGTGGCTTTGCATTTCAATCGATTTCACCCAAAGGTGAGCAGGGGGAATTACTGGGAGCCAAATACTTAGTTACGGCCAGCTCAGAGTATAACTATCAATTTTTGCCAAATTGGCGGGCGGCTGTGTTTGTTGATCTGGGTACTGCAACCAATGACTTTGAAGAGAAGTGGGCTGTGGGAGCTGGATTCGGCGTGCGCTATATTACTCCAATAGGGCCTGTGCGTGTAGATCATGCGTGGGGACTGAGTAAACCAAGCCGCAGTACGCGCTTGAGCATTGTGATAGGGCCAGAAATATGATGAAACAGCGCATATTACTTCTGTTGAAAAGCAAGTGGCTTATGCTGTTACTCGCTGGAATGATAATGCTCACAGTGCTATGTAAAACGCACACAGGAAACCGAATATTGCTCTTAGCAGCAAATTATTGGGTATCGGGACTCAAAGTTGAATTACTATCTGGGCGGTTATTTTCAGGCGGTTTGATTCAATTAGAATATACAGCACAAGGCGCTACTGTTACTGCTAAAAACTTGCATTTGAATCTAAATTGGTTTGATTGTGCAACTCTATGTCTAAGTGTAAGTAGTGGCGAGATAAATGTACACTTAGCAAATTCCTCAGAGGTGAAAAATACGTCATCTTTAGCGCCCACGAGTACTACTGAGGCCAGTGATGAATATATTAAACTCCCATTTTCAATTGGCATTGAAAGTCTTACGGTCAAATCAATGACGCTGAATACTGGGCAGCAACAGGTATCAGCAGAGAACCTCGGACTTGCCGCTAAAGCTAGCGATGCTCATATTCAAGTGGGCTACCTCAGCGCACAAAAATTGATAGTCGACAATCGGGCAGTGGCAGAAAAAAGTGCTTTTGTGGTGCCCGATAAAATTGCGCCTTTGCAGCTTCCCTCGGTATTCATTCCTCTAGATGTTGACATACAACGATTACATCTAGAAGAGATGGTATACCGGACGCCGAGCGATGCACCAACGATACTGGGTGATATTCGTGCTGATATTAGTGTTGAGCAACAAGTAGCAGAGGTCAATCAGTTTCAGTTTACCTATAAAGACGCAATTGCTCGAATGGACTTGCGGTATGATGTGTCGACCAGCGTTATAAAAGGCGCTTTGAGTTATGGCAATGTGTACTCGACAGCAGTATTGCTAGTTGATGGAGACATGGATAATCTAATTTTACGAGGCCGCGTATCAGGAAAAGCCAGCGGCCTTATTTCCTTACAAGTTTCACCTACAGTGGTTAATTGGCCCTTTAACCTTGATGCTCGCCTGTCAAGTTTAGACATTGACCGAGTGGGCAGAGTGAATCACTTAAACCTATCAGGTAGTGGAGACTTAGATAACTATCAAGCCAATATTGACGCGGTATTTGACAGTTCCGGGCATTATGATGTTGGCGAAGATATCTTGTTAGATATGTCTCTGACAGGGCGTTTGTCGAAGATTAATTTCGAGAAAAGTCGTATCACAGTTGGCGATGCATACTCAGAATTGTCAGCTCAGGCTTCATGGCAAAGTGGATTGAAAACACAATTGCAGGGTCGGCTACATGCACTTCCTTTACCACATTTGGGGATTGAGGAGGCGGCAACGTTATCTGGTGAGTATGAGGTACGGTTTTTGTCTGTGCATGATCAGTGGTCAGTTACTATTCCCAAACTAGACTTGAAGGGGAAGGTGGCAGACTTGCCTTTGGAAATTGCGCTTAGCGGAGAAATGGCTGACGATTATATAGGCAAGCTAGAACAAGCCCAGATTAAATATGGTCGCAGCACAGTGATTGCAGCCGGAGTGATTGGCGACAGTGCGGACTTACGTTTCGATGCGAATATAAATCACAGCGCGAATAAAGTGTTACCTTTGGATGCGGTGATGGACGCGCAGCTACACGTAAAAGGTAGTGTTACAAAGCCACAATTAATGCTAAATGCGCAGCTCTCTAAAATTGACTTAGAAGATAAAATATCAATCGCTCAGGGTACATTGTCAGCGCAGCTCGATACACAAAAAGACTATCAGGGACGGATCGAGCTTGATATTTCTGATATCAATGCAGCACAGCTCGATCACGGACAATTACAATTTGTTTTAGATGGAAACCGCCAGTCTCATGCTGCTCACTTGTCATTGCGGAGTGCGCAGTTTGCGTTGATGACAAGCCTGCATGGGCTACTTGATAAAAATATCTGGCGAGGACAGATCTCAAAAGGTGCATTCACAATTGACGATTTAAAAGGAAAGCTTGCAGCACCAGTCGACCTGCAAGTAGGCCAAGATAGTTTCAGTTTGGCAAACACTTGTTGGTTGATCAATGGTGGTAGGGCGTGTGCCTCGGCTATGTTGGCGGAACAACAGGGCGAGATGAGTGTGAATTTAGAGCATATTCCACTAAACAGTGTAAAGAGATGGATAGATAATGGCGTATCTGTTCAAGGCAAGCTGAATGGCGCAGGCAAGGTCTCCATCAAGCATGGAAATGTTGCAGCACTCGATACTAAGCTTTGGGTTAAAGATGCACAGGTGGCGATTGATTTGCCTGCAGAGGTCGAAGTCACCGAGGGTTTACCTATTAATGTGTTGAATGTGCAAGAGTTTGAAGTGTCATTAGCCACAAGCGAGAAAGATATAGAGGCTCAGTGGCATGTAGAGTTTGAGAAACTGGGGTTAATTAAAGGTGGTTTGTCTTTTGCTGATATGCAATTAAGCCAGCAAGCAACGGGATATATCCATATTAATGAGATCAAGCTACATCAATTTACGCCATACGCACGTGCCTATTCTTGGCCTGATATAAGCTTGGATGGTGCGCTAAACGGCACGATCAATTTTTCAGGAGATCTGAGTAACCCATCACTTTTCGGCCAATTACATGCTGAAAACCTGAGTGTTGAGTCGAGTTATTTACCGATGCAAGTAACTGAGTTGACGTTATCGACTGAGTTTGATGAGCGTCAGCTGTCTTTGCAAGGAGGCTTTAAAACACCGCAAGATGGATTAGCACAGGTGTCAGGGCATGTTGATTGGCAATCTGAATTGACACTAGATGCAAGCGTTAAGGGGACAAACCTTCATGTCACACCTATGCCTGGGGTAAAAGTGGCTGTGTCACCCGATCTGACAGTCGGTTATGCTGAGAAGTTAATAGATATTCGCGGAGTGGTGTCAGTGCCATTTGCTCGATTCACCTTAGATACACTGCCGGAAGAGGCCATTGTGGTAAGCGATGACCAGATCATTATAGATGACACTGAGTCCGAAAAGGGCCGGGCGCTTATAGACTATCGTGCTGATATTGATATCAAGTTACTGGACGATGTTAGGGTGGTTGCACTTGGACTTGATGCGTATTTGACTGGGGCACTAGATATAGAACGTCAAGTTGGCAATGCTCCTTTGGCTGGTGGAGAAGTATCCTTGCTAGAAGGAAAGTATACGGCGTTTGGACAAGACTTATTAATTGAAACTGGACAACTCGGGTTTAATGGACCATTAGACAAGCCTTATCTAAATATTCGAGCGATTCGCAACCCCGAGACCACAGCTGACGATGTCATCGCAGGCGTATCTGTTACAGGCAGCATAGCTTCTCCGCAATTAACTATTTTTGCAGAACCTGCAATGGATCAGGCTAAAGCATTAGAGTATTTGTTAAATGGCGCGCGGCTGGGTGCTGGAGAAAGTTCGAATAATACCTTATTAGCTCAGTTCCTGCTTGCGAAAAGCATTGATAAAAGTAAAAGATTATTTACAAAAGCTGGAAAAAAGTTAGGATTAAGAGATATAAATTTAGCGGCAAAGGGAAGTGGTGATGATACACAAGTTGAACTTTCAGGTTACATTACACCGAGCGTACAAGTCAGCTATAGAGTTGGTGTATTTGCCTCATTGAGTGAAATAGCAGTACGTTATCGAATATTTTCAAAGCTTTACTTAGAAGCGACGAGTGGTCTCTACGATAGTATTGATCTGTTGTACAAGTTTGATTGGGGTGATTAATGCGCTATTTGAGCTGTTTGCTCGTTGCCTTGTTTTGTTGTTCGACCCTTGCTAAAGAAGCAAAATATGTAAGAGTCACAGATGGGGCCCATCCTTACGTTATTGAATTGATCGAGCTTGCACTATCGTATCAAAGCACACCGTATAAATTACAGTATATAAAAAATATCCCAACTCAGAGTCGTGCGATCCGCCTACTGGGCAAAGACAATGGCATCGATATTTTTTGGTCTGTAACCAGCTTTGAGCGAGAAAACATTGCGCGTGCGATCAGGGTGCCAATTGTAAAAGGGTTACTTGGTTACCGCATTTTACTGATTGACCAGTCTCAACAGCACCGCTTTTCAAATTTGAGCCATATCTCTCAGTTACAGTCTTTTCATTATGGGCTGAGGCATGATTGGCCAGACCATGATATTTTTGTTGACAACAAGCTGTCTGTTAACGCGTTTCACGCTTTACCCGGCGCTTTAAATATGCTGACCTCAAAGCGTTTTGATGCTATTCCCATCAGTATTTTGGAGCTGCCTGACATTTTAAAAACCTATAATGCTTTTGCCGAGCAGCAGCTGCTACTTTACTATCCATCGGCGGTTTATTTTTTCGTTGATAAACAAGATAATGCACTGTATTCAGTGCTACAAGAAGGCTTAAATAAAGCACTCAAAGATGGCAGTTTTGAACAATTGTTTTCTCGTCACTTTGCCAAGCTTGTCGAAGAGCTTTCACTTGAGCAGCGTACATTGATTGAGCTGAGAAACCGCAGTCTCCCACCGAGTGCGCCGCTTAATAACTCCCAGTTATGGTATAAAAAACAAAATGATAAAAGCTAAATCCGCGTTGCTATGTGCAGTGGTTATGTTGAGCGGTTGCATGCAGCAACCAGACAAGTCCCGTAAAGTTGTGCGTGCACCTTCCGAAATTGTGAATACGGCACCGAGTAGTGCTTGGCGCAGTATTAACAATGACAATGTGATTCGAATTGAACTTGAAACAGGTCATGTCTACGTTGAACTCAATGCCAAATTGGCCCCAAACCATACCAATAATATAAAGCTTTTGGCACGCGAAGGGTTTTATGAGGGCTTGAGTGTATATCGATTTGTTGAAGGTTTTGTTGCGCAAGGTGGAGACCAAACTGGTACTAAGATCCCCGTAAAAGGACAGAAGCGACTCGCAGCGGAGTTATCTTACAAAACAGACAGAGCTTTGAATATTATGGCGTTAGACGGCTCTGATGGTTATGCGATACGCACTGGCTTTTTGGATGGTTTTGCAGTTGGACAAAATCGTGGTGGTACAAAAACTTGGATGACCCATTGTGCTGGTACTTTTGCTATGGCGAGGGGAATTGAGATTAATAGTGGTGGCACTGAGTTTTATATCACACTGGCACCACAGCGTTACTTAGATCGTAACATCACCGTCTTCGGTCGCGTATTGGAGGGGATGCAACATGTTCAGCAGTTGCAAAGAGAGCCTGAAAATGGACGCCTATTTAACCCCATCAAGGGAGTTGAAGTTCTGGGTGACATAGCCTCACAAGACAACAGTGTGTTTGAGTTTTTTGATACTAGTTCGACACATTTTGAGGAGCTGATAGTGGCAAGAACCAATCGACCAGAGCCATGGTTTAAATTTACCCCCAATTTTGTGGATGTGTGTTCTATCGCTGTACCAACAAGAAGAAAAGGTTAAAGAAAGTGCCGTAGTAACGGCACTTTGAAGCGTGTGATTATTGTCTGTTGACACGAATATTAAAGCGGGTTGCATCTTGCTCACTTGAGCGGTAAGGGTTTATATCTAGCCCTCCGCGACGAGTATAACGGGCATAGACTTCCAACTGTTTCGGTTTGAGTGCGCGTTGAATATCACAGTAAATACGTTCAACACACTGTTCATGAAATTCATTGTGGTCGCGAAATGAAATCAAGTATTTCAGAAGTGACTCTTTGCAGATCTGTTGGCCTTGGTAGCGGATCACGATACTTGCCCAATCTGGCTGGGAAGTGATCAAGCAGTTAGATTTCAAAAGATGACTATACAAGGTTTCGGAAACCTCGCTTTGCTCGCCGTGCGCTAATATCCCCTCTTCAGGGCTATAGGCATCAACTTCAATATCTAATTCATCAATGCACTCTCCTGGCAACTGCGTAAATGGTAGACAGTTGTACTCATCAGGGCCGTAAAGTGTCACAGTGACATTACAATTTGCTGCTTTGGAGAGATCGTTGGTTAAGTATTTATGCACTTCTTCCTTAGAGGCAAATCGAGTCTGATTGAAGCTATTCAAATATAACTTAAAGGACTTTGACTCAATAATATGCGAACTTTGGCATGGAAAGACAAAAGTCGCGACTGCAACTTGTGGTTTTCCTTTACTATTTAACCAAGAAAGTTCATAGCCAGTCCAGGTATCCTCACCCTTAAAGGGCAATGCTTGCTCATCGACGGCAATTTGGTCACGGTTGAGCTTTCGCGCAATAGGGTGCAGCAAGGTAGCATCATACTGAGATGCATATTCGGTTGTTTTACCAAGCACTGATGCTTTGAGTTCAGGTGCGTTGTTGTAATCTGTCATGTTTCACCAATAGTGGTTACAATGGCCGGAATTATAGCGAATTAAAATGAGAATGGCAGTATGGCATCTTTAACGACCATGATGGAAACGTTACATCAGCAATATGCGACGACAACGAAACAACAACTCGGGCACCTGCCTCAAATCTCACACGATCCAGACTATCCTAGCGCATGTGAGGTTGGTGAAGCGGATACTTCTGGCAATATCCAGTGGCAAGCGGTTACTCGCCAACCGCAGCAAGGGTTGGAAGATCTTGCTCAAGCATTAGAAGTAGAGTTTCCAGCTGCATTGCATGCCTATTATGGCGCTGTATTTGCGGGTAATATCCGCGCCCAATTTGATGGTAATGATATTGAGTTATTGCAAGTATGGAATGAAGAGGACTTTGTAAATTTACAGCAGAATATTACTGGTCATGTTTTAATGAAGCGACGATTAAAGCAAGATGACACCGTATTTATCGGTTTGACAGACAGAGATGACTTACTGATCTCGGTGAAACTCAATAGTGGTGAAGTATGCTTAGAGTATGTCGGTAAGCCAACACATCATGTGTTGGCTGAGAACATCGAATCGTTTCTAGCAGCTCTAAGCTTTAATCACTGAAAATCCCATGAAATATTCGATACTAAGTGACACTCATCGCATTTAAAATCGAATAGCCCAAACCATGGCTCACTGAGTGCCCAGTCTCCATCGCAACCTGGGCACTTTCTTTGCCTCTCCTTTTCAAGGCTTTCACCGCCAACGCGATATAGATAATAGTAAACTGGCTTTTTGGTGAGGTAGCGAATACGTTTTGAGAGATCTAAGCCTCTGCGTGATAAGTCACTGGATAAACTAGTTATCTCTTCTAAAGCGGCAAATTCACAGCGCGTGGCTCCATTGATTTGGATTTGGTCACAAGCTTGCCAATCTTCTTGCCATTTTATGAGTGCTTTATAGTCACCATTTGCAATTGCAGGGATGTTGTAAAGCGGCACTGGTTGAAAGTCATCACCACAGTATAACGGGCTACAAGTATGGACATAGGTTGTATAAAGGATATAGCTAGATGGCGCTTGGCACAGGTCAGCGCCATTAGCGTGAATATCTTGACCAATCACTTTGACTTTTGGGGCCAGTAAACCAGCTTGTTGCAGCTGCTCAATTGCATGCTTGACGAAGGGGCTATGATGTAAAGGGTGTAGTGAGTCTTCGAGCGGGCACATGACTCGAGTGACGAAAAAACCATCTTTGAGTACCGTTGGAAATTCATCACCTATGATCTGACCATTAAAACGTAATGCATTCACAAGCTGGTTTATGGCCTGCTCAGCCTTTTCAAGGGTCGTGTCTTGGTAACAGTCAAATGTTAAATCTACAACGAACATATTACTTTTTCTCTTCTAGTAGTGCTAGGAGTCTGTCCAATTTAGCTTCTATTCTGTCTAATTGGTTTTGTGGCTCGGTAGGTTCAGGTGCACTGATTGTTGCAGATTGAGTTATAGCATCTGGGTTATTTTTATATGCTGCTAATGCGGCAATAATAACTGGCATAGGCAGTGGCTCTGTCAACTTAGCTTTGACGGTGGCCACTGTGGGTGTTTTACCTTCGGCAAGTAATATACTGATGGCTTGTTGAGCTGCTGGGTGCATAAGAAAAGACCAAAAAATAAAGCTTAGTTTATCATTTTTATCTTATTTGCCCAAAGAGAGATCTAAGCTTTGAGGTGCATTGGACGCTCATCTTAACAAAGTATCTAACGTATCTATGATTTCACTCCAGTCAGCATCTTCTCTTAAAGACTCTTCAATAAAATGTTTTTGGCCCTGATTCCAAAATGGCGCATCGACCAACAGTGTTTGGCTAGGTAGCTTATTGTTGTTGATAAATTGCGATATTTTCTCATCACTATTTTCTAAGCCTAGTTGGGCAAATAGTGATTTTAGTGAGTGGTAGCTGTTATCCATATGTTCTCCATTGAACAAGAAATACTCTACAACTATAGTAAATTTACGGCTGTTTTATACATCAGATTTAATTCAGTACAGCCAAGCCATTTATATACGACTCTCTATTTTAGAATAAATAATATACAAGGGAATATTATGTCTAATACAGAACAACAGGCGCAACTCCCCGCAATTGGTGCGAAGTTTATTGAGCCAGAAGATATTCATGTTGCTGCTAGCCTGCTATTTCAAGCTTACAGACAAGATCCATTACTGATTCAAATTTTAAATGAGCTAAACCAAAGTAAATATGATGCGAAACTTAGAGCGCTCATACGCCAGGAGTTGTCTCGTTTTAGCAAGTCGGGTCAACCGATATTAGGTATCTATATTGAAGATAACTTAGTGGCGGTAGCATGTGCATTTGCATCACATTGTGGAATAGAGAAGAGCTTTGGTTGGCATTGGAGGTTGACATTGATGATGGGGGCGGGCGTGTTGCAAGCCAAACAAATCATGGAAAAAGAGCGCACAATAAAAGCACATTTAAGCGAAATGGGGGAATACTATTTCCTATCTTTTATTGCTGTAGATCCTCATTATCAAGGGCAGGGTTTCGGTCATTATCTGCTTAGCGCACTGGATACCTTAGTACGTGAAAATGACTTTATGTCTGGTATGGCTGTGTTTGTCACACAGGGTAATCAAGTGAACTTTTTTGAAGAGCATGGCTACCATTTGATCAAAGAAGTTGTCTTTCGATCGGTTTCTGGCGAGTTACTGTTTAAAGCACGAACAGACGTTTTGGAAAAAACACTGTAAGACTTTTCCTACAAGCTTGTGCGTATTCGTGGGAAGTATTGCGTGTTAGTATCTTTAATATGTTCTTAAGCTATTGTTTTAAATGTAATTAACCTAATGTTTCAATAGTTTTTAAGTTATTTAATTGAGAATATATCCTATTTATTAGCGCTAATGTGCGTAGACTTATTGGTGTTGAAGGACGAAGGGATGCGAAAGCAAAGATTGCTACCAGGAAGGTTTCGGAAAAGTTATACACGGGAAGTTCGGAGCGCTTAAGGAACTAAGTGAAGAGGAGCCAAGAGGCTAGGATAAAGCACAGGATGTGCAGACATAGGAAATGTCAAAAAGGATAGGAGCGCCGATGGATTAGGTGAAGAGGAGCCAAGGTGGCAAAGGAGACAGCACAGGATGTGCAGACATAGGACATGTCGAAAAGGATAGGAGCGCCGATGGATTAGGTGAAGAGGAGCCAAGGTGGCAAAGGAGACAGCACAGGATGTGCAGACATAGGACATGTCGAAAAGGATAGGAGCGCCGACGGATTAGGCGAAGAGGAGCCAAGGTGGCAAAGGAGACAGCACAGGATGTGCAGACATAGGACATGTCAAAAAGGATAGGAGCGCCGACGGATTAGGCGAAGAGGAGCCAAGGTGGCAAAGGAGACAGTACAGGATGTGCAGACATAGGACATGTCAAAAAGGAGAGGAGCGCCGATGGATTAGGCGAAGAGGAGCCAAGGTGGCAAAGGAGACAGCACAGGATGTGCCGACATAGGACATGTCGAAAAGGATAGGAGCGCCGACGGATTAGGCGAAGAGGAGCCAAGGTGGCAAAGGAGACAGCACAGGATGTGCCGACATAGGAGATGTCAAAAGGGATAGGACAGCCTAAGGAAAAGGTAATTAAGGAACAGTTAATACTTGGGCATAGGATGTACGGGCATAGGATGTGCCAAGGGAATTGATTGGAGCGCATAAGGATACTGCGTAAGAGGAATGAGTGTAGGATACACGTTGGATAAAGGCAGGGAAGAAGATCGGGTGTGATTGGATGTATACCCGTTCAGGGGATGATGAATGTTGGCGGCTTGCTTGTATGTTGTAGGCAGAGGTAGCGGATACCTCAAATGGATATCGTCGGATTGGGGCGTAACAATAAGGGTTGCGCCTTAGTTTCCTTATTTTATCTCAGTATATCAGTATTATCTTTTCATTAATCTACGATTCTGTGCGGTGGCACATCTACCTTAACCAGCATTTGATTTTCTAAGTACAGTGTACCTTTGTATGCATTGTCCCTATCTGAGCTGAACTCAAATAGGAACTCACTTTTTATACCTAGTTGGCCATTCTTAAGTACGCCCAAGCGACGCTTTTGGCAAGCGACGCTGAGTAATTGCACATTTAGCTTTTCACTTTGTTGAGCTGCGTGCTCACGGGCAGCCTCGGCTATTTGCCGACTGAACCAAAAAAAGCCACATGTAGAAATAATAAGTATAAATAGCCAGAGTGTTATCATTTATGAAAATAGCCTACCAATTGCCCGCGACAGTGTTTCGCTGCGATTTTGCGCACGAAGTAAACCTAATACATGAGGACGAAGCATTGGAATTGCAACCAAGTCTGTGAAAATACTTTCAAAAATTCCTTCAACCTGATTGTTTTGGGCTGCTTTGTCCATAAACATATACAGCCTATCTGGATCGGTTAACGTTTCCCAACCGCGCCCCGCTATCGTCAATAATATGTCTGCTTCAGTGCTTAGCTCAGATTGCAGCAAGCTATCTACAGCTTGTGCGATCAGGCCTAAACCGTGGCTTCCCGACATAGCTCTGAAGTTATTAACAGCCCCGTAAAGTTGTTTGTTTGATACGCTTTTGTCTAGATCTCGCAGTAGGTTTTCAGTCAGTTCCGTAGAGATACTGACATGTTCAAGCATTGCGGCAAGTGGGCTCTGGACTTGCTCAGGTAAATTTGGCCACAAGGCGATTAAATTAGCTTGGTTTTGACTATGAGGCAATCGCATTGCAAAATCAGCAAGCCCTTGTAATGCAAGACCTTGCCAATCTGTTTTTCCTTGTGTTGTGAAGTAGTGCTCCACTGATTCATAGTATTTAGAAGCGGGGCGTTTTAGCTCACACTTCATCAGAGCGTTAAATGCAGCAAGTTTGTTGGCATTAGGTGTATACACATACGGATTGTTATCAAGCTTACCCTGAGCCGCCTCACCTGTCAGCTGTGTGCCTAACGCTTCAAGTACCATAGATGCAAAGTGATCTCGGCTGGCAATGTTGAGTTTGCTTTGCTCATCAAGTGGGAATTTTAAAAACCACACATAGGGATCGAGTGTGGCTTGGTTGTCCCAAAATTGGATTGCAAGCAAAGCATGACCTCCTAACGGGTAGGGATATGGCACCTGAGTATTTTCGATTTGGTCAAATTGCTTTTTGTCTATTTTCGTAATACGACGACCAATGTCATATACACGCCATTGCGTGCCTGCTGAAGTTAAAAGTTCACCTAGGGTAGAGATATGTGTCGTCATTGTTTGCTCACGAAAGATTACAGTGGCGCAATTATAACGGTATTTAGAGCAAGGAGTAAGGGGGATAGCTGCAGATAGACGTGCAATCGTCACAATGATAAATGTGCTTAACCTTGAGCAATGATATACTCCGGGTTTAGATAATAAAAGTGGGAGCTTAAAAGTGAGCCAAGCGGTTTTACAACACCTTGCTGAATTAGAACAACAGCTAAAACAATCTCACCTTTGGCAAACTGAGCCTGTTGACAGTCAAGCATTGGCTTCGGTGCAGCCATTTTGTTGTGATACATTGCGCTTTGAGCAGTGGCTACAATTTGTATTTATTCCAAAGATCCACGAGATGGTCGTCAATCGCCAGCCGCTGCCTACAAATATCGCCATATCACCTATGTGTGATATTGCTTTTACGGGTCACCCACGACAACAGGCTCTATTTAATTGCCTCAATAAGCTAGATGTTTTGATAGCAAATGGAGCGCAGTAACGTATGTTGGAGATCATCTATCAAGACGAAAATTATGTTGCTATTAATAAGCCTTCTGGTTTACTGGTTCACCGTTCATTCTTGGATAAACGAGAAACACAGTTTGCAATGCAAATGCTCAGAGATCAATTAGGGCAACATGTATTTCCTGTACATCGCTTAGATAGACCCACCAGTGGCGTGTTACTGTTTGCTCTGAGTTCTGAAGCTGCAAGAGATATGAACCAGGTTTTCATAGATGGCGCTATCCAAAAGCGCTACCTCGCGTTAGTCCGTGGTTTTAGTCGAGATGAGGTTTTTGTTGATAAGCCACTTAAAGAGCAATTGGACAAAATTGCTGACAAGTTTGCAGATCAAGATAAAGCACCTCAAGAAGCACAAACTTTAGTACGGTGTTTGCATCAAGCAAGTTTAGATATTCCGTTTGGTAAGTATCCGAGTATTCGTTACTCGCTGGTGGAGTGCTACCCTAAAACTGGGCGAAAACATCAGATCCGTCGCCATTTAAACCACTTATCGACACCCATTATTGGCGACGTTAATCACGGTGATAATAAACACAATCACTTTTTTCGTGATCATTTTAAACTACAGAGACTGATGTTATTTGCAACTGAGCTAAAGTTTCTTCATCCTTATACTGAACAACCTATTTTAATTCGAGCCAATCTAGGTGAGGAGATGTTGGATATCTGCCATCAACTAGGCTGGCCATCAACCGAGAAGGATTATCAGTAATGGCATCAATCACCTTATTCGTAGGCAGTGTATATGGCAATGCAGAAAACTTGGCTACGCAAATCGAGACACATTTAACTGCGCAGGGTCATCGAGTTAACATAGCAGATCCAGCCACCATTGATGAGGTTAAATCTGCGGAGCACGCGTTATTCGTTTCGTCTACTACCGGACAAGGTGATATACCTGATAACCTTTATCCTCTGTTTATTCAAATGCAAGCACAAATGCCAATGTTAACGAATAAAAATGTAGGTGTTGTTGCTTTGGGAGACAGCAGCTATGGAGATACTTATTGCGGTGCCGGGCGTCAAATTGATGCCTTGATCCAAGAGCTAAATGCGCGCATTGTGCAACCTCGTCTTGATGTGGATGCCGGTGAGTACTTTGAACCTTGGGAAGCCGTAGAGCCTTGGCTGACAAAGTGGGTTGCAGCATTGTAATTTAAATTAAAAAGGGCCCTGCATTAGGCCCTTTTTAACTGTTCTAGCTGCGTTTGACGTCAACTTTTAACTTGAGCTTCTGACCGGGATGAAGGTATTTTTGGCCCGCAATATCATTCCACTTAATAATATTTTTAATCGAGACATTAAACTTGTTTGCGATACGCGCCAAAGAGTCGCCTTTGCGGACTTTATAAGTAATCGTGCGCTCAGTGCTTTGCAGCCCTGAGTTTTTCTGTTTTGGCTGAGACTTATATATGCTCAGCTGTTGGCCTAGTTTCAGTACAGAACTCGTTTTTAGCTTGTTCCATGCGGCCAACTGCTTGATTGTCACATCATGTTCGCGACTAATATCCCAAAGAGTATCACCACTTTTTACAGTATGTGTGTACTTACTTTGCTGTGATTTGTTGGCTACTTTCCTAACTGGTGCTGGTAGGTGCTCACTTTTCAGCTCACCTTCGCTCAGCGGTACAAGCAGCTTTTGTCCAACTCGAATGATATGGCTGTTTAGCTTATTAAGCGTTTGAATTGCAGATGGACTCGTATCGAATTTACTCGCAATTACAGAGAGGCTATCGCCGCGATTCACGGTATAGTATTGCCAGCGCAATCTCTCTTGCATCGGAGTACTGGCAAGTTTTGTTTTGAACTGGGCGATTTTATCGGTAGGCAGCAATAAGCTGTGAGGACCTTTTGGATCCGTAGCCCAACGATTGAAACCAGGGTTGAGACGATATAGTTCGGTCAACGAAATTCCTGCCATATCAGCCGCTAGTGCCAAATCAATTTGTGTCCCGACTTCCACTGTATCGACAACCTGCGCATTGATAATTTTATTCCATGTCACCTTAAACTCCTCTTGGCGCATCAATAGATCAGACAGTGCGAGTAGCTTCGGCACATATGCAGTGGTTTCACGTGGTAGATCTAAAGACCAAAAGTCAGTTGGTAAGTGCTTTTTACGGTTTTTCCTAATTGCGCGCATAACACGACCTTCGCCAGAGTTGTATGCAGCAATGGCATTGAGCCAGTCACCATCTAGTGTTTTATGAAGGTAAGTTAAGTACTCTAAGGCTGCGCGGGTTGATTGTACGATGTCACGTCTTCCGTCATACCACCAATTTTGCTTGAGGTCGAATCGCTCTCCAGTTTGCGGCATAAACTGCCAAATTCCAGATGCGCTTCGGTGGGAGTAACCAAAAGGATCAAAAGCACTCTCTACAATAGGTAGTAATGCAATTTCGATAGGCATTTGGCGCTTTTCTACCTCTTCGACAATAAAGTATAAATAGGGCTCTGCACGCTTCGATATGCGGTCTAAATAGGCTTGATGGCGTTGGTAATAGTTTCTCTCTGCCACAACAGGTCGGTTTTGAGGCACTGGGATCGACAACTGATAGCGGATCCGCTCCCACACATCGTCGAATACTGGCGGAGGTTCATCAGCTTCAATAGGAATTTGAATTGCATGAGATAACACATCACTGATCTGTGAAGGGCTGGCGTGATCTCGTATTTCAGTTTGTGGGGGTTGCGTTTGAGTTTGCGTTATTTCACAGCCTGTTATTAAGCTCAAAATCGCAATTATCAGCAGTGGCTTTTTCATAAATCTCTTTTTGTCGGGCAAAAACCCGTCAATTTTAACCTTATCTGAGGCAATTGCAAAGCGAACGTATTTTTGTCCATAGTAATGTTATGCTATCTGCAATAGTTGGGCCGTACGCGGTTATTATTTTATAGGGAGTAGACCGCTTCAGTATCTGTCACAGTTGAGGTATTGAGCGCCTTTTTACTGTGACAGTGATGAGCTTTAAAAATTATCTTTCCACAGTCTCAGATTTGCAAATTTTTGCCAGGTAGTATCGGTGGAACCTTGGAAGTTTTTAGGTAAATGGTCCAAGATCGTCTCGTGCTCAGCCCTTAAAAATGGATTTATTTGGCGTTCGATCCCCATGTTTGTTGGTAATGTTGGTAAATCTTGGCCCCGCTGTTGTTGACACCATGAAATATGTTTTTCAAGCAACTTGTTGTTTGGCTCTACGGCGTGAGCAAACGCCAAATTAGCTAGCGTATATTCATGGGTGCAATAAATCTGGCATGAATCAGGTAATTTTAGTAGTGACTGTAAAGAGTGCCACATTTGCTCAGCAGTCCCTTCAAACAGACGACCACACCCACCGCTGAAGAGCGTATCCCCAGTGAAGGCCAGCTGCTCGTTGACATAACAGATGTGATCCAGTGTATGACCTGGGGTGTGTACTATTTTAAAAGTGATATCTGCTATAGTTAGCGTATCGTCAGGCGACAGGGCGTGAGTTATCCCGGTAAATTTTGAGTCTTTTGGACCATAAACAGGAATATCAGGAAATTGTAATAGTAACTCTGCAACGCCATCAGTATGATCCCAATGGTGATGAGTGATCAAGATACCTGAAAGAGGACGGTTTTGGGTGGTTAAAAACTCGATAACGGGCTGACTTTGCCCAGGATCAACGACCCAAGTTTCTGGACTATGTGTATTGCATATCGCCCAGATATAATTGTCGTTGAAGGCCTTGATAGGTTCAACTTGCGCCATAACTCATTGCTCTATAAAGTGAAGGTGTCAACAAGTATAACGAGCGTACGGGATGAAACCAGCATTAAGTTTTCAGCAAGGGCCTAAACCCCAATCTTGGCAAGATTTTCCACATGGAGAATATCTCAAAGCAGGTATTGAACGTCGCATGGCGCGCTGGTTGCCTCGCATGTTTGGTTACCATATGCTTAAGCTAGGTTGTTTAAGTGGTCAGCTTGATACATCGGATAGCATGATAGATCACCAAGTCTGCATTTCGCCCAGTGGTCCGCACGCTGGCGTAATAGCCGAGATTGATGAATTGCCTTTTTATGAGCACAGTGTTGATGCGTGTATTTTATCTCATGGCTTAGAGTATCACTCGGATCCACATCATATATTGCGAGAGGCGCATCGAACTTTAATTCCAGGTGGCTATATCGTGATAACGGGATTCAATCCCTTTAGCTTATGCGGATTGGCACACATGCTACCATTTAGTGGTGAAAAACTACCTTGGTCTGGGCGCTTCTTTACACCCTCAAGGGTTAAAGATTGGTTGAATTTATTGGGATTTGAAATAATTGCTGATGAGCGCTTTATCCACGCTTCTTTAGCGAGGGGATCAAGGTTATCTCGATTTGCGCCATGGCGGAGGTTTTGTCGTCACTATTTAAAGCCAATGGGGAGCGTTTATATGTTGGTGGCGCGTAAGCGTGTCGCCCCCTTAACACCGATCAAGCCAAAGTGGCATGCAAGGCCAAAGTGGACGCCAGCAGTCAAAGGCGCGAGGTTAAAACACTCCCGAAGTCGGCAAGATTAATGTCTTAATCTTGTGGCTTATAGCCCATATCTTCAAGTAATTTGTCTTGTGATGCAGCATCTCGCGCTAAGTCGTCAACCAGTTCATTGTACTTGTTGCCCGCATGACCTTTAACCCAGCGCCAGTCAATGGTGTGCCTTTGACTTGCTTCGTCTAGGCGTTGCCATAGGTCGACGTTTTTGACAGGCTGTTTAGCGGCGGTTTGCCAATTGCGTTTTTTCCAGTTTGCAAGCCAAGACTCAATACCTTGTTTAACATACTGGCTGTCGGTATAAAGGGTAACTTGGCAGGGACGCTTGAGTGTTTCTAACGCAACTATCGCGGCCAGCATTTCCATACGGTTGTTGGTGGTCAATTGGTAACCTTGGCTCAATTGCTTTTCATGGCCTTGGTAACTCATATAGATGCCATATCCCCCAGGTCCTGGGTTACCAAGGCAAGAGCCATCAGTATAAATTTCTACGATTTTTTGCACGAATTTGCCTGTATAGTGTAGCTTGGGCTGATAGGCGCTAACCTTAACAAAGTTAGGCTGTAAGCGATATGATTAAAAATAAAAATCAGCTTCTTCAACTCACCGAGATGCGTACCGTGTAGGGCATTGACCTAAAACTGAGGATGCAAAAATACTGACTCTGTCTTTATGGGTCATTGGAAGCTAAGTCTGACAGCCAAAAATCGCTCTGAGTGATCACTTCATGTGTTCCGACAAAACCATAGAGACGCGATTGTGGTCTATATTTAGGAGAAAATGCGCCTATGCGACTTACAATTTTTTTGTCTATCTCGTTGCTTATATTGTAGTAATTTAACTGTCCATTTGAACCAATATAATAGACGCCATATGAGTCAATATCCCAGTTTCTATCTAATTTCATATTGTAAGGGACTGAAATTGCTTTGAGGCTATTTTTGAAGTCCCATTTCCAGAGAGTTTGCTTGTGTGCATCTATGTAAATCAGATGCTGTTTGTTGGGGGTAAATCTCGCCTGGTAAACCTGTTTGGTTGGGTGTTCGATAATTGTTTTTTTAATAGGGTCAAATTTGCTTAAAGCCCAATTGCTGCCTTGTAGTTTTGAGTACCAAATGTGATTATTACTATCCCAACCTACCACATGTAAAGGGGAAGTATTGCGCCAGTATACGATTAGCTTTTGTGTACTGATGTCATAAAACATCACCCCATATTGATTATTGCGCTTTACAGATGCTGCTAATTGTTGGCTGTTTTTTGACCATGTTAAGTCATAAATATCATTAAAATTGGAGTCTTTGACGCTATGTAGTTGATTATTGTATCTCAGCCACAAGGCTTTGTTGCCCTTGCGGGTTGAGGCAAAAGCCATTCTGGTCGCGTCTGGGCTGATTGCAAACTCACTGTCCGAACCATTAGATAAAGTAACAGGTAGCGCTTTATCTCCGACAGTGCTGTCAATAACTTGCCCAATAGAACTGGTACTTTGAAAAGAAAGTAATAACTTACTTACGTCTGTTGCCACTTGTGCGAATGCAACTTGCTGATTGGGTATAGGGGTTAGTAACTTATGAGTATCGCCAGATGCGGTAACAGAATATAGTCCTTGTTCATTGCTGTACAGCAAGCTGTCATTATTGAACCAATCGAAAGAGGTGATATTGCTTTGATATTCAGTAATCTGTGTTTCTTGTCCATCTAAATTGACAGTAAAAATCGCATGTTCGGTAGGGGCTTTAGTTCGAATAAAGGCCACCTTTTGACCCGAAGGCGAAAATATAGGTTGTCTATCTGAAAAGCCATTAGGTGGTGAAGACAGTGGTTTATTCGAGGAGTATAAAGGGTCAAATAGGGTTATTCGATGTGTGGAAAAAGGAATTTGTCTTTGAGTAAACACGATTGATTTGCTTTGAATATGGTGACTTAGCCCTAAACTTTCACTGCTCAATTCAACAAGTCGCTTCATCGCTTTTTTGTCAAAGTCAATTAATGCGATCGCATAGGGTTTAGCTTCGTTTGTATGTTTTATAACTGCTAACACTGAGTTTGCTTGGGGCGCGACGACCGGAAATGAAAACTCGGTATCTGCGCTGTTATAATAGGCTCTGGTATTGCTTTTCACTGACATCAAAACCAGTGTATTCGTGGCCTTTTTATTCGATTCTATGTAGGTTAATTGTGTGGCATCTTCGCTAAGGTGCGGCGTCAATTTTACTCTGGTACTGTAAGTTAGTCGTTTGAACTCCCCATTTAAGAGGGGCTTAATCGGCTGCTTGGGCCGAAAAGAGTAACTCGATGTGAGTATAGCAATCAGCAGCAAACTACATAGCACTATCGATACCCCTGCTATTTTTTTTGTCCTGTTGTGCTGCAAAGGCGGGGCAATATGTTTTACATCAGCGACTAGGCGGTATCCAGACTTGCGTATTGTTGCTATGTAGTGCGGCTCTGTAGAGTTATCGTTGAGTGTTTTTCTTAATGTAGAAATGACGCGATTTAGAGCATCTTCGGTTACGACTTGGTTGGGCCAAAATGTATTGAATAGCTCTTCCCTGCTAATTATCTCACCTGGACGAGCTGCCATGTATTGCAAGATCAGCGCAGCTTTTGGCTCTAACCTTACCTTTTTTTGTGCACGTGTTGCGGTTAGTCTTTTGCAATCTATAGCCCAATCATTGACTTTAAAGTGATCGAGAATAGTGTGTCTATGATGTGCCATAACCAGCTGAAATAATTATTTTAATCGAATATTGAGCTTATCATAATTAGACGGTAATTGATTGCCATTGAGAATATGCGTTGGCAGCCGAACTTGGTCTAGGCTAATTTTTTCATAGTCTTTATGTAACCTACAATTTTTTATAGATTATTGTTTTTCAGTTAATTTGTTTCCCTATGCTGTGAATTACTCCATGATATTACATGATAGAACCTAATGCTCTTTTAATTTATTGATTTTTATGGTTATATTTTTCAGTTCGAGAAGCCGATACTCTAGTGATTCAATTCGTTAGCTGGTACTTTAAGTGTGCCTTTTGTATGAGTTTTAAAAAGCAAATAACTCAGTAAGTTCAATACCCATATCAATGACGAGAGAAATATGTATCACAAAAGCAATCCACTTTTGGTCATTTTAAGCGTGTTAATGTCCTTTACGGCGTTCGCTGGATTTAATGATGGCCCGTATATCTACCCTGATAAAAACGGTTATCGCGCGGATTTAATTTGCCAAGGAAAAAAACGAACGTTTGTCATAAAAGAGCACAAAGCAATCGACTTCTGTGGCCGAAGTATGAAATTAAACCTAGTGTCTAACGCGCCAACAGAAACTGTGTATTCAGGTGCGTTTCCTGTTGTTGCATTGAGCGATATTCACGGTCAGCATGCGCTGATGATGCAGCTATTAAAAGCAAATAAAATAATAGACCAAAATGGCAACTGGATATTTGGCAAGGGCCATTTGGTTATTACCGGAGATATTTTTGACCGGGGAAGTCAAGTAACAGAATCTTTGTGGTATATCAAATGGTTAGAAAATGAAGCGGCAAAGTTTGGTGGGGCAGTGCACTTTTTGCTGGGTAACCATGAAGTTATGGTGCTCAATGGCGATTTAAGGTATTTACATAAAAAATATGAACAAACGGCATCGTTAATGAATAAGCCATTTGATCAACTATTTTCAAAGGATAGTGTGCTGGGGCAGTGGTTGCGCTCCAAAAATGTAGTGATAAAAATCAATAACAATGTATTTTTACACGGTGGCTTCCATCACGAAACTTTAAAATATGATATTGGCTTGAAAGACATCAATAAAATTTTTAGAGAAGAGCTGGTAGAGCAAGAGCTCAGCTCAAAAAAACGCTCGGAGTTAGGGCAGTTTTTACATGGCAGAAAAGGTCCGATCTGGCACAGAGGTTTTTTCTCAGAAGAACAGAAAGCACAATTAGCACCGCTGTTGGCGCGTTTTTCTGCTAGTCGCTTTATTGTTGGACACACTTCGCATAAAACGGTGATTAGTCGCTACAATGGTAAAGTGATTGGGGTAGATAGCAGCATCAAGCTGGGTCATAAAGGTGAATTATTATTTATTGAAGAAGATGGGTATTGGCGTGCAGATATGCAGGGAAAAAGAACACCATTGTTTGCTAAGTAACAAGCCAAGGTCTCGCCAGTCCATCATGGCAGCTGTGTGCAGCAATGGTTTGATAAGCCTGAGTGCGATGAGTCTAGTGTAATCACTAGACTCTTTGCTTATCTCATTTAGTGTATAGACAGCTTCAATGACACTCCTTGAAAGCTTTCCTCAGTGGTGATGTGAATGTAGTGCCAGCCTTTTTGAATAGCTTTAATTTTCAACTCAGTGGCATTGCCGGGACTTGTGTCACGGGCATCCCATTGTTGTTGATCGGGACGCTTTGCATATCTGTAGAGTGGATCTGCATTGCCACTACCATGTCCCATTTTAATAAGTAGATCTTTACCTACATCTTGGTCATTGACATAGAATTGATATTGCAATTGTCCTGTACGGTTTTGCTCTTCTAAACAGTAAGTTTGATTGAGCAAAAGTCTGCCTTCGGCTTGGGGAGTCGTGCCTTGTGCACAGCTATCAACTAGGTCAGTGTGGGCTAAAACGTGTGCTGATGTGGTATCTGAGTTGCTGATCCCCTGAGTGTTCGACACGGTAAGTGACACTGCATACTCTCCAATTTGATCATAAGTGTGGGTCGGTGATGCCAATGTGCTGCTATTTCCATCTCCAAAATCCCAGCTGTAAGTCAATTCACTTTGATTGGGATCGTTGCTGCCGGCACTGCTAAAGTGGACTGGTGTGCCAAGTGCCGTCTGGTAAGGCCCATTGGCATCCGCACTAGGGGTAGGAGCTGAAGTTTGATCTTGAGTTGCCGTTAGAGCTACATCTGTAAATGATTTATGGCCGTAGAGCATCACATAGTAAAGGCCTGTGCGTATGTCTGTTATTTCACATGACTCGGCGTTGCCGTTTTTGTAGGGGCGACAGTCAAACTCAGTATTGGTAGGGTGCACAGCCCTTCTGACATACAGATCCGCATCACCTTGTCCGCCAGAAATAGAGATTGTCAGTGACTTTTCAGTATTTTTAACCTCATAGAAAAAGTATATAGCCTCCTTTGCGCCACCTGAAACTTTTATTGGCTGGTTAAGTTTGAGTTCTGTATCTGATGATGGGAGTACAGAAATACGACTATTTGTACTTGAGCTAATGCCTTGGTTATCAGTTATAGTCAGGCTGACTGCATAATCTCCTGCGCGACTATATTGATGGTTGGTATTGGCCAAAGAGCTACTATTTCCATCTCCAAATTGCCACAAGTAATCGGCAATTCTGCCATCACTATCGAAGGAACCTTCACTGGAGAAATGACCTGACTCAAAAACAGACAGCTGGGTGGGTATCTGCATCTTCACTTGTGGAGGGTTATTGATTGGGTCTTCACCATTATTATGTCTCAGTGTGAAATAATCGACAATATCGCCCTGTGGACCGATCACGTTTGCGGTGAGCATTGTGTCTTCAATATCCAATACAATTGAACCTCGGCCACCATAGATGTAGTCAGTAGGGTGGCGTTTCCCTTCAGTAATTTCATCTGTTCGAACTAGTCTTGCATATCCTCGGCCACTTCCTGCACCAGCCCCATGGGTGATGAATATCGCCCCCTTTTGGCCGCGTTTTTTGGTATAGGCCCCTTCTTTATCTAGTTGGCCGCTGCCACCTTGGATGACGTGCTTTGACGGGTCGTAGCTATTTGACATGCCATAGTGATCGGCCATTAGCACAGAGCGCGTGTAAAAGTGATTGTGGCCAGCCATTATTAAGTCAACGCCGTACTCTTCAAGTATGGGTAAAAATCGCTCTCGCATGTATATCATGTTTTCTGCTTCATCGGAGTCATGACCGCTTTTTCCATAGACAGGGTGGTGAAAAGTGGCGATGAGCCACTCGCTGTTGTTAGCTGCTAAGTCCTGCTTTAGCCACTCCAGCATGGCATCTGATTCTTTATAATGCTCTCGGTCTGATGAGTTCAGAACAACCACGTGAATATTGCCATAGTCAAATGAGTAATACGCTTCATGTGAAGATGCAATACCGCCAGATTGTCCTTGTGTTGGCAACGTAAATAAGTCGTAAAATCCACCATTTTGGGTGTCTACATCGGCAGAGCGGTTGTCGTGGTTTCCCATAATTGGCCACAGTGGAGATTGTTTTAATAGGGTAGGGTACTGAGCAAAGACAGCGTGATCATATTCGACAATGGTACCGTCATTGTATGCGTTATCTCCAAGCATCAACCAAAAGTCCGGCGCTTGGTTCGCAGAGAATGTTAAAAAGCCATCTCGAACAATTTTCTGAGCATTGGTGTCGGGGTCAGTTCCCGCTCGTCCAGGATCACCTAGCACCCATATCCGGGTTTTCTTTTTAGTATTTTTTACCGGAGCCGTATGAAAATAGGTATGCTCATCTGCGCCACTTAACAGCTTTTCGCCGTCATAAATTGCATAGAAGTACTTTTGGTCAGACTCTAAGTTTTGCAGTGTAATTTCATGATTTTTAGTTGCTAGGTTTTCACTGGTGACGACATTCAGTGTATCTAATGATTTGCCATAGCGAAGTGTTGTTGATGAATTTTGATCCGTGCTCCAACGAATGGTGACGTGGTCCTCCCCCGTCATTTGCAAGTATGGCCCTCGGGTTAAATTTTTCGCGACAGTAGTTATTGGTATACACAATAAACTCGCAGTAAAAATGATATTCTTCAATGTTGTTTTCATCTTAATTGAACCTGTAATGTTGTTTGTTATGCAATGGGCGAATAATGAGCCCATCACTACTTTGTTCGAAAAGTTGAAACATTGCTGGTGATAAAGGTAGATATAACATGATATAAACTAATGAGCTTTTTTATTTATTAATATCAATTGGGTAGAGTGTAGGTACCAAACTGCAAAGTAATATGCGTATGAAAAATACTTGTAAATTCCTCGTGATGCTTTGGCTTGGCTTGTTTATTTCGACAGCCAACGCTCAAAGTGTTGTCATACCGGTCAATTCAGTTTGGAAATATTACGATCGCCCCCAAGCACTTGCCAGTAATTGGGCGAGCATTGAATTTGATGACTCAAGTTGGGCGTTAGGAAAAGCGCAAATTGGCTTTGGTGAAGGGGATGAGCATACGCTTATTGCCAAAGAACATAATGGTCAGCCTATTCTTGTGCATTACTTTCGACATAAATTTAGCTGGGATACACAGCGAGCTTTAACTAGCATCACATTACGTTTGTTAGTGGATGATGGCGCACGCGTTTATCTTAACAACCAAGAAGTGCACCGGCAGTTTTTGCCAAAAGCGTCACTCCCTGAAACTCAGCTCGCATTAGGCTCTCTTATTGAGCACAGCTGGTATGAAGTGGCACTCAAAGGTCAAATTGAGTTGAAACGTGAAAATATTTTAGCTGTGGAGGTAAGGCAAGTATCGACCACCAGTAGCGATTTGAGCTTCAATCTAGAGTTGATCATTGAAGAGAATTGAGGGCGCTTGCGGGTGTAGGTATGTTGATGTGATACATCAATTGATAGAAAACTACTTGGGTTGTCGAGACAATTAGTAGAATGTGCTTTGAGCGCACAGTCTGTAAAAGTGACCGTTACTCATCGCTTGAGATTACTTGGCCAAGTGTTTTTATGCCTAACTCGCTACGTTTTCCCGGTATATAGTTATACCTTGAGGGCTATGTAATAAACCTAAAAGTGGGTTAATATGGGCACTTGAACTGAGAAATGAATTACAGAGATCATAAACCATGGTAAACCGTCAGATAGTTCTGGATACAGAAACCACCGGCATCGATCCCAAGGCCGGACATAGGATCATCGAAATTGGATGTGTTGAATTGGTTAACAGGCGTCTTACGGGCAATAATTTTCATGTCTATATCAATCCGCAAAGAGACATCGAAGAAGAAGCCATTGATGTTCACGGTATTACAAATGAATTTTTGCGTGGTAAACCATACTTTCACCAAGTTGCTCAAGAGTTTCTAGACTATATTGAAGGGGCTGAGTTAGTCATTCACAATGCTCCGTTCGACGTCGGTTTTATGGATCACGAATTTGCGATGTTGAATCAAGGGTTTCCTACCACAAATGATGTATGTGAAGTGCTTGATACATTAGTAATGGCGCGTAAGTTGCATCCTGGTCAAAAGAACAGTCTTGATGCCTTATGTCGACGTTATGATATAGATAACTCAAAGCGTACTCTTCACGGCGCATTGCTGGATTCTGAGATTTTATCAGATGTTTATTTAGCAATGACTGGTGGGCAGAAAAAGCTCAATCTTGCTCAGCAACTTGAAGGCGGGCAACAGGAAAATTCAGGTGGGATCCGGCGACTGGCTGCAGATAGGCCTAAGTTGCGCGTGATCCATGCAAGTGAAGAAGAAGAGCAGGCACATCAAGATAGGATGGAAATCGTCAACAAGGCATGTGGACAAAGCCTATGGCAACAATAACGAGGTAACATAAATGCGAATTTGCTTAGCAGTGTTGTTAATAATTGTAGGTTGGCAAGCTTACGCTGAAACACCAGATATAACCGTACTTAAACGCGATGGTGTATCAAATGAAATTCCACTGCTAGACAATCGATTTCGAATTGACCACAATGTCGACAAAATTACATTACTTTTCTTTCGCGCTCCTGGCGCCCCCGCTGTTGTGCTGGTTCGGCCTGATGGCAGCAAGATTTATTCTATTCATGCCGTTAAGGATGAGGCATTGGAGTGGTACGACGAAATCAGCTATGACCTCATCATTATAGATAAACCTATGCCTGGCCCTTGGCAGGTACTAGGGCAGATCCTAAAAGATAGCCGGATCATGGTGCTTGGAGAGATTGAGCTGGCTGTAGAACCTTTACCACCTATGTTGTTTCGCGGTGAAATGCTAAAGGTGAACGGGCGGGTAACCAATGATGGTAAGCCAATTGATGTCGGATATTTTCGCGATGTTGTCACTCTATACGTTGAATTTGTAAGTACCAATAACGAGCAGTATGCTAATTTTGGCGCGGGTACTCAAAGTGTCACTGAATTTAAAGATGATGGCCGCGATTTCGACGAACGCCCTCTTGATGGGGTATTTACTGGCGAATTTAAGCTGGTTTTTCCAGCTGGGGAATGGCAACCCGAGTTTTTTATTGAAACTCCCATTTTAAAAAGGCGAGTTGTTAAAGACCCAATTGTCATTGCAGAGCCACCATTTAGCTTTGAGCTGCAATTGGCCGATGACGAAGAGTTCGAGCATGAACTGCTTATCAAATTGGACCGAGAAATTGTTAAGCCAGAAACCGTTATCTTGCAGGGAAAAATTTTATACCCAAATGGTGAAGAGCAATTGTTTACCCTCAATGAAGCTGAACGCTTTTATCGTCAGTTGCAAATAAAAAACTATGATTGGGGTCGTTACAGCATTCAATTGTCTGCGTTTGGGGAAAATATCAATGGTCGTGAGTTTATGGCGGCGATCCCTGATTATAACTTTGAGATTGAACGCCCCATCGAAAAGGTACCTGAGCTGACGAAGCCCATTTCACCTGCTGAGCTCTTGGGTGAACCAGAGCCGAAAGAGCCAGAAACCAATACGGGCTTAATCGTCTCAATTGTATTGGTTGGCAATTTGTTGGTGTTATTGCTTGGTTGGTTGGCAATTCGAGTATTAGTGCAAAAGAAACCGATCAAATTCTCGATTCCATTACCTACTTCAATACCGTTTTTAAAGAAGAAGCCACAAATGGATATTGATGAGTTAGATGAAGAAGAGCAAAAGGCTGCGGATAAAGATTCTGATTCAGGCGATGTGTTAAATTTATCTATGTCTGAAGACAAACGATAAATAGATACAAATTATTGCGGCAATGCTATGTGAGCATATATCGCAAGGTTACATTTTTGATTGAGTTCTATACAAGGTGACGTAATTTTCATCGAGTAACGGCATTTCTCGTTAAAAATACAGTTTTTTTCAAAAAAATAGTTGACTCTGAAAGGGGTCATTCGTATTATTCACGCCGCTGTCAGGGAGCACACCTTGTCAGTGAGATACAAAGTTATCGCGGAGTGGTAGTTCAGTTGGTTAGAATACCGGCCTGTCACGCCGGGGGTCGCGGGTTCGAGTCCCGTCCACTCCGCCATTTAATTTTGTATTGCGATGTAAGCTGGAGTGGTAGTTCAGTTGGTTAGAATACCGGCCTGTCACGCCGGGGGTCGCGGGTTCGAGTCCCGTCCACTCCGCCAACCGCTTACACACTATGTGCATTGCTTCTTTGGAGTGGTAGTTCAGTTGGTTAGAATACCGGCCTGTCACGCCGGGGGTCGCGGGTTCGAGTCCCGTCCACTCCGCCATTTAATTAAAGAAGCAAGCTAAATCACTTGGAGTGGTAGTTCAGTTGGTTAGAATACCGGCCTGTCACGCCGGGGGTCGCGGGTTCGAGTCCCGTCCACTCCGCCATTTGGCTTTATAGTGTTTTAGCAAAAAAATATGACAATACGCTTACTGCGGAGTGGTAGTTCAGTTGGTTAGAATACCGGCCTGTCACGCCGGGGGTCGCGGGTTCGAGTCCCGTCCACTCCGCCATTTAGCGTAAAAAGATATCTCTGCGGAGTGGTAGTTCAGTTGGTTAGAATACCGGCCTGTCACGCCGGGGGTCGCGGGTTCGAGTCCCGTCCACTCCGCCATTTGATATCTTAAAGAACATATACATACCACTGCGGAGTGGTAGTTCAGTTGGTTAGAATACCGGCCTGTCACGCCGGGGGTCGCGGGTTCGAGTCCCGTCCACTCCGCCATTTATGTCTCAATGCATTCTCTATTTCTTCTTATAAATATCTGAATTTCTTGCTCCCTTTTTTATTTTTCCAGATCACTTTTTCCTAATCTATATATTTGATTTTTGATTGTATTTTTACTATTTACCAGTAGATTGGTTTTCGTTGGCCTTAAAGGGTGATTGGTGAGGGCTAAGAGAAAAAGAGCATCCATGCCCTTTGTTGTATTAGTTATTACCGTGAATCGCGCTCATAAGCGCTCTGAGCACTTGTTGGTCACGCTCCTGCTTAAGTAGTGGCTTGAGTTTGTCGACTACGTCTTGATTGTGGCCAATTTGTTTCGCAGCAGCATTGATTGCAGCGACGCGGACAGTGTTGTCTTGCTGTTTTTGCGCAAACAGAATCACTTTGTTAACTTGAGTTTCATTTAGCTGATTATTACCCATTGCAGATAGCAATGCTTGCTGTGTCTGCTGATCAGATTCTCTTTGCAGTGACTTTTCTAAGTAACCCAAACTGATCTCATTGGGCATATTGCCCAGGGCTTGTGCTGCCGTTGCGCGGAGCTTAGCATCATCGCTGCGCAAAAACTTTGAGATGCTTTCTTGGTGTGTTGGATCGGCACTGTTCCCCAGTGCAGTTAACAAGGTTGCCTGCTTTTTATTATCTCGTGTGGTGATGAGCCTATCAGCCAATGATTCAGTCAGTGATTGCGCAAACTCACTGCCCGTTTGATTGCTCGCTATTACGCCGAGCACCATCAGCGCTGTGCGCGCGAGTTTTTCATCGATTGCGGTTAACTCGGAACTATCGATGTGGCTGTAAAGCTTATCTACTAGCTCAGCCGACAGAGGTTGTTCACTGTATTTGAGCGCCATTAAACTGCGAAAGCGCTGGTTGGCATCCAGTTCTGTGTCGAGATATAGATCCGTCAGTAATTGATGGGCATAGTCAAAGTCGCTCTTTCCTATCATTAGCAATAAACGACTCAGCTGTTTGTCTGCAAATGCCCCTTGTTTGATCAAATTGTGCAGCGTGCTCAAGTAAATTTGATTGTCATATAGCAACTGTAAGAGGGCGTCGCTTGATAGAGCTTGCAGATCTTTTTGTAACAATAACTGGGTAAATATCTTAGCATTATCTAGTGGTACTGGACGTGGTTTTGGATAAACACTATTTAGTGGCAATATCGGCCATTTAGCTGGTGAAAGTGGCAAAGACATTAAAGCAATGTTGGTGGGGATAGGAGCTTGTTTCTGCCTATAGCGAATGGTTTGAGAAACATTGATATTGATATCGCCCTTATCACTTTCAACGACGGTATTATTATACCCTTGCAGTTCACTTATCCAGCACTTTGAGGTCTTGAAGGTGAATAAATCTTGTTTTATTTTCGGCTTCTTAAATGCAAATAGCTGGGTGCCTTGGGTAGTTAGAGTGTAATCGAGTTTTTGTTTTTGCACGGCGCTGTTAGCCAGCGTCTGATATCGAACTCGATAGCGACCTAAATTGTCACTTTCTTGAATAATTTTTGGTGACTGCAAGTCATATTTCTGGAGATGTTCAATATGAAACTGTTGGTAAATTGCCATCAGTTTTTGTTCATCTTCTGGTTTAAGCTTGGCACCAAAGTGGTAATCTAAAATATCACCGGATGTTGCAGCGATTTTGACCGCAAAAGGAACGCGATAGTATTGAGCTTGAATTGGGGTGTTGTCCAACTGTAATTCAGCAGACGACAGCTGCAAGCCTAGCCAATAAAATTTTTCGTCTTTGAGCAGTGGCCTGAAAACTAGATCACCAGTAACAGAGAGCTTATTTTGACTTGGTACATTGAGAGTGGTCATATTTGTACTTGCATGCGTAGAAAATTCGCCCCAGCGCGCGCACTCTTGGCTGGCATTAACACTGCCAAATGGCAGTGTTAATGTGCAAAGTAATAAAGGGGTTGCCCGTTTCATACTTTACTCGGTTAAAATTTAAAACTGTCGCTATAGTCCAGCATTTGCCATGTTTTATTATACAAAGCACCTGTGTCATAGAGGGTTTTTGTTGCTGTTTTGGTTGGGAATGAACAACAGAATTCATAGCCTGGATATTTAACCCACAGGTAGAGTTCACCTTCGATGGCTTTCATGTGATTGCTGACATCAATGCCGTAGGTTATCTCTGAATCGCTGATAGCTTTGCTGATGTCTGTGTAGGCAGTGGCAGACAGAGTCTCCGAAATAATTAAAAAGTCGATGCCGATGCCACCACTGGCAATCAACAAATCTATGCCTGCTGTAGCATAGGCGTCTAAGCTTGCAGTAAGTATATCGCCGCCAATGCTAAAGCGTTGATCTGCATATTTTAGCTCCGTACCAACACCAACTTCTCCCTTGATACCAGCGGACACGCTGACAGGAACAATGGCTATAGTAAAGGTGGTCGAAAATAGTTTCTGTTCCTCGCTCCAGTCATGTTTAAAGCTTTCATCCAATGCTGTAACAGAGTCTGATTCAGCAATTAAAGACTTGCCTAATAGAGATACACCCATTGAGTAGCTAAGAGTGCCATTTGCCCCGTCGGCAATACCACTGGCTCCAGCGGAAAATAGACTGACGCTGTCATCAAACATGTACAAATCGAAACCACCACCAGATGATGCCCATGCATACCCTCCGTCAGTAGCTTTTAGAATGATAAGTGACAAGAAACTAGGCACAACGGCAACTTTGGACTTATCACCATAGGTGTTGCCAAACAGGTCTAGAAGCACAAACTGATCTGAGGTTTGTTGACTGATGGTCAGCCCCATTTCATCTGTAGGAGCGCTACGAGCGGCGCGATTTGATGCTGTGGTGTTGGTTGGTAAATTATGCTTTTTGAGCAGCTCATCACTTGGCGTTGTATCTTGGTACAGGCTATATGGGACTTCAAGTGTGAAGGAGTTATTGCTGGTATCAGCTTCATCAAATTCTGAGGTATCGTGGAGTGTAAAGCGAATATCCAAGGTATTCTCGCTCGAATTTGGATCAAATGCCTGCTGGATTTTATGTAAAAGAGCACCATTGATGGCAATGTCATATGGGAAGTAATGGCTTTGCTCAAATTGGGCAAATGTAATACGCATTTTTTCAGCGTAATGCTCTTTGCCTTCTTGCCAAAAGTGCGCGGTGTACGCTTGGTCTTCAATGATGATTTCAGCGCTCACATCGGCTGCATTTGCAGTGTTACCAAATTTGCTGGCGTCGATATGACCGATGATATCAGAGTGTTTTTGGCTAGGGTTACCTTCAGACTCAGTTTCGCGCTGCCCTATATCTGGAAACATCGCAAAGCCGTCACCAACAGTGGCTTTATCGAGGACGAAGTCATGATAATGAGCGGCATCCATGGTGATTTGAGCATAGGTGACTAAATCATTGTCTGCATGGCCGCGTGAGCGGTTGTCGTCTAGGTTTGCTTCATCGACAATTATTTTTGCACTGTCGACATACGCACCGATTAAGTATTCTCCACTTGGCATTTGCTGGTTTGGAAACATTAAAGATGCAGTGAAGCTTTGTGCACCTGACTCTAGTTGAGCAATGTGATGAACTCCAAGGTTAAAACCTTCGGGTTTATCTTCTGTTTCAAGCTGCGCGACTTTGTCTTTTGGAATTGCCATAAAGGTAACACCAATGTTTTGAGTCTCTAACAACTCTGAGCTAATTGAATAGTCCAGTGAGATAGGTTGGCCTGGTTGGTAAAGAGTATGTTGGGGTGTTTTGATCTCAGTTAACGCGACATTAGGCACTGTGTCAACTTGCACGGTTTCTTCGGGCGTTATGATATCGAGTCGGTTGTCACTGCTATCTAAACAGGCAGTGAGCAAAAATGGCATGGATAGTACCAAATACTTAGAGCGCATCATGTATATTTCACTATTTTTAATTACATCGCGATATTTTTATCATGAAAAAGTGGAATGATTGTGGAGAATGGGATTGGATTATACTGATTTGTAAGTTTATCAAGCCAGCTGATTGCAGCTGGCTTAAAGGTTTTTTTGTCAGGTTTTTTTCGGTTGAGGTTTAATGCGTTTTATATCCGCTTCAACAGACTCCATTTTAGCAACTCTTAGTGCGCCATCCGGAGCAATATCATAGTGCCAAATTAGAGGCTCCTGCTTTAATTTTGTGACTTGGTGTGGTGCCGTTAACGGCAATTTCCAGATGATGTCTGTTTTTGACCAAGTAGATTGCCAATAAAGCGTATCATTAATCAACCGTGGATTTTTAATCATGTGCACGGCATCGCTGGGTAGCTCTGATACAAGTTGTTTATGCGCGTTGAAGTTGGTCAGCGATTGTGATTGAAATAGTGTGTTGCCCTGTAGCACTATCCAGAGCTGTTGTTTGGTATCAAAAATTAAAAAATCAGAAGCAAACTTGGTTTTTCTCAGCAGATCTCCATCCAAGTTAAAGGTGTGTACAAACTCTGTATCACTGGACCAAATATTTTGCGCGTCAAGCCAGCCAAATTGATGGGGAGCGCTGGTATGCTGACTGTTAAAGCTAACTAGGACATCTTCTCGATTATAAAGTACTAATTCGTTGTCTCGATTTGAAAGGATCTTACTAAATAGCGGATCCCAGGCTAAAAAGTTAACGTATTTGTATCCCTTATGGAAAGAAAGTTGCTTTACTTGGTTGTTCGCGTGCAAGTAAATCTCACATTGACCTGTTCGACGTGACATAAAGACGGTTTCACCTAATGGATTCGTCACGGGGAGAAAGTCATGACTGGAGCTAGAAAAAATGGGCAGGTTATCTTGATCTCGAATATTCACTTGCCAGGTTTCCGCTGCTGTATATATGTCTCCATTTTTATCAATAGACAAATTTGTAAACATCCCTTGCGATGTAGCAAAAACAGGGTAAGTTTGGCCGCTTCTCAATTTCGCGACTAAATTATGGTGAGCGCTACCATCGTTACTGACAATACTTTGTTTGGCTGGATCGAAGTTAAATAACCAAAGAGGGTAAGGCCAAGTCATATGAATGTTGCCATCCAAGCTGACCAGCCGCGAATGATGGTCGGCATCGACAATGACATAGTAAACTTGATCTTCCCAGGCGCGGATTGCGCCAATATAGCTCTCATCTGATTTTTGGGGTAAGGGGATTTTGACTAGCTGTTGTTGTTCAATACGATATAAGTAAGCGCTGTTACCTGTTTTGTCACTAACGGTTAAGATCAATTCGTTATCAGATTGCCAAACAGGTGGGCGAATCAAGTGACATGGGATGGGCGTGCTGCTGTGTATACTGCGTGCTTGTTCATCACTGATATGCAAAACGCACATATCATTTTGATACTGCCAAAATGCCAACTTTGTTTTATCCGGGTGCCAAGTTGGGTGGGCAATACGGGTATCAAAAGTTTGAGAATATTGATTTTGGCCTGCTTTGGTCGTGATTTTTAAGGTATTAAATTGCTCAATATAAGCTAGCAAATCATGTTGCATATGTGCGGCGACATTAAACTCGACACCTAATTCATAGGTAATATCTTCACGCTCATATTGTGTTGGTTCTATTGTATCCGGTGCGGAAGATAAAAATGCAATGGTGCTAAAGCAGGCACCTGCACACAGTGTCAGTGCCCAGTTGCGCTTTTTTGCCATCAGTAACTGCATACATTTGTATAGGTTTGTTTTTGAGCTAGGTATCTGACTCGTGGTAACCAAATTTTGAGTGGCAACCAGTGTCGCTTGCTCCAATGTCTCTATCGGTGACACAGAAGGTAAAAACAAGTAACCTTTTTTAGGTACGGTTTTAATGTACTTTGGGTTCTTGGCATTGTCCTGCAACTCTTTTCTGAGTTTGGTTAACAATTGATAAAGGCTATTGGCTTCTACAATGGTATCTGGCCATAACAACTTGTTCAGTGTTTCCTTGGTAAGGACTTGGCCCTGCTGTGCGATCAAGAGAGTCAACAGGCGGGCAACTTGTGGCTCTAATTTAGTCACAGACTGTGCTTGCATATCATGCAGTTCATCTTTGTCATTGAAAAATTGCCAATGGGCAAATTGAAAGCGGGTGGTTGTTTGTGTACTAGCATGTATTGGGCTGTCATCAACAGCAGTGTTTTCACGATCCATCTTTCAACCTTGTTGTCATATTCGGCTCAACCCAAAGGTAACCATGTTCAGGTTAAAGTCAATCTTGTTCAGCCAATTAAAACTATTTTTCAGAAAACCATAAGCTTTTAAACGCAAAATATTTGCTTATATAACAGCCTTCTATACAAAAGGGGAAATTGCATGAGGGCGTTTAACTGGGGTTTAGGGGCTTTGCTTATTGGTGCAAATATTTCTGTAAGCAATGCAAGCTCACTGATTATAGATGGCAAACTTGATGAGCCGGTTTGGCAAACAGCGCAGCACATTGAAACTTTTTTTCAGGTGGTGCCGGCAACTCACGAGGCATATCAGAATAAAGTCAGTGCAAAAATAACTGTGGATCAAGCCGGAATTTACATTGGCATTATCAACTACCAAGATCAAAAAAGTCGCAAAAAACAGTTCAATTTACAAGATGGTTTTATGCAGGCTGAGTTCAACCGAATTTACCTAGATTTTTCTGGTGATGGTAGCAGTGCATACTTATTTGCAACTACGCTTGGAGGTGGCAGACAGGATGCTGTGGTGACCGCACAGCGCACGACGGATCATGACTGGGATGGCGACTGGGAAAGTGCCTATTATGAATATGAAACTTATTGGAGTAACGAAGTGTTTATTCCTTGGCACAGTGTCTCCTTTTCTCCCAATAGGGAGCACTCAGGCCTTGCGTCAATTGGTGTTGGGATCCAACTGTATGAATTAAAGTCTAACCAGATATATGCAAATCAAAAACAGACGCTCGGTAACAGTGACTTTTTTCTAAATATGCCCAAGTTTAAGGTACACATACCCGCACAAACACAACTGAGCTTTGTTCCCTATGTGACACATCAACATCACTTTACTGAGCGCCAAAATAAACAGCGTGAGTCAGATGCTGGGTTTGATTTATTTTATAAACCGTCCCACAACCAAACTCTATCAGTGGCTGTTAACCCAGATTTTGCACAAGTAGACAGTGATGATGTGGATGTGAATTACTCGGCGGTAGAGACTTTAAGAACAGATAAAAGGCCTTTTTTCACTCAAGATATTAGTGTATTTAATGTCGATGTTTTGCAAGATACTAAGTTGATCCATACCAGAAGAATTGGTGCTGGCAGTGACGATGGTACAGAGCTGATCACGCCAATTGATGGCGCAGTCCGGTTTGTTCATCAAGGTACACACAATCAGTGGGGAGCTTTTGCAGTAAGAGAAAATAGTTTAGATAACGCAGTGGGTAAGCACTTTTATGCAGGGAGGTATAGTTATCGCACTGCAAATTGGCGTACTGGTATTTTAGCGACGCATGTAGAGCGACCTTGGCTCAACAGGCAGGCACAAAGCATGGCATGGGATAGTCAATATCAAAGCCAGCGGTGGTCGGTTCAAAGTGCATTGTTGCTCAGTCAAACCGATGAACAAGCGCGACAGACAGGACATGGCGGCTCTCTCAATATTGGCTACCAGTTTTCGCCAAACACCAGTATATCCGGGCAATATCTACGCTTAAATCAGCAGTTTAATAACCGAGATATGGGTTATATGAAACGTAATGATTGGCAGTATGCCAGGCTGCAATTGAGTCATGCAAAGAATATTGGCAATGATTGGTTAACTCGAGTTAAGCACACCCTTGAGGTGTCTTATGAAGCCAATGCGAATGGTTTAAAACTACCTGCCAAACAAGGGTATAGAACAGAGTTCATGATGGCGAATGGGGCGCAATGGACTGTGCATCTTGACTATCTTGATACTGGCTGGCAAGACAATATTGGCGCGCAAAGTGAGGCTTTTATGCAACCTGATGCAGTTGAAGGTCGAGTTTTGTACCAAAGCCCGTACATTGGAGGTTTTAGTTGGGCAGCGAGTATTGAATACGACCAAGAGGGGTTATCTGGGCACGCACAGCAGTATGCACTTGATATGACATGGATGCCCCATGAAAACTGGAATATAAAATTTAATAACTTTTTCCGTCGCGGCGATGGGTGGTTAGTCGCAAATGAGCGCAATCAAATCACACAATACGATCGTACATACTTTGTTAACTCTATAGAGGTGAGTGCATTGCTGGCAAATAACTTGGAATTATCAACGAATTTGCAGTGGTCAGTATTAGAGGCAATGAGCAAAGATGTCTTTATGATACAAGAGGGCATGTTGCATAAGCGTGATCAAGTAGACACCAGTTTTGAGGATAAACGATTGATGTCTCAGTTTAAGTTGCGCTACCGATTAGGGGCCTATTCTGATATTTATTTGGTTTATCGCCGAGGTGGGCGTGATATAACATCATTAGATCGCACGCAAATCGGTCAACAAGCTTGGCTTGAGGGCGTTAAACAAAATTGGACCAAGCCCGATGAAGACAGCGTGATATTTAAAGTGCGATATTTATTCTAAATAGCAAGCGAACTGCGTGAAGAAATCTCAATTCACAATGCTAGGCACAGGTTGCATACTGAATTTTTTGGACAAGGAACGAGAGATGAAGGCGATAGTAAGCTGTGCAATGTTGATGCTGGCTTTGGTTGGTTGCCAAAGTACCGAACACGCGAAATTACCATTATATCAAGCGCAAGATTGGGTTGATGATGGCGTCTTTACTACTGGGGTTGAGGGGCCAGCTGTCGATAAACAGGGGGTGCTTTATGCCGTTAACTATAGCGAGCAAGGCACCATAGGACAAGTTGTTGCGCAAAACCAAGCGTCCTTGTACGTCAACCTGCCTAATGGCAGCGTCGGCAATGGGATCCGTTTTGACAGACGTGGCAACATGTATGTTGCGGATTACAAGCAGCATAATATTTTACAAATAACACCAGACAAACAAGTGTCTGTGTTTGCCCATGAGCCAGAGATGAACCAGCCAAATGACATCGCAATCACAGATGATGGCACCTTGTATGCGAGCGACCCCAATTGGCAAGAGGGTAATGGCCAGGTCTGGCGTATTCGCACTAATGGTCAAGTCGAACGATTAAAAGCGAATATGGGTACCACTAATGGCATAGAGGTGAGTCCTGACAACGCCGTGCTTTATGTAAATGAAAGTGTGCAAAGGCGCATTTGGGCATTTCCCATCTTGCAAAACGGGCAATTGGGAGAGGCTAAGCTGTTCTATCAATTCGATGACCATGGTCTCGACGGTATGCGCACGGATGAGCGCGGAAATCTCTATATCGCACGTTATGGCGCAGGTGAAGTGGTGATCCTATCACCGCAAGGCAAAATGGTTAACACCGTAAAACTAAAAGGCCAGTTTCCGACTAATATCGCATTTGGGGGGGAGTCTGGGCGTCAGGTCTTCGTCACAATGCAAAAACGTGGCGCGATAGAGACGTTTTATAGTGAGCACGTGGGCAGAGCGATGAACACATTGTAACTTTACCAGCCTGATATGTTTTGCAACACTTTTTTGTTCCTACATTGGTGAGGTGCTTGTTAGTATTTGCTAAAAAGAACAAGTAGCTCACATATGATTCAGATAGAAAATTTAACCAAAGTTTTTATTCATAAACCCATTTTTGAAAACTATCAGGCTCAATTTGAAGCTCAAAAAGTTTGTCTAGAAGCACCCAATGGGTTGGGGAAAAGCACGCTATTTACATTGATTGCAGGCATCGACCGAGCTTATAAAGGGACAATTCTTTATGATGGTAGCCTCATCGAGTCGCCCCAAACTAAAGTTGCATTGGCATCTGATGCTATCGCATACCCAGAATTTTTAACCGCTAGACAGCTGTTGTCCATGACACAAAAGAGTTGGCAATGCACTTTTCCTGAAGCGCTAATAGAAATGTTGCAATTTACACCATTCCTAGATACATCCTATGCAGCTCTGTCTTCAGGGAATCAAAAAAAGTTGCAGTTGATCAATGCACTGATGCGCCAAACTCCTTATATGATTTTAGATGAACCCAGCGCGGCTCTCGATCATCAAAGCCTTGAAAAACTATTGACCTATTTACACAGTTATCAAGGGCAACTGTTGATCAGCTGCCACGAACCGGCGCCATTTTTGGATATTGGCTTTGTGTCTCAACCCTTGTTTGCTAGTTAGGGGGAAACTTGGTTCACTATTATCGATATCGTTTAAATGCATTTCGGGTTGAACTAAAAGCACTTCGCCAGCAGTTGGCAGAATTTTCACTCTTGCTTGGCACGCTGTTTTTCATATATGTGCCGAGTTTGGCAATGGGTGTGTTTTTCGCGTTGGGGAAAATTGTTCAATACGAAACGGATTCAGAGGTGATACGGGTCACTTTTGGTTTTTTGTTGCTACAGAGTTTACTACTGCAAACTTTAAAAAGCGCAGTATTGGATACCGCACACCGAAACTATCATAGTTCGATATTAACCTCACGGCTTCATAAGTGGATTGCTGATCAAGGGCTACTGTTAATGTGTCATGTGTTATTTTTAGCTGCACTTGCAATGGCGCTAGCGATGGGTTGGCAAAATGTGATGCAAGTTCCTCATTTACTACTTTTTTTGGCGGCACAACTTGGTCTTGCAATGACGCTCTTGTATCGGCCAATATCTCTGTTTGCGGTGTTAGTTAGCGCATTTGGAATGGCGTTGTTTATCGAGCAGATCACAGTGTATTACGCTGGATTGTTTGCAATGCTCTTGCTTTCTTTGTTTCTACCAAGCAATTATCAAGGAGTTAAGCTTGAGCGAATATCAACCTACACATATTGGTTACAGTGGGCTATGGAGCAGCCATGGGTTCTGATCTGGCGATTTGGGCTGACGATACTCACTTATTGGTGCACATGGGTAATCGTCACTGAGCGCCCAGACTTAAAGAGTTACTATGTGGTTATGGCACAACTATTTGCGGTACTCTGGTGGGGGACGTTATTGATTGATACCAATAAACAGGTGCTTCAGTTTAGTCGGTTTTGGTCTAGCATATCGAAATTAGACAGCATGCAGCGCAGCCAATGTGTTGTTGTGTTTAGTGTTACGCTCACAGTTTGGAGCAGTGGTATCGGCATCTTTGGTTTGGGGCTTTTCGAGTTACTGACGGTTTTGGTCACGCCTGTTTTGATGTGGGTCATTCTGCATTCGGCTCGATACCTTGCATTAGTTTGGGCCGTTTCTGTGGTCGCCATTATGCTTGCGAAAGTGCTGGTGAGCTAAATATAAAAAAGGCCGTTGATACCGGCCTTTTATTAGATTGTAACTTAATGGCTAGGCTGCATCGGCGTTTTTATCCAATATACGCGCTTTGCCAGCCAGTAACTCGGCCGGGTCGAAATCATCGACATTAATCACAGCCAATCGCTGAGCCTCAACAGCGGCGAGGCTGTCTGCTTCTTGCTGCGTTAATATGCCACTTTCCAATCCCATTTGGGCGATTTTATCTAGCTGCATAAATGGCAGCTTTTGTCCTTTGGCACGACATACTTTGTCGAAAATAGGCTCTACAGCTAAGATGTCTTTAAGTGTCTGCTCCTGTTTGCCAATTAGATTTAGCGGTTCATCAGTGGTGTAGATGTAATTTGCAAGGCGATCACGTGTCTCATTTGGTGTTTGCAATAGTTTTGCGATGTCATGTTCCATTTCGTCGGTTGGCTTACGCACCGGACGGCCGAATGGAAATAAAACCAGCTTGAGAGCAGCGCGCAATGCCATTGACGGCATATTGTTGATAAGATCAGCTAAGGCACGCTGACAGAGGTATAAGTGTTCCTGACACGCCCACTTAACCAGAGGCAGATCTTCTTTTTTACGACCTTCATCGTTGTATCGTTTCAGTGTGGCAGATACAAGGTATAAATAACTCAACAAATCTCCAAGTCGCGCAGAAATACGCTCTTTGCGTTTCAGAGAACCGCCAAATACAGCCATACAGATATCTGACATCAATGCCAATGATGCACTGTAACGAGCGGCGTTTCGATAGTAATCAGCTGTTTCGTCATTAAACGGTACGCTTGTAAAGCGCCCACCAGTTAATGCTAACCATTTGGTGCGTACTAAATTAGAAATAGTAAACCCAATATGGCCCATCAAGGCTTTGTCAAAGCTGTCTAGTGCTTCTTGCTTATCTTTGATATTACAGGCGTTTAGTTCAGCAAGTACAAACGGGTGGCAGCGTATCGCACCTTGACCATAGATGATCATGTTACGCGTAAGAATATTAGCCCCTTCTACGGTAATCGCGATAGGCGCACCCTGATAGCCTCTGCCAAGGTAGTTATTTGGCCCTAAGCAAATGCCCTTGCCACCATGAATATCCATAGCATGAATTGTGGAAGCACGCATTTGCTCTGTTAAATGGTATTTAAGAATGGCAGAAATAACAGACGGCTTTTCACCTGAATCAACAGCCCCTGTCGACATACTTAGTGCAGCATCACTACTGTAGGCATAGCCTCCAAGCTTAGATAGAGCTTCTTCGATGCCTTCCATTTTTCCAATTGGTAACTTAAATTGGCGACGGATACGGCTGTACGCACCGCTTGCGAGCGCTAGTGTTTTAATGCCACCAGTGGAGTTAGAAGGAAGTGTAATAACACGGCCAACGGATAAACATTCGACCAGCATACGCCAGCCTTGTCCTGCCATTTTAGGTCCGCCAATTATAAAATCGAGTGGCACAAATACGTCTTTTCCGCGTGTCGGTCCATTTTGGAAAGGCACGTTTAATGGAAAATGACGACGGCCAATTTCAACGCCAGGCATAGAGGTTGGAATAAGTGCACAGGTGATACCTATGTCTTCCTTATCACCAAGCAAACCATCTGGATCTTGCATTTTAAAAGCGAGACCAAGTACGGTTGATACTGGTGCGAGCGTAATATAACGCTTGTTCCACGTTAAACGGATACCCAGTGTCTCTTTACCTTCCCATTCGCCTTTACATACCACACCGAAATCCGGAATAGATGAAGCGTCCGAACCAGCTTCTGGCGATGTTAATGCAAAGCAAGGGATCTCGTCTCCCGCAGCTAGACGTGGCAAATAGTGGTCTTTTTGCTCTTGTGTTCCATAGTGTTGTAATAGTTCGCCAGGGCCGAGTGAATTAGGCACGCCCACAATCGATGAAAGCAATAATGATTTACTGGTTAACTTTTGTAACACACAGGATTGTGCATAAGCTGAAAATTCGAGGCCGCCATACTGCTTTTTGATAATCATGGCAAAGAACTTATTGTCTTTTAAATACTGCCATACCTCTTGCGGTAAATCGGTTAACTCGTGCGTAGCTTCCCAGTCATCTAGCATGGCACATACTTCCTCAACAGGGCCGTTTAAGAAAGCTTGCTCCTCTGCTGTGAGTCTTGGTTTTGCAAATTGATGTAATTTATTCCAATTTGGATTGCCGCAAAATAAATCTGCTTCCCACCAAGTTGTCCCCGCATCGATTGCTGATTTCTCAGTTTCAGACATGGTTGGCGTCACTTTTTTAAACGCCTTGAACAGGGGGGTAACTATATATTGTTGACGGATGTTGGTGACTGAAAATGGAATTGCAATGGCCAAGAAGATAAGCCAAGACAAAGCCCCAAAAGCGTCGGCAAAAGTACCAACGAGCAGCGTTGTTGCTGCAACACCTAGGCAGGTATTCCAGCTGGCGCGATGATAACAGGCCGCGCTGACCAGTGCTATCAAAGCGATAGTGAATAAAAGTGTCATGTTGTTCTTCCTTATTAGAGGTCTGACCACATGATTAGGCTAGCTTGTCTGACCAGCTATTTCAAGCAAAAAAGCCTTCCATTTAACATTTTAGAAGCCAAGTTTTGACCATACCAGTGCAATGTTGGACTTAAAAATTGTTCAATTGCCAATTTTGTAAACTTATCTATATTACAAAAAAGACCTAAGGAGAGGTTACTTATGCAATTGGGGAATATATGTATCATTGTCATTACTTTTACTTCGATGTTATTGAGTGTGGAAGCTTTTGAGTACGCTATTTTTATTAACTGTCTCAGTAGTGTAGTTTGCGCGTGTTACGCCTATGGCGGTGCGCTGTACACGGCATTTTTCTTGGCTTGGTGTAATGTTCAAGCTTTTGTGTTTAGCCCTTTGGTGAATGTCGCAGAACAACCAAGTGTAAAACTATTGGTGTTGTTTTTACTCTGCTTGATGTTTGTCGCGCTAGGCATAGGCGCAAGGCGGAACTAGGGTCTGTGCGACAGGTGGGTTACAATATAGCTCCGTGCGATGTTTAGGAATAATTTAAATGAAGATCTTGGCTGATCAAAATATGCCTTTGGTGGAAGAGTTTTTCTCAAGCTTTGGTGAAGTAGTGCGCTTTGATGGACGTAATATTGCTGCAGAGCAAGTGCAAGAAGCAGATGTGTTGTTAACTCGTTCAATTACGCAAGTTGACCAGCAATTACTAAGCAAAGCGAACAAGCTTAAGTTTGTTGGTACAGCTACGATAGGCGTTGATCACATCGATCAGGCATACCTAGCTGAGCGTGAAATTGCTTTTTCGAGTGCACCAGGGTGCAATGCTGTCGCTGTTGCCGAATACGTTATAAGCGCTTTATATGCATATAGCCAAGATCGTGATGTTGAGTTACGTGGCAAAAAGTTAGCGATTGTCGGGGTGGGTAATATTGGGAACTGTTTGCGAGAAAAATTAGCACACAGTGGTATCGAGTTAATTTTGTGTGACCCTATTCGCGCAGAACAGGGAACCCTGCCAGAGCATGTTAATATTGATTCCGCGCTTGAATCAGCTGATTTTGTTACATTTCATGTGCCACTAATAAAAACGGGCGCACATCAAACCAAACATTTACTAAACGTTGACAGAATTAAAAAGCTTAAACCCGGCATGCTAATTATTAATGCGAGTCGCGGAGATGTTATTGATAATCAGGCCCTGCTAAATGCAAAGACGTCAGGTCAAGCACTGGAGTTGGTACTTGATGTATGGGAAAACGAGCCAAATATTCTGACCGAACTGATACCTTACTGCTTGTATACGTCGGTTCATATTGCTGGGCATACCCTAGAAGGCAAAGCGCGTGGTACGCAAATGCTTTATCAGGCATTGTGTAAAACATTGGGTGTTAGCGCGACAAAACGGCTGGAAGCATTTTTACCAATACCAGCTCTAAGTCAATGCCATCTCAACAGTACATTTAGCCAAAGAGATTATGGCCGTATTGTCCATATGATCTATGATATTCGCCGTGATAATGGTTTAATGCGAGCCAATTTAGAAAGTCAGGGGTTTGACGTGTTACGCAAACAATACCCTCCGAGAAGAGAGTTCTCAACATTGAAGGTATCGACGCCATTGGCACATACGCAGAGATTGCAACAACTCGGCTTTCAAGTAGAAATGAATGAGGAATAAAAATGTCGCAGAAATTTAACGTGGCGGTACTGGGTGCAACAGGCCTAGTTGGTAAGCAAATCATTGAAACATTGGCGGAAAGAAAGTTTCCAGTCGATAAGCTCTATCCCCTTGCTAGTAGTCGCAGTGCAGGTGAAGAAATCGATTTTATGGGCGAAAAAGTCACAGTTTTAGATGTGGAAGAGTTTGACTTTGCGCAAGCACATATAGGTTTGTTCTCAGCTGGTGGGAGCGTTTCCGAAAAATACGCGCCGATAGCAGCCGAAGCAGGCTGTGTAGTGATAGACAATACGTCGCATTTTAGATATGACTATGACGTGCCACTTGTGGTGCCTGAAGTAAATGCAGCTAGCCTTGCTGATTTCAGGAATCGCAATATTATCGCCAATCCAAATTGTTCAACAATTCAAATGCTGGTGGCATTAAAGCCGATTTATGATGCGTATGGCATTGACCGTATAAATGTTTCAACATACCAAGCTGTTTCGGGCGCAGGAAAAGAAGCGGTAGATGAATTGGCAAAACAAACAGCGAACCTTATGAATGCAAGACCAATGGAAAACGAAGTTTTTCCGAAACAAATTGCATTCAATGTGATCCCACAAATTGATGCTTTTCAGGAAAATGGCTACACCAAAGAAGAAATGAAAATGGTTTGGGAAACGCAAAAAATATTGGGTGATAGCAGCGTGATGGTTAATCCAACCGCTGTGCGAGTTCCTGTGTTTTTTGGTCATGCCGAAGCGATCCACTTAGAAACTCGTATGCCGTACGATTTAGAGCATATTAAACAATTACTTACTGATGCACCGGGTATTGAGCTGATTGAAGGTGAAGAAGATTATCCAACGCCTGTGAGTGATGCGAGTGGTAATGATACGGTTTACGTGGGTCGATTACGCGCGGATATCTCACATCCAATGGGACTAAATTTGTGGGTTGTATCTGACAACACTCGTAAAGGTGCGGCAACAAACAGTGTGCAAATAGCAGAAGAACTCGTTGCAAACTATCTTTAGTAATACTCAGAGGCAAAATGCGATGGCAGCGTTTTGCCTCACTGGTTACACAAATCCTTCTTTTACCACCTCCCTGATTTATAAAACAATTTCATTCTAATTATAAAGTATTAGTACGATGTTAAGAATCAATACACAGACAATGGATATTCCCTTATAACTGGTTTATAGTTTGCAATTGGAATAGAGCTTGCAAAAAGCAAAGATGAGCAAATTTATTATTCACTTACTGGTTGAGTAAGTGGTCACCTTAAACAAAGGAACAGCATGCGCGGTTTAGCCTTATTTTGTATCCTAGCATTGGCTTTCATAACATCTCCTGCACACACTCAAGATGGCACAGTGTTGAAGGGTCCCAAGGGTGTTGATTATGGGTTAGAGGGACGTTCAGTTGGTCCTATTAGACCTTCAGATACTTTGTGGCGCCTAGCGCAAAAGATTAGACCTGATGACTCTGTGACTATTTATCAGGTAATGAAAGCCCTCTATGACAAAAATCCAAGCGCATTTTTAGACCAAAACCTCAACCATATGCGGGATGGGGCGTATCTGCGTATTCCAACTCTTGCAGAAATTAGACGAGTCAACCCTAGCATAGCAAAACAAAAGTCAGATCAAGATGATGCGTTATGGGAGCGCAAGAAAAATGGCACCTTGAGCCAGTCTGATATCAATGATGCCCAAAAGCGGGTGACTCAGGCGCGTAAAGTCGATGTAGAACAGGCTCAAAAAGCACTTACTAATCAGTTAAGAAACCTGCGAATGGAGCAGGATTCCAAGCTATTGGACTTGCAGAACCAATTTAAGTCTTCAGTCAAAAATGTAGAAGACATATTGGAAGAGAATAACCAACTTAGAAAGCAGCTCAGTGATATTTCAGACGAATTGCAAAATGTCCGTGATCAACTTGGCAAAGACAGCGAAATTCAACAGCAGTTGAAAGTTGTAATTGATATGCAAAGCGAAATGATCGCACAGCAAGAAGCTGACAAAATGGCTGAGCAAGAGTCGAGCTTAAGCAAAACGTTATCAAACCCCATCGTAATTGCCTTACTCGCAACAATTCCTGCGTTGTTAGTTATTGGCGGGTTGGTGTTCTTTATGCGTAAACGCAAACAGGCAGCTGAATCGAGTGCTGAAGACGATGAATTCTTACCTCAAGCGCCAGTTGCAGCTGCAGCAGCTACGGGAGCTGCTGCCGCGGCGGCAGACCCTCTTGATCTTGACATGCCAGTCACAGATGATGTTGCACCGCTAGATGAAAGTATCCAGCTTGATGATGATATTTTACCTGAAGACGATGATATCGTTTTTGATTCTTTAGATGATGACGATGACGGGTTTGAGACGGGAAGCAGTACGCTCGATCAGGACGAGCTGGACAGTTTGTTAAATGATGACATTGTGTTCGATGACGAGTCGTCTTCGGAAGAATCGTCAGACGATATAGATGATTTCTTACAGCAGAGCTTTGATTCAACTGATGATGCACTGGGTGATGAAGTCACACTAGACGTAGAAGATGCAGCCTCAGACAGTGATGACATTCTTAGTGCCGATGATATAGATGACCTATTCAATGAAGTTGGTGACGAGCAAGATGATACGCTGGATGTAAGTGACGATGCACTAGCTGCACTAAGTGAAGAGCTGGCTGAAGAGCCAGAATCAGAGCCTGCGGGTGATGATGAGCTAGATTTAGATGACATTGATAGCTTAATTGAAGAGACGGAAACAGAAACTCCGGCTACTGAAGAAACAGTTGATAATGATAGCATCTTAAGTGCTGATGATATTGACGACCTACTGGATGGTGCGTTAGATGAAGATGATCTAGGTATCGAAGAAGATGGTTTGGAAATAGATGATGTTGATGGTTTGCTTGAAGATGCGCAGCAGCAAGTAAGTGAAGAGCAGCAAGATATTGATGATTTAATATCTCAAGCTGAACAAGAAAGTGAGCTTGCAGGTGAAGAAGATATTGATGCGCTTTTAGCTCAGGCGAGCAGCGAAACTGAATTTTCAGAGCCTGCAGATGAAGACGATCTAGGGGACGTTGACGATCTGTTGGCAGATATTGGTGAAGAAGCGCCGAGCTTGGAGGCCGAAACAGAGTTTGCAGAGCCAGAAGGTGAAGATAGCCTTGGTGATGTTGATGACCTTTTAGCAGACATTGGCGAAGAAACACCAAGCTTAGAAGCTGACAGTGAGCTGACAGAATTAGCGACTGAAGGCGATCTTGGTGACGTTGACGACCTGTTAGCAGACATTGGCGAAGAAACACCGAGCCTAGAAGCTGACAGTGAGCTGACAGAATTAGCGACCGAAGGCGATCTTGGTGACGTTGACGACCTGTTAGCAGACATTGGCGAAGAAGCACCAAGCTTAGATACTGACACAGAGTTTGCAGAGCCAGAAGGTGAAGATGATCTTGGAGATGTTGAAGACCTTTTAGCTGACATTGGCGAAGAAGCACCGAGCTTAGAGGCCGACACAGAGTTTGCAGAGCCAGAAGGTGAAGATGATCTTGGTGATGTTGACGACCTGTTAGCTGACATTGGCGAAGAAGCACCGAGCTTAGAGGCCGACACAGAGTTTGCAGAGCTAGAAGGTGAAGATGATCTTGGAGATGTTGACGACCTGTTAGCTGACATTGGCGAAGAAGCACCGAGCTTAGAGGCCGACACAGAGTTTGCAGAGCCAGAAGGTGAAGATGATCTTGGTGATGTTGACGACCTTTTAGCTGACATTGGCGAAGAAGCACCGAGCTTAGAAGCTGACAGTGAGCTGACAGAAGGCGATCTTGGTGACGTTGACGACCTGTTAGCAGACATTGGCGAAGGATCACCAAGCTTAGATACTGACACAGAGTTTGCAGAGCTAGAAGGTGAAGATGACCTTGGTGATGTTGACAACCTTTTAGCAGATATTAACGAAGAAGCACCGAGCTTAGAGGCCGACACAGAGTTTGCAGAGGCAGAAGGTGAAGATAACCTTGGTGATGTTGAGGACCTTTTAGCAGATATTGGCGAAGAAGCGCCGAGCTTAGAGGCCGACACAGAGTTTACAGAGCCAGAAGGTGAAGATGACCTTGGTGATGTTGACGACCTGTTAGCAGACATTGGCGAAGAAACACCGAACTTAGATACTGATACAGAGTTTGCAGAGCTAGAAGGTGAAGATGGCCTTGATCAGGAAGGGTCGATTATCACCTCAAATGTTGAAGTAGGCCATTTGGATGGCATGCTAGGTGAAGATGAAAATGTCCCTGAGGCGAAAGGCGCTTCACTTGCTGAAGCTGAGCCAGAACTAGAAGCAGAGCCAGAGCTAGAAGCAGAGCCGGAACTAGCAGCTGAGCCGGAACTAGCAGCTGAGCCGGAACTAGAAGCAGAGCCGGAACTAGCAGCTGAGCCAGAACTAGCAGCAGAGCCGGAACTCGAAGATGAGCCAGAACTAGCAGCTGAGCCAGAACTTGAAGCAGAGCCAGAACTCGAAGCAGAGCCAGAACTCGAAGCAGAGCCAGAACTAGCAGCAGAGCCAGAACTAGAAGCTGAGCCAGAACTAGAAGCTGAGCCAGAACTCGAAGCAGAGCCAGAACTCGAAGCAGAGCCAGAACTCGAAGCTGAGCCAGAACTCGAAGCTGAGCCAGAACTAGAAGCTGAGCCAGAACTAGAAGCTGGGCCAGAACTAGAGGATGAGCTTGAACTAGAAGCAGAGCCAGAACTAGAAGCAGAGCCAGAACTCGAAGCAGAGCCAGAACTAGAAGCTGGGCCAGAACTAGAAGATGAGCTTGAACTAGAAGCAGAGCCAGAACTAGAAGCAGAGCCAGAACTAGAAGCAGAGCCAGAACTAGAAGCAGAGCCAGAACTAGAAGCAGAGCCAGAACTAGAAGCAGAGCCAGAACTAGAAGCAGAGCCAGAACTCGAAGCAGAGCCAGAATTTGAAGCTGAGCCAGAACTCGAAGATGAGCCAGAACTAGAAGCTGAGCCAGAACTCGAAGATGAGCCAGAACTCGAAGCTGAGCCAGAACTAGAAGCAGAGCCAGAACTAGAAGCAGAGCCAGAATTTGAAGCAGAGCCAGAACTCGAAGATGAGCTTGAACTCGAAGCTGAGCTTGAATTCGAAGAGGAGCTTGAACTAGAAGCTGAGTCAGAACTCGAAGCAGAGCCAGAACTCGAAGCTGAGCTTGAACTAGAAGATGAGCTTGAACTAGAAGCAGAGCCAGAACTAGAAGCAGAGCTAGAGCTGGAAATCGAGCCGAGCGAACTTTTACAAGACATCGAAAGTACCGAACCACAAAATGTCGACGACATGTTAGATGCGTTGGAGGCTGAAGCAGAGCTTGCTTCTCTCGATGAGGAGCTGATGGCTGAAGATGTTGAGATCGACTTAGGTGATGATCCTCTTGGTGATGAAGTAGATTTACTTGCGGAGGAATCTCTTCCAGAGGAAGATTTTGTAACACCAAGTGCGCAGTTAGAAAGTTACCCTGAGCTTGAATTAGAAGAAGTTGGTGAGCCGGAAATTTCATTAGATGATGGGCCTCTACCAGAGGGAATGAGTGAAACTGAGCGCCAATTAGCACAGAGCTTAGATAGCCAACGTGACTTAAATGCAAACATTGAAGGCGATTTAGAAGAGTCTTTTGGTGATGAACTAGATGATTTATTCGATGACTTTGATGAAGCTCCAAGTGCTATCTCTGAAAGTAATATTAGTGATGATGCGACGCAGACTCCTGTTACAGAGAGTGGTGAGAGTGAGCTATCTCCCGTAGCTGAAGATGAATTGGGTGACTTGGGCATAGATCTAGATACGCCTTTTGATGAAGATGCGGCGCTAGCTGCAATGGATGAGGAATTACCGAGTAGTGAAGCTCCTCAAAGTACAGATCTTCCAATGGCTGAACAAGAGTTGGAAATCGATCTAGAGACGCCTTTTGATGAGTCTGCTGCATTGGCCTCTTTAGAAGCTGAAAGCTCAGAAACGTATTCATCGAATGAAAATGATGAAATAGCGACGTTAGAATCAGCAACCGCTCAAGAAACCAGCATTAACCCAGATGCATTTTTAGCGGAATTAGAAGAAGTTGCAGAAGCGGGCAACGATGAGCAAGAAAGTTCGATAGATATTGATGAAAGTGCCATCGAAGATGAATTTATGGCAGATTTAGAAGGTACGGATTTTGATGCTTTATTGGATGAATATGCCGAGCCAGAAGATCTGGCTGGAAATGAACAAGAGCCAGAATTGGAAGTCGACTTTGATGCATTGTTAAGTGAAGACTTAGATGAACAGTTCGAGATTGAAGAAGATTTAGAGCAAAACCACGAACAATCAATGCCGGAAGACTTTGTGGAAATTGAAGACTTGATTGCACAAAGCGATGATGTTCTTACCACAGAGGAGCCTTATCAAGAACCAAATATGGATGTCGGTCTAGATGACTTTGAAGATTTACTAGCGGGAGATAACCCTAAAGATGTTGATCTAGAAGAAGATGGCTTCTCAGCAAAGCTAGACTTAGCACGGGCATATCTTGAAATAGAAGACTTTGACTCGGCAGTTTCAGCCTTGGAGGAAGTCATGGAGAATGGTCCTGAGTCGGTACAAGCGGAAGCCCGATTGCTAAAAGAGCAAATAAAATAGTGTTGGATAATTAACAAAGGGGGCGATATCGCCCCCTTTGCTTTTCTTCCCCTTGCCAATAGCATAAAATGCCCGGCTATAATTTAGTGAAGAGTTTGCAAGTGTATGCGTGTAGTACTAGGTATCGAGTATAACGGTGGCAACTACTCAGGTTGGCAGCGTCAAAGTCATGTAAGTAGTGTCCAAGAAGAAATTGAAACAGCGCTTTCGCGGATCTGTAACCATCCCGTCGAAATTGTTTGCGCAGGTCGAACGGATGCTGGTGTACATGCCACTGGGCAATTAGTACATTTTGATACCGATGCCGAGCGCGAAATGAGTGCATTTACACTTGGTATGAACTCGCAATTACCGGATGACATTGCGGTACGATTTGCCCAACAGGTTGATGACGAATTCCATGCACGCTTTAGTGCCACAGCAAGGCGATATCGTTATGTGATATACAACCATACTTATCGCCCTGGTATTTTAAGGAATGGGGTAACGCACTTTCACTATCCCCTAGATGTTGAAAGAATGCAGGCTGCATGTCCACATATGCTGGGTGAACAAGATTTTACCTCTTTCAGAGCAGTACATTGCCAGTCAAATACACCTTTTCGAAACATTCACCACCTTCAGGTCAACAGATTTGGAGACTATGTCGTCATAGACATCAAAGCGAATGCATTTTTACACCATATGGTTAGAAATATCACAGGGTGCTTGCTAGATATTGGAATTGGTGAGCAGTCGCCAGAGTGGATGGCTGAATTGTTGGCAGTAAAAGATAGAACACAGGCCAGTGCGACAGCAAAACCTAATGGTCTATACCTAGTTGATGTTGATTACCCAGAAAAGTGGGGGATCCCGAAAATGTCTGTGGGCCCGCTATTTTTGCCAGAAGTCGAGATTAAAAAATAAAAATTACTGAGAAGCTGGTAGTCCTGCATAAGCTATTTAAATTTAGCAAGTAGCTGTCTGTGTTGTGTACATTAAAATATCAGTTCCTCATACGTCTATTACTTGTTAAGACTACTAAGACCAGTTTTTTATACCGCTGTTGCCTTAAACATGTTTTAATTGGGAAAATCTGTCTGTGTGCACAGACTAATATACAGAATAAAGACAAGAGAGTTGCCAATGAGTTGGTTAGAAAAAATCTTGCCTAAAGCTGCTAAATCGGCAGGTAAGAAAGAGGTACCGGAAGGTGTCTGGGCAAAGTGTACGGCCTGTGATTCCATCTTATATAAAGCTGAACTAGAAAAGTCGCTATATGTATGCCCTAAATGTGATCATCATATGCGTATTTCAGCTCGTGAACGTCTAACACGTTTCCTAGATGATGGTGAGCTAGTTGAATTAGGTACACAATTTGAGCCTCAAGATGTGCTCAAATTTAAAGATTCTAAAAAGTACTCAGACCGTATCACCGCAGCACAAAAAGTCAGCGGTGAAAAAGATGCTTTGATCGCGATGAAAGGTCGCTTGAAAGGTATGCCAGTTGCTGCCGTTGCATTTGAATTCTCATTTATGGGCGGCTCTATGGCATCTGTTGTAGGTGCGCGTTTTGTAGCAGCCGTCAATGAGTGTCTTGAGCATAATATGCCTTTAATTTGTTTCTCTGCATCAGGCGGTGCACGAATGCAAGAAGCGTTATTCTCACTAATGCAAATGGCTAAAACCAGTGCTGCACTTGCAAAAATGAGCGAGCAGGGCCTACCGTTTATCTCTGTGTTAACCAACCCAACTATGGGTGGTGTATCAGCTTCATTAGCAATGCTAGGTGACATCAACGTGGGTGAACCAAAAGCATTGATCGGTTTTGCTGGCCCTCGTGTTATCGAGCAAACAGTACGTGAAACCTTACCTGAAGGGTTCCAGCGCAGTGAATTTTTACTAGAGCACGGTGCTATTGATGTGATTATTGACCGTCGTGAAATGCGTGACTCTCTAGCACGTATGATTTCTAAGTTTATGGACTTGCCTTCTACAGAACAAGAGCATAGAGTAGCGTAAATTTTTCGAAATTGAGCTAGCTATGTCACACATCAAACCTAGCCAATCATCGAGTTTAGATGATTGGCTTTGTTATTTAGAGCAACTACACCCGGCCAACATTGAGATGGGGTTAGAACGTGTTGCTCAAGTCGCCAATAATATTCACTTACTAGACACACCCAGTAAAATCATCTTAATTGGTGGAACCAATGGCAAGGGCACAACCGCGCGCTGTTTGGAAGCGATGCTGTTAGCTCAAGGCTATTCAGTTGGTACATACGCATCCCCTCATCTTATTCGTTATAACGAACGAGTTCGTATCAATGGCCAAGAATTAGCGGATCAAGATCACGTAGATGCTTTCTGTCAGCTAGAACAGGGTAGAGGCGAGACGCAGTTGACGTACTTTGAATATGGTACATTAGGTGCGCTTGCACTTTTTAAGCGCTACGAAGTGGACTATGTGTTACTTGAAGTGGGCCTAGGTGGTCGATACGACGCAACCAATATTGTCACACCATATGCCAGTATTATCACTACGATAGATCTTGATCATAAAGAGTATTTGGGCGATACACGCGAACTGGTTGGTTATGATAAAGCCGGTATTTTCAGAACCAACACACCTGCAATTGTAGGCGATTTGAATATTCCCCATACTGTGACGGATTACGGTTTAGAAATTGAGGCTGAAATGGTTTTATCCAAGCGCGATTTCTATTTTACCCCTCTTGAAAGTGGCCTGCGTTGGCAGTATCTAGATTATGATCTTACGCTTTCTCAACCTGCAATCCCTGCACAAAATGTTGCCACTGCCCTGACTGCCTTAGCACACTTGAATTTATTACCTGCTGAGCAAAAGGTACGTGAGGTGCTGGATAGCTTGCAAGTGGAAGGTCGCTTTCAGAAATTAAGTACCAAACCTTTGGTGTACACTGATGTAGCGCACAACCCTGAATCTGCACGCTATTTACGTACAAAGTTGCTTAACCTAAAAAATCAGGGCTTTAAAATTAACGCCTTAGTCGCTATGCTTGCTGATAAAGATAAAGCTGCGGTGATCGATGAGCTAGGTGATGCAGTCGATAGTTGGACATGTGCAGCCCTCAATGGACCACGCGCTGAAAGCGCAGAAAATATGCGCCAAGCATTGAGTAATACGCAACAAGAAGAGATCCTAGCGTTTCAAAGTGTTTTTGCGGCACTAGATGCAATGCTTCCAGAGCAAGATGACAACTCAGCGCTGATTATTTTTGGTTCGTTCTTTACCGTTGCAGACGCGATACAGTATTGGAAAAATAGAGAGTAAAACGTGAACTCAGGATTTGTAAACCGCCTTGTAGGCACCAGCATCATAGTAATTGCTGCGATCGTTTTTATTCCAAATATTTTGGACGGCGAAAAAGTGCACTATAAAGAAGGGTTTCAACAAATTCCTGAGCGTCCAGAATTCAAATCTATTGACCTGCAAAAGCCCATTGATGCACGAGCTCAGCTCGCTCCTGAGCCAAAAGCAGAGGTTGTTGAAGAGGTTATCGCAGATGATATAGATACTCAGATACCTGTCGATAGCACTGCGGATTCAGCATCAGTAGATAGCGCATTGGAAAGTCAGACTATTGCGAAATCTAAAGATACCGATACAAATGCAGTTACTAAACCGAGTGACAATCGTAGCGAGCAATCACCTGCACCAAAAGCTGAGCAGCCAATGACAGAGCAGGTTAATAAGCCAAAGCAAGCAGTCACGGTGGAAACAAAAGAGCCCAAATTGGCACGGCCGGAAGATTCTAACTTTTCAAAAATGGCCTATGTGATTCAATTAGGTAGTTTTTCACATAAAGCCAATGTGGACGCACTGATCGCTAAGCTGAAACTAAATGGCTTTAAAACTTTTACGCGTCCCGTCAAAACGCCGAATGGTACCCTGACCAAGGTGTTTGTCGGACCAGATTTAAATAAGCAAAAACTTGAAGCTAAGTTACCAGAACTAAAGAAGTTAACCAAGCTTAATGGTAGGCTTACCCAGTTCAAGGTTGCAAATTGATCTGGCAATTCTAGGGCGTGTCTTATAAAATGCGCCCAAAATTAACGACTTGTTGGTTATTATGATTTGGGTTGATTACGCCATATTTACAGTTGTCGGTATTTCTACCTTTTTTGGCCTGATACGCGGCTTTGTAAAAGAAGCTATGTCCCTTGTAGTTTGGGTTGGCGCATTCTTTATATCCAGTCTATTTTATCAATATCTATCCACTTTCCTTACCTTTGTTTCAGAACCCCTTTTGAGAAACGCAGCAGCAATAGCCATACTATTTGTCGCAACGCTGGTATTAGGTGGATTGGTTAATTTTATATTGGGCGAGCTGGTACAGCGTACCGGATTGTCTGGCACAGATCGTATTGTTGGCATCTTATTTGGTGCGATGCGTGGCGTGCTAGTAGTCAGCGCCCTGTTGTTTTTTCTCGATGCTTTCACTAAAGCCCCAGATACAGATTGGTGGAAGTCATCGGTAGTAATCCCTGAATTTGGATTTGTTATTGAATGGTTTTTTTCATATTTGGAAAATAATTCGAGCTTTTTAAATTCAGCAAACCGTTAATCGGCGAGGAATTTTTTAATGTGTGGTATCGTTGGGATAGTCGGAACATCACCTGTTAATCAGGCATTGTATGACGGCTTAACTGTTTTGCAACACCGCGGTCAAGATGCTGCAGGCATCATTACCATTGACAACAATACGTTTAGCCTTCGCAAAGCGAACGGCTTGGTTAAGGACGTGTTCCATACGCGTCACATGAAACGACTACAGGGCAATATTGGCATTGGTCATGTGCGCTATCCAACGGCTGGTTCTTCTAGCTCAGCAGAAGCGCAGCCTTTCTACGTAAACTCTCCTTTTGGTATTTCTTTAGCACACAATGGTAACCTAACCAATGCTGCCGAGTTGAAAGAGCGTTTATTTACCAAGGCTAGACGACATGTAAATACGACATCGGATTCAGAGATCCTGTTAAATATCCTTGCCTATGAGCTGGGTCGCAGCGATAAAATGAAGCTTGATGCAGACGATATGTTCACCGCTATTGCAGCTGTAAACGAGCAGAGCTCAGGTGGTTATGCAAGCATCGCGATGATCATTGGCCATGGAATGTTGGCATTTCGTGACCCGCACGGTATACGTCCGTTGGTATTTGGCAAACGTGATACTGATAATGGCACAGAGTACATGTTCGCCTCAGAAAGTGTTGCACTCGCGATAGATGGTTTCGACTTTGTACGTGATGTGGCGCCAGGCGAAGCAATTTACGTGACAGAAAATGGACAGTTCTTCTCAAAAATGTGCGCTGATAAAACAATGTTGGCACCATGTATATTTGAGTTTGTATATTTTGCACGTCCTGATTCTACCATCGATAATATGTCGGTATACGCGTCACGTGTAAACATGGGTACTAAGCTGGGTGAAAAGATCCAGCGTGAGTGGGCGGATAAAGACATCGATGTAGTTATCCCAATTCCTGAAACGTCATGTGATATTGCGCTGGAAATTGCATCCGTGTTAGAGCTGCCATATCGCCAAGGTTTCGTGAAAAACCGCTATATCGGCCGTACCTTCATCATGCCAGGGCAAGAGCAGCGTAAAAAGTCTGTACGTCGAAAGCTAAATGCAATCGATCGAGAGTTTGTTGGCAAGAATGTACTGCTTGTTGATGATTCGATTGTACGCGGTACAACTTCTGCGCAAATCGTAGAAATGGCTAGAGAAGCAGGAGCAAAGAATGTGTACTTTGCATCTGCGGCGCCGGAAGTGCGTTTCCCGAATGTATATGGCATCGATATGCCATCGGCATCTGAGCTGATTGCTCATGGTCGAGAGTTAGAAGACATCAATGCGAGCATTGGTTCTGACGGCTTAATTTATCAATCAATCGAAGATTTGATCGCTGCGGTTCGCATTGAAAACCCAGAGATCAGTCAATTCGAGACATCAGTTTTTGATGGCCAATATATTACTGGTGACGTGGACCAAGAATACTTAAATCGTGTTGATGCGTTGAGAAATGACTCAGCCAAGTCGACGCGAGAAAAGGCAATGTCTGCAAGTCTTGAATTACATAATCAGGAGACAGGTGAAGGCGAGTAACCTTTGCTTCACATTGAGTATGTAAAAAAGGGCGATGGTTGATACCATCGCCCTTTTAGTTTGATTTCGTTTTTAGGATAAAAGCAAAGAAAGCGTCAATCACAACGCTCCCCTAAGTAAATGTAGGGCTAATTATGCCATTCGTCCATAAAATCGCTGTGGCAGCCAAAATGATAACTAATAAAATAAGCCCACACGTCACCATCGAGCTTGCATAGATAAAACCGCGTTCCTCAGGTATATGCATTAGAATAGGCACGCCTGTATAAAGCAAGTAGACAGAATAAGCGACAGAGGCTATGCCAACACTGACTACAAACCACAGTTCGGGATAAAAGGCTGCAATTGCAGACATAAAGAGTGGTGTTGAAGTATATGCTGCTAATTCTAATGTTTGTGTAAAGGTTGGCGCAGCACCAAAAGTCACCGCCATCCAGTGAGCTAAGTAAGCAAGTGCAAATACGCCAATGATCAGGGCAAAATACATGGCTATGGCAATCAACAAGGCACTGTCATGTGTGAGATAAACTGCGTCACCCGTGCCTATTTTCCAGCCTAAATGAACCGAAGAAATATACCCCATGATACTTGGAATAAGCGCTATCAATACCATATGGGATAGACTAAACGTGGCATTTTCATGATGATTGTCAATCGTTTGCCATTCCTCGATTGGGTGCGCATAGAGCCCCCACAAATGGTTTAAAATCATACAAAGCCTCTCTTTAATTTTTGGGTGTTTTTTACACTACTTCAATTAACATATGAAATATTGGTTAAATTTTGTCAAGAAACTCGAGTTAAATGACTTGTTTGTTTGATCCCAATTAATCAAGATTGAGCAATTGCAGAGCGTCAAGATAGAGCGCTATGCGGGGTGTGTGGTAGAATAGGGCATTAGTTCGATAAACTTTGATGATGATGTTAGACAAATACGCTGAGCTGCTTGCTCCTATATACGATTTCTTGGGCACCTGTACGCCGGATAGCTGGATAGACGAGGCTAAAAAACCAGAAAACTTGCAGCGATTACTTGTTGATCATATGCATTGCGAATTAAAAGCAGCACAAAGTGCAGCTTTTTTGATCCGAAAATATGCGGTTGATAATGAATCTGCAAAAACCTTGCTTGGTTGGGTGAAGCCCTACGAGGATTTTGTATATCGTAAGGTGGGGGATGGTAAATTTTCAGCCAGTAAAAACGAGTTAATTGGCAGCCTGACAGCAAAACCTGAATTTGCCTATAACCAAGATATCCTTGAAAAAATGGTGCGTTTAATCAAAGAAGAGCTTCATCACTTTGAGCAAGTTCTAGAAATTATTCAGCAAAGGGGGCTGCGTGTACAAAGTTTAAACGCATCTCGATATGCAGCGGGCATGATAAAACATGTGCGCACATTTGAGCCAGCTGCTTTAATCGACAAACTGATCATAGGTGCTTTTATTGAAGCGCGTTCTTGCGAACGGTTTGCTAAATTAGCACCATTTTTAGACGATGAATTGGCGCGCTTTTATGTCTCATTGTTGCGTTCTGAAGCACGCCATTACCAAGATTATATTGAATTGGCTGAGCAAGTTGCACAGGCAACTGATCCTAAGCGTTTCGATGTTGCTGCACGCATCGCTGAATTAAAAATCATTGAAAATGCATTGATAGACTCACCGGATGAAGACTTTAAGTTTCACAGTGGCACACCGGTTAATGGTTCAGTAGCCGCATAAATTAGGTTATTTGCGGCCTGCGCGTCTATTTGGAAAATACTCTATCTGCCTTTTTTTACGCCTAGATGCGCGATACGCTTTTTCTCCTTTAAAAACTAGGCCAAACCATAGTAGGGCTGGCCAGTATAAAAAAGATAGGATCTCTAGATTCTCAAAAAAACTGTAGCAGATAAACACGGTCATTAAACACAATGCAGTTTGTGCGGTTTTAGAGTCTTGTGACTTCCATAAAAAATATACAAAGGTAATGGCCATAGGGACCGCAAGTGCTATCGCGCCTACGATCCCTTTAACAAATAATAGGCCATACCAGCTGTGATGGGAACCAATGGGCATTCTCTCAACCAGTTTAGGCCCGCGTTCAACAATGCCATGCCCCCAAATTGGTGCTTCAGCTTCCCAGCGCTGAATAGCAATATTAGCTAATGCTTGGCGAACCCGCGTTGAGCCCGGTCGCTGCTGTTTTACCGCTTCATAGGAATCCATGATCCATTGATAAACCGGTTCTCCGAGTAACAAAATAGCGGGGATAAAAAAACCAAGTAAAAATAAAAACCAAGGCTCTTTAAATTTGTCGCTAAACATCACCATGGGAAAAAGCATGATAAATATTGCGATACCAGCACGAGATTGAGAGAGAAGCAGCATGGCCCAGCAGCCTGCGATTGCCCAGCGGCGAATGCGCGCATTTTGCTCTTGAAGGCAGAACACCAGATAGATACAGGCCATAAACCCAGCAGCGGGTGCCCAAGGCGTGAAGAAGCGCCATCTACCAGCTCCGGTTTCTGGGTTTATCCCGTAAAAGCTGACCATAAAAAAGCTTTCCCCAGGACCCCCAATGACTTTTAATGGCGAGAGAAAAATATCGCCAGGAAGTCGGCCTAAATAAAAAATGAAAGAGACGACAGCGAAGATAAAGGTTTGTATTCCAATAATGCATACGGCGCGAACAATCACTTCTTTTCGAATTTGAATAAGGTTGCCAATCAATGGAAAGAGCGCAAGCAGAGCCCAACCTTTCATCCACCCAATGGAGGACTTGATGGTTTTTCCGATGCCCAAAGACCAGTTGAAGTGGGCGATAATGAGTGCCACCAGCATCACCAGCATAGCGACTATCCAAAGCCATACCATCGGGTTTATTGTGGCGTGCTTTTTATCAACTTCTACATAGAGGCGGGTGATCACCATAGCGAATAACAGCCAACCGATCACGGAACCAAGCACATACAAAGTGCCAGTTAAAAAAGAAGGGTAGGTCAGTACAAGGCCAGCCCAGACGACAAATTCCTCTGAGCTGACAAACTCTTTTTTTTCACCGGGCAATGCCGATAGTAGCAGCATGCATTATCCTTTTGCCTTTGGTTTATCAACGACCAGCGCCACGATCTCTCTGCGCTTGTTGACCATAAATATAGCAAGAGATGTGAAAATCATTGCAAAAAGGGCTGCTGCAACAGCAAGGCCTTTTTTCGGGCTGACAGCTTTAAATGCCAGCGAAGGCGGTGTCATTAGCTGAACAATCGGGTAGGAAGCGAATACGTCGGCTTTGCTTGCTTCTAGGCGCGCTGCTGCAGAAGTAAATACCGCTTCGGCCAAATCAAATTCACGCTGTAGGCGTTCAAGTTCAGCTGCTTCTCGCGCATAAATCTTAATTTTCTCGTTCAACAGTGTTTGCGCTTGGTCTAGTTCAACAAATTTTGCTTCTTTGCCTTTTTTGACCGCATATGCATTGATTAAATCTGCAAAAAGTTGCGCGCGTTTTGGATTGTTTTTTAAATCCAGCGTGGTAAAAATGTGCGCAGCATTTGGGCCGACCAAGCCTTGTGAACGATTTCTAAGTGACTGTTTTGAATGCTCAAAACGTGCAAATTCAGCTTTCACTTTAGGATGTCCATCGCCCCAGCGTGAGCGGTATTCGCTTAATTGAGAGGCACTGGAGGTTAGCTCAGACAGATAGCCGCGAAACTCACTATCTGACTGTAATACAAATGCTTGACCTGCCATTGCCGGTGATACACCTAAATCAACACTCAATTGACTCACGTAGTCTTCACCTTGGCCGATTTCAGCTTGGATCATCACCATCTTCTCTTTGATTGAAGACAGGGTTGCAGTCTCTCTTTGCAATTGCTCAGCAGATACAATTAATGAGCGCTGTTGAAAGTCAATGATGTTATTACGGGTGGCATTGAGTCTTTCACGATACTGATCGAGTACTGCTTTGATACTCTCGTCGCGACGTTTTACTTCATCGGCACGAAGGTGGTCTAGTTGTGCTTGCAGTGCATCATAAATTGCCCATGCTTTGTTTTGGGCAAGCATCGCGGACTTACCTGTTGTTTCAATATTCAGGATAGATGTTTGCTCTGTTAAACGTACTTTTGGGCTGCCAAATTCGTGTGCTGTCAAGTTAAGCGTCTTTGCTGCATTGTCTAGCAGATTACGGCTTTTGATCATTTCTTTATAATTGACACGCGGATTGTAGCCTTTGCCAAACGGTGCACTGGTTGACGATACAACCTGACCAACTTCGTCAATGTTTACTTGGCTGTTGGCTCCGGTGCCAGGCAAAACAATATCAAAATCGCTTTTATAGGTCGGTGCTTTTTGCAAATAGGCAATTACCAACAGTGTGATAACAACATAGCTAATCGCACATGCAGCTAGATATGGTCTGTGCAGCCAACGATAAATGGTTGCTCTAAAGCGACTGTATGGCGTTGTGACTTGAAGTGCTGTACCCATGATACACCTCCTAAAACACCTTGAATGGTGCGACTAAATCTAAAACTGTTTGTGCTACATCTCTAAGATTTGTAATATCAGAGTCGTAACACGCAATAGCGTCGTTTGGCATTACGTATGGATTTATTCTATCTCTGTAAGGCATACGCATTAATTGCTCAATTGAACGCTCGATAACCTGTGTTTGCTTGGTAATTGGGTGGGTGCTTACTAACACTACCCGGCGCGGTGCATTTGTATATGATTTACCACCCACACAGTTTGCAGACACTGCCGCTTGTAACAATCTTGTGCCGTATGGCAAGCTACTTGAAAAGCGCCCGATGGCTGCGTTTGAATTGCTTTCTGCTGAATCGATCAAATTAGACATAAAGACACGGAAACCTTTAGGTGTTATTTGCGACGGTCGAACTAAGTGAGGTTGAAAGCAACCAGTACTAGGCACAATCACTTGATCACCAGCAATCAATGCATAATCAGTAACTGGTTCGCCTGTCAGAATACCGGTGAGGTCTACTTCAACTTGCCAACCAGAACGAATTAAAATGACTTGATCCAGTTTTGCGTCAGGACGAATACCTGAAGCTGTTCTGACTGCTTCCGACAACAAACGTTTTTTGCTTTGATCGCCTGATGCTGCGAGACGCTCTTGCTGGACCTGAGAAGGAATAGAGGCATTTATCGTTACACGGCCCGGCTCAAAAACAGCGCCCGACACAGGCACTTCGATAGCAGCTAAATTTAGCACTCTAATATTGACATCTAGGGTATGTGCTTTGAATATGTTTGCTCTAATAAGGGCGAGTTCGATTCGCTCGCTCAGGTGTTTTGTTGTCAAACCAGCAGCGAAAATAGGTTCGATTACAGGCATTTCAAGCAACCCTGATGTATCTAGTATGTAACGACCATTAAACCCTTCACCATATTCCATCGATATTTCGATCAGATCGCCTGGGCTCAACGGCAGAGAACTTGCATCTTTCCCACCTAGTACAGGAACTGGCGCTTGGTTGTTTGGGTGTGTGGTGATGGCTCTGTCTACCCGATACTGTTTTGAAATGGCAAACTCATTGGCACCAGAACAGTCTAATCCAGCTGCAAATACGGTACCTGGTTGTGCTGGGTTAATTACGGTGCCTTGCGCATCAGGGTGGCCATAGAAACGGTTGTCGTTATCTTCTAACTCAGTTGTTCCGTCAATATGTGCACAGCCAGCAATCAGCGCGATATGGCACAAAAGTGCCAATATACTGAGCTTATTTTTGAGGCTGGTGACTGTCATAGTCTATTCCTTAATGAAACGATACTAACTTAAATAAAGCATTAATTAGGCCAGTTGTCTAAATCCTTTTAGATCAGTTGTTTATGGTTTTGTTTTGCATTTAAAAAGAGGTGTTTTGCAATTTGCAGTGTGGGGTGTTTGCAAAATAGAAAAACCAGCGAATGCTGGTTTTTCTATAAGTAGCGGCATCGAAGCCGTTTTACGTCGTTCAGTGTGACTTTTGAATGTAAGAGACTCCACGCATGGCGGTGTTTTCGATGGCGTTATAAATACAGGCTGGTAAAGCACTCAAGTAAGCGCAGGCCCAAGTAACTAAAGTTCGCTTTGGCTCTTCTTTTAGAATACGCCAATTTGTAGTAAGCGCTTGGTGCATAAGTTTTATAGCTTGTGTGCTATTTCTCGATTGAATTGCACGGCGACATAAATAGCGGAGCTGGTATGCTTTAGCTAGTGGTGCATACCTGTTAAAAAACGCTTCATGGCCGATTCTGTTTTGATCGACGGCATATTGCCAGCTGGTAAATTGTTTGTGCAAGTTTGACGACAGGCCTGATGCGTTAACTCGGTAGTAAGTCAGCGGCTGTGAAATACCCTCAAATTCAAAGTCAGTATCAAGTGCCATTCTCAACCACATTTCAATGTCTTCTGACTGACGTAGCTCCTCATCAAAATATTGTGTCCACGCACGCATACCATCTTGAAAGGCGACCGCTTCGAATACCGCTTTTCTGATAACGGGTGCTGAGCCATTGCCAACAGGGTTGCGACAGAAAATCTGCTTGGTAGTGATCTCTTTTAACGCTGGAAATTGGCCAATACCCAATGGCGCACCATCTTCATCGACAAATAAAGATGGACAATAGCTTACACCTACTTTGGGGTTGTTATCTAAGTGCGCAACGTGTAACTCTAATTTTTTTGCAGACCAAAAATCATCGGCGTCCAGCAGTGCGATGTATTCACCTTTTGCAGCGCGGATCCCCGTGTTTCTTGCACCAGATAAGCCGCGATTAAGTTGCTGAATCACTTGGATGCGTGGGTCATTGAATTGTGCAACTTTAGCCAGTGTGTCATCACTACAGCCGTCATCAACACATAGGATTTCAAAGTCTTGATAAGTTTGTTTCAGTACCGAGTTAATGCTTTGCTCTATGTATTTACCAACGTTGTACATTGGAATAACGACGCTAACTGTTGGATTGATTAAAGTATTCATAACAAGCTCCTTAGGCGGCTTTGATGGCGCTGAATTTGACAAGAAGCACGTTGATAGCTGGAAATATAAGCCACAAGGTGCTGCTTAAAAGTAAAACAAGTGCAAATGTGTCTGGCTGCTGGGGGGCTATAGCCAGCACACCGATTAGCGATACAGTCAAGCAAAACGCACATTGCTGCGTTTCTAACTTGAATAAGCCTTTGCTACGCAGCATGGCACTGTAGGTATCTGACCATACAGTGGTGATAGCAATCAGGCACAATAAGCTGGTAGTGGTAAAACTCGCTTGCCACTCAGTTGAGAATAAAAACGGCACATAGACTGGCACTAACACGGATTGGCAAACAAAAATGGCAGATACAGCAGTGGTTACCAACATAACTTTTTGGTTCAACTGATTTGTTTGCGCATTTTTTTGTTGTTGGCATACATAAGGGTATAGTGCCGTGATGTACGCTTGGCTAATGGACATTGCCAATCCAATCCCTGCACTTTTTGCAAAACTATAGAGACCAAATAACTCTGGTGATAGTAATCTTGCACCAATAAAGATGTCCATGTTCATGCGCAGTGAACGCAGGCCTTCAGCAGCAGCGAGCTGTGTTGATGAACCAAGTAAATAAAAGAAGGTATCGCGTTTGAAGCCAATTTTATGTGGCAATGTATCAACCACTGTAAAAGCACACAGCCACAGAATAGCGAAGGCCCATTTTGCATAAACAATCGATAACAAGCCCGCGTCAAAGTACAGAGCGACAGCGATGGTGGCATTTTCTAAGATGATGCAGCAGCTACTTATCATGCTAAACAGCGCCATACGATTATCACGCTGTACTAAGAATGCGCGTGTACTGACGATTGGAAACAATAAATAAGTAAAGGCCATTAGTGCGACTAACGTCGTTATATCATGCTCAGGAAATAGCCACTGCGTTGCGTACGCAACACCCAATTGTACAATGCAAAGCAAGATGCACAGTGCCCACTGGATACATAAGCCATTTGATAAAAAGTCTGATAAATCGCTTTCTTTGGCGCGGATAATCTGAGCGCCAGTGCCCGAGCGTAAAAGCAACCGAATAACTTCGTGAATACTCAGAGCCAGCATTGCAGCGCCATACTCCACAGGGATTAGGAACGCTGCCATCGCCATAATGCTGAGTAAGCGGGTTGCTTTAGCAACGACCTCAGCACCTACCAGCCAAGATGTGTTGCGTAGCAGTTGTGAAAGGGAGTGTTTACTTGATTGCATTGGCGCTTCTCAATAATCGGTCATACCTAAACCAATCAATAATTGCGCCAACTCAAATTTATAATTTAACTCTCTGTTAGATATAGTAATTAAAATTTATCGCCGCAGTTTCTCTAGTGTGTTATTGCAAATTGCGACGCATATATTTTTTAATTTGCAAAGTGGCTTTTAAGGTGATGGCTCCCATTTTTGTATCTTGCGATATAAAGTGGAAGGACTGACTTCGAGTAATCCAGCGGCCTTGACGACGTTGTCTTCACAAACCAGCAGTGCTTGTTCAATGGCAATCCGCTCTACTTCAGAAAGAGGGACTATGCTGTTTATCATAGGTGATGCGTTGCCATTTAAAGTGGTATCGGCTGTCGTAGTAGGCAAGGTGTTTTTTGCAGAAGCGACGTTTTTTGCTCTAAAGAGGTCTTCATTCGGTTTTAAGTGCAATTGCTGCATGAGCGTCTCTTCACTCACCATAGGTCCGTCAGACATTACAACGGCGCTGTGGATCAAGTTCTCAAGCTGCCTGACGTTGCCCGGCCAAGCATAATTCAATATGAGCTGTTCTGCCCGTTTCGAAAAGCCGACAAATAGTTTGTTTTCTATCTCGCTAAATTTGTTGAGATAAAACAGGGCAATTTGCAAAGGATCTTGATCGCGATCGGACAGGGCAGGCATATCTATGGCAATGACATTGAGACGATAAAATAAGTCTTCTCGCAATAGCTGCTGCTCAATGGCTTCGAGAGGATTGCGGTTTGTTGCACAGACAAACCTCACATCAACGGTTTCCACCTTCCCACTGCCCACTCGCTGGAATGTTCCGGTTTGAATAAAGCGTAAAATCTTGGCTTGCAATGCCATATCCATTTCGCCAATTTCATCTAGAAATAGGGTACCACCATCTGCGAGGGTTGCAGCGCCATCTCGGTTGTTTGTGGCTCCAGAGAACGCGCCTTTAACATGACCAAAAATTTCAGACTCCATTAACTCCGAAGGAATTGCAGCGCAATTGATACAAATAAGGTCTTTGTTATGGCGAGGGCTTAAATTATGAATAGCTTCAGCCGCGAGTTCTTTACCTGTACCACTTGGTCCTGTGATAAACACATTTGCTCGGCTTGGGGCGGCTTTATCAATACATTTATACACGACTTGCATGGCCAAAGAGCTACCTATGAAGCGTTGAAACTGCGATCTATGTTCACGTTTATAGCGTTTTAAGCTCGCGCGTAGCATGTTGCGCTCGGCAATGAGCATTTTGGTTTGTAGCGCTTGTTCTATGGTGATCCTTAAGTTGTCATTGTCCCAAGGCTTTTGCATATAACCCCAAACTTTACCTTGGTTTATGGCGTCAATCAGCGCTGCTTGCTCGGTAAAAGCGGTGAGCATAATGCGAATGGTATCAGGATATTGATCAGCGATAATAGCGAGTAGTTCATTGCCAGTCATCTCGGGCATATTCTTATCTGTGACAACCACATCAATAGATTCGTTCGCTAATATCTCAAGTGCTGCTGGCCCACTTTCTGCGGTATGAATATGATATTGCTCGGAGCGCAGTGCTCGGCTGAGGGAGCGCAAAATGTGCGGCTCATCGTCAACAAGCAAAATATTAAGTCCTGTTATGTTATCCATCTAAGCGCTCCTTTATTAATTTTTATTCTCTATTAAGATATAGCAGTCTAACTCTCAGAGTTCCAAAGACTTTTGGCAGAAAGTACTGAACAATTAATATTTATCACGATGCGACAAACGCGACCGCAACAAGCATAGACAAAGTTCTTGTTTAAGTATAAAGATCCGGCAATTTTTATTGTATAGATAAAGTGTAATGCACGACTAAGGTATGAGCAGAGAATAAAGTGCGCCCCACGCTAACAGAGCGCACTTTGGTTTGGAGAGCTTACTTAAATGTATGGACTATGGTTTCGTCTGAATCGAGCAGAAACAGTACTTGGTTTGTCTCTAACATACTATCAACGCGCACTAGCATGGTTTTTGCTGTCTGTGGTAGCGTAAGCGTATGTTGTAGCTGTCCTGAAGGATTAAATCTTAAAGTAGCAACCAACTCTTTATTACCCATCAGTTCGTCTTCCACAGAAGGTACTTCTACATCGAACGAATAAATTTTAATTGTTCTTCCTGCTAGAGATTCACCAAACACATTTTCACCGCTGAACTCCATGGTTACTTCGTCGCTGGTTCTAAATTTAAAATCAGGCATGACGTAAAGATCAGTCGAGTCAGTGGCAGCGGATTCTTTAAGCTCTGCTTGTGGCATATAGTCCTCCATAGAAGCAGCTGTCTCTTGAGCTGGTGTTTGTGTTGGTTCGGTTTGCTGCGGTTCACTGGCCGCTGCATTGGTATTTGTCGATACAGCTGGTTGCGTATTTGTTTGTGTTGCCGCAGGTGCTGGCGAGCTTGATTCTGAGCCGCCACCTCCGCCACCACATCCAGTCATCAGAGTTGCAAGTAGGGTGATACTGAACATCGCAGTTAAATTAGTTAATGTTTTCATGGTACGCTCCTAATTACTCTGATTCTGGCATGTAGTAGTGGGTGTCTCTGTCACTGGTTTTATACCAGTCCTGTGCCTGTGTACCGCTTGACTCAACCCAGGTTTCATAATTAGGGTATGCCCATAGCACATCAATATATTCACGCGGGTAGTTGAATTCTTCACTCACTGTCAACGCCCAAGGCAGGTTATCTGCGGTTCTGAAGTAACGGTTTAGGCTTGGATCTGATGAGTCATCAACCTTACCAAAGCGGGTCTGGTCAAATAAATCTGTCGGCGGATAATCAGCCATGTGGACTTCGATTGTGCGATCTGCTGTTCTAAAGATAAAGAAATCTAAATCGGCGATACTCAAGCTTGGTTGTGATGCTTCAAAGGTCACATCTAATGTAAACGGTATCGGTTCAAAGTAACTACACTCTTTCACTGTATTGAAATGCGTGCATTTGCCTGACTCACCAGTTTGGGTAAATAATTGTGTATTACTCCAAAGTTGTAAAACAGCATTACTTTGGTACTCTTCTACCGACTTTTCAAAAGCTTGACCATCTATGGTGATGGTTGCACTTTCGATTAAGCTCGGTACTGTGTTCATTAATCTTAGCGCATACCCGTTTTCATATGCTGCGCCGCGTGCCGTTATCCAACCGTGCAAAATAAACCCACTGACTTCGTTGTTAGCATCAAAGGTTGTTTGAATGCGCTGCTTAACAACTAAGTCGTTTAAGTCGTAGTCACCACGCTGTGGCCAATTATCTTCATAAGCAAGTGTTGAGACACCTGTTTGCGAAGGGAAGTATTGGCTGTGTGAACGTCTAAAGTTGTTCGGGAATTCATCTTGGTCGTCTGGAATTCCGTCAGCATCGCTATCATTGGCCTCAGGCATAACAACGAGGTTGCTCGATTGGATAGCAGTGCCTGGACTACTTTGAACACTGAAAACAGCATCGTTAAAGTCGTTATCACCCCAAGTACGTGGTAAGTCCTCGAAACCAATGACCACTTCTTGCTCTTGCTCATCATATAGCAACACGCAGTGCTGTCTTAAGTCCTCAGTTGGTTCTGGGTTGAGGGATGAAAGAGAATAATAGTATGGGATCTGCCAAGGTTTTACGCCGGTATAATACCAAAAGCCATTTGCAGCTACAAAAAAGCCAATACTGGTGCCTGCTGGGTGTGTACCAATACTGACTCTGTGACCATTGGTTAAGTGCGGATAACTTAAGTTTGGAAACACAATGGTTTCTTGGATTTGATCCGCGGATGTAGGGGGATTTTCTGGATCAAATGTAAAGTAGCCAAAAGAGTTTTTGTAACCAGCACCTTCGTGAATAAAAGTGATAAATACTTCTGCTTCCTCGGTCAAATGAATTGTAGACCCACTATCACCAGTAATGAACGCTTCGTTTACTTTCGCTTCAGGTAGTGCGTTGCTAATTCTCTGAAAGAAGTCGCTTCCATACTGATCTCGTGCATAGATGAGATCACTGGGTTTACCTGTATTTTGATTATAGCCACCAGGCCACACCTGACCTGACTGAAACTGCCATACGTAGTTGCCATCGACTTGTTGCACAGCGACCGCGTTGGATGCCAAAGTGCACAGTGCAGCAGAAAAGCACATCTTTGTTAAATAGCTCATAACGTGTAGACCTTGTTTTCGAATAAGTTAAGTACACGTGAGCAGCAACCATGCCAAAATATTAATTCATTATATTACAATGATATATGGTTTTTAGTGTGCGTTTTAGAGCCTATTTTTTGCAAATTCATATGCATATTTTTTAGATTTTTTAAAATGAAAAAAATATTTTTTATGCAAACTAAGGCTGAGTTTGCTTTATTTTAAAAAAGCGCGAAATCATATTAAGGAGTAGTAAGTGATAAAGAATAAAAGTGAGACTCTGGTATTTAGCGTTGCATTAAATGGCTACCAATGGCGTTATAGCCACTGTATAAAAAGCCAAAAGCAATACGCAAAAAAAATGGGCTATGACTATGTGGTTATCACTCGGCCACTATTTACCTCGTTAGGGGTAGAGTGCTGCTGGCTTAAGCTTTTACTATTAAAAGCAGCGTTGCAAGCTGGTTATAATAATGTGCTGTTTGTTGATGCTGATGCATTCATACAAGACGATTGCCCACAATTAGGATCGCTTTTCGTGGCAGGTAAGTTCATTTATATGGCTCATGGTTTTAGTGGAGAAATTAATTCCGGTGTGATGTTAGTACGTAATACACCGGCAGCGATAAAATGGTTTGAACAAGTACTTGGTGCGATTGAAACCCCAGTAGCAGAGTCGCAAGGGATTGGCTGGGGAGAAAATGGCCATGTGGCGCACTTTGCGAAAAGCTCCTCTGGGTTTCAGTTGATTTCTGATAAATGGAATAATACGCACTCGAAAGACATGAAGGATTATATCCGTCACTTTAATTATGGCCCTTTGAAAAATAGCTTTTTTGATAAAATGGTCCATAAAATCATTTTTAAAGTGAGTAAGATGCTTCTTAAGTGCGATCTCAATGATACCCAGCAACAAGGTAAAAAACTCTCAGTCGTTAATCGTAAATTGCCGGCGCTATTTAACAGAGTACGTCGTATTTATCCGCAATTTAGTAAGTAACTAAGAAGTGTAGCTGTAAGCCGGTTCGTGTTTTTTATATTAAAAATGACTTCTCGTTGTGCTTTGCAAATTAAAAAACTCTATTCAATAGAAAATTGTAAAATGAGATTAAATTCATTTAATTCAACACTTTAAATTTTTCATTTCATTTGGCACAGTCCTCGCAATTACCTCTACATCAAAGATTATGGAGGTAGTAACATGGCTGCTCAGACCAAAAAACATACAACTGCATCGACAGGCAAAACAAATGCAACACGTACTGCAATTAGATCTACGTTTGCATTGGTTTTGATGTTCGCTTTATTACCACTGTATTTACTGAACACACTACTTGCAGTGCTTTTTTTTAAAGCACCACTCAAAAGTGAAAACTGGATAGATGTCGGCGGAGATGTAGTAGCGCTTTATCGCTGGCAAGTTGGCCTTTTCAAATCAAGCGCTAATTTAATTAATGTTGCGTTGGGCCAAGTTCATTTTGTGGGCACGCCCATTATTCGCGGCACAACATCAATTCCAAACGTGAAACGGTTTAAATCGCCGTGCGAGAAAGCCGGGTTATATGATTGTTTGCAGCTACATAATGCCACAGGTCTAGTTGTGAGTGATGAGCTAACGCTGCTTGAGGCCCAAACGCAGCAAAATTGTATTCAAGATGCATTGATGGTTATGAAGCTAGTTATGTGCAAAACGCTGTACAAAAAAGGCGGTAGCAAACAGGCGGAAAGCCACATGTTTGGTATACCGTTCGCCAACACCAAGATGCACGATGCAATTGATTGGGTATGTCAAAATGAACAGTCACAGACAAAATGTCGTGTTGGATACTTCCTGAACGTTAACTCAATCAATTTAGCGGCTAACAACATCGAACTACACAGTACACTTTGCGGCAGTGACAAGAACTTCGTAGACGGATCAGGCATGCGGATCGCAGCGCAGCATTCAGGCATCGATTTGGCGGACAACATCAACGGCACAGATATGCTGCCCCTACTATGCGAGCAAGCTGTACAGACAAAACAGTCTTTCTTTTTGCTAGGCGCAAAAGAAGGTGTTGCCCAAAAAGCAGGTGAGTCATTGCAAAAACAATATGTAGGCTTAGACATTCGCGGCGCGCATCACGGGTATTTTAACAGTGATGACGACATTATCGAGCAAATTAATCAAAGCGGAGCGACTATTTTGCTGGTGGCTCTTGGCTCACCTCGCCAGGAACTATGGCTTGCTAAAAACAAACATCGTTTAAATTGCCAGTGTGCATTGGCAGTAGGTGGCTTATTTGACTTCTTTTCTGGGGCAATACCAAGAGCGCCGCTCTGGATGCGTGAATTGGGCTTAGAGTGGGTTTGGCGCTTAATGCAAGAACCTAAAACCAAGTTCAATCGCTATGTCATTGGCAACCCAGTGTTCTTATTCCGAGTTTTCATTTTAAAACAATCTATCAGAGGGCTTTAATCATGGATATCACAACTAAAATTGCGACAAACGTGACAACTGCATCAGCTCAAGCTGCGAACAAAGTAACTAAGCACCATATTGACGGTGTTCACCATGGCATTCCAGTGTGGTTCCAAAGAACGGTTGCTGCACTCGGTTTATTGGCTATTAGCCCTCTGCTATTGCTACTGATGTTAGCAATCAAACTAGAAAGCAAAGGCCCTGTAGTATTTCGTCAAACTAGAGTGGGTAAATTTGGTCGTCGTTTCACTATGTACAAGTTCCGTTCAATGTATATGCAAGACGACCCGCGTTTCCAAGCGCCTGATCAAAAAGACAGTGCTAGAGAGGGGGTATGTCAAAAGTACATTCATGACCCTCGTATTACTTGCATCGGCCGCTTCATTCGTAAATATTCGATTGATGAGCTACCACAGTTACTGAATGTAGTAAGAGGCGACATGATGTTGATCGGCCCAAGACCTGCTCTAGAAATGGAAGTGGCACAATACAAACCAGCACAACTGTCGCGCTTAAACTCAGAGCAAGGTCTAACAGGTCTTTGGCAAGTAACAGGTCGTGCAGATACGACGTTTGAGCAGCAAGTGCAATTAGACGAACAGTATATTGTTGAACAGAGCATCATGAGCGACGTTAAGATTTTACTAAAAACGGTACCATGCGTAGTAGGTGCAAAAGGTGCATATTAAATTTCAATCCCTTCACTTTACCCAGCCAGTAAGACGTTTACTGGCTTTTTTATTTTAAAAATCCCTGCATATTGCATTTTCGTTCTGCAAATTTTCATATTGAAAACCCCTAAAATTTAACACTCCTTGGTTTTAACTTGTTGATTATTAATGTTTATATTTTTAATTTTGTTTTGGCATAGCACCTGCAATATCTAGTTATATACACAGAGTTGGGAGTAACACATGCAGAGCAAACACGACACCTATGTTGTTGGTTACTACGGCATGCGCAACAGCGGAGACGATGCGCTGATGTTAGCAAGCATTGAGGGGGCCAAGAGAGCATTTGGCAGCAGCAATATTGCGGTTAATGCGAGTAATCAATATGGTCTGGTTAGGCAACTTGATGTGCAAGGCCAAGCCCCTATGTTATTTCGAGGTCATCAAAGATTGACCCATTATCAAAGAGCTTATGGCGCGAAGAAAATTGTATTTGGAGGTGGCTCAGTACTGCACTCAAGTCGAGATATCGCACAAAAATGTCATATGATTTCGCTCTGCGGTAAAGAGTCGAGTTATGCCGTGGGCGTTGGGATTGAGGCATTTAAGACGACGGCAGATGAAAAACAGTGCGCGAAGTTTTTAAACAAATGTCATTTTATCGGAGTCCGCGATGCACAAAGCTTAGATATTGCTAAGTCGATTGCACCTACTGCGAATATCGCTCAGACATTTGATTTAGCGCCTTCACTTCTACATTACTTCGGCAATGCGATTCAATCTATCGAGCGTCGGGGAGTTGCTTTTAATTTTTGCCAGCAGGCTATCAATGCATTTGGTGAAGCTGATGTTGTCAGCGAGCGGGCTAGGATACGAAAGGCAGTCAAGTTGGTCACAGCCATATGGGAGATGACACGTGAAGATGTTTACTTGGTCGATTTTAATGACCATGGCACCTTGGGTGATAACAATGTTCACGAACAAATCTTACGCAAGATACCTAGCTATGTGCCGGTAAAACGCATTCGTTACACGGTGAACCCGTTGCGTCTATTGCAAAGTATGGCGATGTTTAAAGCTGTGATAGGAATGAGGTTGCACGCTGCTGTGTATGCTTACATGGTTAATACCCCCTTTATCAGTTTGCAATACCATAGCAAATGTAAGCAGTGGTCGAATCAAATAGGTATGGCAGATTTATATCAATTTGATGCCAACAGCTATGAACCTCTAGACGTTATCAATATCACCAATCAAGTCGTTTCAGGGCAGTGTATTTCACCAACATTACCCGTAGAGCAAGCGGTCGCTTTATCAATGAATAATTGGAGCAATGAATATGAACAGCATCAAATTCTCAGTTGTCATCCCTCTGTACAATAAGCGTGATTGCATAGAGCGCGCAATAAACAGTGTCGTTGCTCAAAGCCATCAAGCTGACGAAATTATCATTATCGATGATGGTTCAACTGATGGTAGCGCGGATATTGTCAATGGCTTAAAAATCGCGAATATCAAATTGGTTACACAAGTTAACCAAGGTGTATCTGAAGCGCGAAATGCCGGTGCCAACCTTGCGAGTAATGAGTTTATTGCATTTTTAGATGCGGATGATACTTGGTCTCCCTTTTTCTTAAGTCGTATTGCTGCACTCATCGAGCAATACCCTGAAATGGGGCTATATGCAACGCGCTATCAAAAAGTTTACGGTGATAGTGATTATCAAGATGCGAAAATAGCCTTAACCAAATGGGATGCAAATGGTTACGAAATGGATAATTATTTTGAGGTAGCAGCAAGTGGAGACTTGCCATTTACGATGTCTAGCATCGTCGTAAGGAAATCAACGTTTAGAGATTTAGGTGGATTTCCTCGCGGTGAATGGATGGGTGAGGACCAGAGTTTTTATGTTAATTTTGCGCTATACGCTCGTATTGCATATTCCCCGTTGATAGAGAGCTTTTATTTTCAAGGTACGCAAAACAGTGCATGTGATAAAGCACCACCAAAAGAGCTGTGCCCATTCGCTGAGCGTTTACTGTGCGATGTGGCTGAAGGGCGGATTACAGCACGGTTAAAACCTATGGTGTTGAAGTATGTTGGTGCGCATATTTGTGATTTGGCTAAACGCCATATCAAACATGGTTCTTACGATTATGCGGCGCAGTTACTTTCGCACCCGGTATCACGTACTAAACCAATTCATTGGAGCTTATATAAATTGATTTCAGCGCCAATGGCAATATTCTCAAAAGCGGCATAGGTAACCAAGGTTAGTGAGTAGAGTACTTCAGTACTTTACTTGCTAAATTCATGTTGCTCCAAGGACTGAGACTGTTCAGTCACAAGTAAATACGAGCTTTGGCTATACCAATCTCCCAGAACCGTTCTCGTTTTAGTTTGACTTCTGTGTACTTTCGGTCGATGTGTATGGCCATGGATCATATGCTGAACATGGTACTTCTCGAACATATTGGTGACAGCATCATCGGTTACGTCAAGAATACTTGGAGCTTTACCTTGTTGATTGAGTTTACTTTTAGCTCGGGCATTTTTTGCAACTCTGCGACGATACCAAAGTGGCATAGAAAGCATGAGTCTTGGCCACCACCACCCTCGGCTCTTTTTACGAAACTTTTGGTACTCAGTGTCTTGGGTGCACATTTCGTCACCGTGAAGAATAAGCGTTGGGGTACCATACAAATCAATAACAGCTTGTTCTGGCAGCAACGTCATACCGCATAATTTCGCGTAGTGTTCACCAACTAAAAAGTCGCGATTACCGTGGATGAAGTAAATACTTACATTACTATCACTGATTGCCTTGAGCTTTTTAGCAATTGCTAACGCGAGCGGATCGCCTTCATCATCCCCGATCCATACTTCGAAGAAGTCCCCCAAAATATATAAAGCGTCCACATCACTGTCTATGTGAGTATCCAAGAAAGCGTAAAAAGCATTGGTGATATCAGGCCGGTGTTCGGTTAGATGGAGATCAGAAATAAAGTAGGTCTTGCGCATGGTGTCTCTTGTGTGAATAAGAGCGCCGCAGCGCTCAAATTGCAAAGTCGGGATTATTCAGTGATAGACGCACTTTCGATGATGACATCTTCCAGTGGTACGTCTTGGTGAAAACCCGATGAACCTGTTGCAACACCTTTAATCTTGTTGACAACGTCCATACCTTCAACGACTTCGGCAAAAACGCAATAGCCCCACCCTTGCGATGTCTCGCTAGAGAAGTTTAGGAAGTCATTGTCATTTACGTTAATGAAAAACTGCGCTGTCGCCGAGTGTGGATCTGGCGTACGTGCCATAGCCAGAGTACCAACTTTGTTTGTAAGTCCATTGTTTGCTTCATTTTGAATTGGCGCCTCAACTTCTTTTTGGCTCATGCCAGACTCAAAACCACCACCTTGGATCATGAAACCATCAATTACGCGGTGAAAGATGGTGCCGTTGTAGAAACCACTTTCAACGTATTTTTTGAAGTTTGCAACGGTTGCTGGAGCTTCTTTTTCAAATAGTGCGATTTTGATTTCGCCGAAGTTTGTTTGTAAAACAACCATAATGGGTCCTTGAATTACAATAATTAGATTAAAACGCTATTTTATAGTACATCTGCTGAACTACAAAGTGTTGAAATAACTTTGACAGTTTTACTGTTTAATTTTTGTTACCTAGATAGGGTAAAATTCGCCTTTTTACAGTGGTGGCGAGCTTTTTCAAGTGATATGATGCAAAGGTTTCAAACTCGAATTTAGGAAAATCACTACATGTTGCAGATATACGACACACTGACACGTCAAAAGTCACAATTTAAACCGCTTGTTGAAGGCAAAGTCGGCATGTATGTGTGTGGTATTACAATCTATGATTTCTGTCATGTAGGACATGCACGCACATATGTATCTTTTGATGTTATCAACCGTTATTTTCGCTACCTTGGTTATGATGTTACTTATGTACGTAACATCACAGATGTAGACGATAAAATTATCAAGCGTGCTGCTGAGAATAATGAAGAGATCAACGATTTGACCGTGCGTATGACTAAAGCAATGCACGATGATTTTGAAGCATTAAATATCCTACCTGCTGACATTGAGCCGACAGTAACGGGCCATATGGATGAAATCATTGAAATGATTGAGCGCTTAATTGCTAAAAAGCATGCCTATGTTGGAAAAAGCGGCGATGTGTTATTTGATGTTTCAACGTTTAAAGATTACGGCCAACTATCGCAACAAGACCTAGATATGTTGCAAGCAGGTGCACGTGTTGAAGTTGCTGAAGGCAAAGATGACCCACTTGATTTTGTATTGTGGAAAAAAGCTAAGCCGGGCGAACCATCTTGGACATCACCATGGGGAGAAGGCAGACCTGGTTGGCACATTGAATGTAGTGCCATGAGCTCGAAGCACTTAGGCGATTTATTTGATATTCATGGTGGTGGTTCAGATCTACAGTTCCCGCACCACGAAAATGAAATTGCGCAGTCTTGCTGTGCAAATAATGGCTGCTACGTGAATACATGGATCCACACGGGCATGGTGCAGGTCAACAAAGAAAAAATGTCTAAATCTCTAGGCAATTTCTTTACTGTGCGTGAAGTATTAAAAGCGTATGACCGAGAGACTGTTCGTTATTTCCTTATTAACGGTCACTATCGTAGCCAGTTAAATTATTCACAAGAAAACTTAGACCAAGCACGCTCTTCTTTAGAGCGAATCTACACGGCTCTGCGCGGTGTGGAGCTGGTGGAAGTTGAGCTGACGGGCAACGCATACGCCGAGCGTTTTGAAGCCGCTATGAATGATGACTTTAATACGCCTGAAGCTTTACCTGTCATTTTTGAGCTGGCGAAAGAAGTGAACTTGTTAAAAGATTCAGATGCAAAAGCCGCAGGAGAGCACGCGTATATTTTGGTGAAATTAGCTGAAGTATTAGGTATCGCTCAACAGACGCCGGAGAGTTTCTTACAAGGCGAACAAGACGATGATGAAGTCGCTAAAATTGAAGCTTTGATTGAGCAACGCAAAACGGCACGAGCTAATAAAGATTGGGCTGCTGCTGATGAAGCGAGAGATGCATTAACTGCTCTGGGCGTAGTACTTGAAGACAGTGCAGGTAAAACAACTTGGCGCAAAGCTTAATAGCGCGATAAGCATTTTAAAAAAGGAGCACTAAGTGCTCCTTTTTTATTAGCAAAAATACGTATGGCAGGGGCCATTAGAGTGACATGCGTAAGTGGTGCCATTACAACCCGTTTTAGTGCGATAACCACCTGCAATATTAGGTGTTTGGGCATAGGGTAGAGCGCGGCTGTCGTTACTTAGGGTTTTAACTTTCTTTTTATTTAAATTCAGTTTCATAACTAATCCTTTATCAATTTTTATGGCTGTTATCGCCTTTTCATATGCACTCTAGAGTAATTTTTCCAAAAGAGTACTGTAGGTGCATGTTTAGGCTAATATTTGTACGATTTAATTGCCAATGAAAAATTATCAAGTATGGTTATTTGGGGAGCGTGACTGACTCAATTTGGTTTTATGATGAACAGTGGTATTTTGGATATATATCACATTAATTTATGGAAAAAGAAGATGAAGGAAAAGATACTTGTTTTAACTTTATTGGCATTGTCGGGGCTGTCGTATGCCAAATCTGGAAAAGGTAGTCAGGTTGAGTTTTTAAACTCCTATGCCGTGCTGCCTGCGGGACACAATTTACCTTTTTCGGAAGCTGTCCGGGTGAATGATATCGTGTACTTATCTGGCCAAATAGGTATTCAACCTGGTACAACTCAGCTGGTGAAAGGCGGTATTCAAGGTGAAAGCAAACAGACTATGGAGAATATCCAAGCAAGCTTAGAAGCACATGGTTTGTCGATGAAAGATATTGTGAAATGCACAATTATGCTTGCGGATATCAAAGAGTGGCCCAAGTTCAATGAGGTATATACGAAGTATTTCTCAAAACCCTATCCTGCTCGCAGTGCTTTCGCTACAAATGGGCTTGCGCTAGGTGCTCGGGTGGAAGTTGAATGCATGGCTGTGCAAGCGAAATAAAATGAAAATGTGTCGTGCGGTGTTGCTATTCTATAGCATGACATATTTTGTCTTTGCAGTGACGCCGATTGACTCAGCTAGCCTGCTTATTTTCAGTTGAGTAGTACACGCTTAGCCAGTATGTACCCGTTCCGTATATGAGTGTTGTCTATTACAAGGAGCAAATATTCAATAAGGGATAAGCGACTATATATTGGCGTGACACTTGCTTTAAACAAGGCGAAAAGGCCGCAGTAGGCAATTGCTGGCCGACGTTTAAAGGAGATAATGATGCTGCTACACAGAACATCCGCAATGAACCACACAGAAAGCCTTTCGGATAAGCCTGCCACCGCAAAAAAGACCCAAGAGCGAGATACTCAGACACATATGTTTGCAAAAGAGATGAGTAGCCAAGTTGTTGAGTCGGAGCTTTCTTTAGCACTGAAGCAAAAAGATCTTTCGACATCGCGATTGAATGACAGCTTTTTAGCTAAGGCACAGCAAACTATGATGTTTAACCGCCTTGGCGTCAATGAAGAAAAAATCAAAGAGATAGAATCCCAAATGAGAGAGCTGGTTGATAGATTAGAATCAGGCGCGATAGAACAAAAGGAATTTGAAAAACAAATGTCCATGTTACAGTCAATGCTTGCTAAAGAGTATAGAGGGGGCAGGGATGGAGAAACTGAGGAACAATTGGAGCACCCATAGCAGGCGAATGCTCCAATTGGTTAACTAGCTGTGATATTTATCGCAAGCTTCTAATGTATTTTCTATAAGGCTAGCGACTGTCATTGGACCGACGCCTCCAGGAACAGGAGTGATGAAGCTGGCTTTTTGTTCTGCGATATCATACTGCACATCACCAACGAGTTTACCTGACTCTAAACGGTTAATTCCAACATCAATAACAATCGCACCTTCTTTTACCCACTCGCCCGGAATGAATTCCGGTTTGCCTACTGCAACGACAAGTAAATCGGCACGGCGAACATGCGACTCAAGGTCTTGTGTAAACTTATGGCACACGGTTGTAGTACAGCCTGCGAGCAATAGCTCTAGTGACATAGGTCTACCAACGATATTTGATGCACCAACAACAACGGCATGCATGCCTTTATAACGGACGCCTGTTGACTCTAATAATGTAATAATACCTTTCGGTGTACACGGTCTCAGCGCGGGCATTCTTTGTGCCAACCTTCCAACGTTGTACGGGTGAAACCCATCAACATCTTTATGAGGTTGAATACGTTCAAGAATTTTCTCTGCATCTAGCCCTTCAGGTAAAGGTAGCTGTACTAAGATTCCATCTACTTCTGGATCTGTATTTAGGCTATCGACTAGCTCGAGTAACTGTGCTTCGCTTGTATCGCTTGGTAGGTCGTAGGATTTTGATACAAAGCCAACTTCTTCACATGCTTTACGCTTTGAGCCAACGTATACTTGACTCGCCGGGTCTTGTCCGACAAGTACTACTGCTAATCCTGGAGCTCTAAGCCCTTGAGTTACGCGCTGTTCAACACGAGTTGCGACTGTATTGCGAACCTGTTTCGCAATTGCTTTGCCATCTATGATGTTTGCCGTCATGGGTGACCTTTATATATGGGGGTTAGTTACTTGAACGATTATAGAGTCTATATAGAGGGACTCTAGTAATAATTTTTACTACAGCTGATATATCTAGCAATTACAGAGTTGCATTAATAGATAAACCAACGGTGTTGCCTATATTTTCGCAAACTTAAGCTAATTAGCCAAGTTAGATTCCGAGATTAAGCATGTGTATTAGTATAAGTCACGGCGGAAGTTGGGCGAATTTTGGCTTTTTCAGCTGCTTTTTGACCCTTTTGTGTCAAAAATAGGCAGTTGAACGAATTTATAAAAAAAATGTTTGACCTCAACAACTCAAATCTCTATTATGCACCCCGTTGCCAACGAGGGGTGTTAAACAAAAACATTCTTAGTAAGTAACAAAATCGGCGATTAGCGCAGCTTGGTAGCGCACTTGGTTTGGGTCCAAGGGGTCGCAGGTTCAAATCCTGCATCGCCGACCACTTTCTTCTAAAGTTAGTGGGTGGATAGCACACAAGTGTTGTTTGTGTTGCGCCCGTAGCTCAGCTGGATAGAGCAACGGCCTTCTAAGCCGTGGGTCGAAGGTTCGAATCCTTCCGGGTGCGCCATTTAAACAAAGTCCACAAGTATGTAGTGGCGGCTGTAGCTCAGTTGGTAGAGCCCTGGATTGTGATTCCGGTTGTCGTGGGTTCGAGCCCCATCAGTCGCCCCATCTACACACTCAAAAATATATCGGCGATTAGCGCAGCTTGGTAGCGCACTTGGTTTGGGTCCAAGGGGTCGCAGGTTCAAATCCTGCATCGCCGACCACTTTTCTGAAAAATATATATTATCGGCGATTAGCGCAGCTTGGTAGCGCACTTGGTTTGGGTCCAAGGGGTCGCAGGTTCAAATCCTGCATCGCCGACCACTTCCTCTCATAAATTTCATCATTTTTTTTATCTCTTTAATTTACTCCTATTTTATCTATCAATTATTTGTTCTGATTGCTCGACTCTCCCGTTTTATAGGTTATAATGCCGCGTCTAATGTTTAACATAGTGCCCTGATGGGGCAGGCAGCAAGCCTGACATGTAATTGGTTTTGAATGAATGCGATTAAATGCGTTGTTTCCGATTACACTTTAATGTCGACTTGTTTGTGAAGGAAGGCGCGTTGCCGCCAAAAATGAAAATTGAGGTATATCATGCAAGTTTCTGTTGAGACGACTCAAGGCCTTGAGCGCCGTCTGACTATCACCGTTCCTGCAGAGAACGTTGAGACTGAAGTAAAAAAACGCTTACAACAACTGTCTAAAACACAGCGTATTGACGGTTTCCGTCCTGGTAAAGTACCAGTTTCTGTGATCAACAAGCGCTACGGTGCAGCAGTTCGTCAAGAAGTTGCTGGCGACCTTATGCAGCGTAACTACATCGAAGCAATTGTTTCTGAGAAAATTAACCCTGCGGGTGCTCCAAGCTTCGCGCCAAAAACTTTAGAAGCTGGTAAAGATCTAGAGTTTGAAGCAACTTTTGAAGTTTACCCAGAAGTTGAGCTTAAAGATCTAGATAAAGTAACTGTTGAAAAGCCAGTTGTTACAGTGACTGAAGATGATTTAGCAAACATGCTAGAAACACTTCGTAAGCAACATGCATCTTGGACTGAAGTAGATGCTGCTGCAGGCGAAAGCGACCGTGTAACAGTTGACTTCCTTGGTACAGTTGACGGTGAAGAGTTTGAAGGCGGCAAAGCTGAAGACTTCCCTCTAGAGCTTGGCCAAGGTCGAATGATCCCAGGTTTTGAAGATGGTATCGTTGGTAAAAAAGCAGGCGAAGAAGTTGTTGCAGACGTAACTTTCCCTGAAGAGTACCACGCTGAAAACCTAAAAGGTAAGCCTGCTCAATTCACTATCACAGTGAAAAAAGTAGAAGTTCAAGAACTTCCTGAACTAAGCGATGAGTTCGCAACTAAATTCGGCGTTGCTGAAGGCGGTGTTGATGCGCTTAAAGAAGAAGTTAAGAAAAACATGACGCGTGAACTTGACCAAGCTGTAAAAGCAAAGGTTAAAGAGCAAGCAATCAAAGGTCTACTAGACACAAACGAAGTTGAAGTACCTAAAGCGCTTATCGATCAAGAAATCGATGCACTTCGTCAACAGGCTGCACAGCGTTTTGGCGGCGACGCTAAAAACATGCCAGAGCTACCAGCTGAGCTTTTCCATGAGCAAGCTGTAACACGCGTTAAGACTGGCCTTCTTCTTGGTGAAGTGATCAAGGCAAACGACATCAAAGTTGACGATGCTAAAGTTGAGTCACTAATTGAAACTGTTGCTTCTGCATATGAAGATCCTTCAGAAGTAGTTAACTACTACAAAGAAAATGATCAATTAATGCAGCAAATGCGTAATGTTGCAATGGAAGAGCAAGCTGTAGAAGCTGTACTTTCAAGTGCAACGGTTACTGATGTTGAGCAATCTTTCGACGACATCATGAACCCTCAGCAAGCTGCAGAGTAAGTTTCTTACCTCGTCTTAGAGGAAAGCATTGACTTACAGCTAAGCTAACGCTTAAATGGCTCGTAATGCTCTGTTAAATGCAGTGCTGCGAGCCTTTTTCGTTATTAGAGTTAATAATTTAAGGTCTGTTCAAGAGAGAGTCTTGAATGACGCAGCAAACCTGCCTCGCATATAAAGGAACCAATAATATGAATGACGGTATGATAGACCCGCTAAACGCCTTAGTACCTATGGTTGTTGAACAAACAGCAAAAGGTGAGCGTTCTTACGATATTTACTCGCGCCTTCTAAAAGAAAGAATTATCTTTTTAACAGGCCAAGTTGAAGATCATATGGCCAACTTAATTGTTGCGCAGATGCTGTTTTTAGAGTCAGAAAGCCCTGACAAAGATATTTTCTTGTATATCAACTCCCCAGGTGGTTCTGTAACCGCGGGCATGTCGATCTACGATACCATGAACTTTATCAAGCCAGACGTGAGCACGGTATGCGTAGGGCAAGCTGCGAGCATGGGAGCGTTTTTGTTATCTGGTGGTGCCAAAGGCAAACGTTACTGTCTACCAAACTCTCGTGTTATGATTCATCAACCATTAGGTGGCTTCCAAGGTCAGGCATCTGACTTCGAGATTCATGCCAAAGAAATCTTAACAATCAAAGAAAAATTAAATAGGTTGATGGCTGAGCACACGGGTCAACCGTATGATGTCGTTGCCAATGATACTGACCGTGATAACTTTATGAACGCTCAAGAAGCGGTAGAGTATGGGTTAGTTGACGCGGTACATACAAGCCGCTAAAGATTAAAAACTAAAGAAAGGTGGTACATTACACCTTGAAATAATAAAACTTGGATCTATATCTTAAGGATGTCCAAGTTGACTTACTTTCGGTGTAAAAAAAGCTACTTTTGACCGAGTAGCACCACTTTGCTTTAGCTTAGTTATGCCAACTGAAAGTTTATTTGGTATAGTTAAAGCATGTATTGTGTTATCGAATTAGAGATAACTCACCAAATTTAAGAGGTAGTTGAATGTCAGACACTCCTACAGACGGCGACAAGAATAGCAAGCTCTTGTACTGCTCATTTTGTGGTAAGAGTCAGCACGAAGTACGCAAATTGATTGCTGGTCCATCAGTATATATTTGTGATGAATGCGTCGAACTGTGTAACGACATCATTAGAGAAGAGATCAAGGATATCGCGCCGCAGCATGATGCGTCTGATAAACTTCCGGTGCCTAAAGAGATCCGCAATCACTTAGATGACTATGTTATCGGTCAAGAACATGCCAAGAAAGTGTTGTCAGTAGCGGTTTATAACCATTACAAGCGACTCAAGAATCAGGGTATCAAAACAGACGTAGAACTAGGTAAAAGTAACATTCTGTTAATTGGCCCAACAGGTAGTGGTAAAACATTACTGGCAGAAACTTTGGCGAGATTATTGGACGTGCCATTTACCATGGCTGATGCGACTACCTTGACCGAAGCTGGTTACGTTGGCGAAGACGTTGAAAATATCATTCAAAAGCTTTTACAAAAGTGTGATTATGACGTTGAAAAAGCGCAGCGTGGTATCGTTTATATCGATGAAATTGATAAAATTTCACGTAAGTCTGATAATCCATCAATTACGCGAGATGTATCTGGTGAAGGTGTTCAGCAGGCGCTATTGAAATTGATCGAAGGTACAGTTGCATCTGTTCCTCCGCAAGGTGGACGCAAGCACCCTCAGCAAGAGTTTTTGCAAGTAGATACGTCAAAAATTCTATTCATTTGTGGTGGCGCATTTGCGGGCCTTGATAAGGTTATTGAACAGCGCAGTCATACCAATACCGGTATTGGTTTCGGTGCAGAAGTAAAAGCGTCTGACAGTGAACGTTCATTAAGCGAAACATTTAAAGACGTTGAGCCAGAAGATTTAGTTAAATATGGCTTAATTCCTGAGTTTATTGGTCGTCTACCAGTTGTTGCTACGCTAACTGAGCTAGATGAAGACGCATTAATACAAATTCTGAATGAGCCAAAAAATGCGCTGACAAAACAGTATGGTGCGCTATTTAAGATGGAAGGCGTTGAGCTTGAATTCCGTGAAGATGCTTTAAAAGCGATTGCGCATAAAGCAATGGAACGTAAAACAGGTGCTCGTGGACTTCGCTCTATCGTTGAAGCTGTGCTCCTTGAAACTATGTATGAGCTTCCTTCGATTGAAGATGTTAGCAAGGTTGTGATTGACGAGACTGTAATTAAAGGGGAGTCAGATCCCATTTTAATTTACGAAAATAGTGGTCAAGATAAAGCTGCATCTGAATGAATTATCAGATAAGTTAGAAAAGGAGCCTAGTGCTCCTTTTTTTGTCCAAGAGTTGAACTTTATAGAGGTCATCCCCATATACCTCTGTAATCTTAAAAATAAATGAAGTGCAAAGAGAACATAATGACGCTTGAGAGAACGGATCGAGTTGAAATTCCAGTGTTAGCACTGCGCGATGTCGTGGTTTACCCTCATATGGTGATCCCGCTATTCGTTGGTAGAGAGAAATCTATTAGATGTCTCGAAGCTGCAATGGAAAATGACAAGCAAATTTTTTTAGTGGCTCAAAAAGAAGCCTCCATCGATGATCCTAGCACTGACGATATCTATGAAGTCGGTACGGTTGCTACGGTTTTGCAGTTATTGAAGTTACCTGATGGTACCGTTAAGGTGCTGGTAGAAGGGACACAAAGAGCAAGAATTGATGAGTTTTTAGTAACGGATGAGTATTTCTTAGCGCAAGCTCAATTTATTGCCTCTGAAAATATTGCCGAGCAAGAGCAAGATATTTTTATCCGTAGCGCAGTAAGTCAGTTTGAAGGGTATGTAAAACTCAATAAAAAAATCCCACCTGAAGTACTGACTTCCGTGTCTGGTATTGATGAAACTGCGCGTTTAGCAGACACGATGGCAGCACACATGCCAATTAAGGTACCTGAAAAGCAAAAAGTACTTGAATTGTATAATGTGACGGAGCGACTCGAGTATTTAATGGCTTTGATGGAAGGTGAAATAGACTTACTTCAAGTTGAGAAAAAGATCCGTTCTCGCGTGAAAAAGCAGATGGAAAAGTCACAGCGAGAGTACTATCTCAATGAGCAAATGAAGGCCATTCAAAAAGAGCTCGGTGAGTTAGACGACGTCCCTGATGAATTTGAAACCCTGAAAAAGCGCATCAGTGAAGCTCAAATGCCTAAAGAGGCAGAAGAAAAAGCGGCGTCTGAACTGAATAAGCTGAAAATGATGTCGCCGATGTCTGCAGAAGCGACAGTTGTTCGCTCCTATATTGATACACTGATCAACGTTCCTTGGAAAAAGCGCTCCAAGGTGAAAAAAGATTTGGCGAATGCGCAAAAGATTTTAGATGCCGACCATTACGGGCTAGATAAAGTTAAAGAGCGTATTATTGAGTATCTAGCGGTTCAGCAGCGCATTAACAAGCTTAAAGGCCCCATTTTATGTCTCGTTGGTCCACCGGGTGTTGGTAAAACGAGCTTGGGTCAATCTATTGCGCGATCAACTGGGCGTAAATATGTTCGCATGGCGCTCGGTGGCGTACGTGATGAAGCCGAGATCCGTGGACACCGTCGTACGTATATCGGCTCAATGCCTGGCAAGCTGATTCAAAGCATGAGTAAGGTTGGGGTTAAAAACCCGCTGTTCTTACTCGATGAAATCGACAAAATGTCATCAGATATGCGTGGCGATCCTGCTTCTGCGTTGCTTGAGGTATTAGATCCTGAGCAAAATAGCAGTTTTGCGGACCATTATTTAGAAGTTGAATATGACCTATCCGACGTGATGTTTGTTGCGACATCAAATAGTTTCAACATTCCGGGTCCGTTACTTGATCGTATGGAAGTTATTCGCCTCTCAGGGTATACAGAAGACGAAAAGTTAAATATTTCAAAGCAGCACTTGATCCCTAAGCAAATTAAGCGCAATGGCTTGAAGGCTGGTGAAATCGAGATTGAAGACAGCGCGATTATTAACACAATCAGATACTACACGCGTGAAGCGGGTGTGCGTAATCTAGAGCGTGAGATGTCTAAACTGTGCCGTAAAGCTGTGAAAGCAATTTTATTGGATAAAGATCAAAAGAAAGTCGTAATTAACGCAGACAACCTAGAGAGCTTTTTAGGTGTGCAGCGTTTTGACTATGGTAAAGCAGAAGATGGCGACCGCGTTGGTCAAGTGACTGGTTTGGCATGGACTGAAGTGGGTGGTGATTTACTGACGATAGAAAGCGCTGCGGTTCCTGGTAAGGGTAAACTATCCTATACAGGTTCCTTGGGTGATGTTATGCAAGAGTCTATTCAGGCTGCGATGACTGTGGTCAGAAACCGTGCTGAAAAGTTACGAATTAATGCTGACTTTTACGAAAAACGTGACATCCATGTTCATGTGCCAGAGGGCGCTACACCTAAAGATGGTCCAAGTGCGGGTATTGCGATGGTCACAGGCTTAGTATCGAGCTTGACAGGTAATCCTGTGAAAAGCGATGTGGCTATGACTGGTGAGATCACACTCCGAGGTGAAGTACTGCCTATTGGTGGCTTGAAAGAAAAGCTTTTGGCTGCACATAGAGGTGGGATCAAGACTGTGGTCATTCCTAAAAAGAATGAAAGGGACTTAAAAGAAATCCCTGAAAATGTCTTAGAGGGCTTAGAGATCCACCCAGTTACTTGGATTGAAGACGTTTTATCAATCGCCCTTGCTCAACCTGTGGACAGTTTTACTGTTGAAACGCAAAAAACTGCTGCGAAAGCTTAAAAAAGTCGAGAAAAAGGGTTTTCAAATCCTAATGGTGTGCTAAGTTAAGCACTGGATTTAGGCCTAGGGCACGGGAAGCCCCGTAGATTCTAGGCTGTAATACATTTAAGCAATAGAGAATCGAAAGATTTCTCGTAGTTAACAACAAAAGTGATGTTAGTTTTAAACCACCATCGCTCTTGATAATAACAATGTAAGAGGATGATATTGTGAATAAATCTCAATTAATCGATCAAATCGCAGCTGATGCTGATATTTCTAAGGCCGCTGCTGGTCGTGCTCTGGATTCATTCATTGAGTCAGTAACCGCTGCGCTAAAAGATGGCGACTCAGTTGCCCTTGTAGGCTTTGGTACTTTTTCTGTTCGTGAGCGCGCTGCACGTACAGGTCGTAACCCTCAAACGGGTGCTGCAATTGATATTGCTGCTGCTAACATCCCTGCTTTTAAAGCTGGTAAAGCTTTAAAAGACGCGGTTAACTAAGAAAAGCTTATATTTTTACAATCACACTATTGTTAAATAGATGTAATTGGACGCATAAGCTTCAAGATAAAAAGCGTATCTGGTAAGATACGCTTTTTTTACATGAGCTAACTGATGCAAAGTACCTTGGTGCTTTGACTTAGATAAGAGATAGAACAAATGCTTGAAAAGATTAGAGAGGGCTCTCAGGGCCTTGCTGCCAAGATCGTTCTTGGTGCAGTTATCTTGTCTTTTGCGCTGGCAGGGATCGGTGGTTACCTAGGTCAAACCACAGAGCAACCAGTTGCAGAAGTCAATGGTGTTAAAATTACCCAGTTGGAATTTGCAAGGGCGTTCGAAAATGAACGTGGTAGATTAGAACAGCAATTTGGCGAGTACTTCGAGCAAATCGCTTCTGATCCAACTTATATGGCACAAATTCGTCAAGGTGTTGTAGATCGCTTGGTACAACAAGAGCTACAAAACCAACTTGCTATTGAGCTTGGGCTACGTGTGAGCGATGAGCAGATCAAGCAAGCCATTTTTGAAATGCCGTATTTTCAGATTGGTGGTCAATTCAGCAATGAGCGTTATTTACAGCTGATCAGACAAATGAACTTTCAACCAGATGACTTCCGTGAATATCTGCGCGAAGAGATGACGCGTAACCAATTGGTTTCTGCGATTGCTGGTTCTGATTTTGCGTTGGAGAGTGAAGTAAAACAGACGCTTGTTTTACAACAACAGACTCGTGATGTGGATTATCTAGTACTAGATAAAGAGACCTTAAAAGATCAGGTTTCGGTAACAGAATCTGAAATTCAAGACCATTACGAATTGAATCAAGACCAGTTTATGTCACCAGAGCAAGTTGCGCTGAACTACATTGAACTTAAAGCTGATGATATGGAACTACTAGAGCCTGTCACAGATGAGCAGGTAAGAGCTTATTACGATGAAAACCAAGCTCAGTACTCTGAAGATGAAAGGCGTCGTGTTTCACATATCCTAGTTGAGAACTTGGAAGATGCGGAAGCTGCTAAAACAAAAGTACAAGACCTATATGCTCAGCTTCAAGCTGGAGCAGATTTTGCGAAGCTTGCACAAGAGCATTCAGACGATGTTGCAAGCGGCGAGCTAGGCGGTGATCTTGATTGGATTGAGCGTGATATGATGGATCCAGCATTTGAAGAAGCCGCTTTTGCTTTGGCAAACGTAGGTGAATTTTCAGATGTTGTAGAATCAGAATTTGGTTTTCACATTATCCAATTGACAGATCTTCAAGCGCAAGAAGTAAAACCTTTTGCGGAGCTAGAAGCGGAATTACGTGCTGAGTTAGAACAAAATGCGAAAATTGATGCGTTTTACGGCAAGCAAGAAGAAGTACGTGAGTTAGCGTTTGAAGTTGCAGATACACTAGAAGATGCAGCGGCAGCAGCTGAAGTAGAAGTGAAAAGCACTGAACTTGTTGCGCGCAACTTATTACCTGCACCGCTAAATCAGCCTACGGTAACTCGTGCTATTTTCACACCAGAATTACTGGAAGACGGCGTGAACTCTGAAGTAATTGAAGTTGCACCTGAGCATGTAGTTGTAGTGAGAGTCGTTGAGCATAAACCAGCTTCTGTTAAACCGCTTGAAGAGGTGTCTGCGCAAATCAAATCACGTTTAGAGAATGACAAAGCATCTGAGCTGGCAAAAGAAAAAGCAGAGACGTTATTTGCACAACTTGAAGAAGGCAAAGCGCTTGCAGATATCGCTACTGCTGAATCGCTTGAAATGAAGACTGAAGCTTCGTTAGCGCGTCAGAGCTTTGCTGTTTCACCTGCTTTGGTGACTAAGGCGTTCAAATTGCCTCACCCTGCTGAAGGAAGCACATCTAAAGCAATGGTTGAATTAAATAACGGCGATTCAGCATTGTTAGTTGTTAAAGCTGTGAACATTGCAGATGTTGCAGGTGAGCTTGAACCTCAACAGAAGCAAAGCATTACTAGAACTCAAGTGAACAAGAACTATCTTGCACTGTTAAGCGCATTAGAAGGCACGGCGGATATCGTGAAGCCGAGCACGTTTGAAGTAGCAGAAGAAAACTAAGACACTTCTAATGATGAATAAAAAAACCACCGCAAGGTGGTTTTTTTATTTTAACAGAGGTCTTTTATTGTCAGATTTACACCGCCAATAGCTTTTTCATCACTTTGGATTGAGGGCGATTGAATATCGTGTCACAACAGCCATATTCGACAGCTTCACCATTGTTCAATACCAACAGTTTATCACTCATATGTTTTACTAGGCTAAGGTGATGAGTGATAAGCACATAGGTTAAATCAGTCTCTTGCTGCAGCTTAAGTAATAAGTTAACTATTTGCGCTCTGACAGACGGATCCAATGAAGATAGTGCTTCATCCAAAACTACTACTTTAGGATCTAAAATCAGCGCTCTGGCAAGTGCTACACGTTGTAATTGCCCTCCACTAAACATATGAGGGTAATATTCATAGTGTTCAGATAACAACCCAACACGAGATAATGTCAGCTCAATTTTTTTATTACGCTGCACTTCCGTTAATTTGGTATTGAAGCGCAGACAATCATCTAACATTTCACCTATAGTAAGGCCAGGGTTGAGAGAGCGTGTGGGGTCTTGGAATATAAGGCGAATATGATGGCATTCTCGTCTAGTTGTGCCATCGTCGACAATCATGTCACCATTTAATAATATCTGCCCTGAATCAGCGTCTTCGGCTCCGGCAAGCACTTTAGCAAGTGTACTTTTTCCTGAACCAGTTTCACCTATCACAGCCAGTGTTTGTCCTGGCGCTACCGCAAACGAAATATCATTCAATACTTTAACTTTATTGCGGCTAAATAGCCCAGAGCGTGTTTTAAACGTTTTACTCAGCGCCTGAACTTTTAACACGGGTTGCATTTTTTCTTCTCTCTATTGAGTGGAAAATGACATGCATAAGAATGACCATGAGACTTGACCAACAAAGGGGTTGCAACACATTCTTTTTGCGCCTGTGGACAGCGAGGTCCTAATCGGCAGCCAATGGGTAAGTGCTGCAAAGGCGGAATTGTGCCTTTTAGGGCGTAAAAAGGGGCTTTGTGGCCTAAGCCGTGGGCATAGTCTGGTAATGACTTGACCAGTGCTTGCGTGTAAGGGTGATATGGATCAGTGAACACTTTTTTGGTCGGGCCCGCTTCAACCATCTGTCCGCAATATAAAACATGGATTGCATGAGACCATTGAGTTATTTCTTCTAACTCATGGGAAATCATTAGTATCGACATGTTTTTTAGTTGGTTTAAACTCTTGAGCAGCCTAAAAACTTGAGCGCGTGTGGTGCTTTCTAACGCGGTTGTGGGCTCATCAGCAATCAGTAATTGCGGATTTCTCGCGATTGCCATAGCAATCATTACTTTTTGGCATACTCCTTCGGACAATTCATGCGGATAACTGCTCGATACTTTTTCATCTTCACGTATTCCTACTTTGTGAAGAAGTGCTTTTACTTTCGTCTTCCGCTCCTTTTTTCGGCCAAAGAAGCCGGCCTTGAAGCAATCATCAGGCAGCGATTCAGCTACCTGCTCGAAAATCTTCGCCGTTGGATCTAAGCTTCTGCGGGGTTCTTGATATATCATCGCCATATCCCGGCCAACCACTTTTCGGCGTTTTTCCGGGCTTAGGCGCATTAAATCGACACCACGCCAATGCATTCGGTCAGCCGTGATACGCCAGCGGGCATTGAGTACACCAACAATGGCTTTTGCAATTAAACTTTTTCCGGAACCTGACTCACCAACAAGTGCATGTACTTCGCCTTCTTTAAGGCTCAAGTTTACTTTATCAACTGCACGGATCACGCCATCTTCGGTCGGCAGTTCAATGGTGAGATTTTTAATGTCAAGTAGTTGCATTAGGTTGCCTTTCTAGCTTGGAGTGCTTTTCTCAGCCCATCTCCAACAAGGTTAGTGGCTAACACAGACAAAAACAATAGGGCACCAGGTAAACCTACAGTCCAAGGTGCGAGATATATAAGCCCCAAGTTTTCGGCCAGCATGGCACCCCATTCTGTAGTTGGAGGCTGAGCTCCCAATTTTAGAAAGCCAAGTGCTGCGATATCAAGGATAGCCGTAGAAAGCGCTAGGGTAAATATGACCACAACATGTTCATAAATATTTGGAAATACGCCACGAAATAGGATGTGAGTTCGACTTGCACCGTCCAATCTATAGGCGCCAATATAATCTTTATTCAACTCGTCTACGACTAGGTTGCGGATGGAGTGAATATGTTGCGGTAACAAAGCTAGAATAATTGCCCAAACCGTGTTCAGTAGTCCGGGGCCTAAAATAGCGATAATAATGATTGCCAAAAGCAGTGATGGTATCGCCAGCGTAATATCAAGTAAGTGATTTAAAATACTAGATTTAAACCCTCGGTTGATCCCTGCAAGAGTACCAAGAATCACCCCTAAAACAGTTGTTACAAGCGCGGCAACGATAGACAAACCAAAGGTATAGGTAGCACCATTCATCAGGCGAGAAAGCACATCTCTGCCAAGATCATCTGTGCCGAGAATAAAGTGTACATCACCATCATCATGCCAAGACGGAGGTATAAGCAGTGCGTCACTGTGTTGTTGGTCAATGCCATATGGGGCCAATAGCGGGGCAGTCATTGCTAATAGGGTTAGTCCGATGAACATCCACAGCCCAACAAGAGCGAGGTGATTCGCTTTGAAATTTCGCCATAGGCGAGATAGTGGTGAGCGGTTCGACTCTTCGCTATATAAACTAAACTTTGCCATGAGACTGGTTCCTAGACACGGGGTCAAGTAAAGAGTGAGTCAAATCCGCCAGCATATTTGCAAAGATAACGAACATTGACACAGCGAGCAGTCCGCCCTGAATGGCTGGATAGTCCCGTTGATAAATACTGTCTATTAACCATCGACCTATGCCGGGCCAAGAGAAAATGACTTCGGTGACCATAGCCAATGTGATCAGTGTGCTAAATTGTAGGCCAATTTGCTTTATGACAGGTAACAGAGCATTGCGCAGTGCATGGTCCAAAATAATTTGTCTGCGGTTTAGGCCTTTTGCTCTTGCGGTCTTAATGTAATTTTGTTCCAACACATTGAGCATAGAATCTCTAGTAAACCTGGTAAGTACGGTTGTTGGATACATTGCTAGAACAATTGTTGGTAGTGCTAAATGATGCAGTGCGTCAAGAAATGCTTGTCCACCATAAGGAAAGTCAAGCAGCCAAATGTCTAACAGAATAAAATTAGTAACGGCGGGAATTTCGTATAAAAGGCCAATTCGGCCAGACATGGGAAACCAGCCAAAGCCGAGGCAAAAAACCATAATAAGCAACAATGCGAGCCAAAAAACTGGAATAGAGAAGCCAAGTAGGGTGAGTGTACTAATGACTTTGTCAGGCCATTTTTTATGGTAGGCACTGGTAATGATCCCCGCAGGGATCCCTAATAGAATGGCGACAACCAAAGCGTAAAAACAAAGCTCAAGTGTTGCAGGGAGCAGCAGTGCAACATGTGAGGAAACGGTTTGACCAGATGATAAAGATACACCCCAGTCACCTTCAATTAATCGTCCGATAAAGGCGCTGTATTGCACAATAACGTTATCTTCGATGCGATACTTTTCTTCGAGCAATTGAGACTGACTAAAGCTGGTATTGATCTGTCCACTAAAGTTAGTCAGCAAATCCCCGGGAAATAGGTAATTTAAGCTAAAAGTGAATGCAGTTAGTGCAAATAGCATGAACAGCAGTAAGCTTAGACGTCGCAAAAGATAGTCCAGCATTATTGTGTACCCTTCCTTACATTTGCCAGCGAGACGCCACCAAAAGGTCTCAATTCTGCACCTGAAATTTCAGCGCTGCGAGCTTGAAATCGAACTCCGTGGGCTATTGGCACTAATGGCAATTCGCGGATCAGCATCTCTTGCGCTTGTTGATAGTAGAATTTGCGCATTTTCAAGTCATTTGTATCGAGTGCTTGAGTCAAAAGAAGATCAAATTCAGGGTTACACCAATTAGCAGGGTTTTTACCAGTAAATGTCGCCGTGCAACTCAAAAGAGGACTAAAGAAGTTATCAGGGTCCGGGGTATCTGCGGCCCAGCCCAACAAAACACTATCGTGTTCATGGCGGCCAATTCGCTCGATAAAAGTATTCCATTCATACTCAACTATTCTGGTACGGATCCCTATTTGGCGTAAATCACTTTGGATAAGCTCAGCCATTTTTCGTGCGTTGGGGTTATAGATCCGAGAAACAGGCATGGCCCATAAAGTCATTTCAAAACCATTTGGAAACCCTGCTTCCGTTAAATATTGTTTTGCTTTTACAGGATCATAATAAGGCATGGCCTGTGGCGTATATGCCCAAGAAGATGGAGGTAGAATAGATTGTGCAGCGATGCCATTACCATAAAATACAGCCTGCATAATTTTATCAAAATCGATACTATGAGCGAGGGCCTTTCTAACTAACGCATTATCAAAAGGGGGCTTTTCAGTATTGAATGCCCAATATCCAACATTTAAGTTAACAGCTTTGTCGACCACGATATCTTTACGCTGTGACAGAGCTTCTAACTGCGTTGCACTTGGATGAGAGGTAATGTCGCATTCTTTTGTCAGCATTTTAGCAATGCGCGTTGTATTGTTGGTGGTAATGTCATAAACCAATTGGTCGACAGCGTGGTTGTGTTTCCAGTAAGCGTGATGTTTGTGAAAGCGTACTAAATTGTCTCTTAAGAAGTGTTTGTATTTGTATGGACCTGTGCCAATGGGCAAAGTATCGAAGAGATGTTTTTTGTCTTCACTTGCTCTAAACATGGCATATTCTTCAGAGAGTATGACCGCAAAGTCCGTGGCGATATTAGACAACAGGCTACTTTCGGCGCTAAACAGCTCAAAGCGAACCGTATATTCATCGACTTTGATTATTTTTCGGATCAGTTGGTCCATACCGACACTTTGAAAGTACGGATAATTGGCGTCGTGTACAAAGTGATAGGGGTTATAGACGTCAAACAGGCGACTAAAAGAGAAGATGACATCGTCTGCATTCATTGTGCGGCTAGGGGTAAAGTAATCAGTTGTATGAAAAGCGACGTCTTTTCTCAGTTTAAAGGTAATTTTTTTACCGTCGTCACTGATCTGCCAGCTTGTCGCCAGCTCAGGCTTAAATTCAGCCGTGATTGGATCAATACTTATCAAAGAGTTATATAATTGGTTTGCAATTATATCTATGGTGGAACCAGTGGTTGTAACCTGTGGGTTAAAGGATACTGGATTCGCCTCTGCACAGTAAACAATACCTTGTGTTTTACTGGTGGGCTTTGTTTGTGGCACTTCTCCACAAGCAGATAGAATCAAGGCCGCTGCAGCGCCTATTGTGGTTGCTTTGTATCTTTGGCTAATGTTTAACAGGCGAGTCATTCTGGTGACCACAGCTAAGCCTCTTGTTGTGAGTCTAACAAATTGTATTTTTTCAAATATCCCCTTAGCTGATGATACGTCAATCCGAGGTTTTGTGCAGTTTTCTTTTGATTAAATTGGCTAAATTCAAGTGCTTTTTTCAGCAATTCTATTTCGTAATCACTGGAGAGTGTTTTTAAATCACATGGAAAGGAATGTTGTGTGTTTGTAATTGAGCTCACCATGGGGGTCTCTGCGGCCTCTACCACTGCTTCCTGAGTGGGTGAAACATGGCTTGTTAGGTCGGTAACTGGCGCTTTTATTCTTTGTTTTGGTCGAAATGGACTTTCGAATGGGTCAAATGTAATTTGGTGAACAGCGAGGTGTTCATTGCCATGGCGGTAAAGACTGCGCTCTATTACATTTTTCAGTTCTCGAATATTTCCTGGCCAATCATAGTCGAGTAAAGTTTCGGTTGCTTTACGAGTGAAGCCGCTAAACAAAGACCAACCCAGATCTCTGGCCATATTGATGGCAAACTGCTCAGCTAACAATAAAATATCTTCCTGACGCGCTCTCAGTGGCGGCAGAGTAATAACGTCAAAAGCAAGCCTATCGAGCAAGTCATGTCGGAACTCTCCTTGATCGGCTAGGCTGGGCAAATCTTCATTGGTCGCACAGACTAGTCGGGTGTCCACTTTAACGGTTTGCTTGCCACCGACACGCTCGAACTCACCATATTCAATAACACGTAGCAGCTTTTCTTGCACCATGGCAGATGTATTCGCCAATTCGTCTAAAAATAAAGTACCGCTATTTGCGCGCTCAAAGCGGCCTTCATGACGTTTACTGGCTCCGGTAAAAGCGCCCGATTCATGACCAAACAATTCACTTTCTAGTAGGTTTTCGTTTAGAGCGGCGCAATTGAGTTTGACGTAATTCTGGTCCCAACGCTCTGATAAGAAGTGCAGTCGGGCAGCTATGAGCTCTTTACCTGTACCACGTTCCCCGATAATAAGTACGGGTTTGTCTAGTGGAGCAAGCTGAGATACCTGATCGAGAACAGCTAAGAAACTGTCGGATTGGCCGAGCAAATTATCCTGTTGACGGAACTGACTCATAATTGACTAACTCTTAGTTTTTTTGACTAATATATAGTTTATTTGAAAAGAGTGTGGATAGAAAGCTTTTTGTTTTAATTGTAACTTATTGAAAAATAGTATTTATTTTTATTTTCAAAGTTGGCAAGCTTATTGATACATATTTATCAGCAATATAATTCACAACCAATGAGGTACAAGATTATGGGAATTTTTTCACGTTTTGCTGACATCGTTAATTCTAATATTAATGCAATATTGGATAAAGCGGAAGATCCAGAAAAAATGGTCAAATTGATCATCCAAGAAATGGAAGACACACTTGTAGAAGTTCGCTCCACTTCGGCAAAAACACTTGCTGAGAAAAAAGAGTTAGAAAGACGTGTTGAGCAACTTAACGGCCAGGCAAATGATTGGCAAGAAAAAGCTGAGTTGGCACTGACAAAAGAGCGTGAAGATTTAGCGAGAGCGGCTTTGCTTGAAAAGCAAAAGGCCTCTGATGCTGCGCAAAGTGTTGCCGAAGAGCTAAGCCATGTTGAGTCGCACATCGAAAAACTGCAACAGGAAGTGACCACGTTACAAGAAAAGCTGGCAGATGCCAAAGCACGTCAACAGGCTATTGTGTTGCGCCAACGCTCTGCAGAATCACGTCTAGATGTTAAAAAGGCACTTGATAGCACAAAAGTTGAAGATGCATTGAATCGCTTTGAGCGTTATGAAAATAAAATTGACGGTTTAGAAGCGCAAGTCGAGTCTTATGACTTAGGTAAAAAGTCACTGGCTGATGAGATTGCTGATCTGCAAAAAAATGAAAAAGTAGATGATGAACTTGAAGCTTTAAAGAAAAAACTCGCAAATAAATGAACCTAAGCGCACCTACTGTTAAAGTAGGTGCAATAAAATAAAAATACGCTGCCAAGACCAAATAAACAGGAGAAGGTTATGTTAGACGCAGAGATACTGGTTGCCCCAATTATTATTTTTATGATCGTGGTAGCCCCGCTGTGGCTCATTCTTCATTACAAGAGTAAAAAACAGGTGAGCCAGGGTTTAAGCGAGCATGAACACCGTCAGCTGATAGAGCTGGCAAATAAAGCAGAGAAAATGGCTGAGCGTGTCGAAACATTGGAGGCACTGTTAGATCAAGAGTCACCAGATTGGAGGCGTAAAGTATGAGTCATCGACGCAGAGAATTATATCGTGACCCAAAGCGTGGGAAATTAGCTGGGGTTTGTGCAGGACTGAGTGATTACTTCAACATGGAGCTATGGCTTGTACGCATATTGTTTGTGACAGCCGTATTATTGTCTGGAGGGCCATTATTTGTAGTTATCTATATCGCCTGTTGGTTTATTTTAGACCGTAAAGTCAGTGAACCAGAGAGTGCTACTCATAGCCAAGATGCAGATCCTGTTTCTGTTAAGTTTAAAGTATGGCAAAAAGGCGAGCCACCGCGCCAAGCGCTGTTTGACTTAAAAGACAGATTGGGCAAATTAGATGATCGCATTCAATCAATGGAGCGTTATGTGACATCGCCGGAGTTTACGGTGAAAAGGGAAATTAACAAATTATAATGGCTCGTGGCGACTATTCGCCACGCCTCTTTATTTATAGGGACTAGCGATAAGAATGAGCGTAAGACGTGTTACCCACAAAGCACTTGAAAAGCTGCAAAATACAGCACAAAAAACATTGCAACGTTCGTTAGACCAGCATGTTAAATTAGCTGTTACAGGGTTTAGTGGAAGTGGAAAAACAGCGTTTATAACGGCCTTGGTTAAACATTTAACGACTCAAGCAAACAGTCAAAACTTGCCGTTTTTTGATGTGGTAAGGGAGCAACGTTTAATAGCCTGCAAACAGGTACCCCAAACAGCACTCGATATTCCCACTTTTGATTATACTCATGCATCGACCTATTTATTGGGCGATCCTCCCAATTGGCCGCCATCGACTGAACGCATAAATACCCTGACATTGGCCTTAAAGTTTCGCAGCGCCAGTGGGTTGCGTCAACATGTGGCAAATGATCATACACTGTATTTAGAGCTAATCGATTATCCAGGTGAATGGCTAATGGATTTGCCGCTCTTAAATATGACTTATGAACAATGGAGTAAAGCACAACTCGATGTTTTATCGAATCCCGCATTTAGTACGTTTAGTGACTCTTTCTTGGCGGCATTGAAAACATTTGATGCAACACAACCTGTAGATATGTCTGTGCTCAATGAGTTAGCCGATATCTACTCAGATACCTTAATTAAGCTGAAACAAAATACCAAGCTGTCCCAGTTGCAGCCTGGGCGCATGTTGATCCCCGGAGATTTGGCTGGTGCGCCAATAGTGCAGTTTTTCCCTATTGCCATGCATGGAGAGCATGGTGAAGGTAGCCAATATACGCAATTAGAAAGTCGCTTTGAAGCCTATAAAAAACAGGTTATTTCTCCGTTTTACAAGGATTATTTTTGCGCATTCGATAGGCAGCTTGTCTTAGTGGATGTGCTTGGTGCACTGAATGATGGACCTGCAACACTGGCCCAAACTAAACAGGCATTGAAAGACACAGTGAGTATGTTTCAGCACGGTAAAAGTGGTCTATTTCAGCGTTTATTTAAGCCGAAAATAGATAAAGTGCTGTTTGCTGCGAACAAGTGCGATGCAGTGGCTATTACTGAGCAAGATAGCCTTACCCGTTTATTACATGAGCTGTTATGTGAGCAAGAGAATGAACTAAAATTCTCAGGAGTTGAAGTAGATACGATGACCATTTCTTCTGTGAAGAGCTGTCAGTCCAAACAAGTCAAAGAGGGGGAGGGTATACTACACTGTGTATACGGTCGACCTCTGACAGAGTCACAGTACATTACGTATTTGCCGCCTGAACCGCCAGAGCATGTTTTATCTGCGTCTCAGTGGCCACAAGAAGGCTTTAACTTTTTGTCTTTTTACCCTTTCCCCGCTTATCAAGGACAATTAGACCATATCCGGTTAGATCATACACTGCAGTTTTTGATTGGAGATAAGCTAACGTGACAAATTCGAAACATAGATACTCAGGTCGGCGAATAGAGACTGAAGAACCAAATCAAAGTGCTCGTGAAGCCACTCGACCTACCCACCGGTTTGGAGAGCGTATCGATGATGAGGTTGCACCGTTCGACTCTGAGCAAGTGTTTAAACCTTTCTCAGTTGATGAATCTGTAGATAACAGCTTGCAGCCTCAAAAATCAAAGCTGGGATGGCGACATGGGCTGTTGGCGAGTTTATTGATATTGATCCCAGTTGAGCTTGTTTTTACGATTTACAATGCCTTTCAACAAAGTATTATCTTGGCAAGTTTGTACTTACTTCTTTTTATTTCTGCACTAGGCTGGGGAGCCAAGTTTTTATTGCGTGAAGTAAAAGCGCTGCGAACGTTGAAGAATTTAGAAGCGCGCCGAGATCAGGCAGAACGCTTGCTCAACAGCAACCAGATTGGAGAAGCACAACATTGGCTTAGCCCTTTATTGGCAAACTTACCTACAGATACCGTTTCTACATTTCAAAAAAGCTTAAAAAGCCACTATACAGATCAGGAGGTTCTGCAGTTGTATGAAGTCACCTTGTTGCGGGATCAAGATTTGCAAGCCAAGAAAATCATAGCAGAGTATGCGACGACTTCTGCATTGATGGTGGCGTTGAGTCCGATGGCGGTCACTGACATGCTTGCAGTGTTATGGCGAGGTGTGAGCTTAGTCGAAAAGCTCAGTGCGCATTACGGTATTACTTTAGGCTATCGCAGCCGAATAAAGCTGTACAAGCTATTGGCTAAACAAATCGTCTTTGTGGGAGCATCAGAATTGCTGAGCGACCTTGCGGCGACGAGTTTGGGCGCGGAATTACTGGGTAAGCTATCAGCTAGGTCCGCTCAAGGGCTGAGCGCAGGTGTATTTACTGCTAGGCTGGGCTACAAAGCCATGGCGTTGTGTCGACCAATTCCACGTATGGAAAATAAAGCCAACTTTCTTGCTGATTTTGCAAAAAAGCTCACCAATCAATTGATTAAGCAAAACTAATAACTGAGTTTCAGATAAGTTGTTGCTTCTTAGGTGACAACTTATGTGTACAGAGTCACTATATTAATTCTTCTCACATAGCCTTCTGAACTTCCAGCATGCTTGTACATTTATCCATCATGGAATATCTAATTACATAAGATATAAACAGTTTGAATAATAACAACAGGCAAGCAATGAAGAAGTTACACGATCACACTAATTGTATTCACGGTCCAAACCACTTTGATGACCCGCATGGTGCACTAACGGCACCGTTATATCAAAGTTCCACTTTTAAATTTGAGAATGCTGCACAGGGCGCTGCTCGATTCGCTGGTGAAGAAGCTGGCTTTATATATACGCGACTTGGTAACCCAACGACCCGAGAATTGGAAGAAAAGCTGGCGCAGTTAGAGGAGATGGAAGATGCGGCTGCAACAGCAACAGGCATGGGAGCGGTTTCTGCTTCAGTATTGAGCTTTCTTCAACAAGGCGATCATTTGATTGCTTCAAGTGCACTATATGGGTGTAGTTTTGCTTTATTTGCACATATGCTGCCGAAGTTTGGCATCGAAGTAAGTTTTGTTGATATGACGGACAGAGAAGCCCTAGAGCGAGCAGTACAGCCAAACAGTAAAATGTTATTTGCGGAAACACCTATTAACCCAAATATGACGGTATTGGATTTGGCAATGCTCGGGGAGTTTGCCAATAAGCACAATCTATTGAGTGTGATTGACAATACCTTTATGACCCCATTGCTACAAAAACCCAAGCGTTTTGGTATTGATATTGTTATTCACAGCGCGACCAAGTATCTAAATGGTCATGGCGATGTTGTTGCAGGTATTGTGTGTGGCAGCAAAGAGCATATTGAGACAGTAAAATTAACGGTTTTGAAAGACATTGGAGCGACGATCAGTCCGCATGATGCTTGGTTGATAAACCGTGGCCTAAAAACGCTGCATATTCGAATGGCTCGGCATTGTGAGAGTGCTCAAAGAGTTGCTGAATTTTTAGAGCGCCACCCTAAAGTTGAAAAGGTTTATTACCCAGGATTGGCATCGCACCCTGGTCATCACTATCTTGGCGAACAAATGCAAGGTGCAGGAGGGGTGATTGCATTTGAGATAAAAGGTACGCTCGCTGATGGTGAAGCATTTATCAATGCTACGGCTCTGTGTACTTTAGCTGTGAGCCTAGGTGATCCTGAGACGTTAATTCAACACCCTGCTTCGATGACACACTCACCTTATACACAAGAAGAGCGCTTAGCTGCGGGCATTTCAGATGGGCTGATCCGCATTTCGGTAGGTCTGGAATCCGCAGATGATATCATCGCGGATCTAGATAATGCATTTTTATGTATATAAATGTTTACACTGGATTCATCTGTATGCGCCGTAATTAAAGGGTGTATTATTTTGTGTTCAATTTTGTAATTTATAGTTTACGAAATTGAGGTTCTTGAGGTGGGCCATTTCAGGCCTGCCTATTAATATTTTGCTCACTTTTACATAGTATCGAAATAACAGGTTTGAACGCTCCATCATGAGAAATGGGGATCAAAATAAAGAAGGTTACTATGGCTAAATCTAGTAAATACACTTCCAAGCAGCCTAATGAGCAAGGCGTTATTGAGTGGAGTGACGAAGAAAATAAAATCTGGTCTGAGTTAGTTGCAAGACAGCTAAAGTGTATTGAAGGTAAAGCATGTGATGAATATATGGAAGGATTGGAGAAAATCAATCTACCCCATGATCGCATTCCTCAGTTGCACGAGATCAATGCTGTGCTTGAAAGGGAGACTGGTTGGCAAGTAGCTCCTGTTCCCGCGCTGATCGATTTTGACGAGTTCTTCAGATTGCTTGCCAACAAACAATTTCCTGTAGCCACGTTTATTCGTTCACGTGAGGAGTTTGATTACCTTCAAGAGCCTGATATTTTCCATGAAATATTCGGCCACTGTGCAATGTTAACGAACCCTGCGTTTGCAGAGTTTACACACAAGTATGGTCAGTTAGGTTATGCCGCAGAGAAGAAAGATCGTGTCTACCTAGCTCGTTTATACTGGTTTACCGTTGAGTTTGGTCTAATGCAAACTGACAATGGTTTGCGTATCTACGGCGGCGGGATCCTATCTAGTCCTGGTGAAACCCAGTACGTGTATTCAGATAAGCCTGAAATTAACAAACTTGAAGTACAAGATGTACTTCGAACGCCATATCGCATTGATATCATGCAGCCCTTGTACTACACAATTAGTTCGATAGATGATCTATTTGATATTTCTCAAATGGACATTATGTCTTTAGTACAAAGAGCAAAAGAGCTTGGGCTGTTTGAGCCAAAATTTCCACCTAAAAATAAATTAGCAAGTTAAGGAACCACCCATGTCTGATTTAAGTGCACAAAATTGTGAAGCGTGTCGTGCGGATGCGCCTAAAGTGTCAGATGAAGAGTTAGCAGTATTGATCAAGCAGATCCCTGATTGGGTACCTGAAGTACGTGATGGGATCATGCAGTTAGAAAGAGTGTATAAGTTTAAAAACTTTAAGCTAGCGCTTGAGTTTACAAATAAAGTGGGTGATATGGCCGAAGAAGAAGGTCATCACCCTGGTTTGTTAACCGAGTGGGGTAAAGTGACAGTGACTTGGTGGAGCCATTCTATCAAGGGTCTTCACAAAAATGACTTTATCTGTGCTGCAAAAACTGACGAAGTATTTGCTGCACTGTAATTGTTTTATTTCGGAATGTTAAGGGCGCCTAGGGCGCCTTTTTTATTGTCAGTTTCAAGCGGGATCTGAGCCCCCTTCCGGTGAAAATGCACCTTATACTACAAACTGGAAGTTGCCGTGATTTCAGCGTCATCATTCAAGTTGGTCAGCTCATCTATTAGGTCTAAAACCTCAGGCTCGACGTAATCGAAGCCTTTATCTTGTTTAAGTGCCGTTTCGATGGTTTCAGCTAACGCTTTCAGTTTGGGTACTCCGGTATAGCAGCATGCGCCGTGGAACTTGTGGATGACTTTTAAGAGCAACTCTGGATCCGCTTGTTCACTGGCTTCATTGAGGTGTTCAATGGTTTCAGGAACACTTTGCAGTAGCATATTTAACATTTCCAGTGCGAGGTGCGGCTTATTACCTGAGCGTTGCAACGCAAGGTTCCAATCCAGTAAGTGGCTTTCAAAAGGTGCAACGCTGCTTACCAGTTGTTCCTCTTTTTGTTCTCGTTCGACAGGAGATGCTGCACTGTGGTCACATATGATTTGTTTCAGCATATCCTCATCAATGGGTTTAGTCATGTAACCACTAAATCCATCCTTTACCAGTTGCTCTTTTTCGCCTGCAAGGGCATGCGCAGTGACGGCGATGATGGGCGTATCATCATTCATAGAAGATTCTTTAATGCTTATACACGCCGTGATCCCATCCATGATTGGCATCTGAATATCCATAAATATTAAATCGTATTTATGGGTTTTACACAGCCCGACTGCTTGCGCACCATTGTGAGCAGTTTCAATGGTTTCAACTTGCTCTTCAAGCAGCGTATAGAGCAGTTTTAAATTAGCATCGTTGTCATCCGCAATAAGCACTTTGAGTGGTAAATGTGTCGCGTTGTTGGTTTCAATCGATAAATCAGGGTGATCTAACCGGTACGGTGCAGCCAACATTTCGCAGAGTTTTCTGTGGTGAAGCGGTTTGCTGATACATGCATCAGCACCACTACCAATAAGCGACTCTCGCATGTTGTGAGAGATTGTATTGACCATAAGATACAAGTAGTCGGCTTTTTCTCTGGCATGATTTATGTAGCTTTTTACCGTTTGCATATCGTCGACGGTTGCCATATTGCCAACCAGACAAATGTCGTAACTGAACTCTTGTGAAAGTGCATTGAAAAAGGCTTCGTCACTGTCACACACAGTGACTTGCATATGCCAACTTTCAATTTGGGCGATCACAGCATTGCGCGTGTGTTCTTGTGGTTCAAAGTATAAAACTCGCTTATTCTCAAGAGGCTTGCAGGGGAGGTCGTCATTGAATAAGCGGCTCGGCAAGTTAAAGATAGCGTTAAAAGTAAAACAGGAACCACTGCCAAGTGCCGAGTTTAATGTGATCCTACCTTGCATAACCTCCACGATATGCTTGGTAATAATTAATCCAAGTCCGGTACCACCAAATTTTCGGGTTATGCTTGTGTCAGCTTGAGCAAATGGCGTAAATAGCGTGTCTTGTTTTTCTTGTGCAATACCGAGGCCGGTATCACTGACTGAAACCAATAGAGATGTCTGTGAGTCACCTTTTAGGCGATGGCTAATGTCTACTTTGACCGATCCCTTCTCCGTGAATTTAATTGCATTGCTGATCAAGTTGATAAGTACCTGTTTAAAGCGCGTCGGATCGCCGACCAAATTGTCAGGTACTTGTCGATTAACGGCAATTGACAGCTCTAATTGTTTTTCATATGCACTGGGTGCGAGCAGTGTCATTACTTCGTTGACTGCGTCTCTAAGTTGGAACTGAATATTTTCAAGTTCCATAGCGCCCGCTTCGAGTTTTGAGAAGTCTAATATATCGCTAATGATGGTAAGTAGGCTGTTTGCTGATAGCTCAATGGTGTCTAAATAATCTTTTTGGTGTTTATTTAAAGGTGTTTTATACAATTGACGAGTAAAGCCTATTACCCCGTTGAGCGGGGTGCGCAACTCGTGACTCATTTTGGCTAAGAAGTCTGACTTTACTCGGTTCGCGACCTGCGCTTCTTTTTTCGCAATATTCAATTGGATATTTTGTGTTTCATATTGCTCAAGGGTTTCTCTATAGTCACTGGTGGCCTGATCTATGTGCTTTTGCATTTCATCTCTTTGGCCGACCATCTTTTCACTGATGGTGATAAGGCCTTGACGCATCATGTCAAACTCCCCTTGCATTTGCTGATTGACGCCAATATCCGTTTTTCCTTCAATGAGTTTGTCTGTTGCTAACTGCAACTGGGAGAGTGGAGTAGAGAACATACGACTTAAGCGAGTGGACAAAAAGACACTCAATAAAAGTGCGGCAAGAATAATGGTGCCGCTTAAAAGCAATGCTTTTTGCTGGCCAATAATGGCTTGGTCTTGGCTTATTTCAACCATTAAAACGGCGATGGTTTGGGCATGGGCATCTTGCCATGTAGCGCCAGTGCCATAATCCTTTACAGGCGAAAAGATAACAAAATTATTGCGCAGTTTTTGTGCTTCGGTTGCATGCAGGGCAGCGACATTACCGCGATAGTGCAAATCGTTAAATTCACTATGGTAATTGCTGGTCATAATGAGCTGGTTGTGTAAATCAAAGACCGCAATACTGTTGACCAAAGATGCATGTTGATTGTGCGCTTTAGTAATGATGCTGTGCAATTTGGCTTTATCTTTTGTGTTGAGCGGGTGCTCTACTGTCATTGCCAGCGAGTTAGCGATGCTGGTGCCCTGCTGTTTCAAGATTTGTTCAAGCTCTACGTAGCGATTTATAGTAAAATATCCACCAAGTATTAAGCCGATTAACACCGTCGGGATCAGGGTAAGCAATAAAACGCTATCGCGTAAGCTTAATTTAGACATATTGAGCGATATAAAACTTTGATAATTATGAACTCTAGATTAGCGAGTTCATTGGTGTTTAGCAATGTATAAGGGGCGGTACATGGCACAAATTTTTCGTGCTAAAAAAGCATCAGTGAAAGGTCAGGTCGTTGAAGTGTCAATTGAATCACTTGATCATCAAGGGCGAGGCGTAGCAAAGCATAATGGCAAAGTGGGATTTATTGAAGGGGCTTTACCCAGTGAGCAAGTTAAAGTGCGTATTAACCAGCAAAAAGCCAAACTATTTGAGGGCAGTGTTGCAAAAGTTGTTAAACCAAGTGATCAGCGTGTAATTCCATTCTGTCCACACTATCAAGCATGTGGCGGCTGTTCACTGCAACATTTGGAGAAGTCTGCGCAGTTAGTACACAAGCAGCTTGCGGTTGGCAAACTGTTTGCCAAATTTTCAGGTACGAGTGAGTTACCATGGTGCTTACCTATATCCAGTGATGGCTCGCACTATCGACGTGCAGCGCGAATAGCGACGTACTTTGACAAAAAAGAGAAAGTGCTCAAGCTTGGATTTCGAGCATCAAAATCAAAAAAACTCGTCGATATCGCCGAGTGTGGTGTTCTGACGACGGTGTATCAATCTATTTTTATCGGCTTAAGAGACATACTTAATCGTCACCCTCAGCTTCGTAGCATTAGCCATATTCAATTATGCGAGGCTGATAACGCGCCTTTTGTGTTGTTCCGTCACACAAAAGCAATTGATTGTACTGTCAAGCACATCGTCACCGACGAGTTTGATAAAAAAGGTTGGCAAGTCTTATGGGATGACGGAAATGCTGAAGTGTCTTATGCATTATTACCTCAATATACAGTTGGTGGCACTCAATTTGAATTTAAGTTGGATAACTTTATCCAAGTAAATTCAGCAGTTAACGAAGCGATGTTACATCAGGCAGTGACTTGGCTTGCGTTATCGGGAAATGAGCAGGTGCTTGATCTGTTTTGTGGCATAGGTAATTTTTCCTTATTGTTTGCAAAACAAGCAAAGAAAGTTATTGGTGTCGAAGGGGTTGCTTCTTCTGTTGCAATGGCTACGCAAAATGCGCACACTAACGATATCGACAATGCGCAGTTTTTCCAGTTTGATTTGACCCAAGATATGGCAACAGCAGAGTGGTTTAGCAAGGAGTTAGATACTTTAGTGTTAGACCCGTCACGAACGGGGGCTTATGATGTCCTCAAACAAATGCCACTGAAGCAATTCAACAAGGTTTTATACGTGTCATGTGATCCGGTTACCTTAGCAAGAGACAGTGCGCTGATTTTGGCCGCTGGGTTTACTGTTAGCAAAGTCGCACTGATGGATATGTTCCCTCATACTGGGCATATTGAAACAATGGCGTTGTTCCAAAGGAGGTAGTCAATAATGGTAGCGACTCGCCAATCTCACCACGCAACACTTCCGGCTGATTTTGACGCGCGTTTGGCGCTGTTAAATTTGTCCGAAGAAAAAACTGATCGACTCAATGAAGCATATGCTTTATGCCCCGCGGAAGCCGATGGGGAACTGCTGGAAAAAGCCATTGAAATGGTTGAGATTTTGGCTGAGCTGAATTTTGACTCAGAATCCCTTGCTGGCGCGTTTCTAACTCCCTATTTTCTTGCGCAACAATTAGATATTGAAGCGATCGAAAAGTCATTGGGCGAGAATATCGCGCTGCTATTAAAAGGTGTGGAGCAAATGGCTTCAATAAGCACCTTAGCGCATCAAAGCAAAGGCAATGTCCAAATAGACAAAATTCGCCGCATGTTGCTTGCAATGGTAGAAGATGTGCGTGCTGTTGTGATCAAGTTGGCAGAGCAGATCTGCTATTTACGTAGCGTAAAAGATGCTTCAGAAGAAGAGCGCGTCGTGGCGGCTAAGACCACAGCGAATATTTTCGCGCCGCTTGCAAATCGTTTAGGCATTGGTCAACTTAAATGGGAGCTTGAGGATCTTTCTTTTCGTTATCTACACCCAGAAAGTTATAAAAAAATTGCCAAAAAATTGGCCGACAAACGCCTTGCTCGTGAAGCATATATGAGTGACATGGTTGCTGCGGTGCAACAAAAGTTAGCAGATGCGAATGTCACGGCAGAAGTTTATGGTCGTCCTAAGCACATCTACAGTATTTACAAAAAGATGTCGCAAAAAAATTACGAGTTTGAACAGCTATTCGATATACGTGCTATGCGTATAGTGGTAGAGCAATTGCAGGATTGTTATGCTGCATTAGGCATCGTACATACTAACTGGCGTCACCTCAATAAAGAGTTTGACGACTATGTTGCGACCCCGAAACCAAACGGTTATCAGTCAATTCACACCGTTGTTTTTGGCCCTGAGGGTAAAACAGTCGAAATTCAGATCCGTACCCACGATATGCACAAGGATGCTGAAATGGGGGTGGCTGCACACTGGATGTATAAAGAAGGTGCGTTGCCAGGTCGTGGCTCCGGCTATGAGCAAAAGATAAGTTGGCTAAGAAAATTACTGCAGTGGCAAGAGGAAGTTGTTGATGGCAGTGAATTTGCTGAAGAGTTAAAGAACCAAGTTGTTGAAGACCGGGTTTATGTTTTCACGCCGCGTGGCGATATTTTTGATCTACCGCTGGGGTCCACTCCGCTAGATTTCGCCTATTACATACACTCTAATGTAGGGCATCGCTGCATCGGGGCGAAAGTATTTGGTAAAATAGTGCCTTTTACTTACAAGCTTTCCACTGGGGATCAAATTGAGATATTAACCCAGAAAAACCCCTCACCGAGTCGTGATTGGCTTAACCCTTCTTTGGGGTATATATATTCTTCTCGTGCACGCAGTAAAATTCATCACTGGTTTAAACAGCAAGACAGAGATAAAAACCTACAAGCAGGTAAGGAAATTCTTGATAGTCACCTACAAAAGCTGGATATCAGTTACAAAGAATTAGAGCCTGCCATTGAACGTTTTAACTTTAAAGAGTTGGACGACTTGATGGTGGCGATTGGTGCGGGTGACGTACGTATCAATCAGTTTTTAAACTTTATTCAAGATAAGCCAGAATCTGAGCCTAAATTAAAGCTAAGTACCCGTAAAAAGCACAAAGGCGATAAAAACGGCATTGTAGTCGAAGGTGTGGGCAGCTTGCTCAGTCACGTTGCAAAGTGTTGTCAGCCTGTACCGGGTGACGCCATTGTTGGTTATATCACGCAGGGTCGAGGTATTGCGGTACATCGCGCCGATTGTGACTCTTTTGCGCACATAACGGAGCTGCATCCGGAGCGCGAAATTGCAGTCAGTTGGTCTGAAGATGTGCAATCATTCTATGAAATCACCATTCGAATAGAGGCCAATGATAGGCAGGGGCTTATCCGAGATATTAGTGCGGTTTTAGCGAACGAAAAAGTCAATGTGCTCAATATGAATGTGCAAACTCAACATGAAAAAGGGGTTGCAATTTTTACAATGAAAATTGAAGTCGGCGACTTATCCGCAACCAACCGTTTACTGACTAAACTACTTCAAACCGAAGGCGTGTTTGAAGCTAAGCGCCAGCACTAAGGACAATGAATGAGTGAGAATGTACAGCGTCTTGTAGAGATCATGGCAACTTTACGCGACCCCGAAAGAGGTTGCGATTGGGATAAACAACAAGATTTTAACTCGATTGTTCCTCACACCCTAGAAGAAGCGTATGAAGTGGCTGATGCCATAGAGCAGAGAGATTATACTGCACTCAAAGATGAACTTGGAGATCTGTTGTTTCAAGTCATTTTTTATGCACAGCTAGGCAAAGAGGCTGGCCTGTTTGACTTCGAGTCCATTGTTGCAGGACTTAATGAAAAGCTTGTGCGCCGTCACCCCCATGTGTTCGACAAAAAAACATCTTTGACAGAGCAAGAGTTGGATGCTCAGTGGGAGGCAATTAAACAATCCGAACGCAAAGAAAAAGCAGCATTCGGTGATGATGTGATCCAAGGGCTTCCAGCATTAACCAGAGCTAAAAAAATTCAAAAACGCGCAGCTTCTTTGAGGTTTGACTGGCCAGATTATCATGGTGCACTGGATAAAGTTGAAGAAGAAGTGGATGAAGTAAAGGAGGCCATGGCAAAGGATCCGTACTCAGAGCATAGCGCGGAAGAACTTGGCGATTTGCTCTTTGCAACAGTGAATGTCATTCGTCATGCGAAACGAGACCCGGAGCAGCTATTGCGTCAGGCCACAAGAAAATTTAGTAATCGATTCATCCAAATAGAAGGGGTTTTAGCTAAACAAAACCTCACCTTGGAAGAAGCTAGCTTAGAGCAAATGGACGATGCTTGGGAGCGCATAAAAAAGCGCGCAAAGTAATCTCGGTGTTTGAGTAGACAATTTTTGCTGGATTGCTAATCACGCTTTTGCTATACTATTGCCCCGTCTTGATTCTTATTTAAATTCCATTTTCCTTGATATTCTAGGGTTCGCATGAGTACAAAATTTATCTTCGTAACGGGCGGAGTTGTTTCCTCCTTGGGTAAAGGTATTGCAGCTGCTTCATTAGCTGCGATTTTAGAGGCACGTGGCCTTAACGTGACTATTCTTAAGCTGGATCCTTATATCAATGTTGACCCGGGCACAATGAGCCCTATTCAGCATGGTGAAGTTTTCGTAACCGAAGACGGGGCGGAAACTGACCTAGACCTTGGTCACTATGAGCGCTTTATTCGCACCAAAATGACTAGCCGTAACAACTTTACGCAAGGTCGTGTATTTGAAGACGTTTTACGTCGTGAGCGTAAAGGCGAGTACTTGGGCGCAACGATCCAAGTTATCCCACATATTACCAATGACATTAAGCGCCGAGTAATTGAAGGTGCAGAAGGGCATGATATCGCGATCGTAGAGATCGGTGGTACGGTTGGTGATATTGAGTCACAGCCATTCCTTGAAGCGATCCGTCAACTTGGTACTGAGCTTGGTCGTGAGCACGCATTATTTATGCACCTAACATTAGTGCCTTTCCTTGGTGCTGCTGGTGAAGTAAAAACTAAACCAACTCAGCACTCAGTTAAAGAGTTACGCTCAATTGGTATTCAGCCAGATATTCTTGTCTGTCGTTCTAACTGTAAGTTGCCTGCAAACGAAAGAGCGAAAATTGCACTCTTCACTAACGTAGAAGAAAAAGCAGTAATCTCGCTTCAAGATGTTGATAGCATCTACAAGATCCCTGCGTTGTTAAAGTCTCAGGAACTAGATAACCTAGTTTGTCGTCGTTTCTACCTTGAGTGCCCTGAAGCTGATTTATCTGAGTGGGAACAAGTGCTTTATCAAGAGTCTAATCCGACTGGTGAAGTAACAATCGGTATGGTTGGTAAGTATATTGAGCTTCCTGATGCATACAAATCAGTTAACGAAGCCCTTAAGCACGCAGGTTTGAAAAACCGTGTAACAGTGAATATCGAATATGTTGATTCTCAAGATATCGAAAGCAAAGGTACTGAGAGACTAGATCACCTTGATGCAATACTAGTTCCTGGCGGATTTGGTAATCGTGGCGTTGAAGGCAAGATCCTTGCTGCTAAATATGCCCGTGAAAATAAGGTCCCTTATTTAGGCATTTGTCTTGGTATGCAAGTAGCGTTGATTGAATATGCGCGTAATGTTGCTGGCCTTGAAAATGCAAACTCTACTGAGTTTGATGTGAACACGCCAAGCCCAGTCGTTGGTTTGATCACTGAATGGCTAGATGCAGATGGCAATGTTGAAACTCGCACTGAAGATTCAGATCTTGGCGGGACAATGCGTTTGGGTGCTCAGCTATGTCATTTAGCTGAAGGGTCCAAAGTACGTGAAGTATATGGTAGTGCAGAAATCACAGAGCGCCACCGCCATCGCTACGAAGTGAACAACAACTTTGTTGAGAAACTAGAGCAAGCAGGGTTGGCATTCACTGGTTTATCTGAAGATAAAAAGCTGGTGGAGATCATTGAAAATAAAGATCACCCTTGGTTTATTGCTGCTCAGTTCCACCCTGAGTTTACCTCGACTCCTCGCGATGGACACCCATTGTTTGAAGGGTTTGTTGGTGCAGCATTCAGCTACCAAAAAGAAAACTCTTAAGAGAAAAAGCCGTGCACGAGTGCACGGCTTTTTTGTTTAAATACCTTAGGTATTGCTATGCGACTGAAACACACAAATACGGTTGCATAGCAATGCGAATTAAGCAGAAATAAAAACACTCACCACTTTGGGAAAAGAGGAATCAAGATGTCAAAAATCGTAAAAGTGATTGGCCGTGAAGTTATGGACTCACGTGGTAACCCAACCGTTGAAGCCGATGTTCATTTAGACTCGGGTGCTTGGGGCCGCGCGTGTGCACCATCAGGTGCATCAACAGGAACTCGCGAAGCACTTGAATTACGTGATGGTGATAAGTCTCGTTACTTGGGTAAAGGTGTACTTACAGCAGTAAACTTTGTAAATAAAGAAATTGCACAAGCGCTAGAAGGCCAAAATGCGCTAGAGCAACGTGCTGTTGACCAAATCATGCTTGACCTAGATGGTACTGAAAACAAAGAAAAGCTAGGTGCAAACGCAATCTTAGCTGTATCTCTAGCAACAGCTAAAGCTGCTGCACAAGAGAAAGGTGTTGCATTGTATGAGCACATTGCAGACATTAATGGCACAGCAGGTCAGTTCTCAATGCCAGTACCTATGATGAACATCATCAACGGTGGTGAGCATGCTGACAACAATGTTGATATTCAAGAGTTTATGGTTCAGCCTGTTGGTGCTTCAAGCTTCCGTGAAGCATTACGTATGGGGGCTGAAATCTTCCATAGCCTGAAAAAAGTATTGAGTGCTCGTGGTTTGAATACAGCTGTTGGTGATGAAGGCGGCTTTGCTCCTGATCTTAAGTCAAACGAAGAAGCGTTAGAAGTAATCGTTGAAGCAGTCGCAGCAGCTGGTTATGAAATGAACAAAGACGTGACGCTGGCTCTTGATTGTGCATCTTCTGAGTTCTACAAAGATGGCAAGTATGACCTAAGTGGTGAAGGTAAGGCGTTCGACTCAGAAGGTTTTGCTGATTTCTTAGCTGATCTTGCAGCACGTTACCCAATTGTGTCTATTGAAGACGGCCTAGACGAGAGCGACTGGGATGGTTGGAAAATCCTAACAGACAAAATTGGTGAAAAAGTACAGCTTGTTGGTGACGACTTATTCGTAACTAACACGAAAATCTTAAAGCGTGGTATCGATGAGAAGATCGGTAACTCAATCTTGATTAAATTTAACCAAATTGGTTCTCTTTCTGAGACTCTTGATGCAATTAAGATGGCGCAAGATGCAGGTTTCACTGCGGTTATCTCTCACCGCTCAGGCGAGACCGAAGACGCTACAATTGCTGATTTAGCAGTTGGTACAGCGGCAGGCCAAATCAAAACTGGTTCTCTATGTCGTTCAGACCGTGTTGCTAAATACAACCAGCTTCTACGTATTGAAGAGGCTTTAGGCGACAAAGCTGTTTACAATGGTCGTTCAGAGATCAAAGGTCAGTAGACTTACTAATTACTTTTAAAAAGATAAGCCACGACTGAGCTGTGTTCGTGGCTTTTTTATATCCATCGAAAGCGCTATAACGATCAATATTTCCGTCATATCTAAACTTAAACGCTCTCCACGTAAGCTTCCAATTAAAAAACATCAGTCAATTAGATTTATATTTTATTTAAAGTTTCATAAATAATTGTATTTAAAGGGTTAAAATTAATTGCCCTTATAGGTACAATTCGCATGAAGACTATAAATTATAATTAATACAAGGAATTTAAACCCATGAATAAAAAAGCTCTCTCAGTTTTAGTCGGTGTGTTGGGCGTTGCAGCCAGCTTTGGTGCCTCAGCAAGCAAATCTTGGTGTAGCGGTAAAGTGACAGACTTGCAATTAGATAAGAATACTCGCTTATATGCGAGCTTTGCAGGAACAGGCAGCACTCCTTTGAAAGTGTCAAATGGCTCTCTGTGTTCTTTAAAAACTTCTCAGGGCGAGAATACTTTTTGTCAGGCATTGCATAGTCAAATGTTAGTTGCGTTGACCACTCAACAGACAGTTACTTTTTGGTTTAACAATAACAATGGCGAATGTCCAAGTGGTAGTTGGACCAACTTAGAAAGTAAAGGCTTGTACCACTTTAGAATAATCAAAGGATAAAAACCTTTACACAGCAGTGGCCGTGATCAGCTAACGCGAATTGATGATGGCCACGATTAGCACGAGAAGTGATTCTTCAGTATGTTTTGGGTAAATTGCGTCTTCAAATAAAATCCTCGGGGCAAGGTTTTTATCAACCCGCCTTCAGGCCCTATAGCATCGGTTAATACTTTGCTGTTAGCTGCCTTAGGTCTGATCTGCATGACTTCCCCAAGGTGCCCAGAAATTTCATTTACTCGACCTACGGCAATTAATTCAATCTGTTCTTCCCAGTCTCGTCTCAATTGTGCTTCTTGGAGCGAGTCCGGCTGCCATAAAAATCCAGTTCCAATAGTTCTATTAATCGGCGGAATATCACGTTCAGCTAAGATTGGAAGCCAAAGTACATGGTTGAGCTTTTTCTTAACGCTAGAGCTTTGCCATGTCAATCCCGTCAGGTTGGTCAGTGGTACAACAGACACATAGGTCGTTTCAAGGGGTTTGCCGGTATAACTTAGCGGTAAGGTTTTGAGCTCTATGCCGATATGCTCAAAGTCAGGTACAGGCTTGGAGCCTGCACTGGCGCCCAATACATATTCTAATAGCTGCCCAGGCCAGCCTTTTTCTCGTAGCAAATCATCCGGACTTTTAAAGTGATACTGAGCGGCTAGCTCACCCAGAGTTAACCCGGCGATCGTCTCAACACGCTGCAATAATTCAGAAATACTAGTTGGTGGAGCGGGTTTTAGCATTGCTTTACTTACCTTATATAGATGTGGGGAAATTTTATCAAAATATAAGGGGGTTGTGGATTAAGTTGGGTTGGTTGTTTTTTGAACTGAATTTGCTTGGTGTTATTTTGAACAGTTTTAAATGGGGTGTGAATAGTTTAAGTTTATGATATTTATGCTCTTTATTGGTTTTCTATAAGGTTTGGATGACTGCGAATCTATGATAATTTGGATAAATACAGATATATGAACAACATTATCCACAGTTTCTGTGGAGAAGTTAGCTTTTTGGCTATGGAACTGTGGATTTGTTTGTAAAATGCGCTTGTTAGTTCTGAGTTATGCACAAGCTGTGAGTAACTTGAGTAAAAGCGGGAATAATATTTGCTGATGCCAGCTATATATGGAACAATCAAATAAAATAGACATAAGAATGAGGCGCTAAGGTGATTGATGCCGAAGGATTTCGTGCCAATGTGGGAATTGTAATATGTAATAACCAAGGGCAAGTATTTTGGGCAAGGCGCTATGGTCAGCACTCTTGGCAGTTTCCCCAAGGGGGGGTTGATGAAGGTGAAACCCCTGAGCAAACTATGTATCGTGAGCTTCACGAGGAAGTGGGGTTAAGACCTGAAGATGTCGAAATTGTAGCCAGCTCTAAACACTGGCTCAGATACAAGCTACCAAAAAGGTTAATTCGTAAGGATTCAAGCCCCGTATGCATAGGGCAAAAGCAAAAATGGTTTTTACTCAAACTTAGGTGTAAAGACGAAGAAGTTGACCTACTGAGAACTCACCATCCCGAATTCGATGATTGGCGGTGGGTAAGTTACTGGTACCCGGTAAGGCAAGTCGTTTCATTCAAAAGGGATGTTTATCGTAGGGTTATGAAAGAATTTGCTCCATTTGCGATGCCGTTCAATCGCAAAGAACATAGCCATAAAGATCATTGGCGAAGACGATAGGTAGGATGTCAAAGTGCTAGCAACGTTAAGGTCAATTGCGCAGTCAGTTTCTCAACAAGATAACTTAGGTGACGCTCTAAACCTTTTCGTTGTGATGGTAAAGCAGGCCATGCAGACGGATTGCTGCTCAATTTACTTTGCTGATTATAGCCAGGACAATTTTGTTCTTATGGCCAGTGATGGCTTAAACCCTGAAGCTGTTGGTCAATTCAGGATTGGATTTACTGAAGGTTTAGTTGGCCTAGTCGCACAGCGCGAAGAAACAATTAACATCGCCCAGGCGCAGGTGCATCCTCGATTCAAACACTCTCCAGAAGTTCAAGAAGAAGGCTTTAACGCCTTCTTATCTGTGCCAGTGGTCCACCAGCGAAAAGTACTCGGCGTGATTGTCGTACAGCAAAGAAACACACGTGAATTCAGTAATGACGAGGAATCATTTTTAATCACATTGTCTGCCCAGTTGGCGTCTCAACTGGCCCATGTTGAACTGCAAACACTATTAAAACAAGATGCGACCAATCACAAAACATCAGTGCTAAAAGGTGTAGCCAGCACCCCAGGAATTGCACTTGGTAAAGCGTATGTAGTGTTACCTAAACTGGATTTTTCCAGTATCGAGTCAACAAAAAATACCAATCTGAGTGAACAAAAAAAGTTATTTAAACAAGCTGTGGATGCGACTAGACACGAATTTCACGTGCTTGCTAATCGCCTATCGTTATCTCTACCCAAAGAGGCACTAGCTGTCTTTGAGGTATATCAACAGCTTTTAGATGCACGTAGTCTAGGTCAGCAAGTTAGCAAAGAGCTTGAGTTAGGCTGGGATGCGAAATCTGCGCTTAAACATGTAATTGAAGATCTGGTAACTCAATTTGAGGCCATGCAAGATCCTTATATCAAAGAACGAGCTGTGGATGTAAAGGATTTGGGTTTAAGGGTATTACATCATTTGGTTAGTACTGAGTCGGTAACAAAATCATATCATGAGCAGACCATTTTAGTCGCGGAGACACTCACACCAGCCATGTTAGCGCATGTGCCTAAAGACAAGTTGGTAGGGGTGATCAGTGTTCATGGCTCAGCGAATTCTCATGCTTCAATATTGACTCGTGCAATGGGGATCCCCGCAATTTGGGGGATTGAAAATATCCCACTCCTCCAGTTTGAAGATAAACCCATCATTCTTGATGCTTATGCAGGGAGAATATATGTTTCTCCATCTAAAGTACTGACTCAAGAATATGAGGCACTTCGGCAAAAAGAAAGCCAACTGCATGATAAGTTTGATGCGGAACATGATTTGCCGCCCATTACCCTAGATGGAGAGCGCATCAGTTTATTATTAAATGCGGGGCTAGACCTTTCTTCAGAGCATATGAGCGCAAAATACAGTGACGGTGTCGGTTTATATCGTACCGAGTCTTGGTTTATGCAACGGGGACAATTCCCATCTCAAGCAGAGCAGGAGCAGTGTTACCGAGAAGTGTTGTCTCTGTATCACCCTGAGCCCGTTGTTATGCGTACTTTGGATATCGGCGGAGACAAAGTCTTAGATTATTTTGACATTGAAGAAGAAAACCCATTTTTGGGCTGGCGCGGCATAAGAGTCACACTGGATCACCCAGAACTTTTTCTCGACCAGCTAAAAGCGATGATCAAGGCGAATGCAGGGCTCGGTAACTTGCGAATTATGCTGCCCATGATAGGTCATACGGAAGAAGTGGATGAGGCACTGGCTCTGCTTGAACAAGCTTATTTTGAACTGCAAGAGGAGTGGGCAGATCAGTTTTATCAGATAGATAAACCTGAAATTGGGGTTATGATAGAAGTGCCTTCAAGTATCTTTTTGCTACCAGAGTGGGCGGAAAAAGTCGATTTTTGCTCTGTGGGTAGCAATGACCTAACGCAGTATTTGTTGGCTGTAGATAGAGCCAATTCACGTGTTGCCAAGCTGTTTGAGCCTTATCACCCTAGCGTATTAAGGGCGCTAAATCGCATTGCCACAGATTGCCAAGCTCTGGAGCTACCTTTTAGTTTATGCGGAGAGTTGGGCTCGGAGCCTGAAGGCGCGATTTTACTCGTGGCCATGGGCTATCGCAGGTTGAGTATGAATATTTCGGCGTTGAATAAAGTAAAATGGGTGCTTAGAAGACTCAAGGTGACGGACATGGAATCCTTACTTGAGCAATGCTTGAGCGCATCAAGTGCGATTCAAGTGCACCGTTATTTACGAGAGTTTATTATCGCTCAGGGCTTAAGCGAAATCATCTATACGCAATCAGGAACAAAAAACGCTTAGACTCTAAAATCGGCTTTTTCATGGAATGGGTCGTGAGCTGAGTGAATCGCGTTTAGTGTTTAGTTAAAGAGCGCTATTTTTGAATCAAGCGAATAGGTGTGCAGGCTCACCGCAGATGCGTTAACATAGGGCACAACAATAACAAAGAGCATCATAATGAACATCATTATGTCTATTAACGCACCGTTGGTTTTAAGCTGTGCGTTACTCGGTTGTGTGGTCGGTTTTTTAGCTGGGTTGCTTGGTATTGGTGGTGGTCTCATTATTGTCCCGGTCCTATCGGCAATATTGATCAGTTTTTCAATATTACCCACTGAGCAAGTCATCGTAGTGGCAATTGCGACCTCATTAGCGTCAATATTATTTACTTCAACGTCTTCCGCAATTGCACATCACCGAAATGGCAATGTGCCTTGGGCTATAGCACCTTGGGTAGTGAGTGGTGTCGCGATAGGTGCGCTTTTAAGTGGCTTTTTTACCACCTTAATCCCTGCTTTGATCATCAAATGGGTATTTTTACTGTGTGTGATTTTAATCGCTGCAAAAATGGTGATTTCAAGCCGTAATGTTGAACAAAACGTCACTCGAAATTTACCCAGCGGTGCGACGATTACCGGCATAACCAGTATAATGGGTGCGCTCTCAGCCATGATTGGCATTGGGGGTGGGGTGCTTGTAGTACCATTGCTTAACTATTTTTCTATAGATATGAGAAAAGCCATAGGGTGTGCTGCGGTGAGTGGTATTGTGATCGCTTTGTTTGGCAGTATTGGTTATATCGTTGCGGGTAGCGAAAAGTTAACTTTGCAACAAGGCTTTTTGGGATATATTTACTTACCGGCTTTATTTGGTATTGTACTGACTTCTTGGTTTACTGCACCATTGGGTGCTAAAGCCACACATTATTTACCAGTAGCAACAATTAAAAAGGTGTTTGCATTCATACTCATCGTGATTGCAGGCAAAATGTTATTTTATTGAGGGAAAGCGATGGCTTTGCAGTTTCCGGAAATTGATCCGATTATATTTTCAGTCGGTCCACTAAGTGTCCGTTGGTACGGCCTTATGTACTTAATTGGTTTTGCATTTGCGATGTGGTGGGCAAATAAAGAAGCTGATAAACCCAACTCGGGCTGGACGAGAGAACAGGTCAGTGACTTGCTATTTTATGGCATGTTAGGGGTCATTTTAGGTGGCCGTATTGGCTACGTGCTATTTTACAACTTCTCTTCCTTTTTATCAGATCCGCTGATGCTATTTAAAGTATGGGAAGGAGGAATGTCATTCCACGGCGGTGCACTTGGTGTCATCACCGCGATTTTTATTTTTGCATGGCGAACTAATAAGTCCCCTTTGGCTGTGGGAGATTTTGTGGTGCCTATGGTTCCTGTGGGGTTACTAGCTGGCAGGATCGGTAATTTTATTAACGGTGAATTGTGGGGACGGCAAACGGATGTACCTTGGGCGGTAATTTTCCCTTCGGGCGGTAATGTTCCAAGGCACCCCTCCCAATTGTACGAAGCGTTTTTTGAAGGGTTGGTCTTATTCTTGATTCTTGTTTGGTATCGCAAACAGCCGCGTCCAGCAGGTAGTATTGCAGGACTATTCTTATTGGGCTACGGCGTATTTAGGTTTGCAATTGAATACTTCCGTCAACCAGATGCCCATATTGGGTTACACGCTGGTATTATCTCACAAGGGCAAATATTGTCGTTGCCAATGATAATTGGCGGCCTAGGCCTGATGATTTGGGCGCATCGCCGAGAAGCAGTTAAAGCTGCTTAATTACATGCTTATGGTCTAGCTAAGTGAGTAAATTACTCACTTAGCTAGACAGTGTTTTATTCTTTGTCGATTTAGCGTTATAGTAGTACTACAAAAATCAAAGGTATCAGACTTGTGAGTGATCGCAAATTATCAAAAACAGTATATAACCCTGTGCAACTGGTATTAGTTGTGGCAGTGTTTTTGATGTTTGTGTTTCAGCCATTGGTGCAGGCAAAGATGATATGTGATCACGATATGCCGATGGCTTCTATAACAGTGGCCATGCATGATGTTCACCAGAGTATATCGCAGTCACATGACCACAGTAGCGGTATGCACCATGATACTTCTATGGCAACACACAGTGATATGGATTGTTGCAAGACCGATTGTACTTGCCCTACCAGTTTGTGCGCGCCGTTTTCTCTTTTTATCAGTGAAGCGAATATCTTTTCTACAATCAATTTAGCAACAGACAAACCTGTTTCTGGCTATGTCGGTTCACCTAACCAATTTATCAACTCCGTATATAAACCACCCATTTTGGTGTGATCCTAGGGTTATTGCGCCCTAAATATTCTGTATAAAAATTGGCCGTCTTCATGTCTGCTTATTAGCCTGTGCTGTGACAGCATTGGGTTTAAGTTTTGGCAATATGTGTCGGCGGCTATAGATCACAACTAAAAATGAGTTCCAGCATGTATAAATTTAAATTTGTAGCACTTGTGCTATGCCTTTCAGTTATTTTTGGCTTTCAAAGTCCAGTAAGCGCAACACAAAGCGTCGAGCATCCGATGTTAAAAGTATACAAAACCCCGACATGTGGCTGTTGTACGAAGTGGTTAGCACATTTAACTCAATTTAACATCTCTCACCAAATATATGATTTACCTAATTTAAGCGAGGTTAAGCGCAAGTTGGGGGTCCAAGCCCGTTATCAATCTTGCCATACAGGGGTGAGCGATAATGGCTATGTTTTCGAAGGGCATATCCCTGCAAAGTTTATTAAACAATTCTTATCTAATCCGATAGAAAATGCCATTGGGTTGTCTGTTCCGGCTATGCCGCTTGGTTCTCCGGGCGTGGAAGTAGGGAAGCGTTTTAACCCATATCAAGTGTTGATACTAATGAAAGATGGCAGCAGTAAGGTATTTGCCACCGTGACTGAATATGAGGAGCAGTTCTAATGGCCGTTATCTATGAGCAATACATACCAATTCTCAATCAGCAACCGAGTTTAAATAACAAAGGTTTAGGGGGAGTACGATGATGTCTTCTGCAATAAAAACCCTTTGTACGGCTTTAATTGGGATTGCAATAGGCGGCCTATCGGCCTTGTTATTTATGGAGGGACAACCGCTCAGTGATAAAGAAGCAACACCGGAAGGCGAGAAAAAGCCGCTTTATTGGGTGGCACCGATGGACGCAAATTATCGTCGTGACCAACCTGGAAAGTCACCCATGGGCATGGACCTTGTGCCGGTTTATGACGAACCTCAAGGACAAGATGAGTTTGGTCCTGGCGTAGTAAAAATAGCTTCCCATATGGTTAATAACTTAGGGGTGAGAACGGCGACTGTGAAACGAGGCTCACTGCAAACCTCAATAAGTACAGTGGGCTATGTTCAGTATGATGAACACAAGTTGGTGCACATCCATCCGCGCGTAGATGGTTGGGTAGATAACTTATACGTTAAAGCGATAGGTGATGAAGTCGAGCAAGGACAGGCGTTGTACGATTTATATTCTCCTGAATTAGTGAATGCACAAAAAGAGATGCTCGTCGCGTTGAAGCAATCAGATCAGCAGCTGATAGATGCAGCGCGTAAGCGACTTAGAGCACTTAAAATGTCCGTGGACTTCATCGAGCAGCTGATAAAGACCAAACAAGTTCGTCAAACAGTTACATTTTATACGCCGCAATCAGGCGTAGTTGAAAATCTTAAGATCCGTGAAGGTTACTATGTGCAGCCTGGCACGACCATGATGAGCATAGGTAAGTTGGATCAGGTGTGGGTTGAAGCGGAAGTATTTGAGCGCCAAGCTGCGGTTATTAAACCCGGGCTACCAGTTACAATGGAGTTAGATTACTTACCAGGCAAATCTTGGCTTGGCAAAGTAGATTATGTGTATCCCAGCTTAGACGCTCAAAACCGTACACTGAGGGTTAGGCTCAAATTTGATAATCCAGGTTTAATACTCAAGCCAAATATGTTTGCGCGTGTTGACATTGAAGCTGATCCAATACTCGAGGTTTTAACGGTTCCGGCAAGTGCAGTGATCCGAACAGGAGCCCAAAATCGAGTTGTATTGGCGCTAGGCGGCGGTCAGTTTAAATCCATTGAAGTAGAGATTGGCAGAATTAATGACACTGCCATTGAGGTAGTCTCAGGGCTGACAGAAGGCGAAGAGGTGGTTACCTCTGCACAATTTTTAATTGACTCAGAATCTAGTAAAACGTCTGATTTCAAAAGAATGCAATTTGTGGAACGCCCCAAATCTGTTTGGATGCAGGGCGAAGTAAATAGCGTGATGGTGCAGCATCGTGAAGTTAATATTACCCATGAACCAGTTGAAGCATGGGACTGGCCCACCATGACGATGAATTTTAATGTTGCAAAAGCTGTGGAGATAGAAACTTTGAAGTCTGGTCAGCGATTGCATTTCGAAGTTACAGAACAAGATGCTGGCGGATACGAGGTAACAGGTATTCATATAGTGGCACAAGCTAAGATTCCGACAGCAACAGTTAAAGGGGTGATTAATCATATAGATCAGAAAGGACGCATTTTGAATATCAGTCGAGAAGCCATTGATAAATGGAAAAGGCCTGCGGCGACAATGGATTTTGTGGTGGCTGGTGAATTGGAGTTCAAAGAGTTCAAAGTAGGTGATGAGATCTCATTCACCTTTGAAGTTCGAGATGACTTAATCATTGTTGCTATGCAGGCAGCTGACGATGAGCAAGCGCACGATAGCCATGCACATCATTGATAGGAGCCGAGCGTGATTGAATCAATTATTAAATGGTCTGTAAACAATCGCTTGTTGGTGGTGCTGATGACACTGGTGTTGACATTTGGTGGGATCTATTCGCTAAAACATACACCTGTTGATGCGATCCCTGATCTGTCTGATGTACAAGTGATTATCAAAACCAGTTATCCAGGTCAGGCACCGAAGGTGGTGCAAGATCAGGTAACTTTTCCGCTCAGTACTGCGATGCTGTCGGTTCCTGGCGCTAAAACTGTGCGTGGATTTTCCTTTTTTGGCGATTCTTATGTCTATATTATTTTTGACGATGACACCGACCTCTATTGGGCGCGAAGCCGAGTTCTTGAGTACTTAAACCAAGCAGCTGCAAGTTTACCTGAGCCAGCAAAACCACAGCTTGGTCCCGATGCCACTGGGGTTGGGTGGATATATATGTATGCACTCACCGATAGTTCTGGAAAGCACGATCTTAGTCAGCTACGTAGTATTCAAGATTGGTTTTTAAAATATGAATTGCAGACGGTTTCCGGGGTATCTGAAGTCGCCACAGTAGGTGGGATGGTGAGGCAGTATCAAGTAGAAATTGACCCAAACAAACTAAGAGCATATGACATCCCACTGAGTTTAATTGAAATAGCACTCAAACAGGGTAACCAAGAAACGGGAGCTTCAGTAATTGAAATGGCGGAAGCCGAGTATATGGTGACTGCTACTGGGTATATAGGTTCTCTCAGAGATATTGAACAAATCCCATTGGGTGTCAGTATTAAAGGGACTCCGCTGACAATTGGACAAGTCGCACAAGTGCGTTTGGGGCCGCAGATGCGTCGAGGTGTTGCCGAGCTCAACGGTGAAGGCGAAGTCGTTGGCGGGATTGTGGTGATGCGCTCAGGAGAAAATGCACAAGCGACCATAGAGGGGGTTAAGGAAAAACTACAGTCGTTGAAGCTGTCTTTACCAGAGGGGGTAAAAGTAGTGCCTGTTTACGATCGCTCTCAGCTAATTGAGGCGGCAGTGGATAACTTATGGCAAAAATTGACAGAAGAGTTAATCGTCGTGGCTGTGATCTGCGTGGTTTTTTTATTCCATCTAAGGTCGTCTATTGTGGCGGTGATCTCATTGCCGCTTGGCATACTGGTGTCTTTTATCATCATGCATTTTCAAGGGATAAACGCCAACATCATGTCATTGGGCGGCATTGCAATTGCGATCGGTGCTATGACAGATGGCGCGATTGTAATGATTGAAAATATGCATAAACATATGGAAAGAACGCCATTGACCGATGAAAACCGCTGGGAAATAGTTACCAAATCGGCGTCAGAAGTAGGCCCAGCACTGTTTTTTAGTTTGTTGATCATTACCGTTTCATTTTTGCCTGTATTTATATTAGAAGCTCAGGAAGGGCGAATGTTTGAACCACTTGCCTATACTAAAACGTATGCTATGGCAGCATCGGCAGGGTTGGCTATTACCTTGGTGCCTGTGCTCATGGGGTACTTCATTCGCGGTAAGGTACTTTCAGAAAAGAAGAACCCTTTAAATCGCATGTTAATTGCCCTGTATATGCCCGTACTAAAGCAGGTGATGCGATTTCCTAAAAGCACCATTCTATTGGCGGTTGTGGTGTCTGTTGTGGGCTTTTATCCTGTGAGTAAAATCGGCAGCGAGTTTATGCCACCACTTGATGAAGGCGACTTAATGTACATGCCCACGACCTACCCGGGAATATCGATTGGTAAAGCGCGCGAGTTATTGCAGCAAACTGACAAATTGATCCGCACAGTACCTGAGGTAGAGAATGTCTTTGGCAAAGTAGGGCGTGCAGAAACCGCAACAGATCCGGCACCGCTCACTATGATTGAAACCTTTATTCAATTGAAGCCTAAATCGCAATGGCGTGAAGGCGTGACTACTGAGAGCTTGCAAGCTGAACTGGATAGCCTCGTTAAATTTCCGGGGCTGACGAATGCATGGGTAATGCCGATAAAAACGCGGATAGATATGTTGGCAACAGGAATTAAAACCCCTGTTGGTATCAAAGTCGCGGGTCCAGATCTTGAGGTCATTCAAGATATTGGTCAGCAAATTGAACGCATTTTACCCGCGGTTGTCGGAACCGCGTCTGTGTACTCTGAGCGGGTTGCTGGTGGCCGATATATTAAAGTAGATATTTCCCGAGTGCAGGCTAGCCGTTTTGGGTTAAATATTGCTGATGTTCAGCAAGTGGTATCGACTGCGATTGGCGGCGCTGTTGTGACACAAACTATCGAGGGGCAGGAGCGTTATCCTATTAATATTCGCTATCCGCAACATTTCCGTGATTCACCGGAAAAGCTCGCCAAGTTACCGGTGATCACGCCATCAGGTAAACACATTACATTAGGTGACGTTGCTGAGGTTTATATTGATACCGGACCCGCGAGTATAAAAAGTGAAAATGCGCGTTTGAATGGGTGGACATATATTGATATTGAAGGAATTGATGTCGGTACGTATGTACGAAATGCAAAGGCCCATTTATCGACGGAGCTTGAGCTACCAGCTGGTTATTCGATTATTTGGGCTGGTCAATATGAGTATATGGAAAGAGCAAAAGCCAAGCTCTCATACGTATTGCCTCTCACCCTCGCTATCATTGTGATTTTACTTTATTTGAATTTTAAAGCGCTAAGTGAGGTGATATTGATTCTGATAACCCTGCCTATGGCCATGATTGGTGGAGTATGGTTAATGTATTGGGAAGGGTTCAATTTCTCGGTGGCTGTTGGGGTTGGATTCATTGCGCTGGCAGGCGTTGCAGTGGAAATAGGCGTGATCATGTTGGTCTATCTCAACCAAGCACTCAAAGAGCTCAAAGAAAAAGCACAAAATACAGCCATCGTTATTTCAGATACAGACTATATGAATGCGCTTATTTATGGTGCGGGATTGAGAGTTAGGCCTGTTATGATGACGGTTACAACCATTATCGTTGGGTTACTGCCAATATTGTATGGAACTGGAACGGGTTCTGAAGTGATGAGTCGTATTGCAGCGCCTTTAGTCGGCGGTATGACAAGCGCTGTTGTACTTACGCTTATTGTACTACCCGCCTTTTATAGCCTTTTGAAGCGCCGAGATATTGCAAAATTTAATCAAAGTATTGCTGTTAATAACGGCTAATTGGGGGCTGAACTTGAAGAAGCAATGTTCCAGTGAACCTTGCTTCTTTTATTGACGTCGTTACGACGCCACAGGGCAGTCTTGCTCTCTTGCCGTGAAGCAACCACTGTTGTGTATCGCATTGATACATGTTCCCTGACCTACTGTAGGGCACAAGTCTGGCTCGCCACCAGCAACAAAGTTTGTTGCGTTTGGTTGTAGAGCTTTATCACTAGACAGTTTTTTAAGTGGGGTTTTCTTGATTGTAAGCTTCATAATTTTCCTTATATATTTTGATTAAAGCAAACCTAAGCTAGCAAGAAAAAATACACAATTGCACTGCCATTATTCTCAGTGTATGTGTGAAGGTCTTCAGGTACTCGTTATATTTATCAAGCCAGCAATGATGGTTTAGCGTCAACTGGCAGTGTATGATATGGCACAGTTGATTTTAGTAGAGTGATAGGGTTACGTTAATGAAGCAATATTTAGATTTATGTCAGCGCATTGTCGATGAGGGCAAGTGGGTTGAAAATAAAAGAACAGGTAAAAGATGCCTGACGGTGATTAATGCTGATTTGACCTATCACGTCGATAAAAATGAGTTTCCACTAGATACGACGAGGAAAAGTTTTTGGAAGGCCGCAATTGCAGAGTTACTGGGTTACCTGCGAGGTTATGACAGTGCAGCACAATTTCGAGAAATTGGCTGCAACACATGGAATGCCAACGCAAACGAAAACCAAGACTGGCTCAATAATCCGAACCGCAAAGGGGAAGATGACATGGGGTTTGTTTATGGTGCTGTTGCCAGAAACTTCCCAAAGCCAGATGGAGGGAGTGTCGATTTAATCAAACAAGTGATAGACGATTTGTCTAAAGGAATAGATAACAGAGGAGAAATTATCACTTTTTATCATCCTGGCTCATTCCATTTAGGCTGTTTACGCCCTTGTATGTTTCAGCATCAATTTTCCATATTAGATGGTGTATTGTATTTAAATAGTTATCAGCGCAGTCAAGATGTACCGTTAGGTGGCAATTTTAATGCGATTCAAGTGTTTACCTTACTTAAACTGGTTGCTCAGATAACAGGTCTTGAAGCTGGTAAGGCATTTCATAAGATTGTGAATGCGCATATTTATGAAGATCAACTTGAGTTAATGCGTGATGTACAATTAAAACGAACGCCATTTGCTTCACCACAATTACATATTAACCCTGATATCAAGAGCTTTGAAGATTTAGAGACTTGGGTAACTTTGGATGACTTCGAAGTGACTAACTATCAGCATCATGATGCCATTCAATATCCATTTTCAGTTTAAGCTCAGAGCAAATTAGGGTTAGATAAATTTTATCTGGCCCTATCTGTCCCTTTTTTGTATATCCCTCTTTTGTGTTGTTCCTATTTCAAGTGAATTCAGGGTTTTTGTTCTTTTTTTGCTCAAAAACTAAGGTTTTTATCCGATTTATTGGACAAATCAGTCTTTTTTAGTCAGTCTAACGCCTTAGCTATGTAGTAAATCGCGTCTGTAAATTTGTTAAGGTGGAATGTGCTGTATGCCTACCAAGTTTTGGTTACCAACTTCATTAGCAGTGTGCATCTCACTGTGCTTAGCCAGCTGTGCAAATACAACTCAGACACTTGAAGAAAAAGTGGCGCAGCAAGAAGCGATACACGCCCATAAAGCCTTGGTTTCCTCATATGAAGAAAACAAGGCCAGTATTGAGCGTTTGGCAAAAATGGAAGGGGATTTGACCCAGTTGCTTAAATTGCTCTCTACACAGGCTGAAGTTCCTGATTTGCATGATTACTTGCAACCCACTCAACCGGTGATTAAACATGCCGTTAAACCTGACTCGAAAAGGGGCTCGTTTGTTGAAACGCATGATGTATCTTCGGTGAGCAATACAGATGAAGCAGAGAAAACATTTCAGACCCCAGATTTAGTGGTGGGTATTCATTTAAAGCGAGACGCAGCTTTGTCACAAGTACAGCAGATCCAAGCACAAATTAATACAATCAGGCAAAGCTATCCACTCGTATTTAATGGGGTCAACGCTCATATTGTTGAGCCTGACCGAGACAGGAAATTATTTTTTGTTACTGCATATGGCTTTAGCTCTCGACAAGAAGCAACCGTATTTTGCAAAGCGATATCTAGGGTCACTAGACATTGCTCTGAACTTAAAAATTACATATAAGTGTATAAATATAGGGACTGATTTTATGCCTATCGGGCGGTAAGTGTAATCTTATTTTAGAGCTATCACTCAGAATAAGCCGTCGCGAGACAACTAATTTTAATCACGCTTTATTTATGTTGTGATTTGTATAGGATAAAAGTATGAAAAAGAACTTAAAACAGTTAGGTTTAATGACAGCGATAGCTGTACTACCCTTTTCTTCTTTCAGTGCTCAAAAAGCGACATTTGATGCCAAAGTGAAAGTTAAAAACGCGTTTCAATTGGTCAAAAACAATGACTTAGATTTTGGTACAATTCGAGCTGTGGCTGATAATACTGGTACAGATACGGCCTCATTGACGATCCCTGCTGATACGACACAAACGCCGACTGTTGCTTCTACCAATGTGAATAATGCTGAGATTGCTATTATTTCTGCTGGCAGCCCGGCGCAATTCCAAATTTCCGGTGTTGTGCCATTTGCGACTTTATCTATTACCGATCCTGTTGAGACTGATGTCTCATTGGCCGCTGGTAGTGGCAGTGGTGCTGCAGGATTTAAACTTGGCTCATTTACATATTACATCGAAACGGGTGCTTCGAACTCAACTCCTGTTGTTGGTAAGCAAATCCAAGTAAATGAAAATGGCGAAGCTGTTTTTAATATTGGCGCAACGCTATCAACAACAACGGGTAATTCTGCCAATTATCTAGATGGTGATTATATTGGTACTTTCACATTGGAAGTGAGTTACTAAAGGCTAAGAGCTGTGTCCTTGATCTCAGTCTGTAAAAGACCGCATGCGAAAGGTGTCCAACACGCTGTATGGGCCGGGTTATTATTGCTAATAAGTTACTCTGCCAGCAGCCGAACTGAGGTGATCACACCATTGGATTTTGGCACAATTGTAATTTCAGATCACACTCAAGTTGGTCGTGTTCAAATCGGTGCGAGTGGGCACAATGTAACAAGCGGTCCTGTGCATTTGGTGTCTGGAGGGCAAGCCGCAGAATTGCTTTTTTCTTCGTTGCCAGCTTTACATAGTGTCACCGTTTCAACAAGTATTATCACGCCTATGCTTTCCCATAGTAACCTATACGTACAGGGAATAAATTTGGTGCAGCTAGAACACGTGGATAGGCTATTTAGTGACGCACAGGGCAACGCTTTATTAAAGGTGGGGGGAACCATTGAGATCGGAGCTCAATCTACCCAGTATCCAGACGGTACGTATCGTGTTTGGGCAAATATAGAAGTAAGTTATTAGTTTTATGAAAATGCAATTAGTAAGTATCGGCTTTGTGGCCCTTTCTTTTTTTACTCAGGCTGTGTATGCCTCTTTGATGATTTCGCCAACGCGTGTGGTGTTTGATGAGCGTCAACGCACGGCCAAAGTATTCTTAATCAACAATGGCAGTGAAGCGAAAACTTATCGCTTGGGGTGGAAAGAAAAACAAGCCTTGCCTTTTGGCGGATATCAAGATCTTCAACCTGAACAGGTCGGACCGTGGAAATTGAGCCACTTGATGAGAATGACACCAAGGCAAGTACATTTGGCACCCGGTGAAAGACAGGCCATTAAGTTAGCGCTGCGTCGAAAGCAGGGGATGAGCGCTGGTGAGTATCGCTCTCACTTGTTATTTCAAGCCTTGCCGACAGAGCAACTCGATAACTCTGAAGCAATCGGCATTAGCCTAAATATGATATTGAGTTACAGCATTCCTGTCATTTATAGAAAAGATGTTGCTGCGCCCGAAGTGCGCATTGCTGCTACAAAGCTAGCTACCGATTTAAATGGCAAGACCGTGATTGCAATAGACTTGCAAAGAAGCGGTAACGCCAGTGCGCTTGGAAAATTGCAAGCCCATTGGCAGCCTAAAGGTGCGAAGGAGTGGCAAGTTGTGGCAACAGCAAACAATTACGCAATTTACCCTGAAGTAACTAACGCAAGCGTCGAATTAAACACTTTAGCTGGCAAGGTATTAAAGGGCGCAGGACAATTACGTGTTACCTATACGGGTCAAGAAGAGTATCGAAACCTGGTATTTTCACAACGCACTTTTGATATAGCGCATTAAACCCAACTGTGATCTCCAAGTGTTTCATTGCTGCGCTACTTTGTGTCAGTGCAGCGATCCCTTATTTTAGTCATGCCAATACAGAAAATACTATAGGGCAAACATACTCCGTACTTAGCTATGGCGAAGACCGCATTCAAACCGGTGAAGTACTGTTTTTTTCACTCTATATGGAGGGTTATTATCTCTCTGAGGTGTTCGCTAGGAAGAGTAAAACAGGGGTTCAGCTAGAGTTGCAAAGCCTGTTTTCTGCTTTAGATTTTGCGATTTCATATGACGAAAATGTATCTCGATACAATGGGTGGTTTATTGATCAAGCGCAGCGTTTTTCACTTGATTTAAAGCTCAGAGAAGCTGTTGTGGGGGACCAAATAGTGCGTTTTGACACAAGCGATTTTGCTCAGATTGACGGTGAAGTCTATTTTGATGCTCGCAGAGTATCGAGCTGGTTTGGGTTGCAGTTCAAGTTTAATTATCAAGACTTAAAGTTGCAAATGAGCAGTGAACAACAGCTACCAATTGAGCGGCGTATAGAGAGGCAAAATCGTCAATTCAGCCCAGGAACAGCTCAACAGTCACCAGTTCTGCCTTGGAAAGCGACCCCGTATCAAGTGTGGAGCCCGCCTTTACTTGATATTCAAGGTTCATTTAACACAATGAATTTGAAAGACAATGTCGCCTCTCTATCTTTGCTTGGCAGTCAAGATATCGCATTTTGGAACACAGCTTATTTTTTAAGTGGGCGCTCAGGCGATCTTTTAAGTGAAAGCCGTATCAGTGCAAGTAGGGAAAATGAAAGTGGGGTTGATTTTGGTCCCATCACAGCGACGCAAGTTGAAATTGGAGATGTGCTGGGTACGCGCATTGGAGGTAACTATCGCACCTCATATGCTCGTGGGGTCCGAGTCAGTGACAGGCCTCTCTACAGGCAAATTGATACACAAACTGTGAGGATCAGTGGTGTGATCCAAGTTGGTTGGGATGTGGAGCTGTATCAAAATGGATTGATGATAGATCAAAGACTAAACGTACAATCTGGGTTATATGATTTTGAATCAATAGAGCTCTATTTTGGTAGTAATGAATTTGAACTGGTGATGTACGGGCCACAAGGTCAAGTGCTTCAAGAGAGCCGCTCTTACTTTGTTGCAGGGAATAATATTGCCGAGGGTGAAGGGTATTTTGATACATCGATTGTTGATACTGGAAAAACGCTATTAGGTGACAATGTAGGTATGCCTGATATTTCGGGCTGGAATCTACTCAGCAGGTATGACTATGGCTTCAGTGATGACCTTTCTGTATATGGTGGCATGCGCTATGGCTTAGAGGGACAAGAAAATGTTTCTCAGCTCAATATAGGGGCAAGTTATGACGTTTGGAATAAGGGGATTTTAAACGTGGATTTAAGCCGTGATGATCAGGGCGCACGTTATTATCAGTTTCAAGGTCGTACGCAGGTAAATCAGCATGCACTTAGTTTTGTACTTACCGATCACAAAGTGCGTACTGAGCTAGGACAAGCATTGCTGCAACACACACAAGAGTTTGCTGTTCGGGCTGCAGGTACATTATACAGACATAACCATGTGCGGCTTAATTACCAAAACACACTTAACTGGCGTCGTGAACAAGCTGGAAGCGATTTCTTAGGATCCAGTTTACTTTCTGTGGCGACGCAGTTTGGCACTTTTAGTAACCAGTTGGATTACCACCAAACTAATTCGGCGTCAGACCACACACTGAAGGGGATCACGCGTTGGCAAGGGCGAGTCCGAGGTACATATGGCCGGATTGGGCTGAGTTATCAGCTACACCCACAAAAACAGCTATCTGATTACCAAATACAGCTGAGCCGTATCCTAGACAGCCAGTTTGATGTCGAGCTGGACTACACTAAATCGTTGATTAATGAAGATTATGAAATCGGTGCAGGGGTAAATTGGCAACACGACAGATTTAGACTAACTGGGCGATTTAGCTATCTTCAAAACGATGACTGGCAAGTGGGGCTGACTGGACAATTTAGCTTGGGATATCAAAGCTACAGCAATGAGTTTTTTATCACCGACAGGCGTCTTGCCAGTACTGGCTCGGTATTAGTAAAAGTCTTTTTAGATCAAAATAACAATGCGATATTTGATGGCAATGATAGGCTTTTGGAGGGCGTGAAAATACGATCAGTACAAGGTTTTTCCCAAGCGTTTACCGATACGAAAGGTGTCGCTTTGCTGGGAAACATGCCACTCAATAGGCAAACTGATATTGTGATGGATGAAGAATCACTGCCAGATCCATTTTATATTGCAGCACATGACGGTCGTTCGATCACGCCTCGTAAAGGGTTTCTCGCTTATTTGGAATATCCCGTGGTGCATGCCGGTGAGCTCGAAGGCGTGGCGTATGAAAAAGATCTCAATGGACAAGAGCAGCCTTTGGCGTATGCTGATATTGAGTTAGTTGGCCGCAATCAAAAGGTGGTTGCGACGGTTAAATCAGCCTACGATGGTTACTACGTCTTTAGTAATATTCGACCCGGTCAATATGAAGCGAGGGTCAAAAAGCGTTCAACGGATAACTTTAGGCAGCACAATACGGTAGAAGTGGCGCTTTCAAATCTCGGTGATGTGCTGCTTGAAGTTGATTTGTTAGTAGAACAATTGCCCCATTACAAAGGCTATATTGCTAGAGGAGGGGAGTTCGACTCTTTGACAATATTACAGGCCTACGTGGCGATTGTGTTTAAACGGTCGAGGCATTTATTTTCGACAAAGCCTTTTTACGTACATGACAAAAAGCGAAAAAAATACTTACTTGGTTACAAGTTTGCTAAACAGTCACAGCAGGCGGCAAGAGCTTGCCTTAAACTTAAGCAAAATCACATCGCGTGTGAGGTTGAGCGTATTTCCGTTGCGCAATAATCGTTAAGCAAATCCATGCAAGATACGACGTGATAAATCTTTGTGCGACTTTTATATTGTATGTAATCTAATTTGGTTCGATTTTTGCATTAAATACGTCAATAAACCAGAGGTATGTCATTATGCGATTTCTAATCTTGGTGCTTGTAAGCTTGCTTGCAGGATGTAGCACAAGCGCTTGGCTTGGCTCAAGTGCAAAACAAAGTCCAAAGCAAGCGCCTCCCATGCGTAGCGTTCACAGCTATGTTGGAGAGTTAGCGACACAGTTAAGTCAGTATAGCAAGCCACTAAAACCTGGCGTTTCAGTCGCCGTCACCAGCTTTTTTAAAGATAATGGGCTCGGTGCCGATACGTTAAATAATCAAGGTGCTGGTTTGAGTAATCAAGTGCAAGAGAGTTTCATTACGTATTTAACGCAAATGGGCTTACAGGTTGTTGAATTTCGGATGCAAAAAGCAATCAATCTATCAGACAGTGCCGATAGTGTTTTGAGCCGAGATATAGAAAAGCTCAAAGATCGTCACAAATTTGACCTTATTTTGACGGGCAGTGTGAGTGAGAGTATTAATTCTTACACCATACACGCGAGGTTAATAGATATGGTCAATAGCAAGACAATGTCAGCCGCTTCAATTAGCTTGCCAAAAGAGACCTTGTGGGGAACAGAGCAAGTACAAATGCGAGATGGGTTACTTCATCGCGGCCAATATTAACGGAGAAAGATATGAAAAAGTATGCATTATCACTTTTATTGCCTGTGTTATTCGGCTGCTCGAGTACTGACAGTGATCGTCATAACAGCAAGGCAATGGTGGTGGATAAAAATGCTTTTGCTAGCTCTGAAAGCCAGTTTCAGGTACACCCTGGAGGAATGCATGGCATGACCGTGTCTCAGCAAATGGCTAGTCGAAATGTGACCCACTATGTACAAAATTTGATGCAAGACATGATTGGTAACTTGCGCTATGTGAACGACCGAACGCCAATCGCAGTAGCGACCTTTGTCTTTTTAGATGAAGATTACAACTATGGCTCGTTGCTAGGTAACCAGCTGTCAGAGAGCTTCGTTCATGAGCTGCATAACTTTGGTGTACCTGTTGTTGACTTTAAAACGACCGACTTTATGCGAGTTACCAAGCAAGGGGACTTTATATTTAGCCGTGACTTTTTAGAGTTATCAGATGAGCATACCTTTAACTACGTGCTGGCAGGAACTTTGGCAAACCATCAAGGTGGTGTGCTAGTCAACGCGCGAATTGTCGGCGTAAAAAGCAAAGCTGTCGTGGGGACTGCACAGGGGTTTTTGCCTCAGTCTGTTGTTAACGCGTTACGAGATGGTATTGGCCACGATGGTATTCGATTGGAAAGAGCAAGCAGGTAATGGCAATGAAACACAGCATAGCATTAGTTAGCTGCCTGGTAGCGCTGTTTGGCTGTGAGAGCAGTCAGCATTCGCAAATAGTGCCTAAAGGGCAGCAGTCGAAACAAGCACAGCAATCGTTGCAGCTTGCTCAGTTGGCCAATGACTTAAACACACCCTCAGAGGTCGAATACACTGATCCGGGCTTTGTCAGCTACTCCCATAATAAGCAGCTGGCCAATTATGCTGGACAAATTGCATTGGAGTTAACTGATTCCATGTCGGGGGTTTCTCCCAATGCAGTTGCAATTACGAGTTTTGTGAGTTTTGATAAAAGTTTGCGAAACAGCAACCAGCTGGGAAATCAGCTGGCTGAGTCGATGATACACCAATTTCAAAAATTGGGTTACCCCGCGCTTGACTTTAAATCTCACCGCGGTATTGCAGTAACTAGAAATGGTGACTTTATTTTGTCTCGGGATGCAAAAAAACTCCCACAAAACCCGGTACCAAGCCATGTTTTAACCGGAACTATGATCTATCGTGACAGGGGAGTAGAGGTCAATTCTCGACTATTGGATTTTGATAGCCGTTTGGTTGTGGCAAGCAGCAATGTGATTATTCCTTATTTTATCCTTCATCCCAGTGCGACAGTCACTTATTGACCTGCTAGGCTTGGCAGCTGTAAGTAGTCAAGCCATGGCTCCAAAACTAGCTCATTTCTAACTCTATACCTTAATTGCGCATTTAGGTTTCTGTTTTTGCGTACTATTTTCAAAATATACTTGTCATTTAGGGTTTAGCGCTGTTATAAATATAACCGCACAAACAAGAGTTTATCCTCTGATGTGATAGCGTGTCCCCGTAGTTTAATGGATAAAACGGGGCCCTCCTAAGGCTTTGATGTAGGTTCGATTCCTACCGGGGACGCCAGCTGAATAATTTGAGTTTAAAAGGCTCCAGAGAAGCCAGGTTATAGTGCAAAGTCTTCACTGGGGGCGATGATAAGTTCGACAATATCGTTTATTTGGATATTGTTCATTGGTCTGCTGTTTATATTTTTTGCGATGGCATTTTGGGCATTAACTTGTGTTACTTTGACACGATTAATTGTTTGAATGCTGCGCGTAAAAAACTGGTTTCTCTCACCTGCAACGTCACTGCGGTGTGCGATACTCAAAATCTGCCCTTCTTTTAGCCCATGAGCACTGCCTAAGTTAATTACAACCTGATCTTGATCTTTGTGAAGGATCCTACCTTTTGTTGGCAGACATGAAAAAGCTTGGTTTAGATCTTGGGCAAGGCTATTAAAAACACCTTGTATGCGTTTGCCATAGTCAGTATGCCAAAAGGTGTCGCTATATACGTCGATGATCTTGGTTTTTTCATAGGGCCACACACCTGTTACGCTATAGTGTTGTTGCCATACTTTATCTTTGCTGATTGCGTCGAAAGCGGCAAAATCTATTTTGAAACTTCTCACGTATTCGTCATCTTGCCAAAAAGCATAATCACTGTTTAATTGTTGTGTACTGGCGAGGTCTGTTATTTGGCTGAGCAATACATATTGGCTATTGCTTGAAGCTGTGAGGCTCTCAATAAGCTGAGCGTCGTAATCAAAATTTTGTGAAAAGAACGCACGTACATTAATGCTCTTATCTATAAATGGGATAGGCTTGACCGACATATTGCGTTGCATCAATGTGTGATACATGCGTTCACTGGTCGATTTATGTATGTCAAAAATTTGACCAAGTCTGGCTTGATGAGGTTGCATCAGCTGGCTTTGGGTTATCGTGATCTGTTTATTAAACGACTCTTCGGGGCACTGCTGTTGTTTAGGGAAGATATCTAAGTGAAGAGTTACACTCATAACACCATCTTTAGTGTTTTCTGATACTAGATTGATCTCTTGGATTTCACCGTGGCTTTTAATTTTTATATGATCTTGTGCAAGCACGCCATCTGCGAGCGTTTGAATGCTTGATACAGTGGCACCAGAAAAAATCAGCGCTTGTGTTATGGCATCTTGCACAGCTTCTTGCCTTGCCGCTGCTCTGTCAGTTGTGTATGCATTTGCATACCCTGTTACTTCAAACCATTCTGCTTGAGCACTAAAGCTTAGTAAACAGGCTACAAGAGCTGTACTACTTACTTTTTTCATCGTTCAATACCATATCAAAATTTTGACTTCTATTTCATAGTTCAGCAAATCCTATGCCAATAGCATTGGCGCAATTTGTGCATGCCATATTAACACAAAGGCAATTTGGCATGATTAGGAGTCGGTAACATATGCGAAAGTTATTTAAAATTAGCAAAATTTTAGCCATAGGTGTAGTGGTAGGTCTTGCTGGCTGCAGTTCAATTATCGACAAACATGTAGAATATAGTTACGTTCAACCAGATAGCTACCCGGTTTTAAAAGCGATAGGGTACGCGCCTTTGGACGCACAGCCAGGGGCGAGCGATAGTGAAAAAATGCTTATGGCAATTAAAGTATCTAAACTGGAAGCGTATCGAGAGCTAGCCGAGCAGGTTTACGGCCACCAGCTTAATGCCACGACTACCGTGCGGGGCGTCGTTGCACAAAATGATGGGTTGCGCAGCCAAGTTCAGGGGGTGATCCGAGGTGCCCGAGTACTTAAGTCATATGCAGTGGGTGATATTTATACCACTGAGTTGGAGCTCGATATGAAAACCGTATATGACCTTTATATTGGTCAAGTAAAACCGAAAAAGATTCAAAGAGTCACGTACTACTAGCCATTTCTAACAAAAAAAAGCACTGTCGACACAGTGCTTTTTTTTGTCGCTAAGATTAACTTAAGCTTTGAGGTTTTTGACGATTTCGCCTACGTTTTCAACCACATTTCCTTCTTCAGTGTAAGTGGTCGACATTGGCCTGCCAATCAATATCTCTTTTAATTCACGCACTGTCATATGTGCTAAATGAGCTGCCTTGGCATTCACCTCATTTTGGTTTTTGCATTTGATTAGCAATAAATTGATTTGCTCCGTTAAGGGCGCCACATCCGGATCTTGAAACAACTCTTTCGGGTAAGTTGATAAACTTTTATCAGTCTTCTGTATTGTATTTAAGAAGGTAATTTTTTGCCGCGCGATATCTTTTAAGCCATCGCCGTTTCTAGAACTGAGCGCGGTTAGTTCATCGTCTAGAAGCTGGGTCAAAGCTTCTAGTGATGTAATTTGTGCCGTAAGTTGCTGTATACACAGCTCAATATCTTTATCCATATAAATCGAATTCAAATGCCGCTATATTTTTGGCAAGTTTCTCAGCGTCAACCTGATACTTGCCTTCTGAAATGGCTTTTTTAAGCTCTTCTACTTTCTTACTATCAAATGCTGGAGTTTGTTGTGCTTTGTCTTGCAAGCCTTTTAATTGCTGTGCCTGTGGCGTCAAGCTAACCGAATCTGAGGCCGCTTTTTGTTGAGCAGCAGGCTTTGTTGCCGTATTACTTGCATCATTTCTTTGCAATTCAGCACGTTGTTGCTTAATATTATTAGCAACATTGTTTGGCTGATTTTGACCGTTAATGTTATTAACCATGACATTGACCCATATAAATAGTTGTTTCAGTCTTTTTATCGACCATTCCACTACTAACTTTAGCAAAAATTTTAAATATTGACCGCAACTGAATCAACATCTTTTACGCGTGCTCGGATGGTTTTCCCTGATTTTACATTTTTTACACGAATTTGCTCGCCGAGATTGCCATCTTGCAGGGCGATCCCCTGAGTTTTGATAGCAAAGTGCCCATTGCCTGCCACTATTATGACAGAGTCTCCTTTACAAACCATACAAACATGACGCAAATTGATGGCTTTGTCAGCTTGGATGCGACGTTTCGTTTTACTACCAACCAACATATCAATGCTATCAATGTTTGAAGCGCGAACAAAGTGTTTTGGACGCATTGCCATTTTCAGATCGCCAACTTGCAATACAGTCCCCTTGTCCAGCTGCTGAGTGCTGACAATGACCGGATATAAAGTTTCTATTTTTATATGCACAAATTGTACCCAGTTCTTCTTGTCGTTACAGCGGACCTGCACTGTAACTTGACGGTTAAAAGGAGGAGAAGCTTTGCTAGAAACTTTTAGTGGCAACTTACATTGTCGATTGGGGAGCCGAGAATCCAGTGGTAACGCAGAGACATTAACTTCCCCTTTTGGGTCCGCAGTGGTATGTTTTTCCACATACTTTATTGCGACTTCCTGAATTTGTTCTGGCTCATAGGTGTGAGCGTAAACAGGCTGCTTGGCTAAAAAATATGCCAAAATGAGAAAGAATTGAACTGCAATTGTATTTTTTAACAAACTCATGATGTTTCGACTATGCTTATGGGGTGAAACAAGGTATAAAGATTTTGCGTGAATTGCTTCACCGCTTCAAGGGCAACTTTGAATGCTATATGACAAGCAAACATTGTTCCGATAAGCTGTATTTTGAGTAGGAGAATGAAATGGCAGGTATTTTAGACTCAGTTAACCAACGAACACAGTTGGTGGGTCAAAACCGACTTGAACTATTACTCTTTCGTTTGAAGGGGCGCCAACGCTTCGGTATCAATGTTTTTAAAGTAAGAGAAGTATTGCAGTGCCCACCTCTTACAGCCATGCCAAAATCTAATTCGTATGTGCGTGGTGTTGCACATATTCGTGGCCAAACTATTTCCGTAATTGATATGTCGCTTGCGGTAGGTGGTCCCCCAATTGAAGATATTAAAAACTGTTTTGTGATCATTGCCGAATACAACCGCTCTGTGCAGGGCTTTTTAGTTGGTGCTGTTGAGCGTATCGTGAACATGAATTGGGAACGAATCATGCCTCCGCCATCGGGAGCTGGTCGCTATTCATACGTGACAGCGGTGACAGAAATCGAAGAAGAACTGGTAGAGATCCTTGACGTTGAAAAAATCTTGAACGAAATCTGCCCAATAAATACTGAAGTTAGTCAAGATATTGTCGCAGATGGCGAGATGCAAAAAGACCTTGGTGAACGTATTGTATTCATTGCAGACGACTCTGCCGTTGCACGAAACCAAGTAAAAAGAGCACTTGAACCTTTGGGTGTGCAAACTGAACTAGCGAAAAATGGTAAAGAAGCGCTAATCAGGCTCAAAGAAATTGCAGAAGTAGATTGCCAAAACGACATCACAGAGCGTGTTGGGTTATTAATTTCTGATGTAGAGATGCCAGAAATGGATGGCTATACCTTAACGGCTGAAATTAAGGCAGATCCTAAACTAGCGCCTTTACATGTCATCCTACATACTTCACTAAGTGGGGTATTCAATCAGGCAATGATTGAAAAAGTGGGTGCAGATGACTTTATTGCCAAATTTAACCCGGATGAGCTGGCTTCGGCTGTGAAAAAATGGGTTCATTGTGATTAATAAGTGGTGGTAAACCTTGGAAAATAAACATTTAGAGCAAAGCGAGTACGATCAGTTTCGCACCTTTTTAGAGCAGCAGTGTGGCATAGTACTTGGCGATAATAAGCTTTATTTGGTCAAAAGCCGCCTTGCGCCTTTAATGTCCCGATTTAATGTCGATTCATTATCGTCTTTGGTAACAAAAACGCTCAGCCCACACGAAAGACAGCTCAGAGCTGCTGTGGTCGATGCGATGACGACGAATGAGACTTTGTGGTTTCGAGATCAATACCCGTTTGAACTGCTTAAAAAGAAAATTTATCCTGAATTTAAGGATTTACGCAGGCCCGTAAAGATTTGGTCAGCGGCGAGTTCTTCAGGCCAAGAGCCTTACTCGATTGCGATGTCAACCAGTGAGTATCAATCGCAAAACCCTGGTGCGTTAAAGATGGGCGCACAAGTGGTGGGTACAGATATTTCTAACACCATGCTGGATATGTGTAAAAATGCCGAATATGATGCATTAGCGCTGGCGCGAGGGTTATCTCCTGAAAGACGTAAAAAGTTTTTTATGGACAGTGGAAATGGGATGGCACGAGTTGTTGACCCAATTCGAAAAATGGTCAATTTCCGTCATTTAAACCTACTGGATTCCTACGCGCTTTTGGGTAAGTTTGACGTTATCTTCTGCCGTAACGTATTGATTTATTTTTCTCCTGAAGTCAAAGCGAAAATCATTTCTCAGTTTGCTCAGGCATTGAATCCAAATGGTTATTTGTTTTTGGGAGCATCAGAGTCGATGGCGGGACTAAGCAACGACTTTGAAATGTTACGTTGTAACCCAGGGATAATTTACCAGAAGAAATCCTAATCTAAAAAGCAGTCGAGAGACTGCTTTTTTGTCACCATGAGTGTGCTATCAACCCAATATTATGTGAGGTACGAAACGACTCATATCTTGTGTGATTAAACTCGTATCAGCTCTCAGCCCAATCCCTGCAGGTTGGTCGCCTATCATCCAACTGCCGACCACAATATGTTCACCTGCAAATTTTGGTAGTGCTTTAAACTCTTGATATATAAAACCTTCATCACCATAAGTGCCAGTAGAATGCGCTATCACTTGCCCTTCTCTTAAAATTTCAATATTTGCTCCCTCACGCGAGAAAATAGGTTTCTTAACACTGCCTTTTCGCGTGTCTAGTTTGTATTTTTGATCACTAAAATAAGCTGGTAGTAAATTGGGGTGGTTTGGAAAGTATTGCCATAGCAAAGGTAAAATGGCTTTGTTGGATAGTATTGATTTCCAAGCTGGCTCTAACCATTGAGTGGACAGAGTTTGCAACGGATCCGCATACTCATCATTAAACATAAACTCCCATGGATATAACTTAAAACACCAGTCGATGGCATTGTCTGCCAGATCTGTAAAACGATTTTCAGTGCTGAGCCCAATATCTTCAATGTAGGTGAATCGACAGGGGATGCCCGCTTCAAGAGCGCAACTTCTGAGGTAGTCCACCGTACCTTTGTCTTCTTCTGTATCTTTGCAGCAACTAAAATGCAGGACATGAGTTCGATTGAACTTGTGTATATGACGAAATCGAGAGATCAGCTGCTCCTGAATACTATTGTATTGATCACTGCTTCTCGGCAGGCTTCCGGCTGATACTTGCTGCTCTAACCACATCCATTGCCAATAAGCTGTTTCAAACAATGATGTCGGCGTATCATAATTGGCTTCTAAGAGCTTAGCATGGGAGGTGCCGTCATAGCAGAAATCAAAGCGACCGTAGAGATGAGGATCTTTGCGCAGCCATGAGCGCCTGACTGTCGACCAGAACTTTTCTGGGATAGCAAAGCGGTGCAATAACTCATCGTCATCACATATTTTATCAACTAAAAAGAGCAGCATCTCATGAAGCTCTTGCGTTGGAGCTTCAATATCTTGTTCTATTTGCGTCAGGGTAAATTGGTAGTAGGCACTTTCATCCCAATAGGGTTGACCATGCATAGTATGAAATTTAAAGCCCAATGCATTGGCTTGCTGTTGCCAGTCAGCTCTAGGCTGGATCGGTATTCTTAGCATAATGTGTAGGAGTTGGTTTACTGTGAGGAGGGAGAGGTTATCCCCCCCAGCTCCTCGAACTGGCACTGCGGCCAAATCCACCACGACTTTTTGTTCGTGTTACGGTTTTACTCGGTTTAGGTTGATAGTTGATCGACGTGCTTTTTACTGTTGTTGTGCCGGCGGAGTTGACGCTGGAAACAACGTTATTTTGTGCATTACGATATTGAAAAAAATCATCTTTGCTGCGATAAAGAGGTTTGGCACCAGAGTAATATTTTCCGCTTAAAAAGGCTGCTTTTCTTTTTTTGCGTTTTTTCATCGCATCTAGACCTTCGTCTACGGCTTCTGCAAGTAACGCAACCATAAAGCCTGCCATAACGGGACGCCATAAACCGCCATTATTCTCACATCGCTCATACCCAAAGTCGCTTTCACACAGCTGCTCAGTAGCATATCGCGGAGCTTCCGATAGATGTTGATCTTTGGCTTGTTCGTAATGATATAAGCACGACTCTGTCTCAACACCAAATGAAGTGCACTCATTCACATCTTCAAAGAGTAATGCAGATTCTTCAGAGTCTGAACAGCCAGCTAAACCTGCTGTGGTGCCCATCACTAGAGTAAGTTTGATTTGCTTGCTGCGTTTCATACTTACTCCTTAATAGGTCATACAGGCAGCATTAAGAATACCCGTTGCCAGTGAAGCTCCACCTAGAAACAATCCAGCGCTTATATGATTGTTTTCAATTTTCTCGGACAATTTAGGCATGTATAGACGTACTAGAAAGAAAGTTACTAGCTGCATTACACCCGCAATGATGCCCCAAATTGCAAAATCTACCAAGGAAACTGCGTTGACTGCTGCGCTGGCAATTGGCAGAGTGAAACCAATCAATGTGCCGCCAAATGCTGTTGCCGCTGCTGGATTATCTTCTTTTACCAATTTCCACTCACAGTGTGGTGTTACTTTGGTATAAACATATAAAAAAGTCAGGATCAGCAGGTAGCCGATCAAAAAATACAAAATAAATGGAATGAATCCCTGTAAAGACTCCAAAATCATGGGGTTATATACCTTTTATGTTCTTATTCGTGAAGTAGTAAGTGCTCCAATTCACGGTGAAGAATATCATCATCACCGATGTTTAATTCTATCAAACGTTTCAAGTGGGTAACACTATCTATGTCTATCTGTGCACAGTGTAATCCTAAATGAGCTTCCTCGATATGGCGAATTTCGACTTCCATGTTTATTTCAATTTCACTGCCTGGCAGCATAAATTTTAAACTAGCCGGTTGTCCTTTCAGTGGAGTGAGTCCAATAGGGAGCGTGATAAGAGCCCCATTTAATGACAAGTCAATAATTTCGCACTGATAATCACCAGTGGTTGTCATCAGCGTGGCTGCGTTAGAAAATAGAATCCGGGAAAATTTTCTGCGTTCTGTCATAAGTTGATCTCGTCATACTGTTAATTCAAGTTTAGTCATATTTTGGCGGACTAACCAGATATAAAAAAGCCCTGAAAAAGGTCAGGGCTTGTAATTCAAAAGCGGTTCGAATTAACCGATCTTTTTGTATTTGATACGCTTAGGCTCAGCCGCTTCAGCACCAAAAGTTTTCTTTAACCACTCTTCGTATTCAGTATAGTTACCATCAAAGAAGTTAATTTGACCCTCGTCACGGTAATCGAGAATGTGCGTTGCGATACGGTCAAGGAACCAACGGTCGTGCGAAATACACATAACACAGCCTGGGAATTCCAAAATTGCGTTTTCCAATGCGCGTAGCGTTTCAACGTCAAGGTCGTTGGTTGGTTCATCCAGTAGGATCACGTTGCCACCCGCTTTTAGCAGTTTAGCAAGGTGTAGACGATTACGTTCACCACCAGAGAGTTCTTTTACGAACTTTTGCTGGTCGTTTCCTTTAAAGTTAAAACGACCAACATAGGCACGGCTTGGGATTTCAAAGTTGCCAATTTTAAGAATATCTTGGCCATTAGAAATCTCTTGGAAAACCGTGTTGCCGTCGTCCATGTTATCACGGAACTGCTCAACAGTAGCAAGTTCGACAGTGTCACCTAATTTGATCTCACCACTGTCCGGTTGTTCTTCACCGCTTAGCATTCTAAATAGTGTTGATTTACCCGCACCGTTGGCACCGATAATACCGACGATAGCCCCTTTTGGCATAGAGAAGCTTAGGTCGTCAATTAGAACGCGGTCGCCAAAGCCTTTTTTCAGGTTATTCACTTCAATAACTTGATCACCTAAGCGTGGACCAGGTGGAATAAAGAGTTCATTGGTCTCGTTACGCTTTTGATAATCTGACTGCTGAAGTTCAGTAAACTGAGCCATACGTGCTTTTGACTTCGCTTGACGGCCTTTTGGATTTGAACGAACCCACTCGAGTTCTTTTTCAATTGATTTTTGGCGTGCTTTCTCAGATTTTTCTTCTTGTTTAAGACGTGCATCTTTTTGCTCAAGCCAAGAAGTGTAGTTACCTTCCCAAGGGATACCATGGCCGCGGTCTAATTCTAAGATCCAACCTGCAACGTTGTCTAAGAAGTAACGGTCGTGGGTAATTGCGACAACAGTACCTTCATAGTCGTGCAGGAAGCGTTCAAGCCATGCGACCGATTCGGCATCAAGGTGGTTGGTCGGTTCGTCCAGAAGCAGCATGTCCGGCTTTTCAAGTAGGAGGCGACAAATTGCAACACGGCGTCTTTCACCACCAGACAAGTTTTCAATTTTTGCATCCCATTCTGGTAATCGCAATGCATCAGCCGCACGCTCTAGTGCATTGTCTAAGTTATGACCGTCATGAGCTTGAATGATCGCTTCCAGTTCGCCTTGCTCTTTTGCTAGCGCGTCGAAGTCAGCTCCGTCCATCGCATACTCTGCATAAACTTCATCTAGACGCGTAAGTGCATTTTTAACTTCACTTACGGCTTCTTCGATGGTTTCGCGGACGGTTTTGCTTTCGTCTAATACTGGTTCCTGTGGTAGGTAACCAATTTTCGTACCGGGTTGTGGACGAGCTTCCCCTTCAAACTCAGTGTCTACACCTGCCATGATGCGCAGTAGGGTAGACTTACCTGCGCCATTTAGACCAAGTACACCAATTTTCGCGCCAGGGAAAAAACACAAAGAAATATCTTTTAGGATAGTGCGCTTAGGTGGCACAACTTTGCTCACCCGCGACATTGTATAAATATATTGAGCCATGAATCTGTTCCGACTTATTTTTTATTTCCGCTATTGTAGTTACAACTTACGGTGCATTCAATGCAAGTCAGAAGATTAGGTGGCAAGTTAGCTTGACTTGAGTACTTTTTGATACGAAACAAGGTCAGTAGCACCTCTGGGATCACTAACTACCGACTGCAAATCATCAATCTTTATTGCTCAAAAGAGCTTAATTTAATTTGTTTACATTTGAAAATAAATTGAAACAAAGTGTGGTGTTTAATATGTGGGAAATAAGAGCATTTTTTTTAAGTCTTTATTGTTAGGGCATTTTTGACCTGTTTCAACTCCTAAAAAAAGGTATTATTTACCTATGCTCAGCAAAGCTATGAAGAAAAGCCGTTAACTTCTATGTTGCTCAGAGCACCTCAATAATTGTTCATAATTATATATGAGAACAAATGCTTCCTTATTAGGAAGCCGAAGAATACGGACTGATTAGCATACATTGCAAAGCGAGCAGTCTAGATAAACCTCACAGCTTTTGGCTCTGATAATTCACCAATTGCTGAACACATTTCACATCACCAAGAAGCTTAACTGACCAATCGGTAAGGATCGCAATGACACAGTCAAGTTACTCATCAAACAGAATTTTTAAAAATAAGCGAACTCCGCTTGGCGCGGAGATCCTCCGTTTTGCTAGACGCATGCGCGGCTTCACTCAAGCCGAGTCTGCGGCCAATTATGGGATTGAAGAGCGCACTCTCAGGCGCTGGGAAAATAAAGAGTACAGTCCGAAATGGAATGATGTGATTGGTCTAGTAGAAGATGTTTATTCACTCGATATTTTAGAAGTAATAGGAAAGCTCAATGATTGCGACACAAATAACCATTAAACAAATTCGCACAGCCTTAAGACGTTGGGGCAAATATTGGCGGCAGCGAGAACTGGGCAAGGGCTTCAGCCGTCAAGCCGTCACCGAGCAAACTGGAGGCGGGCATACCAATTACTTCTCCAGTGACATGATGAACGTACCCGAAGAAATTGAATTACTGGGGCAGTTGATCAGTAAACTGCGACCAGAATGTATCCGTGCAATACGAGCAAAGTATTTGCTGGATGTTGAACTGAGTCAGGCTGCAAAAATGCTTGGCTTTGATACAAAACGCTCGGCAGAGTTTTGGCTAACTAAGGCTGAAAGAACGCTTATGCTGGAGTTGAGCTACTAAATAGTAGGAAATCATATGTCGATCATGAATACGGTTGAGCAAATCAAGAAACATGAGGGCTATCGACGCTTTCCGTATTACTGTACGGGAGGAAAACTGACGATAGGTTATGGCAGAAACTTAGACAATAAAGGAGTGGATAAAGATGAGGCGGAGTATTTACTCGCGCAAGATATTCAAAATGCACTGGCAGGTGTAAAGCGTCGTATCGACATTTCGCACTGCAATGAAGCGAGGGTCGCGGTGCTGACAAATATGGCCTTAAATATTGGCTTGCAGGGGTTGATGGGATTCAAAAAAATGCTTGCTCATGTACAACAAGGAGAGTTTGAAGATGCTGCAGTAGAAATGCTTGATAGCCGGTGGGCGAGTCAAGTACCTAGTCGTGCACAGGAATTAGCACAGCAGATGTTGAGCGGGGAGTGGCAATCATGAACTGGTTAACCAATTTGTTTTCAGGCAGTGTAAAGGAACCATTGCAAGTGGTTGGTGAGATAATAGACGACTTGTATACCAGTGAAGAGGAACTGTTGGAGCAGCATGTCATTAAAGCTAGGTTGCTCAATAAGCAAAGTGAAATACAGGCGCAAATAAACTCAGTTCAGGCAAGTCATCGCAGTCGTTTTGTCGCAGGTGCAAGGCCTTTTTTAATGTGGGTATGTGGGCTTGGGTTTCTATTTGCTTTTGTGATCAACCCAATTTTGCAATGGCTATTTCCAGAGCATGGTGTGCCTGTGTTACCACTTGAGGTGATGCTTGAGCTTACTTTGGGCATGTTAGGTCTGGCTGGGCTCAGAACCATTGAAAAGTTGAAAGGAGTAACAAAGTGAGACAACCTGAAAACTGGCAAATGAAAAAGGAATTGAGTTTGGCCCACATTCTTACGACGATTGCCTTGGTTGTATCAAGTATCTTATACCTAAGTGACTTAGATAAAAGAATTACTTCTAATTCCCAAGAGCTCGCGCACTTGAAACAGATCCGAAAGGAAGATCAAAAACGGATCGAAAAGCGCCTCGACTCTATCGACAAAAAGCTCGATGCCTTGTTGAGTGCAAACCGCAATAACCCCTAGTGCCTATTCAGGCCACTGTTTAAAAATCCATTCTTTGTAATTAATCACTTAAATCATGTGCACAAGCTATGAGATTGCATGTGCGTTCGTGTGCAAACGTATTATCAGGAGACGAATTGTGAGTACAGCCATCGAATTAGCTAAACTGCCACCACCTCAGGTTATTGAAGCGCTTAGTTATGATGAGATTTATAAGCAAATGGAGCAAGCGTTGCTCGAAAAGTTGCCGGATCACGCTTTGTTGGCCTCTGATCCAGCAATCAAATTAATTGAAGTTGCCTCTTATCGAGAGCTTTTGCTTCGCCAAAGGATCAATGATGCTGCAAAGTCCGTGATGTTGGCATTTTCTCAAGGTGATGATTTGGATCATTTAGGTGCTTTGTTTGGAGTAGGGAGAGATACGGACGAAGCCGACGAGCGATACCGACAGCGCATTCCTTTGTCATTAGAAAGCTACAGTATGGCTGGAACCAGAGGTGCATACGAATATCATACCTTATCAGCCAATGATCAGGTGAAAGATGTGTATGTCGACTCAGAGCAACCGGGGTATGTGAATATCTATGCTTTGATAAATACGATGACAGAAACACAAGCCAATGCCATAAAAGCAGATATTGATACGCGTTTAAATGATGAAGATATTCGACCCCTTACAGATAAAGTGGTGACGCAGTGGGTAATGCCGACAAAAGCGACGCTCAGTGCTCAAATTTACCTAAATATCGGTGCTAACAAACAGCAAGTTGAACTGACAATACTACAATCACTCGATGCATTTATGGCGATGAATTGTAAACTGGGCACGGAAATTCCACACTCAGGGATCATTGATGCGCTTCATCAGCCCGGAGTGAGAAAAGTTAAGTTGCTCACGCCAACAGAGGACTTACAGCCGTCGGTAAATCAAGCGTACAACCTTGACATTAACTTGCAATTTCCTGACGAGGCCTAATTATGAGCGATAAATCACTACTGCCTCGCAATAGCACAGATTTAGAATATCAATTAGAACAACATTTATCACATACCAGAGAGCAGTTCGACACACGTACTGTGATCCCAGACTATATAGGCTCTCAATGGGATCCCATGACCTGCCCTGAGGCGCTTTTACCTTGGTTGGCTTGGGCACTTTCAGTCGATGAATGGAAAGAAGACTGGCCCGTTGAAACAAAGCGAGCGATGATTGTTAATTCAGTCAGTGTGCACAAACACAAAGGCACAGTGGGTGCGGTAAAGCGCGCACTAGAGTCGCTTGGACTAGAGATTGAATTCTTTGAGTGGTTCGAAGATGTTGATGATGTATATCTCGCTCCTCATCACAGCGGAGAGCCACACACCTTTATATTTATCGCATGGGCAAATGACGTGCCCTATACCAGTCGCACGGTGGTTTTAGACCAAAAGTTATATGATGCGATTAACCGTGTGACGAATCAAACTAAGCCCCAAAGGGCGCATTTTGACTTTTTAGTTGGTATGAAAATGTCGTCGCAAGTAGCTGCTGCGAGCAGTAGCCACGGCTTTGCGTCGAGTCGACTTTATGCCAAAGTTATGCCGCACACAAAAACGCGTGCTGGTAGCAGTACACTTTCACTCGCTGGTGCTATTTCTGGGCATCGCACAGCCTCTTCTCGCTATTATGCTGCATCTTCTTCTGAGCGTAAGATCACCTCAACTGCTCAAGCCGGATGTGCCCTTGTTATTAGAAAGCAGGTACCGCTAGTCAGTCGCCAGCGCGTGAATACCTCTAGTGAGCGAAAACTCAGAGTGAGCTCAAAACTTGGCTTTGGCGCATCGCTTTCGACAGGCTCAGGTCAAGTTGTTAGAACTTATATTCGCAGTGACCAAACCATGCCTTCGCGCTTTATTGAATTTAGCTGCCGTGCTGCGGGAGCCATGACAAAAAGTGCAAAGCAAACGACAGTTTGTCGTTTGTATTTCAATGCAGTGTCTGCATCTTAAATATTGACAAACAAGGAGTGCAATAGTGAGCACGATTTTACAACCGGTGATCACGTCAGCGGGGCTGGCTGCTGTGTTCAGAGCACAGCAAAAAGGCTTTAAGGCAAAAATCACTAAAATAGGTATAGGCTCAGGTGTGCATCAAGTGGATGAAAACACGACAAGCCTAAAAGCGGAGCAATATCGATTAGATATTGACTGCGCAGAATACGATGAAGCGCAAAAGCAGCTGCATCTGACGGTACGAGATGACTCTAAAGTGGCTGGGGAAGGCTTCTTTGTAAATGAAGTGGGCTTTTACACGGAAGAAGAAGTTAATGGCCAAATTCGCCATGTTTTATTTGCTGTTTACTCAGCAGCGGACCCGATAGCGTACAAGTCTAACGATATTGATTTACTACTGGCGTTTGATTTGACTTTAACTGGTGTGCCAGGCGACGCCATTACCATCATTGATAAGGGCGTAGATTTCAATATCTTAATCGCTCCCGAACTTGCCAAAATGGCTCGTTCACAGATCATGAATATGTATCGTCATTTAAAACAAAAGTTTGCATTAATTGACAAAGGTATTTTGTAAGGAAATTTCATGAAAAAAGTAGATAACCAGCGTGCACAAACTTTAGCTGAGGAAGCGCTAAAGCTGATGCAAGAGGCAAAAGTTTTACAACAGCAAGCACAATGTCAGGCGGCTCGTATTTTAGGCTATCAACAGCAAAGTGACGGGCTGGCATTTAAATATTTAGCCGCGCAAGCGGAGCACGGCGAGCACAGTCAACAAGCATTTGACGCAAAGCAAGCTTGGCTTCATGCCAGAAAGTCTGTTCAGGCTCGTTATCCAAAACTTCATGGAAAATAATTCGAAACAGATTTTTTAAAAGCCCGCTCAATGCGGGCTTTTTGCATTTATGGAGAGATTCAATGTCTTTAGAACAAGATATCACTCGTGTTGTTGAAGCCACTGAAGGTTTAACGGCAACGGTTGATAATCAAATCACGGAAATAAAGCAAACACTGAGCTCAACGGTTGCCAGCACCAAAACGCAAGTGGATGCGCATTTAGCAAGAGCAGACGCTTTGCTAAATTCGTATGAAGAGCGCCAGTCGCATTTCAGAATGAGCAAAAACCAAGCTTTAGTTGCTAATTCAGCGGGCACTTTCCCCGAAGCATGGGCAAGTGGTTTTGTCACTAAAGCAACTTTACTTGAGAAAGTAGAAACGGGTGTTGAAACTAATCAACGTACGCCACTCGCTAGAGAGTTCTTGCAGGCGATCACATCAGATACTAAGTGGTTTGCACAAAACTTTAATATTTGGGAGCTGGAATATGCGCCTAACCGTGGCGGTGAAAACAGTCACGTAGATGCGTATATGATGTATCAATACTGTCGTAGACCAACTCAAATGACAGTAGCGGCAATTGTAAAGCATATCAGAGGGGTTGTTCCCACAGGTTTTTGGTGTACTGGATTACAGGCTAACGAGCCTGCGAAGGTATGTGGTGCCCATTATGGAGCTGGTGGCCGAAATCATTATATGCACTGTCACCCCTATGTTCCAGGCAAAAACTTACCAGCGGATCAAACTGGCGTTATTCAAGTTGCACTTCCAGCTGTTGTATCGGGTCACGTACCACTAGACAAAGCTTGGAGTCAGTTTGCCTACATTGGTGACGCAGCCTTTGATGTGGTTGCGTAAAGTAAAGGAGATATAACATAAATGGCTAAACTAATTGTAAATGGACAAGCAGTAGAGCAGTTTTTTGATGCGAACATGCCACAGCATGCGATTGCACAGCTAGTTGCGGAAAACTTCGGTGAACAGAGTACATTTTCTGTTGAGCTGACAGTGGATGAAGCTTTGCAACAAAGTCGTGAAATTGTTCGCTCAGCGCTTGAGCAACAAGTTGCTGATTCCGAATCTCTGCTTGGTACAACATCAGACACAGTACATTTGCTACTCAACGAGCTGAGTGGCTTTGTAAATAAATTAAGTGCAGCGCAAACACTTGCAGATATGCGCGCTTCTACTGAGTCACTAAAAACAGCGATTGGTGATGTAGAAACAAAAGTAACCAGTGGCGAACTAAGTTTTCCTTATCAAACCAAAGGTCAAAACGACGTAATGGCTGACATTATCGCCCGTGCAAACGGCGTCGATGCTGTCATCAAGGCGCAATAAGCGCAGTATCAATTGGGTATTGAGCACACCTTATTGATTATAATTTTTCATTTTTGAAACTAAACGTAAAGCCCACCATTTGGTGGGCTTTTTTATTTTTTACTTGGAGGTAAATTATGTCTTTAGAGCAAGACATTGCAAATGTCGTCAGTGCTGCAGAGCAGCTAACTGGCATCGTAGATACAAAAATTGAAGATATTAACAGTACAGTAAATAACAAAGTTGCTGAGATGAACTCGCAAGTTGCTGTGAAAACAAATGAAATTGATACGACAATTTCTCAGCAAGTGCAGCGTGTTGATAATGCCTTAGAGAATAAACAAATACTGGGTGATGGTGGTCGAGGAACCCGAAGTATTGATATCGCAAGGTTTTTTACAGCTACAGTTGGCGCTACATATATTCATATAAAGCTGCCCTATAAATTAGATCGAGACAATCGAATGTACCACATCAAGGTGAGTGGTTATGAGTTTCATAAAGCTAAGCTCGTCGACACAACGTTTGTTGGATACTGTTACAAAAACGGCAACATACTTGGCTTTAAGCAAGAGCTAGGGACACATGAGCCATTTTCATATGTTGGCAGCGATAACCATGTCTATTTGCGTCTGACTATCGAAGATAAATATTATTTAAATCTCAGTGTTGATTCTATGTATATAGGAAATGGCATGGTACTAAAACCAGGCGATATCGCAATGATTGAGAGTACAGAATTACAACTATAAGGAAAATAATGATGGACAATATGATAGCAGACCAAATATCGATAGATAACGAGAAACAGATTATTACGAGAAATGAAAGGATTGCGAGAAGGCAAAAAATTACAAGTCGAGTAGCAGACGAAGGTAGTTTGTTAGGCTCTACGTCAGATATTTCCCATATTTTACTTCATGAACTGAGCGTTTTTGTAAACAAGTTATCAACTGCTAACTCTCTGGCAGAAATGCGTGCCTCTACAGATTCATTGAAAAATGCCATTGGTGCAATTGAAGGAAAGGTGGCTAGTGGCGAGGTAGAGTTGCCTTATCAAGTTAAGGGTCAAGCGGTCGCGTTAGATGAGGCGCTATCCCGTGCCCATGGCGTAAGCAGTCTTCTGAAGTAATGCCCTAGATTCTGCTGGATGAAATCCAGCATTAAAAATTTCAAACAAACCCAGCCCACCAACTCGGTGGGCTTTTTATTTCTAAACGGAGGTTGAACTATGTCTTTAGAGCAAGACATTACCCGTGTTGTTGAAGCTGCAGAGAAGCTCAGCGATGTGGTTGATACTAAAATTGAAGATATTGACAATCGAGTTGCGCAAAAAGCGCAGGAGATTGATCAAAAAAATGCGGCTGTGGAAAGCCGTTTAACGGCTAAGGAACAAGCGGTTGATGCGAAAATCCGCGATTTTCAAAAATCCTTACCACTGGCGCCAAATACATTGGTTGACTCTAAATATTTCAATTCTATTTGTGAAGCTAACAACACACCAACGGATGTTTTGGTTGCACATAAAGCGCCTTGGACGGCATTTTTGCATGATGGCACGGTAGGCACGGGTACGGTCACTCGCGTAAGTTTAGACAAACTAGACGAATATGGTTTGACACCCAACGAAGATTTTCAGAACCGAGGTATTGGTTATAAAAACCATGGTGGAGAAGCTTTTTATGGTTCTAATTACCGTGTTTTACTGTTTGATATTGAAATTACCAAAGGGCGCAATAGTGACGTAAATAATGGCAGCTTTTTTGTCTTATCTCAGGGCTGTGATACCCATTTTGGGTGGGGGAGAGGTGAGTTTATAACTCAAGCAAGCTGTTGGGTTAATGTGCTCGAATGTGCGGATACAATTCGCTTTTATCCTTCTTCAAACCGCTCGGCAACCATTGAGTGCAATCACTCAGATTCAGGAAAAGGGTGGCAATATAAACATGCTATCAGGTCTGGGTGGGGCGGTTGCCACCAGCCTTTATTTAGTGGCTTGGGTAAAATGAAAGTTGCAATGTGCCTACCTTATGTTGGTACCGGTAATCACGGCGATAATATGGTTTGGGCAGACAGCGTTGGTTTCCCATACACTCACACTGACACCGCTGCAACCACAGGAGCATAAACATGGCAATTTTAAAGCAAATTTCAACAGGACGCATTGTAGCAGGTGGCCTGACCACACAAGAGAGTGCGCAAAAAATAGCTAAGAGTGCAGGTGTGGCTGAAGGAGATTATCAGCTTATTTTTTCTGAAAAAGAGGTTTTAGCTTTTCGCCGAGATGGGTATGCGCAGTCATGTGACCATTTATTTATCGATTATATGGCTAACCTCACGGAGCTTGGCGACGCGGCACAGGCAACCATTGATGCTAAGCAAGCATGGTTGGATGCAAGGGCTGTAATTAAGGCCAACTATCCAAAATCTTAAATTCTTTTCCTGTTCCTTGTACCTGCTGTGATCAGCGCAGGTGCTTCTCTTAAATCTATTGAAGAGCTTAGTTATGTCATTGACAAACTTTAGCGCCATTGATCTCAGCCGTTTGCCGGCGCCAAACCTCATTGAACCTCTAAGCTTTGACAAGATTAGGGATGAGATTTTAGCTGATTTCCAAACTCGTTTTCCAGAAGCTGAACAGAGTCTTGTAAGCGATCCCGCAGTAAAACTCATTGAGTCATTTGCATATCGCGAGCTGTTGCTTCGCCAGCGCATCAATGACAGCGCAAGTGCGGTGCTACTGGCACATGCCACTAGCAGTGAACTTGACTATTTAGGCAATCGTTTTGGTGTGGAGCGAGCGTTATTGGTACCAGCTGACAATGACCAAGTACCTCCTCGTGAAGCGGTTTACGAGCACGATGAGCGTTATCGCGAGCGCATAGCATTGGCTCTGGAAGGTTTCAGTACAGCAGGGCCTGCCGGTGCTTACGCTTTTCATGCACTTAAAGGGTCGCAGCATGTTAAAGATGTACATGTTGATGCGCCGCAATTTGCTTACGTGGATTTACCTGCGCAAGTACAAAACCTGTTGCCATCGAGCGCTCGTCTTCTGGTTTGTACAGATGATGCAGGGTTGACACCAGATGTACTATCTGGTGCCCAACCACCAGAACCTGTACCTGGTGACGTTGTTGTAACCTTGCTTACAGATCAAGGCAATGGCCATGCTACACCAGAGGTTATTGAGCAAGTGCAATCCCAACTCAATAAAGATAATGTGCGTCCGTTGACAGACAGAGTACATATTAAGCCGGCAGACATTGTTGAGTTTGAACTTGATGCAGTGATACATATTTATCCAGGTATGGATGGGACTGCGTTAGTAGATGAAGCAAGGGACAGCTTAAACGCATGGCTCAATGAACACCATAAACTTGGTCATGACATATCGCTTTCTGGTTTGTTTGCTGTACTCCATCGTGAAGGGGTTCAGCGTGTAGAACTTAATGCACCTCAGTGGGATATTGTTGTACAGGCACATCAAGCCGCATTTTGTACTCGGGCATCGATTCAACTAGGGGATGAGTATGTCTAACTTTACCCTGCAAGGGAATACAACAGAGTTAGAATTGGCCTTGGAGCATTGCTGTGACCGAGTGCTGCAGATCCCCGTCAAAATCGATCATTTATGGGATCCGTGGAAATGCCCCGCAACGTTTTTACCATGGCTTGCTGATGCATTGAGTGTCGATGTGTGGGACAGCGGTTGGCCCGAGCACGTGCAGCGCAAAGTCATTGCCGACAGCGTGCCGAGACATAGGTATAAAGGCACATCAAGTGCAGTTAACAATGCGCTGAAAGTGCTCAGTGCAAAGGTGGAACTGCAAGAGTGGTGGCAATATGGTGGCGTGCCACATAGCGCAAAGCTATTGGCGATAGCAAGCGAAAACCTTGATAGCAATGGCAATACTTTCCTGAGCCCGAAATTACAGGGACAAATGTGGCAGTCTGTGGTTGCGACTAAGCCGATGCGAACGCAAATTGACTTTACAATTGGCGTTAACTTGAAAAACGACATGCACGTATTTGGTGGTGCTCAAAGCCCATCACTGCAAGTTGCTTTACACCGCGATGACCCGATATTTAATTTTTCCACTGTGGCTTTAAACACGATGGCTTCAGCACATTCAAGCAATATGCAGACGATCACACTGGGTGACGATCCCAGCTTGGATTTTGAATTGGCTAGTATTCAAATGTTCTCAGCCAGTGTATCGAGTCAACTGGGGGCGGGGCGTTTTCAAGATAATCCAAAGGCCAGTTTTGCCACATTCTCGACGGTATCGTCTGCTGCGAACACTGCTAATCTGGCCTGCTCTCAAATGAGAGATGCGCCTAAGTTTCGCTACGCATCAAGCAATTCTGTATCAAGCGGTGCCCATACCGTTTCAATTCAAAATATCACGCTTAACTTTTAATCTAAGGTACAAATATGAATGTATATACACCTGTTGTGACCCAACAGGGGATAAATGCTGCGGTCAGTGCCCTTGAGCAAGGGGTCAAAATTCAAATTGGTCATATTGCTGTGGGGGACTCAGGCTATACACCTGATAGAAATCAGACTGCATTGAAGAGTCAAAAAAATACGGCGCCAGTATCCGGTGCCGAAGTTGTTGGCAATGGCCAGTTTCATGTTACGGCAACATTTACTGATGACAAACAGTATGCGGTAAAAGAGGTCGGTTTTTATCTCAATGATCATGCAGATGAAAGTCAACGTACGTTATTTGCAGTGTGGTCACACCCTGAAAATGTGCTTTTTTATCAGACGCCCATTGCAAAGATTGTGCAGGGCTTTGATCTGCTTTTGACTGCCGTACCGCCTGAAAGTTTGGACTTCAACGTGACGGGTGATTTGAGTTTGTATTATGCCGACGAATTTGCAGCGCTCACTATCGCACAGACAAAAGCAATCAGTGCGCAAATTCAATCAAATTTAAGACAAATTCATTTCAATGACCGTCTGCTTAAGTTAGAGGGGTAGTTTGATGTCAAGTTTATCAAAAAGCGTTGCGGAACTGGCCAATAGCAATGCCAATTTAGGCTTAAAGTGCAGTGAGCTAACCGATGATGTGAACCAGCTTTTACTTACTGTGGATAGCAAAGTCGACACTGCGTTTTCTAAAGTAAATACTGAAATAAAAAACACCCTTGAGCAGACTTTTTATGTCAATGCCGATCCATCCATAGGCAGTGATAGCAATGAGGGGGCTAGCCCGCAAACACCTTTGAAGACGGTCAAAGCTGCGGTGGCAAAACTAGTACCGGGCAGCTTTGCTCGAATAAAACTTGCTGCGAACAATGTTGAGCACCTATCGGCGACTGTGGAGGTACCTGATTGTTCGGTAATCTTTTCTACTTATACACAAGATGATTGGCAGTCCATCGGTTTAAAAATGCATTTTACCGGCTCGATTGCATTTAATACGCGTGGTGATAATGCCTCTGTTTCACTAGAGCTATTTGGTGAGTTTCAAAAAACTATCTTGATGAGTGGCAATCGCTTGTTCGAAAATTTGGGTAAGGCAACTTATTCATTATCTAGTGACAGTGCGAGCTTTCCTGTGGTGGTATTATATCGCAATACAACAGGGCAGTTTTTCCCTTATTTTGTAGCGGCAAACTATGCCAAGTATAGCAAGATAGGCATGCTGTCGATGAGCAATGTTACTTTCGCATCTCGGGTTGTAAATATAGCTGGCGAAGTTGTTTATGAACCCATGCCTCATATCCGTTTGGATACACCTCCAGTGGGCGGTGCCGTACTTGCAGTATTTAATAACGTTGATATGCACTGTGAGCAATTGTCTAATCCAGGTGTTGAACTCGCTGCTGGCAGTTATCTAATCTCGAAGGCGGCGGGGCTAAACCATATTGCACCGCCTGTAACTGCAAGCGCTGAAGCCTAATACTTTACTTTTCTAATTCCGTCTTTTTTCAAAAAACTATATTGAGGACAATATTTATGTCTACACAAGCTAAAACGCTTGAGCAGTTGATAACAGAGCTGCATACGACAAATGGTGAACTAGTTTCAGCAAACAGGGAACTAACAGATACGGTTTTAAACAAAACCGCTGAACTTGATAATGCTGTTATTCAGGCACGACAAGATATTCAAACAGCAGTGGCTGAAGCAAAAAGTGACGTAAACAAAGCAAAACTTGATTTCGCAAAAAGCCACGCTGAGACCAAAGTTAACTATTATGACCGCAAAGTGCATACAAAAACGTCATTAATAGCTGACAATGGTTTAGTTGTTGATCCGAATGATGAAACAAGGACCGTTTGGGTGAAAGTACCTACGGGTGGAAGCTGGTCAGGCTTTCATACTTACCCTGAAACAAATACATTGACTATGCTTCATACCGTGTCTGGCTATGCATATGCGCCTGGTTACAGTGAATCAACCAAGTATCAGCAAGACTGGAGTATCACGAATATGGAGTTTATCTTGACTAATGATGAGGCGACCAGTGAGCAAATCAACGACAATATTGCTTCATTAGGAATTGATGTCGCTATATCTAGAACTGGTGGTTGGTGGGACGGCTCACGCGTTTTGCAAATCCCAGCAATGAGGTTAAATGGCTTGCATCCATATTGCAGTTTGTATGTCAGACTGGTAAATAGTGTTTTTTCACAGGTGCCAGATAGAGGCTCAAAACAACCTCAACACGTGGTTGACTTTGGTGGTGTATGCAATTTTGCGATAGATCGTGTTGTTAACTACCCTCATATTCCAGCATAGGTGATACATGTCTGATATAAATTTACTCGATTACAAAGATAGTAGTGTAAACCACACCAAAGCTGAGCAGCGCACACGTATTCACTACGCGGTTGCAGATGCTGACTCCTTAATTGGCACAACTTCAGACACTGCGCATGTGTTGCTCATTGAGTTTGCTAAATTGACAAAGGCGATAGCGGCAGCGGCAACGCTTGATGAAGTGAAATCAGCAGCTCAGCAGTCTGCGACTATGTTTGCCCCACTGTTAGATAAACAAGCGACTAACCAACTGACTTTTCCCTATCAACACAAAGGTGTAGATAACGTATTAGGTGAAATCGAAGCGCGCGCGCAAGGCGTGGCTGATATTATCAAAGCGTAACAGCACCATCCCACCTAGAGAAAATCTATGAACTCCCAGTACTTTGATTTTTCTGCGCTACCTGCGCCAGATATCATTGAGCCACTGGACTATGAAAGCATTTACCAAGCCCGCAAAGAAAGATTTAAATCCATTGCGCCACAGTATGCAGATGCATTAGAGCTAGAAAGCGATCCCTTGACGGTATGTTTACAAGTGGAAAGTTACCGAGAGCTATTGCTGCGCCAGCGTATTAATGAGGCGGCGTATGCTAACTTGTTGGCAACCGCACAAGGCGGCGATTTAGATCAGCTTGGTGTGTTTTATGGTCTAGGGCGTGCCGAGAGTGAAGAAGACGGAAATTACCGTCTTCGCATTCGGCAAAAAACTCTGGCCTCCAGCACCGCTGGTAGCAAAGATCATTACCGCAATGCAGCGCTCACCGCTGCTCCCAATGCTATTCGTGATGTCGAAGTGGATAGCCCAACCTCCGGACGTGTCCGCGTATCGATCTTATTTCAAGACAGTGAACAAGCTGATGCACTATTACAGCAGGTACGAGACTATGTGCTTAGTGACCAAGTCAAAGTCTTAACTGACCAAGTTGAAGTCAATTTTGCACAAGAAGTGCCAATCGATGTCAAAGCCGATATTTACCTTCAGCACAATGTGCCGAATTGGGTATTCACCCAATTGGAAGATAAATTGCGCAATGCGTGGCAAGAAACGATGGCCCTTGGTGTTGCTATGACACCGAGCTGGCTGAGTGCACAGCTGCATGTAGATGGTGTAAAGCATGTTGAAATACATACACCGGATACCTTGATTGATATCGCATCAAATCAATACGCTCAATTAGGGCAAATTCAATTATGTCTCATCACCTAGATACAGATAGTGACGTTTTGCTCCCCTACAATCACAGCACCTTACAAGAAGCAATTGTCAAACATGGGCAACTTGAATCTGTGCTGGGAGAGGGAATACAGCTATTACGTGGCTTTAAATCCCACCCCAAACAATCCTTACTACCTTGGTTAATATGGGAATACGGCTTGGGAGCCTTGGTTCCTTATCTCGATGACCTTGACCAAGTTTTACAGCAGGGACTTGCCTGGCAACGGATCCGCGGTACACGAAAAAGTCTCGAAATGGCCTATGGTTGGCTTGGCTTTTCAATTGCTGACGTTGAAGAATCTCGCTCTTATCGTCATTTTTACCGTTATCAATGCCATCTTGAACAATTACCCAATCTAAATGATGCCGAGCGTATGGCTCAACTGGCAGAGCTTAGTGCGCCAGCGAGAAGTGAGCTCACTCGGATCACCTATAAACTCGATATAAGAGATTTGACACTCTCAGCCAAGCCATTTGGAACCTTACTTAGCGATCATTCCGGTTTTAGACATCGACTAAAAAATGGCAAGTTGCTTCGCATTAGTACACGGCGAACTCATCCCCATCAATTTAGTTTTGATGGTGAAGCCGCGAGTGGCTTAAATCGCAAGCATAATAGTTTTTGGCAGAGCTGTACTTCTCAGGTGCTTGGCATTTTGCGCCTTAGTGAGCCTGTAGCATGTCAATTCAGTGCGGCGTCGACACACAGTCGAAAAACTAGCCGTACGTATTCACTCGGCCAAGCGCAATGGTTTGGTTATTGGCAAGCGAGTACTTGGTCTGCGACTAGCTCCCCTCAGGTGGTTATTGCGCACCAAGGACATCGCTAATTTTATTCAACACTTCAAACTAACCCTAAACTCGGTTCTCAGCAACTGATTCTGAGCCACTTAATGTGTGTAAGGACAGTATTGCACGGTTGATATATGGATATATAAGGCGAATGAGTTAGCAGCGATGAATAACTGAATTAGGGCTAATAAGGAAATATTTTGGCTATTCTTACTCGTGCAGGGCGAACTCTGTTTGCCCAAACTATTGCACAAACTCCGATATATTTAGCTTGGGGGCGCGGTGCATCGCAATGGCAAACACCGCCGGCAGAGCCCATCAACGCTACCGAATTAGCAGATCCAATAGGCTATCGAAAAGCCAAAAAGGTTGGATATTGTTATCCCGACGATCATGGTGACATCCTTATCCAAGGTGGTCGCTTTTCTCTCTCAACACAACCCACTCAACACGTTTACTGCGAATTTTCGTTTGATTTTACCGATGGTGCAGGTGAAACCGTGCGGGAGTTGGGCCTGATGTCAGGCACGCAAGCGAACGCCGACTTACCTGATGGCTTGGTGTATTTAACACCAGAGCAAGTAGCCTCATCAGGTACTTTATTGCTGCTTGAACATCGTGCTCCGTTGATACGTGAGCAAGGTGTGAGAGAGAGCTTTGAATTTGTTGTCAGTTTTTAGAGGTGTTTATGCTTGAAGATTACTATGAAAAATTTCATGCAGACTCCGGCTATGAACGATTGCTGTTTAGAGCTGGTAAAGGTTTGCAAAGCCGCGAGCTTAATGACTTGCAGTCACAAGTTAGTCATCAGCTAAAAGGCGTCGCTGATGTCCTGCTTAAAGATGGGGACTTAGTTAAAGGCGGTGAAGTGGTGATTGACGCAAAGCTTGCAACTGCTTTGATCACTGAAGGGGAAGTGTATATAGCGGGACAGGTTCGCCCCGTTATGAGCAGTGTCGTGCCAATTGATATGGCTGCCAGCGTCGATGTAGGCGTTTGGCTTACCCACAATGTGGTCACCGAGGAGCAAGATCCGAGTTTACGAGATCCCGCTGTTGATGCAATTAATTACGACGAGCCAGGCGCAGCGAGACTGCAACAGATCTGTCAATGGGGGCTACTCAGCGATGCTATCGGTCCTGATGATGCGTTTTATCCGGTACATAAAATCGAGCAAGGTACGCTGATAATTAAACAGCCTCCACCACAGCTCGATGCGGTGACACAAGCGCTAGCTAGGTATGACCGAGAAGCCAATGGAGGGAGCTATGTTGTTGAGGGGATGTCACTGAGCTATCGAGGTGCTGAACTTGAACAGCAAGGGTTTAGTCTTGAAGAAGGCAAGGCGCATATCGAGGGTTATGAGGTGGCATTTGCCACGGCAAGAACAGCTCAATTTGACTATGATCCAGATATAGGCTCAGTCAAGGAAGAACCAAAAACATTCCAAGCCAACGAGCAAGGTGTAATGCGCATTGACACGGACTTTTTCCCAGTCAGGCAAATAGAAGAAGTTAATGTAACAGTAGAGAAAGCAACGCAGCTTACACGCGGCCAGCTTTCTGGTGGTGAAGATTTACTCCCTGACGAGTCAGTACTTGAAATTTTGAGTATTACGCAAGGTGATACAACGTATATTCAAGGCGCGGATTTTATCTTTCTAAGAAATCATATTAGTTGGCAGCTCAGTGGTCAGGAACCTGCTGGAGGTAGCCAATATGAAGTGACTTACCGATATCGAAAGCAGTTAACGGTCGATTATGACGAGTATGGCTTTAACCTTTATAAGCAGCTGGCTGACGGCGGCAACGTAGTAGATAACACCTTGGTGACGATAGATTATCAGTGGTATCGGCCACGAATCGACCTTATTGTGCTTGACAGGCTCGGCCAAATTAAGCGTATAAAAGGACAGGCTTCCCATCAGTTTCCAACCGCACCTAAAGCACCTGCTCATCACTTGGCTTTGGCACAAGTTACCCAGTCTTGGCTCAGCAACCAAGCCCCAGACATTGAAAACCTGGCTGTACGGGCTGTGTCTATGTCACAGCTTGAGCAGATGCAAAACCAAATAGGTGATTTGTACCAGTTGCTTGCCATTGAGAGACTCCGCAATGATGCAAACAGCCAAGATCCGGCGAGCAAATATGGTGTGTTTGTTGACCCTTTTATTGATGACGACATGCGTGATGCAGGCATTGCGCAAACCGCAGCTATTGTGGACGGAGAGTTGGTTCTGCCACTGAGTGCTGATATCGCTGAGTTACCAGTACCAAATGAAGGTTTGCTCACTTTGCCTTTTGAACTAGAGGATGTGTTAGAGCAACCGAAACAAACTGGCAGCATGAAGATCAACCCTTATCAAGCGGTTGAGCCCATTCCGGCAACAATTACTTTAACACCAAGCTTGGACCACTGGACTCAGACACAGCGCAACTGGACAAGCCCGATAACAAGGCGATTTACGCGAGGTGGTGGCTGGGCCAGGCGCACAACACAAAGCACGCAAACTCAAGTGGTAAGCCGTACAACTAGAAGTGCTGAATTTTTACGTAGACGTTGGGTGAACTTCTCATTATCAGGGTTTGGTGGTGGAGAAGCGCTGCAACGTGTAGTTTTCGATGGCATAGCGGTCACACCTGAGGAGATATAATGATTAACGCAGATCCTAGCGGCCGCTTAAGCGGCCGTTTTTACATTCCAGAGAATATACCAGTTGGTAGTAAAACAGTGCGCTTCGTTGGTGAGAAAGGTTCATTCGGTGAAGCAACTTATACAGGTAGTGGGACGATAGTCAGTGAAACTGCAAGGCGGATCACAACCATTACAACTGTGCGCTTTGACCCTTTAGCACAGACATTTACGTTGCCACAAAGCCGTTTTATCGCCGGTGTGGAGTTATGGTTTAAAAAAGTAGGCGCTGATAAACCCGTTCGAGTTCAGATCCGCGAAACTGAAGTGGGTATCCCCAATCAGACAGTGCTAGCCGAAGCATCTTTAGAGCGCAGCATGTTCCAGCTCAATGGTGCTCCAACGCTATTTGAGTTTGACCCAGTATCACTAAATGCAGGGCAAGAGTACGCCATTGTTGTATTAACCGATGATCCTGACCATGAGGTCGCGATTGCAGAGCTTGGCAAGTTCGATAGCGATAGCGGCTGGGTAACCTCACAGCCCTACCAAGTTGGTGTGTTGTTGTCATCCAGTAATGCATCGACATGGACACCACATCAAAACCGTGACTTAACTTTTCGACTAAAAGCGGCTCGATTTACGCAAACGGAACAAAGTGTACCTTTGGGTCAGATTACGCTTGATGAGCATAGTGACATATTGGCCATGGCGGTTATTGAGCGGCCGAGCAGTGAAACGCAGTTACATTTTGAATTTGATGGTGCACAAATCGGCCAATTTAATCTACAAGAATGGCAAGCGCTGAGACTGGCAAATAAGGTCAAAGAGCCTTTACAGGTAAGTGCAAGATTGACGGGCACCAGTACGCAAACTCCGGTTTTGTTTGATAGCGTTCAAACTGCGCTCGGTAAAGTAAGCAATGAAGCTGACTATGTGACTCGCGCTATTCCTTGCCAAGTGGGGGGGAGCTTGAAAGTAAGCTTTGAAGCTCAGTTGCCAGGTACGGCCAAGGTTGAAGTTTTGATTCAACAGCAAGGGCAGTGGCTGAGCATTCCTCTCAAAACCACTCAGCCGCAAGGTGATGGTTGGCTGCTCTGTAATTATGAGTTTTCTAACCTCAGCGAGGCTCAAGCAAGAGTTAAGCTCATACTTTCAGGTACGCATATTGATAGACCACGTGTGCGCTCACTTAGAACCTTCTCAATATAGGAGGGAATATGATAGATGACAAAACCTTGTCTTACTCCTTACCTCTCCCTCATCCAGACAACCTGTTACAGCAAGATGTAGAGCGCATACGTCAGGCCATCACTGATGTTGACCAACTGCTCTATATGCAAACCAATCTTGACCAGCAGCAAGATGCGCTGCTGAACGAGAAACTAAGACGAGTCAAGCTGAATCAGCTGCTCGGCGAAACACTATTAACTATATAAGAGGACATTATGGCGAGTATTCAAAATGCCGTGCAAGTCATGGTAGATAAGCTTGTTGCCGATATGAACGGCAATCAGCCGCTTACAGCCGAAGAACAAGCATTAGTGAGTAATGCTATTACTAAACTGACCGACAATGCAAAACTTGAGCAAGCGGTTGTGGCTGTCGCAGAATCACATATTAATGATGCGACGTCGACATTACAGCAAGTTTCTCAGTCTACAGGTGCAGCCTTGCAGACGGCGACTGAGTCTCTGACGCAAACAAGTACGACGCTTGATACTAAATCTAGTAAACTAGATTTGTTAGATTCCATGGCACCAAATTTAAATCGCGTCGAATCATTGCAAGCGACTAACAATGCACTGCTGGTGCGTCCGCTGTTTTCGATGACACCGATCGATACACCAAACTCTAATGCCACGCACAGACGTGCTACCTCTGTTTTTGCTGTTTATGATAATAGTGGTGAAACTTATGTGGTGCGACCTGGCTTTACTCATAATGCGAATACCGAGCAATGTCGGCTAGAGTATTTAAGGCTTAGTGCCAACGGTGCGGAAAAAACCACAACTCACACTAGCTTTGTTTATTCTAATGCGTTTGAGCAAAACCCGGCGAGTAAGATTTACTATTATGGTACCAGTGCTTATTTACCACTTGCGAGTAAAAATAACGCAGCAGATATTCAATACGAAATCGTCTACAGCACGCAAGATTCTCAAACGACTGCAGTGGCAAACTATGGAGGTGTATTCTGTAAATCTTCGGGTTTTACCTCTATCACTAAGCCGAAGCAAAACCTAGACGCAACGGATCAATATGGCGTTAGCACTTCAACAAATCACAGTTATAACCAAGTGGGTGTTTTGTATGACAATGCTAAACACTGCTTAGTGATGGTCGATGAGGGGACTTCGGTACTAGTAGAAAAATACCGTGATGGCAACGTTGTGACAAATACAGCTATTGCAAATGCTGAAGAACTTCAAGCTTATGTAGATGCAGGGGACTTTACCGTTGTTAAGTTCATTTATCACAACTTGCAGCACGCTCATGGGATCCATTATTACAACCATTCTGAAACGGCAATGAGTAGTTATGGTGTGAGTTATTATGGTTACTTTGGGCGTTATAACGGTGTGACTAAAATGGGAGAGAACAAGTATAGCGCGCACTATCGCTTTACTCATGAAAGGCGCCTAGAGCCTATCAACTACTTCTTTAGTTGTAGCACTGGTCATTATAACTCGCATAACTCACCTGATGCTGAAGTCAAAATTGTGCTTGAAAGTATGGCTGGTGAAATACTCGGTATGTATTCATATCATTCAAGGCCATACAACGCAGGTTATGACAATGGTCTCATGGGGGCCGCAGTTAGCTGTATAAACCCTTACTCTGGTGCAGGCATTATCAATGAACACTACACCTATAACCAATATGGTCTTGGCAGAACATGCCGCGCATTTTAAGGAGAGAACATGAGCTGTGAATATTTTGCCGACAAAGGCATGAAAATTGATGGAAACTACTGGTTAGTTCATCCACAAACTGGAGTTGCTTGGAATGACACGTCTATTGCTGACTACAAGCAAGCTTATGAAGCACAACAAATTTTATTGGCTGAAACGCGCTTAAACGATGAAAAATCGGAAAAGCTTAAATCAATAAAAGAAGCGGTATTTGATAAGTTAAGCAATGAACAGTGGCGAGTACAAAAAGCCCAGGAGCATGTGCTAAGTGCTGAGTTGGCTGGTGATCAAGCTGAGATAGGCTTGTGCAAAGCACATTTGGCTGAATTGCTAGCACAGCGCGAGCAGCTTCGCCAAGCGAGTGATGAAGCAGAGCAAACTCTTGCGCAGATCTCAACATACGAAGAGTTGGAAGAGTTTACATTTGATGTAAATATTTCATTATAATTTCGACAAAATGACCCGTTTTATTCCCAATAAACGGGTTAGTATCATGAATGCTTGCGAAAGCAACAGACTTGTTATTCCACAACCGAAACCCGCTTAGCTGTGTCGAGCGGGTTTTCTTTTATTGAGTTTTAAGGTTTTTAATATTATTGCAATTAGGGCAGGAATGACCTGTTTTAAAACCTTAAAATCAGTAAAATACACCTATGCTTGAGAAAAGCTTCAAACAAAGAGTGAAGCTTTTAAGCTGATATCATAAGCCCAACAACATCAACGCCATATTGCTTTTACCTCGATAAAAAGTATTTGGCGTTTTTTGTTTTAAGGGACACGTAAAGCTGTTTTAAGGCGGTCATAAATGACCTGTTTTATTTCCTTAAAATCAGTAAAATACACCTATGCTTGAGAAAAGCTTCAAACAAAGAATGAAGTTTTTAAGCAGACAGAATAAGCCTAACAACATCAACGCCATATTACTTTTATCTCGATAAAAAGTGACTGGCGTTTTTTGCTTTAAGGGACAGGTAAAACTGTTTTAGGGCGGTCATAAATAACCTTTTTTAGTTCCTTAAAATCAGTAAAATACACCTATGCTTGAGAAAGGCTTCTAACACAGGATGAAGCGGCTACGCAGGCAGAACATACCCAACAAGATAAACGTCATATTACTTTTATTTCGGTGAAAAGTGATTGGCGTTTTTTAGTTTTAGAAATTTGTATAGTTTTTTTAAGGCGGTCATAAATGACCTGTATTACTTCCTTAAAATCAATAAAATACACCTATGCTTGAGAAATACTTCAAACACAGTATGAAGTGTTTAAGCAAACAGAATAAGCCCAACAACATCAACGCCATATTACTTTTATCTCGATAAAAAGTGATTGGCGTTTTTTAGTTTTAGAAATTTGTATAGCTGGTTTAGTGCGGTCATAAATGACCTGTATTACTTCCTTAAAATCAGTAAAATACACCTATGCTTGAGAAATACTTCAAACACAGTATGAAGTGTTTAAGCAAACATAATAAGCCCAACATCATCAACGCCATATCACTTTTATTTCGATAAATAGTGAATGGCGATTTTTGCTTTATAGGCATATGGAATAGATGAAGATTGGCGATTAGAAGCGGTCACAATTGACCTGTTTCTAATCGCTAAAATCATTAAAATAACCTTAAGCTTGAAAGAGCTTTACACAGTTATCCCATGAATCAAAACCCGCACTTATTTAAGTGCGGGTTTTTTATTTTTACAGGAATCTTATGAGTGGTTTTACTAAACTGGACCTGTCAAAAGTCCCTGTGCCAGATATCATTAAAACACTTGATTTTGAACAAGAGTATGAGCAACTTAAAGCACAATTCTTGTTGCAAAACCCACAGTATCAAGCTGCTTTATCATTGGAAAGCGATCCTGTGTCAGTGTTACTACAAACACTTGCATATCAGCACCTACTGCAAAAGCAGTCCCTCAATGATGCAATAAAAGGAAATATGCTGGCATCTGCGCAAGGGCATGATTTGGATGCGATTGCCGCGAGATACAACCTCGCTCGAAAAGCTTCATCTGAAGAATCAGATGCTGCATTTAGACAGCGTATTCAGCTGGCATTCGATGGCTTAAATACGGCAGGAAGTCGCGAATCATATATTTACCATACCATGTCTTGTGATGCGTTGATTAAGGATGTTGCAGTACAAAGTCCAAAACCGTGTGACATAGAGCTGACAATTTTAAGCCAAACAGGCAGTGGTATGCCTGAGAGCGACTTAATCGCCAAAGTTGAACATTATTTTGCGGCGCAAGGAAGCGCGCAATCATCGGTCAATGATATTGCATCAAAAGTGCGTCCACTTGGAGATAGGGTGACGGTACATAAGGCACAAATAGTGCCGTTTGTAGTCAAAGCTGAGTTGTCTATTTTACATGGCCCGTCAGGGCAGGCGCTAGTTTTAGCGGCTGAGAAAGCGGTTGCAGATTACTGCCAATCACGCCATTACCTCGGTAAGAAAGTGACCCGTGCGGGTATTTATGCGGCTTTACATCAATCAGGGGTAGAAGATGTCACTCTACTCAGCCCTGTTGAAGATATTGTGACCGTCGCAACTCAAGCCCCTTTTTGTGAGTCGATTTCTGTGACGATGGAAAATGTCTATGAGTAAGCTTATTCCATCCAATGCAAGTACGCTTGTGCAAGTCATTGGATCCCAGTTTTCATCCAACCAAGTTGTCCGTAATTTACTTTTATCCTTGTTGCAGCTACCAACAAGAAGTGACGCACAATTAGTTTGGCTTGCTAAATTGTGTGAGCAAGTACCCAGCGAAGTGTTGGCAGATCGTAATTGCTTATTGCAGTGTGCGACGACACAGCTTTTGGTTCTAATAGACTATCCGGAATTCTGTGATAGTGAAAAGCTGAATGAATTTGCTGAACAGCTTGGCATTCTGCCCTGGCAACATACTATTTCTGAGGGTGAAAAACGTACTCAAGTTAAATCAGCCTGTGTTTTGAATGACACGCGTTTATTGCTCGCAAGTTTGTGGGACCCATTTTTATGTCCAGAGGCCTTACTGCCCTGGTTAGCTTGGTCTGTTTCGGTAGATGAATGGGATGAAGCTTGGAGTGAAAACTTAAAACGCCAAGTTATTAGTGATGCATTTGCTGTTCATCAAGTTAAAGGGACACCCTATGCACTGCAAAAAGCATTGGATAGTTTAAATATAAAAACAGAGATCAGGGAGTGGTGGCAAGGTACTCATTCGGATGAGTTACCGCGTGGTACTGTTCAAGTATGGGCGCTTATTAATAGTAATTTGGATGAGCAACAGCAAGGAATGCTGACCCCTCAAATGTTAAAACGGGTTCGTCGTATTATCGAATCTGTAAAACGGGGTTCAATACATGTCGACGTACAGTTGGGCTTGGCATTTGAAGAGAGTATAGGCTCTATTGGTGTTACTGCTCCAGCCATTGTCCAGCGCTTTGATGCGCCCATAGGGCAGGGCGTTAAACCACCTAAATTTAAAAATAACCTAGGGTGTGTAGGAGCGGCGAATGTACGCCAATCATCACATTTAACGATGGCAGGTGTAGGCATTAAACCTCCTATGGGCAATGCTATATCAAAGCTTTCAGGTGCAATGATGAGTAATAAAGCACAGCATTTGTCACTGGGAGGTAAAGGGGTAAAACCAACAGAACTTACCGTGAATTACGGCGCTTTAGGAAACTCCACAAGCTACCTATCAACACATTGCTCCCCTAAAGCTAAGGGGGTTCTGCCAAGTCGTGGTACTGGGAATGAGTATTTAGTGAGCGTAACTCGGCAGATTATATATCAACATTTTAACTTACAAGGAGCCGCTTAATGTCTGCATTAACGTTACAGTTTACCCAAGTTGGGTTGGACGCTTTATTGACAGCTAAAACCAATGGCAAAAAAGCGCAAATTAGCCATATGGCATTTGGTGATGCTAGCTACACTCCTTCGCAAACTCAGACGAGTCTGCGAAGCCTTAAAGAGCTTCAGCCTATTCGAGATGACAATTACGAAACGGACGAAAATCATCAAGTCACAGTAGTTGCTTTGTTTGACAAAGCAATGTCCGCACCGGAATACACTATTCGTGAAGTAGGTGTATATATACAAATCGACGAGCCAGCTGGTAGCGATGAAAATTTGATTCTGCTAGGCGTGTATTCGGAACCGAACCGAACATTGGGCTACCGTACTCCTGATGTAAAAATTCTACAAAGTGTGACGTTAAGTCTTGCTCAGTTGCCATCAGACAGTGTGGAAATCAAGCCTGGTGTAGATAACTTAAATATGCTGTTGGATAACGAGTTGGCCGATTTGACTTTGGTACAACTAGATACAATGCACCGACAATTAAATCAAGAGCTTAGATTGCTCGCTTTAGAAAACGCACAGTCTTAAAAAAGGAGAATTTATGTCAAACGAACATACGACCATAACCGAGCAACTAGCAGCGGTTGTGACACGTTCTAATGCTTTATGTAACACAGTGCAGGGCCAAATTAACAATATCAATTCGACACTGGATGCTAAAAAGACAGAAGTAGATAACAAAGTTGCACAAACTAAAAGTGAGCTTAATACGCAATTTACAAATTTGAAGAACGGAATTGTAGAAACCGTTAATGGTGTTGACGTATATCAAGAAGGATTAACAAAACGGTTTGCCTTCAAGTCGACGCTTAATGCTGGTGGATATACAGCTGCATCTGATGGCCCGGATCCAAGCTACCGTCATTGTGCTGCACCTCAAGACCCATACTATATCAATCTTATTGAGTTTGATGCGGAAAGCAACGGCAGTCATTTTGGGCATGATGGTGACACATTTAACTGTGATTTTGTAATGTCACACAGGGGGATGGCATCGTATGTCGATCACTTGGTATTCAGTGGCACATCTTCACATGATTGTGTTTCTGCGCACATTGAAGTGAAGAGGGTTATGCATGATGGCGCAATCACATTGTATATATCTGAACCTGATGCCGAGCCTAGAGAAATCGCAATAACGCAAGCAGATGTAGGAAAAACTCTGACTGTGTTCTTTAGAAGTATAAATAAAGGCTATGGAAAAGGGCGTGCACGAGTAACACTAAAAGTCGATACCAGACCACATTGTGGCTCCACGCGTGCGTTTATGGCCAAGTGCGAATATAGCTCGGACAGCGGTCGACCTTGTCTAAATAGAATTACGCAATCTGCACCAACGTGGGGGCAATAAACATGGAAAATATAGTAACAGAAGAACATGGCCAGGATGTCTCTTGGGTAACGGTGCGTTCACAGCGTGACAACTTGTTGGCAGAGTCAGATGTAATGGTGCTAAGGGCATTGGAAGAGTCTCAATCTGTACCTACTGATCTTGTTGCTTATCGACAGGCGCTGCGCGACCTACCTAGCAGTGCTGCTAGCCCTGAGAAAGTGACTTGGCCGACGCTGGCGAAGTAAAGACTAACCAAGCAGTGACTTTAAGGTGTTTTTCGAAGCCACTGCAAACAGTAGGAATGATGATGTCTGACGACAATATGAGCATAACTGAAAGGCTCACCCATGTTGCCGCACGGGCGAATGCAATGAGTGAGACCGTTAACGCGCAGATGGGCGTTATCAATGCGGCGATGCAATCTGCTGAAACTAAATTTGATAATTATATTGGAGGAGCTCGCGCAGAGCTTTCTCATATTCTATTGAGTAATAATCAGCAAATGGAGCCCAATGACAATGGGACTGCTATTAAAGGCTTTAACACGATCAGCTTGCAGCAGTTTGAAGTCACAAAAGAAGCCACAATATATGCCGCGCCAGCAAATGATACAGATCATACCAACAGAGGTGTTGCGCAGGATTTCCGAAACAATGTTTTTAATGGCTATGTAAATGGCGCATTTAATATTGTTCGTATTAAATGGAAACGCAATAGCTCTGACCACCCAGCAAGGTTGGATAATAATTGGAATACACGTTATCAGCAAGGCGCATTATCTAGTGCTTGTTATATAAAGCTGATATCAGGCTCGGTCGGTGGCTCAATGCAGCCGATAAAGGAGTATGGAAATGGTTGGAAGTTAATGGGTTACCGCCAAAAGGCTGATAATACAGCGAAACCATTTTACGCTCCACACTCTAAGTTGGCTTTATCTGATTCAGCTTTGGAAGAAGGGGAAGCCTTGATCTGTTTATTTGGCACCGTGAGTGGCTATGTCGACTTTGAAAAGGTTGGTTGGGGTGTATACCCTGAGTTCGCCAAACCTTCAGATATTTCTATTGCGACTTCACAGCTGAGTGCTCAAGGGTAGCAAGGAGAAAATTTTATGCAAATCAAACATAATGACATGCTGGTTGCGTCAATAGGCGAGGTGTTGACTTCGACACAAGTCGCACAGTTTCTCGCATTGAATGAAATTGATATCCCACTTGATGAATTGACTTTGGTGTACTCCCATGGTGAAGCACTGGAGGCGCGACGTGTTGCATATGTTGTTGAATCTGATCCACTTTATATGGAGTGGCAGTACGATCAAACTGAACAGAGCAAACAAGTGTGGTTAGATAGCGTGGCAAATATTAAAGCGCGTTTTCCATTCCCTGCTTAACATCTTTGGGCATTTCGTCCATCTCGACTCGCCTTTTCCTTCGAGTCACAACCATCACCAGTAATAACTTCAAAGAGTAATAATCCTCATGCAAAGATGTACCTTAATCAATAAGGTGCTTGAATGCTTATCATCTGGACTTCAAGGGGTGGCACAGGTGGCACTATTAAAAGCCGCACAACCCTACCCAGATCTGACGCAGCAAGCCCAACTGACAGTCAAGCTGCTCGGCGAACGTCAAGCCAGTGAACTGCAGGCAAAAGGCGCCGATAAAGGTGTCACATATGGACCGTCGTACAACAAAAACCTCAGTCCAAATTCACTCGATAGAAGAGTGCTGCAGTTGCAGCTAGACATAGAGTTGGAAGACGCCAACAACGCGATGCTGTTACAACGACTTGACCAGCTGATAACCCAGTGTGAGACACTTGTGATGGCGGACGAAATGCCCATCCATTGGCAACATTTTATCGCACAAAGAAGTGATATGAGCTTTAGTCACCAAGTTAGTTCAACCTTGGCAAAAGCGCAGCTTTTTTGGGACTTTTATTTTCAAGTTGAGTACCCAGATGAGCCCGCTGGGCCCGAGATCACAGAAGTGTATTTGGGCCCTAAAGGCGGTGAGTACAAATTGATAAATAAAGTGCCTACGACCACTTAGGAGCATTTATGTTAGCAAATCAACAGCAGTCTGAACTGGCTGCATCTGACATGCAGCATCGCTTTGCCAAGCTAATTTCAATTGGTACGGTTGAAGAGGTTGATTATGCATTGGCTCGGGTCAAGGTGCGCATTGGAGAATGGCTCACGGCCAAACTGCCCTGGCTCACTCATCAAGCCGCGCAAGATATGACTTGGCAAGCCCCAGAAGTGGGCGAGCAAGTATTGGTCATAGCACCTAGCGGCGATATGGCGCAAGGCATAATACTAGGCAGTTTATATGCAAATGCCCATGAGCAGCCACATTTCAAAATGAATCATGTGGTGGATGCGACTAGCGCGGGTGGCACGCTTGTTCAGGCGTTGTCGGCTATTGCGCCGCAAGCGCGTGAACATGTTCAGCGCACGCACTATCAAGATGGCGCCATTGTACAGTATGACCGAGAAAATCATGCATACGATATTTTTATTCCACAGGCAGATCCTCTCGCCAAGATAAACATTTATTGTGGTGGGGATATTAATGTGGAATGTCATAACGATACCAATATCACCGTCGGCAATGATGCAAATGTAGTCGTCGCAAACAATGCATCGGTTGAAATTGGTGGTGCTGCTCAGGTTGATGTGACGGGGACAGCAGGCGTCACTGTTGGAGACAATGTTACTGTTAGTGGTGGCGCAAATATCGATATCACTGCATCAGGTGCTTTAAGTCTGACTGGTGATTCGGTATCTGTCACTTCAACGGGTAGCAATGTAGAAGTACTCGCTTCAGCAACTCTTAAACTTAACGGCGCAAATATTAGTGCACAGGAGTAACCGATGCCAGCAATCTCAGTAGATGGTGCGATTACTGATGTTCACGTAGGGTTTGCGCCAGGCACCATCTCTGCGTCGCAAAATTCGTTTACAGTCGGTGGAATCGCTGCTTTAAGAGTCGGTGACAGCATCAGTGACCACGTACTTATCACTGACCCTAAAGTTAAACACTCAGGGATGGTTGTTGCTGCGGGAGCATCCACTTTTACAATTTCAGGAAAACCTGTAGCTAGGCTTGGTGATCCAACTAACTGTGGTGGCAAAATCGCTGTTGGTGTTGGCAGTTTTACCATAGGGGGATAAATCATGATTGGAATGAATGCAAAAACGGGTAAGCCGTTAGGTGGTATTGAACACTTAAAACAGAGTATTCGCGATATTGTCACAACACCACTTGGCAGCCGCGTGATGCGTCGTGACTATGGCTGCGGGTTATTTGAACTCGTTGATAGGCCATTTTCTCATAATCTTGTTGGCGACATTACTATGTCGATTGCCAACGCGTTAGATAGATGGGAGCCGCGCTTTCGCCTTGAAGGTGTGGCCGTCCACCCTGCGGGGGAAGGTAAAGTCGATATTACTATTGAAGGTCTTTACCTCATTAACAACGAGCCGGTCACTATTGAAGGGATCATGCTTTAATTTATCTTGGTTGATATATCAGTCAACTTCTCATTATTAACTTTCTTCTGTACTTATTTGTACAGAAAACTAATCAACTTAAGCCATGTCAATCTGCTTGAACTTTCAAGTCAGTTTACATGGCTTTTTTATTAGCTAATTGACATACCTTTAAAGGAGATATCTATGTCGCAATTTCTACACGGTGTAGAAGTCATCGAGGCGCAGTCTGGTACGCGCCCAATTAAAACAGTAAAAAGCTCAGTAATCGGTCTGATTGGTACTGCTCCACAAGCAGATGCTGAAAAGTTTCCTCTTAACACACCGGTTTTAATTGCTGGTAAACGTGCGGAAGCTGCGTTGTTAGGTGAGCAAGGTACTCTACCTGCAGCGATTGATGGTGTATTTGACCAAGCGGGTGCGGTTGTGGTTGTTGTGCGTGTCGACGGTGCTGATGAGAGTGCTGTGATGACCAACATTCAAGGTGGTGTTGCTGCTGACGGTAGCTATGAAGGTGCCTACGCATTCTTAGGCGCTGAGTCAGTATTAGGCGTAACACCTCGTATCCTTGTAGCTCCAGGATTTACACACCAACGTCCGTCTGGCGCAGCTAACCCTGTTGTTGCTGAGCTTGTCGGTATTGCAGAGCGTCTTCGCGCTGTGATCATCGCTGACGGTCCAAACACAAATGATGCCGATGCGATTGCATATCGTGGTGATTGTTCATCTCGTCGTGTATATGTGGTTGACCCTCAGGTGAAAGTATTCAAAGAAGGTGCAGTTGTAAATGAGCCTGCTAGTGCACGTGTCGCGGGTATGATTGCTAAGTCAGACAATGATCGTGGTTTCTGGTGGAGCCCTAGTAACACTGCTATGAATGGCATTGTTGGTACCGCTCGTCCAGTTGACTTCCAGCTAGGCGATAAGAATGCGCGTGCAAACTTACTGAATGAAAAAGAAGTGTCTACAATCATCCGTCAAAATGGCTTCAAGCTATGGGGTAACCGTACTTGTGCGACAGACCCTAAGTGGGCATTCCTTTCGGTCGTTCGTACTGCGGATATGATCAACGATTCTCTACTTCGCGCGCACATGTGGGCTGTTGACCGCAACATCACATCAACTTACATCAAAGACGTGACTGAAAGCGTACAAGCTTACCTTGATAGCTTAAAAGCACAGGGCGCTATCTTAGGTGGCCAAATCTGGGCTGATGAAGACCTTAACACACCTGAAAATATTCAAGCAGGTAAAGTGTACTTCAGCTTTGACTTCACACCACCGACGCCTGCTGAGCACATCACGTTCAAGAGCATTCTAACTAACAACTACTTAGAGGAAATCGTATAATGGCAATGTCTCCTAAAATCCTAAAAAAATCAAAGCTGTTTGTAGATGGTAAGGGTTACCTTGGCATTGCAGATGAGATCTCACTACCGAAAGTAACAGTGAAAACTCGCGAAGTAACTTCTGGTTTCCAAGCGCCAATTGAGCTTGATGTTGGTCAACTTGAAAAGCTTGAAGGTTCAATCACCTTACTTGAGTACAACGCAGATGTACTTAAGCTGCTTGGTGATTGGGGCGGTACTGGCAGAACAATCAACTTGACTGCTCGCGGCGCAATCCAAAAGCAAGGCGCTGCACCTGAGCCTGTTGTTGTCACATTACATGGCTTCTTCAAAGAAGTAGACATGGGCAGCTGGAAAGATGGCGAAGAAGCGAAAATGACGCTGCAATACGCTGTTCAAAAGTACAAGTTAGAAGTGAACAACGAAGTTATCTATAACATCGACCTGTACAACGATATCCGCGAAATCGCGGGTGTTGACCACATGGCGAACCTACGCAAGACAATCGGAGCTTAATCTATGACTGAAATCATTAAACTGACTTTCCCTATTACGGTCGATGGGCATGAGTATGCAGAACTAAAAATGAGACGACCTAAAGTGCGCGATCGGTTAATGGTTGATAAAGCGGATATTAGCGAATCAGAGAGCGAAATCCGTTACTTCTCACATTTGTGTGAAGTGTCTCCCGATATTATCGAAGAGTTAGACTGGAGCGACTTTGTTAAGTTGCGTGAGGCACTCCAGGCTTTTCTCGTATCCCGCCCAAGCGTCTAAAAGCAATGGTGATTGCCCTGGCTAAGTACACAGGGTGGGGCTTGCAAGAACTCAACGCGCTGACCGAAGACGAACTTATTGAGTGGTTTGAAGCAGCGGTTGATTACAAAGAAGCAACAGAGGCGGGGTAACCCGCCTTTTTTTCACCAGCGCAAGTTTGATAGCTCAAGGACTTAAGCGCAGTTTTAGGGTCTTGAGCTATCAACCTTGGCACATTGCCGTTCGTTGCAATGTGCAATCAATACATTCCCGCTTATCTCTCTTCCTAGGTATTATTATGAAACATCAAGAATTGTCTGCCAAAGGCCGTTCAAAGAACAAAGTAAAGTACCGCCTACCTAAGCAGGATCAGGTTGATCCGAATGTTCAATTAGGCAGTATGCTTGCTAACTTGGTGAAAGCTAAAAAGCCGCTCGATACCAGCTCATTACAGGCTGTGATAGGGCAGTTAGCAAATGTGAATGTCAATGAATTGCTGGGCAATTCCAGCAAAATTATTTCAAGCCATTTAACTCAGTTTTCTGCTGTACAGGCCAAATCTAATCTAGCGGTAGCACACAGTGCTCAAATGCTCCAAGCAGCTCAAAGTGAGCAACAAGCTGAAACTTTAAAAGCACAAGTTGATGCAAAAATTGGTGATGGGACTGGCTTAAGCGGTGCAATTAAATCACTTGCACAGCAAGTATCGGCGTTGGATTTTCAGCAATTACAAACGGCTGCTAGTAATGAACTGGCACAGCTGCAAGTTGCATTGCCACAGCTTTACGATGGCTTACCAATCAATGCATTGAGTGAGTCATTGGCAACGGCAAGCGCGCAAGTTAAAAGTGTCGATGCTCAAAACACATTAGAGCTACAACTTGATACATTGCGCCAAGCGGCGCCTGTTATGGTTGATGCGCTTGGTATTGCGCAAATGAGCGGCGATATCATCAGTGCTACGCAGGGAATTGCACAAGGTACTAGCAGTGATACTTTCAATGAAGACCTTCAGGCGTTGATCCAAAGTGCGCCACAGGTACTTGAGACGTTTGGTTTTGATAAAGCCAGCGAGGTGGTTAAGCAAACACTGCCTGCAATATCATCAGTTAACTTTAAAGATGTGTTTGAAGGAGATATTACAAGCCTAGCCAGTGCAGCGCCTGAATTGTTAAATGCTTTTGATTTGTCTGAGGCTGCAAAAACACTGGAAGGCGCATTGCCCGTAGTTGAAGCGCTTAATGTTAAAGAGCTTCTCAATGGCGACCTATCGAGCATAGTCGATGCGACTCCTGAAGTATTCAAAGCACTAGATATGTCCAGTGCTGCACAAGCAATTGAACAAGCATTACCAGCACTAGAGCAAGTGGACATTGCGGCAGTAATGCAAGGTGATTTAAGTAGCTTGCAAAGTGCAGCGCCTGAATTACTCAAAGCAATCGACTTGTCAGCTGTTCAACAGTCATTGGCTCAGCATATTCCTGCGTTGTCACAGCTAGATCTTGCAAGTGTGGTTGACGGTGATTTAAGTCAGGTTGTTAGTATCGCGCCTGAACTGCTTAAATCAGCTGGGTTTGAACAGGTTTCCAATACTTTAAGTGCAGCCATGCCTGCATTACAGCAGTTAGATCTAAAAGGCATTGCAGGTGGAGACATATCGAGTCTAATGTCTGCGGCGCCTGATTTATTGGCGTCAGTCGGGTTAAATGAGGCCTCTGAAACTCTAGGGGCTGCATTACCTGCGCTACAGCAGCTTGATTTAAAAGGCATTGCAAGCGGTGATGTATCAAGTTTGATGTCGGCGGCACCAGATTTATTGGCGTCAGTCGGACTAAATGAAGCTTCGGAAACTCTTGGGGCTGCATTACCAGCGCTACAACAGCTTGACTTAAAAGGTATCGCTGGTGGTGATGTATCAAGTTTAATGTCGGCGGCCCCTGATTTATTGGCGTCAGTTGGCTTAAGTGAGGCATCCGAAACACTTGGGGCGGCATTACCAGCGCTACAGCAGCTCGACTTAAAAGGCATTGCCAGTGGTGATGTTTCAAGTTTAATGTCGGCAGCCCCTGGGCTGTTAAAAGCAGCTGGATTGGGTGAAGCCTCGGAAACGCTCACAGCTGCGTTACCAGCATTGCAACAGCTTGACTTGAAAGGGATTGCCAGTGGCGATGTATCGAGCTTGATGTCGGCAGCCCCAGGGCTATTAAAAGCGGCGGGCTTAGATGAGGTGAGCGCCACATTGGATGCGGCCTTACCTGCACTGCAAAAGCTTGATACCAAAGCTATTTTAGAGGGCGACTTGAGCTCTTTGATGCAGCAAGCGCCTGAATTATTAAACGCATTTGGTTTACAGGACGCGGCGAGCCTTTTCACCAAGCACTCGGCTCTGATTGAGAAGCTCGACTTTAAAGGCATTTTAAATGGTGATTTGTCGTCATTAACGGGGGCTGTACCAGACCTATTGGCGGAATTTGGCTTGGGTGACCTTGGCTTAGATTCATTATTTGACGGAGAAGATGAGCAAGAGGAAAAGTCCAAAAAAGCAAAGAAGAAGCCGAAGAAGCGACGTAAAAAACCAGCTAAGCGCAACAAGTCTAAAGCGAAAAGTGCAGCGAATGATGAAGCTGCACAGCGTAAAGCTGCGAAGTTGAATGAGACTTCAAAAGAGACAAAATATAAACCTAAAAAACCAGCGAAGCCTGCTTTAAAGGTACTTGATGGCGGTAAGGCAAAACCAGCAAAGCGCCCCAAAGTGAAAGCTCCTAAATCATTTAAAGCGCCAGCAGCAAACGATCCGATGTTTTCTAAGTTGGGTCAGTTTTTTGGTAAGAAAGGTGGTGCAATATCTACCTTAACAAAAGGACCAGGTAAATATTTAGGTAAATTGGCCACGCCTTTAACAGTGGCGATGGGGGCGTTGGATGCTTACTCTGCTTTAAGCGACGACTCATTGAGCAAGCAGGAAAAAACCAGTCGAGTCGGTGGCGCTGTTGGTGGTATGGGCGGTGCTATGGCTGGTGCCGCGGCAGGTGCTGCAATAGGCTCCGTTATCCCTGTAGTCGGGACTGCTATCGGTGGTATTGTTGGCGGCGCAATTGGTGCATTTGGTGGCGAATCTGTTGGCTCGTTCTTAGGTGATACCCTTGGCGGTTGGTTCTTTGATGATGAGCCGAAAGAAAACACAGAAAATCCTGAAAAGACGGCAAATGTATCCAATACCTTAGCGCAAGGTCAGGCAGAAGTTCAATTTAGTGAAGCAAGTAATTCGACTTCACAACAAACCCAGACACCTCTTCAGTTTGTCAAAGATAATGTCATCAATGAAGCCAATATGGTGATGGGTACGATGGCAGCGGTTGATGGTAAGCCGAATGGAAAGTGGCAAAAAGCGTCGCAGCATGGCCAATTACTTGGTCACGCGTTAAATGGCCATACCATCTATCAAGCGGCAGCCAATGATGAATTATCAACACAGGAAAAAGCACAGACGATTGGTGGCACACTGACAGGGGCATTGAGCTCTGAAGGGGTTTCGCACCTAGTTGGGAAAATTCCTAAATATGGCAAGCTCTTAGCCCCTGTGGCGGGTTACTTGACTAATGCTGTTATGTCTCAAGTAGGAGGAGACTTCTTCGCCAGTCTATTTGGTAGTGATAAGTCTGAGCAATCTGAGGCATCAAAAGCAAAAGGACAGTTATCGACGCCAAAACCAAGTGCACTTGCCGAACCGAGTACATCTCAATCGCAAATAAGCAGTGATATGCATACTCAGGAAGTGGCAGGCAATATTACTGTTAATGCGAATATCACTGTGAATGCGCAAGGTGAGCAGCAAGCTCAAGAGATTGCGCTACAAGTGAAGCAAGTTCTAGAGCAGCAACAGCAACAGGCGATGCGCGATTACCGCGCTCGGTATTATAACGAGGTAGCTTAAGGGGTCATCCCCTTAAGCTTTTTTAAGAGGACTTTCGATGGCAAAGATCAATCATGCCAACTACATGATGCAGCTGGGTGAGTACAAGTTTTCTGTCAGTACAGCGGCATTTCAAAAACTGCAGTTTAATACTGAATATCGCTGGAAAGATCTTGAATCACAAACCGACAAAAATAGTCCAGTTAAGCAGTTTATTGGTGTTGGTGAACAAACCTTAGAGTTGGAGGGAACAATTTTCCCACAATTGGTTGAAAATGGTTTAAAGCAACTTGATTTTATGCGTGATGAAGCGACTCAAGGTGTGCCTTTAACTTTGACTTACGTTGAAGAAAGCGGCAAGTCTAGCCCAAGTGTAGGCCGAGTTCTTGGCAAATGGGTTATTAAATCCATTAATGAAACCCGTACCTTGTTTTTGAATGATGGTATTCCAAGAGAAATTCAATTTAGTATGCGATTGTCTCGTTACGATGGCAATGAAGGAGCATCATGATGAGTGCTGTGAGCTACATAACCCGAGATGGAGATTGTCTCGATCTCATCTGTTTTCGACATTATGGACGCAGTGCGGGCTTGGTAGAGCGTGTGCTTGAAGCAAACTATGGCCTAGCTGACTTGGGACCGATTTATCCGGAAAACATCAAAATAGTGTTACCTGATGTACCTAAGCCAAAAGTGCAGCGAGAGATTAATATCTGGGAGTAGAAGGCCATGGAATTACAGCCGCAATATTCAGTGAAAGCCAATGGAAATGAAGTCGCTGAACAGCTACGAGACAGAATCGCTGAAGTTAGCGTGACCTTACGCACTGGTTTGTTAAGCGACATGTGCGTTGTTAAATTTGACAACTTAGAAAAAGCGCCGATCACATTGCCGCAACCAACGGATAAGTTGGAGATAGCAATGGGTTATAAGCAGGGAACGGAAGATAGCAAAGCGCCCAGTGTCGTGATGGGTGAGTTTCAAGTTGGTGAATATCAGATCACAGGGCCGGTGAGGGCGCTTGAATTGGTTGGGAATAAGGTCCTATGGGATCAAAACTTAAAAGCCGCCAAACTCAGATCTTGGCCCAGTGATCCTGAAAGTCCACTCACACTTGGCAGTGTGATTTCCGATATTGCCCAGGAATATGGGTTGACCCCTCGGATTGCCCCTGCGTTAGATAGCATTACATTACCGCAAATCGAGCAAAGTGAAAGTGATATGCAGCTGATGAGCAAGCTTGCTCAGCAGCATGATGCAGTAATGAAAATTATCAATGACAACCTTATTTTCATGAAAAAAGGCACTGGTCGTTCTTTATCTGGCCAGCCTTTACCACAGGTCACACTTGAACCAAAGTGGATCATTGATTGGAAGTTCAATACCTTGCACTATCGATTGACTAAAGAGGTCGTGGCTAAGTTTCACGACCTAGGTATTGCACAGTTGCAAACAGTCTCCGCAGGTGGTGGTGCGCCGAGTTTAACGTTACCGTATACGTATGCCGATGAGGCAAGTGCGCAGCATGCTGCAGACAGCAAATTGGCGCAACTTACACGGGCACATGTCAGTGCTGATATGGTGGTTTATGGTAATCCAGACATCATGGCGGGCGCTGTTGTTGAAGTGCAAGGGACTCAAAGCGCATTAGATAAGCGTTGGTTTGTTAAAGAAGTGCGACACGTAATTAATGGCCATGGTTTCTTGTCTTACTTAAGCTGCGAAACGCTGTCCGAATAATTATTTTTCACCTCATAAATATTAAATATTTCATACCGCACTGCTGATCATGCGGTGCTTTTCCTTCCAAACCTCCTACCTCCAAGGTCGTCTCACCTGTTTGCTCACGTGCATTGCTCTATGCATAAACAGGCTGAGATGGCCTCTTTCCAACTATATAGTCACCCTTTTAATAGTAAAACTATCCCCACCAAAGCTGTTATCCCACCCAATATCATAGCGCGTGTCACATGCTCTCTTCTTATCAAACTCATCGTCATAACCATTAACGGCGCGGCAGAAAAAATGGTTTGTGCTACCGCAGGGTCGGTATTATTGACAGAGACAAGTTGTAGCCATAAACCGATAAAGGTGCCAAAGAAAACCGCTGCAAACAACCAAGCTTTGCCCTCAATTCCTTTGAGTGTAATGGCGCGTGTTAAGCTGCTGTGTTTTATTACTGCAACTATCATTGCCACCACGAGCGTGCCCGCAGCAAGGCGTATCATGGCTGCCCACAAGCTGCTGATGTCACCATTATTTAGTGCACCTTTTGAAAGGACCATGCCGGCGGCTTGGCATGTTGCGGCTCCCAGCGCAAATAATACGCCCTTACGGTAAATGTCTTTATCTAGTTTTGGCAGCTTTTGACTGGGCTTGACCGCAATAACGACGCCTAAAGTAGTAACCAAAATACCGAGCCAAGCAGTGGCAGATAGATATACGCCTAACAGCGCGATATTCAGCAATCCAGCAATGGCTGGCGCGAGTGATTCGATCACCAATGTTCGGGCTGGACCAATATTGCGCAGGGCTGCGAAGTAGGCACTGTCTCCAATTGCAATGCCGACAATGCCGCTGGCAATTAACCACCCCCAGCTTATATGACTAGTAGGCAATTGGCTGTCCCAAGTTAAAAGTAATATGACGCCCATCAATGCAGAGGCTATTACCCCTTTAGCGACATTGAGCTCTAGGGGATTTAAATGATGGCTAAAACGTTTATATAATAGGGTTGAAAATGCCCATACTGCGGCTGCACAAAATGCAGCGATTTCTCCTATACCCACAATCATCTTTGTTATTTAGTCGTCTAATCTGGCTGTACTGTAATTATTTTGTGAATTTATGCAATGTAATTGAGCTTAATAGTTACGGTGATAGTGCTTCTCTCTGGCGCTCTCCAGCTTCAAAATAAGTTCTAAACTTTCAGTTTTTATTGAAAGTTTAGAGCTTATTTTGTTACACTCTGTTGTGTTGAAATAGTCGTGTGCTTAAATCGGCCTGTGGCCACTTGTTGGAGAACATAATGATCCTCGATGCGATTCAAATTAATTTAATTCTTTTGAGCTTTTGTATGTTTATATCTTGTTTGATCATGGCTATGACTGAGTCAAAGCTGTTTGTCGGAGAGCAACGTCTAAAAGTGAGTATTGAATATGGGATTTTTGCTTCAGCAGGGCTGATAGTAAGTGTCGTATTAGGGTACGGTTATTTCGGTTAATCATCTACTTGCATGACAGGGTGCTATTTGTTCTGGCACCCTTTATCCTTTCACCCTTTATCCTTTCACCCTTTATCCTTTCACCCTTTATCCTTTCACCCTTTATCCTTTCACCCTTTATCCTTTCACCCTTTATCCTTTCACCCTTTATCCTTTCAACCTGTATCCTCACACTCCCGCCAAATTAAAATTTCACATTTTTGAGAATTAAATTTACTCAACTCACTGAGTTTCAGGCCTTATTTTGTATTCAATTTTCCCTTTCTCATTTTTGACGGTATTGAGACGGTTTCGAGAAATAGAGACTTACCTGCTCGTTTTTGCCAATGGCATATTCAGGAATTCTTTAATTTAGACGTCTGAACATCTAGAAGTTGAAATTTTATGGCGTTCGTTCATAATGTCAGCCAATATATTACAGTTAGTTTTGTCTATTCTGGGGAGGATCTCATGCCGATCACTGTTAAAGACGAATTACCCGCCATTGCGAGGTTGCGTCACGAAAATGTATTTGTGATGCCGAAAAGTCGCGCGATGTCTCAAGAGATCCGTCCTATGCGGTTGGCAATCTTGAACTTAATGCCCAATAAGGTAGAGACAGAGGTTCAGTTTATTCGTTTATTGGCAAATACGCCGTTGCAAGTAAATGTGGATTTGCTCAGGTTGGACACACATCGCAGTTCAGAAAACTCAGAACAACATTTGAATATGTTTTATCGTTACTTCTCAGAAGTTAAAGACGAAAACTACGATGCTTTGATTGTCACAGGTGCACCTTTGGCGCATTTAGAGTATTCAGATGTGATCTATTGGCAAGAGCTACAAGCATTCTTTGACTGGGCCGAACATCATGTCACTTCAACTCTATTTTCCTGTTGGGCCGCTCATGCAGGCTTATATCACCATCATGGATTGAAACGAGAATTAAAAGAGCAAAAACTTTGTGGCGTATTTAAACACCGAGTTTATTTTGATCACGGCGCACTAACACGTGGGTTTGACGATGAGTTTTTAGTGCCCCATTCCCGATATGGTCATATTGATGTTGAGAAAATCAATCGCAAAGAAGATTTAGTGGTATTGGCCGGTTCAGAACAAGTCGGGGCCTATCTACTTAAGAATAATACAGGGAGCCAAGTGTATATTACGGGACATCCAGAGTATGATGCGGATACATTGCAAAAAGAGTACTTGCGAGATCTGCAAAATGGACCAGATGCCCCTATGCCAGACAACTACTTCCCAAACAATGACTCGGGAGTTAAGCCATCAAAAACCTGGCAAAGTCACGCCTTTTTATTATTTTCAAATTGGTTAAACTATTATGTTTACCAAACAACTCCGTACGATATTAATCTCGTTAGCCAAGACGTAAGGACTAACAATTATGCCGAATAACAGTGTGCCATTTGAGCCTGTCGATGGCCAAGCCGTATCTGAAGCGCTGAAAAAGACGATGCAAGAGCGCATCGTTATTTTAGACGGTGCTATGGGAACCATGATCCAAAAACATAAGTTTGAGGAAGAAGATTACCGTGGAGAGCGCTTTAAAGACTGGCATGTATTGATCAAAGGCAACAATGACTTGTTAAGTTTGACTCAGCCTGATGTGATTAAGCAAATTCACCGAGAGTACCTTGAAGCGGGTGCTGACATTATCGAAACCAATACCTTTAACTCGACTACCATTTCAATGGAAGATTATGACATGGCGAGTTTAAGCCGAGAGATTAATTTTGAGTCGGCCAAATTGGCACGTGAAGTCTGTGATGAATTTACCGCCAAAGATCCGAGCAAGCCTCGCTATGTTGGCGGTGTTTTGGGACCAACATCAAAAACCTGCTCTATTTCCCCCGATGTGAATGATCCAGGCTATCGCAACGTGACTTTTGATGCGCTGGTGGAAGCATACATTGAGTCTACCCTTGCCTTAATCGAGGGGGGAGCGCACCTTATTTTGATTGAAACAATATTTGATACCCTTAATGCTAAAGCGGCGGCTTACGGAGTTGAAGAGGCTTTTGAGCAAGCTGGGGTTAGGTTGCCAGTAATGATTTCGGGTACGATTACAGATGCCTCAGGTCGAACTCTATCAGGGCAAACGACAGAAGCATTCTACAATTCAATTCGACATATTAAGCCTATCTCTATTGGGCTTAACTGTGCGTTAGGCCCAGATCTATTGCGCCCATATGTGGAAGAGTTATCTCGGGTATGTGAAACATTCACTTCCGTGCACCCTAATGCTGGATTACCGAACGAATTTGGTGAGTACGACTTAGAAGCTGACGAGATGAGTAAAGAGATTGTTGATTGGGGCAATGAAGGCTTTATTAACATTGTTGGTGGGTGCTGCGGGACGACACCGGAGCATATTAAGGCCTTTGCTGAAGGGTTGAGCCCTGTGTCACCGCGTAAGCTTCCTGAGCTTGAAGTTCGCATGCGTTTGTCAGGTCTTGAAGCCTGTAATCTGAATTAGGAAGTATCATTATGACGCAATCTACCGCTGTATTTACCAATGTGGGTGAAAGAACCAATGTCACAGGTTCAGCACGCTTTAAACGTCTCATTTTAGAAGAAGATTACGAAACGGCCCTAGAAGTTGCGAGAGAGCAAGTGGAGGGGGGCGCGCAGGTGATTGATATCAACATGGATGAAGCCATGTTGGATTCAAAAATGGCGATGGTGAAGTTTTTGAACCTTATTGCTTCTGAACCTGAAATTTCAAAAGTGCCTATCATGGTTGACTCCTCTAAATGGGATGTCATCGTTGCGGGTCTGAAATGTATCCAGGGCAAGGCCATTGTTAACTCTATCTCGCTAAAAGAGGGCAGAGAGCCGTTTGTGCGCCAAGCCAAGATATTAAAACGTTTTGGTGCAGCTGTTGTTGTTATGGCGTTTGACGAAGTCGGTCAAGCTGAAACGGCAGATCGTAAGTTTGAGATTTGTCAGCGCTCGTACAAAATTCTTGTGGATGAGCTGGGGTTTCCACCAGAAGACATCATATTTGATCCGAATATCTTTGCCGTCGCCACCGGTATTGAAGAACATGATAACTATGCCGTTGAATTTATTGAAGGCACGCGCCGCATAAAGCAAAATCTACCCCACTGTAAGGTATCAGGCGGTGTGTCTAACGTGTCGTTCTCGTTTCGAGGCAACAACCCAGTTCGTGAAGCGATCCACTCAGTATTTTTATATCATGCCATAAAAGCGGGTATGGATATGGGGATCGTAAACGCAAGCCAGTTGGCGGTGTATGACGATATTCCACTTGAATTGAGAAATGCTGTTGAGGATGTGATCCTCAACACTGATCCCGGTGCGGGCGAACGCTTAGTTGATATTGCACCTAAGTACTCAGGTATGGCGCAAGCTGAGAAAAAAGAGGACTTAGAGTGGCGTACATGGCCGGTTGCAAAAAGGTTAGAGCATGCCCTTGTTAAGGGGATCACTGAGTATATCGATGAAGATACCGAAGAGTGCCGTCTCAGCTTCGACAAACCTATTCAGGTAATCGAAGGACCACTCATGGATGGCATGAATGTGGTCGGTGATTTGTTCGGTGCTGGTAAAATGTTCTTGCCTCAGGTAGTCAAGTCAGCCCGTGTAATGAAGCGCGCGGTGGCTTACCTCGACCCATTTATCGAAGCTGAGAAGGAAGAAGGCGCGAGCAACGGAAAAATAGTCATGGCCACTGTGAAAGGCGATGTACACGATATTGGTAAGAACATCGTGGGTGTTGTGTTGCAGTGTAACAACTATGAAGTAGTTGATTTAGGTGTGATGGTGCCTGCTGAAAAAATCCTGCAAACGGCCATCGATGAAAAAGCAGACGCTATTGGCCTGTCTGGTCTTATTACCCCTTCACTGGATGAAATGGTACACGTGGCAAAAGAAATGACACGTCGAGGCTTTGATATTCCGTTATTAATTGGTGGGGCGACCACATCTAAAGCCCACACTGCGGTAAAAATTGAACCTCAGTACGACAAAGGCGTTATTTATGTAAACAATGCCAGTCGTGCAGTTGGCGTTGTTTCTAGTTTGCTAAGTGACACGCAAAAGCCAGTATTTTTAGAAAAAACAGCCAATGAATACGTGAAAGTTCGCGAACAACAAGCGCGAAAAAAACCGCGTTCCAAGCCTGTGACTTTAGCCCGTGCTCGGGACAATGCCACTAAGTTAGACTGGGATAATTACACACCGCCTAAACCTAAAAAGTTGGGGGTGACTGAGTTTAAAAACGTTAGCATCGCCACTTTACGTCAATATATAGATTGGACTCCCTATTTCATGACATGGTCTTTGGCAGGCAAATACCCGCGTATTTTAGAGGATGAAATAGTTGGTGAAGAAGCTAAAAAGCTATTTGCTGATGCCAATGCGATGCTCGATGAATTAGAGCAAACGGGTAAGTTGCAACCGCTAGGCGTAATTGGTTTATTCCCAGCCAATCGAGTAGACGATGATATCGAAATTTACGCCGATGAATCTCGAACAGAGGTGATTGGTAAGTCGTGTCAATTACGTCAACAAACGGAAAAAACAGATTTTCCAAATTACTGTTTAGCTGATTACGTTGCACCAAAGGGCATTGACGATTATTTTGGCGCATTTGCAGTCACAGGTGGTCTTGAAGAGGATGATCTGGCGGATGCATTTGATGCGCAGCAAGATGATTACAATAAGATCATGGTCAAGGCGGTGGCAGATAGGCTAGCTGAAGCCTTTGCTGAGTACTTACACGAACAGGTTCGCAAGGAGTACTGGGGTTTTGCTGCTGATGAGTCATTAACTAATGAAGAGCTTATTCGCGAAAACTACCAAGGTATTAGACCCGCACCGGGCTACCCAGCATGTCCTGAGCACACGGAGAAGAAAAAAATCTGGTCGTTGTTAGATGTTGAAAACCGCATCGGTATGAAGCTAACGAGCTCTTATGCAATGTGGCCAGGTGCAGCTGTTTCTGGCTGGTACTTCTCACATCCTGACTCTAAGTATTTTGCAGTTGCTACCATCCAAAAAGATCAAGTTGAAGACTACGCCCGCCGTAGTGATATGACCATAGAAGAGGCTGAGCGTTGGTTGTCTCCTAATCTTGGTTACGATACTTAAACCTATCCAGTGGGCTTGTTAGGGGGCAACTGCTCTAACAAGTCATTTTTGCTGTATTCTTAGTATTTTTTTAATGAATTTAGCGGGTTGCATACAGCTTTTGCCGTGTTATATTTTTAGCTATGCAGTTGCGTATTCATTGCCTTTCAGGCTGTACTTTTTGCAGCCTCTCTCATTATATTGCTGATGGGTGTTGGTTTTTCATCGTAATGAATAGTATAAATTTAGTGGTAAAGTAGTGAGTGTATATGCTTAATTTTTCCAGTGTTACTAAAAATTACGAAGAAAACACCGTGGTTACTCAAGCATTACAACCTTTTAATTTGCAAGTTTCATCGGGGGATTTTATTGCGTTGGTCGGCCCGTCTGGTTCGGGAAAAACGACCTTTTTAAATATTGCTGGTTTATTAGAGTCTCCCAGCTCTGGCGAATATACTTTTTTAGATAAAGACGTAAAGACACTCAGCGATAAACAAAAATCTCGATTACGAAGCTCTGATATTGGGTTTGTTTTTCAGGGCTTCCATCTGCTTCCCGAACTAAATGTCTATGATAATGTGGAGATCCCTTTGCGCTACAGCAGGGTGCCTGCCAAGCAGCGCCGTGCCAGCGTGATGTCATTACTAGAGCAAGTTGGACTGTGTGACAGAATTAACTGTAAACCAAACCAGTTGTCTGGTGGCCAACAGCAAAGGGTAGCCATTGCGCGTGCATTAGTTGGTAAACCCTCACTCATATTAGCTGATGAGCCGACTGGCAATTTAGACTCGAAAAATGCCGCAGATATTATGGCTATTTTATCGTCCCTTAACCAGTGTGGTACCACGATTTTAATGGTCACTCACAGTTTAAAGTTGGCGCAACAAGCCAAACGAGCTATTGAGATCCGCGACGGTGTTTTAAAAGAGCGTTGTATCGAACACTATGCTGCAAGATGGGGTTAATTAAATACTTGGCTAAATAGCCACATTCTAAATATTGATTGCTAGGGCAATCTTGAATTGAAAATCGCCCCTATATACGCCCCGTAGAGCAACATTTTCCTATATAATTTTTCTTCTTTTATAACGAAGCTGTTAACTTTGTTGTTTCTGGGTTTTTATTGTGTATCTATTTGGTTTTTGTTAGCCTAACCAGCGAAGAAAAAAATTACCCCTAAATAAACCTCAAATGTTTACGGTTCAGTTCGACGAGTGCTTAACTGCATTACATATGGGCGATGGAAAGCTTAGGTACACACGAAGGAATTTTAGGCGTAATTGTGTTTAGAATATCATTTACCAATAATAATCAAATACTTGGGATACTCTATATAACTCACTTATGTCTGAAAGGCTTTAGGCAGCGAGCCAGTTATCATTGTGGATAAATATACTAAGCAACTTGTCGCTAGTAAGTTGGAATCTATAGTGCCTTTCCCCCCTTGGTTAGCTATTTGCTCGATGTGAGTATTTTTAAAAGGGTTTGAGCTTAAGTATGCGTGTCTGAGCAATAGAATTATAAAAATTATGTTAGTGCTACACCCACCGCTGAACAGGAGATAACATGCTGTACTACTATATACGCATGGCGGTATTTAGTCTCAAAAGAACACCTCTGTTAAGTTTCTTAATGATAGCGACTATTTCAATAGGCATTGCTGCGACCATGGTCACATACACTGTTAGCTACATGATGACAAAAGATCCAATCCCCAGTAAAAGTGAGCGGTTATTTACTGTTCATTTAAGCTCATGGGATCCGTCGCGCATGTACAGAATGGAGGATGGAAAAGAAGAAATTCCCATTTTTGTTACTTATCAAGATGCAATGAACTTATACAACGAAAAAAAAGGCAAGCGCCAAACAATTATTGGTAGCCATAAAACAATGAGTCGTTCCCCAAGTCAGCCACCGGGCGAAGCGCTATCAACCTTGTTGCGGGCAACCACATATGAATTTTTTGATATGTTTGAAGTACCGTTTTTATATGGCTCTGGATGGACAGAGTCCGATGACGAACAAGGTGAACGGGTAGTTGTATTGTCAAAAAAGCGCAATATGAAACTCTTTAACGGTCTAAATTCAGTTGGAGAAGAAGTCTTAATTGGTGGGCTTTTATATCGTGTAGTTGGCGTATTGGATGATTGGGTGGTACTGCCTCGATTTTACCTTGAGAGCCATGATGCATTTATGGATGTCAGAGATATGTTCATTCCATTTCGCTCCAATATTGATAATGAATGGATTGCAGCAAGTGATGTTAGTATGTACTGCTGGGGCGACTTTGAGATGAACAAATTTAGCTCTATGCTCACTTCAGAATGTGTATGGCTGTACTTCTGGGTAGAGCTTGAATCTTTAACTCAGCGCGAAGCGTATTTTGATTTTGTGAATAATTACGCGATGGAGCAGCGAGCTTTAGGACGTTTTCAACGTGAGCAAATGAACCGAGTGCTCAATGTACCAGAATTTATAAAACACAATAAAGTTGTGACCGGAGATAGTCGTTTGGCAGTTTGGCTGGCATTGGCTTTTTTAGTCGCCTGTTTACTCAACTGTATGAGTTTAATGATGACAAAATTTCATGGCAAAGGGGCTGAGATTGGATTAAGAAGAGCGGTTGGTGCAAGTAGGGAAGATATTGCTTGGCAATTTGGTTGTGAAACGATTCTGATAGGTCTTTTAGGCGGAGTTATGGGTTTGTTATTGGCAAATTTGGGTCTGATCATCACAGCTGAAATATACAGTCACTTAAACCCGGCACTCATGACAATGAACGTTGAGTTGATGGTAACCACGTTATTGTCGTCTGTGATTGCGAGTTCGCTTTTTGGCCTGTACCCAATATATAGAGCTTGTAAAATTCAGCCATCAAGCCAATTGAAGAGCTTATAGGTCAATTAAATGAAGGATCTTAAACCAATTCTTAAATCATTGTTATATGCCAAAACAGCACCTCTTTTGTTGATATTGCAAATTGCAGTTGCATTCACAATACTCGTTAATTCGGTTTTTATGCTTGTACAGAAGCATTCAGAGTTTACTAATCCGAGCGGCTTAGATGAAGATGTTTTATTTTCGTTTCAAATGTCTCTGCATGGCTCACCAGAAGAGCGAGTAGCCAGCATATACCGAGATCTAGATGCTATCAGAGCGTTAGATAGCGTCGAGGAGGTTGTCACGGTTAACTCCATACCGCTGTCCCACCGTGGAGCGGGTATGGAAGTGAGATTAAAACAAGGCACACATGAATATGATTCAAAAGCAGGCCTGTATGCCGGTGGCCATCAAATGATTGAAACCATGGGGTTAAAGCTGATCGCCGGTGAGGGGTTTACCTTGTCTGATGAGCGAGCGTTGAAAGATTTTGGTTTGAGTCAGCCTGTTGGTGTGGTGATCACCAAAGCTTTAGCTCAGGACCTTTATCCAAATGACTGGCGCCAAGCACTAGGTAAAACACTGTATTTGAATGACAAAGAACAATCTGTTAGAGGCATTGTTGAACAGTTAGTTGGCCCTTGGAGTTTCTGGGGGTATAAAAATAACAACTTCTTGGTTCCCACACTATTTATGATGACGGATGCGAGCTTTATTGTGCGTGCGCATAAGGGGTTGCTTGATCAAAGTATTAGAGATGTGAAGGATTTGCTTTTAGTTGATCCCAGTAGAGATATTGACAACTTTATGAAGATCACTGAAACAAGAGCTTGGGCATATCAACCGCAGATAGCGGCTTATAATACGCTTAAAATAGTGATTGTTGGTTTGTCCATTATCATAATGTTGGGTGTATTCGGTCAAACTCGCTATACAATCCTAAAGCGACAAAAACAAATTGGTATTAGGCGAGCGTTAGGAGCTAGCCGGAATGAAATAATCAGATATTTTATGCTGGAGAACCTCTGTATTAATGTGTGTGGTATTTTGTTTGGCTTAGGGTTAACCATTGTCGCGAATAACTTACTGGTAATGCATTTTGGCCTAGTTCCCGTACCTGCGCATTATTTGCTCATTGGTGTGGTTGTTGTACTTTTGGCTGGCGTATTGGCAGTTCTTCAGCCTGTGCTTAAAACAGCGAGTATTTCACCAACTGAAGCGACACGTTCAGCGTGATCTTTTTGCAAGCGCATGTGCAGCAATTGGTTCAATAGCAAACTTTATTTATTTGCTTTTGTTGGCCACTCTTTTATGCATTTATATTTACGATGACAACTTGCCCTGCACTTTATTTTTCGGTAAATATAATATTAATTTTGTGTTTATTTTGTCTTTTTTAGTCTACAATAATTTGAGTGCTCTTTTTGGGTACTTAATTACTCAGTTTGAGAATGAAATATAATAAATGCTTAAGGAACAGCAAGCTATATTCTTTTTCACGACCCGTTGTAGTCAGTAAGTATAGTGAAATGCTGTAGAATAATAAGTACACAAAGTTAAAGGAAATATCATGCTTAAAATGCGAGGAGTAGCAAAGTCCTTCACCACGGATACGGTTAAGACGCAGGCGCTGCAGCCGTTTGATCTTGACATTCAACAAGGTGAGTTTGTTGCAGTTGTAGGTCCTTCAGGTTCTGGAAAAACAACATTTTTAAATATTGCTGGGTTATTAGAGGAACACTCGCAAGGGCAATACTTATTGGATAACCAAGACACGACCGGATTATCCGACAAGCATAAATCTTCATTGCGAAACCAAAAAATTGGTTTCATTTTTCAGAGCTTTAATCTAATTCCCGAGCTCAACTTATTCGACAATGTTGAAATGCCGTTAAGATATCGAGATTTTAGCGCTAAAGAGCGAACGGAACGTGTGCTCAACGCACTTGAGCAGGTCGGTCTTGCTGGACGAAAGTCGCATTACCCTCAACAGTTGTCTGGTGGTCAACAGCAGCGAGTTGCTATTGCCCGTGCACTCGCGGGTAGTCCCTCCTTCTTACTCGCCGATGAGCCGACTGGTAACCTAGATTCTAAAATGGCCGACGGTATTATGGCGCTACTCAAAGATATTAATAAGCAGGGGACTAGCATTTTAATGGTCACCCACGATATGGAGCAAGCTCAGCAGGCTGGCCGTATCGTAGAGATACGAGATGGAAATCTGAGTGAGCAAAAACACGCTATATCAGCTTAGAGGTGCAGATAATGGGCAAGTATTATTTCAAGCTAGCTTGGCTTAGCTTAAAAAAAACGCCATTGCTGAGTTTGCTGATGATAGGCACGATCGCTATCGGCATAGCTGCTTCTATGACAACAATCACCGTCGGGTACATGATGGGTCAAAATCCATTACCCCATAAGAGTGAGCGTGTAGCAATGGTACATCTAAATTCTTGGGACCCTTCACAGCCAATAGGTTACAGAAAAAACGGTGAGGTAGATATTCCCTCTCTTTTAACGTATCAAGATGCGATGGCTTTATTGGCTGCGAATAAAGCTGATAAGCATGTGCCATTTGTCTCATTTAATTCGGCAGTTAGAGCGGAAAACGAGGATGTTATTGATGCGCAACTACATCAAATACGTTCAACAAGCCGACATTTTTTTAGTGTGTTTGGTGCTCCCTTTATCTATGGCGGTACTTGGAGTGAGGAAGCTGATCAGCAAGGTCAATCAGTCATTGTTTTGTCGAAAAGAGAAAATGATCGTCTGTTTCAAGGGGCAAACTCAGTTGGAGAGCATATTATTGTCGGTACTCATTTGTATCGAGTTGTTGGCGTGATTGATGACTGGCAACCTACGCCTAAGTTTTATGTCAACTATTATGACATGTACAGCCCGACGTTGCCTTTTTTTGTCCCGCTTGAGTCACAAATTCAAAACAACTTTTTTTCTCCAACAACAATGGGATGGTATTGCTGGGGTGACGGCCCAAGCTCAACTTTGCAGGAAGTCATGTTGTCAGAATGCGCATGGATAAGGTTTTGGGTTGAGTTTGAATCTGAAGATAAAAAGCATGAATATTTCAAGTTTATGGAAGACTATACTGAGGAGCAAAGAAAAGTAGGCAGATTTGCGCGACCTGAGCCTAATCGTTTGATGTCTGTTACTGAGTACCTTGAAGAGGAAGGCGCTGTTAGTGAAGAAAATAAGATAGGCATCGGTTTTGCGTTGGCATTTTTATTTGCCTGTCTATGCAATGTAATGAGTTTGATGATGACAAAATTCCATGGAAAAGGTGGCGAAGTTGGCCTGCGCCGGGCCGTGGGGGCGTCTAAGCAAAATATTACAGTGCAATTTGGCTTTGAAGCGGCACTGATTGGCTTTTTTGGTGGTGTGATTGGTTTATTGTTAACTCAGTTAGGGCTCTCAGCTTTGACAGATATGTACCCTGAGTATCATGTCAATGTAATGACGATGGATATAACTTTAATGGTATCTACTGTTGCATTGGCTGTCAGTACTTCGCTGCTATTTGGATTATGGCCAATATATCGGACGAGCCGTGTTCAACTATCCAGTCAGCTTAAAAGTTTATAGGAGCAGTAGATGAAGGATTTCGCACCCATACTTAAAACGCTGTGGAAAAATAAAACGGGCCCGACATTACTGATCGTACAAATAGCGGTGGCATTTACGATTTTGATCAATATCTCCTATATGGCCATGTCTAAGTTGCATGAGATAAACTTGCCAAGTGGACTTGGTGAAGATGTACTTTTTTCATTTCGCACTAATTTACCGGTTGAGTCTGAGGCATATGAAGCACTTTTAAAACAAGATTTGGCGGGTATTAAAGCGCTAAACAGTGTTGAAAGTGTGGTGACAACAAACTCAATACCATTGGCGGGATGGGGGTTAGGGTTGCAATTTAATGAGTCTGAAGACCCTGATAGTTTTATCGCCTACGCGGGTATTTACAGTATGTCCGATGAGTTTATGAAGACTCTGAGTTTGGATGTAATAATGGGCCGAGGGTTTGAAGATAGTGAGATGAAGATTTCTAATCAAGACTACAGTGAACTCTCCAACTCAATTCTCGTCACAAAAGCAATGGCTGAGCACGTGTCGCCTGAAGACTGGTCAGCTGCGGTAGGTGTAATAGTTTATATGAATGGCCGTCCGTACCAAATCGTTGGCGTTATCGACAAGTTAATTGCTACTTGGCCTGATTGGAAAGGAAATGAACGCAGTGTTGTATTCCCTGTATATAGCTTTTCCGGTGAAAATAGATTTTTGGTGAAAGCCAGAGCGGGGCAGCTTGAACAGGCTATGGAAGATGTGCGCAATCTGTTGTTGCAACAGCCGGGTAAGTTCGTAGCAGATCTTCACACGTTCAAATATACTCGCGAAACAGGATACAAAGCCATGAAGTCTTCGTTGAGCATACTGATTGGTGTCACAATTGGACTAGTCATGTTAACTATGTTGGGGGTATTTGGACAGGCACGTTTCACGCTGATGAAACGACGTCGTCAAATTGGTACAAGAAGGGCGCTAGGAGCGAGTAAGATACATATTATGAGGTTTTATATTATTGAAAACCTTGTTGTTGTTGGGATCGGAGTAGTATTTGGCAGCCTTTTTGCCGTGCTCTTAAATGTCAAACTCATGGAACTTTTCCGCTTAGACTCTGTACCGTTGGAATACTTTTTATATGGTGGTATCAGTGTTTGTATTGCAAGTTTGATAGCTGTTGTCCCCACCGCATACAGCGCTGCAAACATTTCACCCGCAACTGCCACCCGCTCTGTGTAACTCCCTGAAACACTCCTTTTAGGCAAAACCTTTGCTTAATTGGAGTGTACTTTTCTTAAATTAATCTCATTATTCAGAAAGTCCTATGAATACTTTGACTTAGCCGTTTTTACGGGTTTGTTATGGAATATTATTCTTTTTATTAGTGAAAAAAGCTTATTTTTATGTTGGTTTTTAGTTAACATGTCGAGAGTGGTTTTAGTATACTTTGGATTATATTGATTCGAATGCGGGGTAAGCATGAAGCGGTTGATATGGCTGTGGCTCATTTTTTATACTGGTAGCCTGTATGCTCACAATCAACTGGTGGTTGATATTATGAGTAGTGAAAACTTTAGTCAGCGCTATGCCGAATTTCTCAACGGCCGCTCACCGTTGGATGTGCAGTCTTTTTATCCGACGACAAAAGGGTCACATATTGAGATTATTGAAATGGTCCTTTTACAGCAGGCGCTATTTTTAGGGGGAGAGACACGAGAGGTGATCTTCAACCCTAAACCCTCTGTAAATATCGTGGAGTTTTCAGATATGCTTTCGGGTGAAAGCCTGATTTTGGCGCGCAGTGTTTGGCATGAAGATATTATTAACTATAGGGGCTCACTCTATGTGAGTGATGCTGTGGTTGAATTTGGTCAATATGAAGCAGGTCTATACGTTACTAAGCGAAATGTAGCATTGCAAAACTTACCGCAAGAGCAGTTGGAACAGCTAACTGTTGTTGCAAATCCAAGGTGGCGAGTGGACTGGCGGGCACTAAATAATACCGATATAAATATTGTGAGCTTTATCGGACCTTGGGAAACCATGCTCAATATGGTAGAAACCGAAGTGGTTGACGCGATGTTGATCAATTTTAGTGTTAGCCAAAATCTATTGCTAAATTTTGAAGAGCGGGAATACGTTCCTATTCAGAATATTAAAATGATGTTGCCGGACTCACGGCATTTTATTGTCAGTAAAAAACACCCTCAGGGGGAAATGATTTTTGCGGCGCTTAACAGGGGATTAAAAATATTACGGGCTCAGGGTGTGCTCGATAAAGCCTTACACCAATCGGGGTTTATCAATCACCTCGTTAAAGACTGGGAATACGTCAATCAACAAATGCTCTCTTCAAGTCAGGTCGAGCCATGAAAAAAGAGCTGCTTTTAATCGTGAGTTATTGGTTGCTGAGTGTTAGCGCTTGGGCGAATATCAACACCGAAGCAACCCCCTCTCAACGAGAAGATTTGTCTAAGATGCTACTGCATTTAACCGATAGCCTAGAAGAAGATTACGATCTCAACTTGTTACCACAAGTACGCGTGTTGAGAGAACAATCTAGGCAGCTTGGGGAAAAACATTTACAGGCGCGCTCACTATTGCTGGAAGGGTTGATCCGACAACACTTTGGTGATTACAAACACAGTCTAGTACTCCACAACGATGCGTTGGCCATCGCGAAAAATCTGGATTCCCCCATACTTGAAGTACAAATCTATCTTGCTCTGGCACAATTGGAAATGGATTTGGAACGTTTCCGGTATGCGCAGCAGTTACTTTCGCGTGCTTATACGTTGATCACAACCCGCATTGATGCAGAGCAATCAAAAAAATTAATGGGGGAATATGTGTTATGGCAAGGTTCGCTGTATTTGCTTAAAGGAAGTTACCGTCAAGCACTCGCGACTTTAAGCAAACATTCACTGTCAGAATTTAGAGGGCTATCGAGTAAACTCGCACTAGCCAGGGCTTGGGCTTACTTGAGTATCGGGGCGTATCCAAAGGCGCGTCTGCTGATGAATTCAAACTATATAAACAAATCAGAATTGAGCCAAAATTTACACCTGAGAGTACGTTATCAGCTTATGAATGCGACTGCTTATTTGCAGGCTGGTGAATTTACCTCTGCGATACATACTGCCAAGCTGGCGTTAAATGAAACCTTCGGCACGCGTTTTTTAACGGAGCAGTCCAAGCTGCAAAAAGTGTTGGCTGGTGCCTATGCGCAATTGGGGGATTTTGAGCAGGCGCATTTGTATCTCAAGCGTTTTGCGCTTTCTCAGCAAGCGCTTAACTTGCAAAAGCGCAACAACAAACTCCTGCAACTAGAAGCGCAATATTCTCTCGCGGCACAAAAACAACAATTAAGTGTGTTGGAAAAAGACAATGCGTTACAAGCGCAACAATTGATCCAGCACCAGCAACAGATCGACAATGCACATCTGGCGCAACAGCGTGGTGTGTTGGGGCTTTTACTCATTGCTTTGGTTTTAGGGTTTGGTTATTGGAGATGGCAAAACAAACGCTATTTAATAACGTTAAAGCAGCAGGTTGCAGAGCGTACAGCGGAACTTGCAGAGCGCAATAAAAGACTGCAAGCACTGAGCTTTACAGACAGCTTAACTGGATTAAATAATCGTCACTACTTTTTCAGTGTCATTGACGCACAGATAAAACCTCAATCTTCGCCACAAAGCGAAAAGCAAGAGATGATATTTTGTTTATTGGACATAGATCACTTCAAAAAGGTGAATGACACTTATGGACATGCCGCTGGCGACCTTGTGCTACAAACTGTGGCTGATATTTTAAAACAGTGTACGCGTGAAGGTGATTTGGTGATCCGTTGGGGTGGGGAAGAGTTTTTAATTGTAATGCCAAATATGACCCACAATGAAGCAATTGAGGCTGTAGAGCGAGTGCGAAGACAAGTAGAGTGTTTCCCGTTTGTCGTGAATGAACAGGCTATTCAGGTGACTTGCTCGATAGGTTTTGCTCCTTACCCTTTGACCAATGGTGCAAATAAATCATTAAGTTGGGAACAAGTGATAGAATTGGCAGACAATGGACTATACATGGCTAAAAAAGAGCATCGAAATGCTTGGGTAGGCCTTCATCGCCTTAATCATCCGCTAAACTGCTCTATAAAGCATTTAAACAAAGATTATAGAAGTCTTATTAATAGTGGTCAGGTGACTGCATCTGTCAGTTATCAAACTTAAAGTACTGGCAGAAAATGGCATTCAACATGATAGAATGGCAAGCATCTGTATTTATATTTGCTTGAATTCACTGTGCTCCCAATTGAAGAAGTTTTTCCAAAGTTAGTTAAACAACTCGAACATCACGAAACGGTTCTCTTACAAGCGCCTCCGGGGGCTGGTAAGTCTACTTGGCTACCATTAAATTTAATGAAGTCAGGCCAGTATCAGCGTATTGTGATGTTAGAGCCTCGCCGATTAGCGGCGCGTAATATTGCCCACTATCTTGCAAGCCAAATTTGTGAGCCGCTAGGCCAGAGTATTGGTTTACGGATCCGTCAAGAAGTCAAAGTGTCGGCGCAAACTCGATTGGAAATTGTGACTGAGGGCATGTTGACTCGTATGATTCAGCAGGATCCGGAGTTGACGGGGATTGACTTACTCATTTTTGATGAATTTCATGAACGTTCTTTGTCTGCTGACACCGCATTGGCATTTGCACTGGAAACTCAGGCTGCACTGAGAGACGATTTAAAGATACTGGTGATGTCCGCAACCCTTGATAGCGAGCGCTATCAGGCATTTTTGCAATGTCCCATCATATGCTCTGAAGGGCGCAGTTTTCCTATCACGCATAAGTATGTACCACTAAAAGATGAAAGCCAGTGGTTGATGCAAATAGCCCCGGTGGTTCGCCAAGCAATTCAGGAAGAAAGTGGCAGTATTTTGGTCTTTTTACCTGGCCAAAAAGAAATCAGACAGGTAGCCAATACACTACATAGTGCCTTTGAAGGTGAGCCGAGCATTCATATTGTGACTCTCTTTGGAGAGCAGGATAAATCTGCTCAGCAAGCGGCAATTGCCCCCGCACCAGTTGGGGGGCGAAAAATCGTACTCACAACAAATGTGGCAGAGACATCTCTGACCATTGAAGGGATCCGTATTGTCATAGATTCTGGAAAACGTCGAGCAGCGGTATTTAACCTGAAAACAGGGGTAACGGAGCTTAAAACTGTGTCGATTTCGCGTGCATCAGCGGTACAGCGCGCAGGCCGGGCTGGGCGCATTGAGTCCGGAGTGGTATATCGGCTAGGTAGCCAAGCCCTATTTGAACGACGTGACGCCCATGATAAGCCTGATATTTTGAGCTCAGATATCAGTGGGCTGGTTATAGAGTCTAAAGTGTGGGGAACCCAAGTATCAGAGTTGCCTTTGTTGGATATGCCGAGCGATGCGCAGCTTAAGCAAGCACAGCAACTTTTAATGAGCTTAGAGGCACTTGATAACCAAGGAAAACTGCAGCCGCTAGGGCAGCAAATGCAGCGTCTTGGTAGTGAGCCGCGATTTGCACACATGTTGCTTAAAGTGAAGTCACTTGAAACTAAGTTACCAGGCATAACTCTATTGGCTTGTTACTTTATGGCGCTGCAAGATAGTCGGGTTAAGAGTGCACCAGAGCTGAGCTTAGCGCTTGGTCAGATGCATCATAATGCCCCAGCGGCATTCACTAAACAGTTAAAGTATTGGTGTAAACGGGCTGATATTTCTCATCAATCCGATGATTTAGCCGTTGAACACTTAGCAGTAGTAGTGGCATTGGCATACCCAGATAGGTTGGCAAAAAAACGCGGCAATGGGTTTGTACTGGCAAATGGTGCTGGCGTCAATGCACATAGTGAGTTTTGGCAAAGTGCTCCTTACCTTGCCATTGCTGAGCTGGGAGGGCATCAAGGGCAAAGTATTTTTAGCGCAACAGCCTTTGAACCTGACGAACTTGCTGACATTTTGCCCTATTTATTCTCACAAAAAACGGTGTGCGAATTTGACCAAAAGCAAGCCCAGTTTTTACATCAAGATAGAGTCTATTTGGGCCAGTGGATATTCAGTGCAAAACCAAGTAAATCGCCCCTTGATGAGGTTGCGAGAACTCAGGCATGGTGTTCAATCATAACTGAAAATGGCCTGTCCATGTTTACCGGCTACTCCGACTGTGCTCAACTTCTGATCCGTATGCAGTTGGCTGCAAAGTATTACCCAGAAGAGTTTCCAGCAAGTAGGGAAGAGGATTTAACAGCAGAATTATCTCAGTGGTTGGAACCATTTTTAACTGAGGTAAAGCAGTTTAGTCAATTGAAAAAGTTGGATTTAAAAAACGCGTTGTTGACACGCCTAGACTGGCAAAAGCAGCAGCGCTTAAATGCTCTTTTGCCTGAACGTATTGCGGTTCCAAGCGGTTCACAGATCCGAGTGCAATATCAATTGGCAGGACCAGCTCGCCTCGCGGTCAAAATGCAAGAAGTCTTTGGCATGCTGAAAAGCCCGGTGCTGTGTGAGGGCAACGTGCCTGTCTTGATGGAACTGCTATCTCCTGCGCAAAGACCCTTGCAGCTGACGCAAGATTTAGCACATTTTTGGCAATCGAGTTATAAAGAGGTGCAAAAAGAAATGAAAGGGCGATACCCAAAACATTATTGGCCGGATGATCCTGCGACTGCGCAAGCGACCAATAAAGTAAAAAGCCGAATGTAGATGCTTGAAGCTTTAGCTGAGTGGCTCGAGGTAGGTGGAGTTGGTTTTGATATAAATAACAAAAACATCTTGACCTAAACCTAGCTTGAGGTTTTAGGCTGACCTGAAAAAGATACATAATAAAAACAGGATATTTAGATGGAACTCACTCAATTCTCTTCTCAGATCAGCCGGTTTACCCCGCTTGTATGGACTATGTTGCTAGGCAACTTTTTTGTCAGGGCTAGCTACTACATGGTATGGCCCTTTTTAGCGGTGATCCTGTATAACAAGTTTGCTTTGACAGCCACAGAGGTCGGAGTCCTGCTGACTGGTTCTGCCGTATTTGCCGTTTTACTTGGATTTTATACAGGCAACTTAGCAGATAGATTTGGCCGTTTTACCTTATTATACAGTGCTGTAGTCGTTGGCATTTTAGCATTTACAGCTCTGGCTTTGGCTGAGCAACTGTGGACTTTTTGCATTGCGGTCTTTTTTGCCTGCATGCCACGAACGTTATGGGATGCGCCGAGTAAAGCGTTGCTCAGTGATGAATTGAGTGACAGTCAAGACCGGGAGTTGGCACTGCACTTACTCTATTTTCTGGTGAATGTTGGTGCAGCAATTGGCCCTTTATTTGGTTTATGGGCAGGCCTTAACGGCGAGCAGTTTAGTTTTATCTACACTGCTTTTGCTTATCTCGTGCTGCTTTTAGCATTAATAGTGAAACAAGCTAGTGCCATGAAAGTTGAGCGAGACAGCGCACAAAACTCAGTACCTAGCTTTGGGGCATGGCTGCGTATTTTACGCCAGGATACGCGGTTTTTATGGGTATTGTTAGCAACATTTTTAATTTACTTAGTATTTGGTCAAGGTGATTCGAGCCTAGTGCAATATTTAACACGTGCACAGGTGCCTGAGTTAGCAGTACTTATTTCTAGCCTGATCATTACTAACTCGCTGATCATTGTTATTTTTCAGTTCCCTTTGTTGCATGTGATGCGTGATTGGTCGATTCAATCTCGGCTTTACTGCGGAGGCTGGATTTTAATTCTGTCTCAGTTAATGATGGCGTTTAACCCTGTGAGCAGCTTTTGGGGATGGATTGGTGCTGTTGCGGTATTGAGTTTTAGTGAAGCGATTATGTTTTCAAACATCAATATCTATATTGACCGAATGGCTCCTTCGCATTTAAAAGCCAGCTATTTTGGGGCCGCTGGTCTGTGCTCATTGGGATTTGCATTTGCACCTTTGTTGGGTGGTGTGCTGCTAGATTGGGGCAGTGGAACCACGCTGTTTATTGCTATGGCGATAGCGAGTTTAAAAGCCATCTATTTATACCGTTTGGCTGCTCGCAGCAATTAAAAGGCAGGCGACATTGAAAAGTAAAAGCGCGCTGTTGGCGCTTTTACTTTATGCATTTTAGAAGTTGATTATGGTGGACACCGCTTCTTCTTCTGTGGTTTGAATTGACAGTTTGATTTGCTTATTCTGCCAGTCAATATCGACCATTCCGTAATTACTACCTGATTTATTGATCAGGTGTCTATCGCTGGTGGTTAAATTGCTTACATTGCTGCTGACAATACCTACTTGCCCACTAGGTATGCTTGCACCGCTTGGTGCACAATTCCCCCACTCACCTGCAATCCCTTTGCCATTGTCATCCACTTTAGTGTAACACCAAGGTTGATCATGATCTTTGCTGGTGCAGCCTCTATAAGTGGTAATGCCGTAAGTGAATGGGAATTGACATTGCTGATTGTATTGTCCATTCCCCTTCGTGTCCGCGTAAACAGGTAAGCGTAATGGATTTTCAATATGGTATGGCCAATTTTGACCAAAGCCAGATGCGGTTACTTCATAGACCGTGACTGCTGAGCCATATTCGGTGCTAGCTGGAATAGTTTTTTGTAGTAGCTCACCCCAGTGTTGATCGCCGGAGAGGAATATCACAGCTTTAGTTTTACCTGAGTTAACCGACTTTTGTACAAGGCGAAGCAGTCGATTCCGCTCCATAGGGACTTCAGCCCACGATTCATAGCTGGTACCAGACATACCTGTCTCATTAAGCTCGGCAATAGCCTGCTCAAACTTTTTACCATCGCCATAGGCACAGTATTTGTCTCTACTTCTACCTTGATAGAGTGGTGGTAAAAATTGAATACCGCTGGCGATCAGCTTGATCTCAGAGGGTGTATCAAGCTGTTGCTCAAGCCACTGCCATTGCTGCTCTCCTAAAATGGTTGTTTTATTTCCTTCACAGGCCCCGTAGTTGTCAAATGTAGGCGAGCGAAAATAGCGAGCGTCTAATGTGATCACGTGGGTCCTTTCATTGCTGGGACCGAGCATCTTGGCTTCATAAATACCGGCTTGGGCATTGTGCCTTGGATCCTGTGAAGGAACATCAAAGTGTCGAAGATATTCTTTTTGACTATTCACCCGTTGCGGGTAGTGTTTACCATCATTATTCGCGCCATAATCATGGTCATCCCAAGTGGCCATCACTGGGATTTTGGCCGCTAAAAACTTTTGGTAGTCAATATTACGCTTCTTGTCATCGTACTTCTGACGCATGGTGCTCATGTCCGTGGTATCAGCGTAAATATTATCGCCCAACCAAAGAAATAAATCGGGTTGGTGAGAAATAAGCTTTGCCAGTGCCTGTGGCATATCCCCTTTAGTTTTAAAGCAGGAGCCCAGTGCTACTCTGTCGAGTCTTTTACTTTGCTGAGGGTGGGTGTGTGTCAGTAGAGGTTCATTTTCGATGGTTGCACAGTTTTCCCAATTACCTTGGTCATCTATATAGCACCAAGGCGTATCTTGGTTGATAGTTGCGCAGCCAAAAAACTTTTCCCCTTGATACTGTGAAGGTGTTTGACACAGCTTTCCTGAAATTGTTTTGAATTTTGGAATAGTCTCGGTGCGTACATGCCCCCAAGTTTGTCCATCAACGGCTTGTTTTAAATAACACCATTGGCTGTTGCTGTTGTTTTTATCGGTTGTGCCTTGATAGTGGGTAGTTTGATAACTAAACGAAGACTGACATTGTTCGTAAGGGACTTCTGGCGCAGCGTATGTGTGATATGCGGTACCACTTAACAGAGCTGCTGTTAGTATATAGCTTGTTTGTTTCATTGGTATTCCTATTATTTCTTACTGTTCCTCCCTGTGAATTGTGCCTTTTGCGTAACTGGGCGAATGTGCTTCCTGCTGAACGAAAGCAGTGTATTTCCTAAAAATGAAACGCAGTTGTCAAAAGCATGGCAAAATTATGTCTAATGTCACTGTCGCGCCGTAATTGGCTAGGTTTTTAAGAAGAGTTTGGTTTATAAGTTAATGAAATAAGAGGTTTTTATTATTATATTTATATTCTTTCTCAATTTCCTAATTTATCCACAGTTTACTTGCACTTGTACCTGATATTGGCTATTTTGAACTGGTAATTGTATTTTCCGCATACAACTACAAGGCTACGGACAAAAAGGATTTTGCAATGAAGTTAAAACTAAAAACCATAAAGCTCACGTAATAGAGCAACAGGAGAGTTGACTTGCCAGCTAACGGTAAACGTTCGCTTGGCAGAGGCGTTAGTTGCACAATTTATGTCGGTAGTTGTGGCATGGAGCATTCAAAATAAGTTGATCTCCGGCGACAATATTTGAAATTTGCTAAGTAAAAAGCGGAGCCTATGGCTCCGCTTTTTGTTTTTTCACATCGTGATCGTAAGTGATGTGATATTTGCCAATTATTTAATGCTATTCCAATATTTTAATGAGAAGTTATCAACATTGACCGTTGCGGAGGCATTACTAAATGACCTTACTCGGACTAAAAAGCGATAGAGTTGCTTGCTGTCATCAAGTGGGTATATTTCATCCACTTGGAAGCTGCCTTTACCTAAAGTCCGAGTTTCACAAAATGACTCAAGTTCGCCACCTCGGTAGTAGACATCGGTACATACTTGGAGTGGTTCACCATATTCAGCCTCAGTGACATTGAGATCTAACATAGTATGAATTTGTGTCGCGTAGGCATCATAGCTCCAAGGGAAAAAGTAAGAATAGCTTGCTTGGCGCCAAGGAGAAATGGCCATCTTTAGGCTTTGCTCACCGTACAGAGGAGTATCTTGATTGAGAGAAATCGAGACTTGATCAGGGTAACGCGTGGTAAATTCGACATTGCCTGACTCATAATCATTACGTACTTGATAAGCTGCACCTTCGACTTCTGTAGCCGCACTATACATGTCTATATTTTCAATCAATATGACACCGCTTGCCTCAATATCAAAAGCGATAGAAGTGATCAGTGCTGTGTAGTAGTCATCGCTGAAATCTAACATCAGCGGGACAAGCTTACGCTCGTTCGGAGCTAATACTAGAGTGTTGTAGTTGGCAATTGTATTAGCTGCGCCCGAAAGCTCTTTGGTGAAGTCAGTACGGCCTGAGAATGTAATTGTACGAGGCTCATTACTAGGGTTATGCAATGTGACATAGGTTGCAAGGTAGTTATGTGTGGAGTGAGCCATGAAAAGGCCGCTCGTTTTGTTGAATTTCAGTTTGTGGCGCCCAGACTCATCGGTATTGACCTGTATTGCATATTGTCCATTGTCAGTGTGATGATTTACCACGGAAGGGTTGCCAGAAAAGTACCGTTCAAGCTCCGTTTCGATTGCTGAATCAGAGCTACCATCGATTGTTAAGTGCGTAATTGCTGTGCTCGTTTCGCCTTTATTTTCACCGAGTGATGCTTCTATATTGTCAAAGATAACAGGCATTTCCTCAAGCAAGTGGGTACTCCATTGAGCCGTCACACTGGTGATTTTTTTGCCCTTTGGCAGTGTTGTTTTGAAATCAAAAGAATGTATGCTGTCTGCTTGTGGTGGAACTACGTGGGCGTCCGAGTTGTACACGACCATTTGGCTGCCGTCTTCGAACTCAATCATGAATGATGTGTAGAAAGAGAGGTTTTGTGCAAATTGCGCATGAGCAAGCTCAGGTAGCTTGATATCATAACTGACTTTGAAAGGGGTTGATTGAGAAAATATTTGATTTATTGCGAATGTGCGTTGGATCTCGAAGTGGCTCTGCGCATTCACTTGTAGACTGTAATTTCCCGATATTGGATATTGATTGCTTTGCCCTATGGAAGTGATATCACCGTAATTGATCTCAATTCCTTCAGATGAGCGTTCAAAATCTAGCTGTGCGATTGACTGAGCATAGGCTTGACTTGCAAATAGGCCTGCCAAAGCAAGTACTAAAGACTTAACTTTCATATTCCTTTCCTTATTTAGTTGTAATTTCGCTGTTTTTGTCGGTAGGTTGAATAAAATATTTAGCTCTATTTTTAATAAAACAATAAAATACTAATTTAGTATTAAGTTTTTTACTGTGCTTGCCTATTTCATGAGCTGTTTGTAACTGCTACTGATCTTGCGGAATAATCACTTCTGGTCCTATGGGGTTATAACGGCTCGGTTTATCAATTTGTTGTGCAATTAATGTTTGGGGCAAATATGGCGTCAGTAAGGGCGTGAAGTGTGCCACGTTATGGTAGGTATCATCCAACCATTGATCTAGTAACCTCGGCTGTTGAGGTAAAATAAATGGGCTGGCTTTATCGTGGTATGGCGCAAGCTTTGGGTGCGGCGAAAGCGTAATGATTGAGCAGGAAAATATCTGCTCTTTGGTAACTGGATGATGCCACTTTTTATACAGACCTGCGAAACACAGTGCCGCATTGTGTGCATGAAAATCATAATAATGTAATGGCTTTCCATTTTTATATTGTGTCTCTCCAAACCCTTTTGCAACCACAATACAGCGCTGGTGTCGAAATGGGTGATATGCGGCACTGGTTGTGACATTGAGTTTGTCGTAGCGGCTATTGAACGAGGTATATTTAGAGGGCTTAAAGCCCGTTTCAGTTTGTGCTAGTAACAACCACCAAGTTGCGCCAGTTACTTTACGCTGATTATTTTCTTGATAGATGATACTCACTTTATCTGTTGCTCGTTTAAAGCGTGAGAACTGCATTTTCTCTATTGGGTTTTCGATGCCCAAGTCTAATAAAATTTGGATCACAAAGGGGTCATCTGTGATGTTAAGTCTGCCACACATATGCTTGTCATCTACATTAATGTATCCGCTATGACAAATATAGTTCAGCCAATACGGACGATAAACTTGCACTTTTGAAATCGATCAATGATACTGTATATATATACAGTGAATTGTGTGATATGGCTAATTTAATCGATTTCTTACAGCATCAGAACCTTGTTTGGCAAGGGACTGATAATGCACCGTTGACTCAGCGCTTAGTTGAAAAAGTAAGTACTGGGTATGATGTGCTTGATGCACACCTTGATGGTGGTTTCCCTATGCCTGGTGTGGTGGATATAAAAAGCCACACGGGAGTGGGGGAAGTGCGTTTACTGCTACCTTATATTCGCTCGCAATCGCGCCTATGCGTCATGATAAACCCGCCAGCCTGTATCAATGCCCATGCGCTTGTACATCAGGATGTTATGACTGAACTTGTATGGGTGATCTCGACTAGCACTTGCCAAGAAGCACTATGGGCGGCAGAGCAGTGTTTAAAGAGTGGAGCTTGCGGCAGCGTATTGTTATGGCATCGAGATCTGCAAGTACATCAGGTGAAACGTTTATTACTGAGCGCTCAAACGGGAAAAAGTTTGTGTTGTTTGTTACGTAACGATGTTTCTCAATTTGGTTCTCTGCCTGTGAGTTTATGCTTGCAGCTCGAACCTGGTATTGACGGGCTTAAAATTAAGGTGAATAAATTACGCGGTGGTTGGGCGAAACCCCAATTAACCCTACCTTGGAGATTATTATGGCCCCTTGTGATAGCGCAGACTGAGCAAAAGGCTCCTGAAGCCCAAGTGTTACCTTTTTTACAGCCACAGCGCCGCGCGAGCAGGTAGGGTTATGGCTCTTTGGCTCTATTTACACTTTCCTCAGCTGCAATTGGACAACCTGCATGCTCAAGGTATGCAAGTGCCCCCGACCATTATCGTTTCAGGTAAAAATCACAGCGTCATACAGTTGAATCGGTCAGCTCAGCAGCTTGGGGTGCGCAAAGGTATGGGATTAGGTGCTGCTGCGGCGATGAGTTCGTCGTTATGTGTGCATGAATACAGTGAGGTATATACGCAAAAGCGTTTAATTGAGTTGGCTCAATGGCTCTATTTAGACACTGCTGAAATACATTTATCAGAACCTGAAGGGCTATTGCTAAAAGTGTCGAGTATGCTGTCTTTACATCAAGACTTAGACCATTACTGGCAAGTTATTCAAACTCGACTTGAAACACAGCATGTGCATTATCATTTTAGCTTAGGCTATTCGCCTATTGCGGCACAGCTGCTGGCACAGAATCAGTTTGACAGCTTGTGTCAGAACCGTGAACAACTCATGAAGCAGTTAGGCAAGCTGCCAATCAATACTTTGGCGTTGACGAATCAGCAACAACAAAAGCTAACGCGTGTAGGTGTGAAAACAGTACAGGCCTTATTAGATATTCCATTGGTGGAGCTCGGTAAACGATTCGATACGGCATTAGTACATTATGTTGGGCGTTTACAGGGTAAGCTGCATCACCCGATCACCTTTTATCAGCCGCCTGAAGTATTTGAACGTCATGTAACCTTATTGTATGAAATAGAGAACCTCGACTTTTTAGCCCGCCCATTACTCAAACTGCTTGTGCAACTAGAACAGTTTTTGCGGCTGCGCAATAAGCTGACTCAGGCCATAGAGTTAACATTTTATCAGCGTGATTGTGACGCATTGCAATTGAGTGTAGGGAGCGCACAAGGGGAGTATCGAGCAGATAAATGGCAAGCTTTGTGTCAGCTTGTACTAGAGCGCACTCAGCTCTCAGCTCCTTTACAAGCTGTGGCATTAAAAGTGCCGATACTCTGTGAACCGCAAACATTGGCAGATGATTTATTCTCTGAACGTATTGGCACAATGACAGCTGCGGGTTTATTGAGTACTTTACAGGCAAAATTAGGCGAAGAGGCCGTGCAAGGGATCCAACCAATGGCCGATGCTCGTCCCGAGCTCGCAACAGGTCGAGTTGAGCCATTAGTGCACGCTAAACGCACAACAGTACCAGAGCAAAAACCACCGTTATGTAGGCCTAATCTGTTGTTACCTCGCGTGCAGCCTTTACAGTGCAAAGTGATACTACTACAAGGCCCTGAGAGAATCGCAACAGGGTGGTGGGATGGTCATGAAGTTGAGCGCGATTATTTTGTGGCACAAGATGAAAACTATCGGCGCCTATGGGTTTTTAGAGATCGGCAGCAGCGTTGGTTTATGCATGGGATATTTAGTTAATGCAGTACGCAGAGCTTTTTTGCCAGAGCAATTTTTCATTTTTGACAGGCGCGTCACACCCAGAAGAGTTGGTTAAACAAGCCCACTTTTTTGGCTACTCAGCACTGGCTATTACCGATGAGTGCTCTCTTGCTGGTATTGTGCGTGCGCATACCTTGATAAAAGATGAAGAGCTGGACTTAAAATTGATTGTCGGCAGCGTTTTTCGTTTGGAGTCTCTACAAGTGGTTTTACTTTGCCCAAATAAAAAGGCTTATAGCGAATTGTGTCGCGTGATCAGCAATGCCCGACGGCGGGCTGACAAAGGTGAGTATGCTCTTGAAAAGTGGGATTTGTTATCTGTAAAACACTGTTTGATAATTTGGTTACCGCAGGGGGAAGTTGAGGATGAAAACTGGGGGACTTGGCTCTCTCGACATCATGGCTCACGTGTTTGGATAGGGATACAGCGAAATTTAAGTAATCAAGAAAAACAATATCTGCACCACTGTGAAACATTGGCTCAGCAGCTGCATTTTCCAATTTGTGCCGTGGGCGCAGTGTTAATGCACAGTGCTCAGCGTATCCGTCTCCAGCATGTACTGACTGCCATCAGTCAGAATCAAAGTGTTGAGCAAGTTAAAGCCCAGTTGCTGAACAATTGTGAGCGAGCAATGCGCTCAAAAGATAAAGTCAGCAAAATATTTAAGCCACCTTGGGTCACAGAGTCATTAAAGATTGCAAAGCTGTGCACCTTTAATTTAGATGAGTTGCGTTACCAATACCCCAGTGAGTTAGTGCCACAAGGCCAAACAGCAATGCAATATTTAAGATCTTTGGTAGCAAAAGGCATACAGCGCCGTTTTACTGAAGGAGTCCCTGATGATATTGCCAAGACTATCGAAAAGGAGTTGAGCTTAATTGAAGAGCTGGACTATCCCTACTTTTTTTTGACAATTTACGACATCGTGATGTTTGCCAAAAAGCAGGGGATTCTCTATCAAGGAAGAGGCTCCGCGGCCAATTCTGTGGTGTGTTACTGCTTAGAGATCACGGCGGTAGATCCCCGTCAAGTTGCGGTTCTGTTTGAACGCTTTATTAGCCGAGAGCGCAACGAACCGCCTGATATCGACGTTGACTTCGAACACCAAAGGCGCGAAGAGGTGATCCAATATATTTATCAAAAGTATGGCCGCAAACGCGCTGCATTGGCTGCGACTGTAATTACCTATCGTTTTAAAAGTGCGGTGCGCGATGTGGGAAAGGCGCTTGGGATCAGTGAGTCGCAATTGGTCTACTTTATTAAAAACGTAAATCGACGTGATCGAGGTTTGAACTGGCAAGCGCAAATTGTTGAGTTGGGCTTAGAGCCCGGCTCCTTAAAAGGTGCGCAGTTTATCGAGTTGGTCAATGAAGTCATGGGGTTCCCGCGTCATTTGTCGCAGCATGTCGGTGGTTTTGTGATTTCAGCAGGGCCCCTACATGACTTAGTGCCAGTTGAAAATGCCGCAATGCCAGAGCGTACAGTGATCCAGTGGGATAAAGACGATTTAGAAAGCCTTGCTCTGCTAAAAGTGGATGTGCTGGCTTTGGGTATGCTCAGTGCTATTCGTAAAACATTTGAACTGGTTGAGCAACATACGGGGCGAAGCTTGAGCATTGCGCAGCTAACCCGATTACAAGATGACCCAAAAGTGTACGACATGATTCAAAAAGCAGATACTGTGGGGGTATTTCAAATTGAGTCTCGTGCACAAATGAGCATGCTACCTCGTTTAAAACCTCAGTGTTATTATGATTTAGTGATTCAAATAGCCATTGTGAGACCGGGACCAATTCAAGGTGATATGGTGCATCCATTTTTGAAGCGGCGCAGTGGTGAGGAGCCTGTTACCTACCCTTCCGAGGCTGTGAAGTCAGTACTGGAGCGCACCTTAGGGGTGCCAATATTTCAAGAGCAGGTCATTAAGCTGGCGATGGTTGCTGCTGGGTTTTCGGGAGGGGAAGCCGATAAACTCAGACGTGCGATGGCGTCTTGGAAAAAGACCGGTGAGTTGATGCAATTTAAAGAAAAGCTACTCAACGGCATGACTCAAAGAGGGTACGATAGTCAATTTGCAGAGCGTATTTTTGAGCAGATCTGTGGGTTTGGAGAGTATGGCTTTCCCGAGAGTCACTCCGCTTCATTTGCCGTATTAGCGTATGCATCGTCTTGGCTTAAGTACTATTATCCGGCGATGTTTTACACCGCATTACTCAATAGTTTACCTATGGGGTTTTACAGTGCTTCACAGCTACTCCAAGATGCTAGGCGCCACAATGTGCCTGTCTTACCTGTATGTGTGAACCACTCTCGCTATGAGCATTTCATATGCCAAGTTGAAGGGCTGTGGGCTATTCAGTTAGGCTTTAGGATTATTAAGGGACTTAATCAAAATACCGCAATACTCATAGCTGATAAACGTCCTGAGCAGGGGTTTGCAAGTGTACGGTGTTTGTCTGAATTAGGTGTGGAGAAAGCGGCACTCGAACGCTTGGCATCTGCAAATGCGCTGTCTTGTTTTAGCGATGATAGATATGCAGCTCGCTGGCAGCTGATGGAACAAGAGTCTACTTTGCCCCTTTTTAATGCGCTGCCATATGATCAGATGCCCTCTATTCAATCGCCAGATGCGTTTGAAGATTTATTAGAGGACTACGCCGCGACAGGGGTTACACTTAACCAACACCCGATCTCCTTGCTTGATGAGGCCGAAATGCTTGGTGCATTTACACGGATGACAGATTTAAGTAAAAAAACACACAAAAGTTTGGTGACGGTGATAGGTGTTGTGACGGGGAAGCAATCCCCTGGAACAGCTGCAGGCGTGACGTTTTTCACGCTAGAGGATGACACAGGCAATATTAACGTGGTGGTATGGGCAGGCACTGCTAGAGCACAAAAGCAGGCTTACCTAGGCGCGACATTATTAGAAGTAAAAGGGATTATTGAAAAAGAAGGGGATGTAATCCATGTTATTGCTGGACGCTTAATTGACCGCAGTGAGTTGCTACGAGGGTTTGATGCTAAATCACGAAACTTTCATTAAATGGCAGTGTTAGGCTAGAGCATTCTAAACGCCTTGAGTGCTGTCACTTACTGTAACTGTGCCAATCTCGGTTGTGTTTACCTCACTTCGCAGGTACGCTCTGGTTTCTTTCCAAGTTTTCATCCCTTACCTATACTGAAAGCCTAGATGCACTTTATTTGTTTGAACTTTTTAATCGGATATCGTAGTGAACATGTCTTTGCTCATTCGGTTTATCGCTTATTTAATTGCTGCACTGTGTTTGTATGTGCCGCTTCAAGGGATAGCGAATCATCACGCAGAATCTAAACACCGCTTTTTTGAGTTAGGAGAACTCATCTTTCAGCATGTCGGCGACAGTGAAAAAATACCCAAAGGGGTTGTCACAGCTATGGTGCAGGATCAGCAAGGGTTTATTTGGATAGGCACACAATTTGGTTTAGTACGTTATGATGGCTATCGTTTTAAACGCTTTGAGCACACCCCAGATAATCCTTATTCACTACCGGGCAATTTTATTCGCGCATTATGGGTAGGTGCAAAAGGGCGGATTTGGATTGGCACATTTTCCGATGGCATGACGGTATTTGACCCAACGACCAACCAGTTTCAGCACTTCAAACACCATGTGGACAAGACAAATAGTCTGTCTAACAACAATATTCGAGCAGTTACAGGAGATAAAGATGGCAACATCTTTGTGGCAAGCAATGATGGGTTAAATCATATAAATAGTCATACTGGCGAGGTAACAAGGTTAAACAATATTTCTGGGTGTGATTTGCCTTTTAAAACCGCGCGAATACGCTCATTACTTATTGAGCAAAAACAGGTTCTTTGGGTTGGTACTCAATTGGGGCTATGTCGTATAACGCTACCTGATGCACAATTGAATCGGAACACCCAGTTGATTGGGCAAACATATGCACAGTTCAATAACAAAAACGTGTACCGCCTCTATCTAGCTCAAGATAAGGCTGTTTGGGTTGGTACAACAGATCATGGTGCAGCACGTATTGATCAAGAAACTTTTCAGATTAATTGGCTAGAACATCAACCAAACAATGAGAAATCACTGAGTCATCATTGGGTCAATGGGATAGTGCAGCCAAGTGCTGATGAAATTTGGCTCGCTACATCCGGCGGAGGTATTACCGTTGTTGATGCGACATCAACCGATGTAATACGTCATATTCGCCATGAACCTTTAAATGAATATAGCATTGCACTAGATACAATGGGAGCGATGTTAGTAGATGATTCGGGCGTGGTGTGGGTGGGCACTTGGGGCGCAGGCGTGAGCCGATACAACCCGAAAAATGGTGCATTCAGAACATTTGTGCGTCATCTTGAACGACCTAATTCATTGAGCCATAGCGATATAAAAGGTTTTGCTGAGCTGGACAATGGTCAAATTTGGGTGGGCAATGCTCAATCAGGCATCGATATTATAGATCCTAGTGTTGGCGTCATTGGCGGGTTTCGTCCCGAGCCAGACAACCCGCAGGCACTGGCTGATGGCTATGTCAGAGTGATGCTGCAAACCCGAGATGGCAGTGTATGGGCAGGGACTACCAACAAAGGATTACACCGATTTGATTTTACAAAGGGGCGCTTCTACCGCTACATGATACCGGAAGGGTTGCCTAGTATTCAGATCGTAACCCTGTTCGAAACGCCACAAAATAGGCTGTGGGTTGGCACCGGAGAAGGGGTTGCCCTAGTAAACACATTAACTCAAAAAGTAGAGACCCTGTCGGCGTTTAGTGGGCACGAATTGCTCATGGGTAAATCGATATTAAACTTTGCTTATGACCATGCGAATCGCCTTTGGGTTGGTACACGTAATGGCCTATTAGTCATTTTTCTTGACGATAAAAAAGTGATTGAAGTGAGTGCTGAGGCTGGTACAACAGACAGTTTATCTGATAACTATATCAATAGCTTATTGATAGATAACAAGCAAAGGTTAGTGGTTGCCACACCTCATGGACTAGATCGTTTAGTGCATTTTGACGGACTTTACGCCGAGTTTGAGCCTCTTAATGAGTTGGCTGGTAGACCTGCCGGTACGGCGGGAAATTTACTGGAAGATGCGCAGGGGAGGTTGTGGAATGGCTATGGTTGGCTGGATCCCGAGAAGCGCACATGGCAGAACCTCACAAATGCTGATGATTGGGATATAGGCACTATGTGGACAGGTTCATATGCTAAATTGCGCGACGGTACCATGTTGTATGGGGGAACCAAAGGGATCCTAATACTGCGCCCTGATCGTTGGCAAAGTTGGCAGTATCAGCCAAAACTGGTGATCAGTGAGCTGGAAGTTGACAACCTAACAGTGCCAGTTCCTAATCAGTTGCAGTTACCAGCATCGACCAAAAGCTTTTCCATAGAGTTTTCAGCATTGGATTTTACCTTTCCAGAACGAAACCAGTATGCGTACAAACTTCAAGGTTATGACGAAGATTGGATTTATACAGATGCGTCAAAGCGACGTATCACTTATACACGGCTTCCTCCGGGTCGTTATCATTTGCATATAAAGGGAACTAATCGCAAAGGGGTTTGGAGCCAGCATCAAATAGATTTAAGCATTGTGCAACAGCCTAAGTGGTTTGAAACAACCTGGTTTAAACTGTCGTTACTGCTACTTATTATCGGTGCTTTTTATGGCTTTTATCGCTGGCGAGTACGAGGCTTGAAGACGCAGCAAGTGGCATTGGACAGGCTTGTGCAATCACGTACCGAAAATATTTCTATGTTGGGCACTATAGGCCAAGAGATCACCTCGACATTGCAGTTAGACTCGGTGCTAGAGCGGGTGTATAAACACGTCAATGAGCTAATGAATGCGGATGTTTTTGTGATCGGTATTTTGGATCCACCTCGTCAGCGCATACTTTGCCAATTGGCCATAGAGCAAGGAAAAAAATTACCTTCATTTGAATATGTGCTGACAGATAAGCGTCGCCCTGCGGTGTGGTGTATCAACAACCAAAAGGAACTGGTAATCAATCAAATCGAAGAGCTAAATCGCTATGTTGAGGATTTGGCTCCACCTGTAAGTGGTGCCAGTACAGAGTCCCTGATCTACTTACCCTTGATTATTGATAAGCAAGTGTTGGGCTGCCTTACCGTACAGAGCTTTAAGCCATCAGCTTTTAATGACAACGATGTACAAATGCTTCGCACCATTGCCAACTACACAGCCATTGCGCTTGCCAATGCGGAGTCTGTAGAAAAGTTGGCGTCTACATTCGAGCAGCTTAAAGATGCTCATGACAACCTTAAACAGACACAAGAACAATTAATACAACAAGAGAAAATGGCGGGTCTTGGGCGTCTCGTATCAGGTGTTGCACATGAAATAAATACCCCACTAGGGATCGGAATTACAGCGAGTTCTCATGCCGTGAAAGAATTAAAGGAGTGTCACGATTTGTTTGATAGTAACAAGCTTACAAAAACCAAGCTGCAGTCATTTATTGAAGTAATGACAGAGAGTTTACTGCTGTTAGAATCGAATCTGACACGGGCCGCACAGTTGGTTAAAAACTTTAAACAAGTCGCTGTAGATCAGTCAATTGAGGAGCTAGGTGAGGTTAATCTTGGACAATATTTAGAGGATATTCTGATGAGCTTAAAACCAAAGTGGAAGCACACAGATATCACTCTCAATACGCAATTTCCCGATGACATTGTATTTTCAACTTATCCAGGAGCCATTGCACAGATCCTCACAAACTTGGTTGAAAACGCAGTAAAACATGGTTTTGATGAAGGAAAGCAGGCGGGAGTGATTGAAATCAGTTTGGTGCGTACAGACACTCATATCGAATGGACCTTCACCGATAGTGGTAAAGGCATGAATAACGAAACACTCAAAAAGGTGTTTGACCCGTTTTACACCACTCGGCGCAGTGCTGGTGGTACAGGGTTAGGTATGCATATAGTCTACAATATTGTTACTCAGAAGCTGCAAGGCGAGATTAGTTGTTTCAGCGAGCCAGAACAGGGTTGTCGATTTACTATTCGACTGCCCATTCATGGCTCGGTAGAAAAGAAGGATTGATAGTCAATAAAAGAGTTAACGATGCTGCTCTTGATCAGCGAAAGTCTTCAGTTTCGAAGTAAAGCTGTTTCAATGTCCCACAATTAACAAACTTATATACTAACTCAGACAATTTAGGGACGCGCTTTGAGGTTCTGAATTTCTGCATGCACGCATTGGTTAAGTCGACAAAAATCAAATGGTTAAAGCTAGGTGTTTTAGTTATCTTGTGAACAAAAATGCGTTCGGTTTTATTGAGTTCAATGCTGGCGTATTCTTGCCATTGTGAGGCTGCGGACAGATCTTTTAGCTTTCTCGCGTAAAGCTTTTTGCTAAAGACGATTGTTCTGTCACTATACACTTTAAAGCCATCGCGTTTGTAGTGACCTTCGTACACGTCGGCGACAATACTGACTTCTTCACCTCTTTCTAAACGCTGTAAATTAAATGGCTTGGGCTTAATCGTTATGAAGTCTGAATCTCGAACTAGGTTTAAAAATGCAACGTCAGGATTGTCGATCTTATAAACAATTTGAATGTCGCTGGGCAACTTATAAGATGCAAAATTTGTCGCATATATTTTTGAACCGCGGTTCATTAAAACCATGCCATGCTCACCTTGATAAGCAGGGTTGAGTGGAGGTAGCTCTTTTTTTTCTTTTTCGGCAGTGGCCAAAAAGCTGATAGTACAAAAGAGGGTAAACAAAATAATTCTTTTCATAGTGGTTCCTTTGCGCAGCAAGCTTGGTCTGAGTATAGCAACTGGTCGGTTAAGTGCTACGCAATAGCGCTTGGTATTAGATTTTACTTATTTTTCTCTAAATGTATGGCTCAATAAAGCGTTTATGCAGCAACATCTTCAATGCGATTTTGGTTCAAATTGTATAAACACACTCTATCTCGCCCGCGTTGCTTAGCTGCATATAGCGCTTTGTCAGCACAGCTCATCCACTTTGTTTGTGTCAAACCATTCCCTGTCGCACAGAGTCCGAGACTGACTGTTATAGTGCGGTTATCCAGTAGTGCTGACGTTTTGATGTTTGCCCTGAGCTTTTGTGCTACTTTTTCAGCCGTTTTAAGTTGTGTATTGGGGAGCAGTACTACAAACTCTTCCCCGCCAACACGAAATAGAAGGTCTGACTCTCTGATCTGAGCGCGTATATCTGATACTAAATTAATGAGAACTTCATCGCCTTTGGCGTGTCCATATATATCGTTGATCTGTTTGAAGTGGTCAACATCTATCATGATGAGAGTTGAGTCGTTATGGTAGTGAATTTTGTTGGCCAGTGCATCACTTAAAAACAAGTTGAGTTGGCGTCTATTCAATGCGCCAGTTAATGCATCCTTGCTGGATTCTTCTTTGAGCAAAGTATGTAATGCATCAATTTGCCTTAAGAGTAAGTGCACTGCACATGCCGTCAGTAAAAAGGCAAAGAAAAATCGCAATGAATCTGCAACATCATAATTTAAAAAGACATAGGTAGTAGCTGTGAGTAGCAACAGACTATTGAAGATGATGGATGTTATCAGCGGAAATGAAAAACTTATAATGATACTGACGGGAAAGATCCAGAAAATAGTGCCTGCGCCAAGTGTGAACAAGGTTAAACTCACGCAGCTAATGGCGAGTATAGCGATGATATTTTCATTAATCGGCAGTGCTCTGCCTTTGAGCAGTGCATTGCTATCAGCAAGAAAAGCGCAGATAAAAATTGCAATAAGTAACCCTAAAGCATATTCGCCAATGATGAGGTTTTTAACTGCCAAAGGGGCAAATATCACCATAATGATCAAAGACAAAGCAGGAAAAACTTTGCCCTGACCATCAAAATAGGTGTTTAAACGAAGTGAATATTTAGCGTTATATTTAGCTGGCACGCGACATACTCTCTACCATAAATTATGCACTGTCACAGCTATTAATATATATAATTTATTCGTACTTTAAAGGTTTTTTGTGTTAATTATTTGATAATTCTTTGTGCTTTGATTGATTTGAAATAGGCCTTCTAAGTATTGTGTCTAAAGTTATTGGCCTTTAAACCCCTGACCGATTATTGCGTATTACTATAAAATGGCGATTGAATCTAATGTGTTGATCCTATGAACGGTGGTTTTTGTGCTGATGCTCAATGTTTTTGTCGTGGGTGTTTTTATTGTAAAAATTCAGTTTTCGCTTGGCGCTGAGAAATAAGAGCTGCTAATTCCTGATCACTGGGTTGATTGTCGATTAATCCTTCATGTGCAAGTAGCCATTGCTTTCTAAGTACGCCACCTGCATACCCAGTCATTTTGCCGTTAGCACCAATAACACGATGGCAAGGGACAATTAAAGTAATAGGATTTCGTCCATTTGCTCCGCCAACAGCGCGCACAGCTTTGGGGTTATTGAGATGCTCCGCGAGTTCAAGATAGGACATACTTTGGCCAAAGGGTATCGATGTCAGGGCTTGCCAGACTTGCTGTTGAAAAGGCGTACCTTGCCAATCTAAATCGAGATCGAATTGAGTCAATTGCTTAGCGAAATATGCTGACAATTGCTGTTTGCATTCTTTCAAGAGCGCACTACTTTTCACCTCTGTCGTTTGGTCTCCACAAAATATCAGTTGTCGGATCCCAAGATTTGATGCTTTAACTTCAATGAGTCCCAATGGGCTTTGAAAGTAATCGGTAAATAGGTTCATAATTGACTCCATAATTGAAAAGTGAGGTAGCTACGCCATGGTGAGAGTTGCGTTTCAAGGAACTTACGTTGTGTTTTGAGCGCTTTAATCACCCCTAAATCGGAAGCTAAGAAAATATCAGGATCACTTTGCCCACGCATTTTTGCATAGGCCACAGTCCAAGGACCAATCCCCTTTATATCGAGCCACTCGTCTGGTTGTTCAGCGGAGTCTGCAAGGCAACAGTACTCGGCAAATCGGCGTAATGTTTGCCTTCGCGCATTGGGCATTTTTAAAAATTCGAGGTCGCTGTCAGCAGTGGCCTCTGGAGTGGGGAAGTAATACCCGGTATCTTTTGGCTGACCAAGTGTGTGTACTAACTGAGCTACGAGGTTTTTTGCTGCTTGTACGGACACTTGTTGACCAAGAATAGCGCGTATACCTGCTTCAAATAAACTCCAGATACCAGGTAACCTTAATCCAGGTACTAACTTAAATTCATTTGGCAATGCACGCGTTAAATCATTTTCTATTTGCAAGAGATCCGCATCTAAATCTAATATCCGACGAATATTGTTCACGACAGGTTTCAGTGACTTGAGTTCGTCAATGTCAATTTCGACATTAAAGCAATGCTTTTCTGGGTTGTGCACCGCGGTAAATTTCCCCTGACTGCCGTGCCACTGAAATGTTCTACCGTAGCTTTGCGGTGTTGTCCACTCCAGTCCTTCAATCAATCTTTTCGCCAAAAACTGCTGCATATGTTGCCAATTGAAGGGGGGCCGATAGTACAGTTCAAGGACAATATTTGAATTTGCTTTCTTTTGTTGTTGTCGCATTTGAGTGGGTGTGAACTGCAATTGGCTTTTAAAGCAATCGTTAAATCGACGAATGCTATCAAAGCCACTTGCCAATGCGACTTCTGTTATAGGTAAACGGGTTTGATGGAGAAGTTTTTTGGCAAATAAACACTGTTGGTACAAGGCGTATTTCTTTGGGGATACACCGAGATATTGGTTGAATAGTTTACGTACATAGCGGTCACTGACACCAAGCCGACAGGCCAATTGGGGCAAGGTACCGTCTTGTAACGCCCCTTGATCAATGAGTGCAATCGCTCTGTCCAGTGTCGCACCAACCCCTTTCCAAGGTGCTGAGCCCGGAGCACTGTCGGGCCTGCAACGCAGGCATGGGCGAAACCCAGCCTGAGCCGCTGACAGCGCACTAACAAAATATTGTACATTTTCTTCTTTTGGCGGATGCACAGGGCAAGTTGTTCGGCAGTATATCCCTGTGGTTTTTACGGCAATAAAAAACTTGCCATCAAATCGGGGATCTCTTGAAAGCCGTGCTTTTTTGCATACTTCTACATCTAACATCAAACTTGTCCTTCTTGGTCTATGTGGGTAATTATACGCAACCGCGCGATGATTACTGGCCAGATCCGGAACTCATTGTTGAAATGTAAGACCTGTGATGTAACGTAATACCATGCGGCGCAGTTAATTTCGCCGCATGTGTTACTTCTGTTTAGCTGATGTTGGCTTTAATTTCATCAAAGCTTTGCTCTATGAGTAATTGGCCGTTTTTAAATACTGTTTTTAATAGGTTTTCTCTGCCACCTAAATCATTTTCACGGACTGTTCTGACGCCCTTCACTGGATCGTTAACTACAGCCAAACGCCCTTTTTTACTGCGCTTGCCATGATCTGTTACAGGGTCCTTAAAGACGTCATGCCAAAGGCCTTTTACTTTGACAGCGCTGGCTTTCATGGCAAATTGCATGGTATCACGATCAAGTTTTTGGAGTAGTGCTCCGCCCATGCCAAATGCGATATTTTCCGCACTTTGCTGTTTAGTTTTCATCGCGCTTAGAATCTCTTCGATTGCGTTTTCTGCGATACCATCTCCTTGAATAACTCGCACGCAATCAGGTAACACGCGGTACCCTTTGCTATTTGTGCGGTAGCCAAATTTGTCCATCAGTTTTTCTATTGTGGTGGTGACAACTTCAACAGGTTCACCACTATCTGGTCTAATAACCAATGTACCACCACTATTTTCAACTAGGCTTTTAAGCTCTTCGCCCCAAATGTGATCAATGGCGTGCCATAAGTCATAAGAGTCACTTACTACAGCAACCAGTTTCCCTGGGCCCGAAAACTGCTTTAGCATATTCTCATAAGCTGCTTTTTCACCACTTTTCCCCCACGCGGTGATCGTACTATGCTCAGCGGCAGGAATAGAAAATCCGGGCATTGTAGCTGCGTAATTGCGTCTCGCGGCCATAATTGCACTGAGAGTGTCAGTGCCCATAAAGTTGAGTAAATGCGCAGCACCACCAATTGCAGCAGCTTCTTCAGTCGTCGCACCACGTGCACCAAAATCGTGTAGTTTGAATTCAAGTCCATCGAGGGAGTCGGCAGTTTCTCCAAGGTATCGTTTAATGATGCACTTACAGTGGTACGAGACTGTAGCAACGGTCGTTGGGTACCAAATGGCACGTAGCAATGCGGTTTCAACATAACTGGTTAGCCAAGCACATTTGGGATCGGTATTGATAACTTGCACTAAAGCATTGCTAATTGGTACCACGGATCCTTCAGGTAGCGCTTGTATTTTTATGGGTAAAAAACCTTGGTGTGTATCGACGATATGACGCCAACCCGCTTCATTAAACGGGACACCATGCGCTTCTAAAATTTCTTTGGCTTCATCGACGTCTTGGTGTGTGAGTGGTGTAGTCAAATAACTTTTGATGAACATCTGCAAACCAAAAAACAGCGCTTTATCATATTGTCCCCCGCGAGGTTCGATATAACTTGATACCTGGCTGGTGCCTTCTGGGTATTGTCTGTAATGAGATGCTTTATAACTGTCCGCATTTAGGATGATGTTTGTCATGATGGAGTTCCTCCTATCTAAAATACTCAGTAGGGTCTATCCCTACTGGATTTGGCATTTACATGCCTGTTAATTCTTGAATAATAAAGTAGTGATCTTCGAATAATTTACATGGTTCAAGCTCTGCTAGTGGCACCCACATGGCATGCTTTGCATCGTCAGCGCCTTTGACCTTTGGCAGCGCATTATTTGGTGCCAAGTCAAAATAAAATGCATGGGTGATTGTACGCCCACGCGCCGAACGATGTGGATCGTCGAACACTCTTTGTTGCTTGATTGAACCTTTTAGCACTGGCGCAGGCACTTTTAATTTTGTCTCTTCTCTGAGTTCTCTCAAACAGGCATCAATGAGCTTTACACTGCCATCAATAAACCCGCCAGGTAGTGCCCATAGCCCTTTTCCTGGGCGAGCTTTACGTTCTATTAGAAGTACATGTCCGCTTTGAACCACAACCGCATCCACAGTAACAAAGGTGGGAGGGTATGGCGCGGTTTGCCACGCTTGGCGATATTTTTCGATGAACTCATGCTCGTTCCGGATCGCATGATAGTCAGCGGTGCACATAAATTTGTCTAACATACCGCGTACGTGAAGAGGCAATTTTTGCGCATCTTCTGAACTTAAAAAGTCTTCGCTTTGTGCTGAAAATAGGTGCTTTCTTAACGGCGTAGCAGAGATAGCTTGATAGTTTTCTACAGGTACAGACTGCCACTGTGGGAACATATTGAGATAATATGAAGACTGATCTTTACTATGACCGATCAGGCCAATAAGTGGTGTTTTATGCGGCACTCTATGCTGTGCAGTGACAATACCCTTAACCGTTGTCTGCACATTGCGCACCCAAGCGTCATCGTTGTAGACGGTATCCATTAGTGGTGCAGTGTGAACTCGGCTATTTTCTTCTGCGGAAAGTGTGCCACGTATCATTAGCTCTCTTTCTGAGCTGGTCCACGGGTTTCTAACGGTTCTTGGTTGGTGGGCTGAGCCACATAATATTATTACTTGTGAAGCGCGCTTTAAACCTTCTTTGACCACACGAAGATGACCTTGGTGAAAAGGTTGAAAACGGCCTATGAATACGAGGAAATCGTATTGTTGCTCGTTACATAATGTCATTGCAGCAAACCCCTTGCTGTTATTTAAAAGCGCTATGCAGGTCTATCCCGCTCACGATAATGTCACCAGATGAATCCCATCTGATGTACCTACAATGGCATATTGTTGGCTAAATATCAAACTTTAATATTGAGAAAGGAGTGTTCTTCGGATATGCCGAGTTTATGTTTAAAGTCATTTAATTGCGTTTGTATTTGCTCGTTACTGAGTTGTTCAGTGCTGTGCTTGGCCAAGGTATCACTCAAAAAAGTGACGACTTGTTTTAAGTTTACCTCTGCTGGCGGTTTCCCCTTATGTTGTCTATCAGGTTCAGGTACTCCGGCTAGCTCACCAACTGCTTTCGCATCAAAGCCAAGTTCAGCCATTTTTACAGACAATGCGTGCGAGGGTTTTATGCCCGCTTCACGGAAGCTATCTACAATGGTTATGGCATCATTTTCGGATAGTGTTTCGGCTTCAAATTGCTGCAAAATATCTGCGACTGTATCCGATTGCTGCTCAGACTGAGTGGAGCTAGCAGGTGTGAATTGCACGTTTTGCTGATTTGAATTGGGGAGTGGAGTGACCATAATGAGTGATCCCATGTAATATTGAAAAATATAGTTTGGATGCTAATTGCGCAAATAATGTGAAAGAGGGTTGGTGTATTTTGTTCGTGTGCAAACAGTGAAATTATTTAGAGTGAAGCAAATCAGTTGATATGTAGATTACGGGATAAAAAATGCTGTTTAGATAAAACTGGTGAGGCAATGTGTATGTGTAGGCCGGTTAGTGAGCGCTTAATCATCTCAATCTCATTTTGTCTGCGGGATATTTGTAGTGCGGCGGTGATCCATATAAATCCGCAAAGCCAAAAATACGGAGACACCCGCAATGGTAGCACAAAGTGCATGATGTAATATTAAGTGGCTGACAATAAAAGTTGGTATATCTTCGATGCCATCGATTAGCAATGCTTTTAAAAGCAACGCGATGTAGGCGCTCAGGTGGCCCCACAAGGCGATTTTAAATAAGCGCTTAAATTTCAACCTGTGTGACTTAGATATACCGAGTGATGTAAGTTTAATTACCAAGAGCGACAACGCTGCAATGACAATACTGATCCCACCTAGCCCTAACAGCGAAGATTTGACTAATACAATCACTAAAATAAACGGTAATAACATCTTTGAAAATTACATAATTTAAAGGTGTGCGATGCTACGACAGTACAGTCAAATTTGTCTATCTGAAATTCTCTGAGCAGTTGTCAATTTTTCTTTGTTATTCGTGTTGACTCAAGCAGTGGAAGGGTACATAGTAGACATTCTACTTTGCAGGATAATAAGAAATTACAATGAACAAGCTAACTAATACATTACTAAATCTATCGTGGCTCCCTGTCACGTGGCTTTGTGTGTAGCGGTTAAGCAACTTCTTCTAACCGCGACGATAAATGCGGTTAGCCCTTCAAAAAGCGTTTCTCCCATTTATCGTCCTTGTCATAAAGGATAAAAAGAAATGCCCGCGCAACTGTCTTATGCTTTTGTCGTATTAATTTGGTCTACTACACCGCTGGCAATTGTCTGGAGTAGTGCTTCTATGGCTCCCACTACCAGCGTACTATTAAGAATGCTGCTGGCTTTAGTGTTAGCTGCTGTGGTGGTGACTTTCAGTAAAATCAGAATGCAATGGACGAAAAAAGCATGGCTCCTTTACACTTATTCTGGTGGCGGGATCTTGGTCGGAATGATGTTTGCGTATTTAGCGTCCCTAACAGTACCCTCAGGGGTGATTTCTTTGGTATTTGGATTAGCGCCAATAATATCGGGCATTCTAGCGCAAAAGCTGCTGGGCGAGGAAAAGTTCACAGCAATCAAAAAGTGTGCGCTTGCTTTGGCTCTGCTTGGCATGGTATTGGTATGTTTTGCACAGTTGCAACAGTTAAACATCGAGCCAATTGGGCTGATATATGTTTTATGTGCAGTTGTTAACTTTAGTCTAAGTGGTGTGTTAGTTAAGCGTGTGAAAATAGCGATCCACCCTATGGCCACAACATATGGGTCTTTGCTTTTTGCCACCCCTGGTTTTGCAATAATTTGGCTCTTAGCAGGCGCGCCTTTTGAGGTGGAAAGCTGGAGCGAGAAATCAATGTGGTCCACTTTTTATCTCGGTATTTTTGGTTCTTTCTTTGGTTTTCTTGCTTACTTTCATATTTTGCAGCATATGAAAGCGAGTACGGTAGCATTAACTACTTTAATTACGCCGGGGTTTGCAATGACTTTAGGGGCACTGATTAACAACGAGGAGATCACGATGTTGTTATTGATAGGCGCCATTACCATTATTCTGAGTCTAGCGCTCTACCAATTTGGTGGGCAGTTAAACAATTGGCTTCGCTTTAAGGCCAAGCCAGCTGACTAAAAGTTAATTATGCGCGGTAAAACGGATGTGACCGTGCAGCCGCATTTGCAGTGCAATTTATTGGGCAAATGAATTGAAATTAAAACCATATATAAATAACAGGTTTAATTCATATCCTTTTTTGTGGTAAAAATAGTAACATCGGTGAAAATTATAATTATAAGTTTAGGGACAATGAAACTAGCATTCGACGACTTTCAGTTTGATATTCAAGCACTCACATTATCTAAAGACGGGCGAAAAATTTCGTTAAAAGAAAAACCAGCACAAATACTCGCGTTATTGATCACACAACCGGATAAAATCCACAGCAAAGTTGAAATCCTTGAAGAGGTTTGGCCTGGTCGAACCGTCACAGAACAAGTTGTATTTCAGAATATTGGTCACTTAAGAGCACTATTTGGTGATGAAGCGATCAAAACATTTTCAAAAAAAGGCTATCAGTGGCAATTACCTTGTGATCCTGTGGATGGTAAAGCACCCGCTGTGTCCGAGTCCTTGGCGCCAGATAGTGCACCGATTTCAGCGGATCCATCCGTAAATACCTTGGGTGAGGATTCTGCGCAAAATACCGCAAATGCCTCAGCGAAGTTACCTTGGCAGGTAATAGTCCCTGTACTGGTTGCAGCTGCCGCTATAACAGGATACTTCGCACTAACTTAAACTTGTACAAATGAAATAATTCCCGTGGTGTGAGTGTGTATTCAAGTGCAGCATGGTTGAAGGCATATCCAAATAATATGCCTTTGCAAGTTGGCAAGCAAAGCTAAGGTAGCTGCATTAAATCGCAAACAATAAATTGAATATTTGAACTCATGAAAAGAGTTATTGTCAAAATTTAAGCCTAATACCCCTCTTTTAGGGCATACTTGACCTGTTTTTATTGGCGCTTTTAGGTTAGCCTTCCGCGAGGCTATTTTGACCAAAAGGAGTATTGTTTGACTACGATAGCATATCATCACTCGACACAAATCATTTGTGTTGATAGTTTAACCACAACCTCTCACAGTATCGTGACAGATCAAGCACAGAAGTGCCAACGTGTGTACAATGGCTTTGTTTTTGCGTCTGGCAATTGCACAGAGATATATCATTTGCTGAGCAATTGGCAGAAAAACTGCTTTGAAGCGATCAGTTGCACTTTTTTCTTTATTAATAAGCAAGACCAAGTTTTTTACGGAGAAATACGTCATGGCAAACGGTTTTTAGAACCTTTGCAAGTGAATTGGGCCATAGGCTCTGGTGCTAATTGGGCGATTGCAGCGATGGATTTTGGTAAGAGCGCTTTAGAAGCTGTACAGTATGCGTGTAAAAGGGATAAGTCAACGGGCGGAAAAGTACATACTTTTAGTTTAAGTAATACGGCAAAGTGGTTGTCTCTTGGCGCCGCATTAAAAATACAAGCGTAAAAGGTTTGATTTGTTGGTGCAGAGCGTATCCATCTTTATAGGTTTTTTCATTTAAAATGAGTAGCTTGATATGACAACACTGTATATTACTGGCGCGGGGGTGAGTGCCGAGAGTGGTATTCCTACTTTTCGTGGCGAGGATGGATTTTGGTCAATCGGTAGTCGCAATTATACGCCGCAGCAAATGGCGACACGTGCGATGTATGAGCAAAACCCAGCTGAGTTTTTGAAGTGGTATTATCATAGGTTTGTGACTTATCGCCACCATGGACCAAATGCTGCGCACTATTGGTTGGCTGACAAGCTGCTAATTACTCAAAATATAGATGGTTTGGATGGTAAAGCAGGTAATGAACAATTTATTTCTATCCATGGACGAATTGATAAAGTCACTCCTTTTCATATTCAAGGGGAGGACGTAGAAGTAGATATGGCCCCTTGGGACGAGGTTGATGAAAACAATTTAACTATGTCACTGCTCGACTTATTCAAAATCTCTAGTAAAGGGCCTGAATTAAACGTTTCACTGAAACCTCTTGTTCTATTATTCGATGAGTTTTACACCGATTTGTACGGTATAGACCGTGCGCAAAAGCGGATGTGGGATGCCAGTAAAATGGTCTTTATGGGCACTTCTTTCAGTGTCAATATTACGCAAATGGCGCTTGATATTGCACGTCAAAAAGGAATACCTATAGAAGTGGTAGACCCCGTACCCACACATATTATGCATGCAAACGTTGAATATTTTGCGATGACGGCAAAAGAGTACATTGACCGTGACAAACGCTCCCCGCTATAAAGGCTTAGCGCAGCTCACTACCAAACGTTTAATACTTAGGCAGTGGCAAGGTGCAGATAAACCTATCTTTGCTCAAATGGGTGCAGATCCAGATGTGATGCGTTATTTCCCCAATCAGTTGGATAAACGCAGCAGTGATACACTGAGTGATAAAATTTCGAGCCTGATTGATGAGCGTGGTTATGGTTTTTGGGCAGTGGCATTACAAGATGGTGAGGCGCATCGGCTGGGCTACACGCAGCCTAGTCGGTTTATAGGCTTTGTTGGCTTACACTGGCAAACGACTATAAAGCCAGAACAGCCATTTATGGAAGTTGGGTGGCGTTTACATCGGGATTACTGGGGGCGGGGTTATGCTTTAGAAGCCGCATTAGCTGCGCTAAAATTTGCTTTTAATACCTTACATTTGGATCAAGTTTACGCGTTTACTGCGATACAAAATACGCCATCCCAGCAATTAATGAAACGCTTAGGCATGCATAATACTGGCCGTGATTTTGCTCACCCTGACTTACCCAGTGGACACGCTTTGCAAACGCACTGCTTGTACCGGATCTCCTGCGAAGAGTTCAGTGCACAATCATCAATGTAAGTGATATAACGTGCTGACGTCGATCTGATAGTAACTGGCGATAATCAGTAAAACTTGACTGTCTTGTGAAAGCGCAATGTTTCTTTTTACTAAGCTGGCTTTAACATGGCTTAAGTTTGCATTTTGAGGGACAAAGTTATCTGTTTGTTCGGCTTCGATTAAAGCAAATAGTGCCGTCAGTTCATGCTCGGGTAGCTTATGGTCCTCAAGGTTGTATATAAAGTAACATTCCAAAGGTGTTAAGCCGTGCTGGTTACGTATTCTCAGCGCTTTAGCGAGCGATTCGTTGCGCTCAAACAGCAGCAATGAGCGAATAAAGTTAAAGGGTGGGGGAGATTGCTCTTCGTTGGCAAATAATGCATGTAAAAACGTATTACCTTGATGATTTGTGTGTGTGAAGGCATCTGATGCTTGCAGTGCAGGCATAAAGAAATTGATCCTATCACTATTATTTAGGCCAGCAATAATCCCCGTGGGCAGTCCATGTGCAGCGATACATTGTGCGGCGATATTTTGGTAATTGGCATAACTACTTACTTGTGATTCACCGGTTTCAAAACAAAATTTGAGTTGCGCAGCTCGCCCAGTTTCATTTTGCTGGCGGTACGCAGACAATATTTTAGCTAAGTCTTTGCTTCGGATCGCTAGAATGAGCTCTGCAATGGCTTGTTCATTCGGATTGTTATTGTTTTGTTCCTGTGCCATTGACTTACCCTTATTAGATATCTGCTTTATATATATCATAAACTTACTCTTGGAGCCGTGCTATAGAAAATTCTCTCAAATTCAGTGATGCTTGAAATGTGAATGAAGCGACCTTATAGCATAGAAACAATGTAAGGATAGAGGGGCAAGCATGAATTGGGTCTATATGTGTGCGTTCATAGCTGGTGCAATTGTATTGCTCATATTGATGTATCGCATGGTTGTCTGGGCTAAAAAAATGCCCAAAGGCGCCTTTTTATTTATGGCACTCATGCCATTAATCGCATTATTTCCAATCCCACCGCCGCAGTTTAAAAATATTGCTCAGGCGAAACAAGAACAACGTAAAAAACAACGTTCGGAAGAAGATTAATAGCATCAGTGACAATAGTGTTTGCCAAGATGAATTAAAATTCAAAAACAGTAATTTATACAAAAAGAGGGACTAGTCATGTCTGGGGAAACAAATTTAGCGGTATTGCTCGCTAGTATGGAACCTTTACTGTCGGCAGAATTATATGTTTATGCGGTAGTGTCGGAGCAGCAGTTAACTAGCTTAACACTGAATAACATCTTTGGTCTGGTTCGTGAGCAAGAAGGCATCACAGTGATTACTAGTTTGGCGTATGCACAAGAACGGGGTTTAACCTATCAGGGAGATTATCGCTGCATAACTCTCAACGTGCACTCGAGTTTAGAGGCAGTAGGTTTAACCGCTGCTTTTGCAACGGCACTGGGAGAAGACAATATCAGTGCCAATGTTGTGGCTGGGTATTATCACGACCATATATTTGTTCAAAATAACTGTGCAGACAAAGCATTATGTTGCTTACAACAACTGTCTAAAAAACATCAAGCGTAAATATTTATAAAGCTAAAAAAGGCTGCCAGTGCAGCCTAACAAGTTGGGATGAGGGAGTGTTTAAATCAGTCCATAGTTAACACAATGCGGCCTTGGATATCATTGTCTTGCATTTGTGTGAACACCTGGTTGATATTGGCCAGAGGCTGCGTCGTCACGATGGCTCGTACCTTACCTGCGGCTGCAAATTCTAAGCATTCAATCAAATCTTGACGGGTTCCTACTATACTGCCTATGACACTAATACCCTTTAACACAGTGTCAAATATTGGTATCGGCAAGGCATCATTTGGCAAGCCCACTAAAACACATTTACCACCGCGTTTCACACTTTGATAAGCACTGTCAAAGGCTGCTTTGGATGTGGCTGTGCAAATAACAGCTTGCACGCCGCCGAATTGCGACTGGATATGCTGCGCTGGATCTAAAGTCTGATAGTCTATGCAGTGATCAGCGCCTAGCTCTTTGGCCAGTGCAAGTTTACTATCACCACTGTCTACCGCGATCACATTTAGGCCCATGGCTTTTGCGTACTGAATTGCAAGATGGCCAAGACCACCCACACCAACAATAGACACCCACTGTCCAGGCTTTGCCTCGCTCACTTTGAGCGCCTTATAGGTCGTGACCCCCGCGCAAAATAGAGGTGCAGTCTCTACGAAGCCTAAATTATCGGGAATTTTAACCACATAATTGGCATCGGCTAAGCAATACTCAGCGTAGCCGCCATCTACCGAGTAACCACTATTTTGTTGACTGGGGCACAGGTTCTCATCGCCTTGAAGGCAGTGTTCACAGTGACCACATGCAGAGTGAAGCCAAGGGATCCCGACCTTATCTCCGATAGATAAATGGACGACATTATCCGCTTTACTTACTATAGTGCCGACGCCCTCGTGACCAGGAATGAGTGGCATTTTCGGTTTTACTGGCCAGTCACCATGGCACGCATGTAGATCGGTGTGACACACACCACATGCTGCTATTTTCACTAAAACAGTACCGGGTTTCACATTAGGCTGTGCGACAGTCTCAACGCACAGCGGTGCTTTAAATTCATGGGCAACAGCTGCTTTCATTGTCAATCCTTGTTGTCGTGGAGGTTATTGATTGTGTTTAAAAGCCAGTGTAGCGGGTTATTTGCTGGTGCAATTGATCGGGCGCAATAAACCGCTGTATAATCGAATCTCAAACTAGCGGCACCCTTTTCTTAACCGCTCGTTCAATAATATTAATAATAGAGCCACCATGGCAGTATCACTGGATCATCAACTGAACAAAATCACATTGACTTCGTCATAGATTAAAGGCGTGATTTGTCATATGACAATATCATGTCTTCAGCATATGGATGCGCCAGTGAAATAGGGATAAAAATGAAAGATTTAACGCAAGGGCCTATTTATAAACACCTGATTTTTATGAGCATACCAATTATGATTGGTATGTTTGTACAAACCCTCTACTTTTTGGTTGATTTATATTTTATTGGTCAATTAGGTGATGTGGCGTTAGCTGGGGTGAGCAGTGCAGGGACTTTGTTTTTCTTTGTGATGGCATTGACTCAGGTGCTCAATGTCGGTGTGGGCACGTTGGTTTCTCATGCTGTCGGAAGAAAAGACCCGCAAAAAGCTAATCTTATATTTAACCAAGGCCTGTGTATAAGCATCTTTTGTATGCTCATACTGGCCATGGTCGGTGTGAGCGCTGGACCTGTATTTTTTTCCAATATGGCCCCGGATAAGGCAACATTTGAGGCTGGGATCAGTTACTTTTATTGGTTTTTGCCGACCCTGTTGCTGCAATTTCCAATGACAGTTATTGTTGCTGCGCTGCGTGGTGCGGGAGTGGTAAAGCAGCCTATGATGATCAGCATGCTCGCGGTCGTTATTAATATCGTGTTGTCTCCGATGCTTATTACTGGTTGGGGATTCGGTATTGAGATGGGCGTTGCGGGCGCAGCTTTGGCGAGTTCACTGGCTACCACGCTTGGATTGCTGGCATTGTGCTGGTATTTTCATTTTAAAGAAAGTTACTTGCACTTTTCTATCCGCAAATGCATGCCAAAAGTAGCTGAGATAAAAGGCATTATTGGACTTGGGTTGCCCGCAGGTGGAGAGTTTTTGTTGTCGTTTGCTTATATGTCGATCATCTATTGGGTGCTTAGAGAATTTGATGCCTCAGCACAAGCTGGTTTTGGCGTCGGTGTGCGTGTAATGCAAGCTTTGTTTTTACCTGTGATGGCGGTCGCGTTTGCAGCACCAGCTGTTGCTGGCCAAAACTTTGCGGCAGGAAATACGCACCGAGTTTATCAAACCTACCATCAGACCGCGTTGCTGACCTGTGGATGTATGCTGGTTTTAAACGTGATATGTTTGTTTTACGCAGAACATTTCTTGGCTCCATTTTCAAATGATCAGAGTGTAATTCTCGTAGCAACGATATTTTTAAGTTATGTATGCTTCAATTTTATACCTGCTGGATATGTATTTGCAGCATCAGGTATGTTCCAAGCTTTAGGGAATACTTGGCCTGCTTTGATAAGCACAGCAACCAGACTGGGGTTGTTTGCATTACCGGTGATTTGGTTATCAATGCAGCCAGGCTTTAATATGGAAGTGATTTGGGTATTTTCTGTGGCAACTGTGTATGTACAAGCTTTGGTGAGTTTTATTTTGCTAAGAAAAGAGTTACGTAAAAAGTTGTCTGGCATTTCGGCTCGAACAGAGGCAGACCTTGAAGGCGAATCGCAACAACCAAGCAATGCTTGATTGTTGCGCCGGTAGGTCTTATTGCGAAGTGTCGGCACTTCTTATTTGAAATACAAACTCACTGCCTTGACCTAGTCGGCTGTTGACTTTGATTTCGGACTTGATTAACTCAATCAGCCTTGCGGTAATGGCCAGCCCTAATCCTGCATGAGATTTCTTGCATCCTCGGGTATTACTTGCTTGATACCTCGCCTCGAAAATATAGGGCAATTCTTTGGGGCTGATCCCTACACCTGTATCTTGCACCGCAATGCTATATGATTTATCTGTGGCGCAAATAGAGATGCAAATATTGCCTTTGGCTGGCGTATGGCGCAACGCGTTTTCTATCAAGTTGCTGAGAATGCGTTCAAGTTTTGCGATATCTGAGTACACAGTAAAATCGCAATTGGCAGGGTACACGCTCAATGAAATATCCGCTTTTTGTGCTTTTAATGCAAACTTAGCCAATATGTCGTAGATCAGTTCCCCTAAATTAAACACTTCAAAGCTGACATTGGACTGTCCTGACTCTAAATGAGCGAGTTCAAATATTTGATCGATTAAACTTTTTAGTTGGTTGCAGTTTTTTAGCGCGATAGCGAGGTACTCCTGTTCGTTAATTCCTTTGGGCGGCTGCTTTTCAATAAGCTCTAAATAGCCTTGCAATGACGCAAGAGGGGTGCGCAAATCGTGCGACAGGTGAGCCAGTAATTTTCGGCGTTGCTCGTCAATGGCTGTTAATTGAGACATTTGCTGGTTAATCGTCTCTAGCATACTGTTGACGCTTTGGCCGACTAGGTGGATCTCATTGTGTTTTGACGGCCAATTAATTTTATCGACGGACTGAATGTCGAAGTCGTTTTGCTCTACCGTTTGAATAAATTGGCTAAGTCGTTTTAAAGGCCGAGTCATAGTACGAAATAGCAATAATAAAATCGCAAATAGAAATACTGCCATGGCAATTAACCAAGCCGTACTTTGCGCCAGTTGTTCAGAGCTTTTAATTTGCGCACTGATAGAGTCTGCAATAGAAGAGCCTATTATCACATAGAGGTAGCCCTGCAATGTGTCTCCGTTATACACAGGTGACACGGAGAATATTTTGTTTTGCTCTACTGAGCGAGGATCTTCTCCATAGACGGGCAGTTTATCTGGTTCATTGATCAGTTGAATAAGAGGTCTTAAATCAATCGATTGCCTTTTTACTTCACCGGGTTTTGCAGAGTAGGTGAGGAGTTTACCACTCGGATCTACAAAATAAAATTCAAATGCGGGCCCCAACACCATGAGAGTGTGAAATAAGTTTTCCAGCGCTTTGTAATCGTATACCCCCTGCTTGAGCAGTGGGTTGTCTTGCGCTAGATGCTCTGCCAATCCTAAATGCAACTGTTGCTCTGCTTGAGAGCGTGAAATAGAAGACAGGTTTTGTGTCCAAAATACAAACGCAGATGCGGTGAGCATAAATACGCCGGTGATGGTCAAAGCGAGCCTGTGATAAAGTGAAAAGGTCATAACCGTTCCTGCTGCAAAGGCTTGGAATTAAGCTTATATCCAACTCCCCAAACGGTTTCGATGATCGCTTGGTCAGTGAGCTTCTCAAGTTTGGTTCGAATACGATTTATGTGAGAGTTTACAGTATGTTCGTAACCTAAGTGATCATAGCCCCAGACTGATTCTAGTAACTGTGCGCGAGAGAAAACTTGATTTGGGTGTTTGGCAAAAAATAGCATTAGCTCAAATTCGGTCGCTGTTAGGTCTAATTGCTTCTGGTGCAATGATACCTCGTGACAGTGCGGGTCCACTTGTAAATCTCCGAGTGTGATAGGTACCGATTTACTAGAAGGTACGTCATTGCACTGTTGTGCTTCCAATAACTTGATATGCCTAAGTTGCGCTTTAATGCGGGCTTGAAACTCTCGATAACTACAGGGTTTACAGATGTAGTCATCTGCGCCCATTTCTAAGCCTATGACACGATCCATTTCGCTACTTTTAGAAGTCAGCATAACAACGCTGACTTTTGGATGTAGCGTTTTAATTTCGCGGCATAAAGTTAACCCATCGACTTGTGGCAGCATGATATCTAATAACACAATCGCGTAACTTTGATTAGATAGCTGAGACATAACACCTTCTCCGGTTGCAAGGTGATCAACTTCAAGGTCAAGTTCGTTCAAATGAACTTGAAGTAAACGAGCAATGTCTAAATCGTCTTCGACAATAAGCACACGTTGATGCATAGACTAACCTCCTGCTTGTATAAAATCACAAGCAAACTCGCCCCGACTACTCGAGTACCGGGGCGAGTAGGAGGCTACTTCATTCTCATTATGGTTACTGACATCAGTGGGTTGTCAAACTTGTGGGCACTTGTTAACACAGAGTTAGTAAGACCATCGTCTTGACCGACAACACCAGGGTGCATAGCAACCTTGTTCAGTGCTTCTCGTTCGGCATTAAACCCTTCACCACCATCGGCAGGTCCTGGTATTGTGCCACTGACCTCTGAATTAGCTTCAGTGCCAGCGTCATACGCATAGGTGACTAACGAAAGCTCTTCACCTACAGCCATAGAAGACACATCTAGGGCATTAAGACCGGTAAAACCGTCATTTGTATTCACCATCATGGTAAATAATGACAATTTTTGTTCATCAAGCGATGATTGGCTAAGCATTAACTCTGCTTTTGCTCCCGGTAGTAAAACCCCTTCTCCTGATACTTTACCTTGCACCACTCCTAAGGCTAGAAGGTCACTGTTGTCACCACTTTCTGCCATCTTCTCAAGTGCTTCACTGGCTGGTTGGCCAATTTCCCAAAGCTGCCCTTCTTTGTGTAGTACCACTCCAACAGGTGATAAAGGTTGGGCATAGGTCATATTTGTGACTGTTACTTTTAACATAGCCTCGCTAGGTTCTGGGTCCGGTGTTGGGTCCGGAGTCGGATCCGGTGTTGGATCAGGCGTTGGGTCTGGTGTTGGATCCGGAGTTGGTGCCGGTGCAGGTGTCTCTACAATAGGGGTAGGATCATCGTCATTATCGCTACACGCCACTAAAGTAAGGCAAGCAATAGGAATAAGTATGTTAGACAATTTCATAGTGGTCACCTTATTTAACAGTGATAGTTACTTTAGCAACCGGGTTTAACCAGCGGTGAACTGTATTGTGTAAATCACTTTTACCGCCTGAAGCATCATCATCACCTAGGTTACCGCGGTGAATGTGGATCATCTCATTTGCTTCGTCTTCGGTTACGCCAGTGCCTAGAGTGCCTGGCGCAGCACCAGGTGATGCAGGAATACCGAGTACACCTGGTGCGCCTGAGCCATCTACCACAAGTTCATTGTTTGCTTCGGTGCCCGCATCATAAGCATTTAGATACACATGATAGGTGCCAGCTTCAGAGGGGATCTGCCAGCTATTCAGACCGATAAAACCGTCATTAGTGGGTAGCATCATAGCGACGATAGACAATTTGTCATTGCCATCACTGGTTTCAAGATCCGCCATTGTGCTGGTCACAGGGGCAAGTAGGCCTTCAGCCGGGTTGCTGACCGTGTTTGCATTGATACCGGTTAAGATGGTGTTGAGGCCATCTAAGCTACCACCTTCGGCCATCGCCTGAAGTGCTTCGGAAGCCTTTTCCCCAGTTTTAAACAGCATGGCATCGCCAGTATGTGCACTAATAAGTATCGGGGTGAAGTATATCCCTTGAGTTAGGTTTGTAACCTTAACTTCAAGAGAAGCTGCATGTGCTGCGCCTGAGCTAAGAAGTGTGCCTGCGATGAGTGATAGAATACGTGTTTTCATAATTGGCTCTTGTTGATTGTAATTGACATCAATAAGCATGCAGGGCAATTATCGCGAAAGCCTCTCCTAATTATCACAAATTTATCACAGCAAGATCATTTTTTAATATTGAGTGAAAAAGGCAGAACCAGCCCGCAGGCTGGTTTAGGGATTAAAACTTATTGGCTGGTGGCCATTGCGGGTTACTGATTTCATCTTCACCGACCGCAGTTGGCGCTTCAGCGGTAATGGTTGAGGGCGTATCTTCTTTTGGAATGCACACTTCAACAACATAGTTGATCCTGTCGTTTTGGCGGATCTCTTCCAGCGCCCCTAAAAGTTGCTCGACACTGGTTACTTTAATACCTTTGCCGCCAAATGCGTCGGGCAATTTGGCAATTTGCCAAGAGGGTAGATCATTATAGCTATATACTTGATTGAGAAGTTTGTCCTGATAATCCACAGGGGGCTTGCGAAAGGGGTTGGGGTTTACCAAGTATTGTTCAATACCGTAAATGCCATTTGCCAATACAAAAACCACGGTATTTTGCCCGTAAGCATGTTGATCGGCTACCGCTTGGCAAGTTTCGTGAAATGCCCCGTCGCCGACAACAACAATTGAGCGCTTATCTGGGTACGCACATTTTACCCCAGTGCCCGCAGGCACAGAGTAACCGATTGAGAGCCAAGCTGCTTGTGCCACAAAACCGCCACGAGCAGGGACTTTAACACGTTGAGCACCAATCAGAGGGAACCCTGCGTCGACAATTAGCACGTCATCTTCAGCCAGCCAACTGCTAATGGCTGCGAAGAAACTGTCATAACCGAGTTGATTATCGGTATTTGGAAAGCTGCAAACAGGGTTTGGTTTACGCAGTCCAGCTAGCTGTGCGGGGGCATGCTTTGCCAATACTTCAAATGCTTCGGTTAGATAGATCAAGTAATCTTTGAGCATGACGGATGGATAAAAATCGGCGCCCACATAAACACCTTTATGTGCGGATAGTACGGTATTGCTACTGCGGATATCTTGGTTCCCGGTATCTTTGCCTGTTGTCCATGCGCCTAATCCAACGAGGACGCCATCTTCACCAACGAGATCTTGTACTTCTGATGGTGTAAGTGTTACACACCCTTCAAACCACGGATGTGTTTCCGCGATAACTGATTTGCTAAGTGCAGAGGTTACGAAGTGGATTTGACCATCAGGCATTGTATGGTGACGGTTAATGACCTCTAGCAAGTTTAAAAACTCATCTTGCAGGCCAAAACGTTGCAATTCGATCCCTGCCCAAAATATGCTTTTTGGTTTTGAAAGCATAAGTTTCAAGGTTGCCTCAGCCGCTTGTTTGGCACAGCTGACGGTGAGGGTATCGTTTTGCCGCTCTCTTATCCGTCCTTGTGGCCTTTGACACGGACTACGCCAAATATCTTCAGTCACTTCAAAGTAAATAGGGCGTTGTTCACTCAGTAAGGCGGTCAAAGCTGAATCAATTTGATATGGAGCTTGAAGCGCGTTATTGACTCGCTCAGCAGCTACAGTAACTGGGCGAAACATATGAATATCGACAAATTCGTAGCCAGTAGTATGGGAATACAGCAAACCAGCACATTTTGATATCTGGTCTTCTTTATTAGTGGGAGCACCATTGATTAGTATAACAGGTACCTGTTCGACATAGGAGCCAGCTATGGTATTGAGTAAGCTAAATGCCCCCACACTGTATGTCACATATAGTGCACTTGGTCCTTTTAATCGCGCATAAGCATCTGCTGCAAAACCCGCACAGATCTCATTCGCATTGCCTTTAATCGTGATAGGTGATTGGCTATCGGCTAGGATCGTATCTAGCAAACCTGCTGTGTAATTACCAGCGACACCAAACATATGGTCGACGCCGATCTCTTCTAGCCTATCTTTAAAGTAGTCGGCAACCGTGTATTCTTTAAAATTTGTACTCATAAATCTTTCTCTGTTGAGTTCACAAAAAGCGGTTTAGCATGTCGCCCAACCGCCACTTTAGTGTGTTCGCTTACTTGGTATCGAAGTAGCTGAGATCGACCCCAATGACACTTTCAAAGTTTTGGTTGCGATCTATGGGAGCAGCACTGGCAGAGAAGTTAGATTCAATGTACTGGTTGATAAGTTTGCTGGAGTTTTCTTCATAGATAGCCTTGATGGCATCAGATGCGTGAATATTCGTCGCCTCAAAGTACACTTGGCTGAAAGGTTTTAAGCCAAAACCTTTTTCTAGTGCCAAGTCTGTAGAGCGTAATGCACCTTCAACCCATCCTTGGTAATCAGAGAATGCTTCACCACAGGTATAAAGGTTAGGTAGGGGTTCACTGAGCGTTGCCATAACCTCTTTATCATTGGCGCCCACAGCCCATTGGTGTACACCATAACCAAATTGGCGGCTCGCTGGGATATCAAACTTAGTACTGCCTTCCCAAATGCGCGCACTTGTTAAAATGGGCGCAGGAACATAATGCGTGTTGAAAATTTCTTTAAAAAATTTGGTTGCTTGTGCGACAACGGCGGTTGAGGCCGGGTATATATCATCGGGTACTTCTTGAATGTAATGTGCTTGGTCTGGGTGATGATAGGTTTCACCAATATTTTGTAAGTTACTCCAAAAGTTAATATTTAAGTAATCGCAGTATATTGTTAAAGCTGCTGGACGTTCGTACTTATCATTGCCAATTCGATCTAGTTTTGCCTCTATGTCTTTGGATGGGGTTGTAGTACGTTCTTGATACATAAGCGCTGCGGCCAACTCATCATTGACTGCATAAAAAGGGTATACTGATCCGGTTGGTAAGTCGGCAAAGTTTGGACCAAACTCAACTGCGGGTCTGCCAGTCGTGCCGCGACCCCACCAAGCAGAGTCATAATAGAGGTTAATCTTCAAAAGAGGCTGATTGCTGGCCGTTTGTAAGGTATTCCAAAGTTGCTCTGAACGTGCTTTATCCAGTTGATTGAACGCATTTGAGCGAACAAATAGCTTTTCCAGCGCAAGTCTGGGCAAACCTAGAATAACCTTTTCAGCTTGCACAGCGCCTTGATGAATTCGGCCATGCTCGTCTTTATGCGTGTAATGTAAGGTATAAAGCCCTGACTCTTCAGCGTAATCTATCTCATCGATGTTGGTTTGCAGGTGGATATTGTCGGTGCCGACCTCTTCAACCAGTGTATTGGGCAGCGTACTAAACCCATCTTTAAAGGTTTTAAACTGCACATTGGCTGGAAAGTCTTCCAATAATTGATAAGCAACACCTGCGTTCATTTGTGACAGAAAAGTACCGTTAAAGCCAAGCACCCGATACAGCATGTTGATGCACTCTTGTGAGTACCCCATATCCGTGTATAGATCCCACAATGTCCACTCATTGAGGCTTTGCCCTTGCCACTGGCATTCGAGTCTAAATGCTTGCCAAAATTCTGGGCCTCGTACTTCTGGGCGTTGTTGAAATTGAGGGTTTGCTTCTAAAATTCGGTTAAATACGACATTCACGATGTCTTTCGGGTTAACACCTTGCTCAGACTGGTCCAAATTGTATAAATGTGACCAAATAGCATAATTATCCTGCTGTGCATCCGATACGCTAAAGCTCTCTCCTCGGAAAAATAAACGATTATTTCCGCCACTGTTCATTGGAAAGGGCACAATGTCGTTTTGCAAATTAAGCTTTAAAAAGAGTGCCATTAAGTCGTCCATGCCATCAAACAAAAAGCGCATGCCACCTTGCTCTTCTTTTACTGTGATGGTTTTAGGTTCGTTTGAACGTAGGTTGTTAAATTTGATTAGATCTGAATCTAAACGGCCTCCGGTTCTGTTTGACCGTTCAAAGATTGCGAGATCTTGGCATTGTGCTTCTTGCTGTAAACGCCATGCGCTATATAGTCCTGACATACCTGCGCCGACAATGGCGACTTTTACTTTAGAAGGGAGGGGTTTATCTGTTATCTCTTTGCCAAATGTGAAATGTGTCATAGTTTTTCCTTAGCCTCAATGGTTAAGTCTACTCTGGCAGACGACTACTCCTATAAAACGACTACTGCGACTGTGCTGCAAAAGCAGATCATTAAATCTGCGATATACATCAAACCTTGCTGGTATTTGTACAAGTTCGTAAAGGCACCTTGGCACGGCTGTTTATGGTGCATTTGAACGAATTCAATTAAATGTAGCACAAAGGTTAAATTTGTGGGTTTGAAGTGAAAGGCAGGTGGTTTTTATAAGTACCTTGAAGTATATCAATTAAATTGCCTCTGAAGATTATCTTATGGAGCTTGAGTGGAGTAAGGCATTGAGGCAAACTATATGTAAAACATATGGTTATAATTCACAGCTGTGAAACCTATTTAATGGTGTGAGTGATGCGCTTTAAAGTTGATAACAAGGAAGTCGATCTTGTCCGTGGTGTTGTTGTTTGTACATTGGACACACAGCAAAAACCCATTGATATACGTGCTAAGACATTGCAAGTTTTAACCTTATTAGTTGAAAACTCAGACCGAGTTGTGACCAAGCAAGAGCTACTTGAGCAAATATGGCGTGACCTAGTTGTACAAGATCAAGTACTTGTACAATCTATCAAAGAGATCCGGGATTTGCTCGGGGCAAATACGATAAAAACGTTTCCGAAAAAAGGTTACCGCTGGGTAGCAGATATAGAGTTGGTGCAAAAGGCGGGTCAACCAAAACGCTACTTTGAAGCTAGATTTCTGGCACTAGGCTTTTTGGCTGTTACCCTGCTACTGGGGCTGAGCTACATTGTGTTCGTTAAAAAAAATACCGCCCAATTGCCAACCATAGCCTTTTTGCCTGTCGAAAATCATATGCCAGATAAGCTGCATGAGTGGGTACCTATTAAAGGGATGGATCAATTAACGCATGCACTTGCAAAACAAACCGATTTGCCCGTGAGCAATACGGATAATGTGCTACTCGCGATAGAGCACCTCCAGCAGCGAAAGATAAAAGAGCGACGATCTATCGCACAATTTGTCTTTAAACTTCAACAAAAACTAGACGCTCAATTGATAGTGCAGACAAGGCTGACAGGTTACCCTCAAGATCTGCAATTACACTACACGTTGCACGCACAACAAGGCCCCGAGCAAGGGGTGATTCTCTCGCAAAGTGTCGATGATGCATTCAATCAGCTTATTTCTGTATTGGCACAAAGGTTTGGTCAACGCGAGAGAATGAGTGACCAAAGCTACTACAGTGCCTTTAGCAACCAAGCTTTTGCCAAAGGAGTAAATGCTTACTTGCAACGTAATTTTGATGCGGCTATCACGCTGTTTCGTGGGGCATTAATTGAAGAGCCAAACATGCTAGCAGCAAGGCGGTATTTGGCAGGAAGTTTAGCTAATACGTATCAATTAGAGCAGGCAATTGCTTTGTTGCAAGGGAGTTTAGCTCTGGAAGACCTATCGATGGGCCAAAAAGAACACTTGCGGGCAAATTTGATGATTGGGTACCTGCTTATCCATTGGCCCAGAGGTGAAGACAGGGAGCAAGAGTTAGATATGGCAGAGCGATATATTGCTAATGCGAAAGGGCTTGCACAATCGAGCCAAGACAAGCTTTTTATTGCCTACTCTTACGAAGAGTTGGGAAAAATCAAGCGATTACAAGGCCATTATAGCGAGGCGACTCGTTGGCTATTGGCTGCGCTTGAGTATCATCAGAGTTTTCATGGCCAATATGGACAAACAGCTGCCTTAATTGAGTTGGCAAAAATCGCTATTGCGCAACAGGAGATCAGTGAAGCTAAGCACTATTTTGCCAGAGCAAAGCAGGTCGCTGACGAAAGCAACGCTCACCCAAATCAAATTTGGGTGTTACTTGCTCAGGCGGATATGCACCGTGATTTAGGGGATAAAACACGAGCTAGTACTTTGGCACAACAGGCCCTTGATATCGCACACCTTGCAGATAATCCTCACCTTATCGCGCGGGTGCAGGCATGGTTCGCACAAGTGCCTATTCATACAGTGAATTAGAGACTACAGTAGTCAGGTTGTTTTGGCTTCCAGTCAGGAACTGTGTCTCGTTGAGCTACATTGCTCTTTCTTAATTGCTCAACGGCTTTGACAACAGCGGTAGGTTCTACGACTTCATTTTTGACGAAATAGACCCAATCTACATCCTGATAATATTGGCGCATTTCGGTAGACTGGACCAGCTTATTTGGGTCAAACCACTGATTAAAGTTGATTGACATAGGAACCTCTGGGTAGACATCAGCACCGTGTTGGGCAAATAGATAGCCGTTTACATAGTACTTAAGGGTATTGTCAGCAACTTGGAGCACAAGGGTATTCCAACCTTGCAGAGACTCAATGTGATAATCGTATGCGTTGACTTTGGTCCACGGCGTCAGCTGAAAAGTTTCCCAAGAAGTGGCAAAGAGTGCGAGCCGCTCCGTACCCCAACCACCATTAGGTAAATACTCGAAATCCATTTCACTGTAGTTTTTGTCCATTGGCGCTTTGAGCGGGCTGATGGCATAAAATGTTTGTATTACTGCGTCACCGTCCGGGCCATATTGTGGTGCATCGTTAAAATAAACACGTGCAGCGTAGGTGCCTTCTTTGAATTTGCGGCTGTGACACACTTGGGTATGGCGAGTATTTTGAGCTGAGCCATCGGTTTTTGCAGTGATACGCATCACCGTATTGTTATGGTTGATGGAGTCGGGATGAAATGTGACACCCTCTCGCCACCAAGTCGCATTTTTAATACCAGGATGACCGACTTCATCTCTAATTTGCCAACCATTTTTTTCTGCGTCAGAAAACTGGCTGTAACTAAAGTCATCAAACATGATTTGAGGTGATTTGGCATTGGCGGTTGCACAGATACCAACTGTGCCGGCTACCAATAAGCACGCTTGAGTTTTTATTAGAATTTTATTTATCAGCATGTGTAATTACTCCGTTGTTGGGGACAAGGAGTAGCTTGTTTGAGGTTGCTAAAAAGTGCTAATTAAACTTGCTGAAATATCGAGGTTTTGTTGGTTAAATTATATTAAATTATTGATAATAAACAATATAAAAATGAGTCATACTCATCCATAAGCAGACTCATTGGGCTAGTATTTGATTGTTTAATTGCTAGCTTGTACCTCAACCTCCTGTCCATCGGTTAGACGCTCGGCGCCTCGTACCGCAATACGATCACCAACAAGCAATTGGCGCTCATCATCTGACGGTATGATCTCGACCAATTTACCTTCGCCTTTTCCGACGGTGACAGGTATTTGCTGAACGGTATTATCTTGTGACACTTTGACTATATGGATCCCTGTTTGGCGAATAATTAAAGCGTCTCTGTTAATTAACATGACTGGTTTTTTCGACTGTAGCGGCACCGTGACGTCCACCAACTGCCCAACCGCAAAGGTATGTTGGTCTGCGATTAGTTTAGCCCGCACCTCCACCGTTTGAGAGCGAGGATCTGTGGCTGGGATCACGCTGGTAATGGTGGCTGTGCTTATAGTCGGCTTGTCCAAATCACCGCTTTGTATGGGTAAAGAGATACCCGGTTTTAAGTAGTGTAGATATTTGACTGGCACATATAATCTGGTTTCTAGATTATGGATATCAACAAAATTGAGCAATTCACTTGCGCGGCTCACTTCTCTGCCTGCACGCTTGAAACGCTCGCTGACGACTCCTGTAAATGGCGCACGAATGGTCGCTCTGGTGAGTTGCTCTGCTATTACGCGCAATTCAATTTCTGCCAGCGCGATATCAGACAAAGCTAAATCGTGTTGGTTCTGAACACTATCAACTTGTGTTGCCGCTGCACTGTTGGTTTTCGCCAATTTTTTCAATCGGCTAAGTTCCTGCTTGTGAAACCTGAGGTTCACTTTGGCACGGTTTAACATTTCTTGCTGGCGTGCTCGTTCTAGCTCGAGAGGGAGAGTATCCATACGGACCAGCACTTCTCCTTCGTTTACCTGCTGACCGGGCTCTGCAACAAACAGCAGCCTGCCGGCTAATCCGGCTGTCAATACGACATCTTGCTTGCCATATAGGGTACCGTTGACTGCCAAAGAGCTAGTCAATGGCGCTTGCGTAACGGACTCCACGGCAATTGGCAGTGCGGCGGTACTGATTGAGCTATACATGAATGTGCTGCATGCCAAGGCCAATGAGAAAAATTTAACGGTGAAAGGTGTTTTACGCATTGTTACTTCCTTATTGGTTTGACACTAGATTGAGCGAGGGTTTGTGTTCACTATTTTGCTCTGGGCGAGAGTATTTACCTTTACCTAGCTGTAATAAGCTCGGCATGAGGAGCAGTGTGAACAGGGCGCTTATCGCCATTCCGCCGACTATCACTGTGGCTAGACCGCGGTAAATCTCTGCTCCTACACCTGGTACTAACGTCAGTGGCAACATACCAAACAGGCTGGTTAACGTACTCAAGTAGACCGGCCTTGCTCGCAACAGGACAGCTTGACGCACTGCATCTTGCCTAGGCATACCCGCCGCTTCTGCGATGCGAGTCTGATCGACCAACAAAATGGCATTATTCACGACCAAACCAAGCAAGATGATAAAGCCGATCATGGTCAGCAAGTCGAGCGATTGAAAAGTGAATAAGTTGAGAATATAGAGTGCTATTACGCCACCGGCCGCTGCCAATGGCATAACCATGAGCACCAATAAGCTATCTTTAGCCGATTTAAACAGCGCACTCATCAACAAAAATAAAATAAACAGAGCCAGCACAAAGTTAATGGCCATCTCTTGAATTGCAGAGTTCATTTTTTGCGCATTGCCGGAAAGAATCACACCAGCGGTTTCTGGCAGTACTTCTTTGACTTTAGGGATCACCTGTGTGCTTAAAATTTGTTGCGCTTGCTCCAAAGACATGTCTGCTGGTGGCGTTACGACCACGCTAACCGTTCTACGACCATTGACACGACGCAGCTGGCTAGGACCAACAGTACGTTCGACATGCGCCAACTCTCCAACTGTCTGAATACCAGCGTCTGGGGTGACGATAGGGAGTGATTTTAAGGCTTCTGGCGAGTCCCAGCTCGAAGCGCGTAAAATAACGTTCATGCGGTCATTTCCGTTAAAGTATTCGTTGATGAATAGTCCGCCAGTAAATGCTTGTATGGCCTGAGAGACGTCTTGACGAGAGAGTCCGGCTTGCGTGATTCGACGATCATTGGGGTGCAATCTCAATTCAGGCTCAGCCATATCTAAGCGTGGTTGTGGTTGTGCGGTTGCCTGTGGAATGGCCTCCTTGACCGCAGATAAAGCCGTTTTAGCACCAGTGATAAGATCATCCATATTTGGACCGGTGATTTCGATATCAATATTACGGCCATCTCCCCCATTGGACACTTGAATCATAGAACCGCGGAATAGGAACACCTGTGTATCGGGCAGGTCGACAAGAATTTCCTCGCGAGTCACTTTCATCAACTCTTCAACCCGTTGAGGATCTGCGGAATAAATAAACCCACCAGCGTTTGTGCCAAATAAGTAAAAATTGAAATCCTTTATGCCCGGCTGTTTTTCCCCAGTGTAATGGGGCATTAGGCGAGCTTTAACGCGTTTTAGCAATTCTTCTTCCATATAGTTTATGTTTCCGCCTGGTGGTGTAACGAGCGAAAAGAAGAAGCCATCTGTAGGTGCTTGGGGCATGAAGTCTGTTTTTGGTAACATGGTAAATGTGATTAGCATGGAACATCCCAATAGACCCACTATCCAGCCTGTTTGTTTCGCGCGTGAGTTGGTTAACTTCATAATAAAATTAGTGAGCTTATGCCAGTATGCTTGATAGGGGTCTTGTTTTGCTTTTCTATCAGGTATGTAACGATTGGCGATTGGAATGATGGTTAATGCGCTGACAAGGGATGCAATAACGGCAATTGAAAGGGTTAGGGCTAAATCAGAAAACAGTTGGCCTTCAATTCCGGCCATAAATAAAATAGGTAAAAAGATGGCTACGCTGGTCGCTGTCGAAGCAAAGAGCGCGCCGGCTACCTGAGTCGCTCCCTTTAGAGCCGCCTTGCCATTTTCGAAGCCTTCCGATTTTAGCCGAGCTATATTTTCTTGCACTATGATAGCTGCGTCGAGGACTAACCCTACAGCGAACGCGAGTCCTGCTAAAGAGATAACATTGATACTGCGATCAAATATATTGAGCGCCAAAAATGCGACCATTAAAGACACGGGTATCGTTGCGGCAATGACCATCGTTGTTTTAACACCGCGAAAGAACAGCCATAAAATGATGCAAGATAGTAGAACACCTAAACCTAAGTTGCTTTTCACTAGCAGTAGGGCGTTTCGAATATGTACAGACGCATCAAAGCTGAGCTCAATACTTAAACCTGCTTCGCTTAGCGGGCCCGCGTTGAGTTCTTTGATGGCGAGGTTAATATCATCTAACAGTGCAACGGTATTGGCGTCGTTAACGCGTGAAATACGGATATAGTAAGCGGGCTGTCCATTCCTACCACTCATACCAAGCCGATCAGAGAAAGTCTCTTTCACGGTGGCAATATCGCCTAAATAAATGGGTCGATCATTGGAGTATCCGACGCGCATTTGCAGCATATCTTGTAAGTCATATTGCCCTGTAAAACGCACTGTGTACTGTCTACGGCCAACATTGGCGAGCCCCGAAGATGTGTCTTGGGAGGCACGTAGCGTTTGCCGAATTTGATTGATACTGATCCCCAGCGCTGCCGCCTTGTGTGGGTCAAATGTTACACGTAATTCACGGTCTCGCTCACTGGCCAAATCAACTCGAGATACCCCTTGGATTTGCGATAGCCGAGGTTCAATGATCTCGTCTATTTGCTTTTGGTATTGCGCCATATCAAAGCTTAAGCCTTGTTCACCAGCATCGAGCGGTGTAACCAGCAAGGTGGCTGCAGCAGTTCCGCCGCCTCCACCAAAGCCGCCGCCAGCCGAAACAACTGGATCTAATGCATCCAGTGGCAGAGGAGGAGCTTGATTCAGGTTAGTTAAGACATCCAACATTGCCTGTTGCATATCGGTGCCAATGGCGAAAGTGAGCGAAATAAAACCGTTTCCGCGATTGATTACGGTATCAACTTCCAGTGCTCCTGGTGTATTTTTTACTGCGTTTTCTAGCGGCTCAATAATGACGGATTCTATTTCTTCAGGGGCAGCTTGTCGCCAGCCAGAAAAAATGGTGATTTGAGGTTGTTCGATATCTGGTGTAAGTTGAATTGGTAGTTTAAATATACTTAACAATCCAAACACCATGACTAAAGCCAGAATGACTATCACACTGGCTGGGTTTTTTAGGGAACTGCGCGTTAAATTCATCACAACATCCAAGTTTAACAGTACATGATGGAGTGTAACGATTGAGGGAAAAACTGCCAGTACCAAAAAATCAGCGGCTGACAAATGACACGATAAAAGGTACTTTTCTCGCGTTTGATTGCAATTTTGCAATAAGCTGTAACAATTTTTCATTGATTGAAACGTATTGCGTTGACACGCAATTTAAGAAGACTATGAGCTTACTACTAAATCGGTGAAGTTTAGGTCATACCTAGTGGGACTGAATATGTGTGTTTAGGAAGTGAAAATTCGTAGTGTATAAAAAAATTCATACTTAAAATGTATGCAGCTTATAAACTGACTTGAGATTGATGTAGGTTAAGAATATCACCATATTTCAAAGTTTATCTGTATATGTTTTGGACGCTGAATTAGAATCGCGTCATAAGTTTAGGGACGGCCTTTTGAGGTGTATTCATGCATGACTGAACGCATTGGGATGCGGATTAGGTTAATGCGAGATAACTGCTTTTCAAAGGAAAAAGTTTAAGGACAAACAGCCTAGCACTTGATGTTTTAATACAGTTAAAAGGAGTATCGTCATGTTTGTTGCCTTGAAATGGGATCATCAAATAGGGGCGCATTTTGTATCTTGGGTTGTCGTAGAGTGCTCTGCGGTTAGAGATAAATTTGGTTTGCCTCAAGCAGTACCGCCACGTCGAGATGTCGCTTACTTTGTCAATCCGCACACCGCTGAGCAAGATGCAAAAGCATTTGCGGATCATAAAAACGGTGTGACCAGTGTGTCATATAAACCGGAATACTCACCCTATCTATCTGATCATCATGGCTTTGTGCATTACCAATGGGATCATACGTACCTTGAAGAATTGATAAAACATGCGGTGTTGTATTGGGAGGATGGTTTGCATGTCAAAAACCAGCCGTTTAGGGATGATATTGCGTATTTTATTTGCCCATTAGAATCCGAGTCGGATAGCCGGTTTTTCGCCCAATATAAATTAATGCTAGAAGGACAGTGTTTGTTGCACAGTGCTTAAGGGTTGTTGAGTGAGGGTGGAGTGGGCACCCTCAATTAATTATTGTGCTGACAACACATCTTGTGCTGAAAAGGTCGGGAATTGACTGGGCTTAAAGCGATTAATGTTATTCAAAAATCGACTGTCTTTTACTGGTAAGGTGGCGGATCCATAGTCATATTGATTGAGTTTATCACGCAGTGCTTGGTTAGTTAGCCCGTCACCGCGCATATGGTACCAACTAATGATAGGAGGCGTGACAAAGCGACCATAATCATTTTCGGCAATTTCATTACTTTTTGCAAATCTCAATGCGTGAGTGAGTAGCCCATCTTTGTGATATACGATTTTTAAGTGTCCGTTTTCAAAAGGTAGCTGATCTTTTGATTTGGTGAAAAGGTCACCGTGTGCACTATAACTCCCATGAGTGACCATACCATCAAGGGTCCATACGGCAGCATATTCCCAGTCATGACGGTGCCCGCCACCTAGATAGGGAATGATTTGGTCTTTCTTAAAATACAGTGCATAGAAATGCGCGCAGTAACGACCTATCTCAGTCTCTTTGCAGGCATACCTGTGTACAGTATTTGAAGTCGACAAAAACTGTCCATCACGGCAACTTCCGCCAAGAGCACCAGATGTTTTTAGTCCTGAATTTTGTTGTCCAGTTCGGCTAATGCCAGCACTTGGCAAGCAGCCATCTGTGTCAAAATCAAATACTGGTTCGGTGTTATTGATAATATAGCTAGGTGGTAATGCAGGATCTAAGGCTGCAAAGTTGTTTGCCATTGTGCTGCTGGTGAATACAGCACAACTTATAACGAATGCGCTAGATGCAATCTTGTTAGTCATAATATTCCTTGTTTTTAGAGATTAAAAGATTACTTATGTCATTAAGCATGACATGAAGAAAAATGCTTCGAAACTAAATACTAGGCAGTGATTATGACGAATTGTATATTAAATGTTAAGTTTAGTTTTTTTGTTCTATTTCAGCGTGTGCTTTTTTTAGATAGTCTTGTTTTACAATCTCGAGTGCATCAAGCACTTGTTGGGGAGGAACCTGGTTTTGTTCTAATAACATAATTAAGTCAACGGCGAGTTTTACATGTTGCGGTGCTTGTTCAACCGTGGTGGGCTTATTCATTCTTTAAATTGTCTCTTTTTAGATACTTGCTCTATGGCAACTTCAATGGCGACCTCGACCCGTTCTTCCATTTGCTGTCGTTCAGATTGTGGTAGGTAAAATTCCATATCGACATCGTAACGGATGTAGCGAGCTGGTAACTGATTGAGGACGGTACAACAAAAGTCAGCCATTACGTTTTCGTCGTACTTTTCGTGTAGCTTGCGCTCCACAATTTGTTCGAGCATAACTTTCTCATAATAATTATGCAAATCATCATGCAGTTTCATAGTGTTAACTCCCTCATGATCCCCCTTAGTATCATTTAAAGTCTATATCATAAAAGTTGAGTACGCGACTTACCAAGTCGGTTAAATTTGTCTTAAATAGAGTCGATGTTTAGGACATCAATTTTGGCTTGATATATATGGGGATGCTGTTAAAGCATTAAAAAGTTGTTGATGGACGGTGACCAATGCATCTGTATCGCGTTGATAGCCGCCGCCAAGAGCGCACATTAACGGGATTTGGTGCTCATAACAATAGTCTAAAATAAACGTCTCGCGGTTGAAAACGCCTTGCAAGGAAATATTGAAATGACCGAGTTCGTCTTTGTCGCATATATCCGCTCCGGCATTGTATAAGATGATATCGGGCCGGTGCATACGCACGCATAAGTCCATTGCTTGTTTGAGTGTGGTTAAATAATCGCTATCTTGAGTACCTGACGGTAGCGCAAAGTCATAGTCGGAGGATTCTTTTAATCTTGGGAAGTTTTGTTCACAGTGTAGTGAACAGGTCACAATATTGGCGTGTGATTGCAGTATTGACGCTGTACCATCGCCTTGGTGCACATCGCAATCTAGGATCAACACAGAGTCGACTAGGCCTGTTTCAAGGAGTTCACAGGCGGCGATGGCTAAATCATTAAAAATACAAAACCCGCTGGCCCTGTCACCAAATGCGTGATGATAACCGCCGGCTAAATTGGCTGCAAAACCATGTTTTAGTGCGTGATTTGAAGCTGCGATGCTGGCCCCAACAGAGGTTAAGGTGCGTTCAACGAGTTGTTTTGACCAGGGAAACCCCATACGTTTTATCTCGGCGCTAGTCATCGTGCCATGGCAAAATGCTTTGATATAATCTTGGCTATGGCAACGGCTCAGCTGCTGATGGGACGCTTTTTGGGGCACAGGTTTAATATGAGACTCTAGCTCTGAATTAGCTAAGCGAGTTTTGAGTTTGTGGTATTTGCTGATAGGGAATCGATGTCGAGATGGAAGTTCTAAGCTACTATAAATCGGGTCGTAAAACAGCATGTCAGCGATTGCCTTGCTTTTCTAATTGCTGGATTTTTTCTTCTGTTGCTGATATTGCTTTACGGCAACGCCCTAAACGCGTGTGCAACGCTAAAATTTCCGCATTCAGTTTGGTATTTTGCTCTGCGTTAGCACCGTCCAGCTGGGCACGACGAATATCTATCATTTCCTGTAATCGACGTTCAAACTCATGGTTTTGAGATAGCTCTTGGTACAGTTCGTGGGAGGATTGCATGATCCGTTGTACAGCTTTTTTGTAAACCTTGGCTTTTTTCGGTTGACTGAGCTTATTTTCTTTTGCCCATACAGGAGTCGATTTTAATACCTTGATGATGGCCTGCATCTGCTCGCCAATTTGTTCAACCGCAAATTGGTATGCATGACGATTTTGCTCTGGCGGTAAGTGTTTGAGTGCCTGTTGTATTTCATCGACATAATCGGTGAGTAGCAAGCTTTTGGTGTGGAATAAATGACTATCAAACAAACTCGGTTGATTTTGAATGTAACGGTTTTTGTCAAACCATTTTGCTTTGTCAAACTGATGAGCCTGAGTAGCAAGCTGTTCAAGTTTACTTTTGAGCTTTAGAAAAGCCTGGCTCATGACATATATGCCTCAAATATTAACTTGCCAGCTAAGACTATGACCACAGTATTAAAGATAGGTTTAATTAGCTTACTGCCAAATTTTATTGCTGAATGAGCACCTATCCATGCACCAAGCATTAAAAAAGCCCCCATGGTGACGCCAAGTAAAAAGTTTACATGGCCAAGTGCAACAAACGTGATGAGCGAAATAAAATTCGACACAAAGTTCATTGAACGCGCCAGGCCACAATTTAGCAACAAACTCATTTTATACAGTAAGCTGTTGGATGCGGTCCAAAAAGTGCCCGTCCCCGGACCTGCAAGGCCATCGAAAAAGCCAAGAGACAGACCTTGCAACCACTGTTTAATTTTCAGAGCTGGGGTCTTCTTGGGTAGTGTGTTTAATTCCGTAGAACTTAGGCTACCAAATAAGCTGTAGAGTGCGACCACGATGATGATTATGGGCAGTAGCTTATTAAGTACTTCGATACTTAGTTTGTCCACAAGTAGCGTGCCGAGGATTGCGCCGATGGCTGTGGCGAGTGTGGAAGCTGCCCAAAATCTTGGGTTAAATAGCTGTTTTTTATAGTAGGTGAAGCTCGCTGTCAGTGAGCCAAAGCTGGCTGCTAACTTATTAGTTCCCAATGTAACATGAGGCGGTAGCCCAGCTGTTAACAATGCAGGTACAGTCAACATGCCACCGCCACCGGCGACAGCATCGATAAATCCAGCAGCCAAAGCAACCGCACATAAAAGTGCCCAAGTTAGCGGGTCAAAAGCGAGTTCAAGCATTATTAATCTATTTGTCTAGCAAAGGGTGGCAGCGTGTCTAGCATGGCTTTTCCGTAACGTTTGGTTACGAGACGCCTATCAAGTATCGTGATGCGACCAGAATCAGTTTCCTTGCGCAGAAGTCTACCACAGCTTTGCACTAATTTCTTTGCAGCATCCGGTACAGTAATAGATAAAAACGGATTTCCGCCCTTTGATTGAATAAATTCAGCTTGTGCTTCTTCGACTGGTGAAGTCGGCACCGCAAATGGTATTTTAGTAATTATTAGATTTTCAAGGTATTTTCCTGGCAGATCGAGACCTTCCGACAGGCTTTGTGTGCCAAACAAGATACTTCCAGCGCCTAAGTCTACGGCGGCTTTATGACGGCTGAGTAGGGCCTCTCGAGACATTTCACCCTGCACTAAGATATTTAGTTTTTGCTTACGTAGGGCAGAAACAACATGGTCCATTTGCCAGTAGGAGGCAAATAGCACTAAATTTGCTTTCTTTTTATCCAAATACTCAGGCAAGGCCTCGGCCAAAAAGTCACTAAATGTTTTGTCAGTGGGTTCGACTGTGGTTTTGGGTAGATGTAACGTCGCTTGCTGTTGGTACGCAAATGGAGAGTCTGCTTTGATAAATTTGACCCCATCTTCACCAACTAAACCGCTTTCTTTGGAGAAGTGATCAAAGCTGCCAAGTGCGGTTAAGGTCGCTGAACATAACACTGCACCAGCGCACTCTCGCCAAAGTTTGTCTTTTAAATAAAACCCAACTTCAATAGGGCAATCACATAATAAGTAGTCGTGATGGTTTTTGTATTCCATCCTTTTTATCCAGCGCGCATGCGGGGTACTTTCCCCCTTGGCGGCATAGCTAAACCATAACTTATTGAGTTGTTCTAGTCGATTAATGTACAGCCCACTTTCAACTAAAAGCGGATCCGCTAAAAATGGTTGCACGTCGCCATCGGATACATCTGTCGTGAGTGCATCATGCATTTTGTTTAATGCCCTTAGCGCATCTAGCGTCGCATCTGCGATATCTTTGGCTTGTGTTGTTAAAGACTCTGGTACGTCGCCATGAACAAATCGATAGGTGTCATTGTCGTTGTATTCAAAATTAGCCTGATCCAAACTATCACGCACAATTCTGAGAAATTTTCCAGCATCATTGACTGCATCGTTAAGTTTGAAGTTTTGACCGATCGCTTTTTGTGACACTATGGTGTTGGCCATTTTGCCACTGAACTTGAGTAACTTCTCAAGCCACTCTATGGTGCCTTTGATAGTTGCAGCCGCTGACGAAAAGTCACGGGTGATATGTGGCAGATGATGCGCTTCATCAATCACGTAAAAAGTGTCTTCCGGTTCAGGTAAAATTGTACCACCGCCAAGTTCAAGGTCCGCTAATAGCAGAGCATGGTTAATAACCAGTACGTCCATTTGCGCTATTTTTTGTCGTGCCAAATGAAAAGGGCATAAATGGTGTGATTTCATTTGCCTTTGACAAGCGTGTTTGTCGCAGGCAATCAGGTTCCATACTTTGTCTGGAATAGTGTCTTCCCAGCTATCTCGGTCTCCGGCCCACTGTTTGTTTTGATATGCATTGGCCAGCTCGCGCAAGCGTTTTTGCTCCATATCGGTCAGTGGTGAAGAAGTAGTCGGTACCAAAGACATTTGCGTGTCATCTTCGTTCACTGCTGCTATCAACTTTTGCACACAGATATAACGCTGACGGCCTTTGACTAAATCGAATTTAAAGTCGATACCACTGTGCTCTTTAAAAAAGGGCAGCTCTTTTTCGATTAGCTGCTCTTGTAATGCAACTGTTGCGGTAGATATGACTAGCTTTTTCTTTTTTGCTAACGCTAAAGGCAGCGCACCGAGACAGTATGCGAGAGATTTTCCCGTGCCCGTACCCGCTTCTATGACACATATACGCTGTGATTTGTGGTACTCACCTGCAAGAGTTTTGGCGATTTCAGCGACAAGGTAGTTTTGGCTACTGCGCGGGCGGTAGTCCGTCAATTGCTGGGCGATATTCTGATGGGCATGACGTACGGTTTTTTTTAATGAGTCTGACAACATGTGGATCGCCTAAGCAAAAAAGTATGGATATAATTACAGGGGTGTATTTTAGGCGGGGTTCACAATTGGCACAAGCAGTATATCCGGGCTTTATTTTGTCTCGGCAGCAAACTTCATATAAAGGTAAGACGCGCTTGTGTTATTGGTTAAAGACACAACAGGGTGCAATTAAGGCGTTTGTTGAACATGAAAAAAGTGTGTTTTTTGTTAAGCAAATACACCAAGACATTGTAAAAACGCGTTTAAATCAGGTTAATTGCCAATTTCAACTTGCTCAAGTGCCACTTAAACATTTTGATCAGTCCCAAATTGTAGCGCTATATTTTTCAAGTTTAAGTGACTTTTATTTAGCCAAAGAAACGCTTAACGGACATGTGCCATTATATGAAGAAGATATTCGCCATGCCGATAGGTATTTAATGGAGCGTTATATCAAAGGTAGCGTTTGGGTTACAGGCGTATCAAAACAAGGTAACGGCTACCTTGAATTACACAATGCTAAATTAAAAGCACATCCTTCCTTTATACCACAGTTAAATATGTTGTCTTTGGATATTGAGTGTAGTGGAGATGGCGTTTTATTTTCTGTCGGCCTTGTAACGCAGTCGGAAAAAGTCGTGATTATGATTGGAGATCCCGAACCGAGTGATATCAATATTATTTGGGTTGAAGATGAAATATCACTGCTGAATACGCTGCAAGAGCTTATCAATCAGCTAAACCCTGATGTACTGATTGGCTGGAACGTCATTGATTTTGATTGTGTGGTACTACACGAGCGAGCACAGGCGTTAGGTGTCTCTTTAAATATTGGCCGCGATGGTGATGCTATGCAAGTATCAAGCGGTAATTTCACCCGAGTGCTGATCCCCGGGCGGGTAGTTATCGATGGTATTGATACTATGAAAAATGCAACATACCACTTTGAAACCTTTAAATTAAGCTTTGTTGCTAAGTCAGTTTTAGGTCGAGAAAAGCTGATTGGTCAAGATGACCGATTAGAAGAGATCGTTAGGCAATTTCACGAAGATAAGACCAGCCTAGCCAAATATAATTTAGAAGACTGCATTCTTGTATGGGATATTTTCCAACAACAGTCTTTACTGGACTTTGCGATAGCCAGAACGCGATTAACCGGCCTCGAGCTTGAGCGCATGGGCGGGTCGGTCGCGGCTTTCACCAACCTATATTTACCCCCATTGCATCGTAGTGGTTACATTGCGCCAAACCTCGGCGAGCACGGGTTGAATTTCGATAGCCCAGGTGGTTATGTGATGGATTCAAAGCCAGGGCTTTACCAAAATGTTTTAGTGCTTGATTTTAAAAGCCTATATCCATCCATCATTCGCACATTTTGTATTGACCCAATGGGACTTATTGAAGGAGGCCGAAACACTTACGATGCTATTCCCGGTTTCAATAAAGGGCTGTTCTCCCGGGTACACCATCATTTACCAGAGTTGGTCGAGCAGCTTTGGGCTGCCCGCCACCGCGCCAAACAAGATGGTGAGCATATGTTGCAACAGGCCATTAAGATTATTATGAATAGTTTATATGGTGTGCTTGGCTCAAAGGGGTGTCGTTTTTATGACCCTCGGCTGTCTAGTTCAATTACGATGCGCGGTCATGAAATAATGCAAACAACACGGCGTTGGATCGAAGAGTTGGGCTACGAAGTCATATATGGCGATACAGACTCGACCTTTGTTAAAGCACCAGACACATTTTCACACCAAGCTTGCCTAGATCTGGGGAAAAGCTTGATGCATGAGATAAACACGCGCTGGGAAAAAGAGTTAAGTGAAAAATATCATTTACAGAGCTTTTTGGAGATTGAGTTTGAAACTCATTATCACCCATTCTTTATGCCAACTATTCGTGGCCAAGAGACAGGGTCAAAGAAGCGCTATGTGGGTCAAATTGAAAAAAATGGTGAGCATGAACTTGTTTTTAAAGGTATGGAAACAGTGCGTAGTGACTGGACAACCATTTCTAAAGAGTATCAGCAAGCGGTGATAAGGGCATTATTTGATGGTCAAAGTGTGACAGAGGTGACCGAGCATTACATTGCTTTGATCACGTCAGGTAGTGTTGATGATAAGCTCATTTATAAAAAACGTTTAGGCAAACCTCTGGATGCCTATGTTAAAAATATACCTCCTCATGTTCGAGCTGCGAAAGAGGCGACGAGGCTAGGATATGTCAACGGTCTTGGTAAAGGCAGCCAAATAGCTTATTTCATCAGCCAATCAGGTCCACAGTTGTACATTAAAGAACTTAAATTGCTCGATTATACCCACTATATAGAAAAGCAAATATTACCAATCTACAAAATGTTGCCGAACGTTGATGAGAATACCATTAATTTGGCAGGGCAGCGCTCTCTTGATTTGTAAATCTCAAGAAGCAACTTTTTATTGCTTTGTAATATTCGAGATTTTACCGCACAACAGTTAGTCAATCGATAAAATTGCTTTTGCAGCGATGTAAATTTCAAGTCCGATTTATGCAAACTAATTGTATTGATTTGATTTTTCAGATTAATTATTAGGCATTTAAAATAAAAATAAAAATATTTTTTTTAACGTGATTCGCGCTTGCTTTTTTTGCCTCAAGCCAAAGTTGTTTTTTTATTGCACGCTTGGGCTGTGAAATTAATTAAAAAATTAATTCATATTGGAGTAAGTGTTTATTAACTTCAAAACATTATTAAAAATAGAGGTCTTGCTGTTTAAATCTTGTTAGTGAGTGTTAACTCTCTCTTGTTTGACGTTTAACATGCGTGGCGATTAGTATCCCTGCCGAAATTTCAAAACAGGCCACTTAGAGCCAGAAATAAAGACTTATAAAACTCAAGCTTACCAAGACAAGGTAGGCCCAGGGAGAATCACATGTTGAACACTAAAGTAACTAAGGCAGTGCGTATCGCACTAGCATTGGGTGCTGCTTCTTCAGCTGCTTTTGCAGCGAATGCAGTAGCTGCAGAAGGTGCAGAAAAAGTAGAGCGTATTGAAGTCACAGGCTCACGTATCAAGCGCGTTGATATGGAAGGTGCAAGCCCAGTTGAAGTAATCACGACAGCTGATTTTGAAAATCAAGGCCGTGTATCTGTTGCTGAAGCACTACAAAGTGTTACCTCTAACAGCTTTGGCTCTGTTGCTCCAAGTTCAGGTAACAGTGGACAGTCACAAAGTACTGTTAGCCTTTTAGGTGCTGGTGCAGGTCGTACGCTAGTGTTGGTAGATGGCAAGCGTCTTGGTGGTTCTCCATCACTTAATGCCGGTGGTGCAAACCTAAGCTCAATCCCTATGGCGGCGGTAGAGCGTATTGAAATTCTTAAAGACGGCGCATCTGCTATTTATGGTTCTGACGCAATTGCAGGTGTTATCAACGTAATTCTTAAGAAAGACTTTGAAGGTGCGGCATTTGATATTCAAGTAGGTCGCCCAGAAGCTGATGGCGGCGAGACTAAGCAAATGTCACTGTCGTTTGGTGTAAGTTCAGACAAAGGTAACATTACATTTGTATATGACCACCAAGAGCGTCGCGCTATCTTCGACCGCGACCGTGACTACACCAAAGCAACATGGGAAGATAAAAACGGTGACGGTGTAATTTCACTTGGTGATGAAACGACAGGTATTAGCGTTTTTGGTGCGACTGTTGTAGATAGTAAAGGCAACCATCACGCATCACCAAAGTGTAATGAGTTGAAGAACACTGTACCTGGTTTCGTTGGTATCCTTGACCAAGGTACAGGCAATGGCGGTATCGGTAACGGCGAAGTATGTGGTTATGCATTTGCAGATGTATCAGCAAACATGGCGTCGACAAAGCGTGACTCAATCATGACTAGCCTTGCGTATGAACTAACTGATGATATCGAGCTTTACGCACGTGGTATGTTCAGCCGCAATGACTCTTTTGGTCGTTATGCACCAGCTGCGGCACCGTGGGCAAATATGTCGGCAGACAATGAACACAACCCACTTGATGAAACTGCTAAGGGTAAGTTCCGCTGGTACCAACTGGGCAACCGTGATGGTGAAGTAACCGATTATCAGCAAGACTACTTATTAGGCCTTAAAGGTATGTTTGGTGATACAGCTGAGTGGGAAGTGTCATATCACAAAGCACGCCTTGACTACCGTACTGCGGGTCGTTACTACTTAAGCTATGCAGGCCTAGCATACAATGCGCAAGAAAATATTGATATGGGTTCTGAGCAAGGTATCAATAACATGCGTGCGACAACGTATGTCGAAAGTCAAAGCGACCTAGATCACTTCTTCGCTGGTCTTGGTTTCGAGTTTGGTGAGCTTCCTGGCGGTATGATCAGTCACTATGTTGGTGGTGAGTACTTCGAAGAAGTTTTAGACTCAAAGTTTGATGCACAAAGTGATGCGAAACTAGTTGGTGGTAACGCGGGTGCTTCAGGTATGGGTGAGCGTGATGTGACTGCTTTATTCTACGAAGTAGCCTTCCCAATTCTTGATAACCTAATTGTAAGTGCGGCATACCGTTATGACGACTACAGTGACTTTGGTAGTGTAGGTAACCCAAGTGTTAAACTTGAGTACCGTCCATTTGATGACCTACTAGTTCGTGGTTCATACTCAGAAGGTTTCCGTGCGCCAACGCTTAAAGAGCTATATGGTGCTGAATCAGAGGGTAGCCCAACGACTACTGATTATGTAGCATGTAAAAATGGTCTACCGGCTGGTGCAAGTGAAGACCAAGTTCGCGAAGCGTATCTAAACTGCCCGCAAAGTGCATATAATGAGTTAAGAAAGAGTAATGAAAACCTAGGCGCAGAAGAATCTACGTATATCAACTTAGGTGTTGTGTATTCTGGTTTTGAAGATGTTGCGATTAAGGTGGATTACTTTGAGCTTGAAATTGACAATGTAATTTCATTAATCACAATCCAAGACCTTGTTCATATTGAAAACGGCAACAAGCTTGATGAAGTTTATGCTAAGTTCCCTGAGGTGAAATTAAGCCGTGCTGCGAATGGCGCGATAGAAGGCTACTCTCACACACAATATGCAAATGGCTCATTCATGTCACGTAAAGGTTTTGACATTGACTTGTCTTACAACCTAGACACAAGCTTCGGTGAGTTTAAGTTTAAGAAAGTAACAACACTATTAACAGAAGTTGGTGAAGACGTATACTTCTCTGGCCCTATGAGTGACCAAAAAGGTGCTCCAGATCAGCCAGATTGGCGTTCTCAGCTTTCAGTTAACTACTCTGCTGATAGCTTCTCTGTAAACTGGACAACTGATATTATCGCTGGCACTCATGAGAGCGATGTGGTTCAAGTTGATTCAACAGGCAACCCTTACATCGTTTACTCAGGTGACGTACCTACTTATGTTACACATAACTTGAATGTGAAATACTTCACTGAGAGCTACGGTACATTCACAGTAGGCGCACGTAACCTATTCGATAAGGGTGTTTTACTAGATAGTAAAGGCAAATGGATTGATGACGCAATGTACAATGCGGGCCATATCGGTCGCGAATTGTTTGCAGGTTACAGCATCAGCTTCTAAGTTGCTTAGTTAATTTAATCAAGCCCCGCTTTATGCGGGGCTTTTTTGTACTTGGCTGCTTAAATGTTGAGTTTCCCCTATTAAGTCTGCGTTCTGAACAAACGAGCACTGGTTCTTTCACATTGATTTTCAGCAAGTTAAAATCCATCTATGAGTCGCTTACTTGATCGCAAGGGTTTTTCTTACTGATAAGGCAGGCTCAACAATACTGACTTTTGTTAAAATCAGGTCCATGCATGTTTTTTGTATCCACTTTGAGCGCAAAGCTCATTTCGGCATATCAATAGCGTGTTGAGTGCTCTCTAATGACCCTTTTCGAATTAAGACTCGTCTATTTGTTATAGTTTCAATTTGTTTTTCTATTTGATTAAAAATAAAAGCGCTTTAGATGCATTAGCTTGACGCTTTTGCAGAATTTTTTTGACAACTGTTGGCGCGCTTCTAACGAGGAAGTAAGGCATCAGTTCGTACCTTTAATATAATTAAAACCATTTAACAGAGTCGGTGAAGGAAAGTGCTAAGGGCTGCGTTACTGGGTACGCTAACGAAATAGATGAGCTGACCGTAAAAATGTGCAGCCAGTTACCATCATCGACGCAGCTGATATCGCTATGTCAGGCGTAACCTGAATGCGGCGGGGGAATCTACTAGTGGTGGTGCTATTCAAGCTGCTGTGCAACCTGATTCGGTGCTAACAATACACTTTTACTAGTGACAAGCAGTTGCATAGTGTCTTAAGGCTCTGTTCTAGTATTGATATCAGCTCAATTTCTCCGCCGTTAGTCAAGCGTGTTGAGGCGCTTAAAAGGCGGCACAGAAAAACAACTTTTTGTCGTGATACAGGCGGCTAAAGCGTACGAAGATTTATAAGGTTCATGCCTATATAAATTCAGCTTTAGAAAATGTGTCAGTTCAACTACAGCGGCATACCAGAGTTGCTGTCTTAGAGTGAGCGTAACAACTTGTTCATCCAAGGCAGTATAGTATCTGCAAATGGTGATATAGAAGCAGTATGCAACAGCATCATAGTTTTGTATAGGACTGGTTTAAAAATGGCAACAATGAGCAAAGTCACGGCGCTTTATCTTGAGTTTGGAGTAATGGCTTCAACAAGCCGTCTTGGGAGAGAATTCGCAGACGCTGTGATTCCGGCTAGCTTCAGTGTGACGTATTCAGTAATGTAATCCAAACCAGTAAACGGTGGGTTTCTTGGGTTATATGGTCGAGGCAAAAGTTTTAGTGTTGCTACTACTCAGGCAATAGGAACTTTGGCTTCACTTCAGGTTTTTTATTTCGGTATATTTGCGCCTCTGTTAATAAGGGCTTGTATGTTTGAAAGTGACAATCTATGTGCAGTTTAATGATAATATTAGTTTGGGTAGAGTTGCACATATCGAAACGGTTACTTACCATCGCATCGTTAACTTCAACAGTGCGTTTATACATAATGACTTCATCCACGGCTTAAACGTCGAAGTTCGCAGTGGTTGTACAGGTGAAACGGTAGACGTAGGTCTCTACGTTAATACAATTGGCGACCGGACTGGCACACTTAATGGTCGTGTTATTCAAAAGCATGCTCCTGTTTTACAGCCCCCACCTTTATCACTGAATCAAGTTATTAGTCATAAGATTGGTTGCGAGCCTTGCTATGCTGACATGTACACCCGTAGCTGCTACTCACAAGCTGATTACACTCCAAAATTTCAAAGACTTGGCTCTGATTGGGTTAAAGCCTGTTACTTATTTACAAGAACGTACTAACAAATGGCCTCTTTTATGACCTTATTCATAAGTAGCCTTACCTGTTTTGTGTAAAAAAAATAGATGTCTTGTAGCTTAAGTATCTACTTGAAATAAATTTGTCTAAAAAAACCTGTATAAGGAGGTTTTTTTTCATTTGTTTTGTTGTGTTTTTTGGGATTGTTAGTTCCTTTTTTGTTTTTTTTGTTTCTATTTTGTTTTTGTGGTTGTTTGTTTTCTGGTCTCCACTCCTGTTTGATTTCATGTTGTTGGAATATTTTATTTGTAAATTGTTGTTTGCCTTTGAAATATTTCTTTTGGTTTTGCTTTGTTTATGTGGTTGTTTTTTAGTTGCCTTTTTGTTTTATTTTGGTTTTTCTACATGCTTCATCTTGATTGTTGGTTGGGCTTTCCAGAGTTACCCAAAAGGATACGCTTGCTTTCTATTTTTATTTTGTGTTATTTTTTAATTGTAGTTATTGCAATTGTTGCTCGTATTAACTGGTTTTTACAAGCTTGCATGAGTATTTACTTTGTGGTTACTATACTTGCGTTGTTACATATGAGGTACACAAAATAGTAACGTGTTTAACCTCGTATTGAAGGCAAGATTAAAATAATAGCTTTTCCAAAAAAGCCCAGGGAGAAATTGAATGTTAAATAGTAAGATCTCAAAAGCAGTTCGCTTAGCGATCGCTTTTGGTGCTGTTTCAGCGACAGCTATTGCGACAAACGCTAACGCAGCTGACGGCGAAGAAATTGAAAAAATTGAAATCACAGGTTCTAGTATCAAAGGTTCTGACCTTGCTGGTGCTCTACCTATCAACGTGATCACAGCTGAAGATATCAAAGCGACAGGTGTAACGTCTGTTCCTGATCTTGTAGCTCAAATCCCATCAATGCAGGGTTTCACAACTCCTGTATCATCTGTTGGTGGCGGCGGTGGCGGTACGTCAACTGCATCACTAAGAGGTATTGGTGAGCAATATACTCTAGTATTATTAAATGGTCGTCGTCTTGCTCCATCTGGTTCAGGCAACTCAATCGACTTAAACACAATTCCACTTGCTGCGATCGAGCGTGTTGACGTTCTAACTGATGGTGCATCAGCACTATACGGTTCAGATGCAATCGCTGGTGTAATCAACTTCATCACTAAAAAAGAAGTTGACGGTACAACAATCGCTGCACGTACTGACCGTCCAAAAGATGGCGCTGAATCAGTTAACCTAAGTGTTGTAACTGGTTTTGGTGACCTAGATTCTGACGGCTTCACAATCGTTGCTTCACTAAGCCACGACACACGTGAATCTCTACGTTCAAAAGACCGTGACTTCGCGAAGACTGGTCTACTTGAGTTCACTCATAACGGCAATCAGTACTATGACGTTCAGGGTTCTTCAAACGCTATCCCTGGTAACGCTTTTGTTGGTTTAAATGACGGTTCAAACGTTGCATTTACTCCATATGCACTTTCAAATGGTAACAAGTGTGCGCCAGATAACGCATTCGCACCAGGTAGCAACTTCTGTTCATTTGACTACACTAGTACTCTAGAAATCGTTCCAGAAGACGAGCGTACGTCACTAATGCTTCAAGGTGATTTCATCTTAACTGATGACATGAACTTATTCTCTACAGTTGCATTTACAAACTACCTAATGACGCCACGTATCGCGCCAAACCCTACTGGTAACATTAATATCGGTACAGAGAGTGTTCTATACGACAAGTACGTTGTTCCTAACTTAACTGCAGAGCAGCTTGCATCAGGTGTTGATACATTCCGTGGTCGTTGGAGAGCACTTCCAGGTGGTAACCGTACTACTGAGTGGGAAACTGATTCACTTAACACTATCGTTGGTTTAGAAGGCACAATTGCTGATACTATCGATTTCAACACAGCTGTTGTTTACTCTCGTTCAGAAAGAACTCAGACGCTAACTAACGGTTACTACAACGCTGAGAAGTTTGTTGAGAACATCCGTAGTGGTCTAATTGATATCTTCCTTACTCCTGAAGACTTTGCTCAAAATGAAGCAGCTGTAGCAGCGCTAGAAGATTCACAGTACCGTGCACTTGAAGATACAACGACTACTGAGTCTCTATCTTTTGACTTCAAAGCGTCTCAAGCTATTTTTGAACTACCTGCTGGTGAAGCTTACATCGGTTACGGTGCAGACTACCGTACAAACTCATACAAAGTTGTTCGTTCAGAAGCAAACATCAGCAACGCACGTTTTGGTGACGGCGGTGGTGACTTCGACTATGAACTAGAGCGTTCTACTTACGGTGTGTTTGCAGAATTACAAATCCCTGTTCTTGATGAGCTAAGCGCAAACGTTGCAGTTCGTTACGATAACATCGGTGCTGTTGAAGACACAATGAACGGTGGTAAAGTTAACGATTCTGAAAATGACACTACGTACAAAATCAGCTTACGTTACTCACCAACTGATAGCCTAGTATTCCGTGCTTCATACGGTACTGGTTTCAAAGCTGCATCATTACTACAGATTGCTGAGCCTGAGACATCTTTCGGTGTAACAACTGCTCCGTACAGCTGTCCACTACCAGCATCTGATTCACGTGCTCAGTTCTGTCCTCCGGGCGCACTACAGTATCAACGTTTCAACCTAGGTAGTAGCACTCTATCTCCTGAGACGTCTAAGCAAAGCTCAATTGGTTTTGTTTACTCACCAACTACTGATTTCACGTTTGAGCTAGACTACTGGCAAGTAAACATTGAAGACATGGTTCAGCGTCCTGACCAGAACTACATGTTTGCAAACCCACAACTATTTGACGAGCGTTTCGTTCTTAGAACAGACCGTTCTGACCCAACTAACACGCTTCTAAGTGTTATCACTGCACCAATCAACATTGGTGAAAGTAAGAGTGCTGGTTTTGACTGGAAAGTCATGCTAACAAATGACCTTTCATTCGGTGAACTGAAGACTATGGTTCAGGGTACTTACATGGATAAGTCAGAGTACACTCTTGCAGGTGTATTCCCGTACGAGTGGGCTAGCAGCTTAGGTCGTTACGGTGTTGACCAAGATGTTGTTTTCCGTAACATCATCAATATCCAAAATGTACTTACACACGGTGACTTCGCTCACACATTACGTATGAAGTACAGATCTGGCTGGCATGACCAAGCATCTACTGTTGGTGTAGGTACAATTGCTAATGCAGAAACTGAAGTTGTTTACAATGACCAAGGTGTAGGTTCAACTCAGTTCGTTACTGCTGACGTTCAGTTCAAAGTTCCTTCACACATGACTGTTGATTACAAAATCGACTACCGTGGTTTCGAGAACATGAACATCACTGTTGGTGTTAACAACCTATTTGATAAAGAGCCTCCAATGTCACTTGGTGATGCAGAAGGTCACTTAGTAGGTTATGAAGGTCGTTACTATGACCAGTACCTTCGTACTTACTACCTAAGCCTAGACTACACATTCTAATCTAGTGTAATTTAGAATAATAAGCCCGCTCTCAAAAGAGAGCGGGCTTTTTTTATTTCTCCTGCCATTATATCAATTCAAGTAAGTCTTTATTTTATATATTAATATTAATGTATTGCTCTTTTTTATTATAAATCAATTTATATGATTAATTAGTATTGGATTTTATATTGACAAATAACAGTATTAGTAATACTTTAAAATGGTTAACTATAATTAAATAAATATGGAGTGTTATAATGAAAGTGTTAGCATTAGTAATGGCGGTAACTCTTGCAGGCTGCGCAAGTAGTGGCGACACAACAGCTAAAAAAGATGATGGGTATCGTTGTGAACAGGTGAGCTCATTAGGCTCTATCATTCCTAAAAAGCGTTGTACAACATCGAAACAAAGAAAACTAATCCGAGAAGAGTCTAAAGAGTCTTTAAGGCAGCATCAGCGTAACGGGACGCTTTCTGGCGGTGGTGATGGAAGGTAAATTTTATGAATTTGTGAGGTCTTAATGGACCTCTCTGTTCTGCATTTGGCTCATTCCCTTCTCTGTTCTACACTCGGCTCATACCCATCTCTATAAAGCTTTTGTGGCCTAGCTATTTCACTTATTTAAATTCATTTCACAAACGTTAGGTAATAAAATCATCTCTTAACTAGCCACTTTTATTTCATAACCAAAGAAAAGAATTAAGCGTTCCTTTTGTATGTAATCCCTTTCAGGTTGTGGCTTTTTATGGAATATGTGAAAGAAAAAATATCATTTTTTCTGAACTCAAGATGTTAGGTATATTTGATCTTTAGTCATTAGATGAAAATATAGTTTAGGCTTTCTTAAAGGTGGAGGTTATGTTGTTAATATTAAAGGGTATATATAATAATATATGAAAGTTTTAATATTTTATGTGGTTCTTTAAGTTTATTTTATATCAGCGGCCTTACTCTTTTTTCCTCAGCTGCCAAAACTCTCCAAAAGGAGAGGCGATAAGTCGAACTTGCTTTCAGCTATTCATCTCCAGTAAGCTAAAATATTGAATTTTAATTACTTAAATATTTTACATTGACTTAGTTCTAGCTAAATTAACTTTCGTCTTGATGAGTCGTTTAGTGTAACCAAGTAATCAATACAGCGGTTCTTGAATCTCTATAACTTTACTTACTGGACGCAGAGGTATCTTGGTATCCTTTGCTCACAATTACCAACATACAGTTCAAGGTTCCTGCTACAAAATCGACTAATTTAGCTTTGAGGGTATACACATCACTGTTGTTATTAGCAGTGTGTTTTACAAAGATCGGCTAAACGTTACTTCGTGGTGCAGAAGGCTGCGTGGTAGCCTATGAAGGTACGTATTCTGATCAAGGCTTTAGTTCCGCTTAACTTAGCACCTGCGAGCATTAGAGAGCTGGTTTTTCTCATATATTCGCCTGTGTTTATCAATCACGGCAAGCTTTTGTTTTTATTTATTAATGTTTAATTCAGCATGCTTTTTATTAACTAATTTATATAATTTACTGGTGTCGGTTTTTTTGTTGACAGGGAATAGTGTTAGTAATAATTTTAAATGGTTAACTGTAATCGAATAAATAAGGAGTGTTATAATGAAAGTGTTAGCATTAGTAATGGCTGCAACCCTCGCAGGCTGTGCAAGTAGTGGTGACACCACTAAGAAAGGCGATGGGTATCGCTGTGAACAAGTGAGCTCTCTCGGCTCTATTATTCCTAAAAAGCGTTGCACTACCTCCAAAGAGCGAAAGTTAATCCATGATGAATCTCAAGAGTCATTGAGGCAGCATCAACGCAATGGTGTTCTTACAGGTGGTGGTTGATTGTAAGTCAGTGAGGCCAAAATAGGCCTCGATAATTCTACATTCGATTATATCCCATCTTCAAAGCTATCGTTTTTTCAATTAATATTCATATCATAAAAGTGAGGCAATAAAGTCCTTTTGCAGATAAGTCATAGACTTTCTTTTAGAAAACAAAAGCTCTAATTTGTTCTGAGAAAGTCATGTCTTTATGTGGTTAATATTAAATAGGTTAAAGGCGTAAATATAATCTTTTTAATATTTAACTTGAACTTGTTTTATTTAATATCAACAACTTTGCTTGCTTTTTTATATTGAACTTTAAAGCCAGAGAAATTTGGCAGCTCCCATTTTTTGGGGGCATCTTTTCTTTTTCCTTCAAGGTGTTCTAATAGCACACGCTTTGCTTTAAAAAAATAGGTTACCTGCATTTTTAACTCAGGGATCGTAACATTGAGAGGGTGTTTTTCAATAAACCTATCTAGTTCCCAGCTATCTACTTCCTGAAAGCTAAAGTCTTCAGCTTCAATAAGTTGTATATCTTCCTGTGATTCAACACCTAGTTCGACTAGTTTAGCCCTGATGAATTCGCACGCAGTCGGTAGATTACTTGGCCTCGCTAAGTAATCAAAGTACAGTTGGTGTGACGCAATATTTTTACTTAACTGATAATAAAGACCCTCAAATAACTCACCTTTTTTAATCAGATAGGTACATGCATCGATGAGCATCTCGCCTTTAGCAACGCTTGAGAAGACAGAGAGCTCGACACCTGCATACTGTCTAGCTGTAGTCGTAAAAATTGTACCTTGATCAATATAAGCCTCTAAAAAAATAAGCTCGCCGATCTCCTGTGAGGCTAACATTTTGATTGGCAACGGTGCAGCCAATGTTGCCATTGTCATGGCTTGTTTGCTGCCTTTTCCGGCGAGAGCGAACGTATCGAGAACTAACATGGCTTTGGTATTTTCATTAATACGTGAGGTATTGGAAGGAGAAACTTCAATTTTACCATTACCGAAGCCACCTCTGCGGTTTTGCCGCTTCACAAAGACCCATTCTGGGCGTGCTTTAGCAATTGCGGTGATGAGGGCATTACGGTCATAACTAGCTGCTTTTTCGAGACTTGGTAGTGAAAAAGCCTCTCTAAGTTGTTCACTAAACTGCTTCGCTTCCATCAGTGCTTCTGGTTCGATATGGACAATGCCATCTACTTGATCTCTAACAATAGCAATGGCCAGCTCAATATCACAATGGTTTGGCAACAGGAGGTTTAGTTGCTCTATTTGTTCGAGATGCGTGGGCAGTTGATATACTCGCGCAGGCACAGAGATAACAGCAATCAGATCGATAATAGCTTGTTTGAGCGCCCCTGAGGGCATATTCGCAATCAAAAAGCCCAGTTCTGCATCTACCGGAAGTGGGTAGAGAAGCTTACCAAGCTCAGTGGCACATTGTTTGTTATCTATTGCGCCGATATTATGTAAAGTCGTGAGAGCTCGTTGTTTAGATGCATCAGGTAATGAGTCGATAAATGGCAACGAATCTACGCCTTGTGCTGCGCACCCAGCGGCTAACACCAACTCTGTGAGTGATTCGCGTTGAATTTCAGGAGGAGTACGTTCAATAAGTGGGGCAAATTGGCCGTATAGCCGGATGCAAATACCAGCTTGTGTTCGGCCTGCACGACCTAAGCGTTGTTTTGCAGAGTCACGCCCAATTGCGTCTAAGCCTAAAACAGTTTTACCATTTCTAAGATGTGTACGTCGTTCTAGGCCTGAATCTATGACACAGGTAACATTAGGTATGGTCAAGGAAGTCTCGGCTACATTGGTGGCTAATATAATACGCTGTGACATTTGTTTCGACAGTGCGAGTTGTTGATTTTGCTTTGAGCAACCGCTGTAGAGTTGCACCACTACCGCATCAAAAGGCTTTAGTGCAGACGCACAGGCTATGATCTCCCCTTTTCCTGGCAAAAAAACTAAAATATCACCGTCAGTGTCTTCTTGTGCTTGTTGGCATGCTGTAACTACACGTTCTGTTAGCCTGTCTTTTGTTGGCATTGCACGTTGGTCTTTGGCTATAAAGTCCTCTTCAACGGGGTACATGTTTCCTTCGCTGTGTAGGATTGGTGCATTTAAATATCGGCTCAGGCTGTGTGCATTAAGCGTGGCAGAAGTGAGGATAAGCCGGTGTTGGGCATGCTGCTTGAGCAGTGCAAGTAGCAGATCCATGTCCCAACGTCGCTCATGAAATTCATCTAATACGATATGTGAATAGGCGGCCAGTTTGTCTTCAAAATACCACCTAAGCGCAACGCCAGGGGTTACAAAGACGATATCTGTATGTGTATCGAATACAGTTTCAAAACGAATTGCGTAGCCTACTTTTCCCCCTAGTTCTGTTTTGCATAAATGAGCGACATATTCCGCAAGTGATGTACAAGCGATACGTCTTGGCTCAACAACGAGTACTTTGCCCTGGGAGGCCGCCCAAATGGGGAGCTGAGTCGATTTTCCAGAGCCCGTGGCTGCGGTGACAATGACATCTTGTTCGGAAATAGTGGTTAAAAAATCGGACTGTATAGATTCAATCGGCAGTGACATAGCAATTTATATTCGATGTTTTATTTATCGATTTTATCAAAGAATGATTGAAAAGGGACAAAGGTGCACACACTTAAATAAAAAAGCACAGTAAATGAGCAAATATGATAAATCTTATGTTAATTGCCTTTTTAGTCGTGTTCGTGGTTGTCTATTGGTACCTCAACGACATAAAGCGCTATTTTTGGCACAAAAAATACCATCCACAAAAACTGTCACCAGCGGATAAAAAAGTGTTGCTTAACTACATGCCTATCTATCGCAACATGACAGACGCTGACCGCGATAGGCTTGAGCAGCATATTATTTGGTTTTTAGGTGAAAAGCGGGTGATTGGCCGTGATGGCTTAAAAGTAACAAGGCCAATGTCACTGATCATTGCAGCTGATGCATGTCTGCTGGTCTTAAACCAAGTGTGGCCATTATATCCGAATGTTAAAGAAGTACTGTTGTATCCAAGTCAGTACTACGCACCGCAATCCAATAAAGACAGCGCGGGACTGGTGAGCTATCACACGGCGGTTAGGCAAGGCGAGTCATGGCCTGGTGGGACCTTGGTACTTAGTTGGCACGATGTTTTAGAAGGAAACCGCCTTCCAGGTGATGGGCATAACTTAGTGTTTCATGAGTTTGCGCATCAGTTAGATCAACAAGCTGGCAATACGAATGGTACACCCGAGTTACCAAAGGAAATCAGCTATCAGCATTGGGCTGATGTGTTGAGTCGAGCCTATCGCCAACTTAAAACTCAACTTGCGTATCAAATGCCCCATGTGATCCATGAATATGGGGCGACCAATGAAGCCGAGTATTTCGCAGTATTAACCGAAACCTTTATTGAAAAGCCTGTAGAGCTGAAACAGGAGAATCCAGAGCTGTTTAACCTGATGGTAGCCTATTTTAGATTTGACCCCAGAGACTGGTTGGGAAGAACGATTTAGGACGGGTCATAAAATACAAAAAAGCCGCTAAGGTAGCGGCTTTTTTAGATATGTTTACAACTTATGAAAAGTTGATTTCGTTACGTTCACCACGCTCTTTGCGTCTGTTGTCACGGTTACCATCTCTGTTACCGTCACGGCGCTTGTCGCTACGTGGATCTCTGAAGCTGCGCTTACCACCGTCACGACGGTCACCACGCTCTTCGAAGCGTCTGCCACCATCACGGCGCTCACCACGCTCTTCAAAACGTCTACCACCTTCACGGCGATTACCATTGCCGCGTGCCTGATCTGCTGGGTGAGTGCTCTTAGTCATCTTCATTGGACGCTGACAAATGTGAACGCCTTGGAAGTGTGTTAGAGTCTCAGCTGGCATATCCTGAGGAAGCTGAACTGTGCTGTGCTCATCAAATAAGCGGATTTCACCGATAAACTTACTTGAGATATCGGCTTCGTTTGCAATCGCACCAACAATGTTCTTAACCTGAACACCGTGCTCACGACCAACTTCAATACGATATGTATCCATTGGACCTGTGTTACGACGGCCTTTTTTATCACCACGGTCACCACGTCTGTCATCTCGGCGATCACGATTGCCATCACGGTCACGACGCTCACGCTGTTGAACTTTAATTTCTTCAACTTTAAGTGGAGACTGTTGCTGTGCAAGGCAAAGAAGTGCGGCAGCAAGTTGTTCTTGGCTCAGTTCAAGTTTTTCACCTAGACCTTGAGCTACTTCACTGAAGAACTCGATGTCTTTGTGATCAAGTGACATGCTTAGCTTATTCTGCAGTGCTTCGATACGCTTTTGCTCAACGATTTTCGCACTTGGTAGCTCTACTTGATCAATGTCTGAACGAGTATGGCGCATGATGTTACGTAACAAGTAACGCTCGTTACCTTTGACGAACAAGATAGCTTTACCTTTACGACCTGCACGACCAGTACGGCCAATACGGTGAACGTAAGCTTCGCTGTCTTGTGGAATATCGTAGTTGATAACTAGGCTTAGGCGGTCAACATCTAGACCACGTGCAGCAACGTCTGTTGCGATAACGATGTCTAGTAAACCACTTTTCAGTCTTTCAACTGTGCGCTCACGAGCCTGTTGGTTCATGTCACCATTTAACGGTGCAGCAGAGAAACCTTCACGCTCAAGCAGTTCAGCAAGCTGAACAGTATCATTACGAGTACGTACAAACACGATAGAAGCATCGTAATCTTCAGCTTCTAAGAAACGTACAATTGCTTTGTTTTTATGTGTCGTTGCACGCCAGTAAACTTGCTCAATAGTGTCAACAGTTGAGTTACGTGGCGTGATTTTTACTTGCTCTGCGTTATCTAAGTACTTAGAACAAATAGATTGGATCTGCTTTGGCATAGTTGCAGAGAAAAGACATGTTTGCTTTTCTTCTGGTGTTTTTTCCATGATGCTTTCAACATCATCGATAAAGCCCATGCGTAGCATTTCATCGGCTTCATCTAATACCAATGCATTCAGGTTAGATAGATCAATGGTCTTACGGTTGATATGGTCGATTAAACGCCCCGGAGTTGCCACGATGATCTGTGCGCCACGGCGAAGTGCACTTAATTGCACGCCATAGCTTTGTCCACCATATAGCGCAAGTACTTCTACGCCTCTGGTGTACTTAGCATACTGCTCGAATGCCTCTGCAACTTGCAGTGCAAGTTCACGAGTCGGAGTCAGTACTAAAATTTGTGGTTGCTTAACGGATGCGTCAACATTGTTTAATAGCGGCAGTGCGAAAGCTGCCGTCTTGCCCGTACCCGTTTGCGCTAGTCCCAGCACGTCCTTTCTTTCTAGCAATAACGGTATACATTGAGCCTGGATCTCAGAAGGTGATTGATACCCTAGCTCTTCGACTGCTTTAAGGATTGCAGGAGAAAGATCTAAAGATTCAAACGTTACTGGTTCTGACATTAATGCGCCTCAACAATTTAAAAGAGGCGGCATTGTACAGTAAAGAAAAGATAATTGCTTGTATAAATTGGCACTAAATTTGTAGGTGGTTGAAATTGGTCAAAAAATAAACTGTGTTTTTTTTAGGGTTATTGATATAACCCTAAATTTGCCTTGGCATAGGCCTCAAAATCATCAAATCCACCGATGTGAGATTGGTCGACAAATATTTGTGGAACTGTGTTACAAGGCTTGCCTGCTGACTTTTCCAGATCGGCTTTACTGATCCCTTCTTTATTTATGTCAATGTATCGAAAATTAAAGTCATTACGCTCTTCTTTTAAACGTGTTGCCAATTCTTTTGCACGTACACAGTAAGGACAGCCTTCACGACCAAAAATAACAGTAAACATAGTAATAACTCTCTTAGTGATTTCAATGCCACTCAGTATAGTTGAGTGAGGCAAAATTAAAATTGATTAAAAGCTATTAACGTAATCTGTTTTTTCGATTGAAATAGGCTTCAAACTATTAGTGTTCTCTAACTTCGATACACCGTTTTAATTAAGTGGTAACCAAACTTCGTTTTAACTGGTCCATGTACTTCATACAGTGGCTTTTTAAACACGACGTCATCGAAGGCTTTAACCATATCTCCTTTGCTAAATTCTCCTAGGTCACCACCTCGCTTTTTCGAAGGGCAGGTTGAATGCTGTTTTGCCAATTTATTAAAGTCGCCACCTTTTGCTAATTTGGTTTTGATGGCTAAGCATTCTTTTTCTGTTTTAACTAAGATGTGATATGCACAGGCTTTAGGCATGATAATACTCCGAGGTGTTTAACGGACGGATCATGCAAGGCAATGGCGAAAAACGCAAGTGGCAATTACTTATTCGCCATGCCTTATTGGGAAGGTTAACACCACTTGTGCTTATCAGCGCAAGTGGCTAGGGGAATTAAAATGTCACGCTAAAACCGATTGAAGGACGCATTTCAAAATCATCATTTTCTTCTTTTATATGAAGGTCACTAACAGACTTAATTTTGTCGTAATCCAAATCGATGTAGGCCACATTGTCTTGGCCATAAGCATTCATAAGTTCGAATACTAACTTACCATCTAACCCAAATACGGAGGTTTTTCTTTCAAAGCGCACATCAAGACGATGGTAGGTTTTGAAGCGCTCTGAAAATGGATCACCATATACAGGTAAAAAGCGACCAGCGTGATCCGGGTTTTCTCGCACACCAACAATTGGTGTATATGCTTGGCCACTTCGTGCGGTGAAGTTAAAGCCACCTTGCCACAACTCATTGATGTCGTAGTTGAGCACTGCATTGAAGACCAACGGTGTATCAGCGTAATAATCTCGTGTGACATTGCGTCTTAAATCAGTACGTTCGCTTTTTGCGTAACTCAGCGCGACCCAGCCGTACCAGTTATCGGTTTTATTTTTGTTGACTAATATGTCAACACCATAAGCACGCCCCTCAACTTGGTTGCTGTACAAAAGGTGTGCATCACTACCGGAATCAATAGCAAGCGGCAGGTCTTCCATTGTTTTGTAATAGCCTTCGATTGACCATGACCATTCGTTTTCTAATTCTTGTCTAAAGCCTAGTGTGCTGTGAGTCGCAACTTGAGATTTTAATTTGGGGTTTCCAATTTCAGGCAAGATGTACTCGACATCTTGCATGCGATTGTAACGACCAACTTTTGCACTGATCACGCTGTTAGGTGAAACATAGTAATTAACCGCAAGACGAGGCGAGGTGAAGGTCTCATCTGTATAACGGTTGTGTTGGCTTTGCAAGCCAAGCTCTGTCTGCCAGTCTTCATGTGGCTGCCAGATATGAGTGATACCAACAAAACCTGAGTCCAAATCAATGGTACGTTTACCGTTGATCCGATCGCCTTTTTTCAAATCACAGTCAGGATCTATTTCAGTACAAAGATACTGAAAAGTATCGTATTCATAAGTTGTTTCATTATCGAAGTACGCAGCATCTAAAACGAAACGATGTTGATTATTGACGGTATAGTTTAAGCGCGCCTTGTAGGTATATTGTTTTTCCCCTTCTTGTTCGTAAAAGCCTGCAAGGTTCGTGGGTTGTTTACCATATTCGAGTCTGCCAGAGTGATCCAATGCACCTACACCTACTTTTAGATGAAACTTCTTATTGTAATGATCCCATAGGATACTTTGGCTGTTAAATTCTCTAATAAATCGAGCATCACCCTGAAATTCAGGTGTTTTCTGTGCGAGTTCCGCCCGCTCACTAAACCCAGCAGCGGCTGAATCTTCTGCACCCGTAAAATTAAAGGTGAGGGTATTGTTATCATTGATGTCCCATAAAAACTTGCCTTGATAGTCGTGGTCATCAGGAGCATCGTTGATAGTGACACCGCTAGGCTCTCCATCATCATCTTCCAGCTCTTCACCTTCGCTAAAAAATAGTGGCAAGGTACTTTTTCTGCCAGATACATAAAACGCGGTATTCTCAGTAGCTTGACCCTCGACAAAAAATCCAGCATTAAACATGGAGAAATCTAGCGTGGTCGTGATGGGCTGGTATTTGGGGTTTCTCAAGGTAACGTCAAAAACAGCGCCAGTTGCATTACTGTATCCGGCACCGTAACCAGCAGAATATAATTGAAAATCTTGAATTATGTGGCGGTTAAAAATAGAGCTGCCAAAATCATGAAATATATAACCTGCGGGCATGAAATCGACTTCAAACATGTTATCGCTAGGTGAAGAACCTCGCACTGCAGGCTCACTCATGGAGCCTCCCGCAGCAACAACACCGGGCAGGGCAAAAACGGCACGTAGCGGATCTCCCAAAGCACCAGGCATTTCAATCAGTTTTTCTGTGTCTTCGGTAATTTCTGAAGTAATTGAGCTGCGTTTATAGATAACTTCAATGTGTTCTATGTCATCATTTTTGGTTTGAGCATTGGCGGCCATCGCCATACACAAAACCACAGGAGATAAAGTAAAACGTTTAAGAGTATGCTGAGCAAACATCGTCGAGTCCCTTTGGCAGTGAGGAGAATTAATTTGAGGGACAGTGTACGGACTAAAAGCGTTGATTTATTGCGGGTTTGGGTAAGAAAGTGTACTAAGTAGATACACTTTCTTACAAGCGTAAGCGTATTCCAAGCTCACTAGAATAGCCAATTGAGCGTTCAATTATTTTCAGTTTTGGATCCATAACATAATAAGTTGGATAGGCTTTAACTTTGTAATCCTGTGCTGTTTTTTGATTGCCTAACAAGATTGGCATAGACAGGTTTAAGTCTTGGCTAAACTTGGTGATTTCTTCCGTACTTTGGAAATCTAGAGCAATGGCAACAGCATTAACTTTACCTTGGCGGTGCAATTTATCTATATTGGGCATGCTATAGCGGCATATGTTGCACCACGGGGCGAAAAAGTAAATTACCGAACGCTCACCTTGCAGCGCGCTGATATTGTATCGCTCTGAGGGATCTGCCAATGTTGGCAAAGAAAAGTAGGGCGCGGACTGTTTCCCATCGTCTTCTAGCATCCCTAATTCTTGATATGCCAAGGCTGCGGCGAGTACGACTACAAAAATAATAATATTAAAGAGGGACTTAATCATTATTGGCGCTTAATCTACGTTGTTAAATATGGAGACCGAGCGCCAGTATAAAAAATTGCAACAAGGTTGCAAGGGATTTATTAATTCATACAACTTCATTGCCTGGTTGTATAGCAAAGGCGTCAATCGTTATGATACTCACGATTGATAAATGTTTTCACCGAGATAACGTTTGGCTTTATTTGCTTTTAACTTAGTAAGGTCAACTAATACAAGGCCATCAATACAGTTATTGAAATCAGGGTCGGTACTGAAACTTAAGAAGTTAACACCACTTTGTTCGCACAATTCAGTATATTGTTTAAACAGTGTTGGCACTTGCGCACCCATATTTGCCAAAATATGTTTTAGCTCTGCAAAGTCTTCTTTTATATCATCACCACAAAACAGGCTTTTGCATGTATCAAGTTGTGACTGGGACAGCTTAAACTCATTGTTGGGTTGGGCTAGATTATCGAGATCTGAAAAGTAATGTTGATAATGATATACCAGCATGGCTTTTGCTTTATCTGGCAAGGTGTTGGATAAACTGACTGGGCCAAACAAGTACCTGTGTTCAGGGTATCGCTTAATAAAAGCACCGATGCCATACCAGAGGTAATCCAAGCTCTTACGGCCCCAGTATTTAGGCTGTACAAAACTTCTGCCTAGTTCCAAACCTTGTTCAAAATAAGGGGTCATAGCATCATTATACGAGAATAAGCTACTGGTATATAACCCACTAGGACCATGTTGTTTGATGACCTGTTGTGCACTGGCTAAGCGGTACGCGCCAACTAACTCTAGTTGTGTGGCGTCCCATAGCACAAGCTGTTGATAGTACATGTCATATTTGTCGGTGTCTCGCCTTTTTCCGCTGCCTTCACCAACGGCTCTAAAAGCAATTTCTCTCAATCTGCCAAGTTCTCTAAATATCGGAGAGCTCCCAGCATATTGATAGAGGTAAATTTGCATTCCATCTGATGTTTCGCCTAGGCGCTCGCATTGTTCAATGGCTTTTTTTAGCTCTTTTTTGCATTCAGGTACAGCGATGGGGGTTTGCGTTTTTAACGGCAATGTTTTTTTGCTGTTTAGCCTGTAAAGCTGTTTGCGTATAAGTGCAACGATCTCTTTGTCTTTTAAATTATCTAGGCGATATGACTCTGGAGGGATACTGGCACCAATCTCAAACTCTAGTGACTTTTGCCGTTGTTTAAACATTTCCTTAACTAATAAAAGACTCGCTAATGGTTTGTAGATCATAGAGGTGCCATAAAAGAGGGGGCTATTTTTAGCCTTGATGTAAATTGGCAAAATTGGACAGTTGGCTTTTTTCGCCATACGTAAAAAGCCTGTATTCCATTTACAATCTTTTATTCCAGTGGGGCTAAGGCGGGATACTTCTCCGGCTGGAAAAATTAACAGCGCGCCTTCTGCTTTTAAATGTTTTTGAATATTCGCGAGCTCTTGTTTGCGACTGGCATTAGATAAGTTGTCAACGGGCAATAGCAAAGAGTGCATTGGAGTAATTGACATTAGCATGCGGTTGGCGACAACCTTTAGATCTGGTCTTGCTTTTGCCAGTACTTTTATTAGCGCCAGTGCGTCCAATGATCCAATTGGGTGATTTGCGACGATAACGACGCTACCCTCACTCGGAATATGTTCAATTTGTTTGGGTTTGAAGCGTGCGTCAAAGTCTAACTCCTCCAGTACTTGCTCAACAAACTCCAATCCTTCTAAATGTGGGTAAGTGTCGGCAAATGCAACAAATTCCTGTTCATGCAACAAGTAACCTAGGCCTTTTTTTACCAACCCTTTTACTTTAGGTGAGTTCTCCAACTGAGGCAGGTTTGCTTCGATCACTTTATCGACGCTGATCATAAATATTTCTCTACGGCTGTGTTTATAGCAGATTAAAAAGCAAGTGTGACAGCCATGTTGCAAGGGTATGTCAGTTTTATGGTGATATTGCTCTATCAACAATTTACCAGTGGCAGGTATACTGTGTGTGTCTTGCAACAAGCGTAATGAAGGGAGAAGAAATGTCTGTACTAGTCTGTATTACGGGTCGAAACAATGACAAGTTGATGGCAAAGCTTAAGGGAGCTTTACCAAATGTTGATATATACCAGTGGCCGCATTGTGATAATTTGGCCGATATCGAATTTGTACTTGTTTGGAAAGCGCCTGAAGAGTTATGGCAACAGTTACCAAATTTGAAAGTGGTACAGTCATTTGGGGCTGGGGTAGATGGGATCCCAGTCGATAAACTACCTTCCGGAGTTGAAGTCGCGAGGATAGTTGATAAGCAATTGAGCCAGGATATGGCTGAGTATGTGCTTTCAAATATTCTCGCCTACAAACTTAGGTCTCAGGAGTACTGTTCAAATCAATCAACATCATTTTGGAAGCCCCGAAGAGCGAGACAAGGTAAGACTGCGGGTATACTGGGAATGGGTGAACTGGGCGCGGTAGTGGCGAAACGTTTGTCGGTAAATGGGTTAAATGTCAGAGGATGGTCTCGGACAGCAAAACAAATAGATAATATTAGGTGTTTTCACGGTGAAGAGCAGCTGAGCGATTTCCTATCTCAGCTGGATTACTTAGTGTGTTTATTGCCTTTGACGGAGGCAACGGCAGGCATATTAAATCGCACGTTGTTCAGTATGGTGTCAAGTGACTGCTTGCTGATTAACGTTGCCAGAGGGCAGCACTTAAATGAGCATGATCTTATCGAAGCATTGGATAGCGGTGAGCTTGGCCATGCTGTACTGGACGTGTTTGCAACTGAGCCTTTGCCTAAAGATCATGCGTTTTGGTCACATCCAAAAGTGACAGTGACTCCGCATGTTGCAGCGGTTACCAACTTGGATACGGTTGTTGCACAAATTACCGATAATATAAATGCCTGTTTAGAAAGAAAACCGATTAAAAATACAGTGAATACAAGTGTTGGGTACTAACTGGCATATGTGGTGTGGACCTTTCGAGTTCTGACTGAATTTATCTCAAGTGACGGTAATTAATGAATAATTTAATAGAGATAAAAATTAACTACATGATTTGTAAGTAAATGTAATTAAGAGTTATTCTAATTTACATAATTACTGTATATAAAAACATATTGAGACATCTATTTATATTCAGTATGTTAGAAAAAAAACAATAATAAAACAGGAAAAGACAATGAAAAACGGGCAAGGTGGTGTGAAACTTTCTTTTGTCGTTATTTCAGTACTCGCGTTAGGCGTGTCGGCTTGGTTTAATCAGGCACAGGCGGCTGAATCGCAACCCTGTACGTATTCTCTTCAGCAAAGATAAGAATCGTTAAATTAAGATGGGGCTGTAGCAGCCCCATTTATATTATTTACCTTTTGGCGTGTATCTCTCTGTTTTCTAACTTTTTCTCTTCGCTTTTCTTTAGCAGTGTGTATGTTGAACCACTGCCACCATGGCAAGTTAGAGCCGAATGAAATGCCAGCACACAGGGTATTTCTTGCAACCATTTATTACAATAGCTTTTTAAGATAGCGGGAAATGGTTTGCTTTTAAGCCCAATACCGTGGCGGATCAGCAAAACTCGGATATTTCTTTTCTGACAATCTACTACGAATTCAAATAGCGCCTGTCGAGCTTCAACGAATGATTTGCCATGCAGGTCAAGTGTTGCATCTATTTGGTATTTACCGAGCCTCAAATTTTTATATACACCTTCCTGAACGCCGTCTTTTTTATAACCAAGTTGATCGTGGGGGTCTAGCAGATCAACATATTCAGTAGAGAGAAAGTTAGGATCAAAGTCTAATTCTTTTTGAGCAGCTTCCCGCCTAGCGAGTTGTGCCTCTGTTGGTTGGCTTTTTTGTTTCTCTAGTTGTGCGCGATTGTCTTGTGCCAGCGGTACAACATCGCCCATGGAAGCTAAAAATAACTCTTCATCTGTCATGGCCATGACAATCCTCCAATAAGGGACATTTTTCCCGATTCTAGCTTATCAAAGATTTCTTGGATAGCCTTGAGGCAATGAATATTTGTTTGCCCGATTGGCATGTGAAAGTAGTAAATAAGCGCTTTATAGAATGCAAAAATGAATAGTTATTAATTTTTATTCAATAGATATTATTAATGAAAAATTTCTGAAGCGTTGAGCGCTTCAGAATTTGGCTATCAATTTGTATCGTAGTGCTCAAGTGTAAATACTTTGAACAAATAAAATGAGTTGATCAGTATCAAGCCAAGATTAGAAATCACTGAAGTATCCATAAGATCTAGACTAAATAACACGAATAATAAGCTACAGGCCATAACAGCCGCGGTGCGAAGCAGTGTTTTATGATTAATAAAAAGAGCTCCAAATCCCAGTACTAGTAATAAACTATTTAGTAACCAGTCAAACTCGTTAGCCATGATCTTAAATTAACTCCATATATGATTAAAAAGGGGCGCCATTATGCGCCGCTTTTTTAGTCATCTCAAACGAGTAATTTTACGTTGTTCGGATTAGTTTTTCTAATTGATTATGAGGTGTTTCAGAGCAGCAATGAATCCCTGAGTTTCGATAATTGAATATTTTTGGCAAGTGTCGGGCTTTGACACATCTTGACACAAATAAAGTGTGTTGCGATCCAGCGCCGGAATAGGTTGTAAAATAGAGTCAAATAAAATGGGCTTTACGCCTGGTAATCCTGGCCAGTAAACGCTTTGAGTGACCATACTTAACTTCTTGTAAGTGATGAGTTGAGGCTTGGGAAATAAAATAGCGGTGAGCGCGAACACGCCAATAATAATCAGCTTTGTAAGCCCTTTTTTAGGAGGGTCAACTTGCTGTTGTTGGAGTCTATGTTGTTGTTCGAGTTGTTGTTGTCTTTTTATTTGCTGGGCTGAGAGACGACGCTTTTTATTTTTGTCGGCTTGTTGCTTTTGAAAGTCGCTTTTATTCAATAGTGATTGTTTTTTTGGATTAATTGCCATGCTTAGGTGTAGCCTTTTGGTTGCAGGACTCTATAATAGTTCTATGCTATAGATGATAGCGCATTTCTAATTACTAGCCCACGGGAAAGGATATGGAACAACAAATCTCTATTCTCATTGTTGATGATGTAGGAACTGTAAGAAGCTTTTTGCATCAGACATTGATGCATTTGGGAATTGACAATGTCAAAGAAGCGTCAACTGCTAAGCAGTGTATTGCTGCTTGTGAAGAGCGACATTTCGATATTGTCTTTTTGGATATTGAATTACCAGATGGAGATGGAAAAGAACTAATAGCTGAGCTAGCTCAGATTAACCCAGACATAAATGTCGTTATGGTCTCTGCCCATTCAACGGTTGATAATGTCAAAGATGCCATTGAGCGCGGGGCTAAAGGGTTTGTCGTAAAACCTTTCTCACCGAAAAAGATTGCCGCTATGTTGAAAAAGTTTTATCCAAAACTGGAAATTGCTTAGTCAGCGTAACCAATCTTAGATAAACAGGCATAAAAAAACCGACTTACGTCGGTTTTTTTATATCCATTTCCACAGATTATAGCGCTTTGATTTTAGCAGCTAGGCGGCTCTTATGACGAGCAGCTTTGTTTTTGTGGATTAGACCTTTAGTTGCGTAGCGGTCTAGGATTGGAGTTGCAACAGCAAATGCTTGCTGTGCAGCTTCTTTATCACCAGCTTCAATAGCAGCGATAACTTTTTTGAAGTATGTACGCATCATTGAACGACGGCTTGCGTTGTGCTGACGACGCTTTTCGCTAGTGATAGCGCGTTTTTTTGCAGACTTGATGTTAGCCAAGGTATGCTCCTAACAATCTTTTAAAAATAAGCTTAGTTTAAAGGCCGAGGACTATGCCTGTTTTATGATCCAATGTCAATAAAAAATAACCTGCCCGGCCTAAGTATTTCAGTGCGGCTCACACACATACATTGACGTCTACAAACTAATTTAGACTTAATAGTGTGCAGCCCTTATACCGTCTGTTAACCATCTCCTAAACCTTTGGCCCTCGGCTATAGTAACAACAGACTACGAATCAAAAGCTAAGTGAGCTAATGATTAATGCGCGCATTGTAGCAAAACACAGAACCCAAGCCTAGCTTTAATGTCGCTTGTTATTTCTCATCAATGGAACAGGATTTACGGTTATTGTTCGATGTGGTCTGTGGCATACTTGCCGCAGACTGTTTATAGGTAGGATGGGTTTAGTGGCAAAAGGGTTATTTAAGTCGGGCATGATAGTAAGTGCCATGACAATGTTGTCTCGAATTTTAGGACTAGTGCGCGATGCTGTGGTAGCTAATTTACTCGGTGCAGGGCTTGCTGCGGATGTATTCTTGTTTGCAAACCGGATCCCAAATTTTTTTAGAAGGTTGTTTGCTGAGGGCGCTTTTGCGCAAGCATTTGTTCCTGTGCTGTCTGAAATTAAAGAAAAGCACGGAGATGATGAAGTCCGGATTTTTGTTGCACAGGCAGCAGGTACCTTAGGCACAATTTTACTAGGGGTGACCTTGCTGGGTGTTATTTTCTCTCCAGTTATCGCCGCGTTGTTTGGTGCAACTTGGTTCGTTGACTGGTGGCAAGGTGGAGAAAATGCCGCTAAATTTGTACTGGCCAGTGCCCTACTCAAACTGACAATTCCTTATTTATTTTTCATTTCTTTGGTGGCGTTATGTGGCGCAGTGCTCAACGTCTACAATCGATTTTCAGTGGCGGCGTTTACACCGGTATTGTTAAATCTCAGTATAATCAGCAGCGCCGTATTCCTTCATGAGCAATTTGAACAAGGGGCCTATGCACTCGCTATTGGAGTGTTTATTGGTGGTGTTATCCAACTGGCATTTCAAATTCCATTTATGGGGAAGTTGGGTGTGCTTTCTAAGCCAAAATTTGCATGGCGTGCGCCTCATATTGTCAAAGTACGTAAATTAATGCTACCAGCTATTTTTGGTGTATCAGTCAGTCAGATTAACTTATTGCTAGATACTATTATCGCGGCAGCTCTGATGACAGGTTCAATAGCATGGCTTTACTACTCAGACCGCTTAATTGAGTTCCCCTTAGGTTTGTTTGGCATCGCCATCGCGACGGTCATATTGCCCACTTTATCTAAATTACATGCAACAGATAAAGCTGAAAACTTTCAACACACTATGGATTGGGGAGTACGCTTTGTTTTGTTACTCGGGATCCCCGCGATGGGGGGGCTGATGGTGATCAGTCCTTTGATCATCTCGGTTTTATTTGGCCACGGAGAATTTAAAAATAGTGACGTTGATAACATCGCAGCGGTGAGCGCAGGTGTTGCTGCATATAGTGTGGGGTTAGTGAGCTTTATGCTTATTAAGGTGTTGGCTCCTGGGTTTTACGCCCGACAAGATACTAAAACGCCCGTTAAGATAGGAATCAAAGCGATGGTTTTAAACATGGTATTTAATTTAGCCTTAGCGCCTTTTATTGGGTATCTCGGCCTTGCGCTGGCGACTTCTTTGTCTGCAACGTGTAATGCTTTTTTACTTTACCATGCGCTAAAAAGGGAGGGGGTATACTCGGTATCTAGATTTACTCTATTTTTCGCCGCCAAGTCTGTTCTAGCGACGTTGGCAATGGTCGGTACGGTATATTGGCTGTCACAACAGCTGATTTGGCGAGATGAGGGTCTTTTCACACAGCTATGGGTGTTAGGCTTCTTATTGGTATGCGCAATGTTTATGTACTTCTTGGTGTTGTTTGTTTTTGGGGTCAGGCTCTCAACTATCAAGGAGATCCGGGCTGTAGAAGAATAAATCGGCGCGAATGAGGGGTTTCATGGCTCGCATTTCTAACTAACTTGGGTATAATCGGGCTTTTTGAAGACTCGAGCAAAGGCACGCGTTGTATGCAATTAATCAGGGGTATCCATAATATTCGACCACACCATTATGGATGTGTATTGACTATAGGGAACTTTGATGGTGTTCATTTGGGCCACACTGAAGTACTAAAGGGGCTCAAAGCCGACGCTAAAAAATACAACTTACCCAGCACTGTGATGTTGTTTGAGCCTCAACCTCAAGAATTTTTTGTCAAAAATAAAGCGCCAGCCCGTTTGACACGGCTGCGTGACAAGCTTGCACTGTTAGCAGAAAACGGCATTGAAAGGGTCATATGCGTAAGTTTCAATGATAAGTTTTCAAACTTAGAAGCGGAATACTTCGTTCGAGAAGTACTTGATCAACGGTTAGGTGTGAAAGCACTGACGGTTGGTGATGACTTTCGTTTTGGCAAAGCCAGAAAAGGCGACTTTGCAATGCTGTCTACGATAGGCCAAGAGCTAGGCGTGCATGTCAAAGATACTCAGAGTTTTAGGCAACAAAATAGTCGAGTGAGCAGTACACTTATTCGTACAGCACTGGCACAAGGCGATCTACATAAAGCACATGAAATGTTAGGTCATACTTACGCTATCTCTGGACGAGTTATTCACGGTTGGAAAAAAGGGCGCGAGCTTGGTTTTCGAACCGCCAATGTAGCGTTAAAAAGGCAGGTTAGCCCAGTTCAAGGGGTATTTGCCGTCAACGTCTACATTAAAGATAAGATTTACAACGGTGTTGCTAATGTGGGTACGAAACCAACTTTAAATGGTAAACGTGCTTTACTTGAAGTACATCTGTTTGATTTTGACCGGGACATTTACGGTCAATTTATCAAAGTGGAGCTAATTCATAAGCTCCGCAATGAGCAAAAATTTGAGTCACTGATGCATCTGACAAAGCAAATCTCGGCAGATGTCGATGCAGCAAGAGCAGTATTTTCTAAAATTTAGGTAGCCGAGCGGGTAGTAAGTTAAATGAGCGATTACAAACATACTTTAAATTTACCGGAAACTTCATTTCCGATGCGTGGCAATTTGGCACAACGTGAACCCAAAATGCTAAAAAAATGGTATGAACAAGACCTTTACGGTCAAATACGCATTGCGAAAAAAGGTAAAAAGCCATTTATACTTCACGATGGACCTCCTTATGCAAATGGTAATATTCATTTAGGCCATTCTGTAAATAAAATTTTAAAAGACATCATCATTAAGTCAAAGACGCTGTCAGATTTTGACGCGCCTTATGTGCCTGGTTGGGATTGTCATGGTCTACCAATTGAACTAATGGTAGAAAAAAAAGTAGGGAAGCCTGGCAAAAAAGTGTCAGTGGCTGAATTTAGAGAGAAGTGTCGTGAATACGCACGTAAACAAGTTGATGGTCAAAAGGCGGACTTTAAACGTTTAGGTGTGTTTGGTGATTGGGACAAGCCTTATCTAACCATGAATTTCGATTTCGAAGCCAATGCGATTCGTGTTTTGGGTCGTATTATTAAAAATGGCCACTTGCACAAAGGCGCAAAGCCTGTTCATTGGTGTACTGACTGTGGCTCTGCACTTGCAGAAGCAGAAGTTGAATATCAAGACAAGCAGTCTCCAGCTATCGATGTGCGTTTTGTGTTCTCTGATATCAGTGCTGTAGAAAAGGCATTTTCACTCAATGAAGGTCATGAAGGCAAAGGTGATATCAGTACTGTAATCTGGACAACGACGCCATGGACTTTACCTGCAAACAGAGCAGTCGCGGTACATGGCGGTTTAGAATATGCACTAGTACAAATTGAAGACGAAGGTAAAGAGCAGCGTTTAGTATTAGGTTCAGAGCTAGTTAAAGACGCAGTTGACCGCTTTGGATTTAAGCAATATCACGTATTGGGTTACTGTAAGGGTGATGTGCTAGAAAACCTTGAAGTGGCACACCCATTCTATGATTTTAATGTACCAGTTATTTTAGGTGATCACGTAACAACAGACTCAGGTACAGGTATCGTGCACACCGCGCCGGGCCACGGTCAAGAAGACTTTGTGGCAGGACAGGCATACAATCTAGAAGTTGCTAACCCTGTGGGTGCAAACGGTGTATATCTGCCAGATACGCCTATTTTTGCCGGCCAACATGTATTCAAAGCAAATGCCAATGTCATTGAGTTACTGACAGAAAAAGGCATGTTAATGCATCACCATGCATTAACGCATAGCTACCCGCATTGTTGGAGACACAAAACTCCAATTATTTTCCGTGCGACACCTCAGTGGTTCGTCAGCATGGATCAGGCTGACTTGCGCAAAAACTCGATGAAAGAAATTGAGCAAACTCAGTGGATCCCAGCATGGGGCGAAAACCGTATTGCAAACATGGTAGAGGGGCGTCCTGATTGGTGTATTTCGCGTCAACGTACTTGGGGCGTACCAATTGCACTATTTGTAGATAAAGATACGGGTGCACTTCATCCAGATACTGAATCGCTCATCGAGAAAGTTGCTGATTTAGTTGACGAAGCGGGTATTCAGGCTTGGTATGACTTGGAGACAAGTACCTTATTAAATGAGGCTGATGCAAAGCAATATGTAAAAGTGCAAGACACGCTGGATGTTTGGTTTGACTCAGGTGTAACCCATGCTTGTGTTGTCGATGCGCGTGAAGACTTAACTGGCCCTGCAGATTTATACCTTGAAGGTTCGGATCAACACCGCGGCTGGTTTATGTCGTCTATGATGACTTCAGTTGCGATCAATGGTCATGCGCCATACAAGCAAGTGCTAACACATGGTTTCACGGTAGATGAAAACGGCCGCAAGATGTCAAAGTCTTTGGGCAATGTTATCTCACCGCAAGATATCATGAATAAGTTAGGTGCAGACATTCTACGCTTATGGGTAGCTTCTACAGATTACACTGCGGAAATGACTGTATCTGACGAGATTTTTAAGCGTTCAGCAGATCGCTACCGCCGTATCCGTAATACTAGCCGCTATTTATTGTCGAACTTAAGTGGTTTTAACCCAGAAACCGATTCGGTAGCCATTGAAGATATGGTGGAACTTGATCGCTGGATTGTCGCTCAGGCAGCTGAGCTACAAAAAGAAATCGTAGACGCATACGATAATTATCAAATGCTGGTTGTAACACAGAAATTAATGAATTTCTGTACAGGTGAGCTAGGCTCATTCTACCTAGACGTTATCAAAGATAGACAGTACACAGCGAAGAGTGACAGTCACGCACGTCGCTCATGCCAAACTGCGCTGTACCATATTGCAGAAGCAATGACGCGCTGGATGGCGCCAATTCTAAGCTTTACAGCACAGGAACTTTGGGAAGCGTTACCAGGGCAGCGTGGTGAATTTGTCTTTACAGATGTTTGGTATGAAAACATTCAAGGTGCAACTTGTGGTCAGCTAGGTAATGACTTCTGGCAGGAACTGTTAACTGTTCGTGATGAAGTGAACCGAGTATTAGAAAGCGCTCGTAAAGAAGAAGTGATTGGTGCAACATTACAGGCTGAAGTAACACTTTATACGGGTGGTGAGCTGGCAGAGAAGCTTCAAGGTTTAGAAGATGAACTGCGTTTTGTATTGTTGACGTCAAAAGCACATGTTGAGGTTGTATCAACTCAGCCTGAGGACTCTGTTGCTTCTGAGGTAGATGGGTTATTTATCAAAGTCGCAGCGACTGATGCGGCCAAATGTGATCGCTGCTGGCATCACAGCGAAGATGTCGGTACAAATGAAGCACACCCAGAGCTGTGTGGCCGTTGTATTACCAATGTTGAAGGTGAAGGCGAACAACGCAAGTTTGCATAGGAGTTGCAAGTGACAAAATTGACCGAACGAAGTGGTCTAGTGTGGTTATGGCTGAGTCTACTGCTTTTTGCAGTAGACTTCGGCACAAAGGCAGTCGTAGTAGCGAATATGAAGCTATATGAATCTATCGAGCTGCTGCCATTTTTTAATTTCACTTACATGCACAATTATGGTGCAGCTTTTAGCTTTTTAAGTGAAGCAGGCGGATGGCAGAGATGGTTTCTCAGCGGCATCGCAGTCGTGATCAGTGTGTTATTGATCGTGTGGTTGAAAAACTTGCGTGCAAATAACTGGGTACTATGTGGTGCATATTCACTGGTATTGGCTGGTGCAATAGGCAATTTATATGATCGCGTGACATTGGGTTACGTTGTCGACTTTTTACATTTCTATTATCAAGACTGGCACTATCCCGCCTTTAACGTTGCTGATATGGCGATCGTCGGCGGTGCTGGTTTACTTCTTTTTGATGCATTTTTTGGTGATAAAACCAATACTCGGGAGACAGAGGCGTGAGTGAACAAGTCATAGGCCCAAAATCAGAAGTTCTATTCCACTATTCAATAAAGCTGGAAGATGGATCTGCTGCTGACTCAACAAAGGTAAATAATAAACCTGCGAAGTTATTTATGGGAGATGGAAGCCTCACTGAAAATTTTGAAAGCTGCTTATTGGGACTCAAAGAAGGTGACAATAAGAGCTTTAAGCTGCAACCAGAGGACGCCTTTGGTATGCCGAACCCGGACAACATTTATTATTTAGACCGTACTAAATTTGGCAGTGAAACGCCTGCTGAAGTAGGCAGTATTATCGCGTTTACTCAGCCAGATGGCACTGAATTGCCTGGCTTGATCCGTGAGGTCGCTGGTGACTCTGTAACTGTTGACTTCAACCACCCTCTGGCAGGGCAAGTGGTGACATTTGAAGTAGACATTTTAGAGGTTCATAGCTAATGGAAATTTTGTTAGCCAATCCGCGAGGCTTTTGTGCTGGAGTAGACAGAGCAATTAGCATTGTTGAAAGGGCTTTAGATATTTTTGAAAAGCCTATTTATGTACGCCATGAAGTTGTTCACAACAAATATGTTGTGAATGGCCTGAAAGACCGTGGTGCAGTGTTTGTTGAAGAGCTTCATCAAGTACCTGATGACAGTATTGTTATTTTCAGTGCGCACGGTGTATCACAGCAAGTTAGGCAAGAAGCTAAAAGACGCGAATTAAAGGTTTTTGATGCGACATGTCCACTGGTAACCAAAGTCCATATGGAAGTTACTAGAGCGAGCAGAAAAGGCACAGAGTGTATTTTAATAGGTCACAATGGTCACCCTGAAGTTGAAGGTACAATGGGGCAGTATGATAACCCTCAAGGCGGAATTTACCTTGTTGAAACGCCAGAAGATGTCGCGTCTTTGGAAGTAAAAGATGCGAGTAATCTGTTTTACTGTAGCCAAACAACGTTATCAGTTGATGATACCGCAGATGTGATCGAAGCACTTCGTATCAAATTTCCTAAGATCCACGGTCCTCGTAAAGATGATATCTGTTATGCCACGCAAAATCGCCAAGATGCAGTTCGTGACTTAGCGGATAAAGTTGATCTGTTGTTGGTGGTCGGTGCGAAAAATAGCTCAAACTCGAACCGTTTGCGCGAACTTGCAGATAAAATGGGCACCGCTGCTCACCTGATCGATGATGAAAAAAGCATTTCGCCTGATTGGTTTGAAAATGTTGAACGTGTCGGAGTGACTGCGGGGGCTTCTGCACCCGAAGTGCTTGTTCAGCAGGTCATTTCACGCTTGAAGCAACTTGGTGGTGAAACTGTTGTGGAAAACCCAGGTCAAGAAGAAAATGTGGTGTTTGCAGTGCCTGTTGAGCTGAGATAACACATGACTCCATGGGTTCATTCGGCATCGATTGACCGTGGTTTATTTAAGGCGATGCTCTCGGAGCGAGGCATTCTTGCAATGATTATTGCCTCGCAAGCAGTCGCCTTCATTTATACTCTATCGAGTGGAAAAGATTTTTGGCTGAGTTTAGGGTTAGTCAGTTTATTTACCCACGCGAACGCATTCATAACACTTGCTCTAATCGCTTTTGTCGTTAAATATTTCAAGCAACTATCTTTCAAAACTGAGTTAGGTATTGTACTTGTCTTTTTCCAATCAGTTTGTATCTTCACCAGCTTAATAGTTCAGTACACTACCTTCTCACCAGTGGAACCAATTGATTGGCAATTTGTGTTTAACAACAACGCAATTTGCGGTTTTGTCGTTATTTTGCTTTTGCACTTTATGGCAATTTACATTGATAATTTAAACACCATCGCGCATGCCGCTAATGCTGAATTAGAAGCCCTTCAAGCGCGAATACGGCCTCATTTTTTACACAATGCATTAAATACATTAGCTGAGCTTTGCCACGAAAATCCGAATGCAGCGGAGGAGGCTGCGCTTACTATGGCAAAATTAATGCAGGTTGCATTTGCCAGTGGTAAAAAACACAGTCTTAGCCAAGAGATCTCCCTTACCAAAGGATATTTGACCATTGAAAAGTATCGTTTTGAGCATCGCCTCAACGTTGAGTGGAGTGTCCAAAATGTCGATTTAGATGTGCGTGTGCCAGCTCTAATTCTCCAGCCTTTAGTGGAAAATGCGGTTGTTCATGGTATTGAGCCTGCACGTTTAGGCGGCTCAATCAAAATTAAAGTGAACTGCCGTGAAGATAAATTGCTGTTTACAGTAGATAACCCATTTAATCCAGAATCAAAGTCCCGTTCAGGGCAGGGAATTGCATTGGAAAATATTCGCCGGCGCTTAGTTATTTATTACGGTGAGCAAGCGGCTTTGAAGACATCGCAAAAAAGTGGTAGATTCTTTATAAACGTGGTGTTGCCCCTAGGAGCTTTGAATGAAATATCTGGTAGTAGACGATGAACCAATTGCACGACGACGAATACAGCGACTACTGGGTGAATTTGAAGTTTTAAAATTTGTAGGCGAAGCCCAAGATGGCCAACAAGCAATAGAGTTAGTTGAGGAGCTTGAGCCAGAACTCGTTTTTTTAGACATCTCAATGCCAGGCATGGATGGAATTGAGCTTGGAAAAATATTACGTAACAAAAATGCCAATTTAAAGCTCGTTTACGTCACCGCTTATCCAGAGCACGCGTTACAAGCTTATCAAATATATGCTTCTGGCTATTTGGTTAAACCTGTAGACAGTGCGCAAATATCTGAGCTATTAAATCATCTATTCCCTGATACATTAGCTAAATTGCAATACCAAGTTGGACACGATATTCGATGGGTGAACGTGCCTGATATCCTTATTGCGCAAACGGATGACAGGTACACCCATATTTACTTTGAAGGCGGGGATGCACTTATCGATACTCCCCTAAAAAAACTTTTGTCTGACTACCCGCATCACTTTGTACAAGTGCATAGAAATACCATTGTGAAAAAGGCAAGCATCATAAAATTAGAGAGTTGCGAGGGTGCGCACCGTGTTGTACTCCAAGGTGTTGAAGAGCCAGTCCAGGTTAGCCGTCGTGCATATGCGAGCCTTAAATCAGTGTTTTAACCACTGACCCACATTGATTGACCGTTTAGTCACATGGCTATTTGGTTATACGAAAAAAGCGATACTATGTAGGGTAGATTATACGTTGAGTTTTTTTCATGAGTAGATTGTTTCCAAAAAAAAGCCAAGCAGGATTCACCTTGTTGGAGGTGGTGGTTGCTTTTATGGTTTTGAGCTTTGGCCTGCTCGGGGCAGTTGCATTGCAAGCGAAGGCGAAACAAGCCAGCTTCGATTCGATGCAGCGTGCGGCTGCTGTGGCTTTAGCTGGCGACATTATTCAACGTATTCGCTCAAATGATACCACTGCGCTAACAGACTTGTATGGTGGTTCGTTTACCAGCCAAACTCAGTTGAATACGGATACGACTTGCTTTTCTACCTTTTGCAATAATTTAGCAATTGCCAACCTTGATAAAGAACAGTGGAAGCAAGCGATCAGAGCGAAGGAAAATACAGGCTCGCTAGATGATACAACAGTATGTATCACACCTGTTAGAGATGGGGATGGTTTTGAAGTGACTGTCACGGTTTCTTGGGTAGGGCGACAGGCCATCAAGGCAAATAATACAACGTCAAATATTAACTGTGGTACGAAAGATGATTACAGAAGACTTGTTTCTTTAACCAGCTTCGTCCTAGTAAGGAGTTAACAATGCGTCAGCGTGGCTTCACTCTGATTGAAATATTGATCTCCTTGTTTATTGGAGCGATTCTCCTCGGAGGTGTGGTAGCTACCTATGTGAGCATGCGCGTAACAACAAAAGATACAATGGCGATAGGGGAGCTGCAAGAAATAGGGCGATTATCATTGACTTTATTGCGCCGAGATCTGGAGCAAATTGGTTTTTGGGGTACGTTCTACGACAAAAGTTTCAGTGCAGATAACTCCAGTGGGCCGGCAAACCCAACAGGTGACTGTTTTGGTGGTCTCAACAACGGCAGCTTTCCTGATGTAACACCAACAAATTTTCGCCCTATTTTTGCTGATTATACCGCGAACGGAAACTCTTTGGACTGTATTACTGGCGCTAAAAAAAATACCGAAGTGTTACAGCTGAAGTTTTTAGAGGGTGAGCAAATTACCAATGGTGTTGTGAGTTCAAATAAGTACTACTTTATTGCGCAACAAGAGCAAGGTGATTTTATATCGGGCCCCAGCTTTGCTGGGTTGCCGAACGTGAATGCCACACTTTGGCCCTATAGCCACCATGTGTATTTTATCCAAGAACAGCAGATCACCATAGATAACGTACAGCTCACAATCCCGGTATTAAGCCGTAAACGACTGACCGTAAATGGGGATATGACTACCGAGACAGTTATTGAAGGTGTTGAGGACATGCGTTTTCTTTTTGGTATTGATCTAGACGGTGATAGCCGTGTTGATGGTTACCGTAGTGTAAAGCAAATGACAGCAGCTGATTGGGAGAGATCCGAAGGCGTTTTAACAGTTCAAGTAATTGTCTTAGTTAGGTCTTTGGAACCTGATCCTGGCATTAAATTAAAAAATCAAACGTACACACTGGGAAGTGATAACGACAAAGTCGTACGTACCTTTTCAGATAGTTATCGGCGAACGGTATTTTCGACGACAGTTCAGCTATATAACATGGGGTCTTCAGCATGGTAAATCAGGCTAAGCAACGTGGCATGGTACTTATTGTATCAATGGTATTAATCGTGGCAGTAACGAGTATTGCTGTGACTTTGATGAGCAGTAGCACCATTGATATCAAGATCACTAACGCGGCACAGGAGCGTGAGACTGCGGAAGCCTATTTGATGGGGGAAGTGCAGCGTCTCGTTAAAAATCAAAAGCAATTGTTTGGCGCCAGCAAGTTTCATTTGACCAATGGACAAATAGATGCAAATGACAATGGTGTACATACGTTTGATAACCAAAATTTAAACAACCCAGTTGATTACGAGTTAAGAAATTTAAATAGAGGCCAGTTGGAAGTGCCATGTCCTCGTATATATAGCTATACAGAGGGCGTTGTCTGTAATATGACTGAACTAACAAGTTCTGTTGAGTATGGTGATCAAGGTCGCCATACGGTCACAGTTGTGATTGGTATCGGTCAAGAAATCCAAGATATTAAGGCAAACCAATGATGTACTTTAAACGATTACTTTTTATCTGCCTTGTTATTAGCAGTGCCGTAAATGCCGAAGACATTGAACTGTATGTAAAACACGATGTGAGTGGTTCTGAGAAGTCACGTGTCATTGTTATTTTCGATACCTCAGGCAGCATGGCGTGGGATGTAGTTGATGGCAAACGCTGTTATGAATATCGAAATTGGAGGCTGCGTTCTACAGAATGCTTCGATACATCCAAAACATCTAAAACATGTTACAAATATATCAATGGCGCCTATCGCTCGGTGACTTGTGGTGATAGCCGGTTAAAAGTGGCGCAGGCTGCGATGACCTCTTTGGTAAACGATAATCCTGATTTTGACTTTGGCTTGATGCGTTTGTATTCCAGCTCTGGTGGGTATGTATTAAATGGTATTGGCGCAGATCCAAGTGTTGTCGTCAGTAAAATCAATGCTTTGAGGGCCAGTGGTAATACCCCTTTGGCAGAAACCTTGTGGGAAGCCTACTTATATCTGACTGGCAGAGCGGTAGATTATGGTTACAATGGGGGAGATGATAGGGACAAAACAATAGAGTCCAATGGGCGTTATAAGTCACCTTTTATTCCTGTTGTTGGTGAACCAGAACGCTGCGATACCTCGACAAATATTATCTTAATGACCGATGGCGACCCAACCAGTGATACGGGAAAAAACGGCGCTATTTCTGACGAACACTTCAGAGTATTCGGTTCTTACCCATCAACCACATCAAATAGCTATTTAAGCGCATTGGCAAAATTAATGCGTGGTACGTCTCAAAAACAAGTTGATTTATACCCGACAACGGCTGATAAACAAGACTTTGCGCGCGTATATACCATAGGTTTTGGCACAGGCATGTCTAATGCAGGTAAAGCGCTTTTAAAGCAAACTGGTGAAGTGGATGGCGGGGGGGCTTATCTCCATGCCAATACGGCATCTCAGTTGTCTGAAGCGCTGAAGCTAACTATTTCAAAAATACGCGAGCAAAGTGATAGCTTTTCATCTCCTTCGGTATCAACGAGTAGTTCGGACTTAAGCCGCAGTGGCGACTCGGTGTATTTCACGATGTTTTACCCAGAAACACATACTCGTTGGGCTGGTAACTTGAAAAAGTTAAAGGTCACAGGCGGGGTTGTACATGGTGTAGGCACAACCTCCAATGCGATTAATGATAAAGGGCAAATTGATAAGTCTGTTACGACATATTGGTCAAACCCCAGAGGCAAAGATGGCAATGTCGTACTAGAGGGCGGCGTAAACTATCAATTAACTGAGCGACAAACTACACGTAAACTCTATTCAGATTTTGGTAAAGGCGCATTATACAATTTTGACTACAATACAGCATTAAATGCACATCAAGGCTCTCTTGTTAATCTGGCTGCGAAATTTGGCAGCTCCACTTCTCAAGTACAAAATACGATGTCATGGGCAAGAGGGTTGGATGTTGATGATCAAAATGGCAACCGCATCACCAATGAAAGACGCAACGATATTTTTGGGGATCCTCTGCATTCTAGACCTGTAACAATTGACTACGGTAACAATGACTTAAGGGTCATTGTAGGCACCAATGCAGGCTTCTTGCACATGTTTAAAGATAAGGGGGATACCGTTGAAGAAAGTTGGGCGTTTATCCCAGACTCACTATTGAAAGTTTTACAACCTCTGAGAAATCGTAAGCAAGATACGAAATTATACGGTATGGATGGTCCTATTACTGTGTATTTTTGGGATAAAAACGATAGCGGGGTGGTAGATTCAGGTGAAAAAGTATGGCTGATTGCAGGCATGCGACGAGGTGGTAATGAGTATTATGGATTTGATATTACTGTGCCTGATCAGCCAACGCTGATGTGGGGCGGACCCATAAAAGGTGGAGTTGGTGATTATACCGAGTTAGCGCAATCTTGGTCTAAGCCGATTGTCTCTTTTATCACGGCACAGCCTAATAAGCCTGTGCTGATTTTTGGCGCGGGTTACGATACAAATAAAGACAACGCACTGTTCTCTGAAGACAGTAAAGGTCGAGGTATTTATATTGTTGATTTAGAAAGCGGTAAGCCAATATGGTCGTTGACACCTAGCAATGGCTTTAAAGGCAAGCACAGTATTGCTGCTGACGTCAGCGTACTCGACTCTGATTATGATGGCTTTGTAGACAGGATTTATGCCGCAGATACCGGTGGTGGTATTTGGCGAGTGGACTTACCGAGCACATCTCCGGATGATAAAGACGCGCCGTGGACACATTTTAGATTTGCCAACCTAAGTGGTGGTAATGATGATGCAAAACGTCGTTTCTTCTATCGCCCCATGATTGCTAGAACCTACTTTAGCAAGGTCACTGTAGAGATTATTGATGGTAAGCCAACAAAAGTGAGACGAGATGTACCTTATGAAGGGATATTGATCGGAAGCGGTAATCGAGCTAAGCCTACCTCCACACATGTTAAAAACTTCTTGTTTATGCTCAGAGATGAAAATACTAAAACGCAATCATTTACTTCTGAGAATACACCAGCTGTGATAAGGGCGAGTCAACTATTCAATGTTACAAACGACCCGTTTAAAGCCAATCTGAACAGCTATGAGAATTTTACGACTCAAGAAGCAGAGTTAGGTAAAGCGAAAGGTTGGAAAATTAAACTTCAATCCGGCGAAAAGTCATTGTCAGCAGCGACTGCAATTGGTGGATTGGCTTATTTTACATCTTTCTCTCCAACGACCGTTTCACAGAATCAATGTGCGATAGGGGAAGGTACAGGGTATTTGTATATTGTCCACTTGCACTACGGCATGCAGGTATTCCAATTACGCCGCTATCGCACCACTGCGACACTACCTGATACACCCAGAACACATTATGATGTGTATGAAGATCCAATCACCAAGAAAAAGACAGTAAAAGCTAAAATTATTAGCCCTACAGTGATAAAAGAAGATGCGGTTGATCCGATGTTTGGTAACAACCCCGCAGATGGCATTGATCCACAACGGCTTGAGCCACCCAATGTGTATAAAAACGCAGACGGGTCTGCAAATGTGCCAAGTGTATCGCCTTTGACGATAACTTATGAAACAAGACAATTGTTTATTTATAAGAAAGAAGATAATGATGAAAAGTGATATACGGCTTCACACTGGATTTACCTTGATAGAGCTGGTAATTGTGGTTGCTATTGTTGGTATTTTAGCAACCTTAGCTTACCCAAATTACTCTAATTATTTGAAGCGAGGAGCACGCTCTGATGCCATGACCCTGTTGCTAGATGGTGCAAACAAGCAGGAGCAGTATTTTGTAGACAATCGAGAGTATACGAGTAAATTATCTGATATTGGCATACCAACAACTAGCGAAAACGGGTACTTTACCATTACGGTTGTACTGAGTAATAACGGGTATACTTTGACTGCAACTGCGGCAAGTGGCCCTGTCAGCGGCGATACAGAGTGCACTACGCTATCAATAAACAATTTGGGTATTAAGTCTGTTACAGGAACTCAAAGCGCAGATCACTGTTGGGAGCGTTAATACAAGCATCGAGAGGTATCCTTTAGCTTTGTACGTCCGGTTGTGCTCAGGGATAGAGATTTCCCAGACTTTGTACCGTCTCTATGTGTGACACAGTATGTAAATGTGCCATTTCCTAACCCCCAAGTGGTGCCTGTGTGTTTAAACGTAATGGCGTTTCTTGGATATGTAAGGTCATCGTTGGTGGCAATTTTAGAAGTTACTCGCAATATAGTGTCTCGGTTATCTAACCATCCGAGTTTGCCTCTATCAATAAACAAAGTGAGTTCCCTGTCCCAGTAACCTCGAGAGCAGCGGTTTTCGATTAACGGACATAAAGTGATCCGTTCACCTGAATATATGGCTTTGAGTCGTGCAAAGCTAACCAGTCTGTCTAAATGCATCAAAGCGTTTTTAGGCCTATTAACAATGAGAATCTCACTCATTGAAGGAATAGCTAACATGATTACAATTGCACAGATCAGCAAAGTAATAATCAGTTCTAACATTGAAAAGCCTTGTATATTCCTTTTTTCTACCCACATCATTCATCCTCCGCGTTAGCGAATAATAAGTTATATATAGCTGGGTAGAATTTAAGGGCGAACGCGTGTACAACGCGTTAGCTAAGGCTGCCAGAAAATACTGAATTTATTATTTTTGTGTGTCTTTTTACGATAAAGTGAAGTGATATGAAAAGGTTAATCTTTCTCACCAATATTGACACCACCACGCGCTAAGTACACGTTTGGGTGGTGTCTCCGGTAAACAACGCTGTACCAGCTTGGGTAATACTCAGGCTTTGGTTTTGTGTGGTTGTTCCATTAGGGCAATATATAAAATTACCATTTTGCCCATTACCCAAGCGACCGCTGGAATCAAATTTTAGTGATGCAACTGGGTAATTCAGCGTATCGTTTTCGGTTACTTTTTCCATTACTCTCAGTATATTATCGGTATTCACTGTGAAGGTACCATTATTATCTCGATCTACAAAAATAACGATGCGATTGCTTTGCCAGTTTGCTAAACAAGTAAAGTCCCTGTTTTCCAATAGCAACTTTTCTAATACTGGGCAAACGATGACTATTTCATCACTCGCAGTTGCTTTTGCTCTAGCAAACGTAACGCTACGTTTGAGCTCAAGTAAAAAACTCTGTGCACGGTTTTCATGATAGGTGGTACTAGTGAAGAAAAATGTGAGGGAGGCCAAAATGCCTAAAATGGCAACTGTCATTAACAATTCCAGTAAGCTCATGCCTTGTTGGTGTCGCATGGAAAGCTCCTAATCTAGGCTGGTGTTGATACTTTATTTTGCGCCTTTTCAATATATTATTCAACTGCTAAGTTTGCCTTGCTTGCCCCTATTGTCTAAAATCGACGCATTACCATAGGAAGCATGATAATCATGAAGAAGATTGAAGCAATTATTAAACCATTTAAGTTAGATGATGTGAGAGAAGCCCTGTCTGATATAGGCATAACCGGTATGACTGTTTGTGAAGTTAAAGGTTTTGGGCGTCAAAAAGGCCATACAGAGTTATATCGTGGTGCAGAATATATGGTTGATTTCCTACCTAAAGTGAAATTAGACATTGTATTGGCAGAAGAAGATGTTGAGCGTGCGATTGACGTTATTTTAAAAACGGCGCAAACCGGTAAGATCGGCGATGGTAAGATATTTGTCACTGAAGTTGAGCGAGTTGTTAGGATCCGTACTGGTGAAGAAGACGAAGAAGCAATTTAATGTTGCTTTCATTGCTTGTTGATCAGGCATCAGTGATGCCTGATCAAATATATTTAACGCTGATTAAGTGCTTTTGTTTTTCTCACGTTTTCACTCAATTCTGTTAACCCTAGTTTATCGTAGCTTTTTTCCATCATATCCAGCGCTTCAAGTAAATAGCTGCTCTGAGAGTAATGCTCAACAACGTACTTACCTCTGTTTGCTGCCGCAAGGTATGCTTCGCGCTCATAGTAATAATTGGCAATTTTTAGCTCATAACGTGCCATTTTATTAAGCAACCATGCTAAGCGTTTTTTTGCTTCAGGTGTATAACTACTGTCAGGGTAGTTTTTCACCAAAGTAGATAAATCTTGAAATGCGACACGCGTTTTACTGACATCTCGGTCTGCGCGGTCTACGCCAAAGTACTCTTGGAACGCGTTTTCATCAGCTTTGATATTAACAAGGCCACGCATGTAGTACATGTAATCAAGGTTTTTATGATTTGGATTTAAGCGAATAAAACGGTCAATGGTTGCAAGCGCCTGATCTACATTCCCAGTTTGGTAGTAGGCATAGACCAAATCCATTTGTACTTGTCTTGAATACGGGCCAAACGGATAGCGGGCATTAATTGCACCAAGCAGTTGAATGGCTCTGGCATACAAGCCAGAGTCTAAAGTGCGCTTAGCATCGTCATACAAAGCCTGTACTGACTTATTTGGTACACGTTCAATCTCTTCTTGTTCTGGTGCTGAAGAACATGCGGCTAATCCTAGTATAGATGCGCTAATAAACACTGCAGCAGCGCGTTTTCCCAACTTCATTATCATTTTATTTTACTACCTTCGTTGTCTTCGGCTAGGCCAAGTCGGTAAAACCGAGTAAACTATGCATTTATGCGATTCTAACCCAGTCGAGCGAGGCTTGCACTGGTAATTTAGGTAAAGTTACACATGTCAGAGCAAATTTCTCTACAAGCCGAAGTGCCAATCGAGTTAGGCGGTAAACGTCTAGACCAAATATTAGCGCAATTGTTCCCGGATTTTTCACGTTCAAGAATAAAAACTTGGATTTTAGATGAAAAGGTGACAGTTAATGGTCAAACATTGAGCACACCGAAAGAAAAACTATTTGGTGGTGAAGTCGTAGAGATCGAAACACAAATAGAAGCAGAGCGCGAATACGAAGCGCAAGATATTGCATTAGATATTGTTTATGAAGATGAAGATATCCTAGTGATCAATAAGCCAATGGGCTTAGTCGTCCATCCAGGGGCCGGCAATCCAAATGGCACTGTGCTAAACGCATTACTATATCATCATCCAGATATTATCAACGTGCCTCGCGCCGGCATTGTGCATCGTCTAGATAAAGACACAACAGGGTTGATGGTTGTTGCCAAAACAATTCAGGCGCAAACCCACCTAGTAAAAAACCTGCAAGCACGAACTAACTTTACCCGTGAGTACGAAGCTATCTGTAATGGTACTATGACTGCGGGTGGTGTGATTGAAAAGCCGATTGGGCGTCATGCAACTAAACGTACTCATATGGCTGTACATGAAATGGGCAAACCTGCTATCACACATTACCGTGTTGCAGAAAAATTTAGAGCTCATACGCGTTTGAGATTGCGCTTGGAAACGGGTAGAACACACCAAATCCGTGTACATATGGCTTATTTGAAACACCCTCTAATAGGGGATCAGTTATATAATGGTCGCCCTTGTCCCCCGAAAAATGCGTCAGCAGAGTTTTTAGATACGCTACGGGGTTTTAAGAGACAAGCATTGCATGCGGTTAAACTAAGTATCGCGCACCCTATTACAGGTGAAAAAATGACTTGGGAAGCGCCGATCCCTGATGATATGCAAGCGCTTACTGACATGTTACGGTCTGATACTAAAGCTAACCCACAAATTGAATATTAATCATATGATATTGCCTCAATGGCCTGTGCAACATCAAGTCGGTGCTGTATCCAGCACCCGCTTGGGTGGGTACTCTTGTGCGCCTTATGACACCTTTAATCTTGCCTACCACGTTGGTGATAACAGCGAGCATGTTGCAAAGAATCGAGCTGTCTTAGAAAGTTACCTGCCAGCAGCGCCAACTTGGGTTAATCAAGTACATGGTTGTGATATACACGTAGTTGATACCAAAACAGATGCTAGCCTGCTAGTGAATGCCGATGCCCTATACACTCGGTTAAGACGTCAGCCGTTGGCCATTATGACGGCAGATTGTTTACCTATTCTACTCGCCAGTCAGTGTGGCAGAGAAGTTGCCGCAGTCCATGGTGGCTGGCGACCACTGGCTGGGGGGATCATTGCAAAAACGACGCAGCACTTTGAGGCTTCTCCTGATAAACTTGTAGCATGGCTGGGACCTGCAATTGGCCACAATGCATTTGAGGTTGGTTCTGAAGTCAAAGATACTTTTATTGCACAGTCCCCTGAGCTGTCAGAGGCTTTTAGAACCATTGGTAATGGGAAATACCTCGCAGATATTTTTTTAATTGCCCAGATGCAGTTACAAGCCCTTAATGTCAATAGCATCTATACCGATAAGCTATGTACATTCAGTAATAAAGAACAATTCTTCTCGTATCGACGTGACGGCCAATGTGGTCGTATGGCTACGGTAATTTGGCGTAAATAAATTCTCTTCGCCACTTGAACAAATTCGCTAAAGGACCCACTTAAAGAAGTAGTTAAGATTACTTAGGTGTGGAGTCTCATGCGTTTAGATAGATTTACCAGCAAGTTTCAAAGTGCGTTGTCAGACGCTCAGTCTCTAGCTTTAGGCAGAGATCATCAATTTATAGAACCTGTGCATTTAATGTATGCACTGTTACAGCAAACAGGTTCAAGCGTCAGGGCACTCTTTGCCCAAGCGGGTGTCAGCGCTGATGAACTCAATACCAAATTATCCCAATCTATAGAGCGGCTTTTTAAAGTCGAAGGGGTTGGCGGAGATGTTCAGCTGTCTAATACGCTCATTTCGCTTATCAATCTCTGTGATAAATATGCACAAAAGCGCAAGGATAAATATATTTCTAGTGAAGTATTTGTATTTGCCGCGTGTGAAGATAAAGGGGAACTGGGCGATATATTCCGAGCGTTGAATATAACCCAAGACAAGGTTGAAAAAGCGATTAAAGCTATCCGTGGCGGCCAAAAGGTCGACGACCCAAATGCAGAGGAAACACGCCAAGCACTCGAAAAATATACAATTGACCTAACGGAGCGGGCAGAGCAAGGCAAATTAGATCCTGTTATTGGTCGAGATGACGAAATTAGACGTACAATTCAGGTACTGCAACGACGTACAAAAAACAACCCTGTTCTCATCGGCGAACCCGGAGTTGGTAAAACGGCGATTGTTGAAGGCTTGGCTCAGCGTATAGTCAACGGGGAAGTGCCTGAAGGGTTAAAGCACAAACGTGTGTTATCGCTGGATCTGGGGGCGCTCGTTGCTGGAGCTAAATACCGTGGCGAATTTGAAGAACGTTTGAAGTCTGTTTTAAACGAGTTAGCCAAAGAAGAAGGCAGTGTGATTTTATTTATCGATGAGATCCACACTATGGTCGGCGCTGGTAAAACCGATGGCGCAATGGATGCTGGCAATATGTTGAAGCCTGCACTGGCACGAGGTGAGCTCCATTGTGTGGGGGCAACGACGCTGGATGAATATCGTCAATATATTGAAAAAGATGCAGCGCTGGAAAGGCGTTTCCAAAAAGTATTTGTCTCAGAGCCGACAGTCGAAGACACCATTGCCATTTTGCGCGGGTTGAAAGAGCGTTATGAATTGCACCATTCTGTTGATATTACAGATCCTGCAATCGTTGCTGCAGCAAATTTATCACACCGCTATATCAGCGATAGACAGCTTCCTGATAAAGCCATAGATCTGATCGACGAAGCGGGATCATCTATTCGTTTGCAAATTGACTCAAAACCCGAGCAGCTTGATAAGTTAGAAAGACGCATAATTCAATTGAAGCTGGAAGACAACGCGCTGGCGAAAGAAAAAGATGAAGCCAGTCAAAAACGCCGCACTGAAATGCAAACATTGATAGCACAACTGGAATCTGAGTATACAGAACTAGATGAAGTGTGGAATGCTGAGAAAGCGTCATTGCAAGGCACACAAGTGATCAAAGCCGAGCTGGAACAGGCAAGACTTGATCTGGAAGTAGCGCGCAGGGCAAGTGACTTACAACGCATGTCTGAACTGCAATACGGTAGGATCCCAGCGTTAGAGCGCAAGCTAGATTTGGCTTCTCAGGCTGAAATGCAAGAAATGAGCTTGCTGAAAAATCAAGTGTCTGAAGACGAAATTGCAGAAATTTTATCGCGCTGGACGGGGATCCCAGTCGCAAAAATGCTACAGGGGGAGCGGGAAAAGCTACTCCATATGGAAGATGAACTTCACCAAAAAGTAATTGGTCAAGACGAAGCTGTTAACGCCATTGCAAATGCAATTCGTCGTTCTCGAGCAGGTCTTGCAGATCCAAATCGTCCTATCGGCTCATTCTTATTTCTGGGCCCAACTGGGGTTGGTAAAACAGAGCTGACCAAAGCACTGGCTAATTTTATGTTTGATACTGAAGATGCCATGGTACGCATCGATATGTCAGAGTTTATGGAAAAACATTCGGTTGCACGTTTAGTAGGTGCACCGCCTGGCTATGTTGGCTATGAAGAGGGAGGATACCTTACGGAAGCTGTGCGTCGTCGGCCTTATTCAGTGGTATTGCTTGATGAAGTAGAAAAGGCACACCCAGATGTGTTCAATATTTTATTGCAAGTGCTGGATGACGGGCGATTGACCGATGGCCAAGGAAGAACCGTTGATTTCAAGAATACGGTGATCATTATGACTTCAAACTTGGGCTCAGATGTGATCCAAGAGCAAGCTGGAAGTAATGACTTTGTGGCATTAAAAAGCAAATTAATGGATGTGTTAAGTACTCAGTTTAGACCCGAGTTTATTAACCGAATTGATGAAACCGTTGTGTTTCACCCTCTGGTTACTGAGCACATAAAACAGATCGCCCGTATTCAGCTAGATAAGTTGTCGGCTCGCCTTAAAGACAATGGCTTTGCATTTGAAGTCAGTGAACCGGCGCTTGAAAAAATTGCGCAAAGCGGCTTTGATCCTGTGTTTGGTGCAAGGCCTTTGAAAAGGGCAATTCAGCAGTATATTGAAAACCCGTTAGCGCAAAGTCTGTTGCAAGGGGATTTCAACGGTAACACCATGATTGCCGTGGATATTGAAGATGATAAAATTCAATTTAATGGCCGCTAAACTGAGCTTATAAGCGTTTTTGGAGGCTGTCTCTATTTGTTATGAACCCCCTAAAGAACACGATGAAGTTGTTTGGGGGGTCTTGCTTTTATATGTTAAATTTAACAACTATTTAGTCAATCTTGATGAAAATAAATGAATAAAAAATACACACAAGCTGGCGTTGTGCATTTTGGCACCGCTGATGCGCTTCAAACCCAAATTATGCCTATGCCATCACTAGAGCCTGAGCAAGTTTTTATTCGTGTTATCTCATCTTCAGTCAATCCTATAGATGTTAAAACTCGAGCTGGTTTGGGCTATGTAGCTCAATCTAAAGCCCAAGATGCATTTTTGCCTCTAGGTTATGATCTTTACGGAGTGGTAGAGGAAACTGGCGAGCAGGTTAAAGGTGTCAAGGTTGGTGATACTGTTTTAGGTATGGCCGGGTTTCCCACTAAACCGGGTTGTTATGCAAGCCATGTTACGGCACATCACAATGAGTTAATTGTGGTCGATGCGAAAGTTTCTGAGCGCTTAGCGGGTCTGAGTCTTGCGGGATTAACTGCATTACAGGCATTAGATAAGCTTGATGTAGACGGTGGCACGCTATTTATCAATGCACCAACGGGTGGCGTTGGTCATTTGGCGCTACAATTGGCATTGCGTAAAGGCTTTGATGTTGTTGCTGTAACGTCGCGCAAGGCGATTATGAAGGCAATGAACTTTGATGTTCCGGTGATGTCATACGATGAATTCTTTATGCAAGTGAGAGCTGGCCAATTACTAGATTTAGTCGGTGGAAAGCTCGCTTGCACTATGTTGTCAAATATGAAAAGTGGCGCGGCATTTGTTACGGTACCGTCAATAACAAAAGATGAGGTTATTGCGCATGCTGCATCATGTGGTGCACATGGTGAGAGCATGTTAGTACAGGCAAATCCCAACCAGCTTGATGAACTGTATCAAGCTGTTGCAACACAACAGCTACGCATTGTTGTGAGCAAAAAATTCAAGCTAGATGAGATTGCTTTGGCTCACAAGTTTATTGAGCAAGGCGAGCACTTTGGTAAAGTAATTATTGTGGCTTGAGTATTTTAAATTTGCCCCCATTGAAGGTGGCATAACTTAAGCTTGGTCCGAGCCTCGAGGTATTTTTTTGAAACACACTAATTTAGAAAGCAAGTTAGAAACACTTGCCAACACTGCGCTTGTCCCTTCTTTATCGAGCATCCAGCGTGGTATTGAACGAGAAGCTTTACGGATCCAGCCATCCGGCAAAATTGCTAAAACGTCTCACCCAAAAGGTGTGGGGCACCCGCTCACACATAATTCAATCACGACGGATTTTTCAGAGTCTCTACTTGAGTTTATTACGCCTGTTAGCACGTCGGCTGAGCAAACGTTGTCTCAACTAAGAGATCTACAGAAATACACATTGGCAAATATGGGTGATGAAATGCTCTGGCCTATGAGTATGCCTTGTTTTATAGAAGATCAAGACGATATTGTGCTGGCACAGTTTGGCAACTCAAATATCGGCAAAATGAAAACTTTGTACCGAGAAGGGTTGAAAAATCGCTATGGTAGCATGATGCAAGCTATTGCCGGTGTACACTTTAATATGTCGTTTCCAGATGCTTTTTGGGATGCACTTAAAGCCACTGAGCAAAACCAAGATACGCTGCAAGACTTTATATCAAACAAGTACTTAGGCTTGATCCGAAACTTTAAACGAGAGCTTTGGTTAATTAGCTACTTATTTGGTGCTTCCCCAGCGCTATGTCGTTCGTTTTTGCAAGGAAAGGAAAGTGACCTACCGTTTGAAGCGTCAGGTAAAGGCACCTTGTATTTGGCAAAGGGCACGGCATTAAGGTTAGGCGATCTCGGTTATACGAACAGCGCACAGTCTTCGCTTAAAGTGATGTATAACAGCCTCCCCGAATATGTTAAAGGGTTGCAAACGGCGATCCGCTGCCGCTCAGACTTGTATGAAAGTATTGATGATTATCGTGCTTCTGAACCAAAGCAACTCAATAAAAATATTCTCCAAATTGAAAACGAATTTTATTCGCCAATTCGTCCTAAACGTAATGCTAATCCACAAGAGACGCCAACACAGGCACTTGCCCGTGGTGGCATTGAGTATATAGAGATCCGTGCTCTAGATGTGAATCCATTCTCCGATACCGGGATTAGTTTAGAGCAGATCAGGTTTTTGGATGTATTTTTGACTTATTGTCTGTTAAAAGATTCTCCAGAGATGAGTTGGGATGAGCAGCAAGTTTCTGATAAAAACCTGCAAAGTGTCATTAGTACGGGGAGAGATACAGAAACTCAGTTACAGCAAGGCGACTCTGCTGTTTCGGTGGAAGCTTGGGCAAAGAGTATCTTCAGTGATTTAATTAAGGTAGCAAGTCTATTTGATAAGGCGCATGGCAACAATGCGTATTCAGATACCATAGCTACTATGGCTGCGTGGGTAGATAACTCAGATGAAACCTTTTCAGGGAAGCTGGTAGCGGCCCTTGGTGCGCAAAGTGCTGACTCTTCTGAACAGGCTCTTGAGCTTGCGAAACAGTATAAAGAGGAACATCTGCAACGAGCGTATCAGTTTTATCAAGAGGCTGAATTAAACGCACAAGCAGCCCAATCATTCATTGATGAACAAGCGATTTGTCAAAGTGACGAATTGACATTAAAAGCGTTTTTGCAAGACTACTTCGAAAAGGCATAAAAAAACGCAGCCCATGGGGCTGCGTATAAAAATATCAGGGATGAAACAATGCTAAACTGCTGCATTCAAGTACTATGACCCTAGCAAATTGAAAAAGTTCAGGTGAGTTTAAAAAAAATGAGAAAAAAAATAATATTTTTGCCTCTACTCTTAGCATTAACTGGGTGCGCGACAGCGCCACCAAAGCAACCCAATGATATTTGTAAGATTTTTGAAGAAAAAGAAGATTGGTATTACGATGCTCGAGATGCGCAAGAAAAGTGGGGATCACCAAAGCACGTCTTGATGAGTATGATGTATCAAGAAAGCTCCTTTAGACACGATGCTGCACCGCCGATGGAGTATTTTCTAGGTTTTATTCCCATAGGGCGAGCTAGCTCTGCTTATGGTTACTCTCAGGCAAAAACCATGACTTGGAGTGATTATATTCGTGAAACAGGTAACTCAGGTGCAGATAGAGATGACTTTGAGGATGCTATCGACTTCATGGGTTGGTTTGTTTATAAAACCCATAAAGTGAATGGTGTTTCCAAGTGGGATGCTTATGCTCAATACTTAAATTATCACGAAGGGTGGGGCGGATATCGCCGCGGCACTTACAAGAAGAAGCAGTGGTTAGTGAAAGTTGCAAATAAGGTTAAGCACCGAGCTTCTCGATATGGAGCCCAACTTCGTAAGTGTGAAGATGATTTGAATAAGAGTTGGTTTGAAAGGTTGTTCTCTTAAGCAGGAAAATAACCTAAATTACTTTGAATAGAAAAACGGGTTTAGTATTGCTAAACCCGTATTTGATTAAGCTTCTTTTCGTGCTGGCTGTTGCAGTGGAAAAATTTTAACCATCTTGATCATATTTTCTTTCACTTCCATCACTTCCATTGGATAGTTTGCGATTTTTAAACTCAATTGTGACTCGGGTATGTCTTCCAAGTATTCAACAATCAAACCGCTCAGGGTTTTTGGTCCTTCAGTAGGCAGCTCCCAGCCCATCTCTTTGTTCAAGTCACGAATATTGGCGCTACCATCGACTAGCACAGAGCCATCGCTTTGGACTTTGACTTCATCGCTAGGGGTGGGCGTTTGGGTGGTGGTAAAGTCGCCAACAACTTCTTCAAGTATATCTTCAAGTGTTACTAAACCTTGAATATCGCCGTATTCATCAACCACTAATCCAATACGTTCTTTATTTTGCTGGAACTTTAACAACTGGGTGTTGAGAGAAGTACCCTCTGGAATGAAATAAATTTCACGAACAGCGCGTAACAGAGACGGTTTATCGAATTGTTCTTTGGTCAGCAGGCGCAGCGCATCGCGAGAGTGAATAAACCCGACAGCATCGTCGATTTGATCCCGGTATAAAAGCACTCTTGTATGCTGCGCATGGGTAAGCCGACGGGTAATGTCCTTCCAATCGTCATTGATGTCGATGGCATTGATTTCATTACGCGGGATCATGATATCTTCGACGGTAACCTGCTCAAGATCCAAAATAGACGTTAACATGTTGCCGTGATTTGTTGGCAGCATGGCACTTGATTCATTTACGACTGTTTTTAGCTCTTCTTTACTCAGACTGTGCTCTTCAATTTGTTCAGGAGACACACCAAACAGCTTTAACATGCCATTTGTGATCCAATTGACAGTGACGACAACGGGAAAAAGGACTTTTAACAATACTTTCAGTATCACAGAGCTTGGAAAGGCAACCTTTTCGGGATACAGAGCGGCAAGTGTTTTTGGCGTCACTTCTGCAAAAATCAAGATGACCAAAGTCAATGCAAAGGTTGCAACAACAATACCTGCATCTCCTAGTAGGCGCATACCAATGACTGTTGCTACTGCAGATGCAGCAATATTAACGAGGTTGTTACCGATAAGAATAAGGCCGATAAGGCGATCAGGTCTTTTTAGTAATTTATCGACCCGCTTGGCAGATTTGTTATTCTCTTTAACTAAGTGTCTGAGTCTATAGCGATTAATGGACATGATGCCAGTCTCAGAACTTGAGAAATAACCTGATATAAGTATCAGCACGCCGAGTATGATAAACAAGGCGCTGGTAGATATGTCGTCCAACAGAGGATCCCTTTTTTACTTTCGAACGGATATTAAGCGTCAGCACAGGAGCAGAGTCAAGTTCGACGCCTAATTTTTTGTATTAAAATTTGTCTAAAATGACTTCCTGGATAAATCGGCTTCCAAAATAAGCCAAAGTCACAATGCCAGAAGCGCCAATAACAGCAAAGACAACAGGCTTTCCACGCCAGCCAAATTGATGATGACCCAATGTGACAGCTGTAAAAATAGTCCATGCGATTAGAGAAAGCACTGTTTTGTGGATAGAAGCTTTGGCAAACATGCCATCTAAAAATACAAACCCGGCCAACAACGCCAAGGTTAAGAGTCCTGTTCCCACTGTAAGCAGTTGATAAAGTTGGGACTCTACTTGCATTAATGGGGGGAGGTGACTATTCATAATTGCAAGGTCTTTGCTTTTTAGACGTTTGTCGATGAAATAAAATTGGACAGCGTATAGCGTGGCGATGATCAGAATACAATAGGCCAACAGTGATAATGAAATATGTGTGACCAGGCCAATGTCGACATGGATATCATCCATAATAATGTGATGTGGAATAAACAAACTTGCAATCAATAGAATAGCTGCAAAGCCGTAGACAACGGGTAAAAGTAAAGTCGCGGGAAACTTCAATGAAACTGTTGTGACAGAAACCACAATGACCCAGCAAGTCAACAGCGCAATATTGATGGTACTCAAATCTTGCCCGTGTTGAGTAAACACCGAATTCACTAAAACCAGCATATGGCTCAAAATTGCAACCGTGCTTAGAATAACGGTTAGCTTCTGACTTGGGCCCTCTTTGTGGAATAAACGTGAAAGCACGTGTCCGGTTGCTAGTATATAAAACAGGCTCGCCAACAATGACAAAATGATGATCATGAACTTTGTGTCTACTTTCGTGGTCCTTTAATAGGCTATTGTATTTTAAGCCTCGCCGCTTGCATAGACTTTGTAAAAAGAATCTTTGTATAACTTGAATACTGTATTAGTTGCGCGCATATCAGTATAATGTTGCGTAATTACGAGATAGTGGAAGCGATACATGTTTGAGAACCTCCAAGAACGCTTAGGAAAAACGCTTAAAAACATCAGTGGCAGGGGCCGACTGACCGAAGACAATATTAAAGAAACACTACGCGAAGTGCGCATGGCTTTACTGGAAGCTGATGTGGCATTGCCTGTGGTACGCGAGTTTGTAAAGCAAGTTAAAGAGCGTGCTGTTGGTGTAGAAGTAACCAAAAGTCTAAGTCCTGGTCAGGTTTTCATTAAAATTGTTCGTGAAGAACTTGAGAAAGCGATGGGTGAAGCTAACGAAGAGCTTAACCTCAACGCACAGCCGCCAGCAGTTGTCATGATGGCTGGTTTACAAGGTGCTGGTAAGACGACCAGTGTCGGTAAACTTGCTAAATTTCTGAAAGAGAAAAAGAAAAAATCTGTATTGGTTGTCAGTGCCGACGTTTATCGTCCTGCCGCAATCAAACAGCTTGAGACCTTAGCTTCAGAAGTTGATGTTGAGTTTTTCCCCAGTGATATTTCACAAAAGCCTGTTGATATTGCAAACAATGCAGTAAGTCACGCCAAGAAAAAATTCATCGACGTGGTGCTGGTGGATACCGCTGGTCGTCTTCATGTCGATAGTGACATGATGGAAGAGATCAAAGCGCTACACGCGGCGATAAACCCAATTGAAACCCTATTTGTTGTTGACTCCATGACCGGTCAAGATGCGGCAAACACGGCAAAAGCATTTGATGAAGCGCTACCGCTGACAGGTGTGATCTTAACGAAAACTGATGGTGATGCTCGCGGTGGTGCTGCACTGTCAATCCGTAATATAACGGGTAAGCCAATTAAATTTATGGGTGTCGGTGAACGTACTGACGCATTAGAGCCATTCCACCCTGATCGTATCGCATCTCGTATTCTTGGTATGGGTGATGTTTTATCACTGATCGAGGAAGTCGAAGCAAAAGTTGACAAAGATAAAGCGGCTAAGGTTGCAGAAAAGGTATTTAAAGGGGATGGCTTTACCCTTGAAGACTTCGCTGAGCAGTTGAAGCAAATGAAAAACATGGGCGGCATGATGTCCATGCTTGAAAAGCTGCCTGGTATGAATAATTTACCGGATGCGGTTAAAGGGCAAGTTAACGACAAAACCTTTAATCAAATGGAAGCGATTATCAGCTCTATGACGCCGAAAGAGCGTGCCCGTCCTGAAATCATCAAAGGCTCGCGTAAAAAGCGTATTGCAGCTGGCTCAGGTACTCAGGTACAAGACATCAATAAGCTGCTAAAGCAATTTACACAAATGCAGAAAATGATGAAAAAGATGAAAGGCAAAGGCGGCATGATGAAAATGATGCGAGGCATGAAAGGTATGATGCCACCGGGTATGTTTGGCGGCGGTGGCCCTAAATTTTAATTTGCCAAAATGTGAAAAGGGAAGTGGTGACACTTCCCTTTTTGATCTAACGTTGCTCAATTTAGCTGAGTTTCAATTTAATCTTGAGCAGTTTCAGTGCTGGTGTTGAGCTCTTTTCTGGCCAACTTAGTGAGTCTGACTAACTCCATTCTAACAGCTTGACTATCCATGCACACATTTTCAAATTGAATGTAGTAGTTTTTCTCATTGGCTCGTAGGTAACAGCCATCAGGCACTATGGTCGTCATAATAACGTGTTCCGCTTCGATCTGATGGATAAGCTTGAGCATTAGTTGGTTAGCGTCAGCATGGTCGTCATTCATATGCTCAACCATTCTTTTTTCATCTTCTAACGTCCATTCAGGCTCTTGCGCGTCCCACTCATTTTGTTCTATCCAGAAGATATGACCAAAACCACCAATGTAGCGAACGCGTTTTACGTCCATACGCCATAGCTGGAAATCATGAGCTTGTCGGTAAGAAATCGCTTCCGGATATTGACGTTCATAACGCTCTAGCAGTGCGTCTGATTCCTCGGCTGGCACTGGTGCGGCATCACCGACGATAGTCACGCGTGCGTGGGCGTTTTGGTCACCTTGTTCAGCAGCGTCAAAAACCGTGGCACACATGCGGCTGTCTTCAGTTAGGTTGCGCGAGTGCTGAGCGATGCCGGCAATATAAAATACCAGCCTACCTTGGCTGTCCGTCATAAAAGGAGACACAGATCCAAAAGGGTAGCCCTGTAGGTTTTTAGAAAGGGTTGAGATCACACAGACAGATGACTGTCTTACTAGGGTGCGTGCTTCAAAAGCGGCTTGTTCACGCATTGGAGGCTCCTGTTAGCGGTTCTGAAAAAATCATAGGGATTTCAAAGCTGGGGTGCAAGTTAATTTGCATGCCAGCACGATAGATAGGCTGTAATACTTCTGGGCGCAATACGTCTTGCGGTTTTCCGTCATGGTAAATAATGCCATGATGTAGCAGTAAAATTCTATCAGCATATAAAGATGCGAGGTTCAAATCATGCAAAACGGCAATCACGGTATTGCCTTGTTCAGCAAACGATTTGGCTTTGCTCAGGGTAACGTGTTGATGGTGAAGATCGAGCGCAGATGTCGGTTCATCTAGCAACATCAGTTTACCCGTAGTTTGAGTGTTATGTGCATTTAATTGTGCAATACAACGCGCAAATTGTACGCGTTGAAATTCGCCCCCAGACAACACTGTGACATCTCTATCAGCCAAAGCTTCAAGAGACATTTGCGTAATAATATCGTTGACAACGTCCGCTTGTGCTTGCGCTGTTTCATGGTAAGGGTAGCGACCCATAGCAATCAGTTCTGCGGCACTAAATGCGAAGTTGACTCGGTTGTTTTGTAGTAGCATTGCTCGCTGGGTTGCGAGTGTTTGAGGATCAAGGACGTGAATCGACTGCTCATTCAATAATACCTCACCGCTGTAGTACAAATCATCGCATATTGCACTCAACAAGGTTGATTTACCCGCGCCATTTTCCCCCAGCAAGACAATAAATTCACCTTGATGGGCAGTAAACGAGAGATCGTGAATAATACGCTTGGTACCACGAGTAATGCTAATGTTTTTGCATTCAAGCATGTGCACCTCGCTTTTGTTTGATTAACTGGTAGATAAAAAATGGTGCGCCAAATAAAGCGGTGACTATGCCAATTGGCAATTCAGATGGCGCAACAATTAAGCGTGCAATCCAATCAGCCAAGAGCATGAGTAAGCAGCCTAAGAGCATGCTTAGTGGTAACATTTTGCGTAGGTCGGGGCCCACCAATAAGCGCGCGATATGTGGCACAACTAAGCCTACAAAGCCAATCATACCAGCCATTGCTACGGCGCCACCAACGCCCAAAGCAACCAAGAATACTACTTCGGTTTTAAGACGTTTAACGTTGACACCTAGATGTCTCGCATCTCGCTCTCCTAGCATCAACGCGTTGATTTGACGCTTTTTCAACAGCAACGTAATTGTACTGATGATGATCAATGGCGCACCATAAGTCATTGCTGACCAGCTAGCCCCCCCTAGAGAGCCCATTTGCCAGTATGTCATTAGGCGCAATGAACTGTCGTCCGCAAAAAAGCTAAACAAGCCTATAATTGCCATGGCTATGGCATTGATAGCTACGCCAGCGAGTAACAAAGTGGTGATTTGCACTTGCCCTTGATGATTCGCTAGACGATATATGACAGAGGTAATGGTTAATGCGCCTATAAATGCGGCAGGTGCAACCATAGCTTCATTTATAAAACTGACCTTAGGGGCCAGTGCTATCACAGCAATAGCTGCTACCGCTGCACCGCCAGTGACACCCATAAGGCTTGGATCGGCCAATGGGTTTCGGCAAAGAGCTTGGGTTGCAGCACCGCTGCAGGCAAGTACCGAGCCGACTAAAATGGCAAGCATGAGCCTTGGTAGTCTAATTTGTGACACAACGCTTATATGTAGGTCATTAATGTCGGTTGTCATTGAATTTGGTAGCAGCCATACGATGGGCATTTTCCAATCCCAGCCAACAGGGCCACTGCTTAGTGAAAGCCAAGCTAGGCTAAGCAGCAAAAAAATGCTTAGCCAGTACCATTTTAAATGTTGTTTTGAATTTAAAATAGGGAGCGTAATATTACTCATAGTGCCTGCTTACGGTGAAATGCGTCTAGTTTGGCAATGGCTTCAGGTAAGCGTGTGGTCATACCTAATGCCATTAATGAATCCATAACTAAAAGACGACATTCCTTCGCAGCGGGGATCAAAGCCAGTGCAGCTTGATTGCAAAACTTTTCTGGACCACCGGCTCCGTATACAACGTGGCTGGGCGCGATGATAAAATCGGGGTTGGCGACGAGCATAGACTCTCGATTAATTGGCTTAAATCCGTTATGTGTCGCAATGTTTTTAATGCCTGTGTAGTTAAACAGCACCTCAGGTACAGTTTCTTTACCTGCGACCATCACACCACGCTCACCTGCGGAGAGAATAAATAAGGCTTTGGTATTTGAAGGCTTAGGCTTCTCTGGTAGCTGGGACTTGAGCGATTTAATCAATGTAGCCGCCTGGTGCTCTTTTTTTAGCTCTTTTGCGACTTGGTTAATTAAAGTGTAAAGGTCATCAACTTTATCTGGCTTGTCATAATGATGAACCGGTACACCTGTACTTTTTATTTGTGTAAGCACTTCTGGGCGACCAGCACCTTCTAAAGTCAAAATCATGGTCGGTTTTTGCGACAAAATACCTTCGGCAGCGAGATCTCTATAGTAGCCAACTTTAGGTAGGGCAGCTGCTTTAGGAGGCCAAGTACTTGAGGTGTCTACGGCAACAACTTTGTCACCAGCATTTAGCGCATAAACGATGTCAGTAATTGTACCGCCTGCAACAACTAAACGTTCTGCGTTAGCCATAAAGCTGTTTAGCATCAGTAAAATACCGATAAAAAAGGTATGTTTCATTGTTCTTCTCACGTTTTGATACTTGAGTATTTGACCCAAAACTGCGCTGCAATTGCCTCAGTTTGAGCGACTAGCAAATCCCTTATGAGTACATGTATCCAATAACGGCAATAATACATTCTACAGAAAATAAAATCTATATGATTATAGAAATGCAAATAATTATCGTTTGCGATCGGGTGAAAATACCTTTATAGTGCACAGCGAAAATTATTCATTCTTCCTGTTTGAGGTTAAAAGATAATGTTTAAAAGAACTACTCTTTCGCTAGGTATTGCGGCAGCAGTCTTTACTGCGCCTAATGTTGTTGCTGAACAATTTGAAAAAGATAGCGAAGTAATCGTAGTATCAGGGTCGCGTATTGAGCAAAAGCTTGAAGATGTTGCGGGTACTGTAAATGTTGTCACCGAACAAGAGATTGAACGTGAGTTAGCAGTTGACTTAAATACCGCATTTAAGTATCAAACAGGGATTACAACTACGGGCTCTACAGGTGAAGCCCAAGCGCTCAATATTCGTGGTATCGGTGGAAACCGGGTGGTGTATGTCAAAGACGGTCGCCGTTTAAATGATGCTTACGCAGGGGGCGGTGGCTTACTTATCGGCCGTGGTTACTTTGACGTGGACAATGTTAAGCAAATCGAAGTTGCCAAAGGTGCTGCGTCGTCGCTATATGGTTCAGATGCGCTTGGCGGTATTGTTGTGATTTCGACAAAAAATCCGTCTGATTATTTATCGGGTAATGATACGTACGCGCAAGTTGGTCTTGGGTATTATGGCGTGAACGCAGAAAAAAGTGCGACGGCGACATTCGCCAAGCAACTGAGTAATTCTAACGCGACATCGATTCAGGTCACACGTCGAGATGGTGAAGAAACCCAAAACTATGCGGAAGATTTGCCCGGTTTTGACTACACATCAAATGCACTGCTACTCAAATCTGAATTCATAATTACTGACAATGAGCGTATCTTGGCGACAGTGGACTACTTTGACCAAGATGTTGAGCAAATTGTTACTGAAAATGCTTATGAAACAAGAGATGATAATGAAAGCATTTCATTCTCTCTAGAGTTTGATACAGCGAGTGCAACCAGTTTTTACGATAATCTAAGCGCACAAGTTTATTACACAGACTTTGAGCAATTAAGCGATCAGATCCGCGCAAATGATGGCAGCCGCAGTCGCACTGGTCCATATACTGACTTCAATGACTATCGCTTTGAGCAATCTATTTTCGGCACGCGTTTAGTCCTTGATAAGCAGCTTGAATTTGGCTCTTTGTCTCATCAATTGGTTTACGGCTTTGATTACGATAGCTATGAGACGGCTCGTCCTCGCTATAAAACACGAATTGATACACAGGGAAACAAAACCCTAGATAGAGAAGGGCAAAAGACGTTCCCTGGTGCAGACACAACTATGCTAGGTTTATTTGTTCAAGACAATATTACCTTGATACCTGATACACTTAAGCTCAATGCTGGCCTACGCATAGACCGCTATGAGATGGATGCTAAACAAAGCGAATTATACGCGGGCACAGAATTTGGAGACATCAGTGAAACGGCTCTGTCGCCAAAACTGGGCGTGGTTTACTCTGTGTCAGAAAACTTGAACGTTGTTGCTCAGTATTCTCGTGGTTTCAAAATTCCACCTCATGATCTTGCATACCAAAGTCACGGTGTTGAGCCATTTTATCAAATTCTACCGAACTCTGAGCTAGATCCAGAAACAAGCGACAGCGTTGAATTCGGCGTTAAAGGTGATTTTGAGTCGAAACAGTTCTCTGTCACGGTATTTAATTCAAAATTTGATGATTTTATCTCAAACAAAATAGTGCGTGTTGAGCCAAGCCAAATTCCAGGTATGCCTCCTAAGACTTATTATCAGTACCAAAATATTGCAGAAGTAGAGATCAAAGGACTAGAAGCTGACTTCACTATTTGGGTGAATGACAATGTGTCGTTTAATTCTGGTTTTTCCTATGTACAGGGTAAAGACAAAGAAACTAATGACTATATTAGTACTATTAGCCCGCTAAATGGTTTTGTAAAGGCACGCTATGAGTTAGACAACTGGTCCGTTACTGCGGCATTTAAAGCTGCCAAACGTATGACTAAGGTACCAGCTGATGACAAGGTCAAAACAGCGGGTTGGGGGACAGTTGATCTCTTCGCTGAATACGACTTTGGCAACTTTAGACTTAATGCGGGCGTCTTTAACTTATTGGATAAGGAATACACGCCATATGAGAGCGTCGCTGGGCAGTCGGCTGACGCAGCGCTAGGACAGTATACGCAACCAGGGCGTAATTTTGCACTAAATGCGAAATATACGTTCTAAGGTTTAATGCCTCCCTGCGAGCAAAGTAATTAATGCTTTGCTTGAGCTTTTAAACGGGTGTTTTTAACTGCACCCGTTTCTTTATTTTGGCGTGTGCGAAGCCAAACAATGAGTGCGTTTTAGGTCCAAACTGACCTAGGTATGTCAAGATTGAGAATTAAATCCAAAACATGCTTGCATTGTTGAGAAAAACTCGTACAATTCCCCAGCTTCCCGTAGTGGGAAGTTATATCTTATTAATGAAAACAGTCAATCTATGTAGAGGACGGTATGGTAACTATTCGTTTGCAACGTGGCGGCGCTAAAAAGCGTCCATTCTATCAAATCGTGGTTGCGGATAGCCGTTTCTCGCGTGACGGTCGTTTCATCGAGAAAGTAGGTTTCTTTAACCCAATCGCTTCTGGTCAGGAAGAAAAAATTCGTCTAGATCTTGCTCGTGTTGATCACTGGGTAGGTCAAGGCGCATCTCTTTCAGATCGCGTAGCTAAGTTAGTTAAAGACGCTCGTAAAGCGGCTTAATAGGCGTAAGTGTAACCATGAGTCAAGATAACACCTCGACACTTGTTGTCGGCAAATTAGGTGCCCCTTATGGTATTAAGGGTTGGCTTAAGGTGCATTCATTTACTGATGATCCCCAAGGGATCTTCGATTTCAGCCCATGGTTGATAGGGCAACAAGGTAAATGGCAAGCACTTGAAGTGAGCGACTGGCGTCGCCACAACAAGGGTTTCATCGCTAAATTTGCAAACATTAACGATAGAGATGAAGCAATGGCTTATACCAATGCTGAAATCGCCGTTAATAGTGAGCAGCTTCCTGAATTACCTGAAGGGGAGTTTTATTGGCGAGACTTAATTGGTATGACGGTTGTAACTAATAAAGGTTACAACTTAGGTCATGTCGATGACCTGATGGAGACTGGCTCAAATGATGTTTTGGTTGTGAAAGCAAACAAAAAAGATGCATTTGGCCAGACTGAGCGCTTAATTCCATTTTTGACAGATTCTGTCATTATTGAAGTTAAGCATGATGAACGTGAAATTACGGTTGATTGGGATCCTGCATTTTAATGAGTGATCAGCAAAAACTATGGGTAGGCGTTGTATCGCTGTTCCCTGAAATGTTTGATGCAGTTACTCAGCAAGGTGTAACTGGTCGAGCTGTGAAAAACGGCTTGATTGAGTTCAATTGTTGGAACCCTAGAGCGTATGCTACTGACAAACATCGTACTGTAGATGATCGTCCTTATGGCGGTGGTCCAGGTATGTTGATGATGGTAGAGCCGCTTGAAAAAGCCATACTTGATGCAAAATCTGCAGCAGGTGATGGCGCAAAAGTAATTTATATGTCTCCACAGGGACGCAAACTGGATCAAAAAGGCGCTGCTGAATTAGCACAGTCTGAAAAATTGATTCTAGTTGCGGGTCGATATGAAGGTATAGATGAACGGATCATTGAGTCTCATGTAGACGAAGAGTGGTCCGTTGGTGATTTTATTCTCAGTGGTGGCGAATTGCCCGCTATGACGCTTATCGATGCAGTTGCTCGATTAGTGCCTGGTGTACTTGGTCACAATCAGTCTGCTGAGCAGGACTCATTTTCGGATGGCCTGTTAGATTGCCCTCACTATACTCGGCCTGAAATATTGGATGGAAAGCAGGTCCCTGCTGTATTACTCAGTGGGAACCACAAAGAAATTGCAAAATGGCGCTTAAAGCAGTCATTAGGCAGGACTTGGCTACGCCGTCCGGACTTGTTGCGTAACCTAGCTCTGACTGAGGAGCAAGCAAAGCTCCTTGCTGAATTTCAGCAAGAACATGAAGCTTGTGGCTAGAAGACAGTTACTCCTAGGAATGTGAGAAATAAAATGGCAAAAGTAAACCAAAATATTATTAAAGCGCTTGAAGAAGAGCAGCTTAAAACAGACGTACCTGCGTTCGGCGCTGGTGACACAGTTGTTGTTCAAGTACGTGTTAAAGAAGGTAACAAAGAGCGTCTACAGGCCTTTGAAGGTGTTGTAATCGCTAAGCGTAACCGTGGCCTTCATTCATCTTTCACTGTTCGTAAGATCTCAAGCGGTGAAGGTGTTGAACGTGTTTTCCAAACACACAGCCCACTGGTTGACAGCGTTACAGTTAAGCGTCGTGGTGCGGTTCGTCGCGCTAAGCTTTACTACTTACGCGAGCGTTCTGGTAAATCTGCACGTATTAAAGAGAAACTTAACTAATACGCGCATACTACCTATGCTTAACAAACAGGCCGCTTTATGCGGCCTGTTTGGTTTCTCCCCTCATATTTCAATTCATTGATTGTCTGCTATCTTTTGTCTTAATACTCACCTACTGACACGTAAATTTAAAACCCATTGGTTTGTACCTTATAATTTCATGAAGTAACGAAATGTTACTTTCTTAATAAAATTCGTCCTGTTAGACTAGGTGTAATTAAATATTTACTGGTGTAAATTAAGGTTTACGGTATGGGAATGAGAGATAATTTGAGTCTAGATGAGCTGCGTGTCCAAATAGATCGCTGTGATAGTGAACTGGTTAGCTTGCTTGCTGAGCGCAGAAAACTAACAGAGCAGGTTGGGCAAATTAAGCAGCAACAGGGCGCAGCACTGCACGCTCCAGACAGAGAAGCGGTTTTAATCGCGGCACGTCGTCAGCAAGCACAAGAGAAGGGGGTGAACCCTGAGTTGGTGGAAGATATTTTGCGCAGAATGATGCGTGAAGCATACGAAAATCAGCAAAGTAAATTAGCGTGTACAGCACCCGAGCTTTCGCCAATTGTGATAGTCGGTGGTGAGGGGGCAATGGGTCAGTTATTTGCGAAGCAGTTTAGACGTTCAGGTTACGAAGTTAAAGTGCTCGATAAAGGCCATCAAGAAGATGCCGCAGATATTTTGTCCGGTGCAAAGCTCGTGCTTGTGAGTGTGCCTATAAATAGTCTAGAACAAGTTATCGAAGATTTACCTGCGCTGGATCCCGAATGCATTTTGGCGGATATTACATCTGTAAAGCAAGCCCCACTTAAAAGCCTACTCAAAAAACACCCGGGCCCTGTGGTTGGCCTACACCCAATGTTTGGCCCAGATATCTCTCACTGGGTTAAGCAAACTGTGGTAGCTTGTCACGGGCGAGATCAAGCCGCATATGATGGTTTATTGAAGCAACTTCAAATCTGGGGATGTCATATTGTCTCTATGGAAGCGAAAAAGCACGACCAAGCGATGCAAATCATTCAGGTCATGCGGCACTTGACTACATTTGTTTATGGCCAGTTTTTAGCAAAACAGTGTCACACACTGGAAGAGCTTCGCAGTTGCTCTTCACCTATCTATCAATTGGAGTTGATGATGGTTGGCCGTTTATTTGCACAGTCCCCCGAGTTATATGCCGATATAATGCTTGCTCAGTTTGACGACGTTGAAGGGTTGCTCGCCAGCTATCAGGATACCTTTGCACAAACACTTCAAAACTTGAAACAACGTGACAAAAAAGCATTGATAGAAGGGTTTGATAAAGCGCAGAGCTATTTCTCTGACAGTGCCCACACCTTCTTAGCACAGAGTAGAGGTATTTTAAATAAGGCTAATGATGCCAAAGTGCTCGACGAGCTAGCTTCATAAGCAGTGCGTTAATGCGCTACATTGGTAGCGCATATTACTCTGAAGAGACAGTGCGTACTAAGTTAGGAGGAGCGCCCAGCCCAATAGCTGGGCTTATAGCATCAGATAGGTTCCACTGCTTTGAGTGACTCACTTTGGTAGCAACCTAAAATTCTGACCGTCTGAGTATGTTCTTTGAGTGCTTCTAGTGCTTTTTGCACTTGAGGGTCTGCAATATTTGCCTGTAAGTCTACGTAAAAGACTTCTTCCCACGGATTGCCAGGAACAGGACGCGATTCAAGTTTTGTCATGTTAATGCTGTTTTCTTTGAATACCATCAATGCATCTGCAAGGGAACCGACATGCTGTTTTGTCGCCATGATAAGACTGGTTTTCGTAGGAATTTGGGTAGATACCTGAAGCGGTTTTCTTGCGACTACAATAAAGCGACTGTGGTTTTCAGCTTGATTGGCAAGTTCACTTTTGATGACTTCCAAGCCCTGTGAACGTCCAGCTTGTGCTGAGCCAATCGCCGCGCTTTGGTCACACTCCGCAGCAGCCTTGATAGCACTTGATGTAGAGTCACATGTTTCATGGGTAACGTCTGCAAGGCTTTGTAAGAAACGGCTGCACTGTGCGAAGGGTTGCGGGTGGGCATAGATTTTTTTCACATCTTTAAGCTCGATACCGGATTTGGCGAGTAGACAGTGCTCTACACTGTGAGTGACTTCCCCAACGATAGAGACTTGAGCATGCTGCATTAAGTCAAATACTTCATTAATACTGCCTGAGCTGGTGTTTTCGATTGGTAAAATACCAAAATCGGCCTTGCCTTTTTCAACTGAATTGGTGATATCTTCAAATGACTGGCAGCCCATTTCAACGACTTTCCCAGGGCGGCGACTAAAATACTTGTGACACGCCAACTGACTATATGAGCCTTGTCCACCTAGGTAGGCAACTCGATGAGTATCATTGACGGTATCGGGGTTCAAGCTTTTTTGCAGAAGTGCCTGCTGATTGAGTACAGAGTCTTCCAAAATTACCTGAAAAACATTGTTGATGTAAAATTGATCTAGCCCTAGAGACTTACCGTATCGAATTAGCTTTTCTAATAGGGCAAGCTCTCGCTCTTCATCTCTGATCGGTTTATTGTTGTTAATCTTATACTCCAATACCCCGTGACTAATACGTCTACGCTTTGCCAAAAGTACTAATAACTCAGAGTCAATCTCATTAATCTCTGTCCTCAATGCATCTAAAGTATCTTGCGTCATGGTCCTCACTCCCATTGTGCCAAAAAAAAAGCCTCCCAGATGGTGGGAGGCTTAGCTATTCGTTTTTACGCGCAAACAGTTAAGCCTCTTCACCTAAAGAAGCTAAAAAAGAAAAAATAACGGCGCGTGAAAAAGTTCATAATCTGTTCGTATCTAAAAATCAGTATTGGCAGTATTATTAACACAGATATTGAACCAATTACAACTAGGTATTTTAAATTATACTCTAATTGCATTGGCTACGAATTACGTGATCTGATATATTCAGGTCAATATATGAAAAAAAACATAACAGGGTAAAGGGTTTATCGTGGGCAACCGTCGTCCTCCTTCGCGTTTTGGTGCTAATTCTCTAAGTGTGAAATTATCAATTTTAATTTCCGCTGTGTGTGTCATTGCTGGTGTATTTGCAGCCGCGTTGATGTTGAAATCTGAGGAAAAGCATCTTGTTGAGGCTGAATTTGTCCAATTACACGGCTTAAGTGAGCAAGTATTACAGCAGTTTTCTCACTATTTAGAGCTTAAGAAGAGCCTTGCTCAACAAACTAATGCCGTTGTTTCAAAAAAGCTTCTATCAGCAACAGAGATACCGCTAAATACCGAGTTACCCCTTACTACAAGCAATGGCAGAATGCACAGCGTTGCCGCTAATGGCATGTCGGCAGCTTATATCTTGAAAGAGACCTTAAGTGAAAGCGATCAAGCTTTATTTCAAAAGTCAGAAAACCTTTGGAATATTCTGTCACCTATTTTACTTCAAGATTTTTTCAATTTTTATATTTACACGACAGAGAACTTTGTACGAATAGCACCACCTAACTCGGTCCTGTTGGACAGTGCACAAAATAGACAGGCTAATATTCACGCTCAACCGCTGTTACGAGAGGAGTTAAACCCTACCAGAGAAGCTGTTTGGTCTGATGTACATCATGATCCAATTTGGAGCAAATGGGTTGTGAGTATTTTAGTTCCGCTATATGAAGGCGATGTGTATCGAGGCTTTACAGGAAGTGATTTAGAGTTAGAAACCTTACTTTCTAGGTTACCAAAGCCGACCGCAGAGCAAAGTTACATTATTTTTGACAAACAGGGCCGGATTATATCTGCGCCAAACTTGCTCAAAGATACCGAGCGTTCCGAACTGTTAACAAAAGACGTATTACCGAGCCCAATACAACGCGTTATAGACACTGCGCTTAAGGTGAACTTACCTAGCTATCAAGATGAGTTTGTCCATGATAAAGCAGGCCATATCGCAAATGTGATGCATTTAGGGGAACTTGATTGGTATGTCGGTATGTACAAGCGCCGAGATACGGCTTTGCACGCGCTTGAAGAACTAAAGGTCAAGTTTTTCGGCTTGTTTGTTCTCTATGCTGGCTTTGTCGCCATGCTACTACATCAAGTCATTTACCATTTGATTTTGAAGCGTATTAATCAATTAGTTAAAGTGCTAATCAGTTTTGGCAGAGGTCAATGGGATCATCCAAAACTCGCAGATAGTGATGATGAAATTGGTCTATTGAATGCGTCATTCAATGACATGAGTGACGATATAAAAAAACTCGTCAATGGATTGAATCAACGTATCAATGAAAAAGAAATTGCAGAGAAGGCGGCAAATCGGTTATCCAAAGCGGTTGCCTTTTCAGGTACCGGGGTGGTGATCACCAATGAGCGATTCAAAATTGAATATGTGAATCCAAAAATGGTTGAAATGACCGGGTTTTCTGAATCTCACTTTTTGGATGCGCCACTGCTAGATATTATCTCTAGCGAGATGGCTATTTTAATCGATGATATAGATTTTGACCTCAAAAGTCGCAACTACTGGCGTGGTGATACTTTGCTGCAAAGTAGCAACAATGATCAAATTTGGGTGAGTTTGAGTATTTCTCCAATTCGGGAAAATGGTGGACGCATTTCAAGTTATGTCGCATCAGCACAAGACATTTCATTTGTAAAAGAAAGTCAAAGGAAGATGGAAGAGCTGGCCTATTTTGACACTTTAACAGGTTTAGCTAATCGTACATTTTTCCGCATGCAACTGCGTAAATCTATGGCATTGGCCTCTCGTGGACACTACGCGTTTGCGCTATTTTACTTTGACCTCGATGAATTTAAACGTATTAACGATACACTCGGCCATGATGCCGGAGATCGGTTACTCGTAGAGGTTGCCGACAGACTAAAACAGCGATTAAGAGCTGAGGACACAATTGCTCGACTAGGTGGCGACGAATTTGCTGTGTTGTTAAGTGGGATAAGCACTCGAGACAACGCAATGGATGTTGCACACACTATACAAAAAACCCTGAGCCAACCTATTTCGCTAGGTAACAACGAGGTCATTGTCAGTGCCAGTATTGGTATCACTTTGGCACCGTTTGATAGTCAAGAAGAAGAGCAATTATTAAAACACGCTGATTTGGCCATGTATGAAGCCAAAGCTAAAGGGCGAAATACCTTCCATTTTTACTCTCAAGAGCTAAATGCGGCAGCGAATGAGCGCTTGCATATAGAAAATGAATTACGACAGGCGATTAAGAGCCAACAATTTTCATTGCAGTATCAACCCCAAATAGATAGTCGAAGTGGGAAAATCGTTGGCTATGAGGCGTTAATTAGGTGGAACCACCCAACTGAAGGAGGGATCCCGCCGACTAAGTTTATCCCTATTGCGGAGGCGACGGGACTCATTGTTGAAATAGGTACGTGGGTTTTGAAAGAAGCTTGTCGATTCTCATCTGTGCTCAAATCAAAAGGGTATACTGCGGATATTTCTATTAATTTGTCTGCGAGACAGTTTAAGGATGCAAATCTAATAGAGACGATTTCTCACACATTGGATGAAGTAGGCCTACCACCTTCAATGCTTCACCTTGAGTTGACAGAAAGTATGTTAATGGGTGATGTTGAGGCAGCAATAGAACAGCTCAAGGAGATGAAAAAATTAGGTGTATCTCTATCAATTGATGATTTTGGAACAGGCTACTCGTCACTCAGTTATCTAAAGCGTTTCCCTGTCGATGTACTCAAAGTGGATAGATCTTTTGTAAAGGATATACCAGAAGATAGTAATGACATGGAAATTACTGCTGCAATCATTGCGATGGCGCAGAAGCTAAGTATGAAGGTGGTTGCTGAAGGGGTGGAAACAGCAGAGCAAGTCGCTTTTTTACAGCGGAACAATTGTCATATTGTACAAGGCTATTACTACAGCGCACCGCTGACAGAGCAACAAGTATTTGCTCAAGAGCCAAGTATTATGAGAGTAGCAGGGAATTAACCCCCTGCTATTTTGACTTTGAATCCTTGAGCAATTAATAGACCTTTTAGCTTTTCACGATCATCGCCTTGAATCTCAATCACACCATCCTTTACAGCGCCACCTTGCCCCATTTTACTTTTCAGTACTTTAGCTAATTTTTTTAGATCATGCTGCTCAGGATCAATGCCGACTACCAGCATCACGCCTTTACCTTTTCTTCCTTTGGTTTGACGTTCAATACGAATGTGGCCGTCTTTAAAAAGCTTTACTTCTTGTTGCGGTTGTTCATCTTGCTGTTTAATTCTTCCCAGCTCGGTAGAATATACTAAACGACCTTCTGACATGGCTTACTCCAAACTAGTTTTATCACCTTGGATACTAACAAAAAGTGTTTTGTGCTGTTATATTTTTTTGGCGAAATTACGTAATACGATTATATTTAAAACATAAAGATGGATAACAATACCAAATTCAAAGTAGGAGCTTGCAATGAGCCTGAGCAAAAATGCTTCAGCCGACGGAAAGACCTTAACAATTCAGATTAAAGGGAAGTTTGACTTTAATTTAGTACAATCATTTCGCCAAGCCTATGCAGAGGTGAACGCCGAAACAGAAAAAGTAGTTGTAGATTTACGTGATACGGACTACATGGATAGCTCGGCTTTAGGCATGCTATTAAATATGAAAAAGACTCTTGGTGACTCTGTCGGAAGCATACAGATCAGCAACTGTCGACCACAGTTAAAAAAGATTTTACAAATATCTCGGTTTGATAAAAAGTTTGAAATTGACTAACTGAGTTCAGTCGAATGCTTATTTTAGTGGTTGATGATCAGCCTCTTAACTGCCGATTGCTCACTGCCATGTTAGAGCAACAACACTATGATGTATTAGTTGCAAACAATGGGCAAGAAGCGCTGGACTTACTGCAGCAGCACGAGGTAGATATTGTATTGCTTGATGTCATGATGCCCGTTATGAACGGGTTTGAAACGGCACCTAAGATCAAGGAGTACGCAGGGGATGTGTACTTACCTATTATTTTTATAACCGCGCTTGAAGATCATGCAAGTTTTGAAAAGTGTCTGCGAGTTGGCGGGGATGATTTCATCCATAAGCCTTTTGACAGAATTATTCTTTCTGCGAAAATTCGTGCTCATGCCCGTACAAGAAAGCTTAGCAAAGAAGCAAACGAACAAAAGAAACAGCTTCAATATCATTACAATCAAACTGAAAGAGAGCATGAAATTGTAGAGCATATATTCAGAAATGCCCTGTCAGGCCAAGAAAGGTTTGATACGCTGTGCGACTTTCATCTCTCTCCTGCCTCAATGTTCAATGGCGACATGTTTTTAATGGCCAAAAGCCCTATTGGCGGTTTTTATTGTTTGTTGGGCGACTTTACCGGTCACGGCTTAGCGGCTGCCGTTGGGGCCCTGCCAGCCTCAAAGATTTTTTACACTATGGTACAAAAGGGAATGGCTGTAGGTGATATTGCAACGGAGCTAAACAGCTCTTTATATACCTTGCTACCTGGCCATATGTTTTGTGCCGCAGCGATTATTGAGCTGAGTAGCTCAGGTAAAAATATTTCTGCTTGGTTGGGTGGATTGCCAGACATTTATTTGATCAATGAGCAGGGTAAGGTATTAAAAACCGTTGAGTCACAGCACATGGCGCTGGGGATTTTGGACGATGAGGAATTCGAGCGAACCATTTTGCACTTTGAGGTAGAGCGTGGCACGCGGTTGGTGATGGCCACCGACGGGATCATCGAAAGTGAAGGGCCAGATGGCGAAATGTTTGGTGAAGGGCGCTTCATCGATACTTTGCAAAGTAAACATGCTATTACCACTCAGGAAGTGATAGACACGGTAAGAGGGTTTGCTCAACATGCGGAGCAACAGGATGACTTGAGTATTGCAATCGTTAACTGTTTGGCTGCCGAGGTAGAGAGTTCAAGTGAAACACATTATTCTTGTTTGCCCTTTGATGTGTCCGTTTCTTTAGACGCCCAGCAAATGAAAGTAACGGATCCTGTATTGGAAGTGGTCAATGTATTAAGCAATGTTGAGGGAGTGGATGCGCACAGGTCCAATATATTCCTGTTATTGTCGGAAGCATACAATAACTCTTTAGACCATGGCGTATTGGGGATAAGCTCTGAGCTGAAAAACCAAGAAGATGGGTTTTTAGAGTATTACACCCAACGAGCCGAGGCATTGGCTGAACTGAACAATGCATCGATTCAAATATCGGCCTCTTATTCTCCCGAGAAGCGTTCGATTACCTTTGATATTAAAGATTCTGGTAGCGGATTTATGCAGCCAGAAGTACAACACGACAATTCTCTATCTAATGAGCATGGGCGTGGTGTTCAATTGCTCTCAGAGATTGCGGATAGTGTGAGCTACAATCAAATTGGCAATGAAGTAAAGCTTGTTTACTCCCTCGATTAGTCGCCTGAGACATTGAAATTTTTTTTAACTTATTCCTTTCTACTATCCCTCAAAATAAAAAACATGCACTTTCCTATAGTCAACGGCATAATTGCGTGTTAAATTTGGTTTAGATATATAGATGTTTGGATGGCTAAATGATTTCTGCATACTTAGATAAAACAATAACCCCAGTAGAACCTTCATTGGTGAAGTTGCAACTAGACTCTCTTGAAGCATTTTTGGCAGGTAACCAAGCCAAACCGGTATGGTCTTATCAAATTCCAGAGCTTGGCGAAGGAGGAAGCTGTAGCTTGTTTGGCCATCTACAAGAAGCACCTTTTGAATTGAATTCTTATATTTCACAAAGTGACAAAAACGCAGAGCTGCTAGCTAAACTGCAAGCTATTGTGGAGTTTGTTACCTATAAAACCGGTGTCGATTGGTTTGGTATCTATCAGTCGAGATCAATAGACGGTGAAAATCAGCTCTTGAAATTGGCTTACAATGGTGCGCCAAGTCGTCCTCTCTTTCCCATAAATGAACAATTCGCAGCGACTTCAAATAACATTCAAACTGTATTGTCAGAGAAATCCCGTATTATCAATGATATTCCCGAATATATTGCAACAGGCGGTGAGTATTATACCTGTGATCCAAAAGTTCAAGCCGAGGTTTGTATTCCATTGCTAAACGACAGTTTTGAGTGTGTAGGGATCATTGATGCAGAGGCATTTAGTAAAGACTTTTTTACTCCTGACAATTTATCTGTACTGGTTGCCGCTTGCATGAAAATAACACATTACCTTCCTGAGTGAGAGGGCTCGTGTTCTCGTTAAATTGTGTTAGTATTATGGCAACTATAACCCCCACGATTGCTACGTATTATCGAGTTGAATACTTAGAGAAATGAAGGTGAGCTTGAATACGCTTGAGCGAATTTTTGCGGCCTTGTGTTTTTGCGTACTAGTTTTAATAGGAAAAAAATACACATGTTTTCAGAACTAAAACCACTTCCTACAGACCCAATTTTGGGCCTAATGGCAGCTTATAAGCAAGACGATAACCCTAAAAAGATAGATTTAGGTGTTGGTGTATATAAAGATGAGCAAGGTGCTACTCCGGTTTTAAAAGCGGTTAAAAAAGCAGAAGCATTTCGATTAGAAAACGAAACCACAAAATCGTACATTGGGTTAGCTGGTAACTTAGATTTTTGCGCTAAGATGGAAGAGTTGTTACTAAGCAATAGTCACACTACATTACTTGCCGATCGTGTGCGTACGGCGCAGACTCCTGGAGGCACAGGCTCTTTGCGTGTAGCTGCTGAGTTCATCAAGCGTTGTAATAAAGATGCGACGGTTTGGGTGACTACTCCAACTTGGGCGAACCATATTAGCCTATTTGAAGCTGCTGGCTTGACTGTAAAAGAATACCCTTACTACGACTACGAGAATAAAGGGCTACTTTTTGACGAGATGATTGATACGCTGAAGCAAGTGCCAAAAGGTGATGTTGTTTTAGTTCATGCATGTTGTCACAACCCAAGTGGTATGGATCTGAATGCCGAACAGTGGCAAATTTTTGCGGATCTTGCAAAAGAAGTTGGCTTTACGCCACTGGTAGACATTGCTTACCAGGGTTTTGGTACCAGCCTAGATGAAGATGCTAACGGTCTACGTTTGCTAGCTCAAACAGTGGAAGAGATGATCATTTGTTCTTCATGCTCTAAAAACTTTGGTCTTTACCGTGAGCGTATCGGCGCATGTTCTGTTATTTCTAAAGATGCAGCAAATGCAGATGTTGCTAACTCAGTTTTATTGAGCGTAGTACGTAGTATCTACTCAATGCCACCGGCACACGGTGCCGATATTGTAAATACGATCCTTTCAAGTGATGAGCTAACGCAAGAGTGGCATCAAGAGCTTGCTGAAATGCGTGATCGTATTAACGGTTTACGTAGTCTTGTGAAGGATAGCTTAGCGCAGAGAAATACTGGACATGATTTCTCATTCATTGAGCGTCAGCACGGTATGTTCTCATTCTTAGGTATTAATAAAGAGCAAATTAACCGCCTACGTGAGGAGTACTCAATCTATATCGTGGGTTCTAGCCGCGTAAATGTTGCGGGTATCAGCCAAAGCAATATTGATTACTTTGCTGATGCAGTGGCTGCTGTTTTAAAATAATCGCTACGACGATTATATAAAACTAAAACGCCGAACTATATCAATAGTGCGGCGTTTTTGCGTTTTTGGAACGAATAAGCCAGTAAAGGTAATATAGAATTATGCTTGCTTAATAGCAGTGACCTTATCTTCGGCGGCTTCGTCAGTAACTTCTTCGGCTTTCTTGGACGTCTTTTTATTGTCTTTTTCTGCTGATGGTTTACTGCCTTTGAGTACAGAAATAAAATCGTCTTTATACTTTGCCATTTCTAGAGCAAGTGATTCAACTTGTTGCTCGCTAAGTGGTACATCAACCTTATCTAGCATTGCTTCAAGCGCTTCTGCAACATCCAGCATTTTATCGTAGGCATCCGCCTCTTTTTTGCTAGTAAATGTCATTCGCTCTACTCCGTTTCTTTCAACCACATACTTTACTATAACAGCCATGATGACCCTCCATAAAACACTGTTTTTTTATACAGTAAACTGTATTTGTTATTAATGCAACTTAAAGGCACTTCATTAGACGATCCATATGAAAAAAACACAATGAAAATATTAGTAAGTATTTTACAAAAGTAATCGTTAAATCTTATGGTTAGATAGCTTATTAAGTATTTTTAAGCAGTGTTAGTTTCATAAAATTTTAAGGAAAATTAAATGCGAAGACATACATGGATTCTTGGACTTATAGTAGCGGTACTTTTGTTGAGTAATTTGGTTCAGGCACAAGATGTAAACCCGTCTGAACAAGCGCCATTGGTTGTAAATGTAAACACAGCGCAAGTTAACGAGCTGATCCAGCTACCCGGGATTGGTGAGGCAAAAGCGCAGGCAATTGTCTTGTCTAGGGAGCAAAATGGTAGATTTGTGGATGTGCAGGAATTAGAGAGAGTGAAGGGGATAGGCAAGGGCCTAATTGAAAAGCTAAAAGCTCACGTCGTATTTGAGTAAGTCAGTACCTCGCAGAGCCTATGTTTGGCTCTGCTTAAACTGTTCAAGCGCTTGGTCTATATTTTTTAACGCAAACTGTATTTCGATTGGCGCAGTGAGCAGTGGGTAAGCGAGGCCCGCTACTAAAAGTACAGGTAACAGTGCCCATCCTTCAAAGTATGCCAATGCCATAAAAAGAGGTGTTAACAATGTCAGCTTACATACTGCTAAAAATACCTTACTTTTCGCCGACAACATCGACAATGCAATTGCTTTAACTTTCTGTTTGTCACGTAACGACAGGGTTGAAAGTTCAGTAACCTGACTCAGTCTAAAAATCATATTTCTCTCAAATTTACTTCTTAAAAATAATCAATGGCGCAAAGATTAGAAAGCTAATCGCATACACTGCAAATACCACAGCCATCCAGCCAGGCATTGATAAACCAGCAAACGACCAGTCTATACTAGAGCAGCTGCCTGTCACAGCGAAAAACGATGGGATCCATTCGTGCAAAGGAACTGGAAAATCTGGTTCAAAGGCACACGTAAAGGCAAAAGGATCAGTCGTGGTTTGCATAGAGATGTGTTCACGTGCGAGCAGCCAGCCCCAAATAGAGGAAACACCCCAACCAGCTGTCGCCACGAGCCGGACTATGTAGTTACCTTTGCTACACAGGCCAATCAAAGCAGCAATCATAACGCCTAACATAGCTGTACGTTGATAGATACACATCACGCAAGGTTCTAAACCCATAGCATACTGAAAGTAAAGAGCGACAACCTCAAGAGTAAATGCACTCATAAACAGAAGGGCCCAAGCTGTGGTGGAACGAGAAAAGCTCGCGAGTCTATCAAACATGTATGTCTCCTTTTTTGGTCGCTATTATGGCTATCTAGTGTTAAGGCATCAAGATATTTACGATTTGCATCGCCTTAAAAAAGCTATGCGATACTAATTCATGTACTTATATCGCTGTAAATGCAGAGAGTTAGGCTGTGGGCTTGTCATTAAGTTCCCATTTTTATTTGGATTGACTTTAAGTACGAGTTACTTTGTAACAGGGGTTTCATTGTGGTGATGTATGCTGGTAAAAGCAGGAAGTGCACTCTCATGGAAAGTAGACGAGTGCTTTAGGGTGATAATTGTCAATAACGACATCATCAATTTGCAGTTGCGCTTGTTACTTTATATCCATCTGGTACAATCAGTAGATTAACGAGTTGCAGTATCATGCTCCGCCTGCTTTCGAGAGTCGCTTGCGTTGAATGTATCTGGCCTTAGGTTGTAAATTAAGTGGTGCTAAATGAGAATTTTTAAAGCCAAGAGCCCAGCGGGATTCGCTGAGGAATATATAGTTGAATCGATTTGGAATGGAGAGTTTCCACCAGGGTCTATTTTACCGGCTGAGCGTGAACTATCAGAGCTAATCGGTGTGACTCGCACAACCTTAAGAGAAGTTTTACAGCGATTGGCCCGTGATGGATGGCTAACAATCCAACATGGTAAGCCAACCAGAGTTAATAATTTTTGGGAAACGTCAGGCCTTAATATTCTAGAAGCTCTGGCTCGACTTGATGAAGACAAAGTCCCTGAGTTGACAGATCAGTTGTTGTCAGCCAGAACCAACATTAGTGCTATCTATACACGTGCGGCGATCAAGCTGAACCCAGAAAAAGTGATCGAAATACTAGCGCAATACGCAGAGTTACCAGATACAGCAGAAGCCTTTGCGGACTATGATTATCAAGTGCATCATCAGCTTGCCATTGCTGGTGGGAATAAAATTTATGTCCTTATTCTGAATGGCTTTAGAGGTTTGTACTCGAAAATCGGCTGTCATTACTTTTCAGAGCCAAAAATTCGAAAAATCACCAGAGAGTTTTATCGCGATCTAACAGAACTTGCTCAGCAGGGCGATCATGATCGCGCGATATCACTGATACGTAAATATGGTCATCAGTCAGGTGAACTTTGGCAGCATATACGTGCAGATATGCCAAATGATATTATGGACTAATTCAGAAAAAGCCCCGCAAGGGGCTTTTTTATGTCTAAAGTTTAACCTCATCGAATTTTTAGATTGTACCTATCGGATAATTCGATTGTTATTTTTCTCCAGAGCTGAATAAACTTAGGCAAATTTTTTCAAGGGGTTGTTTTTCTTAAACAGCGCCTCAATAATTAGAATCAAATTACAAAATGATTTGTATATTGGAACTAAACCTAACTATTTGGAGAAAACAATGGGTGTATTAGTTGGCCGTCAGGCTCCTGACTTTACAGCAGCAGCAGTACTAGGTAATGGTGAAATCGTAGATAGCTATAATCTACATGAGCGTATCAAAGGTAAAAAAGCGGTTGTATTCTTTTACCCACTAGACTTCACTTTTGTTTGTCCTTCAGAGCTTATCGCGTTCGACAAGCGTTTCGAAGAATTCCAAAAGCGTGGCGTTGAAGTTATCGGTGTTTCTATCGATTCTCAATTCTCACACAACGCATGGCGTAACACACCAGTAAACGAAGGCGGTATCGGTCCAGTTAAATATGACCTAGTTGCTGACGTTAAGCACGAAATCTGTCAAGCATACGACGTTGAGCACCCAGAAGCTGGTGTTGCTTTCCGTGGTTCTTTCCTAATTGACGCTGAAGGTAACGTTCGTCACCAAGTAGTTAACGATCTACCTCTAGGTCGTAACATCGATGAAATGCTTCGCATGGTTGACGCACTAGCGTTCCACGAAGAGCACGGTGAAGTTTGTCCTGCAGGTTGGACTGAAGGTAAATCAGGTATGGACGCAAGCCCTGAAGGTGTTGCTAAGTTCCTATCTGAAAACGAAGGCGAGCTATAATTAGCATTTGCGTCCATCGTTTAAAAACCCGCCTTGTGCGGGTTTTTTGTCTTCGTCAATAACCACTTCATCAAGTTCTCTCCGCAAACCATTTATGACTGATCATCTTAATGGTTTCTATTGAAAAATAAGCCAGCAATAAGCTCACTACTGGCATCGCTAATAAGCTAATCAATGTTACTTCACTAAACATATTAGTTTTCCTTTTGAACCTGCTCAGTTTCAGGTTGAGTGGTTTTAATGTCCTTATTTGTACGGATGAAACTATCTACTAGTGCCTTTTTAGTATTAAGCTTTAACTCAACTAGGCTCGATTGAATATTCTCACTCACTCGATTTTGTACATCACTTAGCATATCACTGGTCATGGTGTTCGCATTTGCTGACGCAGATATTCCAATGAAAAGGCTGGTAGTTAGTAATTTAGTAAATAAGTTCATGGCGTTGTTCCCTTTGATTGTTTAGACGTAATAACTATTACAAAGGTTGTGCCAGCTTGAATCTTTATTTTAAGCGTTTGATTTTATTGTGATTTTAAATTTGTGATCTAATTGGCCAAAAATCAATTTGGTGTTTTTGGCCAAGGGAAGTGGTTAAAATAACTAATATATAGTTAATTTTGTTCAAGCATTTGATAAATGAGCTGTTTAACGATATTTGGCTCAAATGGTTTATCACACATAGCATTGACACCTGATTGTGCGACGTTGGCAAGGTGTGTCTCGTTTGCTTCAGAAGTCACCATGAGTACAGGAACGTGGGCATGCTCGTCTGAGCGGCGAATGGCTTCAGTAAGTTCTTGTCCATTTACTTCTGGCATATTGTAGTCTGTTACTATGAGGTCGAACATGCTCTGCTGTAATACCTCTAATGCCTGCGCGCCATTCTCTGCTTCGCTGATCCGTGTTGCGCCCAAGTTTTGCAAAACCCGTTGTATGTGGTTGCGGGCCAACTTGGAGTCATCTACCACCAAAATTCTCAAATCTTGAATATCATATAGCTCAAGCTCAAGTTCCTGTGGCGACAACAAATCAAGCGTTGCATTGATTGCTTTGCCTAAATGCTCCTTTGTAAATGGCTTAGGTAGAATTGCAACCACTCCAGATTGTTTGTATGCCTCAAGCTGCTGTCTGCGAGTTTCACTTGAGACCAACATAAAGGGCAGCTGATGATCGCTAAAATGTGTGTGCACGTGGTCGAGTAATTTAAGTGCATCTCCGTCAGCAAGGTACAGGGTAGAGATGATCAAGTCGGGGAGGTTTTGGTTCAATGCGTCAATTGCTGTGCTAACAGAGTCAGCAAAATCAATATTTTGCACGCCTTCTTGTTGGAGCTCATGGGCAATAATCTTTCTTTGGGTAACTGAAGGTTCGACGAGTAATATCGTCAAATCTGTACTGAGTAAATCGTTCATTTTAAGCCTGAGGGTAGTAGCAGAAACTAAATGTACAAGGCCCGCGTTTTTATGTAGCACCCGTTGTGGGTACAACCTTCCCGCTGACTTCGTATTGTTCAGCTAATATAGCTTATTTGTAAATCTCAGGCTAGCTTGGTTGAGTAACTGCGTTAATAGTTGTTAACGATTATCTACGAAACTCTAAATTTTGTGGCAAATCAACCAAGATTAAAATCGCCCCTTTTCCACCATATTCCAGTGGAGCTTGATGCATCGCAAGAATGTCGGGGTGTTGGACTAAATAATGTGGAACTTTGTGTTTTAGAATACGCTCACCTATGCCATGTACAATGCATGCGCAGCTGACGTGCTGTTTTTTACATGCATGAATGAGAGCTGCGAGTTCATCTTTAGCTGTTTCTTTATTCATACCGTGCATATCTAAGATCAATTCGGGCGCGTAATCCCCACGTCTGAGCTGTTTTGCAAGGTATTTATCAGCACCAGGCCTGACGTAGTTAACGGTTCCGTTGGTATCAATATCGGGCACGTATTCGTCGGAAAAGTAGAACTCGGCTTGATGCTGCTTTTTTTGTTCTGCAATTACTTCGCCTTTGAAGCGCGTTGCTTTCTGTTTGTGTACCACGGTGTCTTGTTTAAGTGGTTGTGTTCCGGAAATCGCATCGCGGAATAAGTCAAAGTCGTCAGAGGCCATAGCTACTTCAGGGTATTCTCTAGTCATTTACGTATTTTAAATAAAAAAAGCATAAAAACCTAGCCTAAAAACCGCTACAATGCCGCTATCTACATAGTGTGAGAATTATCATGAGTGAATTATCAATAACCAACGAAATCGCCCAAGAGGCTTATGAAGATTTGGTAACGATACAAGATTGGCTGCGTTGGACTGCAAGCCAGTTTGTTTCAAGTGGACTATTTTTTGGTCACGGTACCGATAACCCTTGGGATGAAGCGGTGAATTTACTCTTACCTACCCTTAATCTACCTATTGATTCACCTAAAGATTTAATGCAGGCCCGACTAACAGGTACGGAGAAAAGGCGTTTAGTTGAGGTGATAAAGCTTCGCATTGAACAGCGAATTCCAGTGCCTTATTTAACAAATCAAGCGTGGTTTGCAGGTATGCCTTTTTATGTGGATGAGCGAGTATTGGTGCCTCGATCACCATTTGCAGAGTTAATTACAAAGCAGTTTCAACCTTGGGTACAAGCACCTGAAGAGGTAACTCGCATTTTAGATATGTGCACAGGCTCGGCGTGTATTGCGATTGCTTTGGCAAAATACTTTGAAAATGCACAAGTAGATGCGGTAGATATTTCATTTGATGCGTTAGCCGTAGCCGAGATGAATATTAACGATCATATGATGGATGATCGTGTATTTGCAATTCAATCAGACGTCTTTAGTGGTGTGCCGGGTCAGAAATACGATTTGATTGTCGCAAATCCACCTTATGTTGACGCCGAAGATATGGCCGATTTACCAGATGAATTCCACCATGAGCCAGAATTAGGGCTTGCATCTGGCGATGATGGTCTCGATGTTACACGTATATTGCTCCGAGATGCGGCTGAACACTTAACGGAGAGTGGTATTCTATTTGTCGAGGTGGGTAATTCTATGGTACATATGGAAGCATTATATCCAGGTGCACCATTTACTTGGCTCGAGTTTGAACACGGCGGTTTAGGCGTGTTTATGATCAGTAAACAAGAGTTGGTTGCCTATTTTAACGATTAACCTTTGCGGTACATTGCTTGACCGTGGACGATATCCATTGTTGGTTTGGTACGGCAAAGGGAGATGCGCAGAGAAATTTGTCGAATATTCGGGGGATGTTTACCCCACATAGGTTCAGATGAACCAAAACCGTAACGAGGAATGAGGAAAGTTAATGGCAGGCAATAGCATAGGCCAGTTGTTTCGGGTCACGACATTCGGTGAAAGTCATGGTACAGCACTTGGTGGTGTTGTCGATGGTGTACCGGCAGGGCTTGAAATCAATGAGGCAGATTTACAGGTTGATCTAGACAGAAGGAAACCCGGACAAAGCCGCTACACGACACAGCGTCGTGAAGGGGATGAAATTAAAATATTATCCGGAGTATTCGAGGGAAAAACCACAGGAACTAGTATTGGATTGTTGATTGAGAATACCGATCAACGCTCAAAAGATTACAGCAAGATCATGGATGTATTTCGTCCTGGTCACGGTGACTATACCTATTGGCATAAATACGGGCATCGTGACTATCGTGGTGGGGGCCGCTCATCTGCACGTGAAACGGCTATTCGTGTAGCTGCGGGCGGTATTGCTAAAAAGTACTTAAAGCAAGTTCATGGTATTGAAATTCGAGCATGTTTGTCTCAACTAGGACCGATTAAAGCTGAATCTTATAATTGGGATAGTGTTGAGCAAAACGCTTTTTTCTTCCCCGATGAAAGCAAGTTAGACGCACTTGATGAGTATATGAGAGACCTTAAAAAACAGGGCGACTCAATCGGTGCTAAAGTCAAAGTAGTTGCTAAAAATGTCCCTGTAGGCCTTGGCGAACCTGTTTTTGATAGACTGGATGCCGAACTTGCGCATTCATTAATGAGCATTAACGCGGTGAAAGGCGTCGAGATTGGTGATGGTTTTGACGTAGTCGAGCAAAAGGGTTCTGAGCATCGAGATGAGCTGACGCCTGAAGGTTTTGTTAGTAATCATGCCGGTGGTGTGCTTGCGGGTATATCTACAGGGCAAGACATCATCGCTTCTATTGCCTTAAAGCCAACATCAAGCATTACAGTGCCAGGCCAGAGTATCAATACCGCGAACGAGTCTGTGGAAATGATCACCAAAGGCCGTCATGATCCCTGCGTAGGTATTCGGGCGATCCCCATTGCTGAAGCCATGATGGCTATCACAATTATGGACCACCTACTGAGGCAGCGTGGACAAAACCCGCATGTTGAAGTTCCTCAAGGACCAATTCCTGCTCAAGTAAAATAAGAAAAGGCACCATTTGGTGCCTTTTTACGATTTTGCACAGATAACAATACCTGATTAATTTCCTTGGTTCATTTGAGTTAACTTGTCGCCAATTGGTTTTGAGAAGTTATACCCATCATACTTATCCCAATTGATTGACCAAGTCATCACACCGCCAAACTTTGGATAGTTAAATGCGGGTTTGATAGTGCCACAGCTGAGGCCTTTGGTTAAGCAGTCCAACGCTGCGATGATGTTTGCTGTTGGTGCTTGTCCTGAGTTAGCTGATTTCGGACCAGATGGCAAACCGATAGCAACTTGGTCATCTCTTAGTGGCGCAAAGCGTGTGCCATCGGCTAGGTCAAATCCTTCTATGAGCATTTTAGCGTGAGCGACCATCATATTAACGGAGCCCTCTGGTGCGCTACCTGGCTCGTATGGGTTAGGTAAACCACCATTGTTGTAAAGTTGCACGTGCAGTAAGTCTAATGTATCTCTAAGTGCGTCAATTAAAGGAATATAGGCACCCCAAATGCCGGTATATGCTACCATACCTCCATGAACATAAGGGTGCTCCGGTGCCATGGTAAGTACCATATTGCCGCCGATATTTTGTTCGATTTGTTTGAGTGCACGAGGTAGACGAGCTTGTATTTGTGAACCATGTACTAGGTTAGAGCCACTTTCTAAATCGATATCCAGCCCGTCAAATCCCCACTCTTGTATGATGTTGGTTAGGCTAGATACAAACTTTGCCTCATCAGCATCGGTATTAAGTGTAATGGTACCTTCTGCACCACCTAGGCTTAAGACGAATACTTTACCCTGTGCTTGTAGTGCTTTCATATCTGCTTTGAATTGCACCGGGTCAATCGGTGGGCAGTTGGAGCGAATGTCTTTTTCAAATGGCTGGAAGTGAACCGTGCCATCGGAATTTCGGTCATTTTCTGCAAACGCAATATCGATAATATCCCATGCAGGTGACATCTGCGCGAGTGGGATAGGGCAGCCAGCTGGATTGACAAAGTTATGCCAATAACCGATCAATTTGTGTGTCTTACCTATCGGCTTATCGATGACATTAATCGTGGTGCCAGCACTGCTTGCTTGGTTCCCGGCACTGTCTTTTGCAACAGCTGTAAGTGTCTGAGTGCCAAGCACTGCAGGTGTGTATACCCAACTGTATGGCGACGTTGTGTCACTACCTAATAGTGTGCCGTTGGCATAAAATTCCACACTGCTAACTGTACCTGTAAGTGCTTGAGCCTGCGCTTTAATATTAACCGAGTCACCAAGTGTGTATTGTGTACCTGCTGTCGGTGAAGTTAAGTCCACAACTACAGGCTTATCCGTGATATTCACTTGAATTTGCTCAGTGCTAACATTCCCTTCATTGTCTGTAGCACTCGCTGATAGAGTCACAGCACCAAGCGTAACAGGCTGCCAATTGACCGAGCCCGTTCCACTGGTAAAACTACCCAGCAATGTTTGATCTGCATAAAGCTCCAGTTGTGCCACAGTACCATCTGCATCTGTTGCTACAATGCTGACTTCACTGCTTTGCCCCTGAAGAAGTGTACTGTTTGGCTCTGGCGAAACGAAGCGAATTTCAGGTGCTATTGCGCAAATACCAAGATCGCTCCATGCATCCTGCCAATGTTGGCCCGCGCCTGGTTCGTATGCCCATTGTGCATTCGAACTACACCAGCCACCAACATCACAGCGGTATTTCCTATTGTTATGGGAAACCAGCTCACCAGTTTGGTATGTCTGGCCTGCTAGGTATGATTTAAGACCTTTACATCCACCTTGGTTGGACGATGCGATGTTGATATTAACGCTTGCATTACTGCTGGCATTTTTATCATCAACGGCAGATATCTTTATTTGCACTTGGCCGGTTGTATCACTTACCCAGTTATAAGAGATATTTCCATTTGCAAATGTCGCAACCTCTAAATTGTTGATGGATATTGATGCCCCAGAAATAGAGCCGTCCTGATCTGTTGCTGTCGCTTTGATGCTTACTGTATCACCCAGCGTAAATTGATTGTTATTGCCGGGAGATGTTAGCTCGATCGCCGGCGGTGTATTGATTGTTCCATCGGTAACCTCGATTGTTGCCGAGCTAGCTTGGCTGACAGCGCCTTGATCATCTGTTGCCACGGCTGAAACTACATGCGGGCCGAGCTGTGCTGACCATGTGACCTGATAAGGGGCTTGATTGTCAAAACCGACAGACACATCATCGACGAAAAACTCTACCTGGCCTACTGCACCATCTATATCTGCCGCATCAGCTGATAAGACAACGCTGTCATTAAGGGTGAAAACACTTCCTTGAGCAGGTGTTACTAATGTAACTTCTGGGTTTTGGTTGCCACCACACGCACCTAAGTTTTTCCAGACCTTAAAATCGCCAAAATTTTGCTGTGGGTCTTCATTTTGACTATACCACCTTGCTTCAAAGGCACTGTTTAAATGTTTTACTTGATCACCAGCGCGATACACATCGGAAGCTTGCCAAGTGGTCAAGCCGGTACAATTTGCTGCCAGTGTCTGCATGCTAGATAGCAACAGCACGCCACTGCCGAGCAAGTAACTAATATTACTATTTCTCATTGTTTTTCTCCTTACATGTTGTATGTTTTGTGAACAAAACGTTTCCAGCATAGAACTATGTAAAGGGTTAATCAATGGCTTTTTTTATGAACGCTATAATGCAGAAAGGGGCTGCAGTTGGTTTATACCACCTGCAGCACAAAGGTTTATTCTGGCTTTGATGTGTTTGATTTAATAGTGACAACTCGTTGAGGGAACGGAATTTCGATATTTTTGTCTTTAAAACCTTGGTAGATTGCTTGATTGACATTGAGCTTATTTTCAATCAAAGATGTGGTGGGTGTCCAATATCGATAGCTGATAGTGATCGCGCTATCAGAAAATGCTTCTATGCCAACTTGCGGGGCTGGATTATCTGCGACATTATCATCATCAACCAGTATTTTTTGGATAACAGATATTGCTAGGTCGACTGGTGCATCATAGGCTATACCGACCTGACCCTCGATATGAGAATAGTTAAAAGAGTTATGTAATACCTCGCCAATAATGTGTTTATTGGGCACCGTGATTTCGACTTTTTGTTCATTGATTAAAATTGTATGACCGAGCTCTATGGACTTAACTTGTCCACTGACCCCTTTTATGGCGATAGTGTCACCAACAACAAACGGGCGAGTTGCAATCAGCGCAAGACCTGCGCCATAGTTTGATAGCATACCCTGTACTGCTAAGCCGGCCCCAAGAGAGGCTGCACCAATTGCCGCGACAAAAGGTGTGACACTGATCCCAACCTTTCCTAAAGCAATGATAATAAACATGGTAACAACTAAGACTTTAACAACATTTGATACGAAATTGGTCAAGGTAATATCAATATTGTGTCGTATCATCACTGCATGGGTTGCTGAGGCTAGTTTCTTAGCAAGCCATAAGCCTACAACTAAGATCAACAAAGCAGCTATTAGTTGCATACTGTAGGTAAGTAAATAAGTACGGATCATATCGTAGTACTTTTCAAACTGTTCTATTTCTTGCTCTATCAAGTTGAGCTCCTTTGAACGTCATGTTTAGTGCCTGTTAGGCGTATAAGCTATTGAGTATAGTAAAAAGTATCGGAACCCAAAAAGCGCTTATTATGGCGCTTAAGATCATAGCGACGGATGCAAAAGCACCGGCTAGCGGGTGGTATTCCATTGCAGCAGCAGTGCCAATCGCATGGCAACTGACACCCAATGCAACCCCTTTTGCTTGGGGTTGAGAAATATTGAGCAATGTAAGCAGTTTAAGGCCAAAAACGCCGCCAAATACGCCGATTAAAATAACCATAGCAGCAGCTACACTTGGTACTCCCCCCAGCGACTCTGTGATGAGCAATGTGATAGGGGATGTGACCGACAGTGCCATCATAGTGCTGGTTAAATCACTGTCTGCTTGCATGAATACACATAAGGCATATGCAAAAATAGTAGACACGGATACGCCAATGAAAGCACAAAAGATCAATAGTTTAAATGCCGATTTTATATGGGTGTACTGCTGATACAGTGGGTAAGCGAGGGCCACAACTGCGGGTTCCAAAAACCAATCTATGGGTATACTGGCTTGGAAATAGGTCGGGTATTTATAACCGGTTAACAGCAATACTAAAGTGATTATAGTGATACAAATTAATACAGGGTTGAGCAAAGGGCTCGGCCAGCTTTTATAAACTTGTCGCGCAACTAAGAATAAGCCAATTGTCAGAATACAAACAAGTATACTAGTCACGGTACTTACCTTTTGCGGCAAGTTTACCAACACTGAATAGAACAAGGCAGGGAAGCAGAAAAAGTAACGATAATATTAAAAGTTTATGCTGTGCTATTAGCTGTAGGTGCTCAATAAAGCCAACTCCTACAGGGATAAAAAATAGTGCCATATATGCAATCAGTGATTGACATGTCGCAGCCAACCTTTGTGGCGCAAGTATACGACCTTTGAGCAACAGAAACAGTATGATCAAGCCTACTAAAGGGGCGGGAATGTTTAGCCCGGTCAATAGGATAAGCATTTTGGCGCTATATAGGCATATAAGTACATAAAACATGCCGATGATGTAATTGAACTTTTCCACTACCTTATTCACTCAAAGGGTAAGGGCACGAATAGGATGCTATTTCCATTTTGCACGCTCAAAGTAAGGTTGCTTTTCGTTATTTTTTACACCATTTTTCATAGCGATACGAGTGTTTTTTGAGCATAAAAGCTTAATTTGATACCTGGTTTCCAGCCATAATAGCTGACGAGTAACTGGTTGGTAGGCACGATTGTAGAGTTGCTTGATCGCGGCTAATGCATCGGGCGAATGGCAACTTAAAGAGTCGATGTGTTGTTTTACATATGCCAGTGGGTTTTGATCAATTTTACTAATAAGACCAAACTCCAATGCTTGTACAGCAGGAATTCGCTCGGCGCTCAGTGCCATAGCTAAAGCATGGTCTTGTTTGACGTAGGATGGCAAAACAATGCTAGTGCCCATGTCAGGGCAGAGCCCCCAACGGGACTCCATAATAGCGACCTGTGTATCGGGGTGGGCAATTCTAAAGTCTGCGCCCAGTGCAATGTGCAGGCCACCCCCTAAGCAATTACCTTGCAAGATGGCGTATACAGGTACTGGGAGAGTACGCCAACCTAATACAACTTTTTGTACCAGGTTTTGGTTTCCCGGGAGCAATTTGAATAACAACTTAAATATTTGCGAGGGGTGCTTGGTGACACTTTGTACATCTAGTCCAGAGCAAAAGTGCAGTCCTTCTCCTTGTATAACAGCAGCTCTGAGTTGGCGGTTCGATTTGATCTGTTTGATTGAGTGAGCTAGCTGTCGAAACATATCATAGTTGAGTGCATTTTGTTTGTCAGGGCGGTTTAATGTTACCCATGCGATGTTATCGATGACTTTGTACTGAACCATGGTGGCTCCTGTATATTGTTATTTTTCTTTTTGGTAAATATTAGAGCATTAACGTTAATCGATCCACTGAAGCTTATTAAGTATAGATTTAATAAGCCTCAGTGGACATAATTGCGTTTTATGAGCGTTACTGTGTTAATTTAGTTAATGCACTTTAGCGTTAAATTTATTCATTACACCCTATCCTTGTAGAAAACGAAATTACGGATTTGGTATCATGGGGCTGGTTATAAATGAGGGGTGAGGACATGTCAGCAAGACTAAGCAGTATTGAAGAAGTAACACATCAGGCATATGATATTTTTCTTGAGTTGGCTCCAGAAAATTTATCTCAAGAAGATATCGATGTATTTAATGAACACAGAGAAGAGTTTGGCTTTATTGAAGAAGCGGATGTCGATGATAGTTGGCACGCTGTCGTGGCATTTGAGCAAGAAGCTGAACGTGAGCATTTTGTACAGGTCACAATCGGCGTTGAATTTGAAGACGGTGATGAGGTGTTTGCAAAGGTATTGATCAGTCGAGACTTAGATGCGCCATTTTGCCATGTAGTTTGGAAGCAATAAAAAAGAGTCTGTTGTCGAGTGAAAAAAGAGAAGTTACTCCTATTTATATCTGCATTATGCTGTACTCAGGCGTATGCTGTTGATCCTTTTGAAGACTTTCATGAATATGGCGAGTTATCTGAAGAAGAGATCCACGAATTGCATAAAGGTGAATTTTTATATGGTGATGTTGAGTTTGGGTTTATTGCGAACAGTGGTAATACTAAAAACTCCTCATTTAAATTAAAAGGTAACCTCTATCAGGATTTTCAACATTGGCGTAACCAATTTAAAATTGATGGTCACTACGCAGATGAAACAGATATTGAAACCGGTATTGAAGATGAAACTGCGTCACGTTACTTTGTGTCTGCGCAAACAAGTTATAAGTTTGGCATAGATAACGAATCATTTTTTCTTTACGGTGATTACGAAGTTGATGAGTTTAATGGCCGAGAATATACATCGACCTTTGTTGTAGGGTATGGCAACCGCATATTTGAAGGACGTAAGAATACAGTCGACTTTCATTTTGGACCTGGTGTCCTAATATACCGGGTTGACAATGAATCTGAATTGCTTCCACACCAAGAGAGAGTCGAACGAGGGTACTTATTGCGTGCCTCACTGCAATGGGAGCGCAATATTTCAAAACGGACGCGGTTTAATCAAGATTTTAGCTACGAAAGATCTGTGTCTGGACTCGGTGCTAGGAGTTTTTCTGAAACAGCATTAATTAGCCAAGTTATTGAAGGCTTGTCACTTAAGGTTTCGTATACTTATCGGTATAATTCCGATCCAGAAGAAAATAAAAGCAAAGTAGATACCGAGTTTGGTGTGACATTTGTTTATGGTTTTGATTGAGGCAATATGTATCAAAAAACGCAGCTCGCATGGGCAATTTTTGGGATCTTGGCTTGGCTAAGTACTTTTGTTGTGATGGGGTTTATACTGCTTGGCGAAAATGTAGGGGTTATTGCCTTTGGCATCATTTTAGTTCTGGTTGCAATTGCCTTCTATGGTTTGACGATTAAAGTTGATACAACGGCACAACAGTTGAGCTGGTGGTTTGGGCCAAAAGTGGCGAAAAAAACAATTCGCTTTGAAGACATTGAATCCGTGCGCGCAGTCACCAACTCATTTAGACATGGTATCGGAATAAGAATTTCCCATGATGGTTGGGTTTATAGTGTGTCTGGGTTTAAAGCGATAGAAGTCAATATGGTGGATGGCACTAAATATCGTTTAGGCACATCAGATCAAGCTGGCTTGCTCGAAGCGTTAAAAGAAAAAGTTAAACAAGAAGTACAAGAAGAAAGCGCCTCGTAGGCGCTTTTTTTAATGGTCGTGGCCGCAGCCGCCCGCGCCATGCACGTGACCATGCTCTAGCTCATCAGCTGTTGCTTCGCGCACTTCCAAAATTTCGACATCAAAATGCAAAGTAAGACCTGACAGAGGGTGGTTACCATCGACTATGACTTCATCACCTTCGACACCTATCACAATAACAGCTTGCTCACCTTCATCTGTAGTGGCACGAAATTGCATACCGACTTCAACATCAATACCTTCAAACATGCTCTTTGGTACTGCTTGAGTTAGGTTGTCATTGCGCTCACCGTAGCCTTCTTCTGGTTTTACAGTCACGCTGACTTTGTCACCAGCTTGTTTGTCAATAAGTGCATTTTCTAAGCCTTCGATTAAAAAACCAGTGCCGATGATAAATTCTAGTGGATCTTCATCAAATGTATTATCAATGGTATTTTGGTCATCATCTAAAACCGCGTAATGCATTTTTACCACTGCATTTTGAGCAACTTTCATAGTATTTCCGTTAATTATCTTCTATAGAGTAAGGCAAAGCCTTGATGTTTAGCGATACTGAAAGGTTATCTTTCGGCCTCAGTACAGCTGAATTTTCTAGGTCGTTAGGTAAAACGGCCAATGCATAGTATGTTTTTGTTGCCGCATCATATGTTTGGCGGATAACCTTGCCAGCCCGGCGCCAATTGCCTTCATCAAGCTGCATTTCAAGATCTTGTACTTCGATACTTGATTCTGATTGTCCTTGAACAATGAACATGGCGCGTTTGTTCTTACCTAAATAACGCATACGGGCAACAGTCTCTTGACCAGTATAGCAGCCCTTTTTAAAGCTAATGCCGTTTAGCGCTTGTAGGTTGACCATTTGTGGCACAAATTCATCTATGCCATGCTCACCGAGTTGCGGTTCACCAGCGAGAATATCACGGACCTCAAACGTGGTAGAATCAAGCTCTACGGTATATTCTGTAGGTAGAGAGGTCGTATTTTCGAGAATTAAAATTAGGCTACTGTCATCTATTTTTAAGGCTTTACCGCCATTAAATGAACAGGCATTATTGTCTGTATCAAACTGCAAATTGAAGGTGTGGCAAACTTCATCAAATGAATCGGCCAGTACACCAAAACATTGGTGTTCGGACAAGTTAATGTCTACCTTAGCAAAGACGCCGTATTTACTTAACTCACGACATGCTGCTTCGGCCTCTGGCTGTGAGCCTAACAAGCAAAATGCATCATCTAAACGCAATACGCGCAGCGCCGCCCATAACTTACCTTTCGGGCTACAGTGACCAGTCCAAAGAAAGTTATTATCTTGAACTAAGTTCATATCTTGTGTTACTTGTCCGTGAAGGTAGCTGAGTTTGTCTTGTCCGGATACTAAGAGCAAGCGAAGAGGGAGTTGGTATACTGTGGCCATCAAGCTGATCCTGCGTAAATATTTTAGATTATGTTACCTGATAAATGGGTCTTGAGGTAGGCAAAAGCAAGATCAAATGACAATAATTCTTAACAATGACTATGCAGTGTACAGCTGCTTTTTAACTGCGCTTGTTGAGTTAGCGCAAATGAGTAGCGATCTGATTTTCCCCAACGACTAATTGCGGTTATACTGCTTGGCGAGATTTGTATGTTCTAGATAAGAGGTATTTAAGCAATATGGAACAATTGTATCCTAAACCCCGCATTAAGTGGGCCTGTCGTCGAGGCATGTTAGAGCTAGATGTATTGCTTGAGCCATTCGTTGATGAAGCTTATGATCAACTCAGCGATACAGATAAACTCACTTTTCAGCGTTTGTTAGAAGTTGAGGATCCGGACTTATTTGCATGGTTTATGGGACACGAGAAATGCCCGCACCCGGATTTAAGCAAAATGGTGCAATTTATTCTTGACCGAGTTCGCGTATAGCATTGCTTTTAAAAATAATTATGTAGACCGCAAAGTGCTTGCGGTCTTTTTTGTGATTTTTGCCTTCTTGTTACTCGTCTTAATTCCAGAACTGTGGTGGTTACATTTAACACTCTGTTATTTGGGTTATCGTCATGCATTGTTTACCTGCACTAAAATAATGCCCAAAGAGGGCGATATTACACTGATTGAAAAGGATATCTGGTTTAAATTAGCCAGTGAAGCTAAGCATAGCGAAGGTACGATAAGCTACGGCAAAGTATTTGCGTCGTTATTAATTGTGGAAGTGCGTTGCGAGTCTGGCGAGAAGGTTAGGTTAGCGTTTATGGCTAGTGCAATGGGCTCGGATGCTTGGTCACACCTGAGCCGCATTGCCTTGCAAGCCAAGTAAGCTAGGGCGTCAAAATTGTTGGCTTGGGCTGGCTGTGTTGCTCTGGATAATCTAGAGTGTAGTGAAGACCTCGACTTTCCGTTCTTGCCAATGCGCTGCGAATGATAAGCTCAGCGACTTGCACAAGGTTTCTAAGTTCCAATAGATTATTGCTGACTCGGAAGTTTGCATAATACTCGTGTATTTCTTGTTGTAACAACTCAACCCGTCTAAGCGCTCGCTCCAATCGTTTTGTTGAGCGGACAATACCAACATAATCCCACATAAACAGTCTAAGCTCATGCCAATTGTGTGTGATGACTACCTCTTCATCAGAGTCACTAACTTTACTTTCATCCCAAGGGGACAAAGCGGATATGTCGGGTTGAGTATCTATATTTGAAAGAATATCCTGAGCTGCTGCATGGGCGAATACAATACACTCAAGCAGTGAATTACTTGCCATACGGTTTGCGCCGTGCAGACCCGTGTAAGCGACTTCACCTATCGCATAGAGGTTTGATATATCCGTTTTACCATTAAAATCAGTCATTACGCCGCCACACGTATAGTGTGCCGCGGGTACTACAGGAATAGGTTCTTTGGTGATATCTAGCCCGACACTTAGACATTTTGCATAAATAGTCGGGAAGTGTTCGATAATGAAATCTTTGTTCTTATGTGAGATATCCAAATATACACAATTCGCACCTAATCGTTTCATCTCGTAGTCAATTGCCCTGGCTACGACATCTCGTGGAGCAAGCTCTTCTCGCTCATCGAAGTCGGGCATAAATCGCGTGCCATCAGGGCGTTTTAAATGCGCACCTTCACCTCGCATAGCTTCGGTGATCAAAAAGTTCTGCAATTCAGGGTGGTACAAGCTGGTAGGGTGGAATTGGTTAAACTCCATGTTGGCGACTTTACAGCCTGCGCGCCACGCCATGGCTATACCATCCCCACTTGAAACATCTGGGTTTGATGTATACAGGTAAACTTTACTTGCACCACCTGTGGCAAGGGCGACATATTTTCCTGCAATAGACTCTACACAGTTGTGTTTACGGTTGTATACATAAAGTCCGTTGACCCTTTTATCATCAGCGGTTTTGTCGGTGATGAGATCAATCGCATTGTATTGCTCAAGCACGGTAATATTGGCGTGTTCGAGTACGCGGTCAACCAAGGTTGTTTGCACCGCTTTTCCTGTCGCGTCGGCTGCGTGTAAAATGCGTCTATGGCTGTGACCGCCTTCGCGAGTGAGGTGATAGCGTTCTTTGCCTTTGCTATCAAACTCCATATCAAATGGCACGCCTTGCTCAATTAACCACTTGAGGCATTTTTTTGCGTTAGAAGCTGTGTAATGAACGGCTTCTCTGTCGCACAAACCACCACCGGCTTTCAAGGTATCTTCAACATGAGATTCTATACTGTCGTTCTTTTTGTCAAACACAGCTGCAATGCCGCCTTGGGCGTAAAGTGTTGAACCTTCCTTTAAATCCCCCTTACTGATTACAGTAACTTGGCAATGATTTGCCAAAGAAAGAGCGAGGCTTAGTCCGGCTGCGCCGCTACCGACAATAATTACATCTGTCTGATGCTGCATTTTTTTCTTCATGTTAGTGGTTCTTAGCTTTTAAAGTTTTATTACAACTACAAAAATTGCGTCTATCATATATCAATAATGTTCGCTGGTACGAGATAAAAATAGTAGTTGTGTATCGTCTACGACGAAGTAATACGGAGTATTTTAAAAAAAATATTAAAAAAACAGAACTTTTTATTCATGGTACAGTCAGACTAGCTGTAAAATGATGGCAACACTGCGCAAATATAAGTAATAACAAAGAGGAGTACCGGCTCGAATGAACGAGCAGGATTTGGATTTAGAATTAGTTAGAAAAGTTCAGCAAGGAGATAAAAACGCCTTTAACTTATTGGTTGCCAAATATCAAAATAAGGTGGCGGCGTTGATCTCTCGATATGTATCTAATTCAGGTGATGTGGCCGATGTGGCCCAAGAGGCATTTATCAAAGCGTATAGGGCATTGCCAAACTTTCGCGGAGACAGTGCTTTTTATACTTGGCTGTACAGGATCGCGGTAAACTGCTCTAAAAATTATTTAGTATCTCAGGGGCGAAAAGCGCCTGCGAGCGATATCGATGCTGAAGAAGCAGAGGTTTACGATGGAGCAGATCAATTACGGTCTAATGCTTCGCCGGAAAGTCTGTTATTGAGCGATGAAATTAAAGCAGTCATCTTTAAAACCATAGACGAGTTACCAGATGACTTGAAGACAGCGATCACTTTAAGGGAAATCGAAGGGATGAGTTATGAAGAAATCGCTGTGGTAATGGAGTGTCCTGTCGGAACCGTCAGGTCGCGGATTTTTCGGGCACGTGAAGCCATTGATAAAAATATTAACCCACTCATAGGTAAAGATTAAATGACGCAGTCAAAGTTTGATGTAAACAATGAGCAAATGACGTCTGAGATTTTAGACGCAGAGCGTGAACTCAATATGAGGAACCAAGCTCAATTAGATGCAGATAAATTTGCTCGCTACGCGCTGATTGGCGATGTTATGAGGCAAAAAGAGCAATCGACGCCGTGTATCGATATTACAGCGAGTGTCGCTGCTGCGATTGCAGATGAACCTGTTTACAACATGACTGAAGAAGAGCACGCACAAAAGCAGCAAAGTGAAAATAGCAATGTGGTGCAAATGTCTTTTTGGCGCCGGCCTTTATCTCAAGTAGCTATAGCGGCGAGTGTTGCATTATGTACTGTCATTGGGGTTAACAACTTTACACCTCAAAATAACATTGATGCACAAGCGCCTATGTTACAATCAATGCCTTTAACAGGCACTGTTGCGCCAGTGAGCTTATCGTCAGAACCGGCAATGCAATCAGCAGAGCGCGGTGTTAGAGAATTGCAAAAGCAACGCATTGGTGCCCTGGTATTAGAACACCAACGCCAATCTAGAATGGCACATGCTCTGTCTAAGAATACAAAACAGACAGAAAAGGATAAACAAGAGGAAAATTAAATCTTGATTAAATGGCTCGCGGTTGTACTGAGTGTCGTGCTAAGCACTCAGGTATTCGCCAACGAAACTATCAATGCACGGCAACTCCTAAAAGATATGTCTTCAGCGGTGCAAGAGAGAAATTTTGACGCATCTTTTGTCGTTGTTAAAGGCAAAGGCATGGAACCATATCGGTGGTTACATGGGCAAGTAGAGCAAACTGATTTAGAAATTCTGACTTTATTAAACGGCGCTGGCTTAGAAGTTGTGAGAGTAGACGATGTGGTGACTTACTTTGAACCACAAACAGAGCCTTACTCTTTAAGTACAGATGTGATCGCCGGGCCAATTCCTGAGGTACTGCTACGCGATATTAGTACATTGGACTCGAGCTATGAGTTTGTCCTTGGAGGGAAAGAGCGTATTGCCGGCAGGCCTGCTCAATTGGTTAGGCTGGTGGCGAAAGATGAAAGTAAATTTAACTATTGGCTGTGGGTTGATTTGCAATCAGCGCTATTATTGAAAGCCGCGTATGTTAATCAAGACTCAGAGGTATTAGAGCAGCTGCAGTTGACTCATATCTCAGTCACAGAGCGACCAGCTAGCCAGCTACTGGAATTGAAAGAGAAGACGCTGCCAACTCCAATTGCAGCGCTGTCTGATGACGGACCTGTCAAGCAACAAAATAATTGGCAAATTGGATGGCTACCGAGTGGCTTTAAGTTACTTAAAGCTGACAGGCACAAGCTAGATTTGAATAATGAGCTTGCGGATTATTTTCTCTATTCGGATGGATTGGTTGAAGTGTCTGTATTTGTTCAAAGACCATTGACTGGGCAGCGAGCGAGTGGTGCACTTACTTCTGGCGCGACCACCGTGTATGTGCACAACGCCGGGGCATTTGATGTCTCTGTGGTCGGTAAAATTCCTGTAGAAACGGCTAAAATTATTGCTGAATCTGTAAAGCGTTCCTTATGATAGAACAAACACTCACGGTGTCTGAGCTAAAAGGAAACACAGCTTGGCTGATTTCAGAACAGAAACCCGCATGCGAGGGCTGCAATGGTAAATGTGGCTCTCAAGTGTTTAGCAAGCTTTTTGGTACTCACAAAAAAGCATTCCCCTTACCAAATTCATACCAACTCAACGTCGGGCAAAAAGTGAAACTCGCATTGGATGACAGTAAAGTTGTACAGCATGCCTTGTGGGTCTATTTGCTACCCTTGTTAATGGCGTTTTTAGGCATGTTTAGCGCGTTACTTATTTTTTCTTTACCTGAACTTGGTCAGATAGGCTTTGCCATAGTGTTTGCTGCCATTGGGTTTGTGATAGCGAAAATGAAGGGGCAAAGCCTAAAACATGAGGTAAAAGTGATAAAAATTTATCCAATTAGCCTTCCAGTCACGCAAATAGATGGTGATTGAGTCAAATAAATTGTAAAATGGGCGTTTAATCTCTATTTGTGAATAACAGAAGTTTAGAATCCAGTATATGAAGCATATCCGTAACTTTTCAATTATAGCCCATATAGATCATGGAAAATCGACACTTTCGGACCGCTTAATCCAGGTATGCGGTGGCTTGTCAGACCGCGAAATGCAGCAGCAAGTACTGGATTCAATGGAACTCGAGCGTGAGCGCGGTATTACGATTAAAGCGCAAAGTGTTACCTTGAACTATACCGCACAAGATGGCGAAACCTATCAATTAAACTTTATCGACACACCAGGACACGTTGACTTCACTTATGAAGTGTCACGTTCATTGGCTGCATGTGAAGGTGCATTATTAGTAGTCGATGCAGGTCAAGGTGTTGAGGCACAGACGCTTGCTAACTGTTACACAGCAATTGAAATGGACTTAGAAGTCGTTCCAATTCTGAATAAGATTGACTTACCACAAGCCGACCCACTGCGCGTTGCAGAAGAGATCGAAGAAATTGTAGGTATTGATGCATTAGAAGCTGTTCAATGTAGCGCGAAGACCGGTATTGGTATTGATGCTGTTCTTGAAGAGATTGTAAAGGAGATCCCACCACCTGAAGGTGATGTGAATAAGCCATTACAAGCGCTGATCATCGATTCATGGTTTGACCCTTACCAAGGGGTTGTATCACTTGTACGCATTAAGCATGGTCAATTACGTAAAGGTGAAAAAATCAAAATTATGTCTACGGAGCAAGTTCATATCGTAGATAAAATTGGTATTTTCACGCCAAAGCAAACCGATACGGGTGTACTAACGAGTGGTGAAGTTGGCTTTATCATAGCAGGCATTAAAGACATTCATGGTGCACCAGTTGGTGATACTATTACGCTTGCAAAATCGCCTGCAGAAGAAACATTACCGGGCTTTCAAAAAGTGAAGCCGCAAGTGTATGCTGGTATGTTCCCGATTTCTTCAGATGATTACGAAAACTTCCGTGATGCACTGAATAAACTGAGCTTGAACGACGCATCTTTGTTCTTCGAGCCTGAAAATTCGACTGCACTAGGTTTTGGTTTCCGCTGTGGCTTCTTAGGCATGCTGCACATGGAAATTATCCAAGAGCGTTTAGAGCGTGAATATGACATGGATCTTATCACGACAGCGCCAACCGTTGTGTACGAAGTTGAAACTAAAGATGGCGTAATTCAAATTGATAACCCGTCAGATTTACCGCCGGTCAATGACATATTAGAAATCAGAGAACCAATTGTAGAAGCTAACATCTTGGTACCACAAGAATACCTAGGTAATGTAATTACGCTATGTATCGAGAAGCGTGGTGTACAAACTAAGATGAGTTATCATGGTAATCAGGTTGCCGTAACCTATGAATTACCTATGGCTGAAGTGGTTATGGACTTTTTCGATAAACTCAAATCGACTAGTCGTGGTTTTGCTTCACTCGATTATAACTTTAAACGCTTCCAAGTATCTGACATGGTTCGCTGTGATATTTTGATTAATGGTGATAGAGTGGACGCACTTGCGATCATTGTTCACCGTGATAATGCACAGAGCCGAGGCCGTCAGCTGGCTGATGCTTTGAGAGAGCTAATTCCAAGGCAGATGTTTGATATTGCGATTCAGGCTGCAATTGGCAACCACGTAATTGCCCGTACAACAGTGAAACAGTTACGTAAAAACGTAATTGCAAAATGTTATGGTGGTGACGTGAGTCGTAAGAAAAAGCTATTACAAAAGCAAAAAGAAGGTAAGAAACGCATGAAGCAACTGGGTAACGTAGAAGTACCTCAGGATGCGTTCCTTGCAATATTAAAAGTAGGTAAGTAACAGGAATTATTATTTATGGCAGGTTATTTTTCGGTCTTTCTCGTGCTGTTGACTTTGGGATCGGGCCTGATCTGGTTAATAGATCACTTAGTTTATGCACCAAAGCGTAAGGAGCGTATAGCGCTTGCACAAGGAGCATCGGAGCAACCGCTGGACCAAGAAGTTATTGACCAGATTGCACCGGTACCTGCCATAACTGATAGTGCAAAGTCTATCTTTCCAATGATCGCGGCAATTACTGTGTTTCGGTCATTTATCTTCGAGCCGTTTCAAATACCGTCAGGCTCTATGATGCCAACATTGTTGGATGGTGACTTTATTTTGGTGCAAAAGTATGCGTACGGCATTAAAGACCCGGTTTGGCGTTCACAGTTAGTTGATGTGGATGACCCAAAGCGAGGAGACATAGCTGTATTCAAATTTCCGTTAGACGAACGTATTGACTTTATCAAGCGTATTGTCGGTTTGCCTGGTGATCGTATTGTGTATCGCAATCGTCAGCTTTTCATTAACCCAAAATGTGAAGAGGGTGAGCAAAGCCGAGATGGGTTGGCGTGTGGAGAGTTCAACAAGATTGACGTAGAAATTGTTAATCGCGATGAGTTTAAGCAAGGTTCAATGCCACTAGTACGTTTGACAGAATCTCTACCTGATGTTGAGCACGATATTTTAATTAACCCGAAAGCACTGGAATTGTCAGAGCGCTATTACCAACAACCAGGTACGCGACGCGATGAGTGGGTCGTTCCAGAAGGTAGCTATTTCGCTCTTGGCGACAATCGTAATAATAGTCAGGACAGCCGCGTATGGGGTTTTGTTCCTAAAGAAAACTTAGTTGGAAAAGCTGTATTTATCTGGATGAGTTTTGATTTCGAAAATGGTCCAAATAGCTTATTGCCAGGCTGGGTTCCAACAGGGGTTCGTTTCGAACGCCTAGGTAATATTCAGTAACAATGAAAAAGAACGTCACAGAATTATATAAAAAAATAGGCTACGACTTTGCTGATCAAGCACTGCTTGAACAGGCAATGACTCATCGTAGCCACAAAGGTCAGCATAATGAACGCCTAGAATTTCTAGGCGATTCTATTTTAAGCTTTGTTATCGCAGATGCGTTGTACCACAAGTTTCCAAAGGCGCGTGAAGGTGATTTAAGCCGCATGCGTTCGACTTTAGTACGCGGTCAAACACTGGCTGAATTTGGTGTTGAATTTGGTTTAGGGGACTATCTGAGGTTAGGCCCTGGCGAACTTAAAAGTGGTGGTTATCGCAGGGAGTCAACGCTGGCTGATGCGGTAGAAGCGATTATTGGCGCGGTGTTTCTAGATTCAGACATCGAGACCTGTAAGACGCTTGTGCTTAAATGGTATAAAAGCCGTTTAGAAGCCATTTCTCCAGGACACAATCAAAAAGATCCAAAAACGCTGTTGCAGGAATATCTGCAAGCGCGAAAATTACCATTACCTGCATATCAAGTTATTGATACAAAAGGGCAAGCACACAATCAGACATTCACGGTTGAGTGTACTGTAAAGGGTATGGATAGTATTATTTCTGTCGGTAGTTCACGTCGAAAGGCAGAGCAAAAAGCCGCAGAGCAAGCATTGAAGATATTAAAAGATGAATCCTAACACCCACTGCGGCATGATTGCGATTGTCGGCCGCCCAAACGTAGGTAAATCGACTTTGCTCAATAAAATTGTTGAGCAAAAAGTCAGTATTACATCTCGTAAGCCTCAAACGACTCGCCATAGAATTATGGGGATACATACTGAGGACAATTACCAAGCTGTGTATGTTGATACACCAGGTCTTCATATCGAAGAAAAGCGCGCTATCAACCGTTTAATGAACCGTGCAGCAAGTAGCTCGATTGGTGATGTCGAGCTGATTATCTTTGTCGTTGAAGGAACATTGTGGAACCAGGACGATGAAATGGTTCTAAATAAAGTTAAAGAGAGCGGTCGTCCAGTTTTGGTCGTAATGAACAAAAGTGATCAGGTCAAAGAGAAAGAAGCCATTTTGCATCATATGCAATGGCTAGCCGAACAGCATGACTTTGTTGGTATCGTGCCAGTTTCTGCGAAGATCGGTAAAAATATTGATATGGTCAAAGAGGAAGTTAAAAATCGCTTACCGGAGTGTGAATTTTACTTCCCTGAAGACTATGTGACAGATCGCTCTATGCGCTTCCTTGCGGCGGAAATTGTCCGCGAGAAGCTGATGCGCTTTATGGGTGATGAATTACCTTACTCTGTCACCGTTGAAATTGAGCAGTTCAAGTGGCAAGACAATGGTGTATGGCAAATTAATGCGCTGATCTTGGTAGAGCGTGAGTCACAAAAGCGCATGGTGATCGGCAATAAAGGCGAAAAGCTAAAAGTCATTGGCCGCGAAGCGCGACGTGATTTAGAGGACATGTTGGACAACAAAGTGTTCTTGGAGCTGTGGGTAAAAGTTAAGTCTGGCTGGGCGGATGATGAGCGTGCTCTAAGAAGCTTAGGCTACGGAGAAGACTGATTGGATAGTGACTTTCGACAAGCATATTTGCTTCATCGGCGACCATATAGAGATTCGCAAGTGATGTTAAATATGCTCGTTGAAGGCGTTGGTCAACTATCCATGCTCGCTAGGATTAAAGGTAAGCGTGCGCTCAAACAGAATGCTGCTTTGCAGCCGTTTACTTGCTTGCTGATCCGTTATGCGGGTAAATATGACTTAAAGTATTTAAACGATTTCGAAATTCAATCACCCCCTTTGATGTTTAAAGGCACACATTTGTATTGTGCTTTTTATCTTAACGAATTGTCTCATCGAATAATTCCTATCAATGAACCACTTGATCATGTATTTTGTTTGTATCAAGACCATCTCAAGCGATTGTACAATGATGGGGATAATGGCCTTGCCATTAGTGTAAATAGCCAACAGCCTAAAAAACAAAACAACAGCGAACAAATTGAAGAGATCCTTCGTACATATGAGTTTCAGTTATTGTACGAATTGGGTGTCGGTGTTGAATTTGATTTCGATGCATTTGGCACACCCATTGATGAAGGAAGTTATTACCAGTTTGTAAGAGAAGTTGGCTTTTGTCCTAGTGAAGACATACATCGCAGCTTTTCAGGAAAAACACTGCTTGCAATTGCTCATGGAGACTACGATTCCGTAGTATCTCGCAGGCAAGCGAAGGCACTAAGCCGCTATTTATTAAAACCACTGCTTGGAAATAAACCACTAAAAAGCAGAGAACTTTTTCAACCAAGGTAGAGTAATGAAAGATATTTTATTGGGCATAAATGTTGACCATATTGCAACCTTAAGACAAGCACGTGGTACGAGTTACCCAGATCCAGCTCACGCTGCAGCTGTCGCAGAGCACGCTGGTGCCGATGGGATCACAATTCACTTGAGAGAAGACCGTCGTCATATTCAAGATCGTGATGTATATGTCATGGCAAAGACTATTCAAACACGCATGAATCTAGAGATTGCGGTTACAGAAGAAATGCTCAACATTGCGTGTGAAGTCAAGCCTGAATACGTCTGCTTGGTGCCAGAAAAGCGTGAAGAGCTGACAACTGAAGGCGGTTTAGACGTCATAGCAAACCAGCAAAAAATTACCGAAGCGGTCGAAAAGTTAACTGCTGCAGGAATTAAAGTCTCATTGTTTATCGACGCGGACAAGGGACAAATTGACGCGGCGAAGGCGACTAAGGCTCCGTATATTGAAATTCATACCGGAGCTTATGCGGATGCTGAATCTGATAGCGAGCAAAATGCAGAACTTGAGCGCATTAGAGAAGGCGTACAATATGCACATGCAAACGGCATCGTTGTCAATGCCGGCCATGGGCTGCATTACCATAACGTTAAACCAATTGCGCAAATGCCAGAGATTTATGAACTGAATATTGGTCATGCAATCATTGCACGCGCTGCGATTGATGGACTAGAGAAAGCGGTCAGAGATATGAAACGCATTATGCTTGAAGCTAGGCAAGCGTAAGTAGAGGCTGACTTGAGAATTAAAAAACCCAGCGTAGAGCTGGGTTTTTTGTTATTGCTGTGCGTTTAAGTGGTCTATCACCACTTGGTGGTGTTCTTTGGTTTTGAATTTATTAAAGACGTGTTTAATTACGCCGTCTTGCCCAATTAAAAAGCTGAGCCTATGAATACCGTCGTACTCTTTGCCCATAAACTTCTTTAGCCCCCACACGCCAAACGCGTCGGCAATTGCGTGATCTTCATCAGATAGTAGGTCAAAGTTGAGCTCTTTTTTCGTCTCAAAGTTTTTTAGTTTTTTAACTGGATCAGGGCTAATCCCAACTGCAACAGTGTTTAGTTGTGCCAGTTGCTCTTTGTGATCGCGAAGCTGCTCAGCTTGGACTGTGCACCCAGGCGTCAAAGCTTTTGGGTAGAAGTAAACCAACACTTGGTTTGACTCAAGTAGCTGACTGAGTGCTACTGCGTCGCCATTTTGATTTTCTAATGTAAAACTAGGTGCATTATCACCTGCTTTTAATGTATTCATTAATGATCCTTAGCGAATGCGTCTGAAAACATACTGTACGTTTGAAATGCTAGAAAGTTCTTCAAACTTTATTTTAAACTGGTCAAAATTCAGCTCTGATGGCGTGTTAAATTCGAGTACACAGCGCATGTGTAGTTGCTTCTCTTCTTCAAAAGTATCTGATTTAAGAGAACAAATACTGATATTTTGCTCGGCAAGAAAACGGGTGACTCGGCTTAACGTACCCTGCGTATCAATGCCTGTGTATTCCAATGTATATCCGGCGCTGTAGTCACTTTCAGTGTGGCTTGAAGTACGCTTCATCATGGTTAACAAACCAAGCTCCATACTTTTCACGGGCAATGTATGCTCGACTCGACTAATTGCCGCCATATCACCAGCCAGCAGCATTATAAATGTAAATTCATTTCCTAAAATCGCGATGCGGCTGTCAATAATATTGCAATTACACTCACTGACTAATTGAGTGAGTTCACCGACAATGCCTGATCTATCTTCCCCTATTGCTGTTAAAACAAGTTGATGTGAAGTAAAAGTAGTCATACCGACGTCCTAGTGAGCTTGCGCCAAAGTGAGTCATAGAGGCTGTTTTTAAATTTATAGCGGCGAATACTATCACAGTTTATAAACGAGTCCTACACGTTGTCAGCGATTGTGTTGAGGTGAAGTATAGACAATTCAAACGCGTGATTCTTGTGTTTGCCAAGTTTGCCAAGTAACATAGTGCAGATTTTTTGAAATTTACTTGTCTGGCTAAATAGAAAATTAGTGTAAATGGCAGTGAACCATTTCAGCATTCCTTAATCTTAAGTGAAAGAATAATTACATAGTGGGTTTGCTAAGGAGTTTTATTAGTGCAGTATTGGGTCCCTAAAGCGCTAACGTTAAGCGTTATACTCGGTTTATCAGGTTGTAGTGTTTTTACCAATGACACGCATCAAAAGAAAAACTATCGTGTCCACGAGGCTGTGCAAGTTCCAGCAGATCTCGAGCAACCTTATCAAGATAAAGAATTCCAAATGAATGTGGCCGTCTATAACAATGACGCTGAGCCACTGAGTTTTCGACCACCTCAACAAGTACTGACACTTGCCAAAGGCAGCTGGGCTGAGGACAAAGAAGATGTTGCGCGTATATATTTTGATAAAAATGATGGTATAGACGCACTTGATGCATTTATTTGGCAAGCAGTTGAAGGCGTGATTGAAAACCATCAGTCTTCAATTAGTGCAGATGATCGTGCCAACGGCAAGCTCACCACAGGTTGGTACTCCATAATCAAAGCTGAAGAAGGTTGGTTTTGGGAAACAGTTACTGAGGTTTCAAGGCAGAAGTTTGAATTTACATTGTCACAAGAGGAACATCAGCGCACAGCCTCTTTAGAAGCAAAACTGGTTGATTACCAAAGTGACAAGGTTGAACTTGACGACATGTTGCAGCAGCAGCTTGAAGTACGTGCGTTGAATGAAGTTGTTGCAGAATTCGACTACAGATACCGCTTACTTGAAGTCGAGTTGCGTAAACAACAAGGTGTACTGTCACTTGAATTAGGCTTCGATAAAGACGGCGAGGCGGCGCTTATTACACTTGCAGATAGAAGTTCTGTCATGGAACGACTCTCTAACTTCTTAGAAAAGCTGAGCTTTACAGTTATTCGTCTTGACGAAGAAAAAAATGAAGTGTTCGTTAGATACGAAGCGCCAGAAAATAGTGTTTGGGACTCTATATGGGGTGACGAAGTAACAACGCTTGCCATTGAAAATGGCGATTATACGATTGAAGTGGGTACAACAGACGATGGGCAAACCTCGTTAACCTGGTCAGATGCTGAGGGGAATGTACTTGACTCAGTGGCTATGGAAGCACTTCAAAAAGGGTTGGTCGAGGCCCTGCGTAATCGCGGACTGAGTATATAAATACAAACCGCTAAGTAGTTCAGAAAAGAGCGAATGCTCTTTTCTTTTTTTTGGATAAAGAAATGATGTCAGATACAACGCAAACGTCGCCTGTGAATTGGCAAACATGGTTCGCATTTATTGTGCCGTCACTAATAGGTGTATTTTTATTTATGACGCCTGTTGCTGTCGGCGATGCAATGACAATCCCAATCGCGGTGTTGGCAAAAGAGTTGCAGCAATTGACTGGTCCTTTTATACACGCGCTGATTGTGACCATCGTGTGTATTACCGGTGTGTTTAGTTTAGTGATTAAACTCTTTAAACCAAGGATATTGCTAAACAACGAACTTATTAAGCACTTGTTTGATGTAAGCTGGTTGTGGGTTACTACCAGACTTTTTGGTATGGCATTCATTCTAATGACTTTCTTTCAGGTTGGCCCTGAGCTTATCCACTCAAGTGGTACGGGAGCCTTAGTTTTAAATGACCTATTGCCTGTACTATTCTCAGTATTTGTATTTGCGGGCCTGCTCCTTCCTTTATTGCTCAACTTTGGTTTGTTAGAACTTGTGGGCACCTTGCTGACCAAAGTTATGAGGCCTTTGTTTGGTGTACCTGGGCGAAGCGCAGTGAACTGTGTTGCATCATGGTTGGGCGATGGTAGCGTTGGTATTCTGATGACTTCTCGTCAATATGAAGACAAACATTACACACAAAGAGAAGCTGCAATCATAGGTACCACGTTTTCAGCGGTATCGATTACGTTTTGTCTCGTTGTCATTGGCCAAGTTAAACTAGAGCACTTGTTTGCACCGTTTTACTTGACCGTTTGTGCTGCGGGTGTTGTAGCGGCCATCATAGTGCCTAGACTACCGCCGTTAAGCTTCAAAAAAGACGTTTACGTTGATGGCAGTACACATAATCAAGACTCTGAAGCTGTGCCTGAAGGCAAAACCCTATTTGGCCATGCTTTAGATGTCGCGCTGGTAAAAGCACATAAGGCCCCTGGTGTAAAAGGGACTGTTAAAGAGGGTGTTCACAATGCCCTAGATATGCTATTTGCGGTTCTTCCAGTTGTTATGGCCGTTGGTACATTTGCCCTAATCATTGCCGAAGAAACGCCTATATTTCAATTCTTAGGTCAACCTTTCATTCCTTATTTGGAGTTGCTACAGGTGCCTGAAGCCGCAAAAGCTGCTGAAACAATTGTTGTAGGTTTTGCTGATATGTTTATTCCGTCGATTCTGGCTGCTAGTAATATAGAAAGTGATGTAACGCGTTTTATTGTAGCTGCGCTTAGTGTGACACAATTGATATACATGTCTGAAGTTGGCGCTTTGCTATTAGGCAGCAAAATACCGGTCAACATTTTTGAGTTGTTTGCAGTATTTATTTTGAGAACATTGGTTACTTTGCCAGTGATTGCGCTGATGGCACACTGGTTAGTGGGCTAATAAGTCTGTGCAGTGAGTATTGCTAGATACTCACTGCCTATTTAGGTTCTTCTTTCTCTTTCTCTTTCTCATCACTTTGTTCGGGTTTGATTTGCTTATTAATCTTGTCTTTGACGTTAAATTTATTCGCATATTTAAGCAGCATAATATTGCCAATAACATAGCCAAAAACAGCGACGATGATGAGGATAACTTTCCAAGTTTCTAATTTTTCCAAAATAACTCCGGTGTACCTATTCAGCCTAGATAAACTTACGATCCATAGGCTATTGCTAGGTTGTATTATTACATGGATCACAGTCTACTAAATTCAGTGTCATTGTACGACTGATACGTTACTCATGCTCATTGCTTGGTATGCATGTAAATAGTGTGAGATATTCGCAGCTTTTTCTGTTTACACTTGGTATTATCTTGCTGACTAAGCATCGTGATAATTTTAGTTCTTAGTAAAAGTAAATTTGGTGATTTTATTAAATGGTTTGTGCATCCATGGAGCAAGTTTTAATTTGGCCTTCTCAATTTCCACTTTTGTTAAAAGGCCTAGTGGAAGACAATGGTGCATTCATTCTTGATGCACTCGAAGCGTGGCCTGAGTGCGACGTGGTAAAGGATGAGCAAGGAGTCATATCTCAAGTCTTGCCTCCCATATTTTACGTTGCATGGTTAAAACCTCTGGATCCATTCGAATCCTGCTTTTTTCAACATATTGATGAATATGATGATGAACAGCACAACTATGTTATTCAGTTGCTCAATCATATTGAGCAAGCCGGGATCTCTCGAGACGAGTTAACCTTGAAGTTACTGGGATGCTTGTCTCAGTATTCAAGCATTGCATCACAGGCTAAAATTCAAAACAAAATTTCATTTATCGATTTATTGCTCAAGTATAAACAGTTTAAGACGCTATGTTGGCTGTTACCGAATGGCTTTAAGCTTACGCCAGCACAAACTTGTGAGCTTTGGCTTTATGGTGAAGAGAGTAGTAGGCGATGTATACAAGAGGGTTATCAGGGTATCTTAGAAAATACCTCGTTAACCCAGGCAGAAGCGGTCAAATACTTAAATGAAGGACAGGACTGCGAAGGTTTGCTTACACTCCTGTGCAACGAAGAAGAACGCTTACGAATACTCGACAATGCACTATTGGAGCAGGTTATGTCAGGTGCTGCGAAACAGTCGAGTATGCTCTCCTTAATAGAGAAGGGAGCCAGAGGTCATGGCGCGGACAGTGCTGGTAAATCAGCGATGATGTGGATCGTTGAAAAAGGCTTTGTTAGTGCAGCCAAGGCCTTACGAGAGTTTCACTGTGGTGTTTCACTGGATGATTTGGGCAGGAACCTGATGCATTATGCGGTGCTATCAAATTCTAGACCCATGCTTGAGTTGATTGAAGATATGGGTGTAGACCCAAGATTAGCAGATGCGTCAGGTTGTACCCCTTATCGATTGGCAACAGAGAATCAGTCTGTAAATTCGAAGAAGTACCTGGAAAAGCGTGGCATCATTGAACTCAGTGAGGAAGCAAAGTACCAGAGAATTTTTAGGGTGTATGTTTTAAAAGCATTTGCTGTACTATTTTTGCCTCTGCAATTAGCACTTTTTTTAGATGCCTCACGAGACAATAAACTATCAATGGTGTTACTACTGTCAAGTTGCACATTATTTATATTTGCTTTGGCGAGATTATTGAAAAGAAGGCGACTTTTTCCTACCACAAAACTGCCTTTGAGCTTGCGCTGTATAGGGGTGTTGAGCTGGTTGAGTCTGTCTATTCAAGCAATATTTACGGTAGTGATGTGTTTGGCTGTGGTCAGTATTTAATTTTATGCGGTTACTTTAGCGTTTAGGTGTGAGGCAGGTTAGGATTACCTGCCACAAAGCGCAATAACTTAGTTATCGAGTGGCGTGTTGAACTCAGCTGGTGTTTCAAAATCGCCTGATAACTTAACCAGTTTGTCGTTCTCAAAATGGATCACTAAACTTTTACGCACTTCAGAGTCTCTGTCTATGTTAAATACATATTTATAGTGCCACTTTGAAGAGTCAAAAGCATCTTTAGCAACTGGCGTGCCCAATACGAACATGACTTGTTCTTTTGTCATTTCTATTCTGAGCTTATCTACATCAGATTGCTCTAAGAAATTGCCTTGAGGCACATTTATTCTATAAACCCAGCTTGAACAACCGGACAGAAAAATAGTCATCATGGCTGCTACGAGCCAAGTCAAAAGGGGTTTATTGTACTGCATGTATGTGTATCCTTATTTTAGGTTATTACGAATGATACAGATTGCACTAAGAAGGTAAAGTAGATTGTGCATTTCGACTGCGCATTTTGATAAAAGTTCTAGATTTGAGAAATTTAAATTTGAGTGAACATGAGCAAGTAAAAAGAGATTGGTACCTATATATTGTCGAAAACAAATTAGGGCAGTGGTATACCGGGATCACCAACAACCTAACAAGAAGGTTAGAGCAGCACCGCAACGGGACAGGCGCTAAAAGCTTGCGTGGCAAAGGTCCAATTGAACTGCAAATTGCATTGTCTGGTCTCACTAAAGTTGAGGCTGCAAAATTAGAATGGCAAGTTAAACGTTTGAGTAAAAAGAAGAAGTGTCAGCTGGTTGCCGCAGCATTGTTGGAAACTTGCGATAGCACAAACTTGGTTATCGCATTCGACACTTGTGTGAGCTTTTCAAAGTTAATTTTATCTAGTGAATCATTGACTGAGTGATGATGCTTATCCACTCCTGCACCAAAATAGATAAACGGGATGTCTGCTCTGTAGAATGGGTAGTGATCACTGGCCCGTAACCAATCGATTTGAGGTGCATTTAGCCGTCTAGCCATTATTTTCGCTGAAAAATAAAGCTGGAACTTAACTGGAGTACTGGCAAATGTAGAGGTGATTGTCTCTTTCATTGGTTGTAATGACCTTGAAGCAAGCGCATAAAGCTTGTTTTTTCTTTGTAGGTCGAGCATGTCTAGATTGATGTTCATATGTATTTGGGTGTCTGATAGTTGCTTAACGAACGCTTTGGCACCGTGGAGGCCTTTTTCTTCGGCGTCCGTAGCGACGAAAATAACGTCACGATTTACGTCGATGCCTTGCAACTGCCTGGCAATGTCAATCATCACTGCAACACCGGATGCATTATCATTTGCGCCAGGAAAGTACCTACTACCACGGGTGCCTAAGTGGTCATAATGCGCGGTGATGACAATGGGTGAATGGCATTGCATCCGAGTACAGTACTGAGTCGCGACTACGTTGTGGCCAGTCGCAGAATCAAAGAAGCCGTATTCAAATTCGAACTGATCAAATCGTACTTCTAACCCATATTTTTCGAATTGGCGAGTAATATAGTAGGCGCTGCGGTGTGGTTGAGCCCCGCCTGAAGGTCGACCTTCAAACTCGGGGCTAGTTAAAATTAGCATATCTCTTTCTAGAGAGTAGCTCTGACAGCTAAACAAAAACAATAAAGTGAAATTAATTCTTAGCCACTGCATCTAGCCATTCCAATTTGCCTTTATATTGTTTTTGGTTGTGTTCAAATTCAGCCAGTGCTAGGGCTCGCTTCATGTGAAGTCGGGTAAGCTTTAAATTGCCCAAGCTGTAATATGCCTTTGCGAGAGCAAAGTGGCCCTCATGGAGGCGGTTATTTATTTTGAGTGCGTTTCTATAGTGTTTGATTGCTTTTGTAAAGCTACCTTGCGCCATGGCCTCATGACCGACTGTTAATATGTAATACGGGTTATTTCTGCGTATTTGATGGAGACTAGCCCTAATATCTTCCGCTTGTTTGCGTCTGTCGGTTAATTCATACAGCAACGCTAAATTACCTTTTGCTGTGTTGTTATCGGGGTCTAGTACTATTGCTTGGTCATATAGCCTTTCAGCCGTATTATACTGCCCCGCAATACGGTAGAGTATGGCAAGGTTTGCCCATGCACTGGAATAGTAGTTGTCCATCTCTATGGCCGCTCGAAAATAGCTAAATGCGAGATCATGTCGGTTCTCAACCATATTGAGTGCCCCTTTGTTGTTGTAAAACATGGCTGTGACGCGATCTTTGCTAATCGGGGTGGTTTTAAAGGCTTGGCGACGGCTATTTGGATCAAAGTCAATGGTTAAGGTTTTTGGTGCGGTATGCAGTACCTTTTTAGTGAAGTACCGAGATCGGTCTTCGTGAATTTTTACATTGACATGGCCACTTAAAAAATTATACCCGCGGCTACTTGCCCAGTATTCTGGTACATGTACTTTTTGAAATTCAGCGCCCAAGTTCAAAAACTCAGACAAACTGTAAGACAAAATTGAGAGAGACAAGCAGTTCGCGTTTAGGTTTTGGTATGTTTGCGAGGCTGTGAGATTGGCATCACTCATATAGGAGAGTGAGGCATCCCCGTTTTCTAATAAGAACTGCATAATGAGTTCAGCGTGCTTTAACTCAGGGGGGGCATCCTTTTTAAAGTATTTCTCAAGGGATTTAATGATTTGCTCATCTAAGACGAATATCTCTGATTGTGATTCAACTTCTAGTGTTTTAAACGGAGCCTGATTGAGTAAAGCTAAACTTTCAGGGGCAACATTCTTGCTTGACTGACACCCACTTATAAAGACTGTGGTCGTGATGATAAACAAACTTAGTAAAACGCTTTGATAACATAACTTCATATTATTTACTCCCAAACGCCCTTTCTTATTAGACTAGCGAAACTTGAGAGTAAATAAAGAAAAAATTGTTACAAAGCGTTGCTTAAAGTTCGACCTAGCTTATTAAAAGCTCGCCACTAATTTATCCAACGCTTTTGCTGAGTCAGCGAGTCGTTGAATTGCTTGCTCGGTACTAAGCTGGTCATTCATCACTTCGTCACTAATGACACTGATCTGTTCGATACTTCTACCTACATCAACCACAACATTACTTTGTTGCTCTGTCGCCGTGGCGATAAGTGTTGTCATATCATTGATTTGATTGGCTGTTTCAGTGATCTTATCCATTAATTCAACAGAAGTTTGCATTTGTGAGACACTTTGCTCCGCTTGCTGCGAGGATAGTGCGATTTGTTCGACGATGGAATCAGATGCAGCTGTGAGCTCAGTGATCGTGGCTTGAATTTCATCTGTGGATTGAGATGTGCGGCTGGCAAGCGCGCGTACTTCATCTGCCACCACAGCAAATCCTCTGCCATGCTCACCGGCGCGTGCTGATTCTATCGCGGCATTAAGTGCTAACAAGTTAGTTTGCTCAGATATCGCCCTTATCACGTCAAGAATATTGGCGATAGATTGTGTTTTACTCGCGAGTGTTTCAACTTGAGAGGCCATATTTTGTATATCAGTTGCCAGTTCCATAAGCGTTTCTTGGCTGGTCTGTACGCAGTCATGGCTCTCTTGCGAGCTCTCTTTACTCGCCAGTGTCAACTTAGCTGTATTGTTTGCACTGCCTGCAATTTCTTGTACTGTGGCCGCCATCTCATTGATTGCTGCTGCCACAGAAAGCGTCTGGTTTTTTTGCTCGTCTAATGACTGTGAGTTGCGTTGTGACTGCTCGAATACCAATTCACTGGCCGCGCGAATATCACGGCTTTCAGTCGCTACATTGCTAATTGCACTGTCTATTTTATCGATAAATTGATTAAACCCATCACCTAGCGCCGCAAGTTCAGGCTGCTCTGAGCGCGGTACACGATAGTTTAGATTGGCATCACCACTTCCCAATTGCTTAAACACGTCGGCCATTTTCAGCAGTGGGGCGCTCAGGGTACGAGCGAGGAGTACGCTGATGACACTAGCCACCAGAGCTATTATCAGGGCAAAGGTCACAATTTGCCATTGTAATTCGGTAACTTGGGCAAATACTTCTTGCTGCGGAACTTGCGCTATTACATATAGATCGGTTTCAGGAATGCGATTGGCCGCAACCAAAACGTCTTGGCCGTTGGCTGACATCTCGAGGATATTGAGTTTGGAGCTATTCAATAATGCACTAACTGAACGGGCTCCGTAGAAGTCATCGAGGTTTGAGGTGGCGACCAAACTGGCATCTGGGTGAAGCTGTACGAGTCCTTGTTGGTTAACGACAAATACAAAGCCACTTTGTTCGATGCGCATATTGGCAAGTTTTCGCTGCATTTCATCAATGCTTTTTGCGAGGCCTGCTAGCCCAATACCGTTGGTTTGCTGATGATTAACAAACATTTTTACATCACCAGGCGCTTCTTGAAAGATACTAATTGAGTAAGCTTGGTTACTGTTGGTAAAAGCAAAAAACCAATTGTCTTGCTGTTTATTTAACACTCTCAAAAAGCCATTTTGATTCCAGTACTTATGGTTTTGTCTGTTGGCCCAAGAGGCCGTTGCTAAGCCATACTGTTGCTGTAACCGATTTAGCTCTGCGAGTAACAAAGGCTCATTTAGTTGACCATTTTTTGCCGAGTCAACGATAAACTTGTTGCTAGAAAGCTGCTCCGCTGCATTTTTTAGTACCACAATTTCTTGTTCAATAGACTTTGTAATACTTTCAACTTTGCTGGGCAATTCGGAACCGAGCATCCTCGACTCTACCATGGATTTAGATTGAAAAATCGAAATAAATCCTATTAAACAGGCAACTACAATTGCAGTGGCGCTGCCGAGAATGGTGATTTTTTGAGTGATTGTAAAGCTTGTGTTACTCATTTAGCCTTCTAAAATTGATAACCGCATGGCGATAATTCTAGCATGGTCAATAATTAACACATATAGATTTATTAATTTTATCGTATAGATTTATTAGCTTGTGATGGTTTTTATCATGTAAATGTATGAAAAAAAGCCCAAAGTTTTCACTAATGGGCCTTGGTTCTAACAAGCGAACTGATTTATACGATACGTTTCATTGCGGACATATAACCTCGCAATTCTGTACCTATAATTTCAACTGGGTGATTTCTTATTGCACTGTTAACTGCGATAAGTTTTTGATTATCAACATGGTTGTCTTGTGAGTCCAAACCTGCACCGATCACATCCGTATTGATTTTCTTCATAAACGGCTGAAGCAGAGGTATGCAAGCATGGTTGTAAAGGTAGCATCCATATTCAGCTGTATCTGAGATGGTTCTATTCATCTCAAAGAGCTTTTTGCGTGCAATTGTGTTAGCAATAAGTGGTGTTTCGTGCAAAGACTCGTAATAAGCTGACTCGGCGATGATCCCTGCGGCTGTCATTGTTTCAAACGCAAGTTCTACACCCGCTTTAACCATCGCAACCATCAGAATACCTTTGTCAAAGAACGTCTGCTCAGAGATATGTTGCTCAGTATTAGCCTGCTTTTCAAAAGCGGATTGCGCGGTTTCTTCACGCCAAGCGAGTAGTTTAGCATCACCCTCAGCCCAGTCTGCCATCATGCCAGTTGAAAATTCACCACTGATGATGTCGTCCATGTGTTTATTGTAAAGTGGTGTCATAATGGTCTTAAGCTCTTCACTGAGGTCATGAGCTTTAATTTTCGCAGGGTTTGACAACCTGTCCATCATGTTGGTAATCCCACCATGTTTTAACGCTTCAGTGATGACTTCCCAGCCATACTGAATCAACTTTGACGCGTAGTCTGGTGCGATGCCTTGTTCAACCATTTTATCGAAGCACAGTAAAGAGCCTGTTTGTAACATGCCACATAAAATGGTCTGTTCACCCATTAAATCGGACTTTACTTCGGCGATAAAAGAAGAGTTAAGGACGCCAGCACGGTCTCCACCTGTACCTGCCGCATAAGCCTTGGCTTGTGCTAAACCTTTACCTTGGGGGTCGTTTTCAGGGTGCACCGCAATGAGTGTAGGCACGCCAAACCCACGTTTGTATTCTTCACGTACCTCAGTACCTGGACATTTTGGGGCTACCATTATAACCGTAATGTCTTCACGCACCTGCATGCCTTCTTCGACGATATTAAAACCATGAGAATAGGCAAGTGTAGCGCCTTGCTTCATTAGTGGCATAACTGCATTAACAACAGCTGAGTGTTGTTTGTCTGGTGTTAAGTTGAGTACTAGATCTGCTGTTGGGATCAGCTCTTCATAAGTACCAACAACAAAGCCGTTGTCGCTAGCATTAAGAAACGACTGTCTTTTTTCATCAATCGCAGATTGTCTCAGTGCGTAAGTAACGTCCAAACCTGAGTCTCTTAGGTTAAGGCCCTGGTTCAAACCTTGTGCGCCACAACCAACAATCACCAACTTTTTGCCCTTCAATACATCTACGCCCTCACTAAATTCTGATGGGTCCATAAAATTACATTGAGCTAATTGAGCAAGTTGCTCACGTAGAGGTAAAGAGTTGAAATAATTCGCCATGTCAGATCCTGCTTTATCGTCTTAAAATAACTGTATATGTGTTTACTCTAAGATAGAGAGATAATGTGCTTGCGTAAAATGATATATTTAAATTATTGTATTTCATATTATGAAATACTTTAGGCGTGCTAATGGACCACAAACAACTTAATTACTTTTTAGCGTTAGCAGATACATTGCACTTTTCACGCGCAAGTGAACGATGCTATATCAGTCCACCGACCTTGAGTCGACAGATAAAACAGCTAGAGAGTGAAGTGGGTGCCCCGCTGTTTATTAGAGACAATCGCAGTGTGTCTTTAACGCCTCAAGGTAAGGCTTTTGTCCACTATGCTCAGGCTACCTTAGCTAGTTGGCGACAGTTTAAAAGTGAATGTCAGGATGAGTCTAAACCGCTCACAGGTGAATTGAGTTTATATTGCTCGGTTACTGCATCCTACAGTTTTATATATGATTTGTTTGCGCGATACCGCAAGGAGTACCCTCAGGTTGAATTGAACCTGATGACGGGAGATCCCGCGTTTTCAATTTCTCAAGTACAGGGGGATTTGGCTGATGTAGCCGTTGCAGTAAAACCTGCATCGTTACCACAAGGGCTTGAGTATCAATCTATTGGTCGCTCCAGATTGGTATTTATCGCACCGACCATGACGTGCCCGTTAACTGACTTAATTGACAATCATAGTGCTGGCGATATGCCGTGGGGGGCTCTGCCTTACATTGTGCCAGAGCAAGGGGTGTTGAAAGAGAGGATCGACCATTTTTTTAAACGTAAAGGCATTCAACCACAAGTGTATGCACATGTCTCAGGTCATGAAGCGATGGTCGCTTTGGCAAGTTTAGGGTTTGGTGTTGCATACATTCCCGAGATCGTACTCTCACAAAGCCCATTTAAAAACCAAGTTCAGCAGCTAAATTTGCAATCCGAAGAGATTGATATTGGATTGGTTACAAAGAAAAAACGGCTACAAGATCCGGTAATTAATAAATTGTTTTCAGTCTCTTGTGGAATATTTAATTCGTAAAGCTGATGTTCAGTTAAAAGGAGTAGACTCGCAAAAAATTAGGTGCCATGAACAGGGGTAGGTAGTGCATACCGTACTGATCGCTGAGAGTAAAAGTAATAGTTTGGCCGTGCCACAAGCCGCACTTCAAGGTCAGGGGTTTGATGTGCAAAAATTGGTGCTAGAAAGCTTGGATCACATTAACCATAAAAACAATCAAGGACTTGTGAGTAGCATTGTGATTGATCAGGCAATTGCAACCAGTGCAAAGTTCGATACCATTAATACACTGAGGACGTATTATCAAGCACCCGTTTTAGTTTCTGTCGATGACAATAATGACGATATGCAGAGTCTATTATTGGAGTTGGGAGCGGATGATGTGATTGCGACAAATGCAAAGCCTAGGTTATGGCGGGCACGACTAGACGCAATATTACGCAATAGGCAGATTGTTACGCCAAATAAAAGCAATGTTAAAGAGACAAACCTGTCATTTGGCGCTTTGACAATTAAAGGTGATGAGCGCACTGTATTGATTGACAACAAGCGCGTAAGTTTGACAACCCACGAATTTGATCTAATTTGGTTATTGGCGTCCCGAGCACCAAAAGTAGTAAGTCGTGAAGAAATTTACCAAACAATTATTGGTCAAGGTTATCAAGTTAGTAGCCGCACCGTTGATGTACGCGTCTCTTGTTTAAGGAAAAAGCTAGGAGACAATGCATCGAGCCCACAAAAGATAAAAACCGTGTGGCGACAAGGTTACCTCTTTGTGAAAGAAGCTTGGTAAGGATTTATAGTTCGAATTTTTCGAACTATAAATCAACTAAACCCTGTGAAAAATATAAAACGAAATAATCTATAATTTGTATACAAAATTTCAAATCCATTAAAAAACATTAAGTTATAAAATATTTCGTTACAAATACTACTGACTCTCATTTTCTCTTCTATATTTAGTCCTAACTCTACCTGTCAATTTGTATACTTTTAACAACGCAAATAATATTGATTGCTATTTAGGTCAGTGTATACTTGCTCCGTGAATTGAATGCAAATACAAATAATTTTCATAGGAAGACGTCTAATGGCATTAAGAAAGTCTCTGCTTGCAACTGCAATTTTGGCAGCTACAGTTGGTTTAACAGGTTGTGGTGGCTCTAGTAGTGATAACAACACAGTAACTACACCAGAAACTCCAGCACCTACAACTCCTTCAAACAAAGCACCAACTATTACTGTTGAAACAGCAAGTGTTATGGAAGATACGCTGGGCGCCGAAATTACAGGTATCACTATTGCGGATGACAATGATGATGCAGCTGCACTTACATTTACAGTAAGTGACGGTCGTTTTGAGGTTGTTGAAGGTAAGTTAAAACTAAAAGCTACTAACGCATTAAACTTCGAGCAAGAAGCTGATCAAAAAGTTAGCTTAACAGTAACTGCAACTGACTCTGCTGGCGAAAAAGTTGAGCAGGCAATCGAAGTTGCTATCACTGATATGCAGCCTACAGCTGGTAAAAATCTGTATGCATTTGAAAATAATGGTAATTCAAGCGTAGCTTACTCAGGTCAAACATCTCGTCATGCCGCTATGGCTGAAGCTAAGTCTCTGCTTGGTAAGCTGACGACTGATGTAAGTGTTGAAGACCGTAATACAACACTTACGGTAGCTGAAGGTTTCATCTTAGCGCAAGATGAGAGCTTCCACGGCTCTGCTTTCACGTTTACAGAAGGTAAAGGTGTAGCACAAAGCAACTTGGGTGAAATCAGCAGCAAAAAAACAGTTGCAGGCGAAGGCGGTAAGATCGCTGGTAGCGATGCGTCTCCAATGAATAAAACATGGAATGATGGTACATCATTTGTTGGTTGGAATGAGTTTGGCACCTTTGATAAGACACCAAATGGTCTAGTTGAGTACTACTTTGACTTGATTAAAAAGCAAGTAGAAACGGCTAATAGCGGTACTAAAATCTTTGCTGAGCACAACGAAGGTAGTGTTGAATTAACCAAGCTATATGTCACGCCTGAAGGTCTAGACCTTGCGCAGCTTATCCAAAAGCACTTAAATGGTGCTGTTTCACTGTCACAAGGTGCAGATGATTATATGGATGAGTTGTTGTTTAACAACCCAAATGGTAACACTGAGATCACGCCAGCTCAGAACGCTGAGGTTGATGCTGACAAAAACTACACCGATATGGAGCACAAGTGGGATGAAGCTTATGGCTACTTTGGTGCAGCAATCAACTACTTAGAGTACTCTGATGATGAAATTGCTGGTAAAGGTGGTCGTGATGCATTTAAAGGCGGCTACAACGATTATGATGGCAAAGACGGTATTGACCTGAAATCAGAGTATAACTTTGGTAATTCGGGCAATGCAGCAAAGCGTGACCGTGGTACGAAGAGCAATGCAAATCCAACTGACTTCAGTGCAGCAGCTCAAATTGCATTTATAAATGGTCGTGCAATCATTAACAAAAATGTAGGTACTAACATTGATCAGTGGTCTTCTGAAGATCAAGCTGAACTTAAAGAGTACCGTGACCAAGCTCTTCTTTACTGGGAAAAGTCAATTGCAGCGACAGTAGTACATTACATTAATGATACTATCAGCCATGAAGATGGTGACCTGAAAGACATCGCTAGTGGTACATACACTGCTGATCAGTTCTATGCTGTTGCTAAACATTGGTCTGAGATGAAAGGCTTTGCATTGAACTCACAGTTCAACCCTCACTCACCAATTACGGATGAAAAGTTCAAAGAAATCCATGAGTTAATGGGTGATGCCCCTACGTTGACTGCAGCTGGTGTGGATGCTTACATCACGAATTTAGAAAAAGCACGTGATATCATCGCAGAAGCATATAAGTTTGATGCAGATAATGTTACTAACTGGTAATCTGTTTTATAATTTATAACGTAAAGGTTAGCTGCGTATGTAGCTAACCTTTTGTTTTATTTATAGGTATCAAAAAAGAGAGACGCAATGAGAGTGTTAACCCCATTGAGTGCAGTCGCTGTGGCAGTCACCTTGCTATTAAGTGGCTGTGGAGAAAGTAGTTCAAGTACAGCAGGCTCTGAGTTTGCCGGTGGCAATGGCACGACTAATCCGACTACGCCAACGACTCCGACTACGCCAACGTCGTTTGATGAGGCTGCGCTGGTTGCAAACTTGGTTAATAATGTATTGACGCCAACGTTGACTCAATTCGATCAGTTCGCCAGAGCACAGCAAACCCAAATAGCAGAGTACTGTGCTGCAGAAAAGTCGCAAAGTGACACGGCCGCTGAGCTTCATGACAAAGCTAAAGATAGCTGGCGTGCGGCTATGGTAGGTTGGCAATATGTTGAATTAATGCAAGTTGGCCCATTGCTAGAGAATGGCGAAGCATTAAAGAATAATATTTACTCTTGGCCTGCAGGTGGTGCGCTTTGTAGTATTGATCAGGATATCGTTTATCATGAAGATGGCTTTATTAATGGTGACTCTAGTAAGCCTTATGATATCAAAGCTCGTACATCTGATCGAAAGGGTTTAATCGCTATTGAACATGCGTTATTCAGTACGAACTATGACCATAGCTGTAGCTTTGCAAATGAAGCCCTTGCTCCATGGAACAGCCGCACGGTTGAGGAGCGAAAAGTTGCTCGTTGTGAATTCGCCCACACAGCGGCAGGCGATATAGTCGTTAATAGCGCTGCAATTTTGGCTCGCTGGCAAGGAGATAACGGTTTTGCTAATCAATTAATTAATGCAGGTAGCTCAGGCTCGCAAATCGACTCTGCACATACTGCATTAAATGAAATATCAAAAGCCTTGTTTTACATGACTAAAGAGCTTAAAGATATCAAGTTAGGTGAACCTTTGGGTTTGTTTACAAATAGCTGTGGCTCTAATATTTGTCCGCAGGATGTTGAGTCCGACATCTCTGAACATTCAAAAGAAAATCTACTGGCTAATATCCGCGCATTTAAACAGATCTTTACGGGTGAAGGCAGTAGTACAGACAATACGCTAGGGTTTGACGACTTCTTAGACGCAGAGCAGGGTTCTGATGTAAAACAGCGTATGTTAACCGGTTTAGCGGAAGCTGAGGCAGCTTTATTGGCAATTGATGGTTCATTAAAGCAAGCTGTTGAAAATGAAACTGCTGCGGTGACAGCCGTTCATGACAAGGTCAAAAATGTGACCGATGAGCTTAAAAATGACTTTATCAATAAGCTAGCCTTAGAACTTCCTCAAACATCGGCAGGTGACAATGACTAAATACAAAGGTATGAATAAATCACTGTTGGCAATGGCCGTCGCTGTTGCATTACCAAACGCTTACGCAGATGAAAATGCGAAAGACGACATCGAGCATATTCAAATAATCAGTCACTATGACAAGCTAAGAACAGAGGCAGGCTCTGCCACTTTGCTTACAGAAGAGCAACTTGGTGAATATGAGTATGATGATATTCACCGTGTACTTTCTTCTGTGCCAGGTGTGAATATTCGTGAGGAAGATGGTTATGGCTTGCGTCCAAACATCGGATTTCGTGGTGTGACACCAGAGCGCAGTAAAAAGATCACCATAATGGAAGATGGCGTTCTAATTGGCCCAGCACCATATTCAGCGCCTGCTGCCTACTACTTCCCTCAAACTACGCGCATGACAGCGGTTGAAGTATTCAAAGGGCCTGCGGCGATTAAACATGGTCCACAGACCATAGCTGGTGCGTTGAACTTGGTGACGCGTTCAGTGCCTGAATTTACAGAAGGTGCAATAGATATTGCCGCTGGTGGTGACGGTTATACCAAAGCGCATGGTTATTTTGGCTCTGTAGTAAACAATATTGGCTTTTTAGTAGAAGCGGTTAACGTCCAAGCAGATGGTTTTAAAGAGCTTGATGGCGGTGGTGATACAGGTTTTGATAAGAATGATTTCTTAGCTAAATTTAACTACCGCCTGCAGCAAGGTGATATTGAGCACAATTTCGGCTTAAAACTAAGTTACGCAGATGAGATATCAGATGAGACATACCTTGGTTTAACCGAAGCGGATTTTGCAGAAAATCCATATCGTCGATACGCAGCAACAGCGCCTGCAAAAATGGACACGGAACATCAACAGGTGATGTTTACCCACAGTATGAGCACAGATAATTTGAGCTTAACAACGCGATTATATCGCAACGATTATGAGCGTGCTTGGCTGAAATTAAATAGTGTTGAAGGTAAATCACCTCAGGAGATTTTGCTAAACCCTGAATCGGAAGATAACCAGCGTTTATATGAAATCTTAAAAGGTGAACAAGACTCTGTGGTTCCTGGCGCTGCTAATTTCCTAACAATGGGCACGAACGATAGGGAATACTATTCTCAAGGGTTACAAATTGATGGCGATTTTTCGTTTAATTTGTTCGACTTAAATCATGACTTATCATTTGGTGTGAGATTCCATGAAGATGAAATCGAACGCAAGCACTTTGAAGAAAGCTATGAAATGAAGTCGGGAGTATCTTCACTGGTTGAAAATAGCAAACGCTTCACAACATTGAATACAGAGCATACTGAAGCATGGTCTGTGTATGTTGAAGACAAGATTAAGCTGGATGCATTAACTCTGGGTGTAGGTGTGCGTGGTGAGCTGATGGACATGCATTACCAAAACAACAACAACCCAAATGATTGGCTTGATAAAACGACTCGTATTTGGTTACCTGGCGTCAGTGGTTTCTACCAATTAAGTGAAGACTCAGGTGTATTATTTGGTATTCACCGTGGTTTTTCTCCAGCTTCTCCGGCACAATCGTCAGAAATTGAGATAGAGAAGAGCACTAACTATGAATTTGGTGGGCGCTATAATGATGGTGTGACCGAATTTGAAGTTGTGAGCTTTTTCAATGACTATAGTAACTTAAAGGAGAGCTGTGGACAGTCTAACTGTGGTGACAGCTTGCAACAAGATGCTGAGTTTAATGGTGGTGCAGCCCATGTTTATGGTCTTGAAGCGCAGTTCTCGCAGCGTTACCCACTTAATTTGCAGTTAGATATCCCGTATAGCTTCGTTTATACCTACACCAAGGGTGAATTTAAGAACGATCGTCGTACTTCATTTGCTCAATGGGGCGAAGTAAAAAGTGGCGATCCGCTGCCTTATTTACCGGAGCACCAAGTTAGCTTTAACGTTGGCCTAAGTGCAGACAAATGGCGCACGTCTTTAGCGGTTAAATATATTGGCTCTATGCCTGAAGCTGCTGGCCGAAGCTGGCAAGAAGGTACTCAAGAATTTACTTTATACTTAGAAGGTCAAGAAGTTCCTTCATCGACAACAGTCGATCTGTCAGCAAGTTACGATTTTGATGATTATGGTCAGGTATACCTAAAGGTAGACAACTTACTTGATGAAGATAAAATTGTAAGCCGTAGACCTTATGGTGCGCGTCCAGGAAAGCCAAGACAGGTTACTGTTGGATACAAATACCAATTTTAGACATCCATGATGTTTAACGCTACGCATACATAAGTAAGGCCGCATCATGCGGCCTTTTTTACCAATTTATGGGAGTGTATAGGCTTAATGTTTGAGACTATTTGGCAAAGTATTTCTACATTGCCAGGCTATTTGGTCGATGCAAATAAACGTATTTTCTGGCTATATCTGGCATCGGCAGTTGCAATGGCTTTTTTTGTATACTTCACGACCAATACAACTCGCAGCTTAAAAGGCTTCTGGCAATTTTTATTTCCCCGTTCTGTTTGGTTGCATGAAAGTGCCAAACAGGATTACGGACTGTTTATTATTAATCGTATTATTAAAGCCCTCACTTTTGCGCCTATTGTATTAACCATGGTGCCAGTTGCAATTGGGTTATCTGATGGGCTTGAGGCTTTATTTGGCCCATCTTTACATTTACAGTGGCCTCAGTCAGTAGTAATTGGCTTGTTTACACTGATGTTATTCATTGTCGACGATTTGACGCGATACCTACTTCATCTTGCATTGCATAAAGTCCCATGTTTGTGGGAAATTCACAAGGTTCATCACTCTGCCAAGGTACTTACACCGTTTACTATTTATCGCTCACACCCGATAGAAAGCTACTTCTATGCATGTCGTATGGCTTTAACACAGGGGATTGTTGTTGGTCTCGGTTATTTCTTTTTTGGGTCTGCGCTGAGTATGTTTGATATTTTGGGGGCTAATTTATTCGTTTTTGTATTCAACGTTTGTGGGTCTAATCTCCGCCATTCTCATGTCTGGTTTAGTTGGGGCGATAAATTGGAAGGCTGGTTTATTAGCCCAGCACAACACCAAATTCATCACAGTGATAACCCAAAGCATTTTGATACAAACATTGGTTCGGCATTGGCTATATGGGATCGCATAGCAGGCAGTTTAATTCGTGCATCGCAAGCACAGAATATTTCAATTGGGGTGGGCAAATACGACGCTGGTCACGATAGTCTTTGGGCGATTTACTACAAACCTGTAGTGGCTGCACTCAAGGCGCTTTATCCAGCAGCACTCATGAGCAAAAAACAAGACAATCAGTAAAAAGAAGAGAAGGTAGGCTGGCGACGGGCATGGCCAGCCTATTTAAGAGGGAGTAGGCCCTCAAAAAATCGATTGTTTAGTGCATTACACGAGAAGATGAACGATAGAAGCCTAATTCATTTAGCTTATCAATAAGGCTTGGGTCGTCTAAACGTTCTGGTGTCGACTCAGTACGCAAGTAGTGATCTTCGGGTACAGCATGTAAATCCAGCATTTTTTGAAATAAAATATTACGAATTGCTAGCGCTGTCATCCCCGAGTCCTGAATGCTATCTAGGCGTTCTTGTATGTCGGCGAATGGGCCCGCATTCACATCGTCAACCGCTGCTGGAAAGTACGAATTTAACTTATTCTTGCTCATGCAAACCCTCATAAAATATCTCGTTAGGATCCGTGGGTGTTCCCCAAAAAGGATACTAAGTATAAGATTTAAGTACAAAAAATTATTGAACCAGTCTTTAACTGACACAGCCAGTGTACTCTGTTTCTATGTCGAATTACTAACTTCGATGTAAAGTTTTGTAAATCGCACTAATACAAAAAAGTACGAAAAAGCAGGTGGGGTTTTAGACGTCTAGATGTAACTATATGACAGGAAAATAAAAATAGTTCTCAGTACCCTTTAAAGGGTCTGAGAACTGAAATAAATAATTTAGAATAATTTTTCTTTTACATGTTCAGCAAAACCACTTCCTGCTTCTAAATAGAAGTTATAGGTTGAGTGGACGCCCATATCTTCAAGCTCTTTTTGTTGATCTGGGTAATTAGCGATCGCAGTTACTTGACCTGTATAACCAGATGCTTGCAGCTGCTCCAGTGCATAGATGTTCTGCATATGTTTGGGCATAGCAAGCATGACCATTTCTACACTAGAATGGTTTACCCTTTGCCAAAAATCTGGGTCCGTTGCATCCGCAAGAAGTACACGCCTGCCGCGCTTAATGTGTTTATCGACGACTTCCGGTTTTATGTCGATACCAGCCACAGAATTGGGATGTGAGCAGTGAATTGTTTCATATGCACCAGTACCTATTCTGCCCATACCAAATATCACGATCCGGGTGTCTGTGAGGTTCACAGGCAGCTCTTCTTCTAAGCGTTTTGGGCTCTCAAACTTTTGTAACACATGTTCTAATTTGACATAAATCTCATTGGCGCGTTTGTTTAGTGGCGACGCGAGAATAAAGGTGATTGAGACTGCAATAGCAACGACGGCTAGCCAGTCTGGCGCAATCAGTCCGGAGCTTGCTGCAACGGCACATACAATGAGACCAAACTCACTATAATTTGAAAGGGTAAAGGCGCTTAGCAGCGACGTACGAGCGCGCAACCTAAACATATTTGTTAGCACGTAATATAAGAGTACTTTAATCGGTAATACCAGCACTAGCAGTAAGCCGATCATAAAGGCATTGACAGATATACTGGCATTTAAACCGATGTTTAAGAAAAAGCCTACGAGAAGAATGTTTTTTAAATTTAACAATGATTTAGAAAGCTCGCTTGCCTTTTTATGCGGGGCAAATATCATCCCGATAATTAACGCACCTAAGTCGCCTTTTAACCCTGCAAATTCAAATGCATGGTAGCCAACGACTAAAGCGAAAAAGAATCCGAATAAAGGTAGTAGTTCACCATGTTTGGAGCGGCTGAGCACCCAAAACATCACTTTTCTAAATACGAATAGACCTGCAATAAGCGCCAGCGCCCAAATATTAGGCATTTTACCAGTGCTGATCGCCAAAAATACAACGGCAAAGATATCTTGCATGACCAAAATACCAATGGCGATTTTGCCATGCAGGCTCGCCATTTCCCCTCGTTCTTCTAACACTTTTACTGCAAATACCGTACTTGAAAAACTAAACGCAAAGCCCACCAATAAAGCACTTTGAAGATCCAGTTGATTAAATAGAGGTAAGTTAAAAACACACAATAACAGCAGCAGAGAAGCGAAGAAGGCACTACTTAAAACAATATGCAAAGTTGCTGGAGCCCATACCTGGGGCTTTACAAGGTTTTTTACTCTGAGCTTTAGGCCAATACTAAAAAGTAGGATAGTGACGCCCAAGTCGGCAAGTTGAGAGAGTAATGGTGTTGTTTGTTGACCCATGAGGTTGAGAATAAACCCGGCCATCAAGAATCCTATCAGAGGTGGTAGCTTTAATTGATAAATTGAAAAACCACACGCGAAAGCAATTGCAAAGTAAAGTAGTTCCATAAGTTACGCTGGTTGTGATTGGTAACTTGATTCTACCAAATCGCGTTGGTTTATAAATCAATTCTGGACAAAAGTATATGGCACTTTGCATTAGTAATATGCAAACAAATCTATATTTATCAAAAATAGCCAGATTTTCACTGACAAGCTTGAATAAATGTGTTTAAGATGCCTTAACGGAACATCCTCGAGAGGAGTAATGATGTTTAAAAAACTCTTAGCATCTGTCGGAGTAGGTGCAGCAAAAGTAGACACAGTATTAGAAACGGAACATTTACATCCGGGTCAAAAATTTCAAGCCCAAATTATTGTGATGGGCGGAGATGTAGAACAAGAAATATCTGGACTTGAATTGGCGTTAATGACCAAGGTCAAAGTTGAGAATGATGATGGCGAATACTTCACCAATCACGTCATAGAAAAATGGCGAATCCCAGAAGAGTTTACAATTTCCCCTGGCGAGCAAAAAGTGATCCCATTTGAAGCTCGACTACATTCAGAAACGCCAATAACACAGATAAACGCGCCCTATAACCATTGTCATGTGTGGCTGGAAACGGGTTTGGATATTGATCTAGCACTAGACCCGTCAGACAAAGACGCGCTGCATATCTATCCGAATGAAGCGGTAAAAGCTGTACTTAGCGCAATGGACAAACTGGGCTTCCAACTGGTTAAAGCGGATGTTGAAAAAGGCTATTTACGTGCCTCAAGCTTCCAGTCAATTTCGGGGTGTTACCAAGAGATAGAATATCGACCGAGCAGTCGCTCTATGTTTGGTTTACAAGAGGTGGAGCTTTCGTTCGTACCTGAAGCGCATAAAACCCATGTATTAATCGAATTAGATCGCGCTTTCCGTAATGACGGTTATGTTGATTTAACGATCGAACATGATCAAGTTAACTTGTCGCGTATATGTGATCAGCTCGAACGCTTATTTGCCTAAATAATTGAAGAAGGCATCTTGAATCAATGACTAATTTTAAAGATAAGTCATTTTATGAGCTCAGTCATGATGAGCTCTTTGACGTGTTTAAATTGCGTGTTGATGTGTTTGTGGTGGAGCAAAATTGCCCTTATCATGAAATAGATGAAGTAGACCGAGTACCAAGTACGCGGCATATTTTGTTTATCGGGAGTGACCGCTTACAAGCATATGCGCGCTGTTACTCAAAAGAAAATGGTGCAGCAGCAATAGGGCGCGTTTTGATCTCGGCCGAGCAGCGTGGCTCAGGCATTGCCTATAAACTTATGGAAAATGCCCTGGCGTGCTGTAATGCGCACTTCCCAAACAGGCCAATCGAAATATCGGCACAAACATATTTGCAGCCATTTTATGAAAAGCTAGGCTTTAAAGCTGTGAGTGAAGCTTATTTAGAAGATGGTATTGAACATATAGATATGCTGTTGAAGCTCTGAAGGCTCTGCTTCATTGAGCTAAATTGTCATTAAGAAGTGAAAAGGCGCTAATAGCGCCTTTTTTATAGTGAATTAATGAAGACCAACGCAATTGCAACAGGGCATACAAATTTAATATACCAAGGCCAAATCTTCCAAAAGAAAGAATGTTCAACCGCGTCATTACCTTCTTTAATCGCAGACAAAAGCTTGCCCCTATGCCAAATCCAACCTGCAAATACACAGCACAACATGCCAATCAATGGCTGTGCAAACTGTGTCGTTAGCTGCACAACAAAGCCGAATAAACTATTGAAGTTAAGAATAATTGTAACACTGATCACACTGACGATGACGCCGATTAACCTGGTCGCTTGTACACGTGCTAGTGCAAATTTTTCTACAACATAAGAAACAGGTGCTTCCAGCATTGAAATAGAGCTGGTTAAAGCTGCGATACTCATTAAAGCAAAGAAAGCAAAACCAATGAATATCCCAATGCTGCCCATGCTTTCAAACAAGGCGGGTAAAACTTGAAATACTAATGTGTCTTCAGACAGTAGTTCGCCAGTCTGAGAGAAAATTTCAACCCCTTGTGCCTGAGCAACGTACATGGCTGGAATGATCAACATACCCGCGACAAAAGCGATGAAAACATCGATCAGAGTAACGTAGGCCCCCAAAGAAACGAGGTTTTCTCTTTTACTGATATAAGAGCCATATATGATCATGACACTGGTACCTAATGAAAGAGAAAAGAATGCTTGCCCCAGCGCGCTCACGAGTAAGTTCGGGTCTAGAATAGAGCTAAAATCTGGCACTAAATAAGCTTTCAAGCCCGTCATTGCGCCTTCTTGTGTTAGCACATATCCGATGAGGGCAAATAAAATGAACAGTAGTGCGGGCATGAGGCGTTTAGACCACTTTTCAATGCCATTCTCAACGCCCTTACTAATGATGGCAACGGTCAGCAAGATAAATGCCGCGGTGAATAGTAAATCTCTAGATAGTGAGCGCTCGCTAAGCCATGTGGTAGCGGTTTCACTGCCACTGAGTACGGTGATCGGTTCCAATGTTGCACTGAACATCCAGCCTGCAACAATTGCGTAGAAGCTTAATATTAAGCCTGAACAAATAATTCCGCCGAATCCGACGATAAATGCAAAACGCTTTTGAGCATTGTTGTTTGCTAGTTTTTGCAAAGAGGCAACAGCATTAGCCTGGCCATGGCGACCAATGACTAACTCAGCCATTAATGCTGGATATGCAAGGCAAAATGCGAGCACCAAATAAACTAATACAAACGCAGCACCACCATTGCTTGCCGTTTGTGTCGGGAATCCCCAAATATTGCCTAGGCCCACCGCGGAGCCAGCAGCGGCCATAATAAATCCAAACCGAGAACTAAACTCTCCTCGAATACTGCTCATGTTTTTATACTTCTCTTTTTTTAAAGACGGCCGCAACAATCTACTGTAATTGACGCGAAATAAAAAGGTTTATCTGCACTGATCCAGCACAAGTTTTTGATGGAAAAAACACCGTAGACTGGAGTATCCATAATTTTTCATTAATTTCGCATTTAAGTGTTTGTTTTATAGTTACTATATTGTACTTTAATACAATGACTGTCATTCACTCTGTACAGCTTGAGATACTGCTTTACAGGGGAGAATTAATGTAAACTTGGCACCACCTAGCAACTCAGAGCGACTAACAGACGCTTTTCCATGGTGCCAATCGACAACTTTTGAGACGATAGCGAGACCCAACCCATAGCTCTTCCCGGCTCTATTTCGGTGCCCTTGCTCTTGGAAAAATGGGTTGAAAACTTTATTCCAGTTTTCAGGCTCGATACCAGGGCCATCGTCTTCGACTGTGATTTCGATTTCATGGTCATGTAATTTGGCGCTGATAAACAGCTGCATTTGTGCAAAGTCACACGCATTACTTAGCAAGTTAGATATAGCACGGGCAAGCCAGTGTAGATCTGCTTCCATTACGAGCTCTGCTTTAATCGACAGGTTTGCAGTTAATCCATTTTTAGACATTTTTGGATGCATCTGGTCAACGATGTCGGATATATAGCCTTGCAGTCTTATGGGCTCAAACTTAAGCAAGTGTGACTTTTGTTCTAAGGTTGCAAAAGACAGGTAGCTCGATAACATATCTTCCATTTGGTCGAGATCTTTCTCCATTCGCTCAAGCAAATGGTGTACTTCTTCAATATCAGTTTCTTCTAGTGCAGCATCGAATCCAAACCTTAAACACGCAACAGGTGTTCTTATATCGTGAGATAAGCTTGATGCCATTAATTTATTTTCGGCTAACAATTTTTCGATTTGGTTTGCCATTCGATTAAATGTGAGCTCAACATCTTTGATGTAAGTGAAATGATTAACTTCTATCCTAGTATCTAGGTTGCCCCCTGCAAACTGCTTTGCTGCGTGAGTGAGCACTGACAATCTTTTTGCAAGCGGTGCTAAGACAAACCACATAAAGGCACAGACGCCGGAATAAAAAGCAATAGTGAGTATGACGTCATAGCTATTTCGTTCAGGGGGCTTTTCCAATTGCAGCTCTATATAGTCCGGCTTTATGGCAGGTGTTGATTTTAGTAGATAAAAATACCCCTCATCAGAGTCAATAAGCAGCCCTTGAGGGCGATGCATTTGCTCGGTGAGTTCAGTCGGTAGTGCAAGCGAAGCGCCTGAGTGATAAGCTATTTTTAAGTCGAAGTCTTTGCCAGCTTGCTCGATAAAGCTTGCTCTGTTATTTAATGGGTTATTGCCAGCTTGATTGGCTATACCTACCAGTAGTTTTGCTTGCCAAAAAAAATTATCCTCATCTGGTGCAGTTTGCTCACTAAAGGTATCAATGAGCCAACCCAATAAGATAATTGAGATGATCACACCGGTTAGTAAGGATAAATAGAGTTTTCTCATTAATTAGCTCCAATGAGAGTGGCACAGAGCTCCGAAAAATGGGACTGTAATACTTTTAAATATGCAGTAGCTTTGGTAATTGACCTCAGCTACACGCAATACTACCAAGCCGACGGCACGAGCAAATAGCCTTTCCCCCAAATGGTTTTGATCTTTTCAGGGTTTTGAGGGTCGTCATCAAATTTTTTACGTAGCGCTGAGATCAGCACATCGACACTTCGATCAAGGCCATCATATTCACGGCCCTTAGTTGCTTTAAACACAGCGTCCCTAGAAACAACTTCACCTGCGTTGGAAGCTAAGAAGTGCAACAGTAAGTATTCGGCACTAGAAATAACGATTTCTTTATCAGAAACCAATACTTTTCGAGACTGTGTATCTATTTTAAGATTCCCTACAGTCAAAATGGCGCTGTTGGTTTGCTCATTATTTGAAGAGTCTTGTGCTGCGCGCGCATTGGCCTTAATTCTAGCAAGCAAGGCTCTTGGTCTGACAGGTTTTATTACATAATCACTGGCACCGACTTCTAGACCAATTACTTCGTCCATCTCTTCATCTTTTGCTGTTAACATGATGATGGGCTTGTTATAAAACTGGCGCAGCTCTCTACAGACACTAATACCGTCCTGACCAGGTAACATAATATCTAGCAATACTAAGTCTGGGTTAATTTGCTTTACCATTGACACCACTTCATCACCACGGTGGCAACAATGCGTGTTATAGCCTTGATTATTAAGGTAGTCAGCAACCCACTGTGCGAGTGATTCGTCATCTTCGACTAGTAAAATAGTCCCGTATTGCTCCATGAACAAGCTCCTTTAAATCGAATAGGTATCATTGTTAAAGATGACACTTATTTGGTAGTAAAACCATACTAACTTTTAATTTTAAACGCGCCAATTATAATATTTGTTTCACTAAAAAATGTAATGAAGTGTATGAGTTTGTTGATTATTGAACATTGAGTTTATCAACAAGGCCCTGAGTTAATTTCAGTAGCATTTTAGGTGTCAGTGCATTGACTTCATCTTGCTCACAGGCTCCTGCTACCTTCACCAGTGGGGTTTGGACTGGCTCTACAATATACTTTGGGATATCGACAGACGCTTGATAGCGAGCACGCCTTGCTTCATCTGTGTTTTGTTGTTCGATGAAGTTTTTTACATCTTTCTCATTGGTAATGTTTTGTGTTTCAGTAAAGGTATATTGCATTGGGATACCTTGAAAACCTGCGCTATCTACTGAAGACTTGGCAAACCAAACCACATCCGTTGATTGGTTGTGAGTTAGTCTCATACTTAGAGAAGCCGTAATATTGCTGCACTGCTTTGTAGGCATTGTTTGAGATATTTTAGCAATGTATGGGTGATCACTACTCGGTTTGTTTAACACATATACTTTGTCTTTGCCGTAAGTTAAATCGATTTGTTGCACCACTAAGCGATAATCTGTTGCTTCACTATTGTCTACAATAAGTCCTTTCTTACTGAGAATATTTGCCAGTGCTTTGTGCAGCTCGTCGGTCATAGATACTTTACTGGCATCTATAAAGACAGAATCTAGCTTTTTAACTGTATGCGCAGGCAATTGTACCGATTTAATTCGAGCTGATTCGAGCTCGCTGCTGTAGCTTATTTGAAATATGGACTTTTGTAGCAGAGGCTTAGGAGGCGTATTGAGCTTTGGCGCAAGTGGCTGAGTCACCATGCAGCCAGCTAGCCCTGTCAATGCAATACCGCCAATGATTATTCGCATTACTAAACACCTCAAATTACTTTTCTTCATTATCTTGTACAACCAATGTGCTAAATTCTACCTTGTAATCATTAGTCACTTACAGTCTAAAAATGTTCAAGATTGTAACCAGTTATGCACTGTAACTTTAATTCTACAAAAAGATTAGCGGTTTAAATTAATGTATGTCGTGAGACAGCAACTTACGTGATACCATAACATCGCGTGTTAATGAACTGAGTCATTATGAAGTCACTATTTATATTTTCAAAATGCTTATTATTGATGCTTTTATCTCATTCTGTAAAAAGCAATGAGATAGACAGAGCCAAAGCTTGGGAGCATTTTGTAAACGACTATTCTAAGCAAGTCCGACAAAAACTAAAAGAAAAATCGGTTCCCGGGGCTGCATTGAGTATCACCCACCTAGAGTTTGGAGATTTAGCCAAAGGTTATGGGCGTACTAAGGTAAAAAAAGGCCGTCAAGTAAATGGCAAAACTCGATTTCGCTTGGCGTCTGTGTCAAAAACATTTGCGGGTTCTTTGGCGGCAAAATTAGCGGCAGAGAACCGCGTCGACTTAGATAAATATGTAGCTGACTATCTCCCCATCTTCCTCGATAGTCAGTATTCAGGACTGCGTGTATATCACCTATTAAGTCATTCAAGCGGCCTAGTGCCCAATGCTTATGATAATTTGATAGAGTCACGAATGTCCTATCAAGATATCTACCCACGCCTTTTAAAAGTCGACAGGCTGTGTCGGCCTGGTATTTGCTATGGTTATCAAAACGTCATGTTTAGCTTAGTCGGCAATGTTATCGAACAGGCGACAGGGCTCAGTTATGAGACTTGGCTCAATGAATTTATCTTTAAGCCACTGCGAATGAAAGATGCTGGGGTCGGCTACGCTCATATGATCCAAGATGAAAACTATGCTTTACCTCATGTCAAAGGAAGAAAGTATTGGCATACTGCAAAGCTGAAAAAGCACTATTATAAAGTAGCACCTGCGGCTGGAGTTAATGCCAGCGCCGAAGATATGGTAGTCTGGCTTAAGGCACAGTTAGGCCTATACCCCAATGTTTTGTCACTGGATGCTTTAACTATTCAATCTCGGCCATTTACTCGCACTCAAAGAGAGTTGAAGCGTCGAGTGTGGCGAAAGTATGTCGACCATGCTCATTACGGACTAGGTTGGAGAATATATGACTTTGCAGGTGAAACAGTGTACTACCATAGTGGCTGGGTACAGGGATATAGAACGGATGTTGTTGTGTTACCTTATCTAGGTATAGGGTTTAGTCTGTTATTAAATGCAGAAAGCGGAGTTATTAACCAGTTGACGACTAACTTTATTCGGGATGCGATTGCTGTTGTGCGAGAAAACGAGCCGCAATAGCGGCTCTGATTAAGACAGATTAGTTGCGAGGCAGAACAATCTTTTTCTCTTCGCTTTGACGATAAAGTACTAAAATATGGCCGATCGCCTGAACTTTGTGCGCGCCTGTTTCACGGACGATAGCATCAAAAATAAGCTGTTTTGTTTCACGGTCATTAGTAGGGACTTTAACTTTGATCAATTCATGAATTTCTAAACATTGTTCAATTTCTAACAATACGCCCTCTGTTAAGCCGTTTCCACCGAGTAAAACGACAGGTTTTAGAGCGTGAGCTAGCCCTTTAAGGTGCTGCTTTTGTTTATTTGATAAAGTCATATTGGTACAATTTACTAAATTAAGGCTTGAATTCTCGTTATTCTAACGCCATCTAAAGAAGATTACTAATGAGTTGCAGTGAATATGGCAAATAAAAAACACTCAGCGAGCTCAAAACGCTGGTTAAAAGAGCACGTAGACGATCCTTTTGTACATGAAGCGCAAAAGCGAGGCTACAGATCACGGGCTGTATTTAAACTTGAAGAAATACAACAGCGCGACAAATTGATCCGTCCAGGTATGCACGTAGTTGATTTAGGCGCGGCCCCGGGAAGTTGGTCACAGTACTTGGCTGAACAAGTCGGTGACAAAGGGGAAGTCATTGCATGTGACATTCTGCCAATGGACTCATTACCTGGTGTTGCATTTTTGCAAGGCGATTTTCGCGAAGAAAGTGTGCTAAACGCGTTGCTCGACCGTATTGGTGGTAAAAATATCGATGTTGTTTTTTCGGACATGGCACCGAATATGAGCGGTAACAATGTAATAGATCAAGCTGGTAGTATGTACCTTGTTGAGCTAGCACTGGATATGTGCCATCAAGTACTCAAGCCAAATGGTGCGTTTGCGGTGAAGGTTTTCCAAGGCGAAGGGTTTGATCAATTTGTACAAGAAGTGCGGAATGCTTTTAAAGTTGTAAAGATCCGTAAACCAAAAGCGTCTCGACCTAGGTCTCGTGAAGTATATATAGTGGCGACAGGATACAAACTGTAGTACAGTTGAGGTGCATTAAAGATGATTTTAAATAAATTGGATACAAGAGGTTAACCCCTTGAGCGATATGGCGAAGAACTTAATTCTCTGGCTGGTCATTGCAGTTGTGCTTATGACGGTGTTTCAGAGTTTCAATAATGGCGAGCAAATTGATCGTCAAACTAGTTACACTCAGTTTGTTAAAGAAGTGCGTAGTGGTGCGATCAGAGAAGCAAATATAGACCGTACAGCTGGTACTATTTCAGGGACTAAAAGTAATGGTGAACGTTTTCAAACAATCATGCCATTATATGACGAAGACTTAATTAATGACTTGCTCAAGAATGATGTCAACGTGAAAGGCGTTGCGCCAGAAGAGCAATCGTTCTTGGCAAACGTCTTCATTTCTTGGTTCCCAATGCTGCTGTTAATTGGGGTATGGATTTTCTTCATGCGTCAAATGCAAGGCGGTGGCGGCAAAGGTGCAATGTCATTTGGTAAGAGTAAAGCACGCTTGATGAGCGAAGACCAAGTTAAAACGACATTTGCAGACGTTGCCGGTTGTGATGAAGCGAAAGAAGACGTAACTGAATTGGTAGACTTTTTACGCGACCCGTCAAAGTTCCAAAAGCTAGGCGGTAATATACCTAAAGGTGTCCTCATGGTAGGTCCTCCAGGTACAGGTAAAACACTACTTGCTAAAGCTGTTGCTGGTGAAGCAAAAGTACCTTTCTTCACTATTTCAGGTTCAGATTTCGTTGAAATGTTTGTTGGTGTAGGTGCATCTCGTGTTAGAGACATGTTTGAGCAAGCCAAAAAAGCAGCACCTTGTATTATCTTCATTGATGAAATTGATGCTGTAGGCCGTAAACGCGGTGCTGGAATGGGCGGCGGTCACGATGAGCGTGAACAAACTCTAAACCAAATGCTCGTTGAAATGGACGGATTTGAAGGCAATGAAGGTATTATTGTTATTGCAGCGACAAACCGCCCTGATGTTTTAGACCCTGCGCTTCTAAGACCAGGCCGTTTTGACCGTCAAGTCGTAGTAGGCTTGCCAGATGTTCGTGGTCGAGAGCAGATCTTAAACGTGCATATGCGTAAAGTGCCACTAGATTCAAATGTAGAAGCGTCACTGATTGCGCGTGGTACACCTGGTTTCTCTGGTGCTGATCTAGCAAACTTAGTGAACGAAGCAGCTCTATTTGCCGCTCGTGGTAATAAACGCAAGGTCAGCATGGCCGAGTTTGATGCTGCAAAAGACAAAATCATGATGGGTGCTGAGCGCAAGTCGATGGTAATGTCTGAGAAAGAGAAAGAAATGACTGCTTATCATGAAGCGGGACACGCCATTGTTGGTCGATTGGTTCCAGAACATGATCCAGTTTATAAGGTATCGATTATTCCTCGTGGTCGCGCGCTTGGTGTTACTATGTACCTTCCAGAGCAAGATCGTGTGAGTCATTCTAAAGAGCATTTAGAGTCGATGTTATCTAGCCTTTATGGTGGCCGAATCGCAGAAGCCATAATTTACGGTGATGATAAAGTTACTACTGGTGCTAGTAATGACATTGAGCGAGCTACCGATATTGCTCGTAAGATGGTTACCCAGTGGGGTTTAAGCCCAGTGTTGGGTCCACAAATGTACATGGAAGAACAAGGTGAAATGTACATGGGTGGAAACGGATCTAGAATGGCAGGTGTGTCTGATGAAACTGCTAAGCTTATTGATGCGGAAATTAAAAAGTTTGTTTCTAGTAACTACGATAGAGCAGAGCAGATCCTCAAAGACAATATGGATATTCTTCATGCAATGAAAGATGCATTGATGAAATATGAAACCATTGATGCTGGACAAATTGACGATCTGATGGAGCGTAAAGAGGTACGTCCTCCAAGAGATGCGCATGATAGAAAATCAGATAAAGACAGTGGTCTAAATGGTGGTGCATCAGCTTCACAATCAGATGAACCAAACTCAGATATTCCACCTCAATCAAACACAGAGCTTGATGATAAACCTTAATCAAAGGTAAAATAGCGATGTAGGAATTTGGGCCTCGAGCATTCTCGAGGCCTTTTTGTATCTTGACCTTTGCATTTTGTCCGTTTTTCTCTTTGGTTAACTTCATTTTTAGTGAATCTAATCAATAATCTGGAAGGAGTTGTCAAAGTATGCTTAGATACAAATAGCAGGAAGGTAACAAATGTTTCAACTTTCATTACCCCGAGGTCGTGTTTTAGACCTTTCCAACCCTCAAATTATGGGTATCGTAAATACAACCCCAGATTCTTTTTCTGATGGCGGCAAGAACTACAAAAATGATAGCGCTGTCATGAATGCTTTATCACTGCTTGATGAAGGTGCAACCATTTTAGATATTGGTGGCGAGTCTACTAGACCCGGGGCTTCAGATGTTGCTTTAAATGAAGAGCTAGATAGAGTCATTCCTGTGATCAAAGGGATCAGAGCACATTCTGATTGTGTGATCTCTATTGACACCAGCAAAGCAGAAGTTATGAGGCAGGCTATTTTAGCAGGCGCGGACATAATCAATGATGTTCGAGCGCTGCGAGAAGATGGCTGTCTCAATGTAGCGGCTGAATTCGCGAATGTACCTATCTGCTTGATGCATATGCAGGGGCAACCTAGAACTATGCAACACGACCCTCAGTACGATCACCTTATAAATGATATAAAGCGCTTTTTTGATGAGCGCATTGAAGCGTGTGAGCAAGCGGGGATCTCGCGCTCTAGATTGATAATTGACCCAGGATTTGGGTTCGGTAAATCGTTACAGCATAATTTCGAATTGCTAGGGCAATTTAACCAGTTTACAGATTTCAACATGCCAGTATTGGCGGGCTTATCTCGCAAATCTATGTTTGGAATGCTATTAAATCGGGATACAAATGAACGTTTACCAGCGAGTCTAGCTGGTGCTTTGTTATGTGCGCAACAAGGTGCGCATATTCTTCGCGTTCATGATGTAAGAGAAACCAATGATGTGCTGCAGGTGTGGTCTGCGGCAAACCATGGAGTAACTAAATGACAACAAGAAAATATTTTGGCACAGATGGTGTTAGAGGGTTAGTAGGAGAGTTTCCTATAACACCTGAGTTTGCCTTAAAGCTAGGCTGGGCTGCTGGTAAAGTTTTGTCTAAGTCGGGCACTAAAAAAGTAATAATAGGTAAAGATACAAGAATCTCTGGCTATTTATTGGAAACCTCTCTTGAGGCTGGGTTAATTGCGGCAGGTATTGACGTGGTTTTATTAGGCCCTATGCCAACGCCAGCCGTTGCTTATCTCACGCAAACTTTCAGGGCGGAAGCCGGTATAGTGATTAGTGCGTCTCATAACCCTTATCACGACAATGGTATCAAGTTCTTTGCTGGTAATGGTAAAAAGCTCGCCGATGATGTTGAGCTAGAAATTGAAGCAATGCTTGATGAACCGATGACTTGCGTGCCGTCTGAGCAATTAGGTAAGGCACGACGCCTTGATAGTGCAAGTGGGCGTTATATTGAGTTTTGTAAGAGCCAGTTCCCTAAGGAATATTCATTAGAGGGCATTAAAATCGTTTTAGATTGTGCCAATGGTGCTACATACCATATTGCACCTTCAGTGATGCAAGAACTTGGTGCTGAAGTGATAGCAACAGCCTGTGAACCTGATGGCATGAATATTAATGCGCAGTGTGGTGCAACACACGTCGACGCATTAAAACGTCAAGTTTTAGAGCACAAAGCAGATGTTGGTATTGCATACGATGGTGATGGTGACCGAGTGATGATGGTCGACCATAACGGTCGTGTATTTGATGGTGATGACATTGTTTACATTGCGGCATTACAAGCGAAGTTTAACGGTACGCTCAAAGGCGGCGTAGTTGGAACTGTGATGTCTAACATGGGGTTAGAAAATGCACTTAAGTCGCAAGATATTCCTTTCTTGCGTTCTAAAGTGGGCGATCGTTATGTGTTAGAACTGTTATCACAAGAAGGATGGAATATCGGTGGTGAAAGTTCAGGACACGTTTTGAATTTAGACTTGATTGCGACGGGTGATGGGATCATTTCTAGCTTACAAGTTCTGGCAGCTATGGTTGCACAGAATAAAACACTTAAAGATCTTGGCGCTGGTTTTACAAAGTACCCAATGAACATGATCAATGTGAGATATGCAAAAGGAAAGGATCCTGTGGCTAATGAAGCCGTACAGGAAGCAGTGAAAGAAGTTGAGGAAAAACTTGAAGGCAAGGGAAGGGTCCTATTACGTAAGTCAGGTACAGAGCCTGTGATCCGAGTCATGGTTGAAGCTGAGCAAGAGAAACAAGTGATGGACTTTTCTCAGCAGATTGCAGAAGTTGTTGAATCTGTAAGCAATTAAACCAAAAAAATAAAATTTTTCTTGTAACTTTGGGTGAGTAGGGTTAGTATCTCACCCGCTTTCTGACGCGGAGTATCGAATGTTGAAAAGAAAGCCTATGGTGGCAGGTAATTGGAAAATGAACGGTTCATTAGAACTGGTTCAATCAATTTCAAGCACAGTTAAAAACATCAATAATCAAGATGTTGAAGTTGTTGTAATTCCACCAACTGTACTATTAAGTGACGTGATTGCGTCAGGCGTAGTCGCTGGAGTGCAGACTGTTTCAGAGCATAGCGAAGGTGCGTATACGGGTGAAGTGCAAGCTTCTCTAGTTAAATCACTTGGTGCTACTTATACCCTGGTTGGTCACTCTGAAAGAAGAAGTATTTTTGGTGAGTCTAATGAAGACGTTGCCAATAAGTTTGCACAAGCTCAGGCAAATGGTTTAACACCAATTTTATGTGTTGGTGAGACAGAAAGCCAAAGAGAACAAGCGCAAACTGAAGAAGTCGTTGCAGAGCAAATAATCGCTGTAATTGACAAATTAGGTATAGCATCACTGGCTAACTCTGTGATAGCATACGAGCCTGTTTGGGCTATAGGGACTGGTAAAACAGCTACCCCAGAACAAGCTCAGGCAGTCCACAAGTTTATTAGAAATTTAGTGTCAAAGTATGACGCTGATATTTCTGAAACACTGCAAATTCTTTATGGTGGCAGTGTTAACGAAAGTAATAGTGAATTATTGTTCGCACAAGCAGATATTGATGGTGGTTTAATAGGTGGCGCAAGCTTAAAACCTGAATCATTTAAAGTTATCTGCGAGAGTGCAAAAGGATAAGTAAATGTACGAAATTCTTTTGGTTGTCTACTTAGTCGTTGCTTTAGCGTTAGTTGGAATGATTTTGATTCAACAAGGTAAAGGTGCCGACATGGGCTCTTCATTTGGAGCAGGTGCATCAGCAACCGTTTTCGGTTCGTCAGGTGCAGGCAACTTTATGACGAAAACAACGACAATACTAGCAACTGTGTTTTTCGTGCTAAGTATTGCTTTAGGTAACCTTACTGCAGGTCAAATTAAACAGACTGACCAGTGGGAAAACCTAGAAGCGCCAGCTGCGACAACAGTACCCGCGGCAAGTGACGTACCAGCTTCTAACAACGAAGACTCGGACGTACCAAAGTAAAATATTTGCGAATGTGGTGGAATTGGTAGACACGCCATCTTGAGGGGGTGGTGAGCTATGCTCGTGGGGGTTCAAGTCCCCCCATTCGCACCAAATAAAACACTTAAAAAACAAAGTGTTAAAGAAAAAACCGTGCGCCTTATGGGTCCACGGTTTTTTGCTTTTTAAGGTACGAAAACACATAATGGTAGACACGGATGGTACTACTGACATACTCTAAAAATGCATGAGTATGGCGAAGGAATATGATTCATGGCTAAAATCAATTTATCCGTTAGCGCAATAGCTAATCTCAAAATCCCGAATAATAAAAATTATCTCACAGCAACATTTTCTGGTTTCCCAGGTCTTCAGCTTTATCTGAGATGGGAGTCAAAGCACGTCCAGCCTGAAAGCTTAGATTCTGTTGAGAGACAATCAAAAACTGTCTACAACTGGCGATATCGTTATCAAAAACCGAACTCAACGCAGCGTACGGCCGTTTCGCTAGGTAACTATCCTGAAATTGGGATCGACGAGGCAAAAGCTGAGCATGGTCGTTTAATGGCGCTTGTGAAAGGGGGGACGGATCCGCAAATTGACGTGTTGCAGGAAAAGCTTCGGCAAAAAATGCTTGCGTCTATGGTTGACGGCTTTACTAAAAAATCCTCAGTTAATCATGTTTTTATGGAGTTTAAAAAAGACTGGGAGCTAACCGGCGGTACCGAACGTGCTTTAAGAAATTACGAGCTTTCATATGAGAAATACATTCTACCGCATTGGAATGGCCGTGATATGAAGTCGATTTCGCCACGAGAATGGGATGAGTTCGTTTTAAACATTGCTAATATTCAAGGCAAAAAAGGCGCTGCAGAGGCTGTGCATAAAGCTATGCGCAGGCTCTTTAGCTATGCAGTTGAAAAAGATATCGTTGCGTCAAACCCTTTATTTGGCCGCAAAGCGGTTCTACCTAGCATTATGGGGACACCGGACGAAACGTACCTAGAAAGCCATGAGGTGCATAAGTTGCTGACTGAGCTTGGCGACCAGCCATGTGAGCCAATGCTTAAAGTGTTGATCACTTTGATGTTAAGAGTTGGCGTGCGATCTGAAGAGTGGACGCGCGTAAAACTAGGGTGGATCAACTTCCAAAAAATGCGAATTGAACACCCTCCGGAGTCTATGAAAAATAGGAAAAAAGCTTGGACACATTTGCCAGAGAATGTGATCACTTTACTGATTGATTACATTGGTACATTGAAAGACAGGTATAGTGAACTAGACAAAGAGATGTATCTTTTTCACGAGCATGATCCTCATACCCAATTAGAAAGAGACTATTTTTCTAGGAAAATTAGCGAGCTCCACACATGGCTTAAATTTACCCCCAAAATTTTCCGAAAAACTGTATCTACTCATTTGCAGGAGAGAGGGTGCCCAAGTGAAGTATTACGAGCTATCCGCAACCAAACTCTTGCAAAAGGTACTGGCAAAAACTACGAGTTTGGTGATTTGTTTCAATTAAAAAAAGAGTGGATTGACCGATGGCAATTGATTTTAGAAGAAGTAAAACATGATCCTGACGCGCTCGTAGGTGAAAAGGAATCTCAATTAAATGATGCACTGACATCAAAAGTAAATGATTTGTTTGGATAAGGAAACAACATGACTGAAAGTGAGTTATATACTTTTTATACCGCCGTAGCTGCTTCAATTGCGGCGATTTTTAGCGCTTTAACAGCAGTTTATCAGGCATATACAAATAAGAAGCATCAACACGCTTCTGTGATGCCTTTTCTCACTGATGATCTTACGGTGAGGATTCGTGGGGAAAACAGTTTCGCAATTAAAAACCAAGGGTTGGGCCCCGCAGTTCTCAAAGAGTATACGTGTTATTGGAATCATAAAGTAGTAGATCACTTTGAGCTTATGGATAATTTACGAGAGATTTTAGGAGAGCGATATATTATTAACATTACCGCACTTCAAGCAGGTTATGCTCTTGGCGCTGGCGATAGTAAGTATCTATTCAAAGTGGCTTTAAAGCCTAATGAATCGTTTATTGAAGGTGATTTATCTTTAGCGAATTTCGCCGTGAAATTAGCAAGCTCTTTTAGACTAGAAATTAAATATCACTCTTTGTTTAGTAATAAGACTACTATTTATTGTAGCAAGCCTACATTTACGCTGCTTAACGATAAAGGCGAGTGAGTACGTGCCATTTCACATATAATCACTGTTGAAGCCAGCAGATTAATTTGATTTCATTATTTGGGTTTCGATAAATGGCCCCCATGTATCTTCTATTACATGTTTAACCAATAGGAGATAGCATGAGACCAAACAATAGTTTTAGCAGTATTGAAGGGTTGAGAGAGGGCGATATTCTGCTCTGCTATACAAACCCTGAGAAAAACTTCGTTGCTCGAAAGATTAAAGATGCAACCAACAGCGAATACTGTCATGCGGCAATTTATTATGGGGATTCGTTCGCTGCGGAATCGACCGCTAAAAACGGGATGACAAAAGGCAAAATTGAGAAAGTTGATGTTTCTAGCCTCGTTTCAAGATATGACCATGTTGCAGTGCTTCGTATTCCCGATTTTTGGGATAAGGCCAGCGTTCAAAGCTTGAAAGAGTTTATAGACAGCACAGTTGTTAAAAAAGCAAAATACAACTTTAAAGGAATACGCAATTTTTCAAAAAATAAAAAAGAACATGAAGCATCAATTTATCAAAAATTGGATAGCCGCTTGGAAGATAGCGTAAATCCGCCCTGCACTGAAAAGTCAAACTATTTCTGTTCAGAGTTTGTTTGTGACTGCCTCATTCATGTTGGTCGCATTGGCAAAGGTGCAGATGTTTTGTATCAGTCTGATGTTCAGTCTCCTGGTGACTTATCAAAAGATAGAAGCTTTGGTGTTTTTTGGGGTTACCTATCTTCTAAGTGCAACTATGCTGTTAGCTCATCCGATCTTTTTTATTATCAGACTCCATACACCCGTTTGTACGGTTCATAGAGTTGTACAACTAGTGCGCCTAGGTAATCACCTAGGCGTATTTAAGACGTTTTCAATGCCTTGCTGCACACCTTCTATAACCAACAGCTTCATGAACCTTGCGAGGTTTGGCGGTATCTCATCAAACTTGAGTTCTTGACCTTGTGATTTACCAACATATTTATATATGTCGGATTTTCTCCATTGTTTGGTTCTAGATTCACTGGGAATCGGTTTCGGTATTTCACCTCTGGCCATTTTAGTTTGCAGTGTGGCGTTCGTGTTTCCAGTAATCTTCATCACTTCTTGTGCTGTTAGCACTTCACATTCTACGTTCTCTTGAACATCTGATTTTTTCGCCATATCAGTCTCCTTCATGCGTAGAGAGTGGAATTGCAAACCAAGCTACCGGCCCGCTATCTGTCTCATGAATTGAAATGAGAAAAGCGCTTTGTACATGACATTCCGGCTCCCAAGATGAAATGTCGGTTTCACCTTCGTTGTAATAGCAATGATACAAATCACTACCTTCTTGCAAGTAATCTTTGTACAGCATTAGACCTTGGTTCATTAACCAGCAATCAATTTCATCCTCCGTTGAATTCTCCCAAAATGGTAGGTCGTCATGTGTCCAATAGCCATTGCTGTCTTTTTCGACCTGTACTTGCTCGAGCTTGACGACACTAGGCAGGGCGCGTACCAAGATATCTTTTGCAGCCTGCGGATCATGATTTATCTTTTCTAATGCGTTTTTTATTAGCGTGTCCATGCTTGCTATTGTTGTTGCAAGTTGCCCTGTTGCCTGCATAACCCAATTGTGAGGTTTAAAATTTTCTGCCTCTTCTTTTGTTGTGGGTAGGTAGCTTTGCTCGCTTCTCATACCAGCATTCAGCGCATGGTCTTTAAGTACTTTTTGAATGTAATTTGGTGTCATGCAGCTTCTCCTTTAGCGTCAAACTTGGTTGTTTCATTTCCCCACACGGACCAACCGTGTTTTGATGTCCGTGCAAAAAGTTCGATCTTAGGTGCGTCACCTGCTAGATCTTCGCACTTAATCCGGAATGCATTGGGTTTTTGACTATGCTTAAGTACTTGGTAATTCCCGGCAAAGTTTATTGCTCGAAAAAGATCATCGGCATCTAATTCACAATTACCAACCGCGCGTACCGATCGTGATGCGACTTTGGGTTTGCCTTTAGTTGCGATGATGGCAGATTCACTGCCTGCACGGGTCCAATAACCCATACCAAAGAAGGGGAGGCCGTTTTTTGTGAGTTTGTTCCACACAAAGCCGTTCATATTTTTAAGGGTAAAGCCCCATGCTTTAACCACTTCGATAGCTTCTTCTGGCATGGCTCCCACGTACCACATAACTAAAATGCAGTCGTCTGCTGCAATGCTATCGACAGGCATAGCCTTTAACTCCTCTACGCTCATTGTATCGTAATGTTGGGATGCGCCAGATTTCATAGAGCCGCCAGATTTTTTGCTATCAAATTGCCATGCGGGGTCTGCGTATATGAGACCGAATTTTTGGTCTTTAAATTCATCAAACATGCGCAACCTCGTTATGTGTAGTTGTTTCTATTAATACCGAAACATTTAACCTGGTGAATGTTCCCTCATGGTGCCAGTCATCAAGGGTTTGCACTTCAGTTTTACCTTTGAAGAGGTATACACCGGCTGTCTCGGGCAGGTCGATCTTGTGGAATAGATCTTCCATATCACAAGCGTACTCTTGCAAATCAGTATTAAATTGTATGTTAGTTTTAAATACCTCGGTTACTGCGCCGTCTATGCCAGTTGAGCCGATGGCAACAACTGCCTCAATGTCACTAAATGTCAATTCTGCATTTTCATAAAGTTCGTTACACATGATCTTTCCTTTGGTTGCTGCCCCGAGGGGCAGCGTGTATCGGTTAAACTCGGCCAATGTATGTCTTAAATGGACACGCTTTAAATTCAGTAGTTAGCAGCTCTTTAAAGCGTTCTGTGATTTCTTCTTGCGTTGATTCGAGTCGCAAAATACGGAAGCTGATCTTAGGTCGGTCACCACCGGTTAAAATGCCGACTCGAACAGTAAACGAAAACTCGCCTAGGCCGTTGAAAGGTTCACATTTGAATGTAATTTGATTTGGCAGGGTGTCCTTGTTTTTAGCTTCAATGCTATCCATTGCCGACATCGAGGCGCCGAAGTCTTCCACTTTTGAATTGAGTTGTCTGGCACTTTCTATTGAAAGATCTCTAAGGCGTTGAGCGGCAATTGCTGGTGCCATATCACCGCCGTTCATGTCTGCAACAGTAATTAAGTCGGTCCAATCTTCAATAAATTCTGCTGCAGCTTTTTGGCTAAGCGAGTCGTCACCGGTTGCCAACAGTGCTTTGTATGGCCCTGTTTTTTTCAATGCCACGATAGCTTTGTGATCTTGATGTAGTGGTACTTCAGTGGTCCCAATATCAAAAACTGTTTCAGCGCTCATTGTTGAAGAGTCAATAAAGCAGCCTGAATCGTCATTTCCATGTTCAATGCTGTAGGCAACAAAGTCATTGATGCTCTCTGTATTAAAGTTCAGCCTTAGCCTTGAGCGAACTGCCATAAACTTTTCTAAGTCTTGCACTTTAAAGCTTTCTGGCACTAGAGCTAGAGGAACATTTGTATCTTGCAGCTGGTCAGTAAAATGGGCTGCGTTGGCTGTTTCTTGAATGTGTTGTACTGCTTCTTTAGATAATGACATGTTGGATTTCCTTATTGCTTGGTTAATGGTTTAGTTTTGTTGAACTAGGGCAAATTGGCCGTTGAACTCTTCCTGCGGCTGCTCAATTGTGAGAACGCCACCTTTGCCCACATAAAACGGGGTCTCATTAGATGCAGTCTCTGATTTGCTTCCTCTTTTTGTAAGCGTTGTATGTGTAAGCTTGCTGGATACCATTACCTGGTTGTTTTCGCCGATACGTTGAAAAGTTAAGTCTATTGCTACTTTTCCTTTTCTATTACCAGCACCGTGTATAACTTGGCCAAGCGCTACATCACTAAGAAGGTGTGCAAGCTTTTCGTTGAACACTCCGCCTTCTAATTCACTAACAAAGTTATTTACGTCTGTTGTATTGCTCATTGTTTCTGCTCCTGTCGAAATTTAAATTTGTCTTAAGTACTAGCTAAAAGGGAATATCATCATCAAAGTCGATAGGTGGCTCCATTGGGTTATTAGGACCGCCTAAATTACTCTGCTCAGTAGGAAAACCTGCTGCCTCATTAGTGTTTTGATGACCGTTACCTTGTTGTGCACTGTTTCTTTGCTGAGGTGCAAATCCGCCTCTCTGTGTTTGGTTATTTTTATGCGCGTTGCCGTATTGCGCATTTTGCTGTGGGTAGTTTTGTGGTCCATAGTGCTGATCGTTGCGGCTACCCATCATTTGCATTTGGCCGGTCATATCGACGATTACTTCCGTTGTGTATTTGTCTTGTCCACTTTGATCAGTCCATTTACGGGTTTGTAATTTACCCTCAATGTAAACTTGCGAGCCTTTACGTAAATATTCGCCTGCAACTTCTGCCAACTTTCCGAAGATCACAACGCGATGCCATTCCGTGCGCTCTTGTTGTTGTCCGCTATTTCTATCTTTCCAAGACTCTGATGTGGCAATACTTAAGCTAGCAACGGCGTTACCATTTGGCATATAGCGAACTTCTGGATCTTGCCCAAGGTTCCCAACGATAATTACTTTGTTTACACCTCTAGCCATGCTTAACCCCTGCTTTTAATGTACTTAGATGGTTTTGGGAAATACGAACTACTTTTTTGCAGGTTTCCACGTCAAACATTCCGATGTGGCAATCTTTACCGTTAATCCCTAGTTTTTTAGCAAGCCATTTGTATGCGCCTTGGCGCTTCATGTGACCATTTCTCCATATCTTGTCAAAAGCACTGTGGGCGTTACTTTTTTCGGCTCTTAATTGAGCGTTTGCTAATCTTCCCATGGGCTTGTCAGTTCCTTTGTGGCATCCGACATATGCATCGCAACTTTGGCAGCTATAAAAAGTCTTTTTAAACAAATCGGGTCTATGAGGATAAATCTCTCGACCTGATACTTTTTTCGAAAACTGGCCGCAGTAACCGCAAATTGGTGTAATTCCTTCCATTCTGTTAATACCTTTTTTGACCGTAGAAGAGGGCGCTAGGCGCACCTCATTGGTTGGTTATGCTGCTTGTTGGCAAAGCATTTCTTCTAGAAATTCAATGTGCTTTTCTGCTTCTTCGAGCTTGCAGCAAACTGTTTCTAACTCGTGGCTTTGTGTCCTGCTTGCATGGCTCGGCCAACCAGTAAAACGTTCGTATTTAATATCAAAGCTTTCGCTTGTATCTTCATCAGCCGCCAGTTCCGGTTGGTCATCGTTTGCTGCTTTAGTCGTTGGAGGCTGTGCTGCTTCACGCGCTTTAGCCATGTCTAAAAGTTGGTTTAATTGAGATGTTGCGTTATGAACAGCCTGTTTTGCTGCACTAATATCGCCATATGTGTCTTCGTTAATAACAGTTGCATCTAGTGCGGCTATAGCTGCTTTAATTTCATCACTTGATGAATTAAACAAGGCCATAGGGGTGTTTGATATTCGACTTAGAGCATCTCGTTGATCTGCTTCTTTTTGCTGTTCAGCTAGGCGTTCACGTTTTAGAGCATCTTCACGTAAGTTGTATAGTGCTGTAGTCACATCGTCTTTTACTTTGAGAGCTTCATGTATTAGCTCAGGATCAAAGTGATCAACTTCGATAGTGCTGACAGCTTCTATACAGTCGGCGATAACGCCTGATGACTTGTTGGCACAGTCAGGGACAAAGTTTCTAATTGCTTGTATTTCGTCCCTTTGTGAATTAAGAAAAGCTTCTCTTTCCGCAGCTATACGATCTGCTTCTTTTTTTCGAGCTGCGTCTTCTGCTTCGAAAGGTTTGACGATAACTGAGTATATCTTTTCTACTCTAGCAATTAAGTCATCACCTTTGCTTTTTACATCTTTACCAACTTCAATTCGACGCTTATTGATTGCTTCAGTAAGTTTGTTTCTTTCAGTCCTTATTTTTCTAGCTTCTTTGAACTGTTCGTCATCTTTCATGTTGTAGACAATGTCAGCAGGGTACTTTTCCTCAAGCTCTTTAAGTTTCTCTTCAGTGATCTGATTTTGAAAAACAATGCTTAATACATCTGCATTTACTAGATTATTCGACGACATATTTACGCTCCTTGGATTTTTGTAATTGTTGCCGCTTTTTCGGCTTGTAATTGAGTTTGATATTCAGAAATTTCTACCCCTAATGACTTGCACTGACCTTTAAGCTCTTGCAGTAACTGCGTGTAAGTCATGTCTAAAACGGCTTCGTTAGGCTCTTTTTTCAACTGCTCTAACTTCTTAGCGAACCATTTTTCAAACCTATCAAAAGACTCTTTTTGTGATTGTTGTTTGGCTTGTTTGATTTCAGACATGCGTTGCTCTTTAGTTGCTTTTATTTCATGTCTGAATACATCACTACTCTGTGCTTCGGCACATCTGATAGCTGTAGAGAATGCTTTCTTTAGTTCCGTTTCTGTTTTCGCTGCATTTATACTTTCAATAAATGGGCTAATATCTTTCACTGGTAAAGCCCATGCTGGCAATAAAGGAGAGGGCCACTGTGCGCTTAAAATTGTGTATTGATTGTCACTTTCTGCGTGTTTGAAAGTGACATAGTTTTCTGTGCATTCGTTTCTATCACTTATGCGTTGGCACTCGATAAAAACTGGCTTAACAAGGTGTAGATACCTTCCAATTCCAAATTGAACAGAAGCACGTTTCATGGAACTTGATAACGCTCCTTTCAATGGCTCAAAGTCTGTGTAGGATGCACCATCCCATTTTGTCACCCATGAGTCGCCCACTTTGATGATCAATCCACAAATTTGACCTCCATGACCGTCTTTAAACTCGTTTTTCCAGCCATCTATGCCTAATACTTCATCAAGCCGATGTTGAACTGCTCGGTTTGTAATGAAAGGGACAACTTCAACCCAAAGAGCATCTTGATTCATGCCTTTTCTGTTTACCATCCATTCGACTTCGTGATCATGGAATGGGGCGGAGAGCTGTTCTTTTATTTGTTGTGCAGTCATTTTAAATTCCTTCACTACTAAGCCGCTGTTGCTGAAAGGTGACTATTTACATCAGCAATCAGTTTCTTAAGCTGGTTTTCTGCATCTAATGAATCTAAATACACGGTAGACATATCAATTACATTTGCATCGGGCCTTCCTTCATGAGTAGCTGCATGGTCATATGTAACAACATCGATCATTTGGTTGCGCGGGTATGTATTAATTGAAATTGACACTCTCTCGTGCTGTTTAAAGCTTGCTTGTAGCAATTCAGCTAATTTGTGTATCAATACAGTATTCATGATGTACAATCCTTTACTGTCCTCACCCGACTGAGTGATATGTTATCTTGATGTTGTGTATTATACTATGTATTATATAATGCGGATGTCAACATTTGATGTGGTGTTTTTTAAAAGGAGTAAATATGAAAACTCAAGTTTTGGCAGAGCTTCCGTCCCATGCGTTAAGAGAAGTTATAGGCGGAACAAGTGGAGGTGGCTTAGATCCAGCTCAGAAGTCTACAGCCTTAAATATTGATTTTATTATAAAAAAAGGAAAGACCAAAGGAGGGTAAATGTACACAGAACTCGAGCAGCACCTTTTATCTTTAATTGAACATTCAATGATTGCTTATATTGTTTTATGGGCAGTTTACATCATTAAGTTTAAAAGGATTGATAGCTATAGCATTACGCTTACAGTGTTTGTTCTTTTTTCAAGTTTAATGACTGTATTAACACCATATATATACAGTTATGCAAAAGAGGGGCATGGAGTTTTTTATCAAGCTGTTTGGCATGGCTTCTTTATAGCTGCTCATATAATAGAAATAAAGGCTATCACTATATTTCACGATAGTTTTAGTCTAAAAATCAAAAGATTAACAGTTTTCATTGTTTCTCTTCTTGGGGTTCAAGCATTTCTTCATTTGGCTAGGCTCTTTGAAAAGAGCATGTTTGAGTCAAGTTATACGGCTTTTATTTATACAGAAGGTATAAAGTTTGTTAATTTACTGTTTGTATTTGTCTGTGTATTATGTATTATCTTAGGTGTTAAAAGAAATTATCAGCTAGATAAGAAGTGTGTATAGATGGATGCTTTAATTACATGCACTGTTGTCATGCTAACTCTAGGTTTAGGGTTAGCACTGGCAATAGTTATAAAAGGTGCTTTTTCTTCGTATTATGCAGCAAGAAACAGCAAGGAACACTCTAACGTTTATGATATGAAATTGTATTTAGAAAAGAAGGCTTTAAGTTATCACTTGGCGGCTGAGGTTTCTGACAGTTTGGTTGAAGAAACGATCTTACTCAAAAGGAAAGATGAAACATTGGAAAGGCTAAGTGGTCGCTTTTAAAGGGTTTTAAATGAATATATTAATAAAAAAGTATTTTTTGGGTTTGTGCCGAGTGCATAAACCTCTGAAAAGCCTTGAAAAGTCAACACTGAAATTTGTCTCGGGTGGTACTAATGGTGGAGGAATAGACCCTCAGCCTGAATAAAAAAAGGGCCGTTCAGCCCTTTTTTTATTTGTACATAAATGTAAATCCGTTCTGAACCCCCACGCTTTACTTGCGTTTTAGTTACCATACTTCCTAAATGTACTTTGAAACTTTTCATCCTTTTCAGCTTTTTGAACCATAAGGATTTCATAAATTTCAGCTACTTGAGCAGGGTTCATTTTTTCATACACACTGAAAAACTTGGTGATTTCTCTTTCACTTAAGCTTAGTTGTCTAGCTATTGTCTGGAAGGTCTCAGTTAAAAGCTCATGATCAACATGCAGTTCAGGTTCTTGGTTATTGATCAAGTCTAAGAAATGATTTTTACCAACATCCAAAACAGCCGCTAATCTTTCTAATTGTTCTTCTGATGGAGTATATCTACCCGCAAAATAGTGACTTACACCGCCTTGAGAATTCACCTCAAAGACATCTATCAAGTCTTTCTGCTTTATCCCTTTAGAGCGCATCAAACTCTGCGCTTCTTTGGCCCAATTATTGTTTGCCATGTCTTAAACGTTTTTCTGCCCGAATACAAACATAATACATGTTGAGGGTTATTTTTCAAATAGGTAGTTATTTTTTTATTGAGTGCTTGCTATTTCTGTATTATAAAATACATAATATATAAAAAGTTTAGGGAGTAAGCACTGTGAAGCTGGCACTTTGGTTAGAGGCTAATGAATACGGCATGGATAAGTTGGCCGCCTTTCTTGGCAAGTCGTTTTATACGGTCAGAAGTTATGTGTATGGGCATAGAAAAGTTCCTTTACTGGTAGGTGAGAAAATTGAGAATCTTACTGCTGGGCAAGTTACTCAAGCCGATCTCGATGCGCAATACACCGAGTTCAATGATAGAACTGAGCGATTTGGAATCGTAAGAATTAACGGCAAAAAGTTTGGCAATCCAATTACAACCATAAACGTTGAAGACTCTCATGACGAAAAAGAGCAGTTCGTAAACAACGTACGTGATTTACTGTTACCGGGCGACAATGAAGATAGTGGCTTATGTGCATAACCTCCGAGGCAGTTAAAACGAATCTGTTAGCGGCGTTATCCGACCGTCAAATGATGCGGTTTTTTTCTAAGCATTTTGGGGGGTATGAGCCGGTTAACCATCCACTACTCCCAGAAAATGCAATGCTTGAGCTGTGGAGTTCAACCGATGAGAACTTTGCCAATTTAACATTAGGCCAGCCGCTTAGATCTTCCGTAAGTGCTTTGCTAATAGAAAAAAGAAAAGCTGAAATTTTAAAGTTATGGCAATGCAATATCGTTTATAGATTTCATTTCCCACCAGGAAACGCAAATGCAAGAAGGTTAGCTCATCAAATAATTCCTTTTTCAATCTGCAATGCGGAATTAGCCAAAGTGATGCATGCAGGAGTTGACTGTCTTGATCCTTCTTGCCTAGCAGTAGGGAACAGCAATGAATAGCATTGTTTTTGAAAGCGCGCTTCGCAATAAGAGTTTTATCAGTTATTTCAAAAAAACAGGCGGAGGTTTTGAACCTCTTGTTTGCGAGCACATTACATTGGAAGAGTGCATCACATCATGGCTCATGTCAGACGATGAATACATGTCATCAAATCACTATTTCGTGCCTCTAGAGGGCGAACAACAACAGCAGCGGGTTATTCCTAAAAACATTGTAGCTACTTGCCTTAAGTCAAGAAATATAGGGATCGCCAAAATGTGGCGATTTTATATCGGCTTTGCTCTTCAGATGCCGCCTATGAGCGGAGTGGTTAGCAAGTTATATGAGGATTTAGGTTCCCTAGATATTCAGTGGACTATGAGCTGCGAACAAATTCAACAATATCAAAATAAAAGGACTAATGATGAACTCAGTTTTTATTAACCCATTGAATTGGCGAACGCCAGATCCTAAAGCGGTAATTGGCCTAGTGACTTACTTCGTGGAGGGCGGAGTTACAGTAACACAGTCATTAACACGTAATGAATTAAAGCTGCTCAATGCTTCAAGAGAAGAAGAGTATCAAGCGGAGCAGTTAGAGAAAGAACGTTTAAAAAGTGAGTGTTCTGTCTACGGCTGTGAAAGTCATAAAGCGCGGTCCCCTTTGTGTGAAAACTGGGTTAGATCAATGGCAAGGTCTTTGAAGCGTGGTGATGAAGATATAGAGAAACTTATATCTGAGCTGGTGGCACCGATACAAATACCTGCAAAAAGTGGTGTATTGGAAAAAATCGACAACTGGTTATTTTGGGCAGACAAGATAAAGGATCCTCAACAAAGAATTGCTGTTATGAAATCCATCGCAAGTGCCAAGGATTACATTCTAAAAGCTGAGAGCTTGATGCAAGGCGCGAGGATGACTATCTACAGTCCAGAAGAGATCGTTAGGTAGACTATGTTTGGATTGAATTTAATTCAAGGTGATTGTCTAGAGTTGTTAGATGCGTTACCTGACAACTCTATTGATCTTGTTTGCGCTGACATGCCATATGGCACAACTCAATGTAAATGGGATACTCCAATAGACCTTGATTTACTCTGGCCAAAACTAAAAAGAGTTGTGAAGGAAAGAGCTGCAATAATTCTCTTTGCGCAAACCCCATTCGATAAAGTGTTGGGCTGCAGTAATTTAGAAATGTTGCGATACGAGTGGATTTGGGAAAAGTCTACTGCAACAGGCTTTTTTAACGCAAAAAAAATGCCTCTCAAAGCACATGAAAATGTTTTGGTTTTTTATTCAAAACTACCTATTTACAACCCGCAAAAAACATTAGGACACCCGCGCAAAACGGCTAGTCGAAAAGGCTGCAAGAGTGAGTGTTATGGGAAAGAAGTTAAAAAAGTTCATTATGACTCAACAGAAAGATTCCCAAGAAGTGTCCAGAAATTCACAAGTGACAAGTACAAGGCCAACCTTCACCCAACACAAAAGCCGTTATCGTTGCTCGAATACATAGTTAGAACATATAGCAATGAAGGGGATCATGTCCTCGATTTTTGTATGGGCTCCGGTACCGCAGGTGTCGCTGCGCAAAATCTAAATCGTCAGTTCACGGGTTTTGAATTAAACAGGGAATACTTTGAAAAGGCAAAACAGCGTATAGAGACGGCAATTGATAGTAAAGCCGCATAAATAAACAAAACAATCAAGGAGAAAGAAATGTTAGAAAATTTGTATCACATTTACCCAGAGCATCAACCTGGTAAAAAACAAAATAGAAAGAAAACAACAGGAAGTGACTGTAAAAGACACGGTTGTAGCAAACAAGAAAGTAACAAGCCTAGATAAAACAAAACCCGCAAACTTTGGCGAGGGCGCGGGTTTCGAATCTTCAACAGGAATTATTATGACACACATAGCGCAAAAATCAAACAGAGGTGATGTATGAGTAGAGCTGCTACGGATTGGGCTTGGAAGCAGAGCTTAGGATCATCATCATTAAAGTTATTGTTACTTGCATTTGCTGACCGAGCGGACGAAGACTTTTGTTGCTTTCCAAGCATTTCAAGGCTTGTGAAAGACACAGATTTAAACCAAAAAACTGTAGGGTCTAATATTAAAAAGCTTGAAGCTTTGGGGGTTATTGAAGATACCGGAAAGCGCAAAGGCTCAACTGGGAAAGTAAAAATTTACCGCCTTATTGGTGTAGAAGAGGGCGTGAAAATTAATACCCCCAAAAGTGGTGGTATTAGTCAAAAGCACCCTTCTCAAGCCCATAAAAATCAGGCGCCTCAAGAGGGGGTAGAAGCCAATACACCCAAAAACGGGGTTACTTCAAATTCTAATACATCCAAAAACGGATCTTTGAATACATCCAAAAACGGATCTTTGAATACACCCAAAAACGGATCGCAGAACCAGTCATTAGAACCACCCATTGAACCTAATAAAAATAAAACAAAAAAATCTCTCGATTATTCGTGTTGGCCGTCAATGCCAACTCCTCAAGTCTTGGATGATTGGCTTGCCATGCGGAAACGAAAAAGAGCCAATGTTACGCAAACCGTTATAAATCGTTTTGCTAAAGAATTAAAAATTGCTGCGGAACATGGCGTTAGCGTTGATGACTGCTTATCGGAATGTGTTTTTAGGAATTGGCAGGGGTTTGAATTCGAGTGGATGAATCGTAACGCAAGGCTTAATCAGGTTCGACAGGTTCAAAGTCGGCCGTTAACTCAAGACTTCAGTCAAAACGTAGAAGGGTGGTGATCATGAATAACGCTTTAGTCAGACTTCAACAGCGCATGCCTAGTCATATCAAACCTGACGCCAATATACAGTCATATGACGACTTGCTGGCACTAAGGCGCGTTGACGAAAAGAAACAGTTAGAACATTTTTCACAGCAGCGCAGAGATTGGGTGGTTAGGAATAGTGGCATGAGTGACCGCTTTAAGAATTGCACATTTGATAACTATGTCGCTGAGACAGACAGCCAAAAGAAAGCCGTCCATTATGCGCAGCGTTACGCTGACACGTTCCAAGGCCGTTTAACTGACGGCAAGGGGTTTATGTTCATCGGTGAGCCTGGTACTGGGAAAAACCATTTAGCTTCTGCAATTGCTAATCACATTGGTAGAAACTTTAAAACAACGCTAATTCTGACCGTTTCGGATCTCGTTGGCCTGATTCGCCAGTCATGGTCCAAAGACAATGATCTCACTGAGTCTCAAGTCATTAAGCAAATCGTTAGTGTTGATCTGTTAGTGATTGATGAAGTTGGATTGCAAAAGGGAAGTGAAGACGAGCACTTGCAGCTAACTAAGATCATTGACAAGCGGCTATATAGCTTCAAGCCTACTTCGATTATCTCCAACTGCAAAAGCGTTGAGGAAATTAAGCATTACATCGGCTTTAGAGCTTACGACAGGCTTAAAGAGGGTGTTCTATTTACTACGCATTTTAACTGGGATAGCTACAGGGGGAAGGACAATGCCAAAGCCTAAAAAGGTTCGTAAAAAATACAATGTTAGTTCTCGTATTCGTTCCCAGGGGGACGCATCACTAAAGGGCCTTTGTGTACTTTCACTTGTTAGTCTTGCTGGCAAGTGCCTGCTTGTAAACATGAAGACAGGTAAAGACCAAGCGCCAAGCCTAACGTTAGCTACTGCTATCGAAAAGTATTCGTTTCAGTGGACCGTTCTATTAGCTGTTTTTGGGCGAGCTCCAAACGGTGACCAATACATGAAGTGTGAGCAAGTGAACTTTACTAGCAGGTACCGCCAATGTGACTTGGTTGACTACTTAAACGAAAAGCAAAACAACTTTTTGGATAAATCAATAAGCAAAGAACACGTTATCAACGCAGGTTGGATCGCTGTCCCTTACCAATTCGATATAGACGAATCATTCGCGGGTGACCTTTTCAGTCAATTTGGTGCTTTTGATGCTTTAGCAAAGTGGGAGTGTGCAGCATGACGCAACAAGAAAGGTTAGAAGAAATAATCAGTGGGCCAGAATATTGGAGCTTAGAAGAGATTTGTCACGCTAGCCGGATGATTTTTAAAAAACTTGATACCCCAGCGGCAATGTCTGCTAGATGGCGAAATGTAGTTGAAGGTCCAAATAAAACTAAACACAAACGCATTCGACCGGGCGCTAAAAGGCTTTGGGAATATCGAATTGAAATAAAGTCTGCTGCTAACGACGATTAATTGGGGGATGCAATGAAATCATACGAGAAGGACCAAAAAGAGTTTGTTGCAGAAGTAAAGGCGATACTCGGTTGTGATTACAGCATTGCGCTGGTGGAAGCGCGAAAAGCCAAAAGCGATTACTTATTGGGTATTGCGGAGCCAACAGCTAGAGATTTAAACCAAGCAAAGGCTGCTGGTAATCGAGTTTTGTTACAGCATGCAAAACACCACGGTGTCCCAAGTGTTACGCAACAGATTAAGGATAAGAAGCAAGCCGAAGCTGATAGAAGAAATAGGCCAAAAGCCCAAAAAGAGCGGTTTAAAAGCCTTAAGAGTGCTAACGATGTTGCAGCTAATGCAGGCAACTTTAAGTATTCGAGAAAAGTACCACAAAGCCAAGGCTTTTCTTTGAATGATTCACTCGAACAGACCTATCAGCAAACAGCTAAACGACGAGCATAGATTTTATGACAACAAAGATTTTAACGACTAACAACTATGAACAGGCTATGCCTGTCATTGGCTCAATGATTAGAGCAATGATCAAGAATAATAAAAATGTGAAGGTTAAATTTGATGAACACAAGACAAGTCGTTCAACTGCTCAAAACCGATTAATGTGGATGTGGAATCAAGCAATAGCTGATCACATGAGAGAGCACTATGGACAAGAAAATAGCTCTCAAGATGTTCACGAAGTGTTTGTCAGGAAAAAGTTCGGTGTAAAAGTGCTAGAGGTTGGAACAGAAGAACCAATCATAGTTCGAAAGCGTACACGAAGTTTAAACACCAAGGAGTTTTCTGAGTATCTAAATTGGATGGATATGTATTGCGCAGACAATTTAGAGCTACTACTGCCAAAGCCGGAGGATCTATACATGCTTGCACTATATGGGGAAGGGGAGACACATGTCAGTAATTAGCTATAAGCTGAGAGAAAGCGCTAAGGGTCAAGCTTGCCAAATTAGGTTACCAGGTATCTGCAATTTCGATCCTAGCACGGTCGTTTTGGCTCATGTCGGTGGGGAAGCTGGCATGGGTCAGAAATGCGATGATATTCATTCGGCTTATACATGTTCAGCGTGTCATGACGTTATAGACGGTCGATCTGGTCCGGTTATGTTGTCAGAGACTGCAATTAGAATTTTTGTGTTTGAGGGCATGATAAGAACTCAAAGGTTATTTTTAAAACAAAACTTGGTAATGGTGGCCACATGATGACTGCAGGTAGAGTGTTAATTATTGCTCGCACATACAGAGGTCTCACACAAAGAGATGTGGCCGATGCATACGGCGTTTGTGAGAGAACATATCAGCGGTGGGAAAAAGACAAAACGCAACTTAAGTTCGACACTGTCGTGTCTATTGTCGAGCAGATTTGCAACTTAAAACTGGTCCAAGTTTTACAATTAGGGGCTGACTAATGATTGATTCAAGACAAAACATTAAACAAGTACGTGGAGAGCTTAAAGTGTGGGGCCGATACTGGGCATTGAAAGAAGAAACCCAAGGCTATGCAAAAAAGTCTAATGTTGAGCGCATCAAAGAGTGCTGTTTATTGGGTGGGATATTTAGCTCTGATGCTCACTTATACAGTCATGGTGCTGATAGCATTAGCCCACCAGATCACATTGCACAAATTACCCAGGATATAGAAGCGCTTTCGTCTTCTTGTAGAAAAGCGTTAGTAGGTAAATATATTAAAGGCATGAGCCCCAAAGAAATAGCAGTGTGGGCAGATGAATTTAGCAACAAACATAGCGTTGAATTTTGGCTTGCGAGGGCAGAAAGAGGGCTTTTAGTATAGGCTTACTGTCAATACAGGCTAAAATGTCGCTAAACCTGACACGTAATGTCGTTTTCTTCGGCGCTAAATATGCCATAATGTGACTAAGCTTGGAAAAGCTATAAATAAAAAACCTCGTAAATAAACCCCGCTTTTATGTGGGGTTTTTTGATGGTGATTATATGCAAGATGTGAGATGTACTTGCTGCGATAAACTACTATGCCGAACTATTGGAGTAGTAGAAATCAAATGCCCCCGTTGTAAAACAATCAATGTAGCAGAACGCCTAGAGCGTCACGAACCAAAGGTGACGCATGACAGATATAAGACTCGTTAATGGCGACTGTGTAGAAGAAAGCAAAAACATTCCTGATAATTCAGTCGATTTAGTTCTAACAGATCCCCCTTACCTGATTGGTGCCAGCAGTGTTGGCAAACCGTCAAGGGCTGGCTCTTGGACTGACTGGATGAATGAAGCGCACTTCTATAAGTCGTGGATTGAGCAGGCTCAGCGCGTACTGAAAGACACTGGTTTTTTAGTGTCATTTTGTAACTGGCGCTCCATGCCCGTGATTACCAAAGCACTTACCGATTTAGGTCTGTCAATCACATCAGTTTTAGTGTGGGACAAGATGTGCTTTGGCCAAGGCAGCCGCAAAGGTTTAAGGCCACGCTATGAGCTGGCTGTGTTTGTTGCTATGAAAGATGCGGCAATACCTAACCGGGCATTACCGGATATTTGGGAATGCAAACGAGTAGCGCCACAAAACAGAGCGACAGATCATCCAGCAGAGAAACCAGTCGAGTTATTCAAGAAACTGATATGCGAGACAACATCTGAAGGTGCATTGGTTGTAGATATGTTCACAGGGAGCGGGACGGCAGCTGTCGCTTGTCGTGAAACAGGACGTAACTTCATAGGGTTTGAACTTGATACCCACTGGTACAACGCAGCACTTAACAGATTAAAGCAAGAGCCAGAGTAAAAGAGCTTCCCCTAAAGTACTTGAGCGCGCATGGATGCGGCTCCTTTTTCTTTCATGAATAAAAACATACGCAGGAAAAAACATGTCTATGAATTTAGTAGAGCAGCTTAAAAAACATGAGGGCTACAGACAGTACCCCTATTACTGTACTAAGGGAAAGCTAACTATTGGCTATGGGCGTAACTTGGATAGCAAGGGCATGAGTGAAGAAGAAGCCGAGCAGTTGCTAGCAAATGACATAATGAAAGCAGAGGCAGGGGTTAAGCGCCGTATCAATACAGCTCACTGCAATAGGGCAAGGTTAGATGTACTGGTTAACATGGCTTTCAATATTGGCTTAGATGGACTAATGAAATTCAAGCGCATGATAGCAGCAGTAGAAGCGGGAAACTTTGCAGATGCTGCGTATGAGATGAAAGATTCCAAATGGTATGAGCAAGTACCCAACAGAGCAGACGAACTAATCCAACAAATGATTAAAGGCGAGTACTAATGAGTGACAACAAGTTAATCAATAAACCAGTTGATATTGCTCACATCATTACAACTGTCACATTGTTAGTTGCAAGCGTTAACTACTTAGCTGACTTTGATAAGCGAATCTCTCTCAATGAGCAACAGATAAAGGATGTGAAAGTGCAGAGAGTCGAGGACCAGTCTCGTATAGGGAAGCAGCTAGACACAATAAACGAAAAGTTAGACAAGCTTATAGAATCTAAGTGATTGATTTTAATGTCATTTGAATGGGTCCTTTCTGGGCACCCCCCTTTGCAATGCGGGTAGAAAACACGCGGGCCTCCACGCGTTTTTAAAAATAAATTTTTTTTCCCTTTTTCCGTTTCCGCTTTCTTGAGCGTGTTTGGAGTGTATTTTTACTAGCGAAATTCAGGTTTCAAGATGGCGACACAAAAAGAAGTAGCAGCTTATTTTAGCGTCGAAGATCGTACAATTCGAAACTGGTCAAAAATAACTGGATTCCCCGCAAGTAAAGGGCGTGGCGGCTATTGCATACAATCAATTTCTAGGTGGTTGGCAACGGTTGCTATGTCCAAAGTTAGTAGCACACAAACCACAAGCTCAACACTTCTTGAAGATGAAGAAAAAGCACTAAAACTTGCGGAAAAGAGGCTCAAAATCAGGCGTCAAGAAGTAGACATCAAGCACAAAGAGTTTGATCTATCAATTAAAGAGCAAAGATCAGCGCCAATAGAAATAATTACGCGCACCTTGGAGCTTTCCAGCGTTGCCGCATCTTCTAACTTAAAAGCCCTTCTTCCAAGAATAAAACGGGCATGGCATGACATACCGCCAGAGGCAATAGAAGAAATCAATAAAGTCATAGCGACAACATGCAATGAGGTAGCCAATTTTGAACCAGATCTCTCTAGCTACACAGCAAGCGATTTGCTTAGCAGTGAAGAGGGGGCTGAGTCCGTTTAAAACAGAAGAACCCAAAACGTGTGTCGAGTGGTGTGATGAACATTTCTGGTTACCTGAAGAGTCGAGCCAGATCCCTGGTCGGTGGATCACACAGCCAGTTCAAAAAGCACTTTTGAATATGATGGGAAATGATGCGATTCAAGTCATTTCCATTCAAAAACCTACTCGCTTTGGCTTTACGAAAATGTTTAGCGGAGCAATGTGGTATTTAGGCATTCACAAAAAACGTAGCTCTGTCGTTTATCAGCCTAATGACCCACTTGCAAAACAGTTTGTTCTTGATGAAGTAAATCCTCTTTTATCAATCGTGCCTGCAATTCAAGATTCTTTTCCAGATTGGGCCGTAAATAACGAAAACAACTCTACCAAAAAGAAAACCTGCACAGGTTTTTCGATAGATTTTAAAGGAGCTGAAACACCGAATAACTTTCGCTTGATGACTAAGCAAGTTGTTATTGCAGATGAGCTTGGCGCATTCGCAATCAACTCAGGTGAAGGTGACAATATGAAAGTCATCTTAAAGCGGATCCAAGGCGCTACTTTTGGTAAAGCCATTTTTGGTTCAACGGTTGTTTTTTCCGGTGATGTCATTGCGCGTCTTTTAGCTGAAGCTAATTCAGTCTTTTCGTTTCAAATCCCTTGTCCGCATTGCGGAACACTTCAAACATTGGAGTGGGGGGACGCAAAATCAACGTTCGGCATGAAATGGGACAGAACGCTCGATGATGAAGAGGCGATGGCTGAAAGTGCTTATTACCTGTGCCGAAACGCTAAATGCCAAAAGTCAGAAAGTCATGGGCGTATCGAATATAGGCACCTTTCAGCAATGGAAGAGGCTGGCAGATGGGTTTGCGAAAAAACAGAGATCTGGACTGAGGACGGGATAACTTTCTTCAGCAAAGCGGGGAATAAAGTTAAGGCCCCGAAGCGTGTTGGAATTAAATGCTCTGCACTTTACTCGCTTAACTTACCTGAAGGTTGGATAGAGATTGTAAGGGAATGGCTAGATATAAAGGGCGACCCTGACAAGTTACAAGCATTTATCAACCTAACTCTCGGCCTGCATTTCGATCCAAAAAATACTAAAAGGCTCGATCACGAGGTATTGCTGAATAAGCGAGAAAAATACAAAGCTCAAGTGCCTAAAGATGTCGTTTATATCACTGTTGGCGGAGATACCCAAGACAACAGAATGGAGGGGTATGCGTGGGGATTTACTGGCGATGGCCGCAAGTACCTTATAGATCGGTTTATTTATATGGGTGACCCACGTGATGATGATGTACAAGATGCAGTAGTAGACTTTTGCGCACGTACTTACGAACGTGAAGATGGAGAAGTTTTAAACATATCCCGTATTTGTTGGGATTTGGCAGGTCACCGATCAGAGGTCGTGTATAAATTATCAAAAAGAATTGGGCTATTACGCTTTATTCCTTGCAGGGGTGCTAGTAAGTACGGCGAACCTGTTCAATCAATGGCTATGCAGGTAAACAAGAAAACCGGCACTTACATTGTAATTGTCGGAACAGATACAGCCAAAGATGTGTTTTACGCTGACATCGAGGTCCCCCTAGGTGAAAGAAGAGCAATTCACTTACCTCTAGATGACGGTATCTGTGATAAGGATGTTTGCAAGCAGCTCGTATCTGAAATCAGAAAACCAACAAAAACTAAACAAGGTATTTTGTTTATTTATGACAATGAAGGACGCCGAAATGAAGCGCTAGATTGCTTTGGTTACGCTTTATCTGCTCTGCACGTTTCAATCGAAAAATTTTCACTGGACTTATCTTCTTTTAAATCACAACAGCAAACGCAAGAGAGCGCTGCAGCTTCCTTCGCAGAGCTTGGCAAAAAATTAGGCGCACGATGAACAAGACACAAATTGAAAATCACTTGGCAGAAGCTGAGCAGGCTTATCATGACCTTTTGACTGGTCAAGCAGTAGTTTCATTCACAAGAAATGGCAGGGAAAGTCGATTCACGCCTGCTAACAAAGACGATCTGCTTCGATATATAACTGATCTTAGAGCTCAATTGAGTAGGCTGAATGGATCTCGCCCTTCGGTCATAAAACCAGCGAGGTTTTACTTATGACTGGTTTGGTTGCTGCTGATGGCGTTACACCTTTGTCAGAGCATTGTTCAGCCTATTCCGCTGGTGGTGATGGTTTTGGTGGGCAAATGGCAGGTTGGTATCCCTCTGTAAAGAGTGCGGATGCTGCGTTACTTCCAACGCTTGATACCTCTAATGCTCGTGCTGATGATTTGGTGAGAAACAACGCAATTGCACATGGTGGTGTGCAGATGCACATTGATAATGTTGTTGGCAGTTTGTTTCGCCCAAGCTATCGGCTTAACTACAAATTGCTGGGAATGGAAGAAGAGTCAGCTCGCGAGTTTATGAAAGATGCAGAGCAGGCTTTTATAGAATATGCCGAGTCACCAGCTTGCTACATTGACGCGGAAAGAAAAAGAACTTTCACCATGCTTGTCAGGGCTATAGCTGCCTCTCACTGTCACCATGGTGAGGGGATGGCTGTTAGTGAGTGGATCTCGCGACCTGGTGCAATGTATAAAACAGCTATTAAATTAGTTTCCCCGAAAAGAGTGTCAAACCCGAATGGGAAGATTAGCAATAATCGACTTCGCGCCGGAGTTTCTCTTGATCGTCATGGTGCAGCAAAGGGGTATTGGGTAAAGCAGGATGGTTATAACGAATTTGGTTCATTGGATAGCTACAGTGGGGAATGGAAATATGTCCCTCGTGAAAATCGATGGGGCAGATCTGTTTTTATGCATATATTTGAGCCTTTGGAAGCTGGGCAAACTAGAGGTGCAAACCTTTTACTTTCAATGCTTGAGCAAATGAAAGGACTTAGTCACTTACAAAATACGAAAATCCAAAATGCAATAGTGAACGCCATGTATGCCGCTGTTTATGAATCTGACTTAAGTGCTGACCAAGCTTTTCAGCTATTAGGTGGTGATGATGGCGCAAAGCCTTTGCGTACATGGATGGAATACTTAGGCGAGTATCATGATGCAGCAGACATTCGTATGAACGGCGCTCGTATTCCGTCACTTCCACCTGGTCAAAGGTTGAAATTCACGCAAAGCACTAATGCAGACAACGGGTTTACTCATTTAGAGTCGTCGATGCTTAGGTTTATTGCTGCTGGGTTTGGCTTAAGTTATGAGCAAATCGCTCGAGATTATTCGAAAGTTAACTATTCCAGCGCGAGGGCGAGCTTAAACGAATCTTTCCGATACACAATGGGTAAGCGAAAGGTGATTGCTTGTAGGTTTGCATCTCATGTCTTTTCCAATTGGTTAGAAGAAGCGCTTCACCGAAAAGTGCTCAAAGCTCCTAAATCACGGTTTAACTTCTATGAAAGAAAAGAAGCGTGGACTCGTTGTGATTGGATTGGTGCTGGCAGGCTGTCAATCGATGGACTTAAAGAGGCCAAAGAAGCGATTCTCAGAATTGAATCAGGGATCTCGACATACGAAAAAGAATTAGCGCAAATGGGCGAGGATTATCATGAAATATTTGCTCAGCAAAAGAGAGAGATAAAAGAGCGTGAGGAGTTGGATTTACCTCCGCCTAGTTATGTCCTAGCAGTGCAATTCGATGCTGCAAATCAAGATGGAGGATCTCAGCAAAATGCTGCATAGCACATCATACGAACATGTATTAAGTCGGGCATGTAACCAGCCGCAATTTTTAGAGCCAACGTATGCAACGACTTTTTTTAGTTCCCTAGCTCTTAGATCTGGGCTTAACCAACTTGTAAGCGTTAACGGCGACATTTTAGACAAAGATGAAATGGTCGCAATGACGAATAGCTTTAGTCGTGGGAGAGATAGAGAAAGGCCTTATCAGGTCCTTGATGGGCTTGCTGTTCTCCCAATTAGCGGCACTTTACTTCACAAGTTTGGGTATCTGCAACCTAGGTCAGGTTCAACTGGATATGATGGCATTATCGCTAGAATTAATGATGCTATTCATGACCCCGAAATCAAAGCAATTATGCTTGATATTGATTCCCCAGGAGGTGAAGCCGCGGGACTATTTGATTGCGCCAATCAAATAAAAAAACTGAGGGAGATAAAGCCTATTTACGCATTGTGCTACGACACAATGTGTTCGGCGGCCATGGCCATTGGTTCGGCATGCACTGAGCGATGGATCACCCAATCTGGAAGAGCTGGAAGTGTTGGGGTTGTAGTTGCACATCGTTCAATTGAGAAAAAACTAGAAGAAGACGGTGTTGTTATAACTCTGATCCATAGCGGGAAGCATAAAGTTGACGGTAACCCGTACACAAATTTACCAAAAGAAGTGCGCGAAAAAATACAAGCCAACATAGATAAATCTAGGGATTCATTTGCAGAGCTGGTTTCAAACGGTATTGGGATCAGCAAAAGCGCTGTTCTTGAAACTGAAGCGCAAATCTATACAGGTCAAGAAGCGATAGATGTGGGTTTCGCTAACAAGCTTGTAAATGGGCAGGAGGCGGTGCCTGTATTACTCGATATCTTAAAATCAAACAACTCAATCGGAGTGTCAATGTCTACACAGCAAAATTCTCCCCCTGAAAATAAAGGCGGAGACACCACACAAGCAACATTTTCTCAAAGCGATTTAGATAGAGCAAAAATGGAAGGCGCTACATTAGAGCGAGAGCGAATATCACAAATACTAAGTTCGGAGCACGCAGAAGGCCGCCAAAAAATGGCAACTCATTTGGCATTAAGTACAAATATGTCAGCAGAAGATTCTACAAACCTTTTGCTGGTTTCACCCAAAGAGCAGAGTCAAGCTCAAGGGGAGCAAACACATGACAAAAGCTCAATGAGTAACGCGCTAGACGAAGCGATGAATAGCACGGAGCAACCAAACCTTAACACCTCGGGTGATGGTGCTGAACTGAGCGACATAGAAAAAGAAGAACAAGAGCTTTTATCCGCTCATGATTCAGTTTTTGGAAAATAGGAGTAATAAATGGAACAGTTGATCCACGAGCAGCTTACAGCGGGAGATCGCCCGTTAACTCAAAACACAGGCACTTTTGATGCTTCGCAAACGCTGTTGAAACTAACTCCAATTGCCAGAGTAACAGTGACTGGACACCTGAAAAAATGGGACCCAACAGCTAATGATGGAACGCAGTTCGCGAAATTTTTAACCGTTGGCACTGTTGATACCACCGCCGGAGCTAAAGCAGCTCCGTTTTACGATGGTGGTCACTTCAACTCGGATCTTGTTAATTGGCCCGTAGGGGCAACCGACGCACAAAAGTTAGGGGCGTTTGATGGTACACCGATTGCAATTGGAAAAGTTTTAGAATAAGGAATTAACAATGTCAGACACATACACACCACGAGCGCTGTATGGCGTAGTTCAAAAAAAGAAAGCGAAGGTATCTTCGCTTTTTTTAACGCTGTTTTTCCCCAATATGTACACTTTTGAAACGGAAGAAGTTGACATAGATAAAGTCGATGAAGCTGTTAATTCTGCGGTCTTTGTCGCGCCTGAAGTAAATGGGAAAGTTATTAGAACTCGTGGACACAAAACATCGAAGATCACACCGGCGTCACTTAAACCAAAGCATGACGTGGACATCAAAAAAACACTGAAAAGGCGGCCAGGGGAAGCTTTTTCTGGTGAACTAACAAAGCAGCAGCGCAGACAAGCAATCATTACTCAAAACTTGATTGATGAAGAATTAGCTATTCAACAGACCGAAGAGTGGATGGCGGTCCGAGCTGTCGTTGACGGGCATTACACGTGCGAGGGCGAAGGTCTGCCAGAGCCAATTAATGTGAATTTCAACCGCAGCCCTGAAAACCAAATTACGCTGGCTGGTGCAGCTTCATGGGTAGCAAAAGACCGTAAAACATATGATCCAATGAGAGACATTGAAAAGTATGCCGTAGCGTCAGAGCATGGTTTAAACATATTAATTTGTGATCAACTTGGATGGGGCCTGCTTAATGAGTTCGATGCCATAAGCGAAAAGCTCGAAACTAGAAGAGGCTCTAACTCGCAACTAGAAACTGCACTGAAAGACCTAGGGAAAGATATTTCCTATAAAGGGTATCTCGGAGACGTTTTAGTCGTTGTTTATACTGGGCACAGACGTGTCAACGGAGTCAAACAAAACTACTTGGATGACTATACGTTTACATTTGGACACTCAGGTATTGAGTTGGCAAGGTTGTATGGTGCAATTTTGGATGATGATGCAATTGAGGCTGGCATGGAAGAAACGGACCGATTCCAAAAAGTTTATAAAGAAGAAGGGGACGTGGCTAAAACTTACACTGTTACGAAATCGGCCCCACTGATGGCAAATACAGATCCTGATGGGTTTGTAGTCATCAAATTAATCTAATCAACCTATAAGCCGCAGATAGCGGCTTTTTTGTGAGTAAAACAATGAGCAATAAAATTGAACAGTTAACAGCAGAAGTAACAGAATTATCTTTGAAGTTACAGCGCGAAGTTGTGCCAGAAAAAACGGAAGCTAAGCTAAATCAACAAATTGAAGCGTTAAAAGCTGAGCTATCAGATAAGTCAGAAGAAAGCACAATCAAAGTGGAGCAGCATAAAACTGAAACCGTCAAAGTGCTTAGCGAGCGGTATGGTTTACTGATTCTGCAAGTTGATAAGACGAATGATGAGACCAGCTTTACAGTTGCACCTGGCGTTAATACGTTGACATCTGAGCAAGCGCAAATAGCGCTTGAGTATGAGCAAGTGAAGCCTTATGAACCTGCTTAAAGCAGCGCTGAGCAAAAGCCTTGAAAGTGAAAAAAGGCTTTTTCTCAAGACTTCAGATTCAGCGCTGTTGGAAGGGGTTGCAGTAAACGTAGAGTATGAAATGCGCTATCGCAATACATACGAGCAGTATGCGGGAAGTATGCGAGAAGTATTACAAATAGCCCGATTCTTGAAGTCGCAATGCACACCTTTACAGAGTCAAGTTTTACAAATAGATGGAAAACAATTTCATTTAACTGAGCTCTATGATGAGGATGAAATTTCAACAACATTTGTTATCAAATGAGCAAACTAACAACACAAGTTCGAGATTTAAAACTAACGGCAAAAATTGCACTTGAAAAAACGGTCCTTGGCAGTAGTGAGCAAGTTAAATCTCAAGTGGTATCGGCAATTCATGATAGATATGCATTCAGCGAAAGGTCCTATATTGAAGACCGTATAGACCTAAAAGTTGATCCTAATCTACTTGAGATTACTGTTTTTGCTAGGCACCGAATTAGCAACGCAATCAACTTTATTCAAGACACAGTTTATAGAAACAGTGTTAATCCTAGAACGCCGAATAAGCTTGTGCTCTCAGGTTACATAGGGGAGTTTTTGCGCGGCAAACAGTCTCATTGGAAAGGTGCCTTTATTTTTGTTGGAAAGAGTAACAACTCTCTTCTTGCTTACCGAAACAAAGGCGAAACAACGAGAGACATTCCAAATGTATCTTACGGGCCTAGTATCGCCGGTTCTCTTGCAGTTGTTAGCGATCAGGTCGAGCCGTTGGTAATTCAGATGCTTACCAAAAAGTACAATAAATTATTATGACCAAAACAAATCAAATCATTGATGCGGCAGTCACTTTTTTTAATGACTTTGCTCCCGCACATAGAGGTTTTTACATTCCGAAAAGTCTAAGGGCTGATGAAGATAAAAAGTTTACCATCCAGGTTATTGAAGTTGGAGAAGGTAAAAAGAAAGAGCTAACGATAGTTGCAGTTTTATGCCAACGAGCAAATGGGCATTTTCATGAAATGGCAGACAAAGAGCTCGCAAGTTTGGTAGATCAGGTCAATCTTGCGATTTTGGAGGACAGCAAAGGGGTTAACCAAGCTTTAGATGGCTTAGCTTTAAAATTCGAATTAATTGAACCTATCAAGATAATGCCGCCAGAATCGCACGATCCAGAAGCCAAGGCAGCATTTACAGCAAAGATAACATACATTTAAGGAGTTAATATGTCCGGTTTTTTGTTACGTGGCGAAGTGTTTATACAGCGTACTAATAGTGTTGGTGTGCCTTCTGGCAAGATTGTAGGACCAGTCAATGCCGAAGCTTTGGAGATTGAGCCTGATGTAGAGGAAATAGTCCGAACGTCAAAGAATAAGTCCACTTATGGCAAAGCACTTGCAAAAGTGAATAGCCCGAACCCTACGAAAATAAAACTCAAGTTAGATGAAACAGATTCAAAACTAATTGCAGAAGCTTTAGGTGCCGAGCATTCAAACTTAAATCAGCAGGCAGCAACTGGTACTGCGGTACCGTTATTGCTCCATTCTGACGGTTCATGGTCGGAAATAGGAGTGAGACAAATAACAAGTACAGGCTGGAAAGTGATGCAGAACACAACTGAATTAGTCGATGGTACAGACTATGAAGTGAAGTGGGCAACTGGCTTGATTAGGCCTTTGGCTGGTGGTGCCATTGCTGCTGGTGGTGAGGTAAAAATTGACTATCAGGCGCTCGCTTTGGAAGGTTCTCGAATTAAAGGCGGTGAAATTCAAGACGTAAACTGGGCAATCAAGTTATCAGCTCAGAATGTTGTTACTGGTGAAAAAGTGGAAGGTGAAATTCCATTGGCGCAATTAAGGTCGAGCTCGCCAATCAACTTGCTGCAAAATGAGTTTATGGCCCCTGAGTTTGAAGGTGTTGCCTCTGTCGCGCAAGGCAAGAATTACGATTATCAAATCGATGTAATAAAGTAAGTTTCTTCCATATTAAATCAAAGCCCCTAAATGGGGCTTTTTTATTGGGTATTTCAAATGTCTTTTAAAAATAAAATTGTTGAATTTGTAATTAAAGGCCGTGATTTATTCTCGGGCGTTGCGCAAAACGCTGAAGAAAAAGCCGCAGGGCTAGAAAATACAATTGAAATCCTCAACGCTGAGCTTGCTAATACTGAGGCTCAACAAAAGGCAGTTGCACGATATCAAGAGTTGTCACAAACCCTTGATAAAACGAAAGATAGCTATACTAAAAACAATTTAGAGCTTGATAAACTCAAGCAGCAAAAAGTTTCATTAAGTGCTGAATCAAAAAAGCTTAGTAAAGAGTTATCTACCGCTAAAACTGAGTTAGGAAAGCTTGAAAATGCAAGCAAACAAGCTGGTGATGAAAGCGAAGAATTAGAGCGCTCTATTTCAGAGCAGCGCACAAAAGTTGACAGCCTTGCAGCCAGTTATCAAAAGTCAGTTACAAAGTTATCAGATCACGAGCTCGCACTTAAACAGCAGCGTCAAAGTGTAAATAAGCTGTCTAGTACGATAACGAAAGGGCGCTCTGAATTTGAGCGACTAGGAAAATCGCTAAAAAGACAGCGAATAGATTTAGATAATTTGTCTGAAGCTAACAACAAGCTAGCTACAAAACAAAGATTTGCACAGAAAGCAATATCAGACACCAATGCGAAGCTTTCGAAACAACAAAAGCTGCTCGAGCGGACATCAAAAAGCGCTGAAGATTACGGCGGCAGTGTAACAAGTGTTACGCGCGATATCGTTGCGTTAGGTGCAGCTTACATAGGCATTGATCAGCTAACAACGAGTATTTCTAATATTTTCACAACCGGCGATAAATTTGAGCGTTTAGGCGTTCAAATGACCGGCTTAATGGGCAGTATTGCGGGAGGTGAGCAGGCTACCGAGTGGATCAAAGAGTTTACCAAAAGCACACCTCTTCAACTCTCAGAAGTTAGCGAAGCATTTGTAAAGCTTAAAGCATTCGGGATCGATCCCACTGATGGCGCGATGCAAGCTATTGTCGATACTGCTTTTAAGCTAGGCGGTAGTTTTGAACAAGTCGAAGGTATTTCATTAGCGCTCGGGCAAGCGTGGTCAAAACAGAAGTTGCAAGGTGAAGAGATCTTGCAACTTATCGAGCGTGGTGTACCAGTGTGGGATTTATTACAAAATGTCACTGGTAAAAATGTTCAGGAACTGCAAAAGCTCTCTAGTGCTGGAAAGCTGGGCCGAGATGTTATTTCGGACCTGATGGATGAAATGGGCCGAGACAGCGCAGGGAGTGCAGCGGCACAAATGCAGTTATTAAGTGGTCAAGTTTCTAATGCAAAGGACAATCTCGACCAGTTTTACAACCTGATTGCGCAAAGTGGCGCAATGGACTGGCTAAAACAGCAGCTAACGGATTTAAATAAAGAGTTTGCTGCGATGGCAGCCGATGGAAGGTTAAAAGCATGGGCTCAGTCAATCAGCGATACAATTGTCTCTACTGGTGAGTCAATTAAAAGCGGCATTGGTACGTTAATTGAGTACAAAGATGCAATATTGACAGTAACTAAAGTATGGCTAGCTCTGAAAGTCGGGACGTATTTTTCAAATGTCATTGCGGGTTCTAGAAATGCTATTTCGGCATTAGCTTTATATTTAACGTCATTAAAGACCGTTGATACACAAACAAAAGTTAACACTGCAAGCTCCCTGAGATTTAAAGGTGTTTTAACGTCAATAGGAGCTGTTAGCGCTTACACTTTACTTTTAGATCAGCTCGCTAATGTTTATGTTCAGTATCAAAAACTTCTGGGAATGGAACGTGATGTTACGGTAAGCAAGCAAAAGGCTGACGAACAGGCATCCAAACTAGCAGATACTTATGCTCAGATTAGCCGTGAGCTTGGCATAAACATCACGACAATGGCCGAGTTTGATGAAGCTTTGAGACAGGGGCTTGTCGTTCAAAATGAGCAGACAGGAGCGTACGAAAGTGTAATCAATAAACAAAAGGAACTTGAAACCACAACAAAAGCAAATAATTTGGCTGAGCAGGAAAGGCAAGCTTTCTTGCAAATGAGTATCCCTCAAGCACTTGATGTGGTTAAGTCTTTAGACGCTCAAAGCGCAAGTTTGTCTGGTGTCCGGGATGGCGTTGACGGCTTTATATTGTCGCTTAACTCAGCCCGTGAAGCTTTGTCACTCTCTGAAGAAAAGTATGCTGACCAGATAGCTCACATAGACGACCTAAAATTAAAATTTGAAGCACACAATAAAAGTTTAGAGCGCCAAGCATATTTATCCGGCGATCTAAGTAAAGCATATCAAGAATTGGGGCTAACAAGTAGTGAAGCTCTAACAAAAACAGCCGAAAAGCTGCAAGGAGCTTTTGAACTTATTCAACAGCATAACCAGCCAATAGCGGCACAGCAGCAGGCGTTCTTGAAGTGGGCTGATGCAGCGATAAATGCTGCCGACGCGACAGATCAAACAGTCCCATCAAGTGTAGAGGCTGCCGCAGCAGCATTGGGCCTGACAACTGAGCTAGATAAGCTCATAGCGAAAGCAAATGAATTAAAGCCGGTAACAGATACAAATTCTGAGGCTGTATCAAAGTATCAGCGCGCAGTCGAACAAACCAACAAAGCTATTCGAACTAATCAGCAAGTCATCGCATCAAGCACGGCTACATCTCAGCAAAAAGCTGAGGCTCAAAAGGCGCTCAGTGCACAGCAAGTCCGTTTAACTCAGCAAACACAGGATCTTAACAAAGTCCAAGGTCTTGAATTAGCTACATTAGGACAGCTTAAAGGAGAGCAAGGCGCTTTGCTTAACCAGCTTGATAAACTTGGCGCTCAATACCAATCGGGAGCAATTCAAAGTAGAGAATACAATCAAGAAAAAGGGCGGCTTGAGGGGTTGTTACGTGTAGTAAATCAGTTACTTGGTGATTTCAAAGGTGCGCAAGATGCAGCTACACAAGCTACGCAAAGAGGGACCCAAGCAACAAAAGAGTCAACTAAGGCTAATGAGTTGCAACTCAAAAGTTTAAGGGATCAAAAGAATGCTTTAGATAGTGTTAGTCGTAGTGCTTCAAGTGCTTCTAGTAACGTTAGTTCACTGAACAATGGACCGAGGCCGACAGTGCAAACTATTGTTGATTATCAGGAAAAGCATGAGAAAGATAATGCTTATAGCTTTTCAAGTCGAGAAGTCAGAGCGGAGAAAGAAAGGCGCGCAAGAGAGCAAGCTCAAGCTGCTCAATATGATAAGTTTGAATCTCAAATCAACAGCGCAACTTCTGCCAGTGATTTAAAAGATTTATACACTCGAATAGTCAAGCAATTGAACTACCTAGATCAAGAGCAAAGAGGCGTGCTCTCAGCTCTAATTAAACAAAGAAGAGATAATTTAAAGCAATCTAGCAATATAAGTAGTAGCACTCAAAGAGCGGATCAGAGCTCTACATCTAGTGTTGAATACATACCTGCATATCAGCCACAACAAAGCTCGACTCAAGCTTTCCCAGCGACAGGCAAAACTATTCGATTGCAAGTTATAAGTTCAGATGAAGTTGTCGAGAATGCTCTTGTCGTAATGGAGGATAGGCTAATAGATAAATTAGAACAGTTAAGGTTAGTTCAATGATTTTAGACAACATAGAGTACCCGCAGTTTGTTTGGAAAAATGAGTTTCAGGCATCGGGAATTGTTCAGCAAACGGAGTTCGCTTTAAATGGATCTTCGCATGTGGAAAAAAGCCAGGTAATCGCGGGAAGGAGCGTTGTTCTAGAGAGTGAGCTCGAAGATATCACATCGTTTGAAACATTATTCAATCATTCACAAAGTACCTTAATTGAGTTTCAAATTACAATACGGGGAGTCACGTTTAATGTTATTTGGGATCACTCTGAGGCACCAATTAGCGCTGAACCACACCGGCTTTTTTCTGACGCCAAGCCCGACTTTTTTAGAAATGTAGTATTAAGATTCAGGACCGTGTAATGCAGAGAAGTGACTTAAAAATCTTCAAACCTGAAAGGCTTGGTAATGAAACAAATGCAGGTGGGCATCGCACAGCGAACGCTATAATCTCTGGAAAATTGAATGATGTTTTTAGTGCAATTTCCGATGTTGATCATGCGTCTAGTTCGCTAGACCTTGTGAAGTTGTACCCCACAGTTTTCACGCCCGATGCAACTAGGTTACTAAATGCGCATATTTTTGTCAGTGATCAACCCGACGATCCTTTGGTTAGCACTCTCATCGCCGATTCGTCGCATCTAAAAGATGAAAGTTTACTTTCAGATATGTCAGACATGCTTAAAACAGCAGTTTATCACGGTACAAGTAACATCACTAAAGAGGCGGGTGGTAAAGAGCTGGTTATAAAGAATACATCTCGCACGGTAGCGCCTACAGTAGTCAACCGTATCGCAAGAATTGGGTTAAAAATTGGCAATGACAGCTTGTTTCGTACTCAGAAGCTAACATCGTATGGAAACATGACGCAAATTAATCTTGAAGTACCTGACTTATTGACTGACAGACCAAATTACCATGGCATATATAGCTACTGGTCAAGTGGTTGGCAGCGTTGGGCTACGAAACGTGTATTTTTTAACGAAGTGAACAGGAACGGCACGTCTATTTCAATCAATTTAAATTCTCAGTTTCCATTAGTTTCAGGGCAAACGTTTACCTTTTTCTATATGTCATCGAATGATTTTCGTTGGCATAGGTTTCCGGCTCAATTGACATTGGCACCAGGTGAACGAGTTTTGCCAGGATATAGCAGAATTAAAAAGACTGGAGTCAATGAGGTTTTCACAGATGATGGTGAGGGGCGATTTGTAGAAAATGGATATGTTATCGCAACGATTGACTATGACTCAGGAGTGATAACTGAAATTGAGACCATAGATTACAATGGCAGTGTTAGTGATGATTTAGGTGTGATGGTTGTTAAAAGACAGCAGGTAACCAAGAGCCTAAATTTCAACCTAGACATTCCATCCTTCGCGATGAGCAGTTTATACATTAAGTTTGCAACTTCTTCAGGTGTTAATCTGAGCGCCTCAACTGACGATAATGGAAACATCAGCGGTGAGAATGTTTCTGGCACGGTTACTAGTTCAGGTGATGTAACTCTTACATTTTTGGTTGATGTTTTGCCTGACACGCTAACATATGATGTTGATCAGCTGGAAGAAGTCACGATGCCAACACCGCCTGGCAGTATTGACTATAACAAGTTGCCATCAGGCAGTGTGCCAATCTTTCATGAAGATCATTTGGTTTGCATTCAACATAGAGAGCGAACAGCTCACTCTTCGCTCTCAGTTGGTCAAACGCTAAATGTGCTGGCTGATGCAGATTGGCTAGACATAGTTGATAGCAATGGTAAGTCGTTATACTCATCAAATGACGAGAATTACTCGTATAACAAAGCTACCGGTGTGCTTACTATAAATGTTGGCATTTCGGCATTCTTAGCTCCTTTTGTGGTGACTACAATTCAAGCCGAATTGGTTCAAATCCAGAGCATTAGCGGGCAGACCGCTCAACTATTTACCGAGTTAAGTAGAAGCTACCCCCAAGGCTCGACAGTTTCTAGTGTACAAAGGTTAGGTGATTTGCAGGCCAGAACAGCTGATGAAAGAACGTTGTCCGGTTGGAATAATGATTTTTCAGCAAACGGAGCACAGGCATCAAACTCAATTAACACAGTTCAATATCCTATTGAAATGAAAAACCAAGGTGCGATCAATCAACGCTGGGCAATTGTGTTCACTTCCAATAGTGAGTTTGAGGTTTTAGGGGAGTCCGTGGGCATTGTTGCAACAGGCAATACCTCGGTTGATTGCATGCCAATGAACCCACTAACTACAGCGCCGTTTTTCAAGTTACCAAAAGAGGCGTTTGGCTCCGGCTTAAATCCGGGAGAAGCGTTTTTGTTTACAACTTACGCTGGCAGTGCGCCAACGATGCTAATTCGCTCGGTTTCACCGGGTCACACAAATATAGAAACAGACAATTCGACAATTGCATTCAGAGGGAGCTTGTAATGCCAAAAGCGGTTACTTTGTATCGATGGGATGATGAAAGCGCGCCACAACTGACATCTGGCACATATAGTGAAATCATAGGGGTTATTGAGGCATGTTTAGTTACTGGTTATGGCTCAAAGCAGCCTTTGGGCTGGACAAAACTATTCACTGAAGCGACTGCATGCTGTTTTCAGAATAAAGGTGCAGGCTGTGTTGTTTTCAGCAGCAATTCAGGCGCAAATGATAACAAAGGCGTCTATTTGCAAGGGGCGCAAAGTGCGACAAGCTCTACTAATTTAGTGCGTGCTGGGTGGAAGCAAAGCATCAAAGTCCACACAGGGCATAACGTGAATTGGATGGTGCTTGGCACTGATACAGCTGTATACGTAATTTTCGGTTACATTGCAGCTTACGCGATACAAACCCCTAAATATTTTGTGTCTTGTTTCTTTGGTGATTTGTCCAATGGAATTTCGCAAGACGCCGGTAAATTTGTTGCGTTGAGTTCTTTTATGGACGAGGACTTTAGTTTAGAAACAGTGACAACCATAGGCACTCGAACTGGCCGAAACCTAGATTTTTTGAATGACATTGATGGAAATTCGAAAAAAGGCGTGAAGATTTTCGACTCTGATGCTGCTAATTCATTCTCACTTTATGTGCCAGAAGGCCCGCACTTACCAGTCAATACGACATCTGCAAACAGTTTAGGTTCTATATCAAGCAATTCTTTGGTTGCTATAACAATGATTTTCAAAAACTATGAGACTTCAAAAGATAGAGCCGGCGAATGGGTTGTTACTAGCTCACTTTCGCCAGCCTGCCGGGGGACTTTGCCCGGTATGTACAACACTTTATGTGCTCATCCTAATGACGTTATATGGCCAGCATTTGTAAACTATGGAGGTCAGCAGCACCTAGTGTTGCGAGTCACACAAATTGCCAGAGCATCTAAACTTGTGATCAACACGGAGATGTGGGATGACTAATCTTTTCAAGGGAAACGTTGTTCCCTCAGGGTATCTGAACGTCTCAGGTAGCAGCGTTTCTTTCAATGAGCTCGCAGGTGTTGAGACATCTTTACCCATACCGGTCACGCCATTCGCTACTTATAACGTTCAGCCTGACGGCGGAACGGCTACTCGCTTTCGTATCAGAGAGTTTATGAGTGACGGTACCGAGCGCGGGAATAGCTCATATTCTGATGGTGCGTGGACTGAGTATGCGTATATACCTGGTGCTGGCGTAGCGTCTGTTCAAATCTACTACAAGAATACAAGTGATACAGCGACTGGCCTTATTTTTAAAAAGGCCGGTGTAAAAACAATAGATACAAATGGAAACGTAAATAGCCTTGTTGTATCTAACCTCGTTCCTGTCCACGCGTCGAAACTTTCAATTGATGCTGATCCCAGTGCAGAGCGTCTAATGTTGATTGATAGAAATACGGGAGAGCTTTTACAGCACAGGTTGCTTGATACTCAGTTTTTAACCCTTACACTGCCCTTAAAATACTCTCAAGAGCAATCTATTTCATGTCTAGTTTTCGACAATGAGCTGGTTTATTCAGGTGGTATTATGGATGGTGTTCAGTGTGAATCGGCTGACTTGGCACAATGATATCGATAAAACTTGGCGGCTATTACTCTCGTGAAAAAGCTCATTCACCTATTAAGGTTCGATTTTTAACTGGTGATGTTGAGCGTGTTTTAATGTCGAATTATTTTGATTGCGCTTGGAATGAATCTGAATTAGGCACGCAGCATATCGATATGCAAACAGATAAGCCTATTAAATTTGAGTCACATAGCGACTTATCACATACATATACAGATGAAATTAGGGCCGACTGGGAACAGGTATGGCGCGTATCAAGCGTAAATAGCGAAGTGTTTACACTCACTTTTGATAGTAGTAAACCAAGGCTTTCGCTTATAAAATTTGGTTGGAATGAACCTCAAACCAAGCTAAACCAGTATAGAATAGACTATGCTCCTATTTTGCCCACATATGTTTGTAGGTTTATCGATCATCCTGTAAATGGGCATGTAAAGCTTCGTTTAAATGGCAATTTCAACGCCCAATCTGCGAATGTAAAGCTCCGTTTTTCAGTGCCAGAAAAAGTTTGTTTTTGGACTCTTGGTGGCGGGCTTATTCGCTCTGATGATGACATACCAACACTTGATAGAAAAATTCCAATTGAACCGCAATTACAGAGCTCGTATATCATGCAACCGAAAATCACATGCAAAAGAATGTCTGACAATACGGACATCATAATCAGCAGCTTTAGCTATTCGATTGGAAGAGGGCAGTTTTCGGCAACTGGCTCTATCAAGTTTGGTTCAAAAACAGACATGGACCGGGCATTGAATAATGAGTTGCTGGTCTCTATAAATGGATATCAATTCGTGGTGATATGTGAGCAGCCAAACGTATCTTTAAAGTTTGGCAGTAATAGCTATAGTGCTTCAATTCGCAGTCGCTTTGCGCTCTTGTCGGCGCCATACGCAAGACAGTCAAACTATACAAATAGTGTAGATAAAACCTTTGCTGGTTTGTTATCTGACTCATTGGCTAACACCGGATGGTCTTTGAAAAACAAAATGATTGACTTTCCGGTGCCCAAAAATGCATTCAGTTATCGCGAATTGACACCTGCCGGAGCCTTTCTTCGAATCGCACAAAGTGTAGGTGGGATCCTAGATTTTGATGATGTTAAAAAAGAGGTGTCCGTCGTTCCTGAGTGGCCTGTTAACCCATGGGATACTGAAACTGCAGTATGTGATGTTATTTTGAATGAGTCATTGATTCTAGAGCACTCGACTCGTGAAACGATTAATCAAGAAAATAATGCGGTGTTTGTTCGGGGCGAGCAGCAGGGCGTTGCATGCAAAATAAAGCGCCGTGACACTCTGGGTGATCAATATGCCCCTGACATTGTTGATAGTCTAATAACTGACAATCAAGCTGCTAGACAGCGCGGAACATGTGAACTTGCTCGAAGTGGAAACAAAAAAGAATCGACTATTAGAACGAAGCTTCTAACTAATTTACCGCCAATTCGCCCTGGTATGCTTGTTGGCATTCGGTATACGGATTCACTGTACAAAGCTACGTGCGACAGTCTTTCTATTACTGCGTCAGTAAATGCATCCGGCGCAATTACAGTTAATCAAACTATTAAAACGGTGAGTAATGTCTAATGCATTAAATAGATTGAGCGCTGTGTTAAGTAGTAAACAGCGTTCAATAGTTAAAGTTGTTACTGTTAATACTGACGGTACAACTACAGTTGAACATAGTGATGGTTCACAAAGTACTGTTTTAGGTGACTCGGTTACTAGTGGAAGTGCGTATATTGAGGACGGGCGCATTGTAGGGGCGGCGCCCGATCTGCCTTACTCTGAATTAGAGGTTTAAATAAAAACCGATTCTGAAATATTGTAAACCTTCACGTTATCATTGGTTTTAATGTCAAATTCTGCGGCCTTAATCACTGCCTCTTTAGCGCTTGTATCGAAGCTCAAAGCAACCATTGCACTTCTTCCACCTGAACCGATTCCATATGAATGAAAGAGGGGTTCCTCTCTGACCACCTTCGTATTATCTTTCGTTTCATGTACGTAACCATAGATGACATGATCATAAGTCTCATGAGTTCGAAAGTAACTCACTTCGCCGATATTTTGGGAAAGCTCTCCCCCATCTAGATGGAGCCGCAACTCATGAATATCAACAGTCTCTCCGGTTGCAAAAATGAGAGAATCATCGCTTAGCTCGCACCACTTATTTGCATCAGAGTTTATGATAATTCCATTTTCAGTAGTTTGAGAGTCGCAAGCAATATGTTCATTTTCGTGGTCATAAAGTATTGTAGTCATTAGCAAGTCTCACTTAACATGTTTAGTCGCTTTGAATTTCCAGTGATCCCGTTGATCTATTAACTGTTTAATCTCCTGCTCTTGATCTGCCGTTTCTTTGGCTTTTCTAATTGCGTATTCTTGAAGTGACTCGTTGACTAAGATATCTGCTGGCATCGGTAGCATTTTACTCTCCTTGAGTTCTTATTGATGTGGGCCAGTTTTCATTTACAATTGAATGGTTTCTCATTAAATGTTGAACTAAGAGCCAGCCACCACCTTCGAAATACACAGTAACAAAGCCAACACCTAACGGATCACAAGATGAATATCCAATAACTTTGGAAGGCTTTTCTTTTTTAGGTTGTCCTGTTCGTTTACCTGCTCTACAGTCTGCAACAATAAAATATGGGGCTTTTATGTTGTTGATTTCTGTCTGTGAAATTGGCATAAATTTTCCCTAATCAAGAACGGGCCATTTTGAAGGTGTTTTTAACATGGCCCCTGAGCATGCTGATTCAAATGCCTCTCTAACAGTTAGATCGCTACTGTCATCAATCCATCCATCGCAAAGAGTAAAGCCAGTTTCATCTTTTACTATCATGTACCAGTTAGCGAAGCTATAACCATCGTTTGTATTGCGCTCCAAGTAAAAGTAACAATCTAGGTAGGTGCACTCTAAGTGTGTATCTTCTTCGTAGCTAGAAACTAAAATCTCCATTTAATGCCCCACCTTTTTATTCATCATTTATTAAAATTTGGCTTTGGACAAAGTTGTACATAGCTCTTGGTGTGCTAACAGTTACTATTGTTTCGCAAGTCCCTGTACCACAACTAGTCAGCTCTACTAAGCTGTGACAGCCTGAGCCGTCAATCAGTACACCGTGTCCGTTTCTTGTGTGTTCATGATGTGAGTCCATCGCTTCACACATCTCCTGAAATTCATCAGCGGCAACAAAGTCGCTGTTGTGCACGCGTATGTAAGTTTCTGCTAAAGCTATATCTGTAGTTGTGATGTACGATCTGTAGCCTTGGTCATCTTCTTGTTTTTCTTTGTAATCACTAAGCGCTTTGTTAGCTTGCACCAGATGTTCTAGAGAATACCCTTTGAACTCTTCTACATCTTCATTTGTGATAGATCCTATACCCTGCAAAAAAAATGCTATTTTCATTGTGCTGGCGTGGATAGGTTTAGCTTGTTCAACTTCCATAATTTATGGTCCTTATAATTTCTAAATCTAAAACTCGTATTCGTTACCGTTGACGGCAACCCGCTTTAGTTCGTAATCATGACTCTCAATTTCTGCTTGTTCTGGATCGCAGTTGATCTGCAAGTTCTCATAGTTGAAATTGTCCATTTCATCATCGGGCCAGTCGATTGTTTGGCTCATTTCGACTAAAAACTTCACCTCTACTTTTGCCATTTCATTTTCACCCAAACTAGTCTGATTTATATGTCATTTCTGCGTTTTAAAACGCAATCTATTGAGCAGGCTAGCCACTCTTCACTTTCGATTAATTCTTTCGCGCAACCATTACAGACAGAAATACAACGATCACCATCTTCAACAGCAATATGTCTGTGTTCTTCGCAAAAATATCTTTCACATCCAAGCTCTGTTTCACCATGCATGTCACCACACGCATAACTTAAACCGCGATTTATTTTGCTGTTGCAGCCTTGATGATCACACGTTGCTTCAAATGCATAGCCAATTGGCCTGCCTGCGCTATCTTCACCGCAATTACTCCACCCCATAAATCCCTCCGAGATTTCTAATGTTAATTTAATTGGTTCATATAACGTGTCATTTCACCGCCAATCCATTGACCTACGGGCCTAGGAACACCGTTACCGATTTGCTTGTAAGCTGATGTGTTTGATACAGGGAACTTGAAACCATCATCAAGCCCCTGTAAACGCGCAAACTCACGAACTGAGTAGGGCCTTACACTCATTGGAAAACGTTTATCTACTACAAGGCGCGTTGATTTATCCTTGGCGTAATGTGCTACGCATGTTGGTGCTATGTCGCCTTTAGCTGGATCGCTAATGATTGGTAAATCGCGGTACTCGCCATTCATGCGTGCAGTAATGGCTTTTGGTAATGTGACTTGAGGATCACTCTCTAATACAGCGGACAGCGGCAATTGTTTTGAGTTTGCTGGTGGGCGAATTGAAAAGCTGCGCCTTGTGCCAACTATAATTAGTCGATCACGTCTTCGCGGTAGCCAAGTAGTGGCTTGAATAGGGCAAAACACCTGCACGTAGTAATCGGGCATTTTTGTCATTGCTTCCATTACTAGCGGAAAAGCTTTCATGCCAGGCACATTTTCAACTACATAAAACTCTGGTCTAGCTATGGCTAGGTGCCGCAATGCATGTAAGAAAAGCTCATCGCCTGTGCGCGTGCCGTGAATGTCGGCAATGGTTGAGTATTTAGTACATGGATAAGTGAATACCATGCCGTGGCAAGTGTCTTGTTCTAGTACCAGCTCTTCAGCTATATCACAGTGCTTAATGTGATCACCAAAGTTGTGCTCGTAGGTTTTTACTGCCTCTTTGTCTAACTCAAATGCTTGATTGATACTAATACCTGCATCTAATAAGCCGCTATCAAATAGCCCCGCACCACAAAAATAACTATTGATACTTATCTGCATTGAATCATTTCCTTAGATGTTTACCGTGTAAACAAATCTAGCAAAACAAGTTTACCGTGTAAACATTTTTATCTATTATTTTGTTTACACGGTAAATTGATATAGGATTAAGTCAGTTTGAATAAAGAGTTAGAGCAAATGGCGCAAAGTAAAGATGAGCGAAAAGCCTCCATTGCAGCGGCTAGAAAAGCACATCATGAAGCACAGAAAAAAGAAAAGAAACGCCTGGATGCATATGTTGAGCCTACAACAAAAGATGGGCTAAAAGAAATTAAAGCCTGTTTTGTTGACGTAAAAAACGAAGGGCAGGCAATTGATCGAGCGGTAGAGTTAGCACTAAATGTAATCAAAAAGGATTGAATAATGAAGCTGTTACTTACTATTTTGGCGTCGTTTAGTTTTTGTGTTTCTGCCACAAGTGGTGGCGGTGATAAAACTGACCCGCCAGCAATGAGCTTTAGCCAAGCCAAAAAAGAGCTCAAAAAGATCTACAAAGCACAACCCAAGACCTTTTACTGTGGATGCGATATCGAGTGGCAGAGCAAGAAGAAGCTAGTTCCAAGCACCGATAACTGTGGCTACGCACCTAGAAATGAATTTACCAAGAAAGGAAACGTAAATCAGCGCGCACAGCGTATTGAATGGGAGCACGTAGTTTCTGCATGGGAATTTGGACACCAGTTACAGTGTTGGCAAAATGGTGGGCGCAAGGCGTGCAAGAAAATCCCACAGTTCAAAGCGATGGAAGGTGATTTACATAATCTAGTTCCGGCTATCGGAGAAGTAAACGGAGATCGCAGTAATTACAGATTCAGAATGATTGAGGGCGAAAATCGAGTATACGGTAGTTGTGATGCAGAAGTTGACTTCAAAGCTAAGGCTTTTGAGCCTGCCCCTGAAATTAGAGGCGACATCGCCCGTACATACTTTTATTTTGAACAAATGTATGGATTGAAAATAAGCAGCCAACAGAAGAGGTTGTTTAGTGCTTGGCACAAGCTTGACCCTGTAGATAAGGCTGAATGTATCATTCATGAAAAAAAAGCTCAGAGGCAAGGGTGGGGAAACGATTTTGTTAGTATTGACTGCACTTTCACAATTAAGTGAGTATGGCTAGAAGGTAATTTTAGGTGTAATACAATGGAAGAAGTAGTTAACTATAAGTTTGCTTGTGGAAACTGTGGGCAAGAATACATCGGCTTCTACACTGTTGAAGTGGGGACTTTTCCAGTTTTCGAAGTTATCGAGAATCATGCATCGAATAACTGTGAAAGGTGTTCAAGTAAAATAGATATAATATTTAGATATGACAAAGCAGCAGCTAGATCGGACTATGTATCTCCTGACATTGTATCTTCAGAAGATGCCTTTTACGTTTATTCAAAATCTTATACAAATGCACTCTACTCATTGAAAGAACTTAGTGATTATGAAGGTCCAAAAAGTGATCTCATACATAGGTTATTCTTCTCACATTCAATAACAATTTTAGAAACATACTTATCAGACTTGTTTAAGTTTTTTATAAACAATAACTTCGAATGCTTTCTAAAGTTTCTTGAGTCATCGAGGCATTTAAAAAATGAAAAGTACACTCTTGCGGAGTATCTTAGGAATCCATCAATAGCTTTAGATAAGGTTAATGAACGACTAAACTCTATTGTCTTTCATAACTTAAGTAGTGTTGACGCTTTGTTTCTTGGTGTTTTTGAGGTGTCTTTAAATAGCATTATTGGTAAGGAAAACAGAAGCGTACTACAAAATATAATTGAAGACAGGCATGATTTAGTGCATAGAAATGGAAAAAGCATCTGTGGTGATGTACATGAAGTTTCAGTTTCCACAAAAGACAGGGTGATCACCATAATTGATGATGTTATTAGGGCTATTTATGACTACGTAACAAGTCTAGAAATAGTTTTGGATAGAAATAAGATACATGTATGGCGTTACATGGATTCTATTTAGCATTTCGTTTTCCCTTTAAAGGGTTTGCTTTTTTATAACAGATTGTGGTTTACATGGTGACATCATTGGATAGTCTTATTTTTATTAAGCAAGTAATAGATATTTTTACTGCGTTGCTAAGCCCTATTATTGCTATATCCGTTGCTTATATTGCTTATCAGCAATGGAAGTTGAATGTTGCCAAAGAAAAACGTGATCTAAAGTCTGATAGGCTGAAAATTTATCAGTCTACTCAAAGGTTGTTAAGAGGTATCGACAACACGCATAAAGTTGATCTTAAAGTGTATGAAGATTTCCAAGAAAGCGTAGCTTTGGCTGATTTTTATTTTGATGAAGGTGTCGTGGATTGGTTGCATAACGTAGATATGGAAGTATCTTGCTGGCTTAATAACCTTGAGATAATCGACGCTCAAGAATATGAATTAAAAGAGTCGGCTTTGGCTTTCTGCGGTCCACAAATAAAAAAGTCTATTGATGCTTTGCAAGACTATCACTGTCAATTATTGAGTGTGTTTAAGGAGCACTTACAGTAGTGACTCTTGGTTTTCATTAATTTGAAAGTGCGTTAAAAGCAATATTTGTGCCATAATTTGAAAAATTCAAAAAAATCCTTTACAATATAAATTGCTGGTGGTTAGTTTAATGACTAAATCGCCAGTATCACACCCCTCTTATATATTTCAGCTTTAATCAAATGTTTTCTTAACGCGATCATCTCGTGGGCTTTCTACTGTCTATGGGATATTCGCGTACTCTTTTTTTGATTAAAGAACGGAGCTTATGGGGGAATTTAAAAAATAAAGAGGAAATTATATGCACAACAAAAAAGACAACAAAAGCAAAGTGTTACTGGAAAATGAAAAATGCAAAGATAGTAAAAAGGAAAACCCAACTAATTATGAGCTTATCAAAAACGGTTTTGTTAGATGTTTCTTTAGCTGGGGTGTTAAGCATTTTTTTGACGTCATCGTCGAAAATGCACACATATTTCTAGGCTAGCTACAGAGGCTCTTTAGCTCAATCTTGATCGCACTTGTAGGCTTTTCCTAAGCATGCGAGCCAACACCTCAAAACATCTACACCTTGCATTGAGCTTCTTGATGCTATACCTATAAAAGTACTACCTGAGCTGTTTTTCCAAACCTTAAACTGTTTCTTTTTAATCATTGCTGGTCGATGATTGAAACTAAAAAGTGGATTTTACAAGTAGGCTTCTAAAGTCGAAAAGTTAAAGAAAAAATAAAAACAAAAAAAGTAATGGTGATGTTAGTACCATTTCGATTTTGGGTAAGTCTTTATATAACAATGCCTTGTGTTTATTTTTGCAACATTGAGGGGGTGGTGAGCTATGCTCGTGGGGGTTCAAGTCCCCCCATTCGCACCAAATATTAAACCCGTAGCTATTTAGTTACGGGTTTTTTCATGTTTGGATCTGTATGTGTTGTAATCGAGTTCCTCAAATATCGTATTTTAGAATGTCACCCACGTTGTGATTAAAACCCTTTATACACTGTCATAAAATTTATCAACTCTTATCAAAATTGACATTAAGCACCTCAATCGCAGCTCTTAGGTCGAGTGCTGTAGCTAGTAGCAAGCCTTTTGTCGATCCAGTAAACACAGCTCAGCCCCACATAGCTAGTGTCCGGTGAATATAAGTAAAGTACTATGTATTGGTTTGCGCACTTAGAGCACGTAATTAGAGATGAAGCGCTTAGTCGTATTGCGTTGGCAATAGGGTTAATACGAGGGTCGCGAAGTGGCACTATTGGCCTTTAGCGGGGGTCTGTGATTAGTCAAATGAAGGTTGCCTGCTACATGTATGGCTAACATGGCGCAGGCAACCAGCAGTATGCAAATTGAATCGTTTAAGTCGCGTTGTTATTCAAAAGCACCTTCGCAATCCACTTTGCGTTGTCACCTCTTAGTATACTGAAGTGATCGCCCTGTAGTTTGGTGGTGGCAATATTGGACGCATGCCTGTCCAAGTAAGCGATATATTTGTTTTGGTCAGCGGGGCTTTGCGTCGCTAAAATGAGCTGCGTACGACCCAGCTCCCAACTTGGCTGGTACTCAATATGTAACCGTGATTGCAAATTATACAGCGACTTCAAATGTTCCGCGACTTCAATCGAATCGATATTTTCATTCAATGTGGCAGCATCAACAAACCTGGCAGGATGAATATAGGTATCTAACATGATGAGTTCAACTTGGTATCCCGAGTCAATTAACCTAGCAGCTAATTCTAATGCGAGTACACCACCATAAGAGTGGCCAACAAGTTTAACTTTATTTAAATCACGTTCAGCGATTGCGTTAGCAAACGCTTCCACATTCTCTGTAATACTTGTGAATGGCTTTTCACCTGAAATAAGACCCTTATGCCTAAAGACTCCAATTTCGCCTTCAAAATCCTTCATGTGCTGCATAATGTCGATAAAATCTTTATCTGTACTGGCAACACCTGGAATGAAGTAACACCCCATTGTTGGAGAGCCCTCTTTATCCGTTGGCTGAAGAAGTGGCTGATCCAAAAGGTGTGTTGAACAGAGAGAGTCAATTAGCTCGGCTTGAGTCTTGATAGTATTAAACTCAAATACTTGAGACAAGCTCACTGGTTTTTGCAATACCGTGTGAATTTTAGAAATGAGTTTAACAGCAAGTAATGAGTGCCCACCAATTGCAAAAAAGCTTGAGCCAATACTTAACGCATCAATATGGGTGTCTAGTACCTCAGCCCAAATTTTTGTGAGGGTAATTTCAGCTTCGGTGCTCGGTGCTTCGTACTGCTCAGCGCTTGTTTCAAAGGTAATGGTTGGCAATGCATTTTTATCTATTTTACCGTTCGCAGTTAAAGGCCATTCAGATACGATCACAACCTTATGCGGCAGCATGTAATCTGGTAGCGCGGCTTTTAAACTTTGCTGAATTGTTTGCTCTAGTTCGGACGAGTTGGTAGTAACCAGCTGGCTTTCTGCTTTGACATAAGCGACTAAATACTGATTGTGGTTAAGTTCAGTGATGGTCACAAGTGCAGAGTCAATCACTGGAACTTGCGCAATTTGCGACTCTATTTCGCCAAGCTCTACCCTAAAGCCGCGAATTTTGACTTGGCTGTCTTGTCGGCCGACAAAATGCACGGTGCCATCTTCTAAAAAGTATCCAAGATCTCCGGTTCTATACAGCAACTCAGAGCTTTGCTTATTTTGAGGGTCATGATAAGGGTTTGGTACAAACTTCTCTTTGGTTAAGTCTAAGCGCTGCCAATACCCTTTTGCTAATCCAGGACCACCAATGTAAAGTTCACCAATACTGCCAATAGGAGTAGGCAAGAGATAGGGGTCTAAAACCAACAACTGATAGTTCGGGTTTGCTTTTCCAATAGGAATGTTGAGCGCTTGGGCATCTTTAGGTGAGGTTACATAGCTTGATGCAGTGACGGTTGCTTCTGTCGGTCCATAGGTATTGATAAGAGCAGTGTTATTCCCTAATTTTTGATAGTGATTTTTAACCGTTGTTGCAGTGAGCGCTTCACCACCGACAATAACTTTTTGCAAACTATGTACAGGTACAGAAAGCTCATCTGAGGTGGTTTGCGCCCAAAAAGCGGTGGGTAAGCTAGCGATGGTGATACTATGCTGATTACAAAATTGTATGAAGTGGTCAAAGCTATAAGCTGATTGCTCATTCCTTAATACCAGCTGTGCACCAATACACAAGCTAGCACACAATTCTTCAATGAAGATATCAAATGAGATGTTTGAAAATTGTAAAACAACGTCATTGTCACTGACTTGATATACCGTTTTGATATGCTCTTGGTAATTGAGCAAGGCACTGTGTGCTACCATTACGCCTTTTGGTTGACCTGTTGAACCAGAGGTATAGATGATGTAAGCCGTGCTTGATGCGCACAGCGCAAGCTGATCTTTCGCTATGTTTTCGGTTGCATAGCGGCTCAGTACGCCAGTTTGATTAATAAGGTGGTCTAAGTCTATTTTATCGACAGGATTTTGTTCTAATGTCTTGTTGCCACTGCCTTGAGTGAGTACCAGTTTTAACTGGGCATCATCAAGCATATACTCAATTCGGGACAAAGGGTATGCAGGATCTATTGGCACAAACCCGCCGCCAGTTTTTAAGATTGCAATTACACCGATCACCATTTCAATGCTGCGATCTGCACAAAGGCCAACCAGAGTTTCGGCAGATACGTCGAATTTATCTCTGATGTATCGAGCAAGTTGATTTGCTTGTGCATTGATCTGCGCATAGGTTAGCTCAGTGTCACTGCTTACAAGCGCGACTTTGTCAGGCTTTTCATGGGCCATTTGCTCAATGAGTTCGTGGAGACATTGATTGTCGTTAAATGATCGGCCTATACCGTGAGAGAGATGCAACAGCTGATTTTTTTCTTCGTTGCTGTAAGCTGGCAATGTCAGAGGTGGCGCCCCTTTGATGTCGGCAAAGCTTTCAGATAAATTCTCCATAAGCGTACACAGGTGATCACTCATCTTTTGAACTCTTTGTTGAGTAAATAGACTTGAGTTATATTGCCAATGCACCTTGATACCAGTTTCACAAATGGCAAAGTCGACTTCCAGATCAAATTTGGCTAGCCCTTGTTGCGCAGTTAACAGTTCAAAGTGCGTATCGCCGTGTTCCTCTGTGGGCTGCAGCGCATTATCCATTTGCCCAAACTCTGAATTTATGGTGACCATAATTTGAAAGATTGGGGTGACTTGCGTAGAGCGTGACTCTGATAAGTGTTCAACCAATTGTTCAAAAGGTATATCTTGGTGTTTTTGTGAATTTAGGTGGACTTCACGTAGATGGTTAAAAAAGTCCTGCCAGTTTGCTTGTTCAGTATTCACTCTTAGTACGAGTGTATTGACAAATAGTCCGACAAGTGGTGCCAGCTCTGCTTTCAATCTATTCGCGGTTGGTGTGCCGACGATGATGTCATGAGAGTTACTGTGTTTGGTGATGATAAGTGAGAGTAAACCATGCATCAACATGAATGGTGTTAACTTGGCATCCTTCGCGATGGCTAACAATTGAGCTGATGGCTTTTCACCAAGCGCTGACTCAACCACCGCCGCAGGGTTTGCCTGGTTTTGAGATCTCGGTTGGCAAAGTGGCAACGCGTGTGTAGCAGGCGCATCTTGTAAGTTATCCAGCCAGTAGTGAAGTTGCTGCTTTAGCCTTGAATCATCCAAATGTGCTCTTTGCCAAAGTGCAAAGTCGGCATATTGAATAGACAAATCTTCGAGCGGAGATGGCTGAGCTTGTTTATATGCAGAGTATAGGGCTGTAAATTCTCTAGTGATAACCTCCATCGACCAGCCATCAGACGCAATATGATGCATGTTGTAAATCAGTGTACTTTTGCTTTCAGTGAGCTTTACGATATGCGCGCGCAGCATCAAATCTGAGGCTAAATCAAAAGGTCTCGAAAATTCAGCATCGAGTTTCTCATTTAGTTTCTGTGTTTGAAGCGCCGTAGAATAGGCTGTTAGATCTGTAACCTCAATTTTAAAGTCAACCAGCTCTGCCGATCGCACTTTTTGCTTAATTTCGCCGTCTTGTTCATGGTACGTTGTCCGAATAATTTCGTGTCGTCTGACAATTTCGCTAAAGGCGTGCTGGAGAGCCCCCAAATCTACCCCACCTTCGATATTAAAGGCGACAGGCATGTTATATTCTGCAGAGCCGCTTTGCAGCTTATCCATAAACCACATACGTTGTTGTGCATAGGAGACGGGGAGCAGCTCTGAGGAATGCTCTCTGGGCACTAGAGGAACTGTGTTGCTTGCTTCGGCGTTACTGGCGTCAATTTGCAGTGCTAAATGCTCTAAATTTTGAGCATTGAACACTTGCTCTACAGAGATGTCGATACCAAAGGCTTGAGATATTTCAGCGACGAGCCGAATACAAAGCAGTGAATGTCCGCCCAGCTCAAAGAAATTGGCATCAATGCCAATAGTTGTAGCGTCAACGCCTAATAATTCGGCCCATATCTTTGCAATGCCTTTTTCTGTTGCTGTGCGCGCTGGTATGGTCGCGGCTGGTGTGTGCGTATCTGGGGCAGGGAGTGCGCGTTTGTCTATTTTTCCATTCGCCGTCATAGGCCAATTGTCGACAACGATAAACGTACTAGGCACCATGTAGCTTGGTAACTTATCGACAAGACCTTTCTTAATGTCGGCCAATTCGGTATCAGAGCATTCACTTTGCACTGTATCGCACAGCTGCATATAAGCCGCAAGTTTCACTGTTTTGCCACTATTGAAAGTGATGACCAACGCAGATGTTACTTTGTGATGCTCTACCAGTTTGCTTTCTATTTCGCCCAGTTCAATGCGAAAGCCGCGAATTTTAACTTGGTCATCTGTTCTACCAACATATTCAAGTGTGTGGTCAGGCAGGTATCGAACTAGGTCTCCTGTTTTATATAAGCGGTCCGATGCACTTGATGTTCTCGATGATATAAAAGGGTTTACAATAAATTTTTGTGCGGTCAACTCTGGTTTGTTGATATACCCAGTGGCAAGTCCATCACCACCTACACATAGTTCGCCAATAGCGCCATGAGGCGTTAAATTGTTGTACTTATCAAGTATATAAATTTCATCGCAATGTAGCCGTTTGCCAATTGGGATGACTTTAGAACGCAGCGGAAACTCAAATTTGTGGGATGTTGTAAACGTCGTATTTTCCGTTGGGCCATATGCGTTGGTAAGCTGTAAGTGCGCGAGCTTTTTCTGAGCAAGCTTTACTGTCGCCAGATCTAACGCCTCGCCTCCTACAATTAGCTGTTGTAGGGAATCGAGCCTATCATCGAGCAATAACCACTCTTTAAAAAATGCAGTGGTTAGGAACATGGAGTTGACCTGATGTTTATCTATGGTGGCGTTGAGCTGTTGTGGAGTGAGGATATTATCTGGGTATAATATAACCTTACCGCCGTTGAGTAATGGTCCCCAAACTTCTAGTGTCGCCGCATCGAAAGCGATATTTGCGGTATGTATCATCACTGTACTGCTATCCAATTGCATAAAGTTTGGATTGGTGATCAGTCTAATTATGCCGAGGTGTGGTACTTCAACCCCTTTAGGTTTGCCCGTGGAGCCTGATGTGTAAATAATATAGGCTGGAGTTTGTGCATCTGGCGCAATGGGCGAGAGAAGCTCGTTATCTTGGTCTATCTCGGTATTATCGAGTGAGCTGATTGCTTCTGATAGATTGCATATTTCACCATGCCAGTTGGCAATATCGAGGTCGTTTTTGGTGTGCTTTAGAATAAGCTGGGGCGACGCATCTTGGAGAATGTGTGCTAACCGCGTGGCAGGAGAGTTAATTTCCATGGGCACATAAGAGCAACCTGCTTTTAAAATCGCCAGCATACCAATGACCATTTCTATTGAGCGTTCAGCAAACAACCCTATTGGGCTATTATCCTCGAGTTTATGATTTTTAATTAGTAGTTTAGCTAAGCCGGTTGCCTTGTCGTTGAGCGCTTTGTAGGTAATGGAGTGCGCTTCAAATACGACAGCGACGCGATTCGGATTTAAATTCGCCTGCTGGTCAAGGAGTGTACATACACTGTGTGATTGTGTGTATTCAATCTCTCTGACATTCAAAGCGTTAATTAATAGTGCTTGTTCGCTTTGTGGTAAGAGCGCCAGATCTGATATCTTGGTTGTAGCTGGGTGAGTGATATTAGAAAAACTTTCGAGCAGCACTTGCAAGTGGGTATGAAGTTTTTCAATGTACGACTGTTTGTAGATGCTTGGGTCATACTGCCAGCTTATATCAACGCCATTGTCGCTGATATTTAGAGAGATATGCAGTTCGAATTGAGCGGGGGTACCTTCAGACTCAAAAACGGTTGCGTCGACATCTGCCAATGCAGAGTGGTTAAGAGTTTGCTGATCGTTTAATCCGTACTCAGTATTACTGGTAAACATGATCTGAAAAAGCGGGTTGTACCCGCCATCTCTTGGCACTTTTAGTCGGTCAACCAGCTGGTCATAGGGCATTTCCTGATATTGTTGAGCTGATAGGTGAACTTTTCTCAGTGCAGCAAAGTAGTCACCTAACATGTTGATGCTTGTGTCCACTCGCAAAATGAGCGTATTGACAAAAAAGCCAATGAGCGGTTGCAGTTGCGCTTGTGAGCGGTTGGCGATTGGCGTGCCTACGACAATATCATCACTGTTAGAGTGTTTTGACATGGCAATGGAGAAAATGCCATGCATTAGCATAAATGGTGTGACATTTAGGTCTTTCGCAAGCTTTAAAAGCTTACTGGCGCAATCGGCATGGAGCGAACCTGAAACGGTTTGTGCTTGACGTGCATTATCTTCTACGGTCACAGGTTCACGGTGCAAGCCATGTATTAATGGAATATCGCTTAATTGCTGTTGCCAGTATTTAAATTGTTGATCAAGGCTAGGTGCATGCTCATGTTGCCATACTGCATAGTCGCTATACTGAATATCCAATGGAGGAAGCGGATTTGAGAGTCCAGTTTTAAATGCATCGTATAGTGCAAAAAACTCTTTGATAAGCACTTCGATAGACCAACCATCCGATGAAATATGATGCATATTTAAGATGAGAATACCACTGGCTTGGCTGGTATGTATGTAACTTACACGCAGCATTAGGTCTTTGCTTAAGTCAAATGGTGTGTACATATTTCGCTGCACAATATCGGCCAGATCAGTGTCCGTTTGCGCTGAGCTTAATGTCGTTTCGTCAATGGCAAAATTGAATTCAGATAAAGGTTTAACCTGCTGATAAGCGGTGCCGTTATTATTGATATAGTTGGTTCTCAATATCTCATGTCGGCTTACAATGCAGGAAAAAGCACGTTTAACCAAAGCTAAGTCGAGTACGCCTGAAATTTTAAAGGCAATGGGCATGTTGTACTCAGGAGAGCCTTGTTTAAGCTGATCGATAAACCAAAGTCGTTGTTGTGCGAAAGACAAAGGCAGTTTATTTCCTTTGTCCTTTACTGCCTCAATTTGTTCTTGAGCGTCCTGCGAAGCCGTCATGGCGGCTAATTTTTGCAGGTAGGCTGTCAGATCAACTTTGTTTTCTTTAATTGTTTTCGATAACTCAGGTGTAATGGCACCCTTGGGTGCCTTTGCGCGTAGTTTTGTCTCTTCATCTAAATACAAAGTGATGTCGAGTGATGCCAGCTTTTGCAGCAGTGCAGGAATATTTTTTTTAGAATTCGACATCTTCAAACTCCGTTTCTTCTAATTCATTGAGCTTGTCTTGTGCATCCAAGTTCAGTTTTAAAGAGTCGCAAATTTGTGCGAGTTCCCTAAGCTCTGAGACTTCATAAAGACCTTGCAGCTCCAGCTTGAGGCCGAGTTCCTGCTCTATACGACTCAGTAGACGGATCACAAGTATTGAGTGTCCACCTAACTCAAAGAAACCGTTATGAATACTGATTTTTTGCGCTTCAATTTTGAGTAGCTCAGCCCAAATATTGACTAGTGTATGCTCTGTGTCTGTTTGAGGTGCGACGTATTCTACTTCGATACTTTGCTGTGGCTGAGCTAATGCCTTTCTATCCAATTTACCATTAGGGGTCAAAGGCCACTCATCGACTATCATCAAGACACTTGGCACCATATAATCAGGCAGTACACTATTAAGTGTTGATTTCAATCCACTGAGATAGTTGCTTTGATCTCCCTCGTTTAACGCATTGGTTGGTTTTACATACGCCACAAGCTGTTGGCTGCCCGCAAGTTCCGTTGCTACAACCAGAGATGAATCCACCCTAGGTTGCTGAGATAATTGTGCTTCAATCTCGCCGAGTTCAATCCTAAAACCTCTTATCTTAACTTGGTGGTCTATGCGGGCAATAAACTCTAAGTTACCGTCTGGTAAATAACGAACCAAATCACCAGTCCGGTATAGCCGTTTGGAGCTATTTGGATTGCTCGCATCGAAATACGGATTGTCAATAAAGCGCTCTGCTGTTAACTCTGGGCGATTGAGATAGCCGCGAGCCAAACCGGCACCGCCGATGAATAATTCTCCAGCTACACCATGTGGGGTCATGTTTAGAAACTTATCCAACACCATAAGTTGAATATTATCAATGGGCTTTCCTATTGGTACTCCGTGACTGATATCTCCATTGCAGTTCCAGTAACTTACATCAATTGCAGCTTCTGTTGGGCCATATAAATTGTGTAGTTCTGTATTTGGTAATGCTTGTCGTACCCCTTCTACGTGGCTCACTTGTAATGCTTCACCGCTACAAAAGACTTGTTTCAAATTAGTACAGAGTTTGAACTCTTCATTTTCGAGCATGGCTCCTAGCATAGAAGGTACAAAGTGAAGTTTCGTAATTGCACTGCGCTGAATAAGCTCACATAGGTAAATAGAGTCCTTATGCCCTTCTGGTTTTGCAATGACTAACCGTCCACCGTATGACAGTGGCCACACAAACTCCCATACCGATACATCAAAGCTATATGGTGTTTTCTGGAGTACAGTATCGTCGACGGTCATATTGTACTGGGTTTGCATCCAGTGAATTCGGTTTACCAACGCTTGATGCTCTACCATGACACCTTTAGGCTTACCAGTAGAGCCAGACGTATATATGACATATGCCAAGTGAGATGAGGTTAGGCCCTGTGCCGTAAGATCGACATTTGTAGTGGGGAATTGATCGAAATATGAATTGTTCTTCATATCGATGAGTGTACCTGTATAGATCTCATGCAGTACCACAGATGTATTATTCTCGCTCAGCACAACATCTAAGGACGCATCATCAAGCATATAGCTTAAGCGCGCTTGTGGGTAACTTGGATCTAAAGGTACATATGCACCCCCGGCTTTAAGTATAGCGAGTATACCGATGACCATTTCTAGTGAACGCTCGATACATAGACCTACCAATGTATCTGGCTTAACATCGTGTTGAGTAACTAAACAGTGCGCTAACTGGTTTGCTCGTGCATTCAGTTCACCATAGGTCAGCTGCTCATTTTCAAATACAATCGCGATATTATCAGGGTGCGCTGTTGCTTGATGCTCGAATAACTCGTGGATACATAGATCCGATGGGTAATCTGAAGCAGTATCGTTTAGAGCGTGTAGCAAGAAGTCAGCTTCCTCTTGGTTAAGCATAGGTAACTTCGAAGGACACAGTTGTGTATCTGTTGCACAAGATTGTGCACTTACAGCTAACACCATTTGCTCTAGGTGGCCCATAAATTGTGTGATAAATGCTTTGTCAAACAAGTGACAGTCAAAGGTGCAGCTTAAATCTATTCCGCCATTGGTAATTCGAAAATCAACATGAAGGTCAAACTTTTCATGAATTACATTTGAAGAGTAAGGCTTGAGATCTATGCCTGGTAATGTGAAATTTTCCTCGTTGGAGCTGATGCCATACTCTGTATTGGTTGTCATCATAATTTGGAAAAGTGGCGCATGGCTGGTACTTCGAGTGACATTTAAGCTTTCAACTAACTGTTCAAACGGAACATCCTGGTTTTCTTGCGCCTCTAAATGTGTGGTTTTCACATGTTGTAGGTATTTTGCGATAGAGCCTTGCTCGACGTCTAGGCGCAAAACCAGGTTGTTGATAAACATACCAATTAAATTGTCCACTTCCGTATGAAGGCGATTGGCGACAGGTACACCTATCACAATGTCATTGGTGCCGCAGTAGCGGGCGAGCAACAGTGCAAAAATACCATGGCAGAGCATAAATTGCGTAACCCCATGTTTTTTTGCCATAGTTTGTAGTTGATGCGCCGCGTGCTCTGGCAAACTGAGTTTTACAAGGTCGCCCTCGTACTGTTTGATGTTGGGGCGTGGATATTGTGTCGGCAAATTATGCACTTCCGGCAAATCTACCAATTGTTGTTGCCAATAGGTCAATTGCGACTCAAGCATTGCTTCATTTAAATAGCTTCGCTGCCAATGGGCATAATCGGCATATTGAATGTCGAGCGCTGGTAGAGGGTTGGTTTGCCCTGCATGAAAAGCACTATACAGCGTCACGAATTCTTTAGTAAATACCTCTAAAGACCAGCCATCTGAGGCAATATGGTGCATATTTACAGTCAGCACACCTTCATGCTCACCAGTCTTAATATATTTGGTTCGAAGCATTAAGTCGCAGGCTAGGTCAAATGGAGTTCGTATCTCTTGCTCTACCAATTGTTGTATTTGGGCAGTCTGATCTGCACCGTCTGTGATGGCAAGGTCAATGACCGTGGTTGCAAAAGACACATTTTTTGCGCTCTTGATGTGCTGCGTGACTTCGCCATTTGTATTGATAAAATTGGTGCGCAAAACTTCGTGACGGTCCACAATTGTCTGGAACACGAGATTGAGCAGCGGTAAGTCTAAGTCACCATGGAGCTCGAAAATAATCGGCATATTATATTCTGGCGTCCCCCCTTGCAGCGAGTCCAGAAACCATAGTCGTTGCTGTGAATACGATAGGGGGAGGTATTTGCCTGTACGCTCAACGGGAAGGATTGGCGGGCGCTCAACACGGTTACTCTGTGTATCAATAATGTTAGCCAGCGCGGTTAAGGTTGGCGATTGAAACACATCTTTTATGGCGACTTCACAATCAAGCTGAGTACGAATTTCTGAGGTGAGACGGACTGCTAATAAAGAATGCCCACCCAATGAAAAGAAACTAGATTCTCGGCCAATTGAATTTTTTGGCACGCCTAATAGCTCTGTCCATATCACTGCCAGTGTTTGTTCTGTGATAGTTTTTGGAGGCGAAATACCTTCATCATCTACCACATCGTCATAGGCAGGAAGCCTTTTTTTATCGGTTTTACCATTGGTAGTCAGGGGCCAGTTTTCGACCACGATAAATCTGTTTGGGATCATGTATTCTGGCAGCTTTTGAGATAACTCAGCTTTTAATTCAGAGATATCAATAGTTGCTTTTGGCAAAATATAGGCGACCAGCATCTCACGGTCTTCAATCGCAATCACGCAAGATTTAGCAATCTTACTACAGTTAGTTATTTGACTCTCAACCGCACCAATTTCTATTCTAAACCCGCGTATTTTAACTTGCTCATCCTTTCTGCCGATATATTCTAATTCACCATTGTCCAGCCAGCGAACGAGATCACCACTGCGGTATAACAATGGAGAAGTATCGCCAGGGAAGGTGTTAGGGATGAAGCTTTGCTTGGTAAGCGCTGCATTGTTTAAATACCCTTTACCGACACATTCACCGCCAATAAATAACTCGCCGATAGCACCGTCTGGTACCAATTCACCGTTGTGATCTACGACATAGCAGTGTGTATTAGAAATAGGGGCTCCGATTGCGATACTTTCTGGCCACTCATCTACTTCGCTGGTCAGCACGGTCGACGTACATACGTGCGTTTCTGATGGACCATATTGATTCACAAGCCTGATATTGGGATGGCGTTTAAAGAATGTACGGATCTCAGGCGTGATGACTAACAATGCTGCGGTAGAAATAACAACTTCAAGTGATGGGAACAGAAGTTGCCTTTCGTTGCTGTAACTGGCTAGTGTTTGCAGCATAGAGTAAGGCAAATTAGCGAGGCTAATATTTGCTGATTGGAGCTTTGTCGCTATTTCTTCAACGTCAAACTGTTCAGTTTCAGTAACCAATTGCAATGAACCGCCTTGCAACAAGGCTAAAAATATATCGGTAAAACTCATATCAAAGCCAATCGATGAAAACTGCAAAACAGTATGTGGCTTAGCTATTTCTTGGCAGTTTTCCTGCATCGCATAAATAAGGTTTACCAAAGGTTTGTGGTGCATGCCGATCAATTTAGGCTTACCTGTTGACCCCGACGTTGTGAGTGCGTAAGCAAGGGATTGCTCGTTTACAGAAACTTCGAGATCGGGTACTTCTTGAACCCAGTCAATTTTGTCCAAGTGAATAATATCAATATTGGCAGTGTCGTTTAGCGCCTGTGCATTGACAGAGCTGGAGAGAATGAGCCCTACATTTGCATCTTCTACACGCTCAACAATAATCTTATCGCTGTGTTTAATGTCCAGAGCCAAATACCCACAGCCTGCTTTTAATATGCCAAGAAGCCCAGCTATCATTTCCACAGAGCGCTCAATGTATAAGCCGACGAGTGGATTAACCATTGCTTTTTTATAAGCCAGGATCTGGTGTGCGATAATATTGGCTTTGTGATTCAACTCTCGGTAGCTGGTGGCACCTTGATTGGTGATAACGGCACATGCATCAGGCGTTAGCTCTGTTTGTTGTTCAAATATTTGGTGCAGGCACTGCGGTGTTTCCCTAGCTATTGTCGAGCCAGCAGCCTTATCAAGTAGCTTGTCGATTTCTGTATTTGACAACATAGCGATGTCGGCAAGTGCTACTTGGCCGGTAGATTGTTCTCCCAAATTGCTAATAGCAGTAAGCGCATTGCACAGGTGTTCTACAAGCAGCTGAATTTGCGATTCACCAAAAAGAGCTTCGTCATATGTCCAATCAATGAAAAGACCTTTGTTTGTGAAGCTCACATCAATATCCATATCAAATTTTGATGTCGATTCGGCTAAATCGAGTGGTTCAATATCAATACCCGGCAGCTCATATTTGACATCACTTTGCAGTTTGTAGTCCGTCATTGTGGTGAGCATTATTTGAATGAGTGGAGAGTGGCTGGTACTGCGCTCCAGTTTTAAATGTTCAACCAATTGATCAAAAGGAACATCCTGATTCGATTGTGCTTCTAAGTGGACTTCCCTTACGTGTTCAAAATAGGCTGCCAAATTGGTGTGATTGGTATTCAATCGTAGTGCGAGAGAATTGACAAAAAAACCAATTAACGGCTCAAGCCCAGCGACCAGTCGATTGGCTACGGGTGTACCTATAACAATATCTTGCGAGTTACTGTGTTTTGATATGACCAAGGCCAATGTTGCGTGAATGAGCATAAATGGCGTTAGCTGAAAGTCATTTGCTATTTTTTGTAGTTTAGTGGCAATGTCTAACGAGAGAGGTTTGCTCACCGTTTTGCCAACACTTTGTTTTACTTTTGGTCTGGCGTTAAGGGTTGCGATCCCATGAAGTGCAGGGGCACCGTCTAGTTTTTTCTGCCAGTAAGACAATTGCGTGTCTAATACTTTGCCGTCTAACCACTCTCTTTGCCAACATGCATAGTCGGCATATTGAAATTGCAAAGGTGGAAGTTCAGCACTTTCACCTGCGCTATGCGCTTGGTAGAAAGTAACAAACTCTCTGGATATAACATTCATTGACCAGCCATCTGAAGCTATGTGGTGTATATTGAAAAACAGCACACCAGAGCTAGGTTGAGTGTCAGTCGCATTTGACGTGTGGATATAGAGACAGCGGAGCATAAGGTCTGAACTAAGATTGAATGGCTTGGCTGCATTTTGTGTAATGATGCTTTTGACTTGCGACTGTTTTCTATTATCTGCTACTTCAGTGAGGTCATACCGTTCAATATCGACTTTTGGGTTATCACATACTTTTTGGTAAACAAGGCTTTGTTCAGTTTCAATATAAACAGTTCTTAAAACTTCGTGCCGCTCAAGTATGGACTGTAAGGCTTTTTTGACCGACGCTAAGTCTAATGAACCGGTAACTTTAAAAATAAGAGGGACGTTATACTCTATCCCTCCTCCTTGTACTTTATCTAAAAACCATAACCGCTGTTGCGAGAAGGACAGTGGGATGCGGTCTTTCGGATAAGTATGGGGTTTTAGCTTCGAGCGAGTATTAGAGAGTTGTGAAACAACAGAGATAATACTGTCTTTATTTTGCTTAAAAAATTGTTTGTCTTCGTTAGACAGTGACGCAAGATTACCTTTGATGATAAGTTTGCCATTTTGTGAGCTGACCTTTAACCCGTTTTGAATTTTTTCTTTTATAAAGTTTCTTATGATATTTAAGTCGTTAGCCATAATGTTCTACAGTGCTTATTTGGTTAGGGCGGGGGGTTAAGACAATTTAACCTCTTTAATAGTTTGATACGCCTCGACTTTAATCAAGGCGTGTATCATCTAGCTATTAACGGTTGGATGTGTTGATTTTATTGCTATAAACCCCATTTATTATTACAGGGTTATATTTAAACGCATGGTTCACATTGCCTTTCAACTAACCTAGGTTTTGCACTTTTTTCTGTAGTGGCGGTGACGGGAATGGTGACCAATGTCTTGTGTAGCCCACAATTAAACTGCCATACCATTTCGGAGAGCGTATCTTGGTGCCATTTAAATTCAATGGTGCGCTCGACACTCCACCCGCGGAATTTAAATAGTCCATCGCTAAGCGGTTCTAAAGTAAAGAGAGGCTTTTCATCTAACCAAAATTGCAGTTCACTATTGTTGATTAACTTTATTTGGCCACTAATGATGCCTAGGATACCGTCATCTGTTTCAAATATGCCTTTTAACAAAGCGGCTGAGATATCAAAGTCACACTGATATTTTTTAAGAGATTCAACAGCAAGCGGCTGGCTATTTTGATGGCTGAGTATCTGCTTTGCAGCTATTGCTTTTTGCTCAGATTGAGGGAATAGCTCAAGTAGTTTGTCGGTGATATAGGCATCAAAAATTAGGTGAATACGATGTTTGTCACTGCCATTATCTACGCTATGCGGTACTGAAAAGTCACCATACCACAACTCACCTTCTGGCCAGTGAAACTCCTCTTTACCAAACCTCATAATGACATTTTCATCAGTTTGAATAGGGATGTGTAATCTGACTTGGCCATATTGGAGCGCTACAAAAGTATCACAGTGCTCTTGTATTGACATGCCAGGTCCCATGGATGACAGCCTAACGGTACGAATATCACCACCGAAATACGACATCAGCTTACGAATATATGGAGTGTGTTTGCTCATCTCGTTATATTCATAGTCATGGATGCTTGGGCCTCCTGGGTCTGTCCGAGATTCGCTGCCACCTAGGGAGCGCAAACTGACCACTTTCCAGTTTCCACTATGATAAACAGTAGTATTTAATCCAGGGACATTTTCAGCAATAAAAGGAGACTCTTTGTGCCACTGAAGTCTTTGGATAATTTCTAGTTCTTTTTTTAGTTCTGGTAGGTCAATATCCATATTTAATTTACTGCATATTGAAAGTGACATTTCTAGCTCCTTTAACTTGCTAAATATAACTATTTAACTTTGGGTCGTTTTATTTTTATTTTAGTTTTTATGTTGTGGCTTTTTATTTGCCATCTTTTTATTTTTTTGCTTTTTTGTTTTTATTTTTGTGGGGCTAGGTGAGTAGAACCTTGTCATTCAACTCACCTATAGGGCTAGTTAATCTCCAGATTTCAAGCTATAGACAAGAGGTCTATTTAATATGGGTCTCAATGGTACGTAACAGGCAATCCAAGAAATTGCTAAAATCAGCGCAAGTGTGTATACGCCAATCGCAACAAGTTCAAAGCCTATATATTGAGAGAGTAAATTAGGGTCAATTAGATAAGCGATGATCAGCATAGCTGTAGCAATAGAGACTCCCACAGCATATGATTTGAGATTGTTTTTAAAGACAAACAAAATTAATTGCTTGCGTTTAGAGCCAAGTGCTAATCGCGTACCTAGTTCAAATTTGTTCATCTGAGTGGTGTAATTGAGAACACCGTAAAGACCCAAACCGGCTAGAATTGTGCTAATTAAAGAAATGGCGAGGGTAGAAATAATGGTAACAATTTCGCCAAATTGAGACATGTACTTTGTCTGTGCAAGTGACTCAAATTCAAACACAGCCAACTTCGAATCAATACCATAAATAATGTTAACGATATCAGTTCTATCAACTGTTTGATTGTCTTTAATTTTAATGAGCATGGACTGGTTTGCCTTGTCGATTGGAACGTATAAACGTGCCGCATCATTTTCAGCGCCCGGTACCATGATGTTATCTATTACACCAACAATGACGTGCTCTTTGTTTCTTACTAAGAGCTTTTTGCCTAGTGCACTGTCATTACCAGACAACAGCCTAGCAAAACCCTGATTGACAACAAGTGCATTGCTATCACCATTGAGTTCGCTGCGGTCAAAGCCTTTCCCTTCTATGAAGGAAATATCTAGTGTATTGAAGTAGTTGCTATCAACACTTTTACCAATAGGAACAAAGTTCTCATTTGTTTCGACGTCAGTTGCGGCCCACATACTAAAAGAGGACAGCGGGGATTCGCCAAATGTGACAGATTCAACTTGCGGTAGCCTCTCTATTTGGGCTTTCGTTTCAACAAGTAGCGCTGCCATTTCATCCCACTTCACAGAATGCTTTTCCATATGCGAGAAGTTAACATTGACCAAGCCATCGATTTTCATGCCAAGAGGTTGGTTAACTTTCTTGTAGGCCTCTGAAAATAAAACAGAGGTTGCGAAAATGATAAGGCTTGCAATGGCAATTTGGGCAACCATTAAACTGGAGCGAGTTTTTTGTGACACCTGTAAACCAGAGCCTTTACCACTTGATTGAATTGCGGCTCTTAGCTCTTTGTAATTTATCATTGATAAATTTACTCGAGAGAAGGTGAGTATCAGAACTACCATAAGTACAAATGCAGAAATGACGCTCATAAAGTTGAGGCTTAGCTCATTACTTCTTGGAAGAAGGTCAGTGAAAAATGCTTGCATGATCTCAATGCCAACATAGGCGATAACAAGTCCAAAAATCGCCGCTGGTAGCATTAGTAATGTCGCTTCAAGCAAGAATATGACATGCAATTGAGATTTCTTTGCACCGAGAGCTGCGTTGATAGCGAGTTTTCGGTGTTGTTCAATTGTTCTTGAAATAAATAAGTTAGTGATGTTAGCCATGGCTATCAACAATAATGCAAATGCCCCAAGAACCAACATAGTCACTGTTTTTTGACTGTCACCTAATACTTTATCTTTCAATGAAGTGACGATTAGCTCGATTGACCACCCTTTGAAAAAAGGAATGCCGACATTATTTTGGTTAAAAAGCTCACTGGCTCTTGGTGATGATTGCTGAGCGGCAATATCTGCTGTCACACCTGCTTTTACTTTTGCAACGTAGACGATGCCACCATCAATGTACGACCAAGTTTCTTTGGCCATTGCGGAGTTTTGGTCCCAAGTTAGCCAAACGCTTGTAGATGACTGATCTGCACGGATCCTTGGTTCAATAAAATCGGGTGATAAAACCCCGACAATTTTGTAAGAGATGCCATTAAAGCTCACACTTTGATCTAGTACGCCTTCATCTGAATTGAACATTTCTTGCCAAGTTTTGTGGCTCAAAACTGCTAGGGGTATGTGACTATTCAATCCTTCATCAGCTGTAAAAACGCGACCTAAAGACGTTTTCGCGCTAGTGATATCAAACCACTCAGGTGTCACCGATGTGGTAGCAACGGTTGGTTGAGCACTATCTGATGTCATCACTGAGGTTGCATAAAACATCAGTGCACTAGCATCAAATGAGTCATTATTTTTGTAGATTTCAATGGCGCCAGGGTAGGTAAATGCATTACCCATCACGCCCCCTTCCGCATTTAGCGCTCTGTACTCAACCGTGACTAATCTCTCCTGATCAGGGTAGGGAAGTGGTTTGAGAAACATGTAGTATGCAAGCGTTAAAACAGATATAAATGCGCCGAGTGTTAAGCCAAGTGTTGCAATGACACCAAACATTAAGGTTGGCTTGCGACTCAGGCTCTTAATGGATTGTTTGACTACTAACGTTGAATTCTTCATACGGCTTCACTCAACTGTTCCTCTTCAACTTGCAAAACCCCGTCTTTTAGCTGGTATTTAGTTCTAGCCATGTCCGCGTATCTGCTGTCGTGAGTTACCATGCAAATCGTAGTACCTTGCGCATTTAGCTCCTCTAAAAGCTGCATGACTTGATCACCAGTTGTAGAATCAAGGTTACCTGTCGGTTCATCAACTAATAAAATAGCAGGATCAGCGGCAAGTGCTCTGGCAATCGCAACCCTTTGCTGCTGACCACCAGACAGTTGATTTGGGAAGTGATCGAGTCGGTGTGACAAGCTAACTTTTTCTAAGCATTCTTTTACTTTTTTATCAATTTCTTCCGCAGCAAGCCCATCAGTGCGATAGGTTAATGGCAGAGCCACGTTGTCATAAACAGAAAGCTCTTCGATTAGGTTAAATGATTGAAAGATAAAACCTAGTTTAGTGTTTCTTACTTCGGCTGCCTGATCTTGAGTGAGTGAAGTGACATCTTTACCTTCAATTTTTAGCTCTCCGCCACTCGCTTCATCTAACAGACCTATGATTGATAGCAGAGTAGATTTACCCCCACCAGAAGGTCCAGATATAGAAACGTAGTCGCCCTCGTAAATCTTAATATTAATGTCTTTTAAAGCATGTGTTTCGACAAGATCTGTATCGTAAACCTTGGACACATGATTTATTTCAATCTTGATGTCTTTGTTCATGGATTTTCCTTTATTGTTTTTTACTGGCTACTGTATGTCAAAGTTCGCTTTCCCTTTGACCTGTGTAGGTACGTCAGAGATGATGAACTCGTCATTTTCTTTTGCTCCAGAATTAATTTGGATGTATTTACCACTACTGTAGCCAAACATTAGATTTCTCTTTGATGCGTTTAGGCCGTCATTTGAAAGCGCATACAGCATTGCAGGTTGAAATGCTCTTGCGTCTTTTGGATGTTCGATAAATAGCGCGTTTTCAATTTCATTGATGACAATATGTCCGTCAATACTGCGCTGGGGACGTGCACTTTTAGGTAATTGGTTAGGCAGTGCTATCTCTACCGTGACTGTATTATTTTGTACTTCCGGGACGATACGGTTCACCGTGCCATTAATCTTGTCTTGGTATGTATCGATAACTGCATTTTGACCAATTTCTATGTATTGAGCTTGGCTTTGTGGCACTTGGAGCATCGCCATCAGGCTATTGCTACTCCCTATCATTAAGATTTCCTGTCCGGTGGCGAGGCTTTGTCCTTCTTCAACAGACAGGCGTTGAATAACTCCATTTGAATCAGCACGTACTTCGAGGCGATTTACCCTTTCTTGTGCGATATGCAGCTCACCTTCAGTTTGCCTCATTTGTTGTTGGCTAATAATGATTTTTTGCTCGTGAACTTTTTCTAGAGTCGCTATTTTTGTGGTTTGGATGTCATATTGAACTTTGAGTTTGTTCAATGACGAAAGGTTTTTGATATAATTGAGCCTAGACACGACACCCGATTCAACTAATTGTTTTTCAGCCTCATGTTGCTGTTCCATTGCTTCTATGTCTGCCTTGAGCCGACTGAGCGTTGACTGCTCATCCAGCATTGCCAATTCTTGAGAGAGTTCTAGCTGCTTAAGGTTTGCTTCAGCTTGCGACATTTGTTTTTGTGCACTTTGTACTTGCTGATGCAGTTCAGGGTTATCGAGTACGACCAGTAAATCATTAGGTTTTACAATCGCGCCTGGTCGCTGAACTATTTTTTTAACCGTGGCAGGCGTCATGGTTGTCAATACACGCAGGTCATTAGGTATTAAGGTGCCAAACCCCTCAACTTTTACAGTAAATAAACCTTTTTCTACTTTAGAGGTAACCATAGACTCTCCATCTACGGCTGCTCCAGATTTAACTGTTAACATATATGCACTGGCGATGAGCGCTAAGCTCGCTGCGACGATAACTGGTTTAGATACTTTAGGCTTTTTCTTTTTTTCTTTTTTAATATCCATTTCAATGAACCTTTGAGTTCCTCACTAATTTTCCAAATCTATCATAGTGAGTAGGGCTTTTATCAATTAATTATGCTGTTTACGCTTATGTTATATGGTAAATAAAGTTTTTTATTTTATTTAAATTATTTGTTTATATAACAAGTTGCTCAGGCTCTATTGCATTGTCATTAATAATTGTTACGAGATCTTTTAGTGCATTTTTATGTGTTTCAATAAAGAAGTGGCCACCATCATAGTGATTTATACTTATGGGGTTTTTACTAAATCCTTGCCATAAAGACAGGTTGCTTTGGTTAACATCTCGGTCTTCTTTACCGGTAAAAACGGTGATTGGCACATTAAGCTGGTGGGGTAGGCATTGATATTCTTCTGCAATTTTGAAATCCGCTCGAATAGAGGGCAGTAGGAGTTCCATAAGTTCTTCTTGTGCGAGTACTTCTGGTGGGGTTCCCCCAATAATATGAAGCTTTTCAATGAATTCATGGTCAGGCTTATCACTCAGCTTGACCACATCTTCATTTGAATTAGGAGCTGGACTCCCCGATACGACAAGCTGTAGCGGTTGCCTAACTGTTAATTGCTCTAACTCTTTGGCGAGTGCAAACGCAACTCTTGCCCCCAAACTGTGACCGAAAAATAGGTAGGGCACATCGCTGAGCTGCTTAAAATCAAACAGTAAAGAGTTAACCAGTTCTTCCATATTATCTATAGCGGGTTCAGAAAATCTTTTTCCTTTCCCAGGTAGACTGACGACAAGGACTTCAATGTCATTATCAATATAATCCGGCCAATCAGAAAATGTGGTGTGACCACCACCTGCATATGGAAAGCAAAAGACCCTAAATCTCGGGCTTGAAACCTGATTAATAGGCAGGAAGGACTTAAGCACTTAATGCTCCTTATTATTATAATTATTATTCCTAAAATATTAATAATAGGTTAGAGGATAAGGGCTGGCTTATTGCTGAAATGCATTTTCCAGTTGGCTACACACTTCTTGCCTTAATACAACCAGGTTTGATGTTCTGCATAAGTGAAAACTTGACAGAAACTCTAGTTTACGCACCTGTAACCTATTGGGTGATGTTATTATCATAAGTCTAACTTTGTCAACAATTTGGTTAGCTTTAATTTACGTTGAAATCAGTTTTAGCGAGAGAGGGAATGGATTGCCATTTCGATATTATTTGTTTTCGACACGTTTAGTTAACGAATTTTCTAACTTGCAATGTTGGCCTGTATAAATTGCGGGCAGGGGGGCGTGAGTAGCTTTATTCGACAGTGTGGCGCGGCTGTATATCTACTTGTGGTGAGTTTTTATGTGTCTAAACTGTGTGAGAGAGTCAATTAAAGGCATTGTCACTCGTCTGTATGTGATTTGATGTTGTTGTTTTAAATGTGATTTATTTTTTGTTTAGAGATTTTTGAACTTCTATTGAAAATATTAAAACATTCATAATTTACAATGAAGGTGAAAATAACACTTTTAAGATTCGCTTTTAGTGAATGCCTTTCCAGCCCTTTATTGGCGCAGCGCGGCTAAAAATCAGGCAAAATTATCCATTGTTCTTAATGGTATAGGTGTGTTTTTTTGGTGCTTACTTCGTTGACAATGATGTTTCAATTGTGCAACTATTGTAATAACTGGTTTAATCATAATAACAGTATCTAGAACCGAAATGTTAAGGAGTTAATAGTGGGCTCTAGATTAAAAAATAATAACGCAGTGGTGATCAGTTGGTTTTTTAGTTGCGAAAATGGATTTTCATATGCAAAAGGAAGGTTTTTTAGTGGCAAAAGTCTTGTTCGTTTAGTTGTAAACGGATTTTTTAGCCTAGTCTCATTTTGTTGATCAAACCCCCTTCGCATTGGCTGAACTGCCACATGTCAATCACTGTTCTTATATAAAAATAATAAAAATCAAGAGATTAAATTTATGTTTAACCGCTACCCCATGCTGTCAAGGACAGGCGTGTTTCTGTTGCTACCTCTTATTTTGGCAGTCCTATATACATTCTCCTGGGTGAAGTCGACAATATTTGAAGAGGATTCAAGTTTTACTGTTCAAGGTATTGAGCAGGATATCTCTGTTACTTTTGATGAATTTGGGGTGCCGTCGATAGATGCGAATTCTGATCTAGACGCATTTTTTGCGATGGGTTTCTTGCATGCCAAAGACCGTATGTGGCAAATGGAAGTCCAAAGACGGATGGGCAAAGGCGAAACAGCTGAGATATTCGGACGAAGTAGTTTGTCTCAAGATATCTGGATGAGAACCTTAGGTTTACACGCGGTTGCAGAAGCTTCATGGGAGAATTACGACGACGATTTTAAGGCTGCAATGGAGGCTTTTTCTGCAGGTTATAACTCATGGCTTGCTCAAACGGATCAATTACCCGTCGAGTTTTCGTTATTCAATGTTGAGCCTAAACCTTGGACCCCTGTCGATTCAATTGTGATCGGCAAGTTGTTCTCGCTTATGTTGAGTTTCAACCTATCGCGAGAATTAGATGTTGTAAGAGCGATGAGTTTGCTGCCTGAACAGCACTTTAGGTCGCTTTACCCTGATATTCCACAAGCGCATATTTCTACATCAATCGCTGAGCAAACCACGCTGGATATTGAAAATAACTATGCGCAATTGCAAGCTCAGCGATTTGGTAAACAGAAAGATTTAGGCAGCAATGGCTGGGTTGTTTCGGGTGAACACACGACAAGTGGCGCGCCCATTTTGGCAAACGATCCACATCTTGGTATTGAGCTGCCATCAATGTGGTATGCAGCGAAAATCAAAGGAGACAAAATAAACAGTGCAGGTATGACTTTCCCCGGTCTTCCATTTGTCATTTTTGGTAAAAATGAAGATATCGCTTGGGGTGGTGCGAATTTTACGATAGATAAACAAGACATTGTGTTACATGAATTTAATCCTAATTCGCCTAACCAATACGCATCGAGCACAGGTTGGAAGCCATTGGATATTGAAGTGCAACAAATACACATCAAGTCTGAATTTCCTGATGCATTAAGAACAAAGCAACCGCCTTATGAGTTGTTCATAGCGCGCACTGAAAGTGGCCCAATCATTGATTACGCACCGGGCTCTCTGAATGGCATGTCGCTGAAATGGACTGCGCTTGACGCCAATGATTTGAGCTTGAAAGCACTGTTGCAGCTCAACTACGCTAAAGATTGGCACAGTTTCAGAAACGCTTTAAGCCATTTAGTGTCACCTTCATTAAATGTATTTTACGCTGACAGAGCGGGCAATATTGGCATGAGTGCATCAGGTCTTATTCCAATTAGAAAGGTGGGGCAAGGCAAAGTACCGGTACCGAATACGCAGTTTGAGTGGACAGGCTATGTACCTTGGGAAGAGATGCCCTATATTTACAATCCGCCTGAAGGCTTTATTGCCAATGCAAATGAAAATTACCTGCCAACGAGCTACCCGTATTTTGTCGGCAGTGATTGGGCTGAGCCGACTAGAGCAAACCGTATTAAAAGCATCCTGAAACAACGTATCGACAAGGGAGAAAAGGTCGATGCTGAGTTTAACAGAGTGATGCAACTGGATGTCGTGGATGACAACGTACGCCACCTTCAACGTATTCTGACTGAACAATATGGATTTAACCCTGAACAAACGATTCGAAAAGGCTTTCTGACTTGGGATGGCGATATGTCTTCGGATTCCCCTTACCCTGCATTATACGTTTCATTTATTGAGCACCTCAGAGAAGAATTAGTTAGACCGCACTTTAAGCTAGTTGGAAAGGGGAGTGTTTTAGATAACCGAGTGTCTAGCCTAGTAAGCCGTGTTGAGGCTGGCACTTTATTGAGGTTATTAGAGGAAGAGCCCTATTGGTGTATTAAGCAACCAGCACAGCAACAACAGGCGTGTATCACTGTTGTCAACTCGGCATTTGACAAAGCACAAGCTGAATTAACCAAACTTGTGGGTTCAAACCCTGATAACTGGCGTTGGTCAGAGATTGTAAGCCGCGAATACACACACCGCCCATTGGGTGATATGGAAGCATTAAAGTCATCCTTTAAAACCTACATTAGTGGTGATGGTACGCCCCACACAATCAATGTGGCGAACTATCGTTTCGATGAAGACGAAGGCTATATTCAAAATGCAGGTGCAACCTTCAGGCATGTTTTTGAACTGACACCTGATATTTCTTATCACTTTATTAATTCCACAGGTCAATCTGGTCATATTTATAGCGCGCACTATGCAGACATGATGTCCATGATGCGCACCAATACACTGATCAACAGCACCGAGTCAAAATCACAGTACACACTAAATTTGAGGCCAGCGGAATAATCATGCGAGTTATTAAAGAAATTACCAAATATGCACCAAACTCGATTTTTGTTTCACTCGTATTTGGTGGCTTAGCGGGTGTTGTTTACACCGGGCTTATCCCTATTTTATTGATTGGTATTGAAGATCTCGTCAATGCAAACCAAAGCGGTAACACAGCTGTTGTCCTAGGTATTCAGGTGTCAAATGTTGCATTAGCCGGGTTGTTTTTAGCACTGTGTTTTGCCATTTTGATATTTAGAGTGCTCTCTCAGACAATTTTGCTCAAGGCAAGCTTTTTATTTGCCACGTCTTTTCGCAAAAAGCTCTATGAAAAGGTGCTGGCAAGTAAGCTAGATAAACTAGAAGATACGGGTTCTGCGCGGCTAATTAATGCGTTAACAACTGACATCAATAATATTGTCGCCGGTGGTCAATCAGCGCCTGTACTGTTTATTAATCTGATCACCATTTTTGGTATGTTGATGTATGTTTGGGTGGTTAATTCAGCGGTGTTTTACTTTCTGATCATTGCGCTGTTAATTGGTGTTGTGACCTACCAAATTCCGCTCATTTTGGCTGGAAACTACTTTACTCGGTCAAGGGAGTGGAGAGATAAACTACAAGCTTCTTTTGAAGCCTTGTCTTATGGCACTAAAGAGCTCAAAGTCAATAAAACGCTCAGACAAGACTTCTTCCAGTCTGAGTTATTAAAGGCTGAAGAAAAGGTTAAGGACTACTCTACTAAAAGTAACATCGTTTACTCAATTACAGGTAACTATGGGGAAATGATCTGTTTTTTGGTCATTGGTACGGTTGTTTTTGCCTATTCGAATTATCAGCAAATAAGTAATAGCCAGTTGATTTCCGTGGTCATGATTATGCTTTATTTGACAGGGCCCATTGCGGCCTTGTTATCTGCCATTCCCAGTATTATGCAAGCGGCTATTTCATACAAAAAGCTCGATATTTTATACGATGAGTTGCAATCTGAAGGCTTTGCTGTCGATGTGAAAAAGCAGACCTCATGGCAGACTTTGCAGCTTAGAGATGTCGTATATCAATATGAAAAATCGCCCTTTTTTGTTGGACCAGTCAATTTATCCATTTCAAAAGGTGAGCTGGTTTTCTTGGTCGGCGGTAATGGTTCAGGTAAGTCGACATTAAGCAAGTTAACCTCTCTATTCTACAAGCCCACCAGTGGTGCACTCTATTTTGATGACGTACAAGTTGAAGATGCAAATGTAAATGGATTTAGACAAGGCATATTTACGATATTCACTGACTATTACCTATTCAAGAAAATCGGCTCAATTGATGAAAATGATCATCAAGAGATTAATGAAGTTAACAGGTTAATCGCAGATTTTGAGTTGGCGCACAAAGTTGAATACACCGGCTCAGGATTTTCACAAACTTCTTTATCTGATGGGCAAAGAAAACGATTAGCACTGATCTCTGCGATATATGAAGACAAAGAATTGTATTTATTTGATGAATGGGCAGCCGATCAAGATCCCGAGTTTCGGGAGCGTTTTTATCGTCATATTTTGCCAATGTTGAGGGCAAAAAATAAAGCTGTACTAGTAGTAAGTCACGACGATAGGTTTTTTGATGTGGCTGACAAATTAATATTTATGGAGACAGGGCAGGTTATAGAACAGCGCGAACACCAACACCGTAATCTTAACGCTAGCTAATACAGGTTTGAAAAAATGTATAAAAATAAATCTACTGTATTAAATATTGGCATCTTAAATTTGATGCCGGATTTGGATAATTACCAAAATGAACTTGAAACTTTGTTTTCAAGTTTGGGTATTTCGACAAAACTACACTGGCTGAAACTGAGCAGCAAACCCAGTTCAGCTTCTCAACCGACTGCACTTAAGCCTCCATACTCGTTGTACTCTGAAGTGACAGCAACGACCCAGTTAGATGGATTGATCGTGTCTGGTGCGCCGGTTGAAAAGTTGCCATTTTCAGAAGTCGTTTATTGGCAAGAACTACTGGCACTCATTAAGTCTGCGCAGCGTCGCGGCATTCCTCTATTGGGCATATGCTGGGGAGCGTTGGCAATCGCTAAATCCATTGGTATTGACAAAAAAGTGATAGAAGAAAAGCACAATGGCATCTACGACATGCAGAATAAGTCGTTCGGTTATAGTGCTTATTCGTGTTTAAAGCAAAGCTTTCCAATGCCCTTTAGCATTTATGCACATTTAAATGAAAGCGATGTCCATAGCCATCTAGTAAAAGGCGATGTGACAGTGCTTGCCGGTAACGATTGTTACCCTCATGCGATACTTCAAACAACGGATGAAATGAACACCATGTGTTTGGGTCATCCTGAATACACGTCGAATCGTGTTTTAAATGAGTGGTTGCGAGATGCTGCCAACAATCCCAACTCAGTGCCACCAGTCAATTTCGATTTAAATGACCCCAAACATTTTTGGAAATCCTATTCTGAACAATTTTTTGTGACCTGGTTGCAGCAACTAACCTCAATAAAAAAAGCTGCAATGGCACCGTTACTACAAGAATCAACAAATGGAGATGTCTTATTTTATGAGTAATCATGTTTATTTACGACCTGATGTTTATTTTGAACCGTTGTTTAACAAATGGTTTATGTGGCCGTATTTGATGTCACCAGCGACAGCAGCTATGAATTTAGTGAATCAGCATATGCGTTCAATGAAATCTTTTGTCGCGAACGCAAAGATCCACGCAAAATCAGTCAAGGCAAAGTCAATGACTGGCAGCTCGCTGATGAATTTACCGTTATCTCAGGTTGATGATGTTAAGCAGCTAATAGCAAAATCTCGCGACCAATATGGTGATTTATTTGAGCTAGTAGATGCCATCAGTGAACTGGACAAAATGTTATTGTCAGAGGCCAAAGGCATGTCACTTGAGCCTCTTTATGAAAAAATACCTGATCCGCTTCGAGGTCTTGTAGAGCTATGTTATGACTTGAATAACCAGCCGTCATTTCGCTTGATAGAAAGCCTATTTTATAAAACATCCTATTATAAAGAATGTGCCCAATCTGTTTGCTTGGGTCGCCTACACAGCTCAGAAAGAAAGTTTGTACTGTCGACCCCAAGATTTGCTGATGACGATCATTTGCACCTCAATATTCCACTCAATCATCCTTTTGTGAACACGCTATTTAGTATGCGTGATGTACCGCAAGAGCTCGATGACATCGCGGCCCAATTTGAGGCACTCGATATTGAGGGAAGCTTAAGTTTCGAAGAGTTATTTACAACTACGCCCCCGAAGAAAACCGCAAAGCCCGTTGAACAGGGTAAGGTTGAGATCGACTACCTTGGACATGCGGGTTTGATGGTTAGAACTGCAAGTGCAACTGTGATGGTAGACCCTGTTCTTGCATATATGAACGATGAGGAAGTGAACAAAGTCACTTTTGATGATTTACCAGACTCCATCGATTGTGTGATGGTCACTCATACGCACATGGACCATTTATGCATTGAAACCCTATTGCAGCTCAAGCACAAAATTAAGCAAATTGCGGTTCCTAAGAGTAACTCAGGTATGTTAGCTGACCCATCAATGAAGCTGATGCTAAATGCACTGGGGTTTTCAAATGTAGTTGAAGTAGAAGATTTAGATACCTTTGATCATGAAGACATCACAATAACTGCAATGCCATTTCTTGGTGAGCATGCAGACGTCAATATTCGCAGCAAATCTGCATGGCTCATAGAGTCCAAAGGCAAAAAGATCATGGCAGCAGCCGACTCGTCCAACATAGACCCCTATTTGTACAAAAGGCTCAACGATTTGTATGGCGATGTTGATGTGCTGTTCATCGGCATGGAGTGCACAGGCGGGCCGCTAAGATGGTTATACGGCGCGTTGTTGACTTCACCAGTTTCGAGTGAAGTTAACGAAAGTAGACGTTTTAACGGTTCAGACTACAAAGCCGCTTCAAGCATTGCCGCCGCGTTCAATGCGAAAAGTGTATACGTCTATGCTTTGGGCATTGAACCTTGGTTTGGCTATTTCATGGGGATCTCTTACAACGAGGATGACGAGCAATTGGTTCAGTCAAAAATGCTGGTTGATGAATGTCACTCTAAAGGCATACCAGCAAAACAGCTGCAAGGAAGAGAGCACTGGGTTTTTAGTTAGTTGCCAATAAATCACAGGTCTCAATAAAAATAATAAAAGTAAGAAGATATACATGAATTCAATAGTTGATGTTTTGCAAAAAAGAGCGTTGAGTGAACCGCAACAGCCAGCGTTTACCTTTATTGATAATAAGAATGAAGAAACCATTTCCTATGCTGAGCTAGATAGTGTTGCGCGTGACGTAGCTGGTCGCTTGTCAAATTTAACGCAGCCTAACGAGCCGGTACTCTTATTGTGCCCCCCAGGTTTAGAGTTCATCAAACTGTTTTTTGCATGCCTATACGCTGGCCGCATGGCCGTGCCACTTTATCCTCCGAGGTTGAAGCAGCGCACGGAGCGGATAAAACAGGTTGTTGAAAATTGTAATGCGCGCATCGCGTTAACGAGCAATGGCTTGCATGACTCACTGAGTGACTATTTATCAGAGCATGATGACTTGCAAGGTGGTCAGTTGTTTAGCTTATCAACACTGAATCAAGTTGACGCAGCTGATGTGTTGGCATCTGTGAACAGCAACGACACAGCGTTTATTCAGTATACCTCTGGGTCTACTGGGGTACCAAAAGGTGTTGTTGTTAGGCATGACAACATAGTGGCAAATATCCAGGGTTTAGAAGCAAATACTGGGTGCTCAAAAGATGATATTTTCGTCAACTGGCTGCCCCTATTTCATGACTTAGGGTTAGTTAATACCATATTACTACCTGTCTATTTTGGCGCTCACTCTATATTGATGGCACCAGCAGCGTTTGTCCAAAAGCCAAGCTTTTGGCTTCAGGCGATCAACAAGTATCGCGGAACAATTTGCGGAGCGCCTAACTTTGCTTACGACCTTTGTGTAGATAAAATTCAAGAAGACGCCCTAGAAGGCTTAGATCTTTCTTGCTGGAAAATTGCATTTAACGCAGCAGAGCCTATTCATGCCGCTACATTGGAGCGATTTGTTGCCAAGTTTAATACTGTTGGCTTCAGCGCATCGGCATTATATCCCAGCTATGGCATGGCAGAAGCGACGGTGTTTATTAGTGGTGGTCAACCGCAAAGTGCCCCCGTAGTAGTAGAATTTGATAAAGCTGAACTGGCAAATCGACGCGCTAAAAAAGCGCAGACAGATGGCCAGCGTTTAGTAAGTTGTGGCCAAGTACCACCCAAACATACACTTAAGATTGTTGACCAAGACACTAAAGCGACATTGCCTGATGGTCAATGCGGTGAGATCTGGGTATCAGGCCCAAGTATCGCGCAAGGCTATTGGGGCGATGAAAGCAAAACGGCTGAGGTATTTAACGCGTTTACTTCTGAAGGAGATGGTCCATTTTTGAGAACGGGCGATCTTGGTTTTGTATTCGAAGAAGACCTATATATTGCAGGTCGGATCAAAGATGTGCTGATTGTTAGAGGTGCTAACTATTATCCTCAAGATATAGAAAAATGTGTCAGTGATCTGCATCCAGCTTTTGTAAACCATAGAGCCACAGCATTCACAACAGGTGAAGGGCCATCGCAGCGCCTTGTGGTGGTGCAAGAAGTTTTTGCCCGCGCTGCGCGTAAAGAAAATCTGGGTGACTTAACGGCACTAGCTCGACAAGCGGTGGCAGAGCAGTTTGATTTAAAAGCAGAAATTATTTGTATTCGTCAAGGTACACTTAGTTTGACCTCAAGTGGTAAAGTGCAGCGTGCAAATACAAAAATGCTATTTGAATCTGAGCAGCTCAACATCTTGTGTAATGAGGGGCAAAGCGACAAACTAGATACCCCTATGACATCTATGAGCAAGACGGAAGCTCAGCTACATACGATTTGGCAACGAGCCTTCAATCAAGCAGATATCAGTGTAGATACGAACTTTTTTGCGTTAGGGGGGGACTCTCTCGATGCGGCAAAAGTGGTATCAGAGATTGAGCGCACTTTTGCAATTCAGCTTAACCACGAGCACTTTTATGCTCACCCGACAATTCGTGAACTTGCTACTGAAATAGATAAGCTGAGTGCTATTGATGGTGCAGTCACACCCCAAAACACAATACCTGCATCCGGTTTAATGGAAGCGCCTGCTTCTTATGGGCAACAGGCGTTGTGGGTATTAGATCAAATCGAACATCAGCGCGCAACACTCAAGTTACATGTCGCTTTTAAGCTACAAGGAAAAACCGATATTGCCAAACTTGAATGGGCAATCAATCAAGTAATTACTCGCCATACGGCACTGCGCACGCGATTTATAGTCAAAGACGATACGCTGATCCAACAAATTGTCGAGCCCTATATAGTGGCACTTCAAAATGACTTGGTAACGATACCAGCCTCTGATCTTGATGCTTTTTTACAGCGTCATGGTCAAAGTGACTTCGACCTGGAAAGCGGTCACAACTTGCAAGTAAAAATCGCCCAGTTAGGCGATGATGAACTTGTGTTGAGCTTCTTGCTGCACCACATCGTGTTTGATGCTTGGTCAGCAGAGCTGTTAATCGAAGAAATTAACTGTTTGTATAACGAGCAGCAGCCGCTAGGGGAGCCTGCACTCTCGTATATAGACTGTACACTGTGGCAAAAACAACAAGGCCATCTAAATAGTGGCATTGAATATTGGCAAGATGTGCTCGCAGGTGCGCCGGAGCTACTGCTGTTACCATACGATAGACCTCGCAATAAAACCCAATCATTCGCAGGCAGTCGTATCACTCAATCGTTAGATTTATCGATTCAGCGCAAACTAGAGCGCCTCGCAGCATCGCATCAGACCACCTTGTACACTGTGATGCTGTCAGCCTATCAGGTCTTGTTATATAGACTAAGCGGCAGCAAAGACATTGTTATCGGTACAGACAGCGCAAACCGCCAAGTGAGTGAGACCATGAATGTCATTGGTTACTTTGTGAATCAATTGGTATTGCGCCAAGTCATTAATGCGGAGCATTCACTGTCACAGTTGATTGCTGATAACCACAATGTGGTGAATGGTGCGTTGAACCATCAACATCTGCCTTTTGACTTGCTTGTTGATAACTTGAAGTTAAAGCGAAACTCAAGTTACTCACCACTTTTTCAAACCAAGTTTATTCTCAACGGTAAGGCGAATTTGCAATTGGCGCTGTCCGATGTCGCGGCTTCTAAAATTGAGATAGCAACCAATACGGCACAGTTCGATTTAACACTGAGCATAGACAAAAATGAAACGGACAATTGGGATATCAATTTCCACTACAACACGGCATTGTTTGACGCACAAACCGTGGAGCGTTTCCTTGCAGATTACCTTGTGTTGCTTGAGCAGGCGGTGAGTGAGCCGAGTCGCGAAATTAAGGACATTAGCTTAGCGTCACTGTGTATCGACGAGTATGAACAAGCACACAGAGGCAAGGTTGTTGACGCAGAGTCCATTCCCGACTTTGTTTCAATGTTTGAGCAAGCTGTCGCGCAGCATCCAAACAAACAAGCAGTGGTGTTTAATGGACAAAGTTACAACTATGCGTATTTAAACCAGTTAGCCAATCAGTTTGCCCACTTTTTACAGGATATTGATGTGTCGAGTGGTGCCATCGTTGGTGTCCATATTGAGCGTTCACTCAAACAAGTCGTGGTACTGCTGGCTTTAGCCAAATGTGGCGCAACATTTTTGCCGCTAGACCCAGCTTATCCAGTAACTCGGATCAGAAATATTATTGCAGATGATGAACTTGACCTGATTGTTACTACAGATCCTGAACATGAACACTTGTCTCATTACGATGGCGCGCTGTTAGAGTTAGATGATGAATACAGCTTGCTAGAAGGGGAGCTTGAGAGCAACCTTACTCAATCGGCAACTGACTCGGGGTTGGTGTATAGGCTTTATACCTCTGGCTCAAGTGGCGTACCAAAAGGCGTTAATGTGAGTCGTCGCTCGTTTAACAACCTGTGCAACTGGTACATTAACTTCTCTTCAATGAATACACACAGTGTTGTATTTCAACCTATTCCATTGAGCTTTGATGCGTCGATAAAAAATATCTTTGCACCTTTGATGTGTGGCGCGACTTTGGTATTGCCTGAAGAGGGGACTTTTGACGCAGAGCATTATGCAGAGTTGATTGCGACAAATCAGGTCACACACATTAACTGTGTTCCAAGCCTGTTCTATGCATTGGTTGATGCGACTCAACCAGATGATTTTAGTGCACTGCATGGCATGCAGTTCGTCGCATTTGGTGGAGAGGCAACAGACTTGGAGCGCCTTAAGCCATGGTTAAGTCATGCAAAATGTCACGCACAGATAGCGAATATCTATGGCCCGACAGAGTGTACTGATATTAGTGCTGCCTATATTGCACCAGCACAACAAGTGGCACAGTTAAAATCCCTGCCAATCGGTAAGGCGATTGACAATATGACGCTATACGTCGTTGATGAAGAACAAAATATTGTGCCAACCAACCTGATTGGCGAAGTACTTATTGCCGGTGCAGGCGTCAGTGAGGGTTATCATAACCGGGCATCGCAAAATCAGAGCAGTTTTATTGAACACGCGGTAGGAAAGTCTGCCAGATTTTACCGCACAGGCGATCTGATGAAAGTAAACAGTGATGGCTTACTTGAATACCAAGGTCGTGTGGATGAGCAGATCAAGATCAACGGTATGCGCGTGGAAACCGCAGAGATTGAAGCACTATTGCAAGCGCAATCTGGTATTGCTTCTGCGCTTGTGGCAAAGGTAGAAAATCAATTGGTTGCCTACTACGAAACGTCGAGCTTGACTCCTCCTACAACAGCTCAGCTTAAAGAGGTTTTAAAACAGAACCTTCATCAAAATTGGATCCCAAAACACTTCGTTCATATGTCCGAAATGCCACTGCTACCGAACGGCAAAATAGACAGGGATAAATTGGCAAATACAGCTTTGCCTGTATCTAGTGAACCAAGCCTTGTCGTCGCGCCAGAAAACGACCTAGAGCAGTCATTACATGATGTGTGGTGCCAAGTGTTGGAACAAGAAGCACTGAGTGTAATAGAGAGCTTTTTTGATCTTGGGGGGGATTCAATTACCGCTGTGCGAGTGATTGCATTGGTGAAAGAGCAAGGTTACCTGATGTCGGTTGCCGACATTTTTGAACAGCAAACAATTCGTAACTTATGCCAATCAGGCAGCATGCAACCAGAACAAACTGAGTCTGAAAATAATCAAGATGCGTCATTCGATATGCTGAGTGAAGAAGACAAACTCATTCTCGAATCATTAAATATTAGCTAGAAAAGAATAATAAGCATAAGGGCTATATAAATGTCACTTAATGTACCCAATAAAGTTGTAGATGCTTACCCGTTAAGCAAAATGCAGGATGGCCTACTATTTCATTACAGTGAAGAGCAAGATGAAGTGCTTTATCACGATGTATTTCGCTTGAGAATTAGTGGAAAGTTCGATGAAGAAAAGTTTGTCAAAGCGATTGCTTATTTACTTGATAGGCACCCTGTACTGAGAACTGCATTTGAGTTAGTCAAATTTAGTAAGCCGATGCAATTGGTTTATGCCAATGGCATTACACGCTTTGACGCACAGGATATTTCTGAGCAAAGCGCTGAGCAGCAATCGGAATTTATTGCCGAACATATTGAGAAGTTACTGCATACACCTTTCGACCTATCTGCGCCAAGCCAGATCCGCTTCTCAGTGGTCGAGGTAAAGCCAGCAGAGTTTCAGCTATTTATTGATGCGCATCACATCATTCTTGATGGCTGGAGTATGGCAAGTTTAATTTCCGAGTTGCTGCAGATGTATTTAAGCCTACAGGGCTTGTGTGAGTCACCAATTCGACCTCAAAACGGGCTTACCTATAGGGACTTTGTCAAAGCTGAATTGCTTGAAAACGACAATGCAGTGGCCAAATCATACTGGCAAGAGAAGCTCAGTGATCATGAATACAGCCCAGTAACATCTAAAGGTGAGTCACAAAAAATAGCGGTTAGTACGCTGTCTCATGGCTTGCCGATACTGGCGCTAGAACGCTTTTGTGAACATAATAAATATCGCCTAAAAGACGTACTCATGGCGGCCTACTTGCGTGTGGCCGCAATGCTTACAAGCCGCACTGACACCACTGTCACATCTGTTGTGAATGGTCGATTAGAAGAAAAGGGCGCTGAGCATGTCGCAGGCCTGTTTGTTAACTTGCAGGCTATAAGGGCGGACTTGAGTTCACTGTCGTGGCGTCAATTGATTGAACAGGTGATTGAGCAGCAAAAAGAGCAGATGCGCTTTCGTCGCTATCCTTTTGCTAACATCGTTCAGCAACAGAATAACCCAATCAGTGATTTTTGTTTTAACTTCGTACACTTTCATGTCTACAAAGGGTTGCAGGGAATCGAAGGGTTCCAAATCCTTGATGGCGAGATAATTGAAAAGAGTAACTTTAAAGTTTCGACCACCTTTAATCTAAAAATGACAGGGGAACTAGACCTGTTATTGAGCTATGACAAAGCGTCAATTTCGACTGACTTTGCCGAGCGAATTTGTGGTTACTTTCAGCGTGCAATTGAACAAATTATCGATAGCGTCGACAGCCCAGTGATGAGCTCAAGCCTGTTGAGTGCAGAAGAGACTAGCCATTTACTTGATGGCTTTAATGGTATTTATCCGCAAACCTCCAGTGTAACGCGCTGCTTGCATCAGGAATTCGAAGCGCAGGTAGAAAAATCACCGGATGCAATTGCAGTGGTGTTCAATAATGAAAAACTGACTTATCAGCAATTAAATAGCAAAGCAAACCAACTCGCACAGTACTTAAAACAACAGCACAACATTGGGCCTGATTCCTTGGTTGGGCTGTGTGTTGAGCGCTCAACAGAATTAATTTTGGGCACACTGGCGATTTTAAAAGCGGGCGGTGCATATGTGCCACTGGACATTCAGTATTCAAAGTCAATTATCACCAAGCGTATAAACGATGTTGGTTTGCAATTGGTTGTCACCAAAGACAGTTGTGCTCACCTAGTTAGTGAGGCAGCCCCGAGTGTGGTTAATGTATCTGACTGGACGACCTTTGAATCATTCGACACCATCAACTTAAACGATAGTCAACATGTCGATACTTTGGCATATATCCTCTCGACTTCTGGATCTACTGGCGAACCCAAGCTTATCAGCATGCCTCACAAGCCTCTAGTCAATATGATCCAAGGTATGAGAAGTAGCTGTACTGAAATGGACAAAGCACACAGCGTTTTACAGTTCTCGTCTATTGCATTTGATATGAGCTTTACAGATATATTCCTGGCACTGCTTCAGGGCGGCACCTTGCACATGATAGGTGAATCTGAGCAGTTCAATGTAGAACTCCTTGTACCGCTTATCATAGACAAAAAAATCAGCATGTTGAACTTGCCTTATCCTATGCTGCAAATGCTCGCTTGCTACTGTAATGACAATGATATTTACCTCAGTAATGTTGAAGTGGTTATTTCGACAGCGGCGCTATTGATAGTAACTCAAGAAATCAGAAGGTTCTTTAAGCGACACAGTCAGATCCGTACTGTTAATCAGTATGGGCCTTCTGAAACACATGTTTGTACATCTAATACCATGTCCTTTGATGTTGATAGTTGGCATGACAGCATTTCTATTGGTAGCTCAATTGCGAATACCCACTGCTACGTGCTTGACCAGTGTGGAAATCTAGCACCATTAGGTGTGAATGGTGAGTTATATATTGGTGGTGATTGTGTTTCTCGTGGCTATTTAAATAATTCCAAGTTAACTGAGCAGCGCTACGTGCGCGACCCATTTGCGCAATCTGAGCAAGCACTGATGTACCGCAGTGGCGACATTGTGCGTTGGCTATCCAATGGAGAGTTAGAGTACGTAAGCAGAGCGGATGATCAGGTAAAAATACGAGGTTTCCGGGTTGAAATAGGCGCCATCGATACGGTGTTAAGTAGCCTTGCTGGGATCACTGATTCCTGTGTAATCGCGGATGTAGAGAACGATATGCTCATTGCATACTTCAAGAGCGACGAAGCGATAGATCTTGAGCAAATGAAAAACAGCTTCCGTGAAGCTCTGCCAGATTACATGGTGCCAGGTGCATTTGTAGCGGTCTCTGACTGGCCGCTAACGGTGAATGGCAAGGTCGACAAAAGAAAGCTTCCACCAGTATCCCAGCGACTGACAGAGAGTAACTACCAAGCCCCAGAAACTGAATTGGAAGTATTGATTGCTGGTGTTTGGCAGACTTTGCTTGATGTGCCACAAATTAGTCGCACAGATGACTTTTTCAGCCTTGGCGGCCACTCAATTTTGGCGACGCGGTTGGCGGCAGTATTGAGTGAAGAATTAGGCACAAAAGTGGCGCTTAAGCAGATATTTATGCAGCCTGTTTTAAGTCAGCTAGCCAGTGCAATTGAAAGCTTGCTGCCTAAGCAAGCGGAGCGCATTGAGCGAGCTGATCGCAACCAAGCCTTACCACTGTCATATGCGCAGCAAAGACTCTGGTTGCTAGACAAAATTGAAGGTCAAAATGCACACTACAATATTCCAGCAGTCCTAACTCTTAAAGGTACGCTGAACGAAGGTGCACTGGTAGCGAGCCTTCAGGAGCTGGTTGACCGTCACGAGGTATTGCGTACGGTTTATCGTCAGCAGGGCTCAGCAGAGCCGCTTCAATCGATTTTGTCCGATGTAGATATGCACGTGCCTTTTCATGACGTAAGTGAGTTGGCGACTGAGCAGAAAAATGCCAAAGTTGAGCAACTTATTGAGTTAGAAAAGGGTGAAGGGTTCAATTTACAGCAAGATCTGATGCTCAGAGCACACTTAATTAAAACAAGTGAATGTGAGCATTTACTTCTTGTAACAATGCACCATATCGCGTCAGATGGCTGGTCTTTAACTCTATTTATCAATGAATTTTGCGCACTGTATCAAGCGAAAGTAGAAAAGCAGCAAATTAACCTACCGGAACTGCCTATTCAGTATGCTGATTATGCCGCTTGGCAAAGGCAGGTTTTGCAAGGGGAAACCCTCTCAAAGCAAGTCGATGCTTGGCAAGAGAAATTGCAAAACTTGCCTGTTGTTCATCAGCTGCCGCTCGATTTTCCAAGACCAGAGGTGCAAACCTTTTTAGGCAAAAAGTTCACTCACCGCATTGGTAAAGCCACCTCAGACAAGCTATATCGTGTTTGTGAATCACTTAAAGCAACATTATTTATGGGGCTACATGCTAGCTTTAGTGCCTTACTGTCTTTGTACAGCAAAGAGGAAGATATTGTTGTAGGCAGCCCAATTGCTAACCGGGAACAAGCGGAAGTCGCAGATCTGATCGGTTTCTTCGTAAATACGCTGGTGTTGAGAAGTGACTTAAGCGGCCAGCCAAGTTTTCTTGATTTGATAGCCCAGAGCAAAGAGATGTTGTTGTTTGCTTACGAGCACCAACAAGTTCCTTTTGAGCAGTTAGTAGAAGCATTGCATCCTGAACGGAGCGTGCAGCATAGCCCACTTTTCCAAATCATGCTGACGCTGCAAAACAATGACAAAACTGAGTTTAACTTACCACAACTTGATGTCGAGGTGCATGATAGTGAAGAGATCGGTGTTAAGTATGATCTAGCGCTGAACGTTTCAGAAGACGGATCTGGATTGTTATTGGAGTGGGAATACAACACGGAATTGTTTGCAGAGAAAACCATCGAGCGAATGGGGAGTCACTTTGAAAGACTCGTCGCTAGCTTGGTTGAACAGCCTGAGCTGGCTTTTTCTCAACATGAATTCATCACAGATGAAGAGCGCATCTGGCAAGCGGGTGTTGGCACTGGCAGCGCAATTGATATTGACTCCGTTGGTATGGATGAGTTGTTTGAGAGGCAAGTTGCCAGCGCGCCAAATCAAACTGCATTAATTTATCAAGGCAAGCAGACCAACTACGCAGAGCTCAGTGAGATGGCGAACAGTGTCGCGCACCGTTTAGTTTCACAAAACAAATCAGAGCAGCAATTAGTGGGGGTGCTTGTTGAGCGCTCAGAATTAATGGTAGCTTCGCTGCTAGGTGTTCTTAAATCTGGTGCGGCATATGTTCCACTTGACCCAAGTTATCCCGTTGAACGCTTAGATTATATTATTGAACATGCTGGGATTAGTTGTATTTTGACTACCCAGAGCATGCAAGGTTTAATCGCCCCCAGTGATGATATTGACGTGATCTGTGTTGATCAATTGGCGCGTAACCCTGAGCTTGTGGTACGAGAGCGTCGTGCCTCAAACGCTGAAGAACTGGCATATGTGATATACACATCTGGTTCAACTGGAAAGCCTAAGGGTGTGCAAGTTACGCACGGTAACATTGTGAACTTTTTCACCGGTCTTAATCATTATTTTGCACCGCACGAACCCCCCCAGCGTTGGTTAGCAGTAACCAGTATTTGCTTTGATATATCAGTGTTAGAGATTTTTTGGACCCTTTGCCAAGGCCATGAAGTTGTACTGATGCCTGAAAAGCCAGTCAAAGGGCTTGTTTCAAATGAGGTATTGGCAAGCTTAGATGAGCCTACTCGACGCCGAGTGGAGTTCCAGCAGTCGATGTTTTCTACACAAGCTTTGTCTGTTCAAGACGTTCAAACACTGATTATTGAAAATAACGTGACGCATCTGCAATGTACGCCGTCATTCGTGAAGGGATGGAACCGCTCTGCACAAGGGGTTGCAGCACTAGGGCAACTCCAAGCACTACTGGTTGGTGGAGAAGGCATTGCAACCCAAGAAGCAAACCTACTACTGGACCACCTAGGTGGTCACATGTTCAATATGTATGGCCCAACAGAGACAACAGTGTGGTCGTCAATTTCTGAAATTAAGAAAGATCAACTCACCATAGGGCAGCCAATTGTAAATACGCAGTTTTATGTGTTGGACAAATGGCAGAAACCGGTGCCGCAAGGACATGTTGGTGAGCTTTTAATTGGTGGGTTAGGTGTGACATCTGGTTACTACAACAGTCCAGAGTTAAGCGCACAACAGTTTGTATCTATGCCAAATTATTCACCCACCACTTTGTATAAAACTGGCGATTTGGTGCGTGTCAATGAATTAGGCCAATACGAGTTTGTGGGCAGACTGGACAGCCAAATCAAGGTAAACGGCTATCGCATTGAACTGGGTGAAATTGAGCGTGTGTTGCAGTCTTTATCACAAGTAAAAGACGGTGCTGTCTTGTGTGTAGATGGTGATAACGGCAACAAACGTCTATTGGCATTTGCTGTTACCCAGCAGGATAGCACTGATTTTGAACTACGTTCGGAGTTGAGCCTAAAACTCGCCAATTATATGGTGCCAGAGCATGTTTATCTGTTGGATAGCATGCCTCTTACACCAAATGGAAAAACCGATAAAAAGTCACTGTATAGTTTAATTACTGAACCCACAAAAAGCACATTTTTAGCGCCTGACGGTGACGATGAACTGCAACTCGCCAGCATCTGCGCCGATGTCCTCGGGGTGGAAGTGAGTGTGATTAATATGCGGGCATCGTTTTTCGAAGTGGGTGGTCACTCACTGTTGGCAACCCAGTTTGTAGCATCACTCAATGCCAAGTTTGGTATTGAGTTAACCATGCGACAGTTATTTGAATTGAATGATTTAGCATCATTATCCAAGCACATATCAGATCTGCAGATCCATAAACAATTAGAACAAGAATTAAGAAATTTATCGCACGACGATATTGAAGAGGTAGAACTGTAAATGAAAGATTTGTTTATCAAATTGGCAAAAGAAGGTGTTGAAGTTTACCTGCAAGATGGAAAGCTTAAAGCGCGTGCACACAAAGGTGGTTTAAAGCCTGAATTACTAAACTTAATCAAGGAAAATAAAGCACAATTATTGGCTTACTTAAATGAAGCGCAATCACAAAAAGTGTCTGTTGAGCACAGTTCAATTGCGCAATTTTGTGCTGAAAACACCGATGAGCCTATCTCTTTTCAGCAGCAAAGAATTTGGTTTATTGATCAGCTTGAAGGCAGTTCTAGCCAATACAATTTACCTTTATCTGCAAAAATAAAAGGGTGTTTTGACCTAGATATTGCGCAGCAGTCATTTGAAATTTTACTCCAGCGACATCAATCACTGCGCACAAACTACCATGAGGTAGGAAACGAAACGCAAGTCAGTGTTCAGCCTCAGTATTCGTTCAAAGTCACTGAATTGGACCTCAGCCATCTAAATGTCGATGAGCAGCAAATTGAATTAGAGCAGTTTACTCAAACGTTCCACGCGCGCGAGTTTGATTTATCCAATGATGTGCTAATCGATTGCGCGTATGTGAAGCAACAAAGTGACCTTGGAGTTTTATTAGTTGTCGTTCACCATATCGCGTCAGATGGCTGGTCGATGCAAGTGCTCGTCAAAGAGTTTATTGAAACCTACCAGGCTCTATCTGCCGGTCAGCAACCAAATCTACCTGAACTGACAATTTCCTATTCGAATTATGCGAACTGGCAAAGAAACTGGTTGCAACCTAATGTGATAAGCCGCAGTGAGTCATTTTGGTTAGAAAACCTAAGTGAAGCCCCGAGCTTACATAGCCTGCCTTTAGACAGACCACGTCCAGTTAGCCAAAGTTACAACACAAGTGTGTGTGTTTCAGAGCTTCCAAGTGCGCTTTTAGCGTCCCTTAAACAGTTGGCAGCAAAAGAAAATTGTACTTTATTTATGCTCATTCATGCGGCGTTGTCCCTCGTGCTTATGCGTTATGGGCGCTTAAATGATTTAGTCATCGGTACACCAGTTGCGAATCGAAATCAGGCTGAACTGGCTAATATGGTTGGCTTCTTTACCAACACAGTGCTGCTTAAAAGTACACAGCCAACGTCAGGTACTTTCCAAGATTATCTAAAAGAAGTGCGTGAAGTAAATTTATTGGCCCAAGAAAATCAAGATGTACCATTTGAGCGCATTGTTGAAATTGTAAACCCGCAGCGCAGCACAGCTTATGCACCGTTGTTCCAAATTGAGCTCAATATGAATAACACCGGAGCGCATAGCAGTCGCTTCGAATTTGCAGGCTTGGAGTTGGAAGTACTTAAAGACTTAGATCTGAGAACGCCGTTAGATCTGATGGTGTCTGCCAATGAGCTTGATGACACGTTAGAAGTGAAATTTATTTACTCTTCAGACTTGTTTGATGCGGCCACAATCAACCAGTTATCGAACAGCTTGGTGCATGTACTGGCAACGGTTGCTGCCGATATAGATGTAGATCTGGCAGAGCTATCATTGCTAGATGACACCCAGCAAAGCCTAGCACTACCAGATTTCACGACTACACCATCAGCAGATTATTTTCATCAACTGGTAGAGCAGGCTGCGGACTCTACCCCTGATGCGATTGCAATCCAAAGCGACGCTGGCACTATCACTTATGCAGAGCTAAATGCAAAAGCCAATCAGCTTGCGCGCAGTATGCAAGACAAAGGGTTGGTGCGTGAAGACCGTGTCGCAATTTGTTTGAATCGCTCGATTGAATTCGCTATTTCAATGCTAGCGGTTGCTAAGTCCGGCGGGGCATTTGTTCCCGTAGACATTAGTATGCCAGAAGAAAGAATTGCGTATATTCTGCAAGACACAGCAGCGACGATTGTGCTGACAGAACAAGAGATCATGGCTGAACTGCCACTTGAGGGCCAAAAAACAATCCTTGTTGACCCAATGTGGTTTGAGCGTTTCTGTGGCGCTTTATCCAGCGAAAACCTTGAGCCCCAAGGAGATGCCTGTCAGCACAGCCTAAGTTATGTGATTTATACATCAGGCTCCACAGGTGAACCAAAAGGTGTTGCAATAGAGCACGGCGCTTTGGCCAACTTTATTGACAACCAAACTGATATTCTTGCCTTTGATCAAAATTCAGTGGTGTTGAATGTTCTGTCCTTCTCATTTGACGCGGGTATAGGGCTGCTGTGCAGTGCATTATCTTCTGGTGCGACTACAGTGATCGCGCAAGCCGACGAACCGTTTTATGCACTGATTGATCAGCATCATATCAGCCATATCTCAGTGACATCACTGATGTTGAAAACGATCCCAGAGCAAAATTACCCAAGCTTACAAAGCCTTGTAATTGGTGGGGACAAAGTACCGAGCAAAATGCTTGAATTCTGGCTCACTCAGTGCCGAGTCATCAACGAATATGGGCCTACAGAGGCCGCGGTGACTGTGTTGTCAAATGAATGCTCGTTAGAGGAGCCTATCAGCATTGGTACACCGTACAAAAATGTTCAAACATTGGTGTTGGATGACAACTTAAATTTAGTGCCTGCCGGTGGTATTGGCGAGTTGTATTTAGCTGGAACGCAGTTGGCAAGAGAGTACCTCAATCAGCCTGAATTGACTCAGCGAGCGTTTATTGCAAACCCCTATACAACTGATAAAAATGCCCGTTTATATAAAACAGGTGATTTAGTACGCGCGCTACCAAGCGGCAAATTAGAGTTTGTTGGTCGAGTTGATGAGCAAGTAAAAGTTCGTGGATATCGAATTGAACTCAGTGAAATTGAGCATCAAATCTCTTTAATCGACGGTGTTGTTTCCAACATTGTCATTGTTGCACAAGATGATGCAGGCAATAAGCGTATTATCGCGTATGTGGAAAGTGCACACACCGATGAGCGCGCATTAGCTCAGGTACTTGGCGAGCAACTACAAACTGCTTTGCCAGATTATATGATCCCAGCTGCCTTTATTAAAGTTGCTCAATGGCCAAAGACTTTGTCAGGAAAAATTGATCGCAATGCGCTGCCTGAACCTTCTTTTACGAGCCAGGACGACGAGATAGTACATGCTGAAAACGAACTTGAGCGCCAGTTGGTTGCTATTTGGGCTGAATACCTGAAACTGGATGAAGCACAAATCAGTGTCACAGCAAACTTCTTTGAACTCGGTGGGGATTCAATTCTCTCAATCCAAATAGCGTCAAAAGCTGCGCAGCAAGGGCTTCACTTTAGAGTCAAAGACATATTTGCCGCAAAGACCATTCGTGCCTTGACTGAATATGTTTCTTGCACAGACGCACAAACTCACGATCAAGCGCCAAGTGAAGGTCAGATGCAGCTCATGCCAATTCACAATGAGTTTTTTGCCGATGAAACGCAATGGCATCACTATAATCAGTCTTTGATACTCAATGTATCAAGCAAGCTTGCACAGTGCCCATTCAGTGATTTCGTGAAGCTGATTGTCGAGCGTCATGATGCGCTGCGTCTGTGCTTTGAAAAATCAGAGCAAGGGTGGCAAGCAGAGTTTTTACCTATAGAGCAGCTTGATCTTAATAAGGCATTTCAGTTAGTTGATTTAAATGCGCATCCAGAGATCAATATCGAAGCGTATGCCAACGACATTCAAAAAACACTTAATCCAGCAAAAGGCGAATTATTTAAACTTGTGTACTTCCACGATGTGGAAAAGGAACAAGGAAAACTACTGTGGGTTATCCATCACTTGGTCGTCGACGGCGTGTCATGGCGTATTTTAACCGAAGATCTTCACACGCTTGTGCAGCAGTGGGAACAAAAGCAAACTCTGGCTTTAAACGCTAAAACAACTTCTTACCAGCAATGGGCTGAGTCTCTTCATGAGCTTGCCAGTTCAGAGCACTATCAAAATCAACTTGAGTACTGGCAGCAGCAAGCAAGTGTTGCAGTGCCAAACTTTGCCAATAGCGATATCAATACCCAAAATGCAGGTACTCACGGGTCTCGCGAAACGGCTCAATTTACATTAAGTGACAACGAAACTGCTTTGTTGTTAAACAAATGCAATACCAGTTATCGTACTCAAATCAATGAGCTTTTATTTGCAGCATTGAGCTTAGCGAGTAATCGTTGGCGTGATATGAGTGCGATACGATTTGACCTCGAAGGGCACGGTCGAGATGAGCTTGTTGAAGCGATGGATATCAGCCAAACAGTTGGTTGGTTCACGACTTTTTACCCGCTCACAATTCCTGCGCAAAGCTCGGATATTGCTGAGATTATCTCAGCAGTTAAAAATGCTTATCGCAGTGTGCCTGATAAGGGACTTGGTTTTGGCTTACTCAAGCATTGTTCGAGGCAAAATGACGCCGCAAGCTTTTCTAAAAGTGAACTTAGTTTCAACTATTTAGGCCAAATAGACGCGTCATCTGAGCAACAGGAGTTGATGAGCCTAGCATCTGATAGTACCGGTGAAAATATCAGCCCTGCCAGAAAAGCCGAGCACTTAATGGCGCTCAATGGCATGGTGCAAAATAACCAGCTTACATTCAACCTCAGCTATGACAGCAGTACTTATCACGCAAGTGAAATGTCAGAATTTATGGCTGCATTTAATGACGCATTGGTGGACATCATCGCGCATTGTGCCGATGTTAAACATGGTCGCTATTGTGAGTCGGACTTCCCGCTGGCTACGGTTGACGAGACGCAGATCAATGCATGGGCAGCAAACGCGCAAATTGCAGATTTGTATCCTGCTACAGGCATGCAACAAGGTTTGCTGTTCCAATCGACGCGCGAGCAGGGGAGTTACGTGACTCAAACTCTGTTGACGGTGGAGTCCATTGAAATCGAGAGCTTTATCTCGGCGTGGCAAATGGTGGTTGCTCGCAATCCTATATTTAGAACTGAGTTTAGAGGGATTGAAGCGGGTCATTGTCATCAAGTGGTGCGTAAAGAAGCATCTTTGCCTTGGATTCTGCATGATCTTTCAGCGTTGTCTATTGAACAACAAGAAGCGAGACTTGAGCAGCTAATCATAGAAGACAAGCAAGCTGGATTTGATTTTAATAACGCGCCGTTGATGCGCCTGACACTTTTCACCCTTGCTGATGGGAAAATTAAAGTGTTGTGGTCTCACCATCATGCCTTACTTGATGGTTGGTGTTTAACGTTGGTCTTCGATGAAGTTACGCAATATTACCGTCAAATTACGCAAGGGGTTGAGACAACACTGGATGAGCCTGTTTCTTATCGCAACTATATTGAATGGTTAAGTGCGCAAGACTTAGAGCAAGCACGTGAAAAATGGCAAGTGCGCTTAGCCGATTTCACTAAAGCGACGCCAACCCCGTTATATAGAAGTGAAGCGCTTAGCCATAACGAGCGAGTATCAAGCGCGCTGCATTTTGATAGTGATACAACGGCAAGGTTGCAAAAACTTGCGCAGGCGAGCCATACGACCATCAATACGCTGTTACAAGCGGCTTGGGCTTATGCGCTGTCTATTTATTCCAACGATGAAAATGTGTGCTTTGGTACTGTTGTATCTGGTCGTCCAGCGACTATCGATAATGTCGACAGTATCATGGGACTTTTCATCAATACTATCCCAGTTCAAGTCACGGTGGCCCCAGAGCAAGCCTTGCAACAATGGTTAGGTGAAATCCATCAAGATCTGGTTGAGTCGAGTGAAATGAGTTTCATACCGCTTGCTGAAATCCAAAAGTTAGTTGCGGATCAGCAATCACTATTCGATAGTCTACTGGTTTTTGAGAACTATCCTGTAGATGAGCAAATTAGCAATAAATCGGCTGAAGCGGGGATCAATGTAACGGACCTCGTACATTTCGAAAAAACCAATTTTGCTATTCAATTGACGGCATCGGTGACAGATAGCCTAGAAGTGAGGTTTGAGCTAGATAACCGCCACTATGTGCAGTCAGATGCTCAGCAATTGGCTGACAGCCTTTCAAACATCATGATGAGTATGCTCAACGAGCAAACTCAGTGCGTAAAACAGCTCGACGTCATTGGCGACGGTGAAAAGTTGTTAGAGTCACTCACGCCGAAAGGGTTTGAAGATTCTCAGCAAACTTTGCATGAAGTGTTCGAGTTGCAGGCAGCCCGTTATCCAAATAAAACGGCTGTTGACGATGGTAAGACAAGCCTTACGTACAGCGAGCTTAACCAAAAAGCAAACCAGATGGCACACATCCTACTGGAGCAACACCAAGTCACACCAGACAGCTTGGTCGGAGTGTGTTTGCAGCGCTCGTGCGATATGGCAGTGACGGTGCTGGCTATTTTAAAAGCCGGCGGCGCTTACTTGCCACTAGATGCCAGCTATCCCGTTGAACGCATCGAGTACATCCTTGGTGATGCGCAACCGTTGGTGATCATTACCGATGAAACGACCGTTGATTTTTCTGCACTGTCTCAACAGACCTTATTGAACCTACACAGTGACGAGTTTCTCCACAGTTTTGCTATGCAAAGCACTTGCAACCCTGAGATATCAAAACACACAGGACTGTATGACAAACTTGCTTACGTGATTTATACCTCTGGCTCAACTGGAAACCCAAAAGGGGTGCAAGTAGAGCACCGCAATGCGCTGAGCTTGTTCAGTGCTACAACGGATTTATTTGGTTTCTCAGAGGATGATGTGTGGGTGATGTTCCACTCCTTGTCTTTTGATTTCTCAGTTTGGGAGATTTGGGGAGCACTGTTGCATGGCGGTAAATTGGTTGTAGTGCCATTTGAAGTATCTCGTGCACCGAGAGAGTTCTATAGCTTGCTTGTTGAGCACCAGGTAACCGTCCTGAACCAAACACCGAGTGCATTTAATAATTTGATTAAAGAATGTATGGATTGCTCTGAGCACGCTTTGAGGTATGTGATATTTGGCGGTGAGGCACTCATTTTCTCATCATTGCGACCTTGGGTAAGCAAATATGATTTGAGTTCGACACAATTGATAAATATGTACGGCATTACAGAAACAACCGTACTTGATACATATTATCGTGTAACCGATGAAGATGTGTTCAATGACCATGGCAGCAGTAAAATTGGTGCCATGTTACCTCACGTAAGCGCAACGGTGCTGGATCAGCATGGGAAATTAGCCCCTGTTGGTGCTATCGGAGAGCTGTATTTAGGTGGCCCAGCTGTAACTAGGGGCTATTTAAATCGCCAAGAACTCACCGCAGATCGCTTTATTACCAACCCCTTACAAGGGAATACCACGACACCTTTGGTGAAGAGGTTATACAAAACAGGTGATTTGGTTAAGCAGTTAGATAACGGTGAATTCGAATATATCGGCCGAAACGACCACCAGGTTCAAGTCAACGGGTTTAGAATTGAACTTGAAGAAGTTGAGCAAAAAATTGCCAACTGCGAAGAAGTTAAAAGTGCGTGGGTGAACGTGGTTGAAAACGACAACGGCAAAGCATCTATTATTGCGTACGTTGTATTAGAGCAAGGCTCAGTGTCTCCTGTTGACGCCGTAAATGCTATTCGCAGTAAGTTGGCCAACTTATTACCTTATTTTATGTTGCCTACTGCTTTTATCCCTATGGAGCAATGGCCTTTAACTTTAAACGGCAAGTTGGACACCAGCCGCCTACCAAAGTGGAATGGTCAGACAGACGACGATAACTTTGTTGCGCCTACCAATGAAGTAGAAACCAAACTGCAAGCTTTGTGGGGTCAGCTATTGCAGCTAGAGCCAACCGAGATCAGTGTTGAGAGAAACTTCTTTGAACTGGGGGGAGATTCAATCATTGCGATTCAGTTGGTGTCAAAGGCAACTGAAGCTGGCCTGCATTTTACTGTAAACGACCTATTTGCAATGCCAACAGTGCGCGGCCTTGCCGAGAAAGCATACTCATCTAGTACTTTAGTTGCTGAGCAAGGTGATATTGAAGGCACTATCGAACTGTTACCAATACAGCATGAGTTTTTTGAAAACGACAATGGGATAAATCACTACAACCAAGCCGTACTGCTGGAGCCTCCAGTTGATCTGACACTGACAGATTTACAACATATTGTTGCGCGATTGTACCAAACGCATGACGCAATGCGGTTGCAATTTGAACAACAGGCTGACTCCTCTTGGCTAGCAACGCACCAGGAAGTAAGTCAAGCACACATCGAGTCGAGTATTGCTAAGATCGCGCTAAATGGCGGTGATTGGGAGAGCATATTACCGCAAATTGACGCCATTCAGGCGAGTCTAGATATCGCTACCGGAGCGCTATTTAAAGCGGTACTGATCACTGATGAAAATCGTGCTCACAGGCTTTTATTGGTACTTCACCACTTGGTGGTCGATGGTGTTTCATGGCGCATTATCATGTCGGATATTGAGCGAATTTATAGTCAATTACATGATAACAATGCTGACACAGCGAGAGTAAAAACAGCGTCATTCAAGCAATGGGGCGAGTATTTATCTGAGTATGCAACATCTGAGCTGTCAGCGCGTGAAGGGACATACTGGGCATCCGTGACTGAGCAGGAAGTTAGCAGTATTGCGAATAAACAAGCGTTGGCTGAATTTGAAAGTGCCAGCGCGATGGCTGAGAGTGCAATTGCCATCGACAGCAAAGTCACAAATCAGATACTCACAACTGCGATAGAAAGTTTTGATAGCTCGATTAACGCGCTATTACTGAGTGCATTGCTTGAATCTATACAGCGCACATTCGATATTGGAAGTATCCGTATTGATATGGAAGGCCATGGACGTGAAGCGCTTAACTCAAACTTAGATCTGAGCGGAACAATTGGGTGGTTCACTTCGGTTTACCCTGTCAATTTTGCTGTTGGTCAAAATCAAGACATAGCTCAGTTGATAGACAGTGTGGGGGCGCAACTTTCAAAAGTGCCAAACAATGGCATCGGCTATGGTGCACTTAAATATCTTGCCGAGCTTCCAGCGCTGCAAGGTAGCGTGCACAGTGAACTGGCATTCAACTACTTAGGTCAATTTGACCAAGTCAGTGGTGGTGATGGGGCATTTACATTTGCGCCAGAGAGTGTCGGCCAAGTGGTTTGCCCAACACGCGGCAGCAGCCACCCGCTTTCAGTTAATGGCTACGTGTTAAATGGCGCGCTGAATATCAGCATTGGCTATGATTCATCGCTCTATTGTGGTGACCAAATAGCGCAACTAGCAAACACATTTGACTCTGTTTTATCAGAGATCGCAGCGTTATCTGAGCAGCGCTTGAATCAAATCAATATTGCTGGTGAGCGGATCGTGCAGCGATATCCTGCAACAGGCATGCAAACCAGTTTACTTATTCAAAACTTGTTTGATAAAGAAAGTTATACCACCCAGATTAAAGTTAAATTTAAAGACTTAAATGTAGAGATATTCCAAAAAGCATGGCAGTTAGTCATGGACAAGCATGCCATATTACGAACCTCATTCTCAGGTATTGAAGAAGGTTATGTGGTTCAGTGTGTTCATGAGCGTGCACAGCTCACTTGGCACCAGCATGACCTAAGCGAGGTAGGATCAGATCAGCAGTCTGCTGCGCTAGAACTTATTCGCAGTAATGACAGAAAGCAGGGAATAGATCCTAGCTCTGCCCCTCTGATGCGAATGAATTTAGCGGATTTAGGTGCTGGAGAAAGTTATCTGATTTGGTCTCACCACCATGCCTTACTCGATGGTTGGAGTTTGGAATTAGTTTTTGCAGATGTATTCCAGTTCTATCAAGCATTGCTAGCGGGGCAAACGCCGAATATAGCAGGGGAAGTGCCATATAAGAATTATATCGATTGGCTGGCACAGCAAGATATGCATGGCGCAAAAGCATTTTGGCGAAATGAGCTGCAGCAAGGCACATTTGTAGGGCATTTCCCGAAAAGTAGTACACAACCAAGCGCAACTGCCCCTAAAGTTTGGCAGCGCAACTTTGCGTTACCTGAGGCCGTTACACGCAATATTCAAGCGTTTGCAAAGGCGTCACACGTTACTGTGAATGCGGTGGTGCAAAGTGCATGGGCGCTTGTTTTAGCGAATACTTTTGCTTCTGAAGATGTGATTTTTGGTGTAACGACTTCTGGTCGCCCAGCGCAATTATCTGGAGTAGATAAAACCGTTGGCTTATTTATTAACACATTGCCAGTTGTGGTTAATGTAGCCAAGCGTGAACCACTGACAAAGTGGGTAAAAGATGTACATCACAGATTTAGCCAAATCAACGCAAACAGTTTCTTGTCATTTTCTGAAATATTGCAAACTGGTAACTTGCAGGGCGACATTTTTGACAGTTTATTAGTATTTGAAAATTATCCATTAGAGCAAGGCATTCGAGAGCAACAGTCAGATCTTACCCTCAATGTGCTGGAGATGGACTCCGATGAAGAAACGACATTCCCGTTAACGGTAAAAGCGTTTGTAAAGGATGAGATGATTTTCCGTTTAGAAGGGCATTCGGATACATTCTCAGAGCAACAAGTAGAGTCACTTGAACAATGCTTGAGTCAGTTGTTGGCCGACATTCCAGAGCAAAGTAGTGAATTGGTTGGTCAACTACCACTGTTTGACGAACAGGACGAGACAAGTATAGAACCGCAGCAAGTGGCGAAACAGAAATATCAAAATGATCTAATCACCGTACATAATCAGTTTGAACAGCAAGTACTAAATGCGCCAGATAAAGATGCGATTAGATTTGAAGACACCTGTCTGACATATTGTCAATTGAATGAAGCTGCGAACCAGTTATCACACTACTTGATAAATGAAGCGGGTGTTCAAAAAGGCGATTTGGTCGGTATATGTTTACAGCGCTCACCTGATTTCATTATCTCAATTTTGGCGATACTGAAAGCTGGTGCTGCTTATATCCCCATGGACCCGGAATATCCGGCGCAGCGTCTGAAGTATTTCTTGTCCGATGCGAAACCCAAATTAGTGTTAACCAGTGATTCAGTCGATGTCACTGAGCTGAGTAGCCACAGTGTATTTGTGAGCTTATCTGAGGCCGCAATTCAATCATCAATAGCGCAACAATCAAATCAAAACCCGAACATCAAAGTTGATACACAAGACTTAATCTATGTGACTTATACCTCAGGTTCGACAGGGCAACCTAAGGGAGTCATGATTGAACATGGAAATGTGTCTCAATTGCTCGTCAGTTACCAAGAGCACTTTGAATTAGGTGCGGATGATGTGTGGACATTGTTCCATTCGCTATCATTTGACGTATCTGTTTGGGAGCTGTGGGGGGCGTTAACCAATTGTGCAACACTCGTGGTTGTTCCTTATTGGACTGCTCGATCGCCACAAGCTTTATACAATGTATTGTTAGAGCACAAAGTTACCGTGTTGTGTCAAACTCCAACCGCATTCAGCAACTTAGTCGATTTACAGCCGGAAAAAGATCTGCCCTTGGACCTGAAGTATGTGGTGTTCAGTGGTGAAGCTCTGAAATTCCCTAACCTCGCACCTTGGGTCGAAAAGCATGGTGTAGTTAAACCTGCGTTGATCAATGTTTATGGCATAACTGAGACCACGGTTTATTCAACTTTTTATCAAGTCAGTATGAAAGATGTGTACCAACCAGGAGTGAACAGCAAGATTGGAGTGCCTATCAAGGAGACTAAGTTCATTGTACTCAATGAGCAAGGTGAGGAAGTTCCAGTCGGTGAAGAAGGTGAGCTTTATGTTGCCGGTGCGGGCGTATCACGTGGATATCTCAATAAAGAAGCACTGACTGCAGAGCGTTTTGTCCCCATGAATTTTGGTGATGAGCAAAGCACGCTTTACTACAAAACAGGCGACTTGGCTAAGTGTTTACCAGAGGGCGGATACGAATATATCGGGCGTAATGATCATCAGGTAAATATCAAAGGCTTTAGAGTTGAATTGGGAGAGATTGAGCATCGCCTAGCTAGCATGGAGAGTGTTGCTAAAGCGTATGTAACAACGAGCAATGAAGAAACAATAGCAGCATTTGTGGTATTTAACTCAGCTACATCAAACTCCTCAGATGAATTGGAAAAAATCCGCAAATCGTTAGCTGGCAGTTTGCCTTACTTTATGCAGCCAGAGTCGCTGGTGGCAGTTGAATCTTGGCCCCTTACCAATAACGGCAAGATTGATAGGGCTGCGCTACTTGCTGTTGATAAACCATCACAAGCATCAGAGACGGCTGAATCAGCTGAACCTGAAACTGAGACTGAATTATTTTTGGCTCAACACTGGGCGAAGTTATTTGAGGTTGAACTAGAGCACGTCGATATTCACGCCTCTTTTTATCAGTATGCAGGAAACTCGCTAATGATGGTGCGACTGGCTAATGAAGTGAAGAAAGTATATTCAGTGAATATTTCAGTGAACGTATTGTTCGAATATTCAACAATTCATCAATTGGCCTCATATATAGATTTGTTAGTACAGAAAGGAAAAGACAACACGGCTCAACAAAGCGGTGAAAGAGAGATGTTTGAACTATGAATATAATGACCTTTATTTTAGAACTACAAAAGAAGCATGTGTTCTTAGCAGTAAATAGTGGAAAGTTAAGCGTTGATGCCCCGAAAGGGGCGTTGGATAGCCAAACTCTCGAAAAACTAAAATTACATAAGAATGAGATTATTGAGCACTTAAGCAAGCTGACCAAAATAGAAGAAGAAATTCAGCCTGTGGACAATGCCAGTAACTACCCACTTTCTTTTGCACAGCAAAGATTGTGGTTTATAGATCAGGTAGAGCAGGGCAGCGCAAGTTATAACATTCCTTGGGCGTTTGAAGTGAAAGGTAAATTTGATCTATCAATTGCCAATCGTGCCCTGAACGCGGTCATTGAGAAACACCAAATACTGAGAACGATATATATTAATGACGCAGGAGAGGGGCGTCAGCAGATATTAGCAGACTTTAATTTTTCGATAACAGAGCTCGACTTTACGCAAGACCTTGGTGGCATTCAGGCTTTTATTGAAGCGGAAGCAGGGAAACCGTTTGATTTAACATCGGAGCTTGTACTGCGAGTTAACTACCTAAAAACGGCGCCAGACAGTGGTGTGATGGTCTTTAATATCCATCATATCGCTTTTGATGAATGGTCTCGAGATATCCTTTTGGCTGAGTTTGTACAAAACTACAGCCAGTTGGAGGCTGGAAAAGAGGTAGTGCAAGAGGATTTATTTGTACAGTATCGCGATTTTGCTGCGTGGCAAAGAAAGCAATTGGATAACGGTACGTTGCAATCCCAGCTTGATTATTGGCATAAGCAGCTTGCAGATGCGCCTGTAACACATGGCCTTGCTTTGCAACGTAATAGGCCTGAAACAAGTCAACAAATAGGCAGCAAATATCGCTTCACTTTACCAGCGCACACTAAGGTTGCACTTGATAACTTGGCACGGTCGCAGTCAGTAACGCCATTTGTATTGATCCATGCAATATTTTCACTGATGCTCACTAAGGCTACCCGTAACTCTGACGTGGTTATTGGTACCCCAAGTGCGGGTCGCAGCAATAGTCAACTTGAACAGATGATAGGCTTTTTTGTTAACTTCCTATCGCTCAGAACCGATGTTGATGGTCACACTTCATTTGGTGATTATTTAGAGTATGTAAAACAGGTAAACTTAGCGGCACTGCAACATCAAGATGTGCCTTTCGACAGAGTGTTAGAGCACTGCGGCATTGAGCGTAATACTCAAATGGCACCATTGTTTCAAATCGTACTGTCAGTGCATCAAAGTAGTCAGGCGCATTCAAGTGACATGCCGTGGGATTTGTCCCCAGTGAATATTGAGCATGCATCAGCAAACTTTGATTTGATGCTTGAGGTGGGCATCGATAGCCAGTCATTGGAGTTGATGTTTACTTACGATAGTGCGCTGTTTTCTGCTCAGTACATCGAGAGCCTATCGCAATACTTCTGTACGGTATGCGATCAGGTGATTGAAAATAAAGATATCAATGTTTCAGATATTCAACTGATAAATGCTCAACAGCAAGGTGATATCGTTGACGAGGTGCTTCGTGCACACCGCCAATTCACTACCAATAGCATGCTACATCAACAGTTCGAAGAGATGGCAGTATCTCACCCTACGAGAGTAGCGGTTTGTGATGATGATAGTGCGCTTACATATCAAGCGCTCAACGAGCAAGCAAATCGCTTAGCGCGCTATCTGCAAGAGCAAGGTACACATGCACCCGATAGAGTTGGCATTTGCTTATCTCGTTCAACTGAGTTTGTGGTTGCGATGCTGGCAATTCTGAAAGCTGGTGGTACTTATGTTCCTATGGACCCAAGTTATCCTGCGGCGCGTTTGACTCATATCATCAATGATAGTGATATCAATTTGGTCGTTACCTCGGAGGCACTGCAAAACTTACCAGTGTTAGATACTGATCAAATCAAACGCATTGTACTTGATGGAGAACATTATACCGGCTTGCAATCTGGGCTCGATGCCGACAATTTGAATATCGAACTGCCTGAAAATCTAGTGGCGTATATCATTTACACGTCAGGCTCTTCAGGGCTGCCCAAAGGTGTTCAAGTTACCCATAAAAATGTGCTGAGACTGTTTAAATCATCAGATCAACAGTTCGAGTTCAGCGAGCAAGACGTTTGGAGTTGCTTCCATTCTACTGCCTTTGACTTTTCTGTTTGGGAGCTGTGGGGAGCGTTATTGTATGGTGCGAAGACGGTAATGGTGTCTTATGAAGACAGTCGTTCGCCGCAGCGATTTGCCAAGCTTTTAACGACGCACGGTGTCACGGTGTTGAGCCAAACAGCCTCAGCTTTTTATCAATTGTCAGAATATGTGCTTGAACACAATAGCCCACACCAACTGCGCTATGTCGTATTTGGTGGAGAGTATCTGAACTTTACCAAGCTGTTACCGTGGATGGATCGCTACGGCAGTGAGGCCCCGCAGTTGATCAATATGTATGGTATTACAGAAACTACTGTGCATGTTACCTATCAAAAAATAGAGCGCGCGCACTGTGAGCAAGGGATCAGCCTAATTGGTAAGCCGTTACAAGATTTGACTTGTTATGTTGTTGATGAAAATGGAAATTGCCAGCCTCCAGGCGTCCCAGGGGAACTGTGGGTTGGCGGTCAAGGTGTTACAAATGGGTACTTGAATAGACCAGAGCTGAATCTTGAAAAGTTTCTAGCCGATCCGTTTAGCGCTGAGCAAAATGCCGTAATTTACCGCAGTGGTGACCTTGTTCGCTGGTTGGATGATATGAGCCTACAGTATTTAGGTCGTATTGATGAGCAAGTAAAAATTCGAGGCTTTAGAATTGAGCTCGGTGAAATTGAAGCAAGTTTAAATTCCCACCCGCAAGTAAAATCCTGCGCAGTGCTGGCTAAGCCTAAAGAGCAATCAGGTCACGAACTGGTTATATATTTCACTTTGGCAGATGAGTTAGGCTCAGGTGATCAGCAAGCGCTATTTCGTGAGCTACACGGCTATTTGCAGGTGAAATTACCCAAACATATGGTGCCAGCAGCTTATGTAATGTTGGATGATTTACCTATGACGGTAAATGGCAAGCTCAACCGCAGCTTACTCTTATCAATGCCAGTAAGTTACATCAGCGAAGAATATCAAGCGCCAGAAACTCCCATTCAACGCCAGCTATGTGCTGTGTTTGAACAAACCTTGGAGTGTGAAAAAGTTGGTATTCAGGATAACTTTTTCAACCTAGGCGGTGATTCAATTCGAGCAATTTCATTGGTTGCCAACGCCGCAAACATCGGCCTTCAGTTTTCGGTCAAAGATGTATTTAATTATCAATCAGTTGTATCTCTGGCGGATGCCATTGAACGCAATGACACAGAATCGACAACTAAAGTAATAGAAAAGCCATTTGCGTTGCTGTCTGAAGAACAACAACAGGCGCTGCCACAAATAACCAAGGCAACAATCGAAGATGCATTTCCATTGACCGCTACTCAGCAGGGTATGGTGATCCATAACATGCTTGAGGCGAGCGATGGCACTTACCACGATGTGTCTAGCTCTCGATTAAAGTTGCAATGGCAACCAGATTTGTTTGTTCAGGCTTTGAGTGCGATTGTAGAACGCCATTCAGTACTGAGATCGACATTTGAGTCATGCTGTTCTCAGCCAATCCAAGTTATACATGAATCGATTGCCTTGCCTTTGGCAGTGAGGGCGATGACAGATGAAGAGGTCAATGATTTAGCGCAATATGAACAACAGTGTTTGGCGTTGGAATTGGCATCGCCGTTCGAAATGGGTGATATCCCGTGGCGTATGGCTATTCATACCATTGCCGATGATGATGTTTATCTTCATCTTTCATTCCATCATGCTTTGTTAGATGGTTGGAGTTTGGCGTCTTTCAATACAGAACTATTCACTCAGTACAAGCGTTTGCTATCTGGGCAACCGTTATTGCTGCAATCGAAGCCTCCTGCATTTTCGTTACAAATTGCCCAAGAAGTGGCGGCTATTGAATCAGGAAACAGCCGTCAGTACTTTGAAGAAAAGTTAGACGGAATGAGTTTACCTTGGTGGTCAAACCTCAAAAAAGGTGCTCTACAGGAAGCGTCAACAGCACTAAGCAGTGATCAACGTCGCCGCTTGAAAGACTTATCTAAGCAATTAAAAGTCACAGAAAAGAGCATCTTGCTGAGCGCACACACTGTGTTAATGGCTTTGTTGGATGGCCAAAAAGATGTTGTGACTTCAGTTGTAACTAATGGCAGACCAGAGCTAGAAGGCAGTGAGCAAACGCTTGGCCTATATCTAAATTCTCTGCCGATGAGAATAGATGTCACCAAGGGAACATGGCAGCAATTAATTGAAAAAGTGCATAGTGAAAGTGTCGACCTAATGTCGCACCGAAGCTACCCGCTCAGTGAAGTTCAGCGTGCAACAAATAGTGAATTCTCATCGTCACTGTTTAATTTTATCGATTTTCATGTTTATGAAAGCATACTCGGTGATGTTGACCTTCAAGGTGGAAACTTTTTCGAAAAAATCAACTTCATGCTGTATGTGACGTTTTTTAATAGCCCGGCTGATAACTCATTGGGCTTCAGAGTTAACGCAAACCTTGAGCAGTTTGATCAGCAATATATTGAAAAGGTTATAAACTATTTACATAAAATTATATCGCAAATCCTTGATGAACCGAGCCAAGAAATTGATTTTGATTCGTTTTTAGACACTAGAGAACTAGAGCGCATTGCGGCACTAGAACAGCAAAGTATCCAGAGTGGATCTATGCCAGCGCCGTCTGTCATTGAGTTATTTGAACGCAGTGTGGAGCAAAATCCAAGCGCGATAGCTGTAACCATGGCCGATCAGAGTCTAACTTATTTACAGCTTAATGACCGCGTAAATAATTTAGCTTGTGCGCTGCGAGAGGAAGAGGTTGGTGAAAATGACAAAGTTGGAATTTTCTTGCCACGGAGTATTGAGTCACTGATAGCCGTGTTGGCGGTTATGAGAGCCGGTGCGTGCTATGTTCCTCTGGACGTTAAAAACCCGGCGATGCGCAACCAAGCTATTATTGAGCAAACGCATGCAAGTGTTGTCATTTCTCATGAATCCCATGCTTTGCCTTTCAGTGTACAAGGTATTTCAGAGCTGGTGCTTGAAGAGGATGTGACAGACGATAGCTGGTTAGAAGACTTTGCAGACGATGAGACATTTGCTTTGCCTGATTTGCAGCAAAATGCATATGTTTTATTTACCTCAGGTTCAACGGGAACACCAAAAGGAATCGAGATATCTCATGCCAATCTCGCGTCATACTTAGACCATGTAAAGTCGCATTATTTTGTCAATGCAAGTCAGAGTTTGGTGAGTTCAACACTGAGTTTTGATGCAACTATCAGCGCTTGCTTTGGCCCGCTGAGCGTTGCTGGTACAGTCAATATCGTCGCTGAACAGAGCAATGATGCCGCATCAATTGCGGCGTTCATAAAAGACTGTGAAGCGCCATGCATATTCAAGGTGACACCATCTCATTTGGATGTAATTTCAGCAGTGTTGGGCGATTTTTCAAGTACATTGGAACATGTGCTGATAATTGGAGGAGAGGCGCTACACTGGAAAGCTGTTAATGAGTGGCGCACCAAGCACCTGCCCCAGGCAACTTATATCAATGAGTATGGCCCCACAGAGTCGACCGTCGGCTGTTGTTTTGAGGTGATCACACCGTCTTCGGCCGCGAAAGTAGATCAGGAAAACGTCGCAATTGGCGTGTCAGTGGCTGGTACATCTTTATATGTCTTTAATGATCAACTACAACGCATTCCTTTTGGATCAGTTGGTGAGCTATTTATTGCCGGCTCAGGGTTATCAAAAGGCTACCTAAACCGTCCAGATCTCACTGAACAAGCTTTTATCACGAAAAATATTAACGGCACAGATACTGTGTTATATCGTACTGGCGATTTAGTGCGTTATCTATCCGACGGTAAGTTGGAATATATCGGACGCAGAAAGGCGCAGATAAAAATCCGTGGTTATCGGATAGATCTGGATGAGATAAAGCATCATATATTAGCGGTAAAAGGTGTTAAAGCTGCCTTTGTAGCCAAGTCACAAGGTGCCGCGGGGCAGGCTGTGCTAGTTGCATATTACACCGCACAAGACGGCGCATCGCTCGATACGCAAATTCTTCAAAACCTAACAAAACATTTACCTGAGTATATGGTGCCTAAGTTTGTTGTGGCAGTTGATGAGTTTAAGCTTACGCTCAATGGTAAAGTCGATAGTAAAGCGCTACCTGATGTCAGCACTTTGCAAGGTAGCTCGAAGGTAACGGAGCCAGAATCAAGTTTAGAGGTCACGTTGCGCAATGTATGGGCATCCGTATTGAGAGTGGCACCAGATACCCTTGATGTGATGGCAGACTTTTTTGAGCTAGGTGGCGATTCGATTTTGGCTATCCAAATTGTGGCAAAAGCACGTCATCAGGGCGTATTCTTTTCACTGGCCGATTTGTTTAAGTTTTCCACCATACGGTCTCTGTCAGGTGTCGCGACTACCGATAAAGAATTGGACATATCTCAAGAGGCAGTAACTGGCGAGATGCCACTGTTACCGGTGCAGCAAGCGTTTTTACAAAAGGGGGTTGAATTAGATTATTATAATCAAGCAGTGATGCTAAATACCCCACCTGAGTTTAATGCTGAAGCATTACAAACCATTGTTGCAGAGCTGGTAAATCGCCACGATGCCCTTAGGTTGAGCTTTAAACACGAAGCAAACAATTGGCAAGCAAGTCATCAAGACATTACCACGCAATCACTGAACCACTTCTTTGCGGTCGAAAAGTGCTCACTATCTGATAAAGAGCAAGTGGCCGAGATAGTCAATCGCTATCATCAAAGTTTTGAGCTGGCAGGACCGTTGGCTAGATTTGTATATGTGGAAGATGAGCACAATGCGCAAGACGGGCGTTTATTTATTGTGCTTCACCACCTGGTCGTTGATGGTGTGTCATGGCGTATTTTATTGTCTGATATTGAAGCTGCGTTTTCTCAGCTGCATGCATTTGGCCGTGTTCAGTTGGCACCAAAATCTTCTTCGTATAAAGCGTGGGGTGAGTTTCTTCAAGAGTATGCGTCGGATGAGCAGATTTTGGCGCAAATACCTTATTGGCAAAGTGTCGTAGCAACGCAATCGAGTCCGCTGCCTGTGCTTGAGTCTCAAAGCAGTGAACATGCTGTAGCAAAATCGCAAGCGCAAACGAGCTTTTCTAAAAAGGAAACACAGCAGCTGATCACCCAAGCTATTTTAAAGTATGACTTGCAAGTTAATGAACTATTGCTGAGTTCGCTTTTAATCGCTTTGCACCAGTGGAGTGGTGGTAACCAATTCTTGATTGATATGGAAGGCCATGGCCGAGAGGCGTTAACAGAAAGCTTAGACCTGACAGAAACCGTCGGTTGGTTTACAAGCATTTACCCTGTTTTACTGGCAGCATCTAACGAGAGTCTTAATGCGCTTGCTTATGAGAAAATAATTCACCACGTTAAAGAGACCTATCGAGCAATTCCGAGCAATGGTATTGGATTTGGCGTGATCGCCAATAGCGAGCAGAGCCGTGAATTGGGTGATTATGCGCCAGCTCAAATTCAATTTAACTACTTGGGTCAGTTTGACAATGTAACAGAAGATGGTGAGTTCTTTTCAATTGCAACGGAATCAGCGGGTGATTGGTCTAGCGCCAATCGACCTATGTCACATAAACTAGACCTAATCGCCATGGTAACCAATGGCAGCATGCAGTTTAAGATCAACTTTGACTTGTCTGATTTTAGCCAGCAACAGGCTGATTCATTGGCAAGCCATCTCCAAAAAGCTGTGCAAGGGATTATATCGCATTGTGTCGGTGCTTTAGATGAGAGCACAATTGCAGCGCAATTCCCGCACGCGACTGCGCCTATTGAGACGCTTTCGCACTGGCATTCGCAACACGATGCGTTGGATATTTACCCCGCAACGGGCATGCAAAAAGGGTTGCTGTTCCATAGTGAATTAGATAGCAGCGCTTACGTCACCCAAATTCGCTTGGACTTTGAATACGTATTGCCAGAGATGTTGAAATTAGCATGGCACAGCATCGTGAACAGGCATGATATCTTCAAAACCGCTTTTGTAGGGTTTGAGGAAGGGTATTGCCATCAGTTAGTTCAGCATGAAGTCGAACTCAATTGGTCCGAGGTATCACTTGTCCATTTAGATGCAGCGGCACAACAAGAAGAAGTAGAACGAATTCGCTGCCAAGATGCAGGCACTAAGTTTAACATCGTCGACGCGCCGTTGATGAGGTTCCACTTACTTAACTTAGGTGAAAACGGTCACGTTTTGATTTGGTCACACCATCACTCCTTAATGGATGGATGGTCAATGAGCATGGTGTTTCAAGAGGTTGCCAAAGTCTATGAAGCGGCATTGGCAAATAAACCGATGACTTTGCCTGCGGTTGCACCATATAAAAATTATATTCAGTGGCTCAATCAACAAGACCAAGCGGCGTCGCTTACCTTTTGGAAAGCGCAATTGTCTGAGGCTATGGCGCCAACACCACTGCCGTTGATGGACAGCTCAAAGGTTGCAGAATCAGAGCAAGAGTTTGCGTTGCAATTGAATGTTGAACAAACGCAGTCACTTGTTGAGTTTGCTCGTAAAACAAAAACCACACTGAATAGTTTGTTGCAATCGTCGTGGGCTATTTTACTGTCACGCTACAGTTCAGAGTCAACAGTCACCTTTGGTTATACGACTACGGGTCGTCCTCCTGTGCTAGAAAATGTTGGCAAAATGGTTGGTTTGTTCATTAACTCTTTGCCATGCAGAGTAACGGTAGAGGGCAGTGAGAAAGTTGAGGACTTCCTAATTTCTCAACGTGATGCACTGAGCCAAAGAGAACAACATAACTTTATATCCGCGACAGAAATTCAAACTGCGGCGAATAGTCATGGGACAGGTGAGCTATACAACAGTGTCATTGTCTTTGAAAACTACCCGATCAAAGATGTGAGTGCTCATGTTAATAATGCTGGTTTGGTGATCACCGATGTGCAGCCGTATGCGCGCACTAACTTCCCGCTGAGCTTGATAGCACACTTAGGCGATACATTATCGATTCGATTTGAATACCACTTAGGGCAATACAGCGCAGCTGATATCGAAACTGTGGGTCAACAACTTAAGGCGGTACTACTCCAGCTTGTTGAAAAGGCACAAGCGCGCGTATGTGATATTGATTTGGCAGTTGATGCTGCTGTAGAAACGTTACAAGAAAGCGAAAGTGGTATCGCTTCTACCCCATTCTTTGCGCTAAACGACAAGGTTGCTGAATATGCACAACTGTCGCCCAATGCACCAGCGGTGTCTTCTCAAGATGGCGCATTGACTTATGATGCATTGGCAACGAAAGTTGCATGCCTATCTGTCGTATTGCAAGACGAAGGGTTAGCTCCAGGGCAAGCGGTAGGAATATGCATGGAGCGCAGCGTTAAAAGCACGGTTGCCATGCTTGCAGTTTTAAAAGCGGGTGGCTTTTATGTTCCAATTGATGCTAAAACGCCCAGTGCACGAATCAATCATATTATTGATGACTGTGGCATGGAACTGATGTTGGTTGATGAACACACCGTTGAAAGTGTGCCTCTAGATGGTGTTGACTTCATGATGCTTGATGATGAGCTGTTTGATGAAGATTGGTATCAATGTTCCGAGCAGGAATTACAGGACGCTAAGACTTCAGTCCAGTCATCAGATACGGCCTACGTCATATATACCTCAGGTTCTACGGGTAAACCGAAAGGCGTTGCTGTATCACATGCCAATTTAGCCCACTACTTGAACTATGCTGCGTCGCAATATTTTGATGGCGTGAATGGGGCTGTAGTGAGCACGTCTTTGAGCTTTGATGCGACAATTACCAGTCTATTTACGCCACTAGTATGCGGCAAAGAAGTTGTATTAATTGAACAAGGAAGTCGCGAGCTAGATTCACTGGCCGCATTGATTGCAAATGCTGCATCCCCTATGTTGTTTAAATTGACACCGTCGCATTTAAATGCACTTGCCAAGTTGTACGACCAACCGCAGACAAAGGTTGAGCATATGTGCATTGTTGGGGGTGAAAACTTGAGTTGGGGTACTGTTGATCAGTGGCGCAACAGTGTTATGCCAAACGCCTGTATTATCAATGAATATGGACCGACAGAAGCGACCGTAGGTTGTGTTGTATTTAAAGTCTCAGCGAATGAAAGCGCAGGGCAAACTGTGGGGTCAGTGCCAATTGGCGTGCCAATTCACAATACTGTTTTACGCGTATTGGACAAAGATGGCAGAGCTGTTCCCAAAGGCGCTAAAGGAGAGCTGTATATCGGGGGAGAAGGTGTTACTCAAGGGTATATGAATCGTTTAGCACTTACCCAAGAAAAGTTTATTGAGTTTTCCGATGACACCAACCAAGCACTTACCTATTACCGCACAGGTGACATAGTTCGCTACAAGCATGATGGCAACCTTGAATTTATCAGCCGAGTTGACGAGCAAGTGAAAGTGCGTGGCTATCGCATAGAAACAGGCGAAATTGAGCATCACCTGCTGAGCAATCAAAGCATTTCTGCTGCGCATGTGATGTTAGACGATACTGCGGCTCAACATCTTGTAGCCTATATTGCTTGTGATGTCGATATGGATTTGGCGGAACTGGAGCGTAGTTTAAGAACATCATTGGCGTTAGAGCTAAATGACTATATGTGTCCAAGCCAGTACGTGTTTTTAGCCCAGTTACCATTAACTGCTAATGGTAAAGTCGATAGAAAGGCGCTACCAAAATGGCAAGCACATACAGAGCAAACCAGTTCGTCTGGTCCTGTAGGTGAAATAGAAAATCAGCTTGCAAATATCTGGGCACAATTGCTTGAAGTGGAATTGGCTGCGATTACACAAGATAGTGACTTTTTCTTGTTAGGCGGCCATTCACTGTTGGCAATACAGTTGATAACTGCAATTAGAGAGACGTTTAACGTTGAGGTTTCGCTTCATCAATTATTTGATGCGTCCTCTTTGTCAGGACAAGGTGAGGTGGTAGAGCAAGCCGATGCAGCGACATTTACGCCTGCTATTCAGCCTGTGTCACTCGACATGACGCATTATCCACTGACACATGCACAAGAGCGCCTTTGGTTTATCGACCAAATGGGCCAAGGCAGTTCGCAATATAACATGCCACTTGCTTTTGAAGTGTCAGGCCAGTTTGACGTTGAACTGATTGAGCAGACATTAGGCGAAATTGTCGCTCGCCATCAGGTGCTGAGAAGTAACTTTGTGACGGTGGACGAGCAGCCACAAGTCACTTATGAACATGCTCAACCGTTTAAACTACATCGAGTCGACGTGAGTCACTTGGATGCGCAAGCTCGCCAACATGAAGTAGCACAAATTCAATTTGAAAATGCCACAAAGGTGTTTGATCTTGCTAAAGACTTACTGGTTAGAGCCAGTTACGTCAAGCTTACAAACGGTGTAGATGTTGAGAGTGGCGCGCTACTATTGTGTTTCCACCATATTGTCTTTGACGGTTGGTCGATTGGTATCTTAATGAAAGAATTCAATACCATATACGCAGCCAAAAGCCGTCAAGTTGCCGCAGAGCTAACCCCGCTTGCAGTGCAATACCAAGATTATGCGGTATGGCAGCGTACGTGGGAAGGTGAGCAGCAATACCTTGCCGATCAGACCTATTGGACAGAGGCACTTGCTGGGAGTCCACAAATTCACTCAATTCCAACGGATAAAGTTCGTCCTGCGCGACAGTCATTTGCCGGAAGCGCAGTGCCATTTAAGCTTGATCAGGCGCAAAAAAATAAGCTCAAGGCATTCTGTCAGAGCCGAGGATTGACGATGTCAATGGCACTACAGACGGCGTTCTCTGTGCTGTTGAATCGTTACAGTGGTGAATCAGATATTTTGTTTGGTACGCCGGTAGCGAATAGGGACCGCAAAGAAGTTGAGCCATTAATTGGCTTCTTCGTAAACCTGGTTGTGATGAGAGTGGGTGTTGAACCGCAGTCTTCGTTTGATTCTTTACTGCAAATGGTTAAACAGACAAGCTTGGCTGCTCAGTCGCATCAGTCATATCCATTTGATAAATTGGTTTCAGATCTGGATATCACCCGCAGCGCGTCACATGCACCGCTTGTTCAAGTGATATTCTCAATGAACACCAATAAAGTGGAAGGCTTAGCTGCGGAAGAGTTTGCGATTTCACCAATGCATACCGAGCAGCTAGTTGCCAAAGTTGACTTGAGTTTGGATGTTGAGGAGTTTGATGATGAAGTAGGCTTCTCACTGGGATATTGTACTGACCTGTTTGAGACAGAAACCATTGAGCAGATGGGCGAAAATTACCTGCTCATTATAGAAAATATGTTGTCGATGCCTGAATTGCAGGTCGCGCAAGCCCTTGTAAATCAAAGAACTGATAGGAATACCGGTCGCGATGGTTTGACTGACAGTGACAAGCCGTTTGTAGCGGTACATGAGGCTGTTAAATGCCATGTTGTTGAAGCGCCTGAAGCACTGGCTCTAATCGATGGCAGTGAACAGCTAACATATGGTCAACTTGCTGCTGCAGCCCGTGCCATGTCAGTTGCACTGTATGAACAAGGTGTTCGCGCGGGTAGTTTGGTGGGTGTAATTGCTGAAAACTCGGTGAGCAATGTTGTACTTATGGTAGCGCTTTCGCAAATGGGCGCTGTGTATATGCCGTTTGACCAAAGGTTGCCAGCTCAGCGTATTGAGCAAATGATTGAGTCGAGTGGTGTAGAGCATTTGATAGTGCCTGCAACACACCGCAAGACTGATTTTGCTGGTGTTCAGCAACTTAGCCTAGACGGGCTATACATTCGCTCTGTAGATAACCAGACACAGCAAGTTCTGCTAGCTGACAAGTTGATGCCAGTAGAGGCAGATCAACTGGCCTATGTCATCCATACTTCAGGGTCTACTGGCGTACCTAAAGGGGTGATGATTGAGCACTTGGCTTTGACTAGTTTTGTGCGGAACCATAATCACTTTGTAGGTACACAGCCTCAGTCAAGAGTGATGTCTGTCTTGTCTCCTGCCTTTGATGCCGGATTAGGTGTTATTTGGAGTAGCTTGTATTCGGGCGCTACCTTGTGTTTGGCAAGCTTTGAGCAATCGCTATCAAAGCAGTTAATTGATTTTGAAGTGCAACAAATCTCTTTAACACCTTCGATTTTAGAATCGCTGTCCTGGCAAAGTGAATTTAAGTTAGAAACACTCATCCTTGGTGGTGAGGCATGTCCAGAATCTACGGTTGAAAAGTGGCAGCAGCACTGTCGTTTAATCAATGAATATGGGCCAACAGAAACCACGGTGACTGCCATGGCAAGTGATTGGTCAGTATCGAACTCTCGAAGCTTGGGTGATGTCTATCCGGGGTTTGAAGCGGTTGTATTGGACGAAAATGGGCACCCTTGTCCTGTCGGTGCAATCGGTGAGTTATATCTGGCAGGTGATCAGTTAGCAAGAGGTTATATCAATGCCCCTGAACTGACGGCGAAAGCGTTTATTGAAATGTCATTACCCGGCAGCTCTAAGCAGAGGTATTACAAAACTGGAGATCTAGTCCGCATATTACCTTCGGGTGAATTTAGCTTTATTGGCAGAGCTGATACGCAAGTCAAAATCCGTGGATTTAGAATCGAATTAGAAGAAATTGAAAATAAAATCTTGTTAATAGATGGTGTTGAACAAGTTGTTGTTGATGTTTGTGTGTTAAATGAGGTTGAAAATATTGTTGCATATTTTGTTGCAATAAAGGATATTGACAAACCACAGTTCAAGGAACATTTAACAGCATTACTACCAGATTATATGGTGCCTAATCATTACGTTAGCTTGGAAGCGATGCCGCTAACAGTGAATGGTAAAGTTGACCGTAAATCGTTGCCTGTGCCGCAATCACTTCATCGTGAGCAAGTATACGTGGCACCGACTAGTGAGCTGGAACGTCAGGTTTGTGCTATGTGGCAGGAGTTATTGCAGGTTGAGCAAGTCGGGCTAGAGGATAACTTCTTCGATTTGGGAGGCCACTCTTTGTTGGCTGCGCGTATGTATACCGCTATTCAACATCAGTTTGATATAGAGTTGTCCATGCAAGAAGTTCTTGAGCAACCAGTGGTGTCCGAGCTTGTAAAAGTTATTGATACCGCTGTACGACTCAAAGAAGGGCTAATCTCTCAACATGAAGATGACAGCAGTGATGCCGAAGAAGATGTTTGGGAACTGTAACGTTAAGTCAAAATAATAAAAGGCTGGTGGCACATTGCACACCAGCCGCATAATAAATAAAAAGAGATGGAAATGTCACAGAAGTATTATCTAAGAGAAAGTGTTTACGTCGAACCATTGGTAAACAACTGGTACGCATGGCCAAACCTTTTATCTCCATTTCAGTATGCTCTATACATGAATAAAACTCATCTAAGGTTGATGAAGTCATTTGCCAACAATCATGAACTGCATATTATGGCGAATGAAAACAAAACCATTGCAGGTGGTGGGGAGTTTGTTGATTGTAAAGCTGAGCAGCTGGAGGATGTTAAATCACTTATCAATAAATTTGAAACAGATGATGCGCTCTTTGGTGAGTTGGCCGATGCGCTAAAATCCCTCAATGCGATGCTCAAGCAACACGTCAGTGGCGAGTCTTTAGAACCGCTTTATAAGCAGGTACCTGACTTACTGAAAGGGTATGTGGAGCTAGTTATGGATAGTAACCACAACCCGAGCTTCCGTGTTATCGAGGGGTTGGTCTATCAAAGTGAATATTACAGAAAAGATCTGCAATCGGTCTCTTTAGGTGTCTTAAATGAAGAGATGGAAAGGCCATTTGTACTGAGCACGCCAAGGTTGCCAGATACGGACCACATTCATATCAGGGAACCCTTTGACAGTGAATTCTGGGATACCTTATTTAAAACCCGGACCCAGCCAATTTCTAAACAGGAAATTGAAGCCTTGTTTGAAGGCAAGCAGTGTACAGGTGGCTTAAATATTTTCGAACTATTCACTACCGAAGCACCAGCTGGTAGTGCACAAGAGATAGAGGCGACATCTGTTAAATATATTGGTCATGCAGGTTTACTGTTACAAACACAAAATGTATCCATTTTGGTTGATCCCGTTGTAGCCAACATCACATCAAAAAATCGCGAGCAAGCGATTGGTTTTGCGCAACTACCGGAAAAAATAGATTACATTTGTCTTACACACAATCATTCAGATCACGTCAACTTAGAGACTTTATTGCAGCTTCGCCACAAGACAAGTCGTATTTTAGTCCCTAAAAACAATGGCGGTTCATTGTTAGACCCGTCGCTCAAAATGATCCTCAGGCAATTAAAGTTTGATGTAATTGAAATTGATGATTTAGAAGTGATTGATGTCCCGGACGGTAGCATTACCGGCATTCCGTTTTTGGGTGAGCATGGCGATTTGAATATAAGAAGTAAAACTGGCTGGTTATTCCAACTTAACGGTAAAAAAATATATGCCGGTGCTGACTCCTCTAACTTAGAACCCATCATGTATGAAAAGCTGAGCGCTTACTTTGGTGAATTAGACTTAATGGCGATTGGTATGGAATGTGTCGGTGCACCATTTACATGGCTATATGGGGCCCTTTTCACTGAGGCTGTGCCAAGAAATATAAAGGAATCGCGCAGACTCAATGGCAGTAGTTTTGAAACGGCTTCTCAAATCACCAATGCATTGAAACCAAAAAATGTGTGGATTTACGCTTTAGGCTTGGAGCCTTGGTACAACTACTTTATGGGTCTTGATTATAGCGATGACTCTGAACAGATAGTGCAATCTATGCAAATGGTGGAGTTTTGTCAGGCACAAGGCATTCCAGTTGAGCGTTTATGCGGCAAAAGTGAAATTAAGTTTTAGGAGACAAACATGGGATTGATGTCAATCAATGACTTAGTTGAAGTTGAAGGTCAGCCACTGGTACTCAACGTGGACCTGCAAGGCGAAAAAACCTTGGATTGGGCGCAGCGAAATCGCGCCGAATTAGAATCGTTGGTGGCAACCAATGGCGCGGTTTTAATTAAAGGCTTGAAGGTGGTCAGTACCGGGCAATTCTCAAAACTGTTGCAAACCATTTTTCAAGGGCCGCTGCTAGAGTATCAATATCGCTCAACTCCGAGGACAGGGTTGAAGGGCAATATCTATACGGCAACCGAATATCACGCCAGTGAAACTATTTTACAGCACAATGAAAATGCTTATTCAAATGAATGGCCACTGCGACTCGGTTTTTTGTGCATGCAACCGTCGCCAGTAGGCGGGGAAACGCCGATTGCAGATAGCTGCAAGTTATATGAGTTAATTCCACAGGAGATAAGAGACAAATTTGAGTCCAAGCAGCTTAAGTATGTCAGGAACTACTCTGATGTCGATTTGCCTTGGCAAGAAGTGTTTCAAACATCCGATAAGGGAGAAGTAGAAGCATTTTGTCGTCAAAAGAACATTAATTTTGAATGGTTACCCGGTGATAGATTGCGAACGTGGCAGATAAATCCAGCATCCATTGTTCACCCGGTTTCAGGAAAAAAAGTGTGGTTTAATCAGGCCCATTTATTTCATGTTTCTAGCCTTGGTAAAGATATGAAGGAAAGTTTGATCAATAGCTTGGGTAAAGAGTTTTTACCGAGAAATGTGTACTTTGGCGATGGCAGTGAAATTGATGAGTCTGAGTTACAGCTGATCCGCGACTTGAACCAAGACTTGCGAATTAAGTTTAAGTGGGAAAAGCATAACTTGATGCTAATTGATAATACGCGGTTTAGCCATGGCAGAGAGCCGTACGAGGGAAATAGGAAAATCCTCGTAGGTATGTCAGCGCCCTCTGGTTTTCAATCTATTTAATAGGACTAGATATGACAAGTAAGTCTTTGAACGTAAAGTGTAACAGCTTTAAAGTGAGTGCTTTATTCGCGGCGGTATCAGTATTTAGTCCAGTCTACGGCGCTAGCTTTTCTGAGATCCATCAATGTTATGCAAACAAGCGTAGTGCAGGTTCTAGCATTCAAATCACTAAGGGTAACCAAGTGTTGTATTCGGGGGCGATAGGACTTGCTAATGTCTCTACTGGCGAGCAGCTTGATCAAGATAGCGTGTTGGATATTGGTTCGATAACAAAGACTTACACCGCTGTTGCCGTGTTGCTTCTCAGCGAAGAGAAAAAAGTTAATCTCGAAGCGCCACTTGGCACCTATGTCAAGTCTATCCCTGATGGATATAAACATGCAACTGTCGCCCAGATCCTGTCGCATATTGCAGGGTTTCCTGATTACCTAAGTGATTCGAGAGTTTGGGGGTTGTGGCACCGAGATAGGGGATTGGACCGTGTCGTTAAAAGTATCACTCGACGTAGGCCTTACCAAGAGCCACTCAACAGTTACGAATATTCAAACACCGGGTATATTTTACTGGGTAAATTGATTGAAGAAGTATCTGGGCTGTCTTATCGTGAATTTTTAGAACAGCGAATATTTGAGCCTTTTGGGCTCAAAAATACCTATGTTTTTGAGCAACCTTCTCAACATAAAACGGTTGGCTATTTCTCAGATCCAAAAGTACCTGAGAAGCTCTACCACCCCGAAAAGGTAAGTAGGACGTGGATGCATGCTGCAGGTGCTATCTCATCCACGGTATCGGATCTGAGCCAGTTTTTTATGATGTTGAATACCGGCAAAATTTTGTCTGAATCGTCTTATCAGAGAATGGTGAAAAAAGCTAAATTGAGCGACGGCACAGAAGTTGATTATGGCTTAGGCGTAAATATTAGCGAAATAATCGGCGTACCGACCATCTACCACGAAGGCCGCGTGCCAGGTTATACATCTTGGAGTGCGTATTTCAAAGACTTGGGCATCAATGTTGTTGGCCTTTCTAATAATGAGGGTATCCACCCTGGCCCGGCAACCTTGCATATGGTTGCTGAGTACACCAAGTTACTACCTGCCAGAATAAGCCTAGTTGCAGATAAACCTGCTGAAATAGCGCTGTTGGGCCACTATCAAAAAACCGATGGGGAGCGGTTTGAGATAAAACGCAGTGGTACGGATTTAATCTTGATTGAAGAGGGTGGCGAAGAAGTCATCGAGTTAAGAGAAAACAACTCTTATAGCCACAAGTGCAGCGGGAACTTTTTTACCCTCGAGCAAAGTGGCGGCGAGGCTGTGCTGACGTTTACCGATCTTTATAGAGGTGAGCGCACATACGCCAAGAGAGTTTCGAAGCAAGGTGCTCAGGCAGGCTCTTAGTATACAGCGAGTTTTAAAAATACGTCGAAATGGCTGTAGAGTTTCAATGTCCTTGTGTTTGCAAGGTGTTGATATTGAGGCTTTATAGCACTTTCTATGAAACGTCGTGGTCGTTGCCAAGCCAATAAAACCAAAAGGTTAAAAATAGGCGCGTACACCACGTTGAGCAAATAAATATTAACGATAAAAATAGAACTGAAAATTTAGCAATAAGTGAAAAAGTAGGGAGCTTTTTTATTTAATGTCAAACATCTCTAAGGCGATTGACTAGGAAGCGGCTTTTTTGATGGCGACATAGTTTAGTTTGAATAGGCAGTGGCGCAGCTTAGTTGTGCTTAGGAGGCGTATGCTGCGCATTGCGCGCACTATACCGAGGTTTGTGCCGAAGTAGGGCTGAAATTGATTTGCTAACTTAACCAAAAATAACGAATAAAAAGAGGTTATAGATGAATTTAGAAGTGCTAAACGTAAAGGATAGTGGGTTCAGCAAGCTGGGGCCGGTATTTAGTGAAACAGAGATAAACCAAATATCTAAGGCGGTTTCAGAGTACTCTAAGAAGTTTAGTGAAGGGATTGTTTTTGAAAAGGGTACGGACACCATCAGAGCGATACACGGTCCACACTTGTATGATTCTTTTTTCAGAGATATTGCCCAAGACAAAAGACTTGTTAGCTTTGCACAAAAGGTGCTGGGCGAACAGGTTTACGTTCATCAGTTTAAAATAAATCAAAAATTGGCTTTTGAAGGTGCCAATTGGCCTTGGCACCAAGACTTTATCTATTGGCAGGAGTTTGACCATATCGAACAACCAAATATGGTGAATATCGCCATACCTCTTGATGAAGTGAATATGCTTAACGGGCCGCTTTGCATTGTCCTAGGCAGCCATAAACTCGGTAATGTATCTGAATCTGTCAGCGATAATAGTCGTAACGTATGGCAGGAAAACGTGTCATCTAATCTCACCTTCCAAGTCAAAAAGTCCTTTATGCAAGACGTATTATCCGATGGTGAATATGAGTTTGTCACTTGTGCCGCTGGTGAAGGGTTTGCTTTTGATCCCCAGGTTATACACGCATCGTCAAATAATATGTCAGCCTCTGACAGAAGGATCATGATTATTACCTATAATGCAGTTTCCAATGTACCTAAAAAATTGTCTAGCAGGCCTGATTTCTTAAGTGCACGCAGTTTTGAGCCAATAGACGTTTAATACACATTAACATTATCAATCGGCATAACGCATATTTTAGCTGTTACTTTGAAAAATGATTGAAGCAACACAGCGACTTTGAACTGTGTTCAAACTGCGCTGAAAAAGTATGTTTAATTTCGATAAAGAAATGATGGCGCTAAGCTGGCAGCATGCAGCTCATTTACAAATGAGTGGTTGAATATGTCTTTGCCAAAGAGCGATATGCATTGATTTTTTGTAGGGTGTAACTTTCCCACAGTGGCCAGTCGATACTTGGCCACTTCTTACTTATTTTTCGTACTTGCCAATGGTAAGTACCCAAGATTATTCAATCATAAAGTAGATGCCCTAACACCAAGTAATTTTTGCTGTGTTTTGGCCTAAAGCAACAGTACCAAAGCTGCGTATTTTGGCTGTTTGCCAGTTTAGTATTGCTGGGGAGCTGGGCTTGAGCCAAGACTATTGAATGAGGCAGCTGGGTGTTGGGAGCTCAAAAGGAAAGCGCGTTTAATTTGAGATCAAATTAAAATAAGCATCAAAAGTTTTGAGGTAAAAGTGAAGGAAGTATATTCAAAAATAACAGAGCTGGGCGTGAGTATTTATTTAGACAACGGGGTTTTGAAAGCCAAAGCGCCAAAGGGCAGAATAAGCCCTGAAATTGCTCAGCTAATTAAAGATAATAAAAATCAATTAATAGACTATCTAACAGACAAAACCTTAGACAAAAGAATAAAAAAAATAGCACGAAGCGAGGTAGCAGAGCAGCTGCATCCAATGTCTTTTGCTCAGCAAGGGTTGTGGCTCATTGATAAACTCCACGGGGGATCGTCACAATATAATATGTCAGTCTCCTATGAGGTGACCCCGAGTTTGGATATTGCTGTAATGAAGCAAGTATTCAATATAATTGTCAGCAGACATGAAGTGCTCAGAACTGTTTACATTGAATATGAAGGTGAAGTGAAACAGTCAATTCGACCTGCATCGGCCGTCGAATTTGAATTAACTTGTGAAGATTTATCTCAGTATAGTGAAGAAAAGCAGCGGCAATTAATCCGCCTGTTGGCCGCACAGGAGCAACAAAAAGCGTTCAATTTGTCTGAGGATTTGATGCTGCGTGCAAGATACTTCAAAACGGATCTGACGTACGCTGTATTGACGTTAAGTATGCATCATATTGCATCAGATGGTTGGTCCATAGATGTGTTGGCGAAAGAATTCTTTACCTTGTACCAAGCATTGATTGAAGGCAAGAAAACATCCATACCAGCGTTAGAAATACAGTATGTAGACTATGCCTATTGGCAGCGCGAGTCGCTATCTAACAAGCGCTTGGACAAACAAATAGGCTATTGGACTCAGCAATTACAAGATCTGCCAGTGGTGCACAATTTACCGCTGTGTCACCCTAGGCCTTCGGTAAAGCAATATGTAGGTGGTATAACTCAAGACAGGTTGCCTGCACCGATAAGTAATAATTTACACACTCTAGCCAAACAAAATGGCATGACACCATTTATGCTATTACACGGTGCATTGTCACTATTGTTTTCTCGGCACAGTAATAGCGCAGATATTGTCATAGGCACTCCAGTGGCAAATCGGGCTCAAAAAGAGTTGGCCTCATTGATCGGGTTCTTTGTGAATACCTTGGTACTGCGAGTCGACACCGACCAAGAATCACTGGCCAGTTATTTTGAACATATCAAGCAAGTTCACCAACAGGCGCAGGCAAACCAAGATGTGCCGCTCGAACAGCTAGCCGAGTCGTTAAATATTTCAAGAAGCACCAGCCACAGTCCGCTATTTCAAATTGCGATGACAGTTAACAATGGCAACTTTGGAAATGGCGTTGAGGGGTTAAACGAATCGTTGGCAGGCGTGACTATAAGGCGATGCCAAGTCGACTCAGTGCTGGCCAAGTTTGATTTGAGCGTAGAACTCAATATAAACGAGCAAGGTTTGGAAATAAACTGGGTATATGACACAAGCCTATTTTCAGAACAGGCAGTTAAAAGATTCAGCAAGCACTTTTGCCGTTTACTCACCGAACTGAGTCACATATCCAATTTGCGCATTTCTCCACATGATGTACCCATGCTCGATGAGCAAGAAACCCACTATCTAGTAACCGAGCTTAATGCCACCCAGCAGGAATATCCTCATGCGCCATTTATTCATGAGTTTATAGAGCAGCAAGCACAAATTAGGCCCAATAGTGTTGCATTGATATTTGCAACGAAAAGCATGACATACAAAGAGCTTAACGAGCGTGCCAACCAGCTCGCCCATCATTTGGTGCAAAAGCACGGTGTTAAACCGAACACACTTGTTGGATTGTGCGCTGAGCGCTCACTGGAAATGATAGTAGGAATATTGGGGATCTTGAAAGCTGGGGGAGCCTACATTCCACTAGATCCGAGTTATCCTCGAACGCGGCTAGAGTATATGTTTGAGGATGCTGCGCTGACAACCATGGTTAGTCATCGACAAGCGCATGACGCGCTAACAGGCTTTTCTGGAGAGGTTATCAATTTAGATGATGTGCAGCTGTATAGCCACTATAGCACTCAAAATATTGCGAAAGAAACGCTAGGCTTAAATGCTCATCATCTTGCTTATGTAGTGTATACATCGGGCTCCACTGGGAAGCCAAAAGGTGTGATGATTTCCCATGCAAGTCTGACAAATACCATGTTGCATAGTACCACCTGTCCGCCATTTAACGGCGGGCCGGACGATGTATTTTATCAGGCCACCTCAATTGCATTTGATGCGGCAATATGGCTCTACTGGTGTGCTTTGGCATCAGGCTCGAAATTGAGACTGGCTTCATCCATGGACTTTCAAAAAGAATTGGAACTTTATGCTGATGTCACCCATTTGCTTATGACACCCTCTATCCTCGAAGTTGTAAAGCCAGATACTTATCAATCTCTTAAAGTAGTCGCGACGGGAGGGGAAAGCTGCTCCTTAGAGTTAGTCAAAAAGTGGCGGGCGCTCGGAGTCCAATTTTACAATTATTACGGTCCCACTGAAATCACGATATACAGTTCACGAGGAAATATTTCCAACGGTGAACAAATCCATATTGGATGTGCCAGTGCGAATGTTCAGTATTTTATTTTGGACCGACAGCAGCGGTTACTGCCCTACGGTGCGATAGGTGAATTGTACATCGGTGGTAAAGGGGTGGCGCAAGGCTATCTCAACCTGCCGACATTAACCCAACAACGTTTTATCTCAAATCCTTTTTATGATCAAAACAATCCCGCCAGCTCAGAGCGGTTGTATCGCACTGGGGACTTGGTACGCTATCTAGATAATGGAAAACTGGCGTTTGTTGGGAGAGAAGATCAGCAGGTTAAAATACGCGGATTTCGATTAGAGTTGGGAGATGTTGAGGCACAATTGACAGCTCACCCAGACATCGACTCAGCATTGGTCACTGCCACAGAGTTGGGCAGTGAACTACAGCTTATCGGGTATATCAAGCCTGCGCATCAGTTGGACAATGAAGAACAATTTGACTGGGTAAAAAAAGTTAAGCTGGAACTTTTGGCACAATTACCAGATCACATGATCCCGAGTGTATTGCTGGCGGTTGACGCATGGCCATTGACCAAAAATGGTAAGGTAGATCGCCGCGCTTTACCGTTACCTGACTTAGGCGCGTTGGTTCAGGGTTATGTTGCACCTACCACCGAAGCAGAAAAGAAGTTGGTGGCGATATTGGCTGAGCTACTGGGCATTGATGCCGACAAGTTGAGTACCGCTGCAAATTTCTTTCAGCTTGGTGGAAACTCCTTGATGAGCATTCGTTTAGTGTCACGCATTCGCGCTCAGTTCGAAGTTGAGTTACCGGTTCAGAGCGTGTTTGAATCAAAGACTTTGTCCAGCTTGGCAGCGATGATTGAGCAGCGTATAAACTGCCACCTAGCCACATCGAGTGAATCACACACAGAGTCGGCTCTATCTCGCCACATTGTGCCTGTTGAGCGTGCATCAAGTTATCGCATTTTATCTTCTGCACAAAACAGGTTGTGGTTTATCGATAAATTACAGGGTGGGGCTTCTCAATACAATATATCTGTGGCTTTGGAATATTCATCAACGCTGGACTTAAATTTACTGGAACGGGTATTTGCGACCATTATAGACCGCCACCATGTCCTAAGAACGGTTTACAGAGAACAGGATAAAGAGGTGCATCAGCATGTCATACCTATGACAGAGGTGGACTTCAAGGTTGCGGTTCATGATTTATCACACCAGACGCACCATATTGAGGGAGATAGCAATCGAGAAGGCATCCAAGCACTTATCAATGATGAGGTGGCTAAACCATTTGATTTAAGGCAAGCGCCGATGCTCAGGGTCAGTTGCTTTGAGATCGTTAAAGGCGATAGCCCCAAAGGTGTGCTGGTACTCAATATGCACCATATCGCCTCTGATGGCTGGTCTGCTCAGTTATTGATGAAAGAGTTTTTTAGTTTATATCGCGTCTTCCTAAATGAAGAGCCAGACCCACTGCCAGCGCTTAAAGTGCAGTATTATGATTACGCCAACTGGCAGCATAATAATCTCAATACACCTGCTGTGACCCAACAATTGGCGTATTGGAAAAGCAAGTTATCTGAGCTGCCTGCGACACATCGTTTACCGCTGAGCTCAGCACGTCCAAAAGTTAAAGAGTATCGCGGCAAAAAGGTGGCAAGCTGTTTGGACAGAGACACGAGCAGCAGGCTTATTCGTTTGGCTAAACACCATCAATTAACCCCGTTTATGTTGCTCCACGGTGCACTCGCGTTGGTGCTTGCCCGTCACAGTAATGACTCGGATGTAGTAATTGGTACGCCTGTGGCGAACAGGCTTCAACCAGATGTAGAGGCGCTAATTGGTTGTTTTGTGAATACCTTAGTGCTTCGTGTGGATACCGACAAAGCGTCATTGGGTGAGTATTTCAACTATGTAAAGACGGTGCATATGGAGGCGCAATCTAACCAAGACGTACCGTTTGAGCTATTGGTTGATGAGCTTAAAGTGCCGCGAAGTACAGCCCACAGCCCTCTGTTTCAAATCATGCTAACCATTAATAACGACTTTGGTATCCATAATGCGTCGCTGTTTGATTCGACAGCAGCTGTGGATATAGATGTTCAGCCTTTTCAAGTGACAAGTGTTCAAACGAAATTTGATTTAGATATTGATATTCAGGTCAGCGACAGTGGGATCTCTATTAATTGGGTTTATGACGTGACCTTGTTTCAAGATGCATATATTCGACAACTGAGTGAGCACCTACACAACTTGCTGGTTGGTTTAAGTCGTTACCAAGGGCTGTCTAATACTCCGCTGCGTCAATTGCAGATGTTATCAGAGCAAGAGCAACAACATCTGGTCAACGAACTAAATGATACCGCTGTGGACTTCTCTCCATCGTTGTGTATTCATGAACTGTTCGAGTTGCAAGTCACGAAAACCCCAGATGCTATCGCTGTGTCGTTTGAAGGCACTGATCTGACTTTTGCACAGCTCAATGAAAGGGCAAACCGACTCGCACATTATTTAAAAAATACTGTCAAGGTTCCGCCGTCTGCATTGGTTGGGGTATGTACTGAACGTTCACTTGGGTTGGTTGTGGGCATGCTGGCCATTTTCAAGACGGGCGCTGCATATCTTCCGCTAGAGCCGAGTTTGCCAAAAGACCGCTTAAAGCACTTGATTGATGACTCTGAGTCAATGCTGATATTGACGCACACCCATATTCAATCGGTTTTACCAGACTATGAAGGCCAACTGGTGTTGCTGGATGAGTTTGAGCAGGTGCACATGCAGTTACAAGACAGCGTGTTTAGTGCATGCGAAGTAGAGAATATTGCGACGAGTGAAGTACAGGTGGCGCCTTCCGACTTGGCTTATGTTTTTTATACTTCAGGCTCAACGGGTCAGCCAAAGGGAACGCTAAATAGCCACAGTGGCTTGGTGAATCGGCTTCATACTTTGCAGCATCAATTCAAGATGCAGCCGAATGATAAAATACTACAGAAAACCCAAATTAGCTTTGACGTTTCTTTGGGAGAGATATTGTGGCCACTCACATCAGGCGGCACTTTGATTTTGGCCAAACCTGGTGCGCAGTCTGATCCGGACTACCTGACGGACACAATAGTAGCTCAGGGTATAACGATTATTCATTTTGTTCCTTCGATGTTGCAGCTGTTTATCAATCATGCAGATACCTCTAAGTTAGAGTCTCTAAGGCTACTGATGACCAGTGGGGAGGCGTTGAATTATAACCTTCAAGCACAAGTAATTGACGCCTTTGAAAACGTTGAATTGGTTAATCAGTACGGGCCAACAGAAGCTGCAATTGAAGTATCGTATTGGCATTTCAACACATTGAGAAAAGACAAACGGGTGCCCATAGGTTATCCCTCGGCCAATACTAAACTGTTGATCCTCGATAAAGATGGCAATTTGGCACCCAAAGGAGCGCAAGGAGAGCTATATATTGCTGGTTGTCAAGTAGGTTTGGGGTATTTAAAGCAGGCTCAATTGACCGCCCAGCGATTTGTGACATTGAACATGTTAGGTGTGGAGCATAAGGCTTATCGCACCGGTGATTTAGCGCGTTGGCTCAGCGATGGCAGCATAGAGTTTTTAGGCCGACTTGATGGCCAAGTAAAACTCAGAGGGATGCGGATTGAACTCGGTGAAATTGAGTCAAAAATGAGAGACCTTGAATCGGTTCATGACGCTGTGGTGTTGGTCAAAGAGCGTGCTGAAAATCAAGTGCTATGTGCATTTGTCCAAGTTGCCAATCCCAATGAAGGCAGCCCCGAGTTTATCAACAGCTTGCGCCAAGCCTTACAGCTTAAGCTGCCTGCTTACATGGTACCGAGTGCCATTTCGGTTGTCGACACCTTCCCATTGTCAGCGAATGGCAAAGTGGATCGCTTAGCATTGATGGCAAAGCCTGTTTCAAGTCACAAGCGTGTCGCGGCAAAAGCTGGTGTCGAAACAGTGATACTGGAGATTTGGAGCAAGGAGCTGGGTATAAGCATCAATGAGTTAAGCATTGATGATAACTTTTTCGAAGTGGGTGGAAACTCATTAAACACGATTTCTGTATGCAAAGAAATCAATCATCAACTCAATACATCATTACAAATTGCAGACTTATTCCAGTACCCGAGTGTTGGGCAGCTAAGTCAATTTGTGAGCAAGTCGAATGTCAATAAGGTTAAGCGCAAAAACCTAGATGGTGCGAAAAACCGAATTATGTTGGCAAGAAAAAAGTTTAATAAAAACAATTCAAAAATAAAAACTGGGACTGAGATATGAAAGAGTATAACGGATTAGAAATCGCCGTCATAGGAATGGCAGGCAGGTTCCCTGCAGCACAAAATATAGAACAATATTGGCAGTTGTTACACTCAGGCAGCGAAGGTATCAAAGAGCTCGAGGAAAGCGAGTTAGTAGAACAAGGTTTAGATAAAGGCACGATTTCACATCGTGACTACGTAAAGCGTGCGGGCTTTGTGGCGAGAAAAAAGTGCTTTGATGCAGAGTTATTTGGCTATAGCGCCGCTGAAGCGCAATTTATGGATCCGCAGTTTGGTGTATTTCACGAGGTGGTTTGGGAAGCTTTAGAGACTGCCGGGTACACCAGTGAAAACTATGATGGACTTATAGGTTTATACGCGGGGGCGAGCAGCAATACACGTTGGCTGAGAAAAGTAGATGAAAGTTTAGCAAGTTCGTCAATGGCAGATGGTTACGCATTGGCGAGTGTGAATGAACCTGGGTATTTGTGTTCTCGCGTATCACATAAGTTGAATTTGACTGGGCCTGCAATTTCAAATAATACCACTTGCTCAACTTCATTAGTGAATATCCACTTAGCTTGCCAGGCCTTAAATATAGGTGAGTGTGATATTGCTTTGGCTGGTGGCGTATATATTGGTGCACTTGCAGAGCAAGGCTACCTATATCAAGAGGATATGATTCTATCGCCAGATGGCGTATGTCGCCCTTTTGATGAGTTGGCGCAGGGCACTGTGCCCGGAGAAGGCTGTGGCGTTTTAGTCCTTAAACGATTGGAAGATGCTGTTGAAGACAATGACAATATTCTTGCAGTGATCAAAGGTTCGGCCATCAATAACGATGGCGAAAACAAAGTAGGATTTACGGCGCCAAGTGTGAGCGGCCAAGCTCAGGTTATCAGTGATGCATTGCAAAGAGCGGAAATTAGCCCCGATTCTATTCAGTATATCGAAACCCATGGTACGGCAACTAAAATAGGCGATCCAATAGAGATCTCTGCGCTAAAGCAGGTTTTTGATGAGGTTGAAGACTGCCGTATTGCCATCGGATCAGTCAAATCCAATATTGGCCATGCAGGCGAAGCAGCAGGCGTTGCAGGTGCAATTAAGACCATTTTATCTATGCAGCATAAAACGCTCCCGGCGAGTTTAAATTACACTGCGGCTAACCCTTTGCTACATATTGAAAATAGTCCATTTTATGTCAATCAGCACTGTGCAAGTTGGGATGGCGGACTGGGCGGTACATTGCGTGCAGGTGTGAGCTCGTTCGGGTTGGGCGGCAGTAATGCTCACGTTATTTTTGAGGATCATCAAGAGCAGCCTTATTCTGGCCCATCTAGAGATGAGCATCTTATTTCGTTATCGGCCAATACCGATGCTGCCTTAATCGAAATGGAAAACAACTTGGCAGAGTATATCGCCAAAAACCCAGATGCGAGCATTGCTGATATTGCATATACCCTGCACCTTGGCAGGAAAAGTTTGAAAATCAAATCAAATTTTGTGGCGAAAAACCTTGATGATTTGAAGACTCAACTACAAGGTAAGACCAAACACACTCAGATAGAGCAGTCTAAGACAAAGACATTGTGCTTTTTGTTTCCAGGCCAAGGGGCTCAATACATTAATATGGGGCGGGATATTTTCGACACAGAGCCCGTATTTAAAGCTTCAATGTTAAAAGGGTTTGATCTGTATGAGCAAAGTACGGGTGTTGCGTTACAAGAGATGCTTTACCCAGCCAATGAATATGAAGCCAGAGAGTTGATTGCGACGGAATATGCGCAACCGGCACTGTTTATATTTGAATATGCGTTATTTGAACTATTCACTAGCTGGGGCTGTGATGCAAAAGCATTTCTTGGCCATAGTTTAGGGGAGTACGTTGCCGCATGTGCTGCGGGTGTGATGAGCTATGAAGATGCACTGACTATCGTGGCAAAACGAGGACAGTTGGTTGCGTCTATGCAAGAAGGGGCTATGCTGGCAGTCGCTGCCAAGCTAGAAGAGGTGGAGAGCTACATCTGTGATGGGCTTGCTATTGCGGCGCTCAATGCACCGCACAGAGTTGTGGTGTCAGGCGACAAAGAATTAATTCAACAGCTGCAACGCCAGCTGCAAGAACAGCAAATCAGTGCGACTCAATTACATACTTCTCATGCTATGCACTCTGCACACCTTGAGCCGATATTGAGTGATTTTAAAGCGTGTATGTCAAACATTGCACTGAATGCGCCTCACACGCCTTTTTTATCTAATTTGACAGGCGACTGGGCTGATAGCGAGCAAGTTCAAACGCCGCTTTATTGGGAGCAACATCTGCGTCACACCGTAAAGTTTGCAGACTGTGCACAGGTGTTACTCAAAGATCCCGATGTCATTTGCGTTGAATTGGGACCGGGAAATACGCTTTCTCAGCTGGTGGCGCAAAATGGAGTTGGAAATGGCGCACAAGCGGTGTCTATCGCAACGACGCGCAGTGCAAAACAGCATGTTCAACATGCTGAAAGTGCTTTGTTGGCGTCACTAAGCCAATTGCAATTGGCTGGCTACGATATTGACTGGACCAAGTTTTATGATGCAGAGCAGCGCTGTAGAGTCGCGCTACCAACCTACCCATTTGCCAATACTTGTTATTACGCGCCGGAGTTGATGCGCATTGGCTCGGTCAACACAACGCCGCAATCTAGCCAAGTGCATGATGAGGTCACACATGCAGAAGAACACCAAGTACAGTCGATGCGCTTGGTTTCAAGTGATGCTGGATTGACTGGCATACAAAGCCAGTTATTGGCTATTTGGTCAAAATATCTTGCGAACGACACGCTGAAAATTGACGACAACTTACTAAATTTGGGCGTTGATTCTCTGATGTCCATTCGAGTTATCACGGAGATCAGAGAGACATTTGAAATTGAGTTGTCTATTGATACCATATTCACCCTGGCGACGGTTGCTGAACAAGCAGACGAAATTCAAAAAAAGCGAGATGCAAGCGCGCACGACCTCGTGTTACCACCAATTTATGCTACGGGTAAAACCGAGCTATCAACCCTTTCCACTTCACAGCAAAGATTGTGGATGATTTCTCAGTTGGAAGATGGGTTGTCCGCATACAACAACGCCTTTTGCGTATTTATTAAAAACGTTTGTATCGCGTCAATGAAGAAGACGCTGTCTGAAATAGTCAATCGACACAGCATTTTGAGAACGCGCTATCGCAATGTAAATGGTCAGCCAGTACAGCAAATTACGGACAATTGCGATGTAGAGATTATTACGCGAGACGTCAGTGATGTTTGTGAGTCAGAAAGAATGGATGCCGCAAGAGCCCTATTTGACGAGTTTTTGTTGGAGCCAACGCCGCTAGAAGATGGCGTGATGGTAAGAGCATTTTTGATTAAGTTTGATGCACATCGTGACATCCTGTGTATCAGTCAGCATCATATTTGCTCGGACAACTGGACGGTCAATATACTCGTTGAAGAAATGAGTAAGATTTACCTAGCATATACTAAAGGTGAAGCCCATGACCTGCCACCACTTCCAATTCAATATATTGATTATGCCGACTGGCAATCCCGTTGGTTAGGGCAAAATGAACTGGCTAATCAAATTGAATTTTGGAAAGAGTACCTATTGGACGCCCCTGATGTAAACAATTTACCAACCGATTTTACCAGACCAAAGTATCAGAGCTATCGCGGCGCTCAGTACATTAAAACCATTGGCAATAACGTGCTTGGCGGGCTCAACCGTTTGAGTCAAGAGCAAGGGACAACCTTGTATATGACCATGCAGGCTGCATTTTCTTCCTTTATCGGTCGTTATAGCAACGAAGATGACATTATAGTGGGCTTTCAAGTTGCAAATAGACTGCAAAAAGAAGTGGAGCCATTAGTTGGTTTTTTTGTCAACACCTTAGTATTGCGCAGTGATTTGACGGGTGATCCAACATTCTCCGAGTTTTTAGCTACAACCAAGCAAAACTTATTGAAGTGCTATTCCAATTCGCATTTACCATTTGAAAGCTTAGTGGATGAATTGAATCCAAATCGCAGTTTGAGTTACGAGCCTATTGCACAGATACAATTAGTGTATATGGATCAAAGTCAGACTGTCGGTGGGGGAAGAGGTGACTTTGACGAAGAGCAAGCTCAGGTATTCGAGAGTGTGCCATTTACGGCGCCATTTAGTAAATATGACTTAACACTGTATTTTAGAGTGTTAGATACGGGGGTTGAGTGTGTTTGGGAATACGCAACAGACTTGTTTAGAGCTGACACAATAGAGCGAATGGCTGACAACTTTGAATGTTTGCTCTCAAGCATCATTGCGCAGCCAAGTCAGACGATCCGAGCGCTGCCGATGCTATCTGAGCAAGAAAAGTCAACCCAGTATGTAGATTGGCATACGGATAGTGAGGGCAGCTTATCTCACTCCGTATACAACCAACTAACAGCAAGTGAGCAGCAGATTGAGGGTAGCGAAAAAAGTGTCAACTTTAGTTTGTTCTTTTTTGCAAACGATGCCGGTGACAGTCGTCTAGGTAAGTACAATCTGCTGATGCAAGGGGCTAAATTTGCAGATCAACATGGATTTGAAGCAGTGTGGACTCCTGAGCGCCACTTTGGCGCGTTTGGTGGCTTGTTTCCCAACCCTGCGATCACTGCGGCAGCCATTGCGGGCATGACTGAACGTGTCAAGATCAGAGCCGGCAGCTGTGTGTTACCACTCCACAACCCTGTTCGAGTGGCTGAAGACTGGTCGGTCATCGACAATATTTCAGGAGGCCGAATTGGGCTTGGTTTTGCGGCAGGTTGGTCTCCACAAGATTTTGTGCTTGCACCGCAAGGGTATGAAAGCCGTAGAGATGACCTGCAAGCGGGGATTAAAACAGTTAAGTCTCTGTGGAAAGGTGAGACGCTAGAAATGCCATCGGGTAATGGGAAAATCGAAGAGGTGAGTATCAGGCCTCGCCCTATTCAAACCGATATACCGATTTGGACAACAACTGCTGGCCATGTTGACGCGTTCATTAGGGCAGGTCAGGCGGGTCAAAATGTCTTAACCCATCTACTTGGGCAATCTCTTGATGATCTTGCTGATAAAGTTGCGGCATATCGTGATGCATGGAAAAAGGCCGGTCATATGGGGCACGGCACTGTCACGCTACTGGCTCATACCTTTATTGCTGAGAATGAAGCTGTGATCTTTGACCACGTGAAGGAGCCATTTAAACGCTATTTGGTTACCTCGGCCGGATCACCACAGGAAATAGCAAGATTGGTTGGCGAGTCCGCAGATATGGTTTTATCAGGGGACTTAAATCAGTCTGACGAACTCAATGCGATTACGGAACGCGCGTTTATGCGATATTATCATTCAAATGCTTTATTGGGCACGGTGGATAGTTGTAAGCCAACTGTTGAAAAGATAGCGGCCAGTGGTGTGAATGAAATCGCTTGTCTTGTCGACTTTGGAGTTGACGAATCACTTGTCCTTGATAATTTGCAAAACCTACATCAGTTAAAAGCACTGTTTACTGAGTCTGTGGAAAAGCAGCAAGCGGATCTGAAGCTAAGTAGTAATGAGGTGACAGATGTTTTATCTAGCGGCTCTCAGTGGTGTTTACACACACTATTTGAACAGACCGCAGCGCAATTACCTAGTGCCATCGCTTTAAAGCTCGATGGCGAGACGCTCACTTATGCCGAGTTAAATGACAGAGCAAACCGCTTAGCTAATTACTTGATTGAACATCACCAGATTGTTTCTGAACAAGTGGTTGCACTGTGCTTGGGTCGCTCATTTGAAATGTACATTGCAATTTTGGCTGTACTTAAGTCGGGTGGGGCCTATGTAGCCATCGATCCTAGTCTGCCACAGCAGCGCACTGAACTAATCCTGAGCGAATCGCAGGCTGAACTTCTTTTAACCCGTGCAGAAGACATTTTTGCTTATCCGCTGCAAGGAGTAAGTACGGTATATACTGAAGATAGCACCTTATTTTCGGACTATTCGCCAGCGAACCTCGATATAAAAGTCACACCGTCTCAGCTTTCAAATATCATCTATACCTCAGGCAGTACAGGGACTCCTAAAGGGATTATGATTGAGCATCGCAATATGACACGCTTGTTTGATGCTTGCCCAACGGCCATGAAGCGAACCGCACATGATATTGGGTGTGCATTCCACTCGTATGTATTTGACGTGTCAGGTTGGGAAATGTGGGGAAGTCTGCTGCATGGTGGGCAATTGGTGCTCATTCCCGATACTTTAATTGAAGACATGGGCGACCTTTATCGTTTGTTGGTTGATGAAAAGGTGACTCATTTATCCATGACACCTTCAGCGTTTTACACGCTGCAATCGCTATTTGACGTTAAAAATCATGCACTGTCGCTCGTAAACGTGAATCTAGCTGGCGAAGCACTGAACTTTAAAATGCTGCGACCATGGTACGAGCTAGACACGCAAAATAGGCCCCGTTTCTTTAATGTTTGGGCACCTGCTGAAGTGACAGTGTATGCCTCGGCCAGAGAGATATCACAGCTAGATATCGAGTTAGGGATCAGTAATATCGGGGCTGCATTTAACGACATGGCACTGTGTATTTTAAATGAAAAACAGCAACCTCAGCCAATCGGTGTGCCTGGAGAGTTATATGCCGGTGGCGCCGGAGTGTCGAGAGGGTATCTAAACAATACTGAGCTAACGGCAAAAAGCTTTATATCAAATCCATTGGTGCAAGGTGAAAAGGATATCTGGTATCGCACCGGAGATATTTGCCGCTGGATGCCTGATGGATCATTGGAGTTTATGGAGCGTAAAGACCGACAGGTTAAATTACGCGGTTTGCGAGTTGAACTGTCTGAAATCGATGTCTGTTTAAATGCATTTGATGGTATTAAAGAAGCCGTTGTATTGGCAGAAAAAGAAGGCGCAGAACAATATTTAGTGGCTTATTTAGTACTTGAAGATTCTGTGAATAAAGAGAAGTTATTTACTCATGTTAAACAGACGCTCATTAATCAGCTTCCAGCATATATGATCCCGAACGTATATACGGTTATAGATGATATACCTCGAAATGTAAGTGGTAAAATTGATAAAGAAGCTCTCAAATTAAAATTGAAAGAAACACAACAAGAATATATTGAGCCGAGAACAGAAACCGAACGAGTTGTTCATGATATTTGGGCTGAAGTATTAGGCTTAAAAACCATTAGCGTCACCTCTAACTTTTTTGCTTTAGGGGGGCAATCCTTACTGGCAATTAATGTTGTAAATAAGTTAATGACTGAGTTTGGTTTCGAGATAAAGACGAAGTTGATATTTGAATATAGTAGTGTAGAATCAATTTCTGCCCTGATCGACAGTGTTAACATTGTTGAACAAAATGAAAATGGCGAGACTGATTTAGAGCACGAAAATTTAATTGAATTTGAGCTTTAGTCTATAAAGTAAAGTCACTTAACTTTACGCTAAGTTACTGCCGTTTTTTGAACATAAAACGGCAGTAACCATAAAAATAATAAAAATAATAAATGTGCACAAAATTAATTTTTGTGTTTTGGGTGGTTGTTATATGGATGTGGTAGTTAAAAAGAAAACCGATTATAAGAAGGTTTTAGGCAAAGCGCTTGGTGTATGTGTTTTGCTAGGTGGCGTAATTGTTTTTTATAATGAATATAACTTAGGTGATTATTCGTCGGTTAAGCTTGAAAGGGTAACTACATCAACAGTTATACAAGGTAGCTTTGAAAATGTGGCGCCAGTGAGTGGTGCTGCTGAATCACTTAATACAGTTTACTTGGATGCGATACAAGGTGGTATTGTCGAGAAACTATATGTGGAAAAAGGCGACTTTGTTGAAGCTGGGCAAAAAATCATTGAATTCAAAAATACCGCATTTCAACTTCAAGTATATTCTCAAGAAGCACGTGTCAGTGAGCAGTTAGATATTAATACAAATACTCGACTTTCAATTGACAGCAAACGCCTAAACCTTGAAACAGAACGCAACGAAATAGAATACGATATCAAACGACTGACTCGTAAGTTAAAGAATTATCAGCGTTTGGTTAGCCAGAGGCATGTTAGTACAGATGACGTTGAAGCGGTAAAAGAAGAGCTAGAGTTTAAAACTAACCAGCTGGCTATTATCCGACAAGAACAAGAAAGTGAAGATAGTGTCAGAGGGGAAAAGGTCCAGCAACTTCAAGAAAGTGAGCAACGTCTTAAAGCGCATTTAAATATAATCCGAGCGAGTTTGGATGACCTCATTGTGAAGGCGCCCATATCTGGTCAGGTTACGTCTTTAGATATCAAACTAGGAGAGTCAAAGTCACCAGGTGAGCACTTAGGCAAACTTGATCAAATCGACAGGTTTAAGATTGTCGCGGAGGTTGGATCGTTTTATGTATCTAAAGTCAAAGAGCACGTAAAAGGCAGTATCCAATATCAAGGGAAACCATATCAGGTTGCTGTAGATAGAGTTTATCCAGAAATTATCAATGGCACATTTAAAGTTGATCTGACTTTCACTGATCAGCAACCCAAAGACATCACGAGCGGTCAAAATTTCATTGTAAAGCTCGAACTCTCAGAGCCAGTATCATCCCTAATGGTACACAACGGCGCATATTATCAGGATACGGGCGGTAAGTGGGTATTTGTGCTGGATCCTGAAAATCACAAAGCGATTAAAAGACATGTCAAATTAGGTCGTAAAAACGATCGATATGTCGAAGTCATTTCCGGGTTAGCAATTGACGAAAAAATCATTTCTTCATCGTACGCAAACTTCCTTGACTCGGAAACCGTGATCCTCGAGTAATTCAAAGCTGGGTTACCACCGACCATGGAGAGCTTGTTTGATAGTGGAACGCAAGCTCGTGCAATATTTTATTGTTCAATTTATGTCAAAAACTAATATAACAAACTGATAGAATTCAAATGATAAAACTAACAAATATTTCAAAGCATTATCGCACAGACGAAATCTTAACAACGGCCTTAAGTGATATAAACCTCTCTCTGCCTCAAGGGGAGTTTATGGCAATCATGGGACCGTCTGGCTGTGGTAAATCTACACTTCTCAATGTGCTTGGCATGCTGGATACGCCTTCTGAGGGGCAGTATGAATTTATGGGAGAGGAGATAGCAAACTACAAAGAAAGCCAGCTTGCCAAAATAAGAAAAGAGCATGTAGGTGTGGTGTTCCAAGAGTTTAATTTGATCGATGAGCTGTCGGTGATTGAAAATGTAGAAGTAGCTTTGCTCTATCATAAAATGCCCAAGGCAAAAAGAAAGGAGCTGGCACTAGAAATACTGAAAAAAGTGGGCATGGATCATCGTATCAAGCACTATCCTGGGCAACTCTCAGGAGGGCAGCAACAGCGCGTTGCAATCGCCCGTGCTTTGGTGAATAAGCCCAAGCTCATCGTAGCGGATGAGCCAACAGGTAATTTAGACAGTAACCTCGGTAGAGAGATCATGGAATTGATTTCTGATATCAATAAAACAGGTACTTCGGTGATCATGGTGACACACTCCGAAGCGCATGCCCAATATGCCAATCAAATTTTGACCTTGTTGGACGGTAAACTGGTTTCGGGCTCTCTTGAGCAAAGTATAGCGAGCTGATTTGGGTGATTCATGACGTTAGATACGATAGTTTTTTCACTTAAGCGGCTTGTACATAGCCCACTGTATTCACTGCTAAATATTATTAGTTTGGGAATTGCACTTGCCTGCGTTCTGTTAGTTGGGCTGTATGTTAATGATGAGTTTGAATACGATGGGTTTTGGCAGGACTCTGAGCGCATATACCGAGTCGAGATGAACCGCAGCTTTAGCAATGGCGATCGGACTCACACACAATATACATTTGGGCCAATAGTTCCTTTAATCGAGAGCAACCAAACTGAAGTCGAAAGTGCAACGCGATTTGGTCACTTTAACTTTTTAGTGTCGGCAAATGACAATCGTTTTTACGAAAATTTGTTATTTACGGATCCGAATGTCGTTGATGTATTTGGCTTGGAGTTCACTGCGGGAGATGGAGCAAGTGCTTTCCAGCAGCCGAATTCAGTTGTCATCACAGAGACAATGGCAAACAAGTTATTTCCCAGTGGCAACGCATTGCATCAAATGGTGTGGTTGGATGGAAAACATCAAATGCAAGTCTCAGGTGTCATCGCAGACATCCCGAATAACTCTCACCTCACTTTTAGTTTATTTGCATCAATGGATAGTGCTAAACAAATGTATGGCGATCGCATAATAAACTGGGACTATGCAAACCAAAGCAGTTATTTAAAGTTAACCGCGGGGGCTGATCCTGATGCAATTGAACGGGAAATTACTCAGCTTGTTGCTGCCAATGCACCTGAGGCTCTCTCTACTAAAGTCGAGCTTAAACTAAAGCCCGTCGCCAGTATTAACCTACTCGCACAAGACGGCAAAGGATTACAGATAATTTATATTATATCAGCGGTGGCGCTGGCGATTTTATTGATGGCGTGTGCAAATGTGGTTAATTTGGCAACCGCCAGAGGTGCGGAGCGCGCCAAAGAGCTGGGGATCAGAAAGGCAGTAGGTGCCAGTAGAAGGGATCTTTTTGCTCAATTTATAATTGAATCACTCATTCTTGCATTTTTTGCCTTACTGTTTGCTCTCATTGTGACTTATTACTTCTTACCACTTGTAAATGCCATGACTCAAAAATCAATGGTATTAGATTTATTGGGCAATGTGGGGCAAATCGGATGGCTTGTATTTCTTTGTTTGGTCACCGGTTTGCTATCAGGTGCGTATCCTGCGTTTATGCTATCTAAGTTTCAACCAGCACATGTACTCAAAGGTATGATGAGATTTGGGCAGGGTTCAATGTGGGTGAGAAAGGCAATTGTTTTACTACAATTTTCTGTCTCTGTTGGCTTAGTCATCGTGACATTGATCATATATAAACAAGTCAGCTTTTTAAAACATATGGACTTGAAGTTTGAAAAAGAAAACGTGGTGGTGATCGATAATATCCATTGGACCGATATTGCGCCTCACTACAAAACGCTTAAAGCTGAACTTGAAAAACATCCTGATGTTTTGAGTGTTGGCGGCTCAACGGGCGTCCCGGCACAGGATTACAATTTGCTGGGCACTTACGCCGTGAAAGGGGAAAGTGAAACAAGCGCCATCTCATTAAATAGACTTGATATGGACCACGGGTTTTTTGACAGCTATGACGTTAAACTCTTGGCAGGTCGGTTATTTTCTAAAGAGCACCCATCTGATTTAGTTGATCCCGGACCGGACAGTGGTGCAAGTCAATTTAATATCATCATCAATGAACTGGCCATGCGAAAGCTCGGTTTTGCCAGTGCCAATGAGGCCATCAACCAAAGCATAGATAGAATACAGCCTTCTCGTTTGCCTTTTTCTTATAAAATTGTCGGTGTTGTCGAAGATTTTCATATGCTGGCAGGCCATGGGCCAATCAAACCTTATCTGTTTTTGGTGAAGACCAATGGCTTTGTCCATGCATCAGTAGAGTTGTCTGAAAATGGGGTTGCAGATGGTCTTGCACATATCGACAGCACATGGAATAGCATCTATCCACAATATCCAATTGTTAGATCATTTATCGAGGATGATTTAGCGCGCGGGTTTGAGCAATGGGAGAGCTATCGTGTGGTGATGGTCGCCCTAGCTATTGTGACAACCATAATTTCTTGTTTTGGCGTATTTGGATTGGTGTCTTATTCGACGAAATACCAGAAAAAAGAAATCAGCGTACGTAAAGTGGTCGGCGCGTCTGCATGGGATATCACAGTGTTATTTAATCTCGGCTTTTTGAAATTATTACTGCTTGCTAATTTGCTTGCATGGCCCGTTGCTTACATGTTTGCAAGTCGTTGGCTCAGTGAGTTTAGTTATCGAATCATGCTGGAACCTTCATTGTTTGTATATATCGGGCTTGCTTCAGCGGTATTGACGACGCTGATAACAAGTTATCACACATACAAAATAGCGAATACAAAACCGGCTTTGGTCTTTCATACGAATTAACCAGCGAAGCCAATGTATTTTTCAGCAGCAAAGGAAAGCCACAGTTTTTATGTGTAAGTACTTTGCTCTATGCCATTAAGTTGTGCCACGGCGAATAAAGCCAACTTCAAATTCAACATTAATAACAAATTTGAGGTCGTTATTTGGCGGGGTTCTAGGGAAAAGCAATGACATTAAATTCACTTGTAAGTGCAGAGTTTAATATAAAAGAAAAAGCAAACAGCCTTGTAGATATCGTAAAACATTATGCTGAAGTTCAGCCCGATAAACACGCCTATCGTTTTTTAAAAAACGGTGAGGATGTAGCGCAATCACTTACCTATAGAGAACTCGATTTATATGCGCGTGCAATTGCCAGCAATTTGCAGGCTGGCGCTACAATCGAGCGCGCGATGTTAGTGTACTCACCGGGACTTGAGTTTGTTAAAGCATTTTTTGGGTGCCTATATGCTGGAGTCGCGAGTGTGCCTGTGTATTTGCCATCTGCAAGGGTTGAAAGTTGGCAACGATTACGTGGCATTATGAATGACGCAGAAGTTCAAGCCATTTTACTCGAGCCATCTTGTGTGGAGTCTGTGAACAAATGGTTATTTGCAGACGATGAACAAAATAAACCACAGCTAATCACCACAAACTCGCTTGATGACAGCGCGGAAAATAACTGGGTCGAGCCCGTTTTTGGTGCGGATAAATTAGCCTTTTTGCAGTATACATCGGGCTCTACAGGGGACCCAAAAGGGGTGATGGTCAGCCATGGAAACTTACTGCACAACCAGTCTCTAATTGAAGCTAAGTTCTGTCACACCAATGAGTCTGTGGTCGTTGGCTGGTTACCTCAATACCACGATATGGGTTTAATAGGTAATATACTACATCCCGTCTATATGGGCGCTACATCGGTTCTGATGTCGCCAGCTGCATTTTTGCAAAATCCGCTTCGTTGGTTAAAAGCCATAAGCCAATATCAGGCTAATACAAGTGGGGGACCGAATTTTGCCTTTGATTTATGTGTACAACGTGTCAGTGAGGCGGATAAAAAAACACTCGATTTAAGCTCTTGGGATGTAGCATTTAATGGTGCGGAACCCATTTCACCACAGACCCTTGAAAACTTTTATCAGGCATTTAAAGGCTGTGGTTTTAAACGGCAGGCATTCTATCCGTGCTACGGCTTGGCTGAGTCTACTTTGATGGTTAGTGGTGTTGAAAAAGCAGCCGAACCAGCAGTTGTGCACCTGGACCGAAGAGCACTCGAAGACAACTACATAGAGGTCAAATCAGCACCTGACGACGGTACGTGTTCACTGGTGAGTTGTGGGGGGGTGGAACCTGACGTGTCGTTACAGATAGTCAATCCAGACTCAGGTATGGTACTGGAAGAGGGTTCAGTTGGCGAAATATGGGTCGGTGGAGACAGTGTTGGACTGGGTTATTGGAAGCGAGAAGCCCTCAGCCAATCAGCATTCTATGCGCAACTGGAAGGCTATCAAGCTCGCTTTCTGCGCACTGGTGATTTGGGTTTTGTACACAATGGGCAAGTCTTTGTGTCAGGCAGGTTAAAGGATTTGATTATTCTGAGAGGGAAAAATTACTACCCTCAGGATCTCGAAGCCACAGCGCAATCAGTCAGTGCAGCATTAAAACCAGCCAGAGGCATTGCTTTTATCGACGAGACACCACATCAAGGTGCTCAACCCTCGGTAGTGCTCATACAGGAGGTGGAGCGCACATCATTGAGAAAAGTGAACTTCACTCAGCTAGAGAAAAGTATCAAACAGGCGATTTACAGCACCTTTGATTTACACATTGAGGTGTTATTAGTGAAGCCCGGGCAGGTACCCATTACTTCAAGTGGTAAAGTGAGGCGTTCACTATGCAAAGCAAATTATCAACAGGATCAGTATCAGAGGTTGAACGAGGCGCAAAACACCGCGTCAATGGAGAGCCCTGAACAACCGCAGTGGCAGCCCAATTCGGTGGTTGAGCATTTTATGTTTGACTGGTTGAAATTGCATTTTAAGCAATCAGCGCAGCGCAATAAGCCATTGCTAGATTATGGCATTGACTCAATGAAAGCAGCCCAGCTGCAATATGATATTGAAACCGAGCTTAGCGTCATTTACCCGATGGAAAAGTTGTTAAATACGTCAAGTCTAGGGCAGTTAATCGAAGAACTCACTACGCTAAAAACGACAGTTGATGCACAGCACACCCATTGCACGCCATCAGGGAGCTCAGCTACCAAAGTAAATGGTGAGTTATCAACTCATCAGGCGATGTTCTGGCAAATTGATAATCAGTCTGGCAATACCGCAGCATTAAATTTATCTCTACCAATTTTAATCAGAGGTACATCTGAGCAGGCGTTTTGCATTGATATTTTTACGCAGGCATTGAATGCGTTAATTGCGCAGCAACCGACTTTACGTACCGTGTATCAAGAACAATCAGGTGAGGCCAAGCAAGTTGTTAAGTCTATGTCTGATTTCAAAGAGGTATTGACCTATCAAGATGCAGCAACGTGGAGTACTGAAGAGTTAAATACGCAAATACAGGCGTTGGCCACAGAACCGTTTGACTTGAAAGATGGCCCGGTTTTTAGAGCAACGGTTTTTGCTAGAAATAACGGGGCTGTATTGTTTCACTTTGTGGCTCATCACATTGCGATGGATGCCTGGTCTATCCAAAAATGCATACAGCAGATAGCAAAAAATTATGCATCTCTCCTAGCGGGCAGGCAACCAGAGCGGATTATTTCTAAAGTGAGCTATCTTGATTACTGTCACAGGCAAGCAAGCGATAGTAGGCAGCAAGCGCACGCAGAGTCGGCGCGTTTTTGGCGCAGAGAATTCGAAGGATTCTCGGAGGTGACGGAGTTACCCGCAGACAGTAAGAGTCCAAAAGTGTTTAACTTTGAAGGTGGTAACCTCGACGTGCGATTACCGGGTAGATTGCGCGGCGACATATATACGCTGGCAAAGCGTAAGGGAGTGACACCCTATACACTGTTATTGAGCGCTTTTAATATTTTGCTTCATAAGTTTATGGGCAATGAGGATATCGTTATTGGCACGCCTATTTCTCAGCGACCTATGGTTGATTGTGCTGAAGTGGCTGGATGCTTTGTCGATGTAAAACCAGTACGTACCAAAATACATGGAGGTATGCTGTTTAATGACTTGCTTAAGAGTGTTAAGAATACTTTTTTATCAGTATTAGAAAATAAGTGCTATCCATCGCAACGAATTTTTGAGTTACCGCAATTGAGAGATGCGTTGCGGGCTGCGAATATATTCCCCAATGTACGATTTGCTCTGCAAAAAGCGCCCGACCTTGAGTCAGTGGGTGAGTTCTTTTTGGCTACCGATGGCGCAAATATCAATTTACATGGGCTCGAGCTTTCATCTTATGAAGCGCCGAGTCAGATTGCTCAGGCTGAATTGTCACTCACGGTTGTGGAGTGTACAGACAAGGCTTGGTTGCGTTTTAATTACAGTACGCAGCTGTTTGAGCGCGGTACGGTGGAGTATTTAGCAAAATGCTTCATACGAATTGTCGAGTCGCTCACTCATCAATCAGAGCAGTCTATTGACCAAATTGTACTACCTCGAAGAGATAATGCAGAGCAACTGCTGGCAGTTGCACGAGGTCAAGAGGCTTCCCTAACAGTTAAAGGCGTGCATCAATTATTTGAACGACAAGTAGCCGTACAACCGGATGCGATTGCGGTTGTTTGTGAACAACAGCAAGTCACTTATTCAGAGTTGAATCACATGGCAAATACGATTGCGCACACGCTGTTGTCACACAAATTAGCACCAGAAAGTACCGTCGCCATTTATATGCACCGCTCGGTAGAAATGGTTGCGGCGTTTCTTGGCGGGTTAAAAGCGCGTGCCTGTTGCGTGCTTATTGAACCGACGACTCCCCGCGAACGCCGTGAACATATTTTGGCAGATTCAAATGCTAAATTTGTGCTCACAGATAAAGTAACTAAGTCAGTCAATAGGGTTGATCAGCTGACTGAGATAATTGTCGATGACAATTTATTTGAAAGTGTGGAAAAGTATCAAAATCCAGATTTGCCAGTCTCTGACACGGATGCTGCGTATGTGATTTACACATCAGGTTCAACAGGAAAGCCAAAGGGCGTTGTGGGGATCCACAAAGGGATGATCAATAGAACACAGTGGATGATAGAAACCTTTAGCGCAAGCCACCTTGATGTTGTCTTACATTGCACACCATTTAATTTTGTGCGCGCGGAAAGAGAGTTGTTTTTCGCACTGGGTGCTGGGGCGCAATTGGTCGTTCTGCAACAGAATGCGCTTAATGAGCCCGCGGCGTTTATGCAAGCAATGCAAACTCACAAAGTGACATTCACTGCCACCTCACCTGCACATATTAAAACGCTTTTGGACTACGATAAACAGGCTTTTTCTCGATTGGTGCCGCCAAGACATTGGTTTATTGGTGCAGACGTTTTAGACCATACCTTGGTTTCCAAACTGCAATCTATACACGGCACTATGACGCTTAGTTATTTCTACGGCTCAACAGAAACAACGTCTGATGTGAGCTGTTTTACAGTGCCTAAAAACTACTCGGGGGGGGCATTCACTACGCCGATTGGGCGGCCTCTAACAAATACCCAGCTCTACATTTTAGATAAGGCCTTTAATCCGGTCCCTAGTGGTGGAAAAGGTGAGTTATACGTAGCTGGCGATCAGATTTCCAGAGGGTATTTAAATGCCAGTGAATTGACAGATCAGAAGTATATCGACAACCCGTTTTCTGCTGCAAAGGAGCGGCTCTATCGCACTGGAGATTTAGCGAGACAGCTTAGCAACGGGGACATCATCATTCTTGGCAGGGAGGATGCCCAAGTTAATTTAAATGGCTTCCGTATTGATTTATCCGAAGTGGAGCATGGAATCTATCGTCTTGAAAGCGTTAAAGATGTCGCTGTGCGTTTGCATCAAGAAAATGCAGACAAGCAATACATAGTTGCCTACGTGGTGCTGAGCAGCGACATGCAAACGCAAGCTCAAGAAGAAGTCACCTTGCGTCGACATGTGCAGAGCATCTTCAATGAGTATATGCAACCCAGCGTGTATGTGTTTGTAGAGCAACTGCCAAGAACTGAACTTGGAAAACTCGATCATAGGCGTCTTCCTGAACCTTCGATGGTCATCGAGCAGGCTAGAGTTGCAAACTATGAGGCTCCTGAGAACGAGCTAGAAGTCCTCTTAGTTGGTATTTGGCAAGAGATATTGCAGCTCGAACAGGTAGGCGTCGAAGATAACTTTTATCAGCTCGGAGGTAATTCTTTGCTCAGTGTAAAAATTGTGGCGGAAATAGAAGAGCAGATTGGGGTTAGTGTAACGTTGAAAGCGTTTTTCGATGCACTGACTATTAGGGCGTTAGCGGAAAAAATTCTGACTATCGCGATGCAAGAGATGCCGCAGGAAAGTGAGTTTTAAAGCTTGCTGGTCGTTCACAGCAAATCAGTGAAACTCTGTTGTAGGAGGATGAGTCACGGATGCAAACCGTGGCTCAAGCAAAGTTGTTGTAGTATCAGATTAAATGCGAATTAAAAAATGAAAAATAATAAAAGCTTAGTTGGCAAGTTCTCGGGGTTGTCCAAAGAACAACAGAGTAGTTTTTTGGCTCAACTAAAAAAAAAAGAATTTCAACAAGAGCCATCACAAAAATGCGTAGTTGCTAGAGTGTCACAAGCGCAATTAGCCAAGGGTATTGCGCTGTCGTATTCTCAGCAGCGCCTATGGTTTATAGACAAATTAGAGGGGGCAGATAAAGCCAGCTATAACATGCCTGTGGCAGTAGGCCTGAAAGGCAAGGTCAATGTGGCGTCAATACAGCGTGCTCTTCAAGCAATTGTTGACAGGCATGATGTACTGCGCAGCCGTATCGTTGTGCAAAACGGTGAGCCTCGCCAAGTGATAGATCCCCTGCTTGAGTTGAATTTAGAAGTAACTGCTGTCACCGAAGTGCAGTTACAAACTGCCTTATGTGATTTTGCGAGCCAGCCCTTTGAGTTAGAAAAAGGCAAATTGTTCAAAGCCGAGATGTTTCAAGTGAACGACGAAAATCATGTGCTCTGCTTGAACATGCATCATATTGTTTCTGACGGGTGGTCTTTAGAAGTAATCAAAAAAGAGTTTATTCACCATTATCGTTCAGGTACTCCGTTGCCTGCACTTGAGGCACAGTTTCACGACTTCGCCCATTGGCAGCGCCAGCCAGAGCAAGACGAGGCAATTAAGTCCGGTTTGACGTTTTGGGCTCGTTCATTGGCCGGACTGCCGGATTACCTGCCTTTACCAACGTGCAATGAGCGACCAATTGTATTGGCTGAACAGGGCACCATTTATTGTGATTCGCTGGCTTTGGAAGCTCGCGACCAAATCGAGCTTTTTAGTCGTTCACACCAAGTATCGACATTTGTTACCTTGATGTCGGTGTTCAATGTCTTGTTAAATCGCTATACCAATACGTGTGATATTGCTGTGGGGACTCCCGTAGCAAATCGCCAGCATAAATCAATCGAATCAAACATTGGTTTGTTTGTGAATACCTTGGTAGTTCGAAACCAAGTTGATCCATCACTCAGTTTTGCGACGCTATTGCAAAATGTGAATGGTGTTATTAGGTCGGCATTTGAGCATCAAAATACACCGTTTGAAAAAGTCGTTGAGCATCTTAAACCAAACCGAAGCCAGAGTTACACACCGCTGTTCCAAGTTATGTTGGTCTATCAAGATTTTCCTTCCGCTGTAGCGCTAGAGCTGGATGGCCTGACAATGACGGAAATCCCGATATCAAGTGCCACGTCAAAATTTGATTTAACCTTATTTGTACAGCGCGAGCGCTCAGGTTTTAATTTGAGGCTTGAATACAATACAACGCTGTTTGATGAAAACTTCATTGCGCAGTTCACTAATCACTATAAACAACTTGCGATTAAGTTATGCAGTGAGCCTGAACTCAAAATAGGTGCAGTCCCGCTACAAACCGACCATGAAAATAAACTAATCGCACAGTGGCAAGGCAAGCGCTGTGACCGCTATCAAAAACATTCTCTTGTCTCACTTATTCATGAGCAGGTCAAATGTCGTCCAAATGCCACCGCGGTTAAGATCGGCACCGAGTCAATTACCTTTGAGCAACTGTACAGAGATGCATTGCAAATATCTAAACAGCTAAACGATGCACAACTGGCAACCAATGCCATTGTAGCCATTGCTATAAGCTCTGATTGGCGGCAAATTTCCGCTGTGCTGGGAGCGCTGATCTCAGGGATCACGTTTGTGCCCATAGATGTCTCGCTTCCGACTCGGCGTCAGCAACAAATTTTATCCTTATCTGGCGCGAGCATGATGTTGGTTGAAAAGACCATCGAGTGTTTAAGCATTACTCAGGTCCTAGTAAAGAAGGTCAATGACAGCGCGGATATCGGTTTTGATGTGGCTGCGAAGGTAAATGATTTAGCCTGTATTGTATTTGATGCCGATGAATATGACTCGGAACCCAAAGGCATTCAAATCTCGCAAAGTAGCATTATAAATTCAATATTAGATGTTAATGCACAATTACCTCTGACCCATGAAGACTCGATCCTTGCGGTTTCTGAGTTCGATTGTGAGTATTCGATATTCGAACGATTTAGCATCTTAGCCTGCGGTGGGTGTGTGACTATGCTCCACCAGTCTGACTTAGAGAGTCCGAAAGCGTGGGCGGCAGCACTCAGTGACCATGATATATCGACTTGGCATTCATCGCCTTACAAGGTGGCTGTTTTATTAGCGTATTTTCAAAGCAGCAATACCACATTGCCAACAGCCCTTAATAAGTTGTGCTTGGTTGCACAACACTTAGACCAGAAGCTGGTTGCGCGTATAGAGGCATGGAATGACCAATTATTGATATATGGCTTTGAAGGGCTACCGGAAGCGGCGAGTTGGTCGCTGTTAAGGTGTTATGGCAAAAAAGAGCAGACGAATAAACTCAATGTATTGAGTAATCAAAAAGTACATATTCTTAACTCGGCATTAGAAACCTGCCCTCAACTCGTTAATGGAGCTGTGTATCGCAGTGGGTGTGGTGTAGCGGATGCATACTGGAATAAAGCGGCGCCAATAGATACGCGATTTGTCGTTCACCCCCGCACCGGAGAGCGCTTGTTCAAAAGCGGAGAACTAGGCCGCAGACTGGCAAGTGGGGAGTTGGAGATAAACCAGTACGATCAGCACAAGGTGATAATAAATGGCCGACCTACCAGCTTAGTCGAAGTAAAAAGTGTGTTGGATACACATAGGTATGTGTCGGCATCCAAAGTCGATGTCGTTCGTGGTCGCAGTGGAGGTGATGTGTTAGTTGCAACTGTAGCAACTGGTGCAGCGCTCACCAAGTCTGAACTATATCGCTACTTACGCAACCTGTTGCCTCACTACATGGTCCCAAGGTATTACAACATCGGCAGCGAAATTAAGGCTGATCCCATTGAATATACGGAGCAGTTGCTGGCAGGGTTTCAGGTGAATAGTCAGTTTGTCGTCGCACGAACGCCACTGGAAGAAGACGTAAACCGCATTTGGTGCAAGGTGCTGGGGGACGAACAAATCAGTATCAACGATAGGTTTACTGAGCTTGGTGGCACGTCGATGCAAGCGATTAAAATTGTCAATGAAGTCAATGCTGCTTTTGAAATAAAGATAACGCTCAAGGAGTTTTTTAGGTGCGAATCGATAGCTGCTTTGGCTCGTTTACTTAGTCGTGCAGCTTAGTGCGCATGGTACAAAACACAATTCAAATGAATTTAGGCGCTGTGTGACAGCGACAAGTTATTGAGGTGATTGATTTGTTTAATTCACTAAAAGAAAAGCATCCACTGTTATCGCGGCTGAGTGCATGGATTTTACTTCCCTTATTGGCGATATGTCTGGCGATGTATCTTTGGTTGAGTTCAGATTTGCCAACGGCTAACTCGGTTGTTGAGGTGACAGGCAAGCATGGCACCGCGGTTATTTCCAGAAATGAGTGGGGGGTGCCCACTATCTCAGCAAAACAAGATTTATCCGCTTTTTTTGCTTTGGGTCTGGCACACGCACAAGATCGATTGTGGCAAATGGATTATCAACGTCGGCTAGGTAAAGGCCGACTGGCTGAAATACTAGGAGTGTCTGCACTCTCTAGTGACAAACTAATGAGAACCTTGGATTTAAAGACGGCCGCAGAGTCGGCGTTAAATGGCTTATCCGACAAAACGCGTTCAATTTTGAAGGCGTATGTAGATGGGGTGAACCAGGGCATATCCGCTCTTAAAGTGATGCCGATTGAATTTTATTATTATGATATAGACATCGAACCTTGGTCTGAATCTGACTCATTACTGCTAATCAAATTGATGGCGATGAATTTAGGCGCAAATTATCAAGATGAGTTATCGAACTCGATTTTAGTTAAACACTTAGGGCGCGTTAAAGCACATGAGTTACTGGGGATCAATATTGCACCTGCGCACGATGTACCAGCAACGTCAGCGCAAGAGTTTGCTGCACTCAGCGAATTTTATCAAAATATTGAACGCCAATATCATGCTACATGGGAAGGGGTTGGCAGTAATGCTTGGGTAGTATCTGGCCGACATACTCAATCAAGCCTTCCTATGTTGAGCGGCGATCCACACCTGCGATTACAGCTGCCAACAACATTTTATTTAGCGAAATTACAAGGGGAGCTCCTTGACGTAACTGGTGCAACAATTCCTGGCGTGCCAGCAGTCATTTTTGGTCACAATCGGCATATTGCATGGTCAGGGGTCAACTTAGCGGCGGACGTGCAAGACATCTATCTGGAGCGCCAACATCAGGTTAATGAAAACCTATTTGAGTACAATGGAGCATGGGTTAAAGCTAATATCAAGGTTGAAAAAATTGTAGTCGCTCAGCAGTTCCCTGCGTTTTTGCGCGCGCCATATCAGCCTTTAGAGTGGCAGGTACGTTCAACCTCAAACGGTCCTTTATTGAGCGATGTATTTGGTTCCGATCGTCACTTTTCGCTGAAATGGTCAGTACTGGATCCAGTTGATACCAGCTTGCAAAGCTTTTTAGAGGTTAACTACGCGCGTGATCAGCAAACGTTTAGCCTTGCGCTTGAACAGCATCATGCACCAGCATTGGCATTTGTATATGGTGATGTTGCAGATAACATAGGGCTATTTACCGCAGGTAAAATACCCATTCGTCATGATGCAAATGGCCAGCTACCAGTGCCGGGTTGGACTGCCCAATATCAGTGGCAAGGCTATGTGCCATTCGAAGAGATGCCACAACAAATGAACCCTGAGTCGGGGATCATTGTTACTGCGAACAACCAGATGCATGGGCCATCTTATCCCCATATCATATCCAACAATTGGCAACCAGATTTTCGAGCTCAACGCATCGCTGATTTGCTGCTTCAGCATATTCAAGAAAAAAACAAATTGTCGCTCGGCGATATGGCAGCAATTCAGTCAGATGTGTATGCAATTCACGCTGAAAAAGTGGTGGCGTTTTTGCTCCAATCGGTAGCAAAAACATCGGCGCAAGATGAGTTGGTAAGTGTATTGGAAGACTGGAATATGGAAATGTCGGCACGCAGCGCTGGGGCGGTTATTTTCAGAGCATGGTCGCGGCATTTTAATAGTCGCGTCATTGGTGATGAATTAAAAGTGCAATTTAGCTACCCGAATAGGATGTCCATTTTGGATGGCCTCAGTGCGAGCTATCAAGCTGAGTTCATTGCGGCGGTGATAAATGGCGAGCATCGCGCTTGGTGTGACGATGTCACCACAGAAGCAATAGAAAGCTGCGAAAAGATGGCTCAGTTGTCTTTGATAGATGCAAAAGATGAACTTGAATTGATGCTTGGAGGTAACCCAGAGTCGTGGCAATGGCAGGATATGCACAAAGTGACGCTTCCGCATTCAACGTTTTCACAGCATCCATTTTTAGCGAAGTTTTTTAATCAGGAACATGCCACACAAGGAGGATTATATACGGTGAATGTCGCCGGTGGATCGTACTCAAAAGATGAAGGTTACATTAAGCACATGGGGGCAACTTATCGACAGTTGATCGACTTAGGTGCGTTGTCCGATACGCAATTTATTCTCGATACAGGGCAATCAGGGCACCTGTTTAGCCCGCATTATACAGACATGGTAGAGAGGTTTGAGCGTGGAGAATATGTATCGATAGACCAAAGTGAACTTGGTCAAACTCAGGATGCGGGAGAGAAATAAGATGCCTCGGCAAAATAAAATAGAAGAAATAAACAAAGGGCTCTTTCACTTTTTAATCATGCAAGGAGAAAACCGTGTATTGCTGTCAATTATTTCGGGGGTTTTAGGCGGGTTGGCCTATGCGGCATTGATACCCTTAATATTGGCGTCTATCAGTGTCGAAAGTGCACTCATGGCTAATTTTTTGGCGGAAGAGAAAGTATTCGTTTTAGGGTATGAAATCATTCAACCCAAGTTTGCCATCGCTTTTCTCTTGGTTTGCTTAGCTGCACTCATTTTAAGAGCTGTTTCACAGATCCTATTGGAAGGTGTAGTGGTCAAAGCGGCCAGTGGACTACGCGTATATATGAGCGAACGCCTTTACAAGCTCCCTATTCAGGAACTTGAGCAAATAGGGCCTTCTCGATTTATCTCCGCAATTACGATGGATGTGCCAACAATTGCGGGCAGCGCTGCATCGTTGCCTAATTTTGTTATTAACATCAGTGTGGTACTCGGAGTGCTCGGTTATATCGCTTTTCTCGATGTGCACATGTTATGGACGGTGCTACTGGTCATTTTGTTCGGGGTACTCTCATATCGTATCCCAATGATGTTTGGGCAAAAGTTTTATGCAAAATCACGTGATAGCTACGATGATATTCAAGAAAGTGTGAGGGGCTTCATTTACGGGGCTAAGGAGCTAAAGCTTAAGCACAAGCGCTATCAAGAGTACCGAGATCAGCGATTGATCACCGCAGAAGGCCACTATGTCAAAATGCAGTTGTGGGGAGGACGTATTTTTTACATGGCAATTCAGTACGGTAATTTAGTTGGATTTCTCGCTATTGGTGTAATTGTGTACGCAGCAGGGAATTACTATTCACTTTCCAATTCAACCTTAGTCAGTGTGGTAGTGGCAACGTTATATTTGATAGGGCCTTTGGCCAATATCATGAATTCAATAATGCCTTATAGTCAGGGAGTGGTTGCACTTAAAAAGCTTAATACGCTGATCAATGATATGCCTCAAGAACCAGTGAGCGAAAATTATGAGCCACTACCTTGTGACCGAATTGATATTAAGGAGCTGTGTTATCAATATCCTGGACAAGAAGGATTTAACCTCGGGCCGGTGAGCTTTACGCTGCAGCGTGGGCAGATCACGTTCGCCATCGGCGGAAACGGGTCCGGTAAATCAACTTTAGCCAAGTTAATCTCTAACCATTATGCCCCTTCAGAAGGTGAAATAGCCTTTAATGATAGTCAAATCACACCAGAAAACAGATGGCAGGCGCGAGAAAGCATCAGTGCAATCTATACCGACTTTTTTCTGTTTACCAAGCTATATGGGTTTGCACAAGATGATTTAGGTAAGGTTGAAAGTTATCTTAAAAAGTTGGCTTTGCATGACAAGGTGTCTTTGCAAGGCGACATGTTTTCGACAATTAGTTTATCAGATGGACAAAGAAAACGCTTGGCCTTGTTAGTGAGCTATTTAGAAGATAGAAGCCTATACGTTTTTGATGAATGGGCAGCAGATCAAGACCCTGAATTTAAAAAGGTCTTTTACACAGAATTACTCCCAGAGCTAAAGGCAAGAGGCAAGATAGTGTTTGTAGTTGGTCACGATGAATTGTATTTCTCTCAAGCAGATCAGCTACTGACAATGCAGCGTGGGCGCTTGGTCGACATTCAATCCAATCAATCGTGTAAGAGGGAATTGAGTCATGCAATTTAGCGAAATGGCACAACTTACTTATGGTTTGGATGCTTGAGATAGCATCGATGGGGCCAACCAGCCTATTGATGCCAATTTTCATACTCTAACAAAATAAAAATAATTAAATAGGTATTAAGAATGAACAACCTAACAGTATCTCTATTATCTGAGCTGAAAAGCTTGGGAATTCAACTAACGCAGGCGCAGGGAAAACTTAAGTTAAAGGCCCCTGAAGGGGCATTAACCGAGGCACTAAAAGAAAAAATACTCAAGCACAAAGGAGATATCATCGCATTGCTGAAGCTCCAGGAAGAGGGCTTTACCAAACTAGATAAAATACCCAAACGCACGTCAAACAATGCGCTACCTCTGTCCAACGCACAGCGCAAGTTGTGGTTGATAGATATGCTCAAAGGTACAAGTATCCATTACAACATGCCAGGCACTTTGCGGTTTGAGGGGACTTTAGATGAAAGAGCGCTGTATCGAGCAATAGAAACAATCATACAACGTCATGAAGCCCTGAGAACGGTGATAAAAGTTGATGAGCAAGGTAAGCCTTATCAACATATTTACGACTCTTTTGAATTTTCACTTCCGGTGGTTGACCTCACACCTTTAACACCGCAACAGCAATACGATGCGGTTGTCGAACACTATGTGGAAGATATCAATACTGCGTTTGACTTGTCCAAAGACTTAATGTTCCGTGCGCAGTTACTCAAGTTAAATACACAGACCCATGTTCTTGTATTTGATATTCACCACATTTCGGCGGATGGTTGGTCGTTTGAAATATTCTACAAAGAGCTCGGTCTATTGTACCTTGCTTATAGCTCAGGTAAGGCCAATCCATTACCTTCACTACCAGTTCAATTTGCCGATTACACGTTGTGGATGGAATCTAAGTTTGAGAACAAGGAATTGGATGAACAATTGGCATACTGGCAGGCACACCTTGCTGAATTACCTGCAGTGCACAAGTTACCGTTGGATAAAGAAAGGCCTGAAGTTCAAACCTTAAATGGCAAGAAGTACAGCAAAAAATTTAGTGCGCAAACGTACGCTGCGCTTAAGCAGTTTGCAGAACGCAATAGTGTCAGTTTATTTATCGTTTTACAAAGTGCTTTTGCGGCAGTGCTCAGTCGTTGGAGCGATGAAAAAGATATTGTTATGGCGACGCCCAATGCGAACCGCGCGAGGCCGGAACTGGCGGAGTTGATTGGCTTTTTTACCAATACGCTTATTTTGAGAACTGAGTGTGATCTGGGCCAGTCTTTTAACCAGTTTTTGCAATCGTCTACACAGGTCTTACATAAGGCTTATGAAAACCAGCTGGTCCCCTTCGATATATTAGTTGAGGCTCTAAATCCGCCGCGAGTGATGGCTCATAATGCGTTGGTACAAATTACATTTTCTCTTGAGAGCAATAGAACGGGCCCGGCGGATGCTCTGAGCTCCTCGACTTTAAAAGTAACGTCGGCCATTGATGAAAGCAATGCACCCATAGAAGTGCCAAGCAAGTTTGACCTAGAGTTCTATATTTGGGAACTTGAAAACGGGTGTAGATTTGATTGGACTTACAATCGAGATTTGTTTGAAGAAGAAACAATCAGGGCTTTGGATCGCGATTTTGAATGCTGTCTGCACGGTATTTTGAATAACCCAGATTTGCCGATGCACCAATTTTTTAGCTTGGACACACATCAGCAACAATTGATCACGCAAAGTAATGCCCAGCATTTGCCCTGCCCAAATAATGAAACGCTTTTCGATATGCTGGAGCGCCAGTACGAGCGGACACCGAACAATATTGCTGTCAAATATGGCGAGTTGTCATTGACATACTGTCAGCTACATGAAAAGGCAAACCAATTGGCGTATTGCCTGCGGACATATCAAGGCGTTCAGCCCGGGCAGCTAGTAGGCCTATATTCTGAGCGTTCAGTGGATATGATCATTGGCATGTTGGCAATTATTAAAGCAGGCGGCTGTTACATGCCGTTAGACCCCAGTTTGCCGAAGCAACGGCTGGACTATATGTTAGCCGATGCGAAAGTGTCTCTGGTGTTGGCGCAAACACATTTATGTCATAGTTTGGCAAGCTCGACTATCACAGTACAGCAAATTGCAACTGAGCAGAGCTGGCCTTGCACTACTTTGTCAAATCACGCGTCGGCTGAGTTGCCTGTCTATGCCATTTACACGTCAGGGTCAACAGGGCGACCAAAAGGTGTTTTGAACAATAACAAAGGATTATGTCATAAATTGCATGGCATCCAGCATCAATACTCACTGCAAGCTGGGGAGCGAATGCTGCAAAAAACACCGGCCCATTTTGATGTATCTATCTTTGAAATTTTCTGGCCGTTGACTACAGGAGCAACAACGGTGTTAGCTGAACCTGAAGCGCACAAAGATCCGCAACGTGTGTATCAGCTTATTTGCTCGGAGCAGATCAATGTTGTGCACTTCGTTCCTGCCATGCTTAGGCTGTTCTTAGAGGAAATTAAGGGCGGAGAGTTAGCAAGCTTAAGGTTGCTATTTACGAGCGGTGAGGAGTTAAGCTATGCGGTGCAAGCCCAAGCTATCGACGTGCTCAAAGGAGTTGAGTTAGTTAACCTCTATGGCCCTACGGAAACGGCGATTCATGTGACGGGCTGGCGCTTTAATGAACTTAGAGCCGATAAAAAAGTGCCCATAGGTTTTGCCTTGCCGAATGTACAAACGCATGTACTTGATCCTTGGCAGCAGCCTGTCCCAATAGGTGTCAGTGGTGAGCTGTTTATTGGTGGTCCACAGGTGGGGATGTGCTATTTAAACAATGAGCCCTTAACAGCAGAGCGGTTTCCTACACTTGTAATAAATGGCCATCAAACACGTGTTTACAGAACTGGTGACAGAGCTAGACGCTTAAAAGACGGTGCAATTGAATTCTTAGGTCGTTTTGATGAACAGGTCAAACTGAGAGGATTTAGAATAGAACTGGGTGAGATTGAATTTGCACTGATGAATATCAGCGAAGTAGAGTCTGCGGCTGTTGCGATTAAGGAACTTGAGAAAGGTGTTGCCAGCAGCGCACTGCTTGTCGCATATGTAACATTGAGAGATGGCAACATAACTGACGCTGCCATTAAAGAGGAGCTTAGTAAGTTTTTGCCCGACTATATGGTACCAGCTGCGATTGTACGAATGACCGAGCTGCCACTGACCTCGAGCGGCAAGCTTAATCGACTTGCTTTACCCGCGCCGGGCTTTGTTCCAACTACAACAGATATTCTTCAGCCACAAAGTGGCACTGAAAAAGCTGTCTTGCGCATTTTCTCAGAGTTGCTAAATCGGGAAGATATTTGTATTACAGCAGACTTTTTTAGTTTAGGTGGCCACTCCTTGTTAGCCAGTGAGCTGCGCATGAAGCTACAAAAAAGCATGAATATGGATGTGCCACTGAGTGTGATTTTTGAAAAGCCAACGGTAAAAGCGCTGTCAGTATGGTGTGACAATGCTACCAGCAACTCCATATCATCTATTGAGGCTGTACCAGAAGCACAGTGGGTTCCCTCTTTTTCGCAGCAAAGCCTGTGGTTTATCTCGCAAATTGAAGGTGGCTCAAAATACAATATTCATGATAGTTTCTTGATGACAGGTCAGCTGGATATTCCAGCCCTGACACAGGCTTTTATTGCTTTGATAGAACGCCACAGCGTTTTTCGTCAAGTTTTTCCTACCGTGAATGGTCAGCCAAAATTAACTTTGTTGAACAGCTATTCCCCATTAACCGTTACGTCACTGGCACATTTGCAAGGTGATGAGCAACTCGAAGCGCTTGAAAAGCTAAGTACTGAGCATGCTTTGTATCCATTTGATATTAGCGCGCAAGGGCTTTTAAAAGCGCAACTGGTGGTGCTTAGTGAGCAGCGTTATAGGTTGATGCTGACTCTGCACCACTTGGTTGTAGACGGTCAATCATTCCCTGTTTTGATGCGTGATTTGATAAGCCTCTACAGTGCACAGTGTGGCAACAAAGTAACGCTGCCAGCGATGAGTATTCAATACGGTGACTTTGCCGTGTGGCAAAAGGCCCATGCCGATGGCGGTGCTATTGAGCAACAAAAAGCGTACTGGTTGAAAAAGCTCAAAGGTGCCCCTGAATTACTCTCTTTACCTGCCGACTACCCGCGACCATCAGAGGTATCATATCGCGGGGAAACATTGGCGCTTGCGTTTCCTGACGCTTTAATTTCACCGCTGGAGAGTTTTAGCAGAAAAAATGACAGCACATTGTTTATGACCTTATTGACCATTTACAAAGCACTATTGTCTATGTACAGCGATGAAACGGATATTTGTGTTGGTACAGCGGTCAATAATCGCAGTCATCACCAACTGAAAGACGTCATTGGCATGTTTGTTAACCGGCTAGTGTTACGTTCAGAGATCTCCCTCGGCGAGAGCTTGAGTGAGGCGCTTGTCAAAGTGCGCCAGACCACACTAGATGCTTTTAGCCATCAAGATTTACCATTCAGTCAGCTGGTTACTGAAATAAATCCACAGCGTAATTTGAGCTATAACGCACTGTTTCAAGTGGCCTTTCAGTTTGAGCAGAGCAGCATGAGCCATATGCAAAACCACAGTATGGATTTAGAGGGCCTCTGCATAGAAAAAGAGCAGGTTGCTGATAACATTTCAAAATATGACTTGTCGTTATACGTAGTTGAAAGCTCCGGGAAGTTGGAATGCAATTGGGAATATTCGAGCGATTTATTTAAAAGAGAACGGATTGAGCGAATGCACGACCAATTTTGCAACTTATTGGAAGCTGCTTTAGATAAGCCAAATGAGCCTCTTGCCGACTTACTCATGGGAGAGTATGGGGCAGGTGTATTTACGATTTAAGTTTCATTAAATAATCACAATAATAAAGAATCCATAATGAATACTAAGATAAGCAACACCTTACCTGATGGTATACTTTCATCACGAGTAAAAAGAGTGCTAAAAATTGCGGCAAGTCCACCGACTGAGCAAGCTCCTCTAGATAGTACGCTGGTATTGGAGTTTGACTTTCAAATTGACAGTACGCTGGTGGAAAAGGCGCTAAATACGCTTGTTGCTCGCCATGATATTCTTCGAACTCGGTTCGTACTAAGTGGCGAACAAGTGCATGTCAATGTATCACCAAAAAGTGCCATAGCGCTGCAACAGTTTGAGCTGTCAGATAGTCAGCTCATTGAGAAGATTATACAAACCGAGCAAAATAAGCGTTTCGATCTCGCATCAGAGCCCCTCATTGCCGCATCGTTAGTTGTATGTGACAGCGCATGTGGACAAGTGCGCACAGTGTTAATACTGCGTGTTCACAGTGCCATTGCTGAGCCTGAGTGCAAAGCAATCATATTAAATGAGTTCTGTTCGATATATGAAGACTATGACCGGGGCTTGGTTAGTGCCTTAGCGCCTGTAAAACGGCAATATTTGGCTTGCCTTTTGGAGTCTGCGGGGAAAACGTTTATTGCTCAGTCCGGTGCTGGTGACGTGTATAGACGGACAGATTTGGCTCAGAGCGAAGACTCGAAAGACAGTCATACTGTTTTTAAACAGTACAATATAGGCGCAAATCAAGTTCGCAAACTAAAGGAATTCGCTCAATCAAAGGGGGTAACCTCTTTTGCAGTTTTGAAATGTGCCTTTGGTGTGATGTTATTAAAAGCTGGTTTAGCTGATTGGCATGTAGGACATGTGGTTTCCACGCGTCGCGACAATTTATCAAATGATATGTTAGGGGCTTTTGATACCGTTATTGGCAGTCGTCATATTGTAGATGAAAATACCCGTGTTGACATCATTCTAGAAGCTGTGTGGGACTCGCTATTGGAGTCATTAGATGAGGTGGATGGATTAGAGCGTCGCGATCTATCTACACGCTTAGAGTGTACGATACCAGCTTTTGACGTGGTGTTGAGCTATGAAAAGTGGCTCGGAGATGGCCTGCCGCTAGCGCGTATCGGTGGCACGCTTCGCAAATGCCACTCTCTACCGGTAATTATTCCAGTGCCTTTATCAATTAACGTGGTTGAGTCTAGTCACGGTATTAGTCTGGACTGTCATTTTTCAGCTGAACAGTTTGAGCGTTCGAACATTCAAAGCATGTTGACATCATTCGAGCTGATACTTTCTGCCATTTGCGACGATTCAGCCTATACGGTGAAAGAGCTTCCCTTTATTGACCGTGCAGAGTTTCAACACTTGGTCTATGGCATTAATAGCAGCTGGGTCGACTACTCAAAAAGTCAGTGTATTCACGAGCTTTTTGAGCATCAAGCAAATACGAGACCTGACGCAGTTGCGCTGATTTGCAATGGCGAATCCATGAGCTATGAGGAATTAAATAACAAGGCCAATCAACTCGCACACTATTTAATCCGCGATCAGGGCGTACAACCAAACTCCTTGGTTGGTGTTTGTATGAGCCGCTCTTTCGAGATGGTCATCAGCCTGCTCGGGATAATGAAAGCGGGGGCGGCTTATGTTCCTTTGGATCCGACTTACCCCGAAAATCGGCTTAGCTATATGATTGAAGATACCCAGCTCGCAGTGGTGCTGGCTGATAAGGCTGGTGGACACTCTTTACCGGCCTCGTATCTGGGTACTGTTGTGAAGCTTGATGACTTTGCGACGACATCGAATCACTTTTTGGTCGACTTTGATACTTACAATCTTGATAAACGCACTTTGGGGTTAAACTCTGAACACCTCGCGTATGTTATCTACACATCGGGTTCTACCGGCAAACCCAAAGGGGTTATGATAGAGCACCAATCAGTGTCAAATTTCATCTCAAGTATGTGTGATAAGTTATCGGTTTCTTGTCAAGATAAGGTATTAGCGCAAACTTCCATTAACTTTGACATTCATGTACTGGAGCTTTACGTCACGTTGAGCGCGGGAGCTACACTCATCGTAGCCAGTGATGAACAGCGTAAAACACCTGAAACAATCATCCAATTGGTAACAAATCACCACATCACATTAATTCAGGCAACGCCGAGTTTATGGAAATCTATGTTCGATTACGGTTGGCAAAGCAGCGCCAGAATGTCTCTTTTGTGTGGTGGAGAAGCCCTATCTCCAACGCTGTTAGAAACCTTCCACAATAAGTGTCCTCAGAGTCAGGTTTTTAATATGTATGGCCCGACAGAGACAACCGTTTGGTCCGCCATTGCAACCCTCGATACGTCATATTGTCACTTGGGCAAAGTGATTCAAAATACGCAGTTTTATGTACTTGATGAGGCACAAAGGCTTCAGCCTCATGGAACAATTGGGGAGCTTTATATTGGTGGGCAAGGGCTTGCTCGTGGATATTTACACAGGCCAAGTTTGACTGCTGAGCGTTTCATCGACAATCCATATTACGACCATAACATTAAAGGTAGCTCCAAAAAGCTCTATAAAACTGGCGATTTAGTTAGGTATTTAGCAGATGATAACCTGGAGTTCGTGGGGCGAATAGATGACCAAGTGAAGATCCGCGGGTTTCGAATTGAACTGGCAGAGATAGAGAGTGTGCTGCACCGCCTCACTGCTGTGCACTCTGCACAAGTTGTGACTGCGAATATCGCGGGCAGTCAGCAACTTGTCGGGTATATAAAACAGCATAATAAAGAGTCAAATAATGGGGCTTCAATTGACACCATCAAAGCTGCATTGAGCGCCCAATTGCCTGAATATATGGTGCCCAGCTTATTGATATTCATTGAAGAGTGGCCACTTACGCCAAATGGAAAAATTGATAAACAAGCATTGCCCGACCCGCAAGGTAGCAATTTGCATGGTGAGTATGTCGCTCCATCTACAGAAATTGAAGAAAAGCTGGTGCAAATTTGGGCGGAACTACTGGACTTGGACAACGAAAAGATCAGCTGCGCAGCCAGTTTTTTTAATTTAGGTGGTCATTCATTGTTAGTGAATCAACTTTTGCAAAATATAGATAGCCATTTAGGGGTTGAACTGCAACTTGCGGAGCTGTTTAGCGCAGTAACCATTCACCAACAAGCTGAATTGGTCGCACTCTCTATCTCGCAATTAGCCCTTGATGAAGCGCTTGCAGCTGCCGATGAGGTTGAGATTATGGCGTTTTAGACATTTTGCTTATGGATAAGGCATTCAGTGTAAATAAGCTTACTTTAGTATAAAAGCTACGCGTGCTCTGTTTGACAGAGCACGCCGTCAAATGACAAATTTGGGAGATGTAAATGGTTACTTTTGAAAGTGCAGTTTATATAAACTAAGTGTTTTTTAAAGGTAAAATATTTGCATATAAAAATATTCATTAAATTTTTATTTAGATTTTGTCATTTATTGGGTATAATGGCCTTCCAGAGGAAAGAGGTGCGTATTACGCATCTTTTTTTATGTCTGTTTTTTATACAGAATAAGCTAGCAGCCTCCCTCAGGCTGAATACACACACGGCGATTCCTTTGGAGATTTTATGACAACAGTTTTACCACGCGTTGGTCTATCTGCGCTTAGTGCTGCGATTTTATCCGCAGTGAGCTTACCATCCTTTGCAGCTGAAGATACTCAGGCTAAAAATAATACCTTTGAGAAAATTGAAGTAACAGCACGTAAACGTACTGAAAGCCTGTTTGAAACACCAACCGCGATCACTTCTATTGGCTCGGAAGCTATTGAAAAAGGCAACATGAGCAATTTAGATGACATTGGTAAATTTGTTCCAAATCTAAATATCACTCGTTATGGTGTTGGTAATGCCGCGCATGCTTCGGTATTTATTCGTGGTATTGGTCTTCAAGATCACATTATCACCACAGATCCTGGCGTAGGTGTTTATGTTGATGGTGTTTACTTAGGCCGTCAGATGGGGTCAAACTTATCGCTGCCTAATATTGAGCGTGTAGAAGTACTTCGTGGCCCACAAGGCACACTATATGGTCGTAATACGCTTGGTGGTGCGGTTAACATCATCACTAAAAAGCCTGGTAGTGAAGACATTGTTCGCGTTGAGTCGAAAGTAGGCTCTCGAGGCAGACTTGGTGGAGATATCTACACAAACCAAACCATCAATGACCAGTGGAGCTTTGCAGCTAACGCGTCTTATAAAGAGCGCGGTGGTGTTGGCCATGCGGTAAACCTAGCTAACCCTGAAAAAGAAATTGGTGAAGAACAAGAAATGAGTGGTCGTTTGGCGCTTAAATGGCAGCCAAGCAGTGACTTTAGTTTAAATGTAGCCCTTGATGGGGTGGATAACGAATCAGGGCAATCTCCTTACACAATTGAGGTAACAGGTGGTCTTGATGCAAATAATCCTGACAATGGCGACTTCCCATTACTGAAAGAGAGCATGTTACCAGACAACCCTGATGACTTAGGATCAACAGTGGCAGGCATTGAGAGCACTGACTACTCTGGTTGGGGGGCATCAGTGATTGCAGATTGGCAAGTAAATGATGTCTACGCAGTGAAATTTATCACCAGCAAGCGCAGCTCTGATTACACCGGTGGCCTTGATGATGATGGTACGCCACTTCATTTGTCAGAGTTTCCTGAAGAGGGTGGTGCAGATCAGTTTTCAGTTGAATTTCAGCTAAATGGTACATTTGATTCTTGGGATTTTGTATCGGGTTTGTATTACTTTAACGAAGATGGCTTCACAGCATCGGCACCTTACGTATATTCGCCATTCAATACGCCAGCTGCACCGGGTTCTTTCCGTATTGAGCAAGAAACCGACTCTTATGCAGCCTACTTTAATGCGAGTTTTGATATTACCGAGCAGTTAAGCTTGGGTGGTGGTTTAAGGTATTCGGAAGACTCCAAAGATGCGACTGCGGATTTCACTTGGTTTAGGAAAAATGCGACAGCAGAGTTTGATGAAGTGACTTGGGATGTGAATGCTGCATATCAATTAAATCGTGATATGAATGTGTACGCACAAATACAAAAAGGCTATCAAAGTGGTGGTTTTCCACCGCGCCCATTTAGTGGTGGCGATGCATTTGTTTCATTTGATGAAACTAAAGCGCTTAACTACGAAGTCGGCTTTAAAGGCCAAGTTCATGACCGTGTGTCTATGATGGTTGCGGTATTTGTCACAGATTACACAGATTTGGCGTTGCCATTTAATGACCCGTCAAATGGATTCAATACTTATATTGAAAATGCCGGTGAATCACGCGCGCAGGGTATTGAGCTAGAAACGACAGTCGCTGTGACAGATGACTTTAGCATTCGTAGCTCAATGGGCTACCTAGACTCTGAAATCACACATGTTGATGAGGGTGTGCAAGGGATCACGGTAGGTAATGCACCAGCTTTGACGCCGCGTTGGACTGTTATGGTTGCTCCTTCATACTTTATGGACCTTGATTCAGGTGCGACGGTTGCTGTGAATGCAAGCTACTCTTACCGTTCTGATATGCAGGGTCAGTCAGTGAATAACCCAAATGAATTCATTGAATCTCGTGAGTTATTTGGATTCAATCTTTCTTATACTAACAGCGAAGGCGATACAGAAATTACCTTATATGGTGAGAATGTATTTAACGAAGTATATGATGTTGGCCGTTTACAACAAGTTGGCTTTGTTGGTGTGATGCGCAGCAATGACCGAAGTGAATTTGGCTTAAAGTTCAGAAAAGACTTTTGGCTAGACTAACTTAACAAGAAGGCCGGCTTATGCTGGCCTTTTAACTTTTGTAGAAAATTGAAAGCGCTTTTTAAATTTGGCTTTTCGCAACGAATATTCAATGACAGCCCTGTTGGATTCCCCTACACTCTGCAATACACTCGACTCAAGCTGAAGATTGAATGCAGTTTACTGTTCACACATTATCTCGAATTATGGATGGCGTTAGCGCCATGGCGATTTCTGCGAAAGGAATTTCAATAGAGACTAAGTCGGTCAAAAAGCTGTATACGTGGCAGTCACAATCTCAGCCCCCAGTTATACTCAACGGCAAGATCACGCCAAAAATACAGGTGTTCACGGCCGATGCGAGCTTTAAAGTACGCATTCAGACATGTGACATTGAGCTTGCGCAATTCGAGCTGCAAAAGCTGTGGTTGAGTTCCCATGTGAACAAGCTAAAGCAAAGTATTTTGAAGTTGGAATCATTGCTAGAAAAGCGCTATTTATCACACAGTCTATTATCGGCTGCGCAGCGAATGACCTCGGAATTAGCCCAGTATTGGTTAACTTGGTCTTTAGACAAGCGATTTGAACCCCATTTAGGCCAAACACGTTTCACACTAGAAGAAGTACACCACTGGCAGCAACAGGATATCGATGAATTCAGGGAAGCTTTTATTAAAAAGCAGTTGCATGACTTTGAAGCCTATTTTGATTCAGTATCTGCACAGCCATTAACGATTGCACAACGTAGAGCCTGTGTGGTGGTAGATGAAAGACAACTGCTGCTTGCTGGTGCTGGTACTGGGAAAACCAGTGTGATGATTGCCAAAGTGGGTTACTTGTTGGCGTCAAAAATTGCGCAGAGTAGCCAGATACTGATGTTAGCCTATGGCAAAGACGCGGCAGATGAAATGCATCAACGCCTAAAATATGCACAATTTGATGCCGCATGCCGAACATTTCACAGCCTCGGAACATTTATTCTAACGGAGGTTGAGGGTCGTGCGCCAGTATTGTCAAACATGTCTAATAGCGAGCAGCAAAAGAGACAGTTTATACATGAAACACTGGTGTCTCTGTGCCAAGACCAAGAGTTTAAAACACGTTTTCTTACGCTACTAAAGTCAGAATTCAAATTGGTAAAAAGTGATACCGAAATTGATTTTGCTTCGCCGTCAGTGTCGCGCGCTGTACGCCTTTTTTGTGAACTGATTGGTTTATATAAACAGGCTGCAAGTTTAGGCAGTATGCAACATATAGAAGGGCAGTATGAATCAGTATTGGCGGTGTTTCGTCCAGTTTTGACTGAATACCAATTATATTTGGCCAATGAACAAAGCATTGATTATGACGATATGATCAGCCGAGCGATTAAGTATGTAAAGTCTGGTCAGTTTCGCAGTCCTTGGGTACATATTTTAGTGGACGAGTTTCAAGATATCTCCCCTGTGCGCGCAGAATTAGTGAAAGTATTGCTCGCCCAGCATCCGCGCAGTCACCTATTTGCGGTAGGGGATGACTGGCAATCTATATATCGCTTCAGTGGTGCAGACCTTACATTGACAACACATTTTGCACAGCACTTTGGTCCGTCGACTGTGATGCAATTGGATAAAACCTTTCGCTATGGTCAAGATTTGCTAGATTTAGCCAGTGATTTTGTCTGCCAAAACCCACAGCAAATTGTCAAACAAGTGCGAGCACAAAGAGTGCCTGATGAACCGTCAGTTTTGATTACCCCTGAAGTATCAGAGAACTCATTCACTTTTGTGATTAAAAAAATAGCCGGCAACTCAGCACGTAACATGTCGGTGATGATTTTGGCGCGTTATCATAAACAATTGCCGTCAAAAGAAGCTTTGTTATTATTAAATGAGCAGTATACACACTTGAATATTAGTGCAATGACGTTTCATGCGGCAAAAGGCAAAGAAGCGGACTACACGATTCTGACAGGCCTTGATAGTGATTCAGTCCCAGCTAAGCGTCAAAACGACGAAATTATTGATGCTTTTTTACCTAAGATGGAAGTCTATCCAGATGCAGAAGAACGACGTTTGTTCTATGTTGCTCTGACTCGCGCAAAGCGTCAAACATATATCATGTCTCCGAAAAAGCCGAGTCATTTTATTGCAGAAATATCGACTCAACTTTAGTTAAGAGATTGAGAATATTCGCCATACAATTAGAAATGTCGCCCAGTGAGAGCTAGAGTTTGGGTATCACAGCCTACAATTGGAGCCTACTATGGCGGAAAATATACTGGCAGATGCGCTGACGCGGCTTGCGACGATTGCAAATCAACTAAACATTTCTAAAGATACACTTCAGGCTTTAAGTCAGCCTTTGTGCACCCTAACTTGTTACGTGTCGATTCGTAAAGACAATGGTAAGACAGCCTATTTTAATGCCTATCGTTGCCACTACAATAATTTGTTAGGACCAACAAAAGGTGGGATCCGGTTTCATTTGGATGTCGATCAGAATGAGGTTGAAGCGTTGGCACTTTGGATGACGCTGAAGTGCGCCGCGGTTAATGTGCCATTTGGTGGCGCAAAAGGGGGCGTGGCCGTGGATGCAAAGTCGCTTTCTGCACTTGAAATAGAACGTCTTTCCCGTGCCTATGTCCGCGCAATGGCTGATTTTATTGGCCCGGATACAGATATCCCTGCGCCGGATATGTATACCAATGAACGGATCATGGGCTGGATGATGGACGAATATCAAACCATTACGCGCTGTAAATCCCCATCGGCTTTCACTGGTAAGCCACTCATCTTTGGCGGCAGTAGCGGTAGAGATACAGCAACAGGTACAGGGGCGTTTTTATGTATCGAAGCATTAGCCAGTAAACTTGATTGGCAGAGAAATAAAAAAACGGTTGCAGTGCAAGGTTTTGGTAATGGCGGTGCGCAATGCGCAAAACTACTTCAACAAGCAGGCTATAAAGTTGTCGCAGTCAGTGATTCTCAAGGGGCCATATACGCGGAAGGGGGATTGGATATTAAAAGTATTGAGTTCAAAAAGCTGCATAGTAAACAACTGCAAGCTGTTTACTGTGAAGGGTCGGTATGCGAATTGATAGAGCATACCAAGCTCTCCAATCAAGCATTGTTAGAGCTCGATGTTGATATCTTAGTACCGGCGGCGATTGCAGGGGTGATCACTCAAAGCAATGCTGCTCAAATCAAAGCAAAAACAATCGTCGAAATTGCTAACGGGCCAATTAGTGCCAAAGCCGATGTCATTCTAAAAGCTAAAAATACGTTAGTGATCCCAGATATTTTAGCCAATGCAGGGGGCGTCATTGTGAGTTATTTTGAGTGGTGCCAAAATCGTCAGGGAATGCAGTGGAGTGAAGACAAAGTCGCGAAAAAACTATCAGAATATATACACAACACATTTGAAAAAGCGTGGTCCCTGCATGCCGACGGTAACCTTGATATGCGAGAAGCTGTTTATGCGCTGGCTTTGAAAAACTTATCATTGGCGATAGAAGCACATGGAACCCATGACTATTTTAGTGCTAACTCTTAGTTCAGAGCCAAAGGTACGCATTGTAGTTAGAATAATTACACAATACTAAATCACGCATCTTCCAATACTATTCTCATAATAACAGTAGTGCTGGTTGTTTTTTGTACTGCTGCGTTATAAAACGGCAAGAGGTAACCAAATGTAATGCATATTTAATGACCACAATCGACACAATTTTAAAAACTAAAATTTCTATTAAATACGTGCTTGTCTTACTCATAAGTATGTACGCTATCGATACTTTAACTAATCGTCAGGGCGCAGTCGCTCTGGTCGACTCCCACATTGATAATCAAGTTGATAATGTATGTCTCGAAATGCCTTCTCAGCATGAGTTGGCGTTAGAAGATGAAAGCCCAGTTCTTGTCAGCATGGTTGCGCCCCGTGACGATACCAAGTTAAACGTATTTCCTTTGCCTGAAGCGCAAATAGGTGTGACGCAACTTTCCTCTTTTAGCGGCGATACCCAGTTATCTCAAGCGCGCTTTTCTCAGCTCCAATCAGAATTTGCTATCAAAGATATTGAACTTTATATCCAATCTCAACGTGAACCGGATGGTACAAATATGGCGACGATGTTTGCACACGAGCCAGTTGATGAAGAGTGGGCGATACCACAAGAGCAAGTACTAACTGAGCTTTTCGATACGGATGGGCTAAGTATATATCCGTTCGAGCGCGCCAAATGCCGCAGTAGTCAATGTGCGGTTGGTGTGTTTGTAGCAAGTGATGACGAGGTACGCACCCTATCCATGGATTTAAGCTCCGCGCTGGCGGAGCTAGGTGGCGGCAATGGTGCGTTACCTATGATGATAGAAAAAAACCCACTAACAGATGAAGTGACTGTTTATATCGCGCGGACTATGCGGGGGTTTAGTTTGTCAAAGACTGGTGGGGGGCCTCGTCAAAATATAGGGCAGTAAGGAAGCGCTAGGGTATGCCTGTTCACTTGTTCATTGTGGTGAGTTTGGCGTTGTGTCGTATAGCCAATGCGTGCGACTGGTGTCGAAGTGAGTTCAATAGTGGTGATGATCGATAATAAATTGTACGCATTATCGATGGTATTGAGTTGGCCAAAGAAGTCAAAATCTTTGTAGGGCCATAAAAGTGCAAAGCGAAGTTTTTCAATGTTAGTTAAACATTTTTATTACGGACATATTAATCATTAAGGAGATTAAGCATGCATAAGTTATTACAAGGTACAGTATTAGCAGGGCTACTTATGGCCTCTGGACAGGCGCTGGCATGGTCATCCAGTGACCCAAGCTTTAATGACAACTGCCGATGGCAGTTAGTTAAAGTGCATCGTTATACAGGATTCTATGGTGAGGAGTATCGAGCTATTGGTTCATGTAAATATCAAAATAAATTTTTGAACTATAGAAACTCATATATTCACTACTGGTAATAATCGCTAAGCCGCGAAAAACGCGGCTTATTTTTTTCTCGGAGAAACTTTGTTGGTCCATCGTGCTTGTAATCGGCATCGGTTATTTATAATTTCAAGAGGCTCATATTTTTCAATCACAATCATGTAGTGAAAATTTCACAGTGCATATCTGCCATTATCTATTTGTTATCTATATTTATTATTAAGTATTGAATCGTCTTTGGCTTTTTGGGGCTTTTTATAGGGGCGAGTCAAGCTGGTTACTTATGGTGTTTATTTTTTCAGGCTAGAGGCTTGTTTTATACGGTGGAAAGATATTGCATTCTACTGGATTTGAAAAAGGAACTGTGCGGCTGGTTTAACTTACATGTGCGCAAAAAATATCGATATAGGTCCAATTTTATGCGCACATATTTTTACTGCACTAAATTTAATTAGTGACAGTTACCAGTATAAATTCCACATGGTTGACCTGGACGCTGTTGAGTCCAACAAACACCATCTGTATTACACAGATCAACGCTCATCTCAAAGCCACCAGCTACTTGCGGTGTAGCGCCTTTAGGCAATGCATTTTTAGCTGATGTTAATTTTTTAATGCTTTTTTTATTTAGCTTTAAGTTCATAATAAATATCCTTCTTTTTTTGTTTGTACTTACTTATTAGGTTTATATTTAGGTGATATCATTATTATTCTTGAGGCTAATAGTGTTCTGAGTAAGCCTTTTTATTACCATAATGCTTTATTGGTAAATGTGAATGTAAATGATATTAACTTATTAATAACATGAAAAGAAAATAAAAGGCAAGCATGTTTTTTACAGAGGTGAATATCGGTGCGCCAGGATAAACTGGGAGAGGAAATACCCTGTCACCAATACGCACACGTACAGGTGACAGGGGGAATTTATTTAAAAGCTATATGAGGCCTTGGCGTATACAAATCTGCCATCAGTGTTGTAAGCAGAAAAAGCAGAATATGGGAATATCTGATTAAAGTTACTAAACCCAATATTACCGACCGTGTCTTGCGGGTATTGGTCAAATAAGTTATTTGCACCCATAGCGAAGCGCCACTGTTCCGAGTACTGATAAGCCAATTCTAAATCTGCGATCCATTTAGCGTCTAGCACTTCATCTTTTTCGACTGTACTTGATGAGTCTGTTGTTTCACCATAGCGCGTTGCTTTTAAGATCGCTGTCCAGTTTTGATACTGCCATGTTGCAACTAAGTTGAGTTTATCCTTTGGTGTTCCCTCTTCAAAGCGTGCAATTTCTCGACGTGCAAAATATTGGTATTCGTCACCCAACGCAGCAAGTTCTGCTGGGTTGTTTTTGACTCGAGTCACTTCTGTATCGTTTAAGTTCAGTGCCGCACTTAAATTTAGGCGACCTAAAGAGTTTAGGTTAAAGCTATAAGTTGCGACGATATCGACACCCTGAGTACGCGAGTCGATGGCGTTTGTAAAATATCTTACTCGCTGGACATTTTGTTCTCCGGCATTCTTTAGAATACGCTCGACGGCGTCACCGCTTAGGTTTTCTGACAGTACAATTCGATCGTCGATATCAATACGGTAGGCATCAATAGTCAAACTAAATACGTCGTCTGTATAGATAAAGCCAGCAGTCATGTTTACGGATTCTTCTGCATCTAGAGGGCGTGCGCCAAGAGCTTGTGCCGCTGGCGTATCGACTGGAAACAAACCGACTTCATTTGGTACACCGTTTTCAAATACGGTTGCAACTGACTTGTATGATGATTGTGCTAAAGAAGGTGCTCTGAATCCCGTGCTGATAGCACCTCTAAATGACAAGGCATCATTAATAGCATAGCGTGTCGCAAGTTTACCAGTTAAGGTGGAGCCGAAGTCACTGTAATCTTCATAGCGAGCAGCTGCAATTAGGTTCCAGTCGGCATTAAGGTATGTATCAAATTCTGTGAATAGCGCAATATTATGACGAGATTCATCAACCGCACTTGCTGGCGAAAAGCCTGCTAATACCTGCGCTCCACCTGCGGCAACTGGGGTGCCATCTGCATTGAGCACTGTTAGATAAGAAGCTTCTTCACCAACCTCAATTTGGTAAGATTCATTGCGGTACTCACCACCTAGGGTGATGAATACTTCTTCATATAAACCAAGATCAAAGCTGTTTTTAGCGTCAAAGTTGAGTGTCAGCTGGTCATAAACGAGTGCGCCGTTCTCAAACTCAGTTGGACTCGCTGTGCCCATTGAGGTGTTTAAGCTATTGGTGACTCCAAAATTGAATTGGTTTCGGCCATAGTTTGCGCTGCCGTCTAAATCCCATCCCGCCACATGTGATTTTGCACCGAGTGCCAATGCAAAATCGTCTACATTAGTTGTTATTTGTGGTAAGAAGCCATTGGGGTAAATCTCGACGACATTTTTTTTGTCGTTCGCGCGACGGAAAAAACCACCTGAGTTACCTTCTCGCTCAGCATAACTACCGAAAGAATAAACAGACAGAGTGTCAGAGAGGTCATAACCTGCGTTGTAAAAGAATGCGACATCTTCGATATCAGCTTTACCAAACCTATGGTTGTAACGATCGGCCTCGAACTCTCTTGGGTCTAAGTTTCCTTGCTCATCTCTGTCATACTGTTCTCTTGGATCAAAACCTGAGCGGTTTGAAGGGGCTTTATTGCGTGTTTCTGCACTGAGGTGAATATAGCCACTTTGCCCTAAAGGCAGACCTATGTTACCACTCAGAGTAGCTGTGTTGCCGTCGCTTATACGTCGATCATCAGCCAAGTTAAATGCAAGTTCGCCTTGGTCATCCTGGTAAGTGCTTTCAAGCTGTTTTACGCCAGCCATTTGCGTGTCATATTTACCATAGGTAAAGTTAATTGACCCACCATTGTCCGCATCTTTCAAAACAATATTGATAACACCTGCAATGGCATCCGAACCGTACTGCGCCGCAGCACCGTCTCTGAGTACCTCTATGCGCTTAATCGCTGCCGTAGGGATCATATTAAGGTCAACGGCTGAAGAACCTCGCCCGACAGTACCATTGAGGTTTAATAGTGCACTTGAATGGCGACGTTTACCATTGATCAGTACAAGTGTGTGATCAGGAGCTAAGCCTCTCAAAACGGCTGGTCTGGCATGATCTGTGCCATCGGCAAGCTGTGAATTTGGAAAATTAAAACTAGGAATTAGTGTGGTCAATACTTGACTTAATTCCAACTGACCTGAGCTATTAATTTCGTCCAAGCCGATGATATCGACTGGTACTGTACTTTCCGCAATGCTGCGCAAGCTGCGTCGAGTACCTGTTACTTCGATAACTTCTGGCTTTAGTTCAGGAGACTGACTTGAAGATGCCTGCGCTGTAAGGGTGAAAGCAGGTGCAGAAGCGAGTATCAGGCTGACTGACGCTGCCAAGAAGCTGGGTTTTAACATGGTATATCCTAGCGAGTTGATTTCGGTGATCTGAATAGCTCAATGAATGAGGCTGATTGTTTTATGGAGGGGGGATACTAAAGAGTAATTTATGCGTCGTTAAATTCAATTTTGTTATAGTTTATAACTTCTAACCTTTGGCTATTTTCTCAGAAAAGGAACGCTACTTATCGCTATCAAGTTATTAATAAAATTAAATATATTAATTTTTTGCCTCTTGTATTTTAACATTCTTCTATTTTAGAAGGTGTTGAATAGCCTATTTTTATTGGTTGTTTAGCATGGGGTTGGATACAGAATATGACGCATTTTTAGCCGTGGGTTTGGCGTAGCCGCACTATAGCGGCGTCGCCTGAGGCCTAAACTTGCGATGATATGGCATAAATGTTCGAGCGTAGGAAATCGCTAAAGGCTTTTGATTTCTTTATCTACTTGGTAGCCTTCATCAGTGACGATTTTTTCTAGCACGGCGACACGGTCTTTCAATTGTGCGATTTCGTTCTTTAACTGGTCGCTCTCTTGTTTATTTAATCCACTTAGCTTATTGGCTTTTAAGTACTTACTATATAAGTCACTGATAACACCAAAACCAACACTCACAAGTACGATTAAAAATACCATAGTAGTACCTGACATAAGCTCAATCTCCTTAACCTGATTAGCCTTAATCATAGTTGAATTTTGTGCTTAGTATAGTGACAAGTGTCAGATTAAGTGTAAGAAGAAATGAAAGGTTTTGAATGGACGAGCGATATAAAGTTGCAGAGGCTGCTATACCCAAGCTAATTTTGGGTATAGCAGTTGACATTTATTCGTATGGTAGTGGATCGGTCGCTTTATTTAATTCAAATGCTTCTAAGCGCTCTTGGCATGCACCACACTTACCACATGCTTTTTCACGGCCGTTATAGCACGTCCAAGTATGGCGGTAGTCTAGGCCCATTTTTAGACCGTCCGTCAAAATATCAATTTTCGAATTGTTTAAATAAGGACATACAATCTCAACTTCGTCATAGTTGGCGATCCGACAAACATCGTCCATTTTTTTTACAAATTCAGGTCTACAATCAGGGTAGATAGCATGATCACCTGAGTGTGCGCCGTAAAATACTTTGTTGGCTTTCAAAGAAACCGCATAACCAACTGCCAGAGAGAGCAAAATCATATTGCGATTCGGTACGATTGTACTTTTCATGCTCTCTTCTTCGTAATGGCCTTCTGGCACATCAATGTCATCGGTAAGTGAAGAACCAGCAAGAAGTTGGTTGATTGCAGATATATCAACAATTTTATGTGCTACGTTTAAACTGTCGCAGACACTTTTGGCTACTTCTAACTCTTTGACATGTCGTTGCCCATAGTTAAAAGATAGCGCATAAACCTCATGCCCCTCTTGTAGGGCTTTGTTTAGCACGGTGTAAGAATCCATGCCACCAGAATAGATAACAACGACTTTTTCGCTCATTGGAGATACCTCGGATAAATGCCTCAGGTTTTGCCTCGATTTTAATAGAGGTTTGCTTCAGGGCGCGATATACTACACGGCCGCTGAAAAAATGACAATTTTAGCAGGTTATTTTCGCAAAATATATTGAGTAGTTTGGAGCTGTTTTGTACAAAATTAATGAAGTTTTTGAAACCATCCAAGGTGAAGCAAGCTTTACGGGTACCCCGTCTATATTTGTTCGCTTACAAGGATGCCCTGTCGGGTGTGCTTGGTGCGACACAAAGCAAACATGGGATGTGAATCCGACTTATTTAGTGAGTTTGGACAAAACGGTAGAGAAAAAAGCAGACTCAGAGTGGTGGGCCAATGCTACACCGCAGGAAATCATTACTCAATTTGAACAGCGCGGATATACGGCTAAGCATATCGTTATCACCGGTGGTGAGCCCTGTATGTATGACCTAAACGAACTGTGTGAGCAATTGCACCAGTCGGGATACACAACACAAGTAGAAACCAGTGGTACGTTTGAAGTTTTGGTTCCAAAAGAAACTTGGGTTACGGTATCACCTAAAATTAATATGCGTGGTGGGTACGAGGTATTGACCTCGGCAATGCAAAGAGCGGATGAAATTAAGCACCCAGTTGCGATGCAAAAACATATTGATGAGCTAGAAGCGCTGTTTGAACAAACAGGGGTGAGACCTAAACTTATTTACTTACAGCCGATCAGTCAAAAGGCGAAGGCGACTAAATTAGCCATTGATACGTGTGTTAAGAAAAACTGGCGATTATCAATCCAAGTTCACAAGTATATAGGTATAAATTAAAAGCGCTTTGAAGCGCTTTTAATTTATACAGAAATGTCAAAAATGGTCATATTATTGTGGGAATGCTTCAATACCGGAAATTGAGCACTTCCACCAGCCATTATGGTTCGTTTCATTGAAAATGACTCGACCGGAGAAAGATTTTGTTGTCATCATGGTTAGCATCAAAGCGTACAGTTGATCATAGTTAAAGTTTGACTTCTCTAAGCGTCCGCCTCTGCCATGACTACATCCAGGCATGCTACCAGCCTGAAACTCCACATACAGGCCATCACCACCCCTTAAGTAAAATGAAGTTGGGTACAGGTTATCAATCTTTGGACCTGTTGTTGATGCTTGCGCATTTGTCGTAAACAGGGCTGAAGACGAAACGGCCAAAAGGGCGAAGAAAAGCTTTTTCATGTTTAATCCTTTATTTTTATATTTTTATATTTTTATAGATATATTAGGTTTAATCCCAATATGGGTACATGGTATCAGCCATCTATTGAAAGTTAAAGTTATAGTCAAAAAATACTGTCAGGTGACACGCGACTGTGGTGGCATGTGGCTCTATGGCAGTGATTGTTAAAGAGCTAAGGGAAACTTTAATAACACTCTGAGCTTCCCATCTCTATAATACGCTCAGTCTCGCCACTATTATTAAAAATATAGAGACCTTTGTTGATGTCGTTGAGCACCTGCCGCCAGCGAGGTTTCTTTTTGCTCAATGCGAAGAATAAGTTGTTATAGCGAAGCGCGGGTTGAACATCTTCGAGAGCTCGCAATAAAGTCACTTTTTCAGATTTGGATAAATTGGAGTAACTTACTGTAAAGCGCAGCACTTTTGGGTCGCCAATGATGAGATCAACTCGTTTTCCCACCAATAGTTTAACGAGCTGAAGGTCGTCAACTGCTTTGACAATGACAAACTCTCCATTGTCCATCATCGCATCAAACTCTGGGGTATTTTGATATCCTCTTACGACACCAATGGTAGTGCCCTTAAGTGCATTTAAATTTCCTTCAAATGAGTCCCGCTCGCCACGACGTTTGATGAAACCTATTTCACCGCCCGGGTAGGCATTGGATAATGCGAGCAACTCACGTCTCGTTTTCCCTTCATAGTTGTCAGAGGGGGACGCATCTTCAATAAAGTATTCTGGGAACAAAATATCTGCTCGACCGGATTCAGCAGCTTTAACAGCCCTTGCCCAAGGTAAAAACTCGACATACACCGGGTATCCCTGATCAACAAGCAGAGAAATGGTAAATTGAAAAACCCACCCTTTATTACAAAGTTGATCGCCGATGTAGGGGGGCCAATCTAGCGTTACTAAATGCAGCTGCTCTTTTGTTGGGTTTTTACTGAACAAGTATCCGTTTTCGTGAGGCGTTCCGACAATCATTTGATATTGCCCTGATTTAAAAAATCCCACTTGTAGGCTTGCACTGGTAGGGGATGCAAATAGAATGAGATAGCTGATGACAAGGCCTACGACTAATTTCATTTTACTAAATTCCTTATGCATATATTTTGCTATATTTTGGTTTTCCCAAGTCAAATAAACGCAAGACTGGACTTAAACAGACTTTGTATATTATGGATACCATTACAGAGTAACAATATGCTTTAACCACAGAATCTCAGTGGTTGGGCCTACCAACCAAGGGTGGGTAGCTAATATTCATATTGTATTTATTTGTTTAGTTTAGTAAGAATACGGGGAAAGGCGAAGGAGATTATCTGGATTATCCAATAAGAAGTAAAGGCCAGCTTAAAACTGGCCTTTATAGATATATTTGGCAGTTTATTGAACTAGCTCTTGATCGCTGAATTCATCTGCGAACATTGGGCTAGATAAGTAACGCTCAGTAGCGCTTGGTAAAATTACCACAATGTTTTTATCTGCGTTTTCTGGCTTTTCAGCGATACGCTTAGCCGCAACGACTGCCGCGCCAGATGAAATACCGACAAGAATACCTTCGTCTTTCATTAGCTGATGTGCCATTGCAATCGCGTCTTCGTTTGATACTTGCTCTGCACCGTCAATAAGTTCTAAATCTAGGTTGCCAGGGATAAAACCTGCGCCGATACCTTGGATTTTGTGTGGACCAGGTTTAACCTCTTCGCCTGCAAGTGTTTGAGAGATTACTGGTGAATCGCTAGGCTCTACAGCAATTGATTTAACATCAAGGCCTTTTTCTTGTTTCAAGAAACGGCTTACACCTGAGATTGTACCACCTGTGCCAACACCTGCTACGAAGTAGTCGATATTACCTTCAAGTGCATCAAAGATTTCAGGACCTGTTGTTTCAAAGTGAATTTTAGGGTTTGCTGGGTTTTCAAACTGCTGTAAAAGAACATACTTTTGAGGATCGCTTTCAAGAATTTCATTAGCTTTCTCGATAGCGCCTTTCATGCCTTTAGCACCTTCAGTCAGTACTAAGTTTGCACCTAGTGCTTTTAGTAACTTACGACGCTCAAGACTCATTGTATTTGGCATAGTTAAAGTAAGTTTGTAACCACGTGATGCCGCAACAAATGCAAGGGCAATACCTGTATTACCTGAAGTTGGCTCGATCAGCTCTTTACCATCCCCTAATAGGCCTTGTTTTTCAGCTTCCCAAATCATAGAAGCACCGATACGACATTTTACGCTAAAGCTCGGGTTGCGAGATTCAACTTTGGCGTATACGTTGCCGCCAGTTACTCGATTTAGTTTAACAATTGGAGTTTGGCCTATTGCTAGGCTGTTATCTGAAAATACTTTAGACATAAATGTTCCCTTGAATGAGCTTAGGACTATTGTGTATAACACTTAATATAGCCACACTTTACTGATCCTGTAGCAAAACAAGAAGTAAAGAATGGCTATATGATATATTAAAAAAGCTTATAGCTATAACGAATAAAAAATACACTGCTAATTACTTTGGGTAATTAGCAGGGCTTTTCATCAACGTAGCCATGCGTAGCTAAATTTGGCGAAAAAGGTTTTATTATCTTTGGTGATGTCACTTAAATCATCATCTTGATAGCCACTATCAGAGTAGCCTACAAACAGCACTGTTTCAGGATTTAATTTGTAGGCGTACAAAAGCTGGGTGCTGAGCTTTTTGTAGCGGCTATCGACGTCATCTATATATTTGTGTTGGTTGCGCTCTATATCAAGGTTGATAAGTGCCAAGCGCACGTAACTGTTTATACCAAATTGGTAGGTAAATCGTGCATCTGACAAATTCGCGGTATATACATTTTCGCCGTCGTGCTCTAAGCGTTCGTAGGTGTGGCGCAATTTAACTTCGAAGTGGCGACCAAGGTTGAAGTTTAGAGTGGGTTTTACGATGTATCGCTGCCCTAAACGGTTGTTAGCAATATCTAATTTATTGCCTGTATTCAATCTAAGTCCTGCAAATACGCCTGCTCTTGGTTTCATCTCTAAATACATCCACTGGAAATTCTCAGTGAACATGTCTGTGTTGCCGTCTATTTCTAATAGCGTTTCATCGTGTCGTTGACCCGTACGCTTACGGTGATCAAACCCAACCTGAACAATACTTTGCAGCGGGCCCTGTACTTTGAAGTTTGATTGCACTTCTTTTTCTAGTAACTCTCCATCCTCATTATGACTAATATCCCAGTCGCTGTACCAATTGGCACGATTCCACCAGTTGGATTCATCCCCGTACCAACGATATTCAAACCCGGTAATAAACTTATTAAAATCCACTTGAGAAATAAATCCTAAGTCAGCACGTAGCGCTGCGTCGTAATTGCGATATGACCCAAATGCTCGCCAGTGTTTACGATTGTGTTCATAACTGGCGTAATAGCCCAATCCTTGCTGATCACCATGGTTTTGCACCCTTAAAACGCTTTCATCAATTTCACAAGACTCAATAGGATCGTCATCACATACTTCATCGATAAAGTGTTGATCATACTGAGTGTCGGTCGTGATGGCTTGTAGCTTAATTGTATCGTGTTTAGTTGGGCGATATTTACTGTCAATACTCAAGACTTGGTTACGATAATCTTCGCTTTGTCTGATGGTGCCAGTTGTGCCAATAGACAGCTGGTCATTGGCATCATAGCGATATCTCAGCGCGGCGTTTTCACTTTTTTGTTCAAGTGAAACGATGCTTGACCCTAAATTACCGGGTACTAATACATGTGTTGAATCGTCATTGGCAATAAAACCGGCAAATGTGTGCCCTTGTTTGCTGCTCGTAGCTTTAATGCCATAATCTGGTGCAGATACGTTACGCGTATGCACCAAGTTTAAATGGGAAGAGAAGTAATCGCTGTTTTCTAAGAAAAAGGCGCGTTTTTCAGGAAAGAATAAGCTGAAGCTGTTGTTAACACTTAACTGTCCAGTGTCAACTTCAACCTGAGAAAAGTCTGGATTTACAGTTAAGTTTAAAGTGGTATCAGGTGTAACAGCCCACTTTACATCAAGGCCGGGCTCGTAGTCGGTATCACTTTCGAAGTCAGGTACTACAGCGTCGTCAATATCACGTGTTTGAGTGTGTGCAATGGCCAGTGCAGGTGTGATTGTTAAGTTATTACTTTGTTTAGCTGAGGCAAATCCACTTACCGCTGGCATTTGACAGATCCAGCAGCTGTTATTGTGGTCAAGTTGCATATTAGAAATACGTAGCCTTTCATCCCTTGGTAAAAAACGCAGGAATTCCATGGCCATTTGTTTGGTGCCCTGTGAGTCGTTAAAATTGAGCACCCGCAGAGGTATTTTAACTTCAACACGATATCCATCTGGTGTAATCTCCCCCTTGCTCGACCAGATACCATTCCAAGACGAGTTTTCGTTTTTGGTTAGCTCGTTTTCGATCGAGTCCAGTTGGACCCCTAACGGGTTGATGAAGAACTGGTAAGCATTTTGGCTGGTGTTAAGCGAGTCAATTTTCAGTCCGACAAGATCGTCGTTCCAGATTTTATCTCTATCTCGATAGTGTGCCCGTATTTCTTTCGGTGTTGGGTCTTTTGCAATAAATGCGATAAATAACGCTTCACCATTTTCGTAAACCAAGGCCTTCGTTGACACTGGGCTTGCGATATTTTCATGAGGCCAGGTGACATTATCAATGAGGATTTCTTGAGCTGATTGCCAGATTGGTTCATCTATTTTGCCGTCTATTATGGCTGCTTGCTCTATAAATGGGATCTCTATTGGCTGCGGTGCGGCAACAGCAGCGGCAGACAATAGTAGGGTGCATATAAGGCTGGTACTTCTAATCATGATAGATGGTTTAATTCGCAGAAACTATGGAGTGTTAATTTAATAAGAATAGTTTAAAGCAACAATTCATTCTCGTTGAGTTGCGTTAATATCGGGTGAACTCAGGTGAATGAACTGAAGTTAAAGTATCGAATTTGTATACCTAAGAGGTAAAAACATGATAAAAAGGAGCTTGGTTTAAATGTAGATCGGACAAACTATGTCTCTAATAATAAAACTCATCGCCGGTATTGTGGGCGGTATTTTGGCAGGTTTGTACTTGCCTTTAGGTCTGACTGAGCTGTTATATACGGCTAAGGTCATAATAGGCCAACTAATTAGTTTTACAATTCCATTAATTATCTTGTTCTTTATCGCCTCAGGTATTGCCGGTTTACCTAAGACATCAGGGCACCTTTTAGGTAAAACGGTCGGCTTTGCATACAGCTCTACTGTGATCGCGGGGACTTTGGCTGTACTACTGGTATTATTTGCAACGGGCTTCTTTGAGGGGAGTGTTGCCTATGAAGCTGCCAAAGGCGCCGAGTTAAAAGGTTATATTCAATTAGAAATTCCACCGCTGATGAGCGTGATGACGGCACTTGCCGCTGCATTTATTTTTGGTATTGGCATTAGCCAGCTAAATTTAGGTCAGTTGAAAGATGTTGTCGATCAGGGCCGTGACGTCATTGATGCCCTGCTGGCTAAAGTAATTATTCCAGCGTTGCCTTTTTATATTGCAGGTGTATTTGCCGAAATGGCAGTAGCTGGCACGGTTGTTGATACACTTAGCACGTTTGGTGTGGTACTTGTGGCTGCGGTTGGGATGCATTGGTTGTGGTTAACAACCTTGTTTGTTGTTTCTGGGTTGATGCTAAAACGCAGTCCATTAGAATTGGTCAAAAATATGCTGCCAGCATATTTCACTGCGATTGGAACTATGTCTAGTGCGGCGACCATTCCTGTCTCGTTGAGAGCGAGCAAGGCTAACGGTGTTTCTGAAGAAGTAGCAAACTTTTCAGTTCCTTTATGTGCTACAATTCATTTGTCCGGTTCGACAATTACCATCGTAACTTGTGCAATGGCAGTGATGTTTTTATCTCCAACGATGGCCGTTCCATCGCTGTTGGAAATGTTGCCGTTTATTTTCATGCTGGGTGTTGTGATGATAGCTGCACCGGGTGCGCCTGGTGGTGCCGTGATGTCGGCATTGGGTCTATTGACGTCCATGCTTGGATTTGATGAAAGTGCGATAGCCTTGATGATTGCACTTTACCTAGCACAAGATAGTTTTGGTACAGCATGTAATGTCACAGGTGACGGTGTGATTGCATTGTGGGTAAACCGATTCTCTGAAAAAGGAGAGTAGCCAAACCAAACCTAGTAATATAGTCGTATATTTGTGGGTTGGCATGATGTAATTGATTATGCTTTGCGAAATTATATGTTAATCTCGCAAAGCGAATCAAAAAAGATTTTTTACCAAGGGCTAGCGTGAGGATGTTCCATTGATTAACGTACTTTTAGTTGATGATCATGAACTTGTAAGGACTGGGATCAAACGCATCTTAGATGATGTGCGTGGTTTCAAGGTGGTCGGAGAGGCTAAAACTGGGGAAGAAGCGGTGACTTTTTGCCGCCAAAATGAACCCGATATCGTATTAATGGACATGAATATGCCGGGCATAGGTGGATTAGAGGCGACGAAGAAGATTTGTCGTTATTGTCCAGATGTTAAGGTCATTGTGCTCACGGTACATTGTGAAGATCCATTCCCAAGCAAAGTGATGCAAATAGGGGCTCATGGTTATTTAACCAAAAGCGCTGGACCAGATGAGATGATCAATGCAATTCGTTCGGTCAACTCAGGACAGCGTTATATTGCGCCAGAGATTGCGCAGCAAATAGCGTTGGCACAGTTCAGTGGTAAAGTCGATGAAAACCCTTTTCAATCCTTATCAGATCGTGAACTACAGATCATGTTAATGATCACAAAGGGTGAAAAAGCACAAGATATTGCAGAGCGGCTCAACTTAAGCTCTAAAACGGTGAATAGCTATCGTTATAGAATGTTTGAGAAATTAGACGTAAGTGGTGATGTTGAGCTAACGCACCTCGCCATTCGTCATAAAATGATTGATATTGATAGTTCTCGTTGATCATACCTATTTGAATGACAGAGTTTGACCACAAAGCGTTTTTGAAAACATTGACCACAGAGCCTGGTGTTTATCGTATGTATGATAGCGAACACCAGGTTATTTATGTCGGTAAAGCAAAAAACCTTAAAAAGAGAGTAAGTAGCTACTTTAGGGCAAATATTCCCGACAGCAAAACGCGGGTTTTGGTTAGCAATATTGTTCACATTGAAGTGACACTGACCAATACTGAAACCGAAGCATTATTGCTCGAAAACAATTTAATTAAAAAATACCAACCGCGTTACAATATTCTACTGCGTGACGACAAGTCTTACCCTTATATTTTACTCACTGATCACAAACACCCCAGAATTGCGTTTCACAGAGGAGCACGAAAGCAAAAAGGGGAGTATTTCGGACCATTTCCTAGTAGTGCGGCTGTGTCTGAAAGCCTCAGATTGATGCAAAAGATTTTTCCAGTGCGTCAGTGTGAAGATGCCTATTATCGCGCCCGTAGTCGCCCTTGCTTACAGCATCAATTAAAGCGCTGCTCTGCACCCTGTGTAGATAAGGTCACTGATGATGAGTATGCTCAGCAGGTTGATCTGGTTAGGCAATTTTTAAGTGGTAAGTCACACCTTGTTATCGAAGCTCTTGTATCTAGAATGGAACAGGCTAGTATGGCACTTAATTTCGAGGCTGCGGCTAAGTATCGAGATCAAATTGCCTTGCTAAGACAGATGCAAGAGCAGCAGTCTGTTGCTGGCAATTTTGCAGAAATGGATGTGATTGGCTACGCACAACGCAATGGCTTGTCAGCAATTCATATGCTCATGATCCGTGATCACAAAATACTGGGCAGCAAAACTTACTTTCCGAAAATACCAAGAGACTCAAGCGAAGATGAAATATTGACGTCTTTTCTTGGTCAGTATTACGTATCGAATGGCTCCAACGCGCGAATTGCCAACGACATTGTATTGCCATTTGAGTTATCTGAGCGACACGCACTCACAGAAGCTTTGACTCAACTAGCCAAGCGTAAAGTGCACCTGCGTATCAATGTACGGGCCGAACGAGCTCAGTATCTGGCACTTGCCAATAAAAATGCCTTAAATAGCATTATGGTTAAGCAAAGCACTCAAGATGCTATCAGTAAACGCTATGCCCTATTAAAAGAAGCGATAGGTTTAGCCGACATAGATCGCATGGAATGTTTCGATATAAGCCATACAATGGGTGAAAATACTGTTGCATCATGTGTTGTATTTGATGCTCAGGGCCCCAATACAAGAGAATATCGCCGCTATAACGTCACTGGGATCACACCTGGTGATGATTACGCAGCAATGGACTTTGCTTTAAATAAGCGCTACGCGAAAGTGACCGATGTATCCAAAGTGCCTGACATTATTTTTATTGATGGGGGCAAAGGCCAGTTGGCAAGAGCAGAGGCATTTTTCGAACATTGGCAATTAGAGAAGCTCCCTATGTTAATTGGTGTGGCCAAGGGCACGAGTCGCAAGCCGGGATTGGAAACGCTATTATTTGACGGTGGTCGAAAAACGATTAACTTAGAAAGTGATTCTCCGGCACTGCATTTAATTCAACATATTCGTGACGAATCGCACCGTTTCGCTATTGCTGGGCACCGTAATAAAAGGCAAAAACAACGCACACAATCAGTATTGGAAGAAATAGGCGGCGTTGGTAATAAACGAAGGCAAGCGCTACTTAAATACTTAGGAGGTCTACAAGGCGTTAAATCGGCAAATATACAACAAATAGGGCAAGTGCCTGGGATCAGTCCGCAGTTGGCTGAAAAGATATTTAACCATTTGCATGACAAAGCTTGATACTTCATGCGAACATATAGAAAAAGAATTCTTTAAGTAGTTATGTGGAATATTCCAAACACGTTAACAACATTTAGGTTGTTTCTCATCCCCGTCTTTGCTGTGGTGTTCTATCTGCCGTATTCATGGGCTTTTTTTGCCGCTGCATTTATTTTCTGGCTGGCATCGGTAACAGATATATTAGATGGGTATCTAGCTCGCAAGTTAAACCAATCAACTCCGTTTGGTGCTTTTCTCGATCCTGTTGCCGATAAAGTCATGGTAAGTGTCGCACTGGTGCTCATTGCTGCACACTATCAAAATGTTTGGATCACTTTTGCTGCTGTGGTGATTATTAGCCGTGAAATTGTTATATCAGCTCTGCGAGAGTGGATGGCTGGGTTAGGAAAGCGCGCAAGTGTTGCCGTATCTTCTTTGGGAAAATTTAAAACGGCTGCACAGATGTTGGCGATCATTGGACTAATTTGGCAGTTTTCAACTTGGATGTTGGTATTGAGCTATGTATTACTGGCGACTGCGACGGTATTAACGATAGTGTCTATGCTGCAATATTTGCTTGCTGCAAAAGGTGAATTGCTCAAATCTTAATTGATATTGAGCAATTAGAGTACGGTTTAGATAAAAAATAAGCAAACAGTTAAAAACATTCATTTTTTATATTGACGCAATCAAGAAGTTCTGTAGAATGCGTCCGTGTTGAGAGACAACAGTCATCAAAACGAAATGTAGCTAAAGCACTTAATTTGCTTTGAATACATGTTGCGAGTATAGCTCAGCTGGTAGAGCGCGACCTTGCCAAGGTCGAGGTCACGAGTTCGAACCTCGTTACTCGCTCCAACTTTTGATACATCGGCGGAATGGCAGAGTGGCCATGCAGCGGATTGCAAATCCGTCTACCTCGGTTCGACTCCGGGTTCCGCCTCCATTTTCTCAACAAAATCCACATGCGAAAGCAACCCGATGCCCGGGTGGTGGAATTGGTAGACACAAGGGATTTAAAATCCCTCGCTGGTAACAGCGTGCCGGTTCAAGTCCGGCCCCGGGCACCATTGTGCGAGTATAGCTCAGCTGGTAGAGCGCGACCTTGCCAAGGTCGAGGTCACGAGTTCGAACCTCGTTACTCGCTCCAACTTTACTTTAAGGTTGGTTTTGCAAAACCCGATGCCCGGGTGGTGGAATTGGTAGACACAAGGGATTTAAAATCCCTCGCTGGTAACAGCGTGCCGGTTCAAGTCCGGCCCCGGGCACCACTTGTTTTCAAGTGAAAATGCGAGTATAGCTCAGCTGGTAGAGCGCGACCTTGCCAAGGTCGAGGTCACGAGTTCGAACCTCGTTACTCGCTCCAACTCTCTTTAGAGTTTGGCGGAATGGCAGAGTGGCCATGCAGCGGATTGCAAATCCGTCTACCTCGGTTCGACTCCGGGTTCCGCCTCCATTTTACTTCCACACTATCTGCATACGTAGACATCCGATGCCCGGGTGGTGGAATTGGTAGACACAAGGGATTTAAAATCCCTCGCTGGTAACAGCGTGCCGGTTCAAGTCCGGCCCCGGGCACCATTTTATTTTATTCCCACTTTTTATTTTACTCATCAAATTGATTCTATTTAGCGGTATATGCGTGTATACACGTGGGTGGTGCTGTTGCTAGCTGATGGTATTTTCAGTCAAGAATTTGGTAGCAGGCGAGGGGAATCAAAATGTGAAGAATCAACGGGGGTTAGCCCGCTGATTTGGTAATTCACAGCCAGTAGAAATAATAATTAAACAATATTTAAGTCAGTATTTTTGTCGTATCTACCTAACAATCCCTTTTTAATTAGGCAATGAGAAAAATTCTAACATTAGCTTGAAGTGACCAGAGCCGAAATATTCGCTCGATATGATCTTCCCGTGACCACTTACACAGTCACCTTCAAAAGAGTGTACCAGCTCTCCTTCCATAACGACTTGCCGACTATTTTTAGCCCAGTAAATGCGGATCCCCTGTTTAGTGCCTCTAAAGGTATCAAAGTAGTCATTGAATTCACGCTCTTTGCCTTTTAACGGGTTGAGTTCAAAGTCTACGTCTTCACTCAGGTCTTGCCCATACGAGCTAAACACCGCGAGCTGAAACGTATCATTAATAATGGTGTCAAAGTCCCACCATGGCTTATCTGATGCGCTGAGCTCAGGGCTTGCTGCCAATAATTGCACTTCAAAGTTCAATGGCTTCGGCTCGAGTTCTTTTGATTTATGTTGGTTATAGATTCGTTCAACTATTGCGATTTCCTGCGGAGAAAGTGCACGGTCTTCTTCATGTTCAAACTCCGTGATTGATTTTGCAATGAGGTGATCTTCAAGCGACTCTAATACCTTGTCTGTGATCTTAACCTTATTCATACTGATATTGTCTCGTTTAATTTATTGCTGTGAGTGAGAAAGTATATGTCGAAGTCTGTTTGCGGGTTGTTGCCTATCTCTAGGCTCAAACCTGACTCTTCAACACGTTTAGATAATTTATTTACAAACCTTGATATGTAGGTGATTGCGGCATTGCCTTTAAAGCCATGACGTTCACCAAGCTGTTTTTGCGTAAGCGCATTCTGCCGAAACGACAGTGTAAAAAAGTCGTAAAAAAGGGCTTGCTTCTGTTTGTCTTCTTCTTGAGCTATGGTTTCTAGTAGTAAATTGATAAAAAGCCGCGCATTTCTATCCATTTTTGCAACCTGATCAGGAGAGGGTTGATCGCTTGGCATTAACTCGTAAATATTATTTGCGCCATCAGAGCCATTATTACTTTCATAAAGGTGGACGATTTGCACTGAGCGCCCCTCATCAGGTGATTTAGCTTGCTCTGATGCCGACTTCCGTCGGTAGGTTACATTGCTACCCATATCGAGATAGACGCTTTCAAAGGCTTTATATGTATAAGCTTTTAAGACATGGTTAAAGTCAGTTTGTGCATTGAGCGTTTGGGTTTCTTTGTCCGGCTCAATGTCATTACTGACTTCTTGTTTTGTTGCTTTAATCACTTTTAACAATGTCTCTTGAATAAGTGCTTCGGTGTCGATTCTGTGATCAGTTATCGCCTTTTTCCGAAGTAAAAACTTAATAAATTTATACGCTTCTTGTACGGCTTGTTTGTTGTCAAACCACATCCATACCCCCTTTTAATTGTTGTTGTATCCCTTTCATCATTCATTTTCTATTACTCTATTAGGAATAGCCTGATTGCTGATTGCGGCATAACAACTTTTCCATAAGTTTCAGCATATTGTGTATATTTTCCTAATTGATGTTATCAAGGATTGTTGCCATTTTAGTTACACTTTAATAATTCTATATAATGTTCAAACTTATTTTTTGCTTTTTGCCACTGAATGCTAGTGTGTGATGACAAGAATTTGTCTGACAGTTCATTACCTTTTGTAAAGTAGTCACACGCATTTTCAATTTCACCTACCTCAGAAGCAATGTAGCCTAGGTTAAATAGCTTTTTCCTGTAGCTAACTTGGTAGTTTTCATTGTCTGGATGAACTTGTGTTAAACGAAGCGCAAATGCTCTCGCTTTTTCTAAATGAGTTTGTGCTGACTTTTTGTCGCCGAGATTGTAAAGGTGTATGGCTACTTTTGAGTGTGCGCCTTGTAATAAGCTGACAAAGTCTAGGTTATCTTCGTTTTGGCTATAGAGCTTCTGAGCGGCTTTAAGAGCTTTTTCGTAATACTGAGTACTTTGCTGTGTTTGATTCGTTTGTGAAAAATAGTTTGCATAAGCCATGTATAGTTCGATGCTATGTCCTTGCCAGTCAATGTTATTTTCATTCAATACACGTAGCTTTCTGGTTATATCTAAGCCTTCGAGGAAGTGCGCTTGTGCTTCAACTAGATATCCTTGTGCTAGCTTTCTACTGCCTAAACGACTTGCTAATAAAAGCTGAGCTACTTGTACATGGACATTATCTGGGTCTTTAATAGAGTAGAGTTTTACTAATTCATCAGCGTGATTATAGTACTTGTCGGCATCTACTATGTTGCTGCTATTTTCAGCAAGATTTATATAAATTCTCAGCAGGTTATACTGTGACACAAGATGGTTTGGATCATTCTTAAGTTGCTTTTCAAGGGCTGTCTTAGCGCGCAGTAGCCAGTCGCTGGCCTGTTGCTCTGAAGGCTCGGTCTTTGCGAGATTCCTGAAAGTATTGACTCTGAGTACGTTAAAAGCTTGTTCAAGGCTTTGTGTTGGTACTTGCGTATCGAGTAATTGCAATGTTTCATTATATTTTTCAGCAGCTAGGTTTAGATCGCCGTCCCACAATGCCATGAAAGCTAGCTGTGAAATTATCTTCGCTTTTGCCAGCGCCAATGATGGATCTGCTGGAAGCAATTCAGTCTGTTGTAGTGCTCGGTCTAAATACTGTTTGGCTTCGTCATTCCTACCTTGTTTGATTAATAGGACACCAAATTCATAATTGAATGACATTGCGATTTGCAGTACTTTCGGATTGTCATTGCCAATTTGCGCTATTTTGCTCTCTAACCTTGTTAATGTCTCGGTAAGTTCGCCGATATGCGTAGAGTCATCTTGGCGTAGAATTTTCACTTTTATCAGTAATAACCTGAGTTTATCAATATCATCTAACGGGATATCATCAACGCTCGATACCAGCTTTGATATGTGATTGTTTAGGTACTTACGTTGAAATGTCGGTAAATACTGCGCCAGTATGGGTTCTATTGCATCTATATTTAGTAGTACGTTGTCTTTCAAGTGATTCAGTGCTTGAGCTGTTTTTGCCTGCTCGGTAACAACAAGCTGTTTTTGATAATAGGCAAACGAAGCGGTACTGAGGGCACAGACAAATAAAATACTGGTGGTAAGTAATCGCCTTTTTTGTGCTTTATTTTGTGTTTCAAGCACTGATTGGTAAAAGCTCTGTGAGGCAATAATATAGTTTTTAACCGCTTGTAGGCTGATGGTACCAGGTTGGCTTAGGTACTTGGTACCATCCTGTAGCTCATGTTTACCCAGCGTGAAGTTGTTTTGCTCATCAGGTTGCGCGGCATAGTTTTTCCACTGTTTGTATTTTGCTTCCACACCGTGAAACCACTGTAGGTATTCCTTTCTGGCACTTAACCAGATGAAAAAACGTGGCCAAATTTGTTGATCTAAGGAGAGCTCTTCCGCAATGGTAATTAAACAGTCGTGAGTTAACTTTACATAGGGTGGTAATTTGTGAACTTGATGGCGGATGACAAGCTGTTTTTCAATGAGGGCGTTTACCAATTCTAACAATTGCGGATTTTCTTTTTCTAGCGCGAGAAAGTCCACATGCTTTGAATAGCATGTGCCATTGATATTGACTCCAATAAAAAGTTCGAAAAACTGCTCTGTGAGAGGTTCAAACTGCCCCAATATAAATTCTGCTTGTCGATAGATAACCCCAGTTAGCTTGTTAAGTTGGTTATATTGAGAGAAGGTTAGGACTTTGGGTTGATCGCTGTCGATGGCCAGTGCATGCATCTGTGCTAATAGATACTCGACCGCAGGTAACGCATGAGAAAGTTTGAGAGCCTCAGTTTGAATAGTTTGGGCAAGCCCTTCTTCTAATTCAATTCCCAGCGCAATTGCTTGATTGTTGATGATTTTTAACCAATCTTCAGCAGTTAAACTATGTGGTACGTAAAAGTCTCTGCCAATCATATCTGTATTGTGTAAGTACTCACTGCGAATACTTGTGATCACAGATATGGGCGTGTGTTCTCCTAATAATGATAAGCTTTGTAACAGGCGGTTATTTGGTTCAATTTCAAAAATTTCTTCGAATTGATCAATGTACCAAATATAAGTTGTTTTATGTGCGGTGAGGTGTAGCGAAAGTTCATCTAGATAGGTTGTGCTTAATTGCAGCAGCTCTTCAACAAACTGTTCGACGCTAATAGACATAGTTTGTAAAACAGCTTCAAAACCAGCATCACCTGATTTGATAAAATGTGTCAATAGCGCCGCGCTACATTCAAAGTCTTTTGGCAAGCCAATTTGCCATTTTACATTATTTGTTTGTTTCGCAATGGCTGGGAGCAAACCCGCTTTAATCAAACTTGATTTACCGCTGCCAGAAACACCGTGTACTTTGACTAAACTAGGCCTTTCGTTTAGGAGCGTCAATAAATCAGAAGTCAGTTTGTCGCGTCCAAAAAAATAGTATGTATCATGAGGCTCGAAGCTACGCAAACCTTTAAACGTCAATGACCCGGATTGTTGTGTACCGTCGTATTCATCGCCCAGCAGTACTTGAAGCGCTTCATTAATGTGCTCAACTGGACATAATTGGCCACCAAGTAGCTCAACTTCATGGAGAAGACTGCGGTCTATTTCGTCATGATTAGGTGCAGGATAGAAAATAACAAATGGACCACTGTGGCGGTGCGTCATTGCATATAGCGCACCTTCAATTTTATTGTTTATATGGCCTATATTGTGCACATTACCACTGGGAGATACTTCCCCTGTTGCGAAGCACGTGGAGGTAAGCTGAGTATTTTTTCCTAAATGTGTACGATAAGCCAGTGCGCAACTGAGCGCATACCCTAAGCCAACGCTAGTACTGTCCTCTTGTAAATTAACCGTTTCCTGATTGCTGGTGACCAAATCGAGCTCAATGAAAAACTGGCTTTGCTGCCTATCAAGCGGGTTGAGGGACATAAAAGCGGCTTCAGCAGCCATAGCAAAATAATTTCGCTGTTCTTTAAACTTGTAGCCTAAGGCGAGTATCAAATCATTGGCAAATTTGACTTTTACTTTTTGGCGATCTTTTGGTTTTATAAATCTGAATTTAGGGCTGTATGTATAGCGTTTATCAGATAGAAGAATGTGCATTATTATTAGCTCTTTATAGTAAATCGTTGATCGCACGATCATCAATATTTTCAGTTATTGCTTACCTATCGTGTCAAGCACGCTCACAATGTCATGGTCTACGCCGCTGTCCCTATTAAAACGTTAAATCACAGTAAAAAATAACAATTGCGATAAAAAAATCCTTACACCTGCTAGGGGTACAAGTCTAATGAATATTATTCATATTTACGAAACTTTTTGATTTGCTTTACACAACTTTTTCGAAAACGTTAATATCCTATGTATAAATTAAGTTTGCTTACTATGAATTTTTTAATAAATCTACTTTTTTTTAAATTTTATGAGTTTTTTGTGGTTTGTTTTGTTATTTTTTAATCAAATAGGCGTTTAAACTACAAAGGAGCCTGTTTTCTGTTCAAGATCTGGCTTTGGGATTGGGTAAAAAACTGGTATAAGAGAAGTAGTGCAGATTAATTTTTACGCGTAATTTATCCATTTTTGTGAAAGATCTTGAATAGGTATATCTCGAATTTAACAATTATCTTAAAAGTAAGTAAAAAGAAGCACCTATGTAAAATAGGTAATGGCTTAGCTTAACGTTAAGTAATTGGATATATGTACGTGTGAGAAGTTATGTTGCATTAAAGGACGTGTTCGCATCGTGGAAATGTAGAATTTAAATTCAGTATTAACAATGGGTTAGGGAAAATAATATAAAAAATATAAATATCACTTAGCTAGGAGTTAGTATGGGGCTTTTCAATAGAAGTGCAGTTTTTGCGAGTGTGTTAGTTAGTTTGGGGCTCTGTGCGGGCACGCACGCATCAAATAATGACAGCGCATATTTGGTGCAATACAAACATGGGCAGCTTTCTCAAAACGTTCTTGGTTCTTTAAAGGTAATTGGCCAAAGTGGTGAAAAAATCATTGCTCAAGGGGTACTATCACATCAACAGGTGAGTGAGATAATCCATATAGACGGAGTATCAATTGAAGCTGACTACGGCTTATCTCTGAGCAGTAATTCTCTAGATTATTATAAAGCAACCTCAAATAGTCTCGATGTGCTGGCATACAGTGAGCTTGAGCCATATTGGTTACGAGCGACATCTATCAGTAAATTACCTTCGGCATCCAATGACATTTCTGTGTGTGTTATTGATTCAGGTGTAGATAGCAGCCACCCAGACTTACCTGCCAATATTCATGGCTATCATAGTGTGTATGCTGGCTTTTGGGATCAAGATGCACTGAGTCATGGTACACACATGGCAGGGATCATTGCTGCACAAAATAATGGTATCGGCGTAAAGGGCGCACTGAGCGAAGGGGGAGCTAGCTTACAAGTCCATAAATTAATAAAAACCGCCAATGGAAGAAACTCTGCTATTTGGGGTGGGAATCTAATCGAAGCCATTGAAGTGTGTGCAAATTCAGGTGCTAAGGTCATCAATATGTCGTTAAGCGGTGAGCAGTTCTCACCGATGACCATGTCCGTTATTGATCGACTTGCTTACGACCGAGGCCTTATTTTTGTAGCAGCAGCAGGGAATCACGGCTCAAGAGAGAAGAAATTGCAAGGTCAGTACAATGATGCATTGCATTACCCGGCTTCATATCACAATGTGTTGTCGATTGGCGCTTTGGAAACGGATGGCAATATCGCCGCTTTTTCGCCAACCAATCCAAATATTGACTTTGTTGCACCTGGCAGCAAGATACTTTCAACGGCAAATCGCAGCCATTATGCGGTGCAAGATGTGGTTATTCAACACAGCGGAGGCATCTCAGATGCGTTAAAGTATACGCAAATCGACGTGGGTCTGAGTAGCTATTCGATGCAAACTTCGCTTCCACAGCAATGCGTCTATACGTTAACAGCCGAAGATGTGCAACAACAAATGACCGAGCGTACTTTATCTTACCAAACGCGTCAGAATTTAAGCAGCGCACAATCGAGCTGTGTTGCTGAAGGGGGTAAAGTATTGCTGATTAACTATCCTCAACATCCAAATGGACGCTTAAGAGGCATTGACTACTACACTGAGTTCCCGACATTGCTGGTACATCAGTGGCCAGTGGTCACCGATAGCGCGAATATGTCTGTGGCGATCAGAAGTTATCATAGCGACTATGTTGTCGGAGCTGGCACATCGCAAGCAACGGCCATTATTTCTGGTGGGATCGCAAGGTTATGGTCGCAAAATCCCAATTGGGATCGAGCGCAAATTATTAATGCATTAAGATCAACAAGCCACGACTTAGGTGCCGCAGGCAAAGATAGTGTCTATGGTCATGGGTTACCAAATTTTGCAGAAGCACTTGCCTATTTGCAGTCTGGGAAAACACCTGCATGCCCTATGCAGTGGTATCACAACAAATCCTATGAAGGTGGAGAGCAGGTGACTTACCAAGGCAAAATATATAGTGCTCACTATTGGAATAAAGGAGCCAGCCCTATCCTAGCGCCTAATATGTGGCATGAGCAAGGAGAGTGCGATACCAATAATCAAAGCCAATCAACACCAGATGATGGTGGATACAGTATATTAGACTTTTCCGGGTTGGAAGATGAAAACTCAGCCTACAGTTGTAAAGGCTTAAGTTTGATGTGTGGTGGTTAAATGCACAATACAATAAGGGTCTGGTGACCCTTATTGTATTAGTCAAGTTATCTCGGTTCGATGTGGTGATATGTTAGGCGTGACCCTCAAGTAGCCAAACATAAACAACTGGAAAACCATTTTTATATTGAACTTGCAAATCTAGTAGTTGCCCACTAACAACTTGCTTAACATCAAAGTGTGTATCGCTGAGATAAAACCGCCCACCTTGATTAAGCAGGGTACTGGTTGCTGAAACCGTGATCCCTTTGTTTTTAGCAAGTTCAACTAATGCATCACGGATGGCGAACTTTATCGCGCTACTTATCAGATTATCTGGCGCTATGGTTCCATCTTCTCCGAAATTACCCATAACAACGCTTCTACCTTGGTATTGGTGAACTTCTCGCCATGATTGACGAGTTACTTTCTCCTGCTGATATTCACGCATGCGGTAATTTGCAAATAAGGTTGAGCCGTATTGACAACTATTGGTCATAATAAGCGGAAGTTGATAGTCACTACCATTGACTTCCCCTTGACGTGAAAAATGTGTGCGGTGTTGGTCCGCTGAATATGATTCGGCATAACGCTCTTGAATATTCACACGTGCTTGCGTTAGATATCCAGCCAATGCTTGTGCGTTGACTGCGGTCATTGGCAGTTGTTGATGAGAGAATGCAGTGTAATAACTAGCTCCAATAATACTGTTGTCGCCATTGCATAACCATTTAGGTTCGCACAAGGTGAAGTTACACGTTACTGCTTCACAGGCTTGCCGCGCTTTAATCGGATGTGTACTGACATAAGTGTATAAGGTGTCTGAAGTGATAAAAGGATCTGAAAAGTAGATTTTCTTACCACTTTCTAAAACAAGATGCTTTTGTTCTATTGAAAGCGATTTAATCTGTTTGTCTAGGTTTGGTAAGCCATGGAAGTTAGCGAGCAGTGCAGCAGCTCGCTGTCTGCTGGCGACAATAGAGCCATTTTTGGTTGCACTATAGGGGGCTGCCGTGCCAATAAAGCCAATTTGATCTTCAACAACTGGGTTTTGCAGCCAACAAGGGGCGGTTTTTTTCACGACAGGGTTGTTGCTTGTTTGCGTAGCTTGGCATCCCATCAAGGTCATAACGCTTAGACCAACCCAAAATTTAGTATGTGATAACATGTTGAAACCTTAGTGAGAAAGCTACATAAAATCGTGTTAGTAGCGTAAATCCTTTTGTATTACGTAGTCTCTCGCAATGGGATATCAAATTCAACCATCAGGCCTCCTTGAGCACGGTTTTTCAACTTTATTTGACCGTGGTGGGCATGAATGATGTCATTGCACAAACTGAGTCCAATACCTGAACCATCTTGTTTTGTTGAGTAAAAAGGCAACAAGGCTTGATGGAGGTTGCCATTTACAATACCTGTACCTCGGTCGACAATTGCAATTCGCAATCGGTCGTAGTCTTTGACCACTTTAACTGCTACCTGTGTAATGTCACTACCTGACTGATGGGCGTTTTTTAAAATATTGATCAACACCTGTTCTATTTGCGCCGCATCGAAATAGGCCTGCTCAGTAGGTAGCGGTGCGAGCAACTCAAAAGAGTATAAAGTCCTGACCTGATCAAATAGGGGCTTTAGTGGGTGATAATTTAAGTTAGGTTTGGGTAAGCGAGCAAAGCGTGCATATTGCGCAATAAATTCACTTAGGTTCATGGTTCTTTGGTCTATGGTTTGCAAAATATCTGGTAGTAATTCGAGGTGTTTATTTTGCACTAACATTGTTTTTGCGGATGACGTCAGTGAGCTGATGGGGGCTAGCGAGTTATTTAGCTCGTGGCTTATCAAGCGAATAGCATTTTTCCACATACTGAGCTCTTCTTGGCTGAGCTCTAGGGAGACATTTTTTAAAATCATTAACTGGTGTGGTTGATGATTAAATGTAACGGTTTTAAAGCTCAAATAGTAACTTTGTTTGGTGTCGTCCTGTTCGAAGCTGATCATGCCAGACTGTGCTTGAGTAATCGACTTTTGTAAGTAGGGGTGCAGATTTTCACAGCATTGGTGCAAGGTCATACCCTCTAATTTAGAGGACTTTAAAAGCTGGGTAGATTCGTTGTTAAAATACACTATGTGTTTGAAGGGGTCGAGTAATACGATCCCCATCGGAGACGCTTGCACTATACTATCTAGCAGTATTTCTCGCTGATTAAGTGTTTGTCGTTGCTTTTTTAGGTGAGTAGTGAGCTTATTGTACATACTCACTGCAGTACTTAAATCGGACTCTTGATGTTCGGAAATACGGATTGAGAAGTCATTATCATGAATGCTTTTTAAGCCGTTCGTGAGTGTATCTATGGTTCTCTTATGCTGCTGAAAAATATATTCGCAGCTAAAAAATACCAACGGCAATGTGATAAGCAGTGATATAAGTAAACCGACTAAAAAAGGCGCTTCAATAACATATAACGTGCCTTGAATGCCTGTGGCAAGCAGGATGAATATCGTTGCAAAACATGACATTTTTCCAGCTAAAGAGCCCATCTTATACTTCATTAGCGTGCTATCCCGAATTTGTCCATACGGCGATACATTGCTTGGCGACTTAAGCCTAAACTTTTTGCCGCGTGTGTGACGTTACCATCGTGTGATTGTAAGGCATTTTGAATGTCCTGTGCTGATAGCCCCGTATTTGCTGAAGAATTCGTTTGATTGGGTTTTAGTCCTAAATCAGAAGCTTCAATTAGTTCGCTCTGAGCCAGCAATTGTGCACGACCAACGACATTTTGCAGCTCTCTGACATTACCTGGCCAATTATGGCGTTTCAATGCATTGGTGGCGCTAGAGCTGAACCGCTTATGGCCTTGCAGAAAGTGTTCTGCTAGCGGGATAATGTCATCGGGCCTGTCTACCAGTGCAGGGAGTTTTAATTCAATCATATTCAGGCGGTAATACAGATCTTCTCTAAATACGCCGCTCGCAATAGCGGCAGTTAAATCAGCATTGGTTGCGCTGAGTACCCTGACATTGACTTTTTTTGTTTGGCTACTGCCAACAGGTTCATATTCACCGGTCTGTAGCACGCGCAGTAACTTTTGTTGTCCTGAAAGTGGTAAATTCCCTATTTCATCCAAAAAAATAGTGCCGCCATCGGCTGCTTCAAATCGGCCGATACGACTCTTTGTTGCGCCTGTGTATGCACCACTGACTACGCCAAATAGTTCAGCCTCAATTAGGTCGGCTGGCAGCGCACCAGCATTGACTTTAACAAAAGCATTGTCGCTATAGGCGCTGTTGGCGACAATCACTTCGGCTATTTTTTCTTTTCCGGCACCATTAGGTCCCGTAATGAGGACGGGGGCATCTGAGTGGGCCACTTGTGTTGCGACTTCGAGTAAACTGAGCATTGCTGTGTCCGCATAGACGAGGCCTGCTAAGTTAAACTGCTCGTTTAGCTTATTAGTACGTGTTCTTGATTGCTTTTGCTGCTGAAATTGTGCTTTTTCAAGCCGATACATTTCAAGTAATTGATTGACAGATGCCAGTAGCTTTTCTTCTCGCCATGGCTTTTCTAGGTAGTCTGCGGCCCCATCTTTGATAAGTTCTACTGCAGTTTCTAGGTCAGCCCATGCGGTCAATAAAATAATGGGTAGGTCTGGGTTGAGTGCTCGGATCTCTTGATAGAGTGCTTTGCCTTCCGCACCTGAGGTGGTGTCTTGGCTGAAATTCATATCTTGAATGACTAAATCATAGGCTTGGCTGTTCAATAATTCGAGCCCTTGTTCAGGTGTTGTCGCGCCATCGCAGTCAATGTCATTGAGTAAGAACAATAGCTTGAGTGCTTTTATTACATCTTGATTGTCATCGATCACAAGTATTTTATTTTGCATATTTTTATCATTTATAATGCCGGTACAAATGTACCGGCTTGTTATTTAACTGGTTTTTGTAACCTGTGCGGGGGCTATTCTAGCTGCTTTTCTAGCAGGGATATAGACTGCTGTGGCGCTTAGTAACCATACACATAAGGCTACTAAGCCTGCTAACCATGGCACAATGAGCCCTTGGATCCTGAGATTAGTGACAAAATATTGGTTTAGCCACAGCGCAGCAAATAGTCCCAATATGATGCCCACAATGGCTAAAATTGAGTTTTCGATGAGCAGTGTTTGCATTACTCTAGATTGGCTTGCACCCAAAGCACGTAGCACACCAATTTCCTTTTTACGTACAGATATTGAGAAGGAGACTAATGCAATGATCCCGACTCCAGTAACCAAAATTGCAATGCCACTGATCCCCATCATAATAAATGCAAAGGTACTTCGACCATCCCACAAACGTTTCTTTGCGCGGGCCGCAAACTCAACTTGTTGTACTATTCGGCCATCTTCTTCAAATAGTAAGTCTTCAATGGTTTCGAGTACGGTTTTGTCTGTGTTTGGTGCCACCTTTACCAAATAGTTAATTTGGCTGTTTCGACCGTAATGCGCTTCGGGTAAAATTGCCGAGTGATACCAGTTGTTAGTGTAGACAGCGGTTTCACCCAACATCATATCGTCATATATGGCAATGACTTGGTAGGGGGCGCGATCACTATGCAAATAGACTGTCTGACCAAGGGCACTTTGTTGCGGGAAAAGCTTCTTTGCTAACGCATTGCTTATCATCACAACACTGGCGCGTTGATTTTGAGCAGCAGCGCCAAAGATATACTCGGTATCATAAAAATGGCGTCCCTGACTTATGTGGACCCCCAAGGTTTCGACGCCGCCCTGTGTTTGGGCAAAAAGCGCAACATACTCTCCCTGATTGTCTGTATCAAGTGTATTGTGTGCAAAGTTACGACCGTTTACCGTTGCTAATACCAATTCATTGCCCGCATAGCTAGCAGATTCAACACCTGGTAAGGCTTTTAGGCGTTGCAAATCCCGTTCGATGAGCGCGCCTTTATCAAGGTTTTTGTCAAATGCACGCGTGTAAACATTAATAATTTGTTCTTCGGCAATATGCGAAGGAACAAGCCAGTTTTGCAACGTACGATAACTGATAAAGCTGGTATTGCCGACAATGGTGACCGCTATAGCAATTTGTAGCGTGATCAACAGCGAAATACTTTTGTGCTTTAAAATGAGTTTTAAAATATGTTTAATCGCCATGAACTTATCCTCTTAATTGAGATGCGGGAGCAATGCGGCTGGCTGCGATAATTGGAAATAAGCCCGCGATTAAAATGGTAAAATAGATGGCCATTGCTGCTTTAAATGCGAACCACATATCCATGCTGTAAAGTCGTTGTACTTGTTCTGCCACACCGACGTAATCCATTTGGTACATAGCCAGAAGATACATGACATAAAGGCCGATTTGTGCACCAATCAAGCCTAATATGATGGCAATGGTGGCGCCGAGAAGTAATTCAATCATTTGTAGTTTTACAATGTATAGCCGGTTCGCACCGAGTGCTCGGTAAAGAGAGACCAGTTTGGCTCTGTGTTGATTTTTTGCCAGTAAAATACCGACCGTGTTCACCAAGGTGATAGCAAACAGCAAGTAAGCGAAATTTAAATACACTCGCTCCCAATCCATAAAGCGATAAATGGTGTCATGGAGCAGTTTTAACGATTGAATATAATAAGGTTCACTATGGGTAAATCGGCCTAGAGTTGATTGTTGCTGAGTGTAGTTCCTCATCCAAAGTGTCAGCTCGTCGACTTGTGCCTGTGTGTTGTCTGGTGAAACCTGCGCCCATGCATGCAAGAAGCCACACTCGGCACTTTTCAAGCCTGTGACATTGGTTTGGCGCAGCTCAGGACGTAGAGCTTCATCTTTAGTCATACATGGCATATAACCGACTCTCGGTAAGTTATTTGCTAAAGCGTAATCCATAGGCACAAATGCCATGTCATTATTTCGATTGCTAAAACTAATATTCTGAAAGCGGTGAGTATGCTGAGATAAATCAACGACGCCGACAACTTCTAGTTGCTGGTTATTGATCATCACAAACTTACCAACAGAGTTTGTCCCTGCAAATAAATGATCATTGGCTTTTTTATCAAGCACAATGACATTGGCGTCATCCATATTGCTATTCCAAGCATTGCCAAACAAAAAGGGCGTGTTCATCATCTCAAAAAAGCGGTGATTGACTGCTGAGCCTGTTGCATCTAGTGGTCTTGCACTACTGTCGTCGAGGTCGATAACAAACGACGTGGTGTAGTTAAAGCTTAAACTTTGTAGTGAAATCTCTTTTGCCTCATATGCATCGGACAAGGCTTGTGCATCGCGATAGGTCAAAGGTGGCGTTCTTAGTGGGTGGCGTCTATCAAACTCGGCATCCATGAAGTTGAGGCTGAGGTGCTGAAGTACATCTAGCTTATGAGACATCGCTGAGCGGCCACTTTGATCAATGATGGTTCCCATAGTGAGTAGCAGGGTTATGCCGATCACCAAGTTCACTATCATCAGAGCAGTGAGTTTTGATTTTTGTCTAAATCCTTGCCATGCAAGGTGAAATGCATCTTTCATGGGATCACCTATACCGCTAAATCAGTCAATTGGCTTTTGGCTATGTCGCTGACCTGACCGTCTAAGATCTGAATATTACGATGCGCTCTTTGTGCCAATTCATTATCATGGGTCACCATAATCAATGTGGTGCCTTGTCGATTTATTTCTTGTAGGAGTTCCATAACTTGGCGAGCCATCATGGTATCTAGGTTACCAGTAGGTTCATCCGCCAATAGAAACCTAGGTTTGCCCGCCAGAGCTCTGGCAATGGCAACCCGTTGTTGTTGTCCACCACTAAGCTGTGCAGGGAAGTGACTTGCGCGGCTACCTAAGCCAACCAACTCTAGACTCTCTTCAATACGTTTTTTACGTTCTTGTCTGTTTATCCCGCGAAAAATGAGTGGCACCTCAATATTGTCGTATAAATTTAAGTCAGCAATGAGGTTGAAGCCTTGAAAAATAAATCCTATCTTTTCATTTCTGAGCTTTGACAAATGCTTGTCCGTAAGTTGGCTGACGTCTTCCCCGTCTAACAGGTACTGTCCTTCTTCGAACGTTTCTAATAAGCCGGTAATGTTTAAAAAGGTGGTTTTGCCTGATCCTGATGGGCCAGTCACTGCGATGAATTCACCTTCTTCAACACTGAGATTTACTCCACTTAGAGCGTGTGTCTCGACTAAGTCAGTACGATAGATTTTGCTGATATTATTCATTTGTAGCATGGTTTTTCCTTTATTTTTATTCGCTTAGAATGACTTGTTGAGCTTGCCCAAATGGGGAAAGACTAGATATTACTATTGTATCACCAGCCTGCAAGCCGCTTTTTACTTCTACTTCTCTGATACTTTTTGCACCCAATGTGATACGTGTCCTAATTGCGCTGCCGTCTGCAATTTTGTAGGTGGTAGTTGCGGAGCCAGTTTCGACAAATGCACCGCGTTCCACCTTTAGAACATTCTGCTTATGGGAAATGATAATTTGGGCGTTGACACGTTGATTTTGGCGCAAACTTTCAGGTTGTTGATCGAAGCGAATACGACCTGACACGCGACCATTTTCGACCTCAGGTGAAATGGCCATCAGTGTTGCAAGATAGTACTGGTTGTTAATTTGCACTTTGGCCTTCAACCCAATGCCCAATTCATCTGCGAGATTTTCGGGAATATATGCTTCCACTTCTAATTCACTCAAATCAACCAGTGACATCAGCTCACTATCTCGTTGTACGTGTTGTTTTTGCTGAACATTTAAATTGCCAACGATGCCATCGAGCGGTGAGGTGAGTGTTAAAGCATCCACTTGGCGTTGCAAATCAGTGACAAGATGGCGTTGTCTATCTAAATCCAATTGGGTGCTTTGCAGCTCAAAGTTGAGTTGTTCTTGTGATAGTTTCAAGCTCTCGATAGCATGGCGTTCATTGAGCTCTGCACGTTTGAGTTCAACCATGGTTTGCTCTAACTCTAGTTTGGAAATAATTTGCTTTTCAATGCTCGCGTTTGCACGGGCCATTTCACTCTGTGCAGCTTCAAGTTCTACTTTTGCCAACTCCATCTTTTGTGTATTGTCGAGCTGCTGTTGTTTGATGGCAATTTGCTTGCGTTTTACTTCCATTTCTATACGCCTTAATGTGGCTTCTTCTTGCAGCAATTGGTTGCGAAGCTCCGGACTATCCAAGCTCGCTAACGCTTGTCCTGCAGTGATGGAGTCACCGGCTTTGACATGCAGTGTCACGGTGCCTGACGCAATGGCGTAGAGTGACGGGCTAACAGCCGCAAGGGTACGTCCTTCTACTCGTATATCTTGGATCATATCGCCCCTGACCACTTGTGCTGTTTTTAGCTGTTGACTTGATACCACTTGCTCTGCGGATAACAGTTGTGAAAAGTCTTCAATTGACAGTGCGACAGCGCTGAGAAGCCCAATGCCTCCAAGCCCTGCCAACAGCCACTTTTTCGCAGTGGGCTTTTTTGTTATTACTTTATCCTGTTGTGATGTATTGCGGATCATGGCGTCCGGCTCCTTGAATCTATGTCGTTTGCTTTTACATATCAATCACTGTGCCAATATTTATCTTGTTGTTTTTATTGTGTTTTATTTATTTTGTGGCGAGTGTTCATTGGTCATCGGACGGACACCGGACAGTACGCGGACAGTAAAATTAAAGCGGACGCCGGACAATTATTTACTGGTTCGAATGAAAGGCACAGAGTTAACGGCGACGTACTCGTGAAGCGTCGCTCTGTTTTGTGATTGATACTTACAGAGTAAAAGTCGTCATGGAGGTAAAAATGATGGTTATGTCTTTATATATCAATATAGAGGTCGAAGCTATGGCGTTTGATTATTGCCAATTTATCCCATATTGGCTCAAGGTATGGAGTACGGCAAGTTGGATCAATACTAACCAGATAGTGAAAATACTGCTCCATGTTTTTGATAATCCCAAAATGCGATTAAAAAGAAATACCAGCCATACAAAAGATAGGGACAGACCGAGTGGGCCATGTAATGTGCTAAGTGCATAAAGTGTAGTAATGGTGGCAATAAAAACGGCGAGCGCGCAGCGCATGATGCTGCCATAGTCTGCGCCAATAAAGCGCACTGTAGCTTTAGCGGGGACGAGTGTGAGCACAAACAGTAAAGACATCACTAAGAAAGCAGATTCAATTTGATAGTGTAATTCCATTTAACAATCTATGAAGGTTAAGTTTCCAAGTAGGGTAATTATTTCATATTAAGCACGGTGATTACTAGTCACGTTAACACGCGCATGTGATCTTTGTAGAGCTGGTTAAGATTTTAATATTAATTTCTACTTCAAATCTAATACAAAAAAACTAAATAATTTGGTTTTGTTCATATTCTTTCCTTATTTCATGCGCATATTCTGACTTGGTGGCCTGATTTAGCGCTAATGCTATGATTTTGATGAATTTGTTTTCATTTTAGGGATGAAAAAGAATGACATCTTAATCTCAAGTGAGGTCATCGACATAACCCCAACAAGAATTTGGTAGTCGTTATGGAGGAACTGCAATGTTTGGAAAAAACTACCGTCGCTCGATATATCAACTTGCGCTCATTCCCATTTTTATGGGGGTATTTACAGTGCAAGCGAATACCCCAATAGAAGTATCTGCGCCAGAGCAACTGATCGCCAAGGTTCATTCAGCCACAGAAGTGGGATTGAACTGGCAGGCCCCAAAAGATGTGGAGGGCATCACTGGATATCGCGTTTTTCGTGATGGCAAGCGAGTAGGCCGCACCAAGATGACCTTTTTTATCGATACCTCAGCGAGCCCTAACGTGGAGCATGCCTATCATGTGGTCGCTGTTGCCAAAGGCCTAGGGAGAAAAATCAGCCTTCCTTCAAACATAGACAGTGTGAGGACCTTGAAAAATGATGACAACGAAGGGTTGCGTAATGGGTCTGTGATCAGAGTGGGTATCGCGAGGTTGGTAGACCACTGTGGTACTAATGATATTGATGCGATCCCTGAACAAGAGCTTGATACTTGTATGGATAAGCTAATCGAGCACTATACATTGCGAGAAGGGCTCGCGGATATGCAAGCTTATGCAGCGCGTTACCGTCGCCAAGAAGACCAAGAACTGATTGAATTGGGAAAAAGGCTCTTTTTTAGTAAAGCTTTAAGTCAAAACTTCGATACTTCGTGCGCATCCTGTCATCATCCCGCAGAAAGCTGTGGCAGTGATGGCTTATCTTTGTCTGTGGGCGTAAATGCCAATGATCCAGATATCATGGGGCTCGGCAGGACGGACGGTCAGGTGATACCTTCTGTCGGACGCAGCTCACCTCAAATATGCAACACGGCACTGTGGGTAGATAGCATGTTTTGGGATCAACGAGTGAGATTGCGAGAAGCGAATCGCGACAGTGATGTTGGCACGGTGTCAACCGCTGACATACAAACGCCGGAACTGGCAGTTACACGTCTGATGAATGAAGAGGTGGAAAATACAGATCCATTACGCCTTTTGATGGCGCAGGCACACTTTCCCATCACGGCTCCTGCAGAAATGGGTGATCCTTCGGGGTTTGAGTCACCTCAAGCTTACCGTGAGTTTATTGCACAGCGTCTATCGGAGGAGTGGAAGCCTTATTTTCATGCTGCATTTGGTGACGAACAAGTAAGCTTTTTACGTATTGCTCGCGCTATGTCTGCTTATCAGGCGTCATTTATGTTTATAGATAACCCATTTTTTGACTATATTGACGGTGAACGTCAAAAGCTAAACGAGGCAGAAAAGCGCGGCGCGATGTTTTTTTACACCGGGGCTGGGTGTGCAAATTGTCATGATGGTGTAATGTTCACGCCTGAACGGACGCGAGGTCCACTATACCCACAAATTGGTGCTCATGGTGTTGCAGATGGCAACTTTAAAAACCAGTTTAGAATGCCAAGTTTACTCAACGTGGGGATCACAGCACCGTATGGAGATAAAGGAGTATTTGCAACTTTAGAGCGGGTTATTGAGCACTATTCTGACGTGACAGGCTCTTTAGAGCGCTTTTATGGTGAAAACGAGACATGTGGGTTGGCGCAATTTCAACACTTAAATGCTGAGCAATGTGCCCAAGTTGTTGGTGACGCTGGCGAATATGTGTTGGCGTTAAATGCACAAAATCGAGCCGCATCCGATCGGAGCGATGAGGCTATTATTCGCGGTTTCACCCCTCAACAAGTAGGTTATCTGGCCGCGTTTTTACGTGCTTTGACTGATCCTGAGGCCATTGCTGGCAGCAATGAGATCAATGCTTTGATCCCACCAAGAGATGGTGGGCCAGATGGTCATCAGTTTGATGCCATCAACAAGGAAGGGGAGGCGCTGTAAAAGGTATATTAGCAGGCATGCAAAGTGTCTGCTCTCTACTTTTCTATATATCATTGAATTTTCTATTATTTACATTCTTTTTTTCAGGTTAATTTTGTTTTAGGATGATATCCGAGTATGCATAATCGAAGGAAAGCGTAGTGATGGATTTTCATTCAATGATAGAAGTTTGGCATGAGTTTTACTCCGTACTATCTCAAGTAAGTGCAACGTTCGCAGGGTTACTTTTTGTTAGCCTATCACTACGTCACGAAGTGCTAAATCACCCCGAGTGTGTTCGCGTAAAACGCCTTGCGCAACACACTTTTAAAGCGTTTTTATACTTGGTGGTATTTTCACTTATTTTCATGATCCCTAAAGCAGGGCTCCTAGGTACAACCATACCATTATTTCTAGTCGCGCTTTATGCGCTGGTGATCACTGCACGGGGGTTGAAAGTCGAGTTAAAAGACAAATCAAAATACAGTGTTCAGGTGTCAGGAGCAATTAAGATTTACCTGCTATCTTTGCTGACATATCTGATGTTTGGTGTAGTGGCTGTGCTGCTATTTATCGGCGTTAATAATGCACTTTATTTGGTCGTCGGTTTAGTAATATGGACTTTGGCGCTGGTAACGACAAGCTCATGGAAACTGCTGGCGGAGTTGAACGCGGGTAATATTAGACAAAGTGACAAATGACTCACATAACAGCGTGTTTATCTTAGTCCATAGATACAAGCCCAGCCAATAGATGCTGGACTTGTAGAGTTTTGCCGTGAAGTGTTTGTTATTAGCTAGTTGACAGTTCACCTTGGACTTGAGCTATGTCTTGTTGGACTTGCTTTGCCTTTTTCGCAAACTTCTGGGCGCTATACCAACACAAACTAGCGATTGTAATGAACATGAGGTCGACAATAAACAAATCTACTAGCACTGCGTTTGATAAAACACTGCCATATTGCAAGTAGCTCGGCATGTTTGCCAACGCAGCAAGTGCAAAGACAAGCCCGGATAACTTGAGCGAATATTGGCAGAATTGAGGTTGTTGCTTAACAAACAATGAGACGACAGTACAGATAAAGAAACTTGTATAAACGATGGTATGAATGCTCGTCATACGGCCTTCGAGGTCTATCGGCAATACTTTGGCTGCCACCGCACCTAACGCAATTGCAATCATACAGCCAATAAACGCGCCTGATGTTAACCGAGTGACAAAAGCAAGGCTACGCTGGCTCTGCTTTTTTTGTTTGGCACGTTTGCTTATCCACATCAGGTTGCCGGTGATAATCACATAGGCGGTAGCCAGACCAAGAATGAAAAAGGCAATACGCATACCGTAACCTGCAAAATCGCCAAAATGAAGACTGGCAATAGTGGCAAGACCCCCTCGCAAATTGTTGTCGTAGTTATCGTGCGTAATGTAAATTTGCTTCTGATCCTTTAGGGTATAACGTACGTCCACCTCGTTGGAAAACTCATCGTTACTTTTCGCCATGAAAACCAATACGGCATTTTCATCACCAAAGTGCTCGATCATCATGCGTCTAAGTGTGACATCGCCGAGTTCTTCCATGGCCCTGACATACAATTCGTCTATGCCCGTCATTGCCATGCGAGTGTCAGCTTCTTCAATATGAGGTTCGTTAAACCCTGCTGCTTGAAGTACTTTTTCTTGGCTGCCTTGATATAATATCAGGGCGTAAGATATTTGATAGACAATGACCAAGTTAAATACCAGCCCTGTGAATGCATACATGATGTGAAATGGCAGCCCCATGGTACCGATTAAGTTATGGGCGTCGAGCCATTTATCCTTGTTGGCACCAAATCGATATTGGTAAAAGTTGTTAAACAGTTTACGCCAGTGGATCACTACACCACTGAGTAAGGCAACAAAAAAGAACAATGTGATGATGCCGACAAAATAGAGACCTATACGCCCTATACCTAAATCATAGTGGAGGTGATAGACAAAATTGGCAAACTGGAAGTTGTTCGCGGGGGCTATAACATCGCCAGTTACCGGGTCGAGCAACAAGCTCATATCTTGGTGGTCTTCGCCAGTTTCTGGGTGGGGCTCGTCAAGATCGACGGCAAAGTACGCCTGAATGAATGGGTTGCGCTCAGTTGGTTCGTAAAGGTAGAAAATATGGTGTGTATCAACTTGATACTGCTCGTCTAGTTTTGCCATAACAGTATCGTAAGACACTTGTTGGCTATGAGGAGCATGCTCTCCAATCAAGGCGACTTTTTCCCAAGTATCGAGGTTTTCACGGAACAAGCTAATAGAACCAGCAATAAATACGATAAATAAAACAAATGAAATGATTAGGCCAATCCAGGCATGTGCATTAGTCAGAGACTTTAAAGTTTGGCTTTTCACTGTGTTACACCATTAAAATTACGTTAAGGAGTGCAGATGGGAGCAATACTAATAACAAATATTTAGCTGCCTTGAGTGAGGTTTCAAAGGCATAGACCCAAACCATGATCCCGGCCCAAATAGGAAAACCTAAAATAAGGCCTATGAGCAGGCGAGTGTCTTCCTCAAACGGCAGAATTAAGTTGGTATTGAGTGCGATAGAGATAGAAATTAGTAAGCCAAAAATAAATCCGAGTATTGATTTAGGCCACATAGACAACCCCTCCAACTGTTGAGCAAAGGACAACGAGAAGCACGGACGTTGTCATAAACAAGCGCTTAGACTTACCTGACAGGATCGTCACAGAGACCAAGCCTAACATCAAAACCACTAGACTCGCCAAAAGTGCAGACACAAGGGGGAAGGTATGTGCGAAAAGGGCGTTTGCAAAAAGATATAGCGCAAGTGCCACCAAATAGCCTAGCCACTTATTAATCGGGTTAGCCAGCAGGCGTTGCTTGGGGCTAGATAGGTATAGCAACAAAGATGCTATCCATATAGGGATAATAGCGAGAAAGCTCATGGAAATAAAAATCATTGTTATTTTGATGTTTATTGTTTCAATAAGTGAATCAAATTTCAACAATAAAAGTATGAAGATCTTACAAGCAAAGTGAAAATATGGTGGGCCTCTCACTAAAATAGGGGAAAAGACCAAAGTGTTCTAGTTGCTGGGTCACCTGGATCAGGGCCGACGATTTTGCCGCCAAATAGCTTAAAAGTACTGATCAGAGGCGCATTGGTTACTTGAGTTCTTCCAAGCCAGTGACTGTATCCATGTGCTCTAGCGCTATTTTCAAAATGCTGTTTTAGGCGACAAATCAACCCCATACCCGTCTTACTTTTATGCAGCGATTTATCTATCACAAGCAAATCGGCATAGAGTTCGAGCTTTGTACTGTTTTTAAAGGATTTGGGGAAACCCCAAATGAGTCCAACAAGTTGGCCGTTGTGAAATGCAAGATACCCTAAACTATTGATCTTGGATGTGAAGTAATACTCTGTGCGTGACGGGCTCCAGAAGGAAACTAGCTCTGAGTTACAAATAGGGCAGTGTGTCAAATTATGGTATGTGTCAGTGCTGACACTGAAGTTATTACCTTTGCAATGAGGGCAGACTAAACCCAAATTGACAACAGCATCTTGTTCACAATAGGCTGCGTGCAAATAGTTGGCTAATGCTTTGTTGCCGCCGATATTGTTCAAGGTAAACTCCTTGATGTCAAAGTGTACGGCTTTACTGATAAATGTATTGATAAGTGTTTGGTTATGGCTCATGAATTTAGATATACCTGTTGTGGTTCTCGTAGCATTTGTAAACTTTGGGTTGCTAACTCTGTGATGGGGTCTATTAAAGGTATATTTGCCAAGCGGGGTAGATCTGTACAGCCCAATATAAGCTGGCTTGCTCCCCTTGCTAGTAAGCGTTGAGCGATATCATTTAATCGGGCAGATGGACATTTTGGTTGAAGGGCTTCTGCGCGGCGAACTTGCGACATAATATAGTGGTCAATTTTTTTTTGCTCATTGGGTGTCGGTATTATTAAGTTGATATCATAGGAGTGCATTGCTTTGTCATATAGACCTTGCTCTATTGTGTGTGAGGTGGCAAATAATCCTGCACTTTCAACTTTTTTATGTGCGAGCGCTTTGACTGTGAGGTTAACTGTGTTGAGTACCGGGATCTGCACATGAGCTTTAATGTCTTTGATAAAACACGACAGCGTATTGCAAGGCAAGGTAATGAAATCTGCGCCACCGCGTTCTAGCTTTTTTGCTGATTTAATGAGTAGACTCTTGTAGGGCATCAGATCAGCGCCTTGAGTGAGCGCTTCCTCTTCTAGCGAATAGGGCACAGGTATGCTGTCTAGGAGAATATGAGGCCTATGACCCAATGTACTTCGCTGTTTTTGCAAAGCTAAGTAAAATTGTGCACTTGCACTAGGCCCGACTCCGCCAATGATACCAATTGTACGCATGGTGTTATCTATTAACTGTTCAATTATTTAGTATGCACTACATTATCGATATCTTTGCATGTAAATCCATTACAGCACTATTACGCTATGACACTTCTATTTAAGCAAAAGTAATTGCCAATCAAATTGTGGGGATGCAATGACAAACAGGGGGGTGTGTTAGGTAGGGCTGAGTAAGTGGCTGCAGTTTTAAGCTACAGCCAGTTTTGTTACTTCAGTTATAACGTATCCTTAAGTAACTCTAAAACCTCTTTTACTGATAGTTTGGAAATCGCATCATGACCACTGAGTAGTTGGTGCGCCAAATCACGTTTTTGCTCATGCATGGCCAAGATTTTTTCCTCAATCGTGTTTTGTGCAATAAGGCGATAAATGGTTACAGGACGCGATTGACCAATACGGTGTGCGCGATCTGATGCTTGTGCTTCGACAGCGGGGTTCCACCAAGGATCCATATGAATAACATAATCAGCCGCGGTTAAATTTAATCCGGAGCCACCGGCTTTAAGGCTGATCAAAAAGACATCTCCGTCGCCGCGCTGAAATGCATTGACACGCTCTTGTCTATGTTTTGCTGTGGTTGAGCCATCTAAATATTGATATCTGACCCCGCGGTTTTGCAAATGTGCTTCGAGTAATTTCAAATGACCAACAAATTGGCTAAAAATAAGCGCTTTGTGGCCATTGTCGCGTAGCTCTAATAGTAACTCATCAAGTTTGGCCAATTTCGCGCTGCTCAGACTTAACTCTGGCGCAACTAAATTAGGGTTACAGCAAACTTGGCGCAACTTGGTCAGTTCTGCGAGCATTGCGAGATGCTGAGTCCCTGCATCCTGTTGTTCATTAGCTTCAGCAATATTCGTGATCGCCGTCTGTCGCAGTGCTTCGTACAAGGTTTGCTCTTCATCACTGAGTTGTATCGGGACGTTGATCTCGGTACGAGGAGGAAGCTCGGTGAGCACTTGATGTTTCATTCTGCGCAGGATAAAAGGCTGTAATAATGTTTTTAAATTTTGCTGTGCGTAGCGTGCAGCAATGGGCTTTTCATCTTTATTGTCTATTGGCTGAATAAAACGCTCTGAAAAGCGTTTTAAATTCCCAAGTAACCCTGGATTTACAAAACGGAAGAGCGACCATAACTCAACTAGGTTGTTCTCAATAGGTGTACCTGTTGTGATCATTTTAAACTCACCTTTTAGCGCGCAAGCCGCTTTTGCCCGTTGTGAGAGCGGATTTTTAATCGCCTGCGCTTCATCGGCAACGATAGATGACCAGTTTATTTCCTTTAATAATGCAATATCGCGCACCAGTAATCCGTAGCTGACAACGACAACATCATGGGCTTGAAGCTCTGAAAATAGCGCGTGGCGTTTTTCGCCAGAGGGGAAGTGCGCAAGCATTTTTAATGTTAAAGTTGGGGAAAATTTGCGCGCCTCTTGTTGCCAATTAAAGCACACTGATGTTGGTGCAATGATTAAGCTGGGTCCTTTGTGTGCTCTCGATAGCAAGACTGCGAGAGATTGTAATGTTTTACCCAATCCCATGTCGTCGGCGAGACAGGCCCCAGCGCCCCAATGGGCAAGTCGCATGGCCCAGTCATAGCCTGCCAATTGGTAGTCGCGAAGTGTTGCTTGTAAATCAGCTGGTGGTGCGAGTTCTAAAGTGTTTGCTTGGTGCATTAGCTGCGATTGCTGATCCCACGCATGGAGTGTTTTCATGCGCATGCCAGTGGTGGCTTCAGAGACAATTGGGCTGGCTAAGGGGTGAAACCGACCTTGCTCTGTACTTTGATTTAACTGAACAAGTTTCTCATGAAGAGCATGAGACAGCGCAATTACCTGCTGTGTGTCTAACTCAATAAATCGGCCATGACTTTGCTCAACAAGCTTGAGTAGATCTTTGAGTTCTATCACTTGTTGATCATTGATTTGCAGTTCACCATTGAGATCAAACCATTGATTTTTCTTAGAGATAGCCAGTTGTAAATGCTGTGACTCTAAAGGAGCAGAGAGCTGTACTTTTTTTCCTTTTGGCCAACGAATTTGGACCGGGAGTGGTGGCGTTTTTTGTAGCGAGAGCTCTAGCTGCTCTAGTGCGCACAACGCATCTTGTAGGTCTGCAATACAAAGCCGGTTGTCTGCCATAGCTAAAAAAGCAGGGCATTGTGTATCTAGGTTATCTAGTAGTTCTTGTTCCATCACTAGATTTCGCTTGGTGGCAATGCGCTTACCATTGATCTCTGTGCTGATACTTGCATTGCCCACCCCAGGGTGAAATGCAGGGCCTGCATCGCCAAAGGGCATGCTTAAGCAGTGAAACTCCAAACCTTGCTGATAGGGACTGACATTGATCACCAGCTGCTGCTGTGCTTCAACCGTCTCAAGGCCGATATCAATATCGCTCACATCCGATTGAATATTTAACAGCGGTGCTATGGCCGCAATACTAGCAATGAGTTTTTGCTTAGCTTGCTTGGGGATAAGTAGTCCGTTTTCGCCAATTATACTTGCGATTTTTAAGTGTGGCTTTTCAAAGTAAGTAAATACATACTTATATTCTGAGTCCTTTCTTATCGAATATACAGCACTGCGTTTTGCAAAGTCATTGGGGAGTTCTGGCAAACTTAACAGTAATTGATCTCCGCACTCGGTAATAGCGAGTTGAGCAGGCGACTCTGCTACTTCAATCGGCTCATTTAAATCGCTCACATGATAGATGTTCGAGGCGTGAACGGCTGTGCGAAGTGCACTGATGTTCTCCAAATGATAATGCGTTTGCTGCCAGTGTTGCTCAATGGAGATAGCCTCAATCATACTGAGGTCCGATGGTGATAAGAATGGTAATTCCTGATGGGTTAAATGCAGGGTTTCAAGAGAGACCGCTTTACCCTTGCTCCAACCGCTTTGTTGTTGCTTTTGTATTTTTGCAGTGAAACGTACACTATTTTTATCTATATCGAGAAGCCAAATTAACCGTTCTGTATTTTGAGTCTTGTCTTGCTCCGATGAAATGTGTGCGGGCGCTAGCGCTAGTAATTTATCCAGCGCTAGGTCCCACTCAGATTGCTGCTTGATGAGCCTAGGAAAATTCAGCGCTAAATGCGTATTGTATGTTGTCGAATTAGCCTCTACTTGCAGCTGATTAGCCATAGCTGACAAAATGTTGAGCCGGCCAGCATCAAAAAATGCGCGACATAGTGTCAATCGTTCTAATTGTGGATGATCAAAAGGTTGTTTGCACCAGTACAAAGCAAACAGAGAGAAAAGCTGGCATACATAATAGGTTAGAGGGCTGTCTTGTAAATCACGTTCCTGCTCTGAAAACTGAGTAATAAAAGGAGCGCAAGTTAGTAAAGATTCACTCAAGCATTCAAATAGTTGTCCAATATAATAATTTGCTTTAGTACCTTTTTTGTCTGAGAGCTGATTGCTAGCAAGCGTCATTGCTTGTTCAATATGGTTATTTTGACCAGTGCCAGATGCCATCAAAGCAATTAAGTGCAACCAGCCAAAAAAGCCATGTAAGTAAGGCGCTTTCTTTTTAGAGTATTTTTGTTGTGCTTGCAATGCAGCATTGAACTGATCACATGCAGCCAGCAATTGATTGTCTAGAAGTAAAAAACAGGCCTTAAGCTGTTGGCCGTAACTCGTTATGTCATTGGCTTTTATGAGCTGTTGCGCTTGTTCAGTATCGTTCATCAGCAACAAACTTTCACACAGTAGTAAACGTAGATTACGATTATTCGGGCTCTGAGCTTGAGCCTGTGCTAACAACTCAATTGTTTCACTTGGGTCCATACCAAACTGTTTTTGATTAGATAACAGAGCTGCAAAAGCTTGATATTGCATATCCTCTGGGAGTTCGAGAAACGTATCTAACTGAAATGGGAAAAACACAAAATGCACCAATGCTGCGTTATTGTGAACATTGACTACTTGCGGGTTTTTGTTAAATGCGAGGCGACTTTTTGCTTTGGGAATTTGACCTAAAAACAAAAAGTCACGTGTAAGACGGCTTTCATCTTCTGGATCTCTTTCCCATTCGTAGGCATTGAGTACCGGTATATACTCCTCTGCACACTTTAAAATAGGTAGCAATAGCCCAAGTTTTTGAACATGTTGTGTGACAAGGTTCGCGACCAATGGATTAATACGTAAGTTTAATTGCTCACACAGTGCCAACTGCTTGCTTTCAAGTACCGCTGTTAATTCTGAACTTAACGCTGATATTGGCCTGCCTTGCGCGATGACTCCTTGCTCTGCCAATCGCTTCAATATTTGTTTAATCTTGATTGTCGAAGCTGATTTAAACACGACGGCAAGCACCTGAACTAGCGCTTTATAATCGTCATCGAGTGCCAGATAGTTTTGATAAAGCCGCTCTATTGTGGCATGTGTGTCAGCTGTCAAATTAAGCGAGCGATTGATTGCGTCCAAAAGTATTCCTAAACATACGGTATTGCCGGGGAAAGTACCAAATGGCAGCGTTTGTCACAAGCTTTATGCTAGGTTTAAAAGTGATAGATATAAAAGGCATTTTTTCCAGCTACTGATGCTTGCGCCAATTCAAATCGACATTTTTCAAGGGCGCGGATAGAGCCGAGATTAGATGGGTCAACACCTGCGTGCACCGTTTGAATTGCTGTGCTGTGTTTTAAATAATCCATTACGCCCGACAGTAATTCGGTGCCATATCCCTTTCCCCATGCTTGCTCGGCAATTAAATAACCGAGGTGAGCATTGTATTGTTCGCTGTGCACGATAGCCATTCCAAGGGGGATATAGGTTGAATTGAGAGATGATTGCTTGGGTACTGCGATGTAAATTTCAGCCTCTTTTAATTTGTCATTAAGCCAATGATGTGCGCGACAATCTTGGGGTGGAGATTGCCAATCTTGCGGTAAAAACGACACCACAGAAGGTGTGAGTATCTGTACGGTGGGTATAGCGCGTTTGGGGTTTTCTAGCAATGCGCTACAGGTATAGAAATCTAATCTCGAAGTTTGAAACAAAGGCGTCATAACTAAATTGCTCCATGGGCAAGCCAATCTCGACTGCCCACTAATCTGTATTCGTTAATGTTAGTTAGCTTTTTATTTTTGTGACTGTTTAAATGCCATAAGTTGCTGATGGCCGGATAGTGCGGGACCTGCAAGTGCTTTTAGTAGCAAGCTACCTACATAAATGAATAGCGCGGTAACAAGAGCATCTAAAAACCACGCAATTGGTACTGCGGCAATGCCTATAACGCTCGGCATAACTTGTAAACTTGGGAGCGTAAATTGTTGTGTGATGCCATGGAGGCACAGTGCGATCCAAAACCCAAAGCAGTAGGGGCAATGCCAAGCGTCGTAGAGGTAGGCTGCTGGTTTAGGTAGTTTATTGATTAGCGCAGTAAACCAAGTGCCCCAGTCAGGGAGCTTTTCCCAAATCAAAATATGTAACGTGAGGCCAATCAAGGCCGCGGAAAAGTTTATTGTCTCTGTAGAATCAATCATAATACACCTATCAATCTGCGTTTTTTAATATGTTGGCTATTTTAGTTAGGTTTATAGCCGTTATAAATTGACAGGTTTAATTGATAATCGGCTTATTCTTTGTTTTGGGGCGCTGGGAGAAATTAAATGCACGCACTTACGGTGGGAGAGGCGTTTTTAGATAAGCTGGAAGAGCAAAAACATGGTTCACACTCGGAGTGTGTGCTCACATACATCGTGACAGGCGAAATGACTGTTGCCCATCGCGCTCCTTTTCAGGTTTTACCTGGCATGTTTAATATTGTGCCGCCCGGTGTCCCTCATTCCTTGCTAGAGGGGAGTGGGTTACAGGTTTTGTGGTTGAGCTTCTGTCCAGATTGTTTGAGTTTAACATCAAGTGACTTAATGATGCCGTTTGAATGTGTCAAAAGGGGGGAGCTACCAGCACGCAAAACCCAACAGAATAGACGTGAATTTATCGTCACATTATTTCATGAGTTGATGGTGGCACAGCAACGAAAACTCGCTTTAGAAGTCCAGCGCAGCTTTGTCATTCTATTATTAAATGAGCTTAATCAGGCAAGCGCATTGGCGTCAAACCAAACCCAATATAATGCAAAGGTTGAAAGCGCACTGGCTTATATTCAAGCTAATTTTCTACAGCCCATTGGGTTAAATGAAGTGAGTACGGCTGTGTATGTTAGCCCCCCATATCTGGCGACCCTATTTAAGCGAGAAACAGGCTATACAGTAGGACAATGGATCACTGAAAAACGTTTGGCTCAAGCCTGTACTCAGCTATTACATACCGCTTTACCTGTCTGTCAGTTGGCTGAAACATTAGGTTGGAGTGACACCACACATTTTATTCGGCAATTTAAAAAGCATTTAGGTCAGACGCCGGCGGCGTGGCGTAAAGAAAATAAAAAGTAGTTTTTTCTCATACCCCAAGATGCTTTTAATTGCCCAATTAGCTATTAACTTGGTGGGCTTAATCGAAGGTTGGGATCTCCCTTACAGTCTATCAATGAGTTATTGGTATTTCCTTGATGGTGAAGGCAACGGCCTGCTGGCAATAATCACCAATAAACAGACAGGTAGCTACAATCCAAAACGCTAGGGCCATGACGATATCATGGCCTTTTTTGGTGATTTAGCAGAGCAAATCTTTAAGACTGCGGTTAACTAGCTGGTCTGCTTGTCGTGTGGTTTCTGGCAGGCGATACTTTGGAGTGAGCTTATGTATCCATGCGACCGCCGTATCTATGCTTACCCTGTGTCCAATTGAAACAAATACGGGCTTAATACCGTCTTGTGTTCTCAGTACTTTTCCAATACACGTTTGATGATCTATTAAATCTGTGCAGCTGCCTTTTTGGCTCTCTGGCATCTGATATTCACCAACTAATTTGGTTTTACCACACCCTATAGTTGGGATATCAAGTAAAACGCCTAAATGGCTCGCCATCCCGAAACGCTTTGGGTGTGCTATGCCGTGACCGTCACAGACAATTAGATCAGGCGTGACAGAAAGTTTCTTGATAGCACTGAGTAATGGCGGTATTTCTCGAAAAGAAAAAAGTCCTGGAATATAAGGAAAACTTATCGATTCTACAACACTACAGGATTCGATCACTTCAAGTGTTTTTGCATCTAAAAGTACAGCTGCACCAACAACTTGGTTACTGTCTTCATCATAGGCAACATCGACACCAGCTATTGTGTCTATATACGCCAATTTATCAGAGGTAATGACTTTGTCGGCGAAGGATGTCTGGATCTCTATTGCTTGTTCTTCGGTTTGTGGTGCATCGTATTGGATCATGCTGACTACTTAAAATGGACAAGATTGACCAATAGAATAGGGATTAAAAATCTAAATTCAATGGCATTGAGCTTTAATTGGGCAAGTTTGAGAGTGTAAGTACCTTTACACCTTTACATATTGTGCAAAGGCATAAAGATACTGGCAATTTCAATAGTTAATAGAGGTTCTAAAGTCATATCTAAACCCAACAGACAGCGAGTCAAAATCTTGGTTGTTGGTATAAGATTTAGTCAGGTATTCAAAGTGCACGCGCAGTGGTGGTGTGGGTAGCCACTCCAAAGTTAAATTGTACCCGTCATAACTTTGATTGTTTGGGTCGCTGTTGTTATAACCATCGTCAAAATCAAAATAGCCGGTTTTGAGCTTATAGTATTTACTCAACTTGTAGGCAAATGACAAATCTAGAGTTGAGCCATCTCTATCCGCAACATTTTCTCTTTCATAGGTTTTATCTTGATAAGACACTGCGGCATAAAACCTGTCGGTAAACTCATATGCCAAAGAGCCTGCCCACAGCGAGTTTTCGCCAAGTCGCACTTGCTGGTCGTATACATCATTCATTTGATAGGTAATTGCGGCGTGTAAACCGTCTTGGTTATAACTGACACCCGCATTAAATAAGTCATTGTTATTGTCATTGTTGTCGCCATCAAATTGGCCGACAGCAACAAAAGTAATAGGACCAGTATCAAGACGATAACTAATTAGATTATCGACAAAAAAGAGGCTTTCAACATCGTAAGCAAAAGGGCTATTTGCATGATTAAATATGTCGACATACTCGGCAATAAACAGGTATTGAGCAGGGCGTTGTTTACCGATGCCAAAGCGCCCAACAGGCGTAACAAGAGCCGTATAAGCGCGCCGTGAACGGCCAAACTCTCCGGTATTTTGGACATCAATACTCCATTCTCCGTGCAGTTCTGCGGCCCAGTCATCATTAAACCTGTGGGTGGCCTTAACGCCAGCATGAGATAGGGCATCACGTACATCGTATTGGTCTTCACCTCTATCTTCAATTCGGCCGAAAGTTGGGCGCATGGTTGCATATACATCTAGGGTATGAGTTTTGGTCTCAGTGTTAACTTTAGGCGCCGGTTTTTCTGTCTTAGCCACATCTTTAGGTTGGGGGTTTTGGGTTATAAATCGTCGTTTCAGTTCTGCGAGCTGGGCTTCAAGTGCTTTGATATCTTCCATTGTGACTGGTCGGTTATCATTTGCAAAAACCGGGTAAGCAAATGAAGAGCAAAGGAGTAAAAATACAAAAGGAGAGCCACTCGCTGTTTTCATAGTGTTTAAACCAATTAGTTGCGATAAAGCGAATTATAGACAACACTTTTCGATGATGACTGATTTTTTTTGGCGAACAACTATGAAGATTAGAACCAAGTTTTCAGTCGCTTCTGCGCTGGTGGTGTTTATTATTATCCTAGTGTTCAGTGGCTCCACATACTGGTTTATCAACAATTCAATGAAGCAAAAAACAGCAGCTTATGTTGCGGATACGACGCAGTTGCTGGCAATAAGTATCAATAACTGGCTGTCTCAAAAAGCTGCGCAAGTACATTTAGTTAAAACACAGTTAGACGTTGACTTTAGCGTCGAAAATTTTCAAAAGGCACTGAACACCCCCTATTTTAGTAGCTCATTTTTATTGGCATTTGGTACAGTTGAAACGGAAACTGGACTCAGATCAAATAATCCAAATCGTCAAAACCCTCCCGGTGTCGATTTTAGGCAACGCGCTTGGTACACGCTGGCAAAACAGCAGGGTAGAACAGTGTTCACCAGTCCTTATGTTGATGCCGCGACAGGCGAGTTGCTACTTTCAGTGGTATCACCGGTCAACTATCAAGGTCAGTTTAAAGGAGTGATAGGTGGTGATTTAAGTTTGACGACGATTGCCAACAGCATTAATGCAGTTGATTTTGACAATACTGGTTTCGCATTTTTAGTTGATAAAGAAGGCGAGATTATTTCGCATCAACAAACAGAGCTGAATGGCAAAACATTGCGAGATATCTCTCCAAACTTGTCACTGTCAAAATTGCAATCGGTGCTTGAGGTGAAGGTTCAGGGGAAAGAGCATATTGTGTATTATTACCCTTTAGATGATCAATATGGAAACGAGTGGTTTCTCGCGGTGATGCTTGATAAAGATAAAGTGTATCAAGTACTAAATCAAATGACGGTCAATACATTTATTATTGCGATCATTGCCATTGTGTTAGGCTCTCTAACGATAAGAACATTGGCTATTCATTTATTGAAACCATTAAAAGAGCTTGAGGCTGCGATAACAAATATAGCTTCAGGCAGTGGCGACCTCACGCAGCGTTTATCTATAAAAAATGACGATGAGTGCGGCAAGGTGGCACAGCAATTTAATATATTCTTAGGTTCATTACATCAACTTGTGTCACAAGTGAAGCATGGTACGGACATTGTGGTATCAAGTAGTGACGCGGCCAGAGAGTTGGCGACACAGTCTAGCTCTCGCTTGCAGGAGCAAGTCGGTTTAGTGGAAAGTTTGGCGACTGCAATGCATGAAATGAGTACGACTTCTAGTGAGATCGCAGGCAGTGCACAAAATGCAGCCAGTTCTATTACAACAGTAAATGATAAAACACGTGATGGGCAGCAGGTTTTCTTAGAAACGAAAAAGGAAATCACGGCACTGTCTGAAGAAATTAATGAATCTCACGCTATGAGTACGCAGCTAGCAGAGTATAGTCATAGCATCGAGAACATTCTATCGGTGATTAATGGGATTGCAGAGCAGACCAATTTACTTGCACTAAATGCTGCAATTGAGGCCGCAAGAGCGGGTGAGCAGGGGCGTGGATTTGCTGTGGTCGCAGATGAAGTCCGGTCTTTGGCGACAAAAACCCAAGAGTCCACAACAGAAATCAAAAGTATGATTGAGCAAATTCAGGTATCTTCAAACCAAGTGCAAAATGCGATGGGAGCAAGTCGGGATAAAACACTACTGTGTGTTGAACAAACAGAACATGCAACACAAATGCTTAACGAGATTTCCGAGTCGGTGAAAGATATCATGGATCGCAATATTCAAATTGCAACGGCCATTGAAGAACAAAGTGTGGTGATCGAAGAGATCAATAAAAATACCGCCAATATTAATGATATCAGCGTAGAAGTAGATAGTTTCTCGAGCCAGCAATATGAAGCGAGCCAAGAGCTGGCACAACAATCTCACGAACAAGAAGTACTGCTTTCAAAGTTCACTCTTTGACATAGGTAGGTGTTTTCAGTCGATTAAAAAGCACGTATCATTTTAGTTTAATGAAAACACCTGTGCTTGAGGAAGAGTTTATGGCCATATGGGTTGATGCAGATGCCTGTCCTGTCGTAATTAGAGAAATTTTGTTTCGTGCCGCTGTACGGACACAGGTTACTGTGACCTTGGTTGCCAATCAGTATTTAAAAACCCCCCCTTCTCCCTATATTTGTAAACTACAGGTGAGTGCGGGTTTTGATGTGGCTGACAATGAAATTGTAAAACGCATGTCTGCGGGTGATTTGGTGATAACCAGTGATATTCCTCTGGCAGCAGAAGTTATTGAAAAAGGTGGACTGGCGCTAAGCACTCGAGGGGAAATGTATACCACAGAAAATATTCGTGCTCGCTTAAATATGCGTGACTTCATGGATACATTAAGAAGTAGTGGCGTGCAAACAGGAGGGCCACCACCATTGAGCCAAAGCGAAAAGCAACAATTTGCAAATTGTCTAGATAGATGGTTGCAGCAGCACAAAACAAATCAAGCTTAACTTCAATGTGCACAGCCTTCATCAGCAAAATTGGCTGTGTGCTTACCTACCTCTTACTAAATATTATTTATTGATTTATCTCTTGCGATTGTATCGAGTTTATGGACATTATTACTCTGTCTGAAATTTGAGATGACGGTGCCGAGCTGTCTAACCGCTAAGGAGTATTCAATTGATAAGAGCGATGACAAAACAAGACTTTAGAGAATTCTGGCCTGTTTTTAAAGATGTCATATTACAGCAAGAAACCTATGCATTTGACCCTCAAATGGATGAAAACCGTGCTTATCAGATTTGGTGTGAGGAGCCAATCAAAGCTTTTGTCTATGAAGATAATGGACAAGTGATGGGGAGTTACTACCTCAAAGCGAATGCTATGGGTCCGAGTGACCACATCTGCAATTGTGGTTATATGGTTTCACCGCAGGCACGAGGAAAGGGGGTGGCAAGAAAATTATGTGAACATTCACAACAACAGGCACTCTTTCTGGGGTTTCGAGCCATGCAGTTTAATTCCGTGGTGTCGAGCAATCAAATTGCCGTAGCACTTTGGGAAAAGCTAGGTTACGAGATCATTGGAACTATCCCTAAAGCTTATCGACACCCCCACTTAGGTTTGATTGACAGTTACATAATGTATAAGTGGCTAGAGTAAAAAACTAAAAAGGCGTCAATATGAACAAGGACTTGGCATTTTATTATTTAGCAGATAAACCCGAGCATTTACCGACTGTGGCAGCTTGGTACTACAAGGAATGGTGTGAGCAAAGTGGCCGTTACTCCCTAGCTGAATTAACTGAAAAGCTAGAAAAGTCGTTAAGTAAAAGCGAGTTACCCGTGAACATTGTTGCACTTGAAAATGATGAGTTGGTTGCTGCGGCCGAATTAAAGATCCGAGAAATGGAAGCGTATCCGCAATACGAACATTGGTTAGGTGGGGTATATGTTGCCCCCGAAGCGAGAGGCAAGCAGTTGGCCACAGCATTGGTTAGTTATCTTTTGGATAAAGCTAAAATGGCGAACATTGAGACGCTTTATTTGCAAACTGAGCATTTGCAAGGTGGTTTGTATTGTGAGCTGGGGTTTAAGCCCCTATTTGAGACTGAATCAAAAGGTTATCAGGTATTGGTCATGAGCAAAGAGTTATAAGGGATGAGATGATCACGGGCATTAACCACATTACGCTATCAGTGTTGAATTTGACGCGTTCCATAGAGTTTTATCAAAACTTGGGGGCGAAGGCACATGTGCGTTGGCAAAGTGGCGCATATTTATCTTTTGGGGAATTGTGGCTGTGTCTTAGTATTTGTGAGCAGCCAAGTAGTAAATTCAATGCGCATGAAGACTATACACACATTGCATTGAATATTGAGCCAGAAAATTTCGTTGAATACCAGCAAAAGGTTGAGCGTCTAGATATACAACACTGGCAGCAAAATAGGAGTGAAGGCGAGTCTCTTTATATTCTTGATCCTGATGGTCACAAATTGGAAGTGCATGTGGGCTCAATGCAAAGTCGCTTAAATAGCTTAAAAGCCAATCCCTACAACGAGTTGGTATGGTATGAAGAACATTAAGTAGACCATGATAAGGCATTATTGGTATTTTAAAATTAGCAATAGATATTCCGTTAATGTTATTACATAACAATGGTTTACCGTGTTTTTTTCGACTGCTAAAATTGACATTATGACTAGCACTAATTATATTATCAGCTCATTTTATAATGCTAAGGTGCTAGTTTGAGCGTCAGAATAATTGTCAACGTTATGCTTATGATAGTGATTGCTTTGCAGTCAGTATCTTCGGTTGCGTCGTTGTCAGATCTCCATTTAGTTGACGCACAGCATTTGCAAACCACTCACCTACATCAGCATAATGAACGTGTAACAACGGTGGTGGAATTTGATGAGCATGGACATGCAATTCAGGATTGCCACCATTGTGGCCACTGCTCTGGAAGCCACACTTCTTGGGTAACAGTTCAACCTTCGACAAATACTATTTTAAAAACGTCTTTAAGTACTTTTACAGTCCCTGATGCGCAGATACGCAAAAGAGTCGAGTCAAAATATAAACCTCCCATCTTATCTTAAGCATTTAACTTTTAGTTCGTCGAGTGCCGCTTAGGGCTGAAATTCGGCGAGCGAATAAATTAAACGCTTAGTTACAGCTATACCCCAAGCCAGATCTGGCTATATAGACTAAGTAAATAAATTCGTGGATTTTTATTCACGTGGTTTTGTCATGCCGATAACGCGTCCACATGTATATGGAAGCGGCATTATCTTGTGCATGACTTTGCCGCCCGGGCTCATGAACTCGTAACCAAGCCTAGGGTTGGCAAATGGAGGTTTTATTAATGAACATAAATGCAAAACGACACTTGCAACTCATTCTTTTCCTTTTTGGTATAAATAATACAAGTATATTGGCCGCGTCTGCGGAGCATGAACACTCGGCACAAGTGGATAGCCATGGTGATGCTGCGAATGATCATCAACATGAAGAAACGCATAAACATGGGACACATGAGAATGCGCTGGAACATGAAATAAACACAGTTGTTTTAAATAAAGCACAGCGCTTATTGGCTGGTATTGAAGTAGCTGATATTTATCCAAAAGAGTTTCACCTGAGTTATTACGCACCAGCAGAAGTAAAAGCGAATGGCTATACCAGCTATATAGTGTCTCCAAGAACAGAGTCAGTGGTGGTGAGCCGTCATGTAATATTGGGTGAAAAAGTTAAAAAAGGGCAAAAGTTAGTTACCTTGTTTAGTCATGACATGGCGCAAGCTCAAGCCAATTACTTGCTGGCAAAAAGTGATTGGGAGAGAGTAGAAAAACTGGCGAGCAATGCTATCAGTGAGAGTGAGCGAGTTGCCGTGAAAACCAAATACAGTGCGGCGTACGGCCAACTTGTTGCGTTAGGGCTGAGTGACTTTGCAATAAAGTCACTACAATCCTCATCCAGTGATACGCTGGGACAATATTCGCTGGTTGCGCAACAAGCCGGGATTGTATTGAAGGATGAGTTTTCTCAAGGGCAAAGAATTGCTGCTGGAAGCGCATTGATGTTATTAGCGGATGAAACCACACTCTGGGTTGAGGCCAAGCTGTCTGTTGAAGCGGAACTTGAACCAAAAAATATAGCGACTGCTTTAGTTTCATTCAAAAACTATGAATACGTTGCCAAAGTGATCCAGCAAACACACACCATAGATACCAAAACACGGACTAAAATTATTCGTCTTTCAGTCGAAAATAAAGACGATGTATTGCATGCAGGCATGTTTGTCGATGTGAACTTTATTGTTCCCTCTGCGCAAAAAGCAATGTTAGTACCTGAATCGGCTGTAATGCGCAATGAAGAGCAAAATTGGGTTGTTTTTGTTGAGCAGCCTGACGCGTCGTTTTTACCAACCGAAATACGTTTAGGTTCTCAAATTAATGAGGATCGTATTGTGTTTGGCTTGCCAAGTGGTAGCCGTATTGCAGTTAAGGGCGCATTTTTTATTGCTTCAGAGTTCGCTAAAAGTGGCTTTGATCCGCATAACCATTGAGGGTAAAAATGATGCTAAATAATACTATTTTATGGGCGGTCAATAATCGATATCTAGTCCTTATTGCGGTTGTCATACTCATGGTTGCGAGTATTTTTTCAGTTCAGAAAATAAACTTAGATGCCTTTCCTGACGTGACTAGCACACAGGTTGTTGTCAATACAGAAGCCCCGGGACTTGCTGCGCAAGAAGTCGAGCAATTGATCACCTTCCCGATAGAGGCTGTGATGTACGCATTGCCTGATGTAGAAGAAGTGAGATCTATCTCTAAAACCGGCCTGTCAGGTGTTACCGTTGTGTTCAAAGAAGGCGTGGATATTTATTTCGCCAGACAATTGGTATTTGAACGTCTACAAGATGCTAAAGAGTTGATCCCTACAGGAGCTGGCACGCCAAAGATGGGGCCAAATACATCAGGGTTAGGACAAGTATTTCAGTATCTCTTGGTTTCAGAAGAGGGTGCAGGCTTTGACAAAATGGCATTGAGAAGTCTCAATGATTGGCTTGTAAAATTGTTACTGATGCCAGTTGATGGCGTAACGGATGTGCTGTCATTTGGTGGTGAAGTTCGACAGTATCAAGTCAATTTAAATCCCAAAAAGTTATTGGCATATCAGCTGAGTCAGTCAGATGTAAACGCTGCGTTGGATGAAAATAATGTGAATGCAGGTGGCTGGTATATGAACCGAGGGCAGGAGCAGTTAGTGATCCGGGGCGCAGGTTGGTATGCCAGTGGAGAGCAAGGAATTGCACAGATTGCGCAGGTACCCGTTAAGGTAGTCGATGGGACAGTGATCACAATTGCCGATGTAGCAAGTGTTGGGTTTGGTACAGAAATACGCCAGGGCGCAGTTACCATGACACGCCGTGATAGCGCTGGTGATGTGCGCGCTATGGGGGAAGTGGTCTCTGGCATCGTACTTAAACGAAGTGGTGCAAACAGCAAAGATACGATAGACGCGATCCACCAAAGGCTTGACTACATACAGCAAGCGCTGCCCAAGGGGGTAAAACTAATTCCTTTTTACGACCAAGCTGATTTAGTAGAGCAAGCTGTAACAACCGTAGTCAAAGCACTAGGGTTAGCGTTTGTTTTCATCACTTTTATATTGTCGCTATTTTTATTGAATATAAGAGCAACACTGTTGGTACTTATTTCTATTCCATTGTCTATTGGGTTAGCGATGATGACCATGACTTGGATGGGCGTGTCAGCTAATTTAATGTCACTGGGTGGTGTTGCTATTGCAATCGGTATGTTGGTAGATGGATCTGTAGTCATGATCGAAAATATTGTGCGAAAGCTTAATATACGAGCTGACAAAGCGAAGGAAAACCAAGAGGGTATTGCTACCTTGGTAAGTAACGCTGCTCAGGAAGTTGCACGTTCGATCTTTTTTGCATCTTTGGTCATTTTAATTGTGTTTTTGCCTCTATTTAGTTTTGAAGGAGTTGAAGCTAAAATGTTTGAACCTATGGCCACGAGCATTATGCTCGCGATTGTTTTTGCGATCATCGTGGCTTTAACGATTGTTCCTGCATTGGCTTGTATTGTTTATCGGCTAAATTTTAAGCCCCGAACCCATCAGTTATTTACGCGTTTAGAGACAGTTTATCGAGCAAGTTTGTTAAGAGTTATGTCCAGCAAGCGAGTATTGCTAGTGGCTTTGATTGGTTTAATTAGTCTCAGCGCTTATTTAGCATCAAAAATAGGTACTGAGTTTATGCCTGAGCTCGAAGAAGGGACCATAAACTTACGTGTAACGCTGGCCTCATCAGCTAGTTTAGATACTGCGCTGAGCGTGGCGCCCAAAATAGAAGAAAGGTTATTGGCTTTTCCTGAAGTCACTTATGCGTTGAGTAGAATAGGACGTGCAGAAATAGGTGGGGATCCGGAGCCAGTTAATAATATAGAAATCTATATAGGGCTAAAGCCAATTGAGCAGTGGCAAAGTGCTCATAGTCGCTCAGAATTACAGGCCCTTATGAAAGAAAAGCTCGAAGTGTTTCCTGGGGTATTACTGAATTTCTCGCAACCAATTGCAACGCGCGTTGATGAATTACTTTCTGGTGTGAAAGCACAGCTGGCAATTAAGCTATTTGGTCCTGACCTTGAGGTTTTGGCTGCAAAAGGAGCTGAACTAGAGCGGGCAATCAGTCAAGTAGAGGGAACTACCGATGTGGCCATGGAGCAAATTACTGGTGAGGCGCAATTATTGATAACACCTAAAAGGCAGGCTTTATCAAGATATGGTCTATCGGTTTCAGATGTGATGTCGATTATCAATGATGGTGTTGGAGGCCGCAGAGGCGGTCAGATTGTTAATGGTAATGAGAGATACGATATTTATATTCGTCTGGAATCACAATTTCGCAAAAATGCACAGGCCATTGCTGAGATGACCTTACTGTCTCCGCAAGGAGAATGGATTAGATTGGGTGATGTAGCAAATATTGAGCTGAGTTCTGGTGCAGTGCAAATTAGACGTGATGATGTACAGCGGCGTGTAGTCATACAAGCGAATGTGCAAGGGCAGGATATGGGGAGTGTTGTGGCCAATGTTCGACAGCAAATTGCATCAAATGTAGAGCTGCCAGCAGGGTATACAATCTCAATTGGTGGACAATTTGAAAGTCAACAACGAGCGCAAAACCGTTTGCAAGTGATAGTTCCTTTGTCGATATTACTTATTGCACTGATGTTGTTCTTAGCATTTAATTCTGTGAGGCAAGTTGCCCTCATTTTGTTCAATATTCCGCTTGCGATTGCCGGGGGGGTTATTGCGCTCTATTTCTCTGGTTTGTATTTATCAGTTGCCAGTTCAGTAGGCTTTATTACGTTATTTGGGGTTGCAATTTTGAATGGTGTAGTGATGATCGAAAGCATCAATGCGAGGTGTACTAATCAGGGACAGCTGTTGGCTGTTTTAGATGGAGCAACATCAAGATTACGACCAGTGCTTATGACGGCAACAACATCTGCATTAGGTTTGATACCTATGATACTGTCGCAAGGTGTTGGGGCGGAGCTGCAAAAACCCATTGCGATTGTCGTTGTTGGCGGTTTGGTTAGCTCGACATTGTTAACCTTATTTGTGTTGCCAAGCTTTTATCCTGTTTTTACAACGAAAAAAGGGCGTGCTAAATCTAATTTGAACTAACATGCAACCATATATTAGGCTCTTCCTAGGGCCTAAAATTTGGAGTGTATTAAAATGGTACGGCAATTTGAGAGTTTTAACGAGTTTTATCAATTCTACCTGACTGAGCACAGCGATAAAAATTGTCGACGAATGCACTTTATCGGCTCGGCTTTAGTGCTTGTCACACTGTGTGTGAGCATGATCTTGCAGCTATGGTCGCTGCTGATACTTCTTCCTTTTTTTGGTTATGGCTTTGCGTGGTTTGGGCACTTTTTTTTCGAAGGAAATAGGCCCGCCACTTTTACTCATCCATTTTATAGCTTGTTAGCAGATTGGGTGATGTTTAAAGATATCATCACCCGCAAAGTGACTATTTAATGGATGTATTTGGCTCTGTCTTTACTGGTTGGTTAAGCAGATAAACAGCACATAGTGCAAAGGCTCCACCAAGAAACATTGTTAAACTGAGTGACTCATTAAAATACCAAATGGACATACCCATAGCTGTAACTGGCACGATAAAGATAAAAGAGCTGGAACGGCTTGGGCCAAGTTGTTGTGTTGCTAAAAAGAAAATGCTGGTGGCAATACTGACAACGATAATTGACAAGTAAAACATGTGATACCAATAGGTGGCAGAGTAGCTTGTAATGTTTTGTATCGGTGATAGCTCAAAGGCAAATACATAACTTAATAGAGTTGCCCAAAAGTACATTAACGTGCTGAAGGTAAGAAAATCGCAAAATTTTGTACCCTGCTTACTGATAAGTGTTAAGAATGCCCAAGTCAATGATGCTAGTAAAAAGTACGCATTACCGGACGCCAATACTTGCGCGCTATCAAAGTGCCAAACTTCAATCATTAATAAGCCACCAACTAAGCCTATCACGCAGCCGAGCACTTGCTTGGTAGATAAAGCAATGCGCAGAATCATAGTGCTAAGAATAATCGTAAATATCGGATTGGTTGTTGTAACTAGCATACCACCTTTACCAGGCAATCCGTCGAGCAAGCCGAGGAAGAAAAACTGGTTATACATCGCCATTAGGGTACCTGCTGGCAATGACCAAAAGATGGCTTTGTTAGAGCAAAATAATCTCTGCAACTTAGCTTTTTTTACAAACAATAAAATTGGCAACATACTAATTGTGGCTAGTGCAATACGGTAAAACACAGTGACTTTTGCGGGAGCCATATCGGCAATAATTTTTCCCGATATCCAGCTCGAACCCCATATCAGCATGGCAGTGATCAGAGCAAATATGACGCTTGTGTCCTTGGATGAAGTGTCTAGTACTGTTGTGGACATTATTTTCCTCGCAAATCGAAAGATCAGGCTTAAATGTTCGCGGTTGATTTAAGGTTGATAGGATTGATGTGGCGCTAGAGTAACACTGCTTTACTAAAAAACTTACATTAATCGATGAAATTGTATACTTTATTTAATTAATGTGATTAAGAATAGCTCAGGTAGTATATATGTATTACACATGATTATTTAATAAGCACAGTAAGGGGGGATTTGTCGTTAAAGTATTTTAGAGCTATATACTGGGTTGGTAAGTGCATTGTATAAAACTTATTCTTATAAACAGAAAATGATATCTGTTCAAAACTGAGAAAACACCGGTTACACGCATACTGTAATGCCCCGTAATTGCATTTAATCCTAATATCCCTATAGTTGCACATAGATTATCCAGTTTGAGGGAAACGCTATGTCTGCTAAGGTAACCGTTACATTTATTAATAAAACAGATACACCAATGTTTGCGTTCTTATGCCAAGAAAACCAGATACTTGCATTGACCCTTACGCAGATTTTTCCGGGTTCTGCGTATAGATTGTCTGAAGAAGTTGATAGTTTCGATGATCTACGAGTTGGATTTGGAAACTCTTGGTCAGAAGCGGAACTTGAAATGCAATTAAATGTAAAAAGAGGCATAACCGATTTCAATGTTACCTTGGATAGCGAAGGGGCTATGGAAATAGTCACAAATGGCGATTTGAAATTAAAGCGTAAACATTACTTTTATGATGTGGCAATTGGCCATTAGTTAGGTTTGATACCAAAAGCCCTTTTAAACGATTGCTTAGTAGAGCGTAGATTAAGATAGCGATACTTATCTGCGTTCAAACGAATTGATTGAATGGTCCTAGCACATATATCTCTAATCCCCACTTTTAGTTTAATACTTATTATTAAATTGCACTTTTTATAAAAAAACTCTTGATCCAAATTTGGATCTCCCTATAATGCGCACCCACTGACACGGCGGGACGCAAGCAAAAAC
>NZ_JAGJEH010000029.1 GCF_018100925.1 Pseudoalteromonas luteoviolacea | reverse complement strand
GGCACAAAAAAACCACAACATAGTTGTGGTTCCGAAATTAGTAATACAATCTACAAAGAGAAGTAAATACTAAGTTTCTATATTCTAACAATCAATGCACCAGCTTCTCAGCCATCATATTCAGATTGTTGATTGGTACCAGCTTCTCAGCCACCCGTAAAACAGTTTCTCAACCGTTACATTAATCGTAGACGATTTCTACGCCGCCTTCAATATGCTCATAAAGATGGTGCGGTAACGTACCACCGCTTATCAGTGACGTTACAGTTGAATCATCTGAAAACGTGATAGGGACATACTCAATTGCCCAAGGATTCGAGTTCAAAGCTGTTTCCACCATTCGCTCATCAATGAGCGGGAACGGAACGTAACGAAGTTGGCGACCTTGCTCAGAAACCTGATTTAAGCAAATTTCATAGGATTTAAAGTGATCCGGCAAATGCTTTAAGGGGATTGAGTTTATTACATTGCCAATTGCTCGCTTAACAGAATCCGCATTGTACTTAAACAGCACGTTCAATGCAGAAGCATCATTCTCAACGGCCACCCTGATTAATGATTCATCCAACATAGATTCGGGCACGTATGCCAAGCATGACCCCGATGATCGAACAGCCTTCAAGCAAACATCATAAGTAACGAGAGAAGGTGCCTCAGAAAGAAGCCATTTAAGCACCTGTCCTTTTCTACTCACCGCAAGAGTCACTAGATCCTGGTGGTGTACGAGATAATCAGAGTCAATAAATTCAATCGCTTTTGCATTCTCGTACACAGCTGCGTAATGGATTGTTTCAGACCTCATATATTTAGGGACATGGTAAAGATCCAATCCATTTTGATTTACTGCGGCAAGGCAAATTGAGTGCGTTTTAGATTTACGGGGCACTTCTACCAATCCCATTTCACCAGATCTAATTGACTCTATGTAATTAACATCACTCATTGCTTACCTCTTAGATGCAGCTTCCAGGTCATTTAGTGCCTTATTTAGTGTCACGCGAGATACTTCAAAATGACGTGCCACTTCTGTTTTTGTAATAGCTGGATCAGCCAGCATTGCTTTCGCTTTGGTCGCATCAGCCTTTGACATTTTAGGCTTTCGTCCGCCCTTTCTTCCTCTGGCTCTAGCAGCTGCTAAACCAGCTTTTGTTCTTTCTCGAATCAGCGTCCGCTCAAATTCAGCCAAAGCAGCAAAAATATGGAACACTAACTTCCCGCCCGCATTGGTTGTATCAATAGCTTCTGTAACTGATTTAAAACCAACCTTGTTTTTTTCCAGTTCGGTAATAATTGCCACCAAGTCCTTCATGCTTCTACCGAGCCTATCAAGACGCCATACAACCAGGGTGTCACCTTCTCTAACATGCTCAAGACATCGTTCTAATTCAGGCCGCTCTCTCGAAGCGCCTGAAATAGATTCTTGGTAGATTTTCTCGCAACCAGCTTGATTAAGTGCATCCACCTGAAGGGAAGTATCCTGTTCAGCTGTAGAGACACGAGCATATCCAATATTCATCCTAACTATGAATCCTTCTTTTTAGAAAAGTAGAATGCAGTCATAGATGAAGCTAAAGAAAGCCACCCGGTTATAACTTGTGCCAGTAAACTTTTATCCATAACCACTGCAAATAAAGTTACTGTGGCTAAACCTCCCAAAGTAGATATGGCAAGTATTGGCGCAATTCTGCTTTGCATCCGAACAGATGCTGAATCGCTTTTTAATAGTCCATTACACCCACCGCAACGAAGACCAGAATAAGAGGTTTTGAAAAATAAAAACCTATATGGCTTTAAGTTATGTGCAATCATACATGCAGCGCATGAGGTGCCATCTATACCGGATCTACAAGTCCCAGACCCATCACAATGACCACAATCAAGAAGATGTTCATCCTTAACTACCACCATTAATTACACCTCACTAAAACCTACACCGCATTCAGTACAGGCAATTGAAAGCCCTGGCTTACCCCAAACATTTACTTGGCAAGAGGGGCAAGTGTACTTAGCCTTGCTATTAACCGGCTTGTTTTCTCCCGGCTGTACAAATGAATCTTGATCGAAATACTCAACTAACGCCGTTGTCAATTTCACTGTTGACTCTTCAGATAATTCATATTCAGCGGCTAATTCAGTATGGGGCTTGCTGTCGCCGGTCGAATAACGATCCACCCAAGGCAAATCAAAATCAGAGGAAACCAGCGATTCACACTCTTTGAGAAAGCGTCCACCTGGTATCGGGTAGTCATTCATTTTTTCCCCAGTTTTCTTACCACCAGGGCGTCCAGTTGAGGAAGGCATAAGTCCAACTGACTCCATCATTCCACCCCATTCCTTATTGTGATAACCACGTCTTCCTGGTTTCCCATAGCAATGTTGGAGTAAATGACACTGCTCATGAACAATCGTCTGAAACACCTCAATTAGTGCCGACTTGCCCACATACTGAGGGTTAATTGCTATCTCATGACAGCGATCACCATTCCTTGCAACCCAGCGATCCGCTGAGAAATACCCCATTACTCCTTTTTGACGTTGCGCGGTAAAAATTATCTTTGGCAGTTTTCCGTCAAATAAAGTGCGATTGAAGTGCTCATAAGCAGTCTGTAGTGCCCCATAAAGTTCGCTTGTTGGCTCCATAACTTATGCCCACTCCCCCAAATTACTCAGACTCGGGTTCAAGAGTACCTGGTAGCGAAAATGCGATCCCACACCCCCCGCCTCGGTACTGTTGTATTTCCACCTGACGAAGTATGTCCATAGCCAATCGGAATGCCTCAGCCGGGTCGTCAATGTGTACCTGGATAAAATCTTTCCAGTGACTTTTACCATCGACAACCGTTTCACCTTTGCCAACCGACAGAATTTGGTAGTTATCACTACTCATGATTTGAAGCTCCGATTTTTTTCCCTAATGGCAGATCGACGAACAGAAGCACTCTCACTTGAGAAATCGAAATTGTCTTGTTCTGCCTTTGTGTAAACCCTTATGTTCTTTGCAGAAGGCAAGGAACGAATAAAATCCACTAGATTTTTGGTATCCTCTGATACCAGCCCATTGCTGATCATAAACCACCCAACTTATAGTAATAAAACGTACCTAAACTATACATAGATAACTTTACGCAAAACTTTACACATTTCAAGTTAAAAAAACCGGCTTTTAATCACCGGCTCCTACTGTACAAAAAACGGTGGTTTGATTTACACACCTGTTTTTTCAGTTTTCAAATTTTTCCCTTATCCAGGCAAAGGCATATTTTGACAACACGGCTGTCATGACAATGAAAACCTGCCAAAACGTCTCTGCATACCATTTGGGGGCTTCAAGCCTTGTACGGTCATCCAGGAAGGCTAACGGCCCACTTCTGGTAGATTCCATCGTTGTGCCCAGTTCATTTGCAATTGGGATAAGCGTTAAGAGAAACACAGCCAACAGAATATTCCAGTGCGACCCAATATGAAGGATCGTCTGCGTTTGCTTGTTAAGCCAAATAGCCCCGCCGAACAAAGCCCACAAGACAACTGTCTGAATGATCGTTTGAAAGCTCAACCCCGTTTTGTGTTTGATTATAAAAAGAGGTACTGCCGCTATGAAAAGCCCTATAAAAATTGCAGTTTCTGATTGATCATGATTATTCGACATAACTATCCCTTATCATTTATGTATAGATTAAATTCATACCAATTACGGTGACCGGCACGATCAAATATCAATACCATGTTTCCACTTGAATCGCATTGATAGATGCGATAACTCACTATCCACAAAACCTAAAGCCTCTTCTAGGCTTGCTATCTCTGACCCCAGTAGATCAAACTGCTTACCCCGTTCAATGGCATCGAGAACAGCCTTCTGCTTGTCAGGATCGGCACCGATGTAATCAAACTTGCGGCCTCTTTCCGCATTGGCTGGCCGAATTATCCGAAGGTACCGGCCCTCCTTATAGCTCGGAGTACCGTACTCTATCCCTGCTTTTTTCAGAACCTTCTGCTTCGCCTTCAGATCAACCACTTGCTTAGAAACAGCCTCATGTTGACTCTTAATTGAATCGAGTAATTCTGTAAATTTCATTCTGCCCACCTTGGTCACAATAAAAAAAGAGCTCACCAAAAACTGTGACCAATATAGCAAATGGTCACAAAAAAGAAAACCAGGTTTTTGAAATTGTGACCAAAAGGGTTTTCAATGCGCCAGATACAAAAACACCCCTTTAAAGGGGTGTTTGATTTGCAAGGCAAACGTAAAGGATTACGTGTTACCAGGTAGTGTTAATGGCAAGTCTTCAGGCCAAACAACATATTTACCTGTACTAGGGTGTTCTCTCTGCTCACCACCCATATTACGTCCAAAATCAGTAAGAGCTAGACCTGTTTCGGTAAACTGCATATACATGGAATCAACAAGCATCTGAATGAACTCATCAGTTGAACACCCATACTTCGCGGCCATTTTTGAGGTAGCCAGTTTCTCAACTACTTTATTATCAACAAACTCTGTTACCGGTCTCTGTATTGCTTCAGGTTCCGAGTCTTGGTTATCAATTATGGTGCTGCCAGACAACACCGAATTTAACTGCTTTTTAAGATCAGATTTAACATAGGATCTGCGGTTCTTCACCTCAAGCAAAGGCATTCCAGCTGCTTTACAGGCTGACCTTACAAACTTGTCTCGGCGCTTCCGATCTGCTCTGTTATGGGATGAATCGTTCAACTCAATACAGCAAACAACCCTTTTATCCTTCTTTCGGCATACTACGAAATCAAAGTGTTTCTGTTGAACCTTCGCCCTTAACTTGAAAGTTTCTTTCTTATCTAAACCTTTCCGCACTTTCAGGACATCACCAATTCTTACTTTAAAGGTAAGTACATAGTCACTTGGCACAATATCTTTCAAAACGAGGTAAAAATTATTTTCAGCGGCTGTAAGTAATGGGCCTGCCGGTTCGTAGAAATACTCCTTTGGAGTATTGTCAGCCTTCAAAAGAAGATACGCCCAAAAACCAAAAATCACCGCGCCGATAAATGCAATCAACACAAAATTAAATTCCATAATCACCCCACTAAAAATTAAAACTGATACTCTCCCCAGCAAGTCACACCACTAAGGCAGGTGTCGCTACCGCTGGGCCTATGGCGAACGGTATTCCTTTACCACACACTAAAGGCTAATCAACCCTTGCTTTAAGCTTGGATTGTTCCTGGGTGCTGTGTTCTATTTCGATGACTTCTTCAGCATCATCTTTAATCGCATCATTCTCTGCCGGTGATAACGATGGAAAAACCAATAGTATTAACGAGAACAAAAGACTAACTAGAGTAATCATCTAAAGCTCTATCCATTATTTGGGATTTTGCACATAGATCCATTCGGCAGGGATCTCAGTATTACTACTCTTGCAGCTATAGCCATCAGGGAAAGCAGCCTGGACATAATATTTATTGTCCACAGCATTCAATAATGTCATAAGCATATACTGCGATGCTGCCGGTGAATCTGGTGATGCAACCAAGCGACGAACACCGTCCTTCGATGTATAAACGACCTCGCCACCTTTCTTTATTTGAACGCCTTTTATCAACTCACTTCCGCACTTAACAGACGCGAAAGCATTAATAGATAGGAAAAGACCAACCAGTAAAATAGATATTTTTTTCATTATTACACCTTATAAATATTGCTCAGAAATCATCAAAATACTGCTGATCAATAGGATCGCAAAGGCTACGACCAACAATTGAATGACGATTTAAACTCACACCTCGCTCTTCATCAAAATGACCACCAGGCACAACGCCGCGCTTTCGGATATGAGGATTTACCACGATACCCAAGACGACAAAGAAAACAATGATTCCAATTACACCAAACATATACTTTGCTCCTTGTTATTGCCTGCACATGGTGTGTCAGAGTGTGGGCTTCTTGTGGCTGGATGTGTGGTCAAGGCTGTGGTCAACTTGTGGTCGGCTTGCCCGTCCAAAATGTTGTCCATCAGTCTGTCCATACGCCCGAAGGCCATCCACAATAAACCCATACGCCTCGAAGAGCTGTCCACCACTACTGATCAAGATGACCGATGGTAATGGCTTCCAGTACACCACGACTGTTAAGAACTGGCTTACCCTCATACAACCCAGGCGTGAATTTCAAATTTCGGACCACGAAAGTCACGCGAATACCAGCAAAGGGATCTTTAAACTGTTTCATAGCCTCTGCCCACTTCTTCAAAGTAGAACCCACCAGAAGATCACAATTGGTAATATCACCTTCCCAATCACCACGATCATTCCTGCGTGACCCTTGAACTAAACCCGCACGTACAAAGTACAACGTGTCGTCACCTTTTTGGTGACTGCGAATTTCATTGATAAAGCCGCTACAAGTCGTCACAGAATCGTTCGGGAAAACTGGATTCTGAAAACCTTTGCGGTCACTCTTCTGGCTTTGAGAGTCAGCCATCTGAGGCTGATCGCCAACTTCCGGGAAATCGCCATAACTTTCTACTGGCGGGTTGTTCATATCGTTCATCGTGGTCACTCTCCTATTGAGTTTTCTTTATTTCAGTGCCGCCCATTCTTTGTACGGCTACTTTTGTTGACATAAGAGTCCGGCTTCCAGTTGCCCAAACCATCAATCACAATACGCTCAGCACCCATTTCAGCTAGGAAATTAATCGCTGTATTAGGCGACTTAAAAATCCTCGGCGTCTTACGCTGCGTATAGAGCTTGAACAGCTTTTTACCGCGCCTTACGAAGACCTCAAAGCCTTTCTCCATGCCCTTTAGCACAATTTCTGGCTTAGTCTCGTTCATAAGCATCACCTTCACCAGGCGTTGCTCTATTGGCTCAAATTCATCAAACATTACGTGGCTGATAAATCAGATATTCTTTTACTGGGCGAGGTTTTTTACTGCGATTGGCATGTGTTGGTCGCTGAACAAAGTAACGCTCACCATCACGCTCTACCATATCACCAGCCTTAACCTGACCAAGCAGCTCAAGGCATTCCGTTGCTTTAGTTCGATAGGCATCAAAATCAACATCACTTGGTACACGCATTGAAATCACGCCAACTACATTGTCATTTCTTAATGCTGCCCAGCATTTCCCCAAGCTGACGCCTGACCCTGGTTGAATGTCACCATAAGGTGCTTTTTCTTCTGACATTAGTCTCTCCAATTCTTATCAATGTCGCCTTTCAGCGATACCACAGAGTCGGCATCAACCCTAAAACTCAGCTTCTTATTACCGACTTCAACAGTTAGTGTAAATTCATCTTTATCAAGCCCGAGACGAACCCCGGACGCTTTTTTAAGCTTCGGTTCAGTGCTTTCCGGTTTACTTGGTTTTTGAGCTTTCGCCCCCTTCCCTTTATCTTTGGAATTCTTCTTTTCTTGCCTTGCTTCATCAGCCAAGTCTTTACTGGCTTTGCGAAGGTTCGTTTCTAACTCACCGCTACGCCACTGATCGATTAACTCAGCAACCTCTTCAGGCTTATTTTCGGAAGCTTTTGACAGTCGATACAGAACCTCAACATCCTGAGTTTCCCCATGAACTGAAAGTTCCGTCACAACACTAGGTGCACCCAGCAACGCGATATGTTTTGACACTTGCGCCGGACTCACATTCAGGAGCTTCGCTGCGTAAGCCTGGTCTTTGCCTTCAGACTTGCAAATATCAACCACACGCTTCATGGCCATTGCATTTTCAATAGCCGGAATCTGTTCGCGCTGATTGTTTTCATCAATTTGCATCAGAAGCAAATGAAGTTCATCGACATCGCCACTACGGACAATAGCAACCACCTCACCAACAGCACTGGACTCACTGATTGCTCGCCAACGGCGCTCACCGGCAATAATGGGATACTTCCCATCGGATAGTTGACTACCAACCAAAATCGGTTGCAATTGACCATTAGCTTCAATACTGATCCGAAGCTCATCAATTCGCTCCTGGTCAAAGGTCTTCCTTGGTTGATTAGGATCAGGGATGAATTCGCCAGCTGGAAGAGATAAAAGACGCCCTTCATCTTTGGCCTTCTCAACCAACTCAGCGACATCGACATCACCACCGGCACCAAGAAGTTCTGAAACACTTTCAACGCGAGCACCAGCTTCACCAGTCTCGGCTTTTTTCTTCTTATGCGCCGCCAACTTATCTTTCATAGACGCCATAACTTACCCCTTGCTGCGCTCTAAATATTCCCTGGTCAACGCCAAGAACTGGTTAGCCTGAACGCTCTTCGGAGCATGTTGCCGAACAGTCTTATTAAATGACCGAGCCTCTGACACCTTAACTGAATGGGTAATTACGGCTTCAAACAACTTATCACCATAAAGCTCTTTCAGATTTTCCAAATGAAACTCTTCAATATTGATCTTGTGCGAATCTTTGCCATTCACCAAAATCCCCAAAACATCAAGCGCTGGATTCAAACGCTTTTTGTTAGCTGCCGCCGACTCAAGCTGCTGCTTTACCCCATCAATGCTGTCTTCATTCAACTCTGTTGGTATTACGAGATAATCAGAAGACCCATGAGCCGCAGTTTGCAAAGTCCCTGCCGCAGGTGGGCAATCAATAAAAACATGGTCAAACTCACCGGCAAGGACTTCCATCTTGTCTTTAAATTCATACACACAGTCAACGGCTTTCGTACCCATTTCTGCCAAATGTTTCGTCGCCCCGATAATGTAAAGATTTTCCGTAACCTTAAACGGCTCCGGCATCTCATCTTTCTCATACAACCAGAAGGTATTGCTTACACCTGGTGCCACTTTCTGAGAACCAGAAGTAACCGCTTCAGTGACCTTCATAACCTCCGGTGGCAACTCATCACCAAAAATTGCTTTGGTCAAATTACCTTGAGGATCATTATCTATCAGTAAAACCTTAAACCCGGCCTCTGAAACCTCTTCCCCCAAATTACGGCAGACTGTCGTCTTTCCTGGGCCACCTTTTTGAATAGATACCGAAGTAACCTTTCCCATTTCTTTCTCCTGATACGTGAACATTCGCCAATAACGATGTCACACAAGCAACCCCAGAAAAAGCTAAAGCCGAGGTGCGCTGTATGATGTTTTTAGTATAGGGGCTTTGAATTATCAAAGCAACTATTTTTGATAATTCATTTATACACTATTTGATAACTTTAAGGACTGGCTTTTTAGGACTATTTTCAGAGCCTTCTGATACATCATTCATATCAGTTATCCCATCTATGTACTTGCTTTCACTTACAATTTCAGAGAGGTCAGTCAATCTTTCCGCACACGCAACCACTTCAAGCCATTGGCGATAAAGAGTTACTTGATTGCCCCAATACTGAGGAACCAACAAACCAGGTACGCTCGCCCATTCTTGAGGCAAATTATCAGGCGCTTCTACAAAGCATCGAAGCCCTTTACAATCGCCTCTGACATATCGCCATGCCTCATATACAGCACCGACATAATCACTTCTATTTGACACCTCAAAAACTAAATCTTCGGGAATGTCACTGAAACGTATAAGCACTTAACTCCCCTCAAAGCCCTTCAAACAACAGACTAATATACATTACTTTGAGCAATCATAGCAGGGGTATATGAAACATCAAAACAATAAAAAAGCCACCCATAGGGTGGCTCTATAAAGTTAAATTCCACTAAACACGGAAACTCAACTTAATATTCACTAGGAAGTAGGAACGTAGTAGCACTACGATCTGCTTCAGTGATAACCCACAATCGGGATTCGGGCATTCCGACCAGATTGTAAGCTGAAAAAATACGACCGCCATTGGCAAGCGCATCTTCATTTGCCTGAGCATCATCCTCTTCAATATCACCCCATTCGCCATAAGCATGACGGCGTAAATATTGAATAGGTTCAAGTCCATGCTCTTTCATTAAATCTGAAACTCCACGAGTCATTACGACCGCACCAAGTTTAAATTTCAGAGCACTATCAGGCTGTTTTACTGCGTTTTGCATACTTTCATCCTACCCCTGTAAAAGACCGAGGTGCGTCTTGTGCTTGAATGCACTCAGGTACCAGGCAAAAGCCCACCCTGCCGAACTATCATACTAAACAGCTACCTTCTGACCAACCCGCCTGGGTTCAAGGGGACTAAAAGTAGCCTCCCAGTCATTACAGGTTGCATTCAAAGGCTTATGCTCAGCCACCTTTTCCAAATGAACAAGGTGGTGAGCAACCCTATGAGAAGTCAAAATGAATTCAATCGCTTCAAATAGATCCGTACCTACAGGAACCGGAAACCAAAGATCAGCGACATCAGACACTAATACCAGCCCATCTGGATCAGCCCTTTCAATATTGGCCGCTCTTTGAAAGTAACGACAAAAATGAATTTGCATCCACTTACTGTCGTCTTTCTGGATAACGATCAACCTAACTTTCTTTCTATCCATCATTCAACCCCTTTAGGTAGAGGTGCACCTGGCCATAAGCCAGAGTACACAGGCTTATGGTTTAACTGCTGAACTATCAGCACTAACAGATAATAAAAGACTATAAACTGCATTGAAAGACTTACTCAGCACTACAACACTGATCAACCTCCCCTAGCGGGGCGTGGGACACGCAGGAGCGCATTGGCTGGGTATGGGGCGCAGCACCCCATGTTTAACCCACCCCTTTGGG
>NZ_JAGJEH010000028.1 GCF_018100925.1 Pseudoalteromonas luteoviolacea | reverse complement strand
CGTTTAAGTCCCTCAGCAGTGGTTAAAACGGCTCACTTCACCTTGCGCAAAAAGAGCGCTCTCACTTCGTTCGCTGTCGCTAACCTTTTGCACGATAAGCGCAAGGTGAAGGGAGCAACCTTCACAGCTTTCACCCTTTACTCCTTTTAAATATAGTCCCTCATCAGCGGTCAAAACGCCTCACTTCACCTTGCGTGAAAAGAATGCCAGCGCTTCGCGCTGTGTCATAAACCTTTCGCACGATGTCATCCTGAACTCGTTTCAGGATCCATGTTTTTGATGCTAGGTAGGTTTATCTTATTTGGTTACAGAAAAGAGACAGTCTTTATTTGCCAGACTCACTAAAAACGGTAAAAATGGTAAGGCTGTTAATTGGGCAGCAATAATAAGTTAAAGGATATAATTATGAAAATAAAGTTGAATAAGAAACGCGTAAAAAATTTATCTAAGACATCAAATGAGCTAGCAGCCAAGCAAACGGCAGAAGTAGGTGGCGGAAATTTCGAGACTTACGGTATGTGTAGCTATGGGTGTGACACAGCTGTCTATTTAGGCTGTGTCACGGGGCGAGACTGTTATTCGTTTAACGGGCTTTGCCATAACCCGAATTAAACTTTTAAGGCGACGATTGTGTCGCCTTATCGATTTGGTGGCATGGATGTGCGCATACTGCCGCTGGCTGTTATTGGGGCTATCAGTATCCATTGAAAAATTAGCTAGGCAAAAAATTTCCATGAAAACCCAGTGGGATTGCATTGTTCAGCCAAGCTCTACAAATTGGTCCATCAGCGACATGCTGTGCTCGAAAAATGTTTAAGCAAGTCCGCTTGCTTGGAATATGCAACGCAGTGCCAATTAGATAGCCACCCTTTGCGTTTTGGTTTTGATCTACCAATACGTGTTCTTCAACTAAAAAGTCCTTCCCATAGGTGTATAGATCTTGGCTGTCAGTATCTAGGTTAATGCGTCTTACACTGTCACTCCACACATCACTTTCAACTGATGAGAGTGTGAACAAGTCGCGATTTCTATACCCTGTCAAATGGCTATATACCCGTGGAAATTCACTTATTCCATCAATTTTATGCGATTTGGTTTTTCCGTTAGACATTAGAGAAAATAACACGGTTTGTGCCGGTGAAACGGGAATATTAACCTCTCCTCTCATCATAGATGCCATGTGATGTAAAACTGTACTATTTGGGTAAAGACTCATATCAAAATGAATATTTTCTTGCTGGTCTTCCCAAGCATTGCCAAAGTGGAAAACAAAACCAGGATCTAACTCATAGCGTTTTGTGATCTTTAACGTATTTTTACTGATCACTAATACTTCCATCGGCTGTTGCGGGTGAAACTGAATAGATGAAAATAACCCCTCTGTGCTTAAGTCTCGTTTCAGCGAAGGGAGAACCAGCAGTATGTGGTTTTTGGTGATAAGGAAATCATGTACCATCCCACCTTTAAAGCCACTGTTTATCAACGCGACGTTTTTAAGAGCTCCTGCGGAGCTTAAATGATACAGCACAATATGCCCACTTTGCGCGTAGCCAAAATTCCAAATAGTCCCATCTTTTTCTAGCTTTGGATGTGCAGAAAAAGGAAGCCCTTTTAGGCTTTGTTCATACTGTGTATTTTTGCCAATGTTGACCCGCCCTAGCGTATCTAAAGATTGGCTGTTTAGAGCTGTCGCAGAGCCAGCTTCCCAGAGTGCCCAAAGCTCACCGTTCACCGGTATGACGTTTGTATTGGCAGTGTTTATCGAATCTGGGTTGGCAATTGATTGGCTGTTTTGCAACTTACTGTCTGGACCTGAGTATAAAAATTTTCCAGCTTTTTCTTCTTGTTTAAACTTATCGGTTCGAATGAACTTTCCTTGGTGGTAAACCGTACCATTGCCGATATGGAATTGATGCACCATGCCGTCACCTTCGAACAGGTGTGTATAGCGCTGCCCGGCTCTTTGGTGAAGGCCTGGACCATTACGGTAAAATGATCCGGTTAAATCAGCAGGTAATTTGCCCTCCAATAATAATTTTTGTGGTCTGTAATTGGAATCGACACCGACCACACCGATAAGCTCTGGGCGTTTTTCCAATGCGGCCGTAAAGCGTTTTTGGTTTATTGTCATTATGTCTTCCGTGGCAAGAAAGTTACTCGCTAAACACGGATTAGAAATTGCGGCATGTGCCAATGGCGCTGCTAGCATACCTTTTAACAATTGTCGGCGTTCCATCGTCGGCTCCTTAATAGTGGATAGTGGTGTTTTCTATATTGCGACCTGAGTTTATGGCGATAACCATATCTCGGTAGCTAGGTGGGCCGAATTGGACGGTTGCATTATTTGAAAACCCTACGCCTTCTGTAGGAATACCAAATAAATTACTATCCAACTTTGCATTATTGTTGATGTCGTGAAAAAAACGAACAACATACTCACCGGCTTCTAAATTGCTGAAGTGGGCTGTGGTCTGCCCTTTTTGAGCTTTAATAATACTTGCGGTGTAACTTTGACCCTCTTTATAGTTTTGCTCACCTTTAAACAGCTCAATGTAAATCTTTCCTTCACTGCTATTGATATCAGCAATTCGTAGCTCTAATTCATTTGCCATTATTGGAGTGCTTAATAGACTAAGTGTCACTAGTAAGGCTTTCATTTTTTATCCTCTGCTGTTGTTATTTTCTGATGCGTAATTGCGCTTGTCGTTAAACAAGATAAAATGCGGTTACCCTGTGAGCAATCTGGATTTCGCGGGGGGGGACAATTACTTCGTGAAACGGTCTGATTTATAAGGTGTCAAATTGGCGAATCGTGAAAATGATAAAAATATTCAATCAAATCAAAGTTTAATAAAATCTTGGATGCTCCGAGATTTTTTCTCTGATTGCGCAGTTGTATTTGTGTTTGCCACTTTTTTAGCTTATTTAAAGCCATTTGGTATGGATAGTGTGAGCTTTGTTTATGCCCTTGGCTTTTGGCTGACAATGTGTTTTTGCGGTTATGCTTTATATGCGCCAGCAATAAGGGTAGGAGACCGGGTATTTGATGCCTATTTACCGATCTGGGCACGCCACAAACTGATAACGCTGGCTCTTTCAACCTTTTTAGCAAGCCTAGTAATGGGGTTGATCGCACCGTTTATTATCTCGGCTTTCTTTTCTATGCCATCAGGCTATTGGGGATCTGTTGTTTCATCAATTATTGCCAGTGTGTTTATAGGTGGGATTATTACGGCGGCAAGCGCAGTCAAGACATATGTTAAATTGCAGCGCCAAGTGATCATTGAGCAGCAAGCAAAAATTGACACTGAACAAGCACAAGTAGGTGAACTGAAGGAGCGTAATTCAATTGAATTTATAAATAAACTCCCTATTGAAAAGCGCGGTTCGCTGTTGTGTTTACAAATGGACGACCATTACTTGAAAGTCATCACTGATAAGGGGGAGCACTTATTGTTGATGCGTTTCAAAGACGCCTTGTTGCAACTCCACGAGTTTCCGGGTTTTCAAACTCACCGCTCTTGGTGGGTTGCCAAAGAAGCCGTTGATTCCACTAAAAAAGATGGGAGGAAACTAGTTTTAATACTATCCAATGGGCTGGAAGTGCCTGTTTCTCAGACTTATATGCGTACTGCCAAAGCGCAACTTAACCTCCTGTAAGCCAATTCCCTCTGTTTTATAGCGTCCTTACTTGATAAGGTGCGACTTGTGTCGCACTTTCTCGTGTGTTAAAGTGCGACATATGTCACAGGGGGAAGTATGTTAAAGCCAAACAACACAGAGTTAGTGATTCTAAAATTACTTTGGAAGCGTGAGCCAAGAACAGCCAGAGAAATTCATGATGAAATTGAGACAGAGTTTTCTTGGAGCTACTCGTCAACTAGGAAAACGCTTGAACGCATGTCAGATAAAGGGCTGCTCAATGTAGGAGAGCAAGGAAACAAAAAAATATTTACCGCGGCAGTTGAGAAGGTACCTACACTTGCTGTTTGTGCACAAGAGTTTGCTCAATCTGTTTTTGAGTTGGATGGGCCACTACCTGTTGCGATGTTTGCGGATAGTCGTCTTATTGAAGCTGAAGAGTTAGATGAGCTTGAATCTCTGCTTGATGAGCTAAATGGGAAGAGCAAAGAATAAGGCACAATGGCATGGATTGGACATTAGTAAGCCCCATCATGATGTTAGCTTTATGGCTATTAACGAGTTATCTACTGTTGAATGTGGGTAATTTGATAGTTCGTAGGTATCCATCTTCTCCGACAGTCTGGTGGGCAATATTAGTATTGTCGGCGATACCTATTTTACCATTTGGGTCTAGTTCTGAATTAGTACATATACCAAAAGTACTCTTAGAGCTCGGAGGCTATATTGAACAGCAACAGAGTCAAGTACCACGTAATATAGAGCAAAGTACACTTTTATTGGCTGATACTTTATTTTATGGTGTGATTGCGCTTTATTTGGTTGTGGCCATTCGCAAGCTGTATACATTGTTTATCAGCTGGCGGAGCATAAATAAACTATTAGGTACATCTGAGCCTTTCAAGCAGTCCGTTACTTCGGTGCCATGCATTCAGCTTCCTATTAATTGTTCTCCTTTTGTTTTCGGTATTACTAACTGCAAAATTGTATTGCCCAATTACTTTTCTAAATTGGATAGCGAACAGCAATATAGTTTACTGTGTCACGAAGTGACTCATATACGTAATAAAGATCATTTGGCTTTAGTGGCATGGAGCATCCTCGGTTGCATTCTTTGGTTTAACCCTTTTGTAAAGCGAATGGAAAAGAGTTTTGTCCATGCTTTAGAGCTAAGGTGTGATCAGTTTACGGTGACACATTTTGAATTAAATAAAAAACACTATGCTGCAACCTTGGTGACTGCACTTAAACACTCTGTGAACACCCATTCTTTTGCAAGTGCAGCTAATTTTTCATCCGGTGCTTTGAGCTTGGCCGATTACAAACTCAGGTTACAGGAAATTATTCAGCCTCAATCCAATAAACCTGTTTATCTAATTATTTTGCTCTTGCTGCTCACGATTTTACTCGGCTTGGTGAATATAAAAGCCGCGCCCGCGCTACACGTAAATACCAGTCATTGGCACAACCCATTAGATAACTTTTGGGTGAGTTCGCACTATGGGCATATCTCTGAGTTTCGAAACTCAAAGGCGCATGGTGGCATTGATTTGGTTGCACCTGTTGGTGCGCCAGTAATGGCTGTGTCCAGCGGTACGGTTGTTATTGCTGATGCGAAAACCTTACCGTCACGGTATGGGAATGTGGTGCTCGTGCAGCATGAAAATGGTTATCAAAGCCTATACGCCCACTTAGATACAATTGAGGTAGAGAGGGGGACTCGGATACAAGGAGGCGGTAAAGTTGGGACGTTAGGCGCGACAGGCCGTGTTACAGGAGCACACCTTCATTTTGAGTTGCTATATCAAGAGCAGCGGATCAACCCTTTGGCAATTTTAGCACTAGAATAATCATGATAAAAAACGGTTTATTAATGGCTGCAGCTTTAGTTGTAGGGGTTGCTTGCACCTGTGAAAAAGTAGTGACCGCAACATCAGAGCCTGAAGAGTCTAAACTTCGCTCAACAGTTGGTGGGGCGCCGGCTGATGTTAATATTGGTACTAATGAGGCTAAGAAGCTTAAAAATATAACGAAAAGCTCAATTATAACCTTGAGGTTAGCTGCTGGAGAGAACTTGATAGGTGTATTGCGCCGCTATGACGTAAATACGCAGCAAGTGATGACTCTGATACGTGAAGTACAGCCGTGGTTGGATCTGAATAAGCTGACGACGGGAAAAGCATTCCAACTAACGCTCAACCAGCGAGGCTCATTAATCGCGTTTTCGATAGGTGTACGTTTTGCGACAATCTTAACGGCGACTTTAGAAGATGGAGATTGGCAAGTAAGAGAGTCAACTCTGGAGTCTGAGTTGGTAGACGAGCATATTCGAATTAATGTTGGTCGCAGTCTTTACAACAGTGCGTTAGACACAGGCGTTGCAGTGGATGTCATTCAAAGGGCTATTGCTGTTCTTTCTCATCGAGTGGACTTTCAAAGATCGCTCCAAGATACGGATGTATTTGAAGTGTTCTATCAGTCTACTCAGCTAATCGATACACACCCACTATCCAAAAAAAGTGAAGTGGACAAAGTAAACTTTATCAAGTTGACAGTATCAGGTGTACCTCATCCTTTATACCGCTATAGAGCAACAGGCGAATCGCAACATCGGTTTTACTATGCCGATGGACGACCAGTGCAGAGTTTTTTGCTTAAAACACCACTTAATGGGGCTAGGTTATCGTCTACGTTTGGGCGCAGAAAACACCCAATATTAGGATACTCAAGACTCCACAAGGGGCTGGACTTTGGTGCTGCAATCGGCACGCCCATTTTTTCTGCCGGAGACGGCAAGGTGCTTAAAGCCAATTGGGGCGGCAGTTTTGGTAATCGCATTGTGATTAGGCATGCAAATGGATACCAGTCGTTGTATGCCCACTTGCAAGGGTTTGCTACGGGAATAAAAGCTGGGAGTGAGGTGAGACAGGGGGAGGTAATCGGTTATCTGGGCAGTACAGGCCTGTCTCAATCGCCACATCTACACTTTGAAGTTCACAAAGATGGGCGTGCTATCAATCCTTTGACGCTTAAGACCCATCGATATACTGCACGCAAACTTGCTGGTGCTAAATTGGAGGACTTTTCTAAAACCGTTGCGCGTATTGAAGCGCAATTAGAACACAGTTATGCAAAAAGAAATGAGCCGTCACAACTCGTTTTTAATCAGACCCTCAAGGAGCATCAACACTAATGTATAAGCCGCTTTTTTTTACACTGAATGCAATCTTATTGACGTTTTTTACGCAAGTAAGTGCTAGCGAGCAGTTTGTTATTCAAAATACACAGACGTTGCAAATTACATCCGAATTTAACAAACAAAGTTATGAGCTGTATGTGCGGCTACCCAAGGGGTATAAAAAGTCAACACGCAATTATCCGCTTGTCTTGATCAATGATACAAGTTATTCCATTGCCACAGCCAGTGGGATATTACACTTAATGGAAGGTAGAGACATTGAAGAAGTCATTCTCGTCGGTATCTCTTACTCTAAAGGAACCAACCCGCTATTTAGCCGGACTCGGGACTACACGCCTACGTTTGCACCGAAAGAGACACAAGGGCATTCAAAAGCGGCTCAACAAGTATCCGGACAAGCAAACAATTATGTGAAATTTATAGACAACCAAGTGCTGCCACTAATAGCTAGTCAATTCCGTGTTGATAAAACACGAAAAACCTTTGTGGGCCACTCTTATGGTGGATTGCTTGGCACATACATTATTTTACATCAGCCAAGCTTGTTCGAGTCATATATATTAGGCAGTCCATCTCTATGGTATGACAATAAAGTTATATTCGAGATGGAGCAGCGCTATGCAAAGTATAACAGCGCTTTACCCGCCACTGTCCGTTACTATATTGGTGGCAAAGAAGGGAAAATGGTGACGGATCTGAAAACTTTTGTTGGTATTTTAGATAAACGCCAGTACAAAAACTTTGATTACCAATACAAAGTGATCCCCAATACCTCGCATTTTAGTGTGTTTGCTTTGTTGCTCACTGAGGGGCTAGTAGAGTTATACGGAAAATAATGACCCACCCTGTGCAGTACATGCTGAACAGCTTGACACTTTTTTATTATAGTAAACCTCTAATTATTCCTTTTTTCGCATATGAATGACGTACAATTCTGGTCGCATAGGACGTCATAGGGTTTAGATTGTGAAAAAGTGTCAATACAAATTTGTCCTCTCGTTTCATAATTTTGATGCGTATCACTCATTAAAAAATATCTTAAGTGAATGTTTATTAAGTACTAATTTATATCGTTGAGGTAGTAAAATACGGGTGATTATGAATATAACTATATATTTATAAAGAGATTTTCAACTTGTGGTGAAACTGTTTTGGTTGAATTGTCAAGGATTTCCTTGGTACACTTGATGTGTCGATATTTTTATGAATATTTACATATTTAGCATTATTGGCGTTGGTTTTAGTCCATCTTGTGCGTAAAACTTTAGTTGGGAATAGTTTGTTGCAAAAGGATAGTAATAGAGCTTCACTTGGGGAGTTTGTCGTGGATTTGGAGCAAGGCTTGCTCTTTCTAAACGGCGAAGAAATCTCGGTAGAACCTAAAGTCATGGAGTTGCTGCTGTACCTCTATCATTGCCGTGGTCGCTATGTCACGGTAGAGGAGTTGCATGAGCATGTCTGGGCAGATCGCGTGGTAACGGATACCGCCGTGCGTGGTACAGTGAAAAAGCTACGGGTAGCCCTTAAAGATGACGATTTACATAATCCTAAATATATAAAGTCGGTCGCAAAACGTGGCTATAAGTTAATTTGTGAGTCTTCTATACTGGATGAGTCGCGCGACGAGACGTTAACTCCCACAATTGAAGAGCCTGAAGCGGCACCGTCAATATCAGAGCGTACAACCCAACCAAAAAGCAACAAGCAACGCTATACGATTTGGTTAACCTGCGCTGTCATCATAGTAGTGACATGTATATATATTGTTATTCAACAATCCTCTAGTCGCCTCGATTTTATTGGCGAGAAATTGCTGACAGAGTACAAAGGGGAGAAAAAATCTGTAGCCGTGTCGTCGGATGGTCGTTTCGTGGCATTTACAGGTCGAAACCTAGAAAATGAATTAAGCCAAGTATACTTGTTGGATAAGCAAGATGACTCAGTCCGACAGTTGACTACTAAGGCAATCAATGCGCGATTTGTGAGTTTTGCACAGAATGACAAAGTTCTGCTCTTTAGCGACACCATAACAGGCGCATCTTCTCTCAAGTTATTACCGTTAACGGTATCAGATCCCGAAAGTGCCATGATCACCCTGTTTGATGAGCAATACCTTATTAGTGGTATTCAACCGGGGAGAGTTCCATCGGAAGTTATTGTACAGCTTGCGAATAAAGCTGAATCAAGATTGATGATATATGCAGTCGACCTTGAAACTTTGCAAAAAACTCGGCTTGTAGCCCCAAGTCATTCGGATCAATATATCTGGGGAGGCACGGTCTCACCAGATAAAAAAAAGTTGATGACAATAGTGATGAAACCGGATAGCTATCAGCTTGTGATATTAAACTTTGAATCACAACAAGAGCGAGTTCTCAGTGAAACAAGTGCACAGGTTCATGGTGCTGTTTGGTTGAATGATGAACAAATCCTTATGCTAGATAGGGACGCTCTAAATATTGTTGATGTTCACACCGGAGCTATGCAAGTTGTTTTGCAAAATCAAGGCGACTTAATCACCGATATAGCTGTTGATAATAATGGTGGTGTGGTTGCGATTAAAAAGTCGCAAGTTCGGGCTGATAGGTTGTACATTGAACGCTCTTTTGCTGATGCGGGTGCAGTAAGCCGGGTCATTGATACTGCACCGGAAGTTACATCCATGATGTTTGACCCTGAAAATGAAAATATGAGATGGGTACGAATTAAAAAAAATAACATCAATTATATCGCCCACCTCAATATCAACACCGAGCAGCAGACTATACACTACGAAACGAAGAAGCGGCTTGAACTTCTAGATTCAGCACCGAACAACAAGTATTTACTCGTCAAAGAAGGTCATAGGCTCGCAATATTTTCTGTTGAAAATAACCACATTCATTATTTAACCGCAGATTCAGGTTTAAGTAGTGATGGCGTATTCATTCGCAATGGCGAAGAGGTTTTGTTTGGTGTTCAAGTGGCAGGTGAGTGGGAGATACAAAGGTTCAATATTTCCACTTCTACGATAGATGTATTTCTACGAGGGTATATGTCTATCCGATCTTCAAAAAATGGGTTTGTAGCTGCGGACGGCAGTGGTGACCTTTACCATTTAGACTCAGACCTAAAAGTTTTAGAGGCAATGGAACATCGCATCGGTCTTCAGTTAATTACTCGTTGGCATGTTAAACAAAATTCTGTCATCTGGTCAGATTATGATTATTTAAAAAGTTATGTGCACCATGTGGATTTAGTAACGAAAAAGCATTCTGTCATTGAGGATTTGTTTTTGAGTATGTACCCAAGAACTTCTACAGATCATTTGGGCGAACACATTGTGTATCTATCCGTTCAGATAAACAACTCCGCAATACAGCAGTTGTATTTTGAGTAACCTTGCAATGCTTTTTCTAGAAAGTAACTTTTAACTAAAGAAGAGAACTATTATGAACATCAATAAACTGTTGAGCTTTGCCTTTATTGCAGCGCTTACCTTAGGCCCATTGTATGTATTGAACTCGACTTCACCTGAGTTTTGTCATATAGGCAAAGAGTGCAGTGATCCTTATGGAAAAGGTGAGTAATTACCTTTTTATATATTTTTAAGCTTATGGAGTGTCAGCTTCCCCCTCTTTCTGAACTGGTTTACCAAGTCATATTCTTACTTACACGATTGAAATAATCACAATAATAAGTTTCTTAACGTTATGATAAATAAGCTTATTATTTAAGTTATAAAAAAACAATCGTTTAGTTGTTGGTGTTTGATACGTATTTCAATAACTTGGGTACCGCAGCAAGGAGTGGGCACTTGGTAGTGTGATTCGCCTCCAATGCTTTGTAAGGATGCAAAACTTTATTGGAGGCTGAATCGCTAAACTCTCTTAAGTCAGCAAGGAAGCTGTAGTCAGCCAGTGAAGAGTTAAAGCCATAGTCAGCCAAGATGCTGAAGTGAATCAGCCAGGACGCTGAAGTGAATCAGCCAGAACGCTGAAGTGAATCAGCCAGGACGCTGAAGTGAATCAGCCAGGACGCTGAAGTGAATCAGCCAGGACGCTGAAGTGAGTCAGCCAGGACGCTGAAGTGAGTCAGCCAGGACGC
>NZ_JAGJEH010000027.1 GCF_018100925.1 Pseudoalteromonas luteoviolacea | reverse complement strand
GAAGTCTAATAGTACATTTATTATATAGTCTAGTGTACAGTTGTTGGTTTATAGACTAAATGAAATGTACAGTTGTGTTATTTAGTTTGATGTACAGTTGTTAGGGTTTGGCTGGTGGCAATCTGTTTGATGTTAGTCTTTTGTACAGTTAGTGTTTTTTGGGGTGGTTGAAAATTGTTTCATCACAATTTGTGATACACAAAACAAACTTGTTTGTGATTGAATATAATGGAATGTTTTTTAATGGTGGTTTGTCTTTGTATTCAGGGTTGTATACTGGCGTTTATTTGTCTTATGGGGTGGTTTAAAGTAATGCTTGTGTGATTTTAGCTTGTACAGTTATTTTTTTTTATTGAGTAAAACCAAAAAAAAGCTTTGCGCAAAGGGTTCTAGAATATAAAATGGCTATTAAAGCTTCGCATGAGCTTGTTACCGCTTGGGTTCTCTGGATTTTATACAGGGGAGTTAAGGGGAAGACGATTATCCAGCCCGTTGTTTTGGCGAACTCCGGCTGGATAATCTTAAACCTTGTCATGCGTAAGCACAGGCATTACAAGAATAGGAAGTGCTGCTACCAACAGCAATTTCCTTGGATTATTTTACGCTTAAAGTGTATAAAAAATCCAGTTATTTCTTGTTCTCAAGGGTATAAAATATAAACCTTAAAGGCTTATTTACCCTTAAAGGCAACGCATCCATCTTGCTAATACCTGTCGCTTACCTTGGCAATAATATGATTAAGGAAAAGCAATGGAATTAGCCATTCAAAAATTAAAAGAAGAAGTAACTTTACATCCTGAGCACAGGGAAGTTATCAACGAACTGCATCAAAACCTACTCCACTCTAACGATGAAACAACTATTAAATTTTTGCGTCACATTCTTGACCATAACTTCTTAGCTCACCCTGAAATTGAGCGCAGAAACCAAAAAATGCGCATACACAACAATAACTGGAGAGTAAGGTTAAAAGGCTATTTAGGCCCGTATGGTCTGACTATTAAGCCCCGGGGCATAATGAGCACTGAGAGGTTAAAAGAATACGGCCTAACCAACGGCATGTATTACTACATTGTTGAAGCGTTATAAGGGGTTGGCACATGACGGACTTGACCAATACCCAAAATCAGCATGATAATAATAACGCGGATAGGGCGGGACTAATTACCCCACCCGATACGGCTGGCCCGTTGAACCAGCCTTCCGCAATACCTGATTCAACAGAACCTCTCAACAAGGTTAACAATATGGATAACAATAACAACGGGACAGATACGCCCGTAATCTCTCTAGAATCAGTCCGTCCACAAGCTGATCAAAAAACAAACGACACTGAGTCTTCACATACCCCTTTCAATGACGAGCAAAAACGCGCTTGGGTAGATTTGTTTTCAGAAGCAGAACCCATACCTGAAAGCCTAGAATCATTAACCAAAGCAGACAGAAGGCGCCTATTAAACAAGGTCATGAAAAACCGCGAACAGGCCGAAAAAGAGTCTCGCCATAAATCAGGCTTTTTTACTTCTGAATGCAAAGATAGTGACATTAGGGATCATATATTCAGTAATGGAATGCTCAATAGCGTAGCCTCATTGGATTATGGACGCGCCCTATTCCAATACTCACAAGCCGGGTACTGGCAAGAAGTCCCAGAAGAAGCTTTTTCACCCAGAATTAGTTACATTCTCGATGGCCTTATTTCTGACGGCTACAACGGCGGGAAGCTGCGAAACATAGTGAATATGACAAAAGAGCGCTTGCAAGCTATACCAGCCAAACAAGCCGGGTTAATTGGTTTTTCGAATTGCGTTCTAGAGGTTGGCACTGGCCGAACGCTGCAACACTCCCCCGAATACGGCCTAACCAGTGTTGCTGATTACAACTACGACAAAAACAAAACAGAATGCCCTAATTTTGATGCTTGGCTTTCCCACTCATCGGCAATGTACTCAAAAACGGAAACCGTAAGCGCGGAAGTAAACGGGCAAGTGAAAAGAGTCCCCAAGCCTGACGTTCAGGCAACAATAGACAAGCAACAGCTAATCATGGCCGCGCTCTACATGATCGCAACAAACCGCTTTGACTGGCAAATGTTTATAGAGGTAGTTGGTGAGGGTGGCACTGGTAAAAGTGTGTTTCTTAGTTTGGCTCAAATGCTGGTGGGTGAAGATAACAGTTGTTCACTAGATATGGGGGAGCTTGAATGCACAACAACAAACTTTGGTTTGGAACCCATAGTAGGCAAAAACCTAATCACCATCCCAGACGCGAAAAAGATGGCGGGTGACTTCAACAATGCAAAAAAAATAACAGGGGGCGACCCTATCCCAATTCAACGAAAGGGAACTAAAAATATAACTCTGCCATTTGCTCCAGCGGTTCTATTAATCACAGCCAACCAACCATTAGCCGTAACAGATCAAAGCACTGGTATCTGGCGCAGACGTGTAATTATTGTATTTAACAACATCGTCAAAGAAGAAGACAAAGACCCGCGATTAAAAGAAAAATTCAAGGATGAAATAGCCGCAATATTTAACAAAGTATTGAGCGCTTTTGAGACAGAAAAACAAGCAGAGAAAGTATTAAGGGAAGCTGTAAAAAGTGAGGAAAAATACGAAATAACATCGCAAACAGATCCGCTTTTAAGATGGCTTGAGGAAAGCATTGATATTGACCAAGATGCCAAAGAGAAAATAGGTGGATACCATCAAATAATAAAATCTAGCAACACTAACAACGACTCAATGAGGGAGCGCTTAGCTGTAGCACAGAAGCTTTACCCAAATTATTCCCTTTACTGTGAATTTATAGGGGTTAAAAAACCATTAGCCCTAAACAATTTCATAAATTCACTAATGTCATTGGCTAACAAGATGGATAAGTTTAAAGGAATAACAAAAGAAAAGGATCGAACTAATGTTAGCTGGGTAGTAGGTCTAAAAATAAACAGCGAAGCCCCCCACCTTAAAAGTTACAATGAGCAAATAGAGTTAAATAAATATAGAGTTGAAAGTCAGCAAAGCCTCTAATTCCAATCAATATGCATAGGGCCTAAATAGGCCCTTTTTTTTGTCTTAATTTCTTTTATATCAGTGTTTTATTTAATATTTAGCGTTTTTGCATAGCCCTATGCGTGCATAGGGCATGAATAGGGCTATGCATAGGGCTGAAACCCTTGTTTTTACTGGCCTGAATAGGGCGCATAGGGTAAAACCCATTTTTAACTTTATGTGTGAAATTTTTTTTTTGCGTGTTCAAGTTTAAACAACAAAATCATGTGAAAAAAAATATCGCACGTGAAAAAATGAATAATAGCCCTATGCACCCTATGCATTCCCCATTTTTACTGGCCTGAGACCCTATGCAGTGACCTATTCATACCCTATGCAACCCTATGCAAAAAATAATAAGACTATTGGACTAAGTAAAACCACCAGCACAGAACTAGGGCCGAAGGCCGAAACAAGCGGGAACCGCGCAGTGCGACACAAGCCAAGGCAGGGAGGCGAACTGGGGGAAATTCTCAAAATGGCGCGTAGCAAGACAAAGCTGGCGCGTCGCTTGCAATGCCGCTCTGATAAACAAAAAATAAATTTGCAAACAACACAGGCGTTTCGGGTAGGGAATGCCTCAAAATCGACTTAGGCGGCCCGTGAGGGTGATTTAACGAATATCCTAAAGGATTTATGCTCAAATTTGTTTTATGGGCTTACAGAGCCTTACAGGGCTTTTTAGCTGCTGGTGGATTTGTATATTTGTATATTTGTATGCTTGTTTAATGGTTTTGTCAGTGATTTTGATTGTTAGCGTTGTTTTCGCCAGTCAAAAGCCTTTAAAAATCAATTAACTTTCCACCTAACTGGTAAAGGTGGTGGCGGCGCCATGATTTAGCGAAAATTTCGCTTTAACCGCGAGTTTGATACCCGTGGTTGTTCAGCTGATCTCTAGGGACCCCTTTTACCGCTTTGGCCAAATCTAAGAAGCCAGTAATTACGCGGCTTGCCGCGTTTTTAGGTGTGCGATATAAGCGGAAACGGAAAAGGCATTTTTTTTACTGGAAAAAAAATGCGTGAGAGGTCGCGTGTTTTCTACCCGCATTCAATGGGGGGTGGCCGGGAAAGGACCCAAAAAAAAGTTTGAGTTTTGGCATGTGCCTAAATTGTGCTGGGGCGGCGGTACTAGGCTAAAAAGTTGTAGTGATTTACAGGCCCCTCCCCCTGAAACCGGAACCCCCTAAGCTCGAGAGGTAGCTGTAAAAAAGTCGCGGCTTTGGCATCGCATGAAGTTCAAGCGCGTAAGGACCCGGCTAAATCAAAGATGATTTAGCAGTGGGTTTTTTCATTTCATTTCTTGGTCGCGTAAAAATCTGGTTAGGTCGGCGGTGTCCGTTCAGTTCGCGCAGAGTTTAAACACCCCCGGGGGGTGTGAGTTTCCGGTTTACCTGAGCCACTAAACCCAATGTTTACACGGTATACAGTCAAGCCATGCATAGGAAACCGGAAACCCTGAAAGGTAAATAATATTTGAGCAAGCGAGCTTTTGCGCATTCTGAACCCGTAGTTTTAATTGATATTCAAAAGGACCCAGTAACCGGCTATTGCGTCAGTTCGGCTTAGTTGATTCGGTAGTACGTCGACCGCTTCGTGTTTCTGGTATTTCAGGGCTTTTTATTGGTGCTGAATGGCTACAGCCTTTTATCTGTCAGGTCTTGTGACTTTACCTTTAGCTGAATTTTCGGAATCGGAAATACGAAAAAAAACATCTGATATTTGCCTGAGTGGGCGAGTATATGACCCGTGGGGGTAGGCCGTAGGGGTTAAGGACCCTAAATTAATACACGTTGCTGGTGGCCTTGGGTGGTCAGTTCAGCCCAGTTAACCACGCACTTATCCCCCGAAAATGTGGATAAGTTGATTGTTATCTTTGACTATGGATCATGCCTTTACCTACGGGTATCAAAACCTTACCCACCAGCATTTTACTATGCTTAAGACGGTTTAAACGAAGCTTATAGGTTATTTAAATGGTGGTTCAACCCCCTTTCAAGCCCCTTTTAAACGGTATTAATTTAACGGTTAATTAGGCTGCAAACCGCTAAAACTGGGGTTTTGAGTGTTAATAAACTGGTAAATTTTGATTTCTTATTAATTGCACGTGTAAATATTACTAGATGGCGGTAGTTAGGCATGGGCATTTGTTTGAACAATTTGACCCCCTTACCCCTTATAGCTGTCCACCAGTTGCCACCTTAGCTGCCAACCAGTTACCACCCTCAATGTCATTTGCGCAAGGTGCGCATTATTCGGTTTAAAGTGCGCAGTTTAGTTGCGCATAATCTTTATGAAAGCCTTTTAATTAAAGGGATTGATTGATATTGCGCACGCTGGTTTTGCGCACCGCTTGTGCGCATTTCGACTAGGTTCGTATAGTCCCGGCTTGTCCCGTTAAATCCCACTGAATCCCGGATAATCCCACGCAATCCCGGATAATCCCGGATAATCCCGGATAATCCCGGGTTAAAACATGCGTTTTTTGGCGCCAATAAGAGCGTTTAAAATGCTTGCAAGCCTTATAGGTCAAGGCTTACAGGGTTTTAGTGCTCGCGCAATAAAATGACAATTGGTAAAATTGACGCGAAAAAAAACGCCATAACTGTCGTATATGGCGTCAAAAATGGCGCTCAAAGGCGCTCTTTTTAAAGATTTGTCGTTGCTTTGTCGTTTGTTGTCGCGCCGCTTTGCGTAACTTTGCGTACCATTTTATTCAGTTCGCTAATGTCTTGTTTGCACTTTTTTACGTGGGCGCTCTGTATTTCCATGTAACCAACCATTACTTGCTCTGATACGCCATTCCAACTCATTAGCTCAGCAATGGCCGCTAAGGTTTCCACGTCCTCGATGCTTTTGCTTACCTTGTCTTGGGCTTCAAATAGTTCATTCATTGCTTGGTCCCTAATCTTGTAATGAAGTGATCACCGATCAAAAACTTTGGAATTTTAAAAGTGATCAGGTTGCCAGCCCGAAGGCTGGCATATTACCCCACCGCATGGCCTGTGCTTAGTTCTCTTGTACATTTGGCGGGGTGAACTCTGTTAGCGGCTTTGCCGCTAGTATCCGTTTTGCGGGTATCCCTGCTGGTGGCCTTGCTGGTGGCCCTGCTGGTGGCCTTGCTGGTGGCCTTGCTGGTGGCCCTGCTGGTGGCCTTGCTGGTGGCCCTGCTGGTGGCCCTGCTGGTGGCCCTGCTGGTGGCCCTGCTGGTGGCCCTGCTGATTGTTTTGTTCTTGGCTATCCCACCAGATCACCTCCTCACTTGGGTAACTGGGGGCTGGTAGTAGGCGCTTAACCTTTGTAAATGTGCCGCCGTTGTCCGCGTTCCATAGCGTGGCCTCCCCAACTTGAAGGTATTTGTTTTTCACTTTTGGCTGGCCTTTACCGTCTAGCTCTTTGCTTTGGTACGTGTCTACTACACACATTAAGCGGCCGCGGTCGATTGGCTGTTTACTGTTGCTCACTGCTTTTTCTCCATATTTAGATTGATTACTGAGAGTTTGCTTTTAACTTTTCTGGCGCGCTTTAAGGTGCGCTCCCGCTCTTTGATTAGAAAGGGTTCAGGCAGTCCAAAATTAACTACTTTACAAGCCTCAATAAGCGCACTTGATTCATGAAGAAACAAGTATGTATCGCGGTCTAGCTGGCTGCGTTCTAAGTATCTAAAATTGAACAATCGATCCATTATCTGGGTGTATTCTTGTAGGTGACAAATGGCTTCAGCAAATGGCTTGTAATCGTTGCGTACGTTATCCAGTTTTTGTTGTAAGTCGCGCATCTCGGCGTTTACTTTTTTAGCCTGATTTACAGCATGCCTAGCCGATTGCTCACTAACATTGAGCAATGCAGAAAACCCCTCTCGATGGTCCCTGCATGCAACAATATCAACAAAGTGTTCTGACTCTGATACATGGCTTAAAAACCCTATTACGTTTGATAGCGTGCTCATTGTATCGTCTGGGTAACTATCATCTGGGAACATTAGCCCGGCAACACTTAGGGGCTTTTCAATTTCAAGCGTGTTTAGCATTTTCGACCCCCACCAGCTCCGGCGTTTCAACTTGATTTTCTTGGGTGTAGTTCTGGGCCGTGTAACTGGCCGACTCACTAATAATTTCTAAAATGTCCCCTAAACCGTCACGAGATGATTGTACGTCCATGTCCCCCTGCTCAAGCCCTCTTACTGCGCGGCTTAGAAAGGAAATGCTGTCTGAAATAGACCTCATGTTTGCGTGTATGCAATTAGCGTTAAATAACTGGGTAGGATAGGGAAATTGGTAGTTTGTATTTTGTTGCATGTGCTTACTTTCTCCATGACAAAACCCCCTTTAATAACAAAGGGTTATGTTTGATAAATTAATAGATTTATATTGAAAACAGATCGTTTTTTGTTATCATGGTGTTAATGTTTACATGGGTTGTTATGACAATCTCCATAAAATGACCAGCTCTTAGAGGGGCATTTAAAGGGAGCCTTATATTTTTTTGGAAAGGAACTAATGAGGACATCAGAGCGAAAAAGGAGAGCTTTCAACTTTAAAACGGAAGCTCAGCGCAGCATAAGATTAATAAGGCGAGAGTTAAAGCTCTCCCAGCATGAGCTAGCGCGGAAAATGGTTTCAGACGTTGACCAATCGACTATTTCTAATTGGGAAAGCGGCAAGAGCGACATACCATTGAGTAAGTTTATTGATATTTTATTGCTTAGCAGTAAAGACCCTGCATCATATTTTGATAGCTTAAGGGGTAAGAAAAAGGATGATACGGAAGAGGTCCCGGAATGAGTTTTTTTGATTATTTTAATATCCTATTGCCAGCGGCTTTGTTGATTTCACTTTTTATATCTTGGGACAATATCAATGCAAGGCTTTTAATATCCATATTTTTAGCTGTAGAGGTCTTAGGGCTTTTAACTATTGAATGGGCTATGAATATGCCTATTGGCTATTATGCTTGGTGCATGTTCATGAACGGCTTATTTCTAACATTTGTCATTGGCCGTCGATATTGGTGTTACAAACTCCAGAGGTTCGATTTTTTTGCAAAGGCTTTTGATGAACATAGATACTCTTTACAAGAGGCTGCTTTAACAGGGCTTTTTATCTTATCAACATTGATAAATTTTATAACATTGGTAGAGGTTTATTTGTATTATATCGATTGGATAAGCAACGCTTATTTCAAGCTCTACGTTAGAGACCTTGTTCAAACGTCATTGCATGTACTGGCTTCTATGGCCTGTGTAGCGTTTGCGCTTAGGTTCACATCAGATGTTGAAGGGAAAACCAATGGAATTAAGTAAAAAATATTTGAATAAAGTTTTTGGTGGTACAGGAACGGGAAGCCCCGATTTACCTCAGCAACAGGCTAGGATACTGCCTATTGAGTTGTTAAAGCTAAAGATTAAGAACCCGTAACTTAAGCTGTATTAAGATAAGAAAAGGCCCTAAGAGGCCTTTTTTTTTGCTCCCTGCAGGGAGCTATAAGAAAGGACTTGTTGAATAGATTGTTGAGTACCGGTGCTATGCTTTATGTCCTTTCTGTTGGATTTATAAAAGGCCACCAGCAAAGCGTTTTGGAGTGGATCTTGCTATTTCAGAAAGGAAGTAAGGACCTCAAAAAAAAGGGCGTAATTTCGTAAAGGCCGCGAGTCTTGGCCCCAACGGGATTTTACTCCCGGAGAGGACCCGTAAAAAATTTTACGGGTTAACCAGGTGCGAAATTAAATCTCTTTTTGTATTAAAGCTAAGTAACCACCGCTTTCTAATGGTCTGACGAAAGCGTTATAAAGTTTGTTGTTGTCTGCCCCTTCTACTGCTGGTGTTAGCTTTAAAAGCGCCTGTGATACATTTACGAATTGCTCAAAATCAATACCTAAAGCCTTTATAAGTTCATCGTCAAAATCTGCCCCTTGGTCAATAAGGTTTTCCGCCTGCTCTTCTGTTAGGCCCATGGCGGCGCCAGCTAATAACTGGTATTCAAATGTATTAATCATTGCTTAGCTCCACAATCTTGATCTCATCAGATTCAATGAACCATGTATCAATAGAATTAACTTCAATGCCAAAATTATCAAAGGATGGAAACCCTTCAACCCCGTTATCTTTACTCCAGTCAAACTGATCTTTAAGCCATTTTTTATCTTTGAAATTATTGAATGCCATTTGCTGGAAACTTTCGGCTGCAAATAAGGCTAGGCCTGCATTTTCATGTGAACCGTGGTGATTAAATCTATAATCATCACCACCCCAAAATTGGTTAATTTCCTTGCACTCTTTTTGGAACTTTTCCTCATCAAGAACGGTGATCACCATTTCTAAGTCAAAATCCCAAGAACTGTGTTTTAGCTTTAATTTACGCATGTGTATTTATTCCTTTTTAACTATGTTCAATTAGTTGTTTTTGCTGGCCTGTTTTCTTTGACTCAACAAGCCAAACTCCGTTAGGGTCCTTAAAGTATTTCATTGTCTGGGTTTCCAGTTCGTCTACCATGTCCACCAGCACAAGGTAAAGCCCGGCCGTATCTGCGTTAACAGCTTTGCCTTTTACTTTGCAGTTCTTGCGAATAAAGCTAGCTGTTAAGTCATCGGCTATCATGCCATTCTCGCATCGAGCTTTAGCCCATTCGTGTATGTCGGGTAGCTTTTTGGCCTTTACGCCTTTTTGTGCAATCACAGCATCAAAGCTTGTTAGCTTTTGCTTTAGGCTTTCACTGTCAGGCTTCATTAAGTCTTGCTTTTGCTCACCCTTGAAAACCTCAACGCCTTTTACAGTGTTATCAATTTCTAGTGCTGCGTAGTGCTTTACAGCACCAGATATTGTGTCCGTTGAATAGCATAAGACTCGGGTAGTCATAGACTCATAAGACTCCGGGCTAGTGTCTTTTTCGCGTTCGTAAACAGCCTTGGTGTAAATTGCGCGCAGTGAATGAACATCAAAATCACCAGTTTCAAGCCACTTTCTGATTCGCTCGTTAAGCGTTCCGTTGTATTGCTGGTTTATGGCTTCGTTGTGCTCTGTGCTGTCTTTGTAGCGCTTATCAAATATGCTCGCCTCAACCTCTTTACCAGTGCGGGAAATGAACTTCACGTAACCGCCGCCCCAGTAACCACCTTTGGCCCCGCTTTCGTGCTGGACCTTCTCATGCTTGTTTAACTTCATGCGCATAGTGCGTAGTGATTTGACAATTAACTCAGGCTTGGCAAAAACAGGAATTTCCCAGTTTCCAAAGTCATCACCTAACTTTCTATCCCTAGCTTTTAAGATTCCATTAAACACAACGTAATCATCTCTGTTTTCCGATTTTACAAAGCGTGCAGTTTTCATTATTTCTGTAGGTCTTCGGCCTGTTAATGCGCATAATGCGATTGTCATATCTACCCAATCGCGGTTAGAGCTATCCTCTAAAACCTCGATTGATTTTTTGTATAGGCTCTCAACATTAACCCTTATTTTTACATCGTGCTTTTCTTTTAACGCCAGCTTATTCTTTTCATTTGCTATTGATTTAGCGAAAGATAGAGGTGCTTTAATTTTATAGTAAAGTGGGTGGTATATTTCTATGCCATTTACAGCGGCGCGAATCTTTGCAGCATTGATGTGTGATCCGTTACTTCTGTACTTTTTAGAAATTATTGATATACGGTCCTCTAGGGTGCTCAGCATGATATTAGGCTTTAGCCCTTTATATTCATCCTCTAGCGCCCCAAACTCTTTTAGAAGCTCTCTAGCCTCTTTTAAACTCGCCTCAAAGTTAGCGTTTATGGCGCCCATAGCCTTAATTGCATTTCTGTACTTGATTAGCACAGCAGACACGCGGCTTGCGCTTAAATCACCTCTAGTTACTGGTGAGTCTTGGTTAAAACTCCATATTTGGCGCCCTTCAACTCGTTCTGAGTGCATTCCGAAGGCATCCCTAACAAACACCTTCATAAGTTTATCATTATGGTTGCTGACCTTTCTTGAGTCTTCTCGAATTGGCAAATATGACTCAAGTCTCCTTACTAGATATTGAGTTTTATCCGTTTTGTTTCTATCTGTCATTTTGTCGCCTCTTATTTTGTCGGTTAATTTTACCAATAATTACAGTGTACATTATTTAGACGAGATTTCAACAACTGTACATAGACTAAATAGCAATATAAATATTCAATAACTGTACATTAGACTATATGCACATAACTGTACACCAAACTATATATCAACTGTACATCTAGACTTC
>NZ_JAGJEH010000026.1 GCF_018100925.1 Pseudoalteromonas luteoviolacea | reverse complement strand
CGAAACAGATTTATCACCCGCTTTTGGTTTTTCGGTAAAGCGGATCGCAGGGGTTGGATCTGTGCCCACAACCACTTTGGCGACATTGCTTACCACACCCGAATCGCTACCAATATAGCGATTGCCGGTTTGGTAAATCGAACTTGGTGTTTGCGTGATGGTGTAGCCATCTGTATTTGATTCGATCAGGCCAGTAAAGCTGAACTCACCGTTAGCGTTGGTCGTGGTGGTCGTATTAACTGCCTGACCAAACTTATCCGTACCCGTTATTGTGACTGTGATGTCTTTTAATAGCGCGTCATTGGCGTCAACAACGCCATCTTGGTTTACATCGAAAAATACGGTACCTGAAACAGACTTATCACCTATCACAAGCTCTGCAAATGAGTGTCCTTGGGAGGCAGAGCCAGATGCAAGTACAATATTGGTTATTACGTCGGTACCTTGACTATTTGCAAGCACACTGCCAGATTTCGCCTCTTTACCATCTCTGTAGCTATTCAAAGCTGCCTGAGTAGGCTGTGTCAGTTTATAGGTACCAGATACTAAATCGTAAAATACAAATTGACCATTTGCATCTGTTGATACACGCTGTTGAGCAATAGTTTGCCCACCAGCAGTCACACCGTCCAACAATATCTCTATACCAGATAGTGATGAATCGACGTTACTGTCGAAAAGGCCATTGTTCACTGCATCGACAAATACATACCCCGATATCAAACCTTGAATAACTTCTGTTGAAGACGTTGCTTTGTTGTTTAGCTTATTTGTATCAAAGCCTTGCGTTTCTACCCAGGCTTCATTGACCACAAGATTGTTGCTCGGTAGTGCATTGAGTGTAACCGGAATACTGATCTGTACAGTTTCATTCATTTGAATAAGCGGAATATTACAACGAATAAAATCAGTAAGCGCACCAGTACTTGGAGAGTTTGCTCGAGAATTTGTACAACTACCTGATGAGGTAATCGCATTACCTGCCACGCTCAAATAACTTGGTAAATAATCGTAAAGTACGTTGTCAGCGCTGTCACCAGGACCGGCATTAGTTAGCGTAAATTGATAATTAAACTGGCTGCCCAAAGCGACTTTATTCAACGACGCAGTTTTAGTCAGTGCTAAGTCCACAGCTATACGAATAGATGTTTTTTCACTTTCGTCATTGTTTGCCGTAATAAGGTCTTTTTCATTCGAAAAAATAGAGGCACTGGTCGTTGCGACTTCGCCAGTGGTTGAGGGGCGTGATAAGATCTTAAAGAACATATAGCGAGTATAAATTGCTGACTGACCGCCAGTATTCTCAAGTAACTCATTTTCAGCTAATGATGAACTGCTATTTTCTGGGCCTAAACAGTTAAAGGTCGTTTCGTTGTTAAAAGTCAAATTTTGATTGCCGCAACGCGCCGTAGCTGCACTACAAGTTGCATTGGAGCTACTGTCACACAAAAACTGTAACTGCTTTGAGCTATTAGCTGGCGATATAGTAAAATTGTAACCAACACCACTGGCCACCGAAGTTTCACCGTTATTATCCGTCAAATATTCCAGATCGACTTTATAAACCACCACATTGTCCAGCGTTGCTGGAAATGAGCCCGGTGTAGGATACCAAGCTAACGGATCACTAATATCATTGTTTTCAATTTTCAGGTTGGCTTCGCGTATTTGTACGGTTAAAGTCTTGTTGAAGCTATTATTGGCAGCGTCACTATCCAATGACATATTAGAGGCGGATAATCTGCTTGTACTTTCTAACACCCAATCTTGACGATCAGATGCACTTTTGGGACGAATTTGAATGGTAACACTTTGTACTTCATTGCTGTCTAGCGACCCAATACTGCAGCGCAGAGTCTTAGTCACCTCGGTGTAAGAACAAATATTACTTTGCCCTGCCCGAGAAAAACTATTACTTACATATTGATATTCTTTGCCTGTCGGCACATTAAAAGTATGCTCTAACACCACATTAGTCGCTGCAACCGCACCTATATTAGCAACATGGATCGTCTGTAGGGCAATATCACCGCTTAAGACCGTTGGCTTCGCATACACAACATTCGTCACGGCCAAATCAAATAAAGACTGTACCGCCGTAGTCGCACTAGCCAAGTTATTTGCTGTATTCGGATCTATATGTGTATTTGATGACACTTGTACTGAGTTGATAACTTGCCCATTTGTCGTCACAAAAGGCCGAGCCACTGTCAGAGGGATAGTCACACTGTCATTGAGAGCAAATATTTGGCCTGTATCTAAGCGACAAGTGATCGCAGTTTGTGTCTTTTCGTACTCACCGGTATCGGCTCTAGTACATGAAAAGCGTGCACCGAGCGCACTATTTACAGATGATGGGAATGTGATCCCTGTTTCTTTATGCCCTTCGCGTGATTTAAATGTCGCATTAAAAGTATCAACAATAATGAGTGAATCCGCATCTACGCCAACAATGTTAGAACCCGATAAGTTAGTGGCAGTGATCTGGTAGCCAATCTCATTTTCAGAAGTCGTAATACTGCTCGCATTCGCCACTTTTTGAATACTTAAATCAGCACTCAATGCACTTTTAATGGTCGCAGATGCAGAGGCTTCCCCAGGTGCACCACCGGTATCAGTAACAGTCGCAGTATTTTTTAAATCCCCTACAGATGTCGCTCGAGTTGTGATAGTCAAGGTTGGTGCAGTCCCGGACAAAGCAATGCGGCTTGCATCTGCATTTTGATATAAACAAGTTACCTTGCCACCGCTACCATCCGCTAATTGCTCTGCGGCACTACAAGACCAGTTTGTGCCATAGCTCCCATTCGCGACAAACGTTTCTCCACTTGGCAGAGCATCAACCACGGTAACCTTGCCAAGCGTTGTCCCGTTGCCCGTATTTGAAACAACGATGCGATTTAAAATGTCACCAGCTTGTTCAACTATACTTGTGCTGGCTGTCGTTGATGCTGATTTCGTTTTTGTAATATTGAGCAGCACCGGGTTCCTTGGATGTAAACCCCACCCTTCATAATTAGCAGTGTAATCAACCCCACCTGCCGTCATAGTTACAGTGTTTTTAGGTCGATAGTTACTCTCTGTACCCGTATATATCGGCGAACGCGCTCTTATTAATATCTCAACGGTTTCATTTGCGCCAACTTCAGAGCCGGTACAAGTCACCACTGTGTTTGTGATCTCACACCAATCAGCAACAGTTTGCCAAGCGCCATTACTATATTTACGTGTTGCAGTAGAAAGAGGGGTGTAGCCAGGTGTATTGGCAAAGTTATCCACCACCTTGACTCCCTTTGCAGCCCCCCCTCCCGAATTCACTATTTTGATAAAGAAGTAAAACTCTTTATTCATATAGTTAATATTAGAATCCCAATTCAGATCAGAAGACTTGGTGATGCTAAGATCAGGAGCAACATCCAAAATTGCAATACTGGCACTATCACTACTTGATTCTCGCCCACCATGCGCAACACTCGCCCAATTGACAGCGCTTTGACTAACCGCTTTTGCCTTTGCTTTAACATTGACTTGCCATGTTTGCGATTTAGCGAAACTGCTTGAGATAGGTGTACAGTCAATTCTTTGCGTATTACCTGCATTCAAAGCACAATTAAAATGGTTAGAGCTGTAACCCACATAGCTCAGTGAATCCGGTAATGTATCTATCAACGACTCAATGGTTGTCGCCTCTGATGTATTTGTAACTGTGATTTTGAACTCTATTTCATCATCAACATAATAAGTACTGCCATTTAGTGCTGTTTTGTTGACTGAGACAAATGAGGTTTGTGCAATACTGGTTTTAACGCTAGCACTTGCCTGATTATTGGTAGAGTTTAAATCTAATAAATCGGAACTCACCTGCGCTGTGGTTGAAAATGTCGCCTCCGATGTTGGCGCATTTGCATATATTCTGATTACAGCGCTGTCATTTTTCACCATAGTATTTGTAGATTGGCAAGCGACTACGAGCGTATTGATATTACATGACCAACCAGAAGGTGATTGCACTGTGATATTACTCATACCACTGGCTAACGTCGTACTCATATAAGCTGGTGTCACTGAGCTTGGCCCCAAATGTGTCACCGTTACATCATAGTAATGACGTTCATTGATCTGTATATTTAAAGGTCCATACCAAGAAGGTGTTCCATCGGTTTTATATTGCTTTATCGCAACACCTAAATCAGCATTTGGATTAATAGTTGTATTCACAGACGCTTGATCATTTGAGGCATCTATTTCCGCCGTATCACTGCTGATACTGCTGCTGGCTGTAACGGTCCCACTACTTACCTGACTTACACGAGCTTGAATATTTAATGTTGATGATGCACCTGAATTAAAAGTGGCAATTGTACACGTTAGCGTTTGACTGCCAGCACAGCGCCAACCATCGAAATCTACAGTGCTGGCGTTTTCCCACGACGTGAAACTCGGTAGGTTAAGTTTAACTACTGCGTTTGCCGCTGCATCAGGTCCATTATTTTTCACACTGATTTGGTAAGTAAAAACAGTATTTAAATTTACTGAAGTAGGGTTAGCTGTTAATGAGGTAATGGCTAAATCTACACCCGCAATAATTGAAGTATTCTGAGTTTCAGTATTGTTAAGTAATTTATTGCTCGATTCATTGTCTGCACTAATACGCACACTCGGCTCTATTGTATCGCCAGTCTGAGCCGATGTTTTGATCGTCACTTGCAATGAATCGCTCACTCGCCCTGATAATTGACCAATGAGACACGTTAACTTACTTTTGGTGGCACCGCCTTCTTGATAACTGGATTGAGTACACGGCTTTGAGCTAGACACAAAGCTTGTGGTTTGCGGTAAAAAAAACTCAACGGCAACGTTGTTGGCAGTATCTTCTTCAGAGTTGGTAAACTCGAGGTTATAACGTACATCTCCCCCTCTCGGGACTGTTGTATCTAAATCTTCAAATGTGGAAATTTGCAGGTCAACGGCAAACGCAACGCTTGTGTACAACAGAATAAATAATGAGAATAACGAAAATAAAAGCTTCTTCAATTTCAATAACCCGAACAATAAAGCAACAAACAACCCGTTCCCAAAACAATACTAATAAAAACGGATGAGAATTTTATTGAATCTGGTTACTGTAATCCAGTGTAATTTCCCTCAAATAACAACATTTGTAAACAGGATTTGCACCTATATAAGGTAAAACAAACTCTTTACAACTAAAAAAATAAATTATTGCAATGCTTTTGAATGATAATCAGATAAACAACGCGCACTGTGCTTCGCTAAACTATGTAGTGCTTGCCAATCTGCATTTAATGAATCAAACATCGACAACCGAACATCTTGGAGCGCAATGTGAAGAACACACATACCAAGTGCACCTGCTTCTTCTTCCAATTGAATCAATTTTTCTTCCAACGCTTCAAATGCCTGTATATCTGCTAAACCGCGTAGCTGGGCAAACTCATAATCTAACCTATCACTTAAATACATGAGTTTGGCACTTAGCACCTGTGGACTCATCGTATTGACAAGCTCATCAATGACCGAGTAATCCAACATGCTTTTTTCTGCCAGAAAGTGTCTCGCTGGCATTAACAATTGAGCAAGCAGCTTCTCTAGCAACTTCTGCTGGATGGGTTTTGCCATAAAGTGCTCTATTCCAGCAATACGATAAGCTTGCTGGGACTGCTCATCAACATCCCCCGTGATAGCGACCACGACAGGCGCCTGCTTAAAATCAAAACTCTTAAATACACGCCGATACCAGTCTAATCCATGGCCATCTGTTAAATGCATGTCCAAGAAAATAACATCAAATTGAGCGCGATTAAGCGCAGCTTCTGCGGCAGATAAAGTAGCGGCAATTTCATAGTTTAACCCCAATGAAGACAGTAAGTGTTTCAGAATTTCCTGATTCAGCTGGTTGTCTTCAACAATTAAAATATCCCCACACAACTGAGAAACAGCTTGTGGCTGATAGGAGTTTGTCTGCTCTTGTCGGTTCTTGACGATGGCTTCTGATAGTTCTATATCAAAGTAAAATGAACTACCGCGTCCTAATTCGCTGACAACATGTAATTTGGTTTTTAAAACTTCAAGTATTTGCTGGCATAACACTAATCCTACCCCCGCACTGTGCGCAATAGAACGAGCAGGATCAGAAGAAGTAAAAGGTTTAAATAGCAGCTCTATTTGCTCTGCGGTCATGCCTGCGCCGGTGTCTTTCACTTCAAATCGAACTGTTTCAGCTTGGTGCGTTAGGCTTTGCTGGGTAATAGATAAAGTAATGCTGCCGCTTTGAGTGTATTTAATGGCATTGGACAATAAGTTTTTAACCACCAAACCAATACTATCTTGATCGATCAGATATTCTTTGTCACAGGCAATCCCAGTCAACTGAGTGCGCAGCTCAACTCCCTTTTCTTGCAACAGAGGCTTAAACTGCCCGATGAGCAAATCGGCGAATTGAGACAAGTTTACAGGTACCTGCGTTGACGACTTGCCACGTGCATTTAGCAGCACTTGGTTTGCTAAATCGGCCAAAGACATCGCCGTGGAAATAATGACATCGCAATACTGTTGATATTTTAACGGTTCTCTAGGTGCCTTTTTAATTAACTCAGCATGACCAACAATGGCATTGAGTGGCGTTCTCAGCTCATGACTCAAAAGAGTTAAAAAACGCTCTTTTTTCTGTGATTCACGTTTGGCATTTCGAGTTAGCTCTGCCAGTTGCTGCTCTTTGCGACAACTGCACAGCAAACACAGTGAAAAGCACAAAATCAGCGGCATGACGATCACCGATAAAGAAAAAAACTGATTAACCCAGTTATTGGTTCCCAATGTATCGCTATGTTCATAACTACCGAGCATGCTCAATCGCAATGTAAACACACTTAGTAGACAGAAGCAGGCAATCGCAAATGTCCAATGCGCAGGAGAAAAAGAAGAGATGCGTTTATTTTGGCCTAAAAATAATGCTCTAAGGCATAGCCCCATTGCCAATAACCAAACCATATAATTGACAATGACACGTATTAAGAAGCTCGGCTCAACAAAAGTGAAATAGATGAAACTGGGGAAAAATATAGCTGCTAACACATACCAAGGAAGTTGGTGTGTTTGCACAGAAAAAAACCGTTCCACACCTCTTGTCAGCATAAATAACCCAACAAGTATCAAGGTGTTGGGAACCATAATTGACCAAATAGGCGACAGCGACAATGATGCTTGAAACATACATGCAATTGCGGCGCAAAACACAAACCCAAACCATAGGCGCGTGCCTGCGATGTGTTTGTGGATCAGCCAGTTAACCATCATAAACACCGCACAAACACAGGTTGTCAGCGCTAAAATTTGTAATAGTAGTTTCGGATCGCCCATGGATGATTAGTTACATTATTTTAATTAATTACTAGTATTATATTACTAATAAAAACCACTAATAAAGAGTAAACTACCATTTTTAGGGGTTAAATTGATTTACAACCAACCCTTTTGTCTAGCAATACGCGCCGCATCAACACGGTTTGTCGCATTCAATTTGGCGATTGCATCTGATAAATAGTTTCTGACCGTACCTTCACTTAAAAATAGGGCTTCAGCTATTTGCCGAGTTTTCAGTCCTTCACTAGCCAACCTCAAGGCTTTACGTTCTTTATCTGATAGCGGATCACTGTCATCCAGTGCATTCATAGCAAGTTCTGGATCTATGACTTTTTGCCCTACAGATATTTTCTTCAGCGCGTTGACCAAATAATCACTGGGTGCTTCTTTGAGAATAAACCCTTTTACATCAGCAGCCATAGCCCGTCTAATATAACCTGCGCGGGAAAAAGTGGTCATAATAACCACTTTTACTCTCGGGTACTTCTCCTGAATAACCTGCGCTAATTCCAGCCCAGTTACATTTGGCATTTCGATGTCGCTAAGCACAATATCAGGCTCGTTATTAGCTAAATACTCAAGAGCTTGCTGGCCATCTTCTGCTTGGCCCACCACCTCTAGATTAGCCTCCAAACTCAACAAGGCCGAAATTGCGTTTCGCACCAACGCTTGATCTTCCACAACTAAAATTTTCATTTCGTATCCTTATATGGGTAGTTTTGCCACCAGCTTGCAACCATGCTTTGTTGACCACTTCATGCTACCACCAAGTTCTTCTACTCTCGATTTGATACCGAGCAAGCCATTACCCCAAACAACATCACCTACCACGCCATCATCTTGAAAAGTCAGAATGTGGTAGTTACGTTCCTCTTTCAAAGATATATGCATATGCTTGGCACTACTGTGTTTTATTACATTGGTGATGGCCTCTTTGGCAACAAAGCAAAAACAACTTTCTTTTTCGGCAGTAACTGGACCACATTCAACAACTTTATGCACCTGAACGCCTTTATCTTGTAAACGAGATGCCATCACTTCGAGTTGGGCAGCCAATCCCAGCTGCTTCATGCCAGAAACAGCCTCACGCACCTCTGATAATGCAGTGCGAGCCAGCATCGCCACTTCTTTTGTTTCATCCTGGGCTTTTTCTAACATGCCAGCGGCCATAAATTTTCCAGCCAATTCTGATTTAAGTGAGATAGAGCTTAATGAATGCCCAAGTAAATCGTGTAAGTCACGCGCAATGCGTTCACGCTCAGCTATTTTTGCCAATTGCTGGATCTGTTCTTTATTTTTACGAGTTTCGTTGCTATGAATACGGTCTTTATATTCCACCACGCCAAAGCTAAATAACCCTAATGAAACAACAAGCGCAGGGCCAACAAAATAAGGCCAGCCATGAGGGTCAATAAATAACACTGTGACTACTGTAATCATCATCATCTGGAGCAACAGCATTAACCAGCGGGCAGGACCTATAAAACAAAATCCTAAAAAGTAACCTATATAGCCAAATAATGTGCTTGTCCCAGGAGTTAGCGTTGTTACAAAAATGCAGATTGCCGCCATCAGTGCAATCAAACCAAGTACGTCTTTCGCAGGACAATGCAAAGCTTTGCGGTACAAATATACAAAACCTAAATAGGCTAAAACTTGTATACTCACTTCAGTTTGCGTATATGAATCAAAGCTCCTAATTAATGGAAAAAAATAAAATACTGAAAAAAACAAATGCCCATAATTAGCAAAAAAATGCTTGCCATGCATAGCTAATTGCATTGTATGCGTTGAATTACCAAACCTAAATCTCATCAAAGCCGCTTATTAAGGTATATAGATTGATAGTTTTAATTTAACATGCTTGTGCACAATCTATCAGTGACAAGTGTCACTTAGTTCTTCCAAAAAAAAATGACAATCAATGAAGGCGCTACAAAAACTATGCAACAACATCAATCAGCGTTAATAAATTTACACCTCGCTGTTTTCCTATTTGGAGGCACAGCGCTTTTCTCCAAACTAATTGCATTGCCAGCATTAGACATTACGGTCTATCGCACTGCTATCGCCTTTTTTACCTTGATAGTCATTCTAAAAGTACAAAGTAAGCAATTGAGACTCAATCAATTAAAAGATTATTTCATTGCTGTAGGGTTAGGTGTCATTGTTGGTATTCATTGGGTAACTTATTTTTCTGCGATGCAAATGGCAGGAATAGCAACCGGTATCATTGCATTTTTTACTTACCCTGTTATCACCGTATTGTTGGAGCCACTGTTTAGTAAAACGCATATTAAATTTACAGATTTATTTAATGCCGTGGTCGTGATTTTTGGTATCTATCTGATGATGCCAAATGCAAATTTAGGCGATCAAGTCACTTTGGGTATATTAACTGGTGTTTTATCTGGTGCCTTTTTTGCTACGCGCAACCTATTACAAAAGAAATACTTCTCTCAATATGGTGGCTCGCACACTATGCTCTATCAGACTTTAACTGCTGCGGTTATTTTGTCCATATTTGTTGACAACCCTCCTAGCACCTTACCATTGCAAGATATTTACTACCTGCTCTTAGCTGGCATGGTTTTTACAGCCATCCCGCATTCATTCTTTGCAAGTAGCTTGCGTCATTTAAGTGCTACCACTGTCGGTCTAATTTCCTGCTTACAACCCTTGTATGGCACCGTATTGGCTTATATGCTGTTATCTGAGACAACAAATATGACAACACTTATTGGCGGCGTGTTAGTTGTGAGTGCTGCCTGTTTTGAAACTTGGTCAATAACAAGGAAAAAATGATGATCCAAGTCTTTGCACACCGTGGAGCCAGCGGTATGCATCCTGAAAACTCGCTAAGTGCAATTAGCGCAGCTTTGGAAGTGGATGTAAATGGCATTGAGCTTGATGTACAGAGTTGTCGTGATGATTATGCCATCATCCACGATACTTGGTTAGATCGTACTACAAGTGGAAAAGGTATGGTGAGAGATTCCACTAGAGAAGCATTAAACAAACTCGATGCAGGTAATGGAGAGGGGATCCCAACTCTACAGGATGTGTTCGATTTAGTCGGCAAAAAAGCAACCATAAACCTTGAATTAAAACATACATACAGCCTAGATAAGTTTGTGCAATATATTGAGAAAAACGTGCAAGCTGGCACCATAGAGCGATCACAGCTCATACTTTCTTCATTTGATCACCACCAGCTTGTATGGCTAAAACAGAAAATGCCTTGGGTAAAAATTGGTGCACTCACCGCATCTATCCCACTGCACTATGCTGAATTTGCAGAACGCTTGCACGCATATAGCATTCACATTGATAAAAACTTTATTAATCATGAGTTTGTAAAGGATGCTAAACAGCGAGGGCTGTTTGTTTATAGCTATACTGTAGATAAACAACAGGACATTGAACAGGTATTAGATATGGGTGTTGATGGCATCTTCAGTAACTACCCTTGTTACGCAAAAATGGTCGTCAACCAATGGCTAAACAGATAATGTATTTTGGTTGTGAAGCGAGCTACGCCATAAACCTAAAATAGCATTTGCTTGGGAAGCAAGCCTCTCCAAGTTTAAATAATTCTGTTAAGTGGTATATTTTAATAACACTGACTGTGAATATCTGGCATAGCTTGTTAATTGAGTCAGTATTTACACAACTGGCGAGTGACAGCCTATGACGAGTTTGTACATGCGAATATATAATTTAATTGAAGAGTCTTTATTTTATACCCTAACCAGAAAAATTTTTGGTAACTTAGGGTTCTTGTTTGTATTTCAGTTACTCACACTGGGGTGGCTATATTCATACCTTAGCGAGACAAACAGCGCATCGGCCAGCTTTTGGTTTCTTGCATTTACCTCTATAGTGGCGTTCATATTTACTTTTTTTTATATGCGTTTTTTAATCGTTCGTCCTGTCCAAGCAATGCGCGACAGGTTAGAACAAATAAATCGTCAAGATGGCGACCTGAACGCACAATTGCCACAGTTTACATACGATGAGTTTAGAGATCTCAGCGCACAGTACAATACATTTACAGCCCATTTGAGCGAACTACTAGGTAATACTTATAAGAGCGCTGAAGCAGCAACACTCAGTAATCAACAAGTGACCTATTCCATGACCAATACAGTGTCGGTTGGTGAACAACAAATTACTCAAGGTGATACCATCATCGCAGCCAGTGATAAAGTCACTCACAGTTTACAAAGTATTGTCAGTAATACGGACCAAGTTTATCAGGCCAATACTGAAAGCCTGCATTTTGTAAGAGGCTCGTCTCAATCACTACTAACACTTGTCAGTGAAGTACAGCAGATAACGACTTTACTTGGTAACTTTTCGACAACTGTTTCTGGCCTAAAAGAAAATAGCGACAATATCCGTAATATCCTCAAAATGGTTGAAGAATTTTCAGATCAAACGAACTTGCTTGCCCTCAATGCCGCAATAGAAGCGGCTCGTGCTGGGGAAGCTGGACGGGGGTTTGCCGTAGTCGCTGACGAAGTGCGCAACCTGTCTGTCAAAGTAAACGATGCCACTAGGCAGATCAGCGATTTTATCAATCAAATGGATCACCTTGTCAGTGAAACACATCAGGAATCTGAGCAACTGATCATACATTCAAGTGGCGCAGAAAAAGCCATCAGCGAGACCTCTCAAGGATTTGCTGACATGAGTGCTGATTTTGAGCGTAACCAATCACAATTAGAAGACATAGTCAGTGCAGTGCATCAACTTGAAGATACACAAAACCATACTCATCAAGCAGTACAACAAATTGTCGAGTTAGGCCAGTCGGCAAAAGAGCAGCTAGATTCTGCGCTCTCAGATTGCCAACACGCTCATCAGCTGACGACGACGACTCAAAAAGAACTACAACGTTTTGTTTAAAAGAAAGCCCAGTTAAAACTGGGCTTTCTTCTAACGGTGAAAACGCTTATGCACGTTCAATATCAAATGCAATTACCTCTTTGATAGAGGCTTTTCCCGTTGCCAACATCACTAACCGATCAATGCCTAACGCCACGCCTGCACAGTTGGGTAAACCCTGCTCTAGGGCTTTTAAAAAGCGATTATCTTTTTCAACTTTAGGTAGTGCCATTTGCTGACGTTGCAGGTTGTCTTCATCAAACCGTAGGCTTTGCTCTGTTGCATTGGTCAGTTCGTTAAAGCCATTAGCGAGCTCCATCCCTTTAAAATAAAGTTCGAAGCGACCGGCTACACGAGGATCTTGCTCGTTTAATTTGGCAAGAGCCGCCTGAGAAGCGGGAAAATGATAAACAAAACATGGTACGTTTTGTCCAATTTGAGGCTCTATCTCCATACAAAACAGCAATTGAAGTAAAGGGTCTACACTCGTCTCTTGAGCAGCTATCTCTGCATATCCATATTGTTCACATACAGCCTTCAAAGCATGCAATTCAATGGTCAGAGGATCTATAGATAGATATTTTTCAAACGCCGCTTGGTAGCTGATCCTCGTAGCTTTAGCACAAGACAGGATAGACTGCATCAACGCATCAATTTCGTCCATCAACAAATACTCATCGAATCCCGGACGATACCACTCTAACATTGTAAATTCAGGGTTGTGATGACGGCCTGACTCCTCGTTGCGAAAAGCTTTTCCGATTTGATAGATCGCCCCGCTACCTGCTGCAAGTAGACGCTTCATAGCAAATTCTGGCGAAGTCTGTAAGTATAGAGGGAGCCCTTTTGCATAACTGGGCCCAACAAATTGCGTGGCGAATGTCGCTAAATGCACATCAGTAACTGACGCTTGACTCAAACATGGCGTTTCCACTTCAAAAACCTCACGCTCTGCAAAAAACGCGCGAATGCTTGCTAAAATTGCAGCGCGCTGTTTCAGTGTCTCAATGTCCGCACTTGGTGCCCATTTCACATCATTCATTATCAATCCCACATTATAATTTACATTAGGTCATAAAAAAATCTCGGCCAAGGCCGAGATTTTCTAACGTCTAAGTGTTCAAGTAAATAATTACTTTACGCGGCTCACGTATTCGCCTGTACGCGTATCAACTTTGATCACTTCACCAATTTGAACAAATAGTGGAACACGAACAACAGCGCCTGTTGTTAAAGTTGCAGGCTTACCGCCTGTACCCGCTGTGTCACCTTTTAGTCCCGGGTCTGTATCAGTGATCTCAAGTTCAACAAAATTAGGTGGTGTTACCGCTATCGGGTTGCCATTCCACAATGTAATTGTGCATACATCGTTTTCAACCAACCATTTAACATTGTCACCCACTGCTTTTTCGTCAGCTGCGATCTGCTCAAATGTGTCGTTGTTCATGAAGTGCCAGAACTCACCATCTGCGTACAAGTACGCCAGATCAGTTTCCATCACATCTGCGCCTTCAACTGAATCGCCAGATTTAAACGTTTTTTCTAATACTTTTCCTGAGATCAACTTACGGATCTTAACTCGGTTGAAAGCTTGGCCTTTACCTGGTTTAACCATTTCGTTTTCTAGGATCGTACAAGGCTCGCCATCCATCATAATTTTTAGGCCGCCCTTGAACTCGTTGGTGCTATAATTCGCCATCGTATCCTCTAATCATCGTATTTCGAGTAATAAACCTGCTAATGATACAAATAAATGAAGTAAATTTGCATACTAACTGGCAAAAAGAATTGGCGAATGTCGTTACTTGCCCAGATACACTACTCAAAATGTTGGGTTTGGAGTCACATTTCAGTGCCAAAGATATTGCCGCAAAGCGACTTTTTCCGCTGCGAGTGCCCAGACCGTTTATCGCAAAAATGCGCTACGGTGATCCTCATGACCCACTGCTATTGCAAGTGATGCCGCTACATCAAGAGTTTATTGTAGCCAGCGGATTCAATAAGGATCCATTAGAAGAACAAGATGCGCCTGTTCCCGGTCTACTGCATAAATATCGTACTCGCGTTCTTTTGATGTTAAAAACAGGCTGCGCCGTAAACTGTCGCTATTGCTTCAGAAGGCACTTCCCATATCAAGATAACCAAGTTAATAAACGCGCTTTGAAGCCAGTATTTGAGTATCTAGTTGCACATCCGGAAATTAACGAAGTAATTTTAAGTGGTGGAGACCCCTTGATGGCCAAGGATGACATGATCTGCTGGCTGTTAGATGAGTTAGAGGCCTTGCCACAGCTTAAGCGCATCAGGATCCATAGTCGTCTGCCTGTCGTCATTCCTGCAAGGATAACCGATAAGCTTTGTGATCGGCTGGCAGCTAGCCGACTCAAAGCGATTCTGGTTAACCACATCAATCACCCCAATGAAATTGATGATGAATTTAAAACTGCGATGCACAGGCTTAAGCAAGCTGGCGTGACATTGTTAAATCAATCTGTGCTGCTAAAAGGGATCAATGACAGTACCCACATTTTGTCAGAATTGAGCGAGGCCTTATTTGATAGTGATATATTGCCTTATTACTTGCACCTACTCGATAAAGTCGAGGGCGCTAGCCATTTTGATATGAGCGAGTCCGATGCAACCAAATTAGTCGCCGAAATGTTGGAGATACTACCCGGTTTCTTGGTACCCAAATTGGTTAGAGAAATCGGCGGCAAACAAAGTAAGACGCCGATTGATTTGCATTTAAGTTAAAATGCAAACATCAGCGTATACTATGCATATACGTTGATGTTGTTGCCCAAAGTTGCCGTAACAGACTTTGCTGGAGTTTGCGCAGCGGCAGAACTACCAGCAGATTCAATTAAAGCGAGGGCAGCTCGTCCATCTGCTTGCTGTTGCTTTTTCGCCAGAGAAGCACTGTATACTTCACCACCTGGACCAGCGCCAGACATAGCAGGAAGGTTACTTCCGGAAATATTCATAGGTATTCACCTGACAAGTTTGATGGATCCAAGTAAAATATCGACCGATTTACTCAGGACTTTAGGAAAAACATGCAAGCAATCATCGAAAAACTCAACGAAAACTTAAAAGTTGTTTATCGTCAGTCACTTGATGCAGATAAAAAATTAGATGAATTACAGCAACAAGGGCATGGCAAATTCTCATCACTTTTTAGCAAAGATGCTGGGTTTGAATTCGAAGCCAAGCGTTTTAAGCCTTATGTACTTGATGTCGCTGCTGATGTAGATAAATTGAGTAAATCAGAACAGCTCGATGAAGTTCACCTAAAGAAAACCGTGTTTAAGTTGCAGCAGCTGCTTCAGCTACTCGCCACATTTAAATAAAAAGAGCGCCTAAGCGCTCTTTTTATTTAACTGCTGGCTCGACATCATCTTTATACCAGTCGCTCAGCAACCGCTTATCGTAATAAAACTCAGAATCTCTACCAAATTTTATTCGATCCATAAAATTCATATCCTTTAGTACTTTTGATTGTGCTTCAACAACCACTTTACCTGCGTTGTCCGTTACGCTGTATGTAATTTTCAAGCGAGGAAAATAAATTGGCTTGATAATACGAATATCATTCATGTTAAATCTAACATCTCCAGCCAAGTCAATATCTTCAAATTTTACAGATAAGGTATATCCATCTGGCATATCTGCCGCCAATTTATTTAAATGCGAATCAAATTGCTTGGCGATGCGCTTGTGATATCCACCACGAGTTTCTTTTGCAGGAAACACATCTCTGTATTCTTTAAAATCTAGCCATGCCACTTTCACTTCACCAGCATTGGCCATCATGGGCATCAGCATTGCCACAATTGCATAGTTGATAAGTTTCATCATTTACTCCTCTGGTTAGCCTGTATGTTCATATTCTGCTCATCACACTGAACAAAAACTTAAGGATTACACTCATTAACAGGCTTTTACTGGCGTTCACGATTTGTCGTTGCGAACGCCACGATTTTGCTAGTGTTGAACTTTGATACGATAAAACAACGCATAAAGCACAGGTACGATGCCCAGTGTAAGTAACGTGGAAAACAATAGCCCACCCATAATACCAAGCGCCATAGGCTCCCACATTTCACCACCGCCTAAATATAGTGGAATTAATCCAAATACTGTTGTTGCCGTCGTCAACAGAATTGGACGCATACGTTGCTGTGCCGCTGAAATAATACCTTCAACAGGATTTTCCGGGGTATTTTCCAACTCTATTTTGATCCGCTCCAACAATACAATCGCATTGTTTATCACAATACCCGCAAGCGAAATAATGCCAAGTAAGGTCATAAAACCAAAAAATGACTGTCCTACTAGTAGACCCAAGATCACGCCAATAAATCCCAGTGGGATAGTAGTTAATACAATAATTGACTTGCGAATAGAGTTAAATTGACCTATCAGTAAGATGACAATTATAAAGACTGCAATTGGCATCTTGTCCGCTATTGATTGGTTCGCTTTTCCTGATGATTCTGCTTCACCACCTAATTCATATGAATAGCCAAATGGCCAATTTTGCTTTTGCTCCTCTAGCCAAGGGACGAGGGCCGCAAATCCTTCATTCGCTGTAATACCATCTAGTTGTGCACCAACCGCGACGGTTTTTAATCTGTCACGACGCAAAATCTGTGCACTTTCCCAAACTACTTCAATGTCAGCAACCTGCTTTAGTGGCACTGAAGCGCCTGTCGCTTGAGAGTAAACCATCATGGCTTCTAGCTTACCAATATCATCTCTATCCGCTGCGACAGAGCGAAGCGTCACAGGAATCAATTCGTTACCTTCACGATATTGTGTTAATTCCAGGCCACTAAAGCCTGTCTGCAATGAACTTGCGATATCTTTACTCGACACTCCAACACGTCGTGCGCGAGTTTGGTTTATCTTTATCTGTACTTTTTTACTCGGCAAACCCCAGTCGTCACTTACCGCCTTCAGTCCGGGAGTTGCAGCCATTTTCGCTTTTAATTGATCAACAATGGCCATCAGCTTGTCTTTATCATCTCCTGAGAGCCTAACTTCTACCGGGTTAGCAATCGGCGCTCCATTTTCTATTTTACGCTGCTTTATTAACAAATCAGGATGACGGCTTAATGCGTACTGCTCAATATCAACCATTAATGAATCAATCAGCTTATATGACGTCGTACTGACTATCATCAGTGCATAGTTAGCACTGGTAGGCTCAGGGTTGTGCGTTAGCAAAAATCTCGGCCCACCACTGCCGACGTAGCTCACCCACTGCGTAACGCCCTCTGGGCGCTCACTTGATACAAGCAGTTCTTGCTGTATATAGCTTTCCATGTCTTTTACTAAGGCTTCCGTTGTTTGCAGTCGTGTGCCAATCGGTAGCTCTAACTCGACTTTAAAATAGTCACGATCAGATGGTGGGAAAAATAGCTTAGGAATAAACTGCATTCCTTGAAGTGCAATAAAAAACGCTGCGATACAGGCTAATAGAGTGACCCAGCGATGGCGGATCATGGTCGTTAACAGATTTTTATAGCTTAAATAGATCCCTGAATTATAGTCAGCTGATTGGGATTTAACGCGTGTAAAGTACACACATAACATTGGGATCATAGTCATAGCCAGTAGCCAAGAACACAACAGTGTGATCGTTACTACCTTAAATAGAGATGCGGTATATTCACCAGTTGAAGACTCAGCCAAGAAAATTGGTAAAAATGCGGCCCCCGTGGTCAGCGATGACACCAATAAGGGGACTTTTAATTCATCCGCCGAATCAACCGCCGCATCAATCGCAGCCTTACCTCGCTCCATTTGGACCATAATGTTTTCAGACATTACAATGCCATTATCAACCAACATACCAAGTGCAATAATCAAAGCCGCTAGAGAAATTTGGTCAATACTGATATGGAAAAACGACATCACTAAAATGCCAAATACCATACTCATTGGAATGAGACTTGCCACTATTAAACCAGTACGTAGTCCTAGTGTGAACAACATCACTAAGGTGACGACAAGAACCGCTTGTAGTAAGTTAGAAACAAAGTCACTGACCTTCTGCTCAACTTCTTTTGGCAAAAACGACAACAGCTTAAATTCAACACCTATAGGGTAGACACTTTCCAAATAGTTTAGGGTCTCAAGTACTTGCTCTCCCAGCGCAATATTGTTGCCACCATGGCGCATTGAAATCGCCAAGGTTAAGCCATCTTCTTGGCCAACGCGTACTTTCGATTTTGCTGGGTCTACATAGTCACGATATACGACAGCAATGTCTGAAAGCAGCAAAACCTGCTCGCTACCAGGTACATTGATGATTGTATTGGCAATGTCTTCTACTGATTCAAAGTTGCCACTTGGCTCTAATGCCAATGTTTCATCATTGATATAAATAGAGCCACCAGGGTTAACGATATTACGTGCCGCCAATTGCTCTTTAAGTTGACTCGGTGAAATCCCTAAGGCGCCTAATCTCGCATTTTCAAATTCAATAAAGACCCGCTGCTCTTGGTTACCATAAATCTCTACCTTTGCAGCTTCAGGTAAGCGAAGTAATGTGTCTCTTACCTGCTCAGCCACATCCTCCATTTCACGATAACTATACCCTTCAGCTGTCAGACCGATCACAATGCCAAATACATCTCCAAACTCGTCATTGACGATAGGCGTTTGTGCGTCACTAGGAAGGTCTTGTTCAATACTTTGAATTTTACGCCGCAGGTTGTCCCAAATTGGCCGCATATTCTTGTAACTTTCTTTAATATTGACACTGACAATGGAAACACCTGTTTTCGAGGTACTACTAACAAAATCGAGTTCCGGAATTTGCTGAACAACCTTTTCGATTTGATCCGTTACCAACTCCTCAACTCGTTGTGGACTCGCACCAGGAAAGTAAGTAATAACTTGCGCTGTCCTAATAATAAAACCCGGATCATAGTCCTTTGGCATTTTATTAAATGACGCAATACCAAAAAACAGTAACGCCGCAACCAACACCCATGTTGTGCGATTGTTTTCTAAAGCAAGTCTGGTTATATTCACTGTGCCTCCTTGTTAAACTTTACAAGTTGACCTTCACTTACCTTGCTCATGCCCGCAGTAACAATATACTCCCCTTCAACCACACCACTGATCACTGGAAACCCTAATGTTGAAACTTCACCAATCACGATAGATTTTTTCTTAATTTCACCTTTGCCAGCGCCCGCAGGCTCAACTGTCCAGACATAATTTCCTGATGCGTCTTTTAGTACAGTATTGATTGGCAGGTATAATCCGCTTTTATTGACATCAGCACCTTTTGCTAAAACTTTGGCGGTCATTCCCGGTAAGATGTTATAGTTTTCAGGGCGAGTCATACTCAAGGTAACTTCATAGGCTTTGGTGACTTCATCTGCTTGCGTACTTACTTCAACAAAGTCCAACGGAAAAGTCTTATCTGGTATTCCAGAAAATTCGGCTATGATATGTTTGGGTGCATCTTTAGATACTTTTATCATCAGGCTTTCTGGCACGTTCACCTTAAGTGTGACATGTTTTATATCCTGTAGCGTTGCAACTACCTGCTTAGCCTGCACTTCTTCAAAACGCTCTATATAAGTTCTGGCAACCACCCCAGAAAAAGACGCTTTCAAACTCGTATAAGACAAGTTATTTTTTGCGTTGGCTAGTTTGCTTTTTGCACTTGTAAAGTGAGATTGCAGCTGATCGTAGTCCGATTGTGAAATTGTACCGGACTTGATCAACTGTTTCGCTCGGCTGAAATCAGCCTGTGCTTTGTTATAGTTAGCTTGGGCATCATCTAGTGATAACTGATAATCTGTTGTATCCAGCTTTGCTATAACATCGCCTAATTGAATTTCTTCACCTTGTTTTACCAATAAATCAGTGACTTCACCTGATACTTTAAAAGATAGATCTGCGGATGATGCTGCATCTACAACAGCTGGAAACTCGACTAAAGGACCGTCTACCTGAGAAGAAAGCAACAAGGTCCTCACAGGACGAAGTTGTTCAGATTGCTGCTGTGGCTGCTGATCTGAACAACCGATTAATGCAAGGCAAATTGACGCCATTACACATAGCTGCTTGCTTTTTATTATCTTCATGAAAGCTCCTTTAATTCTATTTAACATCGCGATGTTTTGTCATCGCCGTAACAAAGTTATTTATCCACACATCCAGCACTTCTTTAACCGCTGCCACATTCTCTGTTCCATCTGCCTTTAAAACAGTATCTAGCTCTTTATGCGCGGTCATCATCACAACGGGTTGAGGGTTATTGCCAAGATAAAAAGCGGACTCCAAAGATACATGTGTCAGCGCTTCAGTTTGCTCAGTTGCAGCAAGGTAAGCCGTCTTCCCTGCATTATAGACTAAGCGAATTGGAACAAAATCTCTTACTTGCAATGCAATCGGTTCAAACTGAACATCTGTAAATGCACCTTCTATCATCAATATTTGCTCATTCAAGTTAAGCGGCTTTTCCGTCACTACCTGAAAATAAGGGGTCAGCTTTTCTACCATTTTTGATTGCATGTAGTGGCTTAACTTAGCAACATGTAGCGGATTTATATTCAAAAACTTCGACTCTTGAACATTGATCCATACCTCAAACTGAGGAATATACAGTACTTCAACCTGACTGAGCACCGATTGATCGAACGTGCTGTCCACATAAAGCTCAGTATCCTCATATTCTTCAGAAGGGGTTAAAGAATCATAACTCGGTAAAAAGCCTGAACGCGTATTTTGTGGGGTAGATGTGCATGCAGAAACAATACATACAAATGTGATAATTAGTACAGTACGAAACCAAATCATAAGCCGCTCCATAATCAATTCATTTCCTGTGGTTGTAGCACAATCAAAATAGATACTTTGATCTCATTTGAAATCAAATGTAATTTACAAATACAATTATAGTTTTATCCCCATAAACTAAGACGAATAGCTCAGACTGCGAATAACTAAATAAGTGCAAAATTATCTTCAATCACTCGCTTATACGAACTATTTTGGGAACTAAGTTATGAAATTGTAATTAAGTATATGATATGAAGTTAAAACGAAAAAGATAAGCAATAAATTAAGATGAGAAAAATAGATAGAATCAAGCTGGAGAGCATGCCTCCAGCTTTGAAGAAACAACGACAGCAAGCTATCAAATGGTAAGCTAATTACAGGTTGCCCCGAATAACTCCTACTGCTAACCCTTCGATATTAAACACTTCCTGCTCAAGATCGACTTCAATCGGTGAAAAGTCCTCGTTTTCAGCGTGTAAGAATACTTTTTTTCCTACTTTTTCAAACCGCTTTACAGTCACATCCTCTTCAACACGGGCAACTACCACCTGACCATTGTTTGCGACTTGAGTGCGATGAACCGCTAACAAATCTCCGTCCATAATACCAATATTCTTCATGCTCATACCGTTAACGCGAAGCAAGTAATCGGCTGAAGGCTGAAACATACCCGGGTCTACTTTGCAGTGATTTTCGATATGTTCCTGCGCTAAGATAGGTTCGCCTGCGGCTACACGCCCAACTAGAGGTAATCCGAGTTGCTCGGGTTCATCAGGTTCAGCTAAACGAATCCCTCTACTGGCACCTGGTACCATTTCTATAACGCCTTTTTTGGCAAGCGCTTTCAAATGCTCTTCTGCCGCATTTGCACTGCGAAAACCGAGAGACTCCGCTATTTCAGCTCGCGTTGGCGGCATACCTGTGTCTTTGATAAAAACTTTGATGAGTTCAAAAACTTGTTCTTGTCGTTTGGTTAATGGTCGCATATAACTGGTTTTCCATACAGTGCATTTACTGTGAGTATATACAGTTAAAATTAAATCGCAATGCTAATCGTTGAATACTTAGGCAAATTATGAAAACAGCAAAATGATTAGCGCTAAATGAGTAGAAACAACGGTAAGATTATGCACATTAAATAAATCAAAAGAGGCATGCAAAGGAGATAAAACAGTACTTCATATTGTGCTTTTCCAGCCACTCTTCATCTAAGGCCAACAGAGCCCAATTTAATTAAAAGACAATGCGACTGGTTCATTTGCTCTTTTATTAGTGGATCTTCGTTAATAATGATAATGCTTTTAAATATGTAATCCATGGCATGGATTAAATAGAGTAGTACCTACTTCACTGCAACTTTTAATAATTAATAACTTTAAAAATCGTAATGTTTAGCTCGAATCTGAAAGTTAGAAGATTATAATATCGCTTAAAATTAGAGCTGTGATGCAAGAATTAGAAATTGTGGTTATGAATAGAACATAGAGCTACTTCAAGTAGCTCTATTTATCATGTTAGCAAGCCGTTGTAGTATATGTTCCTGGACAAGTTCTTGTACCCGTACACTCCCACGTTTTAAATAGGCCGCCGGCAACTTGTGGTGTCATCTCAGCAGGAACGTTGGCTTTATCATAGCTAATTACTTTGATGTTTTTCTTTTTTAATTTTAATAACATATTTATCTCCTTATTGACTACAACAAACCTAGCAGTATTTATTATTACTTTCAACATAATAAATAATATTATTTTTCAGAATTATAATTTCATTAATATCAATATAACAAAAAGGAATTAAAAACATTTCTTAATAAAGTAACTACAACCTTGGAGAAATAGCTCTATTTCTGAAACCTTCTTTTCAACCCTTTTCAACATCGAGCAAAGCACTAATGACAGCGAGCGAAGCGAGTGCGTTCAATTTGCGCAAGTAAGGTGTAAAAGGTTAGCGACAATGAACAAAGTGAGCTGTTTTGACAACTGCTAAGACAGCCACCTATAAAACCTAGCCAACATTAAAAAAATGGATCCTGAAACGAGTTCAGGATGACATCGTGCAAAATGTAACGACAGTGAGCGAAGTGAGTACGTTCAATTTGCGCAAGGTGAAGTGAGCTGTTTTAACTATTGCTGAGACTGTCATCTCCAAAACCTACCCAACATCAAAAACATGGATCCTGAAACGAGTTCAGGACGACGGC
>NZ_JAGJEH010000025.1 GCF_018100925.1 Pseudoalteromonas luteoviolacea | reverse complement strand
TGAAAACCAGACGGTCGGAGGTTCACTCTCCACAAAGTACGTCCCGCGTCCGCCATCTCCTTTGAGATGATTACTTCACTCAAGTATCAAAACATGAGATTAACAACCGACGAAAGTCGGTTTTTTTATGCCAGAAATTTAGCTTTTTGCTTAAATAGAAAACACTCTGCAAATCGCACTCTGAATTTGGCTAAGGGAGCGTGGGATACACTTTTCCTTAGTATTTGCCTCCCCCCTTCAGCGAGCACAGCCTGTAATTGATACGTAATGTCGTTTTTGTCCAATTTTATCTTTACTTGATGCCTTACTCTTTGGTCCAAGTTTGAATCTATACTAAGGAACGTTTAATGAAAGTGGCATATTCGGGAGAGCAGTTAGCGCAGATATATCGAGATATCAGGCTTAAGCATGAAGAAAGCACGATGTTTGTAGATTGCGGCTTTAAACAAGCAACTTCACATCAAGATGAGATATTGACTGCATTGAAACTTAAGACCTTATCTTTGCAGCAGCTACATAGTGTGAAGCCATTCTTTTTATTAGAAAACATTCAAATTGAAGATCACGTAAAGATTAAAAAAAGGTTCTTTTTTGGGTTTTGATCAGGCATATTTCCCCAAGCAGTTAATCAACCAAGAGGGGCTCTGTTTATGCATTCTTTCTACCTCAAATTGTGTGTTTTGATATTAATGGTATTGCATACAAAAATAGTTATTGCCATAGAGGTAGGTGCACAACAGCCCGAAAAGTACTTACCTTATCTAGAAAATAAGCGTGTCGGGTTAGTAGTAAATCAGTCATCTCGTGTGGCTGATATGCATTTAGTGGACTTTCTACTTGCGAACAACGTTAAGGTCGTGCGGATTTTTTCGCCTGAGCATGGGTTTCGGGGGGATCAGGATGCAGGCGCGCATATTGACAACAGCTTTGATGTAAAAACAGGTCTGCCAATTGTTTCACTATACGGCAAGCAGAAGCGTCCATCTAAGGAATCTTTACATGATCTGGATGTATTGATATTCGACATTCAGGACGTCGGTGTTCGTTTTTACACTTATATTAGTACTATGCATTATATGATGCAGGCGGCTAAAGACAATCGTAAAAAGTTCATTGTATTGGATAGGCCAAACCCAAATATACGTTTTGTTGGAGGGCCTGTACTGAACAAAAAATTCAGTTCATTTGTGGGAATGCATCCAATTCCAATTTTACACGGTATGACAGTCGGTGAGCTGGCTCAAATGATAGCGGGAGAAGAATGGTTGTCTGGACTGAACAAGCTTGATTTGACAGTGGTGGCTGTGAAAAACTATCAGGCCTCGGATGAATATATTTTGCCAATTGCACCCAGTCCAAACCTTCCAAATCAACAGTCTATTTATCTATATCCATCTTTATGCTTGTTTGAAGCAACCGCAGTGTCAATTGGAAGAGGCACTGATTTTCCATTTCAAGTCTATGGTCATGATCAAGTGAAGCTTGGTGACTTTGGATTTTCTCCACGATCTATTGTTGGTGCAGCACGGTTTCCCAAGTTAGAGGGCAAAAATGTATGGGGGAAGGACTTGAGGCAAAGCAGCTTAATTGGTTTTGACTTAACATGGTTTATTGAAGCATCTAGTGCATTTAAACAACACAACAAACAATTTATCACATCACCTAAGTTTTTAGATAAATTGGCAGGTACTGATATCATTAGATTAGCGATAGAGCAGGGGTTGAAAGCTCATCAAATAGAAGCCATTTGGCTGCAAGAAGTCAGTGAGTTTAAAAAGCGCAGAGTGCCTTATCTACTTTACTCTCGATAAGGCATTCTGGCGGCAAGCTTAGATATTTAACATATCACTCATGTATTCATTGGAGCGATCAGCTCGGCGTTGCCAATGTAGATTTGACTGAGCAAGAGCAATGAAAAGCACATCAATTAAATAACCTAACGATGCACGTGTCAGTACCGCTGAATGTTTCACGGCTTCTGTTTCTTGTATACAGTACAGGCAGTTATCTGCGTAATTAGCCAACTCACTGTGGCCATAACGTGTTAGTGCAAGGATTTGACACTCGTTAACTTTGGCTTGCTGTGCAAGCTTTACCATACTTTTCACGACGCCTGAGTTACTCAAACAAATCAGTAGATCATCTTTACCCATTGTTGCTACATAGCTTGCTGCACTTAACTCATCGACATGAGTAACAGCACACACGCCTAGCTTTTGCAGCTTTAGAGTTAAGTCTTGTGCCATGGTATGTGTTGAACCAATTGCACATACCATCACTTTTTTTGCACCTTTTATCGCTTGAACTGCTTGCTCAAACAATTCTGGGTTATTTAGCTTACTGGTTGCAACTAAGGTTGCTTGCTGGTTTGCGATTAGCTTTTCTGAAATGTGTGCAATAGAGTCGTTTTGATCTATTTCATTAGAGAGCGGGGTATTTTCTTGTGTTTGTTCATTTAATGCGTCGACAACTGCCAGTTTAAAAGCGGGAAACCCTTTATACCCTAATTTTTGGGCAAATTTAACAACGCTTGACTGGCTAACGCCTGCTGATTTTGCAAGCTCTATTGAAGATAGACCTCGAATTTTTGAACCTGACTTTAAAGTAAAGTCCGCTAATTTAGCTTCACTTTGCGACAGTGAAGGCTTCAAGGCCTTTATTTTTACAAAAGTAGACATGAGGATCACCTGGTAACTAAAACTAACTTAAACTGTCCATATTATAGGTTCAATTGGAACGTTGCGATAGATTGTTTCGGAATATTATTGCGTTTTTTGATTTATGCGGTTCTAGATGAGGTATTTTTGTTGCAATTGTGAATTTAGATACCCGAAAAACCTAGTTTTTTTGCTTTAGCGTTTAAGTTACCATGGTTATAAATTGCGCGTATACAAAGATGCTTTTGAGTAAATTAATGCCCTTTAGCGACTGTAATCAGTGCTTTTCATCTAAATCAAAATAAAAAAGGAAAGCTATGTCTTGGTATTCAATCTTGCCCCCCCTTATCGCCATTGCGGTTGTTTTTTGGCGTAAAGAAGTCATTTTAGCCTTAATTTTGGCCATTGTCTCATCGGAATTTTTGCTTGTGGTAAGTGGTGACGGGCAGTCTATTTTTGTTACATTCACTAATAGTATTGAACGAATCGTGGGGGTTGCAACGTCACCAGGAAATAGCCGTATCTTAATTTTTAGCATTGTTATTGGCGCGTTACTCGCTTTTATTCGTGAATCTGGCGGGGTGACAGCGACGGTACAAAAATTAACGCAGGTTGGCGTCGCGCGAAATAAGAAACAAGTCGGCCTACTGACAATGTTTACCGGTACAGCGGTATTTATTGAATCAAATATGAGTGTGCTGACTTCAGGAATAGTTTCTCGTGGGTTATTTGACAAGTTTAAAATGAGTCGAGCTCGCCTCGCATACATTATCGACAGTACCAGTGCACCAGTATGTATTTTAATATTGCTCAATGGTTGGGGCGCCTATGTATTGGGCTTGTTAAGCAACTATGAACTTGCTCAATCCCCAGTCAGTATTTTGTGGGGTAGTGTGGCATTTAACTTTTACGCCATAATTACATTGCTGATTGTTTTATACACCATTGTTTTTGATAAAGTTCATGGTCCAATGAAAGAAGCTGAAGAAGAGCTCAAGCGCGAGGAAGTAGAGCTTGATGCTGGACCTATTGCGACCAAGGCGCGGTTTATGCTTGTACCGCTTGTTACACTAATTGCCAGTATGATCGGGTTCATGTACTGGACTGGAGATGGTGTACTGGCAAACGGGAGTGGCTCTAAATCGGTATTGTATGCAACGATGTTGGCTTGTTCAGTTGCTTACCTGCTCATGCTCAAAGAAAAACAGTTCACACACCATCAACTCGTTGACATCGGTTTTAAGGGAATGGGCGAACTATTGCCTTTGGTCAGTATAGTATTGCTATCTTTGACACTTGGAGCCAGCCTGAAAGAGCTGGGTACAGGCGTATTTGTTGCGCAATTGGTTGGTGATTATTTGCCTATTTACTTTATTGTTCCTGTGCTGTTTTTGACTGGTGCTGTTATGTCATTTACAACAGGAACATCTTGGGGAACATTTGCGATTTTGATCCCTATTGGCGTGCCTTTGATCCAAACATTGGGCCTTCCTCCTTCACTGGTGGTAGGCGCCATCTTAAGTGGTGGGATATTTGGCGATCACTGCTCGCCCATTTCGGATACCAGTGCAGTATCCGCCTTGGCATCTGGGTGTGACTTATTGACCCATGTTAAAACTCAGCTCCCTTACGCTCTTGCAGGCGGCGCATTAGCACTAGTGAGCTTTTTTGTCGCCAGTGTTGTTTTACTTTAAGGGCACGCATACAAAGCTTGGCCAGATGGTGGGGTGGTAATACTAACTAGCTGCCCCGACTGGTTTTTACCCAAAGCCAATAATAGCCCTTGATCCGAAGCAACCGATAGGTCATCGGGTACGCCTAATTCATCGAGCAAACTTTTACGTACTTCGATCAGAGTTTGATTTTGGCAATCGGCAATAAACCATACATCTCGCTCAGAATGCACCAATTTGCCGTAAAACTGACTAACTTCGTTGAGTTTTGCTTGCGATCCTGCAAGGGAGTCATCCAGTTGTGCTTTTTGTTGTGCGATTGTGGTTTGATACTGGCCTTCAACAATATTATGCGTCTCAACAACATCATATTGTGATGAAAATGAATTGGGTTCTAATTGCGCTAGGAAAGTTTCAAAATCGCTTAATATGCTTTGCAGAGACAGGCTGCCTACCAGAGCTAAAACACAACAGGAGCTTGCCCATAGACTCGTTCTGAGCCAAAACTGTCGAGTATGTTTGCGGTTTTCTAAGCGACTTAACCGTTTTAATTTACGAATTTGTTTAGACGACATTTTGTTCTGTCGCTTGGCAATTGAATAGGCTTGTTGGAGCTCGTTGAGTTGGGGTTGTGAGTCTTTCATTTCGGCTCTCCTAAAGTATCTTTCAATTGCTGTTTTGCATATCTTAATCGAGTCTTTACAGTCTCAGGGTTCGCAGTGGTGATTTCTGCGATTTGATTTAGCGAAAAGCCTTCTAATTGCAAACAAATGGCTTCTTTTTGTGCGTTTGGTAAGTTTTTAATCGCACTGTAAAGTTGCTCACAACACGCTGCATTAAAATTACTATCTTCGACCTCACAGCTAAGTGCAGTCTCATTGTCGTCACACATAAATTTATTTTGCCGGCGAAATTCATCTACTAGTGCATTGCGTGCAACCCTAAATATATATGCCTTTGGCGTATTGTTGCTCTGATAGTACTGCCTTTTCTCAACGATTGAGAGCCATGTTTTTTGGCATACATCTTCGGCCGTTTCCGGGTCACTTTGTGTACATAGGTAGTGATAAAGATCTGGATTGAAATTATCAATCGCCTGCTCTATGTAACGGTTTTCTCCACTGCGTTTAAATTCATGCAAGGGATCATGTGCTTCGGTTTTATCTTGGATGAACCAGTTTTTTATCGCAAGTAGCATAGTCTCTCCGTGCTTAATTTAACTCTATATACACAGGTGTGCTGATCGCCGCCCAAAATGAAATCGAGCGGCTTGCGTTATTTTCGCTTACTTGTTTAAGTTAAACTCTAACACAACTGACTGACCGTATTGAATAGTTGGTTTGCCAGCGACCATTTTGGGGCGATATTTCCATCGTTTTAGCGCTTTTAATGCAGCACGGTTGAATACTCGTTTTGGCTCAGCATTAACCACTTTCGCATCAATAACTTGCCCTGTTGGCGAAATGTTAAATGCCAATTGTACCCAGCCTTCAACGCCGTCCCGAGCTGCCGGGGCAGGGTATGTTGGGTCAATGCGCACAATCGGGGCCGCCGCAGCGTCGCTGACCTGCAAAGTGCTCTGCATTTGTATAGGGGCAGACTTTACACCTGAGGTGATATTGATATCTAGTGTTACACCCTCGGTAACTGAAGGTGTAACGGTTGGTTTAGGTGGCGCCTTTGGGGTAGCTTTTGGCGGAGGCGGCAAAACATTGCGTATTTCTACAGGTGTGTCTTCAATGTCTTGTGAAATAAATACATCAATGACCGGAGCTGGTTCTGCAACGAACACGCGATCTTGGCTAATCAATTTTTGCATAAAAGCAAATAACGCAAATGTAATTAAGATGGCGCTAATAAATGATAAAACAAGTTTATTTAGTGTGCGGTATGGAGTGTGTGTTTTTACATCTGTCATTGTTAAAGTCATATTTTTCCCCTCTTTTGCTAAGTAAAACGCGCTAGGTCAAAAAAAGGGGTGATTTATTTTAGTTTTTTTATTTTTAGTCATTAAAATGTGGTTTAACTATAGGTGAGGAGACACGATGCAGTTACAAGAAATAGATAAAGCAAGATATAGAAAGCACCTAAATTGGGTGATTGGAGCCTGCATTTTGGTTTTAACCACAGGAAGTTTAGGAGTAGCGCAACTTCTTATTCATGTATTCCCAGACTCTGATGGAAGTCATTTCCATTGGAATCTGACTGGAGTAATACTTACCTGCATTGCAATTTTTGCCGTACTTAAACGTATAAGACACCATCCATTTATGGTGGAAGTAGTCTATGTATGGGAGCTCAAACAAGCACTCAACCAAGTCACCAGAAAAATGCCAAAACTGAAAAAGGCAGCACAGCAAGGGGATGTGAATGCCATGCTTGCTATGCAATTTAGCTACACAGGTTCTCGTCAATTATGGACATTAGATGATAACACGATAACCATGGAAGAGCTGTCGATATGGCAAGCTGAATTAGACAACCTTGCAAAAAAGCACAATGTCACTTTGGACATTCAGCAATACAGTGAACAAGTACTACGTCACTTTTAAGCGGAATAATAGGTGTAGTGATTCTTCGACGTTTTTTTAATTGAGTACATAGCGACATCAGCGCACTCAACTAAGCTTTTTAGATTGTCCGCATGGGTTGGATAGTGGGCAATACCAATACTCACACCAACCTGTAGCTCTATTTGGTGTCCATTTCTTTCGTAGTGAGTCGGTATATTTACAGCCTCTAGTAGCTGCTGAGCAATATTATTGATTTTATGTTTATTGAATTCTTTAATTGCGATGACAAACTCATCACCACCCCAGCGGCATACCAAATCATTACTAGAGATTATGTGAGATATATTTTTAGCAATGTTTTTAAGTACTTCGTCTCCGGCGTTATGCCCATAGATATCGTTTATTGGCTTAAACTCGTCAAGGTCTAACAGTAATAGGCTGAAGGGTATGTCTGAATCAATCCAGCCAAGTAAAGTAAGTTCGGCTCCATATCGGTTATATAAGCTAGTTAAACTGTCTCTTTGAGCGCGATGGCTAAGTTGATTGAGCATGGTTTTCCGTGAAGTGATGTCGGCAAGGAACACTTGAAAGTACCACTGACCGTCACTTTCGGTGTTAAGTATGATCATACTTAACCATACGGAAGATAATGTTAGAGGGCTGGTGAACTCAAACTCGGACTGCATCACCTGTTTTTGCTTTATGCTATTTTCAGTGAAAGTGTAGAGAATATCAGGAGTTTTGCAGTACTGCCCCAAGTTGTCAGGAAAGCGCTCTTGGCAGTCTACCCCCATTCCTGCCAATAAGTCTTTGGCAGCATCATTGACTAGAGACACTTCTCCGTGTTCACGTACCAATAATGTGGGGGAGGAGCTGCGCTCAAACATGAGGCGGAAGCGTTTTTCAAGATGCTCTATTTCTAGGCGTAAACTTCGCTCTTGCTCAAACAGCATTTCCGTATTGCTCAACATTGCGTTGATCCCTTTACCTATTTTTCCGATTTCCGTATGTTCATGTGCTGTATCTATCTCAATACGATGTGCACTGCCAGGTATGATATTCGTAAGTTGTTGGCTTAAATGTCCCAAAGGTCTTGAAATGAGTATATAGGACAGCCCTGCAAAAATGATCAACATTGGCACGATCACGACGAGTAACGTTTGCACGGAAGAGAATGCAATATCGCGAGCGTTTTGCCGTATATACTGGGTGTTGGGTACTACGTGAATGAAGCCGATGTTTTCTTGTAGGATAAATGGGTTAGGTAGATTAAAAGTGCGAGCCTCTCGCTCAGAAAATAAGATGCTTTTTGCTAAAATCGTGTGTTGATTTGTCAAAGCAGCTGACTGAATAATATCATTGCTCACTAACCCATTTACGACTTCATTGGCTAAGTCTTTATCCTCTAAGTACGCTGCAATGGATGCTGTTGATGAGATGGTCTGGCTGATTTGCATGATAGTTTCATCTGAGTGCTCTAGCTCAGTGTCAAATATATAGTTGTAATAGATGTGAGCATATACAGCAGAGAATAAGCAGGTTGAAAAGCTCAATATCAACATCAACCGAATTATCAAACTTTGTTTACTTAGCAAAACGGTACACTACTTTTAATTCATCAGTGACAGCACTTGCTGGAATATAAGCAATTGCACTCGGGGTTGTTACCACCTTATCAATTATAGCGGCAATTGAAGGATATGCTTGTGGTGGTGACGCTTTACCGCTGAATTTAACCCGAGACCAATAGGCGTTAATTTGTGCAATGTTGCGACCGGTCAAGGCAAGGAAAAAAGCGCTTCTCAATGCATGTTCTTTTTTATAGTCCAAGGTCACAGCAATATGGCCGTTTGGAAATGCCAAATACTTACCCATATACATATCAATAAGCTGGCGCTTTTCGATGTACTCAATTGGGTTGTGTTTGTTGACCACAATGACAATGTCCTCTTGTACATTGCCCCGCGCATCAAAGGTGAGCATCATGAGTACAAGTAAAGTCAGTAGCGGGCGGAGCATTAGAACACCCAATTTAGGCTAATGCCTAATGTATTGAACGAATTGTCGAAATTACCGCTTTCTATATCTCTATGTAAATAAAAGGCAGATGGTAAACTGTCCACTGCGGTATGCTCTAGTTGAACTTTTACCGCGAGAGAGTCATTTAATTCGGTTCTTAATGTCACGGATAAGGTGTTTTGGTCAACCAAATAAAAGTTAGTGTGGCGAATAATCGTGTTATAAAGTAAATCGAGTGGTCCAGAGGAAATTAACGGGCGTTGTGGTGTTGTATTGTTAGATTTTACTTGTGCGAAAGTCGTCATTAGTGTGTGGTTATTGTAATAAAAGCCGACACTAGCATATCCGGCCGTCAAGGCTTTTAAGACTTGCGAGTTGGAATCGATATAAGAAAGTTCACTTTGTGCAAACCACTGACTATTGTCATACCGGATCCCAAGGGCGGAATAATTAAATCGCTTGCCTATAATATTGAGTGACTCAAGTAAAGCGGGTCTTTGTGGCCAAATCTCATTGGGAATTTGTGCGAGCGCAGCTCTGAGCTGTTTTTGTTGTTCATTTTCATTACCAGATTGCGTCGCTGTGTAGTTAGCTCTAAGCGTCCAATCATATGATTGCCATTCCAATACCAGCCCAAATAATGATTTTAATTCTACGTCCCAGAAAAAATTATCGTCGCTCACAATAGGCGCTGTTGATCTACCAACAAAGAACTTACTGCTAAACAAGCCCTCAGAGAATGAGTAAGTATATTTAATATCTGCACCATCTAAATTCTGATGCGGGACAATCGCATAAAATTCAGTGGGGGGATGATCATACGTGTACGTGTAACCTATGTCCCTATGTTCCGTCATCATAAACAAATCAAGACCGGTTCTGCCAAATCGAATCTGCCAATTGGCATTGGGTGTATAACGCAAAAATGCCATTTGAATAATATTGTCGAGGTTTTGTTCTTGATTGTCTTTAAAGAGCACTTGACCAACAAGCTGGGTGCTACTATTCGCTTGCCATTCTATTTGCCCACCCGCGGAAGAGTTCGTAAATCCGAATTCATTTTCATAAGTGGCGCTAGGTTGTGAGATATGCTGTCTGATCCCAGCTGTTTTTGAATCTGTGATTGTTAAACCGACCGTTGCAAAACCGTCTAACTTAAGTTGCTCGGCCGCAGCTTGGAAAGGTATAAATATAAAAAGCAGGAAAAACAGCCTCATCGGCGACTCAATATTTTGACAAGCAATTTATCTTGGTGATTAAAGACTAGCGCTAATGTACACATTTACCAGTTTTGTGTATTTTTACTTGTAAAATGGCAAGATTGTCACCATATAAACAGATATATCATTAATTGTGATATTATCACATTTTTAAATTAGGTATTTTCAAGTCGTGGCTGAAGTTAGAGCGAGAGTTGAGCTGAATGTAGGGCAGCGTAGTCATATTCCTGCAGAGATTGTATCTTTTGAAGGATTGAAAGATGGTGAAGAGCATGTAGCTTTAGTTTTCAACAATGCCGACACCCAACAAGAGATCCCGTTGATTAGAATGCACTCTGAGTGTTTGACTGGTGATGTTTTTCATTCATCTAGGTGTGATTGCGGTGAACAGCTCAACGAATGTATCGAAGAGATGCATCAAAGTGGTGGTGTGTTACTTTACCTTCGTCAGGAAGGCAGAGGTATAGGCTTATACAACAAAATTGATGCTTATGTACTGCAATCACAAGGCATGAATACATACGAAGCAAATAATCACTTGGGTTTTGATGACGACTTGCGAGATTTTTCAGATGCGGTATTAATGCTTAAGGCACTGGGGCTGGATCATGTGAAGCTTATGACCAACAATCCTCGTAAATTAAATGCTTTGCGCAATGCCGGTATTGAAGTTGAAAGTGTAGTAGGAACCCAAGCACACGTTAAAGCAGGTGACTCGGGGAATCGAAACTACCTAGAAACGAAAGTTAAACACGGCTCTCATATGCTCGATATGGATGAAATCAAAAAGCCGAAATAGCTGGGCTGGTGTTGATTTGCTTTATTACAAAACCTATTGTGGTAAGGCAAATCACGTGTCAATTACCAATTTATTTCCGTATTTAGCTATTTTGTTGCATTTAGTGCCGTTAAGCGTCATAAACCTCCTTTCAAGTACTCTTTTGAAGCAGTATAATTAAACCGTTTTATAACTAAGTTAGTCATTTATGTCTGCAGAAATTCGAACATTTAAAGCGAGTTTTGGGGTGAGTTGGTTAAAAGCCGGATGGACGGTGTTTAAAGCTCAACCTTTAACTTTTATGATGATGTACATCTTTATCGTGATAGTAGGGCTATTTCCTTTCATCCTGCCAAATACGATAATTCAGATGGCATGCGCGCTTGCGGGACCATTTTTAACCGTTGGCTTCTATAACGCGGCGCTCAATTCGCAAGCGGGTAAATCAATTATGCTTGCTGACATTCTAAAACCATTTTCCGCGAAAGGGCGTCGACTCAATTTATTCCGCCTTGGTTTGTATCAGCTTGGGGTTGCTTTGATACTGGGGGTGATAATGAGTTTGCTATTTGAGCCAGTTACCAGTGCCATACAAAATCATTCTCCAGAGCAAGATATGGAATCGGTTATCGCGCAAATCGCCGCAGCTATTAGCTTCTCTGATATTGCAATATTTGTGGTGCTACAGTCATTGGCAATGATGGCCTTTGCCTATGCACTACCTCTGGTATATTTCAAAGAGCAAGCAAACATCTTGAATGCGATGAAGCAATCTTTAAAGGTGTTTTATTATAATATGGCGCCATTGTCCGTGTTTGGTGGTATCGTAGCGCTGCTAATGATTGCTTCTGCTCCTCTATCTCTTGTACCACTCATGTTCATCATGCCAATTGTATATATTGGTTTTTTCGTGTCGTTTCAGGCGATTTTTGCGGCGCAAAGCTCACTAGAGGACAATACACCTGACCAAGGTGACAAACATCAAGATAACATTGGGCAATCGGGTCGGTTTGACGCTTAATGGATGAGAAAGAACAGAAAAAACTTAAAAACTACGCAGTTTGGTTGTTATCTAGGCAAGAGTATTCGCGTAAGCTACTGGGTCAAAAATTAAGGCAAAAAGGCGCAAGTGACGAGTATGCCGAGTCGCTGATCGAGTGGTTGTGTGACATTGGTTATTTGGATGACGCTAGACACTGTGAAAGTTATTTAAATCGTCAACTAGCCAAGGGGTTGGGAGAGAAACGGGTAATGATGGACGCCACCAATAAAGGCGTTGCGCGTGCGCAGTTAATGCAACTCATCGAAGAAAGAGAAATAGATTGGTTTGCCGTTGCTCAGAAAACATATGAGAAAAAATACGGTTATTCAACGAAACAATTAGATTATCAAGAAAGGTCAAAGCGCGTTAGATATATGATGTATCGAGGCTTTAGCTATGACCAAATAGATTTTGCTATACAATCGCAAAGTGAAAGTTGAAATCGAACACTTCCTTTGTGGTTATCAGCATACAGCAGCAATAAAGGGTAAATAATCACATGCAGCACATGACTACCGCACAGATTAGGCAGAGCTTTTTAGATTTCTTTGCCAAACAACACCACCAAGTGGTGCCATCAAGTTCTTTAGTACCAGGTAATGATGCAACACTTCTGTTTACAAATGCAGGTATGGTGCAGTTTAAGGATGTATTCTTAGGTGCTGAAAAGCGTCCGTATAACCGCGCAACAAGTTCGCAGCGCTGTGTACGTGCTGGTGGTAAACACAATGACTTAGAAAATGTTGGTTATACAGCAAGGCACCATACATTCTTTGAAATGCTTGGTAACTTCAGCTTTGGCGACTATTTTAAGCAAGATGCAATTAAGTTCGCTTGGGCGTTTTTGACTGATGTGATTCAGTTACCAAAAGAAAAGCTGCTGGTGACCGTTTATCATACCGACGAAGAAGCTTATGACATTTGGGCCAATCAAGTTGGCGTACCAGCTGATCGCATCATTCGTATCGATACATCAGATAACTTTTGGTCAATGGGTGACACGGGTCCATGTGGACCATGTTCGGAAATCTTTTTTGACCATGGCGAGCACATTTGGGGTGGTCCTCCTGGCAGCCCAGAAGAAGATGGAGACCGCTTCATCGAAATTTGGAACCTAGTATTTATGCAATACAACCGTCATGCTGACGGTACTATGGAGCCATTACCAAACCAGTCTGTTGACACTGGTATGGGTCTTGAGCGTATTTCTGCGATTATGCAAGGTGTGCACTCAAACTATGAAATCGATTTATTCCAAGCGCTAATCAAAGCGACTGCAGAAGTAACAGGCGCTCAAGATTTAGAAGATAAATCTTTACGCGTTGTTGCGGATCATATTCGTTCATGTGCATTTTTAATTGCCGATGGTGTTATGCCTTCAAATGAAGGCCGAGGTTATGTGCTACGCCGTATTATTCGTCGTGCCGTTAGACATGGTAACAAACTCGGAGCGCAAGGGGCATTCTTCCATAAATTGGTTGGTGCACTGGCGGCGCAAATGGGTGAGGCATACCCAGAGCTAATCAAGCAACAGGCAATCATCGAAAAAGTATTGCGTATTGAAGAAGAGCAGTTTGGGAAAACACTAGATCGTGGCTTAGCTATTTTGGAAGAAAACTTAGCGGGTCTTGAAGGTGATGTTATTCCTGGTGATCTTGTGTTCAAGCTATACGATACGTACGGCTTCCCAGCAGATTTAACAGCAGATGTTGCACGTGAACGTTTTATGACCATTGATGAGCGTGGGTTTAAAGCGGCGATGGAAGCACAGCGTAAGCAGGCACAACAGGCAGGTAAGTTTGGTGCTGATTATAATGAACAGCTGAAATCTGAAAAAGTCACAGACTTTAAAGGGTATGACTCTGTTCAATATAGCGGCACAGTCGTTGAGCTATTTGCTGAAGGTGAAAGTGTTTCGGAGCTAGCTGATCAACAAAAAGGTATTGTCGTACTTGACCGCACGCCATTTTATGCAGAGTCAGGTGGTCAGGTTGGTGATACAGGTGTTTTGAAAGTGTCTGGTGGTGAATTTGTTGTAACAGATACACAAAAACTGGGTAATGCGTTTGCGCACCACGGTTATGTAACAGGCCGCCTTGGTATTAACGACAAAGTTGATGCTCAAATAGATGCAGAGCGTCGCGAACGCATCAAGAAAAACCACACCGCAACGCATATCTTGCACGAAGCACTGCGTCAAATTTTAGGTGATCACGTCGCGCAAAAAGGCTCGCTTGTCATGGCTGATAAATTGCGTTTTGACTTCTCACATTTTGAAGGTGTCACCAAAGAGCAGCTTCGTGAAATTGAAACTGCGGTAAACGATGAAATTCGCGCGAACTTCTCATTGAATACTCAGCTAATGGATATCGAGGATGCAAAAGCCAAAGGTGCAATGGCCCTATTTGGCGAAAAATATGACGATGAAGTGCGTGTTGTATCTATCGGCGACTATTCAATTGAATTGTGTGGTGGTACACACGTAGAGCGCGCTGGTGATATTGGCTTCCTAAAAATCGTGTCAGAAGGTGGTATCGCAGCTGGTGTGCGTCGAATCGAGGCCGTCACGGGCGAAGATGCTGTGAATTATGTTGCAGAGCAAGAGAAAGCGCTTGCAGATATTGCTGCGTTAGTGAAAGGCGATAGCGCAAGTGCACTTGAAAAAGTAGCGGCGTTAATCGAAAAAGCTAAAGGTCTTGAAAAACAAGTAAGCCAGTTAAATGATAAGCTTGCAAGTGCAGCGGGGGCGTCGCTAATCGAGTCTGCAGTAGATGTCAATGGCATAAAACTGCTTGTTGCCAACGTAGCTGGAACCGAGTCAAAAGCACTGCGTGGCATGGTTGATGATCTTAAGAATAAGATGGGCTCAGGGGTTATTGCCTTGGGTGTTGCTAATGGCGACAAAGTCAGCTTAATTGCAGGTGTGACGAAAGATTTAACCGGTCAGGTCAAAGCCGGAGAGCTGGTTAATCATATGGCAGCTCAAGTTGGTGGCAAGGGTGGTGGCCGCCCTGATATGGCACAAGCTGGTGGCTCTCAACCTGAAAACTTGGAAGCGGCACTGGCTAGCGTTCCTGTATGGTTGAATGAGAAAACTCAATAACTTGTGGCATTAATTGTAAAAAAGTTTGGTGGCACCTCAGTTGGCTCTATAGAGCGAATTGAGGCCGTTGCCGAACTGATTATCAGAGCTAAACAGCAGGGACATCAAGTCGTTGTTGTGGTGTCGGCTATGTCAGGTGAGACCAATCGATTATTGTCTCTTGCAAAGCAGATTGATGAGCGACCGAGTGCACGAGAGTTAGACGTATTGTTAACGACAGGAGAGCAGGTATCGATTGCCTTGCTCGCAATGGCAATCGTCAAGCGAGGGCATTCTGCAGTGAGCTTATTAGCAGATCAAATCGGCATTAAAACAGACAATGTTTTTGGAAAAGCGCGAATACAAGGCATTGATGTCAGTCGCCTACAGCAAGAGCTGGAGCACAACCGCATTGCAATTGTCGCAGGGTTTCAAGGACGTGATACTGAAGGCAATATCACGACTTTAGGTCGTGGTGGTACCGATACTTCCGCAGTGGAAATTGCCGCTGCAATTTCAGCAGATGAATGCCAAATCTATACAGATGTTGATGGTGTTTATACCACAGATCCAAGGGTTGAGCCTCGAGCACGGCGCATGGAACAAATTACCTTTGAGGAAATGCTGGAGTTAGCTAGCTTGGGCGCAAAGGTATTGCAAATAAGATCTGTCGAAGCCGCAGGTAGGTATAACTTGCCATTGCGAGTTTTATCAACTTTTAAGCCTGATTCTGGCACATTAATTAGCTACGAGGAACCAAAAGTGACAAGTAGAACTGTATCTGGCATCGCATATCAAAAAGATGAAGCTTTGTTGATTGTTCGTCAAGTTCCTGAAAACCCAAGCTCTTTAGCTAGAGTTCTGTGTCTATTGGCTGAGTTTGATATTGAAGTGGACATGATAAGTCAAATTAATCATCAAGTTGGCAAAATAGACTATGCTTTAACTGTACACAGCAATGAGTATGCACAAGCGTTAGATGTGTTAAATAGCAATTTAGTCGCATTGGGTGCTTCGTGTGTAGAGGGCAATGCAGAAGTTGCAAAAATCTCAGCTGTGGGTGTAGGGATGAAGTCTCACTCTGGCATCGCAGGCATATTCTTTGATGCGTTGGCTAACGAAAATATTCATACGCTTTTAGTATCGACCTCAGAGATAAAAATCTCAGTTTTGGTAGAAGAGCGCTATTTAGAGCTGGCAGTAAGGGCACTTCATAGTGCATTTAGCTTAGAAAGTCGTGATTAAGCAATAATTTTGCTTACTTTTACATGAACTTTTAATTAAAATGAACTTGACGCGGAATCTTTTAAATTTTGGAATAACAGGAGCAAGAGAATGCTAATTCTAACTCGCCGTGTAGGCGAAACCCTGATGATTGGTGATGAAGTGACAGTAACGGTACTTGGTGTAAAAGGAAATCAGGTTCGTATCGGCGTAAACGCACCAAAAGACGTTTCGGTACACCGTGAAGAAATCTACATGAGAATTCAAGCGGAAAAATCTAATCCGACAGGTAATATGTAACTATATACAACATGTTACTATTGTTCGAGAAATGGCCACTTATACGTGGCTATTTTTTTGTCTGCTGCAAAATAAATGCATAAGTTTCATTATTCAGTGCCTGCCTAGATATGTATTGGCGATATTTGCCATGCTCCAATAAAATGCCTTTTTTCGTCTCTATGACGTTATCTATTTCCTGCCATTGGAGTTGAAAAGCTCGATAAGGGTTATGTGCGTTGATCCCCTGTTCATCAATTTTCAATACTACTTTTGAGCCGCTGGCTCGACTCAACATTTGTCTAGCGACCCACCAAGGGCGTCGATAATAAAATGAAACCCCTTCTATTACTGCAAGTACAAACAAAAAGTTTCCTAAATAGGCTTGCTCAAGCAGATAGTGAGATAAAGAGCCCAATACCAGTAAAAAGCCAATCAGGCCGTATTTGGGCTTGTGATGTTGGCTAAATGACACAGATTCATCAAAGCATTCCTGAAAGTATTGCTTATCTAGCGTGAATTCACTTTGAAACACGAGTATTCCTCAAGTTGGCTAATCCTCAATTATACGATGTTCAGTCCTGCGTTTGAATCTCAAAATTCAACGCACGTGCCGCTGTAATAAAACATAATTAAATTGCCCCTATATCCGTACCTAAGTCACTGTTTATGGTAACTCATACCGAATTTAAGAGTATTTACTCCTGTTGCGAAATTTGAATTTTACATATAGGTAAGACCAATTATTTCACGGTTAATAATAGCGCAGCGATGTCGTGGTTAAGTAATAGCTTATCGTTATTTAGTCTATATATCTTGAGTATTTTTCATATTTATTTGGCAAAGTTGGGGATGTTTTACCATCATTGTTCAATAAGTGTGTGAAATAAATACAAAAAACGTCATTGGTAATACCAATTTACAATACGCTTTACATGAAGAGCTTGTTTGATATGATGGTTGAATAAATATTTACAAAAGTTGCCTATCTATTTCCTTAAATGGGTAGGTGTAAACAAATAAATAACAACTAAGGGGGCGGAGATGGAAATCAGCGAATTGCTAGCGCAGGCTGCCAATCTTATGTTAACAGGCATGGTTGGTGTGTTTTTATTTTTATCTATTCTGATCTTTGCAGTAAAGGCTTTATCAAAGTTTGCTGCAACAGGGCAAGAGTTGGAGCAACCTAACGTCAAAAAACCTTCAGCAAAGCCTACGTCAACAGGTGTGCCAGCAGCACATATCGCCGCGATCAGCGCTGCGGTTTCTCAATTTAGACAAAACAACTAAGGGGTATCTCATGTCAAAACTAAAACTCACAGAATTAGTCCTTAGAGATGCTCATCAATCTTTATTAGCAACGCGTATGCGTCTTGAAGACATGTTACCTATCGCAGAAGAGCTTGATAAGGTTGGCTATTGGTCAGTGGAGTCGTGGGGTGGTGCGACTTTTGATGCGTGTATTCGTTATCTTGGAGAAGATCCCTGGTATCGGATCCGCGCACTTAAAGAGGCAATGCCAAACACGCAACAGCAGATGTTGTTACGTGGCCAGAATCTGCTGGGATACCGCCACTATGCAGACGACGTAGTTGAAAAGTTTGTCACGCGAGCACATCAAAATGGTGTTGATGTGTTTAGAATTTTTGACGCAATGAATGATGTTCGTAACCTTGAAACAGCCATCCGAGCTGCCATTAAAGTTGGGGCGCATGCACAAGGCACTATTTCTTATACGGTTAGCCCAGTACATAACCTTGAGAGCTGGCTGAAACAGGCAAAGCAATTAGAAGAAATGGGCTGTCACTCAATTTGTATTAAAGATATGGCTGGGTTACTCAACCCATACGATGCTGAAACTTTAATTTCCGAGTTGAAACGCACCGTATCGGTACCAATTGCTATGCAGTGTCATGCGACAACGGGGTTAAGTACAGCAACGTATCAAAAAGCCATTGATGCAGGTATTGATATGTTAGATACCGCAATCTCATCAATGAGCATGACATACGGTCATAGTGCGACGGAGACACTTGTTTCAATTGTGGAAGGCACGAAACGAGATACAGGGTTAGATTTAGGTCAACTTGAGTCGATAGCCTCTTATTTTCGAGACGTACGTAAAAAGTATGCTGCCTTTGAAGGCAGTTTAAAAGGCGTAGATGGCCGCATCCTGTCAGCACAAGTACCAGGTGGTATGTTGACCAATATGGAAAACCAGCTCAAAGAGCAGGGTGCCGCAGATAAATTGGATGAGGTATTGAGTGAAATACCTCATGTACGTAAAGATCTTGGATTCATTCCTTTGGTTACACCAACGTCTCAAATAGTTGGAACGCAAGCTGTGCTTAATGTGTTAACCGGAGAGCGTTATAAAACCATTACCAAAGAAACATCGGGTGTCTTAAAAGGAGAGTATGGTGAGACGCCAGCTCCCGTTGACGAAGAATTACGCGCACGTGTGCTTGATGGCCAAGAGCCAATTACGTGCAGGCCAGCAGATCTTATCGAGCCAGAAATGGACAGCTTAGAGTCTGACTTGTTATCGAAGGCTAAAGAAGATGGGATCGAACTTGCAGAGTCTGTGGTTGATGACGTATTGACTTATGCCTTGTTTCCTCAAATCGGCTTAAAATTCTTAAAAAATAGATATAACCCAGAGGCATTTGAGCCGAATCCAAGCTTAGTGGTCAATACCAGCACGGAAAATGTGGCAAAACAGGCTGCACCTGTTCGCTCAAAACAAGAGAATGAGCGCTATAGCGTCAGAGTAGATGGCAAAGTGTATGATGTGGAAGTATCCGCTGGTGGACAGCTTCAGGAAGTTGCTGTTAAAGACAGTGAGTTAATGCCCCAGTCTGCTTCAGTAAGTTCAGGTGAAACCTTAAACGCCCCTTTGGCAGGTAATATTTTTAAGGTGCACGCAAAGCCTGGTGATGACGTGGTGCAAGGTGATGTGGTTCTGATTATGGAAGCGATGAAAATGGAAACAGAAGTTCGTGCCACATCTAATGGCAAGATTGCTGACATTTTGGTTTCAGAAGGTGACTCGGTCTCAGCTGGTGACGCCATTATCGAGATGGCATAGGAGTTTTTGAGATGGAAGGGTTATTGAATTTGTGGCAAGCAACGGGTGTTGCTAACTTGTCTTTTCCCGCGCTGTCTATGATAGCGGTGGGCTGTGGTTTGCTGTATTTGGCTATTGCCAAGAAGTTTGAACCACTACTACTTGTGCCGATTGGATTTGGCGCTATTTTAACTAATATCCCGGTTGCGGCCTTATCTGAACCCGGCGGATTACTTTACTATGTGTACTATATCGGTATAGACAGTGGGATTTTTCCTCTACTCATTTTTATGGGGGTTGGAGCGTTAACGGATTTTAGTGCACTGATCGCTAATCCTCGCATGTTGTTGCTTGGCGCAGCTGCGCAGTTTGGTATTTTTGCCACCTTATTTGGCGCAATTTTACTGAACTTTATTCCAGGGTTTGAGTTCACTTTACAAGATGCTTCAGCCATCGCGATAATTGGTGGAGCCGATGGTCCAACGGCTATATTTTTAGCCTCCAAGCTGTCGCCTGAATTGCTTGGAGCGATAGCTGTAGCTGCATACTCCTATATGGCTTTGGTGCCAATTATTCAGCCTCCGATTATGAGATGGCTTACCTCTGATGAAGAACGTAGTATTGCTATGCCACAATTAAGGGCCGTTTCGAAAAGAGAGAAAATTCTTTTCCCTTTGATGGTATTGGCATTAACACTACTGTTTTTACCTGCAGCAGCGCCATTAGTGGGGATGTTCTGCTTAGGAAACTTAATGCGTGAATCAGGTGTAGTGGATAGGCTTAGTAACACGGCACAGAATGAGCTTATCAATATAACCACGATTTTCCTTGGTTTGGCTGTAGGCTCAAAATTGGCAGCAGATCAATTCTTAACAGTTGAGACGCTGGGGATCTTAGTGTTGGGTGCGCTGGCATTTAGTATCGGCACTGCATCTGGTGTATACATGGCCAAAATCATGAATCGTGTTTCTTCAAACCCTATCAATCCGTTAGTGGGTGCAGCAGGAGTGTCGGCGGTCCCTATGGCGGCGCGAGTAGTGAACAAAGTTGGCCTCGAGTCAAACCCACATAACTTTCTTCTGATGCATGCTATGGGACCTAATGTAGCAGGAGTGCTTGGCAGTGCAGTTGCTGCAGGGATATTACTTGCGCTGGTGAATTAACAACACTCTCCAACCTTTAGTGGGGCATCCGCCCCACATTTTTCTTTGTTGTTACATCCAGGGCCAATTCCGAACACTCAATCTTACCTCCACCGTAATCCCACGAAACGGTTTGACTAAACTCTGGTTCAATTTGCAGTGTCCGTGGTATAACTTAGTGAGTTGACAGAAAACTAGGGATTATCGTGTATATAATTGTGATATTGGTATGTTTAGTGGTTGCTTTGGCTGTTTTGATCCCGTTACTTGAAAAGTATCAGGGAAAAATGGGACTGGATAAAGCACAGAAGTATGGTAAGTATATAATTCCTTTAGCGATGTTGGGTGTAGTTGTAAATATTATCCACTCGATGTCACAAGGCTAAATGACACAAAGACAGGCAAAGCCACAATGTGACTTTGCCCGCACTTTTTGTCGTTAGTTTGCAGCTTGTAAGTACTTTTGAATAAACTCAGTTGCCTTCATATAAGACTCTTCTAACTCATCTCGCAATTGGATCAGTTGATCGCTGCTCATTTCCTCTTCTTTACATTTGGCTTCAAATTTCTCTGCAAGTATTGCTACTTGTTCGGCACCAATAGTGCGAGAAATAGACTTAAGCTGGTGACATGCTTCAATGATTTCACTTTGGCTAGATGAAATGACGGCGCCGTTAATATCACGAGCTAATTCACTGCTTTGCTCTAAATACATCCTAAAGAAGCGCAGTCGTTTTGCGCTGTCGTCATTGACGTATTTGTTTAGCTGCTCCATATTAATTGGTGATTCATCCACAGCTTCGTTGTCTGTCTCGACCTCTGAAATAGCCGGAGGTTGATCTTCGAGTGTCATTTTCGGATCGCCATTTTCTTGAGTAAAGCTGTGCATATCCACGTTCATGACAGGCTCTTGAGGCGCCACAATACCATCATCTTGGAAATCTGGGGTTGCAGTAATTTCCACTGTATCTTCATCGTCAGACGCGATAGCAGGCTGATTTGCTTGTGTGGCTTTATCAGCAGGTTGCACTGGCGCAGGATGAGGTGATTGCTCAGAGCGATTTCCAGAAGCGTTTTGCCACTTTTCTAAAGTTGCTTCAAGGACGTTTAACTCAACAGGCTTGGTGATATAGTCGTTCATTCCTGATGCCAAGCAGCGATCACGCTCACCTTTAAGTGCATTGGCTGTAATTGCTATTATATAAGGCTGTGCATTTATATCAGGAGATTGCTCAGCAATATCTCTGATTTTGGTAACCATATCGTAGCCCGACATTTTCGGCATATGCAAGTCAGTTAATACCACAGCGTAATGGCCTTGTTGCCACATCTTCAAGCCTTCTTCGCCGTTTTCTGCTACTTCAACACCATACCCTAATAAGTGCAACTGATCGGTTAGAACTTGCTGGTTTAATACATTGTCTTCAACTAATAGTACCAACTTGTTTTCAGCTTTAGCGTCTTCCGTATTCAAGTAGCTGTTCATGGTGCGTGATGGTTTTAGTTGTTTAGGTTGGTGTAAGCCTACGGCAACTAGAACTGCGGTCATGAAACTTGTTTTACACAGTGGTGCGGCATTGAGATAAAATATGTGGCCGTGATTCAAAGCAGATTCATCCATGGTGCTCAATACAATCACTTGCTGGTTATTGTGTTCGATTGAATACAATAGGTCTCTCAATTGCTGATTGACTTTTTCCATGCCATCGAGCCCATCGAGTACCCACACCACATCCTGTTCATATTGGTGTTCATCAATTTCACTTGGGTCGACAACGATCGCAGAATTTGCGCCCATAAACGACAAGTATCGCGCTAATATTGCGCGGCGATTAGGATTGTGTGTAAAGGTCACCACTTTTCTGCCTGCCAATACACCCTTATTAGCATATTCGACTTTGCCGCTGATGCTAAATGGTAGTTCTACGATAAACTCACTACCCATACCAATGTCGGAATTCACGTTGATTGACCCCAACATCAGTTCCACCAAGCTCTTACAGATAGATAAGCCAAGGCCGGTGCCGCCGTACTCTCTGGTAATTGAGCCTTCAGCTTGAATGAAGGGGTTAAATATTTCCCTCAATTGTGCTTGTGTCATACCTTTACCGTTATCGGTAACTTTAAAGCGCAGTGTGTAGTGCTCAGAGGTATTTTGTGCTACTTCAACAGAGATTTTGACAAAGCCCTGTCTACTTTCATCTGTTGTCGTGAATTTGATTGCGTTGCTACATAAGTTGTACAACACCTGGCGTACGCGCACCGCATCACCCACTAAGTTACTTGGTATATCTGGCGCAATGGCAAGCTGGAGGTCTAATTTACGCTTTTTGGCTACCGAAGAGAGTACACGAGCAACTTCTTCTATTGTCTCTGATACTGAAAACGCACTACTATCTATTTGCAATTTACCAGCTTCAATTTTTGAAAAGTCCAAAATATCATCCAGTATCCCAAGCAAAGAGAAGGCTGAATCACGTATAATAGTGGTAAGGCGATGCTGGGCGCCATCTAGCTCCGTCTGGCGCAACAAGTCAATCGTACCAATTACGCCATTCATCGGAGTACGTATTTCATGGCTCATGGTAGCTAAAAAAGTTGTTTTTGCTTCAGAGGCACGCTCTGCATTCAGGGTTGCTTTTTCAAGTGCTAAGGTACGAGCTTGCACTTCTGTTTCTAAACTGGTTTGCAGCTGCCTCAACTCGTTTTGAGAAGCTTTGTTGCCTTTAATAATATCGCGGATCTGATTGATTAATGCGTTTATTCCTATGGCTGTGCCAGATAAGCCAAAACTGAGTTGCTCTGTAACATGTACATCGTAATCTTTTTTACTTATGAGGTGTTCGAGTTCAGAATTTAGCAATTTCAATTCTTTAGCAAGTTTGCCGACGATTTGTTTCTTCAAAAACAGTGCAAAGCCAATCGTTAGTATCAATGCTACGACAATTAAGACGTAACTAAGCGGATTAGATGTTGGGACCTCAACTTTTGGTTCGCTATACACCAATACTAGCTCACCGACTGGAATGTCGTCTAAAGTAAGAGGTTGATGTACGATAACCTGCCCATCAATGGTGAGTTTAGTGCGTTGCTTAATTGGTGCAACAGGGGTGTCGTTAGATTGGAAAACTAAACTTGGTTTTCCCATTCCGCTGTCAGCATATAGATAAGCATCAATATTAGGATTACCTGCTTTGACCGATGTAAGCATTTGTTTGGCGTAGTTGTAGCCAAGCTTCATCATAGTGTTGCTTAGTGGTGCAGCTAGGTCTTGTGCTTGTAGAGCAAGATCTGGTTGGCTGTGTACTACTGTATTTGTTTGCTTCGGCCAAAGATAGGCCCCGAATGAAGCAATACTAGTAATTATTAAGGTGATAAAAACAAACAGGGGCACGAAACCTTTGATCTGTGCTTGTGAAGATTTTTCCATTGAAATAGTCCGAACAAGTAACTTTCAAATCGAGCGTTATAATAACTTCACATCCTAACACCTATAATGGATGATTTCTCTACGTTTTTACTTCTTTATTATTGCGATGTGATTATTCTAACATTGGATTTAAGTATAAAAATCAGCCTTTAGTAGCCCATTTTTGTTGATTTTGCATGAATTGTGCGCAAACAAATTATATTGCAAAAAAATAGTTGACTTGAAAGGGTAAAACCCGTTTAATACGCCGCAC
>NZ_JAGJEH010000024.1 GCF_018100925.1 Pseudoalteromonas luteoviolacea | reverse complement strand
GTCATTAATATCCAGGTCATTATTCGTTGGAGTTCAGACAGATTGTAGGCAATGTAGCTAGTGAACCCGCAAAATATGCGTTTGAGGTTCGCTCTCATTGGTATAACTCCCCTACTGCGTTGGGCATTTATTCATTCGTTGCATTACTATTGGTTGCTGCTGTGGCGTTCTTTGTTTACTTTTGGATCCAGTCATTCCGCAGAGTATTTAGACAAAACGAGCTTAAGCGTCAAAGCGGCAATTTAGGCCAAATAGCCATGCTTGTTGAACAAGGCAAAACGTTGGTCAGCTCTGGTGATGATACAATGTTTACTGAGGGGCTGGTTAAGTTCGACAAAGTTTCAGAGCTAATAACTCCTATAGTTAACAACGGCCCTTACCTTGGCGAGCAAAGATTGCTTGCTGGTTTAGATTTGCTGCAAGTGCAATCTAGCTTGCAGGCGAAAATTAAAGTTAACTTTGAAACTGTGATTGGCAACGTAAAGCTAGACCCGCAATTAGAGCGTGACATTTACGCTGTTGTTTATCATGGCCTTCATAACGCTGTGCACCACTCAGAAGGTTCTGAGGTTAACGTATTCGTGCATAAGCTTAGATCTAAAGTTCACGTGCACATTGAAGACGATGGCATGGGTATACCGCTACGTTCTCGCCTCCACTTCGGCGAAGGCCTATATAAAATGAGCGATGTCGCCAAGTCATACAAAACCAAGTTTAAGCTTAAGTCTTCGCGTAAAGGCACCAAGATTCAGATAGTCTTCCCGCTTATTGAAAGAGATAGAATGGGTAAGGAAGATATTGAGAGAGAGATTAGGGAAAGGATGTAGTAAATATGTATATTAAAAAAGTTTTAAATGGGGGTGGCGCTTGGGAGCATTTAAAGTCCGAGCGTTTCGAGGTTTTAGAACAGCTTCAAGCCGCATTAAAAGGAATAACGTTAAATGATATTTATAATAATTCACTAATTCGAAGCATGGGCTTAATAAAGGAAAAAGAATCAGAAAGAAATATAATCGCTAATGAGTTGCTTGGTTCCTTTTTAGAGACTAGCAAGTGGCAATATTATTTCATAGCAAGTGAGTCGTTGGAGGCGCTTCAAATTGATAACTTATTGCTCTTTACTCCAGAAGGATTTAACAGAAGGAGCTTTTTACCGAGAATATGCAGAAGGGAAATACATTTCGAGACGAGAGTTTATGGTTTAAGATTTAGCAGTCACATTCCCGTAATTATCGTTCTAGACAAAGAGTTTCTTATCAAGCAGCGTGAACACAGTTATAATTTTCAGTCTTTTTATCGATTTGACTATGCAGAAGTTGATCTTGAAGAAGTATTTGGACACTCAGCTCCCCCTTTCCCATTTCTGGTCTTGGAAGTTGGCGACGAGATTACCGAACAGCCTAAAATAATAAGTATCTCGTGCAGCAATGACTTGGGTGGTACATCAGTTTCGTATATAGAAGAAACATTTGAATTTCCGGATGCATATTATCAAGCAGGAGCATCTGTTTTATCGTATTTTGGGGATGTATTAAAGCAAACGGCGCCAGATATAGATACTAAAGTACTGCTCGAACAAAATGGTAATGAAATTGTAATAACGATAACTCTACCAGTCGAACATCGAAAATTAATAGATTCAATTTATTCTAATTTCAAAAAGATATTGGCCAGAGAAACTACAATAGATTCGCTCTTTAATGCCAATAGTGTAAATGCTCTCAGGTTAATTCAAAAGCTTGAGTTGGCCGAGCTAGAAGTTAAACAAACTAATCGTGCTTTCTTGATGCAAGACAAAACTATAGACAGGCAAGAAAAGGTTATCGATACATTAGTTAGACGGATTGAAAGTTTGGAAGAGTTATTTGCCTCATCAAATAAGGGACATAAGGAAATAATCAATAACTGTCAGAGCACAATTCATGCAATGGTAGAAAAAGAAGAGCGTCTATTGACGGCTCAAATTCACCAAAATGAAAAAACTCTGGACAGTTTAATTACGTCGTTAGAAAGCTCCAGCGATATCCAGCTTTTACTCATAGACCTTAAAGAAACGTTAGAAACAAATACCCTATCACCAAAAAAAGCAGAAGAAGTCGCTACTATAATTTGCAAACAATCTCCTTCAACTTCAAAATCATTAATTGATCTGATGGAAAACTCTATCTATGGGGCTAGTGGCAATTTGTTGTTCACAGCACTCCAAGAAGCAGCAAAGGCGATCGTTTGATCGCCTTTTCACTTATTTATTAACTCTGCTCTTGTTTCCAATGTGCCCATTGGCGTTCAACTATTAGCCTCATTTCATTGTCTAATTTTGTTTTATGTAATTCTATATCTTTCAAAGTAGCATTATACAAATTCTCACCACCTCTTATCGGTGCACGGAGGGCTTTGTTAAATGTGTTTTCGGCCTCGTCAAACTTGCCAAGCAAACATAGGGCGTATGCCTCGTTACCTATAGTATAGCCACACAATGTCGAGTTATCTAATCGACTAAGAGCTTCTTCGAAATGCCCTAAAGATTTGTTAAGAAAATCAGTTTGTTCTTTACTATCCTTAACACTGTCAACTTTTTTCGCTTCTAAGATATATATGTAACCAATGGAATTATGTGCTATAGCCAAGCTACTTTTTAGAGCATTATCTTCGGAGCTATTATAAAGCTCTATTATTTTAGTTAATGGTTCTATGGCGCAATCTGGTTTATCAGGGAACTTTGATTTTATTAGGTTGGATTTTTCCAACAGTAGGCCCGCAGTGATTGTTTGTGCTTCCGTTTCGGTAAATTCACGAAGTCTATTAACACCTTTATCATAATTGTCAATTGCTTCTTTGACTTTGTTAAGCTCAGTAAGAGAAAGACCTTTTTCTAAGAATAGAGTATAGAGGGTAATGTCGGAGCCGTCAGAAATATGACGTAAAGTACTCAGCCCAATATTACAAAGGTTTATAGCCTCTTCATAACGTTCTAATTCTCTCAAAGTGGAAGCTGCGATAAAGTATGCCTCAGACACTAAATTCTTCATATCAGTGTCTTTTGAATTTTTAAAATCATTTATTAATGTAATTAAGTTCTCTACCGCGTTGTCCCCTTGCTCCTGAGATATTAATATTTTACTTTTCACGATCATTAACTTGGCTAAGCGCCTCTGTATTTTTATTTCTTGAGACTCGTTGAAATAGTGAATAGCTTCATCGATTATTTGTAAAGATTCCTCATTACGCTCTAATTCAAACAATAATTTAGCTTTTAAATACAATGTATGGGACCTATAGTCATCAAAATCTTCATGATCATTGCCTGAAAAACAAGTTAACAACTCATTAAGTTCTGACATTGACTCCTCATACTTGTTAAGTTCGGCTAAAATAATAGCTTTATTAATCATGATTTTGGCTGAGTCAGTTGTAAATACTGAGCTATTTTGATTTAGATAACCATTGTAAGTTGTGAGGGCAGCCTCAAACCCTACGTGCTGTAACTCTAACTCTCCTTTCTTTAAGGTTGCTGTAGCGACTTTCGATTTAATCTCGTTCATATTGAAGTTGCCATACCTGTCGGCAATTCTTTGTAAAACATCTATGGACTCTTCAATATTCTTATTTTCACTCAACATTTCAACCTTTCTAAACATCGCAGTAATCACATAATCTGTAATTTTGTGATCGTCTTCTTTCTCATATAAATGAATTAATTCGTCAAGGCATTCTATGATGGCGGCGTCGTCCCAACCTTGCTCTTTGTACGTAGTCGCCTTGTTTAAAAGCGCGCGTGCTACGCACTCTTTTATTGATGTGCTATTATTATTACTGAAACGAGCAACCAACTCTTCATACACTTCTATTTCTTTATCAAAATCCCCTAGTTTACTGTAGTGAACACCTTTATTTAAGGATGCTTTTGACATAACTTCCTTAATTACCTGATCAGTGGTGTTTTCAAAGGATTTTATGATGCTGTCAAACGACTTTATAGCCTCTCTCTCTTTCCCTAATCGAGAAAATGAGACACCTTGATTGAAAAATACTCTCACTAATAATCTATCATTATCAATGAAATTGTCTTTTAAAATCATGTCAAGTATTAGACTGTATACTTTGTTTGCTTCGTTATGCTTATTTAATTTGGTAAATATAACTGCTTTACGAAGTAGCGCAAAAATAACCTCTTCTCTAATTTCTAGTGATTCAGAGTACTTAAATTTTTCGACCAAACCATCATACTCAGCTATCGCCAAATAAGGGTTATCATCTTTTTCGTAAGATTCGGCTTTGCTAAAAGTTGATTGCACAAGTAATTGGTCGTTTTGCAGTTTTAGCTCCGAATGCAGGTTTTCATGCTGTTGTCTAAGAGCTTGAAGTTCGTTGTTTCTAATATCTTCAAATTTTCTTTGTTCGTCAGCAACGAGTTGCTTACCTTCTGTATCGAAATATTCTTTAGCAGCATTTTTGGCTTCACTTATAGCTCTATTTCTGGCCGACAAACCAATAAGGATAGCAGAAATGGTAATTATTAAGCCGAAAATGGTAAGTACAGCTCCCCAAATATTGGTAGCTTGATAGATATCACCTACTCTACGATCATAATTACTAAGTTCTCTTGATTGGTTATCCTTAACTATTTCATATTTGCCTTGCATTTCTACTAGCTTTAATTTCAGCAGATTAACTTCCTTTTTAATATCAGAAAGGCCGCTTTCATCAACGGCAAGATGCTTTACCTGCATTTCTAATTCTATATTTTTTCTTTGTAGTAAAATAATTTGCTCATTAATCCAGTTGAGCTCTGTGTTCGGTTGACCTGAATTTTCTGATGTAGTGTTCGCGTTTGACGCTTGACTAAGAAAACAAAGGGAAAAGGCTATGAATAGACGGAACATTGCTTTCCTTTTATGAAGAGTTAATTATCCATAATGTAATATCGGTATCTAGTGAACTTTCATTTTGAATGCCACTAACGAGTTTTCAGCACATTAATTAAATTTAAACGCCTTTGCAACACTGTAGTTAGTTTAAAACGTTTCAGAGCTTTTTAAAGCGGTTTTAAACATGGTTTAAACTTATCTCAAGGCCATGTTTCCAATTTAAGAGGTAACTTCAATGGTAAAAGTTACCTAAACAATTACTTTAGGCCTTGAAGGAGTTCTTTCGATAGCGCGTCCAGTTCTTCAATTTCCCAAGTCTGTTTTTCGTTAAGACCAAAGTGTTCGCAGGTTGTATTGAGTTCCTTGATCACTTGTTGCTCCCTTTCGTTTAAGTTGTCCTTTTCCACATTCTCAATCGGGTAATGCTTTATATCCCAGTTTTGTTTGTGTGCTAGGGCTAACACTAAGTGCACATAACGATAGCGCAGGTTGCTAAGTGATTGGGGTTCACCATTTCGCTTTGTCTTTGGTCGCCTTGCTTTGCCATCCAAGATTTTGGCTACATTTCTGCGGTACTCATTTAATCGAGATTTTTTTGATGCTTTACCAATGTAATTAAATTCTGCTTGGCCTGTATTGATACAAATATGGTAAAGAAATGGCTGCTGAAGGTTTATTTTTTTGGGGTTAGTCCATTTATAGATTTTCATATCACGTATTGAATTCTTATTTGTGCTAAGCATAATAGTTACACAAGTTGGAAGCTTTAACCAACTAATATGTAAAACATTTTACGCCTAATTTTCTATTTCTCCCCCGCTATTCTGAGCTCATTGATTCAACGATGAGCACCCACAATGGAAAACACTGAGTTTGACTGGTATGAGATTTTTACCGCTGGCACCCACACCGACTCAAACGGTAATACACAGGAGTTTACTGCCGCAGATTTAGACTCTGTGGTTACAAACTTTATACCTAAGACTAGCCCTTTGGTGATTGGCCACCCTAAAACCGACGACCCTGCTTGGGGGTGGGTCAGCGACTTAAAAGTCGAAGACGGTAAGTTGTTTGCCAAGGCTGAAGATGTGGCCGCTGAGTTTGCAGAAGCCGTCGAAGCAAAGCGCTACCCAAACCGCAGCGTGCGTTTAGAAGGTGAACCAGGTAATTACTTTTTAGGTCACGTTGGCTACTTGGGTGGCAAGCCCCCTGCTGTTGCTGGCATGCCTTGGCAATTCAATGAAGAGTCAAAAGGCGCAGTCTTTGAGTTTGCTGCCAGTGAAGCCAGCGAGCGTATAGAAGATGTTGCTATGCAAACTGCGCGTTTAGTTACCGACTTTATGGGGAATTTGCGTGAGTGGGTTATTGAACAGCACGACGTAGAGACCGCAAACCGCCTCATCCCCAATTGGGAAGCCGACTGGCTTACCCGCAAAACCATCATCGCTGAACACGAACAAGACAAACAGCGCTATGGCGATCATGCCTTTAGCACCCCTTCCCATAACCCCGAGGAACTAGAAGTGAGTGACAAAACTAAAAACGACCCCACCGAAGCCGAGAAAGCATTGCAGGCGCAACTGGATGCGGCGAACGCAAAGAATGCCCAGCACGAATTCAACCAACGCAAGTTTGATGCGCAAACGTTTATTGATACCAAGGTCAACGGTGGCAATGCCCCGCGTATCACCAAAACGGACGGTTTGGCAGAATTCATGGCACACCTTGAAACAGACAGTGCCAACACATTTGAATTTGCTGCTAGCGATGGCAATCAAACCTCGTCGGCCAAGCCAGCCGAGTTCTTTAAAACTTTGCTGCTCTCATTGCCTGAGCAAGCCGGACTCACCAAAGACTTTAGCCGACAAGACGACAGCGACGAAACCGAAATTGATAACTCGGCTGATGCATTGGCTGCAAAGGCTTTGGAGTTCCAAAGTGCGCAAGCCAACAAGGGCATAACAATTAGCCTTAGTACAGCCATGGACCACGTGACGCAGGAGGCAAACTAATGGCCATACCAGGATTAATCAGAAACTTTGAGTCTGACGCCCCATTGCCTGCAAACCGTTTTGTTGCGGCTGATGTCGGCGATTTTATGGCAACCAATGCCACAGGGATTAACAGCCCTATTCTTGGGGTGACAGAGCAAGGCACAGATAAAAAGCTGCGTGTTGATGTGGTCATGACACAGCTTGCACCCATAGAACTAGGTGGCGACTTTGCCGGTGGTGAATACGCAGTGAGTGACAGTGAAGGCCGCGCAATACCCTTAGACCCAACCGCTCTGGCAGACGATACCGAAATCCACGTAGCTGGCAAGGTGCTCGAAAAAGGCGACGCAGGCACCATTGTCGACATTCATATCGCCCCATTTGTGATCATTAAATAAGGAGCATTACCATGAGTGATGGAATGCCATTTACCCCCGACGTACAGCAAACGGCGATAGCAATTGGCTACAGCAATCGTCAATTAATCGCAGATAGATTACTCCCCTATGCGTCAGTGAACAGACGTGAGTACAAATGGGGTGAGTACAATTTAGCTGATAAGTTCACAGTGCCAGATACCAAAATTGGCCGTAAGTCAGAACCAAACCAAGTTGAGTTTGGTTATGAAGAGCAAACAGGCTCTGTGACCGATTATGGCTTATCTGACGTTGTACCAAACGACGATATTACAAATGCGCCCGCTAATCACAGCCCCCTAAATGTCGCTACTGAAAACATTACGGACCTAGTATTACTTGGTCGTGAAGTGCGAGTAGCTCAAAAATTTTCAGATCCAACCAACTTCGGTATTCATAAAAAGCTGGGCACCGGGAGCTTAAAAAAACTGGATGACCCAAGCCTTGATATTTTGCGCTGGCTCCTAAGTTTGCTCGACGAGCCTTTAATGCGACCCAATAGCATGACCATGTCATTTAAAGTTGCTACGGCCCTTAGGACTAATAAAAAGCTGCTTAAAGGCTATAACGGGACAACTGGAGACGAAGGACTTGTACCTTGGGCTTATATAAAAGAATCGCTTGAGATAGAGCATATCAACATTGGCCAGGCGCGATTAAATATCGCCAAAAAAGGTAAAGCTCCTGTCTTTGAACGGGCTTGGGGCGACAACCTTGCATTTACTTACCATGACCCGCTCGCCAGCTTTGAAAACAAACGTATGACCTTTGGCCTAACGGCACGTTACAAGAACCGAGAGTCAGGTAACAAACCTGTGTCTGCGGGGCTACGTGGCGGCACCAAAGTCATTGTGGGTGAATCAGTCGAAGAGCAAATCATAGCCAAAGGGTGCGGTATGTTACTCACTGATGTACTGACCCCAGCATAACGATTTAGCCATTAACTCCCTATGGGGCTTCGGCCCCTTTATTGATAAGGAAAGACCTATGTTTGTTAATACACAACACACAGTAAATACCTTGGGCGTAAACCGATTGGTTGATTATGCAAATGGTCGCTTTTCGATTGGGTTTGATGCACAAGATATCACGGATAACGACATTAAAACCGCGCTGTTTGCCACACCTGAAACAGACATTCAAACCACCGTATTCAATTGGTTTGAAACTGCCTCGACCAATGTAAACAACACGATTTCGGGTTACGTGGCCAAATATGAGCTCACACAAGCCGAGGTGGATGCCTCACCACTTCTTGGCATTGCCGCAGACTTAATGCGCTACGAACTATGCAACAACGACGCCGACGAAGGCTTAATGACCAGACGTAAAAACGCGATGCAGGAGCTTAGCAAAATTGAGGCGGGCACCATTCAAATCAAAGCGCCCTCGCCTGTGGCCTCTGGGCCTATTCAAACCAAGCCTGTTTCTAGCAATTTTGATTGGGCTAGGTACTAAACCATGGCGGGCGTATTTATTGATATCTCGGGCGATGCATTAGAGAAGTTGCAGGTGCTAAACCACAAAAGCCAAGCCCCCGAAGATGTGCTGGATGACATTGGCGCATTTTTAGATATGGATGTCACAACCCGCTTTTTAAACGAACTTGCGCCAGATGGTACTCGCTGGGAACAATCAGATGCAGCAATTGAGCGTGGCGGTTTAACCCTTACTGACCAACGCAACTTGGCAGGCTCCGTAACCCATAACGTGGAAGGCGATGAATTAGTACATGGCTTAGGGGAAGAATACGCCGCCATTCATCACTTTGGAGGTAAAACGGGCCGTGGCCATGCAGTTACACTCCCTGCTCGCCCGATTATTGGTATTGAGCAATACCAAGCGGGCGTCATCGTTGAAACGCTCACTGGTTGGCTTGTTTAAATGGAGTTTAAAGCATGTTTAATTTCGATTTAAACCACATTGAAAAGGCATTAAACAAAGCTCAAATTGCAAAGGTGGGTTTTGCACCTGACTTTAACCAAGCACGCAGTAAACCAGTGCACACCTCTTTGCTGTACGTATTGCCGCTGGATGAAGACTACCAACCAACAAACAGCATCACGGGCCAAGACGAATACGCCGTTACAGAGCTGTTTGCTGTGATGATTGTTATCCCTTGTCATAGTGCAAATAGAAAAACCGACCAGCAAATTGAAATGCTACGGGAGCGCGTAAAAGACGCACTTGCTGGCCTCACAATTGCGCCTTATGAGCCCATCAAGCTACATCGAGGCCGCATGGTAGAGCTAAACCAACAAACCAAAAACCTCATTTATCAGTGCCAGTTCTCTGTCTCCGGGCACATAACCATCAATACCAAGGAGCCAACATGAAAGACGACAAACCAACCCCTAAAAAGCACAGCCCAACTGAGATTGCCCAGCAAGTACAAAAGGCACTTAAGCAAAACGGAGACCGTAGCAATGTTGCCGGTGCATTCGTACTTGAAGGTGACACCATTAAACCAGGAGCAAGCAAATGAGCTGGCGATTTAAAGACAGGCTAATTATGGCCGATTCCCTCGGGACTACCCTCACAGGCAATCATGCGATATATGCCAGTGAAGTCGAATTTAACATTGAAGCCGAAACCGAAAAAGACGAAATTGAGCGCGCTCATTCTGGCTCAAGCCTAGAGATTATCTACGGTGAGCATGTGACGCTGAATTTTAAAACGCCGCTGGCCATGAGTGGCAGCGCAGGCTCAGCCCCGGCGATTGCGCCATTGTTATTAGCATGCGGCATGGTGCAGGTATCTAGCGCGAATGCAGTCACCTTCACCAAAGGCGCTGCAACCAAAGCAACCTGCTTGATGCGCTTTGGCCAAAATACGCATGTACTCACTGAGATGTTAGGCACCTTCAGTATCAATCTTGAAAAAGGTCAGCCAATGATTAACTGGCAGTTTAAAGGCCTATTCAGTGCGCCGGTACAATCAAGCGGCCCGCCACCTGTTGATTGGTCACGTTGGAAAAAGCCAAGCACGTTAGGTGTGAGCAACAAAAGCGCGTTTAAATTAAATGGACTGAGCCGCACCTTACACAAGCTCACCGTTGATGTGGGTAACAATGTGGTGTTTGACCGGGCAATCAATCACGAAGAAATCATGATCACAGGCCATGAGTCTACCGCAAACTTCACAGTCGCCAGTGATTCATTATCTATCTTCAACCCGTTTGAGTTGGCTGGCAGCATTCAAACCTTTGAGTTTAACCATGGCCAAAGCGCTGGCAACAAAGTGACATTGTTGGGCCGCTTCCAAATGCCCACGCCTAAGTATGCCAGCTTAGAGAGTGAGCTCACAGGCTACGAACTGGATGGCAAACTCGTCCCCAGTGATGCAGGCTATGACGAATTAACCTTAGTATTTGAGTGATCCATATGAAATTAAAAAAGTTAGAGCAATTAAAAGACGCCACCATTCATGCACCACTCCATTTTGAATATGGCGGCGTGGAGTTTAAGTTCACGGCACACATCAAGTTGGTACCAGATACCGACATTGAAAAGCTCACAGATCCACACAGCACCACAGATAAAGCCATTGTTGGGCAACTGCTTGTAGGCTGGGATGACTTTGTTGATGACGGCAACAGCATCCCCTTTTCAAAAGACGTGCTGGACGAAATGCTTGGCTTTGGCGGTATTACTGGGCGTTTATCAACCGAGTGTATCAATGCCCAATATCGAGTGCAGGAAAAAAACTAATCGACGTGGCCAAGTGGTTTGTGGGTGACTTGGCCACACAATCCAAAGCACTTGATGAAGATTTAGCCCATTTTGGTGCGCCGGTTGAACCCGTAAAAACCAAAGCAGATTTATACGTACTCCCACAAAACTGGATGGCGGTTAAGGCGCTTTCAGCTGCCAATACCCAGTGGCAATACTGCAAAGATGGCATAGAACTCGCCCTTGATTATGCCAGGGCTGAAATCGCTTGGCGCTATTCAGATATTGCCCTGACCCCCACTGATTTTGACAAGCTCCAATTCTTAGAGCGCACTGTAATAGGATTACTAAGGCGACCCGATGAAAAACCAACTGAACCTAGCGCTTCGCTTAAAGTATGACGGCAAAGCGGTTACCGCTGGCACCAACAAAAACATTCAGGATTTAAACCGCCTACCCGGCGCTATTCAAAGTCAGGTAGGCGCTAATCAGCGTTTAAATGAAAGCCAGTCCAAAGTCGCTAAGAGTCAAACGGCGGTCAGTAAAGCAGTCACAACCGGCACGAATCAAAACCTGCAAGATTTAAACAGATTACCGGGGGCAATTCAAAATCAGGTCAAGGCCAATCAACGCTTAGGTGCAAGCCAAGCGAAAGTGATGCAGCAACAAACCGCCATGGGCAGACAACTTGGTCTATTGCAATCAGGGTATGAGTTATTGGGTGTGACCCTCGCAGGCGTTGCATCCATTGGCACGGCAGCCATGTTTATTCGCGATACAGGCGCGGCGCAGCAATTAGATACTCGGCTGCAAGGGTTGACCGATTCTACCCGTGAATACCAACAAGTACAAAGCTATCTGTTTGAAACCGCAGACAGACTCAATACACAATACACCACCCTTGCTGATTCCTATTCTAAAATCCTTAACCTGCAACAAGTAGGTATTGTCACCCAAACACAAGGCAAAGCAATCTTAGAAGGCATGGCCAATGCCGCCGCTAAAACAGGCGCAAACAATGTGCAGCTCGAGCAATCTCTGTTTGGTATGACCCAAGGCATGACTGCAGGTGTGCTAAGAGCGGAAGAACTCAACCAGGTCACTGAGCCGTTACCAGGGCTTTTACAAAAGCTAGATAAAGCGGCTGGCGTTGCAGCAGGTGGTTTTAGGCAAATGGTCAACGATGGTCGTATTACCAGCCAGATGTTTAAACGCTATTTAATAAAGGCTTTAAACGAGTATGCGGGTGCGGCCGAAGCCACCGAAGGCAAAATAAATGCCTCGTTTGCAGAGATGAGCAACGAGTATCAGCGCCTTATTCGTGAGTATGAAAAGCCAGTAAATTTTGCTGTGACAGGTGTTGCAGATGCAGTCACCTCAGGCATGCGTGAATTGCGCGAAAACAAAGAACTCGTTGAAGGGTTAACGACCTCGGCAGCGGCTTTGGCTATTGTTTACGGGGGCAAACTGGCAGGCGGTGCAGCTAAAGCAACAGCCGCAATTACAGCCACAACAATAGCAAAACACAAAGCGCTACAAGCTGACTTACAATTAGCGGCATCTAATCAACGTTTAGCTGTAGAAGAAAACAGACGGGCAATACAAGAGCAAGCTGCAGCTCAGCGCCAACTCGCGATGGCCAGAAATACAGCGCTTAGAACAAAAGCCATTCATCAACTGGCCCTTGCCAACCAAAGGGCGACACTTACACAAACCAACCTAAACGCAGCAACGGCCACTTATTCAGTTGTGTCTAAACGCGCGGCGTTATCCAGTCGAGTGCTTGGCGGTGCAATGCGCATGCTCGGTGGCCCAGTTGGGTTAGCTGTTACGGCAGGTTTGGCCATCGCCTACTTTGCGACCCAAGGCGACAAAGCCAGTACCAGTTCAAAAAGGCTGGAAACACACTTGTATGATTTAGGTGATGCGTTCGATTCCGTCAACAACGTTAGCGCCAAGGCGCAAATAGCCTCTGCTTCAAAGCAAACCATCAACTACACAAACAACATCCAAAATGCGTATAAACGTATTAAGCAACTGCGCCAACAAATGAATAATGCAGGCAGTGACCGCGCTAAATTCACCTACCAAAACCAAATTGCAGGTATTGAGCGTTATATCAACGAGCAAACCAAGCTACGTAGTGAGTCCATGAAAACCGCCGCACAGGCAGCAAACCTACAGCAAAACCTCAAAGCATTAGATTGGAAGCAAATAGCAGAAAACACCAAACAAGCGACAAACGCCCTTCCCCAAAACATTCAGCAACTGCAGCTGTCACTTTTAGGTGAAGAAGCTAGGCTAAAAGCCAGCTATGAAAAACGCAAAGCCATGGTGAAACAAGCACGTGAAAATGATCTAGGCAATAAGGCCAAGTACGATGCGATATTGCAGCAGCTAGATGCTAAGCTTCAGGCGGACCAACAAGCTTTAAGTGAAAAGCATGAAGCAGAAAAAACACGTATTCAAAACCAAGCAGAAGAAAAGCGTAAAAACGATTTGCGTGCTGAGCTCGAAGACCGTATTGCACAAATCAAAGGCTATGCGAACCGTGAAGCGCTCGCAAGCTACAACAACCAACTGGCAGTAGAGGAAGCTAAACAACAAGCACGTATCGACTCCAAACGCAGAAGCATGCTGGGTCTTGCTGCAAATGATGAAGTCGGCGAAATCAAATACAACGCTGATAATCAAATCCGAAACCTAGAGCGGCAGCAAGAACTAAACGCTGCAAGAGGTTTTCATAGCCAGCGTGAAGCCGATGAATACGCGCACCAAGAGCGTTTAATGCAAGCCCGCACTCGCAATACCGGTGCGATGCAACAACATCTTATGCAGTTTGCAAACTGGGAGACTAAAAACGCCCGGGAGAAAACCTCTGCCGTTGTTGGTCTTGGCGCTGCAGGTTTTAAGGCCATGGCAAGTCAAAGTAAAACGGCGTTTAAGCTCTATAAAACCTTTGCGATAACCCAAGCCTTAATCAAAACCTATGAATCGGCAACCGGGTCATTTGCAGCACTGGCCCCTATCCCAATCGTCGGCCCAGCACTTGGTGCCGCTGCAGCGGCGGCCGCCGTCGCTATGGGCATGCAACAAGTGCGTATGATTAAATCTCAGCAACCTGCTGGTATCGCACACGGTGGTTTAGATTACGTACCAAATGAAAGCACCTATGTACTACAACGCGGAGAGCGTGTTCTATCGCCTAAGCAAAACGTTGAAATCAGCCACATGGCCAGACACTACAATGCAGGCAATCGCCAAGCCGCTGGCCAAAATGTGGTGTTTAATATTACGAATCAGATCACAGTCGAAGGCGCTTTAAATGCCGAGCAAAGTAATGTGATTGGTACAAACATTGCTCGGCAGATTGAAGCTGTTGTGGTTGAGAGTATCAGCTCTCGTGGGGCTGTGTTTAGGGCGATTAAGGGGGTGGCTTAATGTAATTTATTTTCCCTTTATTCCTTACGAAACATCGCTTTGATGTTTCGTAAATGTTCTTTGCCAACAGCCTTCTCACTTTCAGGTATCATCCTTGCTTCAGGAGCTTTATAAAATGTCGCTGCTTTTCTTTTTCGCGCTCTTGCGGCACGTTCAGCAAAAAAATGCTTTGGAATTGCTTCATTAATGCACTCGAGAAGTTCGCTTTCCCTAACCGAGTATTTCCTAGCTACATTTCTAATTGAATCTGATTTACGTCCACTTTTTTCGACAATTACGTATATAGCAACTTTGGCTGCTTGCATGAGGTTAACGTCATCAATAAAGGGGAGATTCTTTTGGTATTCTCGAGAAATCTTATTATCCATTTTTAGCTCCTTGCTAAATTTAAGCCGCACTCCAGTACATTAATGCTTCGTTAGTCTTGCGTATGAGCTTCACCATGCAATAATTGCTATTCTTGAGCATATATAAACCTTAGAAATTATAAATGGGTTTAAAAACTGAATAACACGAATATAGGGTTATCTATTAGACAGCTTTCTAGTTTATTCTGCGTTTTGTGGTGATGAATCCTGCAACTTTGTTGCCTTATGTTTTGAAGCCCAATCTTCTACATCATTCCCAACCCAGCGCAAAGCCAAAACACCAATCGCATCATCACTTTGGTCAATCTTTTTTAACATACTGCTACCGGCCCACAGAGCAACTAGAACTCCATTGTCTCGGTAAGGGTCAAAAGTTTGAGTTGAAACCATTCTGATCGGCGCATTGTCATACTTTAAAGATGCTCCTTTCACTAGCTTTTTCAGGCTTTCATCTTTAAGTACCTTTGATAATATTGTGCCAGAAGCGTGTTTTAAGGTAGGAACAATGAGAATTATCTCTGATTTATATTCCTTTGCTAGAACGGATGCTCCATACAGTGCTATATGTAGTGCTTTAACATCGGGGCCTTCCGCAGGTATGTAAAACCTTTTAGTCATATTCAACCTATTTAAAGTTAATTGGAATAATGGTGAGAGGTGGCTCTAAATATATTGCCTAAACATAGTTCAATGTAAACATAAATTATAAATCAACTTCCAAGTAGGATGATTTATAATTTGTTAGGCCAGTATACGAGCTTAAACCAATCACGAGAGAGCTGAGCATTAGTTAGTCGTCATTTGCCAGTGATTGTTTAAGTATGTCTTTCAAAACTTCGACTTCAGACAATAGCTTCTCTTTATACTCGTCAGCTAATTTTTTATATTTTGCTCGCGGATCTGGTCGTTGATAGGTTGTAATAACTGCATCACCAAACTGTCGCTTGGGAGGTAAAGAAGAAACATGGAACTTTGACCACTGTTCGAGTAGAGAGCAACATTCAAAATATTGAGACTTCAACTGTGGTTCTGATATTAATTCCATTTTCGCGTTCATGCGGCTAAATTCATGCTGAAGTGAAAACTTCTCTTCACTCATAACTTGATGCATAGCTGTTTCTAGCAAAGCGTATACATTTGTAAAGTGTTCAATTTTTTCGGCACGCCTAATCGCTTTTTCAGTTCTGCTTTCATCACGCTTTTTTAATGTCCACGCGTAGTATGCAGTTAACATCGCAAATAGCCCAGACAAAACAGCGGTAATTACAGGTAAGTATTCCAACCAAATTCTCCTATGAAAATCTAATAGCCTTTTATCATGAATCGATACTATGTAAGAGCCAAATTAGCCTAAATAACAAAGCGCTTATATGTGTATGTTGCATATCAACCATGCTCTCATTAAAAAATTAATATGTAAACATGAGTTTATGAATGGTTTTTGGTCATGTGTAAAACATTTTCCACCTAAATCCCCGCGCCTAATTTTTTAAACTCGCTCACACAGTAAAGCAAAGAGCGATAAAAAATATGGAGCACCTTCCCCTACCTAAGCCCCCAAAAAGCTGTGTATTTCGGCTGGTTCCCAATAGTCATTTGCATGTCAGTAAAGCCAATAATTCCTCCGAGGTCTATGACCTTGAAGGTGCCTATTGGGAGTTTGAAATTGAGCTTACCAATGTTTTAGAGGCCGATGCCTTGGCGCTGGATGCGTTCTTGGCCAAGTGTCGCGGCTCAGTTGGCAAGTTCTTGTGTTTTGACTATCGGTTTTTACAAGATGACTTGGATAGTTTTGCCCGCGTTACTGAGTCATATCAAGACGGTAATGTGCTGAAAGTTGCTGGTTTGCCTGTGAATGGCGTGTATGCCAAAGCCGGTAATCGCATTCAGATTGGTACAGGTGAAAATGCCGAGCTTAAAGTGCTGACTTCGAACGTGGTGGTGGATAGCCACGGTGCGTGTGAACTTGAGTTTGAATCTCCGATGCGCCAAATCCCTGCGAGCAATACCCCGGTGTATTTTAAACGCCCTGCTGGCGTGTTTAGGTTACTTGATAACAAGCAAGGGTTGGCAGACGCCCAGGTGAAAAATGGCTTTGTGACTTCTTGGAAAATCAAAGGTCGGGAGGCGTTTTAATGGAAGCAATAAATTCAGCTTTGGTGGCCGAGCTTGCCCATTGTCGCCCCCGCTACTTTGTGCGCTTGGCATTTAAAAGTGGTGATTTGTTATTGCATACCGGGGTTGGTGAGCGTCGCTTTTTAGGTCGCACCTGGTTTGGTCTTGGCATGCTTGGGCGCATTGGTGAAATCCCCGCCAATGATAAAAACGATGCGGCGCGTATTCGCTTAACCTTGCACACTCAAAGTGAAACCGTGCTTGCAGAAGTGGCTGAAAACGACCCCATTGGTGTGGGTGTTGAAATCTATTTGGCCACCGTCGATAAACATTACCGTGTGAACCAATCTCAGTTATTAGAAAGCGGCTATATCGTGGCGTGTGATGTGGAGCGCGGCCAAGTCAGTAAAGTGAGTTTGTCGGTGGCGGGTGAGTCTGAGCGCTGGAAGCAGTCGCGTTTGCACCAGCGTTGGAATCATGCAACCCAATCTGCGTTATACCCCGAAGATATGTTTTTTAATGAGCATGCCGAGGCCACTGGGACTGTATTACCAGATACCCAGCCAGGCGCGCCAGTAGGTGGGAGGGATGGCCATGCACTGCCCTAGTTACCGCCCTATTTTATTACAGCGCTACCTAGACTCATGCGAAGACACCCCGTTTGCATGGGGCAAGTTTGATTGCTGCTTGTTTGTGGCTGATTGGTTGTTGGTTCGAAATGGCGTCGATGTGGCGGCGAAATTTCGTGGGCGTTACAGCACCGCCATTGGCGCAAAGCGGCGTTTAACTCGATTGGGGTTTTGCGACATTCAAAGTGTGTTTAAACACCATTTAAAGCCTGTTGAAATCAACTATGCGCAGCGCGGTGATATTGCCTTGGTTGAATATGAAGGCGAATTGATAGGCGGCATTGTGGGCTTAGGTTATGTGTATTGCGTCACAAACATTGGTTTAAGTGCACTAGAAATGAGCGCGGTCAGTTTTTGCTTTTCTCAGGTGTTGCCTTCGTCTACGGATGAGGTGCGCCATGGGTAAAATTGTTGACATAGCGAATGAGTTAGCTGATCCGATTTTTGGGTTAGGCGAAAAAATCTGGGATGAAACCGTGGGTGCACTGTGGGATAGCCTATCCCCGGATGTGCCTGAGGAAGACTATGCGACGTTAGCAAAAGGTCTTCAAAAAGGCATTGACCAGCCTCGTCGTATCACCTTTGGCCGAGACCGCATTGGCGGTGTGATTGCACACCAAGCGACGATTGAGCGCGATGAAAAGCACTGGGTGCAGTTAATTGTGTTAATTAACGGTGCACCCATCGATGCGTTAGAAGACGTGTATATTGCCAACAAGCCGCTAAGTGACTACCCAGCCGAGAGCTGGGATTATTCACTGTCTGATGGCAACCACACATCCGCCAATAGTAAAGCCGTGTCTAAAATGGCAGGCTGGACCAATAAACATATCGGCTGTGGGCAGGCCCATGTGTTTATTGAGCTTGAAAACAATCGCGAAATCTTCCCCGATGGCATTTCTGATTGTGAGTTTCTAATACGTGGCGCACGTATTTGGGACCCCCGTGATAGCAGCCAAAACCCGGATGATGCGACAACTTGGACCTGGTCACAAAACGCCGTACTCTGCGCCCTACACTACATTCGTTTTTATGGGGCACACGAAGTGCCCTACCACCGCATTCCCTTAAACTGGTGGATAGCGGCAGCCAATGTCTGTGATGAAAATGCCGTCTATCAAGACAGCGATGGCGTTGATAGGTATGAGCCGCGCTACACCTGTAATGGTACCTTTCGGTTTACCAGCAAGCCCATTGAGATTTTAAATCAGTTGGAGCGCTGCTTTGCAGGTAAGATTTTTCGTCAAATGGGTCAATGGTTTGTTCGTGTCGGTGCCTGGTATGGCAACCCCACCTATACGATTAATCAATCGGATGTCATGGGCAATGTCAAAATCAAATGGCATGCGGACCTACGTGATAGAGCCAACATTGTCCGTGCCACCTTTACTGACCCAAACCAACATTATGAGCGCACTGACGCGCCCCCTGTGCGGGCAGAAGGCTACATTGAAAAAGACAATCAACCGTTAGAAGCGTCCATTTCCCTGCCTTTTGTTCGAAGTGCTACCACCGCACAGCGCTTGGCCACCATTCACCTTGAGCTAACGCGCCTCGGCTCCATCGAACTTCCCCTCAAACACAAAGCACTTGGTGCCGCTGTCGGGCGTACGGTGTATGTGGACTTACCCAGTGAGCGCATCAATAAAAAGGTCTATCGCGTTGTTGCGCGGCGTTTCAGGCTTGATGGGGGGATTACACTGACGTGTGTGGAAGACAGCCCGCTTTTATGGGCGGATGATTTAGTGCCCGGTGTGTCGGATATCACGCCAAATAGCGATTACGTAATAGGTAAACCTTCCCCAATTGAGCAAGCGCGTGTGGAAGTGGATGGAGATGGTAATGGCATTGTTAAATGGACCCACCCTACACCGCTTGCAGTGCATGAGTTTGATGTGGAATTTTACATTGATAATGACACACGAGTGTATAAGGAGTCAGTAACCTATACGCAAGTTGTTATTCCCAAACTCGCGCTTGGCACCTATACAGCTAAGGTGTTTGCCAGGAACATATTCGGTCAGCGCTCAAAGTCGGTGGCCATTCAATTTACTGTGTCAGCCCCAACTAATCCCCGGTTATCCTTTGTCGCAGACTATAACCAAATCACGCTCACCGCCACCTTGCCAGCAATCGGGATCGGCACCCAGTTCGAGTGGCAGTTCTTGGGCTCCAATGATGCACCACAGCAAAGCGACACCGCTTTTGCGCAAGTCTACAATCGCATTGGTTTGCAGCCAATGACCGAGTATCACTTTCAATGTCGTGCCGTAAACCACCTCGGTAACAGTGACTGGGTGCAGATAGCTGTATCAACAACCAATGTTGACTTGACCGAGTTTATTCATGACATGCCACTGGCGAAGTTAAGCCAAGAGGCCCAAGACCTCATCAACGACTTAAATACCCAAGTTGATAGATTGCGGCCTGAAACCGAGAACAACCTGCCCTCACTTGTTGCCAAAAACATCGAACAAATACACGGGTTGGAAGATGTCACCAAGGTTTTAGATAGCTCGATTGTCGATGGTATCCCTGCCCAAATTGCGCTGAATAAAATCAAACTCGATGAAACCGCGTTGGCTGTGACCGACATGCAAAAAAGCGTATTTGATGTCACCGCTGGATACACCAACTTTCGTCATGAATACGAGCGGCGCACGCTCAATAATGAACGACTCATTGATGCCGCCGTATTTGTGGATGCGGAGTCTGGCACCATTGTAAATCGGGCGTTTTCTTATACCGACACCCAGTTTAGCGAAGCGGTTTCTTTGGTCGATGGTGCTCACGCCCGCATCAGTTTTGAGTCCCGTCGCATAAAACAGACTGAAGAAAAGCTCGTTGATGCCACAGCACAAATCGAGCTGCAGGCAGGTCAAATTACACAGCGTGCAACCCATAGCGAAGTTGATGCCCATATCGCGGGGGCCATCGCCGCTTTGACGCCTGCCTACAGCTGGCAGTTTAACAGCGGCGCAGAGGGTTTTGCTGGTTTTGAAAGTTATCATGCACTGGGTTATTTGGTGTGTAAAAGCACATTAAATAGCCCTGCGATATCTCTGGATGCAGTCGACAATCCCATGTTTAGGCTGCGTGTGCGCAAACATGAAAACAGCACCTGGCTTGGCCATATCCAATTCAATGGCGGCGCACTGTTTCTGCCCGAGCCTACAAGTCACGATTGGGAAGTTATTCAAATTGATGCAACCGGCACGGCAGGCTATACCGGTATCATCACTTGGCTACAGTTCTCGCTGGGCCATTGCGACCTTGATTTTATCGAAATCGGCAAACGCGGGGCCAATGATTTAGCGCTTAAAGACATTACCAGTCGCACCACCACCATCGAGCAGGAGTTGGATGCTGGCACGGGGCGCATGGGTCAATATGCAACAACCGCGTGGGTATCCAATTTAGGATATCAAACACAAAGCAATGTCCAAACACTCATAGATTCGTTTAACACGCAGTACAGTATCAGTGCGGTTCTCCAAGCACTGGACGACAATGATGTCATTATCAAAGCCAATGCCGCCCAGACCTGGATTGATGGTGCAAACGCGACTATTCGACACCAAGTCATTGGCTATCTCAATGAAGAGGACGGCGTAAACCAAAAACTCACTGCTGCAGAGCAAAACATAGATGCGCTGGCGGGAGAAGTTCAGCAATCGGTCACGCAAATTCAAGGCATTCAGCTCGATTTAGCTGACAAAGATTTAAACCAGGTACTAGATGCGTACAACCAGCTTTTACGTGATAATGCCTTGGCTGAGCACTCTATTACCCTCGCCCATGCAGAAGATAAACTCACAGCGGTGACGGATGACGTCAGTGCCCTATCCTCACAATCCACCCAGCTCATTGCACTGCACAACCAAAGTGCTGCCAGTATCGACATCCTTGGAAGAGCTTTTGCTAATGAACGCCAAGCCAGCGGCGAGCGCACCGAAACACTGCGCGCTGAAATCTTAAAAGAAGGTGAAAAGTCCATTGCTGAAGCCAAGGACTTTACCCGTGCCATCACCGGGTATTGTGTTGATAGCGATGGTAATCGAGTTGATACCGAAGATGCCACCGCCTGTGAATTAGCTGGCCATACGTGGGTAGATGGCCCAGTGGTTGAGCGCTCAATGAGCCTCACCTCTTTACTTGTCGATAGCCGAGGCTATCAAACATCCAGTCAAGTGAACCAAGCGATTAGCACCTTTGATGCAGTTTATGGTGTCACTGCCGCACTCCAATCATTTTATGACAATGGCACGTTAGAAAAAGCCAACGCCGCCGAACGTTTTATTGCCGGTGCTGCTGGTTATATCAAAGACCAAATTACCGTATTTAATGCCCAAGAAGACGGTGTGGATGAAAAATTCGCAAACGTATCGAGCACACTCGATGCCATGCAAGGCGAAATAAACCAAAGCGTTGTGCAAGTTCAAGGCTTGCAGCTGGGCGCTGATGCAAAGAGTCTCGATGAAGTCATTACCGCCTATAACGCGTTGCTTCAAAACAACGAGCTGCAGCAATTAGATATTAAACTTGCCCTTGCCCAAGACCAGTTAAAAGCCACAACCAATGAACTCGAAAGCATTGCAAGCTACACGCTAGAACTGGGCGCAATACATCAGCAAAACAGCGCCATCATCACGTCCGTCGCTAAGGCTTTTGCCAACGAGCGACAAGCCAGTGTCACACGAGATGAACGCTTTGCCGCTTTCACTCAATCAACACAAGCGGCGTTTAGTGATGTGATCGAAGCTTTTGCTGAGCTTGATAGCGCAAACCTGGTCCGCGACCAAACATTCACCGCATTTGCTGCTAACACAGAGACTGCATTTGCGGACACCACCCAGCTCATCTCCAACCTTGATTCCGCTATGGCCACGCAACGCCAAGACTTGGTAGCCAAAATTGAACAAGACGACACGTCCACTTTAGCCAGCGCGATTTCCTATACACGCGCTGCTGTTGGCTACTGCATCGACGCCCAAGGCAATCTCACGAGTGAGACCGATGCCACCGTGTGTGTTGCTGCAGGCCATAGTTGGGTGGATGGCCCACTTGCAGAGTTTATCCGCAAGCTGCAAATTGAAAATGTTAATGGTGACAAAGCGAGTATTTCTGATATTCGCCAGGCATTTGAAACACAGGACGGCAGGCTTATCGCTCGGGGCGGGTTTTTGATCAACAACCAAGGCCGTGCAACCGGCGTAGTTGGTTTAAACGATGGTCAAATCGGTAACTTAGATTTAGTCGGTGATGTTATCCGTCAAGGTGTGCAAGTTGGCGACACATTCATCCCAACGTCGTTTATTGATAACCGCGATCCTTCAAATCCTGTTCACGTGTTTCGTGGGCGATTAGAGCTGGGTGATTTTGTGGTTGCGTCCGAAAGCGATATTCGCGGCCTTGATGGACAAGACGGTCAGAATGGACTGCCCGGCCCGCCCGGTCGAACCTATTACACTTGGATCAAATACGCAGATGACGCACAAGGAAATGGTTTAAGCGACAACCCGGATGGCAAAGCGTACATAGGCGTCGCTTACAATAAACTGTCGCACCTTGAATCAAATAACCCAAACGACTATGCATGGTCAAAAATAAAGGGCGAGCCAGGCAATCAAGGTATCCCCGGCGATAAGGGAGAAGACGGGCAAATCTTCTATACATGGGTGGTATACAGCGATAACGCCGATGGCACAAACCTATATCAAACCCCAAGAGATTCGACTCAATACATTGGGATCGCAAACAACAAAACAACGGCGACGGAATCAACAAACCCGGCTGATTATCACTGGTCGAAAATCAAAGGCGCTGATGGCACCGATGGCATTCCCGGTGATAAGGGCGAGGATGGCCAAACGCTATACACTTGGGTGGCGTATAGCGACAGCGCCAACGGCACGAACATGTATCAAGTGCCAACCAGCAATACCCAATATATGGGCATTGCAGTAAATAAACTGACATCGACTGAATCAACCAATCCCAGTGATTATACCTGGGTCAAGTTTAAAGGCGCTGATGGCAGTCCTGGCGAAAAAGGTGATAAGGGAGACAAAGGCGATAAAGGTGAAACCGGTGCCACAGGCAATACAGGTGCGCGTGGTGCGGGTCGATTCGTGTCCTCAACCAGCACAGGGAGTTGGTCAGACGCACTGGCCCATGCGGCCTGCGGCGGGCGCGCCGTAGTGCATGATGTGGTAACACTCTACAAGCAAAGCGACCCATCAATTCAGCATACGAAACATTGGACCGGCTCTGCGTGGCATGATTTTGCGCTGCATATTCATGGCGATCAACTGGTGGATGGCACTGTCATTGCGCATCACCTTGCTTCAGCCACAGGCACATTTAGCGGCCGGATAAAAGTGCTGGTCACTGATTACCCCACTGACTTGCTGAATATCGCAACACACCGAGAAGGTCGTGCCGCTGGTATTTACAATACAAACACCAAAGAGGTCGCCAATGCGCTTACGCTCAGCTCTAGTGGCGGTACGGGCTTAAACGTACACGGTGGTAAAAATGCCATCAAAGCCACGGGGACTGGCAATGTAATTGAAGTGCGGGCAAGCAATACCTCATCAACCGCGATTTGGACGCCTCTAAAAGTGTATGCAGCGAATGGATACAAGCCGTTTACGGGCGTGCATGAAGGCCTGCTAAATAAAAACACAGTCATTGAAGTTGGCGACATTGTGTGTGATGTGGGCTTGATAAACATCGCTGATGTATCTAACGCACTGTGCGAAATGGGCATCTCTCATCGAGCAGAGCAAAGAAATGTACGAGGCGTGTTCACGCACCGTAGCCCTCTCAATTCAAAACCCATTGGATTAGCCGGATTCCGTGGCGCTCAACAATATTGGCATTACCAAGGTACGCACGACTTAATCGAATTCAATGCCCTTGGTGAAGGTGTACTCAATGTATGCGGCCAAGGTGGCGATATCGAAGCCGGTGACTACCTGTGTTCAAGCGATATACCAGGAAAGGCGATGCGCCAAGCAGACCAAGATTTTGAGCGCCCTTTTACTATCGCACAGGCGCGCCATAGCGTGACATTCACATCATCAACTCAAATC
>NZ_JAGJEH010000023.1 GCF_018100925.1 Pseudoalteromonas luteoviolacea | reverse complement strand
AATTTGAGTTGATGATGTGAATGCAACGCTATGGCGCGCTTGGGCGATGGTAAAAGGGCGCTCAAAATCTTGGTAAGTTTGGCGCATGGCTTTGCCGACTATGTCACTTGAGCACAGATAGTCACCGGCTTCGATGTCGCCACCTTGACCGCAAACATTGAGTAGGCCTTCACCAAGGGCGTTATATTCAATGACGTCATGACTATGCTGATACTCATTGAACTTAAGCGAACCGTTAAAACCATTGAGCCCCGCAGGCAAATGCTCATTCGTTAACGCCCTTCGACTGACAAAAACACCTCGCACATTGCGCTGCGCAACCTTTGTCGATGGCATCATTTCAAAGATTGAGTTTGAGATATCGGACATATTGACGAGCAAATCATCACACACGATATCGCCAGGTGTTAATGGTGTCTGCTTCGAAATTAGGCCTTCGTGCACGCCCGTAAATGGTTTAAAACCATTGGCTGCGTATACTTTTAGAGGCGTCCACAGCGCGGTTGATGAGGTATTGCTTGCCCGCACTTCAATTACATTGCCAGTCCCCGTGGCTTTGATGGCATTTTTACCACCGTGTACGTTTAAGCCCGTACCACCACTAGAGCTGAGCGTAAGCGCATTGGCGACCTCTTTGGTGTTCGTGTTGTAAATACCAGCGGCACGACCTTCTCGGTGTGTTGCGATATTCAGCAAATCAGTGGGGTAATCCGTGACCAGCACTTTTATCCGGCCGCTAAATGTGCCAGTGGCTGAAGCTAGGTGATGCGCAATGACAGTGCCATCCACCAGTTGATCGCCATGAATGTGCAGCGCAAAGTCATGCCACGCAGAGCCGGTCCAATGTTTCGTCTGTTGAATTGAAGGGTCGCTTTGCTTGTAGAGCGTGACAACATCATGCACTACTGCGCGCCCGCCGCAGGCTGCATGGGCCAGTGCGTCTGACCAACTCCCTGTGCTGGTTGAGGACACGAATCGACCCGCACCACGCGCACCTGTATTGCCTGTGGCACCGGTTTCACCTTTATCACCTTTGTCGCCTTTTTCTCCAGGACTGCCATCGGAGCCATCAGCGCCTTTAAACTTGACCCAGGTATAATCACCGGGATTGGGTGATTCAGTCGAAGTCAGTTTATTTACTGCAATGCCCATGTATTGGGTATTGCTGGTTGGCACTTGATACATGTTCGCGCCATTGGTGCTGTCGCTATACGCCACCCAAGTGTATAGCGTTTGGCCATCCTCGCCTTTATCACCGGGAATGCCATCGGTGCCATCAGCGCCTTTGATTTTCGACCAGTGATAATCAGCCGGGTTTGTCGATTCTGTCGCCGTTGTTTTGTTGTTTGCGATCCCAATGTATTGAGTCGAGTCTCTTGGGGTTTGATATAGGTTTGTGCCATTGGCGTTGTCGCTGTAGACAACCCATGTATAGAGGGTTTGTCCGTCTTCACCCTTATCGCCGGGGATACCTTGATTGCCTGGTTCGCCCTTTATCTTTGACCATGCATAGTCGTTTGGGTTATTTGATCCAAGGTGCGACAGCTTATTGTAAGCGACACCTATGTACGCTTTGCCATCTGGGCTTTCGCTTAAGCCATTACCTTGTGCGTCATCTGCATATTTGATCCAAGTGTAATAGGTTCGACCGGGCGGGCCGGGCAGTCCATTTTGACCATCAAGCCCTCGAATATCGCTTTCGGACTCAACCACAAAATCACCCAGCTCTAATCGCCCACGAAACACGTGAACAGGATTTGCAGGGTCGCGGTTATCAATGAACGATGTGGGGATGAATGTGTCGCCAACTTGCACACCTTGGCGTATGACGTCGCCTACTAAATCTAAGTTACCAATTTGCCCATCGTTTAAACCAACTACGCCAGTGGCGCGACCTTGGTTGTTGATCAAAAACCCGCCCCGAGCGATAAGCCTGCCGTCCTGTGTTTCAAATGCCTGACGAATATCTGAAATGCTGGCACTTTGCCCGTGCTCATTTTCAATTTGCAGATTGCGGATAAATTCTGCAAGTGGGCCATCAACCCAGCTATGGCCTGCAGCAACACACAGGGTGGCATCGGTCTCACTCGTGAGATTGCCTTGGGCGTCGATGCAGTAGCCAACAGCAGCGCGTGTATAGGAAATGGCGCTTGCTAAAGTAGACGTGTCATCTTGTTCAATTTTGGCAACCAAGTCTTGGCGTTGCGTGGCCATTGCTGAATCAAGGTTGGCAATAAGCTGAGTGGTGTCCGCAAAAGCCGTCTCTGTGTTAGCAGCAAATGCCGTGAATGTTTGGTCGCGGACTAGGTTTGCATGGTTGATGTCAGCAAAGGCTTCAGACACATCACTAAACGCCGCTTGTGTTGATTGAGTGAAAGCCGCAAAGCGCTCATCTCGTGTAACACTGGCTTGTCGCTCGTTGGCAAAAGCCTTGGCGACAGACGTGATAATGGCACTGTTTTGTTGATGAATGACACCCAGTTCTAGCGTGTAACTGACCACACTTTCCAGCTCATTCGTTGTCGCTTTTAATTGTTCTTGGGCAAGGGCGAGTTTGATGTCTAATTGCTGCAGCTCGTTGTTTTGAAGCAATGTGTTATAGGCGGTAATGACTTCATCGAGGCTCTTTGCATCAGCGCCCAGTTGCAAGCCTTGGATTTGCACAACACTTTGGTTTATCTCACCTTCAATCGCGTCTAAGGTCTCAGACACGTTCGAGAACTTTTCATCCACACCGTCTTCTTGGGCATTAAATACGGTAATTTGGTCTTTGATATAACCGGCTGCGCCCGCAATAAAGCGCTCTGCGGCGTTGGCTTTCTCTAACGTGCCATTGTCGTAAAATGATTGGAGTGCAGCAGTGATACCATAGACTGCATCAAAGGTGCTAATCGCTTGGTTGACTTGGCTAGATGTTTGATAGCCTCGGCCATCGACCATAAGCGTTGCCAGATTCATAGAACGCTCGACGACGGGACCATCGACCCACGTATGGCCCGCTAATTCACAGGCGGTGGCATCTTCGATATCCACTCGATTACCATCGCTGTCTATACAGTAGCCAGTAATGGCACGGGTAAAGTCCTTGGCTTCAGCAATGGATTTCTGGCTTTCATGTGTGATTTCAGCGCGCAGTGTTTCAGTGCGCTCGCTGCTGGCTTGACGTTCATTGGCAAAGGCTTTACCGAGTATGTCGATACTGGCAGCACTTTGATTATGCAGTGCAATAAGCTGGGTAGATTGTGAGGATAGGGCACTGACGTCATCTGTTATCGCAGAAAGTTTATCTTCTGCATGAGCGAGGGTGATAGAGTGCTCAGCCAATGCGTTGTCGCGTAAAAGTTGGTTGTACGCATCTAATACCTGGTTTAAATCTTTGTCGGCTAGGTCGAGCTGAATGCCTTGAATTTGCGTGACCGATTGCTGAACTTCTCCCGCCAGCGCATCTATGTTTTGCTCTGCAGTAGTGAGTTTTTGGTTAACGCCGTCTTCTTCATTGAGATAGCCAATGACTTGATTTCGAATAGTCGCGTTTGCGCCATCAATCCAGGTCTGGGCCGCATTGGCTTTGATGATAACGTCATTGTCATTTAACTCCTGCAGCACCGCGCTGATACTGTACTGCGTGTTAAACGAATCAATGAGTGTTTGTACGTTGCTTTGTGTTTGATAGCCTAAATTGGATACCCAAGCTGTGGTGGCATATTGGCCCATGCGCCCCGTGCCAGCATCCAATTCTTGCTCGATGGTGGTGGTGCGACTGGTAATGTCTTTGAGTGCTAAATCATTGGCCCCGCGTTTACCGATTTCAATAAAATCAAGGTCGCAATGGCCCAGCGAGAACTGCAGCCAAGTGATGATACCGCTAAATCCTGCTGTGCCGGTTGCATCAATTTGAATGACCTCCCAATCGTGACTTGTAGGCTCGGGCAAGAACAAAGCGCCGCCATTGAATTGGATATGACCGAGCCAAGTGCTGTTTTCATGTTTGCGCACGCGCAGCCTTAACATGGGGTTTTCGATTGCATCCAGAGATATCGCAGGGCTATTTAATGTGCTTTTACACACCAAATACCCCAGTGCATGATGACTTTCAAAACCAGCAAAACCCTCTGCGCCGCTGTTAAACTGCCAGCTGTAGGCAGGCGTCAAAGCGGCGATGGCCCCCGCGATATGGGCATCAACTTCGCTGTGAGTTGCACGCTGTGTAATTTGGCCTGCCTGCAGCTCGATTTGCGCTGTGGCATCAATCAATTTATCTTCTGTTAGTTTTATACGTCGAGACTCAAAACTGATGCGGGCGTGAGCGCCATCGACCAAAGAAACCGCTTCACTGAATTGCGTGTCTGTATAAGAAAACGCCCGATTCACAATGGTGCCAGACTCGGCATCAACAAAGACCGCCGCATCAATTAAGCGTTCATTATTAAGCGTGCGCCGCTCATACTCATGACGAAAGTTGGTGTAACCAGCCGTGACATCAAACACGCTTTTTTGCATGTCAGTCACAGCCAACGCGGTTTCGTCGAGTTTGATTTTATTCAGCGCAATTTGCGCGGGTATGCCATCGACAATCGACGTATCTAAAACCTTGGTGACATCTTCCAGCCCGTGTATTTGTTCGATATTTTTGGCAACAAGTGAGGGTAAGTTGTTCTCGGTTTCAGGCCGCAATCTATCGACTTGGGTGTTCAAGTCGTTGATGAGGTCTTGGGCTTCTTGGCTTAACTTCGCCAGTGGCATGTCATTAATGAACTCGGTTAAGTCTACATTCGTTGTTGAGGCACTTATCTGCACCCAGTCACTGTTACCAAGGTGATTCACGGCACGACATTGAAAGTGATACTCGGTCATTGGCTGCAAACCAATGCGATTGTAGATTTGCGCAAAGGCGGTGTCGCTTTGCTTTGGCGCTTCATTGGAGCCTAAGAACTGCCACTCGAACTGGGTGCCAATTCCGATTGCTGGCAAGGTGGCGGTGAGCGTGATTTGGTTATAGTCTGCGACAAAAGAGAGTCGCGGGTTTGTCGGTGCTGAGACCGTAAATTGAATGGCTACCGATTTAGAGCGCTGACCGAATATATTTCGTGCAAACACTTTGGCTGTATAGGTGCCAAGCGCGAGTTTAGGAATAACAACTTGCGTGTAGGTTACGGACTCTTTATATACTCGCGTGTCATTCGTGCTGTAAAACTCAATATCAAACTCATGTACCGCCAGCGGTGTTGGGTGGGTCCATTTAACAATGCCATTACCATCTCCATCCACTTCCACACGTGCTTGCTCAATTGGGGAAGGTTTACCCACCACATAATCACTGTTTGGCGTAATATCCGATGCGCCGGGTACAAGGTCATCTGCCCATAAAAGCGGGCTATCTTCAACACACGTCAGTGTTATGCCACCATCAAGTCGAAAGCGCCGCGCAACAACGCGATAGACCTTTTTATAGATGCGCTCACTGGGTAAGTCTACATAGACAGTACGACCCACAGCGGCACCAAGCGCTTTGTGTTTGAGGGGGAGTTCGATGGAGCCGAGGCGCGTTTGTTCAAGGAGAATGGTGGCCAAGCGTTGAGCTGTCGTGGCACTGCGAACAAAGGGGAGAGAGATGCTGGTTTCTAACGGTTGATTGTCTTTTTCGATGTAGCCTTCTGCCCGCACGGGCGGTGCATCGGTGCGCTCATAATGTTGGTTTGGGTCGGTAAAGGTGGCACGCACAATGTTGGCTCTATCGCGCAAGTCCGCATGCCATTTGATTTTGACATTGCCCATGACATCGGATTGACCAATCGTATAGGTGGGGTTGCCATACCAGGCACCAACACGGACAAACCACTGACCCATTTGACGAAAAACCTTACCTGCAAAGCAGCGCTCTAACTGATTTAAAATCTCGATGGGCTTGCTGGTAAAACGAAAGGTGCCATTACAGGTGTAGCGCGGCTCATACCTATCAACGCCGTCGCTGTCTTGATAGACGGCGTTTTCATCACACACATTGGCTGCGGCTATCCACCAGTTTAAGGGAATGCGATGATAGGGCACTTCGTGGGCCCCATAGAATCGAATGTAGTGCAGGGCGCACAGCACGGCGTTTTGTGACCAGGTCCAAGTTGTCGCATCATCTGGGTTTTGATTGCTATCTCGCGGGTCCCAAATACGCGCGCCGCGAATTAAAAACTCACAATCGGAAATGCCATCGGGGAAGACTTCGCGGTTATTCTCAAGCTCAATAAACACATGGGCTTGCCCAAAGCCGATATGTTTATTGGTCCAACCCGCCATTTTAGACACGGCTTTACTATTGGCAGACGTGTGATTGCCATCAGACAATGCATAGTCCCAGCTCTCGGCGGGGTAGTCGCTTAGTGGCTTGTTGGCAATATACACGTCTTCTAACGCATCAATGGGCGCACCGTTAATTAACACAATCAACTGGACCCAGTGCTTTTCATCGCGTTCAACCGTTGCTTGGTGCGCAATCACGCCGCCAATGCGGTCACGCCCGAATGTGATACGCCTTGGCTGGTCTATGCCTTTTTGTAAGCCCTTGGCCAGCGTCGCATAGTCCTCTTCTGGCACATCCGGGGATAGGCTATCCCACAGTGCGCCCACGGTTTCATCCCAGATTTTTTCGCCTAATCCAAAAATCGGGTCTGCCAAATCATTCGCGATGTCAACAATTTTACCCATGGCGCACCTCATCCGTAGACTTAGGCAACACCTGAGAAAAGCAAAAACTGACCGCGCTCATTTCTAGCGCGCTTAAGCCAATGTTGGTGACGCAATAGACATAACCTAAGCCCACAATGCCGCCAATCAATTCGCCGTCCCATTCAACCAAGGCAACATCACCGCGCTGTGCATAGTTAATTTCAATAGGCTTTAAATGGTGTTTAAACACACTTTGAATGTCGCAAAACCCCAATTTGGTTAAACGCCGCTTTGCACCAATGGCGGTGCTGTAACGCCCCCGAAACTCTGCCGCCACATCGACACCATTTCGAACCAACAACCAATCAGCCACAAACAAGCAGCAATCAAACTTGCCCCACGCAAACGGGGTGTTTTCACAGGAATCTAGATACGTTTGAAGTTTAAGGCAGTGCATGGCCATCCCTCCCACCCACTGGCGCACCTGGCTGGGTATCTGGTAATACAGTCCCAGTGGCCTCGGCATGTTCATTAAAAAACATATCATCGGGATATAACGCAGACTGAGTGGCATGGTTCCAACGTTGATGCAAACGCGATTGTTTCCAGCGCTCAGATTCACCCGCCACAGACAGCATAACTTTACTGACTTGGCCGCGCTCCACATCACACACCACGATATAGCCGCTTTCTAATAGCTGTGATTGATTCACCCGATAATGTTTATCGACGGTGGCCAAATAGATTTCAACGCCCACACCAATAGGGTCATTTTCGGCGACTTCCGCAAGCACGGTCTCACTTTGAGTGTGCAGCGTTAATCGAATACGCGCTGCATCGTTTTTATCATTGGCAGGGATTTCACCAATGCGCCCAAGCATGCCAAGGCCAAACCAGGTGCGACCTAAAAAGCGACGCTCACCAACCCCGGTATGCAATAACAAATCACCACTTTTAAACGCCAAGCGTACAAAGTAGCGGGGGCGACAATGGGCAAGCTCGGCCACCAAGGCTGAATTTAATGCTTCCATTAAAACGCCTCCCGACCTTTGATTTTCCACGCCGTGACAAAGCCGTTTTTAATTTGGGCCTCAGCCAACCCTTGCTTGTTATCAAACAACCTAAACACGCCAGCAGGGCGCTTAAAATACACAGGCGTATTGCTCGCCGGAATTTGACGCATAGGGGATTCAAACTCCAGCTCACACGCGCCGTGACTATCCACCACCACATCTGCCGTCAGCACTTTAAGCTCGGCGTTTTCACCGGTACCAATCTGAATGCGATTACCGGCTTTGGCATACACTGAATTGACAGGCAAGCCAGCAACTTTCAACACATTACCGTCTTGATATGACTCAGTAACCCGGGCAAAACTGTCTAAGTCATCTTGTAAAAACCGATAGTCAAAACATAAGAACTTGCCAACTGAACCACGACACTTGGCCAAGAACGCATCCAGCGCCAAGGCATCGGCCTCTAAAACATTGGTAAGCTCAATCTCAAACTCCCAATACGCACCTTCAAGGTCATAGACCTCGGATGCATTATTGGCTTTACTTACATGCAAATGACTGTTTGGAACCAGCCGAAAAACACAGCTTTTTGGGGGCTTAGGTAGGGGAAGGTGCTCCATATTTTTTATCGCTCTTTGCTTTACTGTGTGAGCGAGTTTAAAAAATTAGGAGCAGAGGTTTAGGTGGAAAATGTTTTACTTATGCGAATTTTAGGTTGTAAGTGACTTAGCAAATGATACACCCAAACTACTTGTCTACTACTTTTGTTTCTATTAAATTACTTGCTTCATTAAAAGGTATATAATGAGTGTGCTTATTCTACAAAATAAAAGGAGAAAAGAATTTGAATTCCAGCATTACATGGGTTGAATATGGAGCACTAGGCATTAGCATTTTTATGGCGCTAATAGCGATTCTTACAACTTTAATAACGTTATGGGTTTTTAAATCAAATAACGACCCCGAAATTATTGTTTACCCGGAAATAGACAAAGATGAACCTGAATTTATTAACCTCGTAATTCATAATATTGGCAAAGGACCTGCAAAGAACATAATTTTTTTACCTGATAGAGAGTTGCCAGAGAAAGCGTTCGGAGATAAGTTGCCGGAAAAAATGGCAAATGGTCCAATAATAACCGGTATACCATTTCTTGCGCCAGGCGCAAAAAGATTCGTATTGTGGGGGCAATATTTACCATTGCACCAGTGGTTTGGAGGTGGAGAAATAACTCTGAACGCGAGATATCAAAGAGCATCAAAATTTCCGATATTCAAATCAAAGTTAGAATCCGCAAGTATTTTAGATGTAGTGTCGTTTAGTCAAACAAGAAGTGCTGTTAAACCGCTTGTGAAAATTGCAAAAAGCCTAGATACATTGAACAAAACTGTAGAAAGAATGAAAAATTAAAGCGTTAAGTTAACCATAGTAGAAAACGCAATAATACCACCATCACCTTATCACAAATGGCGTTTACAACATTTCAGCTAGGGAGCCCAATTGAAAAGTTTTATTTTGAAAGTTTGGAACGACGCAGTAGGCAGTAAAATTATTTCAACTGCTATTCTTACGGTAATATCAGCGCTTAGCCTGTACATTTCCAACTTTGAATTATCAAAGTTGTATGGATGGTTTTTTATACAAGTTTCTTTCCCAGTATGGTCTATAATAATTGTACTTTTAATCATTGTGGTCTTTTCAACTATTTTTTTAAGAATAATCGTTGAAAGAACTCAATCTGATTTGACTGACTGTGATATTGAAATCCAGTTATCAAATTGGTGGCCTGAAAAAGGTATGTACGACGGAAATGTAGTCGTTAATTTCGAGAAAGTAGACAAAGAACTGAGGCTTCCGAAAGGTAGTACAAAACGCCTAATTGCTAGCGTTGCTAAGGAAAAATATTATTTACCTCATAACCTTGGTGATAAAAATGCTGAATTTAAAGTCGATTTTTCGAGAATAGTGGGAGGTTAGCAGGTAAATTGATTACGTGGGTAGAAGCCTGTTGGCTTTTATCCGTGTTATGTGGTCCCTGACAATCACGAGGAACAAACAATGCTTAACTCATTACACAAATTATTAGACTACTTTCAAAAAGAACGTCTTGAGCAGGACAACAAGACTGTCGAAGCAATTACCGCTATTAGCAAAGCATTAAACGAAACAAAGAAATACCTCGAAAATTCTAAAGGTCAAAAGTGCTACAATAGGAAAAAAGAGTTCGAACTATCCGATTTGTGGAGTGAGGCCTCTGCCGCAGTTTATTGTGTTCACAAGGCTGATAAACAGTTCTCAATTGAGCTATATGCGAAGTCCCTATATTGGTCTGGAATTGATAAATGGTCAGAAGAAGAAACCACAAACAAAAAGATACGTTTAGAAGACATTGAGTCTCAAATTGAAAGTCTGTTAAGCAAGCGCTCATAGCAAGGTAAATCACTTTTTCGATAGTACTTAAGGCTGTTGGAACCCAACCCTATGTCTACATTGAAATTTATTATCAAGCATGTTTACATATTAAAAAGCAAACCGCTCAAAAGATCTCTCGCCAAAATTCACACATGTTGAGGTAAAAATGTCCATAAAAATAATACAAGATGAGTTGCAGAAATTATCGAAGCAGGGCGAAAACTATGTTTCTATAGAATCTCTGCAAGATTATCTAGAAAACCTTAACCAGAATGAAGATAAGCGAAACGACCTCGTCTTGGCAGATTTTAACGCTAAATGCCAATCAGCAGTAGAGCAATATAAAGAAGATTGTGCGGAATGGCGCGAATTATTTAAGTCGGTTATCAGTAATGGGCAAGCTACAATAAGGATGCTCGCTACAATCAATGGAGGTGCGGCTTTAGCTTTGCTCGCGTTTATTGGTAAAGTTTGGAGTCCTGATTTTCCGAACACATTTACGGGATACAATATAACACTATCCCTATTATTTCTCTGTATCGGCCTTGGCATATCAGCATTAACCCAGGGCTTAGCTTACCTTGGACAACACTGTTTTACATATAAACGTGATAACGTGGGTTTCATTATCCAAAAAATAGCTGTTGTATCCGGAGCCACCTCTTTGGTGTTATTTTTTGTGGGCATTATTTGTGCTTGTAAAGGATTTGGACTGGTGACCTAATTCATTATAGGCTGACTCCATAAAATGGTCAGATTGGAGTTGCCATGAGTATTAATACGTAAGGTTTTAGTTTTGTAAGAACCTTCGTTTATTTCTTAACGCAGATTAGCTAATTTTATAGGTTTGGAACTTCATTGACTAAATTTGAAATAGCCATAACAACATTATTCATCGGATTTGCCATTGGTCAAACGACTGATTTTATCAAATACAAGTGGCAAATAAGTAGGCAAAGAAAAGCTTTGAAGTCGGAGATAAAAAGTATCCAATCAGACTTTAATGAAAAAACTGAACGAATAAAACAAATTGCTTCGGAATTAACTCAATTCCACATTGGTTTTTCGGTACCAGGAAAAATAAGCACTCATATCTTTGAGAAGTGTTACCCTGAAGTTGCACCTTATTTATCAGAGAATGAAAGAAAGTCAATTATAACTATTTATAACCATGTTCATAATTTCAATGATGAAATCGCTAAAGAGGACAGGACTACGCTGGAACAAGCACAGCGATCTTTGGTTAAAATGTACAGTCAAGTGGTATTTGGGTATGACACAGCGAGTCACTTTTTAGAAAATGGCGGAGACAAACTGTTTTTACACGAAGCCGATAAAATAGAAAGAATCAACGATGAAATCCAAAAATTCGCCAAATCTTGGCTTTTGTAAAAACGGCAGAAAAGGCGGTAACTAACCAACACTCCTAATCGCCCTAAACACAGCCCCACGAGAGCTCACGCTCTCAACCACCACAGCCTCAATCTGCCGAGCAATGTTTGAACCAATCACATTACCTTGCTCGGCATTGGCTGCACCTTCTACGGTGATCTGATTGGTAATATTAAACACCACATTTTGACCTGCTGCTTGGTGATTGCCTGCATTGTAGTGTCTGGCCATGTGGCTGATTTCGACGTTTTGTTTTGGTGAAAGGACACGTTCGCCGCGTTGTAGGATGTAGGTGCTTTCATTTGGTACGTAATCTAAACCACCGTGTGCGATACCAGCTGGTTGCTGTGATTTAATCATACGCACTTGTTGCATGCCCATAGCGACGGCGGCCGCCGCTGCAGCGGCACCAAGAGCAGGGCCAACGATTGGAATAGGGGCCAGTGCGGCAAATGAGCCCGTTGCTGATTCATAGGTTTTGATTAGGGCTTGAGTTATAGCAAAGGCTTTGTAGAGTTTAAACGCGGTTTTACTTTGACTAGCCATGGCTTTAAAGCCCGCTGCGCCAAGGCCAACGACGGCAGAAGTTTTCTCCCGGGCGTTTTTAGTCTCCCAATTAGCAAACTGCATGAGATGTTGTTGCATCGCACCGGTATTGCGGGTGCGGGCTTGCATTAATCGCTCCTGGTGCGCGTGTTCGTCCGCTTCGCGCTGACTATGAAAGCCTCTGGCTGCGTTCAGTTCTTGCTGTCGCTCTAGGTTTCGAATTTGATTGTCTGCGTTGTATTTAATTTCGCCGACTTCATCGTTTGCAGCAAGGCCCAGCATGCCGCGCCGCTTTGCATCGATACGCGCTTGTTGTTTTGCTTCTTCAACTGCCAGTTGGTTATTGTAGCTGGCAAGTGCCTCACGGTTTGCATAGCCTTTTATTTGCGCAATGCGATCTTCTAGCTCTGCGCGTAAATCGTTTTTACGTTTTTCTTCTGCTTGGTTTTGAATACGTGTTTTTTCAGCTTCATGCTTTTCACTTAAAGCTTGTTGGTCCGCCTGAAGCTTAGCATCTAGCTGTTGTAAAATTGCATCGTATTTAGCCTTGTTGCCCAGGTCATTTTCACGTGCTTGCATGACCATTTCTTTGCGCTTTTTGTAGCTGGCTTTTAGCCTGGCTTCTTCACCTAAAAGTGAGAGCTGCAGCTGTTGAATGTTTTGGGGCAGGGCGTTTGTCGCTTGTTTTGTGTTTTCTGCTATTTGCTTCCAATCTAATGCTTTGAGGTTTTGCTGTAGGTTGGCCGCTTGCGCAGCTGTTTTCATGAACTCGCTACGCAGTTTTGCTTGCTCGTTGATGTAACGCTCAATACCTGCAATTTGGTTTTGGTAGGTGAATTTAGCGCGGTCACTGCCCGCATTATTCATTTGTTGGCGCAGCTGCTTAATACGTTTATACGCGTTTTGAATGTTGTTTGTGTAGTTGATGGTTTGCTTTGAAGCAGAGGCGATTTGCGCTTTGGCGCTAACGTTGTTAACTGAATTGAATGCATCACCCAAGTCATACAAATGCGTTTCCAGCCTTTTTGAGCTGGTACTGGCTTTGTCGCCTTGGGTCGCAAAATAGGCGATGGCTAAACCTGCAGTGACGGCCAAGCCAACAGGGCCACCTAGCATGCGCATTGCACCGCCAAGCACTCGGCTGGATAATGCCGCGCGTTTAGACACAACTGAATAAGTGGCCGTTGCTGCATTTAGGTTGGTTTGTGCAAGTGTCGCCCGTTGATTAGCCAGGGCCAGTTGATGAATGGCTTTTGTTCTAAGCGCTGTATTTCTGGCCATTGCCAGTTGGCGCTGAGCTGCAGCTTGCTCTTGAATTGCTCGTCTGTTTTCTTCTACAGCTAAACGTTGATTAGATGCCGCTAATTGTAAGTCAGCTTGTAGCGCTTTGTGCTTTGCTATTGTTGTGGCTGTAATTGCGGCTGTGGCCTTTGCGGCACCGCCTGCCAGTTTACCCCCGTAAACGATTGCCAAAGCCGCTGCCGAGGTCGTTAACCCTTCAACAAGTTCCTTGTTTTCGCGCAGTTCACGCATGCCTGCAGTAACAGCATTTGCCACTTCAACTACCGCAAAGTTAACGGGCTTTTCATACTCACGAATAAGGCGCTGATACTCGTTGCTCATCTCTGCGATCGACGCATTGATTTTGCCTTCAGTGGCTTCGGCAGCACCCGCATATTCGTTTAAAGCCTTTATTAAATAGCGTTTAAACATTTGGCTGGTAATACGACCATCATTAACCAGTTGCCTAAAACCACCTGCAGCGACGCCTGCTGCTTTATCTAGCTTTTGTAAAAGCCCTGGCAAAGGTTCAGTGACCTGGTTGAGTTCTTCCGCTCTAAGCACACCTGCTGTCATACCTTGGGTCATACCGAACAGCGACTGCTCCAGCTGCACATTGTTTGCGCCCGTTTTAGCTGCTGCGTTGGCCATGCCTTCTAAGATTGCTTTGCCTTGTGTTTGAGTCACAATACCGACTTGTTGCAGGTTGAGGATTTTAGAGTAGGAGTCAGCAAGGGTGGTGTATTGCGTATTGAGTCTGTCTGCAGCTTCAAATAGATAACTTTGTACTTGTTGGTATTCACGGGTAGAATCGGTCAGCCCTTTCAGCCGAGTATCTAATTGCTGCGCCGCGCCTGTATCGCGAATAAACATGGCTGCCGTTCCGATAGATGCGACGCCTGCGAGGGTTATTCCCAATTGCTCATAGCCATTTTGTAGCACACCCAACTGTTTCCCCATTGCAGACTGTTGCTGCATCACTTTTGTCTGGCTTGCACCTAGTCGCTGGTTTGCAGCCACCTGATTTTGAATACTCTGCGGTACACGATTTAACGTCTGGATATGATGGTTAGTATTTGAAGCTGCCACTTTACTCATGGCGGCTTGTTGTTGCAGTACTTTAGCTTGGCTTTCACCCAAGCGTTGATTTGCTGCTATTTGATTTTTAATAGCATCAGATAAGCGGTTTAGGTCATTAATCGTTTTGTTGGTGCCAGACGTCACCGCTTTGCTCATGGCTGTTTGTTGCTGCATCACTTTCGCTTGGCTTGCACCTAAGCGTTGATTGGCCTTGACCTGATTTTGAATTGCCCCCGGTAATCTGTTTAAGTCTTGCAGGTTTTGATTCGTGCCAGTTGAGACGGCTTTACTGACCGCTGCTTGACTCTTCGCGACTTTAGACTGGCTTTCATTTAAACGCTGATTAGCGCCTACCTGACTTTGAATAACGCCGGGCAGGCGATTTAAATCCTGGACGTTTTTAGCAGTGCCTGTTGTTACCGCTTTACCGTCATACTTTAAGCGAAGCGCTAGGTTCAGTTGGTTTTTCATCGGGTCGCCTTAGTAATCCTATTACAGTGCGCTCTAAGAATTGGAGCTTGTCAAAATCAGTGGGGGTCAGGGCAATATCTGCGTAGCGCCAAGCGATTTCAGCCCTGGCATAATCAAGCGCGAGCTCGATGCCATCTTTGCAGTATTGCCACTGGGTATTGGCAGCTGATAGCGCCTTAACCGCCGTCCAGTTTTGTGGGAGTACGTATAAACCTGCTTCGGTTTTGACTGGCTCAACCGGCGCACCAAAATGGGCTAAATCATCATCAAGTGCTTTGGATTGTGTGGCCAAGTCACCCACAAACCACTTGGCCACGTCGATTAGTTTTTTTCCTGCACTCGATATTGCGCATTGATGCACTCGGTTGATAAACGCCCGGTGATACCACCAAAGCCCAACATTTCGTCCAGAACGTCTTTTGAAAAGGGGATGCTTTTACCCTCATCAACAAAGTCATCCCAACCTACAAGCAGCTGTTCAACAATGGTTTTATCTGTGGTGCTGTGTGGACCTGTGAGCTTTTCAATGTCGGTATCTGGCACCAACTTGATGTGTGCAGTGAACTTAAACTCCACGCCACCATATTCAAAATGAAGTGGGGCATGAATGGTGGCGTCTTTTAATTGCTCTAATTTTTTTAATTTCATAAGGATCACTCAAATACTAAGGTTAATTCGTCATAGCCTGCGTCACTGGGGACGAGTTTGCCGTCCAGTTCGTAGCCTGTGAGCTCGCTTTCTAGGCTTGCATATTTTGGTGTGGGCATTTGGAAACGGCCCAACAGCGTCACTTTGTTACCAGCACTTTGGCCGTGGTTAAACTCAAAGGTTTGAATGCTGCCAGCCAGCTCAAACGGGTTGAAGATGGATAATGAATCACTGGTGACAGTGATATTTGCGGTAGACTCATGGCCTGTGATCATGATTTCTTCGTGATTGATTGCCCGGTCAAACACCACATTGTTACCCACATCAACGGTGAGCTTATGCAATGTGCGGCTCAGTCCATTTAATTTAAATGCGCTTTTGTTGCTCACACCTAACGTGCTTGGCTTTTTCCAACGGGACCAATCAACAGGTGGCGGGCCACTTGATTGTACCGGCGCACTGAATAGGCCTTTAAACTGCCAGTTAATCATTGGCTGACCTTTTTCAAGATTGATACTGAAGGTGCCTAACATCTCAGTGAGTACATGGGTGTTTTGGCCAAAACGCATCAAGCAGGTGGCTTTGGTGGCGGCACCTTTGGTGAATGTGACTGCATTGGCGCTAGATACTTGCACCATACCGCATGCTAATAACAGCGGTGCAATCGCCGGGGCTGAGCCTGCGCTGCCACTCATGGCCAGCGGCGTTTTAAAATTCAGCGTCACATGCTCACCGTATATAATCTCAAGGCTTGAGCCAGAATGAGCGCGCTCAATTTCGTCTTTTTCGGTTTCGGCTTCAATGTTAAATTCAACCTCGCTCGCATATATCGCATGGTTGCCTGTGAGGGTGGTCCCGAGGGAATCGGCCATAATTAGCCTGTCTTTAAATCGCCAGCTCATTTGCTTGCTCCTGGTTTAATGGTGTCACCTTCAAGTACGAATGCACCGGCAACATTGCTACGGTCTCCGTTTTGCTTAAGTGCCTTTTGTACTTGCTGGGCAATCTCAGTTGGGCTGTGCTTTTTAGGGGTTGGTTTGTCGTCTTTCATGTTGGCTCCTTGGTATTGATGGTTATGTGCCCGGAGACAGAGAACTGGCACTGATAAATGAGGTTTTTGGTTTGTTGGTTTAGCTCCACCATGCGGCCTCGATGAAGCTTGATGGGTTCATAAGGCGCAATTGTGAGGCCAGCAAGTGCGTCTTTTACGCGCTCCCGTAGCTTTTCAATTTGTGTGTCGGTTTGTCTGTTGGCTGCATGGCATGGGATCACAATCATCACAGCAAACAGCTCTGTAACGGCGTATTCGTCTTGGCCTGTTATGCTGTTTGTTGGCTGGTAGTCTTCATCGAGTGGCAACACGTACAACAAAGAGGTGTGCACTGGTTTACTGCGTGCTTGATTAAAGTCAGATGCAAAACCCACTTTGGCAATACGCGCTTTGTTTAATGCCTTTTCAATGTGGTTTAAATCGAAATTAAACATGCTTTAAACTCCGTTTAAACAAGCCAACCAGTGAGCGTTTCAACGATGACGCCCGCTTGGTATTGCTCAATACCCAAAATCGGGCGAGCAGGGAGCGTAACCACATGGCCACGGCCCGTTTTTCCACCAAAGTGATGAATGGCGGCGTATTCTTCCCCTAAACCATGCACCAATTCATCGCCTTCCACGTTATGGGTTACTGAGCCTGCCAAGTTGCGTTGATCGGTAAGGGTTAAACCGCCACGCTCAACCGCTGCCTTTGATTGTTCCCAGCGAGTGCCATCTGGGGCGAGTTCGTTTAAAAAGCGGGTTGTGACATCCATATCTAAAAATGCGCCGATGTCGTCCAACACATCTTCTGGCGCTGTGCTTTTATGTCGTAGTAACTGCAACTTCTCTAACGCATCACCCGAGATATCAATAAATACGCCCGCCATGGTTTAGTACCTTGCCCAATCAAAGCTACTGCTTGGGGTTTTGGTTTGAATAGGCCCAGAGACTACAGACGAGGGCGCTTTGATTTGAATGGTGCCCGCCTCAATTTTGCTAAGCTCCTGCATGGCGTTTTTACGTCTGGTCATTAAGCCTTCGTCAGCGTCGTTGTTGCACAGTTCGTAGCGCATTAAGTCTGCTGCAATGCCAAGAAGGGGTGAGGCATCCACCTCCGCTTGTGTGAGCTCATATTTGGCCACATAACCCGCAATCGTGTTGTTTACATTGGTCGAGGCAGTTTCAAACCAATTGAATACAGTGGTTTGAATGTCTGTTTCAGGTGTGGCTAACAGCGCGGTTTTAATATCGTTATCCGTGATATCTTGCGCATCAAACCCAATCGAAAAACGACCATTTGCATAATCAACTAATCGGTTTACACCCAAGGTATTTACTGTGTGTTGTGTATTTACAAACATAGGTCTGTCCTTATCAATAAAGGGGCCGAAGCCCCATAGGGAGTTAATAATTAGGGTTTGAGTAGATTGGTTAAAATCATGCCGTAGTCTTTGGCAATGGAGAGCTCTTTGACTTTTTCACCCACCATCACTTCAATGGCACCATCAAGGCCCGCAGCCACATCACGCCTACCGGATATCCGGTCGCCAAATTGGGCCGTAAAGGCAAAGGTCATACGGCCATTGCTGGCACTGGCTAATGGATCTGAGCGGGTAAGACTAATATGGTCATTGCCCCATGCCTCAACAAAATTCGGCGTTTCGCCTTTTTTGGCGGTGTTTACCCAGGCTTCACCTACGTGCACTTTGTCTATGCCCAAAGTGTCTTGGATAAAGCCGATTGGTACGAGGCCACTATCACCTAACGAGCCGTTATACGCTTTAATAACATGCTTGCACGAGCGCAGCTTGGTTAGGATTTTACGGGGCAACGTCATGTGATTTGGCGTGACCAACATGTCATCGATGAGCTCTTGAAAAAACTGCAAAATATCAAGGTTTTCATCGTCTAAGTACTTCAAATTGCCTGTACCGAGCTTATGGTGATAGCCATAGTTATCAGGATTTTTATATAGCTCCGCCACACGGACTTCACGCGCCAAAAGCATTAAGTCTGAGATACCTTCAGTGGCATGGTGCAACGGGTTGTAGTTATGTGGTGCTTCTTTAATGTCTGAATTTGGCACCACATCCGAAAGACCGTGGTCTTCGCAAGATGCGCTGCCTTCTTCGGTGGTAAATTCAACCTGATTAATGGCAGACTTACGGCCAACACGCGTATTTGGGATGGTCATACGCTCAGCTTTATCGTACGTACGATACTGAAACGTACGCTTACCGACAGGCATACGAGGACAGACATCATCCGCAATCATACGTCTATTTCGATAGGCAATTGCAATGGCCGTTTGCTCTATATCAGGGGTAAAGGGCATTCCGTGACTCATCATCTCACTCCTATTTCACGATTAACTGTGGGGTAACGGTAGTTGTGCCAATGGTGCCAAGCTTGCCGCTTTCTTGAGCAACGCCTAAGGTCCACACTTCGGCATCTTCCGCTTTGGCACTCATATCCAACTTAATGGCACGGCCTTCTGTGTCGGGGACCAGCGTATCTCCTGCGAGAATGTCACCGCCGTACTCAATACTGGCCAGTTGGGTCATGATCACATCAACACGCCCTGATATGTTCTTACCCCATTCAGTCACGCCTGCAATGGCAATATCGCTACCAGAGGCTTGCTTTACTTCAAAGTCAGCACCGGTATAAACAGCCACTCTGAATTTGCCAACTTCACCTGAGGCCGTATAGTTTTGAATAAATCCAGGATTAGCCATTGTTCGCCTCCTTTTGCACATGACCGAGTGCGTCACTCACGCTAACCGTAATGCCTTTTTGAGACTGCGCGTGTTGATACTCCAAAGCCTTTGCAGCCAAAGCATCAGCCGAGTTATCAATCTCGGTTTCGTCGCTGTCGTCTTTGCGGCTAAAGTCTTTGGTGAGCCCACTTTGCTCGGGTAAAGACAGCAATAAGTTTTCAAAGTATTCAGCTGGCTTGGCCGACGAGGTTTGATTGCCATCGCTAGCAGCAAATTCAAATGTGTTGGCACTGTCTGTTTCAAGGTGCGCCATGAATTCGGCCAAACCGTCTGTTTTGGTGATACGCGGGGCTTTTCCACCGTTGACCTTGGTATCAATAAACGTTTGCGCATCAAACTTACGTTGGTTGAATTCATGCTGGGCGTTCTTTGCGTTCGCCGCGTCCAGTTGCGCCTGCAATGCTTTCTCGGCTTCGGTGGGGTCGTTTTTAGTTATGTCACTCACTTCTAGTTCCTCGGGGTTATGGGAAGGGGTGCTAAAGGCATGATTGCCATAGCGCTGTTTGTCTTGTTCGTGTTCAGCGATGATGGTTTTGCGGGTAAGCCAGTCGGCTTCCCAATTGGGAATGAGGCGGTTTGCGGTCTCTACGTCGTGCTGTTCAATAACCCACTCACGAAAGTGACCCATAAAGTCGGTAACTAAACGAGCGGTTTGCATAGCAACATCTTCTATACGCTCGCTTGCTTCACTGGCAGCAAACTCAAAGACTGCGCCTTTTGACTCTTCATTGAATTGCCAAGGCATGCCTGCAACGGCAGGGGGCTTGCCGCCCAAATAGCCAACGTGACCTAAAAAGTAGTTACCTGGTTCGCCTTCTAAACGCACGCTGCGATTTGGGTAGCGCTTTGCTTCGACGGCTTCTGCAAACTCAGCGGCCACATCTTCGGCTTTAGCAAACAACTTACCGTCTTCGACTTTTAAGTCACTGACCCAGCCCCAAGCAGGGTCGTTGGTTTTAGGGTGGCCAATCACCAAAGGGCTAGTCTTAGGTATAAAGTTTGTGACCACAGAATCTAAATCTGCGGCAGTAAACTCCTGTGTATTGCCGTTTGAGTCGGTGTGGGTGCCAGCGGTAAAAATCTCGTACCAGTCAAACTCAGTGTTTTCCATTGTGGGTGCTCATCGTTGAATCAATGAGCTCAGAATAGCGGGGGAGGAATAGAAAATTAGGCGTAAAATGTTTTACATATTAGTTGGTTAAAGCTTCCAACTTGTGTAACTATTATGCTTAGCACAAATAAGAATTCAATACGTGATATGAAAATCTATAAATGGACTAACCCCAAAAAAGTCAATCTTCAGCAGCCATTTCTTTACCATATTTGTATCAATACAGGCCAAGCAGAGTTTAATTACATTGGTAAAGCATCAAAAAAGTCGCGCTTAAATGAGTACCGTAGAAATGTAGCTAAAATCTTAGATGGCAAAGCAAGGCGACCAAAGACCAAGCGAAATGGCGAGCCGCAATCACTTAGCAATCTGCGCTATCGTTACGTGCATCTTGTGTTAGCCCTAGCACATAAACAAAATTGGGATATAAAACATTACCCGATTGAGAGTGTAGAAAAGGACAACTTAAACGAAAGGGAGCAACAAATGATCAAGGAGCTCAATACAACCTGCGAACACTTTGGTCTTAACGAAAAACAGACTTGGGAAATCGAAGAACTGGAAGCCTTATCACATAAACTCCTTCAAGGCCTAAAGTAATTGTTTAGGTAACTTTTACCATTGAAGTTACCTCTTAAATTGGAAACATGACTTTAAAGCAGGTTGAAACCATGTTTAAAACCGTTTTAAAAACGCTCCAAACGTTTTAAACTGCCTTTAGACGATGCGCTATAAGTAATTTTTTTTAATGTCTTCTGAAAGTGTTATGTTACGAATTAGAGTGTAGAGTATAGCTTCACCCTAATAGTTACAAATGTAAAACTCATCACTTGCACCATATTTGTTTAAACACCTGTTTCTTTGAAGGTGTGGGGAATGTACCCGAACTAAAGCTATTGAAAAGGAATTATATGGAAGATTTTTACAACTTAATGCAACAAAAAAAGTGGAAACAAATTCTCGCCAACGCAAAATCCCAGCAGCATTATTTAAAGAACAATAAAGCTGAGTGGTTAAACATTTGCAATATTTTGCAAGGTGAATTTATTCGTTACTCAGAAACAGAGAAACCAGTCCTTGTTTCATCGTTGTGCTTTGAATATATAAAACTAAATATAGCGGGCTATATAGAACTTTCAGACGAATCAGCTGAAAAAATTGAAAATATAGGTATAAGAGCTCTTATTGCGCAGGACAGCACCGAATTAGCTGCTTTTGCAAAAATTTGCCGCTTTGCCAAGCTTCCGACAGAGGGCTTAAGAGAGAAACCTAATAACAAAGATGAGCTCTCTATGACTAGAAAAAAAACACAAACGGCCTTCCCTAGAACTGATTGGTTAACGCCGTTATTTAAAAGCACTTTAGAATCTCATTTCTACCAAGCATTAAAGGAAGTATTTCCTACGTTCTTCATTTATCCAAATGTGGCAATAAGCAACATTTTTGACAAAGAGAGTATCTTTCCTTACCTTACTCAAGGAGAAAAAGACTTCTACTTTAAAGGAGTAGTTGATTTCGTAGTTTATGACCCATCTGACGAACATATACCTAAATATTTCTTCGAAGTAGATAGTTTTTACCATGATAGCTCAGAGTCGTTTCTCAGAGACAATAAAAAAAATGGAATTTTCAAAGCAGCATCAATTACTCTTCATAGGATTAGACTAACTGACTCTTCGATAACAACTAAGTTTGACTTTATTACTGCTATAAAACAGAACCTCATTGATATGGAAAAAACGGTTAAATAGTCTTAAGCAGATACCATTGGGGTTATGAGGACAGGTTATGGAAGAACACAAAAGCAACGAACATTTGAAAAGCCAAAGTGACAAGCATTTTAAGTGGACAACAGCCCTTGCGATAATAACAATCGCTATAAATGCAAGTACTGCTGTTTATCAATGGGTAACGGCAGACGCGAAAGTAATCAATCTTGAAAACAAAATAAGTGCCCTTGAGGCTGAAATAGAACCATTGAATGATAGGCGTGATGAACTAGAAAACATTCTAGAAGCAATAGATAAAAGTGAACGCGATTTCAATGAAGTATCTGAGAGCAAATTCATTGCTACCGAAGAGCTAGAGAATATAGAAAATAAACTTAAAGATATAAGAAAGGAATATGGTATTGAAAACGAAGTTCTAATGAAGGCATTGAGTGTTATTGATCGAATTGGTGTAGATAAAGTGAAAGGCTATTATTGCTCTATAACATTTCCTGACTACAAGGTTAGTATACCTTTGGCCTCTGATGTTGTTACCATAAATGGTATTGAATATAACCAAGGGGATTCTATTGGAGAGGGGGTATTGGAAGAAATAATCCCACACGCAGGAGTAGTAATTTTGAGTGAAGGAATGGAATGTTCATTTTTAGGGCAGGTTCCTAAATTTGATGAGCTTAAGTAGAAAAGCTCATCAAATTTAGATTCAACTCTTTTCATTCTATTTCTTCTATAGCAACAAGCCAATATCACCAATTTGCTTTTCAAAGTCAGCTGATTTACAAAGCTTGAAGTTATGCTCTTGATTAATTTTGTCTTCAGGCTTAGTTTCTTTTAATACCAACCTACGCTGCATGAATTTGAAGGAATTTTTATCAATAGCCGGTAGATAGACATTACTATAGTCAAAAGAGTTACTATTCTCATTTAATTGAGGTGGGTTATTTAAATACTTTTGGAAATTAAGTTTGAGTTGTTCAAAATCTGAATACAGCTCATACCACGCTATATCTCTCAGATCGCCGTCTTTCTCCTGTACAGCTAGTACACTCATTATACTTGATTCAAAATAAGCCTTTAATATTATTTCATCAACGACAGGTACACCTTCAAAGAGGTATCCCACGAAAATTTGTGAGCTGTTAACAATACAGGAAGAAAATTTGTACTTTTTCTTAGGGTCATATTTCCACCCCAAGCGGTCAAATACTAACTCAATATTGTTTTGGAAGAACTTTATTTTCCTTTTTACTTGAACTCCTGCATATACAAGTGTTTCAGAAATCCGGCTCTTCATTACCTCAGAATCTGATGTGAGTGTAGCCTTAAACTCACCTACAATTATCATATCATCTAGACGTGCTAATAGGTCGAACTCTTCTTCGCCGTTGGCTAATCTAATTCGCTTACCAGTAGCAGGGTCAAAATCTTGAATAAAATCATTCTGAGCTAGCTGGCTATTAAGCATCTCGATAACAGTTTGCTCGTAGGTATATCCTTTTTTACTCAGATCTATACCTAACTTTACACTCCACTTCTCTATAAGCCTTGTCATAATAGGGGCTACTAATGCACTAACAGAGATCGCAAATTCACTCTTAGATTTTTTTACCAATGGTTGGCACCATAAGTCTGAGCTTTTATCCGATGTAAAGGTTAAAAAAGCAAGTATCTTTGAGATTTTATCATGTGATATTTCAGTGGCCTTACTTAACGCCATTTTTAATGAAGCAACTTGAACTGTAGGACAAAACTGGAGTAATTTATTAAGATTGTCAAAGCTATCGTCTTGCGGAAAGTTATCGATTAGTTCATTAGCCATAAGCATCAAACACCTCATTACTGATAACGCCTCTACAATAGAAAATCCGTTTTCGTATTCTTCAACTAACCATTCTTTGGGGTAGTACTTTAACATGTCTTCTACGGTTACCTGCCAATAAGTATTAGTTACAAGCATTTCGCTGTTTGCATTTTTTATTCTTATGTTACTAGCTACTTTCCTTTTCCCTTTTTTTTGTAAAACTACAAATTGGTCATTTAGGAACTGTGCCTGAATAGTCGGGTTAGAAGCCTTGTACATCCTTTGGTTACCAAGCCTACTTCTCCGTATAGCACTGCTTTCATAGGATAGTTCAAAGTCGCTCTTAGGCTGTCTTACGCAAAAAATATCTTGCTCTTTATCGAGACATATAAATTCGTAATCCGAAAGATAAATGCATTGCCATACGTGAGTATATAATTGATACAGCTGAGACAAGTCGCACTCCATCCTAATAAAACTCAAAGGGTCAAGGGGGTTCTCAGATACCTCAATTGCCACATTATCTTCGATTCGCTTGTGACACATGCGTATTGCAGGTTCCAATCCATCAACACACCCATGAGAAACTTCACCAAGTGTCAACTCATTTTCCATTGGGTTAGAATCGAGTCTTACACTATGAATGCATGTTTTAGTTTTGGCAATGGCCGCTTTCCTAACAACGTAAAGCTCTCGGTTAGACAAAGCTAGGTAGGCCAATAACAACTTTTCGTTTGTTATCTTTGGTGCATTTTTATATGTTTCATCTAGTTTATTTCGAATTTCAGAAAGTACTGTATGTAAGATATACCCAGCCATGAAAACTTTATGATCGCGTGTTGAAGCTTTATCTTCAAGCTTCTTCCATTGTTTCAACCAAGATTCAGACTTAAAGCCAATGTTTGTAGGTTGTTTTATTTTGCCAGCTTTTATTGTATGGACAAATTTATCAATTACTTCTTTTTTCATAAGGGTACTCTTTTGTTTTTACCGTGCAGACGTATGTAATCTCAATCAACTAAACCCTACCTAACGCCTGTTTTTGTAGCTCTTCCTTACTCATTCTATCTCTCTCAATAAGCGGGAAGACGATCTGAATCTTGGTACCTTTGCGCGATGACTTAAGCTTAAACTTGGTTTTGTATGACTTGGCCACATCGCTCATTTTGTAAAGGCCTTCGCCGAAGTGGAGGCGAGAACGTAGCGGTATGCCAATGCCGTCGTCTTCAATGTGTACGTGAACTTTAGATCTAAGCTTGTGCACGAATACGTTAATCTCAGAACCTTCTGAGTGGTGCACAGCGTTATGAAGGCCATGATAAACAACAGCGTAAATGTCACGCTCTAATTGCGGATCTAGCTTTACGTTGCCAATCACAGTTTCAAAGTTAACTTTAATTTTCGCCTGCAAGCTAGATTGCACTTGCAGCAAATCTAAGCCAGCAAGCAATCTTTGCTCGCCAAGGTAAGGGCCGTTGTTAACTATAGGAGTTATTAGCTCTGAAACTTTGTCGAACTTAACCAGTCCCTCAGTAAACATTGTGTCATCACCAGAGCTGACCAACGTTTTACCTTGTTCAACAAGCATGGCTATTTGGCCTAAATTGCCACTTTGACGCTTAAGCTCGTTTTGTCTAAATACTCTGCGGAATGACTGGATCCAAAAGTAAACAAAGAACGCGACAGCAACAACCAATAGCAGCGCAACGAATGAATATATGCCCAACGCAGTAGGGGAGTTATACCAATGAGAGCGAACCTCAAACGCATATTTTGCGGGTTCACTAGCTACATTGCCTACAATCTGTCTGAACTCCAATGAATAATGAT
>NZ_JAGJEH010000022.1 GCF_018100925.1 Pseudoalteromonas luteoviolacea | reverse complement strand
TCCGGAGTGACCAGTGGCATTGGTCACATAGTAGCGGTGGCCAGGTTGCTTATGTGTGACCAAGCAAACTCTGCCGTAGAATGTTGGTAAATTTGAGCTATCAAAATTATTGATTTTGTTGTTTTTGGTATCTATAGTACACATTGTTTTGTGTATTAGATTGGGTGATTATGATGCCTGCATTAATTGAACGCTCAGATCAGTTAGTAAATCTAACTGATCTTGCTCGAAGAGGTTCCGGCCTTTTCGATAAAGTTGCTTCATCTGAAAGTGACCGCCTAGTGGTTCTACGAAAGAGCGAACCAATCGCTGTAGTTCTTAACATTGCCACGTTTGAAACCATGCTTGATGAGATCGAGAAGCTTCGCACAGAAGTTGTCGCCCTTCACAGGCTGGGAGGTGGCGCTGCCAATGATCGTATTGGGCGTGAAGAACTTCAACAGAGCCTGGGGTTTTAAGTCATGCCCCAAGCATGGATTGCGACTTATCACGCTGATGTAATTAATGATCTTGAGCATCTTGGGAAAAGCGATGCTGGCAGGGTGCTGAAGATCATTGATTCCTTGATTGTGTCTGATCCTATGGATGTAGGGCTGGCTTTAGAGCCAGACCTTCCCGGATGTCGATTAGTAAAGGTTGATAATTTTCATGTGTTGTATCAACTGGATGTTAATCGCTTCCAGTTATTTGTGTTGGCTGTTCGCAAAGAGTCTGGGGTATCGGATCAAGGTGAGCAGAAAGCAAAAACCCACCAAAAGGTGGGTCAATGATGCGTTTTAATTTGGTTGGCACTTTGGCGAGTGCTTTAGCTAGGGTTGGCACCCTGGCACTTATAACGTCTTTGGTTTGGCGACCAAAGAATAAGGAGTTATCCGTAATGTAGATCTTCCAGTACCTAAACCGCTTTAGCGGTACATCATCCGTACATTCACTGGTTTAGTCCTACCTTACCAGGGCGCTATGCTGTTTTTGGCGAAACGGCATAAGCACGTCCTTCTATTCTAGGTAGGACTAAACCCCTTTGCAAGTTTTTGGGGTAAAAATGGGGTTCCTACAGAATAAATCCCCCGTACATCGGGGGAAAATGTGAGTCAATCGACTGCGCTTGCTCAACAAGAGCGATTTTTCACGCCGGATACGGCCCTTAACAGGCTGCTTAATGAAGCTCCCTATTTGCCTCGTTGTTCTGGTAACAAAACGGCTTCAAAGGTTAGGCCGCGAGAGTATGCCCTTCGTTACCCCTATATGCAGGTCAATCGCCCAGGGATGGTTTCATGGCTGATCTTTGATTTAGACCATTCAAACCCGCTTATTTGGGAAGATGAAGGCTTGCCCGCCCCGAATATAGTCGTGACTAATAAAAAGAATGGCCACGCCCACCTGTACTACGCTATCCCGCCTGTTTGCACCACTGAAAACGCAAGATCCAAGCCTATTCAATACATGAAGGCTGTGTACGAAGCTATGGCTGCAAGACTGGATGCAGACCCTTCATACAGTGGCCCAGTTGCTAAAACACCAGGCCACCCTTGGTGGGGGACGTGGGAGGTACACAATCACATTTATGATTTGGGTGAACTATCGGATTACGTTGATCTACCAGTCAAACCGCTTTGGGGAACCGGGCCTGATCTTGATTCTGTTTCACACTCTAGGCATTGCCTATTGTTCGAAGATTTGAGGTATTACGCATACTCAATTGTGAACAGAGAGCGAGAACAAGGAACGTACAAAGGGTTTTGCAGACTGTTGGATGCCTATGCCCATAACAAGAACCACTACCGGAACAGAGGGTTTTCGATGAACCTTTCTGTTGCCCAAGTCAAAGCAACTGTTAAATCCGTCGCTAGATGGACGTGGGATCGTTACACCGGCACAAGCAGGTGCCACAGAGGGGTTATGGGTTTACCTGACTCTCTTTCACTAAAAGAAAAACAAACGCTCTCCGCAAAAAGAACACATGAGACTCGTCAGAAGGCCACAGAATCCAAAATTCGCGCCGCTGCAAACCTTCTCCTGAATAAGGGCGAAAAGCTCACACAAGTGGCTATAGGCCGCATTTCAAGGCTATCCAGGCAAACCGTAGCAAAGTACCTGCATATCATCGAGGAAGTACAAGAGAAACCGTCCCAAATAACCAACTTGAGGGAAGAAAATAGCCAAGAAGAGAATGTTAATTATGGTGCACATCAGATACCTGCCCGCTCTAAGGTGCTTGGGAATTATTTAGACCTCGAAGCTATTTCAGGTGCCAGTGAGCGGGATTCTCATATTCAGAATAGTTCTCCAGTTAAACCTATCCAAATTAATTTAAACTTTTCTGAAACAGTTGATGCTTTAGAGATTATTCGTAGGTTGTTGTTGCGTATTCCAAAACCTACTTAGATTAAATATTAACTATTTGTTCGTTGTTATTGCTCACTGAGTTGTGGTCAGAATGTGTAGTGATTGTGGTCGATAGTGTGGGCAAATTGTGAATGGCGTTTTTTGCCATTCATTGTTTGTCCATACGTCCCGTAGGGATCGTCCTCATTCAATGCACATGACTCGAAGAGCTGTCCACAACATGAATTCTGCACATTGTTAGCTATGAGCTACTATTGTGAATTATAGATAATAAAATATAGGTTCTTTATGACGTTACATGATTGGATGCTTTTAGGTTACGTTCTATTCATTACTCTTAATGCTGTTGACCTTTTTATTACAAAAATCATCCTAGAAAACGGCGGGAAAGAATGGAATTTCATTGCACGTTTTTTTTATCAAAAACTTGGTATCAAAGGAATTGCAGGTTTAAAAGTTGTAATTCTTGGCTGGTTTGGGATTCAGTGTTACTTCAGAGTTTTGGATCTATTTGTGATTTATTATCTCAATTTCATGTTTGCAGTTGTCTTGTACTTTATGTACCGGGATGCTGTGCAGGCCGGATTAAAAGAAAAATTGAACCCCCTAAATCGTAAATCCTGATCGAAGTATTCTAGTCCCCTCTTTGGCATCTCAATTCGTTGCTAGTGTTCAAATTAATACTGGCTATCTTTGCTGATCTGCTTTCTTAGTTTCACTCCCCTTAATCTTAGACTCCCCTTAATCTTAGCCCTGGGCAGAATTTGTCAAATTGGCTCATAGCTTGATTGAATCCGATCTAGTTCAAATCACGCCCTCCCAGTTTCGCTAGCGAAATTACGGTTGAGGATGCCTTGTTTTGTATGTATGGGTATGTATACTACATACATACAATTACATACGGTAGGTGACTTATGGCGATTAGCAAAGACCAAATTATTGAGGCGGCTGAGGCTCTTGTTTCTGAAGGGATCAACCCTAGTATGCAATCAGTTCGTGAGCGACTTGGTGGCGGTTCGTTTGCAACGATTTCGCCGGTATTACGGAAATGGAAGGAGGATCGTGAGGCTACTACTGTTGCTGTGTTGGAAATGCCTTCTGATGTTAAATCTGCCCTGGAACGATTTGGCGTTGACTTATGGAAGGCCGCTTCGTCATTAGCTTCGGCGCAGTTTGAAAAACTAAAAGAAGAGAGTCGATCAAGTATCGACAGTGCGAACAATGAACGTGATGAGGCTTTAAGGGAAATTGAACTTTTGGAGTCCCAGGTTATGTTGCGTGATGATCAGATGGCATCATTCCACGATGAAAATGACCTACTCCGAAGTCAGTTAAACGAAGAAAGTAATAAAAATATTGCTTTGCAGCAAAGAGTTACTGACCTTCAGGAAACCATTGCCAATCTGAAGAGCGATCTGAAAGAATGCCGTCAGGACGGTAGGCAAGCGGTAGAAAAGCTTGATGCCTTACACCAGGAGCAAGTAGAGCTTTCCCGAACGAACGGCCAGCTGACCGCTAAGGTCGAAGCCCTGGATAAAGAATTAGTGGCCATGAATGAAGCCAGAATGAAGGAGGATAAATAATGTCGAGGCACTACTTCAATACTGAATACCAGGGTAACGCTATAACCGTTTTAATAGGGTATGACAGGCCGTTAGGTGGGTTTTTCATGGTAATTGAAAACGCTAGCCAGGAGGAAGATCTGTACATTTACAGTAATCTCTACGAACAAGTCACACACCCTAAAAGCCTGGAACCATACAAATCTAAGCTGGATCAGCTTGGGATCTTTGTGCCGGTTGAAATGCTTTTAGAAGTTGAAGCTGATGGTGCTGCGCTAATGGGGAATAAGGATGTGCACCACTCTATTGAAAATGGTACACACCGAAGAATTGTGGGTTAGAAAGGCTTTGTTTTGACGCTCCACACCATCTTGCGTCTATGTTTAGGGTGCGGTACTTGCTCTGCGCTGTCGTCGGCAATAAGTATTGGCCCTTTCAGGCCGTTATCTATCGTGTAGAACACGTCCCCTTTCCGTATATCTTTTATATCACACTGTTCCCACGTCATAAGTTCCTGGTCTTTGATGCGCTGTACAATCATTCTTCGCCCTCTATGAAGTAACTCACAATGTTCTCAGAGCTTTTTTCATCGAGGCCACGGCTTCGGTCAATGGCGTAAAGATTCGGCCATCCTGGCTCGTACAGGCGTTCCTGATCGTCAATGCAGAGGTACCTGTTAAGACCAAAATGAGCAGCAAATGCCTCTATCTCGCGTTGTCGCCTGTATGGGTACGTTTCCAGTACGGGGGTGAAGCCTATCGTGCGCTCTAAGATTTCATTAGGAAAAACTCTTTCAAAAAATTCTTCATCCATTGTCTCGCGCCAGTTGGATGACATGATCAATTGAAGAGAAGGAACTTTATTAATGATCGAAACCAAATGGCTTATACAGGAAAGGTTGCCTACATCATTGGGGTGCAACACACCATCAACGTCATAAAATAATGTTGAGCCTTGATGAATGTTGCCATTGCAGCAAGAGGCTATCGGATAGCCTTTTTTAATCGGAAGCGTAGCTTTATTTGTGATAGCTACGCTTCTTTCGATTTTCTTACGCTGTTTTCCCTGGAATAAAGTAAACCCAAACATTTAAGCCCCCTGCTCTACCACAGGCTTTCCATCTTCGTCGTTAATGAATTTATGGCATCCTTTTTCGTTTGATTCAGTTTGATGAACCCAAAAATGGAATTCTTTAGCTTTTGAATATCGACGGATAAGAGGTTTTCCGCAGTTAGGGCATTCACTAGATTCATCTTTAACAACAACAGGACTGCCCTCTTCATCCCTAATAAACTTGACACAATTCTTCGCGTGTTTTTCATCTGAATGCACCCAAAAGTATTCGTCTTCAGTATCCTTTTTCTTGAGCCGTTTGATTTCATTCCCGCAGTCGGGGCAATCAGCTACAGGAGAATCGTACTTTTCTCTGAACACTGGAATGCCGTTATCATCGTCTAGGAAGTCTTCACAGCCGTGTTCTTCATTAATATGAACCCAGAAGTAACCAACTCCCTTCTTTTTCGACTTCAAACGCTTCACAGGGTTGTCACATAGAGGGCAGTCTTCCGTTTCGACGAGTGATTTTATCCCGACTTTTTGAGATTCACTTGTTATTGTTGAGTAAACAGACTTAACGAGTTGAACGTAATTGGACTTCCCCGCAGCTATCTTATCAAGATGCCCCTCTAAAATACGGGTATAGTCCAGATTCATAAATGTCATAACATCAAGGGCATCGACTATCATTTCGCCTGTTTCGGTTGGTCTTATTTTATTGTCTTTTTTCTTTGTACCATCACCAATTACGATGTAACCGCGATTTTTGATGTTTTCCATGATGCTTGCGTACGTAGATGGGCGTCCGATCCCTAATTTCTCAAGAGCTTTGATAAGGGAAGCCTCGGTGAATCTGGATGGTGGTTCCGTGGATTTTGTAACTACAAGGGCTTTTACTTGGTGTTCTTCGCCTTCGTTGACTGAAGCTGGTAATTGGCCGCTCAATGCACCAGGTTTCTCTATTTCGCAGATTGATCGCCATCCTTTATATTTTTCGACCTTTCCTGAAACTGTGAATTTCGCTAGCGAAACTGTATCGCTAGTCTGAATTTCTTCAGTGCTGGTGAATTCAATGCTTGTCACTGTGTCAATTGCAGGGGGCATTACACTGGCTAGAGTCCTTTCAAGAATAAGTTGATATAGTTTTCTTTGAGGCTCTGTTTCGCCGCAGTTATTTTCAGATGGGTTGGTCGGTCTAATCGCTTCATGTGCTTCCTGGGCGCTTTCTTTAGTTGCCCACTTTAATTGGACTTCTTGAGTGTCTTTACCAATCTCGTTTAGGTGATCTTTAAAAAGATTGAATGCGTCTTCAGATAAGTTTGGTGTGTCTGTTCTGTGATATGAAATAGCGCCTTGTTCAAATAGCGCTTGTGCGTACTTCATCGTATTTGCAGGAGTAAATTTAAGTATGCTCGATGCTGCTTGTTGTAAAGTTGAGGTTGTGAAAGGGGGGCGGGGTTTCGATGATTTATCTTCAGTAATTGCTTTGGTTACAACTACTGAATCAATGCTTGCGATTGCCTCTGCCACTTCTTTGGAAAATATGTGCTTGTTATCATCACACCAACCTTTAGCGTCGATAGTGGCCTTTAGCCCGTTTTCTAATTCGATTTCAACGACATAATAATTTCGCTTGCTAAATTGTCGTATTTCTCGCTCCCTTAACACGGTTAGCTTTACAGCTGGGGATTGGACTCGGCCAGCACTAAGAGGAATACCTGCTTGACTGGAAAGAAGGGGGCTAAGGTGGTATCCAACTATTCTATCAAGCACCCTTCTTGATTCTTGAGCTGCTACCAGGTCGTCATCTATCGACCTACAGTTTTGAAGTGCTTTGCCTATTGCGGTTTTTGTAATTTCACTAAAGGTAACTCGCTTAGGATTATTTAGATTAAGGCAGTCCTTGAGGTGGTACGCAATTGCTTCGCCTTCCCGATCTGGGTCAGTTGCCAAATAAACCTCACTAGCTACGCTGGCTAGTTTTTTAAGTTCACTTACAACTTTTTTCTTGTCTGGGCTAACAACGTATTTGGGTTTGAAGTAGGGCGGCTCCACTCCCATTTCTTTATCGGGTAAGTCTCGAATATGACCGACACTGGCAGATACCTTCCATCCATCACCTAAATAACCCTTGATCTTCTTAATCTTATTAGGACTTTCTACGATCATTAATTTCATCACAATCCCTTTTTTCATTTTGGTGTGTTTTGATTTATCATAGTATTATATTTTGACGGGTATGTCTCGTTATCTTAGCCATGTATAATCTCATAGCACTCTTTCAGTTTCGCTAGCGAAACTGGCAACCATTAGGGAATAAAAATGGAAAAACTTGAAAATATAAAACTTGATGATCTGATTCCAGATCCGAATCAGCCTCGGAAAGATTTTGACGAAGAAAAATTAGAAGAACTCTCAAACAGCATTGCAGCAGTCGGGGTAATTCAGCCAATCAGAGTAAGGCGAAACCCTGAAGCTAGCATAGGTAAACCAGCATTTATGATCATCGCTGGGGAGCGTCGTTGGCAGGCTTCACAGAAAGCCGGTAAAGACACTATTCCGGCTGTAATTATTGAGGATGAGAACGCCCTAACGGATGATGCGATTTACGCTCACCAGTTGACAGAAAACCTTCACCGTCAGGATCTTAATCCAGTTGAAAAGGCTGAGTTCATTAATGGTCGTATCGAATACTTGAAAGAACAGGGGGTAACAAACGCAATCGAGCAAGCCGCTCAGGAGCTTGGTGTTAGCCCGTCCTGGGTAAGTAAAAACACCGCAATTCTGAAGTATGAGCCTGAGATTAGAGCTTTGGCCAGGGATGGAAAATTACGCGACTATTCATTGTTGAAGAAAATTTCCGGTTTGCGGTCTGACAAGAAGCAACAAGCTATTGAATTGATAGAAAGCGGTGAGTTCAATGCTAAAGAGTTCTTCGCTCGTAAGCGCTATGACAAAAAGCCGAGTGCCAAAGAGGAGCAAGGGGAGGGAGGTTCAGTTTCGCTAGCGAAATCCGAAGGCAAAGAGCAGGGCAAACCAGCTCCATTTAAGTTGCAATTTGGCCATGAAGAATTTGTGAAACTTATAGATAAGACAGGTTACTCTTCAATGATGGATCGCCATGACCCGGACTGGCGGAAAGCCAGTCCTGCAATTATGAAAAGTTATGTTGAAAAGTTTAAAGAGTGGGTTGTTGAGACTGATTGATCAATGAGTGGTTGTATGTGTCGATAAAGAGGGGCAAAAGCCCCTTTTTATTTGTCTTCTTCCTCTTCCAGGTCGTTTAGAAGACTCATAGTATTTTCATCTGTTTCAAGACTTAATTCACCGAAATCCATTGCGAAATCATCAGAAATTTCAGCCTTCAAACCTTCCTCTTTATGAGTTTCTTTGTTGTCTTCGTTTGCTGGTTTCGCTAGCGAAACTGGTTTTTTATCATCTTGTGAAGCGTTCTGCTTTTTGGCTTTTTGTTTTGCCTTCCTTGCTTTATTTCTTTGTTTTTTCTTTTCTGCTTCAGGGTCTACTTTATCTTCTGTCTTTTGTTCTGGTTTTTCTTGTTCAGCTGGTTTTTGGTTTGAATCAGCTTGATTAACGTCCTGTTGTACGTCATTGCTTTTGGCCTGCTTTTCTTTTTGTAGGGGCTTAGGTTTTGCTTCGGTTTTTTCTTTTGGCTTCGGTTTGGCTATGTTTTCTTTTTCTTTGAAAAAGTCTTCATCACCTATTTCCTTCGTTTCAGACGGTGTGCATTGATCACTAACAAGGGGAGGTTTTTTATCCTCATTCTTTTTGAAAGGAAGTATTTGAGCCAGTTTACTAGGTTGTTTTTCTTTGGGTGTTGAGTTCTCTTTCGCTAGCGAAATTGGATTTTCATCACCCTCGTTTTTAGGGTTTTCTGTTGTGTTTAGTGGTTTCTCTTGTGGTGTGTATACCTTGTCTTTGTGGTCTAGAAAGTTTGTTAGAACTTCCATGTCTTTTACAGGAACAAATGAAGAAAAGCATACCGATGCCAAATGTCTTGGTTGAACAAATACACACACTCTAGGCGGTAAAGAGAGCACCATGTTTGTGTTTATGTAGTTTTCCTCTTGGGCACCTACGGTGCGTTGATTTTCCCATGTCTCGCCGCCGGTACCGCTAATATCAGTTTTCTCCATTTTTGTAACTTCTTTAACAATAGTACCCGATAAGTTTGCAGCCCATTCAGCAGTCTCAAAATCTGCGCCACCATAAACAGCTTTTATTTGTGAGTTCACATTTATGCTTTGATGAACATATTTTGGATTCACAGTTTTGTCGTCTATGTTCAGGAGGTCGTTCTGGGATTGGTAGGCGAGTACAAAATTAACTCGGAATCCTACTGCGGTAGCCAGAGCCTGGGCTAGTGTTTTCGATGCCAAGAAACTGACCTCATCAATAACAGCGGTTAAATGCGTGTCTCTATCTTTATCTAAACGACGAGCTTCTTGAATTAATTCTGTAATGAATATCTTGGTAGCGGTTTTTACAACTGAATCGTCCAGGCTTCCTTGGACATACACAACAGCGCCTTCTTTCAAAGCCTTTTCTATGCTGAAGCCAGAGCCTTTTTTAGGGCAGAGGCTCTTAACATTTGACCACCTGGCTAATTCAGCATTTATTCGGTTGGCTTCAGTGTCTTCCATGAGGGTTTTTAGGCCGTCAACATTTCTTGTCTTTTGAAAGGCTTTCTCAAGCTCTTTGCGTTCTTGAGACTTGTAATAATCTGTTCCTGGATCTCCTGTAAATTCCAATCCGAATGCAGATTCAAGCCTCGTTAAGGCGTCACGATCTGTGCCGCCAGCAAATGGTGCCCATTTGCCGATTCCATCGTCATGCAATGTCACATAGTAGAATTTACGGCCTGTTGCTAAACAGGCTTGGTACATTACGTGAGGAGCAAACTTATCCTTTTTAGGGTCAATATAGAAAAGGCTGTCACCCCTTCTTATTGCTTGATCCATTAAGCCACCCATAATCACACCTTTACCGTATCGAGTAGGCCCAATTACTTGCATGTTAGTTTCATACCAAGTATCTGAAGGAACATGAATAGGTTTATTATTCTCATCCAAACCGATCAAAATGGAATTCTTTTTATAATGCTTGGAAGGGAGGAAATCTTTAGCAGTAAACCGACTGGATTCTTGTCGTATGTCTGTTGGGCTGTCGTCAGTTTGTTTGTTTCTGAGGCGGCGAAGAACACCAGACCAAGCAGGAAGCGCGTAGCGTTTAAACATAAATCGAAGCATCCACCCAGAGGCGGCGGAGCTAAAGATAATAAACCAATTTTGTTTTGCGAGATTTAAAAACCAACTTAGCCAAGCCTGTTGGCTGTCAGCCAGCTGGTTTTGCATTGTCATATCGTAGAGGTAAAGCATGACAAAAGGTAATGCAATTAAAATAACTCCTAACCACAAAATTACTCGCCGCACCCATACAAAGATAATTTGGTAAAAGGGTTGCTCGTGGTGAGTGCTTAGTGGAGCCATGCTTATAAGGCAGCCAATAAAGATTATTCCAGCCCATACAGGCCACCAAAAGTCATTCGTCCATTCCATTAGCGAGTAATTCACTTGGCCGAACCAGTTGAGCACAGCGTACTCAGTTTGTGATGTTGCCATTGCTTGTCCTCATTTTGTTTTAGCCTAATTTTTTCCGACCGGAAAAAAGACGGCCAAATACACCTTTTTACCATCATTTTCTAGTGCAATCTTATCATCAATCTTTATTGTATGTAAATTTGATGGTAAAATTGTGCATTAGAATGACGATAAATAGAGGACTCAGTAACAATGCAAAACGCTTCCGCGTACAATGCATCGTACTTCGCTGTTGGCACGCCAGGCGGGAGCGCCGCCTTATGTGCTAGGCTACGCCTCTTTCCCTTAAAGCCCCTCTGGACGAGGTTCTTACGGAAAATTCACCATTACACGCAGGGGAGCGCCCTGCTTAGTAATAGGGATAAATCCCTCTTGTCGCACTATGCTCGCTGGACGCGAGCGCCGTTTACAATTCACCCTGCCGCCGTCTTCGTCTCAGTCGTGACCGACCGAGCCTTGACCCCCCGCTTTGCGGGGCTTCGTCAATACGCTTCGCTCCAATCCTCGTCGTTTCATAGCCATTGGGACAAGTCCCGCTGTTGGCTATTCACGATTGGGCTGGACGCCCAACCACCGAAAGCGGGGGGTCAAGGCTCGTTGTCACTCCCCTCGACGGCGGCAGGCCGTACAGAACGTGGATGCCTGGGGGCACCGCTTCGCTTCCACATTCTTCATCCGAGCGTGGGCGCTCGTCTGACGTCCTTCTGGTTGCATCCTTCACTCGCTGGGGCGAGCTTGAATGCAAGTTCCCGTCTAAGGCTGGACGCCTTGCCGAGAACCGCATCGACCAACGCGCCGTGGGCGGCGCTTGTGGTCTGCCTCTCACAGGGTGAGAGGCTGCGCCATATTCCGGTCGCCGGGGCGACCTCCGAGCCAACTGACTTGCTGAACGCAATTGTCAGTTGGTTCGACTATCGCAACCTGAACGGTTGCTGCTGTGTGACGCCTGCGATTTGGAGCAGGCAACACAGCAAGTATCATTTGCTTTCGCAAATGAATTAAGAGCACAAAGCAATAAATTGCTTTAGCTTTTTCGCCTGTTACCAGGCTATCAGAACAACACTGCATGATAGGCTGGCAGGTCTTGAGGCACTAAAATTACAATGGGGTTTTTTATGTTGATAGAGCAACGAGATACAAGCCTTAGATACCCAAGGGCTATTAAGGATGAAAAGACAAGGCTTGTACTCGATTGGCTTCTTGAATTTCGCTTTTCTTCAATCGACTTGCTGTCGAAACGAATTGGCAGTAACTCAGTGAATTCCAATCGCTTTTTTAATTCATTAATAAAAGATGGTGTTATTCAGTCGTTCAAAAATGTGCATACCAAGAATGAGAGGTATGTAATGCTAACAAGGGCGGGACTCTCTTATTTAGAAGTGGCAGGCCGCGATATTGCAAAAGCCACTACTAGGGTGCAGCATCTTGGTAGGTACTCTCATATCATTCACGATATGGCGGTTCAATACGCTGTATTGAACCGCCTTGATCAATTTGAAGAAGTTATCTGGGATAGGCATATTGATCTACCTGATCACCAGGAAAAGCCAGACGCGATTTTAAAATCGCCTCGTGGCTATTGGGTTGCGTTGGAATATGAAAGATGGAGGAAGGACACAAAAAGAATTTATATAAGCTTCATGAACCATGCCAATGCACTCTCTGAAAAGCTTTATGCAGGCGTATTTTACTTGTTCGATCGTGATGCTGATTTCAAGCACTATCAGAAATTGTTTAATGAAGACGAGTGGCCGCGCTATAAGCGCGAAAGGAAGTCTGGACGAATTAAACAATTGGAATCCCCCTATAAGCCAGGTGATGTAAAAAACCTTCGCAAATGCTTCGTTTTTTTACATGAGCCAGTTGAACAGCAATAAACCTTGCGTTATGATGCCTCAAAGTATAGTATTTTGATTGTTCAGAACAGACTATTTTGAGTTGTTTAAATGTTGCACAAATGCAAGGCTTCATGTATATTCGCTCTCTCGCTAACCAGTTCACTGCTGGCTAGCGAGCTGCCGGATGCAGAAAGTACATCAAGCAACTGTTGGGTTGACGCTGGGACGCGCTATCAAGTTGATCCCTGGCTACTCTACTCAATAGCGGAACAAGAAAGCAGTTTGAATCCGCTTGCAGTAAATCAAAATAGCGATAAATCGCGTGATATTGGTCTAATGCAAATCAACTCTTTCTGGTTTCCTGAGCTAGAAAAGTACGGCCTTTCTGAGCAAAACCTATTCGACCCATGTACGAATATTTATGTCGGTGCCTGGATTCTTTCTCAAAGCATTCAAGTCTTTGGGAATAACTGGCGCGCTGTGGGAGCTTACAATGCTGGTACAGGTAAAAATGAAAAGAGAGAAAAGCTACGTCAAAAATATGCTGAGCGCGTTTATAAGCGTTATGTTCGTATTACAAATGGTGGGTTGTACGAGTCTGCCAAACAGACAGATACCAAGTGAGTTGGGTGTTAAGCAGGTACCAGGGAAACTTGATGGTGAACCGGCAGAATATGTTTTTTGTGATATGAATGGAGGCGCATGGGGTTGTGAGTCAGCAACTCCTAAAACGCCGATTCAATATGTCGCCGTTAATCACGGCGATTCCACGCCTATTACTGATGCTGTTAAGGGAGCCATTAAAGGTGTTTCTTCAGCTGAGTCTAATGAAATCATTGCCTCAGAGACTGGTAATGTTGAAGAGAAGGAAGTCCCTGATGTCCCGCCAGTTGCAACCATATATTTCAACTTTGACAGTTCGGCGCTGAACGCAGATTCAAAAATCCTTCTTCTTGATGTTCTTGAAAGGATTAATGGAAGCAATGTAGAGATACACGGTTACACAGATAATGTTGGATCTGAGCAATACAATGATTGGCTTGGTCTTCGTAGAGCTGAAAAAGTGAAAGAATTTTTTAGCACCGCTAAAGCAAACCCTCTAAAAATTGATTCGTTTGGTCATGGGCGTTGTTGCTATGCGGTACCTAACGGTACCGATGAGCAGCGAGCTAAAAATCGTCGAGTTGAGATTTATCTGGTCGAGTAAAAAGAATACTGCCTTTTAGGTTGAGGCGACCTAAGTGGCAGTCTGTTTGTCAGCCTCAAACCCTAAACTTCATGGAGTAAAAAAATGAAAGATGCAATTGCATTGCAAGAAAAAGGACAGAGCCGGGGCTTGCTTGCAGCAACCTTGATGCTCGCGTTCGCACTGATGCCTGAAATCGCCTTAGCAGCCTCTATTGGTGCGGGTGGTGGTACCGGCGGTACCGAATTCCAGGCTTTTTATAACTTTATCTATGCCGCTGCAACAGGTTATCTGGGTCGTTCTATCGCTATTGTAGGCGGTCTGATCGGCTTGGGTATTGGTGCAGGTACGGGTAAGGCTTTGCCTGCTGTAATCGGTGTATTTTTGGCGATTTTCGGGGTTCTTGGCCCAACTATCGTTAATGCGCTGTTTACCAGTGCGACCATTTAAAGGTGGTGTAACGCATAGCCTTTAAAGGGTTAATCATGGGGGACGGCCACGGCCTTTCCCCCATACCCCCGGTACGGGGCGCTGCGCCCCCGAAACCCCCGCAGGTTAATCAGGGGGAGTAATGGTAAAACGAGGTGGATATGGAAGAAGAAGATTACTGGATTCCCCGAAATCTAGATGCACCACCACTGATGTTCATGTGGGAAGCTGACAGCGCCATCTTGGTAATTTTTTGGCTAATTGTTGGCGGTGTGTTGAATATGTTTTTAATGGGGTTGGTGTTAGCGATAGCGTTTGGTCGTGGCTATGCCTACCTCAAGGAGGAAGGCGGTAGAGGATTATTAATGAAGATCCTTTATTGGTATACGCCATCCGAAATTTGGTTATCAAAGCGTATACCATCGCACATTCGGGAGTATATCGGTGGATAAAAAGAAATACACATCAACAGTTATAAATGCCAACTATAAAGCCACTTTATGGATGGGAGTATCAGCAGTGTTATTGGCTTCTAACGTGATGCTCTCAAGCTTTGTTATGACAGCTGATACGTCCGAGAAGACAATTGTGGTTCCCCCTCAAATGGATAAGCCTTTTTCTGTTCAGGGTAATGAAGCAAGCCCTGAATACATTGAGCAAATGGCACGATATTTTTCACAATTGTTGCTGACATATCACAAGAAAAACGCTCAATCACAGTTCGATACGATCCTTCATTACACCGATCCGTCAGTGTACAGCGAAATGAAAACGCGATTTTCATTAGATTATGATCGAATTTCCAGAAACGACATAAGCAGCGTTTTTTATCTTATGGGAATTCACATAAAGAAAAATGTAGCGGTTATTACAGGTGAGCTTAATGGTTTTATTGGTAGCCACTTAGTAAGTAAGAAACAAAAAACTTATGAGCTTCGGTTTAATTACAACGGTAATTTAAGCATTACTGGATTCAACGAGCTTCAGAAAGATTCAGTTGGTAGTTACGAAATAATTAAACCAGATGAAGAGGTAATGATTGAGCAGGGTGAATTGGAAAGTTCAAATATTCCTGGCTCGCTTAATAATGGGGTTGAAAATAATGGTCAATAAAAAGCGTTCAGACAGTTCGACGGGAACTGTTCAACACTGGCTTCTATGGTTCGTGTCACTTCCCTTTGCGATGTTTCTTGTTGCCTCAAATGTAAGTGCTGCCCAAGAATTCAAAGTTAAGGACGGTGACACGATTACGGTCAAAATATCTTCTCGTGAGCTAACGCGAGTGACAGTCGATGGTGAGGGTCGCCTTGATAAAGTGTGGGGATCTGCCGGTATCTTAGAAATACAGCCTGATAAAGACAAAGGTGAAATCTTTGTTCGCCCTTCAAGGTCTGCCCCAGCTGCTTTCTCATTTTTTGTTCGTGATGATATGGGAGCAACTTACACCGTTGTTGCTCAGCAGCATGACATCCCTTCAGAAACTATTGTGCTAAAACCGGCTGCTTCCAGGAAAAGTGTTGGAAGGGGTTCTGAGTATCGTTCAGCGCCGTATGTGGATCGTGTTAAGCGATTGTTTAAGGGTATGGCATTAGGAGAGTCCATTGATGGCTATAGCTACGATGACTCAGAGCAGGAAGTGCCCTTATGGGCTGAAACAAGCATTGTCCTAAGACGTATTTATACCGGACAAGATTTGTTGGGTGAAATTTATACCATCGAAAATATAAGTGAAAAAGAAATGCACTTCCATGAGCGCGAATTTATGGATTTTGGAACTCGCGTTCAAGCTGTAGCGCTTGAACGCTTATCATTGGGTAAGGGTGAATCTACTTTTCTCTATGTTGTTCGCAAGCCGGTAGGAGGTGAGTAATGGAAGCCCCATCAAAAACAAAGCGTAAGCAACTTATTATTGCCATCGGTGGTTTTTCAGCCTTTATTATTTTGATGATGGTAGGAATGTGGTTGAGTGATCCAAACCGTGGAAAACCAACACCAATGGAAATCCAGGCTGAAAAAGCCAAAGAAGTAATGAAAGATTTCACTGCCAAAAGCAGTAGTGCTGTCAGCGCTGAAGAAACGTGGATTGCGTTATCTGAAAAACGATTAAAAGAGTTACAAAGTGAAAATAAAGCGTTACGTGATCGCTTGGATGAAGTCGCTCAATCGGTCGAAGCCAATAGGTCTAATGGTATTCAGGGTACCCCTGTTACATCGTCTGGATTGCCAGCAACATCATTACCACCGGCCCCTGAACCCGTTCAGCAGCCGGTAGCACCTCAAGAACCAGCGCCAGGGCAACTAACACAGCAGTTTGTTAATAAGTCGTTGCCGCCGCCGCCTTCTCAAACGCCTTCGGCTAATTACAACTCGAATGGCCAAGCGGTAAACCAAAATGGTCAGCCAGTTAGCACAATTCAAGTGGTTAGCCTTTCTGATGAGCCATTAAATGGCGAGGGCGGTGAAAGTAAGACGAAAAACATTTCGCATTACTTGCCAACCGGATCATTTGCTACAGCTGTTCTTTTATCAGGTATGGATGCTCCAACAGGTGGTCAGGCCAAGTCACAACCTGTTCCTGTTTTGTTAAGAGTCATGGATGCTGGCCAATTACCTAATTATTGGAATAGCGATGTAGATAACTGCCATGTTACTGGTGCAGCTCATGGCGATATATCTAGCGAACGTGCACACATACGCCTAGAAACACTTACCTGTGTACTTGTTAATGGTGATGTTATTGAAGAGGGCGTAAAGGGTTATGTGGCTGGCGAAGACGGTAAGGCGGGTTTACGTGGCCGCTTGGTTAGCAAACAAGGATCATTAATAGCTAAATCGTTGTTAGCCGGTGTTGCTTCAGGCATGGGTAATTCAATTTCGCAACAGTATCAGCAGGTTTCTACCAGTGCATTGGGTAATGTTACAACCATTGATCCAAATAAAACTGTAGAGGCAGGTTTAGCTACAGGTACCGCCAATGCGCTTGAAAAAATTGCTGATTTTTACATAGCTAGAGCAAATGAAACTTATCCAATTATCGAAGTTGATGCGAATAGAATTGGTGAAGTTATTTTATTGGGCGGCACTGATTTTGGTAAAAATTTGATTGGCAATACACGGGATCATAAGCAATGAAAAAATTACTATTTTTAGCTTTTACTTTTTCACTCATGAGTGGATGTGCAACAAATTATTCCTGTGGCCAATTCCCTGAGTCTGGGTGTCAGCCAGTTAGTACGGTCTATGACCGTACTAACGATGGGTATCATGATTACCGCCGTACTCTTTATGATGAAGAGAAAAGTGAAGGCTCTCGTGGTGAAAGTGATGCTCATGTCCATGTTGGTCAGGCGCATCGTACTTTGAACTACAACACGCCAGGTGATCCAATTTTAACAAAGCCTGTTGTGTTAAGAATTTTATTTAATTCTTGGGAAGACAAAGAAAAAGATTTAAATGCAGGTGGTTTTGTTTATGTTCGTCTGAGGGATTCTGAATGGGTAATCAACTAACACTAGCTGATCGTTTTCACGCAACAAAGCGTAAGTTTACCGATAAAATAAAGTCAGCTTTGGTTAATGATGTTCCCCCTGGGGTGGAATACAAGAAGGGCGGTGAAGTGCCTAGCATTGCTGTTATGAAGCAATTTGCTGAGCGTTTTTCTCTTTCGTCCATTCTTCCATACGAAGCTTATGATAAAGAGACGGGAATTTATTATAACCGTGACACGGTTGGTTTTTTGCTCTACGCCAGTCCAGGGACTGGCGTATCGCCTACCGAATTAAAAACGCTGAATGGCTTTTTTAATCAGAATCACAAAGCTGATACCACAATTCAGATTTCTGTCATTGCTGACCCTAATGTAGAGCCTGTTTTAAATCGTTGGGCTGCTACCAAAGGGAATGCAACAGACAAATCTTTGTCTGCAATATTTGAAACATTGGCTAATAATCGTGTTGATTACATGAGCCAAGGGAAGTGGAGTTCATTATTCACCGATCAAGCTTTTTTACTTCGTAATTTTCATCTTGTTATCTCATACACAATGCCGATCCCTAAAGGTCTTTCGGCAACGGATGTTTCTGATGATGATATTGAGCGGTTAGTACGGACGAGAGAATCAACAATAGGCACTCTAAGGTCTGCAAAAATCTACGGTCAGAATATGCCGCCGGAATTGTTTATAAACGTCATGAATGGGGTTTTAAATCCCTCTGATGAGCCACAGCCGGTGCTTGACTATGATGATAATAATTTGATCTCAAGTCAGATTATTGATGACGACACTATGGCTTTGTTTGATTCAGGTGCGTCTAGTCTTATTCATAAAGATAAAGCTTATTCAATATTGCCTTATCATGTCCGGCAGTTTCCGCAAATGTGGCCAGGTTACAAAAATGGTAATTTAATCGGCAGCTTTACAAATAATATTCTTCGTATCCCATGCCCGTTTATTGCAACCTTGACGGTAAATGCACCAGATCAGGTTTCCGCTAAAGGTAAAGTTCAACGTAAATCGGTTCGCGCTACACAAATGGCTGATTCACCGATGGCTAAATATGTTCCTCAGTGGAAAGACAGAAAAGTTGATTGGGACTACACGGCTAAGAAGGTGGACAACGGCAATAAGCTAATGGACGCTTTCTATCAGATTGTTTTGCTTACGCCCCAGGGGCGTGAACAGGAGTGTGAACAAGCATTAAAGTCTGTATATGAGTCTATGGGGTGGGTTTTATCAAAAAGCCGGTATACGCCTATTCACTCCTTTCTCGGTGCGTTGCCTATGGGTCTTTGCCAGGAATCAAAGCGCGCATTACAGGTCTTTGGACACTTCAGCACACGCTTATCCTGGACGTGCACAAATATTGCGCCCTGGTTAGGCGAATGGAAGGGGACTCAGACGCCGATGATGCTGTTTAATGGTCGTCGTGGTCAGATTACCTATTTTGACCCTTTCGATAACGATAAGGGCAACTACAACATGAGTTGTAGTGCAACCTCGGGTTCAGGTAAATCGTTCTTTACGCAGGAATGGGTTTTTAGTTGTCTTGGTTATGGTGGGCGAGCATTCATTATTGATGCCGGTCATTCATATAAAAACCTCTGCAAATTGTTGAAGGGGACTTATCTTGAGTTCGGTAATGATGAACTCAATATTTGCCTAAATCCATTCAGCTCAATCAATGACGAAGATCCTAAGTATTTCAAAGAGCAACTGCCTCTTTTGAAAATGCTTATTGCACAGATGGCATCACCAGAACGCCCATTATCTGCAAAACAAAGAGCTGTTTTGGAGAAGTCTATTATGCGTACCTGGGAAAAGTATGGAAACAAGTCAACCATTAGCACAGTGGTAGAAGTTCTACTTTCTGACAATACGGATGATGGCCCAATGCACGCAACAGGTAAGGATCTTGCCGTAATGCTGCATTCATACACAAAAGACGGCATGTATGCTGATTATTTTGAGGGTGAATCGAACGTAAATTTGGATAGCCCTTTCGTTGTGTTGGAACTCGATGCGCTTAATCAGATGCCTGATTTGCAGTCAGTTGTTCTTCTTATTTTGATGATGAGAATTACACAGGTGATGTATTTAAGTGGAAATAAGAAACAACGAAAACTGTGCATCATTGATGAAGCCTGGCGTCTTTTGGGTAGCGGTAATGCAGGTAAGTTCATTGAGGAAGGTTATCGTGTAGCGCGTAAGCATGGCGGGAGTTTCATGACAATCACTCAGAAGATCAGTGATTATTATGCCTCTGAAACTGCAAAAGCAGCTTATGCAAACTCAGACTTCAAAGTCTATCTTCGCCAAGATCCTGGTGAGCTTGCGGAAGCGGAAGCGAATGGCCATGTGAGTAACAGTAGTGGGAAGGTGGACGTAATTAAGTCTCTTGAGACGATCCAGGGTAAATATTCGGAACTTGCAATCGATTCACCAAATGGATTGGCCGCACTCCGTTTTACTGTGGATCAGGTGACGGAAAAACTGTATTCGACCAAAGCTGAAGAGGTTGATTATATCCGAGAGGCCGAGGCTAAGGGGATTCATATCTTTGATGCTGTCCAGGATCTGATTAAGCAAAGCGCCCGCAGGTAGAATTTTTGTTTTGGATAGTACGATCCATTTAAAGGTAAGGGCCGCTCTTTGCCGCGCCCTTAAACCCAGGCAGACCACGATTCTGAAAGCTATGCGTAGCATAACTTCCAGAAGTCGAGGTTACGCTAAAAAAACACTTCAAATTATGTTATTTTGATGTATCATAGTGGTGTGCTTTGATAACGCCAAGGGTTATTCCATGATGGATACAATTGAGGTGAAATTTCTCATTAACCGAATGGGAAATTCAGGACGCGCCCCCTTCTGTGGGGTTTTTTCGGTTAACGTCCAGCAGCCGATTAGCTTCAGCGCGGTTGATCAAGAGACGAAAAAGGGAGTGGCTGAAAAATACGCATCGTTTGGTGTTGATGCCAAAGACGTTGTTGTCGTTCAAATCACTAACCGATCATTGATGGGTGACTACATACAGAAATCAAAGCAGGTCTTTTTGCCGGGTAGTCACTTTTTGGAAGGAATGGAGTTTAGCTAAATGAAGAATGTTGTTGTTTCACTAATTTGTGGGCTGCTTGGAGCTATGGTTTTTACCCTGGCAAATAACCATTTGTATTCCCGTACTGTTGCTGTTGTGAAGCTTGATGAAATCATTGCAGGGCACCTGACAGAGTTTGGAGAAAAAGAGCTTTCCGATGATGAGCGGAAGGAAATTAGCGAAGCTTTTGCCAAGTCATTAGATCAAGTGATTAAGCGAATTGGAGAGGAAGAAAAGGTCACTCTATTAGTAGCCCCGGCTGTTGTTTCTGATGTTCCTGATTACACGGCTTATGTTCAAGCAGAGGTAAAGCGGATGGTGGGTAATGAATAATGATGAAAAATTAGAGAGTGAGGTGCGGCTGTCACGATTCAGAAGGAACTTGTTTCGTTGGTTGTGTGGAATAGGTTTCATTGTGCTGATCGGCTGGGGAGCTTCGCCTTTCGTAAAGCTTGGGTTTAACGCAACAAACAGCGTAGATGGGTATGTCTTTCTAATAGTGAAAGGTGTGATTCCACAAAAAGGGGAGTTGGTAGCCTTTTGGCCACCAGAAAATGACTTCTATGAGAATGTTTGGTTCGTGAAGTATTTGAAGGGGGTTCCTGGTGATTCAGTAGTTCGACAGGGACAGTTGTTTTATATCGACGGGGAATATTTAGGAGCTGCCAAGACACAATCAAAAGGTGGTATTCCGTTAGAGCCAAGCAAGGCTGGTGTTATTCCCGATAACTCATATTTTGTTTGGACACCACATGCAGATAGTTTTGATAGCAGGTATGAACAGATTGGATTGGTTTCAGAAGATCGTTTTATCGGTCGCGCTTATCGCATCTTTTGAGGTCTTTGCTAAGGATCTGGGGAGTATCGGAACTACTTATCCAATTATTGAACGTGATTTAGTTGAAGTGATTCACGAACGAATCAAGGAAAAAACTGAATCGGGCGAGCTTGACCGGTTGCACGAAGGAATGAGGGATCGTTCTAAAAATTATGCAAAGCGACCGCCTGGTTCATCGTTGCCACGCGCTCTCGAATACCGAGCGGTAGAGATTAATCCTGTTTACACCCTTGAGAAAGATTTAACGGATGCAGATGGGAAGGTTCTTTTTAAAGCAGGAACAAAGGTAAATCCTTTGGAAGTAAAGCCACTTTCTAAAATGCTTTGCTTTATAGATGGGGATGATCCTGATCAAGTCGTTTGGTTGAAAACATATTGCGCCCAGGATATTCGCAACAAAATGATTTTAGTTGGCGGTGATTACTTGGCGGTTTCTGAGCAAATGGGTATGAGGCTCTATTTTGACCAAAGAGGGTATTTAGTAGAGCGTTTCGGAATTCAGGCGGTACCGGCTGTGATAAGACAAAGTGGAAAGGTGTTATATGTTGAAGAATTTCCAATTAAGTAGCCTTGTATGCCTATTGGTTATTGCACTGGGCTTTTCAGGTAAAGCCGCTGCGGTCGCTTGCGGTGGACGGTTCCCCAACCCGGTAACAGATATTTGCTGGCTTTGTATGTTTCCAATCAATATTGGTGGGGTGCCTATCACTGCGCCTGGTCAAATTGACAATCACGATGTGCCGCCGCCATTAATTTGTACTTGTCCGGCCCCGCCGCCAATTTTCATTAGGGTAGGTGTTGGTGTGAGCTATTGGGAGCCAGCAAGGGTTGCAGAGGTTGTTCGTACACCTATGTGTTCTCCGACTCTGGGTGGTGCAGTGCTTGGAACCTTGCCGGTTCCAGCGGGTAATAATCATGAAGGTGATGGGGATCAGGGGAATGCTTTTTACCATGTGCATTGGTTCCAATATCCGGTTTTATCCTGGTTAGGTATGGCTATTACTCAGGGTGCTTGCATGGTGAACGAGACATTCGATATGTCATACCTCTCAGAATTAGATCCTTTGTGGGATGATGATGAATTGTCGTTTGTCCTGAATCCTGAAGCTATTTTATTTGCCAACCCAATAGCTCAAGCCGCTTGTGTCGCGGATACCGTAGCAGCATCTACAACGATGTTTGGTTTAGATACTTTGTTTTGGTGTTCTGGATCGCAGGGGTCTGTTTATCCGTTAGATGGGAGTCATGCAAGTCATGTGGGTGGTGTAGATAGTTCGTTGGCCATAGTCCATAAGCATATTTTCAAAATGCACAGACAGTTTTTAGCTCAAGACACTTCGACAATCGCGGCAATGTGCGGAACCATTCCACAACCAATTTTGCGAAAAAACCAATATAAACAGCAGATGATGTACCCCATACCTCAAAATGTTCTGGGGCTTGGATTGGGCGTTCCATCAACTATATGGGGAGTCGGTAAGGAGTTTCCTTATCAAGGTGAAGATTTCAGTTATTTGATATGGAGAAAACGTACATGCTGCGCCTTCTAATGATGTTAATGGTGTGTTTTCCCGCTATTTGTTTTTCTGATACACCAAAGTACAAGGAGCCTGATCGTAATGCCATCCAGGAGCAACAGACGGCAATTGATCAAGCGTTAAAGCAAGCCGAAACAATTCAGCAGGACGGTACCTTAGATAAGCTGTTAATCCAGGAGCAGGGTAAGTTAAAAGCGCTTCCCTCAAATATGCCGGGTCTAAATATTAAAATGCCTGAGTACCTGGAAAAAGAGCGTGATGACAGGTATTTGGCGAAAGCATTAGCAGCGGGAAAATCAATAAATAGTCAGACTGAAGGTGCGGAATCTGCAAAGTACCCAATTGCTCTTATTAGCCTCTCTATGCCAGAGAGCCAAATCAAGTCTCTTATTGCAGAGGCATATCAAATAGGAGCTGCGATAGTTGTTCGCGGGCTAATTGACGATGATTTTCAGAAGACATTGATAAAGCTGAAGCAACTGGCTGGTGAAATGGACGGTGGTGTGCTGATTGATCCAACTCTGTTTCAAAGGTTTTCGGTAGACGTAGCACCAACGTTCGTACTGCCATTGGAGCCACTTGAATTATGTACAGATGCAGGTTGCCCGACTCCGAAACACGTTAAGGCATCTGGTTCTGCAACCTTTCAGTATTTTTTAGATTTAGTAGAGCGTAGCGGCTCAGATAAAGAAAAGGCCGAAGCTCGCCAATGGTTGGCAAAGTATGGAGACAAATAGAATGAAAAAAGGAGGCTTATTAATAGCATTGACCATTGCCTTCAGTATCTGTTCTGGATCTGTTTTAGCAGGCAATACCAGTCAGGCGAATACCGCAGGGAAAGACTTTGCTAACAGTATGAATAATGCCAAGGTCAAAGATGCTGGAAAAAATATAGATCCTTCTACGGTACCTAATTATCAGGGATCTAATGTGCCTGAAGCGAGTTACTACAACTCGGGGTTGAACATTGAGAATCAGGCGCAGTCCGAGGCTTCTACAAATCCAACAGCGCAATTCATAAACGATGCAAGAACGAATAGACCACAAATATCAATTAACCGTGATACTGATCCTCTGTTTATGAGGCATGAAGAAATTAAGAATAAATCACACGGTCTTTCGGAAACATATTCTGGGTGTGTAGACCTTCCTGTCGGCACAAAGGACGTTACACAATTTGAGGACAAAACCTGCAATGTAACGGGGCACCAGGACACCGTTAATTTTACGTGTAAGCGTACACTGAGTGTCACCTGTTCAAACCCGGAGGCAGGACAACCAGACCCTTTTGAAGACAGTGATTTTACTCGTTCTGGTGATGCTGGCATGGGCTGGGGGTCAAGTGGCCACACATTCTGGTATGGCAATACAGGGAATAACCGTCACGGTGATTGTAAGTGGTTCGAGAATACGATCCGTTTCTATATCACAGACTTAAACACCATCCCTGAGTTCGTTTTGGAGCAAGTAAAGTATGATGACTGGATGTTTGTCTGGGTTAACGGACACGTTGGCTTTCAAGGGATTGGTGGTTCGACGTATTCCGGGTTCGATTTAGGTTGGAAATTTCCTGGCAATTACAAGTGCGAAAAGAAGGGCGTTCGTACTTTCAATATTAATGTTGATGCTCGCCCAAAGCTAAGAGTGGGCTGGAATACTATTTTTATCCGTCATTTAGTCGGTGGTGGTGGTAATGCTTATTTGAAATTTAGAGCTAGACGCCTTCATGGGTGTACGCAAAGCTCATCGTATACTTATACCTGTCCAGCGGGTGAATCACACACCAAAGGGACACTGAAGAGCAGTATTTGCACGAGTGGAAGTGCAACTCGCTATGTAAAAGGTTTTCCGGTGTACCGAAGTTGTTGGGAATGGGATAGAAATTATTCACGATTAACAGACCCATATTATGTAAAAGATCCAATGTGCGGCCAGTTGGAATCAGAAGGTTGTGGTCAAAAAAGTGCTGTATGTACAAATCACAATGGGACTTACTGTGAGAACCAGGTCATAACTTACAGCTGCCCTTATCAAACGTCAGCTCGACATGTATCCATGTGCGGAAGCCAACTTGTCTGTCCTGATGGTGATTGCACTTCCGATTACGGTCAGACGTATGAACCTGCAACAGATGACTTCCAGCGGGCCGCAACAGGAATGGCCGTCGCAAGTGAAATTGCAAAAGATTTAGATCAAGACAACCTTACTGTGTTTACAGGCGAAGACCAGGCGTGTGCAAAGAAAAAGTGGGGGTTTGCCAATTGTTGTAAAGACTCAGGATGGGGGACGGATATTGGCCTCGCTAATTGTAGTAATGAAGAGAAAGAGTTGGGCCTAATGAAGGAAGCCAAACGAACTCATTACATTGGAAATTACTGCAATGATAGAGACGATATTTTAGGTTGTCTGAGCCGGAAGTATGTCTATTGCTCATATCCTTCAAAGCTTGCTCGAATTGTCATCGAGCAGGGCAAGGCTCAGCTTGGTCAGAATTTCGGTTCTGCTAAGAATCCAAATTGCAGCGGCTTTACAGTAGAGCAATTAGAGACATTAAATTTTGATGCTATGGATTTATCAGAGTTTTATTCGGATGTTATGAATAATGCAGCCAATGGAAGTACGCCGAATTCAAACGGTGTTGCTCAGGATATTCAGGATAAGCTCAAATCTCGTTATCCAGAATTAAATGATGGAGGTAACTGATGCGGTTGTTAATGCTATGCCTAATCATGGTCGTTTCAGCTTTAAGCCAGTCTGTAATGGCTGAAGCAGGTGCTCAAGTTGATCAAAGACAATCAAAGCCAAAGACGTATTTCAATGATCGTGAGCGTGGCTGGTTCTGGTATGAAGATCCAGTTGAAGAGGTTGAAGAAAAGCAGAAGAGGCCAGAGCCTATGGCCGGATCGGGTGCACCTTCAACGCCTGTTTTGACTCCCAGGGAAATACTGAAGAAGCAAGGAGAGGCATGGGAAGATTCCCTAGCTGAAGCAATTCTTAACCCAACAAAAGAAAACTATCAGCGATATTTGGCTATGACTAATCAGATCCAGCAGCAATCCCAGGACTTTGCTACTGGTTTTAAACAGGCAATATGGGTGACACCAGAGTACGATTATACGTTACAAAAACCTCGTACAACTCAAGCGATTGTTGCCCAGAACCAAGAGCAGCTGAGATTAAAAGAAGATGAGTTGTATCGACTTTCACAAGAGAATGGATTGATCTTCTTTTTTAGAAGTGACTGTCCTTATTGCCATCGCTTTGCGCCGGTTCTGAAGAAATTTTCCGAGCAATATGGGTTCACTGTAATTCCTGTCTCATTAGATGGTCAGGGTTTGCCTGAATACCCTTATCCGAAGCCTAATTATGATATTGGCAGAAAATTGAATGTGAGTGTGGTACCGGCAGTGTTCATGGTAAACCCGGATAGTAATTCAGTGTCAGCGGTTGGTTATGGTTATGCCGACTGGACAAAATTAACGACGAAAGTTCTTTTTGCAGCTCAGCAGCTGGAAGGCACAGCAACATTGAAAGTAGGGGATGTTCGATGAATAAAGCATTTAAAATCACAGCGTTTGTTATGGCTATAGCAATGCCTATTGCTACTGTTGCTGATACTGCTACTAAGGTTAATAGTTGGTTCAGTAATATGAACTACGCAACGGTAACGAACCCAGGTGTTTATGAAGGACAGTCTGCCCGATACGCCACTCTTGGTGGTATATCGACCCGCGCACCAATTACGCAGCCGTTTAATTTTGTAAATGTCCAAACACCAAAATTCAGTGCTGGTTGTGGTGGTATTGATTTTTATGCCGGTGGTTTCTCTGCCATTGATGCTGATCAATTTATTGAAAATTTGAGGGCAATTGGACAGAACGCTCAGTCGCTTGCTTTTATGCTTGCTATTCAGATTGTATCGCCTCAGCTCTCTGGTGTAATGGAAGATATTCAGACGTTTGCTAACAAATACCTGAATATGAATATGGATTCCTGTGAGGCTGCAACCGCTTTGGTTGGCGGCACTATGGACTATTTCGGAGCTAAAGAGGGTAACTGTACTGTCAAGCGTATGCAGGACTTTGGTGAAGATTACAATACCGCCAATTACGCTTGTACGACAGGTGGCAGCATTAAATCAACTGAAGCAGCTGGCGGTGACGCGAATAAAATTGACTTCATTAAAGGTAATCTTGCTTGGTACGTTCTTATGCAAGATCCATTTTTTCAATCTGATACTGAATTTGCCGAAGTAATTTTGAATCTAACAGGTACGGTAATCATTGCTGATGCTGGTAGTGCAGATGATGCCCCAAGCGATGTTCGTATAATTGAACCGGCCATTGTCGGTGATGTTAAGAAAGAGCGATTCAGAAATATCTATACCGCTCTTTTAATGGGTAATAACGCAACCAACAACCTTCAGCTATACCGTTGCACAGGTGGCGCAACGTCCAACCCGAATGGCTGTACCACAATGTCAGGTTCACTTCAGACCATTACACCCAGCTGGACAGGTTTATACACTCGCATCGAGAACCTAGTAGCGAGCATCGTCAATAAGATTTATACCGATACGGCACTAACTAATGAGGAACGAGGATTGATCGCATCAACTTCGATCCCTTTATATCGGTACCTTGCTGCAACGGCGGCATATTTTCCTCGTGGGTCGGATGTTTCAAGATTAACTGGTGACTACACCAAGTTAATTGCTGAAGATATTCTGCTTCGCTCGCTTAATGCGGTTATTGAGAAAGTAGAACAACGTAGCTCTATTTTGAAGGATGGCATGGCTGAAGCAGATCGAATAAAAGATTTTCGTGAAGACTTGGATGGTGTTTTACGAGGTCTTAGTGAGTTAAGAAAAGAAAATGACTTCAATGTAGAACAATATTTTGTTATGCAGCAACGCATCCAGCTATACGAAAAAGCTTTAATGAGTCGCTTGGGTAGTGGAATGATCACAAGTGCCATGTGGGGGAAATAATCAATGTGGGAAATATTTACCTATGGTGGTGGTGATTTCTTACGGATGATATTTACCGGCATCGCCCAGATTTTCGGAAATAATGATTATACAGCAGCCTTACAGAGTGCCGCTTTAATTGGCTTCATTGGGGTTCTAATTTATGCCGCCTTTCAGAAGGGGCAATTGGACGTTAAGTGGGTTTTAGGAATCATAATGACGGTTATGATTCTTATTGTTCCAAAGGTAAATGTGATCATTACAGATAGAGTGGTACCGGCGAACTCAGCGGTAGTTGGTAATGTTCCCCTTGGTTTAGGACTTACTGCAACTGCTTTCAGCAAGGTTGGCGACTGGATGACAAGATCCTTTGAGACTGTGTTCGCGTTACCGAATCAGGTTCAATATTCCGGTAATGGATTGCTATTCGCTAGTCATTTGGTTGAAGAATCAACCAGGTTTGAGATTACGACACCGCGAGTATCATCGAATTTTGCGGAATTCTGGAAAAGTTGTGTCTATTACGATTTGTTGTTGGACTTGTATTCATGGGATCAGTTGGTTTCATCAGCAAATTTGATGGGTTTTTTAGGAAGCAATACCTCGCAAACACGATCTTTTACTTACCAGGATGGATCAGGCAATAAGAGCATTGTTACCTGTCGTACAGGTTTGAATAACCAGTTGACCAATGACCTGAATGCAGAGATTACCAACTCAACAAATATTCAGGGGGTTCGTTTGGTGCCAAACGAAGCAACGCAAACAGCGGCAGTGTCACGCTTTGCTGCATCTATGCCGGTTGCCTATCAATACCTAACAGGGATGTCCATGAACAACGCCCGGATCATTGGCCAAAACGTATTGGCCAACAGCCTGAAAAGGGGATTAACGAATTTTGCAAATGAAGCTGATGCGGCGGCAGCAGCGCAGGATTTCGCAATGGCGAGAGCAGAGCAGGAGCGAAGAACAACCTTCACGGTTATGGGTAAATTAGCTAAACGAATGCTTCCTATTATGAGAAATATTTTTGAGGCATTTATCTACGCAATCTTCCCAATCGTTATGCTTCTGGCCATGTTGCCAGTGGCAGGTAAAGTTTTATTGGGATATGCGAAAGCATTGTTTTGGATAAATATGTGGGCACCACTTTATGCGGTGCTTCACTTTGCTATGAGCTACTACGGACAAGATGCAGCCTCAGCCGCCGTAGTCCAAGCAGGCGCTGGTTTTCCAACTGGATTAAGCGTTATGACTAATACAGGACTTGGACAGGTTCTGGATGACTATGCGGCTATTGCCGGTTATCTCAGTTTGAGTATCCCTATGATCGCCTGGATGATGGTTTCACAGTCTGGTGCAATGATGGCTGGTTTAGCAGGTCGAATGATGCAAAGTTATGATAACCCAGTTTCTAAAGCGTCTGATGAGGCTACAACCGGCAACCAGCAACTAGGTAACGTCAAATACGAAACAGAAAGTGCTTTCCAGGCTAATGCAGCGCCTAGTGATACCAGGGGAGGTATCACAACAGGGGATGGCGTGGGCAATGGTCAGCGCACTGCGCCCGATGGAGGCGTTTACAGTGATGTAACCACTTCCAACACTCCAATGGGAATCAATTATGGATCAGTAGCAACATCAAGTGCTAGACAATCACTCTCAGAAGCTACGGCAAGAGAGGAGTCAACGGCATTGAGAACCATTGAATCCAATGCCGCACTTAGATCTGAAATTGATTCGGTTGTTGATCGTGTAACCAAGTCGGAGACAGGTTCACAAAGTTGGGGTAGTTCTGAAAGACAGTCATTTGCACAGGCCCAAGAAAACACCAATAGGGTTATGGAGCAATTTGCTGAACGCAACGGAATGAGCTTGCAAACAGCCCAGGCCATTTCAGCAGAAGTTTATGCGAAAACTGAAGCCGGTGGAGATATTGGTTTTGCCTCGGTGAAAGCAGGTGCAGCTGCCAGAGCTGGGGTGGAAGAGCGACAAATCACACAAGATGATTACACCAAGGTAATGGAAATGATGTCGAGCCAGCAGTATAGCGAAGCACTGAGGGCTGAAGGAGCGGCTGTACGTGACTCTACTGCGACGTTCCAGATTGGTACACAGGACGGATCAGAACACGGTATCAGTGCTGCTTTAAGTCACCAATTGCAATCGTCTAAAGATCATGCTGAAGCTGTTAAAGAGGTGGATCAAGCATCTAAGCAACTGGATTATGCCCAAGAAGTATCATCACAAATTCAGTCTAAGGGTGATGACGCATTCTTTAACTGGATGTCGTCTGAAAAAGGTATGTCAGATGCAGAGATTAGACAGCTAATAACTGATGCCAATCATGGTGATTTGGATGCGATTAAACACAGAGATTCTTACGCGCAAGAATATGTGAATAATGAGTTGTCGAATTATTCTCAAAATCAGGTATCGCAAACGAACCTTGATTCAGGAACCTTTAATGGCAATTCGAATGTTTTTGAGCCTGTAGATACTGCCGCTGCCAATATCGAAGCGACCACAGAGAAGGATATAAATGGTGGTTTCAGACAAGGGCGCAATGATGTTTATAGTCAAGATACTGAGCACTACAACACCGTCCAGAAGTTGAATGATATACCCAATAAGACAAATGCTGAATCAGGTGTTGACGCTATACAAGCCTCATCAATCAATAATATGGGTTCCCCCGGCAGTGCTATCATGACACCGATAGATAACGCCGTGGATAATGTAGTCCCGATAAAGACCAGGCAAGAAGAAATTCGTCAGGAGGTGGAAACCCAGCAAGAGAAAGGAGTGTTTGACAGGGCTGTTGATGG
>NZ_JAGJEH010000021.1 GCF_018100925.1 Pseudoalteromonas luteoviolacea | reverse complement strand
CCCCTTCACTTTGGTTTGCGTTTTTGCTTGCGTCCCGCCGTGTCAGTGGGTGCGCATTATAGGGAGATCCAAATTTGGATCAAGCACTTTTTATAAAAAACTTAGAAAAAGTGACACTTCGATTAAAAATCACACCAAAAAGCCTATTTCTGCATATTTTACATACTAAATCAGTAGTTTTTCTTATTTAATTACCTCCACCTTAGGGCTAGGTATATCCTCAGCTACTCAATAGTTGTCTATATTTCGTATTAACTAGAAAGAGAATTAATGAAAGAGCAACTATGTAAAAACAAGCTGTAAGAAAAGTAAGTCCTTTTTAAGTATGCTCAAAAAGCGTAAAAACAAAAAAGCCGAGCTAATGCTCGGCTTTTTTGTGTCTTATAAAGACTTACTCTGCAGACTGCGCGTCTTCTTGAACTTCTTCAGTCGCAACTGGGCGATCTAGTAGTTCAATGTAAGCCATTGGCGCATTGTCACCTGCACGGAAGCCACACTTAAGAATACGAGTGTAACCACCTGGACGATCCGCAAAACGAGGACCGATTTCAGAGAACAATTTACCAACTACTTCTTTATCACGCGTGCGAGCAAACGCTAAACGACGGTTTGCTACGCTGTCAGTCTTAGCCAGTGTGATTAAAGGCTCAATTACACGGCGCAACTCTTTCGCTTTAGGCAAAGTTGTTTTGATGATTTCGTGCTTCACCAAAGAACCAGCCATGTTGCTGAACATCGCTTTGCGATGGCTGCTGTTACGGTTTAATTGACGACCACTCTTACGATGGCGCATGACCCTATCCTTCTAACTAAACTAATATAGTAATCTGATTATTCAGCTAGGCTTGCTGGCGGCCAATTTTCTAGGCGCATGCCTAGAGATAGACCACGAGAAGCTAGCACGTCTTTAATCTCTGTTAGAGATTTCTTACCAAGGTTTGGCGTCTTAAGAAGCTCAACCTCAGTACGTTGTACCAGATCACCGATATATTGAATTTGCTCGGCTTTCAGACAGTTTGCAGAACGTACTGTTAGCTCTAAATCATCAACAGGACGAAGTAGAATCGGATCAAACTCCGGCTTCTCTTCTTTTTCTTCTGGCTCAGAAACATCACGCAAGTCTACAAACGCTTCTAGCTGTTCAGCTAGGATTGTAGATGCACGACGGATCGCTTCTTCAGGATCTAGTGTGCCATTAGTTTCCATATCGATGATTAGTTTATCTAAGTCAGTACGCTGCTCAACACGGGCTGATTCAACCGAGTACGCAATACGCTCAACTGGACTGAATGATGCATCTAGCAACAGACGACCAATTGGGCGCTCATCGTCATCAGAGGATAAACGACTTGACGCCGGAACATAACCACGACCACGCTCAACACGGATACGCATACTGATTTCGCTATTGTCAGCAGTTAGATGACAAATAACGTGCTCAGGATTAGCAATTGTTACATCGCCGTCGTGCTGGATGTCAGCCGCAGTCACAGGGCCTACACCAGACTTAGTCAGGGTAAGGAAAACTTCATCTTTACCTTCTAGAGTAACTGCTAGACCCTTAAGGTTTAACAGGATTTCAATGATGTCTTCTTGTACGCCTTCTTTCGCGCTGTACTCGTGTAATACACCGTCGATCTCTACTTCTGTCACTGCACAACCCGGCATAGACGAAAGAAGAATACGACGTAAAGCATTACCTAAAGTGTGACCAAAGCCACGCTCTAGAGGCTCTAAAACTACTTTAGAACGGGTTGAGTTGATAGCGTCGATATCGACTAATCTTGGTTTTAGGAATTCGGTTACAGAACCCTGCATTTTATCCTCTCTTAACTCTTAACTTTACTTCGAGTAAAGTTCGACGATTAGTTGTTCATTAATGTCCGCAGACAGATCAGAACGCTCAGGTAGGCGCTTGAAAGTACCTTCCATTTTCTTACCGTCAACTTCAATCCAAGTTGGCTTTTCGCGTTGCTCAGCCAACTCTAGAGCAGCGATGATACGCGCTTGCTTTTTAGACTTCTCACGGATTACTACTACATCTTCTGGAGTAATAACGAAAGAAGGAATATTCACAACACGACCATTAACCATAATCGCTTTGTGGCTTACTAGCTGACGTGCTTCAGCACGTGTGCTTGCAAAACCCATGCGATATACAACATTGTCTAGACGTTGCTCTAGAAGCTGTAACAAGTTTTCACCTGTGTTACCTTTAAGGCGAGCAGCTTCTTTGTAGTAGTTGCGGAATTGCTTTTCTAATACACCGTAGATACGACGTACTTTTTGCTTTTCACGTAACTGTAAACCGTAGTCAGATAGACGACCTTTACGTGCGCCGTGCTGACCAGGTGCTGTTTCTAGTTTACACTTAGAGTCAATTGCTCTTACGCCGCTTTTAAGGAACAGGTCAGTACCTTCACGACGACTCAGCTTGAGCTTAGGGCCCAAATATCTTGCCATGTTCTTTCTCCTAACCTATTAATTATACGCGACGTTTCTTCGGTGGACGACAACCATTATGTGGTATTGGCGTCACGTCAGTGATGTTAGTGATACGGAAACCAGCAGCATTCAATGCACGTACAGCAGACTCACGGCCTGGACCTGGACCTTTAATGAATACTTCTAGGTTCTTAAGACCGTACTCTTGTGCAGCAGTACCTGCGCGCTCAGCAGCAACCTGTGCAGCGAACGGAGTAGACTTACGAGAACCACGGAAACCTGAACCACCCGCAGTCGCCCAAGAAAGAGCATTACCTTGACGGTCAGTGATGGTCACAATAGTGTTATTGAAAGAAGCATGAACGTGAGCCATACCATCAACAACTTGCTTTTTGACCTTTTTACGACGAATTGGTGCTTTTGCCATAACTTACCCCACCTTATTTCTTGATAGGCTTGCGTGGACCCTTACGAGTACGCGCGTTAGTCTTAGTACGTTGACCACGAAGTGGTAACGAACGACGGTGACGTAAGCCACGGAAACAACCAAGGTCCATAAGACGTTTGATGTTTAGTGTTACTTCACGACGAAGATCACCTTCAACAGTGTACTTGCCAACTTCTTCACGAAGGATGTCAAGAGTTTCGTCGTTTAACTCGCCGATTTTAGTAGTTTCAGCGATACCTGTCGCAGCTAAGATAGCCTTAGCGCGAGTTTTACCTACACCATAGATGCTTGTTAAACCGATAACAGCATGCTTATGGTCAGGAACGTTAATGCCTGCGATACGGGCCACTAACATATCTCCTATAAATAAACCTGATTATCATCTTGCTGGAAAGCCCGTATAGGATACCCAACCGACATTCAGGTTTTACCAATGAAACAGGCTAAGTAATTTACTTAGCCTGCACGACTAGATTTCTTAGCCTTGCCTTTGCTTGTGCTTAGGCTCACTGCAGATCACACGTACTACACCAGCACGCTTGATAACTTTACAGTTACGGCAAATTTTCTTAACGGAAGCACGTACTTTCATAACTCAACTCCGTAACAGACCCTATCGGCCGTAGCCTTTAAGGTTTGCTTTTTTCAGCACAGAATCATATTGATGAGACATCAAATGAGTCTGTACTTGTGCCATAAAGTCCATGATAACAACAACGATAATCAAAATTGATGTACCGCCGAAGTAGAATGGCGTTTGCCATGCCATGGTCATAAACTCGGGCACCAGACAGATAAAGGTAATGTACATTGCACCTGCCAATGTCAGGCGTGTCATCACTTTATCAATGTATTTAGACGTCTGCTCACCTGGGCGATAACCTGGAATAAATGCGCCAGATTTTTTCAAATTATCTGCTGTCTCACGCGGGTTAAACACCAACGCTGTGTAGAAGAAGCAGAAGAAAATAATCGCTGCGGCTAGTACCATTGCGTACAGAGGCTGACCTGGGGTCAACACAGCTGACACTGCTTGTAGTGCATCAGCAAGTGGACCTTCACCTTGGCCGAACCAGCTTGCAATTGTACCAGGGAACAGAATGATGCTGCTAGCAAATATTGGTGGAATAACCCCTGCCATGTTCACTTTCAATGGTAAATGCGTGCTCTGTGCTGCAAAAACCTGACGGCCTTGCTGGCGTTTAGCATAGTTAACAACGATACGACGTTGACCACGCTCAAAGAACACTACCATATAAGTTACCGCGACAACGATAAACGCAATAAGTGCTAAGATAAAGACATTCAAATCGCCTTGGCGCGCCATTTCTGCTGTCGAACCGATTGCAGACGGCAGGTTAGCTACGATACCAACAAATATCAGTACTGAGATACCGTTACCGATACCACGCTCTGTAATTTGTTCGCCCAGCCACATCAGGAACATAGTACCAGTCACTAAACTCACAACAGCTGTGAAATAGAAACCGAAACCAGGATTCACAACTAAGCCTTGCATCATATTTGGCAGGTTAGTTGCGATACCGATCGACTGTATTGTAGCAAGCACGAGCGTGCCGTAACGCGTGTACTGGCTGATTTTCTTACGACCTTGCTCACCCTCTTTTTTCAGCTCTATCATCGCAGGATGTATATGCGTTAATAGCTGCATGATAATTGAGGCTGAGATATAAGGCATAATACCCAGCGCTAGTACAGATGCACGCTCAAGCGCACCACCACTGAACATGTTAAACATGGCAAAGATGGTGCCCTTTTGTTGCTCGAAGAACTCGGCAAGTACAGCGGCGTCAATCCCAGGGATAGGCACGAACGAACCTAAACGGTAAATAATGATGGCACCCAATACAAATAGTAATCGGCGCTTCAACTCCGCAAGCCCACTTTGTGCGCTTTGCATATCTTGACCTGGTTTAGCCATAGTGTACTTCCTTAGTCTTCTACCTTGCCTCCGGCAGCTTCGATAGCTTCGCGAGCACCTTTAGACACTTTAATGCCTTTAACAGTTACTGCGCGTGAAACTTCGCCAGATTTAACAACTTTAACGAACTGAATGTTCTTCTTAACGATACCAGCTGCTTGTAGTGTGCTTAGCTCTACCACGTCGCCTTCAACCTTCGCGATTTCGAAAAGGTTTACTTCAGCAGATACTAATGATTTGCGTGAAGTGAAGCCAAACTTTGGTAGACGGCGTTGCATAGGCATTTGACCGCCTTCAAAACCAACACGTACTTTACCGCCAGAACGCGACTTTTGACCTTTGTGACCACGACCACCAGTCTTACCTAGACCAGAGCCGATACCACGACCAACACGCTTACCAGCAGTTTTTGAACCTGCAGCAGGAGAAAGTGTATTCAATTGCATCGAATTAGCCCTCAACCTTAACCATGTAAGAAACTTGGTTGATCATACCACGTACTGCTGGCGTATCTTCTAGCTCAACAGTATGGTTGATACGACGTAAACCAAGGCCACGTAATGTAGCTTTATGCTTCGGTAAACGACCGATTGAGCTACGTACTTGTGTTACTTTAACTGTGTTTGCCATGGTTTCTTACCCCAAGATTTCATCTACGCTAAGACCACGTTTCGCAGCGATCTTCTCTGGAGAATTCATGTTCTCTAGAGCAGAAATTGTTGCGCGAACGATGTTGATCGGGTTAGTAGAACCGTATGCTTTTGAAAGTACGTTCTGTACACCAGCAACTTCTAGTACTGCACGCATCGCACCACCGGCGATGATACCTGTACCTTCAGATGCAGGCTGCATGTACACTTTAGAACCCGCGTGGCGACCCTTGATTGGGTGCTGTAGCGTGTGACCGTTAAGGTCAACATTTACCATGTTACGACGCGCTTTTTCCATTGCTTTTTGAATAGCAGCTGGAACTTCACGTGCTTTACCGTAACCAAAACCTACTTTACCTGCGCCATCACCAACTACAGTTAGTGCAGTGAAGCTAAAGATACGACCACCTTTAACCACTTTAGACACACGGTTTACCGCGATTAGCTTTTCAGCCAAATCAGGCTGTTGTTGCTTTGCTTCTACGTTAGCCATTGTCTACTCCTAGAATTGCAGACCGGCTTCACGCGCTGCATCAGCAAGCGCCTTCACACGGCCGTGATATTTAAAGCCACTGCGGTCAAAAGCAAGCTTTTCGATGCCTTTGTCTGCCGCGCGTTCAGCAACTGCTTTACCAACTGCTTGTGCAGCTTCGATGTTGCCAGTGCCTTTAACTGTTTCAGCAATTGCTTTTTCAACAGTAGAAGCAGCAGCCAGTACATTACCCTCAACGTTTACGATTTGAGCGTAGATGTGACGTGGCGTGCGGTGGATAACAAGACGTGTTGTGCCTTGTTCGATAATATTTCTACGAGTGCGCTTAGCACGACGTAGACGAGCTGTTTTCTTATCCATCGTCTTACCTTACTTCTTCTTAGCCTCTTTACGACGCACGTGCTCATCAGCGTAACGTACACCTTTACCTTTATAAGGCTCTGGTTCACGATATGAGCGGATGTTAGCAGCAGTTTGACCAACTAGCTGCTTGTCTGCGCCTTTAACAACGATTTCAGTTTGGCTTGGAGCTTCGATAGTGATACCCGCTGGGATCTCGAAGTTCACAGGGTGTGAGAAGCCAAGAGTTAAGTCTAATACTTTACCCTTAACTGCAGCACGGTAACCAACACCTACTAGTTGTAGTTTCTTTTCAAAACCTTCGTTAACGCCGATGATCATGTTGTTGATCAGAGCGCGTGCAGTACCAGCTTGAGCCCAAGCATTTGCTACTTCACGAGGAACTGTAGTGATAACGTTGTCGTTAAGAACAACTTCAACTGCGTCGTTAAGAACGCGAGTCAATTCACCGTTTTTACCTTTAACTTTGATTTCCTGGCCGTTAATTGCAACTTCAACACCGGCAGGAACAGCAATAGGAGCCTTCGCAATACGAGACATAGTTCCCCTCCGATTAAGCTACAAAGCCAATGATTTCACCACCAACACCAGCGGTACGCGCAGCGCGGTCTGTCATCAGGCCTTTAGAAGTTGATACGATAGCGATACCTAGACCACCCATTACCTTAGGTAATTCGTCACGTTTCTTATAGATACGTAGACCAGGGCGGCTAACACGCTGGATGCTTTCGATAACAGCTTTGCCTTCGAAGTACTTAAGTTCGATAGTCAATTCTGCTTTTACGTCGCCAGATACTGAATAACCAGTGATGAAACCTTCGTTTTTCAGTACGTCAGCAACAGCTACTTTCAGCTTTGAAGTTGGCATCGTTACTGATACCTTCTTCGCAGACTGACCGTTACGGATGCGTGTAAACAAATCCGCGATTGGATCTTGCAAGCTCATGTCTTACTCCCGTGATTCTATTACCAAGAAGCCTTTTTAAGGCCAGGAATTTCACCGCGCATAGCTGCTTCGCGAACTTTAATACGGCTCAAGCCGAACTTGCGAAGGTAACCATGTGGGCGGCCCGTAATGTTACAACGATTACGTTGACGTGAAGGGCTAGAATCACGCGGTAAAGACTGAAGCTTTAATACCGCGTCCCAACGCTCATCATCAGATGTTTTAACATCGCTGATGATAGCTTTAAGTGCAGCACGCTTTTCTGCGTACTGTGCAACTAATTTAGCACGTTTTACGTCACGCGCTTTCATTGAATTCTTTGCCATAACCCTACCCTTACTTTTTGAATGGGAAGTTGAACGCTTCTAATAACGCACGGCCTTCATCATCTGTTTTCGCAGAAGTAGTGATTGTGATATCCATACCGCGAACGCGGTCTACTTTATCATAATCGATTTCTGGGAAGATGATTTGCTCACGTACGCCCATAGAGTAGTTACCGCGACCGTCAAAAGACTTTGCGCTAACACCGCGGAAGTCACGAATACGTGGCATCGCGATTGAGACTAAACGCTCAAGGAAATCCCACATACGCTCGCCGCGTAGGGTTACTTTACAGCCAATTGGGTAACCTTCACGGATCTTAAAGCCAGCAACTGATTTGCGTGCTTTAGTCACTAGAGGCTTCTGACCAGAGATTGCTTCTAGATCTGCTACTGCATTTTCTAGAATTTTCTTGTCAGCTAGGGCTTCGCCCACACCCATGTTAAGTGTGATCTTTTCGATCTGAGGGACTTGCATGACAGAGCTGTAACCGAACTTTTCAAAAAGTTCTTTTACTACTTTGTCTTTGTACACTTCATGCAGTTTCGCCATCGTCTACTCCAACTATTAAATAGTTTTGCCAGTAGACTTGAAGAAACGGACTTTTTTACCGTCTTCAAATCTAAAACCAACACGATCTGCTTTGCCAGTTTCGGCATTGAAAATCGCTACATTTGATACGTCTACAGACGCTTCTTTCTCAACAATACCGCCAGCTTGCTGTAGTTGTGGTACAGGCTTCTGGTGTTTCTTGATGATATTTACGCCTTCAACAAATACACGACCAGTTTCAGTTACAACTGAAAGCACTTTACCGCGCTTACCTTTGTCTTTACCGGCTAGTACGATTACTTCGTCATCACGACGGATTTTTGCTGCCATGATCGACTCCTTATAGTACTTCTGGTGCTAGTGAAACGATTTTCATGAACTTGTCGTTACGTAGTTCACGTGTCACAGGGCCGAAGATACGAGTACCAATTGGCTGATGACTATCATTTAAGATAACAGCCGCATTGCTATCGAAACGGATTAAAGAGCCGTCTGGACGACGAACGCCTTTCTTAGTACGCACTACTACTGCGTTTTTAACATCACCTTTCTTCACTTTGCCGCGAGGAATAGCTTCTTTAACAGAAACTTTAATGATGTCACCAACACGCGCGTAGCGACGGTGCGAACCACCAAGGACTTTAATACACTGCACTTTGCGAGCGCCGCTGTTATCAGCAACGTCCAGCTGAGTTTGCATTTGGATCATTGTCTATGCTCCGGTGTAGTTAACATTTACCTAGATTTTGTATAAAACCTAAGCATTTAGATTAAATTCCACTCAAAAAACGAAGCTTTCGTCTTTCAAGGGCGGGGAATTGTAACAGCAAAGTTCAGGCAAAGATAGTTCAATTTTTAATTAATTTATCAATTTGCTCTGTCTGCCTTCACCACCCATATACATATGAGGGCGGTGAAATGGAAAACAAGTCTAATGTGTAAAATTTAAACCTTTGTTACAGTTTAAAAAATAACCGAAAAAAGTTTATCTATGCTTTTCAATGTACGTTGCCACTTCGTCTACTGTTGCAAGCCAATAGCCATTTTTTGGGTCCTTCAAATACACAATTAGTGCGTTTAGAGCCTCCTTGTCTACCGTATACAGACCTTTTTCACCGACGTCATGGCCTGCCAAAATGATCCACTTATTTTCTTCTTTCAAGAGGTCGAGCATTTCTTTAATTTCACTAAAACTCATGCCATCCATGCGATTGCCAGCAAGCTGCGCAAAGTCGGTGTACGTGGGGTTATTACCTGTCTCGTCTAGCCAAGTTCTGCCTGTTTTAAATAATTCAGCAACTAAAGGCACATAACTTTGAACCTCTACCCCTCTGCCAACAAAGGTATTGCCACAAGGGTAAGCAAACGATCTCGGCGTGACCTCCAGCTGCTGCTTCATAAATTGGGTTGTCGACTCTATGTCTCGCTTTAGCCAAGCCAAGTCTACTTGCTCTAACCCTAAGTTATCTTTCCTAAGCCATTCAAAGTTGCCAGTGCAGAGGTGAGAGCTTGTATGATTGCCTAATTCATGACCATTCTTTACAGCTGCTTTCCAACCCGCCAACCGTTCCTTCGCAAATTGCGGGTTGATATAAAAAGTACCTTTGACACCATGCTTATCGAGTATGGGCAAGCCAACATCCACCTGACTACTTCGGGCATCATCGAAGCTCAATGAAATTGCATATCGGGCACCATTTGGATAGCTAAAGCCTATTGCCTCAGACGCAGCCTCTCCTACCGTTGCAAAGCTACTATGGGATAAAGTTAATAAGGTGACTGCCACTAGTTTACTGAATGTGTTCAATGAGCCCATACCATCTCCATTTTTTTGTTTAAAGTCGCTCACCATGCAGTGTGTGTATTACATCTATTATCCGCCATGATGAAACAGTGAAGGTATTCTGATTTTCTATTTATAAAACACAAACCACTGATTTAATTGCTTTTATAGATTTAAAAACAAATAACATTAGTACTATATAGAAAACCGATACTCTGCTTTGTACGTGTATTCCACTTCTTAAGGTCCTACCAAACCTGTAGCTATAAAAAATACAAACACACTTACACATATCTCTGTGAGGTAGCGCTTATTGTGAGGCTCCCGGCTTGAACCAGTAGCAATGAGGCTATCTCACCAAGTCAGCTGTCTGTTATGAGTGTTTGCTTTCTGCTTGATACTTGAAAGCCAAACTTTTTATCACTTGCTTGGTGTTTAGCTAAAAAGAACTCTTTTGTGCAACACAGCCCCTCATCCTGCGAGCAATAATAGTCTTCAGCCTTATCAAGAGATAGTACAGCAGCATCCAATAGCTTCTCTCGTAAATAGGTAATCTGGGAGAGTATCCATGCTTTCGATACCCAAGTTTTCAGCACTGGCCAAATAACCACGTAATCACAATTAACTGCCAATGCAAGCTGCTCTGAAGTACGTTCTGCTAAGCTGAGTGTCAATCTGGTTGGCAACAGGCGTACATCAAATGTGGTCTTTTGATATGCTTCGATGTACAACTCAGGAGAATGACATACCACTAACTCAACAGGTTTAAGTAACTGCATTTCCAATAGCCTTAAAGTACCGTGCAGCTCTGTCATATTTTTTATCACACACACACACGTTACTTCGGTGATGCCCGCGCACCTTGCAATGCTTTTTTCTAACCTACCGGATCGATAGGTAAAATGATCATCTTGAGGGTATAGTGCATCCAACTTCATCTCAAAAACACCTTAGTTAAGTGCGTGTTGCAATTACGCGGACTAAAAACCAAATCAACAAACGCGATAACAGTGTTCTGTCGATCATAAAGTTCAGATGAGGCGGATAATCCTAGCAATGGGTCAAATTGCCTTCTGTTGGATAAATCAAATCTAGTTTGATTTATCCAACAAGCATTCACAAAGAGCGTTTTAACGCCTAAAACTTGGCTGTATTTCATGTTTGGCTACCCAGACAAACTTCTACGGCTATTGCATAAAGCGATGAGGTAACAGAGTAGTTGTTACCTCTCAGTTATTTTATAGGCGCGCTTTCCCAGTCAAATCGGCCACTTCTATTCTACCTGGCCGTCGTCTGTCAGGGGACAGCGCTCTCAATTTCACTACAGTACCCGAAGTTAATTGCAATGGTTCAAGGTACTCTTGCCACTTACCGTCATTCAAACGATATTGAATGGGTAATCCAGGAATAATCGTTGAGGCATGTAGCCGACCATTGATCACTTTGCTGACAACATTTGGGATACGATAAAATACGCCTAGCCGGTCAAATTTCTCCAACTCTTTATGTCCGACAGCATGAATGAAATCTTGCCACTGTTGCTCTCGTTGCTCTCGCATTTGCGCAGTTAGGAAACTGGTCGTGTGATCATACTTCTCACCTGCATAATTGTATGGCACTTCCCACTTGGCTCGGTGCCATGCTTTTTCTGCCAATGCCAATAAGCGGGGAAACAACATATACTCCGCCAGATGATCTTTGCGGATAACTTCTGACCAAAGATGACCTTGAATACCCGCTACTCTAAAGCCTTCAGGGAGAGGCTGATGCGTAAACTTGCCATGCTTGTCAACTTGTGTACGATCATCCGCGACGTAGTGCCTGCCAATGGTGTCTTTTTTAACTTCCGCATTGGCTGGTAGATTATCTGGCATAAACTCAAAAATTGTTTGGCTATTAGTTCTTCTTGCTCCCCATTTGTAACCACTTTCTTTTGGATCTAATTCGTATGGAAAATCCAAATAGGTCACATCAGGTGTTGCCAGTATAATGTCCCAACCACGCCTGGCATGAGCGCTCACGACTTTGTGGGCATTTTGTGGAAGTGTCGCCCAGACATATGAGGCGACCTTATGTGGCATTTTGTCTTGTCTTGTTTCCGATAGACCATCATTCCACCCAGCCACTTCAATGCCTTTTTCAGCAATCATTGCTGCAACACGCTCAATAAAGTAACCAGTAAGTTCTTCTACATCATGTACATCGTTAGATTTGTCCGCAATAAACCGTTTACAGGCTGGAGATTCAACCCATGCACCGGCCGTTTCATCTGCGCCAATATGATAGATATTGAGTGGAGATCCTGCCTTTTTGTGCTGAGCCGCAACTTCCGTAATCACCTTATCAACAAACGCATAAGTTGACTCCATACACACATTTAACGTGTTGTCATTATAATGTTGTATTGAGCGATACTCTGTGGCGTCCTGTGGATCACTAACTAAATACTGACGAGCAGCATCATGTTCACCTTCTTTCGTCAGTGTATAAAAACGTTTTTCCATTGCCTTTACCGCTGCGCGCGAATGGCCAGGCATATCCAAAGAGGGGATGATTTCGATGTGGTGTTGCTTGGCAAAATTCAAAATCTCTTGGTAATCAGCTACAGAATAGTAGCCATCTCTTCCTGTATTAATGGCCGAACCTAACTGTGGCTGTAAACAGTGTTTATCATCTAAATCAACGCATCTATGTGATGATAGCGCTGTCAATTCAGGTAGATCAGGAATTTCTATGCGCCAACCTTCATCATCAGCCAAATGAAAGTGTAATTTGTTGAGCTTGTATGCAGACATTTTACTGAGCAGCCTCAAAACAAACTCTTTTGACCGGAAATTACGCGCAACATCCAAGTGCAAACCACGATAACCATATCGAGGTTTATCCTCTACCTTGACAGCTGCGACTTGCATTGTATCCAGCGACAAAAGGCTTGCAACTGACTGTAATCCATAAAATGCGCCCGCACTGTCCTGTGCATTAATTTGTATTTTACCTTTTCGGGTACTCAGCTGGTAAGCACCAGCATGACCCTGTGGTTTTCCACTTACGGTGATGTTAACAGCAATGCCATTGTGAGTTTGTTTTACACCTAACGAATCTAACCGCTGTAAAGCCGCTGCAATATCGCCATACTCTAACCCGGTTAAATGTAACTTAATCCCTTTGCTCAGACTCAGCGGTGTATCTCTTTTAAACACTTCCATCGCTTCTGGGGTAGGAACAATAGCGTGCTGTACAGAATCGAGCGTATACCCCTCAATATCATACTTATCAAACAGAGCGGCTGAGGTATACTTTGCATAATGATCATCAGGGTGAGATTGCATAACACTGCTCTTTGCGCTAACAGCTGCATAGGGCTTTATCTCTAAACCCGTATCTGGCTCAATGTACGACTGCGTACTCTTGATGACTTTTGGCGCCAGCCCTTGAGCAGTTAGAATATAATTTGGCATCAACTCACCTTCATTCAATAGTGAGCTGGCAACCCAAAATTCAATCACTTGACTTTTACCTGCTTTAAACCCAGTAAAGTCACTACTGGGTGCAATGTGATTAAGGTCTCCATTAAAGTGGCTTAAGGTCAGTTGCTTACTTCTGCTTTGAGTCGCTGGATAAACTTGGCTATACAGAATTTTCCAGCCATCCACATTCGCTGTAAAGGGACTCGTTATTTCAATTTGTGCGTGGTAGCAAAATTCGGCATTTGACCCGGGGCATTGCTCCGGCATATTACTCAGTAGACGGTATTTCACATCTAGCGTGTCGGCAAGTTGGTTAAGCTGTTGTTGATTAATGTTCTCTAGGCCAGTGTTAGCCGACACGGGACTAGCCATTACCATTGTTGGTAGCAGCACAGCCAAAATGCGATCCATTAATGCTCTTTTATTTAAATGCATATATCCGATCCTGCTTTTTCATTTTTTATTTAAACATCTAATTGGTTAAAAATTAGCTAAAACAACTCAATCTAGAGCTTTTATGGACCTGTTTCAATTTCGAAACATTCATAGTGCACGGAATAATTTAGTAAATAACAACAGCAAATAAAGGATTGCCATTATGGCCGTTGTATGGCCAGCCTGAGAAAAGATTAGGTGGATATATTAAGGAGCACTGGCGGTGCCATGCTATTAGCATACAAGGCAATGCATGTTAGTGCCTATATTACTACACTCGTTTCAGTTCAAAGATTTCAGTTTCCAAGCAAAAAATACGTCTGAAGAAATGATTGCCGCAGTACTATTAGAACATTAAATTCTTCCAACAAATATCACAGGGGGATCGAGTAAATTGCTAAGATGTAAATCGTTTTAAAAGACACGGATTTATTGATGACATTTTAGAAATTCTCGACATGATATCTTAAAGCGCAGGTTCAAAGCTTGTGGTAGTCAAAAGCCAAGCCAGTCGCGTCGTGGAGACTAAAGCCTAAGGTTTTATCAATGACACAATATCGCATATTGCAGACTGTTTCGTGTTCAGACCATGGCTGTCAACATGACTTTTATTCATTTTTCATACCTTTATAAGGTAAATATTTGGTTCAAGCGACTTCAATGACATGTTCTAATACCTGCTTTGCCAGCTCAATACCATTGTCACATATCAAACGCCCATCTTTAATCACCAGTACCCTTTCGCACAATGTCGAGACATCATCTACCGTGTCACTTGATACTAATACAGTTAATTTATCTTCTTTTGCTAACTGCTTTAGACAACGCATGACTTCACGCTGAGATAAATAATCGAGCCCCATGGTGAGTTCATCCAAACATAATAGCTCTGGACCATGCAATAACGCAGCGATTAATTCCATTTTCAAGCGCTCAGTCCCAGACAGACGACGCACCTGAATATCAAGCAAGTGTGAAACCCGCATAAACTCAGCCAAATAGGACAATCTTTGTCGATATATAGGTAATGGGATCTCATAAATACACTGGCATAAATTGAAATTATCGATAGCAGGTAAATCGGGCCAAAGTTGATAACTTTGACCGGTTAAAAAAGAACAGCGCTTTTTGAAAGATGCGGTTTGTGCACAGGGCGTATTACCGAATATTTTTATATGCCCTTGTGTTGGATGTACGATACCTGAAAGCATCTTCATCGTTGTGGTTTTCCCAGCACCATTCTCTCCAACAACAGCGACAATCTGTCCACGCTCAATGTCAAACGAGATGTCCTTTATCGCTTCTTTGTATTCAATTTCTCGATGGAATAACTGTCTCAGAGAGGCAGAAAGACCCTGTGGCTTTTTATAGTACTGGTAGGTTTTACTGACACAGTCAACCTGTATGACTTTCATAACACCGCCTTCAATAATATGGCCGCTGAGGTATTCAGTGCATATTTTCGATTGCATGGTAAACCAATTAAACCTAACAAGTCGGGGTCAGTAAGCATGGTCTTCAAATTTATCTGAGCTGAGAATATGAGTAATAGAATTAAACGACTAGCGTGTATTTTTCAATCAAAAATATCACATGTAAGTAACACTATTTACAATTACTGGATGAGAAAAAGATTTATATACCAAATACTAGACACTTAAAAACAGGCTACCACTCAACATATGCAAAATAGGAAATAATAAATTTATACTAAAGGATGGTTTACATTATGAAACATAGAGGTTTGAGGAGTGAAGTAACTGAAGTATACAGCGACCAAGTCTTCACAGCATACAATTAACCGACTCTTCAAGTCTCAAACCCACAATGCAGGGGGACAGATGCATATTGTGGTCCTATCAAACAATATGCACCTTAGACTGTTTAACCTCCAAACAAGCCTTTGAACTTATCTTTCAGTTTGTCTTTAATGGTATCTTTTGCCTTGTCTTTGGCTGCACTGCTAAAGTCTAGGCTGGTCTCGACCTTGTGGAATGGACCTTTAATTCTCGCCGGAATTTTAAAACCTGTGCTTTTATCGCGACTGCTTTGCCCTTCTATGGTATCAACAATCCCAGTTACTAAACGGTAGTCCACAAAAGTTTTTGGTAGATCGACCACACCCGACCCTGTTATGCGGATAAGAGGACTTGCCAGTAGCAGATCCCTGTTTGTACCAACCCCATTTTTGAACGTAAAACTGCCCGTTAAAGCCGAGAAGTCCGTTTTTTGTTGCGGATCAAAATCTGCGTTGATCCCTTCTGATAAACCAGAAAAATTACCTTTAAGCATTTCTTGCCCTTTGCGTACCATCTCCGCTAGATTGGCCCCTTTTACACCTCCATCCTTAAACTCAAAAGCCAATTTCCCAGCTAACTGTGAGATAAATTGCTTTTGACTAACACCACGCGTACTTAATTGCCAATTGAGACTTCCCTTACCCAGTACTTTATCAAAACCAATCGCATCGGTTAGCAATGGCTCAGCGTTAATCCCATTGAGTGCAAAGTCTGTATCGACTTGATAAGGGATCGCAGTGGCATTTACCTCCACTTTACCTTTTCCTGTGCCATCATAAGCATTGAAGCTATCCAGTGATAATACCGCTTGACCCTTATCCAATTTCACCGACAATTGATTTTTCCCAAGTGTAATCTGGCGTGCTTGAAGGCCCATAGACCGTACGACAATATCCGCATCCAACATGTTCAGCGCCGACAAGTCTATCTTAGTGTCATCCCACACAATCGGTGTTGCGGCAACCTCTTCTTCTGGCTTTGTAGGCTGTGTTGAGTTCACAGGTTCAGGTAGATAAGGATTTAAATTCAACATTCCTAAATCCACATTGGCCGCAACAGACAAACGCTCACCAAGGTTGACTTGCGCATTACCTTTGATAGCCAATTCATCTAATTTTGCGCTAAAGCTTTCCAAGCTAAATACATTATTGGAAAATGTCATCGCGCCGGTAACTTCAAACTCATTAAACGCATTGTCTTTGGCTTCCAATACAACATTTTGCCATTGCGTCAATGATTTCACTGAGCTACCCGAAACAGCCAATTCACCCTCAAAGACACTCCCCTGTTTTAAAACGCCACCGTTGAAATCTACATTCACTAATTCGTTGCGCAACTGTTTAGTAAATTTAAAGTCTTCACTTTGAATCGCTTTGGCGGGATTATCAACATTGAGCGCTAAATCAAAGCGCTGTTTTTGGAATGTTACTTGCCCCTTGATCGAAAGCAGTTGATATAGAGAAGGGAGCATGACACTCAAGGCTAAATCAGTGAGCATTTCATTGGTACCCGCTTGAGCGTCGGCATACGTGATAGTACCGCCATAAATTGCGACTTCGCCTAAAGCAATATCGAATCCACTTGGCAGTGCAACTGGACCTGATTGAGTCTCAGTCGCTTCAGGCGTTTGAGATTGTGCCACCGGATCAAATAGCTGCCAATTTGGACGGCCCTGTGCATCGACCTCTAACAATATCTGCGGGTTTTGAATAACAAAGCGCTCAAGTTGAAACTCACCTGACAGTAAAGAAAACCAAGGAACATGAACTGCAAGCTGGTCCATTTTAAGCATATGTGGCGCACTTCCCGAAGGCATGTTGTCAAACGCCACTTGGTTTAGCGTAATGTTGAGCTCAGGTAAAATAGATAACTCACTGTCGCCAGAGATGGTTAACTTCCGCCCCGTTGTTTTTTCAACTTGCGACGTGATCTGAGATACTATCGTTTCTGTCGGAATTAACATGGGCGCCAATATGATCAACGTTATCGTCAATACTATGAGACCCACTAAACCTTTTAAAATCGCCTTCATCGATCATCCTTACACAGAAATAATTTTCTATTCACTATCATAGCGAGGCTGATAAAAAACCACAAAAGAAGCGTACAAGCGAATAGTAAAAAAAATAGCAAAAAAGTTTTATAAAACGGCTCTAAATTCTCTTTCCGTACATTAAGAAATTTTATAACCAATTGCTTTTATTAATTAAAATAAAAGTAGCTCTCGCCAACTGATTAACTACTTGCGCCCAATTTACAATTCACAAATCGCTTTAAATAACCCAACAAACATCAAGCAGAAGTGAGCAAAACAGATCTCATAAAAAAGGCAGAATAAGGCTCGCTGAAAAAAAGACCACAAACCGCGTTGCAACTGCGCTAGAACCCGGTATGATCCTCGCCCTTGCCAGTTTATCGATACATTCGCTAAACTGAGTAGTCTAGATTTTAACCTAACCTTGGAGTATCCGCGCAGCATGAAAAAGTTGCTCATTTCACCGTCAAATATGGCTTTGGGCGAACAAGAAAGTCAGATTTACCAAAACATCTTAAAACAATCTACTGAGATCAGCTTAAATCTGATGGCGGTTAAAGTAGAAAATCACCCAGAGGACTTTCTGGGCTGGTGTTATGAGTTACTCAATGTGGCTAAAAACCGCATTAATTTTGACCTGCTGGACGACCACCAGCTTCCGACTGTAAAAAAACTCCAAGATATGCTGATCTCAGCAATCAGCTTCCTGCAAGTCAAAACGTTGCGGATCGCTCCTTGGCCAATGATTAGTGACTTCATAGCCCAACGCAGTGATGTATTGGTGCTTGAAGAGCAGTTAAAGCTCATGGAATACATCGCAACACTACGTGACAACAAGTTGCAAGACATGATAATTGAAGATCGCTTGGCTTTTGCTGGTAAACACACAGCAAAACACGATACCAGTGTGTATCAGTTTGATGTTGAATGGTTTGCATCGACAAAAAGCGCGAAAGGCTTTCATCAACAATTGGCCGATTTGCCTGGTGCTTTTGACGAAGCCCTCGCTCATATTCCGTTAGAGGGTCCAGTCACACTTGAGAACTATCAAGGGTTTACTATCGCATTTCTGAGTGCTTTTAATGGCAGTGATGAAAAACCAACTCTTGCCCCTGCAACACGCCTGCTCGCCATGCGCCGCCCTGATGTGTTCACACCGATCACCAATAATCGCCTCGATGCACTGTGTCAAGCTTTGGGCGTCACCCGCTTAAACAACCGTGATTTCGAGCGTTATTGGCAAGATATCGTGCAAGCAATCGCTAAAATGCCTTGGTTTGCGATGGCCTGTGGAACCTCTGAACTTGAGTCGAAACTTGCAGAAGTGAAAGCACTACTGCCAATCTTCTTCTATTATGCTGATGAAGACACAAAAACGTCTTCTAACTACTATAAATTACTGCACAAACCAAAGCGCACTACAACTTCATCTGGTACCAAATCAGTGCGACGCAGCAAAGAGTCTGCTGCAACATTAGTTGACAGAGCACTCAGTGATGAGTCTATGCCGGAGCACATACGCTCTAAACGAGACTCCATCATCGCCGAGGTAGAAAAAGGCAGAAGCGTAGATGAAACTATCCAGCTAATGCGTACCATATTTGGCTAATTCTGAGGACATAGCCTGCATAATAACAGTGCAGGCTATGCTATTGCGCACCAAGGATGTGCACACAGCATAACCTTTCCCACCAACAGCGCTATCGGCACTTTGGTTTATCACCATTAATTTCAACTACCTAATCAATATTCATTCTGTCCTATTTAGGTTGGCGCAGAGCTTGCGATGCTTGGGTTGCCATTGAACACAGGGTTAAACAATTCTCTCAATGGTACTCGTATTAAAAAATGATTTATTCTGTGCCATATAGGAACCATTATGACAAACAAAGCTTCTTTCTTATTGGGTACGTGCTTAGTATTACTTTCTAGCAATGCCCTAGCTGCCAGTGGCCATACTATTTCAGCCAATGCTGCTGCCAGCTCAAATTATTTTTGGCGTGGGATCACGCAATCTGATGATGGCGCGGCTGTATCTGGTGGCCTCGATTACAGCAATGACTCTGGATTTTACCTTGGAACGTGGGCATCTAATGTAGACTTTGGTGAGACTTCTAGCACCAGTTACGAACTAGATTTTTATTTGGGGTTTAGCGGAGAGATCAAAGCGCTAAGTTATGATGTCGGCTACATTCACTATGCTTACCCAGATGCTGCAGGTGATATCGACTTTGGTGAAGTTTATACTTCTCTAGGCTGGCGCAATCTCAGTTTTAAAGCCAGTTATTTGACCCATGCCCAATCAGGTAGCAGCACAGAAGAAGATATGCTCTATCTTGAACTCAATGCCACATTTCCGGTATTCAAAAGCGCTGAGCTTGGATTGCATATCGGAAACTCACGGGGAGATACGGTCATGGAGTGGACAGGAGAAGATGACAGCTATATGGATTATGGGGTCAACCTAAGTAAAGATGGTTACACATTTGGCCTAGTCAAAACCGATCTCGACGCCGACGACGATCTTAAAGTTTATGTCAGTTACGCTGTCGACTTCGATTTGTAATTTGATTTTTGCTGCAACTCAAAGGGCCTAACGGCCCTATTTCTATGATTTACAAAGAATACTCCACCGCAGCGCTGACTCTTTTTGCTTTTTCAACGGCCTGCTCAATGTGGGTATCCCGTGCTAACGCAACACCCATACGCCTAATTCCTTGAACATCCGGCTTACCAAAGAGTCGTAAGTCAGTGTTTGGCTCAGCCAGCGCTTGGCTTAAATTGCCAAACTGCAATTGTTTGGACTCACCTTCTACTAAAATGACACTGGATGCAGACGGGCCGTGAAAGTGAATATTCGGGATAGGAAGCCCCAAGACTGCGCGTGCATGCAGGGCAAACTCACTCAAATCCTGTGATATTAACGTGACCATGCCGGTATCATGGGGCCGTGGCGAGACCTCGCTGAAATACACTTCATCACCTTTGATAAAGAGTTCAACACCAAATAAGCCCCGACCACCAAGCGCTTCTGTGATTTTGCACGCAATTTCTTTGCTGCGCGCAAGCGCAACTTCGCTCATTGCCTGGGGTTGCCAACTTTGCTGATAATCGCCACCCGCTTGTACATGCCCTATTGGCGCACAATAGCTAGTACCCTGAATATGGCGGATCGTCAACAGTGTGATTTCATAGTCAAAATCAACAAAACCTTCAACAATAACACGTCCTTGACCAGCTCTGCCGCCTTGCTGCGCATATGTCCATGCCGCGTCAATATCGGCATCAGTTTTCACCACGCTCTGCCCTTTCCCAGAAGAACTCATGATCGGCTTCACCACACATGGCATACCAATCTGATGAATTGCAGCTGTAAAATCAGCTAAATTATCGACAAACTGATATGGGGAGGTCGCCAAGCCAAGCTCTTCGGCTGCAAGTCGACGGATCCCTTCACGGTTCATGGTCAATTGCGTTGCTTTTGCTGTGGGTACCACTGTAAACCCTTCACCTTCGAGTTCAACTAAAGTCCCCGTTGCAATAGCTTCTATTTCAGGCACTATGTAGTCAGGCTTCTCTGCACGGATGATTGCTGCCAACTTATCGCCATCTAGCATCGACAAGGTGTAACTCCTATCCGCGACTTGCATCGCTGGCGCATTGTCATAACGATCTAAGACGATGACTTCGGCACCGAGCCGCTTAAACTCAATCACCGTTTCTTTGCCAAGCTCACCGCCACCGCAAAACAATACCTTACACGCAGTGGCGCTAAAAGGGGTTCCTAATGACTTAGTTTTCATACATTTTCCTGATATCCGTAAATTCACCTCAATAGCCTAAGCTCATGCTGCGTATCGAGTCCAGCAAATTATCTTCCATGCTTTAAAAACGGCCAAATGATGTTAACTACGTTTTTGCACCTGACTACACACCCGCTCGCCGTCGCCTAATTGCAGCGCCAGTGTATCTGTAATATTGAGCTCCCCAACACCTTGCGGTGTGCCTGTCATAACGATATCTCCTGGCTGTAGAGTAAAGTAGCGACAGATCTCTTGTAACAGAAGGGGCAACTTAAAAATCATGTTGTCAGTCTCGCCTAATTGTTTCAGTTGGTCGTTTTGCCAAAATTGAAATTGCCATGGCAATTTCAACTCATCTTCAGTGACTGGCAAAAATGGCGTTAAACTGGCACTGCCATCAAATGCTTTTGCGCGCTCCCACGGGTGGCCCTGTCGTTTTAACTGCGACTGCAGATCTCGTAATGTTAAATCTAAACCCAACCCGATACCTGCGATATGTGCAAGCGGATCTTTACTATTGGCATCTAGTGTCTTACCAACCAATAAGACGAGCTCAGCTTCATAATGGTGCCTACCTAGCTGCTCATTTATCGTAATCGCTGGAGCAAAATCGCAAAAAGCACTGGCTGGCTTGATAAACAATAGAGGTGATTCTGGTACAGGATTATTGAGCTCTTTTGCATGCGCAACATAGTTACGTCCAATACATACAGCTTTTCCAACTGGAAGTTGCACGGTTTCTCCTGAAACCCATTTGTGTTGATACATGGCTTTTATCCTTCACTATCAGATACATCACGCATAATTGTACCTAAGCATAGGAGTAAATCAGAGTTTGCAGTTATTATAGCCAATATACACACTCGTTATTATGCTCATCTCACCTAACAGATAGTAAACATATTTTGCCACTGTTATGGAAACTTTATGTTAACCATAGTGCGCAACAAGTTGAAACCTTTATAATCACAAGTTATAAAAAACCCACAGCAAGTAACTAGGAACCACAATCATGAAAGCCCATGACAATATCCCATTGACTGATTTTGTTGAGTACCCTCCACAAGAAATGCAACAAAGAGCGGACGACAACTTCGAGTTAATGCAGCGCAGACATACCATTCGTAGCTTTAGTGACCGCCCAGTGCCAAAAGAAATCATTGAAACCTGTATCAAAACAGCCGGACTTGCTCCCAGCGGGGCCAACCACCAACCGTGGCACTTTGTGGCAATTCACAGCAGTGATGTGAAAAAGCAAATCCGAGAAGCCGCAGAGCAACTAGAGCGCTCATTCTATGAAGGCCGCGCTGGCGATGAGTGGTTAGACGCGCTGAAGCCACTTGGTACCGACGCGCAAAAACCCTATTTAGAACATGCCCCTTGGCTTATTGCGATTTTCACGCAAAAAAAAGGCGGGATCCACGCTGATGACAAAAACACCAATTATTATGTACATGAATCAGTTGGGATCGCCACAGGCTTTTTGATCCAAGCTTTGCACAATGCAGGCCTTGCCACTTTGACACATACGCCAAAACCAATGAGCTTTTTAACTGAAATTTGTCGACGTGACAAAGACAACGAGCGCCCGTACATGCTACTGATAGCCGGCTACCCTGCCGAGGATGCTACAGTACCTGAGCATGCCCTGGTTAAAAAGTCACTGGATGAGATCGCTTCATTTATCTAGTACTCAAGATGAGATACTGGGCGTAACGGCCAGTATCTCTCCCGATTTTAATCCAGATAACACCACCACCTTGTCATTCAGTTGTCGCCCTAATCGAATTAACCGTCTTTGTTTTATCCCCTGTTCAACGACATATACCATGCTCAATTGCCCAGTTTGATAGACAAGCTGACGCGGCACCACTACTCTCGATACAAGCTCAGTCGGCAGAGTGATTTGCGCATACATGCCAGGTTTTGCTCCCTTCGGTGGCGTGATGTCTAATTTTATTTCGAACTGCCTAGCAAGGCTATCTGCCACCGGGACTATTTCACTGACGTGGCCTATCACAGACTTTCCCAGCGCATCTAATTTCACTTGTAATGGCTCACCTATACTCAGCTGACCTGCCAAGTTTGAGCGCACTGCACCGCTAATTTGTAAGCTAGCAGGGTTAAATATTTCTACAATCGGCACGCCGGGGCTCAGCATAACGCCGGGTTCTTGTAATCGCTCTACGACCAAACCTGCTATCGGCGCACGCAGTTGAGTGTAACTTAAGGCAACTTGTGCACCATTTAATTGTTCGCTCAGTGCTAGATGACGCGCTTCCAATTCATCAACCTTGCTTTGCCGCTCGTCAATAATATTTTTTGCAATAAGACCTTTAGCAAATAGTGCGTCACTGCGCGTCAGTTGTTTTTTGGCTTGCAGCAATTGAGCTTCATTGGCTTTACTTTGCGCCCTGATCTCTTGCAATGCCGCACGCAGCTCTGCACCGTCCAGTGTCGCCAATAGTTGACCTTGTTTGACTAACTGACCAGCCCGGACTTCGAGTGTCTGCAATTGCGCTAAGATCCGACTCGCAACGAGCGTATTTTCACGTGCAACCACACTTGCACTGACAATATCACTCGATGCCACAGGCTGTGCTTGCACGATATATTGATCCCCCTGATATGGCTCAGGTTTGGCACGCAGCAGGGGCTTGCGTTTCTCATCAAATACACCGGAAAAGGTGGCCAATAAAATACCTAAGGCTGCAAATGCACCCAACGCGACCCACTTTTTATTCACTAAGTGCATTTGATTTCTCCTGCTGTGAGTTGTTCGAAAATACCAAGAAGTACACCACTGGCACCACCACCAGTGAGAGCATCGTTGATGCCAATGTACCGAATATAATAGCTAGCGCCAATCCGCTAAATACCGGGTCTAAGATGATCACTAAGTTCCCAAGCATGGTCGTTCCAGCCGTTAACAACACTGGTCTCATACGTACTTCGCCCGCTTGGTAAAGCGCTTCTTTAATCTCCACCCCTTGGGCGCGTTGCTGATTTACATATTCCACTAAAATTAAGCTATTTCGTACCACTATCCCAGCCAATGCGATCATCCCAATCATAGCTGTGGCAGTGAACAAAATAGGTTCCGGTGCATTGGCAATGGTGCGCTCACCAAACTGATTCAATAACCAAAAACCGGGCATGATCCCAATCATAGTCAAAGGAATGGCCGACATAATAATGCCAGCCAAAGCACTCGATGCGGTTTGCCAACGTAAGATCACAAATATCGCAGTAAGGGCAAATGCAAAGCCAATTCCCATATCACGAAAGACATCTACGGTAATACGCCACTCCCCTTCTCCAGAGAATCGATATTCAATCCCCTGTGGTAATTGCCAACCCATGCCAGAGCCACTCCTGATAAATGTACGCTGCTGCCAATCTCGCTCCTCCAACCGACCTTCTCTATTTTCATCACTGACAATGTCTGCAATCACTGATGCGGGCGTGCGACCGTTCAGTTCAGCCGTGACATAAATGACTTCTCTTAAGTCTTTTCGATAAATAGCTTGCTCCACAGCTCCCAACTGCCATTTTCCTAACTCCCCCAATGGCACCAAAGGTTTGGCTGCATCTTCAAGCGCTTGACCAGATGCGTTTTTAGCGAGTTCACCGCGACCGCGTAGTTGCAGGGCATTGAGCACTGGCCACTGATTTCGCTCAATAAAAGGTAATTGCAATTCAATTTCTAATGGCGTGGCTTCAGAAGGTACATGTAATGTGCCAGCAACTAGGCCTCCACTGGCTATTTGCAATGTTCGATTAACGTCCTGAGTTACAATACCAGACAAAGCTGCTTTACTTTTATCCAATACAAATCGTTGACGAGTCGCTTGAGGGTCCAAACTTAAATCAACCTCTGTAACGTGTGCTTCTTGTGCCAGCCTACTTGCCAATATTGTTGCCGATTTTTCATGTGTTGCTCTGTCTGTAAACATATCTGAGGCATATACTTCCGCAACCAAGGTGGACATCACAGGGGGTCCAGGTGGTACCTCAACGACCTTAATTTTTATGCCGTGAGTCGCGAGAGGTGACAACAATTGTCGCATCCTTAGCACCACTGCATGAGATTGATGAACACGTTGCCGCTTATCAAGCAATAGCACACGAAGCTCTGCAAAGTGGCTCCCATGACGTTGATAATACCCGCGCACCATGCCATTGAAGTCAACACTAGATGGCTGTCCGATATAAGCGGCGATAGACGACACTTCTTGAAGCTGCCAAACCACCTCTTGGATGCGCTGAACCTGCGCTGCTGTTGCTTCTAAGCTGCTCCCCCTCGGCATATCGAGTAACACTTGTACTTCATTCTTGTTGTCGAAAGGCAAGAGTTTAAGTGGTACGGCACGTAGCAGGGGCAAACAAGCACTAATGACAAAAAGCACCAGCACAGTCCACAGTATCCATTTGGCCTTTTTTGGCTGTGAGAGCAAGGTTGTTAGTACTTTCCTATACCAACCCTGTGTGCTTTTTGGCGTTGTATTTGTGTTTTTAGTTAGCAATTTACTGCCCAACCAAGGTGTAACAAATAGAGCCACCAAGGTCGACACAATCACGCTGACAGGAATATTGAATGCCATTGGCGCCATGTAGGGGCCCATCATACCGGTTATAAATGCCAGTGGAATAAATGCGACTATGATGGTCAGCGTCGAAGTTAACAACGGTACTTTAACTTCAAGCATTGCTGATGTAATAGCTTTGGTGTGTTTTGCATCGCTTTGACTAGGCCCGAGGCGCCGCAAAAAGCGTGTCATATTGTCTACGCCAGTTATCGGGTCGTCCACTAATAGGCCTAGCGCTAAGATCAAGGCAAATAATGTAACTCGATTAATGGTATAGCCAAATGCATACCCTAGAATCAGCGTTATACCGTAGCAGATAGGGATTGCTAAACCAATCACTAGGGCTTGACGCCAGCCCAGAAATACACCCACAAATGTCACCACAGTTACTATGGCAAAAGCCAAACTTGCGGTCAGGTTATTCACTTTTTCATCTGCGGTTTCGCCATAGTTACGCAACACATGGTAATGCACACCAGCTGGCAGTAACTCCATGTCCAACTTGTCCATCATTGCAAGACTTTGCTTGGCAACTGTCACCGCATTACTGCCACGCTGTTTGGCCACACTTAGCGTCACCATAGGTAGGTTACGTCGCTTTTCATCTAGGGTTAACCATTGATAATGCAGTGGCTCACTTGGACCATCTTTCACAGCGGCAATATCGCTTAGGTAAATCTGTCTGCCATTGACAACATTGACAACCAACTGGCCGAGATCAGCGGCGGTACGTAACACATCACCTGCTTGCAATTGCCATTGCCGATCACCGACGACGAAGCTGCCAACGGTCTGCAGCTGATTAGCATGCTGGATCGCACTCAGTACATCTAGCGGTGTAGTATGATGCGCCGCTAACGAATTTGCATTGAGCTCAACCTGAATTTGTCGCTGCCGCCCAGTGAGCACCGTCACCTCACTGGTATCGGCAATCGTCTGTAGCTGTATCGAAACTTCCTGCGCGATACGAGTCAACTCGAAGTCACTATAACGACTGGGGTCATCGCTATATAAGCCCAACATCAAGATCGCTACATCATCCACTTCTACAGGCTTTATTTGCCACTTTTCAACGACTTGAGGCATGCGATCTTCATTGGCATACAATTTTGTGTAAGTGTTGAGAATCGCTCGCTCGCGATCTTGGCCAACTTCAAAGCGCAATGTAACTGAGGTTTTACCCGACACAGTCGTGGAATAAACATGCTCAACACCTGGAATTTGCCACAATAACTTTTCCAAGGGTTCAGTAACCAAACGCGTCACCTCAGGAGCCGCGATATTTGGTACATCAACGTGAATATCTAGAATAGGCACGACTATTTGCGGCTCTTCTTCACGTGCAGTTTGATGTAACGCTAACAGGCCCAGTGCAATGCTCACCACTAGAATAAACAGGGGGATGCGGCTGTTTAATAACTGCGTCATTACTCTTGCAAGCATTAGCTAGGCTCCTCGTCTAGCTGAGGCTGACAAAACAGTTGATACAACTGGGCCAAAATCGCAGTGACCTTGTTATCAATGATGCGATAGTAAATGACCTGCCCATCACGACGCGTCGCAACGACATTGGCTTTGCGCAGCCCTGCTAAGTGCTGTGACAAAGCCGATTGAGCTAAGGGAACCTGAGTATTTAACTCGCCAACGCTCATTTCTTGTTGTAGCAAACTACACAATATCATTAAGCGATTTTTGTTGGCCATAAGCTTTAGCAAAGCTTCTGCATTCTCGGCGCTTTGCGCCATATCTTGAACTTTCAATATCACGTCCAAACAATTTCTGTATGCCGAGATTATAGACACATACATTAGAAAGATCTAATATTAGTAAATTCTAATATAAAAGGAGCTAGAAGATGTTTCAACCCACTAAAGATTTGGTCGCGTCCGTTAGAGCCAAGCAAAATTGTGTCGACGGTAAACAAGCAAAGCAAGAGCTCGCTGTTAATCAAGGCTTCCTTATAGATGTAAGAGAAGCATCTGAGTATCAAACCGGCGCTCCAAAAGCGGCGATTCACATCCCTAGAGGTTTACTGGAGTTTAAGCTACCTGAACTTGCGCCAGATCTAAAAACGGCGATTTACTTGTACTGCGCTTCTGGCGGAAGAGCCGTACTTGCCGCCGAACAGCTAAAACGACTGGGCTACCAAAATATTACTGTGCTCACGAGTTCACCCACTGAGCTGTGTACTATTTTTCCGAGTTAATTGATTTATTCATGCGGTTTGCGTTGTCGACTTCATGGTATAGCCACACCATGCGATCTAAAAACCAAGTTTTAGTCAATATCAAGCCAACCGCGCCTACACAAGTGCTGATCACTTCGTGAAAAAACAACCCCGCGACACACAATACAGTAAATATACAGAGCAAAATTGAAATGATATCCAGCATTTTTGAATGGTGCGGCGGGATTATTTCCGGTTGATAAATCAGTATGCGTTCACCCAATACGCTTTGTGACGCCCAATGGCGAGTATGTCGCGGCTTTTTAAAACACCTTGGGTTAATCCAAATCCAAACCATCAAGACCACCAAAGTTGGCCAAAACCAGATATCCAGTATTTCTCGCCACCAAATGCAGGCAATCAGCAAAGGCAAACAACTGTATCGAGTCCACACACTCCAAGGGTTTGCGTGTCGCTCCCACACTTCCTCACTCATAGCAAAATACTTCGCAGCAAGATTTTCTAATCGCATCAACATCTGTCCTTAAAGTCATCGTCATATACAGCCTACTCATGATCCGCGCACTGAACTGTTTAAAAATGTAGCATGGTTACAACATTTGTTGACGTTTTTTCCCAACTCCCTTACAGCACCAATCAACAGCTATTTGTAGAATCGATGTCACTTTAATTATCGATTGCAAAGGATTGTTCACAATGATACTGGCCCCTAAATACAAGTTGTTAATCGCTGCGAGCTGCTTAGTTTTAAGTGGTTGCCAAGATAACCAGGATCATCGGAGTGACTTGCAGCGCTCAGCTGGTACATGGCACAAACCAGCTTATGGCGAAGCACTTCACATTACAATGAGTCGAGTATTACGCTACCAATACAACAGTTATGACTGCATCCAAACATCAGAACTGACCCATCAACAAGCAAATCGCCAATTAGAAGTAAAGAAAGTTCATTCAACTGAACGATTGCGTTTAATCCACAAAGACCAAGTTTACCCTATTGATTATAGACAGATAGCTGCCATCCCTACACAATGCGACGATCCGATTTCGGCATCGAAGACAGTCTCTCCCGTCATTGTCTTTGACTATTTTTGGCATACTTTTAATGATTACTATGCCTTTTTTTCAATACGCAACCTTGACTGGCAGGCACAGTATGACCAGTACCGTCCACTTGTTACAGAATCAATGACAGAGCAGGCCCTATTTGATGTTCTCTCAGAAATGATTGCACCTCTTCAAGATATGCATGCAAGTATCTCATCACCTCAACAAGAGTATTTCTCACGCAAGTCAGTGCCGCTTTTAAATGCTGTGCAACAAGAAATGGCTAACCTAAACTACCTAGGAGAAGAGCATGATATGTATCGCATTTTTGAACATTACCAATCCCAGTTACAATCCATAAGCCAACACTATATTACGCCAGACAGTCTCACGACCATACCAGAAAATAGCCATACGGCCACTGCAATATGGGGGAAAACAGCAGACAATATTGGCATTTTGGTGCTCAACAATATGGATAGTTACTCTGAGGCTCAAACTGCAAATGAGTCCCAACAACTCTTAGCTGCCCATAAAATGATGTCGCGAGTCATGACTGATCTTGGCGACACTGACGCTATGCTCCTGGACATTCGCCACAATACTGGCGGAGATGATGCTATTTCGTTGGCCATTGCAGGCTACTTTGCCGACAAAGAAGTCTTGGCCTTTAACAAGCAAGCTATCAACCAAACTGGTCGAGGGATACCTGTACGGCAGAAATTAACTCTTAACCCAAATGCCTATACCAAACCGGTTTACTTACTCACTAGCCAATTGACAGTCAGCGCAGCTGAAGTATTTACGATGGCGATGGACCAACTCGATCATGTTACCAAAGTCGGTGAAGAAACTGCCGGAGCGCTCTCAGATGCATTGCGGTTTGAGTTGCCTAACGGCTGGCAATTAAGCCTATCCAATGAGATCTATCGCAATGCGCAAGGGGATATGTTTGAACATACAGGGTTTACTCCTGATCATCACGTCCCCGCTTTCAGTCAATATGATATCGAAATGCAGCGCTTTGAAACATATGAATTTGTGTTCAATAAATTAAACAAAGATTCGCGACCTACAAAGACAGTGGCGGATTTTGAACGCGAAATATCCGCACTACAAAAACAGGGAGACATAGCCACAATTGCAGTAAATATCGTGTCGCAAGGTCAATCTATATATAGTCAAGGCTTTACAACAAACAAGCGCAATTTGGTCAATGCTGACACGCCATTTTACCTCTCATCACTGAACGACATATTAGTTGGTGCCACCATAGCTCATGCGAGTATTGATGGGCATTTTTCTCTTGATGAGTCAATTGACGATGTTTTGCCTTTTGCACTGGAATACCCCGTTGGTCACGACCACCCAGTAACACTTTCTAAACTACTGACACACACCAGTGGCATTGTTGATAACCCAAAGGTCCTCAACTGTGCAGGACATGCTGCGGAACTTGTCACGTCTTGTGTGCACTCACACAAAGCCCGTGAAAATCTGTTAAAAGCCTATTTAAGTGCAGAAGGTGAGCTATACCAAACTGGCAATTTTTCTAGTCACTATGGAGTTACCTCAGAGCATGCCTCACTTTATTCTCAAATGGGCATAGAATTAGCTACTTTTGTACTTGAACAAAGTAGTCAAGAGCCTATATCTTCATTGGCGCAACGTTATGTATTTGAGCCGCTCAAGATGCAAAATACCTACTGGCAGCCCTCGAGTGACTCAACCACGACACGCGCTCAGTTTGTCTCCACAGCTAATGATTTGAGTCACTTGCTTATCGCGAGTATGCACCAAGCCATTGAAAATGATACTCCACTACCAACTTACTTTTGGCATACCGACAACCAGAAATTTTACTACCGAGGTAACGTAGCCGCACCCAAAGCGCAGTTTTTTGCCGACTTATACAATCAAACGGGGTTTATCTTACTAACAGATTCGGATCCTGGCTCTAAGAAGGCAAGCGCAGCATACCAAAAACTTGAAAAGCTGATATTTGATATGACTATGTATATGCATCACCAAATTAAATAATGACTTAGTGAGGCGAAAATGAGGCTGCTGGCTCAATTAAACTAGACGGGATTTTGGGCAGGTGATACGGCGCTACAAGTTGGTCTAGCGTCTTGTTTTTGGCCATACTGTGCATTTGCTTAGAAATATGATCCCCCAATCCAGAGTTTGCAAATGACTCACTCATCGCCATATAACCATAAATGGCTTGGGTATGGCGATATTGCATTTTCTTTAGTCTATGCATGGGTTGGTCGAGTGCATCCATTGCAATATCAGCGGTATCCTCTACCGCTATCACCAAATCGACACGCCCTTTAAGCACCAAATCAACAGCAACACGCTCCGAGGGAACGGCGATTTTATTTAAGCTATTATCTTTGTCAAAACGTGGAAAAAATGCACCGCCACGCATCACCGCAATGCGTTTACCTTGTAAGTCTTCATAGCGTTCAACCTCAATATCACTATTTTGCTGTCCATAAAATACAAATGACGAAGATAACACCATATAAGGAGGTTCAACAAAAGACATGATTTTTTCACGCTCAGGAGTTCTGATTAATCCCCCCATCACATCTACCTTACCTTTACTCAGTAAACGGACACAACGTGAGAAAGGGCAAGGTACCGCTTTTATCTTGTACTTTTTATCACTGGTTAACTGGGCATATTTGAGAATATCCAAGATCAAGCCCTGAGAGTGGTTGTTTTCACTCAGCCGGCTATAAGGAGGCGCATGATCCACTGCCACATGAACAATTTGCTCTACTGCTAGACTATACGTACTAAAAGTTAAAGCCAACACACTCTGTATTAGTACGTTATATAACTTCATTCGACCACCCACCTAAAAACACGCCTTTAAACACCAAGACATTGTGCGTACTTGCGATTACCTATGTCATGCTCTCCTGCTATATAACATATCTCATTGTCACGAAAATACCACAATAAAATAGTTTCCTGAACCACCACCTTATCACAGACAAGGTGACTACTCAGTCATTTTTTTACCTATGGGATGAACAGCGGATCTCGCCCTGCATAAAAGGCATAGGTACTCCAGAGTGCGTTTTAAGCCATAACACTACGTGTGTCAAAGGTTTGATAGGGACGTAGCTCAAATTCTTTGATGAGCAATAACATCTGGTCAAGTATATTAGCTTGAATGTGCTCATAGTTAACCCAACTTTTATCTTTACTAAAACAATACAGCTCGATAGGCAGGCCATTATGAGTCGGAGAAAGCTCACGCACCATACAAATACACTCAGTATTTATCTCGGGACGTTGTTTCAATAACAATTCAGCATACATTCTAAATGCAGTTAAGTTGCTACACATTTCTGGTAATTTTAATGCATTCAATTCTACGAACTTGTCTTTCAACACTATCAATTGCTGCTCAGACAACAGAGACACACTGTTCATATCTATTGGAATAGTACGCTTTATACGGCGCCCAGCTGACTCTTGCATTGCACGCCAGTTTTTAAAGGAATCAGAGATCAGCGCATAGGTAGGGATTGTTGTCACCGTGTTATCCCAATTGCGAACTCGCACGGTATTTAAGCCCAAATCAATGACTTCTCCATCGGCACCAAATGTATCAACTTGGATCCAGTCTCCTGTCGCAACCAGTTTGTTTGCTGCGATTTGTATACTCGCCACCAGACCTAAAATAGTGTCTTTGAAAACCAATAGCGTCACCGCAGCAATGGCACCAAAGCCAGACAAAATATAGGTTGGTGACTTGTCAACTACAGTGCTGACGACCAAAACAGTTGTGACAATGAATACCATCAGTTTGGCCAACTGAACAATGCCCTTAATAGGAACATCTTTTGCGAATTTTTGCTGCTGATATATTGCATGGGCAATATTCATTAAAGAGCTCACTAAAAAGCCAAACGCAATAATTAAAATGACCTGAGCCAATACTTGTAATTGCGCCATGACCCACAAGGGCGCAACAAACAAATACTTGTTAACCATCACAAACAACATACTGCAAATTAGTAAAGCCACTCTGCCACTTAACTTACTTAACTGGGGAGCGAGAAATGCAATTTTTGCCCGCGAAAAACGCGATAACATACGTTTGACTTTTGGCACTAATGCTAACTTGATCAGTGCGAATATGATCACTAAAGCAATCAACGACACACTATTTGTAAGGGAGGCTAGAACAAAAGGGTGCATGTTAGCGCCACCAATAATTGGTGAGATCACATCTTGTACATGCATTGAATTCATAGTGATTTTGCCTCTGTTGAATACTTTCCAGTTGCGTCATCAAGCCGTTGCTCTATGGCTTTTATTTGCAGAGATTTCTGTTGCCACAGTTGATTCATATAGGCCTGAAATTGCACGCGATACTCTTTATCAAGTTGATAATCACCCTTTGGTAAATCGTCTATTGGAATATAGTCAACTTCCAGCGAAACTGCTTCTAACTGCCCGCGGAAAAATGCCCGGCAAATATGTTCATCGTCACTATGATAAACCACAGCGGTATTTAATAAGCCGTCAACCTGCTCACTCAACACATCTAAAGCAAAAGCAGTTCCCCCTGCTTTTGGCTTTAATAAATTATCAAATGGGCTCGCTTGGCGCAGCTGTTTTGCCGCAGTAAAACGAGTACCTTCAGCAAAATTTATCACCGTAGTAGGATGTTGTTTAAAGTTTTTACAACTCTGTCTGGTACGCTCTACGTCCATGCGTTTTAATTTAGGGTTTTTAGCTATTTGCGCTTTACTAGCGCGTTTCATAAATGGCATATCCAATGCCCACGCCCCAGTACCAATAAATGGCACATATTTTAGCTCATCTTTAAGGAAAAACTTTGGAGCTGGTAATTGAGCTTGCGCACTTAGTACCACGATATCCAACCAACTAATATGGTTAGAAACCAATAAATACCAACCATTTATCGAAACAGACTGTGGGATCTTGACGTGCATCTGCACGCCACCTAGCTTTAATCCTATGCGATTTCCGAGACACCATTTATGGTAAGCCCAATGCAATAGCACAGAAACGAATTTGACGCGAATACACCATTTAGTCACACCAAGTAATAGCACTATCACACCCCAAATCACGGTGTTTAGTAATAAAAATAATGTTCCAATTGCACCGTAAAACCACTTCGGTAATATACTCTTCATTATTTCTGTTCCTATACTTGCTGCTTATTCCGTGTACTACCTGTTTACTTCGAAGGCGTTGCCAGCTGGTCGATGCACTTGTCTTTTTCTGACCATAAGCGATTAAGCTCTCCTTGAAATTGCACCCGAAATTCATTGTCTCCGGTGTAATCTCCCACCAGCTTATCACTGACTGGCATCAACTCGACTTGTACATTAATTTGGCCTACTTTTCCGGCCACAAAATCCATAAAAGTAGGCACTCCATCTGGGTAGTGAATAGTTACATTGACCACTTTATTAATCTGTTCTCCCATGGCCTGCATTACAAAAGCAATGCCTCCAGCCTTAGGCTTAAGTAAATGCTTAAATGGGCTATTTTGTCTTTGATGTTTTTCCTTGGTATAACGCGTACCTTCAACAAAGTTCACAATACTGACAGGCATCGTTTTGAACTTTTCGCATGCTTTTCTTGTGGTTTCGATATCCTTGCCTTTAAGTTTAGGGTTTTTCCTAATCTGGCTTTTACTGGTACGAGTCATAAATGGAAAGTCCAGCGCCCACCAAGCAAGCCCCAAAAACGGCACGTACAAGAGCTCTTTTTTGAGAAAGAAGTTTAAAAAAGGAATCTTGCGATGCAGTACTCTTTGCAATACCAGTATATCAACCCAGCTTTGATGGTTGGCGATCACTAGGTACCAATCTTTTGTATTAAGCGTATCTGCACCTGAAACTTGTAACTGATAAGGTGAAATGCAGCTCTGATTAACATTGTTGCCCGCCACCCACATGCTTGCACATGCTTTTGCCAATTTACTCAATAAACGCTGCAAAATAGGGAACGGTATCAGTTTTAATACACCACAAATGAAAATTGGCACGAACCACACTAATGTATTTAGGACATATAAAATAAGCCCCATGATTTGACGGACTAGCGACATGCAAAGTTCCTTTACTACTATTATTTACTCGAGGACATCTCATCACAGCTCAATACTGTGATGAGGTCATCATACGCATTTTCAAGATCAGAAAAAATCTGAGCAGTTCTTATCAATCTTCAAAGTATGTATATCCAGCCAAACCCGAATTTAACTCTTGTAGAAATGCTTGTTGTGTTTGCGCAGGCAAAGCCGTGGCATTTATCTGGCGGTTAAAATTGTCTACCAATTGCTGTTTGTCATAATGAACAAAGCGCAATACATCTTCAACGCAGTCTCCTTTAAGCGCATTCGTCAATTGGTAGCCTTGTTCAGTGAGCTCAACGTGCACAGAATCCGTGTCGCCAAATAGGTTATGTAAATCTCCCAATATCTCTTGATATGCACCGACCATGAACATAGCTAAATGATATTGCTCTGTGCTGCGATATTGCGGCATTGGCAAACTGGATTCTATTCCAGCCCCTTCAACATACTCGCGAATTTGCCCATCTGAATCACAGGTAATATCTTGGATGATAGCTCTTTGCGTTAAGGGTTGATCGAGATTGGTAATTGGCATAACTGGGAACAACTGCTGGATCCCCCAAACATCTGGCAAAGATTGAAACAGTGAAAAGTTCACAAATAATTTGTCGGCTAATTTTTCATTTAAATCATCCAACACTTCTCGATGTGCTCTAGATTGTGTGTTCAGGCTATCACGTACATTTCTCAATATTGTAAAATACAAACGCTCGATCTGCGCCCACTGTGCCATCGTGATAAGGCCATGAACATATTGATCATGGGCATCTTGGAACAAATGCATCGCATCATGATACGTTTCCAAGGCCAGTCTTGGCGTCAATCGCGCCAGTGATAACCGCAACTCTTGGATTAAATGATGTTCATCACCAGACTCCTGTTCAGGCACGGCTTCACAAGGGGCCGTTTCAATATCGATAACATCCGTAATAAGTACCGCGTGATGGGCAGTTAATGCTCTTCCCGACTCAGTAATGATATCTGGGTGGGGTAAGTCGTGTTGCTCTGCAACTTCAGCAAATGCGTTCACCACATTGCGAGCATATTCACCAACGGTGTAATTCATCGAGCAAGCGCTACGCGAGCCTGAGCCCTCATAGTCAACTCCGAGGCCACCACCAACGTCGACTGTTTTTAACGGTACACCCATCTGGGTTAATTCTGCGTAGTGTCTCGCGCACTCTCTCAGTGCACGCTGAATATCGCGAATATTGGCAATTTGAGAGCCTATATGAAAATGTACCAACTGCATCAAGTGCAGCTTATTTTGACGGCGCAAAGTCTCTACCGCATTGAGTACTTGCCCAGCGGTCAGGCCAAACTTTCCCTTTTCTCCACCCGTATTCTGCCACTTGCCCTTTCCTACAGAGTTGAGTCGTATGCGAATACCAATGGCCGGCTCGATTTGCATATCGTCTATTTCAGCAATGAGCGCATCAAGTTCTGATAGCTTTTCAACCACAATCTGTACCTTGTGCCCCATGGCTTGTCCAATCAGTGAAAGACGAAGAAACTCTCTGTCTTTATAGCCATTACACACAATCGTAATTGGAGCAGTAGCCAAACCCAAAATGGCCATAAGTTCAGGTTTAGACCCCGCTTCCAATCCCACTAGCCCACTTGGATGACTAAGCAACTTACTGACCACAGAACGCTGTTGATTCACTTTAATTGGGTAGACACAAGTGTATTGACCACGGTAGCTCTTTTGAGCACGCGCATTCTCAAATGCTTGCGTCAGTGTATCTACTCTGTTTTGCAAGATATCGGTAAAACGCACTAAAACAGGCAGCGTCAGCCCTTGCGCTTTAAAGCGCTCAGTAAGTTCAGATAATGAAATAGGGCTTTTGCTGCGATCGCCATCTGGATAGGCGACTAACTTACCAGCATCATCAATATCAAAATAACCATCGCTCCAATGTTGTACATTGTATGTATTACGTGCTGTATCGACTCCCCACTCCATCATCTTCTCTGCAAAATAATTCTAATATGTTGCTCATTTTAATACTCTTAAGCGTGATTAGCGATAGGGAAAGGTCGCTTTTATACGCACTTAGGGGCGCAATTTATGGTAAACAGACAAACTAGGCACAATCGACTAAAATAGATTGAGCAAATTCTTTGGCGCTGGCAAAATTGCGCCTGTTAACAATTCAACGTGAAAGCAAAAATGTCTAATTTAGAAGCAAACCGCTGGTTTACAGAGATCAGTGACCGAGATGGTAGCGCTTTTTCTCTGCGTATCAATAAAAAGCTAGATGAAGTTCAATCACCATTTCAAAAGGTTGAGATGTATGAAACAACCGACTTTGGTAATTTGATGATCATAGATGGCTGCACCATGGTCAGTACTCGTGAGAACTTTTTTTATCATGAAATGATGAGTCACACTGCACTCTTTGCTCACCCTGCACCTAAAAATGTCGTGATCATCGGCGGTGGGGATTGCGGAACACTGCGCGAAGTACTCAAACATCCAGACGTCGAGTCGGTTACTCAAATAGACATCGACGAAGTGGTAACACAAATGTCACTCAAGTACTTCCCTGAATTATGCGCCTCAAATGACGACCCTCGCGCTACGGTGATGTTTGATGACGGCATCAAATATATGCGAGAAGCTCCTGCAAATTCTATTGATGTGGTCATTGTCGATGGTACAGATCCGGTAGGTCCAGGTGAAGGCCTATTCAATCACGCATTTTATACGAGTTGTTTAGCTGCACTGCGCGAAGGTGGGATTTTAATCCAGCAAAGTGAATCACCTTTGATGCATATGGCACTGCTTAAAGAAATGCGTCAAGCAATGAAAGATGTGGGTTTTGCCGATTTGCAAACCTTGCCATTTCCACAGCCTATTTACCCAAGCGGTCTATGGTCAGCAACACTCGCGCGCAAAGGTGAACACTTCAACGGCTTTAGAGAGCAGGATGTTGATGCTGCACAGTTTGATACCGAATATTACAATAGCGGTATTCACCACGGCGCCTTGGCAACGCCTAACTTTATGCGCCGCGCATTCGACGAATAGCGCTCAAGCCATAAAGTAAAAACCCAAGCAATGCTTGGGTTTTTTGTCTTGTCAGACTATCACTTCTGATGATACTGACGACTAAATTCATGGACTGAATTAATGAACACACCTGCATTTTCAGGGTCAACATCCGGTGTAATGCCATGACCTAAGTTAAAGACATGGCCACTGCCTTCTCCGAAGCCAGCCAAGATTGACTGAACCTCTTCACGAATGCGCTCGGGTGTACCATGTAACATGGCAGGATCCATGTTGCCTTGCAGCGCAACTTTATCACCTACACGGCGTTTTGCATCGGCAATATCTATGGTCCAATCCAGACCAATTGCATCACAGCCCGTTGCAGCAATCGCTTCAATCCATTGCCCGCCATTTTTGGTAAACAAGGTAACGGGCACTTTACGACCATCGTTTTCACGGATCAGGCCATCGACAATTTTATGCATGTACTGTAGCGAGAACTCTTTATAGTCACGAGGGCTTAGCACACCACCCCAAGAATCAAAGATCATCAGAGACTGCGCGCCCGCTTTCACCTGTGCATTTAAATAGTCAATTACCGAGTCAGCGACTTTATCAAGTAGTAAATGCAATGTCTGCGGTTCAGCAAATGCCATTTTTTTGATCTTACCAAAGGTTTTACTGCTACCGCCTTCGATCATGTATGTGGCGAGCGTCCATGGAGAACCAGAGAAGCCGATTAAAGGAACTTCTCCTTTTAGCTCTCGGCGAATAGTGCTCACGGCATTCATCACATAACCAAGCTCGTCCGTAGGATCGAGTTTTGGTAACTTCTGAACATCAGCTAGCGAGGTGATTGGACGTTCAAACTTTGGACCTTCACCTGTTTCAAAGTACAAGCCAAGTCCCATAGCGTCAGGGATAGTTAAAATATCACTGAATAGAATCGCAGCATCCAGTGGGTAACGGCGTAGTGGCTGTAATGTCACTTCACAAGCTAATTCAGCATTTTTACATAAGCTCATAAAGTCACCAGCTTGCGCTCGTGTAGCTCTGTATTCAGGGAGGTAACGACCTGCTTGTCGCATCATCCATACAGGTGTCACATCAACCGGCTGCTTCTGCAACGCGCGTAAATAACGATCATTTTTCAACTCGCTCATAGCGTGATTCAATTCCAGTGCTGTAAAAATTGTTCGAATTGTATCACTTTATCCCCAACCCCCCTAGCTGTTCAACCGTTTAAATCACTTCTCCATGATCCAGATTAATGTGTAACTCATTCAAATCCCCCCTTTGTTGACTCAAAACACCAATCAATACTTTTCCATAAACGCACTTTCATATTTTTGAGATATTAAATTCATAAAAAAATGTTCGTGATTATTTGCACCACAAAAAAAACCTTGCTATAAAAATGCTGCGCAAAATAACAAGAACAAAACACCTTCTAACAAGAACAAGTGCTATTTGCTAAACTGTTTTGAACCACCTTAGGGTGGTTTTTTGTTTTTTATCACCCAGCAAACATCACTTTGCCTACCTGAATACTAAATAAAAATGATTAACACCAAGACTAAAAAACCCAGCTAAGGTACAAATGAAAGAAATTATGTGCTTTTTGCAAAAAGTGGTTGATCTTTTCATCAGTTTTCATTTTTATAGGAGGCAAGATTAAGTATTCAGTATTACCAAATTGCTGTCTCTTATTGGGTCCAAACCATCCTATTTTTGATGTACCCATAAAAATAAAATCTAATATACAAACACAATTTGGTCATTGCAGGGCCTAAAAAAACGACCCGCTAAGGAGATAACTATGCTTTCACGGTTAGAACAAGCCCAACAAAAATGGGGAGGGAGTCATAGTGTTATCGACAACTGGCTCATGGAGCGTCAAGAATTGCTGCTACTATATTACAAAGTAGCAGGCCTATCGCCTTATGAGAGCGTAGACAAAGCGCTGCCAGAACAAGTTCAAATCCAGTCTTTTTGCCAGATATTAATGGATTACTTGTCAGCTGGACACTTTGAGATATATGACAACATTGTTGCTGCGTGCAAAGAAAAAGGCCCTGATAGCTTAAAACTAGCTCAGTCTATTTACCCGCAAATTACAGCATCAACTGATTTAGCACTCGACTTCAATGATAAATACGCAGAAGCAAGTAGTGACAACCCACTAGAAGATTTTGATAAAGACCTATCAACCCTCGGTGAAGCGCTGGAGCAGCGGTTCGGACTAGAGGATGAACTGATTGATAATCTCTTTGCAAATCATACCGAATAAACTAAGCAAATAAAAAAGGGCCCTATCGGCCCTTTTTTTATTTGCTCGCACCTTAGGCTGCAGGCTTCTCTTTATCTTCTTGGATCTCCAGTAGCTCAACTTCAAAAACAAGTGTTGAGTTAGCAGGGATCTTACCTAAGTTACGCTCACCGTAACCTAGATCTGCAGGAATGGTGAATTTATACTTTGAACCCACAGGCATTAGCTGTAGACCTTCCGTCCAACCAGCGATAACTTGGTTAAGTGGGAAAGTTGCAGGCTGGTTGCGCGAATATGAGCTATCAAACTCAGAACCGTCCAGTAGCGTCCCTTTGTAGTGTACTTTTACAACGTCAGTTGCAACTGGCTTTTTACCTTCGCCTGTTGAAATTACTTCGTACTGAAGACCAGACTCAGTCACTGTAACGCCGTCTTTCTTCGCGTTTTCAGCTAGGTATTTTGCGCCTTTTTCTTTGTTTTCTTTCGCGTCAGCTTCTGCTTTAGCAGTTTGCTTTTCACGTACAGATGTATCAAGTGCAGTTAACACTTCACGAATTTTTTCATCATCTAGTTTTGAATTACCAGCAAGCGCATCTTCAAAGCCTCTCATAAGCAATGCTTGATCAAGCTCAATGCCTAGGCCTTGCTTATCTGCAAGATCTTTTTGTAGGAAATTACCCACAGATGCACCAATACCGTATGCTTGCTTTTGAACTTCAGTTTCTAGTTTTACTTCTTCTACTTTTGCAGTTTCCTGCGCTTTTTGATTACACGCAGTTAATGCAAGTACTGAGGCTGCAATTAAAGACAGCTTAATAGTTTGTTTCATTTTACTTTCTCCGACATCCGAGCAGCCAGCAATGTCTCATTGCTCTCTAACTTCATTGTCATGTTAAATAATTATTAATTTAAAAGGTGATGTCACATTATCACTCATTGCCACCAAAGCCAAGATTCACACCTACAGAACCTTGCTTTAGGAAAAATCCATGTTACTGGCGACATACTTTAGCGAATACGCTAATATCAGTTTTGTGGCCCAATCAATTTTACCACTAGTCTACTCGGTGCAAATCATAGAGTTAAGGGGAAATACCGAATTTATGGCCAAATTTTTTAAATTGCACACACGACTCTTCGTTTGCTTACCCATTCTGATGCTATCAGGTTGTTCTCCAGACAGTTCCAAAGCGAAATTGACTGTCGAACACGCTGCACGCGGTGCATTTGCAGCCGCTATTTCACACGATGGGCGTTACAGTTTAGTGTCATCAGTCGAACACGGTGCAGTTTTATGGGACAACACCACCCATGGCCTGAAATATCAGTGGTCTCATTCAGATCAGCCTGATGAGCTCATTCACTCTCTCGCCATTTCCCATGACAGCTCCACAGCGGTCACAGCCGCCAACGATCGATTTGCTGTATGGCAGCTCTCCGACGGTAAAAACATTGGCTATTATCAAATAGACACTGGCACCATCAGAGACATCGCAGTCAGCAACCAAGGTAGATATGTCCTATACGGTCGCAGTGACAATGTGGTTGTGCATCTCGACTTAGATAGCGGAAGACGAATAGAGTTCCTTGGACACCAAGAAAAAATTAATAGTATTGCGCTTTCACCCAATGGACACTTCGCACTCACAGGCGCCAATGACTATAGTGCATACTTTTGGGACACCAGAACTGGCCAAGTTTTGCACCGATTTAACCACCCAAGTCGAGTGACCAAAGTGGCGTTAGATCCGCAAGGTCGCTATGCATTTACTGCCGACAGCATGAAAAAAGCCAGTATTTGGCAGCTCACTTCAGGTGATCTTGTGGCGCAATTACAGTATATTGCACGGCAGAAAATATTCAGTGCCGTGCGCTTCAATCAGCAGGGTGATCTGCTCGCAACAGGCTCCCCCAACCGCCAACTGACACTTTGGCGGATCAGTGATGGCACCAAGTTAAACACTTGGCTAGTTAAACCCAGAGAAGGCAGCCGACCCAAATCCGCAGTCGTATTTGATGTGGCGTTTGCAAAGCGTGACGGCGTTTTGGTTACCGAGAGCTCAAGCGGTTTAATGGAGCAATTCGAAAGAGTAAAAGAGTAATGACAGAGTTAGAAAGTCGCGTAATTGAACTTGAAGCAAAAGTGGCATTTCAAGAAGATACCATCGAGACGTTAAATGATGAGTTAAGAGTCCACCAAGCAAGGCTTGCAACGATGCAGCATCAAATCAGATTGTTAGCTGAAAAAATCAAAGAGGGCAAAGATGATGGCATGATGCCTATCGAGCAAGAGCCCCCACCACCGCACTATTAATCCACAACCGTATTTGATGCGCTCAGGCGCATCAGGTTATTGCGGTTTAAAAACACCAATGACCTGTTCAAATTGACGCGTTGACGCTTGTACTGCTTCTTCAGGTTGAGTCATTGAATGGCCACAAGCGACGCACTCGACCTTTTCAACATCATGCTCTTTGTAAAGCATCATAACATCCATTTTGTTGCAAGCCGGGCATGACGCACCAGCAATAAAGCGTTTTTTCGTTCTCACAATACAACCTCACCTACTCTGTGAAAGGCTATTTTAACTCAAGTCGCGATACATTTATACGCTTGTTCCCTAGTTATAGATCCATGTTATCATTCACACAGTAATTTTGACTCGAGCTTATTATGATCCAACTTTCTGATATTGAACTGTTACGCGGCGGCAAAACGCTATTGAAAAATGCCAGCGCAACCCTCTTTGCACAGCACAAAGTCGGTTTAGTCGGCGCCAACGGTTGCGGCAAATCGTCACTGTTTGCGTTGCTCAAATCACAACTGCACGCAGATGCAGGCGACTTTCAAATCCCAAAAGATTGGTCTATCGCTTCAGTTAAGCAAGAAACACCTGCACTATCTATTTCTGCGATGGAGTATGTCCTACAAGGTCATCAGCAGTACTATGAATTACGCGCGTCACTGCAACAGGCCGAAGCACAGGGTGATGGTGAAAAACAGGCCAAGATCCATCAGCAAATGGAATTAGTCGGCGGATATAGCATTGAAGCTAAGGCCGGAGAATTACTACATGGCTTAGGGTTCAGTAATGAGCAACTAGATTTTGCAGTCAGTGAGTTTTCTGGTGGTTGGCGAATGCGCCTCAATTTGGCCCAAGCCCTGATCCGCGACGCCGACTTACTTTTGCTGGATGAACCGACTAACCACCTTGATTTAGACGCAGTTTACTGGCTGGAACGATTTCTAAAAGCCTATCAAGGTACCCTAGTACTCATCTCTCACGATAGAGAGTTTTTGGATGCGGTAGTCGATCAGATCTGGCACATCGATCAGCAGTGTATCAATGTTTACAAAGGCCATTACTCACAGTTCGAGCGTCAAAAAGCAGAGCGCATGGCACAACAGCAAGCTATGTTCGAAAAGCAGCAAGAAACCATCGCACATCTTGAAAAGTTTATTACTCGTTTTAAAGCCAAAGCCAGCAAAGCCAAACAGGCACAGAGTCGGGTAAAAGCGCTTGAGCGCATGGAAAAGTTAGCACCAGCACATGCTGATTCACCATTTAGTTTTGAATTTGCCAACCCTGAAAATATGCCAAACCCTTTAATGACATTGGATGAAGCACAAGCGGGCTATGGCGACATCACTATTTTGCATCAAATTAAACTCAACTTAGTACCCGGTAGCCGAATCGCTCTGTTGGGAAGAAATGGCGCAGGTAAGTCCACCTTAATTAAACTGCTGGCTGGTGATATAACACCTCAAGCAGGCGAGGTATTTCAACATCAAGGTTTAAAAGTTGGTTACTTTGCCCAGCATCAACTTGAATCTCTCGATTTAAATGCCAGTGCGGTCACCCACTTACAACGCATAGATCCACAGGCAACCGAGCAGACTTTACGTGACTTTTTAGGCGGCTTTGCCTTTCACGGCGACAAAGCGCTTGATCCTGTTGCGCCATTCTCGGGGGGTGAAAAAGCGCGATTGGTATTAGCCATGTTGGTGTATCAGTCACCCAACTTATTATTGCTGGATGAACCTACCAACCATTTAGACTTGGAAATGCGTCATGCATTAGTCATGGCGCTACAGGGATTTGAGGGCGCTATGGTGACCGTTTCCCACGATCGTCATATGCTAAAAAATACCGCCGATGAGTATTACCTAGTCGATAACGGCACTGTGTCGGCATTTGGTTATGACTTAGACGAATACTATCAGTGGCTGCTTAATGCCAATAAAGAAGCAAAACAAAAACCACAGGCTGAAGACAAAGCGCATTCAAGTGTCAATCGAAAAGAGCAAAAACGCTTAGAAGCGGAGTTCAGAAAGTCGGTGCAACCTATTAAAAAGTCAATAGATAAGCTAGAAAAGCAGCTTGACAAATATACGACTGCACTGGCCGAAATCGAATCTCAGCTAGCTGACAATGCGCTCTATGAGGCAGAAAACAAAGCGAAATTAAGCGGGTTGCTGAGTGAACAAGCACGTTTAACACCTCAATTGAATGAAACCGAAGAGGCATTATTAATGGCACTGGAAGAGCTGGAAGAAAAAGAAGCCCAGTTCGCAAGTACAGGAGAGGTATGCTAAGTCGCGATGCCTTTTGGCAATACGCTTGCACGGTATATCAAAACGGGCAAGTTCAACAAATACTTTTGGAATGCCAAGATAAGCATGGCAAGAACGTAAACCTGTGTTTGTTACTAGACTATTTAAGCTATTTAAATATGCAGCTAACTGTGCAACAAGTTAACGAGTTAGAGGTCATCGTAAAACAGATTGATCGGGAACTGCTGGTTCCCTATCGCGCTACCAGAAAACAAGCCAAAACACGTTATAGCGCTTACCCAGATTATCAACAACTCAGAGCCAGTCTGCTCGCGACTGAGCTAGAGCTTGAAAAACTGCAACAGCACCACTTAATTGAGCATGTCAAAACGTTCTCTTTACAAGACCATGTAAAAGACCCTAAAAACCTGCTTCATTATTTGCCAAAGTCACTCTACACGCGGTTTCAACACGCCAAACTATGATCAAGATCAAGTGCCGTTACTCGGGCTGATCGGCTAAATAATAAACTTGATCTCGATCATAACGATTGCTCAGGTGCTCCTCTACTATTAACTCATCGACAAATTGAGGAGACACAGCCATGAACGTATTCTTTAGAGACTTCTTTTCCGACCCGGTATTGTATTTATCTTTTGGCATACTCGGGATCGTGATCGCGCTGTGCATCTATTACGTCTACTACTTTGTGAAAAAGGTCAATGAGGCTGAAGTACCAGAGTAAGACACAGTCACACAGATCTAGTTAAGCAAACTTAGTTCCCGTTTCAGAATTAAGCACGACGCACAAAGCACCTTACCAGCTTCGCTGGTCGGGTGCTTTTTATTCGACACAGACAAATTCTTTCGGTCCATACTCATTTTGTAGCAGCTTTGGTACACTATTTGGGTTAATCGTCACAAAGAGATCGTCACCTATCTATGTCAAAGCAGCTCGATTTAAATTTTCAGCCCGCTTGGTGGATGCGCAACCGTCATGTGCAAACTATTCTTCCACGCGCTTTTCGACCAAGATTAAAAGCGGATGTCAGCTATGAGCACCTCACCACGCCAGACAACGACTTTTTAGAACTTGCTTGGGCCAAAAAGGGCAATCAACAGGCGCCTCTCGTAGTGGTACTGCATGGTTTAGAAGGCAATATAAACAGCTTTTACGCAAAAGGGATGCTGCATGCCCTTACCAAATCCGGGTTAGATGCGGTACTGATGCACTTTCGTAACTGCTCTAGAGAAGTGAATAAACAACCACGGGCATACCACAGTGGTGAAACACAAGACTTAGGGTTCTTACTGCAAACATTGAGTAAGCGATTTCCCGGCCGGGCTCTGTTTGCCGTTGGCTTTTCATTAGGTGGGAATGTGTTGGCAAAATACCTTGGAGAAAAAGGCCATGCAAGCCGCTTAGCTGGCGCTGCGGTGATCTCCGCTCCCTATCATTTGTCATCCTCTTGCCAAGTGATCCGAAAAAGCTGCTTCAAACTGTATCAAAAATACCTACTGGATAGAATGAAGCATTCTTTTTCACGTAAATTAGACCAGATCCACACATCCATTAATATGACTGCCCATGAGCTGTCACAAATTAAAGACCTTTGGCAATTTGACGATCGAGTCACCGCACCTTTACATGGCTTTAAAGGCGCTGAAGACTATTATGCACAGGCCAGTGCACAACCGTATTTAAGTTTAATAGAAACACCGACACTACTTATCCACGCTGAAGATGACCCCATGCTGTCAAAACAAGCTATCCCTCTGATCCAGCAAGTCAGTGAGCAAGTGAAGCTTGCGGTATCCTCTAAAGGCGGTCACGTTGGCTTTATTTCTGGCGCAAACCCATTTAAGCCAATCTATTGGCTGGAAAAAGTCGTGCCTGATTACATCCACTCATTAATAAAATAGCGATACATCCATGCTTATTCCTTATCAACAAATTGCCACTGAGACGCTGAACAGCTTGATCGAGCACTATGTGTTACGTGAAGGCACAGATTATGGTGACAGTGAAATCTCAACGGAGCAAAAAGTTGCTCAAGTCAAAGCCCAATTGCAAAGTGGTGATGCACTGATTGTATTTTCGGAGCTCCATGAATCAGTCAATATTGTCAGCAAAGCAGAGTTTCACGCTATGCAAAGCCAGGACTATACTTCAGAGCCCATTTATTAAGTATTCTCCGCTTAATGTAGCACCACATGTTGAGCCTTTATAATTAGTTGTTACAATCAAACTTCACAATCATAATAAAGGCGCAAACATGAAGTTAAGCTCAGCTCTTTGTGTTCTGACACTGGCCATCTCCACTGCCCAGGCAAAAGAATACACCGCATCCGACCGTGCCATTCGTTTGGCTCAAGAAAACTTACTTATTGATACCCATATTGACGTCCCCTATCGTATCAATATGAAATGGGATGATGTTTCAAAAGCAACACAAGGGGGCGATTTCGACTACCCTCGAGCAATGCAGGGCGGACTTAACGCGCCTTTTATGTCAATTTATATACCTGCTAGTTTAGAGTTTGAAGGCAAGGGCAAAAGTTACCAGTTAGCAAATCAGCTCATTGACGGTATGGAAGCTCTGGTACATCGCGCACCACATAAGTTTGCAATTGCACACAATACCAAAGACATCGAAACGCAGTTCAATAAAGGGTTGATGTCGATTGCCATGGGTATGGAAAACGGTTCTCCCATTGAAGGGGATCTAAAAAATCTACAGCACTTTTTTGACCGCGGTGTGCGCTATATCACCTTAGCCCATTCGCAAAGCAACCATATTTCTGACTCTTCGTATGATTTGCGCCGCAAATGGAAAGGGTTAAGCCCATTTGGTAAAAAGCTCGTCGTTGAAATGAATAAGATTGGTATGCTGATCGATGTCTCGCATATTTCAGATAAGGCCTTTTATCAAGTAATGGATGTCTCAAAAGTACCCGTGATCGCCTCACATTCCTCGCTCCGAAAGTATACTCCAGGATTTGAGCGCAATATGGATGACGAGATGTTATTGGCGCTGAAGAAGAATGGTGGTGTGATCCAGATAAACTTTGGATCTAGCTTTGTCACCTCTGCATCGCGAACTTGGTCCGATAAACGCACTAAAGAAGAGCAAGAAGCAACCAGTCGTGGGGCGACCAAGACCGACTTCCGCGCGGCATTTCTCGCACGTAACCCTTATCCATTCGCCTCTTTAGATCAGGTGTTGGACCATATTGATCACGTAGTAAAATTGATTGGTATTGAACATGTCGGTATTGGCTCTGATTACGATGGTGTGGGGGACTCTCTTCCGGTCGGGTTAAAAGATGTATCTACCTATCCAAATCTAGTACAAGGCCTTTTAGATCGCGGCTACAGCGATAACGATATTAAATTGATCCTCGGTGGCAATACGCTGAGAGTTTGGAAGCAAGCTGAAGCATTCGCTGCGAAATTTTAACTTAAATCAGGTGGGCTGATCAGTCTACCTGACTTCCTTTCAATAAATTAATTCTCCAACTTGCATATCAACACAATATGATATTACGTTCCCTGTGGTAACGTATAATTGAGAAAGCACAGATAGAATTACTATTTTAGCCATAAGGTTTACGCTGCACATCAGACGTGTGTGCCTTTTATTTTTGAAATGTAATTTGAATATTTAATTCAATCAGAAAAAGATACTTTATACGAAGTCACTTCTTATATCATCACTTGTTAATTCCAAAAACATGTATAACCACATTTTAATTTATTTACAAATACCTAATTTAAGTTATTATGCACGCACACATGTAGCGCAAAAGTTAACCCGCTTGCGGTGATGTAATTATATCTCTTCATACAACAATCAAAGGAAGTAGTATGCAGATGTCCAATCTGATTTCCGCTTTAACAAAAAAGTTTATAACTATATCTATGCTGTTTTTTGCAGTGTTCAACTCTTATGCGCTTGAGAAACCTGTTTCTCTGGTACTTAAAGAATCATTTGGCTCTGATCCCTATAGTAAATTGGCTTATCACAACGGGAGTATTTTAGTATCGGGAAAAGTTGAATCTGGTTCGTCTTGGTTAAGTGCTAATCTTGATATTTTAAAATATGGTGACAACGGCTTTGAGCTGCTCAGCCAAACTAAACTAACCAGTAAGCAAAACGTTGACAAGCCAATACAAGTAATCAGTATTGAAAACCACAATGGACACTGGGTAATTCTCGCTTACAGTTCTTATGGGCATCATGTTTTTTCAGCATCAATTGTAGACGGTCGCTTAAATATCTTAGATGAGTTACATGTCAGCAAACATTTTTCTGCGGGAGAGCTGGTCGCTGGTCACAACAACAATTTATATTTAATAGGTACGCTAGATAACCTTATCGTAACGCACGTACTACTCGATGAGAGTGGTAAGTTAGAACAAAAAGAAAGCTTAGAGTTTGGTATAAGTCCAAATGAGCCTCGTTACAATGATAAATTTAGCGTTTCTTACGACAATCAATCTTTGTACCTAACCAGTAATCAAGATGAAATAGGCGCAGGTTTATACCAGTTACCGCTTGCTGACAATGGCGCTTTTGGACAAGTCGTTGAATTAAAATTAGCTAACGCAAAATCAGCGTATCATAGCTCTCAAGTGTCCGGTGATTTGTGGTTCTTATCTTATCACTATTGGGGTTTTCAAGTGGCACGTATTGAGGGAGATACGTTAAAGATCATCTATGAAAGTACAGATAACACTTGGTATAACACTTTTGAGGTCAAAGGTAACCAACTCTTAGCAATTGGCACATTTGGCTCGATTGATGTTTATGATATTCAAAATAATGAATCCGCGCTGTTGAAATCTCAACTATATACAAAAGGCTTTTTAGAAGATGCAACCTTGGTCGGTGAAACATTGCTTGTAACTAAAGATTCTATGGGTATTGAGGCTGTTAATCTGAGCGGTGATGGTACTTTGACAAGCCTGCATACCTTTAACCAATCAGGTGACGTGAGCGATATCGCAATACACGAAAACGAGCTTGCTGTTTCTGCTTTTCAGAGCAATTTGCACTTTTGGCAAACAGATGCATCAAAACCAGCAACATTAGAGTCAACGTATCACACGGTCAATAATATTCAAGGTGTTGAATGGGTTGATGATGAAATCATTATTAACTCGGGGTCGAGTCTGGAGTCTCACCTAGCCGAGGACTTAAAGAAACACCTTGATGTCGGTATAAATCATGGAACTTTAGGCAGCACTGGAACAGATGGCCGCATAGTGAAAACAGATAATGGTTTTGTTGCTAAAGCTTTCACAACATTAAGCTTTATTGACGCAGACAAAAATATCTTATCGCAAATAGATTCAGGTTTCAGATATGGCCATATGGCAGTGGCGAATAATTTGCTCTTTGTGTCTAAAGGCTCATCAGAAATTATTATTTATGACATGTCCGATTTATCAAAAGTAACGGAACTAAGTCGTATTGAACACCAAGACTTCTATGCTGGAGAGGTTGTGGTAACTGGAAATATCCTATATGCATTTGGTTCTGAAGAGCTACTCATCTTTGATATAAGCAAACCAAATAAACCTGTTAGGAAGAGCAGCGTCTCCATCAACACTGATACAAGAAATGCTTTTTCTTATGTATATGATGATTTATTGATCGCAATTTTTGATGATAAAGGTCTCTTGTTTGACATATCAAACCCTGAAAAGCCGATTCAAATAGACGAAAATAGTCAAATTACGACAAATGGAGTCGGGAATGGCTTTGGCAAAGAGATTTACACAGTCGCAAGCAGCAGCGCTGGTCGTATTAATAGAGTCAATCTAAACTATGCGCCAACTCAAAAAGACCTACAAATCGAATTAGAGGAAGATGGGCAAACCACAGTCGCACTCTCTCCTATTGATGCTGAAAGCGATAAGGTAACGATCAGTATTGCAGTTGAACCAAAAAAGGGCAGTGTTTCAATTCAAGACAACAACACGTTATTGTATGAAGGCGCAGCAAACCAAAATGGTACTGATAGCGTGAGACTATTGATCCAAGATACACATGGCAGTGCAAGTTATTTCAATATGACCGTCAATATATTACCAATGCACGATGCACCATCTTTTCACAGTGATGTTTTAAACATGTCTGTAGTCAGCGGCGCAAGCCAATCATCTACCCTTGATGTCATTAATATTGATGGGGGTAAGCTAAAATTCGAAGTCACTGAACAAGCAGCAAGAGGCACAGCGACAGTTGATGAGCAAGGCGTACTGACCTATACAGCGAATGCAGGGAGCTCAGGTGCAGATAAATTTGTGGTCACGGTCACTGATGAGACTGGTGCTAAGGTATCAAAAACCGTCAACGTAAATACCATTGAAAAAGCAGCTTTAACGCAGTCTGATAACTCAGACAGCGGCGGCGGTAGTTTCACTTTGTTTAGCTTATTTACATTGTTGATATTGGGGGCAAGACGAAGATGTCGTCCTGCCCTACCGAGATTTAATTAATCTTTGAGCGTGTGTGTATTGAGCCTAAAAAGTCAAAGGGCGCACTCGCGTATTTATTTTAGCGATGGTCCAGTTTCAAGCGGTGAGTCGTGCGCTGTTTGAAACTAAAGCGAGCATTTTAGTGTTGGGGCAAAGCAATCTTCTGCACCAACACTTCTTCCTAGTACATACCCCTTGCATAGCCACCTATTACTCTCATTGAATTAATTTGCCCTTTGCTTGCATAAGCCTGTGCACTGTTCCAAAACTGTGCTTTTCAATTTTCGTTTAGAGAGAACAAATAAGCGAAGAGGCGCTATGAAAAAAGTAAATCAAAATATGACACCCGACAGTGAAGTTTGTAGCTAAACCTTAATATCCTTCGTTAGAGGTCAGAAAACATGGTAAGTCTAACTGTCATTTTTCCTACCTCAGCATACCTTCTCTATTAAACTTTTCATTGTTCAAGCCAGCGTGTTTTTTTTATTTTATATTTATCCTATATTAAATTTGCATGTTAAAGAAACCAATCAGCTTTCAATACGTGCAAAAAATCTCAAGTATAAAAGGAAATTTAAATGAAACTAAAAATACAAAAAAAGAAACTCAAATCACTATCTAGTGACAAAGGTATTATGAAGGAACAAACACCACAAGTAGCAGGTGGTGGGGTGTCTCAAGAAGGCTATGGTTGCAATGTAACAAATAGTTGTGCAACCAACCTTTCTTTATGCTGCCACGCATCTAAAGAAGCCAGTTGTATTGGTGGCTTTTCTTGCCGCTGCTAACTGTAACACTAAGTGAGCGCAAGCCTTTTTAGGCTCGCGCTATTTAACACCATATAGAAATGCACTTATTTTAAGCTCGATATATTGACCAACTATATAACCAGAAATTAATACTAATACTCATTGTTGAATCAGAGCAACAATAGCACTTTAATATAGCGCCCATCACACTATTCATAAACCACGATTATTAATCTAGATACGCCTTTTTCAAAACACGTTAAAGCGTTCAGACAAAAAATGCAGAAACATAAAAAAAAGTTAATTGGTTTTAAAAAATGTACTATCTTAATTTTTGAAGTTGCCACTTAGCGTGCTACTTCAACTTATCAACTATTAAAAAGGAAAATTTAATGAAACTTAAAATTGAAAAAAAGAAGCTTAAAACACTGACTCACGAAAACGTACTAGAGTCAGAACACACACCAAATGTTGCAGGTGCAAGAACAGCCAATACGGTCTGCTGCCAAGTTTCGATGGCGCACAGTTGTCTTGGCAATCGTTCGTCTTGTCGCTGTTAGTTGCAAACACATTAAATAGCGCACTTTTGGTGCGCTATTTTGATCTAAAAGCCACAGAAAATGAGCGCTGCCAACAACACAATTAAGTAAACGAATAAAAATGACAAGCTAAGTGAAGAGTCAGGAAATTTTATGTTCAGGAAGTTCAGAGTTTGAAAATTTTAAATACAGGGATTGGTTGCGGGAGCCGGATTTGAACCGACGACCTTCGGGTTATGAGCCCGACGAGCTACCAGGCTGCTCCATCCCGCGCCTGTATTGTTAAGTTTGTTTTGCTTCTCTCTTAACTAAGAAGTTGGTTGCGGGAGCCGGATTTGAACCGACGACCTTCGGGTTATGAGCCCGACGAGCTACCAGGCTGCTCCATCCCGCGCCTGTATTGTTAAGTTTGTTTTACTTCTCTCTTAACTGAGAAGTGGTTGCGGGAGCCGGATTTGAACCGACGACCTTCGGGTTATGAGCCCGACGAGCTACCAGGCTGCTCCATCCCGCGCCTGTATGCATCTAATTTAGATGCGCTTTAAGAAGTGTGCTTTGCAGCTCTCCCTTAAAGAGGTCGCTATAATATCTAAATTTATTTTTATTGCAAGGATTTGACATAAAATAATTGTTTAAACGAACAAAAATACATCAACAACGCTTATTTTAAGAGATAGACCTACTTTTGAAGGTCCAAATAGATTCATTGCAGGCGTATTCTATCAATCAAATACGCCTTCTGATCGGGTAAAATTACCTCTGATGAGGGCTTATCAACTTTTGAAATTGCCAATCTGGGTGACCCATAACAATAAAATCTGGGTTTTCAGTTGTTTCACGCTGGTTGTAAGTGAGTGGATTAAATTGTGCATCGGTAATGCAGCCGCCCGCTTCTTCGACAATGACTTGCGATGCGCCAGTATCCCACTCACCGGTAGGTCCAACTCGTAAAAAGCAATCAGCTTTCCCTTCAGCAATAATACATGCCTTAAGAGAACAGGAGCCTAGCGCGATTGTATCGAATTGGCTATTCAAATATTGGCTCACCGCTTCGATTTTTTGTCTTCGGCTCACCGCGAGTGTCAAAGTGTCAGGCGGTGATACAAAGATCTGTTCATCTTGCTGCTTATCACGTTTGAATGCACCGCCGCCTTTAGTTGCAAAATAGGTGACGTTTTTGGCAGGCCAATGGATCACCCCTAACACCGGTTGATTATCTTCAATTAATGCAATATTAACAGCAAAATCACCGCTTTCTAGAATGAACTCCCCAGTTCCGTCCATAGGATCCAACAACCAGTAGCGCTGCCAACTTTGTCGCTGTTCAAGAGGGGGGATTGGAGTCTCTTCTGACATTACCGGGATCTCTGGTGCTAATGCCTGCAACCCATTAAGCAATACTTCATTGGCGGCCAAGTCCGCTGCAGTTACCGGTGTATGATCAGATTTTTCTTGTTGGCCAATATCATCTCGTTGATAAATTGCCATAATGGCTTTACCCGCTAACTGCGCCAACTCGATACAAGGCTCTAAGTAGGTTTGCAATTTAAACCTCCTTTAATAAATGCTGTTGTAATAACAACAATGCCGCGACACTGCGCGCTTCAGTAAAGTCACTTTGCTCAAGTAATGATTGCCAATCATTCAAAGGCCACTTTACAACAACAAGAGGTTCTGGCTCATCGCCAATCAAGCGCTCAGGGTATAGATCTTGTGCAAATAAAATATGCATTTGCGCTTTAAAATAACTTGGCGCTAAAGATACGGTTTTCAAATTCACAAATTCGTTAGCCCCAAAACCGACTTCTTCTTTTAACTCTCTGTTTCCCGCTTCAACTGGTGTTTCGCCAGGATCAATTAACCCTTTTGGAAACCCCAATTGATAGTCATGTGTGCCCGCACAGTACTCTCTGACTAATAATAGTTCATTTTCAGCAGTTATTGGCACAATCATCACAGCACCGCGCCCACCCCCTTTTACACGCTCATATTGCCTTCGCTCTCCGTTTGAAAATTGCAATGACAAAGCTTCAACTGTAAACAGCTTGCTCGATGCAACAACGTCAGATGACAAAATTTCTGGCGGACATGGGTGCTTTTTCTGTGACATAAACTTTTATTTGCTATGATGTTGGTAATCTAATCATAAAGCCTTTGCAGTTAAAAGCCTATGTTAAATTGGTCTAAAATCGATACCGTTCTGTTGGATATGGACGGCACATTGTTAGATTTGCACTTCGACAACCATTTTTGGTTAGAACTCATTCCCAGAGCCCACGCGCAGAGACAGGGCTTGAGTCTTGAACAGGCTCGCGCAGATATACTTGCCAGATATGAAGCCGTGATGGGGCAAATAGAGTGGTATTGCCTCGACTACTGGCAAGAACAGCTTCAGCTTCCCATTATGGAGCTAAAACGAGAGGTGCAGCATTTAATTTCTGTCAGAGAAGACGTGCCCGAATTTTTACAAGCACTCAAAGATGCCGATAAAGAATTGGTGCTGCTAACGAACGCTCACCCCGACAGCCTAAGCCTCAAGATAGAGCGAACTCAACTTAGTGGTACTCAGTTCGATGGGTATTTAGATAAAGTGATTTCGACCCATGAGTATGGTGTCAGTAAAGAAAGTCAGTCGCTTTGGCAGCAAGTACAAGCTGACATCGGGTTTGATAAAACACGTACTTTATTTGTTGATGATAGCCTGAGTGTGTTGGCTGCAGCCAAAAAGTACGGCATAGGCCACCTGTTGGCAATCAATAACCCAGACAGTCAGCAACCTCCTAGAGAGATCACTGACTATTTGGCGATCAGTGACTATCGCACATTGCTGCCAATCAAGTAGCCTAAGCAGGGTAACGAGCTGTTAAGCCGCTATAAACTTGCTTAGCAAAGTCTGGGTGTTCAGTGTCCAGACTTTTTACAATCTCAACCAGATGTTCGTTGTCTTCTTTGCCATCCCACACTTTGATATAAGTGCCATCTTTATAGCCATTATCTTGACGGAAAAAATTCAAGGTGTTTTTACCTACATAACCACGGTATAAGTCGTCAAGGCTCATTCCGATTTGTGCCATACACCCTGCAAATGCGGCTGCGTTGAAAGACTTTTCGGCCACTGCACTCGCAGCTAACTGTTCAAGCGTTTGTTTAAAATCGTCTGCTTGTGTAGGTGCTGCCAACTCTTGGTCAAGCTGCGCAGCCAGCGCTTCAAATGATGTTTCGCCATCAATTCTCAAAGACAGTCCAAAGTGAAAAATATCGACCAACTCCAAGATCACTTGCTCTGTATCCGGCGTTTGCTTTTTCCACCACTTCCAACCATAGTGATCAAGCATTTCTGCACACTCAACCCATATCGCTCGATACCATTCAAAACCCTGACTGAACCATTGCTCATGCACTTTGGTATTCATCGCATTTTGCATTTCCAGCATCACCACTAGCTTTGTGATATTTGCAGACATATTCGCTCTCTTTGACGTGATAAAATTACAAGGATAAAAACAATATCATACCCGAGCGAAAGTCTTTCGTCACTTTGCCTGTCTAATATCACTGATCAAACATTTCGACAGAGGATTTTATGCAAATACTACTCTTTATTTTACTTCTAGTTATGCTGCCGAGTGCCTCGGCTGCGACTGTTACCAATATTACAAACTCCCCAAATACCGTCGCGCCTTTATTACCTGGCCTTGATGCACCCAAACTAACACTTAAAAATAGCCAAGGTAAGTCTGTAGAATTGGCACAATTATATAAAAACAAAACCACCTTAGTGGTCGTTTATCGTGGTGGATGGTGTCCATACTGTGTTCGACAACTTAATGGCATTCAAAAAATTGAGGCTCAATTGACTAAGCTAGATGTGCAAATTGTTGCCATCTCTCCAGATTCACCAAAAGAGCTGGCTAAAAGTACCATTGAGTCACCAAATTACATGCTATTGTCGGACGATCAACTCGCCTATTCACAAGCTTTAGGTCTAGCTTATTATTTAGATGACAAAACGGCGACAGCCTATCGAAATAAGTTGGGTGTAAATTTTGTAGATCTCAATGGAAAAGACAGAGTTGCACTGCCTGTTCCAGCTGTATTTGTCATCGATAAAAAAGGGTTAATTCAATTCCAGTACGCCAACCCAAATTATAAAGTACGATTGGACGAGCAGGTATTACTTGCTGCTGCAAAAGCGGCCAGTGCACTTTAACAAGTCAAGCGGTGACAGATGGGAAGTCTATCACCGTCTAACTTCTTATCTGTTTTCCAGGCGGTTATAGTCAAATAATCCAAACTCCACACCACGAGTCTGTTTTGCTGTTTGATGCAGTAGATCACTGTATTGCCAGAATTGTGGATGTGTACGCCGTATCCCAAACTGCGCTTTTAATGCTTGGTAACTTGCTTCATCAGATACCTGTCTTAGTCCACTTGCAAAGGCGTCAGCGTGTGCCTCATTTGGTAAGTACCAAATGGCTTCCGGATAATCACCGACAAAACCCGGTAAAACCGTTACGTAATCCTCCGCATAAGCGCGTTGACCTTCCTCATTCAATAGTGAAGAAATATTAAAGTGCGCGTTGTGACGCAACAAGGTGTAGCCTTTTAACTCACCCTGTTCGTCATTCGCCAGCACAAATGACACCTGAGGTAAAGTTGCTACTGCAGCATTGGGCAAGTCATTTAACACACGCAAGGTTGAGGGCACAGCCAAATGATCGTACTCTCTATGCATAACAGGGGCGAGGTATTCGGCGAGCTTGTCATAGAGCTCTCGTTGAGGGTCATCACTTTGGTAATTAATATGACTGGGTGCGCCGAGCAAACTTTTACGATTGATAAACTCACTCAAGCTCAAATGTGATTTGCGATACCAGTGCTGCTTTATCTGCTGGCGATGGCTACGCGGCAGAAGATTAAGAAAATTTTGCTCCCCTTCAAGTCGCAAAAAGTCCATATACAGACGCGTAATTAGCTGGTGACCAATATTGCCATATACATCAAAGCCCGCCACCAATAAGTAGTGAATACGCTCGAACAATGCGTAATCTAAAACCCAGGCTGTTTTTGGCTGTTGCCCAACAAACCCTTTCACAACTGTGGCGCTGTTAAAATGGCGAAATATGGTCAGTGCTGCATTGGGATTGTGACCATCACCTTGCCAAATCAGCGCTAAATCGAGCTTTCCACCTTGATTGAAAATTTGTTCAGATAACTGAGTTTTAGCTTCCAAGTAATCACTTTGATGTTTTGCATATTTAGCCCAACTAGACAACGGCAATACATTACTTTGCTCTGCAGCAGGCAGCAGTAAGTCATCGTCATGCTGCATCAACAAAGCCTCAACGGCTGGCGAGGCATTTTTCTCTGGGTCAACAAATGCCACCCAAAAGTGGTCGTTGATCACATTCAGCGCGATTTGCCCACGGCATACAGGCCCCTTGATAAAGCCCTTTACTATCAACTCAGCTTCATCCAACATAAACTGATAACGGGACTTTACGGGTATGTCCGCAAACGTCTTAAACGGGTTTGCGGCCAGTTTTGGCGCGTAGCTTGGTAGCTCAGAGACACTGTAATTAGGGCCTATAAACTGCGTGTATAGACGGGCTAACTTTTTATCATCTAATGCTAACGGCAAATGCGTTTTAGACAAGATCGTACTGCGTTCGTGCAGTAATCGGTAGTACACCCTATCTACTTTTGGATCGTCAAATGGGCGCACCGTCGCAATCAGTTCAATTGACTCACCGGGTGGTGTTTTAGACCTGACCAGCTTAAAAAAGTCTGTGCCGCCATGTTCTGAAAAATAGATATTAGCCAAGTACCAGTGCTCATAAATATAGCGAGCGGCCAATTGGTGTTTATTGCCAGACTGATTGAGAAACTGCTCCCACTTTGTCACCTGCTGTGCTACCGCTTTTGAGGGTACAGCCACTTCGCTCATCTGAGCGCCTTGCTCCAACCAAGTATGTAATTTCCCATACTCTTGGTTTGTCAGCGCAGGCAAGCCGTAAGGCATTCCAGCATGGGGATTATTTTGAGCATACTGCTCATATTCATCCATTGTAGGGCAGGTTTGCTGTCTATCAAGGGAGAAGTCAAACGCATCATTCAAAACAGTTTGCTGAGGAAATGGCGTACGCTGCTTCAGCAATAAACTGTGGTACATCACACTGCCTTGTAAATTGGCATAACCTGTTTGTACACGCTCATTCAAAACGGGTGTGAAGCCCTTGTCACGCCACTGGCTAGTCGTTGTTGCATCAAATAGTAATCGTGTTGGTGGCTGTGCCAGAATTCGTGTGCCGTCATAAACTAAGGCTTTACTCAGTCCTCTATCAATGCCTTGAGGTGAACTCAATTTCAATTGACACGGGGCGTCATAACACCCATGACACACAACACAGCGGTTATCCAGAATAGGCTTTACTTGCTGTAAATAATGCGCGCCACCTTGGCGATATTCGACTAAGCGTTGACGAGGCTGTTCCGGCCCAAACAAATCATCATAATGACTTACCCCTAGTACTGCACAACCACTGAGTACAATTAACACAGCTACCAACCAAACTTGGCGCTTTTGCAACATGACTAAAACCCCTTAGACTTTTTATTGTGAAGCGTTTTGCGCTTCTTCACTATCATCCTCTTCATCATCTAAGCCGAGATCAAAAGTCGGCATCATATCAACGGGAGGGGAGACAAAAAGCACATCCTCACCAAGTGGGCTCAATACCGCACTCAACACCGGGCCGTGATTCAGGATAAGCTGAGCCTGATGTCCTTCACTGAGCACTGTCGCAACACTCGCTTCAATATCTGTCAATTCATAAGCTTCCAAAGGAATACTCATATTCTGTTCCGGCGCCGGGTTTTGACATAAATTTGCCAACAAGTCTGCGGTTAAATTAACCGATAGTTGCATATCGGGAGACTCGATATCACGCGTTTCTAACTGTTCATTTAATTGAAAAAGGGGCAGTGTTAGGGGGGTGTTCTCTTGAAGTTCCATACAGTTCTCTGGGCTTATTTTTTTGCAATTGTAGCATAGTTCGCTGAACCAGCCCCAAACAACTGTATTTGGGCTGATTCTATCAGCCCAGCTCAGAACATCACTCTCTTACCAAGGTAACTCTTCGCCGTTTGAATGCCAAAAGCCTCCAGAATTGCTGAGCGTAAGTTCATCTATGCGGGCAATTAGACGATTAGCAGACTCTTGCGCAGAAATATCACCAGCGAAGTTCACCATTTGGGTTTGTACAAAACCAGGATGCAATAAGGCAACCGCCACGCCTTTGGGTTTAAGTTCATGGGCTAAACTCACACCAGCTGCATTAAGTGCGGCTTTAGACATGCGATAACCAATATACGCGCCCGAGCTATTGTCAGTAATTGATCCCATTCGACTGGTGATCATTGCCACTTTAGCCCCTTTACTCAATTGGGACTGTAGCGCATGCGTTACTCGGATAGGTGCCACAGCATTAACCGCTAACTGTGCCTCAAGTTGAGCGAAATCCATATGTTCAAGGCTTTCGTTACTGAATATTCCCGCATTGTTAATCAACACATCAATTGCCTGATCTTGTAATTGCGCCGACAGGCTGGCCACATCTTGCTCAACACTGACATCAATATTTTCGATAACAGTGATACCCAGTTCATCAAGCTCTTCAGAGCTGTTTCTCACCACAGCGGTCACCTGATAGCCCAGCTCGGCATATTGACGGCAAAACTCTAAACCGATACCTCTATTTGCACCAGTGATCACAACATGTTTGGTCATTTTTTTCTCATTTATTTGGCTATTGATGATGTAAATAGTTGGGGTGGCTTGTTCAGATTCAAGTGAATTTTCTCACTGAGCTCTGATAGAAATGAAGACTTCTGCTAGTCTTAAACGAAAGGTTTGCATTTTGGAAAACGCATTGTGAAACCCTTATTTGCATTGATGCTGTTGTGTTTATGTAGTCAACTGAGCGCTAAGGAATTTAATATAAATGTCAGTGAAGGCATGTCTTTTCATCTTGGAAAAGCACAAATAGAAAAAATTTTTACTGAAATATATCGGCCTCTCGACATCACTCCGACGTTTCACTACCTCCCCACTCAGCGAGGCCTTGAGTGGGTTAACAGCGGACGTTTCGATGCTGAGGCAGGTCGAGTAGAAAATGCGATGACCACATTTGAACAGCTGCTTCCCATTCCAACACCGCTGGCAATCGTGCGTCTTGCGGTGTTTTGCTTGAAGCCCGAGTTGTGTCACCTCAATGGTGAACACGGTATTATTATCATCGAAGGCAGTTTAATGACGACACAGTTCTGTGAGCGTACAAAACTCGATTGCCACCCAGTACACAACAATGTATCAGCGTTCCAAGCTCTGACGCGCAACCACAGTGATCAATTGCTGGCAACCGACCATTTTAGTATAGGCTCGCTTTGTGATTCTGGACTCAGTAAAATTTACATGCGTATTTTACCTTTCCAAGGTGTGCTTATCCGCCACTATATTCACAAAAAGCACCACGCACTCCTACCTAAATTAAACGATATCATCAAAGACAAAGTTAATAGTGGCGAATTTACTCGCTTTATCAATCGCCTAAATAGCGAGTTTGCCAATTGTGATGGTGAAATCATTGATCTCACCGCTGCCACTCAGGTTAGTTTGTGATCTTGTCCATAACGGATGCCATTACTGAAAACACCGCCCCCTGAGGGTCAGTGATAACAGCAAAGCGACCCACTTGAGGAATATCGGTTGGCGGTACACACACTTCTCCTCCCAGTGATTTCGCTTTATCGGCAATCTCGTCGCAATCCAATACCGCAAAATAAAGCATCCAGTGTGGTGGTACGCCCTGCCACTCTTCTGTCATCTCCAACATCCCGGCAACTGGTTTACCGTTGTAGCTAAAAACCACATAGTCCATATTTTCCATTGCCTGATGATCAGCCTGCCAGCCCAGTAGCTCACAATAAAACGCTTCACTTTTGGTACTGTGTTGGCTTGCCAACTCATACCAATAAGGCACGCCGGCTTCAAGTTCTCTCTTTGTTCCTGTATGAGCACCTGCTTGCCACAATGCAAACCGCGCACCGCCAGGCTCTTGAAGCATAACCATTCTGCCGGCTTCAGGAACATCATGAGGTCCCGCAATAATATCCGCGCCTAAACTTTTTGCTCGTTCTGCCATCTCGTCAACATTATCAACCGCAACATACCCTAACCAATGACTGGGCACCTGTGCTTCTTTTTGTTCAGGCATCATTTGATACATAGCTGCAACGTCATCTCCGTGCTTTTGCAGCATAGTATAAAAGCACCCTTCTCCAATTGGTTGGTCGACATGCTGCCAATTAAATAGCTGAGTATAAAATGATTTACCTTCGGCCCACTCAGAGCTACATAGTTCAGACCAACAAAACGCTCCTACCTGACTTCGTTCAATACGCGCCATACGATTCATTCCTATTGTGCAATTCACTACATTACAGTTAAGCAGACTTTGTTAGCTTCGCAATTTCGCTATCAGTTTGTAGTCAAATAAAACCATGCAACAGGCTACCGACAGCGAGCGAAGTGAGTACATTTCTTTTGCGTAAGGCGAATAACGTGCAAAAGGTTAATGACAACGAACGCAGTGAGTACATTTCTTTTGCGCAAGGTGAATAACGTGCAAAAGGCTACCGACTGCGAACGAAGTGAGTACGGTTCTTTTACGCAAGGTGAAGTGAGCTGTTTTAACAAGCGATGAGGTAAACACTTCTAAAACTAACTAACATCAAAAAACATGGATCCTGAATCAAGTTCAGGATGACATCGTGCAAAAGGCTACCGACAATGAGCAAAGTGAGTACGATTCTTTTGCATAAGGTGAATATCGTGCAAAAGGTTAATGACAACGAACGCAGTGAGTACATTTCTTTTGCGCAAGGTGAATATCGTGCAAAAGGTTAATGACAATGAGCGCAGTGAGTACATTTCTTTTGCGCAAGGTGAAATGAGCCATTTTAATAATTGTTAAGCCTTTCACCTCTAAAACCTAACTAACATCATAAAACATGGATCCTGAATCAAGTTCAGGATGACTTCGTGCAAAGTGTTAACGACAATGAACGCAGCGAATACATTTCTTTTGCGCAAGGTGAAGTGAGCCGTTTTAACCGCAGCTAAGGCAGAAA
>NZ_JAGJEH010000020.1 GCF_018100925.1 Pseudoalteromonas luteoviolacea | reverse complement strand
AAATTTAATTTCTCTTAATTAAGCTTTCCGTTTAACTTTCCCCTTCACTTTGGTTTGCATTTTTGTTTGCGTCCCGCCGTGTCAGTGGGTGCGCATTATAGGGGGCTTAAGAAATTGTGCAAGTACTTTTTTAAGAAAAGTTATTAAAATGGGCTGTTCGAGTAATTATCAACCTAAAAACATTAAAATAGTACATTTAGTGTACTTTGATAGGTTTTACTCACACTATAGAGATTTCGATAATTAAACTCTACACTAGGTCCATATTGTTTCGAGAGTCTTATAACATGTTAAGAACATACAAAGGTATCGCCCCTAAATTATCTAATGGGGTATATGTAGACGAAAGCGCAGTACTCGTCGGTGACATCAGTATTGGTAAAGATAGTAGTGTTTGGCCACTGGTTGCTGCCCGTGGTGACGTCAATTACATCAAAATTGGTGAGCGCACCAATGTGCAAGATGGAAGTGTTTTACATTTGACGCGAAAAAGTCAGTCTAATCCAGACGGCTATCCACTTATTATAGGCAATGATGTCACTGTAGGTCACAAAGTCATGCTGCATGGCTGCCAATTAGGTAACCGCATTTTAGTAGGTATGGGAGCCATCGTCATGGACAATGTGACCGTTGAAGATGATGTTATTATCGGTGGAGGCGCATTAGTACCGCCAAATAAAACCCTTGAATCAGGTTATTTGTATGTCGGAAGTCCAGTAAAGCAAGCCCGAAAACTCACAGAACAAGAGCTCGCTTTTTTAAGGGTATCAGCTCAAAACTACGTCGAGTTAAAAGATGAATATCTACAGGAAAGTTAACTCTACTTCTCCTGACGACGAATAATGCTCATCTTCGATGAGCTCTTCGGCCTGCATTTCATAATCAAATTGATGGTTTCTAAAGTGCATTATTGGCTCGACTTCAGATTCAGGGACTTCAACTACGCAAGGCACAATCATCCCTGATACCATTGCCGTGAAGACTAATCTCCGGCGTGACGCATCAAAGTGAATATCATCATTAAATAATATCGCTTGGTTCATATTATTTGACCTTCGCTAGTACCGGTTCAACATTTGGAAGTTTTCCTCTCCATACGGAATAAGCTTCTGCCGCTTGGCCTATCAACATACCGATACCATCAATAAGCTGACATTGCGAATTATGGTCTGCCACCCAATTTAAAAAGCTGGTTTGCTGGTCAGAATAAAACATATCGTAGCTCCAGCTCACACCTGCTACCAATTCTCCCTCTATATTAGGTATATCACCGGTAACGCTTGATGATGTTGAGTTTAAAACACCATCAAACGCTAAGCTAGGGATCTCTTTGAGTGACACTGCATGCACTTCTCCATAAGGTGCAAACAGCGCAGCCAGTTGCTGTGCTTTTGCAACCGTTCGATTCGCCACAACAATACGTTTTACACCTGCTTGCAGTAATGGGTAAATACAACCCCTAGCAGCACCACCAGCACCTAACAATAATACTACGCTATCTTGTAGCCGCACTTGATGCCTTTGCAAATCAGCGACTAGCCCTGCCCCGTCGGTATTGTCACCAAGTATAGAACCATCGCTTTGTAATTTTAAAGTATTTACGGCACCAGCTAACTTTGCTCTGTCAGTAAGGGTATCTGCGTATGCATAAGCCTCTTCTTTAAAGGGTAAAGTGACATTAGCCCCTTTCCCTCCTGATGCAAAAAAGTCTTTGAGACTAAGCGTAAATCCATCTACTGGCGCCAAAATAGCAGTGTATTCGATCTGCTCGTTGAGACCAGAAGCAAATTGCGAATGAATCTCAGGCGATTTAGAATGCTTTATCGGGTTACCAAAAACCGCATATTTGTCCATTTTTAGCCTAACAATAGTGATAGTGAATGAAGCAGTTAATTAAACGTATCTTTAATAAAGATGCAAGTGAAGATCCTAAGACATCTCAAAATCATCAAGCGCCGACCCCAGAACGAACACCTTACGAGCTAATTGGTGGTGAAAGTGGCGCATTGGCATTGGCAAATCGCTTTTATGACATCATGGAAAGTGACCCTTATGCAAAACCGCTTTACGACATGCACCCATTGCCACTTGATAGGATCCGCCAAGTTTTTTTCGAGTTCTTGTCCGGTTGGCTAGGTGGCCCAGATCTGTTTGTCGAGAAATATGGACACCCCCGTTTGAGAATGCGACATATGCCCTTTACGATTGACAAAGAGTTACGTGATCAATGGATGTACTGTATGGATAAAGCACTAGATACGGAAATTGATAATCCTCTGCTACGAGAAGGGTTGCGTAAATCCCTTGCCCAATTGGCGACACATATGATTAACCAAGACTAAAGTTGCTATTTATAAATTTGCATTAGCTCAGCGACTTTTGCGCTGAGTCAAACCCTGCTTAATTATTCACACGCATAATGAACGCTTATTTCATAGTAGGTGCGATGCGTGTGAAGTCTATTCAACATAAAATATATGCTCTCCTCGCCATTACCGGTGTACTGGTCTTGGTTGCCAGTATTATTAGTAATAGCAGTCAACAAAAGAACCTAGCCGAGCAAACTGTAGAAACCAATATTCGATTATTGGCCGATAATTATTTCGATTCTATCAACACCATGATGCTCACAGGTACTATGTCTAACAGGCATATTCTTGGCGCTAAATTGCGTAATCATGAAAATATAGAAGATGCGCATATCGTACGTGGCGAGCTGGTAAATAAACTTTACGGTCAGGGCAACGCAAACGAATCACCTCAAACAGATGCAGAACATGCCGCTCTTAAAGGAGAAGAACTGTTAGTGATTGAGCAACGTGGTGACAAGCGCGTTATGACCTATCTGAAGCCTATGGTTGCAAGTGCCGATTATAAAGGGACCAATTGTCTTGGCTGTCATCAGGCAAAAGAGGGAGATGTATTGGGCGCAGTGAAAATTAGCTATTCCCTTGGAGATATAGACACAACTGTGGACGAGAACACGATATTTAGCACAACTATACTTACCGCCATATTTGCCACCGCTTTTTTTATTCTCGGTACACTATTTCGTAAGCTCTTTATCGTCAGATTAAAGAAACTCGGCAAAACAATGCGCCTAGCCACAACCAACCAAGATTTAAGTTTGCGAATTCATGATGAAATAGATGACGAATTGGGCCGCTTAGCGACTAATTTCAATAAAATGATGTCCGCATTTAAAGAGAACATTGCCGAGGTATCCCGTTCATCAAAAATATTAATACACTCGGCAGAGCATATTTACACAGCGGCTGAGACCACAGAAGAAGCAATTCAATCGCAAAAGCAGGGAACCGATTCAGTAGCAGCAGCAATTAACGAGCTGGAAAGCTCTTCCAGTGAAGTAAAAAATACCACTCACTTTGCATCTGAAAAATCCGACAGTAGCAATCACCTTGCTGAACAAAGTATGTCGATTGCGCATACCACCGAGCAAAGTATAAATCAGTTAGCTGGTGATATTCGCGATGCGGCAAATCAAGTCAGTCAATTACAAACACAAACGCTGGCTGTCGGAAAAGTACTTGAAGTGATCAGCAGTATCGCCGAGCAAACCAATTTACTTGCTCTCAATGCCGCGATAGAAGCGGCACGCGCGGGAGAAGCAGGTAGAGGATTTGCGGTAGTTGCAGATGAAGTCAGAACCCTTGCTACCCGCACTCACGATTCTACCGACGAAATCCGTCGTACCATAGACAAGCTTCAGCAAGAAGCAGAGCAAACCGTTAGTGCCATGAACGCCTCTTGCGCTGAAGCAGATGATAGAGCAGCGCAAGTGCAACAGGTCGCACAGGCACTTAAAGATATTTCATCTCAAATGCATGAGATCAATGCGCTAAATGTCCAAATTGCCGACGCTACTGAGCAACAAAATCAGGCGGCAGAAGAGATCAATCAAAGTGTTGTCGCTATCCGAGACAACGCAGAGCAATCGTTAGAAGACGCCCATGGTAGTAAACGTGTCAGCGAAGAGTTGTTGGAGTTAGCTCGTTCTTTAGATGAGCAGGTCAGAGGCTTTAAACTAAATTAATCCATACAAATAAAAAAGGAGCATTAAGCTCCTTTTTTATTACACTAATTACTTTTATAACACATCAATGTTTAACCAATCTTGGGGCTTCAAGAAATGCTCATATAGTTTAGCTTCATTCGACCCGGCTTCAGGTGTAAAGTCATACTCCCATCTCGCCAACGGTGGCATAGACATCAGTATAGACTCAGTACGTCCACCACTTTGTAATCCAAATAAAGTTCCCCTATCCCATACAAGATTAAATTCAACGTAGCGGCCACGGCGATAAAGTTGAAATTCACGCTCTTGTTCACTTACAGGCATATCTTTTCTTCGCGAGATGATTGGCGTGTAGGCTGGTAAAAAACCTTTCCCTACCGCTTTCATAAAGGCAAAGCTCTTATCAAAGCCTTCCTCATTTAAATCATCAAAAAATAACCCTCCGACCCCGCGAGTTTCGTCACGATGTTTCAGGTAAAAATAATCATCACACCATTTTTTATACTTCGGATAAACTTCGTCACCAAACGGTGTGCATAAGTCTTTCGCCACTTGGTGCCAATGTTTTACATCTTCCAAATGAGGGTAAAAAGGCGTTAGGTCAAAGCCACCACCAAACCACCAAATCGGCGCTTCTCCCTCTTTCTCAGCAATAAAAAAGCGTACGTTTGCGTGGCTAGTTGGTATATGTGGGTTTTTTGGGTGGATCACCAAAGAAACACCACACGCGTGAAAACTTCTGCCAGCTAACTCAGGGCGATGTGCTGTCGCTGAAGCAGGCATTGACGCCCCAAAAACATGGGAGTAATTAACTCCACCTTGCTCTATGACTGTACCGCCTTTAAGCACTCGAGTTCGACCGCCGCCACCTTCTGCCCGCTCCCAGCTATCTTCAACAAACTTACCGCTGCCATCTGCTTGTTCTAATCCTTGGCAAATGTCATCCTGAAGCTGTAATAAAAACGCTTTAACCGTCTCTAAATTCACTTTACTCACGTCATTAGTTCCTAAATACTTGACCAGTCATTGCATCGCGGATTTGGCTGGGTGTATTACGCCCGCCTAGCTCACCCTCTTGATAATAGCCAACCCGATCACCAAACATGCTCTGGGCCTGCGCAATCGTCATAGCTGGCTCTTCGCCGCTAAAATTAGCACTGGTTGAGACTAAAGGCTTACCAAATGATTTGCATAGTTGTTTAACAACGGGGTGATCAGTCACACGAACAGCAATACTTGTATGCTCACCAGTTAGCCATTTGGGTGTTGTCGACTTTGCAGGCAATACCCAAGTCACGGGCCCAGGCCAAGCTGAAAATATTTCGGCACGCTTGTCCATTGGAATTTTTGCATCGTCAACATAGTCTAAGCACTGAGCAAAGTTATCGGCAATCAAAATCAGCCCTTTCTCAATTGGACGTTCTTTCAGTGCCAATAGTTTGTGGACTGCGCTTTCACTGTCTGGATCACAACCCAGCCCAAAAATGGCTTCTGTTGGATAACAGATCAACTCGCCTTGGCGCAACGCTTCAATGGCTGTTTGCGGCTTAGTTGTTTGGTTTTCATTGTGATTCATAGGGATCCTCAATCATATGCTGACAAGCTTTTTGCGGACATTGTAGCATAGCTTTACCCGCACGCTTTTTTTGTACCATGACGGGCCAATCACATTGTTCACATTGGTGTGCAACAGGGAGCTGATTCAAGCTATATTTACATTTAGGGTAAGCGTCACACGCGTAAAAAAACTTGCCATATTTGTTCTGTCTTTTTTGTAAGTGCCCATTTTGACATTTTGGACATGCTGGAAACGCCTGTGTTTCCTCTTCTTCTTCATGCACAATAAAATGGCACTCTGGATAACCTGTGCAACCGATAAACATACCGTATCGACCATTTCTTATCACGAGGTCGCGACCACACTCTGGACAAGGTGCATCGTCCAATATTTTAATGTCATGGCTGTCATGATGAGCAAAAGAGCGAATATAATCACATGTCGGGTAACTGGCACAGCCAAGAAAAGCCCCGTTTTTAGAATGTTTGACCACCAACTCTGAACCACATTTTGGGCAGACTTCATACTCCTTTTCCAATGCATGTTGATCCGCATTAAAAAGAGAGTGATCAATTTTGCTCATTTTACTCACCTTAAACTGTGCACACACTGTGCTATTTTACTGTGTATCGATATAAGGACAACTAAAACACGCTCGAAGGTCTAAATGTTTGCGACATATATCTCAGTGAGCTGAAGAAAAATAAAGAGAATGTTATGAATCGCACGTCGAAGCTTAGAGGACGTACTGAACTAGCTTTGATTTGATACGGCATTTTGATCTCTCAAAGATGCCGTAAACCTGTTAATGCAATAGCCCTGATGGCTGTTCGAAGATCAGATCTTCCATCTGTGCATATGCATGTTCTTTACCTGGCACGTTAAATAGCACCATTAATATCACCCACTTCAAATCGTCAAGGCAGATAGATGACTTTTCTAACGCCAGCATTCGATCAATGACCATTTCTCTTGTTGTACAATCTATCACACCAATTTGTTCTACAAACATTAAAAAACCACGACACTCAACATCTAATACACGGCACTCTTCTTGAGTATAAATACGTATCGCAGAGTCAGGTTTGGCATTGAGATAAGGAAACTCATCACTGTGTTGAAGATCGGCAAGCTGCTCTAACCAATCCAATGCTTTGTATATTTCAGCTTGGTCGAAGCCTGCACCTACTAATTCGTCTGTTAGTTGATTTTGCTCTACGAAGATATCCGCTTCGCTATGAATATAGTTCTCAAATAAATACATCAGGATATCAAACATGTTTAACCCCTCGCTAATTTGATGTAGCCGTTTAATACACGTTCTACTTTGTCTTCAAGCTCTAAGTCCAATAGTCTGGCAAGTACCTGCTCTACTGGCCACTGGGTCCTCAGCGCTAAGGTATCGACGTCAGTTACCTCATAACCGAGATTTTGCAAAACGGGGCAAGTCTCCTGTTTTCTCTCACTTTCTATAATATATAGACTGTTTTCGGGTAAAAAGCTCACCTCTTCGATAATATCACTGACATTTTCAGTGAGCTTGGCGCCCTGCTTGATCAAAAAGTGACACCCCTCAGATAGACTGTGACGTATCGAACCTGGAATAGCAAAAACTTCCTTATTTTGCTCTATCGCATATCGTGCAGTCACCAGTGAACCGCTTTTTATTTCGGCTTCGACCAACAACACCCCCAAGGATAACCCTGAAATTATTCGATTCCGCCGAGGAAAATTAGCTCCATGCGGTAAGGTTCCAGGCACAAACTCACTCACTATGAGCCCCTGCTCAACAATGCGCCAATACAATTCCGTATGACGTTTTGGGTAAACTACGTCCGCTCCAGTCCCCATCACAGCAATGGTCCCGCCCGACGTACTCAATGCACCACAGTGCGCCGCTCCATCAATCCCCCGTGCCATCCCCGACGTCGTAACAAAATTAGCCTCTCCTAACTGGCGTGCAAAATCATAGCCAATCTCTTTTCCCATACGGGAGGCACTGCGGCTGCCAACAATGGCTATTTGAGGTTGATGCAATAGCGCTCTATTACCCCGACAAAATAATAACCAAGGAGGACTACATATATGTGTCAATGCTGCGGGATACTGTTCATCAAAGTAATGAATGACATGAATATTTAGGGCTGTACACTGTTCAATGATCCGGTCGACGTGAGACCAATCTGTGGTGATGAGTTGCTGCGCCAGCTTTTCATTGAGCCCTAATTGGCAAAGATCAGCTTTTGATAACGTAAAAACGTCAGGTAGAGGGACTTTTTGTTGTAGCGCCAAAATAGTACTCACTCCCAACCCACGACAAAGGTGAAGTGCTAGCGCCTCTCTCAATGATATTGTGGTCATGCTCCCTCCTTGAGCAATTTATTAATCAATTCGTTACGCTGTCTCCTACTTGGATAGGTTGCGATGTTTTCATGACCATTGCGTAACTAATATTGTCATAGACTTTAAATAACATCAGCTCGCCGACTTTTTCGCTCGGCATATGCCATACTGTGCTATTTTCACTATTTCCCTCTCCAAACCACGAGCCTACATCGCCAATCAGTTTATCCAAACTGCTTGAATCTTCGATATACTTTGGTGTGCCGTCACGCTCTACAACGGTTGGAGATTGACGAAAAATATCGAGTACATTGCCTTCTACCAACTGCTGCTTGCTGCCAACATTAAGCACAACAACCGACATCGGGCCAAATTCTCTGTGCTGATTGCTACTGGCAATTATCTCCCCCTCAACACCTTGGCTTGGCTTGCTCATTTTAAAGTTGGCCTTGTGGTCTTGCCCCTGAGATAATGGCATTACAAAATCTCCAGCTTTAATTTCTCGCTTTACCGTTTCAACTTTAACCGTACTAGGCACCCCATCAGCGATATCGCCCGGCTCAAGTGCGCGAGCAGTGCCCACCAGCATGGTTTCATATGCTAAAGTCCGCAAGCCATCTTTATAAGGCTTGCCTTGACGATAAATACCATAGTTACCACCACGTTTTAGGTCGCCCTTCACATACAAAAGATGTCCTGTCACACTCATTTTAAAGTTTTTGTTAGAGCCCAAAATGATTGGAAAGACAGCAATATCTCCCTCATCAAGTGCCTGATCGTAGCTTAAATATGGCTCCAGCAATGACAGAGGCAGAGTTGGAATTGCCGATCCTTTTGCCTCGATGATACGCACACTCGGGGATAGTTTTCTTACCCCTTTATCAATTATTAATACCGGATTTCCGTGCTCATCTACCCCGAGAGATAAAATATCACCAGGATAAATGAGATGTGGATTATTAATTTGAGGGTTTTGTTGCCATAACTCAGGCCACTTCCATGGACTATTTAAATATAAACTCGAGATATCCCAAAGCGTATCCCCTTTTTTCACAACATATCGCTTGGGCGCATCAGGTTTAACCGTTAATGTATCGGCAATAGCAGGGAATACAGCAGCTGCTGCCAGTATTAAGGCTGCAAATTGAGATTTCATTCCGAATTCCTTGAGTTATTTTTAGATATTATCCACCAAAACCTGTTAAAGGGGAACGTGAATGGCTAAAATAAGAGCATACATTACCCCATTTATAACGACTGTAAAAGGTATCCATGGCAAAGTTAGAAGTGCTTAAATTTCCAGATGAGCGTTTGCGTACAGTTGCAAAGCCCGTTGAAGAAGTAAATGATGAAATCCGTCAAATCGTCAAAGACATGTTAGAGACCATGTATGATGAAAATGGTGTTGGTTTAGCAGCAACACAAGTTGATATTCATCAACGTATTGTGGTTATCGATGTTTCAGAAGAGCGCAACGAGCCGTACGTATTAATAAACCCTGAAATTGTCGCATCTGAAGGGAACATGGTATGCGAAGAGGGGTGTCTGTCTGTTCCTTATTCATATGCAAAAGTTGATCGTGCTGAAAAAGTCACCGTCAAAGCACTTAATGAGCACGGTGAGGAATATCAGTTTGACGCACAAGAGCTGCTTTCTAATTGTGTGCAACATGAATTAGACCACCTTGTAGGCAAACTTTTTATTGATTACTTATCGCCACTTAAGCGTCAGCGCATTAAAAAGAAAATAGAAAAAGAAGCCCGCCTTGCGGCAAAAGCATAATCATTCAAATATTAATTGGACAATTTATTCGTGAATAACCCTTTGCGTATAGTATTTGCGGGCACGCCAGATTTTGCTGCACGCCACCTTCAAGCATTGCTCGACTCTCATCACGAAGTCGTTGCAGTTTACAGCACACCAGACAAACCAGCGGGTCGCGGGAAAAAACTTAAAGCTAGTGAAGTCAAAACACTCGCCTTAGAGCATGAGCTGCCAGTTATTCAGCCTGCGTCACTCAAAAATGAGGAAGCTGCAGCACAATTGGCTGCGCTAAACGCGGATGTCATGGTTGTTGTCGCCTATGGTCTCTTGTTACCAAAAACCATTCTTGAAACACCTAAGTTAGGTTGTCTCAATGTGCATGGTTCCATTTTGCCTAGATGGCGAGGCGCCGCTCCTATCCAACGCGCAATTTGGGCTGGTGATAACGAAACCGGTGTGACCATCATGCAAATGGATGAAGGGTTAGACACAGGAGATATGTTGCATATCGCCACATGTCCAATCGACGTAAATGAAACCAGTGCCAGCTTGTATGCAAAACTAGCGGAATTAGGCCCTTCAGCATTAGTTGAAACCCTAGATAATTTGGCAGCCGGAAAAGTAACACCTGAGGTGCAGGACGACGCACTGTCAAATTACGCACAAAAGCTTTCAAAACAAGAAGCTGATATCGACTGGGATATGGACGCGATACAAATTGAGCGAAACATTCGCGCGTTTAACCCCTGGCCTATGTGTTTTACACAAATGCAGTCTCAAACGGTAAAGATCTGGCAGGCCAATGTCGTCGATATGCAAGGTGAAGCAGGCACAGTATTACGTGCAGATAAACAAGGTATTGTTATTGCGTGTGGTACCCATGCTTTGCAAATAACCCAGCTGCAACCGCAGGGGAAAAAACCAATGTCTGCACAAGACTTTTTAAATGGTCGTGCTGACTGGGTAACTCCCGGTAACAAGGTGGGTGCATAATGGCGAATGTACGTGCATTAGCGGCACAAACGCTATTCCAAGTAGTTGATAAAGGCAACTCGCTCAGTACACAACTTCCTTACGCTAGCCAAAAGCTACCACTCAAGGACCGCGCGTTACTGCAGCAAATATGTTATGGCGTACTGCGCTATTTACCTAGCCTTGAAAACTACTGCCAGCAATTGCTAGAGCAACCTTTGCGCGGTAAGCGCCGGGTCTTTCAGTTTTTGCTATACGTGGGAATTTATCAGCTTCAGCATATGCGTGTTCCTGCACATGCTGCAGTTGCAGAAACGGTGAACGCGCTTAAACCTTTGGGTGCGCCCGGCATGAAAGGCCTAGTCAATGCTGTGCTGCGTAACTTTCAACGCCAGCAAGCAACCATAGAACAAAGTGCCAATGACATCTTAGTATGTCAGTATAATCACCCTAGTTGGTTCATTAAAAAGCTACAAGCCGCTTATCCGGACTCTTGGGCTGAGATCCTGGAAGCAAACCAAAAGCAAGCACCAATGTGGCTGCGAGTCAATCAGCGCCACGATCATACTCAAGCATATTCTGCACGCCTTGATCAGGCTGAAATCGACCATATCCTTTGCAATGAATACGAAGATGGCATTTTACTAACGCACCCGGTCGATGTCACAAAGCTACCTGATTTTGCGCATGGCGCATGCTCCGTTCAAGATGCAGCAGCGCAAATGGCAGCGCGATTATTAGCACCGCAAGATGGCGATAACATTCTCGATGCCTGCGCAGCACCAGGTGGTAAAACTTGCCACATTTTAGAGCTCGCGGATGCCAAAGTAACCGCTTTAGATGCCGATGAAAAACGTTTGGAGCGTGTTGCAGACAACCTCAATAGGCTCTCTTTGGAAGCAGACTGTGTACACGGCCTCGCTGACGAACCTAACAACTGGTGGCAAGGCGAATTATTTGATCGTATCCTCTTGGATGTGCCTTGCTCTGCAACTGGCGTGATCCGTCGTCATCCTGATATAAAGTGGCTCCGACGTGCGACTGATATCGATGAATTGGCAGCCTTACAGGCAAAAATACTCGATGAAATTTGGCCACTGCTTAAACCGGGAGGGACCTTAGTGTATGCCACTTGCTCAGTACTTCCGCAAGAAAACCACCAGCAGATCAGCGCTTTCTTAAGTCGTACTGGTGATGCGCAACATATTGCACTGCACCCTGAAGATAAGATTGAACAACCCGGCTTACAATTATTGCCAGGTACCACGGATGGCTTCTATTACGCCAAGATACAAAAACAATAATCGTTGTAAGTTTGAGCTATGAAAATCATTATTTTAGGCGCAGGGCAAGTCGGCGGCACCCTCGCAGAAAACTTAGTCGGTGAACAAAACGAAATCACCGTTGTCGATATCGATGGCGAACGCCTTCGAGAGTTACAAGACAAGTATGATTTGCAAGGTGTCAATGGACACAGTGCCCACCCTGAAGTGCTCAGGCAGGCAGGTGCCGAAGATGCTGATATGATCATTGCCGTAACCAGTTCAGATGAAGTGAACATGGTTGCCTGCCAAGTCGCCTATAGTATTTTCAATACGCCCACAAAAATTGCTCGGATCCGTTCCGAGCAATACTTGGACTATCGCGAAAAATTGTTTCATAACGACGATTTACCTGTAGATCATTATATTGCTCCTGAGCAACTGGTGACCAAGTATATTCGTCGCCTAATTGATTATCCTGGCGCATTACAAGTACTGCAATTTGCCGATGGCATGCTCTCTTTAGTGGCCGTGAAAGCCTATTACGGCGGCCTACTCGTTGGCTATGCGCTCTCAGCTTTGAAAGAGCATATTCCCAATGTAGATACTCGCGTGGCGGCAATTTACCGTCAGGGTAAAGCTATCAAGCCCCTAGGTACCACAGTTATTGAAGCAGATGATGAAGTGTTTTTTATCGCCGCAACAAAGCACATTCGCGCCGTAATGAATGAACTGCAAAAACTTGAGCAGTCATACAAAAAAATTATGATTGCCGGCGGTGGTAATATCGGTGCAGGTTTGGCTCGATCACTAGAGAAAAACCATAGTGTTAAACTCATTGAACGCAATCACAGCCGTGCATCTCAACTTTCTGAGATGCTCGACAATGCCGTCGTTTTCTGTGGTGATGCCTCTGATCAAGAGCTACTTTCTGAGGAACATATTGAGCAAGTAGATGTCTTTATCGCCGTCACTAACGACGATGAAGCTAATATTATGGCAGCTATGCTCGCAAAGCGCATGGGAGCACAAAAAACCATGGTGCTTATCCAGCGAAGTGCGTATGTTGACCTCGTCCAAGGGGGCGAAATAGACATTGCCATTTCGCCGCAGCAAGCCACTATTTCAGCACTGCTGACACATGTGCGTCGCGGCGATATTGTCAATGTTTACTCTCTTCGTAAGGGCGCGGCGGAGGCCATTGAAGCTGTTGCACATGGCGACGAAAATACGTCCAAAGTCGTGGGGCGGGCGATCCGAGATATTAAACTGCCCCATGGTACAACCATAGGTGCCATTGTCCGAGACTCAGAGGTATTGATCGCGCACGACCATACTGTTATTGAATCTGGCGACCATGTGATCATGTTCTTGATTGATAAAAAGCAAATTGGCGTTGTAGAAAAGCTCTTCCAAGTCAGTGCACTATTTGTTTAATTGGTGCTTTATGGCATTCCCGGTTATGCTCCGTAATGCCATCACCCTCTGTCTATTATTCATGACCCAGTGCTGAGATATCAATCAAATAGTCTTTTAGTATCGCTTGCACTTTTTCATCCTGACTTTCTAGGTGGATACCCAGTGATACCGTGTCTTCATTACTTTCTTTGACACGGCAAACTTTACCAGTCAACGTCGATTTTTGTGCACCTTTTCCTTCGATTAAAATTTCACAAGTCAGCTCTTTTAAATCATCCGGCAAATGCGTTTTTTGTACATCAAACATCAACCCAGCCAATGAGATATCTTTGATCACACCCACCTCACTTTTTCCCTCAACACTGAGTACCGCAGGGATCAAAGTCGGAATGCGAGTTTGTGCTCTCAACTTATAAGTTTGAACCTCATTAGGATAAAAAAGATAGATGAGTCGAGCTGGGTGAGTCGTTACCGCCTTTATAGTCTCCTTAAAAGCGATGATTTGCCCCTCACCTTCTTCAGGCAAAGCACGGACAATCACTTCAGTGCCTTCTTTAACGTAGTCCAAAGCAGCACCTAAGCGTTGATGGCTAGGTTGATTTAGAATGATAAACTGATTTTCAAGTGCACCTACAAACTCGGTTTTTATCCGTTTGCGATTTGCTGGCAATACAATCTCCATATCTACAATACTGCCCGCTCGCATCTGTAATACCTGCAAACGATTCTCTGCCAGCTCATTTATAGTCATGCCAAATACCTCTAACGCTTCCATTGTTTATTTTAGCAGTATGACGCCAAATTATGACGCCATCGCACAATTACTATGAATTATCGTCTCCACAATCAAAAACTTTAACTTTCTCGTATGGTTTCACACTAGATAATGGGTTTGCACTGACGCAGTCAGACTTTTGGGCGGGGCATAACTTTACAGAGGGTTAAACAATATTGTTTTACCAAGGCACTTCTCGCCTTGGTAAAACAAAAGGCAAATGGTCCGTCTAACCACGCCAGAACGTTGGTGTAAATAGCACCAGTAGAGTAAATATTTCTAAACGACCAAACACCATGGCTAGAGTTAATATCCATTTAGCTGTGTCAGTGATATCTCCATAGTGAGCCGCTACATCACCCAACCCGGGGCCAAGGTTGTTTAGACACGCTGCTGTCGCAGAGAACGCTGTAATGTTATCAAGTCCTGTACCTAGGAGTGCTATCATAATGATCACAAATACCAAAGCATAAGCTGAGAAAAACCCCCATACAGCTTCAACGACTTTATCAGGTAACGCTTTTCTGCCTAACTTTATTGAATAAATCGCTCTGGGGTGTACCAATCGGTTTAGCTCCCGGATCCCTTGTAGATAAAGTAAGAATACGCGAACTACTTTCATTCCCCCACCAGTTGACCCTGCGCATCCCCCAATAAAACTCGAGAAAATCAATAAAATTGGTAAAAACAATGGCCAAGCGGAAAAACTATCCGTCGCAAATCCAGCTGTGGTACTAATTGATACCGCCTGAAATAGCGCATGATCTAAGGTTTCATCACCATCACTATAGACTTGGTTAGATGACAACACAGCAAAACAGATCACCACCAGCGCAAGCTGAATAAACAAAAAGACTTTGAATTCAGGATCGCGTAAATAAGCACGGACACTTCGGCTAGCAACTGCGGCGTAGTGAAGGGAAAAGTTAATGGCCGCAATCAACAAAAAGACGACGCAAATAAAGTTTATCATCGGGCTGTCAAAGTGACCGATTGAAGCGTCATAAGTCGAAAAGCCACCGATGGCAATGGTCGCAAACGCATGGCAAATCGCGTCAAACCACCCCATGCCTGCAACCTTATACGCCAGCGTACATGCTGCTGTTAACGCCACATAAATATACCAGAGGTGTTTTGCCGTATCGGCAATACGCGGCGTCATTTTTGAGTCTTTGACTGGGCCCGGTGTTTCGGCTCTATAGAGCTGCATACCACCGACACCAAGCATAGGCAGCACTGCAACCGCAAGTACAATGATCCCCATACCGCCAAGCCATTGCAATTGCTGACGATAAAACAGCACCGACTTGGGTAAGTATTCAATCCCGGTCAAAACGGTTGCACCTGTCGTTGTCAGCCCTGAAAAGGCTTCAAAAACAGCATCGGCAAAGGATAAATTAGGTTCATCGAGGAAAATCAGGGGTACAGAGGCAAACGAGCCCAGTACTAACCAGAATAAAACCACGATTAAAAAACCCTCTCGGGCTTTGAGCTCTCCGCGCTCTTTACGGTTTGGGTAATAGGCCATTAAGCCAATTAGCACGCTAAAGATAAAGGCCAAAACAAATGGTACACCTCCACCATCTTTATAAATCAAAGAGACCAGTGCCGGTGGTACCATAGTCAAGCTAAACAGTGCGACTAATTGACCGAGTATTTTTATGATGGTACGAAATTGCATAACGCAGATCGCTTGTTGTTATGATTAGATCTGATTGTCTAATACACTTAGGCGTTAGTAAACCTCATAACCCTACAAAGCAATTACTTTTGTATCTTCATTGCCACACTGCCATGAGTAAGGTCGAAAATAGATTGTATTGCCGCTTTAGCTTCACGTGCGTCAATCTCAATTCTCCAACCAATGTTTGCGGTGAACTGATGTTGAATACTCAATATCTGATAGTGGCTGGCCAAGTGTTGTTCTATCACACCTTGCAATGCATAATCAGAGTTTCCTACTAATAACGCAGCAGGTACTTTCAAAGCTGTAGGCAATACACTTAGAGCATTATTAAGTGTACCGCCATAAGCGCGAACCAGCCCGCCTGTACCAAGTTTGATACCGCCGAAGTAACGTGTTGTCACCGCAGTAATTTCACCGATGCCAGAACCCATCAATACATTCAACATAGGTTTACCAGCAGTACCATTTGGCTCACCATCATCAGAGAAACCCAATACATGACTCCCCCCTGGTGCACCAGCCACGTGTGCCCAACAATTGTGGCGCGCATCAGGGTATGCTTCATTAATACTGCGAATAAACGCCTTGGCGGCTTCAACAGTAGGCGTATGTGCGACATGTACCAAAAAAGTACTTTTTTTAATCTCTTCGTGATGAGAGATGGTTTCAGTGGGGATTTTATATTCAGACATAAATTATTTTCTAACAAAAAGGAGCCTCACGACTCCTCTTGATAAAACAGCTTGAGTGGCCATTCACTCGCAAAAAGACAAACTCTGATGATTAATCTAAGTTCAATGCTCGTGTCATATTTTCTAAACGGTCTTGGTGAACAATGATGTTATCTTCAATACGGATCCCACCATATGGTTTGAATTCCTCAACCTTGTCCCAATTTACATGCTGAGCATGCTCGCTCTTCGCTAAATCACCAAGTAAAGAGTCTATAAAGTATAAACCAGGCTCAATAGTAAACACTTGGCCCGCTTCAATACGTCTTGTACAACGCAAGAATGGATGACCTTCAGGTGGCGCTTGATGTGTGCCTTGTTCATCAGCCATAAACCCACCCATATCATGCACTTGTAATCCAATATGATGCCCTAACCCATGTGGGAAGAAAGTCGAAGAAATCCCCTTCTCCACGATGTGTTCAGCACTTAGATTAACCACTTTAAAGTCTGCCAAGATCTGCGCCATGCGCAGGTGGCAATCAATATGTAGATCACCGTACAATTTACCAGGCTCAAGTGCATTGCCCAGCGCTATCTGATGTTGATTGAGGGCATCGACCATTTCAGCAAATTGACCCTGTTTTGCAAAGTCATATGTTCGCGTAATATCTGATGCATAGCCGTTAAAGTTTGCACCAGCATCAATCAGGAATGATAGATGCTCACTCGGCGTCTGGCGTTCAAAATGGGTGTAGTGCAAAATCGCACAATGTTTATTCAGCGCAACAATATTACCGTAAGGAGTGTCATTTTCCATGTGTGATGTTGCATTCAGATAAGCTTGCTGAATAGAAAACTCAGAGCCGCCCGCATAAAACTCATCTCTTGCCGCCTTGTGACCAAGTACAGCAATTCGATTTGCTTCACGTAAACACGTCATTTCATATTGGGTTTTGTATGCTCGATGATAGTGCAAATAGTTCAGTATCGACTCTGGATTCATTTGACCAAAGCCCAATGCTTGCGCAACTTCTAAATACTCACCAATATAAGCAAACTTTTCTTTATCGTAAGGGAGTAATTTTTCGACCTGCTCCGGGTGCACTAATAGCGTAATATCAAAATAGTCGGCCCAAAAGTCATTTGGCTCATCCGGTACTTTGTGCCAAAAATCCACTGGGCGGTAGAAGATCAATTTTGGTTTATCTGTGCCATTGACCACCAGCCAACAGTGCGGGTTATCGATGACCGGTAACCAGGCCTTAAATTGTGGGTTAACCTTGAATGGATAATACATGTCGTCCAAAAACTGACGTTTAGCTTGGCCTGAATGAATGACAAGACCATCTAAGCCCTCACGTTCAACGATGGTTTTTGTGCGCGCCTGAAGCGTGGTGATATGCTCTGCATACAAGTTTGCTAATGTGTCCACGGTGTACCCATATTTATTCAAATTATTTATAACTGAGTCTAACATAGCACCGTCGCAAAAACGATGCCATGTCAACCCTTTGAAGCGACGCCTTTAACCGTCAAGTTTAACGTTTGCCGCCTATATTCATATCCAAGATCCCTGCCAATACGTTCCCATCTCGCCCTAATTTAGTGTGATACACCTGACGATATGCCATGACATTTTTGACATAATCTCGAGTTTCACGATAAGGGATCAGTTCGATCCATAGCTCTGCTGGCATCGCTTCACTGGGGATCCAGCGCTTTACGCGGTGATAACCCGCATTGTATGACGCTGTTGCCAATATCTCATTCCCCTTAGTTTTACGCTTAAGATACTCTAGATAGTCAGTACCAAGGCGAATATTCGTCGCGGGCTTCATCAGTTGTTTTTTAGTCACACGCTTTTTCGCTACATATCGCGCAGTACTCGGTAAAAGTTGCATCAATCCGTAGGCATCAGCCGAAGATCTCGCATCCGGAGCGAAGCTACTTTCGCGACGGGCAACTGCATAGCTCCATGCTAAATCGACACGGTTTCTTTCACTGTAACGTTCGAATAGGTTATCAAACGCCATAGGAAAACGTAGGTCGACATAATTCCATGCCTTGATCTGTGCCAAGGTATAGATAGTGCTATCGTACCAATCTAATTCAGCGGCCAGCATTGATGCAGCAAGCTTTTCCTCTGTACTGGATGTATTGGTTAGATAATTCCATTCTCTGCGCGCTTGTGTAAAACGCTCCAGCTCATACAAGGCTTTCGCTCGTTTAAAACCTGGGGCCTGCGACACATTCGCCAAGGTTTGTTCATTGACATCAAGAGATTGAGTGTTCATTGAAGGAGGCAAATCTAATCGTGCAGCGGCTAAAAAGCCATAGTAATCTCGTTTAGTAGCTAATGCCTGCCACAACGCGGTTGCTTTAGCATTATCACCACGTTTGAAATAGCTATAGCCGAGCCAATAGGTTTGCCCGTTACTCAAATTATCCATGCCAGTAAACAGCGCCGCTATACCTGCCCAATCTTGCTCTTTTAACATGTTACTCATTAACCACTGGCGTAACTTAACATCTTGCTGCTCAGTGGGTACTTTATTGAGCCAAAATCGGGCTTCTTCATGGCCCTTTGACGCCAACGCCAGAGCAAATCGATATGCGACGCTATCTTTTTGTGCCTGGCTGAACTCAAACATCCCCTGTAACTTATCCCACGCGCGCAGCGCCAACTTAGGGTCGCGCCAGATCAATCGGCGCACACCATATACCGCTATCTCACTTTCCTTTTGATTGCGATGTTTATAACGGTATAACCCCGCTGACGCACTGGGGTCTCTGCGTACAGCCACGTATAGATCGGCGAGATATGCCTCTCGCCTTGGCAATAAGGTTTTGAGATATTTTATCAGTGACGTCTGCCCACCTTGCGCCGCCTTGGTAATGCGTTCCCAAATTAGCGTTTGGTCACGATAACCAGCTTTTTGCCACTGGGAGAAAAGCCTGTCGCACGCTTTTGGTTGAGACTTTCCTACCACCCACAATGGCGCTACCTGATCTAAAATCGCTTTTTTGGGCGCCCCCAGATCCAGTTGAAATTGCAAGTAAGTACATTTTAGCTCTGCATTACTGGTGTCTTGATAATGTTCAATAAATAGTGCTTTTTTACCGCGACGCTTTAAATAGTTAAGCCAGCTTTTGCGAAGTGGCCAATCTAGCGGAGTATGATCATAAACAGATAAAAAGCGTGAAATTTCTTCTTGATACTTTAGTTTTGGATGACGTTTATAAAATGTCATCTCAACATAGGGTTTCAAAGGGTGCTCGAGTTCATCGAGTGTCTGTTTGAATTTTTTATAGTTTCCTGACCAAGCAACACGTTCTGCTTGAATAAAATCTTGATGGGGTTTTTGCGCGTACCCTTGGGCACTTAACAAAGTGAAAAAAGCGCACATACCCGTACTAATAAACCGAGAGATCCGTAATTTCATGGCGACCTATGCTTTACATAAATGCGTTGTATATCTAGACCCAGCATATTTTTAATATCATGACTTAAATACAATAAACTGAGTTCATTCCTTAACTTTACTGCTTTATAGCAGAGAGAAGCAGAGCGCTAGCTCTGCTCAAATCAAGTTATGCATGATTGAAGGTTTAAATAAACTGAATGCGCAAACCTTAAAACACCTTAGCCCAATCTATGCACTTAGCCACCTTAACATCCCAATTTATGCTTTACAGTAAATCTGCGGTAAATTTTTCATTGCAATTTTCAAATAAAGACGCCACACTGGATGAAATGACAACTCATCGTACCAGTGTCACGGAGAACAAGTATGTTAATCAAGAGCGAGTCCTTTGTCGTTGATTTTTGCAAAGGCAACATCGCTGAGTTTAAGTTTTGTCTACCCGGTTCGGTCAACAAACTATCTCAGCAAACCCTACAAGATTGTGCTAAAGCACTAGCTGAACTCAGCACACGTGATGATGTAAAAGGCCTAATTTTTACCAGTGATAAAGACCACTTTATTGTTGGTGCTGATATCTATGAATTTTTACCTACTTTTAATCGTCCAGAGCAAGAGCTCGTCACTTGGATCAAAGAAGCAACCGATGTCTTCGATGCAATTGAAGACTTACCATTTCCGACCTTATCAGCCATAAACGGCTTAGCACTTGGCGGTGGTTGTGAGTGGGTACTTGCTACTGATTACCGTATCGCAACGCCGAATGCTAAAATTGGCTTGCCAGAAGTTAAGCTTGGGATCATGCCGGGCTTTGGTGGCACAGTGAGATTGCCGCGAATTATCGGTGCAGATAACGCCATGACTTGGATTTCAACAGGTCAAGAAAACCGCGCGCCAGATGCCTTCAAAGTGGGCGCATTAGATGCTGTAGTCGAAGCTGATAAGCTCCTAGATGCCGCCGTTAAAACATTACAACAGGCCATTGATGGCAAGTTAAATTGGCAAGCTAAGCGCCAGCTTAAACTTGAACCTCTGAAAATGAATCGCGTTGAACAAGGTATGAGCTTTGCGATGGCAGAAGGCATGGTTATGGCTAAAACCAAAGGTCATTACCCTGCGCCTGTGATGGCGGTTAAAACCATCAAAGCGGCAGCCAATCATACCCGAGTCGAGGCAATGGCAATTGAAAACGCAAACTTTGCTAAATTAGCTAAAACTCAAGAAGCTGCTGCGCAAACCGGTATCTTCTTGGCCGATCAGTACATTAAAGGTGTTGCAAAAAAACAAGCAAAAGCCAGCCAACTTGATATTCAACAAGCCGCGGTATTAGGCGCGGGAATAATGGGAGGCGGTATCGCCTACCAATCTGCGTACAAAGGTACGCCGATTGTCATGAAAGACATTGACCAAGGTGCGCTTGATTTAGGCATGGGTGAAGCCGCAAGTTTATTGGGTAAAAAAGTAAAGCGCGGTCATATGAAAACAGAAAAGATGGTCACCACGCTTGGAAAAATTAAACCCACTTTAAACGAGCGCGATTTAGAAAACTCGGACATCGTTGTTGAAGCTGTTGTCGAAAACCCACAAATTAAAAAAGCCGTACTGGCAGAGTTAGAGAAACAGCTACCCAAAGGCACAGTACTGACTTCAAATACGTCTACTATCCGCATTGACGAATTAGCAACAGCACTTGAAAACCCTGAGCACTTCTGCGGTATGCACTTCTTTAATCCAGTGCCAAAGATGCCTCTGGTTGAAATTATCCGTGGTGAAAAAACCTCCGATGACACGGTTGCTGCAGTTGTGGACTACGCATTGAAACTTGGTAAATCACCAATTGTTGTCAATGACTGCCCAGGATTTTTTGTAAACCGGGTGCTATTCCCTTACTTTGCAGGCTTTAACAAGTTAGTCGTCGAAGGTGCTGATTTCAGTCAAATCGATAAAGTCATGGAAAATGTGTTTGGTTGGCCAATGGGTCCAGCTTACCTACTCGATGTTGTCGGTATAGATACTGCAAACCACTGTACAGGTGTCATGGCTGATGGCTTCCCAACACGTATGACACGCCAAGATAAAGATCCTGTTGCCCTACTAGCCAATGCCAAGCGCTTTGGTCAAAAGAATCAAAAAGGCTTTTATCAATACGCTCCTGACAGAAAAGGCCGCCTGAAGAAAAGCAAAGACCCTGAAGCTCTTGCATTATTAACGCAAATTTGTGACGACACTCAACCGTTTGACAAGCAAACAATCATTGAACGCTGCATGATTCCAATGATTAATGAAGTACTGTTGTGTTTGCAAGAAGGCATTATTGCCTCACCACAAGAAGCTGATATGGCGTTAATTTATGGTATTGGTTTCCCTCCATTTAGAGGCGGTGTATTCCGCTACTTAGACCAAGTGGGATTAAGTGAATTTGTTGCCATGGCAGACAAATATGCCAACCTAGGTGAAATCTATCAGGTTTCTGAGCAAACGCGCACATGGGCGGCAGAAGGCAAAGTGTTCTATCAAGTGGAGGGCCAGTAACATGGAACATGCAGTTATCGTAGATTGTATTCGCACCCCAATGGGTCGCTCCAAAGGTGGTGTATTTAAACATCGTCGTGCTGAAGACCTAAGTGCACACCTTATGAAAGGTTTACTTGATCGCAACCCGCAAGTTGCGCCGGACTCCATTGATGACATTTATTGGGGCTGTGTTCAGCAAACACTAGAGCAAGGTTTTAATGTTGCTCGTAACGCTGCGCTTCTCGCTGGTATTCCTCACTCAGTACCAGCTGTTACCGTAAACAGACTATGTGGCTCATCAATGCAAGCACTGCACGATGCTGCCCGCGCAATTATGACAGGTGCCGGTGACACATATCTTATCGGTGGTGTCGAGCATATGGGCCATGTCCCCATGACACATGGCGTAGACTTTCATCCTGGCCTTTCAACCTCTGTTGCCCAAGCTGCAGGTGTTATGGGTCTGACAGCTGAATATCTTGCAACGCTTCACGGCATTAATCGAGAGCAACAAGATGCATTTGCTGTGCGTTCACATCAACGTGCACACGCGGCAAGTGTTGAAGGTCGTTTTGCAAAAGAAATTCTACCGACCGAAGGACATGACGAAAATGGCGTTCCTGTATTGGTAGAACATGACGAGGTGATCCGCCCAGAAACTAGCCTTGAAGGTTTAAGCCAATTACGTCCGGTATTTAATCCAGCCAGTGGCACAGTGACAGCAGGTACATCTTCGGCGCTGTCGGATGGCGCATCGGCCATGTTAGTCATGAGCGAAAGCAAAGCCAAAGCGCTTGGTTTGACTATTCGCGCTCGAGTTAAATCAATGGCAGTTGCTGGTTGTGACCCTTCAATTATGGGTTATGGTCCAGTACCAGCCAGTCAAAAAGCCTTGAAGCAAGCAGGCATCCGTGTCGAAGATTTGGATGTGATTGAACTCAATGAAGCATTTGCAGCCCAATCGCTACCAGTCATGAAAGACCTTGGCCTACTCGACGTCGCAGACGAAAAAGTGAACCTAAACGGAGGGGCCATTGCACTGGGCCACCCGCTTGGTTGTTCGGGCTCGCGGATAAGCACATCACTCATTCATATCATGGAAGAGAAAGATGCCAAGTATGGCTTGGCTACGATGTGTATAGGTTTAGGGCAAGGTATTGCGACAGTATTTGAGCGCGTGAGCTAACACGCTTGTTGTTGTCATAGCCAATTTCAACTTGGTGACCAAGGCAAAGTCATGAACAGTGGCTTTGCCTTTTATTATCTATCCTACGTCAAAGAATCCGCAACATTTTAACTTAACCCCTTTAAATCGGCGTATGTACCACGTTAGAATAGATGTTTTGATATTGGCCAGAGGCGCTTTATGAATTTTGATAATACAGATCATACCTTAGATGCCGTCGGGCTGCGCTGTCCTGAACCAGTTATGATGATCAGAGGTATGGTTAGAAAGATGAATCATGGCGAAACGTTATTGATATTGGCAGACGACCCATCAACTACTCGAGATATACCCAGCTTTTGCGAGTTTATGGATCATACCTTAGTCGCGAAAGAGGTAGATTCATCACCTTATCGATACCTGTTAAAAAAGGGCAAGTAGCTTTGCATTGAAGCTGAATTCACTGCGTTCCTATCATAAAACTTTATTACAGCCCTTTCTCTCATTTATCTTTTATACACCTTGATATTCTTGATGTTTTTATGTCAAATTAGACAAGTGAGATGCTTTAATAAGCACTCGCATACAAAACAAAAGATAATAATAAATAAGGATAGCGACCATGAAAAAACTTTCTTTTACTAAGAAAAAACTTATCAAGCTAACTGGAAATACACTTAACCAACAGGCAACACAGCATATTTATGGCGGTGGCAACGATGGTGAAAACAGCATCAACTCTTGGTGCAGTGGGCCAAACTTAAAGAAAGAAAATTAAACAGAGAGGGAGGTAGCAAGTTTATACCTTGCTATTTCCCACTTAGGTCATAATATAAGGTGCTTTTTACCGCAGACTTCGAGTGTTCTTTTCCCCTTTTTATTGGGTAGAAGGTTGAAGTAGTGAGCCTGCTAGTTTAGGTTTACCCACCAGCAATCATCCATCAAATATAAAACCAAAGTTATATCTTTGATTCGACTTTTCACCTAGTTTTAATTCCTGCACTTTTCCTAGACTCATAAATGGTACTCTCACGCAATAAATACCATAGTCTCGAGGTTTGGTAATTCATAGACAGAATGGATGTATTAAAATAAAAAAGCCACTTATTCACTAATCAATTTTGAAGTACTGAAATATCTGCAGTATTTAAAAACAGGCGGCTTAGCTAACTTAACAGCCTAATCACCTTCATCACCCTGCCGCGAGCACTAACGACTTGGAGAGAAACACAAATTAAACAAAGAAGTAATAAAAAACATACAATGAACTATTTCATGGAGTAATAAGGTAGTTTACAAAATAGGTAAACCATAAAGTAAAAGGAAATATAGTATGAAATTAAAACTCAAAACAAAAAAAATTAAAAACCTAGATCTTCAAGCAATTAAACCAGCACAAACAAATGCCATTGCAGGCGGTAATGATAAGTTTGGAAACTCTTTAAACGTATGCGCATCTCGTGATTACCCTTGCAAGCCTGAATAACAGTCACTCATTTTTCGGCAAGTAAATACTTGCCGTTTTAACCTAAAGCCCTTTCATATCCAGATCCAGTAGCCTCAAGTCACATTACACGGTGCAAGCCTTTGCTGCTATACATTTGACGAGTATAGATAATCATAGATTGATACTAATCCCTCTGAATTAATACCATTGGTTTTTTAGGCTCTCGATAATCAAATGTGATGCGAAACCAACCTTTTTTATCGGGGATAAAACTAAAGTAGTTGTAGATGGTGTGACAATCAGCAGCCTGTGGTTGACCGAGCTTTAAAACACTATGGAAGCGATATCCACAATTGTACCCTTGACTCCATGACCCATCGGCAATTTTAAATTCATGCACCTTGCCTGGACTCATAAATCGTGCACGTACTGAATAAGTTCCATCGCCTTGAGGCTGAAGCTGGTAAATTTCTTCAGCATCCCAAAGACTAAAATCACCACGTAAATACATTGGTCGATCTATTACTTTTGCAACGGGCGCTGAAATTTGTGTGCTTGATTGCCCACTTATTTGTGGTGAAGTGCACCCGACTAAACCCAGTGCAACTAAGATTGATAACGCTATCGTTTTTTGCAATTTTCTCACCTATCATCCTAAATAAAAAAGCCAGCATGCTTGCTGGCTTAATATGTTTAGTCAATACACTTAGTTTTGTAATACTGAAATATCTGCAGTATTTAAAAACAGTCGGCTTAGCTGGCTTAACAGTGCAAGGCGGTTATTCTTAACAGCCTCATCATCAGCCATAACCATGACATTATCAAAGAAGTTATCTACCGCTTCGCGCAAACTCGCCAAACGTGTTAATGCATGCTGGTAATCACCTTGTGCATAGACAGGTGCAAGTTCTTCAGTCAACGCAGCAACCTGCTCTGAAAGTTGCTTTTCAGCTTCTTCAATAAGTAACTCTGTTGAGACAGCAGCGTCACTCGTGACGTTATTTTTCGCCAAAATATTGTTCACACGCTTATTGGCAGCGGCAAGTGCCTCTGCCTCATCGAGTGTACGGAAGTGACTAACCGCTTTAACACGACGATCAAAATCTACTGGTTGAGCTGGACGACGGGCCAATACAGCTTGGATAACATCTACGCTGATCCCTTCATCTTGATACCAGGCACGGAATCGTCCCAACATGAATTCAAACACATCTTCGGCGACCTGATCATTCGTCAGCTTATCGCCAAATAGGGTTTGTGCTTTTGCCACGATATCTAAGATATCGAGTTGTAACTCTTTCTCCACCATTATACGCAGCGCACCGATGGCTGCACGGCGAAGTGCAAATGGATCTTTATCGCCCTTGGGAATTTGGCCAATTCCAAAAATCCCTACTAGGGTATCGAACTTATCTGCCAGCGCAACTGCAAAACTAATTGGGTTTGACGGTAATGCATCACCAGCAAAACGCGGCATGTATTGTTCATTTTGCGCAACCGCAACTTCTTCAGCCTCACCGTCAATACGCGCATAATGCATACCCATTACACCCTGTACATCGGTGAACTCCATGACCATTTCGGTCATCAAGTCTGTTTTACTTAGCAAGCCAGCTCTTTGTGCCAAAGATTCATCAGCACCCAATTGTTTTGCAATGTAGCCCGCTAATGCTGCGATACGTTCAGATTTATCTTTTAAAGTGCCCAGTTGTTTTTGGAACAATACGCTGCCTAAAGACTCTAAACGACTTTCTAAGGTTTTCTTCTTATCCGTTTCAAAGAAGAACTGTGCATCCGCTAAGCGTGGACGAACAACTTTTTCGTTACCTGAGATAACCACACTTGGATCTTTGCTTTCAATGTTTGATACAAATAAGAACTTGTTGATCAGCTCGCCTTTGTCATTCAATAACGGAAAGTACTTCTGGTCATCTTTCATCGTATAGATGAGGGCTTCATCTGGTACAGACAAGAACGCTTCATCAAATGATGCGGTCAAGGTTACCGGCCATTCAACTAACGACGTTACTTCTTCAAGTAAGTCTTCATCCATTGCAACAACCGCACCAAGCTTTGCAGCTTCCGCTTCAATCTGAGCACGGATCTGTGCTTTACGCACATCATAATCAGCAATGACATATGCCTGCTTTAACGTGTCAAATATCTCATCGGCATGGGCTAATGTAATTCGCTCAGGGTGATGAAAGCGGTGGCCTTGCAACTCATTACTGATCTGTTTACCTAGTACTTCACCTTTAATGATTTCATTACCAAGTAATGCAGCAACTGTGTGAACAGGTCGAATAAACTGTGTTTTATTTGCTCCCCAGCGCATTGGCTTCGGGATAGGTAGCTTGGCGAGCGCTTTGCCAATCACGTCACTCAGTAATGCTGATGCTTGTTGACCTTTTACAGTCGCCTTGTGAAGTAACCACGCGCCTTTTTCTGTTTCAAGTTTGTCAGCTTCGTTAACCTCAATACCACAACCACGAGCCCAACCTTGTGCAGCCTTAGTTGGGTTACCATCGGCATCAAACGCGGCTTTAATCGCTGGACCACGCTTCTCTACAATTTTATCTTTTTGCTGTGTCTCAAGTTGCTTTACTTGGATACCTAAACGACGAGGAGATGCATACCAACTCACACCTTGGTGAGCCAGCTCTAGTGCATCTATCTCTGCAGCTGCGTTTTCAGCGAATGCTTCTGCTAGCTTGCGCAATGCTTTTGGTGGTAACTCTTCAGTACCAATTTCTACTAGTAAATTTTCAGTTGTCATGATCAGTCCTTACAAAGCGGGAAACCAAGTGCTTCACGAGCTTCAAAATATGATTGCGCGCATGCTTTAGATAACGCTCTTACACGCAATATATATCGTTGACGCTCTGTCACAGAAATTGCGTGACGGGCATCTAGTAAGTTAAATGCGTGAGAAGCTTTCATTACTTGCTCATATGCAGGTAATGGTAAGCCCGCTTCAATCAATTTTTGGCTTTCTTTTTCACACTGATCAAACTGCTTGAATAGCGCGTCTACATCTGCATATTCAAAGTTATAAGTTGATTGTTCGATTTCGTTTTGCATGAACACGTCACCATATGTAACACGGCCCATAGGACCATCTGTCCACACAAGGTCATAAATGCTGTCGACACCTTGTATATACATGGCTAAACGCTCTAAACCATAAGTGATTTCACCTGTCACTGGCGAGCATTCGATACCACCAACTTGTTGGAAGTAAGTGAACTGTGTCACTTCCATACCATTTAACCACACTTCCCAACCTAGACCCCAAGCACCCAGGGTTGGTGACTCCCAGTTGTCTTCAACAAAGCGCACTTCGTGGGTCAAAGTATCGATACCCAATGCTTCTAATGAACCAAGATAAAGCTCTTGGATGTTATCCGGTGATGGCTTCAGTACAACTTGGAATTGATAGTAGTGTTGAAGACGATTCGGGTTTTCACCATAGCGACCGTCGGTTGGGCGACGACATGGTTGAACATACGCGCTCGACATTGGTTCTGGGCCAATTGATTTCAGGAAAGTCATCGGGTGGAATGTGCCCGCACCAACTTCCATATCCAGTGGTTGTGCAATTACACAGCCTTGCTGTGCCCAATAGTCCTGTAAAGCCAGGATCAACCCTTGAAAGGTTTTGATGTCATATTTTTGCATAGTTGGCTTTTATATTTATTTGGTACATGGGACTCAAATCAGCGCTATGAGATACGGCGCAAGAATGAGTTTTAATGATTGAAAATTATGCTCAGTATACCGTGTGCAGTGCACAGAATTAAGCGTTAAAACGAAAAAAAGGAGGGTTTCCCCTCCTTTTTTATACATCGGCTTAGATTCAGTTTTAAACGTCTAGGTTTACTACTCTCAGCGCATTCTGTTCAATAAAGTCACGACGCGGCTCAACTTGATCACCCATTAAGGTTGCGAATAGTTGGTCAGCAGCAATCGCATCTTCGATGGTTACACGTAGCATACGACGTGCATCCGGATCCATGGTTGTTTCCCACAACTGATCTGGGTTCATCTCCCCAAGTCCTTTATAACGTTGTGTATACAAGCCTCGTTTTGACTCATTGATCAACCAGTCCAGTCCCTCTACAAAACTGCTAATTGGTTGTGTCTTCTCACCACGTTGAATATAGCCACCCTCTTCAACAATATGCGCAATTTGCTTACCAGTGTTGGCAATGCGTGTGTAATCTTTAGAAGTGATGAAGTCATAACTTAAGGTATGTGCTTTATCTACACCATGCTGGCGAATATTCACAACCGGATAATACATGTGACGCTCGTCATCATAGCTTACAGATGCAGAGAATATCGTCGCATCATCGTCATGTTTGATAAGGTCAGCAACTAGCGCTTCACTCCATGCTGTTACTTTCGATTCATCACTTAACTCAGCTTCTGCCAATTCAGGTTGATAGACTAAACGGTTCATGATTGCAGCCGGGTATTTACGCTGCAGTCTGCCAATTACATCAACAGTCTTTTGATAGTCGTGTACTAGGTTTTCTAAACGATTACCTTCAATTGCAGCAGCGCTTTCATTTGAATATAGCGCAGCGCCATCCAGAGCTAATGTTGTTAAGTACTCTGTCAGAGCGTGATCGTCTTTAATATAACGCTCTTGTTTGCCTTTTTTCACTTTATAAAGCGGTGGTTGTGCAATGTAAACATATCCGCGCTCAATGATTTCAGGCATTTGACGATAGAAGAAAGTCAGTAATAGTGTACGGATATGTGATCCATCGACATCCGCATCGGTCATGATAATAATACTGTGATAACGCAGCTTTTCAGGGTCATATTCATCACGACCAATACCACAACCTAACGCTGTGATAAGTGTCGCAACCTCCTGTGAAGAAAGCATTTTATCAAAACGAGCTTTTTCAACGTTTAGGATTTTACCTTTCAGAGGCAGGATAGCTTGGTTTTTACGATTACGACCTTGTTTAGCAGATCCACCTGCCGAGTCACCCTCCACGATGTATAGTTCAGATAACCCAGGGTCTTTTTCTTGGCAGTCCGCCAACTTGCCTGGTAAGCCTGCCAAATCCATCACACCTTTACGGCGCGTCATTTCTCTGGCTTTACGCGCTGCCTCTCGAGCTCTCGCCGCATCCACAATCTTATTTACAACCGTTTTTGCGTCTTGTGGGTTTTCAAGTAAGAATTCATTAAGCTTTTCAGCCATAGCTTGCTCAACAGCACCTTTGACTTCACTTGAAACCAACTTATCTTTAGTTTGAGAAGAGAACTTAGGATCAGGTACTTTAACACTTACAACCGCTGTCAGGCCTTCACGAGCATCATCACCAGTTGCACTGGTTTTATTCTTCTTATTGAAGCCTTCTTTTTCCATATAGGTGTTTAACGTTCTTGTTAACGCTGCACGGAAACCTGCTAAGTGTGTTCCACCATCTCTTTGTGGAATATTGTTGGTAAAGCAGTAGATATTTTCTTGGAAACCATCGTTCCATTGCATCGAAACTTCAACACTAATGCCATCTTCACGTTCAGTTGTGAAGTGAAAAACACTCTGGTGTACTGGTGTTTTTTTACGGTTAAGGTATTCGACAAAAGCTTGGATACCACCTTCGTATTTAAAGTGGTCTTGCTTATTTTCTTCACGCTCGTCCGTCAGAATGATACTGACACCAGAGTTTAAGAATGATAACTCGCGAAGACGTTTTGCAAGAATGTCATAATGGAAGTTAATATCTGAGAATGTTTCCGGGCTTGGCCAAAATCTCAGTTCAGTTCCAGTTGATTCAGCTTCACCAATCACTGCTAAAGGAGCATCTGGTACACCCATTGTGTACTTTTGTTGATGCACTTGGCCATCTCGGCGGATAGTTAATTGTAGTTTTTCAGAAAGTGCATTAACAACAGAAACACCTACCCCGTGCAAACCACCAGATACTTTATATGAGTTATCATCAAACTTACCACCAGCATGTAGTACAGTCATGATAACTTCAGCAGCTGATACGCCTTCTTCAGGGTGAATTGAAGTTGGTATCCCACGACCATTGTCTCGTACAGAAACAGAGCCATCAGTGTGAATAGTAACGAAGATGTCGTCACAATACCCAGCTAAAGCTTCATCGATTGAGTTATCAACAACTTCGAAGACCATGTGATGTAATCCAGTTCCATCATCAGTGTCGCCGATATACATTCCTGGACGCTTTCGTACGGCGTCCAATCCCTTCAGTACTTTAATACTGGATGAATCATAATTATCAGACATGGTTAATTCCAATTAATTTGTTATTAAACGACCATGTTCCACGTGGAACATCTCAATATCTTTATCGAGCTGTTCCACAACAGGCGTTAAACTGTCTGAACTGATTGCTGAAATAAATAGCTGAGAGTTGCAACTCGCAAGTAGCTTAGCAACACACTCCAATGTTTCAGAACTCAATTCAGATGGTAAATCATCGATTAGCAATATTGACTGTTTTTCAGTCTCTTGTTCAATTAAATTATTCTGTGTAATCTTGAGCGCATAAAGTAACAACTTAAGTTGGCCTCTAGACATGATCCCTTCAACATTGTGACCATGCACTTTAAAATTAAAGTCCGCTTTATGTGGACCTCGGCTTGTATAACCAAGTTTTAAATCTCGCTCAAGCTGTGATTGAAGTACTTCTGCCAGTTCCCCTTTCCAACCCGCATCGTAACGAGCTTCAAGGCCTTCAAACACAGGGCTAATCCCCCCTATCTTATCAAAAAAATAGCCTTCAAACCTACTTATATACGCTTTTCGATAGATATTTATTTGCTCAGCCATTTCAACAAACTGCTTGTCCCAAAACTTAATTTGTTCTACGCAATTTGCAGGCTTACTTTTTAACAAAGCGTTTCTCTGCTTGAGTACTTTATTGAAGCTTTTCCAAACATCAAAAAACAAATGTTCCACGTGGAACACACCCAAGTCTAAAAACTTTCTTCGCTCTTTTGGTCCGCCAAAAAACAACTCATAACTTTCAGGTGTAATAACCTGCACAGGTAAAATTTGTGCTAATTCAGCTATTCGTCTACTGGCTTGGCCTTGAATACGAAGCTGGGTATCACCGCTTTGATCTTTGCTAATTCCAATTGGTATAGACAAGTTATGTAATTGTTTTTTACCATGAACAATGCATTTTTCTTGGCTACTGCGGATCATTAATTTGTGCTTGTTGGTACGAAAAGAGCGGCCGCTAGACAAAAAGTAAATGGCTTCTAATAGGCTAGTTTTACCACTGCCATTTTGGCCCAGAATTAAATTTAGATCTTTTGAAGGGGAAATAGAAATCGCCTCAATGTTACGAAAATCATTGAGGCTAAAATGTGTCAAACTCATAAGCGCCCTTCTATAGGCGCATTGGCATTACAACGTACATCGCATCATCCTCACCACTGCCTTCAATTAAGGCACTGCTGTTCGAGTCCGCTAACGTAAACTGAACATCCTCTGTTTTCAAAGTATTTAATACGTCTAACAGATATGAAACGTTAAACCCAACTTCCAAGTCATCACCTTGATAGTTTACTTCTACCGTTTCTTCTGCTTGTTCTTGCTCTGGGTTGTTTGCACTTATCTTCAATACGCCGCTACTGAGGTTAAGTCGAACCCCTCTGAACTTTTCGTTGGATAAGATGGAAACACGTTGAAACGCACTACGCAGCCATTCTCTGTTGGCAATAACTAATTTATCACCGCCGCGTGGTAGCACTCGACGGTAGTCAGGAAAACGACCATCGACAAGCTTACTCGTAAATATAACTTCCTGATCAATAATACGAAAATGGTTTGCACCAAATTGTATAGTCAACTCTTCATCATCAGCAGGTAACAAACGCATTATTTCTAACACCCCTTTGCGAGGGATGATCAATTGCCTTTGTGCACCTAGGGATTGCTCAAGTTGCTTCTGTGCAATGGCGAGGCGATGCCCGTCAGTCGCAACGGTTTTTATTTCATTGCCGTCCACTTCAAACGACATACCATTTAGGTAATAGCGAACATCTTGATTAGCCATAGAGAAGTGAGTTGCTTCAAGTAACTTGCGCAGCTCTAAGCGTGTTATCTTAAACTCCACTTCACCTTGCCACTCTTCCAGATTTGGAAAGTCTTCTGCAGCTAAGGTCGTAAGAGAAAAGCGACTCTTTCCACTGGTTAATAATACTTGATGCTCCTGAGTGCTAAAGTTTAGATCTGAGTTATCAGGTAAACTCTTACAAATATCTAACAGCTTTTTCGCAGGCAGCGTTAACTTTGTATCTGCGGTGTCATTATCTAACGTCACAGATGCAACTAACTCAATTTCAAGGTCGGTGCCCGTCATAGACAACACACCATTTTTTACCTCTAAAAGCACATTAGACAGAATAGGTAGTGTGTGTTTACGCTCAATAGCGCCAGACACTTGCATTAACGGCTTTAAAAATTGTTCTCTTACTATCGTTATTTGCATCACTTAACCCTTAAGATGACAATGTTCTGATCAAGTTTTGATAATCTTCTTTTACTTCGTGGCTCTCTTCACGAAGCTCTTTTACTTTACGACATGCATGCAGTACCGTTGTATGATCTCTGCCACCAAACGCATCGCCAATTTCTGGCAAACTATGGTTAGTTAATTCTTTGGATAGTGCCATGGCTACTTGCCTAGGTCGTGCGACAGATCGACTGCGTCGCTTGGAAAGTAAATCGGATACGCGAATGCGATAATACTCTGCTACTGTTCTTTGAATATTATCTATCGTAACCAACTTATCTTGTAGCGCTAATAAGTCTCTGAGTGCCTCTTTGACAAATTCAATTGAAATAGGACGGCCTGTAAAGTTGGCATTTGCGATAACGCGATTTAAAGCCCCTTCCAACTCGCGTACATTTGAACGTAGTTTTTTGGCTATAAAAAATGCCACTTCATGTGGTAAATTTATGTTACTTTGCTGAGCCTTTTTCATCAAAATCGCCACCCGAGTTTCTAGTTCAGGCGGTTCAATCGCAATTGTCAGGCCCCAGCCAAATCGGGATTTTAATCTATCTTCAACGCCTTCAATTTCTTTAGGATAGCGATCTGATGTCAGGATAATTTGCTGATTCCCTTCTAACAGAGCATTAAAGGTGTGAAAAAACTCTTCTTGTGAACGCTCTTTGTTGGCAAAGAATTGAATATCATCAATCATCAACGCGTCTACACTGCGATAATAGCGTTTGAAATCTTCAATCGCATTGTTTTGCAGCGCTTTAACCATATCTTGAACAAAACGCTCTGAATGCATATAGACAATTTTGGCGTCTGGCTTTTTATCAATAATACCGTTACCAACTGCGTGCAATAAATGCGTTTTACCTAGACCAGTACCACCGTATATAAATACAGGGTTAAACGCCGAGCCAGGATTGTCAGCAACTTGTGTCGCAGCCGCTTTTGCCAGTTGGTTAGACTTACCCTCAACAAAATTATCAAAAGTATAATTTTCTTTGATATTTGATTTAACGCTAGATTTCGGAGCCGGTTCAACTTTCACTTCATTGACAGGCATATGGGCCGTGCTTTTTGACGACACTTGTGCCGCACTTGGCGCATGTGTTTCACCGCCAGAAGTGTCCGCTGTTACTTGAGGTTGTACCTGCGCCATTGGTTTGCTACCAACATCGAAGCGCAACTCAGGCGCTTCATCTCCACAGATCTCAATCAGGAGCTCATTTATTCTATTTAAGTACTTTTCTCGAACCCAATCCAACACAAATCGATTAGGTGCATAGATGGTTAAAGTATCTTCGGTACTTTCTGCTTGTAGTGGCCTAACCCACATATTGAACTGCTGCGATGGCAGCTCATCTTGCAAAACATATAAACAACTTTGCCAAACCGACAGATACACATTGCACTCCGAACTAGTTATTATTCCCGTACATCTTTAATGTCGGCCTTTTGCATTCATTCACAAAATAACCAACAGAGTTATTCACAGCTAACTCAGAGATCTACGGAAATGTTTGTATATTATCAATTATTCACAGGTGGAAGCCGGATATTATGAAGTGTTCTTATCCACAACATCAATATTGACTTTTTAAAAAATTAAGATCTCACTAAACAAAAAACACAACCCAATGTTTTATAAGACATTTTAATTTTATATATTTCCAAAGATCTTATCAAAAAAAGAGCAAGATCTCACCATAAAATTAAGATCAATTTGAGTTTTCCAAAGGTTGTTGGCAATTTTCACCCAAGCGCTGTGGAAAACCCTTCAAAGATCAATTAACTTGATCCACAACTTAGATCTGGATCTTATATAGATAGATCCCAATAAATGATCCTTCATATATGTAGCTATAAAAAAGCGCTCGATTTAAAGGCACAGCACAATCTCTACTTATACCTTATTAGGGTATAAAACCTTTCATTTCTGGTTTTTTCACCCAGATTGCCTATAAAATAAGCCTAACAACACAATTATGATTGACTTTCACGCGCGTCGGCTTTAATATCTCGCGCTCGCAATGGCACCTGTGCCAGGATCGCGACCTGCATAGGATGTTTTAACTTTAACCGATCGGATGGATTAGTTATGAAAAGAACTTTTCAACCAAGCGTACTTAAGCGCAAGCGTACTCACGGTTTCCGTGCTCGCATGGCTACTAAAAATGGCCGTAAAGTACTAGCACGTCGTCGTGCTAAAGGCCGTAAAGAACTATCTGCTTAATATAAGTGGAAGGTTTAGGCTTCAGCAGGGAGTTACGTCTGTTAACTCCCTCGCATTACTCCCGAATATTTCAAGAACCTGCACGCGCAGCGACTCCTGTATTTACTCTCTTGGCAAAACCGAATGATGTTGGTCACCCACGTCTTGGATTAACCGTTGCCAAAAAACGCTGTAAAAAAGCATGTCAACGCAATCGCATTAAACGCCTAGCACGTGAAAGCTTTCGCCTTAACCGCCATAAACTAGATAACATCGATATTGTGTTAATGGTCAAAACCGGTGTAGACGAACAGTCCAATGAAGAGTTAACGAAACAACTTAACAAACTTTGGCGCAAAGTGAACGAGCGTTGTAAACCAGGCGCACCAAAACCCAAACATCATAAAAAACGCCCAACCAACAAAAAGCCTAAAAAATAACAGCGCTTTTGTACTTCTATAACTGTCCTAACATGGCTATTTTAAGCGAATTAGGGTAAGGTTAGCTCACCTTTTAATCACTCAATTATCGAGTCTACCTCGCGACTATGAAACACGCCTCAAAGACAAAAAGCGAGTGGAAACGATTGGTGGATTATCCGCTTTCGGTAATACGTCTGTTTTTGATAACGCTTATCAAAGCCTATCAAAAATTTATCAGTCCAATGCTTGGACCGCATTGCCGGTTTAATCCAACATGCTCAAGTTATGCAATTCAGGCAATTAATTTACACGGAATTGCAAAAGGGAGTTGGTTAGCGGTTAAACGCATATTAAAATGTCACCCTTTAAGCGCAGGTGGGGATGACCCCGTCCCTGAGAAATCGAATCAAGATAAACAACACGAGAAATAAGAGCTGTTATGGAATCGCAACGCACGTTTTTATTGATCGGATTGCTTTTAGTATCTTTTTTGTTATTCAGCGAATGGCAAGAAGAGCAAGCTCAGAGCAAGGCCGAGACCAGTGCTGTCACACAAGTGACCACTTCACCTTCAAATAACGATCAAGCGGATATTCCCGCTTCAAGCGAAGCAGATGTACCGGTTGCACAAACTCAAGCGGTTCGTTCTGTGATCACAGTAACGACTGATGTGCTTGCCGTTAAAATCGACACTAAAGGTGGTGATATTGTTGAAGCTAAATTACTTCAACACGCTGACACGCATGGTAGCGATATACCTTACTTACTACTTGGTGAGTTTGAAGGGAAGCAATACCTTTCACAAAGCGGTTTAATTGGCCTAAACGGCCCTGATGCGTCGAGTGCAGGCCGCCCTGTTTATCAAACAGAACAAAGCAATTACACTTTGTCAGGCGATGAACTGCGCGTACCTTTATCATTTGTCGATAGTAAAGGTGTTCAGTTTACTAAAACATTTGTATTCAAAGCAGGCCAATATGATGTCTCTATGGAGTACGATGTTGTAAACGCAACAGATAACCCTGTTCAAGTTCAGCTGTACACGCAAATCAAGCGCACAGCACAAGACAAAGACAGCATGGTTGACCAAACGTTCCTTGGCACAGCATATGGCACACAAGATGAGCCTTATGAAAAGTATTCTTTCGACGAAATGCGTGAAGCGAATCTAAACAAGAATACCCAAGGTGGTTATGTTGCGTTTATCCAGCACTATTTTGTAAGTGCATGGGTTCCAAGCCAAGAGACCAACAACACCATTTATACCTCACTTAGAAATAACCAAGGTATCATCGGTACAAAGGGCGAGCCGGTAAATATTCAGGCAAACTCTGAAGCCAAGCTGTCGGCTATTTACTACATGGGTCCAAAAGACACCAATGCATTAGAAGCGCTTCATGAGCACTTAGATCTAACAGTTGACTACGGTTGGTTGTGGTTTATCTCTCAGCCGCTACTTGTATTACTCAAATTCTTATACGGCATTTTGGGCAACTGGGGTCTGGCTATCATTGGTATCACTGTCATTGTGAAAACCATTCTTTACCCACTTACTAAAGCACAATATACCTCTATGGCTAAAATGCGTGCACTACAGCCGAAGATGCAGCAGTTAAAAGAGCGCTACGGTGATGACCGTCAGAAGTTTGGTCAAGCCATGATGGAAATGTACCGCAAGGAAAAAGTGAACCCGATGGGTGGCTGTTTCCCACTGCTATTACAAATGCCAATCTTCTTAGCGCTTTTCTATGTATTCCTAGAGTCAACAGAGCTACGCCACGCTGAGTTTGGTTTATGGCTAACTGACCTTTCTGCTATGGACCCATACTACGTACTACCAATTCTGTTTGGTGCGAGTATGTTCCTAACGCAAAAACTACAACCCATGACTATCACAGATCCAATGCAACAAAAAATGATGACATATATGCCTGTAGTATTCTCTGTCTTCTTTATTTGGTTCCCATCAGGTCTGGTGCTTTACTGGTTAGTCTCTAACTTAATCTCAATCGCACAGATGCTTATCATCTACCGTGGTATGGAGAAAAAGGGCATTAAAGTACGCGATTAACGCGAATGCTCATATTAAAAAACGCCCGCTTTTGCGGGCGTTTTTGTTATATAGCTTGTACATACAACCTATTCAACAGACCAAAAAAAGCAGTTTTCACGTTTATAAAAATAGAGTGAGATAATTAACTATCAGCCAGTTATCGCTTTTTACACAATTCACTCCGGACTCTGTTTGAGCTCCTAAAAGTTATCCCCAACCAAAAGCGCTTTTTTTGCCAGATACCTACAGTGTCCAGCTTCAGAACATCTGCTCGATGATGTCGCCACCTCCTTGACCCACATAGAATTTGTTCAACTCACCTTTAAAATCACTTTCAAAAAAACACAAATAAAACCATATAAAACAAAATCTTGATAATTTTTTATATTGATTTGATGATGCTTTGATAGGTCAATTAAACGCTTATGTGCATGCTGGTACACACTCAGAAAAAGATGAGAACCACGAAATGGAGCAACAAATTATTGGGACTTTGAACAGTTTAGATTTAAATGGCTGGTTAATTCCCGCAGTGTTTTTAGTTGGGGTGTTAACCAGCTTAACGCCCTGTGTTTACCCTATTTTACCTATTACCATCGCGACATTTTCGCAAAGAAAATCCCCGCGTATTGCGCCTCTACTTTATTGCCTAGGTTTTGCATTTATTTATACTGGGCTGGGCTTAGCAGCCGCATTGACAGGTAGTTTATTTGGTCGAGTAGCCAGCAACCCCTGGATACTGCTGATGTTTGCCAATTCCCTGCTCTATTTTGCTGCTGTAAATAAGGGAATCGTTTCTTTGCCGTCGCTGCCAAATCAACCGCAACTGCGCAGCACGTTACCATTTATAGCCGGTATGGCCAGCGCACTGGTTGCAGCACCTTGCACCTCTCCTGTACTTGGAGCATTGCTAATACTCGTCGCATCCAATCAACATCCTCTGCTTGGCGCTATTTTACTATTTAGTTTTGCACTGGGTATGAGCGCGTTACTACTGCTAGCAGGCACGAGCACAAGGCTGCTCTCGAAACTACCAAATTCAGGAAAGTGGCTCTCTTATATCAATAGCTTCACAGCGCTCATCTTAGTGGCGATGGCGCAGTACTTTTTAATTCAAGCAGGCAAAAGCTGGCTCTAACATCACAAAAAGGAAACTATGATGAAACTCCTACTCTCGTTATTAATGTTACTCACAACACACGTATTTTCAGCCACAACTCCCTATCCTCCACTCAATGCAACAACGCTGGATAAGCAGCAAATTTCAAGCAAAGAAAAAGTGACATATCTTAAATTTTGGGCGACCTGGTGTGCATACTGTGTGGAAGAAATGCCACTCTTAGAACAAAGCTACCAACAAGCTAACAATGGCTATCAGGTTATTTCCATTAATATAGGTTTTAATCAATCTCTGCGTGGCGTTACCAATTACCTCAAAAAATATCACTACCAGTTCCCAACGGTATTTGACAGCGATGGCAGCATTACACGCCAATATCAAGTCCTAGGAACGCCTCAACATATCTTGTTAGACGAGCATGGCAATGAATTATATCGCAGTGCCCTCTTTACAGATGAACTTGCAGATAAGCTCAGTAAGTTGCAAGGGAGTCACTAATGTATATACAAGTTAAAAGGCTCATAATCTTGGGGGCTTTGTTACTCTCCTATAATGCTCAAAGCACCACAGTCGAGTATGTATTCATTAATATATGGGACGAATATACGCATACAACACAGCTGCCTAATACCAAGGTAAAACGTATTTTCATACAACCAGACATCAATGTAGATAAAGCCAGCGTAGAGCTATTTATTGATGCATATCCAATATATCAAGGTCTCACCATAGATAAACACAATCACTTGATGAACAAGTTTCAAGTGAGAAAAACGCCGACTAGCGTGCTGGTGGAAAATGAGCAAGTTATATCGAAAATGCATTTAACTTCAACAGCAAAGACAACTTCTAAACCGAAGCGCTCTTCACCTTTGCAAACCTTGTCAGGGAAACCGCTGTTAAAAACACGTTTGCAACAAGACTATCAAGTGCTATTTTTTAGCGACAGTTTGTGCCCCTTCCAGCATATTCCTGCATGTGAAAAACGCATTGCTCAAAACAACCAATTGGCGAAAAAAAGACCTGAAACATTTTTAACCGTGATCAAACCCTTTTATGTCGACGAACATAGTGCCTATGCATATCAAAAACGCTTCGCTGTGCAACATGATATGGTATTTGATACGTACAATCAGCTATTCGAATACTACCAAATAAATGAATTGCCTTACTGGGTCGTATTCGACACTCAGGGCAAAGTTATTTACAGAGGGGCACATATGCCAACAAAGGATCTTATATCACTCTAGAACCCATTTACTTTGGCAATATACACTGTAGGGCGCATCCAATAGCATTATGTGTTTGATGCGATTGTGCCCTGCTTGTTGTTTATATTCGTCGAGCTGCTGCAACAAAGGTGCGCTGTTTTTCAGCACGCTCAACAGCTCTGTGCTTCTTTGTTCAAGCGCTTTATTTTGTGTCATATGCGCCGCTATAGATGAGTAAAACAACATCAAATGTACGTCTTTATTTTTGTCCAAGTCGACTAAGCTGATAGCACGCTCAGGTTGACCGCGCAGTAGGTGTATATACATCTGAGTATACGCGGCATAAGTCGCAGCTTCACTGATTGAAAAGCGCTGATAATCAGCCAAAGCGCGCTCAGTCAGTGTTTGTGCTTTGTCTAAATTATCAAGTTTTAGCCAAGTCCAAGCCAACAAGAGTGTCGCGTTTGTACGTGTCATAACAGAAGTATCTGGCGCAGCCAGTAGCACGCTAAATTGTCGTTGAGCAGCTTGAGTAGCATCCATATCACTGTGGGTGAGACCAATGTCCATAAACGCCATCGCCTTGAGCAAATTAAGCTGTTCGATAGCTGAGTTAAACTGTTCGTTTAGTTCAACTTGATTAAGATAATAAAGTGCTTTCTCCCCTTTATGTAGCTGTATATAGTAAAACCCCAAGTAAGTAAGCACTTGCGTTTTAAGGTGAAAATTACCGCTGTCAGAGATAATCTGAAGTGCCTCCAATAAACTCTTTTCACTTTCGCTCACCGGAACTAAATAGTTTTGACCATACGCGAATAAGCTTTTCGCCAAGTCAATTTTATCCTTGCTCTGACGGTAGTACTCAATAGCATGACTCAGCACCTTTTTGCTCTGCGCTAGGTTGAGCAAGTTTTTTCCTTGTGGGCCTGCTGCTGGCGGATTCGCCAAATAAAATGAACGCTGTGCTTCACTGTATGCAAATGACCGACTACCAACGAGTGCGTAAGCTGCATTCATCGCCATCGTGTAGTCCTGCCATTGCAATAGGTGCCAGGCAATATCGGCCCGAAGTTGATAAGCACTGGCTATCAATTCAATTTGCTGGCTTTGCTGTGCCAATATGAGTGCAGACTGTGCATTTTTCTTTGCTTGCGAAAACTCACCAAGTGCTTTTTGAAATACGCCTAAATAAAGGTAGTAACGCGCCTGCAAAACAGCCGATGCATGAGTGATGTCCAACGCAGCAAAGCGTGCTCTTGCTTGTGATATATCACCTTGATGCCATGCAATTTGAGCCAACTCCAATTGTGAAGGCAAATGATGAGGCGCTAAGACCAACGCAGCCTCAAAATAAGGCTTAGCCAATTGAGGTCCAAACTCATTTAAAGCTTGAAGCCCGCGATAATAATCAGCTAGTCCCGGGCTTGGATCGATATGATTGTCTAGACGCGTCACTTGGCCTTGCAACATAAACAACAATTGCTGTGCGATCTCGGTAAAGTTCTGATCCAAATGTTCGACCACCACTTCAGCATGACGGCTATCGAGCCTAGCCTGCAATAAAAAGCGTTGTTGCATCGGTTTTAGCGTCAACCTCAACTGTGACGGCTGCTCCACTGTCGGCAACGTCAAAAGTTCTGGAGTTTGACTTTTAGGCAGTAATCGATGGGTGTGCTGCAGATGCTCTTTAAGCACGCTTTCAAGTGCATAACCCCACCAAGCGTTAGCTTGTACTCCGGTTTCATTGCGCAGTGGCAAAATCAAAAGTGCGGACTTTTGAACCTCTTGCACTTCTGCTCTCTCCAAAAATGCAGATGTTACGATTGACGTACCAACCGTGATAGCCGTAGCACCACATATGGCCAACACTAACCTAAGCTGTTTTTTAGCGCACTTTTGGGCTTTAACATCGCAGATCCATTGATAGCCTTGTTGAGGCAATGTCCGAATGTAAGTTGGATGTTGTGCGTTGTCACCTAAAGCTTGACGCAATTCATTGATGCTTTGGGTCAGCGCCGCTTCTCTATACTCTCCATGTTGCCATAAGTCTGAAAGTAGCGACTCCCGTTTGATCACTTGATGTGGGTTTGCCAAAAAATAAGCTAGCAATTGCAGTACTTTAGGCCGCAGGGAGTATCGCTCTTGCTGTTGGTACAAAACCAACTTTTCAGCATCAAATCGAAATGGACCAAATAACAACACGAAGTGGGTTTTCCTTAATCTCTATATCTTAAGTAATTCACTTTATTCATTGTCTTCCACTATACCTGAGAAATGCCAATTGCTGTACAATTGAGCTTAGAACACACTCATTTAGCAAGAGTCATCATGATTGCACAAGATACGATAGCAGCTCAGGCAACCGCACCCGGCCGTGGCGGTGTAGGGATCATTCGAATTTCAGGCACAGCAGCGAAGTTAGTTGCAGAAAAAATCTTGGGTAAATGCCCAAAGACACGATATGCCGAATATTTACCATTTAATACCCTAGCTGGAGAGCAACTCGATCAAGGTATCGCATTGTTTTTCCAAGGACCGAATTCCTTTACCGGAGAAGACGTATTGGAATTACAAGGCCATGGTGGTCCAGTTGTCATTGATATGCTGCTTAAAGAGATCAGCCAAATTGACGGCGTCAGACTGGCTAAACCTGGTGAATTTTCTGAACGTGCATTTATGAATGATAAGCTAGATTTAACCCAAGCGGAAGCGATTGCTGATCTTATCAATGCCACCAGTGAACAAGCAGCAAAGAGTGCTCTACACTCGTTGCAGGGAGACTTCTCAAAGCATATTAATGTGCTGGTAGAGAAAGTGATCCACTTGCGCATGTATGTTGAAGCAGCGATTGACTTTCCAGATGAAGAAATCGATTTCTTGTCTGATGGTAAGGTAGCTGGCGACTTACAAGCAATCATCACACAATTAGCCGAGGTTCGGCGTCAAGCCAAACAAGGCAGTATCATGCGCGAGGGTATGCGTGTTGTTATAGCTGGGCGTCCTAATGCAGGTAAGTCATCTTTGTTAAATGCGCTAGCAGGTAGAGAAGCAGCCATCGTTACAGATATTGCAGGCACTACCCGAGATGTTTTAAGAGAGCATATTCATATTGATGGTATGCCACTGCATATTATCGATACAGCAGGGCTTCGTGATAGCCCGGACAAAGTCGAACAAATCGGGATCGAACGAGCTTGGGAAGAGATCAGCGGCGCAGATCATGTTTTATTTATGGTCGATGGTACAGATACCCAAGAAACCGATCCACTGAAAATCTGGCCTGAATTTATGGAAAAGCTGCCAACAGGCATGGAGATCACAGTTATTCGCAATAAGATCGATTTGTGTGGTGAACAACAAGGGTTGTGCCAACAGGGTAATTACCCTGTTTTAAGACTCAGTGCGCAAGCCAATACTGGCATTGATACCTTGCGAGAGCATCTCAAAGCGTGTATTGGATTTACCGGTGCAAATGAAGGTGGGTTCATGGCGCGCCGCCGTCACCTTGATGCATTAGAGCGTGCAGCAGAACACTTGGAAATAGGTCAAACACAGTTAGAAATGCATATTGCCGGTGAAATCTTAGCCGAAGAACTGCGCTTAACTCAGCAACATCTGAATGAAATTACTGGAGAATTTACATCAGATGATCTACTAGGCAAAATATTCAGTTCATTCTGCATCGGCAAATAACCTATGAGATACCCGATGCGTGAGCAGCGGGTATCCTATCACCAAGTTACTTACTAGATACCAGCGGCGTTACACCTTTAATACCCAAATTATGTAGCAATTGGATTGCGCCGTATTCAAAATCATACAAGCTGTCTGACACGACTTGATGATTCGCGGTGATCACTCGAATACCAAGCGGTTCTACCATCGCAGCATTTACCCCCCAAAACCCGGAATGACCAACGCTTGTAAAGCCATTCATTTGGTATTTAGCCAATGCCAATCCATATGACTGCGACATATTTTCTCCTGAGAATATAGGCATCCAATGCGATTGAATCGCTTCATTTAGTTTAGGATCTTGAACCAAAGTCCGCTGGTGGAGTGCTGTAAAATACAGATTAAGATCGTCAATAGTTGATACTAATCCACCTCCGGCCCAAGCAAACGAAGTATTCACGCCTAATGCTACAATATTGTGATTTCCATGTAGTGCAGGTGGAACATGCTCAACATCAGAAATATTGAAGTAATGTTCAACAATTTTATCATCACCCCTTGCCGGCTCATGTTGATCCATATAAGTATTATTCATACCTAGAGGCAAATACACCCGCTCATATAGTAATTGCTCGAAGCTTTTTCCAGTATATTGCTCTAGTGCCCAAGCCAGAATGTCCGTATTGCTGTTGCCATATAGATGCTGCTCACCCGGCATATTATCAAGCGACTGCGTGATACCTCGTCGCAATAGATCTTCAATTAACAGATCGGAATGCCATACAGCAGGAATATCTTCTCCTGTGCCTAGCAACGCAGCTTGAAAAGATCTTGTGTCTGGCGCGTTCAAATCTGATAGGTAAGAAACAAAGTCTTCAATACCACTAGTTTGATCCAACAATTGTCGTACCGTGATCGCCCCACCCCGTTTAACACCATTGAGGACATGAAAATCTTCCACTTGATAACCCTTGGGCATATCCGATTCTGAGACTAGCTCAGCAAGTGTGGTATCAAGTGTAATAACACCTTCATCAATCAGGGAAAAAGTAACACCAGCACTGAGGGTTTTTGAAATACTTGCAATACGAAATGGTGTATCTACCAATAAAGGGACTCGATCATCTTTATCTCTATAACCGACAGCTCCACGCCATACTTGGCCCTCAATGCCAAAATCGATAAGTGCTTGCATCCCGGGAACCAGTTCTGTCGATTCACTGTAAGTGTCGCTGAGTAATTTGTCTAACTGCGGGAAAACAGCCTCTTCAAGACTTTGCGCAGTGACAATAAAGCGCGACTTTTCCTTCAAACGCCATATATCATTTGCTTCAATTTCAAATATATACTCCCCTGCTTTGGCTGGTAAAGTCACCTCGATGGATTGATCTTTATTGCCATCAACTTCAAGAGTTGCCTGAGCAGGCCCAGAAATTTGGCGCCATTTAATGTCCTGTAAATTATTGTCTTTATCACTTACAACAGCCGTCAATGACAATTGCGTTGTGACAATCGCACTATGATTTGGCTGCGCAACTTCAATATTGGGTGCATGGTTATCGTCATTGCAGCCAGCCAATAAACTGCAAATCAAGCCAGGTAACACTAAGTTTTTTGGTTTCATTTCATCGCTCCTTTGATCAATGAAGCGATCTTAGTGCCTAATTAGCATGCAAGACTGTCTAGAATTCGTTTAAAAGTGAGAATGAATGTACACATTTCATACAAAGCAATGAATAACAGAGAAAGGTTTGTACATCTCAGACACTACTATCAAAGTAATATCGGACATAATGAACATACTCATATTAATAAAACACCCAGTTTGCAGAGGAAAACGATCAATTTTTACTAGCTCAGTACAGAAAACCCTCACTTCAGCCCTCAAAAATAACTAAAAACACGATCTTTTAGAATATTTTTTTATATAGATCTAACTTTATAGATCCAAAAAAACAAGATCGCCCCCGCAAATAAGATCATTGTTCATGCACAATTATCCACACACTGGCATTTCGCTGTACATCATTAACTTTAGGAGCCAATGAAAGGCAAAGTCTTCGCATCCCACTACCTACTTACACCCTGCTTATCCACAATTATTAAAGAATTACCGCAGCAGGAATAATTTATTTACACCTTTTAAATCAACACCTTATTAAGTTTAACCCACAAAAGAGTGAAATTTCATCTAATTATTTTTATCCCAAGGCTGAAGTAACACTTTACTTCTTTTTGATCCCTATTATCATGAGCCGCATATACAGAGAGATATTGAGAAACGATGAGTAATATTGAGATCATTATTGGTAGCCAAATGGGCTCAGCTGAATATGTTGCAGAGCAATTAGCTGAGGATCTAAATGCCCGCGCTTTAACATGCAATGTACATGAACAGCCAGATTTGTCTGAATGCGCAAGTAATATATGGCTACTTGTGACCTCTACTTATGGTGCAGGTGATTATCCTGAAAACCTATTGCCTTTTATCTCACAACTTGATGAACAAGCAGATCTAAGCCATGTCCGCTTTGCCGTTGTTGGTATAGGCGACTCAAGCTATGACACCTATAACCATGCAGCCATGAACAGTGAAAAGCTTTTAATTGAAAAAGGTGCGCAAGCGCTTTTGCCAACTCTAAAGATAGATGTATTAGATGAAGCATTACCTGAAGATACCGCGTTAGCTTGGTTACCTCAGTTTAGTGAGCTGGTAGTAAATAGCTAAACAAGATCAGTTCTTCATAAGTTATCCACATTTTCTTATTTTTGAAACACCGTATGTGGATAACCTTTGATCTAACTGCTGATCTAGCATTACTTATCCATTGGATAAATTTAATCGGATTTGTGGCTGTGAATAAATAGGCTATTTGATCAAAGCTTATCCGCCCTTAGATCCGATCTAATTCACACTATATGATCTGGCTTAAGTCCATGGATCAAAATAGGAATATAACCTTATTCACAGATCTAGCCTTGACTAAATATAAGATCAATAAAGATCTTTAAAAAGATCCTTATATATTTTAAGTGATCCATTTTTGGCTTTGGCTAATATTTAATCGTTTCACTTCTGCGTTTTTCTAGGTAGAATACGCACCCTTTCGAAATTTGCTGGTTGTTTTTAAGTAGGATCCCGTAAATGATTTATCATGAACATTTTGACGTAATCGTGGTTGGTGGCGGTCATGCTGGTACAGAAGCTGCGTTGGCAGCTGCACGTATGGGTATGAATACCTTATTGTTAACTCACAATATGGATACTTTAGGCCAAATGTCTTGTAACCCAGCGATCGGCGGGATCGGCAAAGGTCACTTAGTGAAAGAGATCGACGCACTTGGTGGCGCTATGGCACAAGCGATCGATAAAGGCGGGATCCAATTTAGAACGCTTAACTCATCTAAAGGTCCAGCGGTAAGAGCAACAAGGGCACAAGCAGATCGTGCATTGTACAAAGCAGCGATCCAAGATACTTTGCAAAACCAAGAAAACTTAAAAATATTCCAACAAAGTTGTGATGATCTGATCGTAGAACAAGATCAAGTCAAAGGCGTGGTAACGCAAATGGGTTTGCGCTTTAGTGCACAATCCGTAGTACTGACTGTAGGTACATTTTTAGGTGGTCAGATCCATATTGGCCTTGAAAACTACAAAGGCGGTAGAGCAGGGGATCCTCCTTCAATTGCACTAGCACACCGTTTACGTGAATTACCGTTCAGAGTAGATAGACTTAAAACAGGTACTCCACCACGTATTGATGCGCGTACTGTAGATTTTTCAGTTATGCAAGAGCAACCAGGTGATACACCGACACCTGTATTCTCATTTTTGGGTAAACAATCAGATCATCCTACGCAGATCCCTTGTTATATTACTTATACGAATGAGAAAACCCATGATGTGATCCGTGAAAACCTTCATCGTTCACCTATGTATGCCGGCGTTATTGAAGGGGTCGGACCGAGATATTGCCCATCAATTGAAGATAAAATTGTGCGCTTTGCTGATAAAGAAAAGCACCAGATCTTTGTTGAGCCTGAAGGCCTAACATCCTATGAGCTATATCCTAATGGTATTTCCACCAGCTTACCTTTTGATATTCAGTTGGACATTGTCCGCTCGATCAAAGGGTTTGAAAATGCTCATATCTGTCGCCCGGGTTATGCCATTGAATACGACTTTTTTGACCCCAGAGATCTAAAACAATCTCTTGAAACCAAATTCATCAATGGTCTGTTCTTTGCTGGTCAAATTAATGGTACAACTGGCTATGAAGAGGCGGGTGCACAGGGTTTAATCGCTGGTATGAATGCTGCGTTGCAAGTTAAAGGAGAGGATCCTTGGACACCTCGTCGTGATGAAGCCTATACAGGTGTACTGATTGACGATCTAGCAACCTTAGGCACAAAAGAACCTTATCGTATGTTTACCAGCCGTGCCGAGTACCGTTTGCTTCTACGTGAAGATAACGCAGACTTGCGCCTTACAGAAAAAGGTCGGGAGCTAGGCTTGGTAAATGATGAGCGCTGGGCAGCATTTAATAACAAGCTAGAAGTAATGGAGCAAGAAGCACAACGTCTTCGCTCTACTTGGATCCACAAAGATCATGAAGCGTTAGATCAAGTCAATGCACTGCTCAAATCGCCGCTGACGCGAGAGGCTAGCCTCGAAGATTTGATCCGCCGTCCTGAAGTGAGCTATCGCGAGCTTATGGCCATTGACGGCTTAGCCAGTGAACACGATAACTGGCCTGCTCTTGAGCAGGTTGAAATTCAGACTAAATATGCTGGATATATAGCGCGTCAACAAGATGAGATTAATAAACAGCTTCGCCACGAAGAAACTTTGCTACCAGCCGAATTTGATTATAGTCAGGTAAGTGGGTTGTCTAACGAGGTGGTTGCTAAGCTTACTGATGCGCGTCCACAAACGATTGGCCAAGCATCGCGTATTTCTGGTATCACCCCAGCCGCTATTTCGCTATTATTAGTCTATCTGAAAAAGCAAGGGCTGTTGCGCAAGTCTGCGTAACAGCAATGGAAAACTGTGTTATTAGAACAACTCAATGCTTTGTTGGCTGAAACAGAGATTTCGCTGACCGAAAATCAAAAACAGCAGCTTGTCGATTATGTCGGGTTGCTCGACAAATGGAATAAAGCCTATAACCTGACTTCTGTACGTGATCCGAAAGAGATGATGGTTAAGCATATCTTGGATTCACTGGTTGTTGCACCACACCTTACTGGCAAACACTATATTGATGTTGGCACGGGTCCGGGGTTACCAGGTATTGTATTGGCGATCGCATTGCCCGACACTGAATTTGTGTTGCTTGATAGCCTTGGAAAAAGAGTACGTTTTTTAACCCAAGTAAAACATGCGCTTGGACTAAAAAACGTGACACCAGTGCAGTCTCGTGTTGAAGAATATCAGCCAAGTGTTAAATTAGACGGTGTACTGAGTCGTGCATTTGCGTCCCTGCAAGATATGGTGCAATGGTGTACACATTTGATTGACTCATCAGGACGATTTGTTGCACTGAAAGGAATGTATCCGCAAGATGAATTAAATTGTCTGCCTGAAGGCATTTCTTTAGAGCAAAATATCACCTTGCAGGTACCTAACCTTGAAGGTGAACGTCATTTAATTATTCTTACTAAAGACTAAACTCGAGGACACTGTGGCTAGAGTCATTGCAATTGCAAACCAAAAAGGTGGTGTTGGCAAAACAACCACTGCGGTTAACCTTGCTGCCTCGATGGCGGCAACGAAAAGAAAAGTACTGCTGATAGATTTGGATCCACAAGGCAATGCCACCATGGGCAGTGGTGTTGATAAATATAGTGACGTGGCAACTATCTATGATCTGCTGATCGAAGAAACACCCATCAAAGAGGTGATCTGTACAGACACTTCTGGTGAGTATGACCTCATTTCGGCCAACGGTGATGTGACCGCTGCGGAAGTGAAGTTGATGGAGCTGTTCGCCCGTGAAGTCCGTTTGCGTAACGCCATTGAGTCTATTCAAGACGACTACGAGTTTATTTTCATTGACTGTCCTCCTTCATTAAATATGCTAACCGTCAACGCAATGGCTGCTGCTGATTCTGTTATGGTGCCGATGCAATGTGAGTACTATGCATTAGAAGGATTGACGGCATTGATGGATACCATCACGCAGCTGTCGAAATTGGTTAACCCTGAACTGCAAATTGAAGGGATTTTACGTACCATGTACGACCCTAGAAATCGATTAGCGAATGATGTATCAGAACAGCTTAAACAACATTTTGGTGAAAAAGTTTACCGCACTGTGATCCCAAGGAATGTGCGCTTGGCTGAGGCGCCAAGTTTTGGTGCGCCAGCGATGTATTACGATCGTGCGTCAAGTGGTGCCAAAGCATACCTTGCACTGGCTGGAGAAATGTTACGCCGTCAAGAAAAACAAGCCGCTGCTGTAGCTTAAGAGGATAAAAAACAACATGTCGGTGAAAAAAAGAGGATTAGGTAGAGGCTTAGATGCATTATTAAGTTCTGCTAAGCCACCTTCAGGTATGACTCCCCCTGAAGAAACGAAAGTGCAAGCTCCAGAGCTGGCACCAGCCCCTGATAGCCAACAGTCAGAAACATCAGATCAAGAATTACAGCGACTGCCGATCGAATTTTTGCAGCGTGGTAAGTATCAACCGCGTAAAGATATGTCAGAACAAGCGCTTGAAGAGTTGGCAAACTCAATACGTGCGCAGGGGGTGTTACAACCTATTGTCGTTAGACAACTAAGTTCTGAACAGTATGAAATTATTGCGGGTGAACGTCGTTGGCGTGCTTCACAGCTTGCTGGGTTGGACGTTGTCCCGTGTATTATCAAAGATGTGGAAGATGATGCCGCAGTAGCGATTGCGTTAATAGAAAATATTCAACGTGAAGATCTTAACGCCATGGAAGAAGCGGTTGCGCTAGATCGATTGCTCACTGAATTTAATTTAACCCATCAGCAAGTTGCTGATGCTGTAGGTAAATCACGTACAACTGTGACTAACTTGTTACGTTTAATCAATCTCAATGATGATGTAAAAATCTTGTTAGAACATGGTGATATAGAAATGGGCCATGCTCGGTGTCTATTATCACTACAAGGCGAAGCTCAATCAGAGGCTGCTCGCACTGCGGTTGCAAAAGGACTGACTGTGCGTGAGACCGAAAAGCTGGTTCGTGCCATGCAAGAGCCTGTGGCTAAAAAAGAAACAAAGGAAAAAGACCCCGATGTCAAACTGTTAGAGCAACAGCTTGCAGAAAATTTGGGGGCGAAAGTCGAGATCAACTACAATCAAAAAGGCAAAGGAAAGCTGGTTATATCCTACGCAGATCTTGATGAACTAGACGGTATTCTTGGGCGGATCCACCCAGATTTACAACAACCCTCCTAAAGGTCAAAATTGCGGCGGATTGAGTGCTTAATTTATACCTCATTTCGTCGCGTCAAGTTGCAAATTGAGCAGAAATCAGTATAATTTCGCCAGTTTTTATACCCTGATAAATTTTAGCGTCATTAAGGTTAATATAAAGTGACTCATTCGTTAGCTGGCCCGTATAGACGCGCCGCATTAAAAGGTGTCTTGCTTCAGGGTATCGTAGCATTAGTAGCTGCAGTAATAGTTTTAGTAGGTTGGGGAGTACAAGCCGGTATGTCAGCGTTGGTTGGCGGCTTTGCTATTGTGCTTCCCAATTTAGTATTTGCTTTGTATTCATTTCGATTTGTCGGAGCGAGCAAAGCGAATCAAGTGTATGACTCGTTAAAACGAGGCAAAGGATTAAAATTTTTGCTAACCATTTGCATGTTTGCACTGGCGTTTAAACATTTGAGTGTCATGGCGTTGCCATTTTTCTGCTGTTACATACTAGTGATGTTCTCGCAGTGGCTAGCACCGATTTTTTTTAATCATTAACTTTTGGGATAAAACATGGCTGCAGAAGAAGTTACTCTATCAAGCCATATTCAGCACCACTTGACCAATGCCAAGATGTGCTCGACCGATGCCGGTCTTGCCTTCAATAAAGCATGTGCGGATAGTGGATTCTGGACATGGCACGTAGATACCCTCGCATGGTCAATCGGTTTAGGTCTGGTTTTTTTATGGATCTTCCGAAGCGCCGCTAAAAAATCCACTACTGGTGTACCTGGCAAATTTCAGTGCTTTATTGAGATGATTGTTGAGTTCGTTGGCGACAACGTACGCGATACTTATCATGGTAACAGCAAGCTGATTGCCCCATTAGCCCTAACAATTTTTGTTTGGGTGTTCTTAATGAACTTAATGGACTTGGTTCCTGTTGATTTCCTACCTGCATTTGCTGGCTTTGTTGGCGAAACTGCATTTGGTATGGACTCACACGATGTATACATGAAAATTGTACCGACAACTGACTTAAATATGACGGCAGCACTGGCTATCGGCGTATTCCTTCTGATGATCGGTTATTCAATTAAAATCAAAGGCATCGGTGGCTTTATTGCTGAGCTAACACTTCACCCGTTCAGCACTAAAAACAAGATTGGTATGATTTTCCTTATCCCTTGTAACTTGTTACTTGAAACTATCGCGCTATTTGCTAAGCCTTTCTCGCTAGCACTGCGTTTGTTCGGTAACCTGTACGCGGGTGAAATGATCTTCATCTTGATCGGTGCAATTGGCTTAATGCAGTTACCACTGCACTTTATCTGGGCTGCTTTCCACATCTTAGTTATCGTTCTACAGGCATTCGTATTTATGATGCTTACGATCGTATACCTGAGCATGGCAAGTGCAAAAGATAGCCACTAAGAATATAATTTTTAAAAGATTTTTTAACTTTAACTTTAATTTACAAATGAAACTTTGGAGAAAAAAATGGAACTAGTATTAGGTCTTAAGCTTATCGCTGTTGCTTTACTTATCGGCTTCGGTGCTATCGGTACTGCTATCGGCTTCGGTAACATGGGTGGTAAATTCCTAGAAGCATGTGCTCGTCAGCCTGAGCTTGCACCTTCACTACAAGTTAAAATGTTCATCCTTGCTGGTCTAATCGATGCGGTAGCGATGATCGGTGTTGGTATCGCTATGTACATGTTGTTCGCGCTTTAATTTTTTAGACAATAGCTGAATCGAACAACTGTCAAGTAAGGAGGAGCGGTCGTGAACTTAAACGCCACTCTAATAGGTGAATTAATTGCATTTACGGTATTCGTACTTTTCTGTATGAAATACGTATGGCCACCGCTAAATAGTGCAATTGAAGCTCGCCAGAAGAAAATTGAAGATGGTTTAGCTGCCTCTGATAAAGCTGAAAAAGATCTTGAGCAAGCGCGTGAAAAAGCTGCTGAGCAGCTTAAAGAAGCAAAGACTCAAGCGGCTGAAATCATTGAGCAAGCTAAAAAGCGTGCTGCGCTTATCGTTGACGAAGAAACTATTCGTGGTCAACAAGAGCGTGAGAAGATTATTGCTCAAGGACACTCTGAAATCGAAACAGAGCGTAACCGTGTGAAAGAAGAGCTACGTACTCAAGTAGCTAGTCTGGCTTTGGTTGGCGCAGAAAAGATTTTAGAGCGTGAAATCAATCAAGACGCACACAGCGATATCGTTGATAAGCTAGTTGCTGAGCTTTAATTAGGAGGGTATGAGCATGTCTGAATTGACTACTATCGCTCGCCCATACGCTAAAGCGGCTTTTGAACTTGCTGTTGAAAAAGGCACAGTTGAAGCTTGGAATGAAATGCTGTTCTTCGCGGGTCAAGTGACCAGCGATGAACAGGTTCAGGCGTTACTGGGTAGCATCGCTACTCAGGCTGAACAGTCTGAAATCATTATCAAGCTATGTGCTGAACAACTCGACGAGCAAGGTCAAAATCTTATCAAGCTGATGGCCGAAAATGAGCGTTTATCTGCAGTCCCTGCAGTTGCTGAATTATTTGCTGAATTTAAAGCAGATTATGACAAAGAAATTGACGTTGACGTGGTTTCTGCAACTGAACTTGCGCAAGAGCAGCAAGATAAATTGGGCGCTGCGTTAGAGAAACGTTTCGCACGCAAAGTTAAGCTGAATTGTAGCATCGATGAAACCGTGGTAAGCGGTTTGGTTATTAAGGCTGGCGATACCGTAATTGACGGTAGCGTACGCGGTAAATTAGACCGCTTAGCAGTGTCGCTACAATCGTAATTGGGAAAAAGAGCATGCAACTTAATTCCACAGAAATTTCTGCACTGATCAAGCAGCGTATTGAGCAGTTTGAAGTTGTAAGTGAAGCACGTAACGAAGGTACTATCGTATCTGTTACTGACGGTATCATCCGCATCCACGGTCTAGCTGACTGTATGCAAGGTGAGATGATCGAGCTTCCTGGCAACCGTTATGCTATCGCATTGAACCTCGAGCGTGACTCAGTAGGTGCGGTAGTTATGGGTCCTTACGCAGACCTTAAAGAAGGCGTAAAAGTACAATCTACAGGTCGTATCCTTGAAGTACCAGTAGGCCGTGGTCTACTAGGTCGTGTTGTTAACACTCTAGGTGCACCAATCGATGGTAAAGGTGCACTAGACAACGATGGTTTCGAACCAGTTGAAAAAATTGCACCAGGTGTAATCGAGCGTCAATCAGTAGACGAGCCAGTACAAACTGGTTATAAGTCTATCGATGCGATGATCCCAGTTGGTCGTGGTCAGCGTGAGCTAGTTATCGGTGACCGTCAGACTGGTAAAACTGCACTTGCTATCGATGCTATCATCAACCAAAAAGACACAGGCGTTAAGTGTGTGTACGTAGCGGTTGGTCAAAAAGCATCTACTATCGCAAACGTAGTACGTAAATTAGAAGAGCACGGTGCACTTGAAAACACAATCGTTGTTGTTGCATCTGCTTCAGAATCAGCAGCGCTACAATACCTAGCGCCATTTGCTGGTTGTACTATGGGTGAATACTTCCGTGACCGCGGTGAAGACGCGCTAATCGTATATGATGATCTGTCTAAGCAAGCTGTTGCTTACCGTCAGATCTCACTACTACTTAAGCGTCCACCAGGTCGTGAAGCATACCCAGGTGACGTATTCTACCTTCACTCACGTCTTCTAGAGCGTGCATCACGTGTAAACGCTGATTACGTTGAGAAGTTCACTAATGGTGAAGTGAAAGGTAAAACAGGTTCATTGACGGCATTGCCAATCATTGAAACTCAAGGTGGTGACGTTTCTGCATTCGTACCTACTAACGTTATCTCAATCACCGATGGTCAGATCTTCCTAGAAACTGACTTATTCAACGCAGGTATCCGTCCAGCTGTTAACGCTGGTATCTCGGTATCTCGTGTAGGTGGTGCAGCGCAAACGAAAATCGTTAAGAAACTAGGTGGTGGTATCCGTCTAGCACTAGCTCAGTACCGTGAACTAGCAGCGTTCTCTCAGTTCGCTTCTGATCTTGACGATGCAACACGTGCACAGCTTGAGCACGGTGAGCGCGTAACAGAGCTAATGAAGCAGAAGCAATACGCACCTATGTCTGTTGCTGAAATGTCTCTGTCTCTATTTGCAGCTGAGAAGGGCTTCCTACAAGACATCGAAATCAACAAGATTGGTGATTTCGAAGAAGGCCTAATTGGTTTTGCAAACAGCACATACGCAGCGCTGATGACTCAAATCAACGAAACTGGTAACTACAACGCTGAGATTGAAGCGCAACTTAAAGAGCTTCTAGAGAAGTTCAAGTCGACGCAAACTTGGTAATTTAGTTATTCATGGTGACTTCGGTCACCACTGATTCGGAGAGAGAGTCATGGCCAGCGGAAAAGAGATAAAAAGCAAGATCGGGAGTATTAAGAATACTCAGAAGATCACCAGCGCGATGGAAATGGTTGCCGCTTCTAAAATGAAGAAGGCACAAGACCGTGTGGCGTCAAGCCGTCCATACGCTGAGAACTTACGCAAAGTGATCGGTCGTGTTGCTCAAGCAAATCTTGACTTTCATCACCCGTTCCTTGAGGACCGTGATGTAAAGCGAGTTGGTTATATTGTTATCTCAACTGACCGTGGTCTATGTGGTGGCTTGAACTCAAATGAGTTTAAGAAAATCACACAAGACGTTAAAGCGTGGAAAGATAAAGGCGTTGATGCCGAATTTGCTACTTTAGGTAGCAAGGCAGCTGGTTTCTTCCAACGTTTTGGCGGTGAGTTACTCGCTAAAAAAGCGGGTCTTGGAGATGCACCTTCAATTCAGGATGTAATTGGTCCTGTAAAAGTAATGCTAGATGCATTTGCTGAAGGTAAAATTGACCGCTTGTTCGTTGTGTACAACAAATTCGTTAACACGATGAAGCAAGAGCCAACGATCGAACAGTTATTACCTTTGCCAAAAGCTGAAGAAGAAGTATCAGCCCACGCTTGGGATTACTTATATGAGCCGAGCCCAGAAGCGATTCTAGAGACGCTATTGGTACGTTTCATTGAGTCTCAGGTGTACCAGGGTGTAGTAGAAAATGCTGCATCTGAACAGGCTGCCCGTATGGTTGCGATGAAAGCCGCAACTGATAACGCAGGCGACCTAATGGATGAGCTGCAACTTGTTTACAACAAAGCACGTCAGGCTGCAATCACACAAGAGATCAGTGAGATTGTTGGCGGTTCGGCTGCTGTATAACGCTTCGGCAAAGTTTAACGAGAGGAATAGACATGAGTTTAGGTAAGGTCGTCCAAATTATCGGCGCCGTTGTGGACATTGAGTTCCCACAAGACAACGTGCCAGCCGTATATGACGCACTAAAAGTTACAGAAGGCGACCTAGCTGGTTTGACACTAGAAGTGCAACAGCAGCTAGGTGGCGGTGTGGTACGTGGTATCGCACTTGGTACTACTGACGGTCTACGTCGTGGTATCTCAGTAGAAGGCACAGGTGAGCCAATCAAGGTTCCAGTTGGTACAAAGACCCTAGGTCGTATCATGGACGTACTTGGTCAGCCTATCGATGAAGCAGGTCCAATTGGTGAAGAAGAGCGTATGTCAATTCACCGTGCTGCGCCTTCATACGAAGATCAATCAAGTTCAGTTGAGCTACTTGAAACAGGTATCAAGGTAATCGACCTTGTATGTCCGTTCGCGAAAGGTGGTAAAGTTGGTCTATTCGGTGGTGCCGGTGTAGGTAAAACCGTAAACATGATGGAACTTATCCGTAACATCGCAATCGAGCACAGCGGTTACTCTGTATTCGCAGGTGTTGGTGAGCGTACTCGTGAGGGTAACGATTTCTACCATGAGATGAACGACTCAAACGTACTAGACAAAGTATCTCTAGTATATGGTCAGATGAACGAGCCACCGGGTAACCGTCTACGTGTTGCACTAACGGGTCTAACTATGGCTGAGAAGTTCCGTGACGAAGGTCGTGACGTACTTTTCTTCGTAGATAACATCTACCGTTATACTCTTGCAGGTACTGAGGTATCAGCACTACTAGGTCGTATGCCTTCAGCGGTAGGTTACCAGCCAACTCTTGCAGAAGAGATGGGTGTACTACAGGAGCGTATCGCATCAACTAAGACTGGTTCAATCACTTCAATCCAAGCGGTATACGTACCTGCGGATGACTTGACTGACCCATCGCCAGCTACAACGTTCGCGCACCTTGACGCAACAGTAGTACTTTCACGTGACATCGCGTCTCTAGGTATCTACCCTGCGGTAGACCCACTAGATTCAACTTCACGTCAGCTAGATCCTCAAGTAATCGGTAACGAACACTATGAGACTGCACGTGGCGTTCAGACTGTACTTCAGCGTTATAAAGAGCTGAAAGACATCATCGCGATCCTAGGTATGGACGAGCTATCTGATGAAGATAAGCAAGTTGTATCTCGCGCACGTAAAATCCAGCGTTTCCTATCTCAGCCGTTCTTCGTTGCTGAGGTATTCACTGGTGCACCTGGTAAATACGTATCTCTTAAAGACACAATCTCTGGCTTTAAGGGCATCCTAAACGGTGATTACGATGATATGCCTGAGCAGGCATTCTACATGGTTGGCTCAATCGACGAAGCAGTTGATAAAGCTAAAAACATGTAATTAGGAGGTTGTTATGGCAATGACAGTACAACTTGACGTAGTTAGCGCAGAACAGAGTGTTTTCTCTGGTGCTGTTGCAACGATTCAAGTAACAGGTAGTGAAGGTGAATTAGGTATTCACCCTGGCCACGCGCCACTCCTGACTGGCCTAAAACCTGGTATGGTTCGTTTGGTTAAAGAAGATGGTGCTGAAGAGATCATCTACGTTGCAGGCGGTACGCTTGAAGTTCAACCTAAGACGGTAACTGTTCTAGCGGACGTTGCTATCCGTGGTGAAGAGCTTGACGAGCAGGCTGCTGAAGAAGCCAGACGTGAAGCTCAAGCGCAAATGTCTTCAGGTTCTACTGCTGACCTTGATTACGATCGAGCAGCTGTACAGCTTGAAGAAGCGCTTGCACAGCTACGCGTTATTCGCCAGTTGCGCAAATAACCAACCACCTATTTGGTTTAAAGCCCACATGCTAATGGCATGTGGGTTTTTTTATGCCTCAGGTTTGAGACGAGTACTGAGCTCACCTAACGCTTATCAAAGCGAATACAATACTACTGTGTTTTTTCCCCCTTACTATGTTATGTTATATTTTTAGCTTAGATGAGCCACCTAATTATCGCGTATGGCTGTTCACGTATAACTTAGGTTAATAATTATAAATAATTACTGTTAGGGTGCACGCTAAAGGCCGTACTCACTTTATTGCATAATTAAAAGCAATGAGTTACAACGTTTAACATATTTGCTTGAGTAAAAAATTGCTTTAAGTAAAATGGTGATTTGTTAGGACCCTGTTCGTGTAAAATTCATCATGAATGAAGTGAGATTTTCTAGGCAAGTAAAGGAAGTAAAATTTGGCGAATGGGTGCTGGATCCCAAGCGTCAGTGTATCTCTGATGGCGATACGACACGGGAATTGGAGCCGCTTTTATTTCGTTTACTGTGCTATTTGATCATTAATAATGAGCAAATTATCACTCGGCAAGATTTGGTAGATGACGTTTGGAACCAAAATTTTGTTGATGATAATGCGATTAACCGTGCTATGTCTGAGTTGCGCAAAATCCTTAAATCAGACAAACAGCGTGGTATTGTAGTTAAAACCCATTACCGAAAAGGATATAGTTTTTTTCTCGAACCACAGATTATTTACCACCCAGATCAACCTTCCAGTACTTCTCCTGAACCAAACCTCGATAGAACGATTACCACCCCTTTAGACGCGATAACTCGCGAGATACCAGAACAGCCTAAAGCCCAGCGGCGTAAACGCTTGAGTTGGCTGTTGGCAGGGGCTGCGGTACTTGGTGCTGTGACTTTGGCTAGCTTGGATGTTGTGCAATTTAATTTAGATTACGCTAACAAGGATGAAGGCGTGCTACAGACACTCGATCAGCCGATCAAAGAAAGTGTTTTATCATGGGTTCAAGGGCGTTATACCCTACTCAACCTATCACCGAATGATGCCATGGTGGCTTATTCATTTATTCAGCGCGATACAGATTATTACTCTCTAGTTGTCAAAAGCTTAAAGAGTGGTCATGAACGCCGATTGGGTGAGCAGGGGGTAAATTATTACCCGGTTGGTTGGTCTTCGGACTCAAGTACAATTTACTATAGAATCGTTGATGGCGATAAATGCCAAGTATGGCAATTAAGTGCTGACTTTGTGTCGGGGAACCAGTTTTTGTTTGACTGTAAGCTCAATAGCATGACCGGAGGTGGTATTAATCAAGACCGTCTGGTGTACGCAAAAAGTGGTTATCGAAATCGCGATGAATTATCGGCATTAACCAATCGAGATTTATTAACGGGCGAGGAGTTTCAGATCACCTCGCCAAACTTGAACTCTTATGGCGATCGGTTTTTAGCCTATGTGCCAGAAAAGGAGATTATCTTATTTGAAAGGCGTCAATACGATATCAATGAACTCTATATGACTGACCCTGATGGTGGTAATCAAGTTAAGCTCTATGAGTCTCAGTCTCGTATTTGGACCTTAAACTATGACGATAAGTCTGGGCAGTTAGTTTGGTTTGATAACTCTCAAAACATTGTTTACAGCTTTTCTCTAGAAGAAAAAAGGCTAGTGAAAGCGCAAAAGTTAATGACCGAGCAATCCTATGCCAACTATGAAACTCTTAACAGTCGCGAACTATTGATGACCAGTTACCCCTTTGTTATGGATATCTATACCCTAGATATTCAAGATAGGATACTGAGTCCTCAAATTAAGAGTATTCGAGAGGATGCGGCTGCAATAGAGGTGCCCAACGGCTATTTATTTTTAACTCGAATTGGTCATTTATATCGGATTAATTTTAAGGCTAATGATGGTCAAGTATCCGCTTTGGGGTTACCCGATTCAGATTACAAAACTATCAGATACAACCGCGCTGCTGATGAGCTACTGATCCATTACGCCAATAAAATCGAAGTTTACACATTGGATGATTTGACGTTGAAAATGGCTAAGCCTGTCAACGGGACCATTGTATCTGCAGAGTATTGGAGTGAGAGTGAAATAAGCTATACCGTTGTTGATGAGACAAAGGTGAACAGCAAAGCTTATGTGCTTTCCAGTCTAGATGAAAAAGTGCGAGAGCTACCAACTCAAAGCACGCTATGGCTTGATAAAATAAATGACACTATGTTAGTAACCTTGTCATCCAATGATATTTTGTCTGCATTTGATTTACGCACTGGTGAGGTGGTACATAATTTGGAGTTACCACCAGCCAAATACAAACACTCTGTCACTATCTTAAATGGGCATATTTATCACTCGGATGGAGAGAGCATTCATAAAATAGACTTCGCGACAGAGTCTATTATTGAGCCTATTTATACGGTAGACGAATCCAAGTTTGTCATTGACAGAGTACGCAGTTCAGACTCAGGTAGTTTAATAGTGGATATGATCGAAGTAGTTGAAAATCAACTGCTCAAAGTGTCTTTGCTAGAGACTGACACGGCCATGTAACCAAAAATACCAAATGAAATATGACAGGCAGACACTATTGTGTTTGCCTTTTTATTAATTGCTACATGCTACATTCTTCTATACTCATCTTCATTGTCCCGCTTAATTCCATTGGAAAGTTAATTTTTATTTATTGAACAAAGTATGCATGCTTGTGAGTGCCTAATTGGCCGCTGTACTTTTAGAAAAGAAATTTGCCGCTCGAAAGGCCTTGTGTGTACTTTTTTACTATTTTGAAATGATATTTGTAGTATTGCTAAATGTTATTATTCCGAATATTTCAAAGGTTATTTTTATATCAATAAAAAACAATAACTTACAAAATGTTATCGCGGGTTATATAAGGTTTAATAACTACCATTACACGCTGAGTTTGTTTATCTTGGAAACATCAAAGCACACGTAGATGTGCAAATAAAAAACAGTAATTAAATAATTAGCCCTAAGAAGCGTAATGGAATAAACAGGAGTTTAGCTATGCTACTTTTTCTAAAAACAAAAAAATTAAAATCTTTAACTCGTAATGATGCGCTAGGCGGACAGCAAACTAAGCAAATTGGTGGCGGTAATACTGATACAATTACACGTCCAATTCAACCACCTAAACCTGAGCTAAAAGTTAAATAATTAAACCCAACAACAAACCATAGTGGAGCTTGATCATGTTGCTTTCTCTAAAGACAAAGAAATTAAAAACACTGACAAACAAAGAAGTAATTGGTGCACAGCTAACAAAGCAAGTTGGCGGCGGTAATACGGATACGGTAACGCGTCCAGATACCATACAAAACTAGTTAGACAAACCAAATAAAAATAATATTAGGGGCTAGGCCATGTTGCTTTTTTTAAAAACCAAAAGACTAAAAACACTGACATCTAAAGATGCATTGGGTGCACAGCAGACAAAGCAAATTGGTGGTGGTAATACGGACACAGTTACACGCCCGGACACTAGGCCTGATCTTAATAACTAATTAATAAATTTAAAAACTATAAACCTTACAATGATATTGGAGCTGGACCATGTTACTTTCTCTAAAAACAAAGAAACTAAAAACACTGTCGAATAAAGAAGTCATCGGCGATCAGCTGACAAAACAAATTGGTGGTGGCAACACTGACACTGTCACACGCCCAGATACTAGACCTGATTGCTTAAGCGGTAAATAGCAAAGGAAGCTTTCTATCAATTGGCGCGCAGAGCTAGGTAATATAGCCGTTGGAGAAGAACATAATAATACTCACCAACAATGTGGCACTAGACACTAAATTTACAGAATAAATTGGCGGTGAAGTTTCATTTATAGGTACTTAATTGCGTTATATACAGGAAGTGCTTGTTGGGGCTTATGACTGAATTTCACCAATTGATAGGAACTATTTTTTACGGATTGATATGAAAAGCTTATTTACTTTGTCTTTGATTTTACCAACCTTTCAGACGCCAATGATTGGTCAATTGTACCTGCAAGAGCCTGCCGTAGAATATTACTTCACCAGGGAAACAGGGACTGCTATACGTGCCAACCAGCTGGAGGTTGGCAGTTTAGTTGAAAAAGGACAGGTGTTACTGACTTTTAAAGCAAAGTCCAATAAAGGCGAAGACAAAGTATATATTTCCAACACCAATGGGTATGTGGAGTTTATTAGTGAAGAAGCCAGCACTCAGTCGCAATTGTCGTCGGGTGATTTAATGGTTAAAGTCTCGTCTTCACATGTGCTTGGCATTTATAATTTTGATAAAAATTATGATGTAAGCCAGTTAGACCAAAGCCTGTGGTTATGTACTGACCGCAAGCCGGTAAAGTTCAAGGTTGATAGTGTGCTAGAAAGTAGTTTGCTGGTTTCAGTAGAGCTCAGTCAAATGAAATATAGTGATCTTTTGAAGTTTTCTCGCGATGAAAATGTTCAATTATACCCAGATCAAAATGCTTGCGTAACCAATTAGATTTTATTGCTCAAAAGGGCTGTAAGCACAAGTCAAACATCGTTACCTATAAATCTCCGTTATCCCCTAGATACAGAGCTGTGATCTGTCCTAAACGCGCTTCAACGCTATCTTTTACTCTGAAAAATAAGTTTCCAAAATAAGAACATAGACGATATTTGAATGCGTACACCATTAAACACGAATTCATTTTGGTTCTAGCTTTCAATCTGTAACCTATTTGCGCAAAAGCGACCAACCTAAACTTCTATCGCCACTAATTTTAGTTACGCGAAAATACCTGTTCTATTTCTGAATTATGCAATCAATTACGTCTTCGCAGCATCGAAATAATATGGCCTGTGTAGCCGTATTTTCACTTCTGAATTGCTTTAAGGTGTTGGTCCTATGTTTCTTTTTGGGGAAATGTTATCGCTGGTTATTCCCTTTTGCAGGGACTTTTTAACGGCTTCGCATATAGGGAGCACCTGAAGGGCGTAGCTGATATTTTAAATATACTCCATGTGTCTACTTCGGTTTATTAAGACTTCAACTAAAGAATGTATATCGAATTTTGAAGTTGCTTTTAGCTGGTGGATTATAGCTCATTATTAAACAATACATAGTTAATTTTATTGCTAATAAATGGAGTTATCTTTTTGATTTTTATTGTTATATTTCTTTATTTGATTTTTTGACTGGGCACGCTCTCAGGGATAAATTTAAACACATGACGACACGGGAGCTTGATAAAAAAATCGCGCTCATTGCTTTGAATGTGAGGAAGAAAAAATGAAACCTACCGAACAAGATAGCTACAACCCATTTAAGGATGGAGAGTCCATCAGACGCATCATTGACTTGTTTGATTCAATTCATCATGCAGATGATTTAAAAGAGGCACTTAAAACTATCGCTCGTGATGTAGGGTACGATTGTTTGGCATTCGTAGACTATAGTCCACTGCCGAACCATATTCAGCCTGTGCAAGTTTATGGACACTACCAAGAAGAGCTCGCGGTGTTATTTGAAAGCGATAAAGTGCTCGCACATTCAAAATCAGGAATTAGGCTTTGTTCGCTTGCAAAGCTCACTGGTGCGCTAAACATCGCCGAGTCTTTACACGTATTACCGCTTAGGGGCATAAAAGGCATTATTGGAGCTTTAGTGTTTAATGTTCCATGTGAACTTGCTTATAAAGTGACTGTAGAGCAAGTCGACTGGTATTGGACTATCTTGTCTCCTTCATTACTTAATGCGGCATTACGGTGTCGAAAAGACCACTTCAATATTACAAAGAGAGAGCGCGATTGTGTTCTTTGGGCATCCGAAGGTAAAACGTCTTGGGAAATTAGCCAAATACTCGGTATTACAGAGCGTACAGTCAATTTCCATTTGACCAACTGCATCGAAAAGACACAGAGCGCGAACCGCCAGCAGGCTATCGTTAAGTGTTTAATAAATAACCTTATTTAGATTGATTTAGGAATACTGCTACCGATTATTTGGTAGCAAAGGGGCAAGGATGTCTTTCTACTCACTTTAACTACAACAAACCTAACGAGGTGTTTTATGAAAACTAGCAAACAAAACAAAAAAGCAGTTATCCAAGCAGAAGAATTATTGGCAAAAATTGAAGGTGGCTCATCTCTAAGCAATAACTACCCGAGTCAAAGCAAAGAGCAAGATGAACTCGGTATGGAGGCGAGTGGCCCTGGTGTTCAAATTTACGGCACACCTAACAACGACTAAAAACGAAACAGACTCGTATTAATTCACATCTGATTAGGGGCAACTTATGACGGACTTAAACCAACGTTCAGACCTTAGGGTTAATGCTAAATTTCGGCAAACATATGCTGTTTGGGAAATTACATTAAAGTGCAACCTTGCTTGTAGCCATTGTGGCTCGAGAGCAGGGGATGCCAGAGTCAATGAATTGTCCACGAGTGAGGCGCTTGACTTAGTCTGCCAAATGGCTGAGCTAGGTATTAAAGAAGTTACCCTGATTGGAGGTGAAGCGTTTATGCGACCTGACTGGCTGCTTATTGCAGCCGAAATCACCAAAAAAGGAATGAAGGCCACCATGACGACAGGTGGTTATGGTATTTCTCTTGGTACTGCTAAGCGTATGAAAGCAGCCGGTATTGCATCTGTTTCATTGTCCATTGACGGATTGGAACAAAGTCATGACTTGCTGCGTGGGCGAGAGGGGGCATATCAACAGTGCTTTAAAACTATCTCGCATTTACGTGAAGTTGGGATCCCCGTTGCCTGTAATTCTCAGGTCAACAGGGAATCCGTTGCCGAGCTGCCAATGTTGTACGAAGTACTGCGAGATGCTGGTGTAACAGCATGGCAGCTTGCTTTAACTGTGCCTATGGGCAATGCAGTTGAAAACTCTCATATCTTATTGCAACCATATGAGCTGCTCGATGTTTTTCCGTTACTGGCTTATCTATCTAAACGCGGTAATAGTGAAGGGGTCCGGGTGCATATGGGTAATAACATCGGATATTTTGGTCCATATGAGCGGTTGCTACGAGAACCGATTGCGATCGATCCCAAATGGGCGTTTTCTCGCGGCTGTAGTGCGGGGCAAAATGCCATCGGAATTGAAGCTGACGGAAGTATTAAAGGGTGTCCTTCTTTGCCGTCTGACGAATATGTCGGAGGTAATATTAGAGAGCGTACATTGCAGGATATTTATCAAAATAGTCCTCAAATGCGGATAAATGATATTAATGAGCCCGAAGATGCTACACGGCATTTATGGGGAGAGTGTGGCTCGTGTGAATTTGCTTCAGTCTGCCGTGCTGGTTGTCATTGGACTGCGCATGTTTTCTTTGGCAAGCGAGGGAATAACCCCTATTGCCACCATAGAGCGTTAAAAAAAGCTGCTAAGGACCAAAGAGAGCGGTTTTACATTAAGCAAGCTGCACCAGGAAAAGCATTCGATCATGGTATTTTTGCCATTCAGGATGAGTTGTGTGTTTTCAATCATGATACTGAGCAGTTCAGAATTGAGGATGTCTCTGTCCCCGCTAGGTGGATGGAGGAAGGGCTTGACTTGATAGCAATGATAAATGAAGAAAAAACCAGTGCTATAAATAGTTATAAATCCTTGAATTTATAATGTTGCTAAATATATATAATTACCTTTTATGGGTATTTATATTGGTGTTGTTTATTTTAAAAAACCCAGCCATAGGCTGGGTTTTTTTATTTGCATAATCAAGCTTCAATTGTTTATTTTTTGAACTCTGTAATTTGTTACAGTTACAATTTGTTAAAGTGTTTGCTATTTTTTTATCATGTTTTAAACAAGTTTATTTATATCTTGTTTTTATTATCTGGCTATATTTATCAGTTTTTTAAGTAGTTTAATGTTTACGATAAGTCGATTTATCGATACATCATAATGAATATAAATAATCTCATAACTTGGAGGCTGTCATGGTAGAACGCGTAATCATCATCGACTAAGTACAAACAGTACTAAAAAGGATTAACACAATGAATATTAAAACAAATTATAACTTGGAGGCTGTCAT
>NZ_JAGJEH010000002.1 GCF_018100925.1 Pseudoalteromonas luteoviolacea | reverse complement strand
ACATCGTGCGAAGTGATTTCAGGATGGCGGCGAACGAAGCGAGTTCATTTGCTTTGCGCAAGGTGAAATGGGTAGTCTTAACAGTTGATGAGGTCATCACCATCATTGCTAAGTTCACTTTAAAAACATAGATCCTGAATCAAGTTCAGGATGACATCGTGCGAAATGATTTCAGGATGGCGGCGAACGAAGCGAGTTCATTTGCTTTGCGCAAGGTGAAATGGGTAGTCTTGACAGTTGATGAGGTCATCACCTCCATTGCTGAGTTCATTTTAAAAACATAGATCCTGAATCAAGTTCAGGATGACATCGTGCGAAATGATTTCAGGATGGCAGCGAACGAAGCGAGTTCATTTTCTTTACGCAAGGTGAAATGGGGAGTTTTGACAGTTGATAGGTCATCACCTCCATTGCTGAGCTCACTTTAAAAACATAGATCCTGAATCAAGTTTAGGATGACATCGTGCGACGTGAGTTCATTTGCTTTACGCAAGGTGAAATGGGTAATTTTGACAGTTGATGATGTCATCACCTTCATTGCTAAGTTCACTTTAAAAACATAGATCCTGAATCAAGTTCAGGATGACAGCGAGCGAAGTGAGCTCAGGATCACATCGTGCTATTTAGGACGGGTCATATTATACAAAAAAGGCTCCCTAAGGAGCCTTTTACCTGAGTGGTAATGTAATTACCAACCAGCTTTTTCTTTAAGTGCAGAACCGATCTCAGCTAGAGAACGAACAGTCTTAACGCCTGCTTCTTCTAGAGCTGCGAACTTCTCATCAGCAGTACCTTTACCACCTGAGATGATTGCACCTGCGTGACCCATACGCTTGCCCGGAGGAGCAGTAACACCAGCGATGTATGAAACAACTGGCTTAGTCACGTTGTGTTTGATGTACTCTGCAGCTTCTTCTTCTGCTGTACCACCGATCTCACCAATCATTACGATTGCTTCAGTCTTAGGATCGTTCTGGAACATTTCTAGTACGTCGATGAAGTTAGTACCTGGGATTGGATCACCACCGATACCAACACAAGTAGACTGACCGAAACCAGCATCAGTAGTTTGCTTAACTGCTTCGTAAGTAAGAGTACCTGAACGAGATACGATACCTACTTTACCTGGTAAGTGGATGTGACCAGGCATGATACCAATTTTACACTCACCCGGAGTGATAACACCTGGGCAGTTAGGACCGATCATGCGAACGCCAGTTTCTTCTAGCTTCACTTTAACATCAACCATATCAAGTGTAGGGATGCCTTCAGTGATACAAACGATTAGCTTAATGCCACCGTCGATAGCTTCTAAGATAGCGTCTTTACAGAATGCTGCTGGAACGTAGATTACTGTTGCAGTTGCACCAGTAGCTTCTACAGCTTCACGTACAGTGTTGAATACTGGAAGACCTAGGTGAGTTTGGCCGCCTTTACCTGGTGATACACCACCAACCATTTGCGTACCGTACTGGATAGCTTGCTCAGAGTGGAAAGTACCCTGACCACCAGTGAAACCCTGACAGATTACTTTAGTATCTTTATTAATTAGTACAGACATTATTTGCCCTCCGCAGCAGCAACTACTTTCTCTGCAGCATCTGTTAGTGATTCAGCAGCGATGATGTCAAGACCAGAGTTAGCTAGTACTTCACGGCCAGCTTCAGCGTTAGTACCTTCAAGACGTACAACTACTGGTACGCTTACACCAACTTCTTTAACTGCACCAATGATACCTTCAGCGATCATGTCACAACGAACGATACCACCGAAGATGTTTACAAGTACTGCTTTCACATTGTCATCTGAAAGGATGATCTTGAATGCTTCAGATACACGCTCTTTAGTCGCGCCGCCACCAACGTCTAGGAAGTTAGCTGGCTTGCCACCGTGTAGGTTTACGATGTCCATTGTACCCATCGCTAGGCCTGCTCCGTTAACCATACAACCAACGTTACCGTCTAGAGCAACGTAGTTAAGTTCGAAGCTTGCAGCGTGAGCTTCACGTGCATCTTCTTGTGAAGGATCGTGGAATTCACGGATCTTAGGCTGACGGAATAGCGCGTTGCCATCAACACCAATCTTACCGTCTAGGCAGTGTAGGTTGTTTTCGTCAGTGATTACTAGAGGGTTGATCTCTAGAAGTGCGAAGTCATGATCGATGAACATGTTCGCTAGACCTAGGAAGATCTTAGTGAACTGTTTGATCTGAGCTGGGTTAAGACCAAGCTTGAAGCCAAGCTCACGACCTTGGTATGCCTGAGGGCCTACTAGTGGATCGATTTCAGCTTTGTGAATAAGTTCTGGTGTTTCTTCAGCAACTTGCTCGATTTCTACACCACCTTCAGTTGAAGCCATGAACACGATTTTACGTGAAGCACGGTCAACAACAGCACCAAGGTATAGCTCATTTGCAATATCAGTGCAGCTTTCAACAAGGATCTTAGCAACAGGCTGACCTTTTTCGTCAGTCTGGTAAGTCACTAGGTTTTTACCTAACCAGTTTTCAGCAAATGCGCGGATCTCGTCTTTGCTATCAGCTAGCTTAACACCGCCAGCTTTACCACGGCCACCCGCGTGTACTTGACATTTAACGACCCACTTGTCGCCACCAATCTTACCAGCAGCTTCAACTGCTTCCTGAGGAGTGTCACAAGCGTAACCCTCAGATACAGGTAAACCATATTCGGCAAAAAGTTGTTTTGCCTGATACTCATGCAAATTCATGATGCTTTATCCAATTTTTTATACTAAAAATGCTGAATATTTATGCAAATAATCAGCTATCCCAAATTGCGCCCATAGTATAGATCCCAAGGCGTAGTAAGAAAACCCCAGTTAGACCAAAGGCGCAAAAAAAAAGCTGTATGTTGCTTAATTGCACACATACAGCTTAAGATTTAATCTTTCGCTTAAACGTCTAGAAGTAGACGAGTTGGATCTTCTAGTAATTCTTTGATTGTTACTAAGAAACCAACTGATTCTTTACCATCGATTTGACGGTGGTCATAAGAAAGCGCTAGGTACATCATTGGTAGAATTTCTACTTTACCGTTTACAGCCATCGGGCGCTCTTGGATTTTGTGCATACCAAGAATCGAAGACTGAGGTAGGTTGATGATAGGCGTAGAAAGTAATGAACCGAATACACCACCGTTAGTGATAGTGAAGTTACCACCAGTCATGTCATCAACAGTTAACTTACCGTCGCGGCCTTTAAGTGCTAGCTCACGAATACCCTTTTCGATTTCAGCAACAGATAGCTTATCACAGTCACGAAGTACTGGTGTAACTAGACCACGAGGTGTAGAAACAGCGATGCTGATGTCGAAGTAGTTGTGGTATACGATGTCATCGCCATCGATTGATGCATTTACTTCAGGGAAGCGCTTAAGTGCTTCAGTTACCGCTTTCACGTAGAAAGACATGAAGCCAAGACGGATGCCGTGACGCTCTTCAAATACATCTTTATACTGCTTACGAAGATCCATGATTGGTTTCATGTTTACTTCGTTGAACGTAGTTAACATTGCAGTAGAGTTCTTTGCTTCAAGAAGACGGTTAGCAATTGTCTTACGTAAACGAGTCATAGGAACACGTTTTTGAGTACGATCACCTACTGGTGCCGCTGGAGCTGCCGCTGCTTTAGCAGGAGCTGCAGCAGGTTTTGCTGCAGGAGCTTTCAAGAAGGCATCTACGTCTTCTTTAGTGATACGACCACCTTTACCAGAGCCTTTGATTTGAGAAGCATCAAGACCTTTTTCTGCAATTAGGCGACGAACTGATGGAGTAAGTACGTCAGCGTTTTCATCAGAAGCCGCAGGAGCTGCGTCTGCTTGAGCTGGAGCTGCTGGTGCACCACCCGCTGAAAGCTTACCAATAACCTGCTCGCCAAGAACTGTGTCGCCTTCAGCGTGCAAGTGTTCACCCATTACACCATCTTCAGGTGCAACAACTTCTAAAACAACTTTGTCAGTCTCGATGTCAACTAGGTTTTGGTCACGGCTTACAGCCTCACCTGGTTGTACGTGCCAAGTTGCGATTGTAGCGTCTGCTACTGACTCTGGAAGTACTGGTACTTTAATGTCCACTTCTTTACCTTCTGCTGCTGGCGCCGCTGCTGGCGCTGCTGGTTGTTCATTTGATTGAGCAGGTGCTGCGCCCGCAGCACCGATTTGTGCAATTACTTGCTCGCCTAATACAGTTGCGCCTTCTTCTTCAGAAATAGCAACAATTACACCGTCTTCAGGTGCAACAACTTCTAAAACGACTTTGTCAGTTTCGATGTCAACTAGGTTTTGGTCACGGCTAACCGTATCACCAACGCTTACATGCCAAGTTGCGACGGTTGCGTCTGCAACTGACTCAGGAAGAACAGGCACCTTAATTTCGGTTGTCATCTCTTATTCCTTATTTTTTAATTGTTAATGCGTCAGCAATCAACGCGTTTTGTTCTTTAGTATGGGTAGACATATAACCACAAGCAGGTGCTGCTGAAGCCTTACGACCAGCATAAGTTAGGTTTGCACCAGTAGGGATTGCTTCCCAGAAATGGTGTTGAGAGCAGTACCAAGCGCCTTGGTTCTGTGGCTCTTCCTGACACCATACGAAATCTTTAACATGCTGGTAGCGAGCCATAATCTCATCCATCTCTTTGTGAGGGAACGGATATAACTGCTCAACACGTACGATAGCAACATTGTTTAGCTCAAGCTTGCGACGCTCTTGAAGTAGTTCGTAGTAAACTTTACCGCTACAGAATACAACGCGCTCAACATTCTCAGGCTTAATATCATCAATTTCATCGATCATATTATGGAATACGCCGTCAGAAAGCTCTTCCAAACTTGAAACTGCTAAAGGATGACGTAACAATGACTTCGGCGTCATAACAATCAATGGACGACGTAACGGACGAACTGATTGACGACGTAACATTGAATAAACCTGTGCAGGCGTAGTCGGAACACACACTTGCATGTTGTGGTCTGCACAAAGTTGCAAGTAACGCTCAAGACGTGCTGAACTGTGTTCAGGACCTTGACCTTCATAACCATGAGGTAGCAACAGAGTCAAGCCACATAGACGGCCCCACTTTTGCTCACCAGAACTTAAAAACTGGTCAAATACAACCTGAGCACCGTTTGCGAAGTCACCGAACTGAGCTTCCCAAAGAACCAATGAAGTAGGCTCTGCTGTCGCATAACCATATTCGAATGCAAGTACAGCTTCTTCAGAAAGTACTGAGTCATAAACCTCAAAAGTACCCTGCTCTGGGCTGATGTTTTGCAACGGTAAATAAGTAGATGCGTCAATTTGGTTGTGAACAACAGCGTGACGGTGGAAGAAAGTACCACGGCCAGAATCTTGACCTGTTAAACGAATATCAGTGCCTTGGTCAACCATTGTCGCGTATGCCAGTGTTTCAGCCATACCCCAATCAAGTGGTTTGTCACCTGTAGCCATCGCTTTACGATCATCATAGATTTTCTTAACACGAGACTGCGCTTTGTGCTCTTCAGGATAGCTAGCAACCTTTTCACCAAGCTCTTTGAGCTTGTCTACAGATACTTCAGTCTCGTATGGTGTATCCCAATCGTGACCTACGTATTTAGACCATTCTGAAGAATGCTTAGTTTCAGGCTGAATTTCAGCAACTACACACTCGCCATTGTCTAAACCGTTGCGGTAGTCGTCAGCTAGTTGCTTAGCTTCTTGTGCAGAAAGTACACCTTCAGCTACTAACTTGTCAGAATATAATTGACGAGGTACTGGGTGCTTTTTGATCTTTTGATACATTAGAGGCTGAGTAGCATTTGGCTCATCAGCTTCGTTGTGACCGTGACGACGGTAACACACTAAATCAATAACAACATCACGCTTAAACTTGTTACGGAAGTCAAGCGCAACTTGTGTTACGAATGCAACCGCTTCAGGATCATCAGAGTTAACGTGGAAGATTGGAGCCTGAACCATCTTAGCAATATCAGTACAGTACTCTGTTGAGCGTGTATCTTCTGCCTTAGATGTTGTAAAACCAACTTGGTTGTTTACAACGATACGTACTGTACCACCTACACCATAAGCGCGAGTCTTAGATAAGTTAAAGGTCTCTTGTACAACACCTTGTCCAGCGATTGCTGAGTCACCATGAATGGTAATTGGCAATGCTTTAGAGCCACTTGCACAGTTTAAACGGTCTAGACGTGCTCTTACTGAGCCCATGACCACTGGGTTTACGATTTCTAAGTGAGACGGGTTAAAAGCCAATGCCATATGAACATCGCCACCCTGAGTTGAGAAATCAGAAGAGAAACCCATGTGGTATTTAACATCACCAGAACCCGCCGACTCACCGTATTTACCAGCGAATTCGTCAAATAATTCCTGTGGATTCTTACCTAAAACGTTAACTAGTACGTTTAGACGACCACGGTGCGCCATACCAATTACAACTTCTTCTTGGCCGCTTTCACCTGCTCTATGTACAAGCTCTTTAAGCATTGGCACTAGTGCGTCACCACCTTCCAGTGAGAAGCGCTTTGCACCTGGGAATTTAGCACCAAGATACTTTTCAAGACCATCAGCTGCGATTAAGCCTTGCAATAAGCGTAGTTTGTTTTCTTTGCTGAACTGGGGCTTTGAGAAACCGGCTTCTAAGCGTTGTTGTAACCAGCGCTTTTCTTCGGTTGATGTGATGTGCATGTACTCTGCGCCTACAGAACCACAATATGTGGACTTAAGTGCAGCGTATAAATCTTTTAACTTCATTGTCTCTTTGCCACAAGCAAAAGAGCCAATATTGAATTCTTTATCGAGATCCACATCATCTAAATCGTGGTAAGCCAACTCGAGTTCTCTCACTCGGTCACGTTGCCATAGACCCAATGGGTCTAGATTGGCGTTTTGGTGGCCCCTAAATCTAAATGCATTAATAAGCTGCAACACACGCACTTGTTTTGCATCTGCCGCACCTTCTGCAGAAACTACTACTTCTCTGTGTTTGTTCTTAGCAAGCTCAGCAAATTGTGCTCTTACATCGGAATGTTTAATATCAACATCAACACCTTCTACTTTAGGTAGTTGATCAAACACTTCTCGCCATTCTTCTGGCACTGAAGCCGCATCATCTAGATACGCCTCATATAAATCTTCTACATATGCAACGTTGCCGCCGTATAAGTGAGAAGATTCCAGCCATGCTTTCATCACACCTTCGTGCATTTATTAGCCCTTTTCTCTAGCGCAGAAACTTAAACTTAAACGAAAACAAGATGGCATGTCATGCATGCCATCTTAAGATAATACTAAGCTTTAAACCGAACGGTTTAATAGCATAGATTTAATATGTCCAATTGCTTTGGTTGGATTCAAACCTTTCGGACAAACGCTAACACAGTTCATGATACTGTGACAACGGAATACGCTGAACGCGTCATCAAGACCAGCCAAACGCTCTTCAGTTGCCGTGTCGCGGCTATCAGCCAAGAAACGGTACGCATGAAGAAGTCCAGCAGGACCGATAAATTTATCTGGGTTCCACCAGAATGATGGGCATGAAGTTGAACAACATGCACATAAAATACACTCATATAAACCATCAAGCTTTTCACGATCTTCAAGACTTTGAAGACGCTCTTCACCGCCTGTTGGCTTATCATTGATCAAGTAAGGTTTTACTTTTTCGTATTGAGTGTAGAACTGACTCATGTCAATTACCAAGTCACGAATTACTGGAAGACCAGGTAATGGACGAATGATAATTTTACCTTTGCCGTTCTTTTGTAGAGCTGACAGTGGTGTAATACATGCAAGGCCATTTTTACCATTCATGTTTACGCCATCAGAACCACATACACCTTCACGACATGAACGACGGAAAGAAAGTGTTGAGTCTTGCTCTTTCAACATAAGTAGTGCATCAAGCACCATCATGTCACGGCCTTCTTCAACCTCAAGTTTGTATTCCTGCATACGAGGTGCAGTATCAACATCTGGGTTGTAACGATAAACAGATAATTCTAAAGTTGCTGTTGCCATCGTTTAACTCCTAGTACGTACGAGCTTTAGGTGGGAATGCTTCACGCGTAGTCGGCGCAAAGTTAACATCACGCTTTGTCATTGACTCACTTTGTGGGTGATACATTGAGTGGCATAGCCAGTTCTCATCATCACGCTCTGGGAAGTCAAATCTAGAGTGAGCACCACGGCTTTCTGTACGGAAGTTTGCAGCAACGGCTGTCGAATACGCTGTTTCCATAAGGTTATCAAGTTCTAAGCACTCGATACGCTGTGTGTTGAACTCAGTTGACTTGTCGTCAAGGCGTGCATACTGAAGACGGTCACGGATCTCTTTAAGTTCTTTAAGACCGTCAGCCATTGCATCACCTTCACGGAATACCGAGAAGTTAAGCTGCATACACTCTTGCAAATCTTTCTTGATTTGAACTGGGTCTTCGCCTTTGCCAACTTCTGATGATTCCCAACGATTGTAGCGAGCAAACGCTTCATCAACATCGTCTTTAGAAGCTTCACCAGTTGACTCAAAGTCTTTCAAGTAAGTGCCTAAGAAGTTACCCGCAGCACGGCCAAATACAACTAAGTCAAGCAGTGAGTTACCACCCAAACGGTTCGCGCCGTGTACAGATACACAAGCGATTTCACCTACTGCAAATAGACCTTCTACAATACGCTCATTTCCATTGCTATCTACGTCTAGCACCTGACCATTTACGTTAGTAGGTACACCACCCATCATGTAGTGACATGTAGGGATTACCGGAATTGGCTCTTCAGCAGGATCTACGTGAGCAAATGTCTTAGACAGATCACAAACACCTGGAAGACGTAGGTTAAGCATTTCTTCACCTAAGTGGTCAAGCTTAAGCTTAATGTGAGTACCCCACGGGCCGTCACAACCACGACCTTCACGGATCTCAGTCATCATTGCACGTGCTACAACGTCACGACCAGCAAGGTCTTTTGCGTTAGGCGCATAACGTTCCATGAAACGCTCGCCGTCTTTATTTAGAAGGTAACCACCTTCACCACGACAACCTTCAGTTACAAGCGTACCTGCGCCTGCAATACCTGTTGGGTGGAACTGCCACATCTCCATGTCTTGCATGCCGATGCCTGCACGAACCGCCATACCAACACCGTCACCAGTATTGATGTGTGCATTGGTTGTTGACGCGTAAATACGACCTGCACCGCCTGTCGCTAATACAACAGCTTTAGACTTGAAGTAAACTACTTCACCAGTTTCGATTTCGATCGCAGTAACACCAACTACATCACCCTTGTCATTTTTAACAAGGTCTAATGCATACCACTCAGAGAATACGTTTGTCTTGTTTTTAACATTTTGCTGGTATAGACAGTGAAGTAACGCGTGACCAGTACGGTCAGCAGCTGCCGCTGTACGCGCAGCCTGTTCACCACCAAAGTTTTTAGACTGACCACCGAAAGGACGCTGATAAACACGGCCATTTTCAAAACGTGAAAATGGTAGACCCATGTTTTCTAATTCAGTAATAGCTTCTGGACCCGTTTTAGTCATGTACTCGATAGCGTCTTGGTCACCGATGTAATCAGAACCTTTGACAGTATCGTACATGTGCCATTCCCAGTTATCTTCATGAGAATTACCAAGTGCTACTGTAATACCACCTTGCGCAGAAACTGTGTGAGAACGAGTTGGGAATACTTTAGAGATAAGAGCACATGTCTTGCCTGACTCAGAAATAGCAAGTGCAGCACGCATACCCGCACCGCCGGCTCCGACAACTACAGCATCAAATTCACGGACATTATATTTCACTTAAACACCCCACAGAACAAACAAACCAACAGCAACATATGCAAGTGCCATTAGATTTAATACAAAGCCTAAAACTGAACGCATTGTTGCACAGTTGACGTAGTCAGTTAAAACCTGCCAAAGACCAATACGAGTATGAACCATAATACAAACGAGTGTAATCATAGTTGCAGCTTTCATGGCTAGGTTGTCAAATAACCCAGTCCACGCTTCATACGTTAATTCAGGAGTTAACGCTAAGTAGCCCACGATAAATACAGCATATGCTGCAATAATTAATGCTGTTGCGCGAAGTGATACATAATCTTGTACACCATCACGTTTCAGAGTTGCTTGATTTAAGACCATATCCACACTCCACCAAGAATCGCAACGATTACCCAAATGGCGATTGCAATTTTAGCACTTGCATTGCCCGACTCTAACTCTTCCCAGTGGCCCATGTCTTGGATCATGTGACGGATACCGCCAATGATGTGGTAAGACAATACAGCCAAGGTGCCCCACGCAATGAATTTCGCAATAAAGCCAGTCATTAGCCCTTTCACAAATTCAAAACCTTCAGGAGAAGAGAGAGATTCAGACCACGCCCAAATGACAAAAGTCAACGCGAAGAACAACGCGACACCAGTGACACGATGTAAGATCGACGCCTTTGCCGTTGCTGGCATAGATATAGTCGTAAGATCTAGATTTACAGGTCTTTGCTTTTTCACAGTTACTTGCCCATCTTTGCTCGATAAGAGCTTCATCTACTTGTTTTTATCAACCCACTTGCACGACATGCACAAATGGCACACTCTAGATAAACCTGTTTAAACACTTAAAAGATCACTTGCCTGTAAAACTTCGATGTAAAAATAGGTTTACCCACAGACGACACGGTATAAAACCGTTGACAGTATATAAGGCTATGCGTGTTTTTACAATTCTTGTTTAGTTTCGTACGCTTGCGAATTAGCCAATGGTATAATATTTAATCTGGTTAGAATACTTATTATACATTTTTGCATAATTCTTAGAAAAATTGACTTTTCACCCCATTTATAAGTTACAATGATCTGAATTTGCTTAACATTAGTATCACAACATAACAATCAGAATGTTGTTATTTCATAGGAGATAAGATAGATGGCAGATAAGAAAGCCACAGTCCATATTGATGGGCACGATCCAATCGAACTACCGATCCACTCTGGCACAGCAGGCCAAGACGTTATCGACGTTCGTACGTTAGGTGCCCACGGCTTCTTCACATACGACCCTGGTTTCATGTCGACTGGCTCTTGTGAATCATCTATTACTTACATTGATGGTGCAAAAGGTGTACTTCTTCACCGCGGCTACCCGATCGAACAACTTGCAGAAAACTCAAACTACATTGAGCTTTGCTATTTACTATTAAACGGTGAACTACCAAACGCAGAGCAGCTAAGTACTTTCTCTGACGAGATCACTCGTAACACTATGATGCACGAGAAGATTGCAGCATTCTTCCAAGGCTTCCGTGTTGATTCTCACCCTATGGCAATGCTATGCGGTGTAGTGGGTGCGCTTTCATCTTTCTATCACGATGATTTGGATATTTCAGACTCAGAGCAGCGTATGCGTTGTGCAACTAAGTTAGTTGCAAAACTTCCAACTATTGCAGCTATGGCATACAAGTACAATGTAGGCCAGCCGTTTGTTTACCCTCGTAACGACCTTAGCTATGCAGAAAACTTCCTACATATGATGTTCTCTGTACCAGCTGAAGAATACAAAGTTAGCCCTGTATTAGCTAAAGCAATGGATCGTATTTTCATGCTTCACGCTGACCATGAGCAAAATGCATCTACGTCAACTGTACGTCTTGCAGGCTCTTCAGGTGCAAACCCATACGCATGTATTGCTGCTGGTATTGCTTCACTATGGGGCCCAGCGCACGGTGGTGCAAACGAAGCATGTCTAACAATGCTTGAAGAAATTGGCTCTGTTGATCGTATCGACGAGTACGTAGCAAAAGCAAAAGACAAGAACGACCCGTTCCGCCTAATGGGCTTTGGTCACCGTGTTTACAAGAACTTTGACCCACGTGCTACAGTAATGCGTCAAACTTGTCATGAAGTACTTAAAGAGCTAAATATTCAAGATCCACTGCTAGACGTTGCAATGAAACTTGAGCAAATTGCGCTTGAAGACCCGTACTTCATTGAGAAGAAACTATACCCGAACGTAGACTTCTACTCAGGTATCATTCTTAAAGCGATTGGTATCCCTACAAGCATGTTCACAGTGATCTTTGCAATGTCTCGTACTGTTGGTTGGATCTCTCACTGGAATGAAATGCTTTCTCAAGCTGGTCACAAAATTGGTCGCCCTCGTCAGCTATACACTGGCTACACAGCGCGCGATTATAAAGGCCAAGGTGAGCGTTAATCGTTCATGATTATTGAAAAAAAGAGGCTAAACAGCCTCTTTTTTTATTTGAAAACTGTATTATTTTTACCCTCCACCTAAAAACGTATAGAATAATGTACAAAGAAAGCACCCCATCGCATCCAAAAAAAATAAATAATATTTAAAATATTTCGAAGTTTTCTGACATTTCCACGTCAATATCTTCTCTCTTCACTGAATCAACCTTTGCCATTGTCGGCCCTTTTTCCAGCCAAGATGCTAGCTCTGAAATTTTTTCAATGTGCCCAGTCGCTATCACTTCAACACTTCTATCCGGTAAATTCTTTGCGTAACCAACTAGCCCTAATGCGGAAGCTTTTATCTTTGTGTGATACCTAAATCCGACTCCTTGCACTACGCCCGTCACTATAAACCTGCTTGAATGCATAATATTTATCTCTTAATGTCTTAGGAGTAAGCATAGGTTTGATGTGAGAATTGTTGAAGAAAAATCACGATAAGATTTTAACTCTGAACTCATTCAATACAGATGCATAGCATCAAAACACAAAACGCCCGATAAAACTGACAGTTTTACCGGGCGTTTGAGAGATTTAGTTCTATTTAAAACTTATAAGCGAACTTCAAGTAAGCCTGACGGCCCAATATACTATGCGTTTTATTGTCAACACCCATGGACTCAGAAGGTGCAAATGGTGCTTCTTCATTCGTCAGGTTAGCTGCACCGACAGTCACAGTTAACTGCTCATAACCAATATAAGTAACACTGGTATCTATTGTTGTCCAAGAATCTATCTCAAACTTATTTCCATCGCTATCCGCCAGATCATTGTAAGAGTTGATGTAATTAACACTGAAGTTTGCTACCCAATCATCAAGTGCCCAATCAACACGTGCATTCCAACGCAGATCTGGATGTTGGTATTCACCATTTTCATCTTCGATAACCGAAACCGAATTGCCATTTTCATCCGTTCGAATAAGCTCTTCGTCAAAGTTCAAAACATAAGTTACGTTATATCCAAACTTAAATTCACCCATGTCTTTTGTCGGAAGTCGATATTCTAAATCAACATCGATACCATCTGTCTTTCTGCCACCAATATTGACAAAAGTATCGTTGATCAGTCGAATACGCCCAGGCGTACCACCAGTACTCGCTTCACGCACAACTAATTTAGGGTCATCACCACAACAGTCGACAATATCTTGAGCACCTATTTTCTTAATTAAGTTATCCTGATCGTAATTCCAGTAATCAACACCCACACTAAAGTCATCTGTAGCCTGCCAAACGATACCTAAGTTATAGTTTGTAGACTCTTCTGGCTGTAGGTTTTTATTACCGGCCACTTCAGCCGTGTATTCAAACGGCTCACAATCCAAAGGATCCTTGGTAATTTTACAGCGCTCTCGGTCAATCACACTTGGTGATTCATCAGTTCTACCTAAGTGGAGCTGTACCAGTGATGGTGCTCTAAATGCGGTGCCCCAAGAACCACGCACAACAATTTCTTCTATTGGTGTCCAACGGAAAGCAACTTTTGGATCTGTTGTGTTACCAAAATCACTGTAATCTTCATAACGAAGTGCCAATTGTAGTTCTAAATTTTCAGTGGCTGGTACGATAAATTCGGCAAATAAAGCGGTATTGTCTCTATCCCCATTTGCTTGCGTTGCTTCAGTACCAAATATTTCACCATTCAAGTACTGACTGTCAGGATTATCCTCGATTTTTTCATAACGATGCTCTAAACCAAATGCTGCGGCCACATAGCCATCACCGAGTTCGAAAAGCTCACCAGAGACTGTCGCGTCAAATGACTGCATTGTTGATGCACCGTAACGCATTGTGGTTGTTTCAATTCTATCTAAAGTGGCTTGAGAATTTTGGCTTGGCTCAAATGGGTTCCAGTTACCGTTGTCTATTTCAGCCTGTGCTCTTAGCTTATTAGGAAAACCATCAAAGCCTTTTTCAACCGCACTTGAACGGATGGCTGAGTAAGCAAACTCCCACTCCCACTCTTTAAACTCACCACGCATTCCCATTACAGCGCGGTAATACTCTGAATCTACATCCTTTTTACGGTTACCGATATCTACTGTACGTCGTCGCATAGAAATACCTACGCCGTGCAAGAAGTGATCAGGCTGATCTGCCAATGGGTGATTCGGGTTGTCCCCGGCCATATTCAATTCTGTAAAACTTGGACTTGCTGCACCTTGAATAAACGTGGAAGTATGTTGCGCTGAAAACTCAGCAAATCCTTCCACACCGTCCATGATCTCTTGAACGCCATTGTAGTTAAAGCTGATCCGTTCGGTAGACGGAATAAGTGTCATATGAGGCGCATAATCATAACGACAAATATCACCGATTATCATGTTTTCCGGGCATTTATCATTGCCCCACACATCGGCAAAAATAGTCTGTCTTACTTTCGTTCCATCATCTTCGACTCGTGTGACTGGAAGTGCTTCCCATTGTGCATCTGTGAGTTGGCTTCGTACAACTTCGATGCTTCCAGGGATACCAGATGAACTCAGTGCATTATTACCACCACGAAATCTTTGATCTGCCGTAGACGCATAATCTCTATCAGCATAAAAAACATCACCACGCTTAAAATAATCTAGTGAAAAGTTGTGATGTCCCTTATCAGTCGAGCTGCCCCATAGTAACGTGAAATTTTCTTCTTCTGCTCCACCATCAGCTGTATCAGATATTTTGCCGGCAATTTCAAAACCATCAATATCGTCACGTAAAATAATATTGATAACACCTGCAACAGCATCTGAACCATAGGTTGCTGACGCTCCATCTTTTAGTACGTCAATGCGTTTTACTGATGAAACGGGTATTGTGTTTAAATCAACGAAAGACGTTTCAATATCTTTCGCAAAAGGGCTAACCGCTACTCTTCGACCATTGATCAAAACCAACGTTGAAGACGCACCTAAACCTCTTAATGCAACACTTGAGCCGCCATTTGCGGTGTCATCACTGGAGTTGCCCTGTGTACTAAACGTACCAGCACCAGCCACTGGTAATTTTTGTAAAGCCCCTATTAAATCTGTCGAGCCCGTTGCAGCCAAATCTCCTGCCGAGATTGTTTGGATTGGTGAAGGCCCTTCTAAATCAGAACGTTTAATATGTGATCCCGTGATCTCAATACGTTCTACTTCATTGTCGTTTGCAAAACTTGGGCTTGCCCCCCCAAGTAATGCAATACCGACTGCAGATGCAATTAGCGTAATCCCCTTTCTCATTATCTTTATTCTCCGTAGTGTATTAAAAACATCTTTTTAACCTTTATAACACATAGAAAAAACAATAAAAACACATTTAAGAGAGGTTTAATTTACAAAATGTAAACGAATCGACTAGGTAAAATCGAGAGTTTAGAGTGGAGTTTAGGTATGGAAAACAAAAAGCCCAGCAAGTTTGCTGGGCTTAATCTAAGTATTTTATCTTTATACTTACAGTGCAGTTTTGTTTATTTGCTGAACAAACTGCTTAACTGGTAGATCATTACATTTAAGGCTTCTAGCTTGGCCACGGTATACTTTTAAACTTTCTATACCCTCTTTAGCCGCCTTCATACATAATTCAGTTGCGACTGAAGAATTTTTTGCAACTAATTTTGATTTGCTAGTTTGTTTTTCTGTTTGAACTTCACTTTGAGTTTTAGCAAATGTACGAATATCTTCACCATTACATCTTACGGTTTCAGAAAAGCGAGAAATAAATACACCATGTCGTGCACCTTCTTTACGAGCTGCGCTTAGACCCTGATTTGCCGCTACTTCACACACTCTAGAAATTGTTGATGCGTCATCAGCTTTGAAGCTGTGTGCTTCAGATGCAAAAACTGTCGTTGACGTTAGAGAAATAAGAGCTGCAACAGTGAAAGACTTAAACATAATTTACCTCAAATGAACGAATTGCTGCGCATTATATAACCAGATTTCAACCTGTAAATGATAAAATTAAACTTTTCTGAGTATTTAATGATCAATTAACATATTCATAATCGTCTCGCTTTAACTCTTTAAATAGATCGCAAAATTTAACAATCTATAGACGTGAAACAGTAAACTTTTCACCTATCTGGGCAGCAAAAGTGATACACTCGATTTTATTTATTGACGAATCCTATTTATGAAAATAATCTCCTTCAATATCAATGGCCTCAGAGCTAGACTTCACCAATTACAAGCATTAATAGACAAACACCAGCCAGATGTAATCGGCTTACAGGAAATCAAGGTGCACGATGAAGCATTTCCCGTCGATGACATCGAAGCAATGGGCTATCACGTCTACTTTCATGGCCAGAAGGCCCATTACGGTGTTGCGCTTATGTCGAAAAAGCCAGCCAAATCTATTCAAAAAGGATTTGCGACTGATACAGAAGATGCACAAAAACGTATGATCACTGGTGTATTTGAAAGCGATAATGGTCAGGAAGTGACTGTGATGAATGGCTACTTCCCTCAGGGGGATAATATAAGTCATGAAACAAAATTCCCGTACAAACGCCAATTTTATAAAGATTTAATGACCCACCTCAATACGAATGAATCTCCAGACGCTAACCTTATTGTTATGGGTGACATCAATATCTCCCCGACGGACGATGATATTGGCATTGGCGAGCCCAATATGAAACGTTGGTTGAAAACTGGCAAGTGTTCGTTTCAACCTGAAGAGCGCGAATGGTTAAAAACGCTTATGGATTGGGGTTTAAAAGATACCTTCCGAGAGCTTACACCTGACGCCCAAGATAAATATTCGTGGTTTGACTATCGCTCTAAAGGTTTTAATGATAACCGTGGTTTACGTATAGATGTGGTACTCGCAACTAAAAGTCTGATGTCATCTTGTATCGAAAGCGACATAGACTATGAGCTTAGAGGTATTGAAAAGCCGTCAGATCACGCTCCAATTTGGGCCACTTTTGACGTTTAAGCACATAAGGTAGTTAACCCAGTAAATATAGGTAACAGTTGATGGCAACAACGCTAATTTGTCTGCTCGCATTTGCAGTCAGTTTTGATAAAGCGCAATTTCTCGCGTTGCTCAAAACTCCGCAGAGACAAACAGGCGTTTTATGTTGTGCACTTGTTATGGCTATTTTATGGCAGGTAAAGGCTGGAATTTTACCGTTTTTAGATATCCATATTTTAGCGATTACAGCTGTTACCTTAGTGTTGGGGTGGCGGCTTTCTTTACTCAGTACTTTGCTCGCTTCACTGCTCCATTACGCATTTGCAGAAAGCTCAATTGAGTTTTTCTCCTTTTGGCTTCTAACGGGGATTATTCCTGTTTATATAAGTTATGCATTGTTTGCTATTTGCTACCACTACCTACCTAGACATTTTTTTATTTATATTTTTGTTTGTGCTTTCATTTGCGCAGGCCTTGTTGCAGCGAGTAAAATAGTGCTGACAAGCTTCTACTATTGGTCTTTAGGCCAGTATGATTGGCAAACACTTCAATATAATTATTTGTTTTACTCGGTGATCATGTGGTTTCCAGAGGCCATGTTAAATGGTATGGCGATCACATTGATGATCACCTATCGGCCCCATTGGGTCAGAACTTTTTACGATCAGGAATACTTAGATAGATGACATTAGATTATCGCTGCCCCATTTGCTCAGAGCAATTAAATCAAACAAACAACACACTGAGCTGCAAAAATCGTCATCAATTCGACTTTGCAAAAGAAGGCTATGTAAACCTTCTTCCAGTGCAATTTAAACGCTCTAAAAACCCAGGTGATAATTTAGATATGGTGCAGGCAAGGCGAGCATTCTTCGCTACAAACCACTATACCTTTTTGCAACAATCACTTGCCGAGTTGATCGCTAAAAAGTCACCAAAAATGGTTGTTGACTTAGGATGTGGAGAAGGCTTCTACACCCAAGCTGTGGCAGCTGCACTTCCTGACTCAACCTCTGTGTACGGGTTAGATATCAGTAAACCAGCAGTAAAATTTGCAGCTAAGCGCTATAGAAAACCGCACTTCAGCGTCGCATCGAGCAAAGATGCCCCTTTCAAAGAGGCACAAACAGACATCGTTTTGAGTATCTTCGCCCCAGTTTTTTCACACGAGTCAAAAAGATTATTACAACCAGACGGTACGCTAGTTGTCGTAGGGCCTGGGCCTAAACACCTCTACGAGCTAAAGCAAAAGATATATGATGATGTGCGTTTACACGATGCGCCTCCCTGCCCCGAGGGATTTGAAGTGATTGAACAAACATTGGTGGAAGAACGCCAAAGTGTAGCAATAGATGTCGTGGAAAACTTGATAAAGATGACACCATTTGCATGGAAGTTTAAAGCTTCTCACTTTGAAGAATTAGCACAAAATACCACACACCAAATTACGTTTTCTTTTTTGATTACGCAGTATAAAAAGCAATCGTCTTGATGTTGGAGGTTGGATCGTTTTGTGCTAAATAGCGGTCCAATCATTCCTCCCGGGATTAGATGTTTTCTGCACACCAAAACCCTATCTAATACCTATGGACTCACTTATAGCTCCAACGAGCAGGGCCGTTTTCTGTCGACATTAAACTACTTCGGATATCCGAAAGGGGCGAATAAATCACAATGTAAGCGGAATCACTAGCTAGCCATGGACGTAATGGAATTGAAACCAATGAATACCCTAACCGGTTTCAACAAGCAAAGTAATTAAGTGTTTAAAGTTGAAGTGCGCTACCTTATTACTGATTAAAAACCTCAACAAGAAGAGCCTCTTTCAGCTCAAGAAGAAGTGTTTTTCTGTAAATATGTTGTCACTATGTAGTGAAAGGCATTTTGGCACTTGTGTGTTGTCTACGCACACCTTTTCAGGTGTGCGCAATCAAAACTACAAGTTTTCTTTAGTAAATGCTTTATCCATTTTTTCAAACATATCACTGAGTAGTTTCGCTAACTCTCTGTAAGTTGGTTTTCGGGTGCAGATATTTCCCTGATAACCATTTGCGACCATTTTTTGATACAAATCTCTGTACCATGAAGATAACGCGGGATTCAATGAAGTATCACATCGCTTACCTAACCACAACAAACCTTGCACAGGTAATGTTAAAAAGAATAAAGCGATTGCAATTGACTGAGGTAGATAGTCCATTCCTAGTTGGCTGGTTTGAAAAAACACAGTGAATAACGCAAGTATAGGCATCGTTTGTAACGCCAATTCGGTTGCCTTTATCACCCTAAATTCAGGAAATAAGGGAGCAAGTTCCTTACGCATTGGCCACTCTTTGGCATATTGCCGACCCAGTTGCACTTGTGAAATAAGACTTTTCTGCATCATAACTCCTAGGTGCTAACTTTTCTCAAAAAAATAAGGTAAAATTACGGTCATACATGTCAATTATACCTTAGTATTAAGTGTAATGCTGATTGAACTTCACCATTTAGCTTAATACGCAACTACTCTTATTGTCAAAACGGAAAGTCATTATGTCATCGTCGCATGTTTTGGTCCTCAATTGTGGCAGTTCTAGCCTCAAATTTGCAATCATAGACTCGAGCTCTGCAAAAGAGCATTTATCCGGGTTAGCGGAACGCTTAGGTGAAGCTTCACCTCAAATCAAATACAAAGTTAATGGCCAAAAGCACATTATCTCTTTGTCTAATGGAGACGCACATGAAGTCGCCATTAATAAACTGGTCGAATTAGTAAAATCTCTCAAACTTGACCAGCAGCTTGTTGCTGTAGGGCACCGCGTCGTTCATGGCGGTGAGCACTTTACCAAGTCGGCTTTAATCACCGATACAGTCCTTGAAGCTATCAAGCAAACAGCAAACCTTGCGCCATTGCACAACCCCGCCAATTTACTTGGTATAGAAGCCGCAAGCGCTGCATTTTCAAAACTGCCTCAAATAGCAGTATTTGACACCGCCTTTCACCAGACGATGGAACCAACAGCGTTCCTGTATGCGCTACCTTATGCATTGTATGAAAAGCACGGCATCAGACGTTACGGCTTTCATGGCACCAGCCACTACTTCGTATCGGCACAAGCCATAGAACAATTAGGCTTAAATGACAAACCATCTAAAATAGTTACTGCCCACCTTGGCAATGGCTGCTCAGTCTGTGCAGTTAAAGATGGTAAATCAGTAGACACCAGCATGGGCTTAACACCTCTTGAGGGGCTTGTAATGGGCACTCGTAGTGGCGATATTGACCCAGGTTTATTTGCGTACTTGGTGAATCAACTAAACTATACGGCAAAGCAAATTGACACTTTATTAAATAAAGAAAGCGGTTTACTCGGTCTCAGTGAGTTATCTAACGACTGCCGTACAATTGAAGAAAGTGCGGCAGAAGGCCACGAAAAAGCCCAGCTAGCGCTAGATATTTTCTGTTTCAGACTAGCAAAGCAAATCGCGAGCTTTGCGGTGCCATTAGGTGGCATTGATGCACTTGTGTTTACTGGAGGGATAGGCGAAAACTCTGATGTAATTCGTGCAAGTGTTTTAGAACAACTTAGCTTCCTAGGCTTTAAACTAAACAACGAGCGAAACTTAGCTGCTCGCTTTGGTAATGAAGGGGTAATCACCGATGGAGTGTCAGTACCAACCGCCCTTGTAATTCCAACCAATGAAGAACTTGTTATCGCGCAAGATGCAGCCATGCTTGCTGGGGAGCAATAACTATGGGTCGTAGGATCATGCTTATCCCAATCTCAACAGGGGTTGGTTTAACATCTGTTTCTGTCGGGTTAGTCCGCGCACTAGAGCAAAAGGCAGTTAAAGTTAATTTTTTCAAACCAATTGCTCAACCACGTAATGCCGATGTAGGCCCTGAAAAATCGACGTTAATTATCAAACAAGGATCATCAATTGCCCCCCCCACTCCATTTGAGTTGCACTATGCAGAGCAAATGATCGGTGATGGCAAAGGTGACGATTTACTGGAAGAAATCGTTGAACGCTTTGAAAGCAGTGTACAAGACGATGAAGTAGCTATCATAGAAGGTATGGTACCTACTCGGAAACAACCCTACGCGGGCCGAGTAAACCGTGAGATAGCACAAACCTTGGGCGCAGATATCGTATTTGTATTAACACCGGGAAATGACACAAATGATCAGCTTGAAGATCGCTTAGAAATTGCCTCGGGCAACTATGGCGGAATTGACCATGCACGTGTTTTAGGATGTATTTTTAACAAAGTTAATGCCCCTCTTGATGAAGATGGCCGGGCGAGAGCAGACTTGGTCGATCAGCACGAGCCTGACCAACTCGAAAACGAGATGAATCGTTTGGCCTCTCTGCCTATCTTCCGCAAGCATCCGTTTATGTTACTTGGCGCTATCCCCTGGGACTTTGATTTAGTAGCGCCTCGAGTGAGAGATTTAAGTGAATATCTGCAAGCTGAAGTGATTAACGCAGGAGATATGGCGCATAGACGACTGCGCCGAGTGACATTTTGTGCACGTACCGTGTCAAACATTCTAAACCACTTCACACCTGGCGCTTTACTCGTTACACCAGGCGATCGTTCAGATATATTGGTTGCAGCTTGTTTATCAGCAATGAACGGCACAAAGCTTGGCGCGATACTGCTAACTGGTGGCTTTAAGCCTGAACCTCGTATAATGGAACTGTGTGAGCAAGCAATGAACACGGGATTACCGATTCTTGCGACCGAAGCGGACACTTGGCGCACGTCATTACTTTTGCATAACTTCAATATGGAAGTGCCCGCAGATGACGAGCAACGTATCGATAAAGTAAAACAGCACAATGCCGATCATATTGATCCAGACTGGCTTGATAGCCTTTCGCAAGGGATCGCACGTACTCGCAAACTATCTCCACCAGCATTTCGGTTTATGTTGACCGATCAAGCTCGTCGAGCCAACAAGACGATTGTATTACCAGAAGGCAATGAGCCACGCACCATCAAAGCTGCTGCAATTTGTGGTGAGCGAGGAATAGCAAAAACAGTTTTACTAGGTGATCATGACGAAATTCAGCGTATTGCAGCACAGCAAGGTGTAATTCTGAATGAAAACGTCACGATACTTGACCCACAAAAAGCGGTTGATAATTACATCGCGCCAATGGTTGAGCTTCGCAAAAATAAAGGTCTCACAGAAGTAGTCGCCGCTGAGCAACTGCAAGACAACGTGGTCTTAGGCACAATGATGTTAGCTGAAGATGAGGTGGACGGTCTGGTATCGGGGGCCGTCAATACAACTGCAAACACCATACGTCCTCCGTTGCAGCTAATCAAAACGGCGCCTGACTCATCGTTAGTCAGCTCAGTATTCTTCATGCTATTACCCGACCAAGTGCTAGTTTATGGTGACTGCGCCATTAACCCAGACCCCACAGCTGAGCAACTTGCTGATATTGCGATCCAATCGGCAGACTCTGCGGCGGCATTTGGTATCGAACCAAAAGTGGCAATGATTAGTTATAGTACAGGTACTTCTGGCCAAGGCGCTGATGTTGACAAAGTGCGTGAAGCAACCAAGTTAGCTCAGCAAAAACGCCCTGATCTTGATATTGACGGCCCTCTTCAATACGATGCCGCTATTATGGAAAATGTTGCTCGGAAAAAAGCGCCAAACAGCAAAGTGGCGGGCAAAGCAACTGTATTCGTATTCCCTGATTTGAATACTGGTAATACAACCTATAAAGCTGTGCAGCGAAGTGCCGATTTGATCAGTATAGGTCCAATGCTCCAAGGTATGCGAAAGCCTGTCAACGACCTGAGCCGAGGAGCTCTAGTTGATGACATCGTATACACAATTGCATTAACGGCGATTCAAGCAGCCCAGCGCCCATAATAGGCCTTTCTTAAGGGTATCAAGGGAGTAGAAACGGTCTACTCCCTAAATAAAAGGGTTTCTTTTCACTTTACTTGCCTATACTATGAATGAGTCGATGCAGTTAGAGCGCAAGTATGTCAAAACAAACGCTACAAGTACTACAACAAGACTTTACGATCCACAGCCTAGATAGCGATGCTGGCATCCCTACTAATGTGCTTAAATCAGACATATTCTTCATTGCCAAAACCAGTGAAGAGCTATCAATTGTGTGCCCATCCGACATCGACATCGAAAGTTTTGCAGCTGAGCCGTACTGGCGAGCGATTGAAATTATCGGCCCTTTGGGCTTTTCTCTTACTGGTATTATGTCTAACATTTCCGGTGTATTGGCCAGTGCAAATGTTTCTATTTTTTCTATCTCAACTTACGATACAGACTATATTCTGGTTAAAGAGCAACAGCTCAATAATGCAATTCAAGCACTCCGAAAAGACGGTTACCTTTTTGTTTAATGATTTTTTCTAAACCAATCAACTATGCGCCAATTACGCAAATAGCAAACCCACTACTACATATTGCAAGCCCTTTTACTGGTAAAGTGTTCCCATTAACCCAGCATCCGCTCTCACTTTTTTCATCAGGTATGATTGGCAGTGGCGTGTGTGTTAAAATGAATCAAGCACTTATGATATCTCCTTGCAACGGAAACATTGTAAAAGTTAGCCAACAAGGGGGGGAGTTTGTGATCCGAGCAGACTCTGGATTACATTTGCTTTTGCATCTAAACATTCCAAGCGAATATCAGAAAATGGAAAACCTGCTAAAACACAGCATTGGTAAAAAACACATAAAGTCTGGAGACATTCTCTGTTATTACGATATACCTCAAGACCTGCTTATTACTGGCACCTTAGTAATTCTAAATGCAGATAAATTGGGGCCATGTTATTATCCATTGAATCAAGTCAATGCGGGCAAAGATCCGCTCATAACATTATCAAGAGCTAGTAAATTATGAGTATAGTTTTATACGGCATTCCAAATTGTGACACTATCAAAAAAGCCAAAAAGTTTCTCCAAGACAACAACGTAGAATTCGCTTTTCACGATTACCGCAAAGATGGCTTAACCCCAGAGCTATTAGACAGCTTTGTTGCACAACTGGGTTGGGAAACTGTGTTAAACAAACGCGGCACTACATATCGTGCGCTGAGTGAAGAGCAAAAACAGAATTTAGATGAAACATCAGCAAAGCAGTATATGCTGGAATCTCCAGCGATGATCAAGCGCCCTATTTTGCAGCGTAATTCTGAACTTCATATTGGCTTCAAAGCAGCACAGTATCAAGAGATATTTAAATGAGCCAACAACCTCTAAGTGATGTTATAGAACTCGCTTCGGCGCTGATCCAGCGCCCTTCCGTCACCCCCGAAGATGCAGGTTGCCAAAACCTGATCAACAGCCGTCTTGAAAAACTGGGCTTCAACATTGAAGAGCACTTTTTCATTGATACGCTCAACACTTGGGCGCGAAGAGGAACCGAAGGCCCGCACTTTTGTTTTGCTGGCCACACTGATGTTGTACCAGTCGGTAACGAAAAAGACTGGCGACATCCCCCTTTTGCAGGGCTGGTTGAGAATGGGGTTTTGCATGGTCGAGGAGCGGCCGATATGAAAGGCTCCCTCGCAGCCATGGTGGTTGCTACCGAACGCTTTGTTGCAAAGTACCCTAATCACACAGGTTCAATTAGTTTTTTAATTACCTCTGATGAAGAAGGTCCTTTTATCAATGGCACCACAAAAGTGGTTGATTTACTCGAAGCACGTAATGAAAAAATAGATATGTGTTTGGTTGGAGAACCGTCTTCAAGAGATACGCTTGGTGACGTTGTAAAGAATGGTCGGCGTGGTTCGTTAACGGGTCACCTAACGGTGAAAGGCATTCAAGGTCATGTTGCCTACCCTCACTTAGCAAAAAATCCAATTCATGATGTTGCACCAGCTTTGGCCGAACTGAGTAGCAAAGTTTGGGATACAGGTAACGCATACTTCCCTGCAACCAGCTTTCAGATTTCAAATATTCATGGTGGTACTGGCGCAGGAAATGTTATTCCAGGTACGGTTGAGGTTCAATTTAACTTTAGATTTAGCACAGAATTGAGCGTAGAAGACTTACAAAATGGCGTCAATGACATACTCAAAGCACACCAGCTAGACTATGAACTTAACTGGACGGTTAACGGGCTGCCGTTTTTAACTGAACCTGGCGAGTTACTCAATGTTACGCTCGATGCAATTAAAGAAGTCACTGGCGTAACAGCCAATGCCGAGACAACAGGCGGAACCTCAGATGGACGATTTATTGCACAAACAGGCTGCAAAGTAATTGAGCTTGGTCCAATCAATAAAACAATCCATCAAGTAGATGAACACGTGTGTGCCAAGTCTCTCGATGACCTTGCACTCATTTACGAGTCGATACTAGAAAAGTTATTGGCAAACCCTAAATGAAAACTGCGCAGCTTCAAGCACTCGGGTTAGATCAAACACACCTAGTAGATTATCAAGGGCAGCTTGTACATGCGCAGGTTGTTGAGAGTTTAGACGCACTAAACGCAGCGGCTAAATCAGCTGGTTTCGATTTTACCATTGCTTCGTCTTATCGAGACTTTCATCGCCAAAGTATGATTTGGAACGCTAAGTTTAGTGGGCAACGTCCTGTTCTCGACCAAAATAACGACACCGTCGACATTTCAGCCTTAAGCGAAGCAAAAGTTGTCGAAGCGATTATGCTCTTTTCAGCACTCCCGGGAACCAGTCGTCATCACTTTGGCAGCGACTTCGATGTTTACGCTAGCAACTACCTACAGCCGGAGCAGTCTCTGCAGCTGGAACCGTGGGAATATCAATTTGACGGCCCATTTTATGACTTCGCATGTTGGCTTGACAGCTCTTTACAGAAATTTGGCTTTTTCAGGCCTTATGACAAATTTAGAGGTGGTGTCGCTGAAGAGCCTTGGCATATCAGTCATATAGAAACATCTAAAACCATGATGGATCAGGTTTCACTGAGCGCAATTTACAAAGCAATAGAAACACACGATGTGTTAGGAAAAGCAGCAATACTAGAAAACTTGCCAAGGCTGTATAGTCAGTTTGTAACTAACATTGCCAATAGTTAAGCATCATGGCCCTTTTGTAAGGGCCTGTTTCACGCCTACTGACGGTAATGGTCGAAAAAGCGTTGCATGGACTGCAAAGCGGGTTCTAATTCATCTTTATGCGGTAAAAAAACCAACCTGAAATGATCTGGTGATGGCCAATTAAATGCGCGACCATGAACCAACAAGATTTTTTCTTCCCGCAATAAATCTAATATCATGAGTTCATCATTTTTGACGTTGAAATGCTTAGTGTCGAATTTGGCAAAGGCATATAGAGCCCCTTTCGGCTTTACACAAGATATGCCCTGAATATCATTCAAGCCTTGCCATGCGATATTACGTTGTTCGTACAACCTTCCCCCAGGCAGCAACAGGTCATCGATAGACTGCACACCACCAAGCGCCTGTTGAATAGCAAACTGAGCTGGGACGTTGGCACAAAGTCGCATTGAGGCGAGCATATTTAAACCTTCAAGCAAATCTGTCATGGCCGAGATTTTCCCGCTCGCAACCATCCACCCCATTCTGAGCCCAGCTGCACGATATGTTTTGGCCAAGCCATTAAAAGTAATAATTGGTAAATCATCACATAGCGAACCGACTGAAAAGTGCTCTACATCATCAAATAGAATTTTCTCGTAGATCTCGTCACTTAACACAAGTAATTTATGCTCTCTGGCAACGTCCAACAGCTGCTCTAATAGCGCCTTGCTATAAACTGCTCCGGTCGGGTTGTTCGGATTTATTAATACTAATGCTTTTGTTTTGCTTGTAATTTTTTCTCGAATATCCGCAATATCTGGAAACCAGTCTGCACATTCATCACACATATAATGCACAGGCACGCCGCCTGATAATTTCACTGACGCTGTCCACAGTGGATAATCAGGAGCGGGGATCAAGACTTCATCGCCGTCATTCAGCAACGCCTGCGTGACCATTTGGATAAGCTCGCTGACACCATTGCCGATAAACGTATTATCGACACTGATATTCGGAAAGCTCTTTTGCTGATAATATTGGTATACCGCAACTCTTGCTGAATACAAACCTTTTGAGTCACAGTAGCCCTGTCCTTGGCGTAAATTTCGAATGATGTCTCTATGCATATCTTCAGGCATATCAAAACCAAATGCGGCGGGATTCCCAACATTTAATTTGAGCACTTTAACACCTTCATCTTCCATTTTTTGAGCTTGAGATAATACAGGCCCTCGAATGTCGTAACACACCCCATTTAATTTATTGCTTTTATTAATTTTATGCATAATTTCCCCCTCATTTCAGGAGTAGCATAACCAGAGATTGGAAAATTGGAAAGGGTCAAATGTTGTATAATTTAATGACAAACAGACAAATAGGAAAACTCGGCTGTACTGAGTGACAATACAGCCTATTACAAGGGAAAAAAGTGCTTATTTACCCAAGCCTTTATACACTTGAAGTCAACCATTGTTGTAGTAGCGCTTTTGATGACACTACTTCATCACACAAGACACTCACCTGTGATTTTGCATGTTCAGTATTATTTTCTATCAGCGCCATTTCTATGCTGCGGGCGACATCAGCTAAACTCATCGCTCCAAACTGTGCCGCATTTGATTTTAAACTGTGCGCATTTCTGGTCGCTGCTTCCAAGTCATTATCAATCGTGGCTTTTACATCATTAGCCAGTCTATCGAATTCACTTAGACAAAACTCCAAAGTATCGTTGAACTGCTCCCCCAACAAAGACTGCATGTTTTCCAAGCAAGTTTCATCAATTCTAGTGTCCATAAAAGTCCTTTATTGTCTATTACCCGCCACTTTGCCATAACTATATGCTAGTTAAGAGTCGCAACAAGAGCAAAGCCAACTATAAATTATGTTAAGATATAGCACACTGTAACCTGTTAAAAGCCTTTATGAAAAGAAGTACCTGTAATATTTGTCACTTTTCCATAAAAACATGTGTTTGCGACTATGTTTGTCCAAAACTGCAAAATAAAACCAAAATTATCGTTTTGCAGCATCCAAGCGAAGTATCCGTGGCGAAAAATACGGTTCGTTTGCTCAAGCTACAGCTGGCAGATATCGAGGTTTTTCAAGGTGAGTCTCCAGAGGATTTTTTAGCAGCACAAGAGATTGCCCGAATAAGTAACTGCGCCTTGTTATATCCAGACCAAAACGCAGACACCGTAGAAACTATTAACAGACACCAACAGACGATTGAATATCTTTTTGTATTGGATGGTACTTGGAAAAAAACACATAAAATCGCCATGCTCAATCCTTGGTTAACGCGTTTAAAAAAGATATCTTTTTCATCAATACCGGAAAATAAATACACCATTAGAAAAGCAGAGCAATTACATAGCCTTTCTACTTTGGAAGCATGCGCTTATTTTTTAAGTCACTATGAATCATTGCCTGTTGGTTCTCTATATGATCTGCTTGCGGGCATGATACATGAGCAAACAAAGTTTATGCCTGAAGACGTAAAGCAGCGATATCTCAGTGAGTAACAGTAGACTTCATAGGCACTATAAACGTAACGGCCCAGATTACCGCTACGGAGATCAAGTCTGTTTTGATGAATTAAAGTCAACCTTTGGATTTAAAACCATCGTGCTCGGAAATTGGGTCAGTAGAGAAGAACAGCATATTGCCGCAAACCTACTTTATGATGCATTTGCTGATTTGGCTCAAATATTATCCTTGCCACCGACCGCTATTGGCCTTCGCGGAACACTTAATTTGGCATTTGGCAGCGGCGGGCAAAAGGGCGTACAAGCTCATTACGCCCCTTCCAAAAGAACTTTGGCGCTGGCCAAAAATGCTGGTGGAGGCGCACTTGCTCATGAGTGGTGGCATGCCTTTGATCACTACATCTGTAAACATTTTTTTGAGCATTGCACGGCTGGTGATTTCGCCTCCGCAAAATGGCTAACATCTCACCCAAGTACTTCTCACCCGCTCAATCAGTTACTCAATGAAATATATAAACGTATTCTGCTTAACAGCGAAGGTAACAAGCCCAGTGCATTTTTCACACGCGGTATTGCTTTAGATCAACACGCCCAACAACTCTATTACAGTTTACCGCAGGAACTAACAGCACGTGCCTTTGAGTCTGTCATAGCCCAGCACTTCGAATTTCAAAACGAGTTTCTCGTTTCAGATGTGCTTAATTCCAAATTGGAATTAGCTGGCGGTTTTCTTATCGGTGACGAAATTGACTTAATCACTGCGGCAATAAAAAACTACTTTAGCGCACTAGGCAACGCCCTTCATAGCACAGCGTCGTAGATTTTTGGCATTGGCTTCTTTTGCATCATTTAGAATTAATAAAGTACCACATTGCGCTAAACTACTTTTAATATATTATATCAACCCCAGTCTAGGGGCTGACTTATCCAACGATGCTTTGTAGCTTATTAAGAAAAAAGAAGGATTTAACCTGTGAGCTTTTTAAGACAATTCCATAACATCGTATCAAAACAAAGCCTAAATACCGATGAGAAAATACAGGCCCTTCTAAAGTTTGGTTTAGAGGTATTCGACCTTGAAATTGCAATCGTGAGCGAGGTATTAGATTCTCAATATACCATTTTATATGTTGAATCAGAGAACCCTGATCTCGCCCCTCACTGCCAATTTGACCTCACTGGAACCTATTGTGTGCATACACTCAATGCAGACAAAGCGCTGTCTTTTCATCACGCCGGAAACAGTGAAATCTCCACACACCCTTGTTATCAAGACTTCCAATTAGAATCCTATATTGGCGCACCGATTCGAATTGCCGATCGCATATTTGGGACGATTAACTTTTCCGCAGCCAAAATCAGCCCTCCTTTCACAACAGAGCATATTGATTATGTAGAGTTATTTGCTCAATGGCTAGGGTTCGAACTAGCTCGAAGAGAGTCCGAAAGCAAGCTAAAAAGTAATTACAAGACGTTAGAAAAAATGGAGCAAGTTGCTTCAATTGGCAGTTGGCGAATAGATCTACCTTCGCAACAAGTATTTTGGAGCAACGAAACTAAACGGATCCATAACTTGAGCTTAGAAGAGAGCCCTACACTTTCACAGTGGATGCGATTTTTCAGTGAAGGCATACACAGAGATGCATTTTCGAAGGCAATATCTGACGCAATCAACTATGACCTACCTTGGGCCTTCGAATTAAGAGCCACTACCAAGCAAAATAGAACTATTTGGGTTTCTTGCCATGGTGAAGCTGAATTTCATAACGGTGAATGCATCAGCTTGATTGGCTCCTTACAGGATATCACCGCAGACGTTGAACTAAGAGAAAAGCTTAAACTGCAAAAACATGAAGCTGAGCGGTTATTGAGTGAGCGCAGCTTATTGTTAGCCAAAATTAGTCACGAAATGAGAACCCCGCTGAACGGTATAAATGGACTATTACTAAATGCTATGGATGAGAACGACTACACAAAAAAAACCGAGGACATTCAGCTAGCGCTTCGAAGCACTGAAATTTTGACAGGCTTAGTCAATGAGATTTTAGACTTTTCAAAGATATCTCAAGAGGGGCTGTCCCTCGCCTGCCAACCTTGCGATATCGTGCCGCTCATCGACGATCTCGTCGAATTATCTAAACAACTAGTTAGTAAAAAAGACATCCAGTTTTCACATAATATAAAGCTTTCCGAGTCTTGCTGGGTAAATTGTGACTCGACCCGATTAAACCAAATTATTACAAATTTGATCAGCAACGCCGTAAAATTCACCGATACTGGTGCAGTAGAACTAAACGTGCACAGTGATGAGTGTTCTTCTAGTCTGTATTTATTCATTGAAGTCCGTGACACTGGCATTGGGATGTCTTCTTCAAGCATCAGTAACTTATTTGAACCATTTAAACAGGGAGAAAACGAAGTCGGCAGCCACTTTGGAGGCACGGGTCTTGGAATGTCGATTGTAAAAGAATTAATTGAGTTAATGCAGGGCGAGATCAAAGTTACCAGTAACTTGGGTGAAGGTAGTCACTTCTTTGTAAACTTACCTCTTCAAAAGGCCAAAATGCCAGCGCCAAAAGAGCCTCTTACCCACGTCCAATTCGATGCGTCAAAACTACGTGTGCTCTTGGTAGAAGACAACCTCATCAATCAAAAAGTGATGACGTCATTTTTAAAGAAATTCAATATCGAACCTGATATCGCTAGCAACGGTCAAATAGCAATACATAATTGTGAACAAACATGTTACGACATTATATTTATGGATAGTATCATGCCCATAATGGATGGGCTTACCGCTGCAAAAATCATTGCTAAACAAAATCTTAAAGCCGAGCATACTCATATTATCGCAATGACGGCCAATATTGACGAACTAAGCAAACAGCACTTAGCAGAAGTTGGTATGGTAGATATTCTGCCAAAGCCCATTGATTTTATGGCCTTGGCACGCATTCTGTCCAACTGTTTAGAGCAGCTTTCTTTGGGTTGCAACGAATATACAAAGTTATAAGTGACGATTTGACTAAGATGTTAGGTAATGAATAACATCTTCAACATCGATCATTCGCTGCAACCAGGCTTTATACTCTTCAAATGGCAGAGGCCTTGAAATAAAATAGCCTTGTCCTATTTCACATTGGTACGATTGAAGCTGCCTGTAGCTCCCCTCGCTTTCTATTCCCTCCGCAACAACCACTGAACCCAAACTATGTGCCATGTCGCAAGTTGCTTTACAGATAGTTTGATTGGTCTTTGAACTTTCGAGGTCCATAACAAAACGTTTATCTATTTTTAATTTGTCAAACCCTAGCTGGCTGAGATAAGCCAAAGACGAGTATCCGGTTCCAAAGTCGTCAATAGCCACTCTAAGTCCAATTTTTCGATAATCGGCTAAGGTATCATACAGGGTTCTCTCATTGTCAACTGTCGCTGATTCAGTGACCTCTAGTACTATTTGAATAGGCGATAATGCATATTGATTGATCAGCTCAATCAATTGAACAGAAAGCTCTTTTCGACCAACGTCTTTACCAGAAATATTCAGCGAAAGTGTATGTGATGCAAGCAGCTCCACAAGCTCCGCCTGTTGCTTGAGCCCTGTTTCGACTACCCACTCTGTCAATTCAAACACAATCCCTGAAGACTCCGCAATCGGAATAAACTCACTGGGAGGTACAACACCTAGCTCAGGATGATGCCACCTAAGCAATGCCTCCGCACCGTATACTCTGCCAGAATCTAAGTGTAATTGAGGTTGAAGATACAAACTTAACTGCTCACGTTCGATAGCTACCTTTAACGCCGAGGCAATTTTGATGCGGCGTTGAGACACAATGGAATTACCAAAATCAAAAAGCTGCCATTTATGCGTCCCAGCAGGTTTGGCGGCAAGAGCCTGCATCGCACATTGGATCAATGAATCTGCACTGGCTGCGTGAATAGGGTTGCTCGCTACCCCTATTTCCAGTTGATCGACCAGCAAATCTCCACAAAAATCAATTCCATCTTCGAAGCTCGCTGACAAAATGCAAACAAATTGCTCCACTTGGCTCAACTCAAATTTACCAAGCAAGACAATTGCAAAAAGTGAATCATCCAATCGATATATTGCTGTGTGCGAGTTTGTTTTCTCAGCGGTAACGGCATTGCCATAGGTATTCAATTGCTCGCTTACTTTACTCAACAGCTTTTTAAGATGTGTATTTGCAAAGCTCCACCCCATGTTCAATCGAATAGTCTGCAATACCAGTGGTCTAAATAATAGTAAAGTATGCTCTTTTCCTTTTTTTTCGAGTGACTCTAAACTTTGCTGCAACATATAGCGGTTAGGTGCGCCAGTATCTTTATCATGCGTCGCATAAAACAGAAGCTGCTTTTTTTTGTTTTTATCGTGCCAATATAAATAAAAAGCCAGTAATACAATATGTGAGGTGATCAGAAAATGGCTTACGATCGGGTCATCTATCGGTAAGTAAATTCCAAATTGATTAACAAATATATACGCTTTTAACGCAAAAATCGGTAGCCAAGTCAGGACCAGTGCCAACACCTCATCTCGGTGTTCTACCAAATGACTTTTCAGAACGACAAAATATAACAAACAGCAAATTAGGCTACCGATCAAATGAAAAACTAACGAGTCCTGAGCATTTAGTGGTGCGACTAACAGTATCAATGCAGCAATAAGCCAAATCGAAATATTCACCAAGCGAATATATCTGGGTTCGGCCCGTTTCAAAACCATAAAGTAATGTAAAAATAGCACTGCAAAAATTAGAGACAGCAAGTAAATTTGGCTTTGATATGTCGCAAAATAGCTGGCAACCTCACTCGGAAAAACTAAGTTATTGGCACCACTATAGACACCAGTTTGAATACTGATGCAAACAAAATAGGCAGTTAACACCGCCAATCCTTTTCTCAATTGAAACAGAGCCATTAGGGCTACGAAAAAAGCAATAAAATAGTGAATGCCGCTACTTACACCTATTGCAAATAGGCGTGAATTCAGTGCTTTTCTGTATTCACTCTCTGACAACACATCTAACGAAAGCACACCGCCATACTTTGCTTTAACTTTTATATAAACATCATATTGCCTCTGCCCATCTGACAGCGACATAGAAGGTAAAATATGTAGATTGGGAGCTAGGTGAGCAACCTCAGGGGAAACTAATTTATATGCAACAATTTTACCGCTTAAAACCTGATACAGCTTTACAGTGCCCTCAATTGTGCTCATTATCGCAACCAGATCGTTGGAATATTGCGTGCCGCTCACTTTAACCCAAAGAGTTTCACCTTTGACGAATTTAGCTTCGCCACCTACGGGTATAAAGCTCGCACTGCGATCTATGACATTGTCTACCGACAATTCATTAGACGTATCTGTAAATTGCGCAATGGCATACCCTTGAGACGCAAAGGCACACTGTCCACTCACAAGCAGAAACAAATAGAATACGATGTGTTTCATATACAACCACATACCCACCTCCTTGAGTAAGTGATTTAGACTTTCGGCTTAATTGGAATATTACAATTATGCCCATCAAACTATGAAAAAATAAGCCGCCCCAAAATCACATAGGTAAGTATGATGACTACACAAACAATTGCCAGTGAGTATACGAAATAAACTCTCAAATCGATGTTTTAGGAGCACCTAATCGTCTGAAAAAACGACCTCAACACCTGTGGTATCAGAAGATTGAAGATTGAGCATGCTACCCAAAAGTTGTGCACAATAGGTATAGTGCTCAGCCACTTTAGTGTTCTGAGTGATGATATTGTGTCCTTTTTCAGACTCTTCACGAATTTGAATATCCAAAGGAATTTCTGCAAGTAGTGGAACGCCATGTCGCGCCGCCAATTCACTCCCGCCATCTTGACCAAACAACGCATTTTTTCCGCCGCAATGCTGGCAATTAAAATAACTCATGTTTTCTATTAGGCCGATAATAGGAAGGTTCACCTGTGAAAACATAGCTATGCCTTTTTGTGCATCGGCCAAGGCTAGATCTTGCGGTGTTGTAATAATCACAGCCCCGCTGGCGGGCAGCTTTTGTGTCATAGTTAATTGAATATCACCAGTTCCTGGGGGCATATCTACAATTAAATAATCGAGTTCGCCCCAATCCGTTTCATTCAAAAGCTGGTTTAATGCTTGAGAAGCCATCGGCCCTCGCCATACAGTGGCCTTCTCGGCTGGCACCAAATAACCAATCGACATCGTATTCAAGTCATATTTTTGCATAGGGTTAAGAGTTTTATCATCTTTTGCGGAAGGTTGTTGCCCTTCCAGGCCTAATAATGACGGAATAGAAGGTCCGTAAATGTCTGCATCCAGCAAACCCACTTTTGCTCCTTCAGCTTGCAATGCCAATGCAAGATTTACTGCTGTCGTGGATTTCCCCACTCCACCTTTTCCTGATGCGATTAGCACAATATGTTTGATCTTTTTGAATTTATACGCGGACGGAATAGCTGTTTCAATCTTGATGCTGACGTCAATAGAGTTGTCTTTGCGTAAGTACTGCTCTAGTTCAAGTTGTTGCGAACGCGCAGCAAAAGGAAGTGTTAAGGTGATTTGATAAACTGACTTTTGTTTTTCTATCGACGAGATCCATTCATTTTGAATTCCCATTGGAAAAATGGCGCTACGATAGCCATTTAACAAATTCATAATTTCAGTTTGTCTTGGATCTTCTTTACTAAAAAACTTCTTGATGCCAAACATACAAATAAAACGCCATCAGGTGGTGAAAAGAACGCAGGAATTATGTAACATTCGATAAATTAAGACCAGTCAAAATCGCGTTATTAGGGCATAATCCAGTTGGACTAAAAAATTGCGCTCAATTTCATCACCAAATTGAGTCAAAGTTACACTGGCGTTAGCCAAAGCGGCTAATTAACCATGGGAAAACTATGACAAAGAGAAAAATTCTCATTACAAGTGCATTACCATATGCAAATGGCCCAACTCATTTAGGGCATTTACTTGAATACATTCAGACCGATATTTGGTCTCGCTTCCAAAAAATGCGCGGTCACGAAGCGTACTATGTTTGTGCTGATGATGCACACGGCACGCCAATCATGCTAAATGCGCAAAAGCAAGGGATCACCCCTGAAGAAATGGTCAAGAATGTAAGCGTTGAAAGACAACGTGACTTTGCTGATTTCAATATCGTTTTTGACAACTACCACAGTACACACAGCGATGAAAACAAAGCATTAAGTGAGCTTATTTATACACGTCTAAATGACAAAGGCCACATTAAAAAACGTACGATTTCACAGTTGTTTGATCCCGAGAAAAACATCTTCTTGCCAGATCGTTTTGTTACTGGAACTTGCCCTACATGTGACGCTACCGATCAGAACGGTGACAGCTGTGACGCCTGTGGCGCAACATACAGCCCTACAGAGTTAAAAGAGCCTCGCTCTGCGATGTCTGGCGCAACACCTGTATTAAAAGACTCTGAGCATTTCTTCTTTGATCTGCCAGCATTTGAAGGCATGCTAAAAGAGTGGCTACATTCAGGGAGCTTACAAGCTGAAATGGCAAACAAGCTTGAAGAATGGTTTGCTGAAGGCCTCCAGCAGTGGGATATCAGCCGTGATGCACCTTATTTTGGATTCGAAATACCTGGCGCTCCTGGTAAATACTTTTACGTATGGTTAGATGCGCCAATTGGCTACATGGCTAGCTTTAAAAACCTGTGTGATAAAAGCGGTATCGATTTTGACGCTTTCTGGGGCAAAGACTCAGACGCAGAGCTGTATCACTTTATCGGCAAAGACATCATTTACTTCCACAGCTTGTTCTGGCCTGCAATGCTTGAAGGTGCTGAATTTAGAAAACCAACCAATGTATTCGCACATGGTTTTGTAACAGTTAACGGCGCAAAAATGTCAAAGTCGAAAGGTACGTTTATTAAAGCTCGTACTTACCTTGAACATTTGGATCCAGAGTATCTTCGCTATTATTATGCAGCGAAGCTAAACAGTGGTATCACTGACTTAGACTTAAACCTTGAGGATTTTGCCCAACGCGTAAACTCAGATCTTGTGGGTAAAGTTGTAAACATTGCGAGCCGCTGCGCAGGTTTCATTACTAAAAAGTTTGCAGGCAAGCTTAGCAATGAAATCATGGATGAAGCATTATTAGCTGAATTTAGCGCTGTGTCCGATACCATTGCAACGCATTATGAAAACCGCGAGTATAGCCGCGCTATCCGTGAGATCATGACACTTGCCGACAAAGCAAACCAATTCATCGATGCTGAAGCACCATGGGTACTTATTAAAGATGAAGCTACGCAAGAACGCGCACATCAGGTTTGCTCTCTTGGATTAAACATGTTCAAGATCATCTTGACTTACCTTAAGCCTGTACTGCCAGGAATGAGTGCGAATGTTGAGCAGTTCTTAGCAACAGAGTTAAGCTGGGAAACCGTAGCTGAGCCATTGGTTAGTCATGACATCAATAAATTTAAAGCACTGATGCAACGCGTCGATTTAGATAAGGTTAACGCCATGGTGGATGCTTCAAAAGAAAGCTTAGAACCTGCAAAACCAACTTTGGATCCAAACAGTCCACTTGCTAAAGAGCCTATTGCAGATGAAATCGAATTTAATGATTTTGCAAAAGTGGATTTACGCGTAGCTAAAATCGCTAAAGCAGAACATGTTGAGGGCGCTGAAAAGTTACTTAAACTAACACTTGATTTAGGCGGAGAAACTCGACAAGTATTTGCCGGCATTAAGTCTGCGTACGCGCCTGAAGACATCGAAGGCAAGCTTACAGTTATGGTTGCGAATTTAAAACCTCGCAAGATGCGCTTTGGCATGTCAGAAGGCATGGTTCTAGCGGCAGGCCCTGGTGGTAAAGAAATTTATATTCTGAACCCAGATGAAGGTTCTGAGCCAGGCATGCGAGTAATGTAACAGCTTACACACTTTTTAGGACATGACACATCGCTCATGTCCTTGTTTTCTTATCACGTCAACTAGCTGCCTAAACCATCTTTCAACTGCAATTGTTTGAGCATGCCTTGTGTTCGATTACCTAGCAATTTCAGCAACTTTAAAGCGTGTTCTGGTGAATTCATAAAGCGGTGCAAAAATACTTCTTTATTGATAACCATAACAACAACATCCTGTTTAGCAATCACATCTGCCGATCTGGGTTCATCAGTAATGAGAGCTAACTCCCCGAGCATACCTCCCTCTTCTACTGTCGCTACGACAGTATCAGTGTTAGGCAGTTTTACTTGCGCAACGCCTTCAATAATGACAAATGCTGCATCGCCTTTGGTTCCTGAGGAAATGATTGTTTCACCTGCTTTATAAAACCACCTCTGATAATCACAAAGAAAGTCATGTAACTCGTTTTGCCTTATAAAGTTAAGAAAAAAGTCTTTTACTTCAGAGACATCTAAAATAAGCGGCAAAACTGAAATATTGACTTGCGGATCCATAAACTCGTCAGCAACTTGCTTAAAACCTATACGCTTAAGCATATTACCGATTGCAGGGTTAATTGGCGCCACAACATGGGTTACACCTTTTGTCATTGCTAGGTAGCTGGCCATTAGAATAAGCCCCATGGCCATACCGCTGGAGCGATACTCTCGATCAATGCAAAACATCCCGCCATGCATCAACACCGAGCCAATAGGAATATGCTGCCTAAAGTCATAATAACTATCCGCAGGTAAGCCTTGGCTGCTATCAATAGCTAACCTAAAAGCGCCCACTGCTACATTATCAAGCATGGAGACCAAATTAAATGTGGTTGGAAACGCATCGAAACGGTCAAATACGCGCTGTTGCGAATTGGGCTCAATGTAACCTTCCTGCTCAACAAAAACTTTATACCTCAGCCTGAAAGATTCATCTATCAGGCTTGTGGTGTCTGCAATCTTGATTTTTATTGGCATGCATTTTCCCCTTTAATGTCTGACTGACAGCTGTTATGACATACTCACCTTGGTGCATAGTGCCAAGATAATTCACAATGTAACTACGCTAGGAATAGCTGCTGTCCGCAATTTGCTCTATTTCGAATGAACTGTTTGAAAAAAACTCTAGTTAAGCTTTTGGACAATTCCAATTTAGCGGCTCTGATAAAACCTAAGATACACCTGCAAAAATGGACGCAGCCCTTGTACTTTGAACTGGTGCGAATATCTTCTGCTATTTGCTAGTAGCGCTCACTGGTGTGCATAAAAAGTCAGGGGGTTTGCTTCTGGCTCTTTCATCTTGCATCAGCGGCAAATTTAAGGACACCTCTAACTGTAGTTCAAAAGGGGCTTGTTTGAAAAATATAAACAACAGATATTAATAAATAGATTTTACATTACATTAAAACACTTCAATTAAAATAAATAATAAAACCATTAAAATATCGCTTCACATCTAATTATACTCAAGGTAAGGTTGTTATTAACAACATGTAAAAGGAATGAAAAATGAAACCTAGTGTGATAATGCCACTCTCTATTTTATTAAGTGCAAAAGCTTTAGCAGGAACCCTATTCTACGATACTGACGGTAATGCAGGTCGGGTAACCTTCTATGAACATGGGCCAATTGATGCCATGGTAACTCAGTCAAGTTCCGCGTATACCATACGTATCTATACACCGCATTATCTAAATAACACACCTTGTCAAAAAGCGGCTATCTATGAAGAAAATACCGATAAACTCTTGTCTCACATGGAAGTCAATGGAAAAATACTTACTGCTGAACTTCCCAAGGGGCACGAATATAGTGCTAAATATGTTGAAGCACAATGTGCAGGTAATACCGACGTTGTTTCTATTTATAGGCACAAATTAGCACCCGCTCCAAAAGTAAACTTAAAAAGTAACATAGATGCAGCTCAGTGGTTAGAGGGTGATCACCTCTATCCAGGGTTTTATCAAGATGTAAACTACAAAGCGATATTAAATATTGATAATAGTGAGCCAGATGGTTTTTGCTTTGCTTCTAGTATTGAAAGTAACTCCCCTATTGCTTTGGCACGCAGGCACAACAATGGGTTTTATAGTGATGTCTTATCTTTCGATGAAGCTGTCCAATATGATGCAAGAACTGGATTAATAGCGGCTCAAATTGTTTGTCGAAATACAGGGGGAACTACCCGAGTTACTGAAATTTGGAAAATTGCAAAAGACGATATTAATTTAGATATTTCGACCAATATAAATTAGTTAAAATAACCTCTGTATCCTCCCAATATTAATTAGGGAGGATTATACTTAAACAACGCTATCGGAGGTAATTGGCACTTTTAGTTTTATTTCTAATCCTTTACTTGGCTTCGACCAAGCAGATATCTCCCCTTTAAGTAACTGAGTAACTAAGTTATAAACAATGTGCATTCCTAACCCACAGCCACCTTGGTTTCGTTTTGTAGTCACAAAGGGATCAAATAGTGTATTTAAATTTCGCTCGTTCATACCTATGCCATCATCTTTATATGTCAAAGACCAACAGCCTTCCAACTGCTGAATATTGACGCTCACCTCTCCCTCATCTTTGCCTTCGAAACCATGTAAAATAGTATTGTTATACAAATTGGTTAGTATTTGATAAAGCGCACCTGGGTAGGTGTTTACATTTATCTCAGTATCCCCCTCAATTGCCAATGTTATTTGCTTACCATTTGCCAAGGGGCTGAGTGAAATGAAGACATCTTCAACATACTCTTTGACATTAATCTCCCTTTGGACCTCGCTCGAGTGGTCAACCGCAACTTGTTTAAAATTACTAATTAACTCTTTGGCGCGATCTAAATTGCGACTCATAAGCAAATAGCCCTCTTGTTGCTCCTGAATCGACAGTTCTAGTTCAGACTGTTTTAATGTCTGATTTTCTAGTTTGGTCGCAACCGTTTTAAGGCTTTCCTGATTGTACGAAATCGCTGTTATTGATATTCCCAATGGGGTATTTATTTCATGGGCAATGCCTGCTACAACGTTGCCCAACGATGCCATTTTTTCGCTTTCAATTAACTCTTGTTGAGTTCGTTTTAGCTCAATCATCGCCTGTTCTAGCTTTTGGTTTTTTTGATAAAGCTCATCAGTTCTAACAGCAACTTTAATCTCTAAACCTTCATTTAACGACTGCAATGCATTTTGGTGTGCTTTAAGTTCAGCAATATCCTTTAGCGCGCCAGCAAGACGTTCTACCTTTCCATGGCAATCTCTACTCACCACTTTCCCGCGCTCGAGTACCCATGTCCAATCATCATCTACGGTTTTTACTCGAATCGCTATTTCATACGTATCCTGCTCCCCGTCTATGCAAGATTCGAGTTTTTCCTCCCAGCTTATATAGTCTTTTGGGTGAATAAACTGAACCGCATCATGGACCGACATAGTAGACTTGCATTGCCCATAGTCGATGCGAGGTTTAACGCTGTGACGATAAATTTTGTTGGAATTTATATGCCAATCCCACATCTCATCTTGACTAGCCCAAAGGGAAAGCTCTAAACGCTCTTGCAATTCATTCATAATTTTATTGTCATTAACTACTTGCTGGAAGCGTTTTTGACGCTGCCTGAACCACATTAAGAGCAACAATGTTGACAATAAGAAGTAGCCTGCTTTTGTATAATCATTCCACCACCAAGGCGCATTAATTCTTATGTCAAAATGATGTACGGGTGAAATTTGGTTAAAGCGATTAATTGTATAGGCCTGCACTTGATACTTTCCAGGTGCTAACTTAAGCAAGTTGATCTGCCTAACCCCATCAGCCAATTTAAGCCACTGTTCGCTAAGCCCAATTATACGATAGTAAAACCTCAGCCCTTCCGAGCCATAATCTAAACTGGAGTAATGCAGTGAAACAATATCTTGGTCATATTCAAGTTCAAGATGGGTAGTCAACTCAGGGGCCAGTTTGAGTTCTTTGTTGTTAGATGGGTGCAGTGTACGACCTAACAATTCAATATTAGAAATTAATAGCGGCCTTATAATCGGAGATATCTTGATCTCCTCTGGATGAAATTGATTAAATCCATTGGACCCCCCCATAAAGACGCGGCCGTCCGGAGCGAGCCAACTTGCGTTGTAATTAAATTCGTTGCCTTGTACGCCATCTACTGGAAAAAAGTTATCAATCTTAAAGTCATGAATATTAACTCGCGACAAACCGCCACTGGTGCCAAACCAAATATGATTTTGTTTATCATACAAAAGCGCCCAAATAGCGCTATTTGCCAAGCCATCAGATCGTTTTATCGCCTTAACAACAGAAAAATTACTATCTACAATTGAAATGCCCGTTTCACTCCCAGCCCAGATACGACCAAAGCTATCTTCTTGCAACATAAACACAATATTTGACGCCAGTGAATTCGCAATGGTTAGCTGTAAAAGTATATCGTCTTCATATTTAAATAAACCATCTCCAATGCTGCCAAAAATAAGCGCATCTCCCTGTTTTAATAACGAGGAAACATGGCTGGGAGCCTTGTCTTCAAAAGGCAAAAAGGGTTCAAGTTTGTTGGTTTTTTCATTGAAGTAAAGCAGCCCCATAGAACGAGAGCTCATTAATATTTTGCCCTCAAATTCAATAATATCGTTAAAACTCAGCTCAGGGCCTTTGCCTATATCTGGGATGATATTAATTAAATCCCCGTTAGCTATATTCAGCCGGTACATACCCAACCCTCGGGTCGCGATCCACATATGCTCGCCTTGGATATGCAATTTAGTAATAAACGCATTTTCCATCACCGAGACTTTTGGAAATACTTGCTGAGCTTGCTCAAACCCCGCGCCATCAAAAAAATATAAACCGGAGGATGTCGCTAACCATAATCTGTCGTACCGATCCAATGCAAAATTTCTGATATCAGGCTCAGGAAGAGACCTGTCGGGGTAGTTAAATGCACTTACGTGCCCAAAGTTTTCACTTAACTGACTAATAAAGTGTAAGCCACTGGTTTCCGTTCCAAACCACAAATCTTGGTTGCTATCTACAAGGACGGACAATATGCTGTTATCTTGTAAGCCGAGCCCCTGGCCTTCATGTTTAAACCAGTGCTTTTTAAACTGACCTTTTAAGTCGTATAGGTATACCCCAAAGTTACTTCCTACAAACAATCTATCTGTCGATATGTGTAGTGTATTTAGCTCCAAACCTGCTTGGCTACCAACTTCTATTTCCCACAAGATACGCTCGTACAGAGTGTCGTAGCTAACCAGTCTATTGTCTTTTGTGATCAAAAAAACTCGCTCGCCCCGCAAAGCTAAGTACTTGAAGTCGCCAGCAAGTAACAGCGCACTTTTACTTGATTGCATACTAAACGTCATAAAGCCACGCTCAGATATATAGTAAATCTGACCGTTATAGGTGATTGCATGGCTGGCAAAACGACCTTGTAACTTTATAGATTGAGGTTCAAGTGAGACTTTATCTATCACATAAAAATCGTGGTTTTCAGTCGAAACAGATATGTAGTTTCCATTACAATTTAGGTTTTTTACCCGATCAGAGCTGATCGCTAGATAATTTTCTTTCAAAAAGCTTTGAAATCGACCCGTTACCGTGTGGTAGGCGCTCAAACCTGTGCTTGTGGCAATCCATACTGTTTCTCCACTGTGACACAATCCCGTGACAAATGCGCCGGCTAGTGCGTTGGGGTCTTGCTGTTTACTGGTAAATTGCTTGAATTCATGACCGTCAAAGCGATTGAGCCCTGCTTGAGTTCCAATCCAAATATAGCCTAATTGATCCTCTGTCAGCGCCATTATGGTGACTTGACTCAACCCAGATTCATAATCAAAACGTCGCATAATCTGCGACGTGTCTGTAAAAATGGGATTGGCTCCGGCTTGACACGCAGTCGACAGCAGACATACAGAAAGTACTCGTTTGCTCTGGTTACGGCTTAATAACCAGCAAAGACATATCATACAAAAGCGCAGTATCAATAGCATAAATGCCACTTAAGTCACTATACTTACAGGTAACTATAGCAAAAGTTATGTTTAGCGCTTCTATACTTACGTGATTAGTTGAGTTCGAATTGTGTCACTTCGCCTGTGCCATGCAGTAAGGTGTAGTGCTTCAGCTTACCTTCTTCCATGCGCACCAAGCTTATCGCCGAGTCAGACACCAAGTAACGCCCATTGCCGTAATCAGATTTATGTTTTGACACAGCCAGCTGCCAGCGTTTGGTAAATATATTGAATGGGCTCCAAGTCGAGAATAGCGCAATATCTAATTTCTCCAGAATTGCCAATAGCCCCTTTGGAAACTCATTTTTAATGCCTGATGCAGTCAGTTGCCAAATACGATTGTGGTGGCGACCAAATCTAGCCTGTACAGAAAAACAAAACGAATAATGCACGTCCCCAGAGAGAATAATTGTCTCTTTGGGCGTGTCTTCACGCTTAAAAATGTCGATAAGCTTTCTTGCTGCACCTTCGTGAGCCATCCAATTCTCTACATCAACAACTAATGGCTCACCACAGGTGTTAAAAATTGCTTGAATGGTTTCAATAATCTTCACACCAAAAACAGGCGCTGGGCTCACTAATAAAACACTTTCGTGATGGATTAATACATCCTGTAAATCCATTAAACTTTCCCAGTCCATCAAACCACTCGGTTCATCAAAGTCCTGCTCACTACGCCACCTATGCGTGCGAGTGTCTATCACCACGACTTTTGGCGTCGTATCCAAGCAGTAATGCCATTGACCAAATCGATTTATAGCTCTGTCAAACTTGTCAAATTGCCACGTATCATTTTGAAAAGATTTTAAAAAGTCAGGTAGCAAGTCGCCTGAGATACTCTGTGCGTCATTGCCTAGCCCTTGAAATAACCAATATGCAATCAAACCATTATTAATGATGCGCTTACTAACAGGAGAGTTAGCGACATTTTGCTCCCATCTCGGTGTCAAATTCCAATCATCGGTGACGTCATGATCATCAAACATCATTAATGTAGAAATATTCGCCATTAACCTTTCTACTTTAGGGAGGGTAGCAATGTAGTCTGTTAATGCTCTTGACTCAGCCTCAAATAGAGTTTGATGTTTCGTATTTAGTGTGTCAATTTTAAAATTAAACGGTTCAACTAACTTCCAAGCCTCAGAACTAAAGTTCAATATATAAAAAGCGACAAACTCTTCAAAAGAAATTAGATGATTACCTGCTTTGACGCTTGAAAAATGTGGCTCATCTTTACGTGTCCAGTAGCCTAGCGTTAGTTTACTTCGATTTTGCCAAGGCTCCTTAGGCAAGTGCCCATCACGGATATATAATTGCGACTCTAATTCGTTGGGCAAAGACAGCTCCAAGGGTCGCTCTTTGTATATCCCAAGCACACTTATTAATTGACGCACAGCCACAAGCATGGGGCCTGCGACATCATCCGCGTAAACTTGATCGCCAGATAGAATCAACAGGCTCGGACGTTCATCACTGTTTATATAACTTTTCGCAACGTAGGCATCTGCTTCTGCCAAACTATCCTTGCTAGGGTGATGGGGGTTTCGGCAAGAACCATGCAGAACATTAGTTAGTACCTTAGGGACAATTAATGTCGGTGACGCCTGATAACTGAATCGAGAAAGGTCAACAGCAACTGTGTTGTTATATACCTCATACGGCAATTCTATATCGGTTGAAAACGCATCACCTTGCGGGCGTACGTTCAGAAATATGAGATATAACGCTTCCCCAAGCTGTATATTCGTTTGTTCAACAGTGGTTGTATACCCAGCGAACTCAACAACAAGATTAACCAGTTTGGTCGTAACAAACTGAAAACTAACAAGGTGAGGTTCAGCTCTGCGGACCATTGGCCCGCAGAGGAATAGAGGTAGATTAGCTTGATTCACTGATTTGGTTACGACTTGCTAGGCTAAATAACTGATAGAAGTTCTGGGTAGTCGCATGAGCAAGCTCTTTGAACGACAAACCTTTAAGGTCAGCGATAAAATAAGCAACATCTTGCACATAGGCTGGCTGATTAGTTTTACCACGGTGTGGAACAGGCGCTAAATAGGGAGAATCAGTTTCAATTAACAGCCTATCTAGAGGCAGCTTTTTAACAACCTCTTGTAGCTCTACTGCATTTTTAAACGTCACTATACCTGATATTGAAATATAAAAGCCCATGTCTATCGCTTTTTTTGCCATATCCCAGTCTTCAGTAAAGCAATGTAAAACCCCGCCGCAGTTTTGTGCATTGTGAGCTTTCATAATATCAATGGTGTCCTGACGGGCATCACGTGTGTGAATTATGAGTGGCTTTTTGAGTTCATTGGCAACATCAATGTGCCCGGCAAAGCTGTCTTGTTGAACTTTATGAGTGTCCTTAGCGTAGTAGTAATCTAATCCCGTCTCACCAATTGCAACCACGCGATCGTGCTGTGCCAAAGACAACAGCTGAGCTTTATCTAAAGCGTCCTCTTGATTTAGAGGATGAACGCCACATGAGGCAGACACATCATCAAATGGCTCAATTACTCGTAACATATTTGGAAACTGATCTAACGTGACGCTCACACACAAAAAGTGCTCTACCTGCTTGTCGCGGGCTGCCTGTAATATCTCTGGTAACTCGCTCTTTAATTTATCAAAATCTAAGCGGTCAAGGTGACAATGTGAATCTACTATCATTACTACTTTCTTACATCGTATAGGTTGGTTTATCAAGATTGAGCGCAGTACCCAACATTTTTACTATTTTATCATTTAACAGCTCAAACTCGGCATCAAAGCACACACCAACACCTGGCGGATTCGAGTTTTGCGCACCTTGCGGTGTGATCCAAACAACCTTGCCTGTTACTTCCTCTTCTTCAAGCGCGTCAGGCAACATTATTCTCATTGAGATCGGCGTCCCCATATCGAAACGGCTATTGGTTTTAACAAATATTCCGCCATTTTTCAAATAAGGCATGTAGCTTCGATAAAGCTCGTCGTTGTCTTCGATATCGACTAATAGTTCTTGCACTGCATTCAATCCTGTTTTAATACTCGCTGGAGCCCAAACACCAAATTAGACAGACTCAAAGTTTTATTAATGCCCAAAATCCGATGATGATCGGACATGTATTTTTCGATTTGCACGGTGCAATTATGAAATTGAACAAATCCAATGTGTTGTACTGTGAGTTGCTGTTTAATTACCTGCATTAGAAAACGCGCAAACACCGACAATAAGTATGCGTCCTTCGCAAGCGCAGTTTCTAGTGCGTTTATATCAGAAATGCTAGCAATATCATGAGAAACTTTCCACAGGTAATCCACTTCAGAAATGACTTCCTGTTGCGCCCACTTGCTCAGCAATAGGGGTTGCTCTGAGAAGATATCAACCCACGGGTATGCGCTACTGGAGATCCCCTGCTCCGCTAACCAATGTTGTGAAACTCGTTTGTCCGTTATAGCCACTTGGACTTGATTACAACGACTCAATACCGTTGCTTTCACTTTTGAAACATCATTACACGTCATCAAGATATATCGTTTTGCAGCTGGTTCTTCGAGCGTTTTTAGAAGTGCATTAGCAGCTGATTCTGTCATTTTTTCGATTTGCTCGATTACAACTACCTTGTTCCCACCTTGCTGTGCAGAATGAAAAACAAACTCGTTAAGCGTTCTGATTTCATCGACCCCAATACTACTCGAGTCAGCTGAAAGGTAGAGCAAATCAGGGTGATTTTGCGCCTTTATTAACATGCAGCTTTTACACCCACCGCAGCTCGAAAGCGTCTCGGTACTATTTACACATAATAACCCTTCGCTTAATACACGAGACAGTTCTCTCTTGCCAACCCCTTCCAAACCATGGAGCAGCTGCGCATGATGAAAGCGACTTCTGGCAAAGTTTTCTTGCATTCTATGTTGCACTGGTTCAAGCCAAGGGTACATTATGCTACGCCTTTTTTACAAACATACGTCATTACTTTTGTGCCATGCGGGCATCGACTGCCTGTAAACATTGCGCGAGTACGTCTTTCGCTGAATAGCTAGCATCTATCACAGTAAAAGATTCCGGTGCCGCCTTTGCCTGCATAAGGTAGCCATCACGTGCTCGCTTTAAAAAGTCGAGTTTTTCAACTTCCAAACGATCTAGGCCTTCGCCTCTTTGCTGGACACGCTGCAAACCTATTTCAGGATCAAGATCTAAGATAATATTGAGATCAGGTTTAAAACCATTTAATGCTAAGTCATTTATGGTTTTTATGACTGACAGGTCAATGCCTCTTGCATAATGCTGAAAACTAAAAGTAGCGGCATCAAAGCGATCAGATACTACGATTTTACCCGCTTCAAGCGCCGGCTTTATTTTTTCTTCTATGTGTTGTGCTCGAGCAGCACCAAACAGCATCAGCTCTGCTAAATCTGTCATTTGAGGTGTGTTCGGGTCTAAAATGACTTCTCTAATTTTCTCCCCAATTTCAGTTCCGCCAGGCTCCCGAGTCAAAACGACTTCATACCCTTTTGAAATTAGATGCGCCTCAATACCCTTAATAACCGTTGTTTTGCCAGCACCATTACTGCCATCACAAACGAACATGAACCCTTTGCTCATCTTTGTACTCAAATAATCTTTTTATAGTCTGTATAGCGCTATACTACCGTTTTTTTAGCGCTTTATCAGTATGTAGAAAACCTTTTGCTTACTTCTCAACCAGGCATGCCACCATCAATCACCAACTCATATACCAAGCTCTCATTCTAAACAGCCAGAACAGAGTAAAAAACTCCCCACTATTTATGAGCAATTACGAGCAATTCGAAAATGACAACGCAATCAAATTGATTTAAGTCTTTATTTTGCTGATTTGTCATTGAATTGTGTACAGTTAGACCTTAGTATTGTTCAAAATAATAATACGAAATATTTAGTTTTGAGCACATTAAGCCGATTTTTCTTACTTGAAGAAGAACATAAACCACGTGTAAACGTCCCAACATGGCGTCTTAGTGCCCTTCGTATTATCTTGGCTACCGGATTAGTTCTCTGTTTTGGCATTTTCCTCAACAGTTTACCTACCGCAATTGACTACAACTTAGACTATGTTATCGCACTGACCACGGGCTTTACGCTCACTCTTGGTGCTCTGTTGTTTTTAAGTAGTCATACATTTTTCATTACCGCACATTTGCTGCTCATCTGCATTGTGGTTGCAGGCGTAATGATCAAACTTTTTATTCCTAGCCTCGAACTTGCGCATTTGGGCTCCATCTTTGTCTACATTACGCCTATCATCGCATTAATACTTGTTGGCAAGAGAACAGCAATCTTTTACGCTGTCCTCAATATTATCCCATTTATTTTGATACTAAAAAATATCGATATATCCATCGTGCCAACGGGGCAAAGAATGTATGTCGATGCAATATTGCATATCCAATTGTTATTGTTTTTCTTCTTGAATTGCTGCATCCCACTCGCGGTTTGGCGAACCAGCCTAGCGGCCAATCGCTTAAATAAGCATATGCATGAAAACAACACATTGTTAAAATCGCAAAAGCAAATTTACCAGCGCTTTTTTCAAAAATCGTTTAACGCCATTATATTGGTCGACAATCAGCTAAACGTTGTAGAAGCGAACGATAAAGCAAAGCGCCTGCTAAGTATTCAAACACAACCTCTACCTCTGCCACTAAACAGAATAACACCAGATAATGTAGAGTATCTAACCTATGACAACGACCTTATAGAGGCTTTGCCCAAGACATTTGAAGTAGATGACAAATGTATCGAAATTGCGGCTCAGGAACAGCACTCCAATGATATTAAAGCTTGGTACCTTCAGGATGTTTCTGACCAACAACAGTTACAACAAGACTTATTAACGCTAGATGTTGCGCATCAGCAAGCAAAATATTTTGACAAAGCCACCAATTTGCCAAATAAAACCTGGTTATTAGAACAGCTACAGGCACATATAGACAGAGGCAAACCGTTCGCGCTTTTAATTGCTGACAACCTAAATAAACACGTACTAGATTACATGATAGACGGTGAGCAACACCGTACTTTGTACGCACGCATTAACCAATTGGTTGAACAAGACGCTGAGTTAATAGATCAAATTGCATATATTGGCGCTGGACGAATTGCTATTTTGGTTGAAGCAAAAGGCCCTCTTAAAGACATTGCAAATCGCTGGCACAAGCAATTAGATTTTTGGATTAAACTGGGACAGCATCAATTCCATTCGAAATATGCAATTGGTATCGCCACCTACCCTGAGCATGGCTACATCGCGGAGAGACTATTAAAAAGTGCCCTTCAAGCTTGTGAGCTCCGTGCCCCCAATCAAATGATTACGGTATTTGACCAGCTGACACGTAGGCAAACCCTTGCTAGGCATGAAATGGCACTACTGCTAGAAAAATCAATAGAGCTGGGAGAATTGCAGCTACATTTGCAAAGCAAACACGATATTCAGAAAAATATTATCGGCTACGAAGCACTGGCAAGATGGCACAACAGTTTACTAGGCTGGGTACCTCCATCACAGTTCATCCCTATCGCTGAAGAGTTCGGTCTGGTTAGCCACGTTACACGCACAATGCTCGACAAAGTTTGTCAGTTCATAACGGCCAACCCTGAAATAAACGTGCCTGTTGCCATTAATATCAGCTCAAGAGACATTGAGGACCCTCATTTTATTACACAAATACAAAATATTACCAGTAAGTATGGTGTCGCGCCTCAATCCATTGAACTGGAGTTAACAGAGTATAGTTTTGCCGACGACCACAATCATGTCATGGATAAACTCAATGAGCTCGGTTTCATGTTAAGCATTGATGATTTTGGTACTGGGTATTCCAATATCGCACGTGTCTTAGAGTGCCCAATACAACGCTTAAAATTAGATAGAAGCCTATTAACAGATATCACTGATCTCAAAAAGCAGCGCTCACTTTTACTTGGATTGAAGACTATTTGCGAAAATATGCAAATTGCATTACTTGCCGAAGGTGTAGAGACGCTAGAGGACTTCGAGAGGCTATCGAAGCTCGGCATTACAGAGTTCCAAGGCTATTGGTTTAGCAAACCCTGTAGTGCAAATATGATAGATCTCAGTCTATTAAGATCAAACAACAAAGCCTTGTCATAATTCAGTCATACAAATATTGTTAAATGTGCGTGTCGAATAATACCTGTTTGGCATTTGACCCCCCTTGGATTTACTTACGCTCGAGCCTCGGGCGTAATTTTTTGCTCATAGCGGCTTTTCGCCTGTAATGAAACAAAAAACCCAGTCACACAGTAACTGGGTTTTGCTTTTTCGATTAATCTAAAAGATTAACCAAGTAGCTCGCCAAGCTGCTGGCTTACAGCATCAACCGCTTGAGTGCCATCTAACTTGTGGTATTTAGTATTACCAGCGTCTGCCTCTTTATTGTAGTAATCAACAAGTGGTCTTGTCTGGTCATGGTAGATACCTAAACGCTTACGGACAGTCTCTTCAGTATCGTCTGCACGGATGATTAAGTCTTCACCTGTTTCATCATCTTTGCCTTCAACCTTAGGTGGGTTGTATACAACATGATAAACACGTCCAGAACCTGGGTGTACGCGACGGCCACCCATACGCTCAACAATGATCTCATCTGCAACATCAAACTCAATTACATGGTCGATGTTAATTGCATTTTCTTTCATTGCGTCAGCTTGAGGAATTGTGCGTGGGAAACCATCAAGAAGGAAACCTTTCTCACAGTCAGGCTTTGCAATACGCTCTTTTACCAGACCAATGATAATTTCATCAGAAACTAGCTGGCCAGCATCCATCACTTTTTTTGCCTCTAGACCTAGTGGTGTGCCTTCGCTGATAGCAGCGCGAAGCATATCGCCAGTCGAGATTTGAGGGATACCAAATTTTTCCATAAGAAATTGAGCTTGAGTGCCTTTACCAGCACCAGGCGCGCCTAAAAGGATAATGCGCATATTATGTTCCTCGATTCTGAGTTAACTGTATTTTAATTGTTTGGAATTTTTTCATATTGCGCGTTGATTCTCAAGTCACTTATACCAATTGATTAGAGGTTTTGTCCCTGTGTGGGGATAGATCTATAATCTACCTGCCTATTGCTTAAAAACCATGCAAATATCGATAAGTTTTGAATGCAATTTACTATCTTTTGTTTCTTAACAATACTACCTTGAGCTGCTGGTACGCAATTGCCAGACTCTGATTATCGCTCTCAACACTGGACAAAAGATAGATACAAAAAACCCCGCAAACTCGCGGGGTTTTAAATCTATTGCGTTATTGAGCGTTATAAAAAAGCACCCAGAGCTTTAACTTGGTCAAGCATGCGGTTTGAGAAGCCCCACTCGTTGTCATACCAAGCCATAACTTTAACCAATTTGCCCTCTACCTTGGTTTGTGTCGCATCAAATACAGAAGATGCCGGGTTATGATTAAAGTCGATAGAAACAAGCGGTAGCGTGTTGTATTCAAGTACACCAGCCATTGCGCCTTCAGAAGCAGCTTTAACAATTTCATTTACTTCGTCTGCAGTTGTTTCACGTTTCGCTACAAAAGTAAGGTCAACAAGGGAAACATTGACCGTTGGTACACGTACAGCCATACCATCCAGCTTACCAGCAAGTTCAGGAAGTACTAGGCCAACTGCTTTTGCTGCTCCAGTTTTAGTTGGGATCATTGATTGTGTTGCACTGCGAGCACGATATAAATCTTTGTGATATACATCACACAAGTTTTGGTCATTTGTAAATGCATGAATTGTAGTCATACTACCTTGCTCAATACCAACTACATCGTTCAATGCTTTGGCAACAGGCGCAAGACAGTTTGTTGTACACGATGCATTCGAAATAATATTGCTGTTTTCATTTAAAACATCGCTGTTTACACCATGAACTACTGTCGCATCCAGATCCGTACCCGGAGCTGATACGATTACTTTCTTAGCACCCGCTTCAATATGCTTAGCAGCAGCATCGCGAGAAGTAAAAATACCCGTACATTCTAGAACGATATCAACGTTCAATGCTTTCCACGGCAAATTCGCAGGGTCACGCTCTTGCGTCAATGCGATTTCATCGTTTCCGATAACCAATGTATTTCCAGCAAGCGTCAGTTTTTCATTAAAGCGACCGTGAACAGAATCAAACTGTGTCAAGTGTGCGTTGGTCTCTGCTGGTGCTAAGTCGTTTATTGCAACAATTCTAATTTGGTCGTTCTGACCTGATTCGTAAAGTGCACGTAGTACGTTGCGACCGATGCGGCCATAGCCATTAATTGCGATGTTGATCATGATTACATTCCCCTAATTATTTAACTTCACTTGCTTGTTTTGCAAGCGCTTCGATGGCTTGCCAGTCTTTATTTGCAATTAGCGATTTATCCAACATCCAAGTACCGCCAACACAAACTACATTATTTAATGCCAGATATTTAGGCGCGCTTTCTAGCGTAATTCCACCTGTAGGACAAAATGTCACTTGCGGTAGAGGTCCACCAATCGACTTAAGCATTGGCGCACCACCAGCAGCTTCTGCTGGGAAAAACTTCAAGAATTTAAAACCGTGGGCCGCAAGCTCCATTGCTTCGCTTGGTGTTGCAGCACCTGGTAAAAATGGGATATCCGTGCTTTTTGCCAGCTCCAATAGTTCAGAGCTCACACCAGGGCTCACCATGAAATCCGCGCCAGCATTTACTGATGCCTCAAAAGATGCTTTATCGACTACAGTACCAGTTCCAACATAGGCTTCTGGTATCGCTTCTTTGATTTGCTTAACCGCTTCTGCAGCGATCGGCGTTCTCAAAGTCACTTCAAGTGCACGTAAACCACCATTGTATAGAGCGCGTGCCAGAGGAATTGCATCTTCTAATTCTTCTATAACAATTACCGGAACCACGGGTGCTGCCGATAAGATTTCTTGTATTTTCATATTTACCTCATCCCCAATGTTGTTATTCGTCGATACCAAAGGCGCTTGCGCCCATATCTGCGCTGCTTACCATGTTTCTAAAGCCTGTGAATAGCTCACGGCCAGTACCAAAAGTAAGCTCTGGTTGCGTAAGTTCTAATTCACGTTTTTCAATTTCTTCATCAGAAACGTGTAAAACAAGGTCACCATTTGGTGCATCAAGTGTGATCATGTCACCTTCGCGAATTTTCGCGATAATGCCACCTTCTACAGCTTCCGGCGCAAGATGGATAGCAGCTGGTACTTTACCTGAAGCACCCGACATACGGCCGTCCGTTACAATTGCCACTTTGTAGCCTTGATCTTGCAGTGTGGCCATAACAGGCGTTAGCTTGTGCAATTCAGGCATGCCCTTGGCTTTTGGACCTTGCTCTTTAATTACAGCAATGAAATCTTGATTCAGTTCACCCTTAGCAAAAGCGTCTTGAAGTGCCGCCTGAGAGCTAAATACCTTTGCCGGAGCAGAAACAAATTGATGTTTCTCGTCTACAGCAGATACTTTGATCACAGCTTTACCCAAATTACCTGTCAGTAGCTGCAAACCACCTTGCTTATTAAATGGATTAGAGACTGGTCTTAATACTTCCTCATCAAGTGAGTTTTCTGGACAAGGAACCCATTTAACTTTTGTCGGGCCTTCGCTGTTGGTCATTATCACGTTAGTATCGATGTCCAAAACAGGCTCTTTGGTATAATCATCTAAGCCTTCACCAACAATGGTTTTCACATCATTGTGTAAATAACCTGCATCACGCAGCTCACGCATTAAGAAGCCCATACCACCAGCAGCTTGGAAATGGTTAACATCTGCGGAGCCATTTGGATAAATACGTGTAAGCAGTGGCACAACTTCAGATAAGTCTGCCATGTCTTTCCAAGTAATTTGTACACCCGCAGCTTTTGCCATCGCGACCAAGTGAATAGCGTGGTTTGTAGAGCCACCAGTTGCCAATAATCCAACTAAACCGTTGATCACTGTTCTTTCGTCAACGATTTCACCGATTGGGTTAGCTGATTTTGTTTTAATTAGCTGCTCAAGCATCATTTTGACAGCACTTGCCGTTAGGCCATCACGTAACTCTGTGTAAGGGTTGATGAATGAGCTTCCTGGTAAGTGAAGGCCCATAATCTCCATCAGCATTTGATTTGAGTTGGCTGTGCCGTAGAAAGTACAAGTACCAGCACTGTGGTATGACGCGCTTTCAGCTTCCAGCAACTCTTCACGGCTCACCAACCCTTGTGCAAAGCTCTGACGAACACGTGCTTTTTCTTTATTTGGAATACCTGATTCCATTGGGCCAGCTGGTAAGAAATAGATAGGCAAATGACCGAAAGACAAAGAACCAATCAGCAACCCTGGAACAATCTTGTCACATACACCTAAACAGAAAACACCGTCAAATACGTCATGAGATAGTGCAACTGCGGTCGACATTGCGATTACATCACGTGAGAATAAAGACAGCTCCATACCATCACGACCCTGTGTAACCCCGTCACACATTGCCGGCACGCCACCTGCTACCTGAGCAGTTGCATCGTATTGCGTTGCTATCTTTTTAATTAAATCTGGATATTCGATATAAGGAACATGAGCAGAAAGCATATCATTGTATGAGTTAATGATGGCTAGGTTTGGCTGGTCATCGGCCTTCAATCGCGCCTTGTCACTGCTTGAACAAGCAGCCATTACGTGTGCTAAGTTACCGCAACCTAACCCAGCCCTAACGCGTGTTTGTTTTTTTGCTTCTTGTATACGCTTAAGGTAGGCACTACGAGTTGTCTGGCTGCGTTTAACGACTCTTTCAGTAACTTCTTGAATTCGAGGATGCAACATAATCCGCCTCTCTGCATGTTTAGAGGAAAAAGGCTCAGTACAACTAGCTGTGTACTGAGCAGCTTTGATTTACCCGTTCAAAGGTACGCTATCAGGTTGTCTCTCACCTCAACCTGACACCGGTGTCACTGTATTAACTCACATTCATGACACCGGTGTCAACCTATTGAACATTAAATTTAGATTAAATTCGGTCCATATCTAAATTATGGACAAAAAAAGCCCAATCGCTAGGGATTGGGCTTTTGACAAGTAGATGTAATTAATCTTTTCTATTTTGCAGCAGTGGACTCTCTGGTGATGAGTTTTGCTTCCAAAACTTTTTGATAAACTTCTATCGATGGATCAGATATTTGCAGTATCAACTGCTCTACAGCTTGACGGGTCATTTCCTCTACAGGCTGCGCTATGGTTGTCAAACCAGGCCAAATATGGCGTGCAATTGGAGCATTATCAAAACCGGCAATAGAAATATCTTCCGGCACTCTGATGCGCCTTTGCGTGGCAAGCTTAAGCACAGCTGCGGCCATGTAATCGTTTGAAGCAAACACGGCTGTTGGCATGGGCTCTAAATCCAAAATTTCTTTTGCGCTGTCAGCACCTGAGTGATAACTAAAGTTACCTTCTGCTACAAGCTTTTCTTCGTATTCAATACCGTGTTTGAGCAAAGCATTTTGGTAGCCACTAAAACGTTTTTCCGTTGCGCTGTGGTCTGGGTGACCTTTAATAAAAGCAATTTCTTTGTGACCAAGCGATATCAAATGCTCGGTAAGTTCATAAGCGCCCTGCTCGTCGTTACTTCTAACTGAAATAGAGGTGTCATCTTCTAAAGCTGAGGCTACTCGAGCAAAAGGAATATTTTGGGTCTTTAAGAAATCAATTAATTCTTGTGAGTCTGAAAAAGGTGGTGTCAGTACTAACCCGTCTAACCTTGACGTAGTCAACAACTGATCAACATTTTCAATTAGTTCATCACCACGCAGCTCACAGGGGTGTATCAGCAAATTATAATTAAACTTGTGACATGCCTCTAATGCACCACTTTGCACTCGAGTGATGTAACTCTTACTGGGGTTGTCATACAAACAACCAATAATAAAGCTTTTATTGCGCGCGAGCCCCCGCGCAATTGGGTTTGGCTTATAATCAAGCTCTTTAAAAACTTTGAGTACCTTCTCACGTGTGGCTGGACTTACATTGGGCTCATTATTGAGTACTCTGGAGACCGTTTTTTTTGATACTCCGGCGTACTCTGCCACGCTGTTAATGGTTACTTTTTTCATATTTATTCCAATCTACGAAAATTGGTTGCGGCTATGTAAACACGCTGCCGCACCAATTAAAGGAATATTATCCTGCACAACTAAAGTTACTGGAATTTGCCCTGCATATTGAGACATTATCCCCTTTTCTGTAAACCTTTCAACAAATCGACTAGAAATCAGTCGTTCAGTCATACGGGGTAAGATTCCACCGCCAATAAACACGCCACCCAACGCCCCGAAGGTTAACGCAAGATCACCTGCTACACTGCCAATCCAGTCACAAAATTGATTAAGTGTCGCATCACATACTTCACATTCACCCGCTCTCGCGCTGATCTGTGCTGCATTTAAGTCTTCTGATGGTAGTCCTTTAACTTGTGCCATTGCTTTATACAGCCTTGCCAACCCTGGTCCCGAAAACACAGTTTCAACCGACACATGACCGATACTTTCTTTAAGCACTTGTAACAACTGTTTGTCTAACTCAGTGACAGCCGCCAAACTAATATGACCCGCCTCACAACTTAGCACCGCACTGCTATGTATATCGCTTACATGACATGCTGAACCAAATCCTGTGCCCGGCCCCATCACCGCAATATTTGCCCCAGGAGCCGCTTGACCTGCTTTTATTTGAATATTGTCTTCTTTTTTCAAGTACGGCGCAGCGTATGCAAACGCTGCAAAATCATTGATCACAGCGAGTTGCTCAAAGCCAAATTGTGTTTGCACATCTTGTGAATTGAAGTTCCAGCCAAGGTTTGTCAGAAAAACCTGTTGACCTTTTATAGGCCCGGCGACAGCAAAACAAGCTCGGGAAGGTTTAGAAATCGTGAGTTTATCAAGGAAAGCGGAAAGAGCAGATTCAAAGGACTGAAACTCTGCACTAGGAAAAGTGAACTGATGGTCAATTGTAAACTGATTAGAGTCTAAATCGTATTTTGTCACGACGGCAAATCGAGCATTAGTACCCCCGATATCGGCAACGATAATCGGCTCGAACGCAAGGTCATGACCATTAAAACTATTCTGTGTTGTCTGGCTCATGATGTTTTTCTCTGTTGTTGCGGTGTTCCAAACACCTTTGGGGCTTTCGCCCACTTGTTATCCCAAATATATAGTCAGCCGAAACTTTGCACGCAGGCTGAAAAAAGAGCTGCCCCAAAAGAGGGCAGCTAAATACGTTTTGACAACAAAATGATAAAACACCGACATTATGACACCGGTGTCAAACTTCATCAACAGAAATTTACAGCTTTTGTGAAATTGGTTGCAAAAAAAAAATAATCAAAGACAATACTCACGACTCCACTAAAATAGTTTTGACCATGAAAACGAAAGGAAAAGCAACTTCATTTGACATCGCACATTTCGCAGGTGTTTCTCAATCAACAGTGTCGCGAGCACTACGAAATAGCCCGCTTGTCAACGAAGAAACTCGCAGAAAAGTGTGGGAAATTGCTAAAAAACTCAATTACAAAGTAGATAAAAATGCCAGTAATTTGCGTACCCAGCAAAGTGCAACATTAGCAATTTTGCTATTTGAAGACCCTACCGGCGATGAGTCTCAGATCAACCCTTTCTTTTTAAATATGCTGGGCAGTATTACCCGGGCATGTGCAAAAGAAGGATATGATTTGCTGGTTTCCTTTCAATCAATCAGTCAAGATTGGCGTGCAGAATATGAAGACAGCCACCGCGCTGATGGGATCATATTGCTCGGCTATGGCGACTATATGGATTACCAGTCAAGACTACAGAATTTATTGGCGCAAGATACAAAGTTTGTTTGCTGGGGAGCAAAAGTTGAAGGACGACCAGATTTAACGGTGAGCTGCGACAATTACGGCGGTGGTGAATTGGCTGCTCAACACTTTATTTCAACTGGTAAAAAACAGTGTGTGTTTATTGGTGATGCATCGGAGCACAGCCCTGAGTTTTTAATGCGATTTAAAGGCTTTAAGGATACCTTAGAGCAACAATCAATTTCATTGAGCGAAAGAAATATTGCCAATGCTATTTCCACCGAGGAGTCAGGGTATCACGCGACTCATTCACTTTTAGCAAATAATGTTAAATTCGACTCCTTATTTGCCGCCAGCGATTTGATTGCAATTGGCGCAATAAAAGCATTAAAGGAAGCTGGGCTTAGGATCCCTGAAGATGTCAGTGTGATCGGCTTTGACAACATCGCTGCTGCAAATTACATTACGCCCTCATTGAGCACAGTCCAACAAAACACGACCTTGGCAGGTCAAATGCTTGTTTCAAACTTGCTAGCGCTGATAAAAGGTGAACAAATAACCGAAACCTTGCTACCACCTAAGCTAATTATTCGCCAATCAACATCGTAATCAAAAACAGGTAATCAGATCCCACCAATAGCCCATTGTTTTATATGGGTTTTAGTGTAAAATCCCGCTTTTTTTTCACTATCAAGATAGTAATGAAACGATTAGCACTCCTTGCGCTTTTATGCAGTACCCAAGCTGCAGCCTTCAAAATAGATACACACGTCTGGGTTGGACAACAAGTCATTGAAGATTTGAAAGATGGTAAATTGGATTTTGATGTCGATGGTAAAACTGTATCAATTCCGGTCAATGACGATACCAAGGCTCTTATCGTCTATAATCAAAACTTCTATAGAGCGGGTAATATTGGTCCAGATATGTCGCCAGACGTATTTGTCGGACAATCTCAAATCCACACTGAAGACAAGCTCGACAACACCATGTGGAATACAAACTCATGGCTAAATTTTATAGACCGCGTCGCTGAATCTGACACTGAACGTGCTTTTGCATTAGGGTTTAAAGCCCACGCTGCCGCTGATATTTTTGCACATACTTATGTAAACAGATATGCCGGTGGTGCCTTTGACTTAGCTGATGGGGAAACGGATGTCGAGCTTCGTCATATATTAATAGAGAGCCTCATCTCAAAGTACACACCAAAAGGCAGCTACAGCAGCCATATTAGTGTGCCGTCTACTTTTATACGTGACAAAATAGTCTATCACCCTGAAACACAAGCACAGTGGAATTCGCCATCCGGTGCGCATTTATACGCTATTAATAACCTTCGTGAAAATGTTGAAAAACTTGCTAATTCAAAATTATGGCACGACCTCAAAGTAGAAGCGGTTAAAGCCATAGCTCAAGCTCAGCTCAACATAAAGTTGAATGATGCCACCGCTGAAAAAGTCGTTAAGCTTGGAGAAGAAGTCAATAAAGCTGGTAACTGGAGTATCGACCGTGCACAAGACGTCAAAGACTCTGTTTCAAGTTTGAAAAAAGAATTAAGCCGGGGTCACGAAAAACTAATTAATGAGCAACTAAATGCCATTAACAATGCATCAGATGCTATCGTCAAATTACACGGAGACATTTCGTCAGCGCAGCTAAAAATTTTAGAATTGCAAAACGAACTGGCTAGTATTCCAGAGAAGCTATACAGAAAGGTTAAAGACGAAGTCTGTAGTAGTGGAGGTCTCGTGGGTTTGATGACATGTAATACCGTGTGGGTCGACGAATTTATTGGTATTAACCCAACTTATACATTGCAAAAAAAGCTCATTAAAGAGCAACAAAACTTAGTTGAGAGCTTTGGCAGCTCAGTGTCAAAGCAGGTATCCGATGCCAAGAAAGCATCTAAAGACTTGCACGATATTATTAATTCCACCATTGAACTTGAGAATCAGCTTTCAAATAACCTGATTGATACTTTACAACAGTACAATTCAGCCTCAATTAGTCCAGTCGAAGCCTTCCTAAAAGCTTGGGTAGAGAACATTGATTTAGCCACATCAAGATATATCCATAACCTAAACTTCGCCGTCGTCTACTCTGTCAGCGATAAAGAGTGGTCGCAACGACTCATTACCCAATGGGTACAATGTAATTCTAGTGCCCTACTGGGTACGCCATTCTACTTAACCGACACACAGTGCATAGTTAAGGATTTTTTGGACGAAGTGCTCAATAAACTAGGGGATATCGCCCCTGTTGTGAGCCCTGCCGCTGCTATTCACAAAAAAATGGGTGAACTAAAACGCAAAGCAACGAAAGAAGTTGTTGAAGTACTCATTAAAAAGCTCACAAGCGATGAAATGCATCAATTGTTTAAGCAATTGCAATCTGACATGGGAGAAGTTGCCCTGCAAAATGCCTTTAAGGTCGACAATTCAGGCAAAGGGTTGATGATCACACATGACATTGTGACCCGTATTAAAGCCGATATGCACGTAAACGGCGGGAATCAATTTGATGTCAATCGATTCGCAGCAATCCGAAACGCTGTAACCCTTGCGAAATTAAGCGTCCTTAACCATAGTGAACTAAATGCACTCATTGCAAAGTTTGGTCTGTCCTCGAGTTCACATTATGGTAGAAACTTTTACTATGCAGGTGAAAACATCTTAACCTCAGCCGTTCGTTCACTAGATGGTAATCATCAATGGCAGGAAACAGCACCGCAATATGTGCGCCGAGACGGCTATCAAGGCGTACCAACCACTGAGCGTATTTTTGGCTATGCGCATAACCACGGTAGAGAGGGATTTAAATTATGGGAAGACGATAATGCTCGCCGCTCTATATTTAAACGCCTGTTTGTTGGCCCGCTCGTTCCAGGCATTGATGCCCCACATGAAGTCGGTCTATCACCGCTCAAAGGTATTCAGCACAAATTAGACACATGCAGCTTTGCGCCATTTCCTACTGATGAAAATGACAAAACCTGTACGGCAATTCGATTAATACCTGCGATTAGTATGTTGTTTTAGAATTAAATTTCAATTAGCTTGCAAATAAGCCGAGCAGATAGCCTCGGCTTATTTTTTAAATTAGCTATTGCTTGCACGTGTTGAAGATAGCGTGCCAACGCGCTCTGTTCTCAATTACCCAACTTTGTGCAACTTGCTTGGGAGTTTGCTTTTCGACATCCACTTTAGCAGACAAAGACTCTATTTCATCGTTTGTTAGGTCAAATTGCCGTAACCCGTTAGCCAAACAAGGAAATAACTCAACGAACCGATTACTAGACACTTTTTTCAACCACCCTGATCTTGGGTTACCGCAATCATAAGGTAGCTCAGCATTTATTCCCCATTTAGCATCCTCTTCACACGCTTTGGAATGGACAGGAAACTCAACAAACTCTCCGGAGTAAACACTTCCAACCCAGTTAGGTGTCCAATTAAATATCAAAATTGCTTGCTGTTGAGCCGTCGCGTTTGCTAACTCCCGCCATAAAGCTTGATCATCTTCGACTTGCTTGACAACAAAATTGAGCCCCAGCGCTTTAATTCTTGCTCTATCTGGCTTCTCCCATGGGCCCGCGACATACACCCCTTTGCCTCTCGAGTCGGATCTTACAAAAATATCATGGCACTTTCTCAGAGCGCGCCAGTCAGGTAATCCAGGACACGCATCTTTAACATACATGGGATACCACCAATCTTCACGAGTCGCCACCGAGTATGTACCTAAATCAACTAGCCCTCCGCTATTTAGCAATTGGGTGTATTTCTCTTCCATTGTGCCCTGCCATACCTCTAATTGCAGATCGGCCTTATTGGATTTGAGTAAGTACCACTGAGCGTCCACTTCAACATTGATAAACTCGACTTCATAGCCAAGCCTTATGAAAACCTGTTCGGCAATATTGGCCAATATTTGCTGACTGCTCCAGTCATTTACCAATACCCTAACAGGTGTAGCGAAAAGGGAACTATGAAAAATCAATAATAATAAACAAAGTTTACGCATAGTCATTGCCATACTTGGATCAGCAAATACATTCTTCTCGTCGTGCAATTCGGTTGTTACTGTTACCTAATCGCTTCAGGTCACTTGGTATGAACAAGACTACTTAGCTAAAGTGTAAATATACGCTTTACAATACTTTGCATTTTCCATTTTCACTTCACACACTTGCCTCGAATACTCTTCACCTTCGAAAGCATCAAGCATAGACAAGTGGTCACACAGCCGTTGTGACAAAAATACATAGCCCTCTACCCATTCAGCTTGTGAATTAAGTAAGATACCAGGATACCCCATATCAGCACCCCAACCCTGCTCACAAAGCTGCCCACGCACCCACCCTTTTTTAAACTCGCCACGTAAAGGTTCTAAAATATGTGCATTTACGCAATTGGGTGCCAAAGAACCATAGACAAATAAACAATTTATTTCCTCACTCATAGTAACTCCGCAACTCCACCTTACTATTACTATAGATTAATACGCTTTTTTAGCCGCCAATAAAGCCTGCCGCCTTGCTTTTCATGCAAAAACCAGAACGTTTGCTAAGCTTTTAAGTACGTTCTGAGTTGAAACATGCGCCCAATCTCTCTGAGCTACAATCAATAACACTAAAAAAGGACAATACTCTAAGTGCAAGTTCATGACTTAACTTTGATGCTTTCACTTTTTATAGCATCCATAACCGGGGCAATTGTCCTAAGCGCAGTCACCAAAATGAGTCAAACGATTGAAGGAGCTCGGTTTTGGGCTATAGCACTCGGTATTTTATCTATTGCTTACCTATCCCAGTTAACGTTGCAAAGTGCGCCAAGGCAACTAACAGTTGCAATCTTTAACACCTGTTTAGTTTTTGGCCATGCTCTGTGGCTAATTGGTGCTTGGCACTTTGTTCACACCCCTCCCTCCACAAAAAAAATACTAATCCTAATAGCACCAGTGCTAGTAATGTCTTTGTTTTTCACTTTCATACTGCCAGATCGTCCCAGCCGTTTGCTGGTGATCGGCATTTGGTTGTTATTGGTAAGAGCGCATTACGGGTGGGTCCTGTGGCAACATGCGAAGCACGATAAAAATGAGTATATAGCAGTAAAAATAACCGTCGCTGTCGTATTACTTGAACTTGTACTTACTAGTATTTATACACTGTATGGTGCCTTTGGCGCACTTCCTAGTATTGGAGAGCAATTCAGTTGGGTGGGAGGGTACACTTGGTTAGTCGCACTCATTGGCATTGTTGCGGGTATTCCATTGCTTATGTTACTCAGCGCAGGGCGATTTGTTCGCAAACTGGAGTATGCAGCACATCACGACGAGTTAACTGATTTACTGAACAGACGTGGCCTATCCCGTTATTTGGGAAACATTATGCCGCTGTCACAAAGAAAGTGCCATTCTCTCAGTGTGATCATGATAGATGTCGACCATTTCAAGAAGATTAACGATCAGTTTGGCCATCAAACCGGTGACATAATACTTACGCATATTGGTAACGAACTGAAAGCGACTATGCGTGCCTCTGATCTGGTCGTTCGTTGGGGAGGAGAAGAATTCTGCATCGTCTTATTTGATACGCCCCCGGCGCACACTCTACAGTTAAGTGAAAAAATAAGAAGTAGCTTTTCACAGAGTATCGAAAAGATTAAACCAGAAATTGGCGAAGTGACTTTGAGTGCGGGTATCGCCTACACTGATTCTGTGTCTCAACAAGCCTTTGAGGCTTCGCAAATTCATGCCGATAAAGCTCTATATCAAGCCAAGAATAATGGCCGTAATAGAAGTGAGGTTTACCACATTGAAGATACATAAACACAGAGAATATATTTTTGATACATAGTAGTAAGTACATTATTGTCAGTAAATTCGTATTCCTTTATCGATCGAGAACCAAATGAAGTACTGTGCAAGCTGTAAATGTGGAAATGTAGAGGTGTCGGTGAACTTTCCTCATCCAATTGAAAAATACCAACCCCGCGAGTGTAATTGTGACTTTTGCCTCGCCAACGGCCTCGCCTATTTATCAGATCCGAATGGTACACTGTCATTGACCGCTAAAGATCCAATGAAGCGACTCAAACAAGGGTCACTACAAGCGACATTTTGGCAATGTCCCCATTGCATGGATATTGTTGCTGTCACACAGGCAAATAACAATAAAACAAGAGGTGCTGTGTCCAAACAGCTATTCGAAGCCAAGTATCGGATCCCGCCTTCTATTCGTGTTAGCCCCAAAAAACTATCTCCAACGGAAAAGCTCATACGCTGGAACACTGCGTGGTCAACTGTCATCGACACCTAATTGTTCTGCTATTTTGTGGTCTCGCAATAAGGTTGGAGCCAGTCGTGTCTAACTTACTCACTTGAATTTGAGATGTTAATGCTGGCAGATAAACGTTGTTGTCTCTTTGCAAAGTATTGAGCTTTGTCTAGCTCACCCCGTTGCCGATAAAATTTAGCGGCGAGGCCATAACAATCCCGAACTCTATTGGTTAACTCTAATTCGGAAAAGTGCACAATAGCTTGTTCAATTGCCTGCTTTGCTTGGGGAGCTTGATGGTCTACACGCCACAGAGCATTGTAGTAAACAGCAAAAGACAATACTTCGATGTTATTTAAATCTCCTTTACTTTTTAGCAGTTCCAACTGAGTAAGGTCTTGGTTCATTTGCTCCCAGGGCAACAAACTGTTCTTTACATACATCCAACTTAACCAACGATAGTAAATCTGTTTTTCAATATTCCCTTCGTAAGCGGCACTTAGTTCATTTGCATAAGCAGAAGCCCTTCGAGTTTCACCTTGTTCAAACGCTTGTTTAGCTTCCAACGCCTTGATAGGCAAAGACAGCTCAGCCCCCTCAAACTCTTGCAATTGACGAGCATGCCCTATGAATTGTGATGCATTATCAGGTTTATCTAAAAGAATATACACCATCGCTTTTTTAAGTTGCAAAATGCCCATTAATTCCACATCATTTCTCAAGTGCGCATACTTATAAGCCGTATTGTAATTGCTTAGGGCTATATCTAACTTTTGCTCTTGTCGCTTTCGATCCCCTCTTGCAGCCCAAGTATTGGCCAAATCTAGGTATCTCGTGACGCGATATTGCTTTTCTGGTGCACTAGAGCACCCCGAATTGAGGAAGAATAACACCATGATCAACACTGCCGCTGCATACTTAATCATGCATTTCCACTCCTGAGGAACTAGGCTTTTGTTCTATACCATCTTTTAGAATTGGGTGATTATTTAGCGCCTGTAACGTTTTATCCATTTTATCCAGCACCTGCTGCATGCTGTGAATCGCTATCGCAAACTGCTCTCTTTCACTATGCACTTCTTTAAGCATAAGCTGCATCACAGTCAGGCTTTCATTTAAATTGCTAAGCACTATAGGCAGCTGTCTATTTGTGACCTCACCTATTATATCTGCGGGTTGAGCATAATTATCTAGTGTTGTTTCTGCTTGCCCCATAAGTCTCTCTGTCGTCAGTAAAGTGGTATTTAACTGCTCTAATACTTGAGGCATTTTCTCTAATAGCTGCTGACTCTGGGCCAATGTACGTTCGGCATCAGGCAATAAGTCACTGCTTTTAACTTCTTCACTAACTACCATTAAGTTATCACTGATCTTGGCAACTCTATCTAACACCCTGAATATGGCACCCGCTTCAGGGTTATCCTCTTTTTGAAAATTCTGCAGTAATTGATTAATACTGGCTAAAATTGACTCGATATCATCGCCTTTTTGGGCGATAAAACCCTGCTCTATGTAACTTTTTCCAAGAGCACTACTGATATGTGGAATAAAACTATTCGGTGCAAGTTGAGCGAACTGGTTAGCTCGATTTAGCTCAGGTAAAATAAGCTCAAAAGTCGTCACATCATCAAAAATGGGATGTTGCTCCCCTGCCAGGACTGCATATTGCACTACTTTATTTTGGTACTCGCGAAATACCCAAAGTTCGACTTCTATCAAGTTGGTTTCATGATTCAATTTAAACCCGTCTATTCTGCCTATTTTTAATCCTTTAAAATAGATAGCTGGCAGCGCGCTTAGCCCACTCGCATCTTGTAAAATGGTTTTATAATACGTTTTATCAGCAAAGGTGTGATTATTTATGAGGATCATAGAAGTTAAAACAACGAGCATTACAATGCCAGCTACGCCAAAAGCGAGTACTATATTATTTGTTTTTTTGGGGCTATGCTGCATAGGCTAAAGCTCCGAATAACAAAGCATCTCATTGAGCTCTAACTGCTCATCCGCTAGCTGGTTGATAACCTCTTTACGATTAGAGCATAAAATAAGCGTTGTCCCCTGTTCTTTTAAGCGTACCAATAGGTTGAGAACATACAGCCCCCACTGCTCATCAATTTCTGTCATTGGGGCGTCCCAGATAACTGCTTTAGGTTTTAACAAAAGTGCCCGAGCTAACCCCGCAAGAGATGCTTGCCCTGATGACAACATCTCTGTTCTTTGTGCGAGATAATGTTGCAGTGAAAACTCCTTAGCTAACGAGTTTACACGTCGTAATTTCTCACCTTTATCCAACTCTTTAAAATGCCTATTGAGGGGCAGCATAAGGTTTTCTTCCAAAGTTAAATTCGAGATTAAACCTGATAACTGAAATACCACACCTAAGTTCCGTCTAAATTCAGCATAGTCTTGGGCGTGCATTTGATTCACAGCACTGCCATTGATAACTACTTGGCCGCTATCAGGTCTAATAATGTCACTCGCTATACTGAAAAATAGTGTTTTCCCACATCCTGAACGCCCAGAAACCACTAAACACTTACCAGTTCCAACCTGAGCATTTAAGTCACTAAAGATCACTCTATTCTTTACGCTGTGTGAGATATTTTTGAACTCAATATGCATAGTTAACGCCCCATCAAAATCACGTATAACAATGTCAATGCGACATGAATCAAACAGACCGAAATTAACCCTCGCCCCACAGCTTTAATATTTCGCTGTGGTACTTCTGTGATTGCTCTATTTACCGTTAATCCGTGATAACTAGATATTAAACTGATGAACAAACCAGATAGTGCGACTTTGGCTAACATAACCACAATATCGAGCCAATGTAGTTCCCCAATTAGTTTTGCAAAAAAAGTACTTACAGGAATTGATTGAAAGGCGTTGCTGACCAAATATCCGCCGAAAATACCACAGGCCACGAAATAGCTCATCAGTAACACCAAAGATATAATCATCCCGAGTACCCGCGGTGCGACTAAATAAGAGATAGGTGAAACCCCCATAGAGACCAAAGCATCTATTTCTTTACTAACAACCATGTTACCTAACTCGGTAGTTATTGCGGTTCCAGAACGTGCCAATACAATAAAGCACACAATAAAAGGTCCAAGATCCCGGACAATTGTCGAGATCAATATGTCATAAATCCAATTACCTTGCCCGATTGCTGCCAGTAGAGGGTAACCTTGAACAATAATCAAAGCCCCTATGAGCATAGCGATAAGTACCACTAATCCAAGCGCTTCAACACCGGTGAATCGGACCTGACGTACTAGCACGTCAAAGCTAATGGAGCGATTGCGATGAAAAAAAATAAAATCAGAGATAACGTATGCAGAAAAAGGCAAAAATCCATATGCAATCATAACTGTACCTCGTTATCAAAGTTCAGTAGATCAAGCATGAATAGTCGTCTTAACAATGAGTCATACCATTAAGGTTAGCAGAACAATCCAAATATTGGCCCCGTAGTCAGAAAAAATCCCTCTTGTCTCGTCATCGTTATCAACCGTCGCTTGATAATAAAAATCTTACCCTTATATTCAATAATAACCCTGAGTAAACCTTGACCTACATATAATCAAAAGGTGATGTGTGAACTATCTAGCTCATTTGTATCTAGCTAAGAAAAATGCAGATTCCTACTATGGCAATTTGTTAGGCGACTTTCAGCGTGGTATCGACACTCGCTCACTTCCTGCAACTATTCAAAATGGCCTAGCCAACCACATCTTAGTAGATAAGTTCACAGACCAACATAAATTAGTTAAGCAATCTCAAACTATGTTTAGTGCCAAACGTAGGCGGTTTTCGGGTATTGCCCTAGATGTTTTCTACGACCACTTATTGATCAAAAATTGGAGTGCATTTAGCACAACTCCCTTTGAAGCATTTAAAACTCAAAGCTACAGTTTACTTAGACAGCATTTGCCATCCATGCACCAGCCTATGCAGCAAGTAGTCGAGAAATTAATTACTGGCGATTGGTTTTCTCACTATCAAACCCTAGATGGAACCACTCGAGCCATAGATAATATTGCCAATAGAATCAGATTTAAAAATGAGTTTAAAGGCGTAGGCAAAGAGCTTACCCAACACTACTGCGAGTTAGAACAGCTATTCCTCATGTACTTTCCTGAACTTATAAATCATGTTGCGGATCACGGCCCGGAAAACCAAAATTAATGTGCATATACAAGCGTTTTGGTTTACAAACTAGATTAGGTTTGAAAGTATGAAGCAATCCTCTTTCTAAAAAACGAAAAGAAAAACCATGAATTTGAATCAAGTTACTTTACCTGTAAAAAATATGCCAGAAGCCGTAGCCTTTTATCAATTACTGGGGTTTACACTTATTGTAGATACGCCTCACTACGCACGTTTTGAATGTCCAGAAGGCGGCAGTACCTTTTCACTGTCTTTAGAAAGTGAGCCTTTTACCAACGGTGCGGTGATTTATTTTGAGCATCAAGAATTAGACAACTGGGTCGATGGATTAATTTCAAAAGGCATTGAGTTTGAACAATTACCCACCATGGAAAGATACCTTTGGAAAGAAGCCGTTTTAAAGGACCCGTCCAATAATAAAATTAAACTCTATTGGGCAGGTGAAAACCGCCTAAATCCGCCATGGCGAGTAAATTAAGTTTAATTACTCATCAAGGCTTTGAATAACCCGGAATGTTGGCGACGTCTATATCATCAATTTGCTCTGGTTTTAAATATTGGTGTGCATAATCAAGATAAACACCAGAGCTCACAAAAACATCAAATAAATCCGGATCAATATGATCTCCGAGTTTCATTTTACCCATAATAAACAGGCATTCACTCAGTGGTTTTGCATCTTTATAGGGTCGGTCCGCAGCAGTTAAGGCTTCAAATATATCAGCGATTGCCATGATCCGTGCTGGCACCGACATTTGATCTCTAGTCAGCCCTTTAGGGTATCCGGTGCCATCCATTTTTTCATGGTGACCACCTGCAAACTCCGGTACCCTGCGTAAATGTTTAGGAAATGGCAATGCCTCTAACATCTCCAATGTAATATCCATATGCTTATTGATCACAAGCCGCTCTTCTTGAGTCAAAGTACCCCTAGCTATACTCAGATTGTAAACCTCTTCTTCCGTCAATAAAGGTTGTCCAACACCACCAATAGAAACATCATAGTTACTCGCTAAATCTTGAACCCGTTGCTGGTCCGACTCTTTCATAAATTCACCGCCAATATTAGCTCGGGACAAGAACGCACTTTCTTCATCAAGTTTATCTAATGCCAATTGCAACTCTGCTTTGAGATTTTCAGCTTCTTGTTGTTGATCCAGCACCTCAGCTTCAACAATTTGCCTGCTAAACTTTAATTCGATATCCCTTTTGGCTATTTCTATTTTCGCTACGACTAGCTCTATTCGATCGTAAACTGAATGCAATTTGGTTGCTTTATCCATGACATATTCTGGAATAGCGATTTTACCGCAATCATGCAACCAACCCGCCAAAGAGAGCTCATGTCTATCTGCCGCAGTCATTTGAAACTCAGCCATTGGACCTGAAGACGCATTATGCACTGCATCAGCAATCATCATGGTTAACTCAGGTACCCTTCTACAGTGCCCCCCTGTATAAGGTGACTTTTCATCAATGGCTTTTGCAATTAGCCGTGTAAAAGCTTGAAATAAAGTTTCCATATCATCAATAAGCTGACGGTTTGTCAGTGCAACAGCAGCCAGTGAACTGATCGAGCAGATCAGTTCAACCAAATCGGCGGAAAATCTCACAACTTTCTCTTTGCTTCTTGGATTAATGAGTTGCAGTACACCATTGAGATCTCTCTCGTGATTTGCCATTGGCACAGTTAGGACTGACTGGGTGTGATAACCGGTTTTTTTATCCATGGCTCTTGCAGCTGACAAATCATAATCGGTGCAATCATATACATCATCAATCCGAATCACGTCTTTTTTGGCTGCTGCAAGGGCGACAAGTGCACTTTCATTAGGTGAGCCGTCTTCTAAATAGATAGGTATGGCAGGAAACGGGATTTCTTTACCGGATGTTCCGCCCATATGAAGGCCTAGCGGCTCATTGATTAGAGTTGCAAACTTAAGCTGAGCATCCTCAGATACCGAGTATATTGTCCCGCCCTCTGCATTACTCAGAGCAATAGCAGACTCTAAAATATGCTCAAGAAGTCGATCTGTATCATGTTCTGATGACAGCTCAATAGCCAGCTTAAGCAAGTGCTTAAGTGCCACTTGGCTTTCTATGCTCTCTTCTTCAGCTACTGTGCTACGAATTGACAAATCCATGGCCCATTACACCTTTACTATTTCGACTTGTGCGTATAGCTGCCATCCCAATTTTCACCAGGAGGGTTTAATTGCATATCTCGCACTCTTTCGCAAAGAAGTTGATAAATTTTTCTTTGCGGCTGTAACTCTATTAGTTTAGTAAAAGCTGACAAAGCTTCCTGCCAAGATTGCGATAAATACAACTGCCATGCAAATTCATGTGCTTTAAGCTCTTCTAATTGCTCATCAGAGATTTCTGTTTTTAGTGCAATCGGCTCAAAAATTGTCACAGCCAAGTTTTTCCCTTTTACTTTTACCTTATCAATCGGCCTAAAAACGATATTGGGACATAATTCATGTGTCATTTCACTGATCAAGACACCCACACCATAAAATTTGGTCAACCCTTCCAAGCGTGACCCTAGATTGACTGCATCTCCCAAAACCGTGTACGCTCTTCGATATTCAGACCCCATATCGCCAACATTCATATCGCCAGTATTTAATCCGATGCCAATAGCAAATGGAGGAAAGCCTTGCTCTAACATTTGTGCCTGTAGGTCTTCCACTTGTCGCTGCATATGCATAGCGCATTTCACTGCAAGTTCAGGATGATCATCGACCAATAGCGGGGCATTCCAAAAAGCCATCACCATATCACCAACATACTTATCAATGGTCCCTTGATACTCAAAAATAATTTTGGTGATTGGTGAAAAGTATTGATTCAAATACGCTTTTAATCGCCCTGCATCAAGTGACTCGGAAATACTGGTAAACTCCCGAATATCGGCAAACAACACCGTCATTACGCGCTTTTCACCTTCCATTGACGCCTGATCGGGCTGTTCTAGCATCGAAGCAATATGGGCTGGAGGAACATACTGATCGAAAATAGACTTAATTTGTACACGCTCTTTATGCTCTCGCACAAACCCTAAACTGCCAAGGACAGTCGTTTGCGATACAGTTAGCCCAAGCACTGCAATTTGAGGAAAGTCTAAGCGCCAAACGACCCAAGCGTAAAAACTAAAGAAAATAAAACAAGCGGTGATAACCGTCGCCAATATCGTCATTCCCATGACCCCCAATAACGGGAGCACTAGAGACATGACGACACCTAAAAAAACCAATAACACCACCACAGCACCATCGATCCAATCCGGCCTTGAGGGCAACAACTCTGGAAAAACCAGCCCTTCCAATACATTTGCATGTACTTCAACACCTGGATATTGCACCCCGACTGGGGTTGTTCTTAAATCTGCATGCCCTACCGCTGATGTACCCACAAAAACGATTGCTTGGTCAAACAATTCTTTGTCAATCTCTCCGTTAATCACATCTATTGCGGAAATATAGGGAAAGCTAAAAGCAGGGCCTCTGAAGGGGATAGCAACACGGCCATAGTCGTCCGTAGGAATAAGCGTAGTACCTAGCTTGATCCCCTGTACACTATGGCCATCACCAAAAGGTTTTGAGATGATTTCAACACTGTCAGCTAAGGTGTATAGCCGTGCAGCTTCCAGCGCTAGGGCTGGATAAGCATGCTCTTTATGCTTGATCATCAACATTGAATATCTTACAAAACCGTCTCCATCTGGCGCACTGTTGATAAACCCGGTACCCGGGCTATTTTGTTGCAATACTTTGACATTCGCGACGTGACCCGCAAAATCAGGGATCGGTAATTCCGTTGGCGCTATGTCACCTGCAAATATAGGTTCGGGCAACTTGCCAACCAAGATATCTTGCTGATGCTCAAATAACATACCTAGTACTGTATCTGTTGCATCCAGAGTTTTTGAAAATGCGATATCTGCATCTATGTCTGGTGCAACTGAGCGCAAAATATCAATTGTGTCTAACTCATTGCTCCCCAAATGCTTCGCCACCTGAATCGCGGGGTTTAATTCTGGTTCTGAAAACAGTACATCATAAGCTACAACGGAAGCGCCAGCTGCTACTAACTGATCCTGCAACTTTCCCATAACGTGTCTACTCCAAGGAAAGCGCCCAACCTCAATTAAGCTTTGCTCATCGATATCAACGATAACAATGGGTAAAAACGACCGCTGCTGCCAAGGCAGCGTTTCTTTCAGCCTTACGTCATAGGCTAGCCCCTCAAACCGCTTCATAACTTGGCCATAAGGCGCTGCCGGTGACAAGGCAAATAAGTGCAGCAGAATAAAAGAAAAAGTAATAATGCAACCGGTAGCCCACTGAAGCCGATAAAGCTTGAAGCGTTTAGCTAGGCTCATTTAATTACTAACCCTTCTTTGGCAATAATTGTTTTAAAATCATAGCCTTGCTGCTTTATATCAACGGCAATTTTATCAAGATCCCTATCAGTCCTTGCTGGATCATGACTGATTATCACTAAGTTTTTGACCTGACCTTGTACAGCCAGTGATAACGCATCTTTGATTTGAGAATGTCCCCACCCCATTTTCAGAGGATAGTCACTGGGAATAAACTGCCCATCGTGGATTAAATAGTCAACACCACGTACAAACTCAATCCATTGATCAAAGCTGGTCACCGGATCATTGGGCGGATAGAGTTCATTATCAATGGCATAAACTATTTTTATTCCATCAACGGTCAAACGATAAGCGCTACCACCTCCGGGGTGATTCATCGCTTTTCGCTCTATTAAGATATCTTTGTACCACCAAGAATCATTTGCTTGTTTACTAACTTGCACTTTTGCAGGTAAGTCATCAGCCTGAACAGGGAAATAACTCCCCCCCATTTGCTGTAAAATTGCATCAGGTGCATTTGCCTCAGTTACACCCGGTACAATGGTGATATCGCGATTGGGCATATAAGCTGGCACAAAAAATGGAAAACCCTGAATATGGTCCCAGTGATTGTGGCTCAGCAAGATGTAAATCTCCCTAGTATCTTTAATTAACTCATCACCTAGTAGTCGGATCCCAGTACCTGAGTCCAATATAATATGTGTGTCAGCTAGGCTTTGCAGTGACACACAAACTGTATTTCCACCATATTCGACAGTATCTGGTCCCGGTGTGGGGATTGAGCCCCGCACACCGTAGAATTTTAACCTCATTCTATGTAAACCTCGCTAACTGCTAATCAGCAATTTCGATTTTACCAGCTTGCAACACAATAACTTTCGGCTCATCCTGTTGTAAAACAAGTACAAAGTTATCGCCGTTATTCAAACTAATAGCAGAAGAAAGCTGCCCTGTCATGGCGGTAGCAAAGTTTTGATAACCCACAGAGTTAAACGTCGCATCGAATGTACCCGCATCATCTGCTAGCTTAACTCTCGCAATATACACATTCAGCCCGCCTGTTTCTTGAAGGAATAACACAAGCTCCCCTGTACTTTGAACCCAACCTTGTTTAATACTCACAGCAGTTGAGCCCAGCTGTTCAAACGTCAGTACGCCAGCCGAACCAAAATTACTATCTATAGAGCCATTAGCATTTACTCTCAGAACAAAGTTTTTACTTCCAGCAGTACCAAAGATGACAAACCGCCCCTCTGAATCAACCAAGGAACCTTGCAAATCAATTGTTTCACCTGACGTCAAACCGATATCCAACTCTGCTACACCCATGTTGCCAAAGGTTGGATCAAGCGCTCCGGTTACTGTTGCTTTAGCGAGGATCACTCTTGGTTCTGGGAATACTTGCTCATCAGTCCCTATCCCTACTAAAAATGTCGACACAGGATGCACAAAATCAATGCTTCTTGCCGATGTATTACAGGCAGGCGTACCCGGCACTGGGTATTGAAAATTGCCAGTTAATACACCTAGGCTTGAGAACACAAAGCCGTAGCTTTGATTTATGCAACCATCATAAATTTTTGCAAATGCAAGGAAATCGCCAGTAGCAAGCCCATACAACCTTTTGATTGTAATAGACTCACCTGAGTATGTACTTGCAGATATTTGTACAATTCCTTGATTTACACCACCTGCAAAGCTCATATCTTGAATGCTACCAGTAGCAAAGCTGGCAATGTATGCATCCGTGTTGGAGGTTACCCCGCTAAAGGCCATAAGGACATTTCCAGAGATTACTTGAGCAGATGCTGTGGCAATCGCATTAATGCCTGTTGATAATTGTGATATTCCCAAATTACCGAAATCTGCTGAACCTTTACCTGTCGAATCCAACTTGTAGATATATGGCACATCATTGTTTTGAGATGTCTTAGCATCCCCTACTAGGAAAAACTTATCACTTTGTAAGACAGATAAGAGGCCAAACTCAAAGCGCTCATCAGCATCTCCAACTGTGACGTTTGCCACTCCATTACTTCCAAATGTCGAATTGGGTACTCCCGCTAAAGTGAACTCACCAAACCAGTATGATCTGAAGAAGTTATTGCCGATCAGATTGTATTTATCCCCAGGGATTAAAAGCCCCTGTGCAGTACGTAACATCCCTCCCGGATTTAACCCTAACGAATTAAATGCTGTAGGACCACCTAAGTCCGGTACCCAATCAGAGTCAGCGACACCGACATGGGAGGTTCTAAAGATTTGCGCAACGCTATAGGAAGATGTTGATTGGCCTCTACCAACACCTATGTAGTAATGATTTTCATCTGCAAACAAACCTTTTCCAGAAGCATGCCAGCTACTCAAGTCGAGCCCACTAATCGACGATGAAGGCAGCTCATTTAAGTCGTATACTTTAAAACCGTCGGTATCGAATGTATTGTCGAGTGTACCGTCATTGGCTAGTCGCATTACAAACGTCGATTTTATTGTCCCGCCAGGCAAGTAGGTATCACCTGTAACCAAGAGCTTATTATCTGACAGTTGAGCAACATCATTTACGCGGTCGTCAAATGATAACGATGCAATGTCTAACTGTAACATGCCTGAAGAGCCAAACGCTGAATCTAAACTCAATGTTGAATCATTGAAGCGCGTAATTAACACATCTTTGTTACCCGCTTCAGATGTTGTTTCACCATAAACTAAAATGGTTCCACCCAAACCAACGGCCCCATTTGCAAACTGAGATGAGTTCGGTGCAATATCTAATGATCCACTTATCTCTCCTGTGCTGCCAATACGGCGAACCATAATGGTCGTCTGAGTGCTCACTGTCACATTTGAAACGACAGTGACAACTTGTGCATCATCAACAAAAATTGCCACCGGTTCAACACGCGCGTTGGATGTTAACGGCAATTGTGTATATCCAGAGCCTGCGCCATAGCTGGTGTCATGAGCACCATCTGCCGTGAGTCTAAATAATAGAAGCTCTTGGGTTGCACCGAAATCGGCATAACCTGCAACATAGATTCTATTTTCACTGTCAATGGCAACTGCGCTGGCCACTATATTTTGTGGTTGCCCGGCAACTTCGATGCCAAAATGACTGGTGAATACGCCATTGGTTGCAAAAGTCCTGTCAAAGAATCCATCAGAATTCAGCTTACTAACCGCCGCTCGATGAATATTTCTACTAATACTCGCTTCAAACTGTCCAACCCCACCAACGGTCAACAACTTACCATCAGATAAAACGATAGTTTGCCCATATTCATGGTATTCCATGCTGGCCCTTAAACGAACAACCTGCTGGCCATCTGTACCAAATGAAGTGAGCTTATTCGCGACATAGGTTTGTACTGCCACACTGACGTTGATGGTAATTGAAGCACTCGCACATAAGGGTGGTGATATGTTGTCACACACTTCAACGGTCAAGTTGTACACAGCTTCACCGTTACTGCTTATTTGGCTCGCATTTGCCACAGTTACATTACCATTTTGAGCAATTGAGAATAGGCTTGAATTGGTACCCGTCAAGGTATAACTAATATCATCCCCATCAGGGTCTGACGCCATAACTTGTAACACAAGAGTGCCATCAGCAACGTCCGTTTCTATGTTTGCCGAATTGGCCGCGACAGTTGGCGGGTAATTTCTCGGTGCAACAGTTATTGTTACTGTTGCTGTATTCGAGGTTTCACCTAGTGTATTTTGAACTTGATAGGTAAAACTGTCAGTGCCCACAAAGTTTGTCATTGGAATATAACTAATAGAACCTGTGGATGTATCAATGAAAGTTGAACCGTGCTGGACCGCACTAATAATTTCAATACTTGATAGATTTAAAGTTTGTCCTTTGGCATCATCATTACTCAGAACATCTATCATCACAGAGGTATTTTTATCAAGGGTTGCAACATCAGCAACTGCAACTGGTGTGGTATCAGGTTCTACAATAGTAATAGTCACAATCGCGATATTAGATTGCAAGCCATCATTATCACTCACTTGATATGAAAAGCTATCTGTACCCACTGCCGTTCCAGTATGAACATACAAGATACTACCCATTGACTCTATCGTCACGTTACCTTTGCTGGGGCTAGACACAAGTTCAAGTGAACTATATTCAATTGTTCCGTCTGGGTCTGAGTCATTATTTAACACCTCAATGACGACTGAACGGCCAATCTCAACTTGCGCACTATCATTATTTGCAATAGGACTTTGATTTACCGCTTGCACAGTCACAGTAACGGAGGCAATGTTTGAGAGAGCTCCTTCGTTGTCTTGTACACGATACTGAAATGAATCTGTTCCAGAAAAGTCGGATTGTGGCACGTAAATTAATACGTTATCGCTACTATTTTTACTCACTTGACCATGAGACGGTGCTGTGGTGATTTCTATCGAATCAAACACCAGCGTACCATCTGGATCTGAGTCATTGGCCAAAACGTTAATATCTACTTGAAAACCCTGCGATGTGCTCGCCGAGTCATTCACAGCAACAGGTGCCACATTATCACCTGTGACAAAAATTCTGACCAATGCCTCGTTAGATCTTGCGCCTTCGTTATCACTCACAACATAGATGAAATAATCTTCCCCTCTGAAGTCCGCATTGCTTTGATAAACAAATTGCCCTGTACCTGAATTAACCGATACGGAGCCATGCATAGGTGGCATTATTATTTCAAGTGTCGTTAAATCTAATTGCCCATCAATGTCTTCATCGTTGTTAGTAGCACTTATCGATACGGCTTGCCCTTGCGCAACTTCAACTGAGTCATCGTTAGCAATTGGTGGATCATTCACAGCAACGACCGTAATGACGCCGTGAGCACTGGCACTTAATCCCGCTTCATCAGTAATACTGTAAATAAAGACATCTTGCCCAGCAAAGTTTGCATTTGGAATGTACCTAAAGCCACCTTCTTCTGTTAACTCCAGTGTGCCACTACTCGTTGCACTTTCAATACCGAGAGAAACGCCACTGAGTGCTTCATCAGAATCATTCTCTAACACCCCAGGTGCCGCAACTGACAGAATAAAATCTTCGCTAGTTTCAAATAGGTCATTGACGGCCACAGGTGGTTGATTAGTAACTTCCTCTTCAACAATAATAGTGACTTCTGCTGTTTGAACTTCACCATCATTACTGCGCACGTTGTAAGTAAATGAGTCTTCTCCAACAAACTCAGCATTAGGTGTATATACAAAAGTACCATCTGAGTTGAGCACTAAAGTGCCGTTGGACACGTCTCGCTCAGGCTGTGTTTCAACTTGTAATTCCTGATTACCCAAGTGTATATCGTTTACTAGTACACCATTGCTTGAAACTGAAAGTTCAGTATTTTTCTCTACTTTATAGGTATTGTTCAGTGTCAATATGAAGACTTGAACAGCCTCAATATTAATCGTTACGGTCGCCTGTGCGGTTGCTCCCTGAGCATTTTCTACCTGATAGACAAAACTGTCGGTACCAAAAAAGCTATTTGTTGGAACATAATTAAAAGCGCCGTTACTTGATATGCTTACAGCTCCGTTTTGAGGCGGGCTGACAAGCTCACTAGAAACTTGCAAAGGGCCAAAGCCTAGGTCTAGATCGTTGCTTAAAACATTTCCTGAAATTGACTCAAACTGTAAACCGGAAAAAGTATCATTATTAGCAATTGGCGGAGTAAACTCAGTAGCAGGTAATAAAATAGACTCGCTAAATGCACTTTCGCCACTACCATCAATACCCGTGATCAAAGCATAATAATGTTTTTTAGGGTCTAACCCAGTAAAGGACTGACTAGTATTTGACAGCGCGACAAAGCGATTTCCTTCAGGTAGCGTTCTGATTTGATTCAGGTTTTCAATTGGTGTCTCTGATACGTATGCGTTGTACCTAAGCGCACTATCTAAAGCCTGCCAATTTAATTGGACGGTTCCATCCTCTTCGCGTTGAACAGGTTCAACCACGATGGTTCGCGGTTGCCAATTGACTTGTTTGATAGCAACAACACTCAAGTTACCATTTAAGTCCTCAACCCAGACCTGTAGGCTAATACTGCCCGCTTGCTGACCAAAATTAAATGGATTAACACCTGTTTGGGTAAATGAAAAAGGAGATACACAACTCTCATCACACAGCACAATTGCTTGCTCAGCATTTTCACCAAAACCTAATAAAACACGGCCAATACCATCTGGGTCTTCGATGTTACCGACCGAAACTGTAATATTCCCCCGTTCAGTGAACTCACCTTGTGGATGAGTAAGATCACCTGTTCCATTGATCATCAATTCGTCAACTATTTGGGTTTCTAGTAATCGTGCATGCCTAAATCTTGGTTGATAGGAAAAGTCGACGACCACTGGGGAGTTTGAATAACTATCAGGCACCTCACTGTTGGTTTGGTTGTCAGGCTGAACGATGGTGTTATTACCGCTCTGTTGAAGTGGTTTGCTGTCATCTCCACCACCACAACTGCTAACCAATAAAATCAGCGATACTGCTGTCAATATTCGAATAAATGCACTTAGGTTCATAGCGACTCTCCTAAGGCTGACTCAGAATAAAAGCACCCTGAGCAAATACGCTAGGGTCTTCTATTTCTTGCAAATTAAACGAACCGGTTAGCTTATCAAGGCCTTGTGTGAATTGGCTTTGAATCGTACCGTTTGCTAAGTTATTGCCATGTGAGGCAAAGTTTACACCTAAGGTCATACCCTGCGAGTTAATGAGCCCGTTAAATGCTGCAAACCACTGCCCTCCTGAATCTTGAAAGGACAGCGCCCCTTGCTCTACAGTTCCGCGGTCAAAGTTGACTGTCATTTGCATATCAATGGCACTCACTGCTCCAAGGCTGGACGTCGCATCAACCCTATCTATTACAGAGTAAGCCGCAGTGCCTGAACGCTGCTCAATCAACTCTTCCAATGGCTCCGTGCCTATACTATCCAGCTCTTGTTCGTTAATAAATTCGTTCTGAGACACATCCTGTACAATTTGTGAGAAGCTACCTGTAACCAGTGGTGTTGATTGCTCTGCGGTGGTTATTTCAACGTTAGCAATTGTGCTCCCCTGCTCGTCCGCTTCTGTAGATTGTGCTGATTTACTTGGCGTTGATGATAATGACGACAGCTCTGAAGGTGGTTTAAGCAACGATGTTACAGTGCCGCTTTCACTTACTTTAGCAAATGAGAAGTCCCCACCCTTTCCAAGTAAAACAGGCCCTTCTCCCCCAGTTGCATTGCTCATATCCAACTCTATCGTGCCATCCCAAACAGCCAAAAATAGCTCGTTGTTTTTCCATTCTACTTCATAATGAGTACCGCGGATCCCAATACTACCAACCGGCGTTTTTAGTTTATAATTGCTTTTGTCTCCTTTTATTTCTCCGGTGATAGTCCGCAGCCCCCCAGATATAAGCTCCATAACAACCGAACCACCGTCACCACTTCCCAATGTATACTCGTCAATCTTCAATTGGGTTTGCGCCTTTAAAGCGATTAAAGCACCATCTTGCATTCTTAACTGCGCTTGACTCGATGTTCCAGTGTTGACGACGTCGACATCATAAACCGGACTTCGACGCTTCAATGGCCTCTGTGACTCAGTACTGCTATCTGAAGCTATAACATCGCCTCGAGACATTATGGTCTTTCCTGCTTGCTCAGCTGAGACAGATATGGGTAATACACAAGCTATAAGCGCAACCCTTGCAGCCAGTTTACTTTTAGCAATTAACTCAAAGTTAGAATTCATAACGGACTCCCGTGAACCATTCGGTTCTGTCATAGCTATACAAGGTAATTGAACTGTGTTTGTCGTAGTATGAGGCAGATAAATCAATACTTAGCGCTTGGCTCCACTGATATCGCCAATTCAAGTTGAGAATGACCAGTTCCTCATTTCTGGTGGTCAAAAAGAACGGGTGTGCAGCACGGTGTTCTATATCTCTGTATTGCACCTTGAAACCAAGTAAACTGTTTTCACTCGTTTTGTGGCTTATAGAGCCAGAGACAAAGTCATAGTCACGTCCATAGTGTTCGCCTTCGTCATATCGAGCTGGCTGCCATGTGTAACCGACATCCGCCCTGAGTAACCAACCAGCAGAGGAATATCCTAAAGAACCTTGCACGGTATAAACACGGCTGTCTAAGTTTCGTTCTTGAACATTGTTTTGCGAAAATACAAAAGCACTAAGCGCAGTAAAGTAGTGGTTGCTGAGAAAGTACTGGGCAGAGCCGTATAGACCAATATCTTGCTGATAAGTGCTATTATCAAGCGTTAAAACACCAAACTGCCCACCTGTTGATAGCGTCAGTGCTTCTTGTTTATGTTCGTATCCAAACCGGATAGTGCCTTGATACCTATCAAACTCGTCGGTGTCTTGATGACGTTGATCCGAGTAATCGACATCTAGTTTCCAGCTTTGGTATTGGGTCTGCTGCCAAACGCCGCGGAAGTTATACTTAAAGCGCATAAAGCTGTCAGCCGTTTTTCGGCTCGTTTGATCAAGTAAAAATGGCACACCGCCAATCACAATACGATCATCTAACGCACCGCTGTTAACGTTAGAGTCATGGCCTAAAGCCAAAGCGATTGCGTGACTAAAGGACTGCTCTAGTTTTTGAGACTTTCTTTCTATTGATTCAAGCGCTTGATCTACGCGCGAACGCATCGAAGGGCTTAATTGGGAGCCCTGAAGCCCCTTAAATACACTGCTAGCCTGCGCCAAATTATTTTGCTTTGCATAGGTCAGACCCAATAAGTAATGACTGGGAATATGGTCAGGCCAGCTTGCAAGCGTACGCTCAAGGGCAAAGATAGCTTCATCATATTTGGCCTGTTCCAAAGCAGCTTGCGCATATAAAAAATCAAAATTAGGTTCACCTGCCCATTCATCTATAGCCGCTTCGGCTTGTCGAAAGGCAGATTGATAATCTTTTGCTGTCAGTTTAGATTTGATCTCAGTGAGCGTTTTTTTTAGCTCATCGCTTGGCTGCGACATCTCGCTTTGCGCCAAACTCAATAAACTTACTCCACTGGCCATTATAATAAGAGCATACCGTACGCATCGAAGTACTAGTGACATAGCTAATCACCCATTATTGGTTATCGTATGTTCATCACTATCTACTTCAAGCAAGACCACTTTACATGACCTACGACTCGCCACTGACTAGAACACTTAAAACATGCCTAGATAGGATAAGCAAAGTATAATCAAGGACGTTAAAAATTCACTTGTGATTTCAGGTACATTTTATAAAAAGCAAGAAATCAGGCTTACTTAATCATAAAATTTAAATATTTCTAGCCGCTCACAACCAAAATATTTGTGGCTCGTAAGGAAAAACGATAACTGACTTAGATAAGCAAGGTGATCAGCCGCTGGCTCTGGGCGTAGTTAGTTCCAATACCGCCACCCATCAAGATACAAATACAACACGTTAGGCCTGTCGAGGGTGCTCACTACTTCTTTATCGACTTTTTGATCACCTGCTAAAACTTGCATAGCGCTATCCAACTCATGGTGATAAAAACGTGTTGAAATATGCTCGAATTTTAATGGTTTCTGGCAATTTGACTGGCACCCCATCACAAACCCCCATTCCCCAAATGAAGGAACATTAGCAAAAAAAGTTTTTACATCCTTCATACCACTGGCTGCAACGGTATTTCTTATGGACCAAAAAGCTTCTTTGGCAAAAAACGGGCTCGTCGCTTGTGTCACGAATATACCACTTGGAGTTAATGCCCTACCGATAAGGCGATAAAACTGTAAGGAATATAAACGTGCCAAACTCACCGTTTTAGGATCTGGTAGGTCAACGATTACCAAATCAAACTTACGCTTAATTTGTTGCAAAAACACCATTGCATCACCATGCCAGACCGACACTTTTTCCGAATTTAGGGCATTGGCATTTAAATCTTTTAAATAGTGGTTTTCACGAGCAAGGCGTGCAACCGCTGGATCTAGGTCGACCAAAGTTACATGTTCCACATCGGCGTACTTGAGTACTTCTCTAACAGCCAGCCCATCTCCCCCACCCAGCACTAGGACATTTTTAATATTATCCCTGCGCTGCATCGCTGGGTGAACCAATACTTCATGGTATCGGTACTCATCGATCGAGGAAAATTGTAGACCTCCATTGAGGTAGAGCCGAACATCATTTTTATGTCTGGTCATGACGATTTGTTGATACTGTGTTTGCTCACTATGTACGACAGGATCGTCAAACACATGCCCATTCCAAGCTTTATTTAAACGAGCACTCGATGCCATAGTGCCAATCAAAATGACCGATACTAAAATCAGCGCCATTCGTAATTGATATTTTGGCTTGTCCATTATCTGAGAAGAGAAATACCACAATAATGACAATGCGATAGACAAGTTGATCAGGCCGAACATGAGCGAAGTTTTGAATATGCCCAACCAAGGAAGAAATATAAATGGGAACAATAAGGTCGCTAATAAGGCACCGAAGTAATCAATAGACAAAACGTTAGAGAGATTCGCTTTAAGACTATAGTGCTTTTCCATCAAGCGACTCAGTAGTGGGATCTCAAGCCCGATTAGCGTACCAATCACAGCTGTCAGCGTAACGGACGTTGCCTGAACCGAAATATCTAACGCATAGGCCAAATACAAAAGCGGCACACTCAAGCCCCCACACAGAGCGAGTAATAATTCAAACCCAATGAACTGTGCGAGTAACTTGTCATCTTTCACAAACCGTGAAAGATAAGATCCCACTCCCATAAATGCCATATAAACACCTATGGTCAAAGAAAACTGCGTTATGCTGTCACCCAAAAAGTACGAACCAGTTGTGGCAATGAGTAACTCATAAACAATTGAGCACAGCCCCGCAATGAAAATACTAAAAAGCAGGATATGGCTTTCGCGCAACATTACTTGCCTCCAACCCCACTGCGAGTGCGATACCCTGCACTTGATAAACTATGTTCACGCATATGTCTGTCAACCGCCAAGTGTTTTTTATAAGCTGCTTTTCGGTGATAATCAATATCGGCGTCTGAATCATTTTGGGCAAGAAAATATGCAAAGATAAGGAGCACTGAATATAACGCTAATAACCACCCAACAGGCTTAAAGTTTAAATCGTAACTGTCTTCGCTTGAACCATACTTGTTATGCATCTCAATATGCTTAAAAACAATAACGCCACACAACAAAGCAATAGGGACAAGTATAAAGAGTAAAACCAAAAACGCCGCCGCATCACCTCTTAGTTCAGTGACCTTAAACCTGAAATCTTTTTTCTTCGAAGGCGCATAACTATGTGGTCCATTGCTTTCATGTAACACCACACTATAAATACCCGCTTCTGCTAAGCGAATCTCAAAATCAAGGTTACCTTGCGATTCCCTCCAAAACCCCTCAGAGTCTCTGCCTGTTTCTGTCCAAAGCTCTCTGCTCAATGTAAATAAGTACTGTTCATTGGGGTCAAAAACCTCAAACTCAACACTCTTCCAGGTGTTATCAGGCATCATGCCATAGACTTCGAAGCGTACCAGTGCACCGTCTTCAGAAACGCGGAACTCATACGGTTTTGACTTATAAGCCTTGCCAAGAACGGTCCTTACCTCCCGTACACTTTCATTGAAGTAAGCATTGAAATAGGCTGCAATAACTATCGCCAATATTGTTGTAGCTAAAACGCGACTTACCATCATTCTAGAGCACAACCACAATCACGCTGGCAACAGATAAAGCGACACCACCTTCGACCAAGGCCACTGACATATTATGCTCTTCACCAACTGCCTTATCTATACACACAGATGGGAATAACACTTTATCAATGAACAAACGAGCCAACGGGAGTACGACAAAGCCGATAACCGCATCTTGAGCAAATAAAGTAATACTTGACTGCCAGTTTTCGAATTCACCAACTAAAGCGTGCAATAACACCATGCCCAAGGCAACTAATGTTGCTGAAAATGTTGCCGCTACGGCATTGTTGCCCGACTCCAATTGCGTCATCAAATTATAATCAGTCAACAAATCGTATACGCGCGCGAACACAACCAAGGTTATCTGACCCAAGACATAAAATACAATTGCAGACATCCACCCTCCTTCCCCATGTAAGGAGGCGCCAATTAAAAGCGCACTGGCAATATAACTCGCAGCTTGTACAGCACCCGTCGAAACATTCTGCTTTTCGATTAACTGCTTTTTATTACAAAATGCGTGCAAAATTAGCTTATCGTTGATAACTCTTGAGATAAGCAGCATTACCATGCCGACAAAACAGTAACCAGCTACAGCCAATAAATCATTGACCAATCCAGCACTTGGGCCCATTAACACAGCGCAAAATATAATAGCAACGGCGACAATATAGCCAGCGACTGATGTCGCAAGCGCACTATTTTTCTTAATCAATATTTCATGAAAGGTATCGTAAGGTGTTGTGAAGTTATATAACCATTTGGCTAAAAACATCATAACCAGTAATAAGCCAACAAAGCTTAAACTTTGCAAAGTCATTAGAAGTGAATCGTACATAATGAATAACTACTTTTTTATTAGAATGGTCGTACTTAGCGTTTAGCCCAGTACAGCTGCAAACTTTTAGAGTTCTTTTCGAAAGCTATAACTTGCCCATAATAACATCAGTTTAGTTATTCAGTCTTTATAATTATCAGGTTTTATCCGACTTTTATAAACAATATAGTTGAGCGCACCGTATGTGCGCTGTCTCCTTCAGTTAAGCACTAAACTCTTTGAAAATCATAAACAGAGCCCAGAGCTAAAATTTGGCTGAGTTCGTCTAAAGCAGTGTAGCTTTCGGTAAGTAATTGAGGATCTGCCAAGTCATACTCAGATAAGTGGTCTCTGTAGTGTTTCTCAACCCATAGACAGAGTGTGTGATACAGGGTTTCATCTAGCAAGCAAGACTGGTTGCTTGCTTTAAGTTCCTGCTCAGACAAAACTACCCTCAACCGCAAACATGCAGGGCCCCCGCCATTTTGCATGCTTTGTTTGACGTCCAAATAAATGACTTCATTGATTGGGGTGCTCGCTTGCTTTAGTGCGCTCAAGTAGGACTCTACACTATCAACCTTTTGACATTCGCTTGGTGCAATTATGGCCATTCCACCATTTGGTAAGCTAACTAACTGACTATTAAAGATGTAACTTTGAACAGCGTCTTCCACGCTAACATCAGCCTCAGATACTTCAATTAAGTGCAATGGGCGACTTCCCTTATACGCATCTCGAATGTGTTTAACGGCAGCTTGTTGCTCATAAAAAGCTTGTTCATGAAACAAGAAAACGTTTTCATTTCCTATTGCTATCACATCGTTATGAAATACTCCTTGATCTATCACGTTTGGATTTTGCTGAATAAAAAGGCAATTATCTGGGTTTAACATGTGACTGCGCGCGACAGCTTCGCTGGCTTGACGAGTTTGCCTTGCTGGAAATTTAGTGGGCCGGACTTCACTACGATTATCTTGACCATACACAAACACAGCTAAGCCGGCGTGGTTGTATGAGTCTGCCAGTCTAGTATGGTTTGCCGCCCCCTCGTCACCAAAAAGAGGGTGCTGAGGTAATGGACTGTGGTGAACAAAAAAAGCCTCATCGTGGAACACTGACTGTAGAATGCGCGCCGTCGTATCAGCTTCAATGGCTCGGTGCAGCTTATTGCTAAGGTTTGCTGGTGTAAAATGCACTTTATTGTCTTGTGTATCGCAACTTGGGGAGATCGTCGCAGCATTGGCTGTCCACATAGAAGACGCCGAATAACAGGCTTTCAACAATTGCGGCTCTACTTGAGCGGCTTTTACAATGACTTGCTTATCACTTCCTGCAAATCCTAGAGAGCGCAAAGTCTTTAGGTCAGGCCGTGCATTTGGTGCTAGCACCCCTTGATGCAGTCCAAGTTGTGATAGTGCAAACATCTTTCCCAACCCTTGCAAAGCAGCTTGCTTCGGATTTGAAAATTTTTTTGCGTTCGCTTTTGAAGCAACATTTCCATACGAAAGACCTGCATAGTTGTGTGTAGGCCCCACGAGTCCATCGAAATTAACTTCATAATAGTTCATTATTGCCCCCTTTTAGTGCGTGCTGCACCGTTTTGGTAAGATTCACACAGGTTGTAGGTCAAAACCCATTTAAAAACCTGTTTAAATACAGCTTTACGCTGGCCAGTAAAGCCAGCACAACGAAGCATCAAGTTTAGTGCCAAATCTCAATATAGGCGGTAATTGTGGATACACGCGGAAGGGAGGAGATAATTAAAGGGTAAATGAACCTTTTCATACATTGACAAATATAAATCTAGCTTTTTACTGGTTGTTTTTGAAGGATCCACCCTATGCGTAGCTCACCCCCATAAGTAAACATAGTGCTGAACTAACAAGCCAAAATGTCAATGAGTTACTTGGAAACATAGGCATGATTACAGGGAATGCAATACCGCGACCGATAAGCATAATTGCAACCAAAAATATGACTGTCTTTAAAAGTGGTAAGCGACGGGTAACACCCGCTCCTGACAATGCAAAAATTCCCCATATAAAAAGCACACCAGCAATAAATGACGTCATTACTACTGGCTCAACTCTGCCCGCTTCGGCCATGCTCTCCAGCACCCAAAAAGCGATACCAAGGTGCGCCAAATATAATACAACCTATATGCAGTAACGCAGCTATAAAACTTGACGATGCCGCAAGAACCAAGGGTTTATTATTCAAGAGTAACGCCCTATTTAATAACTAAAAAGTCATAATAAATTACTTTTTTAAAAAGACTTATAATAATTAATAAGGCACAAAAAAACAGCACTCCCACATTTACTGTAAGTTTAACAAGATTAAAGTATATTAGTTCTTTGTTTGATATCAAAGTTAGGCTTCGAATTATTGCCAATACTGCGTATACTATCATTATAAACGTAGTATTAAAGGCATAAGCAATGAGACCAGATTGGGATGAATACTTCATTGATTTAGTTGACAGTGTTGGCCAGAGAGCCACCTGTGATCGGGGCAAATCAGGCTGTATTATAGTTAAAGATAAAAGAATAATATCAACAGGTTACGTGGGCTCTCCCTCTGGTTTACCACACTGTGATGATGTTGGCCATTTGATGAAGCAGGTGACTGATAGTGATGGGACCACACGACAACACTGTGTACGGACCATCCATGCAGAACAAAATGCTATCTGTCAGGCCGCAAGGTATGGTGTACCTTTAGACGGTGCTACATTGTACTGCACAATGGAGCCATGTCGTGTTTGTGCAATGCTGATAATCAGTTGTGGCATTTCAAAAGTTGTTGCTAAAAAACGATATCATGCAGCCCAAGAAACGAGAGATATGTTTGCAATGGCGGGGGTTGAACTTGTTGTAATAGAACAAGAGGTTGCCACATACGACGACCAATAACCCATTGAGGAGTGGCTTCTACTCTGCCCACTCCTCTAACACTCACCTTTACGCCATCGACAACCTGCCAAAGATATCTTTATGGAAGTTTTCACCAGTTATACCATGGCGTTTGACTTTATCATGATTGATGCGTTTATTTGCTTCCATTAATTGATTAATAAACTCATTAATTTGAATGTTATAGTATTTAAATACTCCGACACTTCTAGATATATTTACATCACTTCTATTTATTTCATCTGCTAAGCAAAACTGATGTTGAAAAAGTACTTGCGTTGGCGAGTCTAGTGCTTGGTTAAACCTAAAAACAGCCGCGTTGTCTATCGCTTTGACTCGTGTTTGATTGCCGTAGCGCTCCCAAGCCACAGCACAGACGGATACAGTAAACTCCTTACCAAACTCCCTAACAAGCTTCTGGAGCGGATCTGTGGCACCATGAGTAAAAGCATTTATGTTAAACGATTCAACAGACACAGTGCCGTAGCGAGACTCATACCTCAACTGCAAAGTATTCAATAAATAAAACACTTCCCCTGTACTTTGCCAAATAGGCTCCACTATGTTTCGTGTTATCGGCTTGGCAACTTGCGTACCCAAGAGTTTTAACATCAGCTTTTTCATTAGCACCTCCATAAATTCATTACCACATTTTAAATGATAATAATTCTTATTGCTATTATTATTTAAAGATCATAAGCTAAAAAGCATGAGTTACCAGATGTGCTTGTGAAAGCACCCAACAACAACAATCGATGACAAATTTGGAGGTTGAAAATGCGCCTTATCATCGGCATTCGTAACTTTGTGTTAAAGCTACTGTACAGAGCGGTTCGTCCGCTGATCTTCCTGATGGACCCAGAAGACGCGCACTACATGTTCAAACGTGTAGGCGTTATATTGGGCTCAAACTTTCTAACTCGCTGGTTCACCTCGCTTTTCTTCAACTATGGACACCGCAGTCTGAATATTGAAGTTGACGGTATCAAATATAGAAACCCATTAGGTTTATCTGCAGGCTTTGACAAAGACGGCGAATTAACCAAAATTTACCCATCGATTGGCTTTGGCTTGGCAGAGCTTGGATCGTTTACTGGTGAAGTTTGTCCAGGTAACCCGGGTAAACGTCTGTTTAGAATGGTTAAATCAAAATCAATCTTAGTGTGGTACGGACTAAATAACCAAGGTGCTGAAAAAATTTCATCTCGATTAAAAGGCGTCAACTTTGGCAAATTAAAAGTTGGTATCAATGCTGCCAAGTCAAATATTACCCCAGAGTTTGACCTTAATGACTCAATCGATGACTACACCAAAACAATGAAGCTCTTTAAAGATATTGGGGATTACTACACGATTAATATCAGCTGCCCTAATACCCAAGATGGCGAACCATTTGTCGACAAAGCCAATTTAGATGCATTACTAATTGCAGTAAACGAGCACAGGGTCGAAGATAGACCTATTTATGTAAAACTAGCGGCAGATATGACTCTTGAAGAAATTAATATCATTGTAGACGCCTGTGTTGAGCACAAAATGGATGGTGTAGTTTTGACAAACCTTGCAAAACCTAAATTTAATCAAGAGTACGTAAAAGACGAACTACCTTTCCATAAAGGCGCGATGAGCGGTTTACCACTTCAGAGGATCTCCACAAATGTGATCAGGCATGTTTATCGAAGAACTCGTGGAGAATTGACTATTATAGGTGTTGGGGGTGTATTCACGGCAAAAGATGCGTACGAAAAGATCACCTCAGGTGCAAGCATATTGCACATGATTTCGACTTTAATATTTGACGGTCCACAAAATATCAGCGAAATCAATCGAGGTCTTGTTAAACTGCTAAAGGCGGATGGCTTTAACTCCATTGAAGAAGCGGTAGGCTCTAGGAACCCACTGCCGAAAATAAAAGAGGTCAATGAAGACCCCTCTGACAAGGGAATAAGCTCGGCAGCATAAAGCTGCAATCACGATTTGATGCTACGAGTGGTGATAACTTTTTCATTCTCCAAAGTTTATCACCACTATTTGCACCAAACTTTCTCGTTTTAATCTGGAATGGGTGACGACAAATTTGAACTATCAGCAATAAATTGGGCTTTAGGATGCCCTTCTAACTGGGTCTCTACAATATGTGTTTGTGACTTTTTGACATCGATAATTATGATAACATCGCCTGCATCGAGGTGCTCATTGACTAAGATTTGGAAATATTCATCGAATGACTTACCAGCAAGCCTAACAATTAGCATGACGACAAAACCACCTATGATGCTTGCGGCCAGTGCTTGTAACAAAAATTTATTTGTCCAGTCAGTAAAAAAATACATAAATGTGATCAGGGCCAACGCGGTGATGCCAGCAAGTAAGAACGCTCGCTTTCTAGCTGACAAGATTTGGGTTTTTTCTATTTGAGTTGAGCCATGTAAATGATGGGTTTCAATACCATTTTCATCCCGCGATAGTACGTAAAAATGGTGATCATCGATACCCAGTTCATGTACCTCATTCGAAATCATTTCTGCGTCGTCTAGGCTATCAGTGGAATAAAATAATCTCTTCATATCGCACGCTCCAGAATTATTTTTGACGGTGTCATTACGAAGTCTAGACATAAATTGCTCAAAAAACATCTAAATTTGCAATTCGTACGTATTGATCTAGCTCAAGACATCCTTGAATTTTGGCTGTATTCCCTATAACATTCCCCTCCGAGAGGGGTGTAAATGGAAACAGTTCTCAATTGCATTAATCTCGTTAATTTATTCAGGCAGGTAATGGGGTAATTACCCGCGATATCAAGTAGGTTGAATATGCTGAAAAAGTCCTTGTCACTCGTAATGGTTTTTACGATGGCGTTTCTTCTAACAGGTTGTGAGCTTGCTCTTTTTGACCCTGCGGGGCCAATTGGTGAACAGGCGAAAGACCTGATTATAATCTCTGTGGCTTTATTACTTATTGTAATAATCCCTGTATTATTTATGTCTATTTACTTCCCGTACAAGTATCGTACTAGCAATAAAAACGCTGAGTACAAGCCGTCGTGGGAACACTCAACAAAAATCGAACTTGTTGTTTGGATTGTGCCTTGTTTGATCATTGCTGCACTTGCATATTTCACATATGTCACGTCTCACGACCTAGACCCGCGTAAGCCGCTAGGTAAAGACGAAGACACATTGACTATTCAAGTTGTTGCGATGGACTGGAAATGGCTATTTATCTATCCAGAGCAGCAGATCGCAACCGTCAACGAAATTTCAATCCCAGTGAATACACCGGTTGAGTTTTTAATCACGTCAGACACTGTGATGAACTCATTCTTTATTCCAAGATTGGGAAGCCAGATTTACGCGATGGCTGGTATGGAAAATAGACTTAACCTGATGGCATCTGAAGAAGGTACATTCAGAGGCATGTCTGCAAACTACAGCGGTTTTGGTTTCTCAGGTATGAAGTTCAAAACACACTCTGTAGATCAAGCAGGCTTCGATGCTTGGGTTAACAAAGTTAAAGCTTCAGAGCATGTACTAGACGAACCTACTTACAAAGCGCTTAGCGAGAAATCAAAAGACAATCCGGTAGTTTACTACTCGGATGTTGACCCTCTGCACTTTAAGAAAACCATAGAGAAATACACTGGGGTTCAAAATGGCAAGTAAAGCTACCATAATCACAGATCCGGATCCGCTCACGGGTAAACTGACCTGGGATTCTATTCCTGTTCATGACCCTGTAATTCTGCCAGTAATGATCTGTGCAATACTTGGCGGTTTATTCCTATTCGCACTTATCACTAAAATGGGTAAGTGGAGATACCTTTGGGAAGAATGGTTCACATCTGTAGACCATAAAAAAATTGGTATCATGTATGTCATCGCAGCGATTGTGATGTTGGTCCGCGGTTTCGCGGATGCAATTATGATGCGTACTCACCAAGCATTGGCAACCGCCGATAGCGTGGGTGCGGGTTATCTCCCTCCTGAACACTATGACCAGATCTTTACTGCTCACGGTGTAATTATGATTTTCTTCGTAGCCATGCCTTTGGTTGTTGGCTTGATGAACATCGTTGTACCACTGCAAATTGGCGCGCGTGACGTTGCCTTCCCATTCCTGAACTCTCTGAGCTTCTGGTTGTTCGTAGTTGGTGCACTACTAGTTAATATTTCACTATTCCTTGGTGAATTCGCAGCGACTGGTTGGTTGGCATATCCACCGCTTTCAGGTATTGAATACAGTCCCTGGGTCGGGGTCGACTATTGGCTCTGGGCACTTCAGATCTCTGGTATCGGTACCCTACTAACTGGTGTTAACTTCTTCGTTACTATCATCAGAATGCGTGCGCCAGGCATGAAGCTTATGCAAATGCCAGTATTCACATGGACTTCTCTATGTGCAAACGTACTAATCATTCTTTCGTTCCCTATTCTAACAGTAACTATCACGCTACTAACGCTTGATAGATACCTAGGTACAAACTTCTTCACTAATGACCTTGGTGGTAACCAAATGATGTACGTAAACCTCATTTGGGCATGGGGTCACCCAGAAGTTTACATTCTAATTCTACCTGCGTTCGGTATCTTCTCTGAGGTTGCAGCGACATTCTCTCGTAAGCGTTTGTTTGGTTATACATCTCTTGTATGGGCAACAGCGGTTATCATGGTTCTAGCAATGGTTGTATGGCTACACCACTTCTTCACCATGGGTGCAGGTTCAAGTGTAAATGCCTTCTTCGGTATCGCCACCATGATCATAGCCGTCCCAACCGGAGTTAAGATCTTCAACTGGCTATTTACTATGTATAAAGGCCGTGTTGAGTTCACAGCATCAATGTGGTGGACATGTAGCTTCCTATTCACCTTCACCATTGGTGGTATGACAGGTGTAATGCTAGCTGTTCCTGCAGCTGACTTCGTACTTCACAACAGCTTGTTCCTAATTGCACACTTCCACAACGTAATCATTGGTGGTGCAGTATTTGGTTACTTCGCAGGTCTTACTTACTGGTGGCCTAAAGCGACTGGTTGGATGCTTGATGAGAAACTTAACAAGCTTTCTTGTGCGCTTTGGACAATCGGTTTCTTCGTTGCGTTCATGCCGCTATACATCCTTGGTTTCAACGGTATGACTCGTCGTCTTAACTACTACGACAACCCAGAGTGGACTCCGTTGCTAATCGTTGCAATGGTTGGTGCATTTATCGTAGCAGCTGGTATCGCTGTTCAGTTCTACATGGGCTTCATCAGCTTCAAGAACCGTAAGCAAAATATGGACGTTACAGGCGATCCTTGGAATGGCCGTACGCTTGAGTGGGCGACTTCGTCACCACCTCCGTTCTACAACTTCGCTAAGCTACCTAAGATCCATGACCGTGATGAGCATCATTACAAGAAAGAGCATGGTATTGCTTACCAAAAGCCTGAGAAGTACTCAAAGATCCACATGCCATCAAACACATGGGCTGGCTTTGTGATCAGTGCATTCTCACTAACTTTAGGTTTCGGTTTCGTATGGCACATCTGGTGGATGGTTATAGCTAGCTTCGTCGGTATCGTAGCTTCTTGGATTGCGTATTCATTTGATCGCAACAAAGACTACTACGTACAAGTCGACCAAGTTGAAGAAATCGAGTCAAAGCACTTGGCAGCTGTTGCAGAACACGCAGCTAACAATGGCAAGTAGAGGAAAGTTTTAAACTATGTCAAACGATCACGTAATCGCAAACGACGTTCATGATCACCACGATGATCATGATCATCATGATACCGGTGGTGATACTATATTCGGATTCTGGATATACATCATGAGTGACTGTATTTTGTTCGCAACATTGTTTGCAACATATGCAGTACTAAGTGGCGGCTTCGCTGGCGGCCCAACACCAAAAGAGTTATTTGACCTTAATCTAGTTGCAGTTGGTACTGCGTTCCTACTATTCAGTAGTTTCACGTTTGGTATGGCAATGCTTCAAGCCAACCAGCGCAAGATGAAAGGCATGATCACTTGGTTGGTCATCACATTACTACTTGGCCTTGGTTTCCTTGGCTTAGAACTGTATGAGTTCTGGCACTTCAGTACGCTTGGTGCAACACCTCAGACAAGTGGTTATTGGTCTGCATTTTATGCACTAGTAGCTACGCACGGTCTGCACGTATTTGGTGGTATCATCTGGATGCTTGTTCTATTCGTTCACTTCAAACGTGACGGATTTACAGAAGACAACCTAGTAAGACTTTCTTGCCTAAGTTTATTCTGGCACTTCCTAGACATCATCTGGATCTGTGTATTTAGCGTTGTGTACTTAGTAGGAGTGATGTAATGGGCCACACTAATAACGAACATGGCACTGGCGGTGCAGCTCACGGTAGCGTTAAAGAGTACACGATAGGTTTACTTCTATCTCTTGTACTAACTGCTATTCCGTTTTTAGTTGTAATGTATGATTTGGCATCTCCAGCGTTAACGCTTGGTGTCATCTTAGTTACAGCAATTGCACAGCTATTTGTACAACTTGTATTTTTCTTACACATGAACTCATCTTCTGAGCAAATATGGAACACTACTTCAGCCGCGTTTATTGTGTTGACAGTGGCCATAGTTGTGATTGGCTCCATTTGGATTATGGAGCACCTAAATCACAACATGCTCATGGGACATTAAAATGTTAAGAAGTTACCTGTTAATTACAAAACCAGGCATTATCTTTGGTAACTTAATCACTGCGGTTGCGGGCTACGTGCTCGCAGCCAAAGGTAATATTGATTTCGTTACGTTTACAGCAATGATAGTGGGTACGGTGTGTATCATCGCCTCTGGTTGTGTTTTTAATAATGTGATTGACCGTGACATCGACCAGTTGATGTCACGCACAAAGTACCGAAAGCCACTCTTAGAGTCTATTTCGGTAACCAAAGCTTTGGCCTATGCAACCCTTTTGGGTTGCGTAGGTTTCGCCTCATTAGCACTGTATGCATCTATGATGAGCTTTTATTTTGGCGTACTTGGCTTCGTTGTATACGTAGGTCTATATACGCTCTACTATAAGAGAAAATCGATATACGGTACTTTTGTTGGCAGTATTTCAGGCGCTTGTCCTCCTGTAATGGGGTACTGTGCCGTTAATGGTCAATTTGATATTGGTGCCGTTGTAATCTTGGCGATCTTCTGTATTTGGCAAATCCCGCATTCTTATGCAATTGCTATTTACCGATTCAAAGACTACAAAGATGCTAATATTCCAGTACTACCAATCGTCAGTGGTGTTGAAGTTGCTAGAAAACACATGATTGGCTTCATTGTTGCCTTTACTGTACTTGCACTTTCACTATTCACATTAAACTACGTTGGTGCCATTTTCGCATCTCTTACGTTTATTATTGGATTGGTCTGGCTATTGAGCACTATTTTCGACTTCCATCGCATGGACAATCATACTTGGGCTAAACGCGTGTTTATTCTATCACTCGTAGCCATTACCTCTATGAGCGTCTTGATGTCTGTTGATTTTGCTCACATTGACCCAACCTCATATGTGACAGCAAGGTAGAGTTATGAAGCAGTTTAAGCCCGCTCACTTACATTGGATTTTGTCTTTTCTTGGTATTATTGGACTAATTTGGTTTTATTTAGCTACGACCACTAAAGACTTTAATGAAACGAGAAAATCTTTCGATGAATTAGGTGGCGATTTTACGCTGCAAAGCTATGCCGGTCCTGTTTCACTCTCTGACTATCAAGGCCAAGTTGTCGTTATGTACTTCGGCTACTTATCTTGTGCAGAGGTATGCCCTAACTCACTCGCGGTAATGACAAATGCATTCATGCGTCTTGAGAAACAAGGGCTTGATCAGGTGCAGGGCTTACTTGTCACAGTAGACCCTGCGCGTGATACAGTAGAAGATTTAAAGGAATATACCGACTACTTTCACGAGCGTATTACCGGTTTAACTGGCAGCGCTGAACAAACTAAAGAAGTTGGTGGATTATATGGCGTTTATTATGATGACCAAAACCTTGAAGAGTCGTTTATGGAGTACTCTGTAGCACATGCTTCAAGATTTTATATCATCAATAAAGAAGGCGATTTAATCACCGCAATGAGTCATACAACAACGCCAAATGAGCTTGCAGCACAAATTAAGGAGCTACTATGAAGCACAAGTTATTCATAGCGGCCCTATTGCTAACAAGCACTCAGGTTGTTGCAAAAAACTCGATTGAAACGATCATCGAAAAATATAATGTCAAGAACTGCCACAGTGAATTAAAAACCATGGCAGAGGACGTTATTGGTTCAAAGAAACATCGCCTACTCGTTTCAAATCAAACCAGCAAAAATGAGTTTGAAACCTTGTTGGTTACGGGTGTACTTGAATATAAAGATAGACAAAGCCATATCACTTTTTCTATGTCTCACAGTGATCAACACTGTGAAGTTACTTATAAAGAGAGCTTTGCTGTTAAAAACCCATGTATTGTGGTACGTGAGGAAGTATTCAAGAAGTGGCTATTTAAAGGCAAATTAAACGACCATACACATGTTTTTTCTCATAAAAGAGATGAAAACTTTGTTGGCTATATGACCAGTACCAAAGACGGCTCATATTGTTTAGTCAGCCGTCAAAAGAAGACTTCTTAGTCTGTTTAGAATCAGTGCAGTAATAGTCTCTCTTTACTGCACTACTCTAGCTTCTTACCACACTTCCCTTCTCGATAAACTCCTACTTTTCCATACTCTTTTTATGTAAATTACAGGCTTTGAGAGCTCGCTCAGCGCACACCTCTGCATTGATACTGACTGCCAATGTCAGTAAAGCCTAAATTGACTTATTTGCTATCAATAAGGTGCGCTCTATATGGCCGACTGTGAAGGGGCGTATATAGTCCAGCCACCTCACTCGCTTTCAATCGCCTCGACAATTAAATGCGTTAGAAGCACTTATCAATACAGTGTATGACAAGCATCGTATTGCCTTTTTAGATTTAAGTAAAAGTACGATAGCAAACAGAAGCACAAAACCTGTAACCATACTAATCAGATGAATAATTGCGTTATCTGGAAGTGCTTGCGGTGCTTTTGCAAAGACATTTGCAAAGTTGGAAACAATGATTTGATAAAGATGCTAATTAAATGTAATCCTTCTCAAACAGATACATGAGGTTTTAAAAAGCCGATCCTCGCTAGCCGCGCTATTTCTGAGCCATGATTACCCATGTTTTTAAAGGTATCGCTATGAGGTGATCTGCCAGTATTTGTTGGAGTACCATCAAAAGGTGTGCTATGCATGACAGTACAACAATAGAGTACCTACTCTTTCTCACCTATCAAATTCAGTTATAGAGCAATTTACCTCGGTACAAAACGCTCACTAAACAGCTTTATTAAAAAGTTAGGCAGTGGATATTTTTTGTAGATCACCTTTAAGTAGGCTTGCCACGCATCATCTTTGAGCTCGTTGATTTCGTTGCTTGGTATAATATCTTTATAAATCTCTGAAAAATCCTTTAAAAATTGCACATCGCGACGCCTACTGGTTTTAGCGTATCCCTTACCAGCATAATGAATAAAATCTGCTTCTAGATAGTTTTCTTTGCCAAACATATCCATTCGATTAAATGCTTTGTCGATGCTTTGGTGCTTTAGTCCATGCTTATGTATGCAATAGTTGAAATAGCTTTGTTCGTAAAAGGATATCTTATTGCACAGTTTTTGTAGGTCTTCCAAACTAGTTTTTGAAAATAAGCCAGACTCCTTTGAAGCGAGGATGACGCCGGCGTTGTAATATACCGCTCCCTCTTCAGTACGTGGCCAAGATACATTTCCGAGTACATCAGTCACTAGCTTAATATCTGATTCGCGATTTTTTAATGCCCCCTCGTTAAGCCAATAAGTCGTATCACGATCTGGGTATAGATCAAATAAGTCTTTTGCATTCGGCTTAATTAACACGTCAGAGTCAAGGTAAAGCACCCTATCGTACTCTTTTAGCAACTCTCCAATACGCAGCTTTTCTGTCCAAGCTGGCGATGCGTGATATGCAGGTTCAGCAATGTCAATTTTGTAATGTAAGCTTTTTGATACGATCAAATCTGCACCGACTCTATCAGCGTAGAGTTCGAAGCTCTTCAAGGCAGCCTGATACATTGGGTTGTCGCCGATGGCGAGCGTAAAAATTGCTTTTTTCATTAATCTTGTATCCGAGTACTTACATAGCGTTATATCCTGAAAAGCTCATTGGCTCTGCAAGACACAGTTCAAGTCAGTGTTTATTTTATCTTTTAAAACACTTGGTTACAACGCATCATAAATTTTTCATAAAAGCCATAAACGCAGGTCAATGACCTAAACCTAGTTAAAAAAGTAAGATAACAAATACTCACATTACATATCGTATAAGAATGCAAAGCAGCTCAATAATATTGTTATGAATAGTAAACATTGTAACACGTGTAAACGGCACGAAAGTAGAGCTAGCATAGTGGGTTTCAATGATACTAACGTCTACTCTCTGTGGTTCAAATTACAAATATTTATGTCTAGAATTATAGATTTTCAGCATCAACAATACCTGATAGCGATATTCTGAGCATATCGTCATTATATACTTCTAAGGCGCCTCGTTTTTTATTGCGATATGTCATTTCCGGGGCAAGTAACTCTGTCCATTGCCCGTGGGCATATTTTTGGATTGAGTGTTTAACGGTTCCAATTATTCCCAACTTTTCAGACTTTTCAATATTGCCTATGAGCACGATTTTATAAGTTGGTTGACTATAAGCATCGTAATAGATTACTTCGCCCGGTTCACCTTCAACCAGCGTAGCTGTTACGTCATAGGATACCCAGTCACCGATTTCCAATTTAAATTCATAGCTAAATGTTTGCTCACTGCTCACTAGTTGCTGCGGCGCCTTATTTTCAGTTGATACATTAAGAGTTTGGGCATTGCCCGAAAAAATTAGTGACGCGCCTGTAAAAAGTATGGCTTTATGCCAAGCTCTGGTCATGTGTTACATCCTGTATATTGTATGTGATTTTTACATAATAAAAACGTTTGAGAGTCGACTAACGATATATTAGGGAGGTGAAGCTGATATGAACAAACACCAACTGCTTTTTTGGTGACAGTCTCAATTGGCTCACCAGGACTTGATAGCACCCTAAATTAAAAAAGGTGACTGTACTTAGGTCACCTTTTTGTTGAGCTATATATGGAGCAATTAACTACCAATATTGTTAGATACTTTAAAACTCATTTGTGGATCTTCAACAAACTGTGTCATGCCAGGGCGCTTATAAAACAGCGTGCGTGTATAGTTTGAAATAGCCCAAATTACCCCTTCTCTATCGACGTCGATATTGTAGAAAGAGCCGAATTTTGCAAGTTCACCATTGTTCAAGGTATACACACTTTGAGGGCCATCATTGCTTCCATAAACACTGGCAACAACGTAAACTTGGCCACCACCAACAGCAATGTCTACCAAAGAGCACAAGTTGCCACAAGCCACTTTTTGCTGTGTCCATTTAACTCCATCGTACTTAAACAACTTGTCACTTTCTGTGATTGCCCAAATCACGCCACCTAGTGCAACGTCAATTTTAGTGATCACTTCATTATCAATACGGAAATAGCCTTCAAAGCTGCCACTCTTGTCGTTAAACTTTTTAAGGCTTCCATCACCATTTACACAATATACATGGTCAACGGTGAACGAACTGACGTCTGTTGCCCCCCAGCAACCAGTCACTGACTGCCAATCATAGTTTTGGTATCTAAACGCGTTGCCGTTTTCTGAAATAGCAAATGTTGCCCCTTCATAAAATGCATAACCTTTGTCATCGGGCGATGTACCAAAATGATAGTGAAAGTACCCACCTGAAGCCGCGATCGCTTTTTGTCCGTGGGGAAGTTTTTTCTCTCTCCACAATCCGAACGAGTCATCTTTTTGTACCCATGGTACACCTAATCGGTCAATCGCTACACGTACCGGAGAATTGATAAACCCTTCCGCATTCGCACTATTTGGCAAAGTCACGCCTAAAGTCGCAATAACAGCCAAAGTTAAACTTGTTAATCTCATTTCCTTATTCCTATACTAGTGGTTGTCACGCGGCGTAGTTTACATAAAAATCATATTCAATCTTGTACCTAAATGATGTATGTCGATACTATTCAAGCAAATTGAACTTAACGTCTAATTGCTAATTAGTTTATATTAAATCTATTTATTACGAAGTGGCTTCCTTTATCAATAAAAGAGAGCAGTATCTGAAGGGGGCTTAATTTGGTTACTAATGGAGTTTTTTCGCAGACCTAAAAATGCATAAAATTTGGAGCCCTAACCAAGTATATTGCACACACATATTTCCTATTGAGGTCAAGGGGTTTAAATACAAAAATCTATAGAAGATATCTAAAAAGTTGCTGGGGAACTTTTAGTTTTCCCCAGACTTAGATATCATTTCTTGGCTACTCGATAATTTTCAGTAGAAAATACTTTCTATAATAAAGCCATTACCTGATATGCCACATATAACGAGATTCCATATTACATTCATTGAACATAACTAAAGAGTCATTATTTCTAGGATTAAACCCACCTTTACTAATATGAACACAAGAGTATGCCATATCATTTTTTATTTGAGCGGGTGAACCATATTCATACCGCTCTAGTGACCATTTTTGCCATGGATTATTTGGATCGCATGGTCGCAGAACTACCTCTGTATTATTATTAACACCACCATAGCTATTGGTGTGAAATTTGGGTTCCCAACACAAACCTGTGCGCTCTGCTCTATATGAGTCAGACTCATTATCTCCCATCCAACGAATTTGTCTTTCGGATGTATAAAACCAAGAAACTCGACTTTCAATACTATTGCATGAATCTCCATGTACCACTACATTAGTACCATTTTGAGTCTTAAACTTTATATTTCCACCATTTGGATGAATACAGGCTCGGCTACTTGCCAGAGCATGTTTTACTACTCCCCCTAGATAATAGTGGCTTTGATTCACTTGATAAGCTTCTTCATTAGCAATTGATGATAGAGACACCAAAGAAAAAGCTAACACCGTACTATTGATTAATTTCATAACATTTCCTTATTAACAAAAATCACGTAGGATAATAGCAACAAGAAAAAAAAGAGCAAAGAAAAAATCAACATATTAATATAATAGTATCCAATCACACCATTTAATCCAGTTCAAAAACAAACTACAAACACACCAATTAACTCAACCACTTAAAATATATTAAACTTTAAATTAATAAGCCTATTTTAAATATAAACCTGTTACTTAGTCACTACGATGCTTAAAAGAAAAACTCGCTTCTGGCTGCAACGAGCCTGATTTATCTTTCGGTGTGGTATAAAAGCTGACATTCAGGCGATCACTGCGGTTATCAAGTTCAATATGCGCAAAGCCCCAAATGAAGCTTTTCGCCCAAATAAGATCATACTCTGGGTAACGATTTTCTTGTTGCTGTGCAAACGGTGAGTGAGTTCCACGCATTTTTGACGCAGCTCCGCTAATAATTAAAGGCAGTTTGGGCTTATTATTCCCCGGCAAAACGCGAGAACAATCATCCGTAAGTAGTTCAAGGTCATGTTCATGTCCTGCAATATAGGCGTCTGCATACTGACATAACTCAGGTAAAATCAGCCGTCTTAACACGTGTCCTTCGTCATATTTAGTGCCGCCAATTGACCACAAAATATGGTGCCCGTAGACTATTTTCCACTTTGCTTTCGATGATTTTAAACCATCAGCTAACCATACTAGTTGCTTGTGGTCTTCGCCATTCACCGGAGACTCGTGCACCTCTATGTCTTCAACTTCTGCGACACCGCTTGCCAACGCTGAAGCAAGGCCTTGTTCACTACCGTCGTGTTTAAGTGGGATCTCGTAATAGTGCTGTCCAGATAACAACATGTTGGTATCGAGCACAAAAAACTCAACATCATTGCCAGGCTCGCCGATTTTATAACTATAGTAGCCTCGCTCATCCATATGGAAATTAGGCTGTTTTGCCATCCACTCCGTTTGAAGCTTTACCCCTTTTCGGGATGTTTTCCAGTCATGATTGCCCAGCGCAGAGTAAACAATAAGATCCTTATTATTTTTAAATAGTGGCTTTAGTGGCCCTAAAATAAGATCATTCATGCGCTTTTGATCATCTTTTCCATCATTGGCGTCAGCCCCATCTGGGTAGATGTTATCACCAAGTTGTATGCCAAACTCACAGGGCTTACGCTCGCACAATTTCGCCATTGCAGAGCCTACAGCCGCAGCACCGGTATCTTCTGTCGCGATTTCGGTGCCTGGATAAACATAAATTGGCGCATGGTCAAACTCGTCAATGGGTCTGTTGTCTTCAAGCCAATCCGCCTTCTCTGCTGCAATAAACTGCTGTTTGTTTTTGGGTTTTTTAATATGTTTGGTTTTCGGGTAATCAGGGTGGTATCCACCATCACCAAATGCCAAAAACGAAATAGTATCTTCAGCTGATACCAAAAATGTGCTGCTCAGCAATAGGGCTGACACTGCTATATGAGAGAAAGTTAACTTCATCGAGTATTCGCTGCTTAGTTGCCTAAACAGCGCCATTGTTTATTAGAATAAAAAATTAAAATGAGCTTAAGGTAATACCTAGTTGATACGAGCGACCATAACTTTCATATTGATAGTTGTAACGCGGTTGCGCGTGGTACACGTAGAGGGGTTCATCGGTAAGGTTGAGCGCATTGAAATACACTTGCGTTTGCTCGCTGATGTAATACTTCACACTGAAGTCAATTTGGTTATGCGCATCTTGGTAAACACGGCCATCATTTTCGGTCATGATGTACGATTTACTCTTGTAGCTATTACTCAATCGCGCACTAAGTAGGCTACTTTCATAGCCAATCATGAGGTTTGCAACGGTGTCAGACTGGTTAGGCAGGGCATCATCAGCATCAATAAATGTACCATTCGCAGATATCATCAGGCCATTATCGAAATTTTTGGTATAAGCCAATTCTAGTCCGCTGAGCTCGGCTTCTCCACCATTTACCGATTGGATCACTTCTTCAAATCCATCCCAAAGACCATTATCTTGTACCTGCTTTTTAGCTATATAGTTATCAATATTCTTGTGAAATAACCCCGCAGATAACACACCTATCTTGCCTGGATAATACTCGATAGAAAAATCAATGTTACTTGCTTCATACGGGTTAAGGTTTGGATTTCCAACTTCGCCTTTTCGTTCAATTTGTACAACGTCGTCATCCAAAGTCGTTTCGCTTTCTAATAATTGAAAAGCCGCAGCATCTCCAAAGCTAGGTCTAGCAATGGTCTGAGTATATGCGAAGCGAGTTATAAGCGAATCAGAATGGGCATATCGCATCGTGAGGTTAGGCAGTAAGTGGTCGTAATTTTTACTTACCTCCCAAGGTGTGATAGCGACGCGCTCACTATCCTCAATATCATTCTTAAGTAGCTCTACACGACTACCAACTGTGTCGTACTCTGTGTCTTCATACCTTAGACCGGTAATCACATTCAAATCGCCAACATCTAAACTCAACATCGCATACAGGGCAGACACGGTTTCTTGTGATGTATAGCTTTTGCCCTTACTTTCAATATCTGATTCCAAAACGTTTAGGTCAAAGCCGGCTTGATTCGATGAAAAGTAAGACCTGATCCCTTGCCGTGATAAACCTGGACCAAAATCGCCTAAATCAAATTCAGGACTGTCGATCGCAAACTGTTGCGCAGTGATGTCATCAAAGCCACCGTCATAAACCTTGGCATTGACGCGATTGAGTTTTTCTCTGTCAGAGTATTTCACCCCCGCCTTGAACTGTGCGTTGTAACCGTTAAGCACAAAATCCTTGCTGATATCCAACTTAAAACTGATTGCTTCATCTTCACTCAGGTTGTCTTCCCATACAATTTCATCCATTGAGAAATGACTGAGATCATGTGCTGAAGGTGGGTGAGATAAAGTGGGCGTATCCCCTAGGCTCGCATACCCCAAAGTAAGTGCTTCAGCTGCAAAATCAACATCCAATCGATTCGGCTCAGCTTCATCTGACTTAGAATAGCCAAGGTTATACTCAATAAACCAACTATTTAGAATGTGCTCCGCACCAGCCACAACTGACAGAATACTTTGCTCTTCATATCTATCTTTGGTGTCCCTGTCCATTTCAGCATCAGAGAAATAGGCAGCAGTGTCACTAGACTCAGCAGTTAGGTATTTGCCCTTGTCATACCGATACTCATTGCGCTTGCGGAATTCATCATCAGAAAATTCACTATAAAGTGTGCGCAGATAGTATTTATTCATCGCCCCTTGATGCAAATCCAGATTCAGTGCCGCGCCTAATCGCTCGCGTTTAACTTGATAGTGCCGCTGCTCTATTTCTTCGGCACCAAAAAACTCAACGTCCTCTCCTGTTTCTGCACTCTCCTGCTCTAGCAACATCCAGCCACCGTCCGTTTCCATATTGTGAGATCCAAACTTGCGCTCAAACCAAGAAACCGCTGTTGCCACTCCTAACTGTGTACTCGTGGCTAAATCGTAAATATCGCTAAAACTTGCTGAGAGTTTTGGACTTGTTTCATTCACTAACTCATTGTGAGAACCTTGTGCTGTGAAACTATAACTTTGCCCTTGTCTATCAAACGCACTTAAGCTTTTAACGTTGATGCTGCCACCGATGGCGCTTGCGTCCATATCTGGTGTTACCGTTTTACTGACTTCTAAGCTTTGTATAATCTCGCTAGGTATCACATCCATCGCGACACTACGGATCCCTGCTTCTGGAGAGGGCACATTTGCCCCATTAATGGAGACGTTGTTCAATCCAGGATCGATACCTCGGATCCCCACAAAACGCCCTTCACCTTGGTCACGCTGAATAAACATGCCAGGTAAACGCTGCAAGGCCTCCGCCGCATTTTGGTCGGGTAATTGGCCGATACTATCAGCACTGACAATCGTCATGATCCCATCTGCATTTTTTTGACGGTTAAGTGCCCCAGCCTGGCCTGCTCGCTGCCCAACAACAATGATGTTATCAACCTCACTGTCTAGTGGTTCGAGCACAACAGACACAGTGGTTACTTGTTTATCGTCGATTTTGACTGTTTGACGATAAGATTGCGCACCAATATAGCTCACTTCAAGTGTGTAGTTTCCCGCAGGTATTTGTGTAAAAATGAAGCGGCCATCTCGGCTCGAACTCACTTGTTTGTTTAGCTCAACAATTTTAACGTGTGCCCCTTCAAACAGCGCTTTGTTTTGTGCATCTCCTATCTGTCCCTGAAGGGTATTGGCTTGGGCACCGGTTGCAATTAAACCGAGCAGCATGGCCACAGCTTTGTGAGACTTTGAAAAAGGTAACGGTAGTGTATGTTTCATATTTATCTCGTACAGATTGTATTGATTGTTCACCCTAAAAATCGCAAAAACCTTATCTGTACATTATGAATTATTTATTTCACCCACACCTAGAACACACTGATTTCAATAGTTTTTCACTATAAACCAAGCATTACTGAGCTAATTTCACCCCCTTTAAAGTGTCGAAAACAATCGCCTTGTGATGTTTTGCTCAATTATTGCTATTAATATTAAAAAAACTGTCAAAGTAGTGAGCTAAATTGACCCTGTTAAAGAAATTTAACCGCAATAACATAACAATAATACTCACTAGGCTCAGCATTGAATCATGATATTTCCCTTTCACAAAGTTAGACATTTTTACTTGTGGCTATTGCTCATATTATCGGTCGCCGCAACCTTAATGTGCACAGTGTATCTAGGTGAGCATAAACCCTCATCCCACATAGAAACTCTCGATGCGCTAGGCGAAGGAGGTCTGGCATTTATGTCTTTGGTATGGCTTATCGCTACGTTGTTAAGCCGCCCCACTGGGCGCGTCACCACAGCGCTTGCTGGCGGGCTTACTTTAATGCTCATTTCACTGTTATTAGACTGCCTCGATGAATTTTTTACATTTGATCATATCCATCCAACTCTAAGCTCCTTAGAGGCCTTTCCTGCGTTGCTGGGCATGATTGTTATGAGCTTTGCTATGTACTGGTGGTATCAAGAGCAGACATATTTAAATTTAACCCTGCTCAAAAAAGAGCGGCACTTTCGCGAGCATACATTTACCGACTACGTGACAGGGCTTTATAGTGCCCGGTATATGGAAAAGCAAATTAGCACTGAAATTGAACAGCTAGTTAATACTGGTACAAAGTTTTGCGTTGCTATCTTGGACTTAAAATCATATGGACGCTTCTGTTTCGAACACGGTATTACCAAAGGAGAGCTATTGCTACGTGATACTGGCCAGTTAATCACGTTAAACATTCGCGGTTGTGACTTAGCTTGCAGGTACGCGGGTGACAAGTTCATTGTCCTATACCCCGCTACTCCACTTCATACTGCCCAATCTATTACAGAAAGAGTATGTGCAGCTGCACAAATACATTATCAATACGATGAAAACTTACTTACGCTTGACCCAAACACTTTGCATTGCGCATGCATTGAAGTCGCACAGCCAATGCAAAGCAAACAAATATTTGAACTTTTAATCAAACAGTTGCACCACAATAAGCAGGTAGCGTAGTGCTTTATTTTGAAACTTGCGAATCAAAACTCTCAAGCCATCAGTTGCTAGTACCGCTAATAGAGCTTGCCAAACAACGCGGGATACACCCTGACAAAGCACTCAAGGGAACCAAATTGTTTCACAGTGATTTTGAACAACCAGATCACGCCTCTAGCTTTTCGCAGCTAGAACAAACAATAAAAAACGTCATGACTTGCCACCTTGGACAGGACATCAGCTTTGTGCTTGGACAACATTTACTCCACAGTATCTGTGCACGCTATGCGTCGTATTTATTTCATTGCAGTAATCTCAAAGCATTACTTGTCGCTTGCAAACAACTACAAGGTGAGTTGTTTCCATATTTTAGCGTACGAATGTTTACGCAAAACAAGGCTATACATTTAATAGTCAACCCTGCGATTAGTGAACTCCAGCCGAGCGTTTACCGCTTCTTGCTCGAAGTGTGGCTAAGTTTAATCAACGGCTTTTTAAAGTGGCGCTTTGCAAATACGCAAGTGCAATTTCAACTGCCGTATACAACACCAATATATATTGAACAATATCAAGCCATAGGTGCAAATCTATTGTCATTCGGCCACCATTTTACTACTGTGGTGATTTCCAAAGAAGCATTACAATCGCGGCAAAACAGCGCAATACCGGCACTCCAGTCTGATATAAAAACTTTAGCCAACAGCAACGCTATTGGTTTTTTAGCCTATGCGGAATCATTTTTAATTGCCAACCCCAGAGCAACATTAGAAGACCTCGCCAATTACTTTAATACCAGTGGTGCAACACTGAAACGAAAACTCGCATTGCACAACAGTCAATTTAGTTGCTTAAAAGATAGGGTACTGAGCCAACAAGCAGGCTTCTGCATTGGGCAACAAGGCTACTCAAACTCGCAGGTGGCTAAAGTTCTGGATTTCAATGATTTGCCAAACTTTAGACGCGCAATTAAACGTTGGTTTGGCGTGACGCCGTCAGAATTAAGAAAAGTAAGGATATAAAAAGGAAAAAAGCCGCGGCATAGTGCACACGGCTTCAACAACCAGAATAGGTTACAGAGCTTGTTCTAGCTCAGGTAATACGTCAAATAAGTCGGCGACTAAGCCATAATCAGCGACTTGGAAAATAGGCGCCTCTGGATCTTTGTTGATTGCAACAATGATTTTAGAGTCTTTCATACCAGCAAGGTGTTGGATTGCTCCGCTAATACCTACTGCAATATAAAGATCTGGTGCGACAATCTTACCAGTCTGCCCTACTTGCATATCATTCGGTACGAAGCCAGCATCTACAGCCGCACGAGATGCACCAATTGCCGCACCAAGTTTATCTGCAATACCATTCAGAAGCGCAAAATTGTCACCGTTTTGCATACCACGGCCACCAGAGATAATCACAGGAGCTGCTGTAAGCTCCGGGCGCTCTGATTCTGTTTGCTCAACACCAACAAAGCTACTTAGGCTATTAGCAGCTCCATTTGATAACGTCTCAACAGACACTGGAGCTTGCTCACCCGCTGCATCAAACGCACTGGCACGTACCGTGATCACTTTTTGTGACTCTAACGATTTTACAGTTGCAATTGCATTGCCCGCGTATATTGGACGCTTAAAAGTATCAGCATCAACTACATCAACAATTTCAGAAATTTGTGACTTGTCTAAAAGTGCAGCAACACGCGGTAAAATATTTTTACCCGTTGTCGATGCACTGGCAAGAATATGGCTGTAGCCCGCAGCTAACTCAACGACTAGATCTGCTGTATTTTCTGCCAATTGATGTTCAAAGTTTGCATTATCAACCAACTTAACTGATGTAACGCCTGCAATACCAGCAACAGCGTCTGCAGCCGCAGCAACACTGCTACCCGCAACTAATACATCAACCTCACCGCCAATTTTGACAGCTGCCGAGATCACTTTCGCAGTTTCAGGCTTTAAAACACCATTTTCATGTTCTGCAATGACTAATACGCTCATGAGATCACCTTTGCTTCTGTCTTAAGTTTAGTTACTAGCTCTTCAACGCTCTCTACGACAACACCAGCTTCTCGCTTAGCCGGCTCATCAACTCTAACAAGCTCAACACGTGGCGCTAAGTCAACGCCGAGTGAATCTGCTGCGATGACATCAAGCGGTTTGCGCTTCGCCTTCATTATGTTCGGCAGTGTCGCGTAACGAGGTTCGTTTAAGCGTAAGTCAGTTGTGACAATCGCCGGTAATGCTAAAGACACAGTTTGCAGACCGCCATCTACCTCACGCGTCACGATGGCATTGCCACCTTCTATTACCAACTTAGATGCAAATGTTCCTTGGCCTCGCTTCGTCAACGCACCAAGCATTTGGCCTGTTTGGTTATTATCAGCATCAATAGATTGTTTACCTAAAATGACTAACTCAGGGTTTTCTTGCTCTACTAATTTAGCCAGTAATTTTGCAACATGTAGCGACTCTAAAGTTGCATCTGTTTCGATGTGGATCGCCTTGTCAGCACCAAGTGCCAATGCCGTGCGCAGCTGTTCTTGACAAGCTTTATCACCGATAGATACGGCGATTACTTCAGTTGCACTGCCTGCTTCTTTTAATCTAATCGCTTCTTCTACTGCGATTTCGCAAAACGGGTTCATGGCCATCTTAACATTGGTAAGATCAACATTGCTGTTATCTGCCTTGACTCTCGCTTTGACGTTGTAGTCAATCACGCGTTTGATTGGTACAAGTACTTTCATGGTTACTCCATCATCTGGTTATTTGTGTAGCTGACGCGTACGTCAATAAAACAATTTAATGAAACCAGCCTACTTCCTGTTGACGTAAACGTCAACCTAAAATAACCTTAGCTTAACGTAAAAAGAACTTAACTCGAGTTTAAGTTAATCTACCGTCAATGTATACGAGGTAAAAATGGTCGAACGTGAAACCATGGAATTTGATGTCGTCATAGTGGGTGCGGGCCCTGCAGGCTTATCATGCGCTATTCGACTCGCTCAACAAGCACAGCAAAAAGAACAAGAACTCATGATCTGTGTGGTAGAAAAAGGCTCAGAAGTGGGTGCACATATTTTGTCCGGTGCCGTTTTCGAGACCAAAGCATTAGATGAACTCATTCCAGATTGGGCGCAAAAAGGCGCACCTCTTACAACAAAAGTAACAGAAGATGAAATCTACCTGTTTAAAGATGAGCAAAACGCAACAAACCTACCACATATGGTGGTGCCAAAAACCTTTAAAAACGAAGGTAATTACATCGTTTCTATGGGCAACGTCTGTCGTTGGTTAGCTGAGCAAGCAGAAGCGCTTGGGGTAGAGATTTTCCCCGGCTTTAGTGCTCATTCACTGATCATTGAAGAAAACGAAGTTAAAGGTATTGTCACAGGCGATATGGGCTTAGACAGAGATGGTCAGCCAAAAGATACCTATATGCCGGGTATGGAGCTGCGGGCTAAATACACAGTGTTTGCTGAAGGTTGCCGCGGCCACTTAGGTAAACAATTGATCAAAGAGTTTGAGCTAGATAAAGACGCCACACCACAGCACTACGGCATTGGTTTTAAAGAAATTTGGCAAATCGACCCAGAGAAGCACAAAGAAGGTACTGTGGTTCACGGCACTGGGTGGCCACTTGATAATGAAACCCATGGCGGCTCATTTATGTACCACGCCGAAAATAACCAAGTTGTGGTTGGTCTGATCATCGATTTGAACTACAAAAACCCATATTTAAGCCCATTTGATGAATTTCAGCGCATGAAACATCATCCAGTGTTTAAACAAACCCTAGAAGGCGGTGAACGTATTTCATACGGTGCACGCGCAATCGCAAAAGGTGGATTACACGCATTGCCTAAAATGCACTTTCCTGGCGGTTTGTTGATTGGCTGCGATGCAGGCACCTTGAACTTTGCCAAAATCAAAGGAAACCACACAGCAATGAAGTCCGGCATGATCGGCGCCGATACTATCATTGAAGCGCTCTCAAAAGAGGACGCGGCAGCTGACTTACAAAGTTTCGACGACAAGTTTAAGGCGAGTTGGCTGCACGAAGAGCTTTATCAATCTCGAAATTTTGGTCCAGCCATGCACAAGCTTGGTCGCTACTTAGGTGGCGCCTACAACATGATTGACCAAAATTTCTTCTCTGGTGCATTACCTTTCACAATCAAAGATATTAGCAAAGATTACGAGTCCCTAAGACTGGCCAAAGACGCGACTAAAATCGACTATCCGAAACCGGATGGCAAGCTCAGCTTTGATAAGCTTTCTTCGGTCTTTTTATCAAATACCAACCATGAAGAAGTTCAACCCTGCCATTTGCAACTCAAAGACGCCAGCATACCAATTTCGGTTAATTTAGAGCAATATGCGGAACCCGCACAGCGTTACTGCCCTGCTGGTGTTTACGAGATAAACGAAAATGAAGCAGGTGAAAAGCAATTTGTGATTAATGCACAAAACTGTATTCACTGTAAAACCTGTGATATCAAAGATCCTAGCCAAAATATTACTTGGGTGACACCAGAAGGCGCTGGTGGACCCAACTACCCGAATATGTAATAACCCAACCAATTATTTACATATCTCAAATTGCAAGGGGCGAAACGCCCCTTTTTTTCTATACTTACCTCATACTCGATAAACGATGAGGCGCGTATGGCCAATCAATCAGAAGTGATTTTCAGGTTTTTAGCTGAACCAACCGACGTCAATTTTGGCGGAAAAGTCCACGGCGGTGTCGTAATGAAATGGATCGATCAAGCTGGGTATGCCTGTGCTGCCGGCTGGAGTGGCGCCTATTGCGTCACGGTTTCAGTTGCTGGTGTGCGTTTTCATCGTCCTATTTTAGTTGGTCAAATTGTTGAAGTATCAGCGAAAATTGCCCATACCGGAAAAACCAGTATGCAAATATTTATACAGGTAAGGTGTGGCGATCCACAAAAACAACACATGGTCGAAACCAATCACTGTATCATTAGTTTTATTGCTATGGATCAAGCTGGCTACCCTATTCCCGTTTCTAAATTTATTGCGCAAACTCCTGAGCAAAAAGCACTGGAGCAATACGCGATAAAAATGAAAGACATCGCGATACAAACGGAGTCGTTGCTGCAAGCTACATTAGATCAAGACGAATAGAGCCAATTGGGCTCTGTAGAACCCTAGACAGCTCTTATCTTTGAAATTGAGGAGCTTTATATATGTTTTTCCATTAAAATTAGTTGCTTACCTCGGTGTTGCGACACACCAAATTGATGGTAACCAAGTTTACGATATACGTGTATACCACGTGAGTTAGTCGCAAACACATCTAGCCATATTCTCTTAGCTCCTAAGTGCACTTTACAATAAAGGGCCATCTCCTTAATCGCTTGCTGGCCGATCCCTCGGTGTTTTTTTGCGATGACAACACGTCGAAATTCCACATCTCCAGTAAGCGCTTTAACTAGGATAAAAAAACCGGACAATCTACCTTCACAAAAAATAGACAAGTACAATGTGTGCGTTTGGCGCATTTGTGCTAAATGCTGTGACCTTGTATATGGAATGATAAAGTGTTCCGTGTCGCTTTCTTGCTCCATCTCTATAAATGTATCGATATGTTCTACTTCTGACGCCACCAGCTCAATCATAAAGATTCCCGATATTAGGTTATTGATGGGTATATTAAAGTGGATTGCACCGAACTGCGGTCACTGTCACCTCGATCAACACGTCACCTTCAAGGTCAACACCAAGGCAGGCTCGCTGAGGCCAATGATCGGGGTTTGGGCCAAGCCACTCTTTCCAAACTTCATCCATTATTGGCTTGTCTGCCATGTTTGCAATATACACTTGAGCAGAAACTATTCGGGCTTTATCTGAGCCCAGCTCATTTAGATTTTTTTGGATTGTATTGAGCGTGTGTCTTGTTTGCTGTGCCAAGTCAGCTTGAGTATCAAACGACGTTGCAACCGTCCAAACTAAGTCTTTATAGGCTGATGATTTATTACGGCCTTCATATAGGCCTCGCTTTCTTTCAATCATCGTACAACTCCTTGATCATTGATAGGTAGAGGGGGTAATTGCAATTGGATAATACATTTACGTCTTTAGAATTAAAAAAGGAGCATAAGCTCCTTTAATGTCTTTTTGCTCTCTCGTTACTTACGTACCGCAATCGCTTCAATTTCAATGTTGACATCTTTTGGTAAACGCGCAACTTCGACACATGAACGCGCAGGGTAATTTGCTACGTTATGCTCGTCGAAAAATTTGCCGTAAACTTCATTTACAGTGCCAAAGTCATTCAAGTCTTTTACAAATACAGTCAATTTTACAATATCAGCAACGGTTAGACCTGAAGACTCAACAACTGCTTTCACATTCTCAAGTGATTGCCTCGCTTGATCAGCAATGGCTTCTGGAACATCGCCTGTAACAGGATTAACTGGGATCTGACCAGAGGTCAGTACCATGTTTCCTAAGTCAACACCTTGGACATAGGGGCCAATTGCCGCTGGTGCAGATTCTGTGTGCAATACTTTTGTCATGATAATTTCCATTTCAGGTTAGTAGAAAAAGTGCGCTTATAGTCGCTACCTTTTATCTTTTTTTCAAGTGTTTAAAGGTATATTGGGTGGTAAATTACCGCCTTTATTGATGCATAATATCGCCTAAACCATTTTTTGCCCACACACCACTGTCATGGAGATCTGAGTGCCCTGGCGCTCGGTTTGATTGATTCTCTTCAGCTAGATAGTTAACACCTTTTTCACTGTCACTAATTGCACGACCACCGCGCTTACTTCCCATCGCACCAACAATTTGGACTTTATCTCCTAACGAAAACACATTAAATACCCCATTTGACACATTGCGTAATAACGGCATGTACTGATACCTAACCGGGGTACCCATTAAAACAACTTTCGATACCTTTAACCCTAATCTCAATGCTTTTAGTGCGACATTGCCACCATGGCTATGGGCATAAATTTCAACATCATAAAAACCAGCAGAATCTTTTTTGAATACATGACTATTTTGACCGTTTTCTATCAAAGCACGTAAATTCACCGCAGCCATTACCCTATCTGCATGCTGATTCGCCCCACTCCAATGAAAAGGCATGACATCAAAATGGTTGTTGGTCAGGTAATTGTAAAAATCCCCACCTCTTTGATACCAAGCATTACCGTTTGCCCAAGTACCATGGATTAATATCGCCTTTTTACTACGACTATTTGCCATATTAAACACACGAGGAAGAGCTGAGTTGCCTGTTGTTTCTGCAACACCTAATTTATGGCCTAAGTTCAACTTTTCTGCCGCAATTAACTGACCAAGCGTCTCATTCGCACGCGTATGCTCGTTAGCAGTTAACCAATATAGATTTTCTATCTTTATTTGCGCTCTATCGCGGTCACTAGCGCGACTTAAATAATCATGAATTAGATGTAGGCTAAGTAGTTGTAAGTCATCAGACGGGCTGTTTAGGTTTTCTATTAGGGTGTCTTCTGCAATGCGTTCAAAGTCTTGTTCGGTAACCCCTTTTTCGAGCATTGTTAGGATCTGCGTTTGTTTTTGCTCTATATCTTGCATCTCATCTCCTTAAAGTAACTGCATTTCTATTAAATAGAATAAGGCAAGAGAACAAGTTAAAAAAGTACGTTAGATAAGGTAAGTAAGCATCTGAAAAATCTAAGATAATTTTATAACTAATTCAGTAAGTAACTCTGGAGTGAATGGTTTTGAAATGTAGCCATTGACACCTAGCTCTTTCATTTCTAAGATTTTTTCAGGGGTTGTGTCACCTGTTAGCATAATAATTTTGGTGTGGCGAAGTGCTGGGTTAAGTTTCATCTTTTTAATCAGCTCAACACCATTTATTTTCGGCATATTCCAATCGGTAACAATGAGATCGTAGTGTTTGTTCGACAGCGCATTCAGAGCTTCTTCGCCATTACTCGCCTGCGTCAGCTCTTTAAACCCTTGTTCTTGCAAACTCTCACAGATAAGCTCCCTCATAAAGTACGTATCATCTACAACTAAAATCTTCATTGCCTTCCTTTCCGCTGTAATTTATTTGCTTACCAAGCTTGATGCTAGTCACTGCTTTCAATAAACGCAAAGTTAAGCAACTTATTTTGCTGTGTTTTGACGCATATTGGCCGAGCATACCTACTCGTTTAATGCTAAGTGCGACTCTGTTAACGCGAGCAAGCTTTCAAGTTTCATATCGGCCTTATCAAATTTGACATTATTGAACTGTGACTTTTGTGGAACCACAAGCGTGCGCATATTTGCCGCTTGCGCTGCTTTCATGCCTGTTACGGAGTCTTCAACAGCTAAACATCGTTCAGGTAAAACGCCCATTTCCTTCGCCGCAGTCAAATAAACATCTGGAGAAGGTTTGCCTGCCATTTCATTATCAGATGAACAATAAGTCGTAAAATAATGACCTATATCCAGCTTGTCGAACACCACAGGTATCAGCGTCATGGGTGCGTTAGTTGCTAAACCTATCTTAAGTTTTTTCGCTCGCAGCAACGATAACGCATGATGAACACCAGCCAAAGCCTCTCCTTGAAGAACAATTAATTCAGCGACACGTAAAACGACTTGGTCAGCGACTTGTGACGTACTCGGCCCTTCCCAAGGTGCATGTTGATACCAAAATTCAGCAGCTTGTATGGTTGTCATGGACGCAGTTCTAGCCGCTAGCTCATCGCGTACATCTACGCCAAGACTGCCAAAAACCAGCTTTTCCGCGGCCTGCCACATCGGTTCAGAATCTATTAAGGTACCGTCCATATCAAATATCACAGCGTCAATCATTTATCCTCCAAAGTAAAAACTACTTCAAACTCTTCGCATACAATAGGCATATCGTGAGCCGGCGTGTACTTTGTTTCAGCCAATTCTCTTTGGTAATACGCCCAATGAACCTGTCGCCAATACGCCAGCGACTTGTCCCCCTCCCCTTCCAAAGCGGCATAGGTATCATCAATAAGGTTAAAGGGGACTATGGTTACTTTGGTTGTTTTGACAATACAGTGAGCATAACCATGCCAGTCTGTGACAATATTTAAATCACCGACTTGTGGTAATGCAATATCGTTGACTTTGTACCACCAAAGAGAAGGAGACGTTGCTTTTTTCACTCCCGCAAGCACCAGATCGAGGCAGTCGTTAGCATCAGCCTCATTATCACAAAAGTGCCAGTTTGGTAGCATTTCTAAAGGCTGGTTGTGGTGCTCAAAATAGGCTTTACTGAGTTCAATAACGGATGGGTGGTTAGCTGGTCGCACCAAATAACACTCCTTTTGGCTTAATTAATATTGAAACAACAATAAGATAATAAAGACACTGCTGACGATAATAAATAGTAAAGTAAAAATGGATGGAAAAAGATAATGATGGCGCGAACTAAAGTGGAAAAAGCCATAATTGTGAATGACACGTTTATGGCTAAGGAATGTGCTATTAAATAAGACGCTTTGCAAGTTTTCGCGTTTCTACAAACGCAGCTTCTAGCGAACTTTGATGTCGTAGATCTGCAAACTCTTGATACTCAGATGCGATTTCAAATATCCGTTCACAGCCAATATACTTAGACAGGGTCTTAATATGGGGTGCCAAGTGATTCATATGCTCTCTCACCCCGCCAACTTCAAAGCCAAACTCGCCACATGATGTGATAAGTACTAAGGTTTTCCCTGACAATATGGGCTCTAGTGGGAAATTCCCCCGAGCGAGATCAAAACTAAATGTTTCATTGACCCTCACAATTTGATCAAACCAAGCTTTAAGCTGTGCGGGCATGCCATAGTTATACATTGGTGTTGAAATTACGATAATATCCGCTTCTTTCACTTCAGCGATCAAGGTGTCTGAGATGGCGAGCTTTTGGCATTGCTGCGTACTTCTTTTATCTATGGGGGTAAACACTGCACCTAACCAGTCTTGATCCGTGAACGGTGGCGGATTCATACCTACATCCCTGTATATGTATTGAGACACAGATGAGCTTTCTTTCATATTTTCAACAAAGCTATGAGCGAGCCTTTTTGAAATTGAATCATGCTGAGGGTTGTTGTTTTGACGTTTTCTAATGCTTGAATCTATATGAAGTAGTTTGAACATGGAGGTAACCTTTTTAGTGTGTTTCATTGGTGAGAATTGTGTGATTTATGCGCCGCCACGACAAATGAAAAGATCCTTTTTATAAGTAAGTTTTACTCATGTATAATTGTACAAACTTTATTGAGGAAGTAGCCATGTTGAATGTATCAATGCAGGCGTTAAGGGTCTTTGAAGCTGCAGCGCGGCACAACAGCTTTAAACTTGCTGCTCAGGAGCTAAATATCACGCCGACAGCGGTGTCTCACCACATTAAAAACTTAGAAGTGCGTCTTGGTATTGATTTGTTTATTCGCAAAACCCGTGAAATAACCCCTACCAAAGCTGGTTTTCTTTTGGCTCAGGCAACCCATACAGGGTTTGGCACCATTGAACGCGCAGTCAATCAGTTGGTTGAACAAGGCAAAGTCATTCAAATTCACACTACGTCATCCTTTGCCGCTCAAATGTTGATCCCTGCATTGCGAGGGTTTAATAAAGAATACCCGAACCTTGAAGTTTCTGTAGCAACTGGTGAGCACCTAGTGCATGACTCTCAAGCGATTGCCGTTCGCTTTGGAGATACAAGCCAAATTAAACAGAGCCAGTTGCTTTCAATTGAGAATTTTAATGCCTATGGCAATCAAGCGTGTCTTGCAAGACTGAACACCCAGAAAAAAACCACCATGTTTATTCCAAAGTGGAAAAACACGCAACTGCCCTCCGCTCCGTGGCAGGCTTGGTTAGCCTACAATGACCTAGATGCAAATTTATTTGAGGTTGTGTACTTTGATCAGGAATTGTATTGCATTCAAGAAGCAATCGCAGGTAGTGGGCTAGTTTTCGCTTCATATAGCCTTGTTAAAGGCTTAATAGAAAAGAATGTTTTAACCAAAGCGTCATATCGCCCTGTCGGCACACAACTTGGTTACTATGTGCCTTTGAATGAAGTTCAGTACACCAGACAACAATTGATATTTATAAACTGGTTAAAAGCACAGCTCTCTGATAAGTAAAGTAATCGAGCAAAGAAGTATTAACTCTTGATCTCACCACTGGATTTAAAAGCATCTAGGTCACACAATTAAGCCAGAAATTTCGGCCAGTTTTGTTAAGTCCACAACAACGAGCATAACTAACACACTAAAAACGGGAATTTTTATGTTTGAATCATTTAACCCAACCCCACGTATCCTAATGGGACCAGGACCTTCTAATGTCTCGCCTCGTGTTTTAGGGGCGCTCTCTAGACCAACCATAGGCCATTTAGATCCTCAATTCATTGGCTTGATGGATGAAATTAAACAACTTTTACAATATGCGTTTAACACAGAAAACACATTTACCATTGCGTTGTCTGCACCGGGGTCGGCGGGTATGGAAGCCTGTGTTGTGAACCTTATAGAACCCAATGACAAAGTCATTGTGTGTATTAATGGTGTATTCGGTACACGACTCAAAGAAAACATAGAACGAGTTGGTGCTCAGGCTATTATCGTAGAGGATAAATGGGGCGATCCTGTGACGCTTGACAAAGTTGAAGATGCATTTAAAGCCAACCCCACAGTAAAAGCACTGGCATTTGTTCATGCAGAAACTTCCACTGGTGCGCGCAGCGATGCAAAAACCTTGTGCCAATTGGCAAAGAAATACAATGCCCTTAGCATTGTTGATGCAGTGACATCTCTCGGCGGTAGCGAACTAAAAGTAGATGAGTGGGGAATTGATGCGATATATTCCGGCTCGCAAAAATGCTTGTCATGTGTCCCAGGGATCTCACCCATCAGTTTTAGTGACAAAGCAGTAGAAGTCTTGAAGTCACGCAAAAGCAAAGTACAAAGCTGGTTTTTAGATCAATCTTTAGTGATGAACTACTGGTCAGGCGAAGGTAAGCGTAGCTACCACCACACAGCCCCTATCAATTCATTGTATGCACTGCACGAATCCTTACTCATGTTGAAACAAGAAGGGCTAGAAAATGCTTGGCAGCGACATCACAATTTACACCTCGCACTAAAATCTGGCCTTGAAAAGCTCAACATTGAGTTTTTAGTTGATGAGCCCCACCGTTTACCACAACTGAATTCCGTCTTGATCCCTAACGGAATAGATGACAACACCGTGCGTACAGCTTTACTAAGCAAATACAACCTTGAGATTGGTGCTGGACTGGGCCAGCTTGCAGGCAAAACATGGCGTATCGGCCTAATGGGCTCGACTGCCAACGAGCAAAATGTCGCATTGTTAATCGCCGCGCTTCAAGACGTATTAAGCTAAGATACACGGGGTGGGTCTTCCACCCCATGCGAATCGCTACCGACGAGCGTACAAAACCCCTGCAAAATGAGCGGCGATCACCCACCACAAAGTGTCTATCAACATTAAATGTATATCGAGCATACTGGCATAAAAATGACCATCTCGACTGACCGCATCTGAGAATTGCACGCCGAACAAATAAATAACTACTTCAGCATTTATTGCCATACCAACTCCGGTAACCACCAGCCCTGATAAAATTAAATAAAAACCCCCATGTACTATTTTTACCAAAATTGCGTGCGCACGGCTTTGTATTGACTGTCTTGTCAATTTTCCGCTAAATAGCTTTTCCCAAATTAGCCGGGTCAAAACCAAAGTAAATACACCTAATGCCATCAATGCATGAGTTTGAATTGACTCCTGACGATGTAATTCTTGGCCTTTAATTTGGTAGTCGATGGTATGAATTTGCGCACTCATATTCATCAAAATAAATAAAATCAAAAAAGCAGCAAACCAATGGAGGGTGCGGTCGACGATATAATGCTTGTTGTCCATAAAATATTCCTTTATTTCTGTACCAAGATACATTCTTATCTTAGCGCCAAGATATAAAGTTTCAAATATTTCTGAACACTAAAAAGAGCAGCCTTAACCAGCCGCTCTGAGACGATTGCTAATAGTTAGGGGGTTTCGCTACAGTCAGTTAGCTTAACCCACGCATCAGGATCTTGGACTGGAGATGCTTGAGTCCACCAACTCGCTTTGTAAATCGCCCGTTCAAAAGACACCTGCTCATCTCTTAAATAAGTACTGCCAGATTGCCAATCCGGGGCCTTACAAAGTGGTATTAACGGCCCAAAAAAGCCAGTGATTGAGTCCAACTTTAAGTTTGATGCAGTACCATAGTCCACACCTTCAGCCACGGTCACCGCACCGTCAAACGCGGAAATATGCCAATTGAATCTTATATGCGTATTTTCAACGCTACCATGAATTTCAATATTCGACACCAAAGTTGCATCCACAGGCCAGAGTCCAAAGTCGCGCATTTGCCCTTGAAATCCACCGATCCAATTGCTGACATTTTGCGCACCGCCAACCAAGTACCCGGCTGTTGTCGGATCTTGGTAACGAAAGCCGGGATTAATGGCACGCTCCAGATTACTGACTCGATCTTCCCCGTGCTGTAAATTCCAACTGCTCATATAAGTTAATACGTTTTGTTTTACTTGCTCGACCTGCATCTCAGTTAGCACTTGTGCATTGCCGTTAAAGCTCAGAACACTCGACCCCAATAAGATTAAACTTGCTTGAAGAGATTTCATGATGACTCCTAGTCGTTGTATTTATCACCTTTTTAGTCTTAAAGCTTTGCTCAGCAATTTATTCCATCTTGATAAAATAGGAGTTTTTTGAATTAATATCGATATGTATCAGATGATTACAGTTGTCAATTTAGCTAAATTGACTGCTTGCTATGTTTGATGGCACAACCTGACCAAGGATAATTTTAATTATGTGGCTTGAACTGCAACAGGAGTTTTATCTCGTATCGTGCTTAATCGCCCTATTTTGTGTTGGTATGATGCTAAGGTACGAACAAAGCTTTGATAAAGGCATGTACTTTTTAACATCAGCCAACTTGGTTTTGATGCTGATCCCTTTCACCAGCTACATTCAACTCAAATTTAATATCCACTCGGTATTAATCTCGCAAATAGCCAACAACTGTATGTTACTATTTTGCGGTTTGTGCTTTTTATTTTATCGCTTCGACGCCAAACCAAAGCTTGCTACCGTATTACTTCACTGTGTGCCATTTTCAATTTTCCTTATCGTTAAAGTGGTTGGTATTCACACCCAAGCCCAGTTAATGCACACCATTTATTTTGGTCTAATGTTCAGTTACGTGACGGCAATGTGGCAAAGTCGTTCAACAAAAAGTGCCACACTACTCAAACAAAATAAGTGGCTATTCACTTGGGTGGTATTTGTGGTGAGCCTAAACGGAGGGGTCGCTGTTGCGTATTTAAGCAGCTCTGTATGGCTTTATCCTTTGTGGCTCAGTTTAAACATTACCGTATGTCTCTACCTGCTGACATTCTCCTTTGCCGCCGCATATCGCATTCAGCAAACACAATATATTCAAGTGCAGGAAGTTGAATCGACAAAAAAACAACTTCAGCTTAGTCCGTCACTTGTTCAAAGCTGTCGTCATGATCTAAAGCGTTTGCTTGAACAGGAGCACATTTTCCTAGATAACCAATTGACACTAAAACAACTGGCTGAACTACTGGGACTCAGCCAGCATCAAACTTCTGAATTACTCAATGAGCATATGAATAAAAGCTTTTACGCTCTACTCAATGAATATCGTATCAGCTTTGCCTGCCAACTCTTAAAGCAGACAACGTCCCGAGACAATATCACTCAAATTGCACTCGATAGCGGTTTTAACAACAAGAGTTCTTTTTATATTGAGTTCAAAAAGCAACTAGGCACCACACCAACTAAGTGGCGGGCCCAGTATGCTTTGTAAACTGTGGCACGACGATGACATGTTAGCCTGATGATTACTTATCCCACACTTTGATTAATTCTAGATTCATATCAAAGCAGTAAGTTACTGCTTGCTACAGCAACATGTGTGGAGTCTAAAATGCAAAGGAATGGGATACTGAAGAGGTGCTTGGTCTATTTGATAGGGTTTCTACTAATGCTTTTTTCCTATCGACCTTAGTGCCACAGGCCCTTTATTGTGGCTCTTGCACAATTAATAAAGTCGAGTCAGATATTATGCAATTGGGTCAGGCTATCGAGTTATATGAAAGCATCCTCGGTAAAAATATCAAAACGCTCAAAGATATCTCTCAACTTAAGCAGAGCACTCCAGCAATACTGTACGCATTGCCAGATGATCCATGGGGTCAGCAATATGGGTATAAATATTTAGGTGGTAGGTCAGCTACCTTTATTATTTGGAGCTCGGGATCTATTGATTCAGATTCTGGGTTGATCATGTATGCCTTTGAAAAACGCGATGGACGTTACACTGCTACTCTGATGGAACCAACTAAAGGCCAATTATTTTGAGTCTAGCTTTAAACTCAAACCATTTGCGGATGTATAAAGTTGAAGAAATTTTTTACTTTTATTGTGGCATTACTGACAATTGCATTTGCCATATCACTTTTTTTGCCTAAACCTTTTTACTCTCCCTCTTCTCGTGGCGACATAACAAAACTAGATATTCAGCAATTGGGTCAGGCCATAACGCAGTATGAAAAGCTAGAAAAAAAAGATATCAGTGAAATTAAAGCGCTCAATATACTCACCCAAACAACGCCAAAAATGATAGACACTATACCACTCGATCCATGGGGAGAGCCTTATCAGTATAAATATTTAGGTGGGCAATCAAACGCTTTTATCATTTGGAGTCCTGGTTCATTAGATGCTAAGGCAGGTCTTATCATCTATACATTTACAAAACAAAATGAGCGCTACCGCGGCTCTCAGTTGCTATGGCCCAGCAATAAATAGATAAAATAGCAACCAAATAACACAAACACCATAAGCTAAAGTTCTTTAACCAACCACGCCATCACATTCAATAAAAAGCGCTCGTTCTGCTCAGCACCTTGTGAGGTTAGTCCAAGCTTTTTCCCTGTTTTTCTATCTATTTGTGACGAAAACATCATGCCCTCTGCAAACACAGCGACTCGACCTCGCCCAAGTTCCATCACAGCACCTTGGCTCCAGCCGTCGATGATAATTCGTTTGGTATTCGCATTAACCTCAAATGGCACGCTTGGTACTATAGAGACGCTCCCGGCTTTCATGGAAAGCAACGAGAGCGCTTCGCTGGGCGGTTTAAAAGCCGAACCACCAAAGGAGCGAATTTGGTCAATATAACTTTCTGTCGCCTTAGCATGCATGGCATCATGTATCGCTACACCGTAAATATTGGCCGTCACCTTCAACGGCGCTTCGGTTATAGGATGCGCAGCCAGGGTTCCTTGCTGCCTATTAAAAACAGCGTCGCCTACATGACCATTTGAGAATTCAAATCCAAATGCCTCGGCAAGGTTTTCGATGACTTTTGGAAACGGCGCATGATCTGCGACCAAGAATAAAGCCCCTCCTTTGCTTACCCAAGTTTTTATATCAGCGATTTCGCCATTAGTAAAAGCTTGGCTATATGGCGGTCGAAAATCACTTCTCTTTCTATCGAGCGCATTGGCAATAACTAAAACATCAATATTACTCAAGCTTGCTAAGGATAATGTGTGGCGATTAGGTTGGACTGTATAGCCGTCACTTTCTAGTACTCGCGCAAAAGGTTTATAACGCCCATTAAGAGTTAAAAAGTTATGATGTGCTTGATCGATAAACACAACCGGACTGTTATGCTCTACAAAGCGAGGGGTACTATTCTTCGGCTTAAAATCAGGATCAGCGTGTTGTGGACTATCAGAGCACCCCACTAACCATAATAGGCAACTCGCAATTCCAACCTTTAATATAAACGCCAAGATACAGCCTCTTTTAACCGTTGCCCTACGTTATGCTCTTGCAGACTCTGTTGCTGCACACACATAAGCCCACGCTTGCATTCCCGACTGAAACTGGCCCGCTACACGTACATATTCATCTACTTCGTACTCATCGGCCTGGGACAGTTCTGAAGGCGTTATATCAAACACAGTACCATCTACAATATCGGTGTCATTCCCGGTATATTTCAAAATTGGGTGTATATCTTTACCACTGGTTTTTATCACTTCAGCATCGTTAATTTTAACTTCGCTGAGAACATGACCTATCAGTTTGTCTTTGTGACCTGTGAGTATGCGACCAAATGTTTCAATTTGAACCTGTTCTAATTGTAATGTGCCATATGAGAATAGTTTTTCCATTTTTATCCTTACTTCTTGACCGAAACATGCTTCTGTAGCGAATTTATCTGGGATTAAACTAAACATCAAGCATTGCATAAACAGATATAAAAATGTTCACAACTGCCAGATAGGTGTCATGGCAAAGTATATAAAGCACCTCACAATTGGCGCTCTATCTGGGCAAGTACACGCAGAACTCCTTATATCCATCATCAAATGAACACTAAGATTCTTACTAGTGCTATATTTGAAAGGGGCGTTTTAGAATAAAACGTCGCCATCAGGAAAAATCATTAACTGCGTTTTTTATCGCTAACATTTTCATTGAAAACGCTTTTACTCAACAGGTTTTAATAACCCCAACCAGTAAATAAAGCTAGGGTTATTCCAACTTGGTTAGCTCACTAGAGCGAATTAAATAATCGTTTTACGGCTTCTAAATAGGCACTTAGCATCTTTGCTATAGTGGCACTTGGTATCGATTAATTCATTGTAACTGTCACCAAAATAATCCTTTGTTTCAACCGCTGCATCTTTAAAACTAATAAAAGACCCTTTGGTATGTGGAATGTCATAGCTTCGGCATGATTCTATCCAATCTTGTGCTCTATTCTCATAAAAGCGCGTCATGATTTCTTTTTCAACAGGATGATCTTTCTCAGGCTGGTCCCACCAAGCTTGGTATTGAATTGTAAATGGCCGGTCTTGATACGGGAATGTGCACCTTATTTTATGCAATGCGGCATCAGCAGGTTTACTACCATAATATTCCCCACTTATAGCGCCAAGTGTGATGTATGCCGAGATATTGGTATCCTCTTTATCCCGGTATAGTAATGTCGACTGGAGTGATTTAACTAAAGCAATTCGGCTTTGATGCCCCCAATCCCGAGTCGGCATACGAGAGGTAATTTTATGCGGTGCGGGCTCATCAGTTTCTAACTCTATGCCGTTTAATTCTCTATCCCACGCTTCAAAGCTCAATGTATACCCAGATGTATTGGCGCTTCTGCTATAAAGGACACTGTTGGAGCACACTTTATTATAAAACTGGGTCAGCTCCTTGGTTAAATCATCGATTTGCTGTTTCTTGGCGTCATCGGATAGCGTTGGATCTTGCTGAATCAAGCCGATAATATCACCGCCCCACTGCTTCAACATGCGCTCAAGCTCTTCTGAAGTACCGCCAAAATGTCCATTCAATTGCCAATCCAATACCGCATTCGGGGTAATCTCAGACTCACAGGCAACCCCTTTTGCATTGACCTTCAAATTAGTGCCAATCAAATTCGGGTTTTTCCCTGCACTGGTCAACGACTCCCAAGCTGCTATCACATCTGTTGCTTTGAGGTTATCAAATGCGGGGATATCGCTCTTTTTGATCACAAAACTTTGCGCAATATCTGGTAACTCAAAGGGCTCGAAAATGAACTCAGTGACAATTCCATAACTAAGGCCGCCTCCGCCTCTCAGAGCACGAAGTAATGGGCTGTTTAAGTCGTCGTTAAATATTACTTTTAATCCATTTTTGGTTATTTTTTCGCGATGGACGGTTGAACTTTGACCGAGGAAGGCAATCGTCCCATCTCCAAGTACCATAGTCGCGCCAACAAGGTGCTCACACCCCATCCCATATTTTCGAGTCCAAGGCCCCCAGCCTCCCCCCATGGTGTAACCTGCAATAGCAACGGTCTGACAGGTTCCGTGCGGAATCCCTAAGTGGCTCTTATCCAACTCCGTTTTAATTTTTTTGAACTTTGCTCCTGGTTGTATGCTAACAAACTTTTTATTCTCAAAAACGTTAACCTCATTCATGCGACAAAAATCAATTAATACTTTGGCAGTTGAAACACACTCTCCTTCATGGTCATGACCACCTGATTTAACCGTAAAGCCAATACCTTCTTGCTCTGCATAGGCAACCAAATGAGCAACTTGTACTGTGTTAGTAACTTGCACAACCGCACTTGGCACAAAGTCGAATTTTCGATTGAATACTTTACGAGATTGATTGTATTGATCTTCTTGATTATTTAGATCGGCAGAAGGAAAAAACACACTATCGCAACCAACTATCGTCTGGATGTTATCTTTTTGACTCGCTGTTAAAAACATTGTCATACATTCCTTTTTGTACACATTTAATGTTTTTATTGTGGGTTGGGGCTTGATATAAAACCATTACACCCTGTTACAGGGACTCGGGTAAATTCACATAGTTCGGTCGCTTTGAAAGTGTATTTACCTCATCGGAAATGAGACCAACATTGCAAGCCCGGGGTGCCGAGCTTGCACTTGGATCTCGCCTTGTTGCGCTAATACCAGCTCACGCACTAAAGCTAAACCAATACCGGTTCCCTTCGAGTTTCGCGTTAACTCACTGCTTCCTCGATAAAACAACTCAAAGATTTTTTCCTCTTGCGCTTTACTGATGCCATTTCCGTAGTCTCGGATCTCCAATTGCACCATTCCCTTATGTGTGGGATGTTTACGAAAAGTAAACTCAATCTTTCTTCTAGCTGGATCGTCAATACCAGCTGATTCGAAAAACTTAACCGCATTGTCAGTTATATTGATAACGATTTGGGTAAATGCATCCACCTCGATATAAGCTTGGGCGTGCTCATAGTGTGCCAATTCCATAATATGCACTTGCTCAAAGCGGTGATTTTCAGTCAGCGAAGCCGTTTTCGAGCGAATAATATCTTGCAAAACCGTCAAAGGCGTATATTCAGGCGCCACCTTTTGCTGTTGACGCTCAAATGCAGACAACTGCAAAATGTTATCAATTAGACGGGCAAGACGTTCACTTTCATCACAAATAAAATCATAGTACTCATCTTTGTGTTGCTCAGAGGCAACCATCCCAGACTTGAGCATTTCAGAGTACATTTTTATCGAGGTCAATGGTGTTTTAAGTTCGTGACTGACTGCGGAAATAAAGTTGACCTTTTCTTCTCCTAGCGCCAGCTGCTTAACACTAAAGCGATAGAAACCATAACATGCAGACACAATCGCTAAAAACATGACAGCATTGAAAATTAAGCTATATATCATAGATTGTGCAATCGGTAGCGGCGCACTCGACAGGACCACTTTGTAATTACGATATGGCCAATGCAAATTCGTTTCAAATATAAACTGTTGCTTATAGCGCACATCCACATCTCGTGGTTGACTAATATCCGGCTCCTCCTCGGTTGAAGGCGAATATAGGAAGTAAGTATCAGCTACTGATTTTTCGACTTCCTTTAATGTAACCAACATAGGAATATCAAAACTTCGTAGCTCTAGTACATCTGCAATCTGTTGATGCAAATAAGGCGCTCGTTTGACCAGGTAGCCTTGCAAAACAGGCTGATCAATCACCTCCACTACACGATAGAAAATAAGGTATTCTGGTAAGTCAAAACTAATATTAAATTGGCTATTTTTGACACTGAACCCATGAATCAGCATCTGTTTGACCGTTTTCGAATGATTAACCATTTGGTAAACGGATGTAGCGATTTCGCGCCGTGTGATCATTTCAAGCGTGTGATTCTGCTGGCCAGTATCCTCGATATTCGATGTGATTGCATAGGGCCAAATAGGCGAGTTAAAGTTGCCCTGTCCGTCTATCTGAAAATAACCGACTAAGCCTCGTATGGTCTGTTCACTATTCAGCTGAGCAAGTGGCGACAACATTTGCTGAGTTTGTTTAGTCAGTGGGTTGTAAATGTAGCGGTAATAGTTGAATGCATCAGCAGGGATCTGATTACTAACACTCAATTTTCGAAAAAGCTTTCTATTTATGACCCTTGCTAGATTGCTTGCCTCTTTTTCATACTCAACTAATCGATTTTGTTGAGATTGTTGATAGCTGAAATACAACAAAACAGACAAAGGTACGAGCAAAAGCAATAGCAGCAGTATTGCCGATATACGTAAGCGCTTTATACGCTGTGCGTAGTTGAGTAAGCGTTTATTTTTAAAAAACACCATTTTTATTCTTATAATATGTACAATTGGTATCCTTCACCACGATGGGTGAGCAAATGCTTGGGAGATTTCGGATCAGCCTCTATTTTTTTTCTAATTTTGGCAATATGAATATCAACCGTTCGCGTATCTATATCTCTTGTATCCTTATATCCCCAAACATCCTTGAGTAAATCATCACGTGATACGAGTCCGCCCTTACGCTGCAAATACGCCAATATTTGTGCCTCTCGACGTGTGTATTTAACATCTTGGCGATATGATTTACCGGTTAGAGATTGCAAACAAATTGATACTTCAGCGCTCAGCTTAAGCATATCTCCTTGTTCTGTCCAACCAGAGCGCCTAACTAAGGCATTGACTCTCAAAACTAGCTCAGAAGTTGAAAACGGTTTTGCTACATAGTCGTCTGCGCCAAGCGTCAGCGCGTTAATGATGTCAGCTTCCGTATTTTTGGCGGTCAACATCATAATAGGCTGGGTGCGCGAGTGCACTCTCAAGGCATTGCAAATATCAAAGCCATTCATTGAAGGTAACATGACATCTAAAAGGATACAGGTATAGTCACCGGTTAATCCCATTTCTAAGCCTTCTTTGCCATCTATAGCGCTTGTCACTTCATATCCATGAAATACAAATAGGTCCGTTAAACCTCTTAATATACTTGGCTCATCTTCTACGATAAGTAGTTTGGGTTTCGTGCTCAAACCATGTCCTTTTGTGGATGTAAAAATCAATGTTGAATATGGGGTTGTCACTCATTTGTCATTAAAAAAAACCGATTAAATTCAACGCCGCATCGGCAGTGTACCAATTTTATCAAAAATATAAATGCAAACTTTTGTAAACTTTCTAGCCTGCAATGTTTACTTATCATGCCTATTTCAACGCTAAGTTCCCCGCTATATTTATCGCCATCAACAAGTCTAGTAACAATATCAGGCATCAAAGGTAAGACTCTGAATTAATTATGGATATAGTGAGAAAAAAGACAAAAAATCGAGATTCGAAAGTGCTGATTGCGGGCACCTTATGCGCCGCAGCAATCGTAGGCATGGTACTGCTCTTCTCCTCAGGCAATGGATCCTATTTAGTCGACAGAAACAGTCTGCTTATTGGCACAGTAGAGCGTGGCGATTTAAACATCACAGTGCGTGGAACAGGTGTACTGGCCCCCAAAGATATTCGCTGGATTGCAACCAACGTACCCGGACGAGTAGACCGCATACTAAAAAAAGCAGGCGCAGTGGTAAAAAAAGGAGAGCTGCTTTTTGAATTGAGTAACCCCGAACTAGAGCAACAGCTTGTAGAAGCAAAATGGGAACTGCAGGCGCTTGAGTCTGAAATGAGTGCACAACGTGTGTCTTTAGAGTCGGAACTACTTGATCAAGAAATCGCAGTGATCAATGAACACCTTAATTATGAGCGTAGTCAGCTAACATTAAATGCTCAAAAAGAGCTACTAGATAAAGGGTTTGATGCAATTTCTAAAATTGACTTTGAAGAAGTCAAAATGAATGTAACCCAATATCAACAGCGTTGGAAGTTGGAGCAACAACGCCTTGATAAGCGCAAGCAAAACCTCACCGCACAAATTGATGCCAGTAATGCACGCCTCAATATGATGCGAAGAAGCGTCGCACGTATCGAGCATCAAGTTGCCAGCTTAAAAGTCACTGCCAGCATGGACAGCATAGTACAAGCGATACCAATGGAACTTGGCCAGGAGGTTCGAGCTGGCAGCAATTTAGCGCTGTTAGCCCGTTCAGACTTATATATCGCAGAACTCATGGTCCCAGAAAAACAAATTAAAGATGTGGTAGTCGGCCAAGATGTATTACTCGATACCCGAGTCAGCAAGATCCAAGGAAAAGTACAGCGTATCGACCCTACCGTTATGAATGGTTCTGTACAGATCGACGTAGAATTGCAAGGGCAACTGCCAAAAGAAGTGCGCCCTGAACTTACAGTGGACGGCATTATCTCCATTCACACAATCCCAAACACCCTATTTGTTAAACGTCCAATGTTTGCCAATAGCTTCAGCCAAGCAAGCGTATATCGCATCGACAGTGAAGGCAAGCTCGCCACTGTTCAGCCAGTAAAATTTGGCCATATGTCGACTCACTATATTCAAGTTGAGCAAGGCTTAGACGAAGGACAAAACATCATTGTGTCAGATGCATCAGCATGGCAACAACATCAACAAATTCAAATAAATTAGGAGTCAGACATGCACAACAATATAAAATGCCTCAGTGCCTTGGTTGAACTAAAAAACTTAAACAAAGTATTTTGCACAGATGACGTGCAAACTAACGCCCTAAGCAATGTTAGTCTTACTGTGTATCAGGGAGATTTTGTTTCAATTACTGGCCCTTCTGGATGTGGTAAATCTACCCTACTCTCACTGCTTGGACTGCTCGACAAACCAACTTCAGGGCAGTATCAATTAGCGGGCCATGATGCATCTGACATTGACCCAAATGAAAGAGCACGCATTCGCAATAAAGAGATTGGCTTTATTTTCCAGTCATTTAATTTAATTAGTGATTTGACTGTTGCTGAAAATGTAGAGCTCCCTTTGACGTACCGCACGGATTTATCCAAATCAGAGCGCCAAGAGCTAGTCCGCACATCCTTAGAAAAGGTAGATATGGCACATAGAGCGAGCCATTTTCCTTCTCAATTGTCAGGGGGTCAACAACAACGAGTTGCCGTAGCGCGCGCAATTGCAGGTCAACCTGCCATAATTTTGGCCGATGAACCTACAGGTAACCTAGATTCGAAAAATGCAGAATCAGTGATGCACTTACTTGAAGAACTCAACTCCGAGGGGGCGACCATTTGTATGGTTACGCATGACCCTGCTTGTGCAGCTCGTACCCAACGAGTCATAGAGGTATTTGACGGTGAAATCATATCTGATAAGTACAAAAAGCCCACAACACCGATTGCAGTTTAAGGAGGCATTCTCATGTCATGTTGGATTGATGTAAAATATGCCTTCAGGCTATTACTCAAAAAACCAGCTTTTTCTGCCACTTCAATATTGATTGTGGCTATCGGCTTAGGGTTGACTGTCTATACCTACTCGCTCCTATCACAGCTCATATTTAAACCTTTAACCATGCAAGGCACCACTCCACTTATTGCCATTGAAGGTGAATTCAGAGCAGCCCACGGTCGAGGTCAACTTGCGGATCCCTATCATCTCAGCTTCATCAGTGCGCACTCTAATTTGCTGCACAAAGTGAGCTTATATCGTACCGGTACCACCATAATTAGTGATTTAGGTAACAACATCAGTGCAAAAAAGGTACATGCCAGCTATAACCAATGGAACTTGTTTGAATTGGCTGGTGTTCAACCTATTCTCGGCCGCAGTTTCAATCCATCTGACCAAGAAGCTGGGGCCGAGCCTGTCATTGTGATAAGTCATGAAATTTGGACAAAGTATTTGGCAAAAGACCCAAATATCATCAATGCCAGTATACGCGTAAATGGGATCTCAAAGCGTGTGGTTGGTGTTATGCCTGATGGATTTACATTTCCGGCGATTGCACAAATTTGGGAACCCCTATCTGAAACTCAGCTGGCACCCACCGCGCCATCAGATGCACACACTGATGCCATGAATGCTGTGGCGAGATTAAAACCCGGCATCTCACTTGAGCAACTTCAGTTAGAGGTTAAAAACCTGTTACAGCGTCATTTTCAAACTTTACCTCAAGCATTTGCGTGGCGTGCAAACTCCCCTGGCGGGTATATTCGAGCATTCAATTACAAAGATACTCACGACAGCGTTGCTCAACACAAAACCATCTTTTTCGCCATGCTTATTGTCGTCTCACTGATCTTGTTTTTAACTTGCATCAATGTTGGAAGCTTATTGCTCGCTCGCGTCAATGAAAGGATTAAAGAGGTCGGGGTCCGCATTGCATTAGGCATCCCCAAACAGCGCCTGATACTGCAAATGTTATGGGAAAGCTTGTTTATTTGCTCTATCGGCGGCGTGCTCGCGTGGGGGCTTGCAATGATCAGCGTGCACCTTACCAATGTTGCGTTTGAGCGGCTCTTTGCACTGAGCGGTGACAAACCATTTTGGTGGCATTTAAATTTACACAGTGACGCATTCCTCGTGCTGCTGGTAGCCATTATTTTCATGGTTGCAGTTACCGGTATTATCCCTGCCGTACGCGCATTAAATAGCGATGTAAATGCCATTTTGCGAGATGGCACACGTGGTGCCTTAGGAAAAAAAGCAGGTCGAGCAAATAAACTTCTTGTCGTTACCGAGATTGCCTTATCTTCTGTCGTACTTGTTGTCGCGACAATATTACTCTCTACCAGCTACAACTCACAAAATGCTGACTACGGTGTTGACACAGCTAACCGGCTCTCTGCGCAAATACTATTACCAACCAGCAGTTATCCAAGAAACCCGCGGGACAAACGCAATGACTTTTACTATCAACTAAAAAGTAACCTAGAAAAACACCCAAATATTCAGGGCGTTGCCTATTTTAGCAGTCTACCTGGTACTGGTGGTGGGAGCTCTCACTTTGAAATACAAGGCCGAGAGGCATTAGCCTACAACGAAAATCCAATGTGGAACTTTGAAGCTGTCAGTCGAAACGCTTGGGGGGTGGTAGGTATGAAGATCATTGAAGGGCGCGATTTTGATCTGCGCGATCTGGAAAATGGAGGCTCTCCCACCATCATCAACGAATCAATGGCACGAGACCTATTTCCTGAGGGCAATGCTATTGGACAACGAGTACGCACAGTAGATGAAAGTAATTGGCATACAGAATGGCGTACGATTATTGGTATTGTATCCGATAGCATACATGGGCCAACAATGCAGGCGACCAGCGCATGGCATACAGGTTACGGCATAATGGATTTACGCGCTTGGAACATGGAAATAGTTGTGCACTATCGAGGGTCTCAAGCACAAGCTCAGACACTTCTAAAAGAGACTGTGGCAGCGATGGATCTCGATGTCACACTCAACCAAATTCAGCGCTATGACGAGTATATTGCTCAGCCCATGCAGCTTGTCAACGCAGTTAATAGCATATTTTTGTGGTGTGGATCAGTCGCGCTATTTTTAGCAGCCAGTGGCATATTTGCAGTTTCTTCAAATAGCATTGCGCTCAGAAGTCAAGAAATAGCAACACGCAGAGCCTTGGGCGCAAGTAATAGTCGAGTGACTGGTCTGTTTATGAAAGAGGCTGGAATCCAACTCGTTATTGGATTAATTGGCGGAGTTTGTATGTCACTGGTGGTAATGAATCAATTATCACAATCTATGCTGATCAGCAGCGATAGCTATGCCTTGGGAATTTTGGGAATTCCTTTATTTATCACGCTAATGGTATTAACCGCGACCTATATCCCTTGCCGTAAAATTACTTCTCAAGAACCCAGTGAAGGGCTAAGGTAAAGTTAAAGCTTTTATATCCGTCAAAGCAGCCTTGATAGCAAGGCTGCTTTTTTGAGGTATATGTACACTAAATAACATACAGCCATTATTACTCAGGGTAAGGCAATAATAGAAGTCGATTAATTACGGTTTTCACGTACCAATTGATCTAAAAAGCGTACACCCCAACCTTGAGACCCTTTAGGCGCGACTGCAATTGGCTTGTTTAACCAATCAACACCAGCAATATCCAAGTGTACCCAAGGCACATCCTTATCGACAAAAGTTGCGACCACGGCGGCGCCAATACTCGCTCCTGGATTACCTGCACCAGAGTTTTTAATGTCTGCGATATCAGACTTTATCTGCTTAAAAAAGTTAGGGTGTAGCGGGAGCGGCCAAACAGCTTCACCACTGGTTTCTCCAATATTCATCATGTCTTGTGCCAGCGACCAATCACGTGTAACAAGCGCAGCATATTCATCACTTAACGCTCTCGCTGCCGAACCGGTTAAAGTCGCAATATTTACCAGCATTCTTGGTTTAAATTCATCTTGCGTATATCGCACTGCGTCAGCTAAAAGTAAACGACCTTCTGCATCAGTGGAAATGATTTCAATGGTAGTACCTTGCATTGTTTTTAAAACATCTCCAGGACGAATTGCATCTTCGGCAGGCATATTCTCGGCAAGAGGCATAACACCAACCAAGTTAACCTTTTCACCGCGACTTGCAACTGCGAGCATTGTGCCTGCAACCGCTGCTGCGCCAGATAAATCAGATTTCATCTGCCACATACCACTGTTTTTCTTCAGACTGATCCCACCTGTATCAAATGTGATCCCCTTGCCCACCAACGCAATTGGCGCCTCACCTTTCTCACCACCGCGATACTGGATCACTAACATTCTAGGCTCGTGGATAGAGCCTTGCCCTACACCTAAAATTGCCCCCATTTGGTGCTTTTTCATGTCTCTGACTTTTAAAACATCAATGTCGATGTTATCAATGTCGTCAAACGCATCTTTCACTCTATTAACAAAGCTTTGCGGGTAAAGAGATTTACCCGGCTCAGAAGCCATATCTCGAGTTAAATGAACGCCCTGTACCATATATTTCAAGTCAGTGTGGTATTTGCTAGAGGCTGCATTGTAGTTCGCTGTTTGAAATACAAAATCCCGAGGCTGAGATTGTGCAGTCGCAGCTTTATATTTGTCGAAGTGGTAATCACGAAGTCCCGCCCCCATGGCCAACCAAGCTGCCGGCACGGATACTGATGTATTTAAAGAATCCGCCATCACGGTAAATTGGTGTTTACCATTTGCTGGTGTACTTGCCGCAGCGTATCCACCTAAGTCTTGCAACTGAGATTGAGTCAGTGAACCAGAGCCAGTACCTATTACAGTTACCTGTGCAAATGGTGCTAGTCCATAAAAAGTCTGAGTTTTGCCAAACTTACTTTCAAACGCCGCACTATCAATGGCAGCTTTCAATTGCCCATCAGTATGTGCGTTGACTTGTGCAGCCAAACCACTGAGCGAGTTTGTGTCGTTAATAAAAACAATAAGGCGCTTGTTTTGCGCTAGATCGAGTTTGGAAAATTGAATTTTAGGCAAAGCTTGTGCTGTACCGACAGCAAACATTGCTAACAAAGCAACCGTGATTCTTATCATGCTATTAATCCGTTTATTAAAACCTGCAACACTTTAAAGTGTTGTCTCTAGAACATTCCACCTCAACTAAACCAAGAGTATAGCCAAGGTTTGAAACTCGTGAACTTTACCTTTTATGGTAACAAGTAACCATGTGTAAGCGATGAATAAGAGTAAAAATGCCGTGTATGGATTAGGAACTGATTGTTGTTAGCTATTTGCTCGTTATGCCCGAGTATCGCCATTGTTTTTCGCTTAGCCTAACAACAAAAAATGAGCAGGCCGCACAATGGATAAAGATAACTCTCCAACTTCCGAACCAAAAGCGAATCTACAGAGCAAGCTACACAAGAATTTAAAAACGGTCATGCTAAGTGTTCTCGGGGTCGCCGGCGCAGCTATTGTGCCAATATGGCAGATTTATTTTGTCGAAACATCTGAAGTTGTTATTGAGGTTGCATCGATTAACCGAAACGACTCACCTCAATTTAAGGTCTCTCTCGATACTGACGAACTCGCCTTGCTTGAGCCCTATATTCCAGAAAGCCAATTGTATGAATACAATAGACTCGGTGAACGAGGAGACAAAATTGATTATCCAGAATTCTCCATTGGTACTTTATTTTCAGCATATGACAAAGCAAAACAAGATCTAAAAAACATCGCCAATACAAAAGCTAACCTACAAAAGAGCATTGAACGAATAGACGCATATCTAGATCCCAACAATCTAAACTACCCGCTTATCGAGTTTCGTGTTAGCGAACTTAAAAGCTGGGACCTCAGTAATTTTATTGATGATGCAGAAGCCAAATATTTTGAAAACCAAGTGCTGACGATCACGCGTAACTACTCACAAATGGACTTTAACCAAGACTCGGAGCCTAATATCAACCTTGCGGCACTGAAATTTTTACTCAATGACGTAAAAGAAGACATCACAGATGTTATCGAGGAATCAAGCATGCGTCATGAGAGGCTTAGAGATGATATTCGCAATATTGAAACTCAGTTGCAAAAACTTAAAGCCCAACAAGTAAACCACCATACCTATTTTACTGTTGAAGTTGTCGCCTCCAATGCCGGCAGAGTTAGCACGTCACTGAGACCACTCGCACTGATGCGTGTGCAAATTAGCGACAATAACTATGTTGATATTCGTCTAAAAATGCAAAGGTATACTGAGCAGGCAGAGTTACAACCTTCTTCCACTAATATCCTGCATTTTCGTTCCGGCGAATTAAACTCTTTTCCCAAAGAAGACCAGTCTCTTATAAACACCTTTTGGGGTAGTACCGGCCTTGTGAGGCTATATGCAATGGATACCAAACACAATGTATTTACATCTAATCAGATTGCCTTTGTAGATAACCGGAATCAAAAGTTCATTTTGGATAAGTTAAAAGAAGTGGCGGCAGAAACGGCCCGTTAAAGTGACTTATGACAGCGACTTTAACGTCAAACATGCAGGTTAAAGCCGTACTGTCATAAAACCTTCCTTTGCCGTAAGCACAAGCGTTACGGCGGTTGTATATCAAGCAAGTTAGCCCCACCATAACAAATTACCAAATGAGACGTAGCGCCTCATTTTTATCAGGTAATTGCCTACCAAAAAGTCGAGCTATTTTTAGTCCCAAACAAAACAGCTCGGCGCAACACATGAGCTACTATCAAAATCATTTTGGGTACAATAAAGGCTTGCGCAGGATTGATAAAATCCACATTTGCGAGCAAGCTAGAAACCTCCTTCAACGCACCTCTTAGCTCTGGTATTGTTAAATTCAAGTGCGAGTGTTTGACAAGATTATTAAAAGCAATTGGTTCGTCTTCACTATTAAATTTGGACTCCTCTAAAAAACAATTGTCTTGTCAAGTCATGTACTAAGTTCTCTTTTTATTTCAGGTTGTTGGGGGTTATATACTGCACATCTGCTCATTCCTATCACGAATGTAAAATAAACCACCACTTGCATAAATATGCGCATAAAGCCTCCTTCGCTTACGAATAAATCAAATACTCTTTGAAGGTGTGGAGATAAAAGTCAAAAATCGATTACAAACCATTGCGCTTTACCTTAATTTATTCCAGTTGAAGAATTTCTTTAAACCTGACAGTCTTAAGAGACTGCCTCCCCCCGTATCATCTTAATGTGTGCTGGAGTGGGCCTATCAAGTAATGAAGGACACGAATTATGACACAAAGCGCTAAAGTAACCTTGATGAACCCTGTGTTGGCAGTTAATGACCTGCAGCTCAGTCTTGAATATTTTCAAAATGCGCTCGGATTCACAGTTACATGGATTTGGGGGGAACCAACTATCAGAGCTGGTGTTGCATTAGATGGTTTCGAACTTCAATTAGACGCATCAGGAGGTGGTCCAACGGGGATTTCCGTCATTTTCTTTCATGTAACAAACTTAGATGAATATTATGAGTCTTGTGTGTCGAACGGAGCTAATATTGAACTTGAGATAGCCGATCGTAGCTTCAATGTTCGAGACTTTAGAGTGCTTGACCCAAGTGGAAATAGATTGGGATTCGGTGCACCACTCAATACAGAGCAGTAACCGTGTTTGAACAGTATCATGTGGCCGATTTACTGCGGCACACTTAAACATATACAGCCTATGCCTTATACATTATTTGCCCCGTTGCTTCCGTCATTGTGGGCTTGCCCCGCAATCCATGTTTTGTAATGGAAGTTGTGGGCCCTGAAACGAGTTCAGGGTGACGAGTTTAGGTTCAGAGTGACAGGTTTAGGTTAAGAGTGACTGGCTTAAGTTTATTAGCGTGACTGGCTTAAGTTTAGCGTGGCAAGGTTGACTTCAGAGTGGCAGGGTGGCGAGTTTGGGCTCAGGGTGACGTATTAACGTTTAAAGTGGCACCCCGTCTTTAACACTTGTATACCTAGTCGTGGATCCCAACAGGCACACCTTACCATTAAACAACGTAGTCTATCTGCTGTACTAACTTTGGTTTACCCTGCTCATCCAGATAAAAACCTGACTTGCGAATGACACCTTTTAACTCGCCTTCCTCTCTGATGTTGAGTGGTGTGTCGACATTTTGCAGTGAAATAGCCCCAATGTTTGCCTCAGACAGGGACACAAGCTTATCGTCACTTTTGTTTTTCACCCAGACTTTTAAACTTTCAAATACTGCGTCATTTTCATCAATAAACCCGTTACCATCCTCGTCATACTTCGCTAAGTCGGCAAAACCGTTGCCACTCAAAGCACCAAACAACTCTTTTCCATCGTCGATTTTATTATTGCCATTTAAATCAAGTGCTAAAAATCCATAACCTTTTTTTAAATGGGCCACACTGTCTGCTTTCCCGTCAGCGTCAATATCAAAGTTCATGTGCTCTTTATCAAGCTCGACAGCCTTGTTTGTAAAACTGATAATTAGCGGGTCTTTCATATTTACGTCTTCAATAGTGCGTTGATAGCTAGTGTGCGATTGCGCGAAAACAGACTTAAACGCAAAGGATATCTGTTCACCACTTTCAAGTTGGATTTGCCCGCCAGCTTTAAAGATATTAGATTGCTGCTCATGAGTTAAACGCTCAACAATAACGTGGGTTGGCTGATCAGCTTGCGCTGTTACACTTTCTACGCTGTTTACATTCGCTTCTGAATCAGCAATATCTTTGCCAATTGTATCGTCATACCAATCAACCTCTTCACCGGTTAGCTTTTGAACCAACAACTTAAGAATATACATCTTGGCATCACTGTTTATATCAATATCAGCCTTCTCAGCCTCTGTTTGATACAACTGAACTTTCTCTTCTGCCATTTGCGCTCGCGCCTCTACAGGCTGAGATATATCTGTTCGCTTTTCAACAACATGAAGCCGACTTTCATGTTTATTTGCCATTTCGATTTGTGCATTTTCAATTTTCATAGCTCCTCCAAGCCCATCCATGCGCATAGGTTATCGGCCTAAATGAATATTATTTGAGCAATAAAAAGAAATTTAGAAGCGGGTGAATAAGCCAATATGTAGGTTGAAATTTACACACGCACTGCACCTGTAAAACGGTGGTATGGCATGTCTTCGTATTTACGGATCAGCTGATTTAGCTTGCTGTGCATATCGCCAATCGTTAAAAAGTCCCCTTCAGCCCACACTGTGATTGACGTGCATCGTTGACCATTAATTTCAGTATATATAAAGTAAACGTTATTTACGTCCAAGTTGATATGTAGCTCAATAAACCAATCATCATCAACATATAACAACCAAGGTCCAGAACTAGGCGCTTGTTCAATCAATGCGCTCGGGCTCAATGGGTAAAAACTTGCCAACACAGACTCATCTGCTGCATAGAACTCATTTTCTTGGTTGTACTCCAGACTGTGCAAAGCAACCTCTCGAAAGTCGTCTTCAAAACTCACACTGACTAGGGCAAAATAACGCGCCTTGTATAACTCACCGATCCCATCTCGATTAACAGCATTGGTATCAATTTCTGCGTGATAAATGTACTCAGCTTGAGGATCTGTAATAAATACTTTATCAATTGTCACGACATCAAGACTACCTGGTTCGATGCTAAAAAGTTCAGTAACACTTCTATCACCGGACCTATTTAGATAGACAATGTATAAATAGATACTCACAATTAATATGATCAATATGAATAGATGCACAGCTTTTCCCACAATCACAACTAACGTATAACGAAGCCGGAATTTTAATCAAATGTGAATAGATAAGTCTAGTAACATGCCCTTAAGGCTATCGTAAAGAAAATACTTGTTTGGCCTATTATTAAACATGGAGCATATATAAATTTGAAAATTATACTCCATAGGTGTGAGCCCCAAAGAGGCTCACAATGAGCGGTATGAGTAACTACCTAATAATTACCGAAGCAGGTAAACGAGCTTCACAGTCGTATTTAATATCCCCGATGTCGGTTAGCGGTACATTTTTCACACAATAACCATCGGCGTAGTTCGTCGTGCCAAAGTGCGGATTCTTTGCACTTCCAACAATACGGTTAGATGCAAAATGCGTCATGCCGCCATATAGCTGCATCGAAAACTCATAGGTCGGGTGACCTCTACCTGTTTTGTGGCTACTGCGGATCGTTACTTGATTATTGCCTATAAAATGAGGGCCTCTCGCTTGTATCCCTCTAAAGGCTCTTTGTAAATCAATGGTATTGTTAGAAATAACATTCCCTTCGCAAGGGTAAATAAGACAATATGACGATATCGCTGCCCCGGTTGTACCAATTGTTTTATTATTTACAGAGTCACTCAACCCACTCGACATGATCCTGTTACGATGAACGGTAATATTACCTGTTTGGATTTTTATGGCCCTTTTACCAAAGTTATTTATCGTATTGTTGGTCACAACGCCGGGATAACAAGCTGTGTTGCAATGTATATCCTGTAAATGAATCGCATCTGCATCTAAATAACCAAATACATTGTTAATGGTATTGCCAGTTACATTGACTGACCCAATGAAAGAGCCATAAATCACAATCCCTCTATGTGCTAAATGAATTTTTCCAACCAAACTCGTGCCATCGAAGTACTTATCAGCACTTGTATCATATCCTCCAATGTTTTCTATGGTATTGAATAGAATATCAATATTGCCGCTATTTTTGATTTGGATCGCACGTGCTGGGTAAATCTCAGTGTAATGACCAACAGATCCGTTTTTAAAATTCGTGCCTAAAAAGTTTCGGATAGAGGCCCTCTCTACCGTAAAACCATTTAAGCCAATGGCCTCTATTCCTTTCGCTGCCCGCGACCTACCATCAATAAGCATATTGTAAACTTTGCTGCCACTGGCATTGTGTGTGAATTTAATCATCGCCGCATTGTCTGCAAATTTAGTTTTGGCATATATGCGTGTATTTTCACCTACCCCCATGATCTCTAGGGGTCTATTGATCCAAAGCGGTTCTGTTAGACCTATTTGTGCCCAGCAAATTTGTATCGCATCAACACTTCTATCAGCAATTAGTTTTCTTAAGGCAACTTCTCTGTACTCATGCCCTTTTTTGAAGTCTGGATCAGCGCACAAGTACGCTATGTTTTTTGCAAAAACATGACCAGACAAAATTAAAAGTAATATTCCAAAACATATTTTTTTCATTTTTTCTCCTTATGAAAATATAAAACTGGGTACACTACTCAATTTTTATACTCTTGAGATACCAAGAACGAAAAACTGATTAAGCCCATTTTTAAGGACTGTGCGCTTGTGTGGGTAACAGGCCGCAGTCCGACAAAGGTCAATCTGATTTACTGCTCAATCAACCTTAAAATTGTTTCCTCTAGGTAAGTTAGATACATATCTAAATAGGTTTCACCATTTTTATCATCTGACAACCAAGGATTCATTAGTGTATGACGTAATACAAACAATGCGTTGTCTTGATATTCAGCCTTTTCAATATCAGTTACAAAAGAGCCTGAGTCTAACCCCAATTTACTGCACAAACTTTGCGCCACTGAGTCATCGATATTTTTTCTAAAAATAGAGGTGTATGAACCAATAAACTCTTTGTTAAACAAGGGAGTCGTTTTCTCAATTTTTATATGCTCGAATACCTTACGGGTAAAATCATTCAATACCCGAGTACTGGTATTTCCAGCAGGGTTTATCGCCAAACAAATCAAATTCGTGTCAGGCTCCATCGGAGTGATGAGCGTTGCCTTGCCTTTTAGCTTGTCACTCAATTCTGATATTTTGTGGTAAAACACTTCGGTCGTCCGTATCGTACTGGCAGGTAATTTGCCAAACTGCTCGGCATTCAATGGCAAAACATTTTGCGCAACATAGCTGGCAGCTGCGGCCGCTCCCGGTTTAGAGCCTTCCATTATATACTGCCCGAGTTGGTTTAGTTTTGGCTCAGGCTCCACAAAGCGGTTCTTTTTATCAAAAACATAAGCGGCTTCTTGCACAACAAATCCACACATATTCTTATTTCTGGCTATAAATGCACCACTACCATAAGGCATGTAACCTAGCTTGTGCGGGTCAACGGTGATTGAATCTGTATCTTTCAGTGCTGCAAAGGCATCGTACACTTTGGCAGACGGAAAATGCTCAAATCCGGCTTTGACTTCATCGTGTGAACGCAGATTGTTCTCTTCATTTCTAAATACAGAAGATAAATACCCACCCCATGCGGCGTCTATGTGAATATAGTAATTAAGCGACTCATCACGGATCATTTCCTCGCGTAAGGTGACAATATCGGAAATGGGATCTACTGTGCCGAATTCTGTTGTTCCCAATACACCTATTACGGCCAATACCGTTCGATTTTCAGACTTTGCTTTGAGTAATAGTAATCTCAGTGCCTCAGGATCAAGTCGCATTTTTTCGTCAGTTGGTACATGCCATAAATTTTTACTGCCGATCCCGAGTATTTTCATCGCTTTTACCCAAGAGTAATGAGCTGTTGCAGGGACTAACACTACAGGTTGTTTTAACTCTTTATGCTGCTCAAAGAAGTCGATATGCCCTTGATGTTCAATGCGTTGCTCTCTCAGTAGTTGGATCAGTTCATCGTACTTGTCATCCCCCATCGCTTTGAGTTGGTTCAAACAGTTCACGCGAATTTGTATCACTTCATCTATTGAGAGGTTCATCAAATCCCATGTTGACATATGATGCAATGAGCGCCCTTTCCCATCAACAAAATCAATATCAGCCAGCTCGCCACAACGTTTTACGGCAAGCGGATAATATTTAACAGAGCGAAACATCCAAAGGCTCTGATAGTTGGCCACTGTGCCACCCGAAGTAAGATGTCCCCATGCAACCGGGCCGTTGCTAGGGTCTAAATTGTAGCCAAACATGGCCGCAAGGTTATTACCAACTTCAAGCTCCATTTTAACTGTAACGGGCGCAGCTTCTTCGGTTACATTGTTTGGGTTATATAAGGCTGTTATAAATTGCCCCAACATACCTGGTAACAACACATCTGATGCCATATGGCCGATGTAACGAGGATTTGAAAATGGCACTGATTGCTTTAGATCGGCACTGAGTTTATGCAGCTCCTGTTTAGTTTTAGCCATGGTTTCAAGGTAGTGAGAAGATTGCTTTTCAAGAATGGAAACCGGTGGCAAATCTTCTGGGTGAAAGCTACGCCGCCAATAAACATGATCACGGAAAAATTCTAAAAATATATCCTCAAATTCATGATTATTTTCACCATAAGAACCAAGGAAATAAGGAGAGAAAAGGCGTATATCCATATTAATTTACTCAAATCTAGATAAAAAACAAATCAGCATACTGGAGCTGTCTGACTACCTTTGCGCCGCCACTCCAACACGCTGTTACACTATGCGTTGCCAAAAACCCAGTCGCCAATTCAACGGCGATACCAAATGTGGCCCCATATAGAATACGTTTCGTAGACAGTGTTATTAATCAGAAAGTTACAGAAGTGATATATATTGATAATTAATTTGAGGTAGAACAAGTTTTAATCAAAAATTCGTTTTTAGTGCACCACATGGTTTTAGAATACCTAGAAGAAACTTCTAGGTATTCCAATCCTATTTACTTAAAAAGTAAAACGCACCGTCACAGAATGGTGGCCAGCTTCTTTTACTTTTACCAGAACTTTAGCCCCATCAGGAATACTCACCGCCGCTGTCAACTTGTTGTCTCCAGCTGAAGTTAATGGCGCGTCAGACTTTTTTCCCCCAGCAAGCACAGTTACTGAGCCGGTTACCTTGGCTGTTGGGTAAGGCTTGCCATGATCGCGCAAGTACACACTTGTGCCAGCTTCTTCGCGGACTAGCTCAAAGACCATTTCATGCTCTACTTTAACTACGCCCCCGTGAAGTGGCTGAGTACTCCCGTGTGCACTGACCAACGGTGCAAAAACAAGGGTTTTTAATGTAAGTAAAATAACGATTATGATAGATGTTTTCATATTTTAGTTCTCATAGTTTTATTAGTAATTTAAAGCAGCAAACTTGGTGGTTGTATAGGTGTTGCTGCACAAACCTGTTTAAACCAACTCGTTTGAATTTTTTCTAAGCCACGCTTTTGTGGGTTTTTTGCCAAACTTCCAATACAGCAATGGAGTCAGTAAAGTATCCAGCAAGGTCGAGCTTATCAGCCCAGAAAAAATCACAATGGCCACTGGATGAAGTATTTCCTTTCCTGGTTGATCCGCTGCCCATAACAGTGGGATCAGAGCAAATGCCGTTACCATGGAGGTCATCAAAACAGGAGACAAACGTTCTTTTGCCCCTCTTATAATGAGTGCTTTATCAAATGACTCTCCTTCAAACCGAATTAAATTAAGGTAATGGCTTATTTTTAAAATACCATTACGTGCTGCAATGCCAGTCAATGTTATAAAGCCCACCACGGACGCAACCGACAGTGACGTAGAGGTAAGCCACATGGCTGTTACTGCACCAATTAATGCCATAGGCAGACTACACATGATAATGGCTGCAAAAGCCCAAGACTGATAACGTAAATACAAAACTAAAAAAATCAGCACAAATGACAAGGCTGACAGACCGATGAGCAGCCGCATTGCTTGTTCTTGGGCCAAAAATTGTCCTTCTAAGCTCGCAAAACTATCATCTGGTAGCGCATGATTTTCAACAACCTCTCGTATAGCAACCATCAATGCTTTTACATCCACATTTTCACTATTAGCATAGAGCACAAGGCGACGACGGCCATTTTCTCTAAGCACTTGATTAGGCCCATCAAGCAGTTGAATATCAGCAATATAGGATATGGGAATGGCTCCGGCAGGCGAGTCAATTAGAGTGTTCGCAAGCGCTTGTGGTGTTCGGCTCGTATCATCTAAGCGCAGTACCAAAGCAAAACGTTTTACCCCATCAATCACGTCTGTTACGTGTGTGCCTTCGGTTAAAACACTTAACTGCCGCAGTGCTGCACCGGGTGTCAGTCCATACTTTGCTAGCTGTTGATACTTTATACGCACGCTAAGCTGAGGAATTAATACTTGCTTTTCAATATTAATATCCACTAAGCCGGGAACAGACTCTAGCTTCTTACTTAAGGCTTGCGCACTTATTCTCAAAGCTTCTAAATCATCACCAAAAAGCTTTATCGCCAGCTGTGCCCTGACACCTGATAGTAAATGATCGAGTCGGTGTGAGATCGGTTGGCCAATTGCAACTTGCCCTGGCAGCACTGACAATTTCTCACGAATTTCTGCCAGTACTTCTTCGCGGCTGCGCGCAGATGAAATAAGATCGACATCAATTTCCGAAGAATGCACACCTTCCGCATGCTCATCTAACTCAGCCCGACCGGTTCGCCTACCTACTTGCGTAACTTCAGGTACTGACAAAAGAATAGACTCAGCCAAATGTCCCATCTTGTTTGATTCTTCGAGCGAAGTGCCCGGCTCAAAAATGACACCAAGCACCAATGACCCTTCATTAAATTTAGGTAAAAAAGCGCGTGGAAACTGAGTAATACTGGCAGCTGAGATCACCGCGACTAAACCTGCTATGGCAATGAACTGAGTTGACTTAGGTAGTGCCCACTCTATCCATAGGCTTTGCATATACTTCAGCTGCGTCACTAACCAGCTATCTCCTTGATGGATCACTTTGGATTTTGGCAGCAAGTAGTAACACAGTACTGGCGTAACAGTCATTGACACCAGAAGTGACCCGAGAATCGCAACGATATAAGCCAAACCAAGCGGGGAAAATAACCGCCCCTCTATACCCGGTAAGGCAAATAGAGGAAGAAATACCAGAATCACTATCGCTGTTGCATATACAATACCCGACCGCACCTCAACACTCGCTTGCCAAACTACATTAAAGATCGGTTTTGGTTCTTGTGATTGTGCATTTAGCTTAAGACGCCTGAGAATATTCTCAACATCTACAACAGAATCATCCACCAATTCACCAATAGCAATCGCAAGCCCTCCCAAGGTCATCACATTAATGCTTTGCCCCAGCCACTGGAATACAAGGACTGTTAAAGCCAACGACAATGGGATAGCAAGCAGCGATATGGCCGTGGTTTTTACCGAGAGTAAAAATAGAAACAAGATGATGGTCACCATAATGGCACCATCTCGCAGGGCTTCAGTGACGTTATCAATAGAAGATTTGATAAAGTCCGCTTGCCTAAAGAGTACTTGTGGCGCAGCCAAACCAGCAGGTAATCCAGAGTTTAGCTCCGCTAATGCTGATTCAATTTGTTTTGTCAGCTGCACAGTATCAGCACTAGGCTGCTTTTGAATATTGACGATCACTGCGGGTTTGCCATTGAAGCCGCCATCCCCCCGTTTTTCGGCTTCCGCGTAACTTACTGTTGCTACTTGTGAAAGTACAATTGGACGCCCTGCTTGCCACCCAACCGCCATGTTTTGTAGATGACTTTCATCGAGAGTTCGACCTTGATGTCGGATCAAGTACTCCTGATTATTCAAGTCGATAAAACCGCCGCCAAAATTCGCAGCAAAGTCTTCCAGTGCACGTTTAAGGGTATCTACATCGATATCAAATTGGCGCATTCGCACAGTATCTGGCGCAACTCTAAGCTGGCGAACTTGCCCTCCAATGGGGATGACTTGAGAAATACCCGGGATCGACAATAGTCTTGGGCGCAATACGAAATCAGCGTATTCTCGTGCCGCCATTGCATTTATACTGCCAGGCTCATTAATGGGTAAAGCGATTAACATCACTTCTCCCATGATAGACGATACAGGCCCCATAACTGAACTGATCCCGTTAGGAAGTTGCTCTGATGCCAAATCCAGCCGCTCCGAAACCAACTGCCGATTTCGATAGATATCCGTATCCCACTCGAATTCAACATAAATGATGGATAACCCGATCCCAGAGGTGGAACGAATACGCGTCACCCCTGTGACACCATTGAGTAAATTTTCCAATGGAAATGTAACCAGTTGCTCAACTTCTTCAGGTGCCATTCCTCCAGCTTCAGTCAGCACGGTAACAACCGGTTTATTCAAGTTGGGAAAGACATCGACAGGCAGCTTTTGCCCTTGTATGACTCCATAAGCCATCATCACAAAAGCGATAAGCAATACTACCAGTCGGTGCTTTAGGCTCGTTTTCACTAAGACATTAAACATGATTGGCTCACCTCACTTGGTTAAGTAGCGACGCACCGGTTACCACTACCCGGTTGTCTGCACCTAACCCTTGAGTTACCAACACAAAACCCGGCTGCAAGTTTTCATATTTAACCAGTTGAGGTAAAAACCGTTCCGCCGAGAGTTTGATCCACACTTGTGGTAAGTTGTTTTGACTACGAACAATGGCATCAGCTGGTAATACTATGCCACGCTGTTGCTCATTTATCGGAGCTTGAATCGTAATTCGTTGGTTAACCAACAGCGCCGGGGCTTCAACCGTTTTTTCGAGTTCAAAGTTAACATGGATCAGCCCGTTTACACGCCGAGGAGTGTGGCCAATATAGTTAAAGTTAAGCGCAGGCTGCGTTATTGCCTTAGCGGTTGTTAACTTCGCAGGTAGATGACTGTCATTAGTGCTCGCTTCAACAATGAGCTGCTCAGGTGAGATTACTTCAAACAGAGTTTGCCCCGCTTCCACCCATTGCCCGCGTGAGACTGCGTGGTTAATCAAAACACCTGAAACAGGTGAAATTAACACTTCGGGTTTCTCGAGGCCTTTTTGCAATGCTTGTGCCTGCTGCTTTAGGCTCAATAACTCGGTTTCTAGCTGCTCTAAAGCTTGTTTAGATGCCAGTTCACCCAGTTTCTTTAAACGGCTCACGTCACGCTTGGTTTGCTCTATGCGATTTCGAATCGCGATTAACTCACTAGTTTGGCTGGCAAGCTCGTAATCGGTATCCTGATATCGAATGAGCCCCAACACATCACCAGCGATTACTTTACTACCACTTGGTAAAACCCCCGCATCTGGTGCATCTAAGCGACCATCGCGGCTAGATTGAATTTTGGCGTAACCAGCTGGGTGAGGCTTTACAATCGCATCTAAACGAACGTGCTTGTCCGCCATAGATTCTGTTGCAAAGTGGGTTCTAATATTGAGCAATGCCTGATGTTTCATTGGCATAATGACTGAACCGTCTGATTGTCGGCCAAGCCCACCATCTGCGCGACTAGCTTTCTGATCTAGGTGTTCGCCATTAGGGCCATGGGCACCGGGTGAAGCCATTACATCTCCAGCTTGCAAGAAAAATGCGCACAATAAAGCGTGTTTTAGTTTCATTATTTACGCTCCTTAAATTGACGACCAATCCAAAAACCGATGACAAACACCATTAACCCAATAGCAATACTCCACCAAGGCGTTTCATGGTGATGTGCTGTGTTGTGATTTTCTTTCACCATGAGAGGCGCTTCGTTTTCAAGGTATGCAACTAACAGGTCACCAAGATCTTCTGTCATGATTGTCAGCACTATTTCATGTGTTCCGCGCTGATTCAGTAAAGTGACTATAGCCTCGTTGCTTAGGCTGTAAGCATTCATTTGCGCAGAGTACGTGGCACTGGCACTTAGGTCCCCAAGCTCTATTTCTATCGAAGCCCCCGGAATTGGGGCATTTGATTTAAAATCATGAAGGTAAATGAGCAGCTGGTTCTCAGATAACTCTCCAACAAGCTCAAACGTTTCAGTGAAACTTTCAAACTTAGGTATATTGGAAACCAAAACTTGCTTTGTGGTATCCAAATGCTCTCCATTTGGACCGTGTGCTCCCGGTGATGCATAAACACCAGATAGAAAAAATAGCGATGAAAATACAGCGAATAGCAATCTATACGCCGTCGGCTGCCAATTTTGCAGCAAAAATATTTTTAAAAACATAATAAATCCAGTAAACGACAAAACCAGCCAGAGCGAATATGCACTGACCGTAACAATGTATTTTTGGATTAAGCCTTAGGGGGCGGTGTCGTATGTTTTAGAAAAGGGGGTGACCAATTAGCACTTAGCGAGACAATCGGGCCAGTTGGTTTAATTTCAGGCTCTGTAACTTGAGAAACTTCGACAATAGCAGTAATACAGCACTCCAAATCTTGGTTAATGTGCTCTACTGCTTCTTTTGTGAACGAAAGGGTAAATTCACCGTCATCTTCATGTTCATGACTGTGTGGTTGTCCTATTTCATGGAGTAAACTATGTTCATCACCTAATGACTTATGCTCCCCTTCATGCACAACGCTTCCGAATACCTGAGTACTCAGAACGCAAAACATGATAAATATGAGAATAAGTTGACGCATTAGTTGAACGATAAGTTTAAATTCTTTTTGATGCTAGCATTGAATTTGCTAAAGCTCAATTTATAAATAGCGGATTTTTAGCTTGAATGTAAATACACCTATTTTATTTTAATGGCTGATAAACTGCCTTCAGCCCCCTTTTTAAATAGGCGACGGTGTTGGCTATGCAGGTATGATAGAAACCAGAATAGCCATTACACCTGCATCTTTATTGAGTTAATTTAGCTTTGATTCAATTGCAATAAATCCCACTTATTTCCGTATAGATCTTGGAAAACAACCACGGTACCGTACTCTTCCACTCGTGGCTCTTCATTAAACAAAACACCATTTGTTTTCATCAACTCATAATCGCGCCAAAAGTCGTTGGTGTGTAAAAACAAAAAAACACGCCCGCCGCTTTGATTGCCCACAGCCAACTTTTGCTCTTCAGAGCTTGCTTGGGCTAAGAGTAAATTAGCGCCGTTCGAGTTAGGAGGCGACACTTGAACCCAGCGCTTCCCTCCTCCTAATTCTGTATCTTCCACCAAGGTAAACTGTAACTTTTTCGTATAAAAATCAATAGCATCATCGTAGTTATCAACAACGAGGGCCACGCTGCCAATTTGCTGCTGTGTAATTTTTGACATAACGGTGTCCAATATTAAAAAGCCAAGTGTAACCTTAAATTACCTTACAAAAAAAGCGTATCCCATTTGCTCGGTTTGCTAATCGATTGCCTTGCGCTCCAGCCAATGAGTACGATTCACTGAATAGCAAATATGGTTCACAAAATGGTCGTACAAATACTCTGCATCTCGTTTAATACCTTTGCGGCTCAACCCCAAGCGTGTCGCAATCGCCTGACTTCTATAATTGTGCTCCGCAATTGACAAAGAGACTTGAGCCAATTGCAATTCAGTAAACGCATAATCCACAAGGTAAGCAACACACGTCGTCGCTATGCCTTGTCCCTGCGACTTCTCTGCTAACCAATACCCAATGTTGGCACAGCGGTTGATTTTATCAATTGGATGATAGCCACACATCCCTACCAGCGAATTATCACTATATATTCCGCCCATAATACCAAGGCCATCATGATACTGTTGATGTGTTGATTGTATAAAAGCTTCTGAATCTAGGTGAGAATTAGTTAAATCGAGCCAAGGAAGCCACTCTTTTAGGTAAGACCTATTTGCCTCGACTAAAGAAAACAGCGTTTGCGCATCTGAAATATCAAGTAACTTAACACTTAACCCACATCTTACCTCGAGTTTAACCACAATTTTTCTCCTTGTTGATAGCACCAAAAATACAAAAAAGAACCCGTATTTAATCAAAAGCGACCGTAGATTCGTTTGTCCCCATAAAAAAACTAACAAGTCAAAGGGCATTTGTGAAGTAGTTACACTAATATTATGAATAATTTATCAAATCAAATAATTAACATACTTTTAAACCCTCTTTTATTCACAAAGCTGTAGACTATGGGCAATAACATATTTCACTAGGTTAGTAATGAAACCATCACTATTATCTATTATTTTAACAGCGACCCTGCTGGGCACAGGCTGTCAACAAACATCAAGCCAGCTGGGCAATACACAGCCCGAAGAGCAAAAGACCATGAGAGTCGCAACGTTCAATGTAAGTATGGAAGCAACCAATTACCAGATTGAAGACAAGCTAGATACATCAGGGAATGTGCTGACTAACGCTCTGAAAAGTGGTGAAGTGCAGCAAATCAACAATATCGCACAGATCATTCAACAAACTCGCCCTGACATTATTTTATTAAATGAGTTTGACTATATTGCCAACCCCGAACTTGGGATTAACTTGTTTAAGCAGCAATATTTAGAAGTCTCTCAAAATGGTTTTGAGCCAATAACTTACCCACACGTATACCTTGCACCAGTTAATACGGGGGTCAAAACACCGTTGACTGGACAAAACAGTAAATTAACGCATTATGGCTTTGGTAAATATCCGGGCCAATACGGCATGGTAGTGCTGTCAAAGTATCCGATAAACTCAAACCAAGTACGTACTTTCCAAAAGTTTTTGTGGAAAGATATGCCTGACAACTTAATGCCTACAAACCAAGACGGCAGTAATTGGTACGCCAAGTCAGAAAGTGAAATCATGAGACTTTCCTCTAAATCGCATTGGGATATTCCCGTGAGAGTATGCGATAAACAGCTCAACGTGTTAGCAAGTCACCCTACTCCGCCAGTGTTCGATGGTCCTGAAGATAGAAATGGAAAAAGAAATCACGATGAGCTTAGACTTTGGAAAGACTATATTTCTGACTCAGGGAATAGCTACATATATGACGACGCAGGTATAACCGGCGGTATTAGCAATCAGTCGTTTGTTATACTAGGCGACTTAAATGCCAGTGATGTAGATGGAGACGCTCATCCAAACGCCATAAGACAATTGCTGACACACCAGAGAGTCAATAATTATGCTGCCCCTGAATCTAGAGGCGGAAAGCTGAATAAACCGCAAAATCCAAATGCAGCCACACACACTGCGCACTGGGGAATGAGAGCAGACTATGTGCTGCCGTCGAGCAATTTAGAAGTGGTCAATAGCGGGGTTTTCTGGCCCGCAACAGATGAACAAGGCATTGAGCTTGTTGCCGATAGAGCAGCCTCATCAGACCATCGATTAGTTTGGGTTGATATCGCGTTGTCATCAATCTGTTCAAAGTAGACTTTGCAAACCGCTGATTGGGCCGACCCAATCAGCTAGGTTTTATTGCTTATGACCTATTGTCCAATAACGACAAAAGTTAAAATCGGTCTGGGCCTACAGGCAAGTGCCAAATTGGGCCTGTAAGATTAAACTGCTCAAATATCTCGGCCGCTTCGGCAACAGACCATTTTGCCCAATCAGAATTGAGGTGATTGCCGTACCACACTTTGGAAAACTCCCAGATATGACTTATCGGCTGTACATCGCCTTGTGCTAACCCGTGGCGCGCGCACCACTGTTCGATAGCAGAATTTGATTCAAACATCAGCATCGTGCTACATGTGTAAATCACATTGTCCCATGCTTTTTCCATTGGGATTGGAAAATGAATATATAAGTCATCATTGATAACATTCCCACCTTTAATTTCGATGTTCACTTGCTTTGATTCACTGCCCAAAGTTGTGGTGATCGTCAAGTCACGATCTAGAAGTGCAGCCGCCCCCAATGCGCACCAAGCACAATTTCCCCACCAGCCATTTTGACCGGCTTGAATCCAAAAATTAGTTGGCGCAGCTGAAAAAGGGTGCATTACCCATATCTCACTGGACACGGGGTGTAATACAACGCCATGATCATCTTGTAGCATTTTGAGTGCATCAATCACATCCTGCCTTGTGACGCCAAAAGCGTTAGCCAGCTTCTCTATCTTTGGTGCTGTCGTAAACTCAACAAAGTGCTTTATAATGTAGTAATGCAAACTTGCAGTGTTTAAATTCATTGCTCTCTCACAACGTGCCTACCGGAAAAACCGGTTCATAAAATTCGTCTACCAGCTTATCGAGTATAAAATATAGTCCAGATTTACTCCTCACCAGAGCCTCATGAAAACACATACCAATGACTTCAGATGACACTTCGAAATACGTCCGCCAACGCTTTATCAATTAGATAAAATGTCACATACAGCTGTGGATATTGGCGGCAAGTATGAACTGCTATTTGGGCAGCCTCTTCATATGGGTAACCATATGCGCCACATGATATTGCTGGAAAAGCCACTGATTGGCAGCCGTTTTTTATCGCTAACTCACATGCACTGCGATAAGCTGACTCAAGTACACTCGCTGGGGTTTGTTCGTTTCTGTATATGGGTCCTGCTGCATGGATCACATATTTTGACCGTAAATTTCCCGCACTCGTGATTCGAGCTTCACCAAACGGACATCGAATACCATTGATTGCTTTAACTTTTCGGCATGCATCCAGCAATCCAGCGCCTGCGGCCCGGTGAATTGCGCCATCAACTCCGCCGCCACCCAACATTTTGGGGTTAGCAGCATTCACAATGGCATCGGCTTCAGAGGAAGTAATATCTCCTATGATTAATTCTATATTGCCGTCTAGTTTCAAACACCTAACCTCACATTTCTATTTCAATCTAAACTTAACGCGCTGCCCTGACCGTATAATCGGTAATCCAACCTATCGACTGGTTATTTCTTACAACACGATACCATTCGTTTGGTTCAAAAAGTACTGTCGACGTTTCATCAACAATATTATTAAACTCGAAGTTATCATAGTCTTGAAGCTAGGTGCTTCAGGAGCCTTTCTGAGCTCTATCAATATACTAAACAGGTGCCCACAATGCGCAACCTACTGTGTTGTAATGAACACCCTGTTAGAAAACTCCTCGTCCATTTTGGCATCTATAATTGGGCAAAAACCCAATCGTTTTCGACGCCATTCACTGTGTCAAGTGAAGATATCTCTTCGGATATATCACCACCGATTAGAGACCGAAACAACAGAATTAAAAAAGCATATTTCACGCCTTCTCCTAGCACTTTTTGTTTTAGTTGCTATTGTAGGCACTATATTTAACTATATAGAAACTTGAAGGGTATTAGATAATAAAAGTAAGAGCATCAATCAACACATACTCTTTTTATAAAAATAAACTGATAGATTTAAACTAAAATCACACTAAAAACATGACAAATCAAATATAAAAAAGCATTTCGCTTTAAACTGTTTTAACATTAAAGCCCCGAGGGGCTTTATTAGATTTGGGCAAAATGACAGTAGCCCCAATTGTTCTTATTGCTGACGAACTTCTAAATTAACTTCAAAACCATCGAAGTCATATGCATCGTTGTCTGTAGCTAGACCAGTCCAGCCACCACCATATGACGCCCATGGCGTATATGTTGCTTCGCCAGTTTCACGTCCACCACGATCCGAGACTCTTAGGCCAATACGGAAGTCACTCAATGAGCGGCTGCTTTGCCATGTACGAGTTTCAATACGAATACGAAATGCATCCGGATCGTGACGATCGGTGTCAAATGCCATGCCAGACCAACCGCCCCCCTCACTTGCCCAAGGAGTATATTGCCAAAAACCAAAGTCACCGCGACCATTCCTGTCCGCAGCTTGAATAGCGATACGGAAGTCTCTGTTGCTTGGAATATGATTGAGGATTGAAAGGTGTAACTTCAATGCATCCGGATCGTATGCATCTCTGTCTACAGCCCACTCCGACTGTACATTAGAGCCAGCTGAAAGATACTTAGTATATTCAACTCGGCCAGGATCTCGGCCACGATCGTCTAAAGCCTGTAAACCAATACGAAAATCGTATTTTGAACTACCGCTGGCAGTTACTAATTCACTGTAAGCGTCTGCCATAGCAACCGTTGATAATCCGCAACCAACTAGAAAAGTTGCAGCAAATTTTTTGAGTTTTATTTAAATTTCCTTTTATTAATTAATCACACTCAATTGGCGCGAGAAAAATATACGATATATAATATATATTTGTAAATATAGTGAAAATATAAATTCCGAAAAGTAGGAGTAAATAAAAATATCGATAAAAATACATTACACAATCAACAATATTGCATTGTAAACAAATAAGGCTGCATTTAATTTGTTTCTCAATATTCCTTTACCGGGTATATTGCCATTTTCACACAATTAATTAAGGAAGGAACAACGTGCGCGTGAGGTATAAATTTATAAACTAAGCTTGGCTAAAAAAGTCCCATATTTTCTTTCCAACCGGTCCCAATACCTTATCATTCTTTTTGGCGATGTACGCTGGTACCACCATTTCCTCACAACAAGGCAGCTGTATTAACTGGCCAGTAGATATTTCATGTTCAATTTCATGAACAGGAATTCTCCCCCAACCGAGTCCACTTCGAATAAGCTCTTTTTTGGTACTGTGATCTGAAACGTACCACTGTATCCCGTTTTCCAAAATACCAATATTCTTGCCTGATTTATAACTGGCTTTTAACACCACTTGCGGAAAGCGAGCTAAATCAGACACTGATATTAAATCAAGATCCGCTGGAAACTTGGTTGAGACTAAAACAGGTAGCCGAAAGGTATCAATGTGCTTATAAACAACTTGCTCATTCTGCTGCAAACTACCATAAATACCTAGGTCTACCTTATCGTCCAACAACAACCTTTCTCCAGAAGAAGTTTCCACTTCCAAGTTGACCACAGTATGGGGAAATTCAGACTTCAAGACTGTTAATAGTTTTATTAGCCTGTTCATCGGGAAGATAGAACTAACGCCAATACGCACCTCAGTTTCAATTTCGGAATTCATCTGCTTGGCAAAGTGATCAAACTGCTGCACCTGCCCCATCAAATACTGAATTTTCTGTAGTAGCAGTTTGCCGTCACGAGTTAGAGAGGGTCGGTATTCGTTTCGGTCAAAAATTTCAATGCCGTAATACTCTTCGACTTTTTTCACCGAATAGGACACGGCTGAACGCGCTTTAAACAGTCGTTCACTGGCTTTTTTGAAGCTGCCTTCTTGGTGGATCACGTAAACAACGTGAATATGTTCTAATGGGATCATGTTCAAATTATATGAACATCTTGATTAAATATCTATTCTTTTTTAGACCATTGGTTAGGCGTATAGTGAAAAACAGGCTGGCCCCCCCATTAACTCACTAACCAAAGGTACACACATGAAAGTTTTACTAATCGGTGCATCTGGCACCATTGGCTCTGCGGTACATAACGCACTGTTACCTCAGCACGAGGTGATCACAGCCAACCACAGTTCCAATAGTGACATTAAAGTAGATTTAAATGACCACCAATCGATTAAAAACATGTTTAGCAAAACCACAAAAGTTGATGCGATTATTTGCACCGCCGGGAACGGGCAACTTAAACCATTGCACCAACACAGCGATGAAGATTTCACCAATGTGCTGCACAACAAATTAATGGGTCAGGTTAATGTGTTTCGATTTGGCGTTAAGTATTTAAATGAAGGCGGCTCGGTCACCCTAACAACGGGCCGCGCGCATCGCGAGCAAATCCCAGGTTCCTCGAGTATCGCAATGGCAACAGCGGCATTAGAAGGCTTTATCAGTGCAGCGAGTATTGAGTCGAAAAACATTCGTTTAAATGCAGTATCACCAGCTCCCGTTCAGGAGTCCTTAGCAAAACTTGGATTTGAACTGCCAAATGCAGTGTCGGCATCTGACACTGCTAAAGCCTATCTCGATGCGCTCAACGGCACCTTTCATGGTCAGATAATCCAAACATCTGATTATTCGAACTAGAGGAATACCGCAATGCCAAATACCTACCCTGAAGCCATGCCTCATAGTGCGATAGAGCAAATTTTTCCTGATGTTTTTATGGTAAAAGGCAGCATACAAATGGGCCCCGGTATACAAATTAGTCGCAATATGATCATTTTGCGTCATGAAGGTAAATTAACTTTGGTCAGTGCAATACGCCTCAATGAACAAGGATTAAAGCAACTTTCAACACTTGGAGAAGTAAAGCACGTAGTGAGATTAGGTGCATACCATTTAGGCCATATGAACGGGATAGATGATGAGTTTTACCTAGATTGTTTTGATGCAAATCTTTGGCTTTTACCGGGTATGAAAACAGTCGTACCCAATGATAAAGTCAGCTTAATGACTGAAGCGAATTTGCCCATGCCTAATATAGAACTATTTGTCTTTGACAGCTCGCCGATGCCTGAAGGCATACTATCACTTACTCAGGGTGATGGCGTGATCATCACAGCAGATAGCTTACAGAACTGGCGCGTTGCTGACGAGTATTTCAGCCCTCAAGCCAATGCTATGTTAAGCAAAGCGGGTTTTATAAAACCTGCGAATATAGGCCCTGAATGGAGACGTGCTAATTCGCCCAGTTTTGCTGATTTTAAACAAGTTAAACGGTTGCGATTTAAACACCTGCTACCTTCCCATGGTACACCATTATTAAACACAGCTAAGCAAGACGTGAGCGCTACTATTGCCCATTTATACTGTCATGAGGATAACAATGCATAGTCGCAATATTGGTACTGAATTTCCATTTGAGTCAAAGTTCATCAATGTGAATGGGCATAAAATCCACTATGTGGAGCAAGGTAAAGGCGACCCAATACTATTTATTCATGGAAATCCAACTTCATCTTATATTTGGCGTAATATCATGCCTTATATGAGCGGCCATGGCCGTGCCATTGCCGTTGATTTAATCGGTATGGGTAGATCAGAACAGCCAAATATTGACTACGGTTTTCGCGACAGCTATGACTACTTACAAAAATTCATATCCGCATTGAACTTAACCAATATCACACTGGTCGTGCAAGATTGGGGCTCGGGGTTGGGTTTTCACTACGCCAACTTACACCGAGATAATATCAAGGCCATCGCTTTTATGGAGGCCATGTACAAACCAATGGACTATCAAAGGTTAAACCTGGGAGAAAAACTGGCGCTGAAGGTGATGCAATCTAAGCTTGGCAGTTATTTTATTTTTGGCGTAGCAAATAGTTTCATCACCCAAATGCTACCAAATTGGACCGAGCGCGAGTTAACGGACGAGGAAATGAGGGAGTATAAAGCGCCCTATCCAACCATTCAAAGTCGTAGAGCCATCCAGCGTTTCCCCGCAGATGTGCCCGTAAATGGAATACCTGAGCACACAGCTAGGGCAGTTCAAAACTATCATGACTGGCTGACCAAAACAGACCTGCCAAAAATCTGTTTTTATGCAGAGCCTGGCATGTTGATCCGAAGCGAGGACGCTAAATGGATTTCGGAGCACTTTCCCAATACCACAATGGTCAAACTTGGAAAAGGGACCCACTTTATTCAAGAAGATTATCCCCACGACATAGGTCAACATTTGGCGAATTGGTATCAGCAAATAAACGTGACTTAGGGCCATGAGTATAAAAAGCCTTTCACTTGTTCGCTGCGATAAATGTATCTTAGCAAACATTTGTAAAGGCTCTTTATACGCTTTTAACAAAAATATCGAAGCAGCGCTTAACTACCGAATAGTCGTTGTTTTAAAACGTCATCACTTGGGCAAGTTAAACTCAAAGCTTGATTAAATTCATTTTTAGATAGCACCCGGCCATGATGTGATGAAACATATTGAGCCACATCTACCCTCACCGATTGAAGCTTTTTGTTTAGAGTCTCAGTGCGATAATATACATCGCGACTCGGCCAACTATTGGGTGAGTGAAAGCCTCGTGCCAAGCTACTGCCAAACATGTCTTCAGCAAAAAGAATCTTCTGTTCAGGAAGGTATACCACCAAATTGTGGTCCGCATGGCTACTTGGCACATCAAACACCTGTACCTTGTCATTGGCAACCTTTAACGCATCTCGCACCAAGGTCAACCTGCTGGAGTCAATCGGTATACTTAGGCTCGCCTTTACTGCATTGACATGTTGAGGAAGCATCAATAATTGAGCGCCATGTTCTACTACCTCTGAGAGCCCCATCAAGTGGTCGTCATGATGGTGAGTGACAATAAAATGTGAAACCGGTTTTTGCTCTGCGGTAAATTGATGTAGTTTTTCCAATCGTTTTTGCCACGTAAATTTATCTCCGGGCATTTGCCATGCTCCCATTGACACGTATGACTTGCCAATATCTGCAAATAGCGTGAAGCTCCACCCCTGTCCAACTAAAAAGACGCCGTCGGCAAGCTGATTAACACTGGGTTGCTCAAAATCTAGATATGCCACAGGCTGACGGCGTTTGTACTTGGCAGGCATTAATTCAGCTAAAGAAAGGGGTAGCTCCATTGTCAAACTTCGCTCGGTGACATGCGCAATTGGATGCTGTTCACGGCTCACCATCACCTCAGTTGCCCATGTAATACCAATACGATTCTTTGTATGTACTAAAAAGTCATACCGTGTTGGCTGCTCACCTGCTTTACGGATCACCCTAGATACCAACCCTGAATCAGTATTGATGAAAACAGTGTGTAGTTCGTTATTTTGTTGATACTTGAGAACATCATGGGCTTGACCATGTATATACGCCACCCCCTCGCTGCTAACTTGCTTCTTGTGCTTTGCGAGCTGTTTGACAATTAGCGTGTCGACGCCATGCTCCATGCCCAATCCAACTGAATTCCAGTGTAATCGTTCGCTAGGCTGAAAGGTTTGCAAACAGTGATCAATGTATGCGCCTTTGCCTTCGATAAAACGCCTATCTAGGGTAACCAGAGTATGATAACCATAATTACCAAGTAAGTTCTGATCACTTCGCTTAAATACTTTGTTCTTATTAACAAAGTCGATGTTTAGTTGCTGATTGTATTTATGCAGCACAATACCATGCGCGCCCTCCCTTGCATGACCGGATTGTCCCTTGGTATAGCGTAGTTGCTGTTCTTTTATGCTTAACTGCTGCATTGTCATCAATGCCTCAGCACCGTATGCCGATACAGCTCTCTCAATTGCCTTGCTGGCGATTTCATCAGCAATAGAATGCTGGCTATAAAAAGCCAATAAACCACTGGCAATATACTGAAAGGCGGCCAGTTTTTTGAGCGACTTATTCGAAGAAAGTAAACACATAGCATGACTCCTTAACTTGTGTAAAATCAAAGTCTCTACTGTGCGTCGGGAGGCAAAGAGTACAACAATGGCACGCTGATGAAATCATGATGAATAACTGATATCTATACTTTACAATAGGTTATAAAAAACACCGTGCTCGACAGCAACAAATTATATTCATATACTCGTGCATATTCAGAGCCGCAGTCTTAAATTTATGCCATCACCACAGCGTTTTTTTATTGAAGATCACCTCATTGATTTATCACGTTCAGAAATAATTAGTGCAGACCAAAGTGTTAAAGTAGAGCCGAAGGTTTTACAAGTGCTTCTCTTACTTGCACAAAACGCACAACACGTGGTGAGCCATCAAGACATCATGGAACAAGTTTGGCAAGGCACTGAAGTAGTCCCTAATGCACTTCAGCGTTGTATCGCACGTCTGCGTAAAGTACTTGGTGACGATGCTAAATCGCCACGGATCATTGCGACACATCCTAAAATTGGGTACCGATTGATGACCGAAGTACGCTGGGATATGGACACCCCCTCGCCAAATACTGTGAACAAGCAGTTTTTAGTGTTACACAATAAACAGCTCGTGTGGGGGATATTGGGTGGCATGGTATTGCTAACTGGGCTGCTTATCCTGATAAACTCCGCGCCGCAAGCCCTCAATATCAAAGCATTAAAGCAATTAACCTTTACTGACGCGTTTGAAAGTGAAGCTACATACAGCCCGGATGGACAATACATCGTATTTAACCGCCATGTTCAATCCTGCCAAAGCCATATTTGGGCGAAAAACATTCAATCAGGCGTTGAAACACGCTTGAGTGCCGACGCAGGGTTTTATCGCGACACACGATTTACTCCGGATGGCCGCAGTGTGATCTATACAAAACAGCGTGATTGCACCCAACAACACACGCAAAGCCCAGAGCCTCACCAAGCTAATTGCTGGCAAATTAACATGCTAGACTTTGCTGAGTCATTAGTAGCGCCGCAAGTATCTTCGGTACGCTATCAATGCCAAGAAAGACCCATAGAGCGACCCATCGCACTGGCGAATCACAACTACACCTTTTTAAGCACACTGCAAAACCGACCTGCCTTAGTTAACTACAATGCCATAGACCAAAAGATCAGGGCAGTCTTCACCTCATCAACGGACTCAATTTACACCTATGATTACGCGCCACAGCACAATTACTTTGCTGTACTCTATTATACCCAGCAACGCGAACACGTTTTAGCTATTCTCGATTCGAAAGGCAAAGTGACGCAGCAAAATCCTGTTGAATTGGATGACACTGACACTGGAGAAGGTCCGCTCTTTATACGTTTCTCATCAACGGGTGAGTCGCTTCTGGCAATAAAACAAGGCAAACTCTATCAGCTAAGCTTAGAGGGTAAGCTTACTCCATACAACACCACAGTTCAGGGAGTTGTCAGTGCTCAGTATCACCCTAAAAGCAGCCATATTCTAACTATTGCAGGCAATAAGGATACTGATATTTCGCATATTCCTCTTTATGAACCTCCCTCAGCGCCTACACAGAATGGAATAAACCAACATGTTCAACCTTACCCTAGCTTCGCGCGCTCTAAGAGTCGGGAGAAGTTTGCAAAGTATCAACCTCAGGGTGAGCTTATTGCCTTTGTTTCTGCTCGCAGTGGCCGTGATCAAATCTGGTTATGGGATGGCAAACAGGCGACACAATTAAGCCAGTTTGTCGGTCATATTGAAATTGAACAATTAAGCTGGTCTCCTAGCGGGAAAAAAATCGCGGTAGTGAATGATGGAAAACTTAACATCATTGATTTAAAGGGCAAGATCCTAGAAGTCGACACAAAAATACCACTGACACAGGTACTAAGCTGGCATCATGCCTCGCGCCTACTTGTGACCTCCACACAACCATCTAGAGACACATTGTGGGAGCTCGATATTGACACCTCTGATCTTACTCAGTACCCGATTTCAGATGTTAAAGCCGCTTGGGTCTATGAGCAAAATCTCTATATTAGTAACTTCGAAGGTCGTGTTTTTAAGCAAGCTCTGAACTCAGAACCACAAAAGCCGACACCGATACCGACACTCAATGGCAACAGTTTAGTATTACACCAAGACCAATTTTATAGTTATGACAGCCGCTCTGACTACCTGTCTATGTATGACTTAAATGGCGAGCTGCTCAATCGATTAAAACCCCTCAAGCCATTTGCTTGGAAAATATCGGATGTCAAAGGCCAGCAAATGCTACTTGAACAGTTGATTGAACTGAATCAGGATATTTTTGAGCTTAGCCTGTAAGTTGCACCTTAACGGATAACGTTCTTTGCCCAAGTTATTGATAAGGCTAACTCTTTACTCTGTTGGTATTAATTATTGGCTTAAAAGCGACCTAGAAAAGCCTAGTCTAACTTGGGTTTTCAGCAGTACTAACAGCCGACGTAACTAAACGTTCACTCTTCTCCCCATGGGCGTTACCAAGCATATCGTGTAAGCACATCACACGCTGTTTTTTTATTGTACCACTACACCTACAGACACTAAATCACATGGTTGAGCATTCGCCTTTTTCACGCCTTCCTTTACTTACTCTTGGTAAAAAGGACTGATAAATAAAGATAATTGACTGAGATAGAGTGCATCAACTAGGCCACACTGAATTCACTACTTTCTTGTTTCGAAATCCTGATTGAACCAGTCTAAAAATCTAAAAGGAACGCAAATATGGGTAAAACACGAGTTGTCCGTGTGATTAGGCGTGCTAAAAAATCCACTTCAACCAAATCCAAAAAGATCTCAAAACAAGGTGCTACTTCTTCATCAAATACTCTAATCGACTTAGAAGTCGATATCGACCCGCAATACCTTGATGAAGAGTGTTGGCTGTATTGCCTATGTCATCAGGAAATATCCAAAAACTAACAATTGGTCCCCACCTCACTTAGCATTGAATATGGAGAAAAATTATGAGTAAAAGCACGATTACGGAGTTAACTTATAAGAATCGACACTGCGAACTCGACTCACATGAAATAAATGCAGAAACATTTAAGCGACTAACGAAAACGGCAAAGAGTGAGAAAGATATCACCACCATGTTCGATGCGCAGTTCAAAGACGGTGAGTTTTATTCACTGCAAATGGTCAAGTCAAAAAAACATGACAACAGCTGCGCTATCTTGGTCCGTGGAGCCTTATTTTCAGAACGAGATAAAGGTGGTAAAACAACCACGAATAGTCTCGAAACTTACTCAAATAAAAACATTGCAAACTACGAGGGCACCTCCGAATACAACAAAACACTGATGGGAAAAACCTTGTTCGATGGCGGTGACTTTAACAATATCATCAAAAATGGCGCAACGATCCGAGGCAAGGTTGAGCATAAAGACTACGCAGAAGCCTTGGCCAAAGATATTGAAGTCCTTGCGGATGAGTTTGAAGTCTTTATGAAGTGGGAGTTTCCAGCGCTAGAACAAGCGCTATTAAAGGCTAGTGTCACCCCGGTTAAAGGGGACGAAATGAATAAGTTCCTGCCTATATATTTTAATGATAAAAAAATCATGCCTTCGGAAGGTGATTTTCCCCTACATTTAGCAATGTATAAGTATCGCACGGGGCTGGCATCAGTCGAAGCCATTAATGCTGTACTAAAAAGCGTTGGTTTTGAAGATGCTGACTGGCCAACGCTTGTTAGCCTACATCCACACCAAAAGGTGCTAAAGGATAAAGCTCAATGGCTATTAAATAATGCCATTCGTCTGCTAATTTTTGCCGACAAAATAAAACACTATCGACAATTAGAGAAAATGGATACGCCCTCATTAGCCAAAAAGCTAGCTGCTTGTTTCTTGAAAATACTCGCTGGCGTTTCTGCCGTATTTGGTGGCGCAGCCGTGGTTGCGACTGCCGGCATATCTTTAGCAGGTTCAGCCGCGGTCAATGCGGCGTTGGGCTACTACGCAGAAAGATTACTGTCCAATAACAGCCAGACCTTGCGTAATATTCTCGACACAGTCCCATCAATTTTTGCAGTCATTAATAATTATATACTCGCGCGATTTAAAGAGGCTGAACTTACGCTTATAGCAGATTACAACAGTGCAAAAGCGCTGTGTCAGGCCCACGCGGTTAAAACAAAAATACGCGCCGCTTTGGGGGAATCCGAGAAAAAAGAGCAATCTGCTTTAGACAAAGTACTCGCGCAAGCACTCTCTAAACCGGATGCCAAAGAAGCACTGACAAACGCACTACTTGCGACTGTATCCGATGCAAAAACCCCTGCAAAATTACAGTTTGACCAAGAAAACGTTACCCTATAACTGCCTGCAATATAAATGAACAGGGTTAATGGGCTAGCTCAGCGTGAGCGGCCCTTTTTTGCTAGAAAGCCATGTCACTATGGTACCACTTCCATTCAATTACTTGCTCTCTCAACATAGTCTTTTATATCTTTGAGGTCCCTTTGAATTTCTTTTATCAATGAATTTAAAACGAAACGATTCATAATTTTGGACAGTAATTTTGCAAGAAATGTTTGTGGCTCAGCTTTAAATGACATGGTTAGTGTTGTTACCTCGTCTGACTCATTTATGCTTAATTGAGATAAATACACTGCACCGTGGCTTTCAGCCCTTACGCAATAGTGGTCATTTTCAATAGAGTTTGTTATCCACATAATTTCAGACGCTTCTTTACCACAAAAATTGCGAACTTCTTTCCATTTCAATCCATTGATACCACTTTCAGGACTATCGATAATTTCTATACTTTTTATATTTGATAGCCAGGTCGCTGCATTTTCTATATCGGTGATCACCGACCAAACTCTCATTTTAGGACTCTTGATGTCTATACTTTCAGATATTTGCATTGCTGATTAGCCTCTACTGTCGCTCCACCATTGAATACTTTTAGGTATTTACACGCTGCGTTTAGACACACCACTTCATTAAGTATATGAATAAAATGCGGTGACACAATTTTGAGTCGCAGTTTAGTCATACCGACAGGCAAAATTAAATCTTCTTGGCGATTATCAGCCTGTACGACTGTCGACATGGGTTGTATATGGAGGAAGGCTTTGAGTCTATATATCTACTCAAATTACAATAACTTAATTATCTTATTAAAGAAATTGCAATTTGAGCATTGTAATATCACTGTAGACCCGCAAACAATTAAATTGGTCTCACTGTGCGCAATGTAACTACTTAAGGTACTCTGGTTGAGTAACTATTTGAATAAAAATCGCTTGGGGTTTGTCGTCAAAAGCCAATGACACAGCTTCCGCAGCAGCATGCTCCAGTTCTGCCACCGTTGTTTGACGCACGTCATTTGAAAACACGATTAAAGTGACTTGTTGAAGCGTCCCATTGACAATGCTATAACCAAACTTAGACTCCCAGCCATACTTTGATTTTATGTGTTGCTCTGCCAATTGTTGCTTTTCCAACATGCCGGATATAGACCCACCTATATCGCACCCTTGCAATAAGATAAGCATAAGAAAGATTGCAATAACACTTCGCATAATTGTTCCCTTAGATTTACTACAATGTGATTTTCGAGTTCTGCTCAGTTAAACACCAAATCTATCGTATTTTTGGTGATGTAGATGTCTATTTTTATGTTCACTTCTTGAAATTGTACCATTATAAATTGCGAACTCTAGTTTGATACAATTAGGGAGAGCATGTACATACCAAATGCTCAGACTATCCATAAGAGATTAGAAATATAAAGGAAAAGCTCAAATACGTATTCTTACCCTTATATTGAACGCTTATTTCCCATCAATTGTTCAGCTAGCTTGCGATTAAATTTGTCTTGATCTGTTGCGTTCGGCCAAGGCTCGGACATGACCCAACTAGGTACTTTCCTTTTTAGTTTAATTGAAGCAAAAACAATATAAAGCAAAACCTGGGTATCAACAGGGTCTATCTTATTTAGTTCTAAAGCCACTTGCAGCGCAGTATCGTATTGTTGCTGTACCAGTGACTCATGATAGTGCCTATTTAACTCGTTCCACTGCTTACTGATTGCTTGTGTATAACTCGTATAGCTCAGCAAAAAGATGAAAATCATAACTTTGCTCATATTTTATCTTTCCTATGTGTGACCACAGCAGCTTCGGACTAAGTAAAGCTCAATCATATTAATACAAAATGCAATAGCCCCACTGAGAGTCATTGAAGACCTATCATCAGCATAGACTTTTATGTTTTTGATATTGTTTTGCTTTCTTCGAATAGTACTCAGACACTCTCAACTAGGTGACTTTTCAGATCCTATCCACTCGCGATGATATGGCATAGGGAATAACAAACTGCTTTGATTAATTCGCCCACAGATTCCATTTTACTATTCAATAAGTTTAAACTTTTCAATCCTGTAAAAGCACTCATCGTCAATAACGTGCTTGTCCCAATCCACTTCAATTAGCTCGGGAAAGCCATACTCTGAATGGTACTTTATTTCTATACTCGACGCCTCATAGAGCCCTTTCGATGCAGCTTCAAAAAACGCCTCAATCACCAGCCTATCCTCCTCTGGCGCGGCCTTTTCAAAAAATGTGTTGCCGTCAATCACTACAACTTTGGAAACAATCGAGTGCATGCACCCTGCATAGGCTGTGTAACTATAACTCACCGGCTCCTTGTGCAACCAAATACTCTGTTGCTTTTTAACCCTGTCATGTGTTTTCCCTGTTATTGAGTGGTAGGCAATAACCCAAAAACTAAACACAATTGCAGTAACTGCACCGAGCACAATACAAATTAAATAAGGGTTTCGAGAAAGAGATAATTGCATAGTGCACCTTATTATTATCATTTTTTTCTTACTGCCTTTCATTCCTGCGCGAAGTTATTCAGTTTCGCTGCGGTCGATACACAAACAACTTTTATAAAAATATACTTGATTGGATAAAAGTGCTCAATCTCGCGTTTCAGAATATAAGATATTAAGTCATACCAAGTGATTTCAAAGGTTTTACCTCGCTGTATTGAGTGGCTAGCAATCCGCGGAGAACACAACAAAGCTATCAATAAAAAAACCTGAGCACAGCTAAGCGCTCAGGTTTTTTTGCATTTTCTTAGAAAAATCTTAGATAAATGTCTACAGCGTATCTTCCAACCATTTAAAGAACTCACGCTGCCACACAATACCGTTTTGCGGCGTCAGTACCCAATGGTTTTCTTCTGGAAAATACAAGAAACGGCTTTCCAAGCCACGTAATTTTGCTGCTTGGAATGCTTGGATCCCTTGACCTAGTGGTACTCGGTAATCTTTACCGCCATGGATCACAAACATGGGTGCATCCCACTTGTCTACAAAATTAATCGGGTTGAACTCATTATAAGTCTGGTTGATCGATGCATTGCTTTGCTCCCAATATGGGCCACCAAATTCATGATTCACGAAAAATAGCTCTTCAGTTGTGCCATACATGCTGCGAAGGTCAAAAATACCACAGTGCGAGATAAAGGTCTTAAAGCGCCCATCGTGGTTGCCAGCTAGGTAAAACGCTGAATAACCACCAAAGCTTGCACCGATCGCACCAATGCGCTTTTTGTCTACATAGGGAGCTTTTGCAACATCATCAATCGCATCTAGGTAATCTTGCATTGCTTTACCTCCCCAATCCTGCGTGATGTCTTCATTCCACTTCACACCATGACCCGGCATACCACGACGGTTTGGCGCAACAACAATGTAACCTTGCGATGCCATCACTTGGAAATTCCAGCGGAACGAATAAAACTGAGATAATGCAGATTGAGGTCCACCTTGAAGATAAAGAAGTGTTGGATACTTTTTACTTTCGTCAAAGTTTGGCGGATAGATCACCCAAGTTAACATTTCCTGACCATCTTTAGTGGTCACCATATGCTTCTTCACTGTTGGCAAGTCAAGATCAGCATACAAAGTATCGTTAACCTTCGTCAGTGGCGTTAGGTTTTTCTTGCGCAGATCAAAACGAAAGATCTCTGACGCTCGATTCATACTGCTACGAGTCACTACCAGCTGCTTGTCTAGTGCTGCCACAATGCCGTTCACATCATATTGACCTTTAGTAAGCTGTTTGATCTTTGGTTTAGATTTGGCGCTTACTGATACTTGGAACAGCTGAATGGTGCCGTCTATTGGGGCAACAAAGTAAATACGTTTGCCATCAGGGCTCCATTTAAAACTGTTTACAGTGCCATCCCAGTGTTCAGTCAAATTGACTTTTTTATTTTTGATGCGCACTATGATGTCGTTTTTATCAGCCTCATAGCCTGCCTTGTCCATTTGTAGCCAAGCCAAATGACCTTTTGCGGAAAACGCAGGACTTTTGTCGTAACCCAAATTGTTTTGTGTAAGGTTAGTGGTTTTTTTACTTGCTAGATTATAACGATAGATATCTGTATTGGTACTGGTAACGTATTCAGTGCCCTCTAGCTTTTTACTCACGTAGTAAATGTTTTCGCCTTTAGGACCCCAAATATAATCACTAGAGCCACCAAAAGGAGAAGTAGGACTAGAATATGGCTTGCCTTCCATGATATCGACTTTTTTCTCAGTCACTAGATCTTGGTAAAATACATGCTTGAAGCCGCCGTCATTCCATGTATCCCAATGGCGATAGTTTAAGTCGTCAAATACATAGGCGTTTGCTTGTGACAAGTCTTTGTGTCGATGAGCTGCTAATACCGACTCCACATTAACTTTTTCATGAAACAACTTCTTACTGCCATCAGGTGAGATATTACTATCGACTAATAGGCCTTGATAGGCGTTTAGTAACTGAGATTTACCACCTTTCACAGGAACTTGGTACACTTTACTGGCAAAATCATTGTTTGCAACACTTGGTGTTGTGACGCTGTAGATGACGTGTGTTTTTTCTTTATTTAGTCCCAACGCTGTCACACGTTTTACTTGCCAAAGTTTTTCAGGGGTCATCACCTCTTGAGCTGACACACCTGCACTCACTGCAAGGCCTATACTTGCAGATAAAAGAACTCGCAACATGGCGAAATGCCTCCAAAAATAAAAACGCGTCTAGACTACATAAATCGGCAGGCGCTTAAAAGAGATTTAGGTAATAAACTTGTCACATAAACCTGAATTAACGCAAATATTAAAGCTCATCGCTTTCAACTCGCCCAAAAACCAATTAAAACTCACGCAGCATATGACACAAACATAGCAGGCAAACAAATTACATACAGACATAAATTGATAATTCAGCTTTTACCGCGCTAAAAAGCATTTGAATACCGAAAAATATTCAAGTCCAAACGCTCACTGCGGGTAGATTTTTACTCAACCATTCCAAGAATTGCATTAAAAAAATACAGGCCGGAAAAATTCTTCTCAAATTTGTTAGACATATTAATATTCAAAATAAGCTGAAAATATATTCCATTTGAAACAAGAGCGAAGAATAGGTTACCTTTCAATACTGCTAACAACGAAAAAAGAAAAAGGAAATAAAAATGAATTTAAAAAAGACTAATCTAAAAATACTCTCTACAACCAATCAATTAAACCCAACACAAACAAAAAAATAAATGGCGCATGGGGTACGGTTGCGACAGTAAGAATTACGTTACCTACAACGCTTTGTGATCCGACAAAAACAGTTCATGAAGCATAATTATTGATACAAACATCAGGCGCTACGAGCGCCTGTTTAAGCGTTTGCCATAAATGTTACGCGCTGCTAGTGTTTATTGGCACAAACACTTAATAGCCCGTTCAGCGCGGCTGATATACCAAGAAGTTCCCTACACTCAAAAATTTGACTAAGCAGAAAAAACCGAAAGACTTATAAAATGTCAGTGATGATTGCAAGTACCCCAACCGCAGTCATTATTGCTCCAACAATAAACGTTGGCTTTTCTAGCCCAAAGCTCTGTTCTCGCTGCGTTAACCCAGAAAATATTACCCCTTTACTGAACAAAACAATCATAACACCGCTTAACAAAAGGATCAGACCATCTATGATGCTTGTAAAATCCATATTCCATCTCCAATAAGTTTATTGCTAAATTTACTAAACATTTATTTTGTTCAATGTGAGTGACGTTTTTTAAGATTTCGCTACCTCTGGATACACTCACATATACCATAAAAAGCAACTATGAATATTCATCATACTTAAACCACAAGACATAGCAAAGCCTAACTAACATACTATTTTACAGCGCAAATGTATGCTCAATTTAAATGTCTGTATTATTTTTGCGCACCCTGCACATCTTTTTGGGAGATTTCAACTTAACATAAACTTTGATAACAAACACCATGGCTCACCTGATAAGCTTAATGCCGGATTGAGCCATACGATTAACTGCATAATGTCAGTTTAAGAGTCGAGCTTTGAGCGGTAAATGGCAAGACCTACAGAAACACCAATCGCGACTCCAGCGCCAGTAGCAACGCCCATGAAAGGCAGTAAATCGAAGGAGACCCCAACTAAAATACCCACAACACACCCAAAACCTGCGCCAATTGCAACCCCTAGCCCAATATACTTGCCTTGCAATTTATTGTCTGATCCCTTGTCGCTTTTTAGTTCCATCTATATATCCTTTTGTGACGATTGTAGAAATATGTGTTCTGTCTACAAAACAAATTAAGCAGCGTGAATACTCAGTTACCCTTTTCGCCCTTCGGCAAATGTGGGCAATCCAGACTGTAGCTCGCACCAATTGGCTTTATAATCTGTGTAAATTTGAGCGTCTACTTTGACCGGGATATCAACATCAAATGTCGATATTGCTAACTCAATGTTTTCAAGTGCCGCACCATTGACTCGAAACCCTAGACTTGATCCGCAGTTAGAACAAAATGTGCGAATAGTTTCATTAGGTGCGACAAACTCTTTAATTAACTCAGTTCCAGATAGCCACTTTAACCCTTGGACGCCTACCAAAGTGCCATATGCTGCGCCATGGAATTTACGACACATCGAACAATGACAGTTCGCTACTTGATCGCTAAAACCTGTGACAGAGTACCGTACACCACCACACAAACAAGAACCTAGATAACAGTCACTCATGCTCATCTATCTCCCATTCTCTATGCTTTGTACCAGCGATTGATGTCATTTATCAAGGCATATAAGCGCAATAAATAACCCGGTTACCTTCTTCTCACTCTAACAATAACCAATATTATTTACTACCAGTGTGTTTATCTAACCACTGCAAAGGAATTTGCCACAACACACTGGACTTTCGACTAAAAAACTTCATGTGACCAATTTCTTTTAGCCCATATTCTATTGGGTCTAGTGTGAGAGTTTGGCTTTTAATATTTGGACTGACCGCCATCATGTCCTGGACATTTTTATCATTCGCAATGAAATCGTCCACTGCATTGACCCACATAGCAGGAAACGTAAGCTCGTCGAAATAGTGCTTTTCAACCGATTTTCCAAATGCCGTTTTTACATAACCACCGCCATTACACCACGACCGCCACTGCGCACCAACCGCCGATGGCAGCGGCTCTCCCATACCAAACCATTGAGATTTCGTATGACCAAATAAAAAGTTGGAAAAGGGAATGAACATGTTCATAAAAAAGTGAGATTTAAACTGATCTTTCAACTTCATATTGAGAAGCCGACCAGAAGAACTCGCAAAGTTAAACATCGACGATAATTTAAATGCATTTGGCGCTAGTCCGATCAACTGACCTCCAGCACTGTGACCCACAAGGTGGTAACTAGACTGAGGAAACGCGCTCGTTAGCGCTTCAATGGCGGCTGGTTGATCGAGCTGGCCCCAACACTGCAAGCTAGCGGTGTGCTTATCTATAGAGCCGTGCAAGGATTGACCTATGCCACGATTATCGTAGCTCAAAACACCATAGCCATGTTCGGCTAAAAACTCGGCAAACGACGTATAAAATTGACGTTTTATTCCCGTCGCAGGTCCCAGTAAAACAGCACCTTTAGTGACATTTTTCGGTTTATACAAGGTTGCGGCCAAAGGATAGCCATCTTCACAATTTATTGTTATTTCTTGACTCGAAAAGCTCTGCATAAGTGTATCTGAATTGAAGGCAAACTCACTTTAGCTTACAAGTGGTATTACCAGTTAGCAAGATCACACAGGTAATTATCTGAGTTATTGCTCTATAAACGCTTATTACAAAGCACACAGATAACTTTCCATTATGGAAAACTTATACTTGCCAAAGTGGAAAGTTATGATCTACACTAACTTTCCACACTGGAAAGTAAAGGAATAAAACAATGAATGAAAATATCCCCTCGGGGCCAGAAGCAAAAGATGCATTGGATGCCGTCCGTAATTCTCAACAAAACATTCTCGTTGAATATACGCCACCCATTTGGTTAAGATTCACAATGAGCGCAAGCTACGCGGCTATTTTCTTTGGCTATGGTATGACTGAGCATGAAAACAATTGGGCGCTGGCAATTATTGTCGGCACCTTACTGTTTGCCCTTTCTTGCACATTGTATTTTTACCTGTATCGGCTTCAAGGCATTAAAATTCGACTTTTCCCACGTTCCAAAACCGCTGAAAAAATCAACCTTTATGCCACGTTTGGCTTTGCCGGTCTTGGGTTTTGTAGCCGATTTTTACGTACCGAATTTGGGATTGATTGGGCGCCATATTTTTGTGCGTTAGCGGCCTGTATTGCAATGTTTTGGTTGCTTGTGAAGCTGCCTACAGGAGAAGTCATGGTTGAGGATAAATAGTATGCCAGAGCTAGACCCTGTTATTCATGCCCCCAATAGACTAAGAATTTGTGCCATGCTGGTTACCAGTGCTGAGCTAGATTTTAAACTGATAAAAACACAACTTGATGTGAGCGACTCTGTACTGTCAAAGCAACTGAAAGCCCTTGAAGATATTGGCTATATAGAAACCAAAAAACGTAACCATAATGGGCGACCCCGAACTTGGATATCATTAACTGATAAAGGCCAGTCAGCGTTTGAAAGCCATGTTTCAGCACTGCAAAACATCATCAATACCAGCTGAGTTTTCTATGCGACTACCTTGCGCCGCATAGAAAACGCTATCCGGCGCATGGCATTTCTAACAACTCAAAAACTCGTGTCATGAGGTAGAAAAATTTTAAACCAAGTTAGACTCTATTGCTCAATCACTTTTTTCCTCTGTCTCAAATTCAATACCACCTACGCGCTTCGCTGAAAAGTTGTATATAAAACAAAAGAATCGATTAAAAATATACCCCATAACCCCATATATAAGCGGTAAAATGATAAACAATATAAATGGGAAGATTGGGCCGTCTTGTTCAGTGTTCGGAGCAAATAGCACCCCCATTACACCTACAAGCATGAATGGAACTGTCATCAAAGCGAACATCAGGGCTAGTATTTTACTCGTTTGATGCCCGGAAAAACGGCTTATTTGGACTTTCATAAAACTTTACTTTCACTCTACTAAAAAACCAGATATTAACTATATTGATTTCTATACCGATGGCATAAAATAGTGTTCCCTCATCGGATTGAGTCAAACCCATTGTTTAAGTGGCATTTACTGGTTTTACTTAAACCATTTATCGTGGATTTTAACAATGAGGTATAAGCCGAAAAATACGAACATAATGGTTTTAAATAATAGCATACCCGTGCTGCCTCCTGATAATTCATTAAGCATTTCTGCACATTCACCCATGCATGAATTTATCCGGCCCCAAACTTTATTGGAGTTGAAAAAGAAAACAAAGAACACAACAGCAGATACAACCAACTTCATTTAATATCCATATTTAACACTATCACTACAGTCGTCAGATACAACAAGTTAAGTACCCGATATCGTTAAATTTATTACACGCATCATACAGTCGAGCATACTTTTTATCAACGATGGCTGCACCGTAGTGGGCTCACGTAGTAGGAGTGTCCCATTTGCATGGCCAAATGGGAGAGGTAGATTTAGTTCGCTTGATTGTCGCTTGATTTCAATGCGTCTTTTAGTTCGTTAGCTTTAATTAGATACTTCTCTGACTCACCATAACCTGTTTTCTGCGATAATTCATAAGCCTGTTTATAGACCTTCATTGCCGCCGCCAGTTCGTTATTTTTCTCTAGTGCTTCAGCTAACCAGACATAATTTTGCGGGTAGTTATTCATTTCATACGCTTGTGCATTACGCCTAAAAACAGTGACTGCCCCTTGGTAGTTTTTCTGTTTCATCAGTTCCATTGCAAGTGGCACATACACTTCTTGAGCTTGCCTTGCTAATTCTCCGTATTTTTCCATGATAGTAGTTTCATGGGCCAGAAATTTAGCGTCACTGTAGTTGTCACGAATTGCTTGGGGTAGTTTCATATCAGAAAAAATAAACTTCAAAGCAAAATAATTGGTTAAAAGAGGCCCCGACATATGGCCTTCATCATCAAACTCTTTATGCGCCAAGCGAAGCTTGTGTTGACTCGCCTTTGCTATCTCTTCTACAAAACGTTTTTGAGAATGTCTATTTCCATCTTCTTTACCGACACCAAAATATAATGTCTTTTCTAGCGTCGGGTTATCAGCTAAAAATGCTTTAACGTCGCGTGTAAGCTGTTCATTATTCCACCAAAACGCAGGGGCCATCACAATATATGCATCAAACAGCGTAGGTGACTGCATCCAAGCATAGGCAGTAAACAGACCCGCAACCGAATGCCCCTCTAAAACTCGAAATTTATTGGTTCGATATTTACTATCAATAAAAGGGACTAATTCATTTTCTAGAAAACTTAAAAACTGCTTTGCACCACCACTCTCTTCTATCTCAGCCACATGAGAAGGTGTGAAGTCTTTCATCCTGTTTTCACTTTTTATACCAACAATAATGCTTGGCGGCATGTTACCTACGCGGGTCAATACATCAACGCTACCAACCACATGCTTGAGGTTTTGCACCCCATCCAACAGGTAAATGACTGGATATCGAGCATCTGAAGACGCATAACCATCAGGAAGGGAAACGACAATATTTCTATTTTCATTGAGTGTTTTTGATTTGAATTCGTAACTTTTGGCAATACTAAAGTCATCACCCGCTTGGACATTAGCGACTAATATGAGTGACAACCACAACACGACTTTAAACACTTTCAAATTATCTCCTTGATTTATTATTTTTATTTACGCTATTTAACACTCAATTATAGATTTTTAAATTATGATAAAGTTCATTTTACAACTGATATAGGTACAATTTTTTCTTGAGTAATAAACCTACTCATCAGCAAACAATACTTTTAAACGCTAAAAACACGCTCGGTTCCCAGCTCACAACACCCTACAAGACATTGAATAAACTAGATATAAAATTATTAGATAAGAAAATAGAAATACAATAGGCGGTTTTGAGGACGCAACCAACTTCATTTTTTAACTTAGTCACGAATTAACTAAGAGGTAAAACAATGAAGATTCAACAAGCCCCCATTTTTCAAGTATTCACCTATTTACTTTTGAGTATTCCAAGCTCAGCTATGGCAACAGACTATATCGCGCCTCCCATGGCTAGCATCCCCGCCGGTGATTTCATAATGGGCAGTAATAGCGGTGACCCTGCTTTTAAACCCGCACACAAGGTGTCTATTAAAGCTTTTCAGATGGCGAAATATCCAGTCACAGTCGCTGAATTCAGAAAATTTGTTGAAGACTCTGGGTATACCCCAAAAGCCAATTGTAATGACTATATAGGTAAAAACTGGCTTTCTGGACCAGATAGTATTGGTACAGCACGGTGGGATAACCACAGATTTTATCAAAGCGAATATCAGCCTGTTTCATGTGTTACCTACCGCGACGCTGTCGCATACATAAAATGGCTTAACCAAAAAACAGGCGGGACTTATCGACTACCTACCCTACAAGAATTCGAATATGCTGCAAAAGCTAATACCACAAGCCGTTTTTTTTGGGGTGATGATCTAAACATGACTCAAGCATGTTTGTACGGCAATTTTGCAGACGAATCAGGAGAATACATTGCATCTAAACAATACGGTGCCAGTTATGTTGGCTTTTTAGGTTACGCGAATTGTGATGACGGCGAAGCCTATATTGCAATCGCTGGTCTATATCGACCAAACCCATTTGGGCTTTATGACATGTCTGGCAATACATCAGAAATAACTGCGAGCTGCTTTAGCCACGGCTATCAAACTCGCAGCAAAGAAGATAACGACATCGAAAAATGTGAATATATCGCACACAAAGGTCCAAGTTGGCACTACCCGCCTCAATCGCATGCCTATGGGTGGCGTGTCGCTAAAAAAGATGACTCTCCTGGTGCCTCAATGAGCTTTCGCTTAGCTGCTGATGACAAGTTAGCCCACACAGATGGCTCGACAACACAGTTCGAAGCAGACTTGGCTAAAGCCCAAAGTGCCCACTTAGCCAAACGCGACCGCCTACCTAAAAGACCCGTTGGTCTGCAACTTAGCCGTATGAACGCCGATACCTATGAGTTGAGCTGGCATTCAGCCACAGATCCTACTGTCACTGAGTATGATATATACCAGTCCAAAAGCCGCTATTCACATTTATTAGGAGGATTTTACCAAGATCACTACAATAAATTAAAAACAGTCGCGGCAACTAAAAACACCACTACCCTTGTGTTACCAAAAAGTGGGGCCAGCTTTCGGGTGGTCGCTAAATCCGCCAATTTAACCAGCCTGCCAAGCGTAGCTGCTGCCAATTATACGCCGAAGGTTGTAAATATACCGGGGCGGCTAAACATGCAAGAGGCCATAAAACTTGAAAACGCTTTGTTGGGACACAGGGCTGCAACGCCTGAAAAACCTGAGCTGTACTACTTATCTGCATTTAGTCATGGATTGGTGCAGCCAAAGGTGACAGCGACATTCGACGTCAAAATACAGAAAACGGGCTGGTACAGCGTAAATTACCGAGCTCAAGTACGACAAAAAGGAAAATTTATCAGGCTATGGCAAGGAAACAAGTTGGCTGGAGAAATCAGCTATGACCCAGAAATTGATGAAACCAGAGCCAGCCACCAAAAAGTGTTTTTAGAGGCCGGCGATCACCATCTAGAAGTCAGTGTTAAACGTGAAGGCTTTGAGAGCTGGTATTTAGCTTGGATTGACTTTATTGAAATAAAATAAACACCCGCTCGATCCTACACAGTTTTTATCCCAACTGAGCGTAGATAAGCGACATTCATGTCTTTTATCTACGCTTGAGTAGCATTCTGGTTATTTAACGTTCAAAAAGAACACTTATGGATGGCACCAACTTGGGACTTATTTATTGAAATAGTCTTTTTTTAGCTTGGCGATTACATCAGTACTTACCCAGTAAATATTCGATACGCTGTCTGGCTCATTATATCTTGCAAAGAATAAGTATTTTCCGTCTGGTGATACCCTTGCAACAGTCTCGGAGTAAGTCGTATTTATTGTGTCACCTAAATTGATAGGGTCTGACCACGAACCATCTTGCTCTTTAAAATAAACAAATAGGTCACTATCTCTTCTGTTTTTGCCACTTCTTGTTCGAGAATTTACCAACAAATAGTCCTCAGATGGCGAGATAAAACCATGAATACCAAAATCGATATCCATTGGTTTAGCCTCTAAATATTGGCCATTTTCGTTTTTTGCATAATACATTTGGCGCTCAGACATATTGGTAAAAACGAGATCTCCACTTTTACCTTGGTTTAGATCGGACAACTTGCCATTGTTTATCGGCGAATCAAACCTTTTAGCCTTTGTTAATTCTCCATTTTCTCGCGATACATACCAGATACCTGAGCCTTTTTCGTGAGGCGAGCGGGCAGTAAAATATACCCGGTTTTCTTTTAGGCTCGCGTAGGGTACGAGTTCATAGCTCATTTTTCCGTTGGTAAAGTTCACTGTTTTGGGCTCTGTCCATCGACCATCTTCAATTTTTGAGTATAAAATTTTTGGACGTGTATCTACCCCTTCAATTACATCCAATGCTGTAAAATACATTTCATCCAGATTTGGTGAAAACGTTAACCCAAATTCATATCGACCATTAACTGAAACAGTATCTGGAGCAAAAAGCTCTGGAGTCAAACCTGGTGCTTGTTGCCCAAACCAATATCCCTTTAACACAGGAAACGTTTCACTGGCACTGGCACTGGCACTGGCTGCCAGTGTAACGGCAATACATACAGCATTAACAAGTGACTTTATTTTTTTCATGATTTTGTCCTTTAATTCTCAATAAACTGGGGCTCAGCCCTAAATACTTAAAAAGTTATAATTATTATAATTCTCAATATAAAAGCATTTTTGGAAAGTAACACCTTTTGAATTTCATCATCAAACAGTTAATCACTTTCGTTGTTTGCTATTAATTTTCAATGCTTTTCATTGAGGCATTTAGTATTAATTTAGCAATGTAACATATAATAATTTCCGCACCTAATGCGTTTAACAAACTGACACTAATATATCAGGTCAGAAGGCACAGTCGTGTAAACTAATGTAAAACCTTCAACACTAGCTGTATTGATAACTAATAACTTCATGTATTAGTCAAAACCAGTAATGCCCCCCTTTTACAAATCTAGTCATACTCTCGTACTAACTTCCAAATCGCTAACCAAAAGTGCTTCACAACAAACCATACCGCATGGTATGGTTTGTGTATTGTTTAATCACATTTAGGTAAAACATATGTTTTCAGCAATTTCCTCCCTCGTTGCCCCCTTTAATGATCGGTTAGCAAACAAGGCACAGAGTAGCCACTTTAGAGATGCACTGGTTATTTCAAGAAAGAAACACACCCTTTCACCGAGCGAAACACAACACGCCATTTTCAATTACATGCCAAGCTGGATCACAATGCTTATGCGTTTGCGAAATAGACTAGTAAAACTGCTCGGCTTCAAAGTTGGACAAACCAACTTCACAACAAGCAAAACAGAATTGGACGTTGGTGATCAAGCTGGTTTTGTAACCGTTTTAGAAAAATATGCAGATGAGATTATTTGTGGTGCCGAAGATAGACATATGCACTTTTATATCTCGGTTAGGTTGGATACGAACAACATCATCGTATCTACGCTAGTGAATAAAAAAACCTTACTTGGTAAAGCCTATGTCAATGCCATCTTACCTTTTCATTATGTCATTGCTCGCGTAGTGATAAATAGTGCTCGTAAAGCAGGCAGAATATGACAAATTATCACATTTCTGAGGCCAAAAAGGACTGGTTGGACTTCGCACTCAAAGTACTAATGGAAAATGGGCCTGAGCAGCTAAAAATACAATCCCTATGCGATAAAAAAGGCGTATCAAAGGGTTCTTTTTATCATCATTTTGCGTCAAGGTCGGACTTTATCGAGCAGCTGATGGAGTACTGGTACCAATCGATGACTATTAACTTTATTCAGCAAGCCAATCAAGCCGCTACTCCTATTGAACGACTTGAAAAGCTAGATAAGGTCATTGCAAGCCATAATACCGAAGCCGAACTACATATCCGTGCTTGGGCATTAAGAACTCCCAATATAAAAGTTCACCTAGAAAAAATAGATCAACAACGTATTGCTTACTTGACCGAATGTTACTTAGGGCTAGGGCTCGAGGAACAAGCCGCTGCTGATCATGCCATGATGGCGTATGCTAATTTTCTGGGGATGCAGCAAATTCATCCAGCACCTGATCCAGAAGACGTTTTACGGATCACCGCACTGGGGATGAAGTCACTACTTTCACATAAACAAGACTAACACACTGACTATACTCTTTTTTTAATGCTTAATGGAGCGCTGTATTGGTGCTCCATTTGCTCGACTATTACATCATTAAATAATGACATATCAACCTGTCCGTAACGCTAAAATTTCCGAAATATTATGTGTTTCTTGAAATTGAACAAGATCTTTATCTTTTGAGTCAATTGCCACAATTGACATCCTATCAGCTAATTCATTCCCCTCAATACCAACATGACCATTAACATGGTGAATTGAAATTTGCGCAGCTATGCCTTGATACAGCTCATAGGTGGGTTTGATGATATCCAAGTTTTTGATTTCGCCATCCGATTTAGTCCAACCTTTTTTCTGCCAACTCATTGCCCACTTGGTAATACAGTCGATGGAATATTTCGAGTCACAAAATATGCCCACACTTTTACCACTTGCGAGCACCTCTTTAGCAATACGCAAGGCCTGATTCAAGCCATGGAGCTCTGCGGTATTATTTGTCCCAACAGGCTGATATAACCCATACCATAGCGCACTAAGTTGGTTGTTTTCATATACGGCCAGCCCGGTGCCAGCCTCTCCCGGATTGGGCTCACATGCACCATCGGTGAAGATCTTGATATCATAGGGCATAGCGTCAATTTGCATTTGTGAAAGAGGTTGAGGCTTTGGTTTGCTATATTTAGAAGCAGTCTTTCTCGCCTGTGACTCTTTGAGTTGAGATTTTTTCCCAAATGCCAATTCAGCTTCTTCTAGTGTTGGAAATGACTTAAATTTCGCACCAGCAAAACCATCAACGAGCGACTGGCACTTCGCCCAAGTCGTAAAGATACCTGTCTCTCGACCTTTCCAAACAACATAGTACTTTTTTGCCAAACTCTTCTCCTCGCTCAAATTATTTGCATAAACATCACCCTACTTCCCGTAGCTCACTGTCGATATAGCCTTTGGAAATGATTGAGTAGTCATTCTCTCCGACAGTGCCACTGCTGTCACGCAAATTTATTAAAAGGAAACTAAAGTCGGCCTTTTCGAATAAAAAGCGTTCAAGAAGAGTAAAATCTATCAGTCAATTCCTAGGTGCTTAAACTCAAAGCTTGCGCTGCCTAAAGCATGGTTATGAATACGACAAAACATCCATTCTAAGTGACTATTTAACCAGTTAAGCTTACATATCGGATAAAATGGATGTCTCGTCTGAGGCTAAAATAAATTAAAACTTCGGCCTAAGATCCTCGATAATTTTAGCGTCAACCCAATATATGTCTATATTGGTATTTTCTTCTGTTCCCGAGTTTCTATTGAACAGCAGATATTTGCCGTCAGATGTCACGCCAGCCGCTGCTTCCCAAGCCTTTGTGTTTACTTTATCCCCTAAGTTAATTGCAGCTCCCCAAGATCCATTTGGTTGCTTGAAGCTAATGTAAATATCGGCATCACCATACCCACCAGGTCTCTCTCCATCCCAAAGAATATAAGACTCATCAGGTGCAATAAAGGGATGTGCGTTCCATTTCCCTGTATTGATAACTTTACTCAATGGTTTGGGCGCTTCGCGCTTTCCGTCCACCAAGCGTGAATAACGCAAAACGCCGTTACCACTTCTATCTGCATCGTCAAATACATAAGTGCCCTTTGCTGATGCGGTCAGGCGCATGATAGGAATATCCTTAAATGATGGCGCCAGCTGTTTTATTTCAGACCACCCATTGTTTGTACGTTCCTTGTATCGCTTCCCTAAATGCATCTTTTTTCCATCTGGTGAGATAAAAGGCTGCCCCACTCTTTTTGAAACAATCGATTCATGCCAGCGGTTATTTTTATATTGAAAAACGACTAATTCTTGGCTTTTATCTATTTTTCCATCACGTAAAAAGTAAAACTCTTTCAAATCAGGGGTGAACACACCACCATATTCCCACCCATCTGTTGTAACAACACCAGGTGCAAATACTTCAGGTATTATACCCGGCGGCTTTTGGCCAAGGTAAGGTCCTTCTAGGATAGCCGCACTTTGATGACCAAGGCTTTTTTGGCTAACAGCGAGAGTAATAAGTAGGGACACCAGAAAATAAGCACGTTTCATATTTAACTCCTGAAATTAAAACGTCTTGAAATAATGTGAGCTTAACTACATAGCCATCGCTCACCGATTAGCACAACACTTCATTGACAGCAATTTTGCCTAGAGCTTGGATTTAAGCTTGTTGATAAATTGTGCATCGACCCACATGACGTCGGAATCTCCATCACCAAACTTTCGATTAAAGAAAAAGAATTTGCCATCAGGTGACACAACTCCACCTGTATCTGGGCCAGCTGTATTTATCTTGTCCCCCAAGTTAATTGCATTACTCCATGAACCATCTTCCATTTGAAAACTAATATACAAGTCAGTTGCACCAAAACCGCCCTCTCGCTCACTATCCCAAATAATGTAACTTTCATCCGGCGCAACAAAAGGGTGCGCAGTCCACTTTCCGGAATTAATTTGTTTACCGAATGCTTTAGGTGCTTGTCGTTTACCGTCAATGACTTTTGAATAACGGATCGTGCCAATTTCTTCACGTTCATCAAAAACATATGTTCCATTCGCAGATGCGGTAAGCACCATAATGGGTATTTCGCTAAATGGCGCGCCTAAGCTTTTTAGCTCCGACCACCCCTTTGCTGTGCGCTCTCTATATTTATTGCCATCATGCATCGTTTTGCCATCCGGGGAAATCGAGCCGCCCATTTGAGGCGCTAACACCACCTCTCTCCAGCGGTTATTTTCGTGCTTAAAAACAATCGCAGTATTTGTTCTCTCTTTACGGTTGTATCGTGTAAAGTAGTACTCCTTCATATCTGGCGTAAATCGGCCTGTCCAATCATGATGCTGTTTGGAAACGATCCCCGGAGCAAAAACTTCCGGTGTTGAGCCTGGTGGTGTTTGTCCAATATAAGGGCCCTTTAATCCAGCTAAGCCATCTTGAGCATGACTTACGCCACCGATCATCAGCACAGAAAGTAGTATGGTTTTTGACAGGTAAGTGGATTTCATGGTGTTTATTCCTTAGTTATTCAATCGACTATCTATTCGACTTAGTTCGAGCTAATTTCCAATCAAGTTAATCCAACACACCATTAATTACCTTACGTCCTTATGACTTCTCAATGATTTTTCCTGAAAGTGAATTCTGAATGCGAAGTTTAAGCCCCCAACGCCTCTAAATAAAAAATTATTAGCTTTAATATTAACAAGTTATAAAAGTTAGGCATTTAACTAGAGCAACCAGAAGGAGAAGCCAGGAGGGGATCGCTAGTAAAGAAGGAGTAGATTGATACCCGCTTATTACTTATGTTTCCCGACCACATAGCTACCAAAAATACGGAGGGACTTATCTTGCACCGATACAAAAGCAGCATTGTTGATAGGTTATTTATTGGGCCTTAAAGCTTCGATAATTTATGTATCAAACCAATGCTTTTTACACCCAAAGTGTGCTGCCATCACTTATTTGTTCGGTATTCCTCTAGAGGAAAATAAGTACTTCCCATCGGATGATAATCTCGGAGCACTTTCACGATAATTGGAGTTTTTCCCAGCACATATTTACAGCTGGTAACCATACGCTACCTTTTACCACGAAAACTAATTTAGATATCCTTTCATCCATAGCAATCTTCGTCGGCTACGGCCATTGCCAATAAAACACAAATGGAGTGATAGGTTAGGCTCATAAACTACCTCTGTTTTGATGTTAATGAGCCATGACTGTATATAGCGCAGCTATGAAATACTTGACACGATTGTGATATATCACTGATTTTTTCTAAAGGTATGTATTTTGGTACTTTTTTTCTTTTTCTTTATTGGGCATGAACTTATAGTGCTAAGTATCATTTTGACTCAATCGAATCCCAGCTCACTTTGCTGTGTGTTTTAGAATGATTTCTTCCAAAAGTGGCGCTAAAGGAGACCAAGTATTCCCCGTGATACCATATGTCGTATTGGTTGCCGGAATATGATAGATAGTGGAAACGTAACCATTTAGTGCCCCCCCTCTAGTGAAGGCAAGTTGACCACCTAATTGTGTAATTTCAATCCCAAGTCCAACTTGTTGACCTTGCTTATTACGAACAATATCTTTGTTCTTGTAACGGCAAGGCGTAGTCATTTTATTAAGCGATGCTGTAGTGAGCACTTTCCCAGAAAATATAGCTCTGAACAGTTTGATATAAGACGTTAAGTTACCTCCCAACGCTCCCGCGCCACCTACTACGCGGTATTCAACGGGATCCTGATATACAGTATTGCCGAATATACCTTGCTCATAAGCTGTAACCAATGCAGGTTGGTAAAACGAATCGCCTAAATAATACAAATTAGGATCCTTCGCTTGTGGGAAGATTTCCTCCCTTAAGAAGTCACCGATAGGCTGATTGGATAAGTGCTCAATAACCATGCCCAATAGAAAAAAACCAGTATTGTTGTAGCTATATCTTGTTCCTGACTGAATCACGATTGGCTTTTCGTTGAATTTATCTACAAACTCTTTTTGAGATACAGACTTTTGCCATCGGTAGTTTTGAAATTGTTCTTCATTAAATACATCTGGTATACCAGATGTATGACATAGCAGCTCTCCTACGGTGACATGCCCAAAGTATTTCAACTCGAAAGGAAAATGCTGTTGTATTGTGTCTGTTGTTTCTAATAAACCACGTTCTTCCAATTGCAGAATCGCTGCTGCGATCACTGTTTTGGCGTTAGAGCCAAGCGATATAAGACTACTTTGATCGAATGGTACGCCAAGTGCTTTGTCCGCAAACCCATATTGTCTACTCTCTATCGTCCGCTCACCTTTAACCGCCGAAATAGCCAAACCCACATAACTATTTTTAGACGAGAACTCTGCTACCGCTCGGTCAATTTCATCATCGGCATTTTCATGCTGGTTGCACCCAGTAAGCAATAAAAATACCGCACTGTAGATAAGTTTCATATGGTCACCTTGGTGTAATTACCAATACAAGGGAATGGAAATAAATAGAAGTTATCAATTAAAACAAACACACTTATTAAATATACCACTACCGCCAAAAAACATGTTTTGAAATACTTTGGCTCCTAATGTCATATGTTAAGGTGACACACAATGTTGACGGACAGCCTCTATACAAACTGCGCGCGAATGCCTGTGGGTAAATATGGATCTGACAACTTGTATGGTCGCAATTTGTATCGAAAGCCAGCTCTTTATACACAACTCCTTGGTCTTTAACCCAACCTTCTGCTGATTTTAGCGCCAAAGACTCACTCCTTGAATCAGCCAAACTGCCAATACTATATGTAATTAGTATAACGAGTAAGCCAGCAACAAACCTGCGCATATTAACCTCTTTGGCTATCTCTGAGCAGCAAATAACTAAACGCGATCAGAGGAATATTCGTCGTGACAGGATTAAAAGCTTCAATCAATAGTTGCGGTTGCATAACAGCAACTGCGATCAACAACAGTGTTAGTGCAATAATATTGAGTATGTTCATGGCTTTGTATTTATAAAACATAAAAAACAAAACACCAAACATGACCTCGCCCACTCCGGCTATCTTCGTGATCAGCGTCGATATGTCGTCTGGGAAGCCCGCACTAGACATAATCAATTGCTCTATTGGTGCGACATGGACTAGCTTTGGAAAAATACCATGATATAGCCAAGCAAAACTAATGACATAGCGGGCAATTTGAATCGAAGACACGGTCTCTCCATTTGTTATTGTTACAACCAACTCGAAAATACATGTAAATCGATGAATAAACTTTAAAGCTGGTACACGTTAGCAATCCAAGCACCACTGCTACTTTCTGCAACTACCAGCGCATCTTCAGAGATCCCAGCTTGGGCCAATAGTTTATTTTCATACCAAATTGCGCTTTTACCCACCGAAGGCAAGCCTCCACTGGGCTTGTTATAATTGGCGATGGCGACCAGCATGCTGTACTCCGACGCATAGGTAGACCATTTCTTTGCATCATTCTCATACCCTTGCGGTGTTATCAGAACACCAGCTACATAAATTATTGCACCAGATTCAGCACAAGTTTTTGCATGCTTCGGATTGATGGTATCTGCGCAAATGGCATTGGCGATTAGGCTTTGCTCTATTTCCAATAAATGATATTTATCGCCGCTGCTAAAATATTGTTCTTCGCCAGCATGAAGGTATATTTTTTCGTAAGTTTCAATATTCCCATTATCATGAATAATGATTAAACCAATTTTTGGTAGCCCATTTGAGCGCAGCGGAGCGCCAACACCAACCGATATTTTATATTTTTTTGCAGCTGCGATAAGAGGGCCAATACGAGTATCATCTACCGTCATTGCCAGCTCAGCTGCCAACTGAGGCTCGTACCCTGACAGTGACAACTCAGGAAAAACTAAGTAATTTACGCCTAGAGAACTTGCCTTTTCAATATACCTAAGGTGATTCTCGATGTTTAATTTTATATCACCTTTAATTGAACTGCTTTGCGCTACTGCTATTTTCATAGTTGTTTATTAAACTCCAAGATAAATCATCATCGTATTAAACCCCATTATTGTCGCAGGCTCGCAGCGATCTGCGCCTGTGCTTTAATAACTTGCTACGTGTTCTTCGCGTATTAATAAGTCTATTTCTTCTTGCGGGTTCATGGGAAATGGCGCTTCTGGGTACTCCGTTGTTCTGAGCAAAATATCATTTTTTATATAAAAAAGGTACTTATAGGTTTTAACCGCATCCGCGTCATCGATGCTCGGTTCAATTGGTTGATAAAAAATAGGGTCGTCATTTACAGCTTGAACACCTGTTTACCTGCTCAAAGACAGCATTCAATGTACGACTCCCCCATGCTTTTGCTTTCTTACTTGCCTAACTGATACGTTAGTATGAATAAACCGTGATCTCTCTATTCGGCGCAGGATTATGATCAAACCCTAAGTCCCAAATCTCTAGTGCTCGCGTTGTACCACCTGCATTTTTACAAACAATTTCCGAGACCATAGTGTCATATGCCAAACCACCACCAGCCAGTGCTATGCCTTCAACACTGAAATACGCGCTGTTAAACGGGGTTCCCTCTTTTTTCTCAATTACGTTTGGTGTCAAACCAACTAAATTGGAATAACTACATTGACCATCCGGTGCATTATTATTGATAAATGCTGTTGACCTATAATCGATGTTTTTGTAATACCAAGCATGATTGCCAGATGTCCAACCGGAGGCGATTACATCACCCTGCCAAGTTATTTGCGGTGCAGCTGGAACTTTGTGGTATACCGTATAAGTTTGGTTTGCAGTATGGCATGTAATTTTCAGTGACTTTGGCGTGCTTTCAACCCCTTCTGGAAGCGCGCCATTTATTGCAGTATTGCCTTGTATTGCCAGCTCTGCAATTGGTTGCCATGTATTTTCATTAATAATACTCGCGCTGGTACACTGTGCGTCAGGGGTTGCGACAGTAAATAGCGCTGAAATATGCAATGCTCTGCGACTCTGAACGACAACTTCACTGATTGGACCATGGTTATACTGAGTGCTAGCACCTGCTTCTAAATCTGTATCATAGACAATTTCGCTTGAAATAGCTGACATGGACACAAGCGCACAAACCAAAGATAGGCTCTTAATCATTGTAACTCCTTTTAACCTTTGTTGAATTGGATTTAATATTAAATTTTTATAGTTCGTAATGTGGGTACTGCATCTTCACTATATTATTGTGCTGCGCACTGTCAATATCACATTATGTCTAATACAAACCTCATCAATTTACTGCTAATGACACTCGCTAATTCGCGCGCTTTGGTGCATAGCCTGAAAGCCTCAGGAAAAAAGAAATAATAAGCAGAGCTCTTATCAATCCCCTCGTCTCATTTTATTTTTTCTACGAATTTTGTCTGTTATTTTGATAATCAAGAAAAGACAATCATATGAGAAAGGATATGAAAAACATAACAAAAAACCTTAGTCTTGCCATACTACTAGGTGGGCTAAACGTGCCAGCTCATGCGTCGACAGATCAATCCACCTTACTAAAACAGGTTGAATCTAAAGTCATAGAGTGGCGTAGAGATATACATCAAAACCCTGAGCTTGGGAACCGAGAAGTACGCACCGCGGCACTGGTTTCAGAGCACCTAAAAAACCTAGGTATGGAAGTCGAAACAGGGGTAGCTTATACGGGTGTTGTAGGCATGTTAAAAGGTGCCAAACCCGGCCCCACAGTGATGTTACGCGCTGATATGGATGCGTTACCGGTTACAGAAAAGACCAACCTTCCTTTCAAATCAACCAAAACCACCAATTACCGAGGTGTTGATGTCGGTATTATGCATGCTTGTGGTCACGACACTCACGTAGCTATGCTTATGGGCGCTGCCGAGGTGCTTGCAGGTATGCGCGACGAACTTGCCGGCAATGTCATGTTTGTTTTTCAGCCAGCAGAAGAAGGTGCGCCAGAAGGTGAAGAAGGCGGTGCTGAACTGATGCTTAAAGAAGGGATCTTTAAAAAATACAAACCAGATGTCGCGTTTGGTTTGCACATCACATCAAAGTTAAATGTAGGCCAGATTGGCTATCGAAGTGGCCCAACAATGGCGAGCGCAGATAGGTTTGAAATTAGCGTAAAAGGTGAACAAACTCATGGCTCTACACCTTGGGCCGGCGCAGATCCAATCGCTGCTGCCGCACAAATTGTGTCAGGCGTTAATCACATTGTAAGTCGTCAAATCAATATCACCAAAGAGCCTGCTATCGTCTCATTTGGCAAGATATCTGGCGGTGTACGCAACAATATTATTCCAGAAGAAGTCAATATGGTCGGCACGATTCGTAACTTTGACATGGACAACAGAGCACAGATCTTTGATAAAATTAAACATACCGCCGAGCATATTGCTCGCGCTTCTGGCAACGAAGCTGAGGTAAGCATTTACGAGGGCTATCCAGTGACGGTCAATGACCCCGCACTGACAAAACAAATGCTGCCTTCTCTTAGTAAAGTGGTCGGTAAACAGGGCATGATTGAAATGCCAAAAGTAACCGGAGCAGAAGACTTCTCATTTTACGCGATGGAAGTGCCCGGTTTGTTTGTCTTTTTAGGGGGAACACCAAAAGGCACAGATCCAAAGGACGCAGCTAGCAACCACTCTCCTTATTTTTTTGCTGATGAGTCCGCTTTTAAACTCGGAACACGTGCCTTAACTGAATTTACTTTGGATTACATGACACATTCAAAAAATAGATAGGCCTAGTGAGGTGATGCGTTTCATTCGCATCACCCATGACTTTGAGAAAGCCAAAAAGAATTCATCACGAAAATGCAAAATGAATTCAGTCGCGTTCGTTCTGCTTTAGAAGCTCATCCAACTTTGCCTCAACACGCAATATATCTTCTTTTGATGCGACACCGGGCTCTGCTCCGCCCTCTTCTTCATGCATAATCTGCATTGCATCTACAATAATACCGATGAATAAGTTCAAAACGGCAAAACTGGTGATAATGATAAAAGGAACAAAGAAGAGCCAAGACTGTGGGAATAGCTCCATAGTTGGTCTTACTATACCCATTGACCAACTCTCTAGCGTCATCACTTGGAATAAGGTGTAAGCAGATGCGCCAATACTACCAAACCACTCCTGCATATTTGGATCTGGATGTTGACCAAATAATTTAGTCGTCAATACTGCTGACACATAGAACACAATTCCCAACACCCCAATGACAGAAGCCATTCCTGGTAATGAATGACCTAAAGCCCCGATAACTCGGCGCATCTGAGGCACAACTGAAAAGAGTCTCAACACTCGTAAGATTCTGAATGCACGTAGCACTGATAGCGCACCACCCGCTGGCACCCAGGAAATTGCAACTATGATGAAATCAAAACAGTTCCAACCGGATTTGAAGAACTTGAAACGATAAACAATCAGCTTCAAAATCAGTTCTATGGTAAATATTATTAAGATAACAAAGTCAATTTTATGCAGTAACCCTGCGTTGTCCTTGCCGAACTGAGTAGTTTCCAACCCCAACGTCACAGCATTAAATAAAATCACTGCAATTAAAAAGTTTTGAAATGACTTAGCCTCTACTAAAGCGGTCAATCTTGACATAAAAGTGTTTGAAGATGTCATGGTTCTATTTTAGGAAAACAAAAGTTAAACAATGATTTGGTGTTTGAGCTTTTTTGTCAAGCCTTATCAAGGCACTCTTATTATGATAATCGTTGTGGAGTCATCAAAGATAGTGATCTGCATCTTGCGGCTAAAATGAAAACTGTGAGGTATTAAAGGTTCTGGTTGTACAACTTACTACCTAAAGCCAAACAGTAAGTATAGTGTTGAATAAGCCATCCAAAAAGTGCCATTTAAATAACAATTTTATATACATAGCCAAGACTACAGGCATCTATCTTGCGCCATTTCAAACAAGCGATAAGACCAAAAATAACCACCCGCTTTATTTTGAAAACATATTCCAGCTTGTTTTTCATACAATAGATTGTATATTTTATATTGACAGCGATGTCAAAACTTTCAAAATACAACATGAAAAGAGCAAAACATTATGAAAAAGCTTTCAATAAAGGCCATTTATGTAGCCGTCCTGTGTGGCCTGTGTAGCCAAGCCGGTGCAATACAAACGATTAATGAAGCACAATACCGTCAATTATTACCGACATATCAAGGTGCTACAGATTACCGAATTTTACTTGCAGACAAGGTAACGGTTAATTATCACTGCGAAATCATCGAAACACCTGATGGCGGCTACGATATCGATAGAGAGGGATGCAACAAGCCGGGGCAGTTTTACCACATAGATTGGCAAACAGAATTCCCTAATGAAATCAATTTGAGTGTCAGAGGTTCAGCTTCATCCAATACAATTGTTGAGCACAAATTGTGGGCCATCGCATTTGCACATGCCAGCGCATCAAGCCGTATTCAAATGCAATACGGCTTGCGCAAAGGTGCCGATGGTACTTTCGACTTGAGCAAACCTTTCGCGACAGGAGAGCGCTTTGGCGATTACTTCGAGCGCCAAATGAACCCAAATTATTTTGTCTCAAAAGGCTTGCAAGAAAGTTCTCTTGGTAAAGATTTACCAGCTGGAGTAGACGAAGATGATGGCGTACTTCAAATAGAGTACCCCGGCAGTGCTTGGGCGGAGCTACAAGGTGTAGTTGGAGGCGGATTTCCACTGCCATTTAAGAACCTCGACCCTAAAACGGTGCTTAGCTCCCACACCGGACCCGCGAGAAATATTTTAGGTTCTTCTTTGAGTAGCGGATTTTACAACGGTTCAGCACTTGCAATAGTCAGCGGCTCGTTACCGTGGAATCAGGGTTCCGACCTTTCTCAGGATTCTATGCATTTGTTTCTGCAGCAGTCAAAAGACCCCGACGCGCTTACTATGCTGATGTCTTTTATGTATAACCGTGGGCCTTATGCTGCAAAAGATCAGATATTACGCTCTCAAGAAGTGTTTGATCACTGCGTCTCAATCACAGAGGACTTAGAAGATGATTGGACGTGTTTTCAGAAACAAAATGATTTTGGTGCACGCTACATCAGGCAGATCCCTGATGTAACCAACACTTTGTCACAAGCAGCAGCTCAAGGGAGTACCTATGAAGTTCAATTAACTTGGACAGATATCTCTAATTATTTAACTTTATTACAAAATTACGGGTTCTATTCGGAGTCTGTTATCGACAAAGCTAAAGTTGCTGCACAATCGGTTTTTAATGACTTACAAAGCAACGATACAATTTCATACCAAACGCAATTTGGTCAGGTCTTGGAGCAAATTATGGTAAAGCTGCCTATCTATGAGTTAGGTGAAGGTGGTCCATATGATGAACAAGGCAAGAAGCAATTCTACCTGTATAACTACACTCAACAAACCGCATTGGTCGTTGCAAATAACGAAGCCAATCAGGCTGATGTAAACGAATTTGTGTTAGCACAAAATCGCATTGCCGTTGATATCAATGGTCAATTTACCCAATTAAAAGCAAGTGATGGAGCGTATGATTGTACCGATGAGGCAAATACCGCATTGGCAGCACTTAAAGCAAGTACTGATGAAACCTATGTCTCTCTTAGTGCACAACTTAAACTCAAATTTGAAGACAATTTATGTGCCTTCGAACACGGGCCTCACACTCCCCCGCCACCAGTGAAAGATGGATATTGGGATCCAAGCCAACTATATAGCCAACCTGGGCAGATTGTCATTGATGCCATCGATTGCCATGAATATCGCAATGAGTGGTACATCGTTGGCGGTAATGCGCCAAGCAAAGCATTTAGTGTGGACCCTTGGGGTGTATGGCGACGTATATCCGAGCGACCTAATAGTGCTTGTTTAAGTGATAGAACAAGCAACTAAGGCTTAAAAATTTTTATTCATACTTACCATGTACCAAAGGGTCAAAACCAGACCCTTTTTTAACTTAATTTGGCGCAACATTTACAAGCAAATTTTCAATATAAATGTCATTCTTCTCTATATGCATGACGAGTCAATAAAGTGCATCGCACTTGCAGCATATTCACCTGACTTCAAGCTATACGCATCTATGCTCCCCCTCAATGGAAATCTATATTTTCCACAATGCGATAGGCATAAAGTCCCAATAAAACATCACACAATACCACTGAAAAAACATCACTAAGGCAATCAAATGATATTTAATTTCTTTGAAAGTCCGCTGACGAATTAATAATGCCGCTGCGGTCAAAACGGATAGCGGCAGTAGCGCGCTGCAAACGAACAAAGACAAGCTCGCCAGAGTTTTGTCTCCTAGCTGCAAATAGTGTTGTTGGCCAAGTAAGTAAATAGGCACTGCGAATGCTATAAAATTAATTACAGGCAAAACTAATACTCTATTCTGGCTTGTTTTAAGTCGTATCAACTTGTACAAGCCGACGGCCATTAAATAAACAAAACTAAGTAAACCAATGCTCAAACTGATCCAATAAAAGGTAAACTCCACAATAGATATTTTAGAGTAAGTCTTGAACCCGTCCGTTAAATATTGCTTACCGCGGGCTTCATAAATAGCATGTGATGGAGTACGGCGCGTTATATCCCTGTATATCCCGTCACCTATGGGCAATAAGACTCTGTCTTTCGTCTGCAGCGACTGAATGGTTAATTGCCCCTCATTTTGCGAAAGATATACCGAATGAAACAGTAAATCAGGTAATGCAAAGTGAACCATTTTGTTTGGTGCTAACACATACACGCCTTCAATCTCCGGGGTTTGAATCGCTGGCGCGTTAGGCTCGACAAGTTCAGCAGGTTCCAAATCTAATTGCTCGATAAAAAGTTGGTTAAGTTTATCCAAATTTGCAGATTCATTATCTGTATTAACAGCCCAAAAATATGCTTTATTTTGTTCAGGAAAAATACATAAATAAGCATTATAACCATAGGCGCTGCCAGGGCGACACGCACCAAGTACGTCGTGACGGTCTCGTCCCGATAAGACTAGCCCCTGTCCTATCTTAAGCCCATGTTTAACTGATTCAGTTCCTTGTGGGGTTGACATCAAGTCCAGTAACTGCGGAGCAATAAAGTTTGATTTTGTATCATGATCTTGTGTCATTAAAAATTGAAGAAACTTGGCCATATCAGGTGCCGTCGTTACAAACTGCCCCGCAGGCCGCAGCACAGTACTGACAGGTGTCTGCTTAACTTGGTTTTCATAGTGTCCCATGGCAAGCAAAAGATCGTTTTCTGCAACAAAATGAAAACTGCTTTGGTGCATCTCTAGTGGTCTTAGTATGTGATTTAGTAGATAGTCTTCATATCGTACGGCTGTCACTTTTTCAATTACCATCCCAAGCAACGTAAAGCCTATATTTGAATAGGAAAAGCGCCGTCCTGGTTGGTTTCTCACATCAAGGGTGCTGCTATCTCTAAAAGCCAACTCCAAAGGCATATTTGGGTCGGTCTGGGTGGTCAACAATTGATGCATACGAATATCATCAAGTCCAGACGTATGTGTTAGTAAATGCCTAACCGTTATAGGGTGCGTTTTTGACCAAGGGTTATTGATCTCAATACCCGGTAAGATTTGGGACACACTAGTATCGAGACTTAGTTTTTGCTCAGTGATTAAACGCAATACCCCCACAGCCAACACAGCTTTTGTCACTGATCCTACGTACATTTTATGCAGGTCAGTCATTGCATTTTGGCTTTGAGCATCGCTCACCCCCCGTGCGCCTGTCACGTTGCGGCCACCATCTACCATGGTCCAAATTATGCCATCTAATTGCTGCTCTGCTAATACCTGTTCTAATTTCTGATCAATGCCAGACACTACATCATTATTGCTTGCCGCATACACTGAGCTCAAGCTGGAAGTCACGACAACGCACAAAGTAATTACAAGTTGGAGGGTTGTTATTATGTTTTTCACTTATTCTCCCTGATTAATTTCATACCAATTATGACATTCGCATCGAACGTCTCAATAAATGTAAGGACTAACACTGTGCTACAAGTATCTGATCAGCGACGTGAAACAAATGTGAAAAGGGATTTGAAGTGGACCATAATAGTGAATTAATGTCTATGTGTTTTAAAACAAGGTGTTATACCGAAGTGCCGGCCAAACAACTACAACGCAGCCCAATTGCGTTTATGTAGTGATTAATTATTTTTTGATGAGATACCTATGCCATATCAGTTCGGCTGGAAAAAAGGGCGCTTAGTCATACTAGCCATATGTATCCAAATACCTTTGTGCAAATTTAATGCATCTAATCGACTTAATTTACCTCTCTACTTAGTAAGTTATATGGCGATAGGCTTTAAATCGAGTGTTCAAATATTCACAGTCAAAAAACGCAACAATACAAAATCAAGTCAGGATACAATATACTATAAAAAACAGTAAAGTTTGCCTTATAAGCAATAGAGGGAAACTAAATATATCAGTCTCCCATCGCTTTTTATGCGTTCAAATAAACTACTTAAACAAGTTTATTTAACAGCAATACTTAGTTTACGTGTCTTTGCGAAATTAGAGCGTAGATCCCCCAACCGCCCACATGTGTAGATGGGCAAGATACGTGTCCTGATAAGTATTTAGTCGCGTAATCTGAACCAGGAGGCCTAACATAGTCAGGTGCACCTTGGGTCATTTTATATTTACAAACGGTAAATGGAGAGCCCGCCGCGTTCGCAGTTGAAATAGCAGAGACAGCCGAAGCTAGCGCAATTGTTACACCAATAAGTAGAGTTTTCACTTTATCATTTCCTTTTTTTGAAAAATTGAGCTAATAGTAAACGCTGAACAGCGGCTGAATTCAACCATCCAAAATTGATTAATTTTCATACTCAAAAAATCATAAAACGCGACTATACCAGTCAATCGGCACCGTCAAATAACTCAAAAATCACCAGTTATATTACGCAATATTATTGTTTGGTTTTTACTAAGTTTGTTCTGCAAAAAATACCTGAGCAAAATTTATATTACTTTTAATAATGGGAAGTTGCGCCACATTCTGTAACTACCATATTTGCTGTGAGTTACACTTCCAGCAATGAAATTAAGGCTGCCTGCATTAAAAACAATCAATGGGAAATATTATTCCAATATTCCAAAGAGTCATATTGATATACAAAAACAATCCTTAACCACACAACCCCATTATAAATCAATACCTTACAAGTGAAAATTTACCCATTTTAGATAATCATGAGATAATTTCACCTTTACAACTATTGTATACAATATACACTAAATCCAGAAGACTGTTAAAGGAACACAATAATTTAATTAATTATTTGTGACTTTTTTAGCCTTTTTACCATGAGATAAATACCTTCGGGTATGCCTACTCACAATTTGGAGAACATGTAAAGTGAATATTAAACGTACAAAACAATTGTTATTAATGGGGTCCTGTTTATTACCCAGTGCCCTTGTATGTAGTAACGCACTCGCAAGCACAAGCGCAGTACCACAAAATAGCTATTGCACCAGCTCAGGAGGTGGTAACTATGAGCATATCGCAGGAGTATCAGCTGGAGGAATAAACAACACCTCATCTGGTCAGTCAGCATACACTGACTATACAAACCTTACGGCTGAGCTTAGCGTTGGACAAAATCAAATCACCCTAACCCCGGGATTCGTCAACAACGCTTATACCGAGTATTGGAGTGTATATATTGATCTCAACAATGATGGAGACTTTAGTGATATTGATGAGTTGGTTGGTTCAGGTAACGGCCGATCGGCACTAACAACAACCTTGGATATCCCAGCTTCAGCAGAAGGCGTAACGTCACGAATGCGAATTGCAATGAAGTACAATTCACCCGTTGCAAATGCCTGTGAGAACTTTAATTCAGGTGAAGTTGAAGACTACTCTGTGATCATCAAAAAGCGTGACACAACACAACTTGAAAATACTTGTCTAAGTCAAACGCCAACAGATCAGTCGGCACTCGTAGATGGTGTCCCCGTATGCGTTAAATCTTCGTCTCAGTTTCAAAGCTTCTCAGTTCCCGGAGCTGATACTGCTGGCAGTGTTGCGATCACCACATCCTATGGCCAGGGTAACTTGACCTTGGAAGCACGCAACGGAGAAGGTGGCTACCCTCGCCCCGGCGACGACAGTATACGCTCAAAGCACATTGGCAATACTGAGTGTGTTGTCATCTCCAATCCAACAAAATATTGGACTAACATAGTGATGCGGGGTCTCTTTAAAGGTGCCACCATAGTCGCTGACCTCGGTGCCACCAGCTGCCGTAAAGAACCAGGTCCTATCGATCCAGGTAATGTTGCATACGAGTTTTCACACGTAAATGTGATCATTTTTCCATTTAGCTTTAATGGTACCCCACTACCTTGGTCAACGGATCAAATCAATGCCGATATGGAGACTGTTAAGCAGTACTATGCGGAGCAGTCCTATGGCCGATTCAATGTAACTTGGGAGATCAAACCTGAAATTTACATTAATGAATCTAAGTCAAAGTATGATTCCGACACCAAAGCTTGGCATCAACTCTATGCAGATAAAATCGCAGAGGCTGGTGTTGATATGAACTTCCCTGGTGAAGCAAATCTTGTCATGATGGCTGCACCACAAGTATCAACTATCAACTCGCAAGCAGGTCCTCCATTCATCCAACTATATCACCACAAACCAGGCACCATAGCGCATGAAATGGGACACGCAATGGGGCTGCGTCATTCAATGTCTGTTGAAGCGGGTAACCATGTCATAAACTCGGGTAACGATACGATCCGAAACTATGGTAATCCACATGCAATGATGGGCATGGGAGCGCATACGCTTGAAGAGTACAACCTGATGTACAAGAGCTACTTTAAAGGTTGGCTAACCGATGCAGAAGTCCCCCTGATCACATCTTCTGGTACATATCGTATTTACGCCTTTGACCATGGTACGGCAAATGGCACAAATGCGCCTGGCAATATTGGGCTGCGCTTGATGTCTGGTAATGGCGATTACACATACTGGCTTGAGTACCGTACAACAAATGATAGATATAATACCAATACAAAAAATGGTGTACTGGTCAATATCAAAGGCTATATGGAAAATGAACCTTTACCTTCGTTCTGGAATCACCGTTCAGCACTTTTAGATATGACCCCCAATTCAAAAGACAACTCTCGTTGGGCGCAAGAAGACGAAACGGACGCTGAGCTAGCTATTGGAAAGAGCTTTACTGACCCTTGGAATGGTTTCAAAATCACACCAATTGCGCGAGGTGGTCAAGAAGACTCTGCAAACGCATGGATAGATGTAAAGGTAGAAAAACTATAAGTTCTATCTAGCGAGCCTATTGAAGTTATAAAAAAGGTATATTTGGCAACCCCTCAAGCTGAGTCAAAATAATTTGACTCAGCTTTTTTAAACTGTTTTACCTTTGTATATTCGCTTTAACTTTAAGTGGCTTAGCTGTACTCACGACAAAAACATAGCGCATTGATAGAGATTATGAATTTTAAACTCATCGCCTTCAAAGCTGTTTTATTACGCATATCCACGGTATTGCGGCGCTATTAACCCATAGATAGCCGAGTCTGAAACAACTCCGTTAATTTCCCAGCGTTGTTTCAACACCCCTTCTTTTTGAAAACCTAATCTCTCAAGTGCCTTGCTTGACGAGATATTATCAGGGTCTATTTCAGCTTCGATTCTACGCAGTCCTAGGTGATTAAATGCATGCTCAATGAGTGCTTGTCCAGCTTCCGAGACTATTCCTTTTCCCCAAAAATCACGGCTGATCCCAAATCCTATTTCCGCTCGTCTGGATGTTTTATCATAGCTAAAAAGCATAATCTTACCCAAAAGTTCTCCAGTCTCTTTCCAGTAAATGCCTAACGTTATTTCTGTATTATTCTTATGAGCGTCAATACTTTTAGCTATAAAACAGTCAGCTTGCTCAATTGATCCCCACGGCGCTGTATTCCAATATTTCATCACTTCAAAATCTGAAAATATTGTAAATAAGTCTCCAGCATCCTGTTTAGATAGTGCCTTTAATATTAGTCGTTCAGTTTCTATAACTGTGGTTAGCATTTAACACCTTTCCTTTAGTAGCTTGTTTGAACTTAATGCCTGTTCAAAGCCGTAAAAAATGGGGCTTAATAAATGAAGAATAGCCTTTAAGCATTTATATCCTTACTCGAGACATTTAAAAGTACGCGCAAAGCCCTATCGCCCGTACTCCTGATAGGGCTTTATCGAATCAATATAGTTGCCCAGTTTGCATTGTTTGACTTGCCAACTGAGCTAACCACTTTGCTTTCTCAATCTATTAACTCTCGCTCTAAAATCGCAATCATTTTTTCAGATTGCCCCATATTGGATGAAGCCGGTAGCACCATTTGGTTTAGTCGCCAACCCTCAGCCCCTTCAGCATTCAGAACCTCTTCTATATCTGGTGTACCCTGTTTAAAGAAACCAAATTTAAACGGAAGTTCTACAGTCTTATATTCATACTTTTTCATTTTAGGTTGTTCCTCGTAATCAAGGTCTCGAACATCAAGTTCAAATGCAGATGCAAGTGCTTTCTTCGATTGCAAAGATGCTGTCGCCTCTGACTCAATTCTTTGAATAGTCCGCAGGTTTAACCCAGAAGCAATTGCCAGCTCATCTTGAGACCAAGATTTCTCTTTTCTCATTCTTAGAATTAATTCTGCATTTATTCTCATAATGTATTAGACCGTTATCTGTGACTGCTTAATTATTTTGGTAAACCCATGAAAGTCATACGAAACTTTTACGCACCTTTTACGGCAACTATACGAAAGTTATACGACACTTAGGTGTTATTAGCGCTAAATACACTTATACCTTAAATTGCTGCTCAAAAACAGATGGTAAATATTGTTGATGTACCCACGACACTTGAGGCCTTTTTGCTCTATAAGCCGCATGCCGACATTGTATTTGAATAACAAAACGCAAAAAGCACTAGCGGCTGAGCCAGTTTTTACTATACGCAGGATGAATATCATAACACTGATTTTTATACTTATTTTCATAAATAAGTCAAATTATGAACAAGAAGACAGGCACCTTTACAATCGTTAACAGCATCGGAACTTCAAATACGAACTTAACTTCAAGCAAAGTATGCAAGATGCTAATATTGAGAAAAATATAATGGAATAATAACAATGAATAAACAACGACTTACTATCACAGCACTTGCTCTGGCTGTTTTAACTGGATGTCAGTCGTCCCCCGCTCCTACTGTGACCGAAGTACCAGTTCAAAATGAGCAAGTTTTAACTACTACATCAAAAGCTAAAGCTGTAACAACTGCGCCAAAAACCCAAGCTGTAGTAACGACTACTCCAGACCAACAAAAATTAAGTTGTGAACCGCTTAGGTACCAGTGCCACTCGATGCAGCCAGAGCAAGATATAAGCGAAAATACAGCCAAAGATATATCCTTTGCTTTAAATATCGCAACCCATGGCTACTATAGCGCCGCAGCCATAAGGTTAGAAAAAATCAAAAGCCAAAATGTTTATGAACAAGCAATTGTGGATTATCACCTAGCTAATATGAATATGAAGCGGATCGGAGAAGATGCACGTGCCTTAGATTATGCTTTGAAAGCAATAGACAGTGGGAGCTTGCCAGCAGAAGAATATAAATCGGCGCTGATTTTGGCAATAAAACTGTTTGTTAAGCTTGGTTGGTTCGAACTTGGAGAAGAAAAAGCATTAAATTATTTGGCATATATTGGTGAATCGTTTGACTTTGACATCTTTGAAATTTTCGATCAAATAGCACAACAGAAAAAAGACCAAACACGTTACGAGTTACTGCTTGATATTCAAACAATGATTGATGAAGAAGCGCAAAATCAGACCGCTCAACGCGTGCTCGATGAGATACAAACTCGAATAGCAAAACGGCATGCTAATCAAATCCAATTTGAGAAACAAATAAAACCACCTCAAAAACTACAAAACAACTCTACATGTCAAACCCTGACCTATCAATGCCACAACCTACGTGCTAAGCAGGTTTTGCCTGCGAATATTAAACAAGCCATTGATAAGGCGACCAAGCAACAGCAAGATAACAATGCAATGGCAGCAAAAGAAACGCTTGAATCCATAAAGACAAACTCAGACTTTGAAACAGCCATGATCAATCGTAAATTGGCCTATTTATATAGTGACGTTAAGCTACATGAGCTATCGGTGCATCATGCCAGCGCAGCGATCAATAGTGGTGCTCTAAACGCTGAAGATCACAAATACCAAATGAGATTGGAAGTATTTGGACTCTACTTACAAGGAGAGTTTGAGCGGGCAAAACAAAAAATTGAGGCTTACTTGAATTACATTGAGAAATCGTCAGACACCTACCTAGATGGCGTATTGCTTAAAATAGCCGAACAACAAGATGATCAGCTCTTTTTCAATTATTTGCAGACGAAAACGCTTAAAAACCCCCAGCGTGCAGAAATATTGCAGAGCTACATTGCATTTGGCTACTTTGGAGAAATTCAAGAAAAGACAAAAAGCGCAGTTACACCAAAAAGTTATAAGCCTGTAGTCATCTATACCAAAGAATACGACTATCCAATTGAAGCTGCAAAACAAGGTATTACCGGCAGCGTAACTTTAGAGTTTGACCTTAATGCAAAAGGCGAACCTGTTAATATTCGGGTAATTGAAGCAAGCCCTGAAGGCTACTTTGAACAAGCAGGGATAAATGCTTTAGAGCAATGGCGCTATAAAGTTAATCTCAATGATACGGGCAATGTGATTGAAGGAACAGGTATTCAAGTTCAGTTTGGATGGAATTTAGGTTCCGACAAATAACGGTTTTTTCGTTTGGAGATGGTTAAAGCTTGTCTGAATCAATTCAAATAAAGAAACCCCATTAATAACACCTTTGCAATAAAAGCTAGTTATATACCTAGCTTTTATTGCAAAACAAACACGCTAGCTGTTGCGATGGCAAAGGATACTCGCGATAGGACATGTCAGCTCATAAAGCTTCAGCCAACATTGAGTTCATTAACTTTGATGAACTTTGTCTCCATTGGCAAATTAACCAAGCCATGCTGTAAAAATGTAGGTTTTAATTCGATACTGGATAAATCAGTCAAAGAGCACCACTTAAACTCAAGGTCGACCTCTTCTTCAATTCCACAAAAAACTGCCCCCATAGGGAACTGGTTCGGCTCACTGAGTTGCGCCAAAAAGTAATTGGCAATTTCATGAAATTGCTTATTTGAATACTCAAAAAAGTTCTCAACGTACCAAAGGTGGCGCTTTACGACTATTTCAACTCCCAGCTCTTCGAGCAACTCGCGATTTAACGTTGCATCCGAATTTTCAAAAAACTCTACTCTGCCCCCCGGCAGTGCCCAAAATGAATCGCCCACAGCCCTATGTAATAACACGTGATTGTCGTGAATAACAACCGCAACGCTACGGAAGTTGAAACGGGCACTCCCTTGGTCAAATTTCAGCATATGGATACTCCTAAACACGCCAGCCTAAATAAAACTTGAACAAAACTCGTTGTTGTCACATAGACCCTACAACAATCCGTACCTATTTTAAAACAATTATCCAATCAAAATTTATTGTTCTAATAGACTTTTATGATTAAAGAACTTTTTAACTGTATTACACACCTGACCCGGTTTTGCATTCATATTCTTATAGTGGTACTCAGTAGCGTACTCCCCCTTGGGAATGACCATATCAACAAATAACTCTTTTTCATTTAGCCGTTTAATTTTATCGCCAATTTTAGTGCCGTATTCAAGTAAAGTGTTGGTATTGTGTATTGTCGAATGAATGACACCGTTTTCGACTTTCCACTTATTCCAATACATATCAACTTCGAGTGAGTAAACTAAAGAAAAAGATATTTCACACTTGTCACCTGATTTTTGATATTCAATAAAGCTATAGTCAACCTGCTTATTGTCATGATTGATGACCCACGTGCCGATTAAATGATGAAGACTATGGTTAGCTGACAGTACGCATGAAGAAAACAAAAATAAGAACAGTGATGTTAAAGCTTTCAAAGTGCCTCCTTTTGCACCTAACTCCGCCCCCACTAACGAAGTTTTAAGCGAATTTAAATTTTCGCTTGTTGAAAATGTTGTTACAGCTAGAATAAATTAGCCTTTGATTGATGTCATTTGGCCTAAGTACTTCATGAAAAAGAGATATCAGGCATCTTTGCTCTGAAGCCTAAATGAACTTCATCGCAGCACAAACCGAACTCCCAAATCAAGCCTGATACTAACTGTGAATCAAACCGAATAATATCCCAGGGTAGATTGAGGTCCGCAAATGCACTGACATCACCATTGGTGCCTTCTAGATATATAATTTCAGGAGTCTCAAAAATAGCCAAGGCTTCGTTGTTTAAATTATCCCACGGAGCAACCACAAGCTTTATTTCTGTTTGTGATAATGATATTGCTTTCAGGGCATGAGTACCTAAAGAACGAAACAATAAATCAGAAATATTCTTATCCATATTTATCTACTTGAATCAGGTAATACAATAAGAGATTAAACTGTCGTTCACACTCTTTGAGCGTAACACTATTTATTTATGAGTTTGAATGACACTTTTTATTTTTTTATATTTTATAAAACAGCCAATGAAACTAACCACACAAACCGCTTTCAGCACTAACAGGCTAAATGGACGCCACCAAGCCCCTGTACTTGCTTCTATTATGTCTGAAATACCAAAGGCAATAAAAGCTAATGAAGCAATTATGTTCACCGTAAAATAGGCATCTCTATGGCCTTTCATTAGCAAATTTATGATTAACCCAAGCGCTATGGCAAACCAGAGCATCGACTCAATATAGTTAAATTCCGAAATCGTCATTGCAACTCATCACTCATTATTACCAGCTCCCCAAAATAAATCGACTCCATTTAAAGCTGCCCTGCCATATACCCAATATGTTACAAGTTTACTCTTTTATGTCACATGTTTTAAGCTTAATACTCAAAGGCCTAAACACGCCTTCACTTATTAACGCAGCATAAAGTAAAACCACTAAATTGACTGACAATGCCCTTAACAAGGAAAAGTTCTCATAGGTATCAATATTGCTAAGTATTGCAATTAAGCCTACTACTAAGCCGATTAATGCACCACCATACATGAATTTAATTTGGCTTCGAAATAGCGCCGCCAAATATTTTGCTTCATCCCCACCAACCATCTCTTCTGTGAAAATGTATTTAAGCCCGGACAAAGACTTAAACATGCCATTTGTACCAAAAGTCACCATGGTTGCTGAATACAAAAATAATATGAGAAATACGCCAGATGTAACATCTAGGTAATTTCGTAAGCTTGCACCGAAATAAATTAACATGCCGACAGCACTGGATATCATTAACAATCCCACTAAACTTTTCATAATTACTTTCCTCGTCCAATTTATTTCAATATCTGTTGAAGTTGCTTTAAGCTCTTGAGGAGAAAGTTTATAAACAGACGCCAGGGCCAACGTAGATTCAGCAGACGCCTTACCGTTAGCTTCTATACGCTGAATTGTTCTTACAGATAACCCCGTTGCTTTGGCAAGTACCTCCTGTGACCAGCCCTTTTCTTTGCGTAGTGTCTTTAACTTACTTGTAGAGAGAAACAATTCGATCTCCTTAAAAACTTTGAAAACAACGAACGTAATTATGCGTGCCTCACCTTTAACGTCTATTTCTATCTAACGACATTTAAACGCCACAGCATGACAAAGCTTTAAAATTAGTACGTTATAAAAAAGCAGAACGCGATTCGGTTAAGCTACCTATTAAGGGTAGCGCAAGAAGATACGCTCTGATTTAAAGAACCACAACAGCTCGTATTTACCACCATCAAAACAGGTGAATATTTAAGTGTAAAGGGTTCGATATCGCGTAGGCTATTTTCGGTACAATTGCTAATTAAGAAAATACGTGACATAAATAAGTAGTACAACTGTTATATTGAAGGAGCAATTTTCATGATAAAGACCGCAGTTCTATTGCTTTTTACAGCTCAATTGATTGCATGTTCAAGCACAAAGACAACCCCACTCGAAGAAACCCCCTCTGTTGAAGAACTATTTAACCATGCTGCTTTTGAGCACCAATCCACAATTGAAGAACATGATATATTTTCTTTGCCCAAACAAGAGCAAGATAAATTCTTGGCTTACTTTAAGACAGCTCTCGATAAAGGCACTCGTCCAGATAAAGCTGTATTTAACTACCTCAAGAAACGACTTGATCAATTTACTTACGACGGCGCAACTCTAACAGCACGAGAATCTTTGGAGAAAAATGAAGGCAATTGCATATCCTTGGCAATATTAACTCAGGCCTATGCAACATTAGCAAAAGTAGAAACCACATTTAGAGAAGTAGGTACAGTCCCTGTTTTTCGAAAAAACAATAATACTATATTGATCTCTAATCACTTTCGCACCAAATTGTTAGCGCCGAATTCACCGAGTGCTGCCAATCAGTTTGAGATCATTCGCGCCGGCACTGTTGTCGATTATTTCCCAGCCCAAGACAGTTTTTTCATCGATACTGCAAGCTACGACGACCTAATAGCTAAATATTATGCAAACAAAGCCGTAGATTCTTTGCTAAACGAGAACTTCAATCAAAGCTATAGCTTTTTAACAAGCGCGCTGAACTATAGTCCAAATGATGCTGAGTTGATCAACATCGCCGCAATTTTACACCGCAGAAAAGGACTACAAAACGACGCTCTAGAATTATTTAAATTTGCAGATAAACATCATTTGACGAGTCAAAATTTAATTTCTAATTATTTATCGTTAGTGAAAAATCAAGATAATACAGAGCTGATAAATCACCTAGAAAACTTACTCGACAGCAGCGCCTCAACGCCGTTTGATAAAATTCAATTGGCTCAAAGGGCAATTAAAAAGGGTAGCTATAACAAAGCGATAAGAGAGTTAAAAGAAGTCATTGTTGAAACGCCCTATATTCCAGAACCCTACTTTGAACTGGCTCGTATCTATTATACCAAAGGCGAAATGGAAAACACTGAGCGATTACTTGCGCTTGCAATCGAAAAGTCTTCAGATCCCCAGAAACGTTCTTTGTTTCAAGCCAAGCATGACGCAATATCGAAAAAGAAGCATTAGTATTTGGTAACTAAATAATGGTAACTACCTATTTATAAATGAGGCTATCTTGAGTGAGCGAAACACTCAATTACATTGAGTGCTCCACTCACATCAGATCAGCTCATAACCAAGCGCTAAACCCCGCCATGATTAGGCAAGGTTAAAATCACGCTGGCAGCTTATTCACAGCCCGCGAGTATACCGAGTGCAAACGTCACATAGCCTATGAATGCTCTATGTTATCGCCATACTCAAGCGCTTGGGGTTACTTAGAATATTGATGGCTTCGAACCTGTTTTCTAGTAAAGATCTTGTTGGTAATTTTCCAGCCCTGGCTAAGCTTTAATAGTAGGAAGTAGTCAGTATAAACCGTGTTATGAATGGTGATTGTTGCCTTTGCCATAGCCGAGTCACCCGTTACATCAATAGCGATTATCTCTCCCACACGGCTGTTTTTTTTACCCTCTTCAATACCACTGATGTAGGTTTGTCCCGACCAACGTCTAAACGCACCACCACTGTCAACAAACTGAAGCTCTAAACTGGGTAAAAATGCCTGCTCAACTAAAGCGGGCTTTCCTTCAGCAGTGCCATCAAAGTACCATTGAATCACTTGCTTTATTTGTTCGATATCTTCATTTGCGCCAGCTGTACTTATCTGCAACATAGCGGCTAAATACACCGCCATCACTTGAGTTATTCGCTTCATATTTATTCCTTGTTTTCTTTAAAAAACCTTCGTAATGCAAGAAGATAGATTTTGGATTGTGGGGTAATGTACAATCTTGATATACCGCATGTCATGTCTGACAAGTGACCGAACGTGACTTTAAATTATTCGCATATTTATCAAATAATTATAAAAATATGAAAGGAAGAAAATGCGCTGGAAGTTAGGCCAATTTTATTTTGATGCCAATAACAACATACTGAGCAAAGGGCAGCAAGAACACCTGCTAGAACCTAAAGTGGCTGAACTATTGAGTTATTTTTGTCAAAACCCACAGCGCGCGATTAGTCGAGATGAGTTAATTGAACAAGTTTGGTTTGGGCAGGTTGTAAGTGATAGTGCCATTAATCGCATAGTTGTAAAATTACGCAAGGCCCTTGACGATAATGACAAAATAAAGCGGTTTGTCGTCACTGTGCCAAAAGTTGGTTATAAATTTGCCATTAAGGTTGAAGCGACCACCCATAATGATGAACTTCATTTAGAAGGCCCAGCTAACAAAAAGTCCTTGCTACACAAATCATCCCCTGTATATCGTTCAAAACACCTCTACTTGGTTCTGTGTTTTATCGCTGCCTGCATCACCTATTCAGTATTTGTTTCTCAATCCGATAGTACTCCCACTTACATTGATGCAAAGGTTTCCCCTCTATCTAGACTCTCAACTACCCAATTCGAAGGGGCTATGTCTCCAGATCTACGATACTTGGCGTTTTCAGCACCAACTGCCTTGGGTGTAAATCAGCTGCATATCCATGATAATCAAAACAACATAACTCATATAGTCAGCCCCGAAAGTGGAAAGGCCCACGATGCTTATTGGTCGGATGATGGGCAAAAGTTATTTTATTTGTTCGACCAAGGACAAGAGTGTGAAATCCACCAAATTGAGATATCAGAGGCAATTTTCAGCGCGCCCAAGGTGGTATATCAATGTGCAGACAGTCAGCTTAGAAGCGTTATCCATATCCCAAAGGAGCAAAAGCTCTTGTTCATTGAAAGAGGTGCAGAGTATGCGCCTTGGCAAGTCTATAGCATATCTTTAAACACTGTGGCAAAACGAAAAGTTGCTCAGCCAATCGCCAATGGCAAAGGAAACTATTATCTAGATAGAGATAGAAAGACAAACCGCATCTTGCTGTTACATGAATCGGCCCCCGGCATTAGCCAAGCTTTTGAATTGAACATCACAGATAGCACCTATCGTAGCTTATTGACCTTACCATATATGGTTCGCTCTGCGCTTTGGGGACATGACCTCAACACCATAGTTCACCCCGGAGAGCATCCCTCATTTGACTTGGTGGCAACGAGTTTGGCATCAGGGCAACAGCAAGTTTTATATAGTGATTCAAGACGCATCACAGATCTCAATCGAATCAACAATGGCAAAGACTATTTGTTCTCCTCTTACATAGTAAACCGAGATATTCAATTTGACGGAGACGTCAATGCGCTATCTAATTCTTCTGTGATGGACTACCTACCTGCGATTTCGAATGACGCTAAGCAACTTGCGTTCATCTCCAAGCGCTCCGGATATAGTAAATTATGGCTGCAACAAATAGGCACCAATCAGCTGCGTTCAATTGAACTTGAAGATCAAGGGCGCTTGTTTTATCACCTTGATTGGTCTTTTGACGATAAACGACTCCTAGCCAATACAAATAAAGGCATAGTGATATACGATATAGAGCATCTTGAAGTACTAAAAGTAATTGATACCACACAAACCGTTACCGCCGCAGGTTGGTACTCTGATGAGGAGGTTCATTATAGTGAGTGGCACAAACAGGGTTGGCAGCTCAACCTGCTCAACATAAAAACCAACCAACTTCATATGATGGATAACACGCATGCTTTTGTACTTGCAGACAAAGTGTCAGATGAGATGCACTATGTCCACTTTGACCAGCAACTATCTGCAACATGGCAAGGCACAGCGATAGATTCAAGCATGTGCTCAAGTGTGTTACGTCGTTACCGGATTAGTTGGCAGTTCGACAATAACCGCATTTATTGTCGAAACCCTCAAAGCAATGCCATCATAGCAATTGATAATAAGGGCCAAACTGCGATCTTCCATCAAGATAACTATATTCCGTACCACTTTTCCGTATCACAATCGCATTGGGCAACATGGCAAGTGTCATCTTATGTCAGCGATATAATAAGAACCAATTTTAGTGATAAATCATAAAAAGTCATTTTAATTCATTGCAAGGTAACGTTTTAAAACCTCAAGACTGTCAATAATTCTCCTGTCAAAATAAAACGATAGGAGAATTCTATGTTTAAAGTTATCGGGTTACTATGGTTCGTGCTATTAGGCACTTTTACTGAGCAAGCTTTAGCTAAAATGTCCAACAGTGAAAAAGTACTGTTTATTTTATCTGCCGACAAACATGGCTACTATTTGCCTGAAGTCGTTGAGCCTTATCAACATATCATGAATAACGGGTATACCGTCGAATTTGCCAGCCCAGATGGAAGCCCCGGTCGGCCAGTCGCCTACAATCTACTTTCTAAACAGGCTCAGGTTGACTACAAAATCATGCGTAAGGGCAGCAACATTGACCAGCCAAAACCCTTAAAATCGATACAACCGAAAGACTACGTGGCATTTTATGTACCTGGTGGAGCTGGACCTATGTTTGACCTCGCCGGGCACCCTGAAATGGCCAGATTGTCTTTAGCATTTTTAGCCCAAGATAAAATCATTTCAGCTGTATGTCATGGACCTGCAGCGTTTGTAGATATAAAAAATGCAGACGGAACATACCTAGTATCTGGGCTTAAAGTTACAGCAAAATCAAACGCCGAAGAAGGACGTTGGGCTCGGAAAAATTACGCATTTTTATTACAAGATAAACTCAAAGCACAAGGCGCTAAGTTTGCGTATGCGGCACCGGGCGAGCCCTATGTCATTCACGATAATGGGGTATTGACTGGCCAAAATCCCAAATCAGCACTTCCCACAGCTATTGTATTGGTTGAATTGTTAAAACAAGGCCGCTCTTAAGCTCAAGCAGCCTGCCAAATGGCAGGCTCAACTGCATAAATTGAAACATTGATGAATCAAGTAGCACCTGTTGTACTATAGCCACCGAAATAGTGATTAATTATAGCCAATCCCGCAACTTATAAACCACGCAAATATCATTAGTCACTCCTAGACACCTGCATCATTCGGTTTTATAAACATCTTTGGTTTTTAGCATATCAAAAACCCGCTTTTCACGAATTTCATCAAAGCCAACCTCTTTTACATACGATTTGGGATTACTAAAAGTGCCAAATAACAAATCCCAAACCGCAAACCCATAGTTTTGAGCATGGTGTAAACTTTTATGATGAACCCTATGCATTTCTGGGCGCTGGAGGATATACCCTAGCCAATACGGTGTTTTTAGATCGGCATGTATAAAAATATTGTAAAGTGCCGCACAAATTAAACTAACAGCGGTACCTGACGCATCAAGGCCCAATATAAAATAGCAACAAAAGGCATTTAAAAAAGTCGCTGCGGCCCCGTCAAATGGATGCATATAAAATGAAGTAAGTGCTTCAATACGCCTAGGGCTATGGTGCAACTGATGAAATGTCCGCCATAAAAAATCAGATTTATGCATCGCTCTATGCCACCAATAGGCAACAAAACTGGTTAAGACAAAACCCAACACGCCTTGAGCAAAAAAGTGTATATCTCGAAACTCTAATATCGATACTTCGCGAAATAAATCAACGAATATGAGCCCAATGCCAACGGTCGAGAATGACTGAAACAAGCTTATAGAAGAGGCTAAAACTAGCCAGCGACGATCGCAACCATTCTTTGAAGCTGGCGCAATGACTTCTAGCGTAAACACACCAAGAAAAGCAACAATTACAATAATCAATGTGAGTAATTCCATTTCTACCTCATTTCCAACTTGTTGTACTAAACATTCTCAAAAACAACAGGTTAAATCAATTATTTTTTACTAATGAAAAGCGGGAGCTAGCTTCTTTTCTCTATACTCATAGTATGATTTCCTTGAAATAGATCGCGCCTTGGCAAGAGGTAAATAGCCTTTTGAGATTTAAATAAGTGCTAAGCTAACAACATTCACAAAGTGTCATTTCCACTGTCGCTTTGCCAGACCCCAAATCACAAACAACATGAGGGACTGTACTATCAATGCACGATAGATATCCATGTGAAACGCCCCATGCAATAAAATTTCTCATTGTACAAACCAGCACCCGGTTCGATGCCCAACTAGCGATGCTTATATTGAGACGGGCAGTAACCTCGAATAACGTCTTTACTGCGTAGTTTGATATGCTTAGTCTTGCGCCTTGACACCCTTGTACGCCAAAGCTTGAAGCTGGACACTTTGAGCCTTTTATTCATAAATTGGATAACTTGTTTTTCATTAAGCCCAAACTGAAGATATATGGCTTCAAATGGTGTGCGATCTTCCCAGGCCATTTCAATGATCCTAGACTCGTCCTCTCCTGAAAACTGCATGTTTCCCTCTCAAAAAGCCTTGTTTTACGACCCTATATTCAATTTGGATCAGCCGTAAGAAGGGACTAAGCCCACATTACACTAAAATTGGCAATAGAGAAGCTGGGCTCCACTCGCCTATTCCGCACTTTTTATTTCGCTTGCCCAACGAGACCATGAAATACTGCGACCAGGAAATACAATCCGTGAAAAAGGCCACCGCTCTTGAAGCCAGATTAAGACTGTTTGATATAACGCCTTTTCAAGTTTAATACTGTCATCTCGAACCCATAAGTATACCTCACAATCATAGTTTGGCGATTGACTAGGGTCGATGTAAACAGAGCCAAGGCACTTATCCTGTGATTTGTTGAATACCGAGTATGCAAATGCCTCTCGTGATTCAAACTCCTTTTTATGCGCCTGTAAACTCTCTATATTTTCGTCAAGTGTCATATTGCGTTTAGGCCATTGTGAGTTTGGGCCAAATATTCCTTGTAGCCTTTGTTGGCTGGACATCACAGCATCAAAATCCAACTGTGCTACTTGTTCTTCAAGCACCCGAAAGTAGAAGTTCGCCGAGTCAAAATACAATGGGGGCTCAAATGTATCGGGAATAAATAGGTCTGTCATATTCAATCCAATGTGTATCTTTTCACCCTCATAGTTAGTGGGTATTTGTGTTTTTCTTACAAACTCATATTGCAGAAGCAGAGTCTGCCTTATTGTGATGCGCTGTTAGCAGTGCGTGGTGCATTCGCAACCCATAGAAATACAATCAGTCCAAATATGGATCCTATAATAAATCCAATACTTGGCAGTCCCATACCAATGCCTTGCAGCGATTTATCTGATACATGCAAAATAGCTGACAACTTTTTCCCACTGTCGCAGTCCGTATTTATTAGCTCAAGACTTAAATGCGTCAACGCACGTTCAGCATCTTTTACATAACGGTTAAATGTCCAAAAACTGATGATATAAAAGGAAAGCAATCCAATGGAGAATACAAAAGATGATCCACTCACGTGCCAAGGTAAAAATCGAATAGGTTTACCTATGTCCCTAAGTGGTATAGCTGCTGCAAATGCAAATGACCCAAATAAAACAGTAAGGAATAAATTAAACACTGTGGATGCCAAGCTAGCGTAGTTCATCGCTGTTTGTAACGTTAGTTCTAATATTTTCTGGTCCATACCATTTCCTATTGCAAGTTTTTGAACATCCAAAATTCGAGGGAATACCTATGTCATTAAAGAACTGCGAGACGCTTTTTGACTCTTACTATCGACAATATTCAGAGTGCCTTTTTAAAAAACCCCCTTGGTTTATAGTGCATACAAACGTTGTGTAATCCAATTGGTTCTTTACCTTTGGTATCATTCGCGTACTCACAGGAACAGCTTCTCCTGTTGTCAATATAAGATTACCCCCCTGATGGTAACTTCTCCAGTGATTGAATAAAGCATTTATTAATAATAAATAAGCGATATACTCGTAAAAAAGCGCTAGTAGCTTCTCTTCCATCACAGCTAGACCTTCGTTGTGTAAAATGCTGCGGTTATCAGGCATCATGATTTCGACATAGTCTCGGGCCGCCTTTAAAAAGCATATATGATCACACGAAGTCCACTCTACCTTTTGGCCATTATTTAGTTTTATTTTTGACTGTTTTTGCTGCTCGCTATACTCATCGAGCACTTGTTGTAAACGCTCAGCTCTTGACTGAGCCACTAATTTAAGTGAGCTATCGGTTTTATAAAAAACTGCATGTTGAAGAAAGAGAAGTAGCAAAGTGAAGCAACAAAATTATTAAACTAAAAATTTTCATAAAACCTCTTTAGCTATCCTCAAGCTAACAAACCAGTGTTCGAGGCCTTTAAGCCCCCGCTTTATCAGCGAGTCTTGCTCTCACTTCCATAAGTGCAAACCCTAAAAGGTTGAGACCTTTCCATGAGTTAGGGTTTTCACATGCAGGGTTATCTTGTGCCAACCCTATACCCCATATTTTGTCTACAGGGCTCGCTTCAACTATAACCCGATTACCAGTGTTGAGTAAAAAAGCCTCTAAGCCGGCATTTTGAGAAAACTTCGCCAGATTGGCGTTGACGACTATTTCGAAACGTTTTTCGTCCCATAAATTTTGTTCAAACCCCAGTACCTCGCGACCAATCGCCTTCGCTTTTGCTGGGCTGTGGGCACAAAGTACCTTCTCACAGGCATCATGATCACCAAACAACTTAGCTTTGTGATACATCATGTAATGCTCAGCCGTTAAAAATTCATTTCCATCTTCTTGGAATGTTGATTCATACCACTGACTGAAGCAGCTCTTTGATACTTTTCCGCTTTTTTCTTGATGTCCCCAGAAAAAAACATACTCCACTTTGTTTCCCTGATTGACAAAGTCAGCCAGTTTATCTTTCGTTCTAACTTTCAAATTTCTTCTCATATTTAACGTATTAACGCGTTTCGCACACAAGCTAGAAAAATGGCCAAATTTAATCAACCACGGTTCTGTAAATATATTTTGAAAACATAACCATTTGTCTGTTCTTGATATCCAATTAGTCAGGAGGCAGACACTAAACTAGAAATAGATGCTATCCCAAAATTCGCATTCAATTTGTGCCGGGAGTTTAACTTTATGTTCTATCTTAATGAGTCGAGTTGCAAAACATCAAACTCACCCATACCGTTACTAGTAGAAACACCTAGTAGGGATAGTACCGAGTTTATAGCCAGTTGCCCTTTGGGCTCTTGGTTGTACTGGTTTGTGTTTGAACACCACTTAACTTCAGTTTTTAACGGCCCCAACACAGTTTCACTATTAATATAAAGCACTGCTGACTGCGCCCCTATACCACCAAAATAATCACTTTCGATATAGGCTAGTGTTTTGTTGATAGATTCGCTTTTAAGCAGTTCGTGAAGTGAAGAAGAGAGTTTATAAAACTCTGGATAGGGGGCCTCTTTTTCTGAATTAACAAGCTCGTTTATGTCATCTAGTAGCTGATCAGATACTTGGATAACTGAATACCCTTGTTTGAGAACCACTAATTCTGCAACTACCCAATTTGATGCAATCTTACTAATAACATCACTTTTACCCACAATTGCGTGTATCATTTAGCCCCCAGTCTAATTCCTTAAAAATAAATAACCACCTCAATATTAAAAGTTACACTAGTACTCAATTCGCTTTCCCTCACACACTCAATTATCTAATAGCTCATATTTTACAGGGAATAGAAAACGTGAAAAAAGCCGAACTATAAGTTCGGCCAATTTAGACAGTAGGATTAAAAGTAGGTTTCTTGAAGGGCAACAAAATCCACTTCACAACTGTTGTCAGCTTTTGAAAATATGCGCATTTTTTTACCTGACATCTGTGCAGCCAATATAACACTCAACATATGATTAACGGATGCTTCAGTCTTTTTACTATAAGTAATAACCCCAAATGGTCTTTCACTTTCTTTACAGGCTGACGTTCCAAGTGTAGAACCTTTTTCAAAGTACACTTTCACAGACTTATTATCAGAAAAGTCATAGACCTTTGTGCCAACCACTTTGCCAAAGGCAATATCGCCAGCAAATACATTTAAGGAGCAAGATAACGCCCCGAATAATAGAATTTTTCTTAACATTGTTTTTTACTCTACTTTTTAAATTGGGGAAATTATAACGCAAGGCGTAAGCGGAACAAAGTTACTAGAAGGAAAATAATATTAAGTTTTTTATATTTTAATGAATTCACCCCACTTTATAAATTACTTAATATATCGCATTTATTAATAATACAAAGTAGTGTTTAGACCACTTTTATTCGTAGAGGCTCCGAAGTTCAAATCCAATAGCTAACTTTGTTTAGGGTTGTTAAAGAAGGGCATAAAGCCTGTGTAACAGGGTCATTAAACTCCTCGACAATGCCGTAGTAATTAATGAATCAATTGACAGATAAAGCTTTTAGCGCTCTTTTGTAAGGCGCGTGGAAAATGGATATGGGTAGAACACTGCTAAAATAGCACTCCCTTGATTTTTTGGTAGAGTTCGAGCGGGATCCACACGCAGCACATTAAAGTTTTCATCTGTTACTTACACCAGCAATGCTAGTTTATCGTAGAAAAATTCTTTATTTTTATATACTCGATGTCGTTATCCCTGTTAGGAGCTTTTGTAAACTTGCCTGGCTTTTCGATACAAAACTTGCCATTAACTCGATGACTTCCCTCTAAGATCTGTGCATAAAGTGTACTAGGAATTGCGTCTGGAGCTGGCTCCTCCCCCGCCTGTAAAACTCCAAAAACTTCATTGCTCCTCCACAATGTGATTCTAAGAAAAGGCGGATGGCCATTCCAAAGCGTCAACTCACCAACCACATTAGTGCAATCTTTTGCATGAGAATAGGCACTCCCCAACAATAAGAGCAATGGTACAATATATTTCACCATAGACTCCGTTCGTTGTGTTGCAAGCTGTAACTATTACCTAAAAGAGATAAGGGCATACGATTTGCTCTCACATTAATATGAAATACCTTCTAAAATTTCTTTTAATCTAATTTTATTTCGTTCTGCGTTTTTACCTGAAAAAGCCAGCTCATTTTCCTCTATTGAATTTTTGAACCTCAATAAAATTGACTTTTGATATTCTGTCAATTCCCTCACTTTACTAGAGCCATAAATTACTCGAGCTTCTTGGAAAATAATACCATCAATAAATATCTGAGAGGACTCAGCACTATCCGCTAATATTTTCTCTCTTAGCTTTAGTAATATTTCTAACCTTTCAACGGTTAGAACACCAAGGTGGTGAAAAAACTCTTCTTTGAGTTTTGCTTCATACTCCAAAGCAATGCCTCTTTCATTTGGCGATAAACTATTTAGATATTCTTTGGATGGTGTACTAGGCTTGCTAGCGAAACTACATGCACTGACTATCAACAAAACAAGAATAAAGCACTTCATATTTCACCATTCGTATATAACCCACTTATAAGCTGGGATTAAAAAATCAAAATAGACAAGTCAGTTTCCATCACAGGCATAGGTAGAACTTACTATCACGCACAATGGCAAAGCCATTCATGCTGTTTGAAAACGCGTGACCGCAAGTACTTGTCATATACCCTGCCGCACTTTTAAAAATGAATCTAGTACCGCAAAAGTAAAATTTTGAAATTCCGATTCACACTGCTCGTTTACACCGCAATTTGCAAAAGCAGTAATACTGACATCGCCATCGGGAATATAAATGTTTTGAGTAAAATAGCCAAACTCAGTACCACCATGGTGATAAAATGTCTTACCTCTTACCTTCTCCACCCAAATTCCAAGTCCATAGTGAAAATCAGATGAAGAATAAAAACGAGGCCCCCAAGACTCTACTAGGCTCTTCTCTCCTATCATTGTAGCTCTCACGCTACGACTAACAGTTCCGTTATCACGCACAATAGCTCTTAGTAGTTTTGCCATATCACTAACACTTGAAGCCAACGGTGCGTCAGAGGTCGCGGTTGTGCCTATAATTTCTTTTGTATCTACCCAAACATTCATGGGGAGTGGAAACGCGGGGTCTGAATCATTTATAAAGAAGCCCGAAGCCAGTTTAGGCATGTGCTGTTCAACACCTTTTGAGTAACTAGATGTCATTTTTAGTGGTTCGAGTATTTTGTTTCTAATCGCTACAGAGGGGTGTTGTTTTAATACTCGCTCTAATATGACTCCTGCTAAAGCATACCCAGTATTAGAATAAGCATATTCTTTCCCGGGCTTAAAATTAGCAGGCTGGTTCAAAGCAAAACCCAGAGGGAACATGTCTGTCGTAACTTTATCTTTTTGAGCAAATTGTGCTTTGAAAAAGGCATAATCACTGGCATCGTTATATTCGAAAATACCACTTGTGTGATTTAACAACTGCCTTATTGTCATTCGATCTGAATGCTGAATTTGCCCAAGCAATTGACGATCCAAGTATGTACTGATGGAAACGTCTAGGTTGATCACACCTTCATCTGCCAACATGGCAGCCAACAAAGCAGTTAACTTTTTGCCGGCACTCCCATTGGGAATGACAATATCCGTTGTCATTGGCTGCTTTTTTTCCAAGTCTTTAAAACCTGCACTTCCGATATAAACACCGCCTTGTGATTTAACCAATAAAACGGCTCCGGGAATGTGTTCAGATATAAGATTGTCTAGCATAGGCTGATAGTTACTATGGTAGTCAACCTTCTGGATTAGGCTGTTGTTTGCCATAACCTTGCTGGGAATTGTAAAGTGAATGGTGATTAGCAGTACTAAAAAAACGTATTTATTCATTTGACTCATCCATGACTCCGAGGTTTCTATCCAGGAAATGCTAATATTTGGCCCCAAATAGCACAAGCCAAGCATCTTACCCTTTGGCTCAACGACGTTGATTAAATGTATTTTACTTAGTTTGAAATCAAATACCTTCCCAAAATGAAATTCTGAAAACACGAATAAAATCCAACCAAAACAACAAACCCATGTGGTCTATTGCCCGGCACACTAGCAAAGATGAAATACGGCGGGACGCGTATTCATTGAATGCACTTATTCATTGCTCTACACAAAACTTATTCTTGGTTCGCTCTTTGTAATATTTCAGCGACTGCCATATCAAGATTATTGGTCTTTTCTGCTTTCTCTATGATAGGGATCACCCAATCACAACCAACATGGCGTAAAGACGCACGCCAGTCTTTCCACATGGACCCATCAATGCTATTTAGATTCTCAAGACCGAATGTGGAAGCTGCGCCCCAACTAGCAATAGACAGGACCCCTTGAGCATTGCTATTTGCACCCAATACAAACGGTCGTTTACGATCACTAGGGTTAATACCGAAATACAAGTCTGCTTTTTCTATTGGATCAGATACTATTGATATAATCTTCATAAATTCGACCACTAACTAATGTTTGTCTTGAGCATATAAAGTAGTTGGACAGAGTTGAGTTAGTTCGAATATTGCTGGCCTCAGTCAACCTTAAATACTGATTGATAACGCGGGTTTGCAAGCTCATGAAAAACATCGTCTAAAAACTGTGCAAGTTTATCTTCTGCCAGCTCCGAAGGAATGACGACATCATATACTCTAGCCCTCATTCCCGTATCGGATTCAGTGTATAAAATCCATTCGTTCGCTTCACGATAAACCGACATAACTTTGCCGAATACATTAAATCTATGCTTCATGAGTTGCCCCAACCCCCAATTAAATCAGACCCGTAAAATTGATTAAAATACTGGCTAAAGCACTGTAAGGCAAGAGTAAGTTCAATCACCTCGTTTTTGCACTCTTTGTCGTGTTTTATTTTAAATACATAAAGTTTAATAACTTCTGACAAAAAAGTTTAACTCTAAAGGCCAAAAAGAAAAACAGCTGGCCCCCATACGCTCGAAACAAATAAATTTTTATAATGCGCAGATCCTGTGCCTAGAACCATGGTATTCCATAAAAATATAACTAGTGGATGGTTCATGGCTACAGACTTTGAAATTTATCTATGCGGAGGTGTAGTCATTAAACTCTTTTGCGTTACTCAATTCTTGTTATACCAAACTAGCCAATCATTTGGCGCAGGATACGCTAATTTGTAGGATTCTAAATCGTCTTTGCTGGCATATTTTAGGTATATGCCAAAGTAATCCGATAAATACTCTTCTCCTATCCCCATGCGCCAAAACATGCTATCCGAATCGTGTTCAGGATATTTTATCCAAGGAGGTATTGGGGGTGATAATTTGAGCTCATCGTCAAAGCGCTGCTTTAACATGGCCTGCCAGCTTTCTTCATGCTCTAGAAAAGCTTTCCAATCTTCATCGGACACTCCCTTAGGCGGCCCTAGTTCATGTGACGCCATAATAACTCCTGATATGATTAAACTTAAAATGATATAGTCAAACTACACTTGAATACTTACGCCGACGCAAAAGGCACATTATGCCTACTGCCTATATTCCTTTGCTCAGTGGCCTATTCGCCGCCACCGCAAGAACCACCATCTCCTCCTGTGCTATCAAGATCAGATTCGATGCTATATCTGGTTTTATTTTTCGACGAACGGAGGGAGCTTAAAATTAACAGCCCACCAAACACCAGTGTAATCCACCCAAAATGCTCCGCCGGAGCTGAGTTAATGTCTTTATAACCAATATACGCCAATGCACAGCCTATAATAAGTGGTACGAGCTTTACGAGTTTTCCTATCAATCAAACACCCTCAATGACTTGTTAGTTTATAAATTACACTTGGCATATTCAGCTTTAACTTCACTCCAAGCCGCGTGCGCATCAAAATCATCGACTAAAACTTTATTTTTTCCCGTAAACGCTGAGATACCATGCTGTATCATATACTTAGGTATATATTGAGGACTACCGAGTTTTTCCAGCTTATTGCATAATTTTTTCTTTTCAATTGGGTTATTCATCAACGCAGCAAATGTGCTTTGTAACTCTTTTAACTCCAATTCCGAAAGTTGAGAAAGTGAGTTCATTCGTAACACCGAGATAGCTTGATGGGCGGACTTATCTTTAACCCTCAAAGTGTCATATTTGCCATAAGCTAATGCAGCCAAAAGTAGCTCAGACGCTTTACCAAACTCTTTGTTTGATAAACATTCAGCAACCCCAATAAAAATATCGGCAGGACTTTGCTTGTTAGATAGTTCTGTCATTTCAACACATCGTGCTGGGGTAAATGCTTCTAAATTACCTTTAGCTTCAATATTGACCGTATCAGATACACTATTGAATGAAAGAGCTCCGAACGCAACGCCTAAATACCATTTCATATAAAACTCCATTTATTATAATCAACACTCGCAGTATACGGTGCTTAAAAGTTTGGAAAGCACTAGCCATGAAGTTACGCAAACTAAAATGCTAGAAAGTAGTTAATACAACCCATTGCCAATTAACTTAAGCTCTACACCACAGACTGTATATAGGTAAGAACTATTAAAAACAATATTAATCTCCTATCGAAAGGCAAAGGTAAATCACCAGAGAGTCCAAGCTTGCAACGTTTTTACGAATCTAACCTTGTAACCTTCAAAAGCAAGTTTATATCCATCCACTACTTGGCGATTAGCTTCGCTCTATAGTCGCCAGGAACTTCACTAGCACCAATAACTATTCTTTAACTGCACTTATTACTTTGTCAGCTAATGACATGTCCAAAACAATGCCGAACCCACAATCAACTGCACTCTGTTTTGCTTTTGAGATAGACACAATATCAACCTCGCTTACGTATAAGCCGACAACTTCTGCGTTCGCGTCATACTTAGTCGCTGTGCAGTGATAAGCTATGAAGTACGTACTTTCATCCTCAAAAACTGCACTAATATTCAAAAGCAAGGAGACATTGTCGATTGTGATATTGATAGCTTTTTTTTCATTAGAAATAACAGCATAACCATCAACCCACTTTACATTTATGGGGTGTTCAATATCAACTGCCACTGATACTCCCGAGAGCATAGACAAAGCGACAAGACATAAGTTTCTTACTAAACGCTTCATGGATGACTAACGCTCGCTTTGCACTGCATGCAGGTTGAAGGGAGAGAGAAAGAACACAGGCTTGCTGTTTTGCGTCCTAGTTACGTTTAAGTTATTAGGCACTTTAAAATCTTCTCCTATTATTTGTTAGTCGCCGTAATGCTGACGCTCTTTGTGAACCTCAGTTGAGGTATCAGTTATATCCTCCAAACTATGATCTCACAATAGTTGTTAAATTGGTGATAGCATTTAGATTTTACTAGCCGAATATTCTCGAGAGTAGGCTTCGCTTTTTGCCTAACGTTTTATAGCCAAAGTAGGTCGTAGCTTGCAGGCTACTACCGGTAATTTCACTCCCCTTATTTAACGCTTGATTCACGACATTGAACTCAGCGCTGCGTGCGACAATACTATTAAAAATGTCCGCAAATTCAGGTTCATTGTGATAAATTTCTGAGGCAATATCGATAGCCAATTTGTAGATTGGCTCTTCTGAATAAGCGTACTCGCCTTCTTTACCATAAACTTTATAGGTATTAGGAAAGTTCAAATCAAGTTTGTGACCCAAAACTATGCGACAGAATGCACTTGGTAAGAATGCTGAGACCCGCTCAGCCTCCGTAAGGTTTAATCCATGGTGTGTTAATCTGTCAGTGATATCCGAATCACTTTGGTCTTTATACTCCAAAAAGACAGGCAATACATCTTTGATTTTTTCTCGTTCAATCATATTCTGTGAGTACTCGCTAAGGGGTAGAAATATTGTGCGCCTAATTTGAACAATTAAACAGCCCGGTATTCATAATTATCTCATATCCAATCAATGGTGAATGCTACGAACTAAACTATTGTACGAGAAATACCATTCATTACATACCTGTTGGATTAGCCTGCAATGCGCTCACCTTGCAGCCACGTTTTAGATCAATTTCGTCTGGTTCCTCAATTTACCTTGCTATATGCGCTGCTAATTGAACCGGTTTGATAGAAAGAGCACAAACCATTGGTATAGTTGACCTGAAACTCGAAGCCTTCAATTGAGGCTTGGTAGCCATTGAGTTTGGCAATTATGCGGTCGTGATACACTTTTGTATCAAGAGGGATCCAGTATTCAGCAACTTCACCATAAGTTAGTTGAATACTTTCAAACGGAATTCTGCTCACAGACTGTGGGACTGATATAGTGACAATGTCCATGAAACCATGGCCTTCAACTTCAACCCCTCTTTTTTTAATTGAAGTTTGAATGTCTAAACTTTGCGGTTCCGGGCAATTGGCAATTGATGCGCACGTTGTAAAAAGCAGACTTAGGATTAAAGCGTTCGTTATTTGCATACAACCTTGCTCTACTCAGTACGAATTTGTTGACAACAATATAAATTAAAGCGAGCCCAATAAGTATTTCAGCCCCCTCGTTTTTACTCGTCTTGTTAGGCAACTTTAAAATATACAATACTTACAACCAAAACCAATACAATATACGCCAACAATTGTATACCTGCCTGACGGTGTTTACATGCAAGTGCAAGCACCGTTTTATTAGAAGCGCCTTGCAACAGTTTTACACCTTTTGAGGAGACAAAAGCGACGGGGACTTTAAAGTATTTTGGCGAACCTAATTGTGCCCAAATCTCAGGTTCAAGGTTTTTAACCGATTGATAGTACTTATATTCGGCCAAACCCGAACGCAGCATTAAGATTGCCCAAATGGCCACTAGACATATTGATATCAACATAACATACCTCTTTTAAACTACCAGTAAACTACATAAATGCTCAAAATACTAGAAGCGAGGCGCCACTCGCGACGCCTTGCTCGTATCACTCATTAAACTTTATTTTAGCGCTCAACCAAACTAAACCAGTTCCCTGAGTTATCAATAGCCATAGCTTCAACACCATAGAGCTGTTTTGTAGGTGGTTGAATAAACTCAACGCCTTTAGCCACAAGCTCTTCATAGGTTCTGTGGCAATTTTCAGTTTCGAAAACGCCCGCGCCAAATGCACCTTCTGTGATTAAATTGCGTATTTTCTCAGCGGCATCTTTGCTGAACATAGGCCCCTCTTTTGGCTCTGCTAGCACCAATTGAAGTTGTGGTTTAGATTTCGGGTGTACAGTTAGCCAGCGAAAGCCACCTTCTACTTTCATGTCATCACCGACCTCGAAACCAAGCTTATTTTGGTAAAAATCAAGCGCTTCTTCCTGATTCAGTACATATATTGTTGCATGCGCTATGGATGTAATCATTTAAATATTCCTTTGTTGTTGATTTGCCTTTATCTTATAGAAATAATCAACGTGATATTTCTCCAATATTGCTCACTTCTCCTATTTTCCCAAAAAATGATAGGCATAACACGCTGGTATAGCCTGCGAAGGAAAGCGATAAGCCTCAGCAGACAATGCCCAAAGCTTACGGCGATACAGAGTTGGGGCCATACCGGTTTGCTTCAAAAACAATGAAGAAAAGCTGCCAAGACTTATGTAGCCTACTTTCTCGCAAACCTCTGATACACTAAAATTTTCGGTGATTAGCATTTTCTTAGCGCTTTCGACGCGAAGCCGAACCAAGAATTCATTTGGTGTTTCTCCATAGGTATCTTTAAAAGAGCGCAAAAAATGATATGGGGACATATGCGCATACTGCGCTATATCCGATAAGCTAAGTGGGGTATGATAATTACCAGCAATATATTCCCTACCTGCATTCAACCTTTTAAATTTATAGTTCGTAGCCATAAAGTAAACTCCTTGAACAACGTAAAATATAACGCGGGTTTAAGGTTTGAGCAACGCAGCTGTGATATGGCTTTTTATCTTCCCCTTTCTCGCCAGCAGCTATTGCTGATAAATATTTTCGTAATCTAAAAGACCAGAAGTAATGTATAGCGCTCTCGCTGCGCGTAGTCTTCTGCTGACTATGTTAACTGTTTCCTTTTGCTCTCGTATTAACCCTACACCGTTCAATCATAAAGTCGAAAATATCACTGTCTTTATATTGATGACTGTCGTCGCAAGATAAGATTTGCTCGATAGAGCGACTAATTTCATTCGATTCATGAAAAAGAACCAGCTCCGGAAACTCCTCTTTCAGCCCAGTAAAATAGTCTTTTTGCAAAGCACTAAAGTGCTGAAACCTCGAGATTTTCTTTTCTATTACTGCGGAGCTTCGACCTAAAAGTGATGAACGCTCGAATTCTCTATTAGCTCTTACTTGTTCTGGCACATGAAAGTAGACGTACTTAGTCGGGAACGACACTCGTTTTCCATCTAACATTTTTCGATAAAAGCTTACAATAGTGTCAAAGCATCCCCAATGCTCATCTGGGAAAGTTAGACCAAACCAAACCGGTTGAAAAACATCACCATCTAAAATAGATAGCATAGCGTCATTTGCAGAACGACTTGCAATGTGCCACCTTTCAATTTGTTTCTGGTAGTACCATAGGTCTGACTCTCTATTATCTTTACCAAATAATTTATTAACTTCAGGTACTACATAGCACCCATGCTCATCTTTTAATACTGAAGCGATTGTGCTTTTACCTACAGCAGGCGCCCCTTCAAAAGTTACTATCATTTCAGCTATATTCTCCGGTTAACTAATCAAGATAACTTCACCAAGGTAAAATTTGCGGCGATGGCCGCTATTTTACGCGGCTGTTTAAACAACTTTGCTTGGTATTACTTCCGAAACATCTCTAGAATCGCTAGGCATATTCAAAAAGCTTGACTCTAGCGCAATATCCTCTACGAAAATCCACTCAGCACTTTTTGAAACTTAATTTAAAGTGGACACTTTTAATCTTTTTAAACACTTTGGCGACACAAAAATCGTCAGCAATTGACGCTAATCAAAAGTCTCTTTACCTGCTTAAGTTGTTGACATAACTCGTCAATCATTGCCAGGATTTGAATCCCCTGCATCATCAGTGGAACATTTGCCATTGAGTGCAACTTGATAACTCATCCGAAAAGTTATGTTCGTGTTGGATATCTAAACTTTCTAAAAAACGCTCATCTGAATAGACAGTTAGGACATGTACCGTAGCGCCTCTGCTGCGCTCACATTACCGTTAGATTTATATCTCAAAAAAACTCTAGCTCTGAATCACATTTTTACTAGATAATTTACTTGTGGCTGCCAAGCATTCCACTTGCTATTTCATCTATTTCCGCGAACTTGACCGGTAGAGAAGGAATACTCCCTAACGCCATTATTGTATTTCTCAATTGTTCGTTCATATTACTCGTAGGGTTTTGCGCCCTTTTATAAGGACCACCATGCAAATCCCAATCGAAGACAAAAAAACCAAGCTTTGCAAAATCAGACCAAACTTCAGAGCTTCCCCAATTTGGAGATTCCAATTGCACCGCAACAGCATCATGATCTGCATAGTTTTTAATCACCAAGTTGGGTATTGTGCCTTCGCCTGCCGTTGCGAATAGAGCTATATTCCCTTCGCTATCATTAGCGAACCAGTCAAACTCTCGACCTTCCAATTCTTCTTCGTAGATGCTCATAGTTTATAGCCTGTCACACTTTGTCAAAATGCTTTAAATTATAACAAATTGAAGCTAAATGAAGGTATTTAATTTAACTTAGAGTAAGCTACAAACACTTTATGCTTTTAAGTGTTGTGTACTAAGGCAATTTAATTGATTTGAGTTAAATTTTAACCTTATCGCCACTGAGGCATATCGCAGTATTGCTCAACTTTACTCCTATATCACCAAGTAAAGCCGAGCAATTTACTGAAGTTACGGCAAGCTTCTAATTCTAGACACGGAGATCCGTCCATGTTGATCGCATTTACTTGAGTTGACACCAACCTGTATTGAGCCACCGCTTTTTTGTGCTGCTAAAAGGACTGATAGGATTTGGTCAACCTCAGCATCTCCTTGTCTGACAGCATAAAAAGCTGCGTCACAGTTTTTAGGATTGTGATGTGCTTTTTCTGTACGAAACAATATAAAGCCACCGGTGTAGCCAGTATTGATTTCCGCAACTTTTGTCGCCTGACTCCAATCATTCGCAAACGAAGGTATAGATAAAAATAGTAAAGCTGCTAATCCAATTAATTTCATTGTCCTCTCCATAGTGAGTTTAGTTAGTGTTATATTTTGTAATGCACAAAATTGTCATATTAAGGTGTAAATTATCACCCTTAATAACAACAGAAATTATAATTTAAAAACACACACAACAATACAACCATTTTAACTCAAAAAAATTAAATTTAAAAAACAAGAAAAAACTCACTTCACTTTTAACTTCAACTTTGATTATAAGTCCAGCAACACTTAAAATTTAACAACAAATAACAATGCTCAATGCGACATTAATGCTGCTTCAGAAGCTAATATTCATACTTATTTTCAGGTGGCACCTATCAAGAGAGTGAGTTTGTAAAAAGGAGATATAATAAGATATTTTTATCAATTGTTTGACACGCTTATGAGTATTTCGTCGTACCAGCTACAGCACCTACACCATACCATTTCATTAGTTGAGAGCGTAACTTCCATTTTCGTTAGGTTAATTAACAATGGGTGGTAATTGTTAATCTGTATACCACCGTTTAAGTTTCTCCAGCCAACTTAGCTCAATGAATGTATATGTCCGGGATTAGTAGCTTTGAAATATGCTGATGGGCGAAGCCCAACCAGCTATGCTAACTACAGCCATACAACATTCTTAAGGACTTGATTTAGAACTGACATGAACACCATTACCGGCAAAAACCCAGCCACTTATACCAGCTTGTTCAACTTTAACAGCCATAAAGTCCTTACTATATTGTATGCGCCGAACATTATGCTCGGTGCCAGCTGCGTCCTCAAATACGACGCTACATCCATACTGATTTTGGTAGGCACATTCCCAGTCGTTGTATGCTCGTATCGTTTCTGTAAATTTTACTGAATGGGCTTGATCATGCGATATCTCAACGCACCAAGCTCCTACAATAGCTAAAGCAATTACTATTGCTACACTGATATTCAATCCCATAGTGGCACTTAACTCACAATCGGTAATAGATAATTGGCAAAAAATGAGACTAATAAGGCTCGTGCCAACCGTTACGAGCCCCTTCACATTTTATTATATGAACTTTTATTTAAATACCCACCTATCAGTACATCTGACGCCATTAACAGAAGTATTAAAGTAAAAAGTTACTCTCTCATTAAAACTAAAAACAACACTTTTGCCATTCTTACTTCAGTCCATTTTGTGCTTTATTGACTTAAATTTCACAGCTTGCACGAAGGGCAACAACCTATAGGCTACCCTCGCTATGTTCGAAGTTTTACTGCCGTACCAAACACCAGTATTTCTGATGCCCCTTCAGTGATAGCGCTTGTTGTAAATCGTATTCCCACTATCGCGTCGGCATTTAATTTTTCTGCATTTTCAATTAATCGTTCAACCGCTATATTTCGCGCTTCAACCAACATTTCGGTGTAGCCCTTAAGCTCTCCTCCAACAATTCCTTTCAAACCTGCCATAATATCTCGGCCAACATGCTTCGACTGAACCACATTACCATTGACGATGCCCAAAACCGCTTCAATTTCTCTTCCAGGAACTGTTTCAGTTGTCGTATAAATCATAGTTTCCTCCTATAACACAACGTCTTAATATACTGTACAGAATTATCCTATATGACTTATTAAAACTAACCAATAAATGAGTACTTGCCAAGCTTTTAACGCCATTATTAAATAAGTTCTGACCAGTGCATAGATATAAATGTTGGACTCGTTAGAATCATAAAATGCCAATGCCCTTCCAATTATCATCTGAATAATTATCTATAAGAGGAAGCATCCGTTGCTCTGAATTTTCCGTAAAGGCCGATAAAATAACGATTAAAACCAGTAGTTATAACTTTAAAAAATAGCATGCTAATATTTATGCTTTGTGACTAAAGCCAGCCATACAATGGCTATACTATTTATTTGTTAAAGTTTTTACTGAGCTTACACTAAATAGTACTTTGGTGTAGTGATGTTTAGTATGCCAGTGAAGTGCCTCTCCATTTAACACATACTGCTGACCTAAATTTAAGCTAATTGTACTTGGAACGACAGGTTGTAATACATCGAGGTATAGCACCGTATCCAAAAACACCCTATCAGGCTTGAAGCATTGGTCATGTTTAAGCTTAATAGACTTAAACTTTTTTATCTTGCCTTTAATATTAATTTCAGACATTTCTATAGTGCCAGTCATGTTAACTTTTGTGCCATCTGTCGGTATACACGACAATGCTTCGAAAGGTAGCAACACAAGTACTATAACTAAATACTTTATGAACACTGCGGTGCTCCTTTAATTGACAGACTATAGTTGTTTTTACGGTGAACAGAGTGAATACAACAAATGGTTATATTCCTAACTTATATGGCTGGCTCGGGTTAATCTGAGCCTCCACCGTCACCTCCTGCTCCCCCGGCAGAGTCATCACAAAAGCTTCCTGACTCAATATACGATATATCGCCGCCAAAAAATGTATCTGACACTTCCTCTCGCATTTCGTTATAGTCACAACTTTCGCCACGTTCGTCATGCCATTTATCGAACTGTTTCATACTTGTATATAAGGCATGCGCATAACAAATATGCCTCCAGTTATAACCTTCATCATGGACAGTTTTTTCAACCTGCCCAGATGTATACATTTTACTCTTGCCATACCTTCTCGAAAGGTCTTTCCCTAGCCGGAGAATGTAACTTCTTATTGCTCTTTTCTTTCTATATTTTGATAAAAACATAGCTCCTCCTAAAGCCTAGCTATATAACGAAACATTAATACTTGGGTTTACGAAACTCTTACGCCAAATGGTGATAAGCAAAGGCTAAAGCCCAAGCAATTATAGCAATGCCTATTAGAGCAATATAACCCTTGCCTCTATTGCTTGATACATCTGCGCCACAAACAGGACATTTAAAGTGTGAATAATTGCCTGACTCAACCTTTGTAGGATTGATCTTACTATTACATTTTTTGCATTGCTGACTCAATTATTCACCTTCATCATAATGTGTACCTTGAACAGTGTGAAAAGCAGAACAAAATTGAAAACACAATAGCGCAAGCCTGCTGTTTTGCTTCAACGGTTTGACTGATATGCTAAACAACTGAATACTCAAAAGTAATTGGTATCTTTCTCAAGCTTTTTGCGAAGTAACTCAACCGAGTCATAAAGCTCTGTTTTTGGGTACGGCAATACTTCTTTGCTGTTTGACCAAGTTAAATGAACAATAAAATACTTACCTTCAGATTTGACCAAAACGTCATCTCTATCTTCTCGCTTTGCAAGGATTTCTATATTTTTACCATACAATGCATGACCAATAGAAAGCTCCGCGACTATTTCTGTCAATAGTGCTAATTTGTGTGAAGAACCGTAATCTTCTATGTCATTCCATGGTTCAGAGTACATAAGCCTCCATGAGAATATAACGCCCCCTAGTTTAAGCGTTTGCTAGTTAACTGATAGCTCTGTTTTTACAATATTCATTAGTTCTGGGTTAAGCGGAAAGGCTTTACTGCCTAACACTGAGCTATCATCGAATGTCATTATTAAATATGTTTTGCCGCCATTAACAAACGCGCCATTACAATAGCCACCACGAAGCCTTAAAGACGTATTAACCTGACCTTTCCAAACCTCATGTGGAATAGCTCTGTAAGTATATCCTCCGCTCATCAAAATTGTGACTTCTTCTTTTTCTATTGGCGAATGTTTTTGTACATGTTTTTCAAAATCACTCCAATGAATTTCAACAACTGAGCCGATGAAAACCTGTTTAGCCTGTGAAACAAGTTCGGTATAACTTCTACTTTCTACTGTACATGCCAATGACATATTTGAAAGTAGTGTCAGTAAAGCTAAAAAATAACGCATATTTATCTCCAAGTTGCTAATACTTTAAACGAGGAATTTTTATTGGCCTAAATGTAAAGCCAAGCACTATTGGGTCATCAATGACGAATCCGACTTTAAGCTGTTGCTAACCTATTAATTTTCAATATTTTATTTTTATTCCCATCTAATATGTAATCAATGGAAACACATCGGCCGTTTTTGAAAAAGTTATCGTTATGCAACCCCCCATGAAAATATGGCCCTGCATCATGATTACTAAAGTAAAATTCCACCCCTTCGATACTAAATGACTCAATCAAGGTGCCCGCTTTAGGTTTGCGTGTTTCATAGTTGCTAATACAGCCTTGAACTTTCTTAAACTCTTTGTTTTTAATGATGTTTCTTACTTTAACTTTCTCATGATATTGAGAGATTTCAGCTGAGATAGCCAACAGACATATAGCAACAAAGACTCCCACCAAGGTTGTTCTTTTAGTTTTCGTTATATCAGAGGCTACTTGAGTTATAACTGGAAACTTAATAACTAAACACAGTACTACTAAAAAAGGGATTAGAGATAATAAGTGGTCAATACTTGTATTTATTACTGGCTCAAAATATATACTCAATTTTTACGAATCCAATTGATATCTGCGTAACGGATTAAAAAGGTTTGGCTATAAAATTGGTCATCGTTCTTCGACATGTCGAAACTTCCTTAGATACTTGTTCCGCCCCAATAAAGGGCTGACCACGATAAGTTAAACTGAGAAACGTAGCTAAGCAAGGCGATTACAGCCGTGAACTTAATTGTCTATTTTATCGCGTTACCTTCACTTGTTAATACGTTTTTTTCTTTAAGTACTTCTAAAACGAATTCTGGCATATCATAGAATATAAAGTAGTCGTCTTGATATGCAGACCCGGCTCGCAACTTCTCCTTTACGTAAAAGCGCCAATTAAGTATTCCTGAATTGATGGCTTTGTTCCAATCCAATAAGTTACGCCCCATATGAGACATAATAATTTTTTTACTGTCCCTGTTTAATTTCCAGATTTCTTGTTTTTAAAAAAATGGATTTGGACGATACACAACAAGCTTTTCTAATACTGCCACTCCCATATAATAGGGTTCAAGTTCTTGTCGTAATTTTTCTTTGTGACGTATGCTGGTAGCGCAAGAAACGGAATCGAAGTCTAAAGAAAAACGATCACAGCCTGCAATAACCGCCCCCTCTAATAACCACTTACTAGTTTTAAAATCTATTTTATCGTCTGAGATAACAATGTACTTCATTTTACTTTCCAAAAAGAATAATGCGGTCTTAGCGGGCTCAAATAAGCGGCGGTGGAGCAAAAGCCAACTTTGCGATCAATGCGATTATACCTAAGACCTATCTCAAGTCCTCTACCCCAGCTTTTATCATTGGTTGTTGCAGAGAGAGTAATAACTTCTCCACAAAGTTGGCCTTTGATTTCATATGATCCAACCGTTACATAACGCCAGTAAAATCGGCTAACTAATTGCTCAAGAAAATATCTCGATTATCACCCTCACCACCTATTTTGTTGTCTGCACCGAGTGAAATAACCTCAAACCTTTTATTGGAGACCTTAGCTGGGTTATTATATTTATACTCATTCCCCCAGCTATCTATAGGTATTGACTCAATAATACCGACTTTTGATTCAATCAAATCTGATAGGGTATGGGGGTATGTTTGATGAGTTGTATAATACATTTTTATAGCCGCTTCTAACGCTGCTATATCGAGCGCTTCTTTAGACACTCGATAATAGTGATGTTTACTCATAAGCTGTGGCATGACAATTAAGGCCAGCCCGGCAATATGTAAGGCTCCAAACGCCCAGCACACTCTATTTTTTATCATTGACTATCTCGCGGGCTTCATAATGCCTAGTTAATGGATGCACAAATGCTTGTCTAAATATGGTTACTAAGTAGCCCAAACCAAACATTTTGCATCCTCTATGCTTTAAGCACTTGCTATAAGCTTTTTACTTTACCTGAATATTTGAAAGTAGTATGTTTAGACTTTCTTGTGTTAGAGATTGATAGTATATTTCCGCCAACCAATTTTTATTGTGAAATAGTAAAATTCGACCTTTATCCTGTTTCTCAACCAGCTGGATTGCCTCTAGATGATCATCCACTCTGAAGTAATAAAACTCCTTTTCTTTCCCATATATAAAAATGCTTCTCAATTTTAACAGCACTACCATCTGGCTTACTTCTAATAGAGAGCTCAAGACATTAACCTTATCCGGATTTAAATTAGTTAAAGTTAAAAACAGCCCTAATTCACTGTTAATAAAATCAATTCCAACAGTATTTTCATGTTTTAAATTTGAAACTAAATAACCAGTATGCATATCCTCTAACGACATATCCGAAATGGTAATTGACTCCTCAGTTTCTGCTGAAAAAGAATGCATTGTTGGCTTAAATTCGTCTAACTTATCATCCACAAAGCCATCTGGTAGTCCAATTGAAAGAAAGCCCAAATCAAATTGATTTGAAGGCTTGGAGGTAACTTTTTTAAATGTGACAGTAACTAGCCCAGTAAAGACCTCACCTCCGCCCGCCTCGCTCTTTGATTTATCAATTAAGTAAATGCCCCACAATATGGGGCCAAACTTAATGACTATGGCTACTAATAAACAAAAGGATATTATGTACTTTACTTTTTTACTCATAATTACCAAATAACGGGTAGCTTACAACGCGAGTCGCGCTTACTGCGATTGCCATATTATTTATCATTTCGGTCTAAGTTTCTCAATAATTTGCGCGTCTACCCAGTAGAAGTCTCCATTTCCTGATTTATCAGGGCTGTTAAAGAAAAGGTATTTGCCATCTGGTGTTACGTATCCTCCATTTTGTGAGGTACTCGTGTTTATCTTATCCCCTAAGTTAATGGCAGCCCCCCATGAGCCGTCTTCTTGTCGAAAACTAACGTAGATATCGCTACCACCATAGCCGCCATCCCTTCTGCTATCCCACAAAATATAGGACTCATCAGGAGCAATAAAGGGATGGATATTCACTATTCCGGTGTTCAATTCTTTGCTGAGGGGTTTGGGGGCTTCACGTTTACCATTAATCAGGCGAGCATATCGAAGAAGACCTCCTCCCCCTCTACGATATTCATCAAAAAAATAAGTGCCTTTTGAGGAAACCGTAAGGGCCATGATGTCGATGTCTTCATACTCAGAACCGAGACTTTTTAACTCTGACCATCCACCATCGATTCTCTCCCTATATTTATTTGTATAATACATAGTTTTACCATCAGGAGAGATAGACCCGCCCACCCCTCGCTCTACTTCCGACTCGTGCCATCGATTATTCTCGAATTTAAGAACAAAATGCGATTCTTTTTTACTTGTGTTGTTTTTCCTAGAAAAGTAGAACTCTTTCATATCGGGTGTGAAAACAGCGCCCCACTCATGATGTTCCGAAGAAACAATATCAGGGGCAAACACTTCGGGAGTTAAGCCTGGTGGTTTTTGCCCAAAATAAGGCTCTACAGGAGCTAAAAGTGCAACTTGACTATGGCTTTTGTTGCTCATAGTTAGAACCAAAAACAGCAGAGTAACTGAAATGCGAATATGCTTCATGATTTGTCCTTATTTGAAGCTGATCAAGGTGGCTGCCAGTTTATTTAAATTGGAAAAAAAGACCTGACGTTCTTATGACTTTAAGATGTTTTTTCTCTGTAGGCGACAACCCATCTATTGAGGGCATCAAATGCCCTGCTAAGGGGTTGATAGTATTTTGATAAAACCTTTAACGAAGCGAAAAAACGACTAAAATCTGCCCACTTGATTTGCATTGTTATATGCTTTCGAACTGGGTTAGGTTCCCTAACCGAATAAACTTGCGACACTCTCTTGCTGCTTGTTGCTTGTTGCTTTTATCGGAAAAATTACTTTTCACTCTGTTTTTGAACCGAATATACATAGAAGCCGTATAACACCCATATTTAGTTGAAAGACATGAGGCGATCACTACATATTTAATATTAAAGAAAGGTAACCTAATAAGGCTGCACAAAAGACAAAAATTTAGCTAGGTAAACCGTAGAATGCTAGTCCTTTTAAAGATACACTAGCGCGGATTTGAATTAGGGCAAACATTAGGAAGTAGGAATTTAAATTGAAATTCACCAACAAAGACGTATTGCTATTTGATTTGGATGGGACATTAATTGACAGTGTGCCAGATTTGGCGCTCAGTATTAATCAGATGCTAAACGCATTAGACATGACCCCCTACCCTACAGACACTATTCGTAGTTGGGTTGGTAACGGTGCAGCAGTGTTAACCAAAAGAGCATTATCAGGCAGTATCGACATTGACCCTGATTTAGATGACACTTACGTCGAAAAAGCGCTTTCAATATTTCTATCATTCTATGATAAGAATGTATGCGTTGAGACAACACTATATCCTAATGTAAAAAGCACATTAGAATCTCTGCATAGCGACGGTTATCGTTTGGTGATTGTAACAAACAAACCAGAACAGTTTGTTCGCCCTATCTTGAAACATTTAGGTTTAAATGACTTTTTCGAAATGGTTGTAGGAGGCGACAGCCTACCAAAACGCAAACCAGATCCAATGCAGTTAACTTATGTATGCGAAACTCTTGGCGTTTCCCCCTCGTCGTGCTTAATGATAGGTGACTCAAAAAACGATATTTTTGCAGCTACAGCAGCAGACATGCAAAGCATCGGTTTAACCTATGGATATAATCATGGTGAAGACATTAACAGTCATGGCGCATCACTCGTATTAGATAACTTTGCAGATATCATTGAAGCCCTAGTTCCCATAACGGCACCTACATATTAAGATTATCAACCTTCCCAAGGTTTTTCGTTGTATCATTTCAATTACTGTCTAGAACATGCTAAATAAACACTTTGAGCACTCCAATACCCGCGTAGGAATCATAGGCGGTGGTATTGGCGGTGCCACTATCGCATTAAAACTAAGCCAACAAGGCGCTAATGTATTACTTTTTGAAAAAGAAAGTAGCCTAGTCAATGGTCCGCCAATGTGTCATCTACACGCAGGCGGCAATTTGTATAGAGAAATATCAGACCAACAATGTGTCGATCTGTTAAAACAGTCGATCAACACCGCAAAACTATATCAAGATGCTATCGATTACAGGCCAACAATCGTAGCTGTACCATCGCACGATAACGGAGAGCCAAGCGACGTTGTATCTAGGCTAATAGTGCTTCAGCAAGAGTACCAGCGACTAATCGCGTTAGATCCACAAAATGAGATATTGGGGCCAGCATCCGAGTATTTTAGGCTATACCAACGTCCTGACCTCGAAAGGCTATCGCAATTAACTGCACCAAAGCATCCAAAAACCCCTGACGAATGGATGATAGCTTTTGCTAAACAAACTGATTTAACTCAGCTTAAGTTTCCCGTGTTTTTGGTACAAGAATATGGCATTAGCGTTTTTAGACTAGCTGCATTGACCAGTTTAGCCCTAGAAAGCAGTCAGTATTGTGAGTTATTGACAAACACCCAGGTCACTTCTGTTACGCAAAACAGTGCTCAAAAGTGGCATATAGAGACAAAGCGCTCGGGCGTAGACGAAACGTTTGAAGTTGACTATTTAATCAATGCATGTGGGTTTAGAACCGGCACTATCGATGACATGATAGGGCTTAAGCCACAACGTATGGTTGAATTTAAAGCCGCTTACATTAGCCGCTGGAACAACGACCAGACTAATTGGCCAGAAGTTATTTTTCATGGTACTCGAGGCACTAAAAATGGCATGACCCAATTAACCCCCTACCCTAACGGTTATTTTCAAATACATGCAATGACACCTGACATTACCCTTTTTGAAGATGGCTTAGTCTCATCGAAGCAAGAAAGTGCCCAGCCAGAGCTACCGAACAAATACATCGACAAAGTCAATCATCAGTGGGACGAGCAGGTAATTAATGAAAGAACCACCAAAGCCATTGAAAAAGTAGCAGGCTTTATTCCCGCGTTTAATAGCGCTGATATTGGCGGACGCCCGATGTATGGCGCGCAGCAGATACCGGGGGAAGATGCGACATTACGAGTTGCAGATGTTGCTTTTCAATCAAATAGCTATGCACGATGTGAAATCGTCAAGGCATCATCTGCACTGCCAGCTGCTAACACTATCATTGGTAAGCTCGTAGAACTTGGTTTGTTGGCTGACAGGTACTCAAAATACTGTCACAGTGATTTTGTTGATACGTCTTCAACTAGCGATATAACAGAACAGCAAATTGCTCAACGGGCAGAATATCTTGCACAAGAGCGTGGTTTTCCTGTAGAACTCGCCAGGCGAACAACGCCAAACATTAGCTAAATAGTTACAACGGCTTTAGGTTTGCCAAAACCTTTAGCCGTTCTATATTCGATCTGAACAGTAAGAATATGAGCAATATTTCATCGGCCTGTTTGTTGGCTAATAGAGCTTAGGTCTTTCATTATTGGATTTGTGCCTGTCCTATGGTACCCCTTACAACGCTTTTAATGTCTACTTAATGCGTTTGAAAGTTGCACGCAAGTATCCATCTTGCTCCCCTAGACCGAGCTCAATGAGCGGGTAGGTTCCTTCTTGAACCATAGTGTCACCAATTATTGTTATTTTAAAAGGAATGGATACCCCTTCATAATTTGGGAAACTCGAATATTCAATATGTTCAGTCAATATATTATCTTCGTAGCTATAGCGGCCCAACGAACCACCAAAATTATCAAACGCTACAACTTTTTGTTCTTTCGTGAGTTGAAACGAGCTAAACCTTGGCCGGTTATTACCAATACTCGAAAACGCAAAATGACTATCTGTAAATATTTTAATCATTTCACGGCTTTTACCATCGAAAGTGGTGTATTTTTGGTCACCTATAACTAATGTTTCTAATTCTAATTGCCATTCACCTTCTAGCGTGTCTGCTTGACGGCTGTTGCTTACTGTTTGACACCCGCTAAGCAATCCTAACGCGAGCACTAAGGTAAATAAAACTCTCATTGTTCATATATCCATATTATTTTTAATAATCTAGGGCACTATCAGTGATAAGTTACCTGAAAGCTGGTGTTGCCAATAAAAACAAAACACCTAACTACGCCGCTTCCACCCTCACCCTCAAATGCGACAGGGCTCACCCCCTCATTTGCAAATGCCTTCTTTTGCGGTTATGAAATACTGCTTGTACCCAAATATATCTGAACGCGCTTTTGCTATCTACTGAGAATTCTTCACATAGATTAATTCAACTTTCAATCTCGTATAACAAGACTCCATCGCCGCTTAACCCCTGCGGTTGCCTTTCCTACACAAACTTCGCTTAACTCTCAACTTACCAAGGTAATTCACGTATTTTTTATCTATATTGCATTGCGTTTCTGTCTGAGTGAATGGTCAGTCCTAGTAAAGGAAGTCTGTGCCTGTCCTAAGTTCCTTTCTACCTTATAGCGCTGATTAGTCTAATAAAAAAGATAAGCGTTCATCCGCTTTAGATGGGGTTAACTCGATGATTTCAGGTTTGACCACATTTTCAATGACAAAAGGATCTTCAGCGATAATTCCCTCAATTTCCTCTTTAGACACGTTTGCTGCGATAATGCCACCCCCAGCGTTTGGCTGCAGGCTTCCCGATACCATAAAAACGCCCTTATCAAAGCCCGCTTGAAGCCACTCTTTATGACCTTCCATAAAGTCTTTGGCTCGGGATTTGTTGTCTGAGAACCTCAATTGAATGATAAACATGTCATAACTCCTTTGATATATTTCATATGTTGACTTCAAAATGCCTAGGCTATCTAAAGCACAAACACTTTAATAAACGGAAAAATAGCAGGTTAAACTACGCGAAGAATGGTCGCAAGCCTACGCGATTTAACAGCTTTATTAACCACCTAACCTCGGTCAATAAACACAGACTCTACAAAATGATGTAATTCACTCTGGTTGGAAAAGTATTCATCTATCTCTCCCCAGCATGTAAAAGTACTTTCATTGAAGCCCCCTTCAATATCATTGAAATACAAGCAACAATTACCATATATAGCTACAACCCAAAACCCACCTCCTTCATCACCAAGTGGCGACAGTTTCCACTTTTGAACCTCGGGTAACTTTATTTTTTGCCACACACTTTTGGCTCTTGAACTCATTTCAAATTCTGAGATTTCAATGATTCCTTCGAGGTGGCTTTTTGTTATAGGTTTCCAGGTACTCATATGCATTTAGATAGTTAGCGTTTTAATAAACGGTGATAAATAGCTGACTAAAATTAGTTGTGAAGCAACACACGCCTGCTGCTTTTTACTTCTTGCTGAATGGCTATATCACGTTGCGATTCCATATATTACGATAATAAGCTTTGTATGGGCTACTCAAATTCAGCCCTATTACATTTGCTTTTTTTAACCGATTGATAAAATTAGCCACGTAAATGTGAAGCCACTTCACCCTCAATTTTGCTCAAAATTGACGTTCCACTCTCAGATTCGAGATCAATTTCAACCCAACCATCTGTTCCCATAAACTCAGCGGTTGAAAAACAAAGTAAACCTGAAGCAGAAATGTTACCTTCTAATCTAAAAATGCCAATTGAGGTTTTAATTCGAGTGATTATAAATTCCATTTCAATTTCTCTATAGAGATATAAGTTATTATAACAGAATAAAAAATGCGACTATTTTTCAATCCGCTTTAATCAGTTTGTTATACATATTTTACACTTAATTTTCAGTGCTTAGTTGAGTAAGGTAACTTTTTAGTTTTACAAAATTCTCAAGTCCACGCTTATCTGTTTGATACTCTGGCTCCCAAAAGGCTACAGCTGTATATTGATATAAGGAGCTTTCTAGCATCCAAGTATCTCCATCCATTCCCTGAGCTTTATCTTTTGGAAACTCTAATGCACTCTCTAACATACTCTCTAAGTTTGAATACTGCTCTTCCGATAATTCAATACTTTCCTTTGATTTAATACCCTTCCAATCATAACCACCAGCCCCCTCATAAATTGTAGTTATTAACAGATAAGGTTTGTGTCTAGTAACCTCATAGATAACAGGATTTGAAAAAGTAGGCACTATTTTCATTTTTAAAACTGGTTGAAGATAAAAACTAGGATCAGTATATTCAATGGTGCTTCCCGTAGATTTACAACCTACAATTGAAAGTAGAATCAAAAAAATTGAAAAGTTCTTCATATTACTAAACTGCTCCTTCGATACGAGTAACACTAAATTAGATAGCGAGCAACACCGCCACCTACCTATTACATTGTGCCGTAAACACCAAAGCCAAATCAAAAGTACCTAGTGCCGCGAATCTGCTTAAATTTATTGTAATGGCGCAACTCTCAAAGATGGCCATCTAACTAACCATCCTTTCGAAGTAATACGATTTTCAAATGTTACTCGTGATCTTTGGGGGTTATGCGTAATGCAACAACCAAATAAAGATTCAAACCCAAACGCTGATACAACTTCATATTGATTCTCGCCTGTTTGACGAATGCCAACTGCCGTTTCTTTTTCAGGCCAGTAGCGCATAGCATCAACTGAACTTTGATAAGGTTCATCATTATTACGTGCATGCATTTTAGCTTGATTTCGAACTTGCCAATTGAGCTCTGGCATACGGCCTTTCAAATATGCTTCATAATCCAAATAAGCATTAGGTTTGGACTCATCAGAATCGAAGTAAATCACATCAACGTCATTCAAAGGAGTCATAGATTTAAACTCATGTAGCGAATCCCAAACCAAGTTTCGAACGAAACCCGCTGCTATATAGCACTGAGGTAATTTCAGCTTAAACACATGATTTAGTGCCTCAGTCCGTATTGGATCCCGCTTTATTAGCTCTATGATTCTGTCCATTTTCACCCTATACCATAACGCCTTGTTTCACCGAGGAAAATAGCAAGCTAAAATCGGCGACGAAGGAGCACAAGCCAGCTGTTTTACGTACATTGTTTAATTAACTTATTATATGGCTTAATCACCAGTGTAGCTTTTGAATATAGTTTCAAGGGAAATTGAATTTGGATACTTGTGATCAAAGCTACGGTAATAAAGCTTTATATATTCTTCAGTTGAACAAAATGGTTGAGATATTTGAACTGGTGTATTGTGAATAGCATCCATTAAATCTGCAACTAGCTGTGAATTTAAAGGATATGACGGCTTAAATAGACTAAACAACCAAGAGCTTTTCGTTCTTGTAGCTTTGAAACCAAGTGAACGGAGATGATTGGTCACTTGAGATATAACCTCTAAGTGAGCTAGTGCATCTTTACTTAAAACTGAATCCAACGTTTAACCTCAATTGCTATAGAACGTCCGCCTTAGCAGGCGCAAAGCAGCAGGCTAAACCAAGTAAAGAATAAGCGCAAGTCCGCTTTTTTTGCGTCCTCAGTTTAACTAATTTGATAGCTCTACTTAGCTACCAAAACTTCCAGCATGGCTTTTACACCAAGGTGAGATATCTTTAATATTTGTGGCTCACGTTTGTTTGCAAAGCTGGGGGTTGTAATTATTTGCACAGTAATACTAAAGCTATTAATTTTATCACCACCAATAAAACCCTACACATAATTACCTCTTCCAGCTAACGCTCTTCTAAGGAGCAGGTAAGAATTGGCTACAACGTGTAGCGAAGTAAAACCCAAAATGCCACGTTTTGGCTTAGCAGTAGGTTTAAAGCGCTTGCTATATCCAATCTATCTGCGTCTTTAATACCGGTATGCGCTGGCTATACCTGCTATGTTAACTTAATAAATTTATACTCACTATATCGACTTGAATTTAAGTCCCGCGACGTAAAAATTCCCAGTCCATCTAGCTTCTGGTTGCTCTTTATATTCCAAAAGTAATTCTTCTACATCTTTTAGCAGATTGTCCTTGGAAGCGTATTCGCCATACCCATAGTTCGGGTCAAACAGGCGATAGGTCGACACTTCTGTAATAGGGTTTTGCTTAGCTGTTGGCGTTACCCTTTTTATGCCATTCACAAAGCCGTCATCAACAAACAAACCCACTACATGCCCTGCGTAAACGTCTTTACTCTCACCATTTTCATTTTCTTGCTTGGTAGAGTATTGGATGCACATAACATAGTAGTTCCATTGGTAGAATTTATTGTTGAATAGTGATTTTAAGGTTTTGACCATTGCCTGTTGAACTTCTTCGTTGTTGTATCCAGCAAAGTTTGGGGGAATATCAACCTCGTTGTAACTCAGGTTTAAATAATGAGCGTCGGCAAATGCTTGCAAGTGCGGTTCGTCGGACCCATTAAAATTTTTACTGTATTCAATTTGGGCTTTAATTACGGCCTCTTTGTTTTTAGTTAAGAGCTTGAGGTGTCCTTCACCCTTTAACATGGCATCTATCCAGCTTAATACAGCACCAAAGCAAACTCCGTTTTCGGTCAATGCGAATTCGCCTATCTGCTTTTTCAATATTTCGTTGTACACGACTCTTTGAGAGAAATCATTCCAACGTCTACTGTTTGGAAATTCAAAAGACATAAACAATACTTATGAAGTGGTTCAAAGTAACAATACTTTACTGAATTCACCCTATAAACAATTGGCCTAATTAGCTTTTTATCAGGTGCAAGCAAGTATTTTGCACTCGGTCGTGTCCCTGAACACTCAGGTAGCTCAATAGAAATAACCAAACTTGATTCAACCCCCAAACGCCCATCGTGCTGAATCATCCTTGAGCTATTTGTTAGACTGTTCTACATTTTTTGCAGTACGATTGGATTCGCTTCTCACCGCTCTTAATAGTTCGATAACCGAAATAAACTTCTGCTTCTTGTGCTGTTTGAGCTATCGTGTTGCATGTTTGTGACGGACATTGAGCAATCGCACCGTCAGGTTTCACTTTTTTGATGAAGGTAGTCACTTTCTTTCGTTCGGTACCAAGCTTGTATATTGTGTCTGGACTTTCAGGCTTTTTAGGGTCTTCAACTTTATATCAACGATAAAATTCAGTACATACGAAAACCAATCCACAAAACACAAAAAATGGCTCATATAACCCTTCAGGATCGAGCATCCACAAGACGCCTAAAATCACCAGAACAATAATTGTACTTAGCTCTAACTTGGCAATTTTATCCAAGTTTCTAAAATCCATAGTAAATCACCTCCCCCATGTAACGCCTAACGCTTGCCTTACTGGCGGAAAATAGCGGGCTAAACTAAGTACAGAATGAGCAAAAGCCTGCTGTTTTGCATCTCTTGGTTGAAGCGCTTGTTATGTTTGTTAGTCCAAATTTGCCATGTAGGACACTGCTAGCGATATGGTAAAGCCCTCATTAATCTTAAAGGAGTTGTATTTAATTCCACTCCATTTTCGATGGCGATTTTTGAGGCTTTTGTTAGTTGCCGCTTTGAGCAATTTTTACTTGCAACAAAGTAATGCGGTCATTCAGCTTTTTAAAAGCCAATTGAGCATAAAAATAATGTAGAAAAAATGCAACAAACCCAGCTGCGCCAAAAGCAACTAGTGGTTCCGTATAGAGTAATAATGCCGATATGATTAGAGAAAACACAATGCAAAGTATTAGAAAGTGGCTAGAGCTATAAAGCTTTCTATTTTTCTTCTCTAGTAAACTAATATGCGAATCTAAATCCATTTACCTAAACCCTCCTAGGTTTATAACGCCCGAGTAACAGGCTAAAAAATTTTGGATAAAATAGTAAGGCACAAGTAAAGCCAAACTTTTTAGTCCACGTTGATTTACTTGTTAGCGGTACTGCTCCTGCATTTTCCTGATATTGACGTAGCATCTCCGTTGCAACTTACGTGCACTAAACTTCCATCAGATTTGTAATTGACAACAACACCTGTGTCTTGAACATTAATATCAATGTCCTTGCCTCGATACACTTTAGCTGGAGCAAATGATATCAAATTATTATTCCAAAGATACTGATTTTTTTAAACCAAAGTTGGAGCGCAATAAATTCAGAGGAGCTCTCATCTATCTCTTTGTCACATACCGTAAGCATTTCAGGCAGCAAATCGCTAAAATCGACTTTCTGATTTCTTTCCCAGAAAAATGAAATACCAATTAGAGTTAACACAATGGTAATTATTATGGATAGTATGACCATTACAGCTTTATTCATAATTATGACTAACGTACCGTTAGCGTGAAAATAGCAAACTAAACTAAGCGAGGCATGAGTGTAGCCAACTGCTTTGCTTACATTTAATACCATTATTAACAATATCTATATGCAAAAAAACTGATGTGTACTCTTGCTAAAAAATTGGTGCCTGTCTTCTATGCCCTCCTTACTCATATAACGCCTTGCTCCGCTGCACTTTTGAAGTAAAAGCTTTTGTACTATTAAACACAAAAGCTTTAATTGAAAAGTGTCAGCAGGAGCAATTTGTTATAGGGGTAAGATTACAATTCTATTTCTTTTCGAATGCAGGGTCATACTTCTCGAAAGAAGGGACATTATCAACAGAACCATTTATGCCGCCGAAAAGGTAGATGGCGCCATTCAACATGACAGAACCCATACTTTGTTTACCTATTGGCATTGCTGTATTTTCGCTCCAAGTTGAACTGACGGTATCAAAAACGTGTACGGTATCACGCGCAATATACCCTCCGATTATGTATATATTCTGATCAATGGCTTCTACAGAAAACCCGTATCGCATGGGTTGATTTAATACTCCTGATCTTACCCATAAGTCAGAAACTGGATCATAAACTTCGAACCCTTTTTCGTTACTTGCTCCGCCAAACACATATATTTCATCGCCAAAAGTTACACACTGGCTACCCCACCCTAGGTTTGAGTTAGATTCCCTATAAGACCATGAGTCATCTACTGGATTATACTTTTCAACCGTGGTTAATGTGGTAGGTCCATTCCTTCCGCCAAATACATATATCTCGCCATCATATACGCAGCTAGAATGATTATCACGTGGCGTGCCCATAGAGGCCCCAGCTGTCCATCGTTGAGTCTCCAAGTTAAATACTTCCACAGAATTTATCGTAGAATTACCTCCGATACTTATAGTGGACTGACCGCCGATTGCATAGATTTGGTTATCAACGGTATTAGCAGTATGGCTCCATCGAGCTGTCTGCATACTTGCCATTAACTCCCAGCTCTTATTGGATGTATCGAAAACGTCCATATCGCTCATATGCTTGTTATTTTGGTCCAGGCCGCCGAGAACGTATATTTTCCCGTTTATCTCAACTCCTTCAGGGCCACGCCTATACGTAGGCAAGTTTGGCAATACTTGCCAAGGGTTACTCACCACTTCAAGGTCAAATGCTTTAAGTTGAGCGGAACTTTCACCGTCAGTTACAGAAATAATAATTTCGGGAAAAACACCAACATTTTCATTACTTGGAGTACCCGCAACCTCACCTGTCAGGGAGTTAAAAGAAGCCCAAGAAGGCAAGTTTTGGACACTAAATTCAAGAGAGTCATTCTCTATATCCGAAATCGTTGGAACGAACGAATACGCATTATATGCCAATATCTCAGTTCCTGGGGTTCCTGAAATTAAGGGTGCGTCATTTTCTCCAATAACACTCACCTTCACAGTGACTATTTCACTTGAAATTTCACCCTGTCTTAATCGGTATGAAAAGGTATCACTTCCTTCGAAATTTGCGTTGGGTGAATACCTCAAGGTTGGGTAATTTCCTGATACTACCCCATTGGAGGGTGATGTTGTAACCTCGACCCTAACTTCGATGCCCAATGGGTTGTTGGTTTCAATATCGACTTCTATAGATTGGTCTTCATTACCTTCGACGGCTTGGTCCGCTACGATAAAACTTTGTTGATATGGCGACGGATCGAGTTCATCCTTAACACCATCGTTATCATCATCTGTATCTATTGAATTGAAAATACCATCCAAATCTGTATCTAAATATTCATTAATGTCTACTTTTACAAACCCATCTACACCGTCAATCCAGTCATCTAAATTGCTTGACACTAACGACGGATCTATCTCGGGAATAGTTGCTCGCAACGACTCTAGCAATAGGGTATCGTCGATGACGCCATCTTCTCCAAAGTCAGCTTCTAACGCATTTAAGAGTTGTGTTAACTCAGCATCTGGGTTCGTAGAGTTGGCATTGGATTGATTCAACGCATATCTATATAAAATTGAAGACATTGAAAGCAAATAAGGGCTTCCACTGGATAATTCATCATCATAAATAGATAAAGATGCAAAATCATTTTCACTGTCGTTAGGAATGACTTCACTAAAAGTAGTGAGAAACTCGCGTTCAGCCTGATTTTTAGCGTCCTCGAAGTGTAGCTCACTCTCACTGATTAGATTTCTAATTCGTTGACTAGTTAAGTGAGTTAAGAGGTTAATGTAAGCTGTCTGCTCTTCTCGGTCAGATAAACCTATTACAGAGCGCAATGTAATCGTGCCTTGAGATAATTCTCCTGTGATCTCATTGCGGTAGTATCCAGTACCAGATAACTCTATCAGGTCTGAACTGTCATTCAGCAAGAAATTAAATCGTCCTAGATCATCAATTGTGTTGGTGATTACTGTAGAGTCTGTATTAATCGCATCGGCAGAAAGTTGATTAACAGTGACTGTTGATCCGATAACAAATGGGCCTTTTTGAACGGCTCCCTCTATCTGTACCGTAGAGTTTGGAGTTACAGCTGGAGCTGGGTCTGGAGTTGGAGTTGGAGTTGGAGTTGGAGTTGGAGTTGGAGATGGAGATGGAGATGGAGTTGAAGTTGGGTTTGGAGCTGTTCCGCTCCCGCCGCCGCACGCGCTTAAAAACAAAGCACTAAGCAAACCTGGAATTATCTTTTTATTAAACACTAATTAAACCTTTTTACATTTCAATTAAAAAGCCGACTCTAAAATCAACCATAACATCTAAATAAACGAAAAAAACAGCGGAATAAACTGATTAAATAACAAGCAAAAGTATAAAACCTTACGTCCACCGTTCGATTTATTCGTTTCATTTTTGATATTATAAACCAAAGTCAACATTGAAGAACAGCATATCAAACTAATAAAACATGTACCAAGAACACACCTAAAGCAATATCATGATTAAAAATAAAAAGTTAAATCAACGCTCAAAGCTAAGAAATAGAATATAAAGAGAGATAGAAATTTAAGTATAAAAATGGACAGTCACATTTTTAACAAGCCAACAAAATCACTATAACAAGTAGAGAAGTGGACAGGCAAATTTTAATAAACCTCAACCAAACACTGTAATACCTATCAAAACCTAGCTTTCACCACTCAAAAAACATACTAAAAATAAAATTGAATTATAGCGAATTTTAAAATAGGAATTTTTTCATTTAAATAAATGAGCAAGGTTAGAGTAGAAAAAAGGATTTAACTAATATTCGTCACCCAACCCCCTTATACCAATTAACGTCATTTTTTGCCGCTTGCGCTCTCAATACGGTTTGAGAGAAGTAGAAAAGTGGACAGGCACACTTTAATAAAGCTCAATCAAACCACTATAACACCTTTCAAAATCTAGCTTTCACCACTCAAAAAAATCAAAAGAAAAATTTAATTATAGTTAAGTTTAAAATAGGATTTTTTTCATTTAAATAAATGAGTGAGGTTAGAGTAAAAATAAAGGATTTAACTAATATTCGTTACCCAACCCCCTTATACCAATTAACGTCATTTTTTGCCGCATGCGCTCTCAATACGGTTTGAGAACCTACAAAATTACCATAGCGCGTTCCATAGTTTTTTACCTTATCCAGCCAGGCCGCTTCTTCAATTCTCAGTGATGCAAGAGTACAGGGCATGCCTTTTTGTATGTAACCTCTCTTTTCGGAGCACACATGGCGGCCCGTCCATTCAACAAGTTCAAGGTAGTCCAATAGTGAGGTGGGTAATGTATGTTCTTGCTCTCTTTTGCCAAACGGTATTAATGATACGGGTTGTTTGGTTTGACGTTTCGTCTCATTTTTATTTAACTGATTGACGTTTTTTTTGGAACTTTTGAGTTGCTTTATTCGCTCTTGAATCGATGTAAAATCGCTATCCTCTAGCTTATTTGCCACATTCGCTCGGATTGGATTTAAATCCACATATGCCATACAACTTAGTAGTGCAGCTTCATCTAATAAAGCCTGTGATTTATATCGCCCTTCCCAGTACTTACCCGCGCAGTTATCTTCCTTGTTTGCTTTCTTTGCTATGTATTCATTGAGGTTTTTCATAAACCAACTAATGTCGTACAGCCTTGCGCGCCACTTTTCAATCAGCTCAGATTTAAGTAATTCCTCAGCCTCGTTCAATGTTTCACCGTATCGGTATCTATCAATGAGCGGACTACCTTTGTATAGCTTGTACCACCTCGTTATCACCTCTGCCTCTGTCCAACCTAGAGCTTGCTGCCTATTCACTTTTACAACCAAATGATAGTGATTACTCATGATGGCATACGCAGCTATTTCAATGGCAAAAACACCACTTAACAGTTTTATTCTATCTATTATCCATGTACGTCTATGGTCAAAGTTTTTACCTGTGTACTTATCCTCTCCGCACAAAAAAGCACGGCGTACACACCGTGCTATTAAGTGATAATAAGACGTCGACGACAAATCTATTAATCCCTTCCTTGCTCTTGTCATTCCCTTCAGCTCAATTTAAAACTGGATATTTAAACAGTAGTCAATAAGCGTTAATTATGCAAAAACTTTGTGTCTGTCCCATGTACTCTCTCTGCTCTGCCATTTACTCTGCTCCATGTGCTTGACGGTCACTCTTCATCACATTCATTTACAAGTTTTTGAAATTCTTCCATGAGCGGGGCTACTACTCGCTTTTGATATTGACCAAGCGTTTCATCGTGCTCAGCTATTACAAATACTTCCTTAGCTTGCCCTAAAGAACAATTCTCCTCGTTCCTTAAATACTTAATAATTTCAATAGGACTAAACTGATTTTCGTCGATTAGCTTTTTGGCAATACCGACCAATCTGCCAACATCTTCTTCAGGGATCACATCAGCCATACTACACCTTATAAATATTACGCTCGCCTCATCGGAGAAAAAACAACACAATAAATTTGTGCCTGTCCCACCATATACACCCTATACATGCAACATGTGCTCAAAACATGTCTTTTTACTTGCGTAGCGGTTTAGAAAAAACGCGTCAATGCTACGAATCAGGTTAACTTGATTTGTTAATAGTACCTTTCACATCTTTAACCTTTATCAGTGCCACGATGAAAATCAATGCAACAATATCAATTTGAATCCACTGCGTACTCAATGATTCCGTATACTTATAAAAAGAAAACCCAGGAGAAAACTCAAAACCAAAAGCCAATTCTGGGCTCGTTGCATGCTTTATTGACAGGCCAATAAAACCTAACCCTGAATATTTGGCGGTTACTGAGCCTATAGAAAACCCTATAACCTGTAGAGATTGATTGAGAATCGATAGCCAATACCATTGTGCTTTTTCTTTAACAGCTGTGTATCCAGCTACAGCATTCAGGATAATTAGGGGGAGCCCAACTATAAGCAATAGTGCTGACACTCCATTCGTAAAAGTCGATAACCCAATAACGAAAAAAATTGCAATCGCAGCTACTAATTGAAAATACCCAACAATTTGTACCTTTCGTTCAGCTAATGAAAAAGCATCTTCCTCAAGACTCTCATCCAACTGTTGAATTTCTTCTTGGCGACGTTCCATTTCTTCCAAAAATGCACTGTAATTACTCGAACTTGGGTGAATATTTTCTTTTACATCTATTAATTCAGAAATGGAATATTTTGAATAATCTATTTGTTTCATGATCTCTTTTGTACTGCTATCGCCCCAATAAACTGACCGGAGAGTACCACTACACTGTGGCAACCTCGTGCCGATCCCGCGACGCTTAAAAGATCAACTTCATTGTATTGTACAGCATTTATCCTTCGATGCGGATAATCTTACCTGAACATGAGATGGTGAGCCCTTTTTGTGCTTATGCCCCAATCATCTATTTCCCAACGGTTCTGTCCTGATTCAGTCAGGAATAGCATGAGATCTATTCGCTTTAGGCGGTCCCAAGTTGCTATAGCTTGCAGTGTCTCTTCCAGGGTTAAGTCAGAAAAGTCAGAGTTAGCTATTGGCTTGCACAATGAGACCGTCCCGTCTTTTACAAGATTTTTTAGTATTACTAATACGTCTTCCTTTTGGCATTTCCATCGCTCGAACTCCCATATGATCTCTTGCAGAAGGGCCCCCTCTGATGCACTTAATGCAATTAGAAAGTGAATATCTTGATGAGATATTGATTCCATGAGAGTGCCTCTCCCCGCAATTAAACGATAAAAAATAGTTGGCTATATCTGCACTCTTTCTTGAGCAACTAGTTGTTTGGCAAGCTTCTATTCATAACTCGTTGCCGCTTGAATTGCATCAGCAAATAACTGCCAACTTGGATTGTCTGATTTTGTTGGCAAATCGAAGTTCGTATAGAAGTTATCGGCGCTCTCTAGCCAGGCAGCCATAGCCTCTAAAAAGTCTCGGGTGTTAATATTTTCCCATGTACCTGCGTCTTCGGCGGCTATCACATTTAACAGCTCGATTAGCTCTAACTTCGAGTTTACGATTTTATACCTGACATCCATTTTTTAACCCTATTAGTAGACACATAACGATGCAATAACTGGCGCTTGCCAAGCTGCAAAAAGCTTCTTTATCTTATATATTCACAGCACTTTTAAAAGTCACCTATGTGGCAATCCATCCCAATTACAACCTTGTTATGCTTGATAGCTAGTAATGTCATCCACATTTAAAAAGGATATCGTTCTACCGTCGCTAAAGGTGAAAGTCGATTCTGAACCACCTAATATTTCACGGAAGTTCAGAGTAGTTAAAGTTAAGCTAGTTAAGAGTAGCTCTTCTTTTAGATTTACCACTTTAAAATAGCAGCCCAACTCGTCCATGCAGTAACTTGCTGGCGCTTTGGAATTGGAACGCCAAAAAATGATACCGCAATCAAAATAATGCCTGTACCAAGAATCTCCAACTTTGAGATAAACCTCGTTCGCTGGCTCTTCAAGCTCACCATTGTGCCACATTTCAATACAAAATAGCTCTGAAACTACTTTCCCTTCAATGTCAGGAACAGCGCCATTAAACTCCAACTTACTATTCATGGATCCCTCAGAACATAACATTTTGATCTACGAAAAAATCGCATAGCAACGGCTACTCTTATTCGTATTTAATTACCGAAAGACCATAACAATAACTTAGGAAATTGTCACCAAATCAGAAATGATGTCAATACGTTAAATGACGCACAGTAGTGATGTGAAGAGTCAAGTTTAAGCAATGAATTTGGAACTTTTCCACCATGTTTATTCTCAATTGACTAAAAAGCAAAGTGAAACCGAGCTAACTGTTACGAGTCCGATTTTAAGGCTCTGTTATATGCCGTTAGATAATGTTCTAATCCCTTTTTTAGGAACTCACCTAGATTGATATTAAGGTACAAAAAATTGATTGCTTCAGGGAAAGGCATAGAGTTATCGACCACCAAACCACCTGATTATGCGACATCAAACGCACTTTCGAATTCTTGAGGAGCTAAGCTATCCAATGCATCAAAAAGTTCAACCTCAAGATCTGTTTACGCAATTAACTCTTATTATAAATAAGAGTTTTTTCGGCCACTCTTGTGAGAACTAGCAACTTTCCTTCGCACGTCAGTTTAATTAATTCACAAATAATATCTTGCATGCTGTGCATAGTGATCTAGCAGTGTAGCGCTTGTAAGTTTGTGACTGTCCCATCATGTTTTATGCAATTTGTTATGTTTCACATTTTTGCAGCTCTAGTTCATCTATTAACTGCTGTCTATATTCTAAAACAACCTCTTTCGGAATGTGGAAAATTTCACAATGGTTTTTATCAGGTTCTTGCATTGGATAAGCTCCCTGTCCAACCATGTGCCCACACCCACCACCTATGTCTTTTCCTAACCCTTTCAAAGCACATTCTGACACAGCCTTCCAGTAAGCATTATTGTACGCTGATTCTCTACACTCTTTGTATGAACTATTAAGCTCTCTGGATTCTTTTAGTATGCCTGTTCTCTTTTTCTTGTACTCATCGTTATCTAAGCAATTGCCCACGGCAAAACTTGAAAAAAAGACCAAGAGAAAGAATGTTGAGAATTTCATATAATTACCCTTAAAGCATAAAACCGCATTAAACGGCTAAGCATTGGTTGGCTAAAATGTGATGCAAAGCGAAACTGAGCCAAGCTTTAACAGTCCCCTCTAAATAGGTTTGTTATAAGCACTCACTCAAATAGTATAAAAACTCTTTTATTTAAATGAGATTGATAAGCGTATTTTAATTCTAATAAGTGACCTGCTAAATCCATATCATTAACATTAGTATTTACCCATGATTTTTCATTCGACCAATGAACCGCAACACTCTTCAATTGCTCGTCATCAATACAGTACAGCTCTTTAGAAAAACTCGTTGGTGATATCCAAAGGTTGTCGCTTAGAATAGTGGCTGAACATTTAAAGCAACCAAGTAAATCACTGATTTGTGCTTTGCTAAAACGTCCCCCACCAAGAATTGAATTTTCAGGAACTTCCTCAAAACTATTCAGAACACAATCTTCATTTTCTGCGAAAAATGTAACGTCCACACCAGCTCCATAAGGCATTTATAACGATCGCATAAGTAACGTAAGATGCCTGATTATAGTTAATAAAAAATAAGCGCAAGCCTAACTATTTACGCCCCTTTGATGCGTTTGTTAGCTGTATTATCAACCCAATACTGTCACTTTTTTATTTCTGTATTTTATAACCGGTTGGTTCTTTTTCTTTGGCGTTTCGATTGTCATGGTACTCAACACCTTGATATTCACCACTATGGCCTGTTATTACTATTTTACCAGAGTCTAACCACAATATTACTCTTTTAACTTCTTCGATTATCTGAGGGTAAAAATCATCGACCTTCCCATTGAAGTCATCTGAGCAAGTTAAACCAAGACCGTAACCCAAACCGAGGTTATCCATAAAACTGAAACCTGCACAATATAGGTCATAACATTGCTCGATATATTTATGAACATCGTTTGGTTTCTCAATTATTTTACAAAGAACATTGCGAATACTCCATTCATAATATTTACCCATAGAAAAGTACTTTGACAGCACTTTTTGAGCTTCATATAGACCTGATGGGGTTTTGTAATTTATTGAAATAATTTCGAGATAATCATCAAAACTTAGAGTCTGTTCGAGTGCAGTTTCCGAGTACACCCAATTCTCAAATTTAGTCAACTCGATTTCTTTTGATACCAATTTATAGAAAGTTAATTCGACGGGGTGCAAACAAGTCTCTCCATACTGCTAACGCCTCACTTAACCGGCGCAAAATAGCACACTAAACTAAGCGGCGAAGGAGCGCAAGCTTGCAGTCTAGCACCCATTGATTAATTTACTATATGACTTTGTCAACAGTGTAGCTTTTGAGGATAGTTTCAAGAGAAATTGAGTTTGTGCCCATAGCACCTAAAGCGGCGTATTGAGGTTCGATGCCTTTACTTGTTAAGCTCTGGTGCATGATAGATATAATTACCAACACCAATTCTCATACAATCATCGAAGTCTTCTGGCTCTGATCCAGTAAATATTGATTGCCCAATTAGGGTTTTATCTGGAACATCTTTGCAGCTTAATTCGAAGCCATGGCCATTCCACACTTCACCGATTTGCCTTACCTCAACGACTTCAAAACCTATGAATTGCTCTAAAATTGGAACCCTACAAACGCAACTTCCTTCGTTGGGGCTTTCCTCCTGAAACTGTTCAATACGGCGTTTAAAACCCATAACCTCCGAGCCAAAAAAACCGTGCACTGAGTACCAAACACCATCAAATAGAAGATAAACAACATTTATTTCATTAGCGACAACATTAGCTAAAGCTGAATCAAGCCTTGCCCCTTTAATTGTGCTTACTTTGAGTCTGGCAGCCTTGGTGGTGGTGGCGGAGCAACTTCCGCTGGCTCGAAAGCAAGAAGTTCTTTCAGTTTATAGACGCTCCAATTTGCGCAAAAAATAACAGTGGACCTATCTTTTTTCGTAGTGTTGTAAGACAGAATAATCTCAGTATCATTAGTGTGCTTTTTAGCAATACTTATATATGAACTGTAGTATTCGCCTACATAGTTGTGATCTTCACGTATATCTAAGTTAACTATAAACTCACCTTTTAGACGTGCTGTAACACTACTTAAAAACTCATCACCTTTTTGGATTGGTGAAAGTATTTCGTATTCTATCATTTCATGCTCAGATTTATTCTGTACTTCATGATTAATGGCAAAAGGCGAAAAGGCTTTTACATCACCACAAGCAAATATTTCAAAGCTAAAAAAAATAAACAAGATGAAAAGTTTATACATGGCCTTCCTTAAGGTGTAACGCCTTGTTAAGCGACAATAAAGTTTGGCTAAAAATTAGTGAGGCACGAACGACAAGCCAAACTTTTGTGTCCGCCCTTGTGCACCTTGTTAAGTATCTACTCAACAAAGCTTACAGCTTTATTTTTTAGATCAACAGTATAGATATGGCCCAATTCATTGGCAACTTTCAACTTATTGCCCCAAAAATTTAGCTCGGTAGAAGTAATAAAAACATCTTGAACATCAGATTCTTGGGATTGCTCATAGGATGTGTTGTATATTTGAAGTCCCCATATAGGGTTCCCTGTTTTAGTGTCTAAGACTTGTATGTATCCACCATTTTGATTAGTCCCATTTTCATAAGACCAATGTGGAACAGTATAAACATAATTACCAGAAATGATTGGTAATACTGGCTTCGGAGCCTTGCGTTTTGCGTGACTCTATGAAGAAATAAGTACACCGATAATAAAGATCAGACAATATTTCATAGACACTTAACGTCCCAAATAAAATGCAAAAAATAATTGGCTAAAATTTGTGAGGAACGAACAAAGCAAACTGTTTTTTGTTCGCCCTTTTTAATTTGCCTTGTTAGGTGCCAAAGTACATTTGGTTAAAGTTATAGTCGTGCATGAATGAAAACATAATTTTATCTATTACTCCCTCATCCTTGGAAAAGATATCTATATCGCAATATTCTGTTAGTCTTAGCCAATTGTTACGATAAAGCACTTCTGCACAAAACTGACCGTTGTACAGGATTTTTGTAGATTTTTTAGCATTCAGCTTTTTAGGTAAGCAGTAATCAATATCAGTTCCATCCTCAAATCTAAATGATTTAGGGGAAGATATGCGGTTTACTGCAACTTCTTCTTTCTTGAAGTAACACTTTTCATACACATCACCAGAAAAGACCAATTGCTTATCTCTTTTGAGTTGTATCTCTAGTGGCGACTTATGAATCGAGTAACCTAGACATGACTCATCACTAATTTCATATCTTCGAAAAAAGACAAACTTATTTATTCTTCGAATTGAGACTCGAACCATTTATGGCACCTAACGCCTTAATAAACGGCGAAATATAGTAGACTAAAATTAGCGACGAAGGAACGTAAGCCAAGCTTTACGCGTCCGAATTAGCTGTTTTGTTAGAGTTGCTAAACCCAAATAATACTAAATATTAAAAAAATGAGTAACCAACCTAACCGTTTTACAGGGCGAAATCTATTTTGGAAAATGCAAAACAACGGAGTAACCAGAACTAAAGAATAAATAGTTAGGGCAAAATAAAAGTCGTTGGAATTTGGCTTTAAGCTAGGAAAAATAGCAGCAAAAATGACGGCCACTAATAAGATTGCTAACACTCTAGAACTGTAGCTGGCTATCTTTTGTTTTTTAAAAGCTTCCATTTAGTGAGCAACCCTTGAATGTAACCCTAACATTTTTATCTACGACAAATGCGTATAACAACAGCGTAATTCCTGCCGCACAACTACGGCTATTGATATACGCACTTTATTACTGTCAACCATAACAATAACTTAAGCAGATGTCACCAAACTAGAAATGAATTTGTGACGGCCCACCCATCTTGTTCTTCTAGTATAAGAAATTAACCTTGATTACGTTTGTATCCATATACGACAAAGGCCAAAAAACAAACTCATTCCATCAGCGCCTTTCCTGGATCTAAATAAAACATCTTTTTCCACCCTTGTGTCTCAAGTGTAGCGTGCCAAGGCAGAGGAATTAAAGATAAGATTGAATAATGCACATGGGCGGGTTTGTCTTTGGCGTTACCAGTGTCGCCAAGTGTACCTATTGATTCTCCTGAGCTAAGCCACTGCCCTTGGTAGGTTGAGTAGCTTTGTAGGTGAGCATAGTAATGAATACGCCATTTTGGCCCAAGCACAGCCACAACTTTGCCACCTTTATTGACCTGCCCGGCAAAAAGCACTACACCACTGGACGCTGATAATACATCAGTGCCTTTTTTACCAAATATGTCTATGCCTTTGTGCACCCCAGATGTGCCCCATGGTTCGTACCAAAAGGTGCTTTGGTTCCAATCGTTTACAGTGGCACCACGTACAGGTATATGTAGAGACTGCGGGATCAGCCCACTTATGACTATTGCAACTAATAGGGTTAAAAATACATATTTGAGCAACTTCAAATTAATCTCCTTGAAAAAGTCACCTTGTCGTACATGTAAATAAACGAATAAACCTATTGCGTGTTTTGCACGAAAAGTAATAATTTAGCTGGCAACAAGCCTTTAAAAGTAGATTAAATACTAAAACTCCTTAAAAAGTGCTGAATGAGCCACTGATTAAATTGCAAACTAATAATCTTGTCTTATACAAATTAGATTTATTCCTCCATTTTGCTTTCATAATTATGTATCACTATTCGACATAATTAGAGGTAAACTCGCTTGGAATAGATATGCAGCACACACTAGATAAGGAAAACTTCCAATCATTTGGTGTCGTTTGTGAACAAATAAATAACAATAAAAACCAAAAAAGTACTAAAAACACAAAAAGTGCTGAACTCACAGCCATTTTGCCGTCTAGTCTTGGTTGTGCCAGTTTTCGCAAGGACTATGGACTAAAATATGCCTACCTAGCTGGAGGTATGTATCGTGGTATTGCATCTAAAGAGCTGGTGATTGCCCTTGCTAACGCAGGGTTGATGGGATTTTTGGGGACTGGCGGTAGAAACACAAAAGACATTGAACATGACATTGTTCATATTCAACAAGTACTTACTGAAGACCAAGCTTATGGCATGAATTTGGTCGCCAATTTGGACTCGCCTGATACTGAGCTTGCCACTGTTGAGCTGTACTTAAAATACGGTATTCGCTGCATTGAAGCAGCGGCATTTATCCGCATCACACCAGCACTTGTATTATATCGCCTTCAAGGCCTATACCAAGACGCGCAAGGCATTGTGCGCTCTAGTAACAAAGTGATTGCCAAGCTCTCTCGCCCTGAGGTTGCCAGTCAGTTTTTAAGCCCGGCGCCCATGCAGATCGTGCAGCAACTGCTCGAAGCGCACAAGATAACGTCTGAACAAGCACAATTAAGCCAATTCCTGTTTATGTGTGATGACATTTGTGTCGAGGCTGACTCGGGAGGCCATACTGACAGAGGTTTACCAGCAGTGCTGCTCCCTGCAATACAAAGTCTGCGCAACCAAAAAGTTACAGAACATGGTTTTGCTCATGTGCCTCGCGTCGGCCTTGGGGGTGGGATTGGTACGCCTAGTTCAGCAGCTGCAGCATTTATGATGGGCGCTGATTTTATTCTTACCGGTTCGATTAATCAATGCACCGTTGAAGCTGGCACGTCAGACACAGTTAAGAGCATGCTGCAACACATCAATGTGCAGGATACTGATTACGCTCCAGCGGGCGATATGTTTGAATCGGGTGCCAAGGTACAGGTACTTAAAAAAGGCGTATTTTTTGCGGCTCGTGCTAACAAGCTCTTTCAACTGTATCAGCAGTATGACTCACTCGACGCTTTGCCCGACAAGCTCAAAACCCAGCTACAAGACAAGTATTTCAGCATGAGCTTTGATGCCATTTGGCAACAAACCAAAGCGCATTTACTGACAACAGGCCGTCCTGAAGATGTAACGCGAGCAGAGCAAGACAGCAAGTACAAAATGGCGCGGGTGTTTCGCTGGTACTTTGCCCACAGCATGAAGCTGGCCTTCAGTGGTGATGAACAAGCACGTGTGAACTTTCAGGTACATACCGGCCCCGCCCTCGGTGCTTTTAACCAATGGGTGAAAGGTACAGAGCTGGAATCATGGCAAAACCGTCACGTTGACAAAATTGCCGACAAACTGATGTGCGACACCGCTGAATTGATGAATGCCAAGATTCAACAACTGCTGGCAGCTAACCTCGCTTACAAATAAAAAACGGAGTAAATATGAAAACATACATATTTCCGGGACAAGGATCACAATACGTCGGCATGGGCAAAAAGCTATTTGCTGAGTTTCCAAACTATGCCGAACAAGCCAGTGACTTACTTGGCTACTCAATTAGTGAGCTGTGCTTAGCAGATCCCAACAAGCAACTTAATCACACTCAATTTACTCAACCTGCGCTCTACACTGTCAGTGCCCTCGCCTTTTTACAGCAGCAGAAAAAACAGGATACAGCGGACTATTTAGCAGGTCACAGTCTGGGGGAATACGCAGCGTTATTTGCCGCAGGTGCTATCAGTTTTGAAAGTGGATTAAAGTTAGTACAAAAGCGCGGTGAGCTCATGAGCAAAGCAGCTCCCGGCGCCATGGCCGCTGTGCTTAATGTCAGTGAATATGACTTAAATAACGCACTGACAGACAACAACTTAAATACCATTGATATTGCCAACTTGAATGCACCTGAGCAAATTGTGATATCAGGCCTTGCCGAAGACATCGATCAAAGCCAACGCTGTATTGAACAATTAGGGGGACGATTTATCAAACTCAATACCAGTGGCGCTTTTCACTCCCGTTATATGGCCCAGGCCAAAGCTGAGTTTGCTGACTTTATTCAAGCTGTTGAGTTTGCTCCCATGCATACACCAGTCATTGCCAATGTGACCGCAACACCGTACCAAGCCTCCAATATTCCAAAGCTTTTAATTGATCAAATAACCCAACCTGTACAGTGGACAAAAAGCATCGAGTTTTTGCTCTCACAAGGAGATATGTGCTTTTTGGAGCTTGGCCCAAAAAAGGTCCTGACCAAACTTGTACAAACCATTGAGCAAAACTTTGCCAAAACCCCACAACTCAGCACAGTAACAAATTCTATAGGCAATCAAGCAGTTGTCACACCGCAACAACAAGTGACACACTGGAATAACACTTACCCGATTGGAACTGAGGTGTTTGTAAAAGGCCAAGCAACCCCATGTAAAACGCGCTCTCAAGCCATCTTACAGTTTGGTCATCGCCCTACAATTTATTTGCACGATTACAGCGGATACTTCCACTTAAATGACGTAAGCCCGGTAGCGACAAGCGCTCACATAGCAGCAACGGCTTAAAACAGCATGAATAAATACACTGGCCAGAAAAAGGCCATCAACAGAATAAACATTAACAATACTTTTGGACCAAAGCGATGAAATATTACATTGGCTTAGCAACCTCATTTCACGATCCTGCAATTGCGATCGTTAACGAAAAAGGCGAACTGATTTTCGCTGAAGACGCGGAGCGCTTTTTAGGCTACAAGCGCGGCTTATATTGTCTACCAGACAACCCATACTACATTGAGGAAGTGCTTAAAGCCCACTGCGCTGACTGTACTGAGTTAGTGATTGCCAAAACATGGAGCAAGGGCCGCGAAAAAAGCACCAATATTTTAGAAAATGTGGTTTTAAGTATTTTAGAAACTTTCTCATTTAATATCGACGTCAACACTCGCGATATAAAAGATCAGTTCTACTTTGCTCGCGCTTCTCAAGCTGCGGCGGGTAGAACCCTGTCACGCTTTTTTGAAGCTGGTTGCCGTAACTTTATTGTCGGTAACTACAGGACCAAAAAGCCAACCGATGTCCGCTATCACGATCACCATTTAACTCATGCGGCCAACGCGTGTTTTAACAGCCCATATGATGATGCAGCGTGTATCGTGGTTGACGGCATGGGCGAAAAAAGCAGTATTGCCTATTACAGCTATAAAAACGGCCAAATAAAGCCAGCTCCTATCAAGGTAAAACGCTCTTTCAAGAGCCTTGGACTGTTTTACACCATTATCTGTGAAAACCTTGGTTTTGACCCGCTAAAGGGAGAAGAGTGGAAAGTGATGGGTCTTGCCCCATACGGTAAAAAAGACCAAAAGGTCTATGACTTACTACGCTCATCACTGCAAGTTAAAAACGGTAACTTTGCCGTGCCTAAAAACCTCAACGCCATCATGAAAGAAATCAAAAGCATGGCAAGAGAGCCTGGTGAATCAGTTGAGCGTTATAAAGACTTTGCATACACAGGGCAGCTGGTATTTGGCGAAATCTTCATGGATTTAATCAATGCTGCATATGACTATGCGCCATCTAAAAATCTCACTATTTCAGGCGGTTGTGCGCTGAATTCATCATTTATGGGCACAGCCCTCGAGCGCTCAAAGTTTGAAAATATCTTTGTGCCATCAGCGCCAGCTGACAACGGCAATGCCATTGGCGCTGCGTTTTTGAGCTATCAACAAGACAACCCAAACTGGCAGCCGAGTAAAACTGTACAGTCCCCATACACAGGCTCCACAGTCAAACAAAAGTCGCTGCAAAAACTGGCGCAGTACGGCCATCTAAAAGCCACTGATTATGGTGATGAGGTCTACAAGAAAACCGCTGAGTTTTTAGCCGAAGGTAAAATTATCGGTTGGGCACAGGGACGCGCAGAGTTTGGCCCTCGCTCTTTGGGTAACCGCTCAATCCTCGCAAATCCATGTTTGCCGGATATGAAAGACACCATCAACGCCCGGGTTAAGTTCAGAGAGGAATTCAGGCCTTTTGCACCTTCCATCTTGCATGAATACGGCGATGAGTACTTTGAAAACTACCAAGAATCTCCTTACATGGAACGTACCTTGGTGTTTAAAGAAGCTGTGCGAGACAAAGTCCCAGCTGTGGTGCACGTTGATAACACGGGTCGTTTGCAGTCAGTGAAAAAAGAATGGAACGAACCCTACTACAACTTGATCAGCAGCTTTAAAGAGATCACAGGCGTACCTGTGCTACTCAATACCAGCTTCAACATCATGGGTAAGCCCATTGTGCACTCTGTAGAAGACATGCTTGCAGTGTTCTTGATGTCAGGTATTGATGTGTTGGTGATTAACAACACCATCTACGAGAAAAACTAGCAATACGCGCCCTAAATCGGAATTGATTTGGGGCGACCGCCAAGGTGGGCGGTCACTTTATAAGTTACATATCCGTTTTACTGAGACAAACCATGAAAAACAAACCAGATACTATGGCCAGCAAGCAATCAAACGCTCAACAAGATATTGCCATTGTCGGAATATCGCTGCGCTTTCCCGGTGCAAACAGCAAAGAGCAGTTTTGGCACAACTTAGCAAACAAAGTAAGTAGTATCACAGAGATCCCAGCTTCGCGCTGGCGATGGCAAGATGACTTTGATCCAACTCCGAAAAAAGACGAACAAAAAATTGTCAGTAAATGGGGTGGATTCATTGATGATATTGACGGTTTTGATGCCGGATTTTTCGCCATTTCGCCTAAAGAAGCGCAAAGTATGGATCCACAACAACGCCTGAGTATGGAGCTGGCGTGGCAATGTTTTGAAGATGCGGGTTTGTCTCCAAGCACCTTCAAAAACACCAAAACGGGTGTGTACTTAGGTTGCAGTAATACAGATTATCAAGAACTTGCCACAGGCAATATCGACCCGCATTTTTTAACGGGCATGTCTACTGGGGTCTTTGCTAATCGCATCTCCCACTATTTTAATTTCCAGGGACCTAGCGAGACCGTCGATACTGCCTGTTCATCGTCATTAGTTGCACTACACAAAGCCATGAACGATTTTAATGCCGGTGAAATCAACGCCGCTCTGGTCGGTGGCGTTAACTTGCTTATCACCAAAAGTCGCTATGTGTCATTCAGCAAGCTTGGGGTTTTATCGCCAAACGGACGCTGCAAAACCCTTGATGCCGACGCCGATGGTTATGTGCGTGGCGAAGGCGTCGGTATGGTACTTCTTATGCCACTAGAGCGCGCTTTAAAAGAAAACCTCACAGTTTATGGTGTAGTTAAAGGTAGTAGCGTTGGTCATTCCGGTCACACCAATACCCTCACCTCACCCAGTCCATTTTCTCAATCTAGAGTGATCCAAGAAGCCATCGACAATGCAGGAATTCATAGTGATGATTTATCATACATCGAACTACATGGCACTGGCACCCGACTCGGCGATCCAATCGAGATTCAAGGCTTAAAACGCGCTTTTCGTGCAACAAAATCCAAAAGTGCCGCCAGTGACAACACCTGCTACCTCAGCACAGTAAAAACCAACATCGGTCACTTGGAGTCCGCAGCGGGAATAGCGGGCATCATCAAGGTATTATTGAGCTTTAAATATCAGCAAGTGCCGCCGCTGCAAAACTTTGCGACTTTAAACCCAAAGATCTCTCTCGATAAATCGCCATTTCAATTGGCCACTGACTGCATGCCAATTGACCAAACTACCCCACTTGTTGGTATCTCGTCATTCGGCTTTGCCGGGGTCAATGCCCATGTCATATTGCAATCACTACCTAAAAGAGTGACTCATTCAATCAAGCTCAATGCCCCTGTTGCCATTGTGTTGTCGGCTAAAAAACCACACGATTTGCTTGAACGCGCCAAACAGCTAAGTGCTTTTATTACCGCACAAAACTTACAAAACGATGTGCTGGCCGACTTGGCATTTACCTTACAGGTCGGCCGTGAGAACATGACTCACCGCCTTGCCTTTACAGCTAATTCCATCGCTGAAGTAACCAAACAGCTCAACCTATTTGTCGCAGGTAACGAGGCAAATTGGCAACAAGGTAAAACAGATAAGGACAAAGCCAACGCCTGTATTGAAGCACACAATAAAAACATCGCTGACGTGCTAAGTCAATGGCTCACTGGTGTCGATGTCAATTGGACAACGCTTTATCAAAACGCTTTGCCAAATAGGCTTGCCCTGCCCGGCTACCCATTTAACCCAAAGCCATACTGGATTGAATCAAAAAAAGAAGAGACAAAAGCAACGCTGTTGCACCCGCTTGTGCATAAAGCACTGCCAGCTTTTGATGAGCTACTCTTTAGCTCCACTTTTAGCGGTGACGAGTTCTTTTTAGCTGACCACCAAATAAACGGTGAGCGAATATTACCTGGGGTCTGCACTTTAGAAATGGTTCATGCCGCGATCTCGTTGTCTCATGATTTAGATGAGTCGCACAGCATTCAAATAGAAAACGTCAAATGGCTGCGCCCGATCAACCTCACATTAGCAACAACAAAAGAACAAAGAACCGTTTATCTATCGCTTTGGGAAGCTGACAATAGAATTCAATTTGAAGTATGGCAAAAGCAAGATGGCTCACAGCTAGCGTGTGCCTCTGGAGAAGTTTGCATCTCGCAGCGAGCTGTGCGTAACGCCCGGTTTGAACAAGCCCCCCTATCTGATAGTGAGTTTTCCCCCTCTGATATCTACACAACGTTTAAAAACATGGGGATAGAATATGGCCCAAGCTTTCAGGGACTTCAGCAATTAAGCAAACAAGGCACGACAGTAATGGCCAAAGTCAGAGTGCCGGAATCTTGTTGTCTAGGTTTTAGCCTGACTCCCGCTATAATGGATGCCGCATTGCAGTCGCTACTCTTATTCGCTGAGCAGCGAAACGCGGCACTGCCGTTTGCCACAGAGCAAGTCAGTTATTACAACGCCAGTCAATTAAGCCAAGTACAGCACAATGAGATATGGGTAAAGGCCACGCAATTAAATACAAACGCAGATAGTACACAAAGGTTTGACCTCGATATTTTCGCCCCAGATGGCAGTTTATTGGTTCGCATTGAGGGCTTTTCTACCCGTGATGTGCCAATAAACGTGTTAAAACCGAGCCAACAAAACGAACAAACGCTATTGACGTTGACGCCATGCTGGCAAGCCATAACGCCTGATTTTTCGCAGTCGTTTGAAACGCGCTCGCTCTACTTTGGTCCGCAAGCATTAAAACCAGACTGGCTAGAAGCGTGCACTGACGCCTCCATTGACCAGCTACTTTGGATTGCAAAAGATGAATACGCCCAACCGCTAAGCTTGTTTAGGCAGTTAAAGCTTTTGCTTGCACAAGGGTTTGCCAACAAGCCGTTATCAATCACCTTGGTGACAGAAAATACTCAAGCAGTTTTTGACCAAAATGATCGAAGTGCTCGCGAAGGAGCTGGCCTGATAGGCCTATTGCAAAGTGTCTCGCAAGAAAACCAAAACTGGACTGTGCGTATCATAGATGCTGAGCAGCTAACCGCCATTCCCCCTGCATTCACAGCGCTACCTACTGGCTTGTACGCGCATCGCGGCGCTCAATACTTTGCCTTTGAACTCGCCGAACATACCTATCTAGATCATGCGCAAAACACCAACATGGCCTACCAACACCAAGGTACTTATCTAGTCCTTGGCGGCGCAGGCGGCCTTGGTCAAGTGTGGAGTGAGTGGATGATAAAACACCACGATGCGCAGATTATTTGGCTTGGCCGACGAGAAATAAACACAGACATTCAAAGCGATATCGACCGCCTAGCCCAACTTGGAAAAGCCCCTGTTTACATACAGTGTGATGCCAGTGATAAAGCCGCGATGGAAAATGCATTTGCAGACATCACCCGCCAATACGGCAACTTAAATGGTGTAGTGCATTCTATTTTACATTTGGAAGATCAAGCGCTGGCAAACATGGATGAAGCGCAGTTGCACCGTAGCTATCACGCCAAACAACAAACTGGTGAAGTGGCCCTTGAAGTATTTAGCCAAGCGGATTTAGATTTTTTCTTGTTCTTTTCTTCGATGCAATCGTTTTCTCCTGCTGCTGGGCAAAGTAATTATGCCGCTGGATGTGTCTATCTGGATGCCTTAGCACGCACTTACCAGCACAAATGCCCGGTTAAAATCATCAACTGGGGCTATTGGGGCTCAGTTGGCGTGGTACAAGATGAATATTACCAAAAGAAAATGCGCGCCATTGGCATTGGCTCAATAGAAGCCAAACAAGGCATGCAAGCACTTGCAACTTTTATGAACTCAAACCTAGTGCAAGCAGGCGTATTGAAAGTAACACAAGCCGCCTTCACTGACGCCTTTAAGTTACAAAGTTTTAGTGCACAAGGCATGCCGTGTGCACTTGATCAACAAGATTCCCAGCATCAACTGCCCGCGCAAGACAACAAAGCCGATGTCGATTTAAAGCAGCTTTGCAGTGCACTCAACAAAGCCGGTTGGCAGCGTCCCGAAAAGCGTGAAAAAGCACTCACGGCACTACCTGATTATTTCAGTAAATGGTGGAGCGAAACTGCGCGTTATTTAGAAGCTGAGCAACTACTACAAAACGGTTTTATCCAAGATGTTGACGTTGCGCCAATATCAGATCCCTCTGCAAACTTGCTAGACAGCTGCTTAGCCAGTTTACCCGCCATTTTAAATGGTGATATTAAAGCCACAGATGCAGTTTTCCCCAATGCTTCCATGGCCTTAGTCGAAGCAGTTTATCAAAACAACCCTGTTGCTGACTATGCAAACGCGGTCCTTATTGAGCAGCTTCAAGCATATCTTACGCAGAGCAATGCAAAGGCATTACGTTTGTTAGAAATTGGTGCGGGCACTGGTGGTACGACTCGATCTGTATTGCCTGCTGTTGCGAAATGGCAAGTTGCAGAGTACGCCTATACCGATTTATCAAAAGCGTTCTTTAATCATGCCAAAGCTCAGTACCAAACTGATTACCCGTTTATTGACACCAAATACCTCGACATCAGTAAACCACTTGCTGCTCAAAACATTGAGATAGGCCAATATGATGTGGTGATTGCCACCAATGTGTTACATGCCACTGCTGATATAAAAAACACCCTGCAAAATGCCAAAGCCAGTTTGAAGCAGGGCGGCATTTTGCTCATCAACGAAGTGGTAAAAAAATCCTTATTTACCCACCTCACATTCGGCTTATTGGAAGGATGGTGGCTAAGCCAAGATTCGCACATGCGTTTATCTGGCTCGCCTATGTTATCAATTGAGACTTGGCAACAAGCGCTAAACGAATCAGGGTTCAGTACTGTGTTTGCTGCGGCAGACCCCACAAGCCAACAGCAAGTATTTTGCGCTCAAAGCAATGGTTTTATTTTACAAAAAAGCATGCCAAAGCGAGGGGAAAATACACAGAACAAAGACAGTGTCAAAACAACAAAATCACACAATATGACCAGCAAGACAACAACGCAAAATCAGCAACAGGCGACAAATTCCAACGCAGACCTATCCAAGCTTTCTGAGTGTGTACAAAATGCGCTCTTTGACATTGCCAGCAATGCATTAGACATGCCGCCCAATGAATTAGATGCTGAAGAGTCGTTCGCAGACTACGGCGTGGATTCGATTTTGGCCATTCAAATACTTGATGAGATCAATGCAAAGTTTGGCCTAAACTTGCCTGCTACCTTGTTATTTGACTACCCATCTATTGAGGCACTCAGCGCTTATATCCTATTAGAACACAGTGATAAAGCAATGACACTGCTACCAGCCCAAAGCCCTGTTGAATCAAATATATCAGCCAAAAACATTGAACAACCGGCAAACACAGACAACGTTCAAAGTTTGCGTAAGCATCGAGCTCACACTAAAGCCTCGCAACCTGCCGATGATGAGAGCAAACCAGTAGAGATCCCCGCCAATGACGGTAAGATAGCCATTGTTGGTATGAGCGGCCAATTCGGCGATGCAGATAACCTCGATGAATTTTGGGCAATGCTGGCTGAAAAAAGAACCTCAGTCAAAGCACAAACACGCTGGGATCTGACTGGACTCAATGACAATCAGCAAAGCTGGAGCAAATACGCCAGTTTACTTAATGACATCAGCACCTTTGATGCGCCGTTTTTCTCCATCACGCCGCAAGAAGCCATGTACATGGACCCGCAGCAAAGACTATTTTTGCAAGAGGCCTACAAGGCATTAGAAGACGCCAATATGGTCACTCAGGTTGCTGGGCAAAATGTTGGCGTATATTTGGGGTGTGCACAAAGCGATTATGCAGGTTTGGCTGAAGACGATGCGCCGGCGCAAATTTTTTGGGGTAATGCAGGTTCTGTCATCCCAGCTCGCGTTTCTTACTTTTTGAATTTAAAAGGCCCTGCCCTTGCCATAGACACTGCGTGTTCTTCTTCTTTGGTTGCCATTCACAGTGCGTGTCAGGCATTGAACAACAATGAGATCAGCAGTGCGCTCGTTGGCGGTGTTGCGACCTTATGCACCCCCAAATTCTCGCTTCATGCAGGTAAAGCAGGCATGCTTAGCCCGGATGGCACTTGCTACACCTTTGACGATCGCGCCAATGGCTTTGTGCCAGGGGAAGGCGCAGGCGTATTAGTGCTGAAAAAACTGGAAGACGCTGAACGTGATGGCGACCACATTTACGGCGTAATTTTGGGCTCTGCCACCAATCAAGATGGTACCACCAGCGGGATCACAGCGCCCAGTTCCTTGTCACAAGAGCAGCTACACGGCGATATTTATACCCGTTTTGATATTGCACCCGATTCAATTCAAATGATCGAAGCTCATGGCACAGGCACTAAGCTTGGCGACCCCATTGAGTTTCAAGCACTGACTCGCGCATTTAGAGCGCATACCAACAACATCGAGTTTTGTGCATTGGGCTCAGTCAAAACCAACATCGGCCACTGCCTTACCGCTGCGGGTGTTGCTGGCGTGATCAAAGCGCTACTTGCCATGAAGCACCGTACAATCCCAGCTTCACTGCACTTTGAACAAGGTAATAGCCATATTAACTGGCAAGGCACGCCGTTTTTTGTCAATCGAGAAGCCATTGCATGGCAGACCGACAATCAGCAAAAACGTCGCGCAGCAGTTAGTTCATTTGGCTTTAGTGGTACCAATGCCCATGTTGTACTTGAAGAGTATCAACCCCAGCCCACTCAGCAACAAAGTGTAGAATTGCAGCCTGTGATCATTGCGCTTAGCGCCAAAAGCACCGACGCACTTAAAGACAAAGCACTCGCATTGCAGTCATGGATAGTAGATAAAAATGTACAAGAAAGTGCACTGGCAAGTTTAGCCTTCACGCTGCAAAGCGCCCGTGAAGAAATGGACCACCGAGTGGCGTTTACAGCAAATTCACTTTTGGATGTGAGCTCAATGTTGTCGCGCTTTTTAGACCATGCGCGCGGCCAATACAAACAAGGAGAAGTTAAACAAGGTAAAGAGATCTTAAGTGCCTTGGATAGCAGCGACTTCGCCCGTTGGATAGAGCAAGGCGACTTAGATAAGTTACTTGCCCTTTGGGTAGTCGGCGCGAATATTGACTGGCCGTTATTGTATGCAAATAGAATACCTGCACTTTTACGTTTGCCAACATATCCGTTTGCTAAAACGCCATTTTGGCTCCCAGAAAAAAGTACCAATAAGTCTGCTCAAAAACCAGCACTAAAAGGCCCTGAATACAATAATTTTGAGCTCAGTGCTACGCCCGATATAAATGGACACAGCGCTCATGTTCGGAGCACTCAAGCGTTTGAACCTGTGCCACAAATGCGATGTTTACAGACAGCACAAGCACCGTCTGCGCTACTTCACTACACCGCAAATTGGGTGGACAAGCCGTTAACCTCTACTGAATCTGCCACTTATCATCGCCAAATTGTACTGCTTGGTCATGACTTACCAGAGATATATTCGGTATCAAGCACGCGCCTTAGTTGCACGACGGCAAACATCCAAGAACAACTAGCAGCCTATACAAATGGTCTGATCGGCTACTTTAAGCAACTTGAAGTACAGCAAGGCACCATCACTAAAAAGACACCGAGCAAGTTACTTGTTCAAGTTGTTGTAAAAGACCAAACCCAGCTATTATCCGCACTAAATGGTGTACTTAAAACAGCAGCCATCGAATACAGTAATATTGAGACTCAGCTAATTGCTGTAGATGATACAAATAATTTTGAACACCTTGTTGAGGATGAAGCAAAAAAACAAGACTCCTGTATACGCTACCAACAGGGGCAGCGACAGGTTTTAACCTTTGACTTGCAAGCTTATCAGCACGTTGACACCTCTACACTACCTTGGAAAGAAAATGGTGTGTACGTGATAACGGGCGGCCTTGGCCAGCTTGGTCAAACCTTTGCCAAAGAAATCATTCAACATACTGCCAATGCGAAAATTGTGTTTGTTGGCCGTCGTGCACATAGCGATGCGATTCAGTCGCGCCTTGACGCATTAAGTGAAGAATCTTCGAGGTTAAGCTATGTGTCTTTGGATATTGCCAACCATGATGACGTCAACGCGCTTTTTGCAAACCTCACTGCCAGACACGGCAGCATTACAGGTATTATTCACAGTGCTGGTGTGATCAAAGACCAGCTGATCAGCAATAAAACACCACTGGAAGTCGCACAGGTGTTTGCACCTAAAGTGGCAGGCTTAATTGCATTGGATGAAGCAAGTAAAGCATGCGATTTAGACTTTTTTGCCTGTTTCTCTTCCATTGCCGGTGTTTTTGGCAATATGGGACAGGCAGATTATGCATGTGCCAACGCCTTTATGGACCGCTTTATGGCAAATCGCCAGACGCAAGCAGTGCAAGGCGCACGCAGCGGTTTAAGCCTCTCTATTAATTGGCCGCTGTGGTCAGACGGTGGTATGCAGGTTGACTCATTAACCGTCTCTATTTTGCAATCTCAAGGCATTGAGGTCATGCCAAATGAAATAGGCATCGACGCGTTCTATCGCATATTTACGTTGCAGAACATCCCTACTCAGCACTGTTTTTTATATGGCGATACAAGCAAATTAACAGAGCTTTGGTATAACCCTAACGGCACAGCTCAGAGCCACAATACCAATCCTGTTCAGGGTGAGAAAAACCACGCCCAAATCCGTGACTACGTTAAGTCAATTATTACCGACATCACTAAAATCGATGTGAAAGACTTAGACGAAGAGGTTGATTTTAAAGACATGGGCTTTGATTCCATCATGCTGATGTCGGTGGTACAAAGGCTAGAATCTGATGCATTTTTGGCTGTTGAATCCTTGCCACCAGCACTGCTTTTCGAGATAAGCACCATCAATGACCTATGTGACTATTTAGCTGCACACCAAATACCCGCGCATGTGGACCAACTTACGGCTCAAAGTACACCTTTAAATGCGCCAGTTCCGCTGTCAAAAGCCCAGCAAGGTCTGTGGCTATTGCACAAGCAAGATCCACAGCTAAGCACTTACCATGTACCAATGGTTTTTGAAGTCAATGACTTGAACGTGGATTGCATGCAGGCTGCGCTCAACTGGCTCAGCCAAAAACATCCAATTTTGTCGGTGCAGCTTTCTGAAATCGAAGGCTTACCACGGCAACAAATCACTGGACATGCGCCTAAACTGATGCAAAACCACACGCCTGTGGCGTCAAAATCAGCCTTAATCGATTTAATCCAAGCAGACATCAAGCAACCATTTGCGCTAACGCAAACGCATTCAACACAAAACCCGCTGCTGTGGCGCGCATCACATTGGCAAATAAACAGCCAGCTTGATGTCGTGGTAATGGTGTTCCATCACCTCATCATCGACGGTGTCTCTGCTACCTTGTTGCTTGATCAATTGTGGCAAACTTACCATGCCCTTGTCGCCAACGAACCGCTTAAGCAACCGCAACCTGACTCTGGTTTTTTCACTTATCTTGAGTGGGAAAAACAGATGCTTAACAGCGAACAAAGCACGCAGCTAAAGCACTATTGGCAAACACAATTGCAAGGAATTGAGCCTGAATTGTCACTGCCAGGCAAGCACAAAGAACAAAGCGCGACCAAACAAGCAAAACGTATTGAACTGCCAGTGAATAACAATCATGTGCAGCGTATTCAGCAATTTTGTAGCAGTAATAAGATAAACCCCGCCGCGTTTTTCTTATCGGTATTTCAAATACTTTTATGTGCCAACACACGCCGTACTGATATCACCCTAGGTGTACCGGTCCTGCACCGCCCAACCAGTGAAATGGCCAATGCCGTAGGTTTGTTTGTTAATCAATTACCACTGAGAGCCAAACTGAACAAGGCACAGCCATTTGCACACCTTGCCAGTCAAAATCAGCGTCAGTTAGGTGAATTGATAAAGCACAGCGGCTATCCATTTACAGATATCGTCCGCGCAACTGGCGCTAAACGCGTTATGCACAGCCATCCAATTTTCCAAATTGGGTTTGCGTACCACAACTTCTTAAAACCAGATTGGATTGAGTCTAATCAAGATTTGGTGAACGCCATTTGGCCTGAATGCTTGCAAGAGCCTGAACTGGATTTAAGCCTTGAGGTCACGCCGCTTTCGGACACCTTTAAGATTGCTTTTAAATTTAACGCAGCAGTTTACCCTCATCATGTAGTTGATACATTTGCCAAAGACTATTTGGCCCTATTTGATGATGTCATATTTGCAAACGGCCCAGTGCTAAGCAGCTTGCCTGTATTTACTCAGCACCAACCAATACCTGCCTCAGCGCATCAATCTACTGAGCAAACTCTAGTCGATTTATTTGAAGCACAAGCGACCCAGCATCCAGAGCGCACTGCCGTCTGTTTTGGTATGCAGTCTATCAGCTACAGCCAGCTCAATGATAAGGCAAACCAGTTCGCCCATACTTTACTCAACCACCCCGAATTTAGACATGGCGCTGAAAGCCTGATTGCATTGTGTGTAAAACCATCGATTGAACTAATTGTCGCCATACTCGGTATTTTGAAATCAGGTGCTGCCTATGTACCACTCGATGCCAATTCACCAAAGGCGCGTATTAATCATATATTACAAGACGCCAACCCAAGTATTTTGGTCCTTGGCGCTGATCTGCCTGACGCGGGGGCTAGCCAGCACAATCAAGTGATTAACTTACAAACGGCCCTTGCTGGAAATACGCAAGTTGCCAATATCAATCGAGCATCGTCATCAAGCCTTGCTTATATCATTTACACATCAGGTTCTACAGGCAAACCAAAAGGCGTGTTAGTTGAGCATCACAACGTATCCAGCCTGTTCAATAACTCTCAGTCTAAATTTGGCTTTACTGAGCAAGACACTTGGTGTTTGTTCCACTCTTATGCATTTGATTTTTCGGTGTGGGAAATTTGGGGCGCGCTACTGCACGGTGGCAAGCTATTGATCCCCGATGAGCTTACTCGCAAAGAATCCGTGAGTTTTGCCAAGTTTGTCACCGATAATCAAGTGACAATTTTAAACCAAACCCCATCGGCGTTTTACCCTCTGATGGATATCTTGCTCGCAAGCCCACACAATGCGCTACGTAAAGTGATATTTGGCGGTGAGGCGTTAGATTTAAACAAACTGACACCCTGGTTTGAGCAGACACAACGTCAAGCTGAGCTTATCAACATGTATGGCATCACCGAAACCACTGTGCATGTGACTGAAGTCACCATAGATGCCAACATGGTGTATGGCGGAAAAACACGCAGTATCATAGGCCGTGCTCTACCCGGCTACGAAGTTTTGTTGTTGGATGAACAGTTAAATCCGGTTCAATCTGGACAAGTCGGTGAGATTTTTGTCTCTGGCTGCGGCGTTACTCGAGGTTACCACAATCAGCCTACCCTAACTGATGAGCGGTTTATTACACATAGTTCAGGTAAACGTCTTTACCGCTCAGGAGATCTAGCTCGTTTAAATGAGTCTGGCTTACTAGAATACATGGGCCGAGCCGACGACCAAGTTCAGATCCGTGGTCACCGTATTGAGCTTGGCGAAGTGCAATGCGCGCTCAAATCACTTAGCTATATCACAGACGCATACGTTATTGCAGCACAAAAGCAGCTTGGTCAAGTGTTAGTTGCCTATATCATTGCACCAGATGCACCATCTACCGCAAAAATACGTTCAGATTTACTGACCAAGCTGCCAGAATACATGGTGCCAGCTTATTTCGTATTAGTACCTCACTATCCACTAACCGCAAATGGTAAAATTGATAAGCAAGCACTACTAACACAACTGCCTTTTAATCAAACACCAAAGACGGCTTTGTTGAATACACAAAGTGCCGCCAGTATCAATGCAACTCGGCCTAAGTTTGCTATGCCTGTGGCACAACCAGAGCTCAAATCAGCCGTAACGCAAATCTGGCGACAAGTACTTGAGGTTGACCATATCGCCTCTGACGTACCATTCTTTGAAGCAGGTGGAGATTCACTGCTGGCCAATGTACTGACCGCAAAGTTTAAATCACAATTAAATGTGGAATTCCCGCTGACGCAGATCTTTCAGTCCAGCACCATAGAGGCTATGACTGATTTTATTGCACAAGCTCAATCGACAAATAGCCCAACAAGTTCTGCAATCATACGAGACAACGAGGTTACCAGTAGCGCACAAAATCAAGATGTGGCGCTGATCGGGCTGTCTTGTCAGTATCCAGACTCGCCTGATCATGCCACTTTTTGGCAAAATTTAGTCGAAGAACAAGATCTGCTAAAAAGACTCAGCGAGTCCAGCAAGCAAGGTGACGTTACATGGCTAGACTCATGGGTAGAAGGCCAAGATCAGTTTGATCCAGAGTTTTTCAATATCTCTGAAAAGAATGCCAAAGCCATGAGTTATTCACAGCGCCAGCTGTTAATGCACGCATGGAAAGCGATAGAAGATGCCGGCTACTGCGCCAAAAATATGCCAAATACCGGAGTTTATGTATCATCTTCAGGTGCTGACAATCCTGATCTGAATCTGCAAGACAAGTTTAAAGATGGGCAGTTTATTTTAAATGCACAAGATTATGTGGCTTCAACCATTAATCAACCAGGGACACTACCCACGACCATTTCTTACCACCTAGGCTTTACTGGCCCAAGCTTATTTGTGCATTCAAACTGCTCATCTTCCATGTCAGCCATCGCACTGGCATGCAGTGCGCTAAAGGCCGGTGAAATAGATTACGCCATTGTTGGCGCGGCTTGTTTATATCCGCAGCATTACACCGGATATGAATATGAAAAAGGGTTAAATTTTGCAGGTGATGCTCGCTGCAAAGTGTTTGACGAAAAAGCCGATGGCATGATTGGTGGCAGTGGCGTCTCTGTCATTGTGTTAAAACGTGCCGTTGATGCTTTAAACGATGCAGACAACATCTATAGTGTGATCCGTGGCATTAAAATCAATAATGACGGTAAAGACAAAGCAGGCTTTTTCGCACCTGGTACCAAAGGCCAGATGCATGTCATTGAGCAAACGCTAAAAGCCGCCAAGGTGTCACCTGCATCAATCAGTTATGTTGAGGCCCATGGCACCGGCACCGCCCTTGGCGACCCAATCGAGTTTTCATCGTTACAGCAGGTGTATCAGCAGCACAGTAGTGACAAGCAGTTTTGTGGTCTAGGCGCGGTCAAGTCAAACCTTGGCCATACCGACACATTGGCAGGGTTAACTGGTTTTATTAAAACCTCGCTGGCGCTATATCACAAAAAAATACCAGCTTCTTTGCATTACAACACTGCTAATCCGCACATCGACATGAACAACTCTCCATTTTATGTCGTCGACCGAACAAAAGACTGGAATACGCCGCTACTACCGAGGCGTGCGGCAGTAAGCTCATTTGGCATTGGTGGCACCAATGCCCATGCAGTGTTAGAAGAAGCGGGTAAATCATTCGACCATGACATCGAAAGCCAGTTACAAAACAAGTCTTGTATCATCGTTTTGTCTGCACAAAATGAAGAGGTATTGACCAAACAAGTAAGTCAATTGCGCGACTACCTAACTGCAAACGACCTATCTCAGCAAGCATTGGTTAGGTTGGCTTACACATTGCAAACTGGCCGCACAGTTATGCCTGTGCGTACAGGGGTTGTTGTCAGCTCTATTGATGAACTGAAAACAAAACTCACCCAGTATTTGAATGCACCAACGTCGAGTCTTGCAAGCACAGTTCAAACACACTCCCTTGATTTGGCCGCAGCATTTAATCAAGGCGATTATCAGGGCATATTAACCACTTGGTTGGCATCAGGCTTTACGGGCTGGGACTTCATCTACCAAGGCGCCAAGCTTAAAAAGCTCAGCTTGCCCACCTACCCGTTTGCGTTAAGAACGATTGCCCTTGGCAATGTAAATACTGTGCGAGCACCAAATTTAGACGGCACAACAAAGTCTACAGGCGAAGCAGCGCTTAAAACCCCAGTTTGGATTGAAAAAGCCATAGCTCATCAAGAACAAGTATCACAACACCACGACGCAGAACATCACGTCGTTTTTTGCGACTTTCCAGCACACGTCACTGAACTACCTCATGCTCAGGTACACATGTTGCTATCTGAGCACTTTTCAACTGAGCAAAAAGTCTCGGACTTTGGTTTTCAGTTACTTCAAATTATTAAGGAAAATGTAGCCACTAAACGGCAAATAAAACTGCAATTAATTATTGCTGACAATGGCTCTGGCGATACGCTAGATAACTTATATACATGCTTCCACGCTCTCTTAAAAACCGCCAGCCTTGAGTGCAAAACACTGAAGACACAATTAGTTGTGTTAGATGACGCGGCAATTCAAAACAACCTTGCTACGATACTTCACGCAGAGCAAAGTGGCTTTGACGATAACTTTGTACGCTACACACAAGGTGTAAGAGAAGTTTTAACATATCAAGCAATCGTACCTGCTGAACCGCAGATGCCGTTTAAAGCAGATGGCGTTTACCTTATAACTGGTGGGCTTGGTGGGGTTGGTCGCCATTTTATCAAAGCAATCAGTTCACAACCTTTTAATAAAACCATCGTTATCACAGGTCGTAAACCGGAGAGTCACCCTGATGTGCAAAAGCAGTTAGCCCAACTAAAAGCCGCTAACACTCAATTGCATTATCAAAGTGTGGACGTTTCTCACAAAATGAACGTGCTCTTGATGGTGCGCGATATCCTTACCAAGCATGGTAAGCTCAGCGGCGTCATCCACGCTGCGGGCATTGTAAAAGACACGCTATTAAACAAAAAAGACCTAGCGAGCTTTACTCAAGTGCTCGCCCCTAAAGTGGGTGGCGTGGTCGCGTTGGACGAAGCCACCCAAGATCTCGCACTGGACTTTTTCGTTTGCTTTGCAGGACTGAGTGGCGTTAATGGTGCTCTCACGCAAATAGACTACGCCACTGCCAACGCCTTTTTGGACAGCTACATGCATCATCGCAGCGCACTGCAAAAGCGTGGAGAACGCCAAGGGTTAAGCGTTAGTATCGACTGGCCATATTGGCAAGATGGCGGCATGAAAATCAACCCTGATTTTGCAGATATACTCGCCCAAACAGGCTTCGCACCTATGCCGACAGAAACAGGGATTAATGCGTTTTATCACGCGCTTAAAAATCCACAAACACTCATTGAGTTTGCAAATGATGCGCTACCTGACACCACACAAGATATTCGTCAGTTTAACAGTATTGACGCATTAACCACTGAGCTAAAATCAGGCCTTTCCGACCTCGCAGCCAATATTCTAGGTGTTAATGCCAAAGATCTTGATCCTGACACAGATCTGGGTGACTTTGGTGCGGACTCCATAGCCTTTATCACCTTTATCAATCAAATTAACGCCAAGTACCAACTGGCGCTGTCGCCAAGTGTGCTATTTATGCACTCCACTCTCAACAGTATATTGGCGCATATATTAGATGAACACAGTGACAAGCTAGTCAATAACTCATCCCTGAATACACAGTTCAAACCTGCACAAGCCGCTTGCCAGCCTGATGAAAGTGACGATCCCATCGCGATCGTCGGGATCAGCGCACAATTCCCACAAGCTGACAACATTGAACAGTTTTGGCAAAACCTTGCCAATCAAACAGACTGTGTCACCGAATTTGATTGGGCTGAATTAAATAGTGATACCCGCTCACAAAAACCTCTACCTAGTGATATTAATTGGCTTGGCCGCCTAGAACGCAATCAAAGTTTTGACCCGTTGTTTTTCAATATTGCACCCGCAGAGAGCGAGCGCATTAAGCTGCAAGAAAGCTTATTGATGTCCCATGTTTGGCAATGTATTGAGGATGCAGGCTACGACCCTAAATCACTGGCGGGCACCAATACCGGTTTATTCATAGGCTGTCAGGCGGGGTACCATGAAGGGTTAATCACCTCCTCAGCTTATGCGCCAAACCGAATGAGCTACTTCTTAGACTTTCACGGTCCAAGTGAAGGCGTCGATACAACTTGTTCATCGTCTTTAGTTGCCATACACAAAGCTGTGCAAGCAATTCAAAATGGCGAGTGCGACCAAGCAATCGTTGGGGGGGTCAATGTTATTGAGTCGCCGAGCGCCTCAATTGCCATGCATGACATTGGCGCGCTGTCACCAACGGGTCGTTGCCGTACTTTTTCGGCAAATGCCGATGGGATTGTTCGTGGTGAAGGTGTTGGCATGATCTTTATTAAAAGGCTCACGCAGTCGGAACAAGATAAAGATCATATATATGCGACAATCTTAGGCTCTGCTATCAATCATGGTGGCAAGTCTCAGGGCTTTACAGTGCCAAATGCAAAGGCGCAAACTCGCTTGTTAGATAAAGCTTGGCAAGATGCAGGCATTGACCCAAGTACGCTGAGTTACGTTGAATGTCATGGCACGGGAACCACTCTTGGTGATCCGGTGGAGCTAGATGCACTAAAAGCCGCTTATAAAAAAGTAAGTACAACAGCAAACAGTACGCAAAGCTGTGCGCTCGGCTCTGTAAAAAGTAACATTGGCCACCTTGAAATTGCCGCAGGCATTGCCGGGGTAATTAAAGTGTTGCTACAACTTAAGCACCAAACCCTTGTGCCGTCATTGCATGTGGACGAATTGAACCCCTACTTGGAACTCGATAACTCACCATTTAAAGTACAAACAGAACTCACTCCCTGGCAAAGTGAACAGCCGCGCCGCGCCGGTGTAAGCTCTTTTGGCATAAGTGGCGTGAACGCCCATATCGTGATCGAAGAATACACAGCTAAGCCTATTCTCAATGCAAACGCATCGCCTAATGAGACAGCCATTGTACTTTCTGCGGTCAGTCAACCTGCGCTAGTAGCAAAGACAGAGGCGCTTAATGCGTACCTAGATCGACATTCCAATGTGTCTTTGGAGTCACTTGCATACACACTACAAGTGGGTAGGACAGCTCATAAATACCGCACAGGGTGGGTTGTGTCCTCTATCGAGTCTTTAAAACAAAAGCTGGATCACGCACTTACAAACGACGCTCTGGAGATCCAAAAAGTGCCAACTGCACAAGCACCAGTTATTGAAGATAAGGATGCCATAAACCTCAAGCAAAACCCCAGTGCGCTATTGCACTTTTGGCTTCAAGGCCACGCTATAAATTGGCCTGTACTTTATCAAGCAGCGGTGCAAAAAATCAGTCTGCCAACCACGCCGTTCGTAACAACTGAAAAGCCTTCTGCGTCTTGGCTACTACTTGAGAATGAATGGCAACCTGCACCTTTGGCCTGCCCATCAGATTGGCACGCTCAGATAACCCCAATGCTAGCTGGTAAAAAAGTGCTGATCGTCGCACAAGACCTGCAAAGCGCTGCGCCACTGCAAGAAAAGCTCGCTGATTTAGATGTTAAAGCAGTGAACTACGGTGCACTGAGCACATTAACACTTAACCAAGGTAACTTGCCAAACTTGGTATTTTTTATCGCTGAACCAACTGATATAAAAACAGCGCAGGTAAAACCCCTTTATGAGTTTATGCAAGCCATCTCAAAGCTTGATAAACACGCCATGCAGCTGTTTTATACACTACCAGAGTGTTTGGCGAACACCCACTGCGAAGATATGAGCGCGCTACTGAGAAGCTACACCATGCGCAGCCCTGCACATGTGTGGAGCCTAGTTGAATTTGCTATTGAGGACAATAATTGGACTGATAAATTGCTGCAGGAGGTCGTTTGTCCCAGCTTAAGTGGCGAAACCTCTCAACCAAATCAAGTTAAATACCAAGACCAAACTCGATTTGCCTTAACCCTGAACAAAGCGTCGATACCTTCAATTGCACCGACGCTAAGCGTTCCCAACTTCAAGCAAAATGGGGTGTATTTAATTGCAGGCGCACTTGGAGAACTTGGCATGGCACTGAGCAAGCAGTTATTAACTGAGTTTAATGCCACAGTTATTCTAATTGGCAGGCGCAGTGAACAGCAGTGTGCAGAAGCAATTGAGCAACTCAAAATTCTTAATCAAGGGCAAGTGCACTACCTCAGCGCTGATGTCACTTGTGAGCAAGACCTTACAGTGGTTAAGCAATTTATTGATACACGAGGTATCTCTCTCAATGGCGTTGTACACTTAGGCACCGCTTTTTCGCAAGATGAAACTTGCTGGGCCGACTTTGAACGAGCCATGCAGGTTAAAGTTCAAGGTTCGATAAACCTAGATAAAACATTCGCTGAGTCAAAACTCGATATGTTTGTGATGTTCTCATCTATGGCCGTATTTGGCAGCTTAAATCACTTGTCATATTCATATGGCAATGGCTTTCAAAATACCTTTGCACATACCCGCCAACAGCTGGTCAATGCAGGCCAAAGGCAGGGGAAAACTCTGGCCATTAATTGGGGCTATTGGCACTCCGATGATCCGGTAAAAAGCATCGAAAATCGCTTTGCCGAGAAAAAAGGCTACCAGCTGATTAACATGCCCGATGCTTTCGCATTGATGCAAAGCTTACTTAGCTCAGAAGCGACGAATATAGGTGCGTTGCTAAGCTCAGAACCAGAAAAAATTTATCACAACACCGCCCGCTTAATGGCTCGAAAAGCTGAGTTAAATCAATTGATTAAAAACACAGAAGCAACTCAAATTGAAGTCGTCAAAGCATCAGACATACGGGCGGCTGTGATCCAAATCGTCAGTAATGTGATCGGCGTCTCTGCCGATGAGCTGGACCTAGATTGCGACCTGTACGACTATGGTTTTGACTCCATATCTTTGCTAAAAACGTTTCAACAATTAAAAGAAACCCTTAACATCGAATTGCAAGCAGATGCATTTAAAAACATGAACACCATCGCTGCGTTCATCGATGACATTGAAAAGCTCTACATCGCTGAAGGTAGTGGTAAAAAAAGCGATGCGAAACAGCAAAAACCTGACTTTATCTTAGACGCGGGCTTTACGCCAACAGTAGACACCACTTCATTAGAAAAGGCCTATGAAGGCGCGGTTAATGCTGTATTACTTACTGGTGCAACGGGCTTTTTAGGTAGTCATATCTTGCAGCAGTTACTGGATGAAACAGACGCCACTATCTACTGCATCGTTCGAGCCAATAACCTTGATCAAGCAAAGCAACGTATCGCGCACTCAGCCCAAAATTATCGGCTTACACCGAATATGAAGCGCATCGTGCCTATGCTCGGTGACATGGAAAAACCACAACTCGGGCTGTCAGACAAAAACTGGCAACGTTTATGCTCTGAGGTGCAACATATCGTCCACACGGCATCTTATGTCAATCATATTCAGCCTTACTTTGCATTCAAAAAGTCGGTGGCGGGCACCAATCAATTGTTAGAAATGGCGACCACACTATCGCTTAAAATGCTCCACTTTGTATCGAGCACAACTGCCAGCACACAGGTAAAAAACTCCCACTTTTCAGTCAACCCTGTAGAGGACTTTATTGATATTAAAGATGCTGAGCTTATCTGTAGTGGTTACGGTCAATCTAAATGGGTGCAAGAAGAGAACATCCGTCAAGCCTCACAGCATGGAGTGCCTTACACTATTTACCGCTTTGCTCAAATTTCGGGATCGTCGCAAACGGGGATTGGCAACACTGATGATATTTTCCACCGTATTCTAAAAATGATGATGCGCACGCCAGTGCAGCCAGCTGATGTACCGTATTTGCTGGATATTATTCCGGTTGATAAAGCCGCAGCCGCAATTGTGCTCGGAATGGGTGATGAGCAAAAGCGCAATACTGTATTTCATGTAGCAAACAAAACCCCGCTGCCAGTAAGCGAGTTTTACGACTTGACCAAAGCGCACGACCTGAAGTTTGAACAAGGTGATAAACATGACTTCATTGCTTCGTGCAAACACTATATTGCACATGCAACAGAGGGTAATACCCAAGTCATTATGAACGGGCTACTCACTCAGCGCCCAGGTTATGATGAGTATTTATTCGAAACCTATCTAATGCCAATGTCGCCCTATGACAAAGACAACTATTTATCTCTAATAGAGAAATACCAGATTGGATTTGGTGAATGGAAAACCTTGTTTAATACCTATTTTAAACAGTGGCGACAAGACCCCCATTATCAAATAATTTGGTCAGAGGCAGCATCACAATCGAACTAAAGCCAAAGCTCAAAGCCGCTATTTTTCTAGGTAGCTTTGAGCTTTTGCCATAAATCAGCTAATGTGTTTTAAAACAACGCATTGATACACGCTATGCATATCAAAGACACTGCCTTAGGCGCTTTGGCTGAACTTGGCTATCCGCAGCAAAAAATCAAAACAGCACAGGCTCGGCAACTTTCTGCAACGCTTTACCGACAATTAGCTGATCACCAGATTGAATCTGTACTGCACCTGTGCGAGCAATTGCTTGAGGAGCGTGATTGGATGCTCAGTTTAATCGCCTATGACTGGGCGTTTCGAGTCAAAAAACAATATACACTAAGTACCTTTGATATTTTCGAATGTTGGTTACTGCACTATGTCACCGACTGGTACGACTGCGACGATTTTTGTACCCATGCCTTTGGCGAGCTAATTGTGCAATACCCCCAACTCATTGATAAAACCCACCATTGGGCCACGCACAGCAACTTCGCTGTTCGAAGAGCCGTTGCAGTCATTTTAATTTACCCATTAAATAAAGGTAAATCCCCCCTAAACGCCCCTTTAAACGCGGCAAACTTGTTATTCAATGATCAACATGATTTGGTGCAAAAAGGCTATGGCTGGCTACTAAAAGTGCTTTCAAAGTCATCGCCAGACGTCGTTATTAATTATCTCAAAACTCACCACAAACACATGCCTCGGGTGGCATTCCGATATGCGCTAGAAAAACTCGACAAACAAACCAAAGCGCAGCTCATGTCGCTGTAAATAGAACTTCGTCCCGAATATGGTAATTTTGGAAAATATCAATTATTCTTTTGTTACTTTATAACACTTAAGAGCACATCATGATAACGATAACAAAGCTCTCTGAAAAACATCTAGAACAGGTAAAAGCCATTCAAATTGAAGATAGTCAGGTTGAATTTGCAGGCATTGCTTCCGAGTTTTTAAATGATATATGCGACACCACCCATTTGCATGTGATTGAATATCAAGGCAACGTCATTGGTTATTTTAAGCTTGACCTCGCTTATGCTCAGAAATATGACTTTTGCCCAAAAGATGCTGTTGGGATCCGCGCATTTGTGATTGATAAACGCCAACAAGGCAACGGCTATGGCAAACAAGCAGTGCATGCCCTTTTCCCTTACGTGCGCGAGTTTTATCCCGAGTACAGTCAAATTTATTTAACCGTCAACTGCCGTAACAACCCCGCATACCAATGCTATAAAAAAGCAGGCTTTGAAGACACAAATGAAAAGTATTTGGGCAGTCCAGCGGGAGCAAATTACATTATGAAGGGCATGTGTTAAACACCGCAAAAAGTGATGTTTGAATTCACGGGTTAAACCTTTTAAAAAAGTAGTTTTAGGTTAATTAATAAGTACGTTTACTCAGCGCAAACGTACTTGGTCCACTCAGTGTTTAGAGGTAATCGACCTCAGCGTAACCACCATCCGCGATACAACGCCTTACATCTTCTCTGTACTGGGCGTGGAAAATAGACTTTGAGGTCCATAAGATGTTGTAGTTATTTTTGTCTATGCAAGTTACCAAAATCGTCATATATGCATGAGCTGTTGATTGCACACCAAGTAATAGAGCAATGGCAGCTATGCCGCCAAATAGCATTGATTTAAGTTTCATTATTATATACTCCCTTGTTTTATACCTTTTATATAAATATAAAAATTAAAATCAGCAATACAGAGCTGTTAAATAGAGCAATAAAAATCGGAGTTTATTTTAAACACCTGAATTTTACAAACGCACGAACTATTTACATATAACTATTCATGCCAAAATACACTATTTTACCTTACATTGCTGAGAAAGACTAAATGGAGAACCCCTATCGCCATACATCACATCTGATGTATTTAATACGTAATAAAACGAACCTCAGGGAAACCGCCTTCATATAAGCACCTCGTCAACAAAGCGTTTTGCACTCTAGGATTAGAGGCGCGATCCGACCACAGCACTTTGGATTCACTTTGATCTACACACGTAATAAGCATGGTATTACTGCCAATAGAGGCCATTGCATGACTACTTAAAGATAAAGTAGCCGCTGTAGCAAAGCCAAAAAAAATTGATTTTAATTTCATTTTTATAAACTCCCTTGTTTAAATTAAACAGATTAAAATCAAGTCGAATATATAATAGACAAAAAAGACTGTAAACAACCATGAAACGTAAAATCCACCGTTATTTAAATTCTATAAAATCATTAATTTATCATGAAAAAATTAATCAAAATTTACCAAATACTAGAGCTATGTGAATACGAGTGCACAAAAGAGTGCGTCTACTTTCATCAAGTTCGATAAACTAGCTGCAACGAGAGAAGTAAGACTCAATCAGGTATTTATCAATTAAACAGAATTAGAGCGTGTTGAGGTAACCACATTCAGACAATAAAAAGAGGTCGTTAGTCGGCTAACTGTTTTAGCACGGTTAGCCAACTTGCTTTTAGACATTGAATGGTTTGCTTTTATAGACCTTTTCTTCCCAACGACTTCATCGTTCCCTCCCACTTTTGCTTATCGTCAGGTGTTGCTAAGACCAAAGAGCCAAATAAGTTTATTTGTGCTTTTTGAATACCACAAAACTGTAATGTATATGTATCAAGTTGAGCAATCACTGGCGCTGCTTGCTCTTCCATATGCTGTGCAGGCATATCCATTGTTAGAATAAGGCGGGACGTTTTACCTGTTAAGAGCTGTACAGGTACAGGGTTATCTTTTTCGTACTTAAAAGAGAAATCTGGTAAAAACGCTCTATCAAATAAGCCCTTAAGTTTAGCCGGGATCCCACCCCACCAAATCGGCGAAATAATTACAATATGCTCAGCCCACAAAACTGCCTTCTGAAACTCGACTAAAATAGGCTCTAAAATTTGTGGTGTATTGTAGCCATACTGCAAACTTGCATTAAATGTCATTTCAGATAAATTAAAACGTCTTACCTCAAAGTACTCTCTTGCTTCACAACTGTAGATATCTGCCAAGTGTTGACCAAAACTGTTTGATTTTGGATTACCATTTAGAACTAGTATTTTTTTCGTCATTTTACTCATTTCCTATTTTTGAGTTTGATGACGAGTCTAGTCTCTTCCCCTAGGGGTAGAGTCAAGCATAGAAGGACAAGATTTTATCGTAGACAGACAATTTTCAATCCGAGAGATCCTGCTATTTAACGAATCTACCTGACGTGACAACTGACACTTAAGCCCAACCAGAAACTGCTCTATTCGTAGCCAATCTACTTCCCCATTTTGATAGACAATCACCTCGTCAAGTTGAGCTAAAGTAGACCCTAACGACTTGGCCTCTTTGATTAGGTTCAGCACCTCTATGTGCGAATCTTCGTATACGCGGTAGCGTCCTTGTCTCAAAGGTGTTTTAATCAAGCCTCGCGTTTCATACAATCGAATCGCTTTTATTGATAATCCGGTTTTATTTGCAACCTCTCCGATATACATAGATTTCCTTTAATTTGTGAGATGAATGGAATTAGCCTTAATAATTCACGATATATTTGTTTTATCCACATCGCTCAAAAACAACTAACTTTATGGCTAACAGGAATAATCGCTATCTAACAAGTTTATCGTGGTTATTTAATGGCGGATTTGGGATCAGGCACCGAGGTTCTGGCTTGGGCTGTGCGTATATATCGTTAGCAAAGTGCGCAAGCGCAGCTAGGGGTAGAAGAAAAAGCCAACTAAATAATAAACTGGCGATTAAGTTATCACGCAGCTTTTGAAGCCAGGTGCGATTATCTTCCTGCTGCGCCGTATAGTATTGTTGGGTTTCTTGTATATGGACCGATATATTGTCACAAAGTGAGAGTTGACACTGAGAAGTTGATGAGCCATCCAGTACTTGCTCAATGGCAATTTTTAGCTGCTCTAAGCCTTCTTTGTTTCCAACCAGAGGCTCTCCCGCCAAAATTTCACTATTAACCCATGGCTCCTTTGTCATACAAACCTCTTTACACCTTTTATTTTTTCGCTATTTATAGCATAAAATATAAGTCACAGTATCAACAGAAAGCTGAGTAAATTAGTACGATATTGTTAAAACAGCATGGTGTGTAATAAGCGCCCTGGGATACTTGCGGCAACAACAGCGGAGATCACCGTACCAATATATGCACCGCACATACAATCAATATGAACCCTTCGATTACCTTTATAAATGGCATGCGTTCCGGCGACAACCGAGACGATAATTAAAATAGCAAACAAGTGCAGCCAAGTTAGGCTTCCTGTTGGTTGAATAAAAAAAGAGCTAAAAGCGGTAATTAACATAAGCACAGCCCACAACCTACCTATGAGCTTATGTATACGAGTGCCTTTTTTCATTGCCAAATTTAGAAGGCCTAAAAATATGGCTGGAATAACCACGAATAAATGTATGAGTGTTGGGAGTGCAATATCCATATGCAACCTTTAATTAAGAAGTGAATTATCCAATTAAACTTATGCCAGCTTCTATATTCAAGTTCAAATAAACAGCAGTTGAATAGTTACCTTAAAACACTTTATCTGGTTTATCAAAGCACTTTTGCCATTGAGCCACAATACGCTCCCTAGCTTTTCGGCTACCCCTTAAAATACGGGATATTAGTATAAATACTTAAATAGGCGGGTCACGTACTACCTGTGTACACTTACTTCAAAATTGATTACGACCTTTACAAAAAAGGCCAACTATCTAGCTGACCTTTTTTCATGCGATATGCGAGCTCACTATTTAGACATGCTCGAATTTAGTAGCTAATTGGCTCGCCGCCTATTCTTCTGCAAATTTTCTCAGCAGTACGAGATTCATTATATGATTCAAAAACATCGCTCCATAATAGGCGACCATTTTTATAACACTCTACCAAAATTTCTTCGTATGCATTTGCATTAGTCGGGATGGATGTAGCAACAATCAGTGCCGTTGCGGCTAAGATACTTTTTATCATTTTTCTTTCCTTAATTAAATGTGAAACCCAAAATGTGCTTACTTTTAGTACAGCCACTTAATGTTATACATTGAGAACAAAATGTAAACAATAGATTATTTAAAATTTAATGGAAGAAGAACTAGTAAATCGAGTTAAGTTTAAAAACTGCAATCTCATACAACTTAAGCTTTAGGGATTCTTTCATCCACTTAGCTTAAATCATATTTAAAGGAAGTTAATGTCATTGATAAACGGTGCTTAATTGAAACAATAATCGGCGTCAGTTTGATTGAAATAGCCAAGCTATCGCCTGTTAACTCTGTTTTGAGTGTCGTCATCAAGCACCTACTTAGCACTTAATCAAAACTCAAAGTTCACCTGCACCGGATAATGATCTGATAGCTCATTATAATAGCCATTGTGATAATGGCGGCCGTTACTGAGGTTCCAGTTGCCTTTTAAATAGCTCCAATACCAGTTTTTGTCAGCTTTTGGATAACGCACAGTCATACTCGGATTGTTTTTGGGTTGTTTGTGATCAGCATGCCAAAATACATAATCCAAGGTATCATTGTACTCTAGGCTGTAATCAAAATAGTATGCGTTGGCCTTTGTAAACCAGTTGTGTTTTGCTGAGAATGAACCTATCACTGGCGTTTCGAAATTCAGCTTCGCACGTGCTGTAGTGAGCATATCAGTTACTTCTTGCTGCTTGCTCCATTCCACGTTCATATCACCACCAATGATCAACGGCTCGCTGCTAGGAATGTTTTGTGCCTTGATAAAAGTTTGAATTTCACGCAACTGGCCCATGCGAACACGGTGTTCTTCCTCTGTATTGCCATCATGAGTTGCTTGCAAGTGAGTACCGATCAAGTGATAGCGTAGACCTCCTTTTTCTATTTCAACATAAGCAAAGCCTTTATTTGCTAAATAGTCCCAACTACCGCTCAAACTCTGAGTAAATACATGTGCTTTTTGCGAAATAATTGGATATTTGGAGATAATCACCACTCCCCCACGGATGACAAATGGGCTATTAGAACAGTTACCTGTCAAACCGTCCCAGCCGCTACCACTGCAATCCTGTCCAACGTTGGGGGTTTGATAAGGATATATAGAAGATAACGCAGCGAGAGCTTGCTCAGCATCACTATTAAAGACTTCGTTGACAATAATGACATCAGGCCTGTCATCAAGCGAAGTAAGCGCCATGGGTAAACGTTGGGCTCTATTACTTTGATCCCAATCTTGCACATTTAGCTGCATGATATTGTAAGCCATCACTTTGAGAGAATCGGCCACACTTGGCATACTCATAAGCATTGTTGCACACAGCAGGACATGTTTGATTTTCATTTTTTCTCCAATACATCACTATTCTTTTGGTTTTTATTGAGATAATCACTTACTACTGCATACTCAAGACGCAGAGGACTGGTGAAAATTTCGCAGCAATGAAAATAATCATTTTTAATGTCGGTTTGATTGCGCTAAGTTGCTTTTTTTATGACACTTTTCTGGAATTTTTATTGCTATTGAAAGCCGTATTTTCAACGCTTAAGAGGGATCGCTGGCTGCCGTCTAATCCCATTATTTTCCAAAGGCCAGAAAATAATTGGGCCAATTCAAAAGGCATATGATTAAAAAAAGGTTAGCTATTACAGCTAACCTTTGGATTGACTAAAACAATCAAGTTTTACAAAGGGAAAAAATATACAAAATGCTCAGCATGAATTTAAAGTTTTATTCGCTGCTGTAATTTGACGGGTTCACCATCAACTTCCAATGTCGCAGTCACTTCTAAAATACCACCTTTTAGATTAGGCAACACTTGTATAGCTGGCTGCCACACTTTTTGCTCATAGGGCGATATTTCTACACTTTCCTGCCACATGTTAGTGCTTTTTATTGGCTGTTCAAATGGTAAAAACTGTACCGCTAACTCGCCAGAGGTAGCGCCTGAATAAGGCCCGGTTAGCGCTATTTTTAACTGCTTTTGTCGGAGTGAAGCATTCAAGTACACACCGTCAAAGCGCTGACTTTCGACATCTAACAACCCAGACTGATGTATATCTTGCCAAATCAGTTTATAGCTATAAGTGGCGGTATTATCGGTCAAATCAAAGCGACTCTTTCCCGGTAAGAGCGAGTACACTATGTCTTTATCTCCACCAGTAAGTATTAACTCAGCAACACTATCACTTGGATTAATGGCTTTAATAAAAGGCTGGTCGTTGTCAAACCTCACTTGAAGCTCAATACCGCTAAGGGTTTGTGCCGTAGGTTGGTTAATTTGACTACGCCAAAGCGTCAAGTATTGTCGTAATTGTGTAGATAACTCATCATGTTTGTTTTGGTCAGTGAGCTTATCAAAAGCGCTTTTCAACTGCGCTTGGCACTGTGGTATATCGTGAGTGAACTCCTCGCAGGTGTTGAATGCGCGCATTGCCAGTTGAGCATCACGATATAACCAAGGATTAGCAATAGACTCACTCAATGTTGCTACAGAGGTTGTATGACCAAAAACATACGGTGTAAGCGTGTGATTCATCGCTTTACCAAGTATCGCAATTTGCTGCAAATTAACCATATCTTGCGTATTTTTAGGCAAATTAAAAGTCACTTTTTGGCTTTGAGACTTAGTATTGAGCGTCACAACAAGCTGATCATCTAGCTTGGTCAAATTAAGTGCAAGTTGCTGATACTTTTGAATATCTTCAATAGCCTCAGGAGTAAGAGAGATATGTTGGCTTGGTTCATCATACCCGACTCCATCAAGCACAAGCTTGTTGCCATTTTTTATTAATAAAGTCAGCATTCTATCTTGGCTAAAGTCAGCTTCTTTGAGCAGTCCCAAACGCTTTTGTTTGCTGTCTTTACTGAGCTCAGTTAACAGGCCAATACCAATTTCGCCGCGCCCTACTTGCTCGGGCTCGAAATGTATTAAAGCTGCCAAGCTATTTTTACTCACTGGCATGATCAATGGATGAGGTGATGGTGCAGGAAAGTCTAAAGTCGTTTGCAAGCTGTCATTGTCAGCAATGATATCAAGACGGTGCAGAGTTTCACTTTTATCACTTCTTAGGAAATAACCTGGGCCGCTTTGCTCCCATGGCCCTTGAACAATATAAAAGCTAGATTGTGCTGTTTTAACAAACTGAGTAAACTCATTTTCAAGGGCCGACCAATCCGGAAAAGTGGCTTTTAACAGCTTATTGGCTGTCGGTAATGTCTCCTGAGAGTCCGGGTTTGCACGCATCAACTCTTTCAAATAGCGTTTAAAGTAATGGTAACGTGTCGGATCGCTGAGCAAAAAGTGTACGATGAAAAAGTTCAAGCCGCGTTTAAGACTCGGGTTGTCATTAATTTGTTCAAAACTTGGTTGTCCCCCCTGATGATACTGGGCAAGTCCTGACGTTAAATAATTCATCGGCGCTCGGTCAAAAACCATTACATTGAGCTGTTTTTTCTGTGGATCAAAAGTGTGACTGGCTATTGCATCAGCCATTCCTTCGGTGATCCAATTAGGCGCCCATGTTGAGTGGCCATTGAGTGCCATATGAAACGCATGCATAGTTTCATGGATAACGATGTACCGCTGGTGATGCTGCCGGTGGCTTGGGAAGCTATAGCCAGCGCGATTGTAAAACATGGTTTCGCCACCAGCATGTGTATGAACACCACGTAAAAAGCCGTCATCTAGCATCGCTTCTCGCACTCTGGCTCTGGAGCTACCATAAACAACCGCGATCCGTTGGTTTTCTATGTTACTGGGTTCCATACCAAATAACTCAACGTAATGCGGGTATGACATCTCTAGTAACTCTAAATACAGGCGAACTTTTTCTTCTGGAAGATCACTCTTTAGAGCAAAATGCTTGCTTACCCACCAGTCATATCCGCGGCTATTGGTAATTTTACCGTCACTGTATGTCCGCGGTATGTTTTTCCCAACATATTGAATATCAATATGCTTTAAGGTGCTGACGCGACCAGAAACATCTAAGTCCACCTGCATTTTTGATGGCGGTAATATATTGGACGATGTCTTGATCGATGTTGTCGCTGCGCATCCACTTAGCAAGGTGGCTAGACAGATACTTAGGCAAGTTTTACGCATAGGAGCTTCTCATTATCTATTTTATGTATATTGTATACAATACTTTCAGGGGAGAACCAAGTAAATTCGCTTAACGCCGATAAATTAGGTAACTGAAACGCCAAAAAACTGCGTTTCAGAATAGCCTTTAAACCTTTTTCTACACGACTGCGTCACAGTTAAAAATGCTTTCTAAGGACATTGAAATGAAAACTTACTTTTTGACAGCTATGGCTGTTTTTTGCACTCAGGTATCTGCACTACAGTTCTTTTCAAATGATTTTGATTTTGTGGAAAGTCGCACTTTATCATTGCCTGTAGCTGGTTTAGATAGATTAAAAATTGACGCAGGCTCTGGAAAGCTAACGGTTATTGGTGAAGAGACCGATAAGATAAGTGTTAAAGCTGATATTTATCAATCTCAGGCGAATACAGACTACTGCTTTGAACTCATTAAGCAGAAAAACATCGCATTACTGACAGCCAATACCTGCCACCGACAGTACAACCACACTTTGATCCATTTAACCATCACCGTGCCTAGCGAACTACTAACCGATATCAAGGACCGATCGGGCGCGATCATAATCGAAAGCGCCAGTATTGGCCGAATTGAAGATGGATCAGGGTCAATCAGGATCAGCAATAACCTATCGTCGTTAGAGATTGAAGACGGCTCTGGAAACATTAACATCCATAGTGTGCATGGTGCACTTGCCATTGATGATGGCTCAGGTAAGGTTGTTGTTGAGCAAGTTGACGGTGATGTATCTATTGAAGATGGCTCAGGGAAAATAGTCGTTAAGAATGTATCTGGCAAAGTTGTTATAGATGATGGCAGTGGGAGTGTTTTGGTGCGAAATGCTCACTCATTTGAGCTGATAGACAATGGCTCTGGTAAAATTCAACTCTTTGATATAAAAGCACAACGATAAAAAAGTTTAAGTTTGTAAAGCGTTGGAGCTAAGTATTTTTTGATGGCTGCAGGTACATTAATTCACGCTAGCAGCCACTTCTGAAACTTTTAATTCGCACACATTCGATACCGTAAAACTCCATTGCCCTCTTCTACCCCCTAAATGCTCCTAGCCTATATAGCTAGAATTCAAGTTCTAACTTAAAATCACTGTCACCTAATTGAGAATTTGTCCGTTGTAACACTCTATCACTAAATATTTAAAGCTTGCTTATCACAATTGTATACAATATATTTCGAGGCGAATACATTGAATTTGGGTAACAGAGTGAAGTACATCACTCAATTTCTAATAGGTGGCGTAGTTGAAAGCGAACCATAACTCTCGAAGACAACAACTGATCTCAAAGTTGTCACAGCATGAAATAGATATGATGGTGGTTTCAGGCCATGAGAATATTCAATATCTCTCTGGTTTTAGTGGTAATGCTGCCACATTGCTAATATCCAAGCGCAATACTTACTTAATTACAGATTATAGATATTACGAGCGGGCATGCTTGGAAACAGAAAATATACACGTGATAAGACGTGACCGAGATGCAGAACGTCTTGGCCAGTGTATTTTAACGCTATTTCCAGAGCTCAATAAAATCGCCTATGAGTCAGAGCATGTCAGTGTAGCTCAGTGGGCAGCCATTGCCGCTGACTTGACCTACCCGCATGTGCAGGGTGCAATTGGTTGGGTGGAAGCGCTACGTGAAGTAAAAGATGATGTAGAGATAGCATATCTTCAACAGGCTGCCAATATTGCTGATGCAGCGCTTTGTGAGACTTTAACACTCGTCCGAGAGGGAGTAAAAGAGCGAGATCTGGCGTTAGAACTAGAATACAAAATGCGTCAAAAAGGCTCCCAGGGGGTTTCCTTTGATACAATTTTGCTTTTTGGCGAAAGAAGCGCTCTACCCCATGGGGATCCTAGTGAACGTGCATTACGCCATGGAGACCTGATCTTAATCGATTTTGGTGCTGTTGTTGGTGGTTACCGCTCAGATATGACACGGACCTATGTTTACGGCACACCCAGTGCTCAACAACAAGCCATGTTTAACACCGTTCAACGTGCCCAGCATGCAGCATTAGAAAAAGTAAAGCAAGGCGTGTCTTGCGATGCCTTGAATCAGATTGCGCATCAAGTATTGAATAATAGCGAATTCGCGCAATTTGCAGGTGAAGGACTGGGCCACGGCTTGGGCCTTGCTTTACATGAACATCCTTTTATCAAGCCCAATAATCCCTATGTGTTGAGCGCTGGCAATGTCATCACCATAGAACCTGGGATTTATATTCCTCACGTCGGGGGAGTACGACTGGAAGAAGATATCGTGGTCACTAAAAACGGCTATCAAAAGCTAACTCACTCTGCGCAAAATTTTGAATTATAAGGAAGCTAAGTTATGCAATTAATTAATCGCGCACAAGTCAAACAAGCGCTCAATTTTAAAGTCTTAATTGATACCATTGCTGAAGGCTTTTCGGGTGACGCCAATATGCCGATGCGCCAAGTGTTCGAGCTAGATAACTCAGCAGATAATCACGATGCGTTTGCCGTGCTGCCAGCTTGGAACAACGACGTCATTGGTGTAAAAGCCTTTACATACTTTCCGGAAAACTTTAAACAAGACAAAGACAGCCTCTATTCAAAGATAATGCTCTTTTCACGTCAAACTGGGGAGCCACTTGCGCTTATTGATGGTACCGAAGTGACACTTTGGCGCACGGCTGCCGTATCTGCGCTCGCCGCCTCCTATTTAGCGAAGAAGGATGCTAAACACTTAGTGTTCTTTGGCTCAGGTAATCTCGCGCCATTTATGATCAACGCACACCTGAATGTACGTGACTACGAAAAAGTCACTGTTGTTGCCAGAAACCCTGATAAAGCAAAAACCTTATTGTCAGTGTTGTCTGCACAGCACGGGAAAATACAATTTGAATTTGGTACAGCATGCCAAAGTTTGATTGCATCTGCCGACGTTATCAGTTGTGCTACAGGGAGCCATACCCCACTTTTTGATGGTAACTGGGTCTCCCCTGGCACTCACATTGATTTGATCGGAAATCATCATAAACAGTATAGAGAGTGCGACACTCGCACTGTTACCCGCAGCTCAGTATACGTAGACAGTCGAATTAATGTGTTAAATGAAGCGGGTGAGTTACTACTCCCAATTTCCGAGGGCGTATTTAGTGAATCACAGGTTAAGGCAGAATTAACTGAGCTGGCTAAAAGTCATACCTATCGACGGGCGAGTCAAAGTGAAATCACGCTTTTTAAGTCTGTGGGCACCGCTTTGAGTGATTTGGTTACGGCGAAACTTGTTTATGACTTGGTTCAAGAGTAAGGCTAAGTGCAAGGCGTGTCAGGTTATCTCAGTTAACATCGTTCATGACAAACGTCTGTGTAATACTTTGATTTGCCATCAAGATCATCTGCTGATCTGCTACAGGTATGAAGATGTGATCTGTAGCAGTAAAGTGCTTTACGACGACGCTTTTTACCTGCGTTACAAATCAGGTGAAGCATGCCAGGTGTTAGCCGATGACAAAAACATCTGGCATTTATAATGCCCGGTAGCAAATACCAATCAACACCCCTTGATTGGTATTTGCTCCTAGCTTTTAAAGCAAGGTTACTTCTTCCCGGTGTGGCGCAAATCAAACTCAGTCCACATGACGCCTCAATGCCATGTACCTTAAAGTGGCTAGCGGCTTCTTCAAGTCAATCATCCACTAAAAATTAAACGTCATTATAATTGCTCCAACCACTTATATACGGTAAGGCTGAAAAGTTGCCACTGTCAAAATATGGCTTTTTAGCAAAAACCGCGGACACATTCGCTATTATTCGATAGCCGATTATAATTAGTAGCGATTAATCTGTAATAATAAAAAAGAGCACTTATTAGTTCATAAACGCTTTTATTTTCAGCAGATATAAATTGAACACTACACCATACGATTATTTACCTTAACGCATCATTTATATACATGCTGCATATTGGCAAGTAGCGTAGCAATCTACATGGGATAAACATAGGCTTGTTTGGTGTACTTGGGTTTATTAAACGTAGTTATGGGGCTGCAGTCAGCAATCTGCCTGCAAATTAGGAACGGACTTTTAAAGAGCCGAATATATGACACAATTCTCATTTTTAAGAGTATTTTGTACGTTTTTTATTATAACTTCCTTTGTTGTCGTTGCAGCAATTCCCCTGCTCCATAACCAACTATATCACGCTTTATTCAAGCTTAATTTAGATAAAAACCGAGAACAGGCAGAAAGATTAGCAACGCTTGTATCTATTGAACTGGAACGAGGCGAAGACTCAGCTAAGGTGCTTAGTGATGTCCAGAATATGCTAGAAAACACACTACAAAGCAGTGAGCATTTTGCTTGTATCATCGAGCACGAGAATAAAGTGATCGCGCACCCTAAGCCTTCAAATATCAACAAAGATACAACTGGTTGGACAATGAATAATGGCGTAGAGGTTAAAACTTTTACACAATCAGCTGGTGAAGGTGTTCCATTTGGCGGAATTCAAACCAGAAATGATGGCTCTCAAGATATTAACTATCAGATTCCAATAAGTACCAAACCTTGGGCTGTTTCGGTACATACCAAGTTAGATATTGTGGATCAACAAGCAACAAAAATACTGCTGCAAATCGGTCTAATTGTGCTTCCTAGTTTGCTATTCATCACCGTGATTAGTGCCTTGCTCGTAACTCGCCAAAAGTTTAAAAAGAGTGTAAGCATATGAATGCTTTGGAAAAGAAGATAGCCTTTAGCTTTGGGGCAATTACTTTGGTGTTTCTGTCAATGACCGTATTCTCGTTGCTCCAAATCAACCAGCTTACTGAATCATCTCGTCACATCCAGCATGTTTTAGACCCATCTATTAAAGCTAATTTAAAAGTCGTTCAAGCGCTTAATACTTCAATCATTAGTATACAAAGATGGATATTAACCAAAGAGAAAAAATACACACTTCAATGGCAGATCACCTGGTCCGTTATCAATAAGAACTATGCGCAATTAAAGAACCATTCAAAGCGCTGGGAACGAGAAGAACATCTAGACCTCTTAAATGAAATTGCATTAGATCTTATACAGCTCAAGCACTTACAGCAAACTATAGTAACAAAAACACATACGCAATCTGCCGATGCAACCATTCAAATGCTAAGACAGGATTTAGCTCCTCTCGAGCAACAAGTTGTTGAAAAGTTTAGGCAAATTTCAGAGCCTCAGCACTGGGAGATGCAACGTACGTTTTTGAAAGAAGAGGAACAAGAACGCACTTTAAAGGACACAACCATGATGTTTCTTCTACTTAGCCTATTGGGAGGTGTATCTTTATCAATTCTATTGGCTCGAGCCGTTTTTACTCCTCTTAACCAAACGATTCAGTTGGCTGACACAATAGCTCGCGGTAACTATGACCTCGATAGAACTTTTTCAAGTGGCGATGCGAAGCTAGATACTGCTTTGCGCACAATGACTAATCAACTTTACGAAAAAGAGCGAAATAACCTTGAATATCAAGCAAAATTAGAACTATTTAACAAACAGCTAGTTGCTTCAAATGATGAACTTTCTCAATTCTCTTATAGAACGTCTCACGACCTAAAAGCACCTTTGATTACAATCAGAGGTCTGGCGACGGCGATATGTGAGGACATTGATGATGGTGATTATCAAGACGTGAGAAAAAATGCCAGTAATATCGCTGGACATGTGAAGAAGTTAGAGAATTTAGTCACTGACATTCTTAATCTAGCAAAAGCTGAATTAGAGTTGAGTAATAAAGAAAAGATCAATATTTCTGAACTACTCGGTGAAATTGAGGCTCGTTTACAGGCTGTTTATATCGGCAATGATGTTGAAATTCAAGCAGAGGTAGATTGCTCCGTCGAGCTTACAGCACCTAAAGCCCGTATTTTACAAGTATTAGAAAACTTGATTTCAAATGCCATAAAGTATTCAGACAAAGACAAACCCAACCGCTATGTCAGAATTACAACCATGAAAAAGCCGCATAAAACGATACTCACTATCGAAGACAATGGCATTGGTATACCCAAGGAATATGCGGACAAAGTGTTTGGCATGTTCCAGCGATTCCATCCCAATATCGCATATGGAAGCGGTTTAGGTATGTATATTATCAAAAAACACATTGAGAAAATGGATGGTGTAATTCAATTTAGCAGCTCGGCAAGTGGGACAAAATTTATTATTGAGCTACCAACCTGAATCTAGAGGCCACATGCAAAAATTTTCAATTATGATTATAGATGATTGTGAAGATGACCGTTACTTACTTAAAAGAGTCATCAAAAAGCTTGATATTTCAACGCAGATATTTGAAGCAGACAATGGGGAAACTGCGCTGAACTTTCTTGAGGATTATGAAGAAAACTACAAAAGGTTTGCAGACGATTTTCCGCCATTGCTCATCTTTTTAGATATCAATATGCCTCGTGTTAACGGCTTTGAGTTCTTAGCCGCATTTCATAAACTAAGAGAAGCCAACAAAAATTATACCTCGTCTATATTTATCATGTTCACATCCTCAGCCATGGAAGAAGATAAACGAAAAACAGAGGCTTATGATTTTGTAAAAGGATTTCTAAATAAAGGGGATTTGTCAAAAGAGTGTATTCAAGAATCTATCGATTCATGCATGGGTTATTAGTGCTACCGTACGAAAGCACCGTCGGTAAACACTGAGAATACGATTCTTTTGCGTAAGGTAAATTAAGCGCAAAGTGTTAATGACAGTGGGCGAAGTGAATTCATTTACTTTGCCCAAGGTGAAACGAGTTATTTTAACAGTCGCTAAGACTGCCGCCTCTAAAACCCAACTTGCATTAATAAAATGGATTGCGGGGCAAGCCCACAATGACGACAGTTAAAGCTGTAACGTTCCTTAAACTGTATCCCACCTATATGAAAGGCCCTCTCCCTAGACCTAAGACCGTTGCCCTATACAAAAGACTATCCTCCCGAACTACAAGCCAACCCCGTGAACCAAAGGTCATCCTCCTGAACTTGTATATGGACTCCACTTGTTTGACAACATGTTTTTAAAATTAAAGATGCTTGCGTATATGCGGTTTCTTTTGAGAGCGCTACTCTCTAACCTTTGATTTATTCGCACCTTCTGTCCTAAACGTTTCGCTAGTGTATTATCACTTCAAGTTCAGACAGGTTTTCAGAAGGTTGATCTTACCGTTTTAATTACATTGTTGTCGAACTCTTTTGAAGATGTTTTTTAAATCATAACGGGCTGGTAATTCGTACCTTGTTTTAGCATTGCCCAAGCCGTTCTGATATTTTTATTCACCAGCGCAATACAAGCTCGCTTTACACCTGAACGCGCAACCAACCTTAAGAGCCATTGCTGCTTTAATGTCTTGGGCTTTTCCGGTAGATTAGAAATGTATGACAATGCCCCCAAAAATAAACAGGACTTTAGCTGTTTATCTCCAGCACATTTATCAATTCCCAGCATCACGGTTTTACCGCCACTGCTAAATTGTTTTGGGGTAACGCCTAAATATACTGAAGCACATCGTCCATTTTTAAAGTGCTCTGTTTGACTCAAGCTGGCAATTAGCCCCGCTGCACCTAAAACACTCACACCTTCAAGCGCAATAACACGTTGGCATTGCTCATTTTGAGAAACAAGCAGTTCTAGGTTTTTAGTGACTTTATTCAGAGGTTGCTCTATTTGCTGGTATTGAGCTTTTAAGACATTAACTAATGGCAATAACACCTCTGGTAAATCATTACGCGCAGTTAAAACCTCTTTTAATACTTTCTTGGAGCGAGGAATAGTGATGCCATATTCATAAAATAGGGCCCTAATATGATTACCGAGTTGTGTAAGCTGTTTATCTAAAAACTGACGACTTACAGTGAACGTTTGGAGAATTTGATGTTCGATATTTTTGACTGGAGAAAAGGGCATATTAGGCTGCATAGCAGCAACCGCAATCCCGATAGCGTCATTGGCATCTGTTTTTTGTTTGCTTACATAAGGCTTAACATGTTTCGGAGACATGCCTCTAACTTCATGACCATAGGACTGAGCAATCCGCACCCAATAATGAAAGCTCCCACATCCCTCCATGGCAACAATACTAGGCGGAGAGTTAGCGAGTATTTGGCGAACTTTAGATGGAGACTGTGCTTTATTAAAAACAATTTCGCCATGTTTAGAGACTTTTGCGACTTGAATAATATTTTTTGCAAGATCGAGCGCAATCACGTTACGATTATTCATATATGGACTCCTTTGTTTTGGTCGACACCACATTACACTGTATGTGAGATGTGGTGGAGTCCATATATCGTTTCAGGAACCATGTTTGAATAACTATAGAAACTTAATCGGCTTACACTTTTTAAACAGAGCTGTTATTAGCCTGCATCAACTTAACTTCGGCGCGAGTAGGCGCATCACCTGAGCTAAATGATTGAAGCGTAACCTCATCGCCGAAAACATCTTGTAGCAATACCAGATATTGTGCAGCAGTGCGCTCAGGTGATACTGTGAATATCTCTTTAAGCTCGGTCCTTTCAATACCCCTTGCATCCGCCTGCGCCAACAAGTGCTGGCCCACATCTATATAGCCATTTTCGCCACGACTCGCGACTACTTGGCCCCCCACACTGAAAATCTCGGTTTGAGGAGATTGATCAAACAGAACTTTGCTTCGATGGTATTCTTCTTGCCGTAACTGTTGATCAAACTCTGACTGGTTTAAGCTATCTACTTGTTTTCTAATAAACTCGCTGTAAGAATAGCCATGTATCTGTTCAAACAGTTGTGCATTTGAAGGCCCCTCACCTGCCTCAAAAAATTGCACCTTGGCACCATCTGGATACATTTCTTTCACTAGCTCCTTCACTTTTTCAGCATCAAACCCCGCTTTGCGGAAAATTTCTTCCGCTTTACTATCTGTGTAATACACACCGCCTTCTTGAGTCTGATAAGATACAACATTACCTTCGACATATATGATGGCATTCATTTCCTTTTTCTGGCCATTTGACTTTAAATAGTTTTCAGTCTCCTGCACCGACATGAAAGACTCCTTAATATCTGCTAGCCAGCTCACCTCATCTTTCGACAGCTGTACAATATCCTTCTTTTCAAGCAGATAAATAAGATTGGTTTTACCCCTGACATCGATACCTTTGGCTGAGCCAGCACTTGATTCTTCTACATTAAACTCTCGTTGAGTTGTATGGGCCTTATTCGCAGCATTTGAATGATAGCTATACTGCGTGCTGCTGGTATTTGAAACCTGCATTGTCATCTCCTTTTGATGTGTGAATTGTTAAACAAATTACCGACTTAAGTGTTGTCATAATGTCAAAGTAAAATCATGATTCGCGAACCTACTTGCCCCTTCATTTGTTCTTAGAAAATCCTAACAGCAGACGGCAACCTATCTACTATCAGTAATTTACAGCAATAAACACACCAATTTTATATGCGCAATTTGTTTGTCGATACAAACCCCTTAAGGTAGAACGAGGGACAGCGACGACGTAACGATTTCCCTTTCAGTGCCTATAAGCCGATATCGTCTAAGATATTGCTTCACTTGGTCGAAAAATTAATGAACTCAATCATTTGTAATCTCTTTGAATAGTCATCCATGACCTCAACCCATCAAAATAGTTTCCCTTCAATTTGCATATTGTATGGTAGGATTATCACTCAACGCCTTTTTGGAGCCCCAAGTGACTATCGAAAGCTATATTGCCCTCTTCTTTGCCATGTTCATTGTTGGCATTATTCCCGGCCCTGCCGTTATCGCAATAACAACAGCCTCAATGACTGGAGGATTCCGTCGTGGTGCAGCGATAACGGTAGGACTCATTTTCGCTGACTATGTATTTATTTTATTGGCAGTTTCTGGTTTAGCATATGTCGCAGAGTCTATGGGGAGCGCTTTTGCGATTATAAAATATCTCTGCGCGGGCTATTTAATTTGGATGGGCGTCAACTTATTTTTCTCAAAACCTTCGCTGGCAGAGCAAACCGTACCTAACAGTAAGCACCATATGGACATATTAACTGGCTTTTTGCTTACAATGAGCAATCCAAAAGCCATTATTTTTTATGTTGCACTGTTTCCAGCATTTGTCGATTTTAAAACCATCTCCACAGCAGATATTTTAGGCATTTTTGCCTGCGCGACCTTAGCATTTGGCTCGGTTAACTTAGGTTATTCGTATGTCTCAGCCAAAGCCAAAAAGCTGGTCTCAAACTCAAAACGTTTGAACATATTTAACAAATTAGCAGGTAGTTTACTGTCCGCCTCAGGCGTGGCGATTGCCACCAGAACATAAACAAGTTAGTTAAGGTCGCCAACATGGAACTGTTGCTAGGCATAATCGCATTCACGACGTCACTGATAGCTGCAATCATTGGCTTTGGTGGCGGAATGCTCCTTATCGCAGTTCTTCCCATGTTTTTAAGTCCCGCTATAATCATCCCTATTCATGGTATTACACAGATTGCCAGCAACACATCAAGAGCGCTGTTTTCGATTTCTTATGTGAAGTGGTCACTATTGCCTGCATTCTTAATTGGGTCAGTCATTGGGACTTTGCTATTTGGTTTGGTTCTATACAACTTACCTACGACTTATATCCCTGCGGCAATTGGCCTCTACTTGTTGCTCAACATTTGGTACAAGCCATTTGCAAACTACGTTAGCCAATTCGAAAACTATTATGTCATAGGCGTGCTGCAAACCGGCTTAGGTTTGTTGGTAGGTGCTACTGGGCCTCTGTCCCTTTCTGTACTTACTAAACAGCTCAAATGTAAAGATGAAATCATCGCCACCAGTGCAGTCTTTATGACTCTCAGCCATTTGGCAAAAGTGCCTGTTTTTGCAATGTTTTCGTCAACACTTTTACAAAGTGGCTCACTCATCTTATACATGGTTATTGGATCTATCGCGGGGTCATACTGTGGCAGCAAATTGCGACTCTCTAGTAATAACGCAAAGCTCATTTGGATTATCAAGCTCACGCTGACGGCACTTGCGATAAAAATGTTGGCTTCACTATTCATATCACAGTCTTAACCGTTTTGTAATGGCAGATAAAGCTGATTGAGCGCCTATTTAATTATAATACAAATGTAGCGGCTAAATGTGTCCACACTCAATCCATAATCTTACGATACTCTTAAGGTGTTTTAGACAAGATAGAGAAATAACATGCGCTTGATCCCATTTGCCCTCGCTGGTTTGGTTACTTTGACCGGGTGCCAATTTAGCGATAACGACACCCCGGAAGTCACCGTTGTAACACCCGCTCCAGAAATTAAAAGTAATTTAGAAATAACTGATATTTCAACTGGTCCTTTGGATACTTTGGAGCCAAATGACACTGTGAAAACATACTACACAGTCGATGTGACGGGTTTTAATAACGTCGATGTCGAAGTTCATTTTTATCTAATGCACTCAGATGAACTCGATGTCCGAAACGACCAAGAAGCAGCCATTGAAGATATTCAGCAAATTGCAGTTATCGAATTAACGGGGCTTGCGCAAGGTGCTTCTGAACATGAGATTGAACTAACCCTGCCCAATTCATTGGAAGGTGGCAACTATCACATCTTGGCGCAAATTGATCCCCATGATCTGCATGTCGAAGACATTGAAGAAGACAACCACCCTTCTGTCGATCATGACCCTCACTTAGAAGGTAACTTCCCACACGCAGACATTGTGGTAAGAGAACAAGCTGGCCACGACTACAAACTTCTAGGTGCAGAATTCGGTCAAGCAGCATTGATCCTAGATACACCAAACTCCGACAATGGCGCTAGTGAACATCACACCGATTTAGTCGGTTACTTCGAGGCTGACTATGAGGGCACAAATTTAGGCCTATCGCATATAAAAGCAGAAGTAATGATCGCTGGTAATTGGGTTAGCACACACTTTTGGGACGCGACGGCTGGAAAATATACGGACACACTTGCTCATGAATTTACTGCTGAACTACACAACGAGCACATCGGTTTTGATATCGCCCTAGAAGCTGAGCTGTTAAAAAGCTTGCATGACAACTACAATGCAGACGTCGATAACACACTTGAAATGCGCTTCACATTAATTGATGCGGCAAAAGATGCTGAGACCAATACTGACAACAACCAAATTCTGACCTCTATTCCACTATATTTCTTCGAACAAGAAGATACAACAGATGAACCAGCAAGTCGCTTGGCAAGACAAGACTTTACTGAACAAGCGGTTGCACCTGCTGCCGTAGGCCTTGCCAATATCAATTTCCAAAGCGAATTTGATAAATCATACGGAGACAAATCAAAATTTAGTGTTGGTGTAGACTTACAGGGTCAATTATTCATCGTACCAACGGGCGATCCGGGTGGCCGTATTACCGGTGAAGGTACGGTGGAAGCCTATTTTTTCAGAGCTAAAAACACTCTTTTTAGTATTTCGTATAACGGCAGTGCATACATCAGTGGCCAAAATACGGGTTATGAGTCTGAGATGATCATTTTTAACAATGTGGTTTTTGAAGATGAAAAATTCACAGCCAAGTACGAAAAGTCTTGGGAAAAGAAATGGGAAGAAGACAAAACACTTGCCCAAGCGACATTTACCGTCGGCCCTATCCCTATCAAGGTTGAAGCTGGCGTCACTGGTAATTTAGGGTTTGAGCTTACTGTCGGCTACAATGCTGAGCTATACGCAGAAGGTGACTTATTCCACGTAGATTTCGGTGCATTTGGTCGTGGTGGTGTTAACTTACTGGTCGCTTCTGCAGGCGTACAAGCAATTTTGACTTTAATCGATAATACTTTTGCCATGGAATCAAATGCTGGTTTTGCGTTACTTACAAACGATAGCAGCAACCCACATATCTACTACGGCATCGAGCTGAAAAATGACCTAGATGTGATCTCAGGAAAGTTCGGTTTATACGCAGAAACGTATGGCGTCAAATGGTGTAAAAAATGGGGAATTCCATACCCGTGTGGTAAGAAGACATCGCGTTATGATCTGTGGTTATATCAAACCAAAAGTGTGTTTGATAAATCTTGGACAATTTACTCCAAAGAAGGTGAAATTAACCTATGATCACGCTTAGTAAAGCGACATTAGCCAGTGCACTTTATGCACTGGCTGTTTCAGGTACTGCAAATGCGGATTGTTCTGCACAGTATCAGTTTGCAATCGATACACGAACGACCTTTAATTACGATCAGGTGAGCCAACAAAGTCAGCAAACCAAATTAAAGCTCAGTGGCTTACTGTCAATTAAGGCTGTTCAACATAACGATGAGCTTGGTTGGTGGGCTATTAAAGCCGACAATGTGACTGCCGGGCAAGGCCAATTTACTTCTGAATTAGCCAGTTATACTCTACCTTTTGCTTTTAGACTTGCACCGAATGGGCTTATCAGGGACTTCTGGTTTCCTACGCAGCTAAATCAACAAAATCAAGAACAGCTGAAGGGACTTGCATACTACTTCCAGTTCCAGCGAGTCAAAAATGAATTACACCAGCAAGAGCAAGATACACTGGGTAAGTATACGGTATCTTATCAGTTTAAAGATTCGAGTATTCACCTAAACAAACACGCTTATCTGTTGCGCGATACCGCGCAAACCGCACTACAAACGGTTAAAGTTGCATCTTCTGGCCATACAATTGTTCCTAATACATGCTTTTTCGAATCACGTAAAGGCCAAGAGACACTGCTGTTTTCTGGCCAAGCGCAGAGTTTAAACTTAAAAACCAAGCAGCAATACCATATAGAATCCACAGCAACTGTATTTCCTTCAACCCTATTTACGCTTCCAGAACATTTAGACAACTGGCCAATTGCAAATAAAACACTGAGCCCAGAAGCGCTAAAACAACTTAAAATCTCGCTCCACAACTTGGTTAAAAAACCCGATTTAACCGACACGTCAGCCTATGATTTGGCAAAACAGTTAGTACAATTTGATGCCGTAATAAGTTCTTTAGAAGGTGTCTTTTTACAACAAGCGCTCTCTGATGAAGCCCAAATGCGTCTGTTTAATGCATTAGGCCAACTTGATAGCGCCAATAGCCAACTGTTACTGGGTAATTTACTTATCAAGGCAGACAAAAATCCACTGATGCAATTTCGTGCCCTGCGAGCACTATCTCAAGGCCACCAGCCACTGAGCCCTCAACTAAGCGCATTGCTAATGGCACAAATAGAAAATGGCTTTAGCAGTTTAGACTCTGAAGTAACCAGCAGTTTCTACATGACGATAGGCGCTATGTTGCATAGCCGTGAGCCCAACTTGCAATCATCTCAATTGCATGACGCACTATCAGAGCAGTTGTCACTGGTCAGCGAGAACACGACTAAATCTGCACTGATAACGGCCCTAGGCAATAGTCGCGACGAACAACATTTTGAACAAATTGACAGCTACCTTGACTACCACAATAACAGTGTTCAAAAGGCGTCTATACGCGCACTTGGCATGATGCAAACACAGCGCGCATATAACAGCTTAGAGAAGCAGCTGTCTAAACCGGTTCATCAGAACCAAGTCGCATTGCTCAAAGCCTTGTCTCACTATCAACTGCAACCCGCTGCCAGTGACGCCGTTTTAGCCATCGCCGTCAACAACCCCACCGCAGAAAACCGATTCGCAGCAATCCAAGCACTCGCCAATCAACAGCATCAAGATGGTATAAAAGCAACATTGAAATCGGCTTTAAAACAAGAAACGTCGAAACGAAACTTTAAAGCCATCGTTGAACTACTGCACGCGACCAAGCAACAAACCCCTTAATATTTTTGTATTGGCTTCGTCTAACTTTGTGTTAGTCGAAGCCGTACAGTGTGCTGTTAGCTGTTGCGGATCATTTAGATTCTGTTAGTAGAGGGCTACTATGGCACTTCGTTCGATCATCCCCATTATTCGCAGCTTTGATGAGCATGTTGCACACGCTTTTTACCTTGAATTTTTGGGGTTCAAGTTAGATTGGAAACACCAGTTTGAAACTGATTTACCCGTATACATGCAAATTTCTAAAGACAACTGCATATTGCATATTTCCGAGCACTATGGCGATGCGTCACCTGGGGCAAGCATTCGAATCGAATGCGACGACCTTAAATCCTACCACACACAATTAACCGCCAAACAATTCAAACATGCAAGACCAGGGATTAGCGAGCAGCCCTGGGGGATAGAAATGGCTATTTCAGATCCATTTGGCAATAAACTTATATTTTTCCAGTCGAACTAAAGCTGATAAGACAGCGATGATACAAATCTTAGCTATATAATAACTTTGACTAGTCCTTCATTTGCTCTATCGCAACAATCTCAGAGCGGTTCATGGTCAGTTTGTAGCGCTCCAGTTGTATGTCTTCGCCCGATTTAAAACGCATTACAAGATTTATTTGATATCTGCGCTCTACTGAGTTTTTAGAAACTTTGTGGCCCTCTAGACTGTATAACTTCCCAGCTCCTTTTTTAAGGTAGCGCGCGAAAGAACTCATATTAAACGTTATACGTTGCTGTACCTCTTCATATCCAGGTAGAAACTCATCTATTTGCACCGAATTCTTACAGCTAAAGTGTAACAAATTGGCTTCTTGTCGATTTTGTCGGCCTCGTTTTTTGAGAAGTATATCAACGTCTTCTGGAATATCTCTTTTCTTAATGTGCTCTAGCCAAATCGTTTGAGTGCAAATTGTTTCATCATTGACTGAGTTTTTGAATTTGTTGCGCCATTTAGGCCGGCCTTTTTGCACCTTACGCCACGCCCACTGTGTTAAATCATCTTTAAACGTTTCTCTTAGACCATAGATCACACCGAGAAGCGCAATTAACGCCACGGTAATTTCCTCAAAGTTTGAGCGGGCATTGAGCACCAAATACATCACAAACGCCATAATAACCGCAGTCACAGCCCCTCGAGCAAGACGCTTTAGATTTGCCCCCAGATTAACCGTTTCTTTGTTGAAAACCACACCATACTCTATCAATCTTTCGAGTAAGCGCATTTTATTGGTAATGCGATTGGGATCCTCTAGTGTAACCTGAGAGTTATAACTGTGTTTTTCACGATAGCGGTTTTCTTGTTTACAAAAATCAATGACGTCACTGCGCTCTTTGCTGTAATCACTTGATTTAGGACCTCTGGCAAGTAACTTTAAAAAGGCTTGCTCAGTATGCCAACTTAAATAATTATCAGCATTTTGAAAGTAAGATTTAAGCCGATTGTCCGGTGGTGTATAACGGCGCAACTTCACTAAAAGCTTTGATGTTTGCTCTACAAGCTCTATCGCGGCTGGGTAAAACTCTTCTGCTTGCTTAAGTTTAAGGGTTTGCTTTACGTCTGCATCCAGTGCAATCCTGATCTGATAACAAAATAAGTTTAAGTTGACACGATAATCACTTTTTTGCCCTTTGCTTTGACTGATAAAACGACTTCGAACCAATGGCAAGTGCAATTGTTCAGAGTAATAGGCGCTATGGCATTTTATATTTGCATTGAAGTAGTCTACTTCATTGAGTGTATTAGCATTGATCCCCATATCAACCGGGATGGAAAAGTATAGGTCAAGTTGATTTGTCTCTTTTGGTAGGAGCTGATAATTGATTTTAAATGATAGGCTTTCGTCTTGGCTTAGTTTTGCGGTGCTCACTCGAATAATTTACCTCCTCTTTCTGACACCTCACAAGTATAACACAAATCCTTTGCTAACATCGGCTTAAGCTATTAAAAGTAAAGTGAACAAGACGAAAATTCACTATGCTTCATTTACCTAAAAAAGGATAATATGGGTTTTTAGCAGGAGTTTGCATTATGGCAAATATACAATCGGAAAGTGTTGAGCGCTTTATTAGTCGTGTAACAGAACAAGGAGAATCGGTAGAGTTTGAACAGACCATTTCACTTATAGACACTCATTTTGAATTCACACCAACTAGTTTTACAAACGGTGAGCAAGAGAATGAGGCAGGTACCAACCTTGGCTCTTGTAAAATTTTAGCATTCGCCAAATTACATGGTTTATCAGAGCAAGCCACATTGCATTGCTTTGGACGTTTTTATCGAAAAGACGTGCTAGAAAACCCGACTGGTGACGATCATGGCAATATTCGTAATTTTATGAAGTTTGGTTGGAAGGAAGTCAATTTTTCTGAATTTCCATTATCTAAAAAAATTAATATCCAATAAAAACAAAGTGGTATGGTAGTAACGACCAACAACGTTTACTGCCATTTTTTGAAACCAGTTGAGTGCGCTTTATCTACTAAATTGGATTTAATGCAATTTAGGTAACGGCTTCTAAATAGATTAAATTTGCCATCGCCTCTTCATTTGAACTCCCACACGTTTCCCTATCCGCTTTAAAATCACTACAAACTTTAGGGCGCTCCGGTAGCCCAAAAATAGAGCATAAGTTGTTGTCATTTAAGTATTCACAGCGGATATTAGCAGCCTTCCCCAACGAGCTGATACTCGGGGCTATACAGCATGCCCCACAACCTAATCTACAGTCCATTTTGAGCCAACCATCAAAAAGCCTCCATTATACGCGGCGAATAATACGATGTATGTATCTCAACTCAAAAAATGTACAAATTTTTGCAATTGTAACTGCAGTATTTATGTCGCAATGCTTTGTTACATATTGAGCACAGATCAAAACACCTTGAAATAACTATTGACGTATTATTCAAACTAACCGATGCGTTCACGGTAAGTACCAGCGTATCTCAATTGTCAATTCAGGAAGGAATTAACATCGTGGCTAGTAAAAAACAAATTATATTACCCGGCGTGGTACTACTTGGCGGCATAGCAAGCGCAATTGCGTTTTCGTCAATGAAAACACCCCCCGCTGAAAAACCCAAAAAAGTCATTCACCCGCTGGTTGAAGTAACACCTATTAATGTTGCCCCCATAGAAATGTCTGTAAACTCCTATGGTATTGTAAAACCAAAATACAGCACCCAATTAGTTGCTCAGGTCAGTGGTCAAATTATTGAGCTTTCCGAGCAATTTGTTAAAGGTGGATTTGTCAAAAAAGGGGAAGTGCTAGCACGTATTGACCCAAATGACTACGAAGCCGCGCTTATTGATGCCGAAGCGACCCTCGCTCAAGCAAGCTCAGCATTAGAAATAGAACAAGCACAGGCACATGTTGCAAAAACCGAGTGGGAACGTATAAAAAGTAACGCAAACTCCACGATCCCTTCTGAACTATATCTTAGAAAGCCACAATTGGCCGAGAAGCTTGCACGATTCAAAGCAGCTCAAGCAAGTGTAAAACGAGCTAAAAGAAATTTAGAGCGCACTTATGTTAAAGCACCTTATGATGCGATTATCGAAAACCGAGCATTAAGCTTAGGGAGTGTTGTCAATTTAGGCAGCTCAGTAGGCGTATTAAATGCAATTTCAGTGGCTGAGATCCGCTTGCCCGTAGCTGACAACGAGTTGCAACATCTCAACCAAAACGGTCTAAATGCAGATGTAACGCTGACCGCTAAAGTAGCGGGTCAAGACGTGAGTTGGCAAGGTAAAATTGTCCGTAGTGAAGGTGTTATTGATAACCGAAGCCGCATGACTTACCTAGTAGCTCAAGTAGAACGTCCTTACGACAATGCACAAGCGCCGCTGCGATTTGGCGCATATTTAAACGCCCAAATCAAAGGTAAATTACTTACCAATGCGGTAGAGATCCCTCATCATTTAGTACGCGATGGGCAAGTCGCCATTCTTAATCAAGACCGTACTTTATCATTTAAGAAACTCAACGTTGTTAGAGAGTACGATGGCCTCATTGTAGCAAACCAAGGACTTGAGACTGGTCAACAACTGATCACTTCCTCGCTTGAATTCCCTACCGAGGGCATGCAGCTGAGCCTTGATGATAGCCAAGTTGCATCACCATCTACTGCCCTTGCGTTAAAAGAGGAGTAATGGCCAATGGATACTCAAGAAAAAGGCTTAATAGCCTGGTTTGCACGCAACCCTGTTGCGGCAAACTTGCTGATGATTTTTATCCTTGTCGGTGGTTTACTAACTGCATTTACAATTCAAAAACAACTTTTTCCACAGGGCAAAAACTACTGGCTAAGTATTCAAGCAGTCTACCCAGGGGCTGCCCCACAAGAGGTAGAAGAAGGTATTACCATCAAAGTTGAAGAGTCGATGGAAGGCCTTGAAGGAATAAAACGACTGATAACCTACTCAAATAGAGGCTTCTCTCAAACTTGGATTGAAGTAGACCACCAGTACGAACCAAAAGAAGTACTAGATGAAGTCAAAATGCAAGTTGACGCAATCTCAACGTTTCCTGCTGGTATGGAACGCCCTGTTATTCGCAATGAGAAAAATGAACAAGAAGTAATGTTACTCACTTTGAATGGTGACATGAGCTTTCAAGAGCTAAAACGCCTTGGTAACAATTTGCATGATGAAATGCTGGCTTTACCCGGCGTCAACTTGATCTCATTTAACAGTGGCCTTGATTATGAGATAGGCATAGAAGTAAGCCCTGATAAATTGCGTGAATATGGGCTGACCTTTAGAAATATTGCGGATGCCGTACGTAATTACTCAGCAAATATGTCCGCAGGTCAGATCCGTTCGGATAATGGTTATATTTCAATGCGAGTGGAAAACCAGGCCTATCGCGGTCACGATTTCGAGCAGCTGCCGCTAATAACATTAGAAGATGGCGCACAAATTCGTTTAGGTGACGTCGCTACAATATCTGATGGCTTTGAAGAAGGCCTGATGTACTCACTGTACAATGGCAAAAACTCGCTTATTTATGAAGTGCGTGCGTCGAAAGATCAAGACATCACCAACATTGCTGGGATCATTAAAAACTACTTAAAAGAAAAGCAAGGCCAATTACCCCAAGGCGTTAAATTAGAACCATTTTTAGACTTTACCTACTACCTAGAAGGTCGCCTTAACATGATGATTGAAAACATGATCATCGGTGGCGCACTGGTTATGCTAATGCTGGCACTATTTTTAAGAATTCGCTTGGCATTTTGGGTCATGATGGGGTTACCGGTTTCTTTCTTAGGTGCGTTTTTACTCATGCCAGCCGGGTCCGTTGATATTACAATTAACCTTGCTTCTTTATTTGCCTTTATTCTCGTACTCGGTATTGTGGTAGATGACGCTATCGTTGTTGGTGAATCCGCGCATGCTGAAATAGAAAAACATGGCCATAGCTTAGATAATGTAGTGCGTGGCGTTAAACGAGTTGCAGTGCCAGCAACTTTTGGTGTACTGACCACCATAGCTGCATTTTTCCCACAAACCCTCTCTACTGGGCCTGAAGCCGCTTTCTCAAAAGCCATTGGCGGTGTCATCATTCTTTGCTTAATCTTCTCACTGATTGAGTCAAAGCTAATTTTACCCGCTCACCTTGCAGCAATGAAAGACAAGCCGAGTAACCCGAACAACCCATTCCACCGCTTGCGCGAAGCATTAGACAACGGTTTAAAACACTTTATCGAAAACATCTACAGACCTTGTATTGAAAAGTGTATTCATTACCGCTATACCGTGATTGTTGGTTTTGTGTGTATTTTGATTGTCAGTGCTGGCCTGTTTATGGGTGGCTTTATCAAATTTGTCGCTAATCCGAAAATTCCTCATGATTTTCCAAGCATTCGAGTGGAGATGAACCTGTCATCTTCTGAGACTGCAACACTTGAAACAATCAATAAGATTGAAACCATGTTGAATCAGGTTGAACAGCAAATTGAAGAAGAATACGACCAAGTAATGGTTAAAAACTTCGCTGTAAACATGAATGGTAGAACCAATGCGACGATTCGCGCGGTATTAGTTGAACCCCATTTGCGACCCATAGATACATTTGAATTAAGTGCCATGTGGCGTGAAAACATGCCCCCTTTACCGGGCGTCAAAAACTTAAACATTCAAGACAGTATTTCTGACGGTGGTCGTGATGACGGAGACATTAGCTTCCGTTTAGAAGGCAAGAACAAAGACACCTTGAAAGAAGTTGCACAAAAGCTAAAAGACAAGCTCAGAACAATCGAAGGAGTCGGTGACGTAAATGATTCAATGCAGTCTGCAACCGATGAAATTCAGCTTGAATTAAAACCACTTGCTTACAGCATGGGTTTAACACTTGCCGATGTAGCTTCTCAGGTTAACTTTAGCTACTACGGTATCGAAGCACAGCGCATACTCAGAAATGGTGAAGAGATCAAAGTGATGGTCCGCTACCCTGAAGCACAGCGTGATGCCATTAGCGACATTCAAGATGTACGCATCATTTCGCCTGCCGGTGCCGAGATCCCACTGATTGAAGTTGCTGACATTAAACGCGTTGAAGGCGTAAGCAGTATTCGCCGTGAAAACTCTAAACGCACGGTCAGTGTGTGGGCGTCAATCGATACTGATAAAGCTGAGCCATTTAAAATTGCGGAGCAAATTAACGAAGAATACTTACCTAGCCTGCTTGAAAGTTACCCGGGTGTAACAGGTAATATTGCAGGTCGAATTCAAGAAGAAATGGACAGTGTTGCAGAGCAATTTAGAGACTTTGCCATCTCAATGATGATTATCTTTGCACTGCTTGCAATTCCACTTCGTTCATATTCACAACCTCTATTGATTATGTCTGTAATTCCATTTGGTGTAGTTGGCGCTGTATTTGGTCACATGGTACTTGGTATGACAATGAGTGGGCTCTCAATGTTCGGCATCATTGCAGTTGCTGGTGTTGTCGTAAATGATTCACTGGTAATGGTCGACTTTGTCAACAAAGCGCGTGAACAAGGTATGAGTATCAAAGAGGCCGTAGTTGAAGCTGGGTGCCGTCGCTTCAGAGCTATCCTATTAACATCACTAACAACCTTTATCGGTCTAGTGCCTATTATCATGGAGACTAGCTTACAGGCGCAAATTGTTATTCCAATGGCGGTATCACTGGCATTTGGTGTGTTGTTTGCCACTGTCATTACCTTATTGTTAATTCCTTGCCAATACGTGATGCTAGAGGACATTAAACGACTTGTGCGCAGAGTTTTGGGTAAGGCTAAAACAGAGCAACCACAAGTACAATCTAATGTAAATTAACCCCCTTCCCTTCCTGAACGAGCCCGGCCGAAAGGTCGGCTCTTACACTTAATTACAATCTCTAAACACTTCTCAACCCGACTATTCAGTTTTCATTCAATTCGCGAATTCTATCTTGCACATGGTTAATATTTAGATAGTATTACCTAAAATAAAAACAGCATATATTAAGGATTAAAAATGCGTAAATTACTCATAGCTCCATTGATCGGTATCCTCAGTGCATGCGGCGGTGGCGGAGGTGGAGGTTCAAACAATAGTGAGCCATCCCGCCCTAACACCAATGTAAATCAAGCACCTACAATTGCTTTAGCCGGAGAAAGCATCGCGCTTTCAAAAGAGTCAATCACCTTAACAACTCAATTTAGAGATCCGGAACAAGATACCTTAACTGTCAACTGGAAAAGTTCTCTTTCCGACGTAACATTCCAACAAAACTCTCTAGCTGAAACCGTTATTTCATTTCCTACGGTGACCGAAAAGCAATCTGTGGTGATCACTTGTGAGGTATCAGATGGCGTGAACCCGACTGTCACAAGGAATTTCAACGTGACGCTATACCCTGAGACTATCGGTGCCCAAATTGAAATGCTTGACGAATATCAGTTCAAAGGAGAGAGCGAAGTCAGTATCAATGTACCTTTTAAGACAACTTCAGAAATTGAAGAGGTATCTTGGAGTATAGAAAACTTTGAACCAGATCATCAGGAAGTGATCAATAGCCTAACGTCTGATCATGGAGACTCAACATTGAAGCTTCAACTTCCTTCGGTAAGCGAAGTATTAGAGTTTTATTTAACGATCACTATCAAAACCAAAGAAGGTGTACACAATCAGACTGCACGCGTTAAGGTCTCTCCAGCGGATGGTCCTTCTTTAACGGTTTCACTGCCACAAAACTTATCCGTATCCTCAAAAGGTCAGTTAAGTATTGTGCCTACCATTTCGAATTCTGACGAGGTAACCTCTTACCAGTGGCTATGGGAACCAAACCCTCAACCAACAGATCCAACTGCCACCAAAAAGATTTATCAGTTCATTGCGCCAAATGTTGAGCAAGACACCGACTTTACCGTGTCATTAAACGTCACAATGAAAGGAGATGTAAAGCAATCAGCCACGACACAGGTAAAAGTTAAGTCAATACCCGCTCACAACACATTGACACTGACCAGCTCACATGAGATTGCAACAGTTGGCCAGACAGTGATCATAAAAAGTGATTTAGAAGACACCACGGATGTAAAGTCTATAGCTTGGGATATTAATAATGGCTTTGATAAAGCCATGTATGCTCAAGAGCATAACCAACTTACCATAGAGATCCCACCAACGAATGACGTCAAAAAGTATCATACTGTTTCTTACACCGTTGAGTATAATTCAGGCGTTGTGCAAGAATCGCAAATACCGCTCGTTTATCTGAGTAAATCAGCCGCTGAAAACGATATTAAGCTTGCCGATAGATATCAAGAGTTTTCAATTTACCCACAAAGAGAAGTCACAGCCAACTACACACTAACAAGCAGCGTGCCTTTAGACGATGTCCGCGTTGTCTCGTCATGGGACACATATACCTACGATAAGCTTGAGGCAAAGCTGGCTGGTGATAATTTAGCCATAACAGTACTTAAAAACGAGCCTATATCAGCTGGGACACGATTTTTCAAAGTGCTAACCAAAGCCGGCGCCGCTGAAAAGGAGTTTTCTATAACTGCGCAGGCTTACGACTCTTTGTTACGTGCCTACTCAGGTGTAGATGAAGTATTCATTGCTGGAAGAAGTATTTCTGTCTTTGGGCAATTGCTCCATGCTGACAATAAGAATGATTACATTGCCAATTGGGCTTCAGATACTCTGCGTTTTGAATTTGTAAATGCTCAATCCCCCATAAATACAGCAACAATGCGAGATATCTTCCGACCTGAATCAGAAAGAGTAAAACTCATACTATCCAGCCAGGATGAAAATAATACCGAAACAAAAAGCGAGTTAGCTGTCGAGTTTGTTGAGAATTTAACTTTAAATGGCGAAGTCTATGACTGCAAAGTAAAAGACAGGGTATTACAACAATGCACGAGTGAAAATGGACAGGTACATTTTTCAACTCCACCAGAGCAACTGAAGCAAGTGGTAACTCGAGGCAGCTATGTTTGCTTGTTAGGCTATGATGGAACAGTTCAATGTGATGGCTTCAAAGATAACCCAGCTCTCGAAGTACCTAACCTTGAACCTGTCGCGAGACTCAATGCCGTCGATACAGAAACTGTATGTGCGCAGTTTGCAAACACAAGCTGGCAGTGCTGGGGCAGCAAGGCCACAAAAATTGAAGACTTAATCAAGCAATCAGGCCAAGTGCACCAAATTTTGAGTGTCAATGATCAAACCTGCCTCGTCAGCGATGGCCAAATACATTGTTATCAAGGAGAAGAGAAAGTATTCGAAAGCGCAGGTAGATTCGTATCTACATTGCTGATGAAGGATGAAAAGATATGCTACAAAACCAAACGCGCATATTCCGCTAACTGTCCACTCGACTAATAACCTACTCTGCTCACCTTTGTGAATTCAAAGGTGAGCACTAAATAAAAGCTTAATTACAATCAATCATAAAGATAATATATTTATACTATTTAAGACTTAAAGATTAGGTTATTTTAACTAGTTTTCTTTACAAACGCTGTGAATGAAGACAAACTAGAGCTAGTGTCTCGCAACTATCTCGTATTATGAAATTATTCGCTTTAATCCTCGCGTGTATGACTCTTTTTTTAACCGGTTGTGGCAATGAAGATGCTGGCCGAGGTGACAAAGATACACCTGGATATACTGCAACCATGTACTTCGATGCCCTTTATAATCGCAAAGACATGAATGCAGCGCTTAAATTAGCTACACCTAGACTCGCACGTATCATGCGCTCTTATGGTACCCCTTCTCAATTCACTAGAAACTTAGTCAATATGCAATTTGACCATGTCACAATCGAACTAGACATGACCAACAAAAGTCTTCGTGAGCAATATGGTACAAATGCGAAAGTAAACCTCATATTCACTGGCAAACTGCATGGCAATCAAATTGACGATATGCGCAGCGTGCAAATGATAAAACGTAAGGGCGACTGGTACGTAGATAAAATAAACCCAGACCCTTACGCTAGATAATATTAACTTGATTAAGCGCTTGTGGCATCAACGCTCAGCGCTTCATCACGAACGGTTAACCACTCTTCCAGCATTTGCTTGTCACCTTCGGAAAAAACCCCAGCTTCGCATGCGGCGCAGAGTTGATCTGCGATGGATTGATTATACAAAGTCATGCTGTGCTTTTTTTGCCACCTTAAAAAGTCATGATAAGCATTGTCGGTTTTTTTAGACAGGGCTAACGCACGTTCTAGTTTCTCGAGGCCAGGCATGTTTTGGGAATGGCAAAATGCGCTTATTCGCATTCGCGTTGTCTGGTTTTCATTGATACTCGCACATACTGATTTTACTTGCTCATCGGAGATCCCTAGCGCCCTTGTACCGATTGGGAAATACAAACGCTTGGCTATAGTGCGCAACCCTCTGGGCAAAAAGTTATCAATAAAGCTTTTTACCGCTGTGCTATAACCAGATAAATGATAAGACATTGCTGCGTGCAGCAACGGCAAATCACCACATTGGTGACCATCATCTTCAAACTTTTTCAATACACATGAAGCCAAATACAAATGACTTAACATGTCACCTAAGCGAGCAGATTGCATTTCTCGATACTTCAGCTTGCCGCCTAATCTCAGCATGGCGATATCACTTAAAGAAGACAGCACTTGGCTATACCAAGTTAATTTTTGGTAATATCGCGCCACCTCTCCACTCACTGGGCTGCGAACAAAGCGAGCGGCCGTGATACCATTTAAAAGTGCTTTCACCGCATTTTTACCAGAGTGAACAATATGCGAAATCAACAACTTATCAAATGATTTGAGTCCCTGATCGACATCTGTCATTTGTGCCGCTTCCATTTCCCTTAGTATAAACGGATGGCAACGACTCGCCCCTTGGCCAAATATCATCAGGTTGCGAGTCAAAATATTAGCGCCTTCGACTGTGATGCTTATCGGCATGCCAGCATAATGATAAGCCAGATAATTTAGCGGACCTTTTTGTATCGCTTTGCCGCCATGAATATCCATTGCATCATTAATGATCACTCTCGCTTGTTCAGTTAGGTGGTATTTAGCAATTGCTGTGATCACCGATGGTTTTTTCTTTAGATCAACCGCCAATGCGGTGTTTTCTCTTGCAGCTTCAATGCTATAGGCTAATCCATAAATGCGTGCAGCAGAGCTTTGAACCCCTTCAAACTGCCCTATCGGTTGTTTAAACTGATACCGTAACTGACTATATGCGGAAGTTGATTTTGCGCATAACTGCGCAGTTCCTGCGCTTAGCGCAGGTAGAGAAATCCCCCGTCCGGCGCTCAGGCAAGAAACTAACATGCGCCAGCCTTTGCCCACACCACTTTGCCCACCTATCACCCAGTCGATAGGTATAAAGACATCTTGGCCTGACGTCGTACCATTCATAAATGCAAGGCCCATAGGGTCATGGCGGTCACCGCAATTCACGCCAGTGTGAGACGTGGGGATCAACGCACACGTAATACCACATTCAAGTTGCTCACCCAGTAATTTATCTGGGTCATAAACTTTAAACGCTAATCCAAGCACATCCGCCACTGGCGCAAGCGTAATATAACGTTTTGACCAACTTACCCTTAACCCTAGTACACTTTTCCCTTCAAGCTCTTGGTGACATACCGTCGCGTGATCCGTTATCCCACCCGCATCAGAACCTGCATGAAGAGAAGTTAAAGCAAAGCAAGGTAGCGTCTCACCACTTGCCAGTTTAGGTAACCAATTTTGCTGCTGTTCTTGAGTACCAAAATGTAACAGCAGTTCCGCAGGCCCCAAGCTGTTAGGAACCATCACAGTGACAGCAGCAGATAAACTCCTTGTAGCAATAGTAGATACAATCACAGAATTTGCTTGCGCACTAAACTCTTTACCGCCAAAGCTTTTCGGAATGATCAACGAGAAAAAGCCCTTTTCTTTTAAAAATTGCCATGTGTTTTCTGACAGATCTCCTCGCGCTGTAATTTCAGACTCGTCAAGCATACCCATAAGTGTATTTAATTCATTATTTACGAATGCGATTTCTTCATCAGATAATCGAGGTCGTCCTGATTTAAGCCACATATTCCAATCCGGCTTGCCACTAAATAAACTTGCATCCCACCAAGTATCTCCTGCCTTCATCGCTTCTTTTTCTGTATCAGATAATTCAGGCAAGGCACGTTTAAAATAATTAAATGTGGGAGTCGATATCCATTTAATTCGAATGTCCTTGACCGAAAATATAATCCATATTGCAATAATCAATAATAAAATTAGCCACATAAGAGTTGTTCCCCAACTGAGTATTAACGATAAGTATGGATGAAAAATCGGCTAACTCAATAATTCACGAATTTTGATAAGCCCGTTGATTACGCGCCCATTCACTATTTTGTATGAACTTTGAGACGAGCTAATTGAGCACCGGTAAAGAGGCTGTTATCATCAGCGCTCTCTATAACAAAAAGTGAAAACATATGTCAGCAAAATTTAAACTCAGCCTAAGCGCTATTTTTGTCGCTGGGGCACTCTCACTGAGTGGCTGTAACTCAACAACAAGTGAAAAACTAACAGAGAAAGACGCAGAAGTATTTCTTGCTGAAGCAGAAAAGCAATTACAGGACCTATCTGTAAGAAGCAGTCGTGCTGCATGGATTTATGCCAACTTTATTACTGAAGACACCGCGGCACTGTCGGCTGAAGTAAGCCGAGAGTATACTGCTGCACTTGTAGCGCTTGCCAACGAAGCGGCTAAATTTGACGACCTTGAACTAAATTATGATAACCGCCGTAAGCTTGATAAGTTAAAACTGAACTTAACGCTTCCAGCACCAAAAGATCCGCAAAAAACGGCTGAATTAGCACAACTCTCTGCTGAGCTTGATGGTTTATATGGTAAAGGCAAGTACTGCAAAGACGGTAAATGTATGAGCCTTGGCGACATGACTGCTAAAATGGCAACCAGCCGCAACTACGAAGAGCTCCTCGATATCTGGCAAGGTTGGCGCGAAGTTTCAAAACCAATGAGACCGCTGTATAGCGACCTTGTGTCATTGGCCAATGAAGGCGCTAATGAACTTGGCTATGCAGACACAGGCGCAATGTGGCGAAGCAAATACGACATGCCAGCGGATGACTTTGCCAAAGAGTTAGATCGTATTTGGGGCCAAGTTAAGCCACTATACAACTCTCTACACTGCCACGTTCGCGCTAAATTGGGCGAAAAATACGGTGAAGATAAAGTTCCTCAAGACCAGCCTATTCCAGCTCACTTGCTTGGCAACATGTGGGCACAAACTTGGGGTAACGTATACGACCTAGTTGCACCTCAAAATGCAGATCCTGGCTACGACCTAACAGAGCTGTTAAAGCAACATGATTACGATGCGCTTAAGATGACTAAAGGCGCAGAAAAGTTCTTTACATCAATGGGTTTTGAACCATTACCAGAGACATTCTGGACTCGTTCATTGTTCTTAAAGCCAAAAGATCGCGATGTGCAGTGTCATGCTTCAGCATGGAACTTGGACAACAAAGACGATTTACGAATCAAAATGTGTATCCAGCAAACAGGTGAAGAGTTCTCAGTCATTCACCACGAGTTAGGCCACAACTTCTATCAACGCGCTTACAACAAACTGCCACTGTACTACCAAGAGAGTGCGAATGACGGCTTCCACGAAGCTATCGGCGACACGATTGCACTTTCAGTAACGCCTGGTTATTTGAAAGAAATTGGTTTACTAGAGCAAGTACCTGATGAGTCTAAAGACATTGGTCTACTTATGAAAATGGCAATGGATAAAATTGCATTTATCCCATTTGGTTTGCTCGTTGACCAGTGGCGTTGGAAAGTTTATTCCGGTGAAATTAGCCCTGAACAGTACAACCAAGCGTGGTGGGACCTACGTGAAAAGTACCAAGGTGTACAAGCGCCTGTAGCGCGTACCGAAAATGATTTTGACCCAGGTGCTAAATATCACGTTCCTGGTAATGTACCATATACGCGTTACTTCCTAGCACACATCCTGCAATTTGAGTTCCACAAGTCGCTGTGTGAAATCGCTGGCAGCAAAGAAGCGATTCACCGTTGCTCAGTATACAACTCGAAAGAAGCTGGTGAGCGTTTAAATACTATGTTGGAAATGGGTAGCAGCCGCCCATGGCAAGAAGCACTTGAAACCGTTACTGGTAACAAGCAAATGGATGCAACAGCCATCTTAGATTACTTCGCGCCACTTCAAGCATATCTAGATGAGCAAAACAAAAATCGTCAGTGTGGTTGGTAACAACTTTTTACTGTCATGACAAAAGCGCAGCATTTTGCTGCGCTTTTTGTTTCTGTTGCTATATTCTGCAACACTTTTTCCTTTCTCCTCTGGTAAATTCAAGCTAATGTATTGATCTAAATGAGGAGACTATATGAATCTACAACGCACTTGGCTATTTGGCCAATTTGAACTTACCCGCCTATTTGCCACAAAACGAGGCTGGTTGGCTATCGCCGCATTCTCTCTCGTATGGCTCATGGTATTACGTTACCCAATTTATAATGCGGTCCCTTTCATTAACAGCTATGAGTTTTCTGATATTGTTGGCCAAATAGCTGGCACCATAGGGTTGTCTGCGCTCGTTTCTTGGCCTGAAGCTGAACTCGCAATGTTTTGGATTATTGGCCTGTTCACTTTTCCAATGTTTGCCGTGTTCGTCACCGCAGATCAGACCGTTGGGGATAGAAACCGGGGCACGCTCAGATTTTTGACAATGCGAAGTACTCGGTTGGAAATACTACTGGGTCGCTTTATTGGCCAAGTGATGATTTTAGCCGCCTTGATTGCACTGGTTACAGTAGCAACGCTCATCATGCTACTCTATCGTGATGCCAGCTTACTTACTTCTGCATTTGCCAAGTCGATCGCTATTTGGAGCAAGTTACTGCTTACTTGTCTGCCATTTATTGCGCTTATGAGCCTCTTGAATTTAATTAATAACTCGGCACGAATGAGCATTGTATTCGCTATTTTGTTTTTTACTTTAATCGCTTCTGTGATCGGTTATGTCGGCGCTCAATATCCGATATTAAGTTGGTTAAACTACATTATCCCGGGACATCAAATTGCAGAGCTGACTGGCTGGCAAAACACACCGTTATTCTCTTATGCGCTCCCGGCGTGTCAAACAGCGATACTCTTGGGTGCAGCACATGTTTTACTGAAAGGGAGAGATCTATGAGCACAGTTATTGAAGTAAAGTCACTGAGCAAGACTTTTGGTACAAAACGGGCTTTAGACAATGTTGAATTCAAAATAGAAAAAGGCAGCACAGTCGCCCTCGTTGGTCCCAATGGAGCGGGAAAAACAACACTATTTAGTATTGTGTGTGGGTACTTAAAACCAAGTAGCGGAACGATAGATATCCTTGGTCATCAGCCCGGAGATGCTAGCTTATTCGATAAAATTTCAGCATTACCACAGGATGCACAGTTGGACCCTAAGTTTTCAGTGTTACAGCAGCTCACCTTTTTTGCCAAACTACAGGGCATGTCGGGCAAAGCGGCGCTTGAAGATACAAAGCGCGTGTTAACATTGGTAGATTTGGCACATGTTGCAAACTCAAAAACAAGCGAGTTGTCTCATGGCATGCGTAAACGCGTATGTATCGCACAAGCATTGCTTGGGAGTCCAGAAATAGTGCTTCTAGATGAAGCAACCGCAGGTTTAGATCCGAAAAATGCAAAAGCCATTCGCAGCCTTATCGCATCCTTACAAGGTGACATCACGTTCATTTTAAGCTCCCATGATCTCAGTGAGCTGGAACGCCTTTGTGATACAGTGCTTTATTTGGAGCAAGGACAACTCTCCAGCCACCAAAGCGATTTACATAAAACTGAGCAAGGTAGCTTTGTGACCCTGCAAATGCTCAACTTGGATGCAGATATGCAGGATAAAATCTCCAACCTAGCGGGTGTGCGTCACATCAAACAAACTCAATCAGATGAACTCGTCATTGAATATACAAAACAGCCACAACCATTTGACTTATCTTTACTGGCTTTAATTCACGAGCATAAGTGGACATACAAACAGCTTGTCAACGGCCGTACTTTAGAGAATCAGTTGTTTGTTGATTAAGGCAAGGCCCAATTACAGACCTCACGTGATGTGTTTCTTTTAACCTGTTTGGGATAGTATGGAAACTTTACGTTTGGTCTGTTACGTTAAACTAAAGTGGCAATGTGCACTTTTATGCAAACCCTTTTATGAGAAGTTAGACATAAGATTCTCATAAACTGGAAAATTGCTCCCCTATTAAAAGCATGCTTTTATAATATGTTTTTTATGGTTTATGTAGTCAAACTACCTACTGTTGTCTTATAAAGTTGCGAACAGAGGCCAAGCCAGACATTAATAAAGGCAGACCTCCGTTATTTGCAGCAATTCATATGACAGATATTATTGCTTCTGTGTAGTTATGGTTGACCCTCAGTGCACCCCCGCGAGCCTACACACTTTCTACATGACAGTGTAGGAGCGTCACATGCAAATTGTGTAAACCAGTTTCCAGCTCCAGCAGCAACCTGTGGTGTCATTTCATTGGGAAAGGCGTTTGCGTCGCGGGATAAATTTATGACTTTCTTTTTGTTTAGTTTTAATTTCATGTTTTACACCCTGTTTTTAGTTTGTTTTATTTAGGTTAACGCTATTAAATTAAACAGCAAAGAAAAATTGCATACAATATTCAATTAATCTTATCTTCGAATGGATAGAAAAAATTACCCGGTACTTGTTACTGATTCAGAGCTGAACGATTTGGGAGTTAATAAAATGGCTTAGTTATTTATTTGAAGAGCGTAGTTTTTGGCCCTGATAACAATAGGTCTTTAAATCAGATAATATATGCAACACGCATAGGTGAATCAGCCGCTGGGATTCCAAGTTAACGCAATATGTCACATCGAGATATACCGAGCTCAACAATAAAAAGCTCAATGTATCAGCCAGTTATTATTAAACTAAACCTTGACCATCCCTATAATGAAACTGATATATTGGCTTTTTATATCAAGGAGATGTCGATGCAGTTTGTTCAGTTACACAGCCAAAGTGCGGGTCTTGCAGAGCTATTCGAAGAAATAGATCTCTTAATGAATAGTTTGTACCCTGCTGAAGCCAATGATTTAGTGCCAATAAGTGAGATAGACAGCCCACAAACCTATATCATAGGCCACTATGATAACGGTGAACTAGTCGCGTGTGGCAGTTTTGTCTTAAAAGAGGATATTGGCGTATATGCCGAGTTAAAACGTATCTATGTCAAGCCATCACAACGTGGAAGAGGAATGGCGAAAGCCATACTTGAACACCTGATTATGCAAACTAAGCGTAAAAAGGTCCGCGAAATAAAATTAGAAACCGGGGATCAACAAACCGCAGCCATCAAGCTCTACGAGTCTTTTGGTTTTAGGCATTGTGGTGCATTTGGCCAGTATAACGCAGAACCTAGCTCAGTTTTTATGCAGCTCGTATTAGACGACGGTCAACAATGAGTAAATTGACTTGCCATTGGTAAATACGCTGTATCTAATACACAGGCAACAATACAAAATAAGTAATCACCAGTATGAAAACAGCAATAGTACTTGGCGCCACAGGCCTTATAGGCCAAAGTGTTACCCAAATTTTGGCGCAGCAGCCAGTCATTGAAAAAGTTGTTGCAGTTACGCGACGACCCATTCAGTATGACTCAGAAAAAATCGTCAATGAAGTTGTCAACTTTGAAAAGCTAAATCACTATCAGCACATTTTCCAAGGACATATGCTGTTTTCATGTCTGGGCACAACACGCAAACAGGCGGGTTCAATAGCCGAGCAAAGGCGTGTTGATTTCGACTACCAATATCAGGCAGCAAGTCTCGCTGCATACAATCAGGTTGAGCACTATTTACTGGTTTCATCGAGTGGCGCGAATGCAAATAGCGTCAGCCCTTACCTAAAAATGAAAGGCGAGCTGGAGCAAAACATAAAACAACTCGGGTTTAAGCACCTCAGTATTTTTCAACCTTCCTTGCTCATTGGTCACAGACCAGATACTCGAATAGCTGAAACCATAGGTAATCACTTGCTGCCCTTAATTTGCAAACTACCTGGGTTACACAAGTATCGGCCTATTTCAGGTGTCCAAGTCGCCACAAAAATGGTCTCTGTCGCGATGTCAGGGCCACCTCCCTATGAAACATATAGGCTTGATGAGATATTTAAGAGCTAGGGACATTGCGAGGCTATGACAACAATACCAATTTAGTGTCAATGAAGCATTTTACGCAAAGAGCAACGGTCTTGCTGTGATCGCAAGGCCGTATGGTTTTGTGTGACTAACATTAATTCAATCAATTTCCTTTGCCGATCTGAGTTGCATAACCTGCACACTGACACTGGATGATTTGGCCTTTTACACGTACCCGCCATTTTAGTTTGGTGTCTGATGCCTTAGTACCAGCATCAAACTTATGGGTTAAATTTCGCTCGCATGCTAACGTTTCTGCGCTTGATTCCCTTTCGCCCGTTTGCAAAAGTGGATATCCCAGCTCAACACACGCTCCCAAGACGTATTGATTTTCATCTTGAGTTACATTGTGAACTTCTTTACCATGAGAATCAGATTTAGGGGTTTGACTTGACTCCTCCTGGACTGGTTGTTGATTTTGCTTTCCTTCACATCCTGCTAGCAACATACTTAATAAAACGTAAGTTGTAACAATTGATAATGCGTTTAATTGAACCCAACTTGGCATAGATATTCTGCTCCCTTGCACGCTTCCTGAACTTAGTTTTATTGTAGAAGCTAGGCCACAACATGCCGTTAAATTTCTTCATTTCCGCCAACTTTCCCTTGAAAAGGTACTTGTGTAACATGCAAATCATTGGTTTCACTCCATCTTAACCTTGCTGTATACTAGTTCCCAATCCCTCGTCAAAAATGTGAAAGCAAATACAATTTCCGAGAACAGCATGACCAAAAACGCGCCAAATACTTCACTAATTCAAGAATTAAAGTCTATTGTCGGTAACAGCTTTGTACTGACTGATGACACCAAAAAGCAACCATATACCAAAGGATTTCGTTTTGGTTCAGGTGAAGCCCTTGCTGTTATCAGACCAGCAACTCTTTTGGAAATTTGGCAAGCGTTAAAAGCATGTGTTGCAGCTGATGTGATTGTGATCATGCAAGCAGCCAATACGGGCCTGACTGGTGGTTCAACACCTGATGGCAAAGATTATGATCGCCCCATCATCATCATTAGCACTATGCGTATTGACAGTATTCAGCTAATAGATAATGCCAAGCAAATTGTCGGACTAGCTGGCAGCACCTTGTTTGGCCTAGAGGACACGCTTGCACCTCACGGTCGAGAGCCGCATTCTGTAATTGGCTCATCATGTATTGGGGCATCAATTGTCGGCGGAATTTGTAATAACTCAGGGGGGGCTTTGGTACAGCGTGGCCCAGCCTATACTGAGTTGTCACTTTTTGCGCAAATTGACGAACAGGGTAACTTGTCACTAGTCAATAATTTAGGCATTAACTTGGGCGATACACCCGAAGAGATATTGACTAATTTGCAAGCGCAAAACTACACAGATGCTGATGTTCAGTTCCCAGAACTTAGAGCATCTGATGATGAATACCATGAACGTGTTAGAGATGTCGATGCAGAGACACCTTCGCGCTTTAACAATGATGGACGCCGCTTATACGAATCATCTGGTTGTGCTGGCAAACTTGCTGTTTTTGCTGTTCGATTAGACACCTATCCGGTACCTGAAAAACACCAAGTCTTTTATGTCGGTACTAATGACCCATCCGTGTTAGCTCAGATCCGTCGCGACATCCTATCTAAATTTGAAAACTTGCCAGTCTCTGGTGAATATCTGCATAGGGATTGTTATGACGCCTCTAAGAAATACGGTAAAGATACGTTCTTAGTAATAGATAAGCTAGGGTCTAAATATATTCCAAAGATGTTTGGCATCAAACGTACTGTTGATCGTATTGCTGACAACTTTAAGTTTTTACCCAGCAAGTTTTCTGATCGAATTATGCAATATCTAAGCTGTTTATGGCCTAACCACTTGCCAAAACGTATGGAAGAGTATCGTGACCGCTATGAACACCACTGGATTGTAGAGATGAGCAATGCAGGTGTTGCAGAAGCAAAAGCATACTTTGATGAATTCTTTAAAACGAATGATGGCAACTACTTTGAGTGTACTGAAGACGAAGGTGAAAAGGCCATACTACATCGCTTTGTAGCAGGCGGTGCGATAGGCCGAATGCAGACTATGAACAGCAAAGAAATGGGTGCCATCATGACCATTGATGTAGCCTTTCCGCGCAATGAAACCGATTGGTTCGAACAACTGCCTCCAGAAATAGATGAGCAGATCGCCGTTAAACTATACTATGGGCATTTGTTCTGCCACGTCATGCACCAAAACTACATTATGAAACCGGGCGTAGATGCCAAGGCAGTTAAAAATAAAATCTTAGAGACATTTGATAAGCGTGGCGCCGAATACCCTGCTGAGCACAATGTCGGGCATGAATATTTTGCGAAAGATGCACTGAAATCCTTCTACAAAAAGCTTGATCCTACCAACTCATTCAATCCGGGCATCGGTAAAACAAGCAAGTGTAAACACTGGCACGAACACACAGACAAATAACCTCCGTGGCTGCAATATTATGATAGTTAAGCCTCTGATATTGCAGCCCCAAAACAACATCTAACTCATCTGAGTTAAACGTCACATTATTCGCGATGAATTAAAAATTTTATATAATCTATTTGAAATATTTTTGATACACTATATCGCTATTAAAAATATTCAAGTACTTAGAATTATGAACCACCCTGTAAAACTCAGTGCACTGGCCTTATGTACCTTACTAACAAGTGCCTGTAACGCAACCAATCCAAGTGATACTCAATCGGATACAGGATTGCGAGTCGTAACTTGGAATATCGAACATTTAGCGGCAGATAACACCAAAGGGTGTAAACCGAGAACACAAAATGAAATTTCTGCGCTAAAGAAATACGCAAGCTCTCTTGAAGCAGACGTTATTGCATTTCAAGAGGTTGGCTCAATCAAAGCCCTTGAAAACATTTTCGACAAATCTCAATGGCAACTGATCATATCTGATCGTAAAGACAGCCCAAGCTACACCTGCCGCGGCAATGGTTTGACATCAACACAACAAAAAGTTGCATTCGCTGTTAAAAAGCCTTTAAACGTTGAAAAAGTTATTCATCATAATCAGTTTTCAGATATACAAGTTGGGTTGAGAAGCGGCTTGGAAGTTCAAATTGGCTATGCAGGTAAAACGTTAGACTTACTTAATGTACACCTAAAAAGTGGTTGTTTTGTGGACGATTACCGCCGCTCTGACAAAAAATCGTGCCAACTACTGGCAAAGCAAGTGCCTCTGTTAGATTACTGGGTTGAATCGAAAAGCGCAGAGCAAGCCAACTTTATCGTTTTAGGTGACTTTAATCACAGACTGACCGCACCATATAACCGCGTCAGCCGCGACCTGTATTACCCAGATGGACTTGCAAATAAAGCACCAAACAATTTGTCTAAGGCGACTTTTTTTAATGCAAATCAAATGCTAACAGGTTGTCACCCATACTACCCTGCGCCTATTGACCACGTATTGGTGTCAAATACTTTGAAACCCGTCTACGTGAAAGGCAGCGTTCAATTCCATTATTTTGACAATATGGAGCCAAAGAAAATGCTCAGCGATCACTGCGCCCTTAGCATTGATCTGAACTAAAACAAATATTACAGGGGCAGACGTAAATTTTGCCCCTACTCTTTTCCACTACTTTTCTAGTTGTTCTAAAATATCGAGCACAGATTTAAACAAGCGTTTGTTTGCTAGCCCAATGTGTTGATTGACTGCTGCGCCATAAGCACCAAAACGCGCAACAACCAGCTGTTTAGAAGGGATAATTACAAGGTACTGACCTCTATGCCCACGCAGCGACACCGTGTCTTTTGGCAACTTGGGTAGCCAAAAACTCATATCATTCAACCACAGCTGCCCACCATAGTGTTTATCAACTCCCCTACTCATCATTACCTCTTTAATCCAAGTCTCTGAAACAATTTGTTCTCCATTCCAGCGGCCGTTATTTACAAACAGCTGGCCTATTTTAAGCCAGTCATGCACAGTCAAGAACATTCTCGCACCACCTCTGAGGTTACCTGCTTCATCAAATTCAGCAATTGCATTGTTGATCCCAAGCGGCGCAAAAAAGTCTTGTTGATACAGCTTATTGATAGATGATAAGTCACCGCCAGACGCATCCATTAATGCCTTGCTCAGTAGCTGAGTTGTGCCAGTCGCATACTCAAACTTGCTGCCCGGTTTGTACTCATTTGGCAGACGAGTTACGTAATTGACCGAGTCTCCCGTGTGATACCACATCGGCGCTAAATCTTCATATCCATGAATATCTGGCAATTCCGCCCATTTTACGCCAGAGCTCATATTGAGTAAGTTCTTCACCGTCATTTCATGATGACCAAACGCCAGTGACTGCTCTAAGCTGAGCTTACCTTTATCCACCAACACGCCGGTTAATAGCCCTGTTAGGGTTTTTGCCATTGACCAACTAAGCATTCTGGTATCACCTGCATGAAACTGGTCATATTGCTCTGTGACAAGCTGTCCCTTATACATTACTGCAACTGCAAATGTATTGTCGCTCCATGTATAGTCCTTATGATTTGTGGCAAAAAATGAATCTAGCGATAACGTCGGATCCAGTGCTTTTGCAATCGGGGTGCTTGGCAATTGTTGAGAGAGCATCACACCTTGAGTTTGCGCATGCAATTGGGAAGGGGTCAATTCATGGAGTAATGTACAACCGAGGCCATCTCGAAACACTGAAGTCCGCGTCAGGGTTGCGCCGTCAACCTGAGCCGCTACTGAAACCTGTTTTGCAACTTCATCAACAGTCAACACAGGTGTACTTGGCAGTGCGCCTAGTGCCTCAGGAATAACACGCTGTTTAATAAAGTCTATGGGCTCTTGTGATATAAAGTGCCTTGAACACAGTTGATTGGCGCTATAGCCCAACAATACATCCGGGTCTGAGTTACAGCCACTCAATACCACAATTGACACTAAGCTCCCCAATTTTAAAGCGATATGTTTCATATTTATTCCTTTTGTTATTCTTCGCAGCTATGACGAATAACTAAACAATAAATACAAAATTTATACAGCCTAACTAAATAGCAGCCTGTTTTGATAACATCAAACGTTCACGCTGTAAAACACAATACGCGAGCAAGCCCAACCCAAGTATGACGTTTGCTAGAGCGAGACCCCACACAATACCACTAAAACCAGCAACATAAGCGCCAAAATATGCGAATGGGATCGACAAACCAAATAGCCGTAAGATACTCACATTTAATGCAATCATGCTGCGTCCAGTGGCATTGCAACAGCTGACATACAACATGGTTGCAGCTAAAGCAATATAGGACAGTGGCAATACGGTTAACGCTAACTCAATAGATTTGCTGACAAAAGTTTTCTGACAAAAGCCAACCCCCAGTAGATCTGCACCAAAGAACAGCACCAAGGAGACAGCCAATTGCCAAACAATACATGCTAAAACCGACAGCTTAATTCCACGCCTAACCCTTAGCGCTTTATTTGCCTCCCAATTTTGCCCGACAAAGATAGGTAATGACGTAGTAAGTACCATAGGCAATAACAAAGCTAGTGGCTCTAGGCGCATTACAACTCCATAGGCAGCTACGGCATCACTGCCTTGTGTCGCAACAATTGCCATCAATATGGACTGCGCCAGCGGTGTAAGCAGCTGCATAGACACTATTGGGATCAAAAGACGAAATAAACAGCGAAAACCTTGCCGACTTTGTGTAGAGAGCAAATTAATTTTGATGGATATGTTTTCTTTCACTACTAGTAAATAAAGCGCCCAAATACAGCCCGTTACTGCAGCAACTAAATGTGCAATTCCCAACTTCTCTAAACCACTGTTCGAAAGCTCAGAACCGACCCATGGTGAAAACAATACCGCACTGGTGAGCACCTGCATACCAGCAAACACCACCAGCAGTAGCGCTGCCGATCGCATATTCCCAAAGGCGCGCAATACCCCAAAAATCACCATGATTAAGAAAAAGAAGATAACAGCACTAAGACGGTACTGCATATAAGTATTGAGAGGTTCCCAAACTTTTTCACGTTCAGAGAAGTCAGCAAAACCAAGCAAGTTCAAAATAGGTAATAAGTTAAACCAAATACCCAATGCTACCGTAGCACCAACCAAAATGGTAAATATCAAGCTGACAGCGGCAAGCTCCTCCACTTCTCTCGCCTGAGTTAAACGTGTCGCAACAACAATCCCAAGCCCTATGGCAAACGCAAACAAGGTTGCCTGCACTGGCAACGTAAAACTCATTGCAGTGAGCTCTTCGACTCCTAACCGAGATGCAAAGTAAAGTTCAATTAAATCCGCGCTAAACAAAGCCAAAATAGCCCACAACATAGGTACCGTCAGTTGTCTCAACACCGCACTGGTAGAACCGGTTAAAATCCAGCGCTTTTTTACAGCCCTTGCACGTTGCTTGCGACAAGCTTGAACAGGTGAATAACTCAAATCTTGTGATCTATTGCATGTCATAGCGTGTGATCAACTCCTTGCTATTTGGTTTTAGTTTTTATTTAGACAGACACTATTTGCTTTAATTGAACAAAATTACACCACAAATAGTTGATTCATCTAACTATCAAGACCAACAAAAATCTGCAGAGTTCCCAGCAAATCATGAAACTCGATGAACCCCCACAGAATTGAGATTAACCTCCATTTCATTAACTAAAAACCAGCCAAATGCACGACTTTTTTGTTATTTGAAAAACCGTCATAATAGTCGCTGAAAACAACCACCAAAGTCGATACATCATGGCCCAAAAGTTACCTCCACAGCAAAGTGCTACGCAATCCCCTTGCGTGAGAAATTGCTGTTTGGATGCCGATGATATTTGTATTGGCTGCCTTCGAAGCATAGATGAAATTGTCGGCTGGGGTAGCAAAAGTGCACAGGAAAAAGCTGCGATACTAGAGCGATGTGCCGTAAGAAAACAAGCCAAAGAGCAAGTTCATAAATAACCCTACTCTCATTCATATTGTTGAGTTATTTACGCAATATATTTTGTACATTAAATCACCACACCTTCACCCTTAAGGAAATAAATGAAACACACTAAATTGTCTCATTACATCTCTGCTGCTCTTTGTGTAGCCAGTTTACCTACCCTTGGCCAAGAGCTTGTTCAAGATGGCCACTTTAACGCTCTTACCGTGCAAGAAGCACAGCAAAGTTCAGAATCTCTGTACTGGCTCTCATCACCCTCCACCGAAGCCGGCATATTCAACCCAACCCTAGCACAATACGGAAATCATGATGTAATCGACAATATCGGTTTTGTAAAATCCGGCAGTAAGTTGAGCCAAAACTTACAAGTCCCGTTAGATATGCACAGTACCTACGTTGTCAAAGCTAAAGTCGGATGGAGAAATGACAGTGATGCATACAATTTTAGAATTGGTTTTAGAGTCAATGGCCAATTTATAGATTTAACACCCTCAGTATCTTTATCCAAAGGGCAGTTTACTCCGGTTGAAATCAGCTTTACACCAACTCAGACCCATAGCTCTTTAGTTGAATCCACAGATTTTCTAATATTGGAGCTCATTAACTCAGACTCCCAACAAAGCGTTATCGATTTTGATGATGTCTCAGTAACAGTGTCACCAACGTTAGTTGATAGTGATCAAGATGGTATGAACGACAACTGGGAAATCCAATATGGATTAAATCCAAATGATCCAAGCGATGCAAGTACGGATCTCGATCTGGATAACGCCACCAATATCTTGGAGTTTCGCAATGGCACAGATCCCAGCGATCCAACTAGCACTCCCCCGACATTTTCCCAACAATTAGCGGGTAATACAGAAGTCGCAGGTGCGTTACGACTTGTGCCACAAACAAACAGCCCAATATCGTGTGATGCGGCTCACGAAGGTTCGATGTACTACAACAGTATTGATAAACAAATATTTATTTGCGATGGTGCTATTTGGAGCGAGTTTAAGGGGCTACAAGGTGAGCCCGGCGCACAAGGCCCTCAAGGTATTCAAGGATTGCAGGGCTTGGTTGGAGAAACAGGCCCTGCTGGCGAAAGAGGCCTGATCGGCCCTCAAGGGGAAAGGGGCTTGATTGGTCCACAAGGTCCGCAAGGGATCCAAGGAGTACCGGGCACCACTCACTGGACTGATGGTGCAAATCAAGTTACCACTTCAGTTAGAGTCGGTGTCGGGACCGTTTCTCCCTCTGCCGCCCTAGAAGTAATAGGTAACGCCATTGCAAATACACCTATCCAGCCTAACCACCTAGTTACCAAAGGTTACACTGATTCAGCTGATCGTATGCTTGCGGCAAAATACGAAGAACTCTTTGCGATGATTTCAACACTGAATAAAGAGGTGTTTCCCAGCGATGGTTCAAGCTGCGCAAGTATTTTGGCGGCCAAACCACACTCGCCAAGTGGCGCTTACTTGATAGATAGTGATGGGCCAGGTGGAAAAGAAGGCGAATACTACTATTGCGATATGGAGAACCCAAGTGCATCTAGTAAAGCCATTTTTGGTCAAATGACCGGGGACAATGACAATATCGCATTGGTTTACACCAACTCATTGCAGCCTGCAAGTTACTCGGCCAGCGCCACCGTAAATCAATTTACGCCAGCGGGCGCATTTGACGGTCATCTATATTACACAGATCCAAACAACAAAATAAATGCCGATGCAGGTAACTTAATTTCCCACGGTATCTGGTTGGGCCCTACAAACACCAATGAATGGTTACAGGTTGGCTTCGCCAAAAAAGCAGTAATTACGGGCTTCAGTACGCGTGTTTCAAATCACCATGCTGAATTCGCGCCAAGAACACCTAAAGAAGCGATTTTGCAAGTCTCAAATGATGGCGTTAATTTTATAGATCATGAACAGATCACCATGGAAAAAGGACATGCTTCCGTTACGTTAAACCGTGCTGCGAGTGGCACCTACTTTAGGTTACTTATTTTGACGACTCATGGTTCTGTTAAACATAGTCAAATAGATGAGATGGAATACTATGGCTTTTTTGTAGACGAGTTTGGACTAGAACCAGGCGCCTCACAAGGAATAAACTGTAAAGATATTCAAATTAATAATCCAGGAGCGTCTTCAGGTTACTACCAAATAGACCCGGATGGAGATCAAGGCGTATCCCCCTTTGCTGTATATTGCGATATGGACACCCTTGGCGGTGGTTGGACACTCTTTGCAAATCACGCAGATGGCATTGAACGCAAACTCATGCGCGACCCAGTAAAAATTGACCAATATGGTGTTTTGGAATCGGCCCGCTGGCAAGCGCTGAGAGCCACAATGACAGAAGGGCTTATGTTTATTGACGAACATCAGCGAGTGTCGATGATTTCAGCACATAATGTCACCAATCCAACTGGTAATGGATGCCAGAGTTTGCTTGATGACACGGCCGCTGACCTAACTGCAACATTTGACGGCACGCCTCATATGGAAGGTTTAAACATATTCCGTTCCGAGCCTACAGGCGTGGCATGCAACTATGTTGATAGCGGCACGTTCACAATGGCACAACTAGCCGACAACACGGGGTATTACCAATACCATATCGCAGGGGCAGCAATATTTAACGGTAATCCTGAAAGGCCTTTTTCTATCTGGCCGTATAGCACAATTTATGCGCATACAGAGCAAGACAAACTACTTTACTTTATTAAGTAAACACTATGGCAAAGCAGCTTCAACAGGCTGCTTTGCCTGTAACCAGCTCTAATCGTTAGAAGTGACTTTAAAATTGAGAGGTGTGTCTACACCTTGCCAAATAAGCCGCTAATCCATTTATACAACAACGATAATATAATAATTTATGAAAACCAATAAAATAAATAGAGATACATTAACACCGCTATAACCCCCCTTCAAAACCATCATAAATAACTCTACAAACATCGAACACTTTCAATTTGCAATTAACTTATATCACTGAATGCAAAATTTAAAAACGAACATACTCAAGAAGTATAGGATGTGAAAAAATAAAACTAACAAAGCAAAAACTTCGAGTTTACTTTTAGAGACCACTCGTGTCGTAAATAGTGTTATAAATGAATGTAAACTTTCCTTTTTAGCATGGCAATGCAGAAGAAGCCTGACCGCAGGCAATATGATCATGGCAAAAAAGGCCATGACAGCAAATAACGTAATATGGAATTCAAAAAACCACTGTGCTTCAAGAGACTTAAAATTGGGGCACACTTTTAATTCCTTTATTAATAGCATCCAGATAAGTAATTATGGGTTAAGTACAAGCCGGAAAATAAAACGCATAGATGTGTTCACGCTGCTTTGACTCGATATCCCTTAATAACAACCCTTTTTCTTAATTAGAAGTGCGCCTTTGGTCTTAAGTAATACACGCTGTGTACCACTTGATTCAATATATAATAATTAAACCATTCAATGAGAGCAGCTTAAACAGCTAGGAGTCCTCATCAAATAATCTTGATTAAAACCCAAAGCTCGCATATTAATGTTTACTCTTCTAATAAAAATAATCATAAACAAAGCTAACAAAAGGCCTCAACCATTACAATATGAAATTTAAAATAATGAAAAAATCAATATTTGAAGCTAAGAATCCTCAAACGTAAATATTAAATAAAGAAAAACATCCGATTAATCTATTAACTTATCCAATTTAATAAAAAAATCGTTGAATGTTGCGGACATATCTTCTGAGTGCTCTTGTATTTTCTGAAGATCTTCTTTCGCGCCGTCTAGCGTTTCTCGTAGGGTTTGCTCTTGCGCTTCACTCATACCAAAAGAGACTATTGAATCTTCAACGTCAAAAATAAGCGTTTCAACAAGCTCTTGGCATGATTGATTATAGTTTTTAAAAATAAGTTCAATGTCTTCTAAATCTTTACTCGCTACCTGACTGAGTTCTCTGAGCCCTTTATTCTTTGCCTGAATAGCCTGAATGTTGGTTTCTAAACTTTTTAACCTTGCATCAGCTCCTCTAACCACCAGTGCCAAGATGTCATTAAACCTCCCATATTTCTCATCGTCATCAATGGGCATGTTTTTTATTAACAATGAGCAATATGCACTATTGAAAAAGCTTCGTTTTTCGATATTAATGACGGTTTTACTCTCTCGCCCTTTCTTAAGAAGCTCGCTTTCTAACGGGTTAATGACGCCAAAGTTACAAAAATCTCTGAACTCACCCAATAATCCCAACTGCACAGACGCGTTTAAATCCAAATTTCGACAAACAGCTAAAATTGCGCTCGATAAATCAGCTAAGGTGTTACATTGGTAGGAATTTTCAATGAACTCAAGACATAAACCCAGCTCACTACAGCTGGTGATGGCTGTTAAGGTAACTTCTTCAGCCGCCTCGCAATTTACTTTTAAGGTGTCAATTTCGCTACTGAACTTGACCAATCTATCAATCCTAAAACTAAGTTCATCTGCGTCAAACGGTTTAGTAATGTAATCATCACCGCCAGCTTTAAACCCTTCAAGCTTGTCTTCGATACAATCTTTTGAGGAAACAAATAAAATCGGGGTGTCGGAATTAGAAGTGTCACTGCGGATCGCCTTGCACACCTCATAGCCATTCATACCTGGCATCACAACATCCAGCAAAATCGCATCATATTTGCGTTCATGAAATAACGCCAATGCCTCCTCACCGTTATGCGCTGAGTAGTAGTTATGTGATTCACCAAGCATTGTTTTTGCAATATCATGGTTAACTTCATCGTCATCGACTAACAAAATTGAGTACGACATACGCCCCCCAATAGACTCTAATCTCGATACTGCTGAGAAATATCAAAAAATAAATTTTCTTTTTCCAAAAACTCATCCAGCAATTCAGGATCAAAATGACTTCCCCGCCCTTCCCTCATGATCGCAATTGCTTTGTCATGCTCCATCGCATCTTTATAAACTCGCCTACTAATTAATGCATCATAGACATCTGCTATCGCCATCATCCGCGCGCTAAGTGGGATCTCCTCTCCTTTCAACCCTTCTGGATAGCCCGAGCCATCCCACTTTTCGTGATGATAGTGCGAGATTTCCTTCGCAGTTTTCAAGAAGCTATTGGCCTGACCGAGTGCAGACTCGGCAGTCTCTATGGCGTTGCGACCAAATACGGTATGGTTTTTCATGATTTCAAACTCGTCAGCTGTAAGCCGACCTGGTTTGAGCAATACATTGTCTGGGATCCCTACTTTGCCAATGTCATGTAATGGGGCAGACTTATAAAAATTATTAATGACCTCTAAAGTGAGTACTTTTTTATATTTTTCCTTCTCGCACAAAATAGTTGCTAACAATTTTACGTAGAGCTGTGTACGGCGAATGTGATTTCCGGTCTCTTGATCTCGTGTTTCAGCTAGGCTGGCCATTGCCTGAATGGTGACATCTTGAAGGCGAGACATTTGCTCCGTGCGCTTTTGCACTTCTTCTTCCAAATAATCGTTTTTGTTTTTTAGAATGTCTTTGGATTCTTTGTTCAATAAATGTGTATTTAGGCGAGCAAGCAGTATTGGCGGACTAATTGGCTTGTTAATGTAATCACATGCACCCAACAAAAAACCTTTTTCTTCATCTTCAACACTGGTTTTTGCAGTTAAAAAAATCACCGGGATGTCACTATATACCTCGTGCGACTTTAAGTACTTGATCACCTCGTACCCGTTCATCTGTGGCATAACGACATCAAGGAGAATGATGTCGACCTTGTTTTTCTCAACCACGGAGATAGCGGCTTCACCACTTTTTACCGCTAAGACACGATACTTATCTTTGATAATTTCCGTCATGAAAGCCAAGTTTTCCTTCACGTCATCTACTACCAACACCGTTTTAAGCTGTTCCATAGTCTCTTCTATTGAATTGTTAGACAATTATTCATCACACACAAAAATATAGGTCTATTATTACTGAAACGCCAAGCATGGATTGGATTAGATGAAAAGTTTAAGAGTCAGCTTCTTTATCACATTCTCAATAATGTTGCTGGTCAGTATTGGGATTGGGTTAATGTCCTATTACGTCAAATCAGAAGTCAGTGCTTTGACTGATAAACAGACCCAACTTTTTAAGCTGACAGAGCTTGCTCATGAACTGAAGCTGAGTTCAGACAATCTGACAAATTTTGCAAGAGCCTATGCAGTAACAGGCAATGATAAATGGCAGCAGCTTTTCAGTTACACTTTGCTAGTGCGAGACGGAAAGGTTCGAGCGGACAATGCCAACACCTATGACTATTGGGATAGCCTAGCAGCCCCTCACTCCAGCGTTCCTGAGACGATCCGAGTAAGCGATGGACATAATATAATTGAGCGGTTTCAACAGTTGGGTGCGCAGGACTTTGAACTTTTGCAAATGCAAAATGCGCTTTCTACTTCCAATGCTCTGGTTAGCCTTGAACGCCGGGCCTTTAATGCCATAGAAGGCATACACAAAGACGAATATGGTAATTGGGTTAAAGACGCAGCACCAGACTTAGTGAGCGCTCAAAAAATACTCTTCAGCGATAACTACCTAGTTGAGAAATCAAAAATCATGTCTGCTATTGGAGAGGCACACAGAGCTATCACCAACCGCCTCAATGCCGAACTTGAGAGTCATCAAAATAGTTTAAACAACACCTATTTGCTCAGAAATATTTTCAATTTAATTTTACTTATTAATATCGCGTTGTCTTTTTACCTACTTTGGAAACTCTATATAAACCCAGTTGCATCGATTCAAAAACAAGTAGTGAGCAATGTAGAAAAAGGTAATTATAACTTTGTACTTGATGAGTCGGTGAAAGGCGACCTATCAGACCTTTCAAAATCGATGAACAAACTCCTGAATGACTTGTCCGAACAACTTGAATTCAACACCATCATGAAAGACTTTGGATTGGCACTCAGGGGGAAAAAAAATCCCAACGAGCTTGGTGAAGAGCTGTTGCAGTTTTTAGAGCAAAGGCTATCAGTTCCCCTATTAGGACTGTATGTTTTTGAAGAGCAAAAAGTACTCACGCGTGTTGCTGGCACCGGTTACAGCTGTAATTGCGCGAGAACATATAGCAACTACGACTCCATTCACTTTCATGTATTAAGTACTCAAAAGCCCTACTCGATGAAGTTTGAAAAGGAACAGTATGCCATTGAGTTAAATGGAGAAAAGCTCTCGATAAGCGAGTTATACTATTTCCCCTTGGTCGTCAGCAACGACAGCATTGGTTTATTAGAGCTGGGCAGCTTAGTTGAGCTAACTGATCAAGATTATAAGTGGGTGAAATCGGTTATTAACGATTTGGCAGTGAGCCTACAACTTACGCAAAACATCGACTTACAGTCCAAGGCCGAAAAACGCATCGTAGAGCAACTTGAGCTTAACAAAAAAATTCTCGATGCCATTCCAAGCCCAATGTATTACAAAAACAGCTCTGGCAATTATTTAGGTGTGAATAGTGTTTTTCATCAATATTTCGGGACTTTCGATGCGGATGTGTTGGACGCCACTACAGAAGATATTTTTAACTATGAGATTGCCCAAGTTTTTGAGCAATCACACCAAGATTTACTAGACGGTAAGTCAAACCAACACTACGAAATAAAAATTGATAATGCGCAAGGTGATCCCCGCAACTTCATTGTTTATGAAGCGGTATTTACCAATGCCGAAAACGAACTTGCTGGTGTAGTTGGTTTATTACTTGATGTAACAGAGCGCAAGCAAATGGAACTCGAGCTGCGTCTGGCAAAAGATAAAGCGGATGAAATGAGCACTGCCAAAGGAGAGTTTTTGGCAAATATGAGCCATGAAATTCGCACGCCAATGAATGCAATTATTGGCATGAGCCATCTGGCGCTTCGCACGGAGTTAACAACCCAGCAATCCGGTTATATCAATAAAATAGACCAAGCAGCTAAGAGTTTACTCGGTATAATTAACGACATTTTAGATTTTTCTAAAATAGAATCAGGCAAATTAGAAATTGAAGATATCGACTTTTCTTTGCAAGAAGTAATGGATAATGTTGTTAATATTAACGTCATTCGTATGCAAGAAAAAGGCTTAGAAATGCTGTTGGACATTGCGCCTGACGTACCTATTAGCCTTGTCGGTGATCCACTTCGTTTGGGCCAAGTCCTAATTAACTTATGTGGCAATGCCATCAAATTCACAGACCGTGGAGAAATTACCATTTCGGTCACTAATCTTGAGCAGCAAGATGATCAAACTACCTTGAAGTTTACTGTAAAAGACACTGGTATTGGTATGTCTCAAGAGCAGCAAAGCAAGTTATTCAATGCATTCTCACAAGCAGATGGCTCCATTACGCGAAAATATGGAGGAACCGGGCTAGGACTGAGTATTTCTAAAAAGCTGGTGGAATTAATGGGAGGCACTATTGGTGTTAACAGCGAGCAAGGCCAAGGTTCTGAGTTTTACTTTACAGTTCGCTGCGGGTTGCAGTCGGCCAAACTGACCAATGTCATTTGTCCCGATAGCCAGTTAGCCGGTAAACACGCATTGGTCGTTGATGATAATGAAAGTGCACGTGCAATATTGACCAATCTGCTCAAAGCAATGAAGTTTACGGTCACTTGCGCGGCAAGTGGCTCAGGCGCAATTGAGCTGGTACAAGGCAGCAAGTTTGACATTGTTTTCATGGATTGGAAAATGCCAAATATGAGCGGAATTGATGCCATCAAACACATTCGTTCACTTGAATTAACACCTGAGCCCAAATATGTACTTGTTACAGCATACGGCACCGACATTGGTATGAACTCACAAATCCACGACTTAATTGATGCCATAATTCTCAAACCTGTTAATGCGTCGGTTCTGTTAGATGCCATTATGGAGTCATTTAACTTAGCAAGTCAGCCTAGAAACGGCGATGTATCGAACAAAGACAGCAGCGTGAGACATTCATTCGAGAATCAAAAAGTGTTACTTGTTGAAGATAATACGACAAATCAAGAAATTGCCAATGAGATGCTTAGTTCCCTAAATTTAGACGTAACCATTGCAGATAACGGCCAGATTGCCGTTGATATGGTCAAAAATAACACGTTTGATATCGTACTCATGGACATCCAAATGCCTGTTATGGACGGTTACTCAGCAACCAAAAGAATACGTGAATTTAGTCAGTTCGATGGGTTACCAATTGTCGCCATGACAGCCAATGTCATGAAAGAAGATTTACAAAAATGTAAAGCTGCGGGCATGAATGATCATATTGGTAAGCCCATTAATTTCAATCAAATGACAGAGACCTTACACGCACATTTGTACAAATTGGCTAACCAAGAGGACACCTGCCTGCATCAGGTAGTCGAGAGCCCTGACGACAAGCAGCCAGAAGTAGAGACTAGTGCAAAGCAACAAGAGACCAAGTTAGATGGAGTTGACATTGAACGGGCAATAAAGCGGTTGGGGGGCAATGAAAAAGCTTTTTGGAACATTATTAAAAAGTTTGCTCGAAATCAAATAGAAGAAACCATTAACCTCAATCAAGCCCTTGTCATTGGCGATATGGAACACGCTGAGCGTATTGCTCATTCTCTTAAAGGGGCCAGTGCCAATTTATGCATTGATGAGCTTTCCAAGCAAGCTTCAGACATCGAAGCAGCAATCGCCAATGAACAAAAGGTTGATACAAAAGACGTTGAAGTACTTACTGAATACTTAAGAGGACTGCATAAAAGTCTAAGTGAACTACAAAGTGATGATAAACCAACCCCCTCTGCCCCCAGCACGTCAAATATTGTGAGTTTTAAAGTCACTCGTGGAGACTTCTTAGAGCTGGAAGAGCTATTGCTCAGTTGTGATACTCAATCCGTTGAAAAAGTTTATGAGCTCAAAGCTAACCATAAAATTGATGAGTCTACTTGCATTGAGCTTGTGGAACTCATTGAGGATTTTGAATTTGATCAAGCCAGAGAAGTGATATCGCAATTGTTAGAACAATCGGCTTAGTTGTGAGTTAACACGCTACGACTAAGCCCCCACTTTAGGTGCAGGAACCTAATAAGACGGCTTCCTTTCACGACACTAGATGCGCTATTGTAGTTATAGAGTACATCCCTCTCAACTTGTGTGGCTCCCAAATCGACATATCTCAAATAATTTATAGGTGATAGGGTTTTCTTTTGTCCGTTAGGTGGAAATATTCAACTTTGTCATTTAGATTTAGACTACTTATTTTGATATAGACATGTTGCGTGTAAAGGTTTTGCAATGCAAATGAAACTTAGAATCTAGCTTATTTACTACGATATACATTGTTGACTATTTGAGTACCTGAGAAATCAAAACTGAATGTGCCAATGTGTTCAAGGCCAAGTCGCTGGTAAAACAAATTCGACGTATTCTCCACCCATGTATAAAGCCAAAATTCAGCGCCCCAATGACGTTTCATTTCAGTCAATAGTTTTTTTCCAATCCCCTGTCCTTGAAACGCATTGTGAACATAAAGTTTTTCTATCTCAAATCCGTAGTCACATCCCTGATAATTAGACTCGAAGTTGACTACCGCAAAGCCGACAATGGCATTATCTCGCTCATATATCATTACTTTATACTTAGGGTTATTAATTAATTGGCTAAAGTACTTGGGCGTAAATGTCGTTAATGCAAAGTGCGCATATTCGTCACGCATACCATCTGGAGTATACGTCGTTAACCACACCTGCAACGCGAGTGCAGCGAGACTGTTTATATCTTGAAGCTGAGCTTTTCTAATCATAGTGATGAGGTTATCCATTATGTATGTAGGCGCTGAATATTTTTCACGTCACTTGGTTCTGAATTTCAGGTACCCGGCAGTTACATTCGGCTTAATCTTGATTATCAAGGACCACAACCTCACCCAGAAACCCCGCATTGGCTACTGTGCTATAACTCAACGCATTAGGCCCGGCGTGCATAACCAAATCGTCACCATCGAGTACGCCATTGTTATTGCTATCTTGATAGAGCGCGCCTATGTGTGCAAACTGCCCATTTTGACGGTATCTAACCGCAATAAAATCTCCTGGCAAAATGTCATCACCCCACTTCAACTTTGTATCTGAACCTGTAAATCCATGTAACTTCGCTTTGTGCTTTAAATTTGTCACCAACCAAGCTACATTACGATCAAATACTTTGTCATTGTCCTTTATCGCATTTGCAGCCATTAATACATCTGCGCAATCAACCCCTAAATAATGCTGGCTTTGGTAAGGTATAGACCCGAAAATGGCCGGCACATTAAAAAAGCTACTCAGCACACCCAAATATCCCTCGCCTTGAGTGAATGAAACTCGAAGTACCTGTTTATCTAAACCGCGATGATCGTTATTTTCTAACCCCATACTTTTACGGCGGCGGCCATCTTTGCCTACCACTTCAACTTGGAACCAAAAGCTACCTACATTGGCATGGTAGTAGGGTGAATCAAACACATTATTCTTACTTAACCATGTTCCTGATACTTCTATTTCAGCCAAATTATCAAACTGATTGAGATGCTTTTTATAGTAGTTTACTTTGCCAAACCCGGCCCACTTATAAGGGTTTTCCTCCCATGGGTGGTTGGCGTTTTTGTAGTATTGGCTGGTATCAGGAATGATTTGAAACCACCTCACTTGCTCCTCAGCCAATACGTCAACTTTGAGCTTGATCCTTTGTCCTGTTGGTGACGACACGGCTTGCCTAACTTGCCATGACTTGTCCGCTACTGTCTGAGAATATATATCCACAGTTGCAAAGGTATTTGAACTAAAAAGTAACCAAAATAGACCGAAAAATTGGCAAGCTTGCTTCCACATCGCCATTTATTGATTCCTTATGTAAATCAACCAAGATACCCTTTAAAGAGATAATTTAACCAGCGTATATCTTCCTCACATAAACATGCTTGCTGGTGTAGTTCAGGCTGATGAATGATGTCTTCGTAAACATGTGCCAATGCTTCAACCGTCAATTCTAACCATTCTTCTTTTTCATGTTCACCAAAGCCCACGTCATTAAATGATTCGTCTAATAATGGATCATACTGTTGCTCAGACGTTTCAAGGGCACGGTATAATCGGCTCAAAACCGGGTTTATCAATTTTACTGTATCCGCCTCAGAAAATTCCTGTAGCACTTTATCTTGCGCCTCTTCAATATGCTGATTGAGCGCGACTTGCGTATACTTTTCTCCTAGTGGGCGAACACCATGTTTGTTTAATAAGCCCGTAATACTAGGCAGTGCCGCTTTTGCAGCAATAGCCGCACCAATGGCAGGATTCACAAAGGCAGAGAGTCCGCCTATGAGAAACATGCCGTAAGTGAGTTTTGTATCTAACTTATCTATATCATTTGCTAGCAGCTCTAACCGACTTACCTGCCCTTCCTGCTGTTTTCTTACTAAAGATTCAGCTTGTTCTGACAAAATATTTGTTAATAAAGCTTCAGCATGTTCATTGGCAAAGTGAAATACTCGGCGTTTTGGTAATGCATTTACTTCTGGTACACCGTCCGGCAAGTTTCTTAAAGTATGTAAGGCAACTTTGTGCTCCCCCAATTCAAAAGGGATGACAAAGTAATGCTTTTCGTCATAGTCTGACAGTTTCGATTTGTGGCACGAGGCTAAAAAAGGCAGTCCCGCTACCGAATCTTTAAATAGCGTAAGCTGCTTATTTATATTGCCTTTTAATTGAGTGGGTTGCTTAACCAGTAAGCGCAGTGTGTTTAGTAGATTTTTATGCACTTAGCTACCTCCTTGTACCAAGTGGACCACAATCGGCTCTTGAACAACTATAGAAGATAGTTTAGCTCTTTCATTGACTTAGTTGGTACAAATTCCGTTATTTGATAGTCAGCAATACCTGTTTTATAAAATGGATCTTCGTTTAAAGTTGCTTCCAATGATTCTTTAGATGTGGAAGCAGCTAAAATGACACCGCCGGTACGAGGTTCAGTTGGGCCTGACATTAAAAAAATACCATCGTCATAGCACTGATCCAAATACTCAATATGCAGCGGTAAATACTTCTCTACTTCTGATAATCCAACGAGATAATTAAGCGTGACGATAAACATGGCGAGTTCCTTTTGTTATTTATTAGGCACAATTTTTGTATCCAAAATAGTAACACCAATATCCAATTGTTAGTACCTATTTTAACACTGATTAATGTATCAACCGAAATACAACTTGTATAGAGCCACTTCACATTTCCTTACAACTTATGGGGCTTTAACATTCGTGATACTAATCAGAATCTTGTGCGACAATTTGTCACATCCCTTGAGGCTAGTTTATTACATATAATCCAACCATTATCCCCAATTAAATAACAATTCATGCTAAAAATACTGCTCGCATGGCATCGACGACTGGCTCTTTTATGCGTATTTCCATTTGTAATTTGGACGCTGTCAGGGCTACTGCACCCCGCAATGTCTCATTTTGCAAAAGCGCCACACATAAAACCTGACCCAATCAAAGTTGAATCAAATAGATTACAAAACTATATACATTTGAAAGACGCATTAAAGCAGCAAGGTGTCCATCACTTCAGCCATGCTAGTTTGGTAGAGTTTAAAGGAAACTACTTCTATCAAGTTCAACAGCAAATTGATGACGGCACAACGGTGCATTACCTCCCTTTATCAGCAACCAGTGTCAGCTTAAATGATGTTGATTATGCACGCTACCTAGCAACACAATGGACCAATCAAAACGTTATAAAGAGTGAACTTGTCACACAATTCAGTTCTGCTTACCCTGAAATAAACCGGGTATTGCCTGTGTATCGATTGCACATGGACAGCGGGAACAACATATATATAGACACATTAGGCAAACGCATAACCGCGCACAATACACCACTGAGAGAGTCGCTGTCTTTCTGGTTCAAACAGTTACATACATGGCAGTTTGCTGGTGATAGACACAGCCTATGGCGCATCATACCCATGCTGCTAATCAGCATCGCGGTATTGGTTATGGCCATTTTTGGACTGCTTTCTTACAGTGTGTTGTGGTCACGAATTAAAACAAAACAACTTAATAGACGGTCGTTACATAGGGCTTCAGGGTTGGCTTTAAGTTTGTGTATGCTCGGGTTTGCGAGTAGTAGTACGCACATTTTAATTGATAAGTTTTTTTTGCAAGAGTTTAGAGATCTTTCACCGACCAACCAAATTGCCACAGACGCCATCCATCATGATCCTGTCAAAACGCTGGCAATAGCAAATGGCCATAATTTCCAGTTGGTCATTATTTCAGGTCAAGTCCTAAGCCAAATCGTATCGTACAAAAATAATTCGATGCACTTTACATATTGGCAAAATAACCAAACTCAATATGACGATAAAGCTTTCGCTCAGAGTGCGTTGCTCAATCAATTAAATATAAAGGGCACGCTCACACACAGCAAAAAAATTGATAAGTTCGGCCCAACATATGGTTTTGTTAACAAGCGGCTACCAGTGCTACAACTGAGTTTCGAACAATCTCCAGAGGTGCGCTATAGCATAGAACTCCATACCGGTTACATTGCCGCAGTTGACGACACGTGGCAAAACGCACGTAGTTGGCATTTTGGCTATTTACATAAGTACCACTTTTTAAACCCTTTGGGTAAAGATATTCGTGATAGCATCATTACTCTGATCTGCCTCGGATTAGCATTTATTGCCTTATTAGGTACTTCAATGTACTTTTCGAAACTGCTGCGCCAGCGTCGGGCAAAAATACATCGCAATATACAAAATAACGAAATATTAGAAATAACTAAGGAACAAGCATAATGAAATCTGGCTTTTCTTATTCACTCATTGCCATAGCGCTAATGCAGGCAGATTTACTGTACGCACAGCAACAGGCAGAGGATATCGAGCAGATCATCGTCACAGCAAGTAGAACAGCCAAAGCCAATACGGATCTGGCACTGAGTGTCGGCAGTGTATCCACTGATACTATAAAAAATGACAATGCACAACACGTATCTGAGTCTCTAGAAACTATTTCAGGTGTATTGCTCAACCAGCTATCTGGTGGACAAGGACATAACGCCGCGATACGGATGCCAATAAACTATGGCGGTTACACGCTATACCTACAAGACAATGTGCCTTTGCAATCCGCTGCATTTTACAATCACAATGCACTTTGGTGGGCAAGCAGCAACTCGTCAATATCTCGCTTAGAGGTGCTTAAAGGTGCCGGGACCAGCCTGTATGGTTCCGGTGCAGTTGCAGCAACCGTTAATGTTATTTCAGCACCCATCGGTGAAGGTAAAAATGAATTAGCTTCCACGTTAGGCGAACATGGCTACCAGCGAGTCAACGGCAGCATTACTCACGAGCTCTCAAACTCAAATGGTATTCGGATCAGTGGTGCCTACTTAAATAATGAAGGCTGGAGAGAGCATAGCAGTGTTGAAAAAGCGGAGTTTAATGTCCTCCATGAGCTTGAGATAGATGACAAACAAAGCCTTAAAACCAGCTTGATCACTTCAACGCTAGATCAACAAATGCTAAACGCACTCACCGAAGAGCAGTTTAACCTAGATCCATCACAATCTGGTTTGCCCGATGAAGTACTAGCCATTGATCCTAGCCGTGCCACCGATTACGTTCGATTGAGCTCAGAATATAAATATGAAGATCACGACTTTTACGCGTCGGTGATTCCTTATTTACGCTATCGTAGTAACGATTATATTGCGACTTGGCAACCGAATATGCCGAAGATCGAATCAAGTGTTAGAACGGTCGGTCTGTTGGCCTTAACAAACTTTAGACACAATCCGGATTTTGAAACCACGATAGGCATCGACCTAGAACGCTCAGAAGGTGATGCTTACTCCTATCAACCAACCACCAGAACTACAACTGGTTGGGGTGCTGCAACCTATCCGCAAGGGCATGTTTTTTATAATGATTCCACACGTTTTGTAGGGGTATCTCCTTACATTCAACACCTAGGTAAACTCACTGAACAACTAAATTATTCAATCGGGTTAAGATACGACAACAACCAATACGACTTTGACAATACCTTGTCTGCTTACGATGATGATGGATTTGGTAATCGTTCAATCGCAAGTCGCAGTGATACTTTTGAACACTTGAGCCCTAAAGCGAGTTTAAACTACCTGCTCAGCGAACAGTCCAGTGTTTATGTTCGTTATGCCAATGCGATTCGGATCCCCACGGCTTCTGAGATTTACCATTTAAAGACCAAAGAAACCAGTTCACAATTGGACTCAATCAGCGAGGAAACATCCGATACATACGAACTAGGCTACAAAGCAAACTTTAACAAACTCTCTATAGAACTGGCTTATTATATTATGGATGTTAAAGACGCGATTGTGACAGCCTATGATGACTTTGGCGCAAGCTTTCGCGTCAATGCCTCTGAAGTGAGGCATCAAGGGTTCGAGATCGGTGGGATTTACACCTTTTCACCTGCGTGGTCGGTGGCGCTGGCATATAGCCAATCCAATCATGAATTTCAACACTATGTACAAGATGCAGGCAGAGTCGATTTCAAAACGAAAGAAAGTAAAGAAGTCGATTTATCTGGTAATAGTTTAGTCATGGCCCCAGAGTACATTGCTAACCTACGCTTAAATTACGCAAGTCAATTCGTGTCAGGCCTCAATATCACAGCTGAGATTAAGAGTATTGGAGACTACTGGATGAACTCTGAAAACACGCGAAAATATGATGGCTATACAATTGCAAACCTCAAGGCCAACTATCAAGTCACTGAGGCACTCAAGCTACACGCGCGATTGGCGAATGTCACAGACAAAAAGTATGCCTTACAAGCTGAGCTCAGATATGGCAAAGAGCGAATCCAACCTGGCGCCCCGCAAATGGCTTATGTGGGGCTGAGTTACTCATTTTAACTGCCCATAAAAGCTGTAAGTTTTCCTATGCCCAGTAACTTTTGGGCATAGGCTGCTTATCCATCAGAAGAAAAGTAAACCAGTACATTCTCAAAATTTCAAATTAAAACTGCTTGCGAGTAATACATAACAAAGATAGTATATAATAAATTAATTATATTCATATTCAAAGCGAGCATTGATATGAAAGTACTCTTTTTATGTACCGAGAACTCAGCGAGATCGCTGATGGCAGAAGTTCTGCTAAAACATCATGGGAAAGGTAAATATGAGGTTTACAGTGCTGGGACAAAACCAAGTGGTGCTGACCCTCGTACTCTCGCTGTTCTTGAGCATTTTGGGCTCACAAGCCAAGGGCTTAAATCACAACACATAGACGAATATGCCAACATGCATTTCGATTACGTGATAACCCTATGTGCCAGTGCAACCAAGGAGTGTGAAGGCAGAGTCAATGGCGTAAATTGCCTAGCATGGGATATAGATGAACCAAAGACTCGCCAATGTGACAACCCATTTGAAAAAACGTTGCAAGAGATCAATGAAAAAATACAATCTCTCCTCATAGATAACTCCTCTGAAAAGCCAGCTACCATAGAGCCCATGGCATTTTATAAGGCACTTGCAGACGAAACTCGGCTTAAGGCTTTACTTATCATTGCAGTAGAGCAAGAAGCATGTGTCTGCGAACTTATGACCGCACTGGACGAACCCAGCCAGCCTAAAGTGTCACGTCACCTCGCTCAATTGCGAAAAGTAGGTATATTATCCGATCGTAAATATCATCAATGGGTGTTTTACTCTCTCAACCCTACACTGCCCGAGTGGATGAAACACACGATCACGTCAACAGTTATCAATGAACCAAATTTCATAGAGCAAGAACTGGCACGACTAAACACTATGGGAGACCGCCCTACTCGTTACTCAAACTTGTGTAGTTAAAAGGTATTACAGTGGGAATTTTTGAACGCTATTTATCCATTTGGGTCGCCGTAAGCATCGCCACAGGGGTTGGGCTTGGCTTAGTTTACCCAACAGTTTTTGAATCTATCGCTGCTTTAACCTTCGCTAAAGTCAATTTAGTAGTCGCGGTGCTAATTTGGGTGATGATCTACCCCATGATGGTGCAAATTGATTTCTCTACCATCAAAGAAGTCGGTAAAAACCCCAAAGGGCTGGTACTCACTGTCGTGATAAATTGGTTGATAAAACCATTTACCATGGCAGCCCTTGGATGGTTATTTTTTGAAGGCATTTTTGCCAGCTATGTCAGCCCACAAACTGCACAAGAGTATATTGCAGGTATGATACTACTGGGAGTTGCTCCCTGTACTGCCATGGTGTTTGTTTGGTCTCAGCTGACCAAAGGTGATGCGAATTACACTTTAGTGCAAGTCTCAGTCAACGATGTGATCATGATATTTGCCTTTGCGCCGATTGCAGGTCTGCTTTTGGGCGTGTCGAATATTCATGTTCCATGGGATACCTTACTTATCTCAGTTTTACTTTATGTCTTATTACCGCTTGTAGCTGGTATTGTGACTCGGAAAAAACTGAATGGCTCGAATAAAAATGAAGCTGCGATTGATTCCTTCTTGGCGAGGCTAAAGCCGTATTCAGTCATTGGCTTATTGGCAACTGTGGTACTGCTGTTTGGATTTCAAGCGAATACCATTATTTCACAGCCGATGAACATAGTCCTGATTGCAATTCCGCTCATTTTGCAAACCTATGGGATATTTTTTATCGCCTATTTTGCCGCTTTAAAATTGAAACTTAGACACAATATTGCTGCACCAGCTTGTCTGATCGGTACCTCGAACTTTTTTGAACTCGCTGTTGCTGTCGCGATCTCTTTATTTGGATTGCATTCAGGCGCGGCACTGGCAACCGTGGTTGGCGTTTTGGTAGAAGTACCTGTAATGCTGTCTCTCGTTGCTATCGTCAATAAAACCAAGCATTGGTTTAACCCATAAACTCACGAAGAGACTGTTATGCAAACACACCCTTTTGACAAACTAACCCTGAATAACGGCGGGACGTTCGTTTTCACTCCATGCCCTGGCACAAAAGAAGTGTCATTAACCCAAGCTGTCGAGCAGCTCAAGTCTGCTTCAGTTCAAGCGATTGTCACTTTGATGTACGACAGTGAAATGGAAAAAAACGGTGTACAAGGACTACCACTTGCCTGTGAAAAGTTCGCGCTGCAGTGGTTTCAAATGCCTCTGCCAGATGACGACGCCCCTAACCAAGACTTTACTGATGCTTTCAATACACATGTCGATGCAATCTTATCCATTGTAGAGCAAAAAGGCACTGTCGCGGTCCACTGTAAAGGTGGCTCTGGTCGAACTGGGCTGGTCATTGGGCTGCTGATGAAACGTCTTGGATACGATAACCAAGCTATCATTGAGCAAGTACAAACACTCAGGCCTAAAGCGCTTAAACACCCGGTGCAAAAATCCTTTTTTGATAAATTTAAGTTCTCATCTGATTGATATTTAATTTATGTGCTATGCACTGATGAGTTTCGGACTAAAGATATAAATTTGGCGTCACGTTACGCCAAATTTATACCTTCACCAAAGAGGCATATCCCCTCACAATCATGCCCTACTCAGTGCTCTGTTACTTTAGGTTCATCCCAAATATCGTATTTGTCCCCTTGCCACTTTAACAAAGCAAACAAGTAAGCTGTCATTAACATAAGCAAGCCACCTACCAATGCAGCTTCACTCACAAGCCCCATACAACAGAATATAAAACCTGACATATGCCCTAACCACATGATACGTTTTGCTGTTTCTCGCTTTGGTCTAAGCTGTAAAAAGTTGAGCGCGAACCAAATTTTTAAAATAATTGGCAGACCTTGCCAATTTTCCGAACGTCTATTCATTGTCATTTCCTCCTGATTCAATATTTCGATACTGACATTGAGTGCAGCAGCAAGGCATTTCTGCGATTCCAAACTCGCGTTTCCACCAGCCTCAATTCGCTGAATAGTACGAACACTCAAACCTGACATTTGAGCTAATTGCTCCTGGGAAAGGCTGCGACTTAATCTAAGTTGTTTTAGAACCACGGTTTTACCTCTTGCTTACTCATCTTGGAGAGTGACTGATATTATCATCTGTCGGTCACGAAATGGTATCGACACCACCCGACAATAGCCCGACTCTTACATGACAGGTGTTAAAAAAACACATTTTTAAAATAAATAGCATACCTTTCAGTGGCTTTGCATATGCGGCTAAACATCAAACTTGATCCAGCATGATTATTAACCGTCGTTTTTCTCATCAAATTCCGCTAGCATAGCTGCCAATTTATAATAATTAAAATAGAGGGACATATGATCCAAGATGGTTTTTCGTTCATCGCATTCTTAATGTTTGTGTCGAGTATTGTGATTTGGTATGAGGACAAATATAAAAGTGGGCCTTTTTTCAAATATGTTCCAGCTGTCATTATCATCTACTTTTCAGCGATGGTGATGTCAACGCTGGGCGTATGGGAAATGACAGACTCAGTCAAGCAAGCCCGTGGAGAAGTAAAAACCGCTATATTGCCAGCAATGATTTTCTTAATGCTATTGAGGGCTGACCTACGCGACATTGTTAAACTTGGTCCTAAACTATTGGGTACTTTCTTTGCTGCAACTTTAAGCATTGTACTTGGTTTCATTATTTCTTTTGCACTATTCCAAAGCTATTTAAGTGACAATGCCGCGCTTACTTTCGGCGCTCTGGCAGGCAGCTGGATAGGCGGAACTCAAAATATGGTTGCTGTACAGCAATCTTTGGGGCTGAATGATGCCGGAATGGGATATACCCTATTGATCGACTCGATAGATTACGCAATGTGGATCATGTTTTTACTGGCATTGGTGCCTTTTGCACATAAATTTAATGCTTGGACAAAAGCTGATACCAGTACGCTTAATGAACTGCAACACAAGCTCACCTTGTCTAATGATAAGATTAGAAAAGAAACTACTTTTCCAGATATGATGCTACTGCTCGGCTGTGCATTAGGTTTGTCTGCACTGGCCATCTACGTATCAGGTTTATTACCACATAACGCAGTGCTCACGAGCACAACATGGAGTATTATGTTAGTGACCTTAGCTGGTGTCATTTGCGCTATGACGCCTCTTGGAAAAATTCCTGGCTCTCCTCAGCTTTCAAATGTCTTGCTATATACACTTGTTGGCTTAATTGCGGCCAACGCAAACTTTGCAGAGTTAACTCAAGCACCGGCATACATCTTAGCTGGCTTTGTCATCCTACTTATTCACGGAGTGATCCTCACGACCATTGCCAAAATATTTAAACTTGATCTATTTACCTGTGGTATCGCATCACTCGCAAACATCGGTGGCGTTGCGTCTTCACCCGTTCTTGCTGCAGCATATAGCCAAACCCTAGTACCGGTTGCAATACTCATGGCGCTGATGGGCGTCATCATTGGCACAGGGGCAGGCATAGGCGTTGCCTTACTGCTACAGGCCATGTAATTATTCTCATGCTGTGGTGAGTACTAGCTCACCACAGCATGAAAATTAGGTAAAATTCAACCAACCGCAACATGCAAAGTTCCACAATATTTAAAAAACAAAAACACTGTAATTTAGCCAGTCTATTTCAACGCCACATTAAAGATAATAATCTATATATTCAGTTCCGTTCCATCATATAGATTTAAACCTAACTCTTTAATAATTATGATTAAAGAGTAAAAATCAAAAGCCAAAACTGATTACTTATTGATCACAAATTAAATCAATGTTAAAACATATAACAAATTGTAACCGGTAGAAGCATCATTTAATTTTACTATTATAGTATTTGCACCTATGCGCAGATCAAAACTAAATAAAAATTGCAATATACAAAAAATAAATATACTGAAATTTCAAATTAAATTAATTTATATAAGGAAATATATATGATGATAAAGCCCTCTTTTTTCATATTCTTGCTTGGTATTATTTCATTCGATTCATATGCAACAATGGACTTGCAAAGCTACAAAAGACAGGCTCTAATCGATCGGCAGACTCCTGGACGCTGTGTAAACCCACCTCATATTATCGATTATTACCACCGTATAGACTTCGCGCAGAGCCACGGACTTATTACTTCTAGCGCTGCATCATGGGGCCGTATAGCTGGTTTCTACCCAGTCATTGATGTATTTGATTACACGATAGTCGCAGTGTGTAGCTTTGGTGCTAGGCCAAAGCTACAACAATACTAAAAACATAAATAGTTTTATTAGAATTTATGAAATATTTAATAAGGATATAAAATGAATCTTAAAGCTCTCTCTATTTTAAGCATATTGTCTTTCCAATCACACGCAATGATGACCTTGCCTGAGTTTATAGAAGGTGCGCAACACCCTAATGCACGGAGCCATGCCTGTTATAGCTATAGAGTACCGATGACATTTTCAGAGTATTTGCAAATGGCAGTATCTGACAGGCTTATTACACCCGATGTCGCTCGACAGGCCAAAAGTAATTACTACTTCCCAGTGATAGATATGTACGAATACAAGGCTGTGGGAGTATGCCGAGTCAATCTTAGGACCTTTACTTCTTTGGATTAAATGTCGGGAGACAACTGTTCAATCAGGATTTTAGGTTGGCGAAACTTGTCGCCTAGGCGTTAAATACCGAATAAACACAATTAATAAGATTAATTTACTTTTACAAAATATAAGGAAATCATTATGGCCATTAAAACCCTCGCTTTCGCTGGCGTACTTTCTCTACTTTCATTTGAATCGTTCGCCGCAATGGATATTGCTGAATATGAAATGAGAGCCTATCAGGACAATGGAAGCTCAGGACGTTGTGCCCGAGGATACCCTATCTCATATACTGAGCTTAAACAACGCATTGACTGGGCTTACAGCCGTGGGCTCATTACAGAAAGAGCGTCTTATTGGGGCAAAGCGTATGGCTACTATCCAGTAGTAGACTTCTTTGCCGACCGAGTCGTTGCTGTTTGTAGAGGCGCATAATTCAACAACATGATATTGAGAAAACGATCCTGTATTTAACTGAATTTATGCAGCATGTCGCGACGTGCTGCATATGCTCGATAAACTAATGTCAAATAGGAAAGACAATGAAAAAAACCATTTTGTGGGTGTTTTCACTTTTTTCCTTGCGTATTTAGCTTAATTGAATCTGCCACCATATGTGTGTCGATGCACCTAAATCGAGCTGCTTTTGATCGGGATATTCCGCCGCTATGCCGAATAGAGTTAATTTGTATTCGAACACATATTGATAACCAAATGCATAACCTTCGCACTGTTAGAGCGGTATTTTTAATGCGTTTAAATCTGATAAGGAATAATAATGATGATAAAAACACTTGCATTAGCAGGAGTATTATCCCTGCTGTCATTCGAATCTTTCGCAGCAATGGACTTGGAAACTTACGAATATCGCGCCCGTATTGACTCTGATTTGGCTAGTCGGTGTTCAACTCGCCCTATCTCTTATCAAGAATTTATTATGCGCATTGATTGGGCATTTCATCAGGGGCTAATTACCGAAAGAGCTGCTTATTGGGGTAAGGCCTATGGCTACTATCCCGTTGTTGATTTTTTTGACCGAACTGTAGTGGCTATTTGTAAAGGTGTATAAAGCCAAAATCAATGACCCCTATAAACGTGCACACATAAGTACCTGAAAGTTAATCGGTCAGCACTAAAAGCCAAAAATAAGGAAATTATCATGATGGTAAAAACACTGGCACTTGCAGGAGCATTATCCTTGCTGTCCTTCGAATCTGTCGCAGTCATGGACTTGGCTGCTTATGAACATCGCGCTCGAATTGACTCAGGAATTGGAGGGCGATGTAACAACAAGCCAATCCCTTTCCAAGAATTGGCAATGCGCATAGATTGGGCATTTAACCGCGGACTAATTACCGAAAGAGCGGCTTATTGGGGCAAAGCGTATGGCTATTATCCTGTTATAGATATTTTTAACTTTAAAATAGGCGCAATTTGTAGTGGAAGATAAGGCTTAAATTAATAGCCCTATAAAAGTGCTTATATAAGTATTTAAAAAAATCACCAATTACTAAATGTTAATAAATAAGGAAGTTATCATGATGATAAAAACTCTTGCATTCGCAGGCGCATTGTCCCTGCTGTCATTCGAATCTGCCGCAATGATGGACTTAGCAGCTTATCAGAGTCGCGCTCAGATAGACTCAGAAATAACAGGGCGATGTGTATATAGCCCCCTCCCATACCATGAAATGGTAAGGCGCATTGATTGGGCAGTTAATCGGGGGCTAATTACCAGAAGAGCGGCGGATTGGGGTAAGGCCTATAGCTACTACCCTGTTATTGATTTTTTTAGCTTTACTATAGGCGCAGTTTGCAGTGGAAGCGGCAGTAGATAAGGCAGAAGTCAATTTTTACCTCTAATCGAATGCGCCTTGGTAAATAAAACTAAGGCGGTAATATCAAACCTTAAATGGGAGTGTTCCATGTCATTTAAATCACTTACCTTTGCAGGCGCTATCGCTTTACTGTCATTTGACTCTAATGCGGCGATCAGCATGGCTGCCTATGAAGCTATGGCGCAAAGAGATGCACAAGCTGCAGGTCGCTGTACCTCAAAACCTACATCATACACTGAAGTCAAAGCTCGAATAGATTTCGCACTTGGGATGGGACTTATTACTCAACGAGCTTCATTTTGGGCAAAAGCATATAGCTACTACCCTGTTGTGGACACTTATACTCGGTCAGTTTTGGCAATATGCCGTGGTTAAGCTCAGGACTCAAGCGTAAATTGCTAAAAAGAGGATAGAAATTTGATTTATAGAACTATCGCTTTCTCAGCGCTATTGTCATTACTTTCGTTTGATGCTTCTGCTGCTATGGGGTTAGCTCAATATCGCGCCTTTGCCCTTGAAGGTAACGGTCCACCAGGAACGTGTTATGCAGGACCTATTTCATTTCAAGAATTAGCGAGACGAATTGACGATGCACATAACAGGGGCTTAATTACTGAAAGAGCAGCCTATTGGGGCAAGGCTTACAGCTTCTACCCTTTAATTGACCCTAACTCAGGCAGAATTAACGCCATTTGCAGAGGCATCTAATCAAAAATATCAGCGCTTTTATTTATTCTGGATCGCTTAAACTACATAAGGAAATCACTATGAACATCAAACAGCTCACCTTTGCAAGTGTGTTTTCTATACTTTCATTTGAATCATTTGCATCAATGAACATATCTGAATATCAGTATCGTGCCATTATAGGCAGTCAGCCTCACTCGCGCTGCAATACCTTCCCAGCCCCCTCAAATTGGCAGCAATATATTGATGAAGCACTGTATCGAGGGCTTATTACAACACGTGCCGCCAATTGGGGAAGGGCCAATGGTTTTTACCCTATCATCGATATGTTTTGGCAAGACGTCCGCGCAGTTTGCTCTGCTGGCAAACCTTAGCAGCAAGGCTACATGACAATAGCATTCTAATTGAAGCGGAATTAAACACTTACTATTTAAATTTGGATCCCATAACAAGTTAAATACACTACACAATATAAAGGATTTATTATGACTTTTAAGACGCTCGCATTAGCAGGAGCACTCTCTTTGTTTACATTTGAATCAGCTGCTGCATTGTCGCTAGATGAATATATCGAGCGGGCAACTTCATATGAAGAAAGATACCAATGTTGGGAGGCTCGCTATATGAGACCCCGAAAAATAGAAGAGATTAGATTGCGTAATGAGTTTGCTCGTGACCAAGGGCTAATCACTGAGCAATCTTCTCAATGGGGTATAAGAAATGGATTCTATCCAATAGTCGATTTCTTCTCTCGAGATAGAATTCACCTGATATGTTATATCTCGCACTCAAAACCGATTTAATTAAAACTATTCGCCTCTGTTGGGTTATTGTCTTTGTTATCAAGTGGCGTGCTTGCCGCAATGACATTTGAACAATATCGAGCAAGAGCCGAACAAGATAGTATGGTTCGCTGTTACGCTAGACCACCAAGCCATGAGCGGGTCAAGTTTTATATCGATTACGCATATCAGCAAGGTTTGATCACTGAAAGAGCATCATATTGGGGCAAAGCATTTGGTTATTACCCCGTTATTGATTATTTTTCCGGTCAAATTTCAGCCATTTTCAGTATTAATCTTGACTCGTATACAAACAAAATTAGCACATACAAATCATTCTCAAAAAATAAGTTAATTCAATAAGGAAATTCAAATGTACTTTAAAACACTTTTATTTGTGGCATCACTCGCGATGCCTGCGGCTGCTTCTACCACCCCCATGACATTGGATGAATACATCGCAATGCCAGCAGCTACCTCTGCCACTCCCATGACATTGGATGAATACATCGCGCATGCGAGTTCAATTCACGCTATAAAATGTAAACTGCGAAGACCGGGCGCACCTGTTGGACCTTCAGAGGTCATATTCCGCAATAATTTTGCCCGTGACAGAGGTCTCATCACGGATGCCGCGGCGCAATGGGGCTCAAGTAACGGATACTATCCTGTGATTGACGCCTTTGTATTTATCATTTCGGGTATTTGCAAGGCCTAACCCAGCTAATTGACAACTCAAAACGAATAAGGACACCATCATGATAAGTAAAAAAGTACTATGTGCAGTCAGCCTCACTTTATTGTCATTTAACTCACTGGCAGTAATGGACTTAGCCGAGTACCAACATCGTGCGTATACAGAGACAGGGCGCTGTGTAGTAGACTATCCGAACTACTTGCTAGCAATAAATTATGCGCAGCAAAATGGTTTGATAACAGCAAGCGCGGCTCGGTGGGCTAGAGCAACTGGTTATTATCCTGTGATCGGTTTTTGGGATAGAAGAATACACGGGGTTTGTCGTCAAAAAATTTAAAGCTATTTGTAAGATAAGCCGCAACTAAAGTTTTAACTTGCGGCTTATTAACTGACTCCATAAACCCAAGAATGCACCAATATAACGCCGTATAAAGCGCACAATTACTCAAGAAAAATAAGAATCTGGTGAATAAAACAGCCCTTCCTGATTGATAAAACTACTAACCCTGTATATTTTTTGATTTAATCAAATAAATCAAACGGCATATTAGCGAGCGACATATGATAAGAAATTTAGCAGTTAAAGAAAAAGTTGCATCATTAGTATGGTTGGTATTTGCTCTCATTATTCTCTTGAGTGGAATTTACGATTTTATCATCGTTGCAAGTCAACCTCTTGAAATGCTCAAATCTTGTGGGGCCTTTGTGCTTTTGCTCGGTTTCGCTCTGCAACCGAAAATACTCTTTACGCCACTTAAAGAGTCATGGAAAGGAAACGTAGACGGCTTGGTCAATATTAAGATTATAAATAGCATGTATTTCGTGGGAGTTTTTATCTTTCTGCTCGCCCTGGGACTAGAATAACCATGCGCCCCCTTCACCATAACATGTAAAATTTACAGCAAACACGTAGGCTTATTATGGGCAATAATCTAGTACAACACATATTGCAGGCTGAAGAGGCATTAAAAATAGCTATGCAAAAATCAGACATCGCCGCTCTGGACAGTTTATTGAGCGACCAACTCATTTTTACCAACCACCTTGGACAGAGGCTGTCAAAAAATGATGATTTAGATTTACATCGATCTGGTTTACTGAATATAAACTCTATCGATTTATATAACCTTGATTTAATAACTCAACAAGAAACATGTGTTGTACACGCGTTCGCCTCTATTACAGGCACGTATAGCGGTCAAAATGCAGATGGTCACTTTGCATTTTCTCGGGTTTGGGCAAAACACGGCGATAAATGGCAAGTTATATCGGCACAGTCAACCTTGTTAGCTCAAAAGGATATCAACAATTAAAAGGGCCTGAACTGGCCCTTAGCTTTGCATCACTAACTTTCTGAAGCAACAGCGGCGCTATGACGCTCTGTTGTGCCTAGTACTGTAATCAATATCGGGTCCCTGTGGTACTACTTGTGTTGGGTTGATCATTGTATGGCTAAAATAGTAGTGACGCTTGATGTGATAGAAATCGACTGTCTTAGCCACACCCGAATATTGAAAAAGCGCTCTAATATAGTTCGACAAGTTCGGGTAGCTCTCAATTGTGCGCTTGTTGCACTTAAAATGGCCAACATAAACCGTATCAAAACGAATTAATGTCGTAAATAAGCGCCAATCTGCTTCTGTTAATGTATCGCCGACTAGGTACTGGTTTTCACTTAATAAATGCTCCACTTTATCAAGTGCATTGAACAACTGACCGAAGGCTTGTTCATACGCTTCTTGACTGGTTGCAAAACCTGTACGATAGACGCCATTGTTAATATTTTCGTAAATGAAGGCGTTTATCTCATCAATTGAATTTCGCAGATGCTGAGGATAAAAGTCTAGCGCATTGCCCGTTAAATGATTGAAAGCGTCATTAAACATACGGATAATTTCAGAGGATTCGTTACTGACAATACGCTGTTGGTACTTATCCCAAAGAACAGGCACAGTCACTCGACCAGTGTAATCCGCTTTGTTTTTTGAGTATAACTGGTGCATAAATTCACTATCGTATAGCGCGTCGCCTGTGCTGCTTGCAGCTTTATCAAAAGTCCAGCCATTCTCAAGCATGTCAGGACTCACTATAGACACGTCTATATACTCTTCTAGGCCCTTAATAGTCCTAAAAATTAACGTTCGATGCGCCCAAGGACATGCCAACGAAACGTACAAATGGTATCGGCCCTTTTGCGCCATGAAACCACCTTCGCCACTTAGACCGGGTTCACCATCAGGTGTAATCCAGTTTCGTAGCTGTGCAGCTTCACGCTTAAACTCCCCATTACTTGATTTTGTGTCATACCATTTATCATGCCATTGTCCGTTTACTAATAAACCCATTGCTTTGCTCCTAATATACTCTTCAACACCCACTGGTAATCTACATATATTGCTAAAAATACTATGCCACGTTCACAAATTTAAATTACCAATATAACCTTAAGTATGAAGGGCCATTGAGTTGGCCCTACTCGTATCATTTAGCGTTTGCTAACTTATAATCGACACTAAAACGACCAGCACCAGCAGATGCCAAGGCTAGAAAGCCACCAGCCATTGCAATATTTTTAAAAAACATAAAAAACTGCATTTGATCGGCGAGATTATTATGAAATAGCAACGCGCTCACTACACAAAACCCAGCAAAGGCTAAAGCTGTCAGTTGTGTTAGCGCTCCAGCTAGAATAAATAAACCACCAATCAACTCAAACACAATCACCAGTGGAAGTAAAAACTCAGGCAAACCACCTGATGCAAGATACTGTGCGTTGCCATCAAAGTATTGGATTTTGTTCAGGCCAGCTAAGATAAATATGACTGATAAACCAATGCGACCTAATAAGCTGGCGGTATTGGATAAACTATCGTTGTTTGAAATGATATTCACTAAATTCATTGTATTGCTCCTAAGCTTAAATTTTTTCATCTGGCATAACTGCCTTACTTGCAAACAAGTTTACTATCTTTTTTTAGGAATGAAATTAGCCATATTAGAGTTAAACATTCTATTTTTGAGAATTTAATCTAAAGGTGCGCAAAAAAGCGGCACAAGCCGCTTTGTTAGGTAATCACTTTTGAAGTGCGGGGTATCGAGACGCAGGCGATAGTGCTATTTTGCAGGGGTTACGTTGAACGATTTAATATTACCTTCATTCTCAGAAGTCGTTGTAATATAAGCTAAATGAATATCTCCAGCTTGTGGAGACAGTCTTATTTTGGCTATTGGTGTAGCAGTGTTTGCACCTTGGCCTGCTTTGACGACAATCAATTCATTTAAATCAATCGATAAATCTACAAACTCGGTTGCCTCGCCATACTCCAGATCTTCCACGAGTTTTTGGTCTCCCATATACACATCAACCTTGCCCATATCAGCCACATAAGTATGAACAACAATGACGCGGTATTTACTCGTCGCTATTTCTCCATCATAGATTTTAACTGCATCTAACTGCGCAGCCTGTGCCGAGTCGTTATCCAAGCGACCATAGCTGTATACAACATAGTCACCATGTTTAGAAAAACGGAACCGCGTAGATTCAATCGCAGTCTCTTTTGAATTACCTTTGACTGCATAAAATGAAAACACGTCTCCATCCGTATTATCCTGGATTAAGAGCTTTTCAGCCGACTTATCGCCAAACAACATTCCATTGCCATTAGATAAAGACATTTCATCTCGCTCTTTATCAAACTGCCAATAAACATCGATTTCACTATTGACCAAATTGATCGCACTTACATCGGCGGTGTAGGTATCATCATTACTACACCCGGCTAAAACCGATACTGCAATTGATAGTACTAAACTGTTGATTAACTTCACTATACTCTCCTCCAATAGGCTTTGAGTCAGAGTATATTGGCAACAATCCAAGCGAGTTGTTATTGAGTGTTACTTTTCCATACTTTGATGTAGCTAGGCGTTACCAATAAGCTAAATGCGTAACAACCAGTTAGTACACAACAAGAATCATTTCATCAGCGCATCACACAAATTCGGGGGCAACGACTAAAACGAAGCCTAAACAACAGGTTTTATATACCGCAATAGCTCATTACACAATGCTTGCTAAGTTCCTTTTCAAACAGCTTTTGAAGTATCGTGATATCGTTTGTTCGAACATAGTTAGGCCTCACAACCATCGCAATCGTGCGATGTGGCCCAGGCTCATTGAGATGCAGTGCAACTAGCTCTGACTCTCCTTTGACTAGCTGGTCTAGTGCCATTTGAGGCACTAAAGTCGTGCCAATCTTGCCTGCAACCATCTGAATGAGCGTATGTAAGCTTGTACTATCAAATGAGGTATCTTTCTGATCTTGCGGTAAATTGCACGCGCTCAACGCATGGTCTTTTAAACAGTGCCCATCTTTGAGCAACATCAATTTTGCGATATCGAATTGCTCACTGGTGATCTCTTGCAGCCTTGCGCCACTTTCATCTTTGTGGCTCACCCAATAAAAATCTTCTTGCCAAAAGTTAAAAGCCATTAACCCGTCAATCTGGTATGGCAAAGCGAGAATAGCCGCATCCAACTCACCCTGACGTAACATATCAGTTAATACATGGGACTGTTCTTCTATGATTTTCAACTTAAATTCAGGGTATTGTCGCCGAACTTCTGGGAGGACTTTTGGTAGTAAAAAAGGTCCAATTGTTGGGATCACACCTATTTTCATGGACCGAGACAACGGTGAATTATTCAATTGCGATAACATCATAAACTCGTCTACTTCGAGCTTTATTTTACGCGCTTTATCTAAGAGCAGTTGCCCCTGCTGTGTCACGAAAACATGTTTATTATTGCGCTCAAAAATCACTGTGCCCAATTGTTTTTCCAGTTCATGGATCGCAGTACTGAGCGTAGACTGTGAAACGTGGCATGCATCAGCTGCTTTTTTAAAATGCAGTGTTTTCTCAACAGCCAGTGCATAGACAATTTGTTTTATAGAAACCATTATTACGTTCTTTTTTATTGATTATTTTGACTAGTTTAATCAATAAATTCATATATGCACCCGCCAAAATGAACACTTTTCAATCAAAACTATAAAGACAAAACGATGTATAAAAAATAAAATCATAAGATTCAAAGAGATAAATACATTCTATTGAACACTCTTTAAACATTCTAAAAAACTGATAACTATCTTTAAGTTATTCAATTTTTCAATTGTTAGCTGTCCACTTAGGCTCTAAAAGGTCACCACTTAGAACCGTTTGGCGGGTCTAAATAACCCTTTTGGAGCTTAATTTATGCGTACTCAATTGATCACACTTGCAACAGGTATCGCGATGGCAATTGCAAACACAGCCACCGCCTCCTCTGCTGCAACTCAAATAAAAACAAATCAGTTCTGGTGGCCTGAGCAGTTGGACCTCAGCCCACTTCGACAACATGGCATCAAATCCAACCCGTATGGTGCAAACTATGATTACAGAAAGGAATTTATCAAGCTCGACCTAACGCAGGTGAAAGCCGATATCAAAGCAACCCTAACTGACTCGCAAGATTGGTGGCCAGCAGACTGGGGACACTATGGCCCTTTAATGATCCGTATGGCTTGGCACAGTGCTGGTGTGTACCGCGTGCATGATGGTCGTGGCGGAGCTGCTGGCGGACAGCAACGTTTTAACCCACTTAATAGTTGGCCTGATAATGCCAACTTAGACAAAGCAAGGCGCTTACTCTGGCCTGTTAAACAAAAGTATGGAAAACAGCTTTCATGGGCTGATTTAATGGTCCTGTCCGGTAATGTTGCGCTCGAATCTATGGGTTTTAAAACTATCGGGTTTGCTGGCGGACGAAGCGATGATTGGGAACCTGATCTAGTTTACTGGGGTCCAGAAACCACGTTCTTAGTGGATGAGCGGCGCGACAAAAAAGGCAAACTCAAAGGTCCACTGGCAGCCGTCGAAATGGGGTTGATTTACGTGAATCCACAAGGCCCACATGGCAAACCCGACCCTCTGTTAGCTGCCGCAGATATTCGTCTATCGTTTGGCCGCATGGCGATGAACGATGAAGAGATTGTCGCATTGATTGCCGGAGGCCATACCTTTGGCAAGGCCCATGGGGCCAAAAAACCTAACGATTGTATTGGTAAAGAGCCGGCCGCCGCCCCAACAGAGCAACAAGGGTTCGGTTGGAAAAATAAATGTGGTTCCGGTAAAGGTGCTGATACCAGTACCAGCGGCTTTGAAGGTGCATGGACAGTCACTCCTACACAGTGGTCAACCAATTATTTGGACAACCTCATGAATTTTAACTGGGTGCAAACAACCAGCCCTGCTGGTGCAATTCAGTGGATCCCTGACAACCCAGCAGCTGCCAACCTAGTACCTGATGCACATATCAAAAATAAACGCAGCGCACCGATAATGTTTACCACAGATCTCGCCTTGAAAGAAGATCCTGCATTTCGTCAAATTATCGAAAAATTCCGTACTGATCCTAAAGAGTATGAACTGGCCTTTGCTAAGGCGTGGTTTAAGCTCACACACCGAGATATGGGACCAAGAGCTCGCTATTTGGGCAGCGAAATTCCTCAAGTTGCTCTTACGTGGCAAGACCCAATCCCCCCTCATGAAGGAGACATTATCACGCCAAAAGATATTGAGGCCTTGAAAACCGCCATCAAACGAACCGGATTACCCAACTCGGATCTAATAGAAACCGCTTGGGCAGCAGCGTCGAGCCATCGAATAACAGATATGCGAGGCGGAGCTAATGGCGCACGGATCCAACTTGCGCCACAAAATCACTGGGCCGTCAACAACCCTCTACAACTGAAAAAGGTGCTCGCAAAATTAAAGCAAGTCAAAACTCAATTTAACAAACGTGTAAGCCGCCAAGTCTCTCTAGCTGATGTGATTGTCCTTGCTGGCGCGACTGGGCTTGAAAATGCACTTAACAAAGCGGGGCTGTCTGTATCCGTGCCATTTATTCCCGGCAGAACCGATGCAACACAGCGCCAAACAGACATAGAGTCGTTCAATTATTTAGAGCCAAAAGCCGATGCATTCAGGAACTACTATCACAGCGATGCATATATGTCGCCAACAAAAATGCTCGTCGATAAAGCCAATATGCTAGGTTTGTCAGTCCCGGAGATGACTGTACTTTTAGGTGGCATGCGTGTACTTGAAACAAACACCGACAACTCTAAAACAGGTGTGCTTACCGCCACCCCTGGCAGCTTAGACAATGCATTTTTCGTAAACTTGTTAGATATGCGTACCAAGTGGCAGAAATCTAAATCACAACCGGGGATTTATCTGGGTTTTGATAGAAAAACGGGTAAGCAACAATGGCAGGCGAGTTCTGTTGATTTAATTTTTGGTTCTAACTCTGAATTAAGAGCCATCGCTGAGGTATACGCATCTGACGATGCCAAACAAAAATTCGCCAATGACTTTGTCAAAGTTTGGGTTAAAGTTATGCGCTTAGACAGGTTTGACCTCGGATAAATATACACAAGCCGCGTCATTGCGCGGCTTTTACTGCTGCCTATTAACTATCATTGCAGCAAACAAACATACGACACTCAATTTATCTGCTCAATAACGCCCTTCACATTCGGAATTACCCTACCGTTAGGCGGTTATTGGTATCTCGGCTTGCTAAAATCTGGTTTTTATCAAAGTTTGTCGAGCGCTTCGCCATACGATCATACAACAAGACATTAACAGTTGCTGCCAAATTCATACACCCCGTTGTAGGTACATAAACGACTGCATCTGCTGCATCAACAATATTTTGTGGCAAGCTGCCATCCTCAGGGCCGAATACATAAAGCGCGTTTTCAGGGTGGATAAATTGAGGTAATGGCGTCGCGCCTTCAACTAGCTCGACACACACAAGTGCTCTGCCTGCTATTTTTAAGCTTGTAAGATCGTCTACTTGTTGGATTGGGATATTGTCGGCAATATTTTTCGTATCCGTATGGTACTTGGCAGCTTTTGCGTATCGGTTACCATTAAAATATACAGCATTTGCATCATAACACCCTGCGGCACGCAGCACTCCTCCAACATTGGTAGGCGATTTAGGGTTTACTAATCCAATCGCTGCAAACGACTCACTCATACTATTTAACTCTCTACAAACGGCAGAAATACTACCAATAAATTTGACGGGCGATTGTATCACGAGCGCTATATCGTGTCAGTCGGATGAAATATTTCAATTATGCCTATATGGAAATAAACTGTAACAATTAGGAAAATAACTTCTCATCAATTGCCGCTAATCAATACAATCAATTGTTCAATAAAAAGAAAGTATATAAAACAATTCATTAAGAGCGTCCATAAAAAAATCAGCAAATACACATATTTTTACAGATGACTTCAAATAGATTATTCGCTCCCCAAATACCCAATGAATGTAACAGTTCATGTATTTGCATTGAATCAAGCTTAAGTATTCGTTAGCTTTGTAAAGGTACAATTTAGTACAAATCAAGGAGATACAAATGAAATTAACAATGAAAAAAAACGCATTAAAAAACCTTTCTAATAACCGTCCTTTGGACAAAGACCTTACACCTAATGTTGCTGGCGGAAAGCCTCAAGTAGAAACACGCGCTGCATGTCGCTCTATTTGGGCATGTACTCATCCGCAAGCTTGTATACCGCAATAGTGCGATGATCAATTAAGTAATAAACAAGCGACCTGTTGAGCTCAAGGTCGCTTTGTTCACTCCTTTCAGACTGTTCCGAGGAAAGCAGAGCGGTTGAGCGAATACACATGCTCATCAAAAAAGCACTGCTGATGTTTGGCCGTTTTCTTGCTCACCTGCTTTAACTTAAACCCCGCTTTTTCCATAACGCGGATGGATGCTTTGTTAGGGGCAGAAACGGGATTACTTAATTCAACTACGTCCGATTCGTTAAATACTATGGTTGAAAACATCACTACCGCCTGTGTTGCTATCCCCATTCCCCAGAATTCATGGCCAACCCAATATCCAATCTCTGCACTAGCTCGCAGCATATCACCTTCAGGAAGATACACCCCAATTACGCCACAGAACTGGCCATCAACCTCTATTGCCCGGTTTATTGCATTTTGCTCGCACCCTACTTCCAACCACCAGCTAGCGTCTTGCTGCGTATAAGGTTGCGGGATCCTATCTGATAAATATTGTATCACCTGTGCGTCATTCAGGTGGCGTACCAAGTATATTTGGTCTGTCTTTTTTAATTTTCTCAATGTTACTACGTGCTTCATTACCCTTATTGAGCTGTCACTTCACAGTGACCACCCTACTCCCTCATAATTTCCGATTATATTTTTACAGCCAACGCCTTACTTGAGCGCAGTATAGTACGTACTCTTTATCAAACTTCTTATGCATAGCATGCTCCTCAAAGCGGATATACCAACAATCTGTGATCACAACAAATAAAAGTAATGGGAGCTGCAATAATAAACTGGCTCCCATCAAAATATTAAAACCCAGCAAAGATACTGCAAACCCTAAATACATAGGGTTTCTAGAGTATTGAAATGCGCCGTGTGTGACAAGCTGGTTTGGTTCGTTAAAAGTCAGTACATTCGCCTTCAACTGAGAAAAGGTTTTTTTCGCTAGGCTGGACAATACAATGCCTAAAACAGCAATAGGTAAGCCAATTAAATTGTATGGATAAGATACTAAAGGCGCAGAAGAAAACAACCAGCTGGTCATTCCCATCGCTGCTAGAGTAATAAGATATAAGTGCGGTGGCAGTAGTTTTCGCATGTCATGCTTCCTGTCGATAAAAGCACAACAATAATTTGTTGCCCCACATATTGCCTTAACTTAAGTTAAGCCCATCTTTTTTCTAATTCGAGACAAGCTCACATCCGTAATACCAAGGTACATAGCAACTTGATTGAGCGCAATATTTTCGCTTTCGCTGCCAAAACCCATTAGGAATTGTTCGTATCGTTGCTGCGCATCCAATAACAGAAAACTGGCTTCACGACGCTCTTTCTTAAGCGCTAATCGCTCGTAAAGCCTTCGTACAAATCGACCCCAGTTGGGATTATCTTCTGCAAGGGCTACGAGTTCGTCGTATCGTATTGATGCTATTTTACATTGAGTTAGCGCCTGGGCATAAAATGGACTCGGGCTACTATCTACAAGCGACCCAATGCTAGTGAATGCTCCACCTTGCTTCACTAAAGACTTATTGAACTCCTTTCCGTCACGGTCTAAGTAGTAATAACGGCCAAGACCAGATAATACAAAATGCACTTCTGTTACAATATCCTGACTAACAAAGACGTGCGCCTCTGACTCAAACGTTTTAAATGAAAACAAATCAAGTGCCAATTCTATTTCATACTCATTAAACTGAACGATTGGCATTAATAGCTGCGTTAACAACAGCCTAATTTCTTGCTCATCCATAAGAGCGCCATTTATGAATTTTCACTGTTTTTGACGAACAATAGTGTCTCGTGCTCGTATATTTCATTGCACCAATGGTGTTTACTTAATACGATATCAGGCACTTGTTGTTCACCAGCCTCTACAGGTATAAACCCAAATTTTCCATAAAATTTAGCAAGATGGGCAAATGGTAAACAATACACACTGGCATATTGTGAAGCATTGTCGACCAAAAATGCCACCAACTTAGCAGCCACCCCCACACCTCTAAAGTCTGGATTTACATACATCCCCCCTAATTCCGCAGCATGCTCTGTAATTTGTTGAACTCGCCCAACTCCTACTTTTTGACCTTCAATAAGCGCGATTGCAATAACATCGCTGTCGATACTGGATAATTTAAACCCGACTCGTTGATATTGATCATTTACCCAGTGGATTTCGTCGTCCTTTGCCAGCCTAATTGTCACTATACTACTCACAGCGTGTTTGCTCCTAAAACAAATACATATACGATTTGATATCATACGCGTAATTTAAATACCAGAAATTCAAGGTAACAGCCTATTACACTGCATCTTAATTTCTTCTTCCTATCAAAAATACGAAGTTGCTAAGCTCAGTGTCACCACTTAATGCTAATCTAGACTTAAACTGCCAACTCTCTCAACTTAACAAGTTTCTTCAATAAAATCAAATTCTTATTTAGAAATTTCAATCCTTTGAGCACTCTATTCTGGGCTATATCCCAGCCAACTGGTCACTTCTATTGTCAATAATAAAACGCATTGCGATTTAGCTTCTATACTTGAGTTCAGGACTTTTTTATTTCACGCAACTCCTGCGGTATAAGGGAATTTTAATATGGCTAATTCCATACATTTCAATATCATATCTACACTGCGCGCGAAGCTAATAGCTGCTTTTTCAGCCTTAATGATCACGTTAGCCGTGATTGGCTTTATTTCCTACTTTGCTCTCAAAATAGCATCCGATGGTTTTAAAGATTATCGAGAGCTTGCTCGAGACAGCAATCTTGCAGGTATTTTGCAATCTAACATGCTGATGGTTCGCATGAATGTGAAAGACTTTTTGCTCACTGGTAGCGAAAAAGACATACAACAATATGACGAATATTTTAATCAAGTAGAGAGCCTACTTAATGATGCAACACGAGAAATCAACAAACCTGAACGCGCTCAGATGGTACGCGAGCTCATCGCCAAAATCGCGGTGTATAACGAAACGTTCGATTTAATTAAATCTTATCGAGTACAACGTAATGATTTGGTATTCAATAAGTTGAACGTAATTGGTCCGCAAATGGAAAGGGAACTGACCAAGTTAATGTTTAGTGCATCGGAAAGCAATAACACCCAGCTAGCCTACTTAACCGGCGTCGCCATGCGGAATTTACTGCTGGGGAGGCTATATGTCATTAAATATCTCGAGAGCAACGATGAGAGCGCTGATCAACGGGTTAAACAAGAATTTAGCGCTTTTGAGCAACAAATGGATTTGATAGAGCAGCTTACAAATACGGCAGCCAATCGTGACATAATCGACCGAGTGAGAGGTTTAGAAGCACAATACAAAGAAGCATATTTGAGTGTTCACGATATCATTGTAGATCGCAACGATAAGGTAACCAATACCTTAGATATGCTCGGTCCTAAGTTTGCTAAGTTGGTTGATGATCTAAAACTCTCGGTGAAGACAGATCAAGACCAACTTGGGCCTAGACTTAAAGATGAAAACGAGTCCGCTGTTGGCAATATCCTCGTTACCTTTGTGATTGCATTGGTGCTGAGTGGATGCATTGTGTTTGTACTAACACGAAATGTCATGGCTCAGCTGGGCAAGGACCCGAGTGAGCTTGAAAAAGTGGCACTCGCCATTTCTCGCGGTGACCTTGATGAACAATACGATGGACGCACGCCAAAAGGTGTTTTCAAATCTATGATGGCAATGCGAGAGAGCCTGCGCCAAATACGAGAAAAAGAACGTGAAGAAAAACGAATTGCGAGTACAAATGCCCGTATCAAAAGCGCGCTAGACAATGCCAGTGCCTGTGTAATGATAACCGATACAAACAATCAGGTGATCTATTTAAATGATGCCATTTACGCCATGTTTGATGTTGCCTGTACCGATATTTGTTCTGTTCATGCACAATTTGACAGTAAGTTGCTGCTTAACCACCCGCTCAGTCAATCTTTGCCTGACTTCTCTGAGGTAGAAGACGCTGTACAGCACCTAAGCGATAGCTACAACGCTGAATTGAATATCGCAGGCAGAACATTCGACATTGTAGCAAGTCCTGTAATCGTGGATGGTAACGTCGTAGGCCTTGTATACGAGTGGGAAGACAAAACTAAGTGGCTTGCCAACGAAAAAGAAAAAGCTCAAATCGCGTCAGAAAATGCGCGTGTAAAATACGCCCTCGATGGCTCGTCAGGCCAAGTGATGATAACTGACGATACATATCAAGTAATTTACTTAAATAGTTCTTTAGAACAAATGTTTAGAGCTGCTGAAAAAGACATTGAAAGCGAACTCGTTGGCTTTGATCCTGAGTCCATAAAACACAACCCAATAGACCATTACTTTGCACACTTTACAAATTTATTGGCTGAATTTGACAACTTGACCACTAGCCACCAAAGCAAGTTTGTTATCGCAGGACGTACCTTCAGCATTGTCGCCAGCCCAGTAAAAGTTGAGGGAGAACGTGTCGGTACCGTTATCGAGTGGCAAGATAAAACCCAGTGGTTAGCTCTTGAGCGCGAAAAGTCTCGGATTGCCTCCGAAAACGCTCGGGTCAAATATGCACTCGATAGCGTTTCTGGCAACGTCATGATCGCAGATCCAGAACTCAATATCATATATGCCAACAACGCACTGCAAAATATGATGTCAGAATCTGAACGAGATATTAAACAGCACGTGGGTGTATTTGAGGCGAACAATCTAATCGGTTTTGCAATCCATGACTTTTACCTAGAGCCAGAACAGCAACGCCTAGTTTTTGAAAACCTGCAAGATACACATCGCAGTGTTGAGCATATCGGCGATAAAGTCTTTGCCCTTACAGCAAACCCTATCTCAGTAGATGGCAAACGCATCGGGACAGTACTGGAGTGGGTTGACCGCACCGCCGAGGTAAATATTGAAAAAGAAATAGATGAGATCGTGCAAGCTGCATCTCAGGGGGATTTAAGTAAAAAAATTGATCCAACAGGTAAATCGGGTTTCTTTGGTAACTTAAGTCAGGGGCTTAACGACCTACTCGGCACGGTAGAGGTGGCTTTGGACGATGTCATGCACATGCTCGGCGCCCTTGCCCATGGCGATTTAAGTAAACGTATCACCAATCAGTATCAAGGTAAATTTGGCAAACTCAAAGAAGATACTAACACCACTGCAGACAAGCTCACAGAAATTATATCTAGTATTCGCTCGTCCGCTGGTAGTATTTCTCAGAGCGCCAATGAGATTGCACAAGGTAATATGGACTTAAGCCAACGTACCGAAGAACAGGCCTCAAGTCTTGAAGAAACTTCATCCAGTATGGAAGCCATGACCGACAGTGTGAAACAAAGCAGTAAACGGGCAGAAAACGCCAATGAGCTCTCCCTTGATGCCGAGCGCCGAGCTGAGCAAGGCGGTCAAGTCGTCAATATGGCTGTAACGGCAATGAAGGAAATTAATGACTCTAGTAAAGAGATCTCTGAAATTATTGGTGTGATAGATGAAATTGCTTTCCAAACAAATCTATTGGCGCTGAACGCCGCGGTAGAAGCCGCAAGAGCTGGTGAACAGGGCCGAGGTTTTGCAGTGGTTGCAGGGGAAGTTAGAAACCTTGCACAGCGCTCTTCTGAAGCGGCAAAAGAGATCAAGGATTTGATCAGAGACAGCCAAACCAAAGTTGAAGAAGGTACTTCATTGGTCAATAAATCGGGTGAAACCCTGCTAGAAATTGTTGAAGCGACTTCAAAAGTGCGCGCTATGATGCAAGATTTAACCGAATCATCAAAACAACAATCTGAAGGTATAGTTCAGGTCAATAGTGCGATCACACAGATGGATGAAATGACTCAACAAAATGCGGCGCTGGTTGAACAAGCAACCGCTGCCGGTCAATCGATGGCAGACCAAGCCAATAGCATGAATGGCACAATGGACTTTTTTAATATTGAACAAAGCGGCACAGGCCTAAAAACCTTAGCTTCTTAAACGCATAAACAAATATAAGGGGCAATTAAGCCCCTTTTTATTTTTGACATTTTCACCAAACATCATTCAAACATATTATTTGCCAATTGACCTGTCTATCGCTTTATACTTTAAACTAAGCGCAGTTGAATATAGATAGGCAAGCATACGTGTATAAGATTTCAGAACTCGCAAAGTCCGTGGGGCTATCTCGCACTGCAATACTTTACTATGAAAAGCAGCAACTGCTCTGTGCAAAACGACTTAGCAACGGCTATCGAGTTTATTCTGACAAAGATGTCCAACGGGTGCGGTTAATTCAAAAACTACTCGCAGGCGGTTTAACGATCAAAGAGTGTAAAGCTTGCCTTGATGCCAAAATTAACAGCCAATTATTACGAGACCGATTAGCGACTTTACAAAGCGAGATACAGCAAAAGCAACAAGCTCATGACTTACTCCTCGCTATATTAGGTGATACTCCACAACAAGGTTGGCATGAAGAATTGAGCGCTATCGCGCCAGATGCCCACCTCAGCTGGCTCATAAATCAAGGTTTCAGTGAAAAAGAAGCACTCAGACTAAAATGGTTATCAAAAGATATGAATGAACATGACGTATATATGGCTGATTTTACGACTGTATTTTCAGGTCTCTCTCGCTGGGCTCCTGGCAGTGATGAAGATACACTCAAAGCTTTATCTTTTGTCCCCTCCGAGCTCAGCACTATCCTAGACATTGGTTGTGGAACAGGGTATGCAACTGAACTATTAATAAAACATACGCAAGCACAAGTTATCGCTGTCGACAATGAGCAGTCCGCCCTCAACACATTATCACAGCGTATTAAGCATCAAGGCTTTACCCATAGATTACAAACCCAGTGTATTAGCATGACAGAACTCAAGTTTGCGACCGAGAGTATTGATTTAATTTGGTCCGAAGGCAGCGCGTATATTATGGGCGTTGAGAACGCGTTAAAACAGTGGAAACCATTTATTGCTCAGCACGGCGCTTTGGTATTCAGTGATTTAGTTTGGAAAGTTGATACACCAAGTCGTGACGCATTGGAATATTGGTCAAAAGCTTACCCTGATATGCAGAATGTTGAAACGCGGTTAGCGCAAATTAGCAAAGCAGGATATAAACTTACAACACACTTTGAGCAAAGCAATCAAGCTTGGGAGAACTATTACGCCCCCTTACAAAGCCGTGTCTCCACACTTAAAAAAGATCTGCCCAACTCAGCTGCGCTTCGCGATATAGATGAAGAAGTGAATTTATGCACTCAATACGCCAATGAATTTGGTTATCACGTGTTTATTTTGAAAATTTAGATGCTTACCTAACTAAGGTAGCTTAGGTTATTGGCTTTGCGTTAAAGAACGCCTTTATAAAACCATTTAAAACAAACAGTTACCGCTAGACTTCGACAAACTAGAACTTTTAAAGCATGAAGTACAATGTTCACACTCACAAAGTTTTTGATAACAGCTCTTTTACTAAGATGCTCAAATAAGCGTGTCCATACTTTTGTACAAACCAGCTTATAAAATAGAAAAATATAAATTACATCATCCTAAGTGATTAGAATCAATTAGCACCTTCTTTGTCCGAATTAACATCCCAAATCAACTCATCTTTTATCACTTAATAAAACAAATACCATGTTAGAAAAGGAGAATTTAATGAGTCAATGTATTTGGAGTAAAAGCGCAGCGCAATATGCCAAATCGGCCCCTAAAATTAGCTTTTATCGAGATACGGCCAAGTTCAGCGCTGAAATCTTGGACAAGTATGATTATAAAAACTTTGTAGATTTAGGCTGTGGCTCCTCTAATTTAATTGCAAATGCCCTTTTAAGGGGAAAACCGCATAGACAACTAACTTGCACGGATGCCGCCACAGGTATGATAGAGGTCGCAAAACGCCATAACATCTATCCAAATGCAAAGTACCTGGCTGTTAACTCTGAACATATTCAATTCGAGCCAAATTCGCAGTGCTGCTTTTTGGCCAACTCTGCATTTTGGATGTTTGATTTTGAAGACACGCTTTCACGCATTCGAGCTCAATTGAAATGTAATGGCGGGTTGCTTGTGAACTTTTCAGAATGGGATCTACAAGATGGTACGCAAGATAAATTAAGGTACCAGTTGATAGATCAACAACTAGCACTTGGTGGCTTTTCAAATAAAGTCCACCGAGGTACTGCGAAAAAGTACTGCCAAAACAAGCTTATTGATATTATCAAAAGCCATGGTTTTAGCGTACCAGAAGTGCTCACTAAGCGGGTAATCGTCACTAAAACTGACTGGATAGAGTTTTATAAAATCCCAGCTATTGCGAACAAAAGCCTCCCCCACCTAACTCTCACCGACGCGCAAAGAACTCTACACCTCGCGATGAAGGCACTCCCCGATGATTACCAGCATACAATGCAATGGTTGTATATTAAGGCCATAAAAATGCCTAGGGCTTTATCAAAATAAAACACGCTTGAATTAGTGATTGGGGCCGCAGCAACAAGTTTACTGCTTTTAATACAAAAAGGTGCATCATCACGCACCTTTTAAATATTCAATATTAGTACTTAGTGATAGCTAGTAGCGCGTTTTCACTTTCGCCATCATGGCACTTGCGGCTACCGCTGTCGCGGTTTTCTACAACTAGCGTGTACTTAACTTGGTTTTCTTTAGATTGACGCACAGCTTCTAAAACAGGCCCTAGTAAATATGTTTGCTCTGGGTAGATAATAACCGGCTCTAGTTCGAAACCACCATCTGAATAGCGAGAGTATCGAACCTCATAAGTGTTATTTCCTTTTGAGAAAACATTTTTTACATAACCTGAGCAATTAAATACAACAGCTGCTTGAGATTGAGCTGCAAAAAGTACTGCCGCAACAGATAGAGCTTTAATATAGCTTTTCATTTCTTTTTCCTTAAGTTGTCAGTTTTATCGCCTTTCCAGCGACAGCCTAATTTAAGCTTTTGAAATGAAAGCATTATTACAGCATTTATAAAAATAGAAGAAATAAAACTTAATTACTCTTATCAGATAGTTATCTGACATTAAAATAAAATAAGCATTAACTATTTAAAAGAAAAATTTTAAAAGTTAGGTTTTAACACTTAATGGGTGCTATTTTTCAAACTAGATATGCCAAATAGTTCTTTGCGTCTTAGCACGATTTTTACGATTAGCTCCCCGCAATCACCTTGTTGAAACGTTCATCCAAATCTTCAGCTTGGCAAAAGCCCAATGCTAAGGGAAATAGTTGATTAGCATCAGAGATATAAAATAAAGCAGGAAAGCCACTCACTTGTAGTTGACGCGTAATATCTAAGTGCTGCTGCAGCTGGGACTCGGTTTCATTCGAATTCAATACTGCCAAAAATTGAGACTTCTCAAGTCCCAGTGAGTTTGCACATGCCACAAGCGTTTCTTCTAGAGAAGGGTTCTGTGCTTGCTGATAGTATGCAGATTGGATCGCCCTAACCATAAGTTGCGCACATTTATCTTTTAAACTCTGTGCCGCGATGACTGCACGACATGCATGGTAAGTAGATCGATAAGGCGTGTTTAGTTCCCAATAGTCATGATTAAATGTCACCTGAGTCCGCTGCTCTATTTGATGCCAGTATGAAGCAATTGTTTGCATTAAACTTGGTTCCATTGGCTGCTTATTATCAGGAGCGAGCCCTCCCATAACCCAATCAACCTCTACTGAAGGGTGTTTGGACAAAAACTCTTCCAACTCAGGCTGAAACCCATAACACCAAGCACACATCGGATCCAGAACATATAAAAATCGCATTATTCCCCTTCTAAAACTCACCCAACTTTTCATTGGAAATGTTCAATTCACTCAATTTAACACAACACATGCAAAGATTGATATTGTTTGAATGATACATAAAAATCAAAGCTAGAATAGCCTTATAACCTGCTTGATAATTGGTAAGATATCAATATGGTTTAATTTGCCGCTGGTCAACGAACAACATCTCCTTTAAAAGCCCACCGAATTTTTTCATGTTACTTGCTTCCTCGCCCCTGATACAGAGTTATGTTACTAAGGATAACTATTTAAGAATGTATTGATTAACTTACTCGCACTACCTTTCACTATTAACGACGCAGTATAAAAAAGCTAGATAACTTACGAGCTTATTAATTAATTTATATTATTCAACCTTCATTTAAAAACTAGAACACCATCAACTTTAAAACCATACTCAGGCATTAGGAAAATAACCATACACACACCCAATGAGATTATTAACTTTTAAAAAAGATTACGGCAACGAAAGAACATAAACCAAACACGCTCACCTTAAATTCGTCTTTTAAAAAGTGTGACTTTTCATAATTTTTAAACATCATTATTTAGTAGATAGTTTTTCAGGCATGAATCTCTCATCTCATGTTCTAAAACATAACCCCTAGAAACGCTAAAATGCGACTACATCTCAAGAATAAAATTATTTTTATAACTTTTACGCCCCTCACACAAAATAACAAGAAAAATATAGAATAATAAAAACATTGATTTCAAAAACCAGCTCTGATACGTTTTAAAAACCCTATACGAATCGGGTTAAAATAAGGAGCATTGAAAATGAAATTAAACAAAACGATCATAAAAAAACTTTCTCTAAATAACAAAGAGATTCAAAAATTTAAAACGGACAAAATCGCTGGTGGTGCCGACCGCCACTCAGGCGATTATTCTTGCCACGCTCTTAAGTGATAAATAACACTTTAAAATACCAACTATATCAATAGAAAAATAAGCACTTAAAAATAAAGCCATGCTGTGCATGGCTTTTAAATTAAAATATAAAAAAACCAACCAGAAACAACACACTGTTAAAAACAGTATTTTTATTATAACCTCAACAAATATGAACAAACACCTGTTCTATTAAAAATGATAGTGTTTAACAATTAACTCTTTAAAAGATAAGGTTCTAGTGGCGTTACCGACTTTTACCTACTCTAATTATGGCCTATCTCTCGTCAGCACGATTCTTCTGTATTTGGCAGAGCAGCTTCCCGTACAGACCAATAAGATAGTTTGCCAGCTTATGCACCATGAAACCGAGTGAATATTAAGTCTAACTATGACTTTTATTATATTGGATGCTGTCGGATACCTTTCGTTTTTCATAACCAATTTATGGTAGCTATTTACCTTTATTGAAAAATACGAAGGCTGAACTTTTCAAATGTAATTAATTAGTTACAATAGCGAAAACTTTAATGGAGCAAACTAAATGCGTGGAAACATAATTCGAATTTGCTTGGTCTTGGCAATGACCGTATTAGTAGCCGCCTGCCAATCAAGCAACCCCATACAGAATACCCAACTAAACGATCAACAACCCTTGAAATTAGGCCAGGGAGTTGTAGCGCTTGAGCTAATCAATAACACCGACAGGCTCGGAAATTTGCACCCCAATTGGGGCGAAGTCATTATTATCCGGATCGATAACGAAGAGCAAAGAAAACAAGCAGCCATCGCTAAAGCCAAAGAGAAAGCACTTAAAAAGGGCAAAACATTTGATCCTGAGGCCGTTGATTGGGAGCACGAGTACTTCAGTTTAAGACCAAATTCAAAAGGCACAGTATCAAGCCAATTATTTGTCGGTGCAATGCCCGAAGGTGAGTATCTCATTGGGTCACTGTATAGTTACTATAATGACGGAAATATGTCTTCTTGGATCACCATGCCTGTGTTTCAATCCGCTGGCGTATTTGAAGTGAAGGCAACACAGCTGACTAACTTGGGCACAATCGTTTTTCAACCTCTGTTAAATACCAAAGAACCTTCGTTTTGGAGCAATCGTTCAGAGCAACGCGCTTACGTCACTCGCCTCAGTGGCGATACAGACTTAGCGCCATTTGTAAAACATCATTATCAAAACCTGGCAAGTTCAATGGACTTTTCTTCGATTAACTCCTGGAAAGAAGACCCATTTACCGAGCTCAGAGCGAAACTAGGTTCACTCTCCAAAGCAAATGCGTACGGTGAACGAGCCATTGCTTTGCAAGGTAGTGAGTTAAACGCTTTAGCAGCCCGCTTTGGCCTGTTGCATTTAATCAACAAACAAGGAAACTTGACCACAGAGTCACTCCCAACATCATCGCAACTCACTTCAAGCTTACACTTTCGAGGTAACTTGCTGGTTGGCAGTGAGCGAGGTTTACTATTTAGTAAATCACAAAACGGCCAATGGCAATCAAGTCAGCCAATCTCAGCCAAAGAAGCCTTTGTATGGTTAGGTACCGCCAATGGATTTGGTTACGCACTGGCCAGCTCTGAAAAGCAGCATGTGCTATATCGTTTTGCGGATGCAGATACCAATTGGCAAAAAATCGGCGAGTTTAAAAAGAAGGCTAACAATAACTGGCTGGTACAAAATGGGGGCCTTTTCGTGTTCTTCGACGCACAAGGTGAACCGAAGATAATCAACGACAACAAGCTTTTATCTTTTAATGAGGCCACAAACTCTTGGCAAGCAACTAAATATAAAAGCTTCAAAAAATTCTCACAACTGAAAACCGGTGAGCTAATCGCTGTTGAAGTAAGCCAATGGGATGGATTTGGAGATCAGGTCATTTCCCTTGATTATGGACAAAGTTGGCAAACAATAGAACGCTCTACAAGATTATTTGGCGATGCCAAAGCGGACGCTACTCTCCCAGCACTGCTTCCCAACAATCAAATTGCAACGGTGGGAAGAGTAAAGATAGCCAAAGGAAGTAAAAAAAGCAGACTGCGTATTATTACCGCCGATATCGAAAATGCGAGTAATAAAACCAAGTGGATACCACATGGCGAGCTCAAAGCCAACTGTACCACCCAGCTGGCCGAGCTAACACAAGGCTCAACCCTCTTCTTCTTGTGCGATCAAGGGCAAGTTGTCAGCACATCAGACCTTGGGCAAAGCTGGGACGTACGCATAGATATTGATATTGCACGTATGCAAGCCCAATATGATGATTTTTTAGCCACGCAGAAAAAAGAAGCTCAATCTAAATCGGACTAAAAGCTCTAAACGTCTTTTGAGCAATCCAAAAGAAGTATCAAGCCCGCTTTAATTGGTATGAGCTTGATACTTTCGAAGCCTAATCGCGAGACCAACTACGACAAATGCTCAGCAATAAACTCAACCGGGTGCATGGGTTTTTGTCCTTCAAATCGCTTAACTTGGCTGCGACACGAAAAGCCTGTCGCCACGACTTCTTCAGTCTTTACGTATTGTTGCCAAGACGCTTGATAAAGCGTTTCTGATGCAACCTGATTTTTGCTTTCGTGGCCGAAAGTTCCGGCCATACCGCAGCATCCGACATTTGGATTTTTAATCGCTACACCAAGTTTTTTGAAAATCTGCTGCCAAGCCGCTGAACTTGCACGCGCATTCGTTTCCTCGCTGCAATGAGGTAAGAGCGTCAAGGTCGCAATAGATCCCGTAAGCTTCAGATCTGACAGGTTCTGTTGTTTAAGCCATTCATGTACAGTTAAAACTTGAAAGTCGCCGCGTTCATGCGATGTAAGTACTTTTCGATACTCATCGTCATAGACAAATACCATCGCTGAATCCAAACCAATCATGGGGATGTTTAGACTGGCGGCTTTTTGCAAAAAGGCGCTGGTAGTTATCGCTGTCGACTTAAATTCAGGTAAAAACCCTTTTATATGCTTGGTTTTGCCATTTTCATGATAGGGCAACAGCACAGCTTGTTTCCCCAATTTATCCGCCAACTTGATGACTGCTGCAATGAGTTCTGCTTCGTAAAACCAAGTAAACGGATCGAGTACCACCAGCACCAGTTTATCCCTTTGCGACTGGCTAAACTTGCTTAATACTTCATAATCGTACTCCATGCCTTTGGGCTGACGCTTACTCAGCAAAGGTAAGTCTTGATAACCCAAAACCCACTTGCTCAAATAATTCGCCAACTTTGAACCTATCAGAGTGTTCAACACTGCCGCACCACGGGACATAACTGGCAATAGCCTTTCTATGTTGCCAACCATGTGGTCTTTAAGCGTTCGACCATATTTTTGATGATAAAAGTGCAAAAAATAAGCTCTGGAATTAGGGATATCTACCTTTACTGGGCACGCAGTTGAGCAAGCTTTACACGCTAGACACGTATCCATTGCTCGTTTCACCTCATGATTTAACTGAGCAAGCTCTCCCACATCTGAAATCTCGACAGAGGATTCACTACCATTGAAATACGCAGATTGCTGCAACGGTAAGTTGACGCCCTGCTCTACTTGCAGTCGAGTCCACTCTTTAAATAGCATGGCGCGTCCCTTGGGCGAGTCCCGCCTGTCTTTGGTCACTTTGTAGGACGGACACATCTGTGTATGCTCGTTGTAGTTGAAGCACAGCCCATTGCCATTGCAGTTTAGGGTATCTTGAAAGGTTGTTTTAATATTGATTGGCACAAGTTGGTCATAACGAGCCCTCATTGGCCCATTTACACCCGCAAGCACAGCTTTGCTAGTTAGCGGTGTACAAATTTTACGTGGATTGAGTTTGTTTTTCTTATCAAATGCAGTTTTAACCTTTCTTAGCTCCAAAAATAACTCTGGGCCAAAAAACTCTGGACCATATTCACTACGAAACCCTTTGCCATGCTCTCCCCAAAATAGCCCGCCATATTTTTTAGTTAACTTCGCCACTTTGTCAGAAATAGGTTTGAGCATAGCTTGCTGGTTTGTGTCACACAGATCCAAAGCAGGACGTACATGCAACACCCCAGCGTCCACATGACCAAACATGCCATAGGCCAGATTGTATGAGTCAAGTAATGCTCTAAACTCAATGATAAAATCAGCCAAATGTTCAGGAGGCACTGCCGTATCTTCGACAAATGCAATGGGCTTTTGCCCCCCCTTTGTATTGCCTAGCAGACCTACTGCTTTTTTACGCATGGCATAAACTTTAATGATGTCCGCTTTATCAGTCGTGATTGAATAGGACACAACACCCGACTGGTTGCTCGCGATAAGTGCCTCTAATTGAGCTGTAAGCGCGTCAACCTTAGTATTGATGTCTTGCTCATTTTGGCCATTAAATTCAACCATATTCAAGCCGTCAGATGTAACACCCGCAGGTGTGTCTAAAAACTTGGCAACACTTCGCCAGATCATATCCTCACGTGCTAGGTTAAGCACCTTGCTATCAACGGTCTCCACCGAGGTCGAACGCGCACTCACTAAAAATGGAGAATGCCTTAAGGCTGATTCAAAATTATCATAATTGATATTAACCAGAGCCTTAAATGGCTCAATGGGCAGGATATTTAGTTTAGCTTCAGCAACCACGCCCAAAGTACCTTCACTGCCTGCAATAATGCGTGTTAGGTCAAAGGTCTTCATGTCATCACTAAAGACATTTTTTAGGTCATATCCGGTAAGAAAACGATTCAGTTTAGGAAATATCTCAAGTATTTTTGTTCTGTTTTGCTCACAACTATTGATCACATCACGAAAAATCTGCCCTAATCGGCTTTGTTTTGCAGCAATTTCTTTTGCTGCCAAGGTACTCATTTTACTCGTATCTAATTCATAACCATCGGGCAAAAAGCATTTTAGAGATATCAAGTGATCACTGGTCTTACCGTAAACCAATGAGCCTTGGCCTGAGGCGTCGGTGTTTATCATACCGCCTATCGTAGCTCGGTTGCTGGTAGAAAGATCTGGTGCAAAAAAGAAACCAAGTGGCCTTAAATAATCGTTTAGTTGATCCTTGATTACGCCGCCTTGAACTCTTACCCACTTCTCTTGGGTGTTTACTTCAATGATTTCCCGCATATGACGAGATAGGTCAAGTACAATTCCACCAGTTAGGGATTGCCCATTCGTTCCGGTACCACCACCTCGCGGCCCGAAAGAAAGTTCACTAAATTCTGCCCGCTCAGACAAAGCCAGCGCCTTTTGAATATCATCATTTGATTTGGCAAAGATCACTGCCTGAGGGTACTGCTGATAGATACTGTTATCCGTTGAGTGTACTAACTTGGTTGAATAGCTGCTGTCTACCTCTCCTTCAAAACCTAACCCCTTCAACGCGTTAAGATAATTATCAAGCACTTCTGCTATGTGCCCGCTAGCGTTATTTTCTTGCTCCATTTTTTGCGCCCCACAAAATGATACAATATAACATAACTCAAAGAGTTAATCTGTACGATTTAGTGGGGACAAAATTCTTGGCAGGTTTAGCTCTCGTCAACCAGCACTCATTGCATAAAAAAACGGCAAGATAATTATCTTGCCGTTTTATATCGGTGGGAGACCTTCGTTCAGTATAGTTAAATTACTCAGGTTTGCGACTAAACAACTAGTATTTAAAATCGTTACTATAACCTGCTACATGATCGGCACTGAGTTTGAAGCATAAATTGTCTCTAGAGATACATAACTCATGTTCTCCTTGGGTGGCTGAAACTTCTATCCAATCCTTTTGTGATAATCTGCGCGCTTCAACGCCATTGAAGCTAAGCACTTCGTCACCCACTTTAATACCCGCACCAAAAGCGGCCATATCTGGCATTACGTAACGAACGACGAAAGCGCCACTAACTAGCTTTCTCAACTCTAATCCAAGTAAATTGTATCGCGCATTAAATACGACTGATTTATAAGGCTTTAAGTAGAGGCTCAAATTATGATAATCAATTACATAATTAAAATGGGACAATACAGAACTTCCTATCACTGACTTTCCATCATCGCCACCTTCGATAAAATTAGTTTTTACGTTGCTTAATTCTAATCCTGCAACTTGTAATGAAGGAATAGTGCCGCGTTGATGAATTGTTTGACCACTTAATCCAAAATCAGAACCTGTGACTGTTTTACCTTTAAACTCATAGCCCAAGTCACGGACATGGTAATTGTTAAGCTTGAAATAGTGGCGACTACCAGTATCAAGTACCAGCTCCTGAGACATTGTTTGGTTATCGCCTAAGTCAATTTCGCTGTCAAAATAAAGTTTGCTGAGAGATACACGCATAGGGATTGAAATATCTTGCTCGGACGGTTTGTAAGGCTCACGAGAAATTTCAATGCTCCCTGCTTTTGAATCAATATACCAAGTAAAATGTTTGAGAATATCATGACCCAATATTCCATCAAACACAGCCTCATCCGCTCTCAAAAAGTACTCGCTTTCTGTCACTGGCAAATAGGCAAAACTAACCCCCTGAAAACTCACATTACCGAGTTGAATTTCACTAACATCTGTCTGGAAACCGAGTGAGTTTTTACCGTCGCCCCACCCACCTAACTCTAGTGAGTAGCCCTCCTTTAATGCCAAGGCTTTCACCTTTTTAGAGTCATATAAAATTGAAATAGATGCCCCTGTGTCAATCATCATTTTGAAGCCATGGACCCCATTGATAGACATATAGACATAAGGTTTAGCGCTAATTTGTGCATCCACTTTTGTAGTTGTTTGTCCAGCTTGCCAGTGTGGCTGAATATCATCGTTTTCGTACTTCAGCCGGATATAATTTGCAACACTGCATCCACTGAGCGTCATTGCCCCAAGTAAAATAATGAGTAACTTCACCGCTCACCTCCATTAAAATGATTTATCAGCAAAGCTTATCTCTGCATATGTGAAGAGAATGTCAAATTCACGATATTTGAAATGTGGTAAATCAACGCGTTTTATGAATCTACAATAAAGGAGGTTCGGAATTGCTCCGAAGGTTGGCTTTATGCGAAGGTGCGTTCTGTATAGAGAGCTGGTTTTGTGCCAAAGGTCAACAGCGTCATGATGCTTCTCTTGTCATCCCGCACTGGATTCAGGACCCATATTATCCTCCCTAAAACTCATAGATTGCGGAGCTAGTCCACAATGACGGAGTTAGAAGCTCATTCTGTGCCAAAGGTCAACAGCGTCATGATGCTTCTCTTGTCATCCCGCACTGGATTCGGGACCCATATTATCCTCCCTAAAACTCATAGATTGCGGAGCTAGTCCACAATGACGGAGTTAGAGGTGGTTTCGATGGGTTCGTTTTGTGCCAAAGGTCAGCAGCGTCATGATGCTTCTCTGTCATTCCACACTGGATTCGGGACCCGTATAACCTTCCCTAAAACCCATAGATTGCGGAGCAAGTCCACAATGACGGAGTGAGATGCTCATTTTGTACCGAAGATCAACAGCCTCATGATACTCCTCTTGTCATCTCGAATTTGATTCGGGATCCAAATACTAAGTCCTATACCTGTGGCTAAAGTAAAAGCCGTCTTTGGCAAAAACCGAGCCTATGATTGCCATCGACTCTCACCAGCCTTTTATCCACCAAACGCTTTCGACAGGTGGGTAGCTAGTTTGATTTCAATAGGCTGAGCTTCAGCAGTAATATCCACGATAGCGTCTTCAAAACTGCCTTTAGATAATGCTCTATAGGCATCGTTTGACAGACCATATGGTTCACTTGGCATGCCGATGAAAGGAAAAATCATTCGGTCTAGTGTGCCATCACTATCTTTATCGTGAACAACACTTATTGCATATTTCCCTGCTGGTATATTCGTCAAAACAATTTCAGTCGCAGGGATCGATGGTTTGATGACTTCACGGTGGAAATACTTAATACTTGATTCGTTGTAATTATCATCACTGTAATAAGAGTCCGCGTTGTCATGTAAATAAACCAGCAGTTGTCCTTCTTCCGTTTCAATATGATTTACCAAAATACGTACATCTGTTGGTACGCCTTTCACCTTGTTCACACTTACATTTGAAGTAGACAAGCACCCAGCAAGCAAAATGCTTGTCAATACGGGCAACACAACCTTTTTACTCATAACAAATACCTTTTAATATTTACAACCGACATTGAGTGCGCTGACCACCTAGCTCCTAATATCAGCGACATACTTATATCGCCACCCTAACCTTGACCTAAATTGAACACCAATAATTACACATGAGCACTTTTTTACAGCAAACTTGGCAAATAAAAGTCCATTTCAGACTAAGGCACGAGCAGGGAGCCAACCTGACATAATCATAGTACCCAAAAGCATCACTTTTATGTCAATAGGTGACTTTTCTCAATAAAACCAGTCAACTATGTATGACAAAGCCTATTAACTTGTCTCACTAACGCTTAATTATTGTACCCAACTCAGAGTTTTTGTCTTCATTTACTTATTTTGAATTGTCACTTGCTGTACTTTAAAAGCCCCCACTCTGTCGCTCTCTATGCACATTATGCAAAGACACATAAATGAGAAATTAGAACAATATATCCTATTTTTTAAATTTTACGCCCTCTCCTATCGCCACTAATATCATTTAATCGCAAGACACTTAGTTTTCTTCACTTGGAGTTTCATACCGTGGCTCAATTACTCAATTCAACCACACATGATATTGGCGGATTAACCGTCAACCGACTATTACCGCATATGACAAAGCGCATGGTTGGACCATTTATCTTTTTCGATCACATGGGCCCGACAAGTTTTCCTGTCGGTGAAGGCATTGAAGTTCAACCTCACCCTCATATCGGTTTATCGACACTAACCTATTTGATCGAAGGACAGATACTTCATCGAGATTCTCTAGGTAATTGTATTGAAATTACACCAGGCGATGTCAACTGGATGACAGCAGGTAAAGGGATAGTACACTCAGAAAGAGAAAGTTTTGAAACACGGTCTAAGCAGCATAACCTTAATGGCCTGCAATCGTGGATAGCATTGCCTGAACTCTATAGCAATATAGAGCCTAGCTTTGAGCATATCAGTAGACACGACTTACCGCAGGTAACGCACAAAGGAGTAATGAAAAGAGTGATCGCTGGAGAAGCGTATGGACTTCAATCACCTATAACTACTTATTCTCCAATGTTTTATGTCGATATCATTGCATCTGCGCAAAATCAGTTAGAGGTTCCTAATCCCAAGCAGGAAACTGCTATTTATATAATTTATGGAGAAGTTGAAGTAGCAGCTCAAAAGTATAACTCTGGTGAGTTTGTGCTACTTGCTCCCTCAGACAAGACCATTTCAGTGTCAAAAAATTCGCGTCTGATCTTGCTAGGTGGCGATAAATGGGAGAGCGTGCCATATATTCATTGGAATTTTGTGTCATTTAGTAAAGAGCGTATTGAACAAGCGAAGCGAGATTGGCAGCAAGGCAATTTTCCCAGTATTGAGCATGACAACCTCGAGCACGTCCCTTTGCCCACAAAGCACACCTTGTAAATACACTTCAATCTTATTTAAGGTGAATTTTTAGCCTATTCAAAAATGGACAATATCATGAGAGAAAAAGTCGAGTTTATAAGTAATGGGAACACCCTAGCGGGCCTACTTGAGCGCCCCAGTGACCATATCAAAGCAGTAGCACTTTTCGCCCATTGTTTTACCTGTACAAAAGACATTGCGGCAGCATCCCGTATATCTAGAGCATTGGTAAAAGAAGGGTATGCTGTGCTACGGTTTGATTTTACAGGGCTGGGTAATAGCGATGGTGACTTTGCCAATAGTAACTTTTCGTCCAATCTTGATGACTTATATGCTGCAGCAGATTATTTGCGTCATCACTTCCATGCACCGCAAATTCTCATCGGCCATAGCCTAGGTGGCGCGGCGGTTTTGGCTGCTGCCAACCAAATTGAAGAAGTCAGCGCTGTGGTTACAATTGGAGCTCCTGCCAATGCACAACACGTGGTCCACAACTTTTCTGCGCATATCGATCAAATCAACCAAACTGGTGAAGCACAAGTCCTGCTAGGTTTACGCACATTTCATATAAAGAAACAGTTTTTGGATGACTTGGCAGCTCATAAAACACAGAAAAATACAGTGAATAAAAAGGCGCTCTTGGTTATGCATAGCCCTATCGATGATGTTGTAAGCATTGAGCAAGCCGAGGCCATTTATACAGATGCAAAACACCCTAAGAGTTTTATTTCTCTGGACAATGCAGACCATTTACTCAGTAAGGCAAATGATGCTGAATATGCCGCCACTGCTATTTCAGGGTGGGTAAGTAAATATGTGTCACACCACCTTGCGCCGGAAACTCAGCCTGTTGCCAATGGAGAGCTGGTGGTGAGCGAAAAAGACCATAAGTTCACTCTCACTGTAAGCAGTGACAGTCATACATGGCTCGCGGATGAACCAACTAGCGTAGGTGGTAAGAATTTTGGACCAGATCCCTATGAGCACTTACTAGCGGCCCTTGGCACCTGCACTGTGATGACTATGCGCATGTATGCAAATTACAAAAAACTACCGGTAAAAGACATTAAAGTGACTTTACGCCACCAAAAAAGCCACCATCAGGACTGCGATAACTGCGACAACAACGACAGTTTCGCAGAGCATATTTCACGAGATATAGAATTAGAAGGTGAATTAACCTCAGAACAAAAACAAAAACTCCTGAGCATTGCAGATAAGTGCCCAGTACATAAAACCCTGCACAATGAAATTAGGGTAACGACCGAACTAAAAAACACTCATTAATAGGTGTCTTCCGTTGTTGCTTACGTTGCACGTAAGCAACTACTGCTTTGGATGACGTTGCCATTCCCAACCACAAAGCTCGAACCACCAAGGGGTATACGCTAACTTTTGCTGTAAGTATGAATGCCGAGGAGGATCATGTTTGGCATTCTTACCATTGCAGTGTCGACATTTTGTAACTTAAGCACTTGATAAAACTGTTCCATTTCAAAGATTGGTGTTCGGTAATCGGCCTCCCCTGTCATCTACAAACTCGGGGTTTTATATTATCCATGTATGTTTTTAGGGAACGCTTTAAATAATGCCCTGTATTCTTCCAAGGTTTGCCATTGAACCAATATCGCGTAAACATCGGTAAGCGTCAGACGTCAATACAAAACTATCGAAATTTACTGCTGGCTTCACTATGGCCACAGCAGCAAACAACTATGTCTTACCTAGCATCAACCACAGCAAGTTTTACAAATGCTTTAGTTGCTATTTCTTTGTGCAAGTAACTATTCGAGGTTGAGTTGCGTTTCGTTCAGGTCCAAGGGGTAAACTGTAGATATTTTATCTTCTTTGGTGCATTTCACAGCCACTCTATTTGAACCAACGCTTGTAGAGTGTCGACAAGTTACGAATTGCGCTTTCAAACCAAATTTACGTTTGTAATCCGCAACCACCTTATCTATTTTCTGTTGCATCTGAGGCGTTGCCTTGCCGTAGAGCGCATCATAAAAATTAACCCACTCTTCAATACCTGACTCGGCAGCCACACTTAGCCAACCCATACCTATTAATGTTGACTGCTCAACGTGCTGGCCTTTTAAAAACATAAATGCCACGTAATACTGTGCATCCTTGTAACCCCATGTCGCGAGCTCGCTAAGCGCCTCAAATGCCTCGGGATATGCTTGTTGATGGTAGAGCTTGATGCCCTTCTTTTCCTGCTTATGAATCGCATCAATATCTTTAATAATGGCGCGATTAGATTGGCAAGCTGGTAGTAGCATTATCAATACAATTAGAAGAAGTAACTTCTGTATCATGATAGACATCCGGTCAATTTAATTATAAGAATTATAATTTGAGTCAGGATAACTCATTGCAATCAAAAGAGTAAAAACGAATAAAGTGTTGAATATAGCAGTCTAAAAATAAAAAAGCGGCGGGACACACCCCCACCGCTTTATTCAACACACTCTCTTCTTTCGAAGATAAAGGAACATAAGTATGCGAATACTTTGAATATTAACGATATTTTATGACAAAATAGCGAAAATACTCGATATTTTTTTAAAGCCGAATACCGCCATCAATTTCAACAACTCGACCTGTAAAGAACTCATTTTCAATGATAAATTGTGCTGTGTGGGCTATTTCTTGCGCTTCACCTAAACGGCCAACAGGCTTCATCTTAACCAAACGCTCTTTCGCTTCAGGCTTCATCGCATCAGTCATCTTAGTGCGAATAACACCTGGTGCAATTGCGCCGACACGAATACCATAGCGACCAAGTTCTTTCGCCCATGTTGTCGTCATTGCAACCACACCCGCTTTTGCTGCAGAGTAGTTAGTTTGGCCGATATTACCTGCACGCGCCACGCTGGACATGTTAATAATAACGCCGCCTTGATCTGCCTCAATCATTTTAACAGCCGCTTCTCGTCCGCACAGGAATACACCTGTGAGATTCACATCCATTAATGACTGGAATTGATCAAGAGACATCTTTTTGACCACTTCACCGTCTTTAACTTTTACAAACAAACCATCACGTAAAATGCCCGCGTTGTTGATCAATACCGATAACGAGCCAAAATCTTCAACTATTTTATCAAATACTTCTTCTACATTGCTCTCTATACTGACATTCGCAACGTAAGTTCTAACGGTTACATCAAACTGGCTAAGCTCTTCTACTGCTTCTTGCAAAACTTCTTCTTGCATATCAACCAGCGCTAGGTTTGCGCCCAAACTTGCCATTTTATGTGCCATTGCAAGACCTAAGCCCTGTGCACCACCTGTAATTACAACCGTTTTATTTTCTACATTCATAACTAAATTTTAAACCTTTACGTTTTAAGACTTTTCAGAGAAAAGTTTAAATATCGCACTAAAATCTTCCGCCCCTTTGCCTTGGTTTTGCATTAGGTTATAAAGATTTTTAGCCAGTGCGCCCATTGGGGTGGCTGAATTTGTCTGCTGAGCGGCTTGCATTGCAAGTCCTAAGTCTTTTGCCATCAAATCCACCATAAAGCCCGGCTTGTACTCATTTGAAGAAGGAACATTGTCCAGTACATTCGGGCATGGGTTATACACTTCAAGTGTCCAATTGCGCCCAGAGCTATTGAGCATAATCTCACTCAATACTTTGGGGTCTAAGCCGTGATCTACACCCATTTGGAGTGCTTCGCTGGTCCCTGCCATTAAAATTGACAGCAGCATGTTATTACAAATTTTTGCGACCTGCCCGGCACCTATGTCCCCAGCGTGATAGATATTTTTACCCATATCCTTCAACACTGTGTGCGCTTTGGCAAAATCTTCGTCGCGTCCACCTACAATGAAAGTCAACGTCCCAGCAGCAGCTCCGGCCACACCCCCAGACACTGGAGCATCAACAAAAGACACGCCTGCATTTGCTAGTTCTTTACCAACAAATTGGGCGGACTCTGCGTCTATTGTCGAACAGTCAATAACCAGTGCCGACTTACTAAGGTAGTTGATTAATCCATCTTCGCCAGTATAAATTGAGCGAACATGTTTGCCAGCAGGCAGCATGCTGATCACAAAGTCTGCACCTGTACAGGTATCAGATACTTTTTTAGCCGCGCTAGCACCTTGTTCAACTAGTTGATTTACAACTTCTTCATTTAAGTCAAATACCGTCACACTGTGACCAGCTTTCACTAAGTTTGCGGCCATTGGGCCACCCATATTACCTAGGCCAATAAATCCAACTTTTGCCATTTTTATTTCCTTACATAGTTGCCAATGGGTGGTTTTTGTCATCCCACTTAGGTACAAAGAAGCTTTCAATCACATCACTGTCTACGTCAGCAATGGATTTAAAGCGCCAGTTTGGTTTGCCGTCTTTATCTATCAATAATGCACGCACGCCCTCTTGAAACTCACCCACCTCTCCACAGTGAACGGACATCGCCAGCTCCTGTGAAAAACACGCTTTTAAAGATTGGCCAGCTAGGCGTTTAAGCTGTTCACTGACCAATACCGCACTCAGTGGAGAACCGTGTTTTAAGCCAGCCTGAGCTTTGCTCAGCCATTTGTTTTCGCTGCTATCAATTGACAAAATGTGATCAACTTGTGCTGATAGGCTTGGTAAATCGGTGAGCTTCTTAATCTCATTTGCTAGCGGTTTAAGCGCGCTGCTAGGCAGAGAATGAGCGCCCTCTTCAATGGACAATAATAGTTGTGTTAACTTATCGTGATTCAGCACATTGGTTTTACCCCAATTTACTTCACTTAGGTTATGCAACAAAATGTCAAAGTGGTCAGCATTGATAAAGTGATCGGCTAGGCCTACAAATTTAGCGTCATTGGCATTCACAGAAGCGCCTGTTAAACCTAAAAATAGGCCAACACCTTCTGGCATTTTATTTAAGAAATACGAACCGCCTACATCCGGATATAAACCGATGGTGATTTCAGGCATGGCAATACGCGATGTTTCTGTTACCACACGGTGGCTAGCTCCTGCCATCAGACCCAAACCGCCACCCATAATGATGCCATTACCCCAAAGTAGAATAGGCTTGTCATAATTATGGATTTGGTAATCGAGTTTGTACTCTTCGCTAAAGAAGGTTTCGAGGAAGTTATTTCCATCGTCGGCTGCCATCGCTTTATATAAACTGACAACATCGCCGCCAGCACAGAAAGCCTTATCACCCGACCCTCTCAGTACCACCATCGCAATACTGTCATCGGCCGACCACTCACTCAACTGAGGAGCCAATAAGCGGATCATGTCTAAATTAAGCGCATTTAACGCTTTTGGCGCATTTAAGGTCGCAATTGCGACCTTCATGTCATTATTACAGTGCGCCAATTGGAACACGACTGGCGCGTCTTCTTGGTTTAGTAACTGTAATTCAACCATTAGCCATTCACCCAATTTGCTTTACGCTTTTCCAAAAATGCGTTGACGCCTTCTTTTTGATCTTGTGTATCAAATAATGTCACGAATAACTCACGCTCTAAAGGCAGCGCACTATCGATGGTACCTGTGCGGCCTTTTTGAATAAGTGACTTACACGCTGTAACTGCGACAGGGCTTTGATCTTCTACTTTTGATGCAAGTTCTAAAGCCGCTTCGAGTGCCTGACCTTGCTCAACAACTTCTTCAACTAGGCCAATTTTTTCAGCTTTGTCAGCTTTAAGGCGCTCACCGCATAAAATCATGCGCTTCGCCCAACCTTCACCTACCAACCAAGATAGGTTTTGGGTTCCCCCCGCACAAGGAAGTAAGCCCACTTTTGCCTCTGGTAACGCCATTTGCGCTTGCGCCTCTGCGATACGAATATCACACGCCAACGCGACTTCTAGACCTCCACCCATTGCAAAGCCGTTAATCGCTGCAATCGATACACCTCGGAAGTTGCTCAGAGTTTCAAAAGCTTCGCCAAAAACACGTGACATGTCAGCCGCAACACCTTTGTCACCATCTGCGAATACATTCAAATCAGCGCCAGCTGAAAAGAACTTTTCACCTTCACCTGTAATAACAAGCGAGTAAATTTCTTTATCTGCGTTTAATTCTTTAACCAGCTCTTTTAAGCCAACCAATGTATCACGCGTCCAAGTGTTCGCAGGTGGGTTTGACATAGTTACAATTGCAATGTGACCACGTTTTTCAAGTTTTAATTGTGCAGACATTTATTCGCTCCTTATAAAACGCTTGCAGCGCCTTCAGCTAAAATTCGACGGGCAATGATCACACGCATGATCTCGTTTGTGCCCTCTAAGATTTGGTGAACGCGTACATCACGTAAGTGGCGTTCAAGTGGGTACTCTTTGATATAACCATATCCACCATGGATTTGCAGGGCATCATCACACACTTTCGTACCTACATCGGTTGCGAAGCGCTTTGCCATCGCACAATAAGTGGTTTTTTCTGGATCATTGCTATCCAGTTTAAATGCTGCCAAGCGCACCATTTGTCGTGCCGCAACAAGTTCGGTATTCATATCAGCAATTTTAAATTGCAATGCTTGGAAAGCAGCCAGTGGCTTGCCAAATTGCTGACGCTCTTGCATGTATTCTTTGGCAGTATTCAACGCCTGTTGCGCAGTACCAATTGAACAAGTGGCGATATTTATGCGGCCACCATCTAAGCCTTGCATAGCAAACTTGAACCCTTCGCCTTCTTTACCCATCAAGTTTGCAGCAGGAATTCTAACGTCTTCGAAGGTGATCAAGCGAGTCGGTTGTGCATTCCAGCCCATTTTCTCTTCGGCTTTACCATAAATTACACCAGCGGCGTCCGCTGGAACAACAAATGCAGAGATCCCTTTCGGTCCATCCTCACCGGTACGCGCCATAACCACTAAAACATCTGTTTCGCCCGCGCCCGAGATAAACATTTTCGACCCGTTCAGGATATACTCATCGCCTTCTAATACGGCTTTCGTTTTCAGTGATGCAGCGTCCGAACCTGAACCTGGTTCGGTTAGGCAATATGATGCAAGCAATTCACCCATAACCAGCTGGTCCATATACTGACTTTTCACTTCGTCAGTACCAAAGCTTGCAATCATCCACGTCGCCATATTGTGGATAGTCAACATCGCAGTTGTTGCTGTACAACCCATCGACAGCTGCTCAAAAATAATGCTTGAGTCAAGGCGAGATAAGCCTAAACCACCCGCCTCTTCTGGCGTGTAAAGGCCACAAAAACCAAGCTCACCTGCCTGTTTGATAACATCTTTAGGAAAAATATGCTCTTGATCCCAACGCGCTGCATTAGGAGCAAGTTCGGTCATAGCAAATTGGTAAGCGGTTTCGGCGAATGCCTGTTGATCTTCGTTCAGATTAAAGTCCATAAAAGACCTCTCTTGTTGTCGTATCAAGTGATATACGTCACTTGTTTTTATTCTTGTTGCACCTGATCTGCGTCAGGCGGTACTACTAAAAGCCCAGCATAGGTACTGGGCTTAGGGATTTTGCGGAATTAACGTAGGTTAATACTCATATTTGGGCCAGTGACTGCTTCATCAGCAAACCAGCGAGATGTGATTGTCTTAGTTTCAGTATAGAAACGCACACCTTGTTTACCGTAAGTGTGAACATCACCATAAAAAGAGTTTTTCCAACCTGTGAATGAGAAGAAAGGTAATGGCACAGGAATTGGAATATTAATACCTACCTGACCAACCTGAATTTCTTGTTGGAATTTACGTGCAGCTGCACCACTTGCTGTAAATAGTGAAACACCATTTCCGTAAGGGCTGTTATTTACGAGCGCAATCGCTTCTTCAAGGGTATCAACAAATACACAGTTTAATACTGGACCAAAGATTTCCTCTTTGTAAATGTCCATGTCTGTTGTCACATTGGTAAATAATGTAGGACCAACCCAGTTACCTTTTTCGTAACCTTCCACTGTAAAGTCTGAGCCATCTAATAAACAAGTTGCACCTTGCGCTTTACCTGACTCAATCAAAGACAAAATACGAGCTTTTGCGGCTGCTGAAGTTTGTGGACCATATGCCGCTTCAGGGTCATTCCAGATGCCTGGACGAACCTTTTCAAGGCCCGCTTTTAAGTCATCAACCCACTCTTGTGATTTACCAACAAATACAGCGACCGAAATACCCATACAACGTTGACCTGCCGCACCCACTGATGCACCAACTAGGTTGTTGATAGTCTGCTCTTTGCTTGCGTCTGGCATTATCACCATATGGTTTTTAGCACCCACACATGCTTGAACACGTTTTAGGTTCTCTGTGCCTTTGCTGTAAATATATTGGCCAACACCACACGAACCAACAAATGATACGGCGCGAATTTCTGGCGCTTCTAGAATTTGGTCTACTTGGTCTTTACCACCGTGAACAACTTGCAGTACGCCTTTTGGTGCGCCGGCCTCTTCAAATAGCTCGACTAAGCGCATCGGTGTCAACGGGTCTTGCTCAGATGGTTTAAGAACAAAAGTGTTACCGCAAACAATCGCCATTGGGAACATCCACAATGGGATCATTGCCGGGAAGTTGAACGGAGTAATACCAGCACAAACGCCTAGAGGTTGGATGTAAGAGTATGTATCGATGTTACGTGCAACATTTTCAACTGTCTCACCCATCATCATAGCAGGAGCATTAGCAGCTTGTTCTACTACTTCAATACCACGCCAAACGTCACCTTTTGCATCTTCAAATGTTTTGCCAAGCTCATGACAAATAATGGTAGCGATTTCTTCTTGGTGCTCTTTTAACAGCGCCGCATATCGCATCATGATACGTGCACGCTCTGGTACAGGCACATTTTTCCATGTTTGGAAGGCTTCTTGAGCAGAATTAATTGCTGCTTGTACTTCTTGTGACGTAGCGCAAGGTACCTGTGCAAGTACTTCTTGATTTGCTGGATTAACAACGTCTAACCATTTGTCAGACTGCGACTGTGTGAATTCACCGTTGATGTATAATGGTACCTGGTGCATTTTGCACTCCTCCCCAAAAAAACTGAAAGTAGCGCCGCGTTAAAAGTTAGTATTGTTGCGGCGCTTTGACGATTTAAACTTCTACTGCGAGTGCAACCGCCTCACCACCACCAATACACAGTGATGCAATACCTTTTGACAGGCCGCGATTGCGAAGTGCGTGAATTAGTGTCACCAAAATACGTGCGCCACTTGCGCCAATTGGATGACCTAGTGCACACGCACCACCGTTAACATTAACTTTAGCGCTATCTAGCTGCATTTCGTTGATCGCAAGCATGGTCACCATAGCGAATGCTTCATTGATCTCCCAAAGGTCAACGTCTTCTTTTGACCAACCAGCTTTGTCAAGCAACGAGTTCATTGCGCCAACTGGTGCAATAGTGAACTCAGCTGGTGCCTGAGAGTGTGTTGCGTGAGCAACAATCTTACATAAAGGCGTAAGACCGTGTGCTTTTGCTTCTGACTCACTCATTAAGATCAGTGCCGCTGCACCATCTGAAATAGACGACGAGTTAGCTGCTGTAATAGTGCCATCTTTTTTGAAAGCTGGACGAAGTGAAGGGATTTTATCTGGACGTGCGTTACCAGGCTGTTCATCCGTTGTTACCTCTACATCACCCTTTCGCGTTGAAATGATGTGTGGGATAACTTCGTTATCGAAACTGCCACTTTCAATTGCCGCGTTTGCCTTACTCAAAGAGTTCAGCGCAAATTCGTCCATATTTTCACGAGTGATGCCATATTGATCTGCGGTGTCTTGGGCAAAGCAACCCATTGCTTTTTTATCATACGCATCTTCAAGACCATCTGCCATCATGTGGTCAATAACTTGATTGTGACCCATGCGCATACCACCGCGCGCGTTCGGCATGAAATATGGCGCATTTGTCATGCTCTCCATGCCGCCTGCAACCGCAGTTTTTATACTACCTGATTTGATCAAATCATGAGCGAACATTGCTGCTTTAAGACCTGAACCACATACCTTGTTGATAGTTGTTGCACCTGTAGAACGTGCTAGGCCGGCGTGCAGCGTCGCTTGACGCGCTGGCGCTTGACCAAGACCTGCTGGTAATACACATCCCATGATAACTTCGTCGATGCTGGCATCCGATAAACCAGTATCATTCATGACAGCTTTGATTGCAGTTGCACCCAGATCAGTCGCTGACGCGCCTGAAAGGCTACCCATAAATCCACCCATAGGTGTACGTTTTGCTGCTACGATGACTACGGCTTCGTTACTCATTTAAAACTCCTGTTAACAAGCAAATTGCTTGCTTTTAGTAATCTCTTACGTCGAGCATACCTAAAATTTACGTTTACGCCAACGTAAATCTAAAATCAAGCGCTTTGCGATTTTCAAAAATGTAAAGTTTACTTGCACAGCTGTGTTGCCAAGTTGGCAGTTTACTGCGCATTCCCTTGCTATATCCCATGTCGAAGAGCTAATTAACAAAGCATATAGTGCCTTATGCGAGCTAAAAGTAGTTCAAGATCCAGATTTTGCATATGCGACTAAAGCATGATGCAAAAACGACACTTTACCTTTACGTAAACTTCACTTATATTGGTCTAATCAGTTTCGAAGTAAGTGTGTAAATAATGCAAGACACCAATAAAGAACCAACCTACTCAATAAGCGAACTCGCTAAGGAGTTTGACATTACCACACGAAGTATTCGTTTTTATGAAGATCAAGGATTACTTTCGCCAGAGCGTAATGGTCAGACCCGTATATATTCAAAACGAGACAAAGTCCGTCTCAAATTAATTCTGCGCGGTAAGCGACTAGGCTTTACGCTTGCCGAAACTGGCAGATTATTTGAGTTATACGATGCAGATAAATCCAGTGAAAAACAGCTCCACACCATGTTGCAATTAATAGAAGAGAAAAAAGCCGACCTGAGTCAACAAATGGATGACATCAAGGTGGTGTTGATGGAACTGGTTACTGCTGAAAGACGCTGCCTCGATACTTTAAAAGAATTACAAGACTAATCAATACACGTATTTGTTTGCTGGGGCGTCTGCCAAAACCCGCCTCAGCAACCCGCAAGGGTGACAACACAAACCCTCACACAGGATGACAACAAGATGAGCACAGTATCACTATATAAAGAACTCAATTTTGGACTTGGCGAAACCGCAGACATGATCCGAGATCATGTTAATAATTTTGCCACTAGCGAAATTTCACCACTGGCGGAAAAAACCGATCATGACAACGCATTTCCAAATGAGCTATGGCCAAAGTTTGGCGAAATGGGCTTGCTCGGTATCACTGTGCCAGAAGAATTTGGTGGTGCGAATATGGGCTACCTTGAGCACGTTATTGCGATGGAAGAGATCAGCCGAGCAAGTGCATCAATTGGCTTGAGCTACGGCGCACACTCTAACCTTTGTGTGAACCAAATAAACCGCAACGGCAACCAAGTACAAAAAGAAAAATATTTGCCAAAACTGATCAGCGGTGAGCACATCGGCGCACTAGCAATGAGTGAGCCAAACTCTGGTTCAGACGTTGTTTCTATGAAGTTAAAAGCCGAAAAGAAAGGCGATAAGTACGTTCTAAATGGCAATAAAATGTGGATCACCAATGGTCCAGATGCCGACGTTTTTGTGATTTACGCAAAAACAGACTTAAACGCAGGACCTCGTGGTATTACAGCGTTTATCGTTGAGCGTGATTTCCCAGGCTTTTCTACAGCTCAAAAACTCGATAAGTTAGGGATGCGCGGCTCAAATACCTGTGAATTGGTATTTGAAGACTGTGAAGTGCCGGAAGAAAATATATTAGGCACACTAAACGAAGGTGTTAAGGTACTGATGAGCGGCCTAGACTACGAGCGCGTTGTACTTGCCGGTGGCCCACTTGGCATTATGCAAGCGTGTATGGATGTGGTTGTGCCTTATATTCATGAACGTCAGCAGTTCAATCAGTCTATTGGTGAGTTCCAACTTGTTCAAGGCAAAATTGCCGACATGTACACTCAAATGAATGCTGCCCGTTCATACGTATACACAGTAGCAAAAGCATGTGACCGCGGTGAAACAACGCGTAAAGATGCCGCTGGCGCGATTTTATATGCCGCAGAGCTGGCTACCAAACTTGCACTGGATGCCATCCAACTACTAGGTGGTAATGGCTACATCAACGAATACCCTACTGGTCGCCTCTTGCGTGACGCCAAACTCTATGAAATTGGCGCTGGTACCTCAGAAATACGCCGCATGCTAATTGGTCGTGAGCTATTTAACGAAAGCCGTTAAGGAGAAGTGCCATGACAGTATTAAACTCTTCTGTTAATACGCACGACCAACAGTTTAAAGACAACCATGACGCGATGGCGTCATTGGTTGACGATTTAAATGATAAGGTCGCAAATTTAAGCCAAGGTGGCGGCGAAGCCCTCATTGCTCGCCATCAAAGTCGCGGAAAACTGTTTGTCCGTGACAGAATAGATACATTACTCGACGAAGGTTCTCCGTTTTTAGAAATTTCCCAATTTGCTGCATTTGGCGTATATGAGCAAGATATCCCATGTGCAGGTGTCGTTGCAGGTATTGGCCGTGTCAAAGGTGTCGAGTGTATGATTGTCGGCAACGATGCAACTGTAAAAGGCGGTACTTACTTCCCGCTCACGGTTAAAAAGCATTTAAGAGCGCAAGAAATTGCAGAGCGCTGTCATCTTCCCTGTATCTATTTAGTAGACTCTGGCGGTGCTAACCTGCCAGAACAAGACGAAGTATTTCCAGACAAACTACATTTTGGTCGCATCTTCTATAACCAAGCTCGTATGTCTGCCAAAGGTATTCCACAAATTGCAGTGGTTATGGGCCTTTGTACCGCAGGTGGTGCGTATGTGCCGGCAATGGCGGACGAAAGTATCATAGTCAAAGAGCAAGGCACTATATTTTTAGCAGGTCCGCCTTTGGTAAAAGCGGCGACCGGCGAAGAGGTCAGTGCAGAAGATTTAGGCGGTGCGGATGTACACTGTAAAGTATCCGGTGTTGCCGATCATTACGCTGAAAACGACGAGCATGCGCTATCAATTGCCCGCCAGTGTATTGAACGACTAAACCATCAACGCCCGACCCAGCCCATTCTAAAAGATATTAAACCCCCTAGATACGATATTAGTGAGATCTACGGCATCGTTGGGACCGATCTGAAAAAGCCATTCGACGTTCGTGAAGTGATCGCACGTATTGTCGATGACTCTCAATTCGATGAATTTAAGCGTTACTTTGGTGAAACTTTGGTAACTGGCTTTGCAGAAATATTTGGCCGCCCAGTTGGTATCGTCGCCAATAATGGCATTCTCTTTTCTGAGTCTGCGCAAAAAGGCGCACACTTTATTCAACTGTGCGCACAGCGTGATATCCCGCTGCTGTTTTTGCAAAACATTACAGGTTTTATGGTCGGCCAAAAATACGAAGCCGAAGGTATCGCCAAACACGGTGCCAAAATGGTGACCGCGGTATCATGTGCTGACGTCCCTAAATTTACCGTACTTATCGGTGGCTCTTATGGTGCAGGTAACTACGGTATGTGCGGACGTGCTTACGAACCAACTATGATGTGGATGTGGCCAAATGCCCGTATTTCCGTCATGGGTGGTGAACAAGCGGCCGGCGTATTAACACAAGTGCGTCAAGATGGCCTAGCACGCAAAGGCCAAAGCATGAATGATGACGAAGTTGCAGAGTTCAAGAAACCAATTATTGAGCAATATGAAAAGCAAGGTCATCCATATTATGCCAGTGCGCGTCTGTGGGATGATGGCATCATCGACCCTGCTGACACACGAAATGTACTTGGGCTTGCGCTAGAAGCAGCTGCAAATGCGCCAAGACAAGAGTCTAAGTTTGGTATTTTCAGAATGTAGGGGGCGTACATGTCTGTCACTTTAAATATTACGAAAAGCAAGGTGGCGATTTTAGAATTAAGTCGCCCTGAAAAACACAATGCGTTTAACGCAGAGATCATCGCTGAGTTGATCAAAACCATCGAGTACGCCAACGAGCTAGAGATCCGTGCTCTGGTGTTAAAAACCCAAGGCAAACACTTTTCTGCTGGTGCAGATCTCGCTTGGATGAAATCAATGGCGGATAACAACTATGAAGAAAACGTCGCTGATTCTCTAGAGCTGGCTAAACTAATGCAAGTACTCGCCACCTCACCACACCCTACTTTATGCTTGGTTCAAGGGGCTGCTTTTGGTGGAGCTTTAGGTCTGATTGCTTGCTGCGACATTGCCGTTGCCACAGCCAATGCAAAATTCTGTTTGAGCGAAGTAAAGTTAGGCCTGATCCCTGCCGTGATCAGCCCATACGTGATCAAAGCAATTGGCGAAAGACAAGCGCGCCGTTATTTTTTAACAGCGGAAGTGTTTGAAGCAAACAAAGCGCTGGAATTAGGCTTGATCCACGACATTAGTGAAGACCTAGAACAAAGCGAAGAGTACTTTATCGAACAGCTACTAAATAACGGCCCTGTTGCAGTAAAAAGTGCCAAGTCGCTAATCAATGAAGTCGCAGGTAAATATATTGATGAAGGGCTTATCGCCCATACAGCCAAGCGAATCGCTGAAATTCGAGTCAGTGACGAAGGACAGGAAGGTTTGAGTGCCTTTTTTGATAAACGCGCGCCAAATTGGCAGCCGACGGCAAGCGAGTAAGGAGCAGAAAATGTTAAAAAAAATCTTAGTCGCAAACCGAGGGGAAATCGCCTGTCGAGTCATGCGCACTGCAAAACGCTTAGGTTTGAGCACTGTGGCAGTGTATTCAGATGCAGATGCCAACTCACTCCATGTCAAACAAGCTGATGAAGCCTATCATATTGGCCCAGCACCAAGTAAAGATTCCTATCTTGTCAGTGAGCGTATTTTAGAAGTAGCCAAACAAAGTGGCGTTGATTGCATTCACCCTGGATATGGCTTCTTGTCTGAAAACGACGCCTTTGCAAATGCATGTGAAGAAAACAATATTGCTTTCATCGGCCCGCTTGCCAGTTCAATTGAAGCTATGGGCTCAAAAACACGCGCCAAAGAGATCATGGCAGAGGCCAACGTGCCATTGGTACCGGGTTACTATGGCCAACAACAAGACACCGAGTTTTTAACGGCTGAAGCTGAAAAGGTCGGCTACCCTGTGCTTATCAAAGCTGCATTTGGTGGTGGCGGCAAGGGCATGCGAGTAGTCCGAAACGCCGGTGAATTTCTCAGTGCGTTAGAAGGTGCAAAACGTGAAGCTTCGGCAAGTTTTGGTAATGATCTAGTTTTACTTGAGCGCTTTGTCGATAGACCTCGCCACGTAGAAGTACAAGTATTCGCCGACAATCATGGTAACTGTGTATATTTGGGAGATCGAGATTGCTCCCTACAACGACGCCACCAAAAAGTCATTGAAGAGGCACCTGCTCCTGACTTAAGCGATGCTCTGCGTAAAGAAATGGGTGAAGCTGCTGTACGCTGTGCTCAGGCAATTAACTATCGCGGTGCCGGTACTGTAGAATTCTTATTGTGCGGCGATGAATTTTTCTTTATGGAAATGAATACGCGCCTACAAGTAGAACACCCCGTAACGGAAATGGTGACAGGTCAAGATCTTGTCGAGTGGCAAATTCGTGTTGCCAACAACGAACGTTTACCGCTGTCTCAAGCACAAATCTCTTTGCAGGGTCACAGTTTTGAGGCACGAATTTACGCTGAAGACCCTGAAGAAAACTTTATGCCCTACTCTGGCACATTGGCCCATTTGAGTTTCCCTAAAGCGCAACGTGGCGTACGCATTGACACAGGTGTGCAACAAGGTGACGAAATAAGTCCGTTTTACGATCCGATGATTGCCAAACTGATTGTTCATGGTCACGACAGACGTACGGCGCTGCTGAAGCTCAGATCGGCGCTAAATGAAGTACATTTAGCGGGCGTAAAAAGTAATATTGCATTTTTACATCACCTAGCAGAGCACCCAACTTTTATGGCTGGTGCACCCGATACACATTTTATTGATACCCAAACTGAAGAGCTTACTGCTTCTAAAGCACCTAGCGATACCTTAGTATGCCTCGCAAGTATTGCTTATCTTGCGCACAAGCAAGCACCGAAAGTAAATTCGCCGTGGCAACAAGTTGGCTTTAGACTCAACCAAACACGTAAGCTCACCGTGCCATTTACCGATCACTTTGTTGTAGCTCAAGCTGAGGGCCATCACTGGCGAGTGCATTATCATGATTATGACCACCGTGTTGAAGCAAAGCTAGAAAATCATCAACTTATCGCAAATGTTGATGGAAAACGCATGGTGGCGGATGTACTTATTGATGAGTCCAGTATCACGGTCATGTATGGACCTTACCAGCACACTTTCGAATTAAAGACTAAGCACTATGTAAGCGAACATGAGCATCAAGAAGCACCGCTTGCTGCCCCTCTCAATGGCACTGTTGTAAAACACCTGCAAGAAGTTGGTGCACAAGTCAGCAAAGGCGATCCAATCGTGATAATCGAAGCGATGAAAATGGAATATACGTTAAACGCGCCTTTTGATGGCACTTTATCAAGTTACTGCTTTGATGAAGGTGAGCTTGTTAGCCATGGGGCAATGCTCGCAATCGTCGAGGAGGCATAATATGGCCAACTATCCGGCTAAGGTTAAAATTGTAGAAGTCGGCGCTCGAGATGGCCTACAGAATGAAGCCTCAGTCAGCACACAAAGTAAAATAGCACTTTTGAATGCGCTGGCTGATGCCGGCCTCAAACATCTTGAAGCAGGCGCATTTGTATCACCTAAGTGGGTACCTCAAATGGCAGACTCCGCACAGGTGATCCAAGGGATAACACGCACACCTGGTGTTGAGATTAGTGCGCTGACACCAAATCTAAAAGGCGCCGAGCTGGCGCTTGAAAATCAAGTTGATGAATTTGCAATTTTCACGGCGGCAAGTGAAGCTTTCACGCAAAAAAATATCAATTGCAGCATTGAAGAAAGTATCGAACGCTTCAGACCTGTTGTTGAACTTGCTCAAAAAAACAACATCAAAGTAAGAGGTTATGTCAGTTGTATCGCAGGCTGCCCTTACCAAGGAAAAGTTGAGCCAGAGCGCGTTTTGGAGGTATGTAAACAATTGTTGGCACTTGGTTGTTATGAGATAAGCTTAGGCGACACAATTGGTGTTGGCACAGCTAATCAAATAGGATCATTGCTAGAATTGCTACTCGAACACATCCCTGCACAAAGGCTTGCGGTACATTTCCATGATACCTATGGTCAGGCATTGGCAAACATTCACAAAGCTCTAGAGATGGGTATTGCAACAATCGACAGTGCTGTAGCTGGCCTTGGTGGCTGCCCTTACGCTAAAGGGGCGTCAGGAAATGTTGCCACTGAGGATGTCATTTACTTGCTGCAAGGACTTGGCATTAGTACCGAAATTGATTTAGAAAGGCTAGCAAAAGCAGGTTGGCAAATTTGCGATGCACTCAATAAAGAGCCTGTCAGCAAGGTTTCTTTAGCATTAAAAAATACGTGCCAGTCTTAACAACAAGACAATTTTGACAACGAGGAGTGGGCTAATGGCCGGTTTCGATAAAGTAGTTTCTAGCTACGAAGAAGCAATGGAGGGTCTCAAAGATGGAGATACCATTATTGCCGGTGGTTTTGGACTGTGTGGTATTCCAGAAGGTCTGATAGCTGAGATAAAGCGCAAACAAACAAAAGAACTAACAGTTGTTTCTAATAACTGTGGTGTCGATGATTTTGGATTAGGTATTCTACTTCACGATCGCCAAATCAAAAAAATTATTGCCTCTTACGTTGGTGAAAACGCGTTGTTCGAACAGCAACTACTTGATGGCATTATTGATGTAGAACTCACACCACAGGGCACACTCGCTGAAAAGATGCGCGCTGGTGGTGCAGGTATCCCAGGATTTTATACCGCAACAGGCTACGGTACACCTGTTGCTGAAGGTAAAGAAGTTAAAGAATTTAATGGTCGCCCTTATATTCTCGAAGAGTCCATTACTGGTGAATTTGCCATCGTAAAAGCTTGGAAAGCCGACCGCTATGGTAACTTGGTATTCCGCCATACAGCGATGAACTTTAACCCTATGGCTGCGACTGCGGGTAAAATTACCGTTGTTGAAGTGGAAGAGATTGTCGAACCAGGTGAATTGGAGCCAAGTGAAATTCACACCCCTGGCATTTATGTAAATCGTGTTATCAAAGGTGACTTTGAGAAACGCATTGAACGTGTTACTACGCGCAAGTAAGGAGATCACCATGGCTTTAAATCGTGAACAAATTGCAATGCGCGTAGCGCAAGAACTTCAAGACGGGTACTACGTAAACTTGGGTATTGGTATTCCGACTCTCGTTGCTAACTATGTCCCCGACAATATGGAAGTAATGCTGCAATCAGAAAATGGTCTTTTAGGTATGGGTCCGTACCCAGAAGAAGACCAGGTTGACGCAGATATGATCAATGCGGGTAAAGAAACCGTGACAGCTGCAACAGGAGCGGCTATTTTTAATAGCGCTGAAAGCTTTGCCATGATACGTGGTGGTCATGTAGACTTAACCGTACTAGGTGCATTTGAAGTGGATCAAAACGGCAATATTGCCTCGTGGATGATCCCGAAAAAGTTAATCAAAGGCATGGGTGGCGCGATGGACTTAGTCGCTGGCGCACAAAATATCGTTGTGACTATGACCCATGCTAGCAAACACGGCGACTCTAAATTGCTTGAGTCATGCACACTGCCTTTGACTGGGGTAAATTGTGTGAAGAAAATCGTCACCGACCTCGCCGTGTTAGAAGTTAAAGATGGCGCATTTCATTTGCTTGAGCGTGCGCCAGGTGTTAGTGTTGATGAAATAATCAGCAAAACTGCAGGTAAATTAATCGTTGAAGGCGATATCCCTGAAATGCAGTTTGCTTGATCTAATTTTACGTGGTTCAACATCATAGTTAATAACTAACACAATTGTACCGACCTCATTCCCAGTGCCAAAGGCGCTGAGTTACCCAAAACCCCTCGCAAGAGGGGTTTTTTTTCTTTGCGCGATGCATCTTAACTATCTCCTATTGAAAACCAAGCCCCTTTACGCTCTTTTTCATACAACAACATCTTGTAACACTTAAACGCCATACTCGGCCTTGAGAAACTCAGCAAGGTCTCCATATTGGAAGTATGAGCTGTTTTTTATCTAACAGAGTAAAACTATTAAGCAAGTAAACTTTTAAAGAGGTGACTATGAAACGCGTGTTACTTTTTCTAGCGACAAACTTGGCCATCATGGTTGTGTTGTCCATCATTCTATCTATTCTAGGGGTTTCGTCGAGAAGCTATGCCGGTATGCTGACGATTGCCGCAGTTTTTGGTTTTGGCGGGTCATTTATCTCGCTGTATATTTCAAAATGGATGGCCAAAAAATCAACCGGGGCTTATGTGATAGAGCAACCTCGTAATGAAACTGAGCATTGGTTAGTAAGCACAGTGGCTGAGCAAGCGCAAAAAGCAGGTATCAAAATGCCTGAAGTTGCAATATACGATAGCCCTGAGATCAATGCCTTTGCCACTGGTCCAAGTAAAAATGACTCACTCGTTGCAGTCAGTAGCGGCCTCCTTGCTGGCATGAGCCAAAGTGAAGCTGAAGCTGTGCTTGCCCACGAGGTGTCGCATGTTGCCAATGGCGATATGGTGACGCTCACCCTTATTCAGGGCGTGGTAAACACCTTTGTTATTTTTATCTCCAAAGTACTGGCCAATATCGTAGATGGCTTCTTAAACGGTGATGAAGAAAGTGAAGGGTTTAGTTGGACCTATATGATCTTCGATATTATCTTCCAAATTCTATTTGGCTTCTTGGCGTCAATGATTGTTGCCTACTTCAGCCGCAAACGAGAGTATGCTGCCGATAAAGGGGCTGCTGAGCTAGTTGGTGCACATAAAATGAAAGCAGCCCTTGAGCGATTGCGTAGCAACCAAGAGTCTAAGTTAGAAGGTTCGATGACAGCATTTGGTATTGCATCAGGAAAAAGCGTAGTAGATCTATTCGCCTCACATCCGCCTTTAGAACAGCGTATTTCCGCTCTATCCTAAAATTTATATGTAAATATTATGTATACTTTATAACCATAGGCCCTCACGGGCCTTTTCCAAGACGATTTACAATAAATTAAATTTAGTGCCTAACTTCTGTATTTTTATCATAAACGGTTATAAAAAATTATATGTATATACAACAATGTCATATAATCTATTTTTCCTGCTATTTAAATAAAAGCAGTACTTAAGTCTTCACTTAAAACCTAAAATAGGTAAAATATCCCCTCATTTCTTAAACAAATAGCTGCAAACGTTACTTTTTGGTTATTTATTAACCGAAATATAACTGTAATATTAGCCGAAACCATACTTTTTGCGTGTATCCATTCAAGGCCCACTTGTTTAAAATATGTAACCCAATTTATTGACATAAAAGCAATATTGTATCTACGTAAGGTAAAAAGAAGTATGCTGATCAAAACCCGATTACTCATTTCATTTATGCTGATTGGTTTATTACCGGCCGGTATATTAGCAATGGTTTCATTATGGACGGCGTCTTCAGCGCTTGAACAACAGGCATATAATCAGCTTACTTCCATCAAGCAAATAAAACATAAGCAAATTGATGATTATTTATCGGCAAGAAAAAGCGACCTATCTGTCATTGCAAAAAAATGGCAGTTGCTCGTAGAGCAAAACCCGACTCTGACTAACGCTGAACTGGCACATAATTATCACGACTTGTTTGACACCTTTATCACACAAAAAGGGTTTTACGACTTCTTCGTTATTGAACGTGACGGCTTGATTAGCTATACGGTTGCTCGAGAGTCTGATTACCAAACTAATTTAGTTACAGGCCCTTTTAATAACTCCGGTTTGGCAAAACTCTTTACTCAAGTCGTTTCTTCGCGACAATTTATCCTTGCTGATTACAGTGCTTATGCACCGAGTAACAATGAGCCAGCCGCATTCATAGGTATCCCAGTGGTTATCGATGGTCAGGTCAATTCAGTACTTGCATTACAGCTGTCTATAGATGCCATCAATGCAATAATGCAACAACGAGACGGCATGGGTGAAACGGGTGAGTCTTACCTTGTTGGCAACGATTTTCGCATGCGCTCCGATTCATATTTAGACCCTATCAACCATACCGTGATTGCCAGTTTTGCAGGCTCAGTCGAAGCAAACGGTGTAGATACTGTTGCAGTAAGAAAAGGTTTACAGGGTATCTCTGATACTGAGATCATTATTGACTACAATGGCAATCCTGTTCTATCAGCCTACCTCCCGTACACTTTTGCAGGATTAAAGTGGGTGCTTTTGGCTGAGATAGATAAAGCCGAAGCATTTGCGCCCGTTTACAAATTATACTGGATTATTGCCGCCATCTTCTTTACCACGATTCTGTCTGTTGCCGTAGCAACTGTTTTGATTGCTCGTTCAGTATTGAAACCACTTGGCGGTGAGCCCATTGAAATGCGCAAGATTAGCGAACGTATTGCTGCTGGCGACCTACGTGAAGAATTCGGTCATGACGAACATGCTATTGGTGTGTATGGCGCAATGAGACAGATGAATGCCTATTTAACCAGTGTCATTGGAACCATTGTAGAAACAACCACTCAGCTCGCTTCGACGGCGACGCAAACAAGTGCTGCGAGTGAGCAAGCGAACGCAAGTTTGCAAGAGCAGCACGCCAACATTGAACAAGTTGCAGAGGCGATTCAACAGACTTCATACTCAATTGACGAAGTCGCTACAAATGCACGAACAGTTGCTGACTTAAGTTTAGATGCAGAAAAAACCTCATTGTCTGCAAATCAAACACTAAGAGACACAGTGACTCAAATGGAGTCTCTAAATCAAGCGGTTGAAAACTCAGAAACTGCCATAAAAGAAGTTGAATACAACACACAAAATATCAGCCGCGTTATAGAAGTGATCCAAGCAGTAACAGAGCAAACTAACCTCTTGGCACTGAACGCCGCGATAGAAGCAGCTCGTGCTGGTGAGCATGGTCGTGGTTTTGCTGTGGTTGCAGATGAAGTCAGACAGCTAGCACAAAAAACACAAGCGTCCACTGCTGATATTGAAAACATGATTGCGAATCTGCAATCAACATCTCAAACTGCGGTATCGGAAATGCATGCGTCTGCTGAAGCGACTCGCCAGACAATTACTGCTGCCAATGACAGCGCGTCATTATTAGAGCAAAGCGTAAATCAAATTAATCAAATTGCACAAAGCGCTCAAACAATAGCGCAAGCGGCACAAGAGCAATCGGCCACAACAGAAGAGATTTCATACAATGTTGAATCTATCAGACAGGCTGCTCTTGATAACGCTGCTGGTGCGGATCAAGTAACCAGTGCTAGCTTAGAACTGGATAAGCAATCAAAAACGCTTAAACAAGTCACGTCTGCATTTAAACTGCCACAACAATTAAATTAAACACTGACATTGGTATGCAAGCGCTTAATCGCGCTTGCTCAATCCAAACGTAAATACTGTTGCAATGACCAACATGGCACTTGAGAGCATCAAGCACACTTCCAAGCCATATAGCTGATAAACCAAACCAGACAGAACAGTACCTAATAATCTTCCCATGGCATTGGCCATATAATAAAAGCCGACATCCATAGAAACACCGTCACTATCGGCTATTTTCACAATTAAAAAGCTGTGCAAAGAAGAATTAACAGCAAATACAGCACCAAAAATCAGTAGGCCAACCACTATCACCACTTTAGGCTGCCATTGTACCCATAAACCCAGTGCCAACAAAGCTGGTATAACTGACAGTACACCAACCCAAAACAACGCCTGCCGATAACTACTTCCGCGATTAGCGGTGATCTTTGGTGCATTCGCTTGCACCACACCATATGCAATGATCCAACTTGCCATAAAACCGCCAACCCACCAATGATCCCAGCCAAATGTTGAAGCTAAAAACACAGGTAGTGCGATTACAAACCACACATCTCTCGATGCAAATAAAAATAATCTGGCGGCGGCCAATAAATTCAACTGGCGGCTTTTCGAAAGTAGTTCACGAAATTTAGGTTTACTCTTTTTCTTGCCTAAGTCTTGTTTCAATAACAACAAACTTAATAACCAAGTAAAGGTTAGCATTGCCGACATAAACCACAGTGCACCTTGAAAACCCATTAACGAGAGCAGTAATCCGCCGAGAAAAAACCCCACACCTTTCAAAGCGTTTTTAGAGCCAGTTAACAGCGCAACCCACTTATATAAGGTATTATCTTGATCTTTAGGCACTAAAAGTTTGATGGCACTTTTGGCACTCATTTTGTTGAGGTCCTTTGCAATACCAGATAGAGCCTGTGCCACCATGACATAAGCAATGGTCAATAGCTGTTCATCTAAAGCCAACATCGTCACGGCAACAATTTGTAAAAAAAGACCAATATTCATGGTCTTATTAAGGCCCAATCGTGCGCCTAACCAACCACCAAGGAGGTTCGTGACGACACCAAAAATCTCATAGAACAAAAATAAAGACGCGATCGCAAGTGGGCTGTAACCCAGTTGATGAAAATAGAGGACCACCAGCATACGCAGTGCACCATCAGTCAAGGTGAAAGACCAATAGTTGCCGGTGATCACTAGGTACTGCTTGATTTCTGGCGACAGCCTGGCCAATAGTGACTGCGTCATGGCCTTAACCCCAGCGCTTTTCAATAACTAAGCGGGCTAAATCAGCTGTTCTATTTGCATATCCCCATTCATTGTCATACCACACATAAAGCTTCACTTGCGTGCCGTTTACCACCATGGTAGAGGGCGCATCAACAATGGCACTTCTTGGATCTGTTTTATAGTCTATTGATACCAATGGACGAGTTTCGTAACCAAGAACGCCAGCCAATTCGCCGTTTGCAGCTTGCTCCATCCAACCGTTGATTTCTTCTGCGGTGGTTTCACGACTCACTTCAAAAACACAATCGGTAATCGACGCATTGGTTAAAGGTACGCGCACTGCATGACCATTTAACTTGCCTTTTAACTCTGGGAAAATATGTGTGATAGCCGTCGCGGATCCCGTCGTCGTAGGGATCAAACTCGTTCCACAAGAGCGTGCACGACGCAAATCTTTATGAGGTGCATCAATGATAGTTTGGGTATTGGTAATATCATGGATGGTTGTCATAGAACCATGTTTAATACCAATATTATCTTGAAGTACTTTCACCACTGGTGCTAGACAATTAGTTGTACATGAAGCGGCGGTTACAATTGGATGCTGTTCAACATCATAATCTTCATGATTGACACCCATTACAACATTTAATACACCCGCTTCTTTTACCGGTGCTGTAACTACAACTTGCTTGACTCCTTGGACGAAATACGCAGCAAGTTTTTCTTTTGTTTTGATTTTTCCAGACGCTTCTATCACCAAATCACACATGGACCAGTCATTTTCTGATACTGATGTTTGTTGAGTGACGCTAATACGTTTTCCTTCAATGACCATGTCATTTTCGTCACTCAAGGCTTCGTGTTGCCATTTTCCATGCACTGAGTCAAAGTTCATCAAATGCGCCAATGTGTGCGCATCTCCCGCGGGATCATTGATCTTTACCAACTCAATCCCAGGTGAATTCCACAACGCACGCATAGTTAAACGACCCATTCTGCCGAAACCATTGATCCCAACTTTAACTTTCATCGATCTTTACTCCAATTTTCAATTTTATTGGTACAAACCTCTGGTGAAGACCATGCTGTGCTGTTCAATCTGCCATAGCGATGAGCCAAGTCCACCAAATTATGGTCATTTATATACGACCTAAACATACGATAAATCATATATTCATTTTTCCATATATGCAATCATGCTTTTGTAATGATTTTGTATCATTTTTATTAATTTTATTTGAAACTTTTTTTCGATTTACTAACATGGAATTAGCAGTAACAAGTAATGTAAAATTGAAAGGAGTTAATCACTATGAAGCTTAAAGTTACCAAAAAGCCACTGAAAAAGTTGAGTTACGATAGCCTACCTCTTGATAAAAAACTGACTCCACTAGTAGGTGGTGCGGGTTTAAGTAATGGCCCAACCCAAGAATGCGAAACTTATTACCACTGCGATTCTGAGACCCCATAACTAATAGATAGACCCCTGCAAGCGTTGTCTTAACACTGAGATGACGTTTGCCCTCTCCCGCCAAATTTGCCTATTCAAAGACGTTTAATGTTAAACTAGACCCAATCCTAGTTGTTTCGAGTATTTAAGATTGGATAAGAATACCTACATCCCAGAAAACTTTATCGAAGACGTTAAAAGCTACCTACCTACACATCTGAATTTAGATGACTTTATTGCATACTGCCAAAAGCCATTGAGATTATCAGTGCGCGTAAATACCCTAAAAATGTCTGTCGAAGCATTTGAACTCGAAGCAAAAAATCTCGGTTGGCAGATAACCCCTGTTCCTTGGTGTCCAGAAGGGTTTTGGGTAGTACGTAGTGAAGAAGAACAGACGGCTCTGCCAATTGGCAACACTGCATTGCATTTAAGCGGGTGTATTTACGTTCAAGAAGCCAGCTCGATGTTACCCCCATTAGCACTGCGAGAAGAATTAATAAACATGGACACTGATCACTATGCAGTGTTGGATATGGCTGCGGCTCCGGGCTCCAAAACGTCTCAGCTAAGTGCGCTCATGAACAATCAAGGCTTGCTTGTCGCTAATGAATTTTCATCGTCACGGTTGAAGGTATTAGCTGCAAATATGAAGCGAATGGGTATAGCTAACTGCGCCTTATCTCATTTTGATGGTCAGATATTTGGCGATTATATGTATGAGTGTTTTGATCATATACAGTTAGATGCGCCCTGCTCTGGTGAAGGTACAGTCAGAAAAGACGCCAATGCACTTAAGAACTGGTCTATTGAGTCAAACATTGACATAGCTGACGTGCAAAAAAGCCTTATTAGAAGTGCATTCCTCGCTTTAAAACCTGGAGGCACACTGGTTTATTCTACTTGTACATTGACCCCACTCGAAAACCAACAAGTTTGTAAATATCTGCTGGAGGAATTTAACGATGCAGTTGAAGTCATACCTTTAAACAACCTGTTCGATAATGCCGACAAAGCCACAACCCGTGAAGGTTATTTGCATGTATGGCCACAGATATTCGATAGCGAAGGGTTTTTCATTGCTAAATTTAAAAAAAGAAACTCTGTCGAGCATCACAACAAAAAAGAGAAAAAAGGCTCTTTTCCATTCGACCCCTTTCCAACAAAAGCACAGCAAGCTTTCACTAGCTATTTAAAAAAGCAGTTTAAAGTTGAACAACTACCTGGCGTGCTTATGCAAAGAGACAAAGAACTTTGGTTGTTCCCAAGCAAACTTTCAGATGTTCAAAATAAAATAAAATATGCACGTTTGGGTGTAAAGGTTGGCACCATCCATAAAAATGGTGTGCGTTTAGAACATGAACTGGCGACGGCATTTGGCCACTTGGCAGCCACCAATATCCATGCTCTCAGCGATCAGCAAGCAGCTGATTACTTTCAAGGGAAAGACGTTCGATTAGAAAAACCAACAAACCAAACAGGTGAAGTCATTCTAACGCTTTGTAATGCGCCGGTAGGGCTAGGTAAATGGCAAAAGACGAAAATTAAAAACAACCTACCTAGAGACTTAATTGCTCAAGGGCAGTTGATAACTTGGGTATAACCTGATTAGAACTTTTTGACAACTTTAAGATTATTAATTCATATAGATATAACATACTGTTTTGTCTATGTTTTAAAAATGTCACTCTGTTTGTAACTTTTGTGGTGTGTTAACTACACTTAAAGAACTTTCTACTTCTCCCTTATGTAATAGAAGGTGTTTAAGTTAGCGCACGGCTCCATATGAGCCTTCCCCTACGCCCAGATTCACACATTACTGGGCGTTTTTTTATGCCTAATTTCTCAATAACAGTCAATGCCGCCCTCCCTTGTCACCTATAAATATTCCATGTATACCACTTGAGCATTTTGCACTTGAATATTTGATGTATTGAACATATCATTTATATACAAATTATGATAATTCATATACGAAATGGGTATTGTAAAAATATCAGAAGAACTTCACGAAGAAATCCGCTTGGCCAGTCAAGTTATGTCTCGATCCATCAATTCGCAAGCAGAGTTTTGGATAAAAATGGGCCGTTTAGCGGAGCAAAACCCCGACAAACCCTTTGCAGAACTTATACAAATTGAACTGGAACAAGTGAAAAAGAAACAGCATGAAATCAGTCACGATTAAGGATCAAAATCAAATTGAAAAAATGAGGCGCTCTGGACACATGCTCGCTTCGGTATTTAAAGCGCTTGATGACTTTATTCGTCCCGGTATCACCACAATGGAGGTCAACGACTTTGTTGAGGCTTATATCACTCAAGAACTTAACGCCATTGCCTCAACGAAAGGCCAATACGGCTACCCGTATGCCATCAACACTTCCATAAATGAGGTGGTATGCCACGGCATGCCAAAAGCCAGTCAAAAAATAAAATCGACTGACATCATCAATGTAGATATCACGCTAAAACATGATGGCTACCTTGCCGATTCAAGTAAAATGTATGTAATGAGCGACGCACAAGGCGCAGCTAAGAAACTTGCAACAGTCACCTATGAAGCAATGTGGCAAGGGATCAAACAAGTTAAACCCGGTGCACAACTAGGAGACATTGGCCACGCAATCCAGTGTTATGCAGAACGACACGGGTATAGCATTGTTAGAGAGTTTTGCGGCCACGGTATCGGCAGCGAAATGCACGAGGGTCCAGACGTACTCCATTTTGGTAAGCAAGGTAGCGGGCTGACTTTGCAAGCTGGGATGACATTTACGATAGAGCCGATGGTCAATCAAGGGCAGCACAAAGTCAAAACACTTAAAGATGGATGGACTGTTGTTACACGAGACCGTAAACTTTCAGCGCAGTGGGAACACACTATATTAGTTACTGAAACAGGCTACGAAGTACTCACATTAAGAGAGGAAGAGCAACTACCACAGCGCTAATAATTGCCCGTCTAAATTATTGGCTATGGCGTTTATCTGCCGCTTTAAGAACCCTGTAAAAATATGCTGATACCAGTATTGCGACAGGGTTTATACCGATAGCCCATGGTTGCTGAAGTTGAAAAATACTAAACTGAAAAACACTGCCCAACATCGGAACCACATTTAGTCCAGTTTGACTTGATACAAAGATATTTAGAAATGCACCATTGGTCAGTTGATAACCAATAAATGGAGACATAAACAAAGGTATTTGAATTGCCCAAAATATCAAATTGTCTTTGATCACGCCAACTGTCGACTTTTCAAATAATCTCACCGCAGCCACGATCCCTAATACATAAATCACGAAAAAAAATGCATAAATCGCATATATGAATAATCCAGAAATATTTGGTAAAGTGGATAACATATGGGTGATCCCTAAAAAAGCGCCCCCTATAGTCAATACCGATGTCACCCTTTTAAACCATTGGTTAAGCTCAATAATCTGATCGTTTGGTATTGAAACAAAAGGTTTCTTTTGCATCGGTTTTTCACAAGCGCTATCGAGTTCTTGTTCTATCGAATGTGGAGACTGTGCCTGCCTACTCTCCAGTTCATCACAAATTTCTTGATACTTTTCAGGGAACGCTTCCCTATCAATATCGGCACAAGCCTGTTGTAGCTCTTGCAGTGAATACTCAGAGTAGCTTCTCATCCTAAAACCTCATATACCTTAGTTAAAAGCCACGGCGTATATACATCGCAGTGTTCAAACTTGTGAGTCTAAGGCGAGTAAAGCACTAAATCAATGAAAGCGTTATGATTTCCATTTCTTATTAAAATTGAGGTCAAAGTACCAGTTACTATAGATGTTTAAATTATAAAATCTCGAATTTGAAAAGGGCCGATATGGTTTAGATCAGCCCTAAATAAGAGGTTTGTTAAGCCAATTTCCTAAAACTATGCAATGCTATTTGAGACAACACAAACAATGTCAATGTAAACATTAAACCAAATAACATAATAGGTTCGTAACCCTCAGTAATCGTTGATATCACTCTAGCGGAGAAGTTAAACAAAAAGTACAAAGACGCAGGTAATATCAACAACCACTCCTTTTTGTATAGTCCAATTGCAGTAATAACCGCCAAACTCAGTGTGGGTGCACCAAGTGTACGTAAGTTGGTAAAACCATAATTAGTCACTGCATTAAAACCACTTGGTTCATTGATAACAGTGGGAAACAAGATAGCTGTCAATGCCGCAGAGCCCAGCACGAGGACAAATATTGCGGATAAAAGTTGGGCTAATTTGATCATAAAATGTATGCCTGTATTTCGTTTAATGATTAGCAGACATATTAGTGAATTCAGTTTCAGCCAACTTGCACAATTGAGTTAAAGGTTTGCACTTTTCAATCAACCTGCCGCTTTTCTCAATTGTGAAGGGGTCAATCGAAAGTGTTGCTTAAATACCCTTGAGAAGTAGCTCAATTCTTCAAAGCCACATTCGAGAGCAACATCAGTCACGCTTCTATCGGTTGTTTTTATAAGTAACGACGCCCTTTCCAATCGCTTAGCTATAAGGTATTTGTTGGCACTCATACCATATACATGTTTAAATTTTCGATTAAATGTCGATGTACTCATATGGCATAAAAATGCCAATTCCTCTACTTTTAGTGGCGAAAATAGATGTGTCTGTACAACTTCTTGCAACAGGGGCTGGTTAGGCACAAATAACTCAGCCAACAGCTCGCGAATTTGACCACTGGTCTCTGTGCAAGCAAATAGCTCTAGCAGCTCCTGAATTTTCAAACCGATCAATAAGTCGGTCATCATATCTGAACATTCAATGTAGTGTTTTAGCGTGGTGAAGTAACTCTTGAGCAGTGTTGATTGCGAAACCAGCACTCTAGGCGTGACATCAAAAGCCTCGGGCTTTGCGCTGACAAATGCGAATGTTTCAGGAGGGTTATTTTGATACAACTTCTGAATGTGCGGCTGGGTTAATCTGACTCCGACAAATTCAACATCACGACATTGTCCATTATCTAACCATCGATTGATAAAGTTGTCAGCTTTCATGAGTAAGGTATCACCAGCTTTAAGTGACAGTGTCTTTCCTGCACAAATTAAAGATGACTGCCCTTTAAATATATGAATTAACCTCGCTTCATTTACTAATCCATCTTGATAGGTATAAGGCGCACTAAACTGTTTGATCCCCATGACCGTTTCACCGTGGTATTGGACACCTTGAAATACTTGTTTGCCGTTCGATGTCATAGATCTAATGTCTTTTTTAGAGGATACTATCTATTTTAAATCAGTTGCTTGTGTCTGTCCTGCTTTATTGAAAATACCCAATATTAGGTAGTTTCGGTTAGTTTAACCTAAGCTTTGGGCACTAAACATCGCGCTTATGAGAGAATGAGCAGTTACACTAGGGATTTTGCGGTCAGAATTACATCACTGATTTGGCGTCGCGGGCTAAATGCTCTCTCTTGCCACGTCAAATAAGATAGTACTCACAGCCGCTTTTAGATCACTAGCAGGCAATAGAGTCTCAGGTAATAGTTTTGCTGAGATAGATTGCGTATACGAGTGCAATAGCGGGTCTAACTTACAAGGGCTGATCAAACCTTCTTTTATACCGTTAAAGGTATCCATAAGCGGCTGTCTGTTTCTTTGTAATTCAAGGATCACATTTGTGCGGATAGGACTATTTTGGCAAAGGTGTTTTTTGCATGCGCGCAGTACAATGCTCATGAAAGTTGATATTTCTGCATTGCTATATGTTGGTTTATTTAATTGGGTACGCTTACTTTGTTGTTTAGCAGAGTCTGCCACACTTTTTTTAAAGCCTAAAGCTCTATCACCGATCAGCTCCATTTCGTCACTTGTCAACATCTCATTCCCAAATCGCGCAAAATACATCGCTATTTCCGTTCTGTTTTTTGGGATAATTATGCGAATAATTCTTATTGTGTACATTACACTTTATTACACGGCCAATTGATAATTTAAATTTGTTGCACCATATACAACAGGATACAATGGCGCTTTTAATCGTTAGAGCCCGCTACCGTGCAATTTGAAGTTGAAGCCATAGGCCACATTGAATCCCCTTATAAGCAGAAGTTTGCGATCCCAAGGCAACCTAGGTTAGTCCCTGAAGCAACCGCTAAACTCATCTTTAGTGAACCATTTAACCGTGAAGAGTTTGTCCGTGGGATTGAAGAGTTTACTCATCTTTGGCTTTTGTTTAGATTCCATGAAACTGCGGATAAAGGCTACTCCGCTCTAGTTCGCCCGCCTCGATTAGGTGGTAATGAGCGTAAAGGCGTATTTGCCACACGCGCAACTTTTAGGCCTAACGGCATTGGTATGAGCGCGGTCAAGCTGGAAGGTGTCGAGTATAAAAATGGCCAATTGGCACTATTACTCTCAGGCATCGATTTGCTCGACGGTACGCCAATAGTGGATATAAAGCCTTACCTCCCGTATTCAGATGCATTGCAAGATGCATCTGCTGGATTTGCCGATACGCGTCCAGAAACCGAAATGACGGTCTCTTTTAGTGAGCAAGCCCAAGATTTTATCGAAAAACAGCGCCAATATCCTGAGCTAATGAACTTTATCAGCAACGTCTTAAAGCAAGATCCAAGACCTGCTTATAAAAAGAAAAAACAACAAACACAAAGCTATGGTGTGAGTCTGTACGAATTCAATATTCGCTGGCAAGTCGAAGATGAACATAACCATGTCATCGAAGTGAGCGTTGAGAAACCACAAACGATAAAAAAACCACAAGATTAAATATCTTCACAGCGAAAATAACTCTTTTTTAGCACCTTAGGCACTGTTAAACTACGTGCCTAATTAAAAACACATAACATTGAACGGAACAAGCATGCGTACCAGTCAATATATTTTAGCGACTCTAAAAGAGACGCCTTCTGATGCCGAGGTGGTAAGCCACCAGCTAATGCTACGTGCGGGTATGATCCGCAAACTCGCTTCAGGTTTATACACTTGGTTGCCGTCAGGTTTAAAAGTACTTCGTAACGTAGAAACTATTGTACGCGAGGAAATGGAAAAAGCTGGCGCAATCGAAATGTTGATGCCTGTCATTCAGCCTGCAGATCTGTGGGAAGAGTCTGGCCGTTGGGAACAGTTTGGCCCAGAACTACTAAGAATTACAGATCGCCACAACCGTCCGTTTGCACTTGGTCCGACGCACGAAGAAGTGATCACAGACTTTGTACGTAAAGAAGTAAGCAGCTACAAGCAATTACCTTTAACACTTTATCAAGTACAAACCAAAGTACGTGATGAAGTACGCCCTCGTTTTGGTGTCATGCGTGCACGTGAGTTCACCATGAAAGATGCATATTCTTTCCACCTTGACGACGCATGTCTTGCAAAGACCTATCAAGTGATGCATCAAGCATACTGTAATATCTTCGAGCGTTTAGGTTTAGATTATCGCCCAGTAATCGCAGACACAGGTTCAATCGGTGGCAGTGTGTCACACGAATTCCACGTACTTGCAGAATCTGGCGAAGATGCTATCGCGTTTAGTACCGAAAGCGATTATGCAGCAAATATCGAAAAAGCAGAAGCACTGGCCCCTGCGATTGAACGTGCAGCACCAAGCAAAGAACTCAATACATTCGACACGCCAAATGCAAAAACGATTGCTGATCTTGCAGAGCAACATGGTGTTAAAGCGCACAAAGGCGTTAAAACTCTTATCGTATACGGCGCAGCCAATGAAGAAGATGAGCGTGGTCTTGTTGCATTAATTGTTCGTGGCGACCACGAATTAAACGAGCTTAAAGCTGAAAAGCTGCCACTTGTTGACTCGCCTCTTGAAATGGCCAAAGAAGAAGATATTGTTGCAGCAATTGGCGCAAAACCAGGCTCATTAGGACCTGTCGGCCTTGATATGCCAATTATTGTTGATCACAGTGCTGCTGTAATGTCTGATTTTGTTGCTGGCGCAAACAAAGACGGTGTTCACTATAGTGGCATCAACTGGGGCCGCGATGTTGCTGACTTTATAACAGCAGATATCCGCAACGTTGTTGAAGGCGATCCTAGCCCATGTGGTCAAGGCACGCTAAATATCAAACGTGGTATTGAAGTAGGCCATATCTTCCAACTTGGTAGCAAGTACTCTGAAGCAATGAATGCGGGTGTACTGGGCGAAAGTGGTAAAAACCAAGTGATGACTATGGGTTGTTACGGTATTGGCGTATCGCGCATTGTGGCAGCAGCCATCGAGCAAAATCATGACAAGTTTGGTATCAAGTGGCCACAAGCTCTTGCACCGTTTGATATTGCCATCGTCCCAATGAACATGCATAAATCTCATCGCATTCCTGACATCGCCGAAAAGTTTTATGCAGACCTAAAAGCAGCAGGTCTTGACGTATTATTTGACGATCGTAAAGAGCGCCCAGGTGTGATGTTCAACGACATGGAGCTAGTCGGTGTACCTTTCACCTTGGTGATTGGTGAGCGTAACCTTGATAACAATCAAGTTGAGCTGAAAAACCGCCGCACTGGTGAAAAAGTCATGCTAGACATTGATTCAGCAGTCGCTGAAATCACTAAGCTAATGGCGTAATCATTTAGCTCCATTAGAAAACGCGCCTACATGGCGCGTTTTTTGTTTTTTGGCTTTGATGAAAATGTCATCATAGCGTCTCAATACTGATAAAAGTTTGTCATCTCGTGCCTTTAACGTAGACATTATTACGCTTGAGAGTAAACAAGATGGATCAAACCTACTACCCCAGCATATGGATTTCAGACGTACACCTTGGATACAAAGACTGTAAAGCAGATTATCTGCTGGACTTTTTAAACTGCACCCGCTGTGACACCTTGTACTTAGTTGGTGATATAGTTGATCTTTGGTCTTTAAAAAGACAGTTTTACTGGCACCCAAGTCATTATCAAGTTTTAGAGTGTATTCAAAAAAAAGCCGAATCCGGCACTCGCGTGATCTACATTCCCGGGAATCATGACGAAACATTCCGCAACTATGTTGATATGACTTTGTTTAACGTTGAAGTACACCACACCTATATACACACGACCTCTGCTGGAAAGCGTTTCTTGTTGCTACATGGCGATGACTTTGATTCAGCAACACGTTACAACAAACTAATTAGTATCATCGGCGACCAAGCCTATGACTTTCTGCTCTTTTTAAACCGCTGGACCAATCGTGTACGCAAACTCTATGGTGGTCATTATTGGTCTTTGGCGTCTTGGTTGAAGAACCGAGTTCATAAAGCGCGGGCCGCCATTGCTGCATTTGAGCAAGCCGCTGTCCATGAAGCAAAGAAGCAAGGTATGGATGGCATCATTTGTGGTCACATTCATCAACCGCGTATCAATGTCACTGACGGCATAGTGTATTGCAATGACGGAGACTGGATAGAAAACTGCACCGCATTGGTAGAAAATGAACAAGGGCGCATCGAGCTTTTGCACTGGTCCGATATACAAAAAGTGTTGAACGTAGTTGAGTTAGAAGCACAAAGCATAGACGGCGTTAAAGCCGCCTAAGGTTATCTAAATAACACAGACTCTTTGCTAAACCAACGTATACAAAACATTAGCAATGCACCTGCAAGTAGGGCCGATGCTACAAATATCAGTCCTACAGCGCTGTGATCAACAGTGCCTTTAATGATCTCTTTGATAGCCAATGACACATTGGTAATGGGGATCCAAGCTGTCGTGGTATTAAGCGACATGTTTGGCATCACAGAAACCACTATGGGCACAAATACCAACATACTCAGCGGTCCCATATAGTTTTGTGCCTCTTTAAACGTACGAGCATAAATCGAAATGGCTAATACCAAAGAGGAAAGCATCACAGCCACGGGTAATAAAAGTGCAAAAATTAATAAAAAGTCCGTAAATGTCACACTTGAGAAAGCGTCGATAATAGTATCAAGTACCCCGATCCCGCCAGCGATCGCAACCCAAATCGCCATGCTCGAAACGGTCACCAAAGCACAGGATATCGAACTTGCTAAAATCGTTAAAAACTTACCAAGCACTAACTGTGTGCGTGTTACAGGTGTTAAAAGCAATGTCTCTAGGGTTCCCCGTTCTTTTTCTCCAGCACCAAGATCAATGGCTGGGTAACTTGCTCCCATTAGCACCAGTGGAATAAGCATATAGGGGATCAGCGCACCTAACTTTTCACCATAGTTTTCACGCTTATCAGCCGTATCGACTTTAGTAATGGTGATCGGTTTTAAAATTGCAGGGTGCTCTTTTTGGGGAGCACCTAAAGCTTCTAGACGTGTGCTTCGAATTTGCGCCGAAAACTTGTTGATAAGTTTTTCAAGGCGCTTATACACAAAATTAATAGACTGAGCGTCATTAAACACCACATGCCAACTGATTTGTTGATGCTTACCCGCGACCTGAGAGTCATAGGTTGCAGGGATCTCAATGCCAACATCTATTTTCCCTGCTTTAACTGCACTTTTTAACGCTTCAATCGTTTCAAACTTCTCATTACCTTTGTAAGGTCGAAAACTTTTGTGATAAAACAACATTTGCTCAAAATCAGGGGATAAAGAGGCGTTGGCAAGATAATAGATGTGTACCTTTTGCTCCGCTTCAAAGGTTGTTTTAGACGCCAAGAAACCAAGCAGCGCAAACAAGATGGGAAAGATCACTATCGGTAATGCAATGACAAAGAATAGAGTCTTACGATCACGTAAAAGCTCTTTAACTTCTTTTAAGAATACTTCAAACATGCAAACTTCCCTGATTAACTATATTCATGAATGCATCGTTTAGCTCACCGCTTTGTCCCACTTCTTTAAACGCTTCGATACTACCACAAAAGCGACTTGTACCACGGTCAATCAAACATACACTGTCACACAGCAAGGCCACTTCATCCAAGTGATGGGTTGAAAAAACCACGGGGGTATTATCAGCTTTTAAGTCGCGGATGAATTCTATGATGTTTTGCTTGGTCATTATATCCAACCCCGTTGTTGGCTCATCCAACACAACGACATCTGGTCGATGCACAACCGCTCGGGCAATATTGGTTTTTTGTTTCATACCTGTCGACAAATGCTCGGCGCGCTTATCCAGAAAATCGCCCATTGATAGCCGCGTAAACAGCTCATCACATCTTGATTTCAGGGCCCTGCCCTTTAAGCCATGTAACTTGGCAAAATATTCAACATTTTCCCGTGCGGTAAGGCGGCCATAAAGTCCTGTGGTACCAGATAAAAAACCAATAGCTTTGCGGCCTTTAAGCGGATTTTTGACAATATTTTGCCCAGATATTTCAATGCTGCCCGCATCTGGTTTAAGCGCTGTCGATAACATCCGCAGTGTGGTGGTTTTTCCTGCGCCATTGGGACCTAACAGCCCCAAGACTTCTCCACGACCACAACTAAAGGACACATTTTCAACTGAGTGAAAAAAACCTTCTCGCTGTCTTGAGTCGCTGCTACTTGTTGTATTTAATAGTTCTTTGGCAAGCTTAAAGCGCTTTTTCAGTCCGTTTACTACTATCACTTACCTTCCTTCTCTTTGGTCTAAAATAGCTTTCATCGGCATAAAATGCCTCATCCTGCACATCATAATGCCAATTTGGGATACCAAGTAAAGGAATCGGTGACATCTGTTTATTATCATCCAAAACTTTGTGCACAGTGATCAACTCGACTAAACGTTCATCTAAATGTCTGTATTGTTCCACTAGAGGTAAATCATAAAAGTCATCTTCAACTTGAACACACAAAAGTTTACCTGTCAGGCCTATAAATGGACTTGTTAACATTTCATAGTTCGCATGCCCAAATACAAATGGACACACACTTGTATGCCAATAGTCTTTTCGCTCGAAGAATGACTCATGCCACAGGTGCGCACGCAAATCATCTTGCCACTGTGTTTCTTTCACTGCTAACACCAAACCGCACTCATCGAATAAGGTTAATGCATTGCGCTTACGACTACGCTCTTTTAATCCATGTAATTGGATCTCTTCCATATGTAAGCGATTTAATAAACTTTTCGTTTTTGGAAACAAGCACCAAATCATAGCCCCAAAGAAATCATGCCAATTGTTCTCTCGAGTAGGAACTTGACCAGTTTGCGCAATGATCTCCTCGTAGTAACGAGTTTCTTCTTCAAGCTTGCTGTTTTCAGTAAAAACAATGTGCTTACCCTGTGCATTGAGTTGATTGGTTTGTTGGTTTAACCATTCAAAACTTGGCCAAGTGTCAAATGCCTTTAAATTAAAGATTGCTTGTAAATGCGCAAATGGAGGTTGTGCCAGCAAATGACTTTGCCAGTTTTCAGGAGGAGTGAACTTTTTCATGCTAGCCGTTTGTACAAATTTCGCCAAAACTAAATCAAGGTGCTTATTTTACCCTATCCCTGCTTAGGCGCAAAAATATAAATGCCCGATGTGCACTTTTCCATCGCACCTATGTGATACATCGGCTAAAGTCGAATTTACTTCGCAGTTATGGTATTAATGTGCCCGGAAGTAATCTCATAAAAAAGAAAGGTCATGAAACTAAAATTAACACTGAGTGCTTTGTCGCTTGCCATTTTAGCAGGCTGTGCAACGACTAAAAGCAACACACCTGAAGACATTGCGACTGCATACAACAGTATTAATGCAGAGCAATTAGGTGAACACATAAAAACCCTTGCCTCTGATGAATTTGAAGGCCGTGCGCCATCAAGTAAAGGTGAGGAGCTAACGCTTGCTTATTTAACTCAACACTTTAAAGCGCTTGGCTATGAGCCAGGCAATGGCAACAGCTTCTTACAAGAAGTGCCGCTGGTATCAATTGAAGCCGATCCAAACATGACGCTGAAAATTGGCGAGCGCAGCTATCCATACAAAAAAGGCATGGTCATGGGCACAAGCCGTATTAGCCCTGAGCAGTCTTTAAACAATTCAGAACTAGTATTTGTAGGCTATGGTGTCAACGCACCAGAGTATGGGTGGAATGACTATGAAGGTTTAGATGTCAAAGGTAAGACAGTTGTGATGCTGGTAAACGATCCTGGTTACGCAACTAAAGACCCTAAAGTGTTTAACGGCAACACCATGACATATTATGGTCGCTGGACGTATAAATACGAAGAAGCGAGCCGCCAAGGTGCAGCTGGTGCAATTATCATCCATGAAACTGCTCCAGCTTCTTACCCTTGGGAAGTTGTAGAAAACTCTTGGAGTGGCGAACAGTTTGGCTTTCAAAAAGAAAACAACAACATGGACCGTGTTGCAGTTGAAGGCTGGATCAGCGTAGATGTTGCAAAAGAGCTATTTGCAGATGCGGGTCTGAACTTTGACGAAGCGAAAAAGAAAGCAGCGCAAGGTGCTTACCATGTCGACATGGGTGATTTAACCGCTTCCGTCGATGTCAAAAGTACCATTAAAAAGTCTGTGTCATATAACTTCATCGCAACACTGCCTGGTGCAAAAAAATCCGATGAGCACATCATCTACTCTGCGCACTGGGATCACTTAGGTGTCGATCCTAATCGTAAGGGCGACAAAATCTATAACGGTGCACACGATAACGCAACAGGTACTGGCGGCATCATTGAAGTGGCTGAAGCATTTGCTAAGCTACCACAGCGCCCAGACCGTTCAATTACTTTCTTAGCGGTTACTGCTGAAGAACAGGGTCTACTTGGCTCTAAATTTTACGCAGAAACACCGGTGATCCCGGCGAACCAAACCGTTGCGAACATCAACTTAGATGCGCTGAACCTACTGGGTAAAGTAAAAGACATCAGCGTTGTAGGTCTTGGCAAGTCGTCATTAGACGGCGTTTTAAAAGAAGTTGCTGACGAGCAGAGCCGTTCGATTTCAAATGAGTCAAACCCATCTGCTGGGATTTACTATCGCTCAGATCACTTCGCATTTGCAAATATGGGCATCCCAGCAATGTATGCAGGCGGTGGCCATGAGCCGTATGATGATGCTACTGCGAAATATAGAAAACGTATGAGCCTTGTATTGCGTGGCTGTTACCACCAACCGTGTGATAGATATAGAAAAGAGTGGGATCTAAGTGGCGCAGTTCAAGATCTTCAACTATTTTTCAAAGCTGGTTATCTAATTTCGCAAGAAGAAGCTTGGCCAACTTGGAGTGAAACATCCGAGTTCCAAAGAAAATAAATATAAATGATATTGATTTTCATTTAATTTAACACTAAAGTGCAACTGTTATTATGTTACCGGTTGCACTATATGCTCTCATATTCTCGTTCTTATCCGTTTAAAACGGCTTCCCAATTTGCCTATCTGGCAGCTAACAAGCGGTTGATACTCCCGCTATTATTGATTGCAACTTTGTTTTATTCCCCCGTTCGCGATATTGCATTGGGTACACTTGCAGATGCTTTTTTTCAAGTCAGTGTGTTTGTTGCAGGTACTTTGGCTATTTACTACTACTTGGTTGAGAAACTCCCACAACTTGAGCTCAGTTATCTAAATCGCAAGTCCCCAGCACTAGAAGTCACAATGGCAGCAGTACTTGGTGCATTGCCAGGGTGTGGCGGCGCCATTATCGTCGTAACGCAATTTACTAAAGGGCAGGCCAGTTTTGCCTCTGTCGTTGCTGTCCTTACCGCAACTATGGGTGACGCAGCATTTTTACTACTGGCCAAAAAGCCGCTTGAAGGCATGGCAATTATTTTGCTTGGTGTAGCGGTAGGTGCACTCAGTGGCCTTGCTGTTAATCTATTCCACAAAGCCGACTACTGTCGCCCTGAACCACATAACAAACAGATAGAAGATTGCGAGCCGCCTACATTTGCAGTACGAATGAGTGAGCCAGTCTGGAAAGTACTGTTATTTCCCTGCCTTGCCATCTCTTTGTTTATGGCATTTAACCTAGACTTAGGACAATTTGAGCAACCCGTTGAGCTACTCGGTGCTGGTATGGCTATTTTTGCTGTCTTAATTTGGGCGCTGTCATCTAAGGGCAAGACATATAAACAAATTACCGCTGAAGAAGAAGAAGTTAAGCCCCCTTCTCGATTAGCAAAAATTCTTCAAGATACGCATTTTGTAACCGCTTGGGTGGTAGCTAGTTTTATGATTTACGAACTGTCAGTAGCACTATTTGGACTCGACCTAGCAGCGTGGTTTACAGAATACGCCATCTATGCACCACTGATCGCCATTATGATTGGCCTGTTGCCCGGCTGTGGGCCACAGATTGTGGTCACCAGTTTGTACATTCAAGGTGTATTACCATTTAGCGCCTTAGCTGCTAACGCGGTGGCAAACGATGGCGACGCGCTCTTTCCAGCCATAGCATTGGCCCCCAAAGCCGCACTTTTAGCCACTGCTTACTCTGCAATTCCAGCATTATTTGTCGGCTATGGTATCTACTATTGGAATTTGCCCTAACCTGTTTCAAATAAGCATATAAACAACCAGAACCAAAAAGCGACCTCATGGTCGCTTTTTTATTTTTTGAATCTTAAGTCGTCAGGTTTACTTCTCTATCCAAGGTTTTGCACTCACTAACTTTGTCATGACATTGAATCGGCTACTATCATTTTCCCAGTTATCTTGCACTTCGAAGCGACAGCGGTTTTGTTTACAACTAACGTGTTTCCCTGACAAAACAACCTTGTCAGAAAATTCCAATGTCACCCCTTTTTGATCCGGTAACATAAATGACAGCAATTTCCCGATAAACACCCCAGACAGATCACTCAAAAGCGTTTCAAACTCGCGATGCAATTGAAAAACTTTTCCTTTGGTGAGCTGTTGGTTTGTGAAGTGTGCCGACTCTATCTGAATTTTTATTTCGCAATATTCAGCCGTTTTGGGTTTTACAACTACCACGGCTTTGTCTTTATCAAGTTTGTCATCTATTGGCAGTAACAGTTGAGCATCTTTAGTATATTGTAACGGCAATGATATTTGCTCTGTTACAATTTTACCTTCAGCTATGTCACACGGGCGCTTATTTTGCCCTTCTACCAGATAGAAATTAACTCGAGCAAATTCAAACTCGCCTTTTTCAACCACCTTTAGACGATCGTAAAACCCTTCATAGGAAGCCACAAACTCTTCAGCTAAACAACCAAAACTGCTTGATAACAACAGTATTGGTAGAACCTTATTCTTCATCAAAATAAGCCTTGTTATGTCTGATCATATCATTGAGTTCTTCAATGTAATCAATGCCTCGTTCTGAGTACGACATTAAACCCGGCGTTAAAGCGGTGGCAGTAATTTCTTGCTTATCAGCTCTTAACTGCGCGCGCACAGCTCTAAGCTCACGATAAGCATCATGGGTGTTTATATTTCTAAAATACGAGGTCACTGACGCCCTAACAGATTTAAACGCAGCAACTTCATGGGCAGCTTCATCTGCTCGACGTTTAGGGACCATGCCGCAGCCCGCGCGATAACACCACTGTCCAAAAAAATTCAAGCCAATGCGTGCAAATCGCGAGGTACCCCACGCTGATTCATTTGCCGCCTGCATTAATGCCAACTCTTTGGGAATAATATCTACTCGTTCAAGGGCTAATTTTAAACTCTCGACAGTAATCTCTTGTTGATCTACCTTATAAAGTTTGAAGATATTCTCAACTCTTTGTATTTGCACATCGCTCAAGGACTCTTCAAATTGCAACATCATAAGCGCAATTTCAATGCTGGCTCTCTGCTGTAGAATAACTTTGTTTTCCGCCTCAACATGAGGCTTAATGAAGTCAAAAAAGCGCTTTTTCTTCGTAGCGATATCTTTAATTGAGCCAAAGTCTGGTAATTGAACATCGTGTAAAGGTTGTTCTGGTAAAGTGACTTCTGGGGTCTCAACAATAATTTCTGGGACTTCTACAGGCTCAGGTTGCTCTGGTGGCTCGGTTATAAATGGATACATAATTGCGAATAAACAAACAGCAATTAGTACAATCTTAATCAAATTAGAACGCATGATTCTCCTCTCACTAGTACCTACCAAACGAGCTGTCTGAATTTCCTTTGTCAGATATTGACTCGTCGTACTTAGTTCATCTCATAAAACGGCGGCTGATTATAGCAACAATCACCGTTAAACGCGAATTTATGCCAATCCATCGCGAAAATGAGCTTTTTTCCCATCTAGACCAAGTAATTACATTTTTAACTTTGCATCGCTATACTAAAACGAAGATGACGAATTTAGACGATAATCAATCCCATAGAGTACTTTATGACCCAATCCGCATGGCAACAACGTTTGCTTAACCAAGTTAAGAATCGCCCAAATGATAATCGCTCAGCTTGGCAGGTTGATCGTTCAAGGATCATCCATGCCGCTGCTTTCAGACGCCTACAATCCAAAACGCAAATAATGAGCATAGGTGTCAATGATTTCTATCGAACTCGATTGACCCATTCATTAGAAGTGTCTCAGATAGGTACAGGGTTACTGCGCCATCTAAAGCTGCAAAACCCCGAATTTGAGCACTTTCCATCAGCTAGCCTAATTGAAACCATCTGCCTAGCCCATGACATCGGACACCCTCCATTTGGCCACGGTGGTGAAATCGCCCTCAATTACCTGATGCGAGATCACGGAGGGTTTGAAGGGAATGCTCAAACATTGCGGATCGTCACCAAATTGGAACCGTATTCAAATGGCTATGGCATGAACCTGACTAGACGGACTTTGCTCGGATTTATCAAATACCCGGCTTACATCTCAAAGCTGTTGATGAAGCCCCAAGTCACCAACCCCAATGAACGTTTTATTTACACACAAAAGTGGTTCCCCGCAAAAGGGGTTTATGATTGCGATAAAGACGTTTTTGACTGGATACTTTCGCCTTTGTCAAATGAGGACAAAGACCTTTTCACAACGCACAGCCCAGTTGATGAGTTTAAATCTAAAACAATTTATAAATCTCTGGATGCAGCTATTATGGAATACGCAGACGACATTGCCTATGCGGTCCATGATTTAGAAGACGCCATAGCGACAGGTACTTTGTCAGAGCGAGACTGGTATAACTATGCTATGCCAGCATTTAAAGAAATCAATTCACCTTGGTTGGAGCAAAACCTAGCAAGCCTGACCCACAGGCTATTTTCCGATGACGAGCCACTTCGAAAAGATGCAATTGGTGAGCTGGTTAATATATTTATTGTCCACTGTACATTGGTAAAGCACAACGCGGATTTTGACGATCCACTGCTAAAAAACACCGTCAAGCTTAACGCAGAGTTTGAAGCCATTCTCAAAGTTCTTAAGCAATTTGTATATCAACGTCTTATTCGTGAACCGACCATGCAGCAAATAGAGTTCAGTGGCCAAAATATGTTAATCGACCTATTTGACGCCTTTTCAAGCGACCCTGTGCGCCTGCTGCCTTATACCGCGCAATCGCAGTACCAAAATGCCGTTGATGATATCGCAAAAATGCGGGTGCTCGCTGACTACCTATCCGGCATGACTGATGAGTATGCAAGGCGATGTCACGCTAGATTGTTTGGCAATAGCATAACGCGGATTTAACAACTTACTCGCGTTTCTCCGGCTCAAACAATCAGGATCGTAAATACATTGCACATTTAGCTGTGGCTACTTTCAAATTGCACTGCTAGCTGGAAAATCCACATTCGTTAGACAATAACACGTTAGTTATGTTGCCTTTTAGGAGAAGACGTCTCATTTTGTAAGCACCGCATATTTAAGATAACTAGGTTTGATACACACTGGTTAAGAAGTACAAGTCACCTTGTCGCTTAAAAAGTTTAGTAAATTAATAGCAACTATTTTGAAACTTTTATTTGTTTAAAATTAACAATCGGTGCTAGAGTGATTATGAACCAATCAAAAAAACAAAGGATTAACATGAAACTAAAATTACAGAAAGGCAATCTAAAAAACTTATCTGGCGACAAGCAATTACTCAATAACAAGGCAACCAAGCAAATTGCTGGCGGTTGGTCTTGGGAGTGCACAACTGGCTGGGCACGCTGTGAGCCATAAGTACTCTTAGTGCTAGGGTCATAGAAAATTAACTATGGCCCTAAATGCAATGTACTTGTCCTATCAAAACCCGACGCAACAAGCTAAACCACCTCAATAAAGCATACCCTTATGCAAAAGCTATAAACAGAAGCTTGAGTAATGATTGAAATATACAAAATTTTGAATCCCGCTTTGATGATTAGTTAAAAATGATGAACCGATAAGGAAATTCAGGTTTCTCTCTAAGCGCCATCCAATATGAGTTGAACTAAAAATAACAGCTAAATATGTTTCTGTTCATCACTCAGGTACGAGTAGGAAAGGATATAAACTCATTAATAAACTGAGGTATATGGAGTGGGTGATGTCTTGTTAGCACATCACCCTAGGGCGGACATTACTTCAATTGTTCACTGACAACTGGGTAATGATCCCAGACATTCTTGTCGGCCAGAGAACGTACTAGTTTGACATATTCAGCATGAGTCCAAGCTAATGGCGTTGCCGAATTTGTGCCCTCACCTAACTGATAGCCAAATGGGTTTACGCCGACTCCATCCCAAACTTGTTCAGGTAACATCAGGCCTTCATTCGCAAAATGTTCCATACCACGCACATAAGTGTGTTTAATTCGCTGAACTTCCGCTTTGTCTAATCCTTTCGCAGCGACTGCCGCTGCAATTTCATAGTGCCCTTTTTCGCCAGTAAAGAAAGGCCATACTCTACCACGCTGACCTGATGTATTTTGGCCGCCTTCAGCATAATTGGTCCCTTTAACTTCGTCTTCGCCATAGCCATCATTACCATAACGGCGGTAGCCTGGGTACGTGTTTGGATCACCGGGGAATGTGAAGCTGTATTTCACACGCAGGTTTTCAGGTAAAGTCTCATCTTCATATTCTGGCAGAGTGTTTATCACACTAGGCGCATCGGCATCTCTGACACCATAACGAACAAGCTCTAAGAAGCCTCCGTCAATGATGAGACGTTTATCTAAACCAACACGACCGTTGTTGTCACCTAGCTTAGTTGATGAATTCGGGTTTTCGTCACGCGCGATACGGAAGAAATACTCACCATCAGCATCTTTACCCTGCAAGTTGCCCTCAGTCGTAAACATCAGCTTTTCGACTGTGTCATTATACTGTTTGGCTGTGTCTAAGTACCTTTGCTGACCCGCTTTATCTCCGGCTAACTTCGCAATGTCACTTGCCGTGACTAGGCCCGCAATAATCGCAGCGGTGGTTGAAGGTGAATAACCATTTTGCTCTTCCCAACGTTCTTGCTGTGTTGCGGGTGGCGTAATTTGCGTGTCATTCCACAAAATCTTGGCAAGGCCACCATCTACCAAAAATTCTGCCGCGGGTTTAAGCATACGCTCGTACCAGTAAACTAGTTTTTCATCGCTTAAAACACCTGCTTGCCACAACTTCCAAGCAAGCATGATAGGCATCGCAGTTTGGTCGAGTTGAACACCTACCCACTCTAACTCACCGTCAACGTGTGTTTTTTGCAAAAACCAGCCTGTATCGCCTTGATTACCCGGTGTACCGTCCATCACTTGCACCTTCTCAAGGTATTCGAAGGCTGTTAACGCGGTATCAGGGTCGCCCATGGCCATAAATGCCATTGCAACTTGATAAAAGTCACGTACCCAAACAGCTTTGTAACCTGTATGGCCTTGCTCTGCCGCTACAGTATCGCCCCATGGGTTCGACAATGAAGCAATAAGTGCCCCTGCGTGCGTTTTATCTTCTTGCGCTTTTAAGACTAATGCACTGACATGCAACAACTGACCACTATCAGTCGTGTAATTTGCAAGGCGCTGCATAGGCTTTAGGTTTGCTAAATAGTCTTCCCAACCGATGAGATTACCTTGACCATTGTAGTGAGCAAGAACTTTATCATAGCCTTTGCCTAGCGCAGTTGCGCCTTGTGCAAAGCTATCCGCTTGCGACTTACCAAAGCTCAAAGCAAGATCAAAAGTAGCCGACCCCTTGACTTCACCCAGCTCGGCAAGCCAATTAACATTACCCTTAATCTCACCAGTGCTTTGGTAAGTACGCGTTAATGTGTGATTTTTCTTAAGGGCATTTAAATTGTCGCTACTGCCTGTGAAACCGACAGATGCCTGACCAAAACCAGCGCTGCTTTGCAGTGTTAAAAAGTTATCTCCTTCCCAAGCAACTAGGCCTTTATCAGTCACTTTAGCAGAGTCGTTCAGGCCATTGTTATTCACATATGGATTGACGTTCACAAACGCTTTTACGCCACCCAGCTGCGTATCTACTTTTGCTCTTACAAATAGCGTCTGCCCATCGGGGTCTGTGAAAATGTGTTTCTCCAACGTGAAACGACCTTGCCTGTCTTTGCTGACCACTTTATAAGCCAGTGATAGCGGACGACCCTGCGCATCTTTGTAAAGATAATCAATAGACACATCTAACGCATCGCGCTCGGTAACGGTAAAGTCTTTACCTGTGACGATAAATTGCATATCGCGGATCTGCGCTTGATGAATAAGGCCAAACATGGTTTCGGTTATCATACCTTTGGCAATTGAAAACCATACTTTAGACACTTCACCTGTTTGTGCATCGTTTGCATACTGGCCATTTTTATAGGCTTCATAAGACGTACCGATGCCTGTTTTATCTGAATAGGTCCAAAAAGGTTTATCACCTGGCGCCCCAGGTGCAGTCTCCATTTGTTGTGTATTCGTTGCGCTACCACAACCGATTAGTCCTGCGGCAACCAAAGCCAACGACAAACATGACAATTTTTTCATTTTTACTCCCCTGTGGCCTGCTTTATTGCGCATTTGTTTTAACACGCGCAACTGACAGCGCCGCCAAAATAAACGACACACCACCAATAACTAATGCATAAATAGGTTGATTTTCGAATACATTTCTTAAGATAAGGCCCAGTACACTGGCTGCCATCAATTGTGGGATAACGATAAAGAAGTTAAATATCCCCATAAACACACCCATTTTGTGTGCTGGCAGCGCATCGCTCAGCATCGCGTAAGGCAGAGATAAAATTGATGCCCACGCAAAGCCAATGCCTATCATTGGTATCCATAAAAGGCTTGGATCTGAAATAAATTTAAAGCTGATCAGCGCGCCAGCACCCAGCAACAAATTAATACTGTGTGCCCACTTTAATCCAACTCGCTTCACAACAAATGGAATGCACAACGCTGCCAAAGCGGCAAAGCCATTGTAAGCGGCAAATAAAATTCCAACCCAATCTGCGCCATCGTTATAAGATTTCGATGTCACATCTGTTGCACCATAGTGGAAGCTAGTTACCGCAGAAGTGGTATAAATCCACATCGCGAACAACGCAAACCAGCTAAAAAACTGAACTACTGCCAGTTGCTTCATTGTGTCGGGCATAGTGAAAACGTCATATATCACTTCGTAAAACCCACCATCAGTGCGCTGTTTATTTTGGAAATACCCAGCGATGAGGATGATCGCAGAAAACGATAGCAACAGTGCGCTAAGTAGATACAGCTCTTTTTCCAGCTCTAAAATCGTCACACCCGCTAAAATCAAACCACCAACTGCACCACCAATTAATGCAAACTTAGCAAAATTAATAGTTTTCTTAGGCTCTGAGGATGCTTGTTTTAAGTCTGGTGACTCAAACTCTGAAAGTTGCGCTGGGGTGTATTCTTTGGTTTTTAGAATCGTCCACCCTACTGCCAAAAATAGGATCACACCGCCAAAATAAAAGGCATATTTAACCGACTCAGGTATTTCGCCAGGTGCTGCGGTGTTGCTGATCCCAAACCAATTGGTCATCATCCACGGTAAAGCAGAAGCGATAATGGCACCTATACCAATGAAAAAGCTCTGCATTGCATATCCAGTGGCGCGTTGCTTTTTGTTGAGATTGTCTCCCACTAATGCACGAAACGGTTCCATGGTTACATTGATTGACGCATCCATTATCCAAAGCATACCAGCAGCAATCCAAAGCGTTGGTGAATTTGGCATGATAAACAATGACAAGGTCGTGAGGACCGCACCATACAAAAAGAATGGCCGACGACGCCCAAGCCCGGTCCAAGTTCTATCACTCCAGTAGCCGATAATAGGCTGAACGATTAGTCCTGTGAGTGGCGCTGCTACCCACAAAATCGGGATATCATCAACTGATGCACCTAACGTTTGAAATATCCGACTTACATTACCGTTTTGTAATGCAAAGCCAAATTGGATGCCCATAAAACCAAAGCACATATTCCAAATTTGCCAGAAACTCAGTTGCGGTTTTTGTTTTTGCATAATTAATTCTCTAGCTCATATACAACACTGGCAAGTGGCGCCAATGTCACTGTGAGTTGATTGTTGTTGATGGTTTGCGAGGGGTGAGATTCCAATCTATCAACCACTTTCCCCTGCCACATTTCAGGTAACTTAATCGTCACTGTTTGCGGCTGTTGTGCATCAAAATTGCTGGCAATCAGCAGTTGTTGAGCCGAACTTTCACGACCAAATGCGATTACTGTTTGAGCTGATTTTTTACTGCTATCCAATGTTGTTAGTTGGCGCAATTCACCATTTTTTACTGCCGAAAGTGAGCTTAAGTTCATCAGCTTTTTGTAATATTGACGAAGCGCCTGCTGCTCGGGTGTTAACTGTCCTCCATCAAACTTACCACCGTTCATCCATGCTTGATGTGCAGGCACGCCAATATAGTCAAATATACTGGTACGGCTCGGCTTGCCAAACCCAGCCATTTCAGAACCGTCTTCTCCCACTGATTGGCCAAAATACAACATAGTAGGCGCTTTGCTGATCAGATGGCTTACCACCATAGCGGGTTTGCCTTTTTCGGCGCTACCAGCAAATTCAGGGCTGGCAATGCGTTGCTCATCATGGTTTTCTAAAAAGTGCAGCATATGCGGTGCAATATCTGACACACTTAAATGTGCATCCATCACACTTTGCGCGGTCCCTGAGCCTTGCATCAGCAACTTCAAGCTGTCATAAAAGCCGACTTTGTCGTATAGGAAATCCATTTTCCCTTGGTGAATATAAGGGCGATAAAGGGTTGGGTTATATACTTCTGCCAATAAGAAAGCGTCAGGATTTTTCATTTTAATAGATGAGTTTAAAAAACTCCAAAACTCCACAGGGACCATTTCAGCCATATCGTAACGGAAACCATCTACGCCTTTATCGAGCCAATACAATGTAATATCTCTGAATTTGTACCAGCTATCAGGCAAATCTTTACTTTGCCAAAAGGCATAGTGCGCTCGATAATCTTGCTTCGCCATATTAGCTGGCAGCGTTGGGAAATCATAACTGCCATCTGGGCGCACACCGTAGTTCACTTTTACAGTTTCATACCAATCATGGATGTGGGGCTGCGCTGCACGTGCGCCATTACCGGTCCACTTCGCTGGTGATTCTGAAAACTCTCCGTCTACCAAGGGATGTGGCTTACCACCCAATACTTGATAGTCTGCTGACTCCGGCACTTTGAAGTCTTGCCCTGTAACATAATAAAAGTTGTTGTCACGCGCATACACCAATGAAGTGTTATCCTGTGCCCCAAAGTCTTTTACCCCTTGTGGCGCACTTAATGACTGGTAGTTTCGAGCAACATGATTTGGCACAATGTCAATCACCACTTTCATATCGGCATCATGAGTTCGCTGGATCAGCGCTTCAAATTCAGCAAGACGCTTCGCTGGTTCTAGTGCTAAGTCAGGGTTAACATTGTAATAATCTTTGATTGCATAAGGAGAACCTGCACGCCCTTTCACAACGTCTGGGTCATCAATACCAATCCCATACGCACTATAGTCAGCTACCAAGGCGTGATGCAGAACCCCTGTGTACCAAACGTGGGTTACGCCCATTGCTTTAATTTCAGCCAACGCCTTTGGTGTAAAGTCGTCAAATTTACCCACACCATTTTGCGCCGCTGTTCCCCAGGGCACGTTGTTTGTTTCGGTGTTGCCAAATAGTCGAGTAAACACTTGGTAAACGACTGGCTTTTGCTCTTGTTGCTCGGCTTGTTTACTTTGCTCACTCACGTTCGCAGACTGACATGCGGTCAATATCATGCTTCCCGAAATCAAGCTCAGTGCAAGCACCAATGGTTTTATTGTCATTATCTTGTTGTCATATTGGTATTTTAATTGAGTCTACTGACTTGTAGCCCTCTGTTGAACCACTTGCATACGTATTCAAAGTGGTGATTAATTTGTTATTCATATAAAAAAACGCGAAGTATGATACATACTTCGCGCCATGAAAAGTTGCCACTTATTATACGCGGTATACCCAGGCTACCTTTTGACCGCACTCTTTACATCAATCAGTGAAGCGAGCCAATTGGGTTCGGTGATCAGCAAAGTTCAAAGCGCACCTTCTAATATATTCACGGATTTGATTCAGATCGTGCTTATTCGCAGCTTGGCTTGCTGCAACAAGTTGATGCTGCTCTGGATAAATACCATACCCAGCTAACAAACAATGCCAACTGACAGATGGGTAATATTTATCAATATCCTGCCTATCCAGTTCATCTGATAAATTCTTACCCTGCACCCATGTATTTAAAACGTCGAATAGGGATTTTGAAAGCTGGTTGTTATTTGCATTGTCACGCCAATAAGGGGTATCTGTGCGGCTATTTACCCGGTAATGCGCGACAATATAATCTCTGATGGCTTGATACCTTTGAGACATCATTTGATTGTGTTTGTCTTTCCCTTTACAGCTAAAGTTCTGTTCTTGGTAGCATTCAATAAATGACTGAACGGTTTCTTGAACTATATGCAGGGCAGTGGCTTCCAGTGGCTCAATAAAGCCTTGAGATAGCCCAATTGCGACACAGTTTTTATGCCAGTGCTCTTTTACTTGGCCCACTTTCATATTCAGGTGCCTTGCTTCAACGTCACTGTCTAATAACCCAAGTGCAACTCTTAACTCCGTTTCTGCTTGGTCTTTGTCACAGTATTTTGAACTGTAAACATAGCCATTACCTATGCGGTTAGTTAAGGGGATATGCCAGCTCCAGCCATGCTTTCTAGCCACAGACAAAGTTTCTGATGCGATCACATTGCCCTGCTCTGTCGGTAAAACAACCGCACTGTCATTAAATAGATTGTTTGAAAATGACTCAAACCCGACCTGTAAGTGTTTTTGCATCAGCAGGCTAGAGAAACCTGAGCAATCAATAAATATATCGCCACTCACTTCCTGCCCAGCGTCACACACTAACGCTGCAATTGCGCCATCGGTATCTTTTCGCACGTCCTGCACTCGGGTTTGTATATGCTCTACACCGAAAGCTTTTGCTTTTTCTGCTAGTAACAGCCCTAGTTTTGCAGAATCAAAGTGATAACCGTAGTTAATTTCAAATGGAAAATTTTCCGCTGCAATGGGGGCTTTTGCCTGCTCAGCCAAATAAGTCGCTAAAAAGAAAGGGTCTGGATGCCCTTCCAAATCAACCCCTTTTCTGCGCACAAAACTATTATGAAAAAAAGCCGGCGCTGAGTAATCATCAGGCTGTGCCGGAAACGGGTGGAAGTATTGTTCAAACCCCGGCCTCGTTGACCAATTCACGAAGCGTATGCCATTTTTATAGGTCGCATTGCATTTAGGCATCCACTCTGATTCCGGGACTTCAATGAAATCCATAAAGGCCTTGAATTGCGGCGTAGAACCCTCTCCAACACCAATAATACCGATATCAGGCGATTCAATGACGCTAATACGAATGTCTTTATCACACCAACTTTTTGCAATTAGATTTGCCGCCATCCAGCCAGCGGTTCCTCCACCTAGTATGACAATTTTTCTGCTATTCATTGCCTTCCCCCTAATACGCTACACCGTAAATATTACATATAACAAAGCCACCAAAACATACGTTCTGATGGCCCTGATTTCAAGTGACTAACTAAGCCTACTAGAAGCTATAGTTAAAGCCCAAGAAGTACTGGCGACCAAACACTTTGTCTTCCCCAGTTCTTAGTGAACTGCCTAGGTTTGACGTATTGGCTTCATCGGTCAAGTTATTGATCTGGAATACTGTTTGTACACCATTGTCAAAATCATACGTTGCCTGCCAGTCAACTACCGTGTACTCATCAGCAGATGTTGGAGAAGTACCGCCCGGCGTCGCGCCTAGGTACGTGTACTCGTCACGATAACGAATATTGAAATGCGTTGTGAACTTATCAATATTCCAGAATAAGGTCGCGCTCCAAACATTTTTAGAAAGACCCGGTAAGCTCAATTGCTTATCAGGGAAATTACCACCGCCGTCAATAGTCGTTTCACTTTCAGTATAAGAGTAATTGGCATTCAGACCTAAACCAGAAAATACCCCAGGTAAACTATCAAATAGTGTCGTGTAAGCAAGCTCAACACCACGGACATAACCGCCCTTGTCATTGTTGCGCGTTGTTTGATATTGACCAGGTACGAATCCTTCAGGTACTTCTAGACCAATTGTCGCCCAGTCTATTTCACCTTCGAAGTAAGTGACATCTTCAATCAATGACTCAATATTTTTCCAAAACAGTGCCGCTACAAATGCGCCGCCATCTTCAAAATAATGTTCATATGACAGATCCATTTGATTGGCTCTGAAAGGGTCTAAGTTCGGATTACCTTTAGACCAAACATTGTATCTTTTACTGACACCATCGTTTGCAGTATCGGCCCAAGAGCCAGCGCCACCGCGCAATTGGTTAACTGGAGGGCGACCCATTACTTTTGCAGCAGCAAAGCGAATTTGATCTTGCTCAGTAATACGGAAGTTCAGGTTTAGTGACGGCAGAATATCTGTGTATTCTGGACCATAGTTAACATGACGATAATCCGTTCTCGTAACGCCATTATCATCGCTAATTGCATCACCAACTTCATCTCCTTGGATCTGTTGGATACCAATCGACTTCGTATCGGTACGCACGGCACGTACACCAAAGTTACCAGATACTGGAATATTTCCAATTTCAGTATCTATATTAGCCATCGCGTAAGCTGCAAATACTTCTTCTTTGACTGCACCACTTTCAACCAGTGTCCAGTTATGCTCCCAGGTTTGCTGCCCGTCATAGTTGCCAGCTCCAAATACAGAGTCTGCAATGCCAACCATATCTAGATCTAGGTAATCAAAGCCACCACCATTTTTAACTGTCACAAACCCTGTTAAGTCATGTGGTACACACGCATGGTTTTGGTGGTTAAACTCACACCCCTTATTGGTGACAATTTCACCATTTGGCGTGCGGTAACCATTTTGCCCTTCACGTGCGCCCCAGCGGAATGTCGAACGCTGATCTGTAAACTCACGCTTAGACCAACGCACCCCCACCTCTATCGACGCAATAATGTCATGTTCAATATGGTATTTGAAATCTAAATTGGCACTGTCGATTTTATCGGTGTACTTGTGCGGGAACTGCTCCCAATCGCCCAGACGCATATGCGCAAGATCGGTATAGTCATGGCCCAATACTAACGCTGCCGCATCAGTGGCGTTATGGTCAAATCTAAAGTACTGATTACTCAATTCTTGCCATGTATCTACAACCGTGCCGTCTTCCAATGTTGCCGTACCAAATTCATAGGCGTGCATTGATGCAATCATATCGCGACGCGTTTTTTCACCTTCGCTGTGTGCAAGGTCAAAACTGATTTCCCACTTGTCTGTTGAGTAATCTAGATTTAAACCAAAGCTATCTGTGGTCGACTCAGTAGACTGATCCTCAGAGCGCATTTCTATCCATGGCCCTGCTGAATCACGAATGAAATATTCACCCGCCACTAAGAATCGGTTTTCCCCCTCGCCGTCATATTTGGCATTTCGTAATTCGAACAGTTCTTTTGCGCCGTTAGTACGTGACAAGCCTTCAATATTTAAACCATTTTTACGGTCTTCCGAATCAAACGTTGAACGAAAATAGTCAAACTGTGCTTTAAAGTTATCCGTTGGCTGATACACAAGTGTGCTCATCAAGCCAAGACGCTCATCAGCACCAGCGGTATTTCTATACTGATAGCCATTAAATGAACGTTCATGTTTTTCCCCGTCACCATCAATATCACGCGCAGCTTCTGGAGAATGGCCAGAAAACTCAACTGAACTATTTGGTTGATTCAAATATGCTGCACCAATACCGAAGCCCAAAGTTTCATCTAAAAATTTACCTTGGTAAGAAAAGCTCAGTCTTTCTCCATTGGCATCTGCATCAATATCTGATGCTGCGTCATTATGTGAAAATCTGACACTTGTATTGAAGTTGTGTGTCTTGTCAGCATCTAGTGGGTTCGCTGTTTTAAGCTCAACAGTACCTGCCACACCGCCCTCGACAAGAGAAGCTTTAGGCGACTTATAAACAGCAGCTTGTGTGATCAATTCTGACGGATACTGGTCGAACGAAATCCAACGGCTACCCGCTGAGTAGCCACTTGTGCTGGCTTGCTCTCGACCATTTAATGTTGTTTGAATGAAGTCTCCGTTCATACCTCGAATATTTAGCTGAGATGATTGCCCGCTGTCTCTCACAGCAGTTACACCCGGTAAACGGCTCAATGCATCAGCAATCGAAATATCAGGTAAAGAAGCCAGATCTCCAGCATCTACCACTTCAGATACGGTATCGCCAAAGCGCTTTTTATCAATTGAAGCGATGATGCTGCGGCTGATCCCACGTACCTCTATCACTTCTACTTCTTCGTTTATCTTTGCTGTTTGCTGCTCTTGCGCGCTTACAGAGTGACTTACACCAGCAGCAATGAGTGCAGCTGTTAATAAGCTTGGTTTGAACGTAGACATAATGTTTTATCCCAATTAGCTTTTTATACGTCGCTTTGTTGTTATCCATGCAGTCGTTGAAATCAAAACTGCAAAAATAGATTCATTTGACGTTAATTTTGTTGTCATCGGCCATATTAGCGCTGTGACTTGGGTGCTCACAACTTTATGCATACGTATTCAAATAAAGATGAACAGCCATGTTCCTTAAAGAAGCGCCCGTTTTAAATATATAACCCTCTGCTTTTGCTAACTTTATTTTGAAAACATCCAAATTTAACAATTTAAGCAATGCATTTAATTATATTTTACAAGCTTGTAACTCATGTACTGAGCTCACAGAGAATGACACAAAAAATAGCACATAGATGTGCGTTGAATAAATGAATATTAAATTGGTATTACCAATTTAAACATATATAAAGCCTGTTATGCCTGACATCTAACATTCGTAACTATAAATTGGTAAAGAACGCTAAGTAAATGACCTTTTGCCTGATATTTGTCAAAAAAGAATAGATTTTCACATGCATACGTATGCAGTTTTTTTACTCATATGCATGCATGCCGTATGCTTTTCGACAATATTAACGACCAGAACCACTTTATATCGCCGGTCTAAAACCACCGCAATATAAAGTGGCTTCACTGCACATAGCTGGAGAATCGTGCATGGCTCAAAACGAATGGTGGAAAGGTGCGGTCATTTATCAAGTGTACCCACGTAGCTTTAATGACACCAAAGGTGACGGTATTGGCGACCTAAACGGCATCATCGAACGTCTTGACTATATTAAGTCATTAAATGTCGATGCTATTTGGATATCCCCTTTCTTTAAATCACCTATGAAGGACTTTGGATACGATATTAGTGATTATCGCGATATCGATCCCATGTTTGGCTGTATTGATGATTTCGACAACCTGATTGAGCAAGCACATCAACGTGATATAAAGATCATAATTGACCAAGTGCTTAGCCACACATCAAACGAACACCCTTGGTTTGTTGAAAGCCGCCAAAATAATAAAAATGATAAATCTGATTGGTATGTATGGGCTGACGCAAACCCTGATGGCAGCCCACCTAATAACTGGCTGTCCATTTTTGGTGGTGTTGCATGGCAATGGGAACCTAGAAGATGCCAATACTACTTGCATAATTTCCTTACCGAGCAACCTGACTTGAACTTCCACAATCCAGATGTGCGTCAAGCTGTATTAGACAATGTCAAATTCTGGCTGGACAAGGGCGTTGACGGGTTCCGCTTGGATGCCATTAACTTTTGTTTTCATGATCAAGAGCTCAAAGATAACCCTGCTAAACCTGAACACCTTAGACAGGGCCGCGGCTTCAGTGAGGATAACCCATATGCATTCCAATACCACTATTACAATAATACTCAGCCAGAAAACCTAGACTTTATGGCTGAGATAAGAGCGCTATTGAATGAGTACCCAGGTACCGTCAGCCTTGGCGAAATCTCTTCAGAAGATTCGCTTAAAACAATGGCCGAATATACCTCTGGTGGCGATAAGTTGCATATGGGGTATAGTTTCGAGCTACTTACCAACGATTACAGTGCCAAATACATTCGCGAAACAGTCTCGCGATTAGAGTCAGTAATGACCGAAGGTTGGCCATGTTGGGCGTTTAGCAATCATGACGTTGAACGTGTTGCTAGCCGCTGGGCCAATAATGATAAAACGGTTAATACTCAACAGGTTAAAATGCTAACCGCATTGCTCGGTTCGCTGCGTGGCAGTGTATGCATGTACCAAGGGGAAGAGCTTGGGCTTGGCGAAGCCGAGGTCGCATTTGAAGACTTACAAGACCCTTATGGCATCACTTTCTGGCCAAACTTTAAGGGAAGAGATGGATGCCGAACGCCAATGCCATGGTCACACACGAAAACCCACGCGGGCTTTACTGACGGGAAACCTTGGTTGCCAGTCGCACAACCACATTCTCTAGCGTCTGTTGATCTTCAAGAGCAAGACCCAAATTCAACACTCGCTCAATATCGCGCATTTTTAGCGTGGAGGAAAACACGTCCAGAACTACTCACAGGCACTATTGAGTTTATTGATACCAATGAGCCTGTTTTAGCTTTCTATCGCACGTTAGGCAATACCAAACTGCTATGTTTATTTAATTTAGCGGAACAAACGTCTGAATTTGTTGTCGAAGAAAGCATTAAGGACAGCATGGATGACCTTGCTCACCATACCGGCGAGCTCACAGCAGGTAAAGTAACCCTGCCCGGTTACGGTTGCTATTTTGCATCTATATAACACAGATGACCCCTAAAGCCCCTTATTGGGGCTTTCTCAATTATTACTCCCCCAGCGCTAGCTGATTTTTAAAGGCGTCTATTCTCAGCGCTTTAAAGTAATACCACCCTTGATGCACAGACACTCCGCGTACCTTTAAATACTTAGCTTGTAGTTCAGTCTCAACCCCTTCAGCGATGAGTTTTTTACCTAATTTTTCCGCCATTTCTATCACTGCATTCAATACTGGCGATTGCAGGTTATCTAGCCCAATGGACGCGACAAAGCTCTGATCTATCTTCAATAAATCAATTGGAAAGCTTTGTAAATATTGCAGGCCACAATACCCAGTTCCAAAGTCATCGATGGCGATCTCGACTCCGAGATCAACCAGTTGGTGCAATACAGATTTAATTTTTGCTTGGGATAACATGTCCCGTTCTGTGAGCTCTATGGTGAGACGAGGGAATACTTCCTTGGCTTCACACAATTTTTTTATATAACTTGGGCAACCCAATAAAAAGCCATTGACGTTAAATGACACTTTGAAATTTGAATTGGCCGCCAGAATTGGCCTCAGATCGGAAATCGCTCGGTCAATTTGATACAGTGACATCTCTAGTATAGTTCCATCACGCTCTGCTTCAGGAACAAAATAAGCTGGACCGAGTTCACCTTCTAATGGGTGCATCCAGCGGATCAGCACCTCAGCGCCAACTATGTTTTGACTATGCGCATCAACCAAAGGCTGATATACATTGAACAACTCATCGCGATTTATCGCACTAAGCAGCAATACCCGACTACTGAGAAGGCGCTGATCATAGTAATTGAGCAGCAAGACCAACCCTACCCACGAAATCACATACATTAAACACAACACAACCAACCATATTGGACTTGGGGTGAAAATACGTCGAGTACTCTTACTTACAATAACTGACAGTTGAGGCACATTTTTAAATGGCTGTATGTACATAAATTTACGGGACTTATCATCAAACTCCCCTTCAAACGCACTGCTTTGAGATGATGGAAAAAGGCTGTGCCCTAATGGCAAACTATAACGCCCTTGCAAAAATATTGGCACACCAGATCCGCTATCAACGATGGCAATATAATCCAGTTCACTATATTTGCTCAGATGCAAAAGATCGTTGATCCAATCCGTTGGTAACAACGCATTAATTTCATATCCATCATGACGTGTTCTAGCGAGCACAAAAGCGGAGACTTGTAAAAATTCAGAAATGATCGGGCCATGATAACGCAGCCCTCTTTTTTTAGGTGGCTCTTCAATGAACATAGGGGGTGCCAACACGCCAAATGAATTACACACCAGTTCACCTTTTGGAGTCACAATGCCGATTTCGCTGATTGCGGGGTGCTTAAAGACAAACTGCCTCATTCGCCTAATAGTGGTATCAGAACATGTCACATCAATGCTATCTGACTGGCGCAAGAATGTATCAACGCTATCTAGCTGTGAGCCGAAGTCAATCAGTACTCTCTGTGCCATGGACCTGACATCCGCTTTTTCTGACTCTGTATGTTGGATGTAAATAAAAGTAGTGAGAAGACCAAAAAGAAATGAGCAAATCAGCCAAGAAACAACAATATTTTTTGTGCGGCTTGTCCAAGCAGATACTCTCTGACGCAATTCACATTTCCAAGCTGGTAGGGGGTGACAAAAGTGTAGATTTTTATTATTACCAATATATGACAAAGGGTTTACCCTTGCGAGTAAACCCTTTGAGGGAAGCCTCAATTACCCAGCATTTAATGCCAGTAACTTAGCTTATTACAGGTTTTTGCTTGTGCCTACTTCAACACGAGTTTTTAACTTCTGTCCTGGTCGAAAAGTTACAACACGCCTTGCAGAAATAGGTATATCTTCTCCAGTTTTTGGGTTCCGACCCGGACGTTGTTTCTTGTCACGTAGGTCAAAATTGCCAAAGCCAGAAAGCTTTACCTGCTCTCCATTTTCAAGCGCTGAGCGGATTTCTTCAAAAAACGCTTCAACTAAGTCTTTGGCATCCTTTTTATTTATCCCCAATTTTTCAAATAGGTGTTCAGCTATGTCGGCTTTAGTAAGCGCCATATCTAGTCCCTCAACGATGCATTAAATTGTTTGGCCAATTCGGCCACGACTCTGTCTACAACTTCATTGATATCTTTCTCTTCGAGCGTTTTATCAACGTTTTGTAGGGTTAGGGCGATGGCTAAACTCTTATAATCAGGTTCAATACCTTTGCCCTTATACACATCGAATAAGTTTAGGTCAACTAATTGATTTCCGCCAACTTTCTCAATGCTTTCTAAAATATCGCCTATTTTTACATCATCTGCAACTAAAATAGCAATATCTCTGCGATTTGATGGAAATTTTGAGATACTAACGGCTTCTGGCAGCTTTCTTTGGGCAATTGCTTCGACTTCTACCTCAAATACAAACGCAGTATCATTCAATTCTAGTGACTTTTGTAGTTGAGGGTGTATCGCACCAATAAAACCAACTTTAATGCCATCAGCATATATTGCTGCTGACTGACCAGGATGTAGTCCATCGCTCGCTTCTGCTTTAAAGCTAAATCTAGCAGGGTCATTGCAAACTGCAAGTAATGCTTCAACATCGCCTTTAATATCAAAGAAATCAACCTTGCGGCTTTCAATTCCCCAGTGCTCATTATGCGTATTGCCATATACAATACCACCAAGCACTGCACTTTGGCGCACACCATTTTCTGCACTGTCATCTTTGATGAACTTTAAGCCATGTTCAAAGAAACGAATTCGCGATTGCTGACGGTTCTGGTTGTAAACCAATGCGTTGACCAATCCAGGCATCAAGCTCACACGCATTGCTGACATTTCAACTGAAATTGGGTGAGGTAGCACAAGTGCATCACTGCTAGGGTGAAGTAGTGCCTGTTTCTTAGGATCTACAAAGCTATAAGTAATGGCTTCTTGATAACCTCTGGCAACTAATTCATTGCGGAAACGCGCGACTGGTACTGATGCTTCTTGGTGGTCAGTCATTTTAAGTGCCGCTGTCGGCGCAACATTTGGAATGTTGTTGTAACCAAACACACGCGCCACTTCTTCAATCAGATCTTCTTCAATGCTGATATCAAAACGATAGCTAGGTATCTGTGCTTGCCATTGACCAGACTCAAATGACACATCTAAACCAAGGCGAGTCAAAATGTCAGTTACTTTAGAATCTTCGATATGATAGCCAATCACGCGGTCTAAACGTTCACGACGTAGTGTTACCGACTTGGACGCAGGTAAGTCAGCCTCTGATACTGCTTCAACCACAGGGCCAGCTTCACCACCTACAATCTCTAGTAGTAGTGCTGTCGCACGTTCCATTGCATCACGTTGCAATTGATAATCAACACCACGCTCATAGCGGTGTGACGCGTCTGTGTGTAGTCCATAGCTACGCGCTTGACCAGCAATTGCTAATGGATTGAAAAATGCACTTTCAAGCAAAATGTCTTGAGTACCTTCTTTCACGCCCGATGCCTCACCACCAAAAATACCAGCCATCGCTAGCGCTTTCTCGTGATCTGCAATCAGCAGTGTAGAAGTGTTTAATTTAGCAGTATTGCCATCTAGCAAGACTAGTTCTTCATTTTGCTGTGCTTTACGTACTTTGACTCCACCAGAAATCGCAGCAAGATCAAACGCATGCATTGGGTGTCCAAGTTCAAGTAGTACGTAGTTAGTCACATCAACAACTGGGTCTATAGAACGAATGCCCGAACGACGTAGTTTTTCAACCATCCACAGAGGTGACTCTGCATCAAGGTTAATGCCCTTGATCACACGACCTAAGTAACGAGGACATGCATCGCTGTCTACCAGCTCAATCTCTACTTTGTCGTCAATCGTTGGTTCAACGGCGTTGATTTCAATTTCTTTAACGTCAATACCATTTAGAACACCAACTTCACGTGCTAGGCCTTTTATGCCTAAACAGTCACTGCGGTTCGCCGTCAAATCTACGTCGATTGTAACGTCATCTAACTGAAAATATTCACGAATACTTTGACCGATTGTCGCATTTTCAGGTAACTCTAGAATGCCGTCAGAGCTTTCAGCCATACCCAGTTCTTCAAACGCACATAACATACCATGTGATGGCTGGCCTCGTAGCTTTGCTTTTTTAATTTTGAAGCCACCTGGTAAAACAGCACCAACTTTGGCGACTGCAACTTTTAAGCCTGCACGACAGTTTGCTGCACCACATACAATGTCTAGTAGTTCTTCTTCGCCGACATTGACTTTCGTTACACGTAGCTTATCTGCATCTGGATGTTGACCACATTCAACAACCTCACCAATCACTACACCGTCAAAATCACCAGCAACTGGGTCAACACCGTCTACTTCTAAACCCGCCATAGATAGCTGTTCAGATAGAGCATCCGTATCGATAGCTGGATTAACCCATTCTCTTAGCCACTTTTCACTAAATTTCATTTTTGGTTCGCTCTTATCTGAATTGGTTTAGGAATTTTAAATCGTTTTCGAAGAATGCACGTAAATCGTTCACGCCATAACGCAACATTGTTAAGCGCTCAACACCCATACCAAAGGCAAAACCAGTGTATTTTTCAGGGTCAATGCCAACCGAACGCAATACATTTGGGTGCACCATACCGCAACCCAATACTTCTAACCATTTACCATTTTTACCTTTAACATCCACTTCTGCTGACGGCTCTGTAAACGGAAAATAAGAAGGACGGAAGCGAATTTCCATGTCTTCTTCAAAGAAGTTACGCAGGAAATCATGCAAAATACCTTTCAATTCAGTAAAGCTCACATTTTCATCCACCATGAGGCCTTCGACCTGATGGAACATTGGCGTGTGTGTTTGGTCGTAGTCATTACGGTATACACGGCCTGGAGAAATAATGCGAAGTGGCGGCTGCTCTGCTTCCATAGTACGGATCTGGACGCCACTTGTTTGCGTACGTAACACTAGCTTTGGATTAAAGTAGAACGTATCGTGGTCAGCACGCGCTGGGTGATGCTCAGGAATATTCAAAGCATCAAAATTATGGAAATCATCCTCAATTTCAGGACCAGATTTCACTGCAAACCCGAGCTCACCAAAAAATGATTCAATACGCTCAATCGTGCGAGTTACCGGGTGCAATCCACCAGCTGGTGCTGCGCGGCCTGGTAAAGTCACATCGATGGTCTCTGCTGCAAGTTTTTGCTCAAGTGCAGCGTTTGCAAGTGCTTCACGCTTTTCGTTAATTGCAGTTTGTACCTGGTTTTTCGCTTGGTTAATTACTTGGCCTGCTTCTTTGCGTTCTTCAGGCGCTAGCTTGCCTAGGGTTTTTAGTAGCCCAGTAATCTCACCTTTTTTACCAAGGTAGTTAACTCTGACTTCCTCAAGTTGCGCAATCTCACTCGCACTTGAAACGGCTTCAAGCGCTTGCGCTAATATATTCTCTAAGTTCATTCTATACCTGATCTGGTTGAGGTAATTTGCCTTTTCTGAATCAGTTATGATAACTGAAAGATAGGGCTAGATTCTAGCCCAAATTCACAGCTTTAGGGTGGCTTTTATAAAAGGAATGGTAAGTTTTCGCTGTGCAGCCATAGATGCATGGTCTAACTTGTCTAAAACATCCAACAATGCGCGCATATCTCGACTTAATCTGGTCAGTAAAAATCGGGCACATTCGTCACTTAGTTCAAGCCCTCGCATATTTGCACGCTTAACCAATGCTTCTGCTTTGTCGTCATCACTCATGGAGCGAATCTGAAATGTGGTTCCCCAAGTAAGACGCGACTCCAAATCCGGCAGAGTAATATTGAGCATATTGGGTAGCAAATCAGCGGTCATAACAAGGCACTTGCCAGCCTCGTTAAAACGGTTAAAAAAGTTAAAGAGTGCTTTTTCCATCGCGTCATCACCAGCGACTAAATGAACATCATCTATGCAAACAACATCCAATGCATCTAACCCTTCTAGAACATCCGGGCCAAATTTAATTACTTCACGCAGCGACAACAAAATAGTCGAGAGCCCCAGCTCTTGTGCATGAATACAAGTTGCATACAACAAATGCGATTTGCCAGAGTCAGCCAAACCGCACAAATAAGTAAACTGAAAGTCTTTTTGAATATCACTGAGTGCTTTTTTTAAGTGTGTCACTTCTAATGATTTTTCACCGCCAAAATACGAGGTAAAGGTTTCGTCATCAGGCAAAGTAACAGGCAAAGCTAACTGCATAGGATCTAACATTATTGCTGCCCTACCCAGCTATACCTTAAATTCGAGGAGCTTACCACTTGGTGAAAGGCTCGTGGGTCAACATAAACCTCAAATGATTGCTCCAACTTGAGTGACTTTTGCAAATCTGATACCGACGATAAATGCTCCACTTCAAACTGCACTTGTTGTTTGTTGCGATAAATCACGTCAACGCTATTTACTGTACTAATGGTCAATAACTCTCTTTTAGCTCGTTCTATTTTATCAAAGGTTCTTAGCCCATCCACAGTGATCACGGTGCTGTTTGTCGCATAAGATTTAGTTGGGTCAATAATATATTCGCTCGCCAACGCAGCTGACATATCGTTGACCATGGCAATAAGTAGTTGTTGTTTATCTCCAACAAGTTGCACCGATTCAAACATATCAGCGTCGGTATAACGCCAATCTAATTGCCAGCTACTTGAGTTTGGTTGTTTGAAAAGTCGACCAGTGATCACCCGCTCTGCGTTGTAACGCGTCGATGCCGCTTCAACCGGCTCTGAGAAGTTTCCCCATACTTCAGCAATTCCCACTTGAGCGCGATCAGTCAGATCCATCAACGGCACAACCACTGGGATCCCCCACTCCGCTGCAGTATCGTAAATTAAACGCTCTAACTGCGGATAACTTTCCTGCGTGACAAAGTCTCTTCTCAGGTTATCTTCGATGACGAGCCAGATAGCAATTAGTGGACGTCTATTTCCCCACAAACCAAAGCCGCTTTCTCGAACCAAGTTCTCAACTTTTTCAGCTTCAAATCGTACTCGGATCTTAAGTTCTTGGTTGCTATGCTCAATATATTCATACTTGAGCATATAATCAGAGATCCGCCGCTTACTTTTTTTGATCAAAGGGTGGTTGCTATGTCCTGCCTTACCCGTGAGCTTTTTGATAACTTGATCAAGGGCATCTTGACTCGCTTTCGCCCTAGTGGCACGGGTTTTATCATCCACTACGAGCGTCGCTTCATATAGATCTGTTACCTCTATCGCAATCGCGGATCCGCACATCCAAAATAGACAAATTAAGAAGAGTTTTTGTGCCATTAGCAACCATCTAAACAAAAATAAAGTTTGATCCTAATGCAATCATACACGCTGGTAAAGCTGTGGCGATACATTTACTTGGCAAAATAGATCTGATTTTTTCCTCGGCCTTTTGCTTCGTATAAGGCGAGATCTGCATTATGGATTAATGCCTGAGCATCAAATGATTGATTAATGACAGATGCAATACCAATACTGCACCCACACTGCACCTCAATACCCGAGTCCAATTTAATTGGTGCGGAGAGTGATTGTAACATGCGTTCAGCAAGTAAAGTCAGAGACTGACGCTCTATTTGCTCTGTCAACATCACAACAAACTCATCACCACCTAGTCGGCAAATAAAATCGTAACTTCTTAAAGTTTGAATTAAACGTTCACTTACCGTTTTGAGCACAAGATCGCCACTTTGATGACCGTGGTTATCATTTACTGGCTTAAAATCATCAAGATCTAGATATAAAATATAAACTAACGTGTCATTACGTTGAGAACGTGCTGACAGTCGTTCCAATTCCTTAAATAAGTACTTTCGGTTGGCAAGCCCCGTAAGGCTATCATGCAAGGAGTCATGTTCTAATTGTTGTTGGAGTGATTCTCTGACTTCAATCTCGTGTTCCAATTTGTTTAAACTTTCTTTCAACTCTGAAGTGCGTTCCTGCACTTTCACTTCCAACTCAGATTGATAATTTTGCAGTGCTCGGTTGGCCTCAATTAAGGCTTGTTGATTATTGAAAGCATCAAGCGCTGAGGAGATCACGTGACTTATGGTGTACAGCACATCCACAATCATGCCCGAGTATTCATTTTCTTTGCGATAAGACTGAATAATAAACGCGCCAAGGTGTTGATTACGGTTAACTAACGGAAAACAAAGCCACTGCTTTGGTACCGATCCCAATATGCTGACCTCGTTTGATTCAATTAACTGCTCGATGTCTTTTTGTTTAAAATTACATACCTTGTGAGATTTTAGCGCAAACGCGGTCAGTGAATGCGAAATATCGTCTAAGGACAAGTTATCCAGCTCTTCTGCTTGAATGTCATCTTTTACATCGTGAAAATATGGGAAAGATAAATTGCCATTCTCTTGATATAAAACAACATAAAAATTATCTGCGTAGGTTACTTTTTGTAAGATGCAATGAATATCCAATAAGAAGCGTTGAATTGAATCAGATGTATTCAAACACGCTACAATGTCCGTCATGCTATCGATCACATAGCCGCTATCTACTGCCTCTACAGCTATTTTTTCCATTGCGTATCCCTCTGTAACTAGTTGACGCTATTCACTAAGCCTAACTGCTCAAAGTTTAGTCAAAACTTTAACCTTTTGCAGTATTTGAAAAATGACACATTTATGTAAACATTATAATTTACACTAAATTTACAAAAACAATAATTATATGAACACCTTCATGGACCGACAAACATTCATTGTCTTGCATGTGGTTGCCATTCTTGTGGTTATCGGCAACATCATAACAGGCTTTAGAATTGCCATCATCAGTCAAGATTGGTTAACACCTATCTCTGTCTTGTTACCGCAAGGTGCGATGCATATATGGCATCTGGGCTTTGCAGTGGGTATTACACTCCTAATTATATACTACGTTTGCTATTCTATTCGTAGCCCCTTGCGAAGCTATCCTTCAACATATCACAAATTGATCAACTACCTAGGTTATATCGCACTGCTGTCTGCTACGCTATCCGGTTGGTGTATTTGGGCAAATATTTACAGCCAAATTTTTCGGCCTATCCACCAAATTGCAATGTGGCTGATGGTCGGCTATTTCGTTTTGCATGCGTGGATGTACATATTGCAAAAAGGCCGTACCGTACTGTCTGTATTACTTCCCAAACGCTTAAATTTGCGCCATTGCAGCGGGGTAATTTGCCTGATCGCTGTTGGATATTTCATTCATACATTGACGTTAAACGCCAGCCACCAATTAAACGTGTTAACCATTGAAAATTCAGTGCTCATCGACATTGATGGAAAAGCCAATGAGCCTCAGTGGCAACAAGCTCCCAGTTTTACAGTCTCCACCATAGGTGGCGCAAATTTTACCGATGGTTCTACGCAGGTGTCTATAAAAGCACTGGCGAACCAATTTGAGAGCTACTTTCTGATATCTTGGCAAGACGAGTCTAAAAGTACCAATCACTTACCCTTACTAAAAACAGCCAATGGCTGGCAAGTACAGGAAAATGGCTTTTATCGATTCGATGAGCGCACCTTTTACGAAGACAAATTTGCAGTGATGCTCTCAAGTGGGTGTGAAATTGCTGGAGATAAAACCTTTCACTCTGGCGATAAGCCAATCAAAAATAAACCTAAAAATTGGCACGGTAAAGGTTACCACGCCAGCTTAGACGGCCATGTTCGTGACTTATGGCACTGGAAGGCGGTCAGAACCAATGACATGTACCTAGCCGACGATAATTTTATAGGTCCACCTAGTGAGCACCTCAAGGGCAAACGTAGATACTCTGCTGGATATCAGGCAGATGGAAAAGAGAGTGGCGCCTATGTAATGAATTGGCAATGGTACAGCGCCAAAGGCATATCGCCAAAACGCTTGCCTATTACGCCGCAATCACATCTAGAAGTACTGCCTTGGTTTGGCTCTAAACCCTATCAGGAAACGCAAGATACTTATCCAATTGGTACTTTTTTACCTTCCGTTTTGTATCGTTCTAATCGATTTGAAGGCGATCGAGCTGACGTTCGAGCCCGGGGGGAATGGTCTAACGGGCGTTGGACACTGGAACTAGTTAGAAAACACAATACCCACTCTCAGTATGACATTCCACTAAAAACAGGCACATGTATGTGGGTATCAGCATTTGATCACGCACAAATTGCGCATACTCGTCACATTAAAGCAATCCAGCTGAGGTATTCACTGTGATCCGAAGATTCATACTGTCCGCCTTAATCATAACCATCTTCATCGGTATTTGCTTATTGCCGCAAGCTCAACCCAAATTGAGCCAACATAAACGTTTTACCAAAGTGACCCATGACGGTGTACTCCTCTCGCCTTGGCAGGGCCCTTGGGCCTGTGTGTTAGATAAACAAAACCATTTATTGTGGGAAGTTAAAACTGACAACGAAAGCATTCATGATGGCTATTGGACCTACTCTTGGTTTGATGGCGTGCATGGGAAGCGTAACTTCGGTGATTGTTATTATGAACCCGATCGCTGTGATACCAGCGATCTGATCCGTCGCACCAATGAACAAACACTCTGTGCTCAAAGCAATTGGCGATTGCCCACAGCCGCAGAGCTTAACAGTTTAATTCAAAGTCCAACGTCACCAGCTCAACCCCATATTGCCAATGATTTTTTTATTCACATCAAACAAGGAGATTATTGGACATCCGAGCATAATCGGCCTTTGCCAACGCAATATCGACAGAAAGGAGTTGGTGCTACCGCAATTAACTTTCATTTTGGCAAGCGTTATACGCTCCCATATCGAAACGCCGCATTTGTGATGCTGGTCGCTGATCTACCAGCAGCAAATACTTCACTGCAGATAAGTCGTCGCACAACTATTACACAACATAAACAGGAATAAGCACTATGAGAGCGCTTTATTTAGGCCTCACGTCAACGATACTCATGGCAGGTACCAGCTACGCTGGTAGTGATTATCATCGTATTATTTGGGATGGAAACCCAAGTAGCCAAGCGACTATTGGATTTACGCCCGCCGGCGGGTCAAACCATGTCGTCAAATATGGCACAAATACAAACGAGTCCAGCTGGGCCACCAAATCGGTAACCGCTAGCCATACCTTTGACGGCAGTTTAAGTAGCCAATTTGTCAAACTAACTGGGCTGCCTGCTGACTCAGCCATCTATTATCGTGTCTGTGATAGCACGGGGTGCGGCCAGCACTTGTGGTTTAAAACTGCGCCGAATACAACGTCAACTGGCTTTGTTGCTATCGCAGGGGGTGATACCCGTACTGGTTGGACAACACGTCGTGCCGGAAATCAAATGGTTGCTAAAATTCGTCCCCTGTTCATTATGCACGGTGGTGACTATACCAATGCCAACTCGGCTTCAGAGATGAAAGAGTACCTTAAAGATTGGCAACTTACTTTTTCTAGCGATCAAATCGACGGACAAAGTTATAAACGAGTCTACCCATTCATTGCCACCCATGGAAATCATGAAGACGACAATTACAAAACATTGTGCCAAGTATTCGGTGTCGATTATGACAGCGATGGCCAATGTACCAACAAGGACACCTACGGCGCATTTAATGTGACCAATCTATTGCGTGTCTATACGTTAAATAGCCAGTATAAAAACAGCGGCTGGTCAAGCTATGCGACAGCCATGAATAATTGGCTAAAACAAGACTTACAAAGCCAAGGCGGCAATGCTAAATGGCGCGTAGCGCAATACCACAAGCCTATGTATCCGCACTATTCAGGCAAATCGGACAACACCATTTTACATACTTGGTGGGCAAACAGCTTTTTTGACAATGCAATGAACTTAGTGGTTGAATCCGATACCCATATCAACAAAATTACCGAAGCATTAAAACCTTCGGGCAGCAACTTTGTCAAAACCACAACTGGCGGTACAGTTTATGTTGGAGAAGGCAGCTGGGGCGCGCCTGCACGCTCAGCCAATGACCCCAAATCATGGACCATAGATCTTGCAAGCATACAGCAATTTAAAGTTTTGTCCGTGACTCCGTCAAAAATGGAGGTGAGAACAGCTCAATTTGCTTCTTCTACGAATACTTTAACGCGCGAACAGCGTGCAGCAGATCCTCTAGCACTGCCAAATAACGTTAATTGGTGGTATGCAAGTGGGTTAGGTGACGTATTGCCTCTAGTGCAAAGTGCTACTGGATTATCTATCATTGATACACCAGATAAACCCCTTCCTAATGTCCTTGAGAACGACGTACCTGCCACAGGTTTGAGCGGCGCAAAAGGCAGCAAAGTCATTTACACCATGGACGTGCCAGCGAATGCCAATCAATTGTCTTTCACATCCAGTGGTGGAACTGGTGATGTCGACATGTATGTTAAGTTTGGCACAGAGCCAACAACATCTAGTTATGATTGCCGTCCATATAAAGATGGTAATAATGAGTCTTGTACTATCTCAACAGTTCAAACTGGTACTTATTATGTCATGCTTAATGGATATGCCGCGTACAGTGGTGTTTCTTTGGTTGGCTCATATAGCACAGTCACTAACCCGGGTAACAAGCAGGAGTGGACAGATCTCTCAGCGAACAAATCTAACTGGAACTTCAAAACTTTTGAGGTACCCGCGGGGACCAGCAAGTTAACCGTTAAAATTAGCGGCGGTACGGGGGATGCGGATTTGTATATTCGCTTGAATAATCAACCTACCACATCAAGTTACGAGTGCCGCCCTTATGAAAACGGCAATACAGAAACCTGTACCATTACCAATCCTGGTGCGGGTACATGGCATCTAGGTGTTAGAGCTTATGAGACATATAGTGGCGTGACACTCAGCGCAGAATATTAATCAAAGCATAATTTGCCTCTTGTGAAGTTTGAGATTGCCCATATTATGTTGGGCATAAACACAAGGGGCATATTATGAACTTTTTACATACCATGGTGCGCGTAAAAGATTTAGACGCATCACTTAAGTTTTACTGCGACCTATTAGGGCTCGTAGAAATTAAACGCAAAGAAAGCGAAAAAGGCAGATTCACACTGGTTTTTTTAGCAGCACCTGGTCAACTTGAGCAAGCAAAAGAAACCTTCTCACCTACCATTGAGCTTACATATAACTGGGATACCGAAGACTATACTGGCGGTAGAAACTTCGGTCACCTCGCATTTGCGGTCGATAACATTTATTCCCTTTGTGAAAAGATTCAACGAGCAGGGGTGACTATAAACCGCCCTCCTCGATGTGGCCACATGGCATTTATTCAATCACCTGATGGGATCTCCATCGAGCTTTTACAAAAAGATGAGCCACTTCCCCCTCAAGAACCTTGGCTTTCAATGCCAAACACGGGTTCTTGGTAACGAGACCAAAGCGGGTATTAGGCCCGCTACGTCACTCAGCGATATGGTACGAACTAACCAGTTCTTTCATGTATTTTTTGAATCCAATCGAACCCGTTGTATTGAGTAACTGGGTAAATTTTTGCTTTTGCGATTTTGGCACAAGCAGTGCTCTGTAATATTTTTGATGAGCTTGATGTGACAGTGACAGACTCGTCCACCAGCCGTTTTTCTTAGCAAAGTAAAAAAATGTTGGTCGACTTACAACCGCGAAGTCCAGCTGTTGCTGTAAAATAAGCTCCAGCAGTTGCTTTTCACTTTGTGCATTTACACGTGTGAGCTTTTCTCGTCGTTCTGCTTCGTCTAATTTTGGATAATAATACCCTTCAACGCCGCCATATTTCTTTCCATGTAGGGACGTTTGATCATGGTATTCAAACGGTGTTTTTATACTCGATACAAATTCATCAGTATCGTAAAAAAGCGGATCGCTCCAAATAAACTTTTGTAGCTCAATATCGCCAAACCAAGCAGGATTTACACCTAATACTGCACCGTCCAAGCTGTCTTTATCTAAATCTCTGCGGATCTGCTCTTTTGTCAAAAGTACTAGCTCATATTTTATATTTGGCTGAAATTCATTCAGTAAGTTGACGATATCAAAATACAGGCCTTTTTTTGCAACTAAGCTCTCGATATAAGGCGGCTTATCATGATATGTATACAGGTTAAGCCGTTCAAGTTGCGCCCCCATCACTTTTAATGACGTCAAGACAAGCGCACACAGCAATAGTATCTTCAGCAACATAAACTCTAATAATGACTAAACGGTTCTAAGTTTAAATTTATCTTGTCACCGTTCAGTCATCAAGTTTTAAACAATAAAGTTAGCTGCAACTCCCCTCATTATACTTAACAAGTAGCGTTGCGCCCTGATGGGTACCGGATACTTTGAGATACCCCCAGTACTGACTTTGTCCAGACAAGTTGATGCACTCGCCATTGCCCTCATTTGCCGAACGGGCTTCCACATTTGACTCATTTGGCCAACCTTGATTGCTATATTCCAATGTCAGGTCTCCACTTCCGTGCGCAGTTTCAATACTAATAGAGCCTTGCCCTTGAACATTCTCCAAGCTATACCACAGTGACTCTTGGCTTGCCATACACACCGGTGTACCCGCTGTGACTCTCCCACCGGATAAACCGCCTTGAGTTTTACACACATCTGGCAGTGTTGCGCTAGGCCCTGTGAAATCTGCAATCAATGTTACGTTGTCAAACGCGTTGTAACCACGCAGCATAACGAAGTAGTCGCCACTTAACGGCTGTGCAATATCACAGCGCTCGGCATTGCCACTGACATATGGACGACAGTCATAGTCATTCAGCGTGGGGAGTTGCCCATGCCTCACATAAAGGTCAGCATCTCCCGTTCCTCCAGACAATGCGACAGAGAAGTCTGTCGCACCCGCGGGTAGGTTAATCTTGAAGTATTTTAACCCATCTTGCTGTCCAGCTACTGAGACTGCCTGTGCCTTTTGTAATACAACTACTTCATCACCGTTTTGAGATACTGACACTGTGGTTGATGCACTGGTTTGCGCCCCCTGCGGATCACTCACTGTTAGTGAAACATTGAAAGTTCCTTCACTGCGATAACTATGTCTTGGATTTGCATCTGTGCTTTGATTACCATCGCCAAACTGCCATAAGTAGGACAGTGCTTGACCTTCCGGATCGGAACTACCTTGGCTACTGAATATCACTTCACTGCCAACGCTGCCTGAATAAGGGCCATTGATTGATACGATTGGCGCTTTATTGTCGCTACCTCCAGCGAGTTCTTGTGTCCACTGCGTAAACTCATGGTCATATCGCTGTGCCCAGTCATCAACAGTAGCCTTGTAGCCTGGCCAATTCCCCTGTCGAGTTTGAGAGAGCATGACTTTGAGTTCTTCAAAGTGACGCTCGAACATAAAGCGAACAGCCAAATAACCCCAGCGATAGATCCGATCCTGATCAAATCCAGCATACGTGGTAGCAAAAATTTCATTCAATCGATAAGTACTGCCATCTTTAATGGTATCAATGGCCGCTTGATTATCATTTAAGTTGGCGACATATTCAGCTACCCCTTCACTCCACCATACGATGGCTTCTGTCGGCGCATTGAAATCTCCATACAAATCAAATCGCCCATCAAGATAATGGACATATTCATGCTCTAGGTTCCATACAAAGTGGTCCGCTTTTGCGTAGCTCGCTTCATATGCAACAAAGTTCGCTTGGTTGCCAACTTTACTCGGATCACCTTCGAGATACATACCACCATTATTGGTATCTATTTTAAAAATCGCTTTGGCATACTTGCCGTAATCACCACTGCTATCAAAAATATTAACTTGCAACATGGTATTATTATCATCGGCTACAGGGACTTGATTGGTGGCTAACATGGTATGAAAGCGAGTCTCTTCCAACGCCATTGTTTGGCAAGCCGAAAGATGCTGCTCAGGTGTCATATTTTGTGAGCGGATCCGGATCGTAGAGCTACATTGGTGAGTTTGAGACAGCGCCTTTTCCGTCAGTGCTTGTTCAAAGTTACATATGCCAAACGTTTCACAATCCGCATAATAAGTTGCCACATCGGCAGCAGCCAACCATATACCATCACCATAGCCAAAACTTTCGTAACGGCTAAATAGTCCTTTAAGGGCAGTATCAATAAGCGGTTGTATAGGCGCATTCTTATAGTTTTTTAACCTTGCCAGTTCGCTGGCAGAGTTAACAATCAAATATTCTGCATCTGAACCAATCATCCAACTTTGCTTGGTAAATGCTTCTAATGTTGCAACCAGATCAGTATCTGATTGCACCAATGCCACAAACTCATTGTTCCATTGGCCTCGATAAAGAATGGTAAATACCCCATTCACGGCACTTCGCATATGCCACTTGTCCGCGTAACTCTGGCCCCATTTTTTTAACCAAGATTTTACAACAGGTAGATAAATATCTTGCATTTCTGACGAGTCCATTGTGGTAATGACCTCTTTAAGCACCTCACCGTGTGCATCAGAATTGTTATAAAAGTGCTGATTATTAACAAAACCGTCTATGGCACTGCGCACGATCGCCTTTAACTCAGCGCCGAAACTGACAGAATCATTGTAAAACTCAACATAGTACCCAGCTCGAATGAATAGAAATAGCGCCTCAAGTTCGGCACTCCCGTTGCCATCATAGGCAGCGGCCAATGACTTTGCGTATTGGGCAACTGCGCTCATTTTAGCAGTGGTAAATACCGATGTTTGAAGCGTACTGGAAGCACTAAATAGCTCATTGACGCAACTTGCACCTTGTTGCACTACCACGGTTGCAATGTCACCAGCACCAGCCTGCGCCAGTTGATTAATATCACATTGTAGTATTGCGACATTGCTGGCAGATACCATCATAGGTGCTGTTAAAATAGTTTGTGCGCTGTGCCTATTTTCAGTTTGTGCTGTTGGTGAGTCATCACGATGCTGTGGCTTATGCTCGTCACCATGGTTTAATTGAATCGGCTGTGATGTTGTCAATGGTTTAAATGTACGCTGTGCAACGTCGTGAGCATGTATTTGTAAACTACACGCCAACAACGGCATTGATAAAGCAATTGCTTTTAGTTTCATAATATTACCTTTTAATGTGTGTATCCAAACCCGCTAACCGGGAACACTTTTTTAACATAAACGCAATATTGCATACAATATATTTTATATATTATTATTTCATAAACAGCTTATTAAATTCTTTATTTTGGTATTTAGAAAACTGAATTATTCTTCAAAAGACACGTGTTTTAGCACCGGTGTTACACCGCTAAAACAAGTTAAACGAGGACCTTAAAAACACATCTAGCCCTAAGGCATGCAAAGTTAAGTGGGGGAAAATTACTGTGTCATTGAGCTATTTAGATATTGGATATGAACAATACCTTGGTTTCGCATGGTAACAAGTAAGGTTTGCTTTTCCAGCCTCAATGGATAGTCACCATCAGGTAAATTTCTTTTAGTCAGATTATTTAACCCGGTAATTAAGCCATGGGTATCAAATGAAGCTCCCTCAGAGGTGTTTGCTTGTCCGCGATTTTTTAAATAGTCGACTCCTTTGTCGACACACCCATCCACCACTGATTTAGCTATTTTTCTACTAGCTTCATTCTTCAAAGCTTTAAAAAATAATGATTTAAATATAGTTACAATCATAATTGCACCCTAGCACTGAAACTTAACTTCATTGTGACATATGAAATTATTACACTCCATTACAGCTTAAATTTAAGCACTTTTTAGAATGAAGATCCGTCACGAATTGGATACAAATCGTTTCTAAATGTGTTTTTGTACATATATGGTACAAACTAGAGCAGTGTGACCTTGATATCTCGCCACCTTTTTTTATCACAAAGCGGATCACCGTCAAGCTTCATATAATGTGCAGCGCCGCCTTCAGTATTAAAACCCGCTATTTTTGCATGCCATGCTGCACCATGGGTAACAGCCCTAAGTGCCTCAGTAGGCGTGATACATTGCCCAGGGTCGAGTGTCCGCTCGTCACAAGAGTAGTTGTTGGGCATAGCTTCAATATCACGCTCTGTTGCGATCTCCGCTAGCCGGAGAGGGCAAACAGGCTCTCGAGGAAAGTCACTGTGTAAGCACAAATTGCTGCCGTTACGCAAAATACTGCTGCAAGGTACAAATAGCTCGTCATAGTGATAGTCATGTACCCATTTATAGCCACACGTGGCAAGACGACCCACTGTCAGAGCGACGGATGTGGTCTTATTTAAACGAACTAACTGCGGAGTTTTCATCACTTCACAGTGATCCAAACGCGCCAATTCATCTATATAACTTTGATATGTGTAGTATGCTGAGAAAGCCCGCTGAGGGGGCTCACTCGATACCAAATTTTTAAACAATAGATCGACAAAATGACTTTGTAGTGCCACTTCAAAATGACTTACGCCTTGCTTTCGACCAAGTTCAACTATGGCGCCAAATGTGTTTGGCAAATCACTCAAATGCCATAATAATTCTTTTTCACTGAATGCCCATGGCAACATAGACATGCCTTCAGCGTTGACGTAACCATGCTGGTTTATTGAATCAATAAAGCTCTGAAACGAAGGTGAGTGACCTATCGCGCTTTGCCTAATTTGATTGATCAGATCAGAGTTTACAAAAGCCACTGAAAAGTTGTTGCTTACGATACAAACTGGACGCCCCAAATCGAGCGCGTCGAGTGCTGCTACATTCAGCTCTCCCAAAGGCTTACCCCAATTAAGCAAGTAAGGATCTAAGCCAAAGCAAAATAAGCAGTCGTGTTTATCTAGACTGCAATTTAAATAATCAAGCGCGTTATGTATATAATCCAAGTTGTAATCTTGCAGTACACGCTTTGCACTGCCACACAACCCAAATAAACCAAGGTCTGCATAATGTCGACACAAAGCAGACTCCACAAGATAGCAGTGCACATTAACGCAACTTGGCGAGATCGCCTCTCCGGGCGACAATCGGTGTAGTCTCACCATCGCCGAATGGGATTTAGCACTACCATATACTTCAGCAAACGAGCCAAAGTTCAGCAATTGGCCATTATGGATAGATATTGCTTCAACTGTGTTTAAGACATCTGAAAATTCACGATATATGACACTACCATGGCGAGCGTCATAAATATCAATATAAGGTCCAGTTTCGACATGCCCTGAAGTACTAGCATAAGATTGAAACAAGGACGGTGTGTATTTATCTGCGAGTCGATTAAGCCATGTCTGAATAAATGAGCTTTCCATCGGATGGTTTTGCAACATGGGGTTGAGAAAGTGCATTGTGTGCTCACTCCTAACGTCATTTCTTGACAGGCTCAACATCGAATTTCGGCTTATACGCTTATCTAGCGTGATTAATTGCTTTAGGCTAGCCAACTGTATGAATAAAGAACATTACACCTTATTACAGTCTCAGTTGTTAGAAACACACCTCAATGTAATATCTTTGACGATAAACTCAGCGTACTTTCGTAATTACTCCTTCAAACTACTTCAAGTCACCCTTAGACGTGTGCGCAAGGTCAATTTTGCTGTACACTAGATGAAAACAAAAAGTGTCCTTTATTCGTTAACTTAATCAATTACTTGGAAGTAAAATGGCAAATTTTTCTACACATCTTAAAGCATCGACTGTCGTGAGTGCGACCTTGAGTTCAGTATTGCTTAGTATGGCGGAGATCAATGGCTTTGGGGCACTTGGGCTGTTTATCGTTGGGGCACTTGCAGGCCTATTACCAGATCTTGATTCGGACAAATCCAGATCTTTAAATAGTCTGTTTAGCGTATTTGCAATTTTGGTTGCCGGTATTCTTATACTCAATTACGAATTTAATTCGGTAACAGAAACTTGGTTAGTTGGATTGCTGGTCTACGTCACCTTTATGTATCTCATAAAACCGATTTTTGAACACTTCACTGTCCACCGAGCAACCCTGCATTCAATATCTGCCGTTCTGATGTTTAGTCTGCTTACATTTCACGGCTCTATTTTGTTCGGTACCTCATTACATACCGCATTGTTGACCAGCTTTTTTGTATTCACAGGTGCGCTTACCCATCTGATCTTAGATGAATGCTATAGCGTGGACATTGACAACAAAGAGCTCAAGGCTTCTTTTGGCACAGCAATGAAATTACTCGATTTAAGATACCCTATTACCTCCTTGTCACAGGTTGCCGTGTCAGCTGGCTGCATTTACTTTGCCATGCCTTACTTGGCAGACATTACATCGCTAGTACTGGGCTGGTCAGATAAATTACAAGCACTGAGCTTTTTCCCTGATTTGGAAAATCTATCTTGGCCTAAGCTGCTTTCTTAGTGGCTGCATTACCATCATAGGCCTTATAAATAAGGCTTATGCAAACAATATTGTACATTTGAATTCAGCGCAGTAATTTCGTATACATGCCAAGTTGTGGTAAGTTACGCCCTCAAAATTATTCGTTACCTTAAATAAAGGATATCCGATGGCTGAGTTTTTTAACCAAATCAGCGGCCTGTTGTGGGGACATATTCTTATATACCTACTCATCGCAGCCGGTGTTTTCTTTACAATACGACTTGGGTTTATTCAATTTGCCCAGTTTCCGCACATGATCAAAGTCATGGCCAATAGCCGAAATAACGCAGGTGAAGGGATCTCCTCTTTCCAAGCTTTTTGTACATCACTCGCAGCACGTGTCGGTACAGGCAATATGGCGGGCGTTGCCGTTGCACTCTATTTAGGCGGTGCTGGCGCAATTTTTTGGATGTGGCTAATTGCACTTATTGGTATGGCAACCAGCTTTGCTGAAAGTGCGCTTGCTCAGCTTTACAAAGTCAAAGATGAAGAGGGTAACTACCGTGGTGGCCCTGCTTATTATATGCAATACGGCCTTAACAAGCGTTGGATGGGGATCTTATTCTCACTCTGTCTTATCCTAGCTTTTGGTTTAGTATTTAACGCAGTACAATCAAATTCCATTGCAGCAGCTTTTGAAGTGGCATTCGATGTACCTAAGTATGTAATGGGTATTTTGCTGGTTATTGGCTCTGCAATCATCATTTTTGGTGGCCTTAAAACCATCGCTCGTTTTGCTGAGCTTGTGGTGCCATTTATGGCATTGGCTTACTTGATGGTGGCACTTTATGTTTGCTTCAGCAACCTTGAACTACTCCCGGACGTATTTATGCAGGTCATCAATAGCGCCTTTGGACTAGAACAAGCCGCAGGTGGTGCAGTTGGCTACGCGGTTATGCAGGCGATGATCCAAGGTATTAAACGCGGTTTATTCTCTAACGAAGCGGGTATGGGTAGTGCCGCGAATGCTGCAGCCAGTGCTACACCAAACCCAAACCATCCTGCATCACAAGGTTATGTACAAATGCTTGGTGTATTCGTAGATACCATTGTTATTTGTAGTGCGACAGCGGCACTGGTTTTACTTTCAAACCAGCTTGTACCAGACTCAGGCGTAACTGGTATTGCGCTTACACAGGCTGCACTGGTTGAACACGTAGGTGAATGGGGCGCCATCTTCATCGCAGTGGCTATTTTCTTCTTCGCATTTACGTCTATCGTGGCAAATTACAGTTATGCAGAAACCAACTTGATGTTCTTACAAGAAAACAAAATGGCGATGATGGTTTTCCGTATTTGTGTATTAGGCATGGTAATGTTTGGTGCCGTAGGCGAACTTGGCCTTATTTGGACACTTGCAGATATCTCTATGGGCCTGATGGCCATTGTTAACGTCGCTGCGCTATTTATGCTATCTGGCATTGTTATTTGGCTTGCCAAAGACTACAGAGCACAGCTAAAAGAAGGCAAAACGCCTAAATTTGACCCAAGCAGTCGACCAGAGATAGCTAAAACCCTGCCAAAAGGGATTTGGCGCAAATAATATTTGTGCTATCAAAAAGCGGCGGTCAATCTGCCGCTTTTTTTATTTCCACACAACCCTGCCACAGCTGCAATCTCAACCACTCAGCAGCCATTTATGAACGCTAACCACCAACTACATTACTATTCGGTGAATAACAACAATTGTTATAGTATAACATTTCAAATATACTAGGGCGCAGTCGTCACTCTGATGCGCATAATTTGGAGCAAGTAATGCAAAGTAAAAATGAGCCGATCTCCGCGATCCCAACCAACATCATCACTGGCTTTTTGGGTGTTGGCAAAACATCTGCCATCACACATCTTCTCAGTCACAAACCCGAAAACGAGAGGTGGGCTATTCTTGTAAACGAGTTTGGTGAAATTGGTATTGATGGCAACTTGCTTAGCAAACCAAAAGACCAACAAGTTTATATCCGAGAAGTCCCCGGCGGTTGTATGTGCTGTGCATCAGGCTTACCGATGCAAATTGCCCTGAATCAATTACTCAAAGAAGCCAACCCTCACAGGTTACTTATTGAACCAACCGGGCTTGGGCACCCAGTCGAAGTGTTGCAGTTGCTGTCTAACCACTATTACCAGCAACTACTCAGCCTCGAAAAAGTCATCACGCTAGTCGATGCTCGTAACCTAGAAGACAAACGATTCACAGATCACCCCACTTTTAATCAGCAGATCTCCATCTCAGACGTGGTTGTTGGTAACAAACTTGATTTGTACAACGCACACCATAAAACAACCCTTGAGAACTATTTAACAGACAAAAACTTTAACGACAAAACCGTGCAGTTCTGTTCACATGGTCAGCTGGACCCTCAGTGGTTGAGCGGTAAAACGCAAAGTACTACCAAGCCGCCCTGTCACCACCATCATCACCATCAAACAGATACATCTCGTGATATTAACGCAGAGCCCTTCCCTGAAGAAGGTTTTCTTAGCGCCCAAAATGAGGGAGAAGGCTTCGCAAGCGTTGGATGGCGATTTGCACCGGATCAAATTTTTGACCGCGCAAAGTTACGAACATTTATCACAGGAGTAGATGCGCTGCGGCTAAAGGCCGTGTTTATCACTGCACAAGGCATTTTTGGTTACAACAAAACTGCTGATGGCACCACGGAAATCGAGTTGGATGAATGTAGCGAAAGTCGCATTGAAATTATCGGTAATCGTATTTGTCCTGATACAGAGTCCACTCTGCTTGATTGCTTGGCGTCCCATCGCTAATTGCTTAACAACAGCATCGTAATAAATTATTTTTTACCCAATTTACAAGGCATGTTAAGGAGGGGCAACACAACATAAATCACCAACACAGCTGTAAAACAGCTTTTTAGTAAGCGGATCAAAGAAAGAAAACAAAATGAAAACAAACACATCATTACTGATTGCCACCTTTGCAACACTGATTTTTTCCAGTGTTGTAAATGCATCAGCAATTAATCAAACGAAAGGGGACTTCGAAGACAAGTTCCGTCAATTAGATGAAGTATTGCCTACCCCAAATGTGTATCGCAACGCAGCGGGAGAGCCTGGACAGCAGTACTGGCAACAAAAGGTCGACTATAAAATCAAGGTGTCACTGGACGAGCAAAAACGTCGTTTAACAGGCCATGAGAAAATCACCTACCATAATAATTCGCCCTATCGATTAAAATACCTGTGGGTACAGCTCGATCAAAACATCTTTAAAGATGATTCAATAGCGAATATGGCCAATAACTTCGGTGGTGTTGGTCGACGTGGACCTTACACTAAGCCGGGAAATGAAAAGAAACCAGCAAAAATCAGCCTTGGCGAATTAAGACGCCAACAATTTATGGCTGACAATGAATTAGGTTATGAAATTAGCGCGGTTACTGATCACCGAGGCAAAAAGTTGAGCTTTACACTCGTTGGTACACAAATGCGTATCGACTTGCCTAAACCGCTCAAGTCAGGAGACTCGGTAAGATTTGCCATTGATTTTGCATTTAATATCGTCGAAGAAGATGCTGTATCAGCACGCTCTGGCTATGAACACTTTGCCGATGATCCGCGCCCTGGAGGCAACGACATTTTCCTCTTAGCACAGTGGTTTCCTAGACTACATGCCTATACCGACTATGAGGCATGGACAAATAAAGAGTTTTTGGGCCGTGGTGAGTTCACCTTGGAGTTTGGCGACTACGAAGTTGAGATTGATGTACCTGCCGACCATATCGTTAGTGCAACAGGTGTTTTAACCAATGCCAAACAGGTACTAACAAAAACTCAGCGCAAGCGCCTCAAAGAAGCTGAAACAGCTAAACGTCCAGTGTTTATTGTCACTGAAGAAGAAGCTCTTGAAAACGAAAAAGAAGGGTCTAACAAGCGCAAGACGTGGAAGTTCAAAGCCGAAAACGTGCGTGACTTTGCATGGGCGTCATCACGTAAGTTTATGTGGGATGCACGCGGCTACCAGCAAGGTGGTGAAGAGATGCCAATGGTTATGGCCATGTCTTTTTATCCAAAAGAAGGTGGCGACCTTTGGAAAAAGTATTCAACGGAATCTGTGATCCATACCATGGAAGTGTACTCACGCTTTTCTTTTGACTACCCCTACCCAACAGCACAATCTGTAAATGGCCCGGTTGGTGGTATGGAATACCCAATGATCACCTTCAATGGCCCACGTACAGAGCTGCAAGATGATGGCACTCGTACTTATTCTCAAGCAGAAAAACGCTTCCTTATTGGTGTTGTGATCCACGAAATCGGTCACATTTACTTCCCAATGATAGTTAACTCCGACGAGCGCCAGTGGACGTGGATGGACGAAGGCCTCAATAGCTTCTTAGATGGTGTTGCAGGACGTGAATGGGATCCAAACATTCCATGGGGTGTAGAGCCTAGAGATATTGTTGGATATATGAAGTCTGAGAACCAAGTCCCTATTATGACTCAGTCTGACAGCGTATTAAATTTAGGCCCTAATGCCTACACTAAACCTGCCGCGGCTTTGAATATTTTACGTGAAGTCATACTTGGTCGCGAGCTATTTGATTTTGCTTTCAAAGAATTCTCTGAGCGCTGGCGATTTAAGCGCCCTACCCCATCTGACTTTTTCCGCACAATGGAAGAAGCCTCAGGCGTGGATCTAGATTGGTTCTGGCGCGGATGGTTCTACTCAACTGATCATGTTGATATTTCTATCGACAAGGTATACCAAATGCGCTTAGACACCCACAACCCTGATATCGACTTTTCGCGTCAGCGACAGTTTGAAAACGACAAACCATCTTCGTTGTTCGTTGAGCGCAACAAAGCCGAGGGCAAAAAACTGTGGGTTGAAATGAACCCTGATATCAGAGACTTTTATGACGACAATGACCGCTTTACCGTAACCAATAAAGAGCGCAATGAGTACAAAGAGTTTCTTGACTCTTTAAAACCTTGGGAGCGCAAAACACTCTCTCGTGCTTTAGAAGAAGACAAAAACTACTACGTACTTGAGTTTTCAAATATCGGTGGCTTGGTGATGCCAATCCTGCTTGAACTCACTTATGAAGACGGCAGTAAAGAGAGCCAGTATATCCCGGCAGAGATTTGGCGCAGAACCCCTAAACATGTTCGAAAGCTGATTGTCACAGACAAAAATAAGGTGCTGACACAAGTTGTTGTTGACCCAGGCTGGGAAACTGCCGATGTTGATGTAGAAAACAACCATTACCCACGTCGTATTATTCCTTCTCGTGTTGAGGCCTACAAAAAGGAAAAGAGCGCAGCCAAAGTGAAGCGCGATATTATGCAAGATATCAAAACTGAACTAAAAAGTGGTGAAAAAGCAGAGGATACACAATGATTAAGTATCTTCAACTGATCATCATAGCCGCTGCAATGCTATTAAGCACTGGTGCCTTTGCACACCAACAAAAGGCCGCGGAAACAACCGTTTTATTCAACAAAAACTCTGGGCAATTGGAGATCATGCATCGCTTTTATCTGCATGATACCGAGCATGCCGTGCAATCTTTGTTTGATAAAAAGGCTGATATCCTCAATGCCAAAAAAACACAGCAGCAGTTTGCTGACTATGTCGCTAAACACTTTCAATTGAAAACACTGGACGACAAAGACATCAGCTTAACGAACGTAGGTTTTGAAGTAGAGGGTAAGTTTTTTTGGGTCTACCAAGAAACCAAGATTCCAAGCGCAATCACCGGCATAAAAATGTACAACGGCTCGTTACGCGACTTGTGGCCTGCACAGGTCAATATGGTAAACGTTGAGGGAAAAGGCAAAGTCCGTACTTTGTATTTTAGCCACGACGATGAGTGGCTAGTAGCACGTTTTTAAGTTACTGTTGACACGACAAAAATAGGGAGCCCCCCACTGGGTTGCTCCCTTTTTTATATTATCTAACAAATATATATGTTGTTTGCTCTACGGCAATACCAGCGACATTACCTGCTTTATATACGCCACCAACATATGCATAAATATTGTGGTAGTTAAGCATCGAATAATCTGAACCGGATCCGCTACATCCTGAGGTTTCATGCCAGAAGAGTCTAAACTGATGCTCGCCCGTCATACCGTGGTTTCGACCCAATGTATCTTGCAACGGAATGCAACTCGCATTATTGAGCACAGCAATATCTGCGATAGCAAACACACCCACATCACGCATTGTGATCATCATTTCTTGGCTGTTGTTTTTATAATGAACCCACTGTGGATCAGTTAGGTGATAGTTGTCATCAAACGATGTAATGTTTTGGGTCGCCGTGAAAAGTACTTCAAAGTTATGAATGTGGTTGTAAGCTTTACCCGGCACATAACGGATCCCCATTAAAGTCCAGCCACCGCCTTCCATTTCCATGTCACAGAAAGTAGTAAACTCAGGTAGGCCGCCAGCCCCGTCCGGATCTAGCGTGTAGTAGCCAGACTGCGAAGCTGGGTCTTTATCTAAAATAGCCTTACAACTCGTGTTGCCAAGAGCAGGTTGAACGTTCTTATTTGCACGGATTGTGGCGGTATCTCCCCCTATTGACGTGATATCTTGCGCGAATAAATGGCCATTAATATCAAGTACGTTAATCACTTCATGTACATGCTCAAGCTCTGCATCACGAGACTGCTCCTCTTGTAAAAACAGCTCGTGGCTTTCAAATTGTACTGGTAGTTCATCCACTTTAATCTGGTTAAGTTTATACACTTCGCCTGTATCTAAATTACCAGACTTACTTGGCGCATAAATCGCTAAATATGAAACAGTTTGATTATTGCGCGTATTAGCGCTAGTTTGCAGCTCTTGAAACTGAACCTTGGCATTGAAACCAATTTGATTGACACTGCTTGCTCGAGCGACATAAGCAAACCCACCGTTGTCAGACTGAGGACTTAAAAATAAGTAAGGGACTTGGTCGAACTGCTGTGCAAAATTAAAAGTTTGACTCGCCGAACTCAAATTGACCGTACCCACTTCCCAGATTGAACCATCCTGCATCGTGTGCGTACCAACACCCAAAGTGAGTGTCGATATAGTTTCATCTGCGTGAGCGCCATCTAGGTACTCCCACTCCTTAAAACTTATAGTAAATGTCCCGTCCTGATTATTTTGCAGTGCTACCGCACCAGGTTGTTGATCAAGGTTGCTAGCCACCCCCGCAATCACAACTTCATTAGCTGCAGCATTAACCAGAGTACCATTGCTACTTGCTGTGTTCTCAACCAGAACAGTAGCACTGGCCGAACATACTGCGAGTACAGGTGCCATTAGCAGAGCTTGTTTTAACATATCTTTTCCTTTTATCTTTGGGTATTTAAGTGGTTTCTTTTTCTTGATCGCATTCTAACAAAGCTAACGATCGTGACATATCGAAATCGGAATAAACCATTAAATTACTGTTGAAATTAGGATTATTGTATTAGAAAACACTTAGGGCTTGCTTGAAACGCAAACGACCAATTAAATAAAGAAGAGTACAATCCCATGTTTCGCTCTGGATGATCACAACCAGCGAGCAACCCGAAAACCCATTGATAATAAATCAACCTAAAATAGACTTTGAATTGCACGATCTTCGTATTATGATGATTTAATGTCCAAACAAACCAATTAGTTATTGCCTTTTCAAATAAAATCATTATAGTGAAAAACCAAGTCGGCATATAGCGCAGCTTGGTAGCGCACTGTCATGGGGTGTCAGGGGTCGCAGGTTCAAATCCTGCTATGCCGACCAGCTTTTCCTCCCCCTATTCAATTATTTATCTTCGTTATTTTCAATACTCAACTGCTGTGGTTTTTAGTTTTTCTCCCAACACTTAGAACATCATATTTTTTCTAGGTTTAAGATCAGTTTTGGGGAAAACTTTTGGACACTGCCATTAATTACTATGAGTTGTCAGTTTTTCAATGCTTTTGAAGCGTTAACTTGGTAATTCATCGATATCTAAAAAGTACCAAACTCACTCACCAGATAGCTTTGATTTCAAATCAATAACTCTGGCCCCTTTGGTTAGATTGAATCGCTAAGTAACATTTATTTGGTCTGGAGTGAAGTTCCTGTAAAAGTCAAAAGTGGCAAATTTATTTTCCTACTTATATGAATTAGTATATTTATTGATTCACAACTGAAACAGCACCACTTCAAGCTCAAACCTGAATGTCGGTTCAATTTTGAAATTTATTAAAACGCTGGTACGTAATAGTAAAAGGAAAATTTTATGTTCGATGACGACCAAGATAATAGAGTTGGGGTTAAAGGCGCTCGGATTAGCGCAAAAGGCGCAATTACAGCGGCGCTCATTACTGTTATCGGCGGATTCATAATTGCATTATTTTTTGACAAGGGAGGATCCCCGGGTGTAAACATAGATGGTAACGGACACACAGTTCATAACGGTAGCGGAAATGTTGTGCAACATATTCACGGTATTACTCTTGAGCAATATGAAACCGGATTAAAACGTAGGGAAAAGGAAATCACTGAGAAGCTCAAAAAAGCCCATGATGAAAATAAAAAAATACTTGAATCTGAGTTATCTGGATTAAAGTCAAAACTTTCTAATATCGAAACTGCATATCAACAACATATCGCTCAACTACAAGTACAAATTAAACGTCTAGAATCTTTGCAAGATACGGTCAGTTCCGATCTTTACCATAAGGCTAAACAGGCCTTGATTGAAGGGAATATAGCGAAAGCAGATACGTTGTTTGCTCAGTTTGCGCAATGTGAACAAGCAACACTAGAAGCACTGGCCGAAGCCAGTTATCAACGTGGAGAAATCGCTTATGAAGAAGTCCGGTTTGCCCAAGCATTCGCTCACTTCCAAAAAGCAGCCAGGCTCTCCTCTGATAACCCACTCTATAACAACAGGGCTGGTTTACTAGCTCAAACTTTAGGCCAGTTCCAAAAAGCCATTGATTATTATGAACTCACACTAAAAAATAACCTTAAAACCTTTGATGAAAACCACCCCTCTGTAGCTACCAGCCGTAATAACTTGGGATCAGTGTGGAAACGTAAAGGCAACTATGGTAAGGCTATAGGTTATTACGAACTCGCTCTGGAAACTAACCTCAAAGCTTTTGGTGAAGGCCATCCCAAGGTAGCTACTATCCACAATAACTTAGGATCAGCTTGGGATGATAAAAGCGACTACGATAGAGCCATTAACTACTATAATCTCGCGCTGTCAAGTGATCTCAAAACCTTTGGTGAAAACCACCCGAGGGTAGCTACTATTCGCAATAACTTAGGCTCAGCATGGAAAGGTAAAGGTAACTATGATAGGGCTATTGGCTATTATAAACTTGCACTAAAGACTAACCTCAAAACCTTTGGAGAAGGCCATCCCCTAGTAGCTATTACCCGCAATAACTTAGGTACAGTTTGGTATGAAAAAGGCGACTACGATAAAGCTATTAGATACTATGAACTTGCTCTGAAAAGTGACCTCAAAACCTTTGGGGAAGACCATCCTGCAGTAGCTATTACCCGCAACAATTTAGGTACAACTTGGCATGGTAAAGGCGACTATGATAAGGCTATAGGCTACTATGAACTTGCTCTAAAAAGTGACCTCAAAACTTTTGGGGAAGACCACCCCGATGTAGCGGTAGGCCACAATAACTTAGGCTTAGCTTGGCATGATAAAGGCAACTATGATAAAGCTATTGGCTATTTTGAGCTGGCACTGCAAAGTGACCTCAAATCCTTTGGTGAAAGCCACCCTAGTGTCGCTGTAGACAACAACAATTTAGGTTCAGCTTGGCTGCATAAGGGCAACTATAATAAGGCCATTGGCTACTATGAACAGGCACTAGTTAATTTACAAAAATCGTTGGGGAAGACTCACCCCAACACAAAAGCAATTAGGCGTAATTTAAAATATGTAAAAAAGCTCGCAATGTCGCAAAAATAGCTTCAAAAGAGTTATAGGTAACGCAAGTAAAACAATATTATATTTACCGCTTTTAATTCCTGATAGGTTCAAGTTTTGTTTACAATACAAATGTTCGAAAAGACAAAAGTCACGCCTACACCTCACAGGCTGATTACTCTAGCCGTCACAACTAGCAAAATACAGCGGCATAAGCATTGCGGTTTAACACTAGCGGTGACGACGTCTATTACCAATGCTTACATTGAGACTAACAAGCGTCATTAAACATGCCAAAAGGTATTTAAATGCACGTTAATATACGCCCTAAACGATTTACTTCATCTCTTTCTATGTGCTTGCTAGGCCCTCACTTCTCATGACTCACCCAGTAATAAACTGGCTTATCAACATACCGAACCAATGGGCAGCACCTTTTATTGAGTAACAATTATCTACAACCTAACAAGCACCGCCGTCATTATTCTAATTCATTCCACAAACAAAAACCGCCAACTTATTCTGAATTAAAACTTGAAAATATAATAAACAATTCATCTTATTAAAAGCGACACCCCATACCGAGAACAAGGAAAATTAAATAGACAATTTCAGCGCGAACGTTTTGGAATATATAATTAAACAATTTAAAAACAATCAACCTTTCTCAGTTCAAATCAAGAAAACACACCATTTACAATATTGATTTACGCCTGATTTATGAATGATTTTATAAACCATGAAAAATCAAAAAAAATTAAAATCACCACTTCCAAGTTAACACCAATGTAAATAAAATAACCTTTGGGAAACACCCATTAACCAAAAAACCAAAAATAAACCAATATGTGAAATTACTGTATGAATCGAGTCATATTTATTATATCAGCATGGCTATATGCGAGCATGACGCACGCAAATACCTTGTCTAACTTAGACAGTATGTATGCAATTACCCCTGAGGGTAACTCATCTACTGTTAACTTAGCACTTACTAACATTAATAAGCCTCTAATTATCTATAATGGTGATGCTAAACGAGATATGTTTCACCTCAAGTTCTCTAACAGCATTAATATCAACTCAAAAATAGAAGTTTTAGGGCATCCTGCAAACCTGTTAATTACTTCGGCGAATAAGGTTACCTGTACAAATTGTAACTTCGAAAACGCAAAGCGAATTAGCATTTCTTCAGGTTCATTTTATTCAAATAGAATAGTCGCCAGCCAAAGTGGTCAAATTGACATCAAAACGTTAAATGCAAGAGGCGCTCAATCTCTTGAGCTTTATACCGATAATCTGATTACTTCAAGTAATACTCGTGTCGACATCAATTTAAAAGCTCTGAATCATAAAAATGAATACCTTATTATGGATGAATCAGGAGATATTGAGGTAGGTACAGGTGGTATTTCTCTTTATTTAGGGGGATATAGCGTCAATTACTCTAACGGTAAAATAACAGGCCCTAGCCTTCAAAGGCTGCCATATAACTCAAGAGCTTATAACGCAACGATAAACGGTCAATACAAAAGTGCAGGCTTTTCAGTTGCAACAAATAAGAACCTTACAATTGCAAGTAATACCAATATCAACACAGTAACCGAAGCTCTATCTTCTAGTAACTCTGACAATGGCTTATTTGTCCCAGGTGAAGGTATTGCTATTTCACATATTGGTAAACTCTCTGTGGGTGACCCGTTTAATTTTGAACCACTTGGGCAAGAACTACAAAGCGCTGCCTTAGAAGAAACTCAATCTTGGGGTCATGGTCGTGGTTTTTTCGTAAGTCCAAATATAGTCAACTACGGTAAACTATACTCCGACGAAAACCTTAAGTTGGTTTCTCTATCACGTATCATTAATCAAGGTGTCATATACTCAGGGGCCGCAGAGTTTATCTCTCGTTCTGGAATGAGTAATTCTGGTCAAGTTGAAGCAACTGATATCAAAGTTTCAGGTTATTACTTTACAAACCAGAACAACATCAATGCACGCAACCTAGTCGTAGAAACGCAAAAAGATATTGCCAACGGCTACGGCGGTATCATCAGAGCTAACTCACTTATATTGAAATCTAGAGAAGGTATTGTGGCAAATGGCACTCGTCGTAGTGGGCAGAACTTAGCCACGACACGTTCATTATTGGAGTTAACCAGAGATCACGAGAACCTGTCTCAGGGTATCTACCACAATTCTCAGGTTCAAAAAATCAAAGAGGTTAGCCATTCGAACCTATCCGCTAAAATCTATGCCAACTCAATTCAAGTCGATGCACAAGCCTTTGAGAATATTAATTCATACAATATTCCAAGAGGTGCATCTGATTGGAGTTCAGGCATCAAGGTAAGCTCAGCAAGGTCTAACGATGTTGTGTTCCAAGCCGAGAACAAGCTTGAGATTAAAGCGCCTAAGTACATACTTAACTCGTCTGCAATATTAAGCCTTAGCCAGTCTGGTGTCTTTGATATCAATAGTAATAAAGTATTTAACGAACGCTACAGATTAGACGTCGAAACTGGATACTATTCGGGCGTAAGTTACACCAACGACTCTAAAACTGGCGTGATCTCATCAGAAAAAGGCAGTCGTTCAAAAATAGACCACTATTCGCCTCCTGGTCGAATCATCGTATTCGGTAAATTAAGAGTCAGTGATGGCACGCACAATGCTCGCTCGACACAAGAGTTCAACAATATGTTCTCTTATACAGAAGTATTTTCAAAAGCTTATTTCAATAACTTGCAGCTTTCTTCAATTGGATTACGTCTGTCAAAAGATACATATACAGCCACTTATGCTGACACTAAATATTGTCAAACAACTGGACGCTGCCGCTTCGAAAAAATAGATACTTTTGTAGAGTCTGAAACGCTTCTGTCTTTCCATGGCGGTGTATACGGCGTCAAAGAAGATCTGCCTTCGAGTAGTGATTTAAATGTGACAAATCTAGATGCACTGGGTACCGAAAAGAAAAATGAAGGTATCAAGTATATGAAAACATTTGAATACAACTATGGAATTGGCAACTCTGCAATCGTCTCCTCTCAATCTACCAACGGCGATATTTTAACTTTTGTTGTGACTACCTGCCGCATGGTTATTCTGCCAGGCGATGGTGAAGTTTTACAGCCTGCGTGTAGTAATCAAACCCATACTGTGAACTTAAAAACTTTAGTAGATCAGAAGAATAAAGATAAAGACATCGATGGCACGAATTATACCGCAAGACAAATCGAAGACGCGCTGAACAAGCGTATTCAAGGTTATCTAAATACTCCACCACCAAACACAATTGGCTCTCACTGGCTACCAACCTCTATTGTATTGACTGGTTATGAAATTAGTGCAGACAAGAAAGAGGTTAATTACTCATACCGTAAGTCTGGCTACAGTGCGATTGACGACATAGGAAAGCCTAGCGTTTCAGATTGTGAAAGAAACAACAATACAATCGGCATAAAATGTAAGTTTGAAAGCGAGCATGTGTATACCTCTGTTGTGCTTGCAACCTTAATGAAGTGATAGGCTTGGAATTGCAAATATCATGAAAGAAAAAAACATAGAAAAAGAATCTTGGGAACAAAAGGTTCCCATGTGGCAAAAAGTGACGGCCTGCCTCAACATATTCATGTTGTTAGGCCAACTGATGCTCCCTACAATTGGTTGGGCAATTACCAATGAGCAAGTAGCAGCGGAATTGTCAAACCCACAATACACCCGCTCGTACGCTAGAGATGGCTACTTGTACAAAAAGTCAGATTACGTTGAGGATAAGGTTAATACCTCAACCACACAAAATATTGAAACTTTCTTTAAGCGACTTAAAGATAATTACAAAGTGGCTTTGCAGCCACCCGTTATGATACCGCTCCAAGTCCGAGGACTAACGGTGATTATTCCACATTACCCACTGCAAGAAATGGTCGGTGATAACTTTGTACAATCTCGCTTTATTCGCTCGCAAATATATAACGAACTAAATCGTAATTTGCTGATTGGATACACCAGTGAATCAAACCAAATAAATGATTTATACAATAAGGCATATGAATTCTCAAAAACAGGTGCCGCTAAATTTGGAGATGCCATTTCACAGGCACAAATTGATAAATTTGGCAAAAACTTTATTTGGCCTGAATCAAGAACGATTGGCTCAGTAAACGTGCTAGTACCTGTCGTACACTTAACTTCAAGTACCATCGAAGCGCAAGAAGTCAATGGGCACCAAGTAGAGTTCCACGGCGAGAGCAATGAATTTAAATCAATCAATGTTGATACTGCTAACCTATACACTTACCGTAACGCGTTAATAAGATCTGTTGAAAACATGACTGTCACAGACGGCAGCATAATCGCAGATGGCGACTTAAACCTTTTGGCCGGTGGTACCGTTGCAAATCTGTCTAGTCACTTTTCTGCGTCGAAAAACGTTAAAATTTTCGCCAACAATTACGTACAGAAAACACTTGTTCATCGTTATGAAACCCCCTACTCTCAAGGAACACGCCTAGGAAAAATTGCCAAACTAGAAGGCAACAATATCTATATCAAAACCAGCAATGATATCGTGTTAGAAGGTGCTCAAGTTTCAGGTAATAATATTGCACTCAATGCCGGAAACAACATCATTATTAAGTCGGCTAAAGAGACTTATGCTGGAAGTTATACACGACCGGGTTATTCTGAAAATACGCAAACAGTTGAACACCTCGTATCTCGCTTATCGGCTGTTGACAGTATCAAACTGCTCGCTGGAGGTGTTGTAGAACTCCATGCGGCAAAATTACACGCAGATAAAGGCGTCATTCAAATCCTCGCTAATAACGGGGTTTACATCGCAAATGAGTTTGATGAATACCAACGCGATATGAACCGTAAGTGGGGAAAAACAACAGAGACAGAACAAGAGCTTGAAACCATTGCTATACGCTCCGCATTGGATGCGGGTAAAGGTGTACTTATTGCCTCTGAATATGGCGATATCACGCTTAAAGCAACTGAAATCACCTCAACCGATGGTACTCACATCGATGCTCGCAATGGCAGAGTTAATCTCCTCATGGCGAAGCAACAAGACCATTACTTTTACCACAAAGTAAGGAAAGGTACTTGGAAAATCAAAACAGAGACTATCCAAGACACTGAAGATACAGCCGTATACAATGAAATAGTTGGTGGCGTTAAAATTAACGCAACACATGGCATCAGTATTGAGTTTGGGCAACAAGAAGGCCAATCTGTCTCTAATATTGTCAATGGCTTTGCATCAAGCAAAAGCTTGAGCTGGATGTCTGATCTTTATAACGATCCTGAATATGCATGTCCTCCACAATCATTGACCTCAGCACCGAGAAATATCAACCCTTATGCGTTTGAAGCTATAAAAGCTGATCCAGAATTCAAGCAGTGTAATAGCATGCTAGATGTTGTGTATACCAAGCTTGAAAGGATCAAAAAGCATGAAACGACCAGTACACTAAGCCCAGCAGCAATGGCAGTCATTGCGATAGCAGTTTCTGTTGCAATGGGGCCAGCAGGCGCAGGAATTACAGGCTCTAAAGGCGCAATTGCTACAGCTGTTGGCAAAGGTACTTTCTCGGCTGCGGCTTTGTCAGCAGGTGCAGCAACGCTTACTACCCAAGCAGCTGTCAGCTTGGCAAATGGCGAAGGTATTGATGGCGCAATTAAGTCTATTACTGAAAGTGAAAACTTGCGTTCACTTGCGATTTCAATGGTCACAGCTGGTGTGATGCAGGAGTTAGATGGACTGGATTTCTTCGAGTACGATCCTAACGCCCCTCTTATGAGCACAGACACGTTGATCTCTCTAGGCAATCAATCACTGCAAGTTGTTATCGAGTCTGCAGCGAAAGCAGGTATTGAGACTGCTATTTCAGGCGGCAGTATTGACGATCTATCAGATTCGTTTGTCAATGCTCTCAAAGCAAGTGCTGTCAGTGCGCTGGGAGAAACCTTAACCGCCAATATAGAAAGCACCTCTTTGTCAACTGCTGCGAAATACATTGCGCACGCTGCGACAGGTTGTTTACTCGCTAATGTAAGTAGCCAACACTCTAACCGTTCTCAGCAATGTGCAGCTGGTGCCGCAGGTTCTGTAGCAGCCAAGTTTGTTGCAAGTCAATATGACCCTCAAGTTGACAAACTCACAGCACAAGGGGAAGCGACAGCAGCTTGGGTTGAAAAGCATGTTGGTATAGATGCAACGCAAATGTCTCAGGAAGAGCTATATGCGTATATGAATACAGCACGCCTCACTCCTCAAGAAATTTATCAATGGGGAAGCATGAAGCAAGCAATGAAAGAACTTGGTGCAATTCAAGCACAAAGTGCTGACTTGGCTAGATTAGCCGCTGGTCTTGCAGCTTTCGTCGCAAAAGGTTCAGCTGAAGTCATCAATAGAACGGCAAATCAAGGTACAGCCATCACTCGTTCAGCATTGATCCGAGAGATGTCACCTCAATATCAAAGAGCGACAGCATTACTTGCCGTACTAGAGCATCACAATATTTTACTGCATGCTCGTGCACACCGCTTTACTGTAAAAGAAGCATTGGATGCAGGCGTACATATCCCCGACGCATTTAAAGGTGTTCAGTATCACAACAAACCTCTGACAGGTGCCGACCTAGAGTTACTGCAAGACATCGCCATAATGGATACTTTGCAAAACGGAACACCTGAACAAGTTGCTGAATTAACTAAGCAATATGGTGCATCTGTGGTGGCCAAATACAAATCTACCCAAGGGGAAATTATCCATTACGATTGGGGGGCACTGGCCAAGCTTTCACGAGACACTGATCCGTACACCGCCTTTAAACAAGCTAACGCAGATATTTCAGATAAACAATATGACACAGTACAAGGTATTACCGAGTTACGGACTCTATTTGATAGAAAGGAAGAGAACTATTTAGACTATGTTCCACTGATTGCTAGCTTGAGAAATTACTCGAGTGCGCCTCTTAGATTGGTGTTTGGTGGGGCTAAATATATTGGTCATTTACTGAAGAAAAATACAGTAGATCAATATAAGAAAATTGCAGCTGCAAGAGAAAAAACCAATTTTGCGAAAACATTACAAGCAAAAGCAAAAGACTTGTTAAAGAACGGCGATGGTAAAACACCACTGCCTCATAACCGTAAGGCTATTTCTCAAGCATTTGCACCAGGCACCAAACTACCTAAATCACCTGAATTCTTTAACTTTACCGGGAAGCCAAGTGAAGTTGGCAAAATGGTAAAAAAAGCAGAAACACATGTTGAGTGGAAAGAAGTCAATAAAAGTATACTTGTCAAAAACCCTGAGAAATACGTGGAGTACATAGAAAAAGAGTTCTACAAAGGGACGGAGCCTCTGCACCCCATTATCAAGCAACGAATATTAGATTACCTAAAAACCGAGCTGAAAAAAGGCAATGGCATTGCTACGCAGGCAGGTGCACCTGGGCTACACGCTGAAGTGCGGGCGGCAAATTGGTACTTGAACAATACATCCGCAACAATTGATGATATTACCCTTGCAACATACAAACTCTATGACAAAACGGGTAACCCGTTCCCTGCTTGTCAGAACTGTTCTGGTATACTGAAAGGGTTCAATATAATTACGGATTAAACACTATGATTAATAAAGGACATTTGCTCGTTATACATAATGCTTTGGTTGAGCAAAATGGTCTTTTACACTTTGATGGCACGCCGTTTAGCGGCGTTGCCATCTTTACCGAACAAGGTAAAGTTGTGAAAAGACACTTTGTTGAAAAAGGTGTTATTGGCGATGTTTATCTAAGCCCTTTTTATAAATCGGCAATAATCAACCAGCACCTCATAACCGATGAATTAGTAGCAGAGCATATTGAGCCATTAATGGTCGAAGAAGACGTTTTTACGGGCACTCTATATTCTCCACATAACAATGGCTGGGTCGAGTCAGAAAACGTCTATCGAGAAGGTATTTTAAGAGAAGGTATTTCATACCACATGAATACACCTCTTTATCATGAAGTGGCCATTGATACAGATAACACCTCTCAAACCTATGAGTTTTGTGAAAATGGCCATACTGTTTATTGGGATGTGGCACCTTTTGATCACGAATTGGAACAAGAAACTGGAAGAATAACCTGTCAAAGTGATGATAATAAAAACCTAACCGTGACATTGAGCCGGTCTTTTTTAGATATCGTCACGTACCAAGAACAGATTGTATTTCCCTCTGTTCAATACCTGAGTTTAGACAACGGCATCAAGTTCTTTGATATTAACATTGATACTTTGTATTTGACTCAAATACCTGATCAATGCATTGAGTTTGTGCATGAACTGCTCACAAATCAACATATTAAATATGTGCATATTGACGGGTTTTGTGATGCTTGGCTAGAAACACTTAAGGTGGCCTATGCCAGAGGATTAAAAAAGCTAGATGTCAGATTCGATTGTAAAATGGATAGCTCTACATTACTTGCGTTTCGTGATGCATACCTCCCAGACTTGGAAGTTATTCAGTAGCTGATTGGCCAATAAGTAATTTGGTTTCTATCATACACTGATTAACAAGCAAATAGGCTATACCAGAGCCTTATCGCCGGTATAGCCTATTTATTTTTACAATGTCAAAGCTCATTCTTTAAATAGCGAATAGAGACATCTACTGCTAATTTATATTGAGCTGACGTGCACAGGCTTATTTTTCGTTATAAACACCTTCACTGTCTACCGACCTAATCTCCAAAAACCAATTTGTTGTTATCTAAATCTCTTACGTAAGCTGAAAACTTAGGGCCGCGCTGTCTTGGCTCACCTTCACAAGTACCACCTAGCGCCAATGCTTTATTATAAAGCCGTGTCACCTCTGTAGCGGAGTCGACATTAAAACCCAACATAGTGCCATTGCCATTTGTTGCAACTTCGCCATTAAAAGGTGTGGCAACTGCAAACGCCGAATCAGGCTCATCACCTTGCCAAAAGGTCATTCTGTGATTTGCCATTGTTTGTTTAAAAGGTGTCTGTTCAAATAGCGCATTATAAAAATTAACTGCCGCTGACATGTTATTGGTACCGACTACAAAGTAGTTCATTTTCATCCCTACATTCCTTTTAAGTTATAATCAATTGGACTGGCATGATAGAGCAGCGCACTGACACCCTATGTCAGGAGTCTTGAAGTTGCGGTAAGTTGAAAATTTTGTAACTTGAGTACGCCTAACCCACAGTCTCTCATGCTAAAAACGGGTATGTAAATAAGCAGAAGTGCAGCAGATTAAATACAAAGTGGATATATATGGGCACTAATATGTTATTGGTCTTTTGGTAACCATACGCACAGCCAATGCCCAGTATCGTTGCAATTAAAGTATAGGCAAGGCCACCAGGAAAATGCACAAGGCCAAACAACACACCTGAGCAAAAGACAGTTAGCTTGTCACCAAGGTGATGATGTTTGAATGTGTTTTGCATCTGCGTTTGTATAAATCCTCGAAAAAAGGCTTCCTCTGCGTAGCATGTTACCAACAGATTTGTGATTATCCAGCCCACTAAAATTGGGCTTAATTTAGGTTCCCACTCTACCAATCCAGACAACACGCCACCAGCTAACCCAGAGACGACTGCCAAAGAGCTCAAAACAAAAACTTTACCACTGTTTTTGCCCATTGACGTTCTACCGCGAGGTACCACCAACGCCAATAAAGCGATAGCAACCATCAGCTTGTCAAAGTTTAGATGCTTCGAAAATGGCACAGCATTGTTACTGACCATGTACGACTCGATCACTAGCGGGTTGCTGAATCCTGGAAATGCATGAATAAAAAACAGGATTGAAAAAACAAAAATACCCACCCCTAGCAACCATTTAATCAATTTGCGCTTAAAATGATTAAACCCATAGCTCATTAGAAATAAGCTTGTGATACCAAGGGCTGCAATCATATTAATGATTTCGAAGTAATAGCCCAGTATGACTGACACAATAGCTAAACCAATTGCGGTACGGTGCATCAAAAAAGTGAGGGCTACAAGGGATAACAATGCAGGAAAGAAGGAAATAGCAGTGCTTAGGGTAAGGGTTAGCCCAAAAAGCTCAAATGGTGAATTCATCTCAAACGCTACTTAACTTATGCTATTCACACAAGCACATAAAAATGGTTAGTTGAGAGATATTGTACGTTAAATAATCCTATGAATTGTATAAATTTTTAATATGATTCTAGCCCAGCTAAACTGGGCTAGATCTCATTAGCAAATAATTTTGGTCGGACAAAACACTGGTGCGGTATGGCATGCACCAAAGTCTTTGCTGTAAGCCGAAGCGCCACCACCAATTTGGCGTGTTTGCATGTCGTTCAAATTTTTATTGTTGCTTAATTTTTTTAAACTTACTTTGTTGAGCTTCATAATAATTCCTGTTGTTAATTTTCAACTATTATCAATTAAACAAGCACGGCATATTGCTGCACTTGCTTACAAGACTGTGTTCAAAAAACATACACAATGCAAGTTAAAAAAGTACCCATCATATAGGAGGCACTTTAGATGTTTGTTTTATAAGTTATTTATTATATTGAAAATTTATCATACTGCAGAAAAATGACAGCGCAGGACAATACTCTAGCTTTTGTTCTCATAATTGCAAGCAACTCGCATGGGAAGAAATAGCATTAGAGATGAGTAAATACTCAGGACTATGATCTCTCCACCATTGTCGGGGTTTTTTCCGTCACAGCTCCACAGCTTACATCACCAAATCAAACTGAGTATTTGCGACAACTTTACCATTAATTTGCAGTTCAACCTTGTGTATACCTGGGTAGTAGGTACGAGTTGTAATAGCCTTAACAGCATGCTTCTTTTTAAGTTGTATCGATTTACCTGGGTGAAGCTGGATTGATTTCCATTTGAATACCTTAGGAGATGTCGTGCCATTGGCTTTTTGATGATGCACAATATAATCTACTATCAAAGATTGCGCCGCCCTACTATCACTTACAATCTGAGCTGTAAGTTCGATATGATCGCCAAAATTAAGTACTGGTGACGAGGTATTCAGCGTTACTGAACGCAGATTCACATCGCCATATCCAAGCACATTTAGCGTCTTAATATGACCTTTTTTAATTAAGGTTCGACAGGCATGTTTAACCAATGCCGTTCGATCCGCGCTGGCATTACAAAGCCACGCAGCGGCAATGTCAGACACTCTCTCCTGATGATCTTTTGCAATATCATTCAGATTGTTTGCCACAGATCGCCTAACATATTCACTGGGATCGTCTTTCAATATTTCCAGTAACTCAATCACTGGTTCTGGGTCGACAATATATTGTTTTAATTGCAAGCCCCAAGGTAACCTAGGCCTGCACCCTTCACTTGCCAGCCGCCGTACATTTACATCAGAATCTACAGCCCAGGTTTTCATCACTTCTAACGTGCGATCAGGCTCAGTGATTAAAAAATGTCGTATGGCAAATTCTGAAGTATTTCGCTTAGTCAGCTCTTTGAGTAGGTGCATCGAAAGTTCAAAATGGTTTTTGCCTTTTGCGGCTACATAATCACTCATGGGAATGATTGCCCAACCTGAAATCCCATTCTCATTGCATGCTGCCAGACTCCACTCACCTGCGATTTGATCCCCTAAAGATCGTTCAATGATCTTTGCAGCGGCTTCAAACTCCTCAGGCAGATACATCTGCATCGCCTCACAAATTCTCTGACTGCGCTGCTTGAATTCTAGTTTGTCTAAATCTCTTTCAATCTCTGAAATGAAGTCTTCAGACTTAAAATCAGGGAATGCTCGGCGAAAGTGGAGCGCCATAAGACGAATAAGCTCTATATCAAATACATTTTTAAATGGTTCTGGCATCTCGGTTTAATACTCAGCTGTGAAAATCGGCTCATTTATTGGCTAAACATAACATGTTATCCAATCTCAAAAAAACACCTATTCGACGCACTCTCAAATATGAAATATATAAAAGAAAAAAACCAACAAATAAATAATAAATAAATACAATTGGTCTATCAAAAGCGTTAACCCATTATCAGTTATTCCTTTTTAGGCATGACGATTTTCCTGTCATTAATATCTCGCTATTAATCGAGATGTATAATGGAGTTGAATTTCCTTTTCGTTTTTTCGTCACACTACGTTTTGCAATTACATATACGCAGCTTGCACCTAGGAGCGAAAAAGCCATCGCTTCAAATTTTTAGCTGAACTGCTCAAGATCAAAACCGGGTTACAATTCGCTAAAATACCTTGAATCTTAAACCACTCACAATGTAAAATAAATGTAACATTAATATTTGGAAGGGATATTCGCATGGGTAAATCCAAGCAAGACAGTACAGCACACTACACAGCAGAACAACCTTCACAGCTGTATACCGATCAAAATAAAAAACGGTTACCCGATAGACCTATTACCAGCGGTAAATTTTTTGAGGCTCTGAGAGATATTTATGTTCGTTACTGTGGCACGGCTGCTGAACTTGACGCTTCTGGGAGCAAAATAGTCGCTTTCAGTGTAGATTATGAAACACGAAAAACAGATGGTTTATGGAGTACACACCCTTGCTACAGAGTGCACTTTTCTAATCACGATATTCGACCTTTTTCGATACCAAGTACAGTACCGTCATAAGCCACTCTTGTGTACTCTATTTTTTACTTCTTATGAAAATGATACCAGCCACTTAGTAGCTGGTATCATCTCTTAATTGCTTATTCCTCTTCGACTTTAAACGCAGTGATTGGTGGTACTGGATCGCCGTTTTCATGGTCACCTACAATATAAACGTGCCCATCACGAATTGCGATGTCACTGGGCTCCATAACATCTTCTTCATTAAGATCAATTACCGCAACTATTTCGCCTTCAAGGTTTAACTTCAAAACCTTGGTAAATTGCTCAGAGACAACATAAACAAATCCGTTACTGAAGTGTACCCCTTGTGCATCAAACTGGTAAATGCTGCCCTGTGTGTCGCCCGAATAGGTGATCGGGTGCTTGGCTTTTACGTTAAACTCGCCATCTAAAACAATCAATATATCAGCTTGCTCTTCGCCGTTCTGATCTGGCACTACGTAAAAGTCACCGGACGTCGCGTCATGTCCCAAACCCGAGTAACTATAGAGCGCACCTTTTTCGTCTGTCACCTCAATCTGAAACTCTTGGTGCAAAACATAGTGCTCCCCGACTCGATTAAATTGACCAACTAAGCCGCCATCAGCTAATGCAAAAAATACGTTATCATCCCCAACTATTGCCTCTGTACAACCTTGATTGCAATTCACACTGTCAAAATCGATCTCATGTCGCTCTAGCAACTTAAAATCACTATCTAGGTGGAAAACTTCAGCTTGATCTGTGATCAAAGTCCACGACTGATCTTGGTTTGGCCAAATCCCGGAAGGCTGAGCAATCGCTTCATCTAACTCATATCTCTGCACAACTTCTAGCGTAGCGGTATCCTCGATGGGACCATCTCCAATTAATTCAGATTTATCCGCTACAAGATAAATATTATTTTCCACATCTGGTGTACTTAAGACAACACGACCATCTGGCGCAAGCGCTATGTCATTAAATTCTTTCCCTTCAAAACCAGCCAGATGCCATGAAGCAATATGTTCAACTTCAGCCCCTTGTGCCTGATAAGCCATTACCATATAGTCACCGTGGTCATGGGCGAGCACAATCAGCTGATCGTCAGCCAAAGTCAGTCCAGCAATTGTGAACTCGCCAAGTAACGTAAATTTGGTCGCTACATCAGTCGATGCGTTAAAGTAAGTGAGTGCATGTTGAGATTGGTCATACATCCAAACGTAGTTTGGGTTTGATTCATCGATGGCAACTTCGGTGAACTCATCACTGTCTATCAACAACCAGTGGTGGCTGATATTGTCCGCTAAATTTAGCCGGTGAAGTGTACTGCTGCCTGTTACAAACCACACAAAATCATCGTGTCTCTCAAGATCTGTGGCAGCATTAGCAATGCTGCTATTCAAAGGACTTGCGTAGTAAAACAATTCAGAAGCGTCAACATCTATATAGCCATACTCTTTGCCTGCTTGATGTACATTAATCTTAGGCCAATTTACATCAATACTGGATATCGCATCGATGTGTTGTTGGTCATCTGGATAAGTCACATATTGCGCGATTGGAAAGTCTTCAACCATGACATCGTCCTGCTCGGGCACTTCAAGCTTGAGTTCTCGAAGTTGGGGCTGAACTATCGGCGACACTATATCTGTGTTCTTTGGAATCGTCCCCTTTAGCTTTTGTTGAAGATCATTGTCGCTACCACACGCGCTAAGCATTAGTGCAATCGATATTGCAGTGATTGATTTAGAAAATTTCATTACATTGGCTCCTTGTTAAAATTGCCACCAATGTAAAGGGATGAATGTCAATAAAGTGTCGATAGAGCAAACATATTTTTTATTTAAAAAAAACAGCACTTAAATGCGCGAGAAGGGTCAAATAATGCTTTCGGGATCTGACGACACTTTATTGACATTTTAGTGCGTATACTAAGCGGCATAAGGAAGCACAGCGACCGTAGCCTGTAAAAATACTGCTGAGGATATATGACCAAATTGAGAGTACTCATTGCCGAAGACCATTTAGATATCGCCGAGAATATTGGTGATTTTCTCGAGTTAAGCGGCCACCACGTAGACTATGCATATGACGGGAAAATGGCTGTATCGCTTATGGAGTCAGAGGTATTTGATGTACTCATCATGGATGTTATGATGCCAAAACTCGATGGGTTACAAGCCACTCAGCGTATTCGTACTCTACCCTGTGGCGATATTCCTATTTTGATGCTGACCGCTAAAGATACCCTAGACGACAAGCTGCTTGGCTTCAACTCAGGTGCTGACGACTACATAGTTAAACCCTTTGACATGCCTGAGTTATATGCGCGAATTCAGGCACAGGTCCGAAAGAATCAAAAACAGTATCAGCACCATATCGTCGTAAATGGCATCGCGCTCAATGAAAAGACGCAATCCGCCAATATCGACAATGTCCCGCTTAATTTAAACCCAAGCACTTTTAAGATTATGTGGTTGCTCACCAAAGCACATCCTGAGTTAGTCGCCAAAAGTGAGATCGAGTTTGCATTATGGGGCGACCTACAACCACAGCGGGATATTCTCCGCAGTCACATCTACAACTTACGAAAATCTCTAAGTAAATGTAGTAATGAAGTATCTATCATAGGTAAACATGGTCAAGGGTATCGGCTTGAGCGAGCGTCAAATAAGGAACAAGCATGACACATTTTAGTCTCAGTCAACGGATCAAGCTGGCATATTCAGTGAGCTTTGTATTGCTGTCATTGGTGAGTGTATTACTCGTGTTTGCAGCATCAAAAAAAATTGAAGATCATATTTTTGAAAAACAATTACAAATAACAATCTCTCATTATTTAGCAGCAAAGGCGCAAGGAACTGTGCCCTATTTACCGCCTCATATTAGTGTCTACCCGTCCATTTCAGATCTTCCCAATAATTTTAGCCAATACATAAATAATTGGACAGCAGGTGTCCACGAATTGAATCACCCCAATGAATTGGACTATCACTACGCGATTGTTAATCACTCCCCTCAACAGTTTTTGGTTTTTTTATCTGATGTCAATGAGGTTGAACTGTCAGAAGAAACCGAGCAAATGATGATGCAGCTCATCCTTGTTGGCTTTTTAATTTTATTGCTGGTGTTTTTATTCTTTTTCCATGTCATTTTAAAACGGGCATTGGCGCCTATGTACTTGCTTATCGATCAAATTAATGCCCGTCAATCCAACCCGCAGCAACCCATTTCTTATCATTATCCCCAAGACAATGAACTCGGATTATTGGTAAAAACGCTCGTTGAGTACAGCCAACGCATTGAAAATTTTATTCGTCGTGAGCGCGAATTTACCGGCTTTGCTAGCCACGAGTTACGAACTCCGGTGACAGTCATTAAGGGGGCTTTATCTTTGCTACAGATGCAAGAAGTCACTGACAGCAAGTGGCAAAAGCCCCTAAAGCGAATTGAACGCGCTACAGCAAGTATGAGCGATATCATTGAAATGCTGCTCAGTTTGTCTCGTGAGCAACGAAGTATTGCGTGCGAGCCTGTTTGTTTGTCTGACGTGCTGTCGGTGGTTATTACCAACTTTTCGGAGCGTGCAGCAAGTCAGGATCAAGTGATTTCTCAACACGGTGATTTCACCGTACTGCCAATGATAGACAAGATACCCGCCGAAATTGTCATGACAAACTTGCTGCGAAACGCAATACAGCATGGTTGTCACGGTCAAATAATCATTGAGGCCAATGAAAGTAGTCTAAGCATAAGAAACCCAGTTGGCGTTCAACAAGATAGCGGGCAATCCGCTGGCTTTGGGCTAGGGAGCATCATCATTCAACGTATATGTGAGCAGCATGAATGGCACTATCAAATTGATAAACACGCAAAGTGGTATCAGTCTGTGATTGAATTCCAGCCACTTCAAGCAAACTCAACGGAGCCTAAGAACCCCGATTATTAAATGCGCAGCAAGAATACGCATTTAGAGATGAGTTTACATTCAATAAAATACAGCTTAAACACGCTGTGAATAATAAGTTTTCAAAAAACCGAACTCTGATGATGGCATTTCGCTCACAGACTTATTGCTTGTAAAGTTAGTCAATACAGCGGCCTAGATTAGATACTAATATTTGCCCTCCTGGCAGCCAGCTATGCATAATGGCTAGCACATCGCCATTTTTGGTTTGAATTTTATATATACCCGACAACGCGTACTCTTCGAACTCAAGTTCATCTAGTTCATACTCTGTTATTGCAGTGTTTTTATGATAATAAACTTTATTATTTTTGATGACGAAATGGACGCCATAGTATTTTAAACACCTTATATTCATAAACACAGTAAATACTAAGTAAGAATAAAAAACCGCTTTTGCAACAATTAGTAAGGTCAATTCAAAGCCTGTATAGAGCCCAATATATGTAAAGCTTGCGATTACAATCGAAAATACACACATGACAGCGAGATGTAGCGCTTTAAACCACCTTGGTGTATCAATTTTTATTTCTTCGTTTAACATACCTCACCCACTTTAATGCCAACGTTCACTGTAACGATTGAGTTGTACCAATCACCACTACACACCTATGAAGCTAACAAAATAGGAGCTTAAAGCGCAATAACCTGAAAATACGTAAACAACAAAATCATCAAGTGCTTCCGTATATACTTAATAAATTCAGAGCAATACCACATATTATTGCCAGAGTTTTACCGTAAACGAATGTAAAAATTAGCATATTTACTTTAACTATTATGAGCCATTTGATGATTACTGGCGCAAACATAAGGCATGGTCGAAAGAGCTGTACGTCGTATTACGCTTTACTTTTTTATCTTTTTAGGTACAACGTTATGGTATAACAATGCAAAAGGAGGTGTTCTGCAATGAATAGACGAGAACTTTTAATTAGTGCAGGGTATGGAATTGGCGCGCTTAGCCTAGCTTCTTGTTCGACAGTCCCCAGTGCGATCCAGTCAAAACCTAGCCGCTATAGTCACTACCAGCCCATTAAGGCTTCGATGCGTAGAGTGACTCACTCTGTTGTTGGCCTGCGTCCATTTAGACCAGAAGGTTATCGATTAGAGGCTGAACAACTTGGGAATAAAACTGTCGTACACAACTATGGCCATGGCGGCGGTGGGATCAGTTTATCTTGGGGTACCTCCATCGTGGCGGCCCAACTTGCCAGCAAGCCCCTTTCCAGAGACATTGCCGTGCTCGGTTCTGGGGTTATGGGGATCACAACAGCATTGCTGCTCGCACAAGAAGGTTTTAGTGTCACTATTTACGCTGAGGACTTTCCACCTCATACCACCTCAGATATTGCAGCAGCTGTTTGGCTTCCAAGTAGTTACTTCGATAGAGAGATAGTTTCTGATAAATTTTTAGCACAAGACACACACATTATCCGCGGAGCATTTTCGCGTTTTCTTACCTATGTCAATCGACCTAAGTACGGTGTCTATTGGCACAATTACCATTTACTCTTGCCTGAAGTCCGGCACTTTAAAAGGCCGCTACCCGGGGGCAACGATTTATATCCAGAGCTTGCTGCAAGTACAGAAGATAACTTGTTTGGTTATCCATTTCAAAGCTATATGAAAGCGCTGCTGATAGATCCAATGCTATACCTGCCAGCGCTATTGCAAGACGCACTGCTTGCAGGGGCCCAGTTAAAGCAGACAACATTCAATAACCGAGATGAAGTCTTGGCGCTCAAAGAAAAAGTGATTGTTAATTGCACTGGATTGGGGGCAAGCAAACTATTCGATGATACCAGCATGTATCCTATACAAGGCCAAATGACGCACCTATTGCCACAGCCCGAAATAAACTACTCCTATGTTGTCCCCACCTCTGAAGGTTACCTTTATATGTTCCCACGCAAGGGGGCGATTGTGCTAGGTGGTACAGCGGTCAAACATGCCTATGGCACAACACCAGATGAACAACTCACTAAAGATTTAGTCGCTGGTCACGCAAATTTAGCAAGTAAACTGCGTTTGTAGGCGAGGCCAAAACATCATTAAATTTTATTTAGTCTAAATTCGGGTCTTGATCACAATAGCACAAGGCCCGCAAACAAATCCCTACTTCAATGTAAAGGCGGCTCGTTGCCCAGCATCAATTAGCTGCTGTTTTGGTTGCACCAAACTCACATAAACACGTCCAAGTGATTTCGGTAGTGACAATGAAACCGACTCTAATTTTTTCCGCTGAGACAAACAACTAAGCCTAAAATAGCCACGACTATGGTGGGCCTTATGAAGCACATCAAGTTTGGAGGGAAATTGAATTAGCTTACAACTAAGCTGAGTGTTGTTGACCATCACTTTGCTACTTGAAAGTACCATGTCTTTGAGCAAGGTGACTTTTTCATTTTCTGAGTGTGTGTTTTTAAGCACCAGCTCTGTGTCTCCAAGTAACCATGACTCATTACTGTGTAGCTGCTCAAGCCAATGACTGAAGTCCGTATTGACCAACACATCTATTTGTCCACTTCGTACCGTAATTGTCGCGGTGGTTTCCTTTAGAGCATGACCATGTGCATAGGCGCAAATGAATAACACCAACACAGCGCCCAAAGAGGCTTGTAAACTCAAAAAACCTCTCATCGGCAATATGTCCCTGTTTGAATCTCACCCTGGTTAGAAATTGCTTTCATTTCAAAATCATAACAGTTAACTTTGTCTTGACTTGGCGTGTAGCTTACATAGTAGTTTTCGCCTTGATAATCGTAACTCATGGTTCTTTTTCCGTTACTATCAATGGTGTGTTTTAAGTTTTGCACATCTCCCGCAGGTGGACGAAGGTCTGCACGGTCTAGCCCGCCAGTCAAAGGAGCAACCCGAGGTAATATACTGGTGTCAACTTCGCCAACCAAACATTGAAATACATAAGGTGGTTCGCTAGAAAGATGATATCGATAACCAAAAGTATCATCAGCCATACCATTACAAAGCTCTAGATCTCCAGACTCAATCTTACTGCCGTCAGGTTGGTTATATCCATATAGTGGATAGCCATCGTATCCCCAGCCGATGATTGTATCGTCATTGAGTGTCTCCATAGCTGCCATCATACAAGTTGGCGCGGTATGATAGTGATAGTCATCTCCTCTGCCTGCATGACCGCCACAGTTGTCTAGTTGACCTAGAGCAACCGTATCTACACCAGGGTTGTAGTTTACTAAGTCCAGCTCACCTGCCGCAGAGTAGTCATAAATTGGCACGCCATTTATCGCCACACCGAGTGCAGCATCGATTGTTGTCGGATTTGTAGCAGGGTGCGGCGAGAGTTTAATTGGCGCAGAATAATCGACTGCTGGGACAGGAATTTGCTCGTTAGTTGACTTAATACCATTCATTAAATCATGACTAGGATAGGTATCTGACTTGATATAGGCGTAGTTATCATCACAACTTACAACAACATCGCTTTCTGGAGACAAAGAGACTGAGTGGGAAACTAATTCACAACGCGTCAATTCTGACTGTACATCCACAACAACCGAATAGTTTAAATTAAACTGTGCGCTGAGTTCACCATCAGAGTAACTTACCTGCTGTTGATAAGAACCCTCTTGTTGATTCGATATATCAATCTCTGATGGTGTGAATGCAATAGCATCTCCATTGCTGTCGATACATGACACATAGCGAGCAACATCTAAACGCCCAGCAGCGGGAGATACGTCAGCTTTAATATTTTGACTACATACCGGGGCCTGATTCGTGATTTGATACAATAAAGAAATTTCAGTTTGCCCACCTCGACCATCAGACACCGTCACATTTAACGTATGCTCTCCAGTCACTGCACCATCACTTTGAACTGTGTTAGGTGCAAATGAAAGCGAATCCCCATCCGCATCAGAACAACTCAATGACGTATTAATTTGAACCGCGCCACTGCCTCTAGGAGTCTCTAGCTTGTTAGATGTGCACTGTGGTGCGCTATTTTCAGCGTTATTGACACTGTTTGTCGGTTCAGAGTTACTTCCTCCTCCACAACCAAACAGTGATAAAACTAACAGAGAAATACAACTTAATTGCACCACCGATTTTGCCATCTTGCACCCTTCTTATTGAAATTTCACACATGAAAATTAGAATATTATATTCAAACTACATGAAATTGAATGACAACTCTATTGCGAAATGTGCAAACAAAAAGGAAATACGCCCTCGCTCTGATTCGTTCTCTTAACTACCAAACAACAACCAAGGATTACGAGACAATTTGTCCCAACTTCTCTGCTCATCTGAGCTGTTCAATATTTTTCTCAGGCCTACTTACAGCCAATGCATTATCCAAGTAAATCCCCAAGATATAGACATGGTAAATATAATCGCCCAAGATATTTGACGGAATACCATTTGCGACGCGAATCTCCACCGCATTTCGCGAATGATGGTTAGAAGCGATACTAAACAAGGTAACATCACTCCCGCTAAATATACGGTACACAACAACTGAAGGTCGGTCACTTCAGCGAGTTTTATGCCTTGGGCGCCACTATCAATCAAACCAATAGCCAAACCATCTTTTCTAATTGCACCGAGGATCACTGCAATGGCAGCACCTTCAGGTAGATTTATCGCACTCATAAAAGGGGCAATTAACACTGTGAGAAACTCGAAAACACCAAGCCAAGCCAGAAAACCTGCAACAAGGCAAATAACAATGAACAAAGGAAATGCAGTGGTAAAAAAAGAGCGGATAACGTCACTCATTTCGTTCATGGCAAAACGCCAATTTGGTGGTTGTAAAAATCCGCGATTTAACAAGTTTTGCGATGCTGCTGCTTTTCTCTGTGCTGTTGACGTGGTGACAATTAAATAAATACAAGTCGTCACAGCCAAAATGACTAAATAAGGCAAGGTTAGATAGGGTTTTCCTGCCGCAGAAAACACCGCCACAGTCGCTGGCAATTGATAAGAGCAAGCAGAGCCAAAAGAAATTGCTGATACGCAGCTGCCCCGTGTGCAACAGGAGCAATTTCGGGTTTGGATAATCGCAGGCACATTGCACCCAAACCCCATAATTACTCGCACCAAGTCGCGACCACTTAAACCAATTTTATGCATCACAGGATCGAGCCGATAAGACAGCCTGTCTATAAGCCCCGTCGTTTTATATAGTGAAATAATAATGGAAAAAATCACCACGGTTGGCAGCGCATACAAGATTAAAAATGGCAACATTGCAACTAGACCATAATCGCCAATCATCATTTGATTTAGCGGCTCAGGTAGCAGTGACAGCTTGCTTTTAATTAATTTAACTGGCTGCTCAATCGTTGGGTATAACCAATCGGCAAATGCATTCGCATTTGTCACTGCAAACCAAGCGGGTAAGACCAATATCAGAAAAGATATAAGCGGCGCCAACCCAGTGCGTTCAAAGAACAATATTTTTGGTTTGACTGACCAGTTCGCCGACAGTTTGGGGGGATGCTTTGGAAACCGAGATGGATTGCTCAGTGCATACTCGATCTCTTGAAGTTGTTGAGGTGAAATATGTCGGTTGTCAACGGTGATCCAAGCAAGTTCATTACTTTGCCTGAGCTTTGCCAGCTCTTGTTGCACGTCTGCTTTATGTTTAACCATGTCCCAGTGAGTCAATATCACTATCCCACATTGTCCTTGCACCAAATGCCAGAGATCAGATAGATCACTGGCCAAATCAGATGCTTTCACGGTCAATATAATATGTTCGCTAACCTTTAACCGACTAAGTACTTGGGAAGTCACTACACTGTCCATCTTGGTCTGAATACCCGGAGTATCAGTAATTGTTTGACCATTCCAGCTGTATTCTTGGCAAAACAAAGAACTGCCCTGAAAATTACTCCTATTTGGCTTCTTTCCTACAAGGTTTTCTGTTAACGCGGTTTTACCAACGCTTTCCTTACCTATCAACAGCCAATTGTTTTTTCTTTTTTTCTCAGGATAAAAAGTCTGTACATCAATGAATTGCTCCATTAGCAGAAACACTCCTGCTGCTGACAGCAACTCAAATCTTCCAATAGCATACCGGCCTGTCGATAATGCTTTAAAATGGACATATCTAGCTCTAACTCCGAGCCAATGACACTACAAGGTGCAGCAAACCTGCCTCTGAACTTATAAATAAAGCACAACAGTGTTGGGTCATGAAATAATCTTGGTCCAGCCAGAAACAAGTTTCTGAGCTTGGTCGATTCATCAAAAGCGCTTACCCACGGATAACCGTTATCCTGATAGACAAAAAACTCACTGACGGGTCCTAAGTCAATCTCAAACCCTGTACAGTTGATGGGTGGAAATGGGGTACGAATTTCGTCGCCGTCTATCGACTGCACCACAAAAATATCCCCTTCTTTGAAAACGGCACTTACTTCAAACTCGCCGTTAAAATCAATGTCTGTATTGTTTGCTATGCATGACATACGCTCTGCAGTGTAAGGTGATAGTACTTTGCTAGGGTCATAGGTCTGTTCGTTATCGTGACTACATTCCAACAGCGTGACTTTATGCCCCAATTTGGCAAGATTGAAAGTTGCATCGACACCACTTTCGTATCCACCTATCACTACATAATGGCCTTTATCAAGAGCTTCCCAGCTACGAATACGCGTATTGTGAATACATAAGTCAGCACCTGTGAAGCTTTGAGTATTAGGAGATTGATACTCTCCACCAGCCCAAATCAAATACTGACATCGAATATGTGAATTATGTGTTTGCAGCTCAAAACCGTCACTGGGGCCTAAAGAGGTCACTTTATTCAGCTCAGTATGGACTGTGACGTCAATTTGGTAGTGCTTTACAACCATCTTCAAATAGGCAGCATATTCCTTGCCACTCAAATGTTCTTTACCTGCATTAAATGCGGGAGAGGTATCAGGTGTAATCGCATTTAAGTCCGTTTGATGATAGCCGTTGCTTGGAAATGAAGGTGTGATAAATCGCATGCTTTCGGGCCATCTCAAAAAGCTCTCCCCTATTTCACCACGTTCAAGAACGATTAAATCTTTGCCTTTGATCCCCATCTGTTTTAATAATGCCGCACAGCCAAGACCTGCGGGTCCTGCACCAACAATCACAACTTGCGTTTCTATCATTTAAGATCCACCTGCATTCTTAACAATCAACAATTGATACAATATAACAAAACAATAATACACAAATGGTAATGAGAATTCATCGTATTTATAAAATAATCCATTCAATGAACACCTTTAGAATAGGTACCCATTGCAAATATCATGGTTAAAATCGCAATTTATGTTATAACATAACAATTAACTAAAATAATGGCTAATTGGTTATGACCTTATCTACAGAAGAACAAATGATTCAAGCACCAGAATCAGAATATATGAACCAAGAGCAACTCGCTTTTTTCAAAGACAAGCTCATTGAGCTACATGACACGACTCGAGAAAGGATCAAAGAAGCTAAAGAAGAAATGCTTAACCCGCCTGATCTGCCTGACTTTAATGATCGTGCATCGTGGGAAGAGCACTGTGAACTTCTCATGCGCATAGTCGAACGAGAGCAAAAACTCCTGCCCAAAATTCAACTTTCACTTGAACGAATTCGATTAGGTACCTATGGGTATTGCCTTGAAACAGGCGAGCCTATTGGTATTCAGAGACTAATGGCAAGGCCAACTGCTGAGTATTGTATTGATGTCAAAGCCTGCCAAGAAATGAAGGAACATATGATCCGCTCGTAGCGCAGCGCTACGGACCTCTTATCACAGCAACTAAAAAGGTAGCAAGTTATGCCATATACACCGTCAAAATTGCCTGTTACAGTGCTTTCCGGTTTTCTCGGAGCAGGTAAAACAACACTGCTCAACCACATACTCAATAACCGAGATGGGTTAAAAATTGCCGTTATTGTAAACGATATGAGTGAGATAAATATCGACGCTGCGACCATTCAAAATGAAATCGGCTTTAATCGTGCTGAAGAAAAGTTAGTCGAAATGAGCAATGGCTGTATTTGTTGCACGCTGAGAGAAGACTTGCTCGAAGAGATAAATCAGCTTGCCAAAAATGGTAAATATGACTATTTAGTTATTGAATCGACTGGGATTTCAGAACCACTGCCAGTCGCTGAAACTTTCACATTTATGGATGAGCAAGGGCAAAGTCTCTCTCATATCGCAACTTTAGATACCATGGTCACTGTGGTGGACGCCCTTAATTTTTTGAATGACTACGATCAAGCTAAATCATTACAAGACGTTGGTGAAAACTTAGGAGAAGATGACCTACGCAATGTCGCTGATTTGTTAGTGGACCAAATAGAATTTGCTGATGTAATTGTAATTAGCAAAACTGATTTAGTCTCTCCTACCGAGTTGCGCCGCTTGCAAAGTATATTAAGTACACTCAATACCGAAGCCACGCAAATTCCTGCGCTAAATGGTCAAGTTCCCCTCGAAAAAATTCTCGCTACTGGAAAGTTTAGCTTTGAAAAAGCGCAGCTGGCGCCAGGTTGGCTAAAAGAGCTACGTGGCGAACACGTGCCAGAAACCGAAGAATTTGGGATCAGTAGCTTTACATACACCGCCAGAAAACCTTTTCACCCACAAAGATTTTATGAATTTCTGCATAGTAAAGACAAAAAGGGTAAACTCATTCGCTCAAAAGGCTTTTTTTGGTTAGCCTCGCGTCCTCAATACGCGGGCAGCTGGAGTCAAGCTGGTGGCATGGCTCAATACGGCATGGCGGGCCTGTTTTGGAAAGCAGTGCCACAGGAGCAATGGCCGACAGATCCTGATTATCTCGACGCAATACAAGCCATGTGGGAGGAGCCTTTCGGTGATATGCGTCAAGAGCTTGTATTCATTGGTCAAAAGCTTAATAAACAAGCCATCATTGAGGGGCTAGACAACTGCTTACTCTCTGAAGAAGAAATGGCACTTGGTATGCAGTTATGGAGTACACTGCCAGATCCTTTCCCACAATGGGTCAATAATTAATGCAATGAAGGCAGGTTCCATTTAATTGACCTGCCTTCTATACTACTAAGTTATAGTTCAGCTTCCAAAATGGCTAACGCACGCTGTTCTGCTTGATCAACGTTGCCATCGGCTTCAATTACTTTGATAACAAGCTCTTTTACGAACTTTCTCATGGGCGCATCCACAATATGACGCATACGATGCTGGATAAATGACTCTATGTCATTTTGCTGTACAGCCAAAATGGATTTACTGAGGCTGTCTTCTAAATAATCTTCTAATGCGATTGTTGAATTCCACTGCAATTGATTGGCCCAATCATGTACAACACGCTTTTCGCTTTCATCAATTTTGCCGTCAACACCAATAAACAGTAGAGCTAGGTCCAATAAGGACTCTTTTTGCAGCTGATCAATACAGATCCCGGTATCAAAGTGGCTCAATAGTTGTTCAAATTTCATTATTTCTCCTTGAGGTCTCATTTAACCTAACTGGCATCTAATATAGTTTATACTCTGCCTAACATAATCTAGTTTTATATGTTTGTCATAAAAGTTGATGCTGATTTTGCAATTGTATCTTTAAATGGAACACTTTAGATTGTAGAATAAGTCATCAACATGACAGCACGGCAACTTAACAAAGTACACATAAGTGCAAAATTAACCATGAAATTCAAAACCTTAAAATTTAAAGGAAAAGTTATGCTCGGTAAAATACAGGGAGTTCTTCTTCTTGCCACGGTGGCATCTCCAATTGCAGGCTATGCCATGGACAAGCACACCCCCCTAAAGCAGGTTTCAACTCAGAACACGTTCCAGTTAAAAAATGATATAGAACCTCGCATTGTCGGTGGAGAGGAAGCAACGCCTTTTTCATACCCTTTTATGGGGAGCCTACATCTAGGTGACATGCATTGGTGTGGTTTATCCTTTATCGGTGATAATAAAGTGCTGACAGCAAGTCACTGTGTTGAAGACCAACCTGCAAGTGCATTTTCAGTTAAATTTGAAGGTCACGATCTCACTGATGAATCGCAATGGCAAACATATCAAGTCACTAGAATTGTAATGCATGAGCAGTACAATTTTCATTACCAATACAATAATGACATTGCTATTTTAGAGCTAGATCGCCCTGTTGAAAACATTACACCGATCAAACTTGCAGATCCACAAGTTAGGAACAGCATCACCTCTGGTGAAAATTTGAAAGTCATGGGTTGGGGCCGACTTAGCTCTGGCGGCGAGAGCCCTACTAAGTTACAAGAAGTAGACGTTCCCTACGTGTCTAACGAGATTTGTAACGACAGCACCCATTACAATGGTGAAATATCAAATACCATGATGTGTGCAGGGCTAGAAGATGGTGGTAAAGACTCTTGTCAAGGAGACAGTGGCGGACCGCTGATAGTGCAACGTAATAACGAGTGGGTGCAAGTCGGGGTTGTGAGCTGGGGTGCTGGATGTGCACTACCAAATAAGCCAGGTGTCTATGCTGATGTAGCGTCTTTACTATTATGGACTCACACAAAATTAATTGACTTTGGATTTAATTCAGAAAGCATCACAGCAGTCATCCCGGATCAACCTTCGGCACAAATACAAGGTACATTTAAGAATACCCTAGACTATGCTATCAGCATTTCTGACTTTGTGTTGCAAAATGGCTCAAGCAACGTCGAGTTAATTGGACAAAACTGTGCAAATGCAACACTCGCACCTGATCAAGGATGTGACTTCACAGTGCGTGTACCTGATGAGCAAATGTATGGAAACTACGATATCTCGGTGACAATAACAGCACCTTCAGAGAGTGTTCTCACTGGTAACTTTAGTTTTCATAAGGTCACTAACACACTCGAAAACGTGACAGAACATATGTCTACTTCTCCAAAAATTCAATGGCTTACAGGCGGCGATGAGGCATGGAAAACAGACATTACTGACTCTGGAGAACATGTACTGGTCAGTGGTGACATTTCTGATAGAGCCGAAAATCCGGATATTACAGTAGACACACAAACGACTTATTTAGTAGCAGAGATAAATGATCCACACATTACCGAGCTTAGTCTTGATTATCTCATTTCCAGTGAGCAAAATTTTGATTTTCTAACTGTGCATCATAACGGTAAAAATCTAGTTGATATTAGCGGTCAACTAAGCACATTCCAAAACGTAAAGGTGAACTTAGTTGAGGGTATCAACCGCATTTTATTTAAGTATAAAAAAGATGCTTCTATTTCAACGGGTACTGATAATGTTACTTTAAAAAATATCTCAACAGATTTTGTGAATGCCAGTCCTCAAATTGTCGTTGAACAGTCAGAAATTAATACGCGAAGCGAGTTTGAGTTTGCCTTAGATGCAAGCCAGTCTTTGGACCCAGATCAAGATCAAATCTCATACCAATGGGTTGACTTAGATAATGTGGAAACAGTGTTAGGCGAAGAAGCAACACTTACACTTCAAGCTGAAAAAGTCGCGTTTGATACAACTCGAACATATCAGGTAACTGTCACGGATGAGCACGGCGCAGCGTCAAGTGCACAGGTCACGGTCAATATCGCCACGAATAAAGCCCCTGTTATTATGTTTGCACAAGACGAAATTAATGTAAGAAGTGAAGCTGCATTTACATTGGATGCGTCACCATCGACAGATCCTGAAGGGGATGCGATTACTTACTCTTGGGTTAAGTTATCAGCCCAAGATGAAGTAGTTGGCGATACAGCAAGTGTGGCAGTTAAAGCTGACAAAGCACTGCAAGATTTAACGGTTATCTACCAGTTAACTGCGACTGACAGCTTTGGGGCAAGCACAACTGAATTGCTTAAAGTCAACATCAGCAAAAACAATGCACCAGTAGCTACTTTAGCCAGTGAAACTCAAAGCGCTTCTATAGGCGATGAGGTTGTTATTATTGCCACTTCAACGGATCCCGATGGTGACGGCATGGTTTATAGCTGGGCGCAAAAATCTGGCACGGCAGTGGACCTGCCAGGCGACGATGGGCAACTTGTATTTATTGCACCAACGGTAACGCAAGACGAAACGCTTGAATTTACATTCACGGTAACGGACTCATTTGGCCTGTCTCATTCGCAAAGCATAAGTATCACAGTAAAAGCACCGGCAGCTAAAGGTGATGACAATAAGACAGAGCCGGCACCAACTCAAACACTTGACCAAGATAACGGTTCAAGCGGTTCTTTTGGCATTATCAGCTTGTTCATGTTCTCTTTAGTTGGGTTCAGACGCTTTATGACAAAGTAAGCCCCCCAAACTAGATAAAAATAATAGAAGCCTTCTCTTTACGGTGAAGGCTTTTTTAAAATCATCATCGCACAACTTTCACAAGTAGCACCTCACTTGAACATATATGAACAGCTTCACCTTTTTGGGGCTCCCAAATATTGCCGGCTAATGTATTTTCCTTGGTGCTTTCGTTGATTTTACCGTTAATAGCAATAAACATCAGTACGCGCCCAATTCTCAACTGAGCAGTCCTGCTCCGGGCCTCAAAATGGCTAACTCGATGCTCAACTTTCATTATCACCTTTAAAATTTACGTCTTACCTGACTGACATCTAAAATGATGTATACTGTAACTAGCGTCATTTAGTTTTATATGATTGCCATAAATTGATGCGTATTTAACAATGCTTCCTTTAAAAAGAACATGTTAACAAGTACAATGGGCCATCAAAATGACCATATATCAATTTAACAAAGCACATAGAGCTTTAAGAAAAGACAATAATTTATAAATTCAAGGAATAGTTATGCTCAGTAAAATACAGGGAGTTCTGCTTCTCGCCACTGCGACCTTGCCAATACTTGGCCATGCCAACGATAAACTCGCCCCTTTACAAATAGCTTCAACACAGAGTGAAGCTCAGTCAAAAAGTGGCACAAGTTCTGCTATTGTCGGTGGAGAAGAAGTAACTCCTAATTCATACCCTTTTATGGGGATCTTAGAAATGTGGGGTACGCACCGCTGTGGTGTATCTTTTATAGGTGGCAATAAAGCGCTGACCTCAAATATCTGTGCAGCAGACTTCGAAGATATAGATAACCGAGCTGCGAGATTTTTTACCGTAAAGTTTGGAGGCCACGATCGTAATGACCCGTCACAATGGCAATCATACAGCGTCAATCGAGTTGTAAGGCATGAAGGCTTACACGAAACACACTACTACAATAATGACATTGCTATTTTGGAGCTTGATAGGCCCGTTGAAAATATAGCCCCCATTAAGCTGGCTGACTATGCAGTACGAGCTAGTCTCGCTCCAGGTGAAGATTTAAAGATCTTAGGTATGGGTGGAGAAAACTCTACCAAAATGCACGAAGTTGACGTCCCATATGTTCCTAGCGAGATTTGTAATGATAGCGACCACTACGATGGTAAATTATCAGACTCCATGATGTGTGCAGGATTAGCAGAAGGTGGTAAAGCCTTTTGTGGTGGCGGTTACGGCGGGCCTCTGATAGTGCGACGAAATGACGAGTGGGTCCAATTGGGGGTTGCTAGTTGGGCTGAAGGTTGTGCACTTCCAAATAGGCCAGATGTTTTTGTTGATGTTTCAACTTTTGCGTATTGGACTCATACCACCCTCACAGGCTTTGGATTTAACGATGAGCTCGAAATGCTATATATTCCAGACTTGCCCTCGACACAAATTCAAGGTTCGTTCAAGAATACCCTTGGCCACTCAATCAGCACTTCAGATTTTTACATAGAGGAACCTTTCAGAGAAACCCTCGAACTAACCGAACAAAACTGCTCAAATTCAACACTCGAAGCGGGTCAAGAATGTAACTTTACTGTAGATACGCTTGATGAGCGAAAGTGGGGATACTTTCAGATCTATTTGACGTTAACAGCACCAAAAGAGCAAGTTTACACTGGTAATGGTTGGTTTTCAAAAGTAACACCAGCTGATGAAGATATTTCTGAGCATATGTCAATACCGGCCAGTATCAGATGGTATACGGAAAGCTCCATAGGAGACACTTGGAGAACAAAAGTTGCCGAATCAGGTGAACACATATTGCTCAGTGGCGATATTTCTCAATCAGAAGAGCAACCAGATGCTCCTCGCTCTACCCATTTGTTGGCTGAGATAAATGACCCGCTCATTAGCGAGTTTAGTTTTGATTACTTCATCTCAAGTGAGATGGAATACGATTCGCTTACCGTGTATCACAACCATATTGAGATTCTAAAGGATGACGGTCAGTCAGGTACGTTTAAAAATGTCACCGTGAATTTGAAAGAAGGCACTAACCTTATTTTCATTAATTATAATAGACAGAGAGATGATGGTTCATTAGGTCTTGACAATGTCATCATAAAAAATATATCGACAAATTATCCGAATAATGAACCGACTGCGGTTCTCGCACAAACTGAACTAAATATTCGAAGTGAACATGACTTTGTACTTGACGCCAGTCAATCTGCAGACGCGGATGGAGATAAAATCTCATATAAGTGGATTGACTTAGCTGATACGGAAACAGTGCTAGGTAATGAGGCCATGCTCGCTATCACAGCTGAAAAAGTCACGCAAGATACAACTAAAACTTATCAAGTTACCGTTACTGATCGGCTTGGTGCCTCTACCAGCGCACAAGTTGAGGTTAATATTGCCGCGAACCAAGCGCCAGTTATCAAGTTTGTACAAAACGAAATCAATGTAAGAAGCGAAACCGAGTTCACGCTGGATGCATCACAGACGACAGATCCTGAAGGCGACGCGATTACCTATTCTTGGGTCAAATTGCCAGTCCAAGGTGAGGTGGTAGGTGATAAAGCAAGTATGACCATCAAAGCAGAGAAAGCGCTGCAAAATTTGACTATTGCTTATCAGTTAACTGCGACAGATAGCTTCGGTGCGAGCTCAACTGAGTTAATGAAAGTTAATATCAGCAAGAACAATGCCCCAATAGTGACCTTAACAAGTGAAACTCAAAGTGCCTCTCCAGGCGATGAGGTAGTCATTGTTGCTTCTTCAACAGATCCTGATGGCGATGATATGGTTTATAGCTGGGAGCAAAACAGTGGGCCGGACGTAACCCTATCTAGCGACAATACGCAACTAACGTTTATTGCGCCAGCAGTGACCCAAGACGAGACGCTTGAGTTTACGCTCACAGTAACCGACTCATTTGGCCTCTCTCATTCGCAAAATGCAAGCATCGTCGTAAAATTACCTGCTGCAAAAGTTGATGAAGATAAGCCAGAAGTTGAAACGCCTGATACAACAGTTCAAACACCTGATACAACGGTTGAAACGCCTGATTCAGCAGCTGAGACACCTACTCAAGCGGTTGAAAAAGATAACGGTTCAAGCGGTTCGTTTGGCATTATCAGCTTGTTCATGCTCTCTTTAGTTGGGTTCAGACGCTTTATGACAAAATAAGCCCCCCAAACTAGATAAAAATAATAAAAGCCTTCTCTTCATGATGAAGGCTTTTTTTTAACCTTATTACTGCACTGTTCTTTCGACTGCCAACCTGAATTAAACAGGTATTATGTTTGAGATGGCAAGAGCGGTATAAGTAAATCATCTCCGTTTTTAGAAAAATCCACAAAGACGTCAACTAAAAATATTCTGTATGATTTTTAATACCCTAGCCATTTTTCATGGTGCATTTCATTTTTATCAAAATGCTACTCTCAGTTTTTAAACCGCATCGCAAGTTGCAATCTCATTTCAAAAAAATAAAAAACAACTTTAAATTCAATATTTTAACTTTGGCATCTCGATTGCAAACTCAATCATAGCTAATTTATATGTTGGAGAGAAACATGAAATACAGATTACTCAGCTTATGCTTGCTGTCGGCAGGTGCCAGTGCCACCCCTTTCGATACTTGCCCGTCAAAAGCGTTCTTAGTGCAAGGCAATACAGCCTCTATTTACGGCGTCAATTTAGTTTCAGGTTCTTACAGTGAATTTGCTCAAAGTGTAGGAACCAATGACAAGTTAAACGGTTTTGGCTTTAGTCTCCACGACAGATACTTGTACGGATGGGACTACAGCCGAAAAGACATAGGCCGAGTCGGGAAGGATTATACTCTGGAACCACTCAACACAATTGGGTTTCCTGATACCAACTTCTATGTCGGTGACGTCGCTATCCATGAAAATGCCTACTATGTGTATAGAAAAGGAGGTTCGTATGGCTTATATCGTGTGTCTTTGGACGAAAACAGCAACGACTACCTGCAAGCCACACGCGTGATTAATGGTAGCGCGCTCAATTTAAACATCTTTGATATGGCATTTGCACCAAACGGTGAAACAGGTCTTGCATATAGTGTGGACAGCAACGGGAACTTACATCGTATTAATGTCGCCACAGGCGCTAGCAGTTCCCTTGGTAACGTCGGCCAATCAGGCACTTTTGGCGCAGTCTACTTTGATGTTGAGAACAACTTTTACATTAGCCGTAATCAAGACGGTCATATTTACCGAGTAAACATTGAAGACCCGTCAGATACACAGTTGTTTGCTTATGGCCCAATTTCAAATACTAATGACGGTGCGCGCTGTGCAACCGCCCCCATCATTGACGAAGGCGAAGAGCCCACATTGGATTATGGCGATGCGCCAGACAGCTATGGTACATCATTGAACGAAAACGGTGCCCGCCACAGCGTAGGTGACCTCTACTTTGGTGACAGTGTCAGCGCGGAACTTTTACCAAAAGCGCAAGATGACGACAATGGAGTGAGCTTTGTTACAAGTATTGAAACTGGGTATGACGCACTGATTTCATTCACTCTGTCAACTAACGGGTTTGTCAATGCGTGGATAGATTGGAATCAAGATGGTCAATTCCAATCATCTGAACGCATTATCAGCGAATTTTCAGGTGTAGCCGGTGAAAATCGTGTATTAGTGCCTGTCCCGGTTGATGCTGTTGAAGGCAACACATGGGCACGCTTTAGAGTATCAAACAACAGTGACATCGCACCAACCGGTGGTGTTGGCAATGGTGAGGTAGAAGATATTGCAGTAAGCGTAGTTGCGAGCAGCTTGATTGAATCAACAACCGCATGGCAAACAGCTGCATTTGAAGACCTATGGCCGCAAACCGGTGACTACGATTTCAATGATGTTGTTGTCAGATATAGAACGACCACAGGTCAAATTGGTAGTCAGGTTGTTCAATATAAAGTAGAAGGTGCACTTATGGCTGTAGGCGCAGGATACCACAATGCATTTGCAATCCGCTTCAAAGATATTGCTCGCAGCCATGTAAAAGAGTCTGAGTTACAACTGACAATTGATGGCTCTACCGCACAACATAGCCCGCTTGAAGCCAACCGCAATGAAGCTATCACTGTCATTTTCACAGATACAAGAGACATGGTACCCACTCAGGAAGGGTGTAAATTCTTTAGAACCGAAGAAGGTTGCAGCGACATCCAGCGCTCGCCTATTCCGTTCGAATTAACACTGCCGCTCTCTACAAGTTACAACGCAAGTATTGCAACGGTAGATAAGCTAGACCCTTTTATATTTGCCGTGAACGGTCACTATCATGGTCCTTATGTAGACTCAAATAATGGTCGTGGATGGGAAGTACATTTAAAGAATCAAAGCCCAACAGAAGCATTTGACAACAGCTACTTGGATCAAGGCGATGATACATCTACAACCAATGGTCATTTTCAAACAGCCAATGGCTTACCTTGGGCTTTAATCATCAACACAGATTGGCAACACCCTAAAGAAAGAGTCGACATGTCCATTGCATACCCAGAGTTTGTAGAATTTGCCTCTTCTGCTGGTGAGAGAAATGTGACTTGGTTTGAAAACCCTGTGGCTAATTACCAGTACACCATTAATAACGCAGCTCAAAACTAGGAGTAAACCATGAACAAGTTCATCATCACTTTAATGACTTTTACATTGACGGCATGCGGCGGCGGTTCTGGTGGCACAGAAGGACAAGGCAACTCAACTGCATCAATCGCATCGAATACGACGACTTCAACACCTACAAAAGCAAACGGTGAGTCAACTGCTCCAGACAGCGCACAAGTTAACGACAATGCAAGTGCAATGAACCAGGGAGAGGGGATCGGAAGTATGGAAGTAGATCAGTCGTTTGATTTTAGAAGCAGTTTACCTTTACAGGTCACCCTTGGCGAAAACTTAGTTAGTGAACGCGCATTTGTTAATATCTGCAAACAGGGAGAGAGCATTACCAATGCAGACAACTGCTTTTTACGCGCCCCACTCGATAGCAATGGTTTTTCAGCTCAGATCCAACTGCCTCATGCTGAGCAAAAACTCAAAGCAGAAATTTGGTTTTACAGTACAACGAAGGAGCCTTTAGTGTATAGCTGGGAGCTAGACGTCAGCCAGCAAAACCAATCTTGGCTTATAAACTAGCGCTAATAGTAGAGTATGCCACCGCATGCTCTACTTTAAACACTTACCGTTTGGGATCAATGCCTCATTAGAGTAGACCTAGGTAACGTAAATAAAAACTCTATCTCATCACAACCCCAACGCAACCAATAAGGCAATGTCCACTATTTGGGGCGAAAAAGCGCTTTAGCTTGCAAAATGGCCTAATAAATAACGAGATTAATGTATCAGCGCTCTTCAATTGCGCAACCCACTTCGCACCAAAAGAGCTATTTCTATCCACAGATTTTGTTAATAGGCTGTGGTTAACTTTCTTAACTTCTCTCATAGGATGACACTATATTGCATAACAGTCTTACATGTCGGCCTTCTCTCCTAGTCTGCGGCTATTAGAAAGTATGACCATAAGAAACATATGCTGTAGTTTTTTTTGAAAAAAAGTATTACTTTTTAACACGTTAAAAAACACCACTATTGACGTAACACTAATTTAGACAGCTATTTAAACACGTATCTTGACGGGGTCAGAATTAACGTATGATATCCACACCGTAGTTATGAACTAAACTTGCATAGATATGCAAAGGTTATTTTTTAAGCTGCGATTATGTTCAAACTCTACGTCTTATTAATTTTTTTGTCTTTTCAGATTAAATCCAGCGAAAACCACCTTCTTGTCGCAACTGGCAACTATCCGCCATTTACAGGTAGCCAATTGGCTGACGATGGGTTTGTCAATCACATCATTCGCCTTGCTATGTCTTCACAAGGAAAGCAGATTGATTTTGTATACTTACCTTGGAAACGCAGCTTTCAATCCGCAAAGCTGGGACAATTTGATATGGCTTCTTACTGGGTTTGTGAGCCGCAATACCAGCAAGACTTTTACTGTAGCGATCCAGTCTATCAAGGCACACTGAAGTTGTTTTTTAGAAAAGATACACCACTTCCCAAATGGCAGACAATTCGCGATTTACAGCCATATCGTATTGGCGCAATACTCGGTTATGAGTATATACCCGAATTCCATCAAGCTATAAATCAAGATGATTTGGATGTCATAATGGTGAGCAATGATCAACTCAGTTTAAACATGCTACTTAATGAGCGAGTTGATATGATCTTGCTTAGCGAAATAGCTATGCATGCGCTACTTGAACAACACTTTTCTCAACAACAGGCTAGAGAAATTAAAGCCCACCCCAAACCGTTTTTAGAATACCAAGCACACATTCTATTTCCAAAGGTACGAGCTAACAGTGCTGCAACCAAAGAAAGTTTCAATCGCGGCCTAAAAAAATTAAAAAGCTCAGGCGAATTGCAAAAGCAGTGGCAACGTATGCTGGATGGTGAGTTTTCCGTGAAAGATCAAGTGCAAGTTGAAAAAGTACGTCCAAGATAGATTATGAATTAATTTCTAGATAATAAATATATTATTCCAGAAAGAGTCAGTTGTACTGAAAAAACCACAACAGATGACAATATAAAGCTGAAATTGATCGTAAACAGCTCTGCGCCATTTTTAGAACAAACATACCCAAAGGACATATATGAAATTACTAGCACTCTCTGTTACTTCCTTGCTAGCGAGCCACTTTGTTTTTGCCAACCAGACAATTGAGGGCAATTATGTTCTCACGACTGATAACTTACATAACGGTGTCATTGAGTCAGGTTCAACGCAAGAGATCACATTGTTAGGGGACAAATCTCATTTTATGGCACAAACTAGTGCTCAATTTCTATCAGGAACAACGGCACAAGACGGCAATGTTATTGAGTTCAAACTGTCAAATAAAGTGCCTTCAAATACTCAATACTTTTTGGGTAATGTAGACGCTCAAGGGACTTACAGTGGAACTTGGTTCGCCGCCAACGGCAATAAAGGTGACTGGACCTTAACGGCACTACAGCCAAACACTGCCACAAGCTGTCGAGATATTCTTGATGCAGGGCTAAGCCAAGGTGATGGGGTTTATGAGATAAGCACCTATGCCGGTGATAAGTTAAGCGTGTATTGTGATATGACCAGAGATGGCGGTGGGTGGACGCTAGTTGGTAGCTATCCACGCCTACAGCCAGGAGGAATACACCGCATTGAAGAATATGGAGATACCCCTGAAACCGACCCAAACAATGTAACAAGACTCTGGCTTTATAAAGGTGATTTGAGCGTTTTCTCTGACGCAAAAGAGCAAGTTAGCTGCTCAACAACAAATTGTACGGATGGCTACAGCGTCTATGGACAAAATTTCACAGCAAGGGAACTTGAACTGGTTCGTTACAACTGGGGGGCGTCAGATCGTGTTGAAAAAATGCCTAAAAACTCAGACAAGCCAAGCTGTACAACATCATTGGAGCCGGGTGCAACCGTTTATGAAGGGTGTGTTGGCACTGCCTACCTTGGTGGCAATGTCGCCGACTCTACAGTAGGTTGGCAAGGTGATATTCTCGCACCATATTGTTGGGTTGCACGAGGCACCTACAAGCCACAATCTTCTGGGTCCGCAATTTGTAGTTACGGCAAAGAACCCAATGGTTCTCAGTGGGCACTGCTTTGGATGAGATAACGCTATCAGTTTGACCTCATTTTGCGCCGCCCCGTTGTGGGCGTCGCTTACATTTGCTCATTTACTTCACAACAGCGCAAATCAGACTTATAACGATACCTTCCCTACTTCCAATTTTGCTCCTCAAACCGCTATTTTATGCTTCAAATCAAATAAACCAGTATTTACGACGCAAAAGCAAAGATAATTTATTCACAGAATTGAATTTTATGGTAATTTTGATTCTCAGCATTGTGGCTGACATTCATAAAGGAGTTATATGATGAAGAATATAAAACTTAAAAAATCTAAGTTAAAAACACTATCACTTAATGACAAAGTTTTAGCACAGGCTAATACACCTGCAGTTGGTGGTGGCGCTTCAGCCACCATGTGCATTACGCTATCGGTCGACGATTGCTGTACTATTCCACCAACAAAACCAACAAGAGACTTTTGTTAAGTAGATATAAAGAAGTGACGTAAATTGTCACTTCTACTAATTGGCAAATAAATTAAAATCTAAGCGCCCCTATTTACACTGGTTTAAATTCAATTTCTTGCGGATGTTTGCTAGTTTACTTTGCGTAAAATCAAAAGCTTGCTTAGCGACTTGATAAGCATCTGGGTATTGATTGGGCTGATCAACCTCAGGTATCCAAAACTTTCTTCTGGTCAATCGGAGTCCCTGATCAAACGCGCCTACAGCATTAAATATCTCTACTGCAATGGGGCCATTGAAACGCGATAAAATAGGAGTAAATATCTCTTCCCAAGGCAACCAGCAAGTTACCAAATCACCTCTATCTGGTGGAGACGCTTGCGCATAGTGCAGGCGACCTTGGTCAGCAATATAGTTAATTTGCTGTGCAAAGACCTCTGGACCATCCCCATCTAAAGTCTCTTGGGCGCTATCAAGCACCACACCTACTGTCGGATCATCAATTCCATCTAAAAAAGCGATCAATTGTGCCAACTTGTTAGGCCCCGGCGTCTCCCAATGGCTTATCGGCTCAATAGCCAATTTTACCCCTTTAGAAGATGCATATTGACCTAACTCGATAAAACTTTGTTGCGCCGTTTTATAACGCACGGCCAACTCATCTTGCAAGTCATCACTCCATACTGCTTCGCCATTCGGCGCTTTAAAAACAAATCCACCATAGGGGATCACCATGGGGCCCATCATGATTTGACCGCCCAGCGCGGCTGTTATGTCGACACGAGATTTTAGATATTCAATTCCAGCATGACGCACAGCTGGATCCGCAGAACTCGGATCATACTGTGTCGTCGCACCTACATTCGTTGCGACCTTAATGTGGGCAAACCCTTCTTCGTCCATGCGCCTTCTAAAGGCCTTATAGGCGTTGAGCTCCGCTTCATACGTCGAAAATGCATAGGCAGTTGTATCTTCACGGCCAGGGTGAAACTCAAACCCCGTGTAACCCATTTCAACCAACCTGCGAATGTGTACCATGGCTTGATCTAAAAATGTATCATCTTCTATTGAGAAGTTTGAACCAAACATAAAGAAGCTGAAGTACATATCGGTATTGTGCTGCATTTGGTCATCCCTCTCTTCAAAGGCCTGTCACTTCCTCGAGGTATTTACGTGCCATTTGCGCATACAGCAATGGCGTTGCAACAGCAGGGTTTTGCTCTGCCTCAACAATGAGCCAACCTTCAAACTGTTTGTCAGCAAGCGCTTGCAGAATTTCTTTAAAATCCAAACAACCAGCAGGATCCCCTGGTACTGTGAATACACCTTTTAAAATCGCTTCTTTAAAAGACAAGTCATTCACTAAACTGTAATCCATTACTTCTTTGCGAATATTTTTCAAATGAACATGTCTGATTCTGTCACCATAAAGTCTAATAAACTCCAAGTTGTCACCACCTGCAAAAAATAAATGACCTGTATCCAAACAAAAATGAACACAGTCAGGATCAGTGAGCTCCGCGAAACGTGCTATTTCATCCATTGTCATTACGCCTGTTCCCATGTGATGGTGATAACACATTTTTACACCATGACAATTGGCTTTGTGACCCAACTCATTTAGACCGTCAGCCAATTTGCGCCATTGCTCATCACTAAATTTGGGCGCATTAGGTACCAGAGCAATAGGCTGTTGGTGAGACGAACCACCGAGTTCTGCCAATACCAAATCACCACTTTGCATTTCTTTCAAAAACTGAATTTCTTGCTCAAAGCTCTTAAAAGTCTGCTCTTTCATGTCATTTATTGTAAAGTAAGTGCTTACCCACGGCTCTGAGATGACCAATCCACGCATATCTAGCGCACGCTTTAAGATAGCTGCATCGCTTGGGTACTTATGCCCTCGACTACACCCTTCAAACCCCGCCAGTGCCATCTCACTGACGATTTGCTCAAATGGGATACCGGTATCAATATCTAGAAAGTCGTCATTGACCCACCCAGTAGGAGTAATACCAAATTTTACCGCGCCCTTTGGAAACATTGTTTGTCTGCTCATTTTAAACATCCTGTTGATGGCATAAACGAAGTAAACACTTACATTTATGCAAGTTTCAATTAGTGCTGCTTTACAAACTGCCAGCGGTTGTCGAAGTTGATCCTTGGCGCGTCACTCCACGAACCATACCCAGGCCCCTTGGCACCGGAAGGATTTGCATCAATGGCTTGCCACAATAACCCTTCTGTATACGCTGCTGAGCTAACAAAAAAAGTAACGTCATGCTCACTTTTACCAAAGGTTTCTCGCCATGCGTGAGGCAACTGGTACCAAGTTCCCGTATACCAAAGTTTTATGATATTGCGTGCTACCGGGCCCAACTTCACATCACCCAAAATTTGCTGTCTAATGCCCGTGTTAAACCCCTGTTCGTCACACGCACTCTCATAAACAACTTCAAATACATTTAGTAATTGTTCAACGATACCCTTGCCAACAATATCGTTGAGTGTTTGGAAGTAATTTTGTACTTGACCCGTACCATGTAACGCAAATGCATTAAAATCCGTCAGTGCGCCCGATAACTCAGTAAATTGACTAACTTGGTGCTGTTGATTATTCATTGCACGGCTTCCTTACGCTCATGGTATCCCGGAGTTACTGTTTGCGATCTACTAGCGCTGCCTGTCATCCCTTCTTCAATTTCAAAAGTGGGACCAGCGTGCAATTGCGGATTAGTTGGTATCGGGTTGCGGATCAATTGACTGGCGTACTCTTTTAATTTAAACATGCCACATACTGCGCCAAGTAATAGGTTTTGCTGACCGCTAAACGCTGCATTAATAGTCACCAAAAACTTTCTATAATTTTGATTGAAGTCCTGTGCTGCTTTTAATAATGCTGAATTGTCGGGGAAATCCGCTAACTTGGGGTTCGATTTGATTGGATAGACCTTATCGTAGTCCACATCAAATTTTGGCCCTGTCGGTTTACCCGGCTCATCCCCGAGTTGGTAATAGCGGCCGAACTTAAGTTGTTCAAATCGGTAGTAGTGGGAAATCTCACCCTCGGAGTCAAAAATCTCTTTTGACAGCCCTTCACCCTGTTCAATAACCAGCTTCAACGCGCTGATGGCAGAAGCTTTATCCGTAACTTCAACGACACTCCCACCACCAGAGTAATAGTATTTATTAGATACTTGAAACTTGGGATCACCTACAAATATGGTTTCTCCACATTCGTTGGCTTGCGCTTCTAAAAACTCAATGCCTTCTATAATGGCATCATAAAAGTCACCTATGCTGTAAAAGCTATATGTTGAAGACTTAAGTGGTTTAATTGCATCGAGGTTAAATTTGCTATGATCCGCTCTGGTAACACACCCTTTAGGTCCCCCACTTTGCGAGTGTTTCTGAGACATCCCTGGCCGCTCAATTTTCAAAAACGTCTCTAGCGTGTCAGCTGAAAAACAGCTAATTGAAACTTGGAAATCTCGTTCGCCATCGGGCAAATAAGTTGGAAACGTAGGAACAAACCCATCGCTGAGTAAATTGGGATGTCGCCCCAGTGCATTTAGCACATTAGCAGATAGCGTCATATGTAGCATTTCTTCGACAAGTACAGCGCGTATGGTCGCTGTTGCTTCTAGATTAGCCTCAGGGTAAATGCTGTATAGCGCAGTCAAATAAGGTGGTATCGTCGCATGCTCTAATTGAATAGCCGCATCTAGCATCTGATATAAATCTTCTATTGTGTTTACTATGCGCTCGCTCATTGACTGGCTCCTTTCACAGTTTTAAACGTCGTATCAGACACGACATCCACTTGATAACTGCCAAGTTCCGCAACTAGATATTCCATCGTTTTGAAGCACAACGCAGCAAGCGTTAGTGTGGTGTTTGACGTGCCAATACTGGGCATACTTCCTGAACCGATAAGATATAAGTTATTGTGGTCCCAAGATTGCTGGTGCTCATTCACAACTGAGTTTTCAGCGCTTGTCCCCATAACATGCGTACCTGAAAAGTGATTGCCACCTCGAAAATAATAGCTCTCCCCTTGATATTGAAAGGAGCCATAGTCAAGTAATGAGTAACTAGAAAAGTCCTGCGCACCTAAACGTTGAAAGAACACTTTTGAGGTTTCACGCGCATATGCAATGCCCGCTTTTGAATAATCAGATAAGTTGTAGTTGACGATGGGCCGCATATTACCGAGCGCATCTTTGTATTCTGGATCGACCGTGATCCGATTACTTTCATCAGCAGCTTGCTCAACCATATACGCAAACAATAATTGATTTGAGACTCTGTCGACGGTACTTTGACGAAGCTCCTTTCCAAACTTATTTTGCGTATCCACCAAGGTTTCAATATCAGAGAAAGGCGAGCCTGTAGCCCAACCCCACCCGTCATTGTGAATGTCGACGCCAAATGGGGCTTGTTTCGCGCGGCTTGTACCATATCTGAAATCAGCAATACCTGAAGTACATTTCGTACCCCGCATAGTTCCAGCGGCTTCTGGTAGCAACCCCCAAGCAAGTAGATATGTATGGTCCATTAAATTTTTCCCCATCAATCCACTCGAACTAGGTAGGCCTGAAGCCAACATCAGTCGGGCATTCTCCACTGCATTGGTCGCTAAGATAAAAGTTCTTGCGCAAACCTGACCAAGCGTATGCTCAGGCGAGCTTGTTTTTGTATAGTGTTTAAATTCAATGTGGCTTATGTTGTTGTCATGCTTGCTCACGACCACCTTACTGGCGACCGCTTGTGGCAAAAAGTCCATTTTTCCGGTTTTTGCCGCATCAAATAACGTTTTACGTGCATCATATTTGGCTTGAACAGGGCAAATAGGAACGCAATTGTTATTGCCTTGACATCGACCACCTTGTTCCACTTGAACCGCACCAACTGCGCCGACCGGCTTGAACCCTGAACCGCTTTGATAGCGCTCATTTGGAATGCCATTTCGACCTTGGGGGAAAGGTCTAACTTTTACCGTATGGGTCTCACCAAACAGCTCAAACTCAGCACCATCAATACCCTTGGCTACCACTTGATCAAGGTAAGATGGCGGCAGCCCGTACATGGGATACACATAGTCTTTTTCATATTTGATGCCATAAAAACCCTGCTCTTCCACGTTGGCCGACACGCCTATTTCACGCTCAGCCATTCGATAGTAGGGCATCAAATCTTCATACTTAATTGGCCAGTCTAGGCCTACGCCATACTTGGTTTTAATTGAAAAGTCATCCGGTAACATACGCAGGATCTTGGCCTCCCAGTGCATGGTTGTGCCACCGGTAACACGCGTATACGTGCTGTCTAGCGCCAATGGTCCATTTTGCACCATATAGCCTTTTGAACTAGTCTGCCCCAAATAGAGCTTGCTGACATCTGTCGATCTAGGCATCGGTGCATTCGGGTTTGCCGGATATGGCGCATTATTATCTTTTGAGGAATTGGCATAGTAATTTGAGAGATACTGCTTAAAGCCGTCGTAACTTAGGCTTTTTGCCGGTGCAGCTTCAAGTACTAAAACTTGAAAGCCTTTGGCGGTAAGTTCTTTTGCGGCAATTGCACCGCTTATCCCTGAGCCGATGATCACTGCATCATATTTACCACTGTTTGAGTTTTGAACTGCCTGCTCAGGTGTTATTTGCTCTATTGTTGAATTTGCTTCACTCATTCAAGCGTCCCCGTCCTATTTCATTAACAACAGCATTAACATTTAAGCTAAAATTCAGTGTAGCAGATAAAAAATAAATGCAATTAAAAATTAAACAACATCAAACCAACAATGTCTAAATAGCAGAAAAAGGTCTCTAAAATAAGTAAATATGTAGATAAAAACAGGCTTTAAGTGCAAAAACTCAAGATCACTTTTAGGTATTAAAAGCCATTTCTGAAACATTTGTGTTTTTCTTATTAAATTAATAACTTGTTAAAAAAATCAAAATATTTAAGCAGTCAGCAATTTTTTGTGTATATACTTTCTGATGCACTTAGTGCGACTACAACGGATTGCTAATGTGAGACAGTTAGTGAATGAACTAGGTTGTATGTTTGAATTCTCACACCGACATTCCGAGACAGTAAACAGACTTATTCTTGGAACACTTATGACAACTCAAACGAATACACTGCTCAAAACAGAGCAAGAATACCTTACATCTATCGATGCTCAGTCCCTTGATAAATGGACGAAAACAGCCAGACAACACGTATTGGAGAGAATGATCTCTAATATTTCACCTGACGACGGAGAGCGCGGTGCTGTTTTAGCTTCCCCTTCGCGCACGAATCCTAACTATTACTACCATTGGGTAAGAGATGCAGCCCGCACCATGAGCGAAATTGCTAAACTAAATGGGCTGGACCATAGAAACTTTAAAGACAAATACTACGACATGATGATTGATTATGTTGAGTTTACTAAGATCAACCAAACCACTCCAACTGTCAGCAACAGTCTCGGCGAACCTAAGTTTTACGTCACTGGACAAGCGTTTAATGGGCCCTGGGGAAGGCCGCAAAATGATGGGCCTGCACAACGTGCACTCACCATTACTCGCTGGGCAAATATCCTGCTAAAAAATGGTGAGAAAGACTACGTAACTGGTACCCTTTATGATTCAAAAGAACCGTCATTTAGCATTATCAAGGCTGACTTAGACTTCGTTGCTAATCACTGGCAAGACCCTTGTTTTGATTTATGGGAAGAAGTTGACGGTACACACTTCTATACTCGCATGCTCCAGCGAACCGCTTTGCGAGAAGGCGCTGACCTTGCCAACATACTCAATGATCCAGGTGCTGCTGATTACTACAATCAACAAGCTTCACTCATTGAGAGCGCAATGGATGATTTTTGGAGCGAAGAAAAAAGTCATTATTTAACAACTTTAAATCGTGTTGGTGGCTTGGACTACAAAGCATCTAATCTTGATGTCGCAACAACCTTAGGTATTTGCCAAGCACTGTCTGATTCTCATCCATTTATAAACCCACACGAAGATAAAGTACTGGCAACCGCTTATGCACTGCATCAAGCATTTGATCCTCTTTATTCAATAAATTCGCTTGAAAGCACCACGTCTGGAGATCCTATCGCGCCGGGTATTGGGCGTTACCCTGAAGACAAATATGCAGGCAGCGCACCACTTGGGCAAGGCAATCCTTGGTTTTTGTGCACCGCCTCTCTGAGCAGTATTTGTTACAAAGCTGCCGCCTTATTCACTGAGCAGAAAAACATTGAAATCAATAAATACAATCTTGGCCAGTTAACACTTGCAGTAAAACTTGTCGATACAGACTGCAAACTTGAAACAGGCGAATGTTTTAGCAGTCGCACCAAGACCTTCAAAACAATTATTGTCGGTTTAAAAGCTTTAGGTGATGCCTACCTGAGACGGATACAAATCCATGCCGGAGAAGAAACATCTTTATCCGAGCAATTCAGTCGCTACGATGGGTTTATGACCAGTGCAGAGCACTTAACTTGGAGTTATGTGTCAGTTGCTATTGCCATTGATTTGCGAAATGCCCTGAAGATTTGAACTGACCGACAGCCACCAGTACTAAACTGGTGGTCGTTTAAACACTTAATCAAAGACGTATTTTGCCAAAAAGCATCGCTAAAAACGCTTTTAGGACGTGGTAAAAACTGAAAATGGACGTTGAAATGAATAAAACTCAGTCACTCGATATGCTTTACAAAGGTTCGCTTTTACGCCCATGTAAAGCAATTTCAATCAACTCCGATACTTCTGCGATACCCTTTGGCAGCTCAATTACCTCATACAGTATTAATCTGAAACATACCACTGCTGCACTCTTTCAGCTGACGCAAAGCACCGGGCAACGGTGTTTTGTCACTTTTATCTTTTACAGCGAGTAAATGCCATGAACATACCGATCACTAACCCTATTAAGATTGTCGTTAAGCAATCTGGTCAGGTGAAAATCCATACTTTTATCTCCTCTTACGAAGGCGACAACATCGCCAATGCCACGCATATCATAGAGAGCGAAAATGTACTGGTGCTCATTGATGGTCAGTTTTTAAGCCCATATGCGAAAAAATTCCGTGAGTATGCCGACAGCTTAAAAAAACCCATTGAAAGATTATATTTATCCCATCGCCACCCTGATCATTGGTTTGGTCTTGGTGATGCTTTTGCGGATGTAGAAATTTACACGCTGCCAGAAACCATTGAGTTCCTCAAAGAGCACGGGGAGGAATCTCGTGAAGATCACATGGGGAAATTAGGTGATTTAGCACCTGAAAAGGTTGTGATCCCACAACATGCTGTGTATCCAGGCGTTGAAATTATCGATGGCGTTAAATATGTAATCGAACGGATCATAGATACTGAAATTGATTATGGTATTACCTTAAAGTTACCTGATTTAGGCGTATTCATTGCACAAGATTTAATATATAGCGGCACACATTTATACCTGACTAAATACCTCGACCACTGGATGGAGCAGTATGAAGATATGCTGATATCAGATTACGAACTGTTTTTGCCCGGTCACGGCGCTCCAGCAGATAAAAAAGAAGTTACCGAAAACCTTAAGTATCTCATTGCCGCTAAACAAGCAATTGCAGATGGACTTAAGAATGAGGCATTCAAAGAGTTTATGCTACACAAATTCCCGACACGGCAATGCCCAGCCATTTTCGATATTTACTTACCCAGACTGTTTGATGGCGCTAGTGAATACTAACAAAGTTTGATGTTAACTCATTTTATAGGTGGATCAGCATGGATACACAATACACAGTAGGACAATATTTAACTCAACGGCTAGAAGAGCTAGGGCTCGGCCACTTATTCTCTATCGCAGGTGATTACACAATTGAGTGGATCAACAAACATATTGAGCCCAGTAGTATCGAATTAGTCGAAGAGGTCAACGAGCTAAACGCAGGGTACGCCGCTGATGGTTATGCCAGATTGAAAGGCATTGGCGCTATGTGTTTCACATATTCAGCAGGTACCTTAAGTGCCGTCAATGCCGTTGCCGCTTCTTACGCAGAACGTATACCTGTGGTCGTCATCAATGGAGCACCAAGTATTCAGAAGCGCCTGACAGCGCAACAAACCGGGTTTACATATCACCATATGATAGACGGTGAAACTGATTTAAATATTTACAAAAATATCACGGCAGCCGCCATTAAATTGGACAACCCAGAGCTGGCACCTAGGTTAATTGACTATGCCTTAACTGAATGTATCTCACAAAAAAGGCCAGCTTATATTGAGCTGCTAGAAGATATGGTTGAGCAGCCCTGTGCAGCTCCTGTTGGCAAACTAGTACCGCTTACGCCTATCCCACTGCAAGATAACGTTGACAAAGCCGTTGACAAAATTCAGCAGTCGCTGGCAGGGGCCAAGCGGCCAATTGTGTGGCTTGGCGCTGAAGTAGATCGAATGGGACTTCATGATCAAGCAAATGCATTGATCAGAAAACTGAACCTCCCCTATGTAACCGAACTCATCAGTAAAGCGGTATTCTCAGAAAATGACCCACTTTTTGCTGGTGTATTCGACGGCCAGGCTTCTTCTGCGATCACTCAAGAGTTAGTAGAAGAATCCGACTTTATTTTGGGGCTAGGTGTATGGCTTTCGGATATTAACTCCCTTGGCCAAACCGTCGACTACGACAAAACAGCGTTGGTTGCTTGGGACACTGTAAAACTAGGTACTTATTTTGTGCCACAAGTACCACTGGCCAATTTTATTGAAGCGCTCACCCTGCAACCTTTGAGTGACTTGCCATCGTGTGCAATCCCCTGCGATGTACCAAATATCTGCGAAAGCCTGAGTGGTTCCATCACATATCAGGGTTTTTACGACTATATCCAAGATAAAGAGTACATAAATGACAATGTGTTGATAGGTAGTGACGCCAGCTTAAACTTTTTTGGTAGTCTACTGTTAAAAGTAGGTACCCCGAGAGGATTTGTCGCGCAGCCAACGTACTCATCCATTGGCTATATTGGACCTGCTGCAACGGGCATGAGCCTTGCGAAAAAAGACCACCAGCGCGTGTTTGTTTTCTCAGGGGATGGTGGTTTTCAAATGACACCACAATGCCTATCTACACAAACAAGGTTTAAGCTCAACCCCATTATATTTGTGATGGATAACGGCGTATATGGCGTTGAACAATGGCTGTACGATGCAGAAATTTTTTCAAGTGATCAGCCATTTTTCGAATCTTGTATTTTGCACCAGTGGGACTATTGTAAGCTCGCAGACGTATTTGGATGTAAGGGTTGGACTGTCAACACCTATGAAGAACTCAATAACGCAATTCTAGGAGCTCTTGAGAACTTAGATAGCCCTTCGCTAATTCAAGTTAAAGTGCCACCTAAATCTTTACCTGATAATGCGAAGTGGAAGAAAAAATAAGTGTGACTAAACAGTCATTTATTAAGTGCGATTAGTATAAGAAAAAACCAGCGAAAGCTGGTTTTTTTGTCCTCGCGCTATTTGAAAGCTTGGCTCAAAGATTGAGATATTTAGTCAAACTACCGTTTATGCGTTATGCCGAGGCTACAAGGGGGCGGCTCAATAGTCTGATCACAAGGTGTCCAAAATATGAAAATGCACCATGTATGGCGACTCAAAAATCATACTTAAAAATCCAATAGAGAGCAGAAAACCATTTGCACGCCTGATTGGATTAATCAAACAGCCCACAGCGACGACAAGCTTTGCCGCCGCGCGGACACTATGAATTACTGATAACTCAAAAAGATTTCATTTGCCTCAGAGCATGAGTCACTCTCTGCGTAATAGCATACCTTAAGTCCATCACTAGAAGCTTCAAGCAACTGCACATAATAGTATTCATCCTGAATGTGATATTTGATCCTACCGGCCTCGTCTAACTGAGCATCACCTTGCCCAAATGAAGTATCCATTTTATATACACCATTGACATACCATGTACTCCACATATGCTTATTTTCGCCTATAGTTTGATATAATTTGAATTGAGATAGCATAAAGGGTTCAAACTTTGTGAAACTTTCCCCAGAGCTTCGCTCTATTACCCTAAGCATGGAAGTTTCAGATAACCCGTCATTGATTTTATAAGTATCAAGTGTAAATAACGTTTTTTCCCCCTGAGCAAGCGGCATTAATCGCCGATATGCTCGCTCAACACACTCAGGCTTTTCATTGGTGCAACTAGCATCCGTTTGATGCGTTTCTGAATTCCAAAAATCTTGTAGGTACAGCTTATTGTCGTCAAAATAAGCGTGGCTATACGTAATAGCGGTTCCCATCCTAACAATACCGTTGCCGTAAACTTCCATCCCTTCTAAACCTGCTAGTTCTGAGCCATTTTTAATCCGCCAAACACTTGGAGAGTTTTCAATAATTGGTGCTGTTGTTTGATGCTTGACCATTATACCAGCCCCTTTTTGCAATGCAGACATATAAGGCCCTGATTCATATCGTGCACTAAACTGATAACTGCCATCGAGCTCTTTCAGCAAAGATACATGGATGATATTGCTATAGTCTCCCATCTCAATGATCTCGATATAATTACCATGCCATGACCAACTAATTGACGTGACCTTTTCCCCGCTTTGGATTTCGCCTTCTCCATTTTCTTTGAGCACTAGTTGGTACGTATCTAACCAAGGTAAATATGCATCTTTACTCATATGCTTCGTAAAATAGAAGTGCTCAGCTGCCCCATAGCCCAGTGACCAAGTTCCCAAAAACTGCGTCTGTGTCAGGCTAATCTCAGCAAAGTCTCGCCTATCATCTAACACATCAACCAAACTATCTACAAGGTGAATTTCGCCTTGATTGTTCAATTGACGGTGCCAAACAACCTCGATCCCTTCTGCATGCTTATTCAGGTCAAAGCCAGTAATTACAACCTCAATGAAATCATCACTGGAGGCTGTTACTTTATCCAGAGAAACTGTTTGCGGTTGTGTCAATTGTGCCGTTATCCCTCCTCCTTCAGCCGCCTGCCAAGTAAAGTTTGAGTATAAAGCTCCATGAGACACTAACCCCTCTCCAGAAGCTCGAATGTCAATGTCGAAATGCTCAGGCGCATAAAAACCCTTTCGAAGTAGTCGCAGCTGCCCAATGAAGTCATTTCCTTTGATAAATTTAGCTGTAATGTGACAAGACATAGGTGGCCTATAAACTTCAAACGTCATGCTTTGATCATAAAAATAACCATTACAGCCAGAAATTTCGCTCACGATGTAGCCATTACTTGGCTCCACAGTCAATGACAGTACCTCACCAAGCCTTGGCTTGTCAGTATGTGCAATCAATGTACCTTGTCCTTCGACGGTCACAGTAAAATCCAATTCAGGGCCTAAGGTGGAAAATGTAGCGGTATTTGATTCATCACATTGGCCGCTAACGGAGCGAATGCACACCTCGAGTTCAGTTGACGATACAACTTCTGCAAAAAGCACTAATTGTTCATTCGTATCATCATTAGATAACACCATGTATGTGCCTTTATCTTCAACTCGGTAAGCAACGCCTTTGTATTCAGCAACTGCATAACAAGGACCGCTAGGGCATTGCATCTCGAATTTCAGTGTATCATCTAGACCGTAAAGCGTGCTGGTTTGACTATATGGCATTAAAGTATTGAGAAGCTGTTGTCCATCTTCTGAGTGGATTGTAAAAAACTTCAAATATGATTGACTCTTAGGAACTGTGGGGGAATAAATATTTGGCTTGGTATACCTAACGGCAATGTCGTTACCAAAAACTCCCACAAATTCAAATACGCCTGCTGAATTAAATTGGCAAGATGATTGGGTGGTTTCACAGTGACTGACCTTATGACCATTCCATTGAAACTCCCCCAGCTCAATCTGCCCTTGCTCTAAAGCCCATACACTTGAATACCCAAGTTGAGTTAGATAAGTGTTGTCTTCAAAAAAGAAAAATTGTCGACTGTCATATTGTGAGTTAGTACTAGTCCAACTTCCTATAAAGTCAAAACTATCAAAGCCCGACGCCTGTTGCTTCACAAATACTGCGCCATTTAAGATTGAGTCGCTTTCTTTCAAGTGACCAAATACCTTGGTATTGAATTTACCTGAAGTGTGATCGAGAATCTGGTAGGCTACTCTCTTATCTGTGTTCTCCAACACCAACTCAGTTTCTGTTAGGTGCCACTGCCAAGTAATTTCGCCTGAGCCTTGGCTTGCAGTACCATCTGCAAAAAATTCAAGCTTTAGAGTCTCTCCAAACGAGTACTCAAGCATATGGTGCTGAACATACCACTCCCCCACCAATGCCTCTTCATTTATCGATATGTCAGGGGTTGTTTTAAGTAGGTTTGCAAAAGCTTCTGTACTATTTTTTAGCGGTGTAGGCATTAAGTCAAAAATTAAGCCATGCTCATATGAAACATAGGCCTCTATCACACCATTTCGCTCTTCTATCATAGTGAGCGATAAATGATTAAGGACTGTCTTAGCACTCGCCCCAAAGTCCGTCTGAACACCTGGCGGTACTATTACCACAGGCTCTGCAAAAGATAATGTCACAACTTGAGCATTTTTTTCCCAATTAAAGCTTGCAGATTCTCCAGCCGTAATTGTTCCAGTACCATCTTCATTAAAGGTGAGGTTGACTAACAAACCATGCATTTTATTTGGGATGGAAAGAGTGTAATCTCCTATCAATTCCGATGCCAAACCAGGCAGTAATGTTGCATCCTCAAGTAACCCTTCTGACGCTTTCTTGAGTAACTCAGGATGTGTAACTTCAAGTTCAGAATATAGCTGCTCTGCACCCGATTTGTCTGATACCAATGCGAGTGTTGAACTGAATTTGGTCGGCAAAAGGTCAATATCGTTATCAACAATCGCTTTTATTAAGGTTGCTAGCTTCATCTTTTCAGCTGTATCAACTAACAGCAGTGTATCCTGTAACTGAGCAAGAGAGTCAAATGCGCCCTCATGCTTAGATAGTTGTGCGTACTCAGCCGTCGTTACATTGGTAACATTAACACCAAATAACTCAGTTGCCAGCAAGACTTTATCCGCTCCGGATTTGATAACGATTTCATCAATACTGGGCAATTGTGAAATAAACTCTACGCGAGACTGATCACCAACCCCCTGAGCATGTAATTGCACCAGCGCAGCCTTGCTTGATTCATCTGCTGCGATATCAAGGGTATACTCCCCTTGTGCATTCGCGATTGCAGTAAACGTCTCATTGCCTATCGTCGCTGTTACCGTCGCATTAGGGATCGGCTGGTCCGTAACCATGCCTTGTAATTGCACGGCTATTTCATTGCGCTCGAAAATAACAGTGTGAGTAGCAGTCTCTTTCGCACCTCGATCATCTGTGACTGTAACAGTGAATGTGATGGCGACATCTTGTTGAATATCTGGGGTACTTAACTCTAACTTCTGACTATCTGTACCAGATAAACTAACCTCAAGCTCTGCATCATGTTGCCAATGATAACTAACAATTGTGCCATCGGTATCAGACGCGTTGGCAGTCAAAACCAAAGCTTGACGCTCTTGTCCACTTACTTCACCTTCAATCTCAACAGTCGGCTTTTGATTATCAGGTGTTATAGGTTGGGGCTCTGGGGTTGTCGGTTGCGGTTCTGGGGTAGTCGGCTGCGGCTTGACTGACGGCGTTTCTGTAGAAGTCGGTTGAGGTTGAGACTCCTCACTACCACCTCCACAGCCAAAAAGGAATGCAACTAATGCAAATAGGCACCCTTTTGATATCATTGAAGACAATTGCATTTTCCTAAAATATATAGCTTAAATTGCGCGCAGATTACACACTTATCCGGCCGGATTCAAGGAACAATATTGTACAATTGTAAATAAAATTAAATAATACATAATTCCCAAAATTGAGTGGGGCTGAGGCTAATTAATTGGCTCTTCGAACTGAGATAAAGGTTCTTAATGTAATTTTTGAAAGGAAGGATTATTACCATAAAAGAAGGCGCAAACTGCGCCCTTCATATTATTTTTTTCTTCGTCTGGTTCGCTGCCCCAATATCCGTTTCTTGTCTCGCTGTTTTCTCGACTTGCTGGTATTTTTACGGTTGTCTTTCGGCTCTTTTGTCAAATCTGGCTCATAGCCTGCCAACCACTGAGGTGTTAGTCGGGTATCTAATAGCACTTCAATTTCTTCCAGTAGCCATTGCTCATCAATACTCACTAAAGAGATCGACTGACCGCTATTTCCTGCGCGGCCAGTACGCCCTATACGATGAATATAGTCTTCAGCAACAAAGGGGAGTTCTGCGTTAATTACATAGCTTAGTGCTTTGATATCAATACCTCGAGCAGCTACATCGGTCGCCACCAGCACCCGTGTTTTTCCTGATTTAAATTGCTCTAACGCACGCTCGCGTGCCCCTTGAGACTTATCACCATGAATAGCTAATGTTGCTAACCCATCTTTGTTAAGTTCGCTGGCATAATCATCTGCGGCTTTTTTGGTGCGCGTAAATACCAATACTTGCTGCCAGTTATTTTTACCAATTAAATGGGCAATCAACTCACGCTTTCTATCTTCATCAACCGCGTAAAATGTCTGATCGACATTGTCTGCGGTGCTGTTTTGTTGTTCAACACCAACACGCTCCGGGGTGTTTAACCACATTTTTACTTGCGATAAAACACTGTCATCCATTGTCGCAGAAAAGAGCATTGTTTGACGTTTTTCAGGCATTTTTCGCATTATACGCTTAATTTCACCAATGAAGCCCATATCTAGCATGCGGTCTGCCTCATCAAATACTAGATGAGTAATGGCGCTCAAAGACAAAGTGCCTTTGATCATGTGATCCAGTAAACGTCCAGGTGTCGCTACGACAATATCAACCCCTTCTTTTAAGGTTTTTTCTTGCGGTCCAATATTTGCGCCGCCGTACAAACAAGCGACTCTGAGATGACTGAACTTAGCTAAACGTTTGGTGTCTTTTGCAACTTGCTGAGCAAGCTCTCTTGTGGGAGCCAAAACCAGCGCACGGACGGCAGGAGCTTCAAAATCACTCTGCACTAAACTATTTAAAATAGGCAGCATAAAGGCAGCTGTTTTTCCAGTTCCAGTCTGCGCAGTTGCAAGCAAGTCTTTACCTTGCAAAATAAGTGGAATGCTCAACGCTTGAATTTGTGTTGGTTCAGTGAATTCTAAATGCGCTAAAGCTTGGTTTAGTTCATCTGCAAGATTTAAAGATTGAAAAGACATGATAGCCTATAAGTACTGCCAAAGATGCGCGCAGTATAGCAAAACTGAGCAACCCTTGTGTACATTGTAAATACAACCCCTCTCCATATTTGTGCTGCATTTGCATTTTACACTAAGCCATCCCATTTATTTGGAGTACCAATGACGACCCATGAATTTGAACTGAGCCCAGTACCGACTGAAGCGCGACGCGCCTCTATTGCAATGACCATGCTGATGCTTGGCCTCACCTTTTTTTCTGCAAGCATGTGGACTGGGGGGAAACTCGGCGTTGGATTGTCACCGAATGACTTTTTTACGGCGGTCTTAGTGGGAAACCTTATTTTAGCCCTATACACTGCATTTTTGGCTTATATCGGTGCTAAAACTGGTCTTTCAACGCATTTACTAGCACGCTTTTCGTTTGGTATTAAAGGGTCATGGTTACCGTCAGCCTTACTAGCAGGTACTCAAGTTGGTTGGTTTGGTGTTGGTGTTGCCATGTTTGCGCTCCCGGTCAATAAAATTACAGGCATTGACATGAATTGGTTAATTCTTGGCGCAGGTATACTGATGACAATCACAGCTTATGTAGGGATTTCAGCACTTGTGGTGCTCTCGGCCATTGCAGTTCCGGCAATCGCTTTGCTCGGCGGCTTTTCCGTTTGGTTGGCCATTGACGGTGCTGGAGGCCTATCAGCTTTGGCTGCTCAACCAATTGCAGCACCTCTTAGTCAAACTCAAGCAATCACTTTAGTGGTGGGATCATTTATCTCAGCAGGCACGCTTACAGCAGATTTCATGCGTTTTGGAAAAAGCACCAAAAAAGCGGTGTTTATCACCATTGTGGCATTTTTAATTGGTAACAGTTTAATGTTTGTTTTTGGTGGGGCTGGGGCCGCTGCAACAGGTAAATCAGATATTTCCGAGGTACTGATGCTACAAGGCTTGATCCTCCCAGCCATCATAGTATTGGGCTTAAACATTTGGACTACCAATGACAATGCGCTGTACGCATCTGGGCTTGGATGTGCAAATATTACCGGTCTTCCAAGCCAATACCTCAGTGTATTCAATGGCATCATAGGTACAGTTTGCGCTCTTTGGTTATACAACCATTTTGTCGATTGGCTAGTATTTTTATCCGCCGCTATCCCTCCCATAGGCGGCGTCATCATCACCCACTATTTTACCCATAAAGCACAATATCAAGACCTTGACATTTCCCAAAACAAAAATGTTAATTGGTTCGCCATTACCAGCGTCATTATTGGGGTAGCGGCAGGACATAGTTTACCAGGAATAGTGCCAATCAATGCCATTATCGCGAGTGCGCTGAGCTTTTATCTCGCAACTTGGTGCCATACAAATCAATTGGCGCGGACAAAGTAATTACCGCTGGAGAGCATTGGAAAATCGTCTGAGATAGCATATATTTCAACGCGATACTCTCCACTTTGCCATTGGTTTCGAGACATCTTGATATAGTGCAAACGGTCTGCTGACTTTATTGATATATTTTTAAACGCCAACATTTGATTCGTGTCTTTATTAAACCACTTAACTAGCACTTTATGACCATGATCTGCGCCAGTTTCAAAGGTAGCAGTAACCTTTTTCACCTCAGCCTCAAATTCATTTTGATTGGCATACCCTGCAAGCCCTTCCGCTCCATTACTGAAGTAAACACGTGAAGGCCCATGGTTAAGCATTTCTACGTCATCATCATGATTTTCCCCCAGCGCTATTTTGCTGAGTCGCTCTGCCGCTTGTTTTATATCGGATATCCGTTCGATACTATCTTGGTCTAAAATTCCTTGCTGCAAAGCAAACTGAGCAATTTCTTCGTCGCTTGCAAACTTCAAAGCAAAACTAGATGCTGTCGATAACGCATCTGGTACAGTCTTTGTCTTGTTCTGTACTGGTAGTAACTTTTTTGATTCCGCACAGATTGGCATTAGCGTATCCTGCACAGGTTTTGAAACTGACTCAGCTGCCGCAATTGATTGCGTTTGAGGGGCTGACTTAAACCACAGCCCACTCAGGAGAACCCCCGCAAACAAACCCAGTGAAAAAAATATCAAGCTTTTTATGTTCACGGGTAGCTACTAGCTGTTAAATGCATTTTTCAGCCAAGTGTCTCGTTCTGAGATACAACTTGCTGAAGAGTCAAAGCTTTTTAGATAGTTAATTCTGTTATCGCCACACTGAGTATCAAACTTTTTAACCGGACCAAAACATGATGCAAGGGCTTTTTTACCATCTTCAATGTAACCTACACACAGGTTGTATTGGTCAGGTTGATTGTCTGGCAACTGGATCCCACCGCCAGAATTACCCGTAGAGTTGCTGCCACAATTCATTTGGTCAACAACAGTCAGCGCGTAATTGGCTGCTTTTTTGTATACGTTATATGTATCTTTGTAAGTGGTTGTGCGGCCAGTTTCTGGATCAGTACCTGTTTCACCACTTCGACAGGCATTCATTGCTGCAGTGAAATACACATCCGCATTGGCAATTTGAGATGATGCTTGAACCCCACAGGCATTTGCAGCTTTTCGATCAGCATCAGAGATCAGCTCAGTTAAGTTACAGCTATTCCCGCTACTACTTAAATCAACAGTCGCCTCATCTTCTCCGGTCCCTTCAGTACACGCAGAAAGCAGCCCTATACATGAAAACACAGCCAATAGTGTCTTTTTCGAGGTTCTAATCATGTTTTACTTCATCCCAATAGTATAAAAGCGCCGCATTCTATTGCCAAAAGAGCAACAAAACAAGGGGTGAGAATTGATGAAAAACGCCATAAATTAACACAAAATACAACAACATTATGAAATGTAAGCACTTTAACAATTAAAAACGGAACACAATTCCAGTGCGGTTTAAAGCCACATTCTCAATGGGAGAATCCATTGTATAAAAAGCGAACCGAAGGTATTTAAACAACTAACTTAAATATACTATGGCGAATAAATATAGCTTTTAGATTATTTTTTAAAATCACAACTTATTATTCCAAAATTAACAACTCAAGAAGGCGGTTTTATATGTTGTTTATAAATAAAGAAAAAAGCTGAAAGTGCGACAATTTGTCACATCTCAATGGTGCTTAAGTTATTTATACTCGCCGCAGTTTTTTTCATGAGTTGTCTTAATGTTTTTGTATTCTAAAATTTCTCTTGCACTTTTAGGCCTTGGCCTTTCTCACTGTGTTTTTGCACAACAAACCACACAAATTGAACGTTTTGCTGTCACTGGCTCAAAGATTCAGAATATTGACTTAGAATCCGTAAGCCCCATAACCACACTCTCATCTGAAGATCTTGCCGCAACCGGCGTGTCTAATATAGAAGAAGTATTGCAAAGCCTAAGTGCCTCGGCTGGCCCTGCAGGAAACGCCACCAATGCCTACTGGACCAGTAATGGCTATGCTACAGCACAAGTAAACTTGCGCGGTTTAGGGATAAAACGCACTCTAGTTCTACTCAATGGCAATCGCGTTGTTGCTGGCGGTACTGGTGCCAATGACAGCCCAGATTTAAACATGATCCCAATGGGCTTGATTGAGCGCATCGACATTCTAAAAGGTGGTGCTTCTGCCATCTATGGCGCAGATGCAGTCGCAGGTGTAGTTAACATAGTTACCAAATCAAATTTCGAGGGCACAAAACTCATTGCCAAAGTGGGTCAAAGCAGTAAAAAAGATGCCGAAAATGCAGAGCTCAACCTTTCTTTGGGCAAAAGCCTGGAAAAAGGTCAGGTTACCGTCAATATCAATTACGTCAACAATGGCAACGCCCTTCAATCTACCCGTAACCCCTGCCCCCTAACTGAAGAAAATGGCACGCTAGTTTGTACTTTATCAGGGACAACCATAGGCGGTCGCGCATTATTGGCTGATGGCCAAGAAGTTCAGTTCAATCAAACTAGTGGCCAAAACGGCGACCACTTTGAGCACTATGATAATCTTAAACATGGTTATAACTGGTTTAACGCACTCAATTCATACAGCCCGATGGAACGCCTTAATCTGGCAACATTTATCTCACATGAACTTTCAGAGTCGGTCCAATTCGATACATCGATACTTTATGCCAACCGTCAATCGGACCAAGTGGTCACACCCAGAAGTTTCCAGTCTGTAGAAGTATCAAAATATTTTGTCTACAACCCAACTGGCCAAGACCTCACTCTAAAACGCCGCAGAAATGTTGAAGTGCCAAACCCTGAGTTTTATCAAAAAACCAATACCACCCAATTGACTTTTTCTTTATCTGGGGAGCTATCAAATAGCTGGCTTTGGCAGGCGGATTACAACTGGGGAAAAAATACGGGCACTGATGGCTGGCGCTATGATTTTGACGATGCTCGAGTTGCGCAAACCCTCAATGCGGATATCTGCAGTACACAAGCTGGCGCCGCTATCCCATGCGGGGATTACTTTGGCGTCGCACAGCTCAGTCCTGATGTCATAAACTATGTCACCTATCAACGTGAAGGAACTGGCGGCAATCAACTTCAATCTCTCAGTATTGACTTAAATGGCGATATCGCCGAGCTGCATGCAGGAACGATGGCATTTGCCACAGGCCTCACAATGCGTAAAGAAAAGGGGTGGCGTAACCCTGACGCCGTCGCGATGAGCAATAACGAAGAAGATGCTATCGCGGGAAGCTCTGAAGTCACAGAAGCATTTGTAGAATTATCCATCCCTGTGTTGAGTGACCAGCCCTATGCTCACTCAGTAAAGACAGACATCGCATTACGCTACTCTGACTATCGAGATTTTGATGCTGAAACCACGTATAAGCTCGGTATAACCTGGCGCGTAAACTCCCAGTGGCTCTTAAGAGGCGTGCGTTCCAGTGCCTTTAGAACCCCTACAATCACCGAACAGTTTGGCGGTACAAATATAGAGAACCTTATCACGGTAGATCCCTGTGATGGTGCGAAAGGTTCACTACTAAATCACTGTAAGGCAGCGGGCATACCCAATGGGTTTGTGCAAGATGGTTCAACCGTTCGCACCGGTGTTGGCGGTAACCCTGACGTTGACGCAGAAACTGCAAATACTTTTACACTCGGTGTTGTTTATCAGAATACGTTGTTTTCAGCATCGCTGGATTATTTTAACATTGACGTAGACAATGCAATCAATGCTGTTTCCGGCTCTAATATGTTGCGTCTGTGTTACAGCGACCCTGTTGCCTATCAAGCATACTGTGACAATATAACCCGCGACCCTACAACACACCAAGTTATTAAACTCGAAAAACGCCCAATGAATGCAGCAAGTGAAGCGGTTTCTGGCGTAGATTTAAATATCAACTTATCCTCAACCTTTCAGAATATTTCGTATCGGATAAATTGGGATACAACCCGTCTATTGAAGCACAACAATACTGCTTTTGAAGGCGCAGAAACTGAAGTGCTACTAGGCAAAATAACGTCCGATAGAGGGAGTTTTGCAAAATGGAAATCTCACCTCGCTGCAAATGTAAACCTTGGACAGTGGCAAGGCACTTACAGTATCCAATACATAGGCAACGCTGAAGATGAAAATGGCGGCGGTCCAATTGGCAGCCAAGTCCCTAGCGTGACATATCACGATATACAAGTCGGTTATAGTGCTTCGGACTCGCTGGCTCTGGCATTTGGTATCGACAACCTATTCGACAAGCGCCCCCCCTTCTTAACCTCTTGGAATGATGCCAATACTGATGTCTTTACTTACGACACTGTCGGCAGGCGTGGCTACGTAAAAGTCTCTTATCAATTCTAATCCCTTATGGTGACGAGTAAGCACTTGTCACCAACGCCTCCTAACTTTTATCACATCGTACCTGTCTAATTTAGGTGTGACGACATGTCTATTCACTTGTTAAGATAAGCGCGTTTCACCTCAAACAAGGACTTATAAATGCCACCCGCTTTAATCGAAATAGGTTTACCTGTCGCGCTAATATTCATTATGGCGGGCGTAGGACTAAGCCTTAAACCAGATGATTTTAAACGTGTTTTATTACAGCCTAAAAGCTTTTTCATCGGTGCTTTTTGCCAGCTTGCTGTTTTGCCATTACTGGCCATCGCCACCATCGCCATCACGGGCTTAACTGGTGAGCTTGCTATTGGTCTGTTTATCTTGTCATTGTGCCCCGGCGGCACTACTTCAAACCTCTATTCATACCTAGCAAAAGGTGATGTTGGGCTTTCGGTATCCTTAACCGCTGTGGTCGGATTTATCACACCGTTCACCTTGCCATTTTTGGCAGCATGGGCGATTGGCCACTACGGTCAAAATGGCAATGTAATTGAGTTCCCAATCTTAAAGGCTTGGTTACAGCTCATAGTCGTGGGTGTTTTGCCAGTACTTATTGGTATGAGCATCAATGCAAAATGGCCTGAATTTGCTAAAAAAGCGAGTCCATATATTAGCTGGTTCTCCATTGCTGTGCTGCTTCTCGTTATCGTCAGCATCTGCTTTAAGCTGGGATCTAAGCTGGTCGATTACTTGATCATGGCTGGCCCCGCAGTGGTAATACTGAACCTAGCCTCAATGATCGCAGGATATGTTATCGCTGCAAATTTACTGCACAATGACACTCAAACTCGCACGATTACGCTCGAAGTTGGACTCCAAAACGGTACGTTGGCACTGTTAGTAACGACCGGCCTATTAGGTAATGAAGTCATGTCAATTGCGCCAAGCATATACGGTTTGTTTATGTTTATCAGTGCGGGAGCGTTTACTGCTTGGGCAATCAAAAAACATAAAACAAGCTGACCATCAGGTTAGCCCAGAAATCATAAACAATACTACCAAAGCGCTCTCCCGCGCTTTGGTAGTTTCCCCAACACCAATAAAACCCTCTCTTCATTTAATAAAAAACCAGAGATAAGAGATCTGCATATGTTGCCGGGGGATGTATCTGTCAAATTTTGGGTCTAGCACTGTTGAATTGTAAAATCACTTTGAGCATGTCCGTTACTCAGTTCAAAAATAGTAGTTTGAGACTGATTTATCAGTATTTAATCAAGGACCTCTACGTTTCTACTTTTAGTTTTCATTTTGCAAATTCGAACAAAATTGTCGTTAAACCTTAAAGGAGAAAATAAATAAGACACTGATATGTAGTTACTTTTATAAAAGTAAATTATGGCACAGGTTTCGCAAACTTCTGTATAAATCATTAGATCAAAAGTGCAACCACATAGAAACAATCTAAACGTTAGCCAAGCAAGAAGCGAACAAATGATGGTAATTATATAAATTTGTTTGTATCTGTAACCTGCGTGGTCTGAACGTCATCTGTTCTTTTTTTTGTTGTTACTATAGGCACAATGAGGGGTCAACCATAATGAAACTAGATAAAAGAGAGCTGTCGTTACAGACAATATATTTGAAACACGGACTATTAACGTTTCAAACTATGTATTCACAAAAAACAATTGACCGCTGGAATCACCTTTTAGACCCCATTTTTCAAAGCCGTAAATCAGAAGAACCTAGCTACGTGCAATCAAATGAGCTATTGGATCTTGGTATTCTCAATGAAGTAATATCTACAAAATTGCTTAGTGCCATCACAGTACTGGACCCTTGCCCCGTGCTGTTTCAATGTCATTGTATGGAAATAGATTGGAATCATATTACCAGCAACACTTATTACAGTGACTTCGATGGTTGGCATAGGGATCATCGCGATCCAAATATCAAGTCGGTTTATGGTTGTAGGCCATTCTCGATATACATTTATTTGACTGATGTGAAGCACACTAGTGATGGCGCTTTTGAAATCATTCCAGGGTATGAGACAGGGCCACTCGAAAGCAACCTAAATTGCTGTAACTTAACTGGCCACAAAGGTACCTGCTTCTTATGGAACCGAGATTTATACCACCGTCTAAATGAACACAACTTATCAATAAAACAACGTATATTAAAATTGTCCCTGCAAACCAATGGTTGGGCGAATTCGAGAGTACAGCTTGATGAGTTTAAACGCGCACGAACTATCTTAAATGGTATGAGCCCAGCTTTGTCATACCTTTTTGGTAGTCATTTTAATAACAACCTCTCAATCAAAACAATTCCCTTTACTCGCAAAGGAGATCTTCCTCAGCTAAAGCCACTTGATTATTCGGCAAAAACAGAGATCCCATCTAAAGCTTCAATCATGTTGCGTAAGTTTAAAAACAAAGTTGATAAGGCACTGGGGTTTTAACTTTTTACAACTGCTTAAAATTAAAGAAGCAGCCACAACATCAAAACCATCACGCTTTATATATTAAAAGCCTACAACCTCAAAGAAAAGTTAAAATAAGGCTTTGTGAGGGATTAACGACTACTATTGATATTTGGTGACTGGATGTACCAAATCCATTTGATTGTAATTAACAGACACCGCATTTCACCTGATTTTATAGCTATGGAGGCGCGATGACAGTACACACATCCAAACAGCGGCATACTCATGTCAAGCAGCTGCTGAGTAAAATGGACCCTGAAGTCGCCGCGAGCTTTACGTATAAACAGCGAAAAGCACTGGATAAAGTCATCAATACCCGTGGTTGGAATAATCATAAAATTGATATTAGACCTACACTCGCACTGCCATTTTTGCCTTGGAGCTTCTATTTTGTTTTGCTCGGAGGGGTCAACAAACGCAGCTTGAGCTCCACTGAACGATTCACTGCAGCAATGGTATTTTTGACTGCTTTGACCCTCATTGGGTTAATTGCACTGGGGCTTGTAATGGCGGTCCTTTATTTATTTAAGTCGTGGCTCGGTATTGACCTTTTTCCAAATGAGTCATTAGGTATTTGGGATCAATTTAAAGCGCTGTTTAAATAGATTACAAGAAAACACAATTACGAGCACTATGACCCAAACCTTGCTGAGTCAATGAATACTAAAAAGGCGCTATTTTCACGCCTTTACCTACCCGAGCGTTCGACACCCTAACTCAATTGAGTAGCAATACTGGCGACGTGTTTACCCTGAAATTGCGCTAAAGCTATTTCTTTTTCTGAAGGTGCTCGACTGCCATCAGCACCCGCAATGCAGGCCGCACCTAATGGCGATCCACCTTTAACTTCTGAAATATCCGTTAACTCTGGTGCCGCATACGGCAGACCAACTACCACCATACCGTGGTGAAATAACGTAGTATGAAATGATTGAATCGTGGTTTCATTGCCTCCGCCAGTGCCTGTCGATGTAAATACACTGCCTACTTTACCAATGAGCTTGCCACCAGCCCAAAGTCCGCCGGTTTGATCTAAAAAGTTACGCATTTGCGACGCCATATTGCCAAATCGCGTCGGTGTCCCAAAAATAATGGCATCATACTGCTCAAGTTCAGCAGGCGTTGCCAGTTCAGCATCTTGGTCCAACTTAACACCCGCGTTTTTTGCCACCTCATCAGACATTAACTCAGGCACTCTCTTAATCGAGACTTCAACCCCATCAACCGACTGAGCCCCTTGTGCAACAGCATTTGCCATCGTTTCTACATGGCCATAGCTTGAATAATAAAGTACTAAAACCTTCGTCATTTTTCTTTCTCCTATTGAGTCAGCCTCGCGGCTGACGAAAATATTTTTTAACCAATCAAACACGATTTTTATTCCCTCGCCATAGGTGTGTGATTAACACCCACTCAAATTCGATGGAGATAAGATTAAGCCAAGTGCAGAGAGTCTGCTTCGCAAAAAAAAGCACACATCATTCCAAAAAAAAGAATATTAAAGTGCTATTTAAGTGATACTCGAACTATAAAAACGAAATTTAAATAGGCGACATTGGGCGTTGATAAGTACACACAATAAGTGCATCGGCGCACTAGACCCACTCATGTGGATTTAAATCCGCCAAAAAAGCATAGAGAAAAACGGTAAGTGGTATACGCAGAGGTGCCATCAACAAACGGCAGTGTATTCTGTCTGATGACAAAGGAGAGTGATAGAACTTCCACCACTCTATAAAAACTAAAAATTAATCTAGCTCAAACACAAGTGGCATGGCGTTGTTTGGCACGTCAACTACAGCACCATCTTGATATACACATTGGCCATTTACAAAGGTATAGCGGATCTGATGAGAGAACTGATGACCAACAAATGGTGACCACTGACAATGATACAAGGTATTATCGTGGCGCACAGCTTCACCTGGTTTTGCACTCACAACTGCCAAGTCAGCAAAATATCCCTCTCGAACGAAACCACGCTGCTGAACTTTATAACGCTTGGCTGGGTTGTGAGCCGTCTTTTCGACCACTTGTGCCAAACTCATGGTGCCGCGCTTAACTTGGTCAAACAAGGTCAATAAAGCGTGCTGAACCAAAGGTAACCCAGCCGGCGCTTGTGCAAAAGCTTGCTGCTTTTCTTCCCATGTGTGTGGCGCGTGATCGGTCGCAATGATATCCAAACGACCATCATTTATCGCATTGATCAAAGCAAGTCGATCCGATTCAGCTTTGATTGCTGGATTACATTTTATTAAATTTCCTAAACGTTCATAATCGCCTTGGTTGAACCACAGGTGGTGTACACAAGCTTCCGCAGTAATTTGCTTGTTGTCGATAGGCCCTGGCTCAAATAAATCCAGCTCTTTGGCTGTGGTTAAATGCAGTACATGAAGCTGTGTGCCATATTTTTTCGCAAGGCTCACAGCATAGGAAGAAGACTGATAACAGGCGTTGACATCACGAATAACCGGATGATCTTGTATTGTTAGATCCTTCCCTTCTAATCTAGCTAGGTTGTCACTGATCACATCACCTTTTTCACAGTGGGTCGCAATTAACACCGGACATTCTCTAAAAATGGCTTCAAGTGCGCTGGGATGTTCAACGAGCAAGTCTCCCGTTGATGCACCCATAAATACTTTCACCCCACATACAAAACTTGGATCGCACGCCTTGATCTCATCTAGATTGTCAGGTGTAGCGCCAAGGTAAAAGGAGTAGTTTGCTACAGATGTTTCAGCAGCAATATGGTGCTTTTGGATCACTGCCAGCTTATCTGTCGTCGCAGGGCTCACATTGGGCATCTCCATGAAGCTGGTTATACCTCCAGCTACCGCGGCGCGTGATTCTGTCCCTATCGTCCCTTTCCAATCTAAGCCAGGTTCTCTGAAATGCACCTGATCGTCAATCATGCCGGGAATTAGGAAGTCACCTCTCAAGTCAATAACTTGCTCTATTCCTGTAGGTGTAATATCAGCTGCAATTTTGTCAATCCGTTGTCCGACAATTCTTACGTCACAGTGCTCAACTTTGCCTTCATTTATTAGCTGAGCATTTTTTAATAGAATATTCGCCATTTCTACTTCACCTTTAAACACGCGTTAAAAAATCTATTTTGACCATACAACCAGCAAGCCAATTACTCACTATGCGTTGGCCATTTGCCCTTCCTCCAGCGCCTGACAAGCAGTGCAAATACCTTGAAACTCAAACTGAGGTGAATTCAATTGATAACCATGAGATTGGATTTGCGCAGACAGTTGTGCCATTAAATCTGCAGGCATATGTACCTCTTCCACTTTTTGGCACATGGAGCAAATTAAAAATTGGGTATGTGGGTGAGGCTTATGGCAGTCGATATGTGTGCAACAGATATATTTGTTCACGGTATCTAATTTGTGCACAAGATCTGCCGCAACAAGTAGGTCTAGAATACGATAGATCGACACAGCGGGCAGCGTTAAGCCCAAATTCTGCTTACAATATTGAACTAACTCGTAGGGAGATAAAGCCTTACCCGCCATCTTTAAGCCTTTGAAAATTGCAATTCTTTTCTCTGTTGGTTTGATTCCCGCGTAATTAAAGATTTCCACAAACTCATCAGATTGATTATTTTTATTATTTTTTTGATTCATATAGACTAATTTCCTTGCCACCCCGCAATTAATGTTACAGTATAACATATCACAAAATACCTACATTAAGTACTTATTTTCGTGTATCACAGCAAGTGACACGAAAGCATCATTAAGCACCGTTAAGATTATTACGTTAATTGCTTTGGGAGTATTAAGCATGGTCACACGTAGACAATTCACAAAAAGCACCGTGGCATTGGCATTTTTAGGCCTTAATAGCAGCATACTAGGTTGCACAAGAAAACCAGCTATCACGCCAACCCCAACAACCACGGGATATGGACCACTCATCCCTGATCCAAAAGGTCTATTAGATCTGCCAAAGGGTTTTAGTTATCAAGTTATTTCTGAGTTAAATGATAAAATGGACGATGGTCTAAGCGTGCCTGACAACGCGGACGGTATGGGCTGTATTGAACTCGGGAGCAATCGCGTTGCTTTGGTTAGAAACCATGAACTAAGTCCAAAACATTTGCAAAATGCAGCGTCAGATATTGCCACACATAAAACAAAAAAAGCCTACGATACATTAAACCATGATGTCGCGCTGCCAGGCGGTACCACGACTCTAGTTTATAACCTTAATACACAACAAATCGAACAACAGTACTACAGCCTTGTCGGTACCATTCGTAACTGTGCTGGCGGAACAACTCCTTGGGGCACTTGGCTAAGCTGCGAAGAAACAGTGCGTTTAGCAGACAGTGAAATTGGTAAAGACCACGGTTATATATTTGAAGTTCCTGTCGACCAGCCTGGTTTATGTGACCCAATACCACTGGTAGAGATGGGTCGCTTTAATCATGAGGCCGCAGCAGTAGATCCCAGAACAGGCATAGTCTACTTGACTGAAGATAGAGGCGATGGCCTTTTTTACCGCTTTATTCCTCACCAAAAAGGTAAACTTGCGCTAGGTGGCATATTACAGGCGCTGGTATTTAAGAGCCTAAATAAGTTCGACACTCGAAACTGGCAACAGCCAAATATGCCGCTTTCAAATTGGTACGAAGCTGAATGGGTGACATTAGACAACCCACAAAGCCCGGAAGACGATCTAAGAATACGTGGATATGACCTCGGTGCAGCAGTATTTGCACGTGGAGAAGGAATTCACTTTGGTGACAATGAACTATACTTTTGCTGCACAAATGGCGGTGGAAAACAGTTAGGCCAAATCATGCGCTATCAACCCTCAGCATATGAAGGCACTGATAAGGAGGCAACCTCGCCCGGTCAAATTCAGCTTTTTTTAGAGAGCAGCGATAAGTCCCTGTACGATTTTGGCGACAATCTAACCGTGACACCACAAGGACACCTACTGATATGTGAGGACCAGTATACAGCCAACCCTAGTAACCACTTAAGAGGTGTTTCTCCACAAGGGGCAGTTTATCCTTTTGCTAAATTGCGAACCAGTACCGAATTGGCAGGAGCCTGCTTTTCTCCAGATGGAAGAACGTTGTTCGTCAATGTCTACTCTCCAACTAAAACACTTGTAATTACAGGGGATTGGAAAAGTTATCACAGTGAAGGGTAAGGACAATTGCAGCCAGTTTTTGCTGGCTGCGAGGCGCACTCTCAGTGCAAAAGTAGACTTTATCGCCTCAACAGACATTATGTGTGATGTCGTCTATTACGTCGTCTTTTCAGGTAGGGGAAAAAGAATAGTACTAAGCCCGTTACAGAAATCACTAAGGTTGCAAAGGATACCGGTAACATTAACCAAATATTGGCATTTTTCTCGAAAAAGGTACCATCGTGAAGGCTTTCGATTAATTCTGAGTTACGCTTTGCGACATGCAAAATTTCGCCAGTTTGGTTGTCGATCTGAATTTCTATTTTATTATTGCTTCGAATTTTAGTGATCCCTTTAGCTGGTCTCACATCCAAACGGTTAATATCATCCCAACTCTCAATTTGCGCCGCATCGACGGACTTTGCAACCGTTAATATTTGCGTAAAGCTAAGCGCTGGTACAGTACCAACACCCTGTGCTGAGGGCGGCTGAATAAAACTAAACTCTTTTCTTACCAGCAACAAAATACCGGTAATAATAATCACAAGTAACGGCAGCGAAATAATAAAACTCGCCCATCTGTGAATACTTCTATTTTTTCTATTAAAGCTCATTGTTTCTTTTAGAATTGCATACTTGTTGATAGTTTAAGACTGCGTTCTGGCTGTAAAGCTGCATCTTCATCCAAACTCCCGTAATAACGCTCGTTGGTGAGGTTATTAACTCCGATATTAACAGTTTGCTGACTGTTAAGTTGATGCGCAAGAGATACATCCCACACCGTAAAAGCTTCTCTCGACAATTCAGATCCCCCTACTTTATCCACTTTAAAAGTATGGCGGTAGGAATTAGACAACGACCAATTGCCAAAATTCACTAATAGGGTCCAGCTAATTTTTCTTGGGTGTAAATCATCTAGTCTTTGCTGACTCTCATCCTCGCCGCTTTGCTGCTGATAAGCAAAGATATGCTCTATATTGTCATTGGCAAACCAACGCAACTCAGCCTCAACACCGTAAATTTCGGCTTGATTTAAATTACGATAACTCAAATGGCCAGCTTGGGTCTCATAACGATCGATGTAATTATCTAAGTCGTAATGATAAATCGCGCTATACAGGCTCAGCTGCTCTGACGCATGCCAGTTCAGTGAAAGCTGCGAACCAACACTGGTTTCAGGATTAAGAGATGGGTTCCCAACAATAAGGCCTCTGGGTGTTTGACCGTAAAATAGCCGTTCCGATAATGTTGGATAACGAAATCCACTGCCAATGTCCAGCCCTAATTCTAACGTATCAGAGAGTGGCAACATAGCTGCAAACGAGGTATTCAAACGGCTATCTGTTGTATCATTTGATTGTCTACTTTGCTGTGTCAACCAGTCATACCGCAAACCAAAGTCAAAATTAACCCTACCCCAGTTCCAATGTGTTTTACCATACAATGCAAAGTTATCTTCTTCTGCATTCAACTCATTATTTATGCTGGTTGAATGACTGCTTTTTGTGTCTTCGAGCAACTGGTAATCACTGGTAATTTTGACGCCTTTTCGAGAAAGCCAATCAATGCCCCAGTGACTTTCATTTTCCCCCATGGTTACTTGCTGTAACCATTGGCCACCAACCGTGTGGCTTTGATACTGACTCAGGCCATCATAACGTTCGAACCTAGCTGTCCTACTGTCCCAATTTTGATAGTGGTGATAAAACTTCGCCATCCAATCTTGGTCACCATTCAATTGCACTTGTGCTAGAGAATGCAACTCATCTGGATAGTCGCTGATCTGCTTGGTAGGATATTTCGCATTGCTTTTGCCTATGTTGCTACCATAACTAGGCAGCCAGGAATAAGTTGTTGTAAAACCATCATGTTTGGATTTGTACCTTACCAACCCAGAGAACCGCTCAAATTGTGTATGTAGCTCATCCCCATTGGCCGCATGGGCGTTGTTCGCGTGTTGATAGGCAATAGCAGCAGTAAAGTCATTGCTTTGATGCTTAAAATTCAAATCAACACCTTGGTTATGGCTTTTTCCAGACACAGAGAGCTGTGTTTTATCAGACATTTCTGTACTTAAACTAATAACTCCCCCCAGTGCTTGGGAGCCATATAACGTCGAACTTGGGCCTTTAATAACATGTCCTAGATTAAATAGCGCAGGGGAAATAAACGAAGCCGAATTACCCGCACGTCTATCAGTAATGATTGGAATGCCGTCAATCTCAGTACGTATTCTTCCACGGCTGAAGCCTCTAATCGCATAACTTTGAAACTGACCACCTTGGCCGTTTAAACTCACCCCTGTAAGCGATGTCAGCTGATCAGCAATGGTTCTATTTAAGGAAAAAGTAAAGCGCTCATCTAAATACGACGAGGTGTGATTGGATGTGGCAATAGTAAGAGATTCTTTTGGCGCTAAAATCTCTATGACTTCAAGTTGCTCACCATTTGCGACCACCGCCACAGGCACACAAAGACAAAAAAATGGAATTATCGTTTTCATAGTTAAGGTACAGCTCAATTAACTCATTGTACGTTTTGTTATCGTTGTTTCATCAGGACTTCTTCATTGTTAACTAATTAAAAGGCTAAGCATTTTCGTCCTGGAAATATATGCCAAATCATTTGATTAGCATAAAGCTTAGCATTTGAGCGTAAAACGGCGTCGCTAAGTACTCGACGCCGTTGCAATATAAAGGCTATTTGGCAATAACCGATGCACCTTTAGTCCAAGGACCGCCCGCATCAACAATTGCTTGTTGAATACTTGGGATAGTTTCTGCTTCTAAGGTTGAAACGCGCTTGATAACGTCTTCTAACCCTTGTTGAGCAAAACCAAATTGCTGACGGTGCTGTTTAGTGGGTCCATAAGTTGACCACAGCGCAGACATAGCATAACCCAAGCGACTTGAGATGTTCGCAGGCTTTGTACCCATTCTTGTACGCGACTTCAGGCCATTTAACTCAAAGTTAATCGCATTTATATCAGCTTGCGCTTGTGCATAGGCAGATTCAAGTGCGTTAATGTTGCCCGGTGTACGATCGATTGCGGTACGCAATACTTCCATTGTTTTTGTCATTTCGCCTAATACAGCGGTTGTGGACGTGTAGCGTCTTTGTACATCTTTAAGTTGCTCACTAAATCGCGCGATTGACTCCGCTGTCGGGCCAGATACTGCACCTTCCGTAATTGGTTGCAATTCAAACTCTACAGGGCTTGCTAGCTGTGAAATTTCACCTTTCACACGCTTGTAAAGTGTTGCCGTATATTTACCTGGCATTACCATTGTGCTCATCGCAAACGGGTCCCACATGGATGCTTTTTCACCCGTAATTGCTTGGTTAGCTGCGTATTCCATATCCCAAGTCACACGGTGTATACCTTTGCTTGCTTTGCCAGCAACGCGGTCAACAAATTGACCTTGCGCATCACGAATTTCAAGATAGACCACAGGTTTTGGTTCTTGATTTTCTTTTTCGATGTCTTCCCATGCTGGATACTTAGGATACTTCTCTTCTTTAACCATTTCTTTTTCAGCTTTTTGACGCTGCTCTTTAGCCGTTAATAAGCTGTCTTTTAAGAAGTAAGTTAAGGTAGCACCATGTTCAGGGTTTTTCGCTACATATCGATCATCACCATCCGTATTGCTGTGGTTTGTATCTAGCTGGAACCATTTAACCGGACGGCTTGGACCCATCAGGATAGCCTCTTGCTCCATGGCTTGCTCTGTCAATGTACGCAGCGGTGCGTAATCATCAAGAATATAAATACCACGGCCAAAAGTACCCGCCACTAAATCATTTTCACGGCGCTGTATTTTTACATCACGGGTTGAAATCGTTGGGATCCCGCCATTTAACTCGGTCCACTTTTTACCACCATCCACGGTGAAGAAAATACCGAACTCAGTACCAATAAACATTAAGTCTTTGTTGACGTGGTCTTGTACAATTCGCCACACTAAGTGCTTCTCAGGCAAGTCTTTAGCAAGTGACTTCCAAGTTTTACCTAAGTTTGTCGACTTGATCAGATATGGTTTGAAGTCACCGTACTTGTGATTATCAAGGGCCACATAGACAGTATTTGGATCGAACAAGTCTGCACGGATATCATTGACATACGCAGTTTCAGGTACGCCTTTAACACGCTTCAAATCAATCTTTTTCCAATTTTTACCGCCATCACTGGTCACTTGGATCAGGCCATCGTCAGTACCAGCCCACAATATATTTTCGTCAACAGGACTTTCTGAGAAGTTCGCAATCGTGTGGTACTCTGACATGGCGTAGAGATCCCAGCCTGCCTCTACCGACCAAGTCCTACCCATCATAGGGATATGCATACGGTTGCCGTTTTTAGTCAAATCACCAGAAATCGGTGTCCAGCTATCACCGCGGTCATCAGAGCGCCAAACTCGTTGCGAAGCAAAATAAACGCGTTTAGGGTCGTGCGTCGAAACATTTACTGGCGCATCCCAGTTAAAGCGCTCAGCTGGATCACCTGGACGTGGCTGAGGTTTGATATAAACATTCTCGCGAGTCTTAAGATCATGACGCGTTAAGTTGCCCTGCTGCCATTGAGAATACATGATATCCGGGTTGCCGGGCTCAACAGCTGGTTGATGTCCATCACCACCAAGAGTTAAGAACCAGTCTTTATTCTTGATACCTTCTTCACGTACAGTACGTGATGGGCCACCTTGTGTAGAGTTGTCTTGCGCACCAGCATAAACTTTATAAAATGGCTTAGAATCATCAGGCGCGACTTTATAGAATTGTGTCAATGGTAAATTAGCCATAAAGCGCCAGTTAGCCATACGGTCATGAGACATATAAATACCACCATCAGAGCCGATTAACACAAAATCAGGATCTGTTGGGTGAAATGCCATGGCATGGTCGTCTACGTGCTTGCGTTTGGTATTAATTGGTGTCCAAGTTTTACCACCGTCATCGGAAACTTTACTGTAGTTACTCGCAATGTAAATACGATCAAACTGGTGCTTGTCAGCGAAGATCTCTTGGTAATAGTGAGGACCTGTTCCGCCACCAACTTCATCAGACATCTTGGTCCAGCTTTGACCACGGTTTGCCGAGCGGTATAGTCCACCTTTGCGGTTATCAATTTCAACCGCAGCATACACAACATCTGGGTTGATAGGCGAAATCGCTAGACCTATTTTACCCATGTTACCAGTTGGCAAGCCTGTTTTTAGTTCTGTCCAAGTTTCACCGCCATCATCTGATGTGTGAATCCCTGAAGCAGGCCCCGTCCCAACATAAGTTGCAACTTTTCTTTGTCGAGACCAAGTCGCAGCATAAAGTTTATTTGGGTTTCTCGGATCAATTAATAGTGAGGTAACGCCTGTCCACTCATCTTCTGGTTTGAGTACCAACTTCCAAGTTTCACCACCATCAGTGGTTTTATATAACCCGCGCTCACCACCACCAGTCCAAAGCGGACCTTGCGCCGAAACCCAAACTGTATTTGAGTCTGTTGGATGAATAATGATGTCGGAAATACGTTCTGACTTCTTCAAGCCCATGTTTTTCCATGTTTTACCGCCATCCATTGATTTGTAGACACCGTCACCAAAACTGATGTGTCGGCCTCCATTATTTTCTCCGGTGCCAACCCAAATAATGTTTGAGTTACTCGGATCTATAGTCACATCACCTGTTGAATACACCGCTTGTTTATCAAAGATTGGTGTCCAGGTTGTGCCCGCATTCTCTGTTTTCCATACGCCACCCGATCCCACCGCAGTGTACCAAGTAGATGGATTATTTTGGTCAACTTCAATATCTGCAATACGACCGGACATATAAGCCGGGCCAATATTGCGCAGCTTCATCGCTTCAAAGGTTTTGCTGCTAAAAATTGACTTTTCCACATCTGATTTCGCGGCCAGTGTATTCGAACTAGCGCACGCTAAAGACACAGCTACAGCTGCTTTTAGTAGTACATTCATTTTCCCACCGATGTTGATTTTAGTTTTTATCCTCGTCAACATTAACTTAAAAAATGATAGACGTATGTAAATATTCGCTGAGGTTACAGAAATTAGAGTCTAAAGTTATATTGTAACATTTTATGTCCCCAAACAGCCGAAATGAAATTTAAGCACCTGAAAACGGTACTTTTTCGCGAACACTTTAAAAACGTAAAATCGGAAAGAATAGAACTTTCAATAGTCCTACTTACAAATGGCAGTATTTACTTGCTGTAACAAGTGATTATATTGTTGAGGTGAGAAATGTCAGGTTCTGCGCTTTCGCTTGTTTAAATTGGCCCGTCAAACTTTCAGGAACGGGCCAAAAACTAAATGTTTACTTATAAGTATTTGTTTGCAGTTGAGATAGGAGCTTAATGCCAAGTTTTTCAGCAACAATACTCAGACCAAGTCCAAAGCGCTCAGCCAATGCCTTTTTGGTTTTGTACTTCACACTGAAAAGCTGGTGAGTTTCGTTTAACTCCAAGAGTAAATCGTCACTTGTTTTGATTTCATCAACCAAGTCAAATTCTTTGGCATGAGTCGCAAACCAATGTTCGCCCGTAGCAACCTTGTCAATATCTAGGCTCGGTCTGTGTTCGCTTACAAACTGCTTAAATAGCGTGTGGGTATGTTCTACTTCACTTTTGAATTTATCACGGCCTTGGTCGGTATTTTCACCAAACATGGTTAACGTGCGTTTATATTCGCCTGCTGTGATCTGTTCAAAATCAACGTCGTTCTTTTTCAAAATTTTATTGAAATTAGGAATTTGAGCCAGTACGCCAATCGAGCCAACAATCGCAAAAGGTGCAGCAACAATTTTATCTGCAACACATGCCATCATGTAACCGCCGCTTGCTGCGACTTTATCAACGCTGATAGTCAGAGGCAAACCAGCTTGCTTCAAACGGATCAGCTGAGATGCCGCTAAACCATATCCATGGACAACGCCGCCACCACTTTCCACATTAACAAGTACTTGGTCTTTGTCTTTGTTGGCAATGGTCAAAATTGCGGTGATCTCTTCTCTTAAGCTCGCCACCTCATGCGCGTCAATACTACCAGAGAAGTCGATGACAAACGCCTGCTTCTCAGGTTTTTCATCCGTCTTCTTCTTGTTTTCTTTAAGGTGTGCTTTTAATGCTTTTTTATCTAGTGTTTGCTGTAAAAATTCTTCTTTCGTTTCTGCTAACTGAGAAGATAAATCTTTGACTTCAATCTCTCCAGATTTGCTCTTTGGTTTTTGACTTGCGCCCACAATTAAAACAATAATGGCGCCAATAGCAATGACGATTGTCACCGCTTTTGCCAAAAATAAGCCATATTCAAACAAAAATGCCAATGCTATCTCCCGACCTTTGCTGTAAAAGTATTTAATTAAAAACCGCTCTGCGGTAATTGTTAATCTTGTCCTAAATAAGATTACTTTGCAATAACAGCGCTAATTGCAATACCAATTATCGGTAAATCAACCATAATAAGAGGAATATTTGGTCAACCGCAGTGGCCATTCATTCACACCACACTCTCCAAAATAAGTTTGAAAAGTGTCAACGCGATTTAGGACGGGTCACAGGCATAAAAAAAGCCGCTACTTAGCGGCTTTTTTTAATGTTTCATGTTACTTCGCAATTACACTTGCATCAGTAATTGGTAACAGCAGCCCTTTAGAAGCTAGGTAAGTCGCAACTTGCTTCTGCATCTCAGCAGTTGCTTGTGCATGACCTTGAGCAGTTCCACCAGTTTGCTGATCAAATGAAGGAGTTAGCAGCGAACTATGATGGCCTTGTGAGAAGTTAACCACATATCGTCCAGCAGTGCCGTCAGTTGACTGCTGTGACTCCGTGACCGTTTCTAATCCCATCATTGCAGCCAATGGTGTACTACCGCCAAGCGGATTGCGCGGTAATGTTGTCGCAGGAATAACTTGGTCACCCTTATTCTCACCTTCACCGCCAACCACTACGCTCATATACATAGGCGTATTTACTGCGCGTACAAGCGGCGCGTAATTGAGAGGATCTGCGCTGTCCAACACGGTTTGTGATGCGTAGGCAAATTGATCGACTGTCGCATTAATCGCACCGATTGACGCCAGATCGCCTTCCGCCTCTAAATTAGCCACAAAGGTATTGTATGCACATGCAGCAAATGCACTTGCACTGCCTGCAAACGCGCTACAATCAGCCACTGCACCTTCTTGAAGGTAACTGCCGAACTTTTTAGACACAGCTAAATCTGACGCACCTTGAAGCACTGCGGTTTTAACAACTGGGCCAAAAGAGCCAGATTCAACTAGGAAGTTTGCAATGCCCGCGCCACCGCTAGACAATGCAGCAGGCCCTACCTTAAACAACGGCTCAGCTTGTTTTAAACGTTCATCAGTAAATGGTAAATTCGCATGTGCAATAAAGCTTGGCGCAACAATTGAGCCCAGTGACTGACCAACAAAGCTCACGTCATGAGTATTGAAGTTAAGTGGTACTTGAGATGCCGCATTGATAGCATGCAAGCCTAGTCTCAATGCTAATAAATCTGCCGTGGACTGACGTAAGTTATCACGCGCGACTAACAATGACTGCAGGTTCATGTAATGCAATACACTTTTTGTCGACGCATTGAACTCGTCGTTGCCATCACCATCAACATCGATACCGCGCTCACCGTGTAATGGGTGGTCAATAGCAACCGTTGCAAAGCCCGCTTGTGACAACGCTAGTGTTAAGCCAAGCATATCTTCTTTTTTACTGGTAATGCCGTGCTGCATAATCACAACAGGGAAGCCAGTTTCAGGTGCTGGTGATAACGGGAACGTGATTTGCACAGGCGCATTCGCAACCCACTGCTCTTCAGGAATAGGATTGTATTTGGTGACAAACTTTTGTGCATCCAAACCAAGATCACGAAGTTGACCACCGGACAGTTGTTGACACTGTTCATCTAACGACCCAGCTGCCGGCTCTGGAAGCTGACCACCCGCTGCAGCCGTTGCAGCCATAACAGCGACACCATTGTCACATTTCGCTTGCCAATAGGTATCAGCCAATGCAGCGCTTTCACCATTTTTCGGTCTAGAAAGGTATTGTGGCAACTGGATGTTACCTTTCAGGTACCTAATGCCACCAGCCGCTTGAAGCAACTCAGGTGGCAATGTTGCAGCAAGACCAAACTCTTCAAATTTGTCTGCAACCGAAACAAAATCCTGTTCGGCTACCGTAACCATAGGTTGGCGCTCTGTATTAATCGTTGCGGCAAGTAACTGCTTAATGGAACCAACAACTGCACCTGTAGACTGAGTTGTCATTGCTGCTGTATACACAATCTCTTCAGCGCTAATTGATTCACTCGCAACCAGTGCTCGTTCGTAGCTGCGAATGACGGCTTGAAGCGACTGCTGAGCGTCGGTCACCAGAGGAGCTTCTTGTCTTAACAATGTATATGTCGATGAAGGAGTTAGACTGCGTCCACCGTCGATGCCATCTTTAATATTTGTGGTCAAGACAGTAATATACGTGGTGTTCGTCTTAAATGGCTTAACAGGTATAATATTAATGTTCTGGCCATCGCTACTTAACTGAGATACGAAATCCCCAGTTGGACCAAACGTCAACTCACTGACGACACGACAGGCAAGTGCAGGCGTCAACTGAGCACACGCTTCAGTTTGACCATCATTACCCATCGCAACTTCAAAAATCCTTACAGCGCCTGGTGCTGCAACCGTCGCGGCGTCAATTGTCACGCCTGAGGGGGTATTCAAGCCAATTTGATATGGCATTTGTGTAGACCAACCGTCTAAACCACCGAGCGCTAGAGAAGGGTCTGCGTAACTCGCACGTGATACCTGAGGCTTTGAATCACCATCTAGCTCCCCTGGTATGTTAAGTGTGCCATCTTGTGTCCCGCTAAACAGAATATCATTAGGGACGGAAATAACACCATTTGAGGGATCAAATTTAACCGATGCAACCGGTGTTACAGGTTTGGTGTCTTGCTTTACATCTTCTAGCGTTTCACCGCCACCACAGCCTGCGAGGGCGGCTGAGACAGCAAGTGGTAGTAACAGTTTCTTCATTGTTTTGGCTCCGACATAATTTTATTATTATTGTTTCTCGGTCAGCGCCTACATTTGCCTCTATGTTGTAAGCACAAATAAGCCGCCGAGAATAATTCGTTAAAACTATGTAATTTTGCTTTTAATAAGACATTAGACCAGTTTAACTTAACGCAAAGTGTAGCCTTTCGCCACTCCTATTTGCAATAAATTCGATAACTTGCGCCATGACTATGATAAAATATAGCAAATGTATTTGTTCGAGGTCCAATATGCAAACATATAATGCAGCTAACAACGCGTTAGAAAATAAAGTGATTTTGGTCACAGGTGCGGGTGATGGTATCGGCCGTATTGCCGCAATTAATTATGCGAAACATGGCGCCACTGTGATTTTGTTAGGGAAAACTACCAGCAAATTAGAGGCTGTATACGACGAGATCATTAACGCAGGTTACCCACAACCCGCAATTGTACCTTTGGACTTAAAAGGCGCGACAAAACAACACTACAGAGACTTAGCTTCTACTATAGAACAGCAGTTTGGAAAGCTAGATGGCTTGCTTAATAATGCAGCAATTTTAGGCACAATGGGCCCTCTAGAACATTTCTGTGTATCGACTTTTGAAAATGTGATGAAGGTGAATGTCACTGCACAAGCTATGATCACGCGTTTTCTTTTCCCTGTCATGCGCAAAGCCCCCAGTGCATCCATTATTTTCACATCTTCTGGTGTTGGTCGCCAAGGCCGTGAGTTTTGGGGCGCCTACGCAATTTCGAAATTTGCCACTGAAGGCATGATGCAAACTTGGGCCTGTGAAGTGGGAAAAACAAACATTCGTGTCAACTGTATTAACCCTGGCGCAACCCGCACTAGCATGCGTGAAGCCGCTTTTCCAGGTGAAGATAGAGACAAGTTAAAAACAGCAGAAGACCTTATGCCAACTTATTTATATTTGATGTCTGATGATTCACTAGAGGTGAATGGCCAATCTATCGATGCACAGCCAAAATAGACATTTATATTTGATAAAAAACTAAAAACAAAAAAGGGCCTACAGGCCCTTTTTTAATGTGCTTACTATTATCGACGCTTGTTTTGCTTCAAACGCTGATTGTGCTTATGCACTGCTTTTCTGATACGATTAACTTTTGCGCGCTTATCTTTACGCTTTTCAGGCATAACTGACAACTTGGTCTGCGTTTCAGGTCTCAAGCTCACAGATTTGCGTAAGTAATTGACATCTTCCAGCTTGAGCTCTTCCCAACCACCTTGTGGCAAACGTTTATTTAGTTCAAGTTTGCCGTAACGCACACGGATCAGTCGAGATACGTCAACTTCTTGTGATTGCCACAAGCGGCGGACTTCGCGATTACGCCCTTCTGTAAGGGTGACATTAAACCACTTATTAATGCCTTCTCCACCACGAGGTTTAATTGATAAAAACTTAGCTGGGCCATCCTCTAATTCAACACCGTCGCAAAGTGTTTTTAAAGTTTGGTTGCTCACTTCACCAAACACACGCACCGAGTATTCACGCTCAACTTCGTATTTTGGGTGCATCAAGCGATTTGCTAACTCACCGTCATTGGTAAACAGTAGTAAGCCAGAAGTATTAATATCGAGGCGACCGATGGCAATCCAGCGATCTCCCTCAAGGCGTGGTAGCCTGTCAAATACCGTGCGACGCCCCTCAGGGTCTTTGCGTGTACAAAGTTCACCCTCTGGCTTGTGATACATTAACACACGACAGATGCGTTCTTCTTTTTGCTCAATTTTAACAACGTGACCATCAACTCTGATCACCGCGTTTTCTTCAACTCTATCACCCAACGTGGCAACTTTACCATTGACACTGACACGGTTTGAATCGATATATTTTTCCATTTCACGACGCGAACCTACACCCGCGCGCGCTAATACTTTTTGTAGCTTTTCACTCATTCTGATGGTTCTCTCACAGAAGGATCATTTAACATCTGATCTAGCTTCTCACTCTGTAGCTCTGGTAGTTTTGGTAACCCATCCAGACCCGACAGCGAAAAGTAATCTAAAAATAATTTTGTCGTCGCATACAGCGCCGGTTTCCCAGGCACTTCTTTATGACCAACAACTTTTATCCACTGCCGCTCCAACAAACTCTTCATAATGTTGGAGCTGACAGTTACGCCTCGTACCTGCTCTATTTCCCCCCGAGTGATCGGTTGGCGGTATGCAATCAGTGCAAGTGTTTCTAGGGTAGCACGAGAGTACTTAGGCGCTTTTTCTTGCCATAGCATATTGAGCCAAGGGCTTAAGCTTGGGCAAGCTTGAAAACGGTATCCTGTCCCAACTTCAACTAACCTGACACCACGCGTTTGATAGTGCTCAAAAATCGTCTCGATTGCTTGATTTATTCGTTGGTCAGATACATGGATATCTTGCAGCACCGTTTCTTTCATGTGCTTTTTAGATAGCGGCTTATCTGCCACAAATATTGCAGCCTCAACCAACTCGACAAGTTGTTCATCACTGACTCGGCGTTTCATGTCACTTTAACTTCATAAGGCTAGTCGAAAGCGCGGTATTATGACAGAGCTAGGACGACTCTTGTAGCTTTAATGACAAATAAATTGCACTGCCTAAATTGACCTGCACAATTGAGATTAATTGCTCTTTAAGCAATTCAAGCATAGCGATAAATGTCACAACTACACCGCTTCGCCCCTCTTGTAAACTGAATAATCGACTAAATTCGACCGGGTTGGTATGCTCTCCTAAATATTGCAAAATCATCGACATGCGTTCTCGCGTTGACAGAGCTTCGGCGCTGACTTGATGGTGCTCAAACTGCTTCGCTCTGGCCATCACCTCTGTCATTGCCAACAGCAGCTCTTTAAGCGCTACATCGGGTAAAGATTCGTCACTTTGCTCGGTATCTTCAATCAATGCACGAGCAACAAAGATGTCGCGCTCCACACGAGGGATTTTATCTAGGTTTTCAGCAGCCACTTTAAACTGCTCATATTCTTGTAACCGTCTCACTAACTCCGCGCGTGGGTCTTCTTCTTCTTCAAGCTCTTCGTGGGTAGGTAAGAGAAGCCTTGACTTAATTTGTGCCAACAGCGCTGCCATCACCAAGTATTCGCCAGCCAGCTCTAACTGCAATTCTTGCATCATCTCAACATAGCTAACGTATTGCTGCGTGATACTTAAGATTGGTAATTCTAAAATATCTAGTTTATGGCGCTTTATTAAGTACAACAAAAGATCCAGTGGACCCTCAAAGCTCTCGAGGATCACCTGAAGCGCATCAGGGGGTATATAGAGGTCTTCTGGCTTTTCTAATACGGCTTCACCATTTAAAAAAGCCAGCGGTGGTGTTTGCGAAGTTACATCAGTCATATCTATTCAAAAGGCGCAACATCGCCACAGCCATAGCGCAATATCTCTACACTATCCTCTGACATATCAATCACCGTTGTTGCTTGCTCAATTAAATAACCACCATGAACTATGAGGTCAACATGCTTTTCAAGCTGCATGCGAATATCATCTGGATCAGATTCCGTAAACTGCTCTCCAGGTAAAATCAAAGAGCATGACATGAGCGGTTCATCCAACTCTTCTAACAGCGCACTCGTAATCGGGTGCTCTGTTACGCGAATTCCGATGGTTTTTTTCTTATCGTTAATCAATCGTTTTGGCACCTCTTTGGTACCTTTTAAAATAAAGGTATACGGACCAGGAGTGTTGTTCTTAATTAGGCGGAACATTTGATTGTCGACACGAGCATAAGTAGATAGCTCAGACAAATCACGGCACATTAACGTAAAATTGTGGTGCTTTTCGATGCCTCGAATGCGCTCAATTCGCTCTTTTGCCTGTTTGTTACCCAAACCACACCCAATGGCATACCCTGAATCGGTCGGATAAACGATTACCCCTCCTTTTTGGATAATCTCTACAGCTTGACGGACCAATCTAGGTTGCGGGTTATCTGGGTGGATATGAAAAAATTGACTCATACTAACATTCCTCTGTGGCTCCCCAAAACTGCCATACACCTTGGCAATCTTTTGGTAAGTATAGGTTTCTTCCTAGATCTAACCAGCTAGTTGGATAATGAAAATCAGATCCTTGACTGGCCAGTAAATTATATTCTTGAGACAACTGGCCAAGAAATTGTCTTTCACTAGGCGCTTGTTGAGGTTGTGCAACTTCCATCGCTTTACCACCTGCCATAGTGAATTCATCTAACAGCTTACGTAGCCATTTGTTAGACATTTGATAACGCCCAGGGTGTGCTAATACAGCAATACCACCAGCCCCTTGTATCGCATCAATGGCCTCTTTCATTGAACACCAACTGCTGGGTACATATCCTGTTTTATTGCGCGCTAAAAACTTTTTGAATACGCCTTGAATATTTTTCGCCACTCCGCGCTCCACCAACGCTTTTGCAAAGTGCGCACGGGTAATTTCAGCTCCGTTAGCCAACTCTAACGCTTGCGCATATATACCTTCATAGCCTCGCTTTTCTAGCCTTGCACCAATTTCTTTTGCTCGTTCTCGACGCTTTTGCTGCTGTGAAGTTAAAAGCCCTTGCAATTGTGGGTGGTCAATCTCAATATTAAGACCAACAATGTGGATCTCAAAACTTTCCCATTTGGTCGAGATTTCAACGCCGGTAACTATTTTCAAATCAAGGTTTTGCTGGGAAATATAGTCTAGCGCGACAGGTATTCCAGCTATGGTATCGTGATCAGTTAAAGCCAGTACATCAACGCCCTTTTCTGTTGCCCGCTCAAGAAGCTCTGGTACCGTTAAACGCCCATCAGAAAAAGTGCTATGACTGTGTAAGTCATACTTAATCAAAGTTTTCCCCTTAAAATCAAACACCCTAAGTATACCATGGCAAACTTATCCAAGTACGGTTTTATTTACCCAGATACACAGACAGGTCTAATTGCTGGGACTCATTTACTAGGTCAAAATGCTTAATATTTATGAGTAAGCCATGCTATTGGTTATTTTTTAATAATAGTGCTTGACAGTCTGCACCTGAGTAGGGTTTACTGTAGGTACTTAAATTGACATAACGAAATCTTTACAAATGAATCTAACACAAAAAACAAAAATCGTTTGGTGGTGGCACTCGTAACTGCGGGTGTGATTCGTTGTGTCTAACAACTTTAAACCCGCGCTGAGTACGCGGGTTTTTTTATGGAATTTTTATAGTGATTAACAATTTTTGCAACAATTCATCTACAAAATCTTGGTGGTGGTGCCTGAATTAGCGGGAAGGCATTGTTGTAACTAATTACACCCCCCGCAAGTTAAAATACTTCGGGGGGTTTTTTGTACTAAAGAGGAATGAGGTTTGATTTTTAGTCATATAACTACAACACCGGGTGAGGTGACGAGTATAAGGCAGCGGCGCGATTACATCGCAAGCCCCCTGTCTTTGTATGCGGCCCTTAATAAGCCCAATTCACTGTTGTTGGAGTCGGCAGAGATAGATTCCAAGGACAATGTCAAAAGTATTATATTGGCCGATGCCGCACTGCGCATTGAGTGCAACGGCCTTGAGGTGAAAGTACGCGCACTCTCAAATAACGGTGAGCAGCTGTTGAACTACTTGGCAGACCAAGTAACCAACTGCACTGTTGTGAAAGAGTATGCAGTACTAACACTGACATATAATGCCCAAGACTTATCATTGGATGAGTACAGTAAACTGAAGGCCGACAACGCATTTAGTGCTTTACGTACTTGTATCAACTCAATAAAAAGTAACTCAGACACGCCATTTTCTGTTTTTCTGGGTGGTGTCTTTGCCTATGATATGGTCGCAAACTTCGAAACTTTGCCAGCTGTACCTGATGGTAAAAACGACTGTCCCGACTACGTCTTTTATCTGGCTGAAACCTTGGTCATGATTGACCATCAAGCCCAGACGACAGAATTAATTGGCAATGTCTTTAATGGTCCAGATGTCCATGCTAACTGTTTCGAAGTTGGCAAACAGCTAGAAGAGCTCAATCGCCAGTGTGATGCATATGAGTCTTACAAAGAAGACCCAGAACACATATCACATGATGTGAATGTCGACATCTCAGATGATGTATTTAAAGCTCAAGTGACACAACTTAAGAAGAACATTGTTGATGGTGATATTTTCCAAGTTGTTCCATCACGCACTTTCTCTTTGCCTTGCGACAAGCCGTTAGCTGCGTATAAACACCTAAAGAAGCAAAACCCAAGCCCATATATGTTCTATATGCGCGATGAGAAATTCGTTCTGTTTGGCGCGTCTCCGGAATCTGCACTGAAATATTGCCAAGATAGCAATCAAGTTGAAGTATACCCAATTGCCGGCACGCGACCTCGCGGTAAATTTGCCGATGGTTCTATTAACCCTGATTTAGATAGCCGTATCGAACTAGAGTTACGCGACGACAAAAAAGAACGTGCCGAACACCTAATGCTGGTTGATTTGGCTCGCAACGATGTCGCTCGTATTAGTGTTCCTGGCACTCGTCATGCGAAAGAATTACTGAAAGTTGACCGCTACTCGCAAGTTATGCATTTGGTATCTCGTGTTGTTGGTCAATTAAAACCTGATCTCGACGCGCTTCATGCATATCAAGCTTGCATGAACATGGGCACCTTAGTCGGTGCGCCTAAAGTAAAAGCGGCACAGCTGGTTCGTGATACCGAGCAGCAGCGCCGAGGAAGTTATGGTGGCGCCGTAGGTTACCTAACTGGTGACGGTGCTATGGACACGTGTATCGTGATACGTTCTGCATTTGTGAAAAATAACACAGCATATGTTCAAGCTGGTGCTGGGGTTGTTTATGATTCTGATCCGCAATCTGAAGCTGACGAAACTAAAGCAAAAGCGAGCGCCGTGATCAAAGCCATACAATCTAGCTATCAAGGAGTGGGTCATGACGCCTAAAGTATATTTTTTGGATAACTTTGACTCGTTTAGCTACAACTTAGTTGATGAACTATCTCAGCTTGGCAGTGAGCTCGTGGTGTATCGTAACCATATCGATGCACGTACCATCTACGACAAAATGTGTAATGAAACTGCACCTGTAGTGTTGGTATTATCGCCAGGGCCAGGTAAACCAACCGAAGCTGGTTGTTTACTTGAACTGATTGAATTGTGTAAAGGCAAATTCCCAATGCTTGGCATTTGTCTTGGTCAGCAAGCGTTGACACAAAGCTATGGCGGTACAGTAGGTCATGCTGGCGAAACAGTACATGGAAAATCTTCTCAAATAGACGTGGAAGAACATCCTGTTTTTGCAGGGCTAGGTAGACGATTCCCAGTGGCTCGATACCACTCTTTAATGGCTACGAGCGTACCTGATTGCCTGAAGATCATCGCAAAATACCAAGATATTCCAATGGCCGTATACCATGAAACAGACAAGGTGATTGGTTACCAATTCCACCCAGAATCAATTTTAACGCCAGATGGTGCAAAGCTATTAAAGCAAAGCATCGATTACTTGACCTGTTAGGAGGCAACATGGAAAGTTTAAATCAACTCATTGACCAGCACTCATTAAGTTTTGAACAAGCTACTGAGCTTTTTGGCCAAGTAATGCAAGGACAGTTATCTGAAATTGAATTAACTGCTGCACTTATTGCGCTAAAGATAAAAGGCGAAACGGCATCTGAAATAGCAGGCGCGGCAAAAGCGATGCGCGACCACGCTGTTGCTTTTGATAATCGAGGCCTTTACTGCGCAGATAGCTGCGGTACGGGTGGCGATGGAACTAATACCATCAATGTAAGTACGACAGCAGCTATTGTTGCGGCTGCATGCGGTATCCCGATGGTAAAACACGGTAACCGCAGTGTATCCAGCAAGTCTGGATCAGCTGACTTACTGCGCACTTTGGGTATTAACCTAGAGATGAGTCCTGAACAAGGAGCAAACTGCCTTGAAAAGACCAACTTCGCTTTTTTATTTGCACCGCTCTATCACAGCGGCGTAAAACACGCGATGCCTGTACGTACTAAGTTAAAAACACGCACCTTGTTCAATATTTTAGGCCCGCTGGCAAACCCAGCTAAACCGCAACTTCAATTACTCGGCGTCTATGACCCTAGTTTGTGCCGCCCAATGGCTGAAACGCTAAAAATGCTCGGCACTGAACGTGCAATGGTGGTGCATGGCGCTGGGTGTGATGAAATTGCATTACATGGCACTACTATAGTCACAGAGCTAAACAATGGCGAAATCTCCGAATATACCCTGACACCAGCGGATTTTGGTTTAGATAATTATTCTTTGGAAGAAATTGCCGGCGATACACCGGAATACAACGCCCAAGCAACTCGTGATATTTTAGATGGCAAGGGTAAAACAGCACACAATGCAGCCATCGCTGCTAACGTAAGCGCACTTTTAGTGATGTCCGGTAAAGTAGACAACTTAAAAGAAGGTACTAGGTACGTACTAGACGTATTAGCTTCTGGAAAGTGCGCGCAAACGCTAAAAGCCATCGCGGAGGTTAGTCATGGCTAATGTATTAGAAAAAATTGTTGCGGACAAAAAGGTTGAGTTGGTAGAACGCAAGAAAACTCTGCCACTCAGTGAGTTTCAATCCTTGGTAGAGCCAAGCGAGCGAGACTTTTATGGTCAAATGTCTAAGCCGGGCATTCAGTTTATTTTAGAGTGTAAAAAAGCCTCTCCTTCAAAAGGGCTTATCAGAGATAACTTTGACCTAGATGAAATCACCTCTGTCTATGCCAAATACGCAACTTGTATCAGTGTGCTAACCGACACTAAGTATTTCCAAGGCAGCTTTGATTATCTAAGCTATGTGCGCAGTAAAGTTGAACAGCCACTCATCTGTAAAGACTTTTTCATAGATGAATATCAAGTTTATTTAGCGCGTTTAAAAGGTGGCGATGCGATTTTACTCATGTTGTCCGTTCTAGATGACGAGACTTATGAAAAGCTCGCAGCGCTTGCACACTCTCTGAATATGGCAGTATTGACAGAAGTCAGTAACGAAGAAGAAGTACACAGAGCACTGAAGCTGGATGCAAAGCTTATCGGTATCAACAACCGTAACCTTAGGGATCTCAGCACTGACTTGGCAACCACTGAGCAATTAAGAACACTGATCCCAAATGATAAAACCGTTATCTCTGAGTCAGGGATCTATACCCATAGCGACGTTAAGCGACTTACTTCGCACTGCAATGGTTTTTTAGTCGGAAGTTCTTTAATGGCTGAAGATGACCTAGAAGGTGCATGCCGTAAGCTGATCTTGGGTGAGAACAAAGTCTGTGGCTTGACTCGCATTGATGACGCCTTAGCCGCTTATCAAGCAGGCGCTGTATATGGTGGTTTAATTTTCTATCCTAAATCACCGAGATTCGTAGATTTCGATTGTGCAAAAGCAGTGGTTGATAGTGCTCCTCTGAAATATGTCGGTGTCTTTGTCGATGCGCCAATCGAGCAAATTGTTGACTATGCACAAAGTTTGAGACTAAGTGTTGTACAACTACACGGTCACGAATCGCAAGCGTTTATAAGTGCGCTGCGCAAACACTTACCTGTCAATTGTCAAATCTGGAAAGCTCAGGGAATTGTAGACGAGTTTCCAGCACCGTTTGACGAAGTCGATAAGCACCTTTACGACACCAAAACTGCCTCCGCTTTTGGCGGTACCGGTAAAGTTTTCAATTGGCAGTTACTTAAGAGTGCCAAAAAGCCATTTATGCTTGCAGGTGGCCTCAATGCCGACAATGTTAACGACGCATCTTATTTAGGTGCAGCAGGATTTGATCTTAATTCAGGGGTAGAAACGAGCCCCGGTAAAAAGTGTCCAGAGAAATTACGCGACGCTTTTAACAATATTCGAAAATACTGAGGTGGATAGAATGAATACAGGATATTTTGGTGATTTTGGCGGCATGTACGTCCCAGAGTTACTCGTACCAGCACTAAAACAACTGGAAAAAGAGTTTGAAAAAGCGCAGCAAGATGAGAGCTTTAAAGAAGAGTTCTATGCACTATTAAATGAATATGCAGGTCGCCCGACACCACTAACGCTGTCTCGCAACTTAATTAAAAATCCAAAAGTTAAGCTTTATTTAAAGCGTGAAGACTTATTGCATGGCGGTGCACACAAGACCAACCAAGTATTAGGTCAAGCGCTTTTGACCAAGCGCATGGGCAAACAAGAAGTGATTGCTGAAACTGGCGCTGGTCAGCACGGTGTTGCCACAGCCCTAGCATGTGCACTGCTGGGATTAAAATGCCGTGTTTATATGGGTGCCAAAGACGTCGAGCGTCAACAACCAAACGTATTTAGAATGCGCTTAATGGGTGCTGAAGTCATTCCAGTGACAGCAGGATCTGGTACCTTAAAAGATGCCGTCAATGAAGCACTACGTGACTGGTCTGCTAATTACAAAACCGCACATTACCTATTAGGTACTGCCGCAGGCCCACACCCATTCCCGACTATTGTGCGAGACTTCCAACGCATGATCGGTGAAGAGGCTAAGCAACAAGTTATCGAAGCTGAAGGTCGTCTGCCGGATATCGTAATGGCTTGTGTTGGCGGTGGTTCAAATGCGATTGGTATGTTTGCAGACTTTATCGATGAAAAAGGCGTCAAACTTGTAGGGATAGAGCCTGCTGGTAAAGGTCTAGACAGCGATGAGCACGGTGCGGCACTGTGTAAAGGCAGCAAAGGTATTCTTCACGGAGCATATACGTATATTATGCAAGATTGCGACGGTCAAATTGAAGAGTCTTACTCTGTATCAGCAGGCCTTGACTACCCTGCTGTGGGGCCACAACACGCCTACTTACATGAAACTGGTCGTGCCGAATACGTTGGGATCACAGATACCGAAGCATTAGATGCGTTCCAAGCACTAGCGAAAAATGAAGGTATTATTCCGGCACTTGAATCCAGCCACGCCCTTGCTTATGCACTAAAATATGCAGAACAGCAAACTGAAGAAACCGTAATTGTCGTAAACCTAAGTGGCCGTGGAGACAAAGATCTTGCCCATGTACACAACGTATTAAATGAGCGAGGTGCACTATGAGCCGCTACAGCAACTTATTTACACGCTTGAACGATGCAAGACAAGGTGCATTTGTACCGTTTGTAACACTCGGCGACCCTACTAAAGAAATCAGCGTAGATATCGTAAAGAGCTTAATTGATGGTGGCGCCGATGCATTGGAGCTAGGTATTCCTTTTTCTGACCCAATTGCGGACGGTCCAGTTATTCAGGCGGCAAACATTCGTGCACTTGAAAGTAAAATTAATACCCAAGATTGCTTTGACATTATTCGAGAGATAAGAGCGTATAATGCCGATATTCCAATTGGATTGCTGCTTTATTCAAACTTGATTTTTGCGCAAGGACTTGAGCACTTTTATCAGCAAGCTAAAGAAGCGGGCGTTGACTCTATCCTAGTGGCTGACGTGCCGTTGCATGAATCTAAAATGTTTAGACAGGCTGCTCAGCAAGCTGATATCGAGCCGATATTTATAGCAACACCAAATGCCAGCGACGACACTTTACGTCAATGTGCAAGCTATGGTCGCGGCTATACTTATTTGCTTTCTCGCTCTGGTGTAACTGGTACAGAAACAAAAGCAGAAATGCCAGCAGATACTATGATCAATAAACTCCATGATTACAATGCAGCACCTGCATTGTTAGGTTTTGGTATCTCTGCCCCTGAACACGTTCAAGCAGCTGTTAAATCTGGTGCGGCAGGCGCGATTTCAGGCTCTGCGGTTGTGAAAATAATTGAAGATAACTTAAATGAGCCAGCACTGATGTGCGAACGTTTACGTGAGTTTGTTGCAACCATGAAAGCTGCAACAGCGAAGTAATCGTGATTAATCAGCTAAGGCATCTTTAAATGCCTTAGCTGGTTTAAATAACACTTTATTTTGACCTTCGATTATAATCTCTTCCCCCGTCTTAGGGTTTCTTCCTGGTTTGGCAGGATGATAACTTAGTGTCAACGTACCAAAACCAGACAAAGCAACAGGATCGCCTTCTGACAAACGTTTCGTAATGGCATTTAAAATACTCTCTAAAGCAGCTTTTGAATCCTTTTTAGTCAGCTCATTGCGCGCAGACATCGCTGAAACTAATTCACTCTTATTCATTGAGTTCTCAAATAATTTTTAATGTGTGCGGAGGCTAGAAGTTTAGCACCAAAAAGTCAATCTTGAACTTAATTCCATAACTTGCTACAACGCAATAGAGGCATCTTAATAAGAGTGATTAAATGGCATTTATCCTAGAGTATTTACCCTTAATTTTATTTTTTGCAGTCTTTAAGCTTATGGACATCTTTTGGGCGACAGGTGTATTGATCTTTGCATCGCTGATCCAAATGACGTGGCAGTACTTTAAACACGGTAAGGTATCTCAACGGCACTGGATATTTTTTGCCATAGCCTTATTACTAGGTGGAATGACTATCCTGTTTCAGGATGAAAAGTTCATTATGTGGAAGGCCACAATTATATATGCATCACTTGGCGCTTCCCTCCTGATATCCCACTACCTACTAGGAAAAAATCTGACAAAAAAAGCTTTGCTTGGGATCCTCGATAGCGCAATAAAGCAAATGCATCAAACGAGCGAAGATACCGACTCTCAATCCAGTAGGCAAAAAGCAGAAGACCTCCCTATCCCTACAGCACTGTATGAGCAGCTTAACTTAGCATGGTCGATATTATTTTTCTTTATTGCAGTTTTGAATCTGGTCATCGCTTATTATTTTCCACTAGACTTTTGGGTGAGTTTTAAGGTGTTTGGGTTAATGGCAATTACTTTCGTCGCAGTCATGCTGACAATTGCGACAGTTTCAAAGTACCTACCTGAAGATGAGTGATTAGAGCAATTGGAGCTGCACCGAACATGCTGCTGATGGTCAGTCCCAACTTAGGCCACTAAAAATTTTCAACCTATACGATAGCCCTTGCTATATTTTACTCAACAGTGTTTTTGCATTTGGGTGATCTTTTGAACGCACATCAATACCGTTGGTTTGAGTTATTTTCGGTCTTTATTCTACTTCCCTGTATTGCCTACTTTTTTCGCGCTGAACTAGCAAACTGGCTGTTTCCAGCCCTTATTACGTTAATGGTCGTATGTACCTACCTATTACTTGCTGATCCACACTTTAAACGTTTTCGGTTAACCAGTCTGGGGCAATTTTCGGCTATAAAAAAGCGATTATTTTCGATGTTTTTTATTGGTGCACTCTTCTCAGGTATGCTGTATGGCTTAATTAGCCAAGAGAGTTGGTTTGACTTTCCGATCAATTCTACTCTGGATTGGTTGGTGTTGCTTATTGCCTACCCAGTTCTATCAGTACTGCCTCAGGAGCTCATTTTCAGAAGTTATTTTTTCCATCGCTATAAACGTATCTTGCCAAGCAAAACTGTCAGGGTAGTCCTCAGTGCTAGCCTATTTGCGTTCGCACACTGTGTCTATGATAATTGGATGGCCATTGTATTGTCTTTTTTAGGTGGTCTGTTGTTTTCGTATACCTATGCCCATAGCCGCTCATTAGCAGTGTGCGTGTTAGAACACAGTTTATGGGGGTTGTGGATATTTACAATTGGGGCAGGAAAATATTTGGATGCAGGGGTCACTTTTACGTAACTGTGAGGCTGCCGCCCCACAGTTACACATCAATTAGAAGCCGAATAAACTCACAGCAAAGTACTTAGTCGCAACCGTATTGATGAATATAACTAACAAGATCACCGGAATAAAGGTCGACAGCGAGAAATTCACATACTTCTCCATAAAGCTCCCTTTATAGTTTTCACAGCCCTGAGACAATTCGTCTGACAGATTTGCTTTTCTCCAGCGATATGTAACAAACAAACAGAGTAACAAGCCGTTAAACGGTAAGATGGTGTCGTAGAAGACGTCTGATACAATGTCAAAGAAGCTCTTATCCACCCCACCGTACTGGGTAAACTTTGTAAGCCATTCAACCATGCCGAATGACATTGTGCACATAATGGTTAAAACACCCGTTGATACCGCTAACACTGTAAGAGACTTCTTACGGCTGTAACCTTTTGCTTCCATTAAGCTCGCAGTCGGAACTTCTACAATCGATACCAATGATGTAATCGCTGCGAAGAAAACCAATAAGAAGAAAATGCCTGCAACAATTGATGCGCCTGCATACCCGATATCTGCTTGCATAGTAAGAAATAGCTGAGGCAAGTACACAAAAATCATAGAAACCGACGAATCTGATAACTCTTCAGGGTTAACACTCGGGTTAAAGCTGAAAATGGCTGGTAGCACCATTAAACCTGCGATAAACGCAACCAATGAGTCTGTCACCGCAACCATCTTAGAACTGCCGACAATATCTTCTTTTTTGGAAATATAGGATGCGTATGTGATCAAGATACCCATACCCAAAGACAGCGAGAAAAACGCTTGTGACAAGGCACCATTTAAAACGCTGGCATCCATTTTTGAGAAATCTGGAACAATGTAGTAACGCACACCTGCCATCGCATTATCGAGTGTTAGCACATAACCAACTAAACCAATAAGGAGTACAAATAACGCTGGCATCATCAGCTTAGCTGCCTTTTCAATACCCTCTTTAACGCCACCTACCAAGATCAAGTTAACCAATACAACAACACCGGCCATATAGCCAAATACACTGTATTCATTGATGAATATGCCAAAGTTATCAGGGTTTGCTAACTGGTCTAAATTACCAGTTACAGTTTGCACTAAATACCCAAATATCCATACAGTAACCACCATATAAAAAACGGCGATCATAAATGGCGTCAAGACAGCCAATGCCCCGGCAAGTGACCATTTTTTATCCCCCCCAGTTAAAGAGTGGTAAGCACCATAGGGGTCTTTTTGCGCTTTTCGACCAAGGGCCATTTCAGCGATCATGACAGGCAAACAGATAAATATAACAAATAGAGCGTAAACAATTAAAAACGCGCCGCCACCATTTTTTGCAGCAGATACTGGGAACCCTACCAGATTTCCGATCCCCACAGCGGACCCTGCCGCTGCTAAAATGAAACCCAGCCGAGAGCTAAACTGCTCGCGATTCGCACTCATTAAAACAACCTTATTATTATTTTTTCACGATAGTCGAAGGACTGTACCAGCCATAGCCAGAGGATTTCAAGTATAAATCTAGATTCTGATCAGATAACGTCATTTCATTTACATTTGGGGACAATCCAGTCTATGATACGAAACACAAAATTAATTACGCATTATTTCTGATTATTATGCTTTACATGATTTACTCAACGGACGTAGAAAACTCTCTCGAAAAGCGTATGAATGCGCGACCAGCTCATCTTGAACGCTTAACCGAATTAAAAGAACAAAATAGATTGTTTGCTGCTGGCCCACTACCTGCTGTAGATGATGAGAACCCAGGAGAAGCCGGATTTACAGGTTCATTGGTTATTGCTGAGTTTCCCTCTTTAGAAGAAGCTCAATCTTGGGCCAATGCTGACCCTTATATTGAAGCTGGTGTGTACGCAAGCAGCGTAGTCAAGCCATACAAGAAAGTACTCCCTTAACAAAAGTTCAGCACGGGTTAAGACAAATCACTTTACCCTGCTGTCCAAGATGTTAAGCAACCCCGACGTGGAGCTTAAAATGCAGTTGCCCTTATGTTTTGCAATGTTCATTTTTGTTTGTTCCCTGATTTTTACTCAGGCGCATGCAACACCGCAAGACACAATAAGTAAAAAAGAAGCCGTACAATTGGCAACCACCAAACAGCCAGGGAAAACGCTAAAGATTTCTCTCGAAGGTGATTACTTTGTTGTACGTATACTTCAAAGCGACGGCAGAATAATTGATGTAAAAGTTCACAAAGTAACGGGTGAAGTGAAGAAGGATTGACGATGCGAATTTTAGTAATTGAAGATGACATTCAGCTAGCCGAAAACCTCCGCAATGTGTTGGAGAAAGAGAAATACAGTGTTGACCTGTGTCATGATGGCGAAAACGGCCTTTTTCACCTGACAGAGTATCCGCTTGACTTGGCAGTTGTCGATTTGGGTTTACCTAAATTAGATGGTATTGAGTTAATAAGACGTGCACGTGCACAAGATATCAAAATTCCAATTTTGATTTTGACCGCACGAGATCGTTGGCAAGAAAAAGTCGAAGGCTTAGATGCGGGTGCTGATGACTACCTCACTAAACCGTTTCATGTAGAAGAGCTTATAGCTCGCTGCAACGCTTTAATTAGACGCAGTGCGGGACAGGCTAACCCTGAAATTAGCATAGGGCCAATCACTTTACATACGCGCTCTCAACAAGTGTTTGTCAATGATAGAGAATTATCACTGACCGCTTATGAATACAAAGTACTTGAATATTTAATGGTGAATCCACACAAGGTCATTTCTAAATCAGAGCTGACGGAACATATTTATGATCAAGATTTTGATTTAGATTCCAACGTGATTGAAGTTTTTGTCTTACGTCTGCGTAAAAAGCTTGACCCTGATGGAACATTAAACCCTGTAGAAACCTTACGTGGTAGAGGTTATAGGTTTAAAACCCAGTGGTAAGCAGCGCACAAGTTTCTCTCAAAATAAGGCAAGGATTTATCCTTGTCTTTGTCTTAATAGTCGCGCTGCCCGCTTTATTTTTCTCAATTGGACGTGCCTATTACGCCACATTAGTCGACGCCACAGAAAAAACGTTGGAAGCACACCTTTATTCTTTAATCTCTGAAGTAGAGTTTGTCTCCGATGGCATCTCTATGCCTAGAACCATACTCGCTCCAGAGTTAAATCGCTTAAATTCTGATACGTATGCGTTGGTATACCAAGAAAACACCCTTGTTTGGTATTCAGAATCTGCTGTCAGCCTTACCGTTACACCAGATGTGTCACAAACCCAAGCTGGTGCATCTGAATTTAAAAAAGTACGATACAGTGGTGAAGATTTTTGGCAATTAAGTTTAACCGTCATTCTAGGTAATGCAGAGCAATCACAACAAGCTAAATTTATCTTACTCAAGAAAAATTCGGCCCTGCTTGCATTAATGTCAGAGTTTAGAAACACCTTGGTCAACTGGATGCTCATCATGGGCATCGTTATTGCTGCACTAATGGCATTTGGTTTTGTCTGGAATGCACGTCCTCTGCAACGACTGGACAAAGAAATCAAAGAAGTGGAATCCGGTGAACGCGATAAAATATCCGGCCTTTACCCTGTTGAGCTCAACACCATAAAGGCAGACCTTAATTTACTGCTTGATTCACAAAGGCGTCAAAAAGAACGCTACAGAGCATCGTTAAGTGATCTGGCCCATGCCTTAAAAACACCTCTCGCAGTGCTTAAATCGAGCCCATTGGCAGCCGATACAGAAGCACAAGAACAACTAGATCGCATAAATGCCATGATAGAACACCAGTTGAAACGAGCGGCCACAGGCGCATCTGATACGTGGAAAAAGCAAACGAAGGTAAAACCCGTTTTAGATTCAATTCTCAATGCAATGAGTAAAGTATACTTAGACAAGGGGATCGCATTTACAACTGACTGTGAGCAAGATGCAGCTTTTCTTGGCGATAAAACCGATTTGATGGAAATATTGGGCAATATAATCGATAATGCTTGTAAAGCATGTACTCACAAAGTTGATATTACTGTTAAAACAAACGCTAAAAAGGGAATCGCATTTGTTATTGGTGATGATGGTCCAGGCATTCCAGAAAACAAACGAGATGAGCTGTTGCAAAGAGGTTCGAGACTAGATACCTATGAAGCAGGACACGGTGTAGGTATGGCAATTGTTTCTGATTTAGTTGCTTCTTATCACGGGCAAATCATTATTGATTACAGTGAACTTGGTGGCGCCGAATTTACAATAGAGTTTAGCTATGATCAAAACCATTAATATTTTTCTATTTTTCACAATAGTATTTAGTTATGAATCGCTGGCTCGTTCAGAAGCGCTGACGGATTGTAGTCACTTAGAGTCAGACCACCCACAAAAAGCAAAAAGATACCTAATGTGCTTAGATGGCAATATCGAACTACTGGAACGCAGCCGTCAAACGTGGATCACCAAGTTGCTCATGGATACTGAAGAACTCGAGAAGAATACTGGTAATACGCAATTGATGCCAATTATTAAGCGTAGCCTGCTTAGTCAGAGTCGGTATATGGAAGACTCTTGTAAGTGGCGTTATCTAAAAGAACTCCCTAACTCAACAAGAGCAGCTAAAGTGTTTAAGCGCTGTAAGATCTCCTTCTTACAGCAGCATGCGCAAGAGTTACAGGCTAATTTTTAGAGTCTTCATAACTGCCAAGCATGGTCGCCAACCAGCGGCCATCTTCACTATTTTCCAGTCCGATTTTTACAACCATAGTCAACGGTACTGATAGCAACATACCGACAGTCCCCAATAACCACCCCCAAAATATCAGTGACACAAACACCACTAGCGTCGAGAGACCCACACCTTTACCCATATATTTTGGTTCAATGATATTGCCCATGATAGTGTTAATAGACAAATAGCCCGCCGCAACAAGGCCGCTGACGACAGGTCCATGTGTAACAAGTGCCAGTAATACCGGTGGAACAGCAGCTATAATGGAGCCAATATTGGGAATATAATTCAATAAAAAAGCCAATACGCCCCACAAGACAAAGTAGTCCACATCAAGGAGCCATAATAACAAACTTGCCAGCGTGCCTGTCGCCAAAGACACTACTGTTTTTATTGCCAGATAGCTATTAATTGAATTTAAAAAACGGTCAATTTGCTGCATTTTCATTTGCGGGTCATCTAATGCAATATGCACTTTTTTGCTTAGCATAGGTGCTTCAAAAAGCATAAATACAACGGTTAACAAAATTAGAAAAATATTTGCCATCACACCGCCAAACCCTGCAAGCATATTTGTCGCAACGTCGATCATTTTACCGGGGTCGAACAGAGATATTAACTGCTGCTTATCAATTAATATATTATACTGCGCCGCCGTATCAACTAGCCAAATAAATTTCCCCTGCAAGGCCTCTCGATAGCTTGGCAGCTGCTGCGAAAAGTCATTTAGTGACTGTCCAACCAATCCGGCTAGACTCATACCTAATAACGCCACAAGCGCAATAATAATGACAATGGCAGCGCCTTTGGGGATCCGGTAGCTGGCAAAGAACTTTAATAATGGATTACAGATAATCGCGATAAATGCAGCCAAGATAAACGGCACTAAAATATCGTTTGCCAGTTTTATTCCTGCCAATACAATGAATAATGAAGCCATAACAACTAGGCTCTTGTTTATTCCAGTCAATGATGACACTGTTGATCCTTATGCGCAGTCGCAACGTTGAAGATAAAGTTAACACATAACTTTCGAATGTTTCTGCTACTATTGTAATTGAATTTAAATTCAAAGCACTAGGGCAAATTAAAAAACATATATAAACCAGAGACTAATTGAGCGCGGAATGAATATACTGATCACGGGTGGAACCGGACTAATTGGGCAGGAGCTCTGCAAATTTTTAGTTAATAAGTATAACTTAGTCATACTGACTAGAAATGAACTAAAAGCAAGGCATCTATTAGGACAAATAGGACAAAACTCTCGATTTGTTGCATGTTTGTCTGAGGTCGATTTTAATGACATCGATATTATTATCAATTTGGCGGGAGAACCTATTGCCGATAAACGCTGGAGTGATAAGCAAAAACAGGCAATAATTCAAAGCAGAGTTGGCATCACTGAGCAAATCGCAGCCTACGTTAATGCCGCTCACAACCGCCCTCATACGTTTATCTCAGGCAGCGCCATTGGATTCTACGGTAGACAACCTGCTGATGTCGCGGTTGACGAGTCGTATGATAACCCCTATAACGAATTTAGCCATCAGCTCTGTCGCGATTGGGAACAAGCAGCCTTGAAAACTAAAAGTGAACAGACGCGAGTATGTTTGCTTCGAACTGGTGTTGTGCTATCTCGCCGTGGCGGCGCACTAAAAAAGATGTTGCCCGCATTTTCATGGGGGATGGGTGGCCCTATGGCTTCAGGAGAGCAAATGATGTCATGGATACATATTGACGATATGATACAGCTCATATTGTTTCTTATTCGCCATGATGAACTTGAAGGCGCATTTAATGCTACCGCTCCCAATCCAGTTTCAAACAAAGAATTTTCAGATTGCCTTGCAACGGTACTCAATCGTCCCGCTTTTTTTTGGTTACCTGAAAGCTTTTTGAAATGGGCGTTCGGTGAAATGTCTGATATTTTAATATATGGTCAAAAGGTTATTCCCAAAAAAGCCTTAGATGCCAATTATCGATTTAGATATCAATCTCTTGAAGAAGCCCTCAAACAAATAATGCACTAGTGTAAAGTCATTGGCCAAAACATATGGGCTTTTTAAAGCCCGAGTCGTTATAGAGATGGATTATGCTTTTGCACAATGAGCAGCGAAAGCCCTGCCAACTGGTCTAAGAATAGAAACAGTTGGTCATTGGTTATGTCCATAAAAAAGTTTAAACCATTCTATGAGACAAAACCCTAGTTTCACGACTAAGCAATTTTCTGATCATAGATGCAGATTCAGCCAGCGTGGTTATACTTAAATCTACATCAAACTAAGAGCTTTTTGATTGTTTTACACCCAGTTCTCACACACTCTCAAAACCATCATGCACAGCAAGTACTTGCTCTCGCTGCGCGAAGCTTTTATTTCTTTGCTCCCCTACTTTGTCAGCAGCGCTTTGGCTCTTTTGGTTCTCAACAGTGCAATGTACTTCAACCTAATCACCCCTACACATACCCTATACCATATCTTGTTCAATGGTGCGTCTTTAATACTAGGGCTTTTCCCTGTATTTGTAGCCACTTCCATTGGCTTTTTTATCAGCAAAAATTATGGTCATAGCGGTATTATTGGTGCAATGCTGGCACTACTTTGCTTCGCTGTGCATGGTCAGTACATTGTCTATAACAATGATGCCTATGAATTAAATCCAACAGGCGCGACCCCTTTTGCCATCATTATCCCTAGTATCAGTAGCTTATTGTTAATTGTATGTATGGAGTTACAGCCCAGTTTTGAGCGTTATCTGTATCAAGTCAGCCATTTTTTAAGTGAAAAATTACGGACAATTGTGCCTTTTTCTGCTGTATTTTTTAGTTTCTATTTATTTATGCCACTGCTGTATACAGCTGGTGAAGAAATCGCGTATTGGCTCACACCTGAAATGACCGACAACTCCGTAGCTTGGTTAACTTTCCAAAGAATGCTTATTACCCATGGGTTATGGTTTCTCGGTATCCATGGTGATAACACATTTGATATGTTACTGAGCTCTGAGTTTTTAGCACAACCCATTCTACCCGGAATTTCAGCAAAAACATTTTACGACACCTTTGTACTGGTGAGTGGAACTGGTTGCTTTGCTGGATTAATTCTTGCTGCCCTTTTTTTACGACGCAGTGGCCATGAGCGCAACATTGCCAAACTTTCTATTCCATTTACCGCATTTAACTTTTGCGAAATAATCGTCTTTGCCTTACCTATTTTTTTGAACCCCATCATGTTGTTACCTTTCATGTTCGTTCCATGCTTAAACTTTGCCGTGTCTTACGTTGTTTTAAGTCAGGGCTGGGTTGACGTAAGCAACATTGATATAAGCTGGATGACTCCAGCAATTATTAGTGGCTACAGAGTATCAGGGGGACTTGATGGCGCATTCTTACAGGCTTGTTTAATTGTCCTTAGCGCTATCATTTATTACCCTTTTTTAAGATGGCACAATCGACAAATCAATTTTGAAAACGCCATAAATAAGCTCAGTGACAAACTGAATATTTCGGAGCAACTGCGCTCTTCGGGTGAACTGGCATTTATCTCACATCAAAGAGATATAGAGTTTGCCAGCAAAGAGCTCAATCAAGTTCTCACTGACATCAGCGCAGGAAAACTCAAGCTATTTTATCAGCCTCAAGTTTGTCAAATTTCTGAGACTATAAACGGATTCGAAGCACTGCTGAGGCTTCAAAAGCCAAATGGATCGCTAGTAGGACCCTACTTTTTAGACGCTTTAATCAAACATGACCAAACAGATATCATAGACAAATGGGTAATCGAGCAGGCACAGCGAGATTTAGACTACTTTCATAAAAAGGGGTTTACGCCAATTGTCAGCATCAATGTCAATCCTAAAGTGATGATTGACCATACCCTCATTAATTACATTTGTGATAAGTTTCAAAAATTCCCAAATCAGCTAAAAATAGAAGTAGTTGAATCAGGCTATTTAAGCGATAAAAATAAAGTCATACGCAATATCCAAAAACTTCGGACATTTAATATTACCACTGTCATAGATGATTTTGGCACTGGGTATTCAAGCTTGTCTATGTTGGCTGACTTGCCTATTGATATCATAAAATTAGACAAATCACTTCTGGATAATGCACAAGAAGAATCCGGCGCAGATTTCTATACATATGTCGTCGAACTGCTCCACAAAATGGACAAACATTTAATCGCAGAAGGCGTAGAAACGCGGTATCAGTTGGAGTTTGTTCGAGCACTACAAGTTGAAACTGTACAGGGGTGGTATTACCAAAAGGCACTACCAAAACAAGAGATTATTAAATTTACAACTCAATTTAATTCGGATAAATCCTAAGCACCTTGATATGCCTTCTTAGTGCACATGGTGGGTTGTTGCGCAGAGTGTAAGTTTCCTACAGTCGACTTGATAAAAATCACACTAGATCATAAACCATAGAAGGAAACTTTAAGAACTTTTCAGTCTTAGAATTTATATTTGATAATTGGGCAACAACATTTGTATGCTTGCATCTCTGTACTTTTACCACCGTGATATATAGAGATTTAGCCACTAAGCCCTAGCTATGTGAAGTATCGCGAATACGCGTTTTTACCAAGTTAAAACATCAATTAACTGATGATGAAACACCATACTCTGCGCCAATAAAAAATAAGATCTGATGACCTTATCTTTTATGATTTTGATCAAGCTATTAGCAAACTGCACTTCATATATATAATGCGATCGTCGCCTTCATCTTGATAGTAAAAACCCGTCGCATAAGTGTTCCACATGCCATATTTTCCACACGCTACTGGACCGTCGATATCGGCGTGTCTATACACGACCATGTATGGGTGTCTCCTCTTACCAACTACGTTCGAACACTCAAACATTTCTACACTTCGATCGCCTTTATGGTAAAAATACATGCCTGTAACCACATAGCCACCGGTGCATTCATACCAATCATTACCCTTTCCATTCATGTAGATATTATAAAAATCCCCAGAATCAATCTTCATACCATCAATATCGGTGGCTTGAAAACCATACAAGCTACGATCGCCCGAACTACTCAGTGCACTCAGAATATTAATTACCAAGCGAGGACCGCCATCGTGCGCAACGTGCCACTGGGTTCCTTTACCTAACATAACAAAGAATTTAGACACTTACGTGGTGAGGTAATCCCCCCTCTAAATAATGTGGCATTAAAAGCCCGATGATGCGGCCACAGCCATTTATAAATGCGAGCATCAATAGCTACATGTAGGAGTCCCACACCTGGAAATATTGACCATTATGATAAACTTGGCCATTTTTCCACTTTGAAGCGCCTGTTTTTATTGGTACCCAGCCTAGAGAGCGCTTTGCACCGCCAGATTTTCGCCAATTTAAGCGGGCTTTTTTGAATTGCTTTCTACGAGTGACATACTCTTTCGATACTTCTTGGAAAGTCTGACTTCTACACTGTTCCTACAAAGCTACCCTATAGCCCTGTAACTGTTATTTTTTAAGCTTTCTAATACAATTACCTTTCTTAACTAGGTGAATTATTACGATCTTTAGATAAGAACGGATAAATGAAATATATATTCAATTATAAGGAAATTTAAAATGTCAATAGTAACGAATGTTCAAATTGTAATAGATACAGCTTTAGTATTAAAAGATCATCCAACCCCAAGCCAAGAGCCTAATAACCCGACCCTATAGAACATCGGTACGAATATATGTTTGTATCAGGTAATAGCTCCATTTCTGGACAAGGAAGCTCACAATTAAATTTTTTAGCAGTTGTAGGTGATAAAGTCCGTTTTCATGGGACCTCGGAGTCTGATAATTTCGAAAAAATAGTACAAGTTTACGATATTAAACGCTTCGATGGGGAGCAGGTATTCAGTCCATTTTAAGTGTCTTCTTTCAATAAAACGACCGTGGTGCCCACTTCTACTTCTACGGGACTCCCTCCAAATTTTGAAGATGCAAACTTTTCATTTCTACAAGCTTCAGTGATCAATACGGGCACAGAAAACTACCAGGTGCAATTTGCTCTATATGTAAGGGTTAGGGGTGAAAGCACCCCAAGGCTAAAAGGTTACTACCAATGGGATCCAACCATTACAGTAAGAGGATAAATTTATATTAAATAGTTGATTCAGGATCTCATGCCCTTTTGCAGCACCAGTAGGTACCTTCTGGTTCTGATAACTTTTAAATGAAGTCCAGAGATAGGCCTTAGAAAACTACTTGCTCTGCTTAACCTACATTCTATGCGACCAATTATTAATCTTCTTTAGCATAGTGTCTTGTTCCTCGAACGGATCAAACCGTTCGGGGAAAGTTCAATGATTTAGGAAACAATGCCCAATAAAGCCATTAATAGGCAATGGCATAGTATTAATTAGAACCGAATATTACACATTTACACAGTTCACATATGATATATTTATATTCTAGTTCAGAATAGGAAAAGCTGTATTAATAATATATGCTCCTTCAATCTGATTCCTATAACCTCTAATGGTAAATGGGGCTCCATTAGCATAACAATAATTACCTCCACCTGGGCCTGACTTTTGATTGAATACATTACGATCATTTGGAAGGTCCCCTAAATCAACAGCAATGTTAAATGCATAACGTATGCTATTTATTACTTGTTCTTGTGTACATTGGTTTGGAAACATAGTGGAATTGCCATTTTTTGGTATATAATTTTCACCATTTAAAACCCTCACATTAATTGAGGTATATAATTGGTCTGCGCCTGGCAAAACAGGGTTTGTGTTAAATATATCTACATAATTAATATGTAAATCACCATCGTTAGTTATTGGTCGTTCGGCTAAAGGTTGTGAATGAAAACCTTTAGCAACTAAATTACCAGAAACTATTCTAACTTCGCCACAAAAAATATGCCGTTGATTGATCCACGGGTTATCAATCGTACCTGCTATTGCACCACCTTCCTCTATTAGCGATACATTATTAAGTTCCATATTACCTAAACTACAATTAATGGCTGCCCAAGCTGAGATTGGGCAGCCTACTACCAATAAAGTTAATAGGGATAAGCATTTTTTAATTTTTGAAAATATTTTCATCATAAATACCTTTTATATTTTTTTTGTTAATTGACATAGTTTAATTTACCAAATGTTTATTTCTGGTAAATCTTTATAGGGTTATGCGAGATTTTTTATAACTACTCCTCCCCGGTTAAGTGAATTCAGTTTTAGCCATACCAATGTTATTAGATAAAAAAAATCATGACCACGGCATACTTGCTAGATACCCGCTGAAATCAGTTTTCTTAAGTGTTAATCTCTCATAGCACTTATCATTAAACTTACCACATATAACATTCCGTTATTGAATGGCTAAATATATGTACAACACATTTGTCACTAATTATTATGGGTGAAAAAGAATGAACGGAAAAAATTCCTTTGCAAAAATGCCAATCATTAAAATATGTAATGTGGATATATTTGATTATTAAATATTATTAAGGAAATTCATGGGCATGGAACTAGCGGGCTTTAATAGAGAACCGAGTCTTTTTGAAAAACACACCTTTGAACTTTTGGATGTCATCTTAAATCCGGTTAAAAAAATGTAATATTTAGTAAACTAGTTTTTTGCAATGTGACACCCAATCAACTATTGAGTACGGGCATGAAGAAGTTTTTAATCCCCGTTGATAAGGGTAAACTGAAATTGCAAGGTATTGTTTTTGAGATAACTGAGCATCCATTTGACACTATTAGTAAACTTCAACTATTAGATCGTATTTATTGGTTAAAGTCTTTGCATGCGAAAATAGTAATTGACGATTTTGGTGTGTGCCATTCCGATTTCAAAAGATGTCTAATTATTCCTTTAGATTTTATTAAGTTAGATAAGTCATTCGTTGAATTTTCAAAAATAAATGAGCATAGATTAGTAGAAACAACCTCTATCTTTCATGGTATAAATAAGGATGTTATACTGGAGGGGTTGAAAGCATAAAACAGCTTGAACTGGCTAATAAGTGTGGTGTCGATTTCGTACAAGAGTTTTATTTCGGAAAACCAAAAAACATTATTATTCCATTAAGTGACAAGTTTTAGGTCAACCAAGGCCTTGTTGATCAAATAGGTATTTACCAACGGTCGCGTCATTTTTGCTGATATTCAGGCATACCTAGCCTGTTCATCTTGTTGATCACCTTGGCTTTGATCATTACTTCTGTGTGTTGGCTGTTGAAGATACGACTTTTTAAGTCGTCACCCATAAGCTGTTTAAAGCGATAAACGCCCGTTTCAGCCAGCGAGCGCTCATGATAACCAGACTTTTCCTTCCAGTGTTTTAAACCAAGTTGGTGTATTAATATTATGGCGCTATTTCTTGGATGACCTTTCTCCCAATATTGGGCATTTTCCCTTGGGGGGATCCGAGCTACGGCACCTTTGACTGCAATTTCATCGTAGCAATCACGCGTATCATAAGCACCATCACCGGCGACTCTGTTAACATTTCGGCGTAGCGGCTGTAGTAAATCACCTAACACCTCACCATCCGACACACTCACCATTGATAGCTCTGCGCTGACAATGTCATGACTGGCTGCATCTATGGCTAAATGAAACTTACGCCAAGTTCGGCGCTTGTTGGCTCGATGTTTTCGAGTATGCCATTCGCCATTGCCATAAACTTTTAGGCCGGTGCTATCGACAACAATATCAATAAACCCCTGTGTAATTGGCTTGCACAGACAACTATAACCAGGCGATTGTATAGGTGCATTCATTAAATTAAGGATTGAATTAACGAACCCTTCAAGTGCTCGAAGTAGCAAGTTAAAAACTGACCGAAGTGTCAGGCAAGTTTCAATTGCAAAATCAGAATATTTATTTGAACGGCCACGTCCACCGCGTTTTTCTGCGGTTTGCCATTGTTGAATAGCGTCGTCACTGAGCCAAATAGCAATATTGCCACGCTGTATTAATGCTCGATTATAGGCAGACCAGTTCTTAATTTTCTTTGTCATGGCGACATAGGTTGCGTTGTGCTTTTTGATCTGATCACGCAAAAGGTCATAAGTTTAATTATTTAGGAAACAAGGCCGTCAAACAACCATTGCATGCAACCTACCCTTTTAGATGTGAATTTTTAAATCCTATTAACTGAAAAGTATAAGGTTTATGCACAACCATTGTTTCCCATTAAACGGTGGAGAAAAAGAATATTGAAATCCTTGTTGTCAGAGCATTGTTAGAGATACAGGATATCTCTAATTCAATCGTAAGTTTGGATGCAATTCACTGCCAAAAGAAACACTAAAGCAGCTCATTTCAAGGACGGTAGACTACCTTGTTCAAGTAAAAATGAATCAATAAAAGCTATATACTACAGTACGAACATGCTTTGATGACGTATTTGAGTATGAAACTCAACACTCACCTTCTCATACAGAATAACGTCAAGGGGTGGGCGATAAGAAATTAGGGCTGTTTGCGGATTGTAAGCAGGGCGATTACCCAATAAATTAGCAGGACAATGACCTGGTTTGCGTAGTATTGTTGCAATTTAAAGACACCTAAATAAATGGTTTAAAACAAGTATAGATACACGTTCCACATTCCACATTCCACATTCCACATTCCACATTCCACATTCCACATTCCACATTCCACATTCCACATTCCACATTCCACATTACATTAAAGTAAAAGTAGAACGACGTAGACGCGTGTCAGATACATGAACCGATTTCGGCTTAGAATATATGTGCTCGAGATGTATAAAGTAACCGAAGGTTCAATTCACAGTAAATATGTCCGGGCTTATTGTGGCACGAATTCAGCTGAATTACTGATGGGTTAATAGCGATTAACAAAGTGTAATCCCGCCCTGGTCGTCAAATGATGGAACTCAGAGGTGAATCTTATATATAACTGTTCCAAACTTTTATCATTGCTGATCGAGAGTAATAAAATTTTTGCAGCATTTATGCTGTTATTTAATGTTTGATTATTGGTTACTGTCTTGTTTGTTGTGTACAGGATTACAAAAGAAATATATTATGAAGATAGGTTTAAAGGATTTTGGATATTTGTGTCGGCACTTAAGAGTTAAAGATCGTATTACTCAAGAAGCATTAGCGTTAGAAATTGGGGTTGCCGTATCAACGATTGAACGTATTGAGAATGGGAAAGTAATTCCAAGAATAGATTCTATGTTTCGTATACTAGATCATTTAAATTATGAACTTCATTTGGTTGGGAAAATAAAATAGATTGAAAATATTATTTTTTGGATAAGGCGTTATTAAATTTACAATAAAACACACCTAAATTTTCAGTGAAACAGGCCACTTTATTTGCGTTAGGCTGTGATGATGCTAACTTAAAAACACATAATTAACATGGCAGTTATTTGACTTTTTAATATTAACTTTGAGCTTTATTAATTATGTAAACTTTGTGAGCACCATGGAGTAGAACAAGTTTTTTGAGTGATAAAAATAGTTTTAAAATGATAAATAACTGGCGTTTAAATGATTTTAATTTGTAAATTTAAATATATTTCAATTTATATTTTTTTAAATATTTCAGTACGCTATAGTCTTGTTGATTGATAAGTTGTACGGACTATTATAACAATTAGTCTATATACTTTTTCTGCCATGCCCCCACTTAAAGTAATGGTGTAATTATCCAATATTAAAATTCACAGTGCCAATAGAGTAGATGATAGTGGGGCCTTGTTGATCAAATAGGTCTTTACTAACGGTCGCGTCATTTTTACTGATATTCAGGCATACCTAGCCTGTTCATCTTGTTGATCACCTTGGTTTTGATCATTACTTCTGTGTGTTGGCTGTTGAAGATGCGACTTTTTAAGTCGTCACCCATAAGCTGTTTAAAGCGATAAACCCCCGTTTCAGCCATCGAGCGCTCATGATAACCAGACTTTTCCTTCCAGTGTTTTAAACCAAGTTGGTGTATTAATATTATAGCGCTATTTCTTGGATGACCTTTCTCCCATTATTGGGCATTTTCCCTTGGGGGGATTCGAGCTACGGCACCTTTGACTGCAATTTCATCGTAGCAATCACGCGTATCATAAGCACCATCACCGGTGACTCTGTTAACATTTCGGCGTAGCGGCTGTAGTAAATCACCTAACACCTCACCATCCGACACACTCACCATTGATAGTTCTGCGCTGACAATGTCATGACTGGCTGCATCTATGGCTAAATGAAACTTACGCCAAGTTCGTCGCTTGTTGGCTCGGTGTTTTCGAGTATGCCATTCGCCATTGCCATAAACTTTTAGGCCGGCGCTATCGACAACAATATCAATAAACCCCTGTGTAATTGGCTTGGTTCGATATTGAACATTAAGCTGCTTTCCTCGCTTGCACTGACAGCTATAACCAGGCGATTGTATAGGTGCATTCATTAAATTAAGGAGTGTATTGACGAACCCTTCAAGTGCTCGAAGTAGCAAGTTAAAAACTGACCGAAGTGTCAGGCAAGTTTCAATTGCAAAATCAAAATATTTATTTGAACGGCCACGTCCACCGTGTTTTTCTGCGGTTTGCCATTGTTGAATAGCGTCGTCACTGAGCCAAATAGCAATATTGCCACGCTGTATTAATGCTCGATTATAGGCAGACCAGTTCTTAATTTTCTTTGTCTTGGCGACATAGGTTGCGTTGTGTTTTTTGATCTGATCACGCAAAAAGTCATAAGTTCAATTATTTAGGAAACAAGGCCTAATAGTGATGCTTTTTTGTCAAGTAAATGACAATTAATATTTAGGGTTTTCGTTTTTTAGAATGCCTTCAAATAATCTTAAATTTCTTAAGCATTTATGCTGTGTAACTGGTTCATTTCCCTTTGTATTATAATTAAGCCCGCTTAATTCCTTTATAATATTTATTTATATCGGAAAAGCGGAATTTAAAACCAAGTAAATTTAAAACATTAATTAACAATAATTTATAGAGGAAAAAAATATGTATTTACCTAATGTTGTATCCATCGAGCAAGGATTAACTTCTTTGAAAAATTTACACGACAAAGTAAATAATATATTCAAAGATGATGGCAATCCTAAAAGGCAAATTTTAGTACAAATTAAAAATAAGACTGATAGACAGTTACTGTTAGCTGGTTCTCATATTGGTGCAGGTGTTATTGCGAGCAAAGGAGAAGATGTCTGGGAAGCACCGTTTATTTTAGAACCAAAAACAGCTGCACTTATTCCTGTAGAGAGTGCTGGTTGGTCTGCTCAAAGCTGTTTCGCTTATGGTTTTAGTTTAAAGAAAGATTCTACAAATTCTGCACATGCAATGTTTCTACTTTATTCGTATAACCCAAGAATTGGTTATAACTATGGTGGCATTCATAATATTTCAGAAAAAGAGTTCCTTACAAACGAAGATTGGCAGCAAGCAAAAGTAAATGAAGGAAAATACGGGGGGAATTCTGCTTGTCAAGAGGCTGTAACTGGAACGGGCCCTGATTGGCAAGTAGATGTTTCACACTCTCCAACTGGTGAATTTCACGTTAATGAAGATTTAATCATTAGACGGACGGCTACAAGAGAAACAATTGAAGGTAAAACGGACGTTTCAAGGTTAAGGATCAACTTCACCTTTGAAAATAGTAAAGAAGCAAATGAAAAAATAGCAAATGAAATGATGATGTAGACAAGGTGTATCTGTTAGATACCTAAAATATATATTTTATTAATAGATTAAATAAGGAAATAATTCATGAATGACAACCAATTTGTATACAAAAGTATTGTTGCCGACGAAGCAACTGGTCTTTGGGGTCCAATCTTAAACGTACTAAGAGGAGTTAGTGATGAATTCCCTAAAGTTGCAACTTCAGATATAGAAGGAGAAAATTCTAATGCTGTAATAATTTATAACGAAGGGGAAGTGCCAGATTTCGAAGAGCTGTCGGATAATTGGAATAGTATAACATTTTCGGTAAATCATGACTTCACAGACTTGTATGACCAATGTGTGACATTCTTAAATGACACTACGCGTCTAAGTTATACTCAAGCATACTATTCGAATATCGTAATGACGAATGCTGCTGGACATCCTGCTTATTTAACCGTGTTTTATAGAGGACTTGGAGATAGTTAGGCCATTTTATAAACTATATATAAATATTACTGGCCTTGAAAAACAGGCCAGTTAACTAAAAAAATCTGCATAGTTATTAAAAAACCAAAGATGCTCGATGCAGGTAATTGAGTATTAAATAAGGACATCATAATCATGAAACATCATCAAAAACAACCAAAAACTAAAACAAATTTAAGTAAAAAAAACAATGCTTCAATGGCAAGAAATTATTCTAATGCCTTGAAAAGTCAAGTTAACATACGAACAGGAGAACTGGATATTGGATTATTGCCTCCATTGTTAGTAAGCTCTGTAAAAATGGACATTAATCTAGGGGTGATCTATCACCAAGGCAGTTCCCGCAAGCACAACTCATTATTTGGACTTCCCAATGGGTGGACATTTAATTTAAGTTATATTCATTCAAATGAAATTGTTATAAATGGAACTGAGTCGTACCAGCTTTCGCATTCTAGTCGTTCTGGAATGCTGTATTATGAAAAAGAAAACTTAGAGCTGAAATATTTCAACCAAGGTGAATTTCCTGTTTTACCCTATGATAAATCCCAAAACTATGCATATATCCTAAAGTTTTATGATGGGCACAATCAATACTTTGATGAGTATGGTAAACTGATTTGTTACGATGACAAATATATGAACCATCAATTGTTTTACTATGATATTAATACAAGCATTACCGATTCAAAATTGATAAAAGTCATAGGTACTGAGAAGCAGACCGCAGCACTTAGCTTTAATAAAGGTGAGATAAGAATATCGTACCTCTCTAACGCAAAAAATAGAATTCAATTCTCTTACAAAACAACTGAAGACAACTTGAGACTAACAGAATACATTGATCCTTTAGGTAACATTACAAGTATAGAGTATAATGGGGGGTTAACTCATAAAGGCCTAATTTCTAAAATAAGCTACCCAAACAAGTTGAACGAACAATATAGTTATAAAGTGATTAGTTATTTAGACATAAAAGGTGAAAAATCATTGTTAAACGTTGTAAATGAAGTTACTCGCTCATATGGTAGTGACATTCGGACAACCACCTATAACTATAACCCCCATGATAATAATCATAACTATACGGGCTTCCCTATATTTAAAGTCGTACCTGGCGAAGATACATTACTGCAAAGTATGGATAATAATTATAGATACTATACGACTGTCAACGATGGAATTACAGAAAAAACCCATGAATTTAACCGACTTCATCTTGAATTAAAATCAACGGAAAGAACATTGAGTGGGGTCGTTATCAGTGAGACAACAAAGAAATATCATGGTGAAGAACCTGATAGTATTTTTCCCTATTATAAGAGTTTACCTTCAAATTACCAGTTCTGTAAAGAAGAAGAGCGCACATTCTATAATGAAATGAATGATTGTAAAACTTATAAAACAACCTCTGAATACAATGGTCGTGGTCAAATTACCAATGTGGCTAATTACGAGTTAGAAGAGGGAGATTTTAAAATTACTAATGAAATAGCTACCACTTACGACCCCAAATATGGAGTACTTTCTTGTGAGGATAAAAAAGATTATATGCCTGACGGCATTATTATGGATAAACCCACTATAAAAAGAATAAATAACATTTTAACAACAAATAAAAAGAGTATTTTAAAAAATCAAATTGGCTCTGTTAACGGCGATGATTTTACACCAATAAAAAACACCTCTTACAAGTATGATGAAAAAGGCCGGTGCATCTTTAATAAGCTTTACTGGGAAAACTACACTCACAAAGAAGGGATTCGCGAAACTACCCAAACATACGCTTATACAGAAGACATTAAAAATAACACATTCACTAAAAGTAAAACCGACCATGAAGGAAATGAGTCAAGTGAGGTTTACGACCTTAACACCGGGTTACTGTTGACTAAAATTAGTGCTAACAATGAGAAAGAAGATTATACATATGATGACTTAGGGCAAATACTTTCTCAAACCAGCCCTACAGGAGTTATTATTAAGCGGTGCTATGATTATGTAAATAATAAAGTGACGACATCATACCAGAACGGGTATCAAAACTTCACCTACTACAACGGATTTGGTGATTGCATAAAAAAGTCTGATATTAGATATTTAAATGGAAAGGAAAGAATTTTAGAACAGTATATATTCAATAACAAAGGACAATTGAGTTCAAAGGAAGGTATTTTAGGAGACAATTCTAAGCATACCTATAGTTACAATGATTACGGATTGATTAGCTGCAAAAAAGATTCAGAAGGCAATACCACATCATACGCTTACGATCCTGTTTCTTTAACGAAACAAACCTATTTAAATGGCACTAAAACTAAGCAAGAGAAATACAACACTCAGAAAAAAGTAATTAGAAGCACACTGTATAGTTTAGACGAAAAGCATGACATTAGGATGATATCTAAGAGATATAATTCGCAAAATTTGATTGTAAATACTACCTCAGGAAATTCGTCAGAAAAAACAATGAAGCAAAAAACACAATATGACGTTTTTGACAATCCAATAAGGCAGGTTGATGCTGGTTTCGACGGTATGGAACGAACCAATGAGTTAACGAGGGATTTATTATCGAATGTACTTCATAGCACTCGTGCTTTGTCTGGTTCTTCCTCAGTAAAAAAAAGCACCACTCAAATTTATAATACTATTGGGCAACTAACAAGTGAGGTGTTTTCAAATAATAAATCAATGGACTACACTTATGATAAGGATGGAAATGTTATAGCCTCAACTGATTTAAAAAACAATAGAATAAATTATACGTATTTTGCTGATAAGAAGTTGAGATCTAAATCCTATCTTGATGAAAATGGTGAAATTATAACAATAAACTATGATTACGATCACAGCTCAAACCTTTTAACATCAATTAAAAGGGTCAGCACCAATAAAGCCACTGTAGATATCATGCACTATTCATATTCACTAGATGGACTATTAACAAAGTTAGTTTATCCTGATGGGAAATCTGTATCTTGGGAATATGATGAAAACAATTTACTAAGTAAATTGACAGATATTAATGGTCAGGATACAACCTATATCTATGACCGATACGGTCGAATTAAAAAAGTTCAGCGTGAAAATTTAGACGAGTTTGTTTCTATAAAGTATTATGGGAAAAACGATAAAGCATATAGTGGTCAGGTCAAGTCCGTTTCGTACTCCAATGGTGTAACAATTAGTTATTGTTATTCTGATTTCAACCTTATATCTAAAATTATCATTAAAGATTCAAATGAACAGACTCTTCTTTCAGTTGACTACAAATATGATAATGTTTCAGGTAATATTTCGCTTGCATGCTATAGGTCTAATAAGGAGGGTGATGTAGTTCTAAACTATGACATAGCTTATAAATACAATGGAATAAATCAACTTACCTCCGAGAAAAAAACAGACAAAAATGGAAATTTAATTACAAACACTGATTACACATATGATGCTTCCAATAATATACTTTCAAAAACAATCACTCGAGACAATGAAGAATCTACTGATTCAAATTACATTTATGATGAAGATAACAAGCTTACCTCAATAAAAACGGGTAAAAAAACGCAATTTCTTACCTATGACGAAAATGGGAATTTAACTAAAGATAGTGAAGGTAATTTATATTCATATAACACGCTAAACCAGTTGATATCATTCACTTCAAAGTCAGGCATTATAACCAAATACTCTTATTATCCAACAGGCCTAAGGTCTAGCAAAAAAGTTGGACAAGAAGAGGAGATTGTATATTATTATGATAATGAGAAAAACCCAAACATCATAAATGAACAGCAAGCCGAAACGGTCTCAAGCTACCTTATGTTTAAAAGTGAGCGATTTATACGTTTATATAATGATGGCTCCTCTGTAAATAGAGAGTATATGTTGCAAAGCGAAAAGAGCATCATGATGGTTGTGGATTTTAAAGGAAATATAGTTTCTTCTTATAACTATTCTGCATACGGTGAAGGGAGCATTAACGAAAATACATATTCTATAAAAAGTAACCCTTTTATGTACAATAAAGAATATTTTGACTATGAATCAGGCCTTTATTATCTACGCTCTCGCTATTATTCACCCAATTTAATGTGTTTTATTTCCAGAGATAGTATTGTAATTTTTAACCATTACGCATTTGCTACTGGCAACCCAATAAAATTTACAGATCCTTCAGGACATCTGTCTTTTTTAGAAACTTTAGGCATTACTGTAGCTGCTGTAGCCGTTGTAGGTCTTTCAATAGCAGCTGCGATTGTTAGTGGAGGAACAAGTGCCGTGGCTGAAGGTGCTGGATCAGTTGGAGCGTCAGTAGGGTCAAGTGTGGGAGAAGCACTAGGCGGAGCCGAAGGAGCAGATGTAGGAGCTGCTACCGGTAAGGCCGTCGCCGCCGGAGCCGCCTCTGGGGCAGTAAAAGGGGCCGCAACTGGCTCTGTATTAGGGGCTGCAATTGGCTCTTCAACAGGTGTAGGTGCAGGTACCGGAGCAGCAATTGGAACTACTTTAGGCAGTGCCGTAGGTGGAGCCTCAGGACTGCTTACCGCTGCATTCGCTGAGGGAACAGCTGCGGGAATTGGGGCCACTAGCGGGATAGCAATTGGTTCAACTATAGGTGGGTTTGTTGGAAGTGCCTTAGGTGAATCAATAGCGGGAGCAGCCGGAGCACAAATTGGATTATTTTTGGGAGCTTCTGCAGGAGGTTCTGTTGGAGGAGTAATTGGCAGTGTCGCCGGATCTGTTATTGAGCTTGGCGCATCAGCAGGGGGCATTGTTGGTACTGCATCCACTGTAGGTACTAGTATTACAGGGTTTGTTAGTGGAGTAAGTGACTTTTTCTATTCTTCATTAGCTACCATTGTAGAGGTTTAACACAAGTCCTAGGAGGTTTGCCTCGAACTGAACAGTGTAAAAGGATGTTTTGAATGTTCACATTGTTCAGTTATATCTCACGAAATGAGACTGTGACTTAGAAAAGAAACTGACAGGTTTATTTGAGGTGGTTAAACAAAAATCAGTTAGACAGCTCACAGGCGAAATAATTTTCACTTCAATAAATAATGTCCTCCTGTGATGCCATTTACGTTAAAAATAGCATCCTGATTAAACCCTATTGTTAAACTATTGCTAAGCGCATTTATAACGAAAATGCTTTTTGCGTACGTTGTGTTGAGTGAGAAGCCTGAAGAAGAAAAGTGAGCTTCGATGTGGCCTTTTACTAATGCCGATGAAATCGGTTGTATTGAATACATGCCTACCCCGTTAGTAGGAATATTGACACTAGACGCATTGAGCCGGCAACCCAACCTAAGTAGCTGAAATTAAAGTAGAATTCCCTCACTCACTAGATACAGGAGAATCTGCATGAAAAAATCAAAATATTCGGATAGCCAAATCATGGCTGTTTTAATACAAGCTGAAGCCGGAACCCCCGCTCCTGAACTGTGCCGCGAGCACGGTATGAGTTCTGCCACTTTTTATAAATGGCGAGCCAAATATGGCGGAATGGACGCCTCATTGATGGCTAGAATGAAAGAGCTTGAAGAGGAAAATCGTCGCCTCAAAAAAATGTATGCCGAAAAACGTCTTAAGGCTGAAATTATTCAGGAAGCTATGGCAAAAAAGTGGTGAAGCCTTTGATGCGTCGGACCTTGGCCAAGGAGGCTTTTGAAAACAAAGGGGTTAGTATCAGTACCGCTTGTCGCGCTTTTGGCATTAGTCAAACCTGCTATCGCTATCAACCTGTTTTGAATGAAGAAAACCAACTTATAGCTGACTTGCTGATAGCCTTGACGGAGAGTCAAAAGAACTGGGGGTTTGGTTTGTGTTTTTTGCACCTGAGAAATGTTAAAGGCTACGAGTGGAATCACAAACGCGTTTATCGAATCTATCGTGAGTTGGAGCTTAACCTTCGAATTAAACCTAAGAAGCGTGTTGTTCGCGAAAAGCCACAGCCACTTGCCGTTCCTGACGATATAAACGAGAGCTGGTCGATGGACTTTATGCATGATCAATTAAGTGATGGTCGAAGTTGTCGGTTATTTAATGTCATCGATGATTTTAACCGAGAAGGCTTAGCAATTGATGCCGATATTTCAATGCCCTCCAAGCGTGTGGTGCGTTCACTTGACCAAATCATAGAGTGGCGAGGTAAGCCCAAGCGTATTCACTGTGATAATGGCCCTGAATATGTCAGTCAATACTTGGCTGACTGGGCAGAAAGACACAATATTGAATTGCTCTTTATTCGACCGGGTAATCCGCAACAAAACGCATATATAGAGCGATTCAATAGGACCGTCAGGTATGACTGGTTAGGCTTGGAGTTGTATTCTGAAATTGAGGAGCTCCAAGAACAGGCCACACAGTGGCTGCGGACGTACAATAATGACCCCCCTAATATGGTGCTGGGTGGAATGACTTCCATACAAAAGTTAGATTTAATTAAACAACAACCCTCTACTTTTAAGCTCAATTAAAAATGAGGGGATTACCGTGACATCAGACAATGCGCTATTTTCGTGGATATCCAGGTTTTTCTCACTCGTCAAAGAAAAGCCACTGTAAATAAGCAAAAACCAACATAAATATATATTCAAGACGCATTTTCACTCCTTGTTAGGCAATAATTACTATTAAAGCCTAGTACAAGGTTAAATTTCATTTATTACAATTGGCTACATCAAAAGTCATGTAACTTAGATAAAACCAAACTGGATCTTTTAAATGGAGGGTGGCGCTTTTGAGGAAGGGAAATTTATAAAAAATCGTGACATAAAGCAAAACCTCACAACATTCAGTCGCAAGGTTTATCTTATCAGTTAAAATTAACGATAACGGCCGTATGTATGTGTTTGGCTGTCTAATATATATCTAAAACCACTTACATACACGGGTCCTCGACACTGAATATGCCCTTGATGTGTAAACGAAACCATAGTTCCAGGGAACGAACCAGATTCAGGGAACGACGAACCAACATTCTCATATTGGCATATCGTGATCTTGCCATAAGCACTCGAAGTTACTTGATCCTCTTTAACCTCTTGAGGAGAAGCTGATGCGAAAAGTGGAGCTAAAAGTAGTACTGCTGCGATATGTTTTTTCATTATATTTCCTTTATATTTGTTAAGTACCGCTAAAAAATATAAACAAACAAAAACCACAGATCAACATCAGAAAACAACAAAAATTCAAAATTTATTAAAAGCTTGATTACTCTATACTTACATAACACTTAGATTCAGAAAGTTAATTCAATCAAACATTCTTTCAATTCCAATAATCGCAATAAAAAACCCTGCTTTAATAACAAAAAAAAGTAACGCAACCATAAGCCACGAATATAAAAATAAATATTTATTGAAAAAATATAAAATTACAAAAACAAACGCGGTATCGAGTTAATTTATTGCCAATTCTAAAATATTATAGGCAACTCGCCAATTTTCCCGTTGCAAGTATAAAAGTAATTCAGCACTAAGTTTTCCACCTCACCTGAAACAACTTTACTTTAAATAGCTCAAAAGAAGTTTGTTCGTTATGAAATAGAATGGCTAAAAAAGATATTGGTTGATACAGAAGAAAGAACAACTACTCAGTTATATTTCAATCGATAAACGCTCTTAATACCAGTATAAAAATCATTGGACGCGCAAACTCTTGGGGGAAGATTGGCCTTTGAGTTTCAACCTTATAACATCTGAATAATCGCTTAGGCTAATCAATTTGATACACAAATACAGTGGATGGTTGCCGAGCCCATTTTAACAAAACTTGAACAGGTGAGTTATAAGAGTACTATCAAAAATAATAATGATCGAACCTAGCCAGTTCGACCATTTCAAACAATAACCCATCTCAAGTATGACAGCTAGACTATCTCTAAAAGACAATCCCAAAGCAGTATATAAACAATACCCGAGATCGAGAAAACTGTACTGAAGACGTTAATAGAATATATCGCGGCTATGTACTTTGCTCTGCACGAGTAAACCACGCCACTACCTGCTTTAAGTAAGCATCTCCATACTTAGCGGCAAACTCTTGTGTGTGAAGATCATTTGGATCACTCAACGCATGGATACGGGCTCGCGCGTATTCAGGTGTTAAATTGATATTGCAACGCACTGTAATCGCATGACGCCACTGTTCATAACTTTGAAAATAAAAACTACTGTGCTCATTCATAATGCCTGAGTCCCTCTGTTTAAGCGTGTATATTAGCGCGGTGTGTAGAGTACTAAGCTGTACCTTGGGAACAGTAGAGCACTCACTTATGTTACTATATAACGATTCGACAGAGGTAAAGTTTAGACTAGCATGTAAAAATACGCGCCATATTTGCGCCTCCAGTACAAAATAACCAAGTCTATTTTTTAAGAATTAGTAGCTAGCGGCAACTCGACAGAACAACTGTTATCCCGGCTAATGTGTCATGTGTGGCAAGAAGTTGAAGGGAAATATAATTGTGGCGAAAAATAAGTACTAGATATTGAATGTTTGGGCTCAAAAGGTCGAAACCAAGCCATAAAAAAAGCGCGTTTTACAACGCGCTTTTTAGTCAATAATCTTTACGATTAAACAACTTTAACTGGCACGGCTTGCTCAGAACCAAACTTAGTAGTTAGCTCTTCTTCAAGTGGCGTAAATGCTGTTAGGTCGATACCTTCTACTGCAGCTTTGTACTCATCCATCGTTGGGAAGCGACCAAGTACAGTTGAAAGTACAACTAGAGGCGTAGAGCCTAGTAGTGATTCACCTTTCTTCTCTGATGTATCAGCTACAACACGGCCTTGGAATAGACGTGTAGAAGTTGCGATTACCGTATCACCTGGCTCAGCTTTCTCTTGGTTACCCATACATAGGTTACATCCAGGGCGCTCTAGGTAAAGGATGTTTTCATACTTAGTACGTGCAGCTGTTTTTGGTTTCTCATCATCAAACTCGAAACCAGCATACTTAGCTAGAATCTCCCAATCACCTTCTTCTTTAAGCTCATCAACAATGTTATATGTTGGTGGCGCAACAACTAGAGGTGCTTTAAACTCAATCGAACCATTTTGCTTCTCAAGGTTACGTAGCATCTGTGCAATGATTTGCATGTCGCCTTTGTGAACCATACAAGAACCAACGAAACCAAGATCTACTGGCTTATCGTTGTAGAATGAAACTGGACGAATTACATCGTGCGTATAACGCTTAGATACGTCTTCGTTGTTTACATCAGGGTCAGCAATCATTGGCTCAACGATTTCGTCAAGATCAACCACAACTTCTGCGTAGTACTTCGCGTTGTCATCTGGTGCAAGCGCTGGTTGCTCACCAGACTTGATACCTGCAATACGCTCGTCAGCAAGATCGATAAGACCTTGTAGTGTCTTCGCTTCGTTTTCCATACCCTTGTTGATCATGATCTGGATACGGCTCTTAGCCAGTTCAATTGACTTGATAAGCGTTTCGTCGTTTGAAATACAGATTGACGCTTTCGCCTTCATTTCTGCAGTCCAGTCAGTGAAAGTGAACGCTTGGTCAGCCATTAATGTGCCAATGTGTACTTCGATGATACGACCTTGGAACACGTTCTCGCCGCCAAATTGCTTAAGCATTTGCGCTTGCGTTGCGTGTACAACGTCACGGAAGTCCATGTGCTCTGCCATTTTACCTTTGAAGGTTACTTTAACAGAATCAGGAATTGGCATTGCAGACTCACCCGTTGCAAGTGCAAGTGCAACAGTACCAGAGTCAGCACCGAAGGCTACACCCTTAGACATACGCGTATGCGAGTCACCACCGATGATAATAGCACGGTCGTCCACTGTGATGTCATTCAGTACTTTGTGGATAACGTCAGTCATTGAATGGTAGATGCCTTTCGGATCACGCGCTGTGATAAGACCGAACTTGTTCATGAATGCCATTAGCTTTGGAATGTTCGCTTGCGCTTTTTTATCCCATACAGACGCTGTATGGCAACCAGACTGGTATGCACCATCAACAAGTGGAGAAATCGTTGAAGCAGCCATGGCTTCAAGCTCCTGTGACGTCATTGGGCCCGTTGTATCCTGTGAACCTACGATGTTCACTTTAACACGAACGTTAGAACCAGCGTGTAGTGGTGCATCTGAAGCAACGCCTACCGCATTACGGTTAAAGATTTTCTCAACCGCTGTTAGACCTTGGCCTTCGTGCGAAATTTCTTTCGAAGGTGCATAAACAGTCGGCGCATCAACACCTAGCGTTTCTGCAGCTAGTGTTTGAAGCTTCTTACCAAATACAACTGCGTAAGAGCCTCCCGCTTTCATGAATTCAACTTTTTGTGGTGTGAACGCAGATGAGATATCTGCTAGTTCTTCTTCACCGTTGAAAAGCTTTTTAGCTTTAGTATCGATAGTAAGCACTGTACCAGTTGCAACTGAGTATGCTTCTTCTAATACTGGGTCGCCATTTTCGTCAGTCACTGTATTGCCATCAGCATCTACTTTCTTAACCCAGTTTTTAAGGTCAAGACCAATACCGCCGGTTACATCAACAGTAGTCAGGAAGATAGGTGCGATACCATTAGTACCCGCAACCACTGGCGCGATATTGATAAATGGAACGTATGGACTTGCTTGAGTACCAGCCCAAAGCGCTACGTTGTTAACACCAGACATACGTGAAGAACCAACACCCATTGTACCTTTCTCTGCGATAAGCATCACTTTCGCGTTAGGGTGCTTTTCTTTAAGCGCAACGATTTCTTGTTGTGCTTCAGGTGTGATCATACATTGGCCGTGAAGTTCACGGTCTGCACGTGAGTGCGCTTGGTGACCTGGAGAAAGTAAGTCAGTAGAAATATCACCTTCACCCGCGATGAAAGTAACAACTTCGATTTTTTCAGCAACTTCAGGAAGCTTAGTGAAGAACTCCGCTTTCGCGTAGCTTTCTAAAATATCTTTAGCAACGGCATTACCTGCTTTGAAAGCCTCTTGTAGGCGAGCAGTATCCGCATCGTATAGGAATACTTGTGTTTTAAGTACATCAGCTGCTTGCTTTGCAACTGCTTCATCATTGCCAAGTGCAAGGTCAAGAAGCACAGCGATTGAAGGGCCACCTTTCATGTGTGAAAGTAGTTCAAAAGCAAACTCTGCTGAGATTTCAGCGACAGTTTCTTCACCTAGAATAATTTCTTTTAGGAATTGTGCTTTTACACCAGCTGCGCTAGTTGTGCCAGGAAGTGTGTTGTAGATGAAGAATTTAAGAGAATCTTCGCGGTGCTCGTTCTCTGTGTCTTTAATTTGGGCGATAATTTCTGATAGCAAATCAGCACTATCAATTGGTTTTGGGTTAAGTCCAAGTTCCGTTTTACGGGTTTGGATTTCTTCCAAGTACTCAGTATACAAACTCATATGAACCTCGTCAGGCAGTAATACGCATATATAAATCAGGGTTATTTTACCCTAAATTTAAAGCGCTAGTAATCATTTAACTAAAAAGCACTTTTTAGTATTAGTTTGGGCCGCAAAATACACTAAATTCACTAGGTTACGCTAATTTATAAAGTTAATGGGCGGTATAAATACCATTTATGTGATAATGATTATTATTTCCGAGATAAATATTTGTCACTTTCCTACACAAAAATAGATGAATAACTCACCAATATCAAACTCATTACGCGAATAAATAAAACCCCAAAAGTAACGTAACCATTTGATATTGATTTGGAAAAATCAATGATATGGTCATTCATCAAACGAAGAACACCTATACCCTTGATGAGCATGAACGACATGTATTGAATGGGGCCTTGAGCAACACTCACAAAAGCACATTTAAATATTGGACTTGCCTAATTTGGGTACCATGTAGTGGGGGTCTAAAAGCACTCAATTGGCTTTTATGTAGTTGAAAAAGATATAAAAATCGGCCATTAAAAAGGCCCTGAGTAGGGCCTTTCGTATCTATGCATTTAACACGCTTAAAACTCGAGTTGAGTTTAACTCAATCCCTTCAATTTTCGCTTGGGCAAAATAGCTGACTAAGTAAAAGTCCAACTTATGGGAATCACCTTGCAGCTTTTCGTCAAGCAAAGCAACCTGTTCTGCCATTCTGGCTTGCTGCTCACCCTCAGGCGAATCAACATTGGTCAAGATTTCAAGTCTTAACAACAATCTTGCAGCACTCAAATCCAAGCTGTTTTTACCCTGCCAACAAGTTGGAATATCTTGATTATTTTCAACAGCGCTCACCAGTTCTGAAAACTTCTCGCGATTCAATGTTGAAAACAATTCATTCAACTTAACTTCAACTTGTTCAAGCAGTGATTTTTTAATCTTATTCAACCCGCCTAACACTTCTAAACTACTAATCTGAGCCTGCAACTGAGTTAATTCAGACTGCGTCTTGGCATCGATCACCAAGCTGTCCAGATTAGCAAGCTCCTGGCGCTGTTGCGTTTCAAGGGCCGCGTTCTCACGTTTTTGCTGTGCAACCATCTCTTCACGTTTAGCAAACACTGCATCGTTGTGCTTTCTAAACGATTGCCACAAAACATGCTCATTCTTACTGCCAGCAAACCCAATACCCTGCCACTGCTTTTGCAATGTTTTTAGTACATCACAAGCCTCTGCAACATTCTCATTGTCAACTTGTGCTAATGCGTCATCAACCAATGCTTGTTTTTGCTGTGCATTGTGTTGGTGATGCGCCTTCAAGCGCGCGTTTACTTTTGCATATGCATCGCGATACTGACCATTCAATGATTGGTAAGTTTGGGCATCCAAACTACCTGCGCCGCGCCAAAGTTTATTGATACGGTTAAACTGACTCTCAAGCTTACGCCAATTGCCTTCTTCTTCGACTGAGAAGCTTTCCAGTTCTTGCATTTCTGCAATGAGCTTTTCACGACCAACAACAACTTGTTTGCGCGCCTCTTCTTGTTCAGCAAAATATGCACGACACGGCGCGAACAACAATTCTATTTTTTCGTCGAACACTTTTGCTTGTTGTTTCTCTTCTTCACTTTCGATACGACCAAGTTCATTCCAGCGAATTCGCAGCATTTTCACATCTGCTGCTCGAACTTTAGGGTCAACCTCTGTTTCTGCTAGTTTTTCATCTAACTGAGTAAGAAGCTCTGTACGTTTTGGTGCAGATGCGTATTTTTGCCAATCTTTAAACTCAGCAAGTTGTGCTTGTAGAGTCTCGTACTGTTTGCTCACTTGCTCTTTGTGCGTATCCGTAAGTTGCTCATAACTTTCAGACAAACCATTGAATACACCAAACGCAATATTAAAGCGGCCTTGTTCGATCAACCTCTGTACATCACGCGCTTTTTTACGCGATTCTTTGAGTAATTTTTGTTGCTGCTCTACAAGTGGCTTCATCCCATCTAAAAAGGATTTAGATACGTGATTCAGCTCACTTTTTGCGTTCTGTTTTAACTCACCTGGCAAAGATTTTAACGCCACATTACATGCTTGATATGCGTGCTTTTGCTCACCAAGTAACGCATCAAGGCGCTCGATATCTTCGCTTGCCTCGATTCGCTTCAATGCATCCAATGCAGTTTGAAACTCTTTCGTTGCTGCAACCATTTCTGGCAAGGTCGTCAGTAAGTCGTTTAATTGCTTAAGTTTTTGAATTAAACCTTTAACTTCTGCCGTTTCATTATATGCAGAATCAGTCAATGTGCTGTTGAGTTGGTCAAACTGATTTTGTAATGACACTTGTGACTCAACATCCAGCTTACTTATTGCCTCATTCAGTACTACTTCAAAAGCACCGATCTGAGAGGTGTATTTTTCAATAGTTTGCTGCTTTTCTTCTTGCGCTTTCTGAGCTGCGGCTTCTGCTTCAAATTGTGCTTTTAGTTTTTCTATATGTACTGTCAGTTTGTCTGTTAACTTTTGATACTTTTCAGACTGTACACCAAGCGTTTCTTCATCTAGCCACTTTAACTCAAGGTTTTGCCACTGTTGACTCAATTCATTGAACTGGGCACTAACCGTTTCATAATCAGCCTTTTCTCGCAATGCATTAAACTTAGCCAAAATCAGCTTTACCTGCTCAGCCACTTGCTTAGGCATAACTTTCGCCAGACGAGCCTGCTCTATATGCGCATCAATCTGAGCTTTGGCTTCACCTTGAGCACTTTTAGATACTGTTTTTGCTAGTTCATATTGAAAAATCAAGTCTAACAAAGCAAGTTGAATTGACTCTTCACCTTCTTTAAAAGCCTTCTCAATCAAACGAGCATTCGCTATACGCTTAAGTAACTTTACACGCTGTGTTTGTGCAATATCTGAGAAAGCAAGCTTTTCTAAGGTCTTCTGCGGAGCATATCTGTCAATATATTCTTCACGGATATCGTTGCTTAACATTTGTGAGCCAGACAACACTGCTTGATTAATGTGCTGCTCTGCAATTTCTTTGAGCTCTTGGTCTTGTTTGTAGACTTTCCACCACAGACCTAAATCGTCAATTTTATTGAGGACTTTTTTTCTTATTTGAATTGAGTCGTCCTCAAGTGCCAGAGTCGTTAGTGCTTCGACGTCCTTGGTTGTATCTAATTTATCCACCGCCGCTAAGCGCACTTGCGCCTTAGGGTGCTTCCATTTAGGTGTAAATAAGTGTTTAAAGATCATTTTCAGTGAACCTAGCTATTTCGTTTTCTGCTTTAAATTCTTTTTGCAATTCGCGTTTAGATTTTTGAACCATCTCACCACTTTCATTAATCGTAAATTGCTCGTTCGATTTTGCGATTTTTGCCTGATATAACATGACGAGTTGAACAGTTTGTTCTTTTTGTGCTTCCGTTAATTCCGTGCCATCGGGCCAACGCCCTGTAGAAGCACCATACTGTAAGCGTTCAAATACTTCTGGGGTAATGCTACTTACCAAATTATCTACATTCATCGTCACTTTTTCTTTTTCAAAATTACCAAGATCACGCGATTAATTAGGTACCAAACCATACCTATCCCAATTGCGGATTTGGCTGCATACATTTCAATACTGCCTTCAACTGGGTGGTGCCAATACAAATATAAAAAACCACCCAAAAATAAAATCAGAGCTAGAAATGAGTAATTCATAATACTCTGTTGTTTCTTAATCCGGTTTCTAGCCGTAATTCGACGTAATTCGTCATCACTTATTTTCCCAATCTCTACGCCACAATGAGGACACTCAGTGTGTTTTGAAGAAATCGATTTACTACAACTCGGGCATTGGGCAATTGCCATACTTTCGCTACTCCGAATAAAAAATAAGGCGCCATATGGCGCCCTATTCTACTTGGTTTGAGTTAGTTTGTCTTATTGGAAATCGCGAGATTTTTCGATTTTATCGCTATCTGAAGCTTGATCTTTTCCATTTTCAAACTTTTCCCAATAATCATCCACGGTTTCTTTCATTTCTTTTCTCAAAACCATGATGCCGAATAAGTTCGGTAAGGTCATCACAACAATGCCTACCGCAGCCAACTTCCAGATTAACGTGGTATCTGCAAAGGATGCCCAAAAGAAGCCTGCAACATAAAAGACGCGATACGGCATCACGGAGCGTGGGCCGAGTAGGTATGTCATTGCTCGGTCACCGTAGTAAGACCATGCAATCGCTGTTGAAAATGCAAATAATAGCAGGCCAATTGAAACAATATACTTACCACTGTCGCCAAAGTACCCACGTGTAAACGCTTTTGTTGTTAATTCTGCTGAGTGAACAAGTGATTTACCTTGAATAGAAATACTCGGGTCAACAGGCATACCACTTTCTATTTCAACGACTCCGGTGTATTGATGCGAATCGGAAATGCCAAAGCGAATATCTTCACCAATCGAGCGAGAATGCAGCACGGTAAAATCTTTGTTTACTGCTATGCCTTGTACGACCTGAATTGTTCCACTGTATTCTTCAACTTTATGATCAGAATACCCATTCAGATATTTATACAGTTCAGATCTGTCTGCGTCATTACTCTCATCATAATTGCCTTTTATAAAAGTCATCGACGATCGTTCAAATTCTGTTTCGAATTTTTCTGTCCATACCCCAGAAGATAAAATAACCAACCCAGTTAATGTACAAATAATAATGGTATCAATGAAAGGCTCTAAGATAGATACCATACCTTCTGACACAGGTTCATCTGCTTTTGCTGATGCGTGCGCGATTGGTGCAGAACCTTGACCTGCTTCGTTAGAAAATAGACCTCGGTTTACACCTCTGTTAAATGCATAAGCGAATGAAGCGCCCAAGAAACCGCCCGCAGCTGCAGAGCCGGAAAATGCATTTGTAAATACAGCAGCAAATGATGGTGCAATATTTTCAATATTGTAAAAAATAACCGCAAACGCACCTAGGATATAAACTGCCGCCATGACAGGTACTACTTTTGAAGTAATCGCAGCAATACGTTTGATACCACCTAAGATAACCAATGCCAAAAGAATTGAAAGCACAGCACCAGTTGCCATTCTTTCAAATCCAAATGTCGCTTCCATACCTTGGGCAATGTTGTTGATTTGAGGCAAACTACCAGTGCCAAAAGAACTGATAACAGTTGCGATAGCAAAAAGCACCGCTAACCATTTCATGTTTAAGCGTCTGTCCATATAGTACATAGGACCACCCGCCATTGTGCCATCTTCTGTTTTAACACGGTATTTGTGCGAGAGCGTCACCTCTACAAACTTGGTTGTCATACCAAAAAAAGCGGTCATCCACATCCAAAATAGCGCTGCTGGTCCGCCGATTGATATCGCCAAGGCTACACCGCCTATGTTACCGGTACCAACGGTACCTGACAGTGCTGTAGATAATGCTTGGAAGTGTGTCGTGTCACCTTCAAGAGACTTTTTGTCATATTTACCTGTTACAACTCGGCAAGCATGTTTGAAATAGCGAATTTGCGGGAACTTCAAATAAACTGTAAAAAAGAACCCCACCCCAAGCAATACATAAGGAAACCACCACGAGCCTCCTAGCATGGCATCTAAGCTATCAAGAAAACTTCCTAATGCGTCCACGACTTATCCTCTTCTAATTGTTGTTATATAAAAAAAGGCAACCTCAAAGGCTGCCTTAATTACTTATTATCGTAAGTTATCTACAACTTTTACGATTGCTGATAACGTATCCTGTCCAAACTGGTAAGAGCGTTTGTCTGACCAGCCGTAATGTGGATCGGGCAGATCCGCATTGTCTTTAAATGGCATTTCAATGGTGTATGAAAGTGCTTTAAATTCTTCCCCTACTGCACACGAAGCAACGGTTAAATTTGCTTGCCCCGGCTCATCTTTAGGATAACCGTAGACATCTTGAAAATCAGGAGTGATGGTTAATAGCGCATCTTTAAACTGAGTTTCTAGGCTTTCAAGGCGTGCATCATAACTTGGAATGCCTTCACTTCCCGCCACAAAGTTGTATGGAAGTGCTTCATCGCCGTGAATATCCAAATACATGTCTAAACCAACCGCACGCATTTTCTCTAGCACGTAATAAACTTCAGGAGAATTTTCAATACTTGGAGTCTGCCATTCTCGGTTTAGGTTAACGCCATTGGCATTTGTTCTCAAATGACCACGAACACTGCCGTCCGGATTCATATTTGGCACAATGTAAAAAACCGCCTTAGATAACAACGCAGCCGCATGAGGGTCTTCATCATCGAGCAATTTATGCAGTAAACCTTCAACAAACCATTCCGCCATCGTTTCACCTGGATGTTGACGCGCCGTGATCCAAATTTTCTTTTTGGTTTCACTTGGCTCACCAATTACAAGTAAGCTGATGTCTCTACCGTCGATAGTTTCACCCAACGTTTCTATTTGGCATGCATCATGGCTTTGTGCCCAATAAAGTAAATCTAAATGGCGTTCATAACTGTATGGCGCGAAATAAGCAAAAAATGTATGACTATATTCAGGTTCAAAGTCGATAACCAACTGACCATCTTTGTACTCTGAAGGCACTCGGAACCAATTTTGTCTATCGTATGAAGCGACAGCATGGTAGTCATCCCATCCTTCAGGGTAAGCAGATGCCTTTAAATTATTGATGTGTAATTTATGTTCTACAAAAGGAGTTGACTCTAGACGGAAATGAAACCATTGAAAAAAGTCTGAGTTATTGTCTTTGTTGATTTCAAGCTGAATATCACGAGGCTGCTGCGCCGAAATGACCTTGATATTTCCGCTGTCAAAATTACTGGAGATTCTCATATATACCCTAAATTTATTGGCAATCATTCTTGCCGTAATATTGCGTTTTCTTTGCTAAAGAATGAATTGTTATCCATGTTAGCCAGATGTAGCTAAAAACATGGAAAAGCCTATCATACATAACGCCAATCAAAAACTAAAAAAGCCAGCAATTGCTGGCTTTTTTCATCGTCAAAGCGAAATTATGGCAGACTTGGGAAAGCTACTTCCGCCATGTCACGCATTACACGTACTACCTGACAGCTATAGCCAAACTCGTTATCGTACCATACGTATAGTACAACACGATCGCCATCTACAATTGTTGCTTGAGAATCAACAACACCCGCATAGCGGCTACCAACTAAGTCAGTTGATACGATTTCTGTAGACGCAGTGTAGTCGATTTGGTCACGAAGGTCTGAGTACAGAGATGTTTCGCGTAAGAATTCATTCAGTTCTTCCGCTGTAGTCTCTGCATTTAGATTCAGATTTAAAATCGCCATAGATACATTTGGCGTAGGAACACGGATTGCGTTACCTGTTAGTTTGCCTGCAAGCTCTGGTAGTGCTTTCGCAACCGCTTTCGCTGCACCAGTTGAAGTGATAACCATGTTCAGCGCTGCACTGCGACCACGGCGCTCAGCTTTGTGGTAGTTATCAATTAAGTTTTGGTCATTTGTGTATGAGTGTACAGTTTCAACGTGACCATTCTTAATACCAAACTTGTCATTCAGTGCCTTTAGAACAGGTGTGATCGCGTTAGTTGTACAACTTGCCGCAGAAACAATCTTATCTTCATTAAGAATATCAACATTATTAACACCATATACGATGTTTTTGATGTCGCCTTTTGCTGGTGCTGTAAGTAATACTTTTGAAGCACCTTTTGAAGCAAGGTGTTTACCCAAACCATCTTCATCTTTCCATACACCTGTGTTATCAACAACAAGTGCATTTTCGATGCCGTACTTAGTGTAATCTACTTCTTCTGGTGAATTTGCATAGATAACTTGGATGTAGTTACCATTTGCTTTAATCGCACCCTTTTCATGGTCAACAGTAATTGAACCATCGAATGGACCATGGATAGAATCACGACGTAGTAAACTTGCACGCTTTTCAAGGTCACCATCACGGCCACCACGAACAACGATTGCACGTAAACGTAAATCAGCGTGAGAGCCGCCGCGCTCGATAAGCAGGCGCGCTAATAAACGTCCAATACGACCAAAACCATATAGTACAACATCGCGAGGTTCAGGACCTGTACCTTTATTTAATAAGTCAGCAAGCTCGCTATTTAAGTACTCTTCGATAGAGCGGCCTTCACCTGCATTTTTATAGATATATGCATAAGCTAACTTACCTAAATCGATACGACCAGGTGCAAGCTCCATTTTGCTGATAGCTTCTAGGAAAGGGAAGCTTTCACGAAGACGCAATTTAGTCTCTTCAAAACGTGCTACTGTTTTATGTGCTTTGATAACGTCAATAGTACTTGTGTTTACAAGTGGACGACCATAAACAGCAATTTCAACACCCAAGTTACGGTACAATCGACCAATGATCGGTTGCATGTTTTCAGCGTAATCTTGGCGCTCTTGCCAGCTATTTTGATATTCTTGCTCGTGAGATAAGGTCATTTTTTCTGCCTAATAAACAATTTTTTTGAACGGATAGCCCTAATGGGCACCGCCATTCTAATTTAATCTGCAATTATTCTCCACTCTTACCCATATATTTCCGTTTGTTTTCGTAAAAGGAACACCCAATACACGGAAAAATGTCTTATTTTTTCTTTATATTGGAGAAAATATGCGTATTTATTATTTTTGACATGCGACTAAACTAAGTAATTAGTAGTAAGTACTGCGGCTATAGAACTTAACTTGCTGCACTTCAACTCGTTTAAGCTGTTTCGTAAGGTGCAAAAGTGTTATGTTGTGCCAGATTGAAGATTACGTAGGATAAACAATGGCTAATAGGTGGATGCTTGCTGTTGCTGGCGCTTCTTTTCTGACCTTTCTTAGTGGGTGTGAAGAACCGTTGACATTAGCAAAGGTATGTGAAGAAACTCCAGGTTTTTGCAATGACTTAAATAAAGACAGTCACTGTAAAGAAGAAAGAGCATCTTTAATCATAGGCCGCTACATAGAGTACAAAGACCCAACAGATGAAAACAAGTATCAACTTTTAAAACAGCTAGAGGCATATAATGCATGTGTATCGCTGGCAGCCCAAATCGAGCACATCAAACTAAAAGAGAAAACAACGTCTCGTGTTGAAGGTCACTTAACCAGTCTTAAAGAAATGAATCGCATCTATCAGGATACAAAGCAAACTTCTCACCCTGGGCTGCTTTACTATCATTGGTCAAGAAACAATAGCCAATTTGCTATGAATAAACTGTTGCGCCAAGAAGATGAGCCGTATGTGCGAGAAAGCCAAGAGATTCAAATGTTCTTAGCAACCTATTACGCAAAGTTTGATGACGACAAAACAATCGACTTTCTGTATCGAGTTTTGGAACTAAATCAAGCTGGCCAGACGCCAGACTTAGAAGTGTACAAAGCGCTGGTTAGTATTTTCTATAAACAAAAGAAATATAAGCACGCTTATACATTTGCAAGAATTGCTCAACTCTCCGGGTTTGAAGAGATTGACATTATTGATATAGAGCATGAACTGACTTCGAGGGGTAAGAGTATCGGCGTATTGGAGCAGCTGGCGCTTAAGACCCGAGAAGAAATAGAAACAGGCAGGTTTCTATCTCCTCGAGGCTAACTAAATAAAGGTTTTAAGCTTTCTTATTTAGTTCGGATGTGACCTGTGCAAGGCCAACTTGAGAAATGCGCGTAACGATCTCTTTTTGTTTCGCGCTCAGAAGAGATATCCCCTCTGCAACAAGGTCATACACCTTCCATTTACCATCTTTTCCTTTACGAAATTTAAAGTGCAAATCAATATCAGGCCCCGCACTTTCTTTGATCACCGCTTTCACCGTAGCATATTTACTATCTTTTGGTGCTGGAGCTTGCTCAAAGACGACCTCTTGCCCTTTATATTGCATAAGGGCACTAGCGTACGTAACTTCGAGGTAATGTGTTACCGCATTGATAAATTCAATGGCTTCTTGACGTTTAAGCCCTTTAATATGCTTTCCTAATAACTTTCTCGACACAAATCGTGTGTCGATATGTGGCATTAATCGTTCTTTAACAATACTACGCATTTCCTTTGATGTTGCCTTTCCTCCTGCATTGACTTTTTTTATGTCAGCAAAGAGCCCCTCACCTACTTGATTGATTAGCTGATAAGGTGTCTCATTGGCTACAGCCATCGTTGAGCAAACAAGTAGAAATAAAAAGCTGATGACTTTTTTCAATTTTAATTCCTCTAAAAAATTTACGCTTCACACGGCTCAAATGTGAGAGCTGGTTTATTAATTCAATTACCGCGCCTATTGGCCTGAATAACCTAGTGTGTATATTACGGTTTTATGATCTCAAAAGTTGTCAAAAATTGTATGGGATTTTACAGAATGATACATTCTTCCCAGCAGAATGGACCGCTCAACGCCTGTTTTACGTTCACGACCACTGCTTAATGCGCCAAAAGTTCTACAACAAAAATTTAGTACACTGATTTTATTGACTAAAAACTTGATATACCGGTTGCAAAAACAATTGTTACGCTCGCAATATTTTGAAATATTTCAACACGCAAAAAAGGGGCGAGAGGATACAGCGACTAACCTTAATACTTCCTTAACGCAGTCTGCACCAAACCATTACTGGAAATCCATCGCTGAATCTCACCGAGTGATAGCGGCTCACTGATATTGTAACCTTGAATATACTTACACCCTTGGTTGGCCAGATACTCAGATGTTTCATCATTTTCAACTCCTTCAGCAACCACTGAACAGCCCAGTCGCTTCGCTAAAAAAAGTGTTGTTTCAATGATGGCACGATCTTTATCCTGAGAAAGACATTGAGTGACAAAAGATTTATCTATTTTTATCTGTGAAATGGGCAGCTCTTTAAGAATTGAAAATGATGAAAAGCCAGTTCCAAAATCATCAATACTCACCGAAAACCCCATATCAATGAGATGCTCGATCAATGTTTTGGTTTGTTCAACGTCTGTCATCACCATACTTTCAGTTAACTCAAATATAATCCTTTGCGGATCTACATTTTTACTACTCAGCTGTGTGTTCAAGACATTAATAAGGTTTTTACCTAGTAGATCCTGACACGATAAATTTATATGTACCGTCAACTTATCATTTAACTTTAGAAGCAACTCGATATCACTAAATACAGTGTTTATCACATATGCACTGAGATACTTTATCATGTTGTTCTTTTCAGCTATTGGAATAAAACGCTCTGGCAAAATATACTCGCCATCCTCAGATGGCCATCGAACTAAAGCCTCTACACCATGCACTTTAGAGTTTTGCGCATCAACAATTGGTTGATAAAAAACTGTTAGGTCCCCTCGTGCTAGAGCCCCTTTAAAGTCGTTGAGCATATGAAATTCAGAAACTACTCCTTGATGCAGGGTTTTATCAAATAGGACTAAGCTTTGCTTGCTTCTTTTAGCTGCATACATTGCGATATCTGCTCGCTTTAAAAGCTCAGAAGAAGATATGTCCTCACTCACAATGTTCAAGATTGCACCTGAGCTATATGTTACATCTACCGCGGTATGCTCTACGACTAGCCCATTGTGTAACGCACTTAATATGGCGTTGTTTTGGGCAAAAAGCGCAGGCTCATTGCGCGCTTCACTGACAACGGCGAATTCATCGCCACCAATGCGAAACAGCTCACTGCCAGGTAACAGACTACTTGAGATAGCTTGTGAAAATGCCACTAGCAATTGGTCACCAAAGTAATGCCCCATCGCCTCGTTGATCTGTTTCAAGTTATACAAATCGAAGATCACAACAGCAAAACCATCACATTGTTTTTTTCTCAGCTCTATACATTTAAAGCATTGTGCGCGGTTTTGTAGTTTGGTGAGGTGGTCATGTTGGGCGTTATACTTTTCGAGATCAAGGGCTGCTTGTAGTCGCATTAAACTTACCTTGCCCAAATTGACGACCACAATGACAAACAGTCCACCCAGAGCAAGTATCAAAGACAAGGCTAAAACCACTCGCGAACTGTCTACGCTCAAGTAAACGTAGGCTGCAAAGCTTGTATAACCCAAAGTAAAAAAACAAATAAGTGCAAGCAGCAACCACCATCCTTTAGACTGTGCAATGCGACATATTTCTATTGCGGGCTTTACTGAAAGCAACAAAAAAGACAGCCCCATCAGTATTAAGCAAAGGCTAATAGTTTCCAAAAAGAGCGCCTATAAACAAAACCTGACTTTAGTATAGTTTAATATTCATACTCTGCCGGACACTTACACTGGCACAACGACTTAGCTCATGGCGCGTGCTTGAGACGAATGTAGAGTCGGTCTTTGATCGTTATACAGCGTGTTTTTAAATCTTTTATATGCAGCTCAAAATCGGCGACAGCATTTTGTTCCATCGCGGTAATTTGCTGCTCAAGTACACTGTAATCAGCCAGTAGTTTGGCAAATTCGTTGTCTGTTAGCGCCAATTCAGCAATTTTGTGCCTAAATTCAGGGAGTTCTTTGATTAAATTACAACTTTTCTTACACATATTGAGTTCCTGCTTTATTGAAATATTGAAGGTGCTGACTTGAAATCACACAGCACTATTTGAATCAATATGCCCTTACCTAATCAGTCACTAATTATTTATGGTGTTGCGTTCAGCTTGGTAAAGTCCAATCCCGACAATTCAAATACTAAGCAGATATCCATTTAGAGTCTTGATCTAACGCAAATTGCACGCTTCTCAACATACTGAAAATCATGATTAAACAGAGTGCTTTAAGCCGTATTGCAATCTGTGTTGCTCTGACCTCTTATTTCAACTAGCCGCTTGGGCGCAATTGTTGTAAAATGTGCGCGTTTCTAAGCAAATCTATACTGTTATTTTGAGGAAAACCTGTGAGCGAACAAAAACAGTCTCTGAGCTACAAAGACGCAGGCGTTGATATTGATGCGGGTAACGCATTGGTTGAGCGCATTAAAGGCGTAGTGAAAAAAACTCGTCGTCCAGAAGTTATGGGTGGCATTGGTGGTTTTGGTGCACTATGTGAACTTCCAACAGGTTACAAAGAGCCTGTGCTAGTTGCCGGTACTGACGGGGTTGGTACTAAGCTTCGTTTAGCCATTGATCTGAAAAAACACGACACGGTTGGTATCGATCTTGTCGCAATGTGTGTTAACGATCTTATTGTACAGGGCGCTGAACCGCTTTTCTTCCTAGATTACTACGCGACAGGCAAGCTGGATGTAGATACTGCTGCTGACGTAGTTAGCGGTATTGGTAAGGGCTGCGAGCTTTCTGGCTGTGCTCTAATCGGTGGTGAAACAGCTGAAATGCCTGGCATGTATGAAGGTGATGATTATGACATGGCTGGTTTCTGTACTGGTGTTGTTGAAAAATCTAAGATCATCGACGGGACTAAAGTTAAAGCGGGTGACCAACTAATCGCTCTTGCTTCAAGCGGTCCTCACTCAAACGGCTACTCATTAATCCGTAAAGTATTAGAAGTATCTGGTGCTGATACAAATGAAGAATATGCGGGTAAACCCCTAGGCGAACATTTACTTGAGCCTACTCGCATTTACGTTAAGCCAATTCTAGAGCTTTTAAAAGACGTTGACGTTCATGCCCTTTCACATATCACAGGTGGTGGTTTCTGGGAGAATATTCCTCGCGTACTACCTGAGTCTGCAAAAGCAGTGGTTAAAGGTGATAGCTGGGAGTGGCCTGCCATTTTCAACTGGCTACAAGAAAACGGTAACATCAGCACTCACGAAATGTACCGTACATTCAACTGCGGTGTTGGTATGATCTTAGTAGTACCTGCTGAAAAGTTAGCACAAAGCCTAGAGATCTTAACAGCACAAGGCGAAAATGCATGGCACATTGGTGAAATCCAAGATGCAGTTGAAGGCGAAGAGCAAGTTGAAATCCTTGGTGGTGCCGAGTAATGGCACCCACTCGGATCGTTGTATTGATCTCTGGTAGTGGCTCTAATTTACAAGCAATTATTGACCACTGCCAAGCTGGTAACATTAATGGTGAAATTGTTTCCGTCATTAGTAACAAAGGCGATGCTTATGGGCTTGTAAGAGCTGACAAAGCAAATATAAACACTCACGTTTTAAGCCATAAAGACTTCGATAGTCGCGAGGCTTATGATGAACAGCTGGCAAAATTAATTGACTCTTGTAATCCAGATTTAGTTGTATTGGCTGGATTTATGCGTATTCTAACCTCTGGCTTAGTGCAAAAATTTAAAGGGAAAATGTTGAACATTCACCCATCTTTGTTGCCTAAGTACCAAGGGCTGAACACCCACCAAAGAGCAATTGACGCAAACGATGCGTACCATGGCGCTAGTGTTCACTTCGTAACAGAAGAATTAGACGGAGGTCCTGTTGTTGTTCAAGCAAAAGTTGCCATTTTGCCTGACGACACAGCGGAGACACTAGCTAAGCGGGTACACGAACAAGAACATGTCATTTATCCTTTGGTGGTCAAGTGGTTCAGTGAACACAGACTAACAATGGAAGCAGACTATGCAGTTTTTGATAAACAACCCCTTCCAGCGCAAGGCGTCGATTACAGCTAAAATAAAAATCCACAGCGCTTTGCTATTTGGCTTAAGCGCTGTTTTATCTTCTTCCCTTCATGCCTCTACGCTCACCGAATACACAGCCGAGTATAATGTACTACGAAAAGGAAAAATTCATGGCAAAGCAACCAGAGAGTTTATACAGGTTGCCGACAATACTTATGCGCTGAGTTATGAGACCGATGTGAAGTGGATGATATTCACAGAAAAACGTACAGAACAAAGCTTGTTCAAATTTGAAAACGGCCAAACTAAACCACTCCATTATAGCCTTAATCGAGAAGGCACGCGTCCTGACAAGAGCTTCAAAATTAAATTTGATAGAGAGAACAAACAACTGTATTCAAAAGAGCAGGATTACCCACTCAAGGTCGAATGGGATGAATCACGACAAGACGTTCTCTCCTACCAAAATCAGCTCCGCAATGAGCTGAAATCTGGCAAAACCCAATTTAGCTACCCAATCATAGATAAGAATGGCAACGTTCGTATGTATAACTTTAAAGTAGTGGGAGAAGAAACCATCACACTACCGATTGGCAATGTTAAAACCATCAAGGTAAAACGTCTTTATGACAGCAACAAGCGCCATGCAATCGCTTGGTTTGCACCACAATATGACTACATGTTGGTGCAAATGCTAAAAGGAAAAGACGGCGTTGAGCAGTTTCAAATTCAAATGACAGCTCAAACTATTAAGCAATAATTAAAACAGGCATTAAAGCAGGTGCAAAAGCACCTGTTTTATACTTTCTCACCCAATTTGAACAACACTGACTGCCCAGGTTCCATTTTCGTCCACTCTTCATCATTGGTCAGTGGTCGAGTAGCAATCACAGTTACAACGTCATTGGGCGTGGTTTCTTTTTGAAAATCAACAACCATATCTGCATCGATTAACGTTGCTTTGCCAAAAGGCGCTTTACGCGTGATCCAATGTAAGTTGTTGCTGCAGTATGCCAACACAAACACACCGTCCGTCAACAACATATTAAACACGCCTTTTTCTCTTAGCTGATCAGCTAATTTGGCGGCATAGCGAAATACAGCTGCCATGTTGGAGGGCTTCTTAGGGTATTTTTCACGGATTTTGTCTAAAATCCAGCAAAACGCAAGCTCGCTATCGGTATTGCCAACCGGCTTATAGTACTGCGTTTTCAAATCTTTATAATTCGATAGTTGCCCATTGTGTGCATAAGAGATCTCTCTTCCCCATAGCTCTCGCGTAAAGGGATGTGTATTCTCCAAACATGTTCGGCCCCGGTTGCCTTGACGAATGTGACTTATCACAGAAACACTCTTAATTGGATAGGCTTTGACCAACTTAGCGATTTCAGACTGACAACTTGGTTCAGGATCTTTGAATGTGCGACACCCCTTACCTTCGTAAAAAGTTATCCCCCAACCATCTTTATGAGGCCCTGTATTCCCACCACGCTCTAATAACCCTGAAAAACTAAAACAAATATCTGTCGGCACGTTAGCAGACATGCCTAGTAGCTCACACATTCTCTGGCCTTTTTTAAAAATATTTATGAGCTAACATTCAACAACATGTTTGGCTATGACAGCACATAGCCACTAAATCAAATATGTGGTTGCTCTTAAATAAAAAATCAAACTAGGTCGATTATGGCTAATTTTTTACTGCGAAACAATCTGCTACTCGGCTTAATTGGCAAGGAATTCTTAATTAAGCAATATATTGATGGCTACAACAAGCATTGACTGCTGTGCAGCAAACTCTCATCAATTAAGATAAAAATGGCACTTTAGGCATTTACGCAGTTAAATACCTAAAAGCAACCTTTATAACTAACAAAACATCCCGCTACCCGCCGCACTTATTAAACTCTTCTGACGCTTTAGCATACACAGTACAAAAGTCTTCGCTGCCATTACTGGCCTTTAACTGCTGTCCATCGAATAACGCATTGATAACTTTTGATTTGGTAATTGTCAGGCGCTTGTTTCGACATGACTTAACCGCCATTTCCCCACATTCAGCTGCACTTGTCGCCTCTTTAAATTTAGAGCAGCGCTGCTTTCCTTTGCACTTTTTATAGCTAATTTTCTCCTTACCCGGACATGCCGTTCTAACATATTTGATTTCACATGTGCCAGCTTTGACTTCAGTGGGCATTGCACTAAGTACCAGTGATACGGCCCCAATTGCTAATAGTAGTTTCATCGTCATCTCCTAAGTTTTAAATTGGCTCATCATTAACCTGAGTGTCTCTGCCATTTCAGCCAACTGCTGACTAGCCTGTTTATTTTCCTGCGCATGATTTGAGTTAAGGTTTGTAATTTCATGCATATATTGGACATTATCGTATTGGCTCACCGCAGCAAGGCTCTGCTGCTCAGATGCCGCAGCAATTTGTTGGCTCATATCTTTGATGGTTTCAACACTGTTTACAATTGCACTTAAAGTGCCTTGAACAGCTTCTATACCACTCACACAATTGTGTGTTTCTCGCTGAGAATTAGACATGGTATTGACTGCACCTTTTGCACCATCTTGTAATCCGGTTATGGCTTTTTCTATTTCTTCAGTTGCATCTTGAGAGCGGCTAGCGAGCGTCCGGACTTCGTCTGCAACCACTGCAAATCCGCGCCCTTGTTCCCCCGCTCGAGCCGCTTCGATGGCTGCATTTAAAGCGAGCAGGTTGGTTTGCTCTGCAATACTCCGGATCACCGCCAGCACAGTGTTAATGTTTTCTAGCTCGTTGCTCAACTGATTAATCGCATTTGCTGAGGTTTCTATCGAAGATTCGAGCCCCTTAATATTTTGTACGTTGGTTACTAACAACTCTTCGCCAGATGCAGCTTCACTACTTGCTTGCTGGACCTGTTCTAATGTACTGTGAATACTGTCTGTTACCGAACGCACTGTTTCTTTCATTTCTGAAATTGAGCTACTCATTGCGCTCATTTGCTCACTCTGCTGCGACGCACTGCTACAACTTTGTTCCGCAATCATATTGGTCTGTTCAGCCGTTGAAGAGAGTAATTGCGTGTTACTTGTTACCTCTCTCAGTGTACCTGCTAAAGTGTCAATGAGTTTTTGGATATTACTGGCCAAACGACCAAACTCATCCTGTTTAAAGTTATCGAGCCGAACGGTTAAGTCTCCCTGCGCGGCGCGATTAATTGAATCGATAATCTGATGTAATGGCGTGCGCACACTGTTAATCACAAAATATGCTATCACGATGGACAATATGATAGTGACAACGGTCAATGCCGATGTCACCTGTAAACTCTCTTCAATCGCCTCTTCAGCAGCCTGCTGGGCATCCTCCGTCAGCCCACCTATTTTCTCATTCAGCTCCCTTAGCTGTAGCTGTAACTCTTCTGCTGAGCCAGAAGCCTCTGTAACGAGGTTACTGAGCTGCTTTTTTTCGTTTAGCGTGTTGATTCTTGACTGTAATGCGTTGTCTGAACCGACAACTGCCTGTTTGAATTGAGAGAAGTTCTCTTCCATTAAACCTAACGCATCAGAATTCGCGAGTTCCGGAGAGTTTTTCAGCGCAGTCAGTTGTTGCTCCATGTCAGAGATTGATTCTTTGGCAACACTCGTTACATTCATGATTTCGAACGTAATATTGGAAGTGAGGCCACCACTGACCTCATCTACTAAATTTTCAACATTTTCAATCAGTGCGTTAACCACATCAGATATTTTTTGGTCATTCGAAATGCCTTCAAGGTCATATGCCAAGCTGAGTGTTTCATCCCCCATATCGGTGAACTCACTGGCAACCTCAGCCGTACGCTCTTTTAGTTTGAACGCTAGTACCGCTTTGTTGAAGGCACTATCGGCGCGCTGAAAAAATACTGTGTTAAGTTTTTTGGAGTTGTCAAAAGGCCTGCTGAGCTCAGGTTCAGATTCAGTAAGCTCTGATAACTGCATTAATGCTTTATCGTTGCTTTGTTTTTGTAAATTGTATTGATTGCGGATGGCGCTAATCGCACTGAGTGTTGGCGCTTGCTCTAGCTGCGTCAAAGATAACCTCGACAGCAAGACTGACTGGAGCATATTATTGCCCGATATTAATGTTGGAACACTTTGATTAGAAACCTTTTGAACAGATCCACCGATAGTTATGTTCCCTGTTAGCGCTACGATGTAAATAATGCAAGCTAAAACTACAACTGCCGTAAACCCACTCATTACACGAGCCGAAACGGTTAATTGCATGTGATGTTAATCATTTTGTGTCTATGTAGTTAAACTTATAGTCAACAATCAGCAGAATGGCGAATTTGACTGTAATATTGTCTTAGTTCGAACAAGCACAAGGGTTGACGTAATTTGATATACTAAATTCTCATTTTTCTGCATATCAATACTTGCAGTTGAGCGCTGCAGCGGGTAACGTTGCGCCGATTCTAATTTATTAAGGTATTAAATTTTGATTTCTACAGCGAATATCACCCAACAGTTTGGCTCTAAGCCGCTTTTTGAAAATATCTCAGTCAAATTTGGCGAAGGTAATCGCTATGGCCTAATCGGGGCGAATGGCTGTGGTAAATCAACTTTTATGAAAATCCTCAGTGGTGAGTTAGAACCAACTGGTGGTAATGTCAGCTATGATCCACAAGAACGTGTTGCTAAACTTAATCAGGATCAATTCGCCTACGAAGAATATACGGTAATTGATACGGTTATCATGGGCTACAAAGAGCTGTGGGAAGTAAAACAAGAACGTGATCGTATTTACTCATTGCCAGAAATGAGCGAAGAAGAAGGTATGATTGTTGCGGATCTTGAAGTCAAGTTTGCCGAAATGGATGGCTATATGGCAGAGTCCAAAGCGGGCGAATTACTCCTTGCTGTAGGTATTCCCACTGAACAACACTTTGGCTTGATGAGCGAAGTTGCTCCGGGCTGGAAACTGCGTGTACTTCTCGCTCAAGTACTCTTTGCTGACCCACACATCATGCTTCTAGATGAGCCAACCAACAACTTGGACATCGACACCATTCGCTGGCTTGAGCATACCTTAAACGAGCGCAACTGCACTATGATCATCATTTCTCACGACAGACACTTTTTGAACAGTGTTTGTACTCATATGGCAGACTTAGACTATGGTGAACTACGTCTTTATCCGGGTAACTACGACGAATACATGACTGCTGCCTCGCAAGCAAGAGAGCGATTACTCGCTGATAATGCGAAAAAGAAAGCGCAAATTGCTGAGCTGCAAACTTTCGTTGCACGATTCTCTGCCAACGCTTCAAAAGCGAAACAAGCGACATCACGAGCAAAACAAATTGACAAAATTCAATTGGAACAAGTCAAAGCATCAAGCCGTCAAAACCCCTTCATTCGCTTTGAGCAGTCAAAAGAGTTGTTCAGAAATGCACTGGAAGTTGAAGGCTTATCACAAGGCTTTGAGGCAGATTTGTTTAGTGACTTCAGTGGTATTTTTGAAGTGGGCGAAAGAGTCGCGATAATCGGTGAAAATGGTGTAGGTAAAACCACTTTATTGAACACCCTTGCCAGTCAATTGGCTCCTAGAAACGGCGCATTCAAGTGGTCAGAAAACAGTAACATTGGCTATTACGCTCAAGATCACGCAGAAGACTTTGAAAAAGATATGGACCTGATGGAATGGATGGGCCAATGGCGACAAGAAGGTGATGATGAGCAAGTATTACGTAGCTTCTTAGGGCGCATGCTTTTCTCTCAAGATAGCATCAAGAAGTCGGTTAAAGTCCTCTCTGGTGGTGAGCAAGGTCGTATGTTGCTCGGCAAGTTAATGATGCACAAACCAAACATATTGTTGATGGATGAGCCGACCAACCACATGGATATGGAGTCGATTGAATCATTAAATACAGCCCTTGAACAGTACAAAGGCACGCTATTTTTCGTTTCTCACGATCGAGTTTTCGTTGACTCTCTAGCAACGCGTATTCTTGAAATTAAAGACAATAAGATCACTGACTTTAAAGGCACCTATAGTGAGTTTTTAAAGTTCAGAGGTATTGAAGACTAATACAGGCTGAGGCTGCGCGGCTTGCTCGCCGCGCATCTCATCACACCTTAAGCTTTACCAAAATACTTTCCATTACCGCACGCTCGATCGTTTGAAACGCATCCAAACATTTATCATTGAGTCCACAGTTGAGAAAATAAACCACACTGGTATTGAGCTCCGGAATGTATAAATTATTAGACACATAGCCATGATTCCCACCATTGTGGTGATAGACAGTATACCCTTGTATATCCTCTTTCCATAAGCCTAGAACATATTCAAGGCCCGGAGATACCGAAGCACGACTTTTAGCGCCAATGAGCTCTTCACGAGCTTGATTCGACAACCACTGCTCATTATTAAAGATATTTTCCATTAATAGCGATAACTCGGTAACAGTTGACGCTATTGGCGTTGCTGAAGAGGTTACATGACTTAAGATAGGCCACGTATTAATATATTCGCCGTTTTGCTTTTCATATCCTGGGGTAATCTCAGCAAATTGATTTTCAATGCCAACCGAAAAAGTATTAACCAACTCTAACCTATCGATAATTAGATCTCGCATCGCATGCGCATTTGGGTGTCCTAATACTCTATCTAAAATAATGCCTGCCAAAGCATAATTACTATTAGAGTATTCGGCCCCACTGCCTGGCTTAAAGTAGGCTGGTTGGCCTAATGCAAATTGAACGAGATCTTGATTTGTGATCCCTTTTTTATAGTTTGCCAAAACAAACTCGACATACGCGTCGTTGCTTCGCGGATCAGAGTAGTTGTAAATTCCACTGCTATGATTTAATAACTGTCGCAGAGTGATCTCCGTGCCATGCTCTATTTGTTCGATAATCCCCGGTGATAACCACGTATCTATTGTCGCATCCAGGTCTAAAAGCCCCGCTTGGTGCAATTGAACGGCCAATAGTGCAGTAAAAACTTTTCCTGTGCTTGCTAGGTGATAAACAGCATCGGGCTGCAATGGCGCTTGTGTCGTTAAATTAGCAGTACCACTACTTCCTGTAAAAGTACGATTTGGTGTAGAAACATGCAAGATAATACCGTGTACTTGATCAGAAACGAGGTCATCAATTAATTTTTGATAGTTAAACTCGACCTCAACTTTGTGCGCAGAGTTAAGTGCCGGTTGTTGAGCTGGTATTGATACATTTCTTTGTGTGTTTGAACTGTTATCTCCACCACAAGCGCTTAAGCTAAATATCGCAATCGCTATGGTGAAACTTTCTCTTAATCTACAAATCATTGAATTGGTACCCATATTGTTATTGTTTTTAAAGCATATGGAACCTGCACACAAAATTGCGTATTACTTTTTTTAAAAATGTACCAAGTTGTACATCAAGCTTCTCTTTTAAAACATAAAAAAGGGGCGAATTGCCCCTTGTTATCATTCATAAGCCATGACAAATTTACATTGCTTTGCGTTTTTCAACCCAGCGAGCAATGTCTTGTTCAACCAGCGCCAGTGGACGTGCGCCTTTTAGTAAAATTTCGTCATGAAACGATGTCATATCAAACTTGTTGCCCAAAGCTTTCTGCGCACCTTTTCTTAGCTCTTCAAACTTCAGCATACCCAACTTATAGCCTAGAGCTTGCCCCGGCCATGCAATATAGCGATCTATTGCAGGGACGACATCGCTCATAGCCGAGCCTGTCGCCTCAGCAAAATACTCAATTGCCTCTTGTCGAGTCCACTTTTTATAGTGTAGGCCTGTATCTACAACAAGGCGGGCTGCTCGGTATGCCTCCGCTTGCAATCGACCTAGATCACCGAATGGGTCGCCTTCGTACATGCCCATTTCGTAAGCAAGTAACTCGGAGTAAAGTGCCCACCCTTCGATATAGCCGTTAAACGACGCATTTTGGCGCATTAAGCCAATGTCGGTTTGTAACATATTGAGTGCAATTTGGAAGTGATGCCCTGGTACCGCTTCATGATATGTCAGTGTTTTCAAACCAAAACTTGGCACAGCCTTCATATCTTTGAGATTTATCGCAAACACCCCAGGGCGGCTGCCATCTAAAGAAGGGCCATAGTAATAACCACCAGGTGCGCCAGCTTCAACCTCAACTGGAATACGTTTTACTTCTACTTTTTGTGGTGGCAGAGTCGAAAAGTACTGGGGGGCTTTTTCATTGATGACTTCAATCTCGCCCTTTAAGAAGTCCAACAGTTCCTGTCGACCCTGATCGCTATCAGCAAACAAAAAGCGTGGCTCTTCGTTTAATTGCTTCATACGCTCGCTCACTGAGCCCTTGGTGTAGCCATTCGACTTTAAGATCTCATCCATGCGCTTTGTGATACGCTTCACTTCCGCTTGGCCCACTTCATGGATCTGTTGTGCCGTCATGTCTGAGTCTGCTAAATACGTGATAGCATGTTGATAAAACGCTTCTCCATTAGGCTGTGCCCAAATACCGACCTTATCTGAGGCCTGTTTTTCCAATTCTGTCATTTTGGCGGTGATACGACCAAATGCAGGATATATCTGCATTGCCATCACTGATGCAGCACTTTCAACTAAACTCGCTTTTGCTCTGTCACTAACGCCTTCAAGGTTTTCTAGCTTTGTAGCGAAAGACGTCACAAGTACATGTTCATTTGCTTTTGGTTCAGTGTACGCAGTTAGATAAGATAAAGTATTGGGAAATAGTGGCTTAGGCAGTATGATCCCACGCTTTGCATCACTGACGACTTTCTCATTGACTTGGTCCACCATAGTCGCAAACGCAGCTAAACGTTCCACATACGCTTTTGCATCAGATATATTGCTAATTTCATGCTGGTTTTGCAATATACTTGGCACGTCCATCAGAGGCCCTGATATCTGGTTTACGATATAAGGTAAATGTCCACCCCAAGTATCAATGTATCCGGCAGAAAATACACTGTCACCTGCATAATACCGTGCTATAACCTCATTAACTTGCACATGCAATCTGTCTTTGTCACTGAGCTGCGCAGATTGCAACTGCTTGAGCTGCTCGGCAGCATGTGTCATGTCTATCTGCAACGCTTGCATGCCAGCAACTGAGTAGTCGGGTAGTCTATTTTCATAGCGGCCATAATCTTCACTTTCAAGCTTCAAAGATGTTGCCAAAGCTGGCTGGTGAGAAATAAACGTTTTGGTATATTTATCGACTACGGTGTCAACCTCAGCTCTACTTATTGTTTTTTTCGCTTTAGCTAGGTTTTCACTATTAACTTGATTCGATGTGGACTCTGTCGCACATCCAGTAATGGCAAAAAGTACAGCCGCTGCCAGCACGTTAACCTTTTTCATTATTTATCCCCAAATGTTGTCATCGCAGTGTGTAGGAATACTTAGCCGTATTTGCTTGTATTCTGTGTAATTTCAAATTCAACAGTAATCTACATAAATCGCGTTTATAAGTCACTTATATAAACGCTTTTTCTATTTTTATTCGAAGAGCTAGGTAAGCTAACAATTCAATTATTATCATTACAACCAGACAATTTAAGACGATTCACTCGCTGTCGTTACATCACTTGAATCATACTCATCTGTATTTGTTTTTTGCCACACAACCATATTCAATAATAATGAATAATCACAACATGTACGAAAGCTTATCCAATGTACCTTACAAAAAAATAAACCACTGTATTTTTTACTTATTAATTTATAAACCATCAACCCCGCTCGCTATTTATGCTAAATCCCTCTTTATTTCGCCGCCTTTAATTAGCGCTTTTTTATGTACAATACCCCCATCCCAATATGAAAAACTTTAAGTAAGGATTGATCATGAAGTTTAAAATGTCAGCGCTGTCACTAGGTGTATTCATCGGTATATCTTCAGTTGCACAAGCAAGCGTATACGACTCTGGAATTAAATCAGTTGAGTTACCTGCTGATGCTCAATTAACGACAGCACAAACCAATAACTATGATTATTCAGATAATCAGCCTTGGAGCCAAATGCCTCCTGCTCAACTGAGACCAGTTCAGGTGCCATTGTTTATTTCGATTGGTTTCGATGACAATGGTTCTAAGGCAGGCATGGACTGGATAGTTAACTTTACTCGTCAATTACAAAACGACAATGGCTCACATAATACGGCGACATTTGATGGCTCACCAGTCAGGTTTACTTTCTTCAATACGCCCTCTTATATAGAAGCTGCCGCTAACGATGCTGTGGGTGTCAAACATGCTTGGAGAAATGCTTGGCTAGATGGCCACGAGATTGGCAATCACACGTGGAGCCACAAAGATGGCGGGCCAGATACGGGCAACTTCAGTGAAGCACAGTGGGCACAGGAGCTGGGTATTACTCAAACATGGTTAAGTAAACCGTTTGACGCTACAGAGATCATGCACGGTGCAAATGATGCTGCGGGCCCCGGGATCCCAGTTAGTGAGATTATTGGCTTTAGGACCCCTTATTTAAATCACAATAATGCGTTGTTTTCAGCTCTTATCAAAGGTAATTTTGTCTACGATACCAGTGTAGAAGAGGGTTGGGGCAGCCAATATAATGGCACCAACAACCCATGGCCTTATACCATGAACAATGGTACGCCTACAACGCGGGTTGGAAAACCAGACGTTGGTCACTTCCCTGGCCTATGGCAGCTCCCTTCAAACGTATTTGAAAAGCCACAAGGCGGTAAAATGGTCGCATTTGACACAAATATGTGGGTTGGTAGCGCAATGAGTAAAAATGACGTGCTAGCTATCTTAAAGCACAACTTGCATTTGAGACTCGAAGGCAACCGCTCTCCTTTATTATACGGTGCACATGCCAATATTTACGCGCCAGAGTATGATACAGGTGGGCGTGCGACTACTTACTTAGAGCGTCAACAAGCAATTGAAGAATTCATTCAATATGCGCTCAGTTTGAAAGTTAACGGTCAACCTGTAGTCCGTATCGTGCCATTTAAAGATATCGTTGAGTGGATGCGTAACCCTGCGCCTCTGACTGATGGTAAAGTTGTAACAGTTAAAAGCATTGGGGCAAGCCCGACGTATGCACAAGGCAACATCTACCAAAAGGGTGACCAAGTTTATCATGACGGCAAGTACTATGAAGCTAAGTGGTACGCAGATTCAATGCCTGGTGCGCTTGCTCCTGACTACGACCCTTGGAAACTTATCACCAGAGAACAAGCGAGCAAGGTTTCTCACTTAGGCAGTGTTACACCGACTGGCGATACATTTGGTGACATCTTGATAGCACCGAACAAAGATCAAACCTTCTTCTTCAATGCCGCTGCTGGCGCTCAAGTTAAAAGTGTCACGCTCAACGGCGTTAACCTAGGTCCTCTAGAGCAGTATACGTTCAGTAATTTGACAGCTAACCAAGTTTTGACTGTTGAATTTAGTAAAAAGTAATAGATCAAATGATTAAGGCTGTACCTAAGTACAGCCTTTTTATGGCTTGATATCTTAACGGCAAACTCACTGCTCATTTAAAATGTACTTTCGCACAGCTCTATTGTGTTCTTTCAGTGATTTAGAGAAATAATGTGCGCCATTTCCTTTTGAAACAAAATATAAAAAGTCTGTATTAGCTGGTTGCACAGCTGCAAACAATGCATCTTTGGAGGGCATTGCAATTGGTGTTGGTGGAAGTCTATCAATTCGGTAGGTGTTATATGGCGTATATTCACGCAAATGAGACTTTTTAATATCACCACGGAACCGTTCTCCGAGCCCATAAATAACAGTTGGATCTGTCTGTAATCTCATCCCCTTGTTCAATCTATTATGAAATACCGAAGAAATAATATCTCTCTCAGCAGCTTGCCCTGACTCCTTTTCAATTATAGAAGCAAGAATAAGCGCTTCATAATCACTTTTTAACGGTACATTGTCGCCTCGTTTTTCCCAAGCTTCGCTTAAAACGCTTTGCATCTTTGTATGCGCACGCTGCAACAGTGCTGACGCATCGGTCAAACCTTCATAATGATATGTATCGGGGTATAACCACCCTTCTGGGTGTCCATTGCCAAATTGTATAAAACCTTCTGAAGGCTCATCTGGAATATCGAATATTAAAAACGCACTCTTCTTTAGATTCTCAATGATCGTTTTATAAGTGTCACCTTCAATAATAGTGAAGGTAAAATCCGCCTTGTCACCGCGGTGAACTTTTTCAATGGCCGTCAATACAGTAAGGCCCCTCAACTCATAAACCCCGGCTTTTAGAGTGAATTTCTGCGGCTGCAACTTACTATAAAGTTTATAAGGAAAGCAGCTTTCCAATGCCTGCTGAGACTGCCATTTTGCACATAAGCTATGAAAAGTCTCCCCCTGCGACACTTGCGTATATTGCTCTGGTAAGTCTAGGGTTTCACTTCGCATCAAACCCTGTAAGTTATACCCATAATATAAGATGATAAGTACAGGAACTGAGACGGCCCATAATAAAAAACGGATCATAGAGTGGCTTCTATCTTTGACTTCAAATCAAGGGCAGTTTGCAGGTTAAACACCTGTTTGTCTAATGATTTTACGGGTACAAGTCCCATCAAACTATTACACATAAATACCGCGTCTGCCTCCAATACATCATGCAAACACAATGATTTAGACTTTATTTGAGTATGATCAGACAGCAGTGATAGATACACACCTTTAATACCACACAGCTTCAAGCTAGGTGTAAACAGCTGGTTATTTTTCACAATGATGAGGTTGCTAGCAGAGCACTCTATGACGTTGTCATCGATATCTAAAACCAATACATCATCAGCCACTTGTTGGCTGGCTTGCGCTTTTATCAATACTTGCTCTAGACGGTTAAGCGTTTTCAGACCAGCAAACAGAGGCTGGTGACCAAGCTTAATATCACTGACGCTCAAACAAACACCTTGTTCTTGCCACTTAAAATAGTGCGCAGGAAAATCACTTTGTGTAATTATAATCTTGGGCTCTGGGTGCTCTGGTAAGCCATAACCTCGTCCACCAACCCCCCTGGTGATTAAAACCTTGATCACGCCTAAACCACACCCTTTTGCGGCTTCCAAACACGCGTTTGTAATTGCTTGCTCGTCTAGCTCTGGAAAACACAAGACTTGCTGACACTGCCTGAGCCTTGCTAAATGATATTGCCAAAGCTGTGGTTGGCCACTTTCAATTTTAATAGTTGTGAAAAAGCCATCGCCATAGTTTAAGCCACGATCTTTATAACTGATTTCCATAAACCTTCCGAAAATAAAAAAGCCTGGCATTGCCAGGCTTTATCAAACTAAAGATAAACTTAAATCTTTTTGAACAGCAACGAGCCGTTAGTACCACCAAAACCAAACGAGTTACAAAGCGCATAATCTAACTTTGCATCACGGGCTGTGTGCGGAACATAGTCTAGGTCACACCCTTCATCAGGGTTATCCAAATTGATAGTAGGCGATACTTTCTGGTCGACCAAAGACAAGATGCTTATAATTGACTCAACAGAGCCCGCGGCACCTAATAAATGTCCCATCATTGATTTGGAAGAACTCACCATCACATCATTCGCCGCGCTGCCAAAAATTGACTTAACTGCTGATGTTTCAGCAATGTCGCCTGCTGGAGTTGATGTACCATGTGCGTTGATATAACCAATTTGCTCCGCATTCACACCTGCATCGTTTAGTGCATTTTCCATAGCAAGTGCAGCACCCGAACCGTCTTCTGGTGGTGATGTCATATGATATGCGTCGCCACTCATACCGAAACCAACTAGTTCAGCATAGATTTTAGCGCCACGTGCTTTTGCGTGCTCGTATTCTTCTAGTACGATAACACCGGCACCATCTGCAAGTACAAAACCGTCTCTATCTTTATCCCAAGGACGAGAGGCCGCTTGAGGATCATCATTTCGAGTCGACAAGGCACGCGCTGCGCTAAAACCACCCATACCAATAGGTGTAGAAGCCTTTTCAGCACCACCGGCAACCATCGCGTCTGCATCACCATATGCAATCATACGTGCAGCATGACCAATGTTGTGAAGACCGGTTGTACAAGCTGTAACAATCGAAATATTAGGACCTCTCAAACCATGCATGATAGACAAATGTCCTGAAATCATATTTATAATGGTTGAAGGTACATAGAAAGGTGATAACTTTCGCGGACCACTCGCGATAAGCTTGTGGTGGTTTTCTTCAATAAGAGTCAATCCACCAATCCCTGAACCAACTGCCACACCAACACGTGCAGCATTTTGTTCAGTGATTTCTAATCCTGAATCCTTTAATGCTTGGACACCAGCTGCAATACCATACTGAATAAACAAGTCCATTTTTTTTGTGTCTTTTTTGGACATGTATTCTGTCGCATCAAAGTCGTTAACTAAGCCAGCAAACTTAGTTCCAAAACTCGATGTATCAAAATGCGTGATATTTGAAATGCCACTACGACCTTCTAATAGGCCTTGCCAGGTTGACTGAACATCATTACCTAGCGGCGTCAACATACCTAAGCCAGTTACTACGACTCGACGTTTAGCCACGGTTTCCTCCAAAAAGGGATTTGAAATTTTGCGGGGGTAGAATGAATGAGGGCAGCGAGTGCTGCCCTTCAGATCCGTTAATTACTCAGCGTGAGCAGTAACGTAGTCGATCGCAGCCTGAACAGTAGTGATTTTCTCAGCTTCTTCATCAGGGATCTCAGTGTCAAACTCTTCTTCTAGAGCCATTACTAGCTCAACAGTGTCAAGAGAGTCCGCGCCTAGGTCATCAACGAAAGAAGCTTCTGATTTTACTTCTTCCTCTTTAACACCTAGTTGCTCAACGATGATTTTTTTTACGCGTTCTTGGATGTCGCTCATTCTTCTTTCCTTTATTAAAACGCTTTTTGCGTTAATTTCAGATTGCGGCGTAGTTTACGGCGCATCATGTATTGATTCAAGGATTGACTTAGACTTTTTTGTCTGGTCAAACCTGTTACTAAATATTTTTACTCTTTATCGCCTATTTTCAGGGCAATATCAAGCTAGTTTGCGGCAAGATCACAAAAATTTAAATTATTTTGTAATCTTTACACCATATACATCGCACCGTTCACGTGCAACGTTTCTCCGGAGATATACGCAGCTGCATCAGAAGCTAGGTACGCTACAGCTGCAGCAATTTCTTCAGGCTGACCTAAACGACCTGCAGGTACGTTTGCCAGTGTTGCCGCTTTTTGCTCGTCAGTTAATTCATCAGTCATATCAGTTTTGATAAAACCAGGTGCAATTACATTCACTGTAATACCACGAGAAGCGACTTCACGTGCAAGTGATTTAGAGAAACCGATAACACCAGCTTTCGCTGCTGCATAGTTTGCTTGACCGGCATTACCCATGGTGCCAACTACAGAACCAATGTTAATAATACGGCCTGACTTTTTCTTCATCATCGGGCGAAGTACAGCTTTGGATAAACGATAAATTGCACTTAAGTTAGTGTCAATAATATCTGTCCACTCGTCATCTTTCATACGCATAAGCAAATTATCGCGAGTAATACCTGCATTATTTACCAACACGTCAATATCACCAAAATCAGCTTTAATCTGCTTCAATACAGCATCAATAGACTCAACGTCAGTGACATTAAGTTTATAACCTTTACCGTTTTCACCTAAATACTCGCTGATTTTTTCCGCACCAGAGTCACTTGTTGCTGTACCAAGTACCGTTGCGCCCTGTGCGACCAATGTCTGCGCGACTGATTTACCTATACCGCGACTTGCACCTGTGACTAATACGATTTTATCTTTAAGATCAAATATATTGGACATTTTTCTTCTCTATTATTCTGCACTTTCAATTGATGCTACATCGTTAGCAGCAGCACATTTAACTGATTTATCAATTCGTTTTGCCAAGCCTGTAAGAACTTTTCCTGGGCCAAACTCATAAGCCTGAGTAATCTCTTGCGCGGCAAGCTGTTGAACTGTTTCAGTCCAGCGTACAGGACTAAATAGCTGCCTGATAAGCGCATCCTTTATTTCTGTAGCACTTTTAGCTACTGCAACATCGACGTTGTTGATAACCGGATATTTAGGCTCTGCAAATGTTAAGCCTTCGAGATCAGCTGCTAGGCGCTCTGCCGCTGGTTTCATTAACTCACAATGTGAAGGGACGCTTACTGATAAAGGAAGAGCGCGCTTTGCACCTGCTTCTTTACATGCTTCACTCGCTCTATCTACGGCTTCTTTATGCCCTGCAATTACAACTTGACCAGGCGAATTGTAATTTACCGGAGATACAACCTGCCCTTGCGCAGACTCAGCACATGCTTTGACAATTGCCTCATCTTCTAAGCCGATAATTGCAGCCATAGACCCTGTTCCAGCTGGCACGGCTTCTTGCATATACAAACCACGTTTTTCAACTAGCTTAACAGCTTCTGACAACGAGATAACACCTGCACATACAAGCGCTGAATACTCACCCAAGCTGTGACCAGCTAATACAAGTTCAGCATCAACATTTTTTGCTTGCCAGTGACGAAAAATAGCTACGCTAGACGTCAATAATGCTGGCTGAGTTTTATGAGTTTGATTTAGCTCTTCTTCAGGACCATTTAACACCAAGGCTTGCAGATCATATCCAAGCGCTTCTGATGCTTCGGCAAAGGTTTTTTTTACAATGTCAGATGATTCGATTAGCTCTGACAACATACCAACACTCTGAGAGCCTTGGCCTGGGAAAAGTAAAGCAATTTTTTGTGACATAAGATGCTCTTTTACTCGTCTTTAAATTCGTACACCCACAATTAGCGCGACCAACTTGTTCTATAGCGCTAACTGATGAAGTATGACTAAAAATATCTATATACAAGCAACTTTGCTTGAACGGACGCGAAGTATGCACGAAAAGTGGCGTTTGTGCTAACTAATAGAGGTTTCTTCCACGTCAGTCATTTTTTCAAAAGCTGATTGTATTTTTTCGGGAATGCGTCGATTAACCTCTCTAACAGCTTCATCGATCGCTGCTAAAAATGCCTTATTCGATGCATTTCCGTGACTTTTTACGACAATACCACGCAATCCTACCAGACTTGCTCCGTTATACTGGTCGGGGTTCACCTTTTTATAGAGTTTTTTTATCACCGGGCGTAGTAAAAATGCGAGAGCCTTGTAAAAAAAGTGTTTTTTTAGTGCTTTCGTGAATTTTAGCATGATCAACTTGGCAATTCCTTCACAAGTTTTCAAAGCTATATTACCCACAAAGCCTTCGCACACAATAACATCCGACTTTCCTGAAAAAATATCACTACCTTCACAGTAACCTTGGTAGTTTAGATGCTCACACTCACACATCAACTTGGCCGCTTGCTTTATTCCTTCATGCCCTTTGATGTCTTCTGCACCGATATTCAAAAGGCTAACTTTGGGACTTTCTTTATCTAGAGACTCTCCGGCAACGATTGATCCCATAATTGCAAATTGAAACAAGGTTTCCGGATCACATAGCACATTGGCACCTAAATCGAGCAAATAGACAGGCTGTTTTTTTTCTGTAGGCATCGAAGTAATGAGTGCTGGACGCTTAATACCTGGCAGCATTTTCAATACGTAGTGGGCCATCGATAGTAAAGCGCCAGTATTGCCTGAACTGACACATGCTTGAGCTTGACCTGTTTTAACTAGATCAAGAGCAATACGCATTGAAGATTTACGTTTATTTCTAAGCGCATGAGCTGGCTCACAATTATTCGTAACAACTTGTTCGCTATGCTTTATAACCAGTCTGGGGTGATCGAGTTGGTTTTCTTTACTGAGAGCTTGCCGCAAGACTGCTTCATTACCACAAAGTAATAAAGTTAAATTTGGATATTTTTCAACTGCTAGGATAGCAGCTGGAATAGATGAACGGGGGCCGTAATCGCCCCCCATCATATCTAACGCAATGGTTAGATTAGTCAGCATAAAGTAATCTCTTACTTAGAAATTACTTTAACGCCTTTGTAGTAACCATCTGCAGTTACGTGGTGACGACGATGAGTCTCACCTGAAACTTGGTCTACAGTTAAAGCTGGTCCGCTGATAGCATCGTGTGAACGACGCATGCCACGACGTGAACGAGTCACTTTGCTTTTTTGTACCGCCATTAGCCTTCTCCTAAGAATCTTTCTTAAGTTGTTTTAAAATTTCAAATGGATTTGGTTTACTTTCTTCTGCTTCGATTTCGCCAAAGCTCACTGGCTTATTTGAAAACGAACATGAAGCTTCATCATGCATAGGAACTATAGGAATCGCTAAAATCAATTCATCTTCGATAATTTGTCGAAGATTGATTTCACCTTCTTCATCTAACTCCACCACATCGTAGCTTTCAGGAAGATCATCCGACTCTGCACCTAATCCGACTGGCGAATACGCAAAGTCTTGAGCCAAATCCAACCCTAATTCATCATTACAACGCTGACACAACAATGTTACTTGTGCTCGAGCTGAGCCCCGAATCACAACTAAACCTTGCTGATCAATATCGCAATGAATAGTTACCGCTATTTCACCTACCTGATCCTGCACAACTTGCTGCAGTCGAGAAAGTTCTTCAAGCGACACAATGCCGTCATAAGTAGCTCGACGTTGCGCTGCCCTGCCTGGATCAAGAGTGATGGGAATTTTCACCTTTTGCATAGGGGCTGCATCATATAGATTGTTAGTGGTTTAGTCAAAGTAAAAATAAACTTTCCTATTGTTTTTCGCCTACTAACGCTTATCCTTGTGTCAAATCCTCAATTTAAACACCAATAGACTCATGAAAACACCTATTATATTAGCCTCAAGCTCGCCATTTAGGCAGCAAATTTTGAAAAAAATTGGCCTTTCTTTTACAACTTTTTCTCCAGAGATTAATGAGTCGCCAATATCCGGTGAAACACCGCAAGATCTCGTGCAGCGCTTAAGCGAAAACAAAGCCAAAGTAGCGATACAACACTATCAAAAAGGGCTAGTCATCGGCTCTGACCAAGTCGCGGTGTTCGATGGCCAAGTTCTTGGTAAACCCCATAACAAAGAAAATGCAATTAAACAGCTCACATTATTTAGCGGTCAATGTGTTACCTTTTATACAGGACTGAGTGTCTATTCTATTGAAGAAGATAAATGTATCACTAAAGTTGTACCGTTTAACGTTTATTTTAGAGCGCTAACTTCAACACAAATCTCAAATTATTTAGAGATAGAACAGCCATACAACTGCGCTGGCAGCTTTAAAAGTGAAGGGCTAGGTATATGCCTATTTGACAAGCTTGAAGGTGAAGACCCAAATACATTAGTGGGCCTTCCGCTTATAGAGCTGACAAAAACATTCGCGAGTTTTGGTTTAGATGTATTAGGTCAAGTACGTCAATAACTGTTCAAATTCATCTACTACATGAACCGGTGAGAATGGCTCAAGCTCTCCTCGCGAGGCAACGCCAAAAGTCACCCCGATGGCATCTATACCGGCTTTAGATGCCATTTCCATATCAATTGTTGTGTCTCCTATCATCACCGCATCTTTAGCCATAACGTCTAATTCATCCAGCAGTTGATGCAACATATCTGGATGCGGCTTGGAGTGTGCCTCATCAGCAGTTCTAGTTGCTTGAAAATATTTGTGCAACCCTGATTCACTCAATAGCCTATTCAGACCTTGGCGACTCTTCCCCGTTGCAATTGCTATTTTAGTTCCTCGTTCCGCCAGTTGTTTAAGAACGGCCTCTACACCACGAAATAATTCCGTGGGTGTCGTATCGACATCTCGGTATATAACTTTATAAGCATCAGCCAAGTCAGCACTGCGATAGGCCTGTGCAGGAAACAAAGTAGCTAAAGCCTTTTCAAGCGATAAACCAATAATGCTTTTAGTTTTTTGTTCTGACTCTCTAGGGATCCCGTATTGATCGGCAACCAAATTAATGGTGTTAACAATCTTGGGGACGGTATCCATAACCGTGCCGTCCCAATCAAATATGACCAGTTTATAGTCCATTATCTTCTCGTAATGTTTTTATACATGCCGTCAAAGCGTCGTCCAAAGGTGCTTCTACATGCAAAGTGGTTTCTGTTTTAGGGTGCAAAAAGCGAAGCTCTCTAGCATGCAAGAATAAACGCCCTAGGCCTTTTTTACGCATTTGCGCATCAAAAGCTTGATCGCCATATTTATCGTCACACGCAATAGGGTGCCCTTTACACTGAGTATGCACTCGAATTTGGTGTGTACGACCTGTAACAGGAGATGCTTGCACCAAAGTCGCGCCATTGAAACGCTCTAGCACACGAAAGCGCGTATGTGATGCTTTACCCTCTTCTGGATCGACTCGCACTACACGCTCGCCTGATTTTAGTGTGTTCTTTCTCAGCGGCTCAGTTACATTTTTGTGCTTCGAAGACCACTCACCAGCAACCAGTGCCCAGTAATTTTTCTCCATGGTTTTCTCTCTTAGTTGCTCGTGCAAGCCTTTTAAAACCGCTCGGCGTTTAGAAATAAGCAAGCAACCTGAAGTATCTCTATCTAGTCGATGAACCAACTCAAGTGATTTTTCTTGCGGTCTAAGGGCGCGGATCGCCTCTATCAAACCATAACTAAGACCGCTGCCACCATGCACTGCCATTCCAGAAGGCTTATTTATAACAATCAGATACTTATCTTCATATATTATGCAATCTTCTAAACTTGCTACCCGGTCCAAGTTTTTAGGGACAAATTCTGTTTTTTCTGCAGTTTTAACTGGCGGGATCCGCACTACATCGTCAATTTGTAGCTTATATACTGGCTTGACACGCTTTTTATTGACGCGAACTTCACCCTTTCTCAAAATTTTATAAACAGCACTTTTTGGTACACCTTTTAAATGTGTAACTAAAAAGTTATCAATACGCTGCCCTAACTGATCTTCGGTGATAGTTACAAAGGTAACTTGTAAACCATTCTTTTCTGACATTGCCTAATCACTGATTTGAGTAATAATTTAGTTGCTATCACACAGTTATTAGTGGGATAATCGACTCGCAAATTTTGCGAGCATTGCTTTTTATCGCAAATAAACTGTCGTGATGCACATCTTGGGTGGAGGATCATACAGATCAGAGCTAATATTTCCAAAGCTTTTATCTCCGACCCAAGACAATTATTACGTGTAATTGGCATAAGATGAAGCGCGTAACAGTTCATCTTTTTATCGCCAGACATGACATACGAGTAAATAAAAGCAAAATTATCGTGTCTTGTGTAAATTTGTGGGTGTGTTTAACCCGAGCGAGTTCTGTAGCAAAAAGTAAAAGCTATTTTTTAACCCGTCGACAATATGAATCAGGCATAAGTGTTAAAACAGACTAAGTTCCCTTCTCCCCAGTCGTGAGACTGCATCAGTAACAGGAACATTTAAACTGCCTGCAAGGGCGCACAAGAATAGTATAAGTAGAGTTTTACCACCCGATGCAAAGTAAATGCGGGAAGGTAAAAAAGTAAATAGAGTACATAAGAATATGAAACGCATGCTAATCAATGCGACGCAGCAAGAAGAAATGCGCGTTGCACTGGTTGATGGCCAGCGTCTATATGATTTAGATATAGAAAGCCCAGGTCACGAACAAAAGAAAGCCAATATATACAAAGGCAAAATAACCCGTATTGAACCCTCACTTGAAGCTGCATTTGTCGATTATGGCGCAGAGCGTCACGGCTTCCTCCCTCTCAAAGAAATTGCCAAAACATACTTCCCTGAAGGCTATACATTTAATGGCCGCCCTAACATCAAAGATGTTATCAAAGAAGGTCAGGAAGTAATTGTTCAGGTTGACAAAGAAGAGCGTGGACAAAAAGGCGCTGCACTGACAACTTTTATCAGTGTTGCTGGTAGCTATTTAGTTTTAATGCCAAATAACCCTCGTGCTGGCGGTATTTCACGTCGTATCGAAGGCGATGAGCGTATTGAGCTGAAAGAGGCCTTAAGCCGTCTTAAATTGCCAAAAGGCATGGGGCTTATCGTTCGTACGGCTGGTGTAGGTAAATCTTTCGAAGAACTTGAATATGACTTGAAAGCTCTTCTTGTGCACTGGCAAGCAATTCAAGAAGCTGCCGATAGCCGCAAAGCACCGTTTTTGATCCATCAAGAAAGTAACGTTATCTTCCGAGCGATCCGCGACTATCTTCGTCGTGATATCGGTGAGATATTGATTGATAAACAAAAAGTTTTTGATGAAGCAAGAGCTCATATTGAACGTTTCAGACCTGACTTTATCAATCGTGTGAAACTATACAAGAATGATGTGCCTCTGTTCACTCACTATCAGATTGAGAGCCAAATTGAATCTGCTTTCCAGCGCGAAGTAAGACTGCCATCTGGAGGCTCGATTGTCATCGATCCGACTGAAGCGCTTACCTCTATTGATATCAACTCGTCTAAAGCAACCAAAGGCGGCGATATTGAAGAGACAGCACTCAATACCAATTTAGAAGCAGCTGATGAAATCGCAAGGCAGCTAAGACTTCGCGACTTAGGTGGTCTAATCGTTATCGACTTTATCGATATGACTCCTCCACGCCATCAGCGTGAAGTTGAAAACCGCCTAAAAGAAGCTGTGAGAGCAGATAGAGCTCGCGTTCAAATTGGCAAAATTTCAAGGTTTGGCCTTTTAGAAATGTCTCGTCAACGTTTACGTCCTTCTCTGGGCGAAGCGAGCCAGCATTCTTGCCCACGTTGTAACGGACAAGGCACAATTCGCTCAAATGAATCAATTGCACTGTCTATTTTACGATTGATTGAAGAAGAAGCGATTAAAGAAAACACCGCTCAAGTGAATGCTCAAGTGCCTGTAAAGGTTGGCTCTTTCTTATTAAATGAAAAGCGCCGTGCGGTACAACGAATTGAAAAGAGACATAACTGTCACGTTGTCATTATTCCTAATCAGCACCTTGAAACGCCTCATTATGAAGTAGTTCGTTTGCGTAAAGACGATGTGCCAGAGTTAGCAAGTTATGAGCAAGTTGCAGAGCCTGAAGCTGATATCGTCGAAGTGCAGATGACTCAGGCTACGCCAAAAGAAGAGCCTGTCTTGAAAGGTGTGGTAATGCCTTCTTCGCCAGCACCTACGTCGCAACCTACCGCTCCACAAGCGCCAACAACAGCGACAGAGCAGACCCAGGCACAAAAACCTGGTCTATTAGCGCGCGTTGGCAATTGGCTTAAGAGCTTATTCTCTTCTGAGGAAGAACAACCGAAAGAAGAAGAGAAAAAGCAACAGCCGAAACGCCGAGGAAAACAAGACAACCGTCGCCGTAATCAACGACGTAAAGGCCGCGGTCGTGGTGATGCACAAAAAGATGCAGCAACTTCTAACGATACTGTAGCTAAAGGTGAAGACAAAGAACGCACTGATAATCAGGAACGTTCGGAAAACCGTAACAAGCGTCGTCGTCAAAACAATCGTAAACGTACTGATTCAGATAAAACAAAGAACACCAATACGGACAACGAAAATCAAAAACAGGAATCTCCGCAAGAGCAGCGAGAAAAGCCTGTAAAACAGCGCCGTCAACGAAGAAATCTGCGTAAGAAAGTACGTATTGAAAAGCAGACTGAAGCAACACAAGAGTCTTCACAGACTGATATGTCACCAGTTCCTGTCGAACCAGAAAAGCAGGAAAAAGTACATGCTCCAGTAGAAGAGCCAATCATTGCAGAGGAAAAAAATACCGTAGAGGACACGGTAGAAAGCGCTGAAGTAAGTGTTCAAAATGAAGCTATCGTTGAACTAGATACGACCGAGAACACTGAAACACCAGCAGTCAGTGATGAGCAAGATGACGAAGCAGATGGTGAAAAGCGCGAAGCAAAAACGCGCTCAAGACGTTCACCTCGTCATTTAAGAGCAGCAGGTCAAAGACGTAAACGTGGCGAGTCAACAAACCGTCAATCAGCTCCAGCTTTTGTTCCTGTTGCTGACCAAGCTGCCGCAGAGTTTGAAGCTCAGCTACGCTCAGGAGAAGCCGTTACTGCTGAGGAGGCGTCAGCTGCAGAACAAGCACCTGTTGTTGAACAAGCACCTGTCGCTGAACCTGCACCTGCTGTTGAACCAGCACCTGTGGCTGAACCAGCACCTGAGGCTGAACCAGCACCTGTTGCTGAGCCTGCAACTGTTGTTGAATCAGCACCTGTGGCTGAACAAGCACCTGCTGTTGAACCAGAACCTGTGGCTGAACAAGCACCTGTTGCTGAACAAGCACCTGTGGCTGAGCCTGCACCTGTTGTTGAATCAGCACCTGTTGTTGAATCAGCACCTGTTGTTGAATCAGCACCTGTTGTTGAATCAGCACCTGTTGTTGAATCAGCACCTGTTGTTGAATCAGCACCTGTTGTTGAACCTGCACCTGTGGTTGAATCAGCGCCTGTTGCTGAGCCTGCGCCTGTTGCTGAGCCTGCGCCTGTTGCTGAGCCTGCACCTGTTGTTGAACCTGCACCTGTTGTTGAACCTGCACCTGTTGTTGAATCAGCACCTGTTGTTGAATCAGCACCTGTGGCTGAGCCTGCACCTGTGGTTGAATCAGCGCCTGTTGCTAAGCCAACAAAGTCAGGTCGTGTACGCTATACCAATACATCAGCATCACCAATGACAAAAGCCAGCTCTTCAGAAGAAGTATCTGATGCTGTTGTTCCTAGTGCTATGCCAAATGAATTGAGAGCGACTATCCAATCTAGTGGATTGGGTGTAGGCTCAAAATCGCCTACAGCTAGGGCAAGTGCTCAAATGGCCTCTCCACAGCCAGTTGAATAACTAATCTAATTTGGTAATAACCACAAAAAAACCAGTCATGATTGACTGGTTTTTTATTGCCCGCTTGCCCGCTTGCCCGCTTGCCCGCTTGCCCGCTTGCCCGCTTGCCCGCTTGCCCGCTTGCCCGCTTGCCCGCTTGCCCGCTTGCCCGCAGTATGATGTTGTTGGTCATCTATTACGTATATACGCAAAAGCGATATAAATTTGGCCGCAATTCGTTTGTTATTCATATCGTTATCTACTAACTCAACATGCAGCTCGTTGTCACAATTGATGGCTACTCATTTACGCTAGATATCTATGTGATTAGCGTATTCGCCCTTATGATATGAGAGAATTTGTTTCTCGTTGAGATAGAGATGGAACTGAGGTAGAGATGGAGTTGAGTCGCAAAGTCTATGCGACTCTTAGATTTGCTATATATAAAGCTTTTCTGCCGTTAGTACTTTTTTTAGATAGTGCTTTGTCTCATCGTAAGGCAAGCCAGTCTGCAACGCTTCTAGTACGCGCTGTGGAGACATAGAGTTAATGATCTTCGCTGCATCTCGAATATTCCTAGAGTTATTTGAATTGAACACTCTAGCAACATTTCCTGCTCCCGTATTGTACGCGGCTATCATGCAGTACTTTCTGCTTAACGGATCTTTGATATTACTTAAATATCTATCGTTTAACAGATGAAGATAAGCTGTACCCGCTTCAATATTGTTATTCACGACATACAAATATGGTGCGCTCATCGGTTCATCAATTTTAAACAAAAAACGATTTACATCGACCCCTGCACTTGTCGGTACAACTTGCATCAAGCCATAGGCCGGGATATGTGATTTTGCCAGTGGATTGAAGTGACTTTCAGTATGCATCACCGCTAATACCAAACTAGCATCCACTTCAAAGCGCTCACTGTGCTTGGCAATATTGTCTGTGTATGATGAGGCTCTTTTTTTAGCTAAACTCCCCTGAGGAAGCTTGATGGTAACTTTAGTTACCTTTTCATCATTTTGACCAGCTATCTGTCTGACTGACTGCGCCAAGTTTTGAATGCGCTTAACTTCTAATTGCTCTAATTTTGCTTTATCTTCAGCAAGCTTATCTGAAACCTCTGAAGTGCTCGTTTGTGGCAAAGCGAGCTTTTCATCAGCCTTCTTTTCCAGCAATTGCTTTTGTTCAACCGTCTGCTGTTTTATCTTGGCTTTTGCGTCGATAATGGCACTGACTTTCAAGTTTCTATCAATTTCATAATCTTGATAAGTTGCCTCTTCTAGAGAAGATTGTTCTCCGCTAAAAAAGCTCTGTATGAGTGCATTTTCCGATTGCCTAAAGCGTTCAAATTCACGCTTTACATCTGCCTTTGATGGTGCGCCCTCTCCTTCATGACGAATACTCAACACAATTTCATTGCGTTCAAAATCAACTTCAAGTCGTGCACGATTGTCTTCAGAATAGGAAACATACTCACTTTGTGACGCAATTTTAGCCTCACCCCACTCTTTGATCAACGTATCTCTAAACGCATCATATTCAGCTAAGTGCTGTTCAACAAACTCTTCGTATTCACCTAAGAGCTGAGCTTTAAATTGTTCAAACTCAGACTGTTCTGAGGTTGTTTCAGGACCTGACTGCTTCTTGCTATCATAGTCCTGCATCTCTTTCGACAATTCACCAAAAAGTGTTGCTGTACTTGCAAAAGCAGTACTTACTACAAACTGAGAAGCGATTGTCAATGCTAGTACTTTCTTCACTTTAAAATCCTTACAAGCCAAAAACGCGCCGTGGGCGCGTTTTATTAGTTGGTCAATCTAGCAATTTCTTTTTCTAAATCTTTTTCTGCTTTATATGCTTTGAACTCTTGATACAAGAATTTTTCGTCTTGTGGATTGATCTCTTTTTTGCTCTCTTTAATTACGTCTTTAAATAGAGAGTGAGTAAGCTGCGGTGATAAAACCACGAGTGAGCAGTAATAGTCTTTACCGCCAATTTCCACAACGTCAGCTTTATTTACACGAGAACCATTGAGCGTTTGCTTAGTTAATTGTTTTGATACTGAACTAAATGTCGAACCTACTGTCGTATCATCATTCGCATCTGTGCGATTTGCAAATGTCTTATCTAAACCTTCAATTCGAGTTTCGATTTGCTGTGCTAACGCTAAGCGAGCATTCGCCACAGAATGTTTTTGGTCAATTGAAATATTACCAGAGAATTTAACACAATCAGCAGCAGCGATACCATTTTCAATCGTTGGGTTTAATACCCAATCAGGGATATTCACTTTTGACTGAGAAGCAGACTTATCTTGTGTTGAGCTACAACCTGCCAAGATCCCTGTAACAAGCACAGTTGTAAGTAGCGATTTAAGTTTCATGGTATTTTCCTTCGTAAGATTAATTGCCTAAAGCGATGATTTAAATTTAACAAAAGGCTGGGCTAATTACAGTAATAAATTGTAAGAACGATTTTTTACAACTTTATTCTTTAAAAAATCTAAAAAAATCTTAAACTTGCTGACAATATAACTGAATTAATTGGTATAGTCACTGTCATGTTTTTTACAAGTCATGGATGTCAACGTGCAAGTTAATACTTATTTCAAGTCGCACTTTTCTTTCTTAACAGTAGTTTATGTACTTCTGCTAAGTGGATGCCAAAGTACACCAGCAAACAAAAGCGCTATCCTACTCGCTCAGCAAGGGGAGTTTGAATCGGCGAAGCAAGCTATTCGAACAGATTATTCACCTGTAGGTAAAAGTAAATTGTTACATTACCTAGAGCTTGGCATGTTAAATCACTTACAAGGTAATTATCAACGCAGCAACGAGCTGCTAAATGAAGCCCAGCAAATCATAGAGGATCAGTACACAATCAGCGTATCTGAGAGAGCTTTAGCACTTGTGAGTGGTCCCACTTATACAACATATGCAGGTAAAATATATCATCGACCACTGATCAACTTTTACAAAGCGCTCAATTACAATGCACTTGCCAACCAGAGTGACATTGACCGGCAAGCCTATTTGGACTCTGCACTCGTTGAAATGCGCCAACTTGATACTTACTTAAGTGGGTTGAAAGATAGAACTGGTGGTTATGATGACCAAGATCAACCATCCGGTTTAGACAGCTTAACTGAGCAAATTAATAACATCACAAGACCACTGTTCGCGCCAAACGATTTACTCAAAGATATTGAATATAAAGATGACGCATTTGCCCACTATGTCAGTGGCATTTTATTTGAGCGCAGTGAAGAGCTAGACTCGGCAAGAATTCAATATCAAAGAGCGATACAGGCATTTGAAGGAGGATTCGCCAAACAGTATGCTATTAGCGATAGTATCGTCTCACAAATTAAGCGCGATCTACTGCGCGTTATGGAGCAAGCAGGTGGCTACGACAGTGAAGTTTTCGCATTGCGAAAAACGCTAAACATAACCAAAAGCACGCAACCTCAACCTGTGTTAAACATATTTCAAAATATTGGAATTGGCCCTCAAAGAAAGCAGTTTAACTTGCTTTTACGCGCAGATAAGGAAGCAAAAGCGTTAGTCATGACGCCCATACTGTGGGGCACGCAGCACGAACAACAAGCGCAAATGCGATGGTTTCAAATGCTCTATGCTGACACCAGCTTATTTGATTTAATGCAAAACTATGCAACTGGCGATATTGGTGATGTCGCAATGGGTGCCTTAACCAAACGAATTCCACTCGGACCAATCTGGGATGATGCGGTAGATATTGGTTTAATCAGCGCTTTGGAATACGGTAGCCGAATTTCTGTAACTTACCTAGAACCGCTGAAACAACAAATTAAGCGCTCAGAAGTGTGGGTTAATAATAAAAAAATTGCCGACTTGGATAAAATTTACTCCGTAAGCCTTCTGACGCTGCAAGATGCACTGAATAATGCGAACTCTGAAATTCAAATTGCGCTTGCAAGAGAACTGGTCAAAGCACTCACTGCACAAAAAGCGATTTCAGCAACAGGATTAAACTCTCAGTTTTCCGGCTTTGCTAAATTTGCCACATCCGTTGTCAATGCGGTCACTGCGTCCGCTGATCTAAGACAGTGGCAATCTTTGCCAGCACAAGTTAATTACGTGCAACTTCCAATTTCAAAGGGCAAGCACGTGATCACATTAAAAACACATTTAACATCTGGGCAGGTGATCGAACAGTCAGAAACGATCCAAGTCTTGGATGAAATAACGCTTTGGCATACCCGCACCTTTTTAGAGCAAACGCGTGTAGCCACACCAGAATCAACTTTTTTATAATGGAAAATTGTTATGAAATGTAATAAAACCTTACTAAAACTCACTCCGCTTTTCGTGGCTTGTACACTTGCTGTTTCTGGTTGTTCATCAACCAAAGTACAGAGAGTAGATGCAAATCAAGAGGTTGCATTATCTGACAAATGGAATGCAAAGGACTCTCAATTAGTTGCTGAAGCCATGATAAACGATATGCTGAGCTTCCCATGGGTTAACGATCACTTACAAAGAGAAGGATCTAAACCTGCTATTATCATCCAATCGGTACGCAATAAATCACACCAACACATCGCTGTTGATACTTTTTTAAATGATCTAAAACGGTCAATATTGCGTAGCGGTCAGGCTGACTTTGTCGCCAATAAAGACGTTCGACGTGAAATACGTGAAGAACGCAAAGATCAAGAGCTTAACTCTAGTTTAGAAACTCAAAATGAAATGGGACAAGAGTACGGTGCTGATTACGCTCTTTCAGGAACTATCAACTCATTTGTTGACGAGCAAGGCGGCGATCGCGTGACCTTCTATCAAGTTGACTTACGATTGATAGACATGACTACAAACCGTGAGGTATGGAATGGACAAAAGAAAATTCAAAAGTTGCAGGAGCGTTCGCGTTTTGGCTTCTAAACCCCTTGTAGCGACACTGTTTAGTGTCGCTCTGATTGCTGGCTGTCAGAGCAACTCGGCAAAGCAAGTAAAGGAAAATACAACGCCACAGTGGATAACTGTGACTCCGACTTCAAGTTATATGATATATGGCGTTGGTAACGCTCAGAACACAGGTGATATGCAACAAGCCAAGCTTGCTGCGCAGGAGTCTGCTCGGTTAGCGCTTGCCAAGCAATTAAACGTCACGATTTCTGCAAATACAACGATAAAGCAGCAAGCTGATAATAAGTCGATGACTTTTCATATCGATGAATACATTCAGTCAAAAGTGCCCAACATACAGTTGCAAGGCGTCAAGATTGAAGATGAATATATCAGTGTCGACAGTAAAACGGCCTACGCACTAGCTGCATTTAACCGTACCGAAGCCGTAATGCAAACTGAATTATCGATTAGTGCAATTGACGATGAGATTAGCCACTTCCAGTTTGCCCGCACTCAGAGCAAGAGCCTTGCACTAAAAAATGCCGTGGCTTTAAAGCAGCTCGGTGTTAAACGTGACAAGTACAATAATTACTTGCAGATGCTACAAGCTGCTCACGTAGCCATACCCAGCGCGGTGCGTGCAAAGCTAAATGCTGCGGATGCTTTGCTTAACAACGTCAGCTTCAGTATAAGTGCCGATAGTCAAAAGCATCAAAAAGTCAGAGACATGCTTGCTCAAGCCCTTTCTAGTCAAGGTATCAAGGTCACCGATAAGAATGCCGACTTTACTTTGAAATTTAGGGTCGATTGGCAAGACATGAAAAAGGCTGGTACATATTACAGTCTAGCTGAGAGCTATTTGGTAATAACTGAACAAGGCGAAGAAAAAGCCCACTTTAATGCCAAAGTAAAAGCTGCTTCAAGTTTTGAAGACACGGCAAAAAGCAACGCGATGGGAAAATTGGCAGACAAATTAGGCCAGCAACTGGCCAAGTTCGTTGTTACCGGTAAGTCTTAAGTTCATCAGTGATACTTGTCAAAAATTAAAAAAGGCCCATAGGCCTTTTTTAATTTTCTTGTGAATACTTTTCTAACTGATCTTTTAAGTTTGGCGGCACACCTTTAATTGTCAGTGTATCGTTTACTGGGTCATAAACCACGCGCTCACCTAGGTGCTTTCGTTCAAAACCGACGCTTACACCACCACCCATGCCTGAAAACTTCACCATGGCCGTCACGGTTTTTTTATCAAGCGGGAATGATTCTTCTAATTCATACCCTTGCTCTTTATAAAAGTCTTCAAATTGCACATCGGATGATTTCGACAGAGTGTCTGATAAACCTTCAATATCAGCATCTTCACCACTATTGATACAGTCATTACAATAATCAAACACTTCCTTTCTGATCACATCTTTTTCTGCCTTTTCAAACTGCTGTTCAGCCAAGTAATCTTCTACAGCATGCAGCATAGTTTGAGATTGCTGTTTGGGATCTACTCCTTCTGCACACCCTAAGAAATCTAAGAAAAAGTCAGCGACCTTGCGGCCTGCGCGTCCTTTAATAAAGGAGATATAACGATTTTCGTCTGCCTGAGTATCCCATGCTGTTAGATCGATTCGAGCTGCCAATTGCATACGAGCAATATCCAAGTGCCTCGAACTGGCCAAATCTAATTCAGACGTGATCGAATAATGTTCTTTTATACTAATTTGTGCAATTAGCATATAATCACAACCGACATATTGATAATGACAAAAAACTAAATAGCCCGTTTCATGAAACGCATATTTATTTAGCTCTTCTTTTAAAACTTCCGTTGCCTGTTGCGTCAGGTGCCAAAAACCAAGCTCATTATTACGATAGCTCTGCATGGCAGATGCTACCGTACTGTTTTTGTCTCCATCAAATGCACAGAAACCTTTGCCTGGCTTTCCATTATATGCGTGGTGCAACTGTTCAATAAAAACATTGACCCGATCATTAATGATCATTTCATCTTCGCGTAAATGGATTTGCGTTTCTTCGTCTTGCTTGTCTACATAATGTACAACAAGCTTTTTCACCTCAATGCTCATCTTTGTTTTTAACGCCTCTGGTGTTAGAATATGAAGAATTGTAACTCTATTAATTTGAACCAACCGATGCCAATTCAGTCTAAATATTCCAATGAACAAGTAGAACAAATTGTTGATAGTTTAATCAATGTACTCCAAGAGCACAAAGCACCTGTCGACTTAAGTTTAATGTGTTTAGGAAATTCTATCACGCACATTCTAAAAGAGCATGTGCCAGAGAGTAAAAGACAAGATGTCGCTGACAATTTTGCTAAGGCGCTTACTCAATCGGTAAAATAACGGAATGAATTTAACACCACATAGTCCTTTTTCTTCAAAAGCGAGTCAACTGCTAAGTTGGGGACACTGGTTTACCTTTGCCAATATTGGGCTAGTGCTTGTTATAGCACTGGCTTACTTGGCAGCAGACGCAGCACCAAGCAGTATGATTGGCTGGGTATACATGTTTGTCACTTGGATCAGCCATACCAGCTTTATAACATTTTGTGCTTTTGTCTTAACCGTTTTTCCTCTCAGTTTGATATTCCCTTACCCCCGTCATATACGAGGGATGGCGGCAATCATTGCAACATTCGGCATATCAGTGCTGTGTCTTGATGCGTTTGTGTACTATCAACATGGCTATCACCTTAGCGTTCAATCTTTACCAGAGATCATTTCTCTTCTGATTGGCATGATCAATGGACTCTCTGTGCTTACAACGGCGATAATCCTACTCGGCTTTATTGCAATATTAAGCTTTGAGCTAATTGTCGGCAATCATGCTTGGCGTCATTTGGATAAGCTAAAATCGTATCGATTTCCAAAATATGCAACCGCACTGCTAGTAACCTGCTTTGCCACTAGCCATTTAATGCATGTTTGGGCCGACGCGAATAACTATTTTGATATTACAAAGCAGGATAATGTTTTACCGCTGTCATACCCAACTACAGCTAAAACTCTACTTGCAAGACATGAGTTATTAGATTTAAACGAATATCAACAAGCGAGAACGGTACGTTTAGAAAACGCCACCACTCACTTCCAAATTCCCAGCAGCTTGCCACAATGCGAGTTCAATGCTGCGCCTGTCGATATTATTGTCCTCAATAGTTCATTGGCGTCTGATAAACAGCAAACCCTCAACGGCGATTTTCTAACTCATTCACAGGTACTGGTGCCCACAAATGCGAGCGACCACTACTTTAATTTAGTGTACGGACTACCAGCATATTATCGAAACACCATAACTGAAAATCACTTGTCACCTATTTGGAATACGCAAAATGTACTTGCCATCGCCCAAGGTAACCCTTTTGAGTACCTCGATGAGCATACTACCGACGCTAAAGTGAACTTTTACTTTACTTCCGAAGTACCAGTACTGGACGACAAAAACGCGTATATCATTGTCGAGCACCCTGTCGGTAGCGATATTGTGACACAAACAGCACTGCATACTAACTTGCCTTATTTCGCAAATCATAAAGGCCTGATGCAAGGGACCGATATTTTAGTGACTTTGCTTGATAAGCACTTTAATTGTAGAGAGCTGGCTGCACAGACTATGATCGGAAATGTTTCAGGCAATAATGAACTAAACCAAGGAGTAAACTACTCCCAAGGTGTTTTAATTACTTATAAAAAAGACCGAATAATATTGGTCAACCACGATGGTAGACACAAGCAAATTTCCGCTAAAGAAGGGTTTCATATCGAGCAAAAAATGGATATTCCTTTTCTTGTTCACAGTATTAAATCACTCAAAAAGTTTACAGCAAAAGCACCTAATCCTTAATTAGGTGCTTTAACTTCTCCTAAATATGATTCTTTCCTGCAATTATGATTTTCGTCTATAGTTAGGATATATGTGATAAAAGGGAGACGTCGCTATGAAATTAACTTTTTTATTGTGTTTATTCTTTTTTGCTAATATCGGTAATGCCAAAACCACGGTAACCTACTACAAGTGCATGACAGATAAAAGCACAATATTTAGCCAACACCCCTGTTCCAACAGCGCACAACAATACACTCTTACACACTCTGATCCGCAAGCTAATGTTCCATCAGAGCAGCATTTTAAAACATTGAATCAATTAGAGCGCAAACAGATTATTCGTAATTTGAAACACGCATTGCGTGCAAAAAAGCAACACGCAGCAATATTGGGTCGTAAACGCGATGAAGCAGCAAGAAAGCAACAACGCAGAGTCACGCGATTGATGGATGACGATCGCCGAAAAGCAACCGTAAAAGATGTTAAAAAGCAGCTAAAATCGATAAACAAAGACTATTTACAGAAAGTAAAAGTACTAAATAAAGAAATTGCTCAAATTGAAAAAAAGCTCAAACGACTTGAGTAATCGTTGACCAAATTCTCACCGCCCATCGCATAAAGTTTTCAAACAAGAGTGCGCAATACACACTTAGCTTTCGTGAAGTTGGTATGACACTCCCCTTTCATATTTGCCAAATCATAATGTTCCAAGCTAAAGTATGGACAATATCAAAGCAAATATGCTTGATAATTTAGCTTCACATCCCGCATAGGTACACCTAATAACGATTAATAATAGGATGTTTTATACCGTAAAAGGATAACTTATGGACCCTCAAGATATCGCTTTTTTAATTATTTCCGGGTTTAAAAAGCACTATACTCTGTTTCAGAATATGACGGCACAAGTTCCACAAGCCTTCATTTCACAACAGTGGGCCACCATAGAAAGAATAAGTAAGTCTAGAATTAGCCACTATGATCAGCGAGTGCAAGAAACAGTCAACATTTTAAAGCTGCAATTCCCTTCAAACCATATTTGCGACAATTTGTGGCACCAAGTAAAACAGGCCTACATTCAAATTTTGACTTTTCACCCACAAGCCGAACTCGCGGAAACCTTCTATAATTCAGTATTTTGCCATCTTTTTCATCATAGCTATTTCAACAATGACTTTATCTTTGTATCTAGCACAAAGCAGGGCGAGCCACTTTTGCCTGTTGAAGCTGAATACCGCAGTTACTTTCCTGTTTTGGAAGGGATGAGAAAAACCATAGAACAAATGTTTGCTGATGCAGAACTGCAGGCTGAATTTCAGGACCTGAGCCAAGATATTCGCCAATTACAAAAAGCCTTTTTAAAACAAGCACCGAATACTCACCACCAGCATTTCAGAATGCGATTTGATATCTTAAAATCGCCATTTTACCGTAACAAGAGTGCCTATATTGTTGGAAGAGTTGTCTCTTGCTCAGGCGTACAGCCATTTATCATCGCATTGCTGCACCACCCAAATGGCAAGCTAAAAATAGATGCGTTGATCACCAATGCATCGCAAATGAGCCTGATCTTTGGTTTTGCTCGCGCTTATTTCCTTGTAGAAACCCACGCACCTTCAGCAATGGTGAGCTTTTTAAACCAATTAATGCCAAGTAAAACCAGAGCGGAACTCTACAACTCAATAGGCTTTCACAAACACGGTAAAACCGAGTTCTATCGAGACTTTCTAAACCACCAAGAAAATAACAACGAGCAGTTTTCTATCGCACCTGGTACTCCTGGCATGGTAATGCTTGTATTCACCCTGCCCTCTTTTCCTTATGTATTCAAAGTAATAAAAGATGAATTTTCACCAAGCAAGCCCTTTGGTAAAGAGACTGTACTAGCAAGGTACCAGCTAGTAAAAAACCATGACAGAGTCGGTAGAATGGCTGATACACTCGAGTACTCCAATGTGGTTATTCCAAAAGCGCTGATAGAACCGATGCTGCTGCAACAAATAGAAAGCAAAATCGCCAGCAATATTACACAAGAAGATGACTTTATTATTATTAAGCACATGTATATCGAGCGACGAATAACCCCGCTCAACCTTTTTTTACAAAGTGCCTCTGACGAGCAAATTGAGCATGCTATTAGAGATTACGGTGATGCCATTAAAGAAATGCTGTCGGTAAACATTTTCCCTGGTGATATGCTGTTAAAAAACTTTGGTGTCAGCCGTCATAATAGAGTGATATTTTATGATTATGATGAAGTACAATACCTCACCGATATGACATTCAAGCCATTGCCCAAAACATCACTTGATGACTTGTATTCGGGGCAAAGCTTACCATCATGCGCACCAAATGATGTATTTCCAGAGCAAATGTGTACATTTGTGCTGACAAACCCTAAACTCAAAGCGGTATTTGAGCGCTTCCACTCTGAGCTTTTATTGCCATCATATTGGCAAAAAATGCAAAGGGACATACGACAACACATCACAAAACACGTTTATCCATATCCGCAATGCCAGCGGTTTGGAAATCACAATAACAAGAAAGGAACATTGTGAACATTAGTAAAATTGACCTTAACTTGCTTGTATACTTGGATACTCTTCTCCGAGAGTGCAATGTCACGCGTGCAGCCAATCAATTAAGTATCACACAACCAGCCATGAGTAATGGTCTAAAGCGGCTACGAAACTTATTCAATGACCCCATTTTAGTGCGTACCAGTGAGGGAATGGTGCCTACAGAGCGTGCTTTGGAGCTGCAACCTGTTATTCGCGGTATTTTAATGACTCTAGAAGAGACGCTAGCACCGAATAGAGAGTTTGAAGCCAGTCAAAGTAAACGTGTATTTCGAATTATGGCCAGTGATTATGCTGCGAGCACTTTGGCACCAAAGCTGCTGGCGAAACTACACAATGAGGCACCAGACACAACACTCGATATACTTACGCCCAGTGACGTAACATTCCATGATGTTGAAAATGGCAAAGTAGATATGGCCATCAACCGTTTCGAAAACCTACCACAATCTTTTCATCATAAACAAATCTGGAAAGATAGTTTTAGCTGCTTGGTCAAATCAGATAATCCAATTAAAGAAGACTTTACATTAGAAGCCTATTTGAATGCACGGCATATTTGGGTAAGTAAAACAGGGTTTGGCGTTGGCGTTGGTATGAACCCCGAAGATGTGCAAAAACTTGGCTGGGTTGATGAAGCTTTGGCCAACTTTGGCAAACATAGAAATATTGCCACTTTTACGCGTAATTATCATGTCGCTATTCACTTGGCAAAGGAGCAAAATTTAATTGCTACACTGCCCTCAAAAGCCGCCAATATTTATCGAGATGACGCTTCACTCGCCGTTTTAGAACCACCTTTTCCAATCCCGCCATTTGAGCTAGATATGATTTGGAGCCCGTTGTTACATCGGGACGCAAGCCATGTTTGGTTAAGGCAGAAAATTGCAGAAGTCGCCGAGGAAATTAAATAATGGCAACGCAAAGTTATAAAAAGCTTTTAGAGCATTACCAATCCATTGATAATTTTGAACATCTCAGAGCAATTTGCAGCTGGGATCAAGCCACTTTTATGCCCTCTGGGGGAGCAGATAGCCGTGCCGAGGCAATGGCGGAGCTCGCGGTTCACCTTCATAAATTACATACTGCGCCTCATTTGGCCGAGCTGTTTGAACTTGCCAAAGATGAAAATTTGGACACGACGCAACAGGCAAGTGTCAAAGAAATGCACAGAACGTGGCAGCTACAAACCGTATTACCAGCTGAACTAGTAAAAGCCAAAAGCCTAGCTGGCGCTAAGTGCGAGCATCAATGGCGCATACAACGACAAGAGAATGACTGGCAGGGCTTTCTAAAAAATTTTGAACCTGTGGTTGCTTTGAGCCAAGAAGAAGCTCAGATCAGAGCTTCATCATCCAGAATGACCCCCTATGATGCCATGCTAGACATCTATGAGCCGGGAATGTGCAGCACGCAACTGAACCAGCTATTTGGTGATGTCGCTACTTGGTTGCCTCAAATGATTCAAACCGCAGCACAAGATTACTCGCCTAACCACACAGCTCAATATCCTGTAGAGCAGCAAGAATTGCTCGCCCATGAGCTCATGGCACTACTTGGTTTTAACTTTAATCATGGCCGATTGGATACTAGCGTGCACCCTTTTTGTGGTGGTACCAGCCAAGATACGCGAATCACTACACGCTATGGTGAAAGTGAATTTGTCAATGCCATGATGGGCGTGATCCACGAAACCGGACATGCATGCTATGAACAAAACTTACCTCAGTCACTCGCAAAGTTACCAGTCGGTAAGGCTCGCTCAATGGCTATTCATGAATCTCAATCTCTCTTTTATGAAATGCAAATTGCAAGAAGCCCAGAGTTTATTGCCTTATTGAGCGATCGAGCAAGCCACTACTTCCCAAAGTATGCAGCAATTAATAAAACACAAAATTTAATAGCACAATTACAGCGTGTTGAACCAAGCTTGATCCGTGTAGATGCAGATGAAGTCACCTATCCTGCACATGTTATTTTACGTTATGAAATTGAACGAGATTTGATTAACGGCGACATCCAAAGTAAAGATATTCCGCAGCTGTGGGATCTAAAAATGTCACAGCTTTTGGGTATTTCTACCAAAGACAATTACAAAGATGGTTGTATGCAGGATATTCATTGGACTGACGGCAGCTTTGGCTACTTCCCGAGTTACACTCTAGGTGCCATGTATGCGGCACAGTTCAAACATACAATGGCCAAAACCATCAATATTCCTCAACAGATCAACAGTCGAGACCTCAAGCCGATTTATGATTGGTTAAACACCCAAATATGGCAAAAAGCCAGCCTGCTCTCGACTCAAGATTTAATGGTTCAAGCAACTGGTACAGGTTTGGACGTCAGCATATTTAAATCCCACCTTCAGCACCGTTACTGTAAAGCTTAACAATTGAACTAATGCCTAGCATTTAGGCATTAGCTTCATTGCTCTCTAATTTTGCCGCCTGTATTTTATTTACTAAAAACTGAGCAGTTTCCTTCAGTGGTGCATCCTCAATTTGTTGCATACGATACTCAATGAAGCTCTCTAATCTATCGCCTCTAAGCGCTAGTAAACATTTACTTATGGAATTATCTACGTACTCATTTAACGAAACACTTGCACTCCAATGCAATGAGTTAGCCCACTGCAATACATGACTCAACTCACTGGGAGTAATTTCTCCGCAAACGCACTGCGACATGAGTGCAATATCAAGTAGTGATTCTTTTTGTAATTGTTCGACACATACACCACTATCAAGGTGAGACAGTAATTGTTCGAATTTCATTCTCGACTCCTTCAATTTGACGGCCAGCTATTTAAGACTGTATTACTGAACATATAAAACTACATCCTTATTGTCACTTAAAAAATATACAAGTTGATGTCCATGCACTAGCCTTAAAATTGGGCAACTCAAATGGCAAACAATGTCCAGGCAATATTTAATCATTTCATTGATAATTTGGCTCATGTGCAACTCGGCATCTGCACGTGAAGAAATACCTGTACCTGTTGATAGAGATATCTACAAGTATGCAAAAAGTATTTTAAACAACCGAACAATTGAGGATATCACCCCCGATATATTCTCACACCCTCTATGCCAAAGAGATGTGGTAGACTTACTCCTCATTCAAAAAGCACTTCAAATTGGCAAAGCTCGGGTATCTCTGAAATTCTTTATGATTGACCATGAAGAACGCGAAGAAATCTTATTGCAATCTGGCTTATCAGTGATCAGTGTCGATACTCTTTGGTATTCGAGCACACAAGAACTAAGCGATGATGTCTATATCTCCTCTCCCATAATTAGAAAAGGAGAATACTTTGCCGGGGTTTATACTGCGTCTCACCGCGTTGAGGAACTAGGTAGTAAAATAGACTCTGATTTTTCAAAGGTCACAGTGATCAGCAATAAAGATTGGGCTGTCGACTGGTCAACGATTCAATTACTATCCCCTAAACAGCTATTTAATGAAACAGACTGGACAATCATGGCGCGTCTAGTCAGCAATGGCTGGGTTGATATTATGCTCATTCCATTCAACAATAAAACGCCATTTAAATACACGGGGAAAGGCTATAGTGTTGAAGCTATTCAAGGGATTAAAGTTGCCTTACAAGATAGCCGCCACTTCGTCGTAAGTAAAAAGCACCAACATAGTCAAGCGATTTTTAATGCGTTAGAAATGGGAATAAAACAACTCAGAGCTTCAAAATTTATAGAGAGTTCATATAGAAATTGCGGGTTTCTAAACGTTTTGGTTGATAAATGGCGCGAAATACCCTAGAAAAATCGTATTTTTAGTAGTTTTTACTCAGATTCATATTTTCTCCACTTTGTTCCAATATTGTTCCCACGTTGAAAACTCACCAATAGGGATCAAGAATGAAAGAGCTTAGACTTCAGGTCAATTTTATATTCTATATTATTGTTATGCTGGTATCTTTGGCGTTACTCAGTGCAGCCAAACTATTTTTAGAGATGCAATTATCTCAGTTAGCTGCCGTACAATTCACAATTGCAATTACGGCAATAGTAATGGCATTTATACACTTTATGCTGGCTTTGTCTGGTCAAAATAAAGTCACTATTTGCAACCAAGGATTCTCATACTTTAACCTCTTTGGTACTCGAAAGTTCGTCCCATCTGAAGAGATCCATAAATTATCAACTCGCAGTATATTGGGCCTTAAAGTTATCCAAATACATTTGATCGATACGAAAATCACACTGCTTGCATTTAAAATTACCAAAGCGCAGAAGAGATCACTCGCTCAACTTGGCTATCTGGCTTAAAAGGTTGCCATTGATATGTAAACTACTTAGGATGCTCCAAAAAGGTCATAGAGAATTAAGTAATGTCACAGCAATATCCAATTGGCACAGCAGGGACCCCGTGGGGAGAAGCAGAGAAGAGTCTCTGGCTCGAATCTCAATCTATCAAACGTTCATATAGCGAACTCGTTTTAGCTGAGATACAAGCGCTGAGCAAACTATGCGATATAGAAGAATATGGAACTCTAGATTATCAATCTAGCACTTATCCTTTGTTGGCAATTAAAAATAAAAATGCCAACACTGAACTGCCTACAATATTGGTCACTGGCGGTGTACATGGTTATGAAACCAGTGGTGTGATGGGAGCTCTGGCATTTGCACAACACCACATGACACTTTTTACAGATCATTTTAACTTTTTAATTTTACCTTGTATTAGTCCGTGGGGCTTTGAAACCATTAACAGATGGAATCCCAACGCAGTCGATCCAAATCGCTCCTTTTATAGTGATAGTCCAGCACAAGAGTCACTGTATGCTATGCACTATGTAAATCAATATGCTGGCAACATCATTGCTCATATTGATCTTCATGAAACGACAGATACGGACAATAGCGAGTTTCGCCCAGCTCTTGCGGCACGAGATGGTAAAATAAATAATAATTGGAATATACCTGACGGTTTCTATTTAGTTGGTCATACACAAAAACCAGAACCGGATTTTCAAAAGTGTGTAATAAACCAAGTGCAAAAGGTGACGCATATTGCTGATGCTGATGACAACGCCCAATTAATTGGCGTAGACATCGAGCAATTTGGTGTTATCAACTATGACGCCACCACATTAGGGCTGTGCATGGGTTTAACCAATGCACCTTATGTCACAACGACTGAAGTGTACCCAGATAGTGCCAACACTTGTGAACAAGAGTGTATTGATGGACAAGTTGCCGCAATACTTGGTGTCATTCAATACCTTAAAAACCTGTAAAATACTTTTTAAATGTAACGGCTTGCACTTAAGCCGTTACCTCTCCATGTTCATAAATAATTTCAAAGATCTCTTTAAATGAATGTGCCTTCTGCAAAATATTGACCGGGATATGCAACGCGCGAGCAATGTCAGAAGCCGAAATCATGCCTCGCAATACTTGGTTGCGATCCATAAGCAAAACATGTTGATGACCCAGCTCTTTCAACGTTTCCAGTATATCGCCTATTCTTGCATCTGTGACACACTCGTAAAACATCGCGTGTAACTCACTTTTTTTGGTCATTACATCTTCGACTGTCAGATCTGAACGCGACACATTGCGTTTTTGCGCTGTGGTTAATATCTTTCGTCCTGTTAAATCTTTTGAATTCACTACACCAACAAACGTGTCATCATGATCGATTACTAACTTACATCGAACATGCCCATTCACCATCATAAATAATGCATGATCAATATCGACATCTTTTAAAATCATCTGTGGATGACGACGAGAAAAGTCTGTTACAACCTGCTCTGCCGGACTAAAAATTGATAAAGGGTTTCCCTCGTAATGCTCACAAAACTGATATATCCCTTCCAGCTTAGTTGTGTTTAGCAATTTAAACTCACTCATAAACCACCTCTTGTGGACTTAATTATTGCCTTTAATTAAAAAGAATGGTCTATTGTTTAAGGGATCGCAAGGAAGATTAAAGGTACGCTCATACCATCTAAAAGTGCTGTAATCCCCTGTAATAGATAAATTAAGTTATTCTTTGTAAACTACATTTTATAAGTTAGAGCACTTAAACAAAGACATATACAGGCTATTATAAGACACTCAAAATTGCAGATTTCCCTTTAATGGTGCCCATTTAGGTGGGCCCACTTTTTATAATGCTATTTCGTTTCTAGAGGTGACATTATGAATACATATTGCCGAACTGAGCGGCATATGCAATGAAGAGTAACCATTGCAACTCTCACGGATAAAGAGACTTTTTGCTGGTGATTTACTCCATTTATCAGGTAAAATTTCTGCAACAACTACGTGATGCTAGCCTTTAGCAAATATACGGAAATTTAGGAAAATCTATGGCTTACTTAATCGATGAGCTAAAGCTCGAAAAAATTTATCTTAAAAGTTATCACACTTTTGGGCGCTTTAAATTCAATGTGGATACATTTTTAGATAAACCAGGAATTTCGAGACACCACGCTATCATCGAGTACACAAATGATAACTGGCTCATTCGCGATGTAAGTACCAACGGCATTTGGATAAATGACCGAAAAATTGACAAAAACCTCCCATACCAACTGTCTGAAAATGATAAAATTGACTTTGCGGCACCTGGCCAAAACTCCTTTGTCGTTGGCAGTTTAAATGCAAATTGCCAATATTTTGTCTCACAGAATAACCGCAATCATGTCATTGAAATTGAAAATCAAATGCTTCTGCCCAATGAAGAGGAAGCAACACATATCGTGTACTACGATAATTTGCTTAACTACTGGTTTTTAGAAGATCTAAATACTTCCGATAGGCAAGCACTCATCGATGGTGGGATAACCAACCTATTTGGAGAGCAGTGGTTATTTTATTGCGCTGGCATCTCAACCATGACCAAACACTTGGAACAACAACCAGCGGTCAAGTCATTGGCACTTAGCTTTGCAGTAAGCTTAGATGAAGAAAAAACCGAGCTCTCTTTACATATCGAAGGGGAAGAGTTCAGTTTAGGCAGTCGCAGCCACCATTACTTGCTCCTACTTTTGGCAAGACTTAGAATTGAAGATAAGCAATCTGGCGTTGATCCTGAGTATCAGGGCTGGATCTATAGAGAAGATCTTGCCAAAAAGCTAGGTATTCAAATGAACCATATGAACATCATGGTTCACCGTGCCCGCAAACAATTAAGTGAAGCTTCTCCTGAAAAGGCTCCAGAGGCTGGCTATATCATTGAAACTAACAATGGACAGTTACGTTTGAACTGTCAAGACGTAACAATTTTAAAAGGTGCTCAGCTAGAAACACGCATCAGCTTGTAAGCACCTTACAATACACAGCAGGTTCCTATCAGTTAATTTCTATAGGCTCCTGCCTGTGCCAGAATTTGCGTTTCTAAGTGCTTCATACATCCGAATTTAAAAAGTACTTCAACTAATACAAACATTGGGCCAATCAACAACCCCATTAAGTCATCGACAAACGCTGGTTTTTTTCCTTCAAAGTGATGACCAATGAACTGCACCATCCAACCAAACAAGAAAATACCGGCACCGATTGTATAGAACCCACTCATAGACACTCCAAACAACATTATTTGGCTACTGAGTAATGTCGTTAACATGTAGCCCGTCGCCAAAAGTGCTATCATGATTAGTCCCAGCCAAGCTGATAAATAAAGATAATAGGCACCAACAACACCGATTAAAATGGCCGACAGCGTCACTTCAAATTGGTTAAACTCAAATAGCGGTATGTAAGTCAGCATGATCACCGCAAACACAATTAACGGCACGCCAACAAGATGCGTTCTAATATTGCGCTTATCTCTGTGATAGAGTGCATATTGCACTAAATGCGCTTCTAAGCTTTTCATAGCGATTCTCAATAAGAGTAAATACTTTAACTTTATCTAGCGCTATAAAAGTCAAAAAGTCAATAAAAGACTGGGTTTAAAATAGACAGTTTCTATTTACACATGCGAGGCAAACAAGATTTAGGAAAACCATGATGTACATAATAAAAAAGGCCGCCTACGACTTTGGCGGCACATTCACTGGGCAATAAAAAGCAGCGCGTTTAATCTCTGTCTGCTTTAGACATAACCATAGCCCAATATCACAACGAAACAAATAAAAAACAAAAAATTAATCATTTAGCAACCTAGGACGTAACCCTGAGCTTCGCCCCACAGATTTATTCATTGCTAGTCGCAGTACTTGTGGCTGGCAAATCAATTCAAAATGATGTTTTGCACGCGTGATCCCCGTATAAACCAATTGCCGATTAATGCCCTGGCGAGCTCTTTGAATTGGCGGCAAAATCATTGCTGTATAACTAAATTCAGAACCTTGCGACTTATGAATTGTCATCACATAAACTAAGTCATGGCTAGGCAAACGTGCCGGATTGATTGATCTAAGATTACCTTGTTCATCAATAAATGTTGCAAATAGCTGACCACTGCTGTCTGGTAAAATAATACCAATATCACCATTAAAAAGCTTAAGTTGATAGTCATTCTGCGTAACCATCAACGGCATACCCGCGTAATAACGGCTATAAGGACGGATCAGGTTTTGCTGTGCTAGCTTGTGTTCAATACGCTTATTGAGCTCATTAACGCCATACGGACCCTCTCTGACCGCTGCAAGCAATTGATACTCTGAGAATAGCTGATGTATTTGCTCAGTCGCTGCACCATCTTTTATGGCTCTTAGGTACACGCTATAAGCGGTAGCTGCACCTTCAATCATCTTCAGGTATGACTCATTTGATAAACTGTACAAACTCAGTTCATCAAACCCCTGCTGGATAACCCAGTCGAGATGATTTTGGTCATTGTTATTCACCGCAGCGGCAAGCTGACCAATACCGCTGTCACTCTTAAAACGATGGCTCTGCTGTAAAAATGCCATCACGTCTTGCAGCACAAATTTGCTACTCGCACCTGATAGTTTTTTTTCACCATCAAAGCACGCTTGATTTAGCAGATCAGCGCGTTGTGAAGAGTATTTGGGATTTTGACCTAACTGTAAGTCAGCACATAAGTCGTTAAGAATACATCCTGTATCGACTGAAGCCAGCTGATCTTTGTCTCCCAAAAGATACATCCTAGCCCCTTCTGGCAATGCTGCGACCAATTTGCTCATCAATGAAAGATCAACCATCGAAGCTTCGTCAACGATCAACAGATCTAGGTGTAGTGGGTTTTTTTCGTGGTATCTATATTTATTGCTGTTGGGTATAACCCCCAGCAAACGATGAATTGTTTGTGCATGCTCGGGGATAAGTTCAGCCAACTCTGGGGCTAAGTCCAATCTTCCCTTTGCGCCAATTATCGATTCACTGAGCCTGGCCGCAGCCTTACCTGTTGGCGCGACCAATTTGATATTCAAAGGTGCTGTAGCATACAAAGATTGTAAAATAGCCAATAGTTTTGTTACGGTTGTCGTTTTGCCAGTCCCAGGCCCTCCGGTAATGACACAAAATGCACTTGATGCTGCGATTGCACATGCAACCTTTTGCCAATCAATCATCTGCCCTTGCTCATCTGGAAAGTACACATTTAGCAATCGCTTTAATTGAGAGAGATCTAAATCAATTTTTCGTTTCGCGAGTGACGTAAACCGGTTTGCTAAAAACGCCTCATAGTTTGCTAAACGCGCCAAATAGAGCTGCTCATTAAAAATGACTATCGGTTTATCATCACCCACTGCCGGGTGTGAATGCAGTGACTCCAGAGCGTTTAACTTGTCTTTAAAGGGAGTCAATTCGATAGTCTGTTCCATTTGCTCTAGGCTTAATTCAAATGGATTAAACCAGTCTATATCATTCAAAACTAAACAACTATGTTGATTTTGTTCAGCTTTTAATAGCAGCAAAATAAGGTAAAAAACATCGTCAAATTGTGAATCACACAACAGCTTCGCAAGGGCGATATCGACGCTTCTGACTTTGCGTTGCTCTAATAACACATCTAAAAAAAGTGTGTCGTCAAAGTTAACCACCGAGAAATCCAACGAAAACTGAGACATTATCTAGCCTCCTGCTCAAAAAGCGCATCCAGCGACAGTAACTCTTGCTCCGTCAGTTCCTTGAAGTATACCCCTCCCCCTTCAGGCAGTGCTCTTAAAAATAAATAATAGACTCCACCCATGTGGGTTTTGATAGAGTAATCAGCAATGCGGTATTTCAGCAAACGGTGTAAAGCAACACTGTATATCAGATACTGTAAATGGTATTGATGTGATGTCATGGCTGACAACAAGTTTTCATCATTGTAGTCATGTAATTCATCACCCAAATAGTTCGATTTATAGTCTAAGACAAAGTATTTCCCTTGCCATCTGAAGATCAAATCAATAAAGCCTTTTAGCATGCCTACCACCTCATCAAACTGCAAGTAACTTGGCTGACCGGTAATATCGCTAAGCACTTTGTTGAGTTGACTTGATTTTAACGCCGTGAGCGGTAAGTGAAATTCCATTTCAACCAGACAGTTATCCGCTGTCAATTGACTAAGCGATAAGTCACCTTGGGCATTGAGAGGGCAAGCCAAACTCTCTTGCACCCACAAAACCACACAGTCCAACCATTGTAAATCTATGTGATATTTATCCAGGCAATTTTCTACCACTTCATTCAGCGGCAATTTTCCTTCTGCAACTGGGTGATGAGGAGACGTAAAATCGATTTGCTCGTAGATCTCATGCAAACAACTACCTGCCTTTGCGCCTTTAACAAAGCTGTAAGGTGATTTGACTGGTGTTTGTACCATCCTTGGGAGGTCTAACTCATGATGCTCATCTAATGCGCCTGCTGGCCTATCATCATGATGTGCATGATAACTTAACTGACTAAAGCTGGTTGTACGCCAATTTGTTTCTATAGAGGCCGGCTGCTCTTTTACCGTGAGCGCAATAGAGGGTTGCTCCTGCTCTTCTCCAAATTGAGCTATTTGGGGGTCGTCAAATATTTCCATCGACATTGCAGGGTGTAATTGGCAAATCTGTTCCAGCGCTTGGTGCCACTGCTGCGCTTCTTTAAAATCACAGCTGCCAAATAGTGCAAAACCAAGCGCAGTCTGACCAATCCCAAGTTTTTTGCTACGCCCCAATGCAATGTTATACAGCCCCAACTCACAATAATGTACAGCACGAGTTAATGCGACATAGAGCAACCTTATATCTTCTGCAAGACGCTCTTTTGACGCAGCATGCACAGCACTATCATCGGCATCAAGATCGATAATTAGGGTATCGCCCTGATGGTAAACAACTTCACTGGGCTCACGATACCCTACAGCAAATGGCATATAAACAATCGGATATTCCAAGCCTTTAGACGCATGCATAGTTACAATTTTCACCAAATTGGCGTCACTTTCAAGCCTCAACTGTGCCCCATCTAGAGTCGCTTCGGCGCATTGGATACTTAACCACCTTAAGACACGCTGGGTCCCTTCTAACTCAATTTGCTTGTGCTGCAATAGTTCCGCTAAATGGCGATAATCAGTCAGCCAACGCTCAACTTCATAGCCATTTTCGCGCCAAATATTGGCGAGCTGATTGTGAACCATGAGCTTTTCTAACATCGCCATCGCACCGCTTTGGTACCACACACGCTTTAGCTCGGCAAAAAAATCCAAATAGCCCTGCCATTGTTGTTCGCTTTGAGCAAGGACATAAACCTCTTCATAGTTAAGTGAAAATAGCGGACTCACCAATACGCCGCGTAGCGCGGCTTCGTCATAGGCTCCGTGCAACACGTGTAGCAATTGATTTAATGCGTTCGCAACAGGCTGGCCGTATACGCTATCTCGTGCTAGATAAACCGCACTAACACCGCTGGCCTGTAACGCCTGTTTCATAATTGCGGCTTCATTTCTGTCTCTTACTAATACGCATATATCAGCGGCCTTTATTGGGTCCTCACCAATCATGGCTAAGTTATTCTTCGCCCGTGATAGCAAGGTGGCTATTTTAGCTGAAAATGTTTGTGCAAGTGCTTGTTGTGCTTGCGCTTTACTTGTTACTTCACCTGCGCGGTCATAGACACAAAAATTCAGTACACTGTCTTGGTCGTCAGACAGCGACTGGTGTGCTGATTTGCCTTGAGCATCTACCGAATAAAATGGAATGTCGTCATTGAAAATAAAACTACTGTCATGTTGAGTAAAAATCGTATTCACGCTATCAACTACTGATTTCGCAGAGCGGTAATTTTTTGCTAGGGTAAAGTGTCGGCTTGCATCGACGGCTTGCTTGGCCTTGATATAAGTGAAAATATCTGCGCCGCGGAACCCATAAATTGCTTGCTTGGGGTCGCCGATCATAGTGAGAGCAGTGGCGTCTTGTTGGCGATATATCGCGCTAAAAATACCATACTGAACCGGATCTGTGTCTTGAAATTCATCAATGAGTGCGACCGGAAATTGCTGAATTATTTTGTCAGAAAGCACTTTACCTGCGTTACCTTGCAAAGCTTGGTATAAATTGCTCAATAGGTCATCAGGAGAAATTGAACTCTGAATTTGCTTGTGCTGTATCAACAGAGATTTAACCTGTTCTAGTGCGTCTTGCAGCAAAGCAATAGGCAATAAATTTTTGACCTGATGGTGCAAAGTCGCCATTTCGTCAAACTGCGATATCATCTCATGAGAAATGAGCTCAGCATTCTTTTTGTAGTTTTTCGCATCCCCTAACTGAGCACTGCCCCACAAATTGAAAGAGTGTTTACTCGTACCAAATTCAAAATACCACGCATCTGATGCGATATAATCGCCTAGGGCATTAATATTTGCAACGCGCCCAGGCGCTTTGTTTTTTGCCAGCGCTGAGCCTGTTAAACAGGCAATAAATTCACTTTCACGCACTGCGCGTTTAAACGTTAATGCACGCTGCTGATACTGTTTTCTTGCCGCTAAAATATCTGCCAAATCAACCTTAGGTGTCAAGGTTGCACCCGATTTGTTCATCAACGGCATAAGCTTCTTCATGAGGCTTTGAGGGTGAGCGAAATGCTCTAAAACCAAAGCCGTCTGCTCTTTGTCTAGCGCATATAAAAACTTTCGCCAGTGATCCTCTACAGCAGTCTTGAGCAACTCACTCTCATCGAGGATAAACTCAAGATTAAAGCTTAACTTTGATTCAAAGGCATGTTGCTTTAACATTCTCTGGCAAAAGCCATGAATAGTAAAAATTGCTGCTTCATCCATTGATTTTGCTGCGGCATCAAGCAATTTGAAAGCAGCTTTTTTATCTTCAACCTGCGCCAAAAGTGTCGGGATCAGTGGGTCCTGGCACTCGGCTCCCAACAGTGCGTCACGGACATCGATGATCCTTGCCCTCACTCGGTCTTTAATTTCTTGAGTTGCAGCTTCAGTAAAAGTTACCACTAATATTTGTTCAACACTTAGGCATGCCGACTTTGAGCCTTCAGCCAAACCGAGCAAATACCTAAGGTAGAGCGCGGTGATCGTATAAGTTTTACCTGTACCCGCACTGGCTTCAATTAGGTTGTGGCCATACAACGGCATGGTGACCGGGTTAAGCATCTCCATGTTGTTGCTCCTTCTCTAACGCTATAATTGGACCAAGTAAGGATTTACTCAATGACGTAAACTCCTCCAAACAAGACTCTAAATCTTTGAAGTTAAGAGCGACATAAGGATCTTCAGATTCTCCTACCCCAATATATTGACCACCCGCAAACTTTGCATTCGCCTTCCCAATATCCTCCGTATTGGCATATGCATAACTTGAAGCTGGGAAAAAAGGCACTGGCTGGGTGATCAACTGCATGTAAAAAACCATCCATGTTTCCAGTAATTGCAATGCGCTCGGTTTATCTATCGCATCAAAAGTGACCTGCTCATCTAAGCCAATAATGGTCGTGTTCATTGCTGAAACTGTCGCATTAGCAAGTAAGTGATAGATAAATGCCCGGATCTTGTCTTTCGCCTTAATACTCGCAGGCCGATAAAAAATTTGTTCGCTGCCAAACAGCCTGTCCAGCCAACCGACTATCTTAATGCCATTTACCGAGATCGCTATCTCTTGCGGGGCACTTGCATCCACCAGTTTCGATTTTAGTATTGCTACCATGGGCAGTACGCGCTGCTCTAATAACTCTAATTGTATCTCTCCCACAAATGCCTGTGGTAAATGACCTCTTTGCAACATCTGCTCGGTGCTAAGTGCCTGTTCATGGATATGAGTATCGAGGATTTCTTGCAAGTATTGGTAACGTGTTAAAGGATCTAACGCAAAGGGCTCCGTATCATCCTGATACTCAGTTGCAGGCGCTATTTTAATACCTAAACATGATTGATAAAAATAACTTTGTGGCGCGGTAAATGCGCGTAGCAGTTGAGCGAGTTCCAACTCCTCTGGTGGCGCTACAATCAGTGGTGACGGCGAACTTTTCGCTTCTTCTGCGGGCAAAAATAACCAGTTGGGATTATAGCTTTGCAACTGCCCACATTGATAGTGAAGAGAGTTGAATGGCTGAAGTGGTGCTTGATGTTTCAACAACATGCTGAGCGGCTCTTTGCTATCCTCACAGTAAAAGCTTCTGTCTATATATTCAAACAATTCACTAACTAGCACCGAAGGCACTTGAATTTCGTTGTTAAAACAAGAGCGGCCTATATAGCTGACATAAAAATGCAGCCTCGCACTTAAGAGTGCTTCCAAAAACAAATACCGATCATCTAATTTTCGTGAACGGTCACCTTTTCGCCTTGAAGAGGCTGGCACCAGATCAAACCCTATGGGCTGAACTTGACGAGGATAATCGGCATCATTCATGCCAAGCAGACAAACCACTTTAAATGGCACAGCTCGCATTGGCATCAATGTACAAAAATTCACTGCGCCCGATAAAAACCGCTGCCCAACCCCTTTCTCTTGGATCCCTTGCTTTACCAAATATGCCAATACTCTGGGCTCAATAGAAGTGCGCATATCACCGTTTTCAAAATGTTTTTCAATACCTTCAATCACTTTGTGGAGCTGCATTAAATCCCAGCTTTGTTCAGCATCTTGGTGATAGAAGCGGCCAAGCAACTGCCTTAACATTTCCGATTTTTCCGCTAGGTCACCCGCTTTTGCAAGCTGCAGCTTTGCGATGTCCAGCGCTTCTACAAAAGCAACCAACTTACTTAATATATTAATGGCCATTCCTTCGACTAGATCGGCAGGGTAGACGCCGTTAAACTCAGCTTCCTCACAGCTGCTAGCTACGCCAAGTAATAAACGATTTAAACCATGCAGCCAAGTATTGAGTGGCATTTCAGGTAAACCATGGTCAGCTTTATTCTTTGCATCTAAGCCCCATTTGATGACGACTTGGTCAAGCCAATATTTAATTTGCTCAAACTCTGATGCCTCAAGCTCAAAGCGGCTTGAAATAGCTTCCACCGCCAACAAATCTAAAATGTCAGAAACGCCAAAACGGCTAAATGGCAAATTAACTAAGGTTACAAACGATGACAGAACAGGCTTTTCCTGCTCTATCGCCATGTCGGCCAAAGCGCAAGGGATGTAACGTTTGCCTAGTGCACTACCAAATACGGCTTCAATATAAGGACTGTAACTTCCCACATCCGGCATCATGATAATTACATCTTTAGGTGTAAGATCAGGGTATTGATTAAATAGATTGAGAAGGTGGTCGTGCAAACATTCAACTTCTCTCAGCGGGGTGTGGCAATCTTGCAAGTAAATGCTTTTATCATCCTCAGAAACAGGCAACTTACCAGCTTCATTTACAAACCAGTTTGGATCCGCTTGCAAAGACTCACCTTTAAATGCCAGCTGATAAATTTCATTTTGGATCTGCGACAACAGTGAATCATTAAAGTCTTCAACAAATCCATCAAGCCAACGTGCATCAAGCTGTATCAATTGTTCAAGGTAATCCCGGCCCAGCTTGCCCCAGGAGGATAGTAACGGATTGCCCACATTATAGTAGTCCTGCTCTTCATCTAGGCTAGCATCAATCTCTGGTCGTTTTGCATATTTTGCGTGGATCTTAGCTTGTGTTTTTTCATCCACTAAATCTCCCCAATAATGTTCACTGGGATTAAAGAAAAATAGTAGGACTTCTGTTTTGCAGGCAAGGGCTTGAAACACCTCTAACTGACTGGTCGGCATAGCTGATAAACCAAAGATGGCGATCCGCTCTGGAAGCGCTTCGCTGGAGGCATTCTCCAAAGCTGTGAGCAGTTGCGCATGCATATTGGCTCGATTATATGAACTTTGTCCAAGTTGATGCGTATATTCAACTAAAGAGCGCCACAGATCCGGTTGCCAAGAAGCGATCTCAACATCAACATCAGCTAACTGATCGGTACCAGACTCCCATATCGACAGCCAATCGGGGCGATACATCAGGTATTGATCGTACACATCGGCAATTTTTTCGCACAATGTAAATAGTTTTAGGCCATCCAGTTCTTTGCCTGCTAGTGCATCTTCCTGTATGTCGGCATACAAATAGTTTGATAACGGTAAATACAGTGGCTGCGCCAATTTATTTGGCAGTACATTGAAAAGTTTCCAAGCCATATTGTTTTTGTTATAAGGCGACTCAGATGGGACATCGGGCAAAAACTGTTGGTACAAACGCCAAATAAAGCTCAAAGGCAGCGGGAAATCGACCTGAGCCGCCACACCAATATGTTTACTCAATCCATTTTTCAACCACTGCGACATACCGGGGGATTGAACTAATACAATATCTCTCTGAAACGGATCAGATAAGGGCGCTGTCTGCATTACAGTATTAAACTGCGCCTGTAACGCCTCCATTCGGTTAGATTGAATTATATGCAACATACTTATTTAAGCTGAAAGTCGATTAGATTGAACAGTTTAAGAAAAATATGCTGGGTATAACAGAAAAAAGTTGAAAACAACGTTTTTGTGCAGCGAGTAACCTAAATTCGATTACATTCGCTGCATACACTAGAACAAATCTATATCACTGCTTTCAATATGTTGTTTAATTTGCTTGCGGGATATTAAATCCTCATAAAAGCCAACTTGGTCTCGCCCATGCTCCTTTGCATAGTACAAGGCTTTATCTGCATTTTCTAACACCGTAATTGGAAAGTCATAAGGGCTAATACGTGCCAGACCGACACTCACCGTCAACTTTTTAATAAATGGGAAAGAAGTCTTTCTCACTAAATTTAAAAACTGCTCCATTCTTTGTTTTATTGACTCATAATCGGTTGGTTCAAATACAATAACAAACTCTTCACCACCGAAGCGAAACAACAGATCTGTTGAACGAAAAAACTCCTGCATACGCTGTGATAGGATCAACAACACTTCATCGCCGCAAACATGCCCATAGGTATCATTAACACTTTTAAAGTGATCAATATCTACCATAGCTAACCACGATGTCGCCCCTCGGTGCAAAGAGCGCAAGTCAGAGCCATCTCGAATTGCTCGATTTTGCTCCAACATTTGCTTTTCAAGTAATTGCTTTAACTTCTTATCAAACGTTTGACGGTTAAGTAACCCAGTGAGTTTATCACGCTCGTTTTCACGCAATATAGTTAGATAATTCTCATAAATACGTACAAATGCATTCAGCATCACTTGTTGTGCACTATCAAGCCCTTCGCACTGTACTTCGATCGCACCCGCAGTTTTTTCATGGATTACAATGGGTAACCAACGTCGCTCAGTGCCTGCTGAATCCTGCATGGTGATACTACAGGCCGATTGCAAACAGGAACTCAACTCAGCATGAGGCTCGTCAATGATTACCCTGTCTAACCATTCATACTCCCCGACATCATGTACCCTCAGTGTCAGACTACGCTCGACCGTACACGGCCCTTGCCCCTGAATAATCTTAAATACAGAAATACGCTGACAATTAATAAACTCTTGAATTGTAGATAATAAACTGTATTCAAGTGAGTCTATATCCCGCGTTTTTGTTATCTTAATAACCGAATTTAATAGTTCTTCTTGCATCACTTGCCTGCTCTATGTTTTCAGTTACATAAAATAGATACCCACACTCGCATTGCAGTGCAGTACTTCAATAAACCTAAGTATCGGTCAGAAAACCGGCTTCATCAATGCCAATAGCCGTAATAACGGGGATTTACTAGAAAATAGCTCAAGCCTGATATAAAGAAGTGTTCACTTGATCCCTTCCCGCTTTTTTAGACGTGTAAAGGGTTTGGTCTAAACGTTTTAAAAACGCTTGAAGTGGCTCCCCTTTTGAGAACTGGGCAACACCAAAGCTGGCGGTGACGGGCATTTTGCAGGACAAGTTAATTGCTGCAATGACACACCGTAGTTTTTCAGCCACCATAGTTGCGTCAGAGACCGGCGTATTCTGACAGATAACTAAAAACTCTTCCCCGCCCCAACGACCGCATATATCTGCGCTGCGCAAATTATCTTTGATCTTTTGCGCTACGGTTTGCAGCACTTCGTCTCCCGTCTGGTGCCCGAATAAATCATTAAACTGCTTGAACAAATCTAAATCAAACAAAATCGCGGTGCAGTCACTGTCGTACCTTTGTACAAGGTCATGCTGAGCCACCAGCACTTCATTGGTTTTTCGCCGATTATTTAAGCCTGTTAACTCATCAGTAATAGAGAGTTGCTCCAGTCTTATTTCGTTAATTTTTTCCAAGGTGATATCTTGCATTAGACCAACTGAGTTTAATGGTTGGCCGATTGAATTGTAAAATGTTTCGCAGCAATGTTTTACATATAGTGTCTCGCCATCCGGTTTGACCATCTTGTGCTCAAAGGTTTTTTGTTGTCCTCCGATTATCACTTCTTGCATTATAGTCGTACCGATATTTTGCTCTGCTAAACCTCCAATCAGCTGTAAAAAACTGTCCCAAGAAAGACTCTGAGGTACCTGCTCTTCTCCAAACAGGATCATACTGAGTTCGCTTGATAAAGATAAATTGTAACTCAAGTGATTCAGGCTCCAAGTACCAACCTTCGCCAGCTTTTGAATTTCGCGAAGTTTATGATCTTCAAATTGCGCTTTGAGCATCTTTTGCGTTAACTCATGGTTCTCCATCTCGAGCGCTAGTAATTCCTGCTCTAATTGCTCGATTCTCTCGTGTAGATTCAATGTGTTCATAAGGCTATAGCCAAGTCTACTTACATTGCTTTTCAAATAGCTGCTGTTCAGCCATTTTTGTTCCTTCTAGGCGCGCGCGTATCTTTTGATAGGCAATCTCTCTTCCTGTAGATACATCGTCCGCAAATGGCGAAAAGCCACAGTCGTCAGTAGTACCAAGTTGTTCGATAGGGATAAACTCGGTGGCAGCAATAATCAATTCACATACCTCTTCGGGCTTTTCAATAATGGGGTCTATCGGGTTTGTTACGCCTATAAAGACACGTTGCTCGGGCGAGATAATCTGACCAATTAACCTGAGTACTTTTCGTGGTTCACGCTCGCCTTTAAGTGCCACGTAAAAATTACCAGCGTTTATCTTAAATAATGTCGGCAACAAGTATTTGTAGTCGATTTCCGCACTATGCGTCGCATCAATATCTGCGCCAGGACAAGTATGCACACCAATTTTCTGCCTTTCTTGCGCACTAAACGCGCTCAGACAACGATTAATCAGCTCAACAAAAGCGCTCAACATACCGCCAGATGGATCTAGCTTTAACGACAATCTAGCTTCCGTAAAATCAATTTGTACTTTATGCGCCCCCAAGGCCAAACACCGTCTAACTTCCGCGACATGCTCCGCGACAAGGTCCTCAATAAACTGTTGATGACTATACCCCTCTATCCCCTTTGCTGGATACACTAGGCTCAACATAGAAGGTGATATCACAGCTTGCTTAACCGGTAAGTGTGTATGCTTCAAAGCAAATGCTAAGTACTCGTCTGCTGTATTTTCATATTTAAAAGGTGCTTTTTTAAGATGGGGAGCGAATACTCGCCGATGACCATCGGAAAAATCGACAATCAAACCTTCCGAGCCAAATCTCGGCGAATTATGCAAACAATAGTGCGCAAAACCATCGAATTTTCGCTGCTCACCATCACTCACAACACTGCAACCAAGATCAGCTAAATCATTGAGCACTTGCTTGGTGTGCTCTTCCGCTATTTGATTCAACGCATCGTAATCAATTTTGTCGTCGCGATATTGCTGATATGCCTCAATCAACTCTGCTGTTCGAGGGATAGAGCCTATTTGTTCTGTTGGAATATGTGGTCTTTTCATTGTTGAAAAAAGCTAATCAATATATCAAAAGTATAGCAGCGCCTGACAAAAACCCTATACACGCAATCATTAACCGACAAAACCCGGTGTAATTGCATGTAATCCTGTCTTCTTCTATGCTGAATGAAGCAAAAAGGATGAGTTAACACCGAACTATATTTTGACATCAAAACAGTACCAAGGAGATCAAAATGAACGATATTCTGACCGATGAAAAGCTCGCGCAAATCAATGAAAGCTCCCATCAAGGTTCGACATTTGAATTTGAGGCGTCATACGACCAAACACCACAGCAACCTGATCAGGTCTTTGTTAGATATGACCCTGAGCCCAAGCAGAAACAAGAAATGGTCATTAACTACGCAACAACTCCCTTTTATGTGGAATTAAGCGACCTTCAATATGAAGAGGAACGCACAGTTAGCTTCTACTACACACTAGCTCCAACCACCGCCAATAAATATCAGATCAAAGGCGTTAACTTAAAAAGTTCTGGTCTAAAAATCTTAGATGTCAGTATATTAACTAGTAACCCCCAACTCCCTAAAAACCAAATTGTTATTAAGCTTGCAGCATCTAGGGACAGCGAAGAGTTACCGAAAGGACAAGACGAAATAGCTCAGCTAGACTTTGGTGTTACGTTAAGTGACAGAACACCACCCACTGCGACCAACCCAAGCCAAGATAAGGAACAAGCGCCCGAGTTAGTGATTGACCCGACGCTCATCATTCGCCGTCCAAGAACCCATTGATTGGCAAATTGAAAGCTTTTGCTTCTTAAACTCTGGGTACTCACATAAAGGTTTAAACCAAGGTAAGTCAAACCAGTAGAGTGCGTACCCCCCATCAATGGCAGCTTTATAATGGATAATGGCTGACTTTAACTCACCAGCCAGTGTATAGATCAATGCAGCTTCATATGCATAATTCAGTTTATCCGTCGTCAATTTAACAGCTTGGTATAAACGTTGTAACGACTCCTCATAACGGCCTAAGTGTGCGAGCGCCTGCCCTGTAACTAAAAGTTCACTATACGTGGCATCAGAAATATCATTGGTTGCAATCCGCAGGTACTCTTTTTCAGCTCTTTCAACTTCATTGTTTAAGTACAGCAAGTCTGCGTAGTTGAGCCGAATTCCCATATTTTCCGGGCTGATCGTATTAGCACGCTCCGCAGCAAGTAGAGCTTTTTGATATTGATTTGAAAATAGGTATGCTAAAGCCAAGTTACTATAGTCAGCAGAACTGCCTGTCTTTGCAATTGTGGCTTCATATCTTTCAATCGCCAACGCCCAACTGCCTTCTAACATATACAGGTCTGCACTGAGCTTTTGAGCGTCTGTATAATTTGGAAATACACGTTCCACTTCTTCGAGTTGAGCTTTGGCTTGGTCGAGTTGGCCATTATAAAAATAAGCTAGAGCCAAGCTATATTTAGACTGCACACTAGATTGCAATGTAATTGATTTTGTATACATCTCTATTGCCCCCTCCAAATCGTGCAAACTATATAGATAATACCCTCGAAGCCTGTAACTGAGTGCTGTTTCACCAAATTGATACAGCTGCTCCAACTGTGCTTGTACCAGCGCATCTTGCTTGCTCTCTATTGCAAATACAGTCATATCAACAATATAAGACTTGGTTAACTTATAACTGCTTGGGGCGGCTTGAAGCAACTTACCCAAGTCTTCAAGATATACCTCTTGCCTATCAACATGATACCGCTCAATATATAAGTTCATCATAAGGCTGTACAAAGGGAAATAATTTGGGTCTGCCTCAATTAATGCGCGTGTTCGCTGCAAATTTAGCAAAGAGAAATTGCCATTAAAATTTACATCATGGTAAACATGTAAATACTGATTGAAAAACGTTTGCTCCATTTTGATCAACTTTTCTCGCGCTTTAAAATTTGGTTGTCCAAGTAACTTTCCAGCAAATGCCGAGTAAGTTGAGCTGATCGCTAAATAATCATCTCTTTTAATACTTGTATTTAATTCCCCTTGTACTAGTTGGCTGTCCCCTTTCAATAAAGATAAACGTACATTGCACTGTGTTATTTCACATCGAACTACAGGTAGAAGAATCGCGGTCGCCCCAGACGCCTTAACCAAGCTTTCAACATCTGATATGTCACCGTAAGTCTTATGGTTTACTAATTCTGCGTTAACAGAATTTAGAACCACTTGCCGAACTGCACTATCAATCGTCGCCAACAGTAGACCTGTATTTTCTTTGCCACTTTTACCTTCGACAGTGATTTGTGGCTCAAGTACTAAGGTGTACTGAATCCGAGAGTCTGGCTTTAAAAACAACCAACTGAAATACCCACCAACAACAAAAAACAGGGCCAATATAAATCCAATAGCGAAGCGTTTTACCTGACCTGCCGAACCAAATTGTCTGCTAGTTTCACTTGTGTAAGGTAAAGAAGCCGTGTCGTCTGACTCGCCCGCTTCTAGCAAAGAAAGTGCTCTACCTAATACATTGATAATTTCTTTAGTCGATGGACGTTTGTCCGCCGACTTATCGAGCATCTGACGCAATAGAGTGGTTAGTTCCGTTGGTATTGAAGGAGTCAAACCCTCTGGCTCAATCAATGCACCCCGTTTGATCCGGCTAGCAAGTTCCTCTCCCTTGGCACTGCCAAATGGATGACGGCCAAACAGCAATTCAAAGCTCAGTACTCCAAAAGAGAATATATCTGTCGCATAGCTAAGTGTTCTGCCTTCCAGTTGTTCTGGCGACATTGCATAGATACTGCCAAAACTCGTCGACTGAGGCAGCCCTACTACTTTACTTTGAAGTGAGTTGGCGATGCCAAAATCAGAGAGTTTGACCTCTCCTGTCTCAGAGATAAGAATATTGCTGGCTTTTACATCGCAGTGGATCAGTGACAATTGATGAATGTATTGCAACCCATGGGCTACTTTTTCCAAAATTGCTAATTTCTCAGTTAAAGTAAGAAATTTTTGCTTCACATATTTTGCTAAAGTTTGCCCGGGCACGTATTCCAGCACAAGAAGAAGCTGAGAATCGACTTCAACAATGTCATACAACTGAACAATATTTGGGTGATTCGCTTTTGCCATTAGACGCGCTTCATACAACGCCTGTTCCCGTATCGTGTGAGCATCGTGGCTGTCAGTCAGCGTAACTCGCTTTACCGCGACTTGTCTGCTGAGACGTGTATCATTAGCGAGAAAAACATCACCCATTCCACCAGAGGCAATGTGCTTTATCGGCGCTAAATACGTATCTGAAAAACAGTCCTCATTTTGCATACACTCTACCTACCTTGGGCCTAGAACTAATGCGAACAGCTGACATTCTATCCTAACTATAATTTTAATAATAAATGATTGTCGCCAAATGGTAGATTTTTTAGCCTGAACGTAATGTAAAATTCTAAATGGAAATCTTAATGAAGAGCAAAGATATATAAATTGACTATAGGAACTATTGGAATTTAAGAAATATAAAGAAGGAATGGCGGAGAGAGAGGGAGTCGAACCCTCGATACGCTATAAACGTATACACGAGTTCCAGTCGTGCGCCTTAAGCCACTCAGCCATCTCTCCGCACTGAATGCGGGGCTAATACTATGAAAACCCCCGCCTTTTAGCAAGTACTTTTTTTGTAATCTCGCTTAATTGGCTAGATTACAGACAATCTCCATTAGCCTTTTAAACTTGCAGAGAAATCTAACATACGGTTAAGTGAACGCAGTGCGCCTTCACGTAAATCCATATCGACGAAGACTTCTTTCCCTTCTGGATTAATTAGCGCTTCTTCAATCGCTTGTAAGCCATTCATGGCCATCCATGGACAGTGTGCACAACTACGGCAAGTTGCGCCTTCACCTGCTGTTGGTGCCTCAAAAAATTCTTTTTCAGGGCAAAGCTGCTGCATCTTGTAAAAAATACCGCGATCTGTTGCCACGATGAATTTTTGATTGTCCATCTCTTGTGCTGCTTTGATCAATTGACTTGTCGAACCAACAGCATCAGCAAGATCAACGATTTCAGCTGGAGATTCTGGGTGTACCAGCACTGCCGCATCAGGGTGAAGCGCTTTCATATCTTTAAGCGCTTTTGTCTTGAACTCATCGTGAACGATACATGCACCATTCCACATGATCATGTCTGCACCTGTTTTCTTTTGAATATAAGAACCTAGGTGCTTGTCAGGACCCCAAATAATGGTTTCCCCTTCAGAGTCTAAGTGCTCGACTATCTCTAGAGCACAAGAAGACGTCACAATCCAATCTGCTCGCGCTTTAACCGCTGTCGACGTGTTTGCATAAACCACGACTTTTCTTTCTGGGTGTTCGTCACAGAATTTAGAAAACGCATCTATTGGGCAACCCACATCCAAGGAACAAGTTGCAGCCAACGTTGGCATCACGACGGTTTTTTCAGGTGTTAAAATTTTTGCCGTTTCGCCCATGAAACGAACACCTGCCACAATAATGATTTCCGCATCTTCTTGCTTGGCACCAAAACGCGCCATTTCCAGTGAATCTGCGACACAACCACCAGTTTCTTCCGCTAACGCTTGGATCTCTGGATCTGTGTAATAATGGGCAACCAAGACCGCATTTTTCTCTTTTAACAATGACTTGATCCGCGCTTTATACTGCTGCTTTTCTTCATCGTTCAGCGGTGCTGGCTTTGGAGGAAATATATAATCCTCAGGCATGATTTGTTCTGCTAGACTCATTCTCTCGACCACATAGTCCACATTGCATAATTGGCGCGAATTATACGAAAAATACGGAGATAATCCTAGTAAATGACAAGATTAGGAAAGAATATTTAAGAATAAAAGAGTCGTAAAGGAAATGGTGGGTCATGATGGACTCGAACCATCGACCAATGGATTAAAAGTCCACTGCTCTACCAACTGAGCTAATGACCCGCTCGAGGAAATTTTTAAACTTGAATGGTGGGTCATGATGGACTCGAACCATCGACCAATGGATTAAAAGTCCACTGCTCTACCAACTGAGCTAATGACCCGCTCGGGAAGTTTTAATCTTGAATGGTGGGTCATGATGGACTCGAACCATCGACCAATGGATTAAAAGTCCACTGCTCTACCAACTGAGCTAATGACCCGCTCAAGAATTTTTATAAGCTTAAATGGTGGGTCATGATGGACTCGAACCATCGACCAATGGATTAAAAGTCCACTGCTCTACCAACTGAGCTAATGACCCGCTCGGGAAATTTTTAAGCTTAATGGTGGGTCATGATGGACTCGAACCATCGACCAATGGATTAAAAGTCCACTGCTCTACCAACTGAGCTAATGACCCGCTCGGATATCCAGATTTAAGCTAATGGTGGGTCATGATGGACTCGAACCATCGACCAATGGATTAAAAGTCCACTGCTCTACCAACTGAGCTAATGACCCGCTCTGGATATTGATGTGCTTAATGGTGGGTCATGATGGACTCGAACCATCGACCAATGGATTAAAAGTCCACTGCTCTACCAACTGAGCTAATGACCCGCTCGAGGATATGAAGACAACTTAAAATGGTGGGTCATGATGGACTCGAACCATCGACCAATGGATTAAAAGTCCACTGCTCTACCAACTGAGCTAATGACCCGCTCGGGAATTTTAAGCTTAATGGTGGGTCATGATGGACTCGAACCATCGACCAATGGATTAAAAGTCCACTGCTCTACCAACTGAGCTAATGACCCGCTCATATCAAATTTAAGCAAAAGTGGTGGGTCATGATGGACTCGAACCATCGACCAATGGATTAAAAGTCCACTGCTCTACCAACTGAGCTAATGACCCACTCATTGCAGCAAGAAGTCGATACCGTATCGCCTGCTGCGGGCGCTTATAATACTTATTTAAAATTCTAGTGCAACTGAATTACGCTGTTTTTTTTAAATTTTATGTCTAAGCGCCTATTTTTACACCACTGTGTACATAAAGCAGCTGATTACAGCTTAGATAATCTCTCTGTTGCTAATTTTGCAGCAGTCGTACTTGGGTATTCTTTTATCAACGCATTGAATAATTGCGTCGCTTTGGCCTTATCACCTGCATTCGCAGCCAGAGTACCCAGCTTTAGCATCGCATCTGGACGTTTGTTTGAATCAGGAAACTGTTCAACCACAATAGTAAAGTGCTTAATTGCTTCCGCAGGCTTACTCTTAATTGATTGTAGCTGCCCGAGCCAATAATGTGCATTTGGAATATACACAGATTCAGGGAATTGTTGCAAAAAGCTCTGAAACTCTGGAATGGCCGCATCATAGCGCTTATCTTTCATAATTAGAGCAACAGCGCGGTCATAGGCTTCATTTTCAGACAGGTTGGAGCTTACTGCTTGCTCACCCACTGTTGGAATGGCAGTAGCTGCTATATCCGACTTAGTTTGCTCATAAACTTGGCTAACACGATTTTCAATTTCTTGATAAAGCTCGCGCTGACGCTGTAGTACCTTTTCAAGTTTATAACTTTGCTCGTCGGTAAAACCGCGAACTTGGCTTACTTCGTCTTGCAATTGCTGCAACTGTAATTGGAGATCTGCTTGCACTCGATTCCGATTGGTCATCATTTTTTCAAGTTCAGCAACGCGCTGTTCAAGCGACTTTTGATTATTTGCAGCATCATAAACAGTAGCGGGAGCTGCCCAGACTTGGGAGCTCCCGCTAAGAAAGATGATGGCTGCCAAAATAGTTTTCGGCTTCATAACATCTCTTGTCTAAATTAGTATACCAATACCGCGCGACGGTTCTTAGCAAAAGCTTCTTCAGTGCGCGACTTAACCATTGGCTTTTCTTCACCATAGCTCACTACTGAGATTTGGCTATCAGAAACACCTAGGCTCTCAAGGTATTTAGCAACAGACTTACCACGGCTCTCGCCAAGTGCAATGTTGTACTCAGGTGTACCGCGCTCATCCGCGTGGCCTTCAACAAGTACTTTTACGCTTGGGTTTTTAACTAGGAAGTCTGCATGTGCTTGTAGTAACTCAACATATTCGCTGCGTACTGTAGAGCGGTCAAAATCGAAGTATACGATCTGCTCTTGACGCAACTGAGTGTACTTCTCTTGTAATTTCTCTTCAGCAGTTTTTGGACGGTCAATTGTATTTACATCAACCTTGTCGTTGCTGTTAGAAGCAGCATTAGTTTGCTGGCTATCACCACCTTCAACATCACCAGATGATGAGCTACATGCAGCTAAAGTCATTACAGGCAACGCTACCAATAAAGCCTTTAAAGTTTTGTTAAGTTGCATCGAGTATATTCCTATATCTTTATAAGTCTAACCAGTAAAAATTACTGTAAAAATGGCGACCAGGCCGGTGCCTTCACTTGCCCGTCAAGCACAGGCAGTCTCGCTTTAAAGCGACCGTCCATCGACACCAGGGCCAAAACCTGCTTATTATTATGCAGGGTACTGTAAATAATCATAGAGCCGTTCGGCGCAATACTCGGTGATTCATCGAGTCTCGTACGAGTTAACACCTGAAACAGCCCTGAATCAAATTCTTTCTTTGCTATATGGTACTGACCTAGCGTGCGATTTACCATTACTAATTGCTTACCATCCGGCGTAATTGAACCCGCTAAGTTCATATCACCATCGAATGTAACGCGTCTAGATCTACCAGAGTCTAAATTTAACTTATAAATCTGGGCATTACCACCCCTTTCAGACGTATACACAATTTCTCGGCCATTTGGGTGCCAACTTGGCTCGGTATCTATACTTCTATGCTTCGTTAAGCGCTTTTCGACGCGTGTTTCTAAGTCAATTACATAGACTTCTGTCGCGCCGCCTTTGTCTTTTGATAACACGACCAGCATTTGTGAACCATCAGGTGAAAACTGTGGCGCTCCGTTAATACCAGGATAGCTGGTTAACTTTTCACGTTTACCAGTATAGATATCTTGAATATAAACTTGAGATTGGCGATTTTCAAAAGTCACATAGGCCAACTTATTGCCATCTGGAGACCAAGCTGGTGACATTAATGGTTCTTTCGAACGCAGTAAAACTTGCTCATTAAAACCATCGTAGTCGGCAACAACTAGCTGATATGGCTTATCTTGCTCTTCGCGAACAATCACATACGCTATTTTTGTTCTAAATGCACCACGTTCACCTGTCAGAGCTTCGTAAACCACATCACTGATCTGGTGTGAATAGTAACGGAATGAATCACTATCGATCACGCTTTGGCGGCTTTCCAAAATATGGTCTTGGCTTTTCATTAGTTTGCCATTACTCATCATACGCGTTTCACCACCGGTGATCTGAGCACGCAAGACATCGATTAGCTCATACTTAACCAAATAGCGATTAGCCGGTTGCTGAGTGATTGTACCAACGACGATTGCTTCGACACCTAGACTAACCCATGCATCGTAATCCACATCTTCATCGGTAGTAGGCAATTGTGGCATTTGTTCTTCTGAAACAGCCTTAAATTTTCCGCTGCGCATCAAATCAGCTGCGATGACTGTGCTTATCTCTGAAGGGACGGTACCGTTGCCGATATATTTAAAAGGCACAACCCCTATTGGTCTTGCGCTGTCTACACCTTCAGTAATGACGATCTCAAGTGCCGCATGAGCCAAAGTCGTCATACCAAAAGCAAAAACCAGAAATATGTTTTTAAAATGCTTTAACATGGTTTTCCTTTAAAGATTTGGTTTAATCGTTAAATTAATATTTTTAAGCTGTTCAAAAACATCTTTGTCTTTTGAAACAGGCAGTGTATCCGCCATGCGTACGGCCCTCAATGCCGCTTCGCACACTAACTTATCTCCCCCTAATGATTTCGCTTGAGTCACGAGGCCATTAAAGCCTAAGCGAATGTTCAAGCGACACTGTTTCCCTTTCATTTTCTCATCAATAAGTAAGTTAGATTGAATACGTTGCATTATAAGTGCTTTGTACTTGTCTACTTCACCGAGTACTTGTTGTTGTCTGATTTTTGCACGCGCTGCCTGCTCTTGAGCTAACTGCTCTTGTAACAATTGTTCTTGCAATGCTTTTTGTCGTGCTTGTTCAGCTTCTTGTGCTTTGCGCTTCGCCTCTTCTTCTTGACGCTTACGCTTAGCTTCAGCCTCTCTTAAACGGTCCTCTTCAGACTTGCGCTTTTCTGCCGCCGCTTTAGCTGCTTGTTCAGCCTGTAATTTTTCTTTTCTCGCCTTCTCTGCATCCGCGCGTTGCTTTTTCTCTACTTCTCGAGCCTTTTTGGCTTGAGCTTCCGCTTTACGCTTTTCAGCAAGTTTAGCCTGACGTTGTTGTTCAAGCTTTTTAATCCTGCGGGCCTCAGCTTCTCGATCTTTTCGCGCTTGCACAGCACGACGCTCCAAATCGCGAATGCGTTTTTCTTCTGCACGCTTTTGTGCATCTTCTTTGCGTTTCAGTTCAGCAACCTTACGCTCTACAGCCTGTTGATCTACAGAAATTGCAGAGACCACCTTCTCATCCGGCGTCTCTTCCATAACTGGATTTAATTGCACTTGCATGACCGTGGGCTTTGACATTTGTAGGTTAGCCGACGCGAACAACATACCGGCTAACGCAAAGTGAAGCAGAAACGACTTGATAATTCCGCTTGTTAACGCATCCATTAATTATCCTCGAATGATTTTGTCATTAGCCCCACAGATGGCACCCCTGCATTTTTCAAAAAATCCATTAGCAGTAAAACTTCTTGATACGACACACGACCCGAGCCTTTAATCATTACAGGCGTATCAGGGTTTTGTTGTAATTTAAGCTTAATAACCGCTGCGACTTCTACGGCATCCATTGGCGCTTCTGGGTTTGTGCCTACAGACACGTAATATTTCCCTTCAGCATCAATGGTGGCGATAATTGGCGGCGCATCTTGGGTTTCAACCAAGTCAGACTCTTGCATTTGGGGTAAATCCACTTTCACACCATGGGTGATAAGCGGCGCTGTTGCCATAAAGATGATCAGCAACACCAACATGACATCAATGTAGGGAACTACATTGATCTCTGCAACCGGTCTTCTTTTTTTAGGCTGATACATTGGTTTTGCTCTCCACTAAAGTGGCTGCTTGACGATGTAAAATATTGGCAAACTCTTCCATAAAATTGGCATAGTTTACTTCCAACTTTTCTACATGTTTTGCAAAACGGTTGTACGCCATCACCGCAGGGATTGCAGCAAACAGGCCCATTGCTGTTGCGATCAGTGCTTCTGCGATACCCGGCGCAACCATCTGCAGAGTTGCCTGTTTAACATTACCTAAAGCGATGAACGCGTTCATGATACCCCATACAGTACCAAATAAACCTATGTACGGGCTGATAGATCCAACTGTAGCAAGAAAAGACAAACTCGACTCTAGCTTTTCTACTTCTCGCGATAACGCCACGCGCATCGAACGATGTGTGCCATCTAGAATCATATTTGCTGAGCCTGTGTTATTCTTCTTATGTCTTGCAAACTCTTTGAACCCAGCAACAAATAAAGCTTCTAACCCTTTCGAGCTGCCTGAACGTGCAGTGATTTCATTATATAACTTACCTAAGTCCATACCAGACCAAAATTGTTGCTCAAACTTACGGGCATCACTTTGTGCTTCAGCAATCACAGAACGGCGCTGGAATATAATCGCCCATGAGGCGATGGACATGCCGACTAGCGTCAACATAACAAGTTGAACCAACACACTGGCTTCTAAAATTAGATCGATGAAATTTAAACCCGATTCCACGTTTTAACACTCCTAATAATATTGTGTACCCGGCATGGCGCCTTTCAACAGATAGACTTCAAGCACGACAAAAGGTTCAGGTAGTTTAACCACACAAATAATGCCTTACAACGTCAAAGCTATAAAATTAGCTTAAATGTCGATAAATAACACAATGGCTCATCCGACGACACTTAGGCTCTTAAATAAGGATATTTTTCACTTAAATCCATTTGGTTTGTTGCTTTTGCTGTTTTATTAACATTTTTATTCTTCGCCTTGACAAGGAGCGTAAATATTTACTCGCCCTGCATAAATACAAGGATTTATTCACTTTGCGCGAATAAATGCTCAAAAATACATTGGTAATACCAATTAACAACAGATTATCTAATATTTACATTTTGCGCATAAATAGTACAAAACCTTATATTTCATATATTTATAAATGGCAATATAGCAACCTTTCGACAATGTAAGAAATGATAAGATCATTTCACATTAGTTTTTTTTATTCGAAAGTTGCAATTTTTCTAGTTTGATAACGAACCAGAATATCTCTAATATACACCCTGTACTGAGCGCACTGCTTAACGCAATGCAAAGCCAGTTACCGAGTGATAGAGTTCTGATTTACTCTGTTGCTTTTGATGAGAAACTTTTGGATAAAACCTTAACAGACTCATCAGTTCCCTGGATTACTTCCTTCAACTTGTTGTTTTCGCCCGCACACATGTGCGGGCTTTTTTTTGCCTAAAATTTGGGGTTGCTAGGAAATAACGCGCGCAAAGAAAAAAGCCACAGTAAAAACTATGGCTTGATAAGAGTTAATCTCTGGAAAGGTCAAAGTGTAGATAAGCTCGGTCTGAAACAATACGTCCTCTTGGCGTACGTTGAATAAACCCTTGCTGGATAAGGTATGGCTCTATAACATCTTCAATGGTTTCTTTTTCTTCCCCTATTGCTGCGGCTAGATTATCAAGACCAACAGGGCCACCTGTAAACTTCTCAATAATTGCCAGTAAGTACTTCCTGTCCATATAGTCGAAACCACATTTGTCGACATCCACCATATCGAGTGCCTGGTTTGCAATGCGCTTGTCCACACTGCCATCACCTTTGACATCAGCAAAGTCACGTACTCGTCGCAATAAACGGTTGGCGATCCTCGGCGTACCGCGTGCCCTTTTAGCAACTTCACGCGCACCTTCTTCTGTTGTTTCTAGATTTAAAAAGTGTGCTGAGCGGCTAACAATTTGCGATAAATCATCGACCGAGTAAAACTCAAGCCTTTGCACGATACCAAAGCGGTCTCGCAGCGGTGACGTCAAAGAACCAGCACGAGTTGTTGCTCCCACCAAGGTAAAGGGCGGTAGGTCCAACTTAATTGAACGCGCAGCAGGCCCTTCTCCTATCATGATATCTAGCTGATAATCTTCCATTGCCGGATACAGAATTTCTTCAACTTGCGGGCTTAGGCGATGTATCTCATCGATAAACAAAACATCGCCTTCTTCAAGGTTTGTCAGCATCGCTGCCAGATCCCCTGCTTTTTCAAGCACGGGCCCTGAAGTTGTCTTTATGTTTACACCCAATTCATTGGCAACAATATTGGCAAGGGTCGTTTTGCCAAGCCCAGGAGGTCCAAATATCAACAAATGGTCTAACGCTTCGTCTCGCGATCGTGCCGCTTCAATAAAGATTTCCATTTGCTGCTTAACATGAGGCTGTCCAGTGTAGTCACTCAGTAGCTTGGGGCGAATAGCCCTATCAATTTGCTCTTCATTACCTTGAACTTCAGGTTCTATTAGTCTGTCTGCTTCTATCATAATTACATCATAGATCTAAGGGCTTCTTTAATAATGGTTTCTGTATCTAAACCTTCGCCTTTCACTGCTTTAACTGCTTTTTGTGCTTGCGCGGCTTTGTAGCCCAAAGCCACCAGCGCAGCAATTGCATCATCCGCAGGTAAGTTACCCACAGTCGGGTTGTCCTGAGGTGGAATAACGGCATTGTCACTGAATGGCGTGAACAAGTCATGGCCAAAGTCTTTCAACTTGTCTTTCATTTCTAAGACTAGGCGCTCTGCGGTTTTTTTCCCCACTCCCGGGATCTTAACCAGTGTAGACGCATCACCTTGATTAACACAATGCACAAATTGCTCAGCCGACATCCCTGACAAAATCGCCAAAGCTAATTTAGGCCCCACTCCATTGGCTTTTATCAGCTCTCTAAATAGCGCGCGTTCAGTTTTATGATTGAAGCCAAAAAGCAGCTGTGCGTCTTCTCGAACAACAAAATGAGTGAAAATTGCAGCTGGCTGGCCTGTACCTGGCAGCTCGTAGAAGCAAGTCATTGGCATTTGTACTTCATAGCCCACACCATTTACATCGATCAAAATTTCTGGCGGTTGCTTCTCTAATAAAGTACCACTTAATTTACCTATCATAATTATCTTAACCTTCCACGAACTGTTTTCTTAGCATTACCTGCCAAACGAATTAAGTTTTGTTCAGAGTGGGCATGACAAATTGCAATCGCTAAAGCATCTGCGGCATCTGCTTGTGGCGTACCGGGTAACTTTAAAATGCGTTTAACCATTTCTTGAACCTGAGTTTTGTTTGCACCACCTGTGCCAACCACTGCTTGCTTGATTTGTCTCGCAGAATATTCATGGACAACGACATCTTGCATCGTCGCAGCTACAATGGCTGCACCTCGCGCTTGACCAAGCTTTAATGCAGAGTCGGGGTTATGCGCCATAAATACTTGCTCTATCGCAAAGCTGTCCGGTGAAAATTGCTCTATCAATTGGCTTATACCTTGAAAGATCATTTTTAACCGTGTTGGAAAATCATGCTCTCCAACTTTTATACAGCCACTACCAAGGTACTTAAATTTTGCACCTTGATGCTCAATCACGCCGTAACCTGTAAACCTCGAACCAGGGTCTATGCCCAAAATAACTGCCAAGGCACTGCCCTCTTTGCTTTTTTCAACATCATGCCAAAATACTGTATGGATTTCCAGTGTTAAACAAAAAAGGCGGCTATTAAAGCCGCCTTTTCAAAGAAGGTCAGTGCTTACTGCTCTTCACTTTGTGCTTGTTGTGCTTGCACTGCAATCGCAAGCTCAGTTAATGCATCTGGGTTTGCAACACTTGGCGCATTGGTCATCAAACAAGATGCCTGAGTTGTTTTAGGGAATGCAATCACATCACGAATGTTATCTGTACCACATAGCAACATCACAAGACGGTCAAGGCCAAATGCCAAACCAGCGTGTGGCGGTGTACCATACTTCAATGCATCGAGTAAGAAACCAAACTTGTCTTGTTGTTCTTGCTCTTCAATACCTAAAATTCTAAATGCCGCTTGCTGCATTTCATTGTTGTGGATACGAACTGAACCGCCACCGACTTCATAGCCATTAAGTACCATATCGTACGCATCTGAAATCGCTGCAGCTGGATTTGCTTCTAGCTCTTGTGCACTGATATCTTTTGGCGCCGTAAATGGATGGTGTACAGCATGCAAGTTACCTTCGTCATCTTCTTCGAACATCGGGAAGTCAACAACCCAAAGCGGTGCCCACTTGTTAAGATCAGTGATCTCTCTGTCCAAACCTACTTTCAAACGCAATGCACCCATTGCTTCATTTACAACGTTACGCTTATCCGCGCCAAATAGGATGATATCGCCAGTTTGTGCATTGGTGCGTTCTAGCAAAGCGCTGATCACGTCTTCGTTTAAGAATTTAGCGATTGGTGATTGTACACCTTCCATACCTGCTTCACGGTCGTTTACCTTCATCCAAGCAAGGCCTTTCGCGCCGTAAATACCGACAAATTTTGTATACTCGTCGATTTGCTTACGAGATAGCTCTGCACCGCCCGGTACTGTTAATACAGCTACGCGACCTTTTTCGTCGTTCGCAGGACCAGCTAACACTTTAAACTCGACATCTTTAACGATATCAGCAACGTCGACAAGCTCTAATGGGTTACGTAAGTCAGGCTTGTCTGAACCAAAACGACGCATTGCTTCTGCATATGGCATCGTAGGGAATTCACCAAGGTCCACATTCAGTAGCTCTTGCCACATTTCACGGATCATGCGCTCAGTTACTTCACGTACTTGATCAGAGGTCATAAATGACGTTTCTAAATCTATCTGTGTGAATTCTGGCTGTCTATCCGCACGCAAGTCTTCATCACGGAAACATTTCACGATTTGGTAATAGCGGTCAAAACCAGACATCATCAACAACTGTTTAAACAGCTGTGGAGATTGAGGTAATGCGTAAAAGCTGCCCTTGTGTACACGGCTCGGTACCAAGTAATCACGCGCGCCTTCTGGTGTTGCTTTGGTTAAAACAGGCGTTTCAATGTCCAAGAAATCGTTGGTATCTAGGAAACGACGAACAAAGCTCGATGCTTTCGCTCGTAGTTTAATTCGATCGCTCATTTCTAAACGACGTAGATCTAAGTAACGGTACTTTAGACGTCGCTCTTCTGAATTTTGCTGATTGAAGTCTAGCGGTAAAGGTTCAGAACGGTTAATGATTTCAAGGCCTGTGCCCAGGATTTCAACTTCACCTGTCGCCATGTCTTTATTAACTTGGCTGTCAGGCCTTGCACGAACACTACCTGTCACTTTCACACAAAACTCTTGGCGCAGCGTATTCGCAACATCCATCAAGCCTTCAACTTCTGGGTCAAAAACAACCTGCACCAAACCTTCGCGATCTCTTAAGTCGACGAAAATTAATCCACCTAAGTCACGGCGCTTGTTGATCCAACCACATAATTCGACTTCTTGACCTACGTGGTCTTTATTTAAATTTCCGCAGTATATAGAGCGCATATAGTTCCTATTTGCTTAGGCCTGTATGAAAAGTGCTTTCCAGCCTATCGCTATCGTAATTAACAAAAATAATCGCCAATTATATAAAACTGGGGGGCTTTGTCATCCTTATAAAGCAAGGAATCTTCGCAAAGTTGATTTTTTTAGGTACTCTCAATTTGATAAACTCAAAAAAAAGCACAAACGAAGATAACTATGTTGTATTTAGGTTGCCCACAATGGAGCTCATCGCACTGGAAAGGACGTTTCTTTAGTCAACATTGCAGCAATGCAAATATGCTCAGCGAATACGCAACTATGTTCAATAGTGTCGAAGGCAATACCAGCTTTTACGCAAACCCAAAGCCAGAGACCGTAATGCAGTGGAAAAACACTGTACCTGATGACTTTAAATTTACTTTTAAACTACCTAAACTCATCTCTCACGAGTTGGCGCTGCAAAATTGTCAAAAAGAGCTAGATACATGGTTGAACTTATTCGCGCCGCTGTTTGATAAAATAGGTATGGTCATGCTGCAACTGCCAGCAAGCTGTGGGCCGGAACACCTGTCGAGAATACAAAGCTTCATTGCGCAACTACCGCGTGAATTATGCCTTGGCGTAGAAGTTCGCAATTTAGCGTTTTTTCGAAAAGATGATAATGAAAGGCGCTTAAATCAATTTTTGATGAGTAACGGCATTAACCGCATCATGATGGATACACGTCCTCTATTTAGTGAAGCGCCGAGTACACCAGCCATTGAAGACGCACAGCGTAAAAAGCCGCGAGTACCTGTCAACGTGATTGCTACGGGCAATCGCCCTATGTTGCGCTTTGTTGGCTGCTCTGTGCTTGAGCATAATCGACCTTTTTATCAGCCTTGGCTCAAAAAGATTGATACGTGGATAGCAGAAGGGAAAGAACCCATCGTTTTTTTCCATACTGCGGATAATTACGACGCACCGCTGCTTGCAAGGCAGTTTATCCAAGATTTAGGTATTGAACACAAAGTGCTGCGACCTTTTCCTGCAGAGCAACAACCCAAACAGCAATCATTGCTCTGAAATTTGACAGGGCACGTTTAGGCTGGCATGGTGAAATTGGATTTTATAAAAATAAAGAAGGACTAACCATGATACTCAAACTACAGAAAAAACAAGTGAAAACTCTATCTTTCGATAAAGTACGTCTACCAAAAGCCCAAACTAACGAAGTTGCTGGCGGTCAGACTGGGGGCAATTCACGTGCATCAGACTGCTGCCAAGTGGCCTTAGGCCCAAGTGGTGGTAATTCTCGTGCTTCAGACTGCTGCACGATGGAAACTGACTACTAATGTTGAGTGAGTGCATTGCACTCACCTTTTCAAAAACCAAATTACTTTGCTTTCATTCGAGCTGGTTCAAATTCGTCATAGTGCGGGATCTGGGCATTTATTTCGTCCCAATTGGCTTTTGACGACACAAAGTTATGTGATCCAGGTCGCTCTTCAATATCCGAATCTAATACCCCAAGCCTGAGGCGCAACTTTTCAGGTAAATCTGCGTTTGAACTAAACAATGGAGAAGCACAGCGACTGCAAAAATGTCTCAGCCTACCGGGCTTGAAGGCATAGGATTGGATCAACTCCTCACCCGTTACTATTTTCAATGAAGATGTCGCAATAAAACCATTGGTCGCATAGGCCGTGCCACTCGACTTTCTGCACAGGGAACAATGACAGTGAATAATACTTTCAATGGGTCCATTGATCTCTAGCTGAACCGCATTGCATAAACAACTCGCCTTATACATTTACTCTTTTCCTTGCGTTATAATCACGCGATAGAATACGTTTAAAATGGCCATGTTCCAAGCGCAAAATATGCAACAATTAAAGTATTTCCAACACTACCCCGACAGTTTGCAAGCTCAGGTGAAAACACTGATAACAGATGAGAAATTACAGCCTTATTTCAAAAGTAAATATCCATCGGGCCATCAATTGCAAAATCAACAGGCCCTGTATCAATATTGTACGGCCTTAAAACAGCGTTATTTGAAAAACACACCACGATTAAATAACGTCAGCTTTAACAAACATACAGATATGATGAAAGGCACGCTCGGTACTCATACTCATAAGCAGCACCGCCATGGTCAAAAGCTAAAAACGCGCTACGATATCGCATTAAACAACCAGCTAAAATATGCGCCAGAAGCAATATTACGCGCCTTAATCGTGCATGAGTTAGCCCACTTTAAACATGCTGATCACGACAAAGCATTTTACAACTTGTGCTGTAATATGGAGCCAGATTACCATCAGTTAGAATTAGATCTGAGGCTATTTGTGGTATTGGATGAGTTGGGAATGAACTTTTATACACAGATCTAATTTGTGGCAAAGGTAAAGCACTGCTTCGCCTTTGCCAATACCGATTACACCTTACACTGTGGCTTTAACCCTTTTTGCTGAGCCGCTCTAAACAAACTGTTGGCTTCAGCCATTTTACCATTTAACTTTTCTATTCTGTTGTCAGGAGATGGGTGAGTCGATAAAAATTCCATAGGCCTATCCCCACCCAGCTTTTCCATATTTTGCCAAAGCTCAACTGACCCCTGGGGTTTAAACCCTGCCTTTGCCATGAGTTCAAGGCCAATAATATCGGCTTCACTTTCGTGCGCACGGCCAAATGGCAGTGCCACGCCAACTTGCGCACCAACCCCAAGTCCTTGCATAATGGCGTTGCGGTACTGTACATCATTCATTTCTAATACCGCATTGCTCACCTGTAAACCTGCTTGCAAAAAGCTGCTTTGCGTCATGCGCTCATTGCCGTGTTGTGCAATTACATGTCCTACTTCATGGCCCATCACTGCCGCCAATTGATGCTGATTTTTAGCGACTTTTAACAACCCTGTATGTACGCCTATTTTCCCACCCGGTAAAGCAAATGCATTAGCGCTGTCATCTTTAAATACCACAACTTCCCAATTTTGCTGAGCATATTTATTTGGCAGTTGAGCGATTAGTGCATCTGCAATACATCTAACATATTGATTGGTTCTTGTATTAGCTTCGACAGGCTGCTCTGTTTTAATCTGATCAAAGCTCGCCGCACCCAATTCGTTCATTTTATGCTCGGGGAACATCATTATTTGCGTTCTCCCCGTTGGTGACGTTTTACACCCACTCAGCAGCGCAGCTGCCAAGATACAAGCGACTACTCGTTTCATAATACTTCCTACGTTTTATTGGCTCGCAATTTAAATTCAATAATAAACTACAACATATGAATTTGACTAGAAACAACAACTCGACTTACAACCCCTTGTTGTCTACCTGCTTACAACTGAGATTTAAACTTATTGATCAATGTACCTTCGGCAACCGAAAAATGATGATTTAGCTTGAGCAGTTTTTCATATTCTTTAGGGAAGAATTGCTTGAGTCTCGCAACTCTCGCAAAATGGCTGCGCTCTATTTTTTTTACAAACGGGATTATATCGGCCAAACTGTCATGTAGTTTGCCTTTGTTGTAACTTTCATCGAGCAATACGTCCAACACATCTAAACCTAACATATCAAAATTTGGTGACATACCTAGCTCAAGTAAAAGCTTGATCGCGTCAGAAGAATTCAATGCGGCGGGGACAAATAGCCCCTTTTCAAACTTATCTTTGATAGTAAAGTCAAACCGCTCACTACGTAGCCATTGCCAATGATTGATAGACAAGCGTTTAAACACCATTAAATTGGTTGGTGCGATCTGTTCAACTCGAGCCCGCCAAATAGAAAGTGCATCCACGTTACTGTGCACCAGTACATATAATAGTGCATTGGTTTCATATTCACTCAACGTTTTAGATGTGCTGTAATCAAACGCCTGCTGGAATGCTTGGTCACGCAGCATTGCTATAAAATCACTACTTTGGTCCATACTTGAATCAAATCGTTTGTCCCACCAAATGTCTACCAAAACTGGATCTATGTCATGTAATCTGGCAGCGATATTTTCTTGCTCTTTTTCGAGCCTATCAAATAAATCATATATTTCCCTTGAGTCTGAAAACCCCTCTGCTGTTAGCAATTCCTGTCGGATTTCAGCGCACTGCTTAGATTGGTCCTGCACAACTTTTTTGCTGATCTCCATCGCCTCAATGGCCTTTGATATAAGTGAGTCATCCTTTTCTCTATCGCCCTGTATATACTCATGTTCTTCAACTAAACTGACCCCACGTAGCGCCTGTTTAAGCTCCGGAGACAATACATCATGACTGCTCAATCTAGCACCATAAGTCGCTGAAAAGAAAAAGTAGTCCAACTCTTCAAACTGAATATGAGCACCATGTGCTTTAAAGCCTTTTTGCACCAAGTAGTTGATGGTATCAACGTATTTACTGTCAAAGCTTGCCAAATCGGCGTAGTCCTCTGGCTGGTTTGGCAAATTCGCTATTGCGATGTCCAGCCCACTAATTACACCGGGCTCGTTTGAAGGTTCAACATTATAACTTGCTAATAGCTTGAGCAGCTTCACATTGTGCACCGACGCTGCCACATCAGCCAAATTGCCATAAAAATTGCCATAAAAGTCATCATGGCTTTGCAATGCTAATGGCATAGTGCCTATAGATACTGTCTGTGACAGCATTGCTTCAATATGTTCATATGGCATATTGTTTGTCACAGCCACAGCAACGTCATTCACAGTAAAAGATTTTGATGCAATCACTTGCTTAAATTCGTCAATGTTTAAGTTACCAGCAGCGAGCGAAAACAAAATAGAGGGTGAAACGACAGTACTCCCCCCGACGCTTAGCGGTGACTCTAAATAGGTATTAAAATGACGTTCGTTTTCAACAAGGGCGTAAAGTACCGAGTTGTCTACTTCACTGGCTAGTTGGAATGGTAATTTCACGCCCTCTGCATGCTCTTCAAATAATTTCAAAGCTTCGACAATTAAGGGTGATTTGATAGTAGAAAAACCTTCAATGACAGATAGACCATCCCATTCGTACAAAATATCAATAGCGCTAGTGTATTGGTACTTATCCTTTTCAATATTAAACACAGCCTCGCGCAGTAAATCCTTATAACTGCTATAGAACCCGTTGTATTGGCCCGAGTAACGCAGCAGTTCTTGCATCGTTTTGCCGTTTCTGAGCTCATGCTCTAAAGCGCGAATGAGGATATCGTGAACACTTTGTACTTGACTGCCAAAGTCTTTTTGAGATTTTTTGCACTGCGCATTCGCGATGGTTAGCTCTTTGAGCTTTTGAGATGCAAAGTGCCGTTGGCTGAGCCTTAATGCTTCTTCTTGCTGCTGATTGTTTGATACAAGCCCAATGAATGGATCTTGTTTATCGGAAGGCGCTTCTTGTAAAAAAAAATAACCTACCATTGCTAAAAGAGTGCATGCTATAAAAGTTAACTTTTTCATTTTACGACACATCCTTGAGCGCGTATTTACTCGAGTAACTATAAAAAAGGGCCACCAACTAATTGGCAGCCCTTTTATATAATTGTTAACGACTAAAAACGTACTTTTAGATTAATTTAGTACGTTACTCAGCAGCTTTAGATACCATTACCATTGCTGGGCGTAATAAACGACCATTTAAGGTATAGCCTTTCTGCATAACCGCCAGCACTGTATTAGGCGCTACATCATTGCTTGGTTGCATTGACATCGCTTGGTGGAACTCTGGAGAGAAAGTTTCGCCTTGAGGGTTAACCGCTTCAACACCAAACTTACCCAAAGCTTCTGAAAAGCTCTTTAAGGTCATCTCAATCCCTTCTAGGATTGATTTTGTCGCTTCATTTTCTTTATCAGCAAATTCGATTGCGCGCTCAAGATTGTCAATCACTGGTAGTAATTCATTTGAGAATTTCTCAAGTGCAAACTTATGTGCTTTCTCAACATCTTGTGCCGCACGGCGACGCATATTTTCGACTTCTGCCGCAGCGCGTACTACGCCGTCTTTTTGGCCTTCAATCGTTTGCTTTGCAGCTTCAAGCTCAGCGTATAAACCAGCAATTTCTTCTTCAGGGCTCACTTCGCCTTGTTCAGACTGTGGCGCTTCTTCCTGTGCTTGCGCTTCAGCAGCTTGTTCTACTACTTCTTCTTGTGCAGTTTCTTGTTCCTGCTCTGGTGCTTTTGTCTGCTCAGACATGAAAGTTAATCTCCGATTCTTTACAACTGCCGTAATTATGGGGATTGATTTTTTAGTTTCAAGAGTCTTTTTGCTCGATACGGCTAAATTCGTCAATTATTGACTCAATTGGCGCCTCTGAAGGACACACGACACAAAAACGGCTTTGATATTCTTGGTCCATAAAATATGGGACACTTAAAATCACGTACCGCGATAAACTGTCGGCATCAATGTCGCTCCCAAGCAACACTGAAAGACCATCACGAAAAGCGAGTTTATCTTCAACTTGGTGCAAAAACGGCACGCCCAGACTGACATCATTGCCCTGCTCTAGGCGATTGTATATATGGCGCTCACCAACCACAATGCTGTTATCAGTCCCCAATTGAAGGCTAAGCTCACGTGTCCACTGAGATAACAATTCTCGACAATTGGGCATGGCACTATTGGCCATCGCGCGCATACGATGCAACCCTTCTTTGAGGGTTTGCTGACTAAATACGGTATTCATCCAAAGTGCAAATTGATATCGAATTTCATCAGAGTTATCTGCGGGCTTATTGATACAAATATTCTGCGATTGCCCAGCTTTATCGATAAGTAGTACAAGCCAATGTTTGCGATCAAAGTCTAATACTTCGACACGAAACACTTTTTGGCTGCTTACTTGAGGTAACCCTACGACACAACACACCTGATAATGCTGGCTCAGTGAATGCGCCAAAGTAACCAACTGCTCTTGTTCTGGCTGCCAGTAGGTCGCAATGGTATCTAATTCAAAATACTCTTGTAACCAGTATTTGATGCCTATATCTGAAGGCACTCGCCCAGCCGATGTGTGGGGAGAAAATAATAACCCCTGATTTTCTAATCGAGCCATGGCGTTGCGCACAGTCGCGGAACAAATGGCCATACCTTTCATCTTGGCAATTTTACTGGACGCGACCGGAAGTCCTTCACCATTACAGTAAAGTGTCATTACAGCCGAGAAAACTTGTTTATCACGAGCACTTAATTTCATAATTATTTATGTTGGGGTGAATTTCAAAGTTTCAAGCGCTTCAATTTTAAGATAATCTTGGGTGAGATTACACACCAAGGATTTGCGTTAAAAATGAGCACTCCATTTAACACCATCGGCCTTATAGGCAAACCGAATCATGACGGCGCGGCTCAGACCTTACATCGCCTTTACACTTTTTTGCAAGCGCTAGGTTATGAAGTTTTTGTAGAGCGCCGTGCAGGCAGGCAACTTGATGTGCTGCAAGACTGCCAGTTGCTTGATCTCGTAGAGTTAGGCGAGAAATGTGATCTAGCCGTCGTCGTTGGAGGAGATGGAAATATGCTTGGCGCAGCCCGTGTACTCGCACGGTTTGACGTCGCCGTTATCGGGGTTAACCGGGGTAACCTTGGATTTTTAACTGATTTAAATCCACATGACTTCGAACCTGCACTAGAACAAGTACTCAGCGGTCAATTTGTTGAAGAACATCGCTTCCTACTCGAAGTGGAAGTCTACCGCCATGCGCAACTCAAAAGTGCGAACTTAGCTGTTAATGAAGCGGTTTTACATGCCGACAAAGTGGCCCATATGATTGAATTTGAAGCTTTCATTGACGAGCAGTTTGTATTTTCACAGCGCTCTGATGGCTTGATTGTCACAACACCCACAGGCTCAACAGCCTATTCATTGTCAGGGGGTGGCCCCATTCTAACGCCAGAGTTAAATGCAGTGGCACTGGTTCCCATGTTTCCTCATACACTTTCCAGCCGCCCTCTAGTCGTAGATGCCAACAAACAAGTTAAACTCAAGCTCAGTCCTGAAAACACAGCTAGCTTACAGGTTAGCTGTGATAGTCACGTGGTGCTGGCCTTACTTCCAGGCGATGAAGTGGTGATTAAAAAAGCAGCCCAAAAGCTAAGACTTATTCATCCTACTAGCTATTCCTACTACCATGTTCTTAGAGAAAAACTAAATTGGGGCAGTAGGCTTTACTAAAGCCAATTAGTTAAGCAGAATAGAGCAGATTTATTTTCTAATTTAGGGAAAAGTAATACAACATGAGTTACATAGTGTTTGTATCGATAGTGTTGCTCATCACTATCCTTGGTGTTTACATGGTTATTGAGAACAATCGACAAAAAGCCCGTGACGCTGAGAAAAAAATTTTCAATGAGCGTGTGAAAGATATCTCGTCGTTATATAAAAGAAAAATAGCAGAGTACGTAGACTGTAAACTGATTAGGCCAAAGCACGCACCTAAGTTTAACGCCATCGTCAGCAACTTTTTTGTTGTGCAATCACACAACGAAGAAAACTTGGCGCGTCTAGAAAAAGTCAGTGAGCACCTTTTGAGCCAAATAGGCTCAGAGCTCAACAAGTGCCGTAGCAACGATAATGTCGAGTTATTGAGTGAACAGCTGTTTTTATTTGCCGCTGAGCTGCCATCAGCTGGTATAGCGTACAATAAAAACTTTTATGTAGAGATACTCCCCGCACTAATCTCTCGTATTCAAACTCCTGATACTCATGAGAAAATTGAGCATGAAGTTGAAGTAGATTCCGACGAGAAAATTGAGTCTAACAATGATGATGAACATGCTTCATCTCAGCCTAGACAAACGGCCGATATAATCAATTAAAAGTTGATTTTTGCATAAATGCTGTATAGATTAACAGTAAAATACTGTTTGGATATACAGCATGCTTACCAGTTTGCAAATTAAAAACTTTGCCATAGTCAGCGAACTCAACATTGATTGGCGTTCTGGCATGACAGCCATCACAGGTGAGACCGGTGCTGGTAAATCAATCGCCATTGATGCCCTATCCCTTTGTCTTGGTGAACGCGCAGATGCAAATGCCATCCGCCCAGAAAGCAGTAAAGCGGAAATTTCAGCCCAATTTGATATTCGCAATTTACCACAAGCACAAAAATTCCTTTCAGAACTTTTGCTCGATGATGAAGAACAAAATTGTATTTTACGGCGCGTAGTCACCCGTAACGGCCGCAGTAAAAGTTTTATTAATGGTTCATCCGTGACCGCAGCTCAGCTCAAAGAGCTAGGGCAAATGCTCATTGCCATTCACGGCCAACACGCTCACCAATTACTTCTCAAACCAGAGCATCAACTTGGTTTATTAGACGCTTACGCTGGACACCAAAATCTTCTCAGCGCGGTTAAAGCGCAATATAACCACTACCATAAATTGCAAAGAGAACACGCTAATTTACTCAAACAACAGCAAGCCCAAGCAGCTAAAAAACAATTGTTAGAGTATCAGGTTGAGGAGCTTGATGAATTTGCTTTGCAAGAAGGCGAATTTGAACAAATTGAAGCCGAGCACAACCGTTTGAGCCACGCACAAACTTTGGTAGAGAGCTCGCAAAGAGAGCTAATGAGTTTATACGAGCAAGACGACCAAACAGTACTTGGTCAATTGCAACATAGCGTGCAAACTTTCAGCGAGCTAAGTACGTTAGACAAATCACTTGAAGGTATTAGCCAGATGCTAAGTGAAGCCGCTGTTCAGCTGGAAGAAGCTTGCCGAGAGATCCGCAGCTATGGAGAAAGCGTTGAGCAAGATCCAATTAGACTGCAAGAGATCGAGGAGCGGATCACACAGGCAATGGCACTGTCTAGAAAGCATCAAATTCAACCAGATCAACTCGCGTCACATCATTTAGCCTTAAAACAAGAGCTAGACAACATTTGTTCAGATAATGCACGCATCGACGACTTAGAACACGAAATAGCGGAAGCCTTGCATGCATACCATATCTCAGCAAGCCAGTTGAGTGACAGCAGAGCCAATGCCGCTGGCACATTAAATACACTGATCACCCAAAGTATGCACGAGCTTTCAATGGAAAATGGCCGATTTGCCATCGAATTGAGTAAAGACGCCGACAGACGCCCCAATGAGCTTGGCATGGATAACATCGAGTTTTTAGTGTCAACGAACCCCGGGCAACCAATGCAAGCCCTTGCGAAGGTGGCTTCTGGTGGTGAGCTATCACGGATCAGCCTCGCAATTCAGGTGATTATTGCTAATAAGGTCACTACACCAACTTTAATATTCGATGAAGTAGATGTCGGGATTTCAGGGCCTACCGCCTCTCAAGTTGGTAAACAATTAAGGTTACTAGGCCACTCCACACAAGTCATTTGTGTAACACACTTACCTCAAGTAGCCTGCAGTGGTCACCAACAGTTTTTTGTCCAAAAAGCAGTCAACAATGCGCAAACATATACCTCTATGGTGCCATTGGATATGCACCAACGCGTAGATGAGATAGCCCGATTGCTTGGTGGGGACAGTGTCAGTGACACCACTAGAGCCAGCGCGAAGGAGCTGCTGAGTGTACAAAGCAGCTAAAACAATATACATGCGGGGTGATATCTCTTGCCTATATCACTCACGTAATTTATTTATGGTGCACTGGATGTCATTTTTTTCAGTGTCCGATCTTTTTTCATATAGTGATGAAAAAATGCAGCGCCTGCATGACCTGCTATTAGTAACCAAATTAACCATGCGCCGAGGATGTCTTTGTGAATAAAGTCAATGGGCTTCTCAAATTCCTTAAAGGTAAGCCCTAGGCCATCTATGACAAAGTAGTGAAATAGAGCTGTATCCTCGAATTTAGGGATCTCTAACAAAAAGAAAAACTCTGTATTTGCACCTGTCCCAATATACCCTGTCACAGGTGCGAGAATCATGATGGCATACAAAACGTGGTGACCTACGCGCGCAGCCAACTGTTCTACTCTCGTGCCGGGTTCAGGCGCAGGTGGCTTATTCAATGTTCTCCACAGGACCCTCAGCAAAACAATAACCATAATGGATACGCCAAATGATAAATGCAGCTGCAATGCAGTCCAATTTTCGGGGGTTTTTACTTCTGTAAACCACTGACGATAATATACGCTCATATAGGCCGCCAAAAATAATATCGCGGTGATCCAATGGATCCACTTGGCGATGGTGCCATAATCCGTGTCTGTATTTTTAAGTGTCATAAATACCTCAATCAATTACCGAAATATTATCAAGCTATAAGAGGGTATATTAATACTAGCCCCCCATAAATGTATCTCGGTTAATGCTGGACAACACATCCTGAAAAATAGAATGTTAATAGATAACACTTAGTAGATAAGTTCCTAAAAAACAAAAAAGCCCCAGCATTAGTGCGCTGGGGCTCGTGTCAAAGTATCAGGTTATTTGAATTACGCGACTTATACCTCAAGGTAGTCTAAGATCCCTTCTGCTGCATTTCTGCCTTCGAAAATCGCAGTAACAACCAAATCAGAACCACGTACTGCGTCCCCTCCAGCAAATATTTTAGGATTGCTAGTTTGGTGTGTGTATGCGGCTTGTTCAGGCGCCACAATTCCGCCCCAATGATTTATCTCAACATCATACTGCGCAAGCCAGTCTAGGTTGTGTGGTTTGAAGCCAAATGCCAGTACCACTGCGTCAGCGTCTATAATATGCTCAGAGCCTGCCACTTCCTGTGCTTGGCGGCGCCCATTGCCATCAGCCTCACCCAGCTGTGTTTTAACCATTTTAACGCCGCTCACATTGCCCTTTTCATCTAGTACAACTCCTTTGGGCTGAACGTTAAATTGAAAAACTACACCCTCTTCTTTGGCATTTTTAACTTCTCGCTTGGAACCGGGCATGTTGTCCTCGTCACGTCGATAAGCACAAATCACGGATTTGGCATTTTGTCGAACCGAGGTGCGGACACAGTCCATTGCAGTATCGCCCCCACCAAGCACAACTACACGTTTGCCAGCCATATTAATGTAAGGCTGCTGAGATTCGTCATAACCCATTACACGGTTAGTATTGCCAATCAAAAATGGTAACGCGTCATATACCTGTTCTGAATCCTCATTCTCCAGTCCACCGCGCATATATTGATATGTGCCAACACCGACAAACACCGCATCATATTGTGCGATTAACTCATCCATTGTTACATCAGAGCCAACTTCTGTGTTTAATTTAAATTCAACGCCCATCTCGGTGAAAATCTCTCGGCGCTTTTCCATGACTGATTTTTCAAGTTTAAACGACGGGATCCCAAAAGTGAGTAAGCCCCCGATCTCTGGGTTGCGGTCATAGACAACTGCTTTAACCCCATTGCGAACTAAAATATCAGCACAGCCAAGCCCTGCGGGGCCTGCGCCGATAATCGCTACTTTTTTGTCAGTCCAAGTGACGTAAGATAAATCCGGCTTCCAACCTTGTGCAAATGCGGTATCAGTGATGTATTTCTCTATATTGCCGATGGTAACTGCACCAAATTCATCATTTAGCGTACAAGCACCTTCACATAATCTATCTTGTGGGCACACACGCCCACAGACTTCAGGCAAACTATTAGTACGGTGCGACAACTCAGCCGCTTCCATAATACGCCCAGTTCGGATCAGCTTTAACCACTGAGGAATATAGTTATGCACTGGGCACTTCCATTCACAGTAAGGGTTTCCGCAATCTAGGCACCTGTCTGCTTGTGAGTCAACCTGCTGCCCAGAAAACGGCTCATAGATTTCAACAAAAGAGTTCTTACGTGTTGATATTGGCTTTTTTCTTGGGTCAACGCGCTGCACATCGATAAATTGGTAAACGTTTTCGCTCATAACTCCTCCTCTACTGCGCCTGCACTCTTAGCTCTGCACTACTGCGCGCTCGGTGTCCTAATAAGCTCTTTACATCACTTGACTTAGGCTTTACTAACTTAAACATAGGAATATATAACTCGAAGTTTGCAAGTACTTGCTCTGCTCTATTTGATCCTGTGCACTCCAAGTGTTCTGCTATTAACCCCCTCAGGTGCTCCTGATGTGACGGTAGTCTGTCCAATGTCAGAACCTCCACCAATTCTGGGTTAAAACGTTTGTCCATGTCATTTTCTTCATCCAGCACATATGCAAATCCGCCTGTCATCCCTGCACCAAAGTTAACGCCAATTTGGCCAAGGACGCAGACAACTCCACCCGTCATATATTCACAGCCGTTGTCTCCTAGCCCTTCAACTACCGCATGTACACCGGAGTTCCGCACTGCAAAACGTTCTCCAACACGTCCCGCCGCAAATAACTTGCCCCCTGTTGCGCCATATAAACAAGTGTTACCTGCAATGGTCGCTTGATGAGACATAAAACTAGATCCCAATGGCGGCCTTATTACTAGCTTGCCACCAGCCATGCCCTTACCAACATAGTCATTGGCATCACCAACTAAAGTTAGCTCTAACCCACCAGCATTCCATACACCAAATGACTGCCCTGCCGTACCATGCAATTCTATCGACACAGGATCTGCTGCCATACCTTGATTACCGTATTTACCGGCAATGTAACCAGACAACATAGCACCAACGGAGCGATCCGTATTTTTGATTCGACTAACAAGCGATGTGCCAGATTTTTCATCAATTGCCTGTTTAGCTTTACCTAATAAAGACTCGTTTAGCTCTCCACGGTAATGCGAGGTATTCTCTGCACTACAATACAAAGTCTGCTTGCTCGGGTTGTTGGGCTTAGCCAAAATTGGTGACAGATCTAGCTTTTGCTGTTTGCTCGTTTTGCCTTCAATAACATCTAAAAGATCCGTTCGACCAATTAAGTCTGTCAATTTAGTTACACCTAGAGAGGCCATAAGCTCTCGAGCTTCTTGCGCAATGAATTTGAAGTAATTCATCGCCATTTCAGGCAACCCGTGGTAGTGGCGCTGCCTTAACGTGTCATCTTGCGTTGCAACACCTGTCGCGCAATTATTTAGGTGACATATACGTAAGTACTTACACCCTAATGCCACCATAGGCCCGGTGCCAAATCCAAAACTTTCAGCGCCTAAAATTGCGGCCTTGATAATATCTAGCCCTGTTTTTAGGCCTCCGTCAGTTTGCAAACGAATTCTGTGTCGCAAACCGTTTTCGACCAGTGCTTGCTGTGTTTCTGCCAACCCAAGCTCCCATGGACACCCGGCATATTTCACAGACGTCAACGGACTCGCCCCCGTGCCGCCATCATAACCAGCGATAGTGATCAGATCTGCATAAGCTTTGGCAACACCAGTTGCGATGGTGCCAACTCCTGGTTCAGAGACGAGCTTAACGGAGATCATTGCCTCCGGATTAACCTGTTTTAGGTCAAAAATAAGTTGAGCTAAATCTTCAATTGAATAAATATCATGGTGCGGTGGCGGCGATATCAAAGTCACACCTGGAACAGAATAACGCAACTTGGCAATATATGGCGTCACTTTCTCGCCAGGTAGCTGGCCACCCTCTCCTGGTTTTGCGCCTTGAGCAACCTTTATTTGTATCACGTCAGCGCTTTGTAAATAATGCGGCGTTACACCAAATCGCCCAGACGCAACCTGTTTGATACGAGAGTTTTTCTCGTTACCAAAGCGTAACTTATCCTCACCGCCTTCCCCTGAGTTTGAAAAACCGCCAAGGCGATTCATGGCAATAGCCAATGCCTCGTGAGCTTCTGGAGAAAGTGCGCCTATACTCATTGCAGCTGAGTCAAAACGCTTATATAGGTTTTCGGCTGGTTCAACCTCGTCGATTGAAATCGCTTTTTGCGAGGTTTTAAGTTTCAATAAGTCTCTTAAATTGGTAACCGGTCGGTTATTTACAATGTTCGCGTATTCCAGATAGTCTTCGTACTTACCCGATTTGACCGCCACTTGCAGCGACTGCACCACATCTGGGTTATAAGCGTGATACTCACCACCATGTACAAACTTCAATAAACCGCCATGACTCAACAATTTACGTTTGCTAAAAGCAAGCTGATTTAACAATTTGCTTTCCGCTTCAAATTCCGCAAAATCCGCACCTTTAATACGGCTAACGACACCTTTAAAACATAAATTTACGACCTCATCAGACAAACCTACCGCCTCGAACAGCATTGAACAACGATACGATGCAATGGTACTGATCCCCATCTTAGACATGATTTTATACAAGCCTTTGTTAATCGCATTCCGATACGACAATGTCACGTCACGATATGATTTTTTGATCACACCTTTATCGCACAAAGAAACCAAGGTCTCATAGGCCAAATAGGGATAGATCGCAGTTGCGCCAAAACCAAGTAACACCGCAAATTGATGAGGGTCACGCGCACTGCCTGTTTCTACGATAATATTTGAGTCACAGCGCAGGTTTTCATTCACCAATCGTTGTTGAATTGCGCCTACCGCCATCGCTGCTGGGATGGGTAAAAACCCTTTTGTGATATCTCTATCACTTAGCAAAATCATGACACATCCGTTGGCGGCTTTTTGTTGTGCTTCGTCACATACGCGACGGAGCGCATTTTCTAATCCTTCTTCAGGTGCATAATTTAAATTGACCTGACCAACTTGGTAATGCTTGTCACCTGCTGCTGTTAGCTGTTTGATATCTGAATAGGTTAAAATTGGCGAGTCAAACTGCAAACGCTTTGCATGACCTGTTGTTTCATTGAATACGTTCTGTTCTCGACCAATACAAGTTGCAAGCGACATAACATGGTTTTCTCGCAATGGGTCGATCGGTGGATTAGTTACCTGAGCAAACTTTTGCCGAAAGTAATCGTATAATGAGCGTGCGCCTTGCGACAACACCGCAAATGGAGTGTCATCTCCCATAGAGCCCGTCGCTTCTTGCCCATTGGCACCCATCACACTGATAACCTGTTCCACTTCTTCGTTGCTGTATCCAAACTGCTTTTGGTAGGTCAACAATGTTTCGTCAGAAAAATCACGCTGACCCGCATCTTTCTCATCAAGTTGCTCAAATGGTGTGAGACGTTGCACGTTTTGCTCAAGCCAAGCCCGATATGGGTGTCTTGCTTTTAGGTCTTGATCAATTTCACTAGACTGCCATATTTTGCCATGGAGCGTATCCACAACAAGCAACTCACCGGGCCCAACACGGCCTTTTTCAACAACTTCGTCTGCTTCATAATCCCAAATTCCAATTTCAGACGCTACGGTAATAAACCCATCTTGGGTGACTACATAGCGAGCAGGCCTTAGTCCATTTCTATCTAAGTTACATGCAGCAAACCGGCCATCAGACATAACGATACCCGCAGGTCCGTCCCAAGGCTCCATATGCATTGAGTTAAAATCATAAAATGCACGTAGATCGTCATCCATGGCGCGGTTTTTTTGCCATGCAGGTGGAACTAGCATCCGCATGGCACGGAATATATCCATGCCACCAGCTAAAAACAATTCAAGGATATTATCCAAGCTCGACGAGTCTGACCCTGATTCATTGACAAATGGTGCTGCCAATTGCAGATCAGGTAGTAAAGGCGATGAGAATTTGTATGCGCGCGCTCGTGCCCATTGTCTATTACCCATAATTGTATTGATCTCACCATTGTGAGCCAAATATCTAAACGGTTGTGCCAACGGCCACTTAGGCTGGGTATTAGTTGAAAACCTTTGATGGAAAACACAAATAGCGCTGGTCATGCGAAGATCTGCCAAATCTAGATAAAAATTTGGAAGATCTGCAGGCATCATTAGACCTTTGTAAACAGTTACGAGGCCTGACAAACTCGCTATATAAAACTGCTCATCTGTTGTGATTCTTTTCTCAATTCGTCGCCTTGCGATATAGAGGCGGCGCTCTAAATCTTTAGGTCTCCAACCCTCAGGAGCACTCACAAACACTTGCTCAAACTGTGGTAGCTGAGATTTGGCAATCGGACCCAACATGTCAGGCTGGGTTGGTACTTCTCTCCACCCGACAATACTCAGTGTTTCTTTTTCTAATTCTTCATTAATAATATCTTTAGCTGACTGAGCTAGTACGTCATCGGCATTTAAAAATACCATACCAACCGCATAATTTTTGCCTAGTCGCCAGTCGTTTTCAGCCGCAATAGCTCTGAAAAAGCTGTCAGGCTTTTGCAATAACAAACCGCAACCATCACCAGTTTTGCCGTCTGCAGCAATACCACCTCTGTGTTGCATGCGATCAAGACCCGTGATCGCTGTGCGAATTAATTTATGGCTTGCCTGGCCTTGAGTATGCGCAATAAGACCAAACCCGCAGTTATCTTTTTCTAATGCCGAGTCATATAACATAGACCCCTCCCCTTGCTACACCTGCCAGCTGAATGACTTCGACGATTTGCTGGCAGATATTCAAAACTAGCGCTGAAATTAAAGCGAGTCAACAAAGAAAAGAATAAATATTCACTACATTGAATATTTTTCAACGACCCCATTACGTAACCAAAATTTAATACAACGCATCAAACTGGCAAAATCCGTCCCTAAAAAACACTTGACACCGGTATCAATTGTTAATAAATAGAATCAAAAATAAAACTCGAGATCAGTTTACGTAAACGTAAACCCACACACAAATGAATAAATATTCATAATTTTAATGCTAAGTATTTATTTGAGGCATATTGATTCTCAGCAGGGCTACGCTAGAGAGGAAAACGCTAGAAGTAATGTGTTTTATATCACGTATTGGATGTGTCTTAATGAGATAAGTCAGTTTAGTAGGCATAAAAAAGCCCGAAATACATTCGGGCTTTTACTGTATTTTAAATGTTCTTACTGATTACTCAGCCGCTTCTTCTTTATATTTAGCAGCAGTCTCAGTGATCAAAGGCTGAAGTTCGCCTTTTTGGAACATTTCGATAATGATGTCACATCCACCGATTAATTCACCTTCAACCCATAGCTGCGGGAATGTTGGCCAATTCGCATAGTGAGGCAACTCAGCGCGAATATCTGGGTTTAAAAGAATGTCTACGTATGCAAATTGCTCTCCGCACGCCATCAATGCTTGTGAAGCTTGAGAAGAAAATCCACAGTTAGGTAATTTTGGAGATCCCTTCATATATAGAAGAATTGGGTTTTCTGCAATTTGCTGTTTGATCTTATCAATGGTTTCCATATATACCTCAAATGACGATATTATCTGTTCGTACACGTACTTTTCGCTCAAAATTAACGCATACGATAAATTCACACTACAAGTCTTGGTCACGGGCATTGCTGTTTGCCAAAACTTGAGTAAAATACTCAGGAATTATAGTATCACTATATAACACTAAATCGTACTGAAATGTGCCAAGCAAGTGGCATCTTTTTAGATATTTAGAGTACTCAACCAAAAAATGGAGATTAAAATGGCTTTCGAACTACCGTCACTTCCTTATGCTATCGATGCATTAGAGCCACATATTTCTAAAGAAACTTTAGAGTTCCACCACGGCAAACACCACAACACTTACGTGGTTAAACTAAATGGTCTAGTAGAAGGTACTGACTTTGCGAACAAAACTTTAGAAGAAGTTGTTGTTAGCTCTGAAGGCGGTATCTTTAACAATGCAGCTCAGATCTGGAACCACACGTTTTACTGGCACAGCCTAGCGCCAAATGGTGGTGGCGAAGCACAAGGTAAAGTAGCAGAACTAATTAACGCGAAATGGGGTTCATTTGCCGCATTCCAAGACGCATTTAATGACAAAGCTGTAAACAACTTCGGCTCAAGCTGGACTTGGTTAGTTCAACTAGCAGATGGGTCTTTAGATATCGTTAACACTTCAAATGCTGAAACCCCGCTAACACAAGAAGGCGTTACTCCTATCCTTACTGTTGACCTGTGGGAACACGCTTACTATATCGATTATCGCAATGTTCGTCCTGAGTACCTGAAAGGTTTCTGGTCACTTGTAAACTGGGATTTTGCGAACCAAAATCTAGCTTAATTACAAGGGCATAACTGTACCAATTTAAGCAATAAAAAAGGCGCTCAGGTGCCTTTTTTTTTCACCTCCACATACTGCTATCACATTAAATTCTTATATTTTTTAAGCAAATATCCAATAACAAGACTAAGCTTTAAGTACGCCTTGCATTTTAGCCCACGCATTTAATTTAACTGGTTATTGGAGTTTGATATGACAATATTTGAGCATTACCAATCCCGATACGAAGCAGCAAAAGAAGAAGAATTCACAATTGCTGAATTTCTTGAAATCTGTAAAGAGGATAAGGCAGCTTACGCCAGTGCGCCTGAACGGTTGCTCATGGCCATCGGTGAGCCTGAAATGATAGATACCTCGACGGACGCGAGGTTAAGTCGACTGTTTTCAAATCGGGTCATAGCACGTTACCCTGCTTTCAACGAATTTTATGGCATGGAAGATGCCATTGAGCAAATCGTCTCATACCTCAAACATGCAGCCCAAGGATTAGAAGAGTGTAAACAAGTACTCTATCTATTAGGACCAGTTGGTGGCGGTAAGTCATCGATTGCGGAAAAACTGAAGTACCTAATGCAACAAGTTCCCGTCTACGCAATTAAAGGCTCTCCGGTCAACGACCACCCACTTAGTCTATTTAACCCACAAGAAGATGGCGAGTTACTTGAAAAAGAATATGGGATCTCTAAACGCTATCTAAAAACAGTCATGTCACCGTGGGCAACTAAACGCCTCCATGAATTCAACGGAGATATAAGTCAGTTTAAAGTAGTAAAACGCTATCCTTCGATTTTGGACCAAGTTGCCATCGCAAAAACTGAGCCCGGTGATGAAAATAATCAGGACATTTCGGCATTGGTGGGTAAGGTTGATATTAGAAAGCTCGAACACTTTGCTCAAAATGATCCCGATGCCTATGCATACTCTGGGGCGTTATGCTTGGCAAATCAGGGGCTCATGGAGTTCGTAGAAATGTTTAAAGCACCTATCAAGGTGCTACACCCTCTACTTACCGCAACACAAGAGGGTAATTATAACGGCACAGAAGGTATTTCAGCGCTGCCATTTAGCGGTATTATTCTAGCTCACTCGAACGAGTCCGAATGGCAAACATTCAAAAATAATAAAAATAACGAGGCCTTCTTAGACCGCGTCTTTATCGTCAAAGTACCCTACTGCTTACGGGTCTCGGAAGAAGTTAAAATATACAAGAAACTGCTTGAAAATAGTGAACTCAAAGATGCTCAATGCGCGCCAGGAACACTCGAAACGTTAGCAAAATTCTCTTCGCTTTCACGGATCAAAGAGCCTGAAAACTCAAGTATTTATTCAAAAATGCGAGTCTATGATGGCGAGAGCTTGAAAGACACAGATCCAAAAGCAAAGTCTTATCAAGAATACCGAGACTATGCGGGTGTTGATGAAGGAATGAATGGTTTATCCACTCGATTCGCATTTAAAATATTGTCGCGCGTTTTTAACTTTGACCACGCGGAAGTTGCAGCCAACCCAGTACACCTGTTCTATGTCTTAGAGCAACAAATTGAACGCGAACAATTTAGTGCTGAAGTACAAGAGCGATATTTAAGCCACTTAAAAGGTTACTTAATTCCTCAATATGTAGAATTTATTGGTAAGGAGTTACAAACAGCTTATCTTGAGTCTTATTCAGAATACGGGCAAAACATATTTGATAGATATGTCACCTATGCTGACTTTTGGATCCAAGATCAGGAATATAGAGACCCAGATACCGGGCAGCTTTTTGATAGAGCGGCATTAAATGCTGAACTTGAAAAGATTGAAAAGCCTGCAGGCATCTCAAATCCGAAAGACTTCAGAAATGAAATCGTTAATTTTGTTCTGCGTGCTAGAGCCCATCACAACGGTGAAAACCCAGTTTGGACTAGCTATGAAAAACTAAGAACAGTAATAGAGAAAAAAATGTTCTCAAATACTGAAGATTTACTGCCCGTAATTTCTTTCAATGCCAAGACGTCTGCTGAAGACCAGAAAAAACATGAAGACTTTGTCAATCGGATGATGGAAAAAGGATATACCCAGAAACAGGTTCGACTACTTTCTGAATGGTATTTGAGAGTTAGAAAATCACAGTAATCTAACGATTGGAGGATGGTCAATGGCACATTTCATCGATCGAAGATTGAACGGTAAGAACAAAAGCACGCCTAATAGGCAGCGCTTTATAAGACGCTATAAAAAGCAGATTAAAGAAGCGGTTTCGGATGCAATAAACAAACGAAGTGTGACGGATATTAGCAGTGGAGAAAGTATATCTATACCACAACGAGATATCAGTGAACCTGTATTTCACCAAGGCAAAGGGGGAAATAGAGAGCATATACATCCAGGCAATGACCAATTTAGTACTGGTGACAAAATACAGCGCCCACCTTCCGGTCAAGGAGGGGGCGCTGGTGAAGGCAATGCCAGTGATCAAGGTGAGGGACAGGACGACTTTGTGTTTTCTATTTCAAAGGATGAGTATTTAGATCTCTTGTTCGAAGATCTGGAGCTACCAAACTTGCAAAAGAGTCAGTTAGACAAACTCGTGCAAATGAAAACACACCGAGCGGGTTTCTGTAATGACGGAATGCCTAGTAATTTAGATATAGTGCGTTCACTGAAAGGCTCTATTGCAAGAAGGATCGCGATGACAGCCAGTAAACGCAGCCGCTTAAAGGAGCTCGAAGCTGAGCTTGAGCAACTATTGGCTGAACCGGTTCCACCTCAGCATCAAATTGAAACGATCGAAGCTGAAATAGAAACATTACGCCGCAGAATTGCAGCTGTGCCTTTCATAGACAACTATGATCTTAGATTTAGAAATTATGAAAAGCGCCCACATCCAACGAGCAAAGCAGTTATGTTTTGTTTAATGGATGTATCTGGATCTATGGACCAAGCAACAAAAGATATGGCAAAGCGATTTTATATTTTGTTGTATCAATTTTTAACTCGCACATACAAAGACATTGAGGTCGTGTACATTCGGCATCACACGCAAGCAAAAGAAGTTGATGAACAAGAGTTTTTTTATTCTCAAGAGACAGGTGGCACAATCGTTTCTAGTGCGTTGAAGTTGATGGACGAAATAGTCGCAGAACGCTATTCCCAAGGGGACTGGAATATTTACGCGGCACAAGCATCCGATGGTGATAATTGGGCAGATGATTCGCCACACTGTACCGATATCCTTGCAAATAAACTGCTCAAAGTGGTGCGCTATTACGCCTATATAGAAATCACGACAAGAGCACATCAGAGCCTATGGAGAGAATACCAAGGGCTATCTGCAGCTTATAATAATTTTGCTATGCAGCACATACGCTCAGTAGAAGACATTTATCCAATCTTCAGAGAGTTATTTAAAAAGAATCGGCAAAAGCAGCAAGGTGCAGCATAACAAAGAGGGGAAGCGCAAATGACCTACAACCCTTTAAATGATGGTCCAGATTGGACTTTTGAAAGATTAGAACTGTATCAGGCCGAAATTGCTCGTGTAGCTGAGCACTACCGGCTTGATACCTACCCCAATCAAATTGAAGTGATCACCGCAGAGCAGATGATGGATGCATACTCAAGTGTAGGTATGCCTATCGGTTATGCGCACTGGTCTTATGGTAAAAAGTTCATCCAGACAGAGCAAAATTATAAACGTGGGCAGATGGGGCTCGCCTATGAGATTGTCATTAACTCTGATCCCTGTATTGCTTACTTAATGGAAGAAAATACATTGCCAATGCAAGCATTGGTGATGGCACATGCTTGTTACGGTCACAACTCTTTTTTTAAAGGTAACTATTTATTTAAAACCTGGACTGATGCATCTTCTATCATTGATTATCTGGTTTTTGCAAAAAACTATGTCGCCGAATGCGAACAGAAATACGGCATCGAGGAAGTCGAAAATTTACTAGACTCTTGTCACGCGCTGATGAACTATGGTGTAGATAGGTATAAAAGGCCACAGCAAATTTCGTTGTTTGAAGAACAAAAGCGTCAAAAAGAGCGTGAAGATTATTTGCAATCTCAAGTCAATGAATTATGGAAAACCATTCCTAAAAGCAAACAAGAAGACACAGAGAATTTACCGCACTTCCCATCGGAGCCACAGGAAAACATACTCTATTTCATTGAGAAAAATGCCCCTTTACTTGAGTCATGGCAGCGTGAAATCATAAGAATAGTAAGAAAGATATCTCAATATTTTTATCCCCAAAGACAAACTCAGGTCATGAACGAAGGATGGGCAACCTTTTGGCACTACACCATTCTCAATCACCTATATGATGAAGGAAAACTAAGCGATGCATTTATGCTTGAGTTTTTGCAGAGCCATACCAATGTGGTATATCAGCCCCCCTATAACAGTAAGTTTTATTCGGGAATAAACCCTTATGCATTGGGGTTCAATATGATGGTAGACATAAGGCGCATATGCGAGAACCCCACAGAAGAAGATAGACAGTGGTTTCCTGAATTTGCCGGTAAAAATTGGTTAGATACACTGCACTTCGCAATGGAAAACTTTAAAGACGAAAGCTTTGTCAGTCAGTTTTTGTCTCCAAAGATCATTAGAGACTTTAAGTTATTTACCATATTGGATAAAGAGTCCTCTCCTCATCTTGAAGTTAAGGCTATCCATGATGAAGCTGGTTATCAGAAAGTCAGAAGCAGTCTATCTGCCCACTATAACCTCAGTAACAATGAACCAAATATACAAGTTTATAAAGTCGACGTTCGCGGCGATCGGTCTTTGACTTTAAGGTACGTACCTCAAGATAAAATTCCATTAGCAGATTCAAAAATAGAAGTGCTCAAGCACCTCTACCGGCTTTGGGGGTTTGAGGTCAGATTAGAGCAAGCTGAAGAGGATGGTAGCGTGACCACTCTTGGGCAGTGCCCGATAGAAAACTCAGAAAATGATTAGCCTTACAACACACGAGCTTCTCTCGTGTGTTGTCACTCTAGACCCTTATTTGCCTTCTTGACGCAAATGAGACCCAACTAGATACATTTCAGCGGTAATAATTACTTTCGCACTTTTGCTTTTCAGTACCCGTGCAACGCCAGGTGTATGCTCCACAGTCGCTTGAAAATATGTGAGTAGTTACGAATTATATTAAATTATACTGTCGCATGGGAGCACTCAATTAATGGATATTGGCTGAAACCTTTACCTATTTAGGTTCTTTTAAAGTTCAAGTCACAGCTTGATTTCATTACCAATGAGTGAATTTGGGTTTGCTATGGGCTTAAACCTTTTTAGTCAGGTTTAAGCCAGATTCACGACGTTGAGGTTTAATAAACTTTACAGTGCTCAATCTGCCTATTGAGCACTGTATTTCGTTTACTGAGACATCGACGGGTCATACACGGTGACTTTGTTTCTGCCAGTTTCTTTTGAATGATAGAGAGCAGAATCTGTCGCTTCTATCCACTGCTCATGCTTGTCAAAGCTATTGTCGTAACAAGCTATGCCAAGGCTCACAGTCAATCTAATTTCTTTCTTGTCATAATAAATTACTGAGTTTTCTATCATGCTTCGTAAACGCTCTGCAAAGATCAGCGCCCCATCCGCATCTGTATCAACAAGTGTGACAGCAAACTCTTCCCCACCATATCGACCAGCAACATCTGTTTCGCGTAAGGTTTTCTTTAAAAGGTCAGAGATGTGACGTATCGCTTCATCTCCACCACTATGACCGTACTCGTCGTTAATTCTTTTGAAAAAATCGATATCAAACATCAACAAACAACTACAACCATTATTGCGCTTTAAACGTTTAAACTCAGTTCGCGAGCACTCTTCCCAATACCCTCTATTCGATAACTTAGTCAGGGCATCTGTACGGCTCATTTCCTCTAGCGTTTTGTTTGCTTTTTCCAATTCTAGCTTATTCATTGCTTCATCAGTAACATCATATAGGATCACACAAATGTGACCTACATCCCCTGTTAAAGTTGTCAATGGAATAAAAGTGGCGTTTTGATACATATATTCGGCTTTACCGGTAATTGGTCGGTAGTTTTTAAAGCGAAATATATATGGTTGCTGCTCCCATATGGTAAAAGAGCGATTCTTAAGGACAAAAACAGGCTCTGCTTTCCCCCTAAACCAAGACTCATCAATGCTCGGAAATAAATCAAATACATCTTTGTCTTTCACTGCACTAGGCAGTAATCCAGAATGATTTTCCATAAAACCATTCCAAACACATACGCGATAATCTCGGTCCAGAACAACCAGCCCAACATCGACTGTGTTAAACATATCCATTAGCCAATGGATTTCATTCATGTCAAAATCAGAAGCAGGCATAATTCTAATCTTCTAATAAGTATGCGACTTTAAATTTTAGCGTCTTCAAAGAGTCTTCAGTGAATAGTAGCATCAAGTCACAGTTAATATTATGGTGTTCAATTCCATAGCTGATTTCAATTGCTAGGGTCCTCTGCCACCTTGCTTTATTGGCTTTTACCAACTCAGATACCTCACAGTGTTGTCCAAGAACGACGGGATGTCCTTGGCTAAATGGCATATCGAGCTGTTTAGAGAGGCCTGTTAATATCGCACCAATCAATATGTTGCTAATATCCATCAGCAGTTCGAGTTCAACCTTTTGGTTCAACTCTCCTTCATATTTCATTAAAGACGCGATTTCTTTGAAACTAGAATCATTCAATAGCAGCAATGCTTCTCCCGACACACCACCACCAATGAAGCCTTGGCATACACCAGATGTAGAGGCATTTGCATCTATTGCTTGCAAGGCCATATGTAATTCGTTGACTTCTAAGACGTTGACATTTGGTATTGGCAATTCCACGAAAACATTGAGTAACCTAGCCAACAAGTCGCCAGCTTGTCCCATTGCTACATTTGCAATTTCTTGATAAATATCTCTGAGCTCAGGTTCAATTTGCTCGCCAAGCTTGTGAACTAAGCTCTCGCGGATCGCTTTGTCTTTGATCCCATGCTGAGTAATAATTTCTTCAAGCTTTTTTGCATCACACGGTTTTCTAATAAAATCTATCGCCCCAAGCTCCATCACACGTTGATGGGCGTTGGGTTGTATATCTCCTGATACAACAACAGTCAGAACATTCAGTCCTTGTTCTTGTATCGCTTGCAATACTTCATAACCATCCATATGTGGCATATTGAGATCTAAAAACAAAATTTCAGGCGTAATCTGTTTTATTTTCTCAATACAGTCCAATCCGTGCTCTGCAAACTCAACTTTTATATCCCAGTCATCAGGCAAAGACCGTGCAAGTTGCCGTCTTGCTAGTTTGGAATCATCACAGATTAGGATGGGTGTTGACATAAAAGCTCTCTATATATTGGGTACAATACCCAAAATTCTAATTATAGTTATCAAACAGCAGTGTTTAGATTAAATATGTTAATCAATGCATGATTAATTTACAATCCAAATTACTACCAAAGCTTGGTTATATAAAATCAGTATAATACACTGTCGTGAATTGCGAAAAATTTAAAAAGGAATACGTTATGCGTAGAGTTCCCTTTATTACAACAGCCATTTTCGCGCTGAGCTGTTTTTCAGCCAGTGCAACGCTTGGCGAAAACCAATTAGATAAAGGTAAAGTTACAGCTGGAGGTAAGCCCGTCACTTTACTTGGCTCAGGCGTCGCAGTCGGTGAACAAGCACCGAGCTTTAAAGTAGTTAATGCCGATTTTACGCCTGTGTCGCTATCACAGTTTGATGGAAAAGCTGTTGTCATCAGTGTCGTTCCTAGCTTGGACACTGGTATATGTAGCTTACAAACCAAATATTTTAATGAAAAAGTGGCATCTGAGTATCCAAATATTGTGATGTTGACAATAAGTACTGACTTACCATTTGCTCAAAAACGTTTCTGCAAGCAAGAGGGCGTTGATAAAATTCAAACGTTATCCGATGCAGTATGGCGAAACTTTGGAGAGCAATATGGCCTGTTGATTAAAGATATGGGTTTATTAAGTAGAGCCGTATTTATCCTAGATAAAGAGCATAAAGTAAAATATAAGCAGCTCATCAGTAACCTTGCTTCTGAGCCCAACTATGCTGATGTGATAAAGTCACTAGATACACTCTAAATCACAAAAATTTAAAGTAGATTTTAAAAAGCGTAATAAAAAACGCCCAACCTGAGCAGTTGGGCGCTTTCTATAACTCATTGTAGAGTGTAACTTCTCTTACTTGCTCAAATCTAGCATAAGCTTGTTTAAGCGTGTTACAAAGCCAACAGGGTCTTTTAAGCTACCTCTTTCAGCCAGTAATGCCTGATCTAATAATACTTCTGACCATTGAGCAAACTTGTCTTCATCTTGCTCATCGTTCAGGTGCTTAACTAGCTGATGGTCAGGGTTAAGCTCAAAAATTGGCTTGCTCTCTGGCGCTGACTGACCAATTGACTCCATTAGCTTCTGCATTTGTGAGCTCATATCATGGTCATCGACAACCACACAAGCTGGGGAATCTGTTAAGCGGTGCGTGAAGCGTACCTCTTTCACTTTGTCACCTAGTGACTCAGTGATGCGCTCAACTAGTCCAGCAACCTCTTTTTCACTCTCTTCTTGCGCTTTTTTCGACTCTTCATCTTCAAGGTCACCTAAGTCTAAGTCACCACGTGTAATAGACTGCAACTGCTTACCGTCAAACTCAGTGAGGTGCCCCATCATCCACTCATCGACTCTATCCGACATTAGTAAGACTTCAATGCCTTTTTTGCGGAAAATTTCAAGGTGCGGAGAGCTTTTAGCTGTTGCGAAGCTATCTGCAACAACATAATAAATTTTATCTTGTCCTTCTTGCATACGTTCAACATATTCAGATAATGCGACGTTTTGTGTACTTTCATCTGTATGTGTTGAGCTAAAACGAAGTAACTTAGCAATTGCTTCTTTGTTTGCAGCGTCTTCTGCCGGGCCCTCTTTGATAACTTGGCCAAATTCATTCCAAAATGTTTGATACTCTTCAGGCTTGTTTTTACCCATTCTATCAAGCATTTTCAACACACGAGACGTACAACCCTTACGAATTGCCTGAGTCACTTTGTTATCTTGCAAGATTTCACGTGACACGTTTAATGGCAGATCATTAGAATCAAGTAAGCCTTTTACAAAGCGCAAATAGCTCGGCATAAACTGCTCTGCGTCATCCATGATAAATACACGTTGGACGTATAATTTTAGCCCAGTTTGACGATCGCGATTCCACATATCAAATGGGGCTTTCTTAGGAATATACAATAAGCTAGTGTACTCAGTCTTACCCTCTACCTTGTTGTGAGCCCACGTTAATGGCTCTTCCCAATCATGACCAACATGCTTGTAGAACTCTTTATACTCATCTTCTGAGATCTCTGACTTATCACGTGTCCAAAGTGCTGTTGCTCGGTTAATTGCTTCCCACTCACCTGGTTGAGCTTCAATTTTTTCACCGTCCGGCCCTTCCGATTCAGGGACAGGTGCTTTGAACATTTCTACAGGGATTGAAATGTGGTCTGAATATTTAGTAATAACTGAACGTAGGCGGAATTCGTCTAAAAACTCGCTTTCTTCTTCACGAAGGTGCAAAACAATTTCGGTACCTCGGTCAGCTTTCTCGATTTCAGCTAGGCTATATTCACCTTCACCTTTTGACTGCCACTCAACAGCTGACTGCTCACCCGCTTTGCGTGTGCGCACTGTAACGTCATCAGCGACGATAAATGCCGAGTAAAAACCTACACCAAATTGACCGATTAACTGTGAGTCCTTAGCTTGATCGCCAGTTAAATTTTGAAAAAACTCAGCTGTGCCTGATTTTGCTATTGTGCCTAGAGAGTTAATCACCTCGTCACGGGTCATACCAATACCATTATCAGAAATGGTGACTGTTTTAGCATCTTTATCAGCGCTGATTCTTACTTTAAGCTCAGCATCACCCTCATAAAGGTCACCATTTTGCAAAGCTAGATAGCGTAACTTGTCAGCTGCATCAGAAGCGTTTGAAACTAGTTCACGTAAGAAGATCTCTTTATTTGAATATAAAGAGTGGATCATAAGGTTTAATAGTTTACCTACATCTGTTCCAAACTGATGATTTTCTTTGTTTTTAATATCAGACATCGATCATATCCTAATCTATTTGGTATACAGGGTTTTAAGCTGTTAATCGTATTATGAAACGATATATTGTGCTTCGATGTCATTTTTCAAGAGGAAAGTAAAAATTTTTTTCTACTTGGTAGGTTGTGACGATTCATGGATCTAATTGTCATAGTTTAACTGTGCTACCTAATGAGATAGCACAGTGACTTAAATCATGTGAGTCAGGGGACTAAGCTGTTTTCTGGTTATCAAAAGCACTTTCAGCAATATCACATTGTTCCAGCAGCATGAGAAAGTTTGGTTTACCAAATAACATCATCACATCCAAAAGTTGCGATGCAGATAGCTCAGTTTTACCAGATTCCCAGTTGGAGATAGTCGCCTGATCGACAGGCGTTACTAAGCTTTTACCTAACTGGGCTTGAGTCAAGTTCATATCTTGACGCATTCTACGTATTGTCATTTGAATATAGCGCTTTGCGTCTTGCGTTTGTGCTCTTCGAGAGCGCTCATTTCTAGAGATTATACTCATAACATATCCATATTATTTATATCATTGTTCTGACATTGAATTTAAAAGTACATGTTGAGCAAATAATGCGCTCACTAGATACGTACATCAGAAAAAATGATTAAAATTAACCCCGACCCAATTAGACAACTTATATCATTTCATGTAGGCTATCTGGGTCAACTGAGTAAATAATTGATCGGATTGGGTTATATGTCAACATCTTTTGCTACAAGATTGAAACAACTACGGGTTTCATTGGAAGAATCTCAAATCAGTTTTTCTGAGATATTAGATATACCTACAGCCTCCTATCGCAAGTATGAGAAGGGAGAAAGGGAACCTACTTTGTCCGTGATTGAAAAGTTCTTTACGCACCCATTGACAGAAAATCACGCCTGTTGGCTGATCACTGGCGAGGACCAACCCAATCCGACCACTTTAACCACTGAAGCACCCCAAAGAGATAGCAGCCAGCCGTTTAGTAAAGACTTTGAATCAAAATTTATTCAAACTGCAAAAGAAAGTTTATTATTTATTTGTCATTTAGGGTGGTTTAAACGAGGGAAAGACGTCAACTTTGACAGTTGCGGAAAGATTTTACTGAGAGATTTAGAACCATTTTTAGATAAACACGCCAGCATCGAAAACAAAAAGGTTGGCTAATGATAAAGTCTAGAGGCTTTTAAACGAACTAGCCCCCTGCAATTAATTCACTTAATCACTTTTAATTTTACTTTTTCTTGCTCGTCATTGTTTTGTTTGAGTTGGTAGTCTTTAGAGTCATCTCTAAAATCTTCCACCCGCTTTAATGCCATTTGAACAGCGTCATGTTTAGTCATGTCATTGTCGATCTCAAGCGCTTTACCCAAATCCATTACAATCTCATACGCTTCGTCATAGAGCTCCTCAGGCACTTCCTCATTGCCCGTAGGTTTGATAAATAGCTCACGGATCTTCTCTTCAAATTTAGACAGTGAATGGCCGTTAATAATCGCAGCGAGAATAAAGCAGATCACTAAACAGTGAATTAAAAGCAGTACAATTAAAAATGGCATCCTAACATTCCTTTGCGTATTTTCTTTTCATTATTACATCAAACGGATATTTTGCGATAAGGAAAAGTTGCAAGACGATTGTCATCAATACCAAAATTGAATAATAGTGTTTAAATGAGGTTATATCTAAATAACCAGCCATCAGTAACTGTGCTGTTTTTAACACCATACCAATCAGCAATAAGTAACAAGAGTACCTTGCAACTGGGGAGAAGGTGCACCCTCTGATCGCATGTAATAAAGTCAGTGCTATGATAAACGACGCATTACCACATGCGGAAATAAAATAAAATATTTGCCTACGCACCATTTTGTCTATTTGCAGGTCAAGTAAGCTATTGAGTAGATGTTCAAAAAGAAGAAGGCAAAACACTGAGGTTATGGTTGTTAAAAAACAAGAGTGTAGCTCGTGATCAGATTTATTTTTTAAACTTTTACTGCCGCCAAAAATTAATTCTCGTCGACGCTCTTTAAAAAGGTAAAGAAAGCATCCTAGTACCGAAAACTGAAGCCCTACGATAATCCAAGAAATTATACCCAAAAACTCATTCATAAAATTTTGCTAATACTTTCAGGTTGCCTCCAGTTATTTCAAACCAGAGCAAGGTATACCTATTGACACCAGTATTTGAAAAGACTTTTCCGATAATATCTAAGTCACTTTCTTGTTAATCACCCAGCTCAATACGGGTCGTATTTAGCAACAGCACAGTCATTGCGAAAAATGCTATTTAACCACCCACAAATTGGCTGTTTTATTTTTTGTTGTTTCTTCAGCTGCAGGTGCTGCCTGCTCGTGTTCTGTATGCTGTTTTTGATCCCTAAAGGCTTCAACTCGCTTAAACACACTTTTGACACCATTGTATTTGACCATATCATTATTACATTCCAATACAACGGCTAAATCATCTACGATCTCGTATGCTTGATGATATTCTTTTTCAGAAATATCCTTATCTTCCACAGTTGTTTCTTTTACAACTACATTCTTTATTCTCTTTTCGATAAAATTCAAACTGTGGCCTTTCACTATCACAGTAAAGCAAATGGCAATAACAAGAACATAAAGCAATGTAGCAGCGATGAGCATTATCACAATAAAAACCTTATATGTATCTAGCTAAGATAGCGTGTTCAATTTACCCACATTCTTTGTAATGCATTAGCATTAATTAAGCTCTACTCCAAAAAAAGTGAGTTTAAATAACAATGCTTTGAGCCACGCAAATCGTTTAAATACTATCAGTCACACGATAATAAATTTCTCTATTCCGAATTGCAACTTTTAATTTTACAACTTTTAAACAAAATATACTTGCACGCCAAGCACAGCTCAAAAACCATCCTCAAGTCGCTCTTTTCTTAATCTTTTAAGAAAAAAATGTAATACTTACAATACTTTTCGGCCGGAAAATGCATGCATTAACGTCATGCCATCAACCAGATCTAGCTCACCACCAACAGGCATTCCATGCGCTATGCGCGACGCTTTAACATTGAGATTATTACACAACTCTGCAATATAGTGAGCTGTTGCTTCCCCTTCAACAGTAGGGTTTGTCGCAAGAATAACTTCTTGGATCTGGCCCTTTTGTAATGTTTGCTGAAGCTTATCTAAACCGATCTCTTGTGGGCCTATTCCATCGAGTGGAGATAAGTGACCCATAAGCACAAAGTATAGCCCGGTATATTGACCAGTTTGCTCAATCGCAAGCACATCTGTAGGTGACTCAACTATGCATAGCAACCCTGTATCCTGACGCTTTACACTCTGACAAATATCGCACACCGGAGTTTCAGAGAACGTTCGGCAAGATTCACAGTGACCAATATCCTGCATTGCCTGGCTTAAACAGTTGCCTAATTGAGCCCCTCCATCTCGGTCTCTTTCCAACAAATGAAATGCGATTCGCTGTGCAGACTTAGGACCAATTCCTGGTAAGCATCTTAGCGCTTCGACTAAGGCTGCCAATTTAGGTGATAACTGCATATATCCTCAAATAGGTGTGAAAACACCACTGACTTTTCTTAATAAAATGCGATCATAAGGGATCAAACGCCCGATTGAAAGACATCTAAATTACAACCTTATCTATTTGTCAGAAAATAGCCGAACAGTGTTTAGTTTTCGTTCTTAGCTAAGTTTTTCCAACGTTATGACCTGATGGCATACGCTAACAACAAGCCACTTAAAAAACCAAACAGATGGCTTTCAGTGCTTATATTTTCGGAGAAATTAAACAGTGTTCCAAAAAGGTTTATATTTGCTAAATACGTCAATATTGCAAGTGCGATTAAACTGATAATGCCTGTAAGGTGACGTTGGAATACAGCGACGCCGGATAAATAACCGTAATACCCCATCACCACACCTGACGAGCCAATATGATTGCCATCTCCGGCAAAAAGCCACACCAAGGCACCAGTCATAATTACGATAGCGACGCTGACTCTTTTGAACTTTGGTTGCCTACTTGCAATGTAACCACAAATCCACAAACCAATAAGGTTGCCACTTAGATGTGACCAAGAGCCATGAACAAATGGCGCTGTAACAATACCAATGAGATAGTCTTCTTCTAGCGCAACTATTCCCAGTCGTTCAATAGGTACGCCAATAAAGCCAAGTAACATACACCCTATCATTATCAAGGATGCACCGATTATATATCTAAAGTCTTTAGGGAAAAGGATACGAGACATGAGCATGCCTGTTTATCTAGAGCGATACTTAGATGAGAGGATAAAGCGGTCCATTTGAGTAGTTTCACTCATTCGCCAGTAAGCAAATTGGACCGCTACAAATAACTTGTATAAGTTATTAATATCTAAATTAGAACGGCATTTTGAAGCCTGGAGGCATTTGCATACCGCCGGTTACTTCAGACATACGCTTTTGCGTTTCTTCACCAACACGACGTACTGCATCATTTACTGCTGCCGCAAGCAAATCTTCGATCATGTCTTTGTCATCTTCCATCAGACTTTCATCAATTTCTACACGACGGACATTGTGGCTACCAAGCATAGTTACTTTTACAAGGCCAGCACCTGCTTCACCTGTTACTTCTAAGCTTTTGATTTCTTCTTGGGCTTTTTCCATGCGCTCTTGCATTTGCTGAGCTTGCTTCATGATATTGCCCATTCCACCTTTAAACATAGTGTGCTCTCTTACTTCAATAATTTAATTGGCTAAAAGATAAGGGCTATTGTAACCAATTACAATGCCTTTACCGATTTTTCGTTGACCACTGCATCAAACTCGGCAACCATAGTTTGGATGATCGGATCTGAATTGACAGCATCAACCGCTTCTAGGTAGCGCTGTTGATCAATTTCTTGTTGGATCAAAAACGGTGTTGCCTGTACCTTGTCGATAAATTCCATTCTCAATTCTACTGGCTCATTTAATGTCAGAGAGAAAGACTGTTGCAATTTATCACGCAACATCGGGGAGTCTAAATGCTGTTGACTTTGTTCCGCTTGCAATACGCAAACGCTCCCTTGTTTTTCATACATGGCATGCAAAGCAAACTGCCTGACTCGACCACTCAATGCCATCTTTTCAATCAAGTTTGCCCAGTCATCTTTTTCATAGGCAAATTTTAAACTGCTTATTGGGCTTGTAAAGTTTTCAGGAATAGGCATTTCAATGACATGTTCCTGTACTTCTTCTTTTACGGGTTGAGGAGATAGCTGCTCCAGCAACTCTGGCGCAAGCTTACTCTCATCTTTTTTAAATCGCTCCGTAATTTCAACTTTCTTTAGACGACTTGGCGGCTCACTGCGGGGGACATTCGCTACCACTGGCTGATCACTGAGATTTGATATAGCCTGAGATTGTTCCACTTTAGTTCTCGATACCGGTATATCACGATTTGTATTACTACTGATATTTGACGGTGGCAATTGCCCCTGAGTATCGCGATTGCTTGATTCAAGCTTTTTTGGCGTATCATTGCCTCCAAGCAATTTACCTGCACCAGAGATTTGTCTGTTCTGTAAGATTTTTGCGATAGCAGATTGTGCTTGTCCTTGCTTTTGTGCATATAGCTGCCCAGTTGGAGCCTCACTTTGCACTGTGTTCTGAACTTCTGAATTATCGCTAGAGTAACTCGGCTGCTGAGCGTGTTCATTAAATCCCTGCGCAGCTGCCTGTGCCATAATGTCATTGTACTGTTGCTCATACTCAGGCATAGCACTTTGTACCGGCGGTGCAGAATCCAACTTTGCTGACTCTGGCGTCCTAACGGATTGTCCCGCCGCTGCATTTGCACGCTCCTGCGGGGGCTGAAGCTGTGTATTCTGAGATGTTGGCACCTGTGCTGGTGCAGCTTGAACCGGAACCGACTGCTGTGTATGTGATATTTGTGAGGCCTGAGTTTCCGTAGTCAGTGAAGATTCTGCTGGCGACTGTTCCACGGGCATAGTCTGCGGCGTATTTGGTATTTGTGTCGCCGGAGCTACTGTATTCAGTGATGATTCTACCGGTGACAGATCCGCTGGCTGTGTCTGTAATATATTGCTAGACGCAGCTTGTGACTGCTCAGAATTAACTACATGCGGCTCGATAACTGTTTTTTTTTGATTGTTGTTTAGTATATCCCGCAAAGCACCTGCTTTAGATTTTTTTGCCACAGGCTGACTTGTTGACGCAGTCTGCATTGGCGCATTTGATTGTGCAAAATCGCTACCTTCGAACGCGAGTAGCCTAAGCATAACCATTTCGAAACCCAGCTTTGCGTCTGGCGCCCAATTTAAATCCTTTTTACCAGTCAAAAGCAATTGATATAGCAACTGCGCTGTTTGCGCTGAGATTTGCTCTGCCAATGTTTTCACTTGTTGTTGATCAAACTGGCCTACATGAGCTGCTTGCGGTACCAATTGAGTAAGCTGGATAACATGCAAAAGAGCGATTAAATCATCTATCACACTAGCAAAGTTTCCGTTTTTAAGTGCAATATTGTCAATCTCTGCCATCAATGCATTGCCATCTTGGCAAAGCACCGCACTCATTAATAGCATCGCATGAGCGCTGTCCATAAGCCCCAGCATTTGCTGAACCGCATTGACTGTCAAATGACCATTTGTTTGCGCAATAGCTTGATCAGTCAAGCTTAACGCATCACGCATACTGCCATCTGCAGCTTTTGCTAAAATATGTAATGCCTCTTCTTCAAATTGAAAGTTTTCTTGAGGCAATATCTTTGATAGTTGCTCTACAATTTGGCCTTTAGCCATTGCATTTAAATTAAATTGCAAACACCGAGACAATATCGTAATAGGTAACTTTTGAGGATCGGTGGTAGCAAGCAGAAATTTGACATGTTCAGGAGGTTCTTCCAATGTCTTTAGCAGAGCGTTAAAACTATGCTTTGACAACATGTGAACCTCGTCAATTAAGTACACTTTATAACGCCCACGAGTCGGGGCGTACTGAACATTGTCTAAAATCTCTCGAGTATCTTCGACTTTTGTTCTTGAAGCCGCATCAATTTCAATCAAGTCTATAAACTTGCCTGACTCAATTTCTTCACACGTCCCACATTGGCCGCAAGGCGTGGAAGATATGCCTAACTCACAGTTCAGGCTTTTTGCAAAGATCCTAGCAATAGTCGTTTTGCCCACCCCCCGGGTGCCAGTAAATAAATAAGCATGGTGTAACCTTTGCTCATTCAAGGCATTAATCAATGCCTGCTTTACGTGTTCCTGACCCATCATTTCATGGAATGACTGTGGTCGCCACTTTCTTGCTAAGACCTGATAGCTCATTAATGTTACTCGCCGTCGAACTCTACTAATTTTAGAATATTAATACCTAATGCGGCAACACGCTCTTCACCGCCCAATTCTGGCAATGAAATAACAAAGGCAGCATCGGTTGCAGTACCACCTAAACGTGAAACTAACTTTGCTGTTGCTTCAATGGTGCCACCTGTAGCCAACAAATCATCAACAAGTAATACCTTGTCACCTTCTTCAATAGCATCTTTATGCAGTTCTAATGTGTCTTCACCATACTCTAGTTGATAAGATTGGCTAATAACTTCTCTCGGTAATTTGCCTGGCTTTCTGACAGGTATAAAAGGGATACCAAGCGCTAGTGCTAAGGGCGCACCAAAAATAAACCCGCGAGATTCAGTACCAATGATTTTATCAAAGCCTTGGCCTTTGTACGCATCAATAAATGCATCCATTGTCGCTTGAAAGGCTTCTGGGCTGGCGAGTAAAGTTGTTACATCTCTAAACATAATGCCTGCTTTTGGATAGTCAGGTACTGTAGCGATGCTATTTTTGATCAAAGACAAATTTTGTTGTGTCATAATCGTTCGTTTTTCAGATTTATTTTAGAAAGGAGATGATTATAACAAGAAAGGATCGAGTTTAAATGGCAATGGAGAAAAATCGAAGAAAAAACGCTAAAGGGCTCAATAAATGGGCCAATCTAGATGAAGAAGTGACCCACGAATTAAATTTCACCCTCTATAGGAGGATAATCTAGCCTTTAACTTCCTAAAGTCATCCAACCAAGGATCGCATTTAGACATCCAACAAAAACAAAGCAGACCAAAAAAGCAAAAAAGTACTTCACATTGAATGGATCTTTACGTTCAGTATCTGACATAAGGGTTACCTTAAAAAATATAGCCTTGACCCTATTAAAGGAAAAACAAGGAGTTAGCACGATTCGCAGCTATATAATAATAGAACTTAAGCTTTCAATAAAGTTGAACTGTCGACTTTATCAACAACAATACCCAACTGTGTAAACTGCTGTAGGGTTTGCAAAGCGCCTACTTCAAGCTGCTTAGCTGTAAATCCAGGTATTTGCTCAGACAATTGAGTGCTAAGTTGGGATACCGATATGCCAGGGCTTAGCTCAATGCTAGCCAGCAGTAGGTTTGTCATCGGGTTGAGGGCAATAAATCGCGTTTCTTCATCTGAGTCTCTATACACAACAAAGCTAAAAGGTCCCCCTTCAGGCTCAGTTGGTTGGAAATCAATTTGTATCTGATGCACTGGGTAAGTATATTGCACACATTGAGCAACACTCGATAAATATAGCGGGACGGACTCGTCAATCTCTTCCTCAAAAAGGCCATCATCTTGTGCACGTTTTAATATCGAGACATTCAGTTCAACCCACTCATAATGAGCCAATTCGTACATAAAAGTAGGATCTGTTTCGGTGGTGTTATACTCTTCGTCTAAATATCTTAAAAACTCCTGACTGATCTCCAAAAAGTATGGCGTTTCACATTTGTGTTGAGCAAAAAACTGCCTAACCAGAGCCAGCCAATCATCGTTATCGTATAAGCTTTTCAGAACGGGAAATGCGGAAGCAATAAACCCTTCAACATTATTGAAGAATAGTTCTCTGTAAACTTGCATTCTTCGGTCTTCGACATCAGACGGCTTTTCAAAGTTTTGAGGGTCCTTGATATGCGCGACAAAATCAGCTTGCACTTGATGAAACGACATTAGGCAATACCCCTTTGTTCATTCTGATGTAATAATTGCGCTTGATGAATTTGTTCTACTTCTGTAAGCAACTCGTTCATTGGAGGAAGATTAAAATCCCGCTCAAGTAAAGTTGGGAACACGCCATGGATATTGTACGCTTTTTGCAGAAGTTGCCACACTGGATCACATACCTCAGCGCCATGTGTATCGATCAGTAAATCTTGTGCTTCAACATAGTGCCCTGCGATATGCCCATATGCAATGCGCTCAGATGGTAATGCGGCAAGAAAAGCTTCAGCATCGTAGCCATGGTTAATGGAGTTCACATAAATATTGTTTACATCTAAAAGTAAATCACAGTCTGCCTCTTGCAAAACCGCAAGGGTAAAATCTATTTCACTCATCTCTTGACCAGGGGCCGCGTAATAAGAAACGTTTTCTACAGCTATTCGCCTCTCAAGGCGGTTTTGTACTTCAGCGATCCGTTTTGCTGTGTGTAATACTGCCTCTTCTGTAAATGGAATGGGCATCAAGTCATACATGTGCCCATTGCCCGAACAATAGCTGAGATGTTCGCTATAGCACTTGATATCATGCTGATCAAAAAATACTTTAAGTTCAGCTATAAACTTAGTGTCAAGTGCGTCACAAGAACCTAGTGATAACGATAGTCCATGACAAACAAAATTATGCTGCTCGGTTAAACGAGCAAACTGAGCTGCAAACTTTCCGCCTAGCGTCATCCAGTTTTCTGGAGCCACTTCATAAAAATCTACAGTCGTTGGAGGAGCACTGAGTACATCATCGAGCATTTCTCTGCGCAGCCCTAGCCCTACATTGCCAAAAGTATCTTTCGTTATCACGTTGTCAGTTCCTATCTCTACAAAGTAGCCAAATTTAGTTTAGTGGCTACCACCACATTTACCTTCGCCGCATTTACCTTCTTTATTTTTTGTACTGCCGCCACACTTGCCTTCGCCGCACTTACCTTCTTTACTTTTTGCGCCGCCACATTTACCTTCGCCGCACTTACCTTCTTTGCTCTTTGCGCCACCGCATTTACCTTCGCCGCATTTGCCTTCTTTACTCTTTGCGCCGCCACATTTACCTTCGCCGCACTTACCTTCTTTGCTTTTAGCATCACCGCCACATTTGCCTTCGCCGCACTTGCCTTCTTTATTTTTAGCATCACCGCCACATTTGCCTTCACCGCACTTACCTTCACTCGCATCTAGTTGATAACCAGCTGTGAGTACTTCGTACGAAAATGGGTTTGCATTTGCTTCACTTGACGCAAGTGCTGCCGTGCTCGCAACTGCAGCTGTTAATGTTAACGCTAAGGAATTTTTCTTTACTGTATTCATCGTTATTTCTCTCAATCATTAATTCGGGTTCGTTTAATAGACCCTATTACCTAAAAACTAATTTCAAAGTTTTTCTATTTTGAGTGTAGAGCCACACAAATGGGCAGTTAGTGTATGAGGAACAGATAAGATTTATATTAATAATTCGCTCCATCTCATATAGAATAGCGCGAATTTTATTTTGGTGCAGTACTGATGAAACTTATATTGGCCCCAATGGAGGGCGTTGTCGACTTTAAAATGCGTGAATTACTGACAGATCTCGGTGGGTTTGACCTTTGTGTCACCGAGTTTGTTCGAGTTGTTGACTTAACATTGCCAAGAAGAGTATTCGTGCGCTACTGCCCAGAATTGCTGAACGGTGGTTTTACCCGTGCAGGAACACCTGTAAGGATCCAATTGTTAGGGCAAGTACCACACGTACTCGCAACCAATGCCCGAAAAGCTGTTAAACTGGGATCTCACGGTATTGACCTCAATTTTGGCTGCCCAGCAAAAACAGTAAATAAAAGTAAAGGCGGTGCCGTTTTACTTAAAGAGCCCGAACAAATCTACCAAATCATCAAATCTGTTAGAGAAGCGGTCCCAGAAGAACACGTTGTCAGCGCAAAAATTAGATTGGGCTTTGATGATGACGCCAACAGTACCGAGATTGTAGATGCCGTGCAAAGCGCAGGTGCATCAAGCTTAGCTATTCACGCAAGAACAAAACGAGATGGTTATCGACCCCCAGCATACTGGGAGAAGATCCCGCCATTGCTCAAACGACTCTCCATACCTGTTGTTGCTAATGGTGAAATATGGCAAGTAGAAGATGCACTAAGATGCCAACAGCAAAGTCAATGTGAAGATCTTATGCTTGGTCGAGGCGCACTCGCAACACCCGACCTAGCTGCAAAAATCAAAGCACATGTTAGCAATAGAATATACCGCCCCCTGAGCTGGCAAGAAGTTGTGTACCATATTCTCAACTCATCGATGCATCAGGACGAGAATGTCAGCGAAAAGTATTTTTCTGCGCGAACCAAACAATGGTTAGGCTACTTAAAGTTACAATATCCTGAAGCACATTGTTTATTTGAAGAAATTAAACGTTTAAAAACAAAATCAGATGTAGTTACCGTGCTTCAGAAATACGCAAAATCTCCGTCACTTGATTCAAATCATAACATCTAACTGATTGCATTAGATAATGGGCATTCAGAGGAGAACCTGCCCATGAATGAAAATCTACTAAAGCAATGCCAAGTAAAATTACGGAACGAGCTTGTTCAGACTAGAACAAGCTTTATCCAAGACTTAAAAACCAACACGAATCCAGTTATTCTAGAACTCGCGGAAGTGCTAGAAAGTACGTCACCGACAGACTGGATAGATAGTATTAATGAGAAGATTTGCCCAAGCCAGTTCCCTAGCTACCAGCGACTTGTGCAAATTGAAGCAGCATTGTGTCAAATCGACATCGGTCAATTTGGTTTTTGTTGTGATTGCGAACAAGAAATTGAAGAACCCCTTTTAGAGCAAGATCCAGCTACCCAAAGATGCAGTCAATGCAGCCCCGCAAAAGTTCTTACAGATGCTTAAAATGAGGTAAATAGGCCAGTGTTGTAGCTGGGAAAAATACAATATTTTTTAGTAACGCATAGGCTTGCGCTTCATCTATCACTAAACGTGATTGTAACCTATGCATTGCTTGCTGTTGAGACCAAGCAAACATATGTACACCAATGTCCACCTCTGCGAGCGTCGCCGCAATAGACAGTTGCTCTTTATTTAGTAAAGACCCACACTCTGATACCGTTTTACGAATATTGATAAATAGATCTCGCCAATTCATACCAGCAACAGGCTTGCACTTATCACCCAGCAGACTCAATGCCATTGGCCTTGATAGCAATTCTTCATTGGCTTGCCAATTAAGGCGAATTGGTTCGGAAATTTTCTGTGTTGTCTGACTCAAAACGTCCGCCAGTTCGTGGGGCGCATATACAATCCCAGTATAGTAATTTATTTTGCTCTGATACCACTCTTTTCCGTTCGGGTGTTGATATAAACCGACCCCTGAACGGGTATTATAATTGTGTAAATAGCGCGCTAGTTCGCGAACGGCTTTACTATTGTAAGATGTGGATTCTAGATAAGATAAAATCTGTGCCTTTTCAATACGCGATAGTAAAATTTTACTTTCTCTACCCGTTTTCAGTTTCAACTTTACCAGAGATAACCAAGCATCTATTTCTTCGTGAGAAAAGTGTTTTACCGCCGACTCTAGCACATTAATTTGGGCAGGCCATATCAGATACCGCTCCGGGTATCGCTGCTGAATTTGGAGGTAGGCGTATGTGTGTTCATTATCAAGACTAAGGTTTGTATGGTCGAGGTTTTCAAGTAACGTATGACGACGAGATAAGTAGGCTTCATCGAAAGGCATAACCTTCTCAACAACTGCATTCGTGCTACCAGCAGAAAACCAATTCAAAGCACGGATTTGCTTATCAAATTGCGCTAGATTAATCGTTTCTTTAGGATCGCTGCAAGCACCTAAGCACATCGTTAAACTCAACACAGTTGCTATACCAAGACTTCTCAACATCAAATCTCCACTTCGTAAGTATTTAAAGAGATCGCCACACAATGGAATGCATAGCATAGTTTACGCAAACTTTTCGACAGGAATATGTTTTGAATCAAACTTTAGTTACAAGCAATAAAAAAGCCCCTTTCGGGGCTTTTAAATTAAAGACTGATGCCTTTACGCTGTGCTTTTTCTTTAATGAATGCAGCCCAGCTGCGAGCAAACCTGCGTGTTTTAGGATCTTCTTGAGCCTTCATAATTGCACGGTATGCTTGCTTGTACTTCTCTTGATAAAGATAAGCTTCAGCCAAATCAGAGTAGATAGTACCCTTCTTCTTCGAGCCAAGCTCAAGCGCTTTGTTTAAACGAACAACAGCAGCTGCATACTGAAGGTCTTGCAGCAATAAGCTACCGGCCTTTCTGTACATCTCTGGGTCGTCATCAAACTTTGCTGCTTCTTCGTAGTACTTCGCTGCTTTGTCAATGTTCTTCGCTTGGTGGAAGTAACTTGCCGTCGCAGTCACATTTTGCTTTGTACGCTCAATGTGTTTGTTTTTGATAGCCGTTTCAAACGTACTAGCCGCTTTAAAAGGTATCTCATTCAATGAGTAGTAACTACCAAGGATCTTGTAGTGGTTCTCTTTATCAAAATAGCCCTTGTCATATGCAATCTCCATCACAGTTTGACCTTTACGGTACTGTTCTGTCTGCATATAGAATGAACCAAGTTGAGTCCAAACCTGCTTATCTTCTGGGAAAATTTTAACAAGAGTTTCGGCAACACTAACAGCGTTCTGATACTGCTTCAGTTCAAAATATGAACCGATTTTTAGCATGTAATAGGACTTGTTAGGTTCTTCTTTATTTAAAGCAATCGCTTGGTCAGCAGGCTCGATTACATCAGCAAACTTTTTAAGCTCGTAGTTTGCTTGAGCAATACGACCATAAACTTTAGGGTCTTGTTCACCCGTAAAGTCCATCCAGTCGTAATAAGCTTTTTTAGCACCTTCATACTGCTCAGTACCAATTAATAGGTCACCAAGTAACTTTAATAGATCAGCATGATCTTTAAAGTTAAGTACATCAGGGCCTACTGCTTGACGAATATACTTGATAGCCGTCTTATACTCTTCTTTCTGAGCATAAAGGTTACCCAAGTAACGATTAACCGTAGCCTTATCAAAATCGTCAGACGCATCGATTTCAAGAAGTAAAGTGATTGCTTCGTCAACTTTATCTTCGTTGTATAGGTCAAATGCTTTGATGACCTTTTTACCAACACGCTCACCCATGACTTTAGTCTTAGCACTTTTGCGCGCTTCGATCTTTGCTGGATCTGGCGCTGCAAATGCTGCGGTGCTTAGTGCACCGCCAGCTATAGACATCATCAGAGCAAGAGCTGTTGCTTTTGACATTTGCTTCATATCTTACTCCTTAGTCCTGGTTAAGGTTGAAATCAAGTTGAACCTGAATACCAAATTGTTTCTGTGGTTTACCATCAACAATCTTTGGTCTGTACTTCCACTTACGAAGTGCACGTTGCGCTTCGCGGTTGAAAATACGCTTAGGTTCAGCTGCGATAATTTTAATATCTTCTACGCCACCAAGCTCATTGATTGTAAATTCAAGCTGTACCCAGCCTTCTTTACCATCACGCGCTGCTTGTGGCGGGTATTTAGGTTCAATACGAACGATAGGTGTTGCTTCACCATCACGACCGAAATCACCAGGGCCACTTAGACCACCTGCCGTACCACCAATACTGATGCTAGGCATGTTAAAACCAATTGCACCAGCAGCAGGGTTTGAGTTCTCTGGCTGTGGCGGCTGCGGTTTAGGCGGCTGCTTAGGCGGTGGAGGAGGTGGAGGCGGTACACGCTTCCTCTCCTGCACATCTGATTCAGGCGGATTCGACATAATCTCGACTATGATCTCTTCTTTTTGGTTGTCTGCCCTTTCAGCTCCACCGGAGATGAGGTAAGACATAAAGAAGAATAAGCCGAAAGTTACTGCCCCACCTGCGAGAAGTGAAAACAGAAATCGAATCATTACTTAGCTCCAGCTATTGAAATCTTCAGTCCATCATCAGTTGCCTTGATCTGGTCCATTACCTTCACAACAACACCGTGCTTAGCGCCTTTATCCGCTTGGATAATGACAGTCTCAGTTTGTTGTTCAGCCAATAGGTTCTCAAGGTTAGCGCTTACACGCTCAACATCGACTTGACGCTTGTCCATCCAAATCTCACCGTTTTCACGGATAGCGATAAAGATGTTTGCATTTTTCTTAGTTTGAGCCTGTGCAGCTTTTGGCTTTTTAACTTCAATGCCTGCCTCTTTAACAAAAGAGGTAGTTACGATGAAGAAGATCAACATGATGAATACGATGTCAAGCATCGGCGTCATATCTACTGCTGCTTCTTCTTCTTCACGAAAACGCTGTTTACGTGCCATATTTATATCTCTCTCTAGTGATGTGGCAAGCTATCGATAAGTTTTTCTTTAGCCATTTTTGCTCTCGCTTCTAGGCGAGTGCTAAAGAATACACCAGATAGTGCCGCAACCATTCCAGCCATTGTTGGTATCGTTGCCATTGAAATGCCTGATGCCATCAAACGCGGGTTACCAGTACCTTGTGTAGCCATGGTTTCGAATACCGAAATCATACCTGTAACTGTACCTAGTAGACCGATTAATGGACACATTGCAACCAATGTCTTGATAATCAACATACGCTCATCTAATTTTTCAGACGCTTCAGAAACCCATGCTTCACGGATTCTGTGTGCGTACCAAGATGTAGTATCTTGGCGGGCATCCCATTTAGCTACAATCCCCTTATGCATTCTAGGGAATTCAACTAATAGGAACCAATAGCGCTCAATCATTAATACCCACATAAGAAAGAGTGCCATCGCGACAACGAACAGTACGTCGCCGCCTGTAGCAACAAAATCCCTGATAGATTCCCACGTCTCCACCAGGACTAGCATTATGCTTTCTCCTTCTCCGCGTGCGCAGCAACGATACCCGCGCTTTGCTCGTCAAGAACGTGTAGGATTGATTTACTACGACCTGCTACAATAGCGTGAAGTAGGATTAGTGGTAGCGCAGCAATTAGACCAAGAGCGGTTGTAACAAGTGCTAGAGAGATGTTACCTGCCATGATCTTCGGATCACCAGTACCGAATAGAGTAATTGATTCGAACGTTAAGATCATACCAACAACCGTACCTAGTAGACCTAGTAGCGGTGCGATAGCAGCAAGGATCTTGATGATGTTGATACCAGCTTCGATGCGAGGCGTTTCACGTAGAATAGCTTCGTCAAGTTTAAGCTCAAGGTTTTCAACGTCTTGGTTCTTATTGTCATGGTAAACTTTCAAGATACGACCAAGTGGGTTGTTGTCACTTGGGTTGTTCGCATTCTTGATTTGCGATTTGATTTTCGCACCAACAAGCATAAGGTCAACGAAACGTACAAGTGCGATTAATGCACCTAGCGCTAACAATGCTGTGATGATGTAACCAACCGTGTCACCTTGGTGCCAACGCTCTTCTGGAGTTGCTTTCTGCGTGTTTAGACGAAGAATTGCGCCGCGAGTTGGGTCAACTACGAAAGGTACGTAGCTGCTAGCTTGCGTGTTAAGAAGGTCGCCAATTGTAGCAACAACGTTTGATGCAGGCTGCTTACCTAGAGGAACAATTGATTTGTTCTCTGCATCGTAAACAACATAACCGTCTTGAGTGATTAGGTTGAAGTTACCGATACGAGTAACAGGCTTAACATTGATGTCACCGCTTAATTCAGCTACTTCAGCTTCGAAAGTAGATGTCTTAGCAGATTCAGTCATTTCAGTTTGGAAAGCAATCCAAAGCTCTTCTAGTTCACGTGTAGTTGGAAGCTCTTTAGCTGCTGCTAGAGAACGAAGAACTTCTGCACGTCCTGGCTTTTCAGCACTTACGATTGACGCTTCGATTGAACCGATAGCATCTGCCGCTGAACGACGTACAACACCGAACATCTCACCAAGAGTACCCTGTGCGTTTACTAGCTCAGTTTCTTTCTCAGAAAGAGTGATTTCGTTTTGCTTGAATTGCTTGTTAAGACGCTCACCACGTGCTTTTTCAGCAGCAAGGTCACGCTTAGCTTTGTTTAGTAGAGCCTGCTTGTCAGCACGCTCAGACAAGAATTCTTGCTCACGAGCTTTGTTAATTTTACCTTCAGAGATACGGTTCTGTTTAACTTGCTCAAGGATCTTGTCTAGTGCTTCAGTGTTTGCATGTGCATTCAACGCGGCACCAGCAGAAACTGTTAATGCTGCAGCAACTGCAAAACCTTTAAATAGCTTCTTCATGTTTTATTACTCCGCGCCGAAAATAGGAAGTTTAACTAGTTCAGGGGCAGCCTGACCACGTGCAATACGGATCATGTCTTTAATAGGCTTAAGATATTCTTCACCTAGTGATTGCCACTGCTTTGCACTGTTGTCCCAAACCCATGCATTCTTTTGATCGAATGACTGAGCAACATATGCAATACGACCTAGACGTGCGAAGTCAACGTTGATATTTTTACCGTCGATTTCCAGTGAACCTTGAGAAGCAGTCATTGCAGTACCGTAAGCAGTTTCAACTGTGTATGCTTCAAGTACCTGACGATATTTCTCAGAAGTGGTTACTTTTGCGTTAGATAGTGTTTCACGTAGTCTTTCAACACGCTCTAAACGCTTCTCTGTATCAAACGGGACGTCCGCTTTGATGAATTGCTCGAGTGTATCAATCATGCGATACATCAAAGGCACAACGTCTTGCTTAGTTTTATCAACTGTTGCGATCTGACGCTCTAGAGACTCAATATTTGCATTTTGGTCCGCTACCAAACGTGCAACGTGGTCGTTGTATACTTTTAGAAGCTCTGTTTCATCTACAGTAGTACGATATTCAGCGATCATATCGATAGACTGACCGTAAATTTTATCAACTTTTTCTTGAGACTTTTGAGCAGCCTTTTGAGTTTGCTGACCTACTTTCTGTATGTCATTCAAAGGATCTGCCATCACATTGCTGCTTGCAAATGCTGCTGCGCCAAATAACGCTGAAGCTACAAGACTCTTTCTGATTTTAACAGACATAGTTCCCAACCAATTAAGTAATGTTACTTTTATAATTTTTGCACTCAACTAAAGAAGAGTACCCCGGATACCTTTTTAGAAGTATCAACCGTGCAATAATGCTAAATGCATTTGCCCATGTCAACTTCATGTTTAAAACTAATTTTGCGATAGTACTTCTAATAACTTGAAATAAAACATTGCATTAACAACAAAACAAAGAAAAAAAACTTAAATCACTTACTTTTCATACACAAAGCAACTTAATTAACAATTTATTACAGTTAAAAATTAACCAAGTTTTGTTTTCATCTACATTAAAAATCATCAGTTTGGCTTTATTTTTCATTGCGTTAGAATATTTTCGCAGGAAAAAAGAATTGCATATAACACAATATTATCAGCCCCTGAAATTTTTTTTACTTTGCAAATATTCACATAACGCAATGATCTGACGACGGAATTCATCTAAAAACAGTGATAAATGATACCCATCAACCAATCCATGATGTACCTCTATTGCTACGGATAAGCTATTTTTCTCCTTGTTAAATTTACCAAAAACAACTTTAGGGATGCCTAAATTATCCCCATTATGACGAGCATGCTTGAATCCATATACCTCAAACCAAGGTAATATAGAAACATAAACTCGATCGACAGCATCACTTTGAGACATAAATTCTTCATTTAGTAATCGCTGTTTTAGCCCTCGCTGCTTATTAGCTTGGTTCTTTGTGACAAATTCATCAATGGAATCGCAGTTTTCTAACAAAATAAATCTGAAAGTTTTGTTCTCTGCCAAGAATGTACTACTAATTGCTACGTCATCAATTTCTACAGGGGCACTATCAACAATGCGCAAACGCATAAAGTCGCATGCTCTCAGCGTTTGTGTTAAGCAGTATAGATAACAATCCGAAAAAGGCAGCTTTGCCTCTTGTGCATCTACATATAAAGAATGAGTATCAAGAGAAGTGACAACATTAAAGTTTGGGTCATCGAATTGCTGATAAAACTGAAAATGCTCAGCTCGTTCCCAAGTAGTTAGATTTATTTTTTTCATAAATACAGCGACAAAAAAAGGGCGATAATCGCCCTCTATTATAGCTGCAATACTAATCTATCACAGCCCATTTTCGATGATTTCTAATGCAAGCTCATCCGCGATAACATGGGTAGATTTTTGTTCATCGTCTGAACGCTTAAATATTTCCGCTAGCGTATCAAAAATGCCTTCAACATGCTTTGTTGCTAGTGCTTCATTATAGCCTTCAGGTTTTGTTTCGTAATAAACATTAATGATGCCACCCGCATTGATAACATAATCAGGAGCATAAAGAACTCCTTTTTCTCGCAGCACATCACCATGTCTAGGCTCTGCTAATTGGTTGTTAGCACAACCAGCAATGATTGAGGCCTTGATACGAGGGATAGTCTCATCATTTACAGTCGCACCCAAAGCACAAGGAGCATAAACATCTACATCTAGGTCATAGATTTCGTCAATTGCTACAGCGGTTGCATTGAAGTCGTTCACTACGCGCGCAACTGAAGCTTCATTAATGTCAGTCACAAAAAGCTGTGCGCCTGCTTCATGTAAATACTTACATAAACTATAAGCAACAGCACCCAGACCTTGAACAGAGACTTTTACGCCAGATAGGTCTTGATGACCATGTTTGTGTTGATAAGCCGCTTTGATGCCCAAAAACGTACCTAGTGCAGTAAATGGTGAAGGGTTACCACTTTTACCCTCAAGACCAAGTACATAGTTGGTTTCTTTATGCATCATCATCACATCACCAGTTGTGATGTTTACATCTTCTGCAGAGTAATAGCTACCACCTAGTCTTTCTAAGTGTTTTCCAAATGCTCTGAATAAAGCTTCAGACTTGACTGTTTTTGCATCGCCAATGATCACCGACTTGCCGCCACCAAACGGAAGACGTGCAACAGCATTTTTGTATGTCATGCCTTTTGAAAGACGTAAAACATCGTAAACTGCATCTTGATCTTCTGCATAATCCCATAGGCGACAACCGCCTACAGCCGGCCCCAACTTAGTATTATGTACTGCGATAATCGCTTTTAAACCCGATTTTTCATCAGAACAAAACACAACTTGTTCATGGTTATCAAATTCAACTTGGTTAAATACAGCCACTTTGATTATTCTCCGATTATTGTCTGACCATGTCAGATAGCGCTGAAATTGGCCTGACTCTATCATTAACCCATTAGTCAATCCAGCAAATGAGATGATCTAAGCTGAACATCTCACCATCACACATAAACAATCCAATATAAAAAACAAATAGGAAAGTTCAATCCAATATAGATTAACTTATAAACATATTTAATTATAAATACCTCTTTAATTCACACTTTCTGTTTACGTAAACGTAAACAAAGAATCTCTTGTAAGTATAAATTTACACGCCAAATATGCTTAAATTTCACTCAGAATTTTAAACTATTAAATGTTTCATACGTAACCAATTGACCGATTCAATTTTGCATATAATATACAAAGAGCCGTATCGGCAAATTAAATAATAATATTAAGAGTTCAAAAGGATATTTAAATGAAAGTAAAGTTAGTAAAAAAAGAACTTAAAACACTCTCGGATAATGATGTAAAGATGGAGAAAACCATGTTTGTGGCTGGCGGTACTGGGGGCCCTCCGGGGATCCCTGGGATTACAGGTACTCCTCGATGTGCAAAAATAACGCCTGGTAGTCAAATGTGCTAATAACAGTAGCATCGGCAGGCTGAGATTAGAACAGCCTGCCTTTTGAAGAAATTAGCTTAATTTACTATCAAGCTCTTCAATTTTTGCTTTCCAGATAGCAGGCCCTTGAGTATGTGCATTTGCACCTTCACTATCTACAGCTACTGTTACAGGCATATCTTCCACTTCAAACTCATAAATTGCTTCCATACCTAAATCTTCAAAAGCAACAACACGAGATTTCTTAATCGCTTTCGCAACCAAATAAGCAGCACCACCTACAGCCATCAAATATACAGCCTTGTTTTGCTTGATAGACTCTACAGTTGCTGGGCCACGCTCTGCTTTACCTATCATACCAACAAGCCCTGTTTTCTCTAACATTAAGTCAGTGAACTTATCCATACGCGTAGAAGTTGTCGGGCCAGCAGGACCTACCACCTCATCACCCACCGCATCAACAGGACCAACGTAATAAATGAACTTATTAGTAAAGTCCACACCTTCCGGTAAGCCTTCTCCTGAATTAATCATTTCTTGCAGGCGCTTGTGAGCAGCATCTCGACCAGTTAAAATTTTACCTGATAACAATACTGTTTCACCCATCTTCCAATCTTGGATATCATCTTTAGTCAATGTGTCTAAGTTTACGCGACGCGTATCTTCGCCCACTTCCCAAGTCACTTCAGGCCAATCTTCTAGTTTTGGCGCTTTAAGATCTGCAGGGCCAGATCCATCAAGCGTGAAATGTACGTGACGAGTAGCAGCACAGTTCGGGATCATAACTACAGGCTTTGATGCTGCATGAGTAGGTGCAGTTTTGATCTTTACATCAACAACCGTCGTCAAGCCACCAAGGCCCTGGGCACCAATACCTAGTTTATTCGCTCTTTCAAAGATTTCTAAACGTAGCTTTTCTTCCGCTGTCTCAGCACCACGCTCTTGAAGGTCATGAATATCTACCGGGTCCATCAGGGATTCTTTAGCTAAAACGGCTGCTTTTTCCGCTGTTCCACCAATGCCAATGCCAATCATGCCCGGTGGACACCAGCCTGCCCCCATTGTTGGTAACGTTTTTTCGACCCAAGCAGCAACGTCATCCGATGGATTTAACATCGCCATTTTAGTTTTATTCTCAGAACCACCACCTTTAGCAGCGATCATCACTTCAACCTCAGCACCTGGCACTAAATCTACATGTACCACAGATGGCGTGTTGTCTTTTGTATTCTTGCGGCTACCAGCAGGATCTGCAACGATTGAAGCGCGCAATGGGTTGTCTGGGTTTGTATAGGCGCGACGTGTGCCTTCATCAACCATCTGTTGTACAGTTAAATCCGTTTTGTCCCATTTTACGTCCATACCCACTTTTACAAAGCAGGTAACAATACCCGTATCTTGGCAAAGTGGACGCTTGCCTTCAGCTGACATACGCGAGTTGATCAGAATTTGTGCAATTGCATCTTTAGCGGCTTTGCTTTGCTCATTGTTATAAGCTTTTTCTAATGCTTGTACAAAATCAAGAGGATGGTAAAAAGAGATATATTGTAACGCATCTTCAATGCTATCAATAAAATCTTGCTGACGGATAATGCTCATGACGGTTCCTTTATTAGCCACTTAATCTAACTAAATGGCATGTTCTTGATAAGTAGTACTATGCTAACGAATTACCAGTAATACTGCGAGTAAGTCACAAAATCTTTGGGTGCCCCTATTTTGCTCAACCAGACCCCAGTATGAATATGGTTATGAGTTATCACTTCACTACTCTATAGATTCATTTCTAATTATGATAACCTCCTCGCCCGTTTCGGGCTAGTTTTCAGGGTCAAGTAAATGATAAATGCACAGAATAATTGCATTGCCGTTGACATTTCACTCTCAACCGTTGAAGTTTTTGAACAAATTGCAACTCAACATCACGCTATTCTTTTAGATTCTAGTAACGCAGCGCACGAGAATAGTCGTTTTGACATTATCAGCTTTGCGCCAGTACATGTACTAGAAGCTAAAAACGGACGAGTTTATATAGATGACGTTGAGCAACAGCAGAGTATATTTGAAATACTACAACATCATTTAGATAAACTTTGCTCACAGCGCATTCATGCACTGCCTTTTTGCGGCGGATGGCTTGGTTATTTTGGTTACGACTTAGGCCGGTATATCGAATCATTGCCTTCGCATGCCACATCGGATATTTCACTTCCCGACATGTCTGCTGGTCTCTATCTTGACGCCCTGATTTACGACAACAAGCAGGCACAATGGTTTTATGTGTCTCAGCCGGACGTGAATCGGCTTGAGCGGTATATGAGTTTAATTGCGAACAATGCCGAGCACCATCAGTTTGAATTGTGTAGCGATTGGCAATCTAATATGACCAAGCAAGAATATCAAAGCAAGTTTCAGCGTATTCAAGACTACCTATTGAGCGGTGATTGTTACCAAATTAACCTAGCGCAAAGGTTCAGTGCGCAGTTCAGAGGCTCCCCATGGGCAGCTTACAAAAAATTAAGGCAACACAATAAGGCACCATTTTCTGCGTATTTCAATTTAGGCAATGATTCAGCCATCGTTTCTGTTTCGCCCGAGAGATTTATATCTGTACGCCAAAGGCAAGTTGAAACAAAACCAATAAAAGGTACATTACCGCGCTTAACTGACCAACAAGCAGACAATGAACAAGCACTCAAGTTACAAAATAGCAGTAAAGATCGTGCTGAAAACGTAATGATTGTCGACTTGCTTCGCAATGACTTAGGTAAAGTTGCAAAACCAGGTTCCGTCAGCGTACCAAAGCTATTCGACATAGAAAGTTTCCCTGCAGTTCATCATCTCGTCAGTACTGTGACTTGTGAACTCGCCGAAGGTAAAAAAGCCGTTGATCAACTACACGCTGCGTTTCCAGGGGGCTCAATTACAGGCGCACCGAAAATTAGAGCGATGGAGATAATAGAAGAGCTTGAACCCCATCGCAGAAGTGCGTACTGTGGTTCTATGGGTTACCTAAGCGCCTGTGGCGATATGGATACCTCCATTACAATTCGTACCTTGGTGTGTGAGGAGCAAAAAATCTATTGCTGGGCTGGAGGCGGGATTGTCGCCGATTCAGAACTCGAAGCTGAGTATCAAGAAACCTATCACAAGGTCAATAAAATTTTACCAATACTGCAATGAAACTCGATCATTTAATTAGTAGTTTTAGACTGTCTCCTTTTGCTGCTTCCAATAAGACACTGCAGGGAGTTCAAAGTGCCGTTTTAGTACCGCTCGTTGAAGTAGAAGGCAGTGCGCACATATTACTGTGTAAACGTAACGCCAGCTTGAGAGCACATCCAAGCCAAATTTGTTTTCCTGGCGGAAAAGTAGAGCAACATGATAGTTCAGCTGAAGATACCGCCCTTAGAGAAACCTTCGAGGAAATTAGCCTCGCTAGAGAGCAAGTCACAACGCTTGGTCAGCTGCCAACACACAGCTCCTTGAGCGGATTTCATATTACTCCGGTCGTAGCGCGAGTGCAAAATTCAGCCACTTGGCAACAAACCAGTAGTGAAGTCGACAGCGTATTTACGGTTTCATTAAGCGCTTTAATGGACCCTAATCAATGGCAGAGCTACCCTTGTCAAATCCGTGGCAACACCATAAATATCAATGGATTCATGACTTCACATGGTCTTTTATGGGGGGCGACTGCAAGCATTATAAAAAAATTAACCAAGTCGCTTTCGTAAACTCATTACAATTGTCAAATTTCCATCCAATAACGGGTTACTTCTGCAATAATTAACGTTATTATGTGCGCCCGTTCAGAGGCAATGATGAGTAAATTTTATGATTAGTGCATTCGATATGTTTAGCATCGGTATTGGGCCATCGTCTTCCCATACTGTTGGTCCAATGCGCGCTTCGCGTCTTTTTGTCAAAGATCTACAAAATAGTAAATTAATTGACGACGTCACTTCTGTAAAAGTCGAATTATTTGGTTCCCTTGGTCAAACAGGTATCGGTCACGGATCAGGTAAAGCGGTCATATTAGGCCTTGCTGGCCATGACCCTGAAACTATCGACGCAGATCTTGTTCCAGAAATACTCGAAAAAATTGAGCAAGAGCAAGTAATCTATCTTGACCAAAAACATAAAGCTGATTTCCCAAAGCAAGGCGCTGTTGTATTTCACCGTCGAAAAACACTGCCGAAGCATTCCAATGCCATGGAAATCCAAGCGTATAAAGGTGACACGCTCTTACATAGCCAGATCTACTATTCGATTGGCGGCGGGTTCATTGTCACGGATCAAGATTTCGAAGCGGAAAAGCAAGCAGCACTTGATGTGCGAGAACAAAATCCAGCGCCCTATTTGTTTGATACAGCTGAAGAACTTTTAAACATCTGTAAGGAGACTGGGCTAAGTGTTTCCGCCCTCATGATGGCTAATGAGAAAACCCTTCGCAGTGAAAGTGAAATAAAACAAGAGCTGTTCAATATTTGGCAGGTAATGAAAGCGTGTACCGAAAGAGGGATGCGTACCGAAGGGATCCTTCCGGGTGGGTTAAAAGTAAAACGCAGAGCACCGAGCCTATACCTTAAACTCAATGTAGAAAACAGTAATGATCCATTACGTGCAATGGATTGGGTTGATTTATTTGCCCTGGCCGTGAATGAAGAGAATGCAGCTGGAGGACGAGTCGTCACCGCCCCGACCAATGGCGCTGCCGGTATATTACCAGCCGTATTGATGTACTATCACACCTTTATCAAAGAAGTTGATGTCGAAATTGCAACGCGCTACTTACTGACAGCCGCTGCTATTGGTATCCTCTATAAAAAGAACGCTTCTATCTCAGGTGCAGAGGTTGGTTGCCAAGGTGAAGTTGGTGTCGCCTGCTCAATGGCCGCTGGTGCATTGACTGAAATCATGGGTGGCAATGTCGTTCATGTGGAAAACGCAGCTGAAATTGGTATGGAACACAACCTAGGCTTAACCTGTGACCCTGTTGGGGGATTAGTACAAGTGCCGTGTATCGAACGAAATGCAATGGGTGCAGTAAAAGCCATCAATGCCTCAAGACTTGCTCTTCGAGGTACAGGAGAGCAAAAGGTCTCTTTGGACAAGGTCATCAAAACCATGCTAGACACAGGTAACGATATGAAGACCAAATACAAAGAAACTGCACGCGGCGGTCTTGCCGTAAATATTATTGAGTGCTAAAACAAAAAAACCCAACACAAGTTGGGTTTTAAATTAAAGCCGCAAAGAGAAAGTCTACAAGTAGACTATTCAAAACGTGGCTTTTATTTTACTGGTAATGTGACTTTAGCGAATAATGCATCTACATCATCTTGATTACGCATAAGGCTTGCTTTTTCAACCACATCCTTCGTCAAATGCGGCGCAAAACGCTCTATAAAGTCATACATGTAGCCTCTTAAAAAACTACCTTTTCTGAAGCCAATTTTTGTTGTGCTCGCTTCAAACAGATGGCTCGCATCAATACAAACCAAATCTTTATCAGCAATATCGTCAACAGCCATAGTTGCCAATACCCCTACGCCCAATCCAAGCCTTACATATGTCTTAATCACGTCTGCATCTGTTGCGGTAAATACAATGTGTGGTTCAAGGCCATGTGCATTAAATGCTTTATCTAGTTCAGAGCGACCTGTAAAACCAAATACATAGGTTATGAGTGGATACTTAGCTACGTCTTGTACCGTAATATTTTTTCCAAGCTGCGCTAGTGGGTGATCTTTCGTTACCACAATGCTTCTATTCCAGTGATAACATGGCAACATGATCAAATCACCGTATAAATGGAGCGCCTCTGTTGCAATTGCAAAGTCCGCGTCACCTCTCGCAGCCGCATCTGATATTTGCTGCGGAGTACCTTGATGCATGTGTAAAGAAACAGCCGGATACTTTTGCATAAACCCTTGAATAACAGGAGGTAAAGCATATCTTGCTTGGGTATGTGTCGTTGCAATGTTTAATTTACCTTGATCAGGCAAAGTGTGTTCATTTGCAACCGCTTTGATACCTTCAACTTTTGACAAAATTTCTCTGGCAATATTGATGATCTCATTACCAGCACTGGTTACATGTGTAAGGTGCTTACCACTACGGCCAAAGATCTGCACACCCAATTCATCTTCTAGCATACGTACTTGTTTTGAAATACCTGGCTGAGAAGTGTAAAGACTTTCAGCGGTAGCAGATACATTCAAATTATGATTAAGTACTTCAACTATGTATTTCAATTGTTGTAATTTCATAACATTGTTTATTTTTTTAGTTGTTATCCAATAAGTGACTTGGTTTACGCGGAACGCCGAGTCGGATCTTTTGTAAGACTAGCATAGTTATTGGTAGCCTGATAGTAATTGTAACATTTACGCAATCATATAAGAAAAACGAATTAGAAACGCCTATACTGAAAAAGTGGTGTATTCAAATTCATTTACATACACCTTGTTATTAAAACTATCCAATATACAATTGTTTGATGTAATATAAAAAATTATCGCCGTGGGTAGTTTTCGTAGAGATTCGGGTATGTTTGTTTACATAATAATATTGTTGATTGTTGCTTTAGTTGTGATAGCTGTTTGGATTAGTGCAATTCAGCAACATAAAGAAAAACAAGAAGCAGAAAGACGTAAAGAATTAGCAAAACAAAAGCGGATTATAGAAGAGTCCGAGGATGTTCTCGTCAATAGCACAAATATCCCTATGTCAGGAGACATGCTTAGGGTGATTCAAAAGCGCGTTCATGATGCGTTAGCCATGATGGTAGAGCTGACTCCCACATCAAGAGAACTTAAAAATCGACTGCACGAATCTCAAGAACGCATGAATACAGAAACGGCAAATCTCACTGACAGCGATAAAGTCTCATTGCCAGATAACGACAAACAACTGATTGCGCTAGTGCAGGGCATCAAAAAGCTTCGTCAGCTTTTGCGCTCTGAACACAGTAAAGGTAAAGTGGATACTCAAGTTTTTGTAAAAGAAGACCGCCGTTTAGAGAAAATCCAACTGCGCATTAACGTTGAGAGTCAAATCAAACGAGGCCTATCTGCAAAAACAGCCAACATGGTTGGCTCAGCCAGACAGTACTTTGAAAAAGCCTATGCGACCATCATGGCTGTGACCTATAGCGATGAGTATGTAACTGAGAAAAAGAATCAGCTAGAGGCTTATCTCAACGAAATTAGTACTGAACTTAAGGCCTCGAATGCCTCTGCAGTTAAGAAAAAAGCAGAAAAAGAAAAGGACGATTTGGACGTCCTTTTCGCCCCGAAAAAGAAATGGTGATCAACTAAGCGCAAATTTGACGATAAATAACACTGTCAGAACCCACACGCTGATGGATATATCGTCTTTTTTGTTGCAAGCCAGCTTTACCGCAGTGTAAGCAATAAAACCCAATGCTATACCATGTGCAATTGAGAATGTTAGCGGCGTCATCAACAAAACCACACTTACAGGGATCGCGTCTGTCATATCGTCCCAGTTCACCAGCTTCAGGTTTTGCAACATCAAAACAGAGACATACAGAATTGCACCAGCAGTTGCATATGCAGGCACCATTTTTGCCAAAGGTGCAAAAAACATCATAAGTAAAAAGCAAAAGCCCACAACCACAGCAGTAAGTCCCGTGCGTCCGCCAACAGAAACACCAGATACAGACTCGATATAAGAAGTCGTCGTAGACGTCCCTAAAAACGAACCTGCTACTGTCGCCGTGCTATCCGCAGATAAAGCGCGTCCTAACCTCGGCATGTTCCCTTTTTCATCTGCAATACCCGCTTTTTGAGTTACAGCCACCAAGGTGCCGCTAGTATCGAAAAGATCAACAAATAAGAAAGCAAATACCACACTCAACATGGTGATTTCCAATGCGCCAACGATATCTAGCTGCCCTAAAGTAGGCGCAATGCTCGGTGGCGCAGAAACAATGCCTTGGTACTCAACCAAGCCAGCCCCCCAAGCAATAACTGTGACTAATAAAATGCTGATCAGTACGCCACTTTTCCACTCTCTATACATCAATGCAGTTATCACAAAAAGGCTGAAAATGGCCAACAAAGGGCCGGGACTGGTGATATCGCCAAGTTGCACAAATGTGGCTGGACTCGAAACAATAATTTCAGCATTCTTTAATGCGATCAAAGCTAAAAATGCGCCTATCCCAGTTGCTATCGCACGCTTTAGTACCACTGGAATTGCCTGAATAACCCACTCTCTAATTTTGAAAATACTCAGTAGTAAAAACAAGCACCCAGATAGGAAGACCGCTCCCAAGGCAGTTTGCCAGCTATGCCCCATACCTAAAACAACACCATATGTAAAAAATGCATTCAACCCCATACCTGGTGCCAAAGCCAATGGGTAATTTGCAAAGAAGCCCATGATAAAACAGCCAATTGCTGCGGCTAAACACGTGGCAACGAACGCTGCACCATGATCAATGCCAGCTTCCGCCAGCATAGCCGGATTAACAAATACAATATAAACCATGGTAATAAATGTAGTGAGCCCTGCCACAACCTCCGTTTTTACATTGGTCTGTAGCGCTTTGAGAGAAAATAGTTTTTCTAGCATGTCTTTGTATTTTAAATGGAAACGAGGGGGGCGATTTTACCATATTTCCTCGCCATAAACGGACAAATAAACTAAAAATCAGCTACAATGAAAACTAAGTTGTAATAAGTGAAGAGAGTATGAAAAGCAATCAATCTACAAAAGCTTATGGCGGAGACCTCGAGCAACAACTATTCAATGTACTCGAATTTGTTACCCAAGAACCAGACCCCAAACACAGCTGGCCAAAGGCACAAGATCCAGAGCAAGCTTATAAAAAAGGCCTTTATTACATCAAAGAAAAGCAGTATCCGCTTGCCGCTAAATGGATGAGATTGGCAGCGATGTCAGGTGACAACAAAGCACAATTTTATTTAGGCCTGTTATTTATAAAAGGTCAAGGCGTACCTAAAAGTGTTTTTCACGGTGTAGCTTGGTTAAGTCTAGCGCAGAGTCAAGGCAATAGCGCGGCATTAAGCACTCTCAATGAAGTGCGCCCCCACCTAACAACAAAACGCTATATAGACGCACAATGTTATGCCGCGACACTATTTGAACAAATCCATCAGCAAATGCATTTTGGGGCAAACCCAGAATAGACTGCAGGTGTTAATGATTCGAAGTGAACAAAAAAACATCAAATAAAACTTGATTAAAACCACTGTATGAAATACTGTATATGCACTGTATAAAGAATCAGTGGTCTAATCATGTTACCAATCACACCCAATGTAAAAACGCAATCGAGCAGCATTAGCCATGCCAGTAGTTTGAATATCTTGGATGCATACGATGAAACAACCACCAGTAATGAACTTTTAAAAATCTTATCTCGTTGTAATTCAAAAGCTGGTTGGACACTTTTGATAGCACCTGATCAGGTTTTCAGTAAATCTATGTTAGATGGCTATAATATCGATGTGAATAAGCTACTAGTGCTTAAGCAAAAGGATCTGATAAACTTAGAACATACTCTGGATAGCGCTTTGTCCAATGGTAATTTTGCGGCTGTCATCACTTGGCCGGGTATTTTGACGAAAAAGCAAATTGAATACCGTAGCCTAAATCACTCTAAAACAGCACTATACTGCTTTAAAGACTTTGCTCAATTGCCACTATCAAAGCTCACACACTAACTATATAGGTCATTTATGTGTTTTTGTGGTAACACACAAGCCTTTGAGCAATGCTGCAAGCCATTTATTAAAGGACAGTCTATTCCTCACCAATCTGAACAGCTAATGCGCTCTCGTTATAGTGCATACTGTACAAAGGAATGTGAGTATATTTTAAATACGTATGCATCAAAAACACGCAGCGAGCACACAGTCGAAGATATACTTATGTTCGCTCAACAAGTTAAGTTTGTTCATTTGGATGTTATTGAAACTGATCAAGATGACCAATATCAATATGTAGAATTCAAAGCATCGTATTTGGAAGGGGTGCAGCTGAGCGTGTTGCATGAACGCTCCAGATTTGTAAAAGAGAATGGCGCCTGGCTATATCTTGACGGCGCTCTTTACCCTGAAGAGAGTAAAAAAGTAAGCCGAAACGATCCTTGTCCCTGCTTAAGTGGGAAAAAGTTCAAGAAGTGTCACGGATAACATGTATTCAGCCTGAAGTGGCGTTACCTCACCAACGCCACTTTCGAAATTTAATCAGTACTCCCTATCCTATCAGAATCATAATAAAGCGATTATACAGCCACACTTAACTGAGACTGCATTTCTCCACTGGCTAACTGATCATAAAACCCGGCAGCATCTATTTCTCTTTCTTTAACTTCGATTTCAGGATGCTTTTGTTTATATAGTTTTGCTTTCACTGCCGGCTCTAGGTTTTCCATGACGTTTAAAGGGATATGCGTTTTATCGTCACGAATATGAAATGGTTCAGGATCAAGGCACTCATTTAGCTTGATATCTTCTAGCCCACCATCTTTCACAAAATATCGGTTGTATTGACCAATTAAAAAGTCAAACTCTTCAGGTGCCAAAGGTTGCTTCGGACCTACTTGCAACTCTTTTCGCAATGCCTCTTCAGACTTATCAGCTTCGTCAACAGCACTTCGTGGTAAGTCAAATTGGCTAAAGTCCAATGCATCTTGTGACAATGCACTTAAGAGCAGAGCAAAATCGCTTCTACGCGATTCATGGACACTCAAACTTAACGCATTGCCTAACTGCGCTTCCTTGAGTAACAATTGTTCTATCTGCATGGATTTTCGCCAAAATTTTCAAAGTCTGAAAATTTATCGGCATTTTTTGAAAAAACTTTAGGACATTTCTTTACTTCGCCAAAAACTTTGTTATTATCAGCGCCGTTGTTGAGGAGGGGTTCCCGAGCGGCCAAAGGGATCAGACTGTAAATCTGACGGCTCAGCCTTCGCTGGTTCGAATCCAGCTCCCTCCACCATCAACGACAAAGTACAATTGGAGGGGTTCCCGAGCGGCCAAAGGGATCAGACTGTAAATCTGACGGCTCAGCCTTCGCTGGTTCGAATCCAGCTCCCTCCACCACTTTGTACTTAAAAATCTGTTATGGAGGGGTTCCCGAGCGGCCAAAGGGATCAGACTGTAAATCTGACGGCTCAGCCTTCGCTGGTTCGAATCCAGCTCCCTCCACCACTTCCTTTTTATCTTAATTTTAATTCTTTGCATCTTCATTTCATATTTTATTTCTAGTGAATAAGCTTTATTTCCTGTTTCAAATAAGCCTTCGCTGTTTCAAATTCAGGATAAAAACGTCCGACAATACACCAAAACGCATGATTGTGTGCCATTACATGATAATGCGCGAGCTCATGTACAATCACATAATCAATCACCCATTTAGGTGCACTTAATAAAGCACTGTTGAAAGCTAATACACCTTTACTAGAGAGGCTGCCCCAACGTCGTTTATAAAAGCGTACTTTTAGAGTTTTATATTTCGACCCCATCAATGCCTGATAGTAAGGCAATCGAGCATGTAAATAGGCTATTAGCTCAACCTTAAACAAATCATATATTTCTCCAATGTGGATATCTCTGTGTTGTTGCATAGAAGATTTTATATAGATGCGATGGTGTTGATGATCAATATAGGCAGATGAATGTCCATAACAAACTACGTAGCAATCACCAAAGATTGTAACTTTTTCTAATGGTGTTTTTTTACATGGCAGCGTATCCGCTACCAAACGCTGTTTTTGAGCAACCCAGCTTTGCTTTGAGTGCAGCCAAGCCGTTAACCAATTTTCGCAAATCCCCTCAGGCGCGTAAACGACAACCCCATCCGGTTTTACTTTAATTGCAACTGTCTTTCTTCGTCGACTGAGCTTAAGTTGGTAATTGAAATTCATAGTAAATTTATTGCTTTTTCATCTATCAATCTAATTTGCTGCTAACCTTTATACTTATTACGGAAAAAACAGGCTGCCATGAACAATAAACCTAAATGTCAGTATACATCTCCTGATGGACACAAGTGTCAAGAAATAGACATGGGCTCTGGATATTGTTTTTGGCATGATGCCAAATTCGACAAAAGTGGGTTAGAGCTATCTCACAAACTCGAACGTTATGCCAAAAAAGGGGGATTACTGCAAGGACTTGAGCTGAAAAGAGCCAATTTGGAAGGGCTAAATCTCGTTAAGTTTAATGATCACAACGGCTATGACCTATCGTATAGCAATTTTTATAGAGCGAACTTACACGGTGCTCACCTCTTTAACAGCACAATTCAAAATGCATCTCTAATGAAAGCGGATTTAAGGGATGCAAATCTACACTGCTGCAAGTTAGAAAACACCAATATTCTAGGAGTGAAGCTCAATGCAACTAGAATTGACAACCTTGTATTGGGCGACAAGTTATTACAAGAAAAACAAGCAATTGAAGCAACCAAACAAAAAAATGTGGAAGAAGCGCAAGATTTATATTTGCAAAGCGAAGAGATCTACAGACTGCTAAGAAAAGGCGCTGAACAGCAGGGCTTGTTTGAGATGGCAGGAAAGTATACCTATAGCGAATTGCGCATGCGTCATGCGCAGTACCCAACCTATTCAAAAAAGCGCTTAGTTTCAAGCTTTATTGACATGTTATGTGGGTATGGAGAAAAACCAGAAAATGTAATTCGCTTTAGCTTAGGTATGATTTTATTGTGTGCGCTTTGCTATTTTATGCTGGGTATCAATTACAACGGTGAAATCATTCAGTTTGCCACCAATGCCCCTCTCAAGCAGAATCTCCACTCAATGCTCAATTGCTTTTATTTTAGTGTTGTTACATTTACTACTTTAGGGTACGGAGATATCACACCAGTTGGGATTACACGCCTTATAGCGACCATAGAAGCTTTTATTGGTAGCTTTTCACTGGCGCTATTCGTCGTTGTCTTCGTCAAAAGGATGACTAGGTAACTTTTACCTAGTCATTCGATATTTCACGCCCTAATTCCCTCAAGAATAGTTGCATAAACTCCGTGCGCCTTTGCGCTTCTTTTTTTGCTGCCTCAGTGTGCATCTGTGACTCAATGTGCAGCAATTTCACAAAGAAATGATCAATGGTATAACTCTTATCATCCGGCTCTCTTTTCTCACAAAACGGGTCTTCGGTATGGTATAGGTGCCTGGCTATTGCACCGCCAACTTTCATACATCGACTCACACCAATTGCCCCTAATGCATCCATTCTATCCGCATCTTGTACGATTTGTGCTTCCAATGTCGTTGGCGGCACGTTTGCACTGAAGCTATGCGCAACGATTGCGTGATATATACCTTCTAATTTATCTTCCGGATACCCGATTTCAATCAGAAACCTTTCTGCTTTATCGGCAGCCATTTTTGATGCAAAAGCACGATCCGGGTGATTTTTTGCTACTGCGACACAGTCATGTAGCCAAGCTGCTGGAACAACAACATCTAAATCAGCCCCTTCTTCTATCGCTAGCTGTTTTGCAGTTTTTACAACCCTTTGTATATGCGAAAGGTCGTGTGCTGTATCAGCAAAGGGTGTATCAAGCATAAATTCCTTAAATGCTGCTTCAAACTTATTCATATTTTCCATCATTTTCACTTAAACCTTCTGCTTCACATTGTATGTTGGAACCCCCTTCACTAAAATGACAGGATTCTACTTAGTAAGGAATTTATATGTCTTGCGCGCTGTATTTACAACCCGGCCGAGAAAAATCTCTTAAAAGAAAACACCCATGGATATTTTCCAAAGCAATAAAAAAGATCAAAGGTAAACCAGGACTTGGAGATATTGTAAAAATCTACAGTCATGATGGGCAATATCTGGCTACCGCAGCATATAGTCCAAGTTCTCAGATCCGCGCACGGATCTGGAGTTTTGATGAAAGCGAACAAATTGACCAAGCATTTTTTAAACGTCGCTTAGCACGTGCATTAGCAGTAAGAGACTATGCAATATCAGAAGGTGGGCTGACCGGCTTTAGGCTCAGTGCTGCAGAATCTGATGGGCTACCCGGCATTACTATTGATAAGTTTGACAAATATTTGGTGTGCCAGCTTCTCAGTGCTGGTGCAGAAAGGCATAAAGGCGAAATCGTTGCTGCTTTACGTGAATTATTCCCAGATTGCCATGTCTATGAACGTTCCGACGTAGATGTACGGAAAAAAGAGGGCCTCGAGAAAATCACAGGTGTGCTGCACGGAGATGCCCCACACGAACCAGTATTAATCGAAGAAAATGGCCTTAAGTTAGAAGTAGATATTATTGGTGGGCACAAAACTGGTTTTTATCTCGATCAACGCGACAGTCGCGCTGCGCTAGAGCGTTTCTCCAAGGGTAAAAGTGTGCTGAATTGTTTTTGCTATACCGGCACGTTTAGCCTTTACGCACTCAGAGGTGGTTGTGATGAAGTGATTAATGTCGATGTATCGCAACCAGCACTAGACACAGCCAAAAGAAATGTTGAACATAATGATCTTGACCTCAGTAAAGTAGATTTTGTCAAAAAGGACGTATTTAAGTTACTTAGAGAATACCGCGACGAAGGCAGGGAGTTTGATACCATCGTTATGGATCCTCCGAAATTTGCCGAAAGCAAAGCACAACTCACAGGTGCATGCAGAGGGTACAAGGATATCAATATGCTTGCTATGCAGTTATTGAAACCCGGCGGTACGTTGCTGACTTTCTCATGCTCAGGCTTAATGGACCAAAATTTATTTCAAAAAGTCGTTGCAGATGCTGCACTTGATGCAGGAAAAGACCTGATGATAATGGAAAGGCTTAATCAAGCTGCCGATCACCCTATCGCAGGGTTTTATCCTGAAGGGTTCTACCTTAAAGGACTTATCTGTAAAGTCTATTAAATAAAAAGGGAGCCAATGGCTCCCTTTTTATTTCATTATTAGAAACTGCCTGTCAAAGTAACACCTGAGTAAGCATTGTATCCACGTAACATGATGTGGTACGTCGCGTCTCCTCCAGTATTCGTTAAGCTACAAGTTTCAGCATTACCATTTCGGTATGGTCTGCAATCATATGTGCTTGTTGTTGGTGCTGCACCTTTTCTCACATATAGGTCCGCATCACCTGAACCACCAGATATTTGCACATTAACAGTCGCATTGGCTGGTACGTCAATCGTGTATGCGACCTCGCTACCAGAAGCACCTGATAAGTTAGTCACAGGTACACCATTGCTTAAACAATTGCTACCACAGCCGCCACCATCTCCAGCAGTGCTTGCTACTAAGCTTGCACCTGAGTATGCGCTATAGCCGTGTAACATGATATACCAGTCGCCTGCCACAGGGTTATTAAAGGTACAAACTTCTTCGTTACCACTTTTGTAAGGACGACAAGAGTAACTGCTTTGAGTAGGCTGTTGACCTTGTTGGACATAAAGATCCGCATCACCTGTACCACCAGAGAGTTTCACTGTTAACGTGGTTTTACCCGCAGGTACTTTGAACAAATAATTTGATTCTTCACCTTTAGCTCCACTCGCATTTACTGCGACACCATCATCAAGCTCTGGTAACGGAGGAGGTGGTGGTGGTGGCGTTGAATCTGCTAGCGAGAATAGCAATTCATTTGGTGAACCAGTCTTCGCATCACTGACCTTATTCTTAGAGCTACGAGAGCTGAGTAAGGTGTCAATCTGGCTAGGTGTCAACGATGGGTTCTCATCTAGGTATAGAGCAACAACACCAGCTACATGAGGTGCTGCCATTGATGTACCGCTGATTGTGTTTGTTGCTGAGTCTGAATTATACCAAGCTGACTTAATGCTAGAACCTGGCGCATAGATATCTAAACAATTACCATAGTTTGAGAAGCTTGAACGAGCATCAGAGCTAGTTGTAGAACCGACAGTTACGGCGTCAGCAGCACGTGCTGGTGAGTAGTTACATGCACTGCTGTTATCGTTACCAGCGGCAACAACGAAGGTCACACCTGACGCCACAGCTGCATTTACAGCATCATCAACCGCCTGAGATACACCACCACCTAAACTCATATTTGCGACAGATGGGCCACTTGCATTGTTCTTAACCCAGTTAATACCTGAGATTACCCCAGAGTAGGAACCAGAGCCATTACATCCTAAAACACGCACACCTACTACGTTGACGTTTTTAGCTACACCATATGCACCACCGCCAATCGTCCCAGCAACGTGAGTACCGTGACCATTACAGTCACTTGAGTCTGCATCGTTATCAACAAAGTCGTAACCATGGCTTGCACGGCCGCCAAACTCTGCGTGTGTGATTCGAACACCCGTATCGATTACATATGCCGTTACACCGCTACCATCAAAGTCATAGTGATAGTTGCTGTTTAAAGGCAAGTCTCTTTGGTCAACTCTATCTAAGCCCCAGATTGCATTGCCTTGATCTGCGCTTGCATCAACCATTGGAGTAACTGTTACAATTTGGTCTTGCTCAATGTAGTCAATACTCGGATTGTTTAGTAGTTCTTGTACTTTCTGTTTTGAAGCTGTAACTACAACACCATTTAAAACACCATCAAAATGCTGAGTAACCTGCACATTATGCTGAGTGCTCAAAGCTTGAGCTTGACTCGCTGCATAGTTAGAAATGGCAGCACTGCTCGCAGCATTCATAACGGCCGGCGTTTTAAAGACCACAATATACTGATCTTCAATTGCACTGTTTTGGTCTACAGACATTAGTTCTGCTTGTGCTAAGCAGCTGCCCGAAAGACCCGCCAAGACCGCAAATGCTAGTGTGTTTAATTTACGCATACTTGTTCCTTTATTATGTCATTTGGTTAATTTCCAATCAAAATGTAGCGCAAATGTAGAATTAATAAACAATTTATTTAACTTAAATTTAACCAAAAACACCTCTTTTTGTAAACTAAAATTTACAACAGCAAGTTTTATTCATTAATATCAATTCTTAAACAAACTTAATTCAAGTTGAGTGATTGCAATAGTCAATCCTTATACAAGCGCATATGAAAAACCAATTTTAAGTATTATTTTCAACTGGTTATTGAAATATAAAGCAAACACCCAACGATGTCTCTACATTTAAAAGGTAATAGCAATAATGTGCTAAGCCGTTAACAGTCCAAGGTTAGATAGTTTTCAAATAAAATCAGAGTGATTTTATTTCACTTTCCTTCACTTCCCAATTGGACGGCTTATTCTAGTTTTTACAAATTTTTTCTCCTAATACAAACTGATGAACTCCTCACACATCAAAATATTGCATTAAACACTGTAAATACATCTCTAGTGCGCAGCAAGGTGCAAAAGCCTAATGACAAAGTACTGACATCATTTTTACGCAAGGGGGAGTGAGCTGTTTTGACAACTGCTAAGACAGCCACCTATAACATTAAAAACATGGATCCTGAAACGAGCTCAGGATGACATCGTGCAAAATGTAACGACAGTGAGCGAAGCGAGTACGTTCAATTTGCGCAAGTAAAGTGTAAAAGGTTAGCGACAATGAACGCAGTGAGTACGCTTCTTTTGCGCAAGGTGAATATCGTGCGAAAGGTTTATGACACGGCGCGAAGCGCTGGCATTCTTTTCGCGCAAGGTGAAGTGAGCTAGTTTAACAGTTGCTAAGGCCACTATTTCTGCAAGCCCCCTTTTCGTCACCCTGAACTCGTTTCAGGGTCTAGAGTGCAAAAGGCTAGCGACAGCGAACAAAGTGAGTACAGCTCTTTTGCGCAAGGTGAAATGAGCCGTTTTAACCACTGCTGAGGGACTTAAACGAAAAAAGCCCGACTCTTTCGAATCGGGCTTTTTC
>NZ_JAGJEH010000019.1 GCF_018100925.1 Pseudoalteromonas luteoviolacea | reverse complement strand
GCAGGCGATTTAATTGGTCTCCAGATAACGTGGCTGGGCATACAGAGCGTGGTGTGAGTGTATTTAATCAGCGGACGATTGAGATATCAGAAGGAGATAATTTGAGGTGGAAAACCAATATTAAAAAAAAGGGTTTAAAGAATGGAGATATCGCGCACGTTCTCAAAGTTACAGAATCTGAAATCTCCTTACGTATTGGCGACAAAGAAAATATTACACTTCCTCTCCACGACCCGTCTAAATTACACGTCAGTCATGCTTATGTTGAAACCTACTTATCTGCTCAGGGAGCAAAGGGGGTAAGCAGGGTACTAGGGGTTATAGAGAGCTATCAAAAAAGACTACTTAACCAGAAGTCATTTTTTACAGTACTCAATAAGTCGTCAGGATATTTTACGGCATATGTTGATGACCGCCATAAAGTAAGACAGCAGCTAGAGCGCGTCACAGGCAATAAATTGAACGCTTTAGATGCCTCACAGCTCAAAGGTAAAACATTATTATCACCAAAACAAAAAACTCCTGAACAAAAGAAGTCTTTTACTGAAAAGCTTGGTGCTCGGCTTTTTGGTGGAAAAAGCTGGTCAAAAAACGGTCCGGATTTGTAGGTTTTTTGTGTATGTTTTTGTACACTTATGCTATGCTTTATATGTTAACTTGTGTTTCGGGAGTTGCAACCTCCCATAATTTGAACGGGTGTTATGTTTAGAAAGGGCCAGATAGACTAGTTTGTCGTCTGGCCCTTGTGGTTTATGCGAGTGATAATGGCGTAGCCACGAGCATCGCAAGGTCTCCGCAGCGCCCGTAACATAATGGCCAATTATGGGATGTTGCCTGCTCAACTTTTGCTAAAATTATAGTGACTTACTATGAAAAATATGGAGGTTTATGTTGGGGTTAGTGATTATTACCAAGGATTCAAATTTTAATTGTTCTCATGATGTAGCTTCAAACTTAGAGCATGCGCTTTCTTTGATTAATATGTTGACTTTAGAGCATGATAGGCCAGATGTTGAGATTTACCTTTTAAAGGTGACGGGGGATAATTCGGGAAAGTATTACATGCTTGATGGTAACTGGTCTGATAAACCTTTTAACCTAAACTTACGTTAGCGTGTCTTTGCGGCATCGCCGCGATAAACATTCCAGTAAACCAATTGTTTTAGCAACCGGTTATCAAATAATTCGATGGTCATCATGGTAGGGTGGCCGTCTGTTTTGCATTAACAAATGCGCCCCGGTTTTTGACCAGGTGCAAAAAGTAATTCGCCTCCTGATAAGCCTAGCTTTCTTTCATTCACCTCAAATGTACCAGAATGGGCACAAGTTAGAGTCCACATACTTTAATAGTGGACTCTAGTGCCATTTTGGCATTCCTTGAATCAAAAATGGATTTAACTAATTGTTTTTATTATGTTTATAGTCTTTTTTAAATTGCACAAAATTAAACACTATGTATACACTAGGTAGTATTTAATAATAACATTGTATACACAAAAAGCTTGACTCGCGGTATTTAGTTGCTACGATGTGTTTACGTTATGTATATCTTTAGGAGATAATTAGTGTCTAGTGAGGTTGTTATTTGCCGTTTTAGGGTCAATTCACAATTGAAAATAGATTTCTCTGATATTTGCAAATCAAATCATACGACTCTTAGTAACGAGCTAAGAGGCTTTTTGAAGCGATCTTTGGAATCTCGTTCAATAAATTATGATTCCCCATGTTTATCGTCTTATGGGGCATCTTCTGAGCACTCTCATTACTCTAAAGGTGTAAACGCTGTACAAAGTGTAATGAGCAAGGTTAGGGGGAGTGATGATGGCTCAACATACAATCAAGCTACATCTGACTATCAGGAAAGTTTTGACTTAGATACTAGCTGTAACTTCAAAGTCGATTCTGAGCTGAAAAATCAATTTTCTGAGTTCTTTTCGGATTCGTCTCTTAGCTCTCATTTAAAGAGATTTATGAGTCATGTTGTTCGAGTGAACAAGTAAAGATACCTGCAAGGTGCTGCAACACCTTACAGGTTTAACACATTAAAATAGGATAACTTTAATATGTCTGATAATAATATCATTTTAGCTGCAAACAGTAACTCTACACAGGTTCAACAAAACCTTATCCATAAAATTATTTCATGCGAAAAAGTCACTGATTTAGCTCTTGAGCATCGTGAATTGTGTCATGGTGTTTATGCTGTTCTGAATGGCGGTGCTCAAATTAAGGATATTGAACCCTTACTTTTCCGTTTATTGGAGCAATCTGACGATATTGCATCGCTGCTTAATCAGAAGAAGTCTTTTGAGGAGATGGGCTACTCAGTTTCATCTGTTTCTATGAATGGTTAGACATACTCTGGATTAAGGAGCCAAGCGAAGCCTGAGCGTAGTGACGAAAGACAGAGTTTGTCTTTTTCAATCGTCTTATTGCCAGTGGTTTTGATACTTAATTTGCAATTCATTTTTTCTGAATTCCAAACACAGCAAAATCCAGCCGTATGGGGCAGGTAAATGGTGACGCATCTCATGGGTTTTATTGCATACTGAAATATCTTTATTTCGAGTGATTATTGCCTATGTCCAATATCCCATAATTTAATTTATGTTAAATTACAAGGTGTTATGTTTATAATCAAGAAGCTTATTCACACAATTAAACAACGACTTTTCAGCCCTCAGGAAGCTGAAACTAAGTTGTATATCTCAGAGGAAGATAGTCAAATATACTATTTATTATGTCAGGCGCTAGAAGGGCGATTTGTCATAGTACCAAAAGTAGCTTTACATGATATTGTGGATCCTCAGAAAGCTGGACCGAATTGCATATTTGATTTTGGTGTATTCACACCCACATTTCAAATTGTTGCTGTTGTCATATCTGATGTCAAAAACGAGACACATTGGTTGTCTGACGTCGGCATTACAGTAGTCAATATAAATCAACCAGATCAGGTTGACTGGCATATGCACATAGATTCATTGCGCTGTACTCTGGTAGGCAACAATAACAACGACACCGGATTGGTATCACTCCATTAATTAAAGGAATTAAAATGAAAGTTCAGCTAATATTGCCAGTTTTACTCTGTTTAAACGGATGTGCAGTTGCTGTTCATGATAGCATTGAGGCTATAAAAAGAAGCGATGAAGTGGCCGATAAATCTGAACAGATGGTGCCTTCTGACAGAGTAAGTAAGCTTATTTATAGAGCAAAGAAGGTCAATGTAAAGTATATTGAAAAAGTGGATGACTTGGAGTCTTCTATTCATTGGAAAGCAAGGATGTTCTGTAATACATTTAATGAATCGGAACGCTCTACTTTAGAGTGTATGTCAGGGAAACAACCTGACAATGACGCTATTTTATTACAAATAGTTGAGTCTAAATCCAGAACTATGGGGGTGTGGAATCAAAGTAGTTTTGAGGCGTTATTTTTCGATAACGAAAATCAAGTAATATTTAGGCTAGACCGAAACCGAGATACGATGCCAGATTTTACCCAAATGATCATTGGCTTGGTGGCTACAATGCAAGCTAAAGGAGAAGCGTTATGACAGTTTTGCAGTCTTTTAAAAGGTGGTGGGGCGAGATGGTAAGACCATACGATGAGGATGGGTTTACAGCTTCTGGCAAAGATATGCCGACTTTGTTTGATATAGAACGTCATTTCGGAAGTACTAAAAACACGAAGTTTAAAGTTTCCCCTAGAGCGTCAAAAGCCTTTAGAAGAATGGCTGATCACACACACCATAATGCAGTTGTACTATTAGGGAGTCCGGCATCCAACCGATATACGGGTATTCGCCCATCTCCTTTGTCAAATAATCACGTTAGGAAGCATAGATAATATTAGCTATTACAGTGCGTATCATGTTTGGACTTTTGCAAGATAGGCCTTAAAGAGTGAGGCTATAGATAACTTTGTGAAACTGTCAGCTTTTTAGATAAAGTTCTGTAAGTGGTCTTCGAACTCAATATCATAAATCCAATTGCAATATCAGACGTTCACCTAATCATATTTGGACAAAAACAATATAGAGCTGAAGGATAGCTCAGTGCCAACAGCAGACATAGTCAAAGGATATTATTCACGTTGCACGACTTGATCTCCAGCCTTTTTCTTTACCGAATCTGTTCGCTGACAATGATGTGGTTACTCACTGATAGTGTTAGAGAAAAAGCCAAATTATATATATGTATAAGTATATAACTAAATCGAATTGATAGAATTGCCTTGAATCGCTTAGAATTAGCAATGTAGAAGGGCTTAACGTTAATTACTATCTCGGTTCTTGTTAACGTTCCTATGCTGCCTGTGTTTAGCCGAGTAATCACAGTATATGGTTAAGCGAAAGCTGCCCCGAACCCTTGAGCTAAGGGGATGCCACGAACCATACCAAACACTTAAAATCACCAAGCAAATGCTTGGTTTTTTTATGCCTAAAAATTGGCAATCACTATACCAGGGTGTTGCTTTCTGCCATACGCAGAAATGATATTGTAATAACTTTGGCAGCCAGATATTGCAGTGATGACCATGCCGTTATTTGACTCAATGATAAGTGGCTTTAATGGGTCTTTGTTGTTGTCAATGACCACTTCCGCCCCAGTGGTGATGATGTTTTCTATAAATGATGATACTTGGCTCGGACAGGTTAAGTTTAGTTCGCTGCCGTGTTTCTCAAAGATATGTCGTACACCATATGCCCCTTGTCTGGCCCTGCCTTTGCCTATATATCCTGTTTTTAGCCTTATCTCGAGTTGTGCAAACCCATGATTGTTAAAGGGCATTGTGCCAAAAGAAAGCCCGCCAGATGTGTTGGTAACGAATTGGTTTTTCTTCTTGTGATCAGCCATTAACGCAAGGCAAAGGTCAGTGTAATGTACGATATTGTTCAAAATCTATTCCTTGTGTTGTGATGCAATCATCATATCACAATTTAATATGTGTTAACGCTGGGTATAAAAAGGGCATACTGTTAATGCACACAGTTGAATTTGAGTTCGCCCCTATGAGGGGGAGTGACCACATAGCTGCGAAAACGGCCAACTTTTTATAGTGACAAAAGCCGGGCTCTTGTGCATAAACGCGACATTTTTCGATTAACATTCTTTAAGCCAGTAACCACAAGCCTTTCAGAGAAGATCTAATTTATCAAAACCTATAATTGGGATAATGTGAATAAGCCTTAACTTGGTCTGTCAGATTCGAATAATAGAACTCAATAAAATCTGACAGTCGCATATGTGCCAGAAGCTGACAATGGTACTAACTCGCTTTTTCCCTGACACGAGTTGACTGGATTGATTTGTTAACCAATGGCTGTATTTGCTTCTGTTACGATTCGGACTTCCTAAAAGTTAATAACCTCAAAATAAAGTGCATTAATTTTGTACATGCGGTTGAAAAACGTTCGCTTGGGCCAAATGTAGCAACTATAAGAGAAAGAAACCACAGATAAGGCTTATTGTGCGCTAATAAGACTCTTAAATCAGATGGTGTCTTGTTTGTCCTGAGTATTTTGAGGAATCTTGATATGGCTGAACCTAACTCAATTAAGCATTACCCTGTTGATAATGGAGATATGACTTTAATCCAAATTGGCACAAAAGGAAGTGGAAAAACAATTCTCGTTGACATGAGAATTAGAGACGTTAATGAAGATCAATACGATGTAGCATCTGATATTTATAACCACTTGCCTATAAATTCTGATGGCGCTCCCTATGTTGATCTGTTTGTTTTGACTCACCCTGATAATGATCACTGTTTAGGGTTTGAAAAATATATGCACACTGGCAGCCCTAGCGATTGGTCGAAACCTGAAGATGGGAAGCCTAAAAAAATAGTGATGAACGAGATTTGGTTTTCTGAAATCTGTACTAAAAGAGCATCCAAAAAAGTCAAACTTTCCTCTGATGCTAAAGAGTTTAGAGCTGAGGCTAAACGAAGAAGGCAACTATTTGAAGATAAAGATTTCAGCCGAGAAACCAACGGTAACAGGTTAAGAATAGTTGGCATAGATACTGACGATTCAGATAAAAAGGAAAGCTGGAACCTTGAAGGGATGGTTATTGATAGAGGTGAAGAAGTAAATGTTGGCGCAGGTAAGGCATTAATTTTAGCACCTCTTGATAGTGATATTTTCGATGAAGATCACGAGGAAGATAAAAACAATTCCAGTATAGTAATCCGCTGGACAGTAAACGGCTCTGAAATACTGCTTGGCGGTGATGCTACCGCTCATATTTGGAAACATATATGGGAAGAGAGAAAGGGGGATACATCACAATTAACCTATGACATATTGCTAGCTCCACACCACTGTTCATGGCACACCTTAAGTTATGACTCTGCAAGCAAGGTAAAAAACCCAAAAGTTTTACCAGAGGCAATAAACGCTTTATCACAGACTAATTCTGGTGCTTACATTGTATCAAGTAGCAAAGAAATTGATGAAGAACAGTCAGACCCACCAAGTCACTTAGCAAAAAAAGAGTATGTAAAAATGCTTGATAATAAAGCAAGTAGGTTTATTTGTTTAGCTGATTCTGCTACCAAAACAATGCCACCAAAGCCTAGAGATTTTAAGTTAAGTTACACTGGAGTAAGTTTAGTAGCATTGGCCTCTGTTGCTTCGTCTTCTTCTGCTGTTATTCCTAGGCAGGATAAGCCTATAAGACATGGCTGAGGAGTATTACGGGATGGACAAAGACCTGCCAACAGCAACAGAAGAAATTCTTAATCAGATTATTAATCACGACAGAGTTAACAAGTCTCAAGTTATTCTTTGCGATGAAAATCGCTTGATAGTTGAATGTGACTGGCAGGTTAACCTTGGAAGCAGGGATGTTGCAAAAGGCATATCTAATAAAGGGGTTAAGGCTACCGAGCCTGTATGCTGGCACATTCCCTTCGATTTTCCCTCGTCCCCTATATTGCCGTCTTTGAGAAAAGACTTTCCTAGAACCTGCTTTCCTCATATAAACCCAAGTCAATCCAACGATGTTGTGTGGCCATGTATTACGGAAAGTAGTGTTACTAGTTTCTTATTGGCAAATGGTTTATCGCAATTATTAACTCAACTAGATAGTTGGCTGGATAGAGCTGCTCAAGACAGGTTGATGGTGGAGGAACAGGGCTGGGAGCCTATAATATTCAACAACTACGGTGGCAGTTTTACCGATGTCAATAGTGACCTTATTTCATTTGCAGCTACCGAACTAGCAAAGCAGTCTACGAAAGGAGATTTATTCACGCTAACTGGTTCCTACGAAGCTTTTAGCGAACGGCCGCCGCACATTCTTGTATCTACTGAAGATATAGGAGTTATGAAATCCAGTATTGAAATAATCCCTGTTATCTTACCTGGATCAAGCGCATCATCGCTATTTCAGAACTTACCTGTTAGAAATCGTAAGGAATTAATTTCATTTGCAGCTTCATTGGAAGGAACTCCAAATGTTTCCAGTGAAGTGATCGTTATACCCAAACCCGACTTTACAGCAAGTGAATCGTTAAAATTAAAGCTTGATAGACTTGATTCCAGCCTTTCTAAACAAAAAGCGCAAGGCTGTGTTGTAGTCTTTTGCATTCCTAGACCAATAGAATTAATTGGCGGAAATTCTAATATAGAAATAATCCCATTTTTTGTGCGATTAACCAGTGAACAAGGTAGAAACCCTCAAGTCATTCCTCTTTCTTATATCCAAGGTGGTTCAAGGGATGTGTTGCAAAAAGTTTCCCACCATCATAACCGCGATATAAAAAAAGTAGCCTTTCTAGGTGCCGGAAGCGTTGGTTCAAAGCTAGCTCTATCCTTAGCTAGGACAGGTAGCTATGCATTGCACATAATGGATAAAGGCGAGTTTAGACCGCACAATATGGCTCGTCATGGTTTGACTAATATTGGTAGGTGTGAAGGCTGGCCTAAAGCCATATTACTCAAATCTACTGTTGATAATTGGGGGGTTTCAAGCAGTTGCAGCTTTGAAGATTTAAGTAAGAATAGTTTAACTTTTCCTGAAGACAGTGATGTATTAATTGAATCTACTGGAAACGAACTAGTCAGCTATAACTTGGCTACGATTGGGCAATTACCGGGGCGACTATACCAAGTTGGTTTATACGGTCAGTCTACAATGGGATATTTAGCAATTGAGCCATCATCAAAAAATAGGGAGGTTAAAATTGATGATATTGAGTCTGTTTTGTATACATTAGCTATGCAGGATCCAGATATAACTAACTCTCTATTTTTTCACAAAGGTGCGGAACGACAAATTGTTGGTCATGGTTGCTCGTCTGAAACAACAATAATGCCCGATACAGCACTAAACTTGTGTTGTGCTGCAATTACGGAAAAGATAGATAAATCAATTTATCAAACAAGTGAGTTGACCGATCACGGAGAACTGCACTTATGTTTTAGAGAGGAAGATAGTTCAATTAATTGGAAATCCTACTCAATCCCTCCGACAACAACATTAGTGTTTAAGCATGATAATAGACATTGGGACATACGAATTTCTGGTGCAGCAACAAACACTATGTTCGCTCTACAAAAAGCCAAACGCCCCAAAGAAACAGGTGGCGCTATTATTGGTCGCATATGTGAATTAACAGGCAGGATATTTGTTACTGAAGCACTAATGCCCTTTGAACAATCAGTTGAATCACCTGTGGAGTTTTCTTTTAACCAAACACAATTGCATGATTTAGATTGTAAAATTAGAGAATCTAGCCAAGGTCAGATTTATGTCATAGGAACTTGGCATAGCCACATTACTCCATCATTACCCTCTGATCTAGATAGAAAAACTCTTAAAGAGTTAAACAGCTCATTTAATTTACCTGTAACAGTTATGCTAATGTGTAACGGAAAAGATATATTGGTTGTGGAACATGACAGATGAAAAGCAGCAGCTTACATTTTCAAAATGGCTAGGGTTAGGCTTTTGTGTAATTTACCATATCGCATGGGTCGCTATATTACTTGGTGTCGGATATAACTGGGACTGGGATAGTTTCAGCTCAAGCACTGAGCTTGCTACTCGCTTTGCGTTTATTGGAGCATTGGCTGGCGCATTTTATTGCTTACGTAGTTTATATTTACATGGCTCGGTCCACCGTGATTGGGGGAACGAGTGGATTGCGTGGCATTTAATACGGCCAATAACTTCTGCTATAAGCTCCATATTTGCGTTTGTCATGTTGAAAGCAGGACTTATTGTTTTAGATAGCGATCAGCCAGCTAGCGAAATAGAGCAGTTATGGGGATTTTATTTTTTTGCTCTAATTGCAGGGCTTAATGTAGATAAATTTCAAATGAAAATAGAAGAAATGGGCAAAACTCTTTTCGGAGTAGAGCCTTCACGTATGAACAACAAATAGCAAGTTTGTTCTGCGTTAAGTAGACCCAAATAATTAAAAGCGTATTTAGTTCAAATTCTCATTTTTCCAAATAAGAAATTGAACTAACGGCCGCTTTTCGCTCATGGCTGCCTGTCAGATAAAGTCTAAACCATCAGACCTTATGCATTAGAAAGCTGAGCTGGGTGAAACACTACCCAGCTAGTCGTCTAAATTCCCCTCTACTTTATATGCTTCATGTCAGGTATCTTCACATCAGAATAGTCAGGTTTTCCCTCTTCATTCATCTTGTCACTGAATGTCCTTGTTTTCTGATTCCCTATATCTAGTAATGTGTCACGATAACCCTGGTAATACTCCGCAAAGCTACCACTGGCAAATGTATCTGACACACGCCTGATTTCTTCATCTGTTGCATCCGGGCTATTAGGCCGGTAAACATCTTTGATGTACTCATCTGCGTCACTTCGCGATTGTTCATAGAATGAATTGAGTATCAGTTTGTTTGCATTGAAGACGTCCTGATCTGTAGCTGAACCCTCAGCATAACCTCTGGCGCTTAGCTCCGCCTCTACGGGAGAAAGCATTTGTGCAACTTGTGGAACCCCAACACTAGCAGAGATTTCTTCACGATGGCCAAAGATATCTTGGTATGTGACGCTTGAATGCATTGTTGAGTCAAGCTCTTGTGCCATCTGTGAGATAACGCTTTCCCTTACAGAGTCATCACTCATCTTTTCAAAAAGCATCTGATAATCTTGAGCCGTTTCTCCGTAACGGTTTTCGAGTGCGTACGCATAAGAGCCTTGATTCATTTGACCTGCCCCCTGATTCAGGTTCAGTCCCCGTTCTACAGAAAGTAAACTATCCTGAGTACCGGACAGACCGCTGAATCCACGCGATGTTACAACTTGGCCACCGTCATCAACCTTGACATCAAGTAACCCTCCGTCTCGAGTGGCAACCTCAGCTGCACTTCCTGTGGTACCTAGGTTTGCATGAACATGTTCGCTGTTGGTGCTACTAATAACTATTTCTGAATCTCTTGCCAATGATTGCGCTATCGCCATATCGTCGGTAGGTAAGCCGGTAGCCCCTTCCCTGACCTGCCTTGCAGCTGTTTCTCCATATGAACGAACTTCCTCAGTTTCAGCTTTACTTAGCAATTGTTGGCTCAGTAGTATGTCACGTTCATCAGCTTTCCCTATTTCGACACTCCCCCCTAGTGCCTCTTTCGCACTACTTACATGTTTGCCATCGATGATGGATGATTCTCCTGCGGTTTGAACTGCCTTATTTTCACCAAGAGTATGTAGTGCATCCACACGCCCGCTCATTTCACCATATTCACGGACTCCAACACCTCTTTGCTCAAGTTCACCGGCTTCTGCTGATGTATGCCCAAGTGACTTGTCGTGTGTAAAAAGAGACTGTTCGACATAAGGCGTAGAGTCACCAGCCGTTGCATAAAAGCGCCCAGTGTTATCCGCCGTCTCTATCAGTTGTTGCTTCTGTGCAGCGCCCACTCGGTCTGAACTGCTTACAAGCTGTGCCTGCTCATTTCGCTCGTTCCAGATTCTGTTACCAGCAGTTTCTCTTAGGGTTTCAGCACTTCTATCCACATGGATAGCACTTGTTAAATCGAGCGATGGGTTATTTGCAGCAACATCATCTTTATAGCTAAGGGCCCCAGTAACTTCTTTCGCCTGATTGATGTGAGCACTGTCTTTGATAACCGCATCTGTTGGCATGCCCCTCATCGATGCAACATCTGAAAATGCCTGATGCTGCCCTTCGACTGAACCTGTATGCATTTCTGATGACATTCGTCCAATAGAGCTACCAGCACCCGTTAGTGAGCCACCATAGTGATTTTGAGCATGCTCAACTTGATGTAATGTCTGTCCCGCATTTTCAGCACCAGCATAAACACCAGGAGCCATTAATGCTTCTGATGCACTCATACCAGCACCTCGCAACGCCTGATTCTGAGTAAAATTATGTGCATACGGAGTATGTGTCATCATCTGATTGGCCACTGAGAAACCATCTACTCCTAACATACCCATGGATGTCATCGTTGATTGCGCACCAATATGAGATTTAACGGCTTCGGTGCGGCCTGTTGGGTCCATCGTTTGATGACTTGCATTCTCACCAAAGCGGTCAATATCTTGCTGCCACTTCTCACCAAGCTGCGTGAATGCATATCCAGATATTCGAAAGAACGCACCGGCAATGAAGGTTGCTAATATCACACCCATACTTTGAGCTTTTCCTAAAATAGCCAGACCTTTTGTGGCTTGCTCAGGCACCATCATGATGGCCATTAGTGATGTATTCATGCTGTGTATACCAGATGCCATACTTAGCACCTGATCCATAGCAATACCATGCACCACTGCATCCGTAACCCCCCAAAGCGCCAACCATAACAACAGCCCGAGCATTGTATGAAGAGCTTTGAACACCAGCGGTGTTACAAAAAACAGCGCCATGACTGGGAACAGTCCGAGAACGACGCCAAACACAACAGCTTTGATGGCTGGCAACCACCCTTCTGAGACTATTTGACTCGCAAAACCACCAGATACTATGTCCTTATTTGCTAGTTGTTTTAGGGCCGAGCCTGGCGTATTCATTAAGCTTGATACGATAGCTTTAGAAATTACGATATCTGTAAAAAATTTCCTGTAGTCACCTGAAGCACTGCTATTCAATAAGATGTCCTGTGCATCTGATATAATCTTTTTGCACTGAAAAAGACCCGCTGCATCTGTACTCAAACCTGACTGAGCACAAACATGCTTCAAGTACTCTTGATAGTTCGTGGTTGCCGTTAGTGCATTCTTCAATGTGCCATCCCAAGCTGTTTTACAACTTTGGACGTCGCCGTGCTTGTTTGATGTGTTGAATACGGTAGTAAAAACGGCATCACTTCGTAACTGACCGAGTTCATTTTGAATATTACTTGTATTGCTCTTTAATTTTTGTAAATCAAAGTTGTAACCCGACAATGTTTCAGCAGGAGGCAGACAGTCTGATATATATTGGTTCAACGTTTTTTGAAGGTATGCTTCATCTCCAAATGGCTCACCCCTATAAGCATTTATCATCATTTCAAGCCCAATTCCACCACCCTGAAGCTTGCGTGGGTGCGCGCTACCATTATCAGTAACTTCCGTGAGAATACGCTCTGCTTTGTTTGATAGTCCTGCACCCAAAACTATCAAGTCAGGTACATTACCAATTGCTTGATATCTGTTTACAACTGGATCATATATATGAACCGTCCCTTTAGGTATGATGAGCGCTTTGAATAAACCAGTCCCTATCAATACTAAAATCAAAAAGTTTATGATAGAGGCTCCATTGCCGCCGCCGCCCAATAGGGCTTTACCAGACGCAATCATACCGCCAAATAAAATACCAAAAATCGCCGCTACGAAGAACATGACAATGTATTCACCATCATTAAAAATCAACGCTATACGACTAAACGCATTAACCGTTACATCAAACCCGCCATAAACATAAAAGTCCATATCTAATGATGCAGCTTGTTTACTGAACAGTAGCAAACATACACCAATCAGTGTTTTTGTATTCACTGGGCCTGTCCTCCTAATCCAAGCGTATCTTGAGCTGGCTTACGCTTGCGCTTGTTCTCGATCTTTTCTTGGCGATCTATGAAGTTTGCCATCGATTGATACTCTTCAAGCTTTGCGACATACCCTTGTCTCATGCGATTTCTTGTTTCTCGCAAACGGGTTTCTAACTTTGGTAGTAGTGGCGCAATGCCAATAAATAAATCTTTGTTACATTGGCGACCATAGTTCGTTCCTTGCCCAGACTCTTCGAAGACCTTGTTCATATTGTGAAGTAAGCCAAGTGCATTGCGATGCATATCATCAAACATCCGATGGGCATATGCATAACTCAGAAGTTCCGATGTTTCCATGATTGTCTCATCTACCGTGCCATCGATACTCGCTCTATACATTAAGCGGTAAACAGGGAGCGGCGCTTTGTTGATCCAGGACAGCGTGCTTGCTGAGAGCGCCGTCTTGTTGCTAATAGATGTCGCGATGGCTTTAAGGTTGTCTTCTACCATATCCTGGACCCCCTTTGTGGTATATCTGCTGCAACTACCCGTCGCAGAGCGTCCTTCAGATAGTCCGTAAATGAAGTCATCCAGACTCGAGTCGGCGTTCTTGGGACATGGCATAACTTCTCGACCAATGGGAATTTTACCATTTGTTGAAAGGTTCACGGTGACATCACCGATATATCCTCGCACAATGCTTGCGTATGAGCTCATGCCAAACTTTGATGAAGCCCTACTCACAAGAGAACCTTGCTTAGTAAAAAGATCTTTAAAGTCAGCATGGCAACCTTGCCATTGGGAGCTTAAGTCTTCGGTTGGTTTACCATTGGCTGTATTTATTTTATCTTGTGACTCGTGATAATTTTTAGAAGTGCTTCCAAATAGAGATTGCTCATTGGTAATGGTACTCAGCACTTCACCACCGACATCACTGAAACGACCATCAACAACCGTGGTAACGGCTGATTTGGCTATCGCACAATCATCAAGTTGCAGGCCGTTTAGAGCATTGGTTATCTGTTCAAACTTCGCTAGCGATTCTGAAAACTCTTTCGTAACGGTTTTAACTGCCATGTCAAATGCTATGGCTGGCGCGGCTTGCATTGAATTTTCCAACTTCTGAACGAGATATTCTTCATCCATGAGTGATATTCCACCGTAAAATAAATTGACACCGCCACAGCCGCCACTGAGTTTGGGTAACTGTACACTTATCGGGTTCTCAACCGTGGTGTTGATCCGCCCTTGCATTCCCCCAAGTGAATAAAAGCCGCGTTGCTGGTTTTTGAATGTGGACGTACCAGAAGAAGTTGCATTGTCAAACCAGTCATCTACCCAACCTGCATGGCTGAACCCAGGAACACAAAGTAGAACAGTACCTATATATTTAATCATATTCATTCAGCTTTCCCTCCAGCCGTAGGGTCATAAAACCCGCCTTCCATATATTCGGGCGTATAGAATTGTTGGGGAGTACTCTCCCCCTTCATCAATCTAACGGCCCGATATGTGTTGTCTTCAATATTAGGAACACTTTCCACACCCACCGCTATGTTCATCCATTTTTCTGTCCCTTTTTTTATCAGTATGGTGATAGGCGTCATGTTGATGTTAAAGCGCTGAGCAATACCTGGTTCTTTTGTAATGTCTATTTCTTTGAATGGCCAATAGTGCTTATCAGTAAAGAATTTCAGTGTATTGCGCTGAACATCACAATATGAGCAACCAGGTTGAGAAAACATCACAAGGGCGAACTCTTTTCTGGCTGACGTAAGTCGCTTAGTCACGGAGTCATCATGTTGCTTTCTTTTAGCTGCTCGCCCTGCATTGGTGATCGGGTTTTGTGAACGAGCATTGAGCTGCGGGTTTTCCAGCATGGTAACCGCTGTCAACGCAGTGAAAGCTCGAGCTTGTTTTCTAGCTGCATCGACAACAGTCCAGTAATCTTTGGTCGCTTCACGGGTTTTCTTCCAAATCGCATACTCTCTGTACTGTTCTTCAAGCTCCCGGAGCTCCTTCGGGTGCATCTTCATCAGGTCTTCTGTTTTCGGGTTTGGCGGTGGGGCCGGGTACTCATCTTCTTTGGTAGGCAGCTCAACGGCTTCACCCCACCAGTATCCATGTTTATTGGTATCAACCTGGGAAGATGCACTCACAATGGTTGAAAGGCATAACAGCATGAGTGTATTCAATAGTTTTTTCATCGTCAGATCCTTTAAAATATGACAGCAAGACGCTGTGCGTCGCTTATCTCTATAAAACCCCAATACCGGCTATCAAATGACTCCAAGTGATCACCGATAACAAACGCTTTACCTGTCGGGACTGCGGCACTATCCCATTCAAACACCGGTAGTTCAGTGCCGTTTGTTGCATACTGCCTGGCATGGCCAAGATGTTCTCCATTACAGTAAAAATGTCCGGTACCTGTTCGAGCCAATATATCGCCTTCAACACAAGCAATACGTTTCGTCAGAGACACTTCGTCATCCGAAATGAGGTCGTGTTTGAAACGAAAGTGTACATATTCCCCTCGAGTTGCATGCCCATCTTTTTTGTATAAAAGGGTGGGCTCTACAGAAGGGGTGATGACCCACAAGAGGCCTTGCGCTGCATAATGGATCCCTCCAGTCATCACAACCAAAGCAAATAACAACCTCTTGTTCATTTTATTGTTAGGTAGTGCTACTGTCATAAGTGTTATACCGTGTATGTTTTTATACATCAGTGTACGAAATCATACACAAATTGGCAATGCGGAAATGAACATTAAGTGACTTGGCATATCAATCTTGCCTACATGCGTTTTATCACTTTTAAAAGGCGTTCATTTTTTGAGAGTCGATGTAACTCAGTTGCAAGGCCCTTAAGGCTTGCATCTCCATAAACTATAAACTGTGTGCTTTCCGGCATACCATCCCCCTCTTTCTTATCGATATAGTTGGTCATATCCATATCTTCAACGAATATCAATGCCGGTACTTGCTTGATCCTATTACGTGTAAACAACCTCGGATCTATCGTGACATGTGTCCCTAAGTAGTCGCAGTCTGGCGGAGCGCACAAATCATCTTTTTTCAGGATATGTTCCATAAATCGGACAGTCGGCTGAAGTTTGTGAGGGTCCCCAACAGTGCCCCGTAAAACCAAGAGCCCGCCCACTTTTTCCATCGCCCTAGCATAGCGACGAAGTGTTGGCTGCGGTATGCTGCTGCTAATGAATAAAATTAACTTATCACGAGTCATCACAGGCTGTTCTTCCTGTTCTTCGCCAAACTGAACAGCTTCACCAGATAATAGGTTCTTCACTCGCGTTTCATATTGCTTTTGTTTTATCTTGAAAGTTTCAGATTCTGTAACCGATTTAAGCTGAACAGCCCTTTTTTGCATTTCTTCAGAAATGGTAAAATCCTGGACTTTCTTTTGGACCCGATGTTTAAGCTCATCAGTTATTTGATTACTTTCTTTCCCGCTAAGCGAAAATGCCAGAAGTAACATAGCGAGTAGACCAACATTAATATGCGCTAACACAGCAATTCACCTTCCTAAACATTAACCATGAAAAATTATCTTTGCCGACCAAAGGATGCTTATTTTGCGTCCATAGCAGCCCTGGTGTGCCAATATACTTGGCCTTAGAGTCAACTACGGGACGAGTCATTTGCAATCGATACCTATCTTTGTTCCATATCGGGGCGTAATACCTTGAGCACCCATTCGGTGAAAACTCTTCTAATAGTCCCGTTCTTGCCATTAAGTAAATCCCTCTGGCAGCGAGACCGGCATTGCCTTCAGCATAGTCCGTAGCAGTAATTGAACCGGCTAATGGGTATGTTGAACCCCACCCCCCCATACACCAATACAGTGCATTAATGGGCCTACCGAAGATTGTTGATGATGCATCTGCTGCGCAGGCCAGCGCCGCCGCTGGATTCGCAAATAATACAGCCTCCGGGTTTACAACCATAGCCAACAAATCATCATTCCAAGTGGGGAGTATTTCGGTGATCATGGCCAAATCAAATTGTCGGTCATAATCAATACATGGCAGATCCGTATACATGTCCAAAATAGCCAGTACAGGGAAAATGAAGTAGTGCATTTGCTGAAATAGTTTTCCATGCCCATTTCGGCTTGTAAAAGACCCCCCCAGTTGTCCCTGAAGACCACCCGCATTCATTTCGACGCCCAAAGGCATCATGCAATAGGGCGTGGACACCGTATCTATCAATCTCGCAGGCTCCCAAAATGACACACTTAGTCCAACTTTCGGGATAGTACCATTGTTACAAACACAGATAGGATCAGTGGGGGCATCATCAAAGCCTCCCCCACTCCAGTTTCCAACTTCGACAACCCCGCCAATGCTAATAGGAAACATATTCTGCCAGCTGACATCTAGAATGGGGTTTAAGGGGCGACCGTTACAGCTTCCAGCCTGCACTTGTGAACTTAAACCGAGCATTAACACAATAAAGATAACGATGTGTCTCATCCTTCATGTCCCTCCACATACTTATATTCAGATACTTCCAATAAATTACCTTTTTGCACCACAATGGTTGGCACTCTTTGAATATCCAGCCTGCTTCGAGTGCGCTCATCTAAAGTGAATACAATGTGTTCAGGCAATAATTCTCTTGCCTTAAACACATCACCATGACTGATCAGTACCCGGTCAGTTTTTCGTAACTTGGCTCTAACCCACTCCACTTGCAGTGTTGAAATAGCCACAATCCGATATGGAAGTCGCACATGATTTAGCGGATTGTAACGAAAGCCCACTGGATATATCACAGCCCCCTTTTGATCTATCACCGCCTGCTCTACCGTGTAGAACGGTCTATGAAAACGGACTAAATTCTTTCTAGCGATTGGCAGCTCACGTTGTAGGTTCGATTTCCAACCATCCTTCCGGTTGGCCATATAGGCTTGCCAATCAACTTGCTCAGCCCTGTTTTTCAAAGCAGCTAAAGCGTCTTTTTCTTTTATTGGATAGACGGCACCAATGACAGAACTTTGCTGTGCAAATACAGTTGAACAAACCAATGAAGCGCTAATCACCAAGCTTCTCATCCAAGGTCTTCTTGATGGCATCTTGCATCTCCTGTTGCTTGTTATGTCTTAATTCGTCGTAGTATTCAGAAAGGTCTATTCTAGAAAAATCCAAACTTTGAAACTCTTCAGCATCAAACCCTCGACAGTTAGGTTCATCTGCTGTGCCAAACGTCATGCCAAGTTGAGGACGTCCTTGTTCATGAATGATTCTGGCCATTTTCGAAGTAAAACAACACTTCACTTCAACTTCTTGGACACATTTACCAAGCCATTTCTTGGTACATTTTTCCCCAAGGGCAACACAGTACCCACTTGAATCCAGTATGGCTGTTTCAATATCTTCAGATGGGCAGGCTTTCTCCAAGTAGTTCATAATTGTGATGATTGCCACACTGACAGCCAGTGTGGCCGGATCAAATGAGGTTGCCATAAAATCTGTAGCAGCAGTCGCGGCTTCAGCGGCTGTCGCGCCAGCTTTATAGGCATTGTATGCAACTACAGCGGCATCATAGGTCGCCGATATCGCCGCCATATATCCATACATGTCCAACATACTTCCCATACTATCGTTGTATATCTCACCATCCCCTTTTGAGCAGCAATTTTGATAAGCACTGGAAATACCTGGAGTCCTACAGTCCATTGCTCTACCGGCAAATATCATTACTTGGCCTAAGCATTCACCGTCTTCACTGTAATCACCATCATCAACATACATGTCTCTGTTTGTAGGGTCAGTCTCATTGTTATCGGTATAAGCGGCACATTTATTCTTTGAGCAGGTAAACTCTGAAGAGTTTGGGTTTGTATTTACGCACGCATACTCATCTCCTAGCGGACATGCATAGTCATTCACTTTTTTACATGCCTTTGTTTCTTTACAAGCATTTTGACAGCGTGGCAGTGATGAATATTCGTTCCCCGTAATAGGGCACTTATATGATGTGGTATTACGCCATGTCCAGCATGCTCTACGACAAGCAGAGTTATTATCAAATTCTTCGCCGGTTTGTGCACAACGATAACGAGTAACTGATGTGTAGCAATTGTCTTCACACTCACCCATATAGTCTGGATTGTCATCATTTGCCCAGTATGTTCGTTTTGTAATTGGGCATTGTGCGCCCAAAATTTCCCGACTTCCTCTATACTTGACTCGTAAGGTACATCGTTGATATCGATTTCTATCAACGGTGGAACATGAATGATACTCGCGCTCAGTGTTAGTGTGAGTTGTACATGCGGTGTTTCGTGAGCAAGTACTCTTACCCTGCTCGCACTGTTCTCCAGTAAATGGACAAAATGCTTTACTGCCTTTGGCGCAACTTACCTGACCAATTGGACAAATATATGTTGGGGGAGAGCTTATCAAGCCATTTCCTGTTTTGAATGCTTTATCAGGGTCATAAGTGCTACCCTTAATACAAGTTTTTGCCTCCCCATTACTTGTCCATTTTCCATCGCCATTCAAGTCTGCACCGCAAATATGTGAATTAGCAGGTGGCTCCCACCCTATATCTGATGCAAGCACATTTGAAATTGACATCATAAGTGTTAGAAGCGCTATTAATTGCCTAATGGTTTTTGATTGCCTGATGTACATATCATATCCTTTCCTGCTAACCTCAATACCTGCATAATGCTCGCTGCCTCTGTAAATTCATTAAGACATTGGCAGCTTTTTACTACTTGCTCACCAGCTCCAAGCGGGCACGCACTTGCCTGGCATTCATGGTAGAAGTATTCATATTTTGTCGAATCTTTTCTGTTCTTAGCCGTGTTTCCCAATTGATTTACACCAATCTCTTCTACACGTTTACGTGTTTTGCAAGCTTGAACACATTCAGGTGGTTCAGGTACTTCTGGTATGCCTAATGAATGGTTTGTGATCTGAGAGCGTCCATCTTTAAATATTTGGTCTTTGTACCCTCCCGTTGTCGCAGAAGACACAATGGTGTGTTGCCTTTGCAAACCTTCACTAAAGTCAAAGTCATGACTTTCAGTTTCGCACTCGTATTCTCGTTTTTTTTCAAACCAATCTCTCCTGACAAGTTCTGAACACACTTCTCCGGTAATAACTTTTGATTGGGGGACAGGAAGCAAGCTAGTTGAAATGAAGTTACGATATGTTTCTACACCATCTACTGATTCATACTTGATCCGACACTCACGTTTGTTGTCATATGCTTGACATGAGTCGATGATGTCTTCTTTGGTAATGGCGCATTTATCTTTATATGCCTTAAACCTGAACTCCCCACCTAATGTCCCTTGGTCACCATTTGTGTCTATGACTTCTACAATGCCTTTCAGCCCATTGCTGCATGTAGGAGATTGAATGGTCTTGAGGTTAACTGTATTGTCTAGGGCTGTGCTGCGATATGGAGCGGGAGGTTCCCATAAGGCTGAACCATCACTAGTGAATTCAAACTTATTGTCACACATTCCTCCGAAGTCAAAGCCTTCAGGCAGTTCTATCGTTGATCTGCGTACACTGTCGCTTCGAATGAGCTGGCTAGTTCCGGACATGAGATCAAATTCATACCGTAGTACATTGTCTCCAGGCGCTCCTATTTTCACAGAAAAAGGATGTTCATCCTTTAGATTGACGTATATGCGTGCTTTGGTATATCCCTCACCGCCTCCATAAACCAATACTTTGGTTTTTAGTTCAACAACCCCGGGTTGCTTAAAAGAGTCCGTAAAGTCCACATTCGGGTATTTTATCCAATGTGTTTTTAGCTCGCATGAACGCCCAGGAGGTAACCGAGTACCGTTCCAGTTAAATGGACCAGCATATACTTTTTTTCCACTATTGCTTACGTAGATCCAGTCATCAAATACGGCTTGAACTAGGACCGCTTTTTCAATCATCTCAGGTCGTTTAACATTAAATTTTGAGACGGTATTAAACGCATCGCATCGCCCTTGCCAGTAGTCATCCCCTAACTTACCAATGGTCAGCTCGATGCAGTTACTTCCACAATAAGAAACTGACCCATCACCTCCTACAAACTCGATGATGTCAGTGATCTTTACGTCATTTAGGGCTATGTCTCTGGTGACTTTACATTTCTGAGTGATCAGGCCGGTGTTACCTGCGGCTGCTGAGTTAGAGACCGTATTATATACTTTGCTTGCTTTACTTTTTCCAAATGCGTCTGACGCCAACTTACCAGGTGTTTGCTTATATCCCGTCAGCGCACCATTAAATTGATCTTTGCATGAAGCAGGTTCCTGACCAAAAAAGCGCATTAAGGGACCATCAGGCTGAACATCTGAGACCGTATAGTATGGGTTGACCTTTTGGAATGCATTAGCAATACCGCTACCAACATCTTTCAAAATTGTGTCAAAGTTCTTCACAAGTAGCCCGTTACCGCAGCTCTTATTAATGCAGTAGCAGCTCTTAAGTACTTTCCCCCAAGAGCTTGACGGCAATGCCACTCCCTGGAGTTTCATACCACTTTTTACTTGCCACTGATATTCCCGACAGCCTTGCCATGTGCCTGCGTTACATTGCAAATATCCATTAGCACAAACGCCACTCACACCAGTTTTTCTGACCAAAGTATCAAGCCTACCATCCATGTTTCCATCTATTTCGATGTTAAAAGTGGCATCCCCACTACTTCCGGAGGTAGCCAAAATTTTCATGAATGTATTTGACGACTTACAGCCAATATTGGCATCAAACATATCACCTGAGGCTGTAGACATCTTTTCGTCGCTCATAAGTGGGTGAGATAGGTTTTTGCTAACAGAGTTTGGGTCATGATAGTGGCCTGATAAGCTTTCATTCATCTGGTTTGCTCGATCTACCATTTCAGGGCTTATTTTTTTGTTATCCTGTGCTACCACGCACAATGAGCTAGTGACAAACATCAGCACTAGCAGCCCTATTTTCACGGATGTCTTTTTCATCCTGTTTCCTCTTGCTATGTTGTGTATTATTTCATACATCTGGTGGGCAAGGGGCAGCCCTTTATTTTCTAAAACAGATTACCTTTGAATTGGTATACCAGATAGCTTGGCAATTGCGTCTATCGGCTTGTACCCTTTTGATAATAACGTATTAAACGCATGTACTTCGTCACCTGCTGATGTGCTGATCCAATAATTCCATGGGTCAACACATAGCCTTGCAACGCCTTTATATATGCTACTATCAACCATCATTTCGCTATATCTTGGCTTAGCATTTCTAACTGAGTTTAATAGCTCTAAAGCAAGCCCATCGTATGGGATAACCTTATCTCTGGCGGCTTTGCTGTAGTCTTTTCCTTCCAAATAAAACTTGAAGGCTGCATTGTTCAATAATACCTCACCTACTTCACCAAATTGCACAGTATCCAGTACGGATTGCAATACAACACCAAAAGAACCATAGTATTTACGTGCCCTCCGATAACCTTCTTCGATAAGTCCCGCAAGTCGGCTCATATCTGTATGCCCTTGCTTCTTTAACATCGATGCAGCTTCTTCAAAAAGAATAAAGCGCTGCGTGCCCCTATCCGACAAGTAGAGGTCTTGTGTCACGGCGTTCATTACTTGCATCACGATGACAGAAAACAGCTCTCTTTGTCCTTTCAGTTGCTCGAGTTCAAGTACTACAAACTCATCAGAACTGATATCAAATGTCGCTTCTCCGTTAAAAAAGCGTCCATATGGCCCTCGAGTCGTAAAATCCCTTAAGTTCAATGCCAACTCACTTGCTTTTTGTTTCGCAAAGTTAAGGTCTGGTACATCGTTTAAATCGTCGTATTTAGGAAAGTGTGCTAAATATCTTTGTACTGCATCTACACCATTTATTATCTCGCCTTCTCTGTAAGCCCAGAAGACAGCTGACTTTATCAATGTCCACTCTGTTTCATGTAATGCAGATCCTGATGCAGAATATGCCATTTCGGCAATCACATTAGCAGCAGCGATGAGGTCTTTATTTAAATCTTCATCGTCTTTTGCATTGCTGTGGAATGGATTTATAACAATGTTTTCTTTTCCTACATCGATGAACCGGCCATTGTTTATAGTACAAAGTTTTTGATATGAATAACCTAAATCTACTGCACGAACAAGTGAGCCTGAAGCATAGTAGTCCCCTAAGAACTTGTTCAGCATGAATGACTTTCCTGAACCACTCTCGGCGCAGACCATAAAATTATGATTATTTGCTCTTGAGTCAAACACATCCAGACCACATAACTGGCCTTTGCGTCCGAAATACATTAACACTGGCTTAGAACCACCAAAAAAGTCGCCCTGGATAGGCAAAAACCGGCTCACAGTACTGATCGGAAACAAAAAGTCTCTGTCCATTACTTTTACGTTGTTCTTGACGTTGTATAGACCGAATGGCAAAGCGCTTATCAATAGTGGTTTCTGCAATATGGACTCTTCCTGCATTTGAAAGTCCTTACCTTCCCAGATACGTACAGCCCTACTGGTTGCCTCACGTAGTTCTTCTTCTGAGTCACTAAATACCCAGAGGCTTGGGATCACTTGCAAAAAGTTTTCACTCTCAGCCTTGTCTGTGGCCCACATGAATTCATTGACTCGTTTGCCTATTTCTCTGGCGAATGACCCTGTGCTCTTTTGGGACATGGTGATGCTGGCTTTCTGGTGTAGTTCAAATTTCGCGTCACCAAATACCAATGAAACACTCCAGATAAACGGTGAAAGCATCTGATTGCTATCATCAGAATTTCCCATAATCCCACCCGCCAGTTCATTAGTCAGAAGTGGATCTATGTCACCTCTCGTCCCTTTTGGTGTAATGCAACGAGCATACTTTTGTCCAATCTTTACATAGCGCTTTGTACTGTTAAATGACACTTCTGTTTGTGAATCAATGATTTGTTTTCTAAGTGGAACGGTTTTATCTACTTTTACAGTGTGATCTGTATTTTCCAGATTGTTAAAAAATGTCCTTAGCCAATGTATAAGCTCATGACTTTTCATTCGCTGAGGGGCAAGGTTTGCACCTTTTAATGATTCCTCTACAATTGATAGCGTATCGTCTGGGATGCCCTCTACGGCCTTGAGCGTGACAAACAATCGAAAATTTCTGATAGGTATATTATGTACTCTGTTGAGCCCTGAAACTCCTGATTGCAAGAAGTCTGCGTACTCAGCAATATTTTTTTGTACTAAAGGGTGGTCTCTTAATTTATTTTTTCTATAAGCATCAATAATGTGTTTGACGTCTTTATCCGCAACAAAAATAAATTGCATTACACTTCCATTGGAAAAAGCCGCTCGCAAAATAGACTCAATCTGTTTAATTTGGCGCATTGAGGCGAACGTCAGTGGACAGCACTCCCAGATATAACCAATGGTGTTGTCCATGTTTAAATATTCCCCCTGACCGTCAGGCGAGCAATATAAGTAAGGCAAAAAGTCTGACAGCTTGTCTCGTTGGCTCATTTTCTCTACATCAGTTGCCGTGACTCCTCCTTTGTCACCAAACAAAGTGCGCATAACTGATTCGAACATTTTATTCTCCTTTTTGCGGCAGTATCGATTCGAGCAGATCTGGCTTTTTAGTCAGGTACTGTCCCATTACAAAGGCAGGCTCATCAATAATGGAATAAGCATACCTTTCCATCCAAAGTGTGTTGTCATGAGATGTGCCGGAGTAAGGCAAAACGAGTGTTCTGATTGTTTTGGCTTGTTTCACCATTGGCGTAACTGGACGGGCAACAATTGCACCTATCTCTTTATAGTAACTTTCAATATACTGATCGTAACTTCCGCTTTTACTGATAGGGGGAGCTGTAATCACTTTATCTTGAGCGGTATCATCTTCCTGCTCGCTAGCTGGTACCATCGGGGGGTGACGCTCGACACCTGCAACCGCTTCGTCATATGCTTCGTGCATTGATATACACTTGCCAAGACCATCCTTTTTTCGACACGCAAAATCTTCCTCATAGGGCACTAATGAACATCCACCCATTGCAATACAAAGAACAACAATCAAGACTTTATAAGTAAGCTTTGTCATTTTTCATCACTCCTTAACCAGATTTTTAATTTGTCGTATTTTGAGGTGTACTCCCTTTTGTAATACGACGGTACACTTGGCCGCTGCCCCGACTTCAGCTACGGGCATTGTCTGTCTGGCCAATTCAATAAATAGTTTCTTCAAATCTTGCGTGGCATCTTTAAGCCCCCGGCCAAGTGCGCTCTGCCCAATTTTATCTGAGTCAAAGGTCTGAACCTGACCAGCGCCTGTGATATTGTTCTCTAGACTAGATAACGATATAGCCTCTCCAGCACCACCGAACATCCCCGCGACAAATGAACGAGTTACATGTTGTCCCATCTTCGTAACTATATTCGCAGGCAACCCCTTTTTACCGTCGCTGCCTACCACATATCCCAGCACCTCCTGATCAATCACTGCGGTGCCATCAGGTGACAAGCAACTTAGGTTAACAACTTGGCTTTCTACTCGCTCTTTTCCAAGTGAGCCATGTGCATTTGCCATCACAAAGCAGCCTGCTAGTTGTGCTTTAATATTGTTTGGTAGCACAGCGGGAGCTTGTACACGGATCATCAATGGCTCCGGGTTAGCCATCGCTCCCTCTGATGTATATGCTTCAATTCCGTGTAGCAGTTGAGCCTCCATAAACCCCGGAGCTAAATAGAAGCCATTTTCCTTTTTTTCATCATCTGCTTGTTCTTGTGGTTCGCCTGCATTGTGTCCGACACCGCCAATGATTTCAGCTTTCTCTTCAGGTAGCTGATTGTCGAAATTGGTGCCGTTATAGCCTGGAACAGACGGGTAACTTGTTTGTTCAGTTACCTGCACATCCTGATATGCACTGCCCTGCTGCTGTACTGACTCAATTGAATGCTCGGGCTCCAAATTTGAAGTTTTTAGTCGTGCAAGTTCTTCCTGAATTGCTGGCAATACTTCTTCTAGTCGCTCAAGTCTTCCATTCTGTTGACCGATCAGGCCATTTTGTTGTTCTAAATCCGTTTTTACTTTTTCCTGAATATCGTCCTTTAATAGGTCTTTACCCAAATTCAAATCTTCTTCAAGCAAAACGGTTTTTTCTTTACCTCGCTCTTCCGCTTCTCCAGAGCCGTAATACAGCACTGTAGAAAGTAAGAGAACGACAATCACTACACAGCCAGTTGTGCATTTTTGCTTTGTAGTTGAGTCCAATTCATCCCACTTTTTTCGCATCCAATTCATGGTCATCCACCTAATTTGTGTAGTCTTCGATTACAAAAATTCTTGCCGTTTGGCCCTTTTCAACGAGTAGAGGGTCAACAGTTATAGCTCTTATGCCTAGTGATATCTCAGGACGAATAAAGCGTTTTTCATCCAGGTATTGTTTCTGGTTACTCTTGATTAGATATTCTTTCAATCTCACCCCAATGCCATCGACTCGAATTGAGCGGATTAGGCGTATTTTTGCTCCTTTGATGAGATCAGATGTCCAGTTTTCCTCTATTGCCGTAACCTTGAAGTTAGGCGGTATCTCATTCTTAAGTGCTTTCAGTGTCAGGTATATACTTTGCCGCTCTTTGGGCATGCTACCCATCATTTCGAGATTCTTTTGGACGTTACTATCTAGACTTGAACCTAGGTAAATGACCTGTGCGGGAATATCGTCAGGAAGGGCAATAATGGTATATGCCTGTCCATTACAGATAAAATGAAACTCTGAGCGTTTGGTCACGTAACTCAGCTGACTACCACGCTTCATAATGGGAAACTTTATAAATCCATACTTACCGTTCAAGGGCACTTCTTGTACTTTATCGCTAGAGTAGAACACATCATTCATTTCACCGTTAGCACACACAATTCGATTAGTATCTGAGTTAGACAGTTTTACCTGTGTAATTACATCAGGTAAAACAGGTTTTGCTATCACTGGGGCAATAAAAACTGCACATATTGCCATTAAATATTTCAGTGTTTTCATTCTGAGACCTCCACACTTTGCTCCCTATTCACTTCTTTTAGATCCATCACCCAGAAGCGCCCTTCTTCAATTGTGTATGTCAATTTGTAACGCACACGATCCTTTTTAACGACGGTATCTCCTATCAACCTTTTTTTTGTAACATCAATCGTCACGACATCACCTTTAACCTTCATTGAGCTAGTGCCATTTAGTTCAACCAAAGAGGTGATATTTGGATAGCGCTCTATTTCTTTCGCTAAGGTGTTAAAGTGCTCCTGATACTGAGCAGTCTTAGAAGGATGAATGTAGCGTAACAGGTCATTGAGTTGGTCCCGTCCAGTTGCAGCAGTCAGGTTTCCAGCCAAAAACACAATGTGTCTAGCCATCCTATATAAGTAAGTGTCATTCGCGCTGTTGCTGGTCACTTCAAACTGATATGACTCATCTGGGGGGGTTATGATTGTAACCCGATCAGATAACGCGTAACTCAACATCACAGAATTAAATGCAGACCAAACGACCATGGAACCAAGCACAAAGCGAAGTAGTCTGTTTTCAGCAAAAATATTACTGGACTCTTGCATGAAGAAGCTAAGTCGCCCTCTGTCAGCTTTTGGAGTCTGATTATCCCTATCCTTCTTTTTTATATCAGACATGATTACTCCCTGAATGTTTTTGAAAGTGGTATGGGGTAGCCGTTGAGCTTGGCAAATCCAGCGCAGTACAGCGCATGACTGAAATAGCCCCGAGGTTGCTTACGTTTGTAAGGAATTATGATTGCCGGGCCAGCAATGAGCGTAAGCCACGCCAGACCACCGAATGTCATTGCGATCAAATAAAAAACGACCAAGATCACAACCTCATTTGTATCAAACCATAAAATCTGAATTGGTTTATGCAAATAACGCGGCATACGCTCTTTCATGTTTCCTCCTTAAACTATCATGCCCAGTGATTTGGTGATTGAGTCCGCTTTAATAACCGCTGTAGAAGCCAAAATGCCAAGGCCAGCAGCTTTCCAGTTACTACTAAGTTGCGTTGCTGATACAACAATACCAACCATGCCGCCAATAAAGCCTGGTGCACCTTTGAGGATCTTGTTTACGCCTACGTCATACATGTCATAGGCAAACGAACCAGCGGCTGGTGCTGTGATGGCATGCGCCGCTGGGATGGACATAATTAATAGTCCAACGGCACCAACCACCATTGTCGACTGGGGGTTGCTCTGTACAATCACATAGCCACGCATCATTGCTTGATTAAGTCGAGCTTTGAACTTCTTCATGCTTTTCATAACTTATCTCCTTTTACATATTTTTTGATTTCGGGCCTGAAGCCCAGTGTTAATTTCCCATTGATGATGAATGATGGGGTTCCCCGGACACCTGCAAGACGAGTAGCCTCAGCATGGACTTTCTGCATCTCCCTACCTTCAGGACAGTCCAGGTACTTACTTGGTTTTATACCCATATAGATATCTTGCATTGCTTTTTCTCTGTCAGAAGAACAGAGGATATGTACAACTTTTTGCCTTGAGGATTCAGATCCCCTCGTGTCAAAGAACACTGTTCTATTAATTAGTCCTCCTTCTTTTTGCATAAACCTTTCAAAACTTTTGCAATAACCGCACTCTGGATCTGTAAACTCAATCAGCTCTGTGATAGCTCCTTCCTTAACAATCTTGATGGACTTATCAACGGGGAGCTTACTTTCTAATGCGTTTGCATCAGCTTCTAGCGACTGTGCTGTAAGGCTTTGGCCTTCTTTGTTGAATACTTCCCCCATGAATAACAACTCTTTTTGTGGGTGGAAGTAGATGATCTGGCCTCCTGCGTTGATTTCGAAGAGCCCGTCAATTGGCCCTGGTTTAAAAGAAGAAAACTGCAAGTTTTTAAACGTGGACTGAAGTTGTTCTTGAGCTTCTTCTATTTCATTGGCCTGCGGTGCTTGCACAACTAGCAGTGCAGCTAATAACATTGGTAGTTTCATCACATTTCTCTCTTAAATAGCTTTCTAAGCAGGTTTTCATCAATCTGAATATTATTTCCCAGCTTCTTCAGCGCCTTGGCTTGTTCGAGTGAACTCACCGAGACCACAACAAATTGCCCCCCCTTTTGAATAACCACTTTTTCAGCGTCGGTGGTTAGGAAATAGCTAAATGGCCATGTGGTTAGGCTTTGTTGATTCTGGGCTTGCTCAGATGGGCTTAATTTAAGCTCTGTCCGGGCTCTGTTATTTGCGATGTCATAGGGAATGTACAGCTTTAACCCTATTGGCATTTTTCGGGGGTATAACACTGTTTCCCCGGAAGCCTTTTTTATCTCAGGCCAGCGGAAAGGATCTTTAAGGTATTTTTCTGATAGGCTCCATAACGTGTCACCTTTCACAACTGTATACTCAAGTGCACTGACCTTTTGTCCTAACATGGTTAGAATCACCAAAGCAATTTTAAGCTTGTGCATCATTTTCATGTGTATGTTTTCCTACATTGGGGGCGCAAATTTTTTTACTTGCCTTTAGCTTTTAACAGTGCGAGAACTGCATTCAACAACAGGCTGTTCTGAGATGTATTTTGTTTACTCGCACAACTTTTTAGCTTTTCACTGGTGCTTTCAGAGATCCTTACTGTTCTTAAGCGAGATGAGCCTTTCGCAGACAGAAATCTAGCTTCCTTTCCTTCTAATTTTGCAAGAAAATTATCTACGGCATTTCCCAAAACGCTCTCAACCGTTTGATCTCTATCGTTACATAATTCCAATAATGCTTGGTGTTCCGTATCCGTTAGCTTTATTTGTTTAGTTTTACTCGTCATCATGTTCCTTGTGTGTATTTAAACATACACAGTGTATAAAAACATACACTTTAAAGGTGTGCAAGTAATTTCTTTCTAAAGGAGAGAATTGAATGAGGGGGACTAGACTTTTATACAGTTATTTCTAACAAGCCCATCTACACAAGCGGTGAATATTAGGCGATTAATGCGTGTATCGTGCTGATTACAAAAGTTTTCAGCTTTTGAATAAGCTTCTGGACCTAACCACATAGAGCGGGGTTTGCTGTTTTTAGGCGATGCATAAAACAGTAGGTGCTTATTTGGCTGCTTATCATAACCTTTTCTTTTTGTGATATAGTGATTAATGAAAGTTTCAACGAGTAATCGAAGGTCACACTCATTTGCTGCTGCCAGAGCTTTTAGTGAGTTAAAGCACCAATCGGGCATAGGGACTTGGACAAACTGTCGTTCTTGAATAGTAGACATACTTTGTTAATATCAGCGGTTAATTTCGTAATTTGCACCACATTAGCACAAAAATAATTTTTTTTCTCACCTCAGCATACTAGGAGCATAAGGAATGGGACATCTTAACTTTTATGAAAACGGGTTAATTATCAAGCCTTCAGGCTTATTAATCGAAACAAACTTGCCTGGTTTGCATTCTGTTAAGCTAGATGATGAGGCGGCACACTCGATTTCAACACTGGTGTTGTCAATTTTTCACGCAGACATCTCATGTGAAGATAGTGTTGTTGAAGAATTTAAGTCGGAATTGGTCATGCCATTAATTGATGAGGGTGGACAAATTCCTGTCCAAACTATTCAGGATTTTCTCCACTTTAGAGGTTTTCGTTCGGATACAACCGCTTACCTTCCTAAAGTTAATTTCAAGTAAGTTTTGTTGGGCACTGCTTTTTTAGTGATAGTGGATCTGTACCCGTTCTTACAAGACTACTTCCATTGTCACCTACCGAACATGGAGTATTAAACGGTATTATTATTCATCTCCATCTTTTAACTGGTTTATAAACCTCTCTTTGTCTTGTGTAGATACACCTTTTAGAAGCTGTTTTAAGTACTGTATAGTCATGGGGTTGAATAGGAGGTAATTTGAAGGGTTACGAAAGTCACTATTTCTTTTTTTTAAATACTTTGATACGCAGTCTTCATAGGCCCCTCGTGCTGGACGACAAACTTCTTGCTCCCAGTTACTCACAGTTTGATGAGATACATTAAGAAAATTCGCAAAACTTCGCTGGCTCATACCTAACGAAAGCCTCATATATTTGATATTTTCTCCACTATATCGTGAATTAATCAAATCGAAGTCAGATCTTAGGTCTATATCATTTTGTTTACTTTCAGTCATAATCCTTTGTCGCTAGTCCCTGAAATACCTATAAGAGATAAAAGTGTTGTCAATTCTTTTCCCTAGCGTTAATGATTGTGTCTATTTTTATATTTATTGTCAAAGACATTTGACAGGCTTATTGATACGGTACAGCAATAAACGGATCTTTAGTATTGTGTAAACTCATATGACTAATAATGTTCTTGATATGCTCATAAAACAATCTGTTCGAGCATTTGCAAATTATCACTACGGAATAAATACCAGAATAGATGCTTGGCGCTATGATCATCGCGTTAGTGCCTATATGCACCCCTTAATTCCAAAGCAGGTTTGTTGCGAACTAACACTCTTAGCTAGAGAGAGTATGAACTCACCGGCGATTTGCGACCTAGCATCGTAATAGTTACTGAAATACAATCAGATCTTTTTGTATTGCATTTTATATGTTTTGTTGATCATTTTCTGGTGATCGTTTATTGTTATACGATTCGAGAAATTTATTTAGGTCAGCGTATGATCAACAGCCAAAAATTAGAATGCCTTGTGCAAACAGGGGTTGTTGAATCAGCAGAGCTGGTTCTGACTGCTGAAGGATTCACGTTAGAGGTGTCCTTGCCGAGTGATGATACAGAAAAGCATAAGCTTTATACGCATAGAAACGATGTCAGGACTTTTAAGTCATTAGACTCAGCGTACAAGACGGCAGTGAAAATAGGATTTAAAGAGGTAATACTAAAGATTACTTAATTTGTAGAACTTAAAAAAATAAAGCTGGAAATACCCCGAAGCGACCAAACTCTAGTGTATTTTCCAGCCCGATAGCGCCTACTATGGCTAGCAGACTAAATTCTTTGTCGGTTTCAGAATCTGTAACCGACAATTAGAATATTAGCGTTGTTAGTATTGTGGGTCAAGTACTCTTTTGTGTTTTTTATAGTAAACACATAAAGTAATGGACAACACATAAAACAATGAACTACGCAGCTCAGAGCTTACCTATTGAGCACAATCTTAGAGGCTTTTACCAGCTACTAGGGTTTGGCAATGAGAAAAATTGTCGATATGCATGGGTAAGACGCCAAAAATCAAAAAACAAATGGATCCCGCTTGGTGTAAATAAAAGCGGAAAAACAGCTCTTTCATCACCAAAAGACGTTTTCAGCTCTGTTGCAACCACATCAATTGAGACGTTTAAAAATACTGACTTTTATATATCCCCCAATGAGTTTTTTGATTGGAGGTGTCAAAAACAACTTGCTAGGCTCCATGCTAACTACATTGAGATAGATACAAATAATCACCAAGTTTTAGATGATGAACAAGCTGAAACTGTGTGTAACGAAGTATTGAGTCAAATTCAAAATCAAGACATACCAATGCCCAACGCCATTGTTAAAAGTGGATCCGGTGGATTACATTTGTATTGGGTTTATGAAGCTGTTGAAGCGTATGCCTGGCGGCAAAGTGTATGGAAGGAATTCGCAGATACTGTTCGGAATAAACTTGGCAACGGTGAATTATGGCATGTTGACTACAAGGCCACTATAGATCCATCTCGTCTTCTGCGACTCCCTGGCAGCTCTCACTCTCAATCAAAGCGAACAGTAAAAGCATATATCTTGACGCCAGAAAGATTTTCGTTTGATGAATTAATGCATTCAGTAGGAATAAATCCAGAACGGCCTAGTTACCTAAAACCAATACCCACAAAAACAAAAAAAGTAGAGACAACTGCATTTAAGCAGGAACGCGTCGCTCGAGGTAAACGTAGTAAGCACAATATCAAAGAATGGTGGCTCAAAATTTACTGGGAGGTGGTCAAACATGCACGCGCACAAGGTGTAAAAAAAGGGCAACGTGACAGTGCTGCATTTATATTATTCGTTTCATTGCTACATATAAAGCCGAACGCTGATGAAGCACTTGAAGATATAAAATCCCTCAATAATGAAATAATTGGGTTAGACGAAGATGAGCTTTGTTCATACCTATCAACAGCGATAAAAAAGAAGTATCGCTACAGGAAATCTACCCTCGCAACCTACTTAGAACAGTCTCTTTCCATGAATACAGCTTTTTTATACGAGCTTGCAATAAAGGTGCGCTTAACACCTGAGCAAGTATCGGAAAGACGCTCTATTGGTGCAAAGATGACAGCTAAGGTCAAGCGAGAAAAAACTCTTCAGCGCCTCAAATCAATACTTGCTTCTACAGCAAATATGACTTTAAAGCAGCTCTCAAAAGCAGCTGGGGTTAGTTTGAGTACAGTAAAACGTTATAAAAAGTTATTAACCGAAGATAGGGTCATTAGCTCCGTTTCTATATAGTGCGCCCCTTATTAATGAGCTCATTTGAACTGCGGTGTTTAAAGTATTATCTTTGATGTACGAATTTATACAGGGGGTTGGTATGCCAAGTGCTTCTTTAACATTAAACACTTTAAGAATGCTTAATGATTATTGTGATGTTCATAAAGTTAATTATGATCAAGCGATAAGTTACTTTTTAAATTATCACTCACAGGTTACAGATTCTGTAATTATTCCTCAAGATAGTTCTAGGCCGTTTTTTATAAGTGGTTTTTCCCCTAGTTCAGAGCAGGTATATATCTTATCTCTATTAAAAAAGGGTTCTTCGCTTATTTTGGATGGTGGAGCTGGTACATCAAAGACATCGTTATTGTCATCTTATGCTCAACAGTTACCTTCGTTTAAACAAGGTCTTGTATTTGTTTCGTCTAGTTCATTAAAGAAAATGGTAAGTGGTCGATTTCTTCGTAATATTCAAATTATTACACAGTTCAGTTTTTGCTATCAATTTTCTGGTGAGCGCTACCGTAATCGTATACAAAACTGGCTTAAACCTTCAGATATAGAACATATTTGTTCTATTAAAAGTGTTCATGGTGTTAGTCGAGATAAGTTTATTCGTTCTATCATTTCAACTCTAGATTCATTTTGTCTCAGTGAAGATGCGGTTCTTTCTAGTGAACACGTTAAACTTCCGCTTTATCTAAGAAAATCTATCAAGAACGATGTGAGTTCTTTGATACTTCGCTATTCTCAAGAGTATTGGGAGAATGTCTGTCATTGTTTAAATCTCTGTAAAGTTACTTATTCAATGTTAATGAAGCTATGGTTTTTATCGAGTCCTAAATTACATGCTGATATTATTTTTATCGACAATTATCAAGAGTTACATCCCCTACTTTTAAAAGTTATCCTTGCTCAAACAGGTCAGAAGGTTATCGTTGGCGATCCTCTTCAATCTCTCAAAATGTCATCTCTTTTTAAACTAAATAATGTTCCAGGTGTCGATTATATAGCTCTAAAAACAACATACCGTCATACGAAAAGAACAGTTGGCATTATTAATTATATCGCCGCTCATTTTTTGGATACCCCCATAGATTTAGTTTCTTATGAAAGTACTTCAGACCTTCAAACTGATTTAAAGCATAATCCTTTACAAAACGCTGTTATTTGTCACAACACTTCTGGTCTTGTACATGAAATCATTCACGCAATTAATTTAGATATGTCGTTTGCTGTTTTAGATGATCTTGAGCCTCTTCATCAATTTATCGAAGGCTTATACTCAATTAAGCAAAGAGGGACTACATCACATCAAGTATTAAGACGATTTTCAACTGAACAAGAAGTTTATGACTTTATTGAAACCTCTAGTGGTTATTCAATGCGCGAGTTTGCGTGTGTTACTAAAACTTACAGCCTTAATACATTACTCAAAGCAATTCAGTTTGCTATAAAACAAAGTAAAGACAACGCGGCCGTATTGATCGGAAGTGCAAAAGCAACAAAATTTATGGAGTTTGAAAATGTTCGTCTTTCTAGTGATTTTATTTCTAAAGAAGATGAGCAATTTAAGTACAATGATGGTGTTCTAATTTACATTGCAGCAACTCGAGCTAGGAGTGAACTGGATATTACGAATTGCTCTGCTCTTAAAAGTTATGTTCCTTTTTAGGGGAGTTAGCACACTCCAATTTTTCAATCAGAGCGTGCAATTGTAACTAAAGTCTTAATTCTAGTTCAGGATTATTCTTTACTTTCCGGATGACAAAGCCATCTACAGTCATAGTGAAGTATGTTATTGCCAACAATATAGACTGCCCCATTATTAGGTATGGATAACTGTTAAATATCAATACACTGTAATACGCCAGAGACTCATCTAAACCAACTAGCTCTGGATGGCGTACAATGTGTTCTGTAATCATCAGAAAATTCATAAAAATAGAAAACGAAAAAAAGAATATTATTGCTTTTTCTTGTTTCGCAGTATGGTTATTGCTAAACACACCAGAAATCGGTTTTGTTCCAAATACAGCGCCTGATATCTTAAGAATTCTTACCCTATAAGTTAGAAGTAGAATTACCAACAAATCCATCAAGCTATAATATAACTGATTATATATAAGATTGTATGGTATTGTTCTATATAAGAATATGTTTAAAATATAAACTGCTAATATCGATGTGGCTATGTATATTCTATGACCATCCTTCCTATTACATATAGCAATCAAAGATACTAAAAGAAAGTTAGTGAGAACCACCCAGTTACCATCTGCATTCAAAAAATTTATAATAACTTCCATATTTTATCTCATGGCTTTTTTTCAATTATTTTTAAATCGTATAGTGGCGGGAATATAGCGAATTGTGGTTCAGAACCTTGATTTCCTCCACTATTATTTGCGCCAACAACTTGTTTTAAAACTGATTTCTTCAAAATTAACTTTTTTTTATTAGATTGTTTCTTATTCATGATTGTCACCCTCATCAGAAATTTGTTTTATGAAGTCCTGTTTCTCATCATTATTTAGCTTTCTAAATGATGACCTTATGTAGGATAGAGTATGGGGGTTAAACAACATATTTTGAAGAGGTATTTTTTTATTGTTATGCCTTTTTTTTAAATAGTTTTGCACACACGCTCTATAGTGAGATTCTGAAGGTGTCGTGGATCCTGACTCCCAGTTTGCCACTGTTTGGTGAGATATTGTGGCAACTTCTTTCGCAAATTGTCTCAATGTCATGCCTAAAGACAATCGCATATATTGAACGTTAGCGGGATCAAATGGGCTTTGTAACAGGTCAATGTCACTTTTAAAAGCTTTTGTATCTTTATCCGCTTGCATGGTTGTGCACAGTCCATTTTAAAATTTCATCATTAAATTACAAATTTAACATCTTGTATACGTTGTTTCAATGTTTCTTGACTATCTTTTGATGTCCGGTCTGTTAAATGTACAGGACATGTATAAGGAAAGGCTTTATAAGTGCATATTTAAAGTATCGCTTTGTTAATCTCTAGGTGTTAACGAATTTTTTCCATATGCACTTTAAATCTGCTTCTACTAATTTTTGGGCACCTTCTCATCATTTAGCCAAGAACCTAGTCTAATGATAGTGTTTTTTGGGTATACCTAAAGTAGACTCTAGTCAATTCAATGTTTTGCTAGTCCATTAAATGATAAATACCATGTATAATGAACTGAATTAAATAAACTATGTAAAATGGACTATTTCTTATATGAGTAAATTCCGTACATACGCCTACTTAAGAGCGTCGACAATTGAACAAGATAAAGCTCGTGCCAAAGGGGCATTAATTCAATTTGCAGATGAGCATAGTTTGAGCATTTCAGCGTTCTTTGCAGAAAATGAGTCCGGAGCAAAACTTGATCGGCCTGAACTTTTTAGGTTGCTTGAGATAGCTCAAAAAGGCGATATTCTCCTGGTGGAGCAAATAGATCGTATATCGAGGTTAAAAGATGATGATTGGTACTCACTCAAGTCTATTATAAAAGATAAGGGATTAAGGGTTGTCTCACTAGACTTACCAACTAGTCACCAATTTGCAGTAGTTAATGATGAATTTACGGAACGTATGCTATCGGCCATCAATGATCTCATGCTTGATATGCTAGCCGCCATTGCAAGAAAAGACTATGAAGATCGCAGAAGACGCCAAAAAGAAGGTATAAATAAAGCTAAATCTGAAGGGCGTTACCGTGGTCGACCAGTAGACTTGGAATTACGGAAAAAAATTGAGGGAATGTTGATAGACAATAAATCGTATGACTACATTCAGCATATATTAGGCTGTTCACGCACTACCATTTCAAAAGTGTCTAAGCTATTAAAAAACGGTAGCTAGGCTGAAATGTATGTAAATGTGTATGAAAAAACGACTGTACACACTCTAAAACGTAGAGAATTGCGATAAACAGGCCTATTGTGTAGTAATTTACGACTGTTTTTGCTCTAAAGTGTAGAGAATTACTTCTACATTCATTAATCAGTCGTAAAAGTCTACATGATAACGCGCAAAAACCTCTACTTCTCGTATTTTTCTACATGTTATCATGCCTGCTCTTTTTATATTTTTTGTTATCGAAAAATGAGAAAATAAAAGAATATCATACTGTTACTTTCTATATCTCACTATTCCAAAGTAGCCGCCTTTAAAACTCCCTGATCCGTCACTTTTTTACAAAAAATTTCAACCTGATTGAAAATAGGTTTGGCATTTTTATCAAATGAGTGAAGTTCTATAATGTAATATAAATTATGTAAGATATTTTCAGCTTGGCTAGCATCAAGTTGCTCTTGTTCATCTAACCATTTCAAGGTGTTAACTATAAGCTTTTCTATGGGGCGTATAACTTCTTCTATATCCCCCTCGATTTGCCCTTGATCGATAAGCCGACGTCTGAATTCATAGCTATCTTTCAATACATCTAACTGTGTATAAAGAGATCGAAATAGTAATAACGCTTCTTTGACAAACTCAATATTTACTAACGCATATTGGTTGCTCTCCCTGTATAAGTAGTAAACACTTCTTAATTGCTCAATTAAGTCTTCGTTAGCTCGAATCTGCTCGCTTTTAAAAAGCTTAGAAATGTAATGTTTAAATATCATGCAAAACTCCTTTTATGTGTTTATTCTTGCTCGATAGATTTCAGCTGCTTTGTTGCGGCCCAACTCAGATAAGCTCCACGCTAGTTTGAGAGAGTGTGAGCGATATTTATCTATCATTTTGTGCTCACTTAATTTATGACATGAAGCCCTAAAATTAGTATCAAAAACGTCCGATGTTCTGCTCTTATTTATCATATTCCAAACGACTACGCTTGGTACTGGCTTAGAGTTTCCTTTTTGCTCAATTGCATATAGTATGAACAATACATCTTTTTGAATTGCACTCAACCTCATTTCTTCATCCTTATTCATTTCTCACATGATTAAGCACTTGTTCATAAATCAATTCCTTAAACTTTATTTTTTTGCTTTAGCACATTCGAACGAAACTGGGCTGCATGAGTTGATCTCGGTTTGCTGTAGTCAATATCCGCTATAGCCATTTCGATATCAACGCCATCAAGCTCACCTGTTGATGACATTTTATCCATTGCTTTAGCTACCGGGTACTTAGCATAATACAGTCCACCACCCTCTTCCCATTTTAAAACTCGGAAAGCAAAGATAACCCCAATGCAAATCACTAATAGCTTGATTAATATCATATTTAATTCCTTATCATTTTTTGGTTTATGTGAACTCAAAGAAGTGTAACTATCTATAGGTACTGCAAATTTTCATAGGTTTTCATTGGCTTTTTTGTCATTGTTATTTTTCAATATGAAATAGTTTGCAGCAAAAAAACAAGCTATTGATACGATAGTTGGAAATGCTTTCACGCCTGGGTTAAACCAACTACGTAACATGTTAGATACATCTATATCTTCTGGAATAGCAAACATCCCAAGCTGCCAAAACCATAGGCTGAAAAATGACATAATAAAAATTGATGCTATTTTAATATTTGAACTCATCCTTGCCTCTTATTCATGTGCCACATGATTAAAGTTAAATGGTTACGGGTATATGGCCTAAAGCCATTTTTGTGCTCATGACAACTGCTACAAGATTCAACTAGAGCTGTATGGCCAGCTCGCTAAAATGTTCTCAGCTTTAAAAACTTACCATGACAAACTGCAAAGCTATAAGGTAGCCAATAAGATCAAAGGATATTAAAACTATATAATCAGGGTTAAATCCTGTTCTGGAAAAAACTATTTTAAAGGGCACCATAAAAAGAGCTACTGTTATTAGAAAGGATGAAATCCATTCAAATGCAATGTTAATAACGTCAATGCCGACATTTAGAAACATCCACATATTCAAGCCTCCTAGTAATGCTACATACCTTAAATTAGATTGGCTTAAGAGTGGGAATGTATGAAATATTATTTCATCTTTACTGAAGTAAAATAACGAGTTTGTATCTTTAAACCACCTATGTTGTATGTATTTTTTAGGTACTATTTCGTGTAACCCCAATTGCCAGGGGAAAGCAAAACAATTAGGCAGCACTTGTTTCAATAACTGGGTTATTAAAACGATTGAAAAGGTTGCAAAAAATGCTGTATGTAAGTCCATTTTTTTCCTACTATGTTGAGATAGCTCAAAATATTAGGTGTGCTTATAAAGAGCACTTCTAATACACTTATTTGTACCTTTATTTAGTCTTTCAAAGGAAACTCTATACAGTCAAAATCTTTTCCAAAGATAGCTTTCAATTGAACTAATGCACTTACAGTGCATTCAGTTTTAGCTGATTCGTAATTTGATATCGTTGCTTGATCAACTTTTAACTTCTTTGCGAGAGTTGCTTGTGTCCAATTCTTTTCTTTCCTGACTCGACGAATAGTTTTTGCTACGAGATTATTGTAAATCTGATAATTCATATTAATTATATCCTGTGTATGTTTTTGTACACTATATCATTCTAATTGAAGGTTTCAATGTATTTTTTCATACATTAATAATTAAATTAAACATTGGGTATTAACAGCTTTCAGTAGTTACTGATTCTGTAACTTATTGCATCACTTCTAGCTAAGAAGAGCTGTGAATATTTACCTTTAACTTCGTAAATTTCTATAACTGAAAAGGCCGTGGAAATGGGTGGGTCATGGCGTGAAGTGGTTACCTATATCGTCATAGATAAATCGAAAAAACCAAAAAAAAATCAATTTTTTTGCTTGACAAAGTATAAAATAAAACTCGTTAAATTTCAATGGCTTGAAAAAAACTTGTTTTTTAACCCCACTATTTTTAAGCAAAAATCCATTTTCCTGACTAATCTATAATTGGGGGCTCCAAAATTTTATGTGCGTGCGCTCCCCCAAGACAAGGGGGGAAAATGTCTAATATTTTACTGATTATTTTAATTATAATTGCTTTTTGGTCGGTTGTTTTTATCTTTTTGACTTGCTTAAACAGAGTGTATCCGGATGCAAAAACAGCTGGTAAGGAATTAGCTTTAGTTTGCACTCTACTCAAGATTTTAATTAGTGCATTGATCGTGAATTTCTTATTTACCTCTGGCATCACAATTGAATTTTTAGAGTCGGTTTTCAATGCTATACGATAGTTATTTTTTATTGTGTTTTTGCTTGAACAATTAGAAATAGCTATCTGGGTTCTAAAAAGTGCCTTGGCTTCATAAATAGTTGAGGTTTAGTGGACACAAAGCTGAAATTAAGGTGAATAGATTTGAGTACACTAGATTCCATAAACGTATCAGGCCATTACAAACATGAAACATAAAATTGTTTTAAAACCCGTACATGCTCTCCATCTTGTAATAGAGCTATGCCATCAAACCCGATGTTTGATGGCTCCGAGTATTTGGCCAGTACTTTATGATCAAGTGCTGTGTTCAATCTTCTCAATCATATCTGATTCAGTTGCTTCTGCTCCCTGCTCTGTAAATCCAGCCTCAAAGCCGCATCCGTTGCAAGTCATAAGGAGCAATTTCATATTCCCACTAAAACTGTGATCGACAGAACCGCACTCAGGGCAAGAAAAGATGTTCTCATCGCTTTGTGAAGACGAGAACCGCTGCGAGATAACATTTTCCCACAGTGACATGGGACACTCTGAAAACCCCACCTCTGGCCAATCTGGACACAATACTTCATAGAATGTATTGGTCAACTGACAATAAGATGTGTCCCTGTTCCATTTATAGTTTTTAACATCCCACTCTTCCATTAAAGCGCGACTCTTTAAATTAAGTAGCCTATTGGGGATTGTATTAACAGCGTGGTTTTTGTTTTTCGCTCCCGTTAAATAGAAGTCTTGCGCTTTTCTAGCAGATAGAAAACAAAAATAGCATCCCTGAGCGACAGAGAAGTGATTCAAAATTTCTTTGAGTGAAAGTTTTGTTTTTTCAGGAGGGGGTGGGAGCCTGAGCGCTTCAAGCTGCTCAGTTATATATCTTTCAAGTTCTGTTACCGCCAGCTCAAAGATAAAATGTTTGATGTCATTTTTGTATACCTCACTCGGTGTTGCTGATAAATCTGCAAGTAGCGCTTCGTATAACTCTTCCAGTGTAAGCCGGTTTCCTTTTGAGTCAGCAATATTGATAACCCAACTTACCGCAGTATGATAAAAACCCATACGTTCGCTCGAGCCAAAGAATGCACCCAGCCGTGAATCAGGATTTACCAATAAGATCTGTTTTTTATGGAGTGATAGTATGATTTCATCGTCCATTTTATCCGTTGGAGAGAATCGAATATAGTATGATGACAATGGAAGCAGAACATTATTGCAAATCTCTTCTTGCATCTGACAAAGCGCTAGCAGAAAGCACTTATCCATAAAATTCAGAGATGAGTATGGATAGCTACTATATTGCTCTAACGCAAATTGCTGTTTTATCAGGTTTATTGTTTCTTGCTCTTCACGCGCTTTCTTATCCAATCTTTCCTGAGTACAAGCAGCACAAGTACAGGTATTATAACTCTCTTCATAAAAGGGACGGATATGTTGACACTTGCTACAAAAGTAAGGATATGTTCTGTAACTTTTACTCGGCCTTGGTGCATACATAGGGATACTACAAGTGGGACAGATTACATCGTTTTGAATGATTGGTGGAAACACCTTATACAAATTCTGAGGGCTGCAAGTTAGCTTATATTCGGCAATGAGCGTTTGGTTTTTTTCTCCTGATATGTACTTATCATACAGTTCCTCGACCTGAGCATTGGTTAGGTGTTTTATTTCATCAGCTTTTGTAATTGACATATTTCTTTTCCATAAGTAGTCAGGTATTTAACCTGTTATACCCAGTTTTGAGATTCTTCTGAGAGTGCAACGCAGTGAACTTTGTTGAGCGATAGAACTCGTTGGCCAGGACTCGTTGTTACAGATTCTGGAAGCATATCTTCATAAACATAAAAAGACGCCTTCTGCCCAATATCATCGACCAATGTTTGCAAAGCCTCCTTATCAACAACGCATAATGAGGCTTGCGTATTTGACACTCCAATCACCATGCGTTTGCCAGAGACACCGACGCGACCTAAGTTGATGTAATCAAACTCCCCTGCCCTGTTCACGATATCTGAATAGTGAACTGTGTTAATCGTTCGGATCGCCATTTTGGCTTTAGAATATAAGCTATCCCACTCTTTCTCTGAAAAAATCGATTTGCTAATGAGCGTATAGTCTTCCTGAAAAGTCGACGTAAACGCATGCCAATTTGATAGCAATGGTTTCATAGTCTGCATTTTGATAACACAAGCAGCCTCTAATGGCTGCATATCGCCGATGGTGTGTGGGATCCGCTTCGTTGTGTACAATATATGATTATAGTTGGTCAGCAATGATATATTTCTCAGCAGTGATGTGACTTCACCCTCTCTGCTTCTATTCCCCATATTCATTTTGCAACTATCGAATAAGTCAAAATGATCGTTGTCATATTCAACCAGCAGTCCAAGATAACTTTTCCTCGATGCACCGGGAGCACCATCGATGGCAAATACATAAATGTTTCGAGCAAATTCACCCATGTCATACGCGTTACGCATGATCCTGATGAATTCATCTTTGGCACCGTAGGTCGTTGACGGCAATTTGTGTCGTACAACAGTTGAGCGTGTATTAGCTAAAATTAGCTCTACATGTGGAGTGTTCATTGTGTTTTCCTCTGGCGTTAGCCATTTAAGATTTCAACGAGTTGTGCGATTGAACTAAGCATTCAAAACGTACAATTCCACAGTAGCATAGCCAACAACACTATGTAAATCAGACAGCTAACTAGATAATTATGGTGTTTTTTATGTAAAAAAGGGCTGTATTGATGTGAGATCTCATAATTCGTGAAAATGACACCCTAGGTAGATTAAGGCATTGGCAAGGATTGTGAGAAACTATTGAGTGAACGTTTTCTCATGATCTTTGAAATAATCTAGGCTTATTCTCATCGTTCGCGATAACGTCTTAACACAGTGCAGTCTAAGCCTAACCAGTTACACATACTTGAAAAGCACAGCCCGGGCTAAAATTACCGATTCAACATGCTAGTATCCTATGTATTCGCACTGCATGTTTTTGGGTAGTGATTGTTTATGAACAACCATAGGGAAATCGGAATGAATGAAATAAAGCAATCTCTAATTTCTAAACTGTCGGATTATAATGGCTCAACCTACGACCTAGAAACTTTGTATGAGCGTTTAGAAATCGAGATAGCACTCGATGGACCAAACGCAAAATTGCGCTGCCAGCTTAAAGGCAATATTGGTAAGAATATTATAAATAAAAGACGAGTATTCGTTGGCGGGCCACAAGCAATTATTACGGATGCCTATGATGGCAAAATGTTTGTTGAGATAAACCCCAAAGAGCTTTTATTCTCTTTGTTCGAGCATGAACTGTGGCAGTCTGCAATGATACGCTATGTTTTTAGTCAAGTTGCTAGTCAGCCTATGACAATTGAGCGGTATACCGAGTTACTGTTAAACATCGTTGATGTCTCTGTATCAAGTGATTTGCTAGAACAATTGCTCCAACAAAATAGCTACCCAAGAGACCTAGGCCGAATAGGCTATACCATTTTAGGCTGGGATATACTAGCAGCACAAAAGAGCTGGAAGTCTGTAGATATTAACAAGTGCGGTAAAGAACTGACAATCACAAGTAAATACAATCACTTATAAAAGACTACCAGCCTCAAGCATAGACATATATTCGCTAAAGTTAGTTTCGGAATAATCAAACTAACTTTTCAAACGCCCTTCTTACAGATACAGAACTTAGTGCAAAACCTAAATATTTGCTTCTGAGTATGTTTTGGCAATGTAGTCAATGAAATATTCACTTCTGGAATATGACAACAAAGGGATAAACTGACTTTTTACTTCACTCCAACGCAAATAGACGGTTTAGCACATATTTGCTCTGCTTTAGATACATGAAACATGAGCTCGCAACACTGGAAGCGGAAACACCTCGTTATAAAATAAATTAAGCAATAAACATTGCTTTATGAAACCTTTACAGATAGTCTTTTTATGTCCTTTACGCGTTGGTTTTGTTTAATCAAAACTTGTCGGGCGTATCGCCAGGCAGAATTTTATTGAGGATATTAGGGAAAGCGACCGACCACTCGCCCTTTTGAACGAGTAACAGGCTCTCTGACTCGCCCACTCGAAGCGACTAATGAAAAATTTTTTCCATTAGTTTTTGGATCACGCAAATTAGCGTAATCTACTGTTTTTACAGACATAGTAACCCCTTACCAAAATGGTAATGACTTAAATCATTGATTCTTCATGTAAGGGTTCAGTTGCGCGGTCAAATTAGAGATGTCATACTATTCTTGCGACGGGATAGTATATCTATCTCTTTTTGACGGGGCTTTCCAAACCCTTTTGGTTTGCCCTGTTAAATCCTCTTCAATATTTTCATATTCGCCTTACTTTTTAGTTTGTCCATCTGTCTATATTACCAATAAATACCCAGTTTTTGAATTAATCTCTATAAAAAGTTCATACATATCAAAAGCTTAAAATGTATAAATTCATACACTTGCGCTACTTTGCTATGTGTTATTACTTCACTAAATTTCAGGCATAAAAAAGCCATCCTAATTAGGATGGCTTCTTAGTAACTTTCACGAATTGTGAGATTTTATTTCACGGCTATGAGACACACTGTCATGAACTATGAGATCCCACAATTGATCTGCTTCATAGTGTTTCTATAATACCCAGTGTATTTTTTCATACATTTTTTTGTTGTTCGGGTTGTGCTCTGTGTTGTTTGTGATATAGTTCTAATCAGGTTACAGAATCTGTAACCTGAAACGAGCAACTATTAAACTTGCTTTATTTTGATGAGTATTCACCGGCTCTTAATAACGTGGTGAGTGGATAAGTGAACATCACTACTGCTCACTGGCCGGACATTTTTGAGGAAAGAAAAATGGCCAGAGTGATCGCCCCTTCCGCCCAAAAAGGCGGAGTTGGAAAAACAACCATGTCTGTACAAGGCGCGCTTGCAACAGCAGTTAAACTGTCTGCACGCACATTATTAATTGATGTAGACCCGCAAGGAAATAGTTCAGGGTCATTTCTGACTCCAGAAGACCGTGCTGCACACCCTGAAGTTTCAGCATCTGCGTTATATGTAGACAATTCTAATCTGAAGCCCATACCTGGTAAGTATGGAGTGGATGTGATCCCTGGTGATGATGGGATTAATGCATTCCCTCAAGAGCTCAGCGGGACCACAATACAAGAAATTATCGGCAGCTTGTCTGATGATGCGTCGGCGAATGATATTATCAGTGGTGTTGTTGACGAGCAGCTGATCGCGTTTGTTAAAAATGTACAACAGTTTAAAGCACAGTACGACTACATCTGGATTGACACACCACCGTCATTTTTGGGACTGCCATTAATTTCAGCACTTTGTGCTGCTACTGATGTAGTCAGTGTACTAGAACCGACCAAATTTAGCTCCGATGTGATTGATAGCTTTATCGATAAAGTAAGTACAGTTAAAGAGCAGTATAATCCGTCGCTTACCTTTCATGGCTTTGTTATAAACAAGCTTAGAGCAACTAGCGAAAGACATAAAAATACCGCAGATCAATGGTTAGCGGAATATCCAGAATTTTTCCTTGGCACATCTATAAAAGTAAACTCGTGGATCGAAGCCACAACAGAAGATGGTGAACCAGTGTGGAAAAAGGCGTCAAATGAACATCGTAAAAAGGGTGCTCGAAATCTGCTTTCTGCACTGGGGGAGTTTATACCTGAATTGCAGGAGGTAACTGAAAATGTTTAATAAAAAAAGCAGCCTAGGACTAAGTAGTTCCGCAGATCGCATCCGCGCCCTTCAAACAGGCTCAAACAATGCTGAAAATAATCAAGAGGTCGAAGGTCGTGTGCTGAAAAGTATTCCGCTTGATTTGATTGATTATGATGAACAACAGTACCGAAAGGACAGATCCAATTACGACTTGGAAGGCCTCGCAGAAAACATCAGAAAGACGGTACTTAATAACGAGATCAAAGTAGAAGCCCTCGACAATGGGCGATATTTGCTGCTTGACGGTGAGATGCGTACGCGTGCACACCTGCTGAATCGTGAGAATTACCCCGATGAATCAAGATGGCAAAATATCAGAGCGATTGTAATAAAAGTAGAGACATTACCAGGCCTGACACATCGTTTGACCCGCGATATCCTTCAATTAAGTTCCAATTTATTTGCAGATCCAGGCGCGCTGTTTGACATTGCAGATGTCATCTGTCGAATAGATAAAGAGGCTGGTACGGAAGCCGTTATGGAGTTCCTGGCCGATAGAGGCCAGAAACATAAAAAAGTGGATGTCACGCGCTGGCGAGCAATGGGACGGGTACCGGATGCCATTAGACAGCAAGTCAGTGCCAATGAAATTACGGACAAAGAGACTATCGGTTTACTAGTGAAGATTCATGACAATGCACCAGAGCGGTACAAAGATATCATTTACAAATATCAGGAAGGTACGTTGTCACGCAGTCTGACCGCAACAGTTCAAGATGCATGGCGTGAGGTCAACCCTAAAAAGCGAACTAAACAGGATAAGGCAACTGTTAGCGACAAAGTGCAGCCATCAGAAAATGCAGTTATAACTGAAACAATCTCAAGCCAGCCAGCAAATTCGGCTGAAGTTCATCAAAGCGAAAAAAAACCAGAAGCACATGCAAGTGAAAAGCATAGCGAATCACAGCTGGATTTCCCTGGTTTAATGCTCGAAGCTAAGTCTATGCGAGTGATAGACGGCGTACTCGTTATTGAGTCTGATAATGGCCAGACTATGAATATCAGAGTGCCAGGCAACCTTCAAGTTACGGTTAAATAGATATAAGGCAGGGCTGAGCTATTGGCCCTGAACTACATTATGACTACTCAAACATCACAAAAAAATGAATTGTTCGAAGCTAGATTGCTTGTACATCTACTTAAAACTGAAGTCGTTAAAAATGACTATGATGTGTTAGCTGCTATCTTATCTCAAAAAACGGGTAAGAATGTTACTGCCCGAAATATATTTTATATGGTCAAAGGGGAAAGCTATGCAAAAAAATGGCTTATCTTAGCCCTATTGGAACTTTCATTAAAATCCAGCTGGATGCCATCATCTATCGCCGATTGGGAGAACCTGATTTGGACTATTACTGGTAAAAAGCAACCCGTTCAAGGTGGAGATAACAGCGGTATCTTTGAGAAGCTGGCTGAAATGGCAGATAAGAATTGCCAATATTTCGAACAAAATTTTGAGTTAGTCGTCTATGGCCGGTAAGAACACTCGAGGGCTACGCTTGACAAAAGAGATGTTCTGCATTCTTTCCATGCAAGGAAAGCAAGTAGAGCCCCGTACGCTCGAAATATTAGAAAAAGTGCTTGTGGATGGGTTTTCACAACCCGCCATTGCAAAAGAATATGACGTTTCTCAACAATTTATCAGCGGAGCTGTATCTCGCTTTTACAGTCGCTTAACAGAACAGATGCGTCACATACCTGATGAGCTTGTTATCCGCAATGTTGCTGTTCACCCCGATTTACTCGATGAGTTGAAAGCTCTTCAGATAAAGAGCTATAAGATGCTCAACAACAAATAAGCACCTTTGTTAAATTAAAGATCTTGTATTTTTATATTTTGTTGCAAAGTGCCTTTTCTTGCTCTATAAAATGTATGAAAACATACACAGTGTATTTAAAATACATTTAATAGTTGCGAAAAAATGCAAAAACATGAACCCAAAAAATCTAAATTGATGCTGTTGATCATTCTGATGTCATACATCATTTATCTATTAGCTTGGTATCTGGATGAATTTAACCTCTTTTTGATTGGAATACTCCTTCAAGTTTTACTGTCCTTCCAGCAACTTAAATATGGAAAATATCAGCTCGAGCTGGATAAAGCGAAGCAAGAAGAGCACTCAGCGCTCGTTCGCATAAGAGACGCCTTATCGCGTAGGGATGCTGTTACTCATGAATCACTAAGGGTTAGTCTTTATCTCTCTCATCAGGTTCAAAAAATTCAACACAAACTTAAATCTTCAAGACCGTAAAATCACAGAGGTTTAATATGCTAGGTACTGACTACAATGCAGAACAAGCAAAACACGCACATAATCTCATCTCACAGAACCTTAAACTGCCACTCACCCGTCATCGCAGGGTGTTTGATGGCGTTTTATATGACGCACATATCAGCCATAAAGCATTAGGTACAATTTATTGTTCTCGCTATCCTGAGGGACACTGCGTTATGACTGGGGAGATTGTATTTGTCTGCCTCGACAATAAACTGTCCTATATCGAGACAATAAATAAAAGTCGCTATATCATTGCAAAAACTCTGAAAGGGTATAACCAAGTCGGGGTGGTGCTAAATGACTTAGCTGATAAAGAAAAACAGATCCGAGATAACTTGGATTATTATGCTTTATTTCAGTGGTCTAACAATGATGTTTCGAGTATTTAATGCGATGGAATTCCCCGTATTATACGGGGCGTTACGTTATTTTCTAAGCCCTGGCGAGCGACAAGTCACACGCCAGAGCAAGAAAATCAAGCCTGCAAGCAGTCTTGACCCATTCGGGTGAACATCACTAATTCAATTACAGAATCTGTAACTTTCAGCGAATAATAGGACGCTCAAATCGGGCGGATAGATCGGAATGGCTTATCAGGAATAGGTAGTGGATAAATTCATTACTTTCAAAGCTACGCGCACTTTTATTGTTGAGTATTTTTCTGCATTGTGCGTGCTTGTGTTAACCATTAAGGGACACGTCCCTTAATAATCCCATACACAAATTAGTTTACCTTTATGGTTGTTTTGTGTTGTTTTTTATGTTGTTTTTGCTATAATGATAAATATAGACAGTGAGTATTCCCCGGCTTACTAACTATATTTATTCACGTGGGGAGAGGAACTATTATGCCAGTTAAAGCACGACGTTCATGTGTTTCAGCAGATATCTCAAAACACGTCATTTGGATTAATTCAACGGATTATCTTTCCACAATACGTGCACTGAAAATTCATAAAATTCTAGTTGATGAATTTAAATATGTAGATAGCGGGTTTTTGGAGTTCGGCCGCCGAGGTTTTGGCGTGAGCATCAGTGTCACAGGCTATAGCACCATCAAAGAGTTATGGGCTGATTATAACGAGGCTAAAGAACTGTCGAAAAGTATTGCAACAACTGAAGCGCATGAAACTGAAGCTAAAGAACTGATTATTCAGTTACACGGAGAAGGAGCTGAACTATGAGTATCGAAGTTGATAAACATGACATCACAGGCAAACACATTACGGTACACAGCTTAGACAGTGACATGCTGTTCTCTCTGCCTGCCACACTCAGAGGTACTGATGAACCTAATGAGCTCACAATACTCATCTATACATTTTTGTCCATCGAGTATGATGGCTGGAATGCGTACACACTTGGTATGAACTGGATAGGTTGCTCTGAGGTATAGTATGCTAGTACAAGATTTGATCACTTTGGGGCGGCTGTCAGTGCAAGAAAAAGCGCAGATCATTATGGCCTTGTCATTGGCAAATAAAACAGATGTTAAACTGTTAAAGAAAGGAGGAAAATCAGAAACGGTTCAGGCGCTACTGGGTATAGAAGAGTTTAAGGCCTTGAAAGATAGTGAGCGACTTGCCACTGAGTTGGCATCGCATTTACATCACACAAGTTGATGCAAGGAAAGTTGTTTTTTACGTGTCTTTAGTGTATGTTTTCATACAGGGTTGGCGGTATTCACCGACCACCAACCCATCGGGCAATGAACGTGGTGAGAGGATTAAAGTATGCAATTTGTAGAGTTTGTTAGAGAGTATGTCGGGAGCGATTATTTATCTATCGCAGCTTATTTTAATGCTACATTGACGGAAATGGCATCAGATTGCCGTATTGATTGGCAAAAGTGCCAATCAATTAAATACGGTAGCTCGAGGTGCGAAAAGAATAGTGCGCCTATCGTGAAAGGCATTAATAAAAATGACAATGGCCGCGTTTATATCTACGCTGAACTTAAAACGTATATACAGCGTGGTGAAACATTTACCTACCCTGTGATTTGCTTCAAAAGCTACCAGAATACGTACAATCAACCAGGTAAATGCTTCAATGCATTGACTTATCTTTATCGCTTATTCGAAGAGCATAAGGAAAAAGGCACACTTCCGGCCCCTTGCGCTATAGATACCGTGGGACTTGAGAAGCAACGTAAAGATGATGAACTCGCACAACTCAATATTAAGCGTAAGCAAGACTTTTATTTAAAAAACGAACCTGCACGTTTTAGTAAAATGACACATGTATCTCACATGATCAGTGCTTATCTCGATGACAAAGGGTTACAGAAAGTCGCGCAGCGATTTGATATCAGAATTGGACGTCATCGTGACTACGGCTATTACACGTGTTTTCCTGTGTACACCCCCTCGGGTCAAGTTGGAGGGCTACAGCGCATTTACCATATGCCTCCTAAGTCTTGGTCAAACAATAAACGTCAAAGTTGGGGGTTTAACCCTATGGGGTGCTTCACTGTATTGGGAGGCGATCTCCAGCATGCTGAAATCGTTTATTTGTGTGAAGGCTTGGCTACAGGGCTTGCAATGCATTTGGCCACTGGCCGTCCAGTGGTAATCTGTCTAATGGCTAGTAACTTGCCTGTGGTGTCGTCGCACTTGGCTGAGCAATACCCACACATCAAGCGCGTGCATGTTGCGGATAACGACAAACACAAACCTAAAATAGGTAATACTGGTGTGTATTATTGTGCTCTTGCGGTGCAAAAATACGGTGGCTGGGTATTCGTGCCTACCCCATCAAAGGGATCAGATGCTTGTGATGTATACCAGTTCGACGGACTGGAAGCATTACATAAACAGATACACTCAAAAGAGCATTATTTCAATGGCCAATTCTCAACGTCTGTTGCAGGTCAGTTTTGTTATTTAACTTAGACCAGTTTCAGATTCTGTAACTGTTTATTTTTGAATTTGCATTGTTTTTTATATTGTTTAATGTTAAGGTTACCATAGTTTCAATGAAATGAATTCCCCGACGTTTCATTGTGTATTCAATCGTGGGGAGAGGATTTAAATATGTCTACAATAGAAAAGTATGTTGTTATTAATACAAATGATGAGATCGTTTCTACACACAGAGATTACCTAATCGCATCCAAAAAAGCGGGTTATAAGTTTGCTTATTTTCAGGTAGGTCAATATGACTCTGGCGATGTCTTCGCTGAGACTGACTTAACAAAAGGGAATCGGGTTCCGGGGATTTGGCAGTGGCTTGAGAACAACAAAATTGATGAATACTGTGTAGAGCTCATGGTTATGTGGCTGGAGAAGCGGGTTATTTCTGACAGGGAGCCCGTAGATCGCAGTGAAATGTCAATTGATGCATTCACGAAAAGACTAACTGATTATGGACTGACAGTAGATGAGTTCATTAGAAAATACACACAGCGGGGAAATCAATTGAAAGCTGAGCGTGATGAGGTCAGCTTAAAAAATGCAGAACAGATAGCTCTTCAGGAGGCCAATTTATTGGCCGCTACAGAGCATCACGCGGGCGCTTGTTTCTCACTTCCGGCCATCGCTGGAAAAATGGGCGACAGTATCTATTTTACTGTTCAAGTCCCGATGCCTCAATTTGTAAGGTTATTCCGTTTTAATGAGTCTGATGTGCCAATTGAGTTGCGTGCTCAGCGGGAACTGAAAGAAAAGCATGCAGAAAGTATCAGTCAGTATTTGCAAAGCCGCCCTTCTGATTACACATTGCCAGCGGTCACCGCTTCTGTTAGCGATGCAATGCAGTTTGAACCAGCGCCTGGCTTTACCAATGTTGGTACTGTCCGTATTCCTATAGATGCACAGGTCATTCTGAACGATGGGCAACATCGTCGCAGAGGTATAGAGCTTGCGCTAGAAAATGGTTTACCTATTAAGGACCAACACATAACTGTGGTGATTTTTTACGATAAAGGACTTGAGCGCAGTCAACAAATTTTTGCAGATATTAATAACAACGCCAGCAAACCGCAAAAAGCACTGTCTATCTTATTCGACCGCCGCAATGCATTTAATCGCAACCTTATCCATGCAATTAAATCTGCTGGTTTAGACAAAGTCGTAGAATTTGAAAAGGCCAGTCCTGGCGCAAAGTCTCGAAAATTGTGGGGAGTTACGGCACTCAAAAAGGCTACCCAGACTTTATCTGGACTGACAGATGAAAAGTTTGAGAAACTAGATCCCCCTGTTATGAGTGCCTATGCAGAATTGTTCACTGCTTGGTTTAAATCATTAGTGCAGCATGCTCCAAGCTTAAGTGGGCTTGTGAACGCTGACCCTGCCACAGTGATTGAAGCACGAAAAGAGACCATTGTAACCCATGCTGCATATTTACATGCAGCAGCAATGGCATCGAAAGAATTGTGTGAGGAATTTAAGCAAAGTATTGCTGACTATGAGCATGCAGTATTAGAGCTTCCTGAGGAATCACATCTTGCACTGTTGAAAGTTCCACAGTTTGATGAGTTATCCAAATTAGCTCTTCTAGATACGTCAAAGTCTAACCCCAAATGGATGAACAGACTAATCAAGCCAGATCACACTATGAATATCACGACTTCTGGGATTAAGCTGGGCGCGTATGTAATGTTAACTGCTATGGATATGCAAATACCTGAAGCAATAGAAGTGCATAATAATGAAATGCTGAACTGAGAGTATCTTAAGGGTTACAGAATCTGTAACCCGACTTTGGAGGAATATATGCTGACCCAAATACAAATGAAACGATTAAAAGCGTTGGATGCTGGGCCTGACCAATTGAGCAGAATCACATGCCCTAGGTGCAACACGCTGTTTCCTGATTGTAGCTTCTCAGTTAAGAGCCTAATGTTTGTAGTTCGGTGTGAGCAGTGCAATAGAATGTCTGAGTCGACTAACTTCCAAGGAGCAATTATGCAATTTAATATGGCTGCATTGGAAGAAAAGCAGGAGAGAACCTGGCTTGATACTCTATAGAGCACTTTTGAAACCCGCTCAAATTTACATTGAACAAACAAATGATGGTTTTGAGGCGCGGCAAGCGGTTGCAATTTTTGGTAGTTATCAAATGAAAGAAAGCGATCTTGAAAAGATAGGTTACAACCCTTTTCATGAGTGTTTTGATGATAACTTTGTTAGTGGCAAAGGTGAGTCTAAAGAGACTGCAATTGAAGCGTTGAAAGTTGACGCTAAAAGCATGGCTGACTCGCTTTGGATATGATTGGAAATCGAGGGATAAATAGCAAAGGGAAATCTTGTTGAAAAAGTAGTGGCTCAAAAATCAAAATCGTACGGCTCTGAGAACGGTACTCTTTTTGTATATGGTGATGAAAGTACCTACCCACCAGAGTTCACTTTTGTAGTTATGAACCTACAACCAGATGTACCTGTTTACTATGACAGGAAAGCAAATAGATGGTGGACGGCAATCGCTGACAAAGATACTGATGATATTTACGCTAGAGATGAATTTTACGGTTACGGTAGTGATGAGGGTGAAGACGATGACATCTACTGGCAACCAATAGAATTTAAAAAATCAGAGGTCTTGTTTATACCTGCTGAAAAAAGTAATTAATAGCATTGGAAAACGGAAAAATGACAGATTATTACAACGGTGCAATTACGGCGCTTTCATACATGGCTGAACAAGGTGCGAAAAAAGAGGATATTTTAAGTGTCGCAGAAATCATGGATATTGATTTGTCAGATTTAAATAAAATTGACGAAAGTGATCGCGAAAGGTTCCAAACCGCCTTTGCAGAATTATAAAGCCAACTATTGGAATACGTAAAAGCCGCTATTTAGCGGTTTTTTTGTGCTTATTTATAGTGCGTTTGGCTTCTGCGTCAAGAGTATCCCTGATCCAATCTGATTTACGCTTACCTGCCAACTCCCACGCTGTCTCATAATCACCTAGTTGCTGCTCAGTTACTTGAACAACACCCAAACGAGCTGTGCGCTTCTCACTGGTGGGCTTTTTGGGTGCGCCTCGGCGCTTTTTATCTTCGTTCATCTTTTTATTATTACACGTGTATTTTTTATTGGCAAATAGGTTGTAGTTTAGTCTGCGTTTGCTATATTAATTACACGTGTAATTAATGTGCTTTTAAGGTCTAATAATCATGCAACTAAGTCAATCTGATAAAAAAGTACTTTTGAACGCTCTAAATAGAAGGGGTTGTAGAAGAGGGGTAGTTCTAGAGTCTTCTTTAGAAAAGAGAAGGTGTTTTAATGCAGCAAAAAAACTAGCAAAAGCTGGCCTCATTGAAAACGTGACTATAGAGTATCAATACAGCAATGGTCGCCCAGATACGCTGTTTGGCAGAGTCTGGATTGAAGGGCACGCATGGAGTGACTTTAAAGGCGAATTGACATCTGAGGGTTTAAAACTTGCTGAATCATTACAGAATTAATTCATTGGAAAACGTAAGGGAATTATAATGTTAGCTATTAAAGCAGAATATCTTGGAGCGAGTGACAACGGTGTAAAAGTACACAGTAAGTTCTTAGCTAATTGTGATGCGCTCTCAACTTTCGATAAATTTAAATCAAAAGCTATAAGTAAAGAACACGCGCCATTTTTTATTGATCTAGTTGATGTAGAAGGAATAGAAACCTTAGAGACTATTGGTGTCGATGAAAAAACATACTCAGATATTACAGGCGAAACTGTCATGACTTATGAGTATTACCAACGCGAAGCTGATTTTAACCAAGATCTAGTTTTTGGTGCCATAGAGCAGGGCTTGCGTGAAAAAGGGGTTGATATGCCGTGGCCAGAAACAGAATCATTCGGTTTGGCAGCTTTAAAACTGAAAAAATTTAGACAGTCTGATCATGTAATTCATGAAATTAGCGTGGATGATTTGGAAGTCTAGAAATAGTTGGAATACACATGGTTTCAAAGTCAATAATGGGCAATAGGAAATATTTGCATGAAATTGGACGTAGATTTTACTAGCTTAAATCTTTCTGCTGCAAAGATGAATGGCCTCGATGAGTACCTTAGTGCAATTCGTTCTGCTAAGAAAACATTTTCTGAAGGTCTGGAATTATCTATAGCGTATGTTTTAGATAACGGCGGGACTGTCGAAAAAAGCAAGGATGGCGTTACTGTGTTGTTTCTACACGGTGTCGAGGCCTTTTGTTTTCAGCTTTATCCAGACATCGACCTATTTTATTTTGAGACATAGGAATCTCATTCATTAGAGTTTTTTATCCTCACTATTATTAACCCGTCTTTGGTGGTTTACCAAGTTTTCTATTTAGAAGGGGAAGTTTAAAATATGAATGAAAATACCAATGCTATTCGCAGCACCAAAATGTCAACTATACAATCAATTAGTATGATTAGCATCGCGCCAATAGTAGGAGTGGTAAAAGAACTAGAAACCCTAGTCTGATAAGGGCGGTGTTTTTTACTCGTCTGAAACGAACAGGCCAATCATTGAATTTGTTGGAGATGAAGTGCTAAAGCAAGTTAAATTAACTTAATTGGAATAAATTATGGGGAATTTTTTATTACTATCTCTATTCGCCAGCATGATTACAGCATTATTCTTGGTGGTGAAATCGCAAAGTAAAAATAGGCTGTATTTGTCTATGTGCGCATTAATCAACTTTTGTATTGTGATTTATTTAGCTGTGGATTCATACCCTGCTGATATGGCTGAAAATAAGCTCACACTTATGGGACTTGCTTTAATAGGTGCATTAGCTAGCTTAGCGAGCGCACTCTTAGTCACAAACAAGCGTAAAAACTGTGTTTAATCTGCATTGGAGTACGGAAAAAGGAACTGAAATGGCTTTATATATATCTATTGATGAGAATTATTGTGCCAGAAAACTGAATGGACTTATTGGTGTTCTTCGTGAATCAGAAGGTTATACTTTTCAAGATGGTCGAATTGTCACCAAAAAGTTAGCCCAACTGGAGCTTAAAAGCGGTTCACTCAATCTTTATAAATATGACGATGAGGAACTTGAACAAGCTAAGTTAAACGGTAGTGTTCGAGGGGGTGATTGGACAATAAAAATCCTAAAACTTTGAGAGTGGATATTTATTTTTGGCGAATAAATCTTTTTAAAGTAAATCTAGCTAAATGGTAAGGATTCCAAGCGTGGAACAAATCTATGATTTCATAAGTGATAACTATCAAACAATGGGCTTATTAGCTATTTCTATTAGTAGCGAAGTCCGCAACCTCAGGTAATATGAAGTTTCTAAAAAAGCGGGTATACAGTGGGTGTTCCTAATCATATTGGTTGTAAGCACTCTTTTTATGTTAAAACTTCTGTTGGTTTAAAAATGAATGAAAAAGAATTATATAGGGATGCCAAAAAAGAAGATTGGCAATTATACCTATCTTGGGTATTACTGATATTGTTAGGTTTTTATCAAAATCCTCTATCTAGCATGATCTTGATTTTAATCTGGGGTATTGGTGTCGCTCGATTTAATAAAAAAATAGAGAAACACCTTATGTCTATCGAACATGACGTGAAAGAACTAGTTACAAAGGGGCTGACAGAGCAAGAAGCTATGTCAAAAATGGGTTTTGACAAATATTATTACAAACCGTTTTGGGCTGTTAAGTAGTCACTCTATCGCTGACAGCTATTTTTATTATTGGATAGCGTAGCCGTGAACTACCATGGTTTTTTTATAGTTGATTGGGAAACAATTATGAGCGAAAAATCAATTACTTTTTTTGGGTACGTAGTTTTTCAATGTGGTTCAATCTTGATTTCAAGTGGTCAATTGGAAGCATTTGCTTTTATTCTTAACTTAACTTTTTTGGTTACTCTTTTCCTCTGGTTAAGACCTAAAGTTCTTTCATTTCTGAACCAAGAGAGGTTAGAGCTATTTTATAAGTCGGCTTTTATTACTAGTAAAAAATCGAAATTTTGTGCGGCTATAGGCAATCAAATTTCGAATAAGAAAGGCGTTCATAACAATGAAGCTAAGGAGTTAGGTGCACACTTTTCAGCTTCAATAATGTTGGATGTTTTAGCGTTAAGTTTATGTGTGTTGCCTGTATATATTTATAGGATTTTCACATAATAATTTATCCATATTTGGCATAAATGAGTTATTGCATACTAAAATCGAGGGATTGTTTTAAAGGCACTTTCTTAATATGTGTTAAAAAAGTTTGAAAAAGCAACGAGAACTGAGGTTAACTCAATCGCGACTTAATCCCCTGAGTCCCTCTGAACACCCGAATTGAGCTTGTTACCACTCCCTCAAAACTAAAATCATCGTAGCGATTAATTGAAACGGGCGGGTAATCTGGTGATGCAGACAGTAACCGGCCATTTTTGTAATCCAAAATCTTACACACAAATTCCCGGTTATATGACGCGACAATCACGTCACCTTCTTCCGGTCGTGTGCTGCGATCTATAATGAGTAAGTCACCATCAAATATACCAACGCCTTGCATTGAGCTGCCAGATGCGCGGCCAATGAACGACGCGCCTGCGTTTGGCATTATAAGTGTATCTAAACTTTGCTCAATCTCTGTGTACTCAGCACCACCATAACCGAAACCAGTGATCCCTGCGCTTGCTTTAACCGGAATTACTTTCATATGCTCTCTTAATTTACTGTCTTAATATACAGTATTTAGGGTAGCACATTTCCACAGAATCAGTGGATAACAATGTACTATGTCTGTGTATATTAATTTTAATGTTGTTTTTAATGTTGTTTTTTAGTATGCTGTAGGTATCAAAAAAAGGTGGGCATTCCCCGGTTCATCTCTCTTTTTTCAAACGTGGGGAGCGGAAAATACTTCCTGCACGGAAGTATCTTCCTTGTTTTTATTTAATTACAAGGGAATTAAAAATGAAAGTTACGTTGAACCATTTTCACCTATTCTGCGGGAGTGGGGGAGGAGCGCTAGGCTTTAATCAAGCTGATGCAAGAGTGGGGAGTTTAGAAGCCGATTTTCAATGTATTGGTGGTATTGACGTCGACCCGAACGCAATTGCTGATTTTACTCGTCTTACAGGCGTTGATGGAACGGTAATGGATCTGTTTAGTAAAGAGCAATACACGCGCTTTCATGGTAAAGCGCCCCCGCCAGGTTGGCGTGAAGCCACCGCCCAGGATATCCAGCGTGCGGCACAAAACCATAGTCCAAACATTGTGTTTACCAGTGCCCCATGTAAAGGGTTTTCTGGTTTACTTGCGAAAAGCAAAGCGGATAGCGACAAGTATCAAGCCCTAAATGAACTGACAGTCAGGGGGTTCTTCTTAACACTGGAAGCGTTTAAGGACGATCCTCCTGAGTTCATCATTATGGAAAATGTCCCCAGGATTGAATCAAGAGGGGGGCCGCTACTGGACTGGATCGAAGCGCTTTTGAATTACTTTGGTTACGCAGTTGCAAGAACAACGCATGATTGCGGTGAAATCGGCGGACTTGCACAAAGTAGACGACGTTTCTTAATGGTCGCAAGACACGTCGAAAAAGTTCCTCCTTTTTTATATGAGCCAACCAAGCGACCGCTCCAGTCCGTGGGCAGGGTGCTGGAACAATTTCCTTTGCCTGGTTGCCCGAGTGCAGGCCCTATGCACTCATTGGCAAAACTACAATTTAAAACATGGCTACGTTTGGCGTTCGTCGAGCCCGGATCTGATTGGCGCAGTCTCGAGCGTTTGCAAGTCAAAGATGGTGTACTCAGTGATTATTTGCTGATGCCAAAAAACTATGGTTTTTCTACCGTGTTAGGTGTGAACTGCTGGGACCAACATGTGGGCGCTATTTCAGGTCGCTCTTCGGCGTCTACGGGTGCTTATTCTGTAGCGGACCCCCGCCTGAACGATTCTAAATTCCTACCTCATTTTAAAATTGTAGCGCGTGATGAGCAGGCGCAGGGGGTCGAGCTGCAAACTATTGCAGATGTTCGCAGTAAACTGGCCAAAGTTAATGGTGGCGCATATCAGTCAGCACGCCACTATGGTGTATTGAACTGGGATGATTTCAGTGGGGCTGTTACATCATCTTGTCGTCATGATAATGGTGCCTGGTCGGTAGCTGATCCTCGTTTACCTTCGCCAGAACTGCGAACCAGAACGATCATTGAGTCTGTATCGGGTCACTGGCACCGTCCCTTTACGACCCTTGAGTTAGCAGCGCTACAGGGGCTTGTTAGTCCCGATGACACTCCATTGACCTTAGCCGGTAACAGCCATGCTCAGTGGCGTGAGCGTATCGGAAATATGGTGCCACCAAAGTCAGCAACTGGCATCGCTGAAGTGATGGGTAAAACACTGTTACTAAATTTCAGTGAGCAAACTCAGTTGATCGCACAGACTCCTGTTTGGGTTCGGCCCATTGCTGTCGGACTTTCTTTAGCTTCAAAATCGTATTAATCCAGAAAAGGAGAGTGGCTAGATATTGTACATGGAGGCTATTCGATTGCTTTAGTGTGCACATTTATTTTTACGGCATTGTATAAATTTAAATATATAGTGTATGTTTTTGTACATCGTAATTTCAAGGAGGTAATTAATGTATACACTTACAAAACGGGTCGTTCTGAATATATTTCGTTTGATCCCTTCTGTCAGTATATGGGGGATGTTGACTCTGTTACTACATACAGCTGTGATTGTGATTGCTGCTACATATGGCCTGATAGTCTCAGGTTCTTTGCCTTTGGAAATATTAGTCAGTCGGGGAAACTATGGATAACGAGTACTTATATCAAAGCGTGTGGCTACGCAATAATTTGAATACGGTCGAAAATATTTCAGATTTAGAGGTGTTATTAAAAATGCGTAATGATGTGGAACAACTTCACACAGCATTACAAAAGAAGCTAGCGCAGAAAAGCAGTTCAAGGGAATTCCCCGCATTGTAATGCGGGTCGCTACGTCATTTTCTAAGTCCTGGCGTGCGACAAGTCACACGCCAGAACAAGAAAACCAAGCCAGGCAAGCTGTCTTGGCCCATTCGGGTAGACATCGCTAATTCAATTACAGAATCTGTAACTCATTTTACTCATTGTTACCCTATCAGTGCGGACAGTTCGAAGGGCTTATCAAGGCGGGGCGGGGCGGGGGTCAGCCCCGATGTGGCTACGCGCACGCGAGTGTGTGCCTATAATAGCTGAGTGCGTGCTTGTGCTTTTCATTAAGGGACACGTCCCTTAATAATCCCTAAATCATTTAAAAAAAACACATTAAATATTGTTTTTTATGTTGTTTTTATTTGTGGTTTCTGTATAATTAATGGTGTTGGAAGTGAACAGCATTCCCCGGCTGCCTCTTCTTTTAAATCAACGTGGGGAGAGGAAAAATTTATGACTAAACATCAAGAAGCAAAAACGCTTATTTTTAACCTGGAACTGGATCAGGACGATTTCACGGCGACATACAGCCCCGAAGATGACAAGCTCCGGATCTATACGTCCCATTGGTTTGAAAGAGATGAATACTTGGCGTTGAAGGAATTAGGGTTCAGACATGCGCCAAAACAGGATCTCATTTACACGCACTGGACGCCACTCAGAGAGGACATTTGTACTTTCTTGGCGGGAGAGGTGACCGCAGAACAAACATCGCTTGTAGAACGTGCACAGGAGCGTGCAGCGAGATTTGATGGCTATTCATCGAATAGAATGGCGGATTCAAACCAGTTTGTTGCTGCGGCAAATCGATTGTCTGAGCGTTTCGCGGCTGGTCAGCCCATTTTAATTGGTCATCACTCTGAGGCGAGGGCACGCCGTGACCGTGAGCGTATGGAAAGCAACATGCGCAAGGCCGTTGGCATGGCGCGCACGTCCAATTACTGGGCTTATCGTGCTGAAGGCGTAGAAGCTTACGCTAATTTGAAATCAAATCCAAAAACAAGAATGAACAGGATCAAAAAACTGGCGGCTGAGCTTAGAGGATATCAGCGGACAATCAACCACAGTCATAAATGCATAGAAATCTGGCAGGCACTGGCCGAAAAGCCCGACGGACCAGAGCTAGATAGCCTAACGATAGAGACCGCAGGCGGGTGCCTGAGTGTTATTTCTACTGGACAAGTTTCAGGCTATGGCACTTGGTCAGCATTAAAAGATGGGAGCCTCTCTACACGGCAGGCGATTGAGCAAAACCTTAACATGCATACAACAGTAATAGAGAGTCAAAGCCGCGCTCGTTGTATCATTCACCTGTTAAACCGCTTAGGCTATGAGCGCCACGAGTTGGGCGGCGTCCCTCACTATGATGGAGAGTTGAGCGCTACAATATTGCAGGGGTTTTTGCGTGAACATGGCGCTGATAAGCCTAAAGCAAAGAAGACCGAAACAGGCTGGAAAGTATCGAGCGAGGTGCCGTTACCCTTACACCTTTCTGATTCGTCTGAGATTGAACTAGACGAGTCAGGCTGGCGCAGTTTGATGCAAACCGCCGGTTATACAGTGCCAGATAAACAGCCCGCAAAGCCGCCAATTCTGAATTTCAAAGCAGAGTCAGTTAGCTACGTATCATACGGCACAGAATACAAAATAGAGCAAATCGAACTAACCAAAGCAGAGTACAAAAAAATCTATCATGAACATAGAGGGGTGAAACTGTCGAAATGTGGCACATTCCGATTCAAGATATGCAAAGACCCATCAGAGGGGGGGATATTTGCGCCGTGGGTTGCTGTATTCCTAAGTGATTCAAAAGCACATCCAGCGCCTGACTCGGACAGTTATACCTCTTTGAGTGATGCGGAGGTAATTCAGTAATGCACCCGTCAGTCTATTGCCGTCCGAACAAACCGGACAGACTGATAGTCAGACGTCGCCGGGTTGTGGCTATGCCACAGCCCGGCGAGCTTGCAGTGCCTTTGTTAGTCGACAAAGCAACAGAATGTCATGTCACGCCGCCCGACTGGGCGGCGCGTATGGTCGCTTATCTCAACGCACCGCAACACGCGGAAGTATTGGAACCGCAGTGCGGCACCGGCAACCTGATCAGTGCATTAATAGACGCAGGTCACCCGGCGGGAAAAATCATTGGCGTAGAAAAACATCACACACTCGCCCAATCCTCACGTTTACGGTTTCCAGATGTGAAACTGTATCAGGATTGTTTTTTATCTTGGGCGCAAGCTGAGACAGACCGCTTTGACTACATTCTGACAAATCCGCCTTTCAAAAAAGTGCGCGCACACATGAATGCAGCAATATCATTACTTGCTCAAGGTGGCCAAATGGTGGCATTGGTGCCGGTGACTTTCACAGCGCCACGCGCTGAAGTCCTTGAATATCTCCCACCGGATGCGTTTTCGACTGCTAAGGTCAACACCAAGCTGATATCAATATCTAAGTAATTTCAGGCCGGGCAAAGCCCGGCCAAGGTGTTCCCCGGCCAACGTGGGGAGAGGAAAAAACATGCTTATAGACAAAGCCAATTCAATATTTAGCAATACAGATACCGCTGAATTTGATATTCGAACAGCCAGAAGAAGTATCAAAATTGGGGATATAGTTAAGGTGTATCGGAACTTAAACCGTCCGGCTTTTCATTCACTGATGGCGGCCGAAGGACCATTTAAAGGGAAGGTCGTCGGTTATGCAAAGTCGGTTGAACTTCACGATGCATTTTTCAAGGTCAGCAAGGCCTCACAGCAACGAGCAGTGCGGGAAAGCAGACGTAATGTTCATGCATTTTGTATCGGCACTTTGTGCATGGCATCCGATATTCTGGTGCCTGAACTTTCGGGGAAGGTGGTGACATATAACCCCTTTTTTGAAGCGTATTTCTTTGACAGAGAAACCAAAACACCCGTAATCGAAGGGGTTGAACATTGCCTGATACAAGGCGCAAATGTTCATATTATGTAAGGGAATTTCCCGCATAAAATGCGGGTCGCTACGCTATTTTCTAAGCCCTGGCGCGCGACAAGTCACGCGCCAGAACAAGAAAACCAAGCCAGCAAGCTGTCTTGGCCCATCCGGGTGAGCATCGCTAATTCATTGCTGTGAGCGTGTGCAATCCGGATGCAAAGCCACAGCGAGAAAAACGGCAGGTTTATCAGAACGAAGTTGCAAACATGATACCAAATCGTATTCTACGCGCACATCAATAACGGTTTCTTTCATGGGCTTTGTGCGTGCTTGTGCTTACCATCAAGGGTGCCCCTTGATAATCCCATTCGTATCCATTCCGCCAACCGGTTACAGATTCTGTAACCATCATATTTTTATCATTTTATAACCGTTTTTTCTTTGTTTTTGTTGTTTTAAGTGTTGTTTTTTGCTATATTTACTAGAGCAAAAACATGTATCGGTATTCCCCGACCGTCTTGTTTTTTAACGTATCCAACGTGGGGAAGGACTAATTATGAATAACGCACAAAAACCGTGTGGTGGACTATGTAAACGGTATCACTCAGGTATCTGTCATAACTACTGTTTACTATCCAAAGAACAACGTATCAAAATCAAGGTGCAACTATCCAAAAAGCAAAACCCTGATTCACAGGGGGCGCTATGAACTATCTGGAATTACCGCTCAATTGCTATTCAGAAGGCCACACGCCGGATTACTCTTTATACTCAAACCTTGAGGTAAACGGCGTAATGACATTCAGACTAAACGACGGAGAGCACTTCGAACCCATCTTTGACAGCGAGGAAGCCCCTATCGATAAAAGGGGACTTTTTTTCACTATATACGGCAGGTTTAAAACGGGTCATGTTGAAGCACTTCATGATGCATCATCAATAACAATAACAACATACATTGCTCAGAAAATTACAGAACAGAACGCATCGCTGGAAGACGTTCAAATCTACTGGAAATAAGACAAAAGGCCATCTCCGGCCATACGTGGAGAAATGATATGATCTATGCTACATGCAAGAAGCCGTTTAGAACGGTCAACATCGGTGAACAAGTCGAAATCAAAGAAATAACACACTACGTAGGACAAACCAAGGTCAGTGGTTATCTCATCGCTGGTCAATCAAGAGATCAGATAATTTACCCCGACGAATTCGTAGAACACTTTGAAGAAAACCTGCATACAGCCATTCAAAAAAGCTACCTTGTCAGAAACCATCTGATTAATCATACAACCCGAAAGCACTAATCCTAGCCCGCAAATGATGCGGGCCAGAACTCATTTTTACTAACTCTCTGCTGCTGTATCGACAACACTATCAATAATGCCTGAAACGGCCCCTGGTGAGGGCTGTTCAGCCAACTTTGCCTTTTCAGCTTCCCTTTCAGCCTCCATCTTCTCAATCTCTTTCTCTGCCGTTCTCAGATGTCCTTCAAAGTCCCTTTCAAGTAATCCACTCATATCAAAATCATATTCCGGCGCCAGTTCTTTCAATTTTTTAGTGACTTTTTCAAGCCTCTCTCTTTTATCTCCTGTGGTGTTAAATTGGACCTTATAGTCCTTCTTTAGTCGCTTCTTAAAAATGCTCATTCTAATCTCCATTATATCTATAAAGTATCAACAGTAATGATGTATGAATTTATACACTAATGTCAAAGTAAAACCCCGGTGAAATAACAATCAAACTGTACCTTTGCTGGCGCCTTAGCGTGAAAAGCGTCACACCTGACGCATTTGACAATGCTTATTCAAAGCCTTGCTATGCAAGGCTTATGGTGTTAAACGCCACTTAACCGTACTGTCAAACAGTATTCTAAAAATCACATATCAAGTCTTAAAAAATATGTAGTTCGGCGTTAAACAGGTAGTGCTAGTTGTTTTTTGCACATGCTGTGTATATAAACATACATTTTTAATGTATGTTTATATACATTTGTTGTGTGTTATTTATACGGAGAGTTAGATATGTCTAAGCCACTTGGATTCAGGTGCCCGCAAATTCTTCATGATGAGATAGAAATCATCATGAAAAACACTGGTAAATCAAAAACAGACACTTGTGTATTCCTAATCGAGCTGGGCATTCAAGTGCTCAAAGAAAATCAAAGTACTTCTACAAACGCAAGACTGCAACTTTTGGCACGTTTAAGCGTACAAATTTTAGCAATCACAAATCAGCTTGGAGAGCTAGCTGGCGATGATGTTTTACAAAATGCAGAGCAAGAATACACCGCATTACTCAAACAACTGGAGATAGATTAATGAGCCTATTTACCAACAATAAAATGGGAAATTTTATTCGGGGTGGTCAGACAACGATTCACTATCTAAGAATGATTGGACAGGTGATCAAGCAATTTACGTGGGCAAGTTTGATGATCGCATTTTTATGTTATCTAGCCATTCTATATGTAATGACAACACCGGCACAAAGAACGCTTGCAGTCGAGTATTCTCAAGCCTGGTTTCATGCTGAGCTATACAGCGCTGGAGACACACAATTATCATTTCACCTTCCGTCAGGAAAACGTGTTCAAACCACAGCTGGGAATGTGATCAATAACCGTGAAGTCAGTCGGCAAATACATAACATTCAGTCAATTGCTGAGCAAGGGAGCGTCTATGCTGCCGTTTGCTGGGTTGTTGCATTGATTTTGTTTATAAAGTTTATCTATGCCACTGGCCATGGTCATAAAGAAGATCAGCATGTGCGAGGTGGCAGTATGGTACCAACAAAAGAACTAAATAAAATCATCCATTCATATCTGAAAACAAACAAGGAAAGCGCAGGTATCTTGAATATTTGTGGTATCACTTTACCCCAGTCTTTTGAACCCGCTCACATGTTGCTTGCTGGCGACCCTGGTACAGGAAAATCCAACTTGCTAAGGCAAATTTTTAGTATTCTTCGCACTCACAACATGCGCGTTATTATTTATGATCGCTCCGGTGATTTTGTTAAAAATTTCTATCGCCCAAAAGTGGATGTCATTTTGAACCCACTGGACCAGCGAAGTGCAAACTGGAGTATTTTCGAAGAGTGCAAACAGGAGCATGAGTTCTTTCATCTGGCAAACTCTTTTATACCTGATGTAAAATCGAATGATCCATTTTGGGGTAATGCTGCTCGAATAATTTTTGCGTCCCTCGCCTTCAAAGAATCTAAGAGCAAGACGCCCTCTATCGACCATCTTCTTGATATGATATTACACTCAACGTTGGACGAATTGGTTGAACTATGCGCTGGTACGGATGCACAAGCAATTGTCGCAAAAGGCGGCGAAAAAATGGCAATCAGTGTCAGGGGAGTCGTAGCTTCCTACGTGAGAGCGCTGAAGTACGTCCCAGGCTGTGAGGCTGCTCGTTTTTCCATAAAGCAATGGGTTCAAGACGAGTCGACAGACAGCTGGATATTTATCACATCCAATAAAGCAATCCACGATACCATCAAACCGTTAATTACCACATGGTTAGACTTGGCTACGAGCTCAATTTTAGCGTTGGAACCTGACTTGAGCAGACGGATCTGGACAGTCATTGATGAGTTGCCAACACTCAACAAGTTACCATCAGTACAAACAACACCAGCAGAGAGCAGAAAGTATGGGGGGTGTTTTATTCTCGGCTTTCAGAACTATCCACAGCTCGTAGATATTTACGGAAAGAATGGGGCAGACGCCCTATGCGGAAGCTGTTCTACTTCTGTGATTTTTCGGTGTAATGATCCAACGTTTGCTGATTGGGGAGCTAAGCAGTTGGGCCGAGCAGAAACCGTCGAAACGACAGAAGGGATTTCATATGGTGTGAATGAAATTCGAGATGGGGTAAATCTTGGAAAGCAAAAAAAAGAACGCTCGATAGTGCTGGCGACTGAACTTCAGAACCTTCCTGATCTTCAGGGTTATATAAAGCTCGGTCGTGGGTTTCCTGTAGGTCGGTTTGTTGATGATTACCAACATTTCGATACAGTCCAGCCAGGATATGTGAGCGCTGAAACGTCCTTCGAAAAAAGGGATCCAGTTTCCTTTGGTGATTCGGAAAATGAAAGTGTTAAACAAGACATCGAAGAAGACTATCTTGGCTTTGGCAGTTTTGAGAAGTCGGGCAGCGAAACTAACATACCTGCACCAAAAGAAGTCTGGCTCGTAAACACAGATGTAAAACTAAAGCCTGCATCATCGACCTCTTCTAAATCAGAGCAGCAAACCTCAACTAATGAGGATACAACGAGTTCGTCCGGTGATTCATCCTCTAACAGAGCGTCCGGATTTCTGCGGGGTAACACGTCAAAAACAAGCGGTGGAAGTGCAGGGGATAGAGCACCGATACAATATGAAGCTGATCTCGGCGATGACATGGAGATGGAATAATGTTAAGCGTTAAAAAACTCTCCAGCGCTTCTGAAGCGGGCAAGTATTATGACAAAGCCGACTATTACACAAAAGGTGAAAGCGGGGTAGACATCAGCAGCGAATGGCATGGACAAGGAGCTGAATCACTTGGCTTACATGGGCCGGTTGAGCGAGGTGATTTTGAGTCCATTCTTGCTGGTAATTTACCGAATGGACAGTCTCTAGCCAGGCCATCAGGAGATAGAGTGCCTGGTTGGGATTTCACTTTCTCAGCACCCAAATCTGTTTCCTTGATGGCACTTATAGGTAATGATGAGCGTCTACTTGCGGCACATTTTGACTCAGTAAAAGCAACCTTGGATTTTGCAGAGAAAGAATTCCTTGTGAGTCGTATAACGCAGCAAGAACAAACTAAACTAATCTCAACTAAACGTCTTGTAGCTGCACTGTTCACGCATACAACAAGTCGCGCATTAGACCCTCAATTACACACTCACTCGGTGATTACTAATACAACAGAGGATGATGCGCAAAAGTGGCGCTCAATTGAATCAAAACCCTTGTTCACTAACAAAATGCTACTCGGTCAGATATATCGTTCTGAATTGGCAAATATGGTTCAGAAACTGGGTTATAACATTGACTGGGACAGACATAAAGGCACATTCGAGATTGAAGGCATTGACCAATCCACACTGGATCATTTTTCAAAGCGTCGTAAACAAATTAAAGCGTATGCTGATGAAAAAGGTTTGGGTGGAGGTAAGGAGATGGCAGAAGCAGCCTTGAAAACGCGAAGTTCAAAAAAAGATGTTGCTACTGAACACGTGATCGAGCAATGGGATAATGAGGCAAATGATATTGGCTTTGATCACCAAACTCTACGGATACGAGCAACAGAAAATACGCGAATAATTGAACCTACGACTTTATTCAACGCTGAAAAGATTGTTCGATTTGCTTATCGAAATTTGTCTTTCAATGAAGCTGTATTCTCAAGGCAGCAGCTCATTGATGAGGCATTTAAATTTGGCCACGGTCGATGCTCTTTAAAAGAAACAGAGCAAGCTATTGATAGCCTGGTACATAAAAAGGAGCTGTCAGTTGCACAGTTAAATACTCTAACTAGCAAAAACCAGGTTGCTTATACCACTAGAGAAGCTATTGACCTCGAACAGCATAATTTACAGCTTATGACCTTTGGTATGGGGGAGCTTGGGCCTATTGCACGAAAGGCAGATATCAAAGAAGGTATTGAGCGTCACAATGAAGCAAAGCCAGATAAGCAACTTCAGCAAGAGCAAATTGATACTATCTATAAAGCGCTCAGGCTTAAAGATAGGGTGATTGCTATCCAAGGATACGCAGGGGTGGGTAAATCGACGGCTTTAAATTCAATCAGGGAAATCGCTGAACACAGAGGGTATGCAGTTAAAGGGTATGCCCCGACGGGCAAAGCGGCTCAACAGCTTCAGCAAGCTGCAAATATAAAGTCCAACACGATTGAATCTCTATTGGAAATGTTGTCAAAAGCACCTGAATTACCCGATTTGACAGGTGATCTTTGGGTCATTGATGAAACGTCCATGTCAAACAGTCGTCAGCTTAATAACCTACTTGGCTTCAGTCGGAAAACGAATGCTCGACTGCTTCTAGTCGGTGATAAAGATCAACTGTCGGCGGTAGAGCAGGGTAAACCCTTCGAACAAGCACAAAAAGAAGGTGTTGCTTTGCAAACAATGTCTAACGTACAACGGCAAAAAAATCCAGATCTCAAAAATGCTGTACTACACGCTATCAATGGTGATATTTCAGCCTCTTTATCATCTTTGGGCCGTTCTTCATCTAGCGATACTGGCCTAGTGAGCGTTAAGAGCAGTAAAGAGAGAACTCAGCGTATCATAGAACACTATGTTTCTTTAGTTCAAGAAGGGGTTAATCGAAGCGGAAGTACGGACCATGCCTTGACACACTATGTGAAGCTACTTATCCCGGATAATGAAACACGCCGGAGTGCCAATGAATTGATCCGGAAGAAACTACAAGCAGCCAATTTAATTGGGCCGGATAAACTTGAGACTTCTTTGCTTATCAATTCACAGATGAAACCAGAAGAAAAAGCCGATAGGCTGATGTACCAAGCAGGGCAGGTTGTTCGGTTTCTCAAGGACCGTTCTGACATTGGGGTCAAGGCAAATGAGTACTATCGAGTAACCAAACTAAGTCAGGACAAGAAGCGCCTGATACTCAGTAATGGCAAGCGGACCATCGAGTGGGATCCAGATACTCAAGGGGGGCGCGAGCAATTTAGCGTGGTTGTCTATTCATCGCTCGATATATCACTGGCAGAGGGGGATTTTATTCGTTGGCGAGATAAACATGATGAAGCAGGTCTGAAAAATGCCGATATTGCTAAAGTCACTGATATTGATGGTACCAAAGTACAAATACAGCTCATGGATGGACGTAGTATTCGTTTCGATGTGAATCAAGATAGATACAAACACTTTGAATTTGAATACGCAAGTACGGTGCATGCAGCACAAGGGGATACTTACAAAAAAGTCGTAACACAACTTGATTCAAAAAGAAAAAATCTCGTTAACCAAAGGTCTCTATATGTTGCATTGTCCAGAGCTGAATACGATGCGACTATATACACAGATGATGCTGTATCTCTTGCAAAGCAGGTTCAAAAGCGAACGGGGGAAAAGAGCAGCGCACTAGAAGGGATTGGATATCAGTACGGTTCGATGAATCGACCGACTGTAGAAGGCACCACAGCTGTACCTCACTTCACTGATCTTGAAAAAGCTGTCAAAGACGTCATTAAAGAAATCAACACTAATGAAGCGGTGTTTACTCGAAATAGGCTACTGAAAGCCGTATCAAAGCATGCAAAAAGTACTGTGAACATAGATACCATAAACGAAATCATTGATAGGTTAGTTGGTTCAAAAGATCTTATCCCTGCGCAGTTACCTGAAAAGCTTGGTGGGACAGCTGCTTTTACGACAGGAGAATCAGTAGTAAAAGAATGGCGGTATCATCACTATGCGAAAGAAGGAATTAATGCCGTCCACCCTATTGTATCGAAAAGTTCAGTTGCTTCATCAGCTATTGTTCCACCAAGCCATCCTGAGGCTCTGTTCGCGCTTACTTCAACTGATAGGTTCTCTGCTGTTTCAGTATCAGGGCGAGAAGAGCAAGTTACTATGCTAACGCACATCCACAAAGCAGCAGAACGCCATGGGTTTAATGTTAAAACGCTAACCTCAAGTGCGAAACAAGCAGATAATCTGGATAGAAACACACCACTCATAGCACATACGGTGTCCGGTTTTATATATGGTCAAAAACAACGTCAAGCTACCCAAAAGATGGAATTGGATATTTGGCTCGTTGATCAGGCTAATTTACTCAGTTCAAATGAAGTCGATCAGCTAATGCAGTCGGCCAGGCGGGTTGGCAGTCGTGTAATTTTGACTGGTGATCCTAAAGAGATTAGTGGTATCAATCAGGGGAAACCATTTGAACAACTACTCCAATCCGGTATCGGTCATCTAGATCTGACCGGTGGTAAAGGGACTATTAAAAGCAACCACTCTATCAAAAATACTATCACCAATGCATCTCAACTCAGTGAAAGATCAAAGCGTCTTGAAGCAGCTGTTGAACACTACAGTGCACTTTCCAATGAAGAGCGATTGTCGCATATATTCTGGGTACCGAATAAAAAAGAACGTGAAATAGCAAATAACCTCATCAGGCAGTCATTGATACAGCGTGGAGACATCCAGTCTGATTCACACAGTATAGCTTTGCTTGCGAGAACAGCTTTGACGACCCAAGAAATGTCCGAACCATTACGTTATGCTCCAGGAATGATGATTAAACTTCACAATGACGATAATGCACTTGGTTTAAAAAAAAACCATTATTACTCAGTAATAAGCCGTTCGGTGGGTGAGCTGGTTATAGGATACCAAGGTGCTCGAAAAACCCTGTCTTCTTCTGAGCTAGAATCACTTGTATCATCCGGCATATCGACATATACCGAACAGCAAACAAATGTGGCTAAAGGTGAGCGTATTCGAGCAAAAGTTACAGATAGACAAAAGGAAATTGTTTCGGGTGAAATTTTTACCGTCGTTGACATCAACGAAAAGCAGATGACTATACAGAGTGGCACGACTAAACACTTACTTGACTTGAATGAACCTGCTCATAGACATTTTACATATGCTTATACTGGCACTCACTATGATGTTATTTCAGGTACGCATAAGTCTGCAAGCACTACGTTTGAAGCATATAGAGATCATCAAGTGTCCCAAAAAACCCTAAATAGTTTATTGGCTTCAACATCTGGGTCCGTGACGGTTTTTGTAGATAACAAGACAAGTGCTTTAGATGCCATTGATAGACGAACCGATAGCAAAGCATCTTCATTGCAAAGTATTGGAATTGAGCAACCTGTTGGAACCTTAACCGAGTCACAAAGAAGCCAGAAAGCTTCACATTCTAACATCAGCATTCACTCAGGCCTTACTGCAAAGAGAGCTATAGAGATGGCCTGTGCACATTTATATAACAACGAATCTCTTTTTAAACGAACAGAATTATTAAAGACAGCGATTACTTTCTCAGGGTTACCTCCTGATCAACTTAACACTGAAATCGCTCGCCAGCTGCAATCTGGTGAATTGATTGAATCTAATCTTTCTCGTGATGGAGCAAAGCACGAAACGGTAATTACAACACATGATGCCTTCAGACGTGAACAATATATGATAGATGTCTTTAAAAAGGGTATCGGGAGTGAACGCAGTATTGGCAGTGCAAGTCAAATTAATACTGTATCTGAAGCTTATGGTTTTAATAATGAACAAGAGGCCGCTCTGGTCCATCTGTTGACGAACAAAGATACCGTAATGGCTCTCCAGGGGAATGACTCTGAGCAGCTGACGGATGTGCTTAAAGCATTTACTGAAGCCGCGCAAAAACGAGAACTTAAAGTGACTGGTTTATCACCAAGAACTCAGATGACAGAGCAGCTACAAGAGGAACTGGGTGTGGATACCAAAAATATCCAATCTTTGCTTATGTCACTCAATAATAAGAGGCGTAAACCCAACCTTTCAGGCCACCTATGGCTATTAAAAGGCAGTGGCATGATCAGCACAAAAGAAATGACGGACTTGTTAACCTTGAGCCGCCAAACTGGCGCGCGTATTTTGCTGACAGGTGATATTAAACAAAATCCGTCAGTCGGGCAGGGGATGCCGTTTCAACAACTGTTAAACAATAAACTGAAATCAAAGAATTTATATGTCAATGCGGCTAATAAAAGTCAAACGAATAGCTTGGCATGGCAAAGTGCATTTTCTGGGTACGCAGCTAAAGCATTAGACAATTTAAAAGGGGATATTCATGAAATCCCCAATAGCGAGGAACGACATCAGCGAGTCGTTGAGGATTACTTGAAGGTACCTCCCCAAAAGCGTCATGAGCTTATGATTGTCGCTGCCAGCAATAAAGCCAGAGCCGAAATCACAGACTTGTTGCGTACAGGTTTAAAGGCCGAAGGCCTACTTCATAATGGTGTTAACGTTGGAGTACTTGAGAACGCAAATTTATCCAAGGAACAACGAGGCTTGGCAATGTTTTACAAGCCTAACATGCAGGTACGATTTAACAGAGATTACGCTAGTCTCGGTGTGAAACAAGGTGAATATTGCAAAGTTACAGAGGTCAGAAACGACCATGTGAGACTTGAAACGGTCAATG
>NZ_JAGJEH010000018.1 GCF_018100925.1 Pseudoalteromonas luteoviolacea | reverse complement strand
TACCGACAGCTCCGTACTATTCCGTATAACGCTACAGCATACCACTAAAAATTTAAATGCGGATCTAAAACAAAACATATAGGAAATCTGATCTGATAAAATAAAACATATAGGAACTCTGATCTGAACAAACAAACCATAAAGGAAATCTGATCTGAATCTAGGACTAAATAAAAAGCCGGGCGACATACTCAGCCTTCTTTCCGTTCCCTCCCTTTCCTATCACTACTTTTTTCTAGGACAGCAACAAAAAGTAATTTGCCAGCCGCCAAAATAAACACATCGATGCATAATCTCTTGTTCCATTCAACCATAGAGGAAATATGATCTAAAAAGGAAAAGACGCCTATTCAATTAGGGTGAAGGAATAAAGTCATCACCTCATTGTTTCAATCTATCCGGTATGCACTAAACATAGAGGAAATGAGATCTGTGAGATTGAAAAAGTTATAACTTATTGAATATAAAGTTTTCTTCTGAATTTTGAAGCGACCAGAAACATGAAGGAATCTTGATCTGTATTGCACAACACCTTTCTTATATACGACTAAATAGCATAATGAAAGGGAGTTCATCGCTATCAAAAATGGGGGTAACATAGAGGAAATATGATCCCATTCTGCACAAGTACTCCATAATCAATTGAATTTATTGAAATAGTTAAACTGACACAGCACTTCTCTCCCACCCCTGAAACATAGAGGAATTACGTTCTGAATTTTTCAGATAAAAATATTAACCAATTGATTTTAAATAGATATATTTAATTTAACGCTCTAACTTATAACCATATAAGCATAGAGTAAATGTGATCTGAGAAGAGTAGTCTGCGTGATTAAGCAATTGAATAAAAAAGTATATTATCAATATCAGGCCTTTCAAAAGATCCACTTCATTCTTTCTCAAATGTAGGACATGTTTGTTGAACATAGAGGAATTGTGTTCTGTTACACAATAATTAACCAATTTTGAAAGAAAAATGATAATATTATCGTCTAAACATAGAGTAAATCTGATCTCGTTTATACTGGCGACGAATTTATTCGCTGATATAAATCAGTGGGAAAAGCATAGAGGAATCTTGATCTGTATTAGTACAGCGAGATAAAAAACGCAGCGTATACATGTGGATAAGGTGATCTACACTGGTAGTAGATCCGATCTGATCAACGAGGAGATCAGATCTTCGATATGAATTTACGGAAAATATCTACCTACATACAGATGCAATGTGGATAACCAAGCCTTCGAACTGCGAGTAATTCTGATCTCTAGGTCAAAAATGTGAATATGTTTGTGATTAAGCTGTGTGTAAATTCTCGGGTAGCTTTTTAACATAGAGTAATCATGATCCAAAACATAGAGTAAATTCGATCTATACATATAGGAAAGTAGATCTGGGAAAATTGATAAAGTTTAATGTAGTCAAATACTTATTAACTTAAATAAGCCACTAGCCTTTATACCTATATATTAACCAATATTAACCTTATTAATTACCCTTAGCTGTTATAACCATAAGTTTAATATTCTTTTCTATCAAATACAGAAGATCACATCGATAGAATAGGAAAAGGCGCTCTATTATTGTTCAATACATCATTTTTTTGTTTGTAAGCTCTTTTTTAAGGTGTATAGTATAATTTAAAATATCAAGGGAATTATTATGGATTCTGAACAAACCACCAATGCTTTTCTCGCACTTAAAGACAGTGCTGATGGACTTATCAAAAGACGAAACCAACGTTTGTTGATCAACAATAAAAAGGAACAGCGAAACTTCACTCGTGCTGAAGCATCGGCTTATTTGGCAATCAATAGTAAAACCTTGGATAAATATGTTTCCAAAACAAATATTGATCCACGTAGACATGACGATGCAGTATGGTCGGTAAACTTAGAAGAGATTTACTTGATCAGAGATCAACTACCAGAGGAGTTGCGCAAAGAAGCAAAGTTTGTTCGTTCTGAGCATCAAAAAGTGCAAGTTGTCGTGATCCAGAACCAAAAAGGGGGGGTTGGAAAAACAGTGTCTGCAGCAACAATTGCTTCAGGTATTGCAACCGAGTTTCCTCAAGAATATCGAGTAGGTCTGATCGACATGGATGGGCAATCCACATTATCTATGTATTATGCCACTGAAGCCATTCAACAGGGGTGTCTATCTGTTGGTGATTTGATGATGGAAAATTTTGAGTTAGACCAAGGGGAAACATTACAAAGCGCGATCTCTGATGCGTTTTTACCAACCACTATTCCCAATTTAAGAATTCTGCCAGCTTCTCAATATGACAGAGCCTTAGAAGGCTGGTTTCACGAACAGGTGTTTAATAAAGCACTCTCTTCGCCATACACCTTATTAGATAACATCATACAAGCAGTTGAGAGCGAATTTGACATCATTATTGTCGATACCCCACCCTCTTTAGGCTATTCGACATATAATGCCTACTACGCGGCCTCAAGCGTGATATTTCCACTGTCGGTGACACAAAACGATATTGATGCAACATGTTCCTATTTTAGTTACATACCAAAAATTTGGTCACTGCTTCTCAACGAAGGCCACAGTGGGTATGATTTCATGAAAATTTTGTTGACGAACCATCGAGACAGCGCAACCACGACTGAATTGATGAATCAGTTGACGCAATATTTTGAGCAGCGAATCTATTCGAAAGAATTTAAACACAGTGAAGCCATTCGACAATCATCCTCTTTACTCAGTACCGTGTTTGATATGTCTAAAAGTGAATATCCAAAAGCAAAGTCTTCATTCCAAAATGCACAGCAAAATGCGTTTGAGGTGACAAGCCAGATCATGCGAGATATTCATTTTGTTTGGTCACAACAACAAAGAGAGAATCAGTAGATGGCTAAAAGACGTGGTGAGATCAACCCTCTGGGCAATACATTCGGTTCGCACGAAGCTGAAAAGCGAGATGCAAAATCTCGCATTCCTAATTTGTTTAAGCAGCTATCCTCGCAGATCGAAATATCCGGTGAAGATGTGACCGGGTATCTTAAGCAACACTTCGGGGTTGAATCGATCGGTAAAACAAGCCACTGGCAGCTAGCGTCAGGACAACAAGCAAGCTTCACGGAAATGGTGCTTGATCATACACAGTTAAAAAATGACACAGAAGTTAACTTCGATATTAATGGTCGTGAGCAAGCGTTGTTAAATGAAGAGTCTGTTGCAGATCTTGATTCACTTACCTATCAACAATTCCATCCCGCTGTTGCCAGATACAAAAACGGAAAGATTGAAATACTAGATGGTTCAAGAAGAAGAGCTTGGTTTTTATTTCACAAACATGATGGCTATCGCGTGCTGGTCACACGGGACGAATTAGCGTTAGACGATGCGAAAAATTTAGCAAAACAGTTACAGTCTGCAAAAGAGCATAATTTATTTGAGATTGGGCAGCAGTGTTTGATGATGCAAAAGCACAACCCCACACTGAAGCAAGCGGATTTGGCTAAACTACACAACTGCAGTCAAGCAAAGATCAGTCGAGCATTGAAAGCGGCCAGTGTGGATATTCGACTGATCCAGCTCTACCCTATCGCTGGAGAGCTCTCCATCGCTGATTATGATCTGCTCTTTAAAGTGATGAGCAGATATCAGGATACCTTGAATGATGAGATAATTCGTATCCAGGAATTGTTGGCCGTACAACTTGATGGTGTCGAGGTGCATGAGCATAAAGAAATTATCAGCCAAACTCTTAAAGCAAGTTTGAGTTCAGAACGTCCCAATAAGCCACCTGTGGTGACTTCTACACTGAGACATTTTGAGTCAAAAGACATGTTTGCGAGAAAAAAAGAGTCAAACCGAGCTGTGTCCTTTGAGTTTGGCAGGATCAAAAAAGACGTATTGAAAGAGATTGAATCTTCTGTGCAAGCGATTTTAGCGCAGCATTATCGAGATTAATATTCGTCTTGTATAACAAGGTAAGGAGTTTTTAACTCCTTGCTTTTAAAGTTAAAACCAGATTATTCAAGTTGAATTCGCCAACTTATTAGCAAATTATTCAAACTGAATTCGCCAAGAATTAAACGCAAGCTCTCTTTCACTGTGACCGCATTTGGGTTCTTTTGAAATGCGCTAAACCTCTAGTGTATACCCCACATGAACCAGTTTAAATATCGTCGCTTTGAACACCGTATTATTATCTCAGCGGCCCGTGGGTATTAAAATATTTACAGCACAGTTTGAGCAACAAATTGCTCTTCAAGCTCTCGGGTATACCTTCCTCTTTCTGCGTTTAGAGGTCTGCTTTGGTTTTTTATCATCATATCTATGTTTACGTGAGGAGCTACAAGCGCTTCCCTCCACCCCTTAAGGATGGACGGCACTCAATAAGTAGGCCTATTCAACTCTTGTTGCTCTACAGCATTTTTTGAGCAAAGATGTGTAATGGTATTTCACCTGACCGAAACTGGCGCCTTGAAGCCAATAATCGCATTCTCCCCTTTACTGTTTTGTGTTCTCACGCGAGGGGTCATAATTCCCCCTTTTTTAAGTCATCACTAACTGAAATAAGGAAATACCATCGAGTGAATTAGCTCCTATTTTTAAGTTGATTGGGATTAATGTGAATACAGTGACCGCGAGTTGGAAGCAATGTTTGAGAGCGGGAGCGTGCGCTGAACACACAACTATTTATCATTGGGTTCATCGGTATGCGCCAACAATAGGAAAGCGCCTATGGTGCTTTTGGAATTCCTAGTTTGGCGAGCGTTTTAAGGATAATGAGATCCATATTAAGGGTAAAGGTACCTTGGTTTTCTTGAACTGACCACAGACAAACGTCGTCAAATCAACGACGACGGCGTATGCCACCATCAAAGGGGGTAAAGTGACGCATATGGTTAAAAAGGCAGGTTTAAGATATGGCAATATGGCTCAGGGATCACAGATGAGAGCGATAAGGTGACTAATACCTTGTAGCTACACGTACAATAGGCTTGTCTACACAGTGTCGTTTGGCGATGTATCAAACCACAATGCGTGGTGATATCTGATATATCCGTATATATTGCAGCGATTTGTCTGGGCAGCAGCCAGAAACGTACGAAGAGCGTGTGATCCCAGCTGCCTTGGTCAAGTGAGGTCGAAAAAGTTACGACACTTCTAGTGCTGAGGTGTGTGATTCAACAAATGAGATCAGATCGTTGACTGTGGTGAAGTCATTAATGGTTTTATCGGCTGTGCCAAACTCAATACCTAAGTGCTCTGTGACTCGGGTCAGTAAAATGAGCTTGTTTAATGAATCGATATTAAGTTTATCTTTTAGCTCAAAGTCATTTTGGATCTCGTCTCCACGTAGTGATGAACGATTCATTTCTTCAATAAAGCTAATTACCAATGTTCTAGCTGTTGCTGCGTTACTCATGTTATTTCATGCTCCTTGTATCTTTTGTTAGTCTAGGTGTAACAACGTTAGTCTTCATCAACCAACCAATAGCGTTTCTTCTCAAATGGATAGTTGGGTAAAGTATGTTTTTCAAAAGCCTTGAGAGGATAGTAGTTTTGCCAGTTAATTTGCGCGCCTTTGTCGATAATCGTGGCAAGTAGGGACCACAGCTCGGTGGTAGTAAACTGTTCGCTGGCACAGACATACACATCATCTGTGAGGTTATGTAAAGGGCGATTGCGATAAATTATCGGGCCTTCACTTGCGAGGTGTAGATCTTGCTCAATGGCCACTTCACCCATCTGAGAAAAGCTATGAGTTTGTGCGTGGTTTAAATTATCGTGATGTATATGCAGTTCTTTTTCCAGCGTACTGAGCCACTGTTGCGAGGGGACATTTTCCAACAACAGTTGCGCATATCGACCTATTCCCTCACCAAGAAATGATGCCATCTTTAATCCCCAGTGCTTTAACTGCTCATACAATGCCAGTTCAAATGCCAACAATTTCGCCACGTGCTGTGTAAAGGGGGCCGTGGAGTCACTTATGAGAGTGAGCGCTGCACTGTCCATCCAGCGTTGATAGGCATCTGTAAAACATTGGCAGCGCATGTCAGCGGCCAGTGTAGCTACTTGGCTGGCATGAACGAATTCTGTGGGGTTACATATATACTGGATTGGTTTATCAAATGTCGTTCCACGCCGCTCGCTGGACGCCGCGATCTTGGTCAAGGCTTGTTCGCGCCACTGTCCTAGACTCATATCCCGGTCAATCACCACTGTATTACGTATTGGTAAATGTGCACGGCTGGTATTGATGTTGTAGGCGAGGGCACACAGTGGCAAAGGCCGTTCATCGTTTGCGATACACTCGATATATTCGACGAGCTGTGTTTTCGTTTTGGCTGACAGACACAACACATCTTGTGCAGGTTCAACCAGGTTGTTGTCATTGGATGCTGTCGCGTCGGTGGTGGGGAGATCGCTGAGAATGGCAAATACATTGGTGCCCCCCACACCCAAACAGTTCAGCCCGGCGTAGCGCCGCTGTTGTTCGGGTTCCCACATTTCATAGTCGAGTGCCATTTTAAAGGGGGATTGTGGCAATTTTAATTTCGGGTTGGGTGCGCGAAAATTAATAGTGGGCACAAGCCGACGATGTTTTATCATCAGCGCAAGTTTGATGAGGCTGGCAAGTCCAGCCGCCTGCTCTAAATGACCTATATTCGGTTTGACGCTACCGATATGACAAAATTGTTTTTTATCGGTATCCAGTGAAAATGCTTTTTCGAGCGAGCGGATCTCCAGTGGGTCGCCTATTTTGGTCGCAGTGCCATGACATTCAATATAACTGAGCTGGTCTGCACTGATCCCCGCCAATGCGATAGCTTTAACCATGGCCTTGGCTTGGCCTGGCACACTGGAAGCGGTAAACCCAAACTTTCCAGCCCCATCATTATTGACCGCGGTTGACTTGAGCAGTGCATAAATATGATCGCCATCGGCCAGTGCGTCTTGATAACGTTTGAGTACCACGGCGCCTGAGCCACTGCCAAAAATGGTGCCATCGGCGTCGTCTGAAAAAGTTCTACAGCGACCGGTTGGTGAGTAGATCATACTTTCTGCGGCATTGTAGCCCCGTTCTTGTGGTAGTCTGATACAGCTGGCTGCGGCGATACCGATATCGATTTCTCCGCTCAGTAATGCGCTTCTTGCCAAGTGAACTGCAACCATGGAGCTTGAGCAGGCTGTTTGCACGGAGAGACTGGGGCCTTGTAAATTTAATTTGTAGGATACCCGTGTCGCAAGAAAATCTTTATCGTTGAGTAATTGTAACAAGCTGCCGGTATCACTATTGCCCTTAAAGTGCTTTGTCGCTTCTTGATAAAGATAGCTACGGGTGATCCCGCCACCAGTTGCATAGACACCAGTTTCTCTCTGCTGCGCTGTTTGCAAAGCGCCGCCATCTTCTAAAGCGTGATAGATAATTTCAAGCAAGGTCCGCTGTTGTGGGTCCATTAACTTTGCTTCTGCTGCTGGGATCCCAAAAAAGCGCGCATCAAACTTGTCGATATCGGCAAGGGGGGTATATGCTTTGACGTAACTGGGTTGCTCAAATTCGCTGTCGCTGACACCTGCGTTGCGTAATTGCGCGTCGGATAATCTTGCTATGGACTCCCGTCCCTGTGCTAAGTTTTGCCAAAACTGGGCCGGAGAACTTGCCTCTGGAAATCGGCAAGCGAGCCCGACAATTGCTATATCATCTGTAGCCATCATGTATTTTTACTTCTACGTTTATATCTCTGAGTCACGCTAGATATGAACAGCTGAAATACCATAGCGAGCACCAAAATGATGGCGCATATAGCCAATGTGTCGCTATGATCTTATATGTCAGTGTCTAGCTCGATTACCGTGTTTGATTCTTTATGGCTTTTAGCTCTTCGCTGAGGGCGTCATGTGTCCCCTCAGGTTGACCTGATAAGCCCAGCGTATAAGCCGCAGCGAGATCATCTATGGTAACGACACTGGTGATGGCAACCAATTCCTCGAATGGGTCAACTTCATAGCGCGCTTCTAGATTGCTGATCAGTTCGGCCAAATCCAGAGACGTTAATGACAATTCAGAAAATGCTGTAGCGCTTTCCAGTTGTGTGATCGGCAGCGACTTTTCAGACAGTATTGTGGCCACCTCTTGGATAATACTATCCAACACCTCATTTTTAACTTGTTGTGTGTCTAACATGTAAAACCTCCATCTATGACGATGTTTTGCCCGGTGATAAAATGCCCCTCAGTTGCTAAAAATAGCACCAACTTGGCAATCTCACTCTGTGTACCTAAGCGCCCTAGCGGTGTACGGCGCTCAATTTTACCTAAAATGTCATCTGACAGATCTTTCACCATGTCACTGGCAAAATAGCCCGGAGAGACAGAGTTGACACGGATCCCTTTTCTGCCTAGCTCCTTCGCTAAGCTTCTGGTCATGCCATCCATTGCCGCTTTTGTGGCACTGTAAATTGAAACACCAGGTAACCCTCTTACGCCCATGATGGAAGAGATATTAATGATAAACCCATCGCGGTTTTGCAAGAGCTTCTTAGAAACTAATTTTGATAGATAGATCTGTGCTTTGAGATTCACATCCAACGCCCGGTCAATGTCAGATGTACGCATTGTGCTGAGCACCCCATCCGCACCAATGGCGGCATTGTTGACCAGGCCAACAATATTGCCGAGTCGCTGCTGAGCTTCTTTGAGAAATTCGGTTAGAGCCTGATAGTCACTGCCATCAACCGACTTCCAAAAAAAGCGTGGATCATCTGCAAGTGCTGTTACATGCTCAGTACTGCCTCTTGAAAATGTCGCAACGGTATATCCTTGCTGCAAAAATTGGGACGCGATTTCGAACCCCAACCCTCGGCTTCCACCGCTGATCACAATTGTACCCTTTTTATTTTCCACTGGTTTGTGTTCCTTGTATCTTATTGATTTTTTTAAACCTTTCGCTATGATACTGCTCATTTACAAATTCGAAGTGTCTTGGAATTTTGTAGGGGGCTAAGGTTCGCTTACAGATATCTAAAATATGTTTTTTTGCCTGCTTCGGATCGACTTCTTCATCAGTGTAAATTGTCGCAGCGACAATTTTTCCGGTGATCGGGCTTTTTTTCCCCCAGACTGATGAATTCTTTACAAATGGAATTTGTAATAGGAAGGCTTCAATTTCGGCCGGAAATACCTTTTCACCCGCGACATTTATCACTGTGCTCTGGCGCCCCAGAATGCGAATATAGTCCCCCTGTTGCTCCACCAAATCCCCAGTGCACAGCCACCCATCATTCAATGGCGTATGATCTTGGTTGAGGTAACCAAGCATGGCCGTTGGCGATTTGACCCACAACACGCCATCCTGCACTTTGTAGTCGGTTTTTTTTATTTTTAGCCACAGTGAGTTGCCTGCCTTCGACTCTGTGGGTAAAACCCCCAGCTCGCTCATACCATATGTTTGTTTTAGCGTGACATGCGGCAACGCTTGTTGCAGCAAGTCGAGTGTTGCTTGTGGCATGACTTCTGAGCCATATGCAATCACGGTAAGTGAACTTAGATCTACGCGTTGATAGCTGCGGTTGATCAACACCATGTTGAGAAAAGTCGGCGTAGTGGGTAATACATTGATACGATGTTTTTCAATGGCCTGACACACATCTTCAGGGGTGCGTTTAGTCATGCTGACCAAGGTGCATCCTGTCATTAGGCACTGCATCAAGACATCAAAGCCGCCAATGTGATCAAAAAACAAAAAGCCTGCGATGGTGGAGGTGGGGTGCTCTTTGTGAACTTGATAACGCTGCAAAAGCTTGTCTAAGCTGAGTAAAATGGCTTTGGGTGTACCTGTGCTGCCAGAGCTGTATAAGATCAGTCCAGATTCTCCCAATGTATTCAGTTGCTTTAATAATGCAGGTTTGGTGGTTGCAAAGGGGGCTATCGTGCTGCAGCACATGATGTCGTCGCGTGTGTCACACAGTAAATCTGGATGAACCGTGTCAATGATCGTGTCTACATGCGTTGCATCGCTATTAAATAATGGCACGATTGTACATTGCTTGATATAGGCACAAAGCATCAACCCCAACGTCGTTGCGTTAAATAATCCATTGATGACAATGATACTGCGTTCTGTGATCGACTCATTGGTCAGCCAATTGTGAGCGCTTTGGGCAATTGCATCAAAGGTAATGCATTTATCTTCTTCAACAACCGCGAGGGTCTCATCGAACTGTTTTACGCGATCCAAAATCCATGTTCTATCCACTGGGTTAGCTTCCTTTTTTGGTTGCTCATATATTGTCAAATAGCTTGTCGCCACTGACATAAACAGGTGCTATTACGCCGATCGCCACGCGTGACGAAACACCTTTGATAGCATGGCGGCAAGCCTACAAGGTGATAGGGGATCAGCATCAAGTGACCTCAAAACACAGGCGATGCTTATGGAATTATAAGCGCAGAAATACCGCCCAGTTTAAAGGGATCTTAAATTATTATTTGTCTAGGCACTCAGGGTGTGGTTATTTTCTGATGTATGACAATCAGCACACCAACGGCGTATCTTCAGCCGTGTAATTGAATGATGAAAAACATTGTAAACATTGATAAATAACATGTAAAGCATGTATTGAGTCACAGAGTGAAAGGGGAGGGGTGGGCGATGTTTGCAGAAATTTGTCTATTTATTGGCCTTGTTAACAGTGTGCACAGGCACCTAAAAAGTGACTGTGCACAACTGGATAGTGTTAGGTTATGTCGCCTTACTCAACCTAAGCAATAGCGTATGGCCCTCTACATCATAACGCGCAACCGTGTCATCAGATGCGATATCGCGCTTTTCAAAGCTCAATGCCAATGTCTCCGATGAGATGGTGTCTGTATGTGCAGTGATAGCGGCGTCGAGTGCTTGATCACATGCATATTCGACATGAATACGGTCTTCGATCTTAAAATCAAGCTGCTTACGTGTTTTTTGAACACGATTAACGATTTCACGGGCCAGACCCTCAGCCAATAACTCCTCGTTGAGTTTGCAGTCCAGTTCAATGGAAATATAGCTATCAGAAATGACTTCTGAGCCTTCTTTTGGTTCACGGAAAGTGAGGATTTCTTCTTTGTCGAAGCGCATGCCCTCAAGTTCAATGCTGCCGTCTTTCTCTAATTGACGTAACTGCTCACCAGTGAGTGCCTCAATAAGCGTTTTATATTGCTTAAATGATTTACCCAACTTTTTGCCCAGCAAAGGTGAATTTGGCTTGGCGTAGAAATTGATAAAGGAGTCTTCGTCTTCACGATAGACGACTGATTTTACATTCAGCTCTGTTTGTAAGTAAGACTCTAACTTCTTGATCTCTTGAAGGAGACCTGTATCGCGATGGATCACTGTTAGGCTCATTAGAGGGATTTTGGTCTTGATCCGCTCTTTATTACGCTTTTGACGACCTAGCAACACGACGTTTTGTAATAGCGCAAGTGCATCTTCAAGCTCTGGCTGGATGAGTGCTTCATCCACGGTTGGATATGCACACAAGTGCACTGACTCAGGTTGCTCCCCATGATCTTGTAAGGCTAGCATCTCTTGATAGATATGCTCTGACAAGAACGGCGCAAACGGTGCCATGGCCAAGCTCAATTCATAGATACAGGTGTACAGCGTCTGATATGCACATGCCTTGTCTTCAGTCAGTGTTTCAGCCCAAAAGCGCGAGCGATTGAGGCGGATATACCAGTTGGTCAATTGCTCAATAAACTCAAACAACACCGGGATCACGTTATATAACTGATAGTTTTCGATCTCCGTGGTGACCTTTAACTTCAATGTTTGCAGCTTGGACAGTATCCAATGATCCAACGGATTGGTGATTGTGTGTGCGGTATTTGAAGGTTTCCACCCGTCGATTTCTATATAGGTCTTCAGGAACTTAAAAGCATTCCACCAAGGCAGCAAGGCACGACGAACGGTCAGTTTCACACCTTCGTTTGAAAAGTGTTGTGGTTCGCCTTTTACCAAACCTGAGTTGATTAAATATAAGCGTAGAGCATCGGCACCAAACTCTTCCATGATGTCATCTGGCTGAGTGTAGTTGCGCAAGCGCTTCGACATTTTCTTGCCATCTTCTGCCATCACGATGCCATTAACAATGACGTTCTTAAATGCGGGCTTATCGTGTAAAGCCTGACTTAATACCAATAGGGTATAAAACCAACCGCGTGTTTGGTCTAGTCCCTCGGCAATGAATTCAGCTGGAAAGCTGGACTCGAAAAGAGACTGATTTTCGAACGGGTAGTGGAGCTGAGCATACGGCATCGCGCCTGACTCAAACCAACAATCGAGCACTTCCTCAATCCGCTGATAAGTGCCTTCTTCACCTGCCACACTGAAAGAAATATCATCGACGTAGTCACGGTGTAAGTCATCGACACGGATCCCTGAATAGCGCTCCAATTCCTCGATTGAACCAATACATAAATAGTTGCCAGTAACGTCGTTGCGCCACAGCGGAATCGGTGTTCCCCAGTATCTGTTTCGCGAGACTGCCCAGTCAATGGCGCCAGCCAACCAGTTCCCCATCCGGCCTTCTTTAATATATTCAGGTACCCAGTTGATCTGTTGATTCAATGCCACGAGCTTGTCGCGCATCTGCTCTACTTTGACATACCATGATGGAATAGAGCGGTAGATGATCGGCGTGTCAGAACGCGGGCAGAACGGGTAGCTGTGCACTATGGTGGTGTGGCTGTACAGGTGGCCTGTTTCTTTTAAGTGGCGAATGATTTTCTTATCCGCTTCTTTGACGTGCATTCCGCTAAAGTCCGTCACTTCTTCGGTAAACTCGCCAACCATATTCAAAGGGCACACAACGGCTTGAATATTTGCCTCTTTCATGACGCGGTTATCGTCTTCACCAAATGCTGGTGCGATATGTACGATACCCGTACCACTGTCCATGGTGACATAATCGTCAGCAAGGACAACAAATGCGCCTTCATTCTTTAGTTCTTTGAAATAATCAAAGAGCGGCTCATAGCGTTTTCCGACCAATTCCGCGCCTGTATATTCTTGCACTACAGTTAAATTTTTCCCTTTACCTATGGCTTCAAGGCGCGCTTTGGCAATAATAAAGTGTATATCTTTATCTTCATCTAACACTTTTATGTAGTCGGCATCGGCTTTGACGCACAGTCCCAAGTTGGAAGGTAAAGTCCAAGGTGTGGTGGTCCACGCTGCGATATAGCAGTCTTCGTCTTCTAATTTGAACAACACTTCAAGTGCAGGATCTTGCACATCTTTGTAGTTAGAGCCCGCTTCGAAGTTAGATAAAACGGTGCCTAAAGTGGTAGAAAACGGCACAACTTTGACGCCTTGGGTGATAAGGTCTTTTTCCCAAAGTTGTTTGAACACCCACCATACAGACTCCATGTACCAAGGTTCCATGGTTCTGTAATCATTATCAAAATCGACCCAGCGGCCAATGCGTGTAACGGTAGAGCGCCACTCTTTAGTATAGCGTTGAACGATACCTCGACATTCATCATTGTATGCTTTGATCCCTAAGGTCTCAACGGCCTCTTTGGCTGACATACCCAAGGTTTTATCGGTTTCATGTTCAATAGGTAGGCCATGACAATCCCAGCCAAAACGGCGTTGGACGTAATAACCTTTCATCGTAAAGTAGCGAGGGATAATATCTTTAATGGTGGATGCCAGCAGATGCCCATGGTGTGGTTTACCAGTTGCAAATGGAGGACCATCGTAAAATGCATAGGGTGGATTGTTGGCTGTTTGACGAAGAGATTTCTGAAAAATATCCTGTTTTTCCCAAAAATCAAGGACTTTTCGTTCCGCATCAACAAAGGAAAATGTATTCTGATCTGTATCGAGAGTATTGCCGTTCATTCTGCCAAAGTAACCTTTAATTAGAGTTCATTATGCTGTAGCGATAAGCTGATATTTCATCATACCATAAATTCAACAACGTAAAAGGCTTACGGCACTTATGGGATTATTTTCCAAGAGAATTGTAGGTTCGGTGTATGTTTTCACTGGCACCGAGCACGGTTGGGTATTTACACACAGTAAAACCCTTGTATATCTCAGTCTAAATATGTTATCAATTTAACTGTTTAACCTATTGTATTTATTGTGTGTTTAAACTATCTGATGCGGTTGTGGCAGGGTGAGTGGTACGAACCATTGGTGATACTGTGATTGTTTCTTTAATTGCAATTAAAGGTTTGTCTCACGCATGAGACAAAATGAGATGAGCGAAACAAAAAGTGCGTGTAAAAATCCCTAAGGTGATTTTGCCAACGAACAATGGTTGGATTGTGTGGGAAAATTTTGCATAATCAAAAACGATTCAAATACGATTTCTACAACATCACTTTGTCAGTGCCAGAGTGTTTGCCGCATGCGCAACACTAAAAAATTATGTGTAACGATATACTGGGTGCTGAAGCGCAGTCGTTTTGGGCTGGAATAATTTAAGGATAAAATTATTGATGACAATACAAGCACTGTTAGGTTTAGATACTGACTTTTTACCTGTGAAGTCAGATCCCAAACCGGCTGGAGAAATGGCGTTCAGCATGATGTTTTTTTCAGACATCCGCAAAGACATTACCAGCTCAGAGAAATACGACTTTATCACCGCGTTGACTCAGTTTGCAGATCAAGCTAAGTTCACCGCGGTTTACTTGCCTGAACGTCACTTTCATGAATTTGGCGCTATTTTCCCAAACTCTGCGGTCATGGCGGCTTATCTTATCCCGCAAACAAAGCATATTCGCTTTCGTACTGCGGGCGTGAGCTTACCGCTGCACCACCCCGCAGAGGTGGTGGAATGGTGGGCTATGAATGATATTCTGTCCAATGGGCGTGTCGATCTGGGATTTGGTTCTGGGTGGAATAAACCTGACTTTATTTATGCCCCACACAACTATGATGACCGTCGAGAGAAGATGACGGAGCAGATCTCAATCGTTAAACGACTGTGGGCAGGGGAAAGTGTTGAGTTTGAGGGACCTGATAACACCTCTTATGCGACCAAAGTCTACCCAAGACCTATTCAAAAGTCGTTGAACGTGTGGATGTTAGTCGCTCAAAATGACAAGGGGTTTGAGCAGGCTGGTGCGAGTGGTCACAACGTATTTACCATGCTTTACGGCGTCGATCTTGCCTCCATGGAGCGAAAGATCAACATTTATAGGGCGGCGAGAAAACGGGCCGGTTTTGACCCTGAGTCGGGGGTGGTCACACTGATGCTTCATACCTTGATTGGAGACTCTATATCGCAAGTGAAGCGCGCAGTAGAAAGTCCATTCAAAGCATATATTCGCAGTTCAATGGAAGCCCACCTAGCCAGTGACTCGCTGCAGAAAAAGGGCGCTGCTGAATTTGGTGAGCAAGATAAAGACAGTATTTTGGAATATGCTTTTCAGCGATATTTTAAGACCGGTGCGTTGTTCGGCACAGTTGAAGATGGTAAGCGGATCGTCAAACAGGCACAGGACATCGGCGTGAATGAAATTGCGTGTTTAATGGACTTTGGCGTGGATTACGCATCAGTAAAGGACTCTTTACCCCATTTGGAGCAGCTCGTAGCAGCATATACAGGAGTGAAATAAGTTTTGGATATAGAAAAACAGCGACTGGCGATCAAGGATTTGATGCGTGAATACGCGACAAAACACACCGCTCAATCCGCCAACAAAGACAGTGCCGAAGAAAGTCATACCGACTCCTCAGAATTAGAACCCATCGCCATTGTGGGGTTAGAAGGGTATTTACCCGGTTGCCAATCAGTGGCTGAGTTTTGGCGGCATTTAGATAAAGATGAGTCTCTGATTGAGGAAATCCCTCAATCGCGTTTTGACTGGCATTTATATGCTGATGAAGTGCAAACCGAGGAAGCTCAGCCAGATAAAATGCGGTGTCGTTGGGGGGGATTTATTCCCGATATCCAAAGCTTTGATCCTCACTTTTTTAAGTTATTACCCGATGATGCAGAGCGTATGGATCCCCAGCAACGTTTGTTATTGATGTCGGTGTATAACACGTTGGAAAATGCAGGTTATCGTCCGCAAGCACTGAAAGGCTCAAATACAGGGGTCTTTGTTGGTTTTGAACGCAATGAATATTTATTGAACTTGATTGAGTCGGGTTATGATACTGGAGAGAGTCTACATCAATCGGACAGTATGATTGCCAATAATATTTCGTACTATTTTGATTTTTCAGGTCCCAGTGAAGTGGTTAACACAATGTGCTCTGGTGCTGCGGTGGCGATACACAGAGCTGTGGTTGCACTGCGCGCGGGGGAGATTGATCAGGCCATAGTCGGGGCGGCTAATCTATTGCTGCGACCAGATACCTTCGTTAAGTTGTCGCAATCGCAACAGATGAGTCCAACACCGACAGTGAAATCATTTGGCAGTGATGCTGATGGCTATTTACGAGCGGAAGGGGTGGCCAGTATTTTACTTAAACCCTATTCTCGTGCGCGCAAAGATGGGGATGCTATCTATGCCGTGATCAAAAATTCAGCGGTAAATTATAATGGCAATCGATCTGCGTCCATTGCTGCGCCCAATACCAATGCACATGCATCTCTGATCCAAGCATGTTACGCCAAGGCCAACATAGATCCGCGAGAGGTCGACTATATAGAAGCTCAGGGCATGGGCAATCCGGTTGCCGATATTTGCGAGTGGGATGCATTTAACCTTGCACTTAATAACCTAGCGCAGCAACAGGGAGTCGCATTGCGCCCAGCTCAGTGCAAAGTGAGTACTTTAAAACCGATGATCGGCCATATGCACTCAGCGTCTTCATTGGGCGCTTTGTTTAAAGTCATTCATAGTTTGCAAAGCGAAAAAATACACAAGATACTCGGTATTGACCAGATCAGTGCGGATATTGATCCCAAGCACAGTGTCTGTCAATTGGCAACAGATACCATACCGTGGCCAAAGATGTCGCGCAATCGACTGGCGGGGATCCATGCGTATGGGGCAGGTGGCAATAATGCCCACGTGTTAATTGAAGGTCTAGATCGGGAGTCTGAGCCGAGTGTTAAGGGGGAGCCCGAAGGTGAGCAAGTTTGGGCGCTGCCGGTGTCAGCACTGAATAAAGCGTGTTTCACCGCCCAACTCACTGCGCTACGCGAGGTATTAAATCAGCGTGCATATCCACTTTCACATCTGGCATTCACATTGCGACATGGCCGAGACAGCCATGACTATCGTTGCATCTTTTTGGCATCATCGAGAGAGCAGCTATTGCAACAGATCGAAGATGTGTTGCAAGCGCGAGCGAATTCAAATGTTTTTGAACATGGACACAGTCAAGAGCTTGGCGAGCAGGCTCAACCGATTGCGGCACAATGGCTGGAAACCGGCCATTGTGAGTGGCCTGAAATGGTGCCCGAAGAGCGTCAGCGCGTGCATCTGCCAGGCACACAATTTAACCTAAAAAGCTATTGGATAGCTCCCGATATAGCGCCACAGACACTCGATACCGCGATGGACATCACTATAGAGCCTGCACCGACAGGCGATGATGAGCATCGCATTGCAAAAATATTGATTGCAATACTTGCTGAACATTTGCGCGTTTCAGAGCGGGATATTGACCTTGAGCGGGAATTTAGCGATATGGGGTTTGACTCCTTATTGGTATCTAGGGTGTCAAAAGCATTGAGTGAGAAATTAGCCACCCAGATAGATCCTGCGGTGTTGTTTGAAGCAACAACCCCCGCCAAGTTGATTGACCATTGTAAACGGCATTTTCAGCAGTCAACGAGCGGTTCGGGTGCACGCCGGAAATTCACTGCGAGTAAGCCGTCGTTCACGAGACAACCCATTGCCATCATCGGGCTTGCTGGACAATATCCAGATGCGGACAATGTGTTTGAGTTTTGGCAAAACTTGGCTGCTGGTAAAAGCAGCATTCGAGAGATCCCCAATGAACGCTGGCCCATTGCAGCGTACTTTGACGCACAAGCTGATGGCGAAGGAGATAGTTTTAAAGCGGCGGCAAAGTGGGGCGGGTTTTTAGACGGGCTCAATTATTTCGACAATGAGTTTTTCAATTTACCGCCTTTTGAAGCTGCGTATATGAGTCCCAAAGAGCGGCTCTTTATGCAGTGCGCTTGGCATGTCGTTGAAGATGCTGGTTACACCACCAAGGCATTGGAGCGTGATACGGTCGGCGTCTTTGTCGGGATCTCTAAAGCTGGATTTGACAATTATAAGGACTCTTATTTTTCAGCGGCCAATCGGATCTCTTACCGCTTTAATTTTGGCGGCCCGAGTATGCCTGTCGATACCGCGTGTTCGTCGTCTTTGTCTGCCATCCATGAAGCTTGCCTGCATCTCTATGCCGGAGAGTGTGATGTGGCTGTTGCCGGCGGCGTGAATGCCTATACGCACCCCTCCACATTTGCTGAGTTCACTAGGCTTAATGTATTGTCCAAAGATGGTACGTTAAGTGCGTTCGGCGCGCAGGCAAATGGGTTTGTGCCCGGTGAAGGTGTGGGCGCGGTGTTATTAAAACCCTTGGCCAAAGCCATTGCTGATGGTGATCACATTTATGGGGTGATCCGCGGTACGGCAATAAACCACGGTGGCAAGGTCAACGGCTACACAGTACCGAGCCCATTAGCGCAGCAAAACCTTATTCGTACTGCCCTGTCGAGAGCCGGGCTCTGCGCTGCGGATATCAACTATGTTGAAGCGCATGGCACCGGCACTTTACTCGGGGATCCGGTAGAGTTTAAGGGCTTAGATGAGGCCTACAAAGCGGGTACATCGGCACAGCAATTTTGCGCGCTAGGCTCGGTAAAAACCAATATTGGCCACCTTGAAGCGGCTGCGGGCATTGCAGGGCTGACAAAAGTGTTATTGCAAATGCATCATAAAAAGCTTGCGCCGACCTTAAACGCCGAACAACCAAACCCACATATTGATTTTGCAGCCTCTGCGTTCAAATTGCAGCACTCGCTGACAGATTGGCAGCTGGATACGGCTTCGAGAAACGCGAAGCGACGCGCTGGGGTGTCGTCGTTTGGCGCTGGCGGCAGCAATGCACATATTGTGGTTGAGGAAGCGCCTACTGCTGCGCAAAGCACTGCGCTTGAGTCATCTTATTTATTTGTCTTGTCTGCAAAAAGCGAGTCGGGATTGGCGCGTTATGTGGACAAGTACATCAACTTTTTGACTGAGCAACCATCCATATCGCTGGCCAATATGACCTATACCTTGCAGGCGGGCAGAGAAGCCATGTCATACCGTATGGCGTGTGAAGTTGACTCGTTAGACGCCTTGCTTGAGATGCTCAAAGCCTATAAGCAGGGTACTGAGAGTGCACAGCTGTGGCAGGGCAAAGTAGATAAAAACCGAGGGGTTGAGGCGCTATTTCAGGAGTCTTCTGCACAACAGCTGGTAAGACATTGGCTCGCAGAGAGAAAGTTTCAATATATCGCTGAGTTGTGGACCCAAGGGGGTGAAATCGATTGGCTTCCTAGCAAGCCCACACAATATCAGCGCGTTAGTTTACCCGGCTATCCTTTTGCACAGATTGACATTCCAAAAGCGCCGATGCTTGTGCCCGTAACGGCCCGAGATGATGGCCCGTTGGCAGCATCGGCAACAGACAGTGTTGCGGGGGTACTGCTGATGACACCGAGTTGGCGGGCACTGGATGAGACGCACAATGAGCCGCTGGACGAAGATATCGAGCAACATATTGTACTGTGTGATTACCCGGCCTTGTCGGCACGAGAGGGGATTGTCCACCTGTCCAGTTCGACGGCACATCCTGCTACCAGTTTTACGCAATTTTGTATTCAATTGACGGCGCGATTTGAAGCCATTATACGCGACAAGGGTAGGTCACATAAAATCTTGCAAGTTGTGGTTCCTCTAGAGCCGAGCTTACAGTCAACCTTACCCGCGATGTCGGCACTGTTGAAAACGTGCTCTTTGGAAAACGACAATGTTACAGGGCAACTCATTGAGTTGCCTGCGAACTTGCCACAAGAACAGGTATTTAACTTGCTTGATCAGGCGAAACAGCAAAGGCATTGTCACTGGTTCAAAGCTGAGGCATCGCAATTGATGGCATGCGATCTGGATGTGCTTGATACAGTGCCTGTGCCTCATCCGTGGCGCGATCAAGGGGTGTATTTGATCACGGGAGGACTGGGTCAGCTGGGGTATTTGTGTGCGTGCGATATTGCGCAAAAAGTGCAGGCACCTACCTTGATTTTAACGGGTCAGCGGCCTCTGGATGTAGACAGAGATAATCAACTCGCCCGTTTGAAAGAAATGGGCGCGACGGTGCGCTATGAGACAGTGGATCTGACCGCGCTCGATGCAGTGACAACCTTGGTTCAGAATACCGTGCGTGAGCATGGTGGGATCAATGCGGTGTTGCACTGCGCAGGAGTTATTCAAGACGGCCTATTACGCAATAAAGATGCACAAAGCATTCGACGAGTCCTCGCGCCAAAAACCTATGGTGCATGGCACTTGGGACAAGCGTGTGAAGAGATAAAGCTGGAGCACTTTGTGCTGTTCTCCTCAGCGGTTTCCATGGTTGGTAATGTTGGGCAGGGAGATTATGCTGCCGCCAATGCCTTTATGGATCTGTATGCGCAGCAGCGACAACAGCGCGTTGAGCAGGGTCTGTGTTTTGGTCAAAGTTGTGCTATCGGCTGGGGGCTGTGGCGTGATGGCGGGATGCAAGTATCTGATGATATTCTCGCGGCACTATACGACATGTCAGGTATGCAGCCTATTGAGCGCGATGCGGGATTGTCGGCGCTGTATCAAGTGATGCGCCAAGCGCGTACTCACACCATCGCAATTGCTGGCGATACGGCAAAACTTGAACATCACTTCTCTCGTTCAATTGGTGCGGCAGCGCCTATCGCACTGCCAAGCAAAGCCACGCAACCGAATAATGACCAAGTGCAGCGTGAACTGATGTCGCGATTTACCGCCGCTGCCGCGGTGGTTGTCGGTGTGGCACCGAGTGCAATTGACCTGCATGTTGGGCTGGATGAGCAAGGTTTCGGTATCGTAGAGTTACATGCCATTGTCAATGAGTTAAATCAGCATTGTGATCATGATTTCAGCTTAAATACCGCGAACGCCTATCGTACATTACATGACTTGCTCGAGGCGTACAGCGACTCCTTAACGGGCAAAACGCGGGTGCAAGGGCACTCTGGTGCCTTATCATCTGCCGATGAGGGTGTCTTACTGGCGTCAGTATGTGAACAGTTGACCGCGCTGATCTCACAAGTGACGGGGTATGCAAAGGAGAAGCTTGGGCAGGATACAGGTTTTGATGAGCTGGGAATTGACTCTTTGGTGGTGACCAAGCTGACCAATAAATTGGAATCTGTCTATGGGACACTGCCAAAAACCCTATTTTTTGAATATCACACAATCGCGCAATTGGCTGAATACATGTTGACTGCACACCGCAGTCAACTTGAGGCACACCTCATTCCCCCCACCAGTTCGAGTGATGCCCCTCGCACAACCAGCTCGTCTGAATCGATTGAACCTCAAAGAGAGTCCGTCGCTAGCGCTCGCCCAGAACAAAGTGGAGATGCACAAGATACGGATATTGCTATCATCGGTATATCAGGACGTTACCCTCAAGCAAATACACTGCAAGCGTTTTGGCAGGTGTTAGCTGGGGGCCAAGACTGCATCACGGAGGTGCCAATCAGCCGCTGGGCTCATAGTCATTATTATGATGCGGAAAAAGGCAAACCTGGCAAAACGTATGCAAAGTGGGGCGGTTTTATCGATGGCGTAGATAAGTTTGATCCGAGCTTCTTTAATATTTCACCTCGCGAAGCTGAAATCATCGAACCACAGGAAAGGCTGTTTTTACAAACGGCCTATGAAGCAATAGAAGACGCAGGCTATAGCAGGGCGTCTTTGGCACAAAACACCGCACTCGATGGGACTCCCGGTGCGGTCGGTGTGTATGTTGGGGTGACTTATCAGGAATATCAATTGTATGGTGCGCAGGAAACCATGCTGGGTCGGCCTATGGTATTGTCAATGAGCCCGTCGTCTATTGCCAATCGTGTATCCTACTTTTGTGACTTTCACGGTCCGAGTTTGGCCATTGATACCATGTGTGCGTCATCACTGACCAGCATTCACCTAGCTTGTCAAAGCTTGCTCAGCGGTGAGTGCAAAGCGGCCATTGCTGGCGGCGTCAATGTGTCTATTCACCCTGCAAAATACTTGATGCTGGGATATGGCGGGTTTGCATCGCAAACTGGTCGCTGTAAAACCTTTAGCGCTGAGGCGGACGGATTTGTGCCCAGTGAAGGCGTAGGGGCGGTGCTACTCAAACCGTTGCGTGAAGCACTGCAAGATGGCGACAATATTTACGGCGTGATCAAAGGCAGTGCGGTCAATCATGGCGGCAGAACCTATGGGTACTCTGTTCCTAGCCCTACGGCTCAGCAGACGGTGATCGCTCGGGCATTGGCACAAGCCAAGGTTAGGCCTCAGGAGATCAGTTATCTGGAGGCACATGGTACGGGGACTTCGCTGGGAGATCCCATTGAAGTGGCCGCTTTAAATAAAGCGTTCTCAACCGATAAAAACAAAGACCATCTCTGCGCAATTGGTTCTGTGAAGTCCAATATTGGCCACTGTGAAAGTGCTGCGGGCATCGCGGGTCTGACCAAGGTGCTGTTGCAAATGAAACACCAGCAACTCGTGCCTTCATTGCACAGTGAACAGATAAACCCCAAAATTGAGTTTGCGCAGTCCCCATTTGTTGTGCAACAGCAGCTGGCGCCATGGCCAAGTCGTGATGATGCCCCGCGTATTGCTGGAGTGTCATCGTTTGGTGCTGGGGGCTCAAATGCCCACCTGATTGTACAAGAAGCGCCTCAGCAGGTAGAGCAACACGGAAACAATAGATCGCACCTTCAAGTGATCACACTATCTGCCAGAAGTCACGAACAGCTCAAAGAGATGGCCAGTAATCTACTGCACCACTTAAGGCGCGAGCAGCTATCTCAAGACGATGTACAGCGCATTGCATATACCTTGCAAACGGGCCGCGAAACATTTGACTACCGATTGGCATGCATGGCTGGCGACTTGGCAGAGATACACACAGGGTTAGAGCGATTCTTAGCCGCTGACAGTGTGCCAGCGGAAGCTGAAAGTTGGTTGAGTAGCCTAGTATGCACGGGAGTTGCTGACGAAAACCAAGCGCAGTCTACGCCACTAGACCCAAGCTTTTTAAGTACCATCAAGCGCACCGATGAAGCGCAAAGAGATGTGCGTTGTAAAGAGCTTGTCAGTGCCTGGTTGCGAGGGAGAGAGATTCAGTGGCATGCTTTATATGATCACCAGAGCCCGATGAAAATCAGCTTGCCGACCTATCCATTTGTGGCAAAACGCTACTGGAAACCAGCCAGTGATGAAGCGTTACGCGCTCAGATGGTGAATGCACTATCGCGCAATACACCTGCTTTACCAGCACCACAAGAGCGCAAATCGGGTAAGATACAATTAGTCGATCCGCAGCTGTTTGCGGTGAAAAAAGTCGCGTTGACAGCGCCTGCTCGGCCGCTTGAAAAGGCGCAAACCCCTGCACCTCAGTTGGATTCGTCCGTAGAGATGGTGACAGTGAATGAAACGCCTAAGGCCCATGCCTGCGAAGGCACAGATACCTTCAGCAAGGACTTTTTACGAGCGAGTTTGGCCAAGGCGCTAATGATGAACGAAGATGAAATATCCGACAATACGCCGTTTTCAAATATTGGCTTAGACTCCATCGTTGGTGTAGAGTGGGTACGTGCCATCAATGCTCAGTATAATTTGGCGTTAGCAGTCGAGCGCGTACATGAATACCCTAGCATCAATCAGTTGCATGCGCACTTGCAGCAAAGTGAGGCTTGCGAGGCGTCGGCAGTGCAGCCTAAAATGACGGAAACGGCGCTGTCTACACCCGCGCAAGAAGAAGCGGCAGATGATGAGGCGGTGATCAATACCGTTATCGCCACCTTGGCAAATGCTTTGTTGCTCGATGCGGGGGATATTCGCGCGCAGTCTCGCTTTGTTGATTTGGGCTTAGACTCGATTGTTGGGGTTGAATGGATCCGCGCCATTAATAACCATTTTGGCACGCACATTGAGGCTAATGCGGTATATGAACACCCGACGCCAGCAGCGTTTTCTCAGTATCTGACTTCGCTGTTTGCTGAGCCACAGACATCGACAGGTGATGCTGCGCAGCTCGACTCATCGGTGTCATTGCTAGCGCCGAGTGAGTACACCTCGTTAGACTTTTTGCGCACGTCGTTGGCAACGGTTTTGATGATGGCTGAGCAGGAAATCAAAGCGGCGACTCGATTTGCGGATCTAGGGCTGGATTCAATTACCGGGATGGAGTGGATTAAGGTGATCAATCAGACCATGCAGCTCAGTTTGAACGCCGATATCGTCTATGAACACAACACGTTGGAAAGTTTTTCCGGGTATATCCAAAGCCAGTTAGAGAGCAAAGGGATGCAACAAGCGCAGGAAATAATCCGAGCCTTACAAGCTGCACAGCGCAGCGATGAGGCGACACAAGACGCACACTTAGGTGTGGCCGGTCAACATAAAGAACATAAACAGATGGAAGAAGTACTATGAATATCGCAGTCAATGTCGAAAGAAGTCAGGTACAAACAGTGGTGTTAGATTGTATTCGTCAGCTAGTCCCCTCTTTGCAAGATCATACGTTTAAGCAGGGCGATAGCTTAGCCGCTTTGGGTGTGAACTCGATGGAGCGGGTTGAAATTATCGTGGATATTTTGGCGGCATTGTCACTCAGAATACCGATGACTGACACCATGTCGGCGACCAATTTGGATGAACTGATAGATCTCTTGCATGACAGACTCAATCGCCGCTAATATGCGTAATGCGCCTGCGCTGATCACTGGCATGGGTGCCGTGACTGCGATCGGGCAGGACATTGCAGCCATCTCTCAGGCACTGAAAAAAGGCACTTCGGCGTTTTCATATATGGCCCGAGAAGGGCGCTGTTTTGACGACCCATTTATTGGCGCAGAGCTTGCGCCACTGGTGATGCCAAAACAGTTTGATGCACATAACCTGAGTACTTTTTCACTGAGTGCGAAAGCGGCAGTGGTGGCGCTGCAGCAGGCGTGGACTGATGCTAAACTAGATACCGTTGAGCCTGAAAAAATAGGCCTGATTGTCGGTGGCAGCAATGTACAGCAGCGACACTTAAATAATTTGCGTGACAAGCGTAAAAATGCACCGTATTTTATTCAGCCCAGCTATGCATTAAATTTCATGGATTCAGATATCTGTGGGATCTGTACTGAGCTATTTGACATACGCGGCAGTGCTTTTTCGCTCGGCGGAGCCTCCGCCAGTGGACAACTGGCGGTAATTGAAGCGGCAAAAGCGGTGACAAGTGGGGCACTGGATGTATGCGTTGTGGTTGGCGCTTTGATGGATTTATCCTACTGGGAATGTCATGCATTTTCCTCTTTAGGTGCCATGGGGAGCAGTCGATTTGCCAATGCGCCCACTCAGGCTTGTCGACCTTTTGACCAACAACGAGATGGCTTTATTTATGGTGAGGGCTGTGGCGTATTAGTACTTGAACGCCATCAGCACGCGTTGCAAAGAGGGGTTCACCTACGCGGCGCTATACCTGGCTGCGCAGTGGTGATGGATGGTAATCGCAATCCAGATCCCTCTTTGGCTGGGGAAGTCGCAGTGATCCAACAGGCATTGCACTGTTCAGCGATGACGGCGTCAGACATTGATTATGTCAATCCGCATGGCAGTGGCTCGGTGTTAGGAGATGAGACCGAGTTGCAAGCATTGGCCAAAACAGGACTGCGCGGTGCGCCATTGAACGCGACCAAGTCCCTTTTTGGTCATGCTCTGAGCGCCGCTGGGTGCCTTGAAATCATCGCGACCTTGATCCAGATGGAACAGGGATTTTTACACCCCAGTTTAAATTTAGAAAACCCCATACAAACAGATTTTAATTGGGTGGCGACGACTAGGCATGAAACCAACATCAAGCAAGCGCTGAGTTTGAGTTACGGGTTTGGCGGGATAAACACCGCGGTGTGTATCACTAAACCTTGACAATACGTGAGTAGGAGTAAGTAATGGAATGCAGTGAAGTAGGGATTGAAGCGATGAATGTATATGCGGGCACAGCGTGTTTGGATGTACGTAAACTGATCGATCACCGCGAACTTGATATCGCACGCTTTAACAATCTATTGATGTCAGAAAAAACCGTGGCACTGGCCAGTGAAGATCCGGTCACGTTCGCCGTCAATGCTGCCAAGCCCATTTTGGATGCATTGAGTGAGGAAGAAAAAAACAGCATCGAAATGCTGATCACCTGTACTGAGTCAGGCATTGATTTTGGTAAATCCATTAGCACCTATGTTCATGATCACCTTGGCTTGAATAAAAATTGCCGGGTGTTTGAGGTAAAACAAGCGTGCTACTCAGGTACGGTTGGTTTACATAATGCGGCGAACTTCATTTTGTCTAACACCTCACCTGGTGCTAAAGCTTTAGTGATTGCGGTGGATCTCTGTCGATTTATGGTTTTAGGAGAAGAGGACGTCAATGAAAAAGATTGGGCGTTTTCAGAGCCTTCGGGTGGCGCTGGCGCAGTGGCTATGCTGATCAGCAATAAACCGGAAATTTTTAGGTTGGATGTTGGAGCCAGCGGTTATTACTCTTATGAGGTCATGGATACCTGCCGACCTCAGCCAGACAGTGAAGCGGGCAATGCAGATATCTCTTTGATGTCTTATTTAGATTGTTGTGAACAAACCTTTTTGCAGTACCAGCAACGTGTTGACGGGGCGAACTACGCACATACATTTGACTATTTGGCATTTCATACTCCATTTGGCGGCATGGTTAAAGGTGCGCACCGCTCGTTGATGAGAAAATTTGCGCAGCAACCTCCGGCGCAAATCGAAGCCGATTATAACCAGCGGGTAACGCCCGGACTGACCTATTGTCAGCGCATTGGTAACATTATGGGCGGGGCGTTGTATGTGTCTTTGGCGGGGGTGATAGAAGCGGGGGATTTCAGCACGCCCAGACGGATCGGGTGTTTTGCCTATGGTTCAGGGTGCTGCTCTGAATTTTACAGTGGTATTGTCACCGAGCAGGGGCAAGCACGCTTAAAGTCACTGGATATCGCATCGCATTTGGATAGTCGCTATCAGCTCTCCATCGAAGAGTATGAAAGATCTTTACGACAAAACAAAGACGTGCGCTTTGGTACCCAAGATGTGGAGGTTGAATGCCCAATCACCGATAAGATCCAACAACAACAGCAGTTGAGTCCTCGTTTGTATTTGAAGCGGATCAATAATTTTCATCGAGAATATGAATTCCAATAAAGATGTGTGAGTGTCAATCGTGACGTATGAGATGATCAAGGTTAGTCATAATGCGGAGATATGTACGCTTCAATTTAACCGACCTAACCATAAGAATACTTTGAATAAGCAAATGATTGAAGAGTGCCTGCGGGTGATCGACGACTGCGAGTTGCGCAGCAACATATTGGTTATCAAAGGACTGCCGGACGTGTTTTGTTTCGGCGCTGATTTTTCTTGGATGGACAAACAAGAGTACACAGACAACCAGCAGGGTAGTGAACACGACCCAAGTATACTGTACACGCTGTGGAAGCGAATTGCGCTGGGACCATTTATCTCCATTGCCGTGGTTGAAGGTCGGGTCAATGCCGGCGGGATGGGATTTGTTGCAGCATGTGACATTGTATTGTCAGGTAATCGCGCACAATATAGTTTGTCAGAACTCATCTTTGGAATTTTGCCCGCCTGTGTCATGCCATTTTTGATCAAAAAAGTTGGCTGGCAAAAAGCCAACTATATGACCTTGATGACCTCCCCTTTTAACGCCCACGATGTTGCCAATTGGGGACTGGCGGACGCCGTGTCCGATGATTTAGATGAGTTGCTAAGACGACATTTACTGCGTCTAAGACGCTTACCTCGTGATGGCATAATACGGCACAAACACTATATGAATACATTGAACCCACAATTACTTGAACACGAGCCGATCGCGGTACAGGAAAATCGAGCAACGTTTTCTTTGCCTTCTGTGGTAACCAATATTGGACGTTATGTGGACAGCGGCAAGCTGCCATGGGAAAGTTAAAACAATGACAAAAATAATCATCAACTCGGTTGTTTCCATCATCGAGCAGAATAACGGTGTTGTCCAGATCACCATGGAAGACCGTGACAATAAAAATATGTTTAGCCGTGATATTTTGTCAGGGTTGATGCAAGCGTATAAAAAAATAGAGGAAAATCGAACTTGCAAAGCGGTCATTATCACCGGCTTCGACAGCTATTTTTGTAGTGGTGGCACTCAGGATAGCCTGTTGTCGTTAAATGACACACAGGGCAACTTTAGCGACGTCAATATTTATAGCTTGCCATTAGAGTGCCGGGTGCCAGTGATATCTGCCATTCAGGGCCACGCCATTGGCGGCGGATTTGTGATGGGGTTATTCTCCGACATCGTGTTGCTCAGCAAAGAGAGCTATTACACCCTCAACTTTATGAAATATGGGTTTACCCCTGGGATGGGGTCGACCTTGATAGTGCCCACCAAGCTGGGCGTGGATCTGGGCAGTGAGATGTTATTAAGTGCCAATCAATATCGCGGTGATGAATTACAACAACGCGGGGTGGGGCTGCAAGTACTGCCGCGCAAAAGCGTGCTAAGTCGAGCTTACGAACTGGCTGACTTAATCGCCCAAAAGCCGCTGCGCTCAGTCTCTCTATTGAAAAAACACCTCTGTCAGCAGGTGCGCGACAAGCTGCCAACATTTATTGAGCAAGAGCTAGCTATGCATGCTCAGACCATGCATCAACCTGAGGTGACGGACAATATTAAGCGGCTATTCGGCCAGCCAAGCTCCGCACCAGCTCGCGCATCCAATGCAATGGATAGCGCCCCGAGTGAGACCATAGCGCACAGCGAGCGCACTGAGAGTGCAGCGCATCGTGACACCACAGCAGCATCGGTGTCTGAGCAAGATATCGCGATCGTCAGTGTCGCGGGGCGTTTTCCAGAGGCTGAAAACGTTGCTAAATTTTGGCAAAACCTGCAACAAGGCATGGATTGTGTTATTGATATTCCCGAGGAGCGAGCGGCGTTATTTGGCTCTGAAAGTGCTGCGTTGGCATGTCGTTGGGGTGGGTTTATTCACGGAGTTGATAAGTTCGATCCACTATTTTTTAAGATCTCCCCGCGCGAAGCACAGTTGATGGACCCACAAGAGCGATTGCTCTTAGAAGAGGTTTGGAACCTACTGGAAAGTCGCGGCTACACCAAACAAAAATTGGCACAACAATACGATCACAAGGTGGCAGTCTACACCGCATCTATGTATCAGCAGTATCATGCTTTTGACACCGAGCAAGATAAAAAAGCGATGGTGGCCATGTCATCGCTCTCTAGCATGGCCAACCGTATTTCTCACTTTTTTGACCTGCATGGACCAAGCATGGCGGTGGACACCATGTGCTCGGGGGCTGCCAGTGCAATTTATCTTGCCTGTCAAAGCCTACTCAGTGGGGCTTGTCGGCTAGCCATTGTGGGGGCCACTAATTTATCTATTCACGGCTACAAATATCAGGCGTTAAGTCAGTCTCAATTGCTGGCTGAGCAAAGTACTGTGCGAGGGTTTGGTGAATCAGGTGGGTTTATTCCCGCCGAGACGGTCGGTGCGGTGTTATTGAAGCCTTTGCGTGATGCGATACAAGATAATGATGAAGTACTGGCCGTGATCAAAGGCGTGCATACCGACCATAAAGGCACTACGGATGGATTTAATGTCTCTGATCCCGATGCTCTAACACGCTTAATGGCCGGGTGCCTGCAAACGGCCAAAGTGACGCCCCAGCAGATACACTATGTTGAAACTTCAGTTGCGGGCGCGACGGTGTCAGACAGCGCTGAAATTCAAGCGATGAAGCAGGTGTTTTGTGACGCCCTAGGTAATAGAAAACTGCCCATAGGCACCGTTAAATCGAGTATCGGCCATGCTGAAGCTGCATCAGGGCTGACGCAGCTAATCAAAGTCGCCATGCAGTTGAAGCACGGGGTATTGACCCCTTCGATCTTGCATACGCCACTTAATCCCAAACTCGATTTAGACAATGCTCCATTTACTATCCAAGACAAGTTAGCTCCGTGGACGACAGCAGCTGAGCAGCCCAGAAGTGCGATGATCAATACCTTGGGTGCAGGTGGTTCGGGTTGTTGTATGGTGCTAGAGGAGTGTCTAACTGCAAAATCAGCAACCAAAGTAGAAGGTGTACGCCGTGATCGAGTAATGGTGTTTTCAGCGCAAAATGAGACACGTCTCAAGGAGTTGGTGACACGTCATATGGAGCATTTCAGCACGGAGCAAGACATTCATCTCGACGATTTAGCGTATACGCTGATAGAAGGCAGAGAGGCCATGCCGACTCGGTTGAGTTGTGTGGTTAACACCATAGAACAGTTACGTGAATACCTCGCAGCGTGGCTAGATGGTAAGGCACAGGCGCAGGTCTTTTTTCATGATATTGAACACACGTCGCGCCATGCATCCATTGAGCTAGACGTTGAGAACGATACTGAATTGTTAAAACAGGCCAAGTTATGGGTGCAAGGAGGACAGCTGAGTTGGGTGTCTCTTTATGGTGAGCAACATAGTGTCCTGCCTCAGATCATTGCATTGCCGACTTATCCGTTTGCGCGTCGTCATTGTTGGCTACCCAAAGCGGCGCAAAAACCATCACTGAACAGTGCACAGCAGATAGATACACCGGCTCAACCAGCATTGTCTGAAACTGATATTGCGCAGGCCAGTGATGCCAATGCGGTGCAGCCATCACATCAAACGGAAGTGGCTGAGTTAGTGGGAGAGACGGTTGGACAAATCTTAGGTCTTAGCCGTGATGAGCTACAGCTGACAACGCCACTCAAAGCCTTAGGTGTCACGTCAGTGACCAAAATGTTGATAGTGTCTGCGCTTTGCGATGGTATTGAACAACTCGACGAAGCTCAAGTGGGTAGTGAGTTACTTCAAGCCGACAGTGTGTCTGATCTGATTACAGTGATTGAACGCGTGCAACCAGCACCGGCTCAGACGGTAGGGGCCAAGCACATGCCAAGTGACCTTCCGGGCTATATCTCTCAGGCCACGAGCAGTGGTTACCGCTTTGAATACGAGAACAGCGCCACACAGTTGTTAGACGAGATTGATGAACACAGTGTGGTGGTGATCGGTGCAGGTCCGGCAGGGATCATGGCAGCGTTGAGCGCCGTGCTCAATGGGGTGGAACGGGTTTACTTGTTTGATAAACGCAAGGCCGTTGACCGGATGCAAATGGTCACCATATATCAAAACGCACTGCCTTATTTACAACGCTTTGGTGTACTGACGCAGCTTATCGAGCGCGGCACGCCGATAGCACAGCACAACTTCTTTTATACCCGCAGTGACAATGAGTCTACGCGTTATTATCAAAAAGAGATCGATGAGGCACAGTTAGCGACGACCCAACTCACAGCGGCTGGTACCTCCCATAAGAGTGCCTATGATGAGTTTGTGGGCGAGTCTGTATTGGCTATCTCTTTGGCTGATCTGCAAGATGTACTGCTGATTGCTGCACGTGAACAGGGCGTGCGTATTTACTTTAATGTGGAAGCAAAAGTGGTGCCGACAGAGCTTGAGCAAGCCAGCGTAACATTGACTAATTTACAGTTGGGGTCAACTTCCACTGTCACACCAGAATTGGTGATCTTAGCCGATGGCGAGTGCAGTTCAAATGCGCAGGCTGTGGGGATATGTTACGACATTGAAACGTCCAATAAGGGAGAGGAGTGCTGGTATATCTATCACTGCCGTGCCGTTGGAGATAGATCAACACTTAACTACAAATTCTCTTTTGATGCTGAACAACAGTTATCAGGTTGTGCATTTGGGCTCTTTTATCCAAATCGTGATGAACTAGGTGTAGCGGTGTACAGTGCTAATGGTGAACTGCCAAGCGCAGAGCAGCTTGCACAGCGTGCGCAATTCTTCAGTGACTCACAGCAAAATTCGGTAGGAGAGGTGTTGTGGATCAGCAAACCCATAGATGTGCAATATTCACGGGCGAGTACCTTTATCAGTAAAAACATCATGCTTACCGGGGATGCGTCGGGAACGGGTTCACCTGTAGCGGGTATGGGAGCTGTACTGGCCATATCCGCCTATGCCAGTGCGACGGATGAGTACTTTAAGCTCAGAGGGCGCGACAAGCTGGCGGCTGAGCAGGCGTACAATGAGCGCCAGAGTTCATTTGTGGATGCATGGCAAGATCGCAGTTGCGATATTTGGTCAAAGATAGATAACTTGCCGAGCTCACATCAATCGACCGCGCAATCTGCGCAGCAAAATTTGGAACTGGAAACACCTCTATGAAAGTACAAGCACATGACGGATTAATGCTGGACGTTAACCTCAATCAGTTTGATAACACCAAGCCTACAGTGGTCTTCATCAATGCGCTGGGTGTCGACAGCTGTATTACACAGGCGTTGTCAGATGCCATGGTGGCGCGCGGTCATAACTTTGTGACCTGGCGACGCCGGGGATTTCCTGGTGTATACGATGAGCGTTTTCGCGAGTATTCCGTACAGGATCAAGTTCAAGACTTAACCAGTATTGTGACCGAGTTAGCCTTGCCCTCGTTCACCTTGGTTGCGTGGTGTACGGGGATCCAAATTGCGTTGGTTGCTGCGGCACAAGAGTCATGTTTAATCGAAAAAATGGTGCTATTCAATGCGCCAAATTTCTTTAATCAAGGCACGCCGGGGCTCACGGGCGATACCATAGGTCAGGTTTGCCGCATGTTGATCCACGATGAGAAGAAGCTTGATTTTCTCCATCAAAACATCGTGGCGTATAACACCAAAAGCATGCAAGACAAATTGGCGCGTATTGATAATAAGCACTACCAACAGATGATCCAAGCACCGTTCAATAGCGGTAAAGAGGCGTTTCTACGGTTTGCCCATCTGGTCAATACCACCCACGAATTTAAGATCAGTCGCACCTTAACTGAACAGATCAGCTGCCCAACCTTCATTGTCGGTGGAGGTAACGATGATATGGTCGCCTGGCAAGAGTCCGTGGCGCTTGCCGAAATTATTCCGGATGCCGAATATAAAATTTTTGCTAATTGGGGGCATTACAATCTGTTTACCGACACCGCAGAGGTCTGCGAAGACTTAATTTTAAACGGCCATTAAACACGCGAAGTACGCACAGAAAAGCATTTAATCGTCACCACGGTGCTTGGTAAAAGCTTGGGTTTGGGGCGGTGCAAAATATTGACAGAAGGGGATCGGAGTGAGCAACCAAAAAATAGCGATCATTGGGATATCAGGAAAATACCCAGGCGCAGACAGCCTAGATGAATTGTGGGAAAACCTCAAACAAGGCAAAGATACCGTCACGGAAATACCCAAAACGCGTTGGGATCACGCTTTGTATCATCAGCCAGGTAACCGGGTGTATGGTAAAAGTTATAGTAAATGGGGTGGATTCATCAATGATGTAGATCAATTTGACCCCTTGTTCTTTAATATGGCGCCAAAAGTCGCCGAGCTGACCGATCCTCAAGAAAGGCAATTTCTCCAGTGTGCCTATCACACAGTTGAAGATGCTGGATACTCGTGTGAAGGGCTCTCAGAGAGAGGGCCTGTAGGGGTATTTTGCGCGGTAGAGTACAATGAATATTTGATGTACAGTCAGGCCAATACACCGGTTTCTGCACTCAATGCTTCTATTACTAATGGGGTGTCTTACTGTTGTAATTTTACCGGTCCTAGCATGACCATTGATACCATGTGCTCGGGCTCCATCAGCTCGGTACACTTAGCGTGTCAAAGTATTTTAAACGGCGAGTGCCGTGCCGCCATCGCAGGTGGCGTCAACCTAACACTGCACCCCAATAAGTTTATTTTACATAGTGCGGGGCGTTTTTCATCGAAAACTGGGCGCTGTCATAGTTTTGGGGATAAAGCGACAGGCTATGTGGCTTCAGAAGGCGTTGGGGCTGTGTTGCTCAAACCCCTCGCTGATGCCCTCGAAGATGGTGATCATATCTATGGGGTGGTCCTAGCGACGGCCATCAACCATGGCGGCGCGTCGAGAACGTATACCGTACCAAAAGCATCTTCGCAGGCAGAGGTAATAAGCCAAGCGTTGGCAAAAACGGCGTCTGATCCCATCAGTTATATTGAGGCGCACGGTTCAGGCACCGCAATTGGAGATGTGATTGAAGTCGATGGTTTACAAAGGGCATATAACGAGGGTTATCTGGCCAAGAATGCGCAGGGCGAAGCGGCGTGCTTGATAGGCTCTATCAAATCTAATATTGGTCACTGTGAAAGTGCATCAGGCATTGCCGGATTAACGAAGGTTTTGCTGCAAATGCGCTATAAAACCATTGTCCCCTCTATTCACTCACAAACACGCAACCCCTATATTGATTTTGATAACTCTCCGTTTGACGTGCCACGTGAAGCACAGCCGTGGCAAGTTGCTGAGGGGAAAAAGCGCGTAGCGGGTATCTCAGCATTTGGCGCTGGCGGTTCAAATGCGCATATGGTGGTTGAGGAGTATGTCGCAGAGATCCCCGTTGAGCAACAATCCGTATCTGTGCCAAGTTATATCGTGTTGTCGGCTAAAAGTACTGAGCAGCTGCACAGAGCGGTAAGGCGATTGCACACTACGCTTGAACACACCGGTCAGAGTGTCCACGATGTGCAGGACCTTCGCAGTATCGCCAGTACTTTGCAAGTTGGTAGAGCGCATCATGAGCACCGACTTGCCCTCGCAGCAAATTCAATGGATGAGCTTACCCAGCAACTCGCCGATGTTCTAGAGCATCAATTTGATGACATTAGCAAACCGACCCAGCGCTGGTATGGAGAAATTATCAAAGGCAAAGCGTTGGATGCATTTATTACTGCCAATAATCTAGTCTATGCTGATCTCTTGTCTGAGGCGGATTGGCCCGCCTTGGTAGGGTTGTGGATCCAAGGTTACCCAGTTGACTGGCGAGCCTTATATGATGGCACACTGCCAAACAAAGTGAGCTTACCCGGATACCCCTTTGCAAAGCAGCGTTACTGGGTACCTGACACCGATGTTGAGCGTACTTATCCACCATTAGCGCAACTTGAAGCGCTGGCTGAAAATGCAGCGCCTGTGCGCGAGCAGACGGCGTCTTATTTAAAGCCTTTGCAATCGATTATACCTTTGACCGGCAGTGAGTATTTTATCGCACAACATGTGGTCAACCAAAACCCGATCCTGCCTGGTGTGGCATATCTGGAGCTAGTAAGGGAGGCGCTTAGCACCCTATTAGAGGAACATCAGCATTACTCAATAGACAATGTAACTTGGCGTCGCCCGATGATATTTGACGGTCAGAGCAAACAGGTTGTGATCGAATTGTCTTGCCTACCGCAAGCAGGGCAGCGTACGCGGTTTAGAATTTACGACTTGCTCGACCCATCCAGTGGAGACTTTTGTCGTGGGGCTATCAATTTAGGTGAGCGCGAAGCCCCCAGCAAGGTGCCTGAGTTAGCGCAGTTGCGCGAGAAGGGTAAGACGATTGAGGTCGATAAGCAGACATTCTATGGTCAGTTTTTGCAGGCTGGGCTGGACTATGGATCGGCATTTCGTGGGGTTGAGTCACTGCAGCGCAGTGGAGCATACGTGGTGGGACGACTGAAAGCGCAGCAGCCACAGCCGCAGCCATCTCAAACGATGAAGTGGCGCCCGGAAATACTCGACTCAGCACTGCATTGTATTTTGGGCTTTTATCTTGGCGAACAGCCCTACGTAGAGGAAGCTGACTCTCAACAAGGGCCTATGGTCCCCTTTGTGCTCAATCAAGTGAAAGAATATGCCCCCTTGCCAGAAACTGTGTGGGTCATACTTGATGCCAAACAGTGTACGGTCAGCACTCAGGTTATTGATTTGTCACTGTGTGATGAACAGGGCAATGTGTGCTTGCAATTACTCGGTTATACTGCACGGGTGATGAAGTCGTCGACACCTGTGAAAAAGGAGCTGGTCAAGGAGCGCAGACCGTCAAAAACAGAGCAAGCAGAGCCTTGTGGGGAAATCAAACTCTTGTCACCGACGTGGCAGTCACAGCCTTTCGCCGCAGCAACAACGGATAACTTTAACGGCGATACAACTTGGGTTGTTTTACTGGGCGATGCAGCACAGTGGTCTGCTCAATTGCGCGCGCGTTTTACAGGTGTAGAGGTGGTGTGTATCGATGCACCTGCCGAAGCGTCGAAGGCCTCTCTGTGTAGCGCGGATCATTATCTGCACTATGCACAAGCACTGCTGGCGGTGTTACAACAAGTCATTCAGCATCAAGGGGCCAAGCCTCAGCGCATCCAATTGGTCGCGCCACCAGGTACAGACCAGCGCATGTATGCGGGGCTGTTGCCGATGCTCGAAGCGGCCATTCACGAGCATGTGATTAAATTTGCGGATGTGATCATGGCGGACTCTAGCGCAGAGGTTGAAAAGCAGATCATACACAATGCTCACACACACAAGCCCAGTTGCATTGAACTGAAGTCGCAACAATGTGACATCAGGCGCTGGCAGGCTTTGCCAGCAGTTGAAAAAGCCGTGTCGCCGTGGCAGGAGCAAGGGGTGTACCTGATCAGCGGTGGTTTTGGTGGCCTTGGTAAAATATTTACCCAGACTATTCTTGCCCAGACCCAAACCAGTAAGGTGATCCTATGGGGTCGTGGCGAGCTGGATTTAGCGCGCCAACAGTGGCTTTCACAGTGCAATGCGCAGGGCGATAGGGTGCATTATCAAGCGATTGATCTCTCGCGATTAAACGAGGTGGAAGATGCCATTGCACAGGTGTTGGAAGAGTTTGGTCAAATCACCGGGGTTTTGCATGCCGCGGGGGTATTACAAGATGGTATGATCGTCAGAAAATCGCCACAGCATATGGACCGAGTGCTATCGCCAAAAGTGCAAGGGCTCGTCAATTTGGACGCTGCGACGCGTACATGTGAATTAAAGTTTTTTGCCTTGTTCTCATCGATCAGCAGTGTATTGGGTGCGCCAGGTCAGGCCGATTATGCGGCGGCAAACGGGTTTATGGACTGGTTTGCCCACGATAGGGCGCTGCGTGTTAAACGCGGGGAGTGCTCCGGTCACAGTGTGTCCGTCAACTGGCCGCTTTGGCAAGATGGTGGGATGCGAATGCCCCGTCATGCGATGCGCGAATTGAAAGAAACATCTGGATTAATACCACTGCCAACCGAGGCTGGGCTTGACGCGTTTTCGAGCGCGTTGGCCGCAAAAGTATCACAGGTTCTGGTCTTGTATGGCACGGGGGAAGCGTACCAAAACTTCGCGCACCAACTGCAGGCCGTGGATGCGTATTACACCGTTGAGCAGCCAGCGCAGCGTGGAGCCGCCGCGTCTTTCAACGTGCAAGATGTTATCCGTGAAGTCAGTGATTTACTGAAAGTGCCTCAGTCGAGCATTGATGGCACAACGGCGCTGTTTGATATTGGCTTTGATTCAGTCTCTATCAGTGAATTGGCGAATGTGCTGACCCAAGCGACAGGGGTAGAGCTGCCCGTTAGTGTATTTTATGACTGCACTCAAATTGATGAGCTGACCCACTACTTACAATCGCATCTATCCCAAGGCGATGAGAGCGCAACCGCGCAAGAGAGAACGGCTGTTCCCCAGCATCCCAGCGCTGCGGCGGTGGCGCCATCGCTCAGTGAAGATACCGTGATCGCGATGATCAGTGAGTTACTCAAAGTGCCAGCTTCGAGTATTGATGGTAATACGGCGTTTTCGGACATTGGTTTCGATTCGGTTTCATTGGGAGAGCTTGCCAGCCACTTAAGTCAGGCGCTGGACGTAGAGCTCTCTGCTACGTTGTTTTATGAGTGTACTGTAGTGGCCGAACTGGTTGCGTATTTACAAACGCAGCTCAGCCATGCACCGACTCAATCTCCCGTGCAAATATCTAAAACAGCGCCAAGCGCACCGTGCAATGAAGGGGATATTATTGCTGAGATCAGCGAGTTGCTCAAAGTACCCGCTGAGAGCATTGATGCGGACACGACATTTGAGCAGATCGGCTTTGACTCGGTTTCTTTGACTGAGTTAGCAAGTGCGCTCAGTGCTCGCTACGAGGTTGAGTTGTCTACCACGGTTTTCTATCAGTGCACCTGTGTTGGTGAGTTGGTTCATCATATGAATGAGTTGCTAAGTGACACGCAGCATCAAGTGCGCAGTACGGAGTCTGTTCAGCCTTCAGCGACCGTTGTTGAGTCGCAAAAAGAGGCGCACTCAGACATAACACAAGCATTGTTGGTGTTGATCAGTGACATGTTGAAAATCGCCAAACATGACTTCGACGTCCATACGCCGCTGGATCAGTTGGGCTTTGACTCGGTGAGCTTTGCTGAGTTAGCTCAGGCGATCAATCATCGCTACCAAGCAGAGCTGGCGCCCACGATTTTTTACGACATCAACACCGTATCCGCTCTGGCGGCTCACCTGTCTGACTCACACAGCGATGATAAAGCGCCTGTAGAATACGTCGAGAAAGTAAAAACAGTGCATTCACAACAGCCTGTCGACCCTTCGGTTAGACCGTACGCGGAGGATATGCAAGAGACTGAACAGCAAGCTCGCCACTCGACTGTTGACCAAGATGATGATTGCATCGCTATTATCGGTATGGATGGACAATTTCCTGGCGCCAGTGATATTGCACAATTTTGGGATAATTTGAAACAAGGGAAAGACTGCGTCACTGAAATACCTAAGGAGCGCTGGGATTGGCGCGATGTGTACGGTGATACCAAACAAGATCCTCGTGCCACGCGCAGTAAGTGGGGCGGATTTTTAGCTCAAATTGACCAGTTTGATGCCGGGTTTTTTGGTATTTCCTCCCACGAAGCAAGGCAGATGGACCCCCAGCAAAGATTACTGTTGCAAAGTGCTTGGCACGCAATTGAAGATGCCGGGTATGCGCCGGAATCGCTGTCAGGGTCAAATACGGGAGTGTATATTGGTATTGCGCATACCAGCGGATATGGTTCTGAAAACAATGCCAGTGATCAAGGCGCGGGCGCATCGATGGAGTTGTCTGGGCCGATCAATGCACCTTCTTTGGGGCCAAACCGGATCAGCTATTTTTTGAATTTAAAAGGCCCAAGTGAACCTGTTGAGACTGCGTGTTCGAGTGCTCTGGTCGCTTTACACCGGGCTGTCACAGCGCTGCGCAGCGGTGACTGTCGCTTATGTTTAGTCGGGGGCGTTAACGTCATAGTGACTGCACAGGGCCACATTAATTTGAGCCGTGCAGGCCTACTTAGCGAAGCGGGCCAGTGCCGTGCTTTTGCAGCCAATGCAGATGGCTATGTGCGCAGTGAAGGCGTTGCTACTGTGTTATTGAAACGCTTATCTGAGGCAAAACGAGATGGAGATAATATCCTTGCTGTGATCCGCAATAGTAAAGTGGGCTATACCGGCAAAGGAAGCGGATTTGCCGCACCGAATACCAACTCACAAGCGACATTGATCAAAGCGTGTTATGAAGAGAAAAACATTGACCCCGCGCAAGTTAGTTACGTTGAAGCACAGGGAACCGGTACTGAAATCGGAGATGCCGTTGAGTTTCAAGCGCTAACGAAGGCATTTAAGGGGGCGCAACAAGGGGGTTGTGCGCTGGCCTCGGTTAAAACCCATGTTGGACACATGGAAATGGCATCGGGCATGGCTTCTTTACTTAAGGTTGTCTTGCAAATGCAACACAACCATCTGGTTGCAAACTTGCACAGTGATGAATTGAACCCGCACATTAACATTGCACAGTCGCCATTTTATATTCCTGCAACGGCCGAGCCATGGTCACGCGGTTCACAGCGCGACCCCAAAGTGGCGGGGATCAACGCTTTTGGATTTGGTGGTGTCAACGCACATGTCATTGTTGAGCAATACCGCGCACCTGATCCCCAAAGCGCACGTCAAACACATGGCCCTTATGTCATGCTGCTGTCTGCAAAAACACAGCCGCAAATTGCGATCCAAGCGCGCAATTTACTGACTTGGCTTGCCCGCGAACCTCAGCTTGATCTGTATCGTGTTGCCTACACACTGCAAGTGGGGCGCAGTGCGATGGAAGAGCGGGTAGCTATGGTGGTCAATTCGCAAGCCGAATTTGTTGAATGTCTAACCCAAATTACGCAAGGTGAATACAATGCGCCTGGCGTATACCAAGGCACGAGTGCGAGTTGCCCACCGATTGTCTCTATGCTGCAAAGCGACACCGCGTTACAGACGGTGGTAGATGGTTGGCTGAAATCTCGTGATCTGAGTATGTTAGCGTCACTTTGGTGTAACGGCTTATCTATCGCATGGCAAAATATGTATCGGGGTGAAGTGGTGCGACGGGTAAGTTTACCGGGATACCCATTTAAAGCGACGCGACATTGGATTGGTGAATTTGAACAGCAAATCAACCAGTCGGCGGATCGCTCTGAGCAGCTGATTGCGAACACTGAGCTTGAGGAGCAGCTTTTGAGATTGGCGCAGGATAGCATGGCCGAGCAGGCACACCTGACGCTCACTGGCGCGTTGGATCTGAGTGGTTGCAGTTCAGTGGAGTTGGTGCAATGGCAGCAAAAAATTCACCAGACACTCAACATTCAAGTTACCACGCATGATTTAATGGCTGCAAACAGTATTCGTGCACTTGCCGAGCAATTAAGTGCCACTCAGGCAGGTGAGGAGCTGCAAGTTGAGCATGGCATGGTGTCACTTTCTGGTTCTGAAGGCGCAGGGCCTGCCCTGATCTGCGTACCGGCGGCCGGCGCTATGTTGAGCAGTTTCTCCCCCTTGGTGAAGCTGTTACAAGGTCGTATGCGTCTTTATGGTTTTGGCCATCGAGGGTTTCATGATTCGAGCATTGCGCACGATAGCATCCAGGCCATGGCACAGGATTATGTGACTCAGCTGTCATCGCTACCCGAGCAACAAACTATCTATTTGCTAGGGCACTCCTTGGGGGCCAGTGTCGTGTATGAAATGGCTTGTTTATTGCGCAATGAGGGTCGCAAAGTACATATTTTTATGCTGGACAGCGAATTGTACGCGCAAGGTGACATATCCTTGTCTGCGTTTTTCCAATTTTTTGTTCGCGATACACAGGTAGCAAATACACTGGCTCACAAACAAGCCCAAGGTGACGACGTGGTTACCCCACTGGCTCAGGCCTTACTCGATGAAGCTGCGGTGTCCACTGAACACAGCAAGGCGTATCTGCAGCAGATAATGCACGCCTATGCGCAGCAGATATTGATGGGATTGCAGTATGTGCCGTCGCAAAAATACGACGGTGATATTACCTTGCTGTTGGCTAAGCAAAGCCATATGGGAGGCGAAAACCGCCAACAAACGCTGGCGAAATATCGCCGCTATTGCTTACAAAACATCCCCCTAGTTTCGGTCTCAGGTGGCCATTACAGCGTATTGGAAAAAGCCAATGTAGCGGATGTTGCGCAGATCCTACGCCAGACGATCACGCCACAATTCGCAGCACAGGCTGGGGAGATAAATGATGTTTAACAATCGAAAAATGGCCGCTATAGCGCATCATTGTTGCCCCCCTAACGTGTTGACTTCAGAGCAAGAGAGCAGCTTATGTCACTAGTATTTATGTTCGTAGGGCAGGGTTCCCAACACTACAAAATGGCCGAGACACTCTATAACAACAATGCGGCGTTTCGCAATAATATGCAACGCTTGGATAGGGTTGCCATTGAAGCAGGGGGGAGGTCAATTCTCGCCAAGCTATACACGAGCACAGGGCAGCTAAATCCTGTCTTTGATGAGTTGCGTTATACTCACCCCGCTATCTACATGCTGGAATATGCATTGGCGGCAAGCTTGATACAACACGGGGTTAAGCCTGATTTTGTACTGGGCTCGAGCTTGGGTGAGGTTGTGGCGGCCACCATTGCTGGGTGTATTGAGCCAGAACAAGGCATGCGTTTTGTGGTTGAGCAAGCCGATATTTTTGAACGCTATGCTGACACAGGCGGCATGACGGCCATTCTGGCAGATCCTCAACAATGCGGCGAGCTTAAGTTGGCGGAGCGCGGCCTTGAAATTGCTGCGCTGAACTATGATGCGCACTTCGTGGTATCGGGGTCAAACGACGCATTGACGGAGCTTGAAGCACAATTGCCGCAGTACGGACACGCATTTATGCGTTTGCCCGTCACTCAAGCTTTCCACTCCTCAAAACTCAACCGGGCAAAATCTGCATTTCTCGAATTGTGTCAAAAGTATCGATTTTATGAACCTTCCCTGCCGTTAATCTCCAGTACCACGGGGGCGTTGGTGAAGCGAGTGGATGGCGATTATTTTTGGCAGGTGGTCCGTCAAGTTATTCAATTTCCACAGGCTGTGGCCACCGCAGAAAAACTCGGTGCCCGCCATTTTTGTGATTTAGGCCCATCAGGCACGATGGCGAATTTTGCCAAAAGGTGCCTCTCGCACCAGAGCGGGTGCGAGATCACTGCGTTACTTAACCCTTTTGCAGCAACTTTGGATTTATTCAACGAGTTGATAGCAACATATTCGCATTCAGAACAAGGTAATAAAAATATGAGCATGACAAACACAGCAATCGACCCAGCCACCAAAGTGTATATGTTTCCAGGCCAAGGTGCTCAACAAGTGGGCATGGGCCGAGAGTTATTCGATAAATACCCTCAGTTAATTCGCGCTGCAGATGAGATTTTAGGTTATTCAATCAAAGCGCTATGTTTGAATGGGCCGGTCAGTAAGCTGGGCAACACACAATATACGCAGGCTGCATTGTATACGGTCAGTGCATTGAGCTATTTAGACAAAATCGCCAATGAAGCTGAACCCGACGTGGTTATGGGGCACAGCTTAGGTGAATTCAACGCTCTCTTTGCCGCGGGGGTATTCAGCTTTGAAGATGGCTTGAGGTTGGTGAAAAAGCGGGGTGAGTTGATGGCGCAAATGTCCGATGGCGGGATGGTCGCGGTGATGAAATGTGCGCCAGAGGTGATCCAGAAAGTGATGGATACCGCACACATCAAAGATATTGACTTTGCCAATTACAACAGTCCTTCACAACTGGTATTAGCAGGGCCAAAAGACAGTTTGGCACGCTTAACCTTGGGCTTAGAAGAGGAAGGCGCTGCGGTTGTGCCGCTGAATGTCAGTGCGCCGTTTCACTCTCGTTATATGGCACAAGTACAGCGCCACTTTGCAGACTATTTAACACAATTTTCATTTGCCACTCCCAACAAGGTCATTATTTCAAATGTGCATGCTCAGCCATATGATGTAGCGCAGCTGAAACAGTGTTTGGCAATGCAGATCTCTTCTCCAGTGCGCTGGTGCGATAGCATAGACTATTTGTTACATAAAGGAGTGAGCAATTTTCATGAAGTGGGCCACGGCCAAGTACTGACAAATTTATTGGCAAAAATTCAAACTGCCTGGACAAGTACACATGGCACATCAGTAAAGAGCAAAGAGTCTACCTCTGTGCCAGCAAATGGAGCGCGCCCGATTCATGCTGTGGCACCGCTTACTTCACGACAGCTTGGCTCTGAACACTTTAAGAAAAAATATGGCTTGCAATATGCCTACGCAACGGGGGCGATGTACAAGGGCATTGCCTCAAAGGCGCTGGTGATCCGTATGGCGAAGGCTGGATTTTTATCTTTCTTTGGCACTGGTGGGCTAAGTGACGAAAACATTGCACAGAATATTGACGAGATCCAACAGGCCCTTGGCAGTGCTACGACGGTTGGGATGAATCTGGTGTGTAACTTGGCAAACCCAGATAAAGAAATGCGTACGGTTGAACTGTTTATGCGCAAGGGGATCACTGTGATTGAAGCCGCTGCGTTTCTCAGTGTTACCCCCGCTTTGGTACGTTATCGCCTACAAGGTCTGAGTCGAGATGCCCACGGCAATGTGCGTGCGACGAATCGCATTATGGCTAAGATCTCTAGACCAGAAGTCGCCGAGCAATTTTTGAAACCCGCCCCCGCTCATGTGGTTAAAAAATTACTCGAGCAGGGGTTGGTGAGTCGTGAACAAGCCGAGCTGGCGAAAACCATTGCGATGGCGGATTCACTTTGCGTCGAGGCGGATTCAGGCGGGCACACAGATATGGGTGTGTTGTCGGTAATTCTGCCTACCATCATTAGGCTGCGCGATCGGGTTGCCAACGAGTATAACTACCGAGCACAGATCGATGTCGGTGCAGCTGGCGGTATTGGTACGCCAGAGTCAGCCGCATCTGCGCTGATGCTTGGTGCGGACTTTATTTTAACTGGTTCAATTAATCAATGTTCGCCAGAGGCGGGCACCAGCGATGAAGTGAAAGCGCTGCTGCAAGACGCCAATATTCACGACACGCGATATGCCCCAGCAGGCGATATGTTTGAAATTGGTGCAAAAGTTCAGGTGTTGAGAAAAGGCGTCTTTTTTCCAGCCAGAGCAAACAAATTGTATGAGTTGTGGCAGCGTCACCAAGGGTGGCACGAGGTAGATGCAGCGACCCGAGATCTGATAGAGAAGAAATACTTTAAGCGTTCTTTTGATGCCGTGTATCAAGAAACGTGTGAGTATTACAACAAAGCGAAGCCGCAAGAGATAGTGCGCGCCGAAAAAGACAGCAAGCATAAAATGGCCTTAGTATTTCGCTGGTATTTCATTCATACCAATCGCATTGCCATCAGCGGTGCTGCCGATAAAGTGGACTATCAAATTCACTGTGGTCCGTCCCTTGGGGCGTTCAATCAATGGGTTAAAGGTACCCGATTTGAGGCGTGGCAAAACCGTCACGTTGATGAAATCGCACACTTGTTATTGGATGGCACCGCAGAGTATATGACGCAAAAATATGCGCAATTGATGACTCGCGCGGAGCAGCCTAAACAAGGTGCAGCAGTGCCTGAGGTGGCATTACAAGATTAGAAACTGGTTGCCTTAATTACGGCACACAACCCTGTAGTTTATAGATGAGACGAGTATTCAAGGATAATAAGAATGTCGACAATTTCACATAAAGATATCGCAATTATTGGTATGGCGTGCCGGTTTCCCAAAGCTGAAGATTATCATCAGTACTGGGAAAACCTTTTGGCTCAGAAAAGCTGTATTTCTGATATTCCACATACCAGATGGGATTGGAGACATTACGATGGCGATCCACTCGTCGAAGTCAATAAGAGCAATTCACGATGGGGTGGGTTCATCGACAAAGTGAACTGTTTTGACTACCGTTTTTTTGGTATTTCTCCTTCCACTGCACAGGCAATGGACCCGCAACAACGGATCATGCTAGAACTCTCATGGGCATGTATGGAAGATGCTGGGGTGGTACCGCAATCGCTGGCTGGTCAAAACGTGGGGGTGTATATTGGGGCGTTTAACTTTGATTATAAAGAGCTGTTAGAAAAACACGAGAGGCCCATAGAGGCCTATCAGTCTACTGGCACCGCCAATGCCATTATCGCCAATCGGATCTCACACTTTTATGATTTTAATGGGCCGAGTGTGACTGTGGATACCGCGTGTTCGGCGTCGATGAACGCGGTACACAGTGCTATGCAATCCCTGCAATTAGGGGAGACAGATTTGGCGCTGGCCGGTGGTATCAACTTGATCTTGACCCCCACGCGACACATTTCATTTTCAAAAACCGGGATGTTGTCTCCGAGCGGCCAGAGTAAATCATTTGATGCCGGCGCTGATGGTTATGTGCGCAGTGAAGGGGCCGGACTGATTTTGTTAAAACCCTTGGCGGCTGCATTGGCAGACAACGATCAGATCCACGGCGTGATAAAAGGGGGGGCGGTCAATCACTGTGGTAAAACCCATACGTTGACCTACCCAAGTTATCAAGCGCAAGCGCAGGTTATCTCACGTGCAATGCACAATGCGCAGGTGACTCCAGATTCGATGACCTACATCGAAGCTCATGGCACCGGGACACCAAAAGGTGATCCGATAGAGATCCAGGGACTTCAGCATGCATTTCAACACAGCACCGACACCCAGTACTGTGCCATTGGCTCGGCCAAGTCTAATATCGGTCACCTTGAAGCGGCTGCGGGCATTGCTGGGATCATCAAAGTCTTGCTTTCCATGCGAGCCGGTGTACTTCCGGGATTGGCGAATTTTAAATCGCTCAATCCGCGGATCACATTGGATGACTCGCCGTTTTATGTACTGCAAAACGCGCAACCGTGGCAACAGCGCACCGACAGTCAAGGTTTTTTGCTGCCGCGGCGTGCAGGCGTCAGTGCATTTGGCTTTGGTGGTACCAATGGACATATTGTACTGGAAGAAGCCCCTGCAAGGGCGCAGCCAGCACCGCCAAAAGCGGCACAATCCCCCTATATATTTGTGTTTTCGGCCAAAACCGAGGCCAGTTTGCAGGTGCAACTGACCAAGATGCACGCTTGGTTGTCAGGTCAAACTACCTTGGTGTTAGCGCAGCTCTGTGCCAACTTGTACAGGCATCGCACGCACTTTAGTAAACGGGTTGTGGTAATAGCCAGTTCACAAGCTGCGCTGTTAGCGAATTTACAAAATGCCATCGCGGCGGTTGCTGAGCAGTCATACGGTCAGCCCTTTCATAGTGAGCACCAGAAGGTTGAGCAAGTGTATGACCAAGCGGCGCAGTGGTTACAGGGTGTGGACATCGAACACCATCAGGTTATTCCGGAACTGACGCAGCATATCAGCTTGCCCAGTTATGCCTTCGAGCCATCAGAGTGCTGGTTTGAGTCGTTACCTGAGGCTGACGATCTAGTACGGCATGAGCCAAAAGCGGCGACATCAGAAATTACCGTGCAGCATGCAACGCAAGGAGAGAATATGGAAGGGGGAGTCGGAAAGTGTGCGCTTGTACCGCGCTGGGCACCAGTCGAATTGCAGCCTCAAAATGATGCAGCGAGCACTGTGTATCACGAGGGCGCTGTGTGTGTGGTGGGGGCGAGTGTTTCGCAACAGGCGACATTGTCTAGACTGCATAACAGAATGTATTTTTTTGATGCACAGCAAGCGCCGGATAAGGCATTGGCTGACATAGCCTCACAGCACATTAGTCATGTCATTTGGATCCCAACGGCGGCGAGTGATGACATCCTCGGCGACGAGCATAACAGTTGTGTACAAGCATGTTTTCAATGGCTCCAGTTTGTCCTACACGAGCTGTCTGTTGCGCCCACCTGTGTGACATTGCTCATGCAGCAGGATAGTGACTTGCCAGAAGATATTGCTTTTGAGCACGCACCTCTGGTGGGGATGCTTGGCAGTATTAGCAAGGAATATCCGGCGCTAAATGTGCGTTTGTTTGATGTGGGGACTGACACTGAGTGGCCGCTGCAGATCCTTGGCGACATACAGCGGCGTTTTGATGGGGTTCATTTGTATCGTAATGGGCAGTGGCTTGTGCGACAGTTTGTGCCGATTGAATGGGCGAATACCTTACCAACAACAGCGCAAGCATCTGTATTGTGCCGACCTGGCGGCGTGTATATCTTAGTGGGCGGGGCCGGGGGAATAGGCCGCGCTGTCACCGAATATATGCTCAAGCATCAAGGTGTACACGTGATTTGGCTGGGCCGCAGAGCACTGGATCCGCAAATTCAAGCATCTATCGCGCAATTGCGCAAAGAAGGGGGGACATTGCAGTATGTGCAAGCCGATGTCACTGAATACGCCGCTTTACAAACGGCCTACCACAACATTGTACAGCAGTTTGGTCGGGTAAATGGGGTGCTCAATGCCGCGATGGTTTTTAAGGCGTGTGCCTTTAAAAATATGAGCTTTGATGATTTTTCCGCCGTCTATGATGCCAAAGTGCAAAGCAGTGTGAATCTGGCTCGGCTGCTAAAATATGAATCGCTCGATTATCTGGTGAACTTCTCATCGATCAATAGTTTTATCACCGCCGCGGAGCAAAGCCATTATGCGGCGGGGAGTCTGTTCCAAGACACCTTATCAAACGCATTGCAACGGGCGGTATCGTTTCAAGTGAAAACCATCAATTGGGGGTACTGGACGGCTGAGGGCGCACTGGCCAACTCTGACATGTTCCAATACTGGCGTGCCAAATCTGGGGTGGGGGATTTAACCATCACCGATGCGATGGCTACCCTTGAAATCGTGATGCGTTCAGAGCTTCATCAAGTGGCGTATATTAACGCCTTAACGGCATCGGCTAACCTGCCAAATACAGATCTAAAACAGCGCTGTTACGTCGACGCAGAGGCGAGGAATGATGCACTAGATCTCAGTGATTTGAATCGCTTTTTGTTGCCAGCAGCGGCTGATCTGGCCGGTGGTTTGACGTTTCGCGCAGCAGATGAGCTAACCATTCAATATATGTGGTACCAACTTTACCGCTGTGGCTTGTTTGACGGTACGAGTTTGACAGTGCAAACACTCCAACAGCGTTTGCAGCAGCTGCGCGCAGAGCAAAGCGTTTCTTACCTTCAGCGCTGGCTACACAAAGCCATCAATTTACTGTGTGAACGCGGCATTCTTGCTTATCAGACAGCTGAAGCTGATGCACAGTGCGTCTTTTCTCTCACCGAACAAGGTCGACAATTGGCGACGGATGAGCGGATTCTAACACAGTGGACCGAGGCGTGTGCGAACTGGACTGCGGATCCGGCAACTGCGGCACAGGCCCATTTACTCGACGCGACGTTATCGGCGCTACCGGCAATTCTCAGCGCAGAGAAACGGGCTACTGAGATCATGTTTCCCGAGTCTTCAATGCGCTTACTGGAAGGCATTTACAAACATAATCCGGTCTCGGATTACTTTAACCGTTTGGTGGCAGATGTGGCTGCGCATATTACCCAGCACGGTTTTAAGCACGGCAAAAAAGCGCGAATATTAGAGATTGGAGCGGGCACTGGGGGCACCAGTGCGCTGGTCTTTGAGACCTTAAAACCGATGCAACATCAGGTAGAAGAATACTGCTACACCGATATTTCACGGGCTTTTTTAATGCATGCACACACGCATTATCAAGCGCACAACCCATTTTTGAAAACGGCGATTTTTAACGTAGAGCAGCCAGTAGACGAGCAAGCGGTGGAACGTGGCAGCTATGATATGGTGATTGCAACGAATGTGCTGCATGCGACGCGCAACATTCGCAACACATTGAAAAATGCCAAGGCACTGCTCAAGCCTGGCGGTGTTTTGATCTTAAATGAATTATCCGAAGACTCCATCTTTTGCCACATGACCTTTGGCCTGCTCGAAGGGTGGTGGTTACACGAGGATTCCGCGATCAGGATCCCCGAGTGTCCAGGACTGACATCACTTGGCTGGAAACAAGCGTTAGAACAAGAAGGGTATCAGGAGGTGGCCTTCCCACAGCTGAGTGCACATGTGTTGGGCCAACAAATTATTGTTGCTAAAAGCAATGGCGTGCGGTTTGCACAATCACATGCATCTGCTGACATCCAGTTGCCACCTGCTATGGTTAATAGTGACACGGGTGAAGTAAATACCGTGGATGAGGCTTTAGTCAAACGGCGTGCGGCCCCTCAGGCACACAGCACGTCAGCGCTGAAAAACACCATTAAGCAAGTCATAGCGGATGCTTTAAAATACAGCGTGAATGACATTCAAGTCGATGAGTCGTTTGCGGATTATGGGGTCGACTCTATTACTGGCGTCAACGTCGTTCAGGCTTTGAATGAGGCACTGACACTGACTTTACACAGCACTTGCTTATTTGACTATACCAATATCACACGGCTGGCTGACTACATTGCAACGCAGTTGCCCGAACAACCTGAAAACCATATGGTAGAGGATGTAATCACCGCGGGTGAGCATGCGGATCAAAGCCAGTCTGCGCCTCAGAGCTGTGCGGCAGCAACCATGCCTTCGACCTCATCAGATGACGATATCGCCATTGTGGGCATGAGCGGTCGCTTTGGTAAGGCTGACAATTTATCCGCGCTATGGGCTGCATTGGAAAGGGGCGAAGATTTGGTTGAACCTGTGCGCCGCTGGAATTTATCGCAATATTATCCGGGTATTGACCCGAGTGAGTATTGTGATACCGGGGCTTTACTGACGCGTATTGACCAATTTGATCCCGGCTTTTTCAACCTATCACCCAAAGAAGCCACTTACATGGACCCACAACAGCGTCTGTTTATGGAAACCTGTTGGCATGCTTTGGAAGATGCTGGGATCAGCGAGCAAAGTATGGATGGTGAAGCTGTCAGCATCTATGTGGGGTGTGAGCAGGGTGATTACGACCACTTGTTTGACGACGCGCCGCTAGCGCAGGCCTTTTGGGGCAATGCGCCGTCAATTATTCCTGCCAGAATCTCTTATCACTTGAATCTAAAAGGGGCGGCCATCGCCATTGATACAGCCTGTTCAAGCTCTCTGGTTGCGATCCATAACGCCTGTGATAGCTTGCGACATGGCGATGTCGATATGTCCATTGCCGGAGGGGTATTTGTGCAATCAACCCCAGACTTTTATCTGAAGTCTAATCGCGCCAATATGCTGTCTAAGTCAGGCAAGTGTTATACCTTTGATGAGCGCGCCGATGGATTTGTGCCAGGCGAAGGGGTTGGGGTTGTCGTGCTCAAACGTTTGCGCGATGCCATTGCCGACAAAGATAGAATTTATGGCGTGATCAAAGCCAGCGGTATAAACCAAGATGGCACCAGTAATGGGATCACAGCGCCAAGCTCAGTGTCTCAAGAGCGTCTGATCAAAGACACCTATGACAAATTCAATATTGATCCAGAAAACATTCAAATGGTTGAGGCTCACGGGACGGGAACTCGTTTAGGCGACCCCATTGAATATGAAGCTTTAAGCCGCGCGTACCGCCACTACTCCAGTAACACCGCATGGAGTGCATTGGGGTCGATAAAAACCAATTTAGGGCACGCCGCCACGGCTGCGGGCATGGCTGGTCTGTGCAAAATACTGTTGTCGCTACAACATAAAAAAATCCCGGCATCACTGAATTACAACACAGGTAACCCAGCTATTCAGTTTGATGACTCCCCCTTCTACGTCAATACCGCGCTCTCGAACTGGCAGTCAAGTGGACAGCGCCCCAGAGCAGCCGCGATCAGCTCGTTTGGGTTTAGCGGCACCAACGCCCATTTAGTGATTGAAGAAGCGCCTGAATTACAGCCCACAACAGAGACTCAGAGCCACTATTTACTCTGCTTGTCGGCAAAGACGGCGCAGCAACTCAGCCGCCGCGTTGAAGATCTCTTGGCACATCTGCAAAGTGGCCTCGTCACTAACTGTGCGGATCTGAGTTACTCGCTGTTGCAAAGGCGTACGCATTTTGAATACCGCTTTGCGTGTGTGGTTGAAAATCTGGCGCACGCTGAACAGGCCTTAAAGCAGTGGATAGCCGGCGAGCCGGCAACACAGGTTTATGACAATATTCAGTCAGTATCTAACAGCGCGGTGCGCCCAGGCTATGCACAGTTTGCAATGGACTCACTAAACAAAGCGATAACGGAGCAAAATCACGTACTTTATCAGCAAGCACTAGATATGCTTGGACAGCTCTATAGCGAGGGCGAGGCATGTGATTTTTCACTGCTATTTCAGCACAGTGCAGCTCGGGTGATCACGCTGCCTGACTACCCTTTTGAGCAAAAGACCATTTGGGTAGATAACCAGGTTGAAAATCCGCGCAGCGCTTCTGTGCAGCAGGCCAACAAACTTCATCCATTAGTGCATAACAACGCGTCGACCTTTTTGCAGCAACGTTTTGTCAGTCACTTTGACAGCCAAGATTACTTTTTACAACAACATGTGATCCATGGCAAAAAGATACTGCCAGGTGTCAGTATGGTTGAGATGGTGCGTGCGGCGCTGTCAATATCCACGCAAGGTACTAAGCCGGTTGAGCGACACACTCTGGTGATGAACAATATTGGCTGGTTGACACCTTGGGTGCTTGATGAAGCTGCAAAAACGCTGCACATTGACCTGCATCGTGACGGGGCTGGCACGCGATTTGAAATCAACAGTACAGTGAGCTCTTCGCAAGTTGAGCCTGTGACGCATTGTAGCGGAGAAGCGCAATTGGAAGCGCCCTTTGCGCCTTTAGATCGCGCTGTGCCTGAGCTCCCTACAAGCGGATCACTTGTACTATCTGCTGAGTCTATCTACGCGTATTTTGAGCAGTGCCACATAGCGTATGGTGAGCAGTTTAGACGAGTGTCGCAATTGACCATCTCAGGCACGCAAGGGGTTGCAGATATTGTGGTACACCCAGCGCAAAACTTTGCGCAACAAGAGATGGAGATTGAACCTGGGATTTTTGATGGGGTGCTGCAATCCGCAGCGGTTTTGATTGCTCGCAGCTGTGATATTGATGAGGCACTGGTGCCAATCGCGTTAGAACAATTGCGAATTTATGGCGCACTCAATGACACTGTGCGCGCACATATAACTATGACCTCCGACCTCAATGCGAACACCAGTGTGCACAAAGTGAATATTGAAGTGTTTAGCGAAGAAGGCAATTTGATTGCGAGCATGACCGGGTTGAGTTTTAGAGCCATGTTAGCGACCTCCCCCTCACCGGACAAGGTGAGTGTGCCAGCTGTGCAGGACATGCAAACGTTACAGTTTAGCCACGCGATACAAGCGACAGAACGAGCGGTGCATTTAGCACTGCGTGATGGGGTTACACTGGATACAGCGCAGTTGATTGTTGTATTGGGTGAGACACATGTACAGATCCAAGCTGGAACCGACTTTGCGCCGTATCAGGCACAATTGCAGCAGGTGTGTGAGCAATTTAATGGCGTAGAACATCAGAACTTAAACGAAACTTTTGAGCGCCATTCGAGTTGTTTGCTGACGATGTTACAGTTGTTGATGCAGCAAAAACAATTGACAGAGATCCACTTACAAGTGGTGGCCGCCACACATATGTCTGAAGGTGAGGCAAATATCCTGACATCGGTTACGTCGAGCTTATCCGCGTTATTAAAAACCACAGCACTTGAAGATCCGAGATTTCATTGCCAATTTATCGACATTGCAGCACCAGAAGGGTCAGCACCGCTCAGCCAAGCACACATAAATGAACTGTGCTGCGTTGCAGCTAATCATATGGATGAAGCGTATTTACTATATAAAAACAATACGCTATACCGAGAAGCTTGGACCGAGATCAACCCTGATGTAGCGGCCCTTAGTCCGTGGCGTGACGATGCGGTATATCTGATCACTGGCGGTTTGGGCGGGATTGGCTACGCGATTGCACAAGATATTGTTCAGCACACCCGTACCGCACGTATTTTCTTACTGGGGTCGCGTCAAGCCGATCTGCACACCGAGCAGCAGATCGCACAACTCAACTCGCTTGGTGGTCACGCTTCTTACCACAGTGTCGATGTGACTCAAGCGGCGGCACTCAACCACTTTATTGCTGCTCACCAAAATGCGCTGAAATGTATCACGATATTGCACTGTGCTGGCGTGACCCGTGACAGTTTGGTGGCTTATATGGCTCCAGAGCGTTTGCACCAGACATACCAACCAAAAATTGCTGGCGTGGTGAACCTAGATACCGCCACCAAACATTTAGATGTTGAAAATCTGGTGCTGTTTTCCTCTGTTAGCGCCGTATTGGGGAATGTCGGTCAGGGCAATTACGCCACTGCCAATAAGTTTATGGACCGGTATGCGACGTACCGCAATCAGTTAGTTCAACGTGGTGAACGCAGAGGTCGCACTGTGTCCATCAACTGGCCTATTTGGGGTACCGAGGGAATGGCAATTGATGCGCCGACTCTTGCGCGCATGCACCAAGAGTGGGGGATGAGCACCCTGGCTCCGCAACAAGGCTTGCAAACGCTTTATCAAGTGTTACAGAGTCGACACGACAATGTGTTTATCATGCATGGTGTCAGCGCGCGGATCCGGGCGCTGTTTAACGCACCAACTCAGTCCCAATCACCTGATCAGACAATGGCTTTTTTGATAGCACAAAGCTGCGAATTGACGGGTGTGGCAGCCCATGAATTGGACACCCATCTAGCATTTGATGAATACGGCTTTGATATGACACAACGGAGCGTGCTGATCGATAGGCTCAGTGCAAAGTTAGGTGAAAGTATCGACAAACATATTCTGTATCAAGCAGGCTCGCTTGACGAGTTAAATACCTATCTTAATCAATCACCTGAGCGCCAACAGCGCGCAGAAGTACTCAACTCAAGTGAGCAAATTAGCGCGGCGCAGCACGCGCCAGTGGCTGCGCAACAGATCACTGATAATGTTGCGCAGCTATTGCGTGAACTTGTGCACCAACATACTGATATCGCACTGGAAGATATTACCAGCGATGCGCATTTTGAGCGTTATGGTATTGACTCTCTGATGGTGGTGAGTATGACCAGTGCGCTTGAGAAAATATGCGGACGTTTACCAAAAACGCTGTTTTTTGAATACAATACCATTGCGCAGATCAGCCAATATATTTCAGAGCATTTCCCTGACAAATTGCAAGCGCACTTTGCGCCCAACACTGCGCCTGACTCGAGTGTCGCTGAGCCCGATGAAACCGCCATTGAAGGTGAACTCGCTCAGCACAGCGGCGCACCACACGGGGGAGCATCGCATCAGGAAAACACGGTATTATCAGCACCTCATACTGAGCCGACACTGACAGCTGCCTTGCCAGCGCAACCACAGCACATTGCCATCGTTGGGATTGCAGGTCGCTATCCCAAAGCGAGTTCGCTACATGAGTTTTGGCAAAATCTCGTTCAAGGTGTGGATACCATTACTGAGATACCGGCCTCGCGTTGGGATCACAGTCGTTACTTTGATGAGCGCAAAGGGGTACTTGGAAAAACATACAGTAAGTGGGGCGGTTTTATTGATGGCGTAGATGAATTTGATCCCTTATTTTTTAATATCTCTCCCCATGATGCAGAATTTATGGATCCGCAAGAGCGTATATTCTTGCAGTGTGCCTATCACGCGTTAGAAGATGCTGGTTATGCCGATACTTATTGCGCTCAGCCTGGTGCCAACCTACTGGGCGAAAAAGTGGGGGTATTTGTCGGCGTCATGTATTCAGAATATCAACTTTATGGCGCGCAGCAAGGTGTGCATGGCACCCCGATTTCACTCGGTGGAAGTGCTGCCTCAATTGCTAATCGGGTGTCGTTTAGTCTCAACTTTACGGGGCCTAGTTTGGCTGTCGATAGCATGTGTTCAGCGTCATTGACGTCAATTAATTTAGCGTGTGAAAGCATTCTCAATGGCCACTGTCATGCTGCGATTGCTGGCGGGGTTAACCTAAATCTGCACCCGAATAAATATTTAAACTTGGCGCAGGGCAACTTTGCTTCATCAGAAGGGCGTTGTAAGAGCTTCGCCGCGGATGGCAATGGCTATGTGCCCAGTGAAGGGTGTGGTGCGCTTATCCTGAAACCACTTTCACAGGCACTTCGGGATAATGACCAAATCTATGGCCTGATAAAAGCTTCGTCTATTAACCACGCAGGTAAAACCAATGGCTACACTGTGCCGAGCCCCAATGCACAGGCCGAGGTGATCAGTAGCGCGCTGTCCAGTGCAGATGTTGATGTGACCACGCTTGGCTATATCGAGGCCCATGGGACAGGCACGTCACTGGGCGATCCGATTGAAATTGCAGGTTTAGAAAAAGCCTTTAAAGGCATGAGCAGTGCATCGTTTAGCTGCCGCATCGGTTCAGTAAAGTCGAATATTGGACACTGTGAGGGGGCAGCAGGGGTTGCGGGTGTGAGCAAAGTGCTGTTGCAAATGAAGCATCAAAAATTAGTGCCTTCAATTCACGCTCAAACACTGAATCCAAATATTGATTTTGAGCATTCTTTGCTGCAACTACAAACTCACTATGAAGATTGGCCACATCAGCAGCGAGAGGACACCATTTTACCTTATCGCGCCGGTATTTCTTCGTTTGGCGCGGGCGGGGCGAATGCACATATTGTGCTTGAAGAGTATCCAGTGGCTGCGCGTAGTTCAGCCGATGACAGTGATGCGGCGCTGCCTTATATGTTCTCTGCTGCAACACCTCAGCAGTTGAGTACATTGGTCAGTGATTTCTTAGCGTGGTTTGCTGCGGGGCATTTTGACTCAGTTGCTCTTGCTGATATCGCGTATACGCTGCAAGTTGGACGCAAAGCGCTCAAAGAGCGTTTGGTGATCATCGCCAGTTCTCGCACTGAGTTGGTTGAGAAGCTGACATCTTATCAGGGTGGGCAAGCCGCGACAGGTGTATTCAGTGCAAATATCAAAGTGGCGAACGAACAACAAATCCAAGCCGCTACGGATTTTACCGCATATCCGTGGTTACTCGATTGGTGCTTAGGGCAAAAGGTCGATGCGCAGGCACTGTGGTTTACAGACCAACAAGTTCGTCGCGTATCTCTGCCGACCTATCCATTCAAGCAGGACTCATATTGGTACACATCAATTTGTGATGATGCGCCACAACTTGCCCCTGTGACGCCACATCAGCATCCGTTGTTACAACGTAATACATCCAATTTTTCGGGCGTGCGTTATGAAAACAATTTTAACGGGCAGGAGTGGTTCTTGCGCGACCATCAAGTGAGTGGCGAAAAAGTACTGCCTGGTGTGGCCTATCTAGAAATGGCGGTGCAAGCTGCCAAAGACGTACATAAACTCACGGATAGCCATGGTCTCTCGCTGTCAAATATGGTGTGGCGCCGCGCTGTGGTCGTGGCTGAACAAGGTGGCCGTATTGAGATGGCTCTGACCCCGAAAGGCAGTAGCGGCATTGATTTTACGGTGCAACATAATGACGCGCTGTGTATGAATGCGCAGATCAACATCGAGGAGCGGGATCCACAACACGGCCGCTTTGGTGGTAATAAACAGCCGGATTTACAACAATTAATGGACAGTGCCCGCGCCATAGCACCAGCGGATTTCTATGCGGCTTTTGCGCAGCACGGCATTGAATATGGTGAGACACACCGTTTGGTCCAAGCGCTGTACGTCACTCCCACCCAGGCGCTTGCCAATATCGCGCTTGCGCCGACACAGGAAAGCCAGCTGCGTACATTCACTTTACATCCGGGCCTGATGGATGCGGCTTTGCAAGCAATCAAAGCATTTTACATACAAGATGCGGATCCACGTTTGATGGTGCCGTTTTCATGTCAGCAAGTGCGTATTCACGCAGCGCTAAGTGCCACTATGTGGGTGCTGTGCAGTCGAGACGAGCAGGGGGCAAAACATCAATTCAATATTGAGGTATTCAATAACAAAGGTGAACTAAGCGTGCAATTTAAACAGTTAGCAGTGATGCCATATCATGGACCGGGCAGCGTACATCAAACGCCTTCAGATGAGCAGATCAAATCCAGCTCAAGCCAGAGCGCGAGCTCATCGCTAGCAAGTGCGAACGACGCGTGGGATCAATATTTGATACCGCGCTGGACAACTGTAGCCGTTGCCGCTGAGCATGAACGTCTCGATACACAACGCAATACGTTAGTGGTTGAGCTAGGAGACTACTCAAAAGCGCTCAGCGTATTGCAATATAACAAAGGCACAAGCATTGCACTCAAAGAGAGCTACTCCGTCGAGGACATTGTCAACAAGATCACTCATGCTGGCGAATTTGATGAAATCGTGTGTTTAGCTGCCAACGTTGAACTGAACTATGACAGTGCATCAGGCAATGATTTAGACCTTGCATACACTAAGCTCAGCAGTACACAAAAAGGGAGCGCATTGCTTTGCTTTAACTTTATCAAGGCACTACTACAGTGTGGTTATGCAAATCGGGCACTGGATATCAAACTGGTTACGATCCATGCCTTTTCCGTTTTGCCGGATGAAGGAGCCGATCCCGCTTATGCAAGTCTACATGGCCTATTTGGCTGTCTGGCTAAAGAGTATAAAAACTGGCATGTCACTGCTGTGGATAGCGATTTTATCAGTGGCTTGCCAATACACGCGCTGAGTCGTGTTGAACAAGCTACCGATGGTGTATCGATAGCTTACCGACAAGGGCAGTGGTTTGTTCAACAACTTTACCCATATACGCCACCGAGTGTGTCGAGTGAGCCCTACCGCGATGGCGGGGTTTATGTGGTAGTTGGCGGCGCTGGCGGTTTAGGTCAGGTGTGGAGTGAAATGATGATTAAAACCCATCAAGCCCATGTGGTCTGGATTGGCCGTCGTGAACAAGATGCTGAGATCAGCGACGCTATGGAGCGTCTTGCACAATATGGCCCCAAGCCTTGGTATCTGTGCGCAGATGCCAGTGATCCAGTTGCGATGCGTGACGCGTTGGATTCAATTAAATTACGCCACTCGCACATTCATGGCGTGGTGCACTCAGCATTGGTGCTGCAAGATCGCAGTTTGGCCAGAATGTCACAGGATGAGTTCCTCGGTTGTTTAAGCGCTAAAGTGGATATATCCCTGTGTTTGGCACAAACATTTAAGGCTGAATCGTTGGATTTTGCTTTGTTTTTCTCATCCTTAATTGCGTTTACACGTAATCCAGGGCAAGCAAACTATGCCACTGGCTCGGTGTTTGAAGATGTTTTCGCAACGCAAATAAACCGCCATTGGTCATGCAAAGTGAGCGTGATCAACTGGGGTTATTGGGGTGATGTCGGTGCAGTGAGCGACACGTCTTATCGTCAGAGAATGGAGAAAGCTGGCATCTTATCTATCCAGCCTGAGCCTGCCATGGCAGCCATCCATCACTTACTGAGCAGTGATGAGCCACAACTTGGATTTATTCGTGTGGACAGCAGGGCACAGATCGGCGGCGTGAACGAGCATGCTCAGATCACTCGTGCTCAAGCGCTACAATATGTATTACCGGATATTCAGGCTGAATTTGACTTGGCCTATCAAGAGGGAGCTGCACGTCAACAAGCCCTCAGACACCTTGGACAATTAGATCTGCAAGCCAATCAAACCTTGGCTGAAGCTTTGCTGCCTTTGTTAGCTGTACAATTACGTGCTGCGGGAGTTTTTGCTGGGCACACAGGTTCAGAAGTGAGCATGTCCGATCTGGTTGGCAGTATACAAGGGGTGGGGCTGAGTGCGTATCATACGACGATGTTTAGCCAGTGGTTGACGTACAGTGTGGAGCTCTTGCAGCAAGCTGGGTGGATCAAACAAGGGGGGCAGCAGTTACTCTCATTGCAACCAGCGCAGACACTGGATGCGGACACCTGCTGGCAGCGTTGGAAACAATATTGCCAACACAATCAAGATAACAACCTGATCGCGGCAAAAGCGACGCTATTGGATGCCATGGTCACGGCTCTACCTGATATCATCACAGGTAAGATAAAAGCCACCGATATTATGTTTCCTCAGTCGTCCATGGCTTTGGTAGAAGGTGTGTATAAAAATAATGAGGTGTCGGATTACTTTAACCATGACGTCGCACTGGCCGTTTGTTCAGCCATTCGAGCCTGGCAAAAACAGGGACATGGCCGTAAATTAAGAATTCTGGAGATAGGTGCAGGCACGGGTGGCACCACAGCTGGACTGTTAGAAAAGCTGCGACCGTTTGCGCCACAGATTGCCGAATATTGTTACACCGATGTCTCTCAGGCGTTTCTCAATCATGCACAAACCCACTATGTGGCAGACTTTCCATTTATCAAAACGCAGTTGCTTAATATCGAACAACCACTCTTGACGCAAGGGGTGAGTACAGGCAGTTACGATATCGTCATAGCAGCACAAGTATTACATGCCACGAAGAGTATCAGCACCACTTTGGCACACACCAAAGCGCTGCTTAAACGCAATGGGGTATTGATCCTCAATGAACTGAGCGAGCGCTCTGTATATAGCCATCTGACTTTTGGCTTGTTAGATGGTTGGTGGCTGTATCAAGATGCTGCTTTGCGAATGCCGTATTCGCCGGGGTTATCCTCATCAGGCTGGCAACTTTGTTTGGCTGCACAGGGTTTTAGCCAAAGCTACTTCCCCGCGCCACAATCTCATGGCATGGGTCAGCAAATTGTCATTGCGATCAGTGATGGCAATTATATGATACCCAAGCAGGTGGACAGCACGGATCTTCCCCTAGATGTCGGTAAGCCGGCAGCGCAGAAGACCCAGAGCGTGTCCGCAGCCACCCGTAGCTCTGGGCAAGTTGCGCAGCAGCTAACTCAGGTGAACGCAGTGATCATGCAGGCATTTTCGGCGGCATTAAAAGTGCCTACAGCGTCAATTGACCCCACAGAAGCGTTCTCGGATTATGGCTTAGACTCGATCACTGGCGTCAATGTGGCGCAAACCATTTCCACTGAGTTGGACGTAGATCTCAATACCACAGCACTATTTGACTATGTTAATGTGGAGCAACTGGCACAGTATGTGGTGTCTTTGTTATCAGACAAAGCTGAAAATGAGAGCCCACACCTTGAGCCATCAGTTAGTAGCGCTGCACCTGTGCAATCGTCGCAAACCACTCAGGCTGAAGTGCTGTCAATCGTCACGCGTGCACTGTCTCACGCATTAAAAGTGCCGCCAGAGGTGATTGAACCAACAGAAGCTTTTTCAGACTATGGGCTAGACTCCATCACAGGTGTGAATGTCGCGCAAACCATCTCCAATGAACTTAACATTGACCTCAACACCACGGTGTTATTCGACCATGTCAATGTCGAGCAGCTCTGTCAGCATATATTGGCACAACACCCTGATATCGCCGAGACAACAGTATCGGTGTCAGCGCTCCCCGAGTTGACGGCGACACACAGCAGTCAGTCAAAAGCCGTTGATGATGCGCAGCAAGCTGCAATTTATGAGGTGATCACACAAGCTCTGTGTGATGCATTGAAAGTTCCTGTGGCTGATATCGATCCCCACGAAGGGTTTGCGGACTATGGTTTGGACTCTATCTCCGGGGTCGGTGTGGCACAACGTATTTCCCAACAATTAGGCATTGAGCTCAGTACCACAGTGTTGTTTGATTATGTGTCAGTACAGCAGTTAGCAGAGCATATTTTGACGAGCTACTCAGAGCTCAATATCGCCCCAAATATCAATAGCTCTGACGATGCGCAAGTGCTTCACACCGCTTTGGGCAATGATCCTACGTCTTCGAGCAATGACATTCAGCAAACGCCGAAACAGGATGTGCAACAGCTGCCAACTCGACGCGAATATCCAGATGAGGCGATCGCCGTGGTGGGGATGAGTGGTCGTTTTCCTGGTTCTGAGAGCGTGGATGCACTATGGCAAAACATTGCTAATCGCGTTGATCTCGTGACGCCAATAACACGTTGGGATATGTCAAAATACGCTGGGCTATCCACAGATTTTTGTGCTCAAGGGGGCTTTCTTCGTGACATAGAGCAATTTGACCCAGGCTTTTTTAATATTTCAGGGACCGAAGCAACCTATATGGACCCACAGCAGCGATTGTTCTTACAAGAGTCTTGGAAAGCGCTTGAAGATGCAGGTTATGCCGGTGATCCCAACTTTGGTGAAAAAGCGGGAGTGTATGTTGGCTGTAATAGCGGTGACTACAAGAACATGTTGTCGCAAGACGCCCCTGCTCAAGCATTTTGGGGGAATGCTGGCTCTATCACCCCGGCGCGGTTATCTTATTACTTAAACTTGATGGGGCCTGCCGTGGCAGTAGATACGGCCTGTTCAAGCTCTTTGGTTGCGATTCATTTAGCGTGTCAGGGACTGTGGTCCGGCGAGCTGGATGTGGCGCTTGCTGGCGGGGTATTTGTGCAATCAACCCCTGAATTCTATCTGCAAGCGGACCGTGCCAATATGCTGTCTAAACAGGGCCGCTGTCAGACGTTTGATGCCGCAGCGGATGGCTTTGTACCCGCTGAAGGAGTCGGTGTGTTAATACTGAAACGACTCGCGGATGCCTTGGCGGATGGCGATCACATCCACGGCGTCATAAAAGGCAGTGGTACCAATCAAGATGGTGCCAGCAATGGCATCACAGCGCCGAGCGCAAAGTCGCAACAAAAGCTGATAAAAGAGGTTCACCGTCGTTTCAACATTGCTCCGGAGGATATTCAACTGATCGAAGCCCACGGTACAGGCACCAGTTTAGGGGATCCAATTGAAAGTGAGGGTCTAAAGGCGAGTTTTCAGACAGAGGCCGCTCAGTCTGCCAATGCATGTGCTGTAGGGTCAATCAAGTCCAACATGGGGCATGCTATCACGGCTGCCGGCGTTGCCAGTGCGGTCAAAGTTTTAATGGCGTTAAAACATCGCCAGCTGCCTCCGACTATTCACTACGAAAAGCTCAATGAGCAGATCAATTTTGCCGATACGCCATTTTACGTCAATACTGAGCTCACTCCGTGGGCGCAGCCAGTGGGTAAACCAAGAACAGCCGCGATCAGCTCATTTGGATTCAGTGGCACTAATGCACACCTAGTGCTCGAAGAAGCGCCAGTTAGCGCACATCTCCAACCGCCACGAGCACAGTATTTGTTTGTGTTGTCGTCACAGTCACAACCTCAGTTGCTGATCATGGCCAAACAGCTCCTGGCACACAGTCAAAGTCAAGAACTTGATCTGGCAGCAACGAGCTTTACCCTGCTTAATGGTCGGAAGCACTGTGCACACCGCTTGGCGTGGGTTGCTCGTGATCAGCAAGAATTGGCACAAGTTTTAACGACCTATATCGAAGGCAGAGAGGATCCCGCCTACAGTTATGCGCACTTTGATAGAAAAGCGTTTAAAAAACAAATGTCACTGCAAGCATATAGCAATGAATGTGTGGAGCGCTTCAGCAGCAGCCAAAGCGCGCAGGAGCAGTACGACGCATTGCGTATCATCGCCGATCTGTTTGTACAAGGGTATCGCATTGAATTGAGCCATCTATTTTTAGCCTCTGAGCGTCGCAGAGTACCGCTGCCTACTTACCCCTTTACACAGAAAAAATATTGGGTGCCTTCATCTGAGGAGGTTGATAGTGGCACAGCGTTGGCACCGGAGTCCAATGCGCAGCCTTTCTCTTGGCTGTTAACAAAGCCTCATTATGCGGCATCTCCTTTCGACGCTGTCGACTCCTGGGATAAAGCCGTAGCACAGTTAGCAGGTAAAACCTTGTATCTATTGGGAGATGAACCTCAAACAGCTGCGTTGGCTAAATTGCTCTATCAAGTATGTGATAAAGCCAAACTGGCCGAATTCCCAGCGCTTACCTGCTTTTCATATCAGCAGGCCGCAAAGATGGACTCATTAGCGTCATTGCCTGACTATATTTTGTGCATGGACAGCTTAAACGACAGTGCACGAGAAGCCCAAACAGGCCTACAGGGACTGTTTGGGTTACTCAAAGCCACCATGAAAAATAATTGGCAGCAGGCTGTCGAAGTGTATTATATCTATGAAGACAGAGCAGCCAGTCAAGCGTATCTTGATGCTATGTCCGGGTTCTATGAATCTGTGACGCGCGAAAATGACGCTTATCGCTTTATTTTGATCCAGCATGGATCGCAACAGCAAACATTACAACAAATGTTGCTACAAGAAGTGTTGCAAAGCGATGGCGTCGACAAAGCGGTTAAAAAAGTGCAGTATCATCAAGGTGAGCGCCAAATAGAGCTACATGCTGAATACCACCAAGATGAGGTGCAGAGTGCCCCCGAGCAGATTGCATTTGAGGATGGAAAAACCTACCTCATAACGGGTGGATTTGGTCCCGTTGGCCGTTTGTTATGTGAACGACTGGTGAAAACCTGGCAGGCCAATTTTGTGGTACTGTCTCGCTCTGTGCTCGATGATGAACAGCGTGCGCTGTGCACGCAGCTCAACCAATACAAAGGACGTATCCATTACCATGCAGTGGATATTTGTGACCAACAGGCACTGCAGCAAACCCTTGAGCAAGTTGCTCAACAAGTGGGGCCGATCCATGGGGTGGTGCATATGGCAAGGTTGGTGCACGATAACTTATTGGTAGCAAAAAGTTGGCAGGAATTTAGTGACACGATAAAGGCAAAAGTCACAGGTACGGTTAATCTGGATAGGTGCCTTGCTGAAGCGCCTTTGGACTTTTTTGTGATGTTTTCGTCGATCGCAGCTTTTGGCTTGCGAGGCGGAACAGATTACGGCTATTCAGCGGCCTTCCAAAATAGTTTTGCACGTTATCGAAATGGCCTCACAGCTAAAGGGTTACGTTCTGGTCGAGCGATATCACAATGTTGGGCAGGGTGGAGTGTAGACCGGTATATGCCAGCTGCGCGAATGGATGTAATGCAAAAACATGGTATGGTCCCCATCGATATGGAGGTTGCGATGCCAATGTTTTGTGAGAGCTTGAATTTATCTGAGCCTGTGGTCGGGTTTGTCGGGATCTCCGATAAAGACAAAGCGAAACGTTTCTTTGACGTCGATAGGCAAGACACGGTGTTAACCGAGTCGGAACAACTGGAGCAGCTCTTGACCGAATGGTCGACACACCAGTCTCACTTGAGTGACGGCGACAAAGGGACTATTAAGGATGCAATGATTGGCATGTTAGCTCAGTTTGATGTCAATCACTTCAGCGATGCTCAAGTAGAAAAAGTGTATGGCATCTTGTTTGGCCAGAGCCAAGCTCTTACTGAAGACGCCGTTCTCAAAGTGGCAGCTGTGTCGGCGGCTGAGCTGCCACAGAAGGAGCCGCGCGACATCCAAAAAATCGTGCTGGACACCGTGAAACACGCGTTGTTAGTTGAGGAGATCTCGGTCGATGAATCACTACAATATTATGGCATGGATTCCGTGTCGGCTATGCAGATCTCTTCGCGTTTAAGTAAAAACTTGGGTATCCAGATTGAACCGGTTTGGCTGCTCGAAAACCCGACTATTCGAGAGTTTGCGGATTATTTAAATGTGCAGTTTGCAGACTCGATATAAAAACATGACATGAACACAGTGCCCCTCGTGGTTGCCAGACGCAGCCACGAGGGGCAAGTTACGATATTTTAAGTATTAGAGGTTTAAATATGATGAGGCTATCCTGTTTACATTCTGCAAAATACTTCTTGGGAGAAGTTGAGCACCAATATGATGATGTTGAAGTTTTTCACAGTGTGTTAGCAGAACATGGACTGCCAAATATGCCCAAACTGTTTGCTTGGGGCGGGTATCGCACGTCGGCCAAAACGATATTTGAAATGGCGTTTGAGTCTATGCAGCAGACCCTTGCTGCCGCGCCAATCGAAGCACAAGAGGTTGATCTGGTCATCATTTGTAGTTCCGATTTCAGCCCAGTGGACGAAACCCTTTCGTATAGCCAGTTACTGCTGTCTTTGGGTATGGAGCGCGCGTTTCCGATGGGAGTTACCGTATCAGATTGTGCCAATCTGTTGTCAGTATTAGATATGGCTAAGCAATTTATTGACAGTGGTAAATATCAACATATTTTGCTGGTAACCAGTAATAAAATTCGTGATGAGCGGCATCGTTTTCAAGATTATGCGCTGTTTAGTGATGGCGCAGCAAGCTTTATGGTGTCTAACAAGCAGGTGTTGAGCCAGGTGCCTGAGGACGGGCTGAATATTGTGGACTCTCAAATCAATGCACATCTACAGTTAAAAGCGGCTGGGGAAGACATTGACGATACGCCGCTCTTTACCGCAACCGCACAGCAATTAATGGATCGTAATCACCTCACAATTCGCGATCTGAGTAAAGTCTTTAGCAACAATCTCTACATGCCGGTGATCACCCTCAAAGAGGGCAGTATTGGCGTCAGCAAATCACAGCTCTATTTGGATAATATCGCTCGATTTGGACATTGTTTTTCTGCCGACTCAATTATTAATCTGGTCGATTATATGGCCAGCTCAACGGCGGCGCATGGCGAGTACTTTGCGCTGCATTCCAGCGCTTCGGGGTTAAGGGCGCAGGTGCTGTTGCAGGCATGTCGAGACTAAACATCCCCATCAGGTAGAGATACCTGTCTATATACAAGGAATATTTAAAAATTACCGGGTAGGTGAGCAGCTGCCCGTGGAGGCGTATATGAAAGACAGTGCACAGGATATGCTCGCTGCGCGGTATGCTTTTTCCGATTCCGTGGTGGTTAAAAACCGCATTTTTAAATCGGCGATGAGTGAACAGCTAGGTGATAAAAATCATAATCCAACTGATAAGTTAGTGACCTTATATCGTCTGTGGGCAGAGGGTGATATTGGCATTTCAGTGTCTGGCAATATTATGATTGATAGGACGGCCCTATCTGGGGCTAGGGATGTGGTATTAGATCAACACAGCGATCTGGACAGCTTTCGTCGCTGGACGGCTGCGGGCAGTGAAAATAACACCCATTTTTGGGCCCAAATCAATCACCCTGGGAAGCAAATTATCAGTCAGTTATGTGCTCAACCAGTGGCCCCCTCAGTGGTACCGCTGGGCAATGGCCTTGCGCGCCACTTTAATGTGCCACGGGCACTGACAGACGAGGAAATTTTGGCCCTGATAGACAAGTTTGCCAGCTGCGCAGCGCGGTGCAAAGAAGTGGGCTTTGGCGGTGTGCAGATCCACGCAGCCCACGGCTATCTGATCAGTCAGTTTCTCTCACCGCTGCACAATATACGCACAGATAGATGGGGCGGGAGCTTGCAAAACCGGATGCGTTTCTTAGTGGCCACCTATGAGTCAATTCGCCTAGCGGTCGGCCCGAATTATCCGGTGGCCATAAAACTCAACTCGGCAGACTTTCAGCGGGGCGGATTTAGTGAAGCGGAGTCAATGCTGGTTGCCAAAACGTTGGATGAAATGGGGGTTGACCAAATAGAGATCTCTGGCGGAACTTATGAAAACCCGGTCATGATGGGGAATATGAAAGAGAGCACGCGAGCGCGGGAGTCCTATTTTTTAGAATATGCCAAGCAAATTCGCACTCAGGTTAACACCGCATTGGTTGTTACGGGCGGGTTCCGAAGCGCCACAGGGATGAGAGCATGCCTACAGAGCGGCGCTGCGGATTTTGTGGGGGTCGCGCGGGCTTTGGTGATTGATCCTAAGTTTGCCACACAGGCGCTCTGTGATACGCAAAGCGGCCTGACCTTACCGAGAGATCCACAGGGAGAGCATATGAGCATCGCTTGGTATGAGAGTAAGATAAGAGGCCTGACTCGTCAGGCTGGCGCAGTCAAGATGTCAAAAATAACAACACAAGAGGGAGTCTAATTGTGCGTGAAACAGTATGTGTGACGGGGGCCAGCGGCTATTTAGGGACCCATGTTGTCGCTGAGTTACTCTCACAGGGTTACCGGGTGAGAGCCTCGGTGAGGGATATAGCAAGTGAAGGGGCGCAGCATCTGCAGCAGCTAGCTCAAGTACATGGTGCAGATACGCTCAAGGTGATGTGCGCTGATTTTACTGTGCCAAAGAGTTTAGATACAGTCCTGGCAGACAGTGACTTTTTGATTGCTTGTGCGGCAACGACGGCACTGGGGTTTACCAGTGATGTCGATGTGCCACAAACCCATCAGGATGCGAACATCATTGGTACCGACAATATGTTGCAAAGTATAAAGCGCAGCACTGGATTGAAAAAAGTCATTTATAGCTCTTCAATGGCCGCGGTATTTCGTTCGGATGTTGCTGACGATCATCTATATGACGAAAGCGATTGGAACAACGATATCAAAACCAGTAGTGAACCCTACTTTTATTCAAAAACACAGGCTGAACAGCTGTTAAAGACCCAGTATGATGCGGATACATCAGATGCATTACCCACACTGGTGCGATTTAACCCGTCGGTGTTGATGGGGCCGTTTAATGCCAAAGCGCACCAAGATTCCAGTATTTCTATATTGCGGAATTTACTTGATGCCCGCGCAAGTGGCTGCCCTCGCTTGTATTACAGCATTGCCGATGTGCGCGATGTCGCGAGAATATATGTGGAAGCTTTGCACAACCCTGCTGTTGAGGGGCGTTACTTACTACCGGGTAAATCAATTTCGCTGTTAGGTATTGCCGCAGTTGTCGCGCAGCATTTTCCGGAATATAAAATGCCGAACCGTGAATTAAAGGATGCGATGGTGTACGCCTTAGCGGCGCACAATACGGGCTTAACCACGGCTTATCTCGACAAGTTCTTGGGTATTGAGCACCGCTTTGATGACAGTAAGCTAAAGCGGGATTTCTGTGATCCATATCGCATTGATTTGACGCAGACCATCATAGACTCTGTGACCGCGATACGCGCAGTTGCTCAGCCGGGTATCAAGTCTGCGGTTTAATCTAGGTTGGTTCTGGTTCTGGTTCTGGCTCTGGTTCTAGTGCTGGAAACCCCCACATGGCTTGAATGTGCGTGGGTAGCTGTACTAGCTCGACGGAGAGTGAAGCACTGTGTACATATGCACTATTGGATATCGCATCCCCCATAGGTAGACATAGCGGTTGATAACCTGCATCCAACAGACTTTGGTACAGCGGTGCAAAATCATCGTATGCTCGAATGCCGAGGGCGATATTGAGCACCCCTTGATCTGTCTGGGCTTTAGTGTGATGGGCACCGGTATCGTTATATTGGGTGAGCTGCAAGTGATACCCGCCGCATACCAGAGTTTTACTTCGTTGCGTAACCCCGCTGTATTGAGGTTGCTCAGACAAGCGTTTAAATTGTGGATCAAAATGCGATGGTACCGTGGATTCAGATAACCCAAAGCCCTGGGTGAAGTGGGAAACTTCTCTGTCCAAATCATTCACGGTGGCCCCGACTCCGCGAAGTGTGGGTTTAGTCAGGGTATGCGAGGTCGCGTTGGAAAAAATATCCAATACATTGTTATCGATGTCTCGGACCAACAAATGCTCAGTGCCCTGATCGTGATATCGGCATATTTGACGCATATGGGGGGCAAGCTGGGGGTCTTGACAGATCTCATCTAGGGATGGAGCCTCAATAAGCAGCATATTGTAGCCGCGTGTGAGCATATTTTCTGTGTTATCTGTCGAGTGGGGCTGTTCAAAGTGAAAGATCTCCAATTGAAAAAATGGGTCGTCGCCAGTGAGCCAATAACATTGTGCTCGCACTTTTTTGCAACTGAAAATGCGTGCGGCGGCAATACCGCGTACCGTGCGCTCCCCGCTGTCTTGATAACCCAGCAGCTTTTTATAAAAGCTGCTGCATAAATGGGGATGTTTAGTGGTGAGCGCCAATTGACAAAGATGTGGATACATAACTGTGTCCTATGCAGTTGGGTTGTGCGCAAGCGGAGTAATGCTCAAGGAAAAATCTGGGTCAAGAGACAGAGAAGGCTTAGTGTAGTCCAGTGCCAGATCAGCAATATTGCCCTCGTACTTAAAATCTGCAAATTTCAAGATAGTGGCGAGGTTGAGCGGTAAAATAATGTTGGATAAACCTGCACCAATACAGGTATGTGGGCCTTTTCCAAAGGGCGCATAGGCTTCTGATTCAACATCCGGATCAGCAAATCGATGTAATTTAAACGTATAGGGATCGCTAAAATAGCGAGCATCGGTGTGGCAGGCTGACAAGAAAAAGATCAAGGTCTCCCCCTGCTTTATTTGATAGCCATTGAACTCAAAGTCATTGGTTGCAACACGGTAGATGGCAAATGCAGGCGGGTATAAGCGCATGATTTCTTTGGTGAACAAATTGATTTTGGTCATGTCGTTGATCACCGATAGGTCGGGCTCATCGAGGTTTAATTGCGCGACTTCTTGCTGTAATTCTTGGCGAATATCAGGGTTGAGTAAGAGCTCTCGTAGGGCAAAACTTAAGGCAGAGGTAACCGTATCAATTCCCGCAAGAAAAGGAATAATGGCGTGATTACGTATATCTCCGGGTGTGAACCACTGCGGTTTATTCTTAAGCCCTTGTGAGATCAACACATCAATATAGCGCTCTTTTGCATGCTCGGCTTGTTCATTGTGAATGATCCGATCGGCAAGGTCATGCACGGTTTTCTTCGCTTGTAGATATTCAGGCGAGGTCAAAACCCTTTTTGAAATACGCTTAAAGGAGCAGGCGTTCATGACCGTTGCTTGATAATCGATCAATGCTTCCACTTCTTCAGGAGTGGGGGCATAACCTTGCAATGCATACCCTATTTGCGTCGACAAAGTGTGGCGCAGAAACGGACAAAGCCGTGTTGACGGCTCGCTATACTGCGTACTTAAAATATCTCGAAAAGTTTTCCCAAACTCGCCGACACTGTCTTTTAAAGATGCTTTGCAAAACATCGGGGCCATCAAACGGCGTTGATAGCGGTGTACATCGCCATCTACGCCAATAAATGAGTGCGGACAATTCATTTCATCCAGTGTATCTGACCAAAACGCATTTGAACTCAAAAAGTCCTTACTCTCAGTACTCATAAGTTGGTTGGCTTTAAGTCCAGCCAATACGGTGACTGAACTTTTCTCAGAGCCGATTCTAAATATATCACCGTATTGGTCATAGCACTGACGCAAGTATGTAAGTGGGTTGTCTAACCAGGTGATTGGCTTTTTGCCATCTGTGATATTTTTTGCGATGGGGGGCTTGGTCATCGCCTGTTCCTGCAAATTCGTCGTTGTCACAACAATTTCCTTTTTATTGAAAAGCAAGAGCCCAAAATTTGGGGCTCTGCACAGCTGGCCTAGATTGAATGGGCCATGTTTTTCTTTGTTATATTTCCAGTGCGGTTTGAGGTGCTGACACTGGTGCAAATTTGAATTCCCATTGAAAGTGGAACTTGTCGAGCTGGTGTTGCAATTGCTCGGCAACCTCATCTATGTCTTCGCGTTGCTGGGCAAAGTGGATCCTGACAATACTGCCTGTCGACACATTGTTGATGACCTCAACTGTGAACTCTAGCGTATCATGCAATGCATGTATGACACTGCTGACGCAGTTTATCAGCACCTCTTGGCGCAGTGGCAATTTGAAAATTTTGCCAACGGGGGTCACAGGTAATTCAGGTACAATCATTACTTCCACTGGTGATGCCGCAGGTTCGGGTATGTTATCTTTACAATATTGCTTTAATGTGTCCGCAGTGAGTGATGAGCCAGCGTGGATCGTCACATAGGCGACAGGCAACTCACCGGCGTACGCATCGGGCTTTCCGACGGCAGCAGCCATAATGACATCCGAGTGCCCCACTAAGGTATTTTCAATGATCAGTGGATCGATATTGTGTCCACCTCGAATGATCAAATCTTTCTGTCGACCGGTCAGCCACAAATAGCCTTCAGCATCGAACTTACCCAGATCTCCGGTATTCAACCACCCCGGCTCAGGCCACGCATTTGCATTGGCAAAGGCTTGTTTATATTCAGGGATCACATTGGGACCTTTGATCAGCAGTACCCCGACTTCACCGTGTGCACATTCTTTTATGATCTGCCCATCGTCGTTCAGTTGCACGACACGAATGGCTTGATAGGGGACTCTCATGCCAACGGAGCCAACTTTACGCGCACCATAATAGTAGTGTGTTGACGCGCAGGCGGTGGTTTCTGTCATGCCGTAGCCTTCACAAATATCGGCCCCTGTGCGCTGGGTAAATTCATTGATGAGTACTTGTGGCATAGGGGACGAACCGCAGCCGCAATAAAAGAGGCTGTCGATGTTGTGTTGTTCGATTGGCTGCTCTAGCAATGCGGCATAAACGGTGGGAACACCGGCAAAAAAATTGATTTTAAAGCGTTCGACAATAGCCCAGAAATCTTGCATGAGTGCCTTGTTTCTAAATCCCTGCTGTCCTGCTAATAGCAGCTCAGAGCCATTGAGCAATGATGTTAACGAGGACACCACAATGGCGTTGACGTGAAATAGCGGCAGTGCACACAATGACACTTTTGATTTGGTGTTGAGTAGGGCTTCATTGGGACCGACAATCAGCATTTGACAGGCATTCACTATTGCACCTCGGTGGGTGTGCCTGGCTATTTTTGGTGTGCCTGTGGTGCCGCCGGTATGAAAATAGGCAGAAGTTTCGTGACCGCTCAATGGACGATGAAAAAGATACTGATCTGTAGGCTGCTTTTTCAGCTCAGAGTGCCAGTCTATCGCCTCCTTGCAGGGCGTACCTATGGTCACTAATGTCACTGGATGGACGGTGTTGTGCTTGACTGCCAGCGCTTTTTCAAAAAGCGCTGGGTTAGCATCACTTGAAAGTGTCACTAAAATGCGTGCTTGGGTTTCTTTCATAATGCCGCAAATATGTTCTACTTCCAGAAATGGATTGATAGGTGTGCTGATGGCGACCGCCTGAGCCCCCCACAAACCAAACACCATTTCGGGCATATTGGGCAACAAAAATGCCACCGAACTGTCGCTATCTATCCCCAATGAGTGGAAAAGATTGGCTGCACCAATACATTGCTCCTGAAACTCTATATAACTCCAGCTTTGCACCGGATCGTCCGCGCGTCCATTGGGTAAGTAGCTCATTGCTCGGGCATGTTGGTACTTCTGTGCAGCGATGGAGAGGGCATCGGTCACCGATTGGCAGGGAAAGCGCTCAGAAGCTGGGTGCTTTTCCAATTGTTCGATGTCGTGAATGTCACGAACCTGCTCGGGATCACCAGCAAAGCGCTTCACAAAAGGATGAAACAAGTATTCTTGATTGAGGGGTGAATCATGCATTTTATTTATATTCCTTATTAGCCCTAATGTTGCCAACTGATATTGTGACGTGCCAAGTCACCATGGTTTATGATGTGACTTGGCACTGCACTGAGCGCGTCTGAATTTATCGGTCAGTCACGACATCGGGTGTGGTATCCCGCATATTAAGCAAGTGTCATCATTAACTTTGCGGAAAGATAGAGACCAATGCCAAACGACAGATGCGCCAACAGGCTTCTAAATCTCAGTGTGTTGGGGTTGGGTAGCTTGGAGGCCGCGACTCCCATGCCAAAACATGGCTGCATAATGAAAAAAGGAAATACAATGGTGACAACCCCGGCTACCAAGGCGGGTAATAGGGTCGGTGATTCAATCCACTCACTGCCCAGTACCAAAAAAAGCAGTGACGCGAAGGCAACACCAATCACGTAGTGTGCTATCCAACCAAGTGTATTTTCGCCAGAGACTGGTGGTGTTTTCATGATGCCTTGATGAAATACTTTGCCTTTGGTGAGATAGACAAACCACCTGCCAACCATACCGTAGTTTAATGAAGGGATGCCAAAACTGACTTTTAATAGTAAGGCCCAAAGATCCATGATCAAGGTTGCACCTATCCCTACTAATATAACTTGAACTAAAGATTCCATTTTTTTACCTGTGTCTTTTTACTATTTGCATGTATATACGAACCACAAACGTGATCTTATGATGATCGTACGCGCAAGTGGTGACATGCGCGACAACACATTTATCGCGTGGTGAATGACTCACAATATATACTCAGTGTTTCTTGCGACAACGTCTTTGACTGATACTACATACATCGTCGGGTGTCTAATACCATGGTGAATGCCACAATATTACAGCCTAGTATATCCATATCGTGGCGCATATTTCAACGAAATATCAGCAGTCTATATGGGTCAGTTAGCACATTCATCGCAGTATATCTCGGCGCGGATAAAGTAACGGTATTGCTGGTATCTCTATGCTAAACGGGGTTTAAATGGCCTGACAATTAAAGGATATCGCGATTGTGAGATTCGAGGTAATCGATGACTTTGGCCAGTGCGGCGTTCACATCCGCAGTTTTTCCCCAATCTAACTCTTGCCAGTCAATACCCGTATCTAATTGGAAGATATTGGACTCAAATAACGTCTTAATTGTATTGGCTGAGTTAATTTTCTTGAATTTAAATGCTGAGTGCGGGGGGGAGGCTTTCTGTGTTGTGCCATTCAGCACGCAATCAATTTCATCATTAATGTGGTGTTTATCCGTCACATTGAGGACGCTTTTGTCGTGCTTTTCTTTGTACTGCTCCTCTATGGTCAAGACAATCTTTTTGGCTTTCATAAATGGCAAGGCGATACCATTTTCGTATGCTGAGAGTACACAGGGGTAACGAGTAAGGACTTTATAGTTGTCAAAAGAGCCCATGGAGATCCCCAGTATGCTGACTGTATCTCGCACGGTCAGTTTTTTAAGTCCGAGCCTGAGCCTGGCGTCTGACAAGGTTTGCAATTCGAGTAGTGCGGCATTAAAGGAGACTAATTTGCCATACTGAGGCAGCTCTTCGCGGCTGGCATTTTCTTGAAACTGCTTGGTTTTTAATAAGATAGGCTCGCATTGATAAACTTTAAACTGGGAAACAGAATTAATACCATAGGTATACAAAAGAGCAAAATATCGGCGGTGGCCTGTTAAAATTTGAAATTGACCATCGTGAATTGGGTAAACAGTTGGTACCTGAATGATTTCTGACATGGCCAAGTTGTTGGCTAAATCGACGATAGAGTGAATGGTTTCGTTTGCTTTTTTCCAATCAGATGAGCCGTGGGGGAGACAATTTATAAAACAGTTGTGACCGACAAGTACGAGACCCTCGGCATCATACATCTTAGCTAACGCTCGCTTAGAAATTTTCCTGTTGACGAAAAGTGCTGCATCTTCATCACTGATCATTACCGTGGGGAGGTAACGCGCATTTGTCGGATCGGGCTTTACGTTACAGAGGAAAATAGCCTCGTAAGAGAAATCTTCATCTTTAAAGCTCATTTCCTTGTTCTTCCCTAAAAATGAGATAACTTTCTGTTCTAAACTGATCATGCGGCTACCAAAAGAATAGTGATATTAAAAAGAGTTACATTTGCCTAAGTAAGACTAGTACGCAAGTCTAACTCTTGCTAAAGAGAATTTCACCTTTATTGCAAAAATAGTGTTTTTCAGAGCATGAATTAACCTGTTGTGTTGTTTATTGACGTATTGAATACTATAAAATCTAGTTTTTTTTGGATTCACTCTTATGAATTCGTGCTTGTTATTAAATAATTAATATAAATATTAATCGTATTCAGGCTTAGCAATTTGTCTCATGCGTGAGACAAATTGTCGGGGCGCGCTATTGTAAAAGGTTCTGAGCTCTGCAAGCTGGGCCCAGAGGCGCAGCTTAAAACAAGATCACGTAAGGTATACGTGAAAAATCACGGACAGGGTCTGTGATGGTGAAGGAATGAATACCGTGTGCACGGTATGGCTGTGAGTTGATGACAATTGAGGATAAGCACAGATGAGACGTAAATAGTTATTTACAAATTAACTATTTATCACTGGCCATTTCTAACTCAGCAAAGCGCGACATATCATTTGGTGAAGATAATGCTGGCTCAAATTCACTATTCATAAAGCGTTCTACCACTTTTTCTAGCTTAATGTGTATGCCGTTGTTTGAATCCGAATACCCTAACTGGTAACCCGCTTCAAAGGCCAATATTATTGCTTTTTTTGTATTCATAACCACGTCTATTCCTTCGTCTGTTATCCCCTGTTAAAATTATATATTTTATAACAGGTTGAAAATCAATCTATCATATCCATTAGGTGCTTATCTACAGGAAAGTAAATTTTTTCACATTTTCCCGGTTGGTAAGCAATCATTTATCCTATATAGGAATTGTTTCAATTTGTAGAAGGTGTATAGGGTGATCTGCATTCATTTTTCGTGTGCAAGAGTGACTTGAGCCGAATCTTTTATTGGGTTAGTATCAGAATGTCATGTTCAATGACATATCATAATTTGAGACATATCATAAATTGATTTTTCGAGGATGCGAAGTTAATGGAAGGAATATACCAGTTTGTTCAGAGTACTTTCTCTGAAGTCTGCAATATCGATAGTGAAGAGATCACGCCAACGACCAATCTGTTTTCAGACTTGGGCATAGAAAGCATGGACTTTATGGATGTGTGCTATTTAATTGATGAGAAATATAGTATTCGTATTCCCATTGGTGAATGGATGGGACGGGTTAATGAAGGCGATGAGTCAGCAGCAGACCTCTTTGTATTCGAAGGCTTTGTAAAAGCGGTATCTAAGCTAGTTGAAGCTGAATTTGCTTAATGCTACTTTGTCGTTCTAAGAAGTGATATCTAAAAGAAATTTATAAACACAACTCTACCCGTATGCGTATACCCTATGCCAGTGCGGTTACCTGTGTCTGCTAGATGCGGGAAAGAATAGTAACTTGTGGACCCCACAAGTTAAGTGTATGAATGGTTATTTTAGATAGGCCAATTATAAATAATATGATCTGCTGTTGTGCGCAATCGCTGTGTTTTTGCGCGACTGAAAGCTGTTAGAGCATGCAAACGGCTGACATATTTTCAATACTGTTACACAGCCGCTGAGTGCGCACTAACAGGTAGTTAGGCATAGCGCATTAAGTGGTGTTATCGGTCAGAAGTTTTGGAGAAAACTCATGGATAGTTTGCAGTCGTTTGATGATAACGCACCAATAGAGAGGGTCATTACTGCACTTTTAAAAGATGGCGCGGTTATTCTTGAAAAGTTGATCAGTGATGATGAAGCCGAGCAATTAAAAGCCGAAATCGAACCAGCGTATGATGCATTTCATGGCAAGGCCAATTCCAAGTTCTATGGGTTTAAAACCCGCAGGGCCCTGAGGCTGTTTGAGTACTCAAATAAAGCAATTGAGGTGTGTAGTCACCCTCGGGTCCTTGAGATCGCGGATAACATATTGCTACCACACTGCGACTATTATCAGATAGATAAGTCAGTAGGTATCGAAATATTTCCCGGCGAAGACAAGCAAGCAATACATCGAGATGACGTACAATATCCAATCCAAATGCAGGGTATGAACTTGATGTTTAGTTGCTTAGTCGCTTTGGATGAGTTTACCCATGACAATGGTGCAACCTTGGTGGTGAAAAATAATCGCAGTATTCACAATGAGCCGACGTATGATCAAGCCTGTTCTGCGGTGATGAGCAAAGGGTCTGCGGTTGTTTATTTGGGCAGCACATATCACGGTGGAGGCAGTAATGACAGTCTTCACTCGCGCAGTGCGCTAGCCACCATGTATAGCCTGGGTTGGTTAAGGCAAGCTGAAAACCCGTACTTGTCGCTTGCACCAGAAACAGTCGAGAAGTTACCACTGAGAACTAAGCAGTTACTTGGGTATAGGCAGTTTGGAAAATACCTTGGTCACTACCCTCGGGATCCCGAGCGGCGTTATCCTGGTGGGTATTAATCCATGACACCTTTTTATTACTATCAGAATTAGCAAGGATCCAGAGTTGCAACATGAATAAATTGGCACCAAAAAACGGCAAATACACAAGTTATCAGGATGTGATCGCAACCGATAAAATAGCCCCGCCGGAGGATATGCATATGCACTCTTCGGCGCAATATGATTTTCACTCTATTTCTAAAGCCCGTTATACCGAAGCTGAATACCATGATTTGGAGATGAAAAAAGTTTGGTCACGCGTTTGGCAAATGGCGTGTCGTGTCGAAGATATCCCTGAAGAGGGGGATACCTATGTCTATGAGATTGGCCATCTATCCTTGATAGTTGTGCGTGTGTCAGACGATGAGCCGCAAAGCTTGAGTGAGACCAAGGTTATCAAGGCATATTATAACTCCTGTCGCCATCGTGGACGTAAACTGGTTGAGCATAACACCAGTGTGCAATGTATCAGATGCCCCTATCATGGTTTCACTTGGTCTCTAGAGGGGGAATTAACTGAAATTCCATATGAGTGGGACTTTTCCAAAATCGAAAAGAAGTCGATGCCACTGCTAGAAGTGCGTGTCGATGTGTGGGATGGGTTCGTATTCATTAATATGGACCCAGATGCCGAGTCACTTAAATCCTATTTAGAGATTTTACCTGAGCAGCTTGCCAATAATTTTTACGGCGAGCAAGTTGTTGTAAAACATAGTCAACAAGTGTTACCTGCAAATTGGAAAACCGTCATGGAGTCCTTTATGGAAGGGTTGCATGCCCAAGAGACCCATGGTCATACATGGGCGCATCTGAGCGATATATTGCAATATGATACATTTCCGGGTGTCCGCCATATATCGAGAAGCTTTCACGCCGTGGGGCTGCAGGTCAGTGAAGGCCGAGAAAAGCTGACCGAGCAGGAGATCATGGACCACTTCCATTACAATGTGCATCTTGGCAACCCTGATACGCCGCCGCCTCAGTTAGGTCAAGGGGTAACGGCTCGGCAATATATGGCAGATATCATGCGCGCCCAGCATACGTTAAAAACGGGCAAAGACCATATGCATCTGTCCGATGCTGAGGCTCTGGATGTGCTGCAGTATACCTTGTTTCCTAATATCATCTTGTTCCGTGGGATCACGCTGCCGATTATTTTACGCTTTAGGCCGAATAAAAATGATCACAGCCAATGTATTTTCGATATCTTCTTTCTTGAAGATAAGCCGAAAAGCGAAGTTGAATCTCCCGCTGTGGAAACCGTTCATATGGCTGCAGGTGATACCTATGAAGAAGCTGGCGTCTTGGAAGATTGGCTAGGCCATGTGTACGACCAAGATATGGTGAATATTGAGAACATGCATGGCGGCTTGCTATCAGGGCCAGATCAGGAAGTGTATCTAAGTGACTATCATGAGTCGCGGATCAAGCACTTTCACCATGCATTGAACCTGTACATGAATAAAGAGCTAGGAGGCGAGTAATGCTGGTCAACAATGAAACATGTGTGTCTACAAAGCCTTATTTTGAGATCCCAGATAAACATGTGGCTGAATTTTTAGAATACTGTGACAAGTTCATTGCCAAGACGGCCAATGAACCTAAATGTATGCATTATATTTTTTCTTTTGATGGTAACAAGGGCCACTGCCAAGAGTGCTATGAAGATGCAGAAGGCGTCTTGGCGCATTTGCAAAATATTGATGAGTTAAATCGCCAGGCAATGCATTTGGCGACAATATTTCGCTATGAGGTACATGGTCCAAAAAGTGAATTAGATAAACTCAGAGGGCCACTGGCTTTTTTGAACCCGATTTATTATGAGACCCGATGCGGTTTTCGTAAGGTATTGGAACCGACGAGTTAAGGCGAGGTGGGCGGATAAGACGGCTACACATGTTATGGCATACAGCAAAGGTGGGGTACCGATGTCCGCTACTTTAGATAGCCTTTTTATAAAGTGAAAACTTTGATAAGTGGGGGTTCCCACTTTAAACAAAGCTTAGTTAGTTGTCGTTTAACAGAGCAGGTGCTTTTTTATATGCGAGCACCGTGTTGTCTAGGCGCGTACAGATAAGATGGATGTAGTGGCAGTATCCTCTGCTTCAGCAATATGGATGTGAACACTGGCAGCGATGCCAAGTGGTGAGCGCAAAAATTTGTTAGCTAATGCTTTACTGGTGTGAGTAGATAGGCCGTCAACGTTTACTCAAAATGAACAAGATAATCTTTATTGGTGCGAAGTTATATTATGAACATGGATGCATTTAAGCAACGAATTCAATTAAAAAATAGTGAAATCCACTTGAGCTCTGCTCCCGAATTAACCGATGGTAATACGGCTCTATTTGCACAGCAAGTACGTGCATTATTAGAGGGAAAGTTACCGTTAGATGAAGCGCACCTGAAAGGGCATGTCAGCACTGACAGCACAATTCCTTTTAGTTTGTCAGATATTCAATATGCTTATGTGATCGGTCGAAATCCAGGCGTTGAGCTAGGAGGCCGCTCTAGCAGTTTTTATATTGAGATTGATGTTGAAGATGCGGACATTGACGCATTAACAGCTTCTCTCAATCATGTGATCTCACTGCACCCAATGTTACGCGCAGTACTAAGCGGTGATGGCCAACAAAAAGTGCTCGAACAGGTGTCGCCCTACCAAATTGAAACACTGGATGTATCAGGCTTGGAAAAACAGGAGCAGCAAGCTGCATTGGCCGCACATCGCCATGAGTTAGAGACTACATTATTACCTTTAGATAAAGCCCCTTCTTTTGTGATCAAGGCCATTCGTCTAGACACGGGCCTAGTTCGCCTGGCAATCTATTTTGATTTAATTTTTGTCGATATGCACAGCGTATATCTCGTGCTACAAGATTGGTTTGACCATTATCAAAATGGCACTGTGGCCACGCAATCACGGCCTAGCTTCAGTGATTACTTAAATTGTGAAGCATTACTCACTGATGAAGCGCAAGGTCGAAAAGATGTGGCATACTGGGAAGACAAACTCAATAAATTGCCACAAGCACCTGAAATGCCGTTAAAAAAGGCACCTAGTTTACTGTCTCAACCACAGTTTTGTCGCTTGTCTAAATCTTTGCCAGCAACGCTCATTGAGCAACTACGAGTCGTTGCACACAACGGCGGAATGACACTCGAAACTTTATTTCTTGGCGCCTATGCAGAGGTGGTTCGTCAGTGGTCAAAGGCACAGAACTTCACCCTGACCGTGACCCAAATGAGTCGTCGCCCCTATTTTGAAGGTGTAGAACACACGGTGGGTAACTTTTTACAACCTGTGTTGTTGCCTGTCGAGGGAGGAAAAAGCGAGACATTTTCCCAGCGATTATTGGCCTTACAATCATCCATCATCAGCAATCGCCTGCACTCGTCCCACAATAGCATCAAGGTGCTAAGAGCACTGACCAAGCAAAGTCAATCAAATCGCGCGGCATCATTCCCTGTGGTATTTAGTAATACACTCGACTATGACCTACAAGAAGTCGTGAAAAGCCCTTCTTGGCCTGGTATTCACAGTCGGTATATGAGTAATACAACGCCGCAGCTGTGGTTAGAAAATCAGCTTACCTATGAACAAGGGCAAGTAACGATAAATTGGAACTATGTTGAAGAGTTATTCCCAGATGGCATGATCCAAGAGATGCAAGAAGCGTATCTGACGTTGTTAAATGCCTGTGCCAGCGATGCAAAATTGCTTGATAAGCAAGGTGAGGTTGTTGATTTACCTGAGCAGGATGCCAGAGCACGACAACAAGCAAATGACACGGAGATAGCGCTCAACCCGACTTTACTACAAGATTTAGTGCTAAACGCAGCGCACAAATACCCTGATCAGGTTGCCTTGGTACAAGGTGATCGCCAAGTCACTTACTCAGAGCTGCTCAACAAAGCACAGTGGATTGCCAATCAGATCGGTCGCAATGTTAATATCTGCGCCAATGATATAGTGGCCGTCACTCAGCAACAAGGCCCAGATCTGGTCATTGCGATAGTCGGTGTTTTGTTATCGGGAGCCGCTTATGTGGCGATAGACCCTAATCTACCCAGTGCCAGAAAAGTGAAATTACTAGAGCGCTGTGATGCCAAAGGGGTGGTTGGAGACACAAATACCCTAGCTGATTTTACGCAGATCAGCGATGTCCCGCACTGTGACTTATTCGGATATGACGCTACGCAGACTGCATCAACAGTATCACACCCCGTTCCCGAGCTGGATGATTTGGCGTATGTGATCTTCACATCAGGGTCCACCGGAGAGCCCAAAGGCGTGATGATCTCCCATCGCAACGCCGCCAATACGGTAATAGATATTAATCGTCGCTTTAATGTTAGCAGCGATGATGCGGTACTCTCCGTAGCCCCTGCTGGATTTGATTTATCTGTATACGATTATTTTGGTGTGCTCGGTGCCGGAGGACGGGTCGTCTTTGGCAAGCCTGAATCGGCACAAGATCCGCTTTTGTGGTATGAAGAGTTGGTCGCGCATGACGTGACAATTTGGAATAGTGTTCCGGCACCAATGAAAGCATTGGTAGACAAAAATACCCACAATTTATCTCAGTCAAAACTCAGGTTGGTATTGATGAGCGGTGACTGGATCCCGGTTGATTTGCCCGACCGCATCAAAGAAGTATTGCCGCACTGTGAAGTCATCAGTTTGGGCGGCGCAACCGAAGGCTCCATTTGGTCTATTTTCTACCCTATTCAAGCCGTTGATGACAAATGGTCGAGTATTCCTTACGGCAAGCCATTGGCAAACCAACGTTTCCATGTATTAAACGAGTGGCTGTCTCACTGCCCGCGTTGGGTGACAGGTGAGCTGTACATTGCCGGTGAAGGGGTTGCACAAGGGTATCTTGGCGATAAAGAAAAAACTGCCCAGCGCTTTTTTGACCACCCTGTAACGGGAGAGCGCTTGTATAAAACTGGTGACTTAGGAAAATACATCGCCGATGGGTACATTGAGATTTTAGGACGAGAAGACAATCAAGTTAAGATCAACGGCTATCGAGTTGAACTTGGTGAAGTTGAAGTATGTTTATTGGATCATGAACACATTAGCCATGTCGTGGTGGGGGCGCCAGCACACCCAAGAACAGGACAGAGGCACATCGTCGCATGGATTGTTTCTGATAAGCCTCAAGCTGAGTTAGATCATGACGCGCTGCAAACCCAGTTGCGAAACCTCGCCCAGCGTGAACTCCCCAACTATATGATCCCGTCTTATTATATTGTGTTGGATGCGATGCCACTTACCAGCAACGGAAAAATAAGTCACAACGAACTGCCTAGCCCTTGGCAAGATCTGGACAACGAGGCGGAGCAGAGTGTGCAAGCGGGCAATGAAATCGAAGCTGCACTGCTTGATATCTGGATCAAGCAGCTTCAGCATGATTCGGTCGATGTGACCAGCGGCTTTTTTGATATTGGTGGAGACTCATTACATGCTGTGGCGTTAATAGGCACGATCAGAGAGCAATTTGGCATCAATACTGATACCGAACAAGAGATCGTGGAAGGGCTATTTATGAACTCAAATATTCAATATTTTGCCCAACTCATCCACAAGGACCACGAGACCGAAGTAGAATAAGGAAAGCGTCAATGTACAGCGATGAAGTACATAATCAAGTTTTTGATTACATTGTTATTGGGGGCGGAACGGCCGGATGTGTCATGGCTGCTCGATTGTCTGAAGATGAGCAGGTCTCGGTGCTATTAATTGAGGCAGGTCAGGACTCGGATGCAAATGAGGAAAATAGCCCACTAAGAGATGCCTCTCAATTGGTTTTGGATGGGTATAATTGGGATTATGAAGCGAACCTCAGTGGCAGTAATCGCTTCTTATCAGAACAGCCTGAGGCGCCCGCGAAACCGGGCAAGCGTGCGCCGGATAAATTATTTGGCTACAAAGCGGGCAAAGTGATGGGCGGTTCATCAGCGGTCAATGGCGCTGTGGCGCTGCGCGGGTTTCCCAGTGACTTTGATACATGGGCTAAACTGGGCTGTCCAAACTGGCAATGGGATAAAGTAAAACCCTGGTTTGATCATTTAGAAGCGGATGCAGATTTTGGCGACACCGACCGCCATGGTAAAGATGGCTACTTGCGGATCCGGCGGCCCTCTGAGGCTGAACTGCACCCATTGGATGTGCTCTTCTCTCAGATCTGTCAAGAACATCACATTCCCTATACTGAAGATTTAAACCACGGTGAGCAAACGAGTGTGGGATTGGTCCCTTCCAATGTTGGTCACGAAGCTGAGCGACTGGATGTGTATCGCTCGTATCTTGAACCTATGCGTGGTCGGAAAAACCTCCATGTTTTAACCGATGTTATGGTTTCTCATGTGCAGTTTTCGGGAAACAAAGCGACTGGGGTTAGGGTACTACAAGGCAACTCAGCGCGTGAACTACAGGCGAAACATGTGGTGCTCTGTGCTGGCGCGATTGGCAGCGCGGCAATTTTACAGCGTTCAGGCGTGGGGGATGCAACTCACTTAGACAAGCTCGGGATCCCTGTGGTAGCAGATTTACCTGCTGTAGGGGGCAACTTACAAGATCACAGTGCCGTAGTGTTGTGGGCCAAGCCCAAACAAGCGCTATGCACCACTGGTTCGCCATGGCGACAGGTCGCTGCCCGATTACCCAGTGGTCATGACAGCCAAATTGATGTGCAAATTGGCCTGCTCAACAATGTGAGTAGCAAAACGGTACCGAGATTTAGTCAACAAGGGGAAGACACCATGCTTGTGGGCGCCTCGGTGATGTTGATGCGGCCTCAGGCACGCGGCCGGGTGTTTATTGAAACGCCATGTGCAAAAACCAGCCCTGTGATAGATTTTCCTATTCGCCAACACGATGAAGATATAAAGCGTTTGATAGGTGGAGTGAGAAAGATTTGGTCGGTGATACGACACGAGAAACTTGCTGACTGTCTAGAGGACATTCCTATCTGGTCCGACTCCATGATCAACAATGATGTTGTTATGCACAATGCGATGAAAAACCTCGTAAACCCTGGTTGGCATGCCTCAGGCACTGTGTGTATGGGCGAGCCCGGTCAAGCGGGCACAGCCGCTGACGAACAGGGCAAGCTTCATGGTCTTGAAGGGATCACGGTCGCCGATACCTCGCTGTTCCCACGTGTCCCGTCGATGCCGACCAATTTAACCACCATTATGGTAGCGGAGCGGATCGCCAATAGTTTAAAAGTAGGAGCACTACAATGAGTGTGGATAAAAAAAGAGTTGTGTACGCATTTCCGCACTTGGGGGCGGGGGCTGCGGTATATAACGCGTGGAGTAAATATGCGCAGGAACAGTCTCAGCTGTTGTTCAAAGCGATTGAGATCCCAGGTAGAGGCGCATTAGGTGGAGAGGCACACATTCAAGAGTTGGACGAGTTAGTAAATAAACTCGCCGATGCGTTACATTTGCACTATGTCAGTGCACAAGATCAGTGTCAGGATTGGATCACATTTGGGCATAGCTTTGGTGGCGTGATCAGCATGGCGGTAAACCAATTGCTAGAGCGTAAATACGGGATGAGACCGACATTTAGTATCATTTCTGCTTCGCCTGCCCCCTGCGTGCAAGAACAGGAAAACCTGCATTTGCTAAGCGATGAGGCGATCTTGGAAAAAATCAGAAGAGATAAAGGCACGCCCGAGGCGGTACTGAACCAGCCTTTGATCGCCAACCGACTGATCAAGCAGCTTCGCAGTGACTACACAGTGAAAAGTCAGTTTGGCGCGTTAAAACACATGCGAGTTAAACAGCCACTAACCCTTATTACCGCGTCAAAAGACTTTGATGTGCCAGAGCGGGATGTCTTCGCTTGGCAGGAGCACTCCACTGGCAAAACAAAACACGTGGAAGTGGCTGGCGACCATTTTGCAATTTATGACAATTGGGATGTGGTGGAGCGAGAAATGTTGCAAGGGTTAGTGTCTGAGCAACCGGTATGTTAGGGAACCGAGGGGATAGCAGTGAGTAAAGATATCGAATCGCACAATGAGTTTAGAGAATACTGCCGAGACTTTTTGCAACGAGAAGCTGTGCCCTATCAAGCGCAGTGGGAACAACAGGGATTAGTGGACCGCTCATTTTGGAAAAAAATGGGTGAAGCAGGGTTACTTGGTATGGAGATTGATCCTGAGTATGGTGGTCAAGGTCGCAAGGGCATCTCTCATACTGTTATACTGACAGAAGAGCTGATCAGCGCTGGACTGACAGCACCTATCATTATTTCTCACAACGATGTTTTGGCCAGTTACATCAACGCGCATGGCACAGAGCAACAAAAAAAACGTTGGCTGCCAGCGCTGTGTAGTGGTGAAAAAGTCGCTGCGATTGCCACCACTGAACCTGGGGGCGGATCTGACTCAACAGAAATAAAGACCACAGCAGTGCGCGACGGAGAAAAATATGTGGTCAATGGGAGCAAGGCGTATATTACCAATGGCGTCAACGCTGACATTGTTGTAACCGCGGTACAAACGGGCAGCGGCCAACGCGGTCAAGGACTGAGCTTATTGGCCCTTGAACGAGGTTTGAGTGGCTTTACACGAGGTGCCGCGTTGAAGAAGTTAGGATGGCATGCCAGTGACACTGCCGCGCTTTATTTTGAGGATTGTCATGTGCCTGCAGACAACCTAATCGGCCGTGAAAACATGGGCAGCTATTATTTTATGACGGCCATGACCCGAGAGCGTTTAAGTATTTCGTCAGTAGCAGTGGCCACCGCTGAAACCATATTAAAAGAGACGCTGGAATACAGCAAAAACCGTATTGCATTTGGTCAACCTATAGGCTCTTTGCAACACAATAAGTTCACACTCGCCAATTTAGATACCGAAGTCAAGATTGCCCGGATCTATCTCAATGATGCGATTGACAAGTTTAATCGCAAAAAACTCAATGTCGATGACGCGGCACGCGCCAAGTTATGGACAACCAATTTGCAGGTCAAAGTGGCTGAGCAGTGCATGCAATTGCACGGCGCATCGGGTTACATGAGTGACTCCAGCATGGGGAAGCATTGGGTAAATAGCAGAGTGCAGAAAATCTATGGTGGCACCAGTGAAGTGTTGCAAGAAGTAATTGGAAAGTCGATTGGCCTTTAGCAAATTTGGAGAGAATAATGAGCGAAAAATTAGATAGTTATAAATTAACACAGGACCACCAGTCGTGGACGTCAAAACCTGCGACTTTGGAAGAGTGGCAAATTGTTAATGAATGGGCGCTCGCTGAAAAGTGGGATTTGGGTCTAGGTGATACCGAGTGCTTTTTTAACATTGATGATCAGGGCTTTTACTTGGGCTATGTGAATGGAGAGCCGGTCGCTTCGGTATCCGTTGTTAATTATAGTGATGAGTATGCCTATGCTGGGTTTTATTTAGTTGCACCTGGTGCCCGTGGTAAAGGGTATGGGTTGCGTTTGAGTTACGATGCATTTCATCACTGTGACAAGCGCTCAGTTGGGCTTGATGGCATGCCTGAACAGGAAGAAAATTACAAAAAAGGCGGGTTTGTCACTCACTATGAAACTTCGAGGTTGGTTGGGGTGCATAACCAACAAGTTGATGCACCGCAAGGCGTGCAAAATATTACGGCTGACAATATCGAAGCGGTCATTGAATTTGATGCGAAAATTACTGGCTATTCACGTGCTGCGCTATTGCAAAACTGGTTCAGCGGAGAGGGGCGTCACGGCTTTTTAATAGAGTCTGGTGATGGGGTCTTAGGTGTGGTCGGGATCCGCCGCTCCACAGATGGTTACCGATTGGGTCCTCTCTATGCCGAAAATCAAGCGGTCGGCGAGAAGCTGTTCGCTGTGGCGATGGCACAGGTGCCACTTGGCACACAGGTAACAATTGATGCACCGACGTTGGATCTTGGTTTTATCAACACCTTAAAAGCGTTAGGGTATGAGGAGATATTTCATACATTCCGCATGTACAGAGGCACAGAGCCACAAGGTGAAAAGCACAAAATTCAAGCCATTGCATCATTGGAACTCGGCTGATCATAGCGCCTTATGCGCCATTGATTAGACATAATCACGCCCGAATAAAGAGAAAAATAATGACACAACAGCCGACATTATTTGAATGGATGGGGGGACGGGAAGCCGTGGCCACCCTATTAGAAAAATTTTATGAAAAAGTGAAGCAAGATGACTTGTTGCAGCCGCTTTTCCAACATATGGCAGATGACCATCACACTCATGTTGCAATGTGGTTTGAAGAGGTACTCGGCGGCACTTCGATTTATACCGAAGAGCGCGGTGGCTTTAAAACTATGATCCGAAGGCATCGAGGGAGAAAGATCCAGCCGGAGCAGCGAGAACGCTGGGTTGCACTGATGTTGCAAACAGCCGATGAAATTGAGCTGCCAGACGATCCCGAGTTTCGTTCCGCTTTTGTAGCATACATCGAATGGGGCTCTCGACGAGCACTGGCTAATTCGCAACCGGATGCGCCCCCCTCAAAACGAGAAACCGTGCCGCGGTGGGGATGGGGAGAAGCGCCTCCGGGGACCGAGTAAGTATTAACCTAAATTACACTAATTATTGGTAGAAAAAGATGGACGAACATAAAAAGAAAGCGCGTATCCTGATAGGCGTCTCTGGATCCGTGGATATCGTTTTACTTCCTAAGTATTTGCAAACAATTAAAGCCAACATAGATTGTACTTTAACGGTATTGATGACTAAATCAGCCGAGGTTTTTATTCCGGCGACCACCATCGCACTGTTCGCAGATCGGGTGATCAGTGGTGAAAAGCCTGAAGATTGGCCAACGGATAAACCTTCTAGGATCATTGCTGATCATGACATTGTGGCCGTGATGCCTGCGACTGCTAACACCTTAGCAGCTGTGGCAACGGGCAGTGCTCCTAATCGACTCGCCACCATTATTATGGCTGCAACTTATCCCGTGCTGTTTTTTCCAGTGATGGGGGCCAGTATGTGGGAAAAGCCCGCTGTACGCAGAAATGTGCAGCAATTGCGAGAAGATGGTTATCAAGTGGTCGAGCCGGTTTGGCACGAAAACTTTGATGTATCGCTGGCACGTATGGTGGGACACCCTTCTTTTCCAAGCCCAGAGGATGTGATCGCCATTTTACGCGACAACATTGGAAGTTAACAAAGCGCGCCAAGGTATTAAAGCGAAAACAGGTCAACTGGGTGTTGCGTGTTTCTCCAGTTGGCTTTCACAACAACAATAATTAGAAGGTGTGAAGGTATGTACCAAGCGAGAAGAGATAAACGACAAAGCATATATGCGCATTGGCAGTGGTATTGCCTGCTGATGATGAGCCTGCTGTTCCCAACAACAGCGTTGAGTACACCCAACACCAATAAACCAGACTTTATCGGGTTTGAAAGTGGTCCGGTTCGACCTTTAGCGATATCCCCTGATGGCAAACGTTTGTTTGTGACTAACATTCCAGATAACCGTTTGGAAATTTTTGATATTACCTATACCACGCCCCGACTACTTGGCTCAGTCATGGTGGGGATGGAGCCCGTTGCCGTGGCGGTTTTAAGCAATGACATTGTGTTTGTTGCTAACCACCTTTCGGACAGTGTCAGTGTCGTGAACGTGCGAAACCCTGCAAGCGCGTTTGTTAGTAAGACACTTCTGGTCGGTGATGAACCTCGTGACATTGTCGTCACAGACCCTGACGGCAGTGGTCCCGCCAGTCCGAGGTTATTTGTTGCGACGGCACATCGAGGCCAACACCGAACCCACTCGAGCATTGCCAGTGTACCAGGTGCCGGCGATCCACAGTTGACAACACCGGGCGTCGGGCGCGCTGATGTTTGGGTGTTTGACAGTCATCAATTGGGTGCCGAACTGGGTGGTAAGCCACTAAAAATAATGTCTTTTTTCTCGGACTCTCCCCGTGCATTGGCGGTCAGTAATGATGGAAAACGCGTCTATATGGCTGCGCATTTTTCACACAATAGAACTGCCCTCGTGAATAATTTCACTATTTGTAATGGCTTTGAACATGCAGCACCCTGTGAAACACTGGATGGACAAGCGTCACCAAATGGTCCCGTCAACGCTGCTGGCAAAGGCGTTTTACCCGGAGGGTTGCCTGCGCCTGCTGAAAACTTTGAAGGGTTCAAAGCACCAGAAACCAGTTTGATAGTACAGTTTGACCCTAATGCAGGACCGGCTGATAATGACCTCAATACAGGCCAGTTTGTCGATGCGCAGGGAAGAAACTGGAGCAATGGTGTACGTATGCATCTGCCGGACAAAGATGTTTTTGTCATAGATGCGCTGGATTTACAGGAGGTAGCATTCCATCAATCTGTGGGCACGACGTTATTCAATATGGCTGTGAACCCGCGTACGGATGTGCTTTACGTGAGCAATACCGAGGCGCAAAATATGAAACGCTATACTGGCGAGGGCTATAATGGCAAATCGCTGCGAGGACATATTGCAGAGTCGAGAATTACTGTGATCACATCGGCGGATGAACATGATCAAGGTGGCAATAATGTTATCCCTCGTCACCTCAATAAGCACATTGACTATAATCAGCCTGTCGCCCCCGCTGAGGTGAAGGCTAGTAGTCTGTCCACTCCTTTGGAAATGGTCGTTAGCCAAGATGGACAGATGTTATATGTGGCTGCATTTGGCTCTCAGGCGATTGGCACATTTAATACCACAGCGCTCGAAAATGATACTTTTGTTCCCAGTGAGGCGTCGCACATTCAGCTCTCGGCAGGTGGTCCAGGTGGGCTGGTGCTGGCTGATAACGATAAAACTCTATATGTCTATACGCGCTTTGATAATGGTGTTTCAGTGGTGGATACTAGAACCAAGCAAGAAGTTGATCACGTCACACTGTTTAATCCTGAGCCTGAGTCCATCGTAAAGGGGCGCCCCTATTTATACGATGCCAAACTGACCTCAAGTAATGGAGAGGCATCGTGTGCGAGTTGCCATATTTTTGGTGATCACGACTTTATAGCATGGGATTTAGGGGATCCAAATGAGCGCGTTAAAAACAGCTCATTGCCGATTAATTTACGTGAATTTTTTGAGTTTGCGTCCTCTTTTGATCCCGTGGGTGCTGAACGCTTAGCTGCACTCAACGGTGACGCGGAGGTCAACCAATTCCACCCACTTAAAGGACCTCTATTGACACAGACGTTAAGAGGGATCAGTACACATGGCGCCATGCATTGGCGAGGTGATAAACTCAATGGTGTATTCACCGCAGATCCCGACAATCCTACTTTGGATGATGCGTTTGACGAAGCGCTTTCATTTATAAATTTTGCCCCGAGTTATGCATCAGTCAATGGCATGGCCGAGCCGCTGTCAAAATCGCAAATGCTGGAGTTTTGGGCATTTACAAAGGCACTTTTTATGCCACCAAACCCGGTTAGAAACCTAGACAATAGCCTAACGCCATCACAACAAAATGGCAGAGACTTCTTTTTTGGCCTCAAAGAAGATGTCACCATGCCTGATGGTACAGAGATAACAGTCACACGACGCGCGGTATTTTTGTCCGAGTTAGATAATATTTTACTGAATCAATCTACTGGGATGGACTTTGTCGGTGGGTTTAGTTGTGAAGGATGTCACGCATTGGAACCAGAAAAAGGTTTTTTTGGCACCAATGGCAGGCAGAACATAGAGGATCCGCAAATATTGAAGATCCCCCACTTGCGCAACTTGGCAAATCGGGTAGGTGCATTTGGCATTGTGCCCAATGAAGATGTGAATATGCACACGGTACCCGACCCCAGTGTATTTGACTTCAAAGGCGATCAGATCAAAGGGTTTGGCTTTTTGAAAGACGGTGGTGTTGATACTATCGGGAACTTTTTTGGCTCCAGTCGTTTCTTTGATTCAGGCAAAGGCACTGGATTTCAAACGACACAACAGCGACTAGACACGGAACAATATATGTTCGTTTTTCCTGGGGACTTGGCACCGATTGTGGGGCAGCAGATCACACTCAACCACTATACAGATACAGGCTTTGAGCGGGTTAAGCTACTACTCAAACGAGCCAGAGAAAAGTTTGTCTCTAAAACACTCGGTGGTGAAACGGTCGAAGCTGATGTGGTGGCAAAGTGCTTAGTGCACGGCAAGCCGCGAGGTTTTTTGTATAATCAGTACGGCTTATTTACCTCTGACAGAGGGTTCCCACTACTGACACTTGGCCTAGTATTTAGATTGTGCCATGGGCCTGTGACTTTCACAGCAGTGCCGCCGGGATCGGGTTATCGGATCGGAATTGATAGAGATACCGATGGTCTACCAGATGGCTTCGATTGGTTTCGTTGGGGGCATTAAACAGATAGGGTCATAACGCATAGTCGTTATGGCCCTATCAACGGCTCAATTCTATGTGTGTATCGTTTTGCTCCGTGCGCAATGGTACGACATGTCTACACTGTATAGCGGGAGAAGAAAAGTCACCAGTTGTGCACTGGATGGCCAAGGCACCTTGATACTCTGTGCCCATTTGAAACTGCAAAAAATGATAATTTTCGCTTACCAAGGAGCTTGGTTTGGTATGACATACATGAATACGCTGTTTTAAAAATTGAAAATAAAACTGATTTAGGGGGAGCGACATCCCCTGCCCGCACGCTTTAATATATGCCTCTTTTAACGTCCATAGCTGATAAAAGTGATGGCGCTGCGTTACGGGGTCCATGGCTTGCAAGGTTTTAATTTCGTGTTGTGTAAAGTAACGCGTCGCGATATCAGTGATTTTCTCTCGCCTTTGTATCCACTCAATGTCTACCCCTACTTCACCTACATAATTTACAGCCAACACCACAGCCCCTTTGGTATGGGATAGGTTAAAGTAAAGCGGTGCATTGAGACGGTTCACAATGGCTGGTTTGCCAAAGCGACTCTTTTTGAACTGCCATTGATGTGGCGCAATATCTGGGCAGTATCGGGATAAAGTGCATCTAACGAGTGCGCGGGTAACTAAATATTGATGCCGATGGCCATCGTAGATGAACCGCAAGTAGTGTGCTCGCTCTTCATCACTGAGCATTAATTTATATTGGTCTAATAACTCAGGACACGTGATCTGCTCATCTTTTGCAATCCAAAGCGGTAGTACCGGATGATGTGGAGTCATACCGAGCCCATTAGCAGGAAACGGTTTCTATTTCACACGGGAGCTTGATATGTACTTCGTTGTTTTCGACCAGGATATCATAACTTGTGAGTGGACGCTTGGTGAGCGATCCCAAAGATGCGCCATCTGATAAGTTAAATTTCGCCCCATGCAACGGACAGATCAGTTTTCCAGCTTTGACTTTGGCATTTGTCATTGGCCGGCTTTGGTGGGGGCAGCTATTTTTAAACGCGTAATATTGACCTTCGAATTTGCACAATAGAACATTGTACCCATTGATTTTAAGTGCCATGCTCTTTCCTTCTTTGAGCTGGTCTTCTGTTGTGGCTATATGATAGCGTCCTTGAGCTAATGTCATGGTTTCATCCTTCCAATACTTAATGTCTGGTTCTTGTCAGAACAATCACTCATTGCAAAATACATGGCGTATGTATATTAGATGTCGTGAGAGCGGCCTGTTTAAAGGCTGACATCATACTTAGGGGGACTGCGAGCGATAGACTCCAGCATAGCGTAATCCCTTACCTAATGCTACATTCAAGTTGTTAAAATCATGAGAGATATTACTCATCAAAAGCGGTTTCTAGGCGCGATACAGATGTAAGCGAGCAATGACCGGGCCCGCTCTGGCATCTCTGATGCGCTTGCCTGTATAGGGTTTGAGTGGTGATAATTTAGGCCGATCATTTAAGACAATCACAGGTGAGTGGGCAATCATGGTGGTTTTGTTGAATTCCCCATTTTGACCTCGGTTGTATTTAAGATTGACAATTGGGGTGATGCGAAGTGGCCTTATTGTGCGAAAATATTCGCTGTCATTGGCGTTTGCCAATGCTTTCTTTTCTTGCTCTATCATTTTTACCCAATTACTTGCATTCACATCGGACAGTTTTGATTGCAAGGTCCTATCCAGTTTTTCATGCCAATACTGCCTTGGTTGTATCGCACTTCGGCTGGTTGAATGTGACCAGCTATAAGATAAGCTAAAAGTGTCTTGTGGGGCGAGCAATAAGTTTCTAGAAACGGCTTTGCGGATCAATAATGGTACTGCCTGTGATACAAGTTCAAATCTCTGATCGGGGTTTTTGCCGGCATGATGCTGAATGAACGTATCGAATTCACTTTTTAGTTGATTTACGTGTGCAACTCGCTCTCTCAACTCCTGATCGTGAGGAGTACTAAAGCATAGACAACCTGGTAAGCGACGTGCCATAACCCCAGGGTGATTACCTTTGAGTGTAAAGTCCAATGCATGATGGAGAAAACGTTGGCGGGCTTGCTCATTAAACAGGGGGTTGGGCAAAATTGTGGGAGCATGCTCTGCAATGTTTTCTTGTGTTAATCTTGGCAACTCATAAACAGCTGAGCATGGTTGTAGCTGGGCATCTTTTAAGAGTGTTAACGCCTCTCCAATGTGCACTTGTAAATAGTGCAGATCAGCGCGAATTTTTCGTATAACGGCTACTTTTTGCATGCTTTCACTTATTTTTGTACTACATCATACCCTTTATTTATTCGATAGTATAACGCAGCAATGCAGCTAAATTTTAAACTGCTTAACTAAACATCAAAATGAACTAAATAAATTGGCATCGACGGCCTGATCGATATCATCCTGAGTATGCTTAATGTAAATTTCTGTGGTTTTGAGCGATGAATGGCCCAGCAAAACAGAAATTACTTTTAGATCAGCGCCATTGTTATACAACCAGGTAGCATATGACCTTCTCAATGAATGGGGTGGGATACGCTGTGCTGCCGAGATCAATCCATACTTCTTACATAAGTTATAGATTGCATGGCCTGATAGGCCCGGTGTATCGGACATTTTATAGTAAGGTTTGCCACTTTTGGTCAACCTGATAAACACAGGGCCGTTGCGATATGGATGAATATTTAGCCAGGCTTTTAGCGCAAGATAAGTAATATTATGTAGTTTTATTTCACGCTCTTTGTTACCTTTACCCACCACAATAAGATGCTGCGTCTCATGATTGATTTGTGCCAACTGTAACCCTGACAACTCAAAACGTCGCAAACCACATCCTATCAACAAATGAAAAATGGCCTTGTCCCGTAAACAAGTCGCAGTGGGCTGCTTTACCTCATCAACCTGCTGCAATAACTGTCGAAAGTTTTGTTCGCTGATCAACTGATGTTTTTTAATCCTTGATCCCATGGACCTCTTCACACTTTTGACCCGCTCATAGTGCAATGAGGTGATCTGACCAAGTAAAAAAGCTTCTTTCAAAACACTTTTAATTACCGACAAGTAAAGTGATTTTGTATCTGGGGAAAGGCCTACTTTATCCAAAATAATCAATAAGTTATTTATTGTATTTTTATCTATTTTTGACCATTTTATATGGTAAATATCATCGCACCCGAGGTGCATAGCGACAGCCATGAGCACTCGTCTAGCGGTCTCTTTGGACTTGTCAGAATTAAGCGACATAATATACGCATAGATCGGACACTCATTATCGCGGACAATCAAATTCTGCCCACCAGTATGTAAACTGCTCTCTTTACTTACCTCACTAGGTGCTATACCCAGTATATGTGACAAACGATAACTCATAATTTATGGCGCTTAAGGCTATTTAATACGACAACATTACTATAGCCGATCTGCATATCATTTACTAACGTAAATGTATATTTACGGCAGTAAATCAATTATGTTAAATCATGTTATTTTGTCATTTTCCCTATATAGGATAGATAAAAGTAAAATCTGAACACCGCTTTATTAATGCGTTACGCTTCCAATTTTTAAAAGTTGGCTATTTGTTCAACTGTGAACTTTGTAAACTTGGCGAATTCAAGTTGAATATAACGCCTCAGATCCGCTTTATAGGAAAATGAGGAAAATCTTTCGTTTATTCATGACGTGTTTAACCTGCATGATCAAGTCTTCAAAAACCACATCATGTATTTTTTAAGCTATTTACTGGTCACCCTCAAGTACTTCAATTCATCATCCAGAACATGTTGTTTACCCTAATGGGATCTCGAGTAAAATACAAATCATGGAAAACGGCTCACTTGGCAAAAAATATAAGTTTCATCCGAGCTCCTCACTTACTAAAGCATGGGTGTCAACCTACGGGATCAAGCGTTGAATGCTTTGAGAGCACCGGCCAGTTTTGGGAAGTTGGAGAGTCCAATATCAATGTGTCTGCGAATATTGATAGTGAGATGAAAAGGTTATCAAGTGCCGTCACCATTGCGTTAGATCAGATTGAAGTTATGAAGGCCATCTCAGACTATTATAAAGATGAATTTGGCCAATATCGCCAGTAGGCTTAAATTAAGCCTTCAGCACTATAGACTCAATGCACTCGATCTCAGAGCCATTTGTAACAACAAGATGTCTTAGCAGCTAGAGTCTCGATATCAAAAAGCGAACCTTCTACTAAACTTTTTCATCGTTTTTCCCTATAGTCATGCCTTGTTACTTCATCATAGATGCATGGTAACTACTTTTTATTGGTTCCCAGCGCTCTTTGCATAGTCTGCTTTGATGAAGAAACATCCCTCGCTTTTTATCTAAAATCATAAATAAATTAAGTAACCTCTTTTGCCCTAATCGTTAATCACATGTATGATGTGTTCTTGAGGTGTAATTTGCGACTAGGGCCCTTTATCTAATTACCTATCATTAGGCTACCGTTAGCTTGCATCTTCGTGACCGCTTTCTAGAGTAACTTTTGAATATACCTGGTTGCTCCCAGTCGCGGAGCAAATCTTTCCCTTCTGGTTGGCAAAGCCATTTATAGGTGAGACTGATAATCACGCACTGTTAATGTACTAAATGCAGTTCGATGGGTATGTTTAAAAGCGTATTAAAACTTTCATCCTGTGAGAGTCACAAAAGTGGATACGCAATGAGCAGGCATCAAATACAGCATGCAATAGTGCTGAAATGATAAAAAGTCGTCACGGTTGTCATTGCCTGAATTTTCCTTGCAGCTTATAAGATGACCTTTGAGCCATGACTTTACCCTTTGTTATCAATTACATTGATAGAGAACCCACTGTGATATATAAAACAAGCCGGCTGTAAAACCCATTTATTGTCAAACAATCAAACCTATAAGGTTTGTTTTGATCCACTGAGTCAAAATAGTCACATGAAATAGATGATGAGGTGTTCTTTGGTACGATACCAAGTACCGAATGGTGCCTTAATCCGATTCGATACCCGCTAACTTTTCAGCTTTTGCCAAACGAGCTTTATATTGTTTATTTAAGCTCAAAATTTCTTCACAAAAACGTGCTGTTGGATATATTTCATACTTGTAGTCGACGATATTACCATCATCATCTTTTTCATTTTCAATTGTATAGCGGTTGATAATATCTGAATCAATCAAATCTTTCATGGTGCTGGTCATATCACGCCTTATTGCAGTCAGGCGACTTTTATCGACATCCTCTTGGGACGTGATCGAGCCAAACTTTAAAGACATATTTACCAGCATAAAGTGATATGTTTTACCCACTGCAGCATATTTAAATACTTGGTAAAGGCGCAATGTTAACCAGCGGCTTAGCGATCGCTTAAAGCTTTGTACACGGTCAAAATAGTAGCTTCGATATGTCAGGCCTTCAATTTGCTGCGACATCACCTCATTTAAAAAGGCCACACATTTAACGGTGGACTTTCCGTTAGCGCCCGAAAAATGAATACTACTGATATAATTCATTCTCGACTCGCTATAGGATTCCGACTCCCCGTTCACTTCTCGACACTGCATACTCAATTCAGCGCCCTTTAGAATTAGAAGGGATTCTTTAATCTCATTCACTGATAAGGTTTGTGATACCGACTTAAGTTCAGATTGAAGCTCGCGTAAGGTAAAAACAATTGCATAGCGCTCCCCTACCCGGCCTGAAATTTTCACAATACGCCCTTGAGATCCCAGTCTGACTAATGCGCGCTCTACCTTTTCTTCTCTGTCAGAAGGCCAGGCAAAAAAATCGGTATCCTTGCCTTTAATCAAAGCAGGGGATATATCGAGTACACCTTCATACAGAACGTTGTCCACTTTTTCAGAGACACGACGAGATATGATAACCTTATCACTGGCTGCATTGACGGGGATCTGCTCACGTTTATGCCTGATAAATCGAGACCAAAGATCATAGCCAACAAATGTATTGCTTAAGGAGCTTTTTAAGCCTGCACTGGATGTTTTACAATCAACAAATAAAGAAAGCTGCTCCACTTGGTGTGCACTTTCGATAGTTTCAATATCTCGTCTAATGGAAGCAGGTAGATTGCTCAAAGATACTTTCTTTACTGGTGTTTTCAT
>NZ_JAGJEH010000017.1 GCF_018100925.1 Pseudoalteromonas luteoviolacea | reverse complement strand
TGAAGTGAGTCAGCCAGGACGCTGAAGTGAGTCAGCCAGGACGCTGAAGTGAGTCTGCCAGGACGCTGAAGTGAGTCTGCCAGGACGCTGAAGTGAGTCAGCCAGGACGCTGAAGTGAGTCAGCCAGGATGCTGAAGTGAGTCAGCCAGGATGCTGAAGTGAGTCAGCCAGGACGCTGAAGTGAGTCAGCCAGGACGCTGAAGTGAGTCAGCCAGGACGCTGAAGTGAGTCAGTCAGGACGCTGAAGTGAGTCAGCCAGGACGCTGAAGTGAGTCAGCCAGGATGCTGAAAAGAGTCAGCCAGGATGCTGAAAAGAGTCAGCCAGGATGCTGAAAAGAGTCAGCCAGGATGCTGAAAAGAGTCAGCCAGGATGCCGAAAAGAGTCAGCCAGGATGCTGAAAAGAGTCAGCCAGGATGCTGAAGTGAATCAGCCAGGATGCTGAAGTGAATCAGCCAGGATGCTGAAAAGAGTCAGCTAGGATGCTGAAAAGAGTCAGCTAGGATGCTGAAAGGTCGTAAATATACCTTAGGGCCTGATATGTTGTAGTTTAGCTAAAAAGGCAAAAGCCTCGAAAGCGAGTAGAAATAAAAGAAAAAGCCAGCTTAAAACGAGAAAAGTTTATTTCCCTTCTCACAAGCACGAGAGAAGACAGTTATTCCTAACAGGGTGTTACTGAGAGTTGAATCTGGGGATGTTTGCTAATTCAAGGAAGGCTGCCGAATTTGTGTTATTCCTTTTTTAAAGGGGTTGTCAAATAACTGCAAGGAGTGCAGTACTGGCTTTTATTCTTTTTACTAGCCGATTTCATAAATACCCCCTCTGTTACCATCTTTTATAAGTATGCGGATTGTAAACAAAGTAATAGCTCTATACTGTGTAATTTTTTGCATATATGAAAAACATCTTTATTCACAATAAAAGCCCAAAAAAACAGCCTACAGCTGTGATAGCTATCAAAAGTAATGCACAACGAGATGTGATGTGGATATCCATAAATATTTTTGGCAGGCCTGAGAGAGTCAATCTGCCCTGAGTGAATTGAAATTATGGCGCGAAAGAGATCGTACGTCGTAGCGCCAAAAGTACCAAGGGCATCTGTTTTGCTGGTGGTTAAAACGTGGTAAGTGGCGCTGCTATAAGGAAATGACGGTTACGAGCTCTGCATCATGCGAAAGGGGACTTACTGTGAAGTACCAAGGTAACTTGCACCTCACAGTAAACAGTGAGTGTGATTAGCTAGGCTTGCTATGGTCACTGCTTTTGGGCTTGCCGTGCGCTGAATGTCGCTTCCTATTTGGCCTCGATGCAGGCTTGCCGTTACGATTTTCATGCCTCTTTGTAGCATGCTGTTTTCTTTGTGGTTTCTTTCCCTTTTTAGGTTCTTTATCGGCTGTAGTTTCTTGCGCCAAGTCAGTTTGTGGTTGCTGCTTTTTTTTCGGCTTTTTAGGTTTTTTGGGTTTAATTGGGCGCGTATCTAGCGCCTTTTCTGGCACCGGATTTTGTGGTGCAAAGCCTGGCTCTTCAGCTCGCGGGATCAGTGCCCCAATAAAGCGCTCAATACCATATAAATCATCAGCATCAGCTGATGTCACAAAAGAAACTGCAACCCCTTCGCTGCCGGCACGACCCGTTCGACCAATACGGTGCACATAGTCCTCGTAGGTATTCGGTAAGTCGTAATTGACAACATACGGGAGTTCACTGATATCTAATCCTCGGGCGACAATATCGGTGGCGACCAAGACATTGACGTCACCACTTTTGAAACCGTTTAGCGCTTTAACCCTTGCTCCTTGTGATTTATTTCCATGTATCGCGGCCGCGCTGATATGGTTTTTCTCTAGATATGTGACCAATCGGTTTGCACCGTGCTTTGTTCGGCAAAAAACCAACACTTGCCGCCATTGCTTATTCAATATGAAATGGCTAAGCAGTTTATTCTTTTGAGACTTATCTAACGCATAGGCACTTTGATTGACACTCTTCGCGGCAGTATTTTCAGCAGCGACAGAAATTTCAACTGGGGCGGAAAAAAGCCCTTTCGCGAGTGCTCGAATTGGTTCTGAGAAAGTCGCAGAGAACAGTAAATTTTGGCGCTTTTTGGGTAACAGGCTGATGATTTTTTTTAAATCGTGAATAAAACCCATATCTAGCATGCGATCGGCTTCATCTAGTACCAAAGCGCTTAGCTCAGTAAATTTGATTGCATTTTGCTGGTACAGATCAAGAAGTCTTCCAGGGGTGGCAATTAAAATATCAACCCCTTTTCTAAGGCGCATCATCTGTGGGTTTATTTTCACACCACCGTAGACAACGGTGCTGCGAATTCGTGTTCCAGTGCTGTATGTTTCTACGTTTTCTGCAATTTGAATCGCGAGCTCTCGAGTGGGTGCCAATACCAATATGCGTGCTTGGTTTGCGTGGGGTTGTTGCGCCTCAAGTAGCTGTTCGATAAGCGGTAAGGTGAATGCAGCGGTTTTACCAGTACCCGTCTGTGCCGCAGCCATCACATCCTTCCCCGCAAGAATTGCTGGAATTGCTTGCTGCTGAATAGGGGTTGGTGATTGGTAACCTTTTGATTGGAGTGTATTTAGCAATACTTGAGATAGCCCAAGTTGGGAAAAATTCATGCAAGTTCTCTTCTTTTTGGTCGGGATACTGCTCGACCTTAGCTTTGACTAGTTTGAGGCGATAGTGACACCATGAGAGAGCGATCATAGCAGAGTTGTGGTTTTCTGCCGAATGAATTATTGGCTGTGCCAAGTAAGTCATTACATTCTTTTCTTATTAGAATGCAGCGGTTTTGTGACTTTTATCTATACTTTCATGTGACAAGGATGAGAGGGGGTAAGTATGGATTTAGCACATCGTCACTCCGCTAAACTACTTCAAGGGTTAGTTGTTTTTTTTGGCTTTGGATTTACTGGGGTATTGGGCTTTATGCTCTATGCTGAACAACAAAGGTTAATTACCCAAGAGTTTAACAAAGAATATTTATTGCGTGTTGACTCATTCAAACAAAGTGTATTGAGCAGATTAGCGACCTTGCATAGTCTGGCTATCTTATTTGAAACCCAAACACAGGTAAATAAATCGTTATTCAGACAAGTATCTGCTGGTCTACTTATTAATCATCCGGGTATCCAAGCTTTAGAGTGGGCACCACGCGTGCTGCACCAAGATCGCGCCGCATTTGAACAGCAAGGCTTAAGTCATTACTCTCATTTTTCAGTAACCGAGCGCGAGCAATCAGGAGTGATGCAACGCGCACAGAAGAGGGTCGAGTACTATCCAGTGCAGTTTGTTGAGCCGTTGTATGGCAATGAAATTGCGCTTGGCTTTGACTTGCTATCTGATAGCCGTCGACAAGCGATACTTGAAGCGTCAAGAGATTTAGCTCTGCCTTTGGCAACATCGGGGATTAAGCTAGTGCAAGATCCTAAAGGCCATAGTGCTTTTTTGGCCATGCGGCCTGTATATCTAAACCAGCCAGTCACTGTATTGGAAAAACGCGAGCATATTTTGGGGTTTGTGGTCGGTGTATTTAAAATACAAACACTGGTTTCGAACTCGAAACTGGGCAAAAGCGAAGGTGATATAGAGTTTGTGCTGGAGGATGTGACAATTGCCACAGAGCCACAGGAGCTGCATCGCCATGGTCAAATGCAAACACAACTTGTCCCAAACACTATATGGTTACAAGTGTGGGGCCGAGACTGGGCTATCAGCGCAGTGCCTTCGGCTCAATTTATCCAAAACAGAACCTCTGCGTTGCCATACATTGTTATCGTAATTGGTTTTTTCTTGACTGCACTGACTTTCCTATATGTACGTTTGTTATATCGAAGACAACTCGCCATTCAGCGTGCTGTGAGGGTCAAAACGTATGAACTAGACAAAGCCAATGCACAATTGCAGGTGTTGACTCAAATTGATGGCCTGACACAGGTGTCCAATCGCCGCTATTTTGACTTACAGCTACAGAAAGAGTGGCGCCGTGCTGCGCGTATTGCCAGCCCAATTAGTTTGTTGGTGATCGATATTGATTATTTCAAAGAATACAACGATCACTATGGTCATGTGATGGGGGATGAATGTTTACGGAGTGTAGCGCAAGCACTAAACGAGTTAGCACAGCGACCGTGTGACGTATTCGCCCGTGTAGGAGGCGAGGAGTTTGTGTTTATTTTACCTGATACGGAAAGAGTTGATGGGTTTTGCAACAAGTGCTTAGCTGTAGTTCAGGCGCTCAAGTTACGTCATCAAGGGTCGTCGGTGTATAAGTATGTCTCTGTGAGCGTTGGTGCATGTGTTATGCGCCCTAGTAATGGTGAAAGTGAAGAGGTGTTGCTAACTCATGCTGATAGGGCAATGTATACGGCCAAAGAAACTGGCCGCAATTGCGCTAAAGTAATTAACCTTGTTAAGCCTAGTCCACCGCCTGTGTCAATGAGTGCGGTTGAATAGAAGGTTTGTTTGACTGAGATAACACTAAAAAACTCAATATCAATAGGTTACAAAGGAACCAAATATCTTTTATGACGAACTGCCCAGTACCTGTGAGTATCGTGGTCGCGCTTAGTGCGCCGGGTGTTGTAAACAAGAAGGTTTGCGTCATTAAGAACACTGCACCACAGCCAAGTACCGCAACTTTTAATAGCAAGGTGTGGCGTAGAATGATGGCCGTCATGAGTAATACCACAAAAAGTATGTCATAAATGCCGATTAAGTTAGAGGCCATTTGTACCGAAAAAAGTTGATACATCCACGACATAAATGGCGAGTTACTGACTAGCGGCTCAATGCCTTTGGCTTCTAACTCCATAAACTTCATACCGCCTATCCAAAGTAAAACGAGTGCAACAGGAAAGAAGTTAAGCCAGATGTGTTGAGTTGCACTGAATCTCTCACGGCAGAATAAGTAGGCTACGATAGGTAACAAAGCAAAGTATTTAATGATCCCTTGCCCTGAGCCGATTACTGGAAATCCACCATGAGCTTGGATCCATCTCGCTTCACCAAAAAGAGTGACTAAAAAGGCAATTGCGATAGTCACAATGCTGATCAGCGCTGCTTTTTTTAGTACCGGTTGTTGAAGAACGACCAAGGCGCTGGTGATAACAATAATTCCGCCTAGCAGTTGCGCTGAAAGCATATCGGAAATCGCAATATCCAAAGTATAAAATTGCAGTAAAGCGTGCACATAGCGGTCATTCCCACCGAGCATCATAGACAGTCCAAAAACAAACAGACTGAATGCGGTTAATCCAGTCACTATATTAAGAATCATTTTATGTTGCATACGAACTCCAGGAAAATTGATTAGCCTTAAAGACCGCATGCCATACATATATATTTCAATATTTTTTAAAAAATAGATTTTAAGAGTTCCTTCAGGTGCTTTAACCATCATTTTTAAAAGGTGAAAAATCTCTCTAAATCAAATAACTTCTCTAAAAACCACTCCTTTAGTCTGGTTTTTGTGCGCTCTTCACACCACTTTATGTTGATTAACGTGATAACCTCCCACTCTTCAGAATATTTAATTCTAGATATTTTGGTTATTAGGTATTGCATATCTCGACTGTGCTAATCAATTCCTGTGATTGAAGCGCATAAATAAAGAAAGGGTAATTGATAATGTTAAAACACTGTATTGGGCAGTTCACTCAATATGCGGTTGTTATATTGTTAGGCATATTTTCGCAAACGATTGCAGCTGACGAGTATCGTGTATTAGAGCGCGACGTTGCATCATCCGTTGTTTTCGATGGACAAGATGACTATGCAGAGCTGGTAAGTGACAAAAATGTCGACTTTGGTGGCAGTTTTACAATTGAAGCTTGGGTAAAGGTTGACAAAGTAACGCATTTTGCGCGATTGCTGGACTTTTTTAATCAAACTGGTAGCGACAATATAATTTTTGCGACGTCTATTGCTAAAACGGGCAAGCCTCGTTTTAGTATTTATCGCGATGGCCATGAAACAGTTGTTGATTCACCCAGGGCAATATCAATTGGTCATTGGACGCATCTGGCTGCAACCTTTGAGCGTGATACAAAAACAGCCAATTTATACATTAATGGGGCGCTGGTCGCCACCAATAACAATATGAATATACCGAGCTCGCAAATGCGTCGACATCGTTATATAGGGCGCAGTGCTTGGAATGGAGATGCGTTATTTAAAGGTGCGATACATGACTTTAGGATGTGGAATGTCGCACGTAGTCAAAAACAAATTATCGCAAATAACCGCGCTGTATTTGAGGCTGGTACTCAGGGGCTGATTGCTAATTATCCGTTAAATATTAGCGATATAATGGGCGGTAGTGTGCGAGATCATGCAACGGGTGGAGATTACCTGCACCTGCACGGTGCGCAAGCTGGCACTGCTCGCTCTACGTCAGCAGATTATCCATTTACCGTACCACAGCTAAGCGTGCCACAAGACTATCGCGCAGTCACTGTATCTGGATTGCCAAAAGGGGTGAGCATTAAAGGTAATGCTTTGCTACCTAAGAAAAATAAAAATGGTACCTATATGCAGGTAGTCGATTTAAATGCATTGAAAAATGGGGCATTGTTACTCAACATTCCACAAGGTTTTTTCGGTAAATTCTCACTACAGGTGGAAGTCCACGCAGGCAGCATAAGTCCCTACGCAGTGAAACCTGTTCAGCAGTATGATTTTGTTTACATTGTACCGCCAAAAGACGATGACTTACTGTTTGCCAAAAGTGGCAGTATCGACTTTGGTGAGCCAATTGAACAAGTAACGCATCATAGTGATATCTACTGGGGAATTAACAAACGCGGCGTCGTTTATAGTCGTGCCAAAAATACCGAATGGAAAGTAGATACAGACGTTGATCAAGGGATGCGGTTTGTCAGTATCGGCAGTGACAAAGATGGGGGTATTTGGGCGGGCACGGATGATGGCAGAGTATACTTTCGAGACCGTTTCGATTCACCATGGCAACAAGTTGATGGCTTTTTCCCACAGTTGGCAGTACAGCCGAATGGCTATGTATGGGCTGCGGCAACCAATCAAAATGGAGAAGTCTATGTAAGAAATGGCCTTAAAGGTGAAATTAAGTTACATGGCAAAAAATCGTCCGGGGACTGGTTGACGCAAGATGGCTTTATGAGAAAGTTGGCCGTTGGCGCAGATGGCCAGGTTTGGGGAATTGATGCCGCTGGATACGTAAAAAATCGTTTTGGTATCTCGGCTCCATGGTACTTTACGCCTTCGGATGCGATTGATCCCAAAAAAGTAAAATCATTTGATGACAACGCACCTTTTGATCCTACAACCGATGTATTTGGCGACACGAGTAAAGCCGTACCAGTAAATGATCCGAACTTTATTCCCAGTTATGGTGGCGAATATGAGTTAAGTGCTAAAGCGAAAGAGATAGCCGTTGATAACGATGGTCGGGTATGGGTTGTTACTGAAAAAAATGACCGCTATGTGAGAGGTAGCGCAGATCAGCCTTGGTACCTAGTGCAAGGAAAATACCGTGATATCAAGAGCAGCTTTGGTGTTGGTAAGGCCGTTCCGCTGAATGTAATCATCAATCCAAAAGTACGCAAAGATGCGACGGTGACCATTTCTGGACTACCTCACGATGTGGTTTTGCTGGATAAAAATAATCAGTATTTAATTCAGGGCGGCAGTATAGATTTGAGTGCGGATGATGCAACAGGTCTAAAGTTAGATGTGACGAACGCCCATCACGATTTTTATGTCAATGTTGAGCTAAATACACGCTATGACGGCAACCCAATATCGACACAGCAAAAGGTTTTTATAGATGATGCAGAGTTAGAGCGCAGTGTCAGTGGCGGGACTGTTTTCCAAGTAGCGGACAGCAGAAATAACTATACAGTTGAGAGAGTGGGTAACTCACTGGTGCTGACGTACCGTTACGACCCTACTCGTGTGACACGCTTATTGATGACCGATGTCGACTACATTCGTTTTACCGACAACGTGGTGGCCATCGCAGACTATTATAAAACTTACCAGCTACCTGCATCTGTTAACACTAGCTCTGGCAATATTGTGATGATAGCGGGTGTGCCTGCTGGAGCTGTAGTGAATAACTCAGTTGCTATGGGTAACGGAGTCTTTGCATTAATGGGTGATGAAATCCAATCCGGCGCTTTTTCAATTGATTTTCCAACAGTTGAGGTGGACAAAGCGGTTGAGCTGAAAGTGGGGGTGACTGCTGAAACCTCTGTTAGTAAGGAGTTGATTGGTGGTGCGCGTATTAATGGTTATGCAAATGCAAAAGCATATGCTGAAGCGGATGCAGAACTGTCATTTTCAGTGGGGCCCGATGGTGTAAATGCAGAAGCAAGGAGCTATATTGGTGCTGGCGCGGTTGCGACAGCTGGTGGTTCTGTTGAAGTTGACGGAGTGGGTTCAGCGTCGCAAGAATACAGCGCAGAAGTCACGGTTGATGCAGAAATTGAAGCGCAATTAACGATTGATAAAACCCAGATCTCTCAACATGTTAAATTGGGCACACAGGCAACAGTATCAGCCACAAGTACACTAGAAGTCGAGGTGGATTTTGTACCGGGAACAAGTGCGACGACTGAAGGGACTGCGGCATTGACGGCCTATGCAAATGTTGAAGGCGATAGCCAACTTTGTTACGGCGATGGGTGTTATGGAATTTCTGGTTCTGCTGGCGCGGAAGCTGGGATAATGGCCACTGCTTCTGGCTATGCAAGCGGCTCTTTAGCTGGGGTTGGCGGTAACGCTGAAGGGGGTGTAGAAGCCGGCCTTGGTGTTGGGATCAACGCAGGAGCAACCGCAGGATATGAAGACGGTGAGTTAACCGTAGGGGTGTCAGGCGAACTAGCGGTATTGATAGGCCTTGATGTGGATGTAAACGTGGTCATTGATACCAACTCGGTGGCAGATACGGCTGATTTAGTTGGCAATGGTGTCATTGGGGGCCTAGAAGCTGTGAACTCCAATATGCTTACTGTGGACCAAGCTGTTACGCAATATTACGTGCCAGCTATTCGTTTTGTACAGACCAATATGTTGCCACTTGATCAAGCGATGGGGCAGTATGGTGTCTCTGCGCAGCAAGCGGTATTTAGCGGCATTATCAGTGTTGATGACGCCGTCAATAACTATGGCGCGAAGGCAGGAGACTTTGCTGGAACGGCATTTGATACCGCCAAAGATAAGGCTGAAGATACTGCCAAAGATGCCTACAATGGTGCCAAACACTTCATTTGCCATATCTTTTGTTAAATAAAGGCGATATAAACCGATAAAACGCGGCCCTTGCCGCGTTTTTTGATCATATCCAAGCGAAAACGGAAGTGCTGCTTGGGGGTTAAGTTATGTAGATTTAAATACTTAACCGATTCGCTTACTTCGTTTTTGTGCTATTCAATATCGTTTGATATTCGCCGCTGTGTATTATTTTTTGCATGCCATCGTTAAAGATCTTCAGGAGCTTTTCAGAGGTCGGCTTAGTTCTAGGAAACAGCAAATGTAGCGTTCCAGTCATTAGCGGGGTGGAATGATAACTGAGCACGTGTTTATCATTGGGATACTCTTGTTCCAGCAAATAATTGGCTGGGAGCAGGCCCATTGGAAACAGGTCAATTCTGCCTTTTATCAGCATTGACAGATTTTGCTCATCGCGTGTCATGATGCTTATATTGAGTAGTCCAGTACTGGCAAGCTGCCAAAACTCTTGAGTATAGCTGTACCCTCGAGTAGCACCTATGCGGTATTTGTCTAACTCTTCTAGGCTTTGCCATGGCGGTATTGGATTATTTTTGTTGTAAAAAAACACCGCTGTTTCTTCATACAGAGCAGTACTGCACAAGTAGTCGCGTTGCCTTTCAGTGGTGCAGTACCAATACGCAGAAGCGTCATAGCGCACCTTTTCTGACTCTTTGAAGCTGCGCGCCCAAGGCATAAATACAAACTTCACTTTGATCCCCTGCTGCGCAAACGCTTTACGAATGATTTGCGGAACCAGACCTTGTTCGACAAGTTGAACTCCTGAATAAGGCGGGTACTCACCTATGGTGATCGTCAATGTTTGCGCATAGCTCATATGGCCGCTTGCAAAATAGACTAAAATAACGAGGATCAAAGGGCGTGTTAGTCGCTTGATTTGCATCATAAGTTAAATACGCTATGTGTTTGGGTTGGTTGCAGTGAGTGCTGCCATTAAGTCTTGTTGCGTAAACGGTTTGGTTAAATACCCATCAGCGCCTAATTCAAGGCATTTTTGCTGAGTGGCTTCGTACGCATCAGCGGACAGCATGATGATCCGAGTTGAATTGGTGAGCGACATGGTATTTAGCAAGGCGAGCACTTCGTAACCATTCATTTTTGGCATATTAATATCTAGTAAAATTAAGTCGAATTGTTCAGATGTATTAATTACTTGAAGCGCTTCATAGCCATCGGAAGCTTGCTCAATTGTGGTGCAGAACGCGGCAAGCATCTTGTTGGTAATGACCAAGTTTAGCGCATTGTCATCGACCACAAGTACCCGTTCAATCGTGGGCATATTCAACTCTGACTGTGTGGGTTCGGGTCCGTGCTGTGGCGGCAATTTATCAGCTGGCATGGTTATATTTACTTGCGTGCCCACACCCAGCTGAGACTCAAATTTGAGTTGATAGTTTAGTAGCTCACACAATTGCGCGACGACTTCAAGCCCTAATCCACTGCCACTGACCATTCCTTCATAAGAGCTCACTTCTTGCTTGTATGCTTGAAAAATAGTGTCGACATCTTTGATACCGATTCCGGTATCAATGACGGAAATTGTGCAAGTATGTGCTTTGAGTGTGGCACTTAACGTCACTGACCCAGATTTGGTGTACTTGATAGCGTTGCTGACCAAATTGCTCAAAACCTGTGTCAGGCGCACTTTGTCCGTTTTTACAAAGACATGTTGGGCATTATTGGTATCGATTTCCAGTGTTAGGCTTTTCTCTTTGGCCGCTGCATCGTATAACTCACGGATATGACTAAATACGTTATCTAAAGCGACTTTTTCTATACTTGTTGAGAGCTTTTCAGCATCTAGTTTTGCCAGTGTTAAAATGTCATTGAGCAAGGATTGTAATTGCTCACCACAGCTTAATATGGTGCTAATATCTTGCGCTATTTTTTCATTGTTAACTGCACTTTTGAGGGTGCCTGCGATACCTAAAATGCCAAACAACGGAGTGCGGATCTCGTGAGACATACGAGCAAAGAACTGTTCTCTGGCTTCAAGTGCTTCAATTGCACGGCGTTCACTTTCTTTAATCTCCGTGATATCAATATGTGCCCCGATCATTCTAATCGGGTGGTTGTTGTCATCTCGAATGATCAGGCCACGGCAACGGATCCAAATTGTTTTTCCTGTTGCATGTGTATAACGAACGACTTGATCGTAGGGGTAGCTTGGGTCGGCTTTGTGTTTTTCGAAGTTTTCAAGTGCTAACTTTAGGTCGTCTTGATTGATGATATTTTGCCATTCAGATACTTCATGTTTTTTGGTCTTCGGGTCATACCCCAAGGTTTGCCAAAGCTTTGGGCTCATCCATTCTTCTTCCGGGTTTTCAAGGTCCCAATACCAAAAGCCATCCAGAGCTGATCCCGCCACAAAATTGAAAATTTCTGGATGCTTTTGTAGCTTTGCGTACAGTTCCTTTTCTAGTCTGTGCACAAGGCCCCTCCAAAGTTAGACTAGTTGCTACTACTAGTATAGTCACAACATAATTTGGCTGCGTGACTATTGCATGTTTAATATACAGGGAGACCGGGTTTCACATCAATATATTGCATGTTGGCTGTTTACAAGGAAATTTGCGTAAAACTGCCATATAAATATCATTTTTCTCTTGTACAGTGAGCTATATTAAAGTATGCTGACCAACTTGCTTATGAAACTCACAAACATAAGCAGTAATATGTCTTACCTTGATCCAGTCAGTCATAGTTTTAAAGTTAGCGCCTTACTGCGTCTGTTTTGAAATTATCAAATGTGCAACCATGCAATGCCATGGTTATAAATGCCGCCACGAAGTGGGGCAACGATTCAGCAGACCTTAATAAGGCATCATGTAAATAAATATCCGTGCAGTAATACTCTGCAATGAGGTATTAAAGTTAAAAATGAGCGTTTTATTATGTCTTACTTATACCAAGGACAGCAGGTAGCGATCACGTTACCAGTCCATTCAATTTCTATGAATAAATGCCGCATGGCGGTTAAACATCAAGATGGCTTGAGCTATATTGATTTTGCCAATTCTGCCGATGCAAAAGGCTTTCTAAACTGGCTGGGTAGCGCGAACTAACCCAGCATATCCTTGCTTTGTTGGCATTGCGTTTTTTCCAATAAGCCGTTTATGGTTTCTCGCAAAGCGGTTTCAGGCATAAAGCCAATATGATAAGTCACGAGCGTTCCTTCGCTATCTAAAATAAATAGTTGGGGTGTACTTTTTACCGCCAGAGACTGAGAAAGTCTATTTGGAAAAGTGGTTATGGCAAATGGGCTCTGGTAACGCTTCATTTCTCTTTTCAGTACATGTTTGTCACCGCCAGTTGCCATCATCATAGCTATGAGCTTCTGACAGTGTTTTGGTTGTTGCTTAATCATGCGAGCGAGTAGCTTGTGCTGTTTTTTACACCAGCTGCACTGAGGTTGAACAAGTAAAAGTGCTAAAACTTGACCGCGATATGCCGCGAGGGTTGAAGGCGCGTCCGGTGTTATCGGTGTGAGCTTAAGCTGATAGAAAGGGCTTGATGCCATGGCACCCATCGGCGCCAATAGCAATATCATCAACACACAAACGTGTTTAAAAGTCATAGTCAAACCCTAAATACGCAAGCCGACCTCGCAGCGGTGCGTAGATAAAAGTGACGTCATAACCTCCTTCACTATCAAACAAAAGCGGAGACTCTTCGTCGGCTGCTTGACTGTAGTCAAGCGCATTGTTCATACCAACATAAAGCTTAATGTCATCTGAGAGTGCATAGCTGACTTTAAAGTCCAATATGCCGTAGCTTGATACGTCAGTCTTTTTAGCTTGTTGTGCTTGTGTATCGTTAAACCCTTCATACCCATAATCACTCAAATCGCGACTCGGTACAAAAAGGTAGTTTGCGTTCACAGTCCAATTTGCCTGTGCAAATTCAAGGTTCACGCTGGCGCGTTTTTCTGTCGGCGCAATGCCAAAAGAAGACTTAAAGACGCCATTGTAACGGTAGTTTTCAATACTGGCGCCCAGTTGCAGTTGCTCCAGTAATTGATAATTTACAGCGAGATCCCAAGCCCACACATCCGCTTGTTCCGTCAGCTGTCCAAGCACAGGTGTGCCCGCTTCATTGTGGGAGAGTGATGCCAAGTTATCTACTTGGGTATATGCTATAGACAGAGTCGCGTTGATCTTATTTGCGCTGTGGTTGAGTGAATAGTTGTAGCCAATTGAGCGTTCAACATCGTGTACATCCACTAGGTATCCTTTTTCGGCATCTAAAATTCCATGATCACTTTCAAAGAACGACAAAGGAGCGCGATAGCCTTGACCTACAGACAAGCGCGAGGTCCAGTTTTCGTGATGAAACCAGCGCATATCGATACGCGGTGAAACCAGCGTTTCATCTATTTCGTCATCGTTGGCTCGGTTGGCGATAAAATCTGCTGTGATGCGATCAAACCTAACTGCTAGCGCCAGCTCAAAATCAATGGAGGGAGTGTATGTCTCTTGGATGTACAAACCAGACACGGTGTAATCGAAACTATCAGACATATAAAGTGGATTATCTGCGAGCGCGGCACTGTGGCTACGCATCTGCTCATCTCGATGATCCATACCTATGGTGATAAGGTGCTGATCGTTTAGGGCGTAGTATAATTTTGCCGTGACAAACTGCATATCATCTTTGGCCCAATAATCGATGCTTTCATAGAAAGAATCTTGGATGTGTTCAACGTTGGCATAGCTGATATCCAGTGTCAGCTCATCATTGATGCTGTGTAAAATGGAAAACAGCCACTCTTCTCTTTGCGTATCGACCCACTCAGCAGTTTCCCAAGGGTGGCCAGTATATCGGCCATCCACGGTATTGTCAGAGAATAGGCTTGCTGCTTCACCGCGATTTACGCTGGCCAATGTTTCTGCAATTGAGCTGGTGGTATCGCCAAGCACAGGGCCGCCAAAAACTTCGGAGATACTGCGCCCATAGCGGATTTTGACAGAAGTGTCTAAAGACAGATCATGGCTTAGGGTAATGGCGATAGATTGATTGTCGAGCATTGGTGATTCGCTGACGCCATTATTGTCTCCATCAAATTGATCGCGAGTGTCCTGCTGAGCAATGGCACTGATGGTACTACGTTCATCTTCACTGACGCCCATTGCGACCATGGAAACTTTTCTATATCCCTGATTACCTGTTGCCATTTCCAGTTCAGCTGCATTTTTATTGGGCTTTTGCGAGACTAAATTGACTGTACCACCTATCGCTTCAGGTGCGGTGAGCGATGCACCTGCGCCTCGCGCGATTTCAATGGTACCAATCCCAGCCGTAGCAACACTGTCCATACCGTAAAAACCAGATAGCATGGTATGCATGGGGACGCCATCGATAAGAACATTGGTGTGTTCGCCTTTCATTCCGTTGATCATAACGCGCTTTGCGCCACACATTGAACATTCGTTCGAAACCCTGATCCCAAGCGCCTTATCTATTGCTTCCGTTAAATTTGAAGCTTGCATATTTTTTAATTGCTCAGCATCAATCAATTCTGTTTTCGCGATACTGTCTTTCAACACGCCACGTGATTGAAGGCGAGCTTGAACGCCCTGCACTTCGATGTGTTCAAGTGTGTTTTGAGCTGTTGATTTTGCTAGAGCTATCGGACTGCTTAGCAGTAGCGTGGCTAAGAGAGAAGGATTCAGGTAATTCACGTGTTGTTATTTTATGCATGATAATGATTATCATTTATATTAAGCTTTTGTCACTTTAGACTGCAAGCAATAATTTATTTTTATTGTTGTGATTAGAATGTTCTTTTGTAGGTCTAGATAAGCATAAAAACAGAAAAAACCGTATTTTTTACTGGACTTAAATTGGCGCTGGCACAATTTAAGCCCTAAATTTACTAAGCGGATGTGACGAAAAGGTGAATGAATGAACTTTTTAGCGGGGCTGACGATACGACAGCGACTTTCAGTTGGGTATGGCGCGATTTTATGTTTGATGATCATACTGACTGGGATAGGTATTAAGGATGTCAATTTTATTGATGATACCTTGGCACAAATGACCGATGTCAATTCGGTGAAGCAACGTTATGCAATTAATTTTAGAGGCAGTGTGCACGATACGGCAATTGCCATTCGCGATGTGGCTATTACTAACTCCGATGCTGAATTAAGCCAGTTTGAACGAGAAATCGCAGAACTCGAGCGCTTTTATGTTGAAGCGGAAAACAACATGGCACAGATGAAATCTAAAGGTGTGCCATTTAACGATAATGAACGGCGCATATTAAAAAGTATCGCAGATATAAAGGTTACGACACGCCCTTTGGTTGCGCAAATTATTGCTGACAAACGTGCGGGTGACAATGTTGATGAGGTGGTTTTACAGCAAGCGCGCCCCGCTTTTATAACCTGGCTTGCACGTATCAATGAGTTTATTGATTATCAAGAAGAGGCCAATCAAATTGCAACTCCAGAAGCGCGTGCAGTCGCCGGGGGCTTTGGTCAGTTTATGATAGGGGCTACTTTATTGGCGATCGCCGTGAGTGTGTTTATTGGCTTAATGATTGCTAAAAGTATTCGAGAGGCGCTTGGGGGAGAGGTGCGTCAGGCTGAAAAGGCACTCTCTGCGATTTCGCAAGGTGATCTTACTCAGAGCATGTCGACGGATTACCCAAACAGTATGCTGTCTAAATTGTTTGATATGAAATTACAATTGACGGAAATCGTATCAAAAATTGTAGGAGGGTCGACCGACTTAGCAGAGCAAGCCAAAGTAGTTTCTGCGGGGTCTGACAATATTTATGCTGCGGCGCAGCAGCAAGCGTCATTGACACAACAAACGGTTGTGCGGCTAGATAATTTGCGTAGCAGCATCGATCATGTCAGCGAATTAACGACAAAAACAGAAGAAAACTCGGAGTCGACCGTTGAATTTGCAGACAAAGGTCGTGATGCGATAGCCGCGAGTGCTGCGGAGATTGTGAAGATTGCTGAAACGGTCAATGGCACTGTTGCGCAAATTAAAAAACTAGAGGCCAATACAGAACAAATTGGCGGTATCGCCAATGTGATCAGTGGCATTTCAGAACAAACCAACTTATTGGCACTCAATGCGGCCATTGAAGCTGCGCGTGCCGGAGAATCAGGACGTGGTTTTGCTGTGGTGGCTGATGAAGTCAGACAGTTGGCCAAACGTACCGGGGAAGCAACGGCACAAATAGAGGCAATGATAGGTGAAATCCAAAAAGAAACATCAGCTTCTGTTGAAGCCATGGAGCAGACCCAGCCTCAAGTCGAAAATGGTAAAGCCTTGATCCAGCAAGCTACTGAGCTGTTGCAAAGCATTGACGCCCAAGCCAGCGATTCATTACAACGAGTGCGAGAAGTCGTGCAAGCAAGCACCGAGCAAGTGGGCGCAATCTCGGAAGTCTCGGAGGCGATGAATTCCATCGCGGCGATGTCTGACAATGCGATTGAAGTGACTGAGACCAATCGAGATGCGACACAAAAGCTGGATGCGCTATCGGCAGGTATGCGCAGCGCTATCGGCTTTTTTAAAGTGCGTTAGTCATTTTTGAGTCTGTGAGTGCAAAAAGATGGCTGCGCTTGCGAATCTTATTCGGTTTGGAGAGACAGCTAACATGTTTCAACTTGTCTACATCAGCAAGGCGAAAAAGCGATTTACTGAACAGGAGCTGTTGCAGATGATGTCACAGTTTCGTCAACGCAATGCAGCCAATGGTATTACTGGGTTGCTGCTGTATGACGGCAAAGGTACGTTTGTCCAATTGTTGGAGGGGGAGGCCGCGTCTGTGAGCGCATTATACGCTCGTATTTGCCGAGATCCACGCCATGAAAGAGTAAACAAGTTACATGAGCAGTATGTTGAGCAGCGTTTGTTTGCGCAGTGGCAAATGGGTTTCAGGTGTGTTGAAAGTTGTGACATTGATAAACACGAAGGCATGTCAGAGTTTTTGGTTCAACAAGACAGTTACGGTTATTTACAGCATAACCCCGAGTTTTCTATTCAGTTACTCCACTATTTTAAACAGTGTTGATGAGGCTGATATTGCTTAACAAACTAAAAGGTGTTGATTATGAATCAACTAAAAATTGCACATAGAATATATTTAATGAGTGCTATTCAGCTTGCGATGTTGTTGCTGGTGAGTGTAATCGCTTTAGTGCAAATGGCTAAAATTGGCTATGGGCTAATTGATATAGCGGAGGAAGACATCCCCTTAAATAACTTCCTTACGCAGATAACGGAACATCAATTAGAGCAGGCCATTTTATTAGAGCGCATGTTGTTATATAAATCTTTGGCTGATGCCAATCACCCAGGGTATGACACAAAAGTTCAGCAATTGTCATTAAAATTGTCTGATTCCGTGGAAAAAGTCGGTCAAGAAATTAAAGATACACGGGCCTTTGCCACCAAAGCAATTACTTTGGCGCACTCACAAGAAGCGGCCAAGAAGTTTCAGCAGGTACAGCAGGAGCTGGATGTTATAAGCGCACATTATGCGCAAGCGAGCAGAGATATAACTGCGTTAATGCAACAGCTAACACAGCAGCCTTTGATTGAACTTATGCCTTTGGTGAAACAAATCGAGGCAGAAGAAGATCAGTTAAAAGATGAATTGATAGCCGTGTTGGCAGATGTTCAGGAGTTCACTCAAAAAGCGACGCTGCAAGCGGAGCACGACGAAATCTTGGCGATTAAATTAATTTCTGTAGCGGCTGTATTTGCCATTGTTGTGGCTATTGCCTCCGCACAGCTAATAGGTCGCTCTATCACGCAGCCGCTAGCAGCATTGATTGTAAGATTAAAGTCAATTGCCAGCGGTGACGGCGATCTGACCGTGATGTTGGATGACTCTGCAAAAGATGAGACTGGCGTTATGGCCAAAGAGTTTAACAAATTTGTCTCAGGTCTAAGGGAAACCATTCAAAGTACCAATGAAGTGGTGAAAAGCTTGGGTAGCTCATCGGAGCTGGCAATGAATGTGATGCGTCAAACTGAGCAAAGTGTCACTGAGCAAAAGCAGCAAACAGAGATGGTTGCCGCAGCTGTATACGAAATGACCACGACCACCCAAGATATGTCAAAAAGCACGGCGCATGCCGCTGAAGCAACAGCAAAAGTGCGTGAAAAAGTGAATGCCGGTAAGGGCATTGCCACTCAGACCAATCAAATTATTGAGAATCTCGTGACTGAGCTCAATTTAGCTTCCGATGACATTGGTGAGTTAGTCGAAGAGACCAACAACATAAGCTCGGTGTTAGAAGCGATACAAAGTATTTCAGAGCAAACCAACTTATTGGCACTTAACGCAGCGATTGAAGCTGCAAGGGCGGGTGAAACGGGGCGTGGATTCGCGGTCGTTGCGGATGAAGTACGGACCTTGGCAACACGCACTCAGTCATCAACAGCCGACATTCAAGATTTACTTGAACGACTCAAAACAGAAGCCAATAAAGTGGTGAGCAGTATGGAAAAAGGAAAAACGAGTGCCCATAACTGCTATCAAAAAAGTGAGCAGACCCAGCAAATGTTGGACTCAGCTTCAGATGCGATAGAGCAAATCAACGATTTAAATACTCAAATTGCCACTGCAACTGAGCAGCAATCTATGGTGGCGGTTGATATTGATAAAAATATAAACAATATCAATGAACTGGCAAAGGAAACCGCGCAGGGAGCAAGTGAAACCGCCGATGCGAATCACAATATTGCCAAGCGGATTATTGACTTGCACACCAATTTTAATCGCTTTGTAACCGACTAAGCAGGAAAATTTATCGATTTGTCATTTTATGTTCACCAAGTACTTTTTATAGTGAAAAAAAGCAATGTAGGAATTTGAACAATGAATGACAGCAAAGCGGGCCATATTGCATTGGTATGCATCGTTTGTTTACTACTAGATCAAGGTTCAAAGTGGTGGGCCAGCGACAACCTTGTGGCTTGGCAAATGACCAGTTACTTGGGCGATATGGTGCGCATTGGTTACACCGAAAATCTTGGTGTCTTTTTGTCGGTAGGCGCTGGTTTATCTCCTGGGCAGAGAATGGTGCTATTTATTGGTGTAGTCGGTCTATTGTTACTGGCATTACTGAGTTATATGGTCAAAAGTCGAGATCTGTCCAAGTTGCAATTAACCTCTTTATCTTTAATTTTTGCTGGTGGTATTGGTAACTTGCTTGACCGTATTTTTAATCACGGTGCCGTGATTGACTTTATAAATCTGGGAGTTGGATCTATTCGCACGGGAATTTTTAACATCGCTGATGTTGTTATTTTGGTTGGTGCGATGATGATTATATTGTGCACCCCCTTCCAATCTGCGCAGCTAAAATGATACTTGAGCGCATCGAAGTCATCTCTTTTTCACTGTCGTAAATGTCCAATTTTTGCATTGTTGTTTCATCGTAAGCTCTCTTTGTCGAAAAATAAGGAGCAAACGATGATTTCACGTACACAGCTATATTCTAACTATCCATTTATTCACACCGCGCTAGCCCAGCTTGGGGAGCCTGCTGAACAGTCTCTTCCTGAAGCTACCGTTCACCTAATTCGACTCTATGTATCGAACATCAATGGGTGTCAATTTTGCCAAGCAATGCATGACGAGGCACTCAAAACAAGTGCATCTTCGAAATTGTATAAACGATACAAGGCGGCGTTAGCAAATGAAGATTTATCGTCTCTAGAGCCTTTTGACCAAGCAGCATTATTTTTGGCACATAGGGTGACTTCGGCCTCCTCCTGTGAGCTTGATAAATACTTGCAACATTGTGTGAGTGAATCACAGCAGTTGGCGATTATTGGTTTAGCATTGCAAATTAATAATTGGAATCGTGTTGCGATAGGTCTCAACCTTTAACTTGCAATGACAGCTGGGCTAGATCAGAAATGTTGTTGTTATAAACCTGCTTAACTTTGAGTGGGTTTAAATGGCACCATGCGCGGCTGCTGAGATCTTTGTAACTAAAACTAGCTTGGCCAGCTCGCCAGTTGTCGTTCAGTAGCATGTCCAGTTTGATATAATGGCATGATACGCCGTGGCGTGGTGTACACATTTGAGGTTGCTGGCCAAGTAAGGTGATAGCGATACAGGGTGAACCTGACGACTGCTGATAGTGAAATTCACCATTGAGGTGAAACATGAGGTCGGTGTAACCACTTTGTGTAAGGTGTACTTTAGCGCGCCCAGAAATGGTTTTATCTCCTACGTAAACAAGCAGCGAGATTTGGCAAATCGGCTTAGCCGAATCATAGCCAAGTATATAATTGGCAAGAAAAAGTCCGTTAATACCGCAAGATGTTGACAGCATGCCTGCCCCTTGACCGAGTTTATTATCTAGACTGCTGCACATATTGCTGCAGTCTATTCAATTATTGTTACTCTAGATTGGGCTGTGAGTTTATGCCATTACAGCTAATTACAGTACTAATTGTGTAAGTGTGTATTTACAAACTTAAAGCGAGTAAACATAGATAAATGCAGCGGGCGCGGCAAACCCTGCAATCACCAACCATCCCCGAGGTCCTAGCACTCCTCGTTTACCTTTGATCATAAATAAAGACGACAGAGCTAAATAAATGAGCAAGATTGCATAAAAATCCGAAAACCACATCCAAGCGGCACGAGCCTCATTGAGGTGTAATGCATTGAGTTGGCGAAGTAAAAAACGTGGCTCGACTTGCTCAACGATCACCTTATTTTGGCTCGGGTAAAGGTATAAAGTAGACGTTTGTAAAAACAACTTATATGTTGTCTGATCTGGCCAGAAACGGGCTTTGATGGTGTCGTCCAGTGCCAATTTTTGCAGCAATTGGTTTTCAAAATACGGTGTCTCTAAATCTAAGTTCTCTAGCTGCACAGAGTGAGTTATGCGCGAAACTTGGTAGTTAGAATTAAATTGATGAATATGATTAAGTGCTATTCCTGAGATAGCAAATACGAGCGTCATGCCAATACAGAAATAGCCAATATCTCTATGCAAGCTGCGATTGAGTTGAAACCATGACATTGTGCTGATTAGTCCTCAATGGTCACGGCAGTAGGAATGAAAAGGTGTAATACCTCTGGGGTATCAACTGGGCTTAGGTTTTGTGCCGTGCGCTTTTGGTTGGTTTGTTCCAGTGTCAGTGGTTTTATTTTCAATGTACCCGTAGCATAGGCTGTTTTTCCTTGTGCTGTCATTGGGAAAACCATGTCTCCATCGCGCACTTTTACTCTTAAAGATTGAAACTTTTTATCGCTTGCAAGTTGCATCCAGCAGCCACGTTTTTTACAGACTCTCGTAATAGTGCCTTGGATTGTAGACGTTTGAGTTGTATATCTTTGTGCTTCACTCAGTAACTGAGAAATGGACACCAATTTACTTTTGTCTGCACCGCCGTTATAAGTTTTGCCGATTGCCAATTGGCTAAACATTAAAACGCAGGCCATTGTGGCCAGAATTACACCCGTTTTCATATCTTTTCCTTAATTCAAATGTTTTATACGGAACAATAAGTTACGACAAAGCGCATCACATTGGAACAGTAAGCGCACTCACTTACTAGGTAAGTGGTACTGGTTTTTATCACTTTTAGTTATTTGGCTATGACATAGAACCCTACCAAGTGTATAACTTGACTGCAAAATACCAAGTCACAGGTCATTTCTCTGATCTGCTTGTCCGTGCAGGTATCGACAATGTGACAGATGAGCGTTTTGTAAGAGCACTGTGGGGGAAGCGAACGGCCTAGAGAATTAGGGCGAAACTACAAATTGACCTTGAACTACACCTTCTAAATTGAAGTTTGCCGATACCTTTTGAGGCGGATCAACACGGAGTGTTTAATTGCTGGTAATAGGTGGCTGTGAGGGACGTGTGAGAATGTAGGTCAAAGCCAGTATTTCAATGACGGCCACTATTATCAACACATACCAAGGAGCGGCACTAAAACACAGTGCAATATAGCCTATCAGCATACCGATACCAGCTCCCCATTTCCCCTTAGGAGGGACTACTTGATATTCTCGCCATGCGACAAGGGAGGGACCAAATTTGGGATGCGTTAGCAACCAGTTTTCGAATTTTGGTGATGAGCGTGAAAAGCAAGCAAGTGCTAGGATAAAAAAGATGGTGGTAGGCATCACGGGCAAGGCCATACCTATAAACCCCAACCCTACAAAGATGATGCCTGCTGCATGCAACCAGAAACAGCGGTTAAAAAGCTTCTTCATAAATAGCTGTTTCTCCTTGGTTGTATACGCCGATATTAAAACAATATTCGGCCTGATTGACTAAATACCGAAGTGGTTATGCAGTATTTTAACAGCAGACGTCTCTCCATTATAGACGAAAAACGTAGTTAATTATCCTAATTAAAAGAGAATTCCTTTTTGGCAGGCCATAAAAATAGCGTTTGTTTTCATGGCCTTTGAAGGTACTTTAGAAGTAGTAACCAATGTTGATGTTAAAGCGTCTTTCAACATCGTCACTTTGCCCTGAAAGTGTACCGCCCACAAAAGGTTGGTTTTTAGCGTGAACCAAGTCAACGTAAGAAAATATAGGGCCTGCGGTGACCGCGACGCCAGTCACATTCATCCATGAATTATTTGATGCATCTGACTTATTGTAGATGGTGCCAAAGTCGTTATATAGCTGAAGGTGTGTGATAGGGCCATAGTTAACTGATAAGTTGTAGGCGATATTTACACTGCTCGATGTTGCTTCGGTTGGCATGGTGTCATAGGTCGCGTTGGCTGCTATCGCAATACGTTGCGTTGCATCAATCTGATAGTCGTATTGACCATGTTGCAATTGCAGATTCCAATTGCCAAGGTTGCTGTTAAGGTGTACTGCCCACGCTTGATAATCACCTGCACTATAATTACCGTCGTGTAAGCCTCCCGATAAAGCAGAGACCCCAATTGCCGTTGAGCCTGTTGGGTGTTCTAGATGATATGCGTAGCGCGCAACAAAGGTATTTTGCTCAGCTAGTTTCGAGGCCGGAGCGTCATAGATACCTTCATCGTCGGCACGAATACCGACAATGTCGATAGAGTATCTGTCTTTGCGGTCTTCCACATAACCGTCAATGCCTCCAAGCTCATCATTTTTGAAAAAGCCTAAGTCAAGCTGCCAGTTATCGGTTACTTTTCTTCGCATGACGAGACCCATGTCATAGTCATCTTCAAGGCCCAAATAATAATTTGGACTCATAAAAAAACTGTGAGAGTTGTAGGGATCATTGCCAAATGGCACTTGTGTTAAACCGAGTTGTGTTTGCCATTGAGGAGTGATGTCGTAATCAAGGTAGGCATATTTAACGACGCTCATATAGTCAAAGAAGCGAATTTCCGCATTGACGCCAATGTCGGCAATCTCACCAGACACGTTAAAGCGAAATACATCAAAGTCTAAATCTCCACCGCGGTTTTTAGTATCCTCATCATATGAGTTTGTTGAGTAGTTGACGCGGATAGCGCCGCCAACTTTGATACCTGACTCTGAACTGTCTTTAGCTTCCTTTTCAGCTGCTTGATTGTTTTCCAGTTGTTGTATTTTTTGCTCTAATTGAGCGAGCTGTTGTTTCAACGCTGACAGTTCACTATTGGCCGAAATTGCATGAGGCGCGGTCAACAATAGCGCGCCACCTAAGGCGATTACTTGTCCAGTACTTCTTGACATTGATTAGACTATCCAGAGGGTGAGAATTAACAAAGGCGCAAGACTAACCCACAATATTTATGTGTGCAAATTGGTGGAAATTGCAAACTTTTATGGTTTGTAATCGGATTGTATCGCAGTGGTAAAAAGGATTGAGGATTGTCAGGTTATTGCTTAAATTTTGTTATGTTTAGGGTCCATTTAGAACGTTTTAGATTAAGTTAATTCACAACTTTTAGTTTGTTTATCAATGTGTTGGTGTTTTTTTGTAAATAAGTAGTCAATATTGCACTAGGTGTGTTTTCCACATTTAAAAAAATCAATTTTTATGATTTTTTTGGCCAAATAGAGTTATTTGGCCACGCCATAAATGACTATCTAGAAGTAGTATCCAAAATTGAGGTTAAAGCGACGCTCCGTATCGTCACTGTCCCCGGCAATAGAACCGCCGACAAAGGGTTGATTTTTGGCATTAACAAAATCTAGATAAGAAAAAAATGCCCCAGCGGACATGGACACTCCAGTTACATTCATCCAAGTATCACTACTATTGTCTGATTTATCGTAGATGATGCCGAAATCATTGTAAAACTGCAGCGCATTTATCGGGCCTAGCTTTACTTTCATGTTATATGCGACATTAAAGTTAGACATGGTTGCCTCAGCTGCAATGGAGTCGTAAAACGCATAAGCACCCACGGCAATGCGGTCGATACCTGCGATATCATACTCGTATTCTCCATGCTGCATTTGCAGATTCCATTTACCAATGCTGGCATTCAGGTGCAGCGCCCATGCTTGATATTCTCCCGCTTTTTCAATTCCGTTGTGTAAATCGCCCATCAGGCCTGAGACACCTAGCTCTGTTGTGCCGCCTTTATGCTTAAAATGATAGCCATACCTACCTGAAAACGTATTGTACTCGCCCAGAGGCTGAGTTGGATCATCGTAGATCCCGTCACTGGTGTCTCTGGCACCCACGATATCATAGGAGTAGCGATCGCTTCGTGACTCAACATAGCCATCAACGCCACCGAGTTCATCATTTTTGAAAAAGCCTACATCCAGTTGCCAATTGTCGGCCAGCTTACGTTTGAAGAGTATGCCCATGTCATGATCGTCTTCTAAGCCGACATAATACGTTGTACCAAAAAACCAGCTGTGTGAATTATATGGCCAATTCCCAAATGGCACTTTAGTCATGCCCACTTGAGCCTGCCAATCTTTTGCAAAGTCATAATATAAATAGGCATACTTCACTGCGGTCATGTAATCAAAATATCGCCACTCCGCATTGAGTCCGAACCCGCCTATATTGCCAGAAAAATTCAGGCGAAATACATCAAGTTCGAAATCGCCTCCGCGATTCTTATTGTCATCGTCATAGGAGGTGTGGCTGAGCGTGGTCCTCACTGCACCGCCAACCTTGATAGTGGACGCTGGCTTTGTCTCTTTTGTTTTGCGCTTTTGTTGTGCTTCCAATTTCTCTATTTTCTTTTGCAGCTTTAGTAGCTGTTGCTTGAGCTCGGCCAGTTCTGTGTCGGACGCTGTGGCCAGTGCTGGCGTCAGCAGAACAAGACAGGTAGCAGCAAGGCGTTTACAGTTTGTGAGCGGCATTGGGATATATCCTTAAAAGCAGGCGTATCTGACATAAAGCGTAGTTGAGTATTTGATGCTGTCCATTGCCTTGGTATGTAACGTGGCAGGAATTTTTTAATCTTTTTGTATAGTTGAAGATCAACAACTATATTTTTTGAATGCCCACAGGAAGTTTCATTATGACTATCTCTCAAAAGTTACGCCTTGCATTCATCACCGCGATTGTGGTGCCACTGCTGATTATTGCCGTCATCGTTATTTCTCAAACAAGACAGCTTGCAGTGGATAAATTTGTAGAAATGAGCAGCCGAGAAGCTCAGCAGATTGATAATGGGATCAGCATGTTTTTTGAGGAAGTGGCCAAAAATGTAACCTACTTGGCCAGTCACCCTGATGTACTGCAAGGTCGTGAGCAAGTGTCGATTTATATAGAAAATAGCAGTGCTGAGCAGATGTCTCCGGATACAGGAACTCCGGTGGAGCGTCGCTTATATGAGCTCTACAGGCAATTTGGCTCTTCACATCCGGGCATTTCCTATATTTATTTTGGCAATCCTCAAGGAGGGTATATTCAGTGGCCAAAAGGCCAAGTGAGTGCAAGATATGACCCTCGAGTGCGGCCTTGGTACACCACAGGTAAAGCCAACGGTGGTCAGACCGCACTGACGAAAGCTTATTATTGGGAACCAGATGACACGGCAATCATTTCAACCGTTAAGGCTGTGCAAGCGGGCGGGGAGTTAATTGGTGTACAAGGAATGGATGTTTCACTCAAAGGCTTAACAGACATAATCAAGAGTATTCGGTTAGGTGAAACAGGCTATCTTATGTTGGAAGAGGATAGTGGCACTATTTTGGTCAATGCTAAACATCCGGAATATACTTTCAAGCATATTGATGAGGTTGAAAATGGTCTCTACACCGAACTAAACCGCGCCCCTGATGGATTATTTGAGATCACCATCGACGGAGTTGATTTCTTTTCCAATATCTATACCTCGAAAACACTTGGGTGGAAGTTTATCGCATTTGTTGAACAGCAAGAGGTGATGAGCACAGCCAATAAAATGAAGGTAACCATTTTGGTGATCAGCGGGATCTTGGTGGCAATTTTTATTGCCCTAGCAACCTATATTGCCAACTTACTGTCAGGGCCAATTGTCAATGTGAGTGACGGTCTGACTGCGATCTCCCAAGGTGGGGGGGATCTGACTAAGCGCTTGGAAGTGACCACGCAAGATGAGACCGGAAAATTAGCAGAGAGCTTTAACCAGTTTTTAAACTTAATTGCGCAACTGGTACAGCAAATCAATCACTGTGCGCAGCAAGTGAATCAAACTGCGTTGGCAACCGCGGGACAGGCGGATGAATTGACAGGATCAACCAGTGCCCAGCAGCAGTCATTGGAAATGGCAGCAACCGCCATCAATGAGATGGCGGCAACGGCCAATGAAGTCGCATCAAGTTGCGCCAATGCTGCCGAGTTGGCTACACAAACTCAGCACGCTTCCGAGCTCGGTCAAACCGTGATTACGGAAACGGTGGACAGTGTCGCTGAGTTATCCGGTGTAATAAACCGCGCGACCTCAGATATCACAAAACTCGATAGTGAAAGTGAAAATATTATGTCGATTTTGAGTGTGATACGTGGGATAGCAGAGCAGACAAACTTGTTGGCATTAAATGCGGCGATTGAGGCGGCAAGAGCAGGGGAGCATGGGCGTGGTTTCGCCGTGGTTGCAGATGAGGTAAGGGCATTGTCGCAGCGCACTTCTGAATCAACGGAGGAAATCGCATCTCAGTTGGATAAACTGCGTAAAATGACAGAAGGCGTGTCGACAGACATGACAAATAGCCTAGAAAGAACTGAAAAAACAGTTGAGCTGACTCACTCTGCACAAAATCAATTCATTGAAATTACGCAATCTATCCAAAATATCAGTGATCTCAATACCCAGATTGCGACTGCTGCGGAAGAGCAACAGCATGTAGCGGAAGATATCAACCGCAATGTGGTCGAAATTAAAAACGCAGCTGACAGCGTCTCTGTGATAGCCAGCGATACCTGTGACAATGGTGATAAAATGACAGGCCTTTCAAAGCAGCTCACGGAGTTGGTTGGCAAGTTTAAAGTTTAGTTGATAAATTATGCTAACGTGCTGTTATTTTGTACAAAATTGTTGAAGATCATTCATAGTGAGCAAATCATGTTTACTCTGTGGAGACGGCTCGGTAATGTAAGGACAGTTAAATAAAATTTAAAGGTGGATCATGGAATTTTCCGACTCAGTAAAATTAGCAAGAACTGATACAGGGCTAGAATATTTTGAGGTTAACAGCCCCCTGTGTCAGGCGAAAATTTTTTTACAAGGTGCGCAAATTACAGAGTTTATCCCTAATGGTAAAAGCGACTTACTGTGGGTGTCGGCAGATGAAGATTATCAAGAAGGAAAGTCGGTACGCGGCGGAATCCCAATTTGTTGGCCTTGGTTTGGTGTGCATGAAAACCCAGAATGGCCCGCTCATGGGTTTGCGCGAAAGATTGTGTGGCGTGCGGAGAAAGTGACTGAAACATCGGAAGCTGTGCGTATTTCGCTGTCGCTACCCATGATGCAAGTTGATAAGCAATATTGGCCGCATGAATCTAAATTGGAAGTCGAGTTTATTTTGAGTGAACAATTAGAGGTGAGGCTTACTAACACGAACCTAGGTCAATCACCTTTTTCACTGACACAAGCGCTACATACCTATTTTCCAACTTCTAATATTAAAGACACCACAGTTGATGGTTTGCAAGGGGCAAAATATATCGAGTTTGGTCAAGGTCCTTTTGACCAATCAGAGCTGGTTGGTTTTGCACGTGAAACTGATATGGTTTATACGCAAGCTGCGCCAGTTCAGAATATCCATACGCCAGATGGCACCATTGAGGTTGGCCGTGAAAACTCGACATCTTGCGTGCTGTGGAATCCTTGGATTGATAAATCAAAACGCCTGAGCAATTTTCAAGACGAAGAGTACTTGAGTATGCTGTGTTTAGAAGCAGCCAATGTACTGGAGGACGTTGCAACTGTCGAACCAGGTCAAAGTCATACGTTAACTACAACAATACGCTGGCGTTAAACTTTTCCAATGAGATTGATTGACGTATCCTAACGTGAAGTAAACGTTAGGGTACATTTATGTCAGTGCCAACCATTTTGATCATCGATGATAATATTGAGGTGCGACTAAGCGCAGCTTACTTTCTTGAAGATCAGGGCCTCAAAGTATTGGAAGCCGCTTCCCCAGACGAAGCTAAACAGCTGCTCAGTGTTAAAGCAATTGCCATTATCTTGCTTGATATGAACTTTTCTAAGGATACAACCTCAGGGCAGGAGGGGTTGGACTTTTTGGCTTGGTTGAAAGAGCGAAATAATACACCTGCGGTGCTGTGTATTACTGGTTGGGGAAACATCAACCTTGCGGTTAGGGCATTGCAGCTCGGGGCCTGTGACTTTATAGAGAAGCCGTGGCAAAACACAGCACTTCTAACCTCAATTCAGCAGCAGCTCAAGCTACAAACTCGACAGCAAAACCAGCTATCTTATATTGCTAGCCAACAAACCCAAACGTCGCAGCCAGCAACCGAATTTGTTTGGCAATCTGCGAGTATGCGCGCATTGCAAAAAAAGCTTGAAAAGGTGGTGGTATCTGATGCCAGTATACTACTTTGTGGCGAAAGTGGTGTGGGTAAAAGCCACTTTGTTTCCTGGCTTCATCAACATTCCCAGCGAGCACAAGGGCCACTCGTCAGTGTGAATATGGGCGCATTGGCCGAGTCATTGTTCGAAAGTGAGCTGTTTGGCCATGTGAAAGGAGCGTTTACTGACGCGAAGCAGAATCGCACAGGCCGTTTTACCAAGGCGTCAGGTGGTACGCTCTTTATGGATGAAGTGGCGACTTTGTCTTTGCCTTTACAAGCAAAATTACTGCGGGTGTTAGAAACGGGTGAGTATGAGGCGTTGGGAAGCAGCCAAACGATCCGCAGTGACATCCGTTTAATTTGTGCAACCAATGCTCATTTACCCACCTGTATAGAACAAGGCACCTTTCGCAGAGACTTGTTCTACCGCATTAATACCTTGATGTTTGAGTTGCCTCCTTTGCGTGAACGAGAATCGGATATTGTTCCACTGGCTAAACATTTGCTTGCACAGCATGCAAAGCGTTATGGGATCACGGATAAAGGGTTATCAATGGAGGTCGAAAATGCACTGAAAGCCTACCCTTGGCCAGGCAATATTCGCGAGCTTAGCCATGTAATGGAACGCGCGTTACTGATGAGTGAAGGACCACAGATCTGCTTGGAGGACTGTCAATTACGATTGGCAAAGCAGCCTGCCGTGGCAACGCGTGTTCAGACTCGGTTAGAAGATAGCTCGTGCACTTTGGCTGATATGGAAAAAAGTCTGATCATGCAAGTGTTAGAAGAAGAGTGTGGCGTGATCAGTCAAGCGGCACAGCGATTAGGCTTAACTAAGTCTTCGCTATATCGCCGCTTGGACAAATATGGTCTAAAAGATGTCAGCTAATTTTGAGCGAGTGCTAGCTCTGTATTTGCTGTTGCTCAATGGGCTAGTGAGTGGGCTTAGTAGCTTTGTGGTCAAAGAATGGCTCTTTGCGTCGTGGGCCACCATCCTAGTTGCATTAATTATATTTGTCTGCCTTCAGGCTTTGTCCAATTTATATTTGGGGCGTCTTAGCGGCGTCTTTAAGCGGGCAAGTATTCAATTAGAAGCACTGCAACAGGCTGATTTTACCTATCAAATTAAGCCGCATTATCGCAGTGGTGAAGTGGCGAAATTTGAACGTGAATTAGTGGCATTGAGCGATGAATTGCACAGCCAAAAAGCGCGCTACAATAGCCATATTTATGTTATTTATCAGTTGATAGATAAGCTGCCTTGTCCTATTTTGGTGTTTGACGAAGACAATAAACTTAGTTATGCAAATCCCGCCTTTGAGGCGATATATCACAGACCTTGGCAGTTAGATAAAGGGCGTGACGCTGAGGTACTAGAGCTAGCTCGAGATAACGAACGCTGGCAGTTTTTAAATCGAAAATTACACACAAGTTGGACCTTAAGCAGCAGTGAATTTTATGAGCAGGGAAAGCGTTATAGCTTGCTTATTGCCACGGATATTAGAAAAGTACTGCGCCACCAAGAGCTGACAGCATGGCAGAACTTGATTAGGGTTATCAGCCACGAAATTAATAACACCTTGACGCCAGTTAGCTCGTTAGCACAGAGCTTACAGAGCAAAGTGGTCTTACCAAGGGATCAGCATGCGCTATCGGTTATTGAACAACGCTGTCATCACTTACAGCAATTTGTTGGTCGCTTTAGTGAACTCTCCAAGCCACTTGAAGTTCACCCAAAACAGGTGGTGCTCAAAGATTTATTGATGTCTGTCAATGCACTTATCGCACAGATATATCAAGATCAAACCCTACTATTGGATTGCACTGTGCGTGTTTGTCAGTGCGATCCTCAGTTATTAGAACAAGTGTTAATTAATTTACTGAGTAATGCCGCCGAGGCAAACGCAAAACAAAGCCCACAAGGTAAAACTGTCAGCATTAAGGCTGGCTATCAGGCATCCCATGTTGTGATTACCATTACAGATCAGGGAGGTGGGTTTGCCAACATAGAAAATGCCATGACGCCGTTTTACACCACCAAGAGCACAGGGCAAGGGATTGGCTTAACACTAAGCCGACGTGTTATCGAGCAGCATGAAGGGAGCCTGACAGTAAGCAATGGTTTACACGGAGCAGAAGTGAAAATCTCCCTGCCTAGTTGATAATAATTATCATTACCATATAATTAACACTCAACGAGAGTCAGTGACATTCTAACCGGGAAGTTTCTGAATTTGACTTAAGTATTCAGCGAGGAGTGTATTGTGTTGGTGTTATATCCGTTTATCGCTTTTCTTGTGATGAGTTTTGCCCTAAAGCATATTCAATTACCTAGTCATACCAAGCGTTGGTTGAGTCGGTTGAGCGTATGGGCTGTCGCTGCGGCGATGGCAAGTGCTAAATTTGCTCTGGGGCTGAGCGCACCATTTTCAATGATTGCATTTGTTGTTGTGGGTGCAATTTTGACCTTATTCACTTCATTAGGGGCGATGGCGCGTCATGATTAGCCCTTCCTTGACGCCAAAAATTGGCATAAGGTTTACTATCAATATGGTAGTACCAAGGATATTTAATGCGCGCCAGAATACAGCTTATTTTAATGACGTTTGTGTGGCTCTTTGCGACGCCATCTCAGGCGGAAAAAAGTGATTGGAAGACCATTCAAAGCCCTCATTTTCGAGTTCACTATCAGCGCCCTTACAAAGTTTGGGCTGAAGCGTCAGTAAAGGAACTGGAACGAGTTCGCAGTCAGGTTTTAAGTCAGCAAGGTCGAGCGCTCGAGGTCATTATTGACGCCATAGTGATCGACCCCTTCAATTTGCCAAATGGGTTTGCCTTGCCAAGTTCTGATAGTCCATTTATGGCCTTGTATGTCACACCTCCACAATCAGATACGGCAATAGCGCATAACCCTAGCTGGTTAAAGCTGTTAGTACTGCATGAATATATTCACTTAGTACACTTGTCTCAGCCAAGCAGGTATCGCGCCCGACAGTGGTTGCGAGATATGAGCGATAGTTTTGATTTGGCAAATGCTGTACTGCCGCGCTGGGTTGCAGAGGGTTACGCGACATTACAGGAATCTAAGCTGACTGGTCAGGGCAGACTTTATGACAATTACTCCGAAGCGTTATTGCAAACTTTTGCTCGCCAAGGTGCTTTGTTGCCTTATCACGCCTTAAGTCATGGAGATGGTAGCCTTCGTGCCAGTGCGATGGCGTATTTATTAGGGGCAAGGTTTTTGGCTTGGCTTGAGCAGGAATATGACGAGGCTACTTTAGATGCTGTATGGACAAGAGTAAACGCGGTGGAGAGTCGAAACTTTGAGGTGGCATTTCACGGCGCTTTTGGCAAATCGGCAATACAGCTATATCGACGCTTTATTGCCGAGTATACCCATCAAGCTATTCAATCTGCCTCTCAGCGCACAGAGCTTGAGCAATATGAATTTATGCAATTTGCTTTTGCTGCCCGAGATATACAGCTGTCATCAGACAAAAAGCAGTTTTTGGCTGTGGAGACTACTCAGTCTGGTCAAGTATCACTGGTTGTTTATGCCAGTGAAAAAAACCACAAAGCGGTTGAGCAATTTGAGCAGCGCCAAGCGGCTATTTTGGCCCGAGACCCCGACGATATACCAGACAAACACCCGGCGTCATTCCGACATAAAAAGTTAGCAACTTTGGAAGCTATGGATTTCAACGGGATTTACCATCCGCAATGGTTAGATGAGGAAACCGTTTATTTTGTCGCGCGGCAAAGGGTGGAGCATGGTTGGGCAAATGCGCTCTTCAAATGGCATATTCCCACCGACAAGGTCACGCGTTTATCTAACAGCATTGGGATCCGGCGTTTTAGTATTATCAATGAGTTTCTAGTGATAGCAGAGCGTACCGAACATGGCTTTTCTCAATTGGTTCAGATTAGTCTATCCGATCAGCAAGTTATACCTTTGTTTTCGAGAGACTTAAACTCCGTTTACGATCACCCTGTGATCAGCCCAAGTGGTAAGCAATTGGCTTATTTAAAAGCAGCTCAAGGTCGTGGTTGGCGTTTATATATTGCTGACTTGGCTGACTCGACCTTGGTGGGCAAGGAAGTCCCATTACTTGATGACAGCCAATACGTCGCTTCGCCACGCTGGGACAAAACTGGAGTAGGCATCTATTTTGTGATGGGGCGCAAAGGAGCCTTGGGTATCTATTACTATCATCTGCAAAGTGGTGAATTAAAACAAATAAGTGATGCGGAGCATGTATTTGAAGAGATATTAGGCGAGGTTAACAACCAGTTACTCTTTTTAGAGAGTACGCCATATGGCTCGAAGCTCATGGCGATCTCTAACTGGCACACACACGCGCAGCAAGTTGCGGTATTTGATACCCAAGGGATAGTTCAAAATGACAACAAGCAAAAGACACAGGCCCTACCCATTGGCTTTGCACAAACTGTGGCGGATTACGACCCAACCTTGCAAGATTGGTCTTTGGCAGTGTCGGTGCAGGGCGCTTTAGCAAGCACAGAAGTGCTCAGTGTGGGCATCACTGGTGCAGATATACTCAAGCATTGGAGTTGGCAGGCGGGGATGAGTCAATCACTTTTCGATGACGTATTACAAGGCGGGTATCTGGATATGGCATATCGATGGGGGGAGTTTGACGTTCGCAACGAGCTAAAGGTGAGTGAATTAGATACTTCTGTACAGCGAGATGAGTTGGGTGGTTTTCAAGCAGTGCAAAAAGCTTGGTCCAATACGTTGGAGGTTTCATTTGCACAGCACAGCCAAAAGTGGCGCTGGCGTCCCTATGTTGGTTGGCATATGGTCGAACAACGGTATCAAGGTCTTGAGCACAGCTATTGGGCGGGCAATCAGGTGTCTTATCACCATGATCAGCAGCAATATTCTGTGGATGTTACTATGGATGGCGCGAAAATATGGGGGTACAACGCCGGCCATGAGGTGATGTTCAAGGGGGCAGTGACGTTGTGGCAATGGCCTATGTACATCAATGTGAGTAACCGTTACCGTACCGAGCAGGCGCTTAGCGTTGGTGGGTTTGCGACCAACAGTATATACAGTGGTGTTGGTGGGGATCAGCAGCATGTCGCTGAGTTACCCTTTATGTTTAAATCGGGTGCCCATTACTTAGGTTATGAGTTTGCAACGAGCTGGCGTGCAGGGCAACCGCGTTTATTTTATGCACGTCACCAAATGGACAGTCAAAACTTTGCAAAGAGTTGGGGCATAAAATGGCAAATGAACTTAAGTCAAAAAGTGCTTGGCAGTGCGGCTAAATACGCACCGGCAGGGATCTCCAATATGCATCTGGATGTGGGGTTTTCCCGTCTTTCTCGTGACACTCAGGAAGATGAATGGCGCACTTGGTTTGGGCTTTGGCACCCTTGGTAAATTTGTGCTTTTGAGGAAAAAGGCGAGTGGTCACTCGCCTTGTGCAATTGGTTGGTTTGATAAAAATTGGATCTTATTCAGTATAGGTCGCAACCAGAGTCACGTTAGAGTATGCGCTATAACCGCGTAACATGACCCAGTACTTGCCTGCGCCACCAGTGATGTTACACGACTCACTATTTCCCCATCTGTAAGGACGGCAGTCATAAGTCGAAGTTGTTGGCTTGCTGCCTTTTCTCACATATAGATCCGCATCACCTGAACCGCCAGAAATACTTACTTGGACATTCGAGGCACCTGCTGGTAAGTCTAAATAGTAAAATGTAGTCTCTAATCTATCGCCCTGCAGTCCTTCTTTCGCCACACCGTTGATGAGCTTGGCTGGATCTTCGTTTGGATCGGTCAACAGAACTTGTTTTGTTGTCGTTGCTGATGCGCCGCTGGCATCTGTGACTGTCAGTGATACGTTGTATGAGCCATAAGCTGCATAGCTATGGGTTACGTTGGCACCAAAACCATTGCTAGAAGCATCTCCATAGCTCCACTCGTATTGGCTGATAGACCCGTTAGGTGAGCTCGAAGCGCTTCCATCAAAGCTACAGCTTAACGCTGTGCATGAAGCTGTGAATTGCGCGACTGGCAGTGGATCGCTGTTGTTATCGCCATCTGGGATTTGATTGTTGAAATGGCTTGCTACTTTTGGCCAAATTAAGCTGACTTTTGCCCCTTTGTTGTGACAGCCACCCAAGTGATGTAGTGCGATGACCTTATTGCTGGATGCCGCTAGTACAGGAGAGCCAGATGAACCACCTATGGTGTCACAGTAGTAGCCCAGATCTGTACCTGTGCCTCTACCATTGGCGTTCGCGTTGTTGACTGAGCACAATCCATTCGTGTCGCGATCCGACTCAATGGACAACTCTTTTGGATTGCCTGAGCCGTGCTGTGGGATATAGATACGCTCACCTTGAGTTGCATCTCGGACATCTAACCCAAAGTAGCCAAATGGTTGGGCTTTAGCGAAATCGTTAATCGTGAATAGCGTGTAATCAAGGGTATAATCTGTTGAAAGGAAGTCTTTACCAGTAACTTTTACTACGGTCTCTAAGGTAGAGCCATTACACGAAGTGTGTTGGTAGTTAAACCATACTTCTGTGTTGGATAATTCAGACGCAGTTTCTACGCAGTGGTTATTAGTAAACATGCGGTTATCAGGACCAACACGCCAGCCAGTACATAGTCCACTACCATTCATAAGTAGGCGTGCAACTGGACGGCTGCGTTCAAACTCAGTGGGGTTGCTGTTTGCCCAGCACTGTACGTCTTTTCGTTCCATCGCGCCACAAGTAGAGCTGATCCCAACATCCGTAGCTGGTGCCATTTGTAATTCATTTTCAGTGCCGTGATCATAATAGTCTATGATGGCATTTTGGCTTGCACTAACTTGGCTGCCAGGTGTGTATTCTACTACTGCTGTTTCAGCAGAAATAGACATGGCAGAGAAGCTTGTTACGCCATCATCACTTTGGCTAAGTGTTGCCGCACGCATGTTGTGTTCAGTGTACTCATAGCGTTCGCTGCCATCTTCTGAACGTACCACAAGTTTGCCACCACCGGCTAAGTTAATGTTTTTAAAATGCAGTTTTATATAGCTGGCATTGGGGTGTGTCACTGTTTGTGTGATGATATTGTTGGCATTGTCGGCTGAGAATGCTGCCATTGCTTGAGGTTGAATCACAAGGTTCAGCTCAGCGCGTTTACCAATCGTGGCCATACTTGTTTTGCTAGTATATTGCATCATTTGTGCTTCTGTGAGCGCGGTGGTCTGCGCAAAACAGCTTGCTGAGACAAGTCCTAGTGCTGGTAATATATAACGAGTTTTCATTTATGTTCCTTGTTAGTTTTGTGTTGAGTAAAATTTAAACAACAAGAAACAAGGTAATCGCATATAACGTAATTGTAAAGAAATTGATAATTAAATATTTTACAATGTTTAATTTTTGGCCGCCTGAGTGACTTTTCGGTTATTCAAAACAATTTAACACTGCATTGGATAAATGCTGTTTAGTACCAAGCTTGTTTCTTGCTGTTGTTAACTATTTTGCACCTGAAACAGTTTTAGATGCTTGGGTTTTTGTCGTAAATAATATATCAAGACCATGATTTTAAATAGTTTATATTTTTAACTGGCTTATCTAAATAGTGAACATTCCGAAGTAGCCACACATCAATGGTTAGTGATATTTAATTGTTAATGGCTGAATGCAATGACGCCATCCATGGCAACACTGTGTCATTATGAAAAATACCCAAATTATCATTATTAAACGCAATAGCCTTGTATTCCGATTCCGGAATTGACACAAAATTTATCCGATACTGGTTAATTCCATTCATCATAAATTTTCAAGCTTATGATTATTAAGCTTTTATCTGATTGGCATGTTTTTCGCTCACTGGGTGGAGGCCCGTGTCATTTTTGATACGAAAAAGTAATAGTAACGAGAAGAGTAGATGGATATTCAAGTACCAAAGCCAGTCAGACAACCTTTCTTTAAACGCCATAGGGGATTAGGAGTTATCGTCTGTTTATTGGTGATCTGGTTGTTAGTGCAGTTGGATATAGGGCTGGCAACACAGTTACCAAAGAGTGACATAATGATTGCAACAGTAAAGCAAGGTGTATTGAACATTGAAGTGGATGCATTTGGCGAGTTGCAAAGTGAACAGCAACACATCATTACTACGACTAGTGCCGGTATCGTCACTGAGGTAGTTAACAAAGCTGGCAGTATAGTCGAAGCGGGTACGTTGATTGCAAAGTTGGAAAATCCGGATCTCACACTGGAGTTGAAACGTTCGCAGCAGCGACTAATTGAAGCCAAAGCAGACGAATTGCAACTGAATTTGCGGCAGCAGCGCGAGCGCTTGTTAGAGCAGTCTGTGCTGGGTCAGTTGGAAGGTGAGTTGGCGACCTTAACTTTTCGATTTCAGGCGCAAAAAAATTTGGTGGATCGCGGTATTATTTCAGAGTTATCTTTTCTTGAAACTCAGGCGCAGCTGGGTAGCTTGCAAACGCGAGTCTCGCATGCAAAAGCACGTATTGAGCAATTGCAGGGACTACATTTGAGTGCCACTGCACTTGCGCTAGAAAAGATTGAGCTCGCAAAACAGGAGCAGGCGTTATTGGCTGAAAAGGTTGCGCAACTTGACATTGTTGCAGCCGAGCAGGGAGTAATAGAAGTAATGCCGCTTGAGTTGGGTGCACGAGTTGAACGAGGTGCGCACGTCGCAACAATTGGCAGCCAGCATGCTTTGAAGGCTGAACTAAAAGTGAATCAATCTCAGGCCGCAAATGTACAAGTTGGTCAGTTGGTTAAGGTGTTTTCAGCTGCGCAAGTGATACGCGGCAAAGTAACACGTATCGATCCCGTCATTACTGCACATCATGTGATAGTAGAGGTCAGCTTACCATTACTGAGTGATATCGAGCTGAGGCCAAAGCAAAGTATTAGAGCGTCCATTGTCGTCGATACCATAGACGATGCCTTCTACGTGCAAAACCCCGTTGGAGAGGCTGCTAAAATGGCAACTTTGTACCGCGTTTTAGATGGTGGAAAAACCGAATTAGTTGATGTTCAATTCGGTCAAAAAAGTGGCCGCTACATTGAAGTAAAAGGTGGGTTAAAGGTCGGAGACTCTATTGTCATATCTGATCTCAGTAGTTACGCGCAACAAGCGCAAGCAGTGGTTATTCAATAGGAGTGAATATGCAAAACATGATTGAAATGCAGGGAATTGGAAAGGTGTTTGAAACACAGGATTTCCAAACCCATGCTTTGAGAAATATCAATATTTCAATAGAGCAAGGTGAGTTTGTATCCATATCAGGTCCTTCTGGGTGTGGGAAGTCTACCTTATTGTCGATTATGGGCTTGCTAGAGCCTGCGTCGACAGGGCGCTACTGGTTGGCAGGCCAGTCGGTAGACAACTTAACATTTGACCAAGCTGCTGCGTTAAGGAATTTACATATTGGGTTTATATTTCAATCTTTTAACCTCGTAGATGCGATGTCGGTATTTGATAATGTGGCGCTACCGTTGCGTTACCGTGTGCCCAAGCTCAGCGCGCAGGAATCCCAACAAAGAGTCATGTTATGTTTAGAAAAGGTGGGCCTTTCTCATCGCGCGCAGCATCTCCCCGGCCAATTGTCTGGTGGTCAACAACAAAGAGTGGCCATTGCGCGTGCACTTGTGACACAACCTAGTATTTTATTGGTTGATGAGGCAACTGGAAATTTGGACTCAAAGAGTGGTGATGCAGTGATGGGGTTAATTGGCGAGCTACATCAACAGGGTACCACCATTTGCATGGTCACCCACGACCCACGTTACGCTGATATGGCGTCACGTCAAGTGAAGCTGTTTGATGGCGAACTACTAGGTTGTGGTTATACAGCGCCAAAGGCTGAGATAAACATGTATAGGCCTTTGTAACGGGAACGACGTTGATGCGAAAAGAAAACTTCAGCTCGATTTCAGAGCTGTTTAAAAAGACAAAATTTACAGTGTTGTTTGTGGTGTTGTTGGCAAGTGCGTTGGCAGGCGGCACCATTGTTAGCTTGATTACTTGGCATGCTTATGCCCCGTTACCCTACCCACAAGATGAATCATTGGTGTGGTTGCGTGGCAGCATGACGAATCAAAAAGATGAGCAAGTGATGAGCAATGCGCTGTCTAACATTGCGGCACAGTATATAGCTAGCCAGGACTCCTCTCTTTCTATGGCCGTTCCAGTTTACTATGGGGAAGCGCTATATATGGATCATGTGCAGCAACCTCAACTTAATATGACTTACACCTCTCACGAGTTTTTTTCCTTATTTGGGCAAACACTGATACAGGGAAGATATTTTAGCGAGCAGCAGCAAGATGGTGTAACAGCGCCTGAAGTGGTAGTTAGTCAATGTTTTGCCGAGCGTTATATGCCAGCGCTATTAGCTCAGAGCGCACTGGCGTCAAGTCCGTCATATAGCATGGAGCTTGATCAGCGAGTCTTTCGCGTTGTTGGGGTTGTGGCATGTGATCGTACAGAGCCGCAACTGTATATGCCAAATCGCCAGACAGATGTATTTGTGTCATTTGCACATGTGATTGATAACACAAATGTATTACGAGAACATATAACGGTGCGCTACAACACTTTTTTGGTTGGTCGAACTAGAAGCGAATCCCTTGCTACTGGGGTGCCAGCGGATATTTCAGCGTATTTGAATGAGCAATTTAGCGCTGGTATTACAGATTTTGGTAGTCCGATCCGCAATCAATTACACTTTGAGTACATACCATTACAGCAATACCTCAAAGGAGATTTGCAACAGACAAGTCGATGGTTGTTGCTAAGTGGTGCGGCCTTTTTGTTGATCACTTTGGTCAACTTACTGACCTTTTACTTGCTAGATATTAAGAAGCAGCAGGCGCAATGGGTGTTGAAAACGGTGTTGGGAGCGCCATTGGATACCTTACGCGCTGCACACCGCTGGCAAGTGAGTGTGCTCTTTCTCTTGGCGGCAATGTTCGCACTGGTTTTAGCTGAGTTGGGAGTGACAGCTATTCACCACTTTGGCAAACAGGAAGTGGCACACCTTGATTGGTTAGAACTGCAAGTTGTGCATTATTTAATGGTTGCAGGAATTGCGCTGCTATTTGCCAGAGGGTATGCTGTGTTTGGATTTAAACAGCTATCATTTTCCAGCCTCTATCAAAATTTACAAAACTCAGGTAAAGGTCAAGCGAAACAACTTCCACAGTGGTTCAGCACCTCGGTTTTGATCGCCCAGCTTAGTGTCGGGCTGGTTGTCTTATGTATTGGCCTGTGGACTGCGATATATTTTGGCAACAAACTGAGCGTACCGTCAGGTATAAATGCTGAAGAAGTGGTCTTTGTTACTCGCCATCAAACCTCTTGGCAGCATGATGAACAGGCTGTTTTAGCTCGCAAACAGCTTTTCTTATCTAATAAACAAGCACTCTTAGCACACCCAAAAATTGCATCAGTGTCTTTAAGTAGTATCAGCCCATTGGATACAAGCTATTTGGCTGTGATAGGTACTCAACCGGGCGCTGAGGTGCAACACACGATGCAATCTCAGCTGGTAGGAGAAGATTACTTTTCACTTTTGGGTTTGCATTTGTTGGCGGGGAGCGCATTTGTATCTGCCGATAGCGACGCCCGTCAATCGGTCATCATTAATCGACAGGCGGCAACTAAGTTAGGGATCGGACTAGATGATATAGGCATGACTCTGTACGGGCGAGACGCTCAGGCAGTTAAGTTAGTGGGTATCGTGGAAAACATCTACAGCCATGCTCTGGGCGCCCCCGCAACTATTTATTACCCCCACGATTTTTACGAGTGCAATATGGTGATCAAGTTTAAGCCTGCGCAAACAGTGGATAAGCAGGAGTTGAACGAACTATTACAACAGCAAGCGAGTACACAAAGAATTCAAGATATGACGTATTTGGATGTGGATTTGGCACAATTGAATAAAGCGGCAGTCTTAAGCTTTTATTGCGGCCTTGGACTAAGCTTTTTAATGACGATGCAAGTGCTGGTGGGGCTGTACGGGCTTCTGGGTAACATCGCGTTAATGCAAAAGCCACTATTACTGATTAAGCAGCAAGTAGGTGCCACACGAAAGCAACTGATAAAGGAGCAAGTTCGATTCAGGCTAGCTCATTTTACTGGTGCGCTTTTAATCGCAACATGTGTAATCCTAGGTTTGGTAAGTTTATTACCCAGTGTGACCTACACTTTGTTGTTCTGTTACTTATTTTCTGTATTTGTCTTATTTATGGTGTTGTTTACTATAGATATTTATCACCTTTCTGGACAGTTGAAAAATTATTGAGAAGTTGTAACAGATTCTTACAAATGTCACACCCTAGGGAAGAGAAATCTTGATAATATAGCGCTAGGAAATTATCAATAGGTACAGTCATGCAAGCAAGAATACTGAAGTGGATAATACCCTTCGTCGCGTTGGGTATAGGGATCATTGGGTTTAAGGGCATTAATGCCGTGGCCAAAAACGACGATGCTTCTGATGCAGTGGATACTCGTCCCATTGTAGAAGTCGAAGCGCTGCAAGCGCAAGACCATCAGGTTTTAATCAATAGTTATGGTGAAGTCACACCGCTAGAGCAAACCATGCTTTCCGTACAAGTCTCTGGTGAAATTGAATATTGGCACTCTAACTTTGTCACAGGTGGTGTGGTAAGCAAAGGTGATGTTCTACTGCGCATTGAAAAGGACAATTATCAGGCAGCGGTACTGCAAGCGGAAGCATCATTGTCGAGTGCACAGGCTCAATTGATTGAGGAGCAAGCGCTGGCTGATGTTGCCGCAGATGAGGCAAAGCGCTTCCCTAATAAAAAGCATACTGACTTATTCTTGCGAAAGCCTCAGCTAATGAGTGCTAAAGCCGCGGTGAAATCAGCGAAAGCGGCACTTAAAAGGGCGCAACGTGACCTTGATAACTGTGAAGTTGTCGCACCATTCAATGCATTGATTGTGTCGAGAGAAGTGGGTCTTGGTCAGTTTGTCAGTACGGGTAGCCCTGTTGCACAATTAAATAATATTGAGCAAGCAGAAATTGTTATTCCTATCGCAGGGTTTGACTCTATTTTTCTACCTGAACAAGTTTCTGGGCTAAAGGCGACTTTAACGCAAAGAGGTGTTAATGGATTTACTCGCGACGCCGTCATTCATCGTGACTTAGGTATCGTTGATCAGCAAACGCGCATGAGTAGCTTAGTGGTTAGAATTGAAGACCCATATGGGCTGATAAGCAATGCACCGGCGATTAAATTTGGTACTTATGTACAAGTGCAGTTTGAGGGCAAAACCCTTCGTCAAATCTATCGTCTTCCTCAAGAACTCGTGAACAACCAAACGGTTTGGCTATTAAATGAAGAAGCGGAGCTCGAGCCTCGCCCGGTACAAGTGATCCGTGAAGAAGGCAGGTATTACTTGGTCGGAGAAGGGTTATCTAACAACGATAAAGTTGTTGTAACCTTACCGGAATACCCGCAGCGCGGCATGGCTGTCAAGGTTGCCGGCTCTGAAGATGCAGATGGAGATTCTGATAACGTGGGAAAGCTGTAACAGCAGGGAATGAACTATGAGTGAGCAAATAAGAACTTCCCAAAAAGGGTTAATCGCATATTTTGCGCATAACTCTGTCGCTGCAAACCTTATGATGGTCTTTATTCTGATCATGGGTATAGTGAGCTATTTCACTATTCAGCGGCAAATGTTTCCTAGCATTGAGCTGAATTTTGTTAGCATCAATGCGAGTTACCCAGGGGCGTCTCCACAAGAAATTGAAGAGAGCATCTTGATCAAAATTGAAGAGGCACTCAAAGATGTCACTGAGGTTGATAAAGGTGTATATCGTGCACGTCGCGGAAGCGGCAGCGTTCAGTTGGAAATTGATACGGATGCCGATTTAAGCGATGTGGTGGAAAAAGTGCGGACGCGTGTTGATGGGATCGCGACCTTTCCCGCTGCGATGGAACCTATCAGGGTACAGCAAGTTGAATTTCGCCAAGATGTGATCCAAATGGCACTGGCTGCTGACATTCCGCTCAAAGAGCTTAAGCCGCTGGCGAAAGAGGTGGAAGATGAGCTTCTGCAGCTTTCTAATGTGTCCTTGGTTGAACGGAGTACTCCAGCCTATGAAATTGCCATTGAAATTGATCCTGACACATTACGCCGTTATGGTTTAACCATTAGCGATGTAAGTAATTCAATTCGTCGCTATTCAACTAATATTTCTGCAGGTGAAATCCGTACAGAAGCCGGGATTATCTCTGTGCGTGTCGAAAATCAGAAGTACCGAGGTGACGAGTTTAAACGTATCCCTGTTAAAGTGGGGAGCAATGGCGCCAAAATTTATCTACAAGATGTCGCGGTGATCAAAGATGAATTTGTAGAAGGTGAGTTCTACTTCAAACAAAACGGCATCAATGCGGCGTTTCTATCAGTAAAAGCGACCAAAGAGCAAAATATGATCCCGGTTGCTAAGACTGTGCACGCATACATTGAGGCAAAAAACACCACATTACCTGAAGGGGTAACGTTAACGCCTATCGTTGATATGACGTACTATCTTGATGCGCGTCTTGAAATGATGAAGAAAAACATGCTGCAAGGGGCAATTTTGGTTGCCATAATGCTGTCGATCTTCTTACGCTTTAAATTGGCACTGTGGGTAATGATAGGTTTACCTGTGTGTTTCCTTGGCGCGATTATGTTGATGCCAGCGTTTGGGATCAGCATTAATATTGTGTCCTTGTTCGCTTTCATCATGGTGCTGGGGATTGTTGTCGATGATGCCATAGTGATTGGGGAGGCTGCCTATACCGAAGTTGAACGCAGTGGCCCCAGTGTTGACAGTGTAGTAAGAGGTGCAAAGCGAGTAGCGACACCTGCGACCTTTGGTGTTTTGACAACCATGGCTGTATTTGCACCTATGGTGATGTCGAGTGGACCGCAAGGCGCCTTTTTCAAATCGATATCCATTGTGGTGATCTTATGCTTAGTATTCAGTTTGATTGAATCAAAGTGGATCTTACCAGCCCATATTGGTCATACCAAATTTAAGCCACTACGTGAAAACAGCAGACGTGCACGTTTTAACAAACATTTCTTTGCTTTTGTAAATGGCCCTTATCGAAACTTTATTGAAAAAGCGGTTGCATGGCGATGGTCGGTATTTTGTGGCTTTATCGCAGTATTTTTAGTGAGTATGTCTTTGATAACATCGAATCAAGTGCGCTTTGTACCGCTGCCAAAAGTACCTCACGACTTCCCAATGGTGAAGATAATGCTCAATGATAATGTGTCAGATGAGCAGACTATGTCGGCGTTACAGCAAATAGAAAGCATGATGCTCGAGGTTGATAAAGACATTGAACGCGAGCATGGTCAGAAAATGATCCGAGACATTTTAGTGTGGAATGAAGGCCGCACGGAAGGCAGTGTATTAGCTGTATTGGTAGATGAAGATTTGCGTCCATTTGATGCGTTTGAATTATCTCGTCGCTGGCGTGAGGCCATGCCTTCTGTTGCTGGTGTGAAGTCACTCTTGGTGATTGACGATGTAAACGATGAAGGCAGTGGCGATGGTGAATTTGGTTATCTGCTATATGGTCCAGATGTTGATACTTTGAATGCTGCGGGCAGACAGTTCATCGCAATGCTGCAACAAGAAAAAGGCTTGTTTGATATCAGCTCTACGATCGATCCACCAAGCAAAGAAGTGCAACTTTCGCTTAAACCTGTTGCTTATGACCTAGGCTTGAATTTGGCCGATGTTGCGAACCAAATAGGAGATAGCTTTTATGGTGGTGAAGCACAGCGATTGATCCGAGATGGTGAAGAAATCCGTGTGATGGTTCGTTACCCAGAGCTGGATCGAGAGGCGGTTGCCTCGCTCAAGTATGCACTGATCAAAACACCGGACGGCCGTGAGGTCGTGCTTGGCGATGTGGTTGAATTTACCGAGAAACCTGGCGTTAGTTACATTCGTCGTGAAGGCGGCTATCGTACTGTGTACGTGTACGGTAGTATCGATGAGCAAACCATTGAGCCATCGCAAGTTGTCGAAAATATCCGAGAGGACTTATTACCTAGACTGACGGAGCAATTTCCAGAGGTGAAAACAGAGTTGGGTGGCTCGGTTGAGGAAACACAGGCTCAAGCAGATGAACAGGTTATGTTCTTTGCTGCAGGTATGATGATAGTTTACATTTTACTGGCTGTGCCTTTGAAGAGTTATTCTCAGCCTCTGATCATTATGTCGGTTATTCCATTTAGCTTGATCGGTGCCGTTTGGGGGCATTGGCTAAATGGCTTGGATATGAGCATGATGTCGACCTTTGGTTTAATTGCGGCCGCAGGGGTTGTGATCAATGACTCGCTCGTCATGACCGATTATGTCAACCAAGTGCGAAAAGAAGGCGTGGCTTTGAAGGATGCGGTTATTGAGGCTGGATGTGCGCGCTTTAGAGCGATCACTTTGACGTCTATCACTACATTTGCGGGTGTAACCCCTATTATCTTTGAAACCAGCTTGCAGGCTAAGTTTGTGATCCCAATGGCGATTTCACTTGGTTTTGCAGTGCTGTTTGCAACGTTGATCACCTTAGTATTGGTACCATGTTTGTACATTATTCTGGTCGATATTCAGAGTGTGTTTTCAAAGTTGAAGAGCAAGCGTAAGGGCTTTAAGAAAGGCTCTGCTCAGAAAATTGCATAAATAATTAAAATGTATCAAAAAAAGCCCAGCCTAGTGCTGGGTTTTTTGTTTTTATTTTGTAAAACTAGGCGCGGTGGTGTTGTCAACTTTAAAGTTATAAAGTAACACTTTCGTAATTCGTCTTGCTCAGTAATCAGGCTTTTAATAAATCCAGATAATCAACGTATGTGTGTAGACTATTGAGGCATTATTAAGATACTAATGTAGGTTATGGTACAAAGCTGTACCTCACACATTGCTATGTTAAACTGGATGAATAATAACAAATCAGGAACAACTATATGACCAAAGCGCTTACCCCGCCAGTGGCTAAAAAAGTACCACATGAAATGGAAATTCATGGGCATAAAAGGACAGATAATTATTACTGGATGCGTGATGATAAGCGTCAAAATGACGAGATATTAGCCCACTTAAAAGCTGAAAATGATTACTGTGAAGCGGTGATGACACCGCAAAAAAGTCTTCAAGACCAGCTGTTTGAAGAAATGAAAGGGCGTATCGTCAAAGATGATTCATCCGTGCCAGTAAAAGATGGTCGCTATTGGTATACCAATGAGGTAAGCGGTGAGGAAGAGTATGGCCGTCACTATCGTGCGTTGAATGAAGCGATGGATGACAAAAGCTTATTGCTCGATGTGAATGAGTTAGCCAAAGAGTTTGAATACTACGAATTGGCAGACTTGACAGTAAGTCCAAATGATAACTTACTGGCGTATAGCGAAGACACCGATGGCCGCCGCATTTATACCGTGAAGTTTAAAGATTTAACCACAGGTCAAATGTTGGAAGATTGCCTCCTTGAAACGGAAGGTGAAGTGATCTGGGCCAATGACAATCGCACTGTATTTTACGTGAAAAAAGACCTTCAAACGCTACTTGGGTTTCAAGTCTACCGTCATGTTCTAGGTACGCCGCAAAGTGAAGATGTACTCGTTTACGAAGAGCAAGACAGTCAATATTACATGGGCCTAGGCAAAAGCCGCGACGACAGCCAAATCTTTATATATTTATCTGCGACAGAAACCAGTGATGTCCTTTATCTTGATGCTGAGCAGCCGATGGGCGATTTCCAGCGACTGCTAGCACGTCAAGAGGGCCATGAGTATGGTTTAGATAAGTTTGGCGAGTATTACTATCTACTGACTAATAGTGATGCGAAAAATTTTCGCATGGTACGTGTTGCATTGGATGCGGTAAATGACCCAAACCAGTGGCAGGAGCTAATCGCACACCGTAAAAATGTGTTATTGGAAGGTCTAGAGCTGTTTGATTCGCACTTTGTGATCACGGAACGGGAAATGGGTCAGATCCGTTTTGTGATCCACGATTATTCAGGTGCGAGTTATCAGCTAGGCTTTGCCGATGAATGTTACTTTGCTGGCTTAGGGTATAATCCGGAGCCGAGTTCAACGTCGGTGCGTATTACTTACTCAAGCCTAACTACGCCAAGCAGCGTTTATGAGTGTGATTTGGCAACGGGACAAAAAACGCTGAAGAAGCAAGTCAAAGTGCTAGGAGACTTTAAGCCACAGGACTATGCATCTGAGCGTATACATATCACAGCCCGCGATGGCGAAAAAGTACCTGTTTCTATTGTGTATCGTAAATCTCTTTTCAATAAAGATGGCACCAACCCGTTGTTGCAATATGGTTATGGCGCCTACGGTTATACAATCGATCCGGTGTTTTCCAGCTCGACGTTGAGTTTATTGGATAGAGGATTTGTTTACGTAATTGCACATATTCGCGGCTCGGAAATGCTTGGTCGCCAGTGGTATGAAAATGGCAAAAAGGCCAATAAAGAAAATAGCTTTAATGACTTTGTGGATGTGACGCGCGCTTTAACCACGCAACAGTACGGCGCGACAGATAAGATCTTCGCATCTGGTGGCAGTGCAGGTGGATTATTAATGGGCGCTGTGATGAATCAGGCGCCAGAGCTGTATTTAGGTGTTGGATGTCATGTGCCATTTTTGGATGTATTGACCACCATGCTTGATGAATCTATTCCTTTAACGACCAATGAATATGACGAGTGGGGCAATCCTAATCAGTTAGCCGATTACGAGACAATTTTATCCTATTCTCCCTATGACAATTTAGCGGCGAAGGACTATCCTAATACTTTGGTCACTACTGGTCTGCATGACTCGCAAGTCCAATACTGGGAGCCAATGAAATGGGTTGCCAAGCTCAGAGAACTGAAAACTGACGACAACGTATTGGTATTTAAAACAGATATGGATGCGGGGCACGGTGGTGCTTCAGGCAGATTTAAGAGCTTACATGAAAAAGCGTTAGAAATGGCATTTTTCATATCTTTGCTGCCACAACCAACTGACTAATTAACCATTGCGTTGCGTAGGCATCGCGACCTTGGTTTAGGAGGGAGGATGTTTTCAGCACACGGTCAATGGCAAATTGATATTGCGCCGCCTACGGTATTTGTCAATTTAGTTGGCGCATTTAACTGTGAAGGGGTGATAGCCTTAGAGCAGGATGCACTTAAGCGTTGGCAAGCATTTAAACCGGGTCAATTACAATGTGCAGTGGTCAATTTGAGTGATTTTGAAATGACGACGCTCGATAGTATGTCGGCCCTCAAAACATATTGTAAAGATATGGAAATGCGTGGCTATCGCAGGATTGACTACATAGGTATCGATGCATTGTCACGTAAAGTCATCCGTGAGCTGTGGACTGACAGCAACATCAAGATACAGCTATACCTTGATGTTGCAGCATATCTGAGTCAGCACCCGGCATACCGAGGTGCTGCGCCTTGGTTGGACTAACCTAGGTAAGCTTTGAGCATCCACACCAGTTTTTCTTGTTCGGTAATGTAATCACTCATCAAAGAGGCTGTGCCCTCGTCTTCTGCATCTGCGGCTTGAGCCAGAATTTGACGCTGTGACTTAATCAATTGTGTAAAACCAGCAAGGAGTGTTGCAACCGCTTCTGGGCCATTTTGGATATCTTTTGCTTCAACAATTTCACTGGCGCTTAAGTAGTCGCTAAAAGCATGTAATGGCGTACCTTCAATGGTGAGAATACGCTCCGCTAACTCATCCACTTTCAACAGCAATTGATTATAAATTTCTTCAAACTTCACATGTAGTTCAAAAAATTCACGGCCTTTGATATTCCAATGAAAGCTGCGGGCATTCATATATTGGATCTGGTAGCTGCTCAATAATATGTTTAATGCTGCAACCAGTTGTTCACTTTTCTGTTCATCTAAACCGATACTGTTCGTCATAATTTGCTACCTTGTATTATTGATCCGTGTACTTCACGGCGCTTTAAAAAGTGTGTCACTGTGTGACCTTGTATGCTTTACAGTGTGGCTGAATGACAGGTCAAAGACTAACGATTAAAACCGATTATCGCCATCGAAAAAGCGGGTTGAGCCTGCTTAAACCTTGCCAATGTGTTTAATCATTCATCAATTTTTTGATCCACAACAAACTCAATTTAGTGTCTATTTAGAGTGATTTTACTGCTTGATGTAGGTCAAAAATCATACTTTTATTCAAGCCATAATGATTATGCAAAGCGCCCATTTTGTTTTATTTGAGCCATTTTCAGGGCGTTATTCTTAAGGAGAGCACTATGAAAGGTAAAACAGAATCACAACATAAAGGTGAGCTTACCGTGGTTGTCATTGCGCTGGTGACTTTTGTGGTCGGGTTGGTAGGTCATTTGGCTGGTGCAAGTTATGCCAACTCTGACAGCTTTGGATACTTGGCGGCACCTGTACCACTGATCACAGGTATCATTGCCCTAGTTGCATATAAAGTGGCACAAAAAGCCGATAAATAGTTTAAGTATCGCGACTGATGACCTCAATAATATAGTCCATCACGCTGCGAGAGTAGATTAACGTGGTATGGCTGCGGTGGAAGATTTTGTGCTCGGCCATACCTTTTAATTTGGTTTCATCCAATAAAACAGTGCCATCTGAGCGACTGCCTTTTTGTAACAATGGCATTAAGCCGAGCGGCAGATCGCCTGCAATGCTATAAAGGCGTGCAGAAAATGGCCAGGTATTGGTCTCACTCAACAAATATTCGACACTATTTTTTAGCAAGCCATCAAGGCCTTTGTCATGCATATGTTTTGCAATGGCGCTGCCCTTATGTGGCGTGCCAAGCGTGATGACTTTTTCGACGTGCTGACTTTGCTGGGACGCGTTGGTTAAGTAATCTCTGGCTACCAAGCCCCCCATTGAATGGCAGACAAAAGCAGTGGGTTTATCACCGATAAACTGATCTATTTGATTGAAGATTGCCTGTCTGTTCGGGTCGAGCGTGTTGTAACTTAAATTTAGAATCTCACATCCGGTTTTTTCTAACCGAGTACAAAGCGGCTGCATCACAAAACCTGACATATAGAGCCCGTGAAGGACGACGATCCGCTTTATTTTCATGTTGAACCTTACTTAAGTTGTTGTGGCACTATTTGCACACTATGAGATGAGTCGCTGAGCCATATTTCGCCATCTTGAATGGTGGCTGTCAAATCCATGGAGCGGGCGAACAGCTCAGTCATTTGTGAAGTCGCAGAATAAGGCAAGCTGTATACGGTCAAATTACTATATTGATTTGCAGCTGATTGATTTTTCTTCCACCAAATCTCTTGGGTATTCTCGCCATAGGTGTATAGCACCACTTGCTGTGAACGCACAGCCGCTTTTTTAAGCCGCTTCTCATCAGGTAAGCCAACATCAATCCACAGCTCAATATCATCGGTCAGGTTTTTCTGCCATGCTGCAGGCTCATCATCTACACACAGCCCCTTGGTAAAGCTCAACTCTTCGGTGTACTGCAAAATATAGGCAAGTAAACGCACCATCAATCGCTGTTCATTTTCAGAGGGGTGCTGTGCCAAAGTAAGTGACTTATCGGTATAGACATGCCTATCCATATCACTGATATTTAGGTGTGCTTTTAGAATTGTAGATTTTAGGGCCATGTTAATATGCTGAGAGTTTTTAAAGGCCCAGTATATCAAGATTTATCTATCTGGTGCGTTTTACGTTAAAATAGTCACAGATTTTAGTTTTGGAGAGATTTTTATGGCCATCCAATGGTTTCCTGGACATATGAATAAGGCGCGCAATGAGATCAAAGAGATCATGCCGCAAATGGATGTCATTATTGAAGTACTTGATGCGCGTATTCCGTATAGCAGTGAAAACCCCATGGTTGCGCAATTACGCGGTGACAAGCCGGTCATCAAAATCTTAAACAAAGCGGACTTAGCTGATCCGGAAATGACCAAAGCTTGGATGGCATATTTTGAGCAAGAAGATGGTGTAAAAACCTTGGCATTTGGCCATGATAAAGCGGCTGAAGTACATCGTATTAATGCGCTATGTAAAAAGCTGGCGCCACATAAAGTGGGCCAAGATAAACAGTTGAAAGCGATGATTATGGGTATTCCTAATGTTGGTAAATCTACGCTTATCAACATTTTAGCTGGACGCATAGTAGCCAAAACAGGCAACGAGCCGGCGGTGACCAAAGCGCAGCAACGCATTCGCTTAGAAGACGGTATCATGCTGTATGACACGCCGGGCATGTTGTGGCCAAAAGTAGAAAACGAAAACTCGGGCTATCGCCTAGCCGCAACGGGTGCCATTCGTGATACCGCCATTAACTATGAAGAAGTGGCGAGTTATACCGCTGAGTATCTACTTAAGGCATACCCTGAATTATTAAAGAGCCGCTATAAAATAGATGAGCTGCCAGACTGTGATTGGACGTTTATTGAAATGGCCGGACGCAAACGCGGCTGTATTCGCGGTGGTAATCAGGTGGATACCCATAAAATGTCAGAGATCCTCATCAACGAACTGCGCGATGCTGTACTGGGCCATGTGACAATGGAAACACCGCAAATGCGTGAAGAAGAAGAACAGATGGTCGCTGAGATCCGCGCCGCAGCTGAAGCTAAAAAAGCTGCGCGTGAAGAAGAGAAGCGACAACGCCGCGCACGAGCGAGAAAAAACCGCCGCTAATTAAGCGGCCTCAGCCAGCACTGAGCGATTTCGTCCAGTGCTTTTTGCGTGATACAAAGCGGCATCAGCGCGTTTGAGTAGACCATCTTCTGATTCGTCAATATGATATTGTGCAATGCCGATACTGGCGGTGACCTTGACTTCACAGCTGCTCACTTTGAGCTCCTGGTGGATAGCATCGCCGATTTCTCGCCCTTGAGCCAAATCTGTTTTTGGTAACAAGACAACAAATTCCTCACCACCCCAACGACATACTGTACCTCTTTCACCTATAACTGTTTTACAGATATGTGCAACGTGCTCAAGTACTTTGTCTCCGACAAGGTGGCCATGGCGGTCATTGACCTGTTTAAAGTGATCAATATCTAGCATCATCATCACCAAGGGTGAAAACTGGTTACGTGCTTTTTGCAATTCAAGTTGCAGCTTTGGCTCAAAAGCTTGACGGTTGTACGTACTCGTCAGCTTGTCATAGGTCGCCATTTTTTCAAGACGTTTTTGGTAATGATTAAAAGTGAGTTGAGCACTAAATAAAATGACGCTGGTTATGACTATGCCCATCAGTAAGTTGATATATAGGCTGTCCGAGACTGAGTTATCCTGATCCAGTGATTGTTCGACAATAAGATACCAACCGAAGTGCTCTAAATAGCGAGAGTTAATAAATAATGTCGTATTTTCTTGTTCTAGGCGTAACTTATAGGTTTTATTGTCCAACAACTTAGCGCCGTGGTGACCAAACTTATCAGCGAGGGAGTAGTGGGTAAAGGTTGTGTCGTTATAAAACAACAGGCGACCTTTGTGATCGATAAAATAAATTTTTCTATCGTAGGTATGCTGATACTTATCAATTAAACGCTTCAAATGATCTAGCTTAATGCCAACACCTGTGATCCCTTTCACTGTATTGTCGACCATAATTTTGTGGTTCACGAATATTGTCGCCTGATGGTCGTCTCTTGGGTCTAAGTCAACATTGAGGGTGTAAGGTGCTGCGTTGTCCATGGTTTCTTGGTACCACTCATCTCTCGCATCAAGTGTGGTGTATTTACCATCATAGCGGTAGTAGGTTTTGTCATCACTGGTAACCAAAAAGCTGGTCACCGCGTCAAAGTCACTGCGTGTTTGGCGTAAATATTGAAATAAAACGTCCGGTTTTTTATCAGGGTTGGCTAACCAAGTGTGCAAAAAAGTATTGTTGGCCATTTGAGAGGAGATAATGATCGGTGCTTGCAACTGCTTTTGCAAGTCGGTATGGATAAGGTGGCTGGTCAATGGCAGCGCATCATTTTCAATACCGCGAAACAAAGACTGTTTTGCAATGAGCAAACTAAACCAGCTGGTAAATATAAACCCAGCTAATAAAAGCACCGTCAATATGCAGTTATATCGGTATCGTGTGTTAGTCATTGCACTAGATATTGGAACAAAGAGGCCGAGACTGTAGCAGTCAGGATGAAACCAATCCATTACACCAGATTACAGCTGTTTTTTACGAGCAATAAAAAAGGCCCTGTAAGGGCCTTTTAGGTTCATATCTACCGTCACCGATATGAGCAATGTAGCAAGTAAAATAGTAAGTTGGTTGTTAGTGACTCACGTTAAGGGGCGTTAATGCTCATCACTGACAACCTGTGGCTGTTTACGTGCGCCACACGTGTTTTTCGGGGTCGAGAAACAAAATCTGAGTACGTCAACAAAGTGAGAGGTTGTTCGCTTTGTTGAGATTGATTATCAATTAGATTTGAGTGGGTGTCAACATATATTTGAAAATAATTCTTATTTGCATTACTGGGCGGGTTTGGGGTGTACTTAACGCGTCGTTGAGAGTTATCTGGCTTGCGATAAAGCAGGCCTTGTAGTGTGTAATTATATTGAGTGACTAACAACAGATATGAATGGCAAGCAATAAAAAAGCCCGCAATCGCGGGCCTTTTTTGATCATATCTACCGTCACCGATATGAGCAATGTAGCAAGTAAAATAGTAAGTGGGTTGGGTGTGCTCTACTTAAGGGGCGTTAAGATAAAGCACATGCAACCTATGCATTTTACGTGTGCACCACGTGTTTCAGGGTCTTGAAACAATTTAGCGTACTTAACAAAATGAGCCGTCTACTCACTTTGTTGAGATTGATTATCAATTGTATTTTGACCTATGTCAATATGTTTTTGAAAATAATTCTCATTTGTATTGTTTGGTTGAAGATCTTGATTAGTGTATTCAGCGCGAGTAGGTGAAGTTGTGCATTGTACACTAGAGTTGGGCAAAGCGGCGTGTGTTGATCACATTCTGAAAATAGAAAAGCCCGCGGGTCAAGCGGGCTTTTTGTGTTCATATCTACCGTCACTGATATGAGCAATGTAGCAAGTAAAATAGTCGGTCTTTACAGGTTGCTTTAGGGGCGTAAAGCAACGCGTTATTACCTAGCGTGTTACGTTCGCTCAACGTGTTTCAGGGTCGAGAAACAAAATTAGAGTACTTCAACAAAATAAACCGTCACTTACTTTGTTGAGATTGATTATCAATAACATTTGTCTTGGTGTCAATACTTATTTGCAAATAATTCTCATTTATTTTTGGGCCGTGGCTGTTCCGAATATAGCTTGTGTTTGAATTTATGTTAAAATTATTTTGCTAGTTTGTTTTGTGAATGGATAAATACAAGAGCTAACATTAAAAGGAGATTATATGCGTAATTTAGCCTCTTTATTTGCTGCGCTGAGTTTGTTGTGCTGTAGCATAACTAGTGTGGCGTTTGAACGTGTTTACGAACCGTTTATGTACTTTATGTCTCAAGGTAAAGAAGTCAAAGTGGACTTTATAACTAAGCACCGGGGATCAGAAGCGAAATATATGCAACTGTTCGTTGATTGTTCTTATGAGTGCTCTCAAACTTGGTTTACTCAACGTTTGATGGAAGATTTTGTGCGTGCTTCGCAAAATAATACATTTTACGGCCGTTATTATATCGAAGAAGAACCTTGCTTTAACCCGTGGGGTGATTGCACACCAATGAGCCCTCCAATTGATGCCCTAAATGAAGAAACGCTTGAAGCCGTAATATCGCCGCAGCGTTCTACCAATCGTCGTTACCACAATACAAGTACAGATTCACGGGACAAAACTTTCGCTGACAATATTGCAGGTGGTGTAGATACGACCGCTGGTTTAACCGATATAGGGGCTATTGCTTCGTCAATTATTAATCGCACCAATAACACCCCAGGCATGCCGCAGGTCATGATCTGGGGTGAAAGGCGCGGATCTATGGGTCAAGTATATCCGACAAAGGTTTGCAAATTTAACGGTCACAATTGTGCGCCATTTACCAAGTGGGCATTTATCGCTGATTTTAATACTGACACTGTCACCGTGCATTATGAGGTGAATAAATCAAATCCAGCCTCTCGCGAATTGGAGTATTTATTGGAGGAGTCCTTGGCAAAAATGAACTGGATGTGCACAACGTCCGAAACAGGGACATTACCAAACCTCGCTGCGCAGAAAATGTGCTATTTAAAGTGATAAATCGTTATTTTAAGTACAGTGAATAATACAACCAAGCCCGGTTTTGCAATCGGGCTTGGTTGTATTTGATCTATAGAACGAGGTATAAAAGTTACATAAAAATAACAATAGGGGTGGTTTCATGGTCAGTACTTTGGGGTTAATTTTTGCATTGGGTGCGCTGATCTGGCTGACATTACGGGGAATGAACCTGTTTATTACGGCGCCTTTGTGTGCTGTGTTGGTGGCGCTTAGCAGTAATATTGCGCTGTTTAATGGCGCTGAAGGGGGCAATTTTGTTTCCTTGTATATGTCGGGGTTTGGCGGTTTTATCCAAGCTTGGTTTTTTATGTTTTTACTGGGGTCACTATTCGGTAAATTTATGGAAGACACCGGGGCTGCGGATGCCATAGCGCGTTACATCACTGACAAAATAGGGATGAAACATGCCGTTTTTGCGATAGTGCTGGCCTGCGCACTACTTACCTATGGTGGTGTCAGTGTATTTATTGTGGCCTTCTCTGTGTATCCAATGGCACTGAGCTTATTTAAAGATGCAAACTTACCTCGGCGGTTTATTCCTGCAGTGCTGGCATTTGGCTCGGTCACTTTTACCATGACTTCGGCGGGGTCGCCCGAAATACAAAACTGGATCCCAATTAAGTATTTGGGGACTTCCCCCTATGCGGCCTGGCAGGAGAGTTTGGTTGTCGCAGTTTTTATGGCTGTTTTGGGTTACTTTTTACTCGTTAAAATGATTAAAAAAGCAGTGGCAAATGGTGAGCAATTTGTTGCAAGGCATGATGATCCCATCGAAGACAGCCGCCATCTCCCTCACCCAATCACCGGTCTTGTACCGCTGTTCGTGGTACTGGCTTTGTCATTTTTTCTGCATGAGAAACTACAGCAAAGTGCTTTGATTGTGGCCTTACTGGGTGGTGTTTTGACGATCTTGGCAGTCAATTTTAAATATTTTAAAGACATCTCAAAAGCCATTAATCTGGGCACCACGGGGGCATTAGTGGCGATCGGCAATACCGCTGCAGTGGTGGGCTTTGGTGCTGTGGCTAAAGGCACACCAGCATTTCAAGAAGCTGTCGCTTTGATGACCTCTATTCCTGGCAATGAGCTGCTTGGCGCCGCTATTGCGATCAGTGTTATTGCGGCATTGACGGGATCAGCATCTGGTGGGCAAGCAATTGCATTACCGTTAGTTGCGCCGCACTATTTAGATTTGGGAGTCGATGAAAACCAGTTACATCGTGTTGTCGCGATTAGTTCGGGTGCACTGGATACCTTGCCACACAATGGCTATGTTGTGACAACGGTCCGCGCGATTTGTGGCGAAAAGCATCAGGACGCCTATTGGCCATTAGCAGTCTTAACAGTATGCGTTCCCTTGTTGGGCGTAGCCTTGATACTTGGGTTATTCATTTGGTTTTAATCGCAAGGTTGTACTGTAGCTTGGCTGTTGTCATGCAAAATCAATTGCATTGTACTAACTTTGACAAACACAAGGGCTGAGTCAAATCAGCAAACAGAGCACATAAAAGGAGAAAAATATGCATTGTCATGAAATTGATTACGAAATCATTGGCGAATCTATGCAAATGGTTGAAGTGGAGCTCGATCCAAATGAAACGGTGATAGCGGAAGCCGGCGCCATGAACTATATGCAAGATGGCATTAGCTTTGAGGCCAAAATGGGTGATGGTTCGGATGTCGACCAAGGGTTTATGGGTAAGTTATTCAGTGCAGGTAAGCGTTTAATAAGTGGTGAGTCGCTATTTATGACGCATTTCACCAATGAAGGCAGTGGCAAAAAACGCGTGGCTTTTGCTGCGCCATTCCCGGGTTCTATTCTCGCGTTAGATATGGCACAGCTAGGCAATTCAGTGTATTTACAAAAAGATTCATTTTTATGTGCGGCGCTAGGGACCAAAGTTGATATTGCATTTCAGCGTAAACTCGGCGCAGGTTTTTTTGGTGGTGAAGGGTTTATTTTGGAGCACTTACAAGGGGATGGAATGGCATTTGCCCACGCCGGTGGCACCGTTGTGGAAAAGCAGCTCAATGGAGAAACCCTCAGAGTGGATACCGGCTGTGTGGTTGGCTTTAGTGAAGGCATTGAGTTTGATATCGAGCGTGTCAAAGGTCTAAAAAGTATGTTCTTTGGAGGAGAGGGCCTCTTTTTGGCAACTTTGCGTGGTCATGGCACTGTGTGGATCCAAAGTTTACCATTCTCGAGGTTGGCGGATCGTGTGCTTGAACATGCGCCAAAACACGGTGGCAGCAGGCAAGGTGAAGGCTCCGTGTTAGGCAGTGTTGGCGATATTATTGACGGTGATTAAGCTTAAACACGGCTTATTTAATGCAGTTCAACAATGCAATATCGCAGCGAATGCGTTTTAATTGCAAATTGGCTGCATTTTAATCGACTTCAAGGATGATGTTCGCCTAAAGAGGTGATATACTCCCGCCGAATAATTTTTCTACTTTAAATAGAGTAAAACAATGGCAGATTTATCGAAATACAGAAACATTGGTATTTTCGCGCACGTTGATGCGGGTAAAACTACGACCACTGAGCGTATTCTTAAGCTTACTGGTAAGATTCACAAAACTGGTGAAGTACACGATGGTGAGTCAACTACTGACTTCATGGAACAGGAAGCAGAGCGTGGTATTACTATCCAGTCAGCAGCTGTTACTTGTGAGTGGAAAGGCCACCGTTTAAACGTTATCGATACTCCTGGACACGTTGACTTCACAGTTGAAGTATACCGTTCACTTAAAGTTCTTGACGGCGGTATCGGTGTATTCTGTGGTTCTGGTGGTGTTGAGCCTCAGTCAGAAACTAACTGGCGTTATGCGAACGAATCAGAAGTTGCACGTTGTATCTTCGTAAACAAACTAGACCGTATGGGTGCAGACTTCTACCGCGTAGTAGGTCAAGTAGAGAAAGTACTTGGCGCAAACCCACTAGTTATGACTCTTCCTATCGGTATCGAAGATCAGTTCACAGGTGTTGTTGACGTACTAGAAAAGAAAGCATACATCTGGGACGAGACAGGCCTTCCAGAAAACTATGAAATCACTGACGTTCCAGCTGACATGGTTGAGAAAGTTGAAGAGTACCATGAGATGCTAGTTGAGTCTGCTGTTGAGCAAGACGACGACCTAATGGAAGCATACATGGAAGGTGAAACTCCTTCACTAGAGCAAATCAAAGCTTGTATCCGTAAAGGTACACGTGACCTTGCTTTCTTCCCAACTTTCTGTGGTTCTGCATTCAAAAACAAAGGTATGCAGCTAGTACTAGACGCAGTTGTTGATTACCTACCGTCTCCAACAGAAGTTGATCCTCAGCCTCTAACTGATCCTGAAACTGGTGAGCCTACTGGTGACGTTGCGACAGTTGACGCTGACGAGCCACTTAAAGCGCTTGCGTTCAAAATCATGGACGACCGTTTCGGTGCACTTACGTTCATCCGTATCTACGCTGGTCGCATGAAGAAAGGTGACACGATCCTTAACTCTGCAACTGGTAAAACAGAGCGTATCGGCCGTATGGTTGAGATGCAGGCAGACGAGCGTAACGAACTTACTGAAGCACAAGCTGGTGACATCATCGCAGTTGTAGGTATGAAGAACGTTCAAACTGGTCACACTCTATGTGATCCTAAGCACGAATGTACTCTAGAAGCGATGATCTTCCCTGATCCAGTAATCTCTATCGCTGTTGCACCTAAAGATAAAGGTGGTAACGAGAAGATGGGTATCGCTATCGGTAAGATGGTTGCAGAAGATCCGTCATTCCAGGTTGAGACTGACGAAGATTCAGGTGAAACTATCCTTAAAGGTATGGGTGAGCTTCACCTAGACATCAAGGTAGACATCCTTAAGCGTACTTACGGCGTTGAGCTAGTTGTTGGTCAGCCGCAGGTTGCTTACCGTGAAACTATCACGCAAGAAGTTGAAGACAGCTACACGCACAAGAAGCAGTCTGGTGGTTCTGGTCAGTTCGGTAAGATCGACTACCGTATCAAGCCTGGTGAAGTTGGTTCTGGTTTCACGTTCTCATCTTCAGTTGTTGGTGGTAACGTACCTAAAGAATTCTGGCCTGCAGTTGAGAAAGGCTTTGCGTCAATGATGGAAGAAGGTGTTCTAGCTGGCTTCCCTGTACTAGACGTTGAAGTTGAGCTATTCGACGGTGGTTTCCACGCAGTTGACTCATCAGCAATCGCATTCGAAATCGCTGCTAAAGGCGCTTTCCGTCAGTCTATCCCTAAAGCGGGTGCACAACTTCTTGAGCCAATCATGAAAGTTGACGTGTTCACTCCAGATGACAACGTAGGTGACGTAATCGGTGACCTTAACCGTCGTCGTGGTATGATCAAAGACCAAGAAGCTGGCGCAATGGGCGTTCGTATCAAGGGTGAAGTACCTCTATCTGAAATGTTCGGATACATTGGTCACCTACGTACTATCACGTCTGGTCGTGGTCAGTTCTCAATGGAATTCTCTCACTATGCACCATGTCCGCAAAACGTTGCTGACGCGGTAATCGCTGCTGAGAAAGAAAAGAAAGCTGCTAAGTAATTAGCCAACACCTTTCTTTTTATAAAAACCGCCTTAGGGCGGTTTTTTTATGCGCCTGCCAATCAACCTACTTGGTAAATTGATTCACTTCGCATCTTCAATTCTTATTTAATGAATTTATTTATTTGTAAAATGTAAACAATTGTCAAGCAATAATTCCAATCCTTTTGGATTTTCCCTTTTTATAAAAATACACCTTTATCATGAAATAAATCAAATTATCAATAGGTTAAGTTGGCATATTTTTCTGATCAGGTATATGAAGCATGATTCTACTGGTTAAATTAACACCGTATTGTTGAAAAAAACTATCAAGCGAACTTGATTTAGGGACATGGCGAATTTATCATGTGCGGCTTGTAGTCTTTAGGTGAGTGAATTGAGTAAAATTTGGAGGTACTCATGAAAACAATCAACTTACAAATCAACTGGTACGTGTATTCATTACAGCTGATGGTGTTTATTCTACTGTACGTAATGTTTTTGAAGCTTGATCTCTCAATGATGGCAAAATTGATCGGTGGTGTGGGCAGTATTGCGACTATGCTGTCGGTGGTTAGTGTTATCTTTGGGAAGAAATACGTTCACATTGATAAGGCTGGTTTTAGTTATCGGACCTTTTCTAGAACATGTTATTTGCACTCCGATGATATTAAAGCGCTAAAAGTCACTAAAATAGCTGGTTCATATATACTCTCAGTGCAGTTACAGTCAAATAAGCAGGCTTCTTTTCCGTACTGGATGGCTAATCAAGATGAGGTGCTAAGGGCTGCTAAGCAGTTTGATTGTGCGCTAGTAGGCGCGTCGCTCTCAGAAGTTAAAGCTTAATAAAAAAGCGCCGCAAGGCGCTTTTTTATTGCATGTTACTTATGTATGCGACGTCTGAAAGCGAAGGGAAGTGCAAGTAGGCTTAACCAGCCAAAGCTGCCGCTTTGCTCTTCATCGGTGTCATCCACGTTTTCAATATGGATAATGACCTCAACTTGTTCAGAAAGGTTCCCAGCAGAGTCCTGTGCTTGAACTAATAAGTTTAGGCGGTTATCAAATTCATAGTCGAGTTCACCTGTGGTGACAATTTGTCCATTGGCATTAATACGCACAGCAGTGCTGCCAGAAACAATGAATTTCTCAACCGGTGTCTCTTCTGCATCTCTGTCAATAAAGTCAAGTATGCCGATCACAGAGTTGATGGGTGTGTCTTCTTTGACCGAGAAGCTTTGGCCCGTCGTGATCTCTGGAACCGGGTTGACTGGCGCTACCGGTGGTTGAGTTTTAAACTCAACAATCACTGGGTCGTGATCTGATGCACGATACATGTGCTCAGCATATAAGGCTGCAACATGGTGCTCTGATTTGAATTCCGTGTTGTAATCGAGCGCGATTGGTTCATCTGCACTGATATGCCAATCTGTTGCATCGGTCACTTTATCAAGTAGAGATTGACTTGCTAGAGCATGGTCTAAGCTCCCGATACGGGCACCGTAGCTATATGAGTAGCTGTGTGTATTGCCATCAATATGGTGGATCACATTGTGAAGGCCTTGGTTAGCAAACTCAGAGATTGGGTCTTCTTTCGCATAGGCATTCATATCACCAACGAGTAGGATATCTGCATCCTGATTGCCTGTCGGCTTGCTGTTTAACCACTCAGTAAAAAGGGTTGCAGCTTGTGTACGTGTCGCGTTCCAGCAGCCTTGGCCATCATTTTGGTCTTTGTCTAGTCCCTCTGCTTTGCTACAACTTCCTTTAGAGCGCAGGTGGCCTACGGCAAAAGTAAACTCTTCGCCTGTGCTGATAGCACGGAAGCTTTGGGCAATTGGTGGACGGTTCCCATAGTCAAATGGCTCTGCAGTGGTGAAGCTTGCAATTCCTGCTTCAGCTACTTTATCTGCACGATAAATAATGGCTGAAGTGATGGCGTCTGTACCAATTTTGTCTACATTGAAGTTCACAAATGCATATTGATTACTGGGGTTTGCTGCATTAAGTGCATTGACCAAAGATGCAATTGCGCTGAGTTCGTCAAAGCCGTCATTTTCTACTTCCATTAAGCCTAGTACGTCAGCATCCAATGCTGTGATTGCCGATACTAATTTGGCTTGCTGGCGCTGTAGCTCAGCCTCGTTGTCTGCGCCACGCGGTGTTGGGAAACCACCACCTTGGCCATCACCATTGAAGTAATTTAATACATTGAAACTAGCAATACGCAGATCGCCTTCTTCACTTAGGTCTGGGGCGTCTGTACGGGGATTGGTATTGACGAACTCGGGCGTCATGGTTGGGTGAATACGATATTTGCTAAAGCTATATGCTACGACACCGGTCACGCTGTTCGTGCTGTCACCTAAACGCAGTGTGTTATATGCATCAAAGCCTGTGCTAGGGTAAGGAACTGTTTCTGGGTTTTGCGTTGTGGAACCATCATCAAGCGTGATAGCTTTTAATTTATTGGTGGCTTCCACTGCATTGGCGGCTTCACCTGGCTCAGCAACTTGAGTACTTTGATACAGCCTTTCAGACGCAAGGCCGAGTTCGCCATAGCGAGATAGACCATAATTGTCTGTAATATAAAGTGGCTGGTTGATAGTAACCAACATGCCTTCAATTGCTTCAAAATCACTGAGGTCACTGACCGGTAGTGTCAGTTGGGTTGCGCTAAATTCAGCACTACCACAGATCTCAACTTGCTCTACATTGCCCAGTTGTGTTGAATCGTAGAACTCCTGAACTGTGCCTTTAATACGCACGGTATCACCAACGTTTACGTCTGAATTTGCATCATAAATAAATAGACCTTCAGACGTGCTTGGATCGGTATCCATATGAGCAGATAGTGATTGTACAAAGAACCCCTTAAGTTGGTTGTCTGCTTGTAAATCAGCGGTGACAACGCCTTCTAAGACAACGACTTGATCTTTAAGTGGACTAATCTCACCATTACCTTGAATTGCATTGATTGTGGTGATCGGATCGCCACACACTAAAGGCTCAGCTGGCGGCTCTATTGGCTCTTCACCACCGTCGTCTGTATTGCTCTGGCCGTGCACACCTAACCCAGAAAAGTCGTCTTTGTCGAATTGCAACCATTGTTCACTCGGGTCAAAAGCAGCATCAGCTGTACTTCGGCCGATAGTGACTTCTGGTTTACGACGCAGTGTTTTATCTTTTGTAATTACACCACCGCCTTCCCAGTTGGAGCCTGGATCTGTACCCAACTGGCCGAAACTGTCAACGATGGCATCTCCTTTATGCAGAACGACTGCATCATCACCATTAAACCAGCTGCCGCCGATATCTAAATCGGCTTTATCTTTGATTAGCGCCACTGCATTGCTATTGGCAATGACAAAAGTACCTTTGGCTGCGATTGAACCACTCAATGAGATATTGTTAGACGCACTGGTATTGCCGTTAGAGTAGTAACTCAAAGTGTAGTCTGACAGAGAAATCGCTTCATCAGATGTGTTATATAGCTCTATCGCCTTATTATTCGAGCTGCCCTCAATATACTCTGAAATAATGACTTGAGCTTGTGCAGATGCGGTTGTTGCAGCGATTAGCATCGCCAGTGGTGTTAGTTTTGTTTTTATCATAGTTGTCCCGTGTAGTGTATTTAGGCCCAAAAGGGGCCGACAGCTTACGGGGAGTATGTTACACATTAATGAATAAATGTTAATAATCAAGATAAAAAAAAGGAGCAATTTATTGCTCCTTTATAAAATATTCTTTAATTTTTAATTATTCATTGAGCCATATCGCGACTTGTTTAGCAAAATAGGTCAAAATGCCATCAGCACCAGCGCGCTTAAATGCTAAAAGAGATTCCATAACGACAGGTTTTTCTGCGAGCCAACCATTGTCAATGGCCGCTTTATGCATTGCGTACTCACCACTGACTTGATAGGCAAATGTAGGTACACCAAATTCGTCTTTTACTCTTCTGACCACATCGAGATAGGGCAAACCTGGTTTTACCATCACCATGTCAGCACCTTCTTGCAGATCTAGGGCAACTTCACGCAGTGCTTCATCAGAGTTTGCGGGGTCCATTTGATAGGTTTTTTTGTCAGCGCCTTTCAAATTGCCTGCTGAACCAACCGCATCTCTGAATGGGCCGTAATAACTTGACGCATACTTAGCTGAGTAGGCCATGATACGAGTATGAATATGACCAGCTTCTTCTAGGGCGTCGCGGATGGCCCCGATACGACCATCCATCATGTCTGACGGTGCCACGACATCCGCTCCAGCTTCTGCATGAGAAAGCGCTTGCTTAATTAAAATTTCAGTCGTGACATCATTTATTACATACCCACTGTCATCTATGATGCCGTCTTGGCCATGAACTGTGAATGGATCTAGTGCTACATCAGTGATCACACCTAGTTCAGGACAGGCAGCCTTGAGTGCTTGAATAGTGCGCTGTGCGAGGCCTTCTGGGTTATATGCCTCTTCCGCCATGAGAGACTTTTTATCTGCTGGTGTAACCGGAAAGATAGCGATAGCTGGCACGCCTAATGTGTGAAGTTGTTTTGCTTCTTCTACGAGTAAATCGATGGACAAACGCTCGATCCCCGGCATTGAAGGGATGGGTTCACGGCGATTTTTCCCTTCTAAAACGAAGACAGGATAAATTAGATCGGCTACGGTTAAAGTGTTTTCACACATTAAACGGCGAGAGAAGTCGTCTCGACGCATACGTCGCATACGTGTGTAAGGAAATAGATCTAGTCCTGATTGAGCCACATTAAGTCTCCTGCTTATGTTGATAAATACAAACTTGATTGCGCCCTTGTTGTTTAGCTTCGTAAAGTGCTTTGTCAGCGAAATCAGTGAATAGGGTCGGGTTTTGTGTATCTTGTGCGATGGCGCTGTAAAGACCCGCGCTGGCTGTAAACTGAATACTTTGATCTGCAATAGTGACTGTGCAAGTTGCTGTTGCCTGACGAATTTTTTCAGCAAGCTCTTGTGCGCCAGTTGCATCAGTATTCGGTAATAAAATCACAAACTCTTCACCGCCATAACGAAAGACTTCATCATGAGGTCGTTTCAAATGCTGTTGAATGGTATTGGCAAAGGCACAAATGGTTTGATCCCCAGCCAAGTGACCGTATACATCGTTAACTCGCTTAAAGTGGTCAATATCGAGCATAATCACACTTAAAGTGGTTTGTTCTCGGCGAGAGCGTCTGACTTCCATCATTAGGCGTTTATCGAAATAACGGCGGTTTTTCACTTTGGTTAATGGATCTTCCATATTGAGCCGTTCAAGCTCTCGGTTCTTTTCTTCCAATTCACGCAGTGTGACTTGAAGCTCAAATGTGCGCTCATCAATACTGCTTTCGAGGTCTTGTTGTGCCTGTTCATGGATCATCAGTTTTTCTTTAAGAAGCGCATCTTCCGCACGTGTTTTAGCCAATTTTTGCTCTTGTTGTTTGATATGGCTTTCACGTTCGAAAATGTATTGCTTTGCCAACGCATAACTAATATAGATACACACAAAGAGTGAACACACATAGGTAACTGGACGTTCAAGCAATGCGCCCGAAAGGAGTCCTAGCTCAAAACCAAATTGATAGCATAAAGATATCATCAAGCTTAGGTAAACAGTTACCGCAGGTATTCTTTGACTGAGTTTTTGTAACGGCGACTTGATGGTGATCACAAAAAAGTATACTACCGAGGTGATGGCAAAGGCATAAGCCACTTTTAGCGCCATGGTGATGGGTAAAAATGTGCACAACAAAGTGATAACAAGGCCTCCCGCGAGCAGGTATTTTAACCAGCTATCTACATTGGGAGCTGTGCTAATCGGCAATATTCGGCTGCGTAAAATAGGAATAATAGCTAATGTTGACAGGAGAACTAGAATGCTTTGCCCGTATTGTTGCATCCATTGCCAGTCTGCATACAGGTACCTATAGCCAAAGCCATACAAATGCACCAACAACAGCCATACACTAGAGAGCAACAAAGTGCCATGAAGGAAGTACTTGCGGCGTGTAAAGCTGTACATGGTAAAGTTTGTCGCGATCATTGCCAGCAAGAAACCAGCTAAAATACCGTAAATAAGATTAAACTTACTTTTATACTTTAAGTATTCCACCGGGTGCCACAAACTGAGTGGGATATTGAGGGCGCCATGGTGTTTGACTTTGAGGTAGAGCGTTGTCTGGCGCTTGCCGAGGAGCTCAAGGGGGATCAACTGTGCTTCGTGCTTAATTGGGCGTTGCATCAAGGGCCTACTGTCACCCAGATCTAGCGTCAATATGGCATGGTTCGGCTGCATGATATAAGCCGTGATATTGTCCAGTAGGTTATTATTCACGCTGAGCAGCAGTGGCAATTCTATAAGGCTATCATTTCGAAGAACTATTTTGAGCCATACTTGTTGTTCGACTTCGCCTAAGTTAAGCGCCCCAGAATCATGATATTGCCAATTGGGACGGCTGTTGAGTAAGTCTTGAATATTGTCAATTGTGGTTACTGTATAGCTGAAAGGCATTGAGGCTTCATGCATAAATTGAGCATGGAGTTTGTAGGTGTTCGCTTGTGTCTCGGGATTAAACTCGATGCTGGCAAACGCCTGATAAACATTCAAAAGAAGACCTAACAGTAACCATACCTTCATCATTGAGCACTCTGTTTTTGCGCCATAAACAGCGCATTGAAGTTATCACGGCTATGGGCTGCAATGGTATCGACATCGGTGTTTTTTAGTAAAGCGATTTGCTCGGCAACAGCGTGCAAATAAGCTGGCTCATTGCGTCTAGATTTGGGTTTAGGCGACAGCGTACGTGGTAATAAATACGGGGCATCAGTTTCAATTAACAGCCTATCACTGGGAATATATTGAATCAATTCACGTAATTGCTGGCCTCGTCTTTCGTCGCATACCCATCCAGTCACACCGATCATCAAGCCATAATCGAGATAAAACTTCAGCGCTTGGCGGTCACCTGTAAAACAGTGCAGCACCCCTTTGATGCGATGTTCCAAGAGCAAAGCACGCATGCGCTCATGGGCATCGCGCTCATGAAGGTATGCTGGCATATTTAATTGCTGTGCAAGCGCCAATTGGGCTCGACAGATCTTTTCTTGTTGGTCACGTGGTGAAAAATCACGGTTAAAGTCGAGGCCACATTCGCCAATGGCTACTACCTGTGGTGCACGTGCAAGCTGGGTTATTTGTGCTATATAATCTTCTGGAGCGTCTTTCGCATCGTGTGGATGGATCCCCGCCGTACTCACAAATTGGTGAGTTTTTGCCAAATCGAGACTTTCTTGGCTCGTGATTAAATCACAGCCAATTAGGAGCATGTTATTGATTTTTGCGTCTTTGGCTCTTTGAATGACGTCGGCGCGATCTTTATCAAATTGCGCACTGGTTAAATTGACCCCTGCGTCGATCATTGTGTGCATTTATTTTATTCTTTTTACGCGAATTGTCCGGCTAGAACCCGATTTACTCATTAGAAAGGAGCTAAACGAGCCTCGTTTGATGGTGACAGAGTCACCTTGTTTCGCAAAAAACGCATCGCTGCCGATTTGTTTCCAAACTTGCTGATTTGACAATTCAAATGTGCGTACTCCATGCGCTGATTTGTTCACCTGGGTAACTTTTGCAGTGATGTTGTCTACGTAGTCTTTTTGCTGTGTGATTTTATTTTCTAAACCAAAGCGCTCTGGCTGGTGAGAATTTGTTTGTTCTACTGCGTTATGTTGGTGTGGTAACGCGGTGTTCGCTTGGTTATTTTTGACAACTTGTCTGCTCTGATATTGATTCATAGCTTGGTCATAGCATTGCAGTCGCTGTTGATCTTGCTGAATACTTTGGCAAGCTGTTAGGTTTGCATCAATCGTCTCATGGGCATGCGCTGCAATAGAGGCACACAAGGTCATTAAGGCAAACCAATTATTCATTATTCATTTCCTGTTGCTGAGATTTTTTGCTGTATATACCCGCGAGTATAATGCCCATTTCAAATAATAATAGCATTGGCACGGCAAGTAAGGTTTGTGACAGTACATCTGGCGGTGTCAAAAACATTGCCACGACAAATACGCCGACGACAATATAAGGACGTTTATCTCTTAAACTTTGAGTTGTTGTCACACCGCTCCAACATAGCAACATGATGGCGACCGGAATTTCAAATGCAATGCCAAAAGCGAAAAAGAGTTTCAGAATAAAAGCGAGGTAACTACTAATATCTGGGGACAGTGTCATCATTGTTGGGCCAACGGCGGTAAAAAAGCCTAAAATAATTGGCATAACAACGAAGTAACAGAATGCAATTCCAGCATAAAAAAGCACGATACTAGAGAGCAATATCGGCATTAACATGCGCTTTTCATGTTGGTATAACCCCGGCGCTAAAAACCCCCAGACTTGATGCAAGATAAAGGGTATCGCCAAAAACAAAGAGACAAACAAAGTGAGTTTGAAAGGGGCAAAAAACGGCGCTGTCACGTCGGTTGCTATCATTGTGGCATTTTCTGGTAAGCTCAATACCAGTGGGTTGGCAACAAAAGCATAGATATCGTTGGCAAAATAAACCAAAGATAAAAAGATAACCAATACGCTAAGCAGGGCTTTGATAATTCGGTCCCTCAGCTCAATGAGGTGACCTATAAAACCACTGTTCTCCGATTCTGACATGGGGATTCCTGTTACTTCTGACGGGGCTAGTCTTTCTTCGATGTTTGTTTTGTGGAGTCACTCTGGTAACTGTGGCGCACAGACTCTGCCGCCTTTTTGAGTTCGTCAACGGACTCCTGTAACTCCGGTGCTAAGTCATTCATGTTTTGTTGCTCAGCTTTTTTCAAATTGGCATGAAGTTCATGAACTCTGAGTTCTTCATTCACCTCAGCTTTTACAGAGTTAGCGACTGATTTTACGGTACGTATCCAGCGACTGACTGTTCGAATGGCCACGGGTAAGCGTTCCGGCCCCAGCACCACTAAACCGACAATCAAAATGACGACGAGCTCCCACATGCCCATGTAAATTATACCTTTTCTTTATCTGTTTCGGTGCTAGCAGATTTAGTTTGTGTTTGGCTTTGGATCGCGTCTTTTGGTTTATCCGCTTCTTTACTGTCTTCATCAGACATTGCTTTTTTAAAGCCTTTCACTGCGTTTCCGAGATCACCACCCATACCGCGTAATTTTTTCGTGCCAAAAAGCAAAACAATGATTGCAAGGACAATCAACAATTGCCAAATACTGATTCCACCTAATCCCATAACGACTCCATTTATGTGTTATTTGTATTTACTGAATTGATTATACGCCTAGCGTATAAAATATCACCCTGTTTTACGCCAAGCGCAAACAAATAGCAAGCTTGCCAACACAGCACTACCAAGGCTTGCGCCGCTGAGTTCGGCGATAAAACAAAGCCCGGCAATAATTGCAAAGGTCGATGCCGCCATGCCGAGTAAAATGCTCTGCATTGTTTGTTTATTGAAGCTTGGTGAAGCTACTTGAGGGCGGTGGTGTTGGCGTTTGAGGTTTTGATAGATCAAATCTGGCAGTTCGGGCATTTTTTCAGCCCAAAAAGGCAGGTTTTGATACAACTTTTTCGCGACCGCCATTGGTCCCACTTGCTCTTTAACCCAATGCTCTAAAAACGGTTTGGCTGTTTTCCACAGGTCCAGTTGAGGGTATAGCTGACGGCCCAGCCCCTCAACGTATAACAGCGTTTTTTGCAGTAGCACTAATTGCGGTTGAACCTCCATGTTAAAACGTCGTGCAGTATTAAATAGATTAACGAGCACATGACCAAACGAAATTTCGGCAAGCGGTTTGTTAAATATTGGCTCGCACACAGTGCGAATGGCAAATTCAAATTCTTCTACGCAGGTATCAGCTGGAACCCAGCCCGAATCGACATGCAGCTGGGCAACCTGGCGATAGTCGCGGTTGAAAAAGGCAATGAAGTTTTCAGCCAAGTAGCGCTTATCTTCGCGATTTAGGGTGCCGACGATACCGCAGTCAATACCAATATATTGTGGATTATCCGGGTGTTCATACGAGACAAAAATATTGCCTGGGTGCATATCTGCGTGAAAAAAGCTATCGCGGAAAACTTGGGTAAAAAAGACTTCGACACCGCGTTCAGCGAGCAGTTTCATGTCAGTGCCTTGCGCTTCTAGAGTATCGGTATCAGATACAGGAATACCATAGATGCGCTCCATCACTAAAACATTTTGGCGTGAAAACTCACTATACACTTCTGGAATATACAGTGCCTCCGAGCCTTCAAAGTTGCGTCTAAGTTGAATGGCATTGGCCCCTTCGCGCATTAAATCAAGTTCGTCCAGCAGTGTTTTACGGTATTCACGAACAACTTCAACAGGGCGAAGCCTGCGCCCTTCACTGACGAGCCAAGCAAGAATTTTGGCAAATTGCTCCATTAACGAAAGATCGGCCAATATTTGCTTTTCAATGTCAGGACGGATCACTTTGACCACCACATCTTTTAGGCCATGTTCGGTTTGTAATTGCGCTGTGTGTACCTGTGCAATGGATGCGGATGCCAGTGGTTGCTGTTCGAAATGTTCGAACAAGGTGCTGATATGGGTTAGGTCTAACGCTTGCTCGATGAGTTTTTGTGCTTCACCGCCATCAAAAGGCTCTACGTTATCTTGCAATTGTGCTAACTCTTGAGCCATGTCGTGAGGTAATAGATCTCGTCGCGTTGACAGCATTTGGCCAAATTTGACCCATACAGGCCCTAGAGTTTGAAGTGCAAGACGTAACCGCGCGCCTGCCGACTTATCTTGATGCTTGTTTGGCAGCCAAAATAAGCTTTTTCTAAGGAGCTTTGCATACCAAGGGTGTAGTTGCTGAGGTAGCAGTTCATCTAGGCCGTAGTTTAGAAATGTTTTACCAATTTGATATAGGCGAGCGATGGACAATTCCAGCTCCTTAAAGTCAGTCAGTTAGTGCATTAATGCGTTGTTCAAGCGCAGCCAGTTGCGATGAAAGCGCTCTGGTTTGAGCTTTAAATTGTTGTAATTCCATAGGGTGGACAGTCACATTTAATTCATCCTGACAGAGCTGAGTTACCACCTGTTGCCAAGACTTTGAATGTAGTTGTGCGCTGTTAGCACACTGTTTGACGCTACTCACCAAATGCTCTGCGCCGGCATCACCAAGATAACGAGACAGGTGTTCTGCCCAATCGATGTTTAAATTGGCAAACGCTTTACTGTAGGACTGTGCAAGGTGAAGGTCGCCTTCTAAGTCTAGCTTACCGGAGCGGATCAAACGGGTCAGTTGACTGGGGTCCTTTAATTCACCCAAGCAATCAAGAGAGGTGGTAATATGACAATCTGCACTGTCGTGGTAATTACCATAGACAAAACAATGTTTGCCGTTGTAGTGCAGAGCACAGGATAAGTTTAAGTCAGTTAGCGTCAAAGCAAGTACTTTGTGTGCTGTACTTTGCAGATCGCTGGCAAGATTTGGTTCAAGCGTTAAAAGACGATTAACAGCTTGCTCGGCAACAGCCGTCAAAACAGAAACCCACATAAACTTATCCTTACTAACCTTTAGTATTTGAATCCTCTATGCAGCGCAACGATGCCGCCGGTGAAGTTTTGATAGCTAGTTTGTTCAAAACCAGCATCTTCCATCATACTTTTTAAGGTTTCTTGGTCCGGGTGCATACGAATTGATTCCGCCAAATAGCGGTAAGACTCGCTGTCATTGGCGACCAGCTTACCAACGTTTGGCAGGATGTTGAATGAATAGAAATCATATAGCTTTGACAGTGCTTCGCTCTCGGTTTTTGAAAACTCTAAAACCAACAGGCGTCCACCCGGTTTGAGTACTCGATACATCGAGCGCAGCGCTTCGTCTTTATCTGTTACGTTGCGCAGTCCAAAGGCGATGGTGATAACGTCGAGACTGTTATCTGGAAAAGGCAACGCTTGAGCATTCATTTGCACATATTCAATGTTGTTAACTAAACCTAGATCACGCAGTTTGTCACGGCCAACTTTCAACATTGAGTCATTGATATCACCCAGAATCACTTGGCCTGTATCGCCAACTAATTGGCTAAACTTGGCCGTTAAATCACCTGTACCACCGGCAAGATCTAACACACGATGGCCTTTGCGCACACCAGAGCAAGCAATGGTTTGACGTTTCCATAGACGGTGTATTCCAAACGATAAAAAGTCATTCATGATGTCGTATTTAGCTGCGACAGAGTGAAAAACATCTGCAACCAGTGACTCTTTTTGATTGGACTCTACAGTTTTATAACCAAAGTGTGTGGTATCGCGATTTTCTTCTTTCATGTTGGCCTTGGTGACACAGTTTAGATGGGTATAGTGTACTTGATAGCGACACTTAGGTGCAATTTATAGTGGCAGCTAATCGCAAAATTTTTATAGAAAAAGAGTGCTTAGATGGCGCCTGAAATATAGCAGTCACGGCCCAAAGCATGTGCCTTTTGAGCTGCGTACGATGCTTGGCCGGCCAATTCATTAAAATCGCGTTCAGCTTGCCTTTTTGCAATTCCAATTGCCAGTTGGACTTCTGGAAATTGTACATTGCCTTTATTGCTGATAAATTTTAGCTTTTCAACGCCTTTGCGGATTTTAGCCGCAATGACCTTGGCTGTTTCGGGCTCAATATCTGCAAGTAAAATGGTGAACTCTTGCTTACCTGTACGCCCGGGTACGCCACTTTCTAAGACATATTTTTTGATTTTGTTCGCAACGCGTTGCAAAACAGTTTCACCAATCATATCCCCAAACCTAGCTGTAAAATCGCTGAGGTTATCTACTTGAATAGAAATAGCACACAAGGTTTTATCTTGATCTAACCAAAGCTGCGTCTTTTGATTGAGATAGTGTCGTTTATACAAGCCTGTATGTGGGTCGATCAAACGTTGTTTTCGAATTCTATTGAGTGCTATGTACTGCTGGTTTTGCGAAGCTCTGGCTTTTTGTAAGCCGTTTTTGAAACGCTGTTGCTGTTCGAGAAAACGTTCCGTTTGATTGGCAAATTCACCGAGTACTTGTTTACTTTTCGCGATATCTTGAGTATCTAGTTCGCTGGTGTACTTGCGAATATTTTGTGTAAATTGCGAAATATTATGCTGAGCGCGCGCCGAGGATGTGGATAGCTCATCAATGACATTATCAACTTCTTTGAGTACCGCGAGTTCTTCTTGATGCTCGGTGTATATAAATTCGAAATATAGCTGCTCTATATATACCGTGTCGATGGTGGTGCTGTTGCGTAGATCCCGCTCCAAACGAGAGGTGAGAGGTTCATTGCTACGACTGATAAAGGTATAGGCCACTTGATAATTGAGTGGTGTTGGCGGTAGAGAATGTAGCTCCAAAAAATGACATACTTTGGTCATCTTTTCTTGGGCTATTGCCATTGGATCATGGAACGTCATCTACTTATACACCACACATTAAAGTTATTTTTTAAGCCTTAATGTCCTTCGGCACAAGTCATGATTTCATCCTATCTGAAGCCCCGCTACATTAATCGTAAATGCGACTTTTTGAAAGTAAAATTTGCCTATTAAACGGTAAAAAGTTACCCGTTTATGTTCTTTAGGCGATTTTATCAACAACTTTATACTATCCTCCCTGTAGAGAGATTTTGGTGAGTGCATTTGCTGATCTTTGGTCGAATATACTTGCATCGAGATAGGAGCCTTCGTTATGGTGCGCTATCCCAGCGAACGTTAAGGAACCCCTGTGTTGAACGCCATTGTTAAACCACTCAGTGCCATTGCACTGGCATTAAGTCTGTCAGCGTGTCAGACGACATCATCTAGCCCAGATCAAACCTTTGTGGCATTGTCCGAACAGGTAATGGCGTTTCGTGCCGAGATAGATAGCTCTGCCATTACGTCGCTGGACGCGGAATTTTTGCTGGAAGATATGTCAGCACAAGGCTTGGCCAACAGAAATCAGCGCAGGTTGGCTTTGCTAGCACAGTTCGATGCAATTGATGAGTCTCAGCTAAGTACTGAAAATCAGATCAACTTTGCGATTTTACGGGCACAGGTACAAAATAAAGTCGATTTGTATCACTTTAAACACCACTATGTACCGCTGTTATCTGAATCTGGATTTCACACGTCGCTGATGTTTAAGATCAGAGAACATGACTTTACCACTGCACTTGGTTATCAGCTGTTGATTGAACGCATCAAACAATTGCCAAGGTACTTTTCTCAGCAAATGGCATGGATGCGAGAAGGTATGAAAATAGGTTTAACCCAACCTAAAGTGGTGTTGAAAGGGTTTGAGTCTTCTATAACAGCTTATATAGCAGTGGATGATGTTGAGCGTTCACCATTTTATGCGCCATTTAAAGTTAACCAAGCGGGTTTGCCTGATGCCGAATTTAAGCAACTGCAGCAGCAAGCAAAAGCGGCCATTCTCCAATATGCAAATCCAGCTTATCAGTCCTACTATGACTTTTTCGTCGATGAGTATCGACCTGCTGCGAAGGATGATATTGCTTGGTCTACCTCTCCAAATGGCAAGGCATTTTATATAAATCGCGCTAAGCATTTCACCACAACGTCTATGACACCCAAGCAGATCCATGAGCTGGGGCTGCAAGAAGTGAAGCGCATTCGTACTGAAATGGACAAAATCATCGAAAAGGTCGGTTTTGAAGGCACTTTTGCGGAATTTGTCGAATTTTTACGTACAGATCCACAATTTTATGCCAAGACACCTGAGGAGCTGTTAAAAGAAGCTTCATTTATCGCGAAAAAGATGGATGCGCAGTTACCAAAGTTCTTCTATACATCGACGTTGCCGCGGGTGCCATATGGGGTTGCGCCAGTGCCAGACAGCTTAGCACCTAAGTACACCACGGGTCGCTATCTCAGCCCATCAACGGAAACGGACGCGGGTTATTATTGGGTAAATACTTATGCACTGGATAAAAGGCCTCTGTATGTATTAGAAGCGTTGACCCTTCATGAAGGCGTGCCAGGGCACCATTTACAAATTTCCATGAATGACGAGTTAACCCAATTACCCGAATATCGAAGTGAATATATTTCGGCATTTGGTGAGGGGTGGGGACTTTATTCAGAGTATCTCGGTATTGAAGCCGGGTTTTATCAAGATCCCTACAGTGACTTTGGTCGGTTAACCTATGAGATGTGGCGTGCAGCCCGTTTGGTTGTCGATACGGGAATGCATATGTTTGGCTGGAGTCGTGAGCAAGCGATGCAGTTCATGCAAGATAACACGGCATTGTCGCTACATAACGTGAAAACAGAAACTGATCGCTATATTTCTTGGCCTGGTCAAGCCCTGTCATACAAGGTGGGTGAATTGACAATTAGACGTCTTAGAGCTGAAGCAGAGCAAGCGCTAGGTGAGCGGTTTGAAATCCGCGAGTTCCATCATCAAATCTTGAAAAATGGTTCAGTGCCCCTGTTTGTTCTTGAAGCACAAATTGCCAAGTATATTGAACAGGCGCAACTGCAAAAATAATCTCGGTGAAAAGGCCGCCATTGGGCGGCTTTTTTATTAGTGGACAAAGCTGATAATGAGCTGATAAAAATCATCAGTAGAGCGACAGCTTTTTGCATTGAGGATTAATTGCTCCCCCAACAACAGAGTTTGTTTTTGAACCGCTAAGCGCTTGTCAGTAGCTTCGATTTCATCAATATCAGCAACATGCGCCAATCCGATGGTACGGCGGATAAGCTCTGTCCCACAATAGCCCATAGCGTCTTGCAGGACTTCTTGTAAAAATTGCTCGCTGAAACCGGGTGCTTGCAACGCTAAATCGCGGCTTTCTTCTTTCGCCAGTGCTAACCACTGTTGCTCAAATACTTGTAGGCAAGTAGAGATGGTATTGAGTAAGTAGGTGTGTAAATCACGACGTTTGGGTGCCTCGGCAACACGACCATTGTGCGCACAGTAATTGAGTAATAAGTTTCCGATAAAGGAACCTAGGTCAAAACCAATTGGCCCAAAAAAACCAAACTCAGGATCAATAAACTTGGTTTGGTTTTGCGACACAAAGATACTTCCGGTATGAACGTCGCCATGCAGCAATGTCTGAGGCGAAGAAAAGAATTTGCTTTTCAATCGAGCGATATTGACCAGCAATGTGCTGTTTTGTCGCAGTAGGTGAACTTGTTCCGTTAATTCTGCTGGAAAGTTATTGCGCTCATGTACTCGGTAGGGATCGTCGAAAAATAAATCTTCAGTGATAGAGCAAAGCTCTGGGTTGGTGAACTCTTGTACCAAGGCTTTTTTATCTGCTGGTGATAAATAAAAGTCTGAGTGGTAAAAGCTCGTTCTTGCAAGGTAAGTTGCGACATCTGAGCCTAGCTGGCGAAATGTTTGCCCCTGATTAAGCTCACCACGCAAAATAGCCAAATCGCTGAGATCTTCCAAAATAGTCACTGCCAGTTCGCTATCGTGGTGGAGCACCTTTACTGTTAACGCTGGGCAGACCTTACCATGCTTTTGCAAAACACTTGCTTCAATCCTGGCTCTATCTAGGGTGAGAGGCCAACTTTCACCGACACAACGTGCATAGGGCAGGGCTTGCTTCAAAATGATACTTCGCTGGTTTGTATCTTGGATACGGAACACCAAATTGAGATTCCCATCGCCAAACTCGTAGCATGAAAGCACCGAGTCTGTAGGAAAGAATTGCCCCAGTTCTTGGACGTAACTTAAGGCGGTGTCGTTATTAAAGGCAACGTATTTGCTCACTGTTATTCACCAAAAATTAAAGTAACTTTTGGCATTCTATATTTTTAAATGTTTAGATGTCTATACATCTTTAGATCTTTATGTAGAATGAGTAACAACAATAACTGCCTATCCTTTAAACAAAATGAAAGACCTAATCGCTCAAAGTTTGAAATATCAAGATGGTAAAGTGCAGGTGCTTGACCAATATTTATTGCCGCATCAAGAGGTTTGGCATGTATGTCAAACTGTCAGTGAGATGCAGGGTCTGATCAATAACCTTCAAGTACGAGGCGCGCCTTTAATTGGCCTAGCGGCAACGTTATTGGTGGCATATCTGGCTGAGCAGGGCGGATCACAGCAAGAATTAGGTCAGGCGATAGATGATTTAGAAGCTACGCGTCCAACGGCGGTGAATCTCAAACACTGTATGGATAGGTTGAGAGCGGTCGTAAACGATGAGCGATATGTTGAGTCGGTTGTTGCCGTCGCTGAACAATTATTTGAAGAAGATATTGCGCTGTGTAAACGTATTGCGGAGCATGGTGTTGAGCTAGTCAATGCCGGGGATAATATATTAACCCACTGTAATACAGGAGCACTGGCTACAGCGGGAATTGGCACTGCACTTGGCGTGATTTATCAAGCAGCACAGCGCCATGGCAATATTCATGTCTGGGTAGATGAAACGCGCCCTTTATTACAAGGTGGGCGGTTGACTGCGTATGAGCTTGCTCGCTGGCAGATCCCGTACACTTTATTGTGCGACAGCATGGCAGCTTCTTTGATGGCTGCTGGCAAGGTGGACAAAATATTTGTCGGTGCGGATAGGGTGGCGGCAAATGGTGATTTTGCAAATAAGGTTGGCACGTATAACCTAGCTGTGTTAGCACATTTTCATCAGATACCTTTTTATGTGGTGGCGCCAAAAACGACTTTCGATCCACTGTGTGCCAGTGGACAAGACATTGAAATAGAGCAGCGCAGTGCACTTGAAGTGACAGGTGTGAGTGGCAGTTTTGGTGACTGTCAGTGGGCACCCAAGCAAGCTGATGTTTATAATCCTGCTTTTGATGTGACACCGGCAAAGCTGGTAACTGGCTGGGTATTCGATAGTGGTGTGTACACCAGACCGGCGTTTTCAGCGCTGTAATGTGAAGTGACACAGCGGGTGATGTTTGCCCTGTGTGTCACTTTGAGATTGGCTCTTAGTCTAACATTGGAAATTGTTTTGCAATGTTCGACCCCGTTTCTTTGGCAACCCAGCCTTCGGTATTATTGAACAGACGAATGGCCGTAAACTCAGGATCGCTGCCCATATCAAACCAATGTGGGGTGTTTTGTGGCACGGAGATCAAGTCGCCTTGTTGACACAGCACTTGATACACTTTGTCTTGAATATGTAGGCAAAATAAACCTTGTCCTGCGACAAAAAAGCGCACTTCATCTTCGCTGTGGGTGTGCTCAAAAAGAAATTTCTCGCGTAATTGTGCTGCATTCGGATTACCTTTTTGCAGCGCGATCACATCAACAGTTTGATATCCACCCTGTGCTTTTAAGCGTGTGATATCGTGCTGGTATGCCTCTATGATGTCTGCTTCTAAAGCATCGAGTGCCAGTATTTGTGTTGCTTGCCACTGTTCAAAGCGTACCCCCACTTCTGCGAGTTGCTGGGTAATTTGTTTAACATCGTCACTTTGAAACGTGGCCGTATTTGGCTGGTGTTCTTGGTAGATATGTAAGTAACTCATGACGGTTTCTCATCTTTTATTTGCTCAAAGTCGGTTATGAAGTCATGTTCAGGACTTTTTGTTTGCCCATCGCGCCACAACTGTAATGTCTGCATTCCCGCTTCTTTCGCTGCATCAAGCTCTGCGACTACATCACTTAAAAAAAGGACTTCGTGTGCAGCAAAGGGGACACTTTGAAGGATGTTGTGATATGACTGGGCTTGCTGCTTAGCGCCTACCCGGGTATCAAAATAGTCGCTAAATAACGGTCGCATATCACCAAAATCTGAATGCGCGAAAAGCAGTTGTTGCGCTTTGACTGAACCAGATGAATAGACGTACAGTACGATTCCTGACTGATGCTGTTCGGTTAAATAGGTGTATGCATCCGGATAGATATGGCCTGTAAAGTCGCCTTGTTGATAGCCGTTTTGCCAGATCAGGCCTTGAAGTTGTTTAAGTGGGGTGATTTTTTGATCGGCTTCAATCCAATTCAGCAAGGTATCTATGACGGTTTCTAAGCTCGCATTCGGTTGATTTAGCTCTGATCTGACCGCCTCTATTTGAGCGCTTACCTGCGCATCATGCTGCGCACTTGTGACAAAGTCGGCGAGGTGTTTTGCGGCATAAGGAAAAAGAATGTCTTTCACGAATGATATGCGGGTAATAGTGCCTTCAATATCTGTGAGTATGGCTTTAATCATTTTACTGCTCCTTCTAGTTTTATCCGCTCTAACTCACAAGCAAATAAAAACTCTAACCCTTCAATGTGGCGGCGAGTTTCAAAAATACTGTTGCCAAGCGCGTACAGGCCGTGACCACGGATCAAGACCCCGTGGGTAATGGGGTGTGTTTGGTGGTGCTTGGCTACGCGTTCCGCCAAGGCAGGAATATCTTGATCATTGTCAAAAATGGCGATGGAGAGCGTATCCAGATGACTGTGAATACCGGATAGAGACTTTTGCATTTCATAACCTGTAACCGCAAAACTGTCGCTACGTATAAAGCGCGAAAGTACTGTAGCTGCAACAGAATGTGTATGTAAAATACAACCAGATTGAGGTTGCAACTCATACAGCTTTAAGTGTAAAGCTGTTTCAGCGGAAGGCTTACCATCACCCGAAACAATATTGCCTTGTTGGTCTAGTTCTAAAAATTGCTCAGGGGTTAGGTACCCTTTGTCAAAGCCACTGGCGGTGACGACGAAGCCATCATCTGTCTTCATCGAAAAATTACCACCTGTTGCAGGGACCCAACCTTGTTGGCTTACCCAGCGTCCAGCGTCAATCAGTGCTTGTTTTGCTGCCTTTGTTTGCATATTCGATCTACCTTAAGAGGTTTGGACGGCTATACTTCTATCTTTGGCAATGATAGCATCGCTTTATCGCCTACGCCATAACCAAAAGAGTTACAGTATGGAAAGTAAATTACCAGATGTCGGTACCAGTATCTTCACTAAGATGACGGGTCTTGCCAATGCACATGGTGCCCTTAACTTGTCGCAAGGATTTCCTGAGTTTGATACTCCGACTAAGCTAAAGCAAGCGCTGGCTGAGCAAACACTTGCAGGCTACAATCAATATGCTCCCTCTCCGGGTATCCCTGCGCTACAACAAGAGATTGCAGCATTGATTGCTCGTCGATATCACCAAGACATTGATGCAGCCGCACAGGTAACAGTGACAGCGGGTGCAACAGAGGCTTTGTTTGTTGCCATTCAAGCGCTGGTTCGCGAAGGTGATGAAGTTATCGTCTTTGATCCCGCCTATGACTCTTATCGACCTGCTGTAGAATTGGCGGGAGGTAAAACCGTACACATTCCATTGAATGCGCCGGATTATGCGATAGATTGGACGTTGGTTAGCAGTAAGGTTACCGATAAAACCCGTGCGATTATCATAAACTCTCCACACAACCCCAGTGCAAAAACACTCAAGCAAGTTGATTTAGACTCGCTGAAAGCGCTTTTGGATCAGCATGATATATACCTTATCAGTGATGAAGTTTACGAGCATATTACATTTGATGGCGCATCGCACCTGAGTGTATTGCGTGACCCTGCGTTATCTGAACGCGCTTTTGTGATCTCGAGTTTCGGTAAAACCTTCCATTGTACCGGATGGAAAATGGGCTATTGCGTGGCTCCGCCCGCACTGTCGAGTGAGTTCAGAAAAATTCACCAGTTTGTCAACTTCTCTAGTTTTACGCCGGCACAGTTTGCCCTAGCTGAAATGTTGCGTGACGCGCCTGAGCATGTCGATGAGTTATCTGACTTTTATCAACAAAAACGCGATGTGTTAGTGCAAGCGCTCGCCCCAAGTCGATTTAACATTTTACCCAGTGAAGGCACGTACTTTTTATTACTAGATTACAGTGATATTTCAACGTTAGATGATGTGACATTTTGCCAGCAATTAGTTGAGCAAAGTGGTGTAGCCGCTATTCCGTTAAGTGTATTTTATGAAAACCCAACGCAAGATAAAATTATTCGTCTGTGTTTTGCAAAAGAGACCGATACGCTTATCGCGGCGGCGGAGAAACTATGTCAACTTTAACAGTTAGTTTGGTGCAATACGACATTGCTTGGCTGTCACCAGAGCAAAATTTTTCCATTATTGATCAGCTGATAGCTGCACCTACAGGGTGTGATTTATTGCTGTTACCTGAAACCTTTGCCACTGGCTTTGCGCTGCAACAAGCCACCGCAGAACAGGCTGCACTAGCGCTGAGTTTTATGCAGCAACTTGCAGCGCGTTTGCAATGTGTGGTGGCTGGCTCAGTGCTGGTTCCCAACGGTGATAAGAAAGCTAACCGCTTTTATTGGGTTTGGCCTGATGGGTCGCAGCAAGCATACGATAAACGTCATTTGTTTTGTCTTGGCAATGAAGGCCAGTATGTGACGCAAGGCAGTGAAAGAAAAATTTTTGAAATCAATGGTTTTAAGCTCTTGCCACAAGTGTGTTATGACTTGCGGTTTCCCGTCTTTCAACGCAGTAAAAACGATTATGATGTGATGGTAAATGTTGCAAACTGGCCATCAGCAAGGCGCTTCGCTTGGGATACTCTGTTGCGTGCTCGTGCTATCGAAAATCAGTGTTTTGTATTGGCTACAAACCGAATAGGTCCAGATGGCAATGGCATTGCCCACAATGGGGGAACCATAGCACTGGACTATTTGGGCCAGACCATTGAGCAGGTGAATGACGATCAGATGGGCGTTGTGACGGTCACACTGGATAAAAGTCAATTGGCTAAATACAAAAGCCAATTCCCAGCGCATTTAGATGCTGATGGGTTTGAGATTAGATTATAAGGGTTAGTGGAGCAGCCAATGCTGCTCCACCTAGTTTAAACATTGTATTGATGTACGAGCAATGCTTGATTGGGCTCTGTCATTTCATTTGACTGTGTGCGTGGTTCATCAGCCAGCGTAAAGTAGTTCAGCAAGTTTTTCATCTCCATTGCCTGAGTTGCCATTCGTTTTGCTGCTGACATGGTCTCTTCGGTGATTGCGGAGTTTTCCTGAATTAAATCTGTCAGTCGCTGCACGACCACGTCTACTTCTTCGATTGCTTGCTTCTGAGTTAACGTCGAGCGATTAATACTGACAATATTGTCGTTTACATCGGCCACGGCTTGAACAATATGTTCCAGCTTTTCTCCTGAGCTGTTGGCCAAAGTGGTGCCCTGTTGGACCTTATCGTTACTGTTGCTGATAATGTCTTTAATTTGCTTTGCTGAAGCCGCGCTGCGCCCGGCAAGTTCTCGTACTTCATTGGCAACCACAGCGAAGCCTCTACCGTGTTCACCTGCACGCGCAGCTTCCACGGCTGCGTTTAAGGCCAAGAGATTCGTTTGAAAGGCGAGTTCGTCGATGACAGAAACGATTTCATTAATATCTTTGCTGGCGGTGTTTACTTCATCAATGGCGCGTACAGTATCTTGTGAAAGTGTGCCACCTTCTTTGGCAATGTGCTCTGCATTGTGAGACTTTTCAACGGCGGTTTCTGATTGCTGTACGACTAGAGTGAGTTCTTCTAACATGTGACCTGTGCTGGCGCTGGCCTCTTCCAAGTTGGCCGCTTGCTCCTCGGTGCGTCGACTTATCTCCGCATTGCTGGCTGCTATTTCTTCGGTACTGTGAGCAACCAAACTGGCGGCACTTTGAATACTCTCGATCACGTGGGTGAGCTTTTGTGTGGTGGTGTTTACGTCTTGTTGTAGCGTGGCAAAGACACCTTGATAGTTGCCTTGAATGTGGCTGTTTAAGTTACCTTTTGCAATGGCACTGAGGCTATCTGTCACGGCGTGAATTGCGTCTGAAACTGCGTCAATGGAGCTGTTAACATCCTTTTTCAAGCACAGCAGCTGCCCTTGTAATGAAGACTCTATCTTGTGAGAAAAGTCGCCTTCACTCATCGCTGCCATAACACTGACAAGCTCCTCGATGACCTGATCAAGGTTATTGACGGTATTATTGATATCATTTTTTAAGGTCGATAACTGTCCTTTAAGTGGAGAGTTTATAGTGCGGTCAAAGCGGCCATGGCTAATTGCCATCATGACCGATGAAATTTCTCCGATGGCTTGGTCTAAACCGGAGATAGAGAGGTTTATGTTACTTTTTAGCAGCCCGAGCTGGCCATGCGCTGGGGTAGAGATAGTATGTTTAAAATCCCCTTCGCTGACAGCCTCCATGGTGTTGCCGATATCTCGAATAATGGCTTCAAGGTTGTCCATACTTTGATTCGTGTCGACTTTGAGCTGCGCCAATTGCCCTGATAAAGGGTGTGTGATCCGTTGGGAAAAGTCCCCATTGCTAATGGCACTCATGGTACAACTGAGTTCATCAATTGCACCACTTAAGCTGCGGATCGAATTATTTACACAATCTTTAAGCCGCGCCAGACTGCCACTGGCAGCGACTTCTACTTGCATTTTGAATTGGCCCTGCTCAACACAGGTCATAACGGCCACAATGTCATTCATGGTTTCATCAATGGAGGTAACTGAGCGGTTAATATTGGATTTTAATGTGTTTAAGTCGCCACTTAACTGGGCTTCGATCTGCTGATCAAATTGTCCTTTTGCCATCGCTTTCATCACAAAGTTGATCTCGCCCAATGCGGTTTCTAAGCAGCCAGCGCATTCGTTTGTGGCATCTTTTAATTCTTTGAGCTCGCCATTGCATGGCGCGCTGATACGATCGTTGAATCTCCCTTTGGCCATTTGATTTAAAACGCGATTGGCTTCTGATATAGATAGTTGCAGCGCATCGAGTAAGGAATTGAATGCTTGAGCGCTTTGTCCTATTTCGTCTCTAGAGCTTACCTCGGCGCGGAGCGAAAAGTCGCCGCGAGATTGCACTGCGCGCATGGTAGTAACTAGATTATGGACAGGGCGAGATAAGCTTCTGGCAAACCACAGTGCTGTAAAAAGAATCACCACAATACTGATGACCATAACAATTGCCATCGTTTGACGCAGTGATACAACGGGGGAAAAGGCCTCTGCCTCATCAATTTCGGCCAGCAGTGCCCAACGTACATCAAAGACTTGAAGATCACTGTATGCGGATAGCACGGGGTTACCATTGTAGTCGATAACGACCTTTTGCCCTTGCTGGCCCTGCATGGCCAGTTTGTATGATTCAGTAGCTATGGCACCTGTTGCGGGGTTTGCAAAAGATGCTTCTACTGAGTGATTGACCGGATCTAAATATGAGTCTGAGCGCATTAAACCATCTGGGCCGACTAAATATGTTTCGCCACTTTGGCCGAGTCCATGACGTTCGCTCATGATTTCATTGAGGGCATCAATAGAAAGCTGAAATATTAAAGTTGCTTGGGAAATACCCCCGAAGTCCAATGGCATAGCAACAAAACTGGCAGGAGTATTGTAAGAAGGTAGATAAGGTTCATAGTCTGCAAACAGCATTTGATCTTGCTCAATCAGCGCCCGAGTGAATACGTCGGCGATGCTACTATTGGCATAAGGACCTGTTTTAAGCGAGGTTGCAAAATCCACTTCTTTAAACACAGAATAGACAATATTGCCGCTGTAGTTGTCCACGATGAAGATATCGTAAAGTTGGTAAACTTCAGTGAGCTTTCGGAAAAATTCATGATGGCGTTGATGGGCTTTGTCATAAGCATCGAGATGACCAGTCGCTTTTAATGTGTCTTTTTTTCCGATGGGGTTGGGGTTGTCGGCAATATAGCGGGTTTGCAGTGTCACCCCTTGTCCTGACAATGAATCTAATAGTGAGTTGAGCGCGACTTTGCTATTAGTTTGCTGCTCGAAACGAGGCAGAAACTCTTGCTGGTAAAAGCGTTGTAAATTATTGGGTAGGCTGTCGGTTGATTCTATTTCATCAAACCCATCTAGCAAATCTTGTGTTGCTTCAAGTAGATAAGGGTTGATAGCTAATGCCTGGAGTTTATCCTCGACGGTTTTAAAATGTCTTTCGATGGCGCGTTTTTTCACCTTCCCGACAGCACCCAATTGTGCATATACCTGTTCGCTGATCGTGTTAGAAGCTTGGATCAACGAAAAGGTAATAATGACAGCTGTGGGGATGAGGGCGACCAGTAAAAAAGCGATCATCAGCTTTTTTGCTAAATCGAGAGATTTTAAGAAGTGACGAATACGAGACATAAGTGGCCCTCCGATCCTTGTATTCTGGCATTTGTACGACGCGAGTGTTGCTACATGATTCTGCCTACTGATTGTTTATCAATGGTTTTCAACCAGCATAAACCATACAAAAAGTGTGGCTAATAAACGTACAGAATTAACGTTAGTGTAGATCACTTCCCGATAAGATCTAGCGTTGGGGAGTAGCAAAAATTGCTGCTAGTTTTGATTGTTGAATGCGTAGCTTGGTAACTCTGAATATTGCAATAATGAGAGATGAGCGAACTGTGTTGTGAATTTTTGATGACTTTTTTATTTTTATAAAAAAGAAGCAGCGTATGCTGCTTCCTTTTTTCTGATTTATCGTTTAACGATTAGTGCTTCCAATGATACTTATGTGCTTTCTCTTCCATGTATGCTTCAGTATCTGGGTGCATTGGCGTCTTGTTACCATTTTCAAAGAAGAATGGCTGACGTTTGCGCGTGTCGTTACCGATTTCGTTCATGGTTGCTGCGTCATATACGCGACCATTTAAAATCGTGTAGGTCACTTTTTCTGATTCACGAATGTCGTTTAGAACATCGCCATCAATGATGACTAAATCCGCAAGCTTGCCTTTTTCAATGGTGCCAATGTCGTGGTCCATCGCAAGGTATCTGGCACCATCAATGGTACCGCTGCGCAGCGCTTCCCATGCACTGAAGCCACCTTGTGCCATTGACCATAGCTCCCAATGTGCGCCCAAACCTTCTCGCTGACCGTGTGCACCAATATGAACCGTTACACCTTTGTCGCGCAATTGTTTTGCCGATTTTGCAGCATCGATATGGTTGTAGTGGTGTTCAGGTGCCTTTTCACGACGGATAGACATAGGTTTAACCACATATTCAGGTACAAAGCTCATCAGTCGCTCGTTTTCCCAAACATTAGTGGTGTTATAGAAATAGTCTTCCCCCTTGATCCCGCCGTACGCTACGTTGAAAGTTGGTGTGAATCCAGCTTCTGTTTGACTCCACATCTGTGTGACGTCTGAATAGATATTCGGAATAGGCAGAGCATGTTCAAGGCCAGTATGACCATCGATGATCATGTTCATGTTTTGCTGGAACTTCGAACCACCCTCTGGTACCACCATTATTTCCATTTGCTTTGCCGCTTCCAGTACTTGCTGGCGAGTATCACGGCGAGGGTGGTTGTAACTCTTAACTGAGATTGCACCAGCATCTTTGAGGCGCTTAACATGGAATTGAGCGTCTTCTAAATTGTTGATTGGCGTTTTATAACCCGGAGCTTCACCTGCGTATAAAATACGGCCCACAGAGTAAATACGCGGAGCAACGGTTAAACCAGCACGCTGTAGCTCAGCCATAGAGAAGACTTCGTTAGAGTTGTTAGATGGGTCGTGAATAGTGGTTACACCAAAGCTTACATTTGAGAATTGGTTCCAGTTTTGCTCAGGTTGTAGCTCACGACTACCGTAGCTACCGTGTGCGTGTGCATCAACAAGACCTGGAATAACCGTTTTACCCTTGATATCCATCACTTTTGCAGAGTTCGGAATGGTGACATCGCCACGAGCGCCCACTGCGATAATGCGGTTGTCTTCGATAAGTACCACACCGTCTTCGATCACTTCTTGTTGATTCTCTGCATCACGCATCGTTACAACTTTACCACCAACCAATGCCAACAAACCTTTTGGCTTGTCTGAAGGTTGCTCGAAGCTTAAATCAATACCTTCTGCGGTTAACTCATCTAAGTTATCTGCAGCATTCTCTACAAAAGAGAAAGTATCAGTCAGTTTACGTTGGTATAAGTTTGGACCAAATGCCCAAGTCAGAGCACTGCTGTCTGCCTTCCAGTTTAGGAAGTCACCAGAGTACTTAGATACTTGCTTTACAGGGAAAGACTTACCGCCTTTGTTGATCGATAGTGTTTTACCTGTGCTAGTAAATGGGGCAACAAATGTATTGAAGTGCTCAATAAAAGCGACATAGTTGCCATCAGGAGAGACCTTGTAATCAAAGATGTATTCGCCTTTGAAATGACTGCGCTCTTCATGACCGTTTAAGTCGACACTTTTTAGCTCTCGACTGGTTTCGCTGCTGGCAACTGAGAAATAAATGCGCTTAGGATCGGCACCAAAGTGCGGGTTGTCACCGCTTTTTACAACGCGCTTGGCTTCGCCACCTTTGGCATCGACTAGGTAAATGCCCGGGTGCATTGACCAATCACCGCTCAATAGGTAACCTCCAGTTACTTTCTTGAACAAGACCTTTTTACCATCTGGTGAGAAGCTCGGTGAAATGTAATGACCTGGATCTTGGGTAATGACACGGCCTTTACCACCTTTGGCTGAAACAACACGAATGCTACCTAGTTCCTGATCATCCCATGTCGTATAGACAATGTATTTACCATCGCGTGAGTAGCTTGGGTAGAATTCAAAGTGATCATTTTGTTTGGTCACTCGACGCACTTTGCCAGATTCGATGTCTTTGACATAGAGGTGACCCAAAGCTTGGAACAATGCTGTTTCGCCGTTTGGTGAGATCTGTGACCAACGTGCCAGCTTGACTTTAAAGTTGTCAGGCGCCACATCAACCGCAAATTTTAATGCCGGCGTGATTTCTTTTTCCGTTACGACGCGAGTTGGTATAACTTGCGCTTGTTTTGTAGCAATATCCACTTTGTGGAATACGCCACCTGACCAAAATACTAAAGCTTTGCCATCTGGTGTATAGGCAAACGCTGGTGTATTACCTTGTGCACCATTGGCTTCTTGCAGATCTCGATCTAGGCCTGTGAAGATCTGTGTTTCGATACCAGACTTTAAATCTTTGATATACAGTGCACTGATCATCTTCTCGCCATTGTCTTCACGCTTTACAAACGCCAGAGACTTGCCATCAGGGCTTGGCGTTGGACGGATCGCACCACCTGCACCGCGAATAACCGTTTCTTCTTCGCCAGTTGCTAGATCCCAAGAGCGAACTTCAAATACCGAAGTAAGAGCATTCTTGTTGTATTGCCAGCGTACACCAGGTGTGGCGTCCACTGAGTAGTATATTTTTTTGCCATCAGTTGAGAACGCAGGCTCTGCAATATTCTTTTGTGATTTGGCTCCGTGCAATCTCTCACGTACTAGCACGCCTTTACCACCTGAAATGTGGTACATGCGAATAGAGCCACCCGGGATAGTACGGCCAGTTACTTGCCCTTGTTTTACCGCGATATATTGACCATCAGGTGACCATGATGGATTGTGCAGTAGGTTGTGTGACTCATCAGATACTTGACGCATATTGCTGCCATCAATATCCATTACCCACAGGTTTTCAGCACCCGCGCGATCGGAAATAAACGCGATATGTTTGCCATCAGGTGAGAACTTCGGTTGGAAGTTCCAAGCACGGTCATTGGTAATGGCCTTTGCTTTACCGCCTGAAATTGGCATCACGTAAATATCACCTAGCATGTCGAAGATCACGTGTTGGCCATCAGGGCTAACATCCACGTTACTCCAAGTTGTTTCATTGGTATCTATGGTGATTGTTTGTTTTTCACCTGGTGGGTTGAGTACATCCCATTTTGCGGTGCTTTCTTCTGCGCCTGCAGCGGCTAGAGAAGGAGTGCTTAGTCCGATCAATGCGGCACCTATCGCAGCGGCAATAGGTGATTTAAATAGTGCCATGGTGTATTCCTATGTGTTGTCAAGCCAAGTCTCAGTCTGTTGCTGAGTTTTGGTTTCTTGTCTTGTTGTGAGCTTATTTTCTATTTACCCGGGTAGGATGGCGAATTTTTTAACTAAAGTCGACAATGTGTCGATAAAAGTGCGCTCATTTGCGGCAACTTTGCATTATTTTTATACTGCTCTTGAGGCACTTGTATTAATTCTTGAGCAATTAGAAAGAGAACTTTGTTAATTAGGCAAGATTGCAGCTCCCAAAGGGAGCTGCAATAACTACGGTTAGCTCAATGTTTGCTGGCGCACGAATTGCAAATAGGCCTCTAAGCTTTTTTGCCACAGTGCCATCGCCTGTGTTAAATCATCGTCGCACTGTTTTCCGTCTAGCAGGCGACGTTCTATTTTTTTCAAAGCAAGGCCATAGCGGTTAAAGCCTAATTGCAAAGCGGTACTGGCTTGGCGGTGGAGAGACTTAATACATTGTTCTTCATCTTCACTTAGAAGCTGTTGGATGTGGATCAACTTATTGCGGGCAGATAAGACAAATTCATTGTAAATTGAGGATACTTCATCTTCACTAAAGCCACTTTTAAGTGAATTAACAGCGGTATCATCATATAAAGTGTCGCTTAACTCTACGCGCATATCTGGTTTTTGGGCTTTTTGGGAGTCACTGATCGCCTGTCGTAGTTTTTCTTGTTTTATGGGCTTACCCACCACATCTTTGATCCCTAGAGAGAGGTATTCTTTAATCTCTTCAGGGCTTAAGCTCGCAGTGAAGGCTAAAAATGGCGTACGCTTGTTTTTGTGTTCTATGGTTTGCAGATGTCTAAGTACCTCTTGCCCGGTAAAATCAGGCAAATTCATATCTAACAATACCACGTCAAACACATGTTCTTTAAGGTGCTCTATGGCACTTGAACCATCGTAAGCCAATTTGATTTTATGCTCATCCGCAGCCATAAATTCGATGGCGATCTTGCGGTTTAAGTCTAAGTCTTCGACCAACAGTACCGATAGCCCCGTGGGGTATTCTGGGTTGTGATGGCGCTGCTCAACTAAGCTCAGCTCGCCGACAGGTAGGCTGACGTCAAAGCTAAACGAGCTGCCTTTACCCAGTTCACTGATGATTTCAAGTTGGCTGCCCAGCTTGCTGAGAAGGCGCGCTGTTATCGCTAAACCAAGCCCTGTTCCGCCTTTGGTTTTACCTGCGTTACTTTGCACATAAGGTTCGGTCAGTTTGTCGATGTCTTCCTCTTCAATACCTGGACCGGAGTCGACCACGCTAAATCGGACAATATGCGACATATTGGCCTCTTCGAGCAGTTCAACACGTAGTTTAACTTCGCCTTTGTCAGTAAATTTAATGGCGTTGCCGACAAGGTTGAGTAAAATTTGCCGCAGTTTTTGTTGGTCGCAGTAGTAGCACACTTGATCGGGCAAATCGTAGAGTAGGGTAAAGGTGAGTTTCTTTTGCTCAGCCAGTGGGCTCATCAATAAACACAAGTTGTCTAGCCAGCTTTTCAGCTCAACGTCTTCAGACGACAGTACTTCGTCACTCTGATCTAAACTAGCATAGTCTAGTACCTTATCAATCAATAAGTTGAGTGATTCAGCTGAATTAATGATTGCCTCACAATAGGCTTTGCTGTGTTGATCATGGCTGCGGTTTAGGACCAATTGCGCACTGCCTAGAATACCATTGAGTGGCGTACGGATCTCGTGGCTGATGGTAGATAAAAACAAGCCGCGAATTTCGAGGTCTTTTTGCGCTTTTTCTGTGAGGTTGTTGAGGTTGAGCTCGCGTCTTTCATTACACAGTAACGCCATACCGGTTGCATAGAATATTGGAGCAAGTACACCGTTGAAAAATATGGCAATAGAAAACCATGGGTCATCAAAAAGAGAAACTTGGTCAACCTCGCCCATAAATACCGTGCGACCGATGAATGCAGTAAAGATAAATCCCAGTACGATTAAATATACAATACTGCCGTTGGGGTATTGTTTACGGGCATAACGAATAAAGTAATAGCTGAGAAGGATTGCCTCTACAATATGCTGAAGGTCGGAGATTAAAATCCGTTTGCGCAAATTGTCATCCACCATTGCATAATAGATCAGTGCTGACAGTAGCGCTAAGGTAGCAAAAAGGTAAGTTCTAAATTCGACGCCCCGCTGTCCAAGAAATTGACTTATTGCCCAGCAATGTATGATTGAAGCGAGAAACAGTAAGGTGTTGGCAATGCCGATGGTTTGCCACTGCGAGAGAAAGCTGTGCAGTGCGAACATGGATATGGCGGCAAATAGAATTAATGGATAAAAAATATACAGCAATACACCGGGTGTATTTTTATTTGCACGCCACGTTAAATAATTAATGAGCGTCATCATTGCCGTCATCGCTGCACTGGCTACATACAGGGTTTTGTGGTCCAACATAGGGGCTTTGTTAACAATTAAAAGACGTACCTAGGATAGAGCGAAGACTCAGCGCAGTAAAGCGATGCACCGAGAAATTAATGAGATGGCTTGTCGTACCGTTACATGATAAGTCTAAAAAACAAAAAGCATGCTAATCGCATGCTTTTTGACAGAAGAGGGAAGTGTACGTTGTGTATTAACGTATCTCGTCAGGGATATTTTGCTGTGCCCATGACAAAAGTTCGATACGGTTACGGCATTTCGTTTTACGAAATGCACTATATAGATGGGTTTTCACCGTATGTGGGCTGATATTTAAATCTTCCGCGATTTCTTTATTTTTGGCGCCTTTACTCATCAAAGAAATGATCGCTTTTTCACGTTTAGTGAGTTTTACAGGCTCGATATCACCTTCAGTCAGTTTGTGAAGCGCATCTTTGTTAAATTGCAGCATGCGATTTAACGCATTACACATGATTTCTCGGCGATACCAAAGCTGATCTTCCATCAGTAAGCGGATGCCCTTCATTAATACATCTGCGTTATCTGTGGTATAAAATACACCGCGAATGCCGCTGAGTAATGCACGATTAGCCAATTCAGGGTTTTCATCTAAGTTGAACAGCACGATGTCGCAACTGACTTTGAGGTTAACTAACTGCTCTTTCAGCTTGCCCCATGCATCATTGACTGCTGTCTCAATAAAAAGCAACCGAGTATCTTCTGGTACTTCGGAAATATCAGTCCCTGTGACGACGTCTAACCCTTGTGTTTTTAACAGGGGTTGCAAAACGTTTATTCCTATCGTGTTGATAGGCTCTTTATCTAGCAATAAAAATGCAGTACTGCTCATTTGAAAAACACTCTCATTCTGTCTGATAACGCAATGCTAACACGTGAATCAGACCTTTTGTATTAGAAATTTCATCAATAAAAAGAAGTTTACGACATAAAGTGTGGCACGATAGCCTATTTTGTAAACGACCAAATTTAGATAAAGCTTCAACTGGTTGATTAAATTATAAATTTTTTTTCGTAGAGTAATAGCTTAGTTAATTACATTTTTTAACAAAGAATAATTTAAGATACTACTTTTTTCCTACTTTGGTACGGAGGCCAACCCATTTCCAGTCCAGCTAGAACATGTAAGTGAATGTGGTATACGGTTTGTCCACCATCATTATTGCAATTCATAACAACGCGATAACCATCCTCAGCAAATCCGTGCTCTTTCGCAAGTTTAGCTGCTACTAGATGTAAGTGCCCAACTAAGTGCGCATTTTCTTCGTTCACGTCGTTAATTGTTGCGATCGGCAGCTTTGGGATCACCAAAACATGAAATGGAGCCTGTGGACTAATATCCTTAAATGCAAGCGCCTTGTCGTCTTCGTACACAATATCTGCAGGTATTTCACGATTAATTATTTTTGTAAAAATCGTCTCTTGGCTCATTACTTTTATCCTTATATACGTTAGTTTAGCTGTTCAGCATAGCGCGGACTCAACAAGATACAAGGGAAATTACAATTCATGCTTATTCATAATTGTAACTAAATTTGGCACAAATACCTTACCCCACCAAGGTAGCAATCAAATAAAGAGGAAATATGAAGAAAAATAGTATATTTGGAATTTTTATAGCACTTTATAGTGGTATTTCTGTTGCTGGGGAAGTTAATTTCCCAGAAGAATTGCTGCCTTTACAAGTTAATGAGCGAGAAATTGAGCATTCATTTTTTAACAAAGTGCGCACGTTAGAATTACCGGCAGGTGTTCACCGGATCAAGGTGAAGTATTCAGATTTATTTGAACTGGACTACGACGAACATGAGGTAGTTGACTCAAAGCCATTCTGGGTGGAGGTAGACATTAAGGAAGGTGATTACCAAGTACGCTTTAAGTCTATAGAAACGGTAGAGCAAGCTCGTGCTTTTGCAAAGTCACCTGCTATTTGGCTACAAGCTAAGCAAGGTAACAAAGTGTCGGCTAGTCGTGTGAGCGAAGCGACAAAGTCGGTTGCAGCGCCAGTACATGTTTCTGTGCCAAATAACACATCTGCTGCAAAAATAGATAATGATAAGCCTGCGCCGAGTGCAGGAAAACCTGATGCAGTATCAATGCTTGAATTTTGGTGGCAGCAGGCTACTCCGGAGCAACGCGCGGCATTTTTAGCCTCCATCGAAGCACAGCATTGATTGTGTGTCCTAATGTGGAAATTTGTCAGAGATAAAGCAATGTGCTTTATCTCTGAGGGCGTGTCTATTTAAAAATAGCGTCAACAGTTCCCTGCGCCAGTGGGTGGTAACCTGGGCGAGCATTCTGATAGACGCGATAAGCCCAATCTCGCTTATCCGTCTTAGCCAATGCTTTATATAGTGGAACAATTAATTTGCGTCGGCCAATTCCTGTTAGGTGCTTGTCCAGCGCTGGGTAGATAGCTTGGTAGCCATTACCGACTGCGAGCATATACCAAGCAAATGCTAATTCGGCATTGCTTGAATTTGTTAGGTTAAACGCTTTGTCCAGCGCCTGCATCTTGTCCAAAGACAGATCTCTTGGCAAATTATTTAAAAAGTGTAGCCACTCATGTACTGTCCAGTTTTGTGTCGGTAAAGTATTGAGTTGTTTACTTCCACTTAGCCAAGCCTGCATATGCGCATCAACTTGGTTAAATGCATTAGAGGTTGGTGTTGGGGCGTCTGCAGGGAGCCCTGGCTGGTATATCCACTCTTTGGCTTTGTCTAGAGATACGATACCCGGATGTTTTTTCAATAAGTGCTTATCTAAATACTGCACAAACTCAGCGGTAGTCAGTGATTTAAAAGCGTAAGCATCAAAGTAACCTTTGACAAACACGTCGAACTTTTCGCGGCCAAACTTTTCTTCAAGGTAAATGAGAAATAGCTGACCTTTGATATAGGGCACTTTGCTGAATGCATCATCAGGGTCGCGGCCATTGAGCTTTAAGTTTAGACGTGTGTCGGGTGCTGGAATGTTGTTGAGCTGTGCGCGCAGTCCTGCGGCATCTAAGGCTTGTTCCATAACTGCACGGTCACGGCCAAATACTTCTTCCATGATCCGGTTTTCAACGTAAGAGGTGAAACCTTCATTGAGCCACAAGTCTTCCCAAGTGGCATTGGTAACAAGGTTACCTGACCAAGAGTGGGCGAGTTCATGTGCGATCAAATTGACTAAGCTTTTATCTCCAGCTACAACGGTCGGTGTAATGAAAGATAAACGAGGGTTTTCCATACCGCCAAATGGGAAGCTCGGTGGTAACATTAATAAGTCATATCTGCCCCATGCATATTCACCGTACATGGCATTGGTTTTGTCTATCATTGCCTGCGTATCGTTGAATTCGGCCACAGATGCTTCGAGGATTTGTGGCTCTGCGAAAATCGCTGTTTGGTGAGACATTTCTTTGTATTCGAGATTACCGGCACCAATGGCGATTAAGTAAGGCGGGATGGCTTGGGGCATATCAAACCAATAATCGCCGTCTTTTACGAAGGCCTCTGAATTATCAGCGCTCATTACAGCGCGCACATCTTTGGGTGTTTGGATACGTGCGGTATAAGTGGTGCGCATCGCTGGGGTATCTTGCACAGGGATCCAGCTTCTGGCATGGATTGCTTGGGACTGGCTATACATAAATGGGTGTGTTTTGCTGGCGGTTTGCACCGGTGTCAACCACTGTAAGCCAGAGGCTTGAGGCAAGCTATTGTAGTAAATACGCGCTTTGGTAGCCTGTTGTTTAAACTTAATCGTTAACTTCGCGCCTTTTACCCCATTGCGAGGCGCCAACGTGAACTGGGCCGGGTGCCATTTTCCCTGAGATGTTTGGTACATAACGCGGTCAATTTCAAGATCGCGGGTATCTAACACTAATGTACGGGCGTGTTTGTTTTGCCACTGTAATGTGTGCTCGACAAACCCCTCTAGCTGCTTGTCATCAAAGTCAACATCTAAATCCAGGTGTAAGTGTGTGCTCACTACATCGTCTAGGTTGGCAAAAGTGTGTTCATCGACGGCTTTTGCCGCCAAAACAGTATGAGAGAGGCCCGCCAATGCGAGACCAAATGTTAAGGCTGAGAGTTTCATTTTTATCCTTGCTCATGATTGAGAGTTATCCCTGTTATACCACTTCAGTATATAAATGACACTCGGATGCGTTGGAGACATCAATCGGGTAAACTAAGGAAAATAGTTGGTATTTTAGATAGGCGCTGCCAGTGCACTCTTTACAGTCCTTACATACATTTGCTTTGCCCTCTCGCTGCCGTGAACTGGTGCGCATAGAAGTGCCGGAGCAGTTAACTCACATTGATTTTGATACCCCCTTTTTCATTTTGGGAGAGGGCAGTAACTGTATTTTTTTAGAAGACTTTCACGGTACGGTAGTACTGGTGGCCAATCGAGGCATTGAAGTCACAGAAACCGAGCTGCACTATACAGTGAAAGCAGGTGCCGGAGAAAATTGGCACCAATTGGTGCTCAAACTACTGGACATGGGCATTGGTGGATTAGAAAACCTTGCTTTGATCCCCGGAACTGTCGGGGCCGCTCCTGTGCAAAATATAGGCGCTTATGGGGTCGAATTGGCAGATGTGTTTGATTCTCTTACGGGGTACAACATAGACACAAAGGCATTTGAGACACTGGACAAGGTTGCTTGTCAATTTGGCTATCGAGATTCGACTTTCAAAGGGGCATTACAAGGGCGTTTTGTTATTACACAAGTGGTACTTAAATTACCCAAACAGTGGCGACCAGTATTAAATTATGGACCATTAAAAGATCTCGTTGGACAGAGTGTGAATGCAAAGGATGTCGCTGAGCGGGTAATGCAGATACGACGCAGTAAATTACCAGACCCCAACGTATGTGCCAATGCTGGGAGTTTTTTCAAAAATCCTGTGGTTAGCAAAGAAACTGCGCGCAAATTGTGTGAGCAGTATGCAGATATGCCAGTGTATCCGGTGAGTGAGCTCACGGTTAAACTCGCTGCGGGTTGGCTCATTGAACAAGCTGGATTGAAAGGACATCGAATAGGAGGCATTCGTGTCTATGACAAGCAAGCGCTGGTTTTGGTCAATGATCAACAAGGGCAAGGGACGGAACTGTTAAATATGATTGCGTACATTCAGCAGGCAGTATCAGAGAAATTTGCCATTGCATTAATACCTGAGGTGAGGCTGGTTGCCCAGCAAGGTGAATGGGTTCAAGGAGACAACTATGGTTAAAGCACCTGTGGGCAATAAACTTGCTATATTGAGTGCATTAAGTCGCGACCATTTTATTTCAGGTCAGACATTGGGTGAGGCGCTTGGTATCAGCCGAGCAGCAGTCTCTAAGCATATCAAGTCATTACAAGATATGGGCATCGATATTTTTAAGGTATCGGGAAAAGGGTATCGGCTCAATCACAGTTTACCGCTGTTAGACCAGAATAAAATTTTGCCCATTTGGCAAGCGCTCAGTGACAGCCCTTGTCGTATAGAGGTACAACCTATCATCGACTCAACCAACAGCGAATTAATGCGCCGCATTCAAACTAATGTCGATGATTTAAACTCGGGACATGTGCTCGTTGCTGAAATGCAGCAGGCGGGTCGGGGTCGCCGTGGTAGGCAATGGCAGTCGCCATTTGGGGCAAATTTGTATTACAGCTATTACTGGCATTTTGAAGAGGGTATGCAAGCAGCGATGGGGGTGTCGGTTGCTGTTGGTCTAGCTGTGTACGATGCTCTAAAAGCCCTGTATGAATTGGACGTGCAGTTAAAATGGCCTAATGATATCTATATTAATGAACACAAATTAGCAGGCGTGCTGGTGGAGTTAGATGGCCAAATGGAGGGCCCATGTCATTTAGTGATTGGTATTGGGTTAAATGTGGCGATGCCAAATACCGCTGCGCAATACATTGACCAAGCATGGACTGACCTAAGCCAGCACATCGCTGACATTGATAAAAATCAGCTTGTGGTGGTACTGACGTTATGTTTGCAAAAGCGTCTCTACATGTACCAAAAGAATGGTCTAAGCGAGATGGTTGAGCAATGGAATGAGCTCAATGCATTTCGCGATCAGGCTGTTAGTTTGAGCACTGGACAAAGGCAATGGCGCGGGATCTGTGAGGGAATTGATCATCAGGGTGGATTGATATTGCGCCAAGATGGTGAGTGCAAAACCTATTATGGTGGTGAACTATCACTGCGAAAGGAAGGCTAATGCGATTACTGGTGGATGTCGGTAATACGGCAGTAAAAGTTGCGTTAGAGCGCAGTGGTAATATATCGGTTATTAGTGCAGCGCATATACCTTGGCAGAAAATAGAGGAAGTATTGATAGCTCAGGTAGGTGGTAATGAAGGTCTTGAACCGATATTACACAATGCTCACTTGCACCAAATTCCTCACTATTTTGCGTCTGTTTCAGCTTCGCTGGGGGCGCTCAAGTGCGCTTACCCTGAATTTAAAAATTTAGGGATCGATAGATGGTTGACTGTGGTGGCGAGTTATCATTTATTTCCTAACAAAGCCTGCATTATTGTCGACTCAGGCACGGCAACTAAAGTAGATGTTCTTGGAGCCGATGGTCAGCATCAAGGCGGGTGGATTTTACCGGGCTTGGACATGATGATTGAAAGCTTGGTTGCCAATACGCAAAAAGTATTCAGTGATTCAACTACTTCGTTTGATACCGTGCTGGGAACTAACACGCCTAATGCTGTGAAAAATGCTGCATTAAGTGCCACCGTGGCACTGGCTAAACAAGCTGTGGAACAAATTGAGCGAGTGGGTAATGAAGTACAGCTGATTTATGCGGGCGGATACGGCGAGTTGATACAGCAACATCTTGATCCATCTGGGATCTATTTTGATGATCTAGTAATGCAAGGGCTGGTGTTTTGGCGTAAATATCAGCAAAACGTTTAAATAATGAATGTTTTGTCGTAAATATGAGCATTTAAACAAGAAATTGCGATTTTTTTTGATTTAACTGTTGCATAGTGTCATCGGTTGCTCTAATATCTCGCCCCGTACTAAAGCAGTGCCGACTTAGCTCAGTTGGTAGAGCAACTGACTTGTAATCAGTAGGTCATCCGTTCGACTCGGATAGTCGGCACCATCTTTAAAAGATTTAGAACACGCTTTAGAAAAGAATTTTTATGTGGAGGGGTTCCCGAGCGGCCAAAGGGATCAGACTGTAAATCTGACGGCTCAGCCTTCGCTGGTTCGAATCCAGCTCCCTCCACCACTTTATTCTTGACGGTTCTGAGGTAGTTAAGAACAGGTTCCTAAAGCGGGCATCGTATAATGGCTATTACCTCAGCCTTCCAAGCTGATGATGCGGGTTCGATTCCCGCTGCCCGCTCCAGATTTCTGGTGTGCTGATATAGCTCAGTTGGTAGAGCGCACCCTTGGTAAGGGTGAGGTCGGCAGTTCAAATCTGCCTATCAGCACCAGTCTCCGGATCTTCCCAAATACTTCCTTTGATTTGTCACAAAAACATTTATAATTGTAAAGAATAAACCTAATCCGCGCGCGCGTGGATTATTTTTATATGTAATCTAGATACACAAAAACTTATAGGTTCCGTC
>NZ_JAGJEH010000016.1 GCF_018100925.1 Pseudoalteromonas luteoviolacea | reverse complement strand
AAACTTGCAAAATCATGTCTAAGACACAATTTATAAATTTAGTGGCGGAGAGATAGGGATTTGAACCCTAGATACGCTATTAACGTATGCCGGTTTTCAAGACCGGTGCTTTCAACCACTCAGCCATCTCTCCGCAGCGGGGCGAATAATAGGGAAACACTTTTAGAATGTGAAGCTTTTTTTTTGCTTTTTTGATTGTTTGGCTAATTTTCGGCTCGTTTGTAGACAAATCCATCTGATCTGGTGACTTTTTTATCAATCTCTTGTTATCTCTGAACTATTTGTCTCAAAATATGGTCTACTATTCGAGAAAGGTTTGCTCAAGCATGTAACTCTTGGTAATCTTTGATAAGTTTAATTATCGGAACATCGTGTTTCTTTTAAGGAGCTATAATATGGCGTTCAATCATTCGTACTCTACTGAAAAAGCAGTATTGTCAACGACTGAAACTAATAAAGTGCTTAAAAACACTTATTTTCTGTTAGCAATGACTTTGGCATTTAGTGCCGTTACTGCTGCAATATCAATGACAATGGCACTGCCACGTTTCACTGGCATGATCTGTTCACTTGTGGCTATGGGTCTGATTTTTGTTATTCACAAAAAAGCACACTCTCCATCTGCAATTGGTTTAGTGTTTCTTTTCACCGGTATCCTTGGTTTTGGCTTAGGTCCGATGCTTAACGCTTATTTAAGTTTACCAAATGGTGGGCTGTTGATCGCACAAGCTCTAGGCTCAACGGCTTTGATTTTCTTCGGTCTTTCAGCATATGCATTGACTACTAAGAAAGATTTCTCTTTTATGGGTGGTTTCTTAACTATCGGTATCTTAGTTACGGTAGGTGTGTCTATCGTAAATATCTTTATCGGTAGTCCAATGTTGTTCATTGCTATTAATGCGGTTTTTGTACTGCTTATGTCTGCAATGATCTTGTTCGAAACAAGTAGAATAGTAACTGGTGGCGAAACAAACTATGTAATTGCAACTGTTGGATTGTATGTTGCTATTTATAACTTGTTCACGTCATTGCTTATGCTTCTTGGCATGTCAAATGATGACTAATCTCGTCATTCTGATAAAATAAGCCCCACTAGGGGCTTTTTTTATGGGTTTTCTTTGAGCCAGTTTATTATTTCAGTACATTGTGGTCCTGAAGATCATGACTCTTTACAATGTATCGAGCGCTTCATAAGCGCTGCACTCCAACAAAAGCACACAATCAAGTGCGTTTTTTTATACCAAGAGGCTGTATTACACGCCAGCCAGCACTTTCATTTATCTAGTGATGAGTTGCAAGTCAACAATGTTTGGCAAAACGTCCACAATCTAGGTATTCCACTCAAGTTGTGTGTCACCGCAGCTGAAAAACGAGGGATCAATACCGCTGATACTGGGATATTTACAGTTGCTGGTCTCGCTGAGTTCGCAATGGAAACGTGTCAAAGTGACAAATGGGTGCAATTCAAATGACCAAAAAAATACTAGTAATTTGTGACGCTTCCCCCTTTGATAACCAAAGAATAAGAGACAGCTTGGATATGGCCTTAATTTTTGCAGCTGTCGATCAGGAAGTAAGCTGGCTGTTTAGAGGCCCCTCAGTACTGGCGCTTAAAAAAGACCAGCAGCCAACTAAGCTGGGTATTAAAGATTTTCTGAAACAGCTAAAGACGTTAGAAATTTACGATGTTGACCGCATTTTTGCATGCGAGTCTGCCTTAGCACAATTTGCATTGGCTCCCGAGCAAATGAGTATAGATATTGAAGTCTTAGACGTTAGCCAGCAAAAAGCGTTGATTGACACACAAGAGTACGTGGTAAAGTTATGAGTTCTACATTACACATTTTTTCAAAACCCAAAAGCTATTATACCGCTTTTGATATGAACCTTGTTGGTATACATGACAAAATTTTACTACAACAGGATGCGTGTTATGACCAATCACAGTTTGCTTCGAACAGCCCTGTGCAAATCTACATGCTTGAAACTTGTGCGATAGCTCGTGCAGTGACACCAATAGACTCAATACAGCAAGTCGATGATCTGAGCTGGGTTGATCTAATTGCCAATTGTGACAAATCAATAACGTGGTAAATTATGCTAGAAGTAGATAACAAAATAATTGAAACCGACAAAGAAGGCTATCTTTTAGACCACTCAGACTGGGATGAGAGCCTTGCTCCTATCATTGCATCTCAAGAAAATATTATTCTGACTGATGCACATTGGGAAGTCATCAAATTTGTGCGCAACTTTTATGAGGAGTACGGTACTAGTCCCGCAATCCGTATGCTAGTAAAAGCAATTGCGAAAAAGCTAGGTGAAGACAAAGGAAAAAGTATTTATTTATATAAGCTTTTTCCTAAAGGTCCCGCAAAGCAAGCAACTAAAATAGCTGGGCTGCCAAAACCTGCAAAGTGCATATAAAAAGAGAAGGTGTTACCTTCTCTTCTATTCTCTGTCCTAACAACTTCAAATCGATATCATTCATCAATTGGCCATGTAAATGGCACGTTTGGAATTGAGAGGCCTCGCGCCAATACTGATTCTGCAACGCTAAGCGATGGATCTGTTGGCGCCCATAAATCTGTGTTAAACGTTGATGAGGCATCTTCTGAGGCAATATCACCCAGCACCCCACTTGCGTCTATATCAAATACGAATGACCCTGATCCGTCATAACCACAGGAATTGGTTGGTGCATATTCAATGTTTGCTCGATGATCAGTACCTAAATACACATTAGTTGAAGAGTCAAATTCAAAGAATTGCCTTTGCGTAAATTCTTGTAAACTGTGACTATTACCTGGGCCAGCCCAATTACAAATAAAACCCTGAACCAAGCCACTAGTTTCATCAATATCAGTGCCATAGCCAAAATGCGCTTCTCCATTTTCCAGAGTTGCATCATTAAACCCAATGTTGAGAATGCGACTATGAGAATCATTGACGCCAGCTTGCCACACATAAGCATAATCACCAGCTAAACTAGTTAAGTTGAAATCTGCACCAAAGATTGCGAAGTTTTCACTCCACCCGTCGCTATTGTCAGTACTGTGATATTTGTTCTTTACATCCACTTGTTGGTCACTATTGAATGCACCTGCAATTGAGTGCCCACAGTTAACAGCTGACCTTGATTGCAATGACATTTGTTCGCCATTACGTTCATAGGCAAGTGATCCCACCAATGTCCGTGCATTTTGACTGCAATTACCACCGGGAAATTCAATACCAGCTACGCCAACCTCTCCTTCAACAGAAAAGTTTAATAACCCTGTATAGTTTGTCGCGCTACTCCCGGGTGTATGCATCATCGACATCATTATCTCATAGTCCGATCCTGATACCGTATAAGTCAAATCAATACTATATTGCCAAACCCCAGACGTAAGCTCTATGTTTGCCGAACTGAAAGTAATGTCAGCCAGTCCTTTCGAGTTCATTTGTGTGGTTAAATCAACTGAGCTTCCTTCGGATGGTAGCCCTGCACCATCATCTATCGCAGCAGACACCATACTCGCCAATGTCATTAGCGCCATACGTGAACGCTCTCTAACGGCCCGCAGTTGCGAATTTGTTTGCGCGACAGCACATGCATTACCATTTTTTGCACTTGCGAGCCAAAGTCCAAGATCTCCTGTTGGCAAAGTTCCTGAGCTAGTACTTGGGTCAGTAGCATCAGGGTGTCCCTGATAAGCAACTTGAGGACCAAAACAGTCTGCATTCACACTGTTTCTATAAAATGAGCCAATTCTAAATACATCTCTCAGTGGCGTTTCTCCACTTAATAATGCGTCAATTCTTCTCGTAGCCCAGAAATAAGTTGGCGATGCAGGCCCTCTTGCTTCATGTGCCCTATAAACATATTGCCGATCTTGCTCATCACTGCTATCAGAAAAAGGTGAGGCCACCGCCAGAGATTTGGGAAAATAGAGCCCTCTTTCACCCACTTCGTCAGTGTTGCTATCATCTGTTGTGTCATCCTGTGACGATGAATCATTATTCACATCACTATTTTGATTGTCACTACTTTGGCTCGAATTATTACTCTGATCACTCGATGTTTGTTCACTCGTACTATCCTGTTGCGATTCGCTATTTACCTGAACTGGACTATCACTCTCTGACGAAGAGCAACCAACAACCAAAGACGCCATAATTACTGGAATATAAGCTTTCATATTTGCATACCTTCTTTGTCTAACCCTGTACAAATAACTTATGCTAAAAAGTGCAACGGAACAAAGTTGACAGCATTAACACCTGTCATTAACTGTTCATAAAACACACACCTTTTAATGAGTTTCCGGCCACCATAATGAGAATAGTTATTCATTAAAATTGATTATTAATTTCAATCATTAGATAACATAAAGAATTACAAACACTTTCTTTAATGTAGAAATGTTAGCCTAAAACAACAGGCTTTATACAATTTCTTACATCAAATAGTGAACTTTTTCAGTGACTAGATGCTTTATACAGGTTGTTAAGCCTAGTTGGAGCGGATCCGACAGGCTTAACCTGATAGCTTTTTTGGAAGGGGTTTGACTTTTAAAACTGACGCAGTGGTACTACTTACTCAACCCTTTTCCAGATCTCATACTCAATAAACTTACCGTTTTCAACCAATTTGTGATGCCATAAATTATCTTTAACTTCGTACGTAAATGACATAGTGCGGCCAATCAAGCTATCAACATTTCCTAACGTCACCGTTTCAATAAACTTATTGCCTGTCACTTTATATGTCCCACCACCTGCATAGTGAAACTTATTATCGCTGCTGGTTATATAACTGAAGTGAGACTCATTGATTATTTTTGTGGAGGTTACTTGGGGAGCAGATGCCTTAACCCTGCCCGATTCAGTGGCGTATTCACCACTGACAAATTCCCAAGTTCCAACTAATGGGTTTGCAATTGCGATTGGGCTTACAAGCACACACATCAACGCTAAATACTTCATAATTATCACCTTAATCCATTGTAACTGTTTTTAAAGTAATTATAAAATTAGGAGACTGTGATGAACAAATGCTTATTTTTCAAGTTGTAGCGGCTTCAGTTATACAGCCTGTCCGCAATCAGACTCATCAATAACTTTATGTATAAGGTCAAATAAACGAGCGAGCACTTTCTCGACATCTTGCCAGTTTTCTTGCTTCAGTAATAAATCAATTTGTGACACTGTTTGATATATTTCATGGCAATCAAACATCGCAGATGTGCCCTTTAATGCATGAATGGAACGTGCTAGCCCTTCATAGTCCTTGTATTTGAGCTGATTCTGTAGCTGCACAAGCTGTTCGTGCAACCCGTCTATATACTGCATTTTAAGCTGCTTAAATTCTTCATCAGGTAGACTAAGCTCATCATCAACAATAATATTGAGATAATGAGAAATCTTCTTCGCAAATTGGGCCCTGTCTATGGGTTTTGCTAAATGATCTGTAAAGCCTAATTTTATATAGCGCTCAACTTCATGACTCATAGTATTTGCTGTGAGCGCAATGACAGGGGCTGTGCAACCTGTGGCTTGAATAAAGTTGAATGCTTGTTCGCCATCCATAACTGGCATTTGAATATCCATTAGAATTAAATCAAACTCGTTGTCTAAAACAGCTTGGACCGCCAACTGACCATTTTCTACTGCGGTAACATTCAAGCCCATTCTTTCTAATATACGAGTAATAAGTCGACAGTTATCACTGTGATCCTCTGCTAATAGCACCTCTCCTTTTAACTCTTCGGAATCTAGCTCATGATTGGACTGTACATAAACATCACCTTGATGATGGATATCTTCAAAGGAAGTTACCCATTTAGTGCGCTCTGTAGTAAACAGGCTCAACGACAATGTAAATGACGTACCTGAGCCAACTTCACTTTCAACCTCAATATCACCATCAAGTTTTTGTGCCAAACTTTTAGAGATATTTAGCCCAAGCCCAGTGCCTCCATATTTACGGGTTGTTGAGGAGTCAGCTTGATAGAACGCGCTAAACAATTCTTTTTGCTCTTCTGACGTCATACCAATTCCAGTGTCTTTAACACTGATGTAAAGCCGTTCATCTTTACAACTAACTTCAATTGAAATTTTTCCTACCGATGTAAACTTCAATGCATTCGAAGTTAAATTAAGTAATATTTGCCTTAATCTAGTCGGGTCAATCACAACATAATCGGGCAGAGGAAATTGATAATTGAGCTCAAATTCGAGCCCTTTATCACGTATTTGTTTACCGAGTAGAGATTCAACATGAGCTATTGATTGAAACAAGTTTGCTTCAATAAGCTCTACTTCAAGGCGATTAGCCTCAATCTTAGACATATCTAAAATGTCGTTTATCAGCCCCAGTACATGTCGTGAGTTTTGCAAAATTACAGTGATGGCATGATTTCTTTCGTGCGGCTTAATGTCGCCCAATATGATGCCATCGGCATAACCAATAATAGAGGTCATTGGTGTTCTAATTTCATGGCTCATATTTGCCAAGAATCGACTTTTAGCTTCACTGGCGTCACGCAATTCCGAAGCAAGCTGCTCCAACTCATAAGTGCGCTTAAGCACTTTCGCTTCTAGGTTTTTATTCAGCTCAATATTTTCTTCGCTGGTCAAGCGGACCTTATCCGCTACGGCAAATGCTAAAAACATTGCATCTAATGCGACACCAATGAGTCCGAGTAAATACAAATTGACAGCAATTGGTGGTAACAAGCCGAGATTGGTAAAATTGCCAATCATATTTGGCACTGCCATACATACATAGGCTAGGATGAAATATCTGGCAGGCTTAAACCCTTCTGAGATGCGCAAAATCCCGATATAAACGCCTAGGCACAATGCGACCCCCGTGGACATGGTCGCCCATAAAAAGCCAAAACCAGGGAACAGAATACTAAATGGTGTTCCTATAGCTGCGATAACACCAACCCAAATTGACGCAGAAGAAAGGTTTGGGTGTTTTTCTTTGAGTTTCAACAGACAATTATAAAACAACGCATTGCTAATTGGCGATAATGTAAAGCCAAGCCAATGTAAGTGAGCCGAATAAAAACCAAATAATTGGTCCGAAATATGAAAGAAATGACTCCATGCAAACACCATGGTCGCCGCAAAAATCGCATAATATAGGTGAGTTAAATCTTTTGAGCCGATGTAGATAAGTAAATTGTATAGACCCAATACGATACCAACGCTAAAGCATATCATCATGATTAAATTATCAATCACAACTTGCTCTTTAAAATCTTTAACAGGTACCAATTCTAGCTTAATCGGAGTATAGAAATAGTCGCTTTCGAACAAGGTGACGATGTAATAGTCTTGATTTGGCAACAGCTCGATAGTATTTCCGTAATGAAACGCAAATTCATTTTGTACCATGCCACCAGAGTAATAACGCTTTACATCGTTTTTAGAATAGATCCGAGTTTCTATATTGGATAATACTGTATTATACGGATAAAGTACGAGCTGCTCGTAGTTGGATATATTCTTTATTTTAGTGACAAGCCAATAGCGTCCTGAAAATAGTGCACGATCACGTTGCGCTTCAAGCCCACTAGCCCAGCTTGCTACATTTTCAAATGAATCGGGGAAACGAGTATCATCTTTTGCGGCAAGGACCAAGCCCCTGTCGTGCAAATTAACCCCCGTTTCTATGCCATCATAGACATACTGCTGAGCACTCACAGAGTACGATATCAACAAAACTATAAAACTAAGTATTAATCTAATTCGATACATTATCGGCCTGACAACCCATTAAGATGAGCTAACAATACTCTAAAAGTTATATGTAACATCGATACCAACTCTTTGCCCCTCTCCTTTAAAGTCTTCCAGCATTCCTAAAAATGAGCTTAAATCAAATTTTAAGTGGCTATATTCTTTATCAAACAAGTTCTTGCCCCAAAGACCAAATTGCCAGCTTTGATATTGATACGTAACATTTGCTCTCCACAGCGCGTAACTTGGTTGCATTGCGTAAGGATTTTGGTTTTGGTCAAAGTAATACTCAGATTGATAGTCTACACCAATCACCGTATTTAACTCTCCGCTATTTATAGGATATGAATACGCCAGTTCAGCACCAATATTCCACTCGGAGGTAAAGGGAAGACGGTTGTCCGTCAATTTATTACCTAATGGATCTGTAAATTCTTCAAAGTTTGCTTCTGGAATATAGCCAATTGCCAGACGTGTTGTTAAGTTATCAATAAATACATATTCGAGCTCTAACTCTGCTCCATAAATTGTTGACTCACCTACATTTTCTAGCAGCTGTAAAGGAGGCGCATTGGGAGTAGAAGACGCCTGGTTCATAAACACTTGCTGGTCTTTGTAGTCATAATAAAACATCGCACCAGAGAGGAAAAATAGTCCGTCTTCATTTAATTTAAAGCCAACTTCATGCGCTAGAGTCTCTTCAGGGCCATAATCAGCTAACCTTGCCTGTTCAGCAGACGAGAGCAAGCCTCCATTATATCCGCCGCTTTTAGTGCCATTAGCAAGTGAGTAATATATCAACAAGTTGTCTTTGGGTGTGTAATTCCATGCAAGCTTTCCAGATATCCCATCATCTTCAACTTCACCTTTAACCGTATAAAACGGAATAATATTGCCATCCAATTCACCAGGGGTAGTGATGAAATTTAATCTAGAAACAGAGTCATACTCTACGGATTCATCAGAAAATCGTGCACCTATAGTGAACATGTGCTTCTTATCGAGTCGCCATTCGTACTGAGAAAATAGCGCAAGTGACTTAGATATTATTTCATTGTCATAAAAAAATGTCGTCGTTAAGGTCGGTGCTAAGACACCTCTCAAATCTCGCAAAATATCATTGTGGTTATTTTGATAGATCCGCTCCTCAAGTTGGAATATGCCCAATGTCCAGTGGTTTTGGCCTAGCTGGCTTTGATATCTTAGCTCATTTGTAACCAGTTCACTTTTCAGCCCGAGCTCCCCTTCACATAAACGCGCTGGACTACCATCGCAATTAAACGCGTGGTCTCTGTCTAGTCGATTAAAGCCATTTAAATAGGTCAAGTAAGCGTCTTGCTGCACTTCCCACTGGAGCTCAAGTCCCCACCCTTTATATATACTTAGGTGCGGAGAATTGTTATTTACACTGACAGCCCAAAAATCTTCGCTGCCATCATTAAAACCAAAACTGTCAACACACCCTGCACTCCCCGCTTCTTTTGGTGAACACTTTATCGGATTTACAGGATTGGGGTCTTTGTATATACCGATATTTCCAACGGGTTGCACTATACCATCCCAATGCCCGTAATAACCTTTAATATATGCGCTCCAGTTATCCCATTCACCAAGGTAACTGACTCTGAGATCGCTTTGCGTTAGACCCGCTTCAGGGGAAGATTCTAACAAGTTGTAACTTGTGTATTCGTAATCCGTGTGATTAAAGGCAAATCGGACAGCGCTTTCGTCATTAATAGTCGCATTATAGGCACCTTGGGCTCTACGCCAATCATCTGTCCCTGCTCCGACTTTCACATAGCCATAATTGCCATCGTCAGGGCGTTTTGATCTTACCAGTAGCGCCCCTCCTGTACTATTTCGGCCAAACAAAGTACCTTGTGGCCCCTTTAGCACTTCCACTTGTTCAATATCAAACAAGTTTGCAATTTGATTGTTTGCAGAACCAACAGATAAACCGTCAACATACATAGCAACTGGCGAGGTATTTGCCGTGTTGTAGTCCAGTAGGCCAATGCCTCGGATATTGATTGCTGGTGGCGTACCTTCAGCTGCATTTTGGCTGATCTTCAGATTTGCTACATAATGACCAAGCTCTGTGGCATCTTTGATCCCTTGTTGTGTAATTCGCTCAGCACTGATAGTGGAGATCGAGACACTCACATCCTCGATATTTTGTTTACGTTTTTGGGCATATACCTCAATGACTTCCATTGAGTCATCGGTTGCATGTGTTGTATATGAACTTAAAAGTACAGGCATTAAAGATATTGATATGACAGAGAGTTTAAACATGTCCGTTCTCGTTAGTTTTTGCAGTATTCACCTTGCACTACTCAGTATAGCCCAAATGAAAAGACCTCCAATAAAATTGCAGGTCTTTTCTGTTACTTACCTCATATTATCTCTTAAGTACCATCTGGCTCAAAGCCATTTTCTCCGCTGATTTCGTTTGGTAGTCCACAAATTGCTCTAGAGGTTTGCATACCAGCCATCACCGCAGCTTCGACACACCCAGCATTGACTCCTGTTTTGATCCAATCACCTGTAATGAATAGGTTTTTAAATATTGTGCCATCAGTGGCTAAGCGAAAGTCACTGCTACCGGTGACTGACAACACATAGCGTTCACTTGGATCGACATTGACACGCCAATATTGTGAATCAAATCTTTGCTCAGTTGGCGCGCTTCCGGGGTCATAAACAACGTCCCAGATAAATTGACCAGTGGCATCATAAGCTGATGGCCACAAAGGCTTCATTTCTCTATTAAGCTTTTCCACTGCATTCGCTTTCACCTTAGCGGTTTGCTCTATTGGAAATGTGTGCTCACTTTCAGGTGGGTAATAATCGCATGTAAATGCACTACAAAAATATGCTATGTTGCATGGACCACTCGCGGGCCATTCTTCAACGGCCAATAAGTTTGACATAGCAGCCCAAGTATCAAATGGCTGTGAAAAAGCACTGAGTATTGGTCGCTCTTCACTTGGCGGTGTATAGTTAAACCCAAGCTGCTCGTCAGTTTTATTTAGCCACACTTGAAACGCTTGCGTTGCAACCGTTTTTACTTTTGTGCTTTGTTGTTCAAACCCGTAATCAAGTGACAATAATTCAGGGCAGAGATGCTCCAAAGAACCAACCGAAATACCAAATACGACTTTGTCGAAGTCACGCATACGTTTGAGTGTTTTTCTTGGCAAGGGTCTTTGATAGTGCTGCTCATATACACTTGGCCAGTCACTCCAAAACGACTCCAAATTAATGTTATTTGCGCGAATGAGCTCTGCCTGTTCATCGACAATTTGATCAAGGTTAGGTTTTGCCGGCCAGCATGGTAGGCCTTTGACATCAACAAAAGGTTGATACGCGCCATTTTTAAGCTCTACTTGCTCAATAATCGAAATTTCATCGACAACATAATTTCCGTTTTCATCTTGTCCTGGCTTGAGGTGTTCGACCTGATTAAAGAACTCAAATTTGACCCCCCGCTCGCTCAGCAATTCATAAATTGGTGAGAAAATGATGTCTCCCATGCCAGCTTGCATTTTCCACATTACACCGCCTTTATAGCAAAGCATAATTCGCAACATCGCCAAAGATGCGACACCGGCCTCAACATCACCTCGCTCAAAATCACCATCTACATAGCCAAAAACAAGGTCGTAAAAACCTCGAACCGGAGCAGATTCCACTGCATATTCTTTGTCAGCGCCATTTCGCGCCAACCAGTACTTAAAATCGTATTGATTAAGCACACCAAAGCCATTGGCATGTACTCTATCTCTGATCATCCCTACTGTCATTGCTATTGCCAAATCGGCACATATATACGCGCGTCGAACATTGGGGTTATCATCAATTAACTCAAGCGCCTCTGATCTCAGCCAGCGTTTTAACTTTCTAACAATATACCAAGTGACTAATCGGTCTTTGGAATTTGATAATTTTTTGTCTTTTGCTCTTAAACTCATTAAATCATGTAACTGAGATATAAGCAGTTTTGGTGTGGACAAAATGTCCTGAGCCTCATCAATGGCGCTGTCAAAGAATGATTTGACCTTGTCTTCCACACTGTCAAAAGCATCGGAAATTTCACCCGCCAAATGTTGTAGTAGACTTCTGTCACGCTGCTTACGCGTCTGTAGCTGAGTTTGCCGATTAGACGCCTCAATAGCTTCTTCCAGTTCATCAATCCATTTGTGCAGCCAAGCAACGACCAGTTCAATCAATTGCCAAAAATGTAAATCAAGTGTGCCATCGGCTGGGTTTCCATCAATTAGGGGGAAGTCAACTGGCCACGTTTCCCACTGATTATCAATATACTCTTGCAACACTACAAAGCTGTGGGGTTTAAGTGCTTGCTGCCAAGTATGGATAGGTACGGTCGATGGCCGATTCAGTTCATTGTAAACAGTCTCTATCGCACGAAACGAATTAACATAAGCACCAAACCAAACATGCAAGCCATGTTCTTCAATACGCTCACCTAATTGTGCGTTTCTGCCGCTAGCGCCTTTTCCACCTAAACGCCACCCAAGCTGATAAACTGTGATGTCATAAAGGTCTTGCCAGTTTTCTTTTTCGGTTAGATAAACCGCGGCCGTCATTGCAGATACGCCGCCCCCCAAAATAGCAATATGTTCTTTAGTCATTTTGTTCCCTTACTATGTATTATAGCTCTGCCGTGACGATCTCTTTTGCACCGTCTTGATCAAAGTCCATGCATAAAAAGTAAGGTAGCTTAGCGAATTGCTCACCCACCTTTATGCCAAACATTTCTTGTAAGGGGAAAGCGTCTACTTGGTTAAAAGTAACCTTATATTCATCTTTCAAAAAACCCAACTTGTGGACTTTTTTCACTGTGGATGGAGAGTGAACAACTGCACTATAAACGCTATTTTGAGCATAACCATCGGGAAACTGTTTAAATAATATTTGTGCGAGTTGTGGATTGGTAAAACCGGTGAACAGTTGTTTGAAAAAGTCTATGCTGACGCCCAAGTCATGCACACTACTGTGGATCAAATCAGCCACTTCTTTGCCAATCTCAATAGCTTCTTCAAACCATGTATCATCATCAGCAACACGATTGATTGACAGTAATTCATACCACGCCATTTTTTTGTTTGGCTCAAAAGGTTGAAATGTTTCTAGGCTCAATGAAAAATGATCGGCCCTATCTTGGCTACTTGGCATTTGGTACTTACACAAATACTTGTTGTACCCCCAAGTTTCACGGCCATTAACCAATGCATTGATATTGTTCACTGTAATAAATGCGGGGTACCAATACAAATGAGTCATTTTATTTTGTTGTTTATTGATCTGAGCAATAGGCAACCAAACGATAATATCCGTCTCTTGCATATAGCCATAATCACTAAACGGCGGTACTTTTGAGGCAATATTTTCAATATCTGTAAATGTTAAGAGGCAGTACGATGACAATGCCCTAAACGCGATGGTTTCACTTGGAACACTATTGAGCGTGGAGTCAACGTAACTTTGAATAGTTTCCAACTCCCCTTTAACAAAAAAGCCATACATCATTGCGTTAAGCATTCTGCATGGCGGTTTAGCAATTGGGTTACCAGGGAAGTGTCTATAAGGAATACGGGGCTGATCTGACATACATAACTCCTTTTCATTAAGTTTTACATAGTCAATTCTAGTCCACTTTTTATCCTTCGGTTGGCTAATTTCAACTTAATTGCTTCTTCAATACTGTACTGACACAACGCTGTAAAGTGCTGTAAAGCAGACGGATTAAATTGGGCAGACAATGAGTTCATAAAACCATGTTCATACCGCGTTCGATAGCATTGTATACCAGGCATTGCTGACAAGTGGTGAATCACAGGTTTAATATCAAAATGCTTTTCTTGGTAAGGGAAATAAATATCGACATCACATCTGGGATGAAGCTGCAAATAGTTTCTAATTTGACCTGGATAGAATGCGATAAGTTTAGTGGTACTTTTGATAGGCATTGCCGCAAGAGCACGCCAGCTAGCAACAGCACCTGCTGAAAAGCCAATAATCAGATCTGGCTGTTTGTCTGAGATAGCCTCAACCACTTTTTGAAAATATTTATCATGACCTACGGAGCCTATAAATTGCTTATAGGCGCTTTCTTCATCTCTATTCAAATGCCCTTGTCTAAACGGGTATGGAGAACATATTGAGGTATTTCCATCTAGCTCATTGACGAAGTTCTCTAAACATTTCGTTTGTCCAAATATGTCACTGACGATAAGCGTATTCATAGTTTTCTCTTATTATTGAAATTAACTTAACTCGCCAACCTTGTATTTTACCTTAAGTATGATTTGTAGAACACTCTTTAATACTCAACAACAAGACCAATCCTTGTATTAACTCATTGGCCACCGCTTTAACTTGCTTTAAGGCTGGTGTACGAATCTAAATGTAGCAAATACATATAATTTGTAAAACAAATTACAATTAATATACATCTATAATGACCAATTAATCTGTTTTGAATTGGCAATTCAAGGGAGTTTGTTGCTAAGCTTTATTAGTAACAACAACATGAGGGCTTGATGTGCGCAAAGCGTTGCTACTATTAATAATGTTGACCTGTGCAGCTGAAAGTAAAAGCATAGACTGGATTATCACTGACTTCCCGCCCTATTATATGATTAGTGATGCCAATGAAGGTACGGGCAGAGACGAGTTGATCATTGACTTACTTCATCAATATTTACCAGCATACAGTGACAATAAAGTATATTTTCCAGCCAGTCGTGCAATAAGAGCACTCAGCGATAAGCGACATACATTTTGTATGCTTTCTTTACATAAAACGCCACAGCGTCAAAAGTTCATTCAATTTAGTAATCATTACACCACTGTAGGCCTCTCCCCAACAATTGTCATGGCGAAAAAAACATTAGAGGCATTGGGCTATAAGGATTTAGAGCAAATCAAACTTAAAAAGTTTATCGAGCAACACAAGCTAGTACTTGGCGTGATGATGCAACGTTCATATGGAAAGCAACTAGATGCAATTATTAACTCAATGCCAAAAGGGCAAGTTGTTGTTCGACCCGGTCAGGATGCGTTGGAGAGTTTGACACACATGTTAAGCAAAGGTCGCGTAGACGCCGTCATAGGCTACCCAAGTGAACACTTTTATTTACACCAATTAACTGGTCAAAAAGAAATGGTTCAGTTGCTAATTGAAGATGTGCAACCCATTGCATATGGGTATGTTGGATGCACTAATAATGAGTCTGGAAAGCAGATAATTAATGAAATTGATCGGATATTAAACGACGTAGCGAAAAGTCAGGCATTTAAAGAGATCATGCTAAAGTGGCTGCCGAGTTACCTCAACATCAAGCTCAGTACGCTGATGAAAAACCCCAAAGCAGAATGACCCAGATGCTGAGTCTTTCTGTATCTGGGGGCACCGATTAGATATTCGTTACATCGATAAACAAGGACTCATCAATATTAGTAGATGATACTGTCGCTTCACTAAATTGATATTCATCGCGCTCAGCTTCTCTGTCAATGGGTAAGTTTTCGAAGTCAAACAAATTGGTATCTGCCAGTTGGCTTGGGCTTACGTTTTGAAGAGACTTGAAAATGCTGTCAACGCGTCCAGGTGTTTTTTTATCCCACTCGATAAGCATCGCCTTGATATTCTGTCTCTGTAAGTTTTCCTGAGAACCGCACAGATTACATGGAATGATTGGGAAATCTTTATGTTCCGCATACTTAATCAGGTCTTTTTCTCGGCAATAGGTTAAAGGCCTGATAACGACGTTTCTGCCATCGTCCGACCTTAATTTTGGCGGCATTGCTTTTAATCGAGAGCCGTGAAACATGTTTAAAAACATTGTCTCAACAATATCATCCATGTGATGGCCGAGCGCCAACTTTGTTGCCCCGATCTTTTCAGCAAATGAATACAAGGTACCACGGCGTAAACGAGAGCAAAGACCGCAGGTTGTCTTTCCTTCAGGTACCTTCTCGCGCACTACTGAGTAGGTATCTTTATCGACGATGTAATAAGGAATATCCAAGGTTTCGAAGTACTCCGGCAAAATATGCTCGGGAAAGCCTGGTTGCTTTTGATCCAAGTTTACGGCGATGACTTCAAATTTAATGGGCGCAGCTTTTTGCAAATTCAGCAAGATATCTAGCATGGCAAAAGAATCTTTACCACCACTAATACAAGCCATTACAACATCACCCTCTTCGATCATGTTATAATCTTTAATTGCGTTACCTACATTTCTGCGCAGTTTTTTCTGCAACTTATTAAATTCAAGTATTTCTTTTCTATCGTCTGTCTGATTCATTACGACTTCTCAAGCCCAAAACGGATGGCTTTTTAATTGCTACGGGTAAAAATTTTAAGGAGTGAATTATACGGGCTTTTACATAAGGTTGGAACATATCAATTTAGATAAACAAATGACATTTCTAAAAAGTGCTCTACTGGCATAAAAAAGCCTCAAAAATCAGAGTTTTTGAGGCTTGTAAAGGACCTTTACAATAACAATTCTAGCGCATAGCCATCATCATTTTCGCAGGCTCTTCCAAGTATGACTTCCATAAATTATTGAACCGAGCAATCGTGCCGCCATCAATAACACGGTGATCGCCAGACCAACTAACTTGCATAATAGAGCGTGATACTACGTTACCATTTGCATCAAACCTTGGTAAATGTTGCAGTTTACCGAGTGCTACAATTGCTACTTCTGGCTTGTTAATAATTGGCGTAGCAGTCGTACCACCGATAGCACCAATATTAGATATTGAAATCGTGCCACCTTTTAAGTCATCTGGAGATACACGCCCTTCTCTAGCCGCATCAGTAAGCTTCGTTACCGCCTCGGCAACATCGACTATCGACTTGTTTTGGCACCCTTTAATATTTGGTACCAACAAACCTAACTTACTGTCGACGGCCATACCAATGTTATGGTCATCAAAATAGGTAATTTCCGTGCAGTCATCATTCACTTGAGAGTTCAAAATTGGGAACTCTTTGATAGCCAATGATAATGCTTTGATAAAGAAAGGCATCATAGTCAACTTAATACCTTGCTTCGCATACTGCTCTTTTAAAGACAACCTCAGTGCGATTAAATCTGTTAAATCAATTTCGTCGCTGTAAGTAAAATGCGGAATCGTAGAAACAGATGCAACCATTTGCTTGGCCATCGCAGCTTTCATGCCTCGAATAGGCTCAACGCGTGTGCCACCAACACTTGGCGTCGCTACAGGCGCAACTGGACTTTTAGGCTCAGTTGTCGCTACAGCTGGCACAGCACCTTGTTTTAGGAATCTCTCAAGGTCTTCTTTATAGACACGACCATTCTTGCCACTGCCTGGAACCAATCGAATATCAATATCCATTTCACGGGCGCGGCGTCTAACCGCTGGAGAAGCGACCGCTTTACCATTGACGACTGGAGTCTGAACTGCAGGTGTTTCGACAGCTTGAGGTTTATGTATAGCAAGCTCAGCTTCTACTGATTTAGCAGGTGTTGATGTAGCACCAACAGAGTCCGCCAAACGAACTTGGAATAATGGGCTATGTACTTGAGCAATATCACCCTTTTGGTAGTAAAGCTTTTCAACAACGCCATCATACTTCGCAGGAATTTGGACGAGCGCTTTATCAGTCATCACATCGCAAACTGCTTGGTCTTCTTTGATTGACTCGCCTTCACTTACTAGCCACTCAACGATTTCACACTCAACTATCCCTTCACCAATATCTGGCAAGATAAAGTCTTCAAGGTGTTCACCCTGTGGGCTTACTGCCTGCTCACTCTCTTCAACGGCATTGTTCGTCACTTCTTGTGGCGCCTCACCTGCTACATTCATTGCAAATAGTGGCTCATGCACTTTTGCGATGTCGCCTTTTTCGTAATGTAGCTGTGTGATCACACCGTCATGGACCGCTGGAATTTGTACTAAGGCTTTGTCAGTCATAACATCACAGATTGGCTGATCTTCTTTAACTGTTTCGCCGACTGCCACTAACCACTCGACAACTTCACATTCAACAATGCCTTCGCCGATATCTGGTAAAATAAACTCTTTAGACATGACTTATCCTTAAAATTCCACTGACTTTTTAATTGCTTCAAACACTTTTAGTGCATCGGGCACATACTCTTTTTCAAGTGCTAAAGGATATGGCGTATCTAAACCACAAACACGCTCAATGGGTGATTCTAAGTGTAAGAAACACTCTTTTTGAATAGTCGCCGCAATTTCTGCACCGAAGCCATTTGTTATTGGAGCTTCGTGACTGACAACCAATCGGCCTGTCTTTGTAACTGACTTAATTAACGTTTCTGCGTCCCACGGTAAAATTGAGCGCAGATCGATGATTTCACAGCTAATTCCAGCTTCTTCTGCTTTAATGGCTGCCTGCTCAATGATTTCCATTTGTGCACCCCAAGCAAGTACAGTAATGTCAGAGCCCTCTTTAACCACTTCAGCCTTGCCGATTTCAATGCTGTAATCTTCTTCTGGTACTTCACCAACAGATGCGCGATACAAACGCTTCGGTTCAAAGAAGATCACCGGATTGTCATCTTTGATACATGCTCTCAATAAACCTTTAGCTTGATACGGGTTACGCGGTACAACTAATTTCAAGCCTGGTGTATGCGCAAAATATGCTTCAGGTGATTGTGAATGATATAAACCACCGGCAATGCCACCACCATAAGGGGTGCGAATTGTTAAATTGCCTACGTCGAACTCATTACCTGAACGGTAGCGGAATTTTGCTGATTCATTCACGATCTGGTCAAATGCCGGAAAGATATAGTCTGCAAATTGAATTTCAGCTAATGCTGGAGCGCCGAAAGCGGCAAGACCATTGGCAAACCCTAGAATACCTTGTTCAGTCAACGGTGTGTTAAACACACGGTGCTTGCCATATTTTTCTTGCAGTCCAGACGTTGCACGGAATACACCACCAAAGTAACCCACATCTTCCCCAAAAATACATGCTTGAGGGTGTTCTGCCATACTAATATCTAGCGCCGAATTAATGGCGTGTAACATATTCATTTTAGCCATTATTTAATTCTCCCTGCTGTCACTGGATAGGCATCTGGATATTGCTTGATATGCTCTTTGAGTTCTTCGTATTGTTTTTGTAATGCTGGAATTGGCGTGTCATAGACATCCGACACTAGCTCTTCAAGCGCTGGCTTTTGTACTTTTTCAGCTACTTTCAGCGCGGCTAGGATCTCTTCACGAATTTTATCTTTAATCGCTTCGTCTTCACTTTCATCTAACCAACCTTGCTTCAACAACCAAGATTTAAACCTCGCCACAGGACAGCTGTTTTTGAATTCAGCTTCTTCATCTTTTGTGCGGTAACCTGAAGGGTCATCAGATGTAGAGTGCGCGCCTAAACGATAAGCAATTGACTCAATTAATACAGGCTCGCCTGTCGAAACTGCAATTTCACGGGCTTTTTTAGTTGCTTCGTAAACAGCCAGTGTATCAGCACCGTCTACACGAATTGTTTTAATCCCGTAGCCTACACCACGAGCGGCAATGCCATCACCTTTAAACTGCTCGTCCGCAGGAGTCGAGATTGCGTAACCATTGTTACGCGCGAAGAATATTACCGGCGCTTTGTGGACAGCAGCCATATTCAAGCCTGCGTGGAAATCACCTTCAGAAGCAGCGCCTTCACCGAAATAGCAAATCGTTACGTTGTCGATTTCGGAGCTAAGTTCACCAGACTCCTTATCAATATGCTTAAGCTTTTGACCATAAGCATATCCCGTTGCCTGAGGGATTTGCGTGCCTAGAGGTGATGAGATAGTCAGGTAATTCAGTTCATTCGAGCCATAATGCACAGGCATTTGGCGGCCCTTACCCAAATCCTTTTCATTTGAGAAAAGCTGGTTCATAAACTGTTCTAGTGTAAAACCTCTGTAGTGGAGGGCTGCTTGCTCACGGTACTGAGCCATGATCATATCATCTTGTTTTAACGCAGCAGCACTGGCTGTAATTGCCGCCTCTTCGCCTAAACACTGCATGTAGAAGCTAATCCGGCCTTGGCGCTGAGCAGCCTGCATACGTTCATCCAACAAACGGATAAATCTCATCGTGCTATATATTTTAAGTGCAGTTTCTTTATCTAATTCAGGCTTGGTTGCGCCATCCAAGATATCTCCCTGCTCACTTAAAATTTTCAATGTTGGGATGTTAAGCGCATGACCATCGATAAACTCGAGTGCATGGCTTATATTTAACGATATGTTATTGGGGTTAGTCATAACCTACCTTCTCTTGTTGTCATCGCCAATTTGCAATACTTGCAGCCAATAGCATTGACATAAAGCCCGCGGATTGATTTTTGAATAATTAGTGCGGTAAATGCAAATTACTTAAATTAAAGCTTTTGCCACTTTACGTTAACGTAAACGGTTATTCAACTAATCCTAGATGAATAACCGATAATTTGCATTTTTATTCTGGAAAGATTTCGATACGGTTACAAAAAAACTTTTATTTCAGTGGGTTAAACAAAGTTTTCGTTCACTTTCATAGGGATTACGGTTAATAATGCACGCTGCCCTAACGCCACTTTAGCATTTGGGAAGATAATTGCTTCGCCTTCTACCTCTGCAAATATCTCAGTATTTCCATCAGTTGCAAGCAGTTCACCCTTTGCAAATCCAGTGAAGTTGACCGCAGAATCAGGGAAAGGGAATGAAAAATCTTCACATGTCCGATTAATCGTTCGGTGAACAGTAAACAGCTCAAAATCTTTTGCATCAAAATCTTTATATTTGACGTCTTTTTGGCTAATTAATGCACTAAGCGTTTGCTTTGTTGCTTCAAAACTCGCCATATTATTTTGCCCAAACGGTTTTACTTGCCCGAGCTCCACTGTGAACGCGTCAGCTTCAAATTGCTTTGACGAAAAGTAGCTGAATGTTGTGGCTGCCGAGCTCATCATCAACACAGTATTGACACCACAAGACAATAAGAACTGCAATTGTGACTTTTTCCAAGGCTTGCCATGTAAGAAAGGATAAACTGCAAACTTTTCATTTTTTGAGCCACGGATCGCTGTATGCAAATCATAATGGGCACGATAACGACCAGCTTCAACACTGGTGAAAAATTCTCGTACATACTTTTCTAGGTTCGCCGCACGGACTTGTTCAGGGTTATCACACTTGTTTTCATGCGCACCGTTAAATAAACGGTTTAAATTTTCATCGACAAAACGTTTACCAATATTAATTGACTTTGGATTACCGTAAATAAAGAGAACTCGCTGCTTTAATTCAAGCTCACCGAGGATAATTTGCTTAATCAACTCGTCGCAAATTTCGATTGGTGCTGTTTCATTTCCGTGGACTGCACTTGAAAACACAAAATCTTTCTGTGTTTCACATTGAGGCGTAAATTGGATAACACCGGTGTCTAATACTTTAACCTCAGTACCGTTTTCCAATGTAAATTGGCTTGGTGCTAATTCAAACTCATTTTCACGAGTTATGGTTAAAAAGTCCCCTGTTGCTTTTAATGTATCAAGGTACATACTGTCACCTTATGAGAGAAGTGAAAAAAGAAAAAGGCCATCTAAAATGGCCTTTAATAATTGGATAATTAGCTAATCACGCTATCGACTAGTGCTTTCGCAGCACTTTCAAGTTCAGCTAAATGCGTTTCACCTTTGAATGATTCAAGGTAAATTTTATAGATGTCTTCCGTACCAGAAGGTCTGGCTGCAAACCAACCTGATTCTGTTACCACTTTTAACCCACCTATCGCTGCGCCGTTGCCAGGTGCATGGGTGAGAATGTCTGTAATTTTGTCGCCAGCGAGTGTATCAGCTTTTACATCATCTACACTGAGTGCTTTTAATCTGGCTTTTTGCCCATCGTTTGCTGGCGCATCGATTCGCTTGTAACTTGGTGAACCAAACGCTTGCTCTAATTCTTTGTATCGATCAGAGGGTGTCTTACCTGTAACCGCTAAAATTTCAGCTGCTAAAAGCCCCAAAATAAAGCCATCTTTGTCGGTATTCCAAACATCGCCATCCTTTCGTAAAAATGAAGCCCCAGCACTTTCTTCACCGCCAAACGCAAGCCACTTTTCGCTAAGTCCATCAACAAACCACTTAAAACCAACTGGTACTTCGTACACTTCATTACCATGGCTTTGTACAACCTTGTCAATCATACCGCTCGAAACCAAAGTTTTGCCCACTTTAATATCGTCAGCCCAATCACGATTTTGTAGCAAATAATCAATTGCCACAGCTAAAAAGTGATTAGGATTCATCAAACCATCTTTGGTAACAATACCGTGGCGGTCATAGTCTGGGTCATTGCCAATGCCAATATCATAATCATCTTTTAGCGCAATTAAGTTAGCCATGGCAAAAGGTGAAGAGCAATCCATTCTTATTTTGCCATCTTTATCCAATGGCATAAACGCAAACCTAGGGTCAACTTCGTCATTCACAATGGTCATATTTAAGCCATATCGCTTAGCAATCACCGGCCAAAAATTAATCCCAGAACCACCTAGTGGGTCTATGCCAATACTAACGTTTGCTTTTGATATGGCATCAAAATCTATGACATTCGCTAAATCTTCAACGTAAGGCGAGAGCAAATCTTCATATTTGATAAAACCAGAGCGCTTTGCTTTTGCATAAGGAAATAACTGAACCTCGACTAAATCTTCACGCAGCAACTGATTCGCACGTTGTTCAATCCAGTTTGTGACATCGGTATCAGCCGGTCCTCCATTTGGAGGGTTATACTTAAAACCACCGTCTTCTGGCGGATTATGCGAAGGAGTTACTACGATGCCATCCGCCAACTCATGGGGATGGGTGCGATTGTGGCAAACAATAGCATGGCTTACTACCGGCGTTGGCGTGAAATCATCATTTTCTTGAGTAATAACCTGTACTTCATTAGCAACAAGCACTTCAATCGCTGAGTTGAAAGCGGCTTCAGAAAGTGCATGTGTATCTTTACCAAGAAAAAGCGGACCGAATATATTATTGGCCTTTCGATAATCACAAATAGCTTGAGTAATCGCTAAAATATGTGACTCGTTAAATTTCACGTTGTACGAACACCCGCGGTGACCTGACGTGCCAAATGCAACACATTGTTCCGGGTTAGATTCAAGATCTGGCTCATTTAAATAATAAGCTGAAACCAGCTTTGGTATGTTAGCGAGCTGTGACTTAGGAGCTTTTTTGCCTGCGTTTGGATGGTTTGCCATCACATTTCCTTATAGGTAGTCTCGAACGGTTTCTGCTTGCTGCTGAGTGTAGCCTAAAATTAGCGCAACTTCGTGCAGCATCATTTTCTTACGCGTGGTGTTTGAATTGGTCATGACCCAATATTCACTTTCAGTGATATTTTTAGGGTTCATACTGCTCCCGCTTTCAAGCAACGCCTCTTTACTTGTTGCGAAGTAAATTCTGTCTCGCCCTTTAATTTCAAGAACCTTATTAAACTGGGCTTTATGAGTACGGTGAAATGCAGCCAAAATAAATAAAAAGCGCCCTACTACACCTTTTTGCATAGCGAGTTCTTCTTTATTTAGAATGTTAAATACGTTTGCAGACTCTCGTACTGGTTCTATTTTCTCTTCTACCTTGTTCTCAATTTGAACAGGTTCTGCTTCTTTTACTTCGGTTTGAATGATTCCCGAATTGCCTTGAGTTGGCTCTAATTCTAATAAACGACGCAGGATCTGTGAGGCGCTCTCACCAATACTCTGCGTATTGCTTGCAATGTATTGATATAGCTCGTCATCTATTTCTATTGTTTTCATGCTTGTCCTGTCATTTTATACATCTACCGCATCTGGGGGGATTATATCTAAATTTTTCTTCTTCCTCTACGGCTTTGATTTTTGAATTAAGACTGGCAAAATAGCCGCGCAAACTTGGAGGTAGTATGTTACTTAATTTTAAACAAAGTGGATTGGACCAAAATAACGCCAAAACTGTGATCTTGATCCACGGCTTATTTGGCTCCCTTGAAAACCTAAATGTGATTGCTAGAGCATTGGAGTCAAATTTCAATGTCATAAATGTAGATCTTCGTAATCACGGTCGATCGTTCAAAAGCGATGACATGAATTATCAAGTTATGGCAGAGGACATACTCTCTCTGATAAACCACTTTGGGCTGAATAAGGCGACTCTAGTTGGCCATTCTATGGGTGGTAAAGTAGCGATGCAAGTAGCTATGCTTGACGAGCAAAAAGTAGAAAAGCTGGTCGTTTTGGATATCGCGCCAGTAAAATACCATTCAAGACATGACACTATTATTCGCGCTCTTAACCAAGTCAGCCAGCAAACACCAACGAGTCGAAGCGAAGCAGACAAAGTGATGTCTGAGTATATTGAAGAGCTTGGTGTAAGACAGTTTTTGTTGAAAAGCTTAGCTAAAAACGAACAGGGTGCGCTTGAATGGCGTTTTAACTTACCGATAATTGAACAAAATTATTCCCAGATTATCGAGAACATAGATACACCTCGTACCTGTTTGTGTGATACGCTGTTTATTAAAGGAAACAACTCCGACTATATTTTGCCAGAACATAAAGGTGCAATTGTCAGTGCTTTTGCAAAAGCACGAGCAAAAATCATCCAAGGAGCTGGTCATTGGCTGCATGCTGAAAAGCCCGAGGCTGTCAATCGTTCTATTATTGATTTTATTCAATAATTGTCGGATTTTTTTATACGGCGAAACTTAATTTATTGTCGTTAGATATGCTATAGTAGCCGCCGTTTAAGGTTTTAGTAGTGCAAAGATGATCAGTCAATACATAAATGAGTTTGAAACTCTTGGTTTTTACTTTGCTCTCGCATGTATATTCTTTCTTATTGGAATGGCCATTCAGGACGTTTTAAAGAAAGGTGACGTGCCTAAATTTGGTCGATACATCGTTTGGCTGGTGTTGTTTTTAGGTTGTTCAGGTTTCATAGCCAAAGGAGTTATCCAAGTGTTTTGGCAAGGTGCGGGTGTTGGTTAATGGCCAAGTCTGAATTAGATAGAACAACTATCGACTTATTTGAGAATGAAAAACGCCCAGGTCGGCCAAAAACAAATCCCTTACCTAGGGAAATGCAGCTCAAGATCAATAAGCGTAATCAAATTAAAAGAGATAGAGCAAGAGGGTTAAAGCGCGTAGAGTTCAAAGTTTCTTCAGAACTCTACCAAGCACTGAGTGATATGGCTGAAGAACAAAATATCAGTCGTAGTGCGCTCATAGAAACCATCTTGCAAGAGAAATTAGCGATTAATAGATAAAGGTAAGTAATTAATGGCAAGCGTAGGTATTTTTTTCGGCAGTGATACGGGTAACACCGAGCACGTTGCTAAACTGATCCAAAAAGAACTTGGTAAAAAATTAATTGATGTAAAAGACATTGCTAAAAGCAGCAAAGCAGACATCGAAGAATTTGACCTAATTTTATTTGGTATCCCTACTTGGTACTACGGTGAAGCACAGTGTGATTGGGACGACTTCTTCCCAGAGTTGGAAGAAATTGATTTCGAAGGTAAGCTAGTTGCAATTTTCGGTTGTGGTGACCAAGAAGATTACGCTGAGTACTTCTTAGACGCGATGGGTATGGTAAATGACATCGTAACAGAACGTGGCGCAATTGTGGTTGGTCACTGGTCAACAGAAGGATATGAATTTGAGGCCTCTAAAGCCCTTGTTGATGACAACCACTTTGTTGGTTTAGGCATCGATGAAGACCGTCAGCCAGAGCTAACTGAGAAGCGCATTAAAGATTGGTGCGCGCAAGTGCATGATGAAATGTGCTTAAGCGAGTTAGAAGATTAATTCTCTGAATTAATCAAACAAGCTTTGACTTGTTGCCCGTGCACGTTATTCTTAAGAAAATGGTCGTGCTTATTCTTAAGAATTGAAGTAAAAGATAATAGATTGAGACAGATTAAATGACTGATCACAACTTAGAGCTTAAAAAGGCGGGCTTAAAAGTCACCTTACCACGTATAAAAATTCTCGAGATATTACAGTCTCCTGAAAACCAACATATCAGTGCAGAAGATGTTTATAAAATTTTGCTAGATAAAGGCGAAGAGATTGGTTTAGCAACTGTATATCGTGTATTAAACCAATTTGATGACGCTGGTATTGTGACACGCCACCACTTTGAAGGCGGCAAGTCAGTTTTTGAATTATCAGGTAGCACTCACCATGACCACTTAGTTTGTTTGAAGTGTGGTAAGGTTATCGAATTTGAAGATGATGTGATCGAAACTCGTCAGCTTGAAATTGCAGCGAGCAATGGTATCAAGCTAACCAACCACTCACTATACCTTTACGGTGAGTGTGAAGATGCAGAAGCTTGTAAAAAGTTTTCAGAATCTGACGACTCTTGATGACAAAATACATTGTATAATTTTGATTAAGCCAGCCCAGAGCTGGCTTTTTTTTGCTCTTTTAAACAAGTCATCCATTTACATAACTCAACGATTTAACCAAACCTAAATCTGTAGCAATTGTATTAAATATAATTTGCACACTTTATATTCAATATCGCCAAAAACACGACTCCACTTTAACTGGACTCACATCATGCAAAAATACAATTTGAGCCACTCACCACTCTATTTGGCTTAAAGTTTTTCCAGTCCATATAAGGCATCTGCCACTCGTTTTAGGTCAACTTCGCTAACAAAGTCATCAGACAAGGTTAAAATTGCATTCAAGTTATTTTTAAGCTTTTCATGGCTGATCGGCTCTGGCTTAAGTGCAGTCTGCAATAGATGCAACGACATATCGGCGATAAGCAAGCGTTGTTTATCAACCCAATTTTCATCCCCTTCTACCGCTGCATGTCGAGCAATGGCTTGCTCTACGTCATCATGGATCCCCCAACTTAAGGTTAAGATCTCCTGTCTCTTTTGTTTATCCATAGCGCCCTCCTAAGTAACAGGGTGCTATATGCATCACGGAATTTCAATTGACAATTCGTCATATACTAGTTCATTTGCTACTAGATAACTAAACACACTTCAGCTGTCCAATATGTTTTTAGCGTTTGGGGTTTTTTGGATAATATTGCACGTGTTGAGTTGTACATAATTCAAACTCGCGGGTGTTTTTATATGGAAGCTTCATAAAGCCCGCCACCCCATAGTCTTGAATGCTGACCGTATATTGGATGATTTCTCTCAACAGTGCTGAAAACGTGGCTTCTTGCTCGGCGTCCAGTAATCGATAATAGTAATGTATTTTCAAACGATCACTGAGTGATTCAAAAATAATACACCCCGTATGGTGAATTTTATTCAGCTCAAACACACACTGAATTATTTTTTTTGGTAACTGGAGCTGCTCATCGGGGTCTTTTCCATCCTCAAAGTAAGAATGAGGCCTCGTCACTTCAGAGGCCGCAACGTGGCTTACACTGTACTGCAGCTCAGGCAATTGCTCGAAGATATATGCGCCAGTTTCATCTCTTTCTAACTGTATAGTTTGCCGCGCGTCAAACAAGCAACATTTAAACAGCCCCTTTTGCTCTATGCCTTGGGCTAACATCACCGTCGCGTTGACGGCGTCGGTAAATGCATCCTGCAAATCCTCGTCGTGCAACATCAGACTAGACTCAACAAATAGAGATTCTTGCTGCCAGTGAAAGCTCAGTCCGCCTACTACCGGATATTTTGCTAGTCGGCTTATAGACGCCAAAAATGCCTTTTCAGTATCGCCAGTATCAAACAAGAACTCTTTATAGTATCTATCGAGCTGAGCGTCATTCACATCAAGTAACTGCTGATTATGATCTGCTCGGCGCAAAAACTGTTTTCGAGAACTATACACAACCGTGTCTGGCAAATCTGATTGCTGTACTGTCCAAAATGGAATATAGGGTTTGGCTTGAGGTAAAGAAATATCAGGAAGATATACCTTTGCCATGGCAGGCATATTGCGAATAAAGTAATCTCCAGCAGCGTCTCTGGTGACTTTATCTTTGCTTAGCATACCATCAATGACACGGGCAAACTCTATTGGCAGACCCAAACTCGCAGCAGGAATGACTTGCGCGCCAAAACGGCACGATTGAGCACTCGCCAACGCATAGATCGTCGAAGCAACCCCCTGCTCGTCAAAGCGAGGTGAAGAGCGTGCCCCCGACATTTGCTCGTCGCCAATAAAGTATACATCTCCCATTCGCGCATTCGTACTGGCAATATCCGACGACATTAAATCCATAATATTACTGGCAACAGGCTCCCCATGCACATCTATTTGTGCGTAAACGGAGCTTCCCCAATCAACCAAAGAAAACGCATCTGATTGTTGATCCCAAACAATATTTGATGGCTTGATGTCACCATGAACGACAGGTTGCAATGACATACCATTTTTTCGCTCACGTAAATCTAGTAAGACATTACGAAGTTTTAGCGCTAAATTAACGAGGTCTCGAGGCTTTAAGCGCCCTTGTTTTAAGGATATTTGCTCGAGATCCTCCCCTTTTGCACGGGCCATCATTAAAATCCCTTGCTTCTTGACTCGCTCAAATGCAAAAAATTCAGGCACCATAGGGTTGTTGATTTGAGATAACATGTAAGCTTCGTCTTCGAGTCTGTCTCGTACGCTCTGCGCTAATGTGATCCTTGAAAATTTAAACACCCACTGCGCACCGCTATCTTCAACACCAGCAAATACAAAACCAAATGCGCCAGAGCCGATCAACTCGACATCTTGATACCCAAGTAGCGACAATTGCTTTTTACAAATGTTTAGCCATTGACGATGTTTTTTCGCATCGTGGTGAGATAGCAAATAAATCGATTGCTGTTCATTAATGTAGAAGTTGTGAATTGACTGTTTGCTCACGGCGCGACTTATTAAAACTAATTTGATGAATATATTGAAAAAAAGGCCGACAAATGTCGACCTTTTTTATGAAAAATAAAGTTTGGTTTGACCAAGCCTTATGCTTTTTCTATCTTAGCCCATGAATCACGAAGGCCTACTGTTTGGTTGAATGTTAAGCTTTCAGCCTTGTTATCACGGCTGTAATAACCTAAACGCTCAAACTGGAAACCCTGCTCTGGATTTGCATTGGCCAGTGAAGGCTCAAGCTTCGCATTTGCAATGATAACCAATGAATCTGGGTTCAATGTTTCAGTGAAATCATCTGCAGCCGCTGGATTTGGCACGTTAAATAAACGATCATATTGACGTACTTCCGCTTCAATGCAGTGAGAAGCCGACACCCAGTGAATAACACCCTTGACCTTGCGGCCATCTGCTGGGTTTTTACCTAGTGTCTCTGCATCATATGTACAGTAAATCGTCGTGATATTACCAGCATCATCTTCTTCAATGCGCTCCGCTTTAATCACATAGGCATTACGCAGACGCACTTCTTTGCCTAACACTAAACGCTTAAACTTTTTATTCGCTTCAATACGGAAGTCTTCACGCTCGATGAAAATTTCACGTGTAAATGGTAATTCACGCTCGCCCATCTCTAAAGTTGGATGGTTGGGTGCAGATAACATTTCTACTTTATCCGCATCATAGTTTTCGATCACAATCTTCACTGGATCTAAAACAGCCATCGCACGAGGGGCATTCTCATTTAAGTCATCACGGATACACGCTTCAAGCATACCCATTTCAACCATATTATCTTGTTTTGTAATACCGATGCGTTTACAGAACTCTCGAATAGATGCAGGCGTATAACCACGACGGCGCAAACCGGCAATTGTTGGCATACGTGGGTCATCCCACCCTTCAACTTGGCCGTTTTCCACAAGATCATTAAGCTTACGCTTCGACATGACCGTATATTCAAGGTTTAAGCGTGAAAACTCGATCTGCTGAGGCTGACATTCTATGCTTATGTTTTCCAATACCCAGTCGTAAAGACGGCGGTTGTCTTGGAATTCAAGGGTACACAATGAATGCGTAATACCTTCCAGCGCATCTGAAATACAGTGTGTAAAGTCATACATTGGATAAATGCACCACTTGTCACCTGTTTGATGGTGGTGAACAAAACGTATGCGATAAATAATCGGATCGCGAAGCACCATGAACGAGCTTGCCATGTCGATCTTTGCACGTAATACACACTCGCCTTCTTTAAACTCGCCATTTTTCATTTTTTCAAAAAGTGCCAAGTTCTCTTCAACCGATGTATCTCTGTGCGGACTATTTTTACCTGGCTCAGTTAGTGTGCCACGGTATTCACGCGCCTGCTCTGGTGACAAGAAACACACATACGCTAGGCCTTTTTCGATCAGCTCTACCGCATAGCCATATAACTTGTCAAAGTAGTTTGATGAGTAGCAAATCTCACCATCCCAGTCAAAACCTAACCACTTAACGTCGTTCTGAATTGAGTTTACGTAATCGATATCTTCTTTTTCTGGGTTAGTATCGTCGAAACGTAAGTTACACAGGCCTTTGTAGTCTTGAGCAATGCCAAAGTTTAGGCAGATAGACTTTGCATGACCTATGTGTAAAAAACCATTTGGCTCTGGCGGGAAACGCGTATGTGTAGATGCGTGTTTGCCACTTGCCAGATCTCCGTCAATGATATTTCTGATGAAGTTAGTTGGGCGATTCTCTGTATCCGCCATAGGAGGTCTTTCCTCTGAATTTGTAGCTTGTTAACTGACGCATTATTACAAAATAATTTGGGAACTTACAGCGCTTATCAACTCATAAAGTAGATTTATTTTGTGTTTTTCAAGTGCTGCGCAAATTACAGTCTAATTTACGTTAATTTGATTGTATAAATTACTGTTATGTGTCCACCGAGTGTCATTTTCAAGTCACTTCCATCGCAGCTTTAACTGATACGAATTAGGTTATAATAGGTTAATTCTTAGTGCACCATCCATAAATCCCCGTCGTTATCGAATCTCCAACCGCAGCCACCATCGAAAAAAACTCGAATCTAGATAGATTAGAAGCTCACAGACTGCAAATGATCCACAGATTCAGGGATTCGTTCCGTTACACTTGTTACGTTATTGCACAGCTTGAAAATATAACAAGTTCCACTCGTTCACTTTTTATTCAGATTGTGTTTAAGTAATGGGGTCTAATTCAAAGCTAAAGACATATTGAATTTAAGTATCTTCATCGACTAAATGAACATAATCAAGGAAATGTGATGAATAAGAAAACCTTAATGCTTTCAGCTCTAATGGCAGGGGCTGTAACTTTTGGCCATTCAGCCAATGCATCAGAAAACATCAATTCAAGTGCAACCTATAAGGTATGTCACTATAAGCTCACTGCTGCTCATAACGATTCAACAGCGCCTCTTTGGGAAACAAAAACAGTAAGGCCTTGGCAAAACTGTCCTCCAAGCTGGACAATCGCTGGCCCAGGTGGTTGGGCACCGGGCGGCGTATATATTTATCAATATTATACATACCGCTAATTGATGAAAGGCACCCTATGCGTGCGCAATCATTGCTGTGCCACAAAATATATTGTGGCACTGAGTTTATTGCCCTGAGATACATACCCCTTAATTAGAATCTGCTTCATTTTTTCACTGTTCAAAAAAATCAGATGTGCCAAACAGCAAGCTAAGCTGCATTCCCAAAACTCTTATTAAAAATTAGTGACACAATAAACACCTATTTGGCTCATTTTTTTAGGTTAACGCCAATAGAAAAATATCTATTGCAGTGCAAATTATTAACCTGTATTAAACCACTTAGAAATGATTTAAAATACCGTCTCTTGTTACTGCTGCACTAATACATGAAATCTCGGAATATATTTATAAGTATGATCACTAAAGTACTTGAGTGGCACCTGATCTTTTTGGGCTCTGTGGTAGTTTCCCTGCTATACCTACAAATCGTCTTATCGCCCATATTTTTTATGGGTATTTTGGGGTTGATATCAATACAGTTTTTTGACCAAAGCACAGCTATACACATAACTGCTGTATGTGTACTGCTAGGTTCAATCATCGGCTTTTTTTGGGCAGAGCGGATCCGCAGAAATACCGGTATTATTACTTTTCATTCTTATTTACTCTCCACTCCGGAAATTGACGGGTATTCACACCCTTCAAGCAATAAATTGAAAAAATAAAATGCCTCGGCACTACTCATGATTAATATGCTATTTGGCAAGCATAGTAGCATTTCTAATTACGTCGTATTTACGAAGTTCTAAGTATGCTTATTGATAACATGTCAACCTGATTGCTATTTTCGCTCATCTCTCCGCCATACGATAAAAAAATAATAACTAAACCCAACGGTATCAGTGCAGAAACATTATCAGCATACCCTTGAATGTGTACTAGCTTTGCAAGTGGTGCAATAACCTTGTTGCCTTGAGTGATTTTTAGAATCTCATTACTATTCTCTGAGTCATACCATAATCGAACTTGCCCATTGGGTAAGTTACTTTTAATCTGATAGTAATATGGGAAATACTCACAGTAAATGAGACACTTTTTACGGTAAAATTAAGATAGTCTGAACACTTACGACTTTTGCAGAGCTTCTCTCTCACATCCACACTGGCCGCTTGAGATACAACAGAAAAATCTTCACAAAAAAAGCTGCATAAGCAGCTTTTTAAGTCGTCGTTAAATAGGCTAAACGCTGTTTAAAACGCTCTATTGGCACTTTGTGCCATAGTTCTTTATCAGACATCTCCTTGCTGAAAGCTTGCAGATCGTTTTGAGCAACATAGCGCTGGATCCGTTTGCGCGTTGCTGGTGTGTAGTCACCTCGATACCTTAAATCAATTAAGATATCTTTAATTTTGTGATGTAAATTTACCCAGTCGACCGGGCCATAGACTTCTACACAGTCCGCTTTGTCACAAATGCGTTTGACATCTTTGGCCATCACTTCATACGTTTGTTCGAACAAATTAACTTGCTCTTTTGGGCTCACCTCAAACCCCTGAAGGCCGTGCTCGGCTATAAATTCTTTTGCTTCAGAGCCATGTAAGCCAGATGCTTTAGCGAGCTTATGCGCATCGTCAAACGCAACACCTGCTTGTAATAACTGCTCGACTATCTGCTGGGCACTACGGTGTTTTAAATCAAAACCACGCCCTATTGTGAGGCCTGAACTTTGAGAAGGAACATGCAGTGTACGGCTGTGATAAGGGCCTCCTTCTTGCCCTTCTTGTTCAAAGGTGAACTGGCCAATATTGGGGAGTTGTATTGTCATTGTGCTTTCCCTAATGTTCGTTTTAGTACCCACATCTCGTAGCTACGTTTATGAATTCAGATATTATCTTATTTTCCTATATCGGGTAATAAATTTAAATTTCAACCATTCTCACAGAGAAAATACGATTCATGTCGCTTATTTTGCACCAGTGAAAAATACTGTAACCCTGTATCAAGCCAATCTAGCAATGCACTTTTGGGCAGTCTATTTAATTGATATAGGGTTCGTTCGCACATTTGACTAGTGGGTGTGATATTGAAATAACTTTGCATCTCTTTAAGCATGGTCGCCAAATAGCCTTTGGCATTGATCAGTAATAACAAACCAGCTACTTTTTGATCTGTAATTTGATCCCCTTTGCACTGACGCCAAAGCTCTGGTGCATATATCTTTTCAAATAAGGTGTATTGTTCATCGTCTGAAAACCCTTCCGCTAACAAAAGCGGCTTCAACGTCAAACAACGCCATATTGGGTAATCGCCCCGCAAGTATTCACTAGGGTGCGAAAAAGCATATGCAAACGCCTCTTGATAATTTGCCACAATGTCTCTCCTTAGTTGCTTTAATCACTGACGCAGAAGAAGTCCCTTTGTGACAAAAAACCAAGGTTTGCACTAAATTTTTCGTTAACTCAATTTTCCTCTAATTTGTAAAAACACCATACTTAAGAAATCCGAGAGCATAGACTTAAATTCACTGTGATCATCAAAATTTGGAGGAAACGGAAAATGCGGAAATTGAACATCTACATTCGGCATATTTTGATAGTAAAATTCATCTGCAAAAAACAGAGGCTGTGTTTGGCTTGTTACCAGATCCGTAATGTATTTTGCATAAATAAACGCATGATTTGGCCTAGTAAAAATCAATAACCTATTTTGTGTAAGGCTGACATCCTGGTCGTCTGGATTGCCGGAAAAAAGCAACGATACTTGTGTTATCACCTCAATTGCAGAGTTTTCTTCATGCAATGTTTGCTTCTCAACTTCAATTTCTGCTTGATAGCCTTGCTCCATTAGCAATGCCTTAGCTAGCTCTAAATGTGGCAATACCCTCTTTGTAAATAAGTTATTCAAATGTTGGAGCAAACAATGACGGTTGTACTCCAAGTAGGACTGCACTTTGTTTTCTGCAACTTGATACTGCTGTTGACGCACTTGATGTTCTTCAATTAAAGCGCGTAGATTTGAACGATTATTTACAGGCATACACTTCTCCATTTTAAATTTCGGTTAGCTTTATTACTGGCTATCCCATTTGATAATTGGTCTTGGGTTTTAAGGCGCATAAATAGGTCTACTAATACGCCCTTGTTTTAAGTTTTATTCGGTTTAGATAAGGTAGGTTTTGCTAAATACGTTAGAATCCATATTGCCACTCAATATTGACTAAATCGTTGCCCAACCAAGGTAGTTGGACAATGCCTAACCCCCACGGTAACTTCATTAGCAGAACGTCTTGTGGTTTACTTTCAACGACCACACTGACGCCATTAGCTGTGAGCTTCACTTCTCCGCTACGTTGCAAAAACATAGCCTTGAACGATTCAACAGGCATGCCTTTTAACGCTTCCCATCGTGCAATTGCTGCGGAAATTAAAGTGTGTAACTCATCTAGCTCTTCATCATTGAGCGAATCGACCTCTTCAAATTCGTACTCAATAGGCAGGCCAAGTAAAGCATTAATCACATAGGTTTCGGTGCTATTTGGCTCTAGCGATGCCAATGAACAAAGCAGTGAATATGCTTTGTGCTGGGCTGCCGCATCTTTAAAAGTGACTTGCTCTGATTGAGACTTATCCAAGAGTGACATCTTTGTGAACAATATTTCAAAAAATGGCCACAGTAGTACCACACCAGCGTCATCACTGATCAATTGCTCTGAAGATTGTTGGTATTGATGTTTTAGTTCTGAAGCCACCTGTTCGCTATGGGTCTTGAGAGATTCAATACCCAAACGCAACATGATATTTTGTTGTTTATTGGCCTGCTCTGACATTTTCGCAATGACGCGGCTCACATGCTTATCTACTGCGCCCGCATTAAGGACACCTAACGCGTCCTGTTGCAGTGACCCTCCGGCCCCTTCCACTTTTTCAAAACGGTCACCGAGCGACGCGTTTAGTGATTTATTTTCGCCCAGCGCCACATCAGCAACGCCCGAGACAAAGCCTTGTTCTTTTGCTATATCATATGTCTTCGTCGCTATGCTGTGGCGCAGCGAGTTGACTTTGGTTGCGACAGTTCCGTTGCGTGTTTTGTACGTGTTGAGCAGCTTTGTTGCCTCAGTCAAGGATTGAGCCGATTGCAATTCGCCAATATCAAATAACGGTACCTCACGAGAGGAACTACTATCAGTATCAACGGATTTAGCTTTGTCATGCGAAGTCAAGGCTATTTCGTTTGTCTCAAGCTCAGCAACCTGTTGATTTTCTTTTGCTAATTTAGTGGATAATTCTTCTGGTGTGTGCACAATATCTAACAGCGTTAACCACCACATTTGGTGCTTTTGAGCTTGACTTTGTATATACGGGTTCAACGCATAAACTCTTTGCCTAAGCGTATTTAACGCCGTTAAGCTCAATGTGAGCGCACGGTGTAAAGCGGTGACACGTTGCGATTGTTCTAATGTAGTAAACATACTTTGCCAGCTTTGGATATACGCCATCAATTGCACTGTTACATCATGCGTACCATGCAATTGAAACAAAGTCCTATTTACACTGATAGCTTGGTGAAACGCCATGCAATAACGTTTTAACTGTGAGACCACTAACAACTCGCGTGCGAAATCAAGCTGTGCATGAGGCGAAGGTGATTTGTCAACTGCTACGCGCTGCGTAACATTTTCTGACTTGGGATCCACACCGGCATTAATTCGGCTTTCATTTTTTACCACATATTCTGAGTGGTTAGCTGTAAACCCATCATCAGCCTGACGAGTTGACCGAGTCCACTGCGTTTGCGCCGAATTGATCAATTTTAAAATCCCATCGAGCTCTTTAACTAGCGACGCACAAATTTGAACGAGGTCCAAAATGAGGGGGTGGCTTTGTTTTTTTGAAGCTGCTTCATCATCATGCATATCGCTTTGATAGCTACTGAGCTGTGTATGTTCTACCAAAAAGCTTGCTGTATGTTCTTGTATAAATTGGTCAAGCTCGGTAGTGCCTAAACCAACAATTTTTTGTTTCAGTTCGTACTTGGCCTGAATATTCAATTGCGATGACAGAGCGCTCAATGTGAGTCTCTGTTGTGCCTGTTGCACACTTTCCATGTACACAAACTGCCCACTGTGAAATACAAATCGAGCTGACGGCTCAGTTGTACACACATTACTCAGTGCTAAATTCGCAGCCCTTGCAAGCTGAAACTTTTCTTGCGCCGTGTCACGGTCAGCTTCTGTTTTATTTGAGACCGTCAAGGCACCTTGGTGCATCTGCGGTGCCACTATGGGCTGCTCATTAACTAGCTGTTTATTTTGCAGCGGATCAGCGACTGTTCGAGCTCGAACCAACCAGGCTTCAATTGCTAATAAAGATTCGAGGTATACAGATATATCTCGCTGTAAATCAACCCCTTCTCTGGAACCCAGTTGATTCAGTAAAATGGTGTTCAAGTTTTCAATAAGTTGTTGTGGTATATTTTTAATTTGGCACAACAAGGCGAAAATTCGTTTTGCATAACGCTGCGTATACTGTGGTTTAGCCAATTGGTTTTGCATACGTTTTTCACGACCGATCAGTGTCAACGCACGACCCATCGCTCGTAATTGTAAATACTGCTCTTTCTGCTCTGGTAATACTTCGCTCAAAAAGCGCTGCAAAGGTTTTAGGATAGGCGAAGGTAAGTATTGGTCTATATCATGCTGTGCTAAGTACTGAAACCAACATAGCTGATTCATAGCAGGCAAATCCGCGTGTGCAAGATGCTTTTGGAGCAGCTTTAATAAGGCATCAAGAGCGCGGATCGTCTTTCTACATCCACCGCCTAACTGAGATCTGACTTGAGCGACTAAATACTCAGTTGATCTTAATGGCTGATGCTGAGCCTCTCCACCTAGATCTGCTACATCATCACTCACACGCAACAGCTCTGCGAGTACACTTTGCTGATACGGTTGCGCTGCAACACTCGTGATAAATTCGGGCATAGATTTATCACAGGCTTTACGTGCCAAACATGTCAAAGTGTTACAATCAGCAGACGTTAATTGAGACTTTTCTTTGATGGCGAACCAAGTTGTAAGCGCATTCAAAGCCGCTCCTCGGCTCGATAATGTTTTAAGCACAGCTTTGCGCGTGCGCTTGTCAAATGCGCTCTGCTCAACATAAAACTGATATGCTTTTGCAAGCAACGTCATTCGTTGTTTAGGTATTTCGGTATCGAACACATAAGCTGTGTGCAGTAATTCAATGTCTGCCCATAAATCTATCCGCGTCTGCACCGATAGTTTACTAATGAAGCCAGCGCTTTTTTGACTGATAGCCCCAGCTGAAACGACTATGATCAGCGCTTTAAAATCTGAAGACTCTTGACATAGGGCTGGTATCAGTTGCGTTCGTAAACTTGGCCACTCTGGCGAATTGAGCAGTTTTAAAAATATCTTCGGCTGGTTGTGCAAACTGTACACGCACACCCGTTTTAGTTCTTGCCACAATCGTGAACTCAAATGTCCACGTTGTTTTTGCAACACGTGATCGATAACTGGCGATGCAAACGCATAATCGTCGACTCCCAACGCATTTATTTTTCTGTATAGTTGCTGTTCCAATGCCGCATAAAAAACAGGACTAAATACTTGGGCAAAATATCCACTTGGATTATCTTTTAACGCTTGTAAGTCAATATCAGGTAGCTCTAGCTCAATGTCATTGAGAGTCAGTGAGTCAATAGGTGTCTTGACGTTTGGAATTTCAATTTGTAAGCAGTTGATCTCCTTATGCAACCAGTTCTTAAATAGCGACTCAAGGTCAGCAATGCTATGCTGCCCTGAGTCGACTAAGTGAGATGGGGCCTCAAGCTCAGCCCCGATATGTTCAATCGACAAGTTCATGATTAAACGTGGTCATTACGCCAGAAGAAACGAGAGTGGTTCAATGGCTTATCTAAGAATAGAGCATGCCATAAGAAGTCACCGTGATGCTCCTCTTGCTCCTCAAGGTGATAGCAGCCCATGCTGAATATATGGTTTCCATCACCTTGTTGCGCATTGTTGCGACGCCAAAAACCTTTACAAATCAGGTTTTGACACTTGTAAGCGCCGCCGCCATGTAGCTGTGCAGTGTTGTTTAAAGCAGTCACTTCGCTATCATCACAATGAGCAACTGCCCCACCCCGTTCAGCTGAGCAGTACTGTGCATGGATCATGGCATACCTCAGGCCGTATGCAGCACCACCTTGTCGCCCGGCTCTGCAATTACGGATATTTTTGGCTTCGATGTTGGTAACATCTTCACCATAAATTGCGCCGCCATCACCACTAACCGCATGGTTTTCAATTACACAATTTAACTCGATTTGATCGGCGTAACGTAGATTGAATGCGCCTCCATTGCCTTCATAGGCGCTAAGCTCTTTAGAAACTTCATGAATAGCACCATCAAAAGTGAAACCATGCATACTTACATGTTTAACCGTTGCATCGCGGTCTCCGCGAATTAAGAAGCGACAACCTGAATGCGCTTTAACAATGCGCGTTTCCCGCTCGTTGAAGCCAACAATCGTTAGGTTTGAGCCAACTTCCACAGCTTTTTTGAGTTTATAAGCTCTTGAAACCTGGCGATGACCATTGTGAGGGAACAATAAAATCGTCATGTTGCTCAAACAATCTCGTGAGAAGACATCATCAAATTCTTCCTGATTATGTATCGCCACAACTTTTTTACCGCGACCAAAACGCCATGCATGTTCATCAACATAGGCTTTTACAGCAGCTTGAGTCGCGAGCACATTGTCAGACGCCGTATCTCCACCAAGCTCGCAATCCGGTGAGATCGCCTCGATATGTGGGCCTTCAGGGAGTTGTAATTGCTGTGGTGAAACCTTGCCTTGTACAGAGCAGTCGCCAATAATTTCTGCGCCTTGCTCTAAATTGAGGGTATTGGCGAGGACTAAGTCTCCTTCAACGGTTAAATTGTCCGAAACCCGAGCATCACCTTTTACATCAAGTTTATGCTCCGGCATTTTACAGCCAACACCTACATTTGCATTTCCGTCAACAATGAATTCTGAAGTTCCGCGCACAGCAACATTCAGAGCTGCTTCACCTTCACTGGTATTGATAGCCACCATGGCACTCTCATTGAGTGATTCACCAACTTGAATGCCATGTTGCGAGGCTAGTTTTGCTGCTTCAATTGAACCACTGACATATGAGTTGCCCTTGACGTGAGTATCACTGCCAAAGTTTGATTCGCCTTTAACCGCTAAATGACTATGGATATCTACGTGAGGCTTGAATACAACTTGATTCGCTGCATCGAGTCCCTCAACAACTAAGCTACCGCGAACTGTGGTATCTTTGCTAAAGTGCACGGCTTCTTTAAAGAAAGCGTTACCGCTTACAGTTAGCTCTTCTCCAATGAGCAAACTCTTAGCAAAATTGGCATCAGCTAATAAGTTCAACTTACGTTCTATTGTAGTTAAACCTTCAATGGTCACCGTATCTTTAAATAATGCATCATCATAAACCGTCAAGTCAGAACGAAGCTCAACATCACCTAAAATTTTAGCGCCATCTAAGCACTCTAGCTGTCCTGTACCACGTAACACGCCGTTTAATTCAATATCACCTTCAACTTTCACATCTCCGACAATATCTAGCTCCGCATCTGGCTGGTCATTGCGGATCCCCACTTTGCCATTTTGGAACACAATTGGGTTAACCCCTTTGTGATATACCGCCAATGCATGCTCAAAATGGTTTTGCTCAATACTCACTTGCGCACTACGTCGGGTTGATAACTCTTCCTCTTCCGAGGTGTGCATCGCCAAACCAATGCGTGTTTCACCTTGAAGTTCTGAGGTGCCGTAAATATTGATATTACTTCTGAAGCTTGCGTATTCATTGACGTGTAAACTGTCGTCGACTTCAACACGGCCCTGCACTGACAAGTCTCTTCTAAAACAAGCATCTTCACCGACATCAAGCACATAGTCAGGTCTCTCAACGCCAAGACCTAGGTTGCCATGACTAAATACCAGCTGCGCTTTGCCACTTGGGTCATCAACTCGAATAGCTTGTTGATCTGTTTCACAAATATGTAATCTTGCCGTTGCCTGATAAGGGGCTAATGACAAGTTGCCACCCACATTTGCATCAGCTCTAAACGTAGCATCATTGTTGACCGTCAGTGCATCGCGCCCCTCTGTGCCTTCGATCTCAACACTGCCACCAGCATAATGTTCGCCAGAGACACTCAAAGTTTCGTTAATTTGTGTATTGCGACCAACTTGGAGACTTGACTTGATTTCGGCGTCACCATCTACTGTCAATTGGGAATCAAACTGAGCTTCTTGGGTTACGTGTAATTCACCATCTAACAGAGACTTTCCTGCAACATGAAGCGCCGCCCTTTGTATATCCCCAGAGTTATTTGTAACGCTTACATGCACACCATTTTTGAGCTCAGCATGTCCCATTAACTTGGTTTTACCATCAACGTGTAATGCCAAATCTGCGTCTGAAATATTTAGTTGACCATTGATATCTGCCTGGCCTGTTACCGCAAGGTTTGCACCATTGTTTGGCAGTGTTTGGTTTATCGCCAACTGGCCAGCAGCTGCCAATATTTCTGCATCTTCTGCTATGTTGGTTATTCTAAATACCGGGCTTTCTGACAGTTGAGTTAATGTAAACTGGCTATTGGCAAAATCAACTGCTGTAAGTTCATTCTCAGTAATCGTAAATTCACCGAATAGATGTGAATCACCGTAGACATTGAAAAGTGCAGACTTGTCACTCGAACCAATCTGAGTGTGCGTGAGCGTAGCTCTGAACCCGCCACTCTCACTGCTATCACTGACAACATGTACACCCGAGAGTGACGTTATGTCCTTGTCAAATAATGCCAGCTCACCAACGTGAAGACTTTCTTCAGGGTTGCGCTTGAACAAGCCTATTCGCTCTGCCTGCGTGTTGATAAGAGAAGTGGTATTTAGACCATTGAAATAGCTTATATCAACACTTTGAGGCTGGCCGTTGTGAGCCAAAACGCCCAATTTGGCGCTCGTTGTCCAATCGCTTTGTACACTCTGTGAGGCAATTTTCACTTGTTCGCTAAAATCTGCGCGGTCCGTGACGTTAAGCTGTGGTGTAACAATGTCGCCTTTTACATGCAAAGTATATGGCTGCTGTGCACTGCCCATCACTGTTTTAGTATCATTGATATTTAACAGCGAATTCCCTTCTTGATCAGCGACTAGCAGCGACGTACGCTCAGACGCGGTGCTTTTCACAGTAAAAGTAGCTGTTTCATTCGTCGTCGCTTCCCCGACTGTTAAGTTATGCTTCACCACCGCGTCCGTAGCTGTCAGCTTATTATCAATGGTTACGTCATTATTTGCATGGACTGTTGTGAATTCAGCATGATCTTGAACATCAAGCGTTGTATTGATCAGCGCACCAGCATTCGTGGGTGTGCTAGGCGGATTACCTACTCGTAATTTCTGAGTATGGGTTTGTCCACTGATCTGTGCATCAGTTTGTACATTGATGTCACTTACCCTTGTTGTACCAGCAGTCAAAGCTTCGTCGATTTGCGCAGTCTCTGCGTTTATCTGCTTATCGACAGTGAGATTTTGAGACACATAACCATCCGTTAAGATGTTTACATTTCTCTCTTTTGCTCCCGGCGTATTTGTCACTTTCAAAAAAGCTGAGCTGTTGTCACCTACACGAAGTAAATCTCCATTATTCGCTTGAATATCTACTTTTGCACTGGGTGTCTCATTGCCAACGGCAAGCATTTGGCTTATGTAAGCATTGCTGCTGACAGAAATATCAGTGCCAACATTAATTGCCTTTTCAGTGGTTACTGTACCGGAAAACTCAGCATCACCATTACTATTTAGTTCAATGTGTGCGTGAGCTTCGCCTTGGCCTACCAGTAAATCTTGAGCAATGTGCATACTTGCCTGCGGCGTATCAGTTCCAACACCCACCTTGCCTTCAGGATTAATGATAAAAGGCGTCGTATCCTTGTTATAGTCATCGACTCGAAATAAATCAGTCGTATCTGAAGATCGCTTGCCAATGTGAAGCTTTGCCGATGTACTATTTTGTTCGAGGCCAACTCCCATCATTGGTACTTCAACATGCCCATCGAAAATTGCATCTTGCGCTTCTAGCACGCCATTAAGTTCAGTACGCTCTTCCACTGTGAGCATGTGCGCAGACGTGCTGCCTTGAAATTCTGCTGTCCCTGACGCTGTAATTGATTGGGTTTGAGTATGCCCACCAACTACAACGTCTTGTTTCGCTTCTACCTGACCATGTGCTGTAATAGTCGGATTGCCTTCATCATCCAGACCTGCATCTAAGGTGTTCACAGCACCTTTGCTAACTGATAATTCACACGCTTGTAGGTGCTGGCTAATATTTGCCGTTTGAGACTTCAGCGCCTGCGTTGCTCTCACATTCCCTGTTACACGCAAAACATCTTCTGCGCTGGGGTTAACCGCAACTTTGTCGTATACAGTGACACTTTGTGCATCAGCGGATAGCACGTCGATTTCGCTATCTTCATTCGACACCACGACATCATGACTAATCTTGACCGCTTCCGTATCTACACGTAAACGTTCTTTATGACCATCAGGGCTAACCGTAAGCGGCGAAGTTACTGCAATTTCGTCAATCGTACCTTGCTTAACAACAGAGATTGGATCGTCTATTTGGTTAAAACTGGATAGAATGAGCGATTCAAAATCATCCCCTGTTGGTGTTTTGAGGTCGTCAAATTTATCATTTAATTCAGCGCGACTGCGCTTGGTTACAACAGATGGTTGGTCGCATTCGACTAACACTTCTTGGTCACTGGTTTTGTTCATTCTTCGTTTCCTTCAGGATCTATACGATTTGGCACGCTGGTTGCCACGATAAATTTCGAAACCACCGCGGTGTTTGAGTTAATTTGTGAAAAAGACACAGGTAAAATCGGTTTAAGAAATGGCAGGGGTGAATACCCAACCGTAAACCTGGTACTATTTGGCTGCGCAAATGCATTAGGCGTGCAAATGTGATCGATACAAAGCTGCGCTGCCAAGTAAATTACATGATGTTCATTGAAACCATCAGGGTATAACTCACTGTGATCATTAATTACTGTTTCGACAGCTTTTAGTACCTGCGAATAAGTTTGCCCTTCAATTTCAATATCCGTTGGTTTTGGTTCACAGGCGTATTCGGTCAATATTTGCACCAAATATGTGTTGAGCACTTCCATTCCTTGCGGTTTGCCAAGCACATATTCAATGATGTTCTCGATGATATTCTGTGGCTCGGTAGCCACTATTTTCTCGAGTAAGCCACCGATATCTTGAGCAACATTTGAAATATGCTCATATTCACCAGTAAACCTTTCTCGTTGCGCCTGACCATAGAAATTAAGCCAACCGAAATACAAACGCTCGAATAAGCTCATTTGCTCCCGATCTAACCAAATACACTGGACTTTTAAATGTAAAGGTTTGAACTTAGTTATTTGACTCTCTACTAAGGCTCTAAACTCAACGCTTTGCATACGCGTTGTCCAGTTAGGTAAAATGCAATACAAAGTGCCTTGATGTGTATTTCCGAGTAAGTCACTTTCTAACAAGTAAAAGCTTTCTCGGTTATGTGTTGCCATTGGCATCTGGCCGTTATGTGAAAAACCAAGATTGCGCATTATTAAACGACCAAGGCTAGCCAGATGCGCTGTTTTAGGAGTTTTAGACAAATAGTTAAAACCGCGACATCGGTTTTCGCCAAGTATTCCCATCTCATTGAGCAAACGGCATTTGTCTACGTACTGGCGCAATAAAACGAGTCGAGACAACAAATCCTCTTGATGGCTTGGATCCTGATGACAGTTGCCAAGAATATTGACGTAAAAAGCAAATACTTCACGGTATTTTAGTAAGTTGGCATTAGGTAATTTCACCGCAAAACGTGCAAGCAAGTGCGCTAGGCTGTCATTCAAACGAGTCAGTTGCGAAATCGAAAAATCAGCTTCAAGTTGCTGCTGTAAACCACTTTCCTGATACTCTGCCATAGCCATCTTAACCAAATGGTTGATACCACTTATGCCGCTTACAGCTTGGCTTAGCTGGGTATGTGGTAGCAGAGCAACACGCTGCCAAAATTCATCGAGCAAAGGTGATGACAAAGCTTCACTTGCGAGCATTAGGTCCATGATCTGACCAAGTCGCTCAAAATGCATATATTGCGGTAAAGCTAATATATGCGGTAAAACGTCTATCTGTTTATGCTGATCCGCTAGAAGCTGGTCAAATAAGTGCAAATATCCCTTGAACTGAAGTAGTTGCGCTTTTTGTGCTGAGTCTATTTCCCGGCTTAGGGATAACTCTGTCACTGCATACGTTTTTGGTAGTTCATGCTGCAATGAGTGATACTGGCTTAAAGGTAAAAATGCCTGTGAGCTATTTGATTCTTCAGCGTAAGGATCCATACCTTGACTGATGATATTCTCGCTAACCGCTGATTTAATCGACGCTATTTCATCACTATTTAATGTGTAGCTTTGGCCTTCAATCATCAAAGTAATGCCATCAAAAAACAGTTCTGACAAAAAGCCCAGCTCAGGCGCAAGGTTTGTTGAATTTGGGTCTAGATCTTGAATTTCAACCTGCCAATATTCATACCCAGGCTGTCCGCCATGCTCAACGATGAAGCGAAATTCTTCAATTTGCTCTATGTTTGGATGTACACGAAGTGCATCTAAAATATCAGAACTATAGAGATGCTTTTTAACTGGCGTGTTATCTAAATCGGTATCCAAAATAAAACCATTTTTGAGTGCCGGACCGACATAGATATCGTCGATGTTCATTCCCCGCTCCAACAACTGCTGTGCATTGTAGCGCGGCAGATTTGGCGATATTTCCAATGCAATTTTAGTGAGAATATCCGCCAATACTTGCACCAAATCGTGCGCATCTTTGAGCACTAAGTGCATCCCTACATACACAGGCGCAGGCTGGTAAAACTCAATATTGCCAAGCTGGTGCGAGACTGTGCGCGCTTTGGCAAAGGTTTTATGGATTTCTTGTTGTAAGCTCTGATGTGAAGCCTGCGTATGTTGATGTGGCTGAACAACCAAGTCGAGCACAGTTGCTCCATTAACCCCATCGTTGCGAACGTCGATTGTGAGGTTTTGAATCTCTGGTATATCTAATAGCAAACGTCGATAATCAGCCAAAGTAACACAGTGACTAAACATCACCTGTTCTGAAGTTAGAAACTGTGTCAAGGTCGACTGCTCGTCGTACTCAGCATTGAGCAAATCTTCCACTGGATAATTGAGCTTGTAACTGAGATCCGATAACACATATGCCAAAACTTCCAGCAAGGTTATGCCTGGGTCAAATACGTTGTGGTCGCTCCAGGTTTCCGGCGCTAACTTTTGCAACTGCGCAATACCTTGCGCACGCAGTTCTTCTAGGTCCTGCCCAGAATGTAGCGAGGCATCTGAAGCAATTTTCAGTGCGTTGATTTCCATGATTTTCCTTTGGAAAGTAATTCGATATGGGAGAAGACGCCGAATTATTTAAACTGTGAATGATTTTCTCAATTCAGCGTCAAGTGAAAGTAAGTGAGATCACTGCACAACAAAGTTATGTTGAATTTTCCATTTACCGATCCCTTCAAAAACATCCCCATCTACATTGGTCAAAGAGATTTTATGGTTCCGGGTGGGGACCAATATTTCGCGGCAACCATCTGATGGACTACAACCTTTTGAACAACAGCCTTCTGGGCAGTTATCCTCCGAGCAACACCCTTCTGGACAACAAATTTGTGGAGAGATCTGAGCATATTCTTTAGCTTGTTCACCTAAGCGTTTACCACGAATAACTTGGACCATATTCACCGCTTGGTGTGCTTCCAAAGCTTGTGCGACATCGGTTAAGAAAATCGTTTTCGATAGCTCTGCGTCAGGTTTGTTCCAGGGAGTTAACGTCTCGACAATTAGCGCATTGAGTTCAACGACTGTGGTCTGAATATCGAATCTAGGATCGATCTGAATAATGATTTCAAGCTGTACTTCTACATATTTGGGGTCCTCTACACGCACTTTAAGGTCTGGAACAGAGCGGGCTTCCACTTCCTCCTGTATTTTTCGCATCAAATATCGTGGAGCTTTAGGTTGTAAAATATCAGTGTCGTGGTTCAGCGGGATCACCGTTATATTGACACCCTCTTTAGTTTGATATGCAGTCACTGAATGCAACTCTGGAAATGCCTGTAATACGAAGTGTTCATAATCCCACGCCGTAAGAAGCCTATCTCTGTGTCTCAGTCGTTCACTGACTCTACGGTACAAGCGACTATCGTCCTCTTTTACTTTGGCACCAAAGCTATCAAATGGCTGAACAACTGACGCTATTGAAGGATCTGTCACCGTCAACTTACCAATGCTGCCCGCTTCGAGAGGTTTCAGATAATGAGACTGCGCATGCTCTGTTGAATTAAGGGTGATTTGTACAGCCTGTGAATACACCCCTTTCAATTTTGAATATATCGGTTGAATGTAGTCGTCCACCCGCGTTTCTGAGTCAATCACAGCCCTTATCCATACTTTTCCATCTTGGTTAAATTGGTCCGTTAAATCGAACTCAGGCAGTGAAAAAATGATGATCCCTGAATCAAGTAAATCATACGTATTGTCTTGTAAGATCCTACCTTCTTGGTCACTTCCCTGAGAATCATCACGACTAAAGTGATGCCATTTTCCCTGATTGTAGTACTCCCATTTAAACTGCGGCGGCTCGCTAAAATTGTAACCATCCACCGCCTCTAACTGGAACAAAACACTGCACTGGCCTGGTGTTGGCAATGCACCAAACGCAACGTATAAATATCCAAGTTCGTCAATTTCAGGGAGTAAATGTAGGCTATTTTGGGTTTCTAAAATCTGCAATTGACGACCGATTGGTGAAATATGCTCTATCCAAATAACATTACCAATCGCATTTCTTTGCGCCCGAGAAGTACTTTGTGTCCGATAATGCAGTTTTACAGAATCTAATAATGGCGTATATGGCTCAAGGACTTGCGTTGGAATAAAGTCGCCATTATCGGGATCCCAATTAGCTAGCTTCATGCTATTTTGAAAAGCATAGTACTCAGACACTTTTGTGTATTGCGGGTGCCCAAAATCCTGATTAGATAGCTCTAATGTATACCACTTAGGCCACTGTTTCGCTTGAGTTAAGTTAAAAGGCAAAGATAAGTAATCAGCTCCGCCATTATCATCGTCATAGGTAAATACTAGGCGGTTGGTAGCAACGTTATTAACCAGCTCTGGTAGCGCTTCACTCTGCTGTGCAGCATCAAGTGACAATGACTCAAAACCCGCGTCGTCATCTGACACTTGCCATGCCGGATCATTGTAAAAAAGGTCTGATACCTTTTTCGTTTGCTCACTGCTATAAGCTACATCAGACTGCGAGATCAGCACTTGGTTTTTCGGCCAAGGAAGAGGTTCGCTGTTGTCAGTTGCAGTGACAGGAGGTTTTGTCACAACGTTTTTGTAAAGCAGGTACGTCTGATAGTGCGCATCAAAATCTTCTGGTCTACCTACCCAGTTAAACTCGATACTCGCTCGCGTAACCCGTTTGCATAGTAATTCGGGGTGCGTGAACTCGAACTTTTCTGCGAGCTGGGGCGTAAAGCCAAACGGTTCAAAGGGCTTTGAGGTATCCAAAAAACCAATTCCATTATTCGCAATTAAGCCATCTGCACCTAATACCGTAACTGCAAGCTGAATTTCCTGGATCTCACTGCGTGTTAACTGCGCAAGTAACTCATCTCTTTTTTGTAAATCAAGCGCATACAGAGCATCATACTTGGATTGCTTCAACACAAATGCAATGTAGGGCAATACTTTGTCGCGACCTATAAACACATCTTTTACCGGCGCAATTGGCGCAAACAGTTCATCAACAAGAATAACCAGCTCATTATTGTTACTCAAAGACACTTGCTGCGCGTCTAGTTGAATAGGACCGTCTTCGGTACTCACCAGAATGTCAAAGCTTTCAAGCCACAAGGTTAAGTCAATTGGTGTTTCACCAAACTCATCTGTGGAAAAGCGCAGTGCGATTACCCGTTTGCCACTGCTCAAGAATAAATCTTGAGAAGCAATTTTAAAGCCGATTTCCACGGGGGGCTGCAGGTGTGCTTGCTCTATATCGCCAAAAGTCATTGCGCTACTTTCAAGCTCTACCCCTTGTTCCGTATCCAGCAAAACATTTCGGCCAATTTTGATACCTGAGTCATTGTCTGCTTTGTTTACCGTGATGACATTGTCAACCACGGCACGGTTAATCGCGCTTGGTTCAGAGAGTTGGTAAACCAAGTCTTGTCCTTGCTCGTCCTTTCCACCATCAAACTGTGTACCTGGTTGCAGGGTCAAGGAATCAACTTCATTGAGTTCGATTAATACATGCGCCGAATCTGGTGTCGCATCTAGCAGGTCAAAACCTAAAACATCACGATAGTAGTGATCTAAGTGGCGCTGCACAAAACCGTTAAATTGCTGCTGCGTATGCTGCAATAAATCCACAAACGTGAGCAATAAAGCCAAATCAGGTCTACTTGCTAAACCCTTAATTAGTTCATCGCCGCTGTCTGACACGATTAGCTTCGCTAATGCCGCAAATTTGGCAGGCTCTGGGATCACTTTGTACCAAGTCTGAACAGGCTGCCAAGTTGCTTGACCAATAAATTGAGTATGCTGTGCAACCGTCGACAAGTAACTTAACCACTGTTCTACTGTACGCGGCTCTATATTAAAAAATTCACTAGAAAGCTCTGGGATCTGTCGTGCAGTTTGACTTAACCCCTTTATTTCCTTTGAATCAAGTGATTGACTACGAGACTTAAAAGTCATGAGAGTACCTTATTAATGTTATATATGAGCACATCTATGCGCTACTTGGCCTGATTGACCATTGCTAAATAGTAAGCGGCGTGGTTCTGCTTGATACTTGGCTAGTAAAGAAGAAAAGGACGTGTTCAATAAAAGTTTAAAAACGGGTTTAAACTGACTGCTCTGCAAGGTAGAAAGGAAACACCATATTGCTTCGGCTATTGGTTTTGCGGATCATATAAGTCAGTTCTATTAACAGCGCACCTTCGTAAACGTCTGACATATCGAATGAAATATCTTCTAAGATAATTCTAGGTTCGTAGTTTAATAACACCGCAGATATCTCTTGCTTTAGCGTCACCAACGCTGATTCACTGGCATCTTCAAAAACGAAGTTAGACAAACCAGAACCCAGCTCACTCCAATAAGGTCGCTCCCCCTTTAGAGTATTTAATGCAACAGTAATCGCTTGTTTTACTAATTCTTCATCTTCAGCCATTTCAGGCCCTGCGTCTGGGCTTGTAAACTTCGGAGGAAAACTCCACCCCCGACCAAGAAATGAATTATCCATACAAAACTCCTCGTTATCCTATTTCCATCTTATCCGTCGCAACCACCACTTTCGCACTTTCTATGGTAATGCTCTTATCCATTTTAATTTGGCTGTCATCAGGGGTTTTTATAACCACATCTGTTTTTGCCGTCATACCTGCTTTATCTTTTTGCGACAAGGCATAACCTGAGCTGTCTCCCAGTGAAATTGAGTGCTCTTTGCTGCCCTCTAAAATGATATGCGGATCTTTGAAAGTGAACTTAATTGCGGTTGCTTGCTCTTTAAACAATAACCCCCGAACATCATATTCTTTTTTGTACCCGCCTAGCGGAGGTGGCGCGACTGGATTGTGACATGCACCGACAATAACTGGGTGTCTAGCATCTCCACCAATAAAATCGACAAGCACTTCGGTGTCAGGGTTTGGCGGCAAGAATAAGCCCTCTTCTTTGCCTACATAGGTAGTCAACAACCTTGCCCAAATAGGCTCAGTCGTTAACGTGTTCAAAGTGACAGGTATGCGATGCAGCTTCTCTTTATCTTCTTTAAAAGGTGCAACTGTGCCTACCAACATGGGAGTAGATGACAACTCAGCCCATTTAGACCAGCCACTCTTGGTCAAAGATAAGCCCAGTGTAAATTCACAAAACCAGCCTTGGTTGCTTAAATGATGATGAATTTCTGTCACTATATAATCTGCTTTGTTGTTTTCACCAGCACCTGACACCTTGATTGCATCTAGCAGCTTCAAACTGTGTAAAGTGGTGGCAATGGACATATCTACTTGAATACGACCTTGGCTGGTATCTAACAACCGATAAACTTGCTCAGCTTTGGCTTTGGCTGCGAGCTCTAGCTTATCAACAGGCATCTGAGATTTAATAACAACATCTGCAGCAGCCCCTTCTTTTTTCTCTCCCGAGTCATAAGTCTCTAATAACAAGGCTTGCGTTTTAATATCCCAAGCACTGTGATCAACCTTTTGCGCGTAAGAACTATTGTCTAGGCATAATTCAAATTCCGTACACCCGTCCATTGCAACGTTAAACTCAGTGGCAGCAGGTTTGTGCTTTGTAAGATCAACGATTTGGATCCCTTCCTCTTCGTAGAGTGCGAAACCGTTGGTCAAGATCCGATTCATGACCACTTCCCAAGGTTTTTTCTCAACCATAAGGTACTGATAGTGCTTTATTTTACTGTCTGCTACGGTTTTTTTGCCGGCACAAGGTTTGAGCAAGTCAGTGATGATATCTGTATCGGTAGAATCAGGTTTGTAGAGCTTACTTATTTTAGATTGACATAGTTTATTTGCTTCACCTTTAGCAAATACTTCAACATACGGGTCACAGCAATAACCAATCCTTCCACCAGTTATCACACCAACAAATAACGTAATTTGTGGGTCTTCACCAAATCCGGCTTTCACCTCAATAGCCTTACCAGGCTGAAAGTCTTTATTGAGATCCAGTGTATAGGTCTCTTCGGCCATATCTCCATCTTCAAATACAATCGACAACTCAGAAACCTGATTAAGCCCACGGTGGGTGCTAATCTCTCGCACACCGACCTCTAACTTCTTCTCGCTGCCATCCACTAAGATCGTATATCGAATATCCATGTTAGCGCTCCAATGGTGGATATATAACGTATTCTCCGACCGACGCGGTACGAATCGAAGGCAGTCTATTTACACTGGCAACTTGATGTACATAGTTTGCTTTACCGTAAATGGATGTCACTTCTGATACTAAGCTGTCGCCATCTTTAAACTGCAACTCGTGGGTAAGATCTGGCGAGCTTTTACCTGTTCTGAGCTTAATTTCTTTGTTAGATAAACACTCTGAGATGTTACACTCCACTTGGGCTTTAACTCGGTTGCCTTTGGCATTAACCAGTTCACTGATCACGTTAATATCATTGAACATGCCGTGAAAGCCGCCATCTGCGCCATGATTAAGAACCATGTTCAACGGCATAATAGTGACAAACGCAGGTAAGTGTGTCTCTCCTTGAACAGCAAGACCATACTGCAGCATTTGCTGAATACTGTCTTCAGTTGTGGTCTCTCCACTTATGCCCATTGCTAGTTGCGCAGGCGTTTCGATAATCGTGTCATCTAGCAAAAACTTAATCGTTAAAATTGACGTAGGAGATTTTTGATAGCGAGCTGAGCCACTTTCAGAACCAATCGCTTTTGATTCTATTAGGTAATTTTGATGAGTCACATTGAGTGACTTGGGATCATAAGGTAAGGTTAATTCTCCCAATTTATTGCCATTTCCTCGCTCGATTTTTTTATAAAATGTCACTTTGCAAAGGGGTAAACCACTTGCATTGATACCGTCCGCTTTGTTCATAATCAGGGCCTTTTTTCTTTTCCTTGCCGCGCAAATCTAAATTCAATATGTCGTTTTATGTCTGACTCTAACTGGCACAATAAGTCTTGCAGTTCAACCCGGTTCACTGTATTGCTAAAGTGCTCAGCTTGGGGCGCCTGCTTTTGTGCATCATTGGACATACCGCCTGAACTTGGCTCTGCAGGTTGGGCGGGGCGATCAGCACGGATCCGTGCCCTAACCCGCACTTGATTACACTTAATTTCCATCTTTGAGGCTCCTTACACTGGCAAGCCAGGAATAGGCACTGCCACCAAATCACGATAACTAAAACTGAGAGACTCAATAAGTACATCATTTCGGCTCGCATCAATCCCCTCCCACTCCCAGCTTTCTAAAAATGCGTTTTGTACAAGCCATGCTTGCGATGGTAAGTAGTTATCATCTAAGGTGGTGATCAAAATGTGGTTTTTAACTAAGTAAGTGTTCCATGCATCGCCAAAAACTAGGTTTTGCAACATCAAAAGGCTACCACCTTGAAACACACCTCTTTTTAGAGTTAATGTTTTGGCTTGTTTTTGGTTGGCGATACTGACTCGGTTATTGGTATATTCAATAGTGCGGTTCATCTTAAGACCGCTAACTTCTTTAAACAAAATATCAATGGGATTTGGCACACCGGCGGCCATGATACCAACCAAAAATCGATACCCAACCATAGGTGTTCTAGGATCTTGAAACATATTAGCCACCTAAGCGGGCACTTACGTGCCCTAAAAGAAAATTAAAAATTAATGGAATTCGATCTTGATATCGTCCGCCATCATTTCTAGTGCCTCAACACTGGCTTCATTCGAGCCGCCATTGATGCTAGGTGCTGTGAGTTTCTTAGGAAACGCATTGATCACTTTCCAAGTAACGATAGGCTGAGATCTGTCTTCGTTAGTTAATGAGATCGTGATGTCTTTTTTGTCGACTAGATTTAAGCTGATAGAAGAAATCCAATCGTAGAATTGGCTCTTCTGCTTAACTAGACCACGCTTCAATGTAATGTTGACATCAGTTGGTTGCCCAGGCATGTGCTTTTTCCCATAACCATCTTTGTAAGTGATAGTTTCAACACCAATGTCTAGACCAGACACTTCTGAAAATGGGATGCTTTCTTCGCCGAAGCTGACAACAAATCGATAGACGGGAATTGGATATTCTGCTGCGATATCTGCTTTAGTAGTAGCCATGTAATAACTCCAAAAAATTCGGTATTTACAGCCAAGCTGTAGTGATAATTGTGGTCTACCTGACGCACTAAAAAGGCGTCAAATAGACATGTTTGATTAGCTAATTGCCCAAAAAAGGCGTTGATTATTAACCTTCTAGGCTCTTGTGAGAGAAAGTTAGAACAATGAATTCAGCTGGGCGTACTGCCGCAAGGCCAATTTCAATATTCATTAAGCCATTATTGATGTCGTCCTCAGTCATGGTTTGACCTAGGCCCACATTGACAAAGAATGCTTGCTCTGGCGTTTCGCCAAAGAATGCACCTGAACGCCAAAGGTTTTCTAGGTAACTTTCAATCATGGTTTTGAGCTTTAACCATGTGAACGGTGTATTCGGTTCGAATACCGCAAAGTGCGTTGCTTTTTGTACTGACTCTTCAACCATGTTGAATAAACGGCGAACCGAAACATAGCGCCACTCGTTGTCATTACCAGCAAGCGTACGAGCGCCCCACACCAAAGTGCCTTTGCCAACAAATGTACGGATAGCATTGATAGACTTACCAGAGGTTGCATCTACGTTGAGGTTTTCTTGCTCAGTATTGTCGATAGCCAGCTTTGGCATTAATACTTGCGCAAGCGCCGCATTAGCTGGCGCTTTCCATACACCGCGATCTTTGTCAGTTTTTGCCATCACACCAGCGATAGCAGGTGAAGGCGGTAGGTCTAGGTAGTTTTTACCAAGTTCAGCTTTTACTTGGTTGTATACATCTGCTGATGAGAACGGATAAGCAGGGTCGCCAATTGCAGCTAGTTGTAAAGTAGGTAAAGTGACATCAGACAGCATACATACGTCATTGATCACAACGCTACCGCCTTGATCTTTGTCTTTGATTTCACCTTCAACAAGTACAACTTCTTTACCATCAGTTAGACGGTAATATGCAGCGCCGTCACCAGCTTCAATAAATACAGTTTCCGCAGTCAGGTATTGCTTGCCAGCAGGGTCGTACACTGCATCATCAGCATAATTGCTCTGTGCATTATTTGGAGATAAATAATCCTTAGCAATATCTTCCCACTCACCATTTGCGTTCAAAGAAACCAATGTATGAGTCGCTTCGTCCTTTGGCCAAAGCACTTGCGCCGTCAATGGTGATTTAACAACAACTTGCTTAGCATCATAAGTACGTGCCATTGTCGTTGTTAAATACGGGTAGTACGCAGCACCATATTTTAGACCTAGCGTTGCGCCAGCTCTTAGCGCTTTTGCATCATCAGAAATTGGATCAATGCTCATAGAGTCTGCTTGCATTTGAACGTCAACCAATGCAAAACGGTCCATTCTCTTTTCAGCATGAACAAGTGCTTTGTTTTGTACTTCGTAGTGCTTAACTGTGCTCAGGCCAATGGCTTCTGGACAAGAGATTAAGGTTACTTCATCAACTTTATTCAACAGTGCAATTGCAGCGGTAAATTGATCTGCTTGCGCACTTTGAAGTTCACTGTTTGTAATAAGCGTTGAACTCGCTTGACCAATACTGACCACATAACATGCGCCACCACCATTGGCAAAGAAATGACTTACCGCTTGGTGTAAAAAGAAGAATGCGTCCGCTAAATTTGAACCATCAGACGTGACATTAAAGCCGCCTGAAGCTTTTGGTGCAACTGCGAAACTTTCTTGGTATGCACCACCAAAAACAGCTTCAAACTCAACCATGCTAGTAATGCGCACAGGGGAATTCATATAAGCAACGTTACCTTCATCATCTAGCTTAGTTGTATAACCGATAAATGCAGGGATAGCGGTTGCAACTTCTGCAACAGATGGTGGCAGTGTTGACTTCTCTTGGACGTAGACGTCTGGGGTTTTATATTGAGGCATAATATTTCCTTACGTTGATAATTACATTCTAATTAGCCGGTTCGGCAAGAATTTGGGAAAAAGAGGCACAGAGCTGCTCGGTCATTACAGTTCAGGTGGCAAATCAATGGGAACAAACCCACCCTTTTCTCTGCGCCTCGAAAACAAAGAGCGTTTCCACGGCTCCGCCACATCAGTCCCAACCAATGTGTGTTATTAATTAATTTGTACTGCTATGACGCCATGGGTAAGAAGCTGTGAAAATTAATCTGATCTTTTTTTAATTTTATGATTTTTATATATTTTATTTTTATTGAAGGTGAAAAGTCGTTACATGGAGCAACAGCCCTTCCGTGTTTTAAACGAGCTTAGAGGCTATTAGCTGTCGGATTGTCATCCGACACAAACATAGCCAAGAATTAGAACGGGTTACATTGGGAAAAAACGGTTTGAAAAACCGGTTAAATGCACACTCGCAAGTAAAGTGTATGCATAGACGAGGGATTGACATAACTCGACTTGTTCACTGGACAAATTAACGCGTTGGCAATTTAGCCCCGTATGTGTCGATAGTTGCTGCATATATTCATCATCAAACCGATTATTAATTGCCTGTGTTTGCAGCCAGCTTTTTCTGTTTGTCGCAATCGACAAATAGTTAACTTCGTAGCGCTCCACCAGCGGCTCATTAAAGTTTGCGTAAAGGGCATTAGCAACAAATCGTTTACCGCCGTACTTCGTCAGATGCCGAAAATCAACATACTCTTCAAATTCTCCTTCGTCATTAAGTTCCTGCCAATGCTGAGTTAATTTGTCGTCAAAAAAAGACACCGGAGATTCAACCAAAGCGCCTTGGTTTTTATCGCTGAGTATACGTGCATGGTACTGCAGCTCGTAGTAACACTGCCTGCACATGTTGGCACTCTTAGCTAATAAATACCCTTGCTCATCAACATATAATTGGGCTCCAGCCGGAACAACTATGTTGATCCCCAAATAGGCATCACTGTAAATATCAAATTTTGGCGCTTCGAAATCAATTCGAAATTCACCGAATATTGCTTTGAATAGGTGTTGAATACTGCGCAGTTCATTGGGAGTTGCACTGCTTAAAATGAGCTCGGCCATACTGCGCGTTTTAATTTTATAAAATTCGAAATTTTGATACTCAATGGCATTTGGCTCTACCAATTGGCTACTACCAAAGTCCCACTCATCAGAAGCGGCATAGGCAGGTGAGAATAGCCAAGTTAATACATCATATGGCTTAAAAACTAGGTGACGTGTTGGTTGGTTTTTCAGTGGTACTACTTTATCTAAGGTGAATAACTTTGAAGTCTTGTACAAGCCCTTTGGTAATGTACTTTGCTTTGAATTAACCAATTTACTTAGATTTGTTGCCGGGATAACCCAGCTCACATTGGCCGCACCATTTTCTAAACCTCCATTACCTATACCTACTAATTTTCCTTGCCAGTCAAATACCGGTGCACCTGAAAAGCCTGGAAGTAAACTACCATCCAAGTAATATATCGGAAACTCAATATCTGGAATATTTGTTTTCTTTAGTGTTTCTACTGCATTAGGTGGCAGAAACTGTTTTAAAATTTCGGGTTTTGCGTACCCTTTTAGTAGCTCTCTCGTGCTCATTGCTAAAGCGCCATGATGAAAGCCCAATGCAGTGACATGCTCACGATACTTTGGTCTTGATTGCTTGAAATACGTCAGAGGGGACCACCCTTTAGGTGGCTTCATTACTTCCAACAAGACTAAATCCGCCTCAGGCAACACTCGCGACACCTTAGCTAAGCGCTTCTTTTTGCCAAACTCGATAATTATCCGACTTTTTGCATGTGCGTCTAGTACATGCAACGAAGTAACAACCCACTGAGGCTTCTGCCACAAAAATCCCGATGCCACATTCATTTCATTGTTAGGCTTTTTGACAACCACTCTAACAGTACTCAAGCTCAGCTGTTCGGGATTGATATCAGCCGCTGTCTGAATCGATACCAGCAAGCATATCAATAGGTGTAGTCTACATATCAATTTTCCCATCACTGTACCATTATCAGCCAGAACAAAGTATTTGATGGACTAACTTAACGCCACGTAACTTGCTGTTTTCCGATAAACCTCCCTCATCAAATCGCGCGAAAATATGTGACCAAGGAGCCCCAAGTACGCTTTTTACCTGCGTGAAAGTCAGCAAATCCGTTAGCTGTAAATTACCAATACAAGGTAAATCTTGTTGCTGTGCACATACGCTATAGCGGATCGCCAGTAACATTTTCTTTTGCTCAGACTCCTCAAACTCAGTAACAATGGATTCGCTCACGGTCGCCCACACTCCGCCTGTTAACTCAAAGTTATTAACGATTTCGTCAAGCTCTAAACTACTATCTGTGTAAGATAATTCATCACACCCATTCACCGAGATACTAGAACTAAATAACAAGCTATTGTGCTGATTTGCGATATTGGCTGCCTGCTCAGAAAAGCTAAACTCAGATTTGGCCGACGTTTCATCGCCAGCGTATGTGCTATCCAATCGCATTCCAAACTCTTTCAAAGTCAGTAGTTGCAACGCCTGTTGCTCGGTATAGCCCGCGGATACATATTGGGCTTTAAGTTCAACGAGTGATGGTGCCAATAAATTATGCGACCGTACATAAATTCCTATATATGCGCCGATGACACATGCAATACCAAATGCGCCGATCCGCGCAGCTTTCGCATCGTTAAAGTAACGGTCGTTTAGCCCCAAAATTGCCCCTAAAATGGTGGTCAATGCGCCAAGTAAAATACTCACGGTTGGTGTCACGCTGGTTCCCATAACAACACCAAATAAAAGGCCAATCCCTGCGCCACCAAACACTGCTACTTTTAGATTTACTTTGTTTTCCAAGGCTAATTACCTTATTAACAAATTGGGCGTTTTGTATTTCCTTTTGCGCCTTTTAGTTTTTTTACTGCCAAATCTATACTCGTATTGGGCTGATACCGTATGGGTGTAGCGACTTTTGCTCAGCCATAATTTTTCCAGTTTGAAGGCCAATACCGAGCTGGCATTTAAGCGATACTCTATCTCTGACATTAAAGCTAACTGTGCACTACTGCCCCAATAGCTCTGTTTATTATGATGTGGAAAAACTGAATACCGCCCACCAAAATAACCGCTGAGATGTTCAGTAAAATGATAGCCATATTCAACCAGCAATGCGTGGTTAACCTGACTTGTGTCGTTCAGAGAAGCACTGCCAAAATTGAGTTTTCGATAACTCATGACATAGTCAAAATCTAGGTGAGCGCTGCGAAAATGCCATACATGGCTCAGTAAAAATGCACCTCCAAACTCTCTATCTGTTACATGACTTTCTCGATATTGATATCTTTCAGAACCAAAATACAGATCTACACCGCTCGAGAATCCATGGGGCAGTGCATATTCATAAAAAAGCTCAAACCTTGATTTGTATCTACGATAATCGACCGAATCAGAAAAGTGTGCTGCTCCTTTACGCGTTATTCTTCCTTTTAACGCCGTCTGATCCAAGGTTAATTCCCCATAGATAGACGCATGAGAAAATAACTTACCACCCAAAGCAAACCGACCCTCGAGGGTATGTGAATCGCCATCAAATTTATCACTTTCAATTGCTATATTTGTCGGTGACTTCGACAAAGACAGAGTCTGGTTGCGAGTTGAAACAATGCCGAAGTAATTTACTTTTTTATACCAAGGCTGGCTGCTGGTTTGTTTCTCCTTAAGCGCAAATAACGGTTGAGCTTCAACGTCCAAACTGAAAATTAGCGCCACTAAGCTTAGCGAGAGACAATACACGTTTCTTAGCCGTGATATTCGATTTTTTTTAGCCATTCGCACCTGTCGCCCCCGTTACAGAAGCCACCGCGTTGGCAGCCTGAATTTTCATCTGTAGCTCGGTACTTTGTCTTTGCAGCAACTCAAAATCAATTGTGTTTATTTGCGCCTCATGTAATGACGCTTCTACCGTTGCTGGCACGCCCTCGACCAACCCACTTTGCGCAAGTTTAACCGCGCTGGTCATAACTGACGTTTTAAGGTCAGACAAAGTATCTTGGACTTGGTGATTATCAGGCTCAGAAACAAATTGGCTGATCGCTGAAGACAAAGGGGTTAATAGCGTAATGTTTTCTGCAATTGACGCATTTACGAGACTTAAGGTCGTCATTGCTTGATCTGAAGAGTCACTTATCTTTTCAACATCTGACAAAGTACTGTCCAAAAGGTTGATATCACCCTCGCTCAAGTTCAGCGCGGTCAAAACTAATCGGCTTGCTTGAAGTGAGGCCGAATCAACCCCACTTTGGTTCACACCATCCTGTAATTGATTAACGAGCTGGTCATAAACTAACGTTGTAAGCGCGTTTACTTGCAGTGAATTACGCTGGGTGTTGGACGATGACAAATGACTGAGCCTCAACCCTGTCAGTTCTGACGCGGGCACAATTTCTTGGTAGTTAGCGATTAAATTTCCGTTACGGTCATAGCACTCAGCGGTATCGCATACCATGGTGGTATTATCTAAGAGGTCTATTTTGATATGAAATAAGCTATTTTCATGAACGCTGAATTGGCTTTCGAACTGTGCTAGCTCATTGCTTTGTCCTTGCCAGATAGTTAAGTGATTAACATCACTAATGGTAATTAAAGCATTTGCCAATGGCCCTTTCAAAAGACTGCCATTGAGCAAAAGTTCATTGCTCCCTCTAATTAACCCCTCTTTATAGCAACCAGAAAGCACTGTCGCCACAATCGCTAGGCAAAAACAAATTCGACGTTTTACATTATTCATCAGATACCCTTTAATGACCCACTTATATAAGGGAACATGCCCCTGATGCACTCGTTTAAAAAGCACATATTATTTAGAAATAACAATAGGTTGTGTTGGTTCAAATTTAACAGTGAGCTCAGTAGGTGGGCCAGGATCTGGTACTCCTTGTGGATTGAGTGCAGGTATCACACTTAATGCACACACAATGTCTCCTTTGAGAACAATTGGCGCCCCGCCTTTGAAAGTAACTTCCGATAAAACAATGTCATTGATAGCGCTGAACGTTACGGTACCGCCTGCCGCATATGCACCATTAATATACGGTGACATATTGACCTTTTTCGTCAGAAACTTTTCGATATCATCTTGAACAGCTATCTCACCATGACAAACCAGCCCCTGAGATGCGACCTCTAGTGGCCCTGCGGTTGGCACAACTAAAACGCCTTTATCTAGCAGTAAGTTGAAAACCGTACTTTCGTTAAGAATTTTTATCATTGCTATTACCTGACACCACCAATAAATACTTAAACATCTAGCAACACTCATTTACTCTGACTTTTCAAACCAATACTGTGCAGAATTTACGATTTATACATGGTGTTAATGAAATTGAGGACTATTACTCATACAACGCGTGAGCCAGGCAGGTGTGAAAAATAATTGCTGTTTAGTTTGCTTTCCTGTGCGACTAATCGGATTGGAGCGTGAATAAATATGAGTACTAGCTTGGTGAACACTTATTTTGCATACAATATATTGTTGACAACATTCACAGCAGTGGCTAATTTATAGTCTCTAGGAACATAAAAGGAAATTAAAATGAAATTAAAATTAAATAAGTCACAAATTAAAAATCTTTCTAATAATCAATCTCTTGACTTAAACGCAACGCCCGCTATTGCTGGTGGTAGACCTGGTCGTGAAACAGAATACGACCGGGGTTGTCCGTTCTTTACCCATAGAGAAGCAAAGACATGCGGTATGGGTTGGACTTGCGGTGGTGTAAAATAGTACTTTTAGGTTTACCAAAGCGTCGCAAGGCGCTTTTTTGCTTCTTGAATACAGTTAAACCGGCTTTACATTCATCACAACACTTTTCATAAATCTACCAAAGTCTTACTTACTCACTTATTCACATCACCTAACGTGTAGTGGCTACAACTAAACCAAAAAGGATTATCATGTTCACTTCTCAAACTATAAAACCCCTGTTGTTGGGACTCAGCTTATCTTTTACATCAAACTTGCATGCCGCACCTAAATCGGAAGAAGCGCCATTGCTTTTGATAGGCGCTTCTTTTGCAAATGCAAAAATGCCCTATTTTGACAATCTACAAGCACCACTTAATGGCATCGCCATTAATTCCGGTCGCTACCTTTCTCTTGGAAATGCCTTAATTAGAGAGCCTCGCCTCTCTGGCCATCTCATCAACGAAGGGCAAGCCGGTGCAACCACATTTGATAGGTTAACGTGTTTTCCGGGTCCTGAGTGTGTGGGGCCCGGCTGGGAAGGCTATGAAAAGCAGTTTACTAAAGCACTGAGTAGAGTGACCTCTTTTTCAGGAGAAATATCCGCCCGATACATCGTTATTATTCGAGGTAATGATTGCAACCACCCTGACGCATTTGGTATTCCAATGTCTGAAACTTCGGAATGTACTTTAGAACAAATGCACACTTATATAGATACTTTCGTCAATGTTGCCAACAGAGCGTTAGCTGCTGGGATCACACCTATTTTTTCTAAGGCGCCGGATTATGATGCCATTGATTGGGAAACCCTTAGACAACGGTTTAATTGGCCATGGATCATAAGTAAAGATAACTATGATACTTTTTCAGAATTGAGGCTAAATCGCCTTAAAAATGAAGTACCTGATGCCATTTTTCTAGATATATGGCGTGGCTTTGAACCTATGGATGATGGTTTACATCCAAATCGAAAAACAATGCAACGCGCCGCTAAACGTATTGCCAAAGCCATTAAAAAACACCGCAAGCAGACAACTGAGTAAACTCTCTCAATGTCTGTCTAAAAATGAGGCCGCTACCCCTTCCTTGCGCGTATACGGCCTTCATCGCCATGTATTATATTCAATACCTTACGCGCCCAAGTCTACGCAGGTATTTTTGCTGATTCTCGTCAACCTTGACGGCTTTTTTAACCCAAGCCTCTGCCAATGAGCCAAATTGACTGACAGAGTGTGTTTCTTTTCGGTGTCGATATTTTTGTAATACTGTATGACCAATATCGCAGGCCTGTGCCCGCTGAACTAGACTACGTACGCTCTGCTCTCCCTTACCACACTCTGTCAAAACGTCGACCAGTCCCAGTTCATATAAATCACGAGCACTAAAACGCGAATTAGAATACATGACTTCCATCAACGCACACCGTGACGCCTTGTGCTTTAACTTTGATACCAGCAAGTGCTCTAGCCCATGATTAAAGGCAACAGGTGGATAGAAAAATTCCGCCCCTTCTTCTGCAACAACACAATCAGCACAAAGAGCAACTTCCATTCCAGCTCCATAAGCCCTGCCCTGTACCAACACGATGCTGGTTAGATTATGCCGAGAACCTGCCAAAATACGATGTAGCAAGGTCATGTAGTTAAAAGCATAATCTCGGAGCCAAGGCTCATTTTGTTGCTTTACACAGTTTGTTAAATTCGCCAAATCGCCACCCAGACTGAAAACACCCGATTTATCACTACTCAAAACCTTAATCGTATGATTTTGAACACCGGGCTCTGGTAAATAAAAGTGGCCTAGCTGCTGTAATAAAGATTTAGTAAAATACGGAGCTTTATCTAGCTGCATTGTTGCCCAATGTAACGACCCAGATCGCATGATCGCCAAGGGCTCACTGGCATAAACGGAAGTTGCTCTCACTTGCACAAATTCATTACCTGTTCTGATGTGTTGTTCATAGTGCTGACGCACTGTCAGCCACTTTGTGATTAGATATTTTGAATTAACCTTATCCTTCCAACACCATTCGACACTCGGCGATTCTGCTTCTATTTTTATATAAAACCTCTGGAGTTTATTAATGAAAGCCTTGTTACTGAGTTTGCTTATTTTAAGCACGTACAGTTTTGCAGATAATCAAGTGGCAAAAGTCATGCTTGCCAAAAAACAGGTCACAGCTCAGTCAGACAGTCACCATCGTAATCTCACGCGTAAATCCCCTATATTTATTGAGGACGCTCTGCATACGGGTAAGAACGCACGCGCACAAGTGAGATTCTCGGAGGGAACCATTTTGTCCTTAGGAGAACAAACGCAATTTGTTGTTAATCAATTTGAGTATCAGCAAAGCTCAGATGCTAGCTTTGAGTTTATCTCTGGCGCGTTTCGGATAGTTACGGGAGAAATAACCAAAGTGACCAATCCAAACTTTAAGATTAAAACACCAATGGGTTCTATTGGCATACGAGGCACCGATTTTTGGGGTGGAAACCTCTACGACGAAGATACGATTGATGTCATTTTATTAGACAGTGAACACCCAATCGTCGTAGAGAATGAGCATGGACGAGTGATTATTTCAAAGCCGGGAATGGGCACTACGTTACAAAAAGGCAAAGCACCAACCACACCAGAGGTATGGTCAGATAAAAAACTTCAGGACGCGGTCAAAACGATTCAATAATTTTCTGCATTGTAAAACAATACTTCTGGTTACTGAGATGTATGAAAATTACTATCCCCTCGCTTAAATGGAGCTGCTATTAAGCTTTAAAAATCAAAAAAACACACTTCTATTTACATAAAATTCAAATTATTAATTATCTATAAACAATGAACTTATCTGCAATGATGATTGAACCTTATGAATAAAATAGTAGATATACTTTTATATTTACAAAGCCCACCCCAAAAAGCCAATATGTTATTGATATTATTATTAATATTAAATCACCATCCTGTTTGATAGCGACTTTTCTTGGTTAATTTGCCTCGTACCTATTTCGTTTGCTACTTTGCATCTCGTCAACACTTTGGGCCCAAGTGATGATTGACAAAACTAACAAGTGATAAACAACCGAACTAATGAACGACCAAAGGAAAGAAGATGAAAATGTTTAAATTAGGTACTCTCGCTGCTGCTATGTTAACTACTGTAAGTGCAGTTGCTGCGCCTATTAATATCGCTGATACAAATGGTTATGATCGTCACACTGTATACTCATACGGCCCGGTTAGCCGTGTAGTTATCACAAGTGAGTTCGCACATAACTTCTCAGCTGATATTGAACTTCGTGATGGCGCACGTTGCGATAATGGTAACCTATATTCAAACGTTGACAGCAGCCATGTTGTAAATGTAGGTATTCAAGCAGATGCAGCTAACGCTAACGCAGCAAGTGTTGGTGTAACAAATGCAATTGCAGAAGACAAACTGACTCACAATAAAACGCTTCACTTAAGCTGTTACGATGCAGACAACACTTGGTACAATGTACTTGTAAACGTACCTGGCGCACCAATTGTAAACTGGGACATCACAGTTGAGCCAGCTGGTGAGTTCGTTAACCAACCTTACTCTTTTGGTTACCACACGGCTTTCCGCGTAAAGAGCACGCTTAACGTAAACAACCAAAACAAGAGCCAGTCTTACTGTCATACTGTTGCAAACCGTGGCCTATCTCTAGGTTTATTCCACGGACGTGATACTTCAAATACGTTCCACTCTGACGTTTTCACGCAAGACAAAGTGTACACTAACGACACTGCTCAGCCAGTTTTATACCAAATCGTACAGTGTGAAAACGCTGCTGGTAAAACAATGGCTGTTAAGGTATTCAACCTAACAGATCCAAACGGCATCTATACTTACGAAGACCAACTTATCATCAAGTAATTGTTGATAAAAAAGATTCAAAAAAACGGCAGCGTCTAAGAGCTGCCGTTTTTTTAGTTAAAGAATAGGCTCGCCAGTTGTTCGCGAAGACAGGAAGATAAAGGCATAATCACTTTGGTTACTCTTATCAAGGTTTTTATATACATAACCTCGATATCCTTCAATATCACTAGGTGCCCCATCATACCCTGACAACAACAAATGAGATCTATATGACACTTTTTGCGTTGGCAGCGAAACCACATCCCCAAATGTTAGCTTGGGCAACACAGATTTCACTGAGCCAGCAATATTCCATTTTATAGACTCAGTACCTTCAATATAAAACTGCCATGAAGCTGTTTGAATGCGTGCATCAAGATCAGTAAAATCATACGCCATCGTTTGTTCTTGTTCTAACGCGGTTACTGCGGATGACAGTTGCCCTGCTAGCTCTGTTGATGCTTCAGGCAACTTGAAACCTGTCACTTGACCCATTTCATCTAGTTGCGCTCTCACTCCACTCGACATAATTACATGATGCCCCTCGTGAGCGAAAGAGATACTCTTATAGTTATCTAGTTTATTGTTAGAAGATATGGATGGATAGATTTTTAGTTTTACTTGTTCTGCTGCATATTCAAAATTTTCTAAAATTCTATTTCCGTTATCGTCTAAACCATAAACATCCACCCTCGTTTTTACTTCAAATTGTGATGTAGGTACATTCACACTTTGATGAACAAAATCACTGCCAGTGACCACGATTGAGTTTACGTCCTGAGGCACATCAACAACAGCCAAAGTGTTCAATTCATAGCCAGGGTTATTTATCGAGTAATACAATTTCGCATCACTACCACATACTTCGGGCGCGTCTTGATAATTACTTATTGAGCCGCCTCCTAACCTTGAAATGCTATACATGCTATGGGTTACAGCGAGTGCGCTTAGATCTACCGTCACGTCCTTACACTCACAATAAACTGAGAAATCTTCAAATTCGATCGTTTCTAATTCAGCGCCATTGGCTATATCCAATTTACTGTATATCTTTCGAGTCGTGTCGTTTCTACCATAGCTTTCCATTCCAATGATAGACACATGTTTAGCTCCTTCTGGTACCTCCTGACTAAAAAATCCCTCCTTGTCGCTTGAATACGTTGCAATGGGCTTTCCGTCTTCGCCATGAAAAATGACACTGGCATTAGGGTATTCAACTAAGCCACATTTTGTGCGCCTTTTTACATTAAATGTAAGCGTTGTTGTTTGAATTTCAGCTTTTGGTGAAATTACTTCTTTTTCTGGGGAATTATCTGTAGAACTACCACATCCTCCAAGCGCAAACAACGAAGCTACAACTGGAGAAACTACGAATTTTTTCATTTACTTTATATTCTTTGCTTAAATCTTCGGCGCATTGTACACGTAATATAGCTTGAGTGCGGCTAAATTTAAGAAATACGAATAATAACCAACCACCTGTTTATAAAGAACTTTGAAATAAACGTTATACTCACGCAAACCTTACAAAAGAAACATCTATTTAACCTCTATAAAGCTACGCATTAGCCTCAACAGAAAAGCAACACTGCCTCCGTCTACTTCCCCAATATTGAGTTCCCAATGCATCATTTTACAAGAGGTTTTCTATCACTTGTTCTACTTCAAGTACTGGGACCCTATAAAAAATGCTTCTTTTCACCTGAACTGTTCTCAAGTTCACTGTTTACTTTGACTATATTTGGATATGTAAAAATTAACCAACAAGCAATATTTAGCATAATAATTCCAAACAGCATTTATACATATGAAGACCAACTTATCATCAAGCTGTTTCCTCGAAAAAAAGCAGCCCTTTGGCTGCTTTTATAGAGTTTTTGAATGTGATTTTAAATTAAATTTCGTAAATAGAAACTAGTAAAGAGAGCCTGCCTCTAAATCAAAGAGGAGTACACTGTCATCCATTTTTGACGTATCTTCCATCCCATGCTTTTCTATACTTTTTGAGGTTTTAAACAACATCTCTGAAATAGATTTATATACTATCTCTAATCTTTCCATATTATTGTTAAGGTAATAAACACCACCGTCACTTTTAGAGTAAAACAGGAAGTTGTCTAACTCTTCATCCATCTCAAAAATATATAGCTCTTCCGCTAACTCTTTTATATAGTACTCTTCCAATAACTCCCGAAGCTCTGTCATTGCATAGAAGTATGAAATCCAGTCGCAGTGGCCTTTTGGTATTGGCGCAATTAAACCTGCTTGATTTCTACCCATCGTATACAGATACAACAGCAGCTCTTCGGATACTTCTATATTATAAACAGCCTCCAGCCGAGCAATCTCTTGCATATCGTAACCTTTCAGTTCGTCAATACGTGGATAAGCATGCTCATGATTTAACAAACTCAAAAAGCCAGTGACCTGCTCTTTTGTCGGAGCTGGTTTTACGGCTGGTAGTTGCTCAGTAAGCACCTCCCTATATAGAGTGCAGCGTTTATTGTGATGAAACTGCGACTTGTCAACCGCACAGCGATTGTCCAGATAAGCAAAGAAATCCCAGCCTGAATCACGAATACTTTTCGTCTTGTCATTGTAGACATATACATGCTGATTTTTCTTGTCAAAGTCAAAGTAATAATATTCATCACCGTTTATTTCTAACAAGTAGCACCCTTCCTTAGGGAGTGAGCGTAATTCTAGAAATATTTCATACAAATTTTCACATTCTAATCTTAAATTTAAAAAGCTCTGCTTAGGGCTAAAATGAAAAAAAGTACCAGAGTCCAATAACCCGCCATCTTCTAACCCCATCACTGAAAGAAACGTCAAAAACTGTGAATACCGCGCCATCAACGGTGGCGCATATTTTAAAATTTCATCAATATCTCGCGCTGAAAATCCAACACAATTCAGGTTTGCCGGGTCCCTAGGACCCAGCAGTTTGCTCATTAAAACTTGAGACTCATTCATTTATTTTTACCTTAAGACCCTGGAGTTGGACAGACGCATTTTAAAAGGCTAGTCGAATTACAGCCACCTTTTTCGAAAGTTGGGTTATTTTAATCAGCTTAAAATAATGGTTGTAAAGGGTAAATAGTAGGAAGAGCGTATAAATTAGGTGTAAAAGTATTTACTTTTGCTTTCAGTAATTATTAAAAGCAATTAACGAGACAGTCAATACCGCCTCGTTATAGTTGCTTAGTGCTGATTAAGCATTCATCAATGCTTCTTCATCGAAGCCTTGGTCACGAATACAAGCTAAAAGCTGGCTTAATAGTTCATCTTCTACTGGTGCAACAGGCTCTTCGAGCAGCAATTGTGTGATATTGCCAAACCCAGGATGGCTAAAATCAGGGTTAGGTAAACCACGCTCCGCGCGAAGGGCTAACAACAACAAAGCGGCATAAGGCGTAAACTGCCAATTCATGTTATCGAATTCAAAATACATTTTACTCGGCGGCGACGCAACTTGTGCAACTTGGTCGTCACATAATTGAGTTAGATAACCTGTTAGTTCTTGTAAATCATCTGTATCCCAACGAGCAACAATGTCCGCATAAGCAAAGTCATCAACAATGGGCACCAACTGTTTACCGCCTTTAACTGCATCAAACAAGAGTATAATAAAATCACCAATATGACTTTTTGAGCGAATTATCCAGTTCTTTGGATATCCCACTTGTAGCAATTTAAATATATGCTCTGCCCGTTCCGGTTGTTGCAAAATAACCGCCATGACCAAATACAATACATTTGCCGATAATATTGCACGTTCATGCTCCCTTCCAAAACGCGTAACATATCGTTTTAATCGACAGTAAGAGAGAATACAGTCTAAGTAAGCATAGCTCAGGCAATTACCTACAAGCTGTATACTAAATTGACTATTCTGTAAGTATTTACACTGTGCTTCTATTGCATAATAATCTGCAGAAATTTGTATCTCAGTTGTAAAAAGTTCCCATGGTAAAAAAGGCAGGTGTTCATTTTCGACATTCCCCCTTACAACACATCCATGCTCAATATAATGAAACAACTCTTTTTTATTCTCCTCAAATACGCTTAAGTATTTTTGAGGATATTTTAATGCCTGCTTACGTTTACGTGTAAACTTTTCAAGTATTTTATCTGTCATGGTTTTCCTACAGAAGAAAGGTTTTTGTCTGTTCTAAGTTATTTTCCTATCTACCCATCAAGACCCTACCAAGAAATGATTACTTGCTCTGCACCAGGTTTTACCAATCGTAAACTTCACCTTCATCACCCACAATTTTCGCTCCAACGAAATTAGCTATGCTCTTGACCACTAATCTAACAGGATCTTTTTCATCATCGATCATTGAACTGGTTCCATTAAATGAAGCAATGCCATCATTAAAAAATATACATGTTTGCCATTCTTCATTTTCAGGGAATTGAACTGATACATTGTTTGGGTTACCACCCACAGTGATTATTTCGCCTGTTTTGGGGTTTCTGCCGACTGTTGGCTGCCCCTCAAGGTTAGCCCCTTGCGTTTTTAATACCGCTTCAACCCAATCAGGGAAGCTAATATCCCCGTTTTCTTTTGTTATATGTAATGCATATGCCATTTTTATCATCCATTTAATGCTTGGCTATTAGGCCTAATTGAATAAGGAAGGGGTTATCACCAAAACTTCCACCACGATTTTTTGTTCTCTGCCTTTTCTTCAGCTTTAAGCTGTTCTGGTTCTTGTTCAACCCCAGACGATGTATCTTCCAATTCCGATTCTAACCCCATATCCATTGAAGCTGAGTTACAGGTTCTAGCAAAGTCATCAAGCTGACTATTTCCATAAAATTGTGCTACGTCATAAGGCAGTATATTTTCATTATAAAAGGTTAACCTCTTGATTGATTTAAACGCGTTTTCGTCTCGCGAATAGCACTTTATAAACTCTTTTGCTTCTTCTTCCGGAACATTTAAATAAAGAACCTCCAGAGGGTCAAGAAAAATATATGGATATGTTAACGATTTAAAGTCAGCAACAGCTCGCTCCCAATATTGAGTGCCCAATACATCATCTTGACAAAAGGCTATCATTAACTCTTTACTGTTTTTGAGGTTTTCTATCGCTTTTTCTACCTCAATCACAGGGGCTTTAAAGGAAAATATTTCTTGTTCAGCTGAGCTGCTCTCCAGTTCACTTTTTACATCGACTAAATCTTGCTCTTGAAAACAGAAAAACCAAGGCACTGGAACCTTGTTTACACCAGTTGCAATGACTTTATATTTAACATTACTAGAGTACACTTCTGCGGCACATGCTGTTTTCTTTTCACAGTTGATTAAATAAGCATTATTTGACAAAAAACCTCCTTAAATAATAAATTATAAAATAGTCATCATACTTTACTAGGGTAACCCCCAAAAAATGCGCCTTCAACCTTAGAAAGCATTAAAAACATAGATTTAATAATCTTTATATCAACATATCAAAATACATCAACCAGCATCAACATTTTGAAATAATCAAAATTAACAACCTTGTTATAAATATATTTATTTTTAATGTGAAATTAGGTCTCACTTTTATAATCTAAAATGTCAACAGCTTAAATGCGACTGGTGAGGATAAAGAAAAAGATAACGGGGCAGTAATACTGCCCCGGTAGATTTATTGTTCTAGCGGCTGAAATTCACTTAACAGCTTAAACTCTGGGTCTTCTGTATGAGGTGACTGACCAAATAAGAGTTTTCTAAGCTTTATTTGAAGTGCTCTTTGCTCCCCCACATCACTATCAAATGGTTTATCATAAGCTTTAATGTGCGTTACATTATCCAGCTCCGTGACTTTAAGCCAATCAACATCATACAAAGCTTGTTTGTCCAACCCTACATGCTTAAAAAAGTGCTTACCTAGCCACATTTCGGCTGACACGCCTTCAATATAACCGGGTTTAAAGCGCCAGTGTCCTGGGTTAACTCGAGTATCTATAATAGTTTGATCTATCGGGGGTGGCTTACCATTGCTTATTTTAGGTAAATGATGATGAGGCCAACCTTGGCTTTCATGGTATCCAATATTTCGCATGCTTTGGCTTGTATTATACTCTTCATCCATTAACCTGGCCATGACAAAACCTGAGTGTTGTAATACTGGTTGCCACCACTGCGCACGCTGCTCTATGAGTTTATCAAAACCATCTATAATCAGTTGATCAAAGCACAATTCATCCATAGGCATAAATACCACACCGTGCGTGCTCTCATATTCCCTGCTAGGGTGCCGAATTGAAAAGGTAGTCGGCCGAGTGCGCGCTTTGTCTTTACTTTTTACATAATTTTCAACCTTAATCGTACGGCAAGTATCAATGTTAACCAGTTTAGTTAACCCTTCAATCTCTGTAAGTGCTCGGCTCATATCCACCAACTCCCAGAGCGATAGGGCTCTGGGAAATTGATCCGGTATAAAATTGATATTGAGTTTTAGACTCATTTTCCTGAAAACTCCTTAATAATGACTTGGATACCATGCTCCCTACCAAAATCAGCTAATTTTTTGGCGGCTTGAAGCCCTCCCGGCTGTACTCTAATATCCAGTGTTCGGTTTTCTTTGGGGACCCTGGAGTTGGACAGGCGCATTTTAAAAGGCTAGTCGAATTAAAGCCACTATCCACTTAACTGTTTACTTTGACTATATTTGGATATGTAAAAATCAACCAACAAGCAATATTTAGCATAATAATTCCAAACAGCATTTATACATATGAAGACCAACTTATCATCAAGCTGTTTCTTCGAAAAAAAGCAGCCCTTGGGCTGCTTTTATAGAATTTTTGAATGTGATTTTAAACTAAATTTCGTAAATAGAAACTAGTAAAGTGGGCCTACCTCAAAATCAAAGAGGAGTGTGCAGTCTTCAGCTATAACTTCGTTTATTACACCATTCCTTTCTATTTTTTCAGATCTTTTAGTTAGCAAATCTGAAATTGATTTGTATGCCATAAATAGCCTTTCACTATCATTGTCAATGTAATAAACACCACCATCACTTTTTGCATAAAAGAGCAGGCAGAAATCCTCATCATCCATCTCTAATATAAATACTTCTTCGGCTAAATCTGATCTACCGTATTCTTCCAGCAATTCACGTAACTCATTCGTTACATCTAAATACGAAAGCATATTGTTATGCATAACAGGTAATGAACTTAGAATACCACCATGGTTTCTTCCCATAGTAAAAAGAAACAAAAGAAGCTCTCCGGTAACACCTATATTATAAACAGCCTCCAACAGGGCAATTTCTTGCATATTGTACCCTTTCAGATTGGCAAGGTGCGGAAACGTATTTTTGTGATCCATCAGACTCACAAAATCTGAGGCCTCCTTCTCTGACGGTGCAGGTTTTGCAGCTGGTAGCTGCTCGGGAAGCACCTCTCTATATCGAGTACAGCGTTTATTGCGATGGAATTGCGACTTGTCAATAGCACAGCGGTTGTCTAGATATGTAAAGAAGTCCCAACCAGTATCTTTTATTTTCTTATTTCGATCATTGTAAACATATACATGCTGATTCTCCTTGTCAAAATCGAAGTAATAGATTTCATCAGCACAAATTTCCAGTAGATAAACGCCAGCCGCTGGAAAATAATCAGCTTCACGCAATTTTTCATAAAAGTTCTCATATTCGGAAACTAGATTTAAAAAGCTAACTTCAGAGTGAAAATGCAGTATGTTTTCAGAATCCAACAAGCCACCTTCTTCTACCCCCATCACCGAAAGAAACGTAAGAAACTGTAAATACCCTCTCAATGAAGCAGGGGCACACTTCAAAATTTCTTCAATATCTTTTGGTGAAAAGCCAACACAGCTGACCTTAGCTGGGTCTCGAGGACCCAGCAATTTGCCTATTAAAATTTGCGAATCATTCATTAATTATTTCTACTCCTTATATACATCGTCGTACATAGTGATGTCAGCCTCAGATAATTTATTTGCAAAATCCGCTTTACTATAGTTACAAGACTTACACATACCTGGATAGGCTGAATTGGTATTCTCTACAGCCAACTCGATTTTACCCGTATGCCCAGCATATTGCTCTACTAAAAAGCCCTGGATTTTCTTTTCCGCATGGTTCCAATTGTCTTGATAATGATCATTAGAATCTCCAAGTTGGCTAGGCTTCTTAATATAAGTGCTCGCAACCTTGTGGTTGTCAACAGTTATCACTCTGTAGTGCACGCCTCCAATTGTTACGCTGGGTGACCCTTTACCATCGTGCTGGAACCCACTTGCCCAAGGTTTAGTGTCCATTTTTTCCTTTGACCATGGATTTTTCTTCGTGGGGCTACCACTTAAGGCAAGAAAATGACTGACGCTACCATCTTTTTCGACAACAGACGCAATCGCAACACTTCTCCGTATTGGCTCCTTGTTTGCCACTCGATTGAATTTAATAATCCCTTCTTTTCTTAAAAAGGCACGCATTGCAGCGGGATCTAAAGGTGTATTACGAACTTCAGCAGTGCGCAGTACAGCCAAGTTATTAGGCAGATTTGCCGGTGGAGGCGGTAAGACTTTAACCTCTACTGCATCTGGCACTCCGTCGTTGTTGATATCGCGAAGATCAATTCCATCTATCCCTGTGAGCTCTTTCATCCGGGTTGTGTCAACGCCCTTGGCTTCCAACTTTTGCAAGATATTTGACAGCTTAACCAGCACAGCTGGTGCAGCAGCACCCACAGTCACAGTTCCAGCGAAACCACCTGAAATCGCTGCCGCAACAAACCTCGCGGAAAGCGTTCTACTTTCTCTATCGGTTCCTACGGTATCTATTACATGTAGAACTTGAGCGTATACTTCCTCATGTTGCTCAAGCAAATCAGCAATTCCATCGACTGAATTTATAATCAATTGACCATTTTGCTCTGCTGCTTGAGAATCGCCGTTGAGCGTCATGCCTACTCGTATCAAAGCTTCGGCTTGCGTGGCAATGCCTGAACCAACATCTAATATCCCAGCTAACACTGCTGCGGAAATAGCGACTTTCTCTTCTTGAGATATAGCGATTTCACTAAGGCGTTTAGCAATACTATCAGGGAGTTTGTTAAATGCTGCCTGCACTTCAAGATCTCTAGCGATATCGAGGTTCAACCCCATCTGATAAACGTTCTCAGCTGCTATACCTAATTCTTCACCGAGTACACCATTAGGGTTTGATCTCAAACGATTCAGGTAGTCGGCGATTACTGACCGAATCATTTTTGCATTGATATAGCTTGAAAAAGCGTTGAACTCAGCTGAATTCGCCGCTGCGTTGGCTGCAATATTAATTGCATTTGCATCTGCACCAGCAACAAAAGCACCCAACGCGGCACCCAATTTACTGAGGTCGACCCCTTTAGCTTTCAGTCGATCCAGCTCGGCAAAGATTCTAAGTTTATTGGCTCCTTGCTCCAACCTCATTTCTATTTCTAGAGGACTCAGTTTCTCAACGTCACGCCAACGAATTACGTTGTTGGTTTCATCTTCAAGAAACTTGTCAAACTCAGCCCTCGCTTCTTCCTTGGCAGCTTTATACTCCTCAGAATTTTCTAACTCAGAAGCGATGTACTCCCCGATCACAGCACCGCCCGCACCGCTGGCGCAAGATACATTTTTACTGGCGCCATTACCCGATGCTTGAACCGTTGCAACACCGAGCATACAGCCAACCGCTGCATGGGATATATATTTTAAGGCCTCATCTAAGTTTTGACCGCCATTCTGGTTAGGGTCGAATGCCTTCCCGATTTTGCCGGCCATGTGCTCGCCAAGTTCATTGACCGCATACATTTTTAACGATGTTTTGAATGAATCTCTGAATTCGGTAAAACCATCGCCATTAATAAACGTTGAGATCCCTGCCTTAACAATACTTTCTGAGATCGCTTGAGTTGCCTGATTACCAATATCTATTGCCAGTTCGCTGTTATACCAGCTCGACCCAGCGTCGGCGTTACTAAAAAATTTAAAGCTCTTAAATGCATCGCTGTTTAAAACACCCGCCGTTGCCATTGAAATAGCAAGAGACTTCAAGCTTTCGTCGCTAAGCATTGAATCAAGTGTATCGTTAATACTGTTACCAGCAGCAAGGCTCGACACTGCATGAGTGGTCAGTGTCACTGCGCCCGCTGACATAGCAGCTCCCATTGCTGCGCTGGTTTTGAACGCGGCAGGGATCGTGCCTCCTTGACCTACCAAACCTCCAGCAGGCCCCATTGCAACTGAAACTGCAATTGCAACAATGGCCATCGCTGCGGGGCTTAACGTACTGGTTTTATCATGTTTATGGATTTTCTCTAGTTTGCTATATACAACATTTAGGGTGCTGCTACAGTTATTAAAATCAGCATCTTGCTTCATTGCAAGGAAGGCATCTTCACTGAATTGGTCGGGTACAGTGGAAGATGCAAATGACGGACATCTATACTGAGGATCATTGTATACATCAACCATCCAGCTAAGACTGTCACTCTGTGACATTTGACTCATTACATCATGTACAGATTCACCATTGTACTGACCTAACTCCAGTGTAACACCTTGTGTTGCCTTAACCTGTACCCCACCAATGATTTCGTTATACACCGCAGTATCGACCGTATCTTGCTTAGTTTCGGTCTTTATTTTCCAAGTGCCTTTTTTTACCTTGTTATAAAAATAGTGGTCCTGTTCTTTGGCAAGCAATAGGTTAACCCTACCATTACGCGCATCTATAACCGTGCCTTCGCCCGCGTTTATTTTGGCAGCTTGTAACGTAATATCACCGTAATGGGACGCGATCCTTACACCTTTACCCGCATCAAGTGCTGAACGGATAGCTATGGTCTGGAACTCTTGCTCTTCCTCTGTGGTTTTCCCCCACTTGCCAGATTTTTGACTTTGAGTTTCGTTGAATTCATTGAGAATGTAGACACCCTGACCCGCCAAAAGGTCAATCACGCCTTTGTCTGCATGCAGCTCCGCAGCTTTAAGTTCAATAGCACCTGATGCAATCAGATAGATGCTGTCTTTGGCTGTTAGTTTAGTAGTGAGATGCTTTATTTCACTGCTAGTATGAGAGTACTGACCAATAGGCTGATTATTAACATAGCTGGTTTGTTGTGAAAGCAAACGGATGTTGCCATCAGCTCTTAGGCTGATTGTGTTTCCACTTACCGTACCACCTTGAATAACCAAGTCGCCCATGCTGTATATGCTAATATTTTCGCCATTAACAGAAGCAATTTGGCCAAATCGGGTCCCCTGTTCATATTCATTAGAGAAACGGTGCACCAGTGTTTTTTGCTCATACTGGCCCGCGATGATTTTAACATTTTCTCTGGCACTTAAATTGCCGGAATGGTTTCTTAAAGTACCACCAACAAATAGGTTCAGATCGCCATCGGAGGCTACCTGCGCGCCTGGATTGACAGTAAGGTCTCGCGCTGTACGTAAATATGTATCACGACCTGTTAGCAAGGTGCCATTGTTAACAGTAATATCTCTAAAGTTTACATCAGAGCCTGTAAATTCGACCAAGTGGCCATTTACGGTACGTGTTTCTATTGTCGAAGCGCTCAGGTGTACCACTGGAGACAGTACTTTTTCCCCGTTGATGTCTCTAAACTCTGGCCAGATAAAATCTTTACCAAAACTGTCGTAGACTGATTTAGGTACTTGCTCACCAAAAGTAACACCGCCCTTTCCAGCCAATTCATAGGCATTTTGGTACAACTGCGTTATTTGAGCCGTTTCATCAGCATACGCGGTTGAGATCATGTTTCGGTTCAGCTCGGCATAAATTTGCGAGCGGATTAAACGTGATTGTACAAACCGGTCACCAACCTGCTTTGATAGCGGGTAACTTGGAAAAATGACTGTGATTGAGCTGCCAGCAAGATGAATCTTTTTAGGTGCTGGTAATGCGTGCTTCTTATTCCTCAACAAGAGCTGATGAAAACCAGCCATGGTCTGAGCATTTAAAGCGCGAGGTTGCTCCACAACATGCTTTGATTTCACATACATTGTTTGGCGGTTGTCAGGCACCTTAGTGATTGCGGGAGAGCTTGCCAGCAGTTGATTTGCATTGGTCTTATCAAAGGCGTTATAGGCCTGTGCCAGAGTTGGTAAACACACCTGCCCCAGCAACATAAAAATATTTAAGTAGGCAATGGCCTTTTTGTAAAATGGCACGGGCTTGTCGGCCAAGTTATCTTTTTTCATCTTAAATTCCATTTATTTACCATCCATCAAGACTGCCACAGTGACCGTGGGTGATTTGGATACGTCGCGAAGAGTTGGCGTGTCATGATCGTTTAACTCATCATCTATCGAAATTTTATATCTGTAATTCACCGTCACTTTCTTACCGTCATCGCTGACAATAACATTTTGATATTCGAAATTTTGCGCAGTACAGGAGTAACGAGTATTGGCACAACGGTAGTCTTCAGAGCCGCTTACGTACTGCCTACTTCTAGCATAAGCTTTCGCAGCATCGTCTATTTCTTGGAAGGTATAACCTGTGTTTTCAAAATCTGCATCTGAGGATTCGCCAAGTATTGTACTTAAGGCAACTCTAACTGAGGAGTAAGTGCAATCTTCTGTTTGTGTCAAACCATGCTCTTCATAGCGATAGCCATCACATTTAAACAAACTTGCTGTAACCCATTGGTCGTCAACCTTGGGAAATGAATAGCCTTCATAAGTATCTTCATCCACAACTTTTACATACCGTTGGAAGTACTCCTTAATCTTGGTATTGATCGTTGCATCTAGTGAGTTTGACTCTGTTACAGTCAGGTCGCTTTGGCTTTCCATATTGGGGTTAATACCATACACATTACCGTGAATGGCTAGTAAGGTCTCACCTTCTACAGAAGTATCGACTGCTGCACCGCTACAATTACCTAAAGCAACACACTGTTTAATGGCATGAAAGTTACTTGTTTCTACTGTACTACTTAATTTGATGCCGATTGACTCTAAATCCAACTTTTGGAAACGCGCATTGTCAAAAAGCTCAATATACGAAAATGCATTGACAAAACGACGCCTAGTCGAAGGTTCCGCTTTGCTGCCAATTTGGAACTCGCCAAAACTGACTATTCGCCCAGGTGGAGAATAAGCAGATATTTGAGTCCCAACTCCATGTTCAACTGTATCTTGGCTTCCTTTATTATCCGACGTATAAGCGTAACGAGATATGATGAAAGAGGTAGTTTCTAAACGATAACGTTCGTTAAATAATAAGGGTGTATCAATATGGAATATCCCCTGTTGGTTAAGACGTAAAATGGCTGAAGAGTTGCGAATATACTGACTTGCTTTTAGTTCCAATTTAGACTCTGCCGCTATTGAGACCTGCTCAGACTGAGCAGTGTTTACGCGAATACCTGCACTCCAGTCAACACCACTTGGCTCTTCAATATGGTAAGGGTTAATATTTTCTATCGCTTTCGCTATAATTTTTATGTTGTTCGCATGGACTTTTGCACTCAAGCGGCTCTGTGCAGATCCGGTAGCGCTGTAGCTAGAATATGGGCCATGCTTAACACTGTTAACGTCAATAGATGGCGCACTCAGTGACTTATTTTCCGGCCAATTTAACCTGTTGGTACGAGAACCATTAGTGAAAATACCATCGTTCAAATCAACGCTCAAAGTACCTGCTTTGATCACTCCACCAAAGGTATTGTAGACATCACCTTCGATTTCGATATTGATTTTTGAGCCACTTAGAATGCCAGAGTTGATCAGTCGACTTGCAGCGAATTCGATACTCCCTGCATCAACATAACCTTGGTTTAACAGCCCTTTGTCTGAAAAACTCTTGATTGTTTGACCAATCAATCTAGAACCAGAACGAAAAGTCGTCGCACCGATTGCTTTCGTTGTGATGATACGGTCGCTATAGAGCTTACCGTAAACATTCAATGTCGCACTTTCATGCTCCGCAATTTGAATAAACACGCCTTCTGCTGGCGCGTAAAATTGTCCCTGCCTAGTGCTCGTTGCCAAAGCATCTGACATGGTATTGAGCTCAGTGCTAGCAGGGATAGTCACTGGCTGCGACGCAACAATACCAATACTCGCAGCTTTAAAAGTACCAGACGGCTGATAAGTATTCGACAGAGTCGTCGATGAAATCATATCAAGATCACTATAGCGAATAGAAAAGCGGCCCGGATACAAGTTAATACCGCCAGAGCCCAGTACATAAGAGCCCCTACTTGATTGGATGAATCCACTATTAGGGTGACGCTCTGCGCGTAAATTTAAATCAATAACACCTGACGTTGCGATGCTATCTGACATCACTTCAAGAGATTGCAAGCCTGGTGCAGTTAGAGTTGAGATAGTCACCCTACCACTAGGTTGCGTTCTCACGATGCCGCCCGAAAGTGTGCCATTGATAAACGATACTCTTCCCGCATTATCAAAAGAACAGTTGCTACAACTAACAGTACCGCCTTGTGAAATAAACACTAGATCGATAGGCTTTCCCATTACTGAAACTGTATTTTGAATGTCAATTTCTGTTGCATTAATTACTAAGGTTTCAGTGCTACTATCATTAGGTATTTTGATAAGCAGAGGCTTACTAATTGTTGCGAATTTATTAAAGTTAAGCGTCGTTATTGCAGCTGTGCTATCAACAACCAGGAAATCACTGGAGGCTTCTGGTTTTTTATGTACTGAAAAAATAGGAGACTGGTTATATATATAATTCGATGCGCTTGCAGCGACACCTGAAGCAGCGCTTAACGTAAAAAAAAATATACATAAAAACACTCCCCCAAAAGGTTGAGAACGTTTTGCTTTCATTTCTATCCTCGTTTTTACAAAAAACGCCAATTGTATACAAATAAGAAACGGACTCAACTTTTACAAACCGAAATTTAAAAATTTTGAGATTTTATTTTTGTAACTGACATACATATAAATAAAAAATTAATATATTAATACCAACAATTAAAATTACCCTGATAGCAAATGCATTTTGTCAGTAATACGTTGGTATGAGTTGAATTAATCTTTAAATATCATGGTAACGAAATTAATTGCAAAACGCTCAATATACAACCAAGTTTAGTTACACATCATAAATCAGTCATGTCGATTAGTATGCTATGAGCAATTGGCCAGTAGAGGTGTCACACTGACTCGAACCACATTTTGCATAAATTCCGTACAAGCACAGGTATGCAATTTATATAGGCGTTCCAGTTCATTTTGATGTCTAAAAATAATTTAAGGGGAAGCCTGTAAGAGGCTAAACAGTGTTAAGTTTTTTCACATCCAATACTTATCAAAAAGCCGGATATAAAATTGTAAAGACATTTATTCCATATAAAAAGCAGCACAACGACTCCTTTTGGATTAATTCTAGGATATTGTTCTCAGTTGAATTTGATGTTTAGCAATCACGAAAGAGGCCAGCTCTTAATCACACATACTTTTACTCTCGTTATTATATTATGCATAAATGCGAGTTTTTCTTGTCAACGTCGAAGTAATCATATTGGACTTGCAGAAGTGAGCGAAGTTATAAAAGTTTGCCATATCGGAGTTTCGAGTAAAAATGAAGCAAAGTATCGGAGTTTTTTAACTTGCTATCTTCTCCCCCCATTAAAAGCTGTGAATACTGTACCATCGACGGTGATTTCCTCAATATCTCATGCTAAAAAGCCAATTCAATTAAATTCAGCCACTCCATAGGCCCAGCTATTTACTCACAAATTTTGAGATTCTTCATTTATTACTTTTTCATAAATACAGCATTGCTGCATGACACATTCTAAATCGAAATATGTCTATTTTTAAAACAAAAACTTGTAAGATCCATAGAGATGATTAGCAATATGAAAATGTTAATATAAACACACCTCATGAATATCCTTTAATTGATACGTTAATAAATTGAAGTTTAGGAGCAGATAGTGGTACAATGCTGATTAATATCATCTAATATCAATCAATTAACGCTACATAACAGGACAAGTTTTAATCGATTAAGTAGATATTAGGGATACTGATAAGATATAAATCTAATAATAAGGATAAGATAATGGACTCTACTCTATTTGTACCAATTTTAATCTCTGTGCTACAGGCAAATGGACCTGCACCACTAGAGCCTCATCAGGCTGAAAACATCTACTCTTGCCCAAAATTCACTATACCAGTAGACGGCTGCACGATTGTTGAATCTGACATAAGTGGCGTGCCTGACAAACTAGAAAACTGGTTCTTTGATATTGTCAACGAAGTTGCTGAAGAGTACACAGATGAGTGTAACACGCATGATAGAAACTATTGGACACTAGGTAAATCGAGGGATAGCTCTGACCAACAGCTTAGAGCCGATTTCAAAGAAGAGGCGACTGAATCATGGCTCGAAAAGCTTGGACCTGAATGGACGTTAGTCAAAAAAGCATGGGAAGTTATGGCTGGGGTGCCAGATGACGCCTACTATTTCCCAAGACAACAAGACGCATATAATACCTACACAGGTATCGGCAAAAAAGTTAAGGCCAATCAGTGTTTCGAAACAGCTGCTGACCTCCCTATTGACGCATCGCTGTTAAACGTAGCCAAAGCCACTTTCCGTTCTATTACCAGCCGTGAACCTACATCTTATGAAGAGTTTGATATGGTTGAGCTGTACAACTCAAGAGATGGCGGCAACTTGAACAACTTCAGAATTGCAGTTGATGCCTATGCAACGAGCAAAATCAACGTATCAGGCCCTGAAGCGAAAGTAGTCGTAACTAAAGATGTAGGCATAGACCAGTCTTCAATCACGTTCAGTGTTCCTCAATACTCAGCTGACGGCCAGAAACTGGAAACATACGTAAGAGCATTCGGTAAAGATTCAAAAACTGGTTCTCTAACTTTGTCTTTCAAAGAAAAATACGACTATACATATACAATCTCTGGATTGGTCGTCGTGACTGATGAAAATGGCAACAGTGACTTCAAGAAGTTTGAAACGCAACTGAAAGTTAATGGATGGTGCTCAAATCGTGAAGGGGTAGCCTGCTACTAATTTTCAGCTAGTCTGATTAACAAAAAACAGTTGGCTAATTTGTTGCTGAGACAAACATAGTCAACTGTTTTTACCCTTGAAGCATAGTCAACTTGTATCAGCTCTTACTTCAATGCCACTAGTTTCCTCCAGAAAAATATACGAGTTTATTAAGTTAGATAGTTTTATTCTCAGCAGGTATTAACGAAATTTGAACACAGTTTCCAGCGCTCGTTGCCATTGAATACACTCCTAGCCATCTCGTTTTATCAGTACTGAATTGGCTTAATACTACTGAAAAGTGCGCACTCAGTTACCAACCATATCCTATATTTTAGAGATGTAGTGGAGTTAATTACCTTAGTTAGCCTCACCGGGATAACGTTTTTGAGATTCGCGCTTACATTGAATTAAACGTACTGGGTCTTAATCTACAAAAGCCGTACTGCTCTATATTATTTTTATGCAAAAAAGCACGGTGTAAACACCGTGCTTTGAATTGATAATAGGACATCAAAGGCAAATCTATTAAGTCTTCATTGCTTTCGCCATTAAAATTCAAGTTTCATTATGACTGAATATTTAAACGGCAAAATAACTTGATTTGAGCAATAAATTTGCAGCTGCCTTGTCCGTCCAATTATCTTGCCGAATTATTGAAAGCGATATTTATCTATTATATTTTCAATTGTTAACTTGCCACTTTTTACTGCATTGAAGTCCTGTTCCGTAATTTCCTTAACGGTTACGCCTGATCCATGTGCACCACTGTCATAATTGACAAAAAACTTGCCCCTCTCTCGGACAACCATGCAGCAAACCCCTCTTATTTCTTCATAATCTGGTTTCATAACCTTATACTCCAAACAATTACTTAAACTTGAGCATTCTTAAGGGAACTTGAGTTACATCTAAGATAGCTTCTCGTACCCCCCCAGAAGTAACACCTCCAGGTACCCACATATCGTTCGCCCCCATCTCATTGCCACTTGGTAGACGTATCCCTCCCAATTCAGAAGGTAAAATATGCGCTGCTACGGTACCTCCATTGCTCAAGTCACCTGAATTTAAACCCAGCGCAATTTCTATTTCAGAAACATTGCCATTAGCACGTCGAACAATTTCATCAAAGTCACTTTTAGGCATAATAAAAGCTTCACTTGGGCCAATACTACCAAACTGATTGATGGCATCTTTTGTAGTAAATCGAACTGCTCCCCCTTTGAATCTATCTAAGTGAGAATCTATATATTCCTGTGACAGGTAGTCTTCAACTGGAGGCCTCTTTCCATTTTCTGGCTTTTTGAGAACTTCATCATATAACCTGTTAGCATCCCAGCCTGATTTTAAACTAATTTTATTGTCTTCAATGAAGCTGCCTAACTCAAGTTTATTCTCAACTTTGGCGCCCCAAGCAACCGGCCCAAATTCAAAGTCGACATGAGACTGCTGGCTTTCACCTGGTTTATAGTTCTGAGGTTTTCCAGACTCTAGCTTAGTCAGTATAGAATTAAGCTCTTCAACGACACGCTCAGGAACAATCCCTTTAGACTTCGCTATTTTAATCAAACTACCTAATGTTTCTGCGGCAGTTTTTCCAACAACAATATCGATACCAAGCGAAATAGCATGCTTTTTGATAATTTCGATCTGCTTTTGAGGATTGTCTTTAGCTGCAGCTAACTCCTCTCCAATAGCGATCGCACCTTCAATTGTTTGATACAAGTCGTATGCTTTGTAGAGCATATAACCGGCCTGTAAAACAAACCAAAATGCATTATGTTCCGCTGCATTTTCGCCAGCATTAGCAGCTATATTAACCTCAGCTCCAGCGATAAACGCCCCTACTCCAGCGCCCAACTTCGCAAGATCAACCCCCTTGGCTTTGATTTCGCTAAGTTGTTTCATTAGATTTGGCGCATTGGATTTAAGAAGTGCTTTTTTCTGCTCGTGCGTTAACCCAACAAATTTTGACTCATCTAAACCAAGGTCTTTTAAGATGCCTTCTAACTCAGCTTGCTTAGTATGATAATCTTGACTTGATTTGTATTTGTCAGCGACTACCTCTCCAATTACGGCACCGCCCGCCCCAGATGCACATGCAGTGCCTTTTTCAGCATTATTTGCACTCGCTGAAGCGGCTCCTATTGCACAGCCAAGTGCTGCATGAGATAAGTATCTAACAGCTTGATCTATCGTTCCATCATCTGCCAGTTCACCGATTTTGGAAGCCATTTTTTCACCAACGGTGTTAATGGCAGAAGCTCTCAATGAATTAACAAATTGACCTTTGAAATCACCAAAATCACCACCGTTAATTAGCGTTGATACGCCAGCACTAACCGTAGCATTTGCAACAGCCATGGAAACTTGGTTTGCTAAATCAATCGCATTTTGGCTTTCAAAAAATGTAGAGCCAATGTCTGCATTGCTAAAAAACTTCAGGCTTTTAAATGCTTCGCTGTTTAATATACCCGCGGTAACCATTGAAGTCGCAAGAGAGCGGATACTGTCTTCTTGTAACATCGACTCCAAAGTACCATCGATTCCCTTGCCACTGGCCAGTCCTACAGCTGCTTGTGTTGCCAACGCCAAAGCACCCGCTTGCATCGCGGCACCATTGATCACACCGAAGGAACCAATTGATCCTGTGGAACCGATTAATTCCGCGCCACCAGGACCCATCGCAACAGATACAGCAATCGCAATAACCGCCATAGCCGCTGGGCTCAATGTACTGGTTTTATCGTGTTTATGGATTCTTTCTAATTTTTGATAAACGAGATCAATATTGCCTGAAAGCTCAGGATCATTGTGCAGATCTGACATCCAGCTTAAGCTGTTGCTACTGCTAAATGTATTTAGCGTATCCTGTAGGCTTTCTCCTTCATACTGCCCCAGTTCAAGCGTAATTCCGTGGGTCGCTTTGACCTTAACACCGCCGATGATCTCGTTATACACCGCAGTATCGACCGTATCTTGCTTAGTTTCGGTCTTTATTTTCCAGGTGCCTTTTTTAACCCGATTGTAAAAATAGTGGTCCTGCTCTTTGGCAAGCAACAGATTTACTTTGCCGTTACGCGCATCTATCGTAGTCCCTTCACCAGAGTTTATTTTGGCTGCTTTTAATGTAATATCGCCGAAATCCGACGCTACCATTATGCCTTTGCCCGCCTCTAATGCTGAACGCACGGCAATAGTCTGGAACTCCTGCTCTTGCTCTGTAGTTTTGCCCCACTTTGCACTAGATTGCTTCTGGAACTGATTAAACTCATTGGATACAAAAATGCCCTGGCCTGCCAGTAGCTCAATAACCCCTTCATCGGCATGTAACTCTGCTGCTTTGAGTTCAATCGCACCAGACGCCATTAAGTAGATACTGTCCTTAGCAGACAGTTTTGTAGTCAAGTGTTTGACTTCAGAAGTTGATTGCGAATATTCGCCAACCGGTTCATTGTTAACGTAGCTAGTTTGTTGAGAAATTAGTCGAATATTGCCATCAGCACGTAAACCGATAGTATTGCCAGTTATCGTACCGCCCTGAATAACAATGTCACCCATGCTTCGAATACGAATATTCTCGCCACTGACCGAGGCAATTTCACCAAAGCGAGAGCCTCGCTCATAGCGGCTAGAAAAACGGTGTACTAACGTTTTCTGCTCATATTGACCAGCAATAATGTCTACATTGTCTCTTGCTGTCAGGCTGCCTGATAAATTTCTTAAAGTACCACCAACAAATAGGTTCAGATCGCCATCTGAGGCGACTTGTGCTCCGGGATTAACAGTAAGGTTTCGCGCTGTGCGTAAATAAGTATCACGGCCTGTTAGCAAGGTGCCATTGTTAACAGTAATGTCTCTAAAGTTTACATCGGAGCCTGTAAATTCGACTAGGTGACCGTTTACGGTGCGCGTTTCTATTGTCGATGCGCTCAGGTGTACCACTGGAGACAGTACATTTTCTCCATTGATGTCTCTAAACTCTGGCCAGATAAAATCTTTACCAAAACTGTCGTAAACTGATTTAGGTACTTTCTCACCAAAAGTAACACTCCCCTTTTTAGCCAGTTCGTATGCATTTTGGTATAACTGCGTTATTTGAGCCGTTTCATCAGCATACGCAGTTGAGATCATGTTGCGGTTCAGCTCGGCATAAATTTGCGAGCGGATCAGGCGTGATTGAACAAACCTGTCCCCCACCAGCTTTGCCAGCGGGTAATGCGGAAAAATAACCGTGATCGAGCCTGTGGAAATAGGGATATATTGTGGTGAAGGCAGTGCTGACTTTCTATTGTCCAGAAGCAGTTTATGAAAACCAGCTATGGTCTGAGCATTTTGAGCGCGTGACTGCTCCACGATGTGCTCAGATTTAACATACAATGTCTGGCGATTGCTCGACTCCTTAGTAAATGCAGGAGAGCTTGCCAGTACTTGTGCAGCATTCGTCTTGTCAAAAGCATTATAAGCGTGAGCCAGGGTTGGCAAACACACCTGCCCTAGCAACATAAAAATATTTAAGTAGGCAATGGCCTTCTTGTAAAATGGTACGGGCTTATCAGCCTCATTATTTTTTTTCATTTTAAATTCCATTTATTTACCAGCCATCAATTCCGCCACTGTGATCGTGGGTGATTTGGAGATATAGCGAATAAAGGGTGTGTCAAAATCGTCTAACTCATCATCAATCGAGATTTCATACTTGTAACTCACTGTCACTTTTTTACCGCCGTCACTGACTACAACATTCTGGTATTTAAAGTTTTGCGCGGTGCAACTGTAACGTTGATTATCACAGCGGTAGTCTTCTGCGCGGCTCACATACCTCCTGCGACTTGCATAAGATTTCGCAGCATCAGTCACTTCTTTAAAGGTGTAACCTGTATTTTCAAAATCTGCGCTTGATGTTTCGCCAAGTATCGTACTTAATGCCACTCTTACTGAGGAATAACTGCAATTCTCAGTTTTAACTAAACCGTGCTCTTCATATCGATAGCCATCACATTTATACAAATACGCCGTAACCCATTGATCTTGTACTTTAGGAGATGAGTAGCCTTCATAAGTATCTTCATCCACAACTTTTACATACCGTTGGAAGTACTCTCTAATCTTGGCGTTGGTCGTTGCATTCAATGAGTTTGAATCAGTGACAGTCAGGTCGCTTTGACTCTCTACATTCGGGTTAATACCATACACATTGCCATGAATGGCCAGTAAGGTTTCACCTTCAACAGAAGTATCAACCGATGTACCGCTACAGTTTCCGATGGCCATACACTGCTTAATGGCGTAAAAATTATCTGTTGCGACCGTACTGCTTAATTTGATGCCAATTGATTCCAAATCTAGTTTTTGGAAACGCGCGTTACCAAAAAGCTCAATGTACGAAAATGCATTGACAAAACGACGTCTGTTCGAAGGTACTGATTTACTGCCAATTTGAAACTCGCCAAAACTGACTATTCGCCCCGGAGGTGAGTAAGCCGCAATTTTCGTCCCGATTCCCTGCTCTACCGTATCGCGGCTTCCTTTATTTTCTGACGTATAAGCGTATCGAGAAATAATGTAAGAGGTCGTTTCAAGGCGGTAACGTTCATTAAATAACAGCGGTGTATCAATATGGAATAGCCCCTGCTGGTTAAGACGTAAAATGGCAGAAGAGTTGCGAATATACTGACTTGCTTTAAGTTCTATTTTTGACTCTGCTGCAATAGAAACCTGCTCCGACTGTGCTGTGTTTACGCGAATACCAGCACTCCAGTCAACACCGCTTGGCTCTTCAATATGGTAAGGGTTAATATTTTCGATGGCTTTTGCCACTATTTTTATGGTGTTCGCATGAATTTTTGCGCTGAGGCGGCTTTGTGCTGTACCCGCTGTGCTATAGCCTGAATACGGGCCATGCTTTAAGCTATTGACATTAATAGACGGTGCCTGCAATGACTTGTTTGTAGGCCAGTTTAGTCTGTTGGTTCGAGAGCCGTTGGTGAAAATACCATCATTCAAATCAACGCTCAAAGTGCCCGCTTTTATCACACCGCCAAAGGTATTGTATACGTCACCTTCAACTTCGATATTAACTTTAGAACCATTTAAGGTGCCTGAGTTAATCAGTCGGCTAGCAGCAACCTCTATACTCCCTGCATCAATATAGCCCTGATTTAACATCCCGCGGTCTGAAAAACTCTTGACGGTTTGACCAATCAGCCTAGACCCAGATCGATAAGTCGTCGCACCGATGGTTTTTGTTGTGATGATACGGTCACTATAGAGCTTACCGTAGACATTCAACGCCGCACTTTCATGCTCAGCTATTTGAATAAACACACCTTCTGCTGGCGCGTAAAACTGTCCCTGTCGCGTGCTAGTCGCCAAAGCATCCGACATGGTATTGAGTACAGTGCTAGTAGGAATAGTCACTGGCTGCGACGTAACAATACCAATACTTGCTGCTTTAAAAGTACCAACCGGTTGGTAATTACTCGAAAGGGTCGTCGAAGAGATCATATCGAGATTGCTATAACGAATAGTAAAGCGACCGGGGTACAGGTTAATCCCCCCAGATCCCAGCACATACGTGCCCCTACTTGATTGAATGAATCCACTATTAGGATGACGCTCAGCGCGTAAATTCAAGTCAATAACACCTGATGTAACAATACTATCGGACATCACTTCAAGAGATTGCAAACCTGGCGCACTTAGGTTTGAGATAGTCACTTTACCACCGACTCGCGTTCTGACAATGCCACCAGAAAATGTGCCATTTACAAAAGATACTCTCCCCGCATTATCAAAAGAACAGTTATTACAACTTACAGAGCCTCCATTTGATATAAACACTAAATCCACGGGCTTACCCATCACCGAAACCGAATTTTGAATATCAATTGATGACGCATTAACCACTAAGGTTTCAATATTACTGTCACTGGGGATCTTGATAAGTACAGGCTTACCAATTGTTGCAAACTTATTAAAGTTAAGCGTTGTCACTGCTGCTGAACTTTCTACAACCAAAAAATCTGTGGAGGCACTAGGTTCATGATGTACCGAAAAAGTAGAAGATTGATTATATATATATCCCGATACACGCTCAGTAGCATTTACTACCGTACTTAATGCAGAGAAAAACATACATAAGAGCACAACCCGAAAAGGCTGAGAACATTTTGTTTCCATATCTATCCTTAATTTCACAAAAAAAACCATTGTATACATATTGGAAACAACATCAACTTTTATGTACCTAAAGTTAACTTAGCTAAAATACAAGGACATGTTTGATTTATAAGTAAAAAAGCAGCCATAAGGCTGCTTTTTCAGGTTTTTTGGTAATAAAAATTTCGAATCCCCCATGAGGAAATGAATATTTTCATGCGACCAATTTAGGACCATATCTGGCCATTGTTGTGTGTTGCCAATTAAGTTTTGGCATGGTTATTTGTTCCTTTAGCATGTTGTATCGATATAAGCCGCTGCGCAATGGCACCCGCTCAAATCTAGAGAGCAACATAGTAAACAAACAAATGAATGGCTATTACAAGGTATTACACACATTGAATAATCAACAACGATAGCGGCAAAGCTACATCAAAATGAGTCGCTCTTTTTCTATACTTTCTAAAAAGTCTTTCGCAGCTTCTTTATTGTCCTCATTTTTAGACTTGTTCTGACGATAGTCTGTTGCAATCTCTTCGAGTTTTGCGAGGATCACTCTGCGTTCTAATATTGAGTGAGTCTTGTGGTATTTCTCCAACTGCTCTGCGACTTGTGCCTTGCTAGTACTAAACTCAAAAATCCAAATACTTTTGCGCTGAACCGCTTCATTCCAAACTTTGGGTGTCCATATATAAGTGCCACTGGTAGGTAATTTATCTCTCTCCGCTTTGATTTTTTGATAGGTTTTTACAAACTTAAGACGCTGTGGCATCAACTTGAGCAAGTTAGTATACCTTTCACTCACATCCTCTTTTTGCAGTGGGCTCAAATGGCTATAAACCGTTTTCCTCGCAACTTCTGGCAGCTTTCTCTTCGCTTCATCTTCTGTGTACTCAATGTGACTGTGGTCTTTCTCTAGCTGATTGACCCACTTGTCAACAGAGAGTGTTTCTTTAGTTACTTTTACGGGTTCAGGCTTGTCTTTGACAAACTTACCTTGTGAACGTTCAACGATGTAACCTTTGCCATTCGGGCTCCTGTTAATTGTACCATCTAGCGTATATTCACCTAGGGTCCAATCTCCTATGGAAACAGATGCAATCTCTTTTTCAAATGTCAGTACTTTAGCTTTGATGGATGCCCCAACTTCAGCTTCTAACGATCCAGTTAAGCTGAAGTCACCTTGCATTGGCCAATCTTTATCGATACCAAACTGCCCAAAGCTATCTCCACCTTGCCCACGGGTGTATTTTAAACGACCCGACGTCAAGATTTTGCCCTCAATACCGCCACGTATCTCACCAAATAACCCACCTTGAACCTTGGCCAAGTATGGGACGCCAACAAACGCCCCGGCTTCAATTCTGGCCTTAGCTTTTGCACTGGCAGAGGCTTCACCAAATACATTGAAGAGCATTTGCGTTTCTGTGTTATCTTCTTCCTTGTTTTGAATCCGAGCACCAATTCCGGCTGCGAAATCAAAACCTCCAGTGATATCTACACCCACTCCAGCAACGCCAGCGCCGACTGGAAAATCTAAGGAAAATGCAGGAAAACTAATGCCCTTCTTCCACTCTCCCGATATTCCACCTTCGCGTTTTTCGTTATCGTAGTATGCTTCCAATCCTAATATGCGTGCTCTAAGTAACTGCAATCCATTATTTTCATCTTTTTCATAAGTGAACTTTCCACCTTCGAATTTGAGTGAATTCAGCCCTTGATGCACTTTTAACTGTTTGAGTTCAAACACTTTCCCAAAGTCAAAATTACCGGAGAAAAAGTCTGATTCAACAATGGCCTTCTTGTTTAAAACCTTGGAGTTGTCGTGCTCCAGATCCATATAAGCGTTTTCAGCTTCAATGGCGTCTTTAGTAAACTTTGCCTTTGTCATTGCCAGCGTCATGGTCGTATGTTTACTGACCGGGATCTCAACATCTGCTTGCTCAATTTCACCGCCTAGTTGCTCGTCGTGATACATCACCTTAGCTTGGCTTATAGATGCCTTAACGCCTCCTGGTAAACCATGTAAAGAAGCATCTGTACTGACTTCAAATTCTGGCGCGGTGTCTTTTGCAATGTCAACTTCACCACTTGGGTTGCTAATCGATAAGAAGTTAGGGATCACTTCAAACGTATCTGACGAAGAAATTTTTGTTCTACCAGATTTGAATCGACCTGCGGTATCAAGTTTTAGGTCAAATTCCCCATCCAGCTTTTTTTTGTCCCACAAAGGAACATGTGCGTCACCTGCAAAATGCACTTCTTTTTGCTGCTTGTTGTAATCCAGTGACATTAAGTCTGAATACACACGCTTATTAGCAATATCAAGCCCTACAATACTGGCTTTAAAACGAGATAGGCCTTCTTCATTTATCACTAACTCATCACCTAAAACCTGATGCGCTGCGATAAAACCACTAAACCCGACCCCCTGCTGACTGGCAAATACGGGCTTAACAGACACTTCCCAACCACTACCAAAGGGTAATTTGATATCTACGTCCCCACCAAATTGCTGGCCGAGCAAGTTTACTTTTGCCACACCAGTACCATGAAGCCCCGCTCTTTTTGGCTTACTGACTCCATCTTCCCAATCCATCAGCTCCGGTTGATTAATACCCAATGAAACGAATTTATTATCGACAATATTGGGAGATGACTGCTCTTCTTCATCTGCGGGCTGTCCTGAGTCATCTGCTTCATCAGCTTCAGATACTCCGATTAAACGGGCTACGCGGCTAGCAAGTTTATCTTGGATGTACTGCACCCAAGCTTGCAAGTCTGCAACTAATGCACGCAATGCTCCATGGGCATCACTTCCTTTTTTAAGCCATTGATAAATATAGGGCTCATCTATATCACCCCATGCTGTAGCGATCCAGCCACCGTTGTAAAACTTATTGGCCGCCCACAGCCAAATTTTTCCCACAGCCCACAGTACTGCAGACACAACACCTGGGGGCACTTTGGCTAGCATTAGCAAGGCTTGTGAAATAGCAGTTACCCAAGGGTTTAAGGATTTTAAAGACGTAACCGCATAATTAAATACACTTGAGATGATCAGTTTAGCTGTGGCATCTCCTTTGAAATGGTCCCAAACTACTTGGGAAGCGTAACGCTTGGCGACATCGACACCTGATGACAGCAAATCGACGTTCACTGAGTCTGAATTGAGTGCATTGCTTACCGAAGACGCGGTACGCGTTGGGTAAGTAGCTAACTCTTCTTGTTGATGCATGTAGATGATTTCCTTTTGTTGCTTGTATCGAAATGAGTCGTGGTAGGATTGTTGGGAACTCACAAGCCGTAAACCTTTCATGGTGAGGCAATAAAAAGTGTATGCCTTGGCGAGGTGAAATAAGCGGCTAATCTTTTAACGCCACTTTCAAAGCATCGATACGAGTTTGCTCCGATGTCCAAAGCTTGCTGTTTTTTTGCTTGCCGGTTCAATCCTTGTAGTCTTTATCACGAGTGCGTTTGCCGTCGCTATGCAACAAATCAAGCGGCTTAGTCAATCCTTTTTTAGTTGGTCAGCGCCGTATATATAGCCTTGTTGTCTTACTAATGACCGCCTTATTTGCAAATGCCGACGTAGCCCCAATGCCTACCGTAGAGTCATGTATTGTCTTGGGGACTGATATTGTGGTACTCAGGGCTAGCCTTCGGGTGATTAATACTGATCACATCTGTACAGGAGTACTCAGAACCTTTACAGCACAAGCAAAGATTGCTTTGGGTGTCACTTCATTTTTATAAGGTGTGGGGGCCATTGGTAATTAACACATCAATTCAGACTGTGCAAAATAGGCTGGTCGTAACTAAACTTATGATGAGTTTGGCTTGTCTGAGCATGTATGTCACGAATCTTTGGTTGCTCCTTTATCTCCTGCGTTCTGTTTTTTTGCACCGTAATAAGCGCTCAGGATAATGCACTTTCTGTATATACCGAACACTTTGCCCCCTATACCATAGTCGGTGAGGGTAACAGGCTTTCTGGTAGTGCCGTGTCTAAGGTCAATCAAGCACTTACCCTGACAGGTATTGAAACCAATATCGAGGTTGTTCCTTGGGCTCGCGCCTATAATATGGCTTTGAGCCAACCCAATGTGTTGCTCTTTTCCATGGCAAAAACGCACCAACGTACTCCCCTGTTTCACTGGCTCTATAAAATCACCACCTTAAAGTATGATTTTTATTCTCTGCGTAGTGGCAAAATCAGTGTAGCCAGTATCGAGGATGCCCTTACTTATACAACAGTCGCAATCCGGGGCAGTTATGAAGAAAGTAAGCTTCTGAGTTTAGGTTTTACAGAAACCGACAACCTTGTTGTCGTTGCCAATATGGAGCAAGCATGGCAAATGCTTAGTAAAGGCAGGGTGCACACTATGTTTGCCTCTCATATTCCTGCCCAAATTGCGACCAAGCATGCTCCTCAATACATACGTCACCAGGCCATAGATGACAGCCAAGAGCTCTATGTCGTGGCGAGTTTATCTACTGACGTGCAATTTATTGAAGCGCTTAAACTAGCCTTTGAGCAGTTGGAAAAAACTTCCCCTTAAACTGCGATCCCGTCCGCCTGCCCTATCAACAGTCCTCTTACCATCAAATCTTGACAAACAAGCGGTATAGCCTACCCTCCAAAGATATAGGTAAGACCCTCGCTGACGAAAAAAGATCACCGTTTTGATTGTGCGACACAGTCATTGATCCGCTGCAGTTCGTAGGGTTAAGGCGAAAGCATGACTCAAATACATCACAACAAAAACCTAGTAGCCCTAATATGCTCCGCCGCCCTGCTCACCAGTTCAATAACGTATGCACATAATGAGCAGTCCGGCACATTAATGGAGCTCAGTCTTGAAGACTTGCTCGACCTAACCGTGTCATCTGCTTCCGGTATTGAAGAAACACTGCGCGATGCCCCAGCCGCTATGGTAATCATCACTGCTAAAGATATTAAACAGCGTGGTTACACCAGTATTGATGAGGTCATTCTAGATTTACCTGGATTTGACAGCACAGTAACCAATGGTAATGGCGGCGTGATCACCTATCAGCGCGGTTATCGAACACCACTCACCCAGCGCACCCTGATGCTAGTCAACGGCATAGTAGATAACCATTTGTGGTATCACGAAGCTACCCTGTCAAAAAACTATCCACTATCCAACATCGAGCGTATAGAAGTACTCTATGGCCCGGTTGGTGCAGTTTACGGACCCAATGCATTTTTAGGGATCATAAACTTGGTTACCTCAAATGCTAAAGATAGGTATAAGAATGATGACTTTTTTACAGTGAACGTTCAGTCAGGTAGCTATGATACCCAGAGCGTTGACCTAACCGCAGGTGGCAACCACAAAAAACTGACCTATAACCTGTCTGCAAAATACTACTCCAGTGATGAAGCAGATATTGATGATCTAGCTCCCTGGGGGTTTGTAAGTAACGAACTATTGAGTAACCGAGATATCTGGGGACCTGTGATTTACGACACTGCTCTGTCAGCTAATTGCGATGCAGATGGCTGTCCTCACAGCTCTAAATACAACGACTTTGGCAGCTACCACGACCCACAAAGGGAATGGGGAGTTCTAGCCGATGTGACATTTAAAAACCTGACTTTGGGAATTATTGAATGGGACATGCGTCATGGCTGGGGCCCACAATACCCTCATGACAGAGCCCAGCCAGCGGCCCAGTGGTATCGCACTTCTGAACAGTTTTACCTGCGCCATGCCGGTTCGTTACAAGACAAAGTGCAGGTAGACACTATGCTGCTCAGCAGAAAAAGTAATAATGGTGGCTACTGGGTTGAGGCCTTTCCAGGGTCAACTGCACTGACTGGTCCAGAGGTTGTCTCAACACTGACTATTTCGCACTGGCGAACCTCTAATAAAAGCTGGCTTTTCAAACAAGATTACGAGTTCGATTACAGCGAACAATTAAAAATAAGTGGCGGTATTAAGTTTGAGGATAAGGAACTGACTAAAGCATATGATGCCTGTGGTTATTTTGCAGAGACATTCTGCTCATCAGATACGCCCGAAACCGCGGGTGATGGAGTTGCACTCAACACAGACAGTACTATTAATATCCAACCTGATACATTAAGCCAGATGCCCGACGAAAACTTAGCCAGTTTAACTGACAGAGGGGCCTACATTCAGGCCATCTGGAACATCAATAACTGGCGCATTAATGCCGGGCTAAGACATGACAAAAATAGTCTGTACGGCAGCACCACCAATCCCAGAGCGTCAGCTATTTATTTTCTCTCTAATCAATCAACTGTCAAGTTACTTTACGGTACGGCTTTTCAGGAACCCGCTCCAATACAATTGTGGGGAGGCTGGAGCGGCCGATCCGCAAACCCTAACTTGAAGCCCGAAAAAGCGGAGAACTTTGAAGTCATCTATATGTACCAACAAGACAACTGGCTGCACGACCTATCACTGTTTACTGCCAGATACGACGATGTCATTAAAGAAGAGGCTGAAAATGCAGGAAAACGCAGCACTTATGGGCTAGAGTATCGCGGCAAGTTTGAGTTCAGTAACTTCATGACAGGCGCAGCTAATATCACCGGTTATCTGTACTACACCTACACGAAGTCAAAAAGCAGTGTCAGCTACGACCATGAGCTCGGAACATGGGTTGGTGATGGGATCGAAAACTGCCATGAAATAGCTCAGGAACATACTTTGTCATATGATCCATGTAGTAACCTCGATGCAGAGCTTGGCGATATTTCTCCGCATAAAATTAATGTGGGTATTAATGTGCCTGTCAGTGACCAATTCAATGTAAATTTAAGAGCCAACTGGATAGCCAGTAAGCCTCTGTATTTAAGAAACGCGCTGCGCGCAAAACACAGAGAAAATGACACTTACTTAACCGTTGATGCGAATATCTCTTACCAATTCGAATCGTTCAAAGTAGCATTTAAGGTGAAGAACCTCTTTGATGAAATCTACTACCATTCCGGCGCAGAAGCCGCAGCCAGTGGCGACGACTTTGAGCAGCGTTCTCAAGGCTGGGCAAACTCTCTGATCCCACAGCCAAAACGCAGCTTTATGGTGACGGTAAGCATGCAGTTTTAGTTGAGTTTGTGTTGTTAAACTGTACATCCTTAAAGCAAGATTTTGTGTCGTTTGAACCAAATTGTAATACAGCCACGCTGTATCAATGCGTGATTTTAGGCAGACCCGATTTTAAGTTAACTCGGAACTGTTGATATTTAGTGTTCGCTTGGATTTCTACTTAGCCAAAGCCAATTGATAAAACACTTCCTGCTCAACCCCAGTGCCTTGTGTCTCCTCTAACGCTGTAAACCCAACGCGCTTTAAAATACGCCGAGAAGCAGTATTGTGTGCCCACGCAGAGGTCTTAATATGAGATATATTCTGGCTTTTTGCGAGGCTCTGAATCGCTAAAACAGCTAAATTAACGCCTATTTTTCCAAAGCCGCGATTTTGGTAGTCACATCCAACCCAGAAAGATAGATGCGCATTGCATTGCGAACTTTGCTTATCGCTGACATCTGGTGTCGGATAAAAGTCTACGATGATTGCGCCCACAAAGCCAAACGAATCATGAACAAGTGCATAGTGGGCCTTCTTGCCGCTGCAACCCTCTTCAAGCCAAGTTGGCCATATCCCTGTTAGCTGACTGAATTGATTGAGCTTTACACCGCGCAAACGCTCAGCAATTTCACCTCGTCGGTATTGACTATAAAACTCCCCTAGCTGGTGCTCTCCAAGGGGTAAAAGTCTCAACCCGGATGCCTCACACTGAGTACTCTCTTGCTTCATGTCGAACCAAGCTATGTGTTGACAGTAATCTAGGTAATTTGCAATGTCCCTATTAAGCTTTTTAACTTGCACATCTTGAGGGCTAAAATCGAGCGCCAACTCCGCGCTTTGAGCTGCAATTTCAAGCTCGCCTGTAGCCCATGCCACCAGCGCTAAATTATGTAAATACGCAGTGTTTGGACCATTGATCTCCATACAGGCCAACATACAGTTTTTTGCTAAAACCCAATGACTAAAATCAATGGCCAGTAAACCGAGCTCAAAGGCAAAGGATTCATGTGCGCAGTCAATAATATGGTTTTGCCATACTTGCGACAGAACATGGCACCACTGCATACGGTTTTCGACCAATACGCCTTCTTTAAGCAATCTGGGAATAAAAAATGCCAACACTTTTGGGTCGAACTTGCTTTGTCTGATATAAGCTAAGATTTGCGTTTCAGTTAGCTCCCTCGCTCTGCTTTTAATACTTTGACTAATTTCAGCTTGGCAGATTGGTGAGCGATAAGTGCAAGCCTTCTCGAAAACATGCCGTGTGTAGTTAAATTCATCTGATTTTTCATGGCTCATGCTCATATAGATAGCCACATCACTGCCATGTAACTTTTCAAATTCAGAGCTATAAGAGCAAGGGTTCATCAAACTCAGCATGTTCATGTCTACTGGTAAATCTAGCCCTGTATTCGGTAAAACTTTTGGCAGATTAATACCACTGTCTGCGACCATGTTATCGCTAATTAATTGATACAAACCTTTTGAAAAATTCTGCTCGAGCTGAAATAAAAGCTGGGTCGCTGTGAGTGGGATAGCAACGGCTTGGCTTACTCCTCTGGCGATAAGTTTTCTAAACACAGTACCCAATTGTGGCGCCAATTCTCTTTCAACCAGCTCGACTTCTCTATCTACATTAGTCTTGCGCCACTGATAAACTGTACGCTGCTTATCGTCTTTCTTTGCCACGCTTTGAGCTGTCTTCAAATCCCACAAGAGTGGCAGCTCTTGATAGTGTTTGTCGCTATGTGTTTGTTCAAGCTCTCCCGGGGTTTGGAGACAGGCAATTTCGGCACAATAAATATCTTGATAGTGCATGTAATAAATTGCTTGTGACAACTGAGAAAATACCCCATGAGCTAAACACGCAGCGGGATTTGCTGCTATCGCAAGGGTTTCACCGTCAATATCATGACTTGGTATTGGCTGGCATGAAGTCATATCCCAATTTACTATGCGGGCCTGCCCGTTTTGATAATACTCATTAAAGTCTGGATGACGAACTAGCTGTGTCTGCATAGCTTGATCATCAATGCACAACAGCAAACAGATGTTTATATCGCCAAGCCCTTGCTGTTGGCACCCCTGCCATAGTTTTTGCAATAACGCCAAGCCAAATGCGTAGCGTTCACACCCAAGTAACAATAAATACACAGGTTCAGATTTGTTCAGCACCTTACTGTCTTTTAAATCGTGTAACCACGCGAGCAATGAGTCCAAATATACCTCAACCCAAGCTTGGCTGTGCCAGCTTTCCGAAATTGATGGTACTTGTTTTGTAGGCCAAATATCAGCATTTAGGGTTTTCTGAAAAGTGCATTGTTGTTTTTGCTTGTCGCTTAATAGGGTCGACATAGGAGCAGGTGTTAAGGTCGCATACTCGACGCCATTAAACACCTCCTCCGGCTTTTTTGAGAGTCTCTCATCTGTCATGGTAATGCCTTTTTTATTGTGTAAGGGTTATGGCAACTTAATAATGTACTGAAGTTGATGGGGGTTATTGAGCGGTGCATGCAATAATGGTTTTCCTTCTTTGCCATTACAAAGACCATAACCCGCAGGTAGTGTGGAGCCATACCATAAGAATATTGCGCCCTCTGGGGGCGAGTCTGACGATTTAGTTGCGACATCAGACGGCGATGATTGCCAGTGCTGAGCGAGCCAAAATGTTCCCTCTACAGTCAGATCTCCTTTGATTCTCAAATTTTGCGTAACTTCAAGACCCCTTTCGCTCTTTTCTATACCATCTTCGCCTTGCAGTAAGCATGCATCTAACCACTGTGCAAATTGTGATTCCGTTGGTTTTTTTCCACGTTTGAAAAATGATTTTAGGGTTTTCCTCAACAGATTAGCCATACTGTTTCCCGCTCAATTGTACCCACCCAATTTACACCTATTGAGTCTGTAACGGGTCTAGTCCATTCAACTCAAAAGGCTGCCAAATCTGTTTCTGCAAACTAATTTCAATCAATTTAAAATATTGATTCGACTCTCCATTTTGACTACCAAGTGCCACGATATTGCCAGACTCTAACTCTGCAAAGAGCGGTTGCCAGAGCCCGCGTTCGTCAATTTGATACATCCCATTTTCACTCGGATTTTGCTGTGCAGTTAACAACACTGTGGACTGCCAATCACTTGGCGGCAGGGGCTGCGCGATGTTCATAGGCACCTGAATTGCTCGGTCAACAACGCCGATAAAACCCACAAAGCGCTCTACATGTTGTTGATGGCCGATTATGCGATTGAGTAATGCATTAATATTTATATATTTATTAGTCATTGATGGTACTCACCTCAATGTAAAAGGACCAAGTGAATTCACTTGGCCACCAAGTTATACAGCCGCTGCAACGGCACCATCACTGAGTGAAACTTCACTCCATTGATCGCCCTCCATCAGTTTATAAAACACGGTAGAAGACGTCGGCGGAGTACCAAGCAACTCCACTAAGTTGCCAAGTTCAACGTTTGGATAAGTAATTTTATTCAGAGTGTCAGCAATTCTTTGGTAAACCCCATTTTGAGCTGGCGTAGATTGCTTGGTAAGCAAAATTTTATCTCCATCCGCTAGGTTCAATGTATTGGTTAAAAAGTTATCATTGTTTGCTGTTGATAAATCAACATTGGTATCTTTTTTGACAGCATTTACGCGGTCTATAATACCTGTATAGCGATATAGGGATTTAGTTGCTGTCATATTTACCGCGATTTGCTCTGCGTCGATAGCAGCGAGAATACCAGAGAGAGTTTTTTGAGCCATTGTGGCCTCCTTGAATAGGTGTAGTGCACCTGAATTGGTGCGCTACAGGTTAGAAAATGAATCGAATTGAGTAACTGCGCCGTAACTGTTCTATTTTGCGGCGAATAAATTAGAGAGACTGGGAAGAGACATCAGGGATATGCTCAAATAAGCGATAATCCATAACTTGATAGTGCACAAACGCACTAGTGCCGTTGTCATTGCCAATACGCGTGATATGTCCAACTATGCCGCCCTCAATGACAACCGTGCCGCCTATAAAGTCAGTCGTGGTCAAATCTATCAGGTTGTCCGCAAACCAATTCTTTGTACCTAAGTTATTAAAACCTGGGTTGCTGCTATGGTGAGTGTGTGCAGATGTTGTCGAGACACTGGGTTTATCTTTAAGGTAGTTTTTCTCTTCTTTTCCTGCTGTGTAGAGTGCCAAAATGCGTCTGCCAGCAGGCGCGCCGTGTTGCGATAGCGCCTGTTCGGCCAAGACATTCTGTGTCTCATTCAATAAGTAGGTATCATTCCACTGACTCTTATCAACCAAATTACCGATGTAGGAAACCGCATTTTGGGAGATTAAAAAGCGCTCTTTACTTTGTGGATTAAACACTTTTCGAATGTAGCCTAAGTGGCTTTGAATGCTTCCAGAAATCCTCTGCCAACTGCCGTTGATATACTCCCAGACGTAGTTGTTTTGCGCATCGTAGATTTTTGATACATCTAAACCGCCTCGTAAATCGGTGTCTAAATAAGTCGAATTCGGTTGCGAATATGTAATGTAGCCGTAAGATTGTTTGCCTTTAAAGCGATGTAGATCTGTATCACTGTTCAAGTCCACAACTATTTCACTGGCCGATTGGAAGTTGTCTGTTTGATTCCAAGGCGTGACATAAAACTTAAATATGTCTCCCTGACGCTGAACTTTTACCCTTACCCGTTTATTACTCCAACCACCACCAGTACCAATGTTGTATTCCCCGAGCAATTTCTCCCCTGCTCCAACTCCCGCGTAGCCAAAATACACCCCACAGCCGGTAGCACTAGGCTGCGTTCCGCCGGTATTGAGCACAATCGTCAGTACATAGTTTATACTGCCTTCTCTGACAAATGCTGCAACTACGCCAATGGTATCGTTGTCAGTGTTATCCGAGCTCAATGTTGCTTCTAACGTATAATTATCTACTTTTTCGGCTGACACAAATCCATTAGGTGGAGAGACATTCAGAGGCATCACGACGCTGTCTGTCGGCGCATTGTAATACCAAGCTTTGGCGTTGGTACTGTTACGTGCCTCTGCATCTTGCTTATTTAAAAAATACTCATTACCGTTGAATCTCGCCCAATTATTGAAGATATCTTGCATCGTTGGAGGGCTATAGCTGTGCCTTGCTTGGTCGGACTGTTCCTCTGTGCGATAGATAAATGACTCGAGTTCTGGCAATGGTGTAATATTGATATACACAGTACCCGTTTGTTCTACACCATGACCGTTTCTTACCCGATAGTTAAACTGTGCAGGCTGCTCTGCTAGGCCTGTTGAGACAAAAGTAATGGTGTCCCCACTTTGTGATACTGTGCCTCCTTGCGCATTCGTCACCCCGATCAAAGACAAGCCGGTACCTGAGCCGTCTTCATCGTTTGCAATTAATTGCTGCTTGCTAATATAAATTGATTCGCCTTGTTGCAAAGAGAATGTATCAGGGTTGCAGACGATCGGCGGAACAGCCACTACTGACATGGTTACAAAATGGGTTTTTCTGATCCCAATACTGTTTTCAACAACATAATCAAAGCGCGCTGCGCTCCCCACACTACTTGTCGATGTAAATTCAATATTTGCACCATCTATCCGTACGGTGCCAAATTGTGGGTTTAGTACTGTGATTAAACTAACGGGATCTTGCCCATCACTGTATTCATCAAAACTGCCTTCTAGCACATTAGCAATGGGAATAATTGCAGAACGCTGTGTATAAACTTCAAATGTCTTGTCTTGCAATCGAATCGTCTTTGCCGACTTTCCGTAAAACTCGCTAATAGCTATGGTATCGCCAGGTAGCTTACTAACATGCTCACTAAAAAAACCTAGTTCATGAGGCTGCTCATCTCGGTATTCATCACCAATATCTTTGAGTGAAATTGGACCACTTGTTTGTAACGTCATCTTGCTTTACCCCCGTTATTTGGACTCATGTTCCACTAACTGGCTCTGCAGACTAGTAACTTTATTGTTGAGCTCCTTAATGCTTTCAACCAATAAACCAACGAGGTTGCCATACGCCACCGACAAGTGTTCATCTTGTTTATAAACGGCCTCTGGAAAAACTTTGTCTACGTTTTGAGCTATCAGACCTGTGTAGCGTCTATCAGAATGTGTATCAACACGCTCAAACGTCACCCCTTCTAATTGATTGACAACATCTAGTGCATTTTCAATTGTTTTAATATTTGATTTTAACCGAGCATCTGAAAATGCTGTCACATCGCCAGTCGCAGTAATTGCACCAGTGACAGACATATCGCCCGCAAACGTCGCCTGCGATATATCCACTTGGCCTACTAACTTGGTATTAACAGCTTTTAGGAAGCGTTGATCAGATTCTGATTTGGTATAGCGATTTGCCGAATCAGCTACCCTATTATTAATTTCTTGCTGTAAACTCGTTTGCAATGAAGAGACCTGCAGGGAGCGAGTATTTGTTTCATTCGTTAAGTCACTTTCTAGTTGCGAACTGCGAGCATCGTTAGTCAATACATAGTTGGCAAATGCTTCGTCTGACTCGGTATCAACAGAATTGATTAGATCAACTATTTCTTTGAATGAATCAGCATCCGCGTCACTGGCCTCTAAGATACTATCAATGCGCTCTTTTTGAACCGTGATTTTGGCGTTGTAATCTGCTTTTAACGCGTCAGAACCCGACGACTGCTGCGCTTTAAACTGCGCTGCATCAAGTAGCTTATCCGATACGCCTGCCTCTATGTCTGCTGGTGTAGCGATATCAACTCCAAGCTGGTTATTGATGGCCTTGATCCCAGCCCCTGCAAGCGTTACTTGAGCAGTCGCTTGCCAATGATTTTCATTGCTGCCTTGCGCATCTGTAAATTGAGAGGTTAATACAAACACCTTGTGTTGATGTTGAGTGCCTGCCGCAATTGCCACAGCAACCCCCGGGTACAATGAGATATCAGACGTCGGGATTGCCAACGTTTTATCTATTTGAACCTGCCATATTCGATTTTCTCGGGGGTCATGTTGCGCATTTAACAACACGAGGTCACCATATTGAAGTCCAACACCATCCAGTGTGTTTAGAGGCAAAGCCGGATCAATACTTACTTGGGTCTCTACACAAGTGACAACGGTTTCATTGAATGAGTAAGCACCGAGAGATTGGATTTTTTGATTCAACCAATGGCCCTGAGTTGCATTCAGTATCTTTTCGTCACTGCCTACTTTCAAGTCGTCTATATGCGCAAAGTCCAGTCTATCTGGCGAAACCTGACCATTCTTTAGTTCTCTTGCGTCTAAGTTAGTCAAATATTGACCGTCACCCACAATGTGCTTAGCTGTGATGCTCGAATCATTTGCAACTTGAGTCAAATCAATTTGCGCAGGTAAGCTAGTGTTATTCAGATCTGTAATCGCTTCACCATTACCAACTAAGTAATTCGCCGTGAGTCGGCTATTTGTGATATCACCTTTTTGAGTCAAGTCTACAGCTGCTGGGAAACGAGCATTTTGAAGGTGTTCAGAGTAGTATTCTGGTACATCAAAATTCTCAATTTTGGACCAATCTAAATTTTGGGAGTCGTTTTGCATTACGTAGTGATAGTAGCTCGCTCTATCGTCCAAAGATCGGTTGGCCTTTATCAACATTCCTTCAAATTCATTGATAGACTGTTTTGTCAGGGTTGGCGTAGCACTCTGTCCGGCTTCAACCAAATTATAGATATATACCCCATTCTCTGAAATATTCTCTTGAAGGTATAAAATGACATGCTCTCCGGGGACCAGCGCGTAAGGTGTTAGTTCGGTTGCCAAAGATTCTGCATCATTTAAGTCGGCAATGACTTCACTAATTGCGCAATCGACTGTTGTGCCAAATAAGTGTGCCAGTAAGCTAAACGTCGTTGTGTTGTCTGTCGCAGCATCGATCAGTTTTTCAAATTCCTGTTCGGTTGGGATGTCTCCATTTTCAAAATAGCCACGGAGTTCAGTATTGAGTTCTGAATGTTTCATAGTTAACCTTTGGTGATTAGTCGTAAATTAAGAAGCATTGCTACTCAGCGGAAGTGGGAGTAGCAAGTAAAATAGAGCAAGAATATTGATGAAGGTATTAAGTTGATTTGTTATCCATTTGCGTTTCAATATCTTGGACAATGGGTAAGATATCCGGAGTAAATACCGGCACAGGCAATGATAACGACAGCAACAACGTTGGTTTAGGCGTTGACCCTAAAGCCTGCCAAACCTGTCCACTGACCTTTTCACTGTGTTCATTGCCAAATAACTGAGTGCGAACGCCATAGGGTTTGTCGTCTACCCCATGCTTTTCCAGAATATCCTCTGGCAAGAAGTCATAAGCGCCTAACCCACACAGTAAATAACTGAGTACCATATGCTCCAACTCTGCACTTCCAGCATCCGCTTTACTCCACACTGTTAACATATAGGTGAGGGACACAAACCTAGGCTCTTTATGATATACACGGTGGGTCTGCGCCGTATTCAAATAGCTCCTAGGGGGTTCGCTTTGTCGACGAGTTACATCTTCTGCAACGCCTATCAAATAACAGTTTACTGTTGGTTCGTCACTCACTTTATTGTCGTAAAATGCCTTGTCTGGTGCGACAAAGCTCAGCGCGATATCACCTTCTAACTCCGTATCTACACCTTTGCTCATTGATAAGATGCGCTCTGTTAAAAAGGTTTCCAGTGCCTGCTGTGTGTTATAAACAATCTTTGGGTCCATATTAGTTTCCTTGCAACCAAGCTTTAATTTCATGCTGCGCCATAAACCCTTCATGCTGTTTAGCAAGCTCTCTTTTAAGTGCATTAGCCAATGAGCTCGGATCAATGTGCGTTTCTTGCACCATCAAACGTTGTAATAATGCAGATTCAGTTATATTAATAATTTGCGCGGCGCTAAGTTCAAATCGCTGCGCCAAGCCATCGATGGATTGCGTCAGTGCTTCGTTTGCATTATTTGCAAGTACTTGGCGCCATATTTGAAGCCTTTGTGATGCTGCTGGCAGTGTAAATTCAATAACGTTATGGAATCGACGTAGAAATGCATCGTCTAGATTCGATTTTAAATTGGTGCTTAGTAACAGCAGGCCGCTGTAGTGCTCCATGCGTTGAAGTAGGTAGCTCACCCCCATATTGGCATTTTTATCCTGGCTAGACTCAACCACACTGCGTTTTGCAAAAACCGCATCAGCTTCATCAAACATCAATACCGCATTGTGCTTTTGAGCTTCGTCAAACAACTTTGCAAGGTGTTTTTCTGTTTCACCAATCCATTTACTGGCGATATTTGCCAAATTCACGATGTATAGTGGCAATCGCAATTCTCCAGCAATGGCTTCAGCTGCCATAGATTTACCCGTACCTGGTTTTCCCCAAAAAAGTGCTTTGCACCCCGGCGTGAACCTCGATAACTTCGATTGGAGGTGGGACTGCATTTCAATTCGCCCAACTAATTCTGTCAGCTGATCGGCAACAGTCGACGACAAAACCATATCTGATAGCATAAAACGTGGCTCAGATAACTTCGCCAACTCCTCAGGTCCTTGATTTAGTTCCCGTAAACATAGCCCCTGCAAAACAGACCAAAACTGTGAATTAGACTGGGCTTTCGCTTGTTGGGCCAATTCGTTCATTCTATTGAGGGGCACTGGATATCGAGCAGCAATTGACTGTGCCTGCATATCATCATGAATTGGTGATAGCGTATTCCAAACTCTTGCTAAGGAGCCAATACTCGGAGCGTTATACTCAACCATGTGTGGTTTAAACGCTGTTTTATCAACAAAGCCTACATTTAATGAAAATAAATGGAGTTTAGCCGCAGCTAGGCACTCGTTTGATAGTAGCTTACTTTCAATTGGTAAAAGGCTTTCAAAATCAGACAAGTAGAGAAATATACGTTGACCATTTGCCGCCAGTATGACTCCAGCAAGCATTTGTAGCATATCAGTGCTCTCAAGCTGACTGAACTGCTCGTTATTTAATACACCAAATATAGCATCTGATTTAACAGCAAGCTGCTGGGCATACCAACTAGCGGTTTCTGACTCTTTTGTATCAATATAAAAGCAATTGGCCTGTTCGGTATTCCATGATTTCTCGCAACAAGCGAGAAACACCGGATCAGTTTCTATCCCCTCATACATCTTAATCGGATGCTCTGCGGTCAAAACCACTTTTCCAGTTTGCAAAAATTGCAAAAGACATGAGTGCAAGCCAACACCTTCGTGCAGCTTAGGCACAGAGCCAGCCTGTAATAGGCCCCATTTAAAAGCAGAGCAGCAAAAGATCCCTTGCGCAAGCAGTTGTCGTTTACCGCCGAATTGACAAAGAAATAGTAGTTTGTCCAAACTCAGTAGCGGCCCTTGTTCATACCAACTTAGACCTAGATAAGGCGTTAATATGTCGGGCTCAAGTGTTTGGATATAGATTAATGCGATCAGTCTGATCTCAAACTCGTCGAGTGAAAAAGTACTGGTTACAAGTTCAAACCTAGGTGTGTGCACAAGATTGTCTAAGACTTTTTGCAGTGCAGTCAAATTTTGTTGCAAGTCCTGATCATTGTTCGCCAGTGCAGCACCTACTTTGAAAAATTGCTGTGCGAGTTGTTTTTCAATTTTAATCTGGGATTGGACCTGCTCAGCAGCTGAATTCATTGCTATCACCCCTGTTTCATCATAATCGCCAGCTCCATGGCTCTATCGCTATGTTCACTGATCCATCCACCATGCCAAATTTCATCAGCGGCTAATGTATAGTCTTCAACGCACAGCGCAGCTAATAGCTTTTTCAGCCTCTTTACCCCCTCGACACCGATGCTGAATGCCATATTTAACAGCACGAGTTTTCGCAACTCACTCTGCTGGTTAAAAATTGGTAGCTCTTGGGCCAGTGTTTGAATTAATCCAGTGATGTCGTTTTCCAACATGCGCTCTGCTTCTTGTTCACTCACCCCTACATGTTCTAGTTTTCTGCCAACACCTATGATCAGCTCTCCCTGCGCATTTCGTGTTGGCTTGCATAGCAAGCCTTCATGGCAGATCAATTGCACTTTTAAAGACTCTATTGCTTCTTGTGAAACAGACTGCTTCATGACGCCTCCACAATCTGCAACATATCCTGAGGCACAGACATCAATAGGCTTTGATCTAAGCCCTGAATCTCTATTGCAAACACGGAATCATTCTTGTATTCAAGTAGTTTTCCTTGATAACCCTTTAAAGCCCCCACTTTTATCTCAGCTAAACAGCCAACAGTTAGTTGGTTTGGGACAGGCTCACATCGATAGCCAGATGCAATAACTGCTTTAATTTTGGCGACCTCTGTAGGGCTTACAATACTGGGTTTGCCATTGAACTTAATGTAGTCAACAAAGCCATTAAGTCGCTTTATATGGTGATATTCAAAGTCATCTACATAAACAAATACATATGATTTAAACAAAGGAGTGTTTACCGATTTTACCCGGTCACTCCATTGCTTTTTCTCAACTTGCAAAGGTAAAAAGACATCACAACCACTTTTTATACACGAAACTTGCTCCGTGAATTTTTTTTCTGTATTCGGCTTAGTATAAACAACGTACCAATTTCTTATTGTTGTCATCTCAAATCCTAGAAACGCTCCGCCACATCTCCCACACGATGGGACAAGTTGGAAAAGCCTTATTGTTTGATTTAACAATAAACAGCTTAAGGCTGGTTATTGTGAATGTAATACCCTACTGACGAAGCAACATATTTTTTGTGAAAAGTTTTCGGTGATAACTAAACGGTAGTATGTAAATTGCGGTTTAAATAGAAAGTGGCCTCTTTTACAGAGACCACTTTAAAGGTTGGGCTAATGTTCAAAAACCTAGCGACTTATAAACGCTAGCTATCGATATTTGTGAATTAATTTATTGATAATTACTCAGACTGCACAGAGTTTTTATATTATTATTTTCATACTAAAATTTAAGTATTATAACGGCTTAGCTGTACTTCCTATATTCTTCCTTTAGACTGATCAATTGACGCCTTGCTAGTTGCACTCTTTTCCTCACATTTTCAAGTGATAATTGAAGTCTGGATGCAATTTCAGCGTACTCCATTTCGTATAAAAATTTATATTGCATGACCAACCGCAGATCTGTGGGTAGTATAGAGATTTCTTTGACTAGCTTATTATATAAACTGGTATTCCAGTGGTCACTTTCTAATGATGTTGATTGGTTATCTGCGAAAAAAAAATGGTCGGGTAATTCGGATACATGATTCACAATATCTTGGTGTTTTGCTTTTGCTCTGTGCTCATCCATACATAGGTTATGAGCAATACGACATAACCAGGCAAATTCGTTTTCAATCTTATAGTTTGACTGGCTATATGCTCTAAATGCTTTTTCACATGTCAGAGCTAAAACATCTTCTACCTTATCCCCATCATTTCTTAGCCACCGATGGCAACAACTTAATAATTTTTCTTTGTTTTCTAACCAAATTGTCCAAAACTCACTATGTCCTTTTAGTTGCCTTTGTTTCGCTGCAACTAACTCCCCTGTATGTAACATCATTTCTCCAATAAAAAAATTTATATCGGAGGAAAGACGTACATTTAAGAATTATGTGAAAACAAAATTAATACAATATATAAACCATTACTTAATTGATGTATAACCAAATTCTGTGTTGAACAAAATAATTCAATCGAGAATAGGTGGTGTTGTGAACATAATTTCCCGTAACCGCAATTACGAAAAGTGTTATGATGAGTAAGACAAAAAGCATGCTTGCTTAATCATTGGGGCGTCAACATTCAATAAAAACTAGCCGCAATTTTGCATGCTTTCAACACGACTATTTACTCATTAAGCGAGGCGATTTCACACTCAACAGCACGTTTGATAGACGTAATATCTCCACCCTCATGAGCATACGAAATTCGTAATCTTCCTTGATATGTACTGACAACAATTGCCAGTCCAGCTGGAGGTAATGGAACACTAAAGTTATAAATATCAATAATTTTACATTTTCCGATACTTGTTAAATCAAACTCTAATTTCCCTAAATTTGACAAGATCACATTACCATTAAGAAATAATCTTTTATAGCTATCTACGAGTAACTTAAGCCCTCGCCTAGGCATCAAGTTTATTGAAAAAGACTGCAAACGCTGCTCAGCTTGATGAACAACATGGTCACCAGATTTCAGCGCTTCTAAGCGTGACTGATATGTTTGAATCCAATTGCTATCGCCGCCTATATCCGAGCCAAATGACAGAATTAAATTGTTATATGATGACGACAAGTTTCGACTGGACAATGCGCGTAACGACATTGTTTCTATCATGGTATATTTTTTTCCATTGTTTAATACACGGTTGAATACATAGTTCAATACAACGTTTGCTGATAGTCGATGTTTTCTTGCCCATGCCAGTAAAGACTCGGTAGCTTCAATGCCAAGATCATGATAGTCAATCTGCCACTGGCCTGAGGCCTTGATAGGAATTTCTTTTTTCGCCTTGAATAACTCACATGTCAGACGGACGCCGGCTTTAAACATCGCTTTGTATGTCACTCTACTGAACAGTAAATGATCTTCACAAAAGCTATTGTCCTGATTTGGAATTGGCTGTTTAGCCAGCAATGCATTCAGCTGTTCAAACAAAATATAGCCACTTCGTGCATCTGACGCTGCATGTGACGATAGAAACATCAGCGCACTATATGTTTTAAATTTAACGCATACAAACGAGACTGGAGAACCTTCAAAAGGGTCTATGGGGTTATCAATGACAAACTGGCGCAGAGCCGCATGCCATTGTTCAACACCACTATATTGCTCGCTCCAGTCAAAACACAGCTTTTCAGGGTAAAGTCGGCTATCAAATTGCCAGTAGTATCTAAACCCCTTTTTAACCACACGACTTTGCATGATTGGATGTGTACTTGCGATCTTATTGACACATTCTGTCAGCAAATCAATGTCAAAATGCCCTTCCACAATGGCGAGATCGCATGAATTTGCATTATTTTTATTAGCTGCAGCTAATGCGATGAAATTGAGAGACCGATCGCTTAAAGGCATTAAATTCATTTAAAAAAGTTCCTGTATTGACTACACAAACTTTAAACGAGAATTATTTACTTGTCCAATGAGCTATTCTAATTTACGGTACAAATATATGCAGTTCGTTAATATTTGTTACACTTGACTTAGTAACAATGTGACAACTTTTGTTCCAGCGCAATAAAATCGTCATTTAAATTCAATAATATGAGCTAAAACTAGGTGTATCGTTAAGGACTAAAAATGGCATCATTGAATTTACATCGCGTCTATATTCCAACTAATGCTCGAAATAACCACTATATCTTGGCGGAATTTAAGCCTGAAAGCGCTTTCTATGATCGTTTCGACGACGTTGAAAGTGCATATCAGCGCCTCGCTAGAAAGCTGTTTGCGCTTTGTGATGAATATGAACTATACAACGTACAGCTTATCGTCAACGATAAGCTACCCGTTGTGCGTTACCATGAAGAAGCATATAGCTTGCAAACAGACAAACAAATTCTATTTTTCTACAACCCTAAGTATCATGAAGCGCACAAGATTTATAGTGATGAAGGTCATCAAGCGAGAAAGATCCGACTGTTGTTTTTAGCAACCGGTGATGAACTAAGAGCAAATGCGGCTGCATTTCATAGTAAAGTTAAACGTGCACTGGACGCACTTCAAACCCAGTATGAAGAAGAAAATATAAGTTTCAAAGTCAGAGATCATCAACATCTAACTTATGACATTTTCTCCAAAATTAAGGGCCACAGAGAGACATATGGTTACAAATTGAGGAGCTTGTACCCTAGATACCAAGCTCGCAATTGTTCATTGCCCGAAACACACAGTGAAATCACCTATGTAACCTTTTCTGTCCCGATCACTCGCGCCATTAAAACCGAATACCAGCACTTGTTACGCCCTGGCGACTACGGCGCATTTTACAGACATATTGAAGACATGCTGTTAACGACATGCAGCCAACTTCAATTGTCGCATGTCGGCTTTGTCGCCGATGGAAGAATGCCGATTATACGTAATAGCCAAATTGACAAATCAGCTCATAACAGAGAGCTTCAAAAGCTCAGTTTTGATACTTCTTTAGTCGATGGACAAACCCACACAATATGGGATGCCACTCACTTATGCGACGTAATGCATTTTGTTCTCGTTGCCAGCGATAGTGATAATAAAGATGCTGGTTACGGTAAATTTATGAATAATGTTGAAACCATGGTAAGACGTTTCGTTACCCAGTTACCTATAAACCCTGAAAAACAAGACGTAACTATGCGCTTTTTTCAACACATTAGCTACAGCTACTAAAAATACAAAAAAAGTATTGGGCAGGTCTTCAGAAGGCAACGACTTGCCCATGTGCTGTGCGTTTTACATGAATAAGGCGACTTTCCAATTCGGCAAAAATATTACCAAAGTCGCCTTCTTCTGAGCATATTAGTGCACCAGAAAAATTGATGGGATGTAACTGCTTTTGTGCTGTAAAAAAGTGCTGTAATACAGATAAGCGTTTTTGTAAAACTGGCTTTTTCATGCCCTGACACAAGATGACAAACTCGCGCTCACTCACTCTACAAACCAAGTCACCGTCATCTCTAAATTGCATAGATAACTGCTCCGCTGCAAACTTCACTTCTTTTTCGCTACATATTGACCTGTCATAGTCACCGGTATTGTCTGTATCGAACTCAATAAGTGCCATTGCGTAATCGAGACCATTGTTGGTAATACGCTCAAACTGCTCTATAAAATAGCGGCGATTGTATAAGCCAGTATTGAGATCTTTGTAATGCAGCACTTTGGTTAAGTTGCTTCTAGAATGTCTATAGTACACAACTACTACTAATAAAATGGTAATCAATAAGCCAATTATAATATAGGCTTTTGTCAGCTCTTGATCCTTGCGCTGGTATGAGCTCGAGTTATAGTCACTACTTTGCTGTGAAGCTCGCATTTGCAGATCTTTTCTATCGAAAACAGAGGTCCCTACTATTGCGTTAAGCTCCAACCTCTCTTGCGATTGCGCTGTGTTATCTTCTAGTAGCTTAATATAGGTCCGTAATGTGGAAATGGTTTGTGGTAGGTCTTGCTTCGATTGATACACATCAGCTTCAATTTTCAGTGTCTGACGGGCATAACGGTTATTCAATGGGCTGTGATATGACTTCAGTACAGATTTAGATTGAACGATTTGCGCGAGTGCACTATCAAACTGTTTAACCTGAGAGTAAGCATAAGCCAAATTGTTATGTAATACGATAATATGTGCAGGGTTAATAATCGCATTTTGCTGGGATTCTTGAGCCGCTTTTAGGCTAGCAATGGCTTTGCCAAAATCTTTTTTTGACAAGGCTATTTTGCCAAGCCCTGATAAAGACCAAAACTGATATCTTGGTAAATTATGTTGCTCTGATAATTCATGCATTTGCTGATAACATAACTCAGCTTTGTCGATAAGCTGTGCCCTAAGTAAGGTCAAGCAAAGGTTGTACTTTACCGGTAAGCCGTCCAAAATATTATTGTGTTTACTCGCCAACTCTTGCGCTTGATGCGCATATCCCAGCGCTTTAACATAAAACTTAAGTGTTGAATAATAGGCTGTCAGACCATCATAAACCATCAGCTTTGTAATACTATCGAGTTCTGAGTTACTCCTCGACATAAAACTTTGTGCGGATTGTAACGACTTTAGAGCGAAACTGTACTCTTCGCGCCAGACGGAAATTACAGCTTCCATAGCATAGGTGCGTATAAGAAAATCGGTCGCTTTATTGTGAGTGAAGCTCAAGCGAGCTTGGTTAATATATTGCTTTGCTTTATCTAAATCACCTTGTTCTATAGAAAAAAAAGCCCGATACAGAAACCAATAACCAGAAGACAACTGTAACGGCGCATCTTGTACACTATATTTCACAACATCAAAATACGAAGATGCAGCTTGGATATCCCCTCGAAAAAAAGCGGCCCGAGCCTTTAGGGTTAACCAGAATACATTATCTATGTCAGCAGGTGGATTTTGCACGGACAGCACAAGAGAAGGTGATGGAACCACCTGCAACTCATGCTCCAACAACTGCTTTTTTGTAAAAGCGGATACAGATAACGAGCAAAGCAAGGTAACTGCGAAAACGATAAATAATTGCAAATAGACAAGCCTGTTGTGTAACACTCGTTTTAAATGTAATCCTTTATTTTAGAATGTACAATAAATTACAGGCTCTAGTTTTGTCTACACTCTCGGGGCACATTGCTATGAGTATTATTCAGCTACTGCAGCCTCCGCTTTATTCAATGTGACCTTTCGAGTTGCTTGTGTAGATGACGCAGACTTCAATGAAGTAGATTTTTTCATTGACTCCAACGGCAAATCTAATTGCTCTTTGCTTTTTTGGGAGACTGTCAGCTCATCTGCAATCGTCGACAGCAGATGTTGGTTTATTTTTTGGTTCTGAGAAATAGAGTCTTGAATGTCTTTATTTTGTTGTTGTAGTTGTTCAGCCAACTCTGCTTGCGTCAGCGTATTTTTAACCTTCTCTTTAGTTTTTTGCTCAGCACTTCCCATCAATTGGTTCACTACTTCCACCAAACGACTAAGAACGCTATAAATAACATCTGCAGAAAAGCCTCCAAGCAATGCTGCTAAAGGTTTATGAAAGTCCCCTATTGAAGAGTGATTTTGCGTAATTTCCTGAGTGGGGATTAACTCGGCAATCATCAAGCCAGCCATAAAGCCCATTATCACCATAGACCAATATGTCGAGTCGAACTTAGGATCGTAGTTGCACATACGAATAAAACTGCGAGATTTATGTAAGCACGCGAATGTAGCTCCAAGTCCTGCACAACATAATAGAAATAGTTGGTTAAGCAATAATACTTTGCCCTCAGAATTAAATAGCCCCTCGTTAACTGTCTTTTGGTTTACTTCAGGTGAAATTGACAATCCAATGATTGAAACTAAGAAAAATAGTGCAAGTAAGGACATATGCCGAACAAGTTTTACTGGGCCTAAAAACCTCAGCCAGCTCACTGAACTCGACTCTTTATCCATAATAGATAATGTGAGCGGTTTAGCTGGATAAACAAGTAAAGATAATTCTTTGTGGCATTTAGTCAGCGCTGACAACTCATGCTCTAAAAGCAAGTTATGACCATCTCCATCATTTACAACTTGTTTATTTTGCAGTTGATAAACAGTATTTGGAATATAGCTTGGCATGGTTTTCCCCTCGCCTGATGCGTAGCGGATCATGACATCACATTCTGTAAGTAAATGACTAACAAAGTCCTTTTTGGACATAGTGTTACCTATTGCTATTATGCCGAAAAGAAGTTTATAACAGGGTTTGTGGTATTACTTCAAGTACAATCAATTACAGATAAATATTAAAAATAAATAAGTAGTTAGATTAAAGTCAAAAACTAATAATAAGAGATGAAGTAGGTTCGCTAAAATTGGCAATGAGAGCAGAATTTCAGTCTATCTATGAACTACGTGTACGCCGAACTATTATTGTCATTAAAGAAATAGTATTTCATTCTTAGCATGAGAAAATACAAACACATGAGTATTACTATAATGCCAACAAACAGGGCGAAAAAATCAAATGGCAAAGTTCGCGGCGCTAACATTATCTTTGCGCAAGTTGAAATGAGTAGTTTTGAGAGTTGATGCGGTCATCACCTCCAATACTAAGTTCATTTTAAAAACATAGATCCTGAATCAAGTTCAGGATGACAGCGAGCGAAGTGAGTTTAGGATGATGGCGAGCGAAGCGAGTTCATTTTCTTTACGCAAGGTGAAATGGGTAGTTTTGACAGTTGATGAGGTCATCACCTTCATTGCTAAGTTCACTTTAAAAACATAGATCATGAATCAAGTTCAGGATGGCATCGTGCGAA
>NZ_JAGJEH010000015.1 GCF_018100925.1 Pseudoalteromonas luteoviolacea | reverse complement strand
CTTCTTGCTTTTCAGCGTGTTGTTCCGTGTCAGTGGGTGCGCATTATAGGGGGATTTTTAAAACGCGCAAGCGTTTTTTTATTAAACTTTTAAAAAAACATTCAAACGCTCAAAATCCAAACAAAACCACACCTTAAGGCGCCTAAAGCTCAATAAATCGGCATAATTTTACACAACATCTATATTTTATTATTGCGATGTTTAATTAAGTCGTTAAGATAGCAACCTTTCTTTGTTAAATTAATGTGTATTCACTGTTTATTGGTAGATCGTTATGAATTCTTCAGGTCGTAAAACACTCGTTACTATTTTTATACTCGCAATTCTTGGGTATGCGATAGTGACGTTTTTATTCGCAAATAACCAAATCGACTCCGCGATTTTATTTGCACTTGGTATTGTGGTAGGTGGTCTGGTAGCACTAACAATTAATAAAACAACTATTGCGCAGCCGGACAATAGCAACACAATTCCAACTAAAACGCTTTATGTAGGTAACTTACCCTATAGAGCAAATGAACAAGCAGTTAGAGAGCTTTTTGAAGAAAAAGGGCAAGTTTTCTCTGTTCGTTTATTAAAAGATAAAAATACTGGGAAAAGAAGAGGCTTTGGTTTTGTTGAAATGTCTGAAAGCGATGCAAACAAGGCAATTAAAGAACTCAATGAAATGGAATTTCAACAGCGTACTTTAAAAGTCCGTGAAGCAAAGCAAAAGCAAGAAGAATCGGAGCCTAATTCTCTAGCTTAATTAACTGCAGCTTTGAAAACTGTGCGGCGCCATTTGTGTGTGTCGCGTACCAATGCGTCATGTCAATTTGAGGTGGCGCTATCTCTTCTGCTTCAACAGCTGTTTGGCTACTTACGCTACTTACCATCGAGAATCTACTTGTTTGCATTAATAGATACTCTACCCGCTTTGCAATTGCGTAACCTGAATCCACCAATTCAACTTCATTATGCAAAAGCTCTTTCAGTGCCTCTTTAATGATTGGGAAATGAGTACAACCTAAGACGAGTCTATCGAGGCAAGGATTTACTTTTAAGCGTTTCAGTTCCTCTTTCAACCGCTCATAGGGTAATTCTCTATGCCAGTAATAAGACTCAGCAATATTGACCAATTCTGTCGAATGGTAAATATCTACTCTACATTCTTGTGCAAAATTTGAAATCAAATTAGCTGTGTATGCATTTTTAGAAGTCGCGGGCGTTGCAAGGAGGCCAATGTGTTTATTGACGCTACTATGAGCTGCAGGCTTAATGGCAGGCACCACACCAACGATTGGGATTTCAGTGTGCTTTCTGGCAGTCTCTAACGCGTAGGTAGAAGCTGTATTACACGCAATAACAATAATATCAACGTTTAGGTCATTTTGGTGTATCCAAAACAACAGTGATTTTAACCTATTGGTAATTGTTTCTTGTGACTGGAGTCCGTAGGGTAAAAGCGCATTATCCATTACATAGCTGTATCGTGCCTCAGGAAGCCTTTGCTGAAGCTCTGATAAAACACTTGTCCCACCAATTCCTGAATCAAAAACTAATATATGCGGCAAACTTCAATCCCCCAAAAAACGAGGACTGAAGTTTGCCATGCTATACACATAAAATAAACTGCGCCGCGCAAGCTATCTAGCTATTTTGCGTTTCAGCTTTATTATTTAACGCTCCAAAATAGGATTGTGCATAATCTAAAAACTGATTGAGCCTTTGCTGCCCTTCATTCATCCAGGCCATAATATCTGGCAATTGTGCTTGTATTCCCAAAGACTCCGCATCGGCGTTAATTCCTTCGAGCCTCTTATCAAGTGGTGCAAACGCCTGCTCCAACTCTTTCATTGGGTTACTTTGTTGATACTGTGCAATAGCCGCTGATGTTTTACTCTGCCTTAAATCCATCGTGAAATTTGATATTTGTTCACTGTTAAGACTTAACCCTTGAGCAAGTTCAAACGCTTCATCATATTCACCCGCAAAAAACGAATCACTGACATCTCGAATATCTTCCATCATCGCATTAATGGCTTCTTGTTCTTTTTCATTAAGCTCACCATTGACACTTATAGAGAAGCTCACTTCTTGAGATTGACTCTCTCCATAGGCAAAACCGACATTGTTTCCATCCCGCTCGTAGCTGGCTGCACGTGACTGGCTATAAGCATCGCTAAATGAAATAACCACTTCATCGCCTTCTGCGGTAGTAAATGCATACTCAGCTTTATTAGATAAACTCGCAAATTGAGCCGCACTCACTGACAAATGTTGAGGGCTTGGATCAAATAGCTCTTTTTCAAATTCATCCAAGCCTTTAAAGATGCCCTCTTTGGACTTTTCAATTCCCTCTGTGATGTCATCATTCAATAAACCAGATTCGGTTAATTCATCGGTCGCTTCATCAATCCCCATTTGCACCCCTTTGCGGGCTTGCTCAAGCATACCTTTTAATGTGTCATCATCTTTGCCATCAGCTTTTGCTTTGTTAATTGCACCTTGCACAAAGCCAAGGACATTTTTGACAATCTCTTCGAAATCAAAGAGCGGTTTTTCTTGCTCTTCTTTTTTTTCAATGCCAAGCGCTTGCGCCAACTTATCATCGAGCACTTTCGCTGCGACCTGAGACTTATTACCTTGATAAACATCGGAGTTTATTGAGATATTAGGAATGGTCGGTTTAGCTTTCGCAGCATTGTGCTGCATCGCTGGGTTTAACAGCTGATTCAACTGTCCGATCTTCATGATTGCTCTCCGCTATACCCTATCAGTTAATTATCGGCCATATACGCCAAAGCTAAAGCTATTTTGTTCAATAAAAGTGCAATTTTAATGGTAAGCACTGGACAAATGTTCCTCGCCACCTAAAATAGCGCCTCCTTGCAATACATAAAGGTAATCTCAGCATGGCCGTGATCAATATTGATACTTCTTTGTATAGCCAACAGCTATCAGAAAAAAAACAGCGCATCAGCACGCAATTTGCACGCTTTAACGCACCTGAATTAGAGGTTTATGACTCTGAAAAAAGTCACTACAGGCAACGCTGTGAATTTCGAGTATGGCACGATGGTGAAGACTTGTATCACATAATGTTTGATCAACAAAGCAAAGAGAAAATACGCGTTGACCAATTTGATCCTGGTGCTCCATTGGTCAATGAGCTTATGCAAGTGATGATGAATAAATTACGTCACAATGAAATTCTGAGACGTAAGCTATTTCAAATCGACTACCTCTCAACACTCAGTGGTGAGATATTAGTTAGTTTGCTTTACCACAAAAAGTTGGATGATGACTGGCAACAAGCGATGACTGCGCTTAGAGCTGAGCTACAAGAAACATATAAAATTGATTTTATTGGCCGCGCGCGAAAGCAAAAAGTCGTTTTTGGTGATGACTTTGTGACTGAAAGGCTCAATGTAGATGGTAAAGAGTATATTTACCAACAGGTAGAAAATAGCTTTACACAGCCTAACGCCAAAGTGAATGAAAAAATGTTGTCATGGGCAAAATCCATCGCGGTCCCACTATCAAATGATTTGCTGGAGCTCTATTGCGGTAATGGTAACTTTTCTATCGCCTTAGCTGAGCACTTCGACCGCGTTCTTGCAACTGAAATATCAAAATCATCAGTCCATTCTGCACAGTACAATATTGCAGCGAACCAAGTCGGTAACCTCGATATTATTCGCATGTCGAGTGAAGAGTTTACTGACGCAATGCAAGGCAAACGCACCTTTTCTCGACTCAACGGAATAGATTTACAATCTTACAACTGTCAGACAATTTTAGTTGATCCACCTCGTGCAGGTATGGATGAACTAACCTGTCGCTTAGTGAGTAACTACGACAATATTATCTACATTTCTTGCAACCCAGATACACTGGAGCGAGACCTCGAGATATTAACTGAGACGCATACTATCTCGCGAATAGCTATATTTGATCAGTTCCCTTATACGCACCATGTCGAATCAGGTGTATTTTTAACTCGTAAGTAAGTCACTTTGCCCTAGAACAAAAAACCCCGCACATGCGGGGTTTTTTGTCTGCCAAACGTTTTGTTATTTACTCGCCAAGTAGTTAATTAGTTTAGCGATATCATCCGGGCTTGTAATACCAGAACTTCTACCTAATACCAGTTTATATTTACCATTAACGATAAATGTAGGTACACTTGATAAAGCACCTTTATCTTGAAGTTGTTTTTGCTGTCTCGCCATTTTTGATGCTTTAGTACGTACAGAAAAACTCTTGTACATCTTGTCAAACTTCGCGCCATCTACACCTTGAGCAACAAACACATCTTTAATGTCTGCAAGCTCATTAAACTTTCCACGCTTAGTATGAATGTGACTAAAAATTGCCGATACAATTTGTTTTTTCTGAGGTAATACCTCTGCTGTCGCCAATGCTGTAGCAATCATTTTTTGATGTTCAGGATCACGGACACCAACAAAGTCAACGTGGCTTTTTTTGAACTTAACACCAGAGTCTAACTTAGGCTTAAATTGATCTATTAGGCCTTCAAAGTTATTACATGCTGGGCAATAAAATGAAAAATACTCCGTCACTTCTGGCTTTTTAGTGCCACGCTCAGCAATCACTTCATAGTGTTTACCTGCTTCAAAAGTCATTGCGTTGGCCGCCAACGGCAACATAAGTGCCAACAAGGCAGCTTTAATTGATTTCAACATGATATTCTCCGACAATTATTTTTCTAGTAAGTGTTTAACTAATTCGTTGAACTCGGCTTGGCTTCTTAATGAATGCGTTATAACACGATATTTATCGTTAACAATAAAAGTAGGTACGCCTTTCAATGCACCAGCTTCGCTGAATCTCTTTTGCTCATCTTGCATTGCTTTCTCTGCAGAGATAACAGGCATACTTGCCAATGCAGAGTCGAACTTCTCAGCTGATACGCCGTGCGCTTCTAATAATTTCTGAACGTCTTTCATGCTTGCAAAACGGCCATTTTGCTCATGTATGGTCTTAAAGATTTGTTCAACTACCTGAGAATCAACACCAAACTGCTTCGCAATGATGTAGCCATAACTTAAAAATGACTGTGCTTCAGGCGGAATACCCCCCATAAAGTTCACGTGGATTTTTTCGAATGGCACAGTTATGGGCAAGCTCGCTTGTAAAGCGCGCGCTGGTCCCTCAAATTTATAACAATGAGGACAATAAAAAGAAAAGAACTCAATTACTCTGGGCGTTTTGCTCTTTTCTAAAGTCAGTGTTTCATAGTGCACACTTTCTTTGAATTCAGCAGCGAATGCAGCAAGTGGCATACATAGCGCCAATAATGCCACTTTAATAGATTTTAACATGTACTTTCTCTCTTAAATTTTATGGATAAACTGTTAGTGCCGGCTCATCTAGCGCGGCCAATTGTTCTTTTAGTGCCAAGATCTGCTGTTCCCAATATTTGTCTGTCGCAAACCAAGAAAAGTTCCTTGGAAAGGCAGGATCTTGCCAACGTTTTGCCAACCACCCCATATAATGGATCATACGCATTGCTCTTAACGGTTCAATCAGCTGTAACTGAGCCATATCTAAATCACTAAACTCTTCATAACCACCTAGCAAAGTGTCTAGTTGCAATACTTGATTTTGGCGATCGCCATTTAACATCATCCAGAGATCTTGAATAGCGGGTCCCTGACGGCAGTCATCTAAATCTACGATCATCAATTGTTCTTGAGACCACAGAATATTGCCAGCATGGCAGTCTCCATGCAATCTGATCGTATCATTAACTACAAATTTTTCTTCCGTTTTTTTAACAACTTGCTCTAGCACGGTCGAAAAAGCCAATTGCAGCGAATGCGGCAGACATTCACTGTTTAAAATGTCTTGGCTTGCCTGTGTCAAATAACTATCGGTATTTATACTTGGACGATGGGTGAAATCGTATTGTTTTGCGACACTGTGCAAGCGTCCAATGTAACGGCCAAGTACTTCGAGCTGATCCAAACTATCCATTTCAAATTGTCGCCCCCCCACACTAGGAAATAAAGCAAATCGATAGCCTAGATGTTCAAACAAACTTTCATCATCTCGTGTGATAGGGCTAACCACCGGCACTTCTGAATCAGCCAACTCAAATGAAAACGCATGCTCTTCTTTTATTTGCTCATCAGACCAACGGTTTGGCCTATAAAATTTAGCCACATAACGCTTAGCATCGTCGCTGCGAAACTGATAAACACGATTTTCGTAACTGTTCAGAGGGAGTAGCCCCGACTCAGGATAAATACCAATACTCTCTATTGCATCCAAAATTAAATCTGGCGTGAGGTTTTGATAACTAAAGTCACTCATTGCTGCTGTCCATTTATAAAGTAAAAAGTTCTGGTATTGGCAAATAAAGCCTGTGGGTCACAGCGCACTAGGATAAAGCGAAGTATGATAGGAAGCAAAATATATTATGGCCTCAGGGACACACTAAGTGTGAAGCCCTGAAGCCACCGGCTCAACGGCCTTTAAAAAAGTTTGTTGGTTGGGATATTTGTGACTGAGAGAGTCCATCGCTTGACAGCACAAAATGGAACTCTGTGACTGGCTTATTTAAGTCGAAGGGGTCCATGACAACAGATACAGGCACATCTAAAGTAGAGCCAGCTGCAACTGTGACCGCTTGCTTTCCTAGTAATTCGAAATGAGACAATCCACTTACAGAGATCGAAAACGTTTGCGAAGTTTGTGCTTTGTTGATCAATTTAAGTGTATAGGTGTTTTCAACCATGCCGTCAAAGTTAACCCGGTATAGCTGATTTCTATCCCGAATAATATCCAATTCAAAAGTTTTTCGCATCGCGATATTCATTGCAAGCGCACCTGTCAACACCAGTAAAATAAGTACATAACCAATGAGTTTTGTGCGCACTGGCTTAGTCACTTTTTTTGCATGTTCCAAGTTGCGCTCAGTGGTATATGAGATGAGACCTTTGGCGTAATTCATCTTGTCCATTACACCATCACAAGCATCGATACAGGCACCACAGTTAATACACTCATACTGCAGACCATTTCGTATATCTATGCCTGTGGGGCAGACCTGAACACAGAGCTTGCAATCTATACAGTCACCTAGACCAAGCTCTTTCGGATCTTGTTTCCGACCTCTCGGTCCTCGCCCTTCGCCACGCTTGTTGTCATAACTGACCGTAAAGGTGTCTTTATCAAACATCGCCGATTGAAAACGCGAATAAGGGCAAATATGTAAACACATGATCTCCCTCATCCAACCCGCATTACCATATGTACAAACGGCAAATACGACCACACTCAAAGTGGCATAGCCACTTGCAGAAAGCATCATTAAGTCCGGTAATAAGGTTCTGATCGGCGTAAAATAGCCAACAAACGTGACAGCCGTATACAGTGAAAAAGCGCCCCAGAAAAAATGTTTAGCACCTTTCCTAAGAAACTTATCAAAATCCATAGGCCGTTGATCTAACTTTTTACGCTGGTTTGCGGAACCCTCACATTTTTCTTCGAACCAGATGAAAATAAAGGTCCAAACTGTTTGCGGGCAAGTGTAACCACACCAGACTCGACCATAAAAGGTCGTTACTAAAAATAGGGCAAATGCAGCAATCATCAAAATGAATGCCAAAATAGTCAAATCTTGTGGCCATAACGTCAAACCAAAAATATTGAACTTCTGTTCAAATAGGTCAAACAACACTGCTTGCTGTCCATTAAAATTGATCCAAGGAAGAAGCATAAAGGCTAGCATCCCTAAAAAGCCAATTCTCTGACGTAATAGTTGATGCATGCCTTTAACAGCTCGGACATAAATTCGATTTCGAGGGTTAAATCGATCAGGTTGAAGGTTTTCTGGCGTGTGGACCTCAACGGGAATATTTTTAATTTTGATCTTATTGTCCATACAAGCTCCTTAAGCGCCTTGGACAGGTTACTTGCTACAGTGACCTTACTTTTACTAAGGATATTATATGCAACAGCTCGCTTTTCGCGTAGCCATAAATCGCACGACGGTGACAAAAACTACGAATAATTCCTGAGTAATTCGCTTGCTTTTGATTCTTGCATTTTATTACACTGTGACTTTGATTGAGTCGAATAGATCAAATTAGCGAGCTTTATGAAAAAATATCTGTTACTTGTACTGATTGTATTAGCACTATTCACCATTGATCACCCTTTGATCAAAGAGCCCAGAGATAAATTGCTAAAGCAAGGTGTAGATACCCTTGGAGAGACCAGCGAAACACAATATAGTCTTGCAGCGAAGCAAGCTAGGCAGCATATTGCCAGCGAGATTGAATTAACTGAATCCGAAGCAGCATACCTGCTGACAGCACTCGCTACAAACGAAAAAGTAAAAGTCTTTCATGTGCGTTATTGTCAAGAGCATGAACTGAACTTGTACTTTTACGGACCTAAATTAAAAACGATATGTGACGCAGCTGAAAAGGCTATAAATAAAGCGGAATTCTAATGATAGATATAGCACAATTTAATAAGCTAAGAGCTCGCTCTTTTAATGAACAGCGAGCCTTGCTCAAAAAATTATCAAAAGGGCAAACTGTATTGTGCCAAACATGTGGTGACACCATTAGTTTAAATATTGCAGTTAAAGAGGGTGAGAAAGCTGTCGCACAATGTGCCAAAGGGTGCACACATATCGAGCTAGATGTAGCTTAAGCATTCCTGCTTAAGCTACTAACACTTCATTTTACTCGTCGTATAAGCCGCTATTCACAGCAACTTGCTCTATTAGCTCAGCGTAAGCGGGGGCTATTTCAGCAGCGAGTTGGTATTGTTGCTCCACAAATACATTGATGTCGGCTTCTATCGATTGACAGTAAGCTTCTACTTGCTCATGTCCTAGACTAAAAAAGCCTAACAACTCAGTACTGGTCACCAACGCCTGTTGCAACTCCTCTGAGAGCTGCTCACAGTGACTCAATTTATTCAAATACCCTTGGCAGCCATGCAAAAAGCCAACGCTCCATTGTTGTTTATCCTGCCACGACGATGATAAGTTGAATGGCAGTGAAAAGCCCTGTGTAAAGACCTGTTCACTAATTTGATGGTGCAGAGCCAATAATGCAAACACCACGTCTTCGGAAATATGCTCATCCGCTGCGGTTACTTCACTTAACCACAATTCTGGTTCAACACCATCAGGGCTACAAATAATAGCAAACAAAAAACCTTCAAGCGCACGTAAGTTAAGCGCCTCTGGGCGCTGCTCCAAATATTGAGAGAGCAACGCTTCATGTGCAGGCTGGTAATTAAAATCCATCATCAATTACATACTCACCGGATATCGACCTTCAGCATCCGGACGACCTAAATACTTAACCGCCTCATGAATTTCTTTAGGTAGTGAAGCGTCAGGTTTTACGTTTCCTGCAACTTTAAATTGCATATTCTCTGCAAGTGTCGCATCTGCGCGAAGCCCAAGTAGGTTTTCAGGCTCTACAACAATAGCGATGTCGCCTGATTTACAGCTTAATAAACCGCTTAAATCTCCAATGCTAAACCAACCTGACATACCTTTGACTTGAATTTCAGGACTGCTGATATCGCCTTTAAGGTTTTCGCAATAAGGCTGACCACTGTTAAACTCTTCAAGCTCTAATATGATGCGACCTTTAGCATCAACAGGAAGGGGTAGATTAACTTGATGCATTGCGTGCTCTACGCTAAACCTTAAGGTTGTTTGACTCAACTCAATATCATTGCCAAACAATGATACTCCAAATGTACTGCGACCAGATATTTCGGATGCTTGGCGCGGGTTGCCAAAGTTCAACTTCCCCTGAAGCTGACCCGTCAATATACCCCAGCCATTAAGCTGCCACTTCACATCGTTAAACTGTAAATTCTGATATCTAACACCACTAATTTGGCCTTGCCATAGCGTGCCTGTCACCGCCCCTAAACGCACATTATTTGGGATATGTGATTGCACTAATTGTAAAGCAACAGGTGCCGGAATGCTTACGACCGTAAAAACAATAAACGCCAATAAGAAAGCCAATACTACACTAACTGCATTTTTCATATTTAATTCTCTAACACCAATCGACTAACACGCACATAGCCTTGTTGTGGCTCCTCACCTAAATCAAGATTGGCAACTTTTACACCGTGTTGGTTCGTAAGTACATCCAGCCAGCTGACCAATTTGTTAAACTCGACGTTGTCGATATTAATTCTTAGCGTATTGTCTCTAGGCTGCATTTTACTTATCTGAATGCCATGTCTGCCTCGAGTGCGGTTCACTAACTGAGTTAAATTCTGATTACTTGATGTGGCACGGTTCGCGCCACTGGCTTTTAATTGTGCAACACTTTTTGAAACCCATGCATGAAAGTTTTGCTGCTTTTGTAGATCGGCTTGCGCTTTTTCGACTCCAGTATTTAGAGGCTTTATCACTCCCATCACCAGCACAAAAATAACAAACACCACACCCGCTACAATGAGTAACTTTTGCTCCTGCTCTTTAAGCGATTGCCAATAATTAATCACTTGCTGCTTCATGCTGCACCTCTAATTCTTATTTCACCAATGACATAATCGCCGTCATTGTTCAGAGCACCTTGTTGTACTTCAATGCCTCTCTGCTCGAGAATAGACTTCACTTGGCTGAATATCTGAAATCCTTTCGCTTTTGCTCGGATCCTAAGTTCATTGCGCTTCCGATCGTAACGAAATGTCTCTGGGCTAAAATCATCCACTTGCGAATAAATCGATACAAAATGGTTGGTCAACTCTAAAAAGCCGCCTTGTTCGCCGCCACTGAGCGCATCAAGCTCACCTTGAATTTGTTTTCGTAACAGATGAGGCCTAACCACTTTATTTGGAAATGCTTGTTTGTACACGCTCATAGCTTGGGTTTTATACATGTCAGCTTCGCTTTGCAGCATAAACAATTGTGCAGATTTAACTGACACAAATGCCAACAAAGCAACACTTGCCGCAATCACACCAGACTTCCAATCACGCCACCATTGAGGCTGTTTTTTCTTCGCGGCAAATGGGCCCTGACGTAAGTTTATTGGTAGCGCGTTTAAGCCCTGTGCACAAATCGCTAAAGGTAAATCATATTCAGCTTCTTTGGCGCTTAAACTCTTGGTCGTCGCTAAACTATCAGCGGGGCTATAGTGTACAACTTCTGACTCGGGTGAGAGCATTAAGTAATCATTCACCCAATCAAGTTCTACCGCACCGATATGCCAATGGGCACCTTTAAACAACCATTGCTGCTGCAATTGAATCGCGCTCAGCGCACCCTCTTCAGGTGTTGGTAACAATAACGCATCTGGGACTATCACCGTTGGTTCAATATCAAAATCACCAAATACAGACATCCAGCTTTGCAGCCACCCTAAATCACACAAAGCGATGTTGATATAGTGCTGCTCTTCAATTGTAGCCGGCTCACCGAGTGCGATGAACACCTCATCGATATCACTGGCGACCTGTTCTTCTAGCATAAAGGGTAGCGCCCTTTCCAACTTGCGATTCCACTTTGTTGGTAAGGCAACTTGTTTAAGTTGCACACTTGATGCTGGTAGCAGCAATGCAACACTGCGACCCGACGCTTTTTCCGTTAACTCTCCAAGTAACCCACTGTGCTCCAACTCACCACTGGCAATGATCTGTGAATCTGAATCAGACCATATTAACCAACTGACAGGTTCCTGTTGTGACTGGCCGACACGGACCAATAATTTTTCTGTCACTGAACGCCTCCAAACTTGCGTGCTAATACAGTTGCTCGACCATCTTTTATTTCGAGTATTGAGGTCATTTTAAACAACCGCTCATCAAATGATGCCTTGGCACGCAACTTAAAATAATTGCTTGTTATTGTGAAAATTTTCTCAGCTTTTTTAGTATCCTGAGCACCTTGATTTTTTGCTTCGGTAAAGAAATCTTGCAAGTTATCAAATCCTTCTTCCGGGCGCGCGGCAATCACAGCCTCAGCCCCTGATAAGCTCAACCCATCAAGTAATGCACTTAATAATAAAGCTTGCTCAGGCAGTACCGTGTTTACATTGATGGCTAAATCTGTACTGCCTGGGATAACACACACATAAGGCAACAACTTTTCCATTACCAATGGGTTGAAGCCTTTAATTACTCTTAATTCGCTTTCTGACGCCATTAAATTATTGGCTGTCATGTAGGGCATCTGGCGAGACATATACTCATCTTCTTCAGCACCTGAACGGTACGTAATACTGTCTTCGTCTAACCAGTCATAGACACTGTCTGCCATTGCCTCTTCACTTTCTTGAGCTGGCAGGTCTTCAATGTTTTTCAAAAGCTCTAAAAGTGCTTTGTGCGCTGGGTTTGTATCATTGCTCTTGGCATTTTGCTCTTTTGGTGCTCTCAGCGCATTTAAGTTTAAACACGCTTGTAAATCAGTTATTTTTCCGCTTAATGTGCCATGATCTACCGGGTAGGGGACTTCGTCAATAGCCCACGGCTGACCTAAATGTACTTTATCTGGATCATCTTTGCGGCTTTCTAAAAGCACTTTTTTTACCAATTCTTCTGTGCCGTAGCTATACCATTTAGCTTGCTGATGAGTTTGAATATTCGCGGCCTTTTGCACTTGCACCATCAAAGAAGACGACATCTCAGCTGCAAGGCTCGCGGCCAGTGCAACAATAAACAATACGATGATCAGTGCAGCGCCTTGCTGTTTTCTCATGGCCTGCCACCTCGCTGGTTATTATTATTGCCGCCAGCATTATTATCTCGATTTTGGTTGTCATCGAGCCCATTGGAGATATTGCTACCGTCGCCCCTAGCCGCTTTTGCTTGTGTAACTTTGCCATCTCCTGGGGTTAGAAATATACGTCGCAAGGGCTCTGAATCTTGTCTTTGAATAGTAACGGCGACTGCTAGTGGTAGCGCTTTTAACTGCCAATTATCCTGCCATTTATGTTTGTCGTCTAAAAACTCAAACTTAAGTTCTTCAACGTTTTCTAATAGCACCTGAGCGCGTGGCTCAGCACCATCTAACTCGTCAATATATACGCGATAAATTCGTTCAAGGTTATCATCTTTTACGCGGTAGCCCACAGCTTGCAGTTCAGAGCGCGGTAATAAACTCACAGGGTTCGTCCAGCCATCGCGTACAAACGCAATCCCATCATATTGGCTTTCCAATGAGTAACGGCCGTGAACAACGTAAGTAGGGCTAAAATCCCCCGCTTCGTTACGTACTTCCCGTTTGGTCATTTGATTGAAGTCTTGGTCCATCAAGCGAAAGGTGGTTTGCAATCCTTCAAGCTCGGCAATCGTTTCATCCGATGCCTCTTTGGCCATGATAGAAGTATCCAAAATCTGGTGAGAAGCTGTCACGATAAATGCCAAGATTACCAGTGCAACCATGACTTCAATGAGGGTGAAACCAGATTGTGTGCGCTTAATTGACAACATCACTTTTTGCCCTTATGCATAAAAGTGGTTAAGTCATAGACAGAGTTTTCTCGCCTCTCATCTTCAAACACTTCTATTGTCAATTTAACAAACTCAGCATCCGCGGTTTTTTCGACTTTTTGGCTCCAATACCACGTATGTCCTGCAAACTCTTCGTCGCCATTGTCTGAATTTTTGCCATTCCATTTGCCACCACTGGCTTTTGCTCGCGCCATTACCATCTGGTTTTCAGCAACCCAAGCCGCATAGGTTTGCTGCTCAATAGTGCTCATATGATTAATGTGGGCACCCGTCGCTTGCAACGCTGCAATACCAGCAACTGCGCAGATCCCCATCGCGACCATTACTTCCAGTAAGGTGAACCCCGCTTGCTTTGACTTAATCATATTCAGGCTCCCGTCGCAGTTTTACCGGTGCCATAAACTCACCTTCAATGTAATAAACAGGTTCAGGCTCCTGCGCCAACTCAAGCGTGACTTGAAACGCGCTCACTTCTCCAGATGATAAAATCAGTACTTGCGGGATTTTTTTCTTTTGAAGTTCCAATAAATTATCATCTTCGCCGGTCCCCATGATCTCCTGCCAATTGGATTGCTCTAGTAAATTATCCTGCGCCCAAGATAAATCCTCTAACACCAATTCAACCTTATACTCTTCACCATATTCGATAGGCTTATAAAGCTCTTCGGCTTCGAAAGTAGTCCACTGCTCACCGTCGAAGACCAAGAACTCTAGTGTCCGCTTGTCCAAATGAAGACCCAACTCAACCTGATTCAAAACGGCAAACTCCGAAGCCATATTGACTATGCCATGCAGTTTTAAGGCTTCTTTCTCCAGCAGGTCTTCGTCACTTTCACCCACAGTGAAAGTCACGAGCTGAATAGAGAAGCCAATTATCAAGATAACCACCAAGATCTCAAGTAGACTAAATCCACGAGACCTTGTCGGCATTTGAGTTGAGTAATTCATAGGTTGAGACATTAGCGGTCTTCTTCATCTCTCCAGTTACCGATATCATCTTCGGTACCCACTTCACCATCCGGGCCCATTGAGAAAATATCGATTTTACCGATTTCACCAGGGCTCACTAGTTGATAAGGGTTATCCCATGGATCTAACGGAAGCTCATTTAAAAAACCACCATCAGGAAAACGCTTTGGTACTGGATCTATGGTCGTTTTCTCAACTAATGCTTCTAAGCCCTGCTCAGTAGTTGGGTAGCGCTTATTTTGTAACTTGTAGATTTTCATCGCACTTTCAATTTGCGTGATATCAAGATTCGCTTTGTCAATTGCAGCTTGTTCTTGGTTACCCATGATATTTGGTGCCACGATTGACATGATCATACCGATGATAACCAGTACGACCATTACTTCTAGTAATGAAAAACCTGACTGTTTCTTCACAATTTATACCTCTATGCTGTTGCATTGGCTACACGATGTGTGTAGTCCAGTGTGTTTATCTTTAAATATGTTGACTACAAACCAATTGCTTTGTTCATTGCCATAATAGGTTGGAGTATTGCCATGACGATAAAGAGTACAATTAATGCCATACTGGCAATCATCGCCGGCTCAAGTAATTTGAGTGAAACACTCACCATACTTTCAAACTCCCTGTCTTGGTTATTGGCAGCACGTTCTAACATTTGCTCCAATTCTCCAGACTTTTCACCACTGGCAATCATATGTAGCATCATTGGCGGAAATAGTTTCGTTTGATGCAGTGCCGCTTTGAGGCTTGCACCTTCACTTACGTGGGTTGCAGCTTCAGCAACCGCTGCTTTTATTTTTTCATTTTCAAGTACCTGCCCGGATATTTTCATCCCTTCAAGCAAAGGCACGGCACTCGATGACAAAATACTTAATGTTCTTGCAAAACGCGCGGTGTTGATACCTCGACTAATCTTGCCAATGCCCGGTAATTGCAACAACTTAGTATCATACCAAAAGCGTGCTTTAGGCCGCTTTAACGTTTGCTGAACAGCAACGATCAATCCACCCAATGCCACAGTAGCCTGCATCCAAAAGTCTTGTACAAAGTGGCTGGCAGCGAGTACCCATTCAGTAGTCCAAGGCAGCACTTGATTAGACTTTTCAAATGTTTTTAGAATTTCAGGTACAACTGTTCCCAGTAGCACAGAAACAATGGCTATAGCAAAAATAACCAAAATTGTTGGATATACCATTGCTTGAGTAATTTGGCTGCGCATATGCTGTCGCTGCTCAGTATAATCAGCTAGGCGATTTAGTACTTCATCAAGGTGACCAGACTTTTCACCCGCAGCAACCATTGACCGGTACAAGTTATCAAATACGTGTGGAAAATCAGACATGCCGTCAGCTAGCGTATAACCCTCTACTACTTTTGAGCGTACAGCCATTAACATGCGCTTTAAACGCGGCTTTTCACACTGCTCGGCAACTGCCATTACAGCGGCTTCAACAGGCAAAGAAGATTGGATCAAGGTGGCAAGTTGTCGCGTAATAAGTGCAATGTCGCTCACCGAAGGCTTGTACCCCCGCGATAGCGTAAAGCCACCTTGAGCTTGCGACTTTTCTTTTTCAGCTGCGGGCTCGACTTCTAAAGGCATCATTGCCTTTTCGCGCAGCATTTGCCTGACCTGCTTGGCTGTATCGGCTTCTAAAATGCCTTTCTTTTCCTTGCCTTTTGCATCCAAGGCACGATATTCAAACGCCGCCATTATCCTTCCTCACGCGTCACTCGCATTACTTCTTCTAGCGTGGTCTGTCCTGCCAGAACTCGTGAACAACCATCTTGACGAATGCTTGGGCTATTTTTACGGATATACTTTTCAACGGCCTGTTCACCTTTACCGTTGTGAATAAGCTCGCGGATATGCTCATCAACAACCAATAGCTCATGAATACCTGTTCGCCCTTTGTAACCATTAAAGTTACACTCTTCACAGCCAACAGCACGATAGATGGTGGTTTGCGAATCTTTCTCTAGGCCAAGCAACTCACACTCTCTCTCATCGGCAAGGTGTGGCTCTTTACAGCTTGGGCAAAGCGTACGTACTAGTCGCTGTGACAATACACCCAGTAATGATGAAGATAATAGGAATGGTTCAACCCCCATATCTTCCATCCGTGTGATCGCGCCTGATGCCGTGTTGGTGTGCAGCGTCGACATCACTAAGTGACCCGTTAATGATGCTTGCACAGCGATTTGACCTGTTTCGAGATCTCGGATCTCACCAACCATAACCACATCAGGATCCTGACGCAGAATCGCTCGTAATCCACGTGCAAACGTCATGTCCACTTTCGGGTTAACTTGCGTTTGTCCGATCCCAGGTATTTCATATTCAATAGGGTCTTCAACGGTCAAAATATTTCTATCTTTTGAATTTATTTGCGTCATGCCCGCATACAAAGTGGTACTTTTACCTGAACCCGTTGGACCTGTTACCAAGATAATACCGTGTGGCTTAGCAATAATTTCAGAGAACAATTCACGATTGCGCTCAGTCATCCCCAAATCTTCTAGGTTCAGTCGTGCGTTATTTTTATCGAGTAGACGTAATACAACACGCTCGCCAAAACTAGATGGCATAGTCGATACACGCACATCTACAGCACGCCCAGCAATTCTTAAGCTGATCCGGCCATCTTGCGGTACGCGTTTTTCAGCGATATCTAGTTTCGCCATAACCTTAATACGAGACACTAACAGCGAGGATAATTTACGGTTTGGCTTGAGTACTTCTTTAAGTACACCGTCAACCCTGAAGCGGATAACCAGATCTGCTTCAAAGGTTTCAATGTGAATATCCGACGCCCCTTCTTTGATTGCTTCACTTAGCATGGCGTTAATCAGCTTAATGATCGGCGCATCATCGTCTGCCGCTAACAGATCTTCTGTTTGTGGCATCTCCTCAGCAAGTGAGAATAAATCGACTTCATTACCGATGTCTTCCATCATTTGCTGAGTTTCAGAGCTGTCTCGCTGGTAAGACGCTTCGAGCAATAGCTCAAACTTTTCTTCGTCGATGACTTCAATGGTAAAACCACCACCGGCTACGCGACGTACTTCCAACAACGCTTCAAGTGAAACGTCACCTTTGTGAAATACCTTCAAGCCTTTGGGGTCGTCACTGAGTAACACACCCTCTCGGCGAGCAAAAGAGAAAGGTAGACGCAGTTGAACTTGTTGCTCTTCTAACGTCGCCTCATCAGTCACCGCCATAGACTCTGTTTCAATAGGAGCCTCAACAACACTCATACTTGCTTCAGTCATCGTTCTTCTCGTTTTGCTGATCTAAGTATTGTTCATATGTTGGTGGCAACACCATCGCATCATTCCACTCAGGCAGAACTGGTGCATCTTCAAGTGGCATCAATTGAATGCCATCATCTTGTTTTTTGATCTGCTCGTTGCGAATAAACTTATATTTAGCATGACTTAACTCGTTCATACTGCGGCTATCACGAACAATAGTTGGGCGAATAAATACCAGTAGGTTACGTTTACGCTTGCTTGTATTGGTCGATTTGAATAAGTGACCTAAGATAGGAATATCACCAAGTAGTGGTACTTTAGACACACTTTCTTGAACATCTTCATCTATTAGGCCGCCAAGAATAACCATGCCGCCATCATCAGCAATAACCGTGGTATTAATCGCACGCTTGTTCACTGAAATATCGACCGACGTTGCGCCACTGACACTTGATACTTCTTGCTCAATCGTTAATTGTACCGCTGTACCATCATTGATTTGCGGTGTGACTTTTAACTTGATACCAACTTCTTGACGGTCAACTGTTTGGAATGGGTTAGAGTTATTATCACCTGCTGCTGAACCAGTAATAATTGGAACTTCTTGACCCACAATCATAGATGCTTCTTCATTATCCATGGTGGTTACAGAAGGCGTTGCAAGAATATTAGAGTTGGTATCTGTCGACACCGCTTGAATAATCGCACCCCAGTCGTTTTTAACCACACCTGCTGCTAGACCGTTTACGCCACCTAACAACTGGCCCAGTGCATTTAAATCACCTTCAACGGTTTCTTCATAATCACGAAGCTCTGCGGTTTGATCAGCCTGTACTGTACGTTTAATTGTCTTGTCACGGGCCTGCTCTGCTGCTACAGCCAATGCGCCAACAGGTACTGTTGTGCCATTATTAAATTGTAGCATACCACCTTGCTCAGTGATCCACTGTAAGCCAAAGTTGATACCATCGCCTTCAAGTACTTCAACGACAATTGCTTCAACCAAAACTTGTGCACGGCGTACATCTAGTTTTTCGATAACGTTTGCCAGAGAACGCATGGTATCCGGCTGTGCGGTAATAACTAGCGAGTTTGAGTCATCATGCGCTTCAATACTGGTTTCATTTCGATTACTGCTACGAGAACGATTAGATTTACCGCCACCTTGCGCTTCTTCTTGTAGTGTTTTACTAACACCTTGCAGCACTTTAACTAGGTCTTCAGCTTTGGCATAGTCAAGATAAAATACTTGTGTGTTACCATGATTCTCTAGCTCATCATCAAGACGCTTGATCAACTCAATGGCTTTAGTACGTGCTTGACTTTCACCACTGACAACGACGCTATTGGTTCGTCCATCAGCAACAATTTTCGGGATTAGAAATTCAGGAACACGACCTTTACCCGTGTCCTTATAGATTTTCTCTACAACTTGAACCACATCATCGGCCGTGGCGTGTTTCAATCTAACAATGTCTACGCGCTGATCACCCGCTTGGTCGACCGATTTGATAATGTTAACCAATCGATTTACCGATGCAGCATGACCGGTCAACATCATTACGTTTGCTGAGTTAAAGTTAGTAACATGACCACCGTCTTTTTGGTCACTAAATTGGCGAATAAGCGGACCAAGTTCCTGTACCGATACGTTTTTCACTTCAACGACACGCGTGATCATCACATCACCGTCGCCTTCACTGCTATCATTTACCAGTGGTACGTTGGACTTTTTAGCATCAGAGCTTCGCACAACCTTCATAATACCGTTTGGCATTTCTACCACTGAATAGCCATATACTTCTAGTACACTTAAGAAGAACTGGTAATACAACTCTTCATCCATCAATTCAAAGCTACGCACATTGATATTACCGCGCACGTTTGGATCTATGATGATGGTTTTATTAAGCGTTTTACCAACAATGAGAATAAACTCATTGATATCAGTCCCTTTAAAGTTGGCCGCATACTCAACCGCAGACACTGACAATGACAATCCAGCCGCAAACAACAGAGCTGCATATTTAGCTAACCCTTTTCTGATTCTTGTGAGGTGTAGCTTTCTACCCATTATTCTTTAACTCCAAAATTAGTGTCTTTTACAGGCTGAATTGCACATCTAAAGTGCGGCCATCGCGTTCGATAGTTATGTTGGCATCCGTACTCTCTCTGAGTTCGTTCATTGCCGACATAGCCTGTTTCATATCCGTGAGTTGATAACCATTTATCGCAATGGCCAGATCGTTATTTTTTAGACCCATCTTCGCGAAAAGCTGAGGATCTTTACCAGGACGCAAACGATAACCAACAAGTTGACCATTGCGACGTTCTGGCGAAATTCTTATGTAATCAAATAGCTTACCAGGCTCATTTAACAGCTCTTGGCGACGCTGAGCAAGCTCAGAACGCGTTTCATCACTGATACGGCTCTTTGGTTCTGCCTTGCGTTTAGTCGTTGTTGGCATCGCCACTTTTTGCGTGAACTCCAGCCCGTCCAACATCAAGGTTTCAAATCGGCCGCTGACGTCTAAAATGACGCGATCAGGTAACACCTGAGCGAGCTTAGCTCGAGTGCCTTTCACCACATCTTGCACTAAATAAGTTTCCTGACGACCTTGGGATTCAATAATTGCAAGTCCTGCACTGTCATTTTTACTAATCGCAACAATCCCCGTTAACTTCACATTTAAGCGAGTTTCAGGTGCATTTGAGATAACGGGTTTAGGCTTTTCAGCTTCTTTCGGCTTCTCATTGGCTTTGCCAAAAATGTTTTGTGCAAGAATGGTTGCACTACTGACAGTTTGTGCACTGCTTTGGGCTTGATGAGGCGCAATATCTAACGGCGCACTGTCAGGTTTGGGGAAAAGTAACCAGAATAGTTGAGAGAGTAAAAATGCAATATATACAACAGCTAAGAACACCACTGCACGACTAAGCTTAGCGTGGGGCAAGCCTTGTAATATTTTCTGTAACTGTTGTATTTGTAATTCCATATAAAATTCTTTAATGAGACTGTTCTTATTCTATTAAGCGCCTCAGTGTACCGTTTAGATTTCGATTCAACAAGCGCCCAAATGTGAAACTTTAAATTAAATCGGTACAAGATATGACATGAGTAACATGAACACAGTATTAACCATTTGTTCAACTCCTCTTCATATGCCATTCCTTGACCTATCGGGCGGTATGCTTTTTTTGACGGTTAAAATATGATAAATTTCACCATCGAGCAAGACGCCAACGTAGTTAAAGAATTGTGACAAAAGTCAATCCAGAAAACAACCAAGATGATTCAAAAGTCAGATTGGACAAATGGCTTTGGGCTGCGCGCTTTTATAAAACGCGCACAATAGCCCGTGAAATGATCCAAGGTGGCAAAGTCAGATATAATGGACAAAGATGCAAACCAAGCCGTCATGTAGATGTCGGTGCCACCATAGAACTCGCTCAGGGTCACGATGAAAAACACATCACCGTTTTAAAGTTAATGGACAAACGCCAAGCCGCTCCAATTGCCCAAACTCTATACGAAGAGTCGGCTGAAAGCATTGAAAAGCGGGCTCAAAATGCCATAGCTAGAAAAAACAATAGTTTCTTCGCACCGCGCCCGGAGCACAAGCCAGATAAAAAGCAGCGCCGTGAGCTGCTTAAGTTAAAATCAAATTAGGGTCTCATAGATGAAACAAGATTTACTTCATCGCTATATTTTTGATGATCTCGACGTACGAGGTGAATTAGTCCAAGTCGAGCATACACTGAAGGATATTGTTGCTGGTCACAACTACCCAGTAGAAGTGCAAACTTTGTTAGGTGAGCTATTAGTCGCCTCAAGTTTACTGACTGCAACACTTAAGTTTGAAGGGGATATTGCAGTGCAACTTCAAGGGGACGGCCCTGTGAAGTATGCTGTTATCAATGGTAACCACCAACAAAATATGCGTGGAATCGCACGCGTTGAAGGTGAAATCACCGGTTCGGGTATTAGTGACCTAATCGGCAAGGGTCACATGATCATTACGATATCCCCCGAAAAAGGCGAAAGATACCAAGGCGTGGTTCCTCTTACTTCAGATTCCTTAGCAAAATGTCTTGAAGATTATTTTGTCCAATCTGAGCAATTAAAGACGCGACTGTGGTTTGCGACACAAATTAGCCAAGACTCAGTAAAAGCAGCAGGTCTCTTTTTGCAAGTTTTGCCAGTCAACAAAGAAAAGTCTCAAAGTGATTTCGAGCACCTCGAGGCGTTAAGTGACACAATTAAAGAAGATGAATTATTAACGTTAGACGCACAAACTGTGTTGACACGCTTATATCATGAAGACAACCCTCAATTATTCGAGCCACAAGAAGTCAATTTTGTCTGTGGCTGTAGCCGAGAAAAGACCATTAGTGCACTAGTTAATGTTGGGCAACAAGCACTTTTGGAAGATGTGGAGCAACATGGTGAAGTAAAACTTAGCTGTCACTATTGCTTAACTGATTACCGCTTTAGCGAACAGGACATCAAATCTATTTTTAATTAAATAAGGTACATCCTACGCATTCGAATTAAAGCCGCCATTTTGGCGGCTTTTTGTTTGCAAAAAAATGATACCGGTGTCATCAAGATGGCAAATTTTATGACACCGGTATCATTGAAATTATTCAGTTTTTTTGTCAAAAAATTGCAATTTCTGCCCCCTTTAGGGCTCGAATATCTCAAATGCTTCTGTTAGTATGAATTCAAGCTTTAGGTACTTAATAACCAGAGCTATCCCGTTCAATTCTCACATTTAGGTATAAACATGACTTCAAGCGCTACTCGTTTTGTCGATTTAACTGCAGCTGAACTTGTCGAACACGCTATCTCGCGTGGTGAAGGGACTTTAGCAGCGAATGGAGCTTTTGTAGCAAAAACAGGCCGCCGTACAGGTCGCTCTCCTAACGATCGCTTTATCGTTCAAGAGCCAAGCACTCAAAATGACATCCAATGGGGTAACGTAAACCGTCCATTCGATGCCGAAAAATTTGATGCTCTTTGGGCTCGTGTAGAAGCACACGTACACAGCAACGACCACTTTGTCTCTCACTTAGAAGTTGGTTCAGATCCTGAGCACTATTTACCAGTAGTCGTTACGACTGAAACTGCTTGGCATCATATTTTTGCTAAAAACATGTTTATCGAACCTAGCAAATACAATGCAGCTGATTTACCCCAATGGCAGGTAATGAATGTTCCTTCATTTGTATGTGACCCTGAGCGTGATGGCACAAACAGTGACGGTACAGTTATTATCAACTTTGCAGAGCGCAAAGTGCTAATCGCAGGTATGCATTACGCCGGTGAAATGAAAAAGTCGATGTTCTCTGTTCAGAACTTCTTGTTACCAGCAAAAGGTGTTTTACCTATGCACTGTAGTGCAAACGTTGGTGAGCAAGGCGACACGACATTGTTCTTTGGTTTATCAGGTACTGGTAAAACTACACTTTCTGCAGACCCTAAACGTTTCCTTATCGGTGATGATGAGCATGGCTGGGCACCTGGCAGCGTTTTCAATATTGAAGGCGGTTGTTATGCAAAATGTATCGACCTATCTAAAAAGAATGAACCTGTAATCTGGAACGCCATTAAGTTTGGTACAATTTTGGAAAACGTTGTACTTGATGAAAATCGTGTACCTGATTTTGCCGATACAAGCCTTACACAGAACACACGTGCAGCTTACCCATTAGAGCACGTTGAGAAGCGTAAAGTTGAAAACCGTGCAGGCGAGCCTCGCGCAGTTGTTTTCCTAACTTGTGACGTAAGTGGTGTACTGCCTCCAGTATCTATCCTGTCAGAAGAAGCAGCAGCTTACCATTTCCTAAGTGGTTACACTGCAAAAGTTGGTTCAACAGAAATTGGTTCAACATCTGATATCGAATCTACATTCTCTACGTGTTTTGGTGCGCCATTCTTCCCACGTCCAGCAGGTGTTTATGCCGAGCTTCTGATGAAGCGTGTTCGTGAGTTTGGAGCAAAAGTATACCTTGTAAATACTGGCTGGACTGGTGGTCCTTACGGTGTAGGTAAGCGTTTTGATATCCCTACGACACGTGCAGTTATCGACGCAATCGTTAATGACACGCTAGAAGGTGTTGAAACACAACACATCGAAGCACTTAACTTAGATATTCCTGTTGCTGTTGAAGGTGTAGATGAAAAACTACTTAACCCTGTCAATACATGGGAAGATAAAGACAAGTATGCAGAGTACGCGGCTAAACTAGCGGCAGACTTTAAAGCTAACTTCGAGAAATACGACGTATCTGACGCAATCAAGTCAGCTGGTCCTCGCGGTTAAGCATTACCTTTTCCTTTATCAAAGGCGCCCCTCGTTGGGCGTTTTTTTATGTCCGCAGCTTGGTAATTGGCTAAGGCATTGCACCATTAAGAAGCAAATTAAGTAATGAAACTGTCGCGTTCATCTCTCCTCTCTCAGTAATTAAATGCTTTGACGTTGAGCACTCCACGCTACTGCAAACCATTGGGGGCAGTTAAAATTGACATTCGGTATTGCTATCAGTGAAGAACTGCTCTACAAAGCGCTTAGTTTTACACTCAGCATGACTGTGTTGTTTGATATACGTGTGATTCAAGGGGGGTAAGCTTGGCAAAATACCAAGCTATATGATAGAAAAATTAAATTACTTTTTAGCGAGTGGTAGGGCAACTTCTGCAGACAACCCTCCTTCGGCCCGGTTTCTCAAAGAAACTTTGCCGCCATGTGTTGCAACAATTCGTTTGATAATTGCCAAACCTAATCCGCTACCATCTGAGCCTCTAGCTTGATCGCCCTGCTTAAACGGTTCAAATACGGATTCTAGCTCAGACTCAGGGATCCCCGGTCCCCTATCTTTCACTTGGATAACCATCACTTTATTTTTGGGGTCTAACTCAGTGTGGACGTCAATTTCACCTTCTGAATACTTGATGGCGTTTTCAATCATATTCGTTAATACACGCTTTAAAGCGACGTGATTAGCCACAACCCAAGGAGTACCCTCTGCTAAGCACAGGTTGATCACCCGCTTATGTTGCTGCTCCGCATGGACCACCTCTTCCACCAAAGTATTGACGTTTTCTAAGTGCATTTCACCACTACTATGGTGTCGAAGATATTCAATAAACTGATCAATAATCGCGTTCATATCTTCAATATCGTCAATAATGCCCTCTTTGAGATATTCATCCTCATCAGACATCATTTCCGTTGCTAATCTGATCCGAGTTAAAGGTGTGCGCAAATCATGAGAGACACCCGCCATTAGAAGCCGTCTATCACTTTCTAATTCAGCTATCCCCTTTGACATTTGGTTAAACGCCTTTGTGACCTCAATAACCTCTGTAGATCCCTGCTCAACAAGCCGGGTCGAAAAATCACCAACCCCAACTCTACTTGCTGCGGTTTGCAGAGCTCGCAGGGGTCTATTTAAATGCCGAGCAAAAAGCCACCCACCTAAAACACTTAAAAAACCAATGCTAGATAAGTAGAACACCAAAAACTCTAGCTTGGTCTCAGAAAACCCTGTCAACGGGACTCGAACCCAATACCCAGGAGCCTGAGGAGCTTCAACCCAATAAACGATAGGATCTCCTTGACTGATCCGCACGCGTGCTGAACCATTTAGTTGTTCTGACATGCTACGAGAGAGCAAACTGTACTCACGCGCTTGCCCCAAACCATTTCGATAAGCCTCTTTTTGCGTCATGACATCGATCCCCGTTATCTCAAAAAATTTATTCGATAACGCAGTGTCGACTTCAACTCCCTCTTCCCAGTCAATAAACACCGTTTTGACCTGCTTGGCAAGCATCAAATTTACTTGCTCAAAAGTCGGTTTAAACACATACAGTGTCACCGTAATATAAGAGACAATCTGATTGATTAATAGCAATGCCGCAACAAAAAAAACAGTCTGACCAAAAGCACTACGAGGAAAAATGCTCATTACTTTTCGCCATCAGGCACAAACACATATCCAAGTCCCCAAACCGTTTGTATATACCTTGGGTTTGATGCATCTTCTTCTATCATTCTGCGCAGTCGGGAGACTTGTACATCGATACTCCGCTCCAATGCACTATAGTCACGACCACGTGCTAAATTCATTAGTTTGTCTCGGCTCAGAGGTTCCCTAGGGTGACTGACCAATGCTTTTAATACAGCAAACTCACCACTGGTAAGCGCAATCGTTTCGTCCCCTTTTTGCATTTCACGGGTGGCCAAGTTCAATTTAAATATGCCAAATTCAACTTCGTTTTCTTCCGCGGCAGGCGCACCGGGTACTTCTTTCGTTTTTCTTCGTAAAACTGCCTTGATGCGGGCCAATAATTCTCTCGGGTTGAAAGGTTTTGGTAGATAGTCATCAGCCCCCAACTCTAAGCCGATAATACGGTCTACTTCATCCCCTTTGGCAGTCAACATGACTATAGGAATTTCATTCTCTTTTTGTCTGAGGCGGCGACAAATAGAAAGTCCGTCTTCTCCTGGCAACATGAGGTCTAAAACCATTAAGTGAAAATTTTCTCTTTCCAGTAACCTGTCCATCTGCTCGGCATTTGCAGCGCTTCGGACAATAAAACCTTGCTCAACAAGATAACGCTCTAGTAAGCTGCGTAATCTCATATCATCGTCCACGACTAGTACTTTTGTTGTTTCATTTCCCATCGAATTCTTCTTGTTATCACTGAACTATTGGTTAAATATAATTGAAATTTAGCTCCTTAGACACCATAACATACTGATAAGATTGTTACTGAACGTTACAGTTATCTAAACACGCGTACCTTATATAGGTTTTTCCGATATATTGCATTATGAAAACAAACTTAATTACGCCCGAAGGGTATCGAAAACTGCAGCAAGAGCACGACCACCTATGGTTTGAAAAGCGTCCTGAAATAACAAAGATTGTCAATTGGGCCGCCAGTCTCGGAGATCGCTCCGAAAATGCCGACTATACCTTTAACAAACGCTTGCTTAGGCAGATAGATCGACGTGTTAGATATTTACGCAAACGCTTACCTGATTTAAAAGTAATTGAATATGACCCACAACAAGCTGGCAAAGTCTATTTTGGTGCTTGGGTCGAAATAGAAAATGACGAGGGGGAAACTAAGTTTTTCAGGATCGTTGGGCCAGATGAAATTTACGAGCGCAATGACTATATTTCTATAGATTCGCCAATGGCCAGAGCTTTACTCGGAAAATCAGTCGATGATGATTTCATGGTGAAAACACCTCAAGGTGATGCACAATGGTATATCAATAGAATCGAATATCAGGCCTGATAAATTTACCACTAATATGGTATGATAACCCCCAACGCTTAATAGATTTTTTAGCGTAGCTAATTGAACTTTATAAGGATTTTGCATGAGCAACATCTCAGCTCGTTTAGCCCAAGAGCTAAATGCCTCAGAACAGCAAGTGCTGGCAGCCACCACATTGTTAGATGAGGGCGCAACAGTTCCCTTTATCGCCCGTTATCGTAAAGAAGCCACTGGTGGCTTAGATGACTCTCAACTGCGCCTTTTGGAGCAACGCCTTTCATATTTAAGAGAATTAGAAGAAAGACGTTCATTTATCATCAAAACAATCGAAGAGCAGGGCAAACTGTCAACACAACTCGCCAGTGATATTGCACAAGCCAACAGTAAAACTGAGCTTGAAGACCTATATTTACCCTATAAGCCGAAGCGCAGAACCAAAGGTCAAATTGCAATAGAAGCTGGTTTAGAGCCGCTAGCCGATCAACTTTTTGCGGATCCGAATTTATCGCCAGAGCAAATGGCAGAAGACTTCACCAATGCTGATGCCGGATTTACCGATGTAAAAAGCGTACTTGAAGGCGCTAAGTTTATTTTAATGGAACGTTTTGCTGAAGATGCCAAGTTACTTGCTAAATTCAGAAAACACATCACTGACAATGCTCAATTGCAAAGTCGCGTGGTTAAAGGGCAAGAAGAAGCGGGCAATAAATACAGAGACTATTTTGAGCATAACGAAGCACTTTCAAAAGTACCTTCGCACCGCGCATTGGCCATGCTCAGAGCGCGAAACGAAGGTATTTTGCAATTAACCATTAACCCTGAGCCAGAGGCACAAGATCATCAACAATATTGTGCTCAAATGATTGCAGATCATTATGGGTTGAAAGTACAAGGTGCCAAAGCCAGTGATTGGTTGATGGTCGTTGTACAATGGGCTTGGAAAATCAAATTAGCTCTACACCTTGAAAATGAGTTCTTAGGTTCTTTGAGAGAAAAAGCAGAAAGTGGTGCGATAGATGTATTCGCTAAAAACCTGCAAGACCTGTTAATGGCCGCGCCTGCTGGGCCGAAAGTAACCATGGGTATTGATCCAGGTTTGCGAACTGGCTGTAAGATCGCGATTGTAGATTCGACTGGTAAATTACTTTCTACAACCACGATTTATCCACATGCGCCCCAAAACCATTGGGAAAAATCAATTCGCACAATTGAGCAATTATCTCGCCAACACAAAGTCCAACTGATTGCCATTGGTAATGGAACTGCGTCACGAGAAACCGATAAACTTGCTGGCGAAGTACAAAAAGCAGCTTCGGATCTAAATTTAACGAAAATCATGGTCAGTGAAGCTGGCGCATCTGTCTATTCAGCATCAGAGTTTGCTGCAAATGAATTCCCTGAGCTCGATGTTTCACTGCGCGGTGCTGTATCTATCGCTAGACGATTACAAGATCCACTTGCCGAACTCGTTAAAATTGAACCTAAATCAATCGGTGTCGGCCAATATCAGCACGATGTATCGCAAAGCCAGCTTGGTCAAACCCTTACAGCTGTAGTAGAGGATTGTGTTAACTCTGTCGGCGTTGATGTTAACACAGCATCTGTGCCTCTACTCACTCGTGTATCTGGACTCAATAAAACTTTGGCGAGCAATATCGTCAAATACCGAGACAGTAATGGATCTTTTGCCAACCGAAAGCAGCTGAAAAAAGTCGAGCGCTTAGGTCCAAAAGCATTTGAACAAGCAGCTGGTTTCTTGCGTATTCAAGATGGCGATGATCCACTTGATGCTTCAGCGGTTCACCCAGAGGCTTACCCAGTGGTTAAGCAAATATCTAAATCTAACGGTTTGGAGCTACAGAGCTTAATAGGCAATAGTGACGTACTCAAAAAGTTAACTCCGAATGATTATGTTGATGAAAAGTTTGGCTTACCTACCGTTACTGACATTATTGCTGAGCTAGATAAGCCAGGCCGAGATCCTCGACCTGAGTTTAAAACCGCCCAATTTAAAGCAGGTGTGGAAAAAATATCTGATTTAAAAGTTGGAATGGTGCTTGAAGGCGTAGTCTCTAACGTTGCCAACTTTGGTGCCTTTGTTGATGTCGGTGTTCACCAAGATGGTCTTGTTCACATTTCAGCAATCACCGACAAGTTTATTTCAGATCCTCGTGAGGTAGTCAAAGCTGGCGACATTGTGAAAGTAAAAGTCATTGAAGTAGATGTAGACAGAAAACGCATTAGCTTTACCATGCGCTTAAATGATGCCACTCCGTCACAAGCTGAGGGGCATAAAAATAAGCCACAGCAAAAAGCAGGTCAAAACCATAACCGTAAACCTGAACGTCGCGACAACTCAAAAGGCAACCGCCGCGATCAGGGCAATGCAGCTATGGGTAATGCATTTGCTGAAGCGTTCGCCAAATTGAAAAAGTAACTATTATCCAACAAAAAAAGGAAGGGTTAACCCTTCCTTTTTCTATTAAAAACATTCTCACTTTATACTGTCACTGAAAGCTGTGCGTCTTCATTGGGTTTGGTGATTTGTCCATAAAAGCCTTCAATTCTCAGGGCTCTAGACTCTATTTCAGGATCTCTCTCGATCGGTAATGCAACTGCAAATGGATCGGCTTCCTGTTGCAATCTCGCTCTTTCCAATACCGGCTGTTCTGACTGCGCTGCACCTTCTTGGGTCAAACGTCTATTTTGAAATTTTTGCACCCCGCTCGAGGCTTTGTCTTCTTCTGAGCCACTGATAGATTTTTTTGCCAACTCCGCCTGTGCAGTCGCTATTTTTGAGGTTGCATCTGCAGCAATAGCTCTATCGGCTCCCGAAGGCTCAGCAGGTGCCAAAGCGGCAGCTCTGACAGTTTGCATTTTTTCTATCGTTTGCTGTGGGTCCCCTTCTACAGGAGCCACATCAATCATCACTTGGCCGCCTACGGCATAATTGTTACCGTCTGGACCTCGTTGATATTCGTAACTCGGTGCACCAGCATATTGACCACCAACTCTTGCATGGGCCTGCTCATGAAGTTTGACTTCGCGATCTCTATCTTTGAGCTCTTTTAATTGTTGCTCGTCCTGCTCCTGTTGAGCTTGCTCACGTTCAGAAAGTTCCTCTTCTGAAGCTTGGCTCTCTTTCTGCCCATCGCCTTTCTCGTCGCCACGTTCATTGATAGATTTGCTGTCTTTAAGTTGCCCGTTTGCATCGTATGTGTCTTGCGAGTCATGTTCTGCGGTGCGAGACTTGTCATTGTCTTGGAGTGCTTTATTTTCCGTCGCAGGCGGGGGGACTGCTGCGGGCTTTGGGATCACTTCACGCAGCTGATTATCTCGTCTAGCCGTTTCCGTGTAGACGTTTGCGGTATTGAGGTTAATCGCCGGTTGAGGCGTGACGATGTTCATACTTACACTTTAATATCAATCAAAGTTCCTAGCACTTCATCAGCAGTTTGAATCGTCTGCGCATTTGCTTTAGCATTGAACTCCTCCACCTTTAAGTTGACTAATGATTCATCAATTCTCGGTGGTTGAGAAACAGGTGCCGTAACAGCCTCTTCAGGTCTTGCTGCTTCAAGCTGCCTTTGCTGAGCCAACTGTTCATCACTTTGCTGATCAATCGTCGCACGATTTATGTCAGCAGAGGCTCTTTCAATATTTTGTTGAGCACGATTAAAACCTTCAACGCCTGCGTTTAGTACGTCTCCAATAGGCATAATAGACTCCAAATTACTTTTTCACTAACCTAATTATTGCTCATATTATGTTCAAAATAAAGTGTAGGCGGCAATTTTTTGCCGCCTTGCGGGTGAATATATTTTAAAGGACTGATTTTAGGTAACTAATAAAATCATCTCGATGAGAAATAAACGGTGCGTGAGATGCTTTTGGTAAGATCTCATAGCTAAATTGCGGGTTTATCAGTGAAAGCTCAGCCGCAACATTTTGAGGAACTAACGAATCTAAGCGACCAAAAATACCGTAAACCGGGCATTTCAGATTGGCAAAGTCAGATCTTAGATCAACGTTTTGCAAAATGTCTAAACCTGCACTGAGTGCAGCATCATTCGGCTCAGGAGCCAAAAACAACAACTCTTTCAGTTGCTTGATATCTGCCTTGGCGTGTTCGCTACCCATAGCTTGTATCGCCAAAAAACGTTCTATTGTTTTTCGGCTATTTTTTGCTAGCTGTACTTTAAACTGCTCAAGAACTTGCGCCTTAATACCGGGCCATTCATCATTCTCGCAAAACTGCGCATTTGAGGATACTAGCACGAGGCTGGCTACTTTTTCTGGATATAAGGTAGCTAATTTAGTTGCCACTAAACCACCCAAAGACCAGCCAATCACAATACTGTTTGACTGAATTCGATTAGACAATGACTTTACTATCACATCTAATGAATACGCGTCTGCAGGCATCGGTTCTCCGCCAAAACCGGGTAAATTAAGGGCTTTTACAGGCTTTCCCAATGCGTCACTTAGTGCAGCACCAATAAGCTGCCACACTTCTTTATTCATTCCCCAACCGTGCAGTAGCACAATTTCACTTTGCATTTTAATACGCCTCGAGCCAAAATTACCGCTATGATATCGTTTCAAGGAATGAATGCAATGTCACTACTACAGGCTTTAACAAAAAGCTTTTTCCCTGCAAAATGCGCATCTTGCCAACGCTATATAGAAAACCCCGGCTTATGCACTAGCTGTTATCAAGCACTCCCTTTGTTTGACCAAGCTGATCAAAACTTGCTGGTGCGCCCCGATATAAACCGCATGTTTAATTTACCAGACTGTGACGGTTTGAGCGCCTGTGGTTGGTATCATGGACAGCTTGCAACTTGGGTAAAACAAGTTAAATACCAGCACAGTCGCCAAGCGACTATGGTACTCAGACAAATTATCGACGCGCAGTGGCGCAGGCTCAATTTGCAAAACCTTATCTGTGCTGATGGAGTTATTCTCGTCCCCTTACCTAGTAGCCGGTTAATCTATCGTGGCTACAATCAAGTTTATCAAATGTGGGCACCAATGCTAAAACAGTGCAATGTTAATATCCTCAGTACCATTGGCAAAAAAAGTAGGCCATCGCATGTGTCGCTCTCTAAACGTGCGCGACAAAATAATGCCAAACATGCGTTTTATCTAAAACAGACGTTAGAGTACAAGCGGATTTTAATCATTGATGATGTGATCACCAGCGGTGCCACAGTCAATGCCATAGCCTCGTTATGCAAGTCAGCAGGCGCACAATCCGTCTGGGCATGCGCTACCTGCATCACTGAGTTATGAAAGCCTATTCAACACTGCTTGCAAAAAATAATGCGTTGTTTAATAGTCGACTTGTGCCGTACCAATAGCCGCGAAATACCGGGTTATCGGTCATTGCAATCACCAATCCTTTACCATATTTCCTTGCAACCAATGCGCTGCTATTAGCTATTTGTGCAACATTCTTTTCATGTGCATATCCCGATAGCAAAGGAGCATTGCTATATTTCAGTACGGTACTAAAGGGCTTACTGCTATGTTTCATAACCCAAGTACTATTTTTAAAAAGCGGCAGCGTGCCATCTTCATAGCCAAATGCCAATGGATGAGTTACATCTACTTCAGCTTGAAAGATTGCGCCAGCAATACGCTGCTTTGCCGCCAGTGCATCACGTTCCGAATAAGGTAAATTATCTGTCTTAAACAATGCTTTCATTTCAGTTTTTGAAACCGTTTCAACGCTCAGCAGTTGCTGATCGATTAACCACTTTGCGCCGCGTTTTTGGCCCCAAATTATGCCACCACTTTTTACCCATGAGTATATTGCTGCCTTGGCCTGTTTAGTGAGTCGATCATAACGGCCGTCTGCCAAGATAATATGTGTATATCGAGAGAGGTCTATTTTACCTAGACGATGCTGTTCGACAATTGTAGGGGCTAAGCTTACATGTCTGTCTAAGTGATACCATATCTCTCCAACTTCATATTGACTTGTGCCCTCGCCGCCAACCAACAAAGCTTTTGGTTGTTTAATTGGGGCCATTAATCTTGAGCCTAAGTCTATTCCACTCGCTGTTAAACCAGTGTCAATTGCGAATAGTTGAATCTGTGTTTTATTTGCGATATCAACTAACTTAGCCTGCCAATTGGACAGTGTTTGAAGTCCAGCAGGGATCACAATGCTACCTGCGGAAAAAGATTGCTTCCCGGTTTGTGTTTGCGCAGTAAAAGATTTTAGTGCTCCTCTAACTTCAAACCCTTCTGCCAACAATAAATTGAGTAGTTTTGGTGCTAAATAATGATGCCACTCAAAGGCAAAAGCGTAGCTATTGGACAATTGCTCTTCGGAAAAACTAGACTGTGCAGGCTCCCATGGAGATTGGCTATACTTTAGCCCCCAACTACTCGTAACAATAGTGAAATTCAAATCATATGCATAGGGTAGTGTCCACCCCGACACGTCGTAAAAGGTGTTGTCTTCAAACTCTGTCTGCGTAGAAAAAGCAGCCTTTATAAAACGATATTGTTGCTGCTGCAAAGGAATATATAAATCACCAACTTGATATTCATGGTCGGCTAACGTGATGGCTTTATTTATAGGGTAGGCATTGATTTGATGACGTTTAAGCAAAGCAGCAAATTGCTCAAAACGATATGTATCTTTTCCTTTTGCAACAATATACCCCTTGAACTTTTCTTTACTAGCTAGGCGCTCAGCTTCAGCAAAAAAACTTCTTTGATAAGCCATTAAGGCTTCTTTATGTGCTGTAGCGCCAGTAAACGTAGACAATGACGTGAGTAGTTGATTCTTAATTGTGCGATGAAAATATAAATCACCGTTAATAGACTCTTGTAAATGGCCCCTACTACTCGCTTGCTCAAATAAAATTCCAATCGTGCCATTTACGTCTGGGTAAGTTGAACCTTTACCTATGTAAAAGTCATCAAAGCTCTCTTGAGTAAAATATAGTTGCCGCTCTTTATCTAATGTTTGAGCATGATACTTTGCTAGGGCGTGTGTTAGTGTTTGGTTCTTTTTTGGCGTAAGTGGATGGGTTCTAGATGGGATCCCCGGCTGAAAAAAGTAGCTGCTATTTGTTCCCATCTCGTGAAAGTCGGTGAGTACAGTGGGCTTCCAACGATGAAATTGTGTAACTCGCGCAATAGATTCAGGGTGTTGTAACAACAGCCAATCTCGGTTTAAGTCAAACCAATAGTGATTCGTTCGCGCCGATGGCCAAGATTCAACATGCTCCCGATGAGCAGGATCTGACGACAATGCTTGCCCTCTGTGGCTGTTCGCCCAATGGGCAAAGCGTGCCAATCCATCTGGGTTCATCGCAGGATCAAGCAAGATGATATTATTTTTCAAAATATGCTCAACTTCCTCTCCCTGTCCGGCTGCCAAATAGTAGGCCACCAGCATCGCGGCATTACTACCAGACGGCTCATTGCCATGCACGCTATACCCCATCCATATTACATTCGGTGCATCAGATGATGTTACGCCCTCTTTTAAACTGTTCAGATGCGCTTCGCGCAATGACTCTAACTTTTCTTGTTGTGCAGGGCTGGTGATTGCCAGTTGCAATAAAGGACGCTGCTCATGACTGTAGCCAATCGTCGATAAGCTAACCCTCGGACTTTGCTTAGCAAGTAAAGTGAGGTAGTGGACTAACTGGTCATGACGTACATGCCATTCACCCACTTCATAACCCAAAACTTCATTAGGTTTAGTAATACTTTGGTCAAATTTTATATCGGGAGAAAAATAATAGGTGATCGGCTTCGCATGGCTTGCAAATACAAAAAAAACCAGCAGTAACAAAAATATTCTCATACTAATTCCATCTTAAATCGCTCACTAGTAAGCTAACAAGTTGATCCAATTCACCGCAAATTTTTACGTCCAACACTAGCTACAACCGGACGAGGGGAGTATCATAGGGAGTAACCGAGTAAATTAGTCAAGTATAGCCAGATTATGATCACAATTTCAGAATCAGCCCAAACACATTTTGCCAAACTGCTCAGCGATCAAGCTGATGGCACGAGTATCCGCGTATTTGTTGTAAACCCAGGAACAGCACAAGCTGAATGTGGTGTATCTTACTGTCCAGCAGATGCTGTTGAGCAAAGCGATATACGCTTTAACTTCAACGGATTTGACGCCATCGTCGATGAAGAAAGTGCGCCTTTTCTAGAAGAAGCAGAAATCGATTTTGTTACCGACAAAATGGGCAGTCAACTCACATTAAAAGCACCAAATGCTAAAGCGAAAAAGCTGAAAGATGACGCAAGCTTGGCTGAGCGCGTTGAACACATGTTAGTCACTGATGTTAATCCACAGCTTGCCAATCACGGCGGTCAAGTGAGCCTCGTAGAGATCACAGCTGAAGGCATCGCCGTATTGCAATTTGGTGGCGGTTGTAACGGTTGCTCAATGATCGATGTCACTTTAAAAGAGGGCATTGAAAAAGAAATGGTTGCAAAGTTTGACGAAATCACAGGTGTGCGCGATATAACAGAGCACGCACGTGGCGACCACTCATACTACTAACCTATTCAGTATGTTAACGCAGTTTATCTACCGCTTGGGGTCCAACCCCAAGCGCAGTCTCAAGTTCTTTTTTACTGGTATTGGTATATTTGTGCTCGCAATGGGATTGTTCGCATTGAGCTATTACCATGACCCAAGTTGGCGCTATGCTGGGCTTGCCGTTTTATTTCCAGCATTAGGGATCGCTGGGTATGGCTATTTAGGGATTTTTGCAAACCGCTTTTCACAAGTTATTTCAGCAAGGCGTTCTGCACGTCAAGCTTTCGATAACGGTAAATCAAAGTAATTCCTCGCAGAGCCATGAAGCACGTCATCGCAAACCATAGCGCATGATTGCCATGATCCAGCAGCAAATAAACGGGCAAGAAAAAGCCAAGCGAAGCAGAAAATATCATGCTGTTACGCATTTCTCTTGCCCTTGTTAATCCAACAAACACACCATCGAATAAAAAGCAGCTCATCGCGATTAAAGGTAATACTACAAGCCAAGGTAAGTAAACTAATGCCGTCTCTACAACACTTGGAATACTGGTTAGCATGCCAATGATCGCTGGTCCAAAAACAGCAAACACAAGACAATAAAGTACTGCAAAAACACTCCCCCACAATGTGCTCACAGCAACCCATGCTTTTAATTTTTCGGCATCTTTTTCACCTTTAGCCTGCCCGACTTTTGCCTCAACCGCATATGCAATGCCATCCATTGCAAAGCTCACCAGCATTAGAAAGTTAAGCAATACCGCGTTTGCAGCAAGCGTATTATCGCCTAAACGCGCACCATAAAATGTCATAAAGCTAAAACACAATTGCAATACCAATGAACGAATAAAGATATCTTTATTCAGCGTCAATAAATGAATAAGATGTTGGCGGCTCGGTCTTAACCACAAAAATACCCATCCTTTCTTTTTCAGTAGCGAGCTGGTTAACCACACAGCAAGCACCAATGCGCTATAGTCTGCGATAACAGACGCCCATGCAGCACCTGCTACTCCCCATTCAAAACCAATAACAAACAATAAATCCAAAACAATGTTGACAAGGTTAGTAAACAGCACAATATAGAAAGGCCCCTTGCCATACTGCAAACCCAACATAAAACCCAGCAAGACCAAATTCATCATTGCCGCAGGCGCACTGTATATACGGATCGAAAAATAGAGCGAGGCTTGTTCCATAACATCGCTGCTAGGGTTGGCTAACCGCTCAATCACCTCAAGTAAAAATGGCGATAATCCAATGAGCGACAGAGCAAATAGCAGTGCGATAGCCATACTTGCCAACAAAGATTGGTATGAACGAGCTTGATTTTTCTCGCCATAAGCTTGTGCTATTTCCCCTGTTGTACTCATACGCAAAAAGCTGGCAAGCCAAAATAACAACGCAATACTGCCCGAGCCAAGCGCGATGCCCGCCAAGTAGTGAGCATGACTTAAATGGCCAATCACAGCAGTATCAACTAATCCTAACAGTGGTACCGAAATATTTGATAAAATCATCGGCGCTGCGAGAGTAAGTAGTGGAATATGATAAGGTGTACGCAGGTAATGAAAAAGCTTCATAATTTAGTTCTATTTGTTGGTTTAGCAAGTGTGCAAGCGCACAGTGCGACTATCTTACAATATCATCATGTCAGTGAGAAACTGCCGCCTGTTACCAGCGTCAGTGAGGATACCTTTAAATCTCATTTAGAGCATTTAAAAAAGGGCAATTATAACGTCATTGCGCTAGATGAATTCCTCAATCATCTTAAACAGGGGAAGCAACTCCCGCTAGGTACCGTTGCAATTACTTTTGACGATGGATATGACAACAATATAGAAGCGGCTGCCCCGCTTCTCGAAAAATTTAACTTTCCCTACACGATTTTCGTCAACCCTAAATTGATTGATGAAGGCAAAAGTTATGTCATGACATGGGATGAATTAAGAACTCTGTCAAAACGCGGCGCACTGATAGCAAATCACAGCGCCCAACACGACTATTTGCATTTACGTCAACCTGGTGAATCTGAGGAGCAATGGACCAAGCGCATAAGTCATGATTTAACTTGGTCACAACAACGTATTAATGCTGAAATCGGGCACAATTACCCCTACATTGCGTACCCCTATGGCGAGTTTGACTCAGCACTGCAATCACTTGTGCAACAACTTGGCTTAATAGGTATTGGCCAGCATTCAGGTGCAGTTGGTCCAACAACTGATTTTACGCGAATTCCTCGTTTTCCAGCCTCTGGCATTTACAGTAATTTAAAAACGCTGAAAGTTAAAATTGATTCTCTCCCATTCGAGATTGACCAATTAGCCTATAACAATTCAGTGACCAAAGAGCGCCGTCCTTCAGTTACAATAACATTCAAAAATATGGACTTTAGTAAACATCAATTGGCTTGTTTCGTATCAGGAGTTGGCCGCGCAGAATTAAACTGGCACTCAGAAAACCAAGTGGCTGTAACTAGTCCAGAGCGTTTACCGAAAGGTCGTTCTAGATACAATTGCACAGCGCCTTCAAAAACACATAAAGGCCGCTTTCACTGGTTTTCACAGCCTTGGGTAATACAGATAAACTAATCTTTAGCGACTCGCGGAGTGTAATAGAGCCTTGGCCATTGCATCTAAAGACACCACTTTATTTGCGGCATTGAGTTCAACCGCTGCGCGAGGCATTCCCCACACAACACATGAGGCTTCGTCTTGAGCAAATGTGTTTGCCCCAGCCTCTTTTAATCTCAGTAGCCCCTGTGCGCCGTCAGACCCCATCCCAGTTAGCAACGCTGCATGCACATAACTCGCGACTGGTAGTAAGGAGTCAAATAATACATCTACAGCAGGTTTATGACGATTGACCTTATCGCTATCGCTCAGCTGACACACCAATTTAGACCCTTTTTGTACGACCAGTAGGTGTTTATCTCCCGGGGCAATAAATACCTTGCCCGCACCGAGCTCATCTCCTTCTTCTGCTTCTTTCACATTCACGGTGCAGCACCTATCCATACGTTGCGCAAATGAAGTACTAAAAACAGGTGGAATATGCTGTGTAATCACAACAGGAGGGCTATTTGACGGTAACTTGGTTAGTACCTCTCTCAGCGCTTCAGTTCCGCCAGTTGAAGCGCCTATTGCCAAAACACTCAAACTTTGAAAACGTGCATCACTGGGCATCGCTTGCGCTGCGTTTTGCTGCTTGTCAGGTTTAAAGGCCCTTACTCTCGCTCGACTTGCCGTGCGAATTTTTTGGTACAGTACATCTGCATATGCTTCCAATTGCTCCGCGACATTAGACATAGGTTTGGCAATAAAGTCGACAGCCCCCGCTTCTAACGCTTCAAGGGTCTCTGGCGACCCTTTTTGGGTCAACGTTGATAACATAACGACGGGCATTGGTCGCAACCTCATTAAGTTCTTTAAAAAACTTAACCCGTTCATTTTTGGCATCTCAATATCAAGGGTAAGCACATCAGGCTGTAGCGCCTTAATCATATCTCTCGCTTCATAGGGATCTTTAGCTGCCCCCACAACCTCAATATCTCCTGCTTCCTCTAATACCGCTTTCAAAACAGCCCTAAGCAAAGGTGAGTCGTCTACTATCAAAACCTTTATCATTGCTAATTACTCTAAAATAACTCGATATCGGTTTGTGCATCTTGCGCCTCGATATCATGTAAGTATTTAACCTCACGTTTTTCAATCGTGTCATTGTGTACCTGCCGCAGTTTTTTTACCTTCGCAGAACCCGACTGAGGATGAAATACCACCTTTCTGGGCCAAGGCCCCCCCACATCATGTGATACCAATTCTAAGTGCTCTTCTTCAACATAAGCTCTTGCAAAACGGATGTTGCCCACTCCGATATCTGTCATCGCACTAATTATTTTTCCACCACCAAATAGCTTTACTTTGAGGTTGTTACGACTGGCACCATTTTTTAAAACTTCGTTTATCAAAAACTCCATCGCCCAGTTTCCGTAGCGGCAATTAAAGTCATCTGAATGAACATTCGTCACATTTGTCATCTTCTGAGCACCCGGCAACATAAAGTGATTCATGCCACCGATCCCCAGCTTTTCGTCGTACACACAGGCTGCAATACAAGACCCCAATACCGTCGAGATTAACTCATCATTTTTCGACACGTAAAATTCGCCCGGTAAGACCTTAGCTACAACCTTACTTCGCCCCGCATCCCAAAACCGTTTTACATGTTCAAAGCCATTTATTACAGGCCTAAAGTGGCTCATGTTACATCCACCCTCTTATACATAGTTTTGCCCAAATTTTTAAAGTCTCTGCGCTCTTTACTCATTGTTTCTGAGTGGCCTATAAATAAATGTCCATGTGACGGCTCTAACATGCGATGGTATCCATCAAATAGACTGTCTTTTGTCTCTTTATCAAAATAAATCAACACATTTCGACAAAATATCAAATCAAACGGGCCTTTCATTGGCCAAGGTTCGAGCAAGTTCAGACGCTTAAAATAAATGAGACTCTTCAATTGTTCTTTAACACGGTATTGACTACCATCACTGCTTTTCAAAAACCACTTTCTCAAGTGATTTTCATCTAAGCCCGTCACTGACTGGCTGCTATAAATGCCTTCCGCCGCTTTTGAGAGAACATTGGAGTCCAAATCAGTCGCTAAGACCTTCACGTCCCAGTCACTTGGAAACTCATCTTTCACAGTCATTGCAATACTGTATGGCTCCTCACCTGTCGAACATCCAGCAGACCAAAAACGTGCTCTTTTAGACAATCTATTATCCTGCTTAATACGTGGAATTAAGTCGCTTTTTAAGTATTCAAAATGATGCGATTCTCGAAAAAACGAGGTTAAATTCGTCGTAATTGCATTAATAAAGTGGCTAAACTCTTGATCACTACTGTTGTCTAAGAATGTTAAATAGTCCTCAAAATTTTTCAGCCCATTTGCTCTTATCCGTCTAGCAAGACGCGAATACACCATCTCTCGTTTATGTGGCCCGAGCACAATGCCACATGCGCTATATACCTTTTCAGAGACTTTCTGAAAATCAGTGTCTGTAAACTGAAACTCTTTCATACGCTCTCAACGCTCAAATAGTTCAATTAATAACCAAAAAGTTAGCTGGTGCTTTTTGTAAGAAGAGGCCCTCAGCTCAGAGGCCCTCAGCTCAGAGGGCCTCTACAAACTTGTGGTTAAAACTCTTCCCACTCTTCGGAATCATCTGCAAAGCGGTTTGCAGGTTCTGTAGATCTTTGCGACAGGTTAGAGGTGACTTTCGCAGGCGTGCTATTATTCAACTGCATGCTTCCTGCATTACTCACTGGCTGTTGAGGTGTATTCAACCGCTTGGTTGGCAAGCTGCTGACCGACGCTGGCAGGCTATCTGTATTTGAGTCGCCAACATTAAAGAAGTTTAATAGCCTTCTCATATCATTAGCTTGCTCAGCCATTGACTCCCCAGCTGCAGAAGCCTGTTCCACCAACGCCGCATTTTGCTGCGTCATCTCATCCATTTGGGCAACGGCTTTATTGACCTGCTCAATACCAGAGCTTTGCTCTTCGGATGCTTCAGCAATATCAGATATCATTTCTGTCACACGTTTTACAGCGGCAACAATTTCTTTTAACGTTGCGCCTGATTCATTCACTAATAAGGTGCCATCTTCAACTTTGCCAACACTGTCTCTAATCAAGTCCTTAATTTCCTTCGCAGCACCTGCTGAACGTTGTGCTAGATTCCTAACTTCACCTGCTACAACTGCAAACCCTCGCCCTTGCTCCCCAGCTCTTGCAGCCTCCACCGCGGCGTTTAATGCAAGTAGATTAGTTTGAAACGCAATTTCGTCAATGACGCTGATAATATCTGCGATCTTTTTACTAGATTCATTGATCTCTGACATACTTGAGACGGCTCTGTTAACCACTTCACCACCTGTTACCGCTTTTTCACTTGTTTCTGCCGCAAGCTCATTGGCAACTTTGGCGTTATCCGCATTCTGTCTTACCGTGCTGGTCATTTCTTCCATACTTGACGCTGTTTCTTCTAGAGATGACGCTTGTTCTTCTGTACGCTGACTCAAGTCCGCATTACCTTGGGAGATCTCTTCAGCGCCACTGGCCACCATAGCGGCAGAAGAACTGATTCGATTCAACACTTCTGTTAATTTATCCGCCGTCGTATTCGCGTCTTGTTTAAGTTTGTCAAACGCGCCTTTATAGTCTGCATTGATCCTTTGAGTTAAGTCCCCGTTAGCCAGTGCATCTAACATGTTTACGGTGTCTGATACCGCATCATCTACCAGGGAAACCAAACCGTTTAGCCCTTGGGCTAAGCGAAGGTAGAACCCTTGTTTATCATTTTCATTGAGGCGAACGGCCAAATTACCTTCACGCGCTGATTCGACTAGCTCATTGACTTCCGATTCGATCGCCACTTCATCTGTCCGGTCTTCCCATTCGACCACAGTACCAATACGCTCACCATCTGATGCCAAAATAGGGTTAGCAACTAAACCAAATGTACGCCCGCCTACTTGGATCTCTGTTTTATAGGTATCAGTTAAGTGACTGACCATATTGCGCTGATGCGCAGGGTTCTTATGGAAGACATCAATATTGGCGCCCATCAGTTTATTACTATCAAAGTTGGGGAGATCTTGTCGAATATCCCGCTCAGCATTTTTCATCATGGATGTCACTGACTCGTTCATATATACAATATTGAAATGACCATCCGCAATCATGGTATTGGTTGCAACGTTGTCCAATGCGCGACGTACACGTAGATTTTCGTTTGCCGCTTTTTGCGCTTCACGCTCTTGTACCAACCTCTCAGTCTTGTCTTCCCACTCAACAACCGTGCCCAGACGGTTGCCATTTTCATCTTGTACTGGTGTCGCAATTAAGCCAAAGGTAAAACCGGCAACTTCGATATCTGTCTTGTAGGTGTCCGTCAAATTACTCAGCAAATTCCTTTGATGACTCGGGTTGGCATGAAATATGTCAATGTTTTGCCCCATTAATGTATCCACATTAAAGCGTGGCAATGCCGTTTGTAGTTGCGCTTGGTTTTTTCTCAACATACTCATGACTGACTCATTACCATATACGATATTGCAGTCATCATCTGCTAACATGACATTCGCTTGGCACACATTTAAAGCACTAGATATCCGTGCATTTTTCGCAGCTTCATTTTTTTGTTTCTGTTCAATGGCTAGCTGCTCTGTCAAGTCTTTCCACTCAACTAACGTGGCAATACGTTCATTGTTTTTATCAAACACAGGTGTTGCAATTAAATCAAATGTCAGCCCGGCAACTGTGATTTGTGTTTTGTACACATCTCTCAAACTCGCTAACAGGTTTCTTTGATGACTGGGATTGGCATGAAACATGTCTATATTTGTGCCGATCGTGGTTGCAACATTAAAGTTAGGTAACTCTTTTCTCAATTGGTGTTCGTTTTGTCTCAGCATGACGGTTACGGAGTCATTCATATAGACAATATTTAGCTCACTGTCTGCAACCATAATGTTTGCCTGACAGCCTTTCAGTGCCAGCAACAAACTTTCAGTGTGATCGTCTTCATGCTCCTCTTCTCGCACATCGACATCTACATTCGATAACACCCTATGCAATTGGGGGAAACCTGACAGGTCCAACTGCTCAAACTGTGCGCGATTACCCACCTTCAACAATGGCATCGCGGCATAAACAGCCACCAGCTGTCCAGTAATGGGAGATAAACCATTTTTTAAAAATACTAAAGCAGCCGCAATACCCAAAAGCGGAACTAAAAATGACATCATTCGTATTTGCTCTGATTCAGCTTGCCCTAGCTGAGCACCAACAATGACACTAATAACCAGAATCACCCCAGTTACTAAGATCTTGTTATTAATACTGCTTTGGATACTCTGTTCGCTCATTTCGACCCCCAATTAGCCTTTGAGACCACTTTTATCACTCAAATCTAAAACTTTTTCTAGATTTAAAAGCACAACCATTTTTTGACCTACATTCACTAGTCCGTGAACAAAATATGCATTATCTGAATCTTGGAAATCTGGCACATCTTTGGCCTTTTCCTCTGCAATGCTATAGACATCTGATACCGCGTCCACGACTAGTCCCATAATTTTCTGCTGTTCCTTAATCTTTACTGACACCACGATCACAACCGTCAACGGCCCATATTCAATTGCATTAATGCCAAAGCGCATCCGCAAGTCGATAATTGGTACAATTGTGCCGCGTAGATTCATCGCGCCTCTGACAAAATTAGGAGAGTTTGGAATGGTGGTGACAGGCTCCCACCCACGAATTTCTTGCACGGCTAAAATATCCATACCGTACTCTTCATCGTGCATCATGAAAGTTAAAAACTGCTTTTCGTCAGATTCTCCATCAAACATAAGCTGCTGATTCACTTCAACTTGATCAATCATGCTGGTTCAGCCTCCTCACCTTTCAAATCAACTAATAACTCAGTTGAACCTGGCCTGCGCAAGCCACTCAGTTTGATGAGTCCACTGATATCAATGATGAGCGATACTGTCCCATCACCTAATATCGTCGCTCCAGAAATGCCGTCAACTTTCTGATAGTTCGCCTCTAAGCTTTTGATAACCACTTGTTGTTGTGCAAGTAGATCGTCAACTAGTAAGCCTATTTTATAATTGTCGCTCTCAACTACGACCAATAGCGTTTTGTCCAGCTCTTCACGCGCGCCCTGATGGCTAAAAATGTCATACAATCTCAGTATCGGAATATATTCATCTCTTAAGCGCAGAACTTCTAAACCTTTGCCAACCTTACTGACTTTCGTAATGTCAATTTGGAGCGATTCAACTATTGAGATAAGTGGAATGATATAAGTGTGCGTTGCAACTTGTACCAACTGACCGTCTAGAATAGCGAGTGTAAGTGGCAGCCTTATTGTAAAAGTCGAGCCAACGCCTTGTTTTGACGTGACCTCTACCGAACCATTGAGCGCTTGAATATTGCGTCGCACAACATCCATTCCAACTCCTCGGCCGGAAATATCACTTACGCTATCCGCCGTTGAAAACCCTGGCATAAATATAAGTTCATTGATTTCTTCAGCACTTAATTCGTCTGACTCGTTAATTAAACCATTCGCAATTGCCTTACTGCGGATTTTTTCAGTATCCAGCCCTTTGCCATCATCCATTATTTCAATAACGATATTACCGCCTTGATGAAAAGCGTTTAGCGTCACTGTACCCACAGGGTTTTTACCATTGGCGATACGCTCTTCCGGTGTTTCTAAACCGTGATCTAATGAGTTTCTCACTAGGTGAACCATAGGATCGGAGAGTTTTTCCATCACGGTTTTATCGAGCTCTGTTTGCTCACCGACCAGTTTAAGCTCAACTTGTTTCTTTAGCTTTTGAGACGTATCTCTTACTAGCCTTGGGAAGCGACTAAATACAAAGCTAATTGGCAGCATCCTGATCCGCATCACATTTTCTTGCAAGTCACGGGTATTGTGCGCCAACTGAGTGAGCCCTTCCTGAAGTGCAGCAATACTGGATTCAGTGATATCCTGATCGCCAATTTGGCTCAGCATCGCTTGCGTTATCACCAGCTCACCAACCATGTTGATCAAAGAATCTACTTTATCAATACCAACACGAATAGAAGTCGCGGCTGAATCTGTGGATTTTCTGCTTTCAGCTTTATTGCTTTTCACCGACTCAACTTTTTTCTGCACCGCAGCAAGACTCTCTTCCGCCTGCTGGTTTTGTTCATTGTTGGTCGCATTTTCACTTTGTGCAGGAGGTTGTTGAACAGTTTCTAGGTTATCAGCATTAGAAGATACCGAAGGCTCTGGTACTGACGCCTGTTGCACAGTCGGACTTTCATCTTCAAACAACCCTCCGCACGCTTCAATTTTTATTTCCGCATCATCTTCGACCCACTCGAAGATTTCAGAAATTGCTTGCTCTTCTCTGGTTGTCGTCAGGAAAAAGCGCCAGTGCAAAAAACAATCTTCAGGGTCAAACTCTAAAAACTCAGGAAGACCATCGTGAAATACATTGACCTCTAACTCGCCTAATTCGGCAAGTTCAGAGAACATATAGAGCGGCTCATTCCCGGTTTTAAACAGATGAGATTCAGGCTTGAAATCAATTTGGTAGGTTGTACTTTGCAATGCCTCACTGACGGTTTCGCTATGCTCAGCTTCGACAACCTCTGGTGACTCATCACCCAGTATTGCTTCAAAACGTGCCTTGAGCTCATTTGATTCACTTAAATCAGGCTCTTCTTCCGCTTGCAATGCGCTGAGCAACCCTCTTACACAATCGACGGACTTTAAAAGTAAGTTCACATGCTCAGCGGTAAGGACACGCTGTCCGTCTCGAATTTGGTCAAGGAGTGTTTCCAGTACATGAGTAAAGTCTGAAACAGACACAAAACCAAATGTGCCACTGCCGCCTTTGATCGAGTGGGCAGCTCTAAATATCGTGTTAATGGTCTCTGAATCTTCAGTTCCTGGTTCAAGATTTAGAAGCTCAGCCTCCATCGCATCCAGACCTTCAAAACTTTCTTCAAAGAACACATCAAAAAACTGGCTTAAATCTATGCTCATGCTTATACCTCGTTGGTACTAGCGGATGACTTTCTTCAATACAGCTAACAATTGATCTGGATTAAAAGGCTTTACAATCCAGCCTGTTGCACCTGCGGCCTTACCTTCGCTTTTTTTATCAAGCCCTGATTCGGTGGTCAGCATTAAAAGCGGCGTAAATTTATAGTTGGGTAAGCTACGCAATTCCCTAATCAAGGTTATCCCATCCATAACGGGCATGTTTACATCAGAAATTACAGCGTCAAACCCCTGCTGTTTCGCCAAGCTTAATGCCTCGCTACCGTCCTTTGCTTCTGTGACGTCAAACCCTGCTTTTTTAAGAGTGAACCCAACCATTTGTCGCATTGAAGCAGAATCATCCACAGCTAAAATCTTTTTCATATTGACCTCTTAAATCTTACTGCTAAAGGATAAAATTTCGGTTAAACCAAGTTGTTCTACAGACTCAAACAAAATAGGGCTATCACCATGCCAAGTTATCTGCTGATCAAAATTCATTAAGCGTTTTTGCAATGCGCACAGCATTTGAATTGAAGCGGTATCAACTTTACAAACATCATTGATATCGATACAGATTGGTTGCCCTGTTTCTAGTTCTTGAACAAACATCTGATAGAGTTCTTCAACTTTATTGATGGCTAACTCAGAAGGAAGTTTAATCATGCGCTTGGCACATTCCCTGTAAAAATTGTAGATAAGATTAGATTAGACGTTGATGATGAAATTGCCAAAATTCTGAGCAAAAGAAATAAAAATATTATTAACTTAGACGTCGGTACAGCACTTTGCAGGGTTATTAGTAGGATTGTGAGATAATTTTAAAATCTTCAATGATATGTTGTGTATTTACGGTTGGAACCTCGCCTTTTAAGAACTCAGGTTTAAAGATAGCGCTTAATTCTCCGAAAGGATTAATGAGTGCTATTGAAGCACTATGGTCAACATAGTAATCTTCATCTGTTCCGTCATTAATAGCATAAATTAAACCTATGTCTCTCACAAAAGGAAAAAGTTGCTTATGTTTATTGGTTACTGCTAAAAACCGCTCATCAAAATACCCTATATAATCCTTTCTTTTTTGCTGGGTATCTCGTTGCGGATCAACTGAAACAAACCAGATTTGCGCCTTCTCTATACTGCTGATCTTACTGTTTATTTGTGCCAACTTTGCGAGTGTCATTGGACAGACATCTGGACAACTTGTATAACCAAGAAACAGGAAGTTCCATCGTCCAAGTAATGCCTCATTTGTCACTATATTATTATTCTGATCAACTAATTCAAATGGCTTTAACTGCTTGGGATCAGGATATCGCACAGTAAAATCTGAAACATTCTCAGGCTGTTTACATGACAATAATACAGTGGATATAAGAAACAGTAATATTAAGCGCATTAGGTTACTAACTTATCAATAAATAATGAACCAAAGAGTAGCAACAAATAACTGATGGAAAAATGAAAAACTTGCATTGCTGACTCTGAGTTTGATTCAAAATATAAAATCATCACTTTTTGTAAAAATCGTATATTTAAAATACACGCTACAGCCAAGTAAAATACACCAGACATACCGATTAAATAAGGTAAAATACATACTAATGCAAGTAGTACCGCATATACACACATACAGAGTTTGGAAAATTGAGTGCCGTGAGTCACAGGCAGCATAGGCACGTTTGCACGTTTGTAGTCGTTTTTTCGTGCTATCGCCAAAGCCCAAAAGTGTGGAGGTGTCCAAGTAAAGATAATCATCACTAACAACCAAGGTTCGGCACTTAATACTTGAGTTTCACTCACCCATCCTAACAGTGGCGGCATCGCTCCCGCTAAACCACCAATCACGATATTTTGTGGTGTCGAATGCTTGAGGAACACGGTATACACTACCGCATACCCAAATAACGCCATCACCGTTAATAAGGCGCACAGCCAATTGCTAAACAAAAGCAACATGCATACACCAAATATGCCAATCGTAAACGCAAAAATATAGGCTTGCTGCACACTTAATTGATTTTGTACTAGAGGTCGGTGCCGAGTTCGTGCCATCTTTTTATCTCGTGCACGATCCAAAATATGATTTATGGCAGCCGCTGCGGCAGATACCAAGCCGATACCAATTAAGCTCCCTAGCTGAAACCAACTACTTCGCTGTGAGTCTGGAGCCAATACAATTCCAACCCATGCAGTCAGTACAAGCATTAACACCACTTTTGGCTTACAAATGTTCAGGTAAGCCATCCCGGCACGCGACAGGCTGTCAAAAACATATGTATATTTACTCAACCCTATATTCATATCCACACCTGCCGGGCTCTAGAAAGCAAAAAGCACGTTCGAAGCAAAGCTAAAAGTAACAAAGCAGCCATAAAGTTATGAAACAGAGTTAAAAGGATAGGAAACTTAAAATAAACAATCACGCCACCAATGAAAACTTGAAGCAAAACCAAAGCCAGCACTTGATTAGCTCCTTTGCGAATTATCGGCTGAGATATTTTAATGTGAACCAGTACTGCCATCGCAACAATTGACAATAAAGTAACGCTTGCCCAAATTCGATGCATTAAATGTATCGACAACCGCGTGTCAAAAGGCAAAACTCCATATTCGTAGGTACTTGATTTTTCTGGCAGTCTCAATAGGCTTTGCCAAGAAAACAATTCACTATTTGAACATAACGGTAGGCCGGTGCAATGAGGAGCTGCATAATTTGCCGCCAACCATCCGCCCAGTGCTATTTGCAACACCAAGATACACGTACATATTATGCCAGCTTTAAAACACAGTGCTGCGTGATTTTCATACTCAACCACTGGCGGTGACCACCTTAAATATAATAACGTCAACAGCGACAACACAGTAAAGCCACCGAGCAAATGCCCCATAACCACGAAAGGTTGTAAGTTCATTGTCACAGTCCACATACCAAGCAGCGCTTGAATGGCGATCATCATTAATAATGCACCCGCCAATATTTTAGGTGCATGTTTTTGCTTAGAGCGGACAATTACAAAGAACAACAGTAGCACAACCAATGCAAGGCAACCCGCAAAGTATCTGTGTATCATCTCAATCCAAGCTTTGCGCGGTTCAATTGTACTGCTAGGATATTTTTGTTGGGCAGCTGTAATTTCGTGCACCTCGTTAGGTACAGTTAAAAAGCCATAACACCCTGGCCAGTCAGGACATCCTAACCCTGCATTACTCAAGCGAGTGTATGCGCCTAGCACAACCACACAAATCGCCAGCATACAAGCAAATGTAATAGTACGTTGAAGTACATTAGACATACCGCCTCCTTACTGTGAACGAGCGTAATTTAAGAGTTTTTTCATATCCTTTAATAGCCCTTTTAGGACTAACCTGTTCGCTTCTGGATCGGGCTTGTAAAGATATTCCAGTACAACCAGACCCTGCTTATTTACAAGATAAAATGACGCCGGAGTTAGCTTCTCTTGCACACTTTGTTCAATGGCAAGTTCGTCCGTACCCACCATGACAATAGACACTTTGCTGCGATTCTTTCCAAGCGCGACGTGCAGATTTTGCGCATTGCTTTTTTGGACTGCACAGGCTGATGCACAACCACTTGGCAGATTTAATACAATGGTCCATAACTTGTCGTCTTGCTGAATAGGCAACCAAATTTCATGCTCAAGAAAATTGCCATTATTGGTTGTTGAAGAGGGCCTAAAATCGAGTTTAAGTACTGTAAAAGCCATAATTACAGGCAACAGAAAACATCCAATAAATAACCACAGTGTTTTATTCATATTTTAGCTTCCCCGATTCTCTTTTGGACGCAAAAAGCGCTATGACTCCCGCAGATAATCCGATCAATAACCATTGCAGAGCATAAGCTCGGTGTTTTTCTGGACTCATTACAACCGCCTCGTAATGAGGAGTGATACCTTCAATAACGGCCTGATCCGCGATCAGTAGCAGTGGTGAAATATTAGCCTCTAGTTCTCGACTAAAAAATGTGTGCTCCAAGTACTGTAATACATTGCTGTGGTGCGCACTTTGGTTGGGATATTCGGCCAGCGTAAAGCCCGACCAATTACCGATTTTAAACTGTGCATTGACCTGTAGTTTGCCGCTAGGAAGCGCAATTTCCGGCAGGTGAGAACGGTTTTTTCCAGCTGGTACAAACCCTAGGTTAATGACAAAACGTTCGGCACTATCGTCTGCATCAAATATTGCAATTAGGTCATAACCAACCTGACCGCTCACAATTTGATTATCCAGTAGCCACCAGTGTTTTTGGTCTAGCTTTCCCGTCAATACCGCTTTAACACCTTGCAGTGAATCGGGATCTTGACTGAATAGGGTCTTCTGGTTTTGAGACCGCTCTGTTAGTTGTGCTAAGAGTGCTTGCTTGTTTGTGGCTCTTTGCCATTGCCAATATGACAACCTGAAGCATACTAACATCACCACAATCACTGCCAAAATCACCAGAACTGTACTAGTCTTTTTATTAAATACACTGATGGCAGACTCCTTCATGCTCATAAAATGGATTATTACAGCATTACTTTTAGTTGTTCTTTTTCATCTTTTTCATGCCTTAATCGTTATGCTTCAAGGCGCTGATAAATCTAAAAACATGTCCCAATTGCTTGGGAAGCGTGTGCTATATTCTCTCATCGTAATTTTATGCATCACACTTTCGAGTCAAATCGGCTTTATCAATTTTAACCCTCAACCTATAACTACAACACATACACAAATACGAATAGGCACAACCACACAACATCAACAAAGTGCCAATACCAAGCAGCAGCCTGAAACGCAAAATGTTGATTAGAATCTAGATGTCCTTTCATAACCCTGAGCCAGACAACAAGTAGCATGAGTGCCCCAAGCGTTACATGCATGCCGTGAAACCCGGTTAACATAAAGAAAGTATTTCCGTAAATTCCTGAGTCTAATTTTAATCCCAGCTCCATATACGCATGCACATACTCTTCAACTTGAAAGCCTAAAAAGACTAACCCGAGTAATATGGTTAGTCCGAGAAAGGCTTTAAGCTTTTGGCGTTCATCGCGTTCGATTGCTGTATGTGCGAAATGCAAGGTAACAGATGAGGTAAGAAGAATAATGGTATTAGTCAGCGGCAACCCGTGCCACGGCATAGCTTGTGTTACATCACCACTTGGCGTTACTAGTAACGGCCATACAGCTTCAAATTGGGGCCATAATACTTCGTTGGTCATCAGGTTATTACTACTCCCTCCCAACCAAGGTACAGCGAACATTCTGACATAAAACAAAGCACCAAAAAATGCAGCGAAAAACATGACTTCGGAAAAAATAAACCACCCCATACCTTGGCGGAATGATCTATCCATTTGCGCTGAATATAAACCACTCATAGACTCATCAATAACATGCCTAAACCAACCGACTATCATGGCAATCAAAGCCACAATTCCGGAAAATAAAACCCAAGCGCCTGAACTACTCTCTTTCTCTAATTGCATCACTGTAAGCCCCGCACCCACGGCAATTAAAAACATGGCAACGGCACCTATAATTGGCCATGGGCTTTGCTCTGGCACATAATAAGTTTGGTAACTTTTATCCATTTTGAGGTCCTCGCATAATACTATGCTTAGTCGAAATATACTGTTCCACCTTCAAACCGGGCACTTGATTTAAGTTGCTCGCTGTTGTGTCTGTTACATCATATAGCGTGTAAGAAAGGGTAAGCTCTTGTACGTCCGCTGGTAATTCAGTATCTACGTAAAATCGCAATGTGAATTCCATTGACTGATTCGCCGCCAGTGGCTGCTGATCAAAACAAAAACATGCCAACTTATGAAGATACTTAGCAGCCTGACCTGGCGAAACCGACGGTATTGCCTGCATCACCCTTGCTTTATCACTAAGGTTGTGTGCCACAAATTGCACTTCAGACAGCTTGCCGGGCTGTACACTCACAGAATATTGTTGAGCTTTGACACTAAATGGCGCACTACTTTTTGAGTGAGTTGTAAAGCTGACTTCGACCTGCCGAGAATCATCTACCGTCTCACTTTGTTGAGCGACAACCAAATCTACTTTGCCGTTCAATCCAGTTATGTCACAAAAAACGTCATATAACGGCACTAATGCAAATGCAAACGCAAACATCCCAAGTACCGCGAGTATCAGCTTTCGTAACAGAGCGGTGTGCATTTAATCTACCTTCGGCGGTGTTGAAAACGTATGATAGGGCGCTGGCGAAGCAACTTGCCACTCGAGCCCCTCAGCACCATCCCACACTTTGTTGGCAACAGCTTTACCGCCAGCAATACACTTAAATACGACGGCCACAAACAACAATTGAGATAGTCCAAATGCAAAGCCACCAATACTGATGATGGCGTTGAAATCAGCAAACTGCAGTGCATAATCGGGAATTCTTCTCGGCATTCCAGCTAAACCGACAAAATGCATAGGGAAAAACAGCACATTGACACTTACTAGAGATAACCAAAAGTGCCACTGAGCGAGTGTCTCGCTATACATGTTGCCAGTCCACTTTGGCAACCAATAATAGGCAGCAGCCATTATCGAGAACACCGCGCCTGTGACCAATACATAGTGGAAGTGAGCCACCACAAAATATGTATCGTGATACTGAAAGTCAGCAGGCGTTATGGCTAACATCAGGCCTGAAAAGCCACCCAGCGTAAATAACACAATAAAAGCAATTGCAAACATCATGGGGATCTCAAAACTTATCGCCCCTCGCCACATAGTCGCTACCCAGTTAAAAACCTTCACGCCAGTAGGCACAGAGATCAGCATGGTTGCATACATAAAAAATAACTCGCCTGCCAAGGGCATACCTGTGGTAAACATATGGTGTGCCCACACCACAAATGAGAGCAATGCGATTGATGAAGTCGCGTAAACCATAGAGGCATAGCCGAAGAGCTTTTTACGAGAAAATGTTGGCACTATGGTAGAAATGATACCAAATGCAGGCAGGATCATGATGTACACTTCTGGATGACCAAAAAACCAAAAAATATGTTGAAACATCACCGGATCACCACCTCCAGCGGCGTCAAAAAAGCTGGTACCAAAATACTTGTCGGTCAATACCATAGTCACAGCACCTGCTAACACTGGCATCACCGCAATAAGTAGGAATGCCGTTATCAACCAGGTCCATACGAATAGCGGGAGTTTCATCCACGTCATGCCTGGCGCACGCAAGTTAACAATGGTGACTATGACATTGATAGCCCCCATAATGGAACTAATCCCCATAATGTGGACTGCAAAAACGAATAAAGCAGTGTTGTCATTACTGTAGGTTGTCGATAGTGGAGCATAAAACGTCCACCCAAATGCCGGGCCGCCACCTTCCATAAAAAGTGAAGCCAGTAAAATAGCAAAGGCAAATGGCAGGATCCAAAAACTCCAGTTGTTCATTCTGGGCAATGCCATATCTGGTGCGCCTATCATCATAGGGATCATCCAGTTTGCCAAGCCGGTAAATGCAGGCATAACCGCACCAAACACCATTATCAAACCATGAACCGTGGTCATTTGATTAAAAAAGTGGGGGTCAACAAGCTGCATTCCTGGTTGAAATAACTCTGCGCGAATGACCATAGCCATCGCTCCGCCAGTTAAAAACATCAACAGTGAAAACAGCAAATACAAAGATCCGATATCTTTATGATTAGTTGTAAAAATCCAACGCTTCAGCCCAGAGGGAGCACCGTGATTGTGTTCATGCGGTACAGCTTGTTCTTGTGCGGTAGTCGACATTACTCTTTCTCCTTTGTACCATCAATGAAGGCCTGAATTTGTCCAGGCTGAACTACCTCCTGGGTATCATTACCCCAACTATTTCGTTTAAAGGTAATAACTCCAGCAATCTCAGTTAATGTAAGTTGCTTTCCAAACGCTTGCATCGCAGTACCAGGTCGACCATTTACTAAAATGTCGATATGAGCTTTGAGTTCCCCATTAACCACTGCACTGCCTTTCATGGCAGGGAACACGCCGGGTAAGCCAAGCCCCGTTGGTTGATGGCATGCAGCGCAATATGCCATATAAACCTTTTCACCTGTGGCCATGAGTTCATCTTTAGACAAGGTTGCCCCTACTGACGCAGCTTCGGCTTGCATTGCATCAGCTTTTGCTTGCTTGGCATCCGCTAACCAAACATCGAAGTCTTCCGGGGATCGAGCTTCCACGACAACTGGCATAAAACCATGATCTTTTCCGCACAGCTCAGCACACTGACCGCGATAAATACCTTGTTCGTTTACACGGGTCCAAGCTTCATTTATAAACCCTGGATTGGCGTCTTTTTTCACCGCAAAATCAGGCACCCACCATGAGTGGATAACATCATCAGAGGTCAATAAAAACCTTACTTTGCGATCTGTAGGGATCACCAAGGGCTTATCAACTTCCAGTAAATAATGCTCATCTTTTGCTTGTAGGTTTGCAATTTGATCTTTGGGGGTAGAGAGGACTGAGAAAAAATCAACGTCATGACCCATATATTCATAGTGCCACTTCCATTGAGAGCCCGTTACTTTGATTGTTAGATCAGATTTACTGGTATCTTCCATGGCTATCAGCGTTTTGGTCGCTGGAATGGCCATCACGACCAGTATGACAAACGGAATTGCCGTCCAAATTATTTCTACTTTGGTGCTTTCGTGAAACTGAGCTGGTTGCGCTCCTTTGGATTTACGGTGATGTATTAGAGCCCAAAACATCACCGAAAAAACAATCACTCCAATCACACAACAAATTAAAAAAATTGTCATGTGCAGTTCATACACCTCATTACTCACATCAGTCACACCCTGACGCATGTTGTAATCACTGGCTACAGAACTGAAGCTAACCAGAATAAGGCTTAAAAAATTGAACAGCTGTAATTTAGCAAGATTCATGTGACGTCTCCGAGCCCTTATATTTTTAGTCTTGAAGGGTTTTTATTATTGGATGACTGTCAATAGGCCTTTTATTGCCCAAACTGCATGACTTCTTTAACGATTAGTAAAAAAACAACCACCTTGCAAGTTTTGTTTTGTGATAAATACCACTACGTTTGAGTAATTACTTTATTTTAAATTGCAGCAAAGAAGGTGCTGATGAAAGCGCTACAGAATGGAGTAAGAAAATAACTTTATATTTAAATACAGATAGATAAGGTAAAAATAACAATTATAAGTAGAAAAGTGGGAGCGTACTTTAAGTACACTCCCTACAAATGTAATACTTTAATGGTATTAGCAGAACTGGCTACCTGTTTCAGGATCTGTACCAGTGATTACACATCTTCCTGCAGGTCGTTTTGCCGTATTGCAGCCAAAAGAGTCGCAGTGGTGACTATATTGTATGCCGCCGGCGATCTGTGGTGTCATATCCTGTGAAATTGAATCGCTGTTTTTTGTTAGTGATTTTAGTTTTGTTTTCTTGAGCTTAATATTCATTTTTATTCCTTTTTTCGTTTTACTTAAACACTTTAAAAAATATCAAAAAAAGAAAATAAAACCACAAAAAACAATCAAAAGAAGATAATTAATAAATATTTTTATTAAAAATAAATATCGTAATACAGCACCTAAACAAAAACTTCAAACCCTAAAAAACAACAACTTAATCCACCTAAAATTAATCAAAACAAAAAAAGAGAACCAAATATTAATAATGAAATATCTCTTTGATTACAGCCGACATAAAATAGAATAAAAGACACTCTCAAGCAAAGTCTAAAACTCACTCTCTCCTTTCACGCGGTATTGATTAAGAATACTTAGCTTTTATTACTGACATGTAATTACTACTGCAACAGTACACTCTTTTTTATTTAAGCTTCAAAAAATAATGCGACTTACAGGGAGGTAATAAACGCGATTTATACCTGACAAAATCTCAACCTGTGATCATATGGTACTTAAGTGGAAGACCAACTTCATTTTAAACTGCGTTCAAAGTTAAATAAAAACCGGTGAGGAGTGAAAATTGAGGTACAACAAGGAGATTTAGAAATGAGCTCAACTAAGAGCTCATACCTGAACTAGATTAGTAGTCTACCACAGTGCCTGTAATATCACATGGTCTACCTGGGCCCGGCGATGTATGGCACTCAAACTCTACACATGAGATCTCTGCGGTAGGAACATACGTGCCACCGCCACCTGGACGACTACTACCGCCAGCAACATGAGGTGTCATATTTTTCCCAAGCGAGTTATGGTTTTTGGTTAACGATTTCAACTTTGTTGTTTTTAATTTGATATTCATTTTTTATTCCTGTTTTTATAATTAGCAACCTCAAAGTACCCATTTTAAAAACAAAATACAAACGATCATACCTTATTAAAACCACAACTTTTTCTGAATAAAATATAACCTGTCAAATCTAGACACTTAGGAAGCGGCGATTTAAAAATAAATAGTTCATTTAAAAAAAGAAAGCTCATTGAGTCCTATCACTCACTTGCTATAAAAATAGGCAACACCCGTGTAGCAATGATCTTCATTGTTTGTTCGTTTCGCTCATGACCTGTTGTAACTATTATCAAATCTAAATCATCTATCACAACAATATACTGTCCACCACCTCCTTGAGCGGACCGAGTAAAATAGCGCATATTGGCAACTAACATATCAGCCTGCCACCAAAAATAACCATAGCTAGGGTTCTTTACGTGTTTTCCTGTAAAAAATATATCGCTCTCTTTAAGTGCCACAATTTTGTTTGATGACTTAGACAAATACGCTTTTGGGATCAATTGCACTCCTTGCCACTCTCCCTCTGACTTCGCTAGCAACCCCAATTTAACCATATCCCTTGAGGTTAGCTCGGACCCATATGCACCTATCGGTAAACCATCGTCACCTTCACGCCACCGGTAGTTGAAGATCCCTAATCGATGAAACAACTCCTTTTCGATAAAAGCGTTAGCGCCATTGGGCACCACCGCGTTGAGTACCAGCATTACCAACGCTGGATCTTCACTTTGATAGTTAAAAGTACGGTTAGTGGGGTCAATTGGCGATGTAGATGACAACAATATTTGCAATTGATTGTGAGCCAATTGCGCACTAGGCACAGGCGATAGCTCATCCCTTATGCGCAACCCTGATTGCATCGTTAAAGCTTGATGCAATGTGATGCTATTAACCCCTGAAGTAAGTTGGCTAGAGTTCAAATCATTAAAAAATGACACAATAGGTTTATGTAGATCTGCCATTTTGAGATGGCCTAGTGCGATAGCTCGGCCAATAGCCAAACTCAGTATTGCTTTAGTAACGGATGCTTGGCGGTGAGGTTGATCAACTCTTCCCTTTAAATAATAAGACTCAAAAATAAGTTCGTCGCCCCTCACCACCAAAAAGCTATCGTACTTACCTAGTTTTTGGGCGCTTATTTCCTCAGCCAATCTTTTCAACTTTTTTTTATCGCCATGAGTGCTGCCAAAGTTGCCGACTTGAATACCGTCACTTAACTTTTCTGGTAAAAAGCTAATGTAGGGCATTTCCAAGCTAGGTAATTCTGATAATGGCAGTTGTTTCTCCGCCTCTGCAGCCTTTGGTGCAATTGATGTACCCACCACCACAGAGGCATTTGCAGCGCTCTGGCCCAACAAACAACTTAATACAATCAATAACCTTTTCGATATTAAATTAATGGGAGATATCATAAGCCACTCCTATACACTCGCATTTATCAGTGCTGAAAACTGTTTCTTATAGATTTGATAACCATGTCACGCCACGGGCAACTGTCATGGGTACAGATTGAGAGTGATCACCATCCATTACTTCATGTGTCAAAGACAGCTGGCCCTGTTTATGGTCATTCAACTTGGATATCAGTTTATCAACATGCTTTTTCAGTCGCGGCTCTTGGTCGCCATATGAAATAAACACATTTGCGTGTAGCTGCTTCTGTTTACTCAGTAGTTCGCTTAAGTAATCCACGCTGCCGCCAAGAGCTGGGCTACCCAATATGTAGTGATTAAAAGTATCTGGCTGTGCAATCAATGCATACATACCAAACTGACCGCCAAGTGAATAACCAAAATAGGCACGTTGATTTGGCTTGGTGTTATAGAGTGCGTCAACCCGCTTAAAAACGTCTTTGCGAATAAAAGTTAAATGTTCTGTAGCTTGGCCAAAATGATATTTTGCCTGCCTAGCCTGATCCGATGAAGGCGTGACCGTATAATCTCGAAATCGACTGGCATGTGGCGCTGCGGCCTCACCATTGATCTTAGGCATGTCTTTTTGCCAAGATATGCCAACTAAGATAACTTCATCCATTAAAAATGTGGTTGCCGCTGACAACAGATCAAGTTGCCATACCGCGTCGGTGAAATAAACAACTGGGTAGCGACGTTTTGGATCTTGTCCATACTCCTCAGGTAGCTTGACCAATAACTCATACTGGCCGCCGTTGACTGAATTAGTGATTGGCACAACTTGCGTTCTCGGCATGGTATACGATTCAAACTCCGCTGCCTGTATGTTCATCAGCGGTATCATCATGTATATCACTGTCAGCATATATTTTTTCATCATTATTCCTCGTTATTTATACTAAGTAAGCTCGACTAAAACAGCCGCTTTTTAGCTTGCCCACTGCGTGTCTTTGACTAACTCGATGATGAGATTAACGCACTTGGAACGAGATGCTTGATGTCTTGCTGACGTCTCTTTGACTTTGCAATGAAAAATAAAATAGCAAAATTTTCAATCGGTTATGATTTGATATTTAACTATCAAATGCGTATGTTAACCTTGCTTTATACGAGTTAAGATAATTACAACAATTGCTGACTATCAGTAGGAAGGGCTATGCAACAACAGTATTGGGTAGGCGACTTTTATATCGATTTGTCCAGAAACCAAATTTCACACCAAGATCATACCCAAACTCTGGCACCAAAAGCTCTAGCCGTGCTTACGGTCTTAGCAAAACATCAAGGAGAAGTGCTCAGCCAAGACATGCTGCTCGACAGCGTTTGGCAAAATACCATTGTATCCCCAAATACTTTGCAACGTAGTATTGCCCAACTGAGAAAGGCACTCGGCGACGATGGTAAAGTACAAGTTGTAATTAAAACTCATGCAAAACAAGGCTACAGCTTAGAGGCTAAAGTTGAGTGGGGTGAAAAAACCGATGCGTCAACAGTAACGGAACCTTTAAACACAGCAATTCAATCAAATGAGCCAATGGTACATGCAAAAGACAGTCTGAATGCCAAACCTATAAACAGCAAAAAAATCTTATTATTTGGTGCGCTGCTATTTACTACAATTGGCGCCTCTATTGCCTTTCTTAAGCCGCAGCCCACTTCTTTATCGGTCGCCAAGCTGACGGCTTTGACAGCAACCGATGATAGGGAAAATGCCGGGATATACTCACCAAATGGCGAGTACGTAGTTTTTCATCGCTATGAAGAACGCATGTGTATTAACAATATATGGGCAAAACATACAGGTACTCAGGCGGAGTATCAATTAACACAAAGTCTAAGCTCACACGGTAGGCATACTTTTTCAGAAGATGGCCGCACACTCTACTTTGTACAAGAGCAAGATTGCAGACAACCAGTTACACAAAAGCAGTGTTACAAACTAATGAGTCTCGACTTTGAAAAGTCGCTTGTCTCGCCACAACAACCTAAAACCCTCATGGAGTGCAAAAACTCTCGGATCCGCTCACCTAAGTGGATGAAGGGCAATCAACTTGCACTGCTGCAACAACATCAAAATAGATGGCAACTGATCAGTTACGCCTTGGATACCCAACAAAGCCAAAAAATTTACGGCTCCCTTGATGACAACGTCATTCAATTTGCTTATTCACCCTCAGAAGATCTTATCGCCCTCACCAGCGTCAATACGCAGGGAGAGTACCATCTGCAAATCCTGTCACCAGACGGAGGGGTCCACTCAAAAGTCGCTATTAACTATCCAAGTGAAATTGCAAAATACCGTTTTATTTATCCTAACTTTGCCCCTTTTGATGAGCAGCTTTTGTTCAGCACTGGTAGGCAGTTATTTACTCTTTCTTACGATGGTCAAATTGATAATGTGAGTCTTCCTCTCGATGAGCCTATGGGGTCACCAAACTTTCACCCCAGTGGCAACCGTATCCTCGTAACCAAAGGCTTCTACGACAGTGACATTGCTTCGGTGCCACTGGATGAACTTGAAAGCGCAGCTCAAGACCCAATGCACGACAATCATCGTAAGGTTTACAATATTATCGAGCGTTCTATTTCTGCAGAAGACAGCGCGATATTTCAGCCTAGCGGCAGTAAACTGGCCTTTAGTTCACAGCGCTCTGGTATCGACCAAGTTTGGATAAGTGATGGGAAAACCACTCAGCAGCTCTCACATTTTGCTATGGATAGCTATATTGATGGGTTTTATTGGGCACAAGATGGACAAAGCCTGTTAGCCAATTCAGCGAAGGAAATCTATCAAATTAACCTCAACGGAAACAGCCAGCACTTTGCATTCCCCTTCCCGATTGATCAACTTTTCCACTGGGACAGTGGCGCTCAAACTGCACTGGCCAATATCCGGGTTGGCGGCTTACTCAAATTTGCCCAACTTGATTTAGCAAACCTATCTTATACAGAGCTGAGAGATACACCTGTAAACTGGGCGCAAAAAAATGCCACAGGGAAAATCATCTACACTGACAAATTGGATAGATTTTGGCAATCAGGCTCCATTGAAGATACCCTGATAGAGACACTAATAAATCAAGGCAGTGACAAGCGATTTATACTTGATGGAGAACGCCTATATGGTATCAATGAACAATATGAGTTATGGCACTATGAACTTGGTAACAAACAATTTAAAGTGATCGGAAAACTGCCAAAAAACCTCGATTACCTTACCGATGTACGCCAATCACATGCACTCATATCACTGCGCATTAATGCCAAAAAAGAACTAGCAGAGCTGGTACTTGATCAGTAGGCCTAATCTTTAGAGTTGTTACTGAGTAGGTAAAAAGCGCATTTATTCTGATCAGAGCAAGACCTTGTGAACTAGAGCTCAAGGTCAACAACATTTCAAAAATACGCCCTAACACAGGAGCTCAATAGTAAACGTACTCTTAACCCGAATAACAAAACTCATCTCGAAAAAAATGAACATTTTATTTCTGAGGATAAAACCTGTGATGGCGAGAGGTTTTTGTGAATAACCCTAATTTCGTACTATTAAAAACTTAGCAACTTTCCCTTGCTCTCATCAGCTCTACAGCAAGAAAAAACATCAGTCGCTCTGCTTACCCAGACGACAACTTATACTATCTAAATGAGACATTCGAAAGGCAATGTCGATACCTTATATATACTTCATGCTTAGGTATTTCAGAGTTTGTTGTTGAGAAATACAAAAAATAAACGTGTGAATCAAATTAGTTTCCGCAACATATCATATTTATAAAAATAAAATAGCCCGCTCTCAGAATCAACATGCCCACTTTTTAACCCATTGACTCATATCCATATTATAGATAGTGTTTTGTTCAACAAATAAACAAAAGGACATGAAAAATGAAACATTTAAAGAACGTTGTACTATTTACTTCAATGTTTGGTGCATCAATGGCTGCGCAAAGTAGCGAACTACTCAACAATGCCTCTAATACCTGGGAATTTGAACAATATAAAAACTCCCTTATCCAAGAAATTAAAGACACACACACAAGCTATCAGACAATGATAAACGAATCCGGCTCTGTTCACATTATGGCTCCGGCTGCGCCTCTGAGCTCTTTTGAGATCAGAGGGGTTATTTCTTCGAACTACCCGCAATGGGAAGGTATTGCTCCAAATGCGTTTTCCACCACACAAGACCATGGTGGAAGGGAAGTATATATTTTAACGCGCGAGATCGGCTACGCGAACCCGTCGTCTCGTATAGCAAAACTGAATGGTTCTTCACTATCAGTAATTGATACACATCCGGTCACTTCAGGCAGCAGTGTTGTTGGCTATTTAGTTGTTTGGAAGTACTCTGTTGGCACATTCACTTCGGGAACAGCAACGGCCAGTGCTCGCTCGATAAACTTTCCAAACAACCAAGAAGATGATCGCCTGTATATCCGATAGTCAGGCACTTGCGTGGAATCTCCCCGCACCTCCAAAATGATAAGCTTCTAGTGTATGGAGAAGCTCTTTGGAGAACGCAACTTGAGAGGCTGGTGCACCGTTCGCAGTGGCCTCTCTTAGTCGTTCTTTTTGCATTGCAATGACATCTACTTTCTCATTTTCAGCTTTAGATAATGCACTCAAGGAAACTTCTCCATCTCCCTGATTCAGCCCTGTCGCCGTCGCAGTATAATGCAGTGAAAGTGAGGCATGTTGCCCCAAAGTCAGCACACCTTCGTCATACAAAGCCTTTGATGCTTGAGAAAGCTCTTTCATCGTCATATTAGTAAAGTCAAATTTATCATTTTCCGTATGACCACTTGCCGCCGGAGATGGTGGCAATGTTTTGCCTAATTTTTCACCAGACACAGTTTGCTGAGCTTGAACTTGTTGCTGACTATATACAAGCGATTGATTTTGAACCTTCATTGTATAAATCCTTCTATTAGTGGCAATACAGACTAAGCAAAGTTTATGCCTATCTCACATATGTTTTTTATTCGGCTCGATTTAGATGAAAGTGCATCCCCTACATAAACTGAAACAACTCATAGATAGAGCTTCTATCAATATCAGAAGGCGCAGAACTTGGGTCAAGCACTTACGAGCACGGTTTGAAGTCAGCGTGGGATTTGCTTGTAACGAAGCAGGATTTAGTCGCGGCGTTTATTACTCTCGATATAAACCACAGCCTGATGACGAAGTGATTGATACATTTTTTATGCGTGTTGAGCTGTATCCTAGATGGGGAATGCCAATACAAATTCAATAGGTACCATAAGCCAGAATTGGCATCAAGTACGGTAGGAGTTTGACCACTGAACAGTGTATAAAGCTTGGCTTTATTGATGTAACAAAGTTGGAGTCTTGAGCTATTTAATCGCAGCTATCAAGAAGAAATCTTGGATTTATAGCAGCTTGAGTCACTTCAACAGATTCGTGACATTACAGACAAGTGATTAGGTATTTATCACTATAAACGATCCCATGATACTCTCTGAGAGCAAATTCCAATGGTCTGTCTTGAGACAGCGTCATTTTACCAACGAGCTGTGCTAAATCAGTAACATAAAAAACCCAAGCTATTGCTTGGGTTTTTCAGTATTAGCTTAGGCTAAAGGATGATTACATCATGCCGCCCATACCGCCCATACCGCCCATGCCACCCATATCAGGTGCAGCAGCTGGCTCATCTTTAGGAATTTCAGCAACCATAGCTTCAGTTGTGATCATAAGACCCGCTACTGATGCTGCGAACTGAAGTGCAGAACGCGTTACTTTAGTCGGATCAAGGATACCCATTTCAATCATGTCGTCGTACTGACCGTTTGCCGCGTTGTAACCATAGTTACCTTCGCCAGCTTTTACTGAGTTAACAACAACAGATGCTTCGTCACCAGCGTTTGAAACGATTTGACGTAGAGGCGCTTCCATCGCACGTAGTGCAACTTTAACACCGTGGTTTTGGTCTTCGTTTTCACCTTCAAGACCTGCGATCTTGCTAGCAACACGCACTAGTGCAACACCACCACCAGGTACAACACCTTCTTCAACCGCAGCGCGAGTTGCGTGTAGTGCATCTTCAACGCGGTCTTTCTTCTCTTTCATTTCAACTTCAGTTGCTGCGCCAACCTTAATTACTGCAACACCGCCAGCAAGTTTTGCCATGCGCTCTTGTAGTTTTTCTTTGTCGTAATCTGAAGTTGCTTCTTCGATTTGTGCTTTGATCTGTGATACGCGGCCGTCAATAGCTGCTTGCTCACCAACACCATCAATGATTGTCGTGTCGTCTTTAGTGATAACAACGCGCTTAGCAGTACCAAGGTCTTCTAGTGTTGCTTTTTCAAGCTCTAGACCGATTTCTTCAGAAATCACAGTACCACCAGTTAGGATAGCGATATCTTGTAACATTGCCTTACGACGGTCGCCAAAACCAGGTGCTTTAACGGCTGCTACTTTCACGATACCACGCATGTTGTTCACAACTAGCGTCGCCAGTGCTTCACCTTCAAGGTCTTCAGCGATGATAAGTAGTGGCTTACTTGTCTTAGCAACACCTTCTAGTGTAGGAAGTAGTTCACGGATGTTAGATACTTTCTTATCTACTAGTAGAATGTGTGGGTTATCTAGTTCAACTTGGCCTTTTTCAGCGTTGTTGATGAAATAAGGTGATAGGTAACCGCGGTCAAACTGCATACCTTCAACAACATCTAGTTCATTTTCTAGAGATTGGCCTTCTTCAACCGTGATAACACCTGACTCACGACCTACTTTTTCCATTGCCTCAGCAATGATGTCACCAATTTCTTTATCTGAGTTTGCAGAGATAGTACCTACCTGTGCAATTGCTTTTGTATCAGCACACGGAGCAGAAAGCGCTTTTAGCTCTTCAACTGCTGCAACAACTGCTTTGTCGATACCGCGCTTAAGGTCCATTGGGTTCATGCCTGCAGCAACAGACTTAAGACCTTCGTTTACGATTGCTTGTGCTAGTACTGTCGCTGTAGTTGTACCGTCACCTGCTGCATCATTTGCTTTTGACGCAACTTCTTTAACCATCTGCGCGCCCATGTTCTCAAACTTGTCTTCAAGTTCGATCTCTTTCGCTACAGATACACCATCTTTAGTGATAGTTGGTGCGCCGAATGACTTGTCTAGTACAACATTACGACCTTTAGGACCCAGTGTTACTTTTACTGCGTCAGCCAATACATTTACGCCCTGAAGCATTTTAGTGCGAGCGTCACCTGCAAAACGAACTTCTTTTGCTGCCATGTTTTTATTCCTCTAAATTCTTTTCGTTAAAAGCTACTTTGTTTTTTTACAAGCTAATGCTTAGCCAACAATACCTAGGATATTGTCTTCACGCATGATCAGGTACTCTTGACCTTCGATCTTTTCAGTCTTCTCAACATATGAGCCGAAAAGCACTGTGTCACCTGCTTTTACTTCTAGTGCTCTTACTTCACCACTGTCCAAAACGCGGCCGTTACCTACAGCAACAACTTCACCACGAGTTGATTTTTCAGCTGCTGAGCCAGTCAATACGATACCGCCAGCAGATTTAGTTTCTTCTTCTAGACGCTTAACAATAACGCGATCATGTAAAGGACGAATGTTCATAGATTTAGTTCTCCTAACTTTTCTGAACAATGACAGAAATAATCTTTCTACTCAGAGTGAGCCGCTGCCAACAAATGTGACTTGAAGTGCGACTCTCTGGATTAAAACTTAACTTGCAATTCTAGATGGGGGTGGATATTTAAAACCCAAGTGAAAAAACTAAAAATTTTTAATCTTTTCTCTGATATTCACCTTCAATGGTGTTTGAAGATTGAGATTCCGACTGAGGTGCTTTGCGCTCGAATGGGTCAAACTTTTGCTCTTCAAAAGGTGCTTGAGTATCTTGATGTGAATGTTGTTGACCAAAACCTTGGCCAAACATACTGCCGTGAGCAGAGCTTTGCATTTTTACACTCGCTTGCTCTATTAATGACTTGGCAATTTTTCCTCGGATCGCTGGTGTTAACAGCATAAAACCGATTGCATCTGTCATGATCCCGGGCGTCATTAGAAATACACCTGCAATAATGACACATAACCCTGTAAACAAATCTTGTCCAGGCAACTGGCCAGATGCCATTTGCTTTTGCACATTAGAATATGCGCCGAGTCCCTGCTGTTTTACCAACTTTGCACCTAGAATAGCAGTGGCGATCACCAAGGCGATAGTAGCAAACCCACCAATGACGTCACTGACTTGGATCAGCAATGCAATTTCAACAATGGGTACAACGATAAATAACAAAAAAAGAACTTTAAACATAGATTCTCCAAATAAACTGAAATAGATGTATGGCTTGTCTGGTCTATTTTCAAGCTTACAGTCAGCATCTAATCGCACTCTGGCTTATATTGCTGTCTCGGTTTTTCTCAAGAATGCTCTTTAGAGCAAAACTGAGATTGAAAGTTCAGAGTATCTTAATGCAACTCAACGAGCACACCTTGGGATCCCGGTTGTCATTCGTTACTATATGGGCACAACTAATTTTGTCGGCAATAACACGATGAGTACCCCCTATAGAATGGTTATGACAACTTGTGATAGTCAAGACAATGCCCGCCATATCGCGGCGCATTTAGTTTTAAATAAATTAGCCGCTTGTGTGAACATCTTGCCTAAAATAGAGTCAATCTACGTGTGGCAAGGAAAAGTCACACAAGATGAAGAAGTTAAACTACTAGTCAAAACAAAATCCGCACTGGTTAGTAAAGTCATTGCAGCGATACAAGCTGAGCACACTTACGATGTGCCCGAAGTCCAAGTGATTGAGGTAACAGCAGGCTCGCAGCAATATTTTAACTGGATGGAAGAGGTACTAAATTAATGCGACTGACGACGCTGTTATTCTCCTTTATATCGCTGCTGCTGATTGGCAGCTTTCAGGCTTCGGCCAATAACACAGTTTTGGACAGTTTACTCGAACCAAAACAACAAACATTTTTACCGGTTGATCAAGCATTTCAGTTTGATTTTGACCAGCAAGGCACCGTGCTCTTTACTGGTTGGGATATCGCTCCGGGCTACTATATTTATAAACACAAGCTCGAATTTATTGCTAAAGATGCCGACATCAAGGTGCCTGAGTTAAGCGACGGTAAAATGATTGAAGATGAATTCTTTGGTCGCACCGAAGTATATTTTGATGAGCTCTCTGTGGTCTCTAAACTCTCGAATATTGGCCAAAACGCAGTGGTAAAAATTCGCTATCAAGGGTGTGCAGAAGCCGGGCTCTGTTACCCACCTGAGATCATTGAGATCCCGCTCACAGCCTTAGCTGGCGCAGCTAGTGATCCAACCAACAACACAGAAAGGGAGTCAGCACAACAAAACACTGTTAAACCCAGTTCACAACCAAAAACATTCAACAATAGTGACGACGGCGATTTATCATTCAGTGAAAAACTTGCCCAGCAAAGCTTTATCGCCAATTTAGGCGCATTTTTCTTAGTGGGCGTGCTGCTGGCTTTTACACCATGCGTGTTTCCGATGTTCCCTATTTTGTCGAGCCTCATTGCCGGTCAAAGCAACCTATCGACTAAAAAGGCGTTTTCACTGTCATTTGTTTATGTACAAGGTATGGCCGTGACCTATGCGGCACTCGGTCTTGTGGTTGCCTATTTTGGCGGCCATATTCAAGGCTACATTCAGCACCCTGCGGTACTTATTAGTTTTAGTATCTTATTTGTGATTTTAGCATTTGCCATGTTTGGCTGGTTTGAACTGCGCCTGCCAAGCGGCATGATGAGTAAACTTACTGAGATCAGCAACCAGCAAAAAGGAGGTAATTACACCGGTGTGTTTATGATGGGTGTATTATCAGGCCTTATTGCCAGCCCTTGTACCACAGCCCCTCTCTCCGCGGCGCTGTTATATGTAGCGCAAAGTGGTGATTTCCTAGTTGGCGGCTTAACCTTGTATGCACTGAGCTTAGGTATGGGCTTGCCACTGTTATTACTTGGCACCTCAGGCGGTAAATTACTGCCAAAAGCAGGCGGCTGGATGGAGCAAGTTAAGACCTTATTTGGTTTCTTGATGCTGTTTGTGCCACTTATTTTGTTAGAGCGCATCTTGGATTTCGATATTATCGTCATGCTAGCCTCTGTCCTTGCCGTTGCCACTGCTCTTTATCTGCACTATTGGCAGAGCGCACAAACGCAAGGCAAAGGGAAAACATTTTTATGGGCACTGTCGATGACCTTATTTGTCAGCGCCTTTTTCATGGGTAAGTCAGTCCTTTTCCCACAACCTGTGACACAAATAAGCGTTGCATCAGGCCCTGTCGAAGAGAAAAAGTTTAGATTGATAGAAGGACTTGATGGACTACATAGCGAAGTCGCTAAAGCAAATCAGCAGGGGCAAATTGCGGTCGTTGATTTATATGCTGACTGGTGTGTGGCGTGTAAAGAGTTTGAAAAGTACACTTTCCCAGAGGCTGAAGTACAAAAAGAGTTCCAACACTTTGAACTGTTGAAGCTGGATCTTACAGAGAGTAACGACACCACTTTCGAGATCATGGAGTACTTTACTGTGTTTGGTTTACCTAGCATGCTATTCTTCGACAAAGACGGAAAAGAGATCCCTGAATTACGCGTAACTGGCTTTATGAGTGCGGAAGACTTTGCCAAGCACCTACAAAAAGTCCGTAACTATTACTAATCCTCCCCTTTACCCACAGCCTATTTGAATATTTAAGTCAAATAGGCTGTACTTTATCTCTGATTAGACCAGTATTTTGCTGCTATTTACCTCGAACACTCTATAATAGTTCACGAACGTGAGAAATATTTGCTATTTAAGGCGCAAGCGCTTAAGTTAGACAAAGTAAAAGACGAAAAGTCTCGTTATTTCCCATTTAAAGGAATTTCACGCATTATGTCAGCAAATTTTAAGGTTTTAGTACTTAATGGTCCAAATTTGAACATGTTGGGCCGACGCGAGCCAGATAAATATGGCACACAGACCTTAGCGGAAATAATGCAGTCACTTATAAAGTGCGCAGAACAACATAATGTGATGCTGACTCATTTTCAGAGCAACAGTGAAGCAGAGCTGATCAATACCATCCATGACCATTACGGCGAAGTGGATTGTATTATCATCAATCCAGCGGCTTTCACACACTCGAGTATCGCCATACGCGATGCCTTGCTCAGTATTAGCGTCCCATTTTATGAAGTGCATATTTCAAATGTGCACGCACGTGAGCCATTTCGACATACCTCCTACTTCTCGGATGTAGCGAAAGGCGTCATATGTGGATTAGGTGCAATTGGCTATCAAGCTGCTTTAATGGCAGCGATTGACCAGTTGCGCAAACAAGATAACTCAAATTAACTAACAGGCGGGCCAAGTTATGGATATTCGCAAGATTAAAAAACTAATCGAACTAGTAGAAGAATCAGGTATTGCAGAGCTAGAGATCACCGAAGGTGAAGAGTCAGTACGTATTAATCGTCACAGCAGTGCTCCTGTTATGGCTCAGCCTCAGCAATTCGCTGTTCCTGCACCAGCAGCAGCTCCTGTAGCTGCTCCGGCTGCCGCGCCAGCAGCTGACGCACCGGCAGAAGCCGCAACTCCTGCAGGCCACCAAGTTAAGTCTCCAATGGTTGGTACTTTCTACTCAGCGTCTTCTCCAACAGCTGCGGCTTACGTTGAAGTTGGCACAAAAGTAAACGTTGGCGACACACTTTGCATCGTAGAAGCGATGAAGATGATGAACCAGATCGAATCTGACAAGGCCGGTACTGTTAAAGCTATCCTAGTTGAAAACGGCGAGCCAGTTGAATTTGATCAGCCACTATTCATCATCGAATAATTCCCAAGAAGGCAAACACTATGTTAGATAAAGTAGTCATTGCAAACCGAGGTGAAATTGCACTTCGCGTATTGCGTGCCTGCAAGGAGCTTGGGATTAAAACGGTTGCAGTACACTCTACTGCTGACCGTGACCTTAAACACGTTCTACTTGCAGACGAAACAATTTGTATCGGTAAACCAGCTGCGGCTGAGAGTTACCTAGATATTCCTCGCATTATCGCTGCGGCAGAAGTAACAGACGCTGTTGCTATCCACCCAGGATACGGTTTCTTATCAGAAAACGCTGACTTTGCTGACCAAGTTGAACAAAGCGGCTTTATCTTTATCGGTCCAAAGGGCGACACTATTCGTTTAATGGGTGATAAAGTTTCTGCAATCGAAGCAATGCGTAAAGCTGGCGTACCTTGTGTACCAGGTTCTGACGGCCCATTAACAGAAGACAACGAGCGCAACGTGCAAATCGCTAAGCGTATCGGTTACCCTGTTATCATCAAAGCAGCAGGCGGCGGCGGTGGTCGTGGTATGCGTGTTGTTCGCTCAGAAGAAGAGCTACTAGACTCAATTGCACTGACACAAACTGAAGCGCAGCAGTTCTTCGGCAATGGCATGGTTTACATGGAGAAATTCCTAGAAAACCCACGTCACATCGAAGTACAAGTACTTGCTGACGGTCAAGGCAATGCGATTCACCTAGGTGAGCGTGATTGTTCAATGCAGCGTCGTCACCAAAAAGTAGTTGAAGAAGCGCCAGCACCGGGTATCACAGCAGAAATGCGTAAGTTCATCGGTGACCGTTGTACTCGTGCATGTATCGAAATCGGTTATCGCGGTGCAGGTACATTCGAATTCCTATACGAGAATGGCGAATTCTACTTCATCGAAATGAATACACGTATTCAGGTAGAGCACCCAGTAACTGAAATGGTTACAGGTGTTGACCTAATCAAAGAGCAGCTGAAAATTGCTGCGGGTCAACCTTTATCAATCACACAAGATGATGTTGTGATCAAAGGTCACGCTATCGAGTGTCGTATCAACGCTGAAGACCCAGAGTCGTTCATCCCGTCTCCAGGTAAGATCACGCGTTTCCACCCTGCTGGTGGTTTAGGTATTCGTTGGGACAGCCACATTTACGCTGACTACACAGTACCACCACACTACGATTCAATGATCGGTAAATTAATCACTTATGGTGAGAACCGTGACGTTGCAATCGCACGTGCTCGCAATGCGTTAAACGAACTTGTGATTGACGGTATCAAAACAAATACACCGCTACACAAAAAGATCTTAGCAGACGAAAACTTCCAAAATGGTGGAACAAACATCCACTATCTAGAGAAGAAACTCGGTCTGTAATTGACGTATTAGTAAAAAAGCCGGTATTTACCGGCTTTTTTGTTTTCTTTGACCCGACCTAACCATGACTTTTTGCGTTTTTATTAATCAATTGAACAAGATAAGTTATATTTTTCAGTTTTTCCTAGTGACAAGCGACGAAAAAGTTCATATACTGCCAGCGCTTCATAAGATTGTTTACACACAATCACAAAAAATGGCCCTATAGCTCAGTTGGTTAGAGCACCCGACTCATAATCGGTAGGTCCCTGGTTCGAGTCCAGGTGGGGCCACCATTTTTTCCAAGCTGTTCATTTACTATCGCTTCTATGGTTTTCTCAATATCAAGAGCATATAACTCCCTTTAAAATCGCACTTATTAAAAATTTTTTGCCAAGATTGTCTAAGTTTCTTCGTAATATCAACTCCAGATATTCGAACTACCGTGTTGACGATTGAAATATGTTTTGCAAAACTGCTTCCAAAACATGCTTGTTTAATGGCTTGGATATATATTCGTCCATACCAGCTGCTATGCACTTTTCTCGGTCGCCTTGCATCGCATTTGCTGTCATCGCGATGATAGGTATAGAAGAGAGATGATCATCAGCTTTTATCAGCTGACTCGCTTCGTAACCGTCCATTATCGGCATCATGCAATCCATAAACACAATATCAAAATGGGTTCCTGCGCTGTTTAATGCGTCTAGTGCTTCTTGACCATTACCCACAATAACAGTTTCAACGCCCAAACCGTCTAGCACCTTTTTTGCGATCATTTGGTTGACTGGATTATCCTCTACAATCAAGCCCGTTATTCCATCAAACAATGTGATTTTTTGCGTTGCTGTCGCAGGCTCATTTGATCTTTGATTTTGGCTCATCTCTGTCGCTAAGGTACATGTAAAGGTAGTTCCAACCCCCACCTCACTCTCAACTGTAATATTACCATTCATTAACTCAGCTAGTTTACGACTGATCGTTAGCCCCAACCCTGTTCCACCAAACTCTCTCGATGTAGAGCTGTCAGCTTGTTCAAATGCATCAAATAAGTTACTTAACAAGTGCTTATCAACCCCAATGCCAGTATCCGATACCTTTATCTCAAGTTTTGCATCCCGCCCGGTTAGATCAATTAAATTTGTAATCAGGTTAATTTTTCCACTTTTCGTAAACTTGAGCGCATTATTCATCAAATTATTTATAATTTGCAGGATCCGTACTTCATCTCCGATTATTTCAACTTTTTGCTGCAGATTTGATTGAAACTCAAATGCGAGACCTTTTTCGTGAGCAAGCAGTTGATAGGTTTGCTGTACCCCTTTTACTTTTTCGTAGATACAAAAAGACCGAGATTCTATCTCAAGCCTACCAGCCTCAACTTTAGACAAGTCCAAAATGTCGTTAATAATCGTCAGCAACGAATTAGCACTGGAGTGTGCAAGTTCAATATACTCATGTTGTTCAGATGTAAGCTCAGTATCTGAAACCAATTGTAGTAGCCCCATTACACCACTCAGGGGCGTTCTAATTTCGTGGCTCATATTGGCTAAGAATTTTGATTTTAGCCTGGTAGCTTCTTCAGCTTTATCTCTTGCATCTTCAATTGCCCATGAGTCAAACTCTATTTTTTGTGCATACTCTTCCATTTGATTGCGGTCATTGATCTGCTGAGTCATATCTTCGATAGAGATAAATATCCCCTCAACATTGGTGCTATCATCAACTTTTGGCGTAAAGGAGATCCGTAACCAATATTGTTTCCCTGTTATGAAAAACTCTTCGATAATCTCAGCCGCTTTACCATTAAGTGCTCTATCTAGATCAGGTTTTATTAACGAGTACTGTTTTTCATTCATCATTTGAGCGACATTTACGTTTGTAAATTCACTAATATTTTTATTAAAAAGCGACAAGTACTTTTGGTTTACAAAGTGGTATTTTTCTTGTTTATCTATATAGGCCAACAATACAGGCACAGCATTAGTTAGTGACTCGATAAAGTAGCGGCTTTGCTCCAGCTCTTTTGTTCTCTTTTTCACTTCATCTTCAACAGACTGTGCATAATTAACCGTTCTATAATAGCTATTGAGAAAAACAAACAAGATAACAAAGCCAATAATGGCAGAAACCATAGGTGTGAATGTTTTATTCTCATCAATATACTGCTGTGATGGAGATGCTTCAACCACCCAACTTCTTCCCGCAATATTAAGTGGTGGAAACTTTATTTTGTGATCAGATGGGGTAAAATTAGCGGGTGCATAACTTGTAATTAGCGTTGGATTGGCAGTATCGGTTTGATCAAATATTTTGACAGAAGAATGATTTTTGGCAGCATCAGAGAGCGATTTTCTCAATATATCAGTCGATTGATATACCCCCAGTACAAAACCTTTCACATTGGCTAAAGTATGCTTTGCGCCTTTTTTCGCATATACCGGTAAAAAGACTAAAAACCCTTTGTCTTCAGATTCAACTTGTACCAACTTTATACCGGCAGTCGCTAACATTTGGTTTTTACGCGCTGACTTTTCAAGGGTGACTCTTCTAGCTGGACTAGACGATAAATCAAACCCAATAGCAGCTTCGTTTCCCACTACAGGCTCCACTACGCCAACCGGGAAATACCTTTCTTTTTCTTCTACCCTTTCAAACTCGCCGCTTGCGTTGCGCTGTTTGATATGAAACCCCGTATAGATAGTACTCTGTTGCAGTTCGTATTCTGCGCGCTCTGAGTGCAAAATATTGGGGATCCATTCTAGCGCTTGAATAGTCGGATATGTTGCCAATGCAAAGTGAGTCACATTAGAAAATGAACCGGGAGATATTTCTCCAAACTCTGAATAAATTTGCTGTAACTGTCTGAGCACCTCAAAGTTTAACGCAGCTTCTTTTTTTAGCGCTGAAACCACATGTACTGACTCAAAATAATAATCTTTCTCGATACTTTGCTCCTGATTAAAATTCAAGAGCAAAAATACAGTGACATTAAATAGAGTACCAAACAAAGCTAAGAAGATTATTTTTGATTTATTGTTCACAATCATCCTTTATGGGTAACTTTGCTTAAATTAAAAGTAGACTAGCAGTACCATAAAGGCTATTTAGAATCATGATTTTGATAAATTAAATATATGTATATCGCCTCTTAAACCATGACTCATAAATTAAATTGGCGCAATAAAGATAAAAACACCTCTGTTTTACCAGAGGCGCTTTAGTCTCTACTTTAAATACTCCATGGGTTCGCCAGTTTGCAGCGACCTATCAGATAGGGTTTTATCAGGCTGGCGTAGATCAGGTTTGAGTTTATGACCATACTTATCGACACTGTTTAGGTACCCGTCTTTGCTGTGTGTTTCATCCGGCGCATTTGACTCAGCTTTTAACTCACCCGGTTTGTGAGTTTCTTTAAAGCTGCTGTTTGCAGGGGTGAGGCTGCTTTCAGTATTCAAAATAAGGGGCAAGCCATCTTTGCCGCTACCAATGACCACCACCTTGGCATTGTTAGATTTTGCCAGTTCAATGGTGGCCTCTATACCACGCCACTTAAGATATGCCTCAGAGATCCCATCGCTGACCATCTCTTGGAATAGGGCAATACCCTTGGCTTCTTCCTCTTTGCGCAGCGCTTCTTTTTTGGCAACTTCGACGCGCATTTTGTACTCTTCCAAAATGTAGTTTTGATTAACCTTAGAGATAATCGCACCATGAACTTTATCAGGTAAATCAACTCGCTTTATCAGCACATCATCTAGGTTTACAAGATGGTGGCCCGCCATCATTTGTGCCTCTTGGCGCAACATGGATTTCTCTTTAAGCTCTAGCTCATTGAGTACTTGTCCTAGTAACTCTTCTTGTACCTCTTTACGTTGATTGCCATATACCTGCTCTGCATTGTATTGAGACACTATCATACGTACCCCTGAACTGACTTCAGGAAGAATGATTTCATCCACATAATCTGGGCCAACTAACTTGTGTAGATAGGGAATAAAGTCTACCTCTGGGCGGTAACGTACCGTAATGTCCAATGTAATGCGTAACCCTTCATTGGTGATGGCGTATACATTGGTATGTGCGGTTTGATAACGACTGGAATAGATTGTCAGCGTATCCCAAGGGAAGACTAATACCGTTCCTTCATGTAGCGGTGCATCTAAATAAGTACCGCCCGCAAAACGTTTCCATAGCACCCCAACTTCACCCGAGTCGACCTTAATAAAAATAACCGGGATCAATGCAATCACAATAAAAATTGTGACTAACAAAGTTAAGCCAGCGCGAAAGCGCCACGATAAAATCCGTCGTCTGAGTTTAGGTTGGTAGCGCTTCAGTATGCGCATTAAGATGTTAGATAGGATTATCGCCACTATGGCACTGATGATTATCGTCAGTGTTATATCAGAAGGGAGAATGATGTTCATGATGTTACTCCTTTACCCTCAACTTCATGGTGTTCCATTAACTGTCCTTCAACCATTTTTAGGTGTACATCTGCCAGGTGGAAATAGGCATCATCATGGGTTATGGCGATGACCGTATTGCCTCTGGCTTTGAGCTTAGGCAGTACTTGCTCATAGAATTTCCGCCTAAATATGGGATCTTGATCCGCCGCCCATTCATCGAAAATATAAATTGGGCGATTCTCTAAAATAGTACTTAATAACGCTAGCCGCTTTCTCTGCCCCGATGACAGATCAATACTGCTGAACGCTCCGTCTACCACTTTAACCTTGGTGTTCATCTCTAAAAATGCCAACCAATCGTCGATTTCCTCTTGGCTGGTATGATGAATACCGTACAGCTGTTTGAATAAATGGAAATCGGCAAATACTGCGGTAAATAAGCTGCGATACGCCTCTTTAAGATTATCTGTGATTGGTTGTCCATCAACGAGGATCTGCCCGCCTTGCAACTCATACAGTCCCGTAAGCATACGGATAAAAGTCGTTTTACCACTGCCATTACCGCCAGTAATAAAAGTGACTTGGCCACGTTTTAAGGTCAAATCAACCGGCCCAACAAAAAACGGTCTGTCGCCGCCTTTTTGGCCGTGTTGGTAATATGTCCCTTCGAGTTTGAGTTCCTCAAAGTCATGAACATGAGAAAAATGGTCTGTATCGAGATGACGATTGTCCACTTTGGCACGTTTTAAGTCTTCCTCTAGCGTCAGGACATTTTGCGCAGCTTCGGTGGCGGTGGTGTAAATAGGGATCCCACCAACAATACTGGTAATTGGACCAATTAAGAACAGCGATGCAGTGGTTACTTTTATCACCACATCGGTATACACATGAGACAAGCTCGGAACAATAAATACCATGGCCCCAGTTGCAGCAAAAAAAGTTATTTGCGATAACACAAAGTCGGTCGCAAATAACGTTTGTGTGGTCGTTTTGGCTTTTTTGGCCCGCGCTGAGTCCATCACAAATTCATGCTCTAAATCATCAGCGCGGGGAACACTGAGCTTTACTTCTTTAAACCCGTCAAGCAAGTCAGACAAGCGCTGGATCAGCATGTTTTCACTTTCAAAAGACAGCTGCATATTGCGTTGAATTTCATTGGCGCGCAATCGGTGAATACTGGCTCCCATTAAAATTAGGATGGAGATCACCAAAAACGCCACAAAGGAATGCCAGGCAATATAAAGGGAGGTAAAAAACACTAAGCTAATTGACTGCCCGATGATCACAAACAGTTGCGCAGACTGCGAAATGGTTTGTAACTCTTTGCTCAGCGTATTAAAAATACGCTCTTTGCCAATGGTTTCTAGTGTCGACAGTTCGGTATGACGCACGCATTCAAATAACTCAACACGCAGCCGATCAATGGCTTTTTCAACCATTTTAGCGGCTTTAGTCATCAGCCTTTGCTGGGTCAGACCGTAAATTGAAATTGTCAGGATAAACAACACCAAATAATAGAGAATATGATTCTCTTTATGGATATCTGAAATGTTTTCAGACACATTGTTTATCAAGGCAAGGACTAACGCATTAGCAAGGCCAGAGATACAGCCCAACATCACGAAAGTCCTTTTCTTTATTTTTATATTCCGACTGATTAAATCGTATAATACCATTTTGATTTTCTTATCATTGTTGTTATCGGCTCGATGGCCTAAAAGCGAGTTTTATCGCCAAGCGCACATAATTTGGTTTAAAACTAGTCGTCTTCAGCATCCTGCTCTGGCTTGCGGCCCTGTGTCAGCAGCAACATCAATAAACTAACTATTGGCGTCAAAAACAATGAGATAAGAAAAAAGCCCACAGGCCCGGCAAATGTATTGCGTCCCCAATAACCTGATAAAATACATAACACCAAATACAATGCCACTATCATAATGTACTCCTCAAAAGCCCAATGTTGATAAATAAACCAACAGTTAGCCTGTTGGTTTATTATGGTTCAGCCACTGTGATTACACAGTGGCATTGCTCGGTTGTGTGCTGGCATTACCCTTATCTTTACGATATTTTGCAGCAATATCTGCAATATCGCCCTTAATGCTCGCAAGATTAAGGTCAATCAAAGTGCCACCATTTTCAAAATGACGAATGAAAGTGCTGCCTACTGCGTGCGTAGATGCGGCAGACACTACAGGCATAAATGCGATTGCACTCAGCGTGCCAATTACCGGTACCGCTTTTAAGAAGCTGCTTAACCCAGCTCCACCAAGCGTTTGCGGAAATGACCCACCGATCACAGCACTGACCGTGCCACGCAATTTATTGTCACTGTATGACTGACCATACACATTGGCAATTTCGCCAATCATCTTCATTTGAATGCCCGTCAAAGCCACTAAATCAACCGCTGGAATTGGGATTAACCCAGAACCAAACGACCACTTAGAGTACTTGTCGACAATGATCTGCGCCACGGCTGCTCGGTCTTCTGCCTGAACTACAGTGCTTTGCGGCTCCGTAGCAGAAGCATTTGCTTCATTTGCCTTGTCGTCCTTTGCTGTTTTTGTCGCTGTCATAATTCATCCTCTATGATGTAGATTTAAACAGTTGTGAACCCACCAAGTTCATGCGAAGTGTTTAAACATCATTAAACTTTGCATTTACTTGCCCTTATCACTGCAATTTCATGTGAAAAAGCAGAAATTCGCTTCTTTAAGGCCGACAAAAGCACAGAGACACACTACACCCAACACTCTACCGCAGGCAGCCTTATTCTTATTTTGTTACTTCATTTAATTTATCGTGCCATCCAATACACCTTGGCACTGTTCAGTACGATGTCGATCGTTATAAAAAATAATGTTGCGAAGCTCTTCTGCAATACAATCAGACTCATAGCCAGTTTTGTTGTAATTACTAAAGGCCATCACAGTTTGGTCACGCTCTAACAATCGTGAAAAGCTCGTCACCCATGAATATGGGTAGCTTCCAGAGTACTGTAAAAACTTTTCATATTTGTTCAAATTGGTACTAGTTGGGTCATCTGGGCAATCTGGCACTTTGCCGTACTGATTCGGATCGATATACGTCACAAACCAACCGTAGCCAAAGTATTCACATTCGTCTTCGCTTTGGGTATTTTGATAAGGCGCAAACGCCATTTCTTTTTGTGCTTCATTTAAAATCGTATCCCCATACAAGCCTTGGTCCCACTTAGACATATCTTTCACTGTAGAGTACATATCGCCCGCCGAATAGAGCACCAATGGATTGCTGTAAGGGTTTTTAAAGATATTTTCATACGGTGCTGGACCACCTGTTTCTGGTGGACGTCCAGTGGTAAGCGGCAAATACTGGTTTTGGTCAAATACATACCCAGTAGTCATATTCTCGACTATACCAATGGCATTGAACGTGCCACTGTCTTGCATATTGAGCGGGTCTAATATTTGCTCTTTCACGATATTTCTAAAATAAAAGTTTGAGTCGATCTGACCTTGCTTGCCCGCAGCTAATTGCTCGAGAATATTACCGATTATGTAATAGTTACAATTGCTATAGTCAAATTTAGAACCTGGCTCAAAGCTCGGTTTATTATCTTGCTCTTTACATGTACAAAAGCGATTGCTAAACCCCTCAGGTCCATTTAAATTTGTTACGTCATTGTATAAATAGGGCCGCCAACCCCAATTTAAAAACACCTCCGGGTTCGCGCTATAATCATTGATCCCCGACGACATGCTCAATAAATTGTGCAGCGAAACATCCGCGCACTGATTGTCTGGATACCAAGGTAAGTAGTCGCGGATCGTTTTGCTGTGTAGATCCTCACCTGCCAGCGTGCGCAGTAAAATAGCAGCTGCAAACTCCTTAGTATTGGAGCCAATGCGGAATTTAGAATCAGAAGTATTGGCGACATCATATTGAATGTTTTGTGGACCACAATTGGTCTCATACACCACATCTTCGCCTGAGGTTATGTAAATACTGCCAAAAAAGACCATTTTATCGCAGTAGTCACTCACTGTGACTTTAAACTTTTCAATCTGCTCAGCCGTGATTGTATTGTCTTGTGCCACACTATTTTTAAAACAAGAGGTTAGTAGTAAACTCATACAGCATAGGCATACTACCTTGAGTTGTTGCTGATAAAGCCCGTTCATTGTGTGTTTCCCTAGCTTTGTTTAATTACTTTGCCAACTTCTTTACTACTAACAAACCCGTTCTCGACACGAAAATCGTACATATAGCCTGTTACCTAGCCATATGCCGCTTTTGCCATGCCTACCAGCACCTTTCTGGTGCCTGTATACGCTTCTCGACCATGTGTATACAGCATGTTGTCGAGCAGCATAATGTCATTGCGCTGCCACTGATAAGCAAAGGTCAGTGATTGATAGACCTCATTGATAGTTGCTATATCGCTGGCATCAATGTCACTGCCATCACCGAAATAAGCATTACGCGGTAAATTGTCCATTCCGATACTCTCACGCATCGATTCAGGAAGTTGATTATCAATGCTTGAACAATGAAATAAGTGTGCCTGATTGAACCAAACTTTTTCACCCGTTTTTGGATGCGTTGCTACCGCAGGTCTGATTTGCCGTGTCTGCAAATGATTGTCAGATTTCCACTCAAAGATAATGTCGTTTTTCCAACAATATGCTTCAACATCAGCTTTATTTTGCGTTTGAAAGACTTCTTGCCAAGGCAAGTCTATCTCCCCATAATTGCGCACGTACATCACACCGAGCCGTTCAAACTTGTCTCGCAGTGCAACAGGTAGCTGTCGATAGACGGCACGGCTATCTGCAAGGGGCGTATTACCTCCCGTTTTAGCTGGCACCACACAGAAAAACCCCATTCTCATTGGCCAGCAATTAGAGTAAGCATTTTCATTGTGTTGTAATATCACCTGATCAGCATGATATTCTGTGGTGGTATAAATATTGTTTCTCAGTGCTGTTCGCGGTGACGAACGATAAATATATTGGGCCAAAGGCTCTTGAAAAATGGTTTCTAAAATAGTGCTAAATTGATTGGTACTGACGATGTTCAATCCGCGTAGCAATGCCACACCATCCCTGTCTACCCATTCATTGATCTCTTTTATGTGACCTTTAACCCAAGCCAACCCGCTTTGCTTCTGAGCGGACAGATCATGCACAAAACTATTTATTCCTGTCCTTATATCCTCTTTGTCGAGCGCTAGTAACTGATCCATTCTATTCCCATCCTTAACTAGGTAAGATAAAATTACAACATAATATTTACATTTTGCCGTGCAGTATGTAGTGATCTTCTATCTGTTCAACGAGTGCTTTCATATCCGTTGTCTTTTGCAATATCGACAGGTGATCACCTGTGATTTCCAGCGTATCTAAATTCGCCACCACGCGCTGCCAGCCCATGTCCAATTTCACTGCTCGCCCCTCAAATTCAGTGGTGTTTTCGGCTTTGATTACTGTGACTTTTGTATCTATCAGTGGTTTATCAATTGCCACATCTGCCAGTACTTGCGCTTTGTAAACTTGATAAAAATTGCTTAACTGCTGCACTGATATCTGCACATCTTTTTGTGCGAGCCACTCTGACAAAATCGCTAACTTTGCCATTCCAGCCATTTGAATATAGTGCTCAATTTCATTTTGTCGCGGCGAAATACAGAAAAAAGTGCACAAGTCTTGCAACATAAATTTATCAATTTGTTGCGCATCCACAATTGGTTTGGTTTTGCTTGGTCGTGGTGTATCTAAAATAGTCAGGGAATCACAGGTAAAACCGCTACTTTGTGATAATTGAGCCAACTCGTAACCGATAAATGCGCCAAATGAATGTGCAACAATATGCGCACGGGCAAACTCTGTTTGGCTCTGCAGCGCATCTAAATAGTGTTTTGCGGTCAAGTGAATATTGCCAATCAGTTCGGGGTTATCGGCAATAGCGTCAGGTTGCAAACCATACACGGGAATGCGTTTGTCGAGCATATTCACCAATTTGACAAACGACAATAACAAACCGCCAGCACCTGCTATGAGCACTAGCGGCGTGAATCCGATTTCGCCTTGTTGTAAGCACATTAACGTATTCGACATATCGCTTTGCTGCGACTGAGAAGACAACTGTGAGTCTATATAACTCGCCAGTTTTCTCACTGAACTATGCTGCAAAATCGCCGCGATTGGCACATTTAAGTGTAGTTGAGACTGGATTTCAGCAACCAACTGCATGATCAGTAGAGAGTGACCTCCAAGTGCAAAGAAGTCATCATCCAAGCCCACTTTATCCACTTTGAGCAACAAACCAAATTGTGCTGCAATGCGTTTTTCGAGTATGCTTTGTGGTGCTTCTACTGCATCAGTGTGAAGAGACAACGCTTGCGCTCGCACAGTCAAAGCTCGGCGATCTAACTTTCCGCTCGCTGTATGTGGTAATACATCAATAGGCTCGATGATATTAGGCACCATATAACTAGGTAACTTAGTACTAAGCTCCAAAGTAACCTGTGACATGTCCTGGCATGAGGATAGCCCTTCAACAAAAGCAACCAACTGCTCATTATCACTGCCATCTTGACGCACCACGACGGCACAACTTGCGATGCCGTCAATTGTCATAAGTTGGCTTTCAATGTCAGCGAGTTCGATACGATAGCCGCGCACCTTAACTTGACCATCACGACGGCCTAAAAAGACCACTTCGCCTCGCGTATTCACTTTCACCAGATCGCCTGTTTTATAGAGCCTCAGTCCGGATTCTGGGTGACGAATAAACGCTTTAGCAGTCTTTTGTTCATCGCCTAAATACCCTCTCGCGAGTCCGGCCCCACTAATGTAGAGCTCCCCTACCACATAGTCAGGTACCGCTCTGAGCTGAGCATCCAACACATGTAGTTGCAGCCCAGCAACAGGCCGCCCAATCGCGATATCATCGTCTTCCCATTGGGTAACTTCTTGCAACGTGGCAGATATAGTTGCCTCCGTTGGTCCATAGGCGTTTATCAATCGTATGCTTGAACTCTGGTGCTGCTGCCATGCTTTAAGCGCTGCTAGCTGCATTTGCTCACCACCAATGGTGATGAGTCGTAAGCCTGGATTAAATTGTAGTGGGGCTGCACATAATTGATGCCAGTAGGCAGTCGGTAAACTCATTAAACTGATATCAGCCTCATGAGTTAACTGACAAAGCCTTTGGGTGTCGAGTAATTGAGACTGCTCACTCATTACCAAAGTGGCCCCATTGAGCAATGTACAAAAAACCTCTTCGGCAAATACATCAAAGCTAAAGCTGGCAAATTGGAGGTAGTTGTCTTGCGGCGAAATACCGTACTGCGCTGACAATGAGTTGACGTAGTTTAAAATACTACGCTGTTCAACCATTACCCCTTTTGGCACCCCGGTCGTGCCCGAGGTATAAATCACATAGCCCAAGTCTGCGCTTGTCATCTCTCGCTCTACTGGCAGCTCAGAATAACTTGTGAGTAAATTATTTAATTCACCGTACAGGTAAGTTGAGCAAGGTACATTTTCAGCTTGCCAAATCACCTGATCAGCCAAAACCAAAGAGGCATTGCACGACTCGACAATCTGCTGTTTTCGCTGTTGAGGTAGGCCCGAGGTCATCGGCACATAGGCCGCCCCTGCTTTTAATACGCCCAGAATTGCCACTATCAATGAAGGGCTCGGTGCGAGACAAAGGCCTACAATGGGTTGCTCTAGATGATGCCCAAATTGCTCGACAAGCCAATGGGCGAGCTGGTTAGAACGTTTATCCAATTCTTGATAGCTCAGCGTCCTACTCAAGGAATCTTGCTTATCGGCAAAATATGCGATAGCTGTTTCTTCGCCATATGCCGCAGCCGTTTGCGCAAATGCAGCAGGTAGTGTTTGCTCTCGTGCAACTTGATGTAAGGTGTTCGAGTCGGACTCGAATGGACCAGAGTTTAGCTCAAATGTAGCAAAAGCAGTGTTGTCTTGAGGCGTCAGACAATGTGCCAACTCATTCAGCTTGCGCTGCGGGTTTGCACAGACTTGTGTTAGCAAGTGGCTGAGCATCGCAACAAATTGCGCGCCGTGACTCCGTGTAAGTAAGTTACTTTGATAACACAAAGTCAGCGACAACTGCTGCTCACCGCCAACAACTAAGGTCAGCGGGTAGTGTGTTTGATCCCGGTAGTCACTACCAATGATGTCAAAAGGTAGATCCGGCCCTTGCGTCAATGGCGACGTCGGATAATTTTCAAACACATAAAGTACATCAAAAAGGTCTTGGCTATTGTCAATGCGACTCCAGCGGTGCACGTCACTCAAACTGGTATGAGGGTGCTCACTTAAAGCTGTCACGTTCTCTTTAAACTGCTGTAAAAAGGTCGCCACACTCATGTTCATGTCTACCTCTGTGTAGACCACTTGAGTGTTGATGTACGGGCCGACTCTATCAGCCATATTGCTCAATTGAGCTGGACGCCCTGCAATGGTCTGCCCAAACATCACATCCTTTCGACCACAACAAACACTCAGCCAATATGCAAACACTCCTTGGATCATATGATTAGATGTCAGACCCAATTCGGCTGCGCTCTGTCCAATGGCATTACACAGCGACTCATTGAGCACTTCATGCTGTTCGATATACTCTATGGCAGACGTCGCACCAGAATTTAAATGCTCGCTGATTAACATTGGCGTATCAAGCTCCGCTAGATAGCTTTGCCAAAAGCACGTTTCTTTTTGTATGTCGCGCGCCTGTATATAACCAATAAAGTCGGCAAAATTATCCTGCTGAATGGCAGCGCGATACCCAGCGATCCGCGCCCGATAAAAACGTAAAATCTCGCTAAATAAAACCGGTAAAGACCACCCATCCATGATCATATGGTGATAAGTCCAAATAAACCCAACGCGCTGCGCCGACATGGGCACAAGTTGCACCCGCATGCTATGACCACCATCTAAGGCGGGTCCTTGGTCATACGCTTGACGCGCCTTCACCTTCATATACTCAGCCTGTGCGTCTACTGCGACTTCTTCACACGCAACAATTTCAACGGGCAGTTCACTTTCGCGCAATACAACTTGAACTGGCTGACCATCAACCATCGAGAAGCGACTGCGTAAAATACTATGTTGTTTGATAACCTGCCGCCAAGCATACACAAATGCCTCGCAGTCAAACTCACCGGCAAAGGTAAAACAACACTGCTCAAGGTAGGGACTAACAGACTCATCATTAGCTTTGGCCAATTGAGTCTGAAACCACATGCCCTGCTGTAATGGGCTCAATGGATAGATATCTTCCACCGAATCAATTGGGTATTTCGCAATCAACTGATTGAGTTTTCTCTCAGAGCACGCTGGCAATAAACTGAAGTCACTCTGGGTATAATGGCGTACTTGCTGTTGCGTACAGTGTAAAACCACCGTATCAATGGCACGGTGTAGATGCTGAACAAATGCTTCTGCTGCATCTGACGACACTCTTTGTGTATCAAATTCAAATTGAACGGATAAACAAGCATCTTGAATGGCAGAGGTCATTTGCATGGCATAAAAACAGTGATTGTTTGCACTTATCAATGTCCCTGATGACTCTGTGACATCACTGATCACACTGCCTGTTTGGATCACACTGTCAAGCTGACCAAGATAATTGAAAAAGATCAGCCCATTGGTGTCTAGATGCAATGCCTCTCGTACCGCAGGGTCAGGATGAAAATAGCGTAAAGCGCCAAAATCACTGGCCTTATTTTGCGTTGCAGCCAGTGTTTCTTTGACTTGGCATATTATATCGCTGAGTGCATTCGAATTGACATACAAATGCAGCGGATACATAGCTGTCATCCAACCAAGCGTTTGACTACTGTCGATACTGTTTTGCGATATATCACGGCCATGTCCTTCCATCATGACCACATGTGATTGCGCACCGTACAACTGATTAACTGTTAAGTGCAATGCCGACAGCAATAGCACTTGAATATTAGTGCCGTAAGGCTGGTTAGCATGAGTCAACAAGGCTTGAGTCATTGAACTAGACAGCTGCAATTGCCGTTTACCCAAGGCGTATTGTTTTGTTATTGACGTATCTATCTCAAATAACACCTGTGTTCGCGCCGCTTGCACGGTCAACTGCCAATCAGTGCTTTTTGCTGTGTGTTCAGCATGATCTACAAATGCCTTGGCGACCTGTTGAAGGCTAACAGGCGGACACGGCAATGCCGTCGCTTGTCCATTGCTACTCGCTACAATTCCCTGAGATAAATCTTCCAACAAAATACGCCACGACACACCATCGACTAACAAGTGGTGTGCAATGATACACAAGCGGTTTTTGTCGCTGTGAAGCCCACTCTTAACAAATAGAAAGCGAATTAATGGTTCACCATTAAAACATAAGCTCTGCTGATATTGCTCACATAAACGCTGCAATTCACCTTGCCAATGGGAAGCATTACTTAAATCCGACACGTGCAATAAAGAAGTTGCCGATACATGCTCACTAAAATGCATGTTCTGACTACTAGAGTGATTCACAACTAACCTCAAGCTATCATGGCGTGAAATTAAAGCCGTGATAACTGCACTTAATTGGCTTGCTTCAATGCCTTTGTCGAGCCCCAACATCACTGCTTGGTTCCAATGGGTCGGCTCTTCAAACTGCTGCTCAAAAAACCACTGCTGCGCAGGCAGCAAGGTGGCTGTTCCACAACTGGCCACATAGTTTGATTGAACATCATTTAATGTTTGGCTCTGACCAATGTGGGCGCTCAACTGCGCTACACTAGGATAAGTAAATACATCTGAAACAGCCAGCTCAACCCCTTGAACTCGGGCGCGTGTGGCGATCTGAATACTGAGAATAGAATCCCCCCCCATAGCAAAGAAGTCATCTTCCAAACCGAGTGTGGGGCATTTGAGTAGTTCCCGGTAGATACTAAGCAGAATATCGCTATGCGCTGAAGCTGTAGTTTGCATCTGAGAAGCAACTGGCAAAGTGGAAGTGACTACCTTGCCAACTCGGGCGCGCAGTGCACCTTTATCAAGTTTGCCATGGGAAGTCAGTGGCATATTGGCCAGCACTAGGTATTCACTGGGCAGCATGTGTGCTGGCAACACCTGTCTCAACTGAGCGTCTAACTTGGCGGACAGGGCCCGCTCTTGCAATTGGCCTGTTTGCGTCACAAATGCGATAAGTCGAGGTCGAGCACCATCGTCATCACACAGCAGTACCGTCGCCTGCTCTATGCCTGGCAATTTACTGAGCTGCGCCGCGATCTCATCGAGCTCGATACGGTAGCCGCGCAACTTCACTTGGTCATCATTGCGCCCAACATAAGCAACGCGCCCGCAAGCAAGCTGTCGAACTAAATCTCCACTGCGATAAACGCGCAACGTCTCACCACTGGGCGCAGTCCACAGTTCAAACCGCTCATCCGTTAAATCCTGACGATTTAGATAGCCACTCGCTAAACTGGCACCAGCAATATACAGCTCACCAATGGCCCCTGCGGGCTGTTGCTGCCGCTGTTCATTGAGGATCAATAATTGCGTGTTATCAATTGGCAGGCCTATATCCGGTACATCTAAATTAAGGTCAACTATCCCTGATGTCGTTACAACAGCGCTTTCGGTAGGGCCATAATTGTTGACGAGTTTAAAACCATGACGAGTCATATCAACTTGACCCAGCTTATCGCCACCGACCAGCAAATAACGCAAGGTTTTAGGTGAAAACTCGTGATCCGCCATCACCGCTTGTGCCACTGGGGTCGCCAAAAAGCTATGTGTTACGCCATGCTCATCCATCGTTTGAGTCATCAAGCGTGCGTCACTGTAGTGTGCTTTTGCTACGAACAACAAGGTCGCCCCCGATACCAAATAGGGCCACACCTCCCAAGCCGCAGCGTCAAACGCGACACTGGCTGTCTGTGTCGAAACCGATTGTGCGTTCACCAAAAAGGTGCGCTGATGCCACTGACACAGGTTCATCAAACCTCGATGTTTATTCATCACTCCCTTAGGCTGACCTGTTGTGCCCGAGGTGTAAATCACATAGGCAAGTTGCTCTGAATTAGTTGGCAGTGGTCGCGACGCGCATTCTTTAAAGGCGTCTAAATTCAATGTATCTAAATTGATAAGCGCTTGTGTTTCAATGCCAGAGAGCTTCAATAAATCAGAACACTTAGAGTTTGTAAGTACAAACTTACACTGACTATCCTGCGCAATATAACGAAGTCGCTCCAAGGGGTATTCAGGGTCAACAGGCACATAACAACCGTCAGCTCTCATCACCGCCAGCATCGCCTTTACCCATATACTACCTGCTGGCAAGCACACCATAACTCGCTCTTGTGCTTGCAATCCAGCAGACACTAAATACGCTGCCAGCTGCTCTGCAAAACACAGTAATTCACCATAGCTCGTGCTATTGCCTTGCGGGTCAATTAGCGCCACTTTGTCGGCCAATTGAGAGTTTTGATGCGCCCAAAGTGGCGTTAAAATACTGGGGGAATTAATTGCGTGTGTCTCTCCACACAGCATATGCTCACGCCAGCGATTATCCGCCAATAAAGGTATATCAACTATCGGCTGCATAATATCTGTCACAGCCGACTGCACAAAGGTCGTAAAAGCATCTGCTAAGTTTTTTATACTGCAGTAATTGAATAGCTCGGAATCAAATACCCAATTCAATCGGATCCCATCAGACTGTTCGCTACATGTCAGTTCTAATTCAAATTTTGCGTGGGTTTGCGGTTGTTCAAGTGAACAGGCCTCAAGTCCATCCAGCAATAACTGACTGTCTTCTTTGGGATCAAAAGCGAAACTAATTTGAAACAGACTGTGGTGACTTAGATCTTTATGCTGCTCACACAATTCCACAATTTGCTCAAACGGTAACGACTGATGAGTGTGAACTGCCAAAATGTGCGCTTTTTGTTGCAACAGCACATCGTGTAAAGACATTTTCTCAGTAAACTGCGTGCGGATAGGCAGTACATTAATGAAAAAGCCAACAATATGCTTCAACTGTGCATTCTCGCGGCCAGAAAACGGCGAGCCAATGACCACATCTGAAACCTGGCTAATACGTGCTACGCACAAAGAGAATAACGTGTGTAACCACATAAAATGACTGACGCCCAATGACTGACACTGGGCTGTTATCTGTTGGCATAGCGACCTGTCAAAATAACTCTCATACTGAGCCCCCAGCCGCAATGATTGGTTGCTTCTTGCCCCATCGAGTGCCAAGCTATGAACTTTAGGCGCTCCTGCCAAATGCGCTTGCCAAAACTCTCTATGTGACTCACCAGCGAGACCTTGCAAATGCGCTCTTTGCCAAACAGCATAATCCAAATATGTAAGCGCAGCTTCGTTTTCCATGCCGACAATCTGTTTACTCCCTCCTCGTGCCTGTTGATATGCTTGGGCGAGATCTTGAACAAGACGACGTAAAGACTGTGCGTCACAGGCTATGTGGTGCAAATTAATACGCAACTTAAATTGAGTAGGAGCTGTTTTCAATAGCAATACCCTAAGCATCAGATCGTGTTCTAAATCAAAAGCACATTGACCATCATCACGCTGTAATTTAAGCCAAGCCACCTCAATTTGCTGCGGCGATTGACCACTGACATCACGCACAACCAATGGGCTTTTTCTGCATGGCTGAATAACCTGTCTCGGCACACCTGCTTGGTCCACAATCAGTAGGGTTCTTAATATAGGATGTTGCTCTAACACCTGAAGCCAGGCCTGCTCAAAAGCGGGAATATCTAACTCACCTTGCAGTGAGAATGACATAGGCACATGATATAAAGCGTGATTATGTGACCTTCCTTGCAAATTATCTAACGCCCATAAACGTTGCTGTGCAAAAGATAAGGGGCCTGTAGTTTGATGTGTGGGTGATATTAATGTCTCAGTCTCCTGAGACGACAATGGCTTTTCGTTGACCGAATTGGCCAGTGCTTTGACACTCGGATATTGAAAAATATCGCTCAGAGATACATCCAGCGCATACTGAGACTGCAAACAATGGCTCAGCTCAACAGCAAGCAAAGAGTGACCACCTAGGGTGAAAAAGTCATCGTGTAACCCGATGGTTTGCGGGCATTGCAACACTGACTTGAAAGCCGCTGCGACTTGACATTGCACTTTAGTAACTGGCACCTCAAATTCAACTTTGCTGTCTTCCCATTGATGCTGCGCTCGCAATGCTTTTTTATCCACTTTGCCATTGGCTGTCAGTGGAATACGCGGTAACAACGACAAGGTCGTCGGCAGCATAAAATCAGGGAGCGTCTCTTTTAGAAAAGCAGTTAACTGAGACCTCAAATCAGTAAACTCGGCACCTTGATGCTCGGTAATAAATGCCGCGATATAGGCGCCTTGCACAGGATGCTGATTAAGTATTACCACCACCTCATCAACCCATGGGTGCAACCTCAGCTGATTTTCTATTTCCCCCAATTCAATACGATAACCTCTGACTTTTACTTGGTCGTCTATTCGACCAATGTATGTCATTTCGCCATTTGGAGATAAGCGTACCAAATCTCCCGAACGGTAGAGACGCTCACAGTGTCCTGCGGCTAGACTCAACTCTGAAAATCTCGCCTGATTCAGCTCTGGACGTTGCCAATAACCTCGTGCAACCCCTTCCCCACCAACATATAACTCACCCACAGCTCCTTGAGGCAATAGTCGCTGTTTATCATCTAACACATAGCAGGAAGTGGTATAAATAGGTTGGCCGATATTGCTTTGTCCAAGTGTTAGATCATCGTCACTTAATTGTTTAAAAGTCACATGCACAGTGGTTTCGGTGATCCCATACATGTTGATCAACTGGCAACTGGGCAGCAATTTACGCCATGGCCTAATTTTACTTGGCTGTAGTGCTTCACCGCCAAAAATGACGTAGCGCAGTGCAACTGTCTGGCGAGTTTCATCCAGCAATCGCTGCATGCAACTTTGCAATACATAAAACGCACTTGGAGTTTGATTTAAAACACTGACTTGTTCTTTTAACAATAGCTGAGCAAACGCTTGAGTATCTTTAGCCGTTGCCTGATCTACCACCACCAGCTTTGCGCCAAACAGCAGTGCGCCATACATTTCCCACACAGAAAAATCAAAGCAAAAAGAGTGAAACAAGCTCCATACATCTAATTCATTGAAATCAAATAAACTTGGCTCTGTAAACAGCAAGCGAACCACGTGACGGTGCTCTATTTGCACCCCTTTTGGCTTACCTGTGGTGCCAGAGGTATAAATGACATATGCGAGTTGTTCAGGTCTGATCACAGGTGCGTCGTAGCGACAATTTAAATACGCTGATATCGCATCTTCAGCAACCACACATGTCACATCTAAATGAGAAAACTGCACGGCTGTTTGTCTGTCACACAGCAATAACTCGCTGCCTACATCCGCCAAGATATAATCTATTCTCTCTTGAGGGTAACTTGGGTCAATCGGCACATAGGCCCCACCCGCTTTTAGTATGGCAAGTAAAGAGATCACTATCTCATTGCTGCGAATCATACTCACAGGCAGTAGCTGCTGAGACTGAATACCTTGTGCTACCAAAGCACAGGCGAGGGCGTCAACTCGCTGATCAAGTTCACCATAAGTGAGAGCTTGTTTGCCGTCGGTAATTGCAATACGCTCTGAACAACGCCCAACTTGGTAATCAAAAAGTGACACAATACTGTGCTGTTGTGGCCAACTCACCTCATGACATTGCGTCTGAGACAGTAACTGTTGCATGTGTTGAGCGTCTAGCAGTGGCAGCGATCCGACAGCCATAGCTGGATTCTGTACAATGGCCTCTAACATCACAGCAAAACTGTTCGCCCAATTTTGAATCGTCTCAAAGTGGAACAAATCGCTGTCATACTTCCAATTTAAGCTCAACACTTGGCCATCTAACTGGGCATGTAGTTCCAAATCGCACTTCACGGCCACAGGTTGCGCATTGCCGTCTTTGGACTCACTGACTTCAAGACCGTTCAACTCTAGCTGACTGGGTTGAGATTGGGTCAATGAAAACAAAATTTGTACTAGCGGATGGTGGCTCAAATCTCGGCTTTGGCCGAGTTGTTCTACCAATTTGTCAAAGGGCAGAGCCCGATATTCAAGCGACGCCAAGTTTCGCGCTTTTTGCTCGGCAAACCACTGCTCACATGACAGTTTACTGTCAATTTTAGCGTGCATCACCAAAGTATTAACGAACATCCCTATAAGGTGCTCTAGTTCAGGGTGATCTCGACCTAGCACAGGCGTACCAACAACAACGCTTGACTGCTGATTTATACGAGCAACAAATAGCATAAAGCTGCTTATCAACCACATAAACAACGAACTTTGCTGTGCCGCTGACACGGCGATAATTCGCTGACTCAATAACTCGGGCAAATGCTGAATATATCTCGCTCCATGATCAGTTTGTATCGCTTGCCTTGGTTTATCGCTCGGTAAAGATTGTAGCGGCTCTAGTCCTGCTAACTGCGATTTAAAGTAGTTGATATGCGGTATAAAGTAATCGTCATTTAAATGTGATTGTTGCCATGCAGCATAGTCTAAGTATTGCCGCTCAAGGATCGGTAGCTCAGGCGATGTATTGCTAACATTCGCATTGTAGATAGCTGCAATTTCTGCGACTAAATTAGTCATAGAAGCACCATCGGACACAATATGATGCATATTGAAAAAAAGTTTGTGCTGCTGCACATCAGACACAACCAAAACTCGGATCAAACAGTCTTTATCGAGCTTAAAAGGCCGCTTACAAAACGCCTCGATGTGCTGATTTTTGTGGCTCTCTTTGTCTGGGGCAGCGAGGAGGTCCAAATCCACATATTCGAACGGTACACTTTCTGTATCTTGGATAACAATATAAGGTTTGCCACTGGATTCAGGCCCTGCTACAAAGCGACAACGTAAGCTTTCATGTCGCTGTATTACTAACTCAATGGCGTTTTTCATCGCTTCTATATTGATGTTACCAGTTAAACAAAAAGAGGCGGGCATATAATACTGTCGACCGCCTTGCAGCTGCTCAATAAACCACAACCCCTCTTGTGCAAAACTGAGTGGCAAGCGTCCACTGCGGTCTGCCCGCGGGATCAGTTCAGGCGCAGTGGCGGTGTCTCTTTGTGCCTGCTTTTGAAAATATGCGACTAAATTGGCTTTATTGGCAACCACCTTGGCTTTCAACTGTTCGGGAAACCCCTGTTTTTGACGAAACGCTAACTTGCCATCTTTTTCGTACAAGGTAACGCCAGCATCCAACGCTTGTGTGATTAATTCTTCTATCTCTTGTAACTGAGTGTTTATCACAGGAACATCTCCTCTGACGAATCACTTTCGTTATCAGTACGCTGAGTTTGCTCATAAGCAGTATGGATCCTAACCCACTTGGTCAAAGCGGCAATGGTTGGGCGTTCAAATAAGACCTGCATCGGCACAGTAATATTCAATTGCTCTTGCATCAAGCCGACACATTGTGCGGCCAATAGTGAATGACCGCCAAGGGTGAAGAAGTTATCGGTAATGCCAAATGTTTCAACGTCCAACACTTGAGCAAAAATGGTATGTAATGCACTTTCCAGCTCAGTGCTTGGCGCAATAATGCTTTGCGTTTCACGGCATTGCTGCGCCCACGCATACAACCGCGCAACATCAAGCTTGCCGTTGCTTGTCAAAGGTAAATGGGGCACTTGAATATATCGATGGGGCAACATATAAGCAGGTAACTGTAAAGCGAGCTCTTCGCTATAGGCCATGCTGCAAACTTCATCCATTAATTGTGGTTGTTGCGCCATATCATTTGGTGTGTTTTCGAGAACCAAATAGGCTTCTAAGTTATCCCTTTTATCATTAAGTAGTACCCGTGCTTCTCGCACCCCAGTTTGCTGTTTTAAGTGGTGGGCAATCTCGCTCAATTCAATTCGATAACCGCGCAGCTTTACTTGTTCATCTGCGCGTTCACAAAAGACCAGCTGTAAACTCCGAGACGCAGCTTCCCACTGCCACTTCGCCTTGTCTCCTGTGCGATAGAAGCGCTCCTCTCGACTTGACGTCGCGAGCGTTAAGTTGACAAATTTATCTTGATTAAGTTGTGACTGACCCAAATACCCCGTCGTCACCCCTTTCCCTGATACATATAATTCTCCTAACACACCGACGGGCACTGGCTGATGGAATTCATCAAGTATCACGCAGTGACTGTATGGCATGCCTTGTCCAATTGGCACATCATGCAGTAAGGCTGCTCTCAACTGCGCAATAGTTTTACTGTTGCATCGATAAATACTCGTGCCAACGGTCGCCTCTGTTGGACCGTATTCGTTTACCCATTGCACCTCTGGCAGAAAAGTATCTAGCTCGCTCAACAAACTACACGGGAGCACCTCTCCACCCACAATCACGTGGTGCTGGGCATTAAATTGGCGCTTAAGAGACAGCCGGTTGGCCACTTCCAACGCACCTTGAAGATGCGCAGGGGTTACTTTGAACAGACAAGACTCGTGATCAAAAAGGCGCTTAGCCAGTTCAACCAGCATAGTATCATTGTCTTCTAGCAGCTCGACCCCTAACCCAGCTAACAGTCCACCCCACAGAGATGTCACAGTCGCATCAAAAGCAACTGGGGTACTGACGACAGCGCGATTTAATGCGCCATTGGTATACTCACGAATAGCGAAAGATAAATAGTAATGTAGGTTCTGATGACTGATCTGCACACCTTTAGGCTGCCCTGTCGTACCCGAGGTATAAATTACGTAGGCCAATGCATCAACATGAGGAATAGGTAACCGCTCTTGACTGACCGTTTCAGGCCAACTTGCACTGTCACTCACTGAGAACAAAGTTAAAGGAGACTGCGCAACAGAGTCCGATAAATTGGCCAATTCACGCAGTAAACAATCACTGGTGATAAGCCCTGTCGCTCCACTGTCTTGCATAATATATTGCATCCGTGCAGCGGGGAGTTTTGGGTCCACCGGCACATATGCGCAACCAGCTCTAAGCACAGCCAACAGCGTCAATGTCATATCCACATTAGGTGGTAAACAAACAGCTAATTTATCGCCCGCCGTGATGCCACTCTCTAGCAGGTGATGTGCAAAACATCCAGCTCGTTTCCATAGCGCACCATAGTTGAGAGACTGACCATGTGCGTCGGTTACTGCAATGCGGTCTTTGTGCATGTACGCCACATTTTCAAAGCGCTCATGTACACACACGGGCACATCATGCCCACACGCCGCCTCAGGCTTTTTCGTCAGCTTACGTTTTTGTTCTTCCGTTAAAATATCCAAATGACTGACAAGTTGATCTGAGCTCGACAGCGCCGCATTCACCAATACGGTATATGCCTCTGCCATTGACTGAATGGTATGCGCTGTAAATAACGCGCTACTGTAGCGCCACTCAATTTCAATCTCTCCGCTTTGCTCCGTGGCGTTCACCTCCAAGTCAAACTTCATATTAGGCGTATCATCGCACTCTTCTTCAATATGTAGGTCCGGAAGAGCCACATCCACAACATCGTTATTTTGCAGTGCAAATAAAATCTGAAACAGTGGCTGATGGCTTAAACTGCGCTGTGGTTTTAGCGCCTCAACAACTTGTTCAAAAGGCAATGATTGGTGAGCGAAGGCATCAAGGATCACCGTTTTTTGCTGCGCTAGCCATTGATTAAACGTCATCGTGTGATCTGCCTGTGCGCGAATAACAACAGTGTTGACAAAAAAGCCGATTAAATCATTGAGCTGGCGCTGAACGCGGCCAGCCACAGGCGAGCCAATTGCCACATCATTTACGCCGCTGTAGCGCATTATCAAGAGTGCAAAGACACTATGTAACCACATAAACAAGGTCACCGACTCATTTTGACAGTGTGCTTTAATTGCTTGAGTTGTTGCAGCATCAAGTCTCAACGTTAACCGCTTACCAGCCAATTGCTGAACCTTTGGACGAGCAAAATCTAACGGCAACTGATGCAAGGTCGGGCTATCTGTCAATTGAGATTGCCAGTAATTGATTGCTTTTTGCTGTTTTTGTGGTGTGTAAAACCCTCTTTGCCAGTGAGCAAAATCGGCATATTGCACAGCCAGTGGCTGGGTCAGTTTGTGCGGCAATTCAAACTTATTTTCACCACTGTGGTGACGATAAAATGCGATAATCTCATTCACTAATATCGCCATAGACCAACCATCACTGGCAATATGATGCATATTAAAGTGCACCCAATATTCCCTTTGAGCCCGTTTCACCACAACCACACGAATCATAACGTCCTGGCTTAAATCAAAGGGCTTTTGGCATAATGTCGCTTTGATCTGAGCTTCTCGCAGTTGCTGCTCTGAAGGGGTTAGTGCTGAGATATCTTCAACGACCAACGGTACTTCTACATGCTCTCTAACTAGCTGCTCTGGTGACTCTCCACTGGCGCCGGGCAATACAATAGTCCTTAGCACTTCATGGCGCTGAATTACGCGCTTCAGAGCTGTGCCAAACGCCGCTAGGTTTAAATCCCCTGAAAAAGTAAAACTGGCGGGCATCTGATATTGCGTACTGCCATTTTGTAATTGATCGATCAGCCACAATCGCTGCTGAGAAAAAGACAAAGGCAGTGTTATTGAGCGTGAAACAACAGGTATGTCATCGTCCACTGTGAGCCTTTCAAATTTCGGTAATGCCTCTGCAAGTGCTGCTATGCTCGGGGTTTTAAATAATTGAGGTAAGGTAATATCCAGCTGCATTTGTTGTCGAATTTGGCTTATTAATTTGATGGCCAATAACGAGTGGCCGCCAAGTTCAAAAAAGCTATCTTCTATCCCTATTTGGGTCGCTGGTAAAATTTGCTGATAGAGCGTAAATAGCGTTTGCTGTAACGCCGTTAACTGTACATGCTGTCTACTTGATGCCGTATCAACGTTCTTTTTTTGTTGCAACTCAGATTCAAGTGCAGCCATTAATGCCGCTTTATCCACTTTGCCATTTCGCGTTAATGGCATCACGGTAACTACATGAAATACAGCGGGTAACATATACGCAGGGAGGTGCTCCGAAAGCTGATGTCGCAATTGTCGCTCAGACATACTTGGCGCCTGTTGCCACATAATATGTGCCACTAACGTTTGCGTAGTGTCATCTACTGTCAGCACACAATCGGCTACCCCCTCTACATCCAAAATAATATCCGCAATAGCGTCTAAGTCGATGCGGTACCCTCGCAATTTAATTTGTTCATCAGCGCGCCCAAGGTAGCGCAGATAAGCTGGCTCCCCACATTCATCTAATTGCCATTTCACTCGATCTCCAGAGCGGTATACGGGCTGAGAATGGGCCCCTAAAATACCGCGCCTAGAAAACTTGCTTGCTGTTAATTCTGGCTGATTTAAATAGCCTGTGCTCACCATATTGCCGGCGATCAACAATTCTCCTGGCATATTGCGCGCAACAGGTTGATCAAACTCATCAACCACCAGCATAGTCACGCCATCAATTGGTAAACCTATTGGCACATCAGGGGCTTCAGACAATACTTCAGCAGGCATATTTGGCGGGATCTCAAACACACTCACTCCCACGGTAGTTTCTGTCGGTCCATACTCATTCACAATATGAATGTTAGGCAGCTTCCCTTTCAGCTTAACTACCACGTCCGAGCTCAGCGCCTCGCCACCCACTATTAATCGATGGGCCGTTTCACAAATTGCCGCCTCACTCGTCAGTGTTAATACAGCACGTAAATGAGCGGGGGTTAACTTAAATAAGGTGGCCCTAGGTGACCACAGCTTGTCTATTAGCGCCGTGATTAATGTTGCTCCTTGCGACAAAATACTTAATTCGCCCCCGCTGATAAGCGTTGGCACGATGGCTGTGACCGTTGCGTCAAAAGCCATTGGTGTGCTCATAACACATGTAAGCGGCGCCATTATTGCGTAGTTACTTATGGCATGGTGTAGGTAGCCATGCAGATTGCCATGACTAATAGGCACGCCTTTAGGTTGCCCTGTCGATCCTGAGGTATAGATGATGTAACAACATTGCGCCGCAATTGGTTCTGCACACGGAGGCAAATCAGCTTGGTTTGGTGCGCTACTTGGATAGGCTGAGAGCAATGACTCTTGCTCTAGTGCATCGTCCAGCAATAAAAAGTCACTACCTGCTTCAATGAGCCTTTCTGCATCCTCGCTTAGTGCTAAAGTCAACATCACATCAGCATCTGAAAAAATATGCTGCAAGGTTTGGGGGGGTGTTTCATGATGCAATGGCACATAAATATGATTGGCTTTAAGCACCCCTAACATGGCGATGGGCACCAAAGGCCCAGCTGGTAGCGCTAATGCAATACGAGTTTGTGGCTCAAACGCCATCTCCAATAGACAGTGCGCCAACTGATTCGCTATTTGCTCAACTTTGGCGTAACTCCAGTTTTGCTCCGCAAAACTTATAGCTGTTTTATTTGGCTGTTGAGCTGCTATGTTGGAAAACTGAGCTGCCCACGAAGAAACCGTTGGGTCTACCAGTTCGATAGGCGCGGTCGCGCGAATAAACTTTTGTTGCGCATCATCATGCCATAATGCTAATTGCGACAATGCAATACTTGGCTGCTCAATACATTGGCGTAATACGCAAAGATATTGCTGGTGAAAAGCTTCAATACTGGCGCTATCCCACAGCGCAGTGTCATAAAGCCACTCAATACTGCATTGTTGCTGCCCATCTATAATACTCACTTCCAAATCTAGTTTGGCGCTGCGTGGACCTTGTGGCAGCAATTGGACGTCTAGCCCTTGCAGTTGCAAAGCTTCATTCACTTCGTTGTTGACTCGAAAAACGACTTGAGCCAGTGGATGGATCGAAAGACTTCGAGGCACATCTAACGTCTCAACCAATACATCAAAGGGCACCATTTGGTGCGCTTGCGCTTCTAAAAACTGCTCTTTACTCGCCGCCAATGCTGCGTCAAATTGCGTCTCTGGCGTGAATTTATCCCTCAATACCAGAGTATTGATAAAGTTACCTAACAGTGGCTCAAAAGCTTTTAATTCTCTCCCTGATACTGGAGTTGCTAAAATAATATCCCGCTGCTGTTGTGCTCTGCTCATCCACAGGCTAAACGCCGTTTTGAGTACCTGAAACAATGTGCTGTCGGTTTGCTGACAAAATGAGCGTACCTCCTCTCGCATTTGCCGTGGTATCTCAAAGCAAGCGAGCTCGCCCCCTTGAATCACCTGGTTTTGTCTAGCTCTATCGGTTGGCAGTGAATGTAATTGAGGCAGCTCTTTTAGTTCACCGCGCCAGTAGTTTAAACTTTGTTGCCATAGCTCAGTTTGAGATAACCGCTGCTGCCAATCAATATAGTCAATATAGCTGTATTCAGGCAGCCGTTCATTTTGCCCAGCCCCGGTTTGATATGCTTGACTCAGCGCCTCTGCCAGTACCGCTATTGACCATCCGTCGGAGACGATGTGATGCATGGTGATCAGCAACACATGCTCATTACTATTTAATCGCAGCAACGCAGCTCGAAGCATTAAATCACTATCTAACTCAAAACTTTGCTGCGCATCTGCTCGAATAAATTGGTCGATATTCGCTTGTTGTTGTTCTGCCACAGAAGTCGACATGTCCCGATATTGTAGTGAGAATTCGCGCGCTATATTGTCTTTTTGATAGGCAGTTCCCCGTTCATCCTGATGAAACGTAAAACGTAACATCGCATGGGCTTTTATTACTGACCTAAATGCACGCTCAAGGCGCTGGTGGTCTAATTCACCCGAAATTTTATAAGCGCCTTGCAGATTATATTGCTGGCTGTGACCTTGCATTCGGTCAATAAACCAAATCCGCTGCTGTGCAAAAGAAAGCGGGGATTGAGCTTGGTTAGCTACGTGATGTAGTGGTGTGGTATCAATTGAAGATTCTTGAGCTTCAACACACATGGCTAACTCAGCCACACTTGGATTAGCAAAAACCTGCTTCAAACTGAGCGACACAGCACACTGCGCTTTGATCTCATTGAGTAAGCGCATAGCAAGCAGTGAATGGCCGCCAATTGCAAAAAAGCTATGGTCGATACCAATACCAGTGCATCCAGTGAGTGACGCAAAAATACTGATTAGCTTATGGTGTAACGCGCTCTCTGGCTGACGCGTCGGAGCAGCCACCACGAGCTGTCGGTGTTGAAGTTGTTTACGGTCTATTTTGCCACTGCTAAGTTTTGGTAAAGTGGCTTGGCGAATTAAATACGCAGGGATCATATACCCCGGTAAGCATGCCTTGAGCTGCTGACGAATTCGCTGCTCGCACTGAGCCAAATCTGTATCCGAAGCATTCGCTACAAAATATCCTACTAAGGTATTTTGTTGGGCTACTTCACGGTAAATTATGGCAGCCAAATGCACATCATCCAGAGACTGCAACTTGCTTTCAATCTCAGCAATATCTACCCTAAAGCCATTTATTTTAGGCTGCTTGTCGAACCGCCCAATAAACTCAAGCTGGCCGTCAAAGTTGAGCTTAACGCAGTCGCCAGTCCGATAATAACGTCTCTGATGCTCCGCATCACAGGGTAAAGACACGAATGCCTTAGCGGTTTCTTGTGGATCATTGATGTACTCATTTGCAAGACTATCCCCAGCAATGTACAACTCGCCGGGCACGCCTTGCGGCACTGGCTGCTGCTGTGGATCCAAAACAGCAAACTGTACATGTTTAAATGGCCTACCAATCGGGATACATAGTGCTTCACTGTGTTCTAATACCTCATAGGTACAAACACCAATACAAGCTTCCGTCGGCCCATAATGATTGAAAATCTTCGCCTCTTTATTCAGAGATTGTAGCTGTTGTGTCAATGCCTCAGTGAGTGACTCCCCGCCTAACACCCACTGAGATATTGCAGGTTTTGAAGCCTGCAACCAAGGAAGCAGTGCATTAGCCAAAGAGGGGGTTAATTTAACCAAATTCACGTCATGTGCGACACAAGTTTGTACCAGCAGCTCGGGCTCAACGCTATCACACAGCACCACACAGCCCGCACCAGATAAAACGGGGAAGACGCCTGTCAGGCCTAAGTCCGTCGCAAGCCCAGTCACAACTGCCGAACAGGTGCTCTGATCGAAATGAATACGTTCAGATACGCCTGAGACATAGTTAATCAGTGCATGATGCGAAATCACCACCCCCTTAGGGTTACCTGTGCTGCCTGAGGTAAACATCACATAAGCTAGATCCGAACTTAACGGCATAGCTGGTAGGCCCTGAGTGGTACTCAATTTATGCAGGGCAATCGGATCTAAAACATCTATCCCCTTATTTTTAAGAACTTGCATATCTGGCAAGTGCTCACTGGCACACAATAACAACTGACTGTCCGCTTGAGCCATGATCTCCGCAACCCGCGCAGCAGGAGTCGCATCATCAATGGGCAAGTAGGCAACCCTTGCACGCATCGCACCTAACATCCAAACAAAACTTTGAATACTCCTGTTTACCAACAAGGTGATTGGGGTAGAAGTTTGCTGATTTAATCCATGTAACCTCGCTGCGACGTATTCTAACTGCGAGATCAATGCGGCATATGTCATCGAAATAGGCTGATGTTCAAATGCTAGACTAGGCTGGATCAATGCAATGTGTTCACTGTATTCCTGTGCATTTTGATAAAGTGCGTCTAATACTGTGCCTAAGCTTTGCTCTTCACCATCGGCGCTTGGCGCCAAAGCTAAACTTGCTGCGGAGTGCAGAATAGCTTGACTGCTCACTTGCAGTGAGGAGTCATATGCAGCATCGACTAGTGCAAGATAGTCTTCCCTCAACTGTTCAATAAAACGCGGATCAAATAAGTGTTTGGCATAATCAAAACTAAGCTGTACACCTTCTGCACAGTCATTCAAATTTAAAGTGAGATCAAACTTTGCGGTGTGATTATCAAGTGCAAACAGTTCGCTGCTTACGGCGTCGTTACCAACGGTTTGACCAGTAATACCATTGTAGTTAAAGAGAATTTGAAACAATGCCGAATGTGCCGTTGATTTGGTGATATCTAACGCGTCGATGATCTCTTCAACGGCAACACTTTGATACCGCAATCCCTCTTTGACTAATTCGTGGGTCGCGGTTAAAACTTGTTGCAAAGATAAATGCTCTGTCAGGGTTAAACGCAATGGTAACGTATTGATGAAGCATCCTACCACACCCTCAAACTCAGGCTGGGTACGGTTCAAAACAGGGACTCCAAGGGTGATGTCCTTTGCTTGTCCATAGCGGTGTAGCAGTACGTAAAATATTCCCAAAAAACCCGCAAATTGCGTCACGCCCAATTGCTTGCATAGCGCACTAAAGCGCGCAGCTTTTGGTTGTGGTATCAGCGCCTCAGCATGTGCACCGAGATACTCTTTGTGGACCCTTCTGGGCTGACTGGTCGGTAATTCGAATACTTCAAGGCCAGTCAGTTTTTGCTGCCAATAATTGAGCTGTTGCTGGTACTCATCACTTTGCTGATACTTGTTTTCCCAGTGAACAAAATCCAAATACTGCAATGTCATGGGCTCGCTTGCCAAGCCCGCCAATTCGTCAACGAGAGATTGGGTAAAGAGACGAATAGACCAACCATCTGCAACAATGTGATGCATACACACATATAGCCAGTGGCCCTGCCCTTGATCCACCAGTAAGCGTGCCCGAACCAGCAAATCATGTTCCAAGTCAAATTGATATGAAAGCTCATCTTGTATCAAGGATGACGCTGACGCAAAGTCGTCTGCCTCAGGTGCACCCTGTTGCTGAAGTATCAGCTTGGCTTCCGGGTTAACCAGCTGTACAACCTCATCGCCTTGCTGTTTAAATTGGCTTCGCAGTACATCATGGCGCTGCAATACCGCATTTATAGCCTGTTCAATCTGCTCTGCACCGTAGGCTTTTGATAACCGCAAGAGCCCAGCCATATTGTAGGCACATAAATGTGCTTCATATTGCTCGATAAACCAAATCCTTTGTTGAGATCGGGATAGTTTGCCTAGCTTTTGGTGATGCCGTTGCATATAAGTAATAAGTGCTTGCTTGTGCTCCTTTATCAGCGCTAACTTTTGTGCCGGAATGTCATTATGCCGGCTTCTGAGCTTTAAACGCCCATCTTGTACATATAAAAAAATCCCTTGGCCATCCAACTCGGCCAACAAAGTTTTAATCGCTGAATTTTCCATTTTTATAAGTCCATCTCTGTCATGGATTGATCATCAAAAGCCGCGCTAATATCACGCCCACTAACTATGTCACTTATAACTTCCACCTGAGTTGCATCTGGGCCAGTCTGTGCTGAGCTTTGAAGGTCAGTAAGGCGCTGAGCCAGCAATGAGATGCTGCTAAAATCAAATATGTCTGCCACAGTACAGCGTACCGAATAGTTTCGATTTACCCGCGAAACGAGCTGCATAGCCAATACAGAGTTACCACCGCAATCAAAAAAGCTACTATCCACACTCAACTTTTCGACAGGAAGCAATGCCACAAAAAACTCATGAAGAGACTTTTCAAGCGCTGTTTCAGGTGCGCGATAGCGTACTTCTTGTTCAGTCGAAAGTTGCGGTAATAACAGGGCTTGAGTATCTATCTTTCCATTTGGTGTTCGAGGCCATTGACTCAACCAGCTAACATACTCAGGCACCATATAACTGGGTAATTTCATCATCAAATGTTGTCTAATTGCACTGTATTCCCACTGCACATCTTGACGTGTGCCCGATAAACAAAATGCACATAGATGCGCACTGCCTTGCTCTGTGGTTTTTACCAGCACACGTACATCATCTTGACCCAGCAATTTACGCAGCTGATACTCAATTTCTGCCAATTCAATACGATGTCCATGCAGCTTCACCTGGCTATCGAGCCGCCCTTGAAGCTCTATCCGACCGTCTGGTAAACGCCTCGCTCGATCACCCGTTTTGTAACAACGCAACACTTGACCATACACGGAGTGAGAGACAAAACTCTGTGCAGTAAGCGCCTTGCGATTAAGGTAACCCAGTGCTAAACCTGCACCTGTTATCCATAGCTCGCCCCAAACCCCAGTGGGCAACGGCACGCTATCATCACTGCTCTGCTCAGGCATCACCAACAGTCCAGTATTGGCGATCCCGTCACCTATCGTAATGTCATTCTCATCGGTTATACATGCCACACTAGACCAGATGGTAGTTTCGGTAGGACCATACATATTCCAAACGTTTGCGTCCTGAGCTAATAAGCTGCCTGCCAAGCTTTTGTCCAAAGGCTCTCCGCCACAGAGCACCGTCAGATTCGATACACAACTTGGTGCAGCTTTTATAAGCAGTTGCCAAAGTGTCGGTGTCGCTTGCATGTAAGAGATCTGCTCTCGTTCAATCAATTCAGCGATAGCAAGCGGATCACTACATACCGCTTCACTGGCGACAACCACCGAAGCGCCTGAAATTAGCGGTAGAAATAGCTCCAAGGCAGCAATATCAAATGCCGTTGTAGTAATTGCTAGGACGCGATCGTGCTGCGCTATGCCTGGTTTGTTTTGCATTGAAACCAAAAAGTTACTCAATGCACCATGCGTTATTTCCACCCCTTTAGGCCGACCACTTGAACCCGAGGTGTATATGACATATGCGCGCTGTTCAGACTCGACACTGCGACTTGGCGGTGTACTTTGGCATGAATCAATAGACTCAGTTTCAAAATCAATGTCAATACAGTGAGTATGTGCGTCAGTCATGGTCTTTATTTCTGCACACGGTGCGTCACACAGCAACAAATTGGCTTGCGAATCAGCCAAAACTTCTTTCACTCTAGCTTGCGGATAACTCACATCAATGGGTAAGTAAGCAGCGCCTGTCTTTAATACCGCCAACAATGTCACCACCAGCTTCGCACTTCGAGACATCGCCACCGCAACCAAACTACCTTTGCCAATACCCTGTTGAATTAAATAGTTGGCCAACTGATTAGATTGTGTTGCCAAGCCTTGGTAGCTGAGCTGACAGATATCATCCTGTACCGCTACTCGCTGCGGGGTTTGTGAGACTTGCTCGGACAACAGCTCGATGAGCGAGGCATCATCTGAAAACGAGTGTGACTTTGCCAACTGGCGACTGTTCAAAGCATGGTGTACTTCACATTTATGTAATGCCAATACATCACTGCTGAGTGTTTGGTCGATCGTTATCAACTCTGTCATTGCCAGCCAAGTACGGGCATAACTGCTGATCATCTCCTCATCGAATCGATCACTTTGATAATCGAGTTCAAGCCACCACTGCTCACCTATATTTAAGATATTGCATGACAGGTCAAATTGACCAAAGTGCGTCTCGTTGGCGATGGGGGTAAGATCTAGCCCTGCAAACTTGGGCAGGGTTTGCACGCGGTCAAAGTTAAAAACTGTATTGGGTAGCGTCCAAGCTTGCTCACACAATTGTGAATAGGGGTAATGTTGGTGCTCCAATGCGTCCAATAATTGCGCTTGTACTTGCGAGAGCAGCGCACCAAATGTCAAACTCAAGTCAATGTCTATCTGAAGTGGCAGCATGTTTGTGCAATAGCCCACAAGCTGTTCATCCAACACATCAGCATCAAATTCCGGTGACAATAACTGACGATCTGAAACTGGAATATTCACAGCTATACGATTTTGCTGAGACAACCTTTGCAACCAGACCATATAACAAGCTAGCAAGGTTGCAAATAACCCACACCCTTGAGACTTAGCAAGGCCTTGCAGGTTTTGTATAGCGTGCTCTGACAGGGCATATCTCAGCGACTTTGTTTGCAAGTTAGACTGCGCTTTAGCTGCGCGCTTAAGTGGCAACGCGAGCTGCTCACTACCAGCTAACTGCGCATGCCAATACACTTCATCTTTTTGCTGAGTTGCAGAATTTTCATAACTAGCTAACGCCTGTACATATGCACCATAATCAGGCGCATCCGCTGATAGGACGCCTTCCCCATCACTGTAATACTGTGCAACACTTGCCAAGATTATTTGCAAAGAGATGCCGTCACAGACGATATGGTGCGCAATAACACTTAGATAATGCTGCTGATCACCATCGCTGAGCAAACAAACACGACATAAAGCATCACGCTCAATCGCAAAGTGCCGGTAGCGTAATTCTGTCAACTGTCGCTGGGCATTTTGCAAAGTTAACGGATGCTCAGTGCGGCATAATTCCAGTTCGGGCGTTGCGCGTGCAACATGCATCAACTCATTAATATCAACACCAAAACTAAGCTGCGGAAATGCCTGCATCACATGTTGCACGGCACGTTTGAGCCTTTCAATATCAAGTGTTCCCGACAATCCAATACTGGCCTGAAGGTGGTATGCCAGTGCACCATTGTCGCTACGCAGCGCCAAAGCTAATAACTGCTTTTGGCCCTGAGTTAATGCAACCGGATCTGTTGTTCGATTTACTCTGTCTAACTCGTCAGATTCGACAACTACACTGTGTTGCTGGCCGAAGTAACCAGCACCTTTTAACGCCAGAGCGCTGCCTTTTACCGCATCAATAACAAATTCAATATCTTCATCACTGTGCGATGCACTGATAAAGCAATTTCGTCCTTCCCAAATAAACACACCTCGGTTAAGTAGCTCGTAGAAAAAGACATCGAGGTTTTGACTAAACTGAAAACGAAACAGTGAAGAGAATGATGTGATAGAGATAGGAATATCATGTTGTGCAAAAAATACGTTTAAAGTGTCACGCAAGTAGCTGGTTTTGTGCTCAAGCGCAGCTTGAAGCGCAGTACCCTGACGTTTGATCTCTTTGAGTACCGCCACTGCACTGGCCATACTCAGCGGGTGCTTGCAAAAGGTCCCAGCAAAAAATGTGGTATCAGCCTCAGGGAATGAATTATCACCATATTGCCACATTCCCCCATCAATACCATCTAGGTACTCGGCACTTCCTGCCACCACACCAATTGGCAGTCCACCACCAACAATTTTGCCATAGGTTGCTATGTCTGCCTGCACCCCCAACAACCTTTGCACGCCGCCTGGATGTGCTCTAAACCCAGTTATCATCTCATCAAAAATCAATGCAATACCAAGCGACTGTGTAAGCGCCCTAAGTTGCTTCAAAAACTCAAAGGGTTGCAGATCTGGGTGTCGACTTTGCACAGGCTCAACCAGTACTGCCGCAATGTTATGACCATTGGCTTTAATTTGCTCCAGTGCTGACTCATCACCGTATTTGAGCACCAAATTGTCATCAATTGCGCCCTGACGCACACCTGAGCACATGGGCTCCACCCCATCACTTCCAGGGGCTGCAGCAGCCAGAGTGCCGTCAAAATGGCCGTGATACGCGCCTTCAAACTGTACAACAAGGTGGCGCTTGGTTTTGTTTCGGGCCAGCCTCAGTGCCGTCATCACGGCTTCGGTGCCCGAATTACAAAAAGACACACGTTCGAGCCCTGTCAGCTCACTTATTAGTGAAGCAGCTTCACACGCCAACGGACTGGCAAGCCCCAATTGAATGCCACTATTTAACTGCTGTGAAAGTGCCTCAGTAATAAAAGCAGGTTTGTGACCAAACAAGTTCACACCAAAGTCCATGGTGATGTCGATATATTCGTTATCATCAATATCCCAAATACGAGATCCTTCACAGCGCTGCGCATAAATGGGGTACAGCATTTCTTTGCTGGATAATCTAAACCCAGCAGAGGCTCTACAATCCGCAAGCTGTGCACGGTGCTGAGCAATCAACTGCTTAGACGTTGCGGTCTTTTCGCAATATTGTGCGCTCAATGTCTCACTGTGTTGGCGCATCGCTTTGGTGCCTGCGCTATGATGCAATTGTTTACTTTGAAAACCAGGCAGTATTGCCGACGTTGCCTTTACTTTTGAACTGCTCTTTGGTGGCTCACTGTTTAGTTTATCAACTTCAGTGTTGCTAGCTTCAGCTCCCACTTGGAGTCTGGTGTTCTGAGGATGTTGACTGAGCCAAGACAGCTGCTGCGCAGTTACTTCAGATACACTTTGCTGAGCGGTTTCACAACTCACGCTCGCTGCAGCTTGCAATTGAGCTTGGCAAATACTCACGATCACATTACTTTCAACGTGTGTCGTAGTAGTCGCGACACTGTCACTGGGTTGCACAGATACACTCGGCTCGCTCTGTTCATCAACTGAAACTTGGGTTAAATAATCACTGTGCTGTGCAATGTAATTCACTAAGTTAGTGACATTACTTAACTCTTCATAAAACTGCCTGACACTAAACTCTAAGTCGAATTGTTTTTCAAAGATGCGCACCGCCCGCATAATCATTAACGAGTCCACCCCCATTTCTAAGAGTGCTAAGTGAGGATCTATCTGCACGGTCGACATACCTAACTCTTTTGCCAACGTCGACAATACAAACTCTTCAATCGCTTGTGTTCTTTGCAGATCATTGCTCGCTACTTGCGTCTGCACTGGATTGTGTCGCACGACCGTATCAGTCGCCCCAACCCAATGAGTATGTTGATCGAATGGATAAAGCGGAAGAGGTTCTCGGAAAGAGTCATGTTGAGATTGCGAGGGATAAAGCTTCGCCCACTCAACTTCCATTCCAAGCTCATAAAATGTTGCGATACTATTTCCAAGGCGAGCGCGATCACACCCTTTATCATGCAGCACATGTAGATAAGCGCCCTCGGGTTGTGGAAGGTTTTCTTGTGCCAAAGCACTCAAAATTGGTTTAGGGCCAAGCTCCACAACACACATTGACGCCAGCTCACCCAGCTCGCTCAAACACGCATCAAAACACACCGGCTCAACAATTTGCTCGCACCAATATTCAGGTTGAGTCAGCCTTGTACCTTCTGCTTTTCCGGTAACTGACGAAATAAACTTCACAGTAGGTTTATGTAATGTGATGGTGTCCAGCACTTTTGCAAACTCATCCAACATAGGGCGCATTAAAGGCGAATGAAACGCAGCCCCAGTGTTAAGCTCTTTCACGCGTATTTCTAAACGTGCTAACTCTTCTGAAATTTGCGCAATGGCATTATCACTGCCGGAAAACACCACACCTGCTTCACCATGATATCCGGAAATAGCAGCATCTTGGCAATATGCAGCAATCAATGCATGAGCACGCTCTTTAGTACATCTGGCCGCAATCATTTTACCGCCCGCGTCCAACTCATGCATCAGCTGTGCGCGGGTTGCTATTAGCTTAGTTGTATCAGCCAAAGACATCACACCCGCAATACATGCAGCCGCATATTCTCCGACACTGTGACTAATAAGTACGTCTGGCACGGTACCTAAACTGAGTAACGTCTTCGCCATCGCATATTCAACCGCAAAAATAGCGACCTGAGTCCAGCGAATTTGATTTAATAGTTGACCGTGTTGATCTTGATACAAAACCTCTGTTAAACGTTCATCAAAATATGGCGACAACAAAGTTTCACATTCGTCAATGGCTGCTTTAAATACCGCTTGTGACGCGTACAGTGATTTACCCATATCCGGATATTGTGAACCTTGTCCTGTAAACAAAAATACCTTTGTTACCGATTGATACTGAGCTGTATTTCTCTGCTCAATATCTGACTCGGCGCACAACGTGAGTTGCTGCACTAAAGCCTCACGATCAGTGCCATAAAAAGCCTTTTTTACACCTTTTAAAACAGGCGCTGTCGCTGCCTGATAAACTAAGCGATCAAATTGCTCACTCGTTAGGGTTTGCAACCGCTCAGCATATTGATGCGCCCACCGTGATAATGCGTGTGGTGATTTTGCTGATAGCGGCAACACATAAAAGTTGGCTTGCTCTGTTGGGCGGTTCGGCTTCGTCCTTTGTGGCGATGGTGCCAATATGACATGCGCATTCGTCCCCCCAAAACCGAATGAGCTCACAGCTGCTAGCGCCAATTTGTTTTTATAAACAGGCCAATTCGTAGCTTCTTTGGGGACCGTGATGGCACATTTGTCCCAAGCTATATGGCTATTTAATTTCTCACTATAGCGCTGAGCCGGTATTTTTTGATGCGTCATACACAGCATAGTTTTGATTAAACCCGCTAACCCTGCGGCCGACTCCAAATGACCAATATTGGCTTTAACTGAGCCTACAATAAGTTTATTTTGACGCTGTTGACCGTATACTCGTTGCAACGCCGAGACTTCTATGGGGTCCCCAAGTTCAGTACCGGTTCCATGTGCTTCTACATAATGGATGTCTTGCGCCTCTACACCCGCATGCGCTAGCGCCGCCTTTATGACTTGCTGTTGAGCACGTCCATTCGGGGCTGTAATTCCGTTACTGCGACCATCTTGATTAACTGCACTACCCTTGATCACGCCATAGATAGGATCTTTGTCAGCTATGGCCTGCGAGAGTGGTTTGATTAATATTGAACCTACCCCCTCACTGCGTACATAGCCATTGGCGCTATCAGAAAAAGTCTTACATCTGCCGTCGCTAGCCAACATTTGTGCGTTATCACATGCTTGCGATACATCGTCGTTCAAGATTAAATTCACCCCAGCAACCAACGCTTGCTTTATATCTCCCGCACGAATGGCTTGCACTGCGTGATGCAAGGCAACCAGAGAAGAAGAGCAGGCGGTATCAATTGCCAAGCTCGGGCCAGTAAAATTGTAATAGTAAGATAAACGATTGGCCGCAATGCTGAGTGCCGTTCCAGTACCTAGGTACGCGCTGCTTTTTTCTGCTTGTTGAGATTCAGAAAAATAATCACTTTGTGAGATCCCTACGTACACACCGATCCGTTGTTCTGCTAACTCGGACGGCATATAGCCTGCAGATTGAATGGCATGATATGTGTTTTCTAGTAGCAGCCGCTGTTGCGGATCTATGTGCTGCGCCTCACTTGGCGAAATACCAAATACGGCATGATCAAACTCAGAGATACCTTCTACATATCCCCCAAAGCGATTGGCATTGACCTGTGGGCATAGCTGCTGACGGGCATCGCTGGGCGTCGTGATGGCGTCGTGTTCATCCATCAATATTTGCCACAATGAGTCTAGATCACTGGCCTCTGGGTAGCGACAAGCCATACCAATGATCGCAATGTCAGTTTCCTGCTGTGGCGCTTGCTCCACAGCTTGTGTTTGAGAGTCAGTGATTTCTGAATTTGGCTGTAGTTCGGCCTCAAATTTTTGCGCTGGATGCCCTTCACCGCTGCTATCTAGTAGAGATTTTACTTCATCAAATTGGCACAAGTAGCCTGCTAATTGTGCAATATTCGGGTACTCGTACAAGATGGTTGATTCCAATTCAATACCATGCAGCTCCATCAATTCACCAGAAATACGCACCGCTTTCATTGAATCAACACCCAATGACAAAAATGATGCATCGATATCTAACTGGGTACTTTCAATGCCAACTTCCATTGCAATGATATTTTGCAGCAACTTGCAAACTGCAGTAGACAATGCCGCATCTGGGTGGATTGTCACAGGGGCTTCAGATACTTGAGACTGTTGCTCTTTCTCAGGTCTAAAGGCTGCCAATGCTTCAAAGCGAGCTTGCTCATAGTGCGCTTTATTTTCTTGGCGCTGAACCTTGCCGCTCGAAGTTTTACACAGCCGACCTGGCTTAATTAACACAACATCATAGGGAGCAATACCGTGGTTCTCGACAACCGCGCTGATAATTTTCTCTATCACGAGTGCTTTGTTCACTTTACGTATTGCCGTGCGCTTTATTTGCTGCACGATCACCAAGCGCTCTTCGCTCTGTGCATGGATTGAAAAGGCAGCGCCACCATTACTTTCTAACGCGTCATCCGAATCACTCACTGTTAGCTCTATATCTTGCGGATAATAGTTTTTGCCACGGAAAATCAGGACATCTTTACATCTACCCGTGACAAACAGCGATTGCTGATGCAAAAAGCCGAGATCGCCGGTACGCAAGTACGGCCCATCCCCTTCTTCAGCAATCTGTGCATGAAAAACTTCTTTTGTGAGTTCTGGTTTATTCCAATAACCTTTTGCAACACTGGCACCTTTAACCCAGATCTCACCGACTTCTCCATCTTGGCAGCGCAGGAGTGTATCCGGCGAAACAATAGCGATTTCATGATCACACCAAGCATGTCCACTCGAAACAGCCTGATATTCAGGAATAGCAGACTTGTCCCGATTATCAATGATGTGTTCCTGTATTTTAGCCAGCCCTTCAAGCATTTTTTCGTTATTTAGACTGAGTACTTTTGGTGATTCAAGCAACGCACCACCACTGGCAAACAAGGTTGTTTCGGCCATCCCATAACATGGGGAAAGACTCCCTTTGCGTAATCCACAACGTTTAAACTTGTTATAAAAGCGCTCTAATGTCTTCGCTCGTACAGGTTCTGCACCATTGAGCGCTGACTGCCAATGTGATAAATCAAGAGTTTCTAATTCCTCTTCCTTAATCGTGTCCACACAGAGGTCATAGGCAAAATTTGGAGCGCTTGATGTCACACCTTTGAATTCACTTAATAATTTAAGCCAGCGTAACGGCTTTTGCAGGAAGTAGGTGGGATTCATTAAACAAGCTGGCGCACCGATATAAATGGGTTGCAATATGCCAAAAATCAGTCCCATATCATGGAAGTGAGGCAACCAGCTGACTATGGGCGTTTCGCTACTATGGCCAAACGCAATTTTCATCATCTCTTCGTTGTCGGTGATATTATCATGGCTCACCATTACCCCTTTGGGTGAACCTGTTGATCCTGACGTGTACTGCAAAAAAGCCAGATCCTGACCTCTCACTGCAATAGGCTGCCAATTGCTTGGATCAGCTTCTATAGCATCAGTCGTATATAGCGATAAACCTGTAAGGCTTGATTCTGACTCAAAAAGCGGCCGTGCAATCTCATTGACTTTTTTGCTAGTTAGCACACCTTTTGCTCCAGCATCTTCAATGATACTGCGCAGCCGAGTTATATTTTGATTTTTTTTCGGAGGGTAAACAGGTACAGCAACAATACCAGCATATAAACAGGCGAAAAACGCTTCAATAAATGCAAACCCAGAATTATACAGAAGTAACGCGCGATCACCTCGCTCGAACTGCTTGTCCAATTGCGATGCTATTTGTCTAGCGCGATTATCAAGTTGTTTATAAGTCAAAGTTTGACTGGGAAGGTCGTCAGAGAAGAAATATTGATACGCAGTGTCATCACCACGTGTGTTTGCCAATGTAACTAACGTAGTCACTAAGTCTGTTTTCATGCCATGCCCACAAAAAAGAGTGATTAAGTGATCTCTCAGTTAGGAGCTAGGCGCAAATTTAGGCTTTTATATTTATGCAATGAAGGCCGCTGCAGCAATCCTAGCTCTAACCACAAAAATTGAAAAAAACTAATCAATTTAAAATTCACAACGAACCGAGAGAGGTGCTACACAGATTAAATATAATCTATGTAAACGCTCTAAGGCGCGTAAATATTTGAAGGTTAATTAACCACTAAACACTGCAAGTTAAGTTAATAGACTACACCTTTTACTACCACTCAAATATCATAAACTAATGATTTATATTGAGTACTTATAAAAGAAAATGCTACTCATGCAGGCAAGACAACCAGACAACGAAACTCATTACCTAAAATTCAGAATATTCTTTATTAATTTATTACTATCATAAAGATGCTATCACACAAAATAAAAAAATAAATCAAAATTACTAAAAATTAACAAATGAACAAGATATAACCCTGCGTAAACCCTATACTTTATCGAGCATTAAGCATTCGCACAGCTAATATGATACGCCCTTTTATACGAATAACAGCCGTATCTCTCGGTGTGAAAAAGTACGTTTTTTAATTCTTTAACTCAATGTGAATGAGCAGACTACCAGAGATGTATTAAAGCTATTTGACGGCTAAGTGCGGATAAAGAAACTAGCTTTGTTACTAACTACGTTCCTACCACGGTGCAACGACGCCAATCTATCAGCTATTTAAACAAAGATCGGCCATTGATATCTTTCGAATTAAACTATACTGAATCTAGGATTGCGACAAACTGGCATGATCAGGTTGTGTTTGCAGCTTATGGTTGTAGCCAGTGAGTTTGATAAATAACCCGAGCAGCCATCATTAACGGATTAATTATTGAGTCACAGGCTGTTTGTTGCCAACAAGGTGCGCGGTATTGAAGGACTAGAAATGGATAAAGCATACTCAATCAACCTAAAGGTTTGGTTAACTCTCCTTTCGACTATCTCAGCCGCAGTGTTTGCTTCTGTGCTCATCGTATTCAGCTATCAAATTAAAAAAGATTTTATAATTGAGCAAACTGTACACGCTTCAACACAAATCACCGCAAACATAGCGAATACAGCAACCAGTACTACCTCGTCAGGATTTTTCACAACTGGTGACCCCCGTGTATTAGTAAACTCACTGCGCTCAGTTGCCGTTATTGACAAACAGCTTATTGTGCGTGATAGCACTGACAAACGCCAAATTGGCTTAAGCGCTAACACACTGTTTCCTCAACTTGCGCAAGTAGTCCACCAGCAAAAGACCAAAGCCCCCCGATATTTCTTCGACTCGCAAACAAACATGCTAGTTACTTACCAAGCGCTCTCAGCACCACAGCAAAACACAGGTAATGCGGATTCTGATCACCTTTATTTTATCTACAGTCAATTTGATCTCACAGAGACATTTTCACTACTGCTTACCCATTACAATCACAATGCATGGTTTATTATTTTCGCGATTGTTTTTATTTCGGTCTTGGCTTTGCTTGTCACCTATTATTTTATTCATCGGCCTATATCTGAGCTCACCCAGATCAGCAACAAACTGAGTGATTTTGAGTTCATTGCCGAACATCAAATTAAGGGAGATGGCGAACTAAAACATCTAGCTAATAACCTTGCGCGTGCTGCACATACATTAGATATCGGTTTTAAACGGCAAAAACTCGCGGAACAAAATGCGCTTGATAGGCACAGCGTATTGCAGGGTATATTTTCAGCACTGCCTGATATCTTTTTTATCATCGATAAACAAAGCAAAATCTTAGAGTGTCATTATGGTCGGGACGATAATCTGCCTGTACCAGAAAAACAATTTGTAGGGCAGCAACTAGTTGATATTTTACCATCGCATGCTGCCAAGCATTTTGCCAAAGCAATCTCAACCATTGAGCAGAGTAGCCAACTTACACAAATCGAGTATAAACTGGACAATACGGGCAGTACAAAGCACTTTGAAGCGCGGCTGAACGCAATTCCTCAATCGGACAAACTCGTCATTGCAGTACGTGATATCACAGACAAAAAACGCCAAGAAGAAGTGATACTTAAACATGCTTTTTACGATACTCTGACCAACTTACCTAATCGCTTTTTAGCGCTTGATAGACTCCAGCAGATGATCCATGAAGCCAAACGAAACCAGCAACTTATTGCAGTCGGCTTCATTGACTTAGACGATTTTAAAAAGGTCAATGACTCAATGGGTCATGAAGTTGGAGACAAAGTACTTGTTCATTCAGCTTCCGTGTTAAAGGGCGCACTGCGTAAACATGATACGGTTGCACGCCTTGGTGGAGATGAGTTCATTATTTTACTGGGAGACATCCAGACACATCATGACATAACCGCTATTGCGACTAAATTGGTTCAGCTTTTCCGTTCACCATTTGAGATTGACGAACGCGCCTTTACCATTTCCTTAAGTTTAGGTGTCGCTGTTTTTCCAGATGATGCAGACTCCCCAAATGAGCTTTTAAGAAAGGCTGACTCTGCTATGTACAGTGCCAAACACATGGGCCGAAATACCTTTTCATTCTTCACTGAAAGTATGAGTCAAGATCTAAACCGCCGTCTCAAACTCGAAGATAGTATGCGCAGCGCTTTGGCCAATCAAGAATTTGAAGTCTATTTTCAACCTCAATATGATTTATCCAGCCGTTTTGTTGTCGGTGCTGAAGCGTTATTGCGTTGGTACAATGCTGAGCTTGGGTGGGTTTCGCCAGCTGAGTTTATCCCATTGGCTGAACAGACAGGTTATATCATTGAACTAGGTGAATTTGTGCTGGATCAGGCAATGCAACAAATTTGTGAGTTGCGGGATTTCCATCCTCAACCATACCGTATTGCTGTTAATCTCTCACCTAGGCAGTTTAAAGATCCCAACCTTGTAAACTCTATTAGTCGTATGATTAATAAGTACCAGATTGATACACAATTGCTCGAATTAGAAATTACCGAAGGCGTCCTGCTGACAGGGGACGCCTTGGTTAAAGATGCTTTATTCGAGTTTCACCAACTAGGCGTCCTCGTTTCAATGGATGACTTTGGTACTGGGTACTCCTCTTTAAACTATCTACGCTTGTACCCTTTTGATGTTGTCAAAATCGATCAAAGCTTTATTTTCGATATGCACACCAGTGAGCAAGTCAGACAATTAGTTCATACCATTATCACTATGGCCCATAATTTAGGTATAAAAGTTATCGCCGAAGGTATCGAAACCCAACTACAATTAGATGTTTTAGCAGCCCTTGGATGTGATTTAGGCCAAGGCTACTTTTTGGGTAAACCCATGGCAAAAATTGATTTTGAAGCGTGGTTAGCGCAATATGCACACCAACCTTTGAATATTGAGAATAAATCCTTGTCGATACAAGACTATTAAAATGAATATGTTAGTATTGAGAAGTAGTGTAAGGATTTAGAATATGAATATAGAACTACTAGTTTCCAAAGCAAAGCAGGTCTGTGACAATCGCGGGGCGCGTTTTACACCTATTAGAGAAAAGGTATTTCGCCTGCTTGCAACTAAGCAAGGTGGTGTTGGCGCTTATGACTTGTTAGAAGAACTGAAATTAACAGAGAGCAGTGCCAAACCCGCAACGGTTTACCGTGCGCTAGACTTTTTGGCTGAGCTAGGTTTCATCCATAAAATCGAAAGCACCAACTCATTTATGTTGTGTCACCATTTTGATCATATCCACCCTGTACAGCTGCTGATATGTGATAGCTGTGGGCATGTTCAAGAGTTGCACTCAACTGCCATTTCTCATGAGTTAAACAATTTATCAGCAGAAAAAGGCTTTAAAGTAAAAGCACAAACTATCGAAGCACATGGGCTTTGTGAAAAGTGCCAACAGTAGTGCAGCCGTAAAAAAAGCCACTACACTTAAACTAATGTCTGCAATAATGAATAAAACAAGGGACCTATAATATGAATGTTGAGTTCATCAACCCTTTTTTATCTTCACTAATAAATGTATTAGCGACAATGGCGCAAACGGAGCTAACGCCCGGCAAGCCTAAGATAAAAAAAGATGAAGTCGCCCGTGGAGATGTATCTGGGCTAATCGGTATGGTTGGCCCACAAACCAAAGGCTCTTTTTCAATTACCTTTGATGAAAGCCTTGCCCTCGCGATTATGGAGCGAATGCTAGGTGAAAGACCTGAAAAGATAAATGAAGAAGTCACTGACATGGTTGGAGAAATCACCAATATGGTCACCGGTGGGGCAAAAAATCTACTTGGTGAAAAGGGGTATGACTTCGACATGGCTACACCTTTAGTTGTATCTGGACCTGGTCATACCATTACGCATAAGTGTGAAGGTGCTAAAATAATTATGCCATTCACATCTGAGGATGGTAATGCAAATATTGAGGTCAGCTTCGACAAACTATGAGTTGGCACCAATCTGTGATCATGCTGAAGCCTCGCCCTCGAGGCTTTCACCTCATTGACGATGAGCTTTTGGCCCATCTACCTCAGCTGAGCTATTACAAAGTCGGCTTGCTTCACTTATTTATTCAACATACGTCGGCTAGCCTGACGATCAATGAAAATGCCGATCCAACCGTACGCATGGACATGGAGAGTCATTTCAATCACTTTGTGCCACAAAATCAGCATTATTATCGTCATGACTATGAAGGAGACGATGACATGCCAGCTCACATAAAGTCGAGTACATTGGGGTGTGAAGTCACCATCCCTATTTATCAAGGACAGTTAAAGCTTGGTACTTGGCAAGGCATATATTTGGGTGAGCATAGAGATCAAGGTGGTCCTCGAAACATCGTAGCGACATTGCAAGGACAGCTATTAGAGTGAGAAATACTCACTCATCATTGCAGTACTCATAGCTTACGCGTGGCGTGACATTGCACAGCAATTCATAAGGAATGGTATCAGCACAGCTCGCAACCTCTTCGACAGGCAAAGTTGGTCCCCACATTTCAACTTCATCTCCGACTTGAATATGCGCAGCGTTTTCACCAACATCAACACTGATCATGTCCATCGATACACTACCCACTATGCCATATCGCTTGCCTTTAATGACTACAGGCGTGCCTTGTCTAGCATGTCGCGGGTAACCATCACCGTAACCCATAGCAACAACAGCCAAAGTGGTTGCTTTTTGGCATTGCCATCGCCCTCCATAGCCAACGCGATCACCTACAGTCACTTGTTTGATAGCTATCACCCGTGTTTTTAGTCGCATCACAGGCTTTAGTTGGTGATCCACTCCAACCTGATCCAACATTGGAGATACGCCATAAAGCATCAATCCTGATCTAACCCAATCAAAATGTGCATCAGGCCAACCAATTACGCCAGCTGAATTCGCTAAACACAACGCTTCACGTCGCTCTGACACCAATGACGCAAACAAATCTATTTGGACTTGGGTAAAGTCATTACTGACGTCATCTGCGCATGGAAAATGGGTCATTAAATTTACCGCAGGCTTTACGTTTGGACATTGTTTTAAACGCTGATAAAAATCATCAAATTGTTCGGGCTCAATGCCCAGCCTATGCATGCCAGTATCAACTTTCAGCCATACAGATATTGGCATCTCTAAGTTGCTCTGCTCAATTGCAAGTAACTGGCTTTCATCATGAACGACTGTTTCAAAGTTATTGGCGAGCAAAATAGGCAAGTCGCTGGGATCGAAAAAACCTTCCAACAAAATGATGGGTTTTGTCAGTCCCCCTGCACGCAATGCCAAAGCCTCGTCGATACGCGCAACTGCAAATGCATCAGCATCCGATAAACATTGCGCAATTTTGACCAAACCGTGACCATATGCATTGGCTTTTAGCACCGCCATTACTTTTGAGCTAGGTGCAATCTCTTTTACTCTAGCTAAGTTATAACGCAGTGCTGGTATATTAATTTCTGCTGTGGCTAACCGCATTCACAGGGACCCTTATCTATTTGGGCTTAGTACTCATCATCTAGTGCTGGCCCAGCATAATTATCAAAACGAGAGTATTGGCCTTGGAAGGTTAACCTAACCTTACCAATTGGACCGTTACGCTGTTTACCTATGATAATTTCAGCGGTGCCTTTGTCAGGGCTGTCATCGTTATAAACTTCATCACGATAAATAAACATAATCAAGTCAGCATCCTGCTCAATCGAGCCCGATTCCCTTAGATCCGAGTTGACGGGACGTTTGTCGGCACGTTGCTCTAGCGTACGGTTAAGCTGGGACAGCGCAATAACTGGACACTCAAGTTCTTTAGCAAGCGCTTTTAACGAGCGGGATATCTCGGCTATCTCCAAAGTACGGTTGTCTGACAAACTAGGAACACGCATTAACTGCAAATAGTCGACCATGATCATGCTGATCCCACCGTGGTCACGGGCAATTCGACGTGCTCGCGAACGCACATCGGTCGGCGTCAAACCTGACGCATCATCGATATACATTTGCCCCTTTTCCATTAGTAACCCCATGGTTGAAGACAGTCGCGCCCAATCATCGTCGTCTAACTGACCTGTTCTCACCTTAGTCTGGTTAATACGGCCAAGTGATGCCAACATCCTCATCATGATCTGCTCTGACGGCATCTCTAGAGAGTAAATTAGAACTGGCTTGTCCTGCGTCATTGCCGCGTGTTCTGCCAAGTTCATCGCAAATGTTGTTTTACCCATAGATGGACGTGCCGCAACAATGATCAAATCAGAAGGCTGTAAACCCGCGGTCATTTGATCGAGATCTGAGTAACCAGAGCTAACCCCTGTTACACCATCTTGCGGTGACTGATAGAGCTCTTCTATCTTATCTATGGTCTTCTCTAAAATACTATGAATATTTTGCGGACCTTCAGTACTTTTGCTGCGCTGCTCGGCAATCTTGAAAACTTTACTTTCAGCCAAATCCAGCAAATCGTGGCTTGTACGTCCCTCAGGGTTAAAGCCTGCTTCGGCGATTTCGTTTGCAACCGAGATCATCTCTCGTACAACAGCGCGCTCGCGCACAATACTGGCATATGCATCTATGTTAGCTGCACTTGGGGTGTTTTTAGCAATCTCCGCCAGATATGCAAACCCACCAATGGAGTCTAATTGATTATTCTTTTCTAGGTTTTCAGAAATGGTAATAAGATCAATTGGCTGACCAAGCTCGACGAGTTTAGTCATGGCTTCAAAGATCAGTTTATGCGTACGAGTGTAAAAGTCTTGTGCAACAACTAGTTCGGCAACCCGGTCAAACGCTTGGTTATCAAGCATCAAGCCTCCCAGTACAGATTGCTCTGCTTCAATGGAGTGCGGTGGAACTTTTAGTGTATCGACTTGTTGATCAGGTTTGGCCATATTACGACAAAAACAAATGAGTGGATTTGTTATTGTAACCTTAAATCTTGCAAAACTGAATGCTGATAAGCTTAGACGTGCAGTGTAAAACGCAAAAACTAAGCCCAATCGAAATTGGGCTTAGTTAGTTTAGTGTACTTTTTTCAATTCTATGCGGCCGCTCACCGTATCTATTTCGATGTCCGCATCGCCTGAGCCAACTGTGAATTGCAACTCTCTCGAAGGGCCATACTTTGCTTTTTGAACCTTATCACCACTTAGCTCATTAGTGATTTTGCCACCAGCATGTGCATCAATGTCAAACTTAGCAGAAATATCTCGAGGAAAGTAAAGGTCTGCGTCCCCGCTTACAGATTCAAGATTTACACGTGCATTAGGTAATAGCTCTTTTACCCGCACTTCAATTTCTCCGTTGACGGTGTTAAGTCTCAACTCTTGCAATTTTGCAATGTCAAACTCAACCTCACCATTCACATTTTCTAACCGGATCTCAGTTGCCTGCGTGTTACTCTCAATAGAGCCATTCACCGCATTGAACCTAATTTTACCCTTGGAGCCCACATCTTCAATATCACCATTGACGGTTTCATAGCGAATGCGCCCGTTTAACTCCTTGCCATCGATATCCCCATTGACAGTCTCAAGACGTACTTTCCCAGCAATTTGAGTAGCTTTAATGTCACCATTAACTGTCTTTATGTACGCACCAGCTAACAATTTGGAAGCTTCAACATCAACTTGTACACCTTCAAATACCAGCTCACTTTGCTTTGGCATATAAATTTTTAGTTCAGAACCCTCATGCTTACGTCCCCAGCCTCGTGAGTTGGACGGCATTTTGACGATAAATCTAGTTTTGCTGCCTTTGGTATCTAATTTATAGCCCTTTGCATTGTCATCAAGCTCTCCGACGACTTTGAATGCTGCTTTGTCCCAAGTGAGTATCTCTACGTTACCACGTTGGTTTTCTATAAAAACTTTACCATCCGTTGGGATTTCGATTTCTTTATCAATTTTTTCACCAGCCAAGGTTACCAGAGGGAACATGGCTAAACTCAACATCAATGCTTTCATCCTACTTCTCCTAAATTTCCTGCCAACGAGGTTGATGTACTCGTTCAATTAAATCTAATTGTTGTTGATAAACCTGAGCCAACATTTGCAGCAACGCTGCATTTTGTGGGTCGTTTTGAAGAGCCAGCTTAATGGCTTGTTCTGCTTCTTCTAATTCTTGCAATTGCACTTGCCAATCATTTGTTAGTGCAGGCTGGTTGCCATATTGCACCAACAAAATCTGTTTTTGTTGTTCGAAATACTGGCTCATTTGCATCATATTATTTTGCTCTGGCGTACTGAGCGTAAAATACATTACACACATACCAATACAAGTTGCGGCAGCAATCGCAGAGACTTGTCGCCAAACGCCCGCGGGGTTATTTTGCGGTTCGCTGTCACTCATTGGCTGTTCATTAATTGCCTTTTCTATCCCTTGCCACAATGCTCGCTGAGGCTCGGGCTGTTGCACTTGTTCCTGTGTTTTGGCTACTTGTTGAGACAAGAACTCGTCAAAGTTTGGCTTAATCATTTTCATACCACTCCTGTAACAACTTTTTTGCTCTGTGATACTGAGATTTGCTCGACCCCACTGCCATATCTAACATGGCTGCAATCTCTTCATGTCGATACCCCTCGACAGCATGCAATACAAAAACAAGTCGTGCTCTTTCGGGTAATCGAAGCACTAGCTTGTCTAGTCCATTGAGATCCCCACACAGTGCAATACTTGCTTCATCCATCCCGCTATTTTCAAAACTGACTACTTTTTGCAACCAGTTTTTGTACTTGCGCAGATAACTTATTGCGATATTTGACGTCACGCTGTGCAGCCAAGTTGTAAATTTAGATTGGCCATTAAACTGTGCTATTTTGTGCCACAGCTGTACAAATACTTCTTGGCAGGCATCTTCCGCATGCGCTTGATCTGCCAATAACCGTAAACACAGCGCATAGACCCGCCGATGGCATTGTTCGTACAGAGCGGCAAAGGCAACCTGATCACCTTGCTGAGTACGTTTAACCAAATCATCTAATTCATCAAACGGGAGTTTGGCATCAACTAACATATTTAAATTCCTTTACCGCGAGGTAATGATGATGACACATTTACTTCAAAAGAGCAGTCTGTCACATACCGTTCAATATCCTATGGAAATTTTTTGAAGAGTGCCAATCATGTATCATCTTCACAGCGCCTTTCATACAGAGTAAGACGCGCTGTGGGGCAAAAAAGGTTTAAATCAGGTGTGATAATTTTCTAAAAAGTGGCAATCGACGTTTGCCGTACCAATGAAGATGAGGGTCATTAAGTAAGCTAGCCTATCGGGTGCTCCCCGAATTGCTTGGTTCTGCTGGCTCCTCACTAAACGCTTCTGGGTGCTTATATCGCCAGCCTTGGAAGGTCAATTTAGCAGGTTGCTTCACCGTACCACCATTGCCCAATTTAAGCTTTTTTAACGCCTCATCAAAATGGATACCACTTCCACCATTTGCTTCAATTGTGGCACCGCGCACAGTACCAAAAAACTGTCCGCTGCCATTCATGGAAATAGAGGTCAATGGTGCATAAATGACGGCATACAAAGAAGATGTGCCACTAACAATTACACCGTGTTTATTTGCATTGCCATTGTCATTTGGGTCTGGTTTGTAAGATGAAAAAATATTGAATGTCCCAAGGCCACTGTCTGTAATGCCTGGCTTTTCTGTTACCACCTGAGCACTGGCTCCAAGCTTTACTTTACCTGTGACAAAAATTGTCAAACTCACATCTTTTTCAATATTAAGCCGACTATCACCAGTCATGGTAAAATCACCATCGATAAGCCAAATAACATCGCCACCTTTAATGGTAGGGTTATCCACTTTCTTAATATTGACCACCGCATTGCCACCAATGGTCAGATTCTTCATGCCAAACACGTATTCACTGTTCGGTTTTAGCCTATTGTGCACCTGTTTATTAGTATCAAATAAGTAGATATCCGTTTCACTTGATGGCGCTTCTTTAATGACTTCTGTACCGTTGTATTTTTTCTGTTCCAGTTTGCTCTTTTCAGGCCGAAACGTATATGTTTGATTTGACTTCACTTCAACATTTTCATATCCGTTATTTGCCACGATGATGTTGGGCATATTACCGGGTAGCGCAAGCGGATCACATTCATCAACCGTTGTATCGTCATGATTAGGAGAGTCAGGGTCGTATACACGCACGGCGGAAACATTGGGATTCACATTAAACTTGGCGGCAGAATAATTGATCCCCCCCTGTGAGTGTTCATCGGCTAATTCAAAATCGCCCGTGCCACCATATTGAATATCAAAAGGGTCATTCTTTGTATTCAAAATATCAGCGCCCCACAACATCTTCACGTTGCCATTTGCGCGCACAACACCTTGAATGTCACCGCCGCGGTGAATGACAAACCCTTGCGTCAAAACATCCCCCTCAACACGCATACCACTGCCATGAGAGATATCTATTCCGGTATTTGATTGCACGTTACCAATAACTGGAGATGAGCCTTTGAGATACAATACCCCCGACGCTTTTACATCCCCTTTAATTGGCGAGTGACCAGATAACACCACGTCTGAATCACCAATAACCGTATTCACATCACCGTTGTTACCCTGCGTATCTTCATAGCTTCCCGCCTCAGAGTCATAGCTGTCAACCACCCCGCTACCTGATAAATTTACCCCTTTACAGCCTGTCACAGGGTTGTTGAAGGTTGGTTCAAGCACCGCATCGGTAAATTTAAAAATGCCCACCATATTGTTGGCGGCGTTTTCTCCATACCTTTGACCCAAACTAGCAACTTCAATGATGCCTGCTTGCGGAGAGCTTATTTGCGTTGAGAACTGGCCCTTACTATATTCACCACCCGAATGACCTGAATTTACAGCAAGTAAGGTTTCCATCGTTGCCCCTTCATTCCTACTAACATAGTCATTGAGGCCATCTGCACTGGCGAAAACGCCTTTCTCTGCCTGTAGACGCGCGTTTAAATCTTTTTGAAAGTTACCACTTAGGCGCTCTTGTACCAGTGTGTCCTTCATTGAAGTAAACACCACAACACTTGCCATGGTGCTCAGCAGCATCACTTTAATGAGTGTAAAGCCAGATTGTCGTGAAAAACGTTTCATCAGTTATTCACCCTCTCTTGAGGTACTTTCCAAACCGCCTTGTCTAACACCAAACGGTTTGCAGCGATATCAATTTGAAGCCCTTCTTTAAATTGCGGTGGTACATCTTTGGGCGTCACGGTAATACTGGTTAAGATCCCTGATTGAGCAAAACCCAGAGCTTGAACGCCCCTTAAAAGCTGAACTGGGCCATTACCTATGTCACAAGTCAAGTAGCCATTCGACAACGTATATAGCTCTGAGTAGTTTGCAGTAGGTACACTGCCATCACATGCCAACTGCAATGCGTTTTGATGCACCCGCAACGCCGCTCCGCCGTTTTCAAGTTCTGGCATAGCGTGTGTCTGCTTAATACTGCGGGTCATCACTTGACTCATATAGCGAATAACTTCTTGTGCATGTGACAATTCTTTACTCGCCACAACGGTGCTTTTAATTGCGGTATAGGACATCGCAACACCGGATAGTAAAAACAACCCGGCGGCCATAGCTACGAGTAACTCGATCAACGTGTATCCTCGCAATTTAAGGGATGCAATCTGAGCTTGGCACATGGACATAACTTGCTACTAATGTTATTTGATTTAACGCGCTATTGTCTTCAATTCGCTTGTCTTCCCAACTCACAGTAAATCTCACATCTCGACGCTCGGAAGCTGGCGTATTAATATTGTCGTTATATTTATCCGGAGACAGTTTGAGTACAAACCGGTTGTCTTCAGGTTGTAAATCAGCGATGCGTGGATTATTGATAAGCAAGAGGTTTTGATTGATATGCTCGTAATAACACAGATCACTCCACATTCTTTCAATCGCATTCTGACCTTTTACCAAGGCAACGGTATAATTAAAGCTGTTATTGGCAAATTGTAGTGACTTTAATTGAGCACCAGCTAACCCCAGCAAGGCGACGCCGGCGATCACAATGGATACCATCACTTCAATTAATGAAAACCCTTTTTCTAAGCGCAATTCTCTGCAGCCTCACCTATCCAGCTTTGACCACTTTTCAATATACAGAGTCGATAATCTAACGTGCTATTGTCATTGTCACTCACTAAAATATTGCTCACTTGGTTTAATTCACCCGTCGATCTTACCTCACGATCAACCAGTCCTACATAAATAGATTCGTGTTCAATTGTAAACGTACGTAACGTTGCTTCTTTGCCATCAACCATGGTATTGACCAACCATTGCGAGTTTTGCTTAACTAGCTTAACCGTTTGTTCTCTTTTTACCGCTTCGCTTCGAGCAAACTGGTATGCGCTATTTAAAAGGTGGACATTAGAATCAACACGATCTTGTTTAATGTAGGTGATGACAGACGGCATTGCCAAACTTGCAAGCACAGCAACCAGTGCCACACACACCAATAACTCAATTAAGGTGACGCCACGCTGTTTCGAATTACCAACAATCATCAAATTGCCCCTCTGAATACTCTTTACCCTGCTCATCTAATGTCAACATGCCACATACATCAGAAATCTGAGTCGTGCCCGTCTTTGGTGTCGCGCTAATTTTGAATTTTAAGCTTCTATAATTGCCAACAATCCCCGGAGGCTTACCAAGTGCGGTATATTTTAATGTGTAATATTGCAGCTCTTTTTCAAATTTATATTCATCTGGATAGCCCCCATTTCTGGAGTAGATACGTTCCAATGCGACTGCTTCTTGATACATAATTTGCTGTATATCCGTGCGGTACCCCTTGCGTAGATAGTCCAAATAACTCGGTAAGGCAACACTCGCTAACACCGCGACCAGCGCAACAGCGATAAGCAATTCTATTAACGTAAAGCCACGTAAGCGACGACGATTAAACATTATTCTCCAAACTCAAATGATAACGCTGTCATAATTTGCCAATACCACTGTATGTTATTTGGACAGCAAAAAAAAGTATCTAATAAAAAAGAGTTAACTAAATTATCACAAATCAACTTTATATAAAATGGGTACGATATTACATGACATTACCATTTGTACCTATCTTTTCAATATACAAAAGTTTATTTACGTCATTTGTGATTTAGATTAATTATCCAATTGTTGTCTGAATCTTCCGTGAGCAATCATGATATTCACTGATTTTATGCACTGAAATTGTGTCGTTGTTATTTTTCAGGGGAGGGAATAAAACCGCACACAGGGTGTGCGGTTTATGCTTAATAAATTAAGCTTCTGCGATAACGATAACTTTGATAGTTGCCGTTACGTCAGAGTGTACTTGAATAGCTACGTCGAATTCACCAGTCTCACGGATAGTACCTAGAGGTAGGCGAACTTCAGCTTTAGCTACTTCAACACCAACTGCAGAAATCGCTTCAGCGATGTCACGAGTACCGATAGAGCCAAATAGCTTACCTTCGTCACCCGCTTTAGAAACTAGTGTTACTTCAGCTAGTGCTTCAAGTTTTTCAGCACGAGCTTGAGAAGCTGTTAGTTCTTCTGCGATTTTTGCTTCTAGCTCAGCGCGGCGAGCTTCGAAAGTTTCGATGTTAGCTTTGTTTGCAGGAACTGCTTTACCCTTAGGGAATAAGAAGTTACGTGCGAAGCCAGATTTAACAGAAACCTGGTCACCTAGGTTACCTAGGTTAGCGATCTTGTCTAGTAGAATAACTTGCATGTCTCTACACCTTTTAAAAACTATTAATCAGCTGCTTACTTGTGTAAGTCAGTGTACGGAAGAAGGGCTAGGTAGCGAGCACGCTTGATAGCTGCTGCTAGCTGACGCTGGTACTTAGCGCTTGTACCTGTGATACGGCTAGGTACGATTTTGCCACTTTCAGTTACATAGTTTTTAAGAGTAGCTAGATCTTTGTAATCGATTTGTTGTACGCCTTCTGCTTTGAAACGGCAGAACTTACGACGTCTGAAATAACGTGCCATGAGTAATTTCCTCAATTAATTCTTTCAATATGTTGTGCATGTAGTACAAGTTGACTCAAGCCATTTCGGCTTTCGTGGCGATTTAAAAATCCTCTTACTTGTAACCCTTGCCCAACGTATAAATGCTCTAGTTGACTTCGGAATTTATCACCACTGGCAACAACTTGAATACGAACATAACTGTTACGGTTAAGGTCGGCTTCAATTTGCATTGATTTATGCTCTAAAACAAAAATACAGTGCGTAATGCCAGCAGGACTTTGACTATATTTTGGTGTTTTGCAAACAATCCCAGATAAAACAAACTGGTTTGTATATGGGTCTGCTTGATTTTGCACCATTACCTCTAGAGGTGAGTCAAATCCGAATCAATAACGATTAAGCAGATGCTGCTTCTTTTTTCTCTTCTTTAGCAAGAGGAGAAGCTTCTGTTACAGCGTTTTTAGTACGCATAACTAGGTTACGTAGCACTGCATCGTTGTAGCGGAAAGAAGTTTCAAGTTCGTTGATTACTTCAGTAGGCGCTTCAACGTTCAAAAGAACATAGTGTGCTTTGTGAAGCTTTTCGATTGGGTAAGCCAGTTGACGACGACCCCAGTCTTCTAAACGGTGGATAGTACCGCCAGCTTCAGTGATAGAACCAGTATAACGCTCGATCATACCTGGAACTTGCTCACTTTGGTCTGGGTGAACCATGAATACGATTTCGTAATGACGCATGGATATTCCTTACGGTTAGTATAGCCTCGTCCCGTTTCGGCCGGCCGGGTTAAGGCAAGGAACGACTAATATGGCCGAAAGAGCGCGTATTTTACGCATAGTGCTAAAAATAAGCAATCTTTTTATGCAAGAATTCGGAATTAATAGAGAAAAAAATTATAAGAATTTGAAAAAAGAGAAAATAGTTAGAAAGGAGTTGGAGCGGCACACGAGGTTCGAACTCGTGACCTCGACCTTGGCAAGGTCGCGCTCTACCAGCTGAGCTAGTGCCGCTTCATAGTTTGCTCTAAATTGTCCGCTGGAGCGCGACGGGTCGCGTCTAACGTTTTAGCAGCTGAGCTAA
>NZ_JAGJEH010000014.1 GCF_018100925.1 Pseudoalteromonas luteoviolacea | reverse complement strand
GGGTCGCGTCTAACGTTTTAGCAGCTGAGCTAGTGCCGCTTCATAGTTTGCTCAGATATTTTGAACAAAACCCGCTTAATCAACTCGCTCTTAGCCTTAAGAGCTTGTCGTTTCAAGCGGGGCAGGATTCTACAAGATACAAAATGCTTTGCAAGCTTTTTTTATAAATTGAAGAATTTTTCTTGATAAACCTTCAACTCCATAATGGAGTCTTTGATATCGTCCAACGCTAAATGCGAGCTTTTCTTTTTGATATCATTTAAAAGTTCTGGTCGCCAACGCCTTGCAAGCTCTTTAATTGTGCTCACGTCAAGGTTGCGATAATGGAAGTATGCTTCAAGTTCTGGCATATACTTGTGAAGGAAACGACGGTCTTGGCCAATAGAGTTGCCACACATTGGTGATTTGCCAGGTGGTACCCACTGCTTCAAAAAGTCGAGAGTTTGTGCTATCGCGTCTGCTTCGCTTAAAGTACTCGCTTTACAGCGGGCTGTTAACCCTGAGCGGCCATGTTGATTGGTACACCACTCATCCATATTATCAAGCAACTCATCACTTTGATGAATCGCGATCACTGGACCTTCAGCAAGCACATTTAAATCGCAATCTGTTATCACAGTTGCAATTTCGAGAATTTTATCTGTTTTAGGTTCTAGCCCTGTCATCTCTAGGTCGAGCCAGACCAAGTTTGATTCATGAAAAGACATACATTACCTTAACGGTACTTTCCTTTAGATCCAATGCAATTAGATATATCATATTAGCTTCATCACTCGACCAAAAGCTTTTTTTTACAAAGCGGGGCATTTTTATTGAGTTATAGCCTATGAATGGCTTATACACCAATCATTCGCAATAATTCGTCTCGTGAGTTTATAGATATGGCAAAACGTAAAAAACTCAGTCAAGGCCAATCCAGACGGATTAAGGCCAACCAACAAAAACGTTTGGCTAAGGCCAAACACAGTGAAACTGCTGAATTACATTGGCAGACAGACAACCTCGGACCAACCGAGCCAGCGATTGTTGTAAGCCGTTTTGGCCAACATGCAGATGTTGAAGTCGAAGGAGGCGATGTGCTGCGTTGCAACATCCGTCGCACCGTCGGTAGCCTTGTATGCGGTGACAATGTTATTTTCCGCCGCGCAAAAGTAAGCGAGGGAGATTTAGCTGGCGTTATTGAAGCTGTTGAAGAAAGACGCTCTCAGCTCACCCGTCCAGATTTTTACGATGGCGTGAAGGTGGTCGCAGCCAATATTGACCAAATATTAATGGTTTCAGCGGTCGTGCCCGAATTTACACCTCAAATTATTGATAGGTATTTAGTTGCCTGTGAAGACATGGGTATTGAGCCCATATTACTGCTCAATAAAATTGATTTACTTGATCAAGAAGGCCTAGAGTATGTCGATGAGGTACTCGATATCTATCGTGATTTGGGCTATCGCGTGCTACTTGTTAGTAACAAGTCTGGTGAAGGTATTGATGAGCTGAAAGATTTATTAAAAGACAAGAATAATATTTTTGTCGGACAATCAGGTGTCGGTAAATCCACTCTGGTCAATACCGTTTTACCCGACGCAGATATACTCACGCAGGAAGTCTCCGAAAATAGCGGTCTTGGGCAACATACTACCACTGTGTCAAAGCTCCATCACCTGCCTACCGGCGGCAACCTCATTGATAGCCCAGGGATCAGAGAGTTTGGCTTATGGCATTTAGAAGTAGAACGCGTCACTTGGTGCTTTAAGGAATTTAGAGAATTTATCGGTGGATGTCGCTTTAGAGATTGCAAGCACTTAAATGATCCAGGCTGCTTGATCACTGAAGCCGTAGAGCAAGGTGCAATCAGTGAACTGCGTTTTGACAGCTACCACCGTATCTTAGAATCAATGGCTGATGGCCGCGCAGGTGCACGTGCACCCAGAGTTTGATATTATCCATCATCGGATTTAGATAGTTAAATTAAATAATGCCAAAGGCAGCGGGTACGCTCTTGGCAAGATACTTCAGGAAAATAATGTGAACTTGGATAAAATAAAAATTGCAATGCAATATGCTCTGCCTAAACACGCGGTGTCACGTTTAGTGGGGAAGCTTGCCGCAGCCCAAGCCGGCGCACTGACAACTCAATTGATCAAGCTGTTTATCAAACAGTATAAGATTGATATGAGTGAGGCATTGTACGAAGATCCTGCGCATTATAAGACCTTCAATGAGTTTTTTACTCGCCCTCTGAAGCCAGGGATCCGTCCATTGGCCACTGAAGATCATATCATCGCGCATCCTGTGGATGGGGCTATCAGCCAGTTAGGTGATGTAGTTGATGGCCAAATTATCCAAGCAAAGGGCCATGACTATAGTCTTCAAACCCTGCTAGGGGGCAATGAACAAGACGTCGCTCCGTTCCTTGGTGGCAAATTCGCGACCATCTATTTGGCGCCGAAAGACTACCACCGAATCCATATGCCAGTAGATGGCGTACTTAAAAAAATGATTTATGTGCCTGGAGATCTGTTCTCCGTAAATCCATTAACAGCACAAAATGTCCCGAACCTTTTTGCTAGAAATGAGCGGGTCGTAGCAATTTTTGATACTGAGATCGGTCCTCTGTCTATGGTGCTTGTTGGTGCGACCATCGTAGCGAGCATCGAAACAATCTGGGCTGGTACAGTAACTCCACCAGCGGGCAAAGACATCTTTAGTTGGGATTACCCGAGCGAAGGGCCTCAAGCAATTAAACTCAAAAAAGGCGACGAGATGGGACGCTTTAAACTAGGCTCAACGGTGATTTTATCTTGGGGTGCAGATAAAGCTGAGTTTTTGGCAGACCAGCAACCAGAGACAGTGACAAGAATGGGCACGCCATTTGCGACCATCAATCAATAACAAACGTAAAAGGCCCTCTTTGGGCCTTTTCATGCATCTTAGCCTGCACTTTGCGTAAATTGATTAGTTACACACTTTACATGCAGGGTCTTTCGCTAAAGCAAACCGCCTTTGCATAAGCGTTAATGCATCAATGCTCACAAAAAAGCTCTCCCCTTTTTGCAAACCTAATATCGCGTTACACACAGCTTGTGCTTGCATTGAACCAACCATACCCAGCAACGGGCTCATCACCCCTGCATTTTGGCAGTTAAGACCTTCACGACTCTGCTCTGTTTCAGGAAATAAACATGCGTAACATGCACTCTGCTCACGGTAATCAAAAAAGCCAAACTGACCACTAGTAGCTTGCGCCGCCCCCGAGATCAACACCTTGCCATTATCAAAGCAATATTGATTGAGTAAATATCGTGTGGCGAAGTTGTCACTACAATCCACAACCCAATCAACCTCTTTTAATTGCGCTTCAATGTTATCTTTGGAGAGGCGAAGATTATATGGATTGAGTTGAATATCATTGTTCAAACTTGCCAACACTTTTTTAGCAGCAAGACTTTTGCCTTGACCCAAATGATTAACTTTATACAAGATTTGACGCTGCAGATTAGACAACTCGACCTTATCATCATCATAAAACGATAAAGTACCGATGCCGCTGGCCGCCAGATAAAATAAAACAGGACTACCTAACCCGCCGCAACCAATAACTGCTACATGAGCTGATTTGAGCTGTATTTGGCCTGCTTCTGTGACTTTATCTAACAAGATATGTCGACTGTACCTCAGCCGCTCTCTATCGGTTAATTCTTCACTCATGGCTCGCCTATAGCCTGCTTAAGATTGACAATCGCTTGCTCAGGTGACTTCGCTTCAGTAATTGCACGTACAACTGCAACACTGCCTACTCCTGTGTCTGCCACTTCACTGGCTCGCCCTAAATCGATCCCGCCAATAGCAACCGTCGGGTACTCCGATTTCATTAATGGTACGAAATGACGCAGCTTCTCTAACCCTTGAATTTGTCCCGTCATATCCTTGGTCGTAGTTGGATAGATAGCACCAAAGGCCAAATAACTTGGGCGATAGTTATGCGCGCGCAACATTTCATAAAAACCATGTGTCGATAAGCCTAAACGTAATCCAGCTTGTTTAATGGCATTTAAATCCGCAACATTTAAGTCCTCTTGTCCCAAGTGCACGCCATACGCACCGTGTTTTATCGCAAGTTGCCAATGATCATTGATAAACACACGACCACCATAGGTGTTACCAAGCTCGATCGCTTTAGCAATATCCTGCTCAAGGGTTGGAGAGCCCGCATCTTTTATACGAAGCTGGACTGTTTTAACGTCATGCTTTAAACAAAGCTCAACCCAGTCAATGGTATCAACAACGGCATATAAACCTAAATCTCCCTCAATAGGAGCAAACCCGGCCGCATAGTTGTAATTATCTGGCACATAAAATTCAAGTTCATCACCTAACCAGCTCCCCGCTTCAATAACCTGTGGATAGTCAACGATGTTATGAGGAAATGCGGTATGTGCCACCGGCCCAATACCTTCTCCGTAGCGTACCGCAGATTTTAAACCCGCATTGATATACGCCTTGCCCAAAATAAAAGCATCCTTTAACGGATATCCTTTTGCTAAACTTGCAGCGATCACAGATGACAAACTACACCCAGTACCATGTGTGTGCGGCGTGTTTATTGATTCATTCCCCAACCAATACTCTTCATCTTGATGCCAGCAATAGTCAATACAATATCCCTTTGGATAATCCCAGTGCCCACCTTTAATCACCACAGATTGAACACCGAATGCACGCAACTTTTCAGCCGCTTCTCGCACCGCATCAGGTCCGATCAAATACACACCTGTCAACAACTGGGTTTCATGCGTGTTTGGCGTTATCACATCTACTAAGGGAAGTAAGTGGGTTTTAAGTGCATCGACGGTATCTTCTTCAGTCAAAGCATCGCCACTTGTCGCAATCGCCACAGGATCATATACCACAGTAGGTGGTGTCTCCCAACTTTGCTTGTAGCGTGATATATGTTCAGCAATAAGCTGAATTTGCTGTACATTAGCAAGCATACCAATCTTTATGACTGACGCTTTCATATCGGATTCAAGCGCCAATAATTGCGCTTCGATCACGCCAGTAGATACCGCGTTGAGAGATTCTACACCCAAACTATTTTGCGCAGTCAGTGCAGTTATCGCAGTGCAACCTTGCACTCCAAAACTGTGCATTGCTTTTAAATCAGCTTGAATACCTGCCCCACCTCCCGAGTCAGAACCTGCGATACTCCAAACAACTTTCGACACTTTAACTCCTAAATTCTTTAATTTTGATGCCAAAAAGGCATTCCCATTGTTGGGGTTGAAGGCGCTGCGACCTCTTTTTCCGGCATCGCTTTTGCTACATAGCCCATTCGACCAGCATCAACTGCGTGGGAAAATGCTTTTGCCATTCTAACCGGATCACCGGCCCCCGCAACAGCACTGTTTAGTAGCACGGCATCATAGCCAAGCTCCAAAGCTGCACAGGCGTGTGAAGGCACACCTAAGCCCGCGTCGACAATCAGGGTGAGATCAGGTAAACGTTCTCGTATGGTTTTCAGGTTATATGTGTTAATTAAGCCTTTCCCCGTGCCAATCGGCGCTCCCCAAGGCATCAGTACTTCACAGCCGAGATCCGCAAGCCTCTGACACAACACCAAGTCATCAGTACAATAAGGAAGTACTTTAAACCCCTCTTTTAGGAGTATTTCGGTAGCCTCAAGTAAACCAAATGGATCAGGCTGTAAATTGTATTCATCACCGATTAATTCCAACTTAATCCAATCGGTTTTAAATACTTCTCGGCACATCTGTGCCAGTGTTATTACTTCCTTTACACTGTGGCAGCCTGCGGTATTGGGCAATACTTTTAGGCCTGTTTCCTTGATCAGCTGCCAAAAGTCTTCTCCCGCAGATACTGAGTTTTGCCTGCGCAGTGAGACTGTCACTATGTCCGCACCAGAACTTTGTATTGCCTGTTGCATAATTTGTGGTGACGGATACAAAGCTGACCCAATGAGCAGGCGACTATCAAAATGTTCACCGTATATATTCAATTGTTCGTACGCTGAATTGCTCACTTAGCCTCCCTGAATAGGTGAAAGCACTTCAATACTGTCACCACTGTTGGGCTTAGTGTCAGATAGTTGTCCGGCTGGTACAAATTGGCCGTTTAACGCAACAGCAAAAGGCGGTTGCGCCCCTTTACTGACAATAATTTGCTGCAAAGACTGCTCGCTATCTACGCAAATAGCCTCTCCGTTATAAGTTAGATTCATAATAGCCCCTTTGAAAGTGCTTGCTGTACAACAACTGGCGCAAGTAAATAGCCGTGTCGATATAATCCATTAATTGAAATTACATTATCTTGAATATCAATATGTGGATGATTATCTACAAAAGCTGGTCTCAAACCTGCGTTAAGTGACATCACTCGCCCCTCGGCAAAACCACTGTGCACCGTATACGCTGCCGACAATAACTCTAGTGTAGAGCGCACCGTAATATCAGCCGCATCTTGCGACTCTATTTCGGTTGCACCTATCACAAATTGATGATCTGGCTTGGGCGCGATATAGATAGGATATCTTGGGTGCATCAATCGAACAGGGCGCTGTAACTTAACTTCAGGCGCATAGATCCGCGCTACCTCACCGCGTACACCCCGCAGCTCAGGTTTATCCTGCTTAGCGCCAAAACCTCGGCAATCTATAATCCAGTCAAATGCTTGATTGTTTACCTTACCCGCTTCAATTTTTGCCTCATGAGCAAAGTGAAACTGCACGCCACGAGCGACAAGCGTATCATAACTGCTGGTAAAAAAAGCATGGTTATCGAGTTGACCTTCACATGGCAAGAACAGACCCTGACTAAACTTGTTGCCAAGTTCAGGTTCAAGTTTAGCAATCTCTATCTGATTAACGCTCTCTGCCCGGTGCTGCATTAATGGCTTTAAGCGCTGTTGAAAGCTCTGCAGATCGCCTCTATCTTGCTGATGGGCAACAATCAAACTGCCTTGTTGTTGAAAAAATACTTGAGAGTCTAATTTGGCCAGCAAGTTTGGCCACATGGCGATGCTCTTTAAGCCTTGCTCTGCTAGGGCTTGATCGCAAATCACCGATTCAGCCAAAGGTGCCAACATCGCTGCCGCTAATGTACCCGCGCCAGTTTGGGCGTCTTGAGGATCTTTTTCAAAAATTGTTAGCTGATATTGCGCCATTAACTCCAACGCAACCACTCTGCCAACTAAGCCAAACCCTACGATAGCAACGGACGGTTTTGCTCCGTACTCTGTCATGAGAATTCCAGTTGTTTTGCGCTGCAATACAAGATTGCAGCGCGATAAGGTTAAATGGCTTTGTGATAGATTTCAGAACCAGAGCTCTTGAACTCTTCTGACTTTGCTTTCATTTCAGCTTCTACATCAACCATTTTTATTTCAATTGCATCGCCAACATTGTTTGGATCAATGCCGCGTGCTTCAAGATCTTTTGCGTAATCTCGCACATCTTGGGTGATCTTCATTGAGCAGAACTTAGGCCCACACATTGAGCAGAAATGTGCAACCTTGCCTGACTCTTGCGGCAACGTCTCATCGTGATACGACAGAGCTCGTTCCGGATCAAGGCTCAGATTGAACTGATCGTGCCAACGGAATTCAAAACGCGCTTTTGATAATGCATTATCACGGATCTGTGCACCGCGGTGACCTTTTGCAAGATCGGCTGCATGTGCAGCAATTTTATAGGTGATCAGGCCTTCTTTTACGTCTTCTTTATTTGGTAAACCTAAATGCTCTTTTGGTGTTACATAGCATAGCATTGCCGTGCCGTACCAAGCGATCTGCGCAGCACCAATACCTGATGTAAAGTGGTCATAACCAGGGGCAATATCAGTCGTCAGCGGGCCAAGCGTATAGAAAGGCGCTTCGTGACAGTGTTTTAATTGCTCGTCCATATTTTCTTTAATCATATGCATAGGAACATGACCCGGGCCTTCAATGAATACCTGAACATCGTGCTCCCATGCAATCTTTGTCAGTTCACCCAAGGTGCGCAGCTCTGACAATTGCGCATCATCATTTGCATCTGCAATCGATCCTGGACGTAAACCATCACCTAGCGAGAAGCACACGTCATACTGCTTCATGATTTCACAGATGTCTTCAAAATGCGTATATAGGAAGTTTTCTTTGTGATGTGCAAGACACCACTTAGCCATGATTGAGCCACCACGCGATACAATACCCGTAACACGTTTCGCAGTCATTGGCACATAGCGTAATAACACACCAGCGTGAATAGTAAAGTAATCCACCCCCTGCTCGGCTTGCTCAATTAAAGTATCACGGAAAATTTCCCACGTAAGGTCTTCTGCAACACCATTAACTTTTTCCAGCGCCTGGTAAATAGGTACAGTACCAATTGGTACTGGTGAGTTACGTACCACCCATTCACGCGTTTCATGGATATAGCGACCTGTAGATAGATCCATTACAGTGTCCGCGCCCCAGCGAGTTGACCAAACTAGTTTTTCCACTTCCTCTTCAATTGAAGAAGTAACCGACGAATTACCAATGTTAGCGTTCACTTTAACTAAAAAGTTACGGCCCACAATCATTGGCTCAGACTCAGGGTGATTAATATTATTTGGAATAATCGCGCGGCCTCGGGCAACTTCCGAACGCACAAATTCAGGTGTTATAAAGTCAGGGATCTCTGCTCCAAATGATTGCCCCTCATGCTGCTCCGCAAGCAACTCTTCACGGATCTTTGCACGGCCCATATTTTCACGGATTGCAACAAACTCCATTTCCGGCGTAATGATGCCCTGACGTGCATAGTGCATTTGTGTCACATTTTTACCTGGCTTTGCACGGCGAATTTTAGGTAGGTTTTCAAAACGGATATGATCTAGCCCTTCATCAGCCATACGCTGCTGAGAGAACTTTGAAGTTACCGAGTTCAATAGTTCAGTATCGTCACGATTAACGATCCAGTCTTCTCTATACTTAGGTAAGCCTTCGCGCACATTCAAAGTGAATTCAGGGTCTGTGTATGGACCAGATGTATCATATACCCTGACCGGTTCATTTTTCTCAAAGATCGGTTCTTCTTCTGTGCCCCCAACAAAAGAGTCATTCAATGAGATTTCTCTCATGCCGACACGAACACCTTCTTGCTCTCCATCTACATAGATTTTTTTTGAGTTTGGAAAAGGTTGACCCTTGAGGTTATAAATAAATTCCGAAGCCGCTTCGCGAGACTCGCGACGTGACAACTTGCTACTATTATTTGACATGACATGCCTCATTGTTAGTTAAGGTGTCTTGTCAGAATTCCAAAACGGAAGAGATTGGGTCCACACAAGCTAATAAGATACATAAAGCAGCTCTATAACTTGGGTGATACAGGTGGATAGTTTTATTAGCACGACACTAACAAACTTGGCAGCCTTAGTATCCATACATAACATGGCGATACACTAGGACAGCTTGTTCCCTACGCAGGTATTAACCTGATCAGGTCCACGGATCCCGCAATACAGCGATCTCAGCCCACAAGGGCACTCCGACAAGTAACGAATTGAGTCAAAGTCTACTGAATGTCACAGCATTAGTCAAAGTGACCTTTTACCAATTTAAAGTGCCATTTCGAGTCGCCCAGCAAAACTAGCTCATTTTGACTATGTTGAAGCCGCACACCGATTTGCAGCATGTTTAAAAATGCTTGCTCGTGTTCGTTTGTCGCCGGATCACATAGTTTTCTTGTCATGCCTATATCACTGACAAACAGTTGTCCCTCTTTGACCTCCCCTTGGCCAAAGAAACGGTTACAGCCAGCAAAGCCATTTACCCGAAACGCATCTAAAAACTCAATGCGAATAGGTTCATGTTTGGCCCCTGTATCTTTCGGTACAAATTGCCAGCTAGAATATTTGAGTGTGTCTGCGTTTACCGTCCCTGTACTTGAGCATCCCATCAACATCACACTCAAAAAGCATAATAAAAAGGAAATTTTCATGGTAAACCAATCGTTTGATAATCAGTGTTAATTATAACGCTTGGAGTCACATAATAGGCAGTAAAAATATGTAATAAATTGCCTATCTAGCCAAATTTTAAGAAAATAATAGGTCAATTTCCGGAGGTAGGAACGGACGACCTCGCTCATTCACCGATGTACCCGTTATAACCGCATCTAGCATCAGCTTTTCATCGCTGCTTCTTACTACTTTTTGATGAAATGCAAATTTTAATTTACTGACCTTTTCGACCTCTACTTCAACATAAAATGTGTCACCCGGTCGCAGTGAACCTTTGTAATTCATTTCTGAGCGGATCACGACTAAGTTGACTTTTTGTTCAGCCAAAGCGGCAAAGTCTATGTTTTTGTATGCCAAGAACTCATGGCGCGCATGTTCCAAATAATTAAAATACACACTGTTATTCACGATCCCCTGCAAATCGCACTCATAATCTCTTACTTTAAAGTCAACTTTAAACGTCATATTTCGTCCTCTATATTGATTGCAAAAGTTTATATCACAAATATTCAGTCATCTGGTCGGGCTTTTGCTAAACTAGTGCGCAACTAACACGGGACACATATAAACGAATGAAATTAAAACTCTCTTTACTCACCCTCGGACTGATGGTGGCATTTTCAAGCTCTGCCGACGAGCAAACCTCAGCAACAGCAAATAACATTGAAACCATCGAAGTTAGTGGCGATTTTCAGCAAGAATCACTTCAAACATTAAGTGCCAGTGCATCAGTCTTTGGAGAAGCAGAAATTACCACACGTGGCGCCAGTTATTTAGATGAAATCCTCAATAGTGCCGCTAATGTTAATTTTACGGCTGGCGCTTCTCGTGGACGCTTCGTGCAGATCCGTGGTGTGGGTCTTCGTTCCCAGTTTGTAGATCCCATTACGCCTAGTGTGGGCGTTTTAATCGACAACATTAACTATTCAGGATTAGGCGGCAGTGCATTGCTGTTTGATGCCGACCAAGTAGCTATTTATCGCGGTCCTCAAGGGACTAAATTTGGTGCCGATGCCATGGGTGGGATCATCGATATTCACTCAAATAACCCAACCGATACACCGAGTCTCAATCTAAAATTGGGGGCTGCAAACTATGGGACTCACGAAGCTGGCGTTGCCGTTGGCACAGGCTTATCAGAGAATATCACCGCACGCGCCAGCCTTTACCAAAAACAATCCGATGGTTTTGTCGATAACATCTATCTCAACGACGATACACAAGATCTGGATGAAAGTGTCGCACGCTTTAAATTGAATTATGCAGCCAGCGACGATTTAAACCTCGGGTTTGTATATCACCACATTGATATTGATAACGGCTATGATGGCTTTACTTTGGACAATACTCGCCAAAGCGTTGCTAGCCAGCCAGGTAAAGACACTCAACAAAGTGACGCGTTCTCACTGACAGCCGATTACACCGGCTTATCGTCCGTCGATATTGAAATACTCACCAGTGGCCTGCAAGCTGATACCGAATATAGCTATGACGAAGACTGGGTTTGTGCCGATACAACGCAGCCAACTTTATGCGAAGCAGGCTTGCACCCTGATCACATTGAGTACTACGGTCAATACTTTGATGCCTATGTGCGCGATCATGAAAGAGGTTCTGCTGAGATCAGAGTTAAAAGTAAAGATAAGTCTTGGGTTATTGGTGTTGTCAGCCGCAGACATGATGTCGATTTAGATCGCCAAAGAAGCAAATTTGGCAATATGCCAACACAATTCAAATCGACCTTTGAAACCCAAAACCACGCTATATTTGCGCACAAAGTAACGGCCCTACAAGAGGATGTCAGGTTAGTTACTGGGCTTCGAGTAGAGTCTTATTCTAGCGATTACTTAGATAGCAATGCATTTGATCTTGAGTCGGATGACACCATGGTCGGTGGTAAAGTGGCACTTGAATACCAAGTTGTTCCGCAAACAATGATCTATACGAGTTTAAACCGCGGTTATAAAGTGGGTGGCGTAAACGGCGAAGCACTCGCGAAGGCCAAAGATGATGGCATCTCGATCCCTCAATCAGGCTTTACATTCGATCCAGAGTATCTCTGGAATCTCGAGTTTGGTGTTAAAGGCCAATCTAAAGACAAACGTCATACATTACACCTCACTGCATTTTATATGCACAGAGAAGATATGCAGCTTAAGCAGTGGCAATTAGAAGGTGTACAGTTTGCTGGCTTTATTAGCAATGCGGGCAAAGGTAAAAATTATGGCCTTGAAATCGAAGGTACGAGTCAATTATCTGATGCTCTATCTTTACAATACAGCTTAGGCTACTTAGACACTAAGATTGAAGACTTTATCACTGTCAGTGGTGACGACTTTGATGGCCGAGAACAAGCGCAATCACCAAAATATCAGTTTGCTTTCTCATTAACCTATGACTTGAGTGACAACATCAGTGCTCAATTAGGCTTTGAAGGCAAAGATGACTACTTCTTCTCTGATAGTCATAATTCGCAGGCGCCCAATCAAAACCTGATCAACGCCAGTGTTTCCTATTATAGCGATAGCTGGAGCCTAACAGCATGGGGCAGAAATTTAGCAGATAGAGATGTACCTGTACGTGGCTTCCAATTTGGTAATGATCCGAGAAATGGCTGGGCAACAGATACTTATGTGCAGTATGCAGAGCCTCGTGTATATGGCTTAACCTTTAACTATACACTTTAATAAAAAACGGCGCTTAAAGCGCCGTTTTTACTGTTATTTTTGACTTTATTCTGGATCAGGTAAATTTCTACCGTAAAAGACTTCTTGAATTTCACGATTTAATTTATTGCGGATCTCTTCTTCTTCCTCATCAGTGAGCTCATCTGTTGTAATACCGAATAGATAGGTATTCAAATCAGTTTCTTTAAGCATCATCTTAGTGTGGAATAAGTTCTCTTGATACACATTAACATCCACCATTTGGTAAGCGTCTTTTGTATCTTCAGTCATAAAATTCTGAATTGAGTGAATTGGGTGATCAATATAGTGTTTTACACCGTTCACATCTCTCGTAAAACCGCGCACTCGATAGTCGATCGTCACAACATCAGATTCCAATGAGTGGATCAAAAAATTCAGTGCTTTCAAAGGTGAAATGATACCACATGTCGATACCTCAATATCGGCACGGAATGTACAAATGCCATCGTGAGGGTGTGCTTCAGGATATGTATGAACACATATGTGGCTTTTGTCTAAGTGTGCAACCACTGAATCTGGTAAAGGCCCTGGTGTTTCTTGTGAATGGGGTACCGTACCTTCTACAGGCTCTTCTGATACTAAAATCGTTACACTGGCCCCTTGCGGGTCATAGTCCTGGCGAGCGATATTAAGTACATTGGCACCTATGATATCAACCACTTCTTTAAGAATATCTGTTAGGCGATCAGCACTGTACTGCTCATCGATATATTCGATATACTCTTTTCGCTGTTGCTCAGTCTTGGCGTAGCAAATATCGTAGATACTAAAGCTTAAACTCTTTGTTAAGTTGTTAAAGCCATGGAGTTTAATTTTATTAAAGGGCTTGTTCACGATAGACCCACCTTAAAACAAGAAAATCTGCACTGCAGAACTAAAAGTTCGCGGATTTTATACGAAAAATAGCAGCTTAAAAAGCGTTATTTTTATCCGCCTTGTACTACCTCGTGGGTATGTGTAATTTCAACTGCTTTTTCAAGCATTAAGGCAACTGAACAGTACTTTTCAGCAGATAAATTTACTGCGCGAGCTAGGTGCTTTTCCGACACGTTATCACCAGTAACTACAAAGTGTAGATTGATTTTTGTGAATACTCTAGGCGCTGAGTCAGCGCGCTGTGCTGTTAGTTGTACTTCGACGCTCTGTACGCTTTGTTTTGCTTTTTTTAGAATACTCACCACATCCACAGAAGCGCAGCTACCAGCTGACATTAGAACCATTTCCATGGGACTGGGTGCCGCACTATCCGCACCAGCATCAAATACCACATTATGCCCTGAGTTAGACAGCCCTAAAAACGTATCACCTCCAACCCACTTCACACTTGCTTTCATATAGCACCTCCCTAAACGAATAACACCGCCCAGCAGGCGGTGTTTAAAAATACAATAAATTAGATTAAGACTACTGGATGGCTGAATCAAATAAGTTCTTCACCAGCCCAGCAAACTCTTCGATAAACTCTTGCTGTTCTTCTGTAACACGTTGATCTACTACGCTCGACAGCACTTCCTGTAAGTCGTATACAATGCCATCAACCTCGCGCACAATCAAGCTACGCTGTTCCGTTGATAAGCCAGTGTGTTGTTCGCATAAACGAATTACATGTTCCGCAATTACGTCTTCTATTAATTCGACGACCTTAGGTGCATTTGGCTTTACCACACCCGGCTTTTCAAACAAGGCTAAATTTTGTGTCAGATACATGACTAACTCATCATATCCTTGTTTATCTAAAACCATATATTGCCCACCTGAGTTTACCAATGACATCTCCTATTGATTTAAGCAGAAACTTGATCTGATTGCTACTTTTGAGCGGCCCAGAAAAATAAAAAAAGCAGCAAATGCTGCTTTTTTAAGAATAAAGCGTGAGGCCAACCTCACACATCACAACGTTGCACAAAACAACATTGTGAATTACCTAATGAAGGTAATTTTAATCTAACGATAGGCCCGGACTCAAGCTTCCTGGTAATGTAACTTTTTCAAGTTCTACAGAAGCAACCGGATATGCGCAATAATCTGCTGCATAGTATGCACTTGCCCTATGGTTACCTGAAGCACCAATACCGCCAAATGGAGCTGCGCTCGAAGCACCAGTGATTGGACGGTTCCAGTTTACAATACCCGCACGAATACGACGCAAGAAGTGATCATAATCAGCTTCATTGTCACTCAATAGACCCGCAGATAAACCAAAACTCGTATCATTTGCAAGTTCAATAGCTGCATCGAAGTCTGTATAACGGAATACCTTAAGTAGAGGACCAAAGTGCTCATCATCAGGGAAGTCTGTTACATTTGTACACTCGATAATACCTGGCGTTACAAAACCTGTGCCTTGAGTTTGTTTAAGCTCCAGTAAGATCTCGCCGCCTAGTTCAACTAGCTGTTGCTGTGCAGCAACCATGCCCGCAGCAGCTGCTGCAGAGATCATTGACCCCATAAACGGCTGTTCAGCGTCATCAAAGTTACCGATCTTGATGGCTTTAGTTGCGCGTAATAGCTGCTCTAAAATCGCATCGCCTTGCTCACCTTGTGGTAAGAATAATTTGCGTGCACAAGTACAACGCTGGCCGCTAGAAATAAATGCAGATTGGATAATATCGTGCACAACTGCTTTGGTATCGGTTACATCTTTCACGATAAGTGGGTTATTACCACCCATTTCAAGTGCTAAGATTTTACCTGGCTGACCGGCAAACTGCTCGTGAAGGAAATGACCAGTGCGAGATGAACCAGTGAAGAATAACCCATCAATGCCTTTGTGTGACGCAAGAGCTTTACCTGTCTCTACTTCACCTTGCACTAGATTAATAACACCAGCAGGTAGACCCGCTTTTTCCCATAATTTTAGCGTTAACTCTGCTACATATGGCGTCATTTCTGACGGTTTAAATACTACCGTGTTACCAGCTAATAGTGCTGGTACAATATGACCATTCGGTAAGTGACCTGGGAAGTTGTAAGGGCCAAAAACAGCCACAACACCATGTGCCTTGTGGCGGATCACAGCACGACCTACTGGCATCGCATTTTCGACAACACCAGTACGCTCGTGATACGCCTTTTCTGAAATGGCAATTTTACCTACCATTGCACCAGCTTCTGTGCGCGTTTCCCAAAGTGGCTTACCCGTTTCTTTTGCGATCGCAATAGCAAGCTCTTCACTGTTTTCTTTCAGAACCTCGGCAAAACGTTTCACTACATCTAAACGCGCTTCAAAAGTTAGGTCACTCCAAAGGTAATATGCTTCGCGTGCCGCTTTTACTGCGCCATCAACTTGCTCCGCTGTCGCGGCGTTTGCTGACCAAATTTGTTCGTTGTTTGCCGGGTTGATAGATGCAAATTCCGCACCTTCGCCCGCTGACCATTTACCATTGATAAATTGTGCTGCATGAGTTGTCATAATTCTATCCCAATTAAAGAGTTGCGATGCTAACAGTGTCGCCTTCAGTTACCTGAAGCGCATTTGCCAATTCTGCCGAGATGGTGATTTCGTCACCGCTCTGTGGCACTTCAAGCTCAACTGCCGTAGCACGATAGCCTGCAAGTTTATCATTAGCAATAAGTACTGGGGAACCATTTGTGTGCTCTGTTCCTGCTTTGGAAATACACACTTTGAAAAATTGTGTTGCACGAATAGTACGAATATTGTCAACTTTCGCTTCAACTGTAGGACCCGCATCGAAAATATCGACATAGCCATTGAAAGTAAAACCTTCGCCTTTCAAAAGCTCAATCGCAGGACGTGTATTATCGTGCACCTCACCAACAACGGCTTGCGCTTCTTCACTCAGTAGATTGACGTAGATTGGATACTTTGGCATCAACTCTGCGATAAATACTTTCTGGCCAATGCCAGTTAGATAATCTGCGGTTGGAAAATCCATCGAAAAGAAGTGCTCTTCTAACCACTTCCAAAATGGGCTACTGCCATTCTCGTCCGATACACCACGCATTTCCGCAATGACCGTTTCAGCAAATCGTGATTTATGCTGATTAATAAACATAAAACGAGACTTGGACAAAAGCTTACCATTTAAGCCTTTGCGGTACTTATCTTTCAAAAACAGAGTACATAACTCTGTCGCACCGGTATAGTCATTACACAGCGTTAGAATATCCACTGCTTTATAAACATTTAAAGTGCGAGAAGAATGGATAACTTTACTCAAATGATAGTGGTAAAACGCGTCGTCCAGCCCCACAGCCGCTTCAATAGCACTGGTGCCTACAACCTCTCCCGTCTCTGAATCTTCAAGCACGAACAGATACCCTTCATCAAATGGCACATCTGTTTCTTTACTGAAAGACGTCATTGAACGATCAATCTTGTTTTGTAACAACTCTTCATTTAGAGGTAATGAAGTAAAACCATGCCCCGACTCTTGGGCAATGTTCAAAAGCGCTGGATAATCGCTTTTTTGGATTGGGCGAAGGATCATCATGAGCCCGCTTACTCCTCAGTAAACCTTTAGACAGGTGGCGCTCAACAGAACGCCACGTTGGTTATCGCTATGGTTTGCGCGACAACTTAAGCGTTGTTCTCTACAACGCGAGCAACCGCTCTTTCGAAGCGAGCCATACCTTCACGGATATCTGCTTCTGGCACCACTAGAGATGGTGTAAAACGAACCACGTTTGCGCCGGCAACCAGTGACATAACGCCTTCTTTCACACCCTCAGTTAAGAACTCTTTTGCTTTACCTGCATACTTCTCTGTTACCACACCACCAATCAATAGACCTTTACCACGGATCTCAGAGAACACTTGATACTTATCATTGATAGCTGTCAACAGCTCTCGGAATAACGCTTCTTTTTCTTTCACGCCATTCAATACTTCAGGTGTATTAACTGTGTCAAATGCAGCTTCAGCCACAGCACACGCCAGCGGGTTACCGCCATAAGTTGAGCCGTGAGTACCAATCTTAAGGTGCTGTGCGATTTCAGTCGTTGTGATCATGCCACCAATCGGGAAACCACCACCTAGAGCTTTTGCAGTTGTTAGGATATCAGGTGTTACATCAAGACCTTGGTACGCATAAAGCTCACCTGTACGGCCAACACCAGTTTGTACTTCGTCAAAAATCAGCAGCGCATTGTGCTTATCACAAAGCGCACGTACACCTTTCACAAACTCAGCTTCAGGAGACACGATACCACCTTCACCCTGTAAAGGTTCCATCATCACAGCACATGTGTTGTCAGAGATAAGTGCTTCAAACGCAGCTAGGTCGTTGTAGTCACAGTGTACGATATCGCCAGGTTTTGGACCAAAGCCATCTGAATACGCCGCTTGACCACCCACAGTAACCGTGAAGAAAGTACGACCGTGAAAACCTTTATTGAAGGCAATGATTTGAGACTTTTCCGCGTTGAATTTATCAAGCGCCCAACGACGAGCTAGTTTCAGTGCCGCTTCATTCGCTTCAGCACCTGAATTCGCAAAGTAAACTTTGTCAGCAAATGTCGCATCAGTTAGCTTCTTTGCTAGTCGTAGTGCAGGCTCATTGGTCATGACATTGGATAAGTGCCAGATTTTTTCGCCTTGCTCTTTAAGTGCAGAGACAAGTGCAGGGTGACAGTGACCCAAACAGTTTACAGCGATACCACCTGCAAAATCGATGTATTCACGACCTTCTTGGTCCCATACGCGAGAACCTTCACCTTTCACAGGGATAACAGCAGAAGGTGAATAGTTAGGTACCATTACTTGATCGAATAATTCACGATTAATAGTCATTTTAATTCCTCATTTTAGCGAGTTCAGCACTGAAATTTGAGTGGCCGGCATTACACGAAATCACCTTAAGCAATACTGTAAAAGATCCGAATTTACCCAAATTGGCGCAAATTTCATACGCACATTATTCCAAAAAAATACCGGTATGTCTCATATAAAACATTCCTGTAAGCCTTGATATTCAAGGCTTTAGTATATTTTTTCATGAACAGTGAATAACTATTAGCGACATGATTGGATACGCGCCCATCATACAAGGATTTTAGTCGATCCTTTACGATGGGGCGAATGAATGAATAAGCGTGAAAAAATTTCCAGTTTTTTTACAAAATTGTCAGCTGAAGGCTCTGTAAAGACGTTTTTTCCAACAATTTTTCTTCTTGATCAGTTAAATTGAGATAGATGAACCAATCTTTTGCTTCATCTGGTTCAATTAAATGACTGTCTTTTAAAAGTTGGTATTGCGCATACCCATACGCTTTTTTCAATACCTGCGTTAAAGGTAACAATTCATCTGTATTATTATTCACGTCCGGCAAATAACTTTGCGCGAACTCTGACATCGCAGCATTAAAAGGCAGGTACTTAAACGACATTTGCTCGATCAGTCGCTGAGATACAATCGCCGCATGCTCTAACAGTAAATTTCTCAAAAATAGTGGATCAGGCCCTAGCTCTAGTAGTGCTGTATGCAAATCTTTTTGATTTTTATCTCTGGCAATCTTTACCTTTGCTTGCCAAACACGTTCAAACGTCCGCAGGTAGAGTCGTGTCAATGCAATTTTGCCCAGATCGAGTAACATCCCTAAAGTAAAAGCATGCTGTTCTTTGACATCATAGAGTGGGGCAAGCGCTTTGGCTGCAATTGCGCTGGCCATGCTCACATCTCTAAGCTTTCTTTTTAATAAAGGAAAGGGCTCTGTTGAATGTGGCATCCAGTGACGCACCGCAAACGTTGGGATCACCATTTGCAAGTTTTCCAGACCCAAATAGCGTAAGGCCAGTGCAGGTGTATCGACTTTAACCGACGTGCCTTTGCTGTTTACTTTACGATATTGGGGTAAATTCACCAGAGACACTAAGTCTCTTCCGAGCCATGATAAATCATTGACCAGAGGTTCCAAACGGCCAACTGATGCAGATTTAACAGCAAGAATATCTAATACAGTTGGAACCGCGTCTTGTACGCCGACCACATCGGTATAGATAGAATCTAAATCGCTTAACTGGGTCTCTATTCCACTTTCAATAATTTGGTGTAAATGATTGCTCGCTTTTGCGATGTACTTGTGATGACTGGTGCTTTTTTCTTGACGTTTTGCCGCAGCCGCAAGCTCTACTTCAAGCATCGTGCGCTGTGGGATAGACTCACCAAAGTTCATGTCAAATGTATGAATATAACCTATCTGCTGTTGAGCAAAGTTATGGCTAATTAGAACGTCATGTGCACGCTGAGCGATTGCTTTAGCAATGTGTGACTGCCTAATGTCTTGTGTCATCAATTATAGTCTTTTTCGGTATATTAAAAGAAAGCTCTTTAAAGGTTAGAAGCGAGCAATAAAGTTATCAAGTAGTCTTAATCCATACTCGGTTAAGATTGCCTCAGGGTGGAATTGCACACCTTCTAATGCAAGCTCAGTATGACATAAGCCCATAATTTCATCTAGTTTCCCCTGCTGTGTTTGGGTCCAGGCAGTTACTTGTAATGTGCTAGGTAAAGTCGCAGCATCTACCGCAAGGGAATGATATCTGCATACATTAAAGTGACTGGGCAAGCCTGCAAACATACCTTTATCTGCATGATAAATTCGCGACACTTTTCCGTGCATCACTGATTTCGCCCGATGTACGCGCGCACCCAAAGCTTGCGCAATCGTTTGATGACCCAAGCACACACCTAAAATAGGGAAGTGCCCCTGTAATTGTTGTACAGCCTGCAAAGAAATACCCGCTTCATCAGGGCTGCACGGCCCAGGTGATATCACAATGTGATCGGGATTAAGTTGCCGAATTTGTGAAATAGATATTTCATCATTTCGTTTGACCAACACATCTTGATCTAACTTTTGAAAATACTGAACGAGGTTAAATGTGAACGAGTCATAGTTGTCTATCATTAATAACATTCAGCGTTTACCTCTAAACTTTTAAGACTCACCATTGTGCATACTACATCAATACCCAACCTACCCCTTTGTCACGCTCTCAATAAACATAGACAGTAAGGCAATAGCTACATAAGGCGTGCATAGTAACACATTTTGTCAAACCACTGGCAAAACCTCTGAGTTCACCCACCTCAATTATCAACTTTATGCAATAGTGGCACACAATCTGTTACATATGACCGCTGGACAAGTAGAAAAAAAACGAAAATAGTTAAGCGGTGCAAACAACTATAAGGAAAAAAAAATGAAATTCACAATCAAAAAGAAATGCATCAAAAACTTATCTGACAAGCAGGCAATCAACGCTCAAAAAACCGTGCTCGTCGCCGGTGGCGCATTTAAATCTCCAGACAATGGTTTCTCCGCAGGCCAGGATGTAACTTGTAAAACAGCATAAATGATCATATAGCTGGGTCCACACTACCGCGACCCAGCTTTATTCCACACAGCTTTATTGAAAAACTACGTTTTCACTACCTGGTAACGCTTTGAACTCCTCAAGCAGTTTATCGCAATCTTGCAGAATTTGCGCTTCAAGTCGTTCTTCTGCACGCCAGCGCTGCGTATCCATTTTAAAAATCTCTTTTTTCGAATACTTTTTACGCGCATCATGTGTGGGCATTTCCTTTACTTCATCATACATTTCATATACCCCAGGATAGACTTTTTCCAAAGCCACCTCGGAGTCAAAACTGTATTGAGAGATCAGGACCCAAACCCGCAAACACCCTTCAGAATATTCGCACTGCTTTTGCTTCATCGCTTTAGCGATCAGATTAATGCTGTCCGCCAATTTGCCATTACGCTCTTGCCGAGACTGCTCAAGTTTTTGCGCTTGCTCTTCTTTTAGTTTAGCAATCGTGTCATTCTGAACTTTAAGTTGCCACAGCAGCTTACCGGCATAAAAAGCCAAACCCGCAACAATCAAAGCTCCAGCGACTAATGCGACTACCCACATTGTGCTCATCGCTCATCCTCATCATCACTTAACCACTCATCTGCCAGATCATTACTGACAAAATCCGCTAATGGATCAGCTTCAATCATATCTTCTTCTTCAAACTCATCATCAATGCCAAGGATCTCACACAACTCTTGATGGCGTGCAATGGCACGGTTAAAGAACTTCGCATCTTTGCCTGTTAATAACTCTCCGCGCTCGTGACGCTCAAGCAGTTTCATCAGTCGCTCATCATTTTCCAACTGTTGTAACTCTTGCTCAAGAGTCAGCTCCGGATCTTTTGCTTTAGTGAGCGTTACTTGCGGTGTCAGATGCCGCTTCATCTGCGGCTCAGTTTGCGGCTGGACGGCCTCAGGTGTCAATGCAATCTTTTTCTTGCTACCTGCGCGCGGATCTTTCTGTGATCCAGCCTGAGACTTGATCTCGATTTTGGCTTCTTGGGCATTTCTTGAGCCCGCTTTATTTCCTTTGTTCTTTTTTACACGCTGCTCTTTCATAGCGCGTAACTCTTGAAGCTTTTCCTTACTTAATCTCGGTGTACCGTTTTCACCTAACTTGCGTGATTTTTTCTTTCTAGTCATGCTTCTCTACCATCTACTTTTACCACCTCTTGTTTACTTAGAATGATCACGTCATTACCAATAAACTCGAGCTTGGTGCCAAATTGCTTTGCTATATATTCAAACGTTTCGCGACTAAAAAATGAGATATGTGTTTGGTCATTCTTGTAATGCCAAGATGCAAAACGTTTCGGATCTATTACCAGTTTGGTCATCAATGCAAGTGGAGCACCGGGCTTTAACATCGCCAATAACTGCGTCAGCACAGACTTAGGCTGACCAATATGCTCAATTACCTCTGTACAAGTAATAAAATCATACTGTCGCTGCAACACTTCAGGGTTGTCAGCATAGTATAAATCATACAACGCGACAGAATGCCCAACCTCTTCAAACATCTTTGCCAACAGAGGCCCCGGACCACACCCAAAATCAAGCCCTTGTTTATGGCCTTGCAAACGCGAGTGAACGGGCTCAAACACACGCGATAAAAATCGGCGGTATCCCGTATCATCTAAGTCGTTTTCATGGCTGTCGTAAATGGCTTTTTCTTCTTGAGGAGATAGTCTGTCACAGGCTGCCACACTGACTAATTTACACTGCTGGCACTGCCAGTAATTGCGAAACTTATCTTGGTGGTAATGTTCGAGCAGCTCTGACTCACAGAGGCCACATTGGAGCATTTGTGGATTTTGCAAAGGTGATGAACCAAACGTACTTAAAAGGAGTATTGTAACAGCAATTAAAAAGTGTACAAATAAAAAGACGGCAGAGATTACTCTCTACCGTCTGCTAATCTGAGCGTCACAATTCGGACACTTCTCCCTTCGACTTTTAGTCTTTATTTTTCTTATTATTTATCTTCCATTTTGTTTTTATTGTACTTCCGTGAGACTTTCCATATTGTTTTTGTTATCAAACTTCCATTGCTTTTTTTCTTTTCGGTCTTCCTAACGCTTTTGTAATCATCCTTGTTAGATTGTATTCAAATGAATACTTAATATGTGCCGTCTACGCTTCCGTTTCGAATTGTCCCTGTTTTTGTATTGTCTCGACGACAGGGATTAATCTACGCTTATTTTAAACAGTTACAACTAATCAATAACAAAATTATTACCTCAGCAACAGCAGTTAAAATAAAAATAAATTAAATACATAGACTTACACAAAAAAACAAATTTAATTTGCGTTAAGTCCTACAATTTAGGAACGTCACTATCCTACATACAAAGTGAGAAATATCTCACACCGCACAGATCAAAAAAAGGCAACGATCACGCTGCCTTTTTAGATACTAAAAGTTTACGCGAAGTCGCGTAAAATCAAATACGACTTTAGTGCAAGCCGCCTAGATATTTAGATAAAATCTCAATGTCTTTATCCGTTAATTTCGCTGCAATATCTCTCATCATACCGTTGGCATCGTTCTCACGAGAGCCATCACGAAACTTTTCGAGCTGCGCTTTTATATACTCTGGATGCTGGAAGGAAATTTTTGGGAATTTTGCCAAAGACGTGCCATTTCCTCTGGGGCCATGACATGCCATACAAGATGGAATACCACGCTCAGCGTCACCTGCTCGGTAAAGTTTTTGCCCTTTTGCGACTACGCTTTCAGGCGTAGTGCCAGCACTCATAGGCATATTGGCAAAGTAAGCTGATAAATCCTTCATGTCCTGATCTGACAACGGCATAGCCATGCCACTCATTACCGGATCCATACGACCCTCAGCGCCACCCGATGTCATACCAAGCTTAAATTCTTTTAGCTGCTTATACATATAGTCAGCGTGCTGACCTGCTATTTTTGGGTACATAGTTACAGGAGCATTGCCATTTGGTCCATGACATGCTGCACACGTTGCCGCTTTTGCCTTACCAGCCTCGGCGTCCCCATCGAATGCTACTGCGTTGTTAAATGACAACGTACTTAGTAGCATAGTTAAAGATAATGCTATTTTTTTCATGGTAAATTCTCTGTTCCGACCCTGTAACTATCAACCCAATAGAAATACGCTAAATTTCTCGACACTGGGCAGATGCTAATCTATGCACATTGACTTAAGTGGATTAAGTGACGCTCAATGTTTTTGTTTTACGTTGTAACTTGTAAATTCTAGACAATAAAAAAAGCCCCGCCATGCTTTGCGGCTATTATAAAACCACAAATTTTATAGGTAATTGACATAGATTAAACTTAGTTCAGAAATTCTATTGACGCAGCTAAAAATTGTCGACTTTCTCTACTTTTGCATTGTGTGACAGATGTAATAAAATACGTATGAACAAAAGAATCAATTAATCCGCCTAGGAGTTAGAGTGTTAAAATCTCGCATGCCATATAATCGCGCTACTTTCATTACCAGCGCACCTGATATTTCCCGCCTTCCCGCAGACAGTGGCATAGAGGTCGCATTTGCCGGACGCTCCAACGCCGGTAAGTCAAGCGCATTAAATGCGCTGACCGATCAAAAACTCGCTCGTACCAGTAAAACACCTGGTCGCACCCAGCTGATTAATACTTTTGCCCTCGATGAAGAAAGAAGACTTATTGACTTGCCTGGTTACGGCTTTGCAAAAGTGCCTATTGAAATGAAAAAGAAATGGCAAAAATCTTTGGGTGAATACTTACAAAAGCGCCAAAGCTTAAAAGGCATTGTTGTCCTGATGGATATTCGTCACCCTATGAAAGACTTGGACATGGATCTAATCAATTGGGCTGTTGGCAGTGATATCCCCGTACTTGCACTACTCACCAAAGCCGACAAACTAAAGCAAGGTAAACGTAAGGCAGAAGTCTTACAAGTACGTAAAGCACTGTCGGAACTTGATGGTGATATTACCGTACACGCATTCTCATCTCTTAAAGGGCTTGGTTTGAAAGAGCTCGCTTGGCAGTTAGATGATTGGTTTTTAGGGCCATACGTTAAAGAAGAAGCGGACGAAGACGCACAAACTAGCTAATTCAATTCGAACGTCTTTCCAGCAGAGCGCAATAGCATCATATCATTTTGCTCATTGAGCTCTGCTATCTCTACCCATTGATAAAATACATTGCGATCTATCCGCGCGTGTAAGCCATAATTTAGCTTCAAGTGTGGGATCTGTTGCCCTTTATAATCGTCTAAATATAGAGGAAAAGTATCGCAAATTGGCCAAAACCGCCCTAAGTTATCTTCGCATATAATCGTCGCCGCAATCCCATATTGAGCAGCTATTTGGCATTCATGCCAAGCAACAATAACAAATGGGCTCGCATCAACAGAGACAACACAAGTTTCAGTGGGTGTCTTTAACCGATAGGCTCCATCTTCACGGCATAAAACACTGGCAAACAGCTTTACTAAAGCAAGCCGCTTTATTTCATCACCCTGATGATACCAGCGCCCACTCGCGTCGATTAAAAACTCACCGACACCACACTCACCAGCTTGCCAGCGCTCCGTTGGTGAGTGTGATGAAACATAGTGTGCTAATAGCTGCTCAAGTTTACTGGTCATTGAATACCAAATTAAATGTAACTGGCACAGCTTGCGAAATATGATTTAAACCAGCTAATTTACGCAGTGCCTCAACTCCGCCTTCGAGATCAAAATCACGGCTGTTGATCAATACAGCGCGCTGAGGAGATACATGCATTGTTTTACCCAGTTTGTTAATAACTAGGTCCAACTTCAATACTAAATTTTTGCCGTGTAAATTAAGCGTAACAGGCAGAGCCTTTATAATCTGCATGCCCTCTTTCAGTTGAGGTAGCCAAGGTGTTAGGTTCGTTTCAATTGTTGCCGTTTTATATTCCGAGACTTCAAAAAGCACCTTTTTCATGCGCTCATTTCTGATCGGGATCAAAGACTCTATGCTACTCAAGTCAATAGCGATATTAAGTTTACCTGTATCGCTTATTTGGCCTGACAGCGAAGTAAAATGATGATTTTCAGCAATGCTGTTCAATTTGATTGAAGTAAAACTCAGATCACTCAGTTCATTATTTAATTGCCAAGCAGACACGGCTTGAGACATAAAACATAAGCTACCGATCAATAGAGGCTTAAGCATGACGTATTCCTGTATGTAAAAGTTTCTCACATCTTAACAAATAAATATGAAGAGAGTTAGGATGGTGTCAAATGGATTCGCTCTTACTAAATTACAGGATAGCAAGACACAAAACAGCCTTAGATACGACAGATATCAAATGGAAGAGAAAAATCGGCTCGTATAAACCTTTTACGAGCCGTTATAGCAATCTGGGGAGAAGCTATCAATACACAGTATCCTCTTTCGAGAGATACATCATCAACAGGATGTCCTACAGGATGAGGACGGCGCGAACTGTAGCAAATAGCCATCTAGAAATAAACAGCACAAAGCAAATAACGAGCCAATTTGATGGTTTTTAAACAAGTAAGTGATGTTTTTTACGTTAGCTTTACACAAGCCCAGTAAATTCGGGACATAGAGGCATTTTAGCTTGGCCAAATTCGTTGGCGATCTCCTGACCTAAAAATGAATATCATAGAGACGACTTGAAAAACATGACATCACATTAACCGAACAACTGCGACTTTAATGGTGAAGGCACCGTAAATTGTGCCAAGTAAACCTAATATTAGCAGGAGGCAGGCGTGCAGACATTAAGTGCAACATCCGACCACAAACACCAAAGCACAGATAATCAAGTTGAACCACCGTCAGATGACCTTAAAATTAAAGGATCGCAGTACAGATTTACCCTCATCAAACTTATTATGGATAAAATAGACAACGCAGAAATTCCGAGCTTTTCTGACATGGAACAGACATTGATGAATGAACAATCAGAAAGTGTCAGGGAGGCATATAGATTTAAGCCGACTTAATCCACACGTTCCGAACGTAACCTGAAAATTTGTTTTGTTCAGTGATTTGCTCACTGTGGACCTACAATCATTAAATCAATCGTAATATGTTGAAGTAATGAGAGCATGGTGAGCCCATGCTCTCACTGGACACACAATTTAGTGCGCTTGCTCCCAGTTATCACCATGATCCGCTTCAACAACCAAGGGGACGTCTAATGCCGCAGCTTCACTCATTAGACAACAAATGTGCTCACTAAACTCAGTCACTTTGTCGGCTTTGACTTCAAACACCAATTCATCGTGTACTTGCATCAACAACTTGATCTCATCTTGGCTATGTTCTTGCAGCCACTGATGTACCTTGATCATCGCTTTTTTAATGATATCTGCAGCTGTGCCTTGCATTGGCGCATTGATTGCTGCACGTTCAGCAGCTTTACGACGCGCGCCATTACGCGCTTTGATATCTGGCAAATACAAACGACGGCCAAATAGTGTTTCTACGTAACCCTGCTCAGCGGCTTTTTCACGTGTGCTTTCCATATACTCTAACACGCCAGGAAAACGCTCAAAGTACTTATCCATATAGTGCTGTGCTTCGTTGCGAGGAATATCTAACTGACGGGCTAAACCAAAGGCACTCATGCCGTAAATCAAGCCAAAGTTAACCGCCTTTGCTTTACGACGCATATCTGAGGTCACATCTTCGAGTGGCACAGAAAAAACTTCGGATGCCGTTGCACTGTGGACATCTTTCCCCTCTGCAAAAGCACTGAGTAACCCTTTATCTTGTGATAAATGGGCCATAATACGCAGTTCTATTTGGCTATAGTCCGCCGCTAGGATCACGTGGTTTTCATCCGCAACAAACGCCTGACGAATACGACGCCCCGCTTCATTACGAATTGGAATATTCTGCAAGTTTGGATCTGTGGAGCTCAAACGACCTGTCGCAGTCACCGCCTGATGATAAGAGGTGTGAACACGTAGAGTCTCATCATTAATAAGCTTTGGTAGCTTGTCCGTATATGTTGACTTTAGCTTGGCCAAACCACGATGCTCTATGATCAATTTTGGCAATGGGTAGTCGTGTGCCAATTCTTGCAGTACTTCTTCAGCAGTTGAGGGGGCACCTTTTGGTGTTTTCTTTAATATCGGTAAACCTTGCTTCTCAAACAAAATCGCCTGTAACTGCTTCGTTGAGCTTAAATTAAACTCTTCTTCTGCCAGCTCATAGGCTTCTTGTTCAAGCTCAGCCAGCCGCTTTTCAATCTCTAGGCTTTGCTCTCCAAGCATGGTGCTATCTATTTTAACACCGGTACGTTCCATATCAGACAGTACATTGATCAGTGGTAACTCAATGTCACGAAACACACTGACTAAGCTGGCTTCTTTTTCCACTAGAGGCCACAGGTGCTGATGCAGACGGAGCGTGATATCGGCATCTTCAGCGGCATAAGGTGCAGCCTTTTCAAGTTCGATTTGGTTGAATGTCAGCTGTTTTTTGCCCTTGCCCGCGATATCTTCAAAACTGATATTTTTGTGGCCCAAGAACTTAAGTGCAAGCGAGTCCATGTCATGACGCGTACCTACACTATTAAATACATATGACTCAAGCATGGTATCAAACTCGATGCCATTTAAGGTGATGCCAGCTCGTGCCAGTACACTCTTATCGTACTTTAAGTTTTGACCAACTTTCTTGATGCTGTGATCTTCCAAAATTGGCTGTAAAAGCTCAAAAACGAGCTGTTTATCAAGCTGCTCTGGCGCTCCCATATAATCATGGGTCAAAGGTAAATATGCAGCTTCACCCGCTTCAACCGCAAAGCTCATTCCTACCAAATCAGCTTGCATATAGTCCAAACTGGTTGTTTCTGTGTCAAAAGCCATCACCTCTGCACCTTTGAGCTTTTCAACCCAGATATTCAGTTGCTCAGACGTTAAGATGGTTTCGTAATTACCTACAATTTCTGGTTGAGGCGCTGAAGTTGCTGTTGGTGCCCCATTTTGCGGTGCCGCTTTACCGTCAAGCAACTCTGCAAGCCAGCGTTTAAATTCGCATTGACCATACAGCTCAATCAAGCGATCTTTATCCACTGGTTGGATCTTAAATGTGTCTAGATCTTCTTCCACGTCACAATCGAGCTTGATAGTAGCCAATTCATAGGACAGCTCTAACTGTGCTTTGTGCTCTTCTAGTTTTTTCGCCATACTCTTTGAGCCGCGAAAACCCAATGGCGCAATTTGATCTAGGTTGGCATACAACTCTTTGATGGAGCCCAAGCCTTGCAACATCGCCAGCGCGGTCTTTTCTCCCACTCCAGGAACGCCTGGGATATTGTCGACCTTGTCACCCATGAGCGCTAAAAAGTCGATGATAAGCTCTGGACCGATGCCAAATTTGTCTTCAACCCCAGTCGGATCCAACACTGTATCTGTCATGGTATTGATCAAGGTAACGTGCTCATTTACCAACTGAGCCATATCTTTATCGCCAGTACTGATCAACACATGACGTTTTTGTTCCGTAGCAATACGGGAAAATGTACCGATCACATCATCAGCTTCAACGCCAGCAATACTAACCAAAGGCAAACCCATCGCTTTAATAATTTCATGAATAGGCTCAATTTGGGTGCGGAGATCATCAGGCATCGGAGGGCGATTGGCCTTGTATTCTGAATACATGTCGTTTCTGAAGGTAGGCCCTTTGGCATCAAAAACAACCACCATATGGCTAGGATCAAACTGTTTAACCAAGCTTTTCAGCATATTGATTACACCATAGATCGCACCAGTTGCTTCACCCTGAGAATTCGTCAAGTGCGGTGGCGCATGATAAGCGCGAAATAAATAGGAAGAACCATCCACCAAAATTAAAGGGTTTTCTGGGATCTGAGGCATAATATTTTGGATCCTAATTAAAGAGATTTAAAAACTCGCTAAGAATGCCACAAGGCTTAGCATAAAACGAGAGGAGTGCAATGAAACTTTATAAGGAAAAACTGTGGATAACTTTGTAGATAAACACAAGAAAAACACCGACGATAAAATAAAGCCAGTGAAAACAAATCATAAACTTCTGATTTTTATAACAAAATACATAAGCTAATTTTTATTCTTTATAAAATGAGTTTGTGGAAATCTCACAACTCATGTATTTTTCACCATTGAAAAGTGGTGATAAAACGACCCGTTTTTTCGAGCGGACGCGTATACTAACATAAATGATCAAAGATCAAAGCAGATCCTTTATATTTTTTTTCACACTCGACATTCTTACATTGAATATAGCAGGCAGAATCAGCCTTAGGAGATTAATAATGAAACAAGTAGCAATCATTTTTAGTGGTTGTGGGGTTTTTGATGGTGCAGAAATTCATGAATCTGTACTGACCATGTTGCACCTTGAACAAAAAGGTATTCAGTACCGCTGTTTTGCACCCAATATCGAGCAACATCATGTCATCAATCACTTAACGGGCGAAGAGCAAGCTGAAACACGCAATGTATTGACTGAAGCGGCACGTATAGCGCGCGGTGACATTCAAGATCTCGAACAACTTAACGCTGATGACTTTGCAGCACTTGTTATCCCTGGTGGATTTGGCGTCGCCAAGAATTTATCTGACTTTGCGTTCAAAGGCCCTGAGTCTCAGGTGCTAGACGTATTGAAAAACATTTGCCAACAGTTTAACAAACAACAAAAACCAATCACCTACCTATGCATCGCACCAGCGCTGATTGGTCATATACATCAGCCGGGCACTAAAGCAACAATCGGGAATGATGCCGACACTGCCGCAGCGGTTACGGCACTGGGCGCAGAACATGTGGAATGTGCCGTCACCGATATCATTGTGGATGAACAGCAAAAAGTCATCAGCACACCAGCTTATATGTTAGCAGGCAATATCAGCGAAGCATCTGCGGGTATTGAAAAAGCAATTAAAAGGCTAGCTCAACTTATCGATTAACCGATCGATTAACTGCTCATAGATAATTTACTTGATTTTAAGCATAAAATGCCAAATCTTTGCCCTAACGCAATAAAAGATGTTTTTTATACGCTTAAGATCAAGTTTAAATTTTAACTAATTTGGTGGTGACGTTATACTCAATTAGGAACCGTCATCCGTCGTGCTTCGTGATCGAAGACATTAAATTTGAAGTGAGCAAGGTAAATGAAGAAACTGTCAGCAGCACTCTTAATGCTATCCACGGCCGCCGTTGCCCAGCCGTATGATAATTCTCTAACCGAAGAAGCCATCAAAAAGCGCTTGACCCCTATAGGCTCAGTGTATTTGGCTGGTGCCGAAGATACTGCGGCGGCGGCTCCAACAGGACCACGCTCTGGCGAGCAAGTATACCAAGCATCTTGTTTTGCTTGTCACGGCACAGGGGCGCTCGGAGCACCAAAGACCGCAGATGAGTGGGCTATCCGTTTGTCAAAGGGCTCTGACGTCTTACTTGATCACGCAATTAATGGATTTAATGCGATGCCGCCAAAAGGAACCTGCATGGACTGTAGTGATGAAGAAATCGCTGCTGCTATTGAGTTTATGATCAAATAGCTGTCGTATAAAAAACGGAGACAAATACTCGCTTATTTGTCTCTATTAAGGCAAAATGTTTACCCAAGAACTGAATTAACATTTTACACTTGACCCTCCAAGTCAAAAGTGAAAATATAAAGTTTAATAAATAAACAATAATAGCCTTTGGTTTAATCATTGGAAGATCCAAACGACGTTGCAATTCGCAAGCTTACTCGTAAGAATCGCCGCTTAGAGTCCTTGCTGAAAAAATACAAACAAAACTATCACTTGCAACATGCCTTGATCCAGCTCTCTGAACAGGCTAGTACGGTTGCCGAGCTAACTCTTCTATACCCCGCAATTCACAGCATACTTGAGCAACATTTACCGAGTAAGAGCTTTTATGTTGTGTTGCAAAATCAATTTACTCAAACTCTTGAACTATCCTATTTTGTCGATGAAAAAGATGGGATCTCCGTACCACTTCATGAATCCCACCATTTTGATCAAGGTGTTACTGGATATGTCTTCAAGACTAAAAAAGTGCTGTATTTAAGCAAAGATGAAATGCAGCTGATGATAGACGACAATAAATTCAAAGCCTTGGGTAGCCCTGCTGAACATTGGGTTGGTGTGCCCATATTCAGAGATAAAAATATCATTGGCGTCATGGTTTCTCAGAGCTATCAACCTCAACAAGCTTATAACGAACATCAAATTGAGCTCCTTGAGGTGATGTCTCTATATTTGGCAACCGCCATTGAAAGAGTTAAAAAGCGGGAGTTACTTGAATCAGAAGTCAAAATCCGCACACGTGCTTTGATGCAGAGTAATGATGCGCTTAACAAAGAAATAGAACAGCGTAAACGCGCCTTAGAAAGACAACAAATACTGTTTAAGATTTCTGAATTAGCGACACAATTCAGTGATATCGACGATGTTTATAAGCAGGTTCATAAGATCATTCGCTCTATCACATTTGCCAATAACTTGTACATTGCGCTACATGATACAGGCTCTAATTGGCTGAGCTTCCCTTATTGTGTGGATGAAGTAACGGAATATCGTCCTCGACCCTTTGCCAAGGGCTATAGTGAATTGGTGATCACCACTGAGCGAAGCCAACTTATAGACACCAATCGCGCCGATATACTTATTGATGGCGGTGTGGTGAAACGCCCTCCTGATTACGATGACTTGGAAACAGCGACAAGCTGGCTGGGTGCACCTCTAAAAACGGCTAAAGGGGTAATTGGACTAATTGCTTGTCAAGCTTACAATCATGAATACGAATATAATCATGAAGATGTAGAGCTCATTTCCTTTGTCTCAAATCAGATCGCCTCTGTTTTACAAACACATCTAGCCAACCAAGCACTCAAAGCAAGTAACCAAGAACTCGAACACCGAGTTGCAGAAAAAACCAAAGCATTGCGACAAACCAATTTACATTTGCAAATGCAAATTGAAGAGCGTAAAAAAATCGAGCAGCAGCTCTATCACGATGCGCATCATGATCCACTCACCTCATTACCCAACCGTAGCCTGTTTTTGACACAACTAGAAAAAACACTGCAAAAATATCAGCGCTACCCTGAACACAACTTTGCGGTATTGTTTATCGACCTTGATAAATTTAAAGTCATTAATGACGAATTAGGACACCAAGCCGGCGATCAATTTTTAATTTGGGTGAGTTCTGCATTTTCTGAGTGCATTCGAGAACATGATTTACTAGCACGTTTGGCTGGTGATGAATTTGTGATCTTACTCGATCACCTTACCGATAAGCAGCAAGCTGAAGACGTTGCCAAACGCCTTATTCGCGTCATGCAACAGCCATTCTGCATGAAAGGTGTATGCATGCAAAGTGGTGCCAGTATTGGTATTACATACAGCAATAAAGAGTATAAAAATACCGATGAGATCATTCGCGATGCCGATGCCGCCATGTACTACGCAAAAAATGCCGGCCGTGGTCGCTACGAGTTTTACCATCCATTGCTTACGGCTTCTTCTGGAAGCGCCACAAAAGCGGAAGAACAACATCACTTGACCGCGCTGCCAACTCACTTTAGAAGCACTGAAATCGTTGACTTTGGTAATCACGCGACACAAATCGTCACACTGGAAGCCTTTGGCGAACACCCGGTATTGGGCAGCACTAGCTTCGATGTCTTGAAAAAATTTGCTGCGGCCAAAGATGAGCAATTAGATATTGAATTAGGATTACTGGAGAAAGCTCTTAAGATTGCACAAAGCTACAATCAAGATGTACTGCTTGCTTGTTCCACCATCGTTCTAGAGTCTTCTGCCTTTGTTACCCTAAAACATATGCTCAGTCAAAATAACACGCAGCTGTGTTTAATGTTTGATGAGAATGAAGTGCGATACGCCTCAAGCGTGCAATTAGAAAACCTCAAAGAGTTACCGCAGCTAGGCGTGAATATTGGCCTCAATGACTTTGCCAAAGAACGCTGTGATTTAGCCTTTTTAAGCAGCATTGATTTCAAATATGTACTGTTGAGTTCAGTATTTAGTAAACGCGTGTTGCAACAAAACAGCTATGATATTCAACTGCAAGGGATTTTAGCAATAACACATCTGAAATCGATTCAAGTCATTGCTAAAGGGCCCGCAATCTTGAACTTTAGAAGCCTCTTAGAAAAACATGGGTTGCAGTTATTTTTTGGCAAGCAGCAAAATTTAAAAAGTGCTCGTCAAAGCAGCAACTGCGTCAACGAGCAAGAAACTCTAACGTTTTAACATTGCGCGTAGATTAGCGACTCGGGCTTGCCCTTTTTCCATTCTCTCTGATTGCGACACAACTGCTTTTTTTCCTTCAAACTGCAAGTCATCTTGAGGCAGCTCTTGTACAAAACGGCTGAGTTCTGGTGTAATTTGCTCGCCAAATTGGCGGCGGCTTTTCGCATATGTCAATGTCAATGTCTGCTGAGCACGCGTGATCCCAACATAGGCTAGACGTCGCTCTTCTTCGACATTGTCTTCATCGATGCTGGTTTGATGTGGCAACAAGCCCTCTTCCATACCCACCATAAAGACATGAGGGTACTCTAAACCTTTCGAAGCATGTAACGTTAACAGTTGAACTGCATCACTTTCATCTTCCTCCTCATTGCGCTCAAGCATATCTCTGAGTGTCAATTTGGTCACTACCTCAGCCAGAGTCATCGGCGGATTGTCCGCATCGCCTGTCAACATATCGCTGATCCAGCGGTACAACTCAGAAACATTTTTCATTCTCATTTCTGCTGCTTTCGCGCTAGTCGATGACTCATATAAATACGTTTCGTAATTGATCTCGCGGATCATATCTTTAACTGCTTCAAGCGTATTTCCACGCACGGCTCGGTCACTTAATTCCACAACCCAACGCGCAAAGCCCGCTAATGCGTTAAACCCTTTACCAGTCAGACGTTGGGTCAAATCCGGATCAAAACAAGCCTCAAACAAACTAATATGTTTGTCATTGGCCAAGCTTCCCAACTTTTCTAGGGTAACAGGGCCTATTTCACGTCTTGGTGTATTCACAATGCGCAGAAACGCATTGTCGTCATCCTGATTTACCAATAGCCGTAAATAAGCCATGATGTCTTTAATTTCACTGCGCGCAAAAAACGACATCCCCCCGCTTATCTTGTAGGGAATGCGGTTCGCCATCAGGGCCTTTTCAAATACCCGTGCTTGGTGATTCCCGCGATACAAAATCGCATAATCTTTATAACTAGTGCGCTTCATAAATTTGTGAGAAATGATCTCTGCAACCACGCGCTCTGCTTCATGTTCCTCATCACGGGTTGCTATAACACGCAGTGGATCTCCATATCCCAATTCGCTGAATAGCTTTTTATCAAATTCGTGAGGGTTATTGGCAATCAAAATGTTAGCAGATTTCAAGATACGCCCTGCACTGCGATAGTTTTGCTCTAGTTTAATTAAACGCAGTCCGGGGTAGTCTTTACTCAAGAGTACTAAGTTTTGCGGCTTTGCCCCCCGCCAAGAATAAATTGATTGGTCGTCGTCACCTACCACTGTAAATCGTGCTCGCTCACCCACTAACAGCTTCACCAACTGATATTGACTGGTATTGGTATCTTGGTATTCATCCACCAGCAAATACCGAAACTGATTTTGCCAGCGCTCTCTCACATCTGCTGAGCTAGCAAGTAACAACGTAGGGATCATGATCAGATCATCAAAATCTAGGGCATTGTACGCTCTAAGTTGAGTTTGATAACGCGCGTAGAGCTGAGCAAACAACGCTTTTTGCGGTTCTCGCGCTTCTCTGATTGCACGCTCTGGTAAGATCAGATCATTCTTCCAGTTACCAATTTGCATCTTGAGTAAGTTCAAAAGGTCTTTGTCTTTCTCTAGCTCTTTCTCTGTTAACTCAGCCAGCAACTGGTTAGTGTCTTGATCATCAAAAAGTGAAAAGCCAGGTTTAAAGCCGAGTGTCTTCACCTCTTTTTTAATGATATTCAACCCCAAAGTGTGAAATGTAGAGATCCACAACCCTTTTGCATCTTGTTTTCCTAACGTCTGCGATACACGCTCGCGCATTTCCTTAGCAGCCTTGTTGGTAAATGTCACCGCGGCGATGTTGCGCGCCTTATATTCACAATGCTGCACGAGATAAGCGATTTTATTTGTGATCACACGAGTTTTTCCGGAGCCCGCCCCCGCTAGTACGAGGCATGGACCACTAATATACTTAACGGCTTCATCTTGTTTGGGATTGAGTTTCATAAAAGGCGTGTATCCTGACCAACTGGAACCGCCTAGTTTATCTTATTCATGCCATAATACCAATTTGCAAAGTTTTGATTATGATTAATCTACGCGGTTTATCCCGGCTCCAAGCGCACTAAAATACTTTTATAGAGCCAACGGTTTACGGTAAGATAACCGCAATAACTAGCTATAAGGCACTGACATGATAAACCCAGCAAAGATCGAAGAGATCGCAAAGCAGATCTCAAGTAACATGCCACAAGGTGTGCGTAATTTAGCAGAAACATTTGAAGCGAAAACCAAACAAGCCATTCAAACGAAATTGACAGAAATGGACTTTGTAAGTCGTGAAGAATTTGATATTCAAAGTAAAGTTTTAATCAGAACACGTGAAAAGCTAACTGAATTAGAAGCCAAAGTTGCCGAGTTAGAAGCTAGGCTGGAAAAGCAAAACGACGCAGAATAATCACTTCATGTAGACAAGCACACAATTCTGTGTGCTTATAACCAATCGATTAGCCCGCTTGTTGATCTCCGCGATCAACGTACCGGGTCACCAATGACAGTAGTGCTTGCTCATAGCTTGATGACAAGCCTGGGTCTGAGCTAACGCCAGGGACTAGTTCATGTAATAACCCATCTTCAAGTCCGTATACCCAGCCATGCACTTCTAGCTTTTGTCCTCTGTGCCATGCATCTTGCACAATGCTTGTGCGGCATACATTACGAACTTGTTCTATGACATTGAGCTCACACAAAACGTCACTGCGCACAGAGGCGTTGACTTCTCGCAATACTGCTTGATGCTTCTCTTTGATATCAACAACATGCCTAAGCCAGTTGTCGATCAGCCCAAACTTGGCCCCGTCCAATGCAGCCTTAACTCCACCACACCCATAGTGCCCAACAACCATGATATGACTCACCTTCAAAACTTCTACAGCGTATTGCATGACAGATAGACAATTGTGATCCGTATGTACAACCACATTCGCGACGTTGCGATGTACGAATAACTCGCCAGGAAGTAAGTCAACGATCTCATTGGCTGGTACTCTGGAATCAGAGCAGCCGATCCATAAATAATCTGGGTTTTGTTGCATCGACAACGTTTTGAAGAACTCTGGATCGCGTAATTGTGTACGCTCAGCCCACTGACGATTATTTTCCAGCAAGTGCGCTAGATGACTTTTTTGTTGTTGGCACATATCTATCCCCTTATCTACTGGCGCTTTGTTGCCTGTATCAATAAATTCCTTGGTGTCAGTGACTTTTCACAGAACTGTTCAAGTGTCACATCATACCCAGCAGCTTGTAAATATAACACTCTATCTAGCACTAGCCACAATTCAATTGCACGCCTAAAACCGTGGCGAACTAGCTCGATGCGCTCAGTGACTTTTTGCCGTTTTTGAGCCTGAGCCAAATAATGTTGGTAGTCAATTTTTTGGGGCAGCTCTAGTCCTTTTTGTTCTGCCGCCCAGTGACAAAATTCGTGAAATTCACCAGAGAATATTGCTTTATTAACTGAAGGCACACTAACATAATTGGTACTGTGTGTAATATCACGCCTCAGCGCATCAAAGGCTAATCGCCATAAAACTTCTTTTTTACGCACTTTTGCTACGCGAGAAGGCGCGGTAACCGTTTCTTGTAGTGCAAGTTTCATATCGTTGTGTGTTAATAGCAGTTTACTCTGCTTACCCACGTCACTCATAGCCTGATATTCATCACTGGTGAACAAGTGATAACAACATGGCGACAAACTTATTTTTTCACAACCTACCTGTGTAGCTTCATACATAAAGTTCTGATGCAACTTACCACATGCATGCAGTGCGACTGCGTGCTGGCGTGGTTTAAAGTGATGACCTACGGGTTCTGTCAAGACATTCGCACAGTGGAATGTCATCGCTAACTTTTGATGAACGGCACTGTGCGTGCCCTGCTCACACAAATGCGCCTGCAGCTCTATACTATCAACATGTGGAACCCCTTGATAAGCTAATATCCGACCCAAATGCCCTTTACCTGCGCACCACTCTAATATGGGCAGTTCTCGCTCATTGAGCGCAGCGACAAAGTCTTGCAGCTGTCCAACTTTACGCCCTTTAATACCGTTACTTAACCAAAATGGGAGTTCTGGACGGTCCCGAAGTGGCATATTAATTTTCGTTAATTCACTGATCTGCGTCAGTTGAGGAATATGCGCTGACAACGCATGCTGCAGTGCTGTTTGGTCCCTATCCAATGCACTCAACGTGGCTTCATCAAGTTGCAATAGGTAATCATCCAATTCTGGCCACGGCGTTGTCAGGTGATCAAAAGCCAATAGTTGCCAGTATTGTCGGGTTTCATAGAGTAGTCTATCCAGTGACTGAAAATGCGAAGTGTAAGAGGAGATCATAAGCAATAGAGGTTACTTCAAGTCACGCTATTGTAATCTATCCGAGACAGATTAGAAAATCTTCAAGCCTTCATAATCAATCTTGCAAACTATAGCTTTTCCGCTGTAATACTAAACTAATGTACATTGGCACACACAAAATGCTTAACACGATGGCTAGGATCAACATCCAAGACCAATTAATTTCTGTTTTACTGCTATCTGAATACAAAAAAGCACTCTTGTGCTCATGGAAACTTACAAGGTCCAGATGGTACAACTGCGCGATCCACTGCCATCTCGCCAATGACATGTTGCCAACAGGGATCCCTGGCGCCTTAATAAAAGGAAGTAATTTGTCCGCCTCATTGGCCAGTTCTTCATAACTTTTTTGCTTTGCATATAGTTTAGTGATCTGCAGTGCTTCATCTAAGTTTGCCAGCGCGTATCGCCACCCTCGCAAACTGGCACTACGAAATTTCGCTACCAACTCAGGCCGATACGTGTATACGTCTTCAGAAGTAAACAATATATCCGCATACACATTGATACCATAATGCTTAGGACAGATCTGCCTTGTCGCTATACCCTGCTGCGCCATTTTGAATGGCTCATTGGAAATATATACTTGCAACGCATCAAACTTGCCCATTTTAAAATCCTGCAAAGGAGACATGCCAGAATAAATTGGTAATTGGCTTACATCTATACCTGCCCGCTCCAAAATGAGCACAAGTTCAGCGCCTTCGGAACGACCTAAGTGACTAATTCTTTTACCTTGAAAATCCTTAGGCGAATAAATATTACTATCGGCGTGTACCATCCAGCAGTAGGGTGAAGATTGAAACACCGCAGCAAGTGCGACGAGCGGTTTTCCTGACATACGCTGTTCTAACAAGCCTGAGTGTGTCACGCCAAATTGTGCCTGACCGGTGAGTACTTTAAATTGTTCATCAGGTTGGTGCATTTGAGCTGGCATGATATTGACATCTAGCCCAGCCTCCCGATAAAAGCCTTTTTGCTTCGCAACATAGTAACCTGCAAATTGAAACTGATGCACCCATTTCAGTTGCAGTGTTACAGGCTCTAGCACCGTGGCATATGCACTTCCACAAACAAATATAAGTAAAATGAGGCAACGGAGCATAAGCTATCCTTAGTCTGTCTATATTGAATATAGAAGGCTAAGGACAGAAAAGACAGTCAGGGCATTAAACTCAACTCACTTTGCGAGCGTAGTCCTGATCTGATTTGAGGTATTGACTAAAACAGGGGTTATTAGTTTCATCTTGATAGTCATAACCCAAGCGGCACAAGTGCTCTTCAAATTTTGCATGCTCTTGCGGAGCCATTTCAAACCCAGCTAAAACATGCCCTTTTGCAGCGCCATGATTGCGATAGTGGAATAGAGTAATATTCCACTCACAACCCAGCATCTCTAAAAACCTCAATAATGCACCTGGGTACTCTGGGAACTCAAAGCGTAACAACCTTTCTTGAATAGCCACAGGCGGTTTTCCACCAACCATGTATCGAATATGTAACTTAGCCAACTCATTGTCTGATAAGTCGGTAAACTCATATTCATTCTCTTCTAAACTGGCTTTTAACTCTTGTAACTCTTCTTCCGCGCTGCGCAGCCCTATCCCAACAAAGATCTGGGCCTTATTGCCTCCGGCAAATCGATAATTAAACTCTGTAATTGAACGCCCACCAAGCGTATTGCAAAACTGCTTAAAACTCCCTTTTCGTTCATCTATGGTTACGCCTAGAAGCGCTTCACTTTTTGCACCAAGGGCAGTTCGCTCTGCAATATAGCGCAACCGGTCAAAATTGAGATTTGCCCCCGATAATACAGCTGCCAATGACATTGATGACTGAGAGTGCGTGGCGCTCCATTTCTTTAATCCCGCTAGGGCAACCGCACCTGAAGGCTCAGCAATGGCGCGCGTTTCGATAAAGATATCTTGCACTGCCGCACAGATCTCATCTGTTGTCACCAGCATCACTTCATCACAATATGTTTGTGCTAGCCGAAAGGTTTCCTCTCCAATACGCTTGACAGCAATACCATCGGCAAAACATCCGACTTGTTCTAACTCAACGGGTTCGCCTTGCTCCATTGCTGCGTACAAACAAGCACTTTCCGTGGCTTCAACACCGATAACACGAATATCCGGACGCAGGGACTTTATATATACTGCCATTCCCGCCAACAGTCCGCCTCCCCCCACAGGGATAAATACAACATCCAGCTTATCTAGCTGTTGCATCATTTCTCGTGCCACCGTGCCCTGTCCAACAATCACATCTTTGTCGTCAAATGGTGGTACAAACACACCGCCTTGTTGCTGGCACAACGTTTGTGCATGGGCATTCGCCGCATCAAAGTGGTGACCATGCAAAACAACATGTCCCCCCATATTCCTCACTGCGTTAACCTTAATTTCAGGCGTAGTCACAGGCATCACAATGGTTGCTTTGTGCCCCAAGTGCGCAGCACTCAGAGCCACTCCTTGAGCATGGTTCCCCGCAGATGCGGTGACCACATGCGAGTTTTCAGGGAGTTGGCGCAACTTATTAAATGCGCCTCTGAGTTTAAATGAATAAACAGGCTGTTGATCTTCACGCTTTAGCCAAACTTGATGGTTGAGCCGTTCAGACAACCCTTTTAGGTGACTCACATCCGTTTGCTTCACCAATGGTGCCATATTTGCCTGAATAATAGCCCTAAAGTAGTCTAGCTCTTGTGCCACCATAGCTAACTGAGCTCCTCTAATTTTTCCAGGTCTCTTACCGCGCCTTTATCAGCACTGGTTGCCAATAGCGCATATGCTTTTAATGCAGGTGTTACCACACGCTCGCGATTAAGCGGTTTATAGGCTTCTTTACCTCGTGCGCTTTGCTTTTCACGGCGCAGAGTTAATTCGGTATCATCCAATAACACATCAATTGAACGAGTGTGAATGTTAATCGCTATAAGATCGCCATTTTCTACTAGCGCTAATGTCCCTTCACTTGCTGCTTCCGGTGATACATGACCAATCGACAAGCCTGATGTACCACCAGAAAAACGTCCATCCGTTAAGAGCGCACAATCTTTATCTAATCCCATTGATTTCAGGTAACTAGTTGGGTACAGCATTTCTTGCATCCCAGGTCCACCTTTTGGACCTTCGTAGCGGATCAAGACGACATCACCTTTTTTGACATCGCCGCCTAAGATCCCTTCTACCGCATCATCTTGAGATTCATACACTACCGCAGGCCCAGTAAACTCAAGCATTTCATCAACCACACCCGCACTTTTCACAATGCAGCCGTCTGGTGCTAAGTTACCAGTTAAAACCGCCAAACCACCGTCTTGACGAAATGCATGTTCGGCACTGCGAATACACCCGCCCTCGCGGTCCAAATCTAGTGTATCCCAGCGATACTCTTGGCTCATCGCTGTTGTTGTACGGATCCCCGCAGGGCCAGCACGATAGAATGTTTGAGCCTTTTCATTTGTGCTGTCATTGGCATCCCAACGCGCCAATACCTCACCGAGTGTGCCACCAGCAACATGACCGACAGAAAGATCTAATTTCCCGGCTTTTGCCAATTCATTTAAAATCGCCATAATGCCACCTGCTCGGTGTACATCTTCAATGTGGTATTGCTGAGTCGCCGGTGCAACTTTGCATAAGAACGGCGTATTTCGCGACAGTTGATCGATATCTGCCATATCAAAATCAACCCCTGCTTCTTGTGCAGCAGCTAAAATGTGCAGTACCGTGTTTGATGAACCGCCCATTGCAATATCCAGCGTCATTGCGTTGTTAAAAGCGGCTTGGTTGGCAATATTTCTCGGTAACACTGAGTCATTGTCTTGTTGGTAATACTCATCACATAGCGCGACAATGCGTTTTGCTGCGCCATCATATAGTTGTCTTCTATCTTTGTGCGTCGCAAGTGTTGTGCCGTTACCTGGCAAAGCCAGTCCAAGAGATTCAAGAAGACAGTTCATTGAATTCGCAGTAAACATACCTGAACAAGAGCCACATGTTGGGCAAGCAGAACGCTCAACTTGATCTGAATCTTCATCGCTCACAGTTGGATCGGCACCTTTTACCATCGCATCGACCAAATCGAGCTTCAAGTCGATATCTGCCAAGCGGGTTTTGCCCGCTTCCATTGGTCCACCTGAGACAAAAATTACTGGAATATTAAGCCTTAGAGCCGCCAACAACATACCTGGGGTAATTTTGTCACAGTTTGATATGCAGACCATTGCATCGGCACAGTGTGCGTTCACCATATATTCAACAGAGTCAGCTATCAGGTCTCGCGAGGGCAAAGAATACAACATACCTCCATGACCCATAGCGATCCCATCATCAATGGCTATCGTATTAAACTCGCGCGGCACACCGCCTGCTTCTCTGATGGCATCAGCCATCAAGTCACTGAGCTGATTAAGGTGTACATGACCAGGTACGAATTGTGTGTATGAATTGACTACCGCAATCATCGGTTTGTGAAAATCTTCGTCTGTCATTCCTGTCGCACGCCATAGTGCTCTCGCGCCTGCACGTTTGCGACCCTCAGTCGTTGTTTTACTTCGTAACTTAGCCATGTCTACCCCTCTTTCTCAATTCTACCGATGCGCGGTAGTACCTCATTCCCAAAAAATAATTAACCTACAACGTTTTAGCTATTCACGTAATCTAGCCAACCCTCTGGGTCTTTTGATTGCCCTTTAACTAAATCAAAATAAGCCTGCTGTAACTCTGCTGTGATAGGTCCGCGTTTACCCGCACCAACTTGGATCTTATCAACGCTGCGTACAGGAACTACTTCTGCTGCGGTTCCTACCATGAAAAACTCATCAGCCAAGTACAACGCTTCACGAGCAATTGGCTCTTCTCTGACTTCATAGCCTCGTTCTTTTGCTAAATGAATAATGGTATCGCGGGTCAAGCCAGGTAATATACACGCTGTAGTTGGAGGTGTATAAAGCACGCCCTTTCTAACCATAAAGAGGTTTTCACCCGCACCTTCACTTAAGTAACCATTCACATCCAGTGCAATACCTTCTACATAGCCATTGCGTTTAGCTTCACCTGAAATCAACTGTGAAGAAAGGTAATTACCCCCTGCTTTTGCAGCCGTTGGCATGGTGTTTGGTGCAAGACGACTCCAAGACGAAACGCACACATCTACTCCTTCAGCTAAGCTGTCTTCACCTAGATATGCCCCCCACTCCATTGCTGCGACAGTAACGTCAGCAATATGTGATTTAGGGTTAAGTCCCAGCCCGACATGGCCTAGAAACGCAAATGGTCTCAAGTAAGCATTGCTGAATCCATTTTCTTTGACCGCCTGCTTACACGCTGCTTTAACCTCTTCTTGAGAAAACGGGATCTCCATGCGGTAAATTTTCGCGGAATCAAACAAGCGTTGAATATGATCGTCCAAGCGAAATATGGCAGGACCATTTGGCGTATCATATGCTCTGATCCCTTCGAATACCGAGCTACCATAATGTAGTGCATGGCTCAAAACATGCGTTGTCGCCTCTTGGTAAGGGATCATTTCACCGTTGTGCCAAATAAGTTCTGATGTTTGTGTCATTCTTTAAAACCTTAATATTGTTATATTGCCTGCTGCTGTAATGTATGCAAATCAACCGACTGCACATCCACTAGCTTATTTAATTGTGATGTTAATAGATAGATAGGTTTCTCACTATCTACTGTCATTTTGACGAGAAACAACTCATCCTGCCCCTCTAATTGCAATTGCATTAGACGAAATCCACGGTGTCGAGCCACACGTAGAAAACGCTCAACAGCAACGCTTTGATTTTTTACAGCCACAGTTAATTGATGTTTCATTGTGTGTTCTCCGTTAACATTTCATCATTTGCCGCACCCGGCGGTACAAGAGGCCAAACATTTTCTTTATCATCAATACAGGCATGTAAAATGTAAGGACCTGAGCTATTTACTAGTTTTTCAATTGCATCGTCTACTTCTGATGCATGGGTGATAGTTTGCCCTGGGATACCAAACACAGCGGCCAACTGCACGAAGTCAGGGTTATCTGACAAGTTTGTTTCGCTGTATCGCGCCGAGAAAAATAACTCTTGCCACTGTCTCACCATACCCAGTCTTTGGTTGTCTAGAATAACTATCTTTACGGCAAGGTTATTTCTTCTGATAGTCGCTAACTCTTGGATATTCATCATGATTGAACCGTCGCCTGAAACCGTGATAACCATGTTGTCCGGACGCGCGATTTTCGCCCCAATTGCCGCTGGCAGGCCAAATCCCATAGTACCAGCGCCACCGCTGCTAAGATGGTTGCTCGGATGGCTAAATTTCATATGCTGTGCAACCCACATTTGATGCTGACCCACATCGCAACAAACAACTGTATCTTGAGGTACATCATGGCTCAGTTTATTCAGCAAATAAGGCGCAAAAACTTTCTCTCCAGGGTAGTCATATCGCCAAGCATACTCTCGCTGCATATGGCTGATATGCGCACGCCAATCCGCAGGTGCTAAAACGCCCTGTAATAAAGGCAAAGAGACATTTAAATCAGCCACCAATGAAGCCGCAGCTGGCTTGCGCTTGCCAATTTCAGCAGCATCAATATCTAAGTGGATCACTTTCGCTTTGGCGGCAAATTTGGCTAGATTTCCCGTCACTCGATCATCAAATCGCGCACCGATACACACCAGTAAGTCACATTCTTGCACAGCTAAATTTGCCGCCTTTGTCCCGTGCATACCCAGCATGCCCAAGTCGTATTCGTATTCAGGTAAAACACTGCCGAGCGCTTTCAAAGTAGATACCGCAGGCATCTGAGTTTGCTCCAAAAATGCCATCAATGCTGGTTGCGCATCAGCGCTATGAACGCCGCCACCGACATACGCCACTGGCTTTGAGGCTTTTTTCAACAGCTCATTGGCCAATGCTAGATCATTTAATATCGGTGCTTCTTGTGCTTGAGTGTCTGCACTCCAAGGAGAAAAAGGCACTAGCGCTTGTTGAATATCTTTTGGAATATCAACTAATACGGGCCCAGGTCTTCCTGATACCGCTAAGTGCATCGCCTGTTGCAGTACTTCAGCCAAATCCTCTGCGCGCTCTACCATAAAACTATGTTTCGTACACGATAAAGACATCCCTAAAACATCAACCTCTTGGAACGCATCAGAACCAATTGCCGCAGTAGGAACTTGCCCAGTGATTGCCAAAAGCGGAACCGAGTCCATCATTGCATCAGCCAGTGCAGTCACTAAATTCGTTGCGCCAGGCCCCGAAGTAGCAAAACAAACACCTAACTTACCAGTGCTGCGTGCATAGCCAACTGCCGCAAACCCTGCTCCTTGCTCATGGCGAGTTAAATAATGCTTGAGTGGCGCACCATACAACGCATCGTAAATCGGCATAATTGCCCCGCCTGGGTAGCCGAATACGTCTGAGATACCCTGTTTAACAAGGATATCGATTACCATTTGTGCGCCTGTCATTGTTTTGCTCATTGCCCTTTGCTCTGTTTTTTTGCCCTAAAACGAAAAAGCCCCCCGAACTTTTCAGTGCGGGGGGCTTTTAGCTGATTCTTTTCTTACAGCACTACAAAGCCCCCGCGGTAATAATAATCACCACGTTGATAATCACGACTAGTAGTTTTGCTGTTAGTAACATAAATCCAAATCCAAAAAATTGTACTGTGCTTGATTGCATTCTCTGGCAGACAAATACTGTCTGCGTGTTCTTATTCTATTAGTAACCTGCGACAGGTTACATGTCAACCATAAAAACTATGCCATTTTACTGTTTAAAAATACGAATAAAGAAATAAAAAACCCAAAAACAACACATTCTAAGTGTATTTATCCAAGACAACAGAGGCAAACTTACATAAGGGTAAACTACCTCAATATATCGAAGACAATTATGCATATCAGATTTCTGTATTAATTTTTTGTGATTTACTTATTCAATTGATTATGATGTTTAATCCAAGACATAAAAGGACCACTGCAGTGAAACACATTTCGTTTTTTAAATTAGTCTCGTCATTTTGCTTGTTGCTATTTTTTAGCACACTAAGTCAAGCTGCTCCAGCACTGTGGAGCGTAGAAAAAAATGGGGTGACTTCCTATTTATTCGGTACTGTTCATGTTGGTGATCCCAGTATGCAAGGTTTGCCTGACAAGGTTAAAAGTGCCATCGAGCAGTCTGAAAATACCGTTGTAGAACTCAATATGAGTGCACTGTCGCCATTTGAAATTCAGAACAAAACAGCCGCATTTATAGCCAACTCCAATAGCCGTCCATTGCCACAAGCCGTATCCCAAAAAGTTTATAAACAACTCGAAACCTATTTTACCAAGCGGGGGATCAATATCGCACTATTCAACAGTACGCCAGCGTGGGCTGTCATCCTCACAATTGTGCAGCTTGAATATCAAAAGGCGGGATTAACTGATACGTATGGCATAGATAAACAAGTTATTGCACACGCTATTAAACATAAAAAAAACATCAAAGAGCTAGAGCTATTTGAGCAACAATTAGAAATGTTCAGCCAGATCGCGATTATGAGTGATGAGATGGTGACACAAACCCTCTCCCAAATGCGAGAAGCTGATGACTTTATTAAAGATATGATAGAAGCCTGGAAAACGGGCGACGATGCTATATTGAGCAAGTATTACGAGCTGAGCTTTGATGATTCCAAATATGCACGACTTGCTGAACAAGTACTAGTGATTGAGCGCAACCATACTTGGGTCCGTACTCTGCTCCCCGACATGAGTAAAACATCGCATTTTATTGCTGTAGGCGCACTGCACTTACCCAAACAACATGGCTTGATTGAATTACTAAAAGCACAGGGCTTTATAGTCAAGAGAATATAAATTGATAGGTGTAAGAATACCTTACACCTAACCCTTTAATCTACCAAAAACATGCCGCCATGTACTGTAACCTCCTTGAAAACCAATAATCAAGACAGTGAGTCGTTCACGACCGAGGGGGTTATTAGCAGTTCGACTTTTTCTCGTAAGGTTTTTAAATCAACGGGCTTAAATAAGTGGGCGTTCGCTCCTAATTCATACACTCTATTGATAGCCTGCTCTGTGGTATTTGCGGTAAGTACCAATATGGGCAACTCTAATCCAAGGTTATGACGGATCATCTTTATTGCTGTGAAACCATCCATCACAGGCATATTCAAATCCATCAATACCAAACTAAACTCTTGCTTTTGTAACTCAGATAGCGCTTCTTGCCCGTTTACTACATGTATCACTGACAGGCCCAACTTTTCTAATAATGTCACAACAACACGTGCATTTAGTAAGTTGTCCTCCACCAACAGAGCCGGGTTTTCTCTACTCAACTCAAACGGTGTCAATGCAGCAGATTTAGCCACTTTCACAGGGATCTCTAATAATACCTGAGTACCGGTTGGTATATTATCCGTAAAGCTCATTTCACCACCGAGCATATTGATAATGAGCTGCGCACGAGTAAGCCCCAACTGCATTCCTTGATAATTTTCCTCTTCATCAATTTTGGCTTGGGTTTGGTTAATACCCGGTCCCGTATCTGTTATCAGGCAGTGAAAGATGGCTTCTTCACACCTTTGGTGACAATCCGCTTCTAGCCTCACTTCTCCGTATTCAGTGTACTTCACGGCATTGTCCAATATTTGCCCAACCAACCAAGCCAAACGATTGTGATCACATTCGACAACTTGTGACAAACCAGCCCCTAAGTCCGTTGTAAAACTTAACGATTTCTGCTGCATAAGCGGTTTATAAATTGCTAACGAGTGAGATAAAGTATCAAACAGACAAGCGGTTTTATTGTCTAACTTAATTTCTTTATTCTCTGATAGCACATTGTAGTCATCTATTGCTGAGAGCAGAATATTAAGCTGCTTTGCTGCGTGTTCGACAACCTCTAGGTGAGCAGATTGAGCTGATTCTTTAAACAGTGCCAGATATCCCATAACGGCTTGCAGCGGCGTACGCATCTCATGGCTTGCTCGTGCCAAAAATTCACTCTTACTGCGCTTTAGACGATTGGCTTCAATGCGTAGTGTCTGAAGCCGTGTAATTTTCTTCTGAATGCTTTTTTCCATCGGATAGAAAATCCAACGCGCTTCGATAATGAGGATCATGAGCCCAAAAAGCCAAATGAATAGCTCAACATTTTGCAGCTTCTTTACTTTGTTAGTAGCTACTAACTCATGTAGCGTAACCGCCTGATCTAGAGCAATTAAAAGTTCGTTAGCTCGGGATTGAACTTGGATCAACTTTTCTACTTTCAAATTGCCGACAAGGGCAAGGCTGTGCGCAGTTTTGACTAAATCAATGTACTCTTCAACCCGAGTTGCCAAAGCAACCGGAGGTTGAAAATAAAACTGTTGTAGATCAGAAGATAAGTGAGCATAGCGCCCACCCGACTTTGCTAATAAAAAAGCTTGGTTTTCAGCCATTTTATCTAATGCATCACGCAGCATTTGCTGTTCATCAAACGTACCTGGATGCTCGCGTATGTACTCAGCACCTAATAATAACGCCGCTTTTTGCGACAGCATTCTCTGCATCCCTGCCGTATTGATCACGTACGTACTGGCAGCTTGTTGAGATAATAGTATCTGCATAGTTGCCATCGCTGTTGTGATGACAATGACCATAATAGAAATCGCTAAAATGTACCTGAAGCGAAATGTTTTCAATATCTTAAGCAACCGGCTGCCTCCGTGTTTGGTGCAAAATAATAGAGATAAAATTGAGCTGCATACAAACAGAAGTGTAGCTTAATTTCAGTCTTTTACAGATTGGAGCTTGACACCTAGACGGCCAAAATGTTTCAATCCCGTCTGACCCTATTATCGCAAAGTAGCTGTAATGGCTATTTTGAGGGCTGGAAGAGGTGCGTTATTCAGGTAGCTAAATTGAGGAGAGCAAACTCCGATGACATTTAGTGAGGGGAATTAACGCCGAGAAGAAATCATCTTTGCTAATTGATTTTTTCGGGCGCATGGGCTGAATCCCAGCGACTGTCACCAACATATTTGGTGGAGAGCTTCTGGTCTTAGAAAGATAAGGCCATGCCTTATGCTGTTTTAAGTCCATTGCTCTTCGAATTTTAATTGTTCGGAAGCTGGATTTGCACTTCAAGTCACCTTCCGAGCTGCATTTAAGTTCGGTAGAGATGAAATCTAAATACAACTTATCTGACTACCCGTTATGGACAGCGCTTGTTACGCCGTTCGACGATAACAACCACGTTGATTTTCAAACGTTAGCGCAGCTAGTACTTGCACAACAACAAGCTGGTAATGGCATACTTTTACTCGGTAGTACCGGTGAAGGGCTTGCACTTTCACAGCAAGAGCAGCGCGACATAGTGCGTTATGTTTGTGAACTGTCGCCAACGGTCCCATTGATGGTTGCTATTGGCGGCCATGATCTTGCGTTACAACTCGACTGGGTTGAATTTTGCAACACCCAACCGATCGATGCCTTTTTGGTTGGCTCACCGCTCTACGCGAAGCCAGGTAACGTGGGTCTGACACACTGGTTTAAAACACTATTGGATGCCAGTGATCGCCCATGTATGTTGTACAACGTTCCTGGACGCAGCGCTGTTTCAATAAGTCCAAATGTTATTGAAAATCTTGCTTCCCACCCCAAACTATGGGCGCTCAAAGAAGCCAGTGGTGATATTGCTACCTTTGAATCTTTCCGTAAAGCATCACCTGATCTCGCTATTTATAGTGGAGACGATGGATTGATGCCGTACTTTGCACAAGCGGGAGCGGCCGGCCTTGTCTCTGTTGCTGCCAATGCTTGGCCTCAGCAAACAGCCGAGTTTGTAAAGCGCTCGCTTGCTGGCACGTTTCCAAATTTATTTACCACTTGGACAGACGCGGTAAACAGCTTATTTAGCGTAGCCAACCCGATCCCCGTCAAGGTCTTAATGCACTTGCAAGGACAGCTGGCTTCGCCGCGTCTTCGCCCACCACTGACCCACTTGGAGCTCAGTGATACAACGTTTATCAAAACCGCAAATTCAACTATTTTATCTTGGAGTTAAGGAAGTATACATGAGCTGGTTAACCCTATTAAACAACCTAGAAAATGGCACTGTTCGTGCAGCGACACAGGACGAACAAGGCAACTGGCATGCCAATGTCGAGGTCAAAGAAGGTATCTTAGAAGCCTTCAGAAACGGCACAAATACAGAATATCCAGGCGGCTTTGTCGACAAAGATAACTTAGCACCTCAAGGATTCGCAGCTGAAGCCGGTGTGAGAATGGTCCCAGGTGGAAGCAGTGTTCGACGCGGTGCATACGTCGCTTCAGGCACAATAATTATGCCACCAGCTTACGTTAATATCGGTGCGTATATCGATGAAGGTACTATGGTAGATAGCCATGCGTTGGTTGGCTCGTGTGCACAAATTGGTAAAAATGTACATCTCAGCGCGGCCGTACAGGTAGGCGGAGTATTAGAGCCTGTCGGGGCAAGCCCAGTGGTTGTAGAAGACGATGCTTTCATTGGCGCTGGTTGCGTTTTGGTTGAAGGCGTTGTTGTGAAAAAAGGTGCTGTATTAGCGCCAGGAGTTCGCCTCTCGGCAAGTATTCCTGTGTACGACTGTGTTAACGAAAGGGTGTTGGAAAAAGGCGAAGCAATCCCTGAAAATGCCATTGTGATCCCTGGCTCTCGTCCTGCGAATGGTGAATGGGCGCAACAGCAGGGTTTGAGCTTATCCTGTGCTCTTATCGTCAAATACCGCGATGAGCAAAGTGACGCAGCCCTTGAGTTAGAAGAGGTGCTTCGCTAATGCCAGCTTTGAGTACGCCAGTAAAAACAGCGATTTCTGATCTGGTACAGAACCAGCACGAACCGTTCTATTTTTACGACTTAGATGCGTTGCACGCTCACTTAACACAATTAACTGAACAAACCGTTGTGAAACTTTGGTACGCAGTCAAAGCAAACCCATTGTCTAGTATCATTCAAACATTAGATCAAGCAGGGTTTGATTTTGACGTTGCCAGTAGTGGTGAATTGCAACAGGTTTTAGCGCAAGGTATCAATGCTAACCGCGTACTCAATACAGGACCAGCTAAGTCCAAACGCCAAATTGAAGAATTCTTAAGCTTAGGTGTAACCACCTTTGTAGCGGAAAGCCTCAATCAGGTTGCTTGGCTGCAAGATGCAGCCAAGCGTCATAAAATCCAATTACGTATCTTGCTACGCATTCAGTTGCGCTGGCCTGATAATGAAAAAAATCCATTAGGCGGAGATAGCTTAACGCCATTTGGTTTAGGAACACAGGAGTGGTCATCTCTATCTATCAGTGAATATGATCATTTGGATTTTGTCGGTCTGCATATCTTCCAGTGGGGTAATATGTTAGACGCAGAGAAATTAGCTTCCCTCTGGCAGCAAATGATTGACCCCCTCGTCACATTAGCCGAACAGCTAGATATTAATTTGCGTGTTTTAGATTTAGGTGGAGGCTTAGGGATTCCATACGCCGCATCTCAATCAGCGATTGATTGGAGTGCAATTTTAGACAGCTTAGAAAACATTAAGAAACAAGCTAATGTTGATGAATTATGGATGGAATTAGGTAGATATGCCGTGGGTGAATGCGGCTATTACGTTAATCCTGTCGTGGAACAAAAGCGCAACTACAGTAGCAATCAGTTGATATTAGCGGGCGGTATAAATCATATTTTACGACCAGCAGTAACCACACAGGCATTTCCTGCCGAACTGTTACGTGACAGTACATCTACGCCAAAGACGTTTACCCTGCACGGTCCGCTATGCACAGCCTTAGATCACTTGGGAGAGCACACACTACCAGGCGATATAACCGAGCAAGACTGGATTGTATTTAGTCAATGTGGTGCCTATGGTTTCACTGAAAGCATGCCCTACTTTCTCTGCCATACATTGCCAAGCGAGTACACCTACCAGTCCGGCCAAACCCGCTGTGTTAGACCACCACTGACACCACAGAATTATTTGAGGTAACAATGAATCAGATAGCCCAAACATCCATTCAAGTAGCAGAGCTGGCGAATGGCCAAGCTTTGTCTATTCCTGTGTTTACTGTTGGTGATCGAAACAAAGGGCCCAAAGTCTACATTCAAGCAAATATGCATGGCGCCGAAGTACAGGGCAATGCCGTGATTTATGCCTTACTAGAAAAACTAAAAACAGTTCAGCTTAATGGTTCAATTACCTTGGTCCCCTATGCAAATCCGATTGGCTGTAATCAAAAGTCAGGAGAGTTTACACTGGGCCGCTTCGACCCCATCACGGGAGAGAATTGGAATCGCCTATATCATGATCATACTCATCTGGTCGCCGACTTTGCTGCAAAGTACGTTGATGCTTCAGAGCAGGTGATCCGCAGTGAATTTAAACAGCTATTAATTAGTAAAACAGATGAGATACTTGCCCAACCGTTGCACCAGCTCAAAACTGGCAAGCGCATTGCGGTTAATCTTCAGCGCCTTGCTCATGAGGCTGACTTAGTCCTTGATTTACATACGGGGCCAATCTCTTCAAAACATTTGTACTGTCCAGAATATGCACAAGCGAGCGCCAAATACTTTGACATCCCTCACACCCTACTGATACCTAATGAATTTGATGGTGCGATGGACGAAGCTTGTTTTTGCCCTTGGTGGCAACTCAGTGAAGCGTTCAGCGCACTGGGTAGAGAGATTACAACGACAAATGAAGCATTTACTGTAGAGCTTGGATCTCAGGAGCACATTGACCTGAGCGAAGCACAACAAGATGCTGATAGTCTTCTGAGCTACCTGACTCATAAAGAAGTGATCCTAGATAGCACATACCAACCTAAACCAATACAGCGATACGCCTGCTATTTGCAAGACTACGTAGCTTTTTACGCCCCGATAGGCGGTATGGTGGAATACCAAGCAGCGCTTGGTGCGCATATTAAAGCCGGCGAGACACTCGTCAATATTTTGCGCATGGACAAGTATGCGCAAGGTGAAGCTTTAAACCCGATTACGTTTGATCATGATGCCATCGCTATATTGCACTTTGCTTCAGCAAGCGTAAACCAAGGTACCGAATTGTATAAGTTATTTACTAATTACTTTGAACTATAAAAAATTGCGTGAGAGTAGGTAGGTCTGAGACTTACTTGCTAAGGTGTGGTGACATGGTCGCCACCCTTTTTTCCATTTTTCACCATATCTCTCGTACCTGCCACCTTTAGAATTCCTTTTGCGTATTTGAATTTATCTCACTTTACAAGTGGTTTAATTTTAAACAGCCTATTGGCTCGTAAATGCAGATTTTTAAAAGGAGATAATGATGAAAATGCAAATAAATAAAAAGCACCTAAAAACCCTGTCACAAGATAAACAATTACTACCTAATGAAAATACGCCCCATGTAGCAGGCGGTACGGGATCATGGCCAACACCTGCAACCACTACAGTTAGACAGAGAACTTGCCCGACTGGCGATGCTTGTAAGACTAATCAGGGGATCTACTGCGTTACACGCTAGACTCCCTTTAAAAGTAAAAAAGCCACCGTGTGCACACGGTGGCTTTTTTGTTATTTACACTCAGTAGGCTATGGACGAGGAATAAACCCTAAAGCGTCATAAACCGATTTCAGTGTTTTTTCAGCACGCTCACCTGCTTTTTCTGCACCACTGCGCATAATATTTTCAAGTAGCGCCTGATCAGATCTAATTTCTTTAAAACGCGCTTGGATTGGCGTTAGCATTTCAACCACAGCAGCAGCCGTATCCTTTTTCAAATGGCCATACATTTTATCTTCATATTCTGGCACAAGTGCTTCTACTGAACGGCCTGTTGCAACCGATAGTAAAGTGAGCAGGTTAGATACACCGGGTTTCTCCTGACGGTCAAAATAAATACGCGCCTGTTCGTCCGAGTCCGTCACAGCTTTTTTGAGCTTTTTCTCAATCTTTTTTGGTTCATCTAATAGCAAGACAAACGCATTGGGATTGTCATCAGACTTTGACATCTTTTTCAACGGATCTTGCAAGCTCATAACACGCGCGCCTAGCTCTGGAATATAAGGCTCTGGTACCTTAAATACATCACCATAAATATTGTTGAAACGCGTCGCAATGTCACGAGTAAGCTCTAAGTGTTGCTTCTGATCTTCACCTACCGGTACTTGATCTGCTTGATATAATAAAATATCGGCAGCTTGTAACACTGGATATGAAAATAAACCTACGTTGACATTGTTCGCATGCTTCGACGACTTGTCTTTGAACTGGGTCATGCGATTCAATTCACCCATTTGTGCATAACAGTTTAGTACCCAGCCTAACTGTGCATGCTCAGGCACTTGAGATTGTACAAATAATGCAGATTTCTCTGGGTCGATACCACATGCAGTGTACATAGCAATACCATCTAATACGCGCTCGCGCAAAGCTGCTGGGTCTTGGCGCACTGTAATCGCGTGAAGATCAACTAACATAAAGAAACAATCGTGATCCTCTTGTAGCTTAAGCCACTGGTTTATGGCACCTACGTAATTGCCTATTGTCATACCACCGGTTGGCTGAATGCCACTTAATACTACTGGTTTTGTCATCTTGTTCCTTTATCTCAATTATGGTTTGTTAAAATGGGAATTATATCTGAGAACTGCTCACAGAGGTACTGTGGATTAAATTGCGAGAGTGCTTCCCCTTGATTATACCCATAGTTCAAAGCGATCACAGGCATCTCCGCGCTGTGGGCCGCTAAAATATCACTTTTTGAATCACCTATCATAATTGCTTGAGAAGCGCTCACACCGAGCTGCTCACACGCTAGCTTAAGCAATTGTGGATCTGGTTTTTTGTTTCCATCATCACCACATACAATAACATCAAAATGCTTGGCAATGTTAAGCTTTTGCAAAAGTTGTAATGTAAATGCTCTATCTTTATTTGTCACTAATGCTTTTGGCACATTGCCGAGTTCATATAGACCTATTTCTACACCTGGGTATAGCTCGGCATACTCACCCACTAATTGTTGATAGTGCGCTTTAAATCTCTCCGTTGCTTGTTTTACAAGCGTAGCTGAGAGGTCAGGATTAATGTCACTATCACAGCTCAGTCCACGTTGGACGAGTGTATCTATGCCATTTCCGACCCATAGCTGTACCTGCTTGTATGAAACTACTGGAAAAGCAACATCTGATAGCGCTAAATTGAGCGCTAAGTGCATATCTTGAATACTGTTGACTAAGGTGCCATCAAGATCGAGTAAAACTCCCTGAATATTCATTACCTTACCTTAGCAAGTTCTTGACGCATCGCATCAATTACCGATTTATAGTCCGGTTGATTAAAGATGGCTGATCCTGCCACAAACATATCTGCGCCTGCTGCTGCAATTTGCGCAATATTGTCTACTTTGACACCACCATCAACCTCCAAACGAATTTTTTTGCCTGACGCCTCAATACGCTCTCTGACTTGTTTTAGTTTATCGAGTGTATTGGGAATAAAGCTTTGCCCACCAAAGCCAGGATTTACTGACATTAATAATATTTGATCAACTTTGTCCATAACATAGTCAAGACAATGCAACGGCGTAGCAGGGTTAAGTACCAAACCGGCCTCACACCCCTGCTCCTTTATCAAAGCAAGACTGCGGTCAACATGCTCACTCGCCTCTGGGTGAAATGTAATGATATCAGCCCCCGCTTTGGCAAAGCTTGGGATCAACGCATCTACCGGTTTTATCATTAAATGCACATCAATTGGCGCAGTAATACCATAGTTTCTTAGTGCCTCACAGATCATTGGCCCAAATGTTAGGTTTGGTACATAATGATTATCCATCACATCAAAATGCACGACGTCTGCACCTGCATTAATTACTTTTTCAACATCGCTACCTAGACGTGCGAAGTCGGCTGACAAAATAGATGGTGCAATTAGAAATTCAGGTTGTGCATTTACTGAAGACATGAGTTCCCCTTAAAGTTAGCTTCCGCCGCTACTTTAACTCAAATTGTCCGGAAATACACGAGCAAGCAATGGCCAATTTGCGAGCAACTTACAGAGAAAAGAGATAAACTGATTGTTTAATAAATATCCATAGTGTACTATTTAAGGATAGCTAATCGCTGAGGGGATAGTTATGGTAACATGGCTTCAAACACGGACGGTATTGTTGGCAATCGCAGCTGTGGTTTCGGTAGGTGTATTTTCATTTGGAGATGACGATATTGAAACTGCGCAGTTTAGTCAGTGTGAGTGTGTCGACTCAACTTACAATTACAATGAACAGCACTGCAAACGCGAAGCACATACAAGTTGGTATGCGTGGTTAACTGGTGGTAGCAGCAATGCACAGTTTCACTACCTAGACTTATTAGAGCTCTTAATTGGCTCTGATGACCAACAAGACAGTTCGAGCATTTCTAAAATTTAATTGACAGCATAAAGGACGCATCATGATGGTTTTCTTAAGCATCTTTCAAAGCGTCCTCGCTGCTATGTTTGGCGTACAAAGCCACAAAAAATATCACCACGACTTCAAGAGCAATCACTTTTGGCCATACGCCGTTATCGCAACCCTTTTCGTAGTTATGTTCGTTGTTTTCTTAATTTTTCTTGTTAATGGCGTTATTGCTACCGCACAAAGTCAGTAATTACGCGATGGTTGTGCACTGTACAGCGCCATCAGCTCATTGACTTTATTGCGCCCATTGCCTTTTGGACTGATTGTTCTTTTTACTTGGATTACATCCAGTTGCGCTTCACTGTATATTTTTCTCGTCCATACAGTTTCATGATTTGAGATAAGCACTGGTTTGTTGTTATCAAATGCCGCACGCTCAGCTAGGTTTGCCAGTTGGGCTTGATCATCGAGGTTAAACCCACCCTTTGCATAGCTTGTAAAAGAGGCTGTTTTGCTCAGTGGTACATAGGGAGGATCACAATAAATCACTGAGTTTTTAGGTAGCTGTTTAAACACTTGCTCATAGCTTAAACAGGTGAAGGTTGCATTTTGAGCCTTCTCTGCAAAGTGGTATAACTCATTTTCCGGAAAGTAGGGCTTTTTGTATTTACCAAAGGGCACATTGAATATCCCCTTTAAATTATATCGACACAGCCCATTGTAGCCATGGCGATTCATATACAGAAATAAAATAGCCCGCTCATAGACATCAACGCACCCGTTAAATTGCTGACGATATTCATAGTAAGCATCTGCACAGTTATTTTGTTCAACAAACAACTTTTTCGCATCTGCGATAAATTCATCAGGTGCACGCTGAATTTCTTTATACAAGTTAATTAAATCGGCATTAATGTCATTCAACACATAACGCTTGAAGTCACTATTTAAAAACACAGAGCCAGCACCTACAAAAGGCTCAACCAAAGTTTCTGCCTCACTGTTTGCACTGCGCAATCGTTTAGTGATTTCCTCCACTAAACTATATTTTCCGCCCGCCCATTTAAGAAAGGCTCTGGTTTTTTTCTGCATGATCGATCTAATTACTCAAAAGTAGCGGGATTTTACACTATTTTTTTTACTGTGACTGTTGGATTTGCTGCTTTATTTGGGAGATCCGTTTAAAAAAGGGCTTAGCAGCCAACAATTCAGCATTTAAATTACCACGAGCCAGCTTAGCATCATCTAGCTGGGCAAAAGGTGCCAAAGTAACAAACCACCAAACTTTGCCATTTCTTCTCACTTCAGCCACTTTAATGTTGGGCAAAGCGTGCTTGGCAATAAAATCATCAGCTACTTTTCTTTCTGTCACGGCCAATAACTGAATGCTCCACTCTGTATCAGACCTTAATAAAAACCACTGATTATCGTGAGATACACCTACTCTGTGAACGGTATTTTTAGGCGTTACTTGAACGTTAGCATCAGTTGAACTCTCAGTGCGTTTAGTAGGCTGTAACGCTGTAGCAACTTGCTCTACCTCTTGCTCGTCAGGCTCAGGAGCGAGCTCTGTGGAAGTAACTTCACTGTGCTTCTTAGTGTCGACTGCCATTTCACTATTCATTGCACTTTTCGTAGGCGCTGATAGCAATGCGCTTAATACCGCTGAGACTTGTTCTTGCTCTGGTTTATTTTGTACCTCTGCTGCGTGTTTAGCCACCTTAGATACCACGTCAACTTTTGGTTGCACTTGCTCTGCTTCAAGCACTTGCTCTGCTTCAAGCACTGTCGGCTCAGATAAAATAGCAGTCTGCTGTTTTGCTACTTCTTGCTTTTCCCCAAGTAGATCAAGCAACTGTTTATTGTACAAAGCGGCAACCAAACACAGGGTGAGGATCAATGAAAAGGCTGCAATAAAAAAGTGCTTTTGTTTTAATTTTGGTTGTGAATCCGCTCTCAAGTCAAGCTGCTGCTCTTCTTGTTTCCAATCAAGCAGCACACTAGGGTTACCCCGAGCTTCGGTTATGAATGTTTTAAATATAGGATCATCATCTGGTGGCAATTGCGTAAAAAACATTTTCATCAATTGCTTGGATTCAGCATGCGAAAGCGGTTCCAAATGAATATCCAATGCATTTGGCAGCATATTGGGAGCTTGTGCGGTCACTAAAATGTATAAAGTATGTGGCGCTCTTACTGCGAGGTTTTGCAGCTCCTGGATCAGTTCATCACTGAGGTGTCTTGCACCATCAAGTACCCATAAACACGGCTCTGCTGGCTGTTCACTGTTTAAAACGAAGAAGTTTTCCGTCAGGGAAAGTTTTTGATCCACCAGTGGCGCACGAAAAGTATGCTCCATGAGTTGTCGAATAATATCGACATCTTTGGAATGTGCACTTAATTGGATAAAGGCTTTCGAAAAATCACTGTATTTATCAGTAATAAAGCTTTCAGCCAAATAACTTTTACCTAAGCCTGAATTGCCGACCAGACAAATTAAGCTCTGCCCATATTCAAATTGCATTGCAATTCTATCGACCAAGGCAGAACGGCTTGGCAATATTTGAGACTGCATTACTGCCCTATTAAATGGCCTACATTAGCGTCAGACACGTCATCTACCAACTCACATACCCCCAGCGAAGTGGGTACTATAAATCTGATTTTGCCTTGTTTATTTTTCTTGTCTTTGCGCATATGGTGAATAAACTGTTCAGACGTCATTTCTCTTGGGGGTGAAGTAGGCAAATCATATTGAGCCAACAAATTGCGCACACGCGTTACTTCAGCTGTATTAATGTCACCCCGCTGTTGTCCAAGCTCCATGGCCAGTACAATACCTGCTGCAACCGCTTCACCATGCAGCCAATTGCCATAGCCCATTTGCGCCTCAATTGCATGACCAAAGGTATGTCCCAAATTGAGTAAAGCGCGCAAACCTGCTTCTTTTTCATCTTTAGCAACAATTTCTGCTTTGATTTCACAACAGCGATAAATAATTTGATTGAGACTCTCAATATTAAGCGATTTTAATTGGGCTGCATCACTTTCTAAACGAGTAAGAAAATCAGCATCATAGATCAGGCCATATTTTATCACTTCAGCCATGCCTGCGGAAAATTCGCGTGCGGGCAAGGTGTTTAATGAGCTTGTATCGATAAAAACGGCTTTAGGCTGATAAAACGCGCCAATCATATTTTTCCCAAGAGGGTGATTAACAGCCGTTTTACCACCAACAGATGAATCTACCTGAGAAAGCAAAGTCGTTGGTATCTGAATGAATGGCACACCACGTTGATATGCTGACGCAACAAACCCCGTTAAATCTCCGATAACACCGCCCCCAAGGGCGATTAAGCAAGTATCTCTACCACAGTTATTTTCAAGCAAGAAAGCACAAATTTTCTCAAACCAATCTAAAGATTTGTATTGTTCACCATCTGGAATAATGAAGTGTAGTGGAGATAAGTCGCTGAGTTGAGATTCAATGACTTCGAGATAGAGAGGAGCAACTGTTTCGTTGCTAATGATCACAGGGCGACTTTGACCTACATGTTCAATTAATCGCCCTTTATCCGATAGTAGATTTTCTCCAATATAGATGGGATAGCTCCGCTCGTTTAAATCCACATTCAATTCAAGCATCACTACACCCTCCTTTTTATATTGGCAATTAAAAATCTAATTTATCGATAATTTGATTTGCGACTACTTTGGCACTTTGCTCATCAGTGCGTACAACAATATCAGCCACTTCGCTATATAAGTGGTTTCGTTGCTCAGCCAAATCTTCTAAAATTTTTCTTGAGTCTTCACCTGTCTGTAATAAAGGACGGCGCTTATCTCGCTGTGTTCGAGCCACTTGTTTTTCAATGGGCGTTTCTAAATATACTACAATCCCACGAGCTGACAGTTTGTTGCGCACTTCTTTACTGATCACTGAGCCACCGCCTGTCGCCAGTACGATACCCTGCTTCTCAGTTAAGTCTGAAATTACAGTTTCTTCACGCTTACGAAAACCTTCTTCTCCTTCGATATCAAAGACCCAAGCAATATCAGCACCCGTGCGGCGCTCTATTTCCTGATCTGAATCAAAAAACTCAAGGTGTAACTGATCGGCAATGTGACGACCAATTGTGCTTTTACCAGCCCCCATAGGGCCTACTAGAAATATATTACGTTTCTCAGCCATATCTATTTAGTACAAACGAACTCTAAAATTTGAAATAAAACCCCGCCTAACGACCTGGCCCCAAAATTAAGGAGGGGATTATCTCAGTATTCTATTCAACATTTCAAGTCAAAAGGCGTAAAATCCGCCTTTATTTGTTAATTTATCACTATTACAAATTGTCATTCATAATTCTGGGCGTGACAAAAATCAATAACTCTTTCTTTTCATTAATTTCTTTAGTGTTTCTAAACAACACCCCAAGGTACGGCACATCTCCAAGAAGTGGTACTTTACTCACCGCATTTGTTGTTTCTTGCTGGTAAATACCGCCAAGAACAACAGTTTGGCCGTTGTCGACCAATACTTGGGTCTGGATCTGTTGGGTGTTAATTGCCACTGCAGGACCATTGGCGGTTTGTACTGTATCACCTCGCGTATCTTGAGTGATAATTAAATCTAAAATAATTTTATTATCCGGTGTAATTTGCGGTGTTACTTCCAAACTTAACACGGCCTTTTTAAATTCAACAGCCGTTGCCCCACTAGAGGACGCTTCAACAAAAGGGATCTCTGTACCTTGCTCTATTCGGGCCGTTTTTTGGTTGGCCGTTGTAATACTCGGCGTCGCAATGATTTCACCTTTATTTTCTTGCTCAAGTGCCGACAACTCTAAGTCTATTAACGTTCCGTCAGACAGCTTGGCAATGTGCATACCAACACTCGCAGCAGTAGAAGGCGCTGGTAGATTTACATTCAATCTATCTTCCAGTCCCGGGATCGTCCCACCCGACAATAAATCAGCAGCAGTTAAGTTACCTGATAATGCATCATTGCCCTGCTGATCGCTAAACCCCCAACGGATCCCCAAATCTTCTTGAATATTATCCGTCACGGTCACCATACGAGACTCAATACGTACCTGTTTGACAGGAACATCGAGCTTCTCAACCATCCGCCTAATACTTTCGATACTACGTGCGGTATCTTTAATTAATAATGTATTTGTTCTCGCATCGACAGAGACGCTACCACGTAAACTGATAATTGAGTTTACGTCAGTTTTAAGCAAGTCGGAAAACTCCTGCGCCTTCGCATAATTCAGCTGAATATATTCAGTATATAAAGGCTCTAGCTCTTCTACTTGTTTTCTCGCTTGCAACTCTTTTGCTTCTCGCGCACTCAACTCCTCAGAAGGTGCAACCATCAAGATTGATCCTTCCATACGCTTATCGAGGCCTTTAACTCGTAACACCACATCTAACGCTTGATCCCACGGGACCCCATCTAAGCGCAACGTAATATTGCCCGATACTGAATCACTGGTTACCAAGTTAAAATTATTGGTATCCGCAATTATCTGTAGTACAGAGCGAACCGGGATATCTTGAAAATTTAAAGTGATAGGTTGCCCTTGATAGGATTTGCTTTCACCAAATTGAAATTCGTTGCTGTCTTTCTCAACTGTCAAAGTGAAAATATTTTCTAACTGCTGATAGTTGAACTTAAACGCAGAGTTTGGCTCAATAACAATTCGCGTTTTAGTATCTTCTCGAAACGTTTCAATTTTACCAACGACGGTGCCAAAGTCTGTTACATCCAGCTCATATAAATGCTCGTCCGGAATACTTATATGGTGGAAATCTGCGATGATTTTATCACCCACTTGTTGCACATCTATTGCACTTTGCGCCGAATCTAAAAATGCGAGAATTTGTGCCGCCCCCTCGGAGGTGCGTTTAAAGTCTATACTTTGAATCCCATTAATATATTGACTTGCTTGTTCGGCTGAGCTCTCGTCTGGAATTGGCTGGTCAGATACCTGTAGATACACCAAGTTATTTTTGACCGTTGTCTTATATAACTTTAACTCTTCCAACATGATAGTAATTTTAAAGCCATCAGGCTCCATATTACTATTAATTGCACGGATCCCTGCTTTATTGATCGCCAACTCTTTGAGGCTTTCTTCGAATTCCGCACCAACAAAAAACAGTTCCAATCGCGCAGGTTCACTCAAAACTTGTACTTGAGGCTCGGTTTCTAGCTGTTCATCGAACACCAACTGTAATTCAGTCTCTCCCGAGGCTATTGGGTTGTAACGTACATCATAGAGCATGGGGATAGCATAAGAGAGCATAGAAGCCCCTAAAAATGCACCGCCAATTAATGTTTTCGCAAAACTATTTGCTAGGTTGCGCGTCATAGTCGTATCACCTTTTTATTATTCACTCGCGCCCATTTCTTCAGCTTCAGGCATCTCAACTGTTGTGAGTCGCTCTTTCCAACAACCAGTACCGTCAGGGATAAGCTCCATTAACTCAATTCTATCAGAGTGCACACCAACTACTTCGCCATGATAGAGCCCCATATACTGCCCCTCTCTGATCCTATATAAACCTTGGTCAGCAGCTTTGATCAATGCCCAAGTTGTTACTTCTGTTGCAATTATGCCTTTCATTATAAGGTTGTCCAATGGGTATTTTTCCAATGGATCTCTCAACCTTTCTGGATCTGGATGAAGGCAGTTTTTAATTTGTACTAACCGATTTTCAATCACTTCAGGCTGAGGGGCAACAAAAGGACTTCGTAGATCGGACGCCTGATACTGAAAATGTTCAAAGTTCATCATTTCAGGAATTGGCTCTATATACGGCGTTGCACTGGCTTGGACCCGATCAATAAATTCTTTTTGTTCTGCGGTATCATCATTGCACCCAGCAATGAACAGTAAAGTGAGCAAGGTTGGCGCAAGCCGAATCATTGACTCTCTCCTTGCTCATATCGATAAGTTTTGGCAACCACACCAAAAACCAACGCATTATTTCCTGCGTTTTCAATTCTAAAATCATGCAAGCTTACGATTCGAGGTAGCTGCGCAACTTTACTGACAAATTCGCCAAATTCATGGTAAGTACCGACAACTTCAAGATTTATTGGTAGTTCTGTATAAAATTCTTTTTTAACTTCTGGCAACCAGCCTATTTTTAAAAAGGTTAAACCACTGGAAGTACCTACATAGGTTAGATCATCCAATAAACCGGGCGTTTCATTAGAAGTCGGTAACTTTCTGAGTAGTTGGGAAAATTGATCTTCCATATCCAGCATTTGCTGTCGATATAACTCTAAATTATTGGCTCGGCCATACTTTATGCGGTAATTTTTACGTAATTCTTGCTCTTTGCTCACTGCCGACTCATACCTGTCTATCGACGTTGAAACCAACATAGTGTAGCCAATGATCAGCATGACCAATACAACTAGCGAACAACAGATGATTTTAACCGGTAGTGGCCACTCACCTATATTATCTAGCTCAACTTCATTCCAGTCGATTTCTTGCAATGCTTTGATATCAAGCTTCACGATTTAGGTACTCCTGATTCGACGCTGCTATTTTGTTGACGCTCAAGCTCCATCTGTTCAAAGGATTTTACGTAAAAGTGCATCATAAAATCACTCAGCAATCTATCGTCATTACTGCCAGCTACGATACCTTGAATAACCGGTTTTTCTAGTAAATAAGATGACTCCACAGCGCGAAGCATTTGCGATAAACGATTATTAGACTCACTGCGCCCAACAACTTTAATCATATCTTCAGTGCGCTCTAAGCTTGTCAGATAAACACCGGCAGGCACTACCCTAGCTACTTCATCGATAATCTGAGTACCTAAGTTTCGGTTGCTTTGTAATACTTCGATCAATCGTATTCTACGTTGCAAGTTTTCTTTTTGTTTATTCAGTCCTTCAATCTCGCCTATCCGCTCATCTAATTTAGCAATTTCTCCTTGCAGGTAACGGTTTTTTATTTCCTGACCCTGCCTTAGCCCGTCGTAAAATGTACCCATTAAGTACATAAGTGCCAAACTGGTCGCGACAATAACGGCCAAAATTGTCAAAAACTTTTGTTGCGATGCCTGTCGTTGCTGCTCTCGCCAAGGGAGTAGATTTATATGTGGCATGCAGAAAAGCTCCTCAATGCCAGTCCCGTCGCTATCGAGAATTGCGCACTATGGCGGTTAAGTACACTTCTATCTACTTTAGGAGCAATTTCCATATTCGCAAATGGATCTCCAATAATGCTATGCACACCTAACTCATCAACCAGTAGTCTGTCTAAGCCTTCAACAAGTGCAGTTCCACCAGTTAAAATAATATAGTCCACTTGATCATGCCCACTGGTGGTCATAAACATTTGCAGCGCTCTCCTTATTTGCTGTAAGAGAGAAGTTTGAAATGGCGCGAGTACTTCAAAAGTATAGTTTGGAGGAAGATCACCGGTTGTTTTCGCAAGTTCCGCCTCGTCAAAAGTTTTATTATAGTAAGCAACAATGCTGTTAGTGTATTGTTCACCGCCGAAAACTTGGTCTCTTGTATACAAAGTCTTGCCTGACTGTACCACACTAATCAAGGTTACAACTGCGCCAATATCAATAATGCCGACAACTTTGTCATAGGCATCAGACGGCAATTGCTCATAGAGTACATCCACTGAGCGTGCCAAAGCATAACTTTCGACATCGACTACCTTGGCTTTAAGCCCAGACTCTTCAAGTGCACCTACTCGAGCCTGTACGCTTTCAGTTCGAGCAGCAGACAGCAGTACATTCACTTTAGAGGGATCCGCTTCATTTACTGACAACTTTTCAAAGTCCAAACTGACTTCATCCAATGGATATGGGATCAGACTGTCAGCCTCAATTGCAATTTGCGACTCTAATTCAGCATCAGTTAACGAAACATCCATAAAAATCATTTTCGTGATGACTGTTTGACCAGATACAGCAACTGACGCAAACTGTGTGCCTTTGGGAAGACGCTTTTTTAATTTAGCGATAACACGACCAATTGCTTCGATATCTTGAATAGCGCGCTCTTTCATTGCACCTTTAGGTAAAGGCTCGATCGCGACAGCTTCGACCCGGTAACCTGCACTGGACTCGGCAAGCAACACGGCTTTTACACAGTGTGAGCCAATATCTACTCCAACCATCATTGGTGCGTGCTTTTTAAATATTTGATCGAACATGCAATTTACCCAAGTATTTAAATTAGTCGTTATTTTGGCGCTCTTGGTTAGAAGTTAACATTTGATACGCCTTAAGTATTATGCATTATACTTACCAAACAACAACGGTGCATTATTTAACACCTGTTCGGGTTGAAGAATTTACGCAAAAGTTATTAATCGTTTTTTAATCAGGATATACTAACAGCGTCCACTTGCAATTGGGAGTCTCACTAGGGATAAATTCGTGAATTTATTAAAAAGATTATTACAGACTGTTTTCGTTTTTGGCCTTTTTGGCGTACTGATTCTAATCGGCTTGTATTTCTATGTGAAATCCGATATTCCCAGCGTCAAAGTGCTCAAAGATGTTCAGCTACAAACTCCAATGCAGGTCTTTACACGCGACGGAAAGCTCATCAATCAATTTGGTGAAAAACGCCGTATACCAGTTAAAATATCTGATGTACCAGAGCCTATGCTCAATGCATTTTTGGCGACAGAAGACAATCGTTTTTACGAGCATTTCGGTATTGATCCTATTGGGATTGTACGCTCGTTTATTGTCTTAGTTAGCACAGGGCAAAAAAAGCAAGGGGCAAGTACCATTACCATGCAGCTCGCAAGAAACTTCTTCTTGACCCGAGAAAAGGCTTATATACGTAAGGTCAAAGAAATTTTTATTGCGCTGCACATTGAACGGCTGTTGAGCAAAGATGAAATTTTTGAGCTCTACCTCAATAAAATCGAATTAGGCCACCGCTCGTTTGGTATTGGAGCCGCAGCACAAGTATACTACGGTAAAGAACTCAATGAATTGACGTTACCTCAAATGGCCATGATCGCTGGCCTACCAAAAGCGCCATCAGCACTAAACCCAATACGCAACCCAACTCGAGCCAAAGCGAGACGAAATGTGGTATTGGGCAGAATGCTTGCCGAGAAATACATTACACAAGCCGAATATCATGCCGCTGTAAATGCGCCAATTACTGCAAAACGACATGGTGCCGAAATAGAGCTATACGCACCGTACATTTCAGAGATGGTACGCGCATATATGGTTGAAAAGTATGGTACTGACACCGCCTACAATTCAGGTTTCAGGGTTTATACCACTGTCGATGCAGCCGACCAAGCCGCAGCTCAGCAAGCACTCATCAACAATCTACACGACTATGATAGGCGTCATGGCTTTAGAGGGCCCAACGCTCGCTATTGGCAACCAGAAGAAACTCCGTGGACAACAGAACAGATCACCGCTCGACTGAAAAAAGTAAAAGCCATCGCACCACTACATGCAGCGGTAGTAACGGCACTAGAAGAACAGTCAGCCACCATTGTCATGCCTTCTGGCAATACCATTACGCTAGATTGGAGCGCAATGAACTGGGCCAGAGCATATATCACAGAGCGACGCCAAGGTAGAGCGCCAAAAGTTGCCAGCGATATTCTCGCTCCAGGTATGCAAATATGGGTGCGTCAAAGTGAACAAAAGTGGGTTCTCAGTCAACTTCCTCAGCCGGCAAGTGCACTCGTGTCTCTTGATCCTCAAAGCGGTCAAATCAAAGCGCTTGTGGGTGGTTACAGCTTTAAGCAAAGTCAATATAACCGGGCGGTTCAGGCGAAGAGACAGGTGGGTTCAAACATTAAGCCCTTTATCTACTCCGCAGCTTTGGAAGGTGACTATACGCTTGCCACAATTATTAATGATGCGCCCATCAACCACTGGGATAACAGCCTAGGAGTGGCTTGGCGACCGAAAAACAGCCCAGATGTATACAGTGGACCAATTCGTATTCGAAGAGCATTAGCGCAATCTAAAAATGTTGTATCAATCCGCTTAATGCGCGGTGTTGGTTTAAACAACACTGCAGATCACATTCTCAAATTCGGATTTAGTGACGAAGATGTGGTACGTAGCGAATCACTCGCCTTAGGTAGTGCCGCGATGACACCGTTAGAAATGGCCAGAGGAATGAGCGCATTTGCCAATGGCGGGCACTTAATTGAACCTTATTTTATTGACAGACTAACCGATGCGTTTGGCAATGAGTTAGGCACAGCAAGTCCATTGCGTGTGTGCAGTGAAGAAGCACTTGAAGCCGATCCGTATACATGCGCACCTAGGATCATTTCGGAAAAGAATGCCTTTTTAGTTGCCGATGCATTAAAAAGTGCCATCTGGGGTGGCGGCAGTTGGCGACATAAAACAGGCTGGACCGGGACAGGTTGGCGAGCTCAGACACTTAAGCGAAAAGACTTGGCAGGCAAAACCGGCACAACAAATAATGCCGTTGATACATGGTTTACTGGCTTTAACCAAAATTTACTTACCACAGTTTGGGTTGGATTTGATGATGCCAGCAAACCACTTGGTCGCGCGGCTTACAATACTAACTTGGGCAAAAAGCAGATTGTAGGTGGGGAAGCCGGTGCGACGACGGCACAGCCTGCCTGGGTGAGTTTTATGCGTCATGCGCTCCAAGAAGAGCCATTGGCACCCATAGAGCCCCCTCCTGGGCTTGTATCAATACGTATTGATTTAAAAACGGGTCTACTGAGTGAAAAAAATGACTACACCAGCCGCTTTGAATATTTTGAACGAGGAACCGCTCCGACAAAATATGTTTTAGACTCAGGCAGTAGCACACCTTTTGACGATAGCCTGCCAGCGTCAGAAGAATTATTTTAGACAACAGAAAAACAAAAAGGCCATGCAGTGCATGGCCTTTTAAATTGGCAAAATATCGTTTAAGTAAACAACTCTATTATTTGAGCTTTTGTGTTAACCAATATAAATCAGAGTGGATCCCAGCTGCTGTCACCTCTTTACCGGCGCCCGGCCCTTGGATCACTAACGGGTTACTTTCATACCACTGGCTGGTGATCACAAAAATATTGTCACCAGGGGTTAAATTCGCAATTGCACTGCCAGCCTCAACATAGGCAATGCCAACTTTAGCACTAACCTGACCTTGCTCATCGATATCTAAAGCCCCTGTGTAACGCAGTGCCTTGCCTTCAGATTGCGACTGCTCATAACGAGACTGATAAAATGTATCTAAATCCTGACGCTTAGCAAGAAAAGAGTCCCAATCACCTGTGGCCAAATGTTCTGGCATCAATGGCTCTAGGGCAATATCTTCAACGTCTAGTTCAAGTCCTAGATCTCTGGCCAAAATAAGCAATTTACGCTGCATATCTCGACCTGATAAGTCTTCTCTCGGATCCGGCTCGGTATAGCCCATGCCCTGTGCTTCTATCACCAAATCAGAAAAAGGTTTAGTACCATCAAAGCTACTACATAGCCAAGAAAGAGTTCCAGAGAATACCCCCTCTATACGCGTCACAGCATCCCCACTGTTTTGCAAATCAGCCAATGCAAAATTGATCGGCAATCCAGCACCAACACTCGTGTTATAACGCCAGTGTAAGTTGCGCTCTTGTAATTGCTCAAGTAGTTTTCCATACCAAGCTTGTGCTGCTGTACCGGCATATTTATTGGCACTTATCAAATGACAGTCATGTGCCACAAAACTCGGATACATATCGCTAAAAGCATCGCTGGCAGTAATATCAATCACTACTTTGTGCTCATAATCGAGTTCACCGATACGCTCAAGCAGATCTGACTGCTGGTAGCTTTGCGCCTCGCTTCGCCATTGCTGTTGCCAGTTTTGAATATTAATACCACTTGGGCAAAACAACATTTCTTGAGAGCGAACCAAAGCCACAATCTTTAGATCAAAGTTTGCTTGTAACTTCTCAACTTGCTTTTGGCATTGATCAACGAACACTTCGCCCACATTGCCAAGGCCCGCAATGATCACAGCTAATTCTCGGCCTTTATTGACTACCTTATCATGTAAAATAGCAAGTACATCGCTATCGATAGATTGATCTGTCAAGAATAATGCATAACGTCCATCACTGTGGGTAAAGCGTACAACCACATCTTGCTGCTCTAAAACCGCAGCCACTTGCTGAGTTAATTGATGTGTTTCATGGCTCGGCGCTACTATTGCCAAGCCTCTCAAGTGAGACTCAACAATATTCCCCCTGCCTTGCAAATGGCTAGCTACAGCATGGGTGTCATTGCTCGGTACTAGGAGATAATCTTCACCACCCTTACTAAAGTGGTGAATACTATGTTGTATTAATTGGCTTAAGGTTCGCACCTCACCCGTAGCAAGTCCCTCAACCCGAATTAAATCAAGTTCCTCAAATGTGGTGATAAACCGCTTATCTTTGCTATAACCTTGTTTCACGATTTCCGTGCCTACGGCTTCAGGGTCATAACTACTACGCACTTGAAGTTTAATGTTGGTGTCTTTCAGTGGTGATAACGTTTTTGCATGCAACACAGGGTTGCCAAGACGAGCAAGCAGATTCGCTTGCGCTCTACAAACCTTAGGGTATTTAATTGCTGAACTTACTTTACGCGGATCGGTACTGAACACACCGTGAGTATCTGTCCAAATTGATACAGCCTGCGCATCAATATAATTAGCCAACAGGGTTGCACTATAGTCACTACCATTGCGGCCCAGAGTGATCGTATTACCGTCACAATCTGAGGCAATAAACCCGGTCACTATGTGAATTTTTTCGCCACTTAATTGTTCTATACACGCTTGTTTATTTTGTGCATGTAACAATTGACCTTGATGCTGGGTAAATAAACTTCTCGCATCTACATCAAGCGCACTGACATTTAATGTCGACAATAAATGTGCTAGCAGACGTGCAGACCATACTTCGCCATGTGCCAATAACGATGCTTCATGTAAGTTTAAATCTGCTGCCGCCTTTGCAATGCTCTGTAGCTCATCTTTTAGCTTTTCTAATAGAGTATTTGCCTGCTGGCTCGTAAACAACTCTGTCAGCAGTTGATTTTGATGGTTTTCCACCTGCAATAAGATGTCATTAAAGGCATTATCATCTTTTTGTAAATAACTTTGCCATAACTTCACTAGCGTATTTGTGGTTTTACCCGCTGCTGACACAACGACACAATCACCTCTTTGGCATTGGCCTAAAATGATATTAGCAACCGCTTGATAGCGCGCTGCAGAACTAAGGCTAGAGCCGCCAAATTTGTGTACTACTTTTGTCATATTGTTACCATAAAACCGTATGTGCAGGGGATAGTTTAAAGTCTTTGGCATCGTCAGAATCACCGCTTACAGGACTGTACACCTTTTTAAACGCTTGCTCAAGATCTGCTAACAAATCTTCAACGTCTTCAATTCCAACGGAAATTCGGATTAACGTATCGCCTACGCCCGCTTCAAGTCTAGCCTGTGGATCCATCCCTGCATGGGTCATCGTAGCTGGGTGACAAATCAAACTCTCTACACCACCCAAAGATTCAGCTAGAGAAAATTGGGACAAAGAAGTTAAAAATGCAGCGGAGTCTTTCAGACCCCCTTTGATGTCAAAACTTACCATGCCACCAAATCCATGCTGCTGCTTTTTGGCGAGCGCATGCTGTGGATGGGAAGCTAAACCGGGATAATAAACTTGCTCAACAAATGGAGAAGATTCTAAATACTGAGCTATCGCCAATGCATTGTGCTCATGCTGCTTTAGGCGCACTTTTAAAGTTCTAAGTCCGCGCAATGTTAAGTAGCTGTCAAAAGGTGAACCTGTAATGCCAATATTGTTTGCCCACCAAGCAAGTTCTTCCCCCAATTCTTGCGTGCGAGCAATGACAGCTCCACCAACAACGTCTGAGTGACCATTAATAAACTTAGTCGTAGAGTGCACAACAATATCCACACCAAAAGCGATTGGGTTTTGCAGCGCCGGTGATAAAAATGTATTGTCCGCAGCTACCAAGGCGCCACAACCGTGCGCAGCTTTCACCACAGCTTCAATGTCTGTCAGTCTTAGAATTGGATTACTCGGAGTTTCTATCCAAACTATCTTAGGCGCAATATCCGCAATTTTTTGCAGACTTTCAGGCTGAGTTAAATCAAGTACTTCTACTTTTAATAAGCCACGCTTTTCTAAAGAGGTAAATAATCGATAACTGCCACCGTAACAGTCATGCGGGATCACCAAAGTATCGTCATGGTTTAATAACTGTGTCACAAGATGAACCGCAGCCATGCCAGTTGCGGTAATAATGCCTTTTTCGCCACCTTCTAACTGAGTGAGTGTATCGGCTAAAATATCTCGATTTGGGTTGCCACTGCGACCATAATCATAATCCCGCTTTTTATCAAAATCAGCGAAAGAATAGGTCGTAGAGAGATATAAAGGAGGCACAACTGCACCATGATGCTTATCTGCATCGATGCCATTTCTCACGGCAATCGTTGACTTCTTACTTTGGCTCATAGGTCACCTAGATACTTGGATGTTTAGACGTCTAAAAGGTTAGATGAACAATTGTGAGATGTCAAAACATTTATACTTCTATATGGCTAAATAACTAGTATTTGACTATCTTATTCAAACCGATAAAATTTCGCCACGAAAGCGATAAAGGATGCCAATAAGACTGAATCTTTGACCTAATATGGCAAAAGACCGAGTATTCTGCCAATTTCCTGTACAGTGCACAGCAATTAGCTTGTATATGGTACAAACCGTCAGCAGTGCACTCAGCAAACAAAATCCAGTCTTATTCACATTCAAGGTAAACACTGAGGCAAGTACACAATTATGGCTAAATGGAACGGTGAATATGTTCACCCATATGCAGAACACGGTAAAAAATCAGAACAGGTGAAAAAAATCACTGTTTCAATTCCTTTGAATGTACTTAAAGTACTGACAGATGAACGGACTCGTCGACAGGTTAACAACCTGCGCCATGCAACAAATAGTGAATTACTGTGTGAAGCGTTTTTACATGCGTTTACTGGCCAGCCTTTGCCAAATGACGAAGACTTAAGAAAAGATAATCCAGAGAAGATCCCAGCAGAAGTTCGCGAGATTATGGAAAAAATGGGATTAGATATTCCTGAAATAAACGAAGAATAATCAGTCCCTATCAAATATAAAAAAGCCTCACTAATGTGAGGCTTTTTTATATCATGTAACACACTAAGCCCCTTACAAGACTTAGTCGTAAAATCTATGCCATGTAATTTTCAGGTAGTTCAATCTGTGCAACACCTGAGTCAATTGCAGCTTGTGCAACTGCTTTTGCAATACGAGGTAGTAAACGTGGGTCCATAGGCTTTGGAATTATGTACTCTGAGCCAAACTCTAAGCTTTCTACTTCTGCTGCAACCAAAACTTCTTCCGGTACAGGTTCTTTTGCAATACTACGAATAGCTTCTACCGCTGCAATTTTCATTTCATCATTGATAGCAGTAGCGCGCACATCTAATGCACCGCGGAAAATAAACGGAAAACAAAGTACGTTATTAACTTGGTTTGGATAGTCAGAGCGACCTGTCGCCATGATTAAGTCGTCTCGAGCGCCATGTGCCACTTCAGGGCTAATCTCTGGATCTGGATTCGAACAAGCAAAAACCACAGGCTTATTAGCCATCAGTTTAAGATCTTCTGGTGATAGCAAATCAGGACCAGATACACCAACAAATACATCGGCTTCAGCAATAACATCCTGCAATGTACGCTTATCAGTGTTATTGGCAAACAGCGTTTTATACTCATTTAAGTCATCGCGACGTGTATGGATAACACCTTTGCGGTCTAACATGTAAATGTGTTCACGTTGAGCACCACATTTAATTAGCAGTTCCATACAAGCGATTGCGGCTGCACCTGCACCCAAACAAACAATGATCGCCTCTTTGATGTCTTTACCTTGAATTTCCAAAGCGTTTAGCATGCCAGCAGCAGTTACGATCGCTGTACCATGCTGATCATCGTGAAAAACAGGAACATCACAGCGCTCAATTAAAGCTTTTTCAATTTCAAAACACTCTGGCGCTTTAATATCTTCTAAGTTAATACCACCAAACGTATCTGCAATATTTGCAACGGTGTTGATAAAATCTTCAGTTGTGCGGTGTTTTACTTCGATATCAATCGAATCTAAACCTGCAAATCGCTTAAATAAAAGCGCTTTACCTTCCATTACGGGTTTAGACGCCAAAGGTCCTAGGTTACCCAGACCTAAAATAGCAGTACCGTTACTGATCACAGCAACCATGTTGCCTTTACCTGTATATCGGTATGCATTTGCAGGATCTGCCGCAATTTCGCGCACGGGCTCTGCAACACCTGGACTATAAGCTAAGGCTAGATCTTTGACGGATTCAGCAGGTTTTGTCAGTTCAACACTGATTTTACCTGGGACGGGGTGAGCGTGGTAATGTAATGCTTTTTCACGTAAATCTGACATGACGCGATTTTTTCCTACGAGAAGTTAAAAGTGAGAGTGAGATAAAAATTCGCTAACTGCTTTCAACAATACCTCTTTTGAAAATTAATTCAAGCACTATCAGGTCTATCCTGTTAGACGATATTCTTTGGTATTTAGCGACTTTTAAGCTACTTTTCATCAAAATTTACAGCAATAAATTAACGGTAACATCCATAATTCTTGGTCATGAAAGGTTAATTTATATGCAAAAAAACCACATATGACGAACAAGAATCAATTCACTAACAAAACCATACAGTTAAATGAAAATAACTACATTTAGTGACATTTAGATGAATTTAACTAACTTTAAATAAAAATTAAACAAGCATAACTATTCAAAACAAAGACCGTTTTAAACACACATCTCACATTTTGCTTCATAATTTCAATGCAAAAAGCACATTGGAGTTGTGCCAATTAAACCACTTAGTTAGACATATGCTATAGAACAAATATGGCAACTTTTTAATACAATACCAAATTGCATATTATTTTTTATTCGGGGGAATGCTGAAGCACATGTATGAAGAAAAAGGCATGTACTAAAACGAAAAAAGCACCCGTAGGTGCTTTCTTTCATTAACTAAGCAGTGATTAACGCTTAGCAGATAGCGCACCGAAGCGCTTGTTGAAGCGATCAACACGACCACCAGTATCAAGGATCTTCTGCTTACCAGTGTAGAACGGGTGGCAAGAAGAACATACGTCTAGGTGAATGTCTTTACAAAGTGTTGAACGCGTCTCGAATTTGTTACCACAAGAACAAGTTGCTGAGATCGTCTCGTACTTAGGATGAATACCTTCTTTCATAGGAAACCTCTAATTTAAGGCCGTATCGCTCTCCAAACCCGAAGTTTGGCACCATACGTCGTTATACAAATAAATTGGACGCGTATTTTAGGACTTTCATGCTCAAACTACAAGCAATAAATTAGTATCTAACTAGATTTTTATTATTCCTGTTTACTATCCGGAATTTACCCTCACAAGTAGAAAGTGTTGAGGTATACTCTGGCACTTCGCATTCTTACTTTGTACGCAATAGGCGGATCACTTGGAGAGCACATGCCATTTGCAGCTGTCGCAATAAAAGTCCCTTTACACAAGACTTTTGATTACACCTACCAACCCTCCATGACCCCTTGTGTCGGCGGTCGAGTCTGGGTCAAATTTGCCAATCGGCGTTGTGTCGCCGTCGTCACCGAATTAAAAACACATAGTGACGTCCCAGAAAATAAAATAAAGCCGCTTGAATCTGTTGTTGACAGCACACCCATTCTAGATAGTGCTCATTTAAGTTTTTTACTTTTTGCCAGTCAATATTATTGCTACCCATTCGGTGAGACAATATTTACCGCATTACCAGGCGCACTGCGTGACGGTCAGAATGTAGATAAAACGCAGTTGCCCTTTTTAACACTCACCGACGCGGGGCGAGAAACCACGCAATTGAGAGCCAAGAAGCAGCTTGCATTACTAGAACAATTGCGCAGTGCCGGGGATGCGACACATAGTGAGCTCAAAACTTTGGGCTTTACACAAGCACAAATAAAAGGCTTACAAGAAAAAAAGCTCATTTGTGAAGAGCTTCGCCCAGATACTTCTTGGCAAAACCAACCGCTATCTATTGGTACTAAACCCACTTTAAATGAAGAACAAGCAACCGCTTGCAGTGCAGTAAATCATACCGATGGTTTTCGCACATTTTTAATTGAAGGGATCACCGGAAGTGGTAAAACCGAGGTGTATTTACAGTGCTTAGAAAAAGTACTCAAAGCAGGAAAGCAAGCTTTAGTGTTGGTACCCGAAATAGGTCTAACTCCGCAAACAGTCAATCGATTCAAGCGTCGCTTTCCTGGCCTACCAATTGATCTATGGCATTCCAATCTCACTGATAACGAGCGCTTGCATACGTGGCGTCGTGCTCAGCAAGCCACCACAGCGCTTGTCATTGGCACTCGCTCTAGTATTTTTTTACCGTTTAAATCCCTCGCGATGATCATCGTTGATGAAGAGCATGATCATTCGTTTAAACAGCAAGATAGTTTGCGCTACCACGCTCGAGATTTGGCCGCTTACCGTGCTCATCAAGCGCAGTGTTCGCTGCTTTTAGGGACAGCAACACCCGCGCTGGAAACCTTAAAAAAAGCACTGGATAATAAGTTTCAACTGCTGACACTAAGTAAACGTGCGCAAACCAGTCAAGACAATCAATTTTTACTTGTCGATATGAAAGCCCAACAAACGCAAGGTGGGTTCGCCAGCACAAGTTTAAAAGCAATTGAGCGTACTCTGGCTATGGGTAAGCAGGCTATGATCTTTCTTAATCGCCGAGGTTTCGCGCCGACATTGATTTGCCATGAGTGTGCTTGGATAAGTGACTGTCAACACTGCAGTACCAGCGCCACCTATCACAAATCAATGCAGCGCTTGGTGTGCCACCACTGCGGTGAACAACAGTTTGTTCCTCACCAGTGCCCAGATTGTGGTAGTACGCAGATTATGCCCACAGGACTTGGTACAGAGCAGCTGGAGGAGTTTATCTCTGCTCAATTTGAAGACATCCCTATCTGTCGTATTGACAGAGATTCAACGAGGAGAAAAGGCAGCTTAGAAAGTGCCCTTGAGCAGATCCACCAAGGTGGGGCTCAAGTGCTGATCGGCACCCAAATGCTGGCGAAAGGTCACCATTTCCCCGATGTCGCGCTTGTGGTTATTTTGGATGTCGACAGTGGTTTATATTCAAGTGACTTTAGAGCAACTGAACATATGGCCCAATTGATAACCCAAGTAGCAGGTCGAGCAGGTAGAAGTGGAGAGCCTGGCACGGTGATATTACAGACCCACTTTCCCGAACATCCACTGCTGCAAGATTTAGTTAATAATGGCTATCAAGACTTTGCGCGCTACGCACTCACAGAGCGCCAAGAGACAATGCTTCCACCATACACACATCTCGCGTTGGTCAGAGCAGAAGCAACTTCCGCGCACCTTGTCATGACATTTTTATCCGATTTGGTTCCAGCGCAGCCATTCTCTGGTATACAATTGCTAGGTCCGATCCCGGCGCCCATGGAGCGCCTCGCGGGAAAGTACCGTTATCAATTACATATACAGGCAACGCAACGCAATGTTTTGCATCAATATCTCATGCAACTTAAGGAATATATAAGCAGCCACAAACTTGCCACACGGGTGCGCTGGAATATTGATGTTGATCCTATGGATACCTATTAAACTGATATGGCACAACACGATTATATAAACAAAACCCCGAAGAAAAAGGGACAAAAGAAACAACAACCTAAAACGCAGAAACCTTTTCCGAAAGTCCTTGCTGCCTTCGCAATGCTGCTGATCGGCGGGTTCGCCTATGGCTTGTGGTTTATCAAAGAGCATGCTGATCCTGCCAAAGTCCAACAGGCACAAACACCGGCGGAACCTACCGCTGTGGTTGAAAATAAAAAAGAGCTGCCTCGTCCACCTCCGTTCATCGATGATATGAAAAAAGCGAAAGTGGAAGCTGAGGTTAAAGTCATTAAATCACGGGGTCCATTTCAAATGCAGTGTGGCTCTTTCAGAACCTATGAACAAGCGGAAAAGCGCAAAGCGCGCATTGCCTTTGCAGGCCTCTTATCTGAAATTCGCCGCACTGAAGGGAGTAACGGTGTTTGGTACCGTGTGCGTTTAGGGCCCTATGACAAAAAGCGCGATGCTGAAAGCGATAAAAATAGATTGCAGCGCATCAAAATCGTTGACTGCGGAATTTGGGGCTGGACTTGAAATTAGCCTAGCTGCCCTCATTTAAGCATTTATTGATATAATTATCCGAGGCAAAGGCCTCTTTTAAGGAATACTATGACTACTATCGTAAGCGTTCGTCGTGATGACAAAGTTGTTATCGGTGGCGACGGCCAAGTGTCTCTTGGCAATACGGTGATGAAAGGCAATGCCAAAAAAGTGCGTCGCCTTTACAACGGTAAAGTACTGGCAGGTTTTGCCGGTGGTACTGCCGATGCATTTACATTATTTGAGCGTTTCGAAACTAAATTGGAAATGCACCAAGGACACCTCACTCGTGCGGCTGTTGAAATGGCCAAAGATTGGCGAACAGACCGCGCGCTCAGAAAGCTCGAGGCGCTGCTTGCTGTAGCGGATGAAACGGCTTCACTGATCATCACAGGTAACGGCGATGTTGTACAACCAGAACATGACCTTATTGCCATTGGCAGCGGCGGTAACTTCGCCCAAGCGGCTGCAACAGCACTGATTGAAAATACCGACTTGAGTGCACGCGAAATTGTCGAGAAAAGCTTGAAAATTGCGGGTGATATTTGTGTATTCACAAACAACTTCCAGACCATCGAAGAATTGTAATAGGAAAATCCATGACAGCAATGACACCTAGAGAAATCGTTCATGAATTGGACCAGCATATTATTGGTCAAGACAAAGCTAAAAAAGCAGTTGCTATTGCTCTTCGAAATCGCTGGCGTCGCATGCAACTCAATGACGACCTTCGCGCTGAAGTTACCCCAAAAAACATTCTTATGATTGGTCCAACTGGTGTAGGTAAAACCGAGATCGCACGTCGACTCGCTAAACTTGCCAACGCACCGTTTATCAAAGTTGAAGCAACCAAGTTCACAGAAGTGGGCTATGTGGGTAAAGAAGTTGAAACCATTATCCGCGATCTAGTTGAAGTCTCTTTCAAAATGACTCGAGAGCAACAGACTAAAAAGCACAAACACCGTGCAGAAGAAGCTGCCGAAGAGCGTATTTTAGACGCGCTATTACCACCAGCTAAAGACGCATGGGGTGAAGCACAACCAGCTGAAAATAGCTCAACTCGTCAAGTGTTCCGTAAAAAGCTACGCGAAGGTCAACTAGACGACAAAGAAATCGATATCGATATCGCGGAAACATCACCGCAAGTTGAGATCATGGCACCTCCTGGTATGGAAGAAATGACCAACCAGCTACAAGGTATGTTCCAAAACTTGTCTGGCGACAAGAAAAAGAATCGCAAGCTTAAAATTAAAGATGCCTTTAAGCTGCTCATCGAAGAAGAAGCCGCTAAATTGGTGAACCCTGAAGAGCTAAAAGAGCAAGCTATCTTCGCCGTTGAGCAAAACGGTATCGTGTTTGTCGATGAAATCGACAAAATCTGTAAACGTGGTGAAGCGTCAGGTCCAGACGTCAGTCGCGAAGGTGTCCAACGAGACCTATTACCTTTAATTGAAGGTTCTACTGTCAGTACAAAACACGGCATGGTTAAAACAGACCATATCTTGTTTATTGCCTCTGGTGCTTTCCAAATGGCTAAGCCTTCTGATCTGATCCCAGAGTTACAAGGTCGTTTACCTATTCGCGTGGAACTTGAAGCTCTGACTGCAAAAGACTTTAAGCGCATCCTGACTGAGCCTCATGCCTCACTCACTGAGCAGCAACAAGCGCTGCTACAAACAGAGCAAGTGACTGTCGATTTCACTGAAGATGCGATTGAGCGTATCGCAGAAGCTGCGTGGCAAGTAAACGAAAAGACTGAAAATATCGGCGCAAGACGTCTACATACTGTGATGGAAAAGCTGATGGAAGAGATCTCGTTCGATGCCTCAGACAAAGCAGGTCAAGCATTGCAAATTGATGCGAAATACGTTGAACAGCACCTTGATATGCTAGTTCAAGATGAAGACTTAAGCCGCTTCATTCTATAATTCGGAGACTGGGTCAGCGATGCTGGCCCAATTTTTATGTATCAAGTAACCAAACTCCATTACCATCGACAAAGTAAGCAACTCGACATTAGTTTTGACGACGGCATGAAAGTCACGCTCAGTGCGGAACTTTTGCGCACCCACTCTCCGTCTGCGGAAGTACAAGGACACAGTCCTGAACAAGCGCAACTGGTATTAAACAAGCAAAACGTGACCTTAAACGCAATTGAGCCCGTTGGGCATTATGCTGTCAGGCTATGTTTTGACGATGGCCACAACTCTGGATTATTTAGTTGGCAGTACCTACGTAAGCTATGTACAAATCACCCAGTATTATGGGCACAATATCAAGAAAAAGTGCAGCAACACCATAAGAACAAAGACAGCGTACCGATTAAATTTGTCCCTTAGGCCTTAGAAACAAAAACAGCATCACATGGATGCTGTTTGCAAAAGAGCGCCTAAACTCCTCCAGACACGCTTTAGTTAATCACACCTTGTATTTGTCAATGGCATTATGTAGTGCACGTGCCTGTTCAGACAACTCTTCACTACTTTGCGCATTTGAAGCCGCATGTTCAGATGCTCCTTGCGCAATATCACGGATTTTAACGACATTTTTATTTACTTCTGACGCAACCTGATTCTGTTCATCAATGGCAGTTGCAATGTGCGTACTCATATCCATAATGTTTTGAACATCTTCTGTGATCAAACCTAAAAGCTCTCCAGCACGTTCTGCTTGCTCTACACTCTCATTACTCTGACTTCGGCACTCTTCCATAATACTTACAACATCTTGGGTGCGCTGTTGCAATGTAGAAATGATACTTTCAATCTCTTGTGTCGAGTCTTGCGTACGCTGTGCCAAAGATCTAACTTCGTCGGCAACCACCGCAAAGCCACGGCCTTGCTCGCCCGCTCGAGCAGCCTCAATCGCCGCATTCAGTGCCAGTAGGTTTGTTTGTTCGGCTATCCCTCTGATCACATCAAGTACCGAACCGATGGTTTCACCATCGCGTTCCAATTGACCAACAACTTCAGAGGCACCACTTAGTGAATGAGACAGTGCCATAATGTGATCTATGGTTGATGTCACTTCACTGCGGCCTTGCTGTGCATTGTTATTCGTCGATTCTGCTTTTTGCGCTGCTGCTTCCGTATTGTGTGAAATATCCTGAATAGTCGCTTGCATTTCTGTGGCGGCGGTTGCCACCATATCCGCCTCGTGCAATTGCTCGTTCATACCAGCACTGGTTTGCGCTGTGGTCGCAGAAAGGTGTGATGTGGCATCATTGATGGTCACTAAAGCGCGATTAACATCTGCGATCAGGTTTTTGAAGTCTTCAATTAAGCTATTGAAGTCGCGTGTCATGATGGTAATTTCATCATTGCCACTGTGCTCAATCAAAATACCGAGGTTGTTTTCTCGTCTGATCCGCTCAATCGTCTGATAAACACGCTCAACAGGGCGAATAATAGAACGGCTAGTCGACCACACCAATACCATCACTATGGCGGCTGCGGCAAAGAAAATTAGAATTGCAATCGACTTGGCAAATTCTGCATTTTCTGAAATTTCACGCTTGGTCTGCTCAACAATGGCGACAACCACCGCATCGCTTTTCTTCACCACGGTACGCATATCGCCCAATGCACCGCTATTTAAATCGACACCCAGTGTTACCTGTGCATCCACTAAGCCTTTGAATTTGGCTTGATACACGCCGAGTAAATCAATGAGTTCTTGCTGGTAAGCGCGGCTATGACTGGATGCACGGATCTGAGACTCAAACGTCTCAATGTGCTTATTAAACTTACCTAGATATTTGGTATCTAGACGCAGCATAAAATCTTTTTCTGCGCGTCTAAGTTGCAGCATGGTTGTCAGCAACTTGTAGTCTTCTTTTTGTTTTAGCAGCGTTTCTACACCATGCACCGCTTTTCGCAATTCACCATATAGGGCATCTTTTGGGTGCATGCCTATGGTCTTTTGTAATTCAACAACGCGATTAAATTCAGCGTGATATTGGGTAACCAACTGTTCAAACTGATTCAGTTGCGCTAAATCGATGCCAAAGTCGATAAAAACAGCTTCAAGTTGCGATTTTTTTTGCTTAAGTTGTTTATATTCCTTTTCAAACTGTTCCAGCGCAGCTACATCTTTGTAAAATAGAAAGTTTTTCTCATACTTTCGCATGGACAACTCATGAACATCCAGTTCTTCTGCATATTGAATGGTCTCATTCAACTGGCGCATTGTATTGGCTTCAGTGATGATCACAGCCAGCATAACCAGCAAAGCAACACCGACAACAACAGCATTGAGCTGTAAACGCCTTTTTATGGTTAGATTTTCAAGTAGAGCCATACAGTTACCTAATTATTACAGAACCTGCAATACAGTATAGCCAAACTCACCTTGCGCCGAAATTGAATCTACAAGTTTAATCAAAAATATTTCATGTTTTTTACATGCTATGCAACTTTGTTCCTGTTATAGAGTATTGGTTGCCATAAACTGTCATGTAAACTGCCGTAATCTTGCCATTGGCCTTTCGCAAGCCACTTTGCCAAAGGCGTTGCATCTGAAGGGAAATCGATCATTTGCCCCTCCGGATGTTCTAACCACTCCCCCAACGCTTCGGAGTTTAGATAGTTCATCACCTCAGCCAAACCCAAGGACTGCAACGTCATCGCATTGCTTAATTGTTCAAATTGTCCTTGTAAAGGTTTCAATAATAGTTTTTTGCCAAACTTGAGCGCTTCGCTAGACAACTCAAACCCAGCATTTGCAACAACCCCAGATGCACTTGTCAAGTCTTCCAAAAATCCCGTTCTGGACGGCGCACGCAAATGAATATGATTGATCGACTGATCAACCGCATCAGGGTGATAACAATAAAACTCTCTATCAGGGAAATCCCCAAGTAATTCAACAATGCTATTCAGATCTTCGAAAGGCAAATACACCAGTATTTTATTCGCAATTGATACCGTCTGATTACCATGAAAAGCAATAAAAGGCGGTAATATGTTTTTTGCAAACGGTTGCCAATGCACCCCCAAATGCACATTTGCAGGTGCAAACCAACGGATCAAAGCTCGTTCCATAAAACCAGCACCAAATAAAGGCACTTCTGGAGATAAAAATGCCGCTTGATGGCTCATCGCAACGACTGGCACTTTCGCTAATTTCGCAGCCCATGCAGACACAGGTTCAAAATCGTTGAACACAAGGTCATATTGCTTGATATCCAGCTGTCGAACATCGCGTAAAAAGGCACCAAGTTTAAGCTGCTTCATGGTTTCTTGATAATTTAATTTGCCGCCTTTAGTAATAAAGCTTAGCCCGCGTCTCACCTGATATTGACCAAATACCCCCATATCAAAGTATTGGTTAGCATCCCTTCCGGAAAACAAATAATCAACATCAATTCCGAGTTTGGTAAAACATTCCGCCATCACACGTGCACGTGTAATGTGGCCATTCCCCGTCCCTTGGATCCCATATAGTATTCTCATAACTCTCCTAAAATGCCGATGGCCAATAAAGCACACCCACTGCCCATCAATGCTCCGAGCACAACATCTATTGGATAATGTACTCCAACCAAAACGCGTGATAACGAAACTCCCGCCGCCCAAATCAGCAAAGGGATGGTCAATACCGGATAAACATCAATCAGGCACGTGGCATACAACCACGCCCCTGCACTGTGACCCGAGGGCAAGCTAAACTTATCACTGGGTGTAAGCATTGCCTTTACAGCCAGACAATCGCACGGTCTTATCCTGGCAAAGTGCTTTTTCATTACAAAATACAATGGTCGCTCTATGGCAAACGCAACCAGTACCATTTGTACAAATGCGCTACCATCACTGCCCATAAAGTAACCATTCAATAATGCTAAAATGACGTATAGACCACCGTTGCCACTTTTAGACAGCATTAACATCAACCAGTTAAACCATTTTCGCCGTTTCGGCTTGTACAGTGCAAAATAGAGCGCCGTGTCTAGTTTAATTATTTGTGCTTTCATCATAGTTGCTTACATTTGTTCACAATTTCAGCATAGAAGAGCTTAATAACAATACCGCGACATTTTTGTGACACAATTATGTAAGTTTATTCAAAGCATTGCGCAGCTTCTCAATGGGAGTATACTGACAACAGTTTAGCCATTCTCTGAGGATACTATGATGGATTACAGCACGTCTGATCTGTGTGATCACTTCGCCGATGCCATTGACGTACTTGAGCCAATGTTTATTAACTTTGGCGGACAACATGCCTTTTGTGGTCGTATAAAAACGGTGAAATGTTTCGAAAACAACGAAATGATCGCCGAAGTACTGCAACAAGATGGAACTGGTAAAGTTTTATTGATTGATGGTGGAGGCTCTACACGACGCGCCTTAATCGACATTGATCTCGCTGAGCTTGCCTTGGAGAACAACTGGCAAGGCATCGTCGTATACGGCGCAGTACGTCATGTCGAAGAGCTAGAAGAATGTGAGCTTGGCATTCAAGCCATTGCCTCTATTCCTGTCGGCGCAGACAGCGAGGGCACGGGCGTGCAAGGCATTCCTGTCAATTTTGCAGGTGTTTCTTTCTTTGATGATGATTTCCTGTACGCAGACTCGACAGGCATTGTTATTTCAGCTGAAGAGTTATTGCTCGAAGTAGACGAAGACGACGCCTAACCTACTATTTAAGTCCATCACCAAGCCACTGCGCATAACGCGTAATGGCTTGGCGCTGTTTACCCTAACCTGCTTTTAATAACTGAAACACCATGACTGCACATAACTGGATCAAGATTTATAACGAATCAAACATCAGCGAATACACAGCTACACGAGAAAATGAAACACGATTTTGGCAATCATTGTCTTTTTTGAAGTCGCAATCCCCGCTGCCTGAGGCACTAAAAGATGCCGCAGAGTTTGGCATAAAATATGTCCTCGTTGCCGTCAACGAAGACATTGGACCGCGCGGTAATTGCGGTAACGGCGGAGCAACGGATGGCTGGCACGCATTTTTAAAACGTTTTTTAAATTTGCCTTGCAATCAGTTTCTCACTCCTAGCAATGTGCTATTACTGGGAGAGGTCATCACCGATGATTTACAGCAACAAAGTGAGACGCTGGATAACAGCTTAGATGCCGACCTCACTCGACTTAGAACCTTGTGTGAAGAACTGGATGTGCGTGTTAGCGCTGTACTAAAAGCCATATTTGATGCGGGGCTAGAACCAATTGTGATAGGTGGTGGCCACAACAACAGCTTTGGTTTGTTGCAAGCTCTGTCAAACAGTCAACAGAAACAATGTCAGGCAATAAACTTTGACCCCCACGCTGATTTTAGAGCCATAGAAGGCAGACATTCAGGTAACGGGTTTAGTTACGCACATCATGCCGGTTACCTTGCTGATTACCACGTTGTCGGTATGCATGAACAGAAAAACAATGACACCATCATTGCTTCATTGCAAAGCGCTGGGTTTACTTATACTACGTACCAAGACATCTTGGTATCTCGCAGCACATCACTCACCGATGCTATTAAAGTTGCAACTACACGGTTTGATCCAAATCTTCCTCTTGGTATTGAGGTGGATGTCGATGCTATTTCAGGGATGCCAGTCAGTGCGTATACCAATTGTGGCTTCAGCGTTAATGATGCAGAGCACTTTGTTTACCTGAGTGCCAAACAAGCAAATACACACTATTTGCACCTGTGCGAAGCTGCACCAAAAACTCACCCTCAGGGGGCTGCTCAAGGATATATCGAGGCGGGGCAAGTATTGTCAGGTCTAGTATGTAGCTATTTGAAAGCGCGACAAAACTAGCTAGCATCTGAGGTGTTGGGACTATCTCCAAGAGGGTGCTCCCAGCGCCACTGCTTCAACCAACTGATCATGCCGATACTACTCAGAGGCCGTGTAAATAAATAACCTTGAGCGGCAAAAGCATTGAGGTTTTGGGCAAACTGCAATTGCTCTTGAGACTCTACTCCTTCGCAGATCACCTTACACTCTTGTACGTTCTGCATTTCAACGATGCCACGCACCACAGCCTTAAAGTTCCCTTGGCTCTGATTCGGCGTCGTCAATGAGCGCCCAAGTTTCACATAGTCCACTTCTAACTTTGGCAGCTTAGCCAATAATAGTGGAGATTCTCCAAAACCATCTACACATAGCTTCACGCCCATAGTGCGCAACCTGGCCACCATGGCGACACCTTGTTGATCAAGTGTGGTGAACATCTGTGATGGACACTCAATGATAATATCTTGCGGCATCAGCTGATGTTCGACTAAAATTCTATCAACAAACTCGATGAACTCTTCGTGCAACATTTCAGGCCCAAACAGGTTGATCCCAAGTGGCATTTGGATCCCTTCAACCCGAAGCGCCAGCGCGATTTCAGCTGCACGTTCAATAACATACTGCGCCAAAGGCAGTGCAAGCCCTGCGATACGAATATCATCGATGAACTTACTCGCAGCTAAGATCCCTTGCTTGGGGTGCTGCCAGCGCAAGAGCAACTCAACGTATTCAATGTCGCCGTCACTGTTTCTAACAATTGGTTGAAAATACAGTTCCAACTCATTTTTAAAGTCAATATGCGCGAGCTCTGCCAGTCTAGCTTGTTGCTCTAACCTATCGATCTGCATTTTCTGCTGGTAAGGTGCGATGGTTTTATCTGGGCTGCTGTCTAGCGCCAAAAATACACAAGTAAGCAACTCGTCAAATTGACCCAATTCTTCATCACAGTTGACATAACTAGCCCTTGCACTGACCTCTATAATACAGTTACCAACATTGAAAGGTTTTAGCGTACTCTCGATTATTTCTGCACATAATTGTTCGTGAAGATGCTGCTGGTGAGCTAGGCTACACACAAATACAAAATGCAATCCACCTAGATGCGCTAATCGCTCAACATCATTGCCCATCGCGATGGGCATAATATCGTGGCATTGTAAATGTTGTTTCATGCGATTTGCGGATTGCGCGAGCAACAAGTCACCAAACTCACGACCAAGGTGAAAATTAACTTGTTGAAACCCTTCAAGCCTCACCATCACCAACATGGCTGTCCCAGGCTCACGCGCCCGATACTCATTAAATGCTTCTCGAATACCTGCTCTATCCGGTAGCCCCAATATATCCGCATTAGAGTCTAAATTAGACTCCATCGGGGCTCTGTCATCTAATCGCGGCCCTTCAAGAAATAATTCGCTGATAAACACAGGAAGCAGAGTTAAAACCACATAAACACTTGGTAAATGCCACCAAAAATGGCTGACCGTCAACAATGTCGCAGCAACTGCACACAGCGCACAGATCACAATATGACGGCCTTGACCCAATTTATCGCTTTGCCATATATGCAATAGTAAAATGGCAACTAAAACGTAAAGTGCGATATCGCCCATAGAGGCGAGTATAGCCAGTCCTGCCGCACCAAGTAGCGCGTGAAGAATACGATTGACAGCAAAGTGTGAACGGGCGATGGCAACTAAGCTCAAGCTCACCACCACCCCCGCATAAAATGCCACCGCCAGCGGAGAGTACATGACGGTATGCAGTGAGAGATCAGCTAGTTTCGTTGCTCCCCAAGTTGGAAATACCCAGCACATATTGAGCAATATAAAGAGATATTTTATCAACGAAAATTTAGCCATTACACGACCACTACTGACCTTTAATATTGAGTAAGTCTACCCGATATCCACAGATTTAACAGATCGTTTACGCCAAACTGGTAACTTAATTCAGCGGGATGTTGGATTTGCCACATCGCAATATCTGCTTTCGCGCCGACTTTCAGCACTCCTCTGTCGGAAAGCCCAAGCGCTTTTGCAGCATGTCTCGTGACACCTAACAACGACTCTTCTGGTGTCATTTTAAATAGAGTACACGCCATATTTAGCATTAGACGCAGCGAGCACAGAGGCGCAGTGCCGGGGTTAAAATCACTGGCGATTGCAATCGGAACCTGATGCTTTCGCAGCAATTCTACAGGTGGGTGTTGCGTCTCTCTTAGGAAGTAAAACGCACCAGGTAAGATCACAGCCACAGTGCCAGACTTAGCCATTGCCATCACGCCGCGCTCATCTAGGTATTCGATATGATCCGCTGACAGCCCACCAAATTCAGCAACTAACTCACTGCCATGTTGATTTGAGAGTTGCTCTGCATGGCATTTAACTTTTAAACCCAATTCCGTTGCACGTTCAAAAACACGTTTTGTTTGAGCGTGACTGAATCCGACATTTTCACAAAAAACATCAACTGCATCAGCCAAGCCTCGCTGTGCAACTAGCGGTAACATTTCGTCACACACTAGATCGATATAGCCATCACTATTGCCCTTATATTCAGGCGGTAATGCGTGTGCGCCTAAAAAGGTGCTTTGAATTTGAATTGGGTGATGGTCATCCAATATCTGGTTTACTTCGAGTAATTTAAGCTCGCTTTCTGTATCTAGACCATAACCGGACTTGCTCTCTACGGTTGTCACTCCCTCTTTTAGCAACGCATTTAGACGCTGTTTTGCAACAACAAAAAGCTCTTCTTTAGAGGCCTGCCTCGTTGCCTTAACCGTAGTGGCAATACCTCCACCTTGCTCAGCAATTTGCTGATAAGACACCCCATTTAAACGCTTTTCAAACTCCTCCGCACGTGAACCAGCAAATAAAATATGGGTATGACAATCGATCAATCCAGGCGTCAACCAGGCTCCTTTTGCCGACGTAACTGGCGTTGCAAGTGCATCGAACTCAGGCATTTCAGATTCTTTGCCTAACCAAAAAATGGTGTCGCCCTTTATCATTATCGCGGCATTTTCTATGATGCCATAAGCGCCTGTGACTTGGTCGTCCATTGTGGCTATATTTGCATCAGTTATTACTAAATCTACTTCAATCACTGTCTACACTCAGTTGGAGAAAATTGATACAAGTTTAGCAAGATTACTTGTATATACAAGATAGCTATGCCACCTTTATAAAAAGCTTTTATTACACGGTAGCAGACAGTGACAGAACAACCTAAGTTTGCACAAATTAAACAACACATTATTGATCAAATTCGCGCTGGAACTTGGCAAGAGCATCAACGTGTACCGTCTGAAAATGAGTTATCTGATCAATTTAAAGTAAGCCGTATGACCGCTAGGCGAGCGCTGAGCGAGTTAACCGAAGATGGCGTGCTCACCCGCAGTCAAGGGTTGGGGACGTTTGTTGCGAGTCTTAAATCTCAATCTTCACTGTTAGAGATCCGTAATATCGCAGATGAGGTGGAAGAGCGTGGTGGCAACTACAGTTGTGTTGTTTTATCACTGGAGTCAATGTCTGCTATCGCACCAATTGCAATCGCGTTGGGTGTAGAGATAGACAGTCAAGTCTATCGCAGTGTTATTGTACATCACGAAAATGAAGAGCCTATTCAAGTCGAAGAACGTTTCGTCAATCCGGCACTTGCGCCAGAATATTTACAACAGAACTTTACCACTTTGACGCCCCATGAATATTTGACCCATGTTGCCCCGCTCACTGAGGCTCGCCATACCGTTGAGGCCATTATGCCCAATGAAGAAGTCTGCCAATGGCTGAACATGTTTAACGAAGAGCCATGCCTACAGATGATCAGAAGAACATGGTCCTCTCAAGGCATCGTCAGCTTTGCACGACTTATATCGCCTGGCAGTAAGTACCGCCTTGGTGGTCACCTCACGTTCAAAAAGTAAGAGGCGCTCAAATCATATTGCGGTACTGAAAACCCAGCTCAGTGATCGCTGCGCCATCGATCACTCTAGACACAACCTCGTCGCTGGCAAAGTTGGGAAGTTCACTACCATAGGCCTCACAATGGTTTTGATAGTATTGCTGCTTGGTCGGGTGAGATGGATGGCACAAATTGTAAATTGACTGAGCTGTATGCCAATTTGTCAAAATGCACATGATCCCTTCTACCACATCTTGTTGATGCACCATATTGACCGTAGCATTGGAAGAGCTTGATAAATGTTTACCGGCAATAAAACGTCCCGGCTCTCTGCCTGGACCGACGAGGCCAGCCAAACGTATTACTTTGCCTTGTTGTGCCAGCACCATTTGCTCTGCGTTTTGTAAAATCTGTTGCCGTTTTGAATCTTGTGCTGCCAGTGGCGAATGTTCATCATAAGTACCCGCTTCAGTCCCATACACAGCTGTTGATGAGCACAGTAAAAACCCTTTGCCCTGCATTGATTTTGCCGCTTCAAGTGCGCACGTTAAAGTCTCTAAATATTGACTGTCGCTTTGGCGCATGCGCGGGGGAATGGCACACACCCAATACGCATCAGATAGCGTAAGAGAATGATGAAGTTTAGTATCAGTCACACAGAACGCTTGAATATCCTCTGATACATCAGCCTGCCTTCGCGTCGCTTGGACACTCCAACCGCAAGATTTAGCGCTGTGTGCTAGGGCATTGCCTAACCACCCAGCCCCTAAAACGATCAACTTATTATTCATCATATTTTCTTAATTTTACCTATAATGGGTCATAATGTTAGTACAGCATGATGAAAAACGCTATCGGCATTTCCTCAGCTTTAGGTTATAAATTTGCAACTGCAATTTGATGATTCTTTACTATTTTTTTATTTTTGTTGGAGCGATATGATAAATGCTCATGTCTCACCTTGCTCATACTCCGTGTAAATTAGGTAGATCTATCAATTGAGATATGGTTTTATTATGTTAGCGCTGTCCCAATAAAAAGAATATGTCATGTTTGAAAACTTATCTCTTCGTAAAAAAATTCTCATCTTAATCGGCGGCACAATCTCTGTGCTACTTATACTGGCTTCTACTTATTTTGTTAATCATATCGCAACAATATCGCGTCAAGGTATCGAGCGCGAAGCACAGAGTTATATTTACTCTGAAAAGTTGTCTATGGAATCTTTTTTCGCCCAATACGGCAAAGTAGTTGGCACATTCGTAACCAATCCGCACAACGTGAATTGGTTTGACAATTATTCTGTTAGGGAACAAAGCCTCACAGGAGATAAAGGCTACAGCGAAGTAAATGAAGACTTTCAGCGCATCAGCCAAAGCGATGAAAACATTCTTTCTGCTTTCATGGCTTCTGCTAGAACTGGTGAATATTTCAAAGAAAATGAGCGTACGTCCAATTTCGCCGATGGACGCCCTTATTACGCCTATAAACGCCCTTGGTGGCAAGACGCTTTGAACCACGGCAAGCTCTATGTCGGTGCGCTCTCTGTTGATATCAACACAGGGGATGTCTCTGCCGTCGTACAACAACCTATTTATAATAAGCAAGGTGAATTAGTCGCGGTAGGCGGCGTAGATTTACAAATAAATAAAATTAGCGCCATGGTCGAAGATATTCAGTTCGACGGTGAAGGCTACGGCTTTTTACTAGATAATGAATTAAAAGTCGTTCATCTATCAAAGCGTACTGGCCATAATTTGTCTACAACTGACGCAGGGCCACGAGGTAAAGAAGGATTAGCAGGCCTTGAGCAACAATTCCAAGATACCAGTGGTTTTACTGAATTAACCCGCCTAATTGACCGACAGGACGATGGCACAGCTACGGTAACCCTGCAGGGCCAAGAGTACTACGTGGTGTTCAACAGTGTAAAACTAGATACCCCTGTACTTGACTGGCATGTTGGTATTTTGATCCCGGTAAGCCTCATTGACGAGCCGGTCAATGAGGCCGTCATGAGCACGGTAACTGCGGTGATTGTGATTTTATCTATCATTGTCGCGATGATTTTACTCGCCACGCAAATGATCACACGCCCTATCATCACCCTAACTGACACAATGCGTGACATTGCATCGGGTGAAGGTGACTTAACGCGTCGTATCAATATTTCAAGTCAGGATGAAGTGGGTCAATTGGCCATGCATATGAACACCTTTATCGACAAGTTACGTGCCATGATGATTGATACCGCTGCGCAAGCCGAACAATTAAGTGGTGCATCAGCTCAACTGCGTGATGTCTCTAACAATACCAATGCCGAGATACAGCAAGAAAAAGAACAGGTCGATAGTGTCTCAGCAGCGGTGACCGAGATGGCTGCAACCGTTACCGAAATCTCTCGCAATGCCCATGAGACGAACCGCGCTTCAGATCTTGTACAATCCATGACAAATGATGGCGCACAGCGCTCTAGTCAAGCACAAGAAGTGATGACTGAACTGGCTAGCCACATTGGCGACGCAGCAAAAGTAGTGGCAGGGCTAGAGCAAGAAACCAGTAATATTGGCGCTGTTATTGATGTCATTAACGGCATTGCAGAGCAAACCAACTTACTTGCCTTAAACGCCGCGATTGAGGCTGCCCGTGCCGGAGAACAAGGTCGAGGCTTTGCTGTGGTTGCCGATGAAGTGAGAAGTCTTGCCAGCAGAACACAGGAATCGACAGATGATATTCGCAATATGATCTCACGACTGCAGCAAATTGCGCAACAAGCCTCAACCATGATGCAGCAAGGTCAAGAACGTGCACAAAGCTCTGTGGAACAGACACAAGAAGTGTTAGATGCACTACGCAATATCACAGATTCGGTTAATACTGTACAGGACCAGAGTCATCAAATTGCAACCTCTACGGAAGAACAGACAGTGGTAGCTGAAGACATCAACAATAGCCTTAACGCCATCAATGATCTCGTGAATAGCACTGCCAACCACGCGCACCTATTAGCAGATGAGGCAAGAGACTTAAATGACTTAGCCAAAGCACTTAATGCCACAGTAAATCAATTTAAACTTTAATCTCCAAAAAGTTTTGGTACGACATAACATGTGTCGTACCAAAACCACTTAAATTTTTCTCATATTGCAACACTTCAAACTTGCTCAATTAGCAAGCAAAAACAACTTGTTATCTCATCTATTGCAACGAGTATCATTAGTTATCAGCAGCTAAGAAATTAGATGTGACTATTGATCACAATCAAACAATTTCACTCACAAGCCTTTACTTGGGTATTTTTTTTCGCCAAATTAATAATAAAATATTAGAAAAGCAGTATATTTAAAAGAACTATTTTTTACCTTTATGCAATTAAACTCATAGCTCGTGCGAGCATGTAGGGTGTTATATGATAAAAAACTGGCGTTTAAGCCAACAACTTAACGGCGCCTTCGGCGTAATGATATTGATGATAATCGTACTCTCTATTACGGCTTTTTGGGGATTGAGCAGCGGATTCAATAATTTTGTCGAATACCGTACCAAAGCAAGAGACAGTAATTTGGCTGGACGGATTCAGGCGAATTTACTAGAGGTAAGGTTACAAGCCATTAAATACTTAAAGCATCAAAGCGATGCAAATATTGCCCAATTTGACCAGCGATTAGAACTACTAGAAACGCTGCTCGATAAAGCCCAAGCCCAATATTCTGACACCTCCCAACTCAGCATCATCACTGATAGCCAAAAACAAATAGAACGATATGAACGCAGCTTTAGACAAGTTATCACTTTATATGAGCGTCGCCACCAAATAGTTAACAGTACTTTGAATAAACATGGACCTGAGCTGGACAATCAATTGCGCACCATGATGGATAATGCGCAGTCCATTGAGGAAGTAAATAAAATCAGTGCGCTACGAAGCTTGTTACAACAAGGCCGTTTATCAACAAACCAGTTTTTAGTGGCCAATGCTGAGCGGGATTACCAGGTGGCGAAAGACACACTAAATTCGTTAAACGCGCAAGCAACACAACTATTGCAACAATCTCAAACAAGTCAATATCAGCGGTTTATAGCCCCCTTAGAAGCGTATCAAGCTGGGCTAGAAGAGGTTTATCAGGTCATCATCAAACGTAATACGGAAATAACACAGTCACTGGATAAAATTGGCCCAGACGTCGCAGCCCAAGTTGAAAATATCAAGTTAGATATCAAAGCATCACAAGATGAGTTAGGACCAATAGTGCAAGCAGCCAGCGCCAATGCCAAGTTTATTGTCATCACACTCGCATTGCTTATCATTGTATGTGGCGTATTTTTTAGCTGGTTTATTAGCCGAATTATCAAGCTACCAATTGGCGGGGAACCACGAGAAATCGAAGCTATGGCAAGAAAGATTGCCACAGGCGACCTAACTGTTCACTTCGATCAAAGCCAAACCAATAGCGGTATATACCAAGCGATGTCAGAAATGGTGTCGAATCTTCGGACATTTATCGAACAGATCCATCAGTCCACAGATACGCTGACTGCGACAGCGCACAATATGAGTGCCATCACGACACAGGCAATGCAAGGTGCTGAGCAACAAATGGCGCAGTTAGAGAATACCGATAGAGCAATGGATGAAATGGCTCAGACCGTTTCAAATATCACCCAAAGCACCCAATCTGCAGCGGATACAGCGACAGCCGCAGAAGAATCTTCGCAACATGGGCTGAATGCCGTTGCACAAACAACAACCTCAATCACCACATTAAAAGCAGACATTGACAATGTCAGCCAAACCATTTCAAAACTTGCAGAAGAAACTCAATCGGTAGGATCTATCCTTGATGTCATCCGTGGCATTGCAGATCAAACCAACTTACTTGCACTCAATGCTGCCATTGAAGCGGCCAGAGCCGGAGAACAAGGCCGCGGATTTGCGGTAGTGGCTGATGAGGTACGCAGCCTAGCAAGTCGCACGCAGCAAAGTACAGAAGAAATTCAAGCCATGATCTCTAGGCTTCAACAAGAAGCACAGCGCTCAGTAGAACTCATGGCAAGTAATGTCGACAATGCTGAAACCACAGCTGATCAAATTCACCAAGCAGGACAAACTTTGCAACAAGTATCAGACTCAGTCATCGCGATCCGTGATATGAGTATCCAAATAGCCAGTGCCACCGAACAGCAAAATGCCGTAACACAGCAGGTCTCCCAAGGGGTTCGCGATGTCACTGGGACAGCAAAGGAAACGGCGCAAGGCGCAGAAAAAGCGTCCACTGATGCTACTGTACTCGCCACACTGGCCGAAGATCTCGCTGCCACAGCCAAACGTTACCAACTTTAACGCACTTTTAGGCAATACGAGGCCTTCTGTATTGCCTAATAATCACCCCATTGCGTCAGATCAAACTCTGCTAATTTAGTAACACCTATACTGAACAAGTGTAATATTTTTTGAGTGCGATCGTGATTAAACTACCTCATTGGGAAGATTCCCTGATCCAGAAGTATAATATTTCTGGTCCAAGATATACCTCTTACCCCACCGCTTTATCATTGACCTCCGGATATGATCAAACTGCATTGACCAACGCCATTGCCAATTCATCTAACCGTGCGTTGTCGCTGTATATCCATATCCCCTTTTGTCATCAGCTATGTTACTACTGTGGCTGCAATAAGATTATTACCCGCCACCAGTCCAAAGCCGATGTTTATCTTGATCATTTAGTCCAAGAAATCGAGGCGCAAGCACCATTGTTTAAGGATTATCATGTCGAGCAACTACACCTAGGTGGTGGTACACCGACATTTTTAACCGCAGCTCAAATGGTGCGGCTCATTTCAGCCCTCGAGCAGCACTTTGAATTTACCCATCTTGCACAACGCAGCATTGAAATAGACCCGCGCTCTCTGGCTGATGGCATGTTAGTGTCGCTAAAAGAGATGGGGTTCAACCGCGTATCATTTGGTGTTCAAGACTTTAATGACGAAGTACAAGCTGCTGTTAATCGCCCGCAGCAACTTGACGAAGTACTCACGGTTTTGCAGCAAGCGCGCGCTCTGGGCTTTAAATCCATTAATATGGACATGATATACGGCTTGCCACATCAAACCCCGGAGACTTATAAGGCAACCATAGAGCAACTAATCGATCTGGCACCAGATCGTGTTTCTCTCTTTAACTATGCTCACCTGCCAGATAGATTTGCAGCCCAGCGAAAGCTCAAAGAGCAAGATATGCCAACGCCAGATCAAAAACTGACGATCTTCAAGGCGACTCTTGAACGTATGACACACGCGGGATATCAATACATTGGGATGGACCATTTTGCAAAACACGATGATGAGCTAGCAATTGCACAGCGCGAGGGTCAATTGCACCGAAACTTTCAAGGGTATACCACCCATGGTAACTGTGATTTATTAGGCTTGGGTGTGTCATCCATTTCGCAGATTGGCAATGCCATATTACAAAACGAGAAAGAGTTAAGACCCTATTATCATGCTGTCTCAGAACAAGGTAATGCAATTTGTAAAGGGATATCACTGACCCAAGACGACCTCATTCGAGCGGCAGTTATAAAGCAGCTAATCTGCCATTTTGAACTAGACAAATCATCTATTAGTGAGCAGTTCAATCTCGATTTCGATGAGTATTTTGAGCATGCATGTATCGCACTTGCGCCATTGGAAAAAGATGGCCTTGTTATCAACGATCAGAGCACCATCACAGTGACAGCCAAAGGCACATTATTTATCCGGATCATCTGCATGTGTTTTGACGCTTACTTACAACAACAGATTAAAAATACCCGCTTTTCACGTGTCATTTAGACTAACGCAGCCCGCCCTACTCAGTGCGGGCTTTACTGCTCTTCTGCTATTTAGATAGAAACTAATCTGTTTAATTGACAGTATTCATCGCACACTTGCTTTTATTCGGCTAAAACATAACAAGGCTACTGGCAGTCTGCTGTGTTGTGTTTGAAAATCCTTTCTCATTCCACCTTGGCGTACTCTCTTATCGGAACTATTTACGTTACCTTAGCTTATATTAAACCTTCTCGTTTTGCTCATTTTAGATATTTATCAAGGGATTGTTTCAACAGAGATTCGTTATTTGAGAGTTCACCTGGGCAGGGTCTACCAGAAGATGAAGGGAGTCCAGCTTGAGCCATCTCTGATGTATCTTCAAACAAATAACACTTACCCTTCCATTTCACTAGACGCCTGCCTTGGCTACGATAGATCTCTTCTGTTTCTCCAGAAAAAAATTGAGTGTGTGCTTGGGGTGTGTTCATTCGCTCTATCGGTGCGCCTGACTGTGTATCAAATTGCTTGGAACCAAAATAAGCCTCTTGCTCTTTCTGTTGAAGCTGCTGAAGACCTTTGTGCGGGTTAAACTTGAACACTTTTACTTTGTTTAAAGCATTTACATTTTGATTATTCTCTGGTTGAAGCGCTTCATACGCTTGCACCGCTTCCGAATGCTCTGGAGATTTTTCAATAGCGTTATACTTAGGCTCGCCCTCAGAACTTTTAGGCAGCTCATCTGATATGGGTTCACTTACTTTATCTTCACTTGAGTGAGTATCAACGGCCTCGACAGCAGGTTGATGCAGTTCATCCATTGACACCACATATACTTTGAGTGACTTTTCTTGATTTACTATGGGTAATGGTGGTGTTACTGAATACAGTATATAGCCAATTACACCATGTATTGTCAGCGACCCCAGCACAGCCACCTGTATAGAGCGCATTCCATATCTTCCTTTAATTTATTGCCTTTGGTGCTTGGAGGGGCTTTTTCGATGAAAGTTCAAAGTCTAAATAAAGAGAATCAGCAGAGGTATAAGGTGGGCATAAAAAACAAAAACCCCGACCAAGGCCGGGGTTTTAATAAGTAAACTTAATTAAAAATTAAGCTTTCTTAGGACGTTCAATCACGTCAACTAGCGTCCAAGATTTTTTCTTAGAGATTGGCGCACATTCGCGAATAGTCACGACGTCACCTGCTAGTGCTGTGTTGTTCTCATCATGTGCGTGCAACTTAGTTGTACGCTTGATGAATTTACCGTAGATCGGGTGTTTAACCTGACGCTCGATAGCAACAACGATTGACTTGTCCATTTTGTCGCTAACTACACGACCTTGAAGAGTACGGATCTTATCGCTCATTATGCACCTGCCTTCTGGTTAATAACCGTTTTAACACGCGCAATACTGCGACGTACTTTTCTCAGCTCGTGAGTTTGAGCTAGCTGACCAGTGCTCGCTTGCATGCGCAGGTTGAACTGCTCACGAAGAAGCTCTAGAAGTTCAGCTTTAAGCTCTTCTACGCTTTTGTCTTTTAATTCGCTAGCTTTCATTACATTACCGTCCGAGTTACAAATGTTGTTTTGAAAGGTAATTTACGAGCAGCTAGGTCGAATGCTTCACGAGCAAGCTCTTCTGAAACACCTTCCATCTCGTAAAGTACTTTACCAGGCTGAATTTCAGCAACCCAGTATTCAACAGAACCTTTACCTTTACCCATACGAACTTCAAGCGGTTTCTCTGTAATTGGCTTATCTGGGAATACACGAATCCAGATTTTACCTTGACGCTTGATATGACGCGTCATAGCACGACGAGCTGCTTCGATTTGACGAGCAGTCATACGGCCACGGCCAGTCGCTTTCAAGCCGAAAGAACCGAAGCTAACTTTGTTACCGCTAGTAGCAAGACCACGGTTGCGGCCTTTGTGTACCTTGCGGAATTTTGTACGTTTTGGCTGTAACATTAGTCGCTACCTCTTACTTAGCACTTTTCTTAGCTTTCTTCGGTGCACGTTTAGCTGGCTTCTCTTGCTCTTGTTTCAGTGGAAGACCACCGATAACTTCGCCTTTGAAGATCCAAACTTTAACACCGATGATGCCGTAAGTAGTCAAAGCTTCTGAAGTAGCGTAATCGATATCAGCACGTAGAGTGTGTAGAGGTACACGACCTTCACGGTACCACTCAGAACGTGCGATTTCAGCGCCGCCTAGACGACCACTAACTTCAACCTTGATACCTTTAGCACCTAGACGCATTGCATTTTGAACTGCGCGCTTCATAGCACGACGGAACATAACACGACGCTCTAGCTGTGAAGAGATACCGTCAGCAACTAATTGTGCATCTAGCTCAGGCTTACGTACTTCTGCAATGTTGATTTGTGCAGGTACACCAGCAAGCTTAGTTACAGCTTGGCGAAGCTTTTCAACATCTTCACCTTTTTTACCGATAACAACACCAGGACGAGCTGTGTGAATTGTTACACGGATCGATTTAGCTGGACGCTCGATAACGATTTTAGACACAGAAGCGTTTTTCAATTCCTTAGTAAGGTATTGACGCACTTTGTGATCGCCAAAAAGCTGCTCAGAGAAATCTTTTGTATTCGCGTACCAAGTAGATACCCAAGGCTTTGAGATACCTAGGCGAATACCAGTAGGATGAACTTTTTGTCCCATTACTTATATCTCCTAGCTATCTGAAACCACAACAGTGATGTGGCTTGAACGCTTAAGGATGCGGTCTGCGCGTCCTTTAGCACGTGGCATAATACGCTTCATTGTAGGACCTTCGTCTACAAATACTTTAGCCACTTTAAGCTCATCAATGTCAGCACCTTCGTTGTGCTCCGCATTCGCGATAGCAGACTCAAGTACTTTTTTAACCAATACAGCCGCTTTCTTTGGGCTATACGCTAGGATTTCTAGCGCGCGATCAACCGGAAGTCCGCGGATCTGATCAGCAACTAGACGTGCTTTTTGCGCCGAACCAGAGGCGAATTTGTGTTTAGCTAATGCTTCCATCATACCCTCCGATTAACGCTTTTTAGCTTTCTTATCCGCAGCGTGACCGCGGTAAGTACGTGTAGGTGCAAATTCACCTAGTTTGTGACCGATCATTTCGTCTGTAACGAATACAGGTACGTGCTGACGACCATTATGGACAGCGATGGTCAATCCGATCATGTTAGGGATGATCATTGAACGACGGCTCCAAGTCTTGATAGGCTTCTTGTCACCGCTTTCCAACGCCTTCTCTACCTTCTTCAGCAAGTGTAGGTCAATGAATGGACCCTTCTTGAGAGAACGTGGCATGGCAATTCCTCAACTATTACTTAGTACGACGACGTACGATAAATTTATCAGTACGCTTGTTCTTACGTGTCTTAGCACCTTTAGTAGGCTTACCCCATGGAGACACAGGGTGACGACCACCAGATGTACGACCTTCACCACCACCGTGTGGGTGGTCAATCGGGTTCATGGCAACACCACGAACTGTAGGACGGATACCACGCCAACGGTTAGCACCAGCTTTACCTAGTGAACGTAGCATGTGTTCAGCGTTACCTACTTCACCGATAGTTGCGCGACAATCCGCTTCAACTTTACGCATTTCACCTGAACGTAGACGTAGAGTCACGTACTGGCCTTCACGCGCTAGGATCTGTACATATGCACCAGCAGAACGTGCAATCTGAGCACCTTTACCAGGCTTAAGCTCAACATTGTGTACTGTAGTACCTACTGGGATGTTACGCATTGGTAATGTGTTACCAGCTTTGATTGGTGCATCAACACCAGACTGGATTGCATCACCTGCTTTAACACCTTTAGGTGCGATGATGTAACGACGCTCACCGTCTGCATATAATACAAGAGCGATGTTTGCGCTACGGTTTGGATCATACTCTAGACGCTCAACAACAGCTGGAATGCCGTCTTTAGTGCGTTTAAAGTCGATTACACGATAGTGATGCTTGTGACCACCACCGATGTGACGAACCGTGATACGACCGTTGTTGTTACGACCACCTGATTTAGAGTTCTTCTCTAGTAGCGGAGCGTATGGCTTACCCTTATGTAGATCAGGGTTAACCACTTTAACGACGTGACGACGACCCGCAGAAGTTGGTTTACACTTTTGAAGTGCCATAATTCTAACTCCCCTTATTACTCGGCGCCGCCGACAAAGTCTAGCTCGCTGCCTTCTTTAAGAGTAACGTAGGCTTTCTTCCAGTCTGAACGACGGCCGAAACGCATGCCTGTACGCTTTGTTTTACCCTTAACATTTAGAGTGCGAACACCAGTTACTTCTACTTCAAAAAGCTTTTCAACAGCTGCTTTAACTTCAGCTTTGTTTGCATCTTTTGCTACTTTGAACACAATAGTGTTGTTCGCTTCAGCAGAGATAGTGCTTTTCTCAGAGATGTGTGGAGCAAGAATTACTTTTAAAAGACGTTCTTCACTGATCATGCTAATGACTCCTCAAGTTGCTTCACAGCACCTGCAGTAATTAGAACCTTATCGAAAGCGATTAGGCTTACTGGGTCGATGCCAGCTACGTCACGAGTATCAACCTTGTACAGGTTACGAGATGAAAGGAATAGATTCTCATCTACTTCTTCAGTCACGATTAATACGTCTTTCAGCTCAAGCTCTTTAAGCTTAGCTACTAGCTCTTTAGTCTTAGGTGCTTCTAAACCGAAGTTTTCAACAACAACAAGACGCTCTTGACGAACTAGTTCAGATAAGATGCTCTTGATCGCACCGCGATACATCTTACGGTTAACTTTTTGGCTGTGATCTTGCGGCTTAGCTGCAAAGCTCACACCACCGCTGCGCCAGATTGGGCTGCGGATTGTACCAGCACGTGCACGGCCAGTACCTTTTTGGCGGAATGGTTTCTTACCACCACCACGTACTTCAGAACGCGTCTTCTGAGCTTTAGTACCTTGACGAGCACCTGCTGCGTAAGCAACAACTACTTGGTGTACTAATGCTTCGTTAAACTCACGTCCAAAAGTAGCTTCGGAAACTTCAAGCGCACCAGCGCCTTTAATTGCTAATTCCATCACTAAATCTCCAGGACTTATGCTTTAACAGCAGGTTTAACGATAACGTCGCCGCCGATAGCGCCAGGTACTGCACCTTTAACTAAAAGCAGGTTACGCTCAGCGTCAACACGAACTAGTTCAAGGTTCTGTGTCGTAGAACGAACATTACCCATTTGACCGGCCATTTTCTTACCTTTGAAAACTTTACCAGGAGACTGGTTTTGACCGATTGAACCAGGAGCACGGTGAGATAGAGAGTTACCGTGTGTAGCGTCTTGCATGCTGAAGTTCCAGCGCTTAACACCACCTTGGAAACCTTTACCTTTTGAAGTACCAGTAACGTCTACTTTTTTCACTTCAGTGAAAAGTTCAACAGTTAGTTCTGAACCTACTTCAAACTCACCTTCTCCGCCGTTAAGACGGAATTCCCACAGGCCACGACCCGCTTCAACGCCAGCTTTAGCGAAGTGACCCGCTGCTGGTTTGTTTACACGGCTTGCTTTTTTCTCGCCTGCAGTAACTTGAAGCGCGTTATAACCGTCTGTAGCGTCAGATTTGATCTGAGTTACACGGTTAGGCGTCGCTTCGATAACTGTCACAGGGATAGATACACCATCTTCAGTGAAGATACGTGTCATACCCACTTTACGACCGACTAGACCTAATGCCATTTTCCTAAAACCTCTCTAATCTTTCGATTAACCCAGGCTGATTTGAACATCAACACCAGCAGCAAGGTCTAGGCGCATTAGAGCGTCTACAGTCTTGTCAGTTGGTTCTACGATGTCGATCAGACGTTTATGGGTGCGGATTTCATACTGATCACGCGCGTCTTTGTTTACGTGCGGAGAGATCAATACAGTGAAACGCTCAAAACGTGTAGGTAGTGGGATTGGACCACGTACCTGAGCACCAGTGCGCTTCGCAGTTTCCACGATTTCCGCCGTTGATTGGTCAATCAAACGGTGGTCAAAAGCTTTTAGGCGAATACGAATGCGTTGATTTGACATTCTTAAACCTCAATTAAAAGAGCATTTAAAAAGAGCATAAAAAAACCGCCGAAACTATCTTAAAATACCTAAGAAGTCGGTTGTTCTTTTATTTCTACCATCGAACTCCAAATCGGAGTTCCTGTTTAATAGCCTGAAATCCAGACTTTCATTTATACTTTCAGCGGCCAGAAGCCGAGAAAGTTCGCACATTATAATGATACTGGTGATAAATGCAACAACTAAATGCAATAAATTTGCCTCACCTAACTAACAGTCTGACTCTCTAATATAAGGTAACTCTATTGCTTCGAATTATTGTCACAGCTTAAAGAAATAAAGGGTCACTACGTCCTAATTAATAAATGTGTTCTACTGTGCATCTACTATACTAATCAACACATTGGCTACACAGGACTTATGCTAATCAGCAACCCTGCCAATACACAAAGGTAGCAAACATCTGGGGACGGAGCACACTGGACAATGGTCAGTCCAGTTAATCCTTGATATTCTATTGCAAAAATTACTATTTGGTACTGCGTATGCGCTTTATATCCCAAAGTCTCAACGTGCTTGCACGCTGGACTAATTGGCTTTTAGTTAAAAGTAAACTGTTGCCAGAAAACCCGGTCGAGCAATTCGATTTAGATCCAAACCTGCCAACTTTTTATGTCACGAGATTAAACTCACATTCAGATCTCGCAGCCATTGATCGCATGTGCCAAAAACTGGGGCTGCCTAGTCCAATGCAAATGCAAAAAATTGGTAATTCAGAAGTCCCGCGTTTTATCGCGATGCAAAATCCTACGCCACTTTTTTCAAAGTCAGCAAAACCCAGTAACGCGCTGCAATTAAGTAAAGAAATTTTTCACGCTTTGAAAGCGAACCCGGAAACACAAGCACAAATATTGCCTGTATCGGTGTTTTGGGGTCGAGATCCCGGTAAAGAAAAACCGGGGTTGGCAACATTATTAGGCCACTCTCTTACACCGAGTTGGTTGCGAAAAGCACTGGTCGTTTTGTTCTCAGGTCGTGACAATCTAGTGCGATTTTCAGCACCCATCGCCATCGAACAGCTGATGAACGACAAAGCCGATGTCGAAGAATTGCCACAAAAATTACTGCGCGTTGCTCGGGTTCACTTCCGCCGCCAGCAACTCGCTGCCACAGGCCCTAAACTGCCGTCACGCGAAGCGCTGTTTAATTCAATTCTCGCAGCCCCGAGTATTAAAAAAGCCATTGCCGAAGAGGCCAAAGCCAAAGGTTTAAGCCACCACGAGGCAAGACTCAATGCTCAGGAGTTACTTGACGAAATCGCCGCAAACTATTCCGATGCTATGGTGCGCGTCGCAGATCGAGTACTCACCTGGCTATGGAATAAACTATATAACGGCATTGATGTAAAAAATGCAGATGAAGTCCGTACACTCGCAGATAAAGGTCACGAGATCATTTATGTGCCATGTCATAGAAGTCATATGGACTACCTGTTACTAACGTATGTTATCTATCATCAAGGTCTTGTTCCACCGCATATTGCGGCAGGTGTGAATCTCAACTTTTTCCCAGCAGGGGGGATCTTCCGTCGCTCAGGGGCTTTTTTCATCCGCCGCTCATTTGCAGGCAACAAACTCTACTCAGCCGTATTTAAAGAGTACTTGAGCCAGCTATTTATTAAAGGCTACTCTGTAAAGTTTTATACCGAAGGTGGACGCAGCCGCACAGGTAGATTGTTGCCACCCAAAACGGGCATGTTAGCCATGACCATGCAATCTATGCTCAGAGGCATAGATAGGCCTATTTCTATCGTGCCAGTCTATATTGGTTATGAGCATGTTATGGAGATCAATACTTACCTCAAGGAACTTGCCGGCAATCATAAAAAGAATGAATCTGTGCTTGGGGTTTTCAAAGCAATTAAAAACCTCCGTAATTACGGCCGAGGCTACCTTAATTTTGGTCAACCTATACATCTAAACCAGTACTTAAATGAGCATCAACCAGACTGGCGTCAAGATATTAGTGCCGATGAGACAACCAAGCCCCATTGGCTGAATAGCCAAGTGGCAAATGTCGCTGATCAAATCATGACCAACATCAACGCCAGCGCCGCACTGAACGTCATTAATGTGCTCGCAACAATCCTACTTTGCAACGAGCAATTTGCGCTGAGCAAGCAAAAACTACTTGAGCAACTGCGTTTTTATTTGGCGCTGCAAAAGCACGCCAAATACAACGAGCACATCACACAGCCAGATGAAGATGCTGAGGCGCTGCTAGCCCATGCATTAAAGCTTGAAAAATTTGACATCTTGCAAGATGAGCTTGGTGAGATCATCACCATTAAGGAAAAAGAGCGCACCCTATTCAATTATTATCGCAACAATATTTTGCATCTTTTTGCGGTGCCAAGTGTACTGGCCCAAATGCTCTTCAACCGCTACAGCATGAGTGTAAAAGACGCTGAACAAAAATTGAAAACGCTGTATCCACTGTTTGCCAAAGAGTGGTTTTTAACCCCTATGCGAAACGGCTATATCACCGAGATATTAGAAAGCTTTGCACAGCATGAGTTGATCACTTTTGACGGAACAAATGCCGTAGCCAGTAAAGATAATCGTGCGCTGGCAAAACTCGAAATGCTTGGCAAGGTGTGTCATTTAACACTAGAGCGCTATGCCATTACCAGCAGTTTAGTGATCAATAACCAAGGGATAAAGCGTGTTGACTTAGAGCGTGAGAGCGATATTTTGGCTAATCGCTTAGGGACGTTACATGGTATTAAGAGCCCAGAGTTCTTCGATAAGAAGGTTCTGAGTAACTTCATAAATGCACTGCGCGAGCAGGGGTTTATCAGTATTTCTGAGCAGCAAACGATTCAGGCAGAAACACAGCTGGAAGAGCTGCAAGCCTTCCTTACTGAGTTACTGCCAGCGCGGATCTGGCAGTCTATCAACGATACTGTGTAGCTTTAGATAATGCGCCAAACTATCGTTGGCGCATTACGCCCTCTTGGATCGTCGATGCGACCAACTCTCCTGTGCGGGTAAAGAATTGTCCGCGCACCAAACCTCTGCCATTACTCGCACTTGGACTATCCACACTATAAAGCATCCACTCATCTAATCTAAACGGACGGTGGAACCACATTGCGTGATCAATCGTGGCAACTTGCATGTTGGGCTGCATAAATGACAAGCCATGGGGCTGTAGTGCAGTGGGTAAAAACTCGAAATCAGACGCATAGGCCAGCAAGTAATTATGGATCCGCCTTTCGTCAGGCATTTTACCATTGGCTTTAAACCACACATGACGCTTCGCTTGCGCCTTTTGCGGTTGGAAAGGGTTTTGAAAGTTCACAGGCCGCATATCAAGGGGCATTTCTTGCGTAAACTTCGGCCTCAACGCCTCAGGGATCAAATGTGCATTGTCTTGATAAAACTGTAATGCCGATTTGAGTGTTTCTGGCTCTGGTACGTTGGGCATTTCCGCTTGATGAGATAACCCAGGCTCGTCGCCTTGAAAAGACGCAGTCATATAAAATATCGGCTTACCATACTGGATAGCACTCACTCGGCGAGTACTAAAGCTGCGCCCGTCACGAATATTTTCAACATCATATACGATAGGTTTGCTCGCATCACCTGGACGTAAAAAGTATGAGTGCAAAGAGTTTATATAACGGCCTTCAGGCAATGTGTATTTTGCGGCTGACAGCGCTTGGCCCATCACTTGGCCACCAAAAACCTGAGGAAAGCCTAAGTCTTGACTTTGTCCGCGATAAATCCCCTGCTCAATCTCTTCTAAACTTAATAAATCAAGCAAATTTTGTAAAACCTGACTCATTCGCTACCTCACCATTGTAGTTACTGCGATTAGTGATAATAATACACTAATCTACTTTTAATTGAGTACTTATAATGGCTTATTGGTTATTCAAAACTGAACCTGACGCATATTCTATCGACGACTTAAAAAGTGATGTACAACAGAGTACGTTTTGGGAAGGGATCCGCAACTACCAAGCGCGCAATTTTATGCGCGATCAAATGCAAGTAGGAGACAAGGTCTTTATTTACCATTCAAGTTGCAAAGTCCCTGCTGTAGTAGGAATTGCACAAGTAACCAAAGCTGCCGAAACAGACCCCTATCAGTTTGATGCCAGCAGTGATTACTATGATCCAAAGTCCACACCAGACAAGCCTAGGTGGATAGGTGTGACCGTGCAATTTGTGGAGCTGCTTTCGTCACCGGTGACACTCAAAGCGATTAAGGCAGATGATGCGATTTTCGATCTTGCACTGAAAAAAGCCGGAAGACTCTCAATTATGCCAGTGACAGAGCAGGAGTGGCGTCACATCATTGAAATGTCAAAAAGATGACCCTAACTATGCTTTTTGCCACGAGGTTTTACTCGTCCTGTTTTGGGGATCATGGTGACATATAACAACAAGGCTATCCACGAGAAGAACAAGGTACCGATTAACCAGCCATTCTTCTCATGGCCTTTGGAGCGTTTACTGCCAGCAACCAGAGCAATGGGTACTAGATAAACACACACAACCCCCACCATCAACATCAATTCGCTCATAACTGCTCCCAAGCTACCTCTTTCTCTAAAACCCGTTGAGGTGCAATATAGTGAATAATATCCCCGCCCGTCAGCCCATAACTCAACGGTGGGTTCAAATCCATATTTTGACCACTTCGGTCGTGCGCAACTCCTAGCAAAGTGGCATTGTGATGCTCTTTAAAAAACATAAACAACTGGCCAAACTTACAACTCGTTACCGAGCTTGGTATTTGCAGACTAAACTGTGTATCACCACGCAGTGTTGACAACAATTCTTCTTGAATACGACTCGAACCAGGATCTTGCATAGAACGCACCAATATTTCGGCTGACATGGCCGTTGAGCACTCTACATTTTCGCAATGTAAACGCAGTAGCTCTGCCTTAGTCTCATCGATGAAGTGGGCACAAATGTGTGCGCTAGCCTGCACAATTGGACTCAACTTGAGTGCAGTGGTGAATGTGTGATCATCATCTTTGCCGTCAACTATCACTTTAGCAGCAGCGCCGATAGCAGTGCGAGACAATTCAATATCATCGGTAAAACTGGCAAGACGCACAAAGTCCACTTGAGGGTAACGCAGTAAAGGGTGCTCCATATCTTCATGCACAGCAAGTACAATTCGCCGTTCAATCCGTTTGTTGTCGGCAAGAATAAACTCGATCATTTTTTCGGTGCGCGTTGGGTGCCAGCCAAAAATGATGATGTGATCGTTTAAATGAGAGAAATCTTTATCGCCTTTCATTGCTCTTTTTACCCATATTGTAATTTCTTGACCAACTTTCCCTAGCAAAACACCAAATAGCGCTAACCCAAATGGAATTTGCACCAATGCAACAGCCCACCTACCCATTTCAGTAGTAGCACTGAAGTCGCCGTACCCCACTGTCGATGTGGTCACGACATAATAATAAACAAAGGTACTAAACGGTAACAGCGCGTGCTCTTGTGCAAACCATAACATTCCCCAAGTCAGCAGCATATGGCATGCTGTGGCGAGTACAAGGATTTGCCAGCTGGCGCGATTGATGTGATTTTGGATTTGTAACAGCATGCGCTTTATTACGATCGGCATTTATTATCCCAAAACTGTGTATTGATCCCTGTATGACATCATCTATCAGTCAAGCAACAAGTCAATGCTTTCAAGGGAAAAAGTTGATTTATTCAGAAATTTTCAGCAAATATTGCATTTTTGCATTACTGTGGTAAAGAACTCGTAATTTTAACAGTTATATGTGTATACTTTGAAAAGCAGCTAGATGACGAGGTGAAAGTATGGCGGGTGTGTTAGCTTCAGTTGATCAACGCACACAGTTAGTGGGTGAAAACCGGCTTGAATTATTGCTATTTCATTTACACAGTAGACACCTGTTTGCATTGAACGTTTTTAAAGTTAAAGAAGTTGTTAAACTACCTCACCTGAACAAAATGCCCAATGCACACCCCAAAGTGGCAGGGGTAACCAATATTCGCGGTGAGTCGATCCCGGTTATCGATTTGCGCCAAGCCATCTGCATGCCCCCCACAGAGTATGACGATGACAGCAACTTGGTTATCACCGAATACAATCGTACCGTCCAAGCCTTTTTAGTTGGCAAAGTAGATCATATCGTCAATACGACATGGTCAGACATTATGCCAACCCCGAAATCTGTTGGCCGCAATCACTACTTGACAGCATTGACGAAAGTTCAGCGAGATGGCGCTGAGCACATCGTCGAAATCATTGATGTTGAAAAGGTTTTGGCAGAGATCATTGATTACGATGTCGAGATCCCAGAAGGCGTGCTAGACAACACCATTTTGAGTGAGTTTAAGGGACGTAAAATCCTCCACGCAGATGACTCCCCCACTGCACGACGCCAAGTATCTGATACGCTTGCGCAAATTGGTATTGAAATTATTCCCGCAACCGACGGACAAGAAGCCCTAAACTTGCTCAAGCACTGGGCTGATGAAGGCATTGATGTTAACAAAGAGCTCATGGCGGTAATCACAGATGCTGAAATGCCTGTGATGGATGGCTATCGGCTCACCTATGAAATTCGCAATGATGAACGGCTCAAGGACCTATATGTCATATTGAATACCTCATTGAGCGGCAGCTTCAACCAAGCCATGGTTGAAAAGGTGGGGTGTAATGCATTTCTGTCTAAGTTTCAGCCCGATTTATTAGTTCAAGAAATGCAAAAACGGTTAAAAGAGATTTTAGGCTAAAAAACTGTATAAAAAGACAGTAAATAAAAAATTAAATCTCTTTTAATTTCAATTAACTAACTAACACCCTTGTCAAATTACACTTTGAAAACTGGGCTTTAAATAAGACGCTAGGTATACTTTGCCCTCACTTTTCGAATTAGGCGCAAAGATGGACGTATCTGAATTACTTGATGGCTTGAATGACAAGCAGCGTGAAGCGGTTGCTGCACCACTGAGCAATATGCTTATTCTGGCTGGTGCTGGCTCCGGAAAAACTCGGGTGTTAGTGCACCGAATCGCGTGGCTTATGCAGGTAGAACACGCCTCTCCTTACAGTATTTTTGCCGTGACTTTTACTAATAAAGCCGCCAAAGAGATGCGCTCACGTGTCGAAGAAACTCTACAAAGCCCAGCCGGAGGTATGTGGATTGGTACTTTCCACGGCTTGTCTCATCGTATTCTGCGTGCCCATCACCGCGAAGCAAACTTACCTGAGTCATTCCAAATATTGGACTCCGACGATCAACAACGCATGATCAGACGCTTGCTCAAGGCCATGAACATTGATGAGAAAAAGTGGCCAGCAAAGCAGCTGAGCTGGTATATCAGCGCGCGAAAAGATGAAGGCTTACGCCCCAAAGATATCCAAGCCTATGATGCCAGCGAGCAGCTTATGCTCAATGTTTATACTGCCTATCAAGAGGCTTGTGATAGAGCGGGTTTAGTTGATTTTGCGGAGATATTGCTGCGTTGCTATGAATTACTACAGCAGCAACCTACTCTACTACGCCACTACCAACAGCGCTTTAAACATATGCTGGTAGACGAATTCCAAGATACAAATAGCATTCAATATCAATGGCTGCGTTTGCTTGCCGGTGGCGACAATAACATCATGATCGTTGGCGACGATGATCAAAGTATTTATGGATGGCGTGGCGCAAAAATTGAAAACATCAAACGCTTTTTAAAAGACTTTGATGCCGATACAATACGCCTTGAGCAAAACTACCGTTCCACAGGTACGATTTTGAAAGCGTCCAATGCCCTCATTCAAAATAACTCTGAACGCATGGGTAAGAGCCTTTGGACCGACGGCACGCAAGGCGAACCCATCTCAATTTACGCCGCATTTAACGAATTAGACGAAGCACGCTTCACCATAGGTAAAATTAAGTCTTGGCTGCAAAATGGTAACGCACTGACAGACTGTGCCATTTTATACCGCAACAATGCCCAATCTCGTGTACTGGAAGAGGCACTTCTCCAAGAAGGGCTCAAATATCGTATTTATGGCGGCATGCGCTTCTTCGAGCGACAAGAAATCAAAGATGCCCTTTCATACTTGCGCCTGATCAGCAATCGTAATGACGACGCTGCGTTTGAACGTGTTATCAATACACCAGCGCGTGGGATTGGCGACAAAACATTGAGCCATATTCGCGACTGCGCTCGTAATGAATCTCTCCCGCTGTGGTACGCAGCTAAAGCCGTTATTGATCAAAAACATTTAGCAGGGCGTGCTGCAACAGCCGTAACACGCTTTATTGAATTGATTGAACAACTTGATGAAAATTTAGTCGAGTTGGCGCTTGCTGAGCAAGCAAAAACCACCATAGAGCACTCTGGGCTATTGGCTATGTATCAAGCTGAAAAAGGTGAAAAAGGCCGCGCACGAGTGGAAAACTTGGAAGAATTGATCAATGCCTGTGGTCAGTTTGAATTACCAGTTGAAGAAGAGTTTACTTCACCACTGCAAGGTTTCTTGGCCTATACATCACTGGAGTCTGGCGAAGGGCAGGCCGACGAGCACGAAGATGCGGTACAGATGATGACGCTTCACTCTGCCAAGGGCTTAGAGTTCCCACTGGTATTTATGGTGGGCGTGGAAGAAGGCATGTTCCCTTCACAACAAAGCCATGAAGAATCAGGCCGCTTAGAGGAAGAGCGTCGCCTATGTTATGTTGGCATGACACGTGCGATGCAAAAGCTCTATATCAGCCATGCCGAAAGCCGTCGTTTGTATGGCCAAGAGAAATACCATAGTCCCTCTCGATTTTTGCGCGAACTGCCTGACGACTGTACTGAAGAGATCCGCATTAAAACCCAAGTATCTAGGCCAGCTAGCACCAATCGCTTCAGCGCATCAGTCAGCCATGCCGCATTTGAAGACAGTGACTTCAACCTAGGACAACGGGTGCTGCACGCAAAATTTGGTGCAGGTAACGTACTCAATTACGAAGGTGTTGGTGCACAATCTCGTATACAAGTGAACTTTGATGACGTCGGTACCAAATGGCTCGTAACAGCGTATGCAAGATTGCAAGCCATTTAGTCTAAAACCCCAACTGGCAGGGTTAAAAATAGCAAGGCATCGTCAATTACTACTGTTGTGTGGAAGCAGGGATTGGGGGGTGCGTTGCTTTTTGCAGCTTGCTCAATCCGCTGAGCAATTGATACTCAGCGATGATGCTAGTTGGCCTGAGGCTTTGTGGCCACAACACTTGCACCAAATACTGGGGCAAGAGTTCGAGTTTGTTCTGTATGATGGCTATAGCGGTATTATTCCCAACAAACTGGCTGCTTGCACAGGCACAGTCAAAGCTGGCGGATTACTCGTATTATTGCTACCAGAATTATCAGCACTTTCAACATGGTGCGATCCAGCCCTAGCACGCTGGCTCTCTGAAGGTGAACAAACACACAAGAGCCCTTTTTTGGCACGCTTAGCCCACCATTTGCAGCGGCAGCAATGCTGGCTGTTCAGTGAACAAGGTGGGCCCAAATTACCCACCACATACAGTGCCTCGTGTCAGACCTTGAACTTAACGTCACAATCTCAAGCTGTCAGCCAAATAGTCACCCATCTGCAACAACATCCAAACACACCCGTCTTATTGAGTGCAGACAGGGGTCGAGGCAAGTCAGCCGCACTTGGATTGATAGCAGCACAGTTTGCCGGCAAAAATATCGTTTTGTGTGCTCAGCAGCGCCGTGCAGTGCAAAATGGCTTTATCCATTTTTGCAATGTGCTTGGATTGACACCACCAGAAATAAATAAAAATCAAGTTAGTACGCTGAGTTATATTCCACCTGATATTTTATTAGCTACACAGCCTGCAATCGATATCTTGTTGGTTGATGAAGCGGCAGCCATTCCCGTGCCGCTCCTAAAGCAATTGTTGGCGCGCTACCCTAGAGTGATTTTTGCGAGTACCCTAGTTGGCTATGAGGGCAATGGCCGCGGTTACACACTACGATTTCAAGACTACTTAAAGTCTAAACACCCCGGCTATTTAGATCTGCATTTGGCTGAACCCATACGTTATGCCCAAGGCGACCCATTGGAGCAACATATGCGCCAATTGCTGGCTCTCGACTGTCAATATGCAGCTCTTTCGCCTCAGCTAGACAAAATTAGCTACCTCAGCGTCGACAACAATGCCCTCATTGAAAATGAGGCACTCCTTGAGCAAGTCTTTGCATTACTTGTATTGGCCCACTATCAAACGTCGGTTAATGATCTGCGACAGCTGCTCGACAGCCCAAGTAATCGCTTATTTATTGCTTTTCAAAATAACCACCCTGTCGCGGTTTGCTTGGTAAATTTAGAAGGGGCTCTTGATGGCGACTTGGCCGCCCATATTGCACTGGGAACTCGACGACCAGCAGGCCATTTAATGGCGCAACAACTGAGCCAATTAATGGGGAACAGTGAGTTTTGCACTCATCGAGGGGCGCGTATAGCACGTATCGCTGTGGCCCCATCCCACCAAAAGTACGGTATTGGCAGTGCCTTGATCCGCTTTTCTATGCACCAACTTGCCGACAAAGTCAGTTATTTCGGCAGTAGTTTTGGCGCGCAAGCGAATTTACTCGATTTTTGGCAAAACTTAGGATTTAAGCCGTTAAAGCTCGGCTTCAAACAAGATAAAGCCAGTGGAGAATTTGCAGTCTTGGTGGTCCACAAAGATAGTCAAATCGACATAAAACTAGAGTTGAGTACATTTGCGGAACAGTTGTATTTTGCGCTCAGTGGATTGTATGCGCAGCTTCCCTGGCAACTGGTACGCAGCTTTCTCTGCTCAGCGCCAAACAAAGACCTCAGTGAATCGCAGCTCAAACAACTCGCCTATCTGAAATCTAAACTTGCCAATGAGCAACAAATTGCACCATTTGTAGAGCAGATCATAAAAACACAACCTAGCATCATAAATTCCTTGTCAAAGATTGCCCAACAATATGTAATTCTACTATTATTACAGCGACATCAGCCAAAAGAATTACCTCAAGAACTAAGGTTACAATCTAAGAAGCAAGTGCAACAGGCCTATCAGTCACTGTTATCGGAAGTTTATGCTGAAATTATTTCTAAAAGCGATCCTCATTAGTGCAGCTCTATTACAATCATTGCTGTGTTTCGCGACCCCCGCTAAAACAACCATAAAACTGGGAATGAGCGTCGCTCTGAGCGGTCCAGCGAGTCATATTGGCCAACAGCTTAAACAAGGCCATGAACTCTACTTCAATTATGCAAATCAGAAAAAACGACCTGAACAACCACATATTAAATTACTGGTTTTAGACGACGGATACGAACCAAGTCGTGCCGTCGATAATACTCACTATTTAATAAAACACCAAAACGTTGATGCCCTCATTGGTAATATGGGCACGCCCACCACCCATGCAATTAAAGACATATTAAAAAAGCACCAACTGCCGTTATTAATGCCTTATACTGGCGCTGAATTTTTATATCAAAATCCAGGTTTTCCGATCTTCAAACTTCGGGCGAGCTATTTGGATGAGGCCAAGGATCAAGTGAAATATCTTGTAGAAGAGTTAGGACACAAAAACGTAGCCCTTTTTATTCAAGCAGATGAATTTGGTTTAACGCTAGAAAAAAGCCATCGCCAAGCGCTCAAGAACCAAGGGATTGAACCAGTCGTGATTGCGCGCTTTAGACGTAATACCAATGATGTTGCCAAAGCCCTAACACAGATATTAACCACCCAGGTCACAGCCATTGCAATGATAGGTACTTATGAACCGTTATCTGCATTCATTAACCAAGCCTACAGAGCGGGCTTTAGAGGCTCCTATACCAGCGTTTCATTCGTCTCTTCAGCGTCCCTGTTCGAGCATATCACTGTACCTGCCAATATTATGGTTACCGAAGTACTGCCTGATCCTCAAACCTGTCAAAGCCAAATCTGTACACTATTTCGCGCGCAAGCCACCGCACATTCAAAGCCCATCAGCTACCAATCGTTCGAAGGATTTATAAACGCTTATCTGTTTACCACAGCTTTGCAATACTGCCAGCAAACTCCATTGTCAGATTGTATAAGCTCAGCCATTTCACGCACGTTAAAGACCGACCCAGCGCTGCAAGACCTACTCAAATTACCACAAAAAAACACGCCTCAAAGGCAGGTATATAGATCTTATTTGAAATATTGATCTATGCTTAGCTCATGCAACTATTGTTTGAGGCGAACATGGACCTGATTAACTTTCGAGTAGGAAAAAAAACAATATCACTCAAAATTTTAGATATCCTATTAACTGAGCGCTACGAGGGCAATCTCACATCACTGCCAAATGACAACCCAAGCTTTTTAGGTGTCAAAGACTATATGGGCACACCCACTCCCATTTTTGATTTAGGTCTGATCTTGAATAACAAGTCTTCGTATGAAACCAACCAATCTTTGGTTGAACTGTTACAACAAAAAGAGCAAGACCAAAAAGCATGGCTAGCAGAGCTTGAGCTAAGTGTGCACAATGACGTTCCATTTACCAAAGCCAGAGACCCTAAACAATCTGAGTTTGGCATGTGGCTATATAGTTTTAAAACGGACAATGAAGATTTAAAAGCCATTCTAGCGCGTTTTGAAGAACCTCACTCTAGGCTGCACACTGTAGCAGATGAAATATTATCTCTGTGCAGCAAAGGTAAAAAGGAACAAGCAATTGCCCTGTTAGACAAAGAAAAGCTCACTACCTTTACAAAGTTAATTCGGTTGTTTGAGTCAGCAAGGGATCAAATCATACTCGACCACAAACCAATCATCGTCTTTACCACTGAGAATGGGCAGCAGCCCCATATTGGCTTACTTGTAGACAGAGTGGAAGACAATATTCACTGTGAAGCGTCAGACATCAAACCACTACATGAAATGACCAATGTTGGTTTTGATATTGATCCGCAAACCAAGAAAATGATGAAGGGATTGATAAAACAAGGGGATAATCACAGTTTGGTGTTAGATCCAAGCGCGATTTTTAGGCCAGAGCATCTACAAGGCTATGCGCCCGAAGAAACCGAAGAGTACGGTCTGTTTTAAAGCAAATAGCTTAAAAACAAAAAACGCCGCTAGAGAGCGGCGTTTTTTTATCGTATTGGCAATTAAGCTTTTGCTTGACGGCTAGCGCGCTTACGCTCACTTTCAGTCAATAGCTTCTTACGAATACGGATGCTCTCAGGCGTTACTTCTACCAGCTCGTCATCATCGATGAACTCGAGCGCTTGCTCAAGTGTCATAACGATTGGTGGTACAAGGTTTTGCGCTTCATCAGTACCTGATGCACGAACGTTAGTTAGCTGCTTACCTTTAAGCGCATTAACTGTTAGGTCGTTATCACGTGCGTGAATACCGATGATCATACCTTCGTATACTTCAACACCGTGACCGATGAATAGCTTACCACGATCTTGTAGATTGAATAGCGCGTTAGTCAGTGCTTTACCTGCCGCGTTTGCGATAAGTACACCGTTCTTACGCTGACCAATATTACCGCCTTTGTGTGGTCCGTAGTGATCAAATGTGTGATACATCAGACCAGAACCAGACGTCAGCGTCATAAAGTCAGTTTGGAAACCGATAAGACCACGTGAAGGCATCATGAAGTCCATACGAATACGGCCTTTGCCATCTGGTGCCATGTCAGTCATTTCTGCTTTACGAAGACCAAGTTGCTCCATGATAGAACCTTGGTGCTCTTCTTCAACGTCAACCGTTACTGTTTCGTAAGGTTCTTCTAATTGGCCGTCTACTTCACGAAGGATTACTTCTGGACGAGATACAGCTAACTCGTAGCCTTCACGACGCATGTTTTCGATTAGGATACCAAGGTGAAGCTCACCACGACCTGATACACGGAAACTATCTGGGTTGTCTGTTTCTTCAACACGTAGAGCTACGTTGTGTACAAGCTCAGCTTGCAGACGCTCAAGGATGTTACGTGAAGTAACGAACTTACCTTCTTGGCCTGAGAACGGAGAAGTGTTTACAGAGAACGTCATCGTTACTGTAGGCTCATCAACAGACAGTGCTGGCAGTGCTTCAACTGCATTTACATCACATACTGTGTCAGAGATCTTAAGCTCACCAAGACCTGTGATCGCGATGATATCACCCGCTTGCGCTTCTTGTGCTTCGTGACGGTCTAGACCTAGGTAAGTAAGTACTTGGCCAACTTTGCCATTACGTGTTTTACCATCAGCGCCAACAATCGTTACCTGCTGGTTTACTTTAACAGTACCGCGCTTGATACGACCAACACCGATTACACCGATGTAAGAGTTGTAATCTAGCTGAGAGATCTGCATTTGGAAGTCACCAGCTGGATCTGCGTCTGGCTGTTCTACCTGCTCTACAATCGCTTCAAACATAGGTTGCATGTTGTCAGACGGCTCGTCTAAGTCAAGCGTTGCCCAACCGTTGATTGCTGATGCATAGATAACTTGGAAGTCAAGCTGCTCGTCTGTTGCACCTAGGTTATCGAATAGGTCAAAGACCTGATCCATTACCCAGTCAGGACGTGCGCCTGGCTTGTCAATTTTGTTGATAACAACAATAGGCTTAAGGCCAAGAGCAAATGCTTTTTGCGTTACGAAACGCGTCTGAGGCATAGGGCCTTCTTGTGCATCTACTAGTAGAAGTACAGAATCAACCATTGATAGTACACGTTCTACTTCACCACCAAAGTCGGCGTGTCCCGGGGTGTCTACGATATTGATATGGTAGTCGTTCCACTCAATGGCGGTGTTTTTCGCCAAGATTGTGATACCACGCTCTTTCTCAATATCATTTGAATCCATTACACGCTCTTCGTTGCCACCGCGTGTCTCTAACGTGCCAGACTGTTCTAGCAGCTTATCGACTAGGGTAGTTTTACCATGGTCAACGTGTGCGATAATCGCAATATTTCTTAACTTTTCAATGCTCATTACTGTTACTCAGAGAAGTTGGCCTTCAGTGATCCTAGTCGATCCACGCAAAATTGCGCACCTAAGATACCGTTCCACAATTAAAGGTCGCGTATTATCCCCTAATAATGTGACAGATGAAAGTTTATCCAGAGGATTTTTTTCCCCTTTACCGCAATTTACCACCGAGATCAGGTACTTTTTTGTCTATTGTTTGTTCCCGTACAAAGTACTAAACTGCGTGACAAGCCCATAGCAAAATGGGTGGTAAGAAAAACAAAGGAACGAAACATGAAATCACAGTCTTTAATTCTGATTGTGGAAGATAATCGCGAAGTTAGACTCGCAGCGCGCTTTGTCTTGGAAGATTTTGGCTATCAAGTCGAAGAAGTGGAAAACCCCGTACAAGCCCATGAGTTTCTCCGCCATACACAGCCAGCCTTGATCATGCTCGACATGAATTTTGATTTAGACTCCACTTCAGGTGAAGAAGGATTGCGTTTCTTGCGCGGTCTAAAAAGAGAGGCTATCGATATCCCTGTCATTGCGATAACAGCCTGGTCAAACACTGATTTAGTAGTGCAGGCAATGCAACTTGGGGCGGTCGATTTTATTGAAAAGCCTTGGCAAAACCAGCGCCTCGAACAAGTTATTCAGCAACAACTGACCATATCAGGACTGCAAAAAAATAACACCGCGCTCAAACAAGTACTCAAGCCCAACTGTGATAAACCCATATGGCAAAGTACTGTCATGCAACAACTGATGGCGCAACTCAACGCTGTGGCACAAACCGATGCAAATATTCTTATCACAGGTGAAAATGGTGTAGGAAAAAGTCACATTGCAACTTGGATCCACAATCAATCGCAGCGCAATGCACAGCCATTTATTTCACTCAATATGGCTGCCATTCCAGAACAACTATTCGAAAGCGAATTATTTGGTCACGTCAAAGGCGCATTTACCGATGCAAAATCAGAACGAGTTGGCCGTTTTGCATTGGCACACCAAGGTACCTTATTTTTAGACGAAATAGGCACCTTACCACTGGCTCAGCAAGCAAAATTACTCAGAGTATTGGAAACAGGTGAATTTGAAATGGTGGGGTCGAGCAAAACCCTAACCAGTGATGTTCGGCTTATCAGCGCAACCAATGCGGAGTTTGAAAAACTTATTGCGAAGAGTGAGTTTCGACAAGACCTGTATTATCGTCTCAATACATTCGCTTTTACTATCCCCGCTTTACGTGAACGCATTGATGATATTGTACCACTTGCCGAACACTTTTTAACTCACCATGGCGCCAAATATAATAAGCCAAACCTCACTATCGCGCCCTGTGCTAAGCAGGCATTGATACAATATGACTGGCCCGGCAATACACGAGAGCTAAGTCACTTAATAGAAAGGGCTGTATTGCTCTGCCAAGATGGTGTCATTCTCGCTCGTGATTTACATCTACCCCATGCCCAAGTAAATAGCCTCGAAAGTACACTGCCAGAGATGACGCTGGAAGAAGCGGAAAAACACCTTATTGTGCAAGCACTGAATAAATTTGAAGGCAATAAGAACAAAGCAGCTCAACAGCTAGGGATCACCAAACAGGCGCTGTATCGGCGGTTAGAAAAATATGCATTGGAAGAATAATAGCCTAGAAGGCTTTTGGAAAAGGCAATGCCTAATGTTAATCCTAGTGCAAATAAGCTTACTCACTATTTGCTGGCAATTTGGTCTGGTTCAGGGAAAGCCTCTTTTAAACATTGTAACCATAAGCTGTTTAGTAACTTGGATCGGCATAACTATTTGGATATTTTACCGTATTATCACCCAAGTAAAGTCCTCCTATTTACGCAGCACATTTCAATTGGAGTCATGTCGAAATCAAGACTTTAGCCAACAGGCAAAAGCCCACTTCTCTGCCGGGGTCGTTGGTCAGTTTCACCACCAGCTCAACAATTTAAGTAATGACTTACTTACATCAAAAGAGAGTGAAAACAAAGATTCAATATTACTACTTCGGCTGGTGAAACAGCTAAACACCCCTATTTTAGTATTCGACGAACGCTTACAATTAAGTTTTGGCAATCAGGCCTGTGGCGCATTATTTGACAAACCTTGGCAAACACTGCGTTTTACTACTGCCGCTCGACTGGGCTTGGAGCACCAGCCCGATTGGCACTTTAAAGATGAAAAAAACCAACAACGTTGGCAAGTACGTCATAGTAACTTTAATCACAACGGACACACCTATCACTTGTTGGTCATGACAGATATCCAAATTGCATTAAGAGGGCAAGAGCTCAAAGCGTGGCAGAGGTTGATCCGGGTCATTAGTCATGAGATCCGCAACTCCTTGACACCTGTCAGTACAATGCTGGAAAGGCTCAAACACAGAGCAACGAGCGAACGTGATAGCGCCGCTTTCGAGGTAATTGTAGAACGTTGCCAACACCTCGCTGAGTTTGTCAAAAGGTACGCGCAATTACAGCAAAGTGTCACAGTTAAAGCCTATGAGCAGCCTTTTGAGCGGGTATGCACGGAACTCACATCTTTATTCCCCCAAGCAAATTGGCACCTCGAAGGTCAACATTTACAACTGTATTGCGATGCAACACTCCTTAAACAAGTACTTATCAATTTAACCAAAAATGCATTGGAAGCCTGTACAGATCGACCGCAACTGACCCTATCATTGAAGCTTAAAAACCAATCTGCGACGATAAGCCTCACTGACAATGGCCATGGCCTAAGCAATCCTGATAACCTTTTTGTTCCCTTTTATTCCACCAAAGAGCGCGGTGAAGGTATTGGTTTGATGTTGTGCCAACACCTCACGGAACAAATGAATGGCCAGTTACTGTTAATGAATCGCACCGATGGACATCGCGGCGCTTGTGCTGTGATCTCATTGACGCAACCTACTTCTTGAGTGTCCGAATTTAATATAGTGAGGTCCAGTTTCGGACCTAACTATATTAAAACAAAAAAGAAAAAACAAAAACAACAACTAAATCAATGCTTTATATTTTGGCATATGGCTTGCTCAATCCTTTACATCATCAATAAATAATAAAGATAAATATGGACATCGTTAGATCAAAAACAGTCTCGCCAAAACTCTCTCTCAAGAGAAAGATCACGGCACTAGTCATCTGTGCCTCTGTGCTAGGCGGTGTATTTCACTTCTCTTCATCATCGAACTCCACCAGCTTACAACGGAGTAGCTTAATTGTCGCGACGGTACATCGGGGTGATTTGGCTATCCAAGTTGATGGATATGGCGTACTGCGTTCCAACCAACAAAAGCTGTTAACAGCACAAAGTAGTGCCACTGTCAGCGAAATACTACTGCGCCCAGGTGCGGTTGTAACACCGGACTCTGTGATTTTAAGAATGCAAGATCCCGACCTCAAGCAGTCGATCGAAACTGCACGTATGGCACTGGAAGAGCAAGAAGCAAATTTGCGCCGTCAAAAGCTTGCCAATCAGCGCGAGCGCCTCTCAGAAAAAGCCACTCAAGCTCAGCTTGAGAGCGAGCATCAATCGCTGGTATTGCGCCGCCAAGCACAGCAAGTGCTGCGCGACCAAGGCGTGATACCAGCCTTAGATGTGCAAACCGCAGAGCTAGAGGAACAACAGTTAGGTGCACGTGCCGAATTGCAGCGCCAACGCATAGCGCAGCTGGCACAATTACATCAAGAAGATATTGAAATATCTCAACAACAAGTGAACCAAGCGCGCTCAAACTTAGTCAGATTGGAGCAACGCGCTCAGCAGCTAGAAGTCACAGCGGGGATCAGCGGTACCATCCAACGTCTCGCCGTTGAGCTCGGTCAAAGTGTGTCAGCGGGCCAAGAGTTAGCGCAAGTAGGGAGTAACTCTGACTTACAAGCGCTGATCCGCGTACCGCAATCAAAAGCGGAGCAAATCAAAGTAGGACAAACTGCCACAATCGATACGCGTCGTGAACGCGCTCCCGCTACCGTCACTCGGATCACGCCACAAGTGCAAGATGGCACCATCGAAGTGGAACTGTCTTTTACCGAGGGCGTACCTGAGTCGGCCAGACCGGAGTTAAGCGTCGAAGCTGAAATCCTCACTAGCCAATTAAGCAACACTTTATATGTAGAGCGCCCAGCGAATAAGCAAGCCCATAGTGCGACTGAGATTTACATCATCGACGGGGATCAAGCTGTTGCAACCACAGTACGATTCGGCAAAGACGCAGGTCGACACTTGCAAATTCTGCAAGGTGCGCAAGAAAACCAGCGCGTCATTCTCTCTGATATGACACAGCACAGTGAACATAAAGCCATCACGTTACTTTGAACCCAATAACAAGAATTAAGCAAAGGATTTAGACATGAAAGAAAGCGTACTAACAATGTCAGATGTGACCAAAGTATTCAACACCGAAGAAATGGAAACCCATGCATTAAGGGGCATAGATCTCACCATTTATCGCGGTGACTTTGTGTCAATCTGTGGCCCTTCAGGCTGCGGTAAATCAACTTTATTGTCCATTTTAGGGCTACTGGATATGCCTAGCTCAGGGAAATATCAAATTGAGGGTGAAGAAGTCAGCCAACTTACTTTGGCGCAATCAGCTTATATCCGTAATGAAAAAATCGGTTTTATATTCCAGTCATTTAACCTGATTGATGAACTGACTGTATACGACAATGTAGCGCTGCCTCTAAGATACCGAAAAGAGCCGCTGCCAGAGCAGCAGATCAAACAAGCCGTGGAAACTTGCCTTGCCAAAGTAGACATGAGCCACCGTGCAAACCACAAGCCCAACCAACTTTCCGGTGGTCAACAGCAACGTATTGCCATTGCCAGAGCACTGGTTGGACAGCCAAGCATGCTGTTGGTCGATGAACCGACAGGTAACCTCGATTCAATCAATGGCGATGCCGTGATGGCAATGTTGCAACAACTTAATGCTGAAGGCACCACTTTATGCATGGTGACTCACGATCCACGCTATGCCGACATGGCTACTCGGCAGCTACATTTGCTCGATGGCAAAATTATCGACAGTGAAGAGCATAGCGACCTTGAGCATGCGTTTAAAATTCCACTTGCACAGTAAGTAGGTGTCATTATGCTGAAACACAATTTATTAATCGCTATCAAAAGCCTAGCAAGAGTTAAAAGCTATGCACTAACCATCATCATGACCTTAGGCGTCACTTTGGGTGTGATGGTGGCTATGTATAATTTGAACTACCAAATTATCGCTGCACCACTGCCTTATCCTGATCAGGATAGGCTGTTCTTGGTCCAAGGCCAACTGCTGGCTGACGGTGAAGTAAAGCGTGAAAATTACCTGCCCTTTCTCGGCGCAATTGAAGCCTATAAAGATCAGCACCCAGGTATCGAGACTTTTGCCCTGCACAATATCAGTATTGATGTTGAGCAAAGCTTACCGAACAGCCCCACCTTTAATATGGGTGCTATCACACCTGAGTTTATGCAGATCATTGATGCACCGCTGGCATTAGGGCGTCACTTTACAAAAGATGAGGGGCTCGACAGCAATCAACCGGTTGCCATTATTTCATACGATGTCTGGCAATCTCACTTCGGTGGCAGTAGTGAAGTACTGTATCGCTCGGTTACTTTCAAAGGCATTAGCTTTGTCATCATTGGCGTAACAGCTGAACACTTCGCAGAGCCGGTATTGGCAACTCCCACTTGGCGCACCGATGTCTGGCTACCATACGATTACCGTGATACTCAAGAGCCACTATGGACATTTTCATCTAATCAGGTTCACTTGGTCGGTAAATTAGCCAAAGATACGGATCTCAACCGCACTCAGCTAGCACTCAATAACTGGGTGATGGCACGCTATCCAGCAGCAGTTGCAAATGATCCTACCGTCGCCAATACCGAAGTTAAATGGCGCTTTACCACTTACAAATCACGTATTATTGGCGATGCAGGCAATACCAGTGTCATGATGCTCGCAGGCAGTGTAGTACTGCTGCTTATTGCCCTCAGCAATGTCGGCAACCTCGTTCTATCCCGTGCTGTTGAGCAACAACGTGCTTTTGCTATTCAAGCCGCATTAGGTGCGCAGCCTCACCACTTATTCAAACAAGTACTGGTTGAATTATCCTTGCTATTCGCTGCCGCACTCATTGTTGCCACCGCTATTGTAAGCCTTATTTTGGGCTTATTAAAAGCTGGATATGCAGGTCCACTTGCACGTTTAAATGAACTCAGCCTCAACATAAACACTGTGCTATTTGCGATTGTCTTAACACTCATTCTTAATTTCGCACTCGCTTGGGCGGTCAGCAAGCAACTGAATTACAATGCCATTATTGGTGCATTGCAAAGCAGTGGTAAGGGTTCTGGCGTACAAGTCTCTAAGCGTACGCGCCAAGCACTGGTATCAATGCAGGTATTTTTTTGCATCTCTCTGCTTGTATTATGTGTGAGTATTTTCAAGCAAAGCTGGGCACAACTCACAGCACCAACGCACATCAATACTGAAAATACTTCACAGATCGCCCTGAACGTTGGGACCTTACTCAATGACATGTCTACTGAGCAACGTGCCACACTGGTACTAGAAGCAACAGAGCGACTTAACCAACACAGTGACATTGTGCGTGCAGGGATTGGCGGCTATCCACCTATCGCCTATTGGCTAGAGCAATTTGCTTCATATCACTCACAATTAGAGCCCGGTATGGATAAGCCTATCGTGACACACAAACTCGTCTGGGGTACACGCGTTTATTTTGAAACATTCGGATTGACCTTGACTCAAGGGCGACACTTTACTGATGCTGAAGCCAGAGATAGAGCACCTGTGGTGATCATCAATGAATATATGGCAGATGTGATTAAAGCCTCAGGGCAAGAGCCTATTGGCGCCAAATTGTATGCACGAAACTCAAGCGACCCTATCACGGTAGTAGGTATCGTAGGTAACTTGAACCTGCCCAACCAACCACCGATCTCACGTATATACCGCCCTCGAGTGAATACCGGGTACCCAACTATTGTGGTCGAAACAAAACCCAACGTGCAACTCACTCGACAAGGCATTAATGATTTGCTGGCGGAAGTACATTCACAAATACGCGTTTATGACTTACAAACCACAGAGCAAATTTTGTCCTCGCACCTTAAATCACAGCGCGTTGCCAGTATTTTTACTATTGTGCTTTCAGTGGTCGCGGTGATATTAGCAGGTATTGGTATTTACGGCGTATTTCGTTATGCCATTGCATTAAGACGCTATGAGCTAGGTATTAGAATGTCAATTGGCGCAACCCCTGTAGCAATTTTCAAGCTGGTACTGATAGAAAATATGCAGCCATTTTTAATCGCAGCCGCTGCGGCCACCTGCGCATTACTTATCGGATACGTTAGTGCTGCGTCTTCGCCCATCATGCAAATGATGAATGTGTGGAGTTGGTTTATCCCAGTCGCCCTAATAGCAAGTCTAGTCATAGGTATCACCCTGCTATCTACTTGGACAATCATTCGCCAACCAGCGCAATATGCACTAAAAGGTGCCTAACTATGATTCAAACCAGCCGCCAGCCAAAGTATGGCGTTACGATAATTTCCTTCCTGAGACGTTACTTTTGGCTTGTCGTGGCGGCTGGTTTATTTGTACTGATAATAAGCCACATAGATATGCTACACATCATTTGTAAATATGACTCTGCTGCTCAGCCAACATGTACTAGTCATGTATTTTTGCATACACTCAAAGTATTGGAGTGGCTGGAATAGCCAATGGCACAACCAGTCACAGCAAACGCACCAAAATAGTGCAAACCGTACTTAATTGGTGCACCCATTTAGTTCAATTTTCAGTTGTTTATTATCAAGAAAACAATTAACTCATATTTTTCAAACACTTGAAATTTTGGCACAGATCACGCTTAGAGAAACGCAGTTAAGCAAATTATTGCAGCAAAAAATAACCCACGAGTCGGAGGACACATGTCACAATCGGTTTTAGATTTTATTAAAGAGAATGAAGTTAAGTTTGTAGATTTACGTTTCACGGACACAAAAGGTAAAGAGCAACACGTTTCAATCCCTCATCACCAAGCCGATGAAGACTTCTTTGAAGACGGTAAAATGTTCGACGGTTCATCAATTGCTGGTTGGAAAGGCATTAACGAATCTGACATGGTATTAATGCCAGATGCAAGCACAGTTAAGCTTGACCCATTTGCTGAAGAAACAACTATGATCGTACGTTGTGACGTATTAGAACCTGCAACAATGCAAGGCTATGAGCGTGACCCACGTTCAGTCGCTAAGCGCGCTGAAGATTACATGCGCTCTACTGGTATCGCTGACACAGTACTATTTGGCCCAGAACCTGAGTTCTTCTTATTCGACGATGTTAAATACAAAACTGACATGTCAGGCTCTATGTACTCAATCGATTCAGAAGAAGCATCTTGGAACTCTGACAAGAGCTACGAAGAAGGCAACACTGGTCACCGCCCAGGCGTTAAAGGTGGTTATTTCCCAGTTGCACCAGTAGACTCTTCACAAGACTGGAGAAGTGCAACTTGTCTAGTACTTGAAGAGTTCGGTCAAGTTGTCGAAGCACACCACCATGAAGTAGCAACAGCGGGTCAAAACGAAATCGCTACACGCTTCAATACCATGGTTATCAAAGCGGACGAAATCCAAGAGATGAAGTACGTTATCCACAACATGGCACACCACTACGGTAAAACAGCAACATTTATGCCTAAACCAGTGGTAGGTGACAACGGTTCTGGTATGCACTGTCACCAGTCACTAGGAAAAGATGGTCAAAACATCTTCGCAGGTGACAAATATGGCGGCCTATCTGAAGATGCACTTTACTACATTGGTGGTATTATCAAGCACGCTAAAGCAATCAACGCGTTTGCAAATGCTTCAACTAACTCATACAAGCGTCTAGTACCAGGATTTGAAGCGCCAGTAATGCTTGCATACTCTGCACGTAACCGTTCAGCGTCAATCCGTATTCCGGTTGTACCTTCAGAGAAAGCACGTCGTATCGAAGTGCGCTTCCCTGACCCAACAGCTAACCCATACCTTGCGTTTTCTGCAATGCTTATGGCTGGCCTTGACGGCATCAAAAACAAAATCCACCCTGGCGATGCAATGGACAAAGATCTTTACGATCTACCAGCTGAAGAAGCTGCAGAAATCCCAACTGTTGCCGCATCTCTTGAAGAGGCGTTGGCATCTCTTGACGCTGACCGTGAGTTCTTAACTCAAGGCGGTGTATTCACTGATGACTTAATTGATGCATACATTGCACTTAAGTCTCAAGAAGTTGAAAAACTGAACATGACAACTCACCCTGTTGAGTTTGAAATGTACTACAGCGTATAACGAAAAATATGCTCGCAGTGAACAGAGGTAACTCGTTACCTATGCGCAATGTTCGCTGCATTTTATAGTGTAAATGCGCGCTTAAATCATATGTGTTCTCAAGCCCGCAATAGCGGGCTTTTTTATGGCAAAATCGCGGTAAAACCTCTACAGTTAAACAGTGAGTATTAGCGCTTGTACAATGTTGAGAATGAGACAATGATAATGTGCTTTAACACTGTTCAATTTTTAGGGTGAGGTTGTGGTGAGTCGACTGTGGTTAGTAATAATATTATGTCTAGCGAGCCATACTGCCTATGCTGATAAAAAGGTGTATCGCTGGAAAGATGAAAATGGTAACTGGGTATACTCAGACACACCAAGAAAAGGTGCAGCGGAAGTCAAAATTAATACGCACTTCTTAACGATGCCAGCGACAGACACTTCCGTGTTAGGAAACAGCTCAGCACAGCAAAACGCAACTGAATACAAAGCGACCATTATTGCCCCCAATCACAAACAGACACTGCGTGATAACACGGGTAGCGTGTATGTAAGTGGACAGATCACACCTAGATTTGCAAAAGACTTTACTGTGCAACTTTACCTAGATGGCAAACCGACAGGGCCAAAGCAACATACGATCACTTTCGCTTTACGTAACGTGCCACGAGGTGAGCATTCAATCCAACTGATGGTATTTAACTCCAAAGGAAAGGTCGTAACAAAAAGTGATGAAACCATTTTCTATTTGCACAAAGCCAGAGCAAACCAATAAAAATAAACACAAAATTGATACCACAGCGTGAATAAGCCAATAACAACAGCACACTGTTAATTTTTGTGTTAAATTACAATGCACCAACTTGGTGCAAGGCGACCCATAATGGAACATCTCAATTCATCAATATTGCCTGAACTATGGCAAAATTTATCAACGTCTGTCATTTTACTCGACGAAGACTTTAAAATTCACTACGCCAATAACAGCGCCAGCGAGTTATTAGGCCTAGGACAAAAGCGTCTTATCGAACAGCCCTTTGAAAGCATCTTCCATCATCACTTAATCGATTTAAAACGGCTCAAGCGCTATGTGCTTGAAGATGGTATCGATTGCCAGCAACACAAAGTAGACGTTGTATTCATTGACAATAGAGCCAGTACTATCAATTTATTCGCTCGCAAATTACATATTAACAATCGCGATTTCATTCAATTGGAATGCCGCCGAATTGATGAAGAGCTACGCTTTGACAAAGCATTTAATCAAGACCACCAATACCAAGCAGCTCGCAATCTGATCCGTGGATTAGCGCATGAGATTAAAAACCCACTCGGTGGTATACGAGGAGCGGCGCAATTATTGCAGTATGAAGTTGAACAACAAGAGCGAGATGAGTGCGCACAGTTGATTATCGCACAGGCAGATCGATTGAGGGAATTGGTTGACAGGTTACTTGGACCAAATGAATTGCCAAAGCGTACACTGTGCAATATTCATAAAGTGCTTGAGTCTATATTGAAGCTCAGTGCATTAGAAACCGAGCATGCACTCACGCTGCGCAAAGATTACGATCCCAGTATTCCAGATATTTGTGTGGACGAATCAAAAATTCAACAAGTGGTGCTAAATATAGTGAGAAACGCCCAGCAAGCCTTGCAAGGCAAAGGAGAGATCTGTGTCACAACCCGAATTTGTCACAGGGTTAGGCGCGGTAAATTAATCCTCAGAAAAGCGTTGCTCATAAAAATTGCCGATAACGGACCTGGCATAGATGAAGCGTTAAAAGCGACGCTTTTTTACCCCATGGTTACCAATAAAGAAGGTGGATCAGGCCTTGGATTATCCATCGCGCAAACCTTAGTCGAACAGCATAACGGCTTCATCGAATGCGATAGTTGGTCTGGACATACAGAGTTTTGTATCTACTTACCCTTTGAAAATGAGTTAGGGAGCAAATAATGAAAAGTGTGTGGTTAGTTGATGACGATGCTTCTATCCGATTTGTATTGGAAAAGGCTTTATCTAGAGCAGGCTTTGCTACGGAAAGCTTTGCCAATGGCCAAGACGTCTTAACGGCCCTCGAATATGGTCAGCCTGCGGTCTTAATGTCTGACGTGCGCATGCCAGGTCTCGATGGAATGGCACTACTTGAAGAAGTAAACCGTCTGTACCCTTCACTACCTGTAATCATTATGACTGCCCACTCCGATTTGGACTCCGCCGTCAATGCATTTCAAAAAGGCGCATTTGAATATTTAGCGAAACCATTCGACTTAGATGAAGCAACATCACTGGCTGATAGAGCTTATAGAGCGGCACAACAAAACGCCAAGACTAAACCACAAGATGCCCTAACCGATCGTCCCGATATCATCGGCGAAGCCCCAGCTATGCAAGAGGTATTTAGAGCCATAGGGAAACTGTCTGCATCCAGTATGAGTGTGTTGATCAATGGTGAATCAGGCACCGGCAAAGAACTCGTCGCAGGCGCATTACATAATCACAGCCCACGCAAAGACAAAACATTTATTGCGCTCAACATGGCTGCTATCCCCAAAGACTTAGTAGAGTCCGAGCTATTTGGTCATGAAAAAGGGGCATTTACCGGTGCGGACAGTGTTCGCCGTGGCCGCTTTGAACAGGCAAATGGCGGTACACTATTTTTGGACGAAATAGGTGATATGCCGTTGGATGTGCAAACACGATTGTTGCGAGTATTGGCTGATGGTGAGTTTTACCGCGTGGGTGGTCACCAAAGCGTTAAAGTTGACGTACGTATTCTCGCTGCAACTCACCAAGATTTAGAGAAACTCGTCAGTGAAGGTCAGTTTCGTGAAGATTTATTTCACCGCCTCAATGTTGTGAGATTGCGTATTCCTCCTCTGAGAGAAAGAAGCGTTGATATCGCAAAATTGGCAGAGTATTTTCTCGCCAAAAGTGCAAAAGAACTTAAAGTTCCAAGTAAAGTACTCACTGATAAAGCACTGACACACATGTGTGCATTTCATTGGCCAGGCAATGTTAGACAGCTAGAAAATACCTGCCGCTGGCTAACTGTCATGGCACCCGGTGACATGGTCGGACCTCAGGACTTACCACCAGAATTGATGCAAACAACCGATGCAGAGACACTTGAGCAAAACCAAGACTGGCTGGATGCATTTCAACTATGGCTAGATCAACAACTTAAGCTAGGAGAAGATCACATTTGGCCACAAGTGCAGGCACAGCTTGAAACTAGGCTTATTAAATCGGCACTTGCGGCATGCCATGGCCATAAACAAGACGCAGCCTTAAAGATAGGCTGGGGACGTAATACATTGACCAGAAAGCTGAAAGAGCGCAATATGCTAGAAAATGACTAGTAGGTCGACTGAGCATGAAACTATTAGAAAATATAACTACCATAAAGCAACTTGAAATTATCAATCGCTTGGATTTTTTTACTGAGTTCACACTGGCTGAGCGGCAAGTGCTATTGGAGTCATTCAGTCACTTATATTTAATTAGTAAAGACCGCTACGCATTTAAACGTTTTGAACAAGATAATCGACTTTACATTATTTTAAATGGTGAATTACGTATTTTTGCCGAAAAAGATCACGTTGATATTGGCCATGTTGGACCTGGCGAGTTCGTCGGAGAAGGGGCTTTTATCTCCAATCGCGAGCGAAGCACCAGTGCACAAGCTATCTCAGATACCATTGTACTCGCTATCACCTCTGAAGCTCTGACAAAGCTACCAGCCGTCATACGAGAAAAAATAAAAGACAAAATTATTGCGGGAATGAGTGAACGTATTCACAAACTCAATCACTTCATCGAAGAAAAACTGTAAGTAAGTTGATTATTGACTACAGAACATAGCCTGCTCTGTAGCCATCTTCAGCTTAACAGTTATACATTGAATTACATGTCCAGCCGTTGTAAGAAATACAGCCAGGTACATGTGGTGAACTTGCGTACATACCACCAGCAACTTGCGGTGTTTGCTCTGCATTTAGCTTTTTATTATTACTTGTTAACTGTTTTACCGAACGTTTATTAAGTGCGATTTTCATCGTTATTTCCTTTTATATGTTGATCTTTTGCACACAGGATTGCGCTTGCATCCTGATTAATAAATAACCACCAACACAGCTTAAAAGCAACGATTTCAATCTGGATATTATTTCATTACAAACGGTAATAATTGTGTGAGATAGTAAAAGGTTAACCTGTTTAAAAATCAAACACCTAACCCGATGCTTGCTGACAAAAAAAGGGTGCGAGGCACCCTTTTATTAGTTTAGTAGTTCGCTAAACAGATCAAACAACCTGTCTAATTCCTCAATGGTGTTGTAATGCATACAGCCAATGCGCACTACACCGCCTTTGTCCATTACACCCAATTGCTCACACAAGCCTTGAGCATAAAAGTTACCATCCCAAACACAGATATGATGCTGACCAAGAAATTCTGATACTTCTCGTGGTTCTATACCTTCAAACGTCAATGCAAACGTAGGTGTACGTTGTGCCAAACGAGATAGCTCATTGATCCCATGCAAGGTGATCTGAGGAAAATCTGCAAGTTTTGAGAGGAAATGTTGGCTCAGGGCCATTTCATGTGCTTTGGAATTAGCAAATGCTTGCTCTAATCTTACTCTTAGCGGCTCCGAATCAGGCAGTTCACTGAGTGATGCAATATATTCAATCGCAGCTATCACACCCGCGAGTCCTTCAAAGCTTTGTGTGCCCGTTTCCCAACGACCAGGGATCACATCTTTTGCAGGCTCTACTTTATAAGGTGTGAACCCTTCTAAATGCTCGCGCTTACCGTATACAATACCAACGTGTGGGCCAAAGAATTTATAAGCCGAACAAGCCAAAAAGTCGCAGTCTAAAGCTTGAACATCGATCAGCTCGTGTGGTGCAAAATGCACGGCATCAACATATACTAAAGCACCCACTTGATGGGCCATCTCAACAATTTTCTTAATATCATTGATAGATCCCGTTGTATTTGAAGCATATGTCACCGCAACAAGTTTGGTGTTGGCATTCAATAAAGATGCATAATGCTCTAGGTCAAGTGTGCAATCCGCTTCATCGATGCGCACTGCGTGTACCTGTGCACCTTTATCTTCTGCTGCCTGGCGCCAAGACGATACATTTGAATAATGATCTGCATTAGTCACTATCACTTCATCACCAGCTTGCCACTGTCTTGATATCGCTCGGCTAAAGCTAAACGTCAAGCTTGTCATATTCGCACCAAATACGATTTGGTCACTGCTTGGGGCATTAAGCAACTGTGCTACAACGTGCCTAGCTCGGCCCATCAGTTCTACAGTTTTATCACTTGAGAAAAAAGCACCACCTAAGTTTGAGTTAAAATAACCAAGGTATGCTGACATTGCACTCAGCACCGACTGAGGTACTTGAGAGCCACCCGGGCCATCTAAAAATACTGGAGCGATGCCTGATACTTCTTGCATCAACGCAGGAAATTGGCGGCGAATTGGCATTAGATTCATAGAGACCTCTTTATGCGGTAAATACGAAACAATCTAAATAGCCAATCTCTTCGGCATTTAGCTTATTCATTGGCGTTGCGTTGTGCCAGACTTCACGATCGTTCACAAGCGCAAACAAACCATCTTTTATTTCCATTTTAAAACATGGCTCAGCTTCTTTGTGTTCGTAGACTAGCAACTCACCACCAGCAATATTTTCATGTGAAACACCGCATACGCACACGTGATCAAAGCCATCTTGGTGCACACCTTCTGGTGCAGGAGGTGTATCACTTTCAATCGCCAACATTCTAAATTGATGCACTTCAATGTCAGCATCGTCTGCAATACCAGTCATCACTTTGAACTCTTGCAATAAATGCTTAAATCCTTCACTTTGTAGTAAGTCCGCTTCCAAGTTCTCGTAAACACGCTCAACATTGCCTTGGAATTGATTGATTGAGTCATCTTGAACAAAAGCTTTTGCGGGCTGTATTGAGATATTACCTTCGGCAAACTTCAACACCGAATAACGACGTTTACGAAATGCACCGTCAGCGTAAGGATTGTCCGGCAAACGGGAAAAAAATGGTTTGACTGAGTCAATATGCGATTGTTGAATAAAACGAAGTTGAAGCAAATTCTGGTTGTTTACTGCTGTCATGCTTGCTCTTGCCTGTAGATGTAAAATTGGCAGAGATCTTAATCTATTTAGATGGAAATTTTGATTTTGAATAGCTTGTTTTTATCAAAAGACAAGAATAAATATACCTTCTAAAAACAATTGTTAGATTAATATGCCAATAATTTCAAATTTGGCAACTATTGCCTTATGAGGAGCGTAGCATTTTTGCTTATTCAGTCGTTCCCAGTGCATGAATATTTACGTCAAGCATGGTACCGCATCAACAGAAGTTAACTGAGTACCATGCCTTAGCAAACAATCACGTATTAAAGCTTTTCTTTGACTGCTGCAAGCTGCTCGGCAAAGGTTAAATGCCGCAGATCTCCCAGCCCTGCTTTTTCTGTTAATGCAAGTAGCTGGCTTTCAAGTATCAGTAGCTGTTCTTCCACTTGGTTATTTGCCAATGCCTGTTTACGAACAAGATGCTCCTGATATAAGTGCTCGATCCTTTGTAGTTGCAATTGAGCTTGCTTCACTTTCGCTTCGATCTGCTCATAATTCCGTACATTGCTGTGGATGTATTGTTTTGCATAATCACTGGTATTATTGGCATCCATAGTAACACTGGGCAGTACTTCAGCTTTAGGGGAAGCTGCAATGGCACGGAGTTGAGCGACGATTTCTCCCAAGTAGTGCAGCTCAACAGCACTGATCTCCAATGCAGTAAGCAAAGCGGTGTACTCAGGCAACATCGCTTCGACTTCAAGCTGCTTACCATTTACCAACATCGCTTTAAACTTATTATGCCTCTCACTGAGCTTGCGATAACGTGTAGAAAAATGTTCTTCCGTTGCAAATTTATCCAGTACAGCAAAATGCGAACGTACAGGTTCTAGCACAGATAAAATCAATTGTTTTGCCGCTTGTGCGCCAGCTACAAGTGCCAACACTTCTTGGCTGAGCTCAATTATCTCCCCACTCACCGTCTGAGACGAAAAAAAAGATGCACTATCAAGTGCTTCAAAAGGCTTGGATTTTAAATCTGAAAAGTTTTCCTCCAACTCCTTCCATTCTTTTTGGGCTTTTTGAATGCGCTCGCTATCATAGTCAATCAATGATTCAACATTTGCCAGATACATGGCTTGTTGTGCTTCTTTATAGGAAGCTTCCGCTCTACTATACGCCGCTTGAACCTGTTCAGTCGTAGGCGAAGAGCCTCCCAGTGAGTTTTGCACTGAGTCCAGTGTTTTACAGCCTGTAATGTTCAAAAGCAAGGCCCCAAAAACCAGGCCGACTTTCATTCGCATTAGTAACTCCATTGTAATCCTGCGGTCAAAGAAACGTTAGTGTATTCTATTTCAGGAACTCGCAAACGTCGACCATTCACTTCCTCCGTTACGGTATCTCTCTCTTTGTAGTAAGCATCTACCCCAAACATCACAGCAACATGCTCAACAACCTGATATCTCACTCCCGTCCTTGCCATCATCCCCCAACCATTAAAATTATCAGTCAAGGTTGTTGTTTCAAATTGCGTATTCTGAATTCGGCTGTACACAGGGCTACTCAGCTCGCCTTCAATATACCAACTAAATTTATCTTCTGGACGCACCAGCTTGCTATCGTAACGCGCACCAATTGTGGCTAAAATTCCCATTTGATCTTCTGTCACAGAAATCACAGGCACTAACGAAGCAGGGTTATTTTGCAATACGTCATCCCCATCTTTGGTTTGACCAGGTAAATCAAAACGAGGCACAGGATCCCCGTCTTCACGCGGCAGCGCTTTGAGTGCGTCGTCAAATCTTGTGGCACCCGGATTAACGAATTTAAAATTTGAACGAGTAAAACTAGAAGTAAAAATTTTCATCCCAAACGTCAACTGAAGCGCACGTTGGTAGTTGTATGCTGCGGTAAACGCTAATTCGTTAGCTTTGACTTTAAAGTCGTTCTGCTGGATTGCACCAAAGTCTTTTAATGACCAGGTTTCTTGATCTATCTCTGTCGAAATTGTCGCGGCACTACCAATATAAAAACCCCAACGTTCATCAATCCCTGTATATGATAGCTGCCTGACCGCAGGGTTAGTCACTGAGATCGATTGAGACAACTGGCCAAAGCCTGCAACATCTGCAAGTGATTCATTGTAATCAATAGACTCAAACCCCAATCGAATTTCACTGAAAGAAGGCAGTGGAGCAGCAGATACGCAGCCGCTAAATATCCCCAGCAAGGCAAATGTATATTTCATGGTATTCCTCGATAATGTTCTTGTCTTGTATAACAAGGCACAACATTACAACCCCTTGCTTACAGGCCGATTGAAACGGTTTCACACTAACTATTGCATGTCAGTGGATGATATAAACATTAGTACAGACGTCTTTATAGTCAAGGACATAGACACGATTGCAGCAAGCCACAGGGAGAGTTTAACAGGCCTGATATACGAAAAAAGCTCGCCAAATGCGAGCTTTTTACACCTTTACACCGCTTGTTGAATAATCACTCTATCGGCTTTTTTCGTATAGTGCGACATTTTATGGAAGTTTAGATACCGATATGTATCCGCCGCTGTTGCATTGATCTTCGCGGCAAACTCTTGGTATTCCTCTGGCGAGGGTAACCGACCTATGATGGCTGCAACAGCTGCCAGTTCAGCCGAGGCCAAAAATACATTTGCACCAGTTCCCAAACGATTCGGAAAGTTACGGGTCGACGTGGATACGACCGTTGCGCGATCAGCGACTCTTGCTTGGTTGCCCATGCATAGCGAGCACCCTGGAGTTTCAATTCGCGCGCCAACACGGCCATAAATTCCGTAATACCCTTCATCGGTCAATTGATCTTTATCCATTTTGGTTGGAGGTGCTATCCACATTCTAGTGGGTAATTGGCCAGTGAAATTATCAAGTAGTTTGCCAGCAGCTCGAAAGTGTCCAATATTGGTCATGCACGACCCGATGAATACTTCATTAATTTCTTCGTTTTGAACTGTTGATAATAATCGGGCATCATCAGGATCATTGGGGGCGCATAGTATCGGCTCTTTGATCTCGTTTAAATCAATCTCCAATACATGTGCGTATTGAGCATCCGCATCCGCTTCCATTAAGTGGGGCTGCTCCAACCAAGCCTGCATTTTTGCAATGCGACGCTCAATGGTACGCACCTCACCATAACCTTCAGATATCATCCATTTCAACATCACAATATTTGAATTGAGGTACTCCTCTACCGACGTTTGTGACAACTTAACAGTACATCCAGCTGCCGAGCGCTCTGCTGATGCATCAGATAATTCAAACGCTTGCTCTACAGTTAGATGTTCAACCCCTTCAATTTCAAGGATCCGACCTGAAAATTCATTGACTTTGCCTTTTTTCTCTACCGTCAATAAGCCTTGTTGGATGGCGAAATATGGAATGGCGTGAACAAGATCGCGCAGTGTGATCCCAACTTGCATATCACCTTTAAAACGCACCAAAATAGACTCAGGCATATCCAGCGGCATAACCCCAGTCGCGGCCGCAAATGCAACGGCGCCAGAACCTGCCGGGAATGAAATCCCTAAGGGGAAACGAGTGTGGGAATCACCACCGGTTCCAACTGTATCAGGCAGCAACATACGATTGATCCATGAGTGAATAACACCATCGCCAGGGCGAAGAGAGACCCCGCCCCGATTCATCATAAAATCAGGTAGCGTATGGTGAGTATTCACATCAATAGGTTTAGGATAAGCGGAAGTATGACAAAAAGACTGCATCGTGAGATCAGCTGAAAAACCAAGACATGCTAAGTCTTTCAATTCATCACGTGTCATTGGGCCTGTGGTATCTTGGGAACCAACAGTGGTCATCACGGGTTCGCAATATTGCCCGGGTCTTACGCCGTCAACACCACATGCTTTACCCACCATTTTTTGTGCCAGCGTATACCCTTTTCCTGTTTCACCTGCTCGAGCAGGTTTTTTGAAAATACGCTCTTGCTCTAGACCCAGAGAAGCCCTAGCTTTATCTGTCAATCCTCGGCCAATGATCAGGGGAATACGCCCACCTGCCTGAACCTCATCTAAAATCACTTCTGATTTGAGCGTAAATTGAGAAATGACTTCATCCGTACCAAAACGTTTAACTAGGCCTTCGTAGGGGTAAATGTCGATTTGATCACCCATGTTTAGCTTATCGACGGGCAACTCTATGGGCAGTGCACCAGAGTCTTCCATGGTGTTGAAAAAAATAGGCGCTATTTTACCACCCAGACAAATTCCACCTACGCGCTTATTGGGCACAAAAGGAATATCTTCACCCATAAACCAAAGCACTGAATTCGTCGCTGATTTACGAGAAGAGCCTGTACCGACGACATCACCTACGTATGCCAGCGGCAAACCTTGTCTTTTTAGCGCTTCAAGTTGTGATATGGGGCCAATCTCTCCTGGTTTTTCAGGTACGATCCCATCACGTTCAATTTTCAACATCGCCAGCGCATGCAATGGAATATCGGGGCGAGACCAAGCGTCCGGCGCAGGCGAAAGGTCATCTGTATTTGTTTCACCTGTTACTTTGAATACAGTGACCGAAATTTTCTTTGCTACAGCAGGCTTTTCAGTAAACCAATCAGCTTTTGCCCAAGACTCTAGCACTTGCTGCGCAAATTGATTACCCTGTTTCGCTTTTTCTTCAACATCATAAAACGCGTCAAACATTAATAATGTATGCGACAACCCCTTAGCTGCAATTGGAGCTAACTGTTTGTCGTCAAGCAGCTCTATCATGGGTGCTATATTGTAGCCACCCAGCATTGTACCTAACAGTTCTACCGCATACACTTTTGAAATTAGAGGTGATGAAGTTTCACCTTTGGCGATGGCGGCAAGAAAACTCGCTTTTATATAGGCTGCATCATCAACGCCGGGCGGAACTCGATTGACCAATAGGTCTAAAATAAACTCTTCTTCTCCTTCTGGGGGGCTTTTTATTAAGGTAATTAAGTCTGCGGTTTGCTGGGCATCTAATGGTTTAGGAACGATTCCATTTTCCGCACGCTCTTCAACATGATTTCGATACTCTTGAAGCACGGTTTTATCCTCTTGGTGACGTGTTTTAATAAGCATTTTAGTATTTTTGTATATAACTGCTTATCTTTTAATCTAGCTATTTGATTATAAGGGCTTTAAACCAAGATGAAAATCTTGCAAGTTGTAGTCGGAAGGAATAACGGATATTAATTTAATGAATACGCTTGAGTGCAACACATATTTTGGTGTAACGATTATTCAACACTGAATATGAAAGCTGAGCAACAGGTGCCGCCCAGCCAACTTAACAGCACTATCGCTTAACTTTCACTCTTTCTATAGAAATAACCTTTGCTTCAACGCGGCGGTTCGCTGTATGCGCTTCTTGTGTATTACTGCTATCTAATAAACGCTCTTCTCCATAACCAATGGTGGAGATCCGAGATCGAGCTACCCCTTCGTCAACTAGTTGCGCCGCTACCGCATCTGCACGCTTTTTAGATAACCACATATTGTAGTCTGCTTTTCCTAAACTCGATGTATGCCCTTCAAGAACTACAGTAGTCTCTGGGTGAGCACGTAAAAACTCTACAACCGCATTGATATCATCTAGGTATTGCTGAGAAACCTGCGAATTATTGTTCGGGAAACGCACTAACAAGCTGACCGTCACTTCTTTATCTTCATATAAACTACAGCCCATCGCATCTACAGCATCACTCATTGGTGTATTTGCACAACGATCGTCACGGTCCCATACACCGTCGCCATCACTGTCTTTTGGCTTGTCGACTGCAACAGGTTGCGGTGCTGGCTGAGGGGCTGGTTCAACTTTAGTTGGACTGCTCGCTGTTTTACCAAACATATAATTGATACCAAGTTTTGCTCCAACATCGGTATAACCACGCTCTAGCCCTTGATAAATAGCGGTTTCAAAATTAGCTGCAAAGTTGTCAGTGAAATGATGACGATAACCAACCCCTGCATTGGCAAATAAATTGCTATCGAATATATCTATCGATTTCAAGCCTGCAAGTGCATAAAATGGCCCACCATTAAAATGGTATAAACCATCAATGCCGAGTCGGTCACCATCTTGAGAACCAACGCCTGCACCTTCTAAATCAAAGTCCATGTCGGCATACTCTATGCGCGCACTCCAATACTTGTTAAAGCGGTAACCTAGCTCAGCTCCCCAACCAGTGGAATTGTCAATGCCTACGCCGCCGTTCGCAACTCCGCGGATATTTTCCCAGTTCGCGTCGTAGTAGTCACCAAATACCCCAATATAAGCACCTTCCTCTACTTCTCCTGCCTGTAACGAAGATGCTGTCGCCATTGCCACAATAATACTTAGCATTTTAAGTTTCATCGCTTTTTTCCCTCTAAAATCTAGACTGATTAATTTTGATAGCCTGATAATAGTAGTCGATGTCTTAATAATTACTTAACACTAAATAAGTATTTTTAATTAAGAAATGAAGCTGAATCTAGCCTTGATGGCCAAACAAAACTTGATATAAACCATCTTCTTCAAGCAATGAGTGATGGTCTCCCGATTGTGTTACACGGCCATCATCTAAAACATAAATTATGTCCGCTTGACGGATAGCACTTAGCCGATGGGCAATAATTAAAGTTGTACGCCCACTGAGAAATTGATTCAAGTTTTTGTGGATCCGCGCTTCAGTTTCTACATCTAATGCGGAAGTTGCTTCATCTAAAATAACCATTTTAGGGTCTGCTGCTACCATACGTGCAATAGCTAGGCGTTGTTTCTGTCCACCAGACAGTTTAACGCCGTTTCGCCCTACAATGGCATCTAGCTTGCCTTCCATCGCCCTGACATTGTCTGCCAACTCAGCAATTTCTAGCGCATGCCACAACTGCTCATCAGTACATAGCTTGCCTAAACTCAAGTTTTCACGAATGGTGGAATTAAATAGGATAGGCTGTTGTAACACGGTGACTGCATGCTCCCTAACTTGATCATAGCCTACATCTTCTATCGCCGTACCATTGATCAGAATATCACCGCTAGACTTTTGATAGAGGCCAAGTAACAACTGAACTAAAGTTGATTTCCCACCTCCCGACACGGCCACTAAAGCGACTTTCTTCCCCTTGGGAATATGCATGCTTACATTATTTAGTATGGGCTGACCATCATTGTATTCAAAGTTCACATGTTTAAACTCAATGGCTATTTTCTCGGCACTGAATACATTCTGAGTCTTGTCATTGCGCTGTGCTTTAGATGATTCTGTTTCAAAATCTAGTACTTGGTTCAGTCTTTGTAGTGCAGCAGACGCACTGTAATAAGAATATTGAATGCTCAAGATTTCCTGTACAGGCCCCATCATAAACCAGAGGTAACCAAACACGGCAAAAATTTGGCCAACAGAGAGACCGGAGAACACCACCATTAACATAGCAATCGCGCGAAATACTTCAAACCCAAGTAAAAATACTGTGAAACTCAAGCGGTTTACAGCATCTGTTTTCCATTGGGATTGTACAGAGTGATACCTGAGCTCTTTGGCAGCATTTAGAACATTGTCAAAGTAGCCATGCTCGCGCCTCATTGCCTTTAACTGAGCAATAGCGTCCAATGTTTCGACCAAGGCTGTCTGAAATGCTTCAAATGCATTGTTTTTTTCTTTAGTCAGGTGTTTTACCTGTTTGCCAAACTGGCGTGAAAAATAGATTACCGCTGGGTTTAAAGTCAAAATAATTAAGCCTAGGGTAAAATCGATCCACAGTAATACGATGGCAGTCCCTACAATGGTTAATAGGCCAATCAGAAAGCGTGACATTGTCTGGCTGATAAACCCATCCAACGTCTCGATATCTGTGACACACCTAGAACTGATTGCGGCACCGCCCTGTGTTTCGAATTCCTTTAATTGCACTTTGGATAGGTGTGATAGTAAGCGCTGACGAATATTCAGCGATACATCTTTACCTATAATTGTAAACTGACGCGATTGAGCGACACCAAGCAATAACGCGCATATACGCATCAACATGACAGCAAATAAAATCGATAAGATATACCCTGTCGGCTCTTGCCAGTCAGGCGGCAATAACCCATCCATAAACTCAACCGCCACACCGGGCTTTTCAAGCAATACTTCATCAACCAGTAAAGGCATCATAAGTGGAATAGGTACACTCACCAAAGCAGCCATCAACGCTATTAAATGCGCATAGATCAATGGTTTTTTATGTTTTAATACTTGTCTTTGGATCTCTTTCCACGTCAATAGGCCTGTCATATTTGTATTCAGCATTTAGGTACCACAAAAAGTTTGATAGCTCTTGGTATTGGTTTGAGATAACAACCACTTTTCAGGATAATTATCATAGTTATATGGCACGCTTAAAGCTTCCAACCAACTATCCAAAATGTCGCTATTACCATACTGATAAAAATCACGAATTACTTCTTCCAATACATCATTGCGAGGAATGATAGCCGGGTTATGCTGCTGCATGACTGCCGCGACCTCGCTGGACTCATGATCTTGAATACGTGCCTTCCATTTGTTTACCCACTCGTCCAATTCGGGTGGAATTGGGTATTGAAGCTGCTGGCGATTGATTTTTATCGCAGTTAATGAAGCAAAAGTGTTCGTAAAATCGAGTTCATGACGAGTCATGACTTCCAATAACGCCGTTATTAAGTCCTGATCACCTGGCTGTTCGTCGAGTAATCCCAGTTTATTATGCCAAAGTTGCTTGTAACCTTGGTTAAAGCGCTCCGAGAACCCGGCTAATATTTTAGAAAAGCGTTCTATTGCTACTTGCTCATCCTCAATAAGCAACAATAGAGACTCAGCCAATCGGCCACAGTTCCAACTCGCCATATTAGGCTGCTGGCCAAATGCATAGCGCCCCTGTCGATCTATAGAACTAAAGACACGGTTAAACGAAAATGATTCCATCATTGCACACGGGCCATAATCTATGGTTTCTCCGTTAATAAGGGTGTTATCAGTGTTCATCACGCCGTGAATAAAACCGACTTGTAACCACTTCAGTATCAAATCACATTGAGCGTCACATACAAACTGAAAGAATGAAAATATATCTTCTTCTGCAAGGCCATTACTCTCTAAGCCGACATCTTTCATTGCCAATTCTAACAACTTCAACATCGCTTCTGAGTCTTGTTGCACCGCCAAATACTGAAAGGACCCAACTCGAATATGACTATGTGCAACACGCGCCACAACAGCTCCTGGTAATTCGCCTTGGCGATACACAGAGTCGCCAGTCGATAACACAGCCAAACATTGTGTAGAAGGCACACCTAAACTCGACAACGCTTTACTCATTACAAATTCCCGAATAGCAGGGCCTAGCGCACATAACCCATCACCGCCTCGAGAAAATACTGTTGCACCTGATCCTTTGAGTTGAATATCAAAAGTCTCTCGATCACGTGCTTTAAACGAACCAATTAAATGAGCTCTACCATCCCCTAAAGTTGGATTAAATTGACCAAACTGATGTCCAGAGTAAGCTAAGCAAACACTTTGTGCTCCGGGTAAAGGTCGGCTACCCGATAAATAGTACTGTGCAGTCTCTAAATTCCAATTCAACCCTAACTGAGTATTCAGCTCAGTATTGAACACTGTGACTTTGGCATTGTTAAAATCATTAGGTATCGCAGGTACTGCAAATTTTTCACCTATTGGAGCATATCGTGAATAAAACATAACTTAACTACTCTGTATTATATTATCACCGACACTGAAGGCGATAAGCTGGCTAAGTGCAGTCATTGAGAGACCGCTTGATTGTTGAAGCTCATTAAAATGCTGCTGAGCAGCCTTTAATGATTTAAGCGACTGTAAGCCCCCATCAATTATATGATTTGCACGTAAGTAAGACTCAACATCTTTTGTAAGTAAAAAGGTATCCTTGCCGAGTGCTCGTAATGCAAATGGCCCTGTATTACCTCCTAGGCGGTTTCCTCTTTTTCTAAGTAATAGCCATAAATTAATAATGTCGCTACTTGGCCAATTAGCTATCAGCGAAGAAAATGATCCGTGCTCTTGTTGTAATTCATAAATCATATGGCAGTTTCTAGCGATACTTTGCACTTTTTTATAGTTCCGAATAATACGCTCATCTTGTGCACGCTGTTCATACATCTCTGGCGACATGTAAAGCAGCTTATCGATTGAAAAATCCCAAAATACCTCTCTAAATCCACCCCATTTGGCATTTACAACTGACCAATAAAATCCAGATTGAAAAATTTTACGCGTGAATTCTTCTAACCATTCATCGTCAGTACGCAAATTAAGCGCTTTATGCGATTGCGGTTCTTCCAACAAAATATGTATATTCGCTTCGCCTCCTTTTCTTTCGCACGCTCTGTCATAAATTTCGTTAAATTGAGTCAATGGGGCCCCTCTATCACACTAATTCAAATCTCTATATTAATAATAGTCTCACATATTGTGCCTACTAAACACACTAAAGATATAAGGATATTATTAGCGCCTTATCAATAGCTGAGCGGTCTAATAACAACGAATTAAGTGAAGTGGTTACCTCGCACAAATTGGTAACTTAGGCACACTTAGTAACGGCCCAGTGCAAAATGTTGATAATGGCGAGCAATGCAAGTTCATTCGCTTTGCGCAAGGTGAATAACGTGCAAAAGGCTACCGACTGCGAACGCAGTGAGTACGGTTCTTTTGCGCAAGGTGAAGTGAGCTGTTTTAACTATTGCTGAGACTGTCATCTCCAAAACCTACCCAGCATCAAAAACATGGATCCTGAAAAGAGTTCAGGACGACGGTATTAAACAACTGAGCTGTATTTACCCTTTTCGTCACCCTGAACTTGATTCAGGGCCTATGGTGCAAAAGGTTAGCGACAACGATCGAAGTGAGTACTCTTCTTTTGCGCAAGGTGAATATCGTGCGAAAGGTTTATGACACAGCGCGAAGCGCTGGCATTCTTTTCGCGCAAGGTGAAGTGAGCCGTTTTAACTATTGCTGAGACTGTCATCTCCAAAACCTACCCAACATCAAAAACATGGATCCTGAAACGAGTTCAGGACGACGGTATTAAACAACTGAGCTGTATTTACCCTTCTCGTCACCCTGAACTTGCTTCAGGGTCTATG
>NZ_JAGJEH010000013.1 GCF_018100925.1 Pseudoalteromonas luteoviolacea | reverse complement strand
TGTTTAAGTCCCTCAGCAGTGGTTAAAACGGCTCATTTAACCTTGCGCAAAAAGAGCGCTCTCACTTCGTTCGCTGTCGCTAGCCTTTTGCACGATAAGCGCAAGGTGAAGGGAGCAATCTTCACAGCTTTCACCCTTTACCCCTTTTAAATATAGTCCCTCATCAGCGGTCAAAACGGCTCGTTTCACCTTGCGCAAATTGAACGTACTCGCTTCGCTCACTGTCGTTACATTTTGCACGTTATTCACCTTGTGTGAAAAGAATGTCAGCGCTTCGCGCTGTGTAATTATCCTTTCGCACGATATTCACCTTGCGCAAAAGAACCGCACTTACTTTGTTCGCAGGCGGTAACCTTTTGCACCTTATCGCCTTCTTATCCTACAGGCACAAATATAACGATATTGCCTGTGTTAACCATAACTTTCACACAGTTGGTGGATAAGAGATTTGTCATGATATTGCTACTTCATATAACAAAGAGCAAAACACATGGCATTCTCAATTACCCATGATCAACTTGTCGGTATCGTACCTAACGCTAAGGCTGAGGATATTGAAAAATATATTGAGGCATTGAATGAAGTACTGCCGCAATTTGAAGTTAATACTCCTTTACGTGCAGCCCACTTTATTGCCCAAATAGCCCATGAAAGCGGTAGCTTTCGTTATGAAAGTGAAAACCTTAACTATAGCGATAAGGCGTTACAAGCAATATTTGGAAAGTATTTTCCCACCGAAGAAGAAGCGCAAGCCTATGCGCGTAAACCGGAAAAAATAGCTAATCGTGTTTATGCCAACCGCATGGGCAATGGTAATGAAGCATCAGGGGACGGCTGGAAGTATCGTGGTCGAGGACTGATCCAGCTTACAGGAAAGGACAATTATCATCGCTGTGGTGATGCACTTGCAATTGATTTGGTCAATGATCCTGAGCTCGTGGTTGCAGATCCATCGCTGACAGTGAAAACAGCTTGTTATTACTGGGATAGTCGAAAACTCAACCAATACGCTGATCAAGATGACTTACTGATCATTACTAAGCGCATCAATGGTGGGACCCATGGCCTTGACGACAGAGCTGCTTTTTTAAATCGCGCGAAACAGTTTTTAAATATTGCTTAAGGAAAAGAAAATGGACGCAATTAGTAAAATGTCACTTATAGAACTCAGTAGCCACTTTAGTGCTCTTAAAGGTGAGGAAGTATGTTGGCCACGTATTGAAAAGATGGTTAGTGACACAGCAAAGAGTTGGAAGCAAAGTGGTAAGGCGCCTAACGAATTATCTGTTATGCATATTTGGTGGCATACATGCTACGAGCTGCTGGCACCACATCAAATACAAATAAGTGCACTGAACTACCGCGATGAATATATAGAAATTAAAAATATTGGCCCCGCAATCATTGATTTAAGTGGGTGGAGCTTAAATGCGGGGGACAAAGGTCAGGATTTCACTTTCGCTAAAGACACCTTGATATATCCAAAAGAGATACTTCGCATTGAAACTCATCCAGGCAGTGCGCTCAGTTTTGAAAGCAAGGCACCTATTTGGAATAACCAAGGGGACAAAGCGGAATTAAAAGACAAAGATGGCGCGGTGATTTCTACCTGGCTATATGGCGATGCAGCGCATGAAGATGTGCAAATAAGCCAAGTCAATTTTGATGGCCTAGAGGCAAAAAAAGAAGGAGATGAGTTTGTAGAGGTTGCAAATAACGGCAGTGCAACTATCGATTTAACTGGGTGGCAGTTGGTCGGAGACAAGGGGCAGCTATTTGCTTTTCACGACGGTGCCCTACTCAAACCCGCAGGTATTATTCGCATATATACAAATCAATATCATCCAAGCACGGGCGGTCATAACTTTGAAAGTGCTAAAGCATTATGGTCTAACCGAGGTGGCCACGCTGCGATAAATGACTATCGTCAGCAGTGCGTCAGTGAATACCACTGGTGAAATAAAGGGGGCATGGCCCCCCAAATAATCATGCTAAATAAAAAACAAACGAACACGATTGAAGTTTCTTCGGACATTGCCCAAGTGATTCAAGATGGCCAGCAGCTGGTTGCATATATGGCCAAAGATGGCGAGGTCAGCCTAGATCCTGAATTAGCGCAAGTAATGATCGATGCAAAATACAAACTGCAAAAAAAGCAGTGGAATGCGCAAGATGAAGCTAACTTTTTGCACAGTTATGATCAGTTGGCCAAAGCAGTCGCTCCCGTATCAATGGAAAGCATTCGAGCTATCTCCCGCAGTGACAATGACAAACCGAGTCAGGCCGAAAAAGCGGTTGCTTGGTATCGTCGCTATACATTGGTGGCATTAATTTGCTTACTGTTAGTCCAAGTTTATTACCTATTCGGCCATGCCTTGGCACATGACTTAAAAGACTTGTACGAATCTCGAAATGAATGGCAGCTCAGGTTAGATAGCGAAGAGCCAGATAGTAAAGAGTTTAAGCAAATACAAAATAAATACGAAGAAATCGGGCAGCGACTAGATGCAAATTACAACTTATTGAAAGTATGGAACCGTATCTGGTTGATGGGATTTAGTTTTGATAGTGACATTCCGCCGTATAGTCAGGAAAAACTTAATGTAGAGCTGCGCAGATTGGAGCGAGCACAGGCCGATGCGAACGCACTAGACAATTTAAATCTGGCACAAACACGTCTAACAGCACGACTGCAGTTATTTGAAAATATGCTGTTTGCACAATCCGTTTTAGAAGTATTACAAGGGTATGTTTTACCTTTGTTATACGGGTTATTAGGTGCCTTTATTTTTGTCCTACGAGATTTGCTGCGGGAGATCCGTGCGATCACATTTACTTCCGATAGTGAGATCCGTTACCGCTTACGTCTTACCTTGGGAGCGCTAGGCGGAATGATTATTGGCTGGTTCTTAAACCCTCAAGAACTCTCTGGATTGGCCTCTTTATCGCCAATGGCAATGGCATTTTTGATGGGCTACAACGTTGACGTGCTATTTGCAATCATGGACCAAATTATCGACAAGTTACGCGGTGCAATGGCTGCCAATGACGGCTCAAAAGGTAAATCAACTCAGGGCAGTGGCAATGGCTAACTTCTCGAACATGGAAGAGTGTAAGAAAACTTCGTGCTTTCGTCACTGTTTGTCATGACTTAACCCGATTATCGCTGAGGTTCTTTGTGTACTGTTTGGTGGACTTAGATACAGGAGAAAAAAATGGAATCGGAGTTTCAAGAACATCCGCAAGTACAGGCGAGCAAGCATGGGTTTAGTACTGTGCTGTCACAGTGTCAGGCAATGGCAGAGTTTTCTTTTCACAAAGGTATTAAGGTACCTGAGTCCATTATGGTTAAGTTGGAGCAGATGCATGCCCAGGATGAAAGTAAGATAGAAGCCAAAGTGTTAACTCAGGTACATAATCGCCTTACTGACTTGGTTGCCCCCGCTAAACCGGAAACCATTTGGTTAATGTCTGAAGAAACAAAAAAAGGAAGCTGGTTGTTGTTTTTGGGCCGAGTGCCGCTGATCAGAAAAATGATGCTGGTAGCGATAATATCTTTGGTCGCTTTAATTGCGTTGAGTCTGTCTAGTTATATCAACAATGAAAATATGGTCGCGAGCATGTTTGATATGGAGGGCACTCGATTATTGTATGTGCAAGCCATCTTGTTGGCGTCAGCCGCGATAGGGGCGTCATTTGCTGCCTTATTTAAAGCGAATAGCTATGTAACGGCTGGGGTTTATGATCCCAAATATGAAAGTTCGTATTGGGTCAGGTTTGTGGTCGGGTTGATCGCTGGGATTATTTTAACTCAGTTGATCCCTGTCAATTTGGATGCGGTAGCAAGTGCGGCATCGAGTGAGACAGGCGGTGCGCCTGTTAGTCATGCGGCGCTTAGGATAACTATGGCCTTGGTTGGTGGGTTTTCTGCAAACTTAGTCTATAAAATTCTCGATCGCATTGTTGAAACCGTACAGTCTTTTATTTCTCCCACCGTGCCAGATGATCCTCAGGTACTTAAACAAAATTTAGAAAATCAATTTAGAAAGCAAGAATTGGAGCAGTTGGCGTTGTGGAGCCAAGGCATAGTAGCTATTCAAAGCCGGCTGGCATTGGAGCCAAATATGCCCAATAGCAAGGTGCAGCAAATGTTGGCTGATTACCTAAATGAAATTATGAATGCGCATGAGGAGAGGTGAGATGCTTAAAGCCACCATCAAGATAATTTGCGGGATTGCAATGATACTGGCCCTCAGCCTGGCTTCGGGCTGCTCGTTGAACTTGGTATCCGATTACGACCGCGCTTCTCAACAGCAAATGATGAAACTCATGCAAAAAATAGATGGGTTTTACTTACATATGCAACATGTTGACGTGCCAAAGAGGCAGTATTCACACTATGCAAGTAGCTATCTCAATATTGAAGTAGATGTGAATGCATTGCTTCAGCGTCAAAAGGTACGTTCGCTTAATGAACTTACCATAAAGCAAGTGGAAATCCTGCTGCAATTGTGGCAGCAAGCGCGCAAGGCGCATCAAGAACAAAACAGTATTTCAGATTTTATTATCAAGCGTCGTCGCTCTGAATACCAGCGGGTATTGCTGGCAATGATACGCGGCGAAAAAAGTAAAGCACCATAGGAGAATTTAAATGGGACTCAATATAGCATCAACGTTACAGAACGCAGTTAGTCAGGCAACTGGCGAGTTAGGAGAGTCAGGCGGCGCGATTGCTGATGGGCTTGCAAAAATTGTTGCGCAAAAGCAGGAGAGCCTGACACAGCTAAGCAATGCGTTATTGCAAGGGGAGATCAGTGAAACGGAGTTTGCCGAAGAAATTAAAAGGGAAAGCTTAGTGATTGAGGCTGAATTAGTCAGTATTGAAATAGCTGGCAAAGCTGCTATTCAAAAAGCGGTTAACGGCTTTGTAAATACACTTGTAGGTACCATCACCAAGGCTGTATAAACTTTTTCTTAAATTTGAGTGCAAGGATGCACCCTTGAACAATATGGTTGTTATGACTGAAAGAATACGAGAAGAGACCGATTAGCAACTGGCCAATACCTTTAAGCTCATACTATTTATAATGGAGATCGGTGATGAGTAAAGGTAAAAAACGCGTACGTTGGCGCCGTGTCCGAGTATTCAAGCCCTACAATTATTACTACCCCTTAACGGTAAAAGCACCACATACAGACCCCCGAGTGGTGCAAAAACAACGGTCGAATGAGATTGTGGAAGGAGAGGTTACTACAGCGGAACCTATAGCGCAGTTAGGTGCAGATCTAGATAAAGTGATTGGCGACTCTCACGAGCCACCTTCTATGCAAGTTGATGAACACAATAGCGACATATTAGATGAAGCGCCTTTGGCGCTATTTGAGCCAGGGCAAAACCCCTATATTTTTTACTTACAGCAAGTGCCTGTGATGCTGCAAGGCTTACCCGACGAGGTGGCGATAATGACCCCTGTTGAATCGGCACCAGAGTTGCTTGAAGAGCCTATACACGCTCAAGAGACACAAGTTTCGCACATACAGTGTGAGGAAAAATGTGAACCACGACAAGCGCCAGCTGCGCAAGATTCCACTGCTGAACTAGGTCAATCCAACGACATATATCGTGATGAAGGTTATTTTTTAAATCATCCACAACGCAATACATTTGATTCGGCCAATACACGTCAAGGAGTCAAAGCGCCACAATTGGCAGATTTACCAGCCCGCTTTGGTGGTCATCAAGCAAACCGTTCCACAATAAGGTCACACATAGCGACGTTGCTCTCTCGGCACTTGCAAGCACTAGGTTTAACGTTAAACGAGTTTGCCAGTTGGTATCAGAGCCCTGTAGCCCTAGCGCACTGGGTTGCAGGCATACCCTTGAATAGGTTGGCCCAGATTTGCAAACCTTACCAACAAATACCTGTTCAAAAGATCACCTTAGGACAATTCTTATCCAGTTGTGCGCAGTTGCAACATGGTGATATCAGCCTGGCAAAATTGACGAAGCGCCTTCTTCCCATATTGGCAGTTTATCATCATCAGTATCTAAGCGGATCTCTAGCGGACATTACCCAGATACATCGTGACCATGTGCAAAATTCAAATGCGCCTTTATGGCTACTGCAATTTCAAAATAATGCTGTCCACCTCTACGAATCGGCTCAGGGACACGGGCAGAGAGATCCATATCCAGTTTGCAAAGATGGCCATATTGACCGGCAACAACCAAGCAAAGTGGTGTTGTTTTCATTGCCCAATGCTTTTCAACACAAGTTGGAATTAGAATACTTGGCAGCTCAGCAGGTGTGGCAGCCCTTGTTAGAAGCCTCGTTATTGGAGTTCATACATTCGCAGCAGTGTTTACCTGATTAGCCCAATTCTTCGCTTGATGAGGTCAGTAGGATAGGCCTAACAACATAACCAAAACCATGGAGCAGAATGGTATGACCAACCTCGTATTTCGTTCGTGCGTTGCAAGTGATGGACGTAAAATTGCGCTGTTATCAGATCAACTTGATGTAGAAGAAAAATTCGATAATGGCTACAAAATTGCGTACAAAGATAAAGACGGTAAAGATACGCCAGAGTTATTAGCAAAATGGAAGGACGCATACACAGTGCACTCTAGAGCATTTAGTATGTTACCTGAAGGCGATGAGATCCCACCTTCAGTACAGCAAGGTTTCAACACCATGGTATCGAGCTTACTCAAAGGGGTTGATATTCTATTTTGCGATTACAACCTAGGTGTCGAAGGTGATTTACCCATGTGTAATGACGTCATGGATAAACATCGCTCAACAGACTTCGTGCTATTTTCATGTGATTCATTGGTCGGTGGAGACCCAAAAGTCCAACCGCACACAGTCGCATACAGTGCACCTCGATATGAACAGGGTGAGCAAATTGCCCAACAACACCGCATTTATTGCAAAACAGAGGCTTCAGCTTTTTGCCAAGCCATCAATGCCATTGTGACACAGCGCTCTAAAGACAACTTGATCGGTGGTCATATTCGGGATGACATTGATGCTTATATTGGTGAGCCAGCAATCGATCAAGAAGCTGCTGATCAGATACTCAACCGTTTTGTCGAGACATTACAGAGCCATGGCAATCAAACGCCTGCACTAACCCACCAAGATACTGAGTAATCGCTTATATAAATACGCACTTTTGGTCAAGCTTATTGGTTGATCGAAAGGGCGTTGTTTGATCACAGGAGTGCCTTTTTATGGACCCGACCTTTCACTATTACGGCACCTTTTTAGCTGCCTTGACTATGGGGTTACCTGCTCAGCAAGCGCAATCATTGGCATATTATACGCATGCGGCATCACGCCAGACACGGCAAGAGATACCTGCTCCTTTTTATTATCAAGGCTACCGATTCACTCCTGTTCTGACAGCTGATGATGAGAGTCGAATGGGAAGGCATTGTTGTAACTTAGCTTTTCAATCATTGCCAGCCTTGTTGGAAGCGAGTGACGATGCTGATGAAAGGGATACAGCTTCGCAATCTCAAGATCACAATACGGATTTAATGGTGCTGAAAAAGCCAAAATTGGTGTGCCAAAATGGCTTGATCACACGTTGTTATTACAACCCTCTGACCGATATTGATTGGCAGCAAGGTGGTGAGTTTAAAAGGCATTTTAGTCAGCGCTTGGCCAAAAAAGCCAATTCATATGCTCCCCGTGTTGCTGCACATCCAGATTCACTAGGGCAACAAGGCCAAGATACACCAAGTATGCAAAGCGATGACAACTGGCATGTGCCAACCAAGCTCAATTCGGCGGTAGACAGTGCGTTGGCTCGGAAAATGCTCAATGATGTGATTTATAAAAGCCATTACGACAGCCAAATAAAGGGGTTTTTACTGCCGCTGTTTGGTTGCCGACTACATGTCTATCAAAATACTTGGCAAGGTAGGCGTGATCGAAGCCTCGCCTATATTGCTGCCTTTCGTGCCAGTTGTTACGCAATACATTGTTGGCATAAACGTATTCCGCTTAAGCACATTGGTAATTGGCATGACAGCCACCTGCCTGTCTATGTCGTGCGGGCAATTCGTCAGGTCGCGATGCTTTTGCAAAAGCCCAAATTGCACTCAGGTAATATTGATATAGAGCAGAGCTGGGCTAAATTAGTCGCCCAGAATATTCCTGAGGACGAGCTGCACAGTGTGTTCTTACATGGAATTTCATTGCGTGAAACTCACCTTTTGGATCTGGCACTGGCTGGCGGGGCTGTTAGCGAGCGAGGCTGGATCAGTGATATCACCGGGTTTAAACAGTCTGAGTGGTTTAAGTTCAACAAGGCAGCGGCCTATCATTGCGATTGGTTATCGAGGCAGTTATGTCAGCATGAATTAAGTGCATTCAATACCGGCCAGTCTTTAGGTAATCATGATATGTGGCGCTAATACCAGAGATAATTTAGAGGGAAAAATACAATGCGTTTACTCGATTTGATCGTGATAGTGTGGTTGATTCTATTGACTCTATACGCTCTGTCTCCCAGCTTTCGCGCATTAGTTAATCTATGGATATAACAATGTCTCCGCTGGCATTGCATAGTGGTTCTGGTCTACATGAATCAGCCTGTGACGTTGAGTTACAACAGAGCTGGCCTTTTCTTTTGACCCCCATATACCGTGAGGATGCCGAGGCGGCTTTACGCAAGGTATCGGAACAAACTTGCCATAATTTAGGGATCGATGCATTAGGTGATATTCGCTGTGCTCGGCGTTTCGTGCAGGGTTGCGGCAGTCAGCACCAATGCCGTTATGCGATACGCCACACAGTCGCAGGGTTGATTGGTGGACTCGCTTATGGTCGACTCAGTTACATCGGGTCAGCTGATATTGCCGAGCTCAGTTACTGGCTAACAGAGTCTTTCCGAGGCAGAGGCGTGATGACTTGGGCGCTTAAGCAGTTATTCATGGAGATGGCGCAACAAGGGATCAATAAAGTCGTTGCCAATGTGTACGTAGAGAATGTGAAATCTCAAACGTTACTATGTCGCTTAGGTTTTCATCAGGCGCACAATGTCGATGTGGCGATACGTAGCTATCATCTCGCGCTCAATGAAAGATTAGGCAGCAAAGGTGCTGCCTAAGGGGTACTGCCTATAAGCTGCGTCCGCACCATACAATTCGGCCTGCAATACCGTGTTGTTCTGCATTTTGTGAATTTATTTGCCAGCTGGGATAGTCTTGGTTGTCACTGATCACAGCGATATGATCTGACTTTTGCTGTAATCTTTTTGCCATTAATCCGTCTTGAGTTTGAATAATATAGACGCCAGCTTTGCTGGGCTGCTGTTGGCTTAAATCAACCAGTACCATGTCGCCATGCTCTAAGGTCGGCTGCATACTGTCACCCCGCACAGACACAAAAGCCAAGCGCTCACTGTGAACACCTAATTGTGACTGGAGCCAACGCTTGTTGAGTGCAAATTGTTCGGTGATATCTTCTTGACCGTTAACAGCACCGAATCCTGCACTGGCCTCAACATCAAGTTTAGGCACTACAAGCAAGTCATCTTGACTATGTTGAGCAGGTGCATCAGCGGCTTGTACGCCTGTAAGTAACCAGTTTAAGTCTACTGAAAATAAGCTATACAGATGCTCAAGATACGTCATTGAAGGACGGCCAAGCCCTTGGCAAATTCGGTAAATATGGGATGGCGACTTGCCAGTTAGTTCGGCAAACTGGCGCTTGTTACCGCCTGCAAATTGCTCAACAAGGGTCACAAAGCGACGGGAAAATGCTGTACTCATGGACTTGCTCTCAGCTTCAAAAAATGATGAAAGCGCAAGGGTACGCGTGCCACCTCTCGGTGTACAGCAAAAATAAGTGGGAGAGTTGGTTTTTCAGCTTTTGGTGTGAAAAGACGAGCGTGGCGGTTTGGAAAGTATATACATTAACAAAAGGCGAATATTGTCGCCTTTTGTTCAGATAAGTCGTTACTCGAACTTATCTTGGCAAGGTTTAGAACCTGCACAGGTCCAAGTACCTAAATTTCCACCTGCAATATGTGGAGTTTGTTTTGCATCGATTGGACGTTGTACTGAAAGAGATTTAACAGACTTTTTCGATAGTTTAAGTTGCATGATTAAAATTCCTGTTTTTTATTTTTGATTCTCAATTTAGCTCAGTGAGTATTTTTAATTTTATAAACTAAATGAGGTGTTATTATTTCGTGCTTCATTGCACAAAGAGTAATCTATATTAACTTATCCATATTGTAAATAGATGTTAATTATGTGGTTTCTATTTTAGTGTGGGGTCATTTCTCATTGGCAATCGAGCTCAGTCGAGTACAATTACACTTTGTTGTTTTAATCTATCGATGTTGGCTATGCATTTTGATTTTTCACCTGTACAACAGGTTTTCTCACACTTAACTGTGCCGCCCAGTGAAGTTACTCGTCTTTTTCATGGCCGAGGACGTTGTTACCCATCACTAGAACAATTGACCATTGATTGGCTGTCAGGTCAGATCATGTGTACTGTATTTAAAGAGCACGATGAAGCATGGATGGCAGCATTGCGCGGTTGTCTGCACGCGTTTATGCAAACGTCATTGGCGCAACAGGCTGTGACATGCATTTTTATTCAACATAGGTATCGCACCGATAACTCAGTTGAAGTGCTATATGGCACGCTGACAGAGCAGCTGGAAGTGACAGAGAATGGACTGAAGTTTGAGCTGTCGCTTGGTAAAAAGCAAAATAGCGGTTTGTTTTTTGATATGTGCAATGGTCGGGCGTGGGTCAAGGCGCACAGCGACAACAAAAAAGTGTTGAATCTTTTTGCCTATACCTGTGGGTTTTCTGTCGCTGCGATTGCAGGTGGTGCTAAGCAAGTTGTCAATCTTGATATGGCCAAAGCTGCGTTAAAACAAGGCCGACGCAATCATCAGTTAAACGGCCATAACTTAGAGAATATCTCCTTTTTAGGCCATGATTTATTTAAGTCGTGGGGGAAACTTCGCAAAATGGGGCCTTATGATTTGGTTATCATAGATCCGCCAACGTTTCAAAAAGGCAGTTTTGCACTGACCAAAGATTATCAGCGTATTTTGCGCCGCTTACCTGAACTGCTGAGCTCAGGCGCGACTGTTTTAGCATGTGTGAATGACCCGGCTGTACAGAGCCAGTTTTTAATTGACGAAATGCATCGTGAAGCACCTAGCATGGCATTTGTAGAGCGCCTTGAAAACCCAATTGAGTTTAAAGATATTGATCCACAAGGTGGGTTGAAGTGTTTGGTGTTTAATAAACAAAGTTAAGTTGTTTTATTGCTCAGTTGCGAGAATAAGTAAGGTGTGAATTAGCGGCTACACTTAATACATGTTTATGTGGAATGCAGGTTGCTGTGCATATATTTGGTGTTGCTCTTTTTGGTATGTTGGTGAGCAGTGGGCAGGTGGTTGCTTCAAAACCTACTGCGCCCGTAACATCTTCATTGTGCTCGGCAAAGGCAAAAGTCGGTGTGGTTGCTGGGTGGCCACCATTGACCAGCGTTTCAGAGGCTGGAGTCGCCGAAGGGCTAGATATTGAAATAGCCAAAATGGTGTTCAAGCAAGCTGGGATCTGCATTGAATTTATTCGTCTTCCTTCCGCAGCACGCAGTTTTGCGCAGCTCACTAAAGGGGTTGTCGACGTGGTGTTGATGGTCAGCTACACCTTTAAGCGCAAACAGTGGGGACATTATACATTGCCGTATCGTACCGAGCGGATGCGACTGTTTTCTTTAAAACCTCCTGATTCTGTATACTCTTTGAGAGCTTTGCTCAGCTCTGAGACCACCATTGGCTTGAGTATCGGTTCTTATTATGGCGAAGAGATCAAGTCGCTCGCCAACAATGAACGCTTTGGCAATCAATTTATAGGTATTTCAACGATCCAAAGGCGTATAGAACTACTGGCCAAAGAGCGTGTAGATTTTATTATTGAAGACGAGATTGTCGGTAACTACCTCACTCAAAAATACAGTGATAAGCCCATTTATATTTGGGCTTATCCCGTGCATGATAACGAAGTACACTTTCTATTGCGCAAAGATAAATTTACGCTAGCTCAGCGAAGATACATTGATCAGGCCATTGTTGCTCTTCGACCTTCAATTCAAAGTCTTGTAGAACAATATAGGAAGCGACAACCCTAGATTGATTAAACGCGGCCGCAAAAGGCTCTTGTTTAACTTTGGTCGTCATCATTGTTTTTCTTATTCAATATCGAGCAGCCGTTTGTTGTTGCGTACTATATCGGCATGAGGCTGCTTATGCTTCCCCCAGTAGATTTCCCTGTGATATACGATAAATCTCCGGGTTTCACCTTGTCTGGTCCGAGTATAGGAACTTGGGAAAGTATACACTCAAATAGACACTTTATGCTGAACATGGTCAAAGTGGTTTGTTGTTTATCGCTGTGATTATAGAGGTTTCAGCAAGGAACTTGAATTAAGGAGAAACGAACCATGCGAAGCCGATTTTTATCTCTATTGTATGACTTTGCTCTTGAGTCATTGCATAACCACAAGCGTATTCGCAATGCTAAAGTGAACGCGAAAATAGCACACCTAGAAAAAGCCAAGTCAGTCTCTACGATAGATTGGTTACACGTCGTATTGCTGATCCCTTGTATTTTATTGTTTATCCCTTTTGCTGCTGATCACATCGTGCAAGGATTTGCAATGCTAACCCATCTGCCTCAGTGGTACCGATGGCTGATTGGTTTGATGGTACTTGCAAATTTTGGCTTAAAACTAGCTGAAAAATATCGTATTTGACTGAGTGAAAATAGATGAGGGAGCGGATATGCCTGAACAGCAAAAACCAATTTCGGATCGGCAGAACAATGATGAATATGAATCACAAATCTATCAACCGCTAACTGCCATAGAAGAGCTGGACGGTATTGATCGGGAAGATGAAGCGGGGCGGCAGCCACAAGATATTGTTATGGTGCTGGTGGGGAAATGGGCGATGCCCACAACAGTAGTATTGGTCCTGATCACCTGCTTATCGGGCTACTACTTGAACGTTGAGGCATTTACGCCGGTAGTGGGTATGATTGCGCCAGTGGTAATGGCGTTGATCATGGTGATAAAGGAAGCATCTATAGGTCAAGAGCAAGATGAATCCTATTTAGATAGAGAAAGAGAACGATCTGAGCGTCGACGTCAATCTGAGATTGAAAAAGAGCTTAAATTGGCACAACTGGCCTATGAGGAAAGGCATTTTCAACAAGAGTTGACGGAAAAAATGCGTCAATTTGATAAAAGTGCAGCAGCGACGCAAGATTTTGTGGCACTGGCAAAAGATATGAATAGTCAATTGGCGGAGTTAATGAAAAAAGAAACTGAATTGGTGGTGGGGGATACGCGAATAAAGCTAGCTGATGGCAATACGCAAGTTGCGCAAAAGCCAGATACCTGCCTGGAGGTCAAATAAACATTACAATCTTTCAAGTTTATAGAGCGATATGTTGTGGGTGATTTTTGTACAGTTTGTTAGTCTGGGTATTGGCGGGTTTACAATTGGATAACAGCCAGCCAAAGCTCGCCGTTATACGCTGGCTAACAACATGGAAATAAAGGTATGAAAACAACAAGATTAGCGGTCATGGCTGCACTGGGTATGCTCAGTGTACCGACTATGGCATTGGACTGTACGCAATTAAAAGACTGGCAACCAAATCAAGTATATACAGGAGGGATGGAAGTTCAGCATTTAACCGCAAAGTATACGGCAAAATGGTGGACACAAAATCAAGATCCAGCCCTGTACTCTGAGCCAGAAAATGTATGGCGAAAAGATGGGATCTGCGATCCAATTGGCACGCCTTTACCGATTGTAAAACTCGATGCTCCCCTCGATCAAAGCCGTCACGTTATTGCTTCGCCTGTGACAATCAAGGCAACAGCTTCTCACCCAATGAATGTCCCGATCAAATATGTTGATTTTCGAGTGGACGGCGCGGTGATAGCGACAGATGATGTTGCACCATTTGAAGTATCGTGGACTGCAAGTGGGCTTGGGGAGCACACGGTTTCAGCCGAAGTTGTCGATGAGGTTGGTGGGCGCGCAAGCTCCGGTCAACGTACCATCACAGTGGTGGCTGATGATGTGATTGTGCCGCCAAGTGGGTTTAAAATCGTGGGCTACTTCCCCAGCTGGCAAGGGCAAGTGGCTGACATTCAATTTGATAAACTCACCCATATCAATTATTCATTTTTATTACCCAATGCCGATGGTTCGTTACAGCCATTAGAAAACCTCGCAAAAATGCAGCAATTGGTGAGTGCAGCGCATGCGTCGGGCGTTAAAGTAGGTATCGCCGTTGGCGGCTGGAATGGTGGCGATGACAGTGCATTTGAAACCTTTGCGAGCACAGCTCAAGGCCGCGCGACATTTATTCGCAACCTGATGGCGTTTGTTGAACTCCATCAGCTAGACGGTGTGGACATGGACTGGGAATATCCTGATCCAGGCAGTTCAGCAACGAACTTTGCACTTTTGATGAAAGAACTAAACATTGAACTCAAGGCAAAAGGTAAGTTTTTGACTGCGGCTGTTGTTGCGCTTGGGTACACGGGCGGTGGGGTATTGGAGTCTGTCTTCCAAGACGTCGACTTTCTCAATTTGATGGCATATGACGCCAACAATGCAGATCATGCCAGCTTTCAATATGCGCTCGACTCAATTGCATATTGGCAAGGAAGAGGGCTAAGTAAAGAAAAAACCGTCTTGGGCGTACCCTTTTACTCTCGTCCAACTTGGCAGGCTTATCGTACTTTGATCGCGCAAGATCCTGCTAATGCCTGCCGTGATAGTGATGGTACGTCTTATTACAACGGCATTCCGACCATACGTGCAAAAACCCAGTTGGCGCTCGATCAGGCTGGTGGCATTATGAATTGGGAACTCTCCCACGACAGTCAAGGAGCCGCATCTTTATTGACGGCAAAGTGGGAAGTTGCCCAGGGCTTGGTGCCGAGTTATCAGTGTGATGGCACGGGTGGTCCAGACAAGCCAACACAGTGTGCTGATATTCAAGTTGATCCAAACCAATATGTTGCGCACCCCGACTGGCCCAATGGAGATCACGCTGCATCCGCTCAACGAGTTCGCTATCAACAATCTGTCTATCAGGCTAACTGGTGGACACGCTCGGTACCGGGCAGTGATGGAAGCTGGCAATTTGTTTGTCAGTTTTAGATTTAACTGACAGATAAAAGCCGTGTACCCAGGTGCACGGCTTTGATTGTCATGATGTTTAATTGATTACTTGACACATGTTGGATCGTTGCCGATCAACTTCCAAGGGCCATACAGACCTGATTCACTCGGAATATCACCACGAGTCCAATAACGAGCTTCATATTCAGAACCACGATAGGTTACGCGGTCGGGCCTGACATACACAGTACCTTTATCCCAAGTACCATTACACACATTTGAACCGTCGGTTGCCGTAGCAAAAACACGTGCAACATAAGTTGTTGTACTGCCATCTACTTTAAAAGTAAGTGTGGTCTGCGCAAGTCCTGGTGTGGTGGCACTGAATTCAACACTGACTTTACAGTTTTGATTTTGCGTCAGTGTACTTGCCGAGCAGCTATCTACCGTGGTGACCAAGTTGCTGGTCACACCGAGTGCTGCTACGTTGAGTTGATTAAAGGTGAAGGTTGGACTGCCAGTATTGGTAATCGTAAATGTATGGCGGACTGTATCACCGACAACAAAGTCAGCCAACGTAGTCTGATCTTGGTAGCCCACTTGAACTGGCGCAGTGCCCGACTTCACAGACTCGATCCACTGATCAAATACGGCTACATCTGCATACACTCCATAATTATCTGGTCGCGCACAGCCTACACCCCAGCTCACAATGCCAAGCTGAACAGTTTGACCGCCAGATTGAATGACGATGGGGCCGCCACTGTCACCGTTACATGAGTCCTTTTGGCCTTGCGGGTAACCAGCACAAAACTCAGTTGCACCGACATTACTATAGTGTCCACCTGTTTGACGACAAACAGCATCAGACACCAGTGGCACATCTACTTCATAGAGGTTGGTTGGACGAGTGCCTCCTTCTTGCAAACGGCCTAATCCCGCAACTGAGAGTAAATCGCCTTCACGCGCATAATAGTCGATTGATGATTGAGCGAGTGTGACACTGGCACCTTGTGTAGGCACTCGGGTGAGCTTTAAAACTGCAATATCATTATGCAAGGTTTGGTTATTGTAGTTTGGGTGCATATGGATTTGTTCAACGGCGATACGGTCACCGTCGTTGCCGCCCAGAATAAAGCCTGCAACTTTGACGTTTAACTCGCTTGCTGTGCGGTTGCGAACACAGTGGGCTGCAGTCAATACATAGCCGTCACCAATATAACTACCACCACAAAATGCAGTGGTGCCATTTGCTCTCAGAATTTGAGTATAAAATGGCCAGTCAGCCGTATTTGCAGGCATGCCACCGACAATATTCGGTGTGACATCGTTCAAAGCCAGTGCTGGTAAGCTGGCCACGACCGTTGTAGCAAGCAGGGTGTGTCGCACTGCACGTTTGATTGAGTGTGTTGTTCCTTTCATGTTGTACCTATGTTGTTCACTTGTTAGACAAAATTTAAGATACAACTAAATGTTGCAGAATGTATAAAAAATGTGATTGAAATGATTTCATTAAGTTGGCTGTTATTTTTATTAGTCTGTTGAAATATATTGGCTTTTATTAGCCTTTAGGTAAGTAGGATTAATCCGCATGTAAATTTTCGTTTACTTTTTTTGCGCTGTTCTCACGTTGAAATGTAACAAATAATCAGACAATTAGACCTATTTGGTAATCAACATCAACCGTTTTATTGGCTGCTAGAGTGCGTCGAAACACCAAGGTGATATAGATACTTGAAACCAAGCGATTGGATCCGAGTAAATATACGTTTGTCCTTTTTAGACATCTTAAAGTCCTTAAGGACACCTTGGCAATAGGATATGCTCATGGCTTAGGAGGTGTTTTATGTCACAAGTAGTTGGTTTTTTTATTTATGACGAATTTCAAACGGTAGATTTGGCTGGGCCACTGGATGCGTTTGCGACGGTGAATGAGCTGCTCGCACCCCGTGAAGCTTACAAGCTAATCACACTGTCCGCTGACGTCATACCTGTACGCTCTGAAAGTGGGTTGAAGACATTGGCTGATGACACGATAGCACGGTGTGATGTACTCGATATGTTGGTTATTATTGGCGGCCGAGGTTGTCAAAAAGTCATACATAACCAAAGTGTGATGGCGCACCTGCAACGAGTTGCAGCAAACAGTAAACGAGTTGTGAGTATCTGCACTGGGGCTTTTATTGTTGCTGCGCTGTTTCCCGAGCGTACATTGACCTTGTCTACACACTGGAACTTTACGGAACAATTGGCGACCCAGTTTCCGCATGTCACTGTAGAGTCAGAGAAGTTATTTGTGCAAAGTGAAGAAGTGTACTCTTCTGGAGGATTAACAGCAGGTATTGATTTATCACTTAGTATCATTGCGCAAGATCACGGCGCAGCGATGGCGCAACAAGTGGCACAATATATGGTGATGTATGTTAGACGCAGTGGCGATCAGCGTCAGTATTCCAGTTTACTCAGCGCACAACAAACCTTGTCTCAGCGTTTTCAAGGTGCCATCGACTTTATTCAAGACAACATAGATAAACCGCTTTCGGTAGAACTATTGGCGGAGCAAGCGTCCCTGAGCCCTCGGCATTTTCGCCGTATATTCACCGATAAAATGGGGCTTTCTCCAATGCGCTTTGTACAGCATGTTCGGCTGGAAAAAGCGAAAAATTTGTTGTGTACAACAAACTTATCGATTGCGCAGATCAGTGTCATGACGGGGTTTGGTTCACCCCCTTTATTGTCGCGAAAGTTTACCCAGGCATATAGCGTCAACCCGACGCAATTTAGAGAAAACTTTACCTTAGAGGCTAAATAATGAAAAAAAGAATAATGATGTGGTTGATGTGTTTGTGTTGTATGAAGGTAAATGCGCACTCTACGGATCCCGATGCGTTTCATGTCGGTATTTTATTGTTTGATGGGGCACAGGCCATCGACTTTGTAGGCCCCGTTGAAGTGTTTGGCCAGGCAGGTTTTCGCCTCACCACGGTAAGTAAGGATGGCGCCGAGATCACCACTGCTATGGGCTTAAAAGTGACGCCGGATCAGCGCCTCGAACCTACGATGAAGTTTGACGCTATTTTGATCCCAGGAGGCAGCATTAATGGCCGTTTAATCGAAGATCCCATCATTCAAAACTGGATTGTGGCGCAAAGTCACTCCGCGGATTATGTAATGTCAGTGTGTAATGGTGCGTTTATTCTCGCCAATACCGGCCTGCTCGATGGGTTGTATGCGACGACTATAGAAAAAGCGTTTGATAGTTTTGCAAGGCAATATCCTGCGGTGAAATTGGCGAGAGATAAAAAGTTTACTGACAATGGCAAGGTACTGACAACAGCGGGACTATCTTCTGGTATTGATGGCGCGCTATCCCTAGTTGCGAAAGTCAGTGGAATGCGCTCTGCGCGCACTGTGGCGGCAAAAATTGAATACGATTGGGTGCCTAGTGGTGGTTATATCAGAGGTAAAATGGCAGATCGCGTTCTCCCTGAATTCGGTGCGCTACCTGCTGGGGTGGCTTTATTGGACAAAACGTTTCACTATGGCGATGAGCAAAACTGGTTTCAAGGTCATGTTTTCGATATCGGTTCAAAGCAGTCATCTCGCTTATCAAGCTGGCTTGATCAACAAATGAAAAGCGCTGGTTGGCAAGCTGTGAGCAGTGATAATACGTTAGTTTGGTCAAAGCGGTTGGGTGAGCAGCAATGGCTGTTGCATGTCAGCGTATCTCATCTGCAAGGCACACAATTTTCCACTCAGCTCACTCTTAATCGCCAGATCTAACCCTCATTCTTACTCTGTTTTGGCTGCTCATACTGTGTGATGCAGCCATCCAAAATTGCTTCGGTTAAGTGGTTGACGGCTAAAATCAATTCTCCATGACGATGAGTGTGCAGCCAGATCTGTGATCTGAGTGTATGAAGGTCGACTATTAGCTTCGGGTCCATACAGTATTGAATGACTTGGATCCCGAGCTCAAGACTACTTTGATGCTTATTGAGCAAGGCATGTTGCTGGGCCAGTTTGTTTGATTGTGAAAAGGTACTTTTGAGCTTGGGAACGTCGTTTAACCAATGTTGATATTGGGCCATTAATTTTGAATAGAGCGCTGTTTTATCTTGCGATTTAAGGCGGATATACCATTGACGCAAGTAGCTGCTTTCAGCTGGCAAATAATCGACCAGCGCATCCAGCGAGGCATGTTGGTGATATTGTCCATTCTGATACTTGACATGATGTCGAGTGTAATACTGGGCTTGTTCGATCAACTGGCTAAAACGTTTGAGTGCGTCAATATCGCCTTGGCCACTAAGTGTGGCAAGCCCATGTAAGTGCTGAGATTGGTGTTTTAGTCCAAGGCGGTGAGTGGCAAATTTATCTAACTTTGCCAAACGCTGATACATACTGGTTTCGCTTTGCAGATTAACAGGGGACCATAGGCGCTCGGCGATGGCAAACAGTCTTGGCCAGAGCCGCAAATCGAGATTGTATGGCATGACGAGCTCGCTCCAAATGGTTGCTTCACCACCTAAAATGCGTGTTTTTGCGTTGTCCTTTGGCACACTGGCAAAGTAGGATGGAGCTAGCTTGGGTACTTGAGGCAAGAGGCGAATTTGGTGTGTATACGGGGTATTACCCACTAAGATTTGGCTCTGTGAAGGCTGGTTTTTTGTCAAGCTAATACGCAGTGGTCCGATCCAGGTGTCGATACTAAATCGTATCATCTGTTTAGACTCTTCAAGGTCTTCAATCTCAATGACTTTTCTGCCATCTATCGCAATGTAGCCGAGGTGTTTTGCACGTTTATCAGGTAATAAGACAAAATGTCCCGTGATAGGGCTGCCCTTTAGCCGAGTAATTGAAAACTGCCAAGCCTGCCCACTTTGCATTGAGCTTGTGTGCTCAAGTGTGATGCGCTTTTGAGGCTGCGGGTCGTTGCGATAATGGTAGCTGGTATACTGCGGTTGATCGACGTAAAAGCCTGCTGATAAAACGCCCATATGGCCGGCATTGGTGAGTTGGGTTAGTGAGTCGAATCCGCGCCAAGATTGGATCACCACAGACTTGTTGAGATCGGGTTGAAATATTTCATCCCACCCCATCAACACTTTATTGTGCACGCTGAGTAAGGATTGCACTTTAAGATTAAAATGATTGTGCAGCTGCGCCGGTGAGGCGAGTGAGTGCCGTTGCATATATTCCTGCACAGCTTGGCTGTCGTGCCAATGGTCCGGTTTTACTTCATCCCCACCAATGTGCACATAGGGATCGGGAAAGATGGCGGTCAGTTCAGCAATGATGTGTTTTATGAAGGTATATACCTCTGGGTTGCTCGGGTCGAGTAAAGGCTTAAAGACACCCCAACCCCTTTCCATTTTGTACGGGCCGGGGTGTGCCATCAATTCTGGGTAGGCAACCGCGAGTGCAGATGCATGACCGGGTAAGTCTATTTCGGGGACAACGCGGATCCCTCGTTGTGCTGCATATGCCACGATATCAGCCATGTCTGAGTGGGTATAATATTGACCATCAGCGGCATGTTGTTGCAATTTGGGATAGTGCTGACTGGCAAAACGCCAACCCTGATCGTCTGTTAGGTGCCAGTGTAAAACATTGAGTTTGGCGGACACCATACCATCCAATTGACGTTTAATCGCTTTGATAGGAATAAAGTGACGTGCGCTGTCAATCATCAGGCCCCGCCAATCAAATCGAGGTTGATCGTCTATGTGTAAGGAAGGGAGTTGGTTTGGATATTGATATGCCAGCTGCCTTAAAGTTTGTAGCCCATAATTCAGTCCCCAATAGTTTGCTGCTTGGACTCTGATCTGAGAGGGTGAGATGTTTAGTCGATAGCTTTCATCTTGATGAAGGCTGGGATGCATAGGTGTAGAGCCCGTGACATCAAAAATAATATTTGCCCGTAAAATAGATTTACTAAAGCGAACATTTTCAAACGTATTTCGTAGCTGTTGTTTGAGGTAGTGAGATTGCGATGGCGCAAGGTTTGGCAAATACACACGCAGCGGGATATTGGTATTAAAGGCACCGGAACCGAATTGAATGCTGTTTGGATAGGGCATGAGATTGACGTTAGGCAGAGCGGCCCAGACGGGTAAGAAGCATAATCCAATTAACAGCATTATTAAGCGTATCATGTCCATTCCTTGTTTACTTTGGTGTAGATGCGGCGAAATTTTATACGCCCACGTTATCAAAGTCCGTCATAAAAACATACACCTAGGTTTGATTCATCAATCTTGTATCCGGCGTTTACCATAGTATTGCGTTACTTTGGCTCAGTATCAGGTGACTGCCACTGTTAGTTTTATAACCACAAAATAGAGGCTAACAATATGGGTGATTAAAGTGACGATAGTAGGCAGCAAACTGGGGAGCGTGTTGGTTGTTTTTAGCATGGTTTGGCATACCGCTCATGCGCAGCAACGCCAAGTCGAATTCGAAGGCTCTGCGTTACTGAGTGAACAACTATTGCCTACTCAGAAATTTGTTTCTGAGGGCAGTGAAAACATTGACGTCGACAGTGAAACTCTGTACTCAATCGATTTGGAAACAACCATACACCAGGACCAACATAGTGTCTTTATTTGGTTGGAACACAATCGGAACCAACCTGCTGATGGCGTATCTGCATGGTTGGAGAATACCAATGAAGATGCGGGAACGACGTTGGATGGTGACGATACCAGTAGAACCCAATTGTCATCTTTATACTGGCGGTATCGCTTTGCTGAGCAGCAGAGTGAAGTGATGGTTGGGCTGGCCGAAGTAAGCATGTTGTTGGATACCAATGAGATAGCCAATGATGAGGTTGGTCAGTTTCTCGCAGCTGGATTTGTCAATAATCCCTCTATCGACTTTCCTGATTATGCTCCTGCGATACGTTATCAAGGCACTATCCCCAAGGGGGATTGGCAGTGGCGTGCCTTGCTGTCAAACGCTAAGGGGTTGGCTGACAATCAGGGTAATTATGCCGATACATTCGCTCAAATTGATGGCTCAGAGGGCGTATTTATAGCGTTAGAAGGGCAAAAAAAACTGGCCAATGACACCTTGCTAACCTTAGGCAGTTGGCACAATAGCGATACTAAACGATACGGTACCTATGGCGCTTGGTACACGCAGCGAGGTGCGTTTAAATTGCACGGACGTCTGAGCCAAAGTGTCAGTTACGAGCATACTGAAGACAACTTCGATAGCGACAAAAGCCACTTTGCCAGCGCGGTCGCGCAGTATCAATACCAAGATTTTGTTTTTGCATCCGGGCTGAGCTATCTATCAAACCAATCGCGAGACAACGACTCAACTATCACGCGTATGGCAGAGTGTTATGTTCAATATCATTGGTCGGAAAACTTACACACAACGCTTTCCCATCAATGGCATGATGGTGTTGTAAATACTGAATCTCCCCTTGAGGCAGCGCCGCAATTAGTGGCTAATTGGCAGGAAGTGGTAACACTGCGTATGGTGGTGCACTGGTAACCAAATTGGTTACGCTTTGGTGTATTGTTTGGGAGGGACCCCAAACACTTTTTTAAATGCAGTGTTAAACGCACTGCTCGATTCAAACCCTAATTGCTGGGCGATCATCTGTTGAGATTGTCCAGCATTAAGCATTTCTACGGCGCGCAAAGCCCGAAGTTTTTGTTTCCATTGACTAAAGTTCATGGCAAAGTTTTTATGAAACAAGCGGTTGAGCGTGCGGCTGGAAGCGCCGACGCGCTTTCCCCACTGCTCTAATGTGACAGGACTCCCTGGATTGGCATAAAGCTCAGCAACAATAGGGTGAAGGCGTGTATCTTGAGCTCGTGGAATAAAAAAGTCACTGGTGGGGGCTTGCTCCAAACGGTCGATAAAAACATCGATAAAACGCTGGGTTTTGTCATCTAGGGTATAGTCGTCTGGCCAAGTGCATATTTCCAAGATCAAGGCTTTTAATAAATCGCTGACCACCATTGATTTGGCCTGATCTCCAAGCAGAGTTTGGTATTTTTGGTCAATGTAAACACTGCGAAAGTGCCCCCCGTACCGACAATAGAGTTCATGGCCAACATTAGGGGGGATCCAAAGAGCTTGTTGAGGTGGGATCACAAAGCTGCCTTGAGGCGTAAAAATAGTCATGACGCCATCACTAATATACGTCAACTGTCCCCAGGGGTGACTATGTTCTTCAACATGTTCCCATTGTGGCATAGTTGTGGCGCGTGGAAATACGGGCTTGCCTAATTGGCTACGCTTGAAGCGAGATTTCACACTCACCCAAGAATTATTTGTCTGTTTAGATAAGTTTTCTGTCATATTTTTGGATTTAGGCCAGTAAAAATTGAGCATATACTAGCCAGGCGTTTCACTCAATGTGCTTAGGAAAGTAAATGGAAAAACAATCATTCTTGCGGTTTACACCTTCTCCGATGAGCTTTTTAGTCTTAGCAACCTGTGTAATGGCGATGACATTTGCCGGCTGGACTGCAATGCTGAATAATTTTGCTGTTGAGGCAGCAGATTTTACTGGCGCCAATATGGGGATGCTGCAATCACTGCGTGAGATCCCGGGCTTTTTAGCATTCACCGCGGTATTTATATTACTGGTATTAAAAGAGCAAACCTTTGCGGTTGTAAGCTTGTGTCTGTTGTCTATAGGTGTTGCCATTACAGGGTTTTTTCCAACAATTTATGGCTTGTACGCTACGACAGTTTTGATGTCGATAGGATTTCACTATTTCGAAACTTTAAACCAATCGCTCAGTTTGCAGTGGTTTAAAAAAGATGAAGCAGCAGAAAAATTAGGCAAATTGTTATCGATTAAGTCTATGGCTTCGCTGGCGACATTCGCAATTATCTGGGTGGGATTCAGCTGGCTGCAAACCGACTACATGTGGATGTATTTATTGATAGGTGGCATGGGGTTAATTGTGACGATATTTATGGCCTTGACCCATCCACAGTTTATTGCTGCGGCAGGGCAAAATAAAAAGCTGATTTTACGCAAGGAATACAGTTTGTATTATTTACTGGTGTTTTTCTCTGGCGCTCGTCGGCAAATCTTCATGGTATTTGCAGGCTTTTTAATGGTTGAAAAGTTTGGCTATGATGTCGCACAAATTACCGCGTTGTACATGCTCAATCACGTGATCAACATCTTCTTGGCGCCCAAGATAGGTAGCTGGATTGGACGTATTGGGGAGCAAAAAGCACTTACCGTTGAATACACAGGATTAATTGTGGTCTTTATCGGATATGCCTTGGTCGAGTCAGCACAGGTCGCCGCAGTACTGTATGTTGTTGACCATATTTTCTTTGCCATGGCGATAGCATTGAAAACGTATTTTCAGAAAATTGCACGGCCAGAAGACATTGCATCCACTGCGGGTGTAAGCTTTACCATCAATCATATTGCGGCTGTGGTGATCCCAGCAAGTTTTGGTGTGGTTTGGCTGTATGACCAGTCCCTGGTATTTTATTTTGGTGCAGCACTGGCGGCGTGTTCTTTATTGTTGAGCCAGTTTATTTCGCCACATTTGCGCAAACTAAACGCTTCGCAAAGCTCGTAAATTTGCTGCCAATTAGCGTTTAAGCTACCGAGCATTTAATACTGCATATTCATAGTCTAACAAGATAGTTAGCTATGAGTATGCGTTATGACATCAGAGCCTTTGACCTTTTCTGTTTATGCTTGTATCCGTCGCAGTCAAGCAACGGACCAATTGGGGTTGCCCGTTAGACACCCCTTATACCACCGCCACGCCAGTTTAGTGTTTAAGAACAATTGTGATCAGTCTAGCTATGCTTATGGGTTTGGTTTCAATGGGTTTAGTCGAGAACCCGTACCAAAGCCAGAGAAGTTACTTGCCAAAGAGTGGCTTTATCGCAAGCTGTCGCGCCAAGGAGTAGAGCGCCTATTTATAAAACTCAATGATATCGATGCGGCCAGTTACAACATTGCGACTTACAATTGCGTGGACCACCTCGTGGTTTGTTTGCAAGTGCTAGGAAGACAATCGCGATTATTCAATCGCTACCGATATCTCAATAGGCGCTGGTATGGAGGGTATACATTAAGGAGAAAAGTCCTTTAAAATTTTTGCGGCTTTGGTACCAACCTCAGAGAAGTTCTCAGTGCCTTTGGTCATGGCTTTTTGTGCCTCTTCAATGACTTTAACATATTTAGGATCACCGGTAGCAAGCAATTGCGACAATGCCACACCGATGGCTGTTGTCGTGATAGTGCTTAAGTTACGCAGGTTGTCTGTTGCATCCTGCACAGCCATCGAGGTTGATTGTGCAACCGCTTGTTGTGCCTTAACCAAAGCAGCTGGTTTGTCAGCCATGTCAGTTTATCCACCTTGCGCTAGGATGAGAGCGCAAGCAGATGAGACTGACGCTGAGGTGTAAGTTTGCGCACTTTGTTGTGCTGTGATTGCATTTTGCATCATTAACCCGACGGTATCTGCTAAAGCAGAGTCACTCAGCTGGGAAATGATTTCGTCAACACTGGGGCCATTTTTATCTGACATAATTTTCGACCTCTTAAAGTTAAGGCGAACAGCCTATTAAGTGGACTGTATTTTTGTCTGCAGAGGCAGTAAATGCCTCTGTGTCGAGGCTGTGTTACTGGTCACCATCTTTTTCTGTAATGGCGGCAGCGGCACGTCCGAGTACCGCACTACCTACGGCACCTAAGGCATTCACACCTTGAATTGTTGCAGCTTGAACTGTGATTGCTGCTTGCTGTTGTGCATTGGTTGCATTGTTTCCTGCGTTGGAAAGTGCGGCCCCCATTGAAGCATAGAGGTTACCCATTGCCATCGCAGGGTTATCGGCAAGCACCTTGGTATTGACTTGGGTGATTGAATCAGTGATTTGTTTATTGACTGTAGGGTCTTTAGTCGCCATTGCGGTTTCCTTCTTCGGTTTAGTAATGGATCAGGTATTAGCCAAGGAGCTGGCTATTTATTTCACTTAGTGCGTCGCTGATTTGCTCTTCGACGGCCTCTAATTGCTTGGATACTTCTTGATTGACTGAGTCGGCTTGGGCAAATGGCGCAAGCGCATCGAGGCGTTGGTCATTTTCGGCAAGCAGATCTGCCACTTCTTGCTCTTGTTTTTCTGAGAGTGCTTGGATTTGTGCCATATGCTCTTCATAAAGCGCACTGTATTTGGCAAGTGACGTCATGGTATTTACTCCGTCTCTGTTGAGTCATCGGTTTTTGGTGGGGGATCAGCCGCTTGTGTTTTTTTATTTTTCCCAAAACGGAAAAGGTTAAAACGGGGCTTTTTCTCTTTTTTACTCGGCTCTGCCTCTGATGGTTCGGCAACCATCACTTCATCACTTTCCTCATCAGTAGGTGCTTTGTTATTGCCGGAAGCAGGGGGCGTACCCGGTGTCTTGAGTAGCCTGGCACATGCGTTGGTAATGGACGCCGCAGTGGTCATTTGAGCATGCTGCTGACTGGTTACGGCGTTGTGCATGGATAGCCCGAGCGTTTCAGCTAACGTGGTTTCAGTCATGCTGGTCGCTTGTTGCGAAAAAGGCACACTGTCTTTGTCTTGCTCACTCATGATTATCTCCTCGTGAATTCAAACTGGTTATTCGCTCAACAACTGAGCAATTAATGCAACCTAGAATACGAGGTATGGCCGTTTTAAAATCGGGTAAAGTGAGATTTGATCCGGGCTTTTTTAGGATTTTGGGGGCATGCCCCCAAGGCTGCTGTTATTCTTGATTTTCATGTAGAACGGTGGCAATTTTTTCTCCAACTGCACTGAAGTTATCTGCTCCGCGACTGACGATTGACTGCGCATCTTCAATAATCTTGGAAAATTTTTCATCTCCAGTTTCAATATACTGAGACAGGGCTACACCGATTGCTGTGGTGCTCAATGTATTGAGGTTTCTAAGGTTGTCGGTCGCATCTGATAAGGCCAATGCAGTGGACTGTGCGATGGACTGCTGTGCGCTCTGCACAGCGGACTCCGCCGCGTCAGGTGCACTGTTGAGGTTTTCCATAGTTAGCTCCAAACAATAAAAAAGCTCTTAGCGCTGAATTCATCACTAAGAGCTTGGTTGGGATAGTGGATCAGTATCCTGTGTTCAAGTCGTCTGAATTCAATTAAGCGTCAGGCTCAATGATTTCTTCTGCACTGCGGCCGATCACTGAACTACCGATAGACATAAGTGAGTTGACACCTTGTACTGTTGCAGCTTGCATCGTGATAGCAGCTTGTTGCTGTGCTGCTGTAGCGTTGTGCGCCGCATTACCTAACGCTTGGCTGGTAGACATGAGTAGGTTGCCCATTGCCATAGCTGGTGTTTCACCAACCACTTTGGTATTTACCTGAGTAACCGAGTCGGTTACTTGTGCATTTACTGCATCTGCCATGATTGACTCCTGTTAATATTTTAAATTAGAAATAAAGGTTAAGATTAGGGTGATTAGCCTTTCTCGATGATACCTTCAGCGCTACGACCAACGACTGAGCTGCCGATAGACATTAATGAGTTAACGCCCTGCACAGTTGCTGCTTGCATTGTGATTTGTGCTTGTTGTTGTGCTGAAGTTGCGTTGTGAGCAGCATTGCTTAAAGCTTGGCTGGTGGACATTAACAGGTTGCCCATTGCCATTGCTGGCGTTTCACCAACTACTTTAGTATTTACTTGAGTTACTGAGTCTGTGATTGCTGCGTTTACTGTATCTGCCATGATTTTTTCCTCATTGGATAGTTAATTAATCGGCCGGATTAGCCTTTGCTAAGAATTTCTGCTGTGCCACGTCCCACAACTGCAGTACCCGTTGACATCAAAGAGTTGATGCCCTGTACTGTAGCTGCTTGCATCGTGATCCCTGCTTGCTGATTACCCGTCGTTGCGTTAAGCGCTGCGGTGCCCAATGCGTGACTTGTTGACAGAAGTAGGTTGCCTGTACCTGATGCAGGCGTAGAGCCTGTGACACTGGTGTTTACCTGAGTGACAGAATCTGTCACTTGGGCATTTACACCACCTGCTGCACTTGGTGCTGCTGCCATAGTGTTTTCCTTCTATTGGTTAGATATTCGCCTTATATAAGGCGGTGTGTTTTATCCAGATTTACTGGTAAAAACTATTTCGACGCTTTGGGACCCATGCTCAGCAGCATTTCACTGGCCAATGCCGTATTTGTCTTGATAATGGCATTGTGCTGGTGTTGTGCGAGCGTGGCATTGTGCGCGGCATTACCCAATGATTGAGCGGTTGCTTGCAATAACATATCCCTAGATATCCCAGGGGCTTGCTGTGCTACCAACTCATTCAATTGTTCTAGTGCTGCAATGTCTGCCATGGTGTTACCCGTCGTTTTCAATACAGCCAGTTTAGGCATTAACACGCCTGATTAATCGGCTCAAAAGATTGAAAATTAGGGGTAAATTGGGCTCTTATGGTTGATACTTTTTTTTGTATTCGCGCGGTGACATATTGGTATAGCGACGAAAGATTTTTTCAAAGTGGCTTAAATCACCAAAGCCCACTTCCATGCAAAGATCGGTGATCCTGAGATTGGGATTGTGTTCAATGAGTTCACATGCTTTTCGGATCCGCAGCTCTGCAAGGATTTGTTTAAAGCTGCGCTGAAGAGCACGTTTGAATAAATAAGACAAGTGAGAAGGGCTAACAAACGCGTTGGCAGATAACTCCTTTAGAGAAATATCACGTTGCCAGTTTTGCATGATAAAAGAGAGTGCTTTTTGCAAGCTGGGATGATATTTCTGAAAAGGAGTTAAATTACCCGCTAACAGATGGTCAACGCACTGTTTATTTGAAAGGCTATAGTCAGTGGTCGCAGCCAATTGAGGGTAAATCGAGGCCAATGTCTGCTCACCTATGTTGTTTTCTTGAGCCAAAGTAAACGCGCGCAATAAAACTTTTTCGAGCTCTGCAACATTGTTGGGCCAGCGATAATTTTTTAACATCAGCTTTGCTTGTTCTGTAAGGTGCTGCTCAGGGCTTAGTTGATAGAGCTCTGAAAGTTGTTCAACCATAACCTGAATATCTTCAGGTCGCTCGCGCAGCGGCGGGATATTGAGGTTAAAAAAATTGAGCTTATGCCACAAACTGGGTAAAAACTGATCGCTATCTACCATTGTTTGGATGTTTTGTTCGCTAGAGCTTATCACGCGCACGCGCTGCAAATCGATTTTGCTGGTATAGCTGGTGGCGTTATTACTCTGTGTGGTCAGTTGCTCTAACAAGTACTTTTGCTGGGAAATAGAGAGGGCATCAATGTGGCTGAAGAATATACAGCCTTGATTCATCGAAGTGTTGATGTGGTGCAGTTTTTTTGCAAAGTCTTCTTCATCACAGCTTGCACAGTCAATTTCGTAAAAAGGATGGTGCTTGGCGTAGCTGCTAAAGTGAATTGAGCAGGCAACGTCAATGACCTCAGAGCCAGACTCTGCTTGTATGAATACCGGGCATAATTTAGCAGCTATACGCTCAATAGTTTTTTCCAAATTCAAAATTTGATCACTGTAACCCTGCAACGAGGCACTTTTACCCAAATATTGATGTGACAAGGTTTGAATAGCATTGCGTTTTACGAGTATACCTATCTGGTCAGATAAATTCGTTAATTCGGAGGGTGATGTACCGGGGAGGTCTGCGTGCTTTAACAAATTTAATGCGCCGATGCGCTTTCTTTGATAAACAATCGGGTAGCTTCGTGCACTTGTTGGTCTATGGTGCTCTTGGTCGAAAAATATATGTGTTTTAACTTGTTGGGATGAGTCTTCCACTTCTAATGAAAGCTGTTTTAGCACACTTTCAGAGCATCGTGTATTTAAGTAGCGTGTCAGTGATTGGGTTAGTGGTAACTGTTTTTTAATCGCATCTGTGGGCGACATTATGGGTGTTGTTGATTCATTCATCGTTGACTCCAAAGCAATATAACTTTTGTCTAGCGAATATCCTTTCTAAGCGAAACAACCATATTTGGTGTTTTGCATATTGGAAATTTACAAACAAGGTGAATTAAGGCCGTGGATACAACTTAAGGAATTTTATTAGTTTTCAATCGGGGTATATTACGAACTATTAATTACATATTATTACGTGAAGGTTAATTCTAGGTGTAATTATGGTGTTATTTTTGACTTTAACGCAGCAAGTTAACTTAGTTATAGGTCGGATCTGGATACTTGTAAAGAAAGGCAAGAGAGCAGGCATCACCTACTCTCTTGATATGTTACAGGGCTTTAAATCGTATTGCTGTGCCTCCGCTAGTGGCCAGTTGCAATGACAGGGTATCTTCGGCTGTGACGATTTGTTTTTGGATGTCTAATGCATACGGGTTCTGCTGCCAGTTGGCATTTTTACCATCTCGGTATATGTGTGCTTCGTAGCGCTGATCGGCTGCTAAAAAGTCTAGTTTGACTTTGATATCTCGCGCATGTTCATCGGTGATAGCACCTAAATACCAGTCTTTACCAGTGTATTTTCCACGCGCGCGTTCTTGTCGTGCAAACACCACATAGTCGCCAACCTCACCTGCCAAGGCGATACTGTTTTCCCAATCGGTTGGGACGTCTTTGATAAACTGAAAGGCGTCAGGTCTTGCAAGGTAGTTTTCAGGTAGATCGGCTGCCATTTGTACCGGGCTATACAAGACTACATAAAGCGCAAGTTGCTTTGCTAGTGTCGTCTGTGGGCGGTTTGTTTTGTCACCTAGACCGTTAAAACTCATGTCAAATATGCCTGGAGTAAAATCCATAGGTCCAGATAGCATACGGGTGAATGCTAACATAGTGGTGTGCTCTGGGGGATTTGGAGGGGTACCCCAAGCATTAAACTCTTGGCCTCGAGCCCCCTCGCGGGTTAGCCAGTTGGGATATGTACGGCGGAGTCCTGTATCCTTAATCGGTTCATGAGTATTGATACTGAGTTTATATTTTGCTGCGAGCTTCACGTTATCGAGATATTCATTGACCATAAACTGACCATCGTGCCACTCAAATCGGGCGTGTCCACGCTCATCAATACGTTTGATATTGCCGCCATCTGCGACATATCCAGTTTTAATTTGACTGACACCATTTTGCGCATACAGTTTGAATGCGGCATCCATTTGGTTGCGGTAGTTGCTGACATTGCCGGATGTTTCATGATGGCCGATAAGGCGTGCACCCACCTTTTCGGCATGGGTTTTAATGGCATTAAAATCAAAGTCAGGGTAGGGCTCGGTAAAGCTAAATACATCGCCATTAAAGAACCAATCGCCATCCCAACCAGTATTCCAGCCTTCAACTAAGACACCATCAAAACCATGCTCAGCGGCAAAGCTCAAATACTCTTTGGTTCGCTCAGTGGTTGCGCCGTGTTTATCGCCGCTCCCCCACGTGTTTTTTCCTATGTGCATTCCCCACCAAATACCGGTGTATTTTCCGGGCTCTACCCAAGAAACATCACCCAGTTTATTTGGTTCATTGAGGTTCAAGATTAGGCGAGAGTTGAGTAAGTCGGTAGCATGCTCTCCCACTTGTATTGTTCGCCATGGAGACTTGAATCGGCCATTGGTTTTGACCGCTATTCCATCGGACCATGGGGTGAGATCACTGATAAATGTACCCGGCCTGCGTTGATTGAGGGTCATGCCTGCATAGTCAACCAGAGCGGCTTCATGGATACTTAGATGCACGCCGCGTTTATTCCTAAATGTAAATGGCGTGTGGACATGTGTAGCATCGTGCAGTGGTGTGGTGTTATAGGTATATTCATAACGATTCCAACCTCTCGCAGGGATCCACCAAGCTTGACTATCACCGCTGTCTGCGACACTAAATTCAGTGAGTTCCCGGGTGATATATCTCGCATCCGCTTTATCAACTTCGTAGCGAAAACCCAGTCCATCATTAAACGTGCGGATCCGAACTCGGTATTGTGTATTTTTTTTACGTTTATCAGCAAAAGTGACCAATAGCTCATTGTGGTGATCAACAATCGTACGGGCTTCACCCCAAGGCTGTTGCCAAGTGTTGTTATTTGATTGGCGCTTAACAGCACTGATATACAAGTTGTCTCTCATTGATGGTGCTCTGGCAAAGTCAAACCCAAGCGTTGACGGGTTGATCACCGTGTGTCCTTTGAAAGCGACTTGATACTTTGGCTGTGAACCATCATCACTGATGGTTACCGTGAGCTGCTGATCCGGTGAAGAGACTTTAAAACTGGCTGCGTGTACAGTGGATGTCAATGACAATAAGCTGGCAACGAAACCTATGGTAGAGCAAAGTGAATTTGAATAGCGCATGTTTTTTCCATATAGGCAACTGGTTATGGCTAGCTTACGGACAAATTTTGCCTCTCTGAATGGTTTGCATACGTATTCAAATTTAAAATGCGATGAATGCATTATTTGCGTCGTCCGGTCTATACTCAAATGAAAAATAAGGCCAGATAAGGATTGTGCTCAATGCAATTTCAGCAGCAAGTAAATAAAGCAATAACAAAGCGTGCTCGGTGGCAATACGGAGTGGCCCTAAGTGCTTGTTTGATGTCTTCAATGGGGGTGGCAAAACCATTGACACTTAACGTTACGGGCAAGGATGGGAAGCCAGTGAAAGAAGCTGTGGTGTGGTTTGAAAGTAAACAACTTACTTTGAAGCAAAACACGCTCAAGCAAAGTTATAAAATGGGGCAAAAAGATCGGGCATTCACACCGCATATCTTAGTTGTACCAAAAGGTGCGGAGGTCTCTTTTCCAAACTATGACTCGATTTTGCATCATGTCTATTCATTTTCAGCCGCACAACCGTTTGAATTTAAGTTGTACCGCGACAATCCACAATCCTTAACCTTTGGCAATACCGGTGTAGTCGAACTGGGGTGCAATATCCATGACTGGATGCTCGGCTACATTCTGGTGGTCGACTCGACCTATTTCGCGGTGACAGATGAACACGGTAAAGCTGTCATCGATATGCCAGAACAGTTGCAATCAGAATTGGTCATTAATGTGTGGCATGAAGGATTTGCCAATTTGGATCAGCCGGAGCGCAAGCAACTAAAATCGCTGCCAAATACATTTACCTTAACCTATCAGCTCAATCAGTCTTTGTTTGAGCTGAAAGAAGACTTTTCAGATGAGTTTGATGATTATGAATAACAGCACAAAAAATATCTTTGTCATTCCGTCTATGTGCGCACTGTTTGTTGGCTTTAGCAGTGTGTCCAGTCAAAGTTACGCTGGGCAGCATAAAGGGGTCGTGCAAGCAAATTGGCAATCGACGAGTGCCTACCCATCTTGGTACTCTCGAGGCGCATCGGTCAATCGTTTTGGTCAAGGTGAAGATGGGGTCAATATTAGCAGAGCGTTGGTGCAGTCTCGCTTTGAAATAGGCTCTAGTTGGTCGGCGCACAGTAGCTTGCAGTACGTGCCAGATCCTGATGATAAAGTGGGGTTTACAGAGCTTTTTGTCGAGTATAAACCCGTGACAAGGGGAGCTTATCAGCCACAATTACGCGTTGGTGGCTTTTATCCAAAGATGTCGTTGGAAAATCCTGATATTGGATGGTCGTCACCCTATAACTATAGCTATTCCGCGCTAAATGCTTGGCTTGGTGAAGAACTTAGAGCGTTTGGCTTAGAGGCCAGTGTGAAGCGTAGCGGTAAACGATTAGCCAAACAGAGTGCGCACAATTGGCAGTGGCTGGCGGGTGTTTATAAGGGCAATGATCCTTTAGGCGCAGTGTTGGCATGGCGTGGCTTTGCGCCCCACGATAGACAGTCCGTATTCAATGAAGCTTTGGCCTTAAGACCAACTGCAGGATTTAGAGCGCCCCAGCTACGTAAACAGGCATGGCAAATAGAGCCTTTTACCGAAATTGATGGGCGCTTTGGCTATTATGTTGGTGCGCATTGGAGCTATCAGAACCGTCATGATTTACGAGCCTATTGGTACGATAATAATGGTGATCCCGGGGTGGTCAATTACCACACAGGGCAATATGCTTGGGATACAAAATTTTGGAGCCTAGCCTATAAATATAAGATTACAAAACGCACCCATCTCATTGCGCAAGCCATGTCAGGCAATACGGCAATGGGTTTTTCTCGGGGTGTAGACAATGATTTTGACAGCCAATTCGTCCTATTGACACACCGTTGGCAAGAATATCGGGTGAGTGGCCGCATCGAGCAGTTTAAAGTCAAAGATATGGATCATTGGGCCTTTGACCCCAATGACAGTGATGGCGGTGCTATTACTGCAACGGTTAAATGGCGATTTTCAGAGAGCTGGCGATTTGGCGCTGAATTTCAGTATCTAGAAACCAAAGTGGCCAATCGTGCTGACGATAACTTGCCAACTCGCCAAATTGAACAATTGTGGCGAGTGAGTGGAGAGTATCGCTTTTAGTTTGCGGCTGATTGATTTCAGCCGCAACGACAGTCAGCTAGTCACATAGCCTGTTGAGACCGTTAAGTGCAGCAACTCGGTAGGCTTCTGCCATAGTAGGGTAGTTGAAGGTGGTATTGACGAAATACTCGACATTATTGCCTTCTCCTTTTTGTTCCATAATGGCTTGACCAATGTGTACAATTTCGGAAGCACGCTCACCAAAGCAATGAATACCCAATATTTCTTTGGTTTTTGTGTGAAACAATATTTTTAAACTGCCTACTTCTGTGCTGGCAATTTGTGCACGAGCAAGGTGTTTAAACTGAGCTCTACCAACTTCATAGGGTATTTTGGCAGCTGTGAGCTCTTGCTCTGTCTTGCCGACTGAGCTCATTTCTGGAATGGTATAAATCCCAGTTGGGATGTCGGTGATTAAGCGTTCGTCACACTGCCCATTGGCAATCGCATTGGCAGCAATTCGACCTTGATCAAATGCCGCACTGGCAAGACTTGGATAGCCGATCACGTCACCCACAGCGTAGATATTCTCAACCTGTGTTTGGTAGTATTCATTGACGCGTAATTGACCGCGCCCATCGGCTTTAAGACCTACAGCCTCGAGGTTTAAACTATCGGTATTACCTGTTCTACCATTGGCCCACAGGATACAATCAGCTTTCACTTTTTTACCCGATTGAAGATGTAGAATAACGCCTTTGTCACTGGTTTCTACTTTGGCAAACTCTTCATTATGACGGATCACAATACCGCTGTTCCAAAAGTGATAGCTCAGTGCATCTGATATTTCATCATCCATGAATGAAAGAAGTCGATCACGTGTATTGATCAAGTCTACTTTAGCACCTAAGCCTTTAAAGATTGAGGCATATTCACAGCCAATCACACCAGCGCCGTATACGATCACCCGTTGTGGGTTGTGCTCTAGGCGTAAAATTGTATCGCTGTCATACACCCTTGGGTGATCAAAGTTAATTTCAGGTGGGCGGTATGGTCTTGAGCCTGTGGCAATGACAATGGTTTTTGCTGTAAGCACATCTTGCGAGCCATCAAGGTGAGTCACTTTGACCGTATTAGCATCGATAAAGCTGGCTTCACCTTGGAAAAGGTGAATGCGATTTCTGTCGTAAAAGCTGGAGCGCAGTGAAGACTGTTTGCCAATCACGTCACTGGCATGATTTAAAATATCTTGAAAGGTTAACCGCTTAGGACGTTCAGTAAATCGATATAGGGGATTTGCTTTATATTCAATTAATCGGCTAACAGAATGCCTAAGCGCTTTTGAAGGAATAGTGCCCCAGTGAACACATCCACCACCAACCGCGGTTTGCTTCTCTATCACGGCAACTTTGCGTTGACTCTTTGATAAGTTCATCGCAGCCCCTTCGCCACCGGGCCCAGTTCCTATGATGATGGCGTCATACTGAAATGATTGCGGTGGTTGCTCACTGGGTTGTTGTTTGGATTTAGTCACGGCCTCGCCTTACTTGCTCAATTGGGAGGCCGTTTAGGTGCGCAGCTAGCTTGTTGCGCCTTTTAACAGCCTCGAGTTTAATGCCAACCATGCCTGCTTTTGTGTATGCCAAGCCTGCTCTAACTCTGAATATTGTTTGTGCAGTGCTGATTGTTCACACTGTTCTAAAACGGCATGTTTTTTAGCTTCGAGTAATTGCTTTTGGATTGCACAGAAATTCTGTAACTTTTTCAAAAGCAAATCATATTCTTGCTGTAACAATGTAAGCTTATCTTGTGCTAAAGGCAATTTTGCAAGCGTAACTTTCGTTTTATTCAACAAGGTTTCTGCTTTGGCTTTTTCAATGCGCTCTACTGGTGTACGTTTTAACTTACTGGCAAGGCCTAGGTAAGATAAAACACCAATCATCCACTTGGTTGGATCGTAGTGGTACCAGCGGATCCCATTACGGTAGTCACTGGCGAAAATATGATGGAAGTTATGATAGCCCTCACCATATGTGAGCAAGGCTAAGAAACCATTATCTCGGGCGGTATTTTTTTCGGTATAAGGGCGGCTGCCCCAAATGTGCGCCAGCGAGTTAATGAAAAAAGTGAAGTGCTGCGACAAAACTAAACGTAATACACCGGCAAGCAACAGCATGCCAACGATATCACCGAGTGCTAAGCCAAGTAATAGTGGAATACCAATGTTGGTGAGCAGAACCAATTTGAGGTAGTGCTTGTGTTGCCACATAACGATCTTATTGCGCTGTAGGTCTCGTGCATTGCTGTAGTCGCCATAATTGTCACCTTGGTAGTCACGCAGCATCCAACCTATATGGCTATACCAAAAGCCACGAGTTGCGGCATACGGGTCTTTCACAGGATCATCGACTTGACCGTGATGAACGCGATGATCACTACTCCAATGTAAGATGCTATTTTGCAGCGCAAATGCACCACCAAGTGCAAAAATAACCTGGATCACGGGATGTGTTTCATAGGCTTTATGTGCCCAAAGGCGGTGATAACCAGCGGTGATCGACATGCCAGCGTAAAACATACATGCGATAAATGCGACCCAATGGGTGAACGTATAACCGTACTCATAGCCGTACCAAGGTACCAGCGTGACGGCGGCTAAAAAAGACAGACTAAAAAATATCACATTAGTCCAAATAATAGGCGGTTTTTTCATTTTTAAAATCTCAGCGTACACTTGTACGCTAAAATAGTATTTCATTCTTGTGCCGTCAAGTATTAGACTGCCCAATTAGCGTATTGAGTGAAATAAAGTAGGGGGCATTGATGTCAGGTGTGCGTGCACAACAAAAACAAAAAACTCGACAAGCATTGATTGAGGCGGCATTCAATCAGCTCAGTGCTGAGCATAGCTTTTCTAACTTGAGCTTACGTGAAGTGGCACGAGAAGCGGGGATTGCGCCCACGTCTTTTTATCGTCATTTCAAGGACATGAATGAATTGGGGCTGACCCTAGTCGATGAAGCGGGACTTACACTAAGACAGCTAATGCGCCAAGCACGAAGGCGCATTGCCAGTGGTGGTAGTGTCATTGATACATCTGTGCAGACATTTATGGAGTTTATCGAAACGTCTAGTAACCAATTCCGGCTATTGCTGAGAGAGCGATCGGGCACCTCCCCCGCGTTTCGCGCTGCCGTAGCCAGAGAGATAAAGCATTTTATATTGGAGTTGGCTCATTATTTAGAGTCTGAAACTAAAGTCGATGCGCATCACGCTTATATGCAGGCAGAAGCAATGGTGACTTTGGTATTTAGCTCAGGCGCAGAGGCGCTTGATCAGGATCAGCAGCAACGGGCAGAGCTAACTGCCAGACTGATATGGCAGCTGCGTTATATTGCTAAAGGTGCGGCGGGTTATCAAAAGAACCACTCTTAATTTCGTTAAGTGGTGACTCGGCAGCCTCTAGGGTTGTGAAAAAACCTAGCAGGCTCATATGCATGCAAATGCTCATTTGCGATCACGGCATATTCAGTAAGAATACGGCTTCTCTGGATGACAGTGTAATTTTGAGTACAATCCCAGATAACTGCAGTACTTTCCCTTACTTGTCAATTTAATTAATAGCAATATTGTTATTTTCTGTCTTATTTAAATTTGTCCCTGTATCTAAAACTTGATTTTGTTGCCTTTTTTGCGTTTCTTTCGGTGGTTTTGTTTGTTTTTTGTTAATTTTGAGTTTATCAAAAATTAATTTAATGATGTTTTTTGCTCATTTTGATGTAATTACTCTATACATCCAAAGAGTGCTGTAGTATAAAATATGATCAAAACAACTTGAATAATGTTACATTGTTAACATTCTGCTCACTACAATTAAAAGGATAAATTGTATGAAACGTGTAGATGTTTTGCTTGGTCTATCTTTGAGTATACTCATTGTTTCTAATGCTTTTGCCTCAGTAGAATCAACACCTCTCTACAATAAGCAGTATCTATGGCATGAGATCGAGCGCGCCGTCGCAATAAAGCCACAATCCGAAGTTACGGCTAATAGATCTAACCTAGGTGACAACATCCAATATCGGTTGACGAAATCAGTTGGGACGACTTCAGTTTACCAACACTATCAAGCTTTTTATGGGGCATTTCCTATCTTAGACAGTAACTTGGTTATTGCGCGCAATGCAGATGGGTCAATCCGTCAAACAATGGGGAAATGGATAAAAGGCGTGGTTGCGAAGCTCCCAACTGAGTATCACAGCATGACAACCTCGGCTTTGCAGCAAGTGGTGCAGCAAATGGAGATTGTCCGAAATGCGCAAAGAGTTGAGACGCAAAAAGCGTACGTTTTGCAAGATAAACAGCTGTTACCTGTGATTCAAATAGAAGCTTGGTTTAAAGACCGTCATGAGACGCTAATACTGAGTGCAATTGATCTCAAAGTGATTTCTCAATATGACAATACGCAATATGCTTTCACTCCGAGCCCTTTATCTAACAGCGGCTATCAAGTTGGCGGTGGCATAGGGGGAAGCTTCAAATTAGGAGCGGTGTGTTATTCGCCTAGCCCCAATAGTATGCAAAATTGTACACGTTACCAATTTGACGATACGTCGCCGGTAGGTAAAGAGTTATTGTTTGAGGATTTAGATGCCGATGCCATTTTTGCAGAGTTTAATGGCTACCCCTATGTAATTAAAAAATCTCAACAACGCTGTATTCTTGAAAACCCTTATGTTACGACCTTTGATGCAAAAATCTCAGAAACTGAGCCTGTTTCATATCTATGCCAGAACAATAATGAAAACTACGATAAAGCTGAAATAGACTCTACCTACGGCACTTACTATAGCTACAGTGCAGCCAACGAAGCACATTTTAATGCGGGGTTGGTGATGCAGTTTTTCCATAAAAACCTGAGAAAGATTTTTCCCGCACAAGTGCAAGACTGCTCGGATACGGGTTACTGCATTAAACCGTTATTACAGAAAGTAAACAAACATACCATCTTAGGATCCAACTACGCATCGTGGGATGGCACTTATGCCAATTATGGTCCAGGTAACGGGGGCTATGAGTTTTATTCATTGACTGGACTAGGAATTGTTGCCCACGAGGCGGCGCACGCTATTACACAATGGAACTCATCATTGGGCAATGGCGATATCGACCGCGCAATTAATGAAGGTATGTCGGACATCGCGGCCATTGCTGCGCTCGATTATTATCAGCATGCATCGAGCGGTTCATATACGCAATCTCAACCATTTTTGGATTTATTTTTTGAACAACCCGGACAATATACTAACAATCGCAAGTGGTGGTATGGCTGGGATGTTATGGCCGCTGATCTACCTGCACGATATTTTGAATTACCGTCTTGGGATGGCAGGAGTATTGATCACTGGAAAGACTTTACCAGTACTAAAACGGGCCATGACAATGGGGGGGTCTTAAGAAAAGCATTCTACGAGCTTGTTAAAACCCATGGGTGGAGTATCCAAGATGCTTATAGCTTGTTCTTGCGGGCGAACGCGGCGCAATGCTTGTTTTCAGGTATATCAATCAATGAGTTTGGCTACTGCCTGTTAGACCAGACTGAGCACATGACCGTTGCAGATAAACCTGCTTCAGCCATCGCTGCAAACGTTTCAGACAGTTTAGCTGGGGTTGGGATTTCAACCGGAATTGGCTTATCAACGTTAGATGCCGATACTTGGTTAAACTACAATACCGTGAACTATGACTTAAGCCGACTAGATAGTAATACGATCTCGCAAATCGATATCTTTTGGGGTGATGGCCAAGTTGAAAAGTGGCGCCGCAGTGACAATACGGCAATCTACCCATTTTTAAAGCGGAAAAAAGTGGTCACTGAAGATAAATTAATGCGCTTTTCTATTGATGTTACGACTATAGATGGCACATCGCGCAGCGCTTTTAATCACTTTTTTAGCCGTAAAGCACAATCTTGCGCACCGTACACGAACAGCGACCTTCTGCACAGCACGTCACTCTCTTTTGGTGGTCATCAAATAAATGATTTACCTGCGGGATATACAGCACAATTTGCAGCACCGCGTGCGCTGGCAAAAAATCGTGACTACGTACTTAACTTTTCACAGGATTTAACAGGTAAGCTGGTATCCGTATTCTTCGACTATAACAAGAATGGTTTGATTGAAAGTGAAGACGAGGTCCTGCGCAACCAGAAAATTACTGGTGACTCTGTTTCATTCAAAGTTAGCCAAAAAGCCACATCAGGCATGGGGGTGTTACGTATCGCCATAACGACCAATGAATTTGACTACTATATTTGGGATGGTTGTGGTGTAGTTGATAATGGTCAAGTGTTGGATGTGATGTTAGATATTGATTCTAAAAACTTGCCAATTATTTCAGACTTTGAAATTCAACCTCTTGATAATAATCGCGTAAAATTTATCAATACCTCGCAGCTCAATGTCGATAAGTCAGCTCAGTATCTGTGGCGTTTCGGTTTTGATAATAAAACCAGCACGGAAAAAGACCCGAGTATTGTGAGCTATCCTTCAGCAGGTGGCACATTTAATGTGTCGCTAGAAGTACGGTATGCGGACAACAGTGAGTCGGATACCAAGTTTGACCAAATTACCTTGTCCAAAGTGGATGAGTGTCCAGCAAAAATCAGTAACAGTGCCAATGCTGGGGTATTTTTTATCGATGAAATTAAGTTGTTCAGATACTCTACTGAACTGGCGACATTGACCAACGCACAAGGGCATAACCCTCAAGGCTATAGCAAATTTATTGCGTCAAACTTTGAAGCGGAGCAACGGTCCAATTTAAGTGTAGAAATTGCCACTAACCTGATCCCCCGTTCAACAGCAGAGCGGCTACTTGAGAACGCTAACCGAGGTGTGAGGTTCACAATTTGGTTGGATAAAGATAGTGATGGCAAGTTTGTGGAGTCGGAGTCGAGCTTTGACAATGATCCAAACTATAGCTATTGGCTAGACAACAGTGAGTGTCGCTCTATTTCAGGTAGTGAGTATTGTCGGATCAAAGCCACAAAGTCCATTTCATTACCACGCGTATCTTGGCTCGAATGGTCAAAAGACTTTTATATACGTGCAAAACTAGAAGAGTACCCCGCGGAAAATACTTATAAAAAGGACTCATGTAGTTTGTTCGATTACGGCGAAATACATGATTTTCGTATCAAAGTTAAATACTAATCAATAAATAACCGCTCGCAGTCATGTAGGCAAAGGTTCCTTTGCCTACGAGCTACCTTGTATCACTAATCTAAAAGGAAACTTTATGAAACTTGTTAGCCTAGCAGTGATTGCTGCTTTGGGAGGAGCTTCGTTTGTCGCTGTAGCGAACCCCATCTCCGTCGAAAACCTAAATCTGCAGACAATTGTGCAACCGGATGCGTCGCTCAGTACGTATGAGCAGGTATCTCAGCGTTTGGCGCAACATGGCATCAATGAAAAAAACCGTCCGCATTTATTTCATGTGTTAAAGACCACGGACATAAACCAAGCGAGTCAATCAGAGATGGGCATTGCCAGCGTATCCGGCTTGGCAAATCCGGCAAACACGGAATGCGATAACGAGAAAGTCTGCTCTTTTTTTACTGACATGGGTTTTAGAACAGCCACTGATTCCAACGGCAATGACTACGTTATTATCTCTGCGATAAACAGTGAAACAGCCCCGACGACATATACGTTTTTAGACTTGTCGCTGGTTAATGAACATGGCGAGCCTATTACGATCCCGCGTTTTATTGAGTATTGGGGTGAAGGTGTCACTAAGAAGCGTATGGATATTACTTCTGTTGGTAGACTTAGAGATATTTTACCGAAGTTGATGGCCGCGGAACAAATCTTTGCCAATGCTTGGGTTACCGTTACGTATATCAATGCTAGCGGCGTTGAAGTGGCAGAAACGAAGCAGATGTCGATGGAGTATTCAAAAGATACATTGCTAGCAGATCTTGGCTACGTAAGAAACACTGCTGAAGGACAAGGCTTGGAAGTATTCGACCCAACGGCAGAGATGACAATCCAGCCTGCAAGCAGCTACACACAGATTGGTGCAAGCTTACTTGAGAAAGGGGTGACAGCGCCAGTTGACAGAAAAGAAATTGACAATGCTAACCCAACTAATAATCGCATCAAAGTTTGTTTAAACCGCCGTTACGATGACTGTGATATTGACGCATATTACGATCCCGGTACACCTAACGACCAAATTAAAGCAGTTGTACCATTTACTGGATATAGAGATGTCATGGGCCGTGTTACTAAGATCTATCGCCCTGATTGGTCGACAAAAAATGTCACCTTTGACGACAATGGCAACCCAACTTATACCATTGATCCAAAAGGTGAAAGGCCGGTAGAGCTGTACCATGGTACTGAGATCTTTATCCAAACTAAAGAGCTTGGCGGTGCAACTGCACTCGGCGGTGGATATCAGGGCTCAAACCATTTGTTTTCTGATCATATTAACCTGAAATATTTTACCAAAAAAGTTGGTTCGATGACTTTTGATATGACGCGTATTTCGTGGAATATTCCTAGATCGAAAGGGATCTTTGGTGATGCGCGACTATATGGCCGTTATGAAGATGCACACTGGATCATGAACCTGTCAATTGAAAGTGAGGAGACAAGAGGGCCGCGCAAAATGACCAGAAGATATTCGTACGTTGTTGGTAGTGCGGATATGCCTGATGATCAGTCTTGGAAAGATATTGAGCATCCTCCGCTGCAAATGGTATTTAGCTGTTTGGCAAAAGGAACAATGATTAAGCTTGCCAACGGCAAAGAGCTAGCCATTGAGCAGTTGAGTGTTGGTGAAACAGTTTTAGGTGCTAGCCAGTTTGCGCCAAATGTTCATATACCGCTTGAAATTAAGGATATTTCCATCGGCTCTGAAAGTCAGCCAATGATCAAGCTAACGACTGAGTCTGGCAAAGAGTTATTACTCACTGAATCTCACCCAGTAGTTACACAGTCGGGTGTATCTTCATGGGCCAATAAAGTTCAAGTTGGTGATCGTATCCGCACGGCGTCAGGGCTGGAGTTGATCACTCAGGTTAAAGAACAGAAATACAATGAGCATGTATATAACTTGAAACTAGCCAGAACCGCAGATGACCCAAATCACAGTCCAGGTGAAACATTCTCAATGTTTGCAAATGGCCTACAGGTCGGTGATTTAGCAATGCAAACCGACAATGAATTTGAAGAGCTTGTTGAAACAGAGCAAGACGTCCTCAAGCGCATTCCTGAAGCATGGCACAAAGACTACCTTAATAGCCTCAACAAGTAGGACACAAACTAGCAGAGGCCTTATTCAGGCCTCTTCACGGAGTGAAAACAAATGAAAAAATACAATTTCATTAGCCTTGCGCTGGCTTTGTCAGCAGTTCCAGCCACTGCTCAAATATCTGAAACCCCAAAGACTTTAAGTGAATTGAAGGCGTTGTCTGGCGAGGCAAAGAGCATAGATCTAGTACCGCTCGGAACGGCATATCAAAGTAAAGGGGATGTTTTATTAGGCCTTCAGTCAGTTCAAGGAGTCGCAGTTGAACACCTTGGAAATACCAATATTGACTTTAGAGTCGGTGTTGATCTGAGTTATGAACAGGCACTTAAATTGATCGATGGTAAAGTGGATGCGGGCTTTAAGTTCCCCGCTGTACGCGTTGACGCTGGGGCAAATTACGCAAAAGATATCAGTGCTGATAGATATACGGGCACTTACAGTGTCTATTCGTCGGTAAAGCCTAAGTCTCGTATTTTGATGCCGACCGGCGATGCTGGCTATCAACCGACGCAAGCAGCCAAAGAGTTAGCTCAGGCTTATCCTGGAAACAAAGCGGCCAACTTGGGTGATGGTTTTGTGCAAGGTTTTGCATATGGGTCAAATGTTGTTATCAACATGAAGATAGAATATCGCAATGAGCAAGATAAGCGAAAAATTGGCGGTTATCTGAGTGTTGATTGGATCGGCAAAGTTAAGGTAGATGGACAGCTACAAAAAATTGATGAAGAAAAACGTCAATCGGTCAAAATCTCTATCAGTGGCTACCAAAGTGGTGGAGATCCTAACCGATTACTCAATATCATTCCAAATGGCATCATGCGCTGTACGCTGCTCAACCCTGAACCGTGTTTCAACCTATTTGAAGCGGCGGTCAACTACTTAAAAACTGACTACATTAATCAGTTTGACTCTTTAGATGATTACAACATCACTGAAAGCTATATCACTAAGTACTTAGATTCTGGTGCTGCGCTGCAGCAGTTGATCCCCGACGCGGGTTATACGCCAGTAAACTACCTAACGAAGTTGGTGATAAAAGAATTGACAGCACGTTGGATAGAAGAGCGCCTGACCTATCGCAGAGCGAAAAATCTACAGCGTTATTACGCTGCCCAATTCTCGCCAGAACAATTAAATCAACTCCAGCAAATCGAGAGCTCAAGCCGTGCAAACGCAAACTTGTTTGCAGATATGGTTGATTATTGCGAGCGCAATCCCGAGGGCAATTATTGCATCGACTATGAATCAGGCAATCTCGCTTACTATAGAGATTATAGTGCGATCAGCGATGTATTAAAGTAAGGACACCATTATGAAAAAGCTAACTAAGAGCAATTATGTTTCTTCAATTGCGCTTGCTTCATCGTTGCTCGCAGCAAGTGTACAAGCGCAAACTCCTGCGGACGAACTCATTGAAAATGCCAAGTACAGTGAGTTGGGCGATATGCTCACAACCACGGAGGCCCAAGGCCGGTTTGCTTGGATGAAAAAGTGTTATGACGGTCTGTTGGTTGAAATGTGGGAACAAATGTTTGATACCAGAGAGATCATTCCTAAAGAACAAAAGCTTCAACAGCTGCAACAGCTATGGCTATCTCAAACCAAGGTTGCCGCGGGCCAAGCGCAGTATGTGACCTTTGCCAACGAAGACTTTACTAACCCCTATGAGTGGACGGCAGGAACCAGCGAAAACCAAGCATGCACACTGATGCCGCCAGAGTATCAGGCGGTGGCTTTAAAAACAGCGGTTTTAAAACACAAATACTGCGCAAATACCAGCTTTGGTAGTGAGTGGGAGTGGATTGAAGGTGTCAAAATTGAAGAGTTTGAGCATATGTCAGGCTCTCACGAGCACACTGTGGTATCAGGAAAAGTCGTGACATTGCCTGCAAACCGGGCGGTAAAAGTAACCGTCATACCTGGCAATGTCATTCCTGAGTACCCTTCTTATGTTGCAGTTAGGCTTTGGGCTGATTGGAACCACAATGGTGAATTCGACAACAATGAATTAATGCATTCATCTGCGTCTGATGGGGTATTCCAGTTTGTGTTTAATGTGCCAAAGGATGTCCCAGAGGGCGTGACCTTGATGCGGGTCGCATTAGATGCTGGTGGTGGTTCCGATAATGCTTGTCGACGTATTCAGTATGGCGAAGTTGAAGACTACCTGATCACTGTTCGTTAAGGAAAGATGATATGAAACCTATTTATTTATCAGTTGTTGCGTTGGCACTAACTGGACAAAGTTTGGCAGCGCAAAGTGAAGCAACCGACGTTTCAAACTCAAATCTGTCAGGGTCGGTTATCTCGGGATTGATAAACGACCATGTTGCTATTGGCACTGCATATGATAGCCAAAAAAAGCGCTTTTTAAATGTGCAGCCTGTAGCAGGTGTAATTGATGAAACGTTTGGTAATACAGAGCTAAAATTTAAAACAGGCATTGATATGAGCTATGACGACATGCTCAATACCTTAAATGGCAGTGTTGATGTTGATGTGAATTTTCCAGTAGTACGTGTGTCTGCAGGCGCTTCTTTGGCAAAAGAAATGGCCTCTAGTACTTATTCGAGCTCCTATACATTCAGTGCCGCAAGCACGCCCAAAAAGCGTCTATTTTTGCCAAAAAGCCAAAACCAAGGCTATGTTCTATCACAAGTGGGCCAAGATATTGCCAATAACCATCAAACTAAATTACAAACTTTGGTGGGTGATGAGTTTGTAACGGGTGTTGAATACGGCGCAAACGTTCTCGTAAACCTCAAGATTGATTATGGCAGTAACAAGGACAAATCAGATATTGGCGGTTATTTAGATGTCGATTTATACGGTGGTGTGTTCAACGTGGGTGGGCAGCTTAGATACTTAAAGGACGAAACCAAATCTTCGGTAAAAATAACGGTTCGTGCAGTACAACAAGGTGGTGATCCTAAACAGCTACTGAGCATTATTCCAAATAATATCATTACCTGCTCACTGGACAACCCTAAACCGTGTTTTGATATGTTCTATGAAGCGGTCAAGTACGCGAAAACCGGATTTAATTCGCAGTTAAATAGTTTAAGTGACTACAATGTTGTTCGTTACTATACGACACGTTACGAAAACTCTTCGCTGGCGTTACGCAGTTTAGTTCCTGAGTATCAAATTGTACGCAATGCAACCAAATGGTTGATCAGTGAGCTTGAAGATGACTTTAAGCAAGCCATTCTCGATGAGCAGCGTGCTGACAAGTTGCTCAACAGCTATTATGCATATCTTCCAGAGCAGCAGCGAATTGCAGTCGAGCGGATCAAAAACCTTGCCTATGACAATGCATGGTTCTTCTTTAATGCGGCACAGTTCTGTCGTGATAACCCATTTGGTTATGCGTGTGAAAACAAAGTACAAGAGATGAAAAGTGCATGTGTTGAGCGCGGTAAAGCGTGCCCGGCTAGTTATAACGTCACGGATCTTCAGCTGCCTAGCACTGATAAACAAGACTGGAAGCAGTGTGAGTTAGCTAGACAAGAAGCTGTCAGAGCGGGAGTGGTCACAGAAGAGGAAAGTGCGCGATTCCGTAACTTAAGATGGGCACCAACTTTTATTGATGTTACAGCGCCTGCGCGTGGCATTTTAAATTGGCGTTTATGTGAAGGCGCATTGAGCACCTATGGCAACGCCTTTGCTCAATAACCTGAGTTTGGCCGCATAGTACTATCAGGTCGATGCGGCCTATTTCAAGGAGCGGATATGAAAATTTACTTGGCAGCCTTTGCCACGTTGTTGTCTTGTGTTGCTCATGGCAAGGTGTATTACAGTGAAAAAGCAAAAACAGCGGACTTAGGAAAGGCCTTTAATTTAAATACACACACAATTGAACAACCTTGTTTGCAAGGAGATGTTCAATATCATTCCAGCCTCTCAGGCAGTCTAAATTACTTTCAAAGAGTGGATGAAACTTTAATTCGTCGCCGTACATTTGGTGAAGTGCACGGTGGAATAAACTTATTCATTGTTGCCGGTAGTGTATCGACATCCATGACACACCGCAATGCGACGGATAGTTTGTCTTTGACTTCACAGCTGCATTTGAAATTTAACGAAGGATACAGCACGCTCGAAGAGCGAGCGCTGATCGATGGCGTGGATATTGGCAGCTGCGGGCACAGTTTTATTTATCAAGTGAATTATGGTCGAGATTTATTCGTAAATACTCGCCTGCACTTTAAAACCGTAGAAGATTACAAACGCTTTGTGATCAAGATAAAAATCCGTTTGCTGTTTTTCAAAAAAACCATCACTAAGGTAAAAGAAATCGAAAAGTATGCCGAGAATGCAGTATTCAGTGTTGATGTTAACTCTAATGGACCGTTACCTGAAAAGCTACAAAAGCAGTTAAATGAACGTCCAACCTATTGCCGGGGGAGCAACATAGGTCCTTGCCTAGAAACTCTACATGAATTGGTTGCGTATAGTTTTGATAGTAATGGGTTGGTGAAAGATTTGGCTGCACTGGATAAAGTACCTCGCAGTTTTGTCGTGAAAGGCTTTCGAGATTCTGGTCATTACGGCGCGCAGGATTGGGTAGCGTCACAGAGTAGTGGATATGACACCATTTGGCGCAGCGCTGACAGTCACTATGGTCAGGCAGTGCGTGACTTGGAACGCACTAAGGCATTTTTACAAGTAGCAACGGAATCTGAATATGAACTGGCAAAGCTTCGTTATGAACAGGCGCAGGCAAAGCTTGCTGATGCCGAGTTACTTAAATCTCGCTGTTTTTCGAAACCTTGGCTAGTAGAATGCAGCAGCCTTTAAACGTAGCACTTTAAGATTGGCCTTAAGGCTGATCTTTGTGTCTCTTCAATTAGGCTGGATAACATGCTGAGGATTACAGAAGGGACGTCTTTTTCTATATACGTACTAACTTTTGGAGTGTTAAGACAAAAAAATGATTATAAAGGATATTTTAGTTACTTATGTGCTTTTCTCGTAATGTTTTGTTAACTTTTGCGTAGGAGCTAAGATACACTCAACTTATCAACTGCACCGCTAAAAATACATATATCAAGGAACTGATATGAAAAAGCTATTACCTATTTTACTGTTCATGTTCGCCTCCCATTTAAGTGCTGCACAGCTTGATTACTTTTGGGACTTTGGTGATGGTACTATCTCCTATCTTGCAGAACCGGAACACCAGTATAAGGCTGCTGGAATTTATACCGTTAAGAGAGAAGTCTATCAAAATGGCATTTTGGTGATGGAAAGCGAGCAAATTGTCGATCTGGTAACGCCGAAGATAGTAGCGCTGGAAATTGCTTTGCCATCGCAAATAATTGCCAAACAAGGCACCGAGATATCCGCACTGTTAACAACCAGCGAGCCTATAGAGATGCTCAAATATCAATGGTTTTTAGATGAGGAATCACTCGGTGATGCCGTACAAGAAGCTGTCCTAGAACATGTATTTGAGAGATCAGGTAAGCATATGTTGAAGCTCCATGCACTTTGGGGCGCGACTATTGTAAAGTCGACAGAGATTGAGCTAGAGGTAGTTCGAGAAAGCGACAACATAGATCCGGGCGATGGTACTGACCCAGATGATGGAAATAAAGGGACAGATCCTGATGATGGTAACAACGTAACACCACCAGATAATGGCAATAAAGCACCTGACAATAGTGACAAGACACCAAACCATGGGGAAGGAGACAGTGGTGGAGGCGGGAGTTTAGGTATTGTGAGCTTATTTGGGCTGCTGTGTTTAATCAGTCGAAGACGTAAGTAAAAACAAAAAAACCGCCCTAATTGGCGGTTTTTTTACGTACAAAATTTAATTCAGATGTGACGTGATTTTGTAGTAAAGCACAGGTCCAAAAGGTCATTGCCTGCATTATTTAATCGTATTTGCGGTTTTATTGGGTGATTTTGTTTTTTGTTTTAGGTGTTTTACTTGGTTTGTTGAAATTTTTATGCTTGATCTGAGCTTTTTAGGCATGTTAAAACATATTTAATACATCAACAGGTACGATTGCTCTAAATGAAAAACATCATGTTACTGACAACTTTGCTTAACCTCTTACTGATTATTGTAGGTAAGGGCGGGGCTTAGTTGCGTGTTTTGAGCAACCAAATAGCAAACCCCGCCAACGAGCGGGGTTTTTTATTTTGCGCAAGCGAGGAAATAGGAATGCAGGACAAGGTTTGGATTTTTGATACAACGTTAAGAGATGGAGAGCAAGCTCTAAAAGCAAGCTTGACCGAAGAAGATAAGATTCAGCTGGCACACACCATAAGTCGACTTAACGTTGATGTGATGGAAGTGGGGTTTCCCGTGTCGAGTCCTGCTGATTTCAGAGCGGTACAACGCATTGCTCAAGAGGTAAAGGGACCCATTATTTGTGGTTTAGCCCGTGCTATGCCAAAAGACATTGAGGCCTGTGGACTCGCATTAAAAGGGGCTGAACGAGGGCGTATTCATACGTTTATTGCCACCAGCCCTTTGCATTTAGAGCACAAGTTACGTAAGTCCCTTGACGATGTTATCGAAATGGCTGAGCGCTCTATAAAACAAGCATTGCAGTACACCGATGATGTTGAATTTTCTTGTGAAGATGCTGGCCGTACGCCATACGCTGATCTATGCAAAGTTGTAGAGCGTGCAATTTCAGCTGGGGCGACAACAATAAATATCCCAGACACCGTTGGTTATACGACGCCAGATGAGTACGCGGCTATTATTCATCACTTGCGCAACACAGTACCAAACATTGATAAAGCAAGGTTGAGTGTGCACTGTCATAACGACCTTGGTTTAGCGGTTTCTAACTCTATCGCCGCTGTGCAGGCGGGGGCAAGACAGATCGAGTGTACAATCAATGGCATTGGAGAGCGCGCGGGAAATTGCTCATTGGAAGAAGTCGCCATGATCATGAAAATGCGTGAGGATCATCTAAAAGTACATACCGATATTCGCACTGAAGAAATTTATCGCGCCTCACGCCAAGTGGCAACAATTTGCAATATGCCAGTGCAACCAAATAAAGCCATTGTTGGTGAAAATGCGTTTGCACATAGCTCTGGTATTCACCAAGACGGTGTTTTAAAAGCGCAAAATACCTATGAAATTATGGCGCCTGAAATGGTTGGCGTGCCTAACAATCAATTGAATATGACGTCACGTTCTGGCCGTCATGTGATTGAACATCGTTTATCAGAGCTTGGTTATCAAGCTGAAGATTATGATATGGACCAGTTGTACAGCAGCTTTTTAGAGCTTGCAGACCAAAAAGGCACAGTCTACGACTATGACCTAGAAGCCATGATCTACTTTAATCAAATTGCGGAACCAGATGAGTTCTATCAATTGCAGTTTGTCAATGCATCATCAAACTCTCAGTCAATTGCCAGTGCAACTGTGGGCATGAGCTTAGGTGGTGACTTAGTGCAAGAAGCGGCAACCGGTAATGGTCCCGTTGAGGCTGCGTTTTTGGCAATAGAGCGTATCACAGGTCAAGCAGTCGAAATGATTGAATACAACTTGGAAGCCACAGGTCAAGGTGCAAGTTCGCTTGGTCAAGTAAATATTATCGCGAAATGTGACGGTCGCCAGTATCACGGTGCAGGCCTAGCGGCGGATGTTGTAGAAGCATCAGCTCGAGCAATGATCCGCGTTTACAATTTAATTGATAGGGCACGAAAGGTGTCTGATCTTAAACAACAAAGGAAAGCAGGATGAATCAAAAAAGTTATCAAGTTGCTGTATTGGCAGGAGATGGCATTGGTCCAGAAGTGATGGCGGCTGCGCAGCGCGTGCTTGAGCGCGTCAGTGAAGAATTTGCATTTAATTTAGACTTGGTTCATCAGGCAATTGGTGGTGCGGCCATCGACGAATTTGGACAGGCTCTACCAGCGCATACACTGGCGGCATGCGAGCAGGCGGACGCTATTTTATTTGGCTCAGTTGGTGGCCCAAAATGGGCAGATCTGCCACCAGAGCAGCAACCTGAGCGTGCATCTTTGTTGCCATTGAGAAAGCACTTTGGTCTATTTTGCAACCTTAGACCTGCCCAGCTGCTACCTGCATTGAGTGCGTCTTCTCCGCTGCGTGCAGATATCAGCGCACAGGGTTTTGACATTTTATGTGTACGCGAGCTAACTGGCGGCATCTATTTTGGTGAAAAAGGTCGAGATGGCAGCGGTGAAAATGAATTTGCCTTCGACACGCAAAAATACAGTCGCAAAGAGATTGAGCGGATCGCTCGCTTTGCTTTTGATGCTGCGCGGTTGCGCAACAATCACGTCACATCGGTTGACAAGTCAAATGTACTGGCATCGAGTGTACTTTGGCGTGAGGTAGTAATAGAAGTCAGCCAAGACTATCCAGATGTAACTCTGGAACACATTTATATTGATAACGCGGCAATGCAATTAGTGAAACAGCCAAGTCAATTTGATGTGCTACTTTGCGACAACTTATTTGGAGATATTTTGTCTGATGAGTGCGCCATGATCACAGGTTCCATGGGTCTTTTACCTTCGGCAAGCCTCAACCAATCGGGGTTCGGTTTATATGAGCCTGCTGGTGGTTCTGCCCCGGATATTGCCGGTAAAGGCATTGCTAACCCAATTGCACAAATCCTCAGCGCAGCATTGATGTTGCGCTATTCCCTAGGTGAGGATGAAGCCGCTCGACGCATCGAAAAAGCGGTGGCTGAAGCTGTTGCACAGGGGATTGGGACACCAGATATATACCCGCAAGCAGCTTATACCACGTTAGATGTGGCTCAGGCGATCGTAGATCGCATTTAATAGTTCGTGTTTAAAGGAAGGATGTAGCAAGTGGCACAGACTTTATACGATAAAATTTGGCAATCTCACGTGGTTGCCAAAATCAATGAACAAACAGACTTACTATATATCGACAGACACTTGGTGCATGAGGTCACATCACCGCAAGCGTTTGCTGGGTTGCGAGAGAAAAACCGTCAAGTGCGCTGTCCAGAAAAAACCTTTGCAACCATGGACCACAATGTGTCTACCAAAAGCCGCTCTATTGATGCGGCCAGCGAAGTGAGTAAAAACCAGCTTCAGGCACTGGCAAATAACTGTGCTGAGTTTGGTGTTCAACTCTATGATCTCGATTCTATCAATCAAGGTATTGTCCATGTAATGGGCCCTGAGCAAGGGATCACTTTACCTGGTACTACGATAGTATGTGGTGATAGTCATACCTCCACCCATGGCGCTTTTGGGGCATTAGCACATGGCATTGGTACATCTGAAGTGGAGCATGTATTGGCGACTCAGACGCTGCAACAGAAAAAAGCTAAGTCGCTTAAAATTCAAATTAATGGTCAGCTTCGTCCAACGGTTACGGCGAAAGATTTGATTATGGCAGTGATTGGTGAGCTCGGTACTGCAGGTGGTACAGGCTATGTTGCTGAGTTTTGCGGTACTGCCATTGAAGCGCTGTCCATGGAATCACGCATGACGCTGTGTAACATGAGTATCGAGATGGGTGCCAAAGCGGGCTTGATTGCGCCGGATGAGATTACCTACGCCTATCTTGAAGGCAGGCCTTTTGCGCCGAAAGGAGAAGATTTCGAGCAGGCCGTCGTTTATTGGAAAACATTACACTCGGATGACGGTGCGTCGTTTGACCGTGTAGTCGAAATGGATGCTGAAGACATTCAGCCGCAGGTCACATGGGGAACAAGCCCTGAGCAAGTCATCGGTATTGATGAACCGATCCCAAACCCTGATGAAGAACAGGACCTAATTAAAGCTGATTCAATGCGTTCTGCATTGAAATATATGGGACTTGAAGCGGGGCAGCGTTTGTCTGATGCCAAGGTAGATACGGTATTTATCGGTTCGTGTACGAATAGTCGTATTGAAGATTTACGCGCAGCGGCAAAAATTGTTGAGGGTAAAAAAGTAGCACAAGGCGTTGAAGCGCTTATCGTACCAGGGTCTGGATTAGTGAAGCAGCAGGCGGAACAAGAAGGTCTAGCGGACATTTTTGTCGCTGCAGGATTTGAATGGCGCGAGCCTGGCTGTTCTATGTGCCTTGCCATGAATGATGATAGATTAGGGGCAGGCAAGCGCTGTGCATCTACATCGAACCGCAATTTTGAAGGGCGCCAAGGTCGCGGTGGGCGCACCCATTTAGTTAGTCCAGCGATGGCCGCAGCGGCCGCGATTGCAGGTCGATTTACCGATATCCGAGGAGCGCAGGCATGAGTGTATACCACAGCGGATTAATGGCACCACTAGATAAAAACAATGTGGATACAGATCAAATCATCCCAAAGCAGTTTTTAACGTCGACTAGTCGAGATGGTTTTGATAAAGCGTTATTTTATGACTGGCGATACCTAGACAGTGGGGAACCTGATCCGAGTTTTGTCTTGAACTACGCACAGTATCAAGGTGCAACCGTCTTACTAACACGCGATAATTTTGGTTGTGGTTCATCGCGAGAGCATGCGCCGTGGGCATTGAAGCAATATGGTTTTAGCGTGATCTTAGCGGAGAGTTTTGCCGATATCTTTTTCAACAACTGCGGCAATAACCAGATGTTGTGCATTGCACTTGGCGCCGACATACTCGATAGTTTATTTGCAGTATGCGAGCGCCAGCCACAAGTGAAGATTGAAATAGATTTGGCACAGCAGGTTATTCGCAGCGATTATTTTGCAGATATCACATTCGAAGTGCGCTCAGATATTAAAGCGAGATTGTTGAGTGGGTTAGATTTTATTGGGGAAACTGAGCAGCTTAATCGTCATATTGATGCGTTTGAGCAGCAACTTAATGCCAATCGACCCTGGCAATAAATTTTCTGTCCACGACGCCAACCGTCGCATTTTTTTGCCATTAAGCCAAAGGCATTCTAGCCTTTGGCTTTTCATATTCAGGAACACAATAATGAACAAGCTTTCTGCTTCTTTGCTGGTTGCCGTAACCATGTTTGCTAGTAGTGCAGCCGTTGCACGCCCTGCGCCTTTAGTATCTATCCCTACTCACGATGCTTTTTTTGACAAGATCAAAGCACATTGTGGAAAAGCATACGAAGGCAAAGTCACGCTTGATAACCAAGGCCCGAGTGCATTTAGTGAAGCGCGTTTGGTAATGCATGTGCGTCGTTGCAATGAGCGCGAGTTGCAAGTGCCATTTCATGTGGGTAAAGATGCGTCACGTACTTGGATCATTACGAAAACGGGAAGCGGTCTAAGCTTGAAACATGACCACCGTCACAAAGACGGCAGTGATGATAAGTCGACAATGTACGGTGGTCACACGGTAGACGCTGGATTTAACAATGTGCAATCATTCCCTGCAGATCAGTACTCTAAAGAACTTTTTATTGCTCATCAGATACCTCAGTCCGCTGGTAATACGTGGCAAATGTTTATCTATGAAGATAAGTTCACATACCGTTTGGTACGTGAGGGTCGTGAATTTAGAGTTGACTTTGATCTAACTAAACCAGTCAAAGCACCAAAAGCGCCTTGGGGCTACCAAGATTAAGCTCCAAATAATGCCAGTATAAAGTTTACTTATACTGGCACGTTGCACGTTATTGCTGCTCTTTTACGCACTTTACTTCTACGCGGAGATCAGGCTGATAGGGGCGAGGAAAAGTCGGTAGACGATCAAAGCTTTGTACGCCTCCATGCAATAATAGCTGCGGTTTCACACCTTGGCAGAGGGACTGGCTGTGGCGTAATAAAAACACACTTTGTTGCAAAAAATGGGCGTAAGAATCTGCTTTTATCTGTAAATAATAATGGTCATCGCTATACTTTATTTGTTCGTAATGTACTTTATGATCAAAGTCATAGTATTTTTCTGTGACGCCTATTTTATTCGGTGTGAAGCTACATGCACTGAGCAGGACCAATGAGGCAATTGAAAGCATTCTCACTGTTTTTTTTCTCACTACTGAGGTTAGAAACGGCATAACTACATGAAACCAATTATCAGGTATTAATCTCCTAATTGTATCAAAAGGGGCGACAATTGTTAGAACGTATACGATTATTTTTGGCAAGCCTAGACACACAATCACAGGCACAAGCTCCGCTGGACTTTGCCACTGCATTGGGCGCATTGATGGTTGAGGTAATGAGAGCGGATAACGAAATCGCGCCTGACGAGCTCACAATGATTGCAAAACTATTGCGACAACACTGCCAACTATCTGAGCAAAGCAGTGAACTTATTCGTACTGAAGCTCAGCGATTGGTTGATGACGCGATAGATCTACATCGATTTGTCAAAGTAGTTAATGACCACACCGATGAAGAGGAGCGCATTGAAGTCATTGAGTTACTTTGGATGGTTGCCTTTGCTGACGGCAAATTAGACCCGCAAGAAGATTACACTGTGCGCAAGTTAGCAGGCCTTATGTATGTTGCGCATGGCGACTTTATCGCCGCCAAGCTCAATGTCAAAGAAGTGCTAGGTTTGGCAGATTAGTGCGTCACTGCCCCTGCTTTAAGTTCATTTTGACAAGATTGAATTGCCTCTTTGATCATAAAATTCACCAAGGTTGGAGAGATGTGGTACATCTTGGCGATTTCTTTTTGCTTTAAACGGCCATCGCGGTAAAAGCTGACAACGTTTTGGTGGCGTTTAGATAGCTTGCCAATGGTGTTATTCACTTTATCTGATAGTTGTGCATCGATATATTTTTCTTCGATATTTGAACTTTCGTCGTCAAACTGCTCTGTTTGAATAGACTCTAAATCGACAAGGGATTCGCGATTTTGCTTACGGATCATATCAATCGCGATGTTTCTAGCAACTTGATAGCAATAGCTTTTGGTGTTTTTCACTTGGCAATCTTGGCACTTTGACATACCAGATAAGCGTAGAAAAGTATCCTGTAAAGCGTCCTCAGCCAGATATGGGCAGCGTAGGATATTGTTCAAATAAGCCAATAATTTCGCTTCATTCTCAGCAATCACTTTAGACCACTTGTTGCACAGCTGCACTGTATTTACTCCTATTTGTCCTAAAAGTTTATCCGTAATAGATAATGCGAATAATTATCACTATTATGTTATTTTGATCTTCCATTAGCAGTCAAGTCTTTTGTGTGGTTTTACTAATTAAAAGCAAATTAACCACAGAGCAAAGAAGTGGTGGTTCTAGCAACTTTCGTTATCAAAAATGCAATAATTGGTTTTGTTATTTTCTTTGGTTTTTTGCGGTTTTATTCGTCTTGGGTGCACGGCATTAAATTTTTAACCGTGATTAAGAACTGAAGGAAAGTTATGAAGTTAAAATCTACATTAATACCTGTTATGGCTGCTTGCACCTTAGCAGGCGGTCATATCTCTGCTCACGAAAGTACTTCGACGATGAGCTTGAGCGAGGATGTTAAAATTACGCGCACCCAGCACGGTGTTCCGCACATTCAAGCTAAATCCCTATTTGGTTTAGGCTATGGTAATGCCTACGCACAGGCACAAGATCATGCATGTATTTTGGCGGATGGTTATGTACGTGTAAAAGGTGAGCGCGCCAAGTACCTAGGACCACATAAAAACGGTCAGGACAACTTTTTTGTAAGCCTAGATTTAGGCTATAAAATTATTGATTTACATGGTCGAGTGGAGCGGGAATATACCAACCTGTCGGCAGATACTCGTGCGTTAGCAGATGGATTTGCAGCAGGTTATAACCAGTATTTACAAGATGTGAATTCAGGTAAAGCTACATTGGCACCAGCCTGTAGTGGCCAAGCTTGGGTAAAACCTATCAGCGGTGTTGATGTGGTTGCATCCGTATTAGCCTCTGCGGTACAAAACAGCATTGGCCGCTTGTTAGTGCAAATCTTACAGGCGAATCCGGGTACTGGTAACGAGTGGCTGCCAACTATCGCCAAGCAGGAGAGCAAGCAATCACAGCCATGGCTCATGGCAAGCAATACCAACTACCAACCAAAACAGCTAACACAGGGTTCAAATGGTTGGGCAATGGGTCATGAAGTGACAGAGAATGGTCGCGGCTTGCTTTTGGCAAACCCACACTTCCCATTTAACGGTAATTTACGATTTTGGGCGAACCATGCAAGTGTTGAGGGGGACTTTAGTACCATGGGTGCCTCAGTGGTTGGCGTGCCTGGTATCGTCAATATTGGTTTCAATCAAGATTTGGCATGGACCCACACTTACTCTTCAGCCCGACATGAAGTCATTTATCAGCTAGAGTTAAATCCTGCAAACCCGCTGCAATACAAATTTGATGGTCAGTGGGTCGATATTGAAAAGCAGCAGGTCAATGTAGAAGTGTTGACGCCGATGGGTGTGTTAACCATGAAAAAAGATTACTTCACTACGCCAATTGGCTATGTTCTTGAAGATCAGCAAAACTTTAAATGGGATAGCAAAAATGCCTATGTAGTACGCGATACTAACCTCAATAATTTGGAGGGGATAGATCACTGGTTGGCTATGAATCGTGCATCAAATCTTGATGAGTTTATCGATACATTCAAAACACTCGATGGTTTGGCATTTAACAACACACTCGTGGCAGATAAACACGGCGAAGTATTTTATATCGATGATTCTAATGTACCTGATCTGCCTGCGGTGGGTGAAGAGCTACTGCGCTCTCATCCTGTGATTTCTGAAGTGTATAAGAAAACCCGTTTGGCTGTACTACCGGGGACCAGCAGTGCATTAGTATATCAGCAAGAAGTTCCTTACGAGCGTGCGCCTAAGTTGCGCCGCAACGACTATGTACTCAATGCCAATAACTCATACTGGCTGACAAACCTGAAGGAAAAGCTCAGAGGTTATTCTCCACTGTACGGTCACGTTGATTACAAGCAAACTCGTCGTACTCGCTACAATTTAAACTTGATGCGCTTTGCACGAGGTGCCGATGGTAAGTTTGACCGCCACGAGTTGGAAAGCATTGTAACGGGTACTAGTGCATCATTTGAGTTGTATAAACCAACTGTGATGGCAACGTGTGCTTTGTACGCAGGACAAACTATCGCCGTGACAGAGACATTGAGCATGCCTGTGGATCCCACCTGTAAGGCATTCGCAAAATGGGACGGTAAATTCAATGCAGACTCTGTATCAGCACCACTGGCGAAAGAGTTCTTTAGTTTATTAGAAGATGAAGATCTTTTAATTCAATTTAATTCTGCCTTCCCAGCCGTGACACCGAGCATTGTTAAAGCAGAAAAGTCGACACTGGTTAAGCTTCTCGCTGCCAGCAAGCAGCTAGAAAATGCAGGTTTTGCCATTGATGCGCCATTGGGTGAGTTACAGTACTTGCAAAAAGGTGAACGCCGCATTCCTTGGCCAGGTGCAGAGCATAACAGTGGTGGTTTCAATATTTACTCAACTACCAACGCCATGGATTTAACCTCGTTCGCACCACAATATGCTGCGCCAATGAAAGAAGTACTTAATGAAAACTGGACAATAAGTACAGGTTTAAGTACCGATGGTTACCCTATTAACTATGGTTCTAGCTGGATGATGGTTGTCGGTTTTGACGAGCATGGACCACAAGCACGTGGCCTGTTGACTTATTCGCAGAGTAATAATCCAAACTCGCCGCACTTCACAGATGCGAGTGATCATTATGCTGCGGGCAAAGGGTTAATTGATTTGCCGTATACCGATGCTCAGATCAAGCAAAATAAAGTCAGCGAAATCACACTTAGCGTGAAAAAAGACTAAAAATCCTAGACTGTCGCGCGTCACAGTGGCGACAGTCTAATTTTTGGAAAAATGTGATGAGTTTTGACAACGAAAACGGCACTTTTAAAGTAATCATTAACCACGAAGAACAATACTCTTTATGGCCGAGTTATAAGACGATCCCTGGTGGCTGGCAAGACACGGGCGTAAGCGGTGATAAAGCAACTTGTCTAGAGTATATCAAAACCCATTGGACGGATATGCGTCCTTTGAGTCTGCGCCAAGCGATGGCGTAAGCAATTAGGTTATTAAGTGATATTGGAACTGGCAATTAGGTGACATGGGATACCCATATCTCGGTAGGCTGGATTTCACTATCGCTTCATATCGTCACCAAGCGAGTTTCTACCTCAGAAACAATCACTATTTAAGCGCATCATACAACAGTTCAGCTACCGGGTATTAACCAATATGCGCACAGCTAGTTATATCTCATGGAGTAAATCATGACCGCCATTACCATCATGGATCATTTAGCGCAACATGCCGCGCATCAGCCGGATAAAACAGCGCTGGTATGTGTTGATAAAAAAGCACACACGCCATGGAGCTATGGAGAGCTTTACGCGCATAGCCTTATGGTTGCGAGCCATATTCAAAAACACGCCAAAGCGGGTGACAGAGCACTGATCTTGATGGATACAGGAATTGAGTATGTGGCGAGCTTTTTAGCCTGCCAATATCTCGGTGTAACGGCCATACCCAGCTTTCCACCTGAATCGACCAAAGCACAGCATATTGCGCGCACAGTAGGTATAGCTGAAGATTCAGAAGCCGCAGTGGTACTGACAACAGCACGTTTCACCGCGACTGTAGAGGCGTTAGTGGAGCAGGTTAGTGGCAGTAAGATGATGGTCATTGACGAGTGTTGTGAACAAGCAGAACAGGTAGAACGTCACCCTGCGCAATCTGACGAAATTGCATTTTTACAGTATACCTCTGGGTCTACAGCCAAACCCAAAGGAGTGATGGTCAGCCATGGCAATTTACTGGCCAATGAAAAAGCCATTGCCGAGGGGATGCAACTTACTGAGCAGGATGTATTGGTAAGTTGGTTGCCTCTATTTCATGATATGGGTCTCATTGGGGGGTTATTACAGCCAATTTATACAGGCTATAAGTTGGTGCTTTGCTCACCTCGTTATTTTATGGAGCGCCCTGCACGTTGGTTGCAACTCATTGATCAGTACCAAGCAACCATCAGTGGTGGGCCTGATTTCTCATATCGATTGTGCATCGAACGTATCAAAGATAAGCAAGTAGCTGACCTTAATCTCAGTAGTTTGCGTGCATTTTTCTCAGGTGCAGAGCCTATTCGTCATGACACGCTACTCAACTTTGCTGACAAATATGCCCCGTTGGGCTTTAAGGCAAGTGCCTTGTACCCTTGTTATGGTTTGGCGGAAGGCACGTTATTTGTCACCGGAAGTATTCCCTCTCAAGGTGCGGTTATCAAGGCGTTTGACAACCGCTCATTGGCGTCAGGTAAAGCTATTTTGCAACACGCACAAGATAGCAGAGATACACAAGATTACAGCCATCAAGTGAGCTGTGGTGTGGCAGCCAGTGAGCACCAAGTACGTATCACTTGCCCATCGAGTTACGATGAAGTTGCAGAAGGCGGAATTGGTGAAATCTGGGTCAGCGGCCCAAGCATCGCATTAGGTTATTGGCGAAACGAACAGGCCACACAAGAAACGTTTGTAGAACATATTGGTAAGCGCTGGTTAAGAACCGGTGACGTGGGTTACGTTTACGCTGGGCAGCTATATATATCGGGCCGTCAGAAAGATTTGATCATCATGAATGGCCACAATGTATATCCACAAGATATTGAGCGAGCGATAGAAGATGCGTTGAGTTTTGTGCGCCAGGGTCGTGTGTCGGCCTTTCCAGTGCCCAGTGAACAAAGTGGCGAGGGCATTGGCATTGCGATTGAAACGGCCAATGTGTATCGCAATGAGGTGCCAGCGGAGCAAACCGCGCTGATTGTCAGAGACTTTATCATTGAGCAATTTGGAAATTGTCCTGAGCTGGTATTGCTACTTGACCAAGGTGGGCTGCCAAAAACCTCAAGTGGTAAATTGCAGCGCAGTGCATGTATGAAGTTGTTGAACGACGATAAATTGGCAACTTATGGCGTCTTTACGCTTGCACACTTGCAGCAGTTATCAACTTGCCACGGTGGAGACGATCAAACAGAGTGGGATGAGCTAGCGCGCGGCTTAGCAGACATATGGCAAAACGTGCTGCGCTACCCAGTTAATCACAATGAGATAGACTTTTTTGCCCTAGGGGGCAGTTCAATAAAAGCGGCTTTATTGCTGGCAAAAGTGCAGGAAACGTATCATTGCCAAATAGATCCAACCGCCGTTTTTGCAGCGCATAAATTTGGCGATTTCTGCCAATTGGTACGTGACAGTATCGCCACGGGTGAGCAGCAACATGCTATCCCTGCACTGGCACAAAAAGCCTATCCACTCAGTGCCCAGCAGCAAAGACAATTATTCCTTTGGCAGCTTGAGCCGCTGAGCAGCGCCTATCATATTGGCGCAAGCTTAACGCTACATGGAGACATACATGAAGCGCACTTACAAGCCGCAGTTGCTCATGTTTTAGCGCAGCAAGGTGTATTGCGCCACGCATATGGAAAGGATGAGCACGGCCAGTGGCAGCAGCAAGTAACACCGCAAACGCTTAATTGGCAGTGTGTCGATCACAGTCAACAGCACGACTCAGCACAAACCAGTGTATGGCGCCAAGCTTTTTACCAGCAGCCATTTGCACTTGAGCGTGGTGAAAACTTCAGAACAGCACTGGTCAAGCAACCGGAAAACTGCTATCAGCTGGTATTAGTTATGCACCATATTGCCAGTGATGCGTGGAGTTTTGACTTGGTATTGGCTGATATCAGCCGTAACTATCAGTTGATATGTGAAGGTAAAGCACTGCCAACAGCATCTTCTCAAGTGAATTATGGTGATTTTTCTGCTTGGCAGCAGCAGTGGCTAACAAGCGTTGACGCGCAAAAGCAATTGACCTATTGGCAAGCGCAATTACAAAGCAACGACGATGAAGAGTTACTTGTTCCTCAACATCCAAGGCAAGCGAATGGACCTGCGCCAATGCAAAGCCAAACGGTGCAGCTATCATATCAAGAAGTTGAAAAGTTACAGGCACTTGCTCATAGTCACGGCGCGAGCTTGTTCATGTTATTGCTCAGTAGTTTACAGGTATTTTTCTACCGCTACACTGGTAAGCGCAAGCCGCGTATCGGTGTACCGGTTGCCAACCGTCGCAGTTCAGAATTGCACTCTTTGATGGGCTTTTTCATCAATACCTTGGTGCAGCGCAACGAGCTGTCGGCGCAGCAAAGTTTTATTGAGGTGTTGTCTGCAACCAAGGTGCATGCCATCAATGCACAAAAAAATCAGGACTTGCCATTTGAAAAGCTGGTCGAGGTGATAAACCCTGATCGCAGCCTCGGGCAGAATCCACTGTTTCAAGTGATGTTTAATCACCTTGAACAAGATGTGCAACAAGCACTGGATTTACCCGGTGTTGAGGTTGAAGAAGTGGTGGCGCTGCAAGATCAAGCGCAATTTGATCTAAGCATCGATTCACGCCTACTCAATAGCGGTGAGCTCATACTTGAGTTTCAGTACAATGCAGCGCTGTATAACACTGAGTATATGCAAGCCGTGACGTCGGCATTTGTTGTGCTATTGAACGAGATCGTGACTGCGCCACACAACGCAATTGGCAATTTGGCCATTCACTCTCAACAAGCAGCTGCCTTACAGTTGGGCCAAGGTGAAGAAATTAGCTTACCGGATGCATCTTGGCTGCAAAATATCAGTGATCTTGCACAGCGAGATCCCACGCGTACTGCTGTGATATTTAATGATCAACACTACAGCTTTGAATGGTTAGAGCATACGTCAAATCGTCTGGCTCATGGCTTAATTGAAAAAGGGTTAGGCTTTGAGTCCGTAGTTGGGGTAATGCAAAACCGTAAGCCATTGATGCTGGCGAGCACCTTAGCCTGCTTGAAAGCAGGTGCTGCGTATCTGCCACTGGATAAACAATTCCCAGCAGATAAATTACAGCACATGCTCAATGACAGTGGCTGCCAAGCTATTATCAGTGACGAAGCTCAATTGGCGGTTGCTTTCGAAGGCGCATTGTTATCACCGCAAACTCTCTTGAGTGAGCAGCACCAACACATATCACTCCCTGAGGTTGAGCATCATGCAAATCAAACTGCTTATTTAAATTATACCTCGGGCTCAACAGGCAAGGCGAAAGGTGTGGCAATCGAACTGGGTGCACTTGCGCACTATATCGAGTCAGCTAAGCGCTTTATTAATTTGCAAGCGAATGATGTGGTATTGCAATTTGCCACAGCAAACTTCGATGCATTCGTCGAGCAGTTATTCCCAACTTGGGCTGTGGGCGGTGCAGTATTGCTGCGTGGTGATGCGCTTTGGGATGCCGATACCCTTTACCAACAGGCACAAAAACATGATGTCGCTGTGATGGATTTAAGTGCTGCTTACTGGCGCAGCATCAGCGCGAGTTGGGCACGCAAAGCACAGCAGGCGGTATTGAGCTTGCCAAAACTACGTCAAGTTCACTCTGGAGGTGAAGCCATGTCTGTCGCGGGGATCCAAGATTGGCAAAACACCGGCTTGTCTCATGTGCGGTTATTAAACACTTATGGACCGACAGAAATCGTGGTAGAGGCTGCGATCCACCCCTGCCAAGACTTTACTGCACGCGAGGGTCAATCAGTGCCGCTAGGCCATGCTTTGGCGGGGCGTAAACTTTACGTATTGGATGACAACCTCGAAGTTGTTTCCAACGGGCAAATAGGTCAGTTGTATGTTGGTGGCGATATTTTAGCGCGCGGTTATTGGGCGCAGCCTGAGATGACGGCCACGCGTTTTATTGCAGATCCTTTCTGTGATGAGGGCGCACGTATGTATGCCACAGGTGATTTAGTCAGTTGGCAAGGCAATGACTTGATGTATCACGGTCGTAATGACCATCAGGTGAAAGTACGTGGCTTTAGAGTAGAGCTGGGCGAAATTGAACAGCACCTAAGCCAGTTGCCTGGGGTGGAGATGGCAGTCGTAGTCACTGAACAGCAAGCCCATGGCCTAGGATTGATAGCTTATATTCAAAGCGCCAAATTCGCAGATGACACATTCGCTGACAAGCTAAAAAGAGCGTTAAGTGAGCGCTTGCCAACCTATATGGTGCCGGGCGACATCATAGTGTTAGAAAAACTCCCAGTTAACGCCAGTGGCAAACTGGAGCGTCAGCAGTTACCAAAAGTAACGCGAGCCGCACAGCAGGTCGAGCTTGCCCAGAATGGAACCGAGCAGCTCATCGCGGATATTTGGCAAAAGCACCTTAAAACTGAAGATATCGACAGGCATGCCAACTTCTTTGATGTTGGCGGTCACTCGCTGCTGTTGATGGCCGTGTATGAAGAGTTGAAGCTTCAATACCCTAACTTACAAATGACGGAGCTGTTTGCCCATCCGAGCATAGCCAGTTTGGCCGTGTTACTCGGTGGAGCACAATCTAAATCAGCCTCGGTTACCACCAATAAACCAACTGGCGCGAAACAAAAACGCGGCATGGGCGCGATTGCAGCGCGTAAAAGAAAAGCAAGAGAATCATAACAATGTCAGAAAGTAATTATAGTGAACTAGATATTGCCATCGTCGGTATGGCAGGTCGTTTCCCGGATGCACAAAACGTCGATGCGCTGTGGGAAAATGTGCGTGACGGGCACTGTGCAGTGCAAGATTTAGACGACGAGACACTACGAGCGGCGGGCGTAAGCGAGGAAGATCTAGCACATCCTGATTATGTAAAACGCGGTATTCCATTTTCTGGCATGGCGCAATTTGATGCCGCATTTTTTGGTTATACGCCAAAAGAAGCGGCGCAGCTTGACCCACAGCAACGGGTATTTTTGCAAACTTGTTGGCATGCGTTGGAGCATGCAGGTATTACCACTGGGAACAGTAACTTCACTGGTGTGTTTGCCGGTTGTGGTGTGCCTGCGTACTTGTTACAGAACTTACTCGGGGATAGCCAACAAGACATCACTAGCTTGTTGGCGCTGACCAATGGCAATGATAAAGACTCTTTGGCAACTCGAGTGAGTTACGAACTGGATCTAACGGGCCCGGCTGTTACAGTACAAACTGCGTGTTCAACGTCTTTAGTCGCGGTGCATATGGCATGTCGCTCACTGCAAAACTATGAGTGTGATTCGGCATTGGCAGGTGGTGTTTGGCTCAATTTAAATCATCAACAAGGCTACCATGCCCCTGCGGGTGGGAGCTTATCACCATCTGGGCAGTTGAGCGCATTTGGTGAACACGCCGATGGGATCCTAATTGGTAGTGGCAGTGCGGCGGTTGTACTTAAGCGCGTTGAAGATGCGATTGAGCAAGGTGACAATATACTTGCGGTGATCAAAGGCTCAGCCATTAACAATGATGGTAAAGAAAAAGTAGGCTATACTGCGCCAAGTGTGACAGGTCAAGCTGGCGCCATTGAAGCGGCGCTCGAATTTGCTGATATTGAGCCAAGCTCGGTTGGCTATATTGAAACCCATGGCACAGGTACAACTTTAGGCGATCCCATCGAAATTGCCGCTTTGAGCCGAGCTTATGGGCAGTGTGGCAAGCAGCAAATCGCAATCGGTTCAATCAAAGCCAATATCGGTCACTTGGACTCGGCTGCGGGGGTTACTGGGCTTATCAAAGCAGTGCAAGCACTGCGTCACAAAACGTTACCTCCGAGTTTGCACTGCGAGCCTCTAAACAGCAAGATTGACTTTGCCAACAGTCCGTTTTACGTCAATACCCAGTTGCAGCCATGGCACAGTGACTCGGTACGCCGAGCGGCGGTCAGCTCATTGGGGATGGGTGGAACTAATGCCCATGTCATTTTAGAAGAATACAATGCACCTGCGGCTTCTTACGATCAATCAACGCCATGGCATATCTTACCGCTCTCTGGTAATGCGCAATCATCCCTTGAGGCACAGCGACAAGCCCTAGCGATTAAACTTCAACAAAGTTCAGATAACTTAGCGCTGATCGCAGCACAATTGCAGCATAATCGCACCGCACACACGGTTCGTCATGCGGTGGTTGCCGACAGCGCAGAGCAGGCACAGCAGTTATTGATGCGCGATATTCACGGTGACAAAACCTGCGCGGTTCAGGTGGCGTTGATGTTCTCCGGTCAAGGTTCACAATATGTCACGATGGCCCAGCCACTGTTAAAACATGTTCCAGAATTCAAACTTCAGTTTGACGCGGTTGTCGCATTATTTGATGCTGGTTTACAAGATGAGCTACGCCGTGTCTTTACCCCAAATGATGATGAGGTGCTAGCAGCTAATCAGTTACTTGGGCAAACCCGCGTGACGCAACCTGCATTATTTGTCGTGGCCTATGCGATGGCTAAGTGTTATCAGGGGCACGGCATCCATATTGAGGCTATGTTGGGACACAGTGTTGGCGAGTATGTGGCAGCGTGTTTGAGCGAAGTGATGAGCTTGGAAACAGCTGTAAAGCTAGTGACAGCCCGTGGTGAAGCGCTGCAAAAAATGGCGCCAGGAGCGATGCTTTCAGTGATGAGTGATGCGCCAAGTTTGCAGCCCTATTTAAATGATCAGTTAGATATTGCAGCTTGCAATAGTCCGAGTAATACGGTTGTAGCGGGCAGCAAAGAAGCCATAAAAGCGTTGCAAAGTGAGCTAAAAGCCGCTGATATCAGCGTGACGCGACTCCATGTGTCCCATGCTTTCCACAGTCACCTTACTGAGCCTGTGTTGGAAGAGTTTTCTGAGGTCCTCAAACAGGTGCAATTACATGCCCCACAAACACCGTTTGTTTCAAATGTTACAGGCACTTGGATCACACCAGAGCAAGCGACATCGCCTCAGTACTGGCTTGATCATATTCGCCAAGCGGTGAACTTTGTCGATGGCGTGAAAACCCTAGCCGCACAATGTAACGTGCTGATAGAAGCTGGCCCGGGAGATACCCTACAAAAGTTGGCTGCACAATCAGTGAATGAGGATGTCACGGTCTTAAATTCGATTGCTCATGCGCGAGATTTAAAAGCGCCAGTGCCTCCCTTTGTGAAAACGCTGGCAAAATTGTGGCAATTGGGCGTCGAGGTCAACTGGTCACAGGTTTCTGCACATCCACACAATACAGAAATCGCCTTTCCAGCATACCAGTTTGATACAACAGAGTACTGGGTTGATGCTAAAACTAATACGACATCGGCTGTATCTGTCAGCACCAGTGCTGGGCCTGAGCTGCTAGCACCAATTTGGCAGCAACAACTTAATTCTGCCGCATTGGCCCCGAACTTAGTGGGCGAAAAAGTGGTGATGATTGCCACCGACGCACCACTGTGTTCACTGATAAGTGCAGCACTGGTTGGCTCTGGTGCAGCAGTGACTGTGGTTTGGCAAGGCGAATCATTCAGTGCCCTTGAGCAGGGGCAATACCGTGTAAATTGCCAAGACCAAAGTCAGTTGAATGAGCTGCAGGAGCAACTTGGCGGCTTCGATCGCATAGTAGATTGCCGTTTGTTAGACGCGCAAAGCTGTGGTTATCAACTTCTTCTACCTCTTGCTAAGTGGTTACTGGGCCAAAGCACAATGCAGTGGACTGTGGTTGCGAGTGAGTTATTCAGTGTGCTGGGGGAAGAAACGGTATCGGCAGACAAGGCAACTGCACTGGGTATCACACGAGTGATAGGCATGGAACAGGCTGCCATTCGTTGTCAGTTGCGAGAAGTGTCTGCTGCACAGCGCGATGCAACACAATCAAATATTGCAATGCAGCTGGTTGAGGATCTGGGCAATGACGCAACCGAAGTTGCGTACCGTGGGCGCCAGCGCTTTATTCTGACTGAGCAAGTAGTGCCGAAAGCGGATGCTTTGGTAAACTCAGTATCGACGCCAGTGACCTTTATCACTGGTGGATTGGGCGGGGTTGGTCTGGTATTGGCTAACTTATTGGTGGCACAAGGCCACGCTGTTATCTTGCAAACTCGCGGTGAGTTTCCTGCAAGTGAGCGTTGGTCTGAACTATTGAGTGGCGATGACGTCGATGACAAGCTGGCGAACCAGATCCGTGCTTTACAATCACTTAAAGCCAATGGTGCGCGTGTCGCTGTCGTTACGGCGGATGTACTTGATATTGCCAGTTTAAATGTCGCAATTAGCCACGCGGAGCAGTCTCTTGGCCGTATCACTCAAGTGATCCACGCCGCAGGATTACCTGGTGGCGGGATGCTTGCTCAAGTATCCGCTGAGCAGGCTGCACAAAGTATGGCTGCGAAAACTCGCGGTACTGATAATTTGTTGGCTGCGTTTAAAGCTCACAGTCTTGAACGTATGATTTTGTGTTCATCACTGGCGTCAGTACTCGGCGCTATGGGTCAAAGTGACTATTGTGCAGCCAATAGTTACCTCGATGCCGTCGCGATGCAGTCACATCCTTTCTTAGTGCAGTCGATTAATTGGGATGCGTGGGCAAATATTGGTATGGCAGCAGGGCACAGTGTCGGTGAAGACTTTGGTATTAATGAGGCCGCAGCGCAAATTTTACTAGCGGGTATTGCGCAATCGAAAGCGTCGCAATTGTATGCGGCAAGTTTATCGTGGCAAGCGCGTGCAGATAAAGTTGCAGAACTAACGGAAAAGTTAATGCAAGCAACCACCTCAGTACCGAAAGGCCACAAACGCCCTGACTTAGATACGGAGTTTGAAGCACCAGAAAGCGAGTTAGAGTTACAACTTGCCGCGATATGGGGAGAGTTTTTAGGCTTTGATGAAATTGGCATTTTTGACAACCTATTCGAGTTAGGCGGCGACTCGCTTATCGCCATTCAAATGTTGGCGAAAGTTAAACAGCAGTTTGCGGTAGAAATCGAGCCTGCAACCTTTTTTGAAGATCCCAATTTAGATAATCTCACCTTCCTGATCGAAGAGCAGTTGCTCCAAGAGTAAGCGAGTATTCGCGACACATATGACACTTTTTTGGAGGCCTTTTTGGCCTCCTGCTTTATTTTTTTCCTTTCCCAACGTCTAGCTGGCATCGAGAGCAATTTTACCAACACATCAAAGCAAAATTCGATGTAACTACCACAGTCATCAATTCAAACTCATCAGCCCAAAAAGACAGCTTGTCTGTTTTTTGCCGCTGCATGTGGTTGTGGATGAGAGCAGGTATTTGGCCAAAACATATTGCAATACGGTTGAGTTAGAGCGCAGTGAGCCGCTCAACTTTGAGCGAATAAATCAAATTAGCAGTGCACAATAATAGATAGTCAGGTGGGATCAGCATGAGCGAGCAAAAGCGTAGAAGAAGACGCGAGCGCGGTGGCGCATTAACTGAAGAGCAGCAACTAAAATTAAAAGCTAAGTTGGCAGACAGTCAGGCAAGAGCGCAACAAAACCAGTTAGAGATCCGCCAAGACAGAGCTGCAAAGGTCCCGTTAACACCGGCTCAACAGAGATTGTGGACTGCGTGGCAGCTAGACCCTGAAGACAGTGTGTACAACTTAGCTGGTACACTGACTTTTCAAGGGCAATTAAATAAAGCTTGGGTGCAAGCTGGATTTACCCACTTGGTTGCAAAACACGGTATCTTGAATAGCCGATTTAGTGTTGAGCACGACACCACAGTGCAGCAGCTACAAAGCGAGAGCGCGTTTACCTTTGTTGATGTGCCTAGCCAATCGGATAGTGCACAACAGGCATTCGAAATTGCCGATCAACCTTTTGACTTGACTGCTGAGCCACTATTGCGAGTGGCGCTATTAGAGTCACAAGGGGAGTGCACTTTATTAGTGGTGATGCATCATATTGTGACTGATGGTACATCAATGCAGCAGCTGTTTAATGAATTTATTCAAGCCTATGCTTTATTGCAAAACCACCAAAGTTTACCTGAGGTTGAACCCAAAGCCGATTATTTAGATTATGCTTTATGGCTCGCCAAGCAGGATCACACTGAACTGCTTGAAAAGCAGTTGGCAGGTTGGCAATCGGCGCTTGGCGAAGACTTTGAACCTTTAAGGTTGCCCGCAAATAGCCTCGCAAGACAAGGTGGCAACTATCCGATCACGACACAGTCTCTCGCGTTGCCAACGGCGCTTTGGCAGCAAGTGCAAGCGCTCACCAAACAACACCAAGTGACGCCTTACCTTGTTTTGCTCAGTGCATTTCAATACTTGTTGCACCGCTATAGTGATCAAAGTGATGTTAAAGTTGGGGTGCCAATTGCCAACCGTCACCATGCACAAACACATGGATTAATTGGTTTTTTTATCAATACTCAAGTGGTGAGATTGGAAGTTGATCCGCAAGATAACTTTGCAACGTTACTGGAAAAAGCCAAGTCATTTTCACAATTTGCACAAGCAAATCAGGATTTGCCATTTGAACATTTGCTGGATGCTATCAAGCCGCCGCGTAGTACTGGCAGTCACCCATTATTTCAGGTCATGTTCAACTACTTAAAGCGTGATAAAGGTGCTATGGATGCACTGCAAGGGGTCTCGCTCAAAGATACCCAAGCGCTGCGTTTTTCGATGCCGTTTGACCTGCAATTGGATGTGATCGAGGAAGTGACAGGCGCAACCACCTTGCACCTGTATTACGCCAACACCTTATATAGCGAAGCGTTTGCTAAGCATTGTTTGGACGAACTAGCAGCCTTGCTCTTGGCGGTATCAAACCACCCGAGCGCTCCACTGCAATACTTAGACTGGTACCCACAGCATAGACAGCAATGTTTAGAGGCATTTTCCGAAGGTGCTGCGGCTTTTCCTTGGCAACACTCAATCCCTGACATCATCAGCGAGCAAGCGCGAAAAACGCCTCAGCACAGTGCTTTGATCTTCGCTGGCGAACACCTCAGTTACGCCAAATTTGAACGATATACCAATCAGTTAGCAAACTGGTTAATTGCTCAAGGTGTTGGCAGGGAAGATCAAATTGGGGTGTACTTTGACCGTAGTTTCGAAATGGTCATTGCCTTGATAGGAGTGATGAAAAGCGGCGCAGCGTATGTGCCTCTAGATCCTAATTTACCTGCCGACCGCGTTGACTATATTGCCCAAAATAGCACCTTTAAACTGGTACTGGGAAATCGGGATGGTGCACAGTTTAATGTACCCTATTTTAATTGGTCTGAACTTACAAAAACGCTGACATCTCAAGAGGATGCATATCCAAGTGTGACCATTTTACCTGAGCAAGCCGCTTACGTTATTTATACCTCTGGTTCGACTGGTAAACCAAAAGGCGTTATCAACAATCATCACGCACTATACAACCGTATCAGCTGGCAAGATCAAGCTTATCCAATTGGCAGTGAAGATCGCGTTTTGCAAAAAACACCTTATGGATTTGATGTGTCTGTGTGGGAGTTTTTCTGGCCATTAATGCGCGGCGCAACCCTCGTCGTAGCGGAGCCTGAAATACATAAAGAACCCCGCGAATTGGCATTGCTTATCAAAGCTCAGCAAGTCACTTTGTTGCACTTTGTTCCCTCAATGTTACAGGCCTTTATCAGCGAACCAAAGGCCTCACACTGCGACAGCATTCGCCATATAATTTGTAGTGGTGAAGCATTGCCAGCAGCACTACAGGCAGATGCTTTAAAGCTATTGCCTGACCTTGAAATTCACAATTTATATGGCCCTACTGAAGCTGCCATCGATGTCAGCTATTACGAATGTGACGGCCATGCCGATAAAGCTGTACCAATTGGTAAGCCTATCGCAGGGTGTGAACTTTGGGTGCTTGATCAGCAACTAAACTTAAGCCCGATCGGTGCTGTTGGTGAGTTGTACATCGGCGGTATCGGTTTGGCTCGAGGCTATGCAAACCGTCCAGATCTCAGCGCTGAGCGCTTTGTTGCCAATCCATTTGCGACAGATGGCAGTCGTTTGTATCGCAGTGGTGACTTAGTGCGTTGGAGTGAGCAGGGCGAGCTTGAATATCTAGGGCGAACCGATCATCAGGTTAAGATCCGTGGTCTGCGTATTGAGCTGGGGGAAATTGAAACCCAGCTGTTTGCACAGCCAGGAGTAAAAGAAGCGGTCGTGGTTGCTATCGAGGGTCCAAATGGTGGTGCTCGATTGGCTGCTTATGTAAGCGGTGAGTTACTGGATGACAGTCAATTACAACAGGGCTTGAGTGACGCATTACCAGATTACATGGTGCCAAGTAGCATTATGGTCATGGAGTCTCTACCACTGAGCAGCAATGGTAAGGTTGACCGAAAAGCGTTGCCTGAACCGATATTGCAAACACAAACAGCCTATCAGGCACCGCAAGGTGAGCGCGAGGAATTGCTGTGCCAAACTTGGCAGCAAGTGCTTGGGCAAAGCCCCATAGGTCGTGATGACAACTTCTTTGCACTGGGTGGTGATTCCATTCTCAGCCTACAAATTGTTGCTGCGATGCGCCAGCATGGTTTTGCTTTAAGTGCCAAGCAAGTCTTTGAGGCACCGACGATAGCGCAATTGGCCGTCGAACTGAGTGAACTCAGTGATGAAGATAAAATCCCGCAAATGGTCAGTGGTGCGGTACCACTGCTGCCCATTCAGCAGGCCTACTTTGCAAGACAGCCAAGCAATGTTAATCACTGGAACCAAGCAATCCGTTTGATACCGCCTGCGCCAATTACCTTGGCTGCACTCAATGAGAGTGTACAAGCTTTGATAAAACATCACGATAGCTTGCGTTTGCAATATCAACATCAAGGGACGTGGCAGCAGACATATCGCGACTATGACGAAGCTGATTATCGTGAAGTGGTGTGGTATCAAACCACCACCGACGAAGCATTTGACGCGTACTTAGCAAATGCTGCAGAGCAGGCCCAAAGCAGTTTAAACATTCAGCGCGCCGACTCACTACGGGTGCTGTATGTCCACAGTGAGAGTCGTCAGGCATTGATTTTAATTGCTCATCACCTAGTCATTGATGGTGTATCGTGGCGAATTTTAGTCGATGACTTGCTGCAAGGCATGGAGCAGGTGGCTGCTGGCAAGTCGATTGCGCTGCCATTAAAGAGCCATAGTTATCAATATTGGGCGCAGCAGATCCAAGCTTATCCAAGCAGCCACGACAGTGAATTTGAACTTTGGCAAAACCAGCACAGCGATGCGCTTGCATTGCCAAACTTTGTCGCTGAAGGCGATGACACCATGCACAGTGCCCAAACCATTCAAGTGGCATTGAGTGAAGAGCAAACCCAAGCGTTATTATCACAGGCGCAGCGTCCATATCGCACGCATATTGACGAATTATTGTTGGCGTCATTAAGTGTGGCCCTTAAACAATGGACCGGCAGCAACGAAGCACAGGTCTTTTTAGAAGGCCACGGCCGTGAACCGTGGCAATCTCAGCTTGATTTAAGCCGTACCTTGGGGTGGTTCACCGCACTATATCCGGTGAAATTGACCAACCACCATGAAATTGCAGACACCATTATTGCCGCCAAAGAGCGTTTACGTGCCATGCCAAACAAAGGCATTGGCTATGGTGCGTTCAAATATTATGGCAGCGATGCACAGCAACAAGCACTGCACATTGCGCGCAAGCCACAAATCGAATTTAACTATTTAGGCCAGCTTGATGCCAATTCACATGGGCAATTGGCGGATTGGCAAATGAGCACAGATGGCGTCGGCAGCAGCATTGCCGCGCAAAACCCACTCAGTTCGGATATCGCTATCAATGGCGCAATCCAAAAGGGGGTGCTGAACATGGCCATCACGTACAGTGGTGCCTGTTTAGAACAGTCTGATATGGCGGAGTTTGCCCAGCGCCTCAAGCAGGCGTTGACACAGGTGATTGCGCACTGCTGCGACGCCAATGCACGCTTGACTCCAGCGGATGTACCGCTGTTATCCTTGAGCCAAACAGAGCTAGATGCGCTGCCTATTGCACAGCAAACCGTGTCCAGCATTTATCCGCTCTCAGCCATGCAGCAGGGCATGATGTTCCACTCGATGGTTGAGCAAAGTGCCGCGTATTTAAATCAGTTGCGACTGGATATCAGTGGTCTTGATGTCACGCGCTTTAAAGCGGCATGGCAGCAAGTGGTAGATAGACATGATGCGCTGCGCACTGGGTTTATTTCCACCACATCGCAACAGTTACAATACGTGGTGGCGGGCCATCAAATTGCCTTTAATGAGCTGGATTGGCAGTCAGAGCCGACAAAGTCGACAGCGCCATTGGCTCATTCAATTTTAGAGCAAGGCTTTGCGGTGACCGAAGAAGTGGGCTTAATGTCGTTCACTCTAGTTCAGCAAGGGCCACAGCAGCATCACTTTATTTGGACCTATCACCATATGCTGCTCGATGGCTGGAGTAGCACCGCGGTGTTGGCTGAAGTCATGATGGCATATCAAGGCCAAGCCTTGCCACAGCCTGGGGGCCAGTATCAAGATTATCTTGCATATCTTGCCAAGCAAGATGACGCGGCGGGTGATGATTATTGGCAGACTAGACTCGCACAGTTAAACGACGCCTCTTATCTGAGTGAACTGCAAAATCGTGATGCATTGGATAGCAACCTAGGTTATGCGCAGCACACATTACAGCTTGATGAGCAGCAAGCGGCGCAATTACAGCGTTTTGCACAGCAACAGCAGATCACTGTCAACACCGTACTGCAGGGCGCGTGGTCACTGTTATTGGGTCGTATGTTGAATAAATCATCGGTGTGTTTTGGTGCGACGACATCAGGTCGACCGGCCGATCTTGCGGGCAGTGACAGCACGGTGGGGTTATTTATCAATACCCTGCCAGTGATCAGCACACTGGACAATGAACAGCTTGTTGGACACTGGCTCAAAGCCCGCCAACAAGACAGTATGCAAAGCCGCGAATTTGAGCATACACCTTTGTATCAAATTCAAAAACTGGCTGACGGACAAGTGAGCTTTGATCAGCAAGGCCTGTTTGACAGCTTATTAATTTTTGAAAACTATCCAATTTCAGAGACATTAGGTGCCAATAAGCTAGGTGGGACAGAGTTTTCTCTGGTTGAGAACCGCGAAGAAACCAATTATCCACTGACAGTATTTGTAGAAACGGCTCAAGGGCTGACGATTAACTTTGCTTACCAAGGTTGGCGTTTAAGCGCTGAGTTTGTGGTGCATCTTGCGAGCAATTTGGCGCGCCTACTTGAGGCACTGCAAACGCAAGTTGAACAACCTCTTGGGCACATTCAATTGCTCGATGACGCCACTCAAACTGAGGTGAAGCAACTCGGTGTTGGCTCAATACAACCCCTGCCTAGCAGCGATGCATTGGCAATGTTTGAAGCGCAGGCAAAGCAAACTCCTCAGGCAATTGCGGTACAAAATGAGCAAGGTCAGCAGCTCAGCTATGACGCACTGAATGGTCGAGCAAATCAATTGGCGCAGGTGTTAATCGCCGCAGGGCTGAGCACTGAAATGCCTGTGGCTGTCAGCATGACCCGTGGTATTGAGATGATTGTCGCGATACTAGCGGTAGGCAAAGCAGGTGGTGTGTATGTGCCAATCGCGGTGGAGCTGCCAGAAGAGCGCCGCGATTATATCTGCCAGCACAGTGGCGCTAAGTTTGCAATTACTAATACAGAGGTATTCTTTGCTGATGATGTGACCTGTTTAAACATCGCGGATCTGCCACTGGCATCATATGACAATGGCAACCTCGATGTGCAGCGTCATCACCATCAACTGGTATACACTCTCTATACCTCAGGTTCCACAGGTTTACCAAAAGGTGTGGCAATTAGTCACGGGAACCTGATTAATTTCTTGTTGGGCATGCAGCAGCAATTGGGCTTAGATAGCGCCCTCAATGCATTGGCATTAACCTCATTGTCATTTGATATCTCTGGGCTGGAAATTTATCTACCACTGATAAGTGGTGGTACGGTCACTGTGGCACAAAATGCCTCGACGCTGAGCTCTGCGTTATTGGCCGAGCAAGACTTAATACAAGCCACCCCAGCAGGTTGGCGCAGCTTGTTAGAGCTTAATTTATTAACTCATGTGTCAGGCAAATTGGCCTTGTGTGGCGGTGAAGCCTTGCCTGCAGAGTTGGTCAATGACGTGGCGGCAACGGGGGTCACACTTTGGAACATGTACGGACCGACGGAAACCACCATTTGGTCAAGTTGCTATCAAGTGACACAGACCCCAGTGTATTTAGGTGATGCCACTTTAAATACTCAACTTTATGTGCTGGATAACCAATTAAACCTGTGTCCACAACAGGTGGCTGGTGAGCTGTACATTGCCGGTCTCGGCCTTGCCCGTGGTTATTTATCTCGCCCTGAACTCAGCGCTGAGCGTTTTGTGGCAAACCCGTTTGCAGATGATGGCAGCCGTTTATATCGTACTGGCGATTTGGTGCGTTGGAATCATCAAGGTGAACTAGAATATCTAGGCCGTACTGATCATCAAGTGAAGATCCGCGGTTACCGCATTGAGTTGGGCGACATTGAAGCCCAGCTGTATCGCTGTGAAGGGGTCAGTGAAGCGGTTGTCGTTGATGACAACAGCACGGGCACAACACAGCTAGTAGGCTATGTGTCTGGTAAAGCGCTAGAGAGTGAAATTATTAAAACGACCATTGCCCAGTGGCTACCTGACTACATGGTACCAGCACTGGTGATGACGTTGGATGAAATGCCGCACAACAGCAATGGCAAAATAGATAGAAAAGCATTGCCGGCGCCGCACTGGCAGAAAACCCAGAGGTATGCCGCCCCACAGACAGAGACCGAGTCACGCTTAGCTGCTATTTGGCAGTCAGTATTAGCTGCGGAGCAAGTGGGTCGTGATGATAATTTCTTTGCATTAGGCGGAGATTCTATCAAAGCACTGAGCGTGGCTAGCCAAGGTAACCAATCAGGACTTAATTTTGAACTCCCTCAGCTACTGAGTACGGGCAGTCTTGCCCAATTAGCGGCTTTGATTGATGACAATGAGAACAGTACCAAGCCGGCGCTACTGCGTCAGACACAGAGGTACTCTGGGCTGTCGTTTGCCGAGCAGCGTCAGTGGTTCTTGTGGAAGCTATCACCACAGAGCAGTGCGTATCACATAAAAGGCGGCTTGATGTTGCAAGGGATACTCAATTCAGAGGCACTACAAAGTGCGTTGGACTTTGTCAGCAATCGCCATGATGCGCTGCGCACTGTGTATGTCGAAGATAAAGATGCGCAGGTATCACAGTTTATCGCACCGATTGGTCAATGTGCATATCATGAGTTTGATGCGTCCAATGACGCGGACAGTACTGCATGGCGTGCGGATTTCGTGGCACAGCCATTTGTGTTGACCCAAGGCAACCTGTTCAGAGTTGGCCTTATTAAGCACAGTGATACACAGCATGAACTCGTGGTTGTGATGCACCACATTATCTCTGATGCGTGGTCACTACAGATCATCATCGACGATTTTGCACAGGCATATCGCGATGCGCTATCTGGTAAGGTGTTATCTATCGACACTGCGAGCGTGCGCTACAGCGATTATGCACAGTGGCAGCGGGCTTGGTTAAATGATGAGGTTAAAGCTGAACAGCTCAGCTATTGGCATAGCGTCATTGGTGATGATTTATCTGCGTTGTGTCTGCCAAGCGATGTTTCGACGCAACAAAGTAGCTATCAAGCTGTTACTGAGCAAATTCAGTTAGATGATGCGTTAAAAGTAGCTTTGGCTGACTATGCTAAAGCTAACAACACCAGTTTGTTTAATGTATTAATGACGGCACTGAAGGTATTGTTGCATCGCTACAGTGGGCAATCAACCATTCGAGTGGGTATGCCAATTGCCAACCGCCATAAAGCGGGGACTGAATCTCTAGTTGGTTTCTTTGTGAATACCCAAGTGATCACCACGCACCTCTCAGGCGATGTGTTATTGAGTGATGCACTTGAGCAGGTGAAAACACAGTTATTGGGCGCACAAGCGCATCAAGATTTACCATTTGAGCAACTATTAGATAGCCTTGATTTAGACCGTGACCTAGAACAGCCTTTGTTCCAAGTGATGATCAACCATCAACGCGTCGATGGTGAGGCGCTGCTTGCGCTGCCTCAGTTAGATGTGAGTCCAGTATTGATTGCTGCCAGCGAAGCGCAGTTTGAATTGGTGCTAAACTGTTATGAAAACAGCGAAGGGCTCACCGATATTGAGTTTGAATTTGCCAAAGAGCGCTTTAGCCCGGCGCGCAGAGCCGAATTAGCCTGTGCGCTTAATTCGGTATTGTCTGCGTTAGTCGATAGGCAATCACAGCGCATTGCCGATCTCGTGTTACTCCCAGAAGTACAGCAAGTGCAGTTGCATGCTCTGAGTCAGGGGCAAGTGTATACGGCGGCAAATTTGGTCACGTCGCAATTAAGCACGATGACAAATCAATACCCGCACAATATCGCACTGAAATTTGCCGATACGGCATTGAGTTATCAGCAGCTCGCAGCGCGTAGTAACCGTTTGGCACATTATCTGTGTGCACAGTCTCATCCGGTTGTGGCGGTACGTTTTGCGCGTGGCATTGACATGGTGATTGCAGCTTTGGCTGTGCTGAAATCCGGTGCGACATACGTGCCGATTGACCCAAGTTTGCCGCTTGAGCGTCAGCAATATATTGCACAGCAAAGTGGCGCTGGTTTATTGCTGAGTGATGATATTTCCAGTGAGCTAATGGGTGTGCCTACCCATACATTGGATGAGTCTAAGCTCAGCGCTTATCCGACAACGGCACTCAGCAACACTATTTTACCGCAGCAAACGGCCTATATGATTTTCACGTCGGGTTCGACGGGGTTACCAAAAGGGGTCGCTGTATCTCATCAGGCTCTGGCAGATCATTGCTATGCCATGCAGCAGTATTATCACTATCAAGTAGGCGATCATGCTTTGCTATTCGCCTCAATGGGCTTTGATGCGGCGCTGGAGCAGTTGTTAATGCCATTGCAAAGTGGTGCACAGTTGAGTGTGGTGGACCCTAAATCTATGGGCCCAGATGTACTCGTCGAATTCGTTGAGGCTGAACAAGTCACCGTAGTGGACTTACCGCCTGCGTACTTACGTCATGTGTCAAAGTTGGACTCAGTGCGCCTATGTATTGTCGGTGGTGAAGGCTGGCATCAAGGTGACTTTAAGCTGGCTCAGCAAAGCTTGCCACAAGCGCAGTTTGTTAATGCCTATGGCCCAACCGAAGCCGTGGTGACACCAACGTTGTGGATGGGTGATGCCAAGTCTTCTGTTGATGGTCGCTACGTTCCGATCGGCAAGCCGGTCGGCAATCGAAACGTGTATGTGCTAGATAATGACCTGAATTTGTTGCCACACGGTGCAGTGGGTGAGCTGTATATTGGCGGCAGTTGTTTAGCTGAAGGCTATGTGCAGCAAGCTGATTTAACCGCCGAACGATTTGTGGCGGACCCGTTTAGTGACAATGGCACGCGACTGTATCGCACGGGTGATTTAGTGCGCTGGAATGCGCAGGCACAGCTGGAATACTTAGGCCGTGTTGACGATCAGATTAAAATTCGTGGTCACCGCATTGAGTTAGGTGAAATTGAGGCGCAGCTCAGCGCGCTCGATGGGGTGGCACAGGCGGTTGTTTTGGTGCAAACCCCGCAGGAGCAACCAGTGTTAGTGGCATTTGCAGTCAGTGATAAGCTGACAGGCAGTGCGCTGCAAGTTGCGCTACGCGAGCGGCTACCTGAATATATGATCCCGCAAGCCATTGAAATTGTGGCGCAGTTGCCGCTTAATCAAAATGGTAAGGTGGATCGTAAACGCTTACCGACACTTACACTTACCTCGGAGCAAGGTGCATTTGTGCCGCCACATGCGGGCCTTGAGCAGCAGGTAGCACAGATTTGGCAATCACTGTTAAATGCCCCGCAAGTGAGTCGACACGATAACTTCTTCGCATTGGGAGGAGACTCCATCAGTGCACTGCGTTTGGTGCCTAGAATTAACCAATTAGGTGATTACGGCATTGAAGTTAAAGATATTTTCAATGCACCGGATTTGGCGACTTTAGCCCAGTTGACTTCGCAGTCTGAGCAGGGGTCAGCGCGTTTAGCACTAGTGCCGGTCGAGCGAACACAGCTAATGCCGGTGTCAGCGGCGCAGCAAAGCTTGTGGCTGACGGATAGAATGAGTGATGCTGCGGATAAAGCGGCGTATAACATCGCGGGGGGCGTATCTCTAAGTGGTAAACTAGACATTCAGGCTCTTGAGCTGGCATTTAACCAGCTACTTGCTCGCCATGAAGTGCTGCGTACTCGCTTTGTGAATGTTGAGGGCGAGCCGCGCAGTGAAGTGCTTGAAAATGTACACTTCTCTATTGCTGTTGAGCAGGTTGAATGTGAGCAAATGGCGATGCAAATTCGCCGTGACTTTGAGCAGCTGTACTTTGATTTAAGCACAGCCCCATTGATGCGCGCAAAAGTGCTGCAAGTGGGGGCTGATAGCTATCAATTATTGGTGAGTATGCATCACATTGTCAGTGACGGATGGTCAATTGCCAACTTGGTACAAGAACTCGGTGTATTTTATGCAGAGCAGCTAGGTGACAGTAGTTTGGCAGAAGCGATGGCGCCGTTGGAAGTGCAGTACGCGGATTATGCCCACTGGCAAAATGCCCGTTTAGCATCCGACGAAGGAGCTCAAAACAACACATTCTGGCAGCAGCAGCTAGAGGCGGCACCACAGGTCACGACTTTACCGCTTCATTTCCCGCGCCCTGAGAAACCAAGCAGCCAAGGCGAACAGGTACGTTTTGATATTCAAGCTGATACAGCGTCGCAATTGCAAGCATTGAGCGAGGCGCATCAGGTTTCCTTATTTGCTTTATTAAAAGCCAGTTATATGGCGTTTTTGAGCCAGCAAACGGGGCAGCAAGACTTAGTGGTTGGCACGCCGATGGCAGGTCGAGGAACACTCTCGCTGGAGCCATTAATTGGCTATTTCATTAAGGTGATGCCACTGCGCGTAAAAGTCAGTGCAGATGATAGTCTTATCAGTTTGGCAAAGCAGGTTCAGCAGCAATTTTTAGCACTGCAAGATAACCAGCTACTGACGCTTGAGCGGATCATGCAATTGGTGGATACGCCGCGCCAAGCGGGCACTTCGCCAATCTTCCAGCAGTTATTTGTAATGCAAAATACACCACAGCCACGCTGGCCTGTTGAAGGCATGGAGATCACTGAGCTGCCAAGTGGTGAAGTGAGCAGTAAGTTTGACTCAGGCATCTTCATTGAGCCGAGTGAAACTGGGTTTAGTGGTAATCTGGTATTTAAAACAGATCTCTACCTGAAAGACAGAATGGCGACCTTGGTCACTCAGTGGTTGAGTTTGTTGGATACTTTGGCAGCCAATCCTGAGCAAGCCTTACCTAGGCCTAAACGCAGTAGCGGCGCTAAAAAACGCAAGTCTGCCAAGTTTGGTAAATTGAAAAAGTAAGCTTATTTATTTAAACCCAAAGCCAAGATCACATGATGAACTTGGCTTTTTCATCTTCTTACTAGCCTTATACCATCTCTTGGGCAGGTAAAGGCGTAATATTGCGTGTTTTCCTTAAAAAAAATCCTATTTTGCTCGTCATTAAAAGACATCCCTAGATTGTGGGCAAACAATGCCTATTGCAATGTACTGTTATGAGTACTGAGTCTGCCAACATGATTGGCTGAAAACACCTAGGGTAAGCACATTATTGGTTAATTCATAATGGGCTGTTTGGATACAACCCTGTGTGCCAAATGGCTCCAACTTTACTGCAAGAGACATTTGGCATGATGCAAAAGTATATTGATGCATATCCGCAGGGCCTAGGCCTGAGTGTTCAACAAAAACAACATCTATCAACACATGAGAACAGTACACCAGCGATGCATAGTGTATTGGTACCGATTGCGTCAGAATTAAACGTGTCAGTATTAAGTCAGCGAGCGAGAGCAATTGCCGAGCAACAGCTGGTATTACAGTTTGCATTTGTTCAAATCGAGGGGCAAGGCGAGATACATCAGATGCCTGTCGAATCTGTTTCGCCCTCTTGTGAGGTTGTAGACTGCGCTGCGGATTTATCGGCTGTTGAACATGCAAAGCTGATCCCGGTGTCTTTGAATGCAGCACAGGGGCTCAATATTCAATTGAGTCAGTTCGATGTTAATCAGCAATCCTACTTATTGGTACATGCCAATGCGCTGGTATTAGATATTGCCAGTGTTTACGAATATATTGATGCATTACTGCATGGTGTTGAATGTGATGGCGATGTTGTCCAATATCCTGATTTTTTAGCTTGGGTGCAAGATACAAACTCTGTGCCAGAGGCGGCTCAAGGGGCGGCTTATTGGCAGCAAGTGGGCAGCAAATTACAACCGTTAGATAAACATTTTCACTTGCCTTACCGCAAAGCGCCAGAAGTCAGTGATAGGCAGGCCCAGCAAAGTCAGACGTACACTTTGGACTCATCGTTATTGCAGCGCATTGATAACTTGGCCGAGCAACTTGAATTGGACGCTGATGTCATATTGCAGGCGACGTGGTGGTTATTGCTCGCTAGGATCAGTCAAAATAAGGGCTTTGTCGCTGGTCTTGGTTACGATGCCAGACAGATCAGCGAAGAGCTTGAGGGTACCCTGGGTGTGTATCAATTGCATTTACCGCTGGCCATTGAAGTGAACCCGACACAAACGCTCAGTGCTTGGTTGACTCACTTCGACTTTCAAAATGAGCAGCATGTTGAATGGGCTGAGTCCTTTGCTGGCCTCGCCGAATATGGCATAAACACTGCGCCGAGCTGTCTGATGCAGGTGTGGCATGGAGAGGTGCAGGGCCAGCTACTGCGCTTAGATGATGGCAGTGAGCTGCATTTGATGTGTGTGCTGCAAGAAGATGAGGCGGTGTTAACACTGCGTTATGATAGCCAAGCTTACAGTGGTGATGCTGTTCAGACATTGCTCGCGCAATATAAGCAGCTACTAATGCAATTGGATAGCCAGCTTCACACGCCAGTTGGTGCACTGCAAATTGCCACTGAACAAGAACAGCAGCGCTACTTGGGAATCAATCGCCCTGCCACTGATGTGCCTTTGCTATTTGAGAAAATCTCGCAGTTTGCGCAGCAAAATGATGTGTTGGCACTGACCGATGGGCAGCAAAGCCTTGATTACGCTGCATTAGATAACCGTTTGCTGCGCATTGCTCAGGTACTGAAAAATAAAGGCGTAGTCAGTAATGACATCGTCACAGTGGCTTTACCCCGCAGCTTTGAGCAAGTTTTGGTGATTTTAGCCATTCAACGTTTGGGTGCGGCATACTGTCCGGTTGATCCGGTCTGGCCCGAAGCACGCCAAGCACAGATCATCTCTGCGGCGGGCGCCTCGTGCCATATTAGCGAGCAAAGCAATGACCATGCTTTAGGTTTAGCGGCGCTACTCAGTGAAGCTGAACAACTTACTACCGTGGACACCATTGCTTTACCTAATGCCCAGCAAGCAGCCTATGTGTTGTTTACTTCAGGCTCTACGGGCACCCCCAAAGGCGTGGTGATTGAGCATGGCCAATTGGCCCATTATTGCTTTGGCTCCAGTGAGGCACTTAATTTGGGGGCTGAGCGTTATGGCTTGACTTCAACCGTGGCGGCGGACATTGGTAACACCTGTTTGTTTAACGCTTTTTATAATGGGGGCAGCCTCATCGTTGCGCCTGAGCAAGCGGTCAGAGAAGGACAGGCCTTTGCGCAATTTGTCACGGCGCATCAGGTTGAGGTGGTGAAAATTGTGCCTTCACATTTGCAAGCGTTATTGGAAGCTGAGCCCAAAGCACTGCCGCAAAAATTAGTTTTGGGTGGAGAGGCGAGTGCGCCGACTTTACTACAAAAAATTCATCAACTTAGCCCAAGCACAGAAATCTATAATCACTATGGCCCAACGGAGGCGACCGTCGGTGTGTTGTCTCACCAATATCATGACTTAACCAGCTTTGCTGGCACTGTCGCCAAGTTGAGCAAGGCGTTTTCCGGTACCTCGATTTACATTCTGAACGAGCAAGGCGCGCTTTGTGCCATGGGTGAGCAAGGTGAGTTACATATTGCGGGCACACAGTTGGCCCGTGGTTATCTTGGTAAAGGGGAGCACGAAGGCTTTATTACTGACAGTTCGTGGGCACCGCGTCTTTATCCTACAGGTGACGTTGCCAGATATATGCCGGATGGCAGCATAAGCTTATCTGGCCGTAAGGATGATCAGGTGCAAATTCGCGGTTTCCGTGTTGAGCCCAATGACGTTGCCGCTGCTGTGAGCCGCTGCCTTACTTCGGTAGGCTGTTATGTCACTGCCCATAAAGTGGCTGGTCAAACCGCGTTAGTGGCTTATCTGACAGGATTCAGCTATCAAGGCGAGGCAGCCTTAGGCTTATTGACTGGTGATGTGAATCAATACCTTCAAACCAGTTTGCGTGAACAGTTACCTGAAGCCATGGTGCCACAGTTTTTTGTGGCGCTTGAACAGTTGCCACTGCTGGCGAATGGCAAAGTTGATCGCAGTCAGCTGCCAGACGTTGCAAAATTACAAACTCGCCACTACGTTGCGCCCAACTCGCAATTAGAAACATGGTTAGCGGATGCGCTGGCAAACATTCTTGAAGTGGACAAAGTCAGTTGTGATGCAAGTTTCTTTGACCTTGGCGGTCATTCTCTGGCGGCCATTAAACTGGTGACGCGCATCAAGCAGCAGCTGCTGATGGATGTTGAGCCGACCTTGGTGTTTGATAATGCCACCATAGTGAAATTTGCAGCGGCTTTAAGCGCACAGCATAGCAATCCGCAAAAATTAGAAAAAATCGCCATGACGCAATTAAAACTGGCAACATTATCGCCCGAGCAGCGCAAAGCGCTGCAGCAAAAACTCGGCTTGGGCAGCTAGTACACGTAATCCATTCAACTTTGTATATGGGAGTCGATGACTCCCTTTTCCTTTTTTCGAGATACACATGAACAACGACGATATTCTTGATGTGCTTGCAGATGAACTGGACCTTGAATTACTTGGTGAGCTGTTTGCTGAGCAACCAGAGATTGATAACCAGATCCCAAAACACCCAGACACGTTTGGCAACTTATCTTTTCAACAGCAAAGGCTGTGGTTACAACAACAATTAACCCCGGAGTCGATTTCATACAATGTCCCCCGTGCCTTTTACATTGAGACGGCTTTGGACATCGACAAACTACAAGCAGCGCTGAACGCTTTGGTAAATACCCATCAGGCGCTGGCAACGCGCTTTAGCAATGACAATACACCAAGACAGTACTTGGTTGAAGATGCACAGGTGCCGTTGTCGATATTGACGTTAGATACATCGTTGCAGGTGTGCGCAGCGGTTGATGTGTTGGGCTCGAATATAGTAACGGATTGGTTTGCTCAGCCGTTTGACTTGAGTTGTGCGCCATTAATGCGCGCCGCTTGGATAGCGTACGGCAAAGGCGGGATTTTATTGTTAGATAACCATCATATTGCCAGTGATGGATGGTCATTGAATTTAACTTTACGAGATTTAGTGCGGGCCTATTTTGGTGAGCCACTATCACCAACTGGGTTGCGATATTTAGATTATGCCCAGTGGCAGCGCAATGCCCTTGAGTCTGAAATGGGACAGCAAGCGTGTTCATATTGGCAAGACTATGTGAATTTTGAGCCTCAACATCTTGCACTACCAAAAGCTGAGCAAGCGAGCGATGAGCGCTATGCTGTGGTGGCAAAAGCGCCATTATCTGCCGAGCAAACCTGTGCACTTAGGCAGCTATCTCAGCAATATAACTTGACGGTTTCATCGTTAACCATGGCGCTGTATCAGATAGTGTTGTCGCGCTTTAGCGACGCACAGCAGTTTTTATTGGGTGTGCCTACGGCTGCCAGAAATCATCCAGATATTAGCGAAATTGTTGGCTTTTTTGTTAATACGCAGCTGTATAAAAGTGAGGCGCTGCCCGAGCGTACCTTGGTGGAGGTTGCTCGAGCTGTACAACAGCATACTCTGACTGTGATTGAGCATCAGCTTATCCCATACGAATGGCTGGCTAGAGAGCTTGGCTGGCAGCAAACGGGTGAGCAAAGTCACTTCCAAGCCATGTACAACTTTTCAGAGTACAAGCCCAGCAGTGATGGCCCAATGCCACTGCCACTGACGCCCATTGTGGTTGATAAGTTTGAAGCCAAGTTCCCGCTCTCATTAGAAGTCATTGAGCAAGCCGATAGCTTATTGATCCAATTTGAAGGCGATCCAAAATACTATGATATGCAAGTGCTGGAGCGCTTGTTGGCATCCTTTATTGCATTTACCTCCAAGCTGGTCAGTTTGCCAGATGCCGCGCTTGGGAATGTGGCCGTAGAATCGGTGCCATTAAAAGCTGCACCAGTTGCGCCAGCCGCAGATTACATGTCTTTGTTAGTGCAGAACTTTGCCACACATCAAAACCACATTGCAGTATCTGATTTGCAAGGCACTTCATTGACATATGCCCAGCTTGATACACGCAGTGCGCAATTGGCTAATTATCTGTTGGCTGAGGGCTTGCAAAGCGAGCAAAAAGTCGCGCTGATGTATGAACGAGATGTGGATATGCTGGTGGCCATGTTGGCTGTATTACGTGCTGGTGGCGCTTATGTCCCTGTAGACCCCAAGTTACCTCAATCACGTATTGACTATATCCTCTTGCACAGTGGTACGCAGTTGGTGCTGCACAACCTCGCAATACCCTTGGAAACAGTGGTTGATCAGCGCAATACAGCGACTTTATCTTTGCAAGGTTATGCTGATAAAGCCCCGGCTATCACTATCCACCCCGCGCAATTGGCGTATGTGATTTATACCTCGGGGTCGACTGGTACACCAAAAGGGGTGGCTATTAGCCATCAAAACCTCAGCAACTTTTTAGCGGCAATGCAGGAGAAGTTTGCTTTACAGCGCAAAGACACTGTGTTGGCACTGACGTCTTTGTCGTTTGATATTTCAGGTCTTGAATTACATTTGCCGTTGTATGTCGGTGCGAAGGTATTAATTGCTCAACAGCAAAACCAGCTTAGCACCGCCATTTTGGCGGATGTATCTGTGATTCAAGCAACTCCGGCTGGGTGGCGTGCACTGCTTGCACAGAACTTAATCGAAAAACCAGTGCTAGGCCTATGTGGTGGTGAAGCACTTCCCGCGGAACTGGCAGCCGATTTACTCGAAAAACAAGTCACTCTGTGGAACATGTATGGACCGACGGAAACCACGATTTGGTCTTCTTGCCAGCAGGTTGAGGGTCCTCATATTCACCTTGGCCAAACGGTACGTGCTAATCAATTTTATGTGTTAGATGGCGCTTTGAATCAAGTGCCAGATGGTGTAGCAGGTGAGTTGTACATTGCGGGTGACGGCCTTGCTCGTGGTTATTTAAACCGCCCTGAACTCAGTGCTGAGCGTTTTATTGCTAATCCATTTTGCCATGCTGGCAGTCGTATATATCGCACTGGGGACTTAGTAAAATACAACTGCGCAGGCCAATTAGAATATTTAGGACGCACCGATCATCAGGTGAAAATTCGTGGTTTTAGAATTGAATTAGGGGAGATTGAAGCGCACCTTTACCAACAGTCAGCTGTGGCGGAAGCCGTGGTGGTAGCAGAAGAGTTACCAACAGGGACGCGTTTGGTGGCCTATGTGGCAGGGAATGGACTTGAAAGCAATACACTACAAGCACAGTTAGCAGAGCAGTTGCCACACTACATGGTGCCAAGTGTCATCATGGTCTTGGATAAATTACCACTTAATAACTCAGGCAAAATTGATAGGCATGCTTTGCCAAAAGCACAAGATGGCCAAATTGCAGGCTATGTTGAGCCTGAGAATGAGCAAGAGCAGCAATTGGTCGACATTTGGCAAACGGTCCTCAAGACGTCGCCGATTGGCCGTGAGGATGACTTTTTCACTTTAGGTGGAGACTCAATTAGCGCACTGCAATTGGCCAGTCGCATCAGTGAGACCCTAGAGTGCAACTGTGCGGTAAAAGATGTGTTTGATGCACCAAATGTGGCTGCTTTAGCCGCGTTGTTAAACAAAGCAGACAATACTCAGCTACCTCAACTGGTCAAAGTCGCTACCCAGCCTAGTTATGAATTAGCACCAGCGCAGTTGAGCTTGTGGCTATCTGATCAACTAGTAAAAGAGCAAGACAAACACGCGTTTAATATCTCGGGTGCTGTCACACTGCGTGGTGCATTAGATATTAACCTACTACAGCAAGCCTTTGACCTAGTGATAGCGCGCCATGCCTCTTTGCGCATGCGCTTTGTTGAGCATTTGGGTGAAGCCAGTATACAAGTCTGTGATCACCTTGATTTTAAACTGACTGTGACGGTACTGACGCATTTAAATGAAGGCGAGCGCACGGCGCAAAGCCAGCAATTGCAGCGCGAATTTGAAAATCAGCCGTTTGATTTAACTGAGGCGCCGCTGCTGCGCGCCATGCTTACTCAGCTCGATGAGAGAGAGTATCAACTGTCGGTCAGCACCCATCATATTATCTCCGATGGTTGGTCGATGAGCGTATTAATTGGTGACTTGGCAACGGCATATCAGGCACTGGCTAGCCAGCAGCCACCAAGTTGGTCGCCATTACAGTTCGATTATGTGGATTATGCCAACTGGCAGCAAACGCTGCTCAGCGGTGAATCAGGGGAGGCGCTGAGAGCCTATTGGCGTGACCATTTAGCAGCGGCACCTGCAAATAGTGCATTGCCAAACCACTACCCGCGCCCTGCGCAGTTAAGTAATGAAGGGGGTTTGGTGGTTGGCGCATTTGATGCAGATCAAACTAAGCGCTTAAAAGCGTTTGCCAATGAGCAGCGAATATCACTGAATGCCTTGCTGTTATCCGGTTATTTCTTGTTCTTACATGCCATAAACGATCAGCCAGATGTGGTGGTTGGCAGTGACTTTGCTGGGCGTGATAACCCGGCGCTTGAGGCCTTGATTGGTTTTTTTGTACGAGTATTACCACAGCGCAGTCAGCTTGATGAAAATGCTTTAATTATTGATTTTATTAGACAAACTCAAGAGTTGTCGCTGCAGGTGATGGCCCATCAAGCACTTGGTTTGGAGTCATTGACCGAGTTATTGGATACCCCTAGGGTGAACAATCTTCAACCACTCGTACAGCAGTTATTTGTCATGCAAAACACGCCACAACAGCAGTGGATGATGGATGAAATTAGCCTTGAACCTGCCGACAGCCTCAGTGCGATTAGCAGTAAATTTGACAGTGCGCTTTTCGTCATTGAGGCGGATGAGTTGCAATGCCAGTGGGTGTTTAGAAAACAACTTTACAACCCAGAGAGTATGCAGCAATGGTTGGGGCGTTGGCAGCAATGCGTATTGCAACTCATGGAGATGAGCGAACAGCCTGTTCGCAATGTAATTTCGCCAATGATTCAGGAATTTAAAACTATGCAAAAAGCCGCCCGCGGAAATTCATTTTCAGGATTAAAGAAAGGTCTTAAAAAACGTGCAAAGGCACCTGCTGCGCCGATAAAAACGTATTTTTTACCAGACACTGAGCAGTTTCCCATTCTCGTAGAGCCGACGTCCCCTGACCTTGACCCAATCAACTGGGCAAGTAATAACCGTGATGTAATCGACAGTTATTTAAAGCAGTACGGCGGCATTATATTTAGAAACTTCGCGCTGCAATCACCGCAAGAGTTTGAGTCATTTGCCGATGCGATTCAGCCGGGGCTATATGGCCAATATGGCGACTTGCCGAAAAAAGAAGGTGGTAAGAAAACATATAAGTCGACGCCTTACCCTGAGCGCCAAATGATTTTGTATCACAATGAGAGTTCTCACTTAGATAAGTGGCCGCGCAAGCAATGGTTCTTCTGTGAGTTGCCATCCGTGGTTGGCGGTGCGACGCCGATTGTGGATTGCCGTCGTATGCTCAAAGAGTTACCGCAAGAGTTGGTTGCAAAAATTAAAGAAAAAGAACTACTTTATGTTCGTAACTTTATTCCGAATCTTGATGTCGCTTGGCAGGATTTTTACAAAACTGACGACAAAGCGGAAGTTGAAGCACGGCTGACCGCCAGCAATACCGAATTCCGTTGGCTAGATAATGGTGGCTTGCAAACTCGCACTAAAACCCATGGTGTGATTAAGCACCACCTCACGGGCGAAGACTCTTTCTTTAACCAGGTACAGTTACACCATGAATCTTGCTTAGAAGAAAGCGTGCGCAAGGACCTGATAGAGATGGTTGGCCACGAATATTTACCGCGCAATGTGTTCTTTGGAGATGGCTCACCTATCAGCTATGAAGAAATGACTCTTATTGGCGAAGCCTATGAGCGCTGTGCGGTTCGATTCGCTTGGCAAAAAGGCGACGTGGTGATGCTCGACAACATGTTAGCAGCCCATGCTCGTGACCCTTATGAAGAGCCGAGAAAAATCGTTGTTGCTATGGGTGATATGGTATCTCAACAACAATTAGCTGAAGCGAATACAGCACAAGCAGAGCAGGAGTGTTTAGCATGATCACAGAGTACATCGAAGAATATCAACAAGGTGTCGTACTGACTGCAAACCAGCAGAGCTTTGTGGCAGAGGGCGAAAACACGTCAACATTGGTGCAGTTATTAGTGCCTTGTTCAGCGAGTTTGCAAGAGATCCAGCGTTGCGGCGACGAACTAGTGCAATCTCATCTTAGTTTGGCTTCAAACTATCAGCAGGTCGAAGGTTTTAAAGGACTGCGTGCCGTACCAAGCCGTGACGCCAGAATAAAGGTGGATAGTGCTGAGTGGACAAAGGCCGATGCACCGAGTTTGGCTCAACTGGCGATGATCTCTCCAGTTGAAATTGCGCCTAATGCAGGCTGCAATCTGCATCTGACTCGCATCCATACCCCAGAGCAGAGCTATTTGGCGCTGCGTGGTTTTGCTGGTGCTTTGGATTTACCATCATTGGAAATCATTGCCACCATCATTAGTGGTCAGCCAGATGATGAAGAGGCATTGCAATTTCCTGATTTTGTCGCCTGGCAGCAAGAGATGTTGCATGATGAAGATGGTTTAGCGGGCCAAGTATACTGGCAAAATTATTTAACGGGTGATATCCCGACACCATTGCAACTGCCCTATAATATGGGCACGGTCAGTGAAGGTGAACGCAGCCATACGCAAATTCACTATGATATTGATGCTGCACTGTGGCAGGGTGTCTCGCAGTTTGCCGGTACATTAGATACTTCAGCGCAGAACATTGCACAATATGCATGGTGGTGGTTGATGGCGCGCTTAGCAACAACACCACGCTTTTTGACTACACTGCATTATGATCCACGTCTTGAAGACGAGGCATTTGAAGGAGCTTTGGGCCGATATGCGAAAAGCTTACCGCTCATTGTGGAATATCAGCCAGAACAGAGCTTGCACAGCTGGTTAGGAGCGTTAAACGAGCAGTGTGAAAATCATCGTCAGGTGGCGCAAAGCATTTCTTTGGCACAGCTCAATACCACAATCAATGCAACAGACGCAGTAATTCCACTGCGCAGCGCGCAGCCTGATTGGCAGGTGAATCAGCACCAAGCACTAAACTTGGCCGTTTCTCAACAAGGCGCTTTGACATTAAATTACTGCCAAAACAGTTTTTCTGCTGCTGCGGTGGGTAGTTTGCTTGCGCAGCTGGCTCAGGTGTTGCGTGTTATTCAATCAGCAGAGGTTCATACCCAATCTTCTGATATCAGCATTTTAAGTGACGTACATAAATCACAGCTATTGGCCATCAATGGTGCTCAATTAGCAACACCTGCCGAAACGGTGGTCAAGCGTGTTGCGGGCTTTGCCAATACCAACGCTGACACTGTGGCACTTACTGATGTAAACAGCACACTCACTTATGGCCAGCTATGGCAACAAGTTGAACTCACTGCAAAGGGGCTTATGGCCAGACAGCCTGATTCAACGCAGCCGGTATTATTATTTTTACCAAGAAGTACTGACCTAATCGTGGCGATGCTCGCCAGTATGCGTGCAGGCTTTGGCTTTGTGCCATTAGATCCAGGCTGGCCGCAGGCGCGTGTCGATAAGGTCGTCGCCCAGTTTGATAATGCCACCATGATAGCGCAATCAACGCAATTTGGTGTGACATTGGCGACATTGCAGGTAGAGAGTGATGCAGAGTTGCCACCACTGGCGTCACTTGAAACCAGTCTGGCCTACAGTATTTTCACCTCTGGCTCGACGGGCACACCAAAGGGCGTACGTATCGGCCAGCAACAGCTGAGTGCGTATTGTGCGGCTTCGTGTGACGCTCTCGATTTGTCTGAGCAAAATAATTTTGCGCTGACAGCGACTGTGGCGGCAGATTTGGGTTATACCTGCTTATTTAATGCCTTATATCTCGGTAAGCGACTATACATTGCCAGTGAAAAGCAAAGTATGGACAGCACTGCGTTTGAGGCGTTTTTATCAGAGTATCAGATTGACTGTATTAAAATTGTGCCTTCTCATCTACAGGCTCTGTGCGACTTAAAAGCGCTGCCTTATTTCCCGCAAAAAATTATACTTGGTGGTGAAGCGTGTCCAAACACCTTCTTGCGTTCACTACAGCAGTGGGCGCCGCACAGTGAAATTTATAATCACTATGGGCCAAGTGAAGCTACCATTGGGGTGATGTGTCATCGCTATGTGGCTGGCGATGGTGGTGTGGCTAAGCTCAGTAAGGTCTTTGCTGGCACGAATACGTATGTGTTCAATCAAGTGGGACAGCTATGTAGTTATGGTGAAGTGGGCGAGCTATTTATTGCGGGTGCGCAATTGAGTGAAGGGTATTTGGGTCAGCCAGAGCACCCAGCTTTTACGGTACACAGTGAATTTAATCAACGCGTTTACGCCACAGGCGATCTCGCTCGTTACATGCCTGACAACGCGGTGATGATTCTAGGGCGTAAAGATGACCAAGTAAAAGTACGTGGTTTTAGGATTGAACTGGGTGAAGTTGCGGCGTGTATTGAGCAATTAGAGGGCATTGACCATGCGCTTGTGGTTGCTGATAAAATGGATGGACAGGTGAGCTTAAATGCCTACCTCATTGCTAATCATTATGCGGATGGGGCACTGGGTAGTGAAGCGACGCAAGCGCTGCAAAATGCGTTGTCGCGGGATTTACCAGACGCGATGATCCCATCGGCATTTATGGTGGTGGCACAGTGGCCACGGTTGGGTAACGGCAAAGTTGATCGCAAGGCTCTGCCTTCATTCTCGAGTCAGACATTGGCCTATGAAGCGCCGCAAGGGGAGTTGGAAGAAAAACTCGCAGCAGTCTTTGCACAAGTACTGGAGCTGGATAAAGTCAGCCGCAGCGCCTCGTTTTTCCAATTAGGTGGACACTCTATTGCGGCGATCAAACTGGTTAAGCGCTGGGCGGATAGAGAGGCCTCGGAGCTGCACTTTGATTTAGGGACTTTATTCCAAGCACCGAGCGTTGCTAAATTGGCGGACGTACTCAGCACAGAGGCAGCTGAGCAGATCATACCATTGAATAGCCACAAAGCAGGTAATCGTCAGGTTATTTGCTGCCATGATGGCTTGGGATTGACCCTGAGTTATCGCGCTCTGTCAGAGCAGTTGAATGAGCAGGTCAACTTATTTGCCCTTGAGCCAAATAATGCTGATCTTGCCGTGGATGACTTTGATGCATTGGCTCAAAGTTACGCGGACAAAATCATCGCGCAATTTGCTGGGCAGCATATCGAGTTGTTGGGCTGGTCTATGGGCGGCTTACTAGCAGCAAAAGTGGCAACCTTGTTGGATGCAGCTGGACAGCATGTCACGCAATTGTACTTGGCTGATTCGTGGATCCCAACCGCACACACACGCAACCTCTCTCAGTTAGATGCGGTCAGCGAATTTTTAACGCTGGTGGTTGATAACGGCGGTGAGACATGGACAAAACGCATAGACAGTTATTTTGCGCCGCTACTTGCTGATAACGAGCTGGAAAGTGGTACATTGAGCACGCATTTGCAGGCATTTTGGCAATCTGTTGTTGACGAGTTGCCGCTGCCTTACAATGCGATCTCCGCACAGCAATTGGCGGATACCTTTACCAAGAGTGAGCGTTTAAAGGCATTGCGTGCTGTGAAGTGCACTTTACCAAACCTGCCAGAAACATTGCTAACTCATGTCTTGTGGTCTGCAGAGCGTTTGGCCAGTGACATTGATGGTTACAGTGCGCAATTGGCGAGCCATGGCGCGTCAATGGTGGTTGAACAGCTCGATGTTGGACACCAAGAAGTGGTGCGTCATCCGCAGTTATTTAATGCGGTTGCTACTCAAATTAGCTAACGCTATCCGTCGAAAAATAGGCTGGTTTATAGGGGCGTTTGGGTAACAAACGCCCCTTTTAATGCTTTTTGTCTTATTTTTCTAAATTTTTATCAACGCTTCTCGTCCTGCCTGATGGTGTGGTTTTGGCTGTCAAAAACCGAATTTAAGTGGACAGCCTGAAATAAACAGGAGGGAGTTTATGGATAAAAAAACGCTAACCCGGCTAACCAAACAGCATTCCGTTTTAGGGGCAATCAGCGCCTGTATTCTCACTATTATTTTTGTCTGTGGTAGCTTACTTTTTTTCCGAGGGCAATTGTTAAACTGGCAATTTGCATGGCATCAAGATCAACACGTTGAGCGTGATATGTCTTGGCAAAGCGCAGTCACTGATATGATGGCAAAAATTCCTAGTTTTGCCGAGCAACGGATTACCTTAACAACCGACCCTCAGCACCATCACTTATTTCAAATTTACATTGGCCACGACGATCGTCTGCTCTATAACAATCAAACTCAACAGCTTTTTGGTCAAGACAGTGCGCAACAGCAAGCTGCGGCAGATTTTCTGTATTTTTGGCATATTAATTTTATGACGCATATTGGCACAGATATCATAGCGTTAGCCTGTATTTTCTTGATTATGGTAACCATTAGCGGCATTTGGATCCGCTGGCGTGATTTGGTAAAGAAGTTTCATCAATATCGCGCCAATGGGAAATCTCGCGATGTGTTTAAAGACAGCCATGTGTTATTAGGCCTGGGTGTGCTGCTGTTTATGTTGATGTACGGATGGAGCAGCGCCTTATTTAATGTCGGTTATGAGATAAATGCGCCGATATATCATAAATATGCTGATAAAAGCGGTGAAAACTATTGGGATGAATTGGGCTTTCCACGTAAACCGGACAATTATGATATGGATGCTAAACTGAGCGCAGAGCGTATCAATCAAGTGATCTCTGACTATCAACAGGCATATCCTGACATGCGGATTGCACGCTTTGATATTTACCCTGGTCCTTGGATCCGATTGCGTGTTAGCGGCGAATCAGATCGCAGTTTTGAGTTTGTCACTGCCTTTTATGATGTGCATGGCAACTTACTTTATGAACCATATCGATCACCTGTCAATGATGTCTATAACATCATGATTCAGTTGCATGAAGGACATTTACTCGGCAAGTCCTCACACTTGCTGTATTTCATTCTGTCTTTGATGGCGATTGCAGCCATGCTAATTGGTAATTTGTACTGGTTGGCCATTAGAGAGCCCAAACGTGCTGGACAAGGTTTATTTCGATTACAGCGCGCTTGCCTAGAAGCAGGGACCTGCGGTGCATTACTAGCAATTGCATTACTCTTGGTTTGTACTCGACTATTTAGCCAAGGCGAGCCGTTAACTGTGCTGGCAAATCAGTTGATTGTGATTGTCAGCTTGCTCGGCTGCGGTTTATTGACGTGTTACTTTAAGCAGGCAAAAGAGTCTGCCCATATGGTATTACAGATAGCCGGTGTGTTGTTTTTAATCTTACCTTGTATTGATGTGATACGCCTGCTGCTAGGGCACGAGATTTATAGCTTTGTTCATAAAGATTTGCTCACCGCGAATATCGCATTTATTGCGCTGTCCGGTTTGAGCTTTGGATTAGCAACGATTGTGGTGCGAGTCACAGACAAAGTGAAAAAACGCACAATTGACTTGGAGCCTGCTAATGATCGCCTTGCTTAGTTTTTTACTGATAGGGTTGGTGCTGTTTGCGAATTCTAAGTATTGGCCTTATGGCAAAACAGCCGGAATTGTACAGATTTCCGACTATGTAAGGTCTTCGCGTATTTTAACAATGAGTGTCATTGCGCTGGGTATTTTTTATTACGTTGAATTAGGTCTGATCGCAGCACTATTTTTGGTGTTTTTTGCGTTGAGCATTGGTTTGCCTTTAGTGGTAATGGTGGGCCATCACCGCGGTACAGCCCCAATACTGATATTACTCATTTTAGCTGCTTTTGGTGGAGTAATGTGATGCGAGTATTAAATGTTGCTGTTTTATTTGGACTATGTGTTGGCTGGCTACTGGTACGCGGCGGGATATGGTTGAGCCTAGATTTATTTGGTTTGGATTTTCATACCGTGATCACGGTCACTGAACTAATGAGTATTATCGTGATTGCAGGTGTGGCATTTCACTTTTCAATGCAAGCTAATTACAGGGCTATCTGTCTGCTTACTGCCAAGTATTTAACGCCCATGGTTGGGCTGTTTATTTTATTATTTAGCATAAACTTAATTCGCTAAATTCTGATAAATATCAGCAATATAAATATTGTCATAAATATTTAAAAACTGTAAATAATTGATATTTATGCACTTATTGTGTGAACGGTATTTTTGTAATAATAAATGACACAAACTCGCTAAATTTTTTTAGTATTGCTTCGTCTGCCCTTGAGTAAATCAGCATTTTTTATCTCGACTAGGATAAGGGAGTCAAACGGCGTATGAAGCAATATTCTATGATTGCAAAAGCGGTGTGTATTGGACTACTAGCAAGTAGTTCTTCAGTAGTATTAGCAGACGATGCTAAATTAGATATGGAACGAATTGAGGTGGTTGGTAAACACCACCGCGATGTAGGGGCAACTGGACTGCCACTTGCAATCGGCGATACGCCGCAGTCAATCTCCGTGATTGACCGTGAGTTCATGGATTTTCATGATATTAACTCTATTGGCGACGCTCTTACTCACAGTGCCGGTGTATACTCAGAGACGTCATTAGATAGCCGTGAGCGCTTTGTCTTCGCTCGTGGTTTCGAAATGAATCGCTTCTTGATCGATGGTATGGGCACTGCTGCTCGTCCTCTACAAGCAACTCTGTTAGATACCAGTATATTTGAAACGGTGGAAGTGATCCGCGGTTCAACAGGTATGCTACAAGAAGTTGGTCAACCTTCTGGTACTGTTAACCTAGTTCAAAAGCGTGCATATAATGGCACCGGTGGTTATGTTACAGCAGAGTATGGTTCATGGGATAAGATGCGAACTGAGGCGGATTTTAATACCACATTGACTGACAGTGGCTCAGTGCGTGCGCGTGCCGTTGTTGCATTAGAAGATACGGACTCATTTGTTGATCGCTACAATGCCGACCGCAAGACCTTCTATACAACACTAAGTGCAGATATCACCGATGCGTTACAAGTATCTGTTTTTGCAAGTTATCAAGATGATGGTCAAAGTGCTAAATCAGATGGTTTGCCACTGCAATTTGCTAATGGCGACCCTATTCAAATTGGTATTGAAGCCAACATTTACCCTGATTGGGGCACCCAAGACTCAACACAAGAAAACCTAACGGGTGAACTGCGATATGAAGTAAATGATGATTGGTCTGTCGTGGCTAAGTTGCACCATTCAAATCTCGATGAACAGAAAGTGTACGCTGGCCTAGATTGGCACCCAGCTCCTACTGGTGATTATGCACTATTTACCTACGAAACTGATTCTGATTTTGAAACAGACCGTGCAGAGCTTGGTGTGAATGGTCAGTTTGATTTATTTGGCCAAACTCATACAGTTAACTTTACCCTAGCGGATACCAACTTTGAAGAATTGGGTCATACGTTCAGACCGCTTTCTAGAGTGACTGGAAATTTAGCCGCTGAGCATAGAAGTGAATCGCCAGAGCCAAAACCGGCAAAGCCTGATTATAACTATGCACAGCCGCAAGTGCGCAGCGCTGAGATTGGTTCACAAAGCGCGCGTGTTGCACTTAATCTTCAATTGCTAGATAACTTCAACATGCTGTTGGGTGCAAATCGCAAAGATATTGATTCATACAGTTCTAATAACGGTACAGTTACAGACGAAACGTTCTCTGATACAAGCTTATACTATGGCGGTGTATATAAGATAAACGAGCAAACAGTTGTTTATGCAAGCTATACAGATATTTTTGACCAACCTCAACAGTATAATAAAGAAGGTGCTTTGTTAGATCCGCTCAGAGGTGAGAACAAAGAAATAGGCTTTAGATATTCTAATACTGATAATACGTTGAGCTTGGATTTAGCTTATTTCAATATTACTCAAGAAAATTATGGTGTTGTTGCTGGCAAGCACTCTGATGGCAATGTGTACTATATTGGTCAAAGTGGCATTGAATCTGAAGGTTATGAAGTTGAAGTGTCTGGCTATGTTACTGATCAGTGGTTCGCATCTTTATCATTCTCTGACACCGATGTAACGAATCCGAATGAACTAGCGGGTCGTGTATCACGTGTCGTACCTGACAAAATCGCAAGTTTCAGTACTTTTTATGAGTTTGATAATCTGAGAGTAGGTGGCTACATCAATTATGCTGGTGAGCGTGAGGGCTTTATTGGTTTAGGTCCGTACGAATACGTACCGGTAGATTCGCATGTTCTGGCTGGCTTCTCGGCCTATTATGAGTTTAATGAATCATTGAGTGCTAAATTCAATATTCATAACCTGTTTGACAAAGAATACGATGCGAAAATTGCCTTTATTTCAGTTCGCCCAGGCGACCCTCGCAATTTCTCTGCGCAAGTGACTTATACGTTCTAATACGCGATATGAAGTGCTCTCGGGCACTTTATGTGTATATTCGCAGCACAAAGCCTCACAAATGTGGGGCTTTTTTGTGGACTACAGAAGCCTGATGCAAAGTGTTTTGAGCGTAATTAGAGATTAAAGCTAGTTAGCAAGATAAATGAGAAAAAAGCCACCCGCTAAGGGGAGGTGGCTTTGGTTAGTGTGGTCAAAAAGTGGCGCCACCATCAATGGTAAGAACCTGCATTGTGGTGTGCGAAGATACGTTAGAGGCGAGGAATACGACACTGCTGGCGACCTCCTCTGGGGTGGCAATCTTTCTCAGTGGAATCCCCAATTTATATTGCTCTGAAAATCCGTCTATCACGCGCTGTGCACCTTGATCATCTTGCCACATGCCAGTTTGCATCGGAGTCAAAGTAGAGCCGGGCGCGATGACGTTACAGCGGATACCGTAATTTGCCCACTCAATTCCTGCGGTGAGCGTAAGCTGCGTTGCAGCAGCTTTAGAAGCGCAGTAGGCGGCCATTTGCTGACGTGGTGTACTGGCTGCATTGGAGCCAACCGTGACTAGGCTGCCGCGACCAACTTGCTTGAAGTGTGCACCGCACTGCTGAATAAATACAAACAGACTGGCTGCATTGACGTTGTGGCAATGTTGCCACTGCTGGAAGTCGAGTGTATCTAGTTCCCCCATTTCCAATACGCCGGCGACGTAGATTAGGTTATAGGGTGCAAGCCCATGTTGGATCAGCTCGTTAAGTACTGGCATGAGTTGCTCAGGGTGTGATAAATCACACACGACGTGCTTATAGAGCATGCTGGTATCGGTAAATTGGCGGTCAAAGCCAATCACTTTTGCCCCCAAGGCTGCAAATTGTTCTGCGACTGCCAATCCAATGCCTTGCCCTGCACCTGTTACCCAGACGATTTGCTGATCATATTCACGGGATAATGACTGTTGATAATCCATAAATAGCGCCTTATACCGTGTTCTGACAAAGTTGCTCGCAGAGCGATTTTAGAGATAATTTAGGCTGAGTTGCCCACAATTTTGCGGCACTAAATATGCGCTCTTGAATTGACTCTACTGCCGCTATGTCATAACGCGCGGTATTGCTGTCAAAGTCTATGGTAGCGGGCGCATCGCCGAGGAGGTGAATTTGCAACATAATGTCATCGGTGGTACCTGCGCTTAAAATATGGCTGCACGTGTCAACCCCTGCATATTTCGGGCTGCTGGCAAAAGGCAATAAGTTAATCGTGGGTCCGATGATCGATAGGGACTTACCTTGCTTCTGACGGTCGCGCTTGAGTGATTCAACCCGATAGCTTTGCACTTGCTTCAATGCTTTGATCTGTTGGTTAATGAGTATAGCCACCGTGCTTAAGTCAGCATCCTCATCCAATTGCAGCGGTAGAGGCAACACATTGCTTTGCACGCAGGGACTGTTTAGCTCGGGCATTGCTTGGCGATTCATCATGACCAATCCGAGCGTCACATGGTATTGCTGATGCTGTGCAACCAAGGTTGCAGCAATGGCGGCGAGTAAAATCTCACTGCTGGTGGTGTGCGTTACTTGGGCGGCAGATTGAATGGTGTGCCACACTGACTGCGAAAAAGTCGTGGTGAGGCGGTGATTTGGCTCAGAGACATCGGCTTTGGAAGTGCTGTAGGTGAGGGCCTTAGGTATATCATCAAGCCATTGATTTAATGTGGTTTGTGCTTTTTTCTGCTGTGCAAGGTAGTCGTCGCTTTGATGCAATTCAAGGAGCTGCTGTTGCTGTGTAAAGCGTAATTTAGGTAACGATTTGCCTTTACTTAAGGCGTTGTAACAGCGGTTGAGTGATTGCGAGAACAAACCAAACCCATAGCCATCCAATAATAGGTGATGAGCGACAATGATGAGGTAATCTTGTTCTGGGCCACGCAGCAGAAACAACTTCATGAGTGCTTCTGTATTGAAATCAAATGGTTTTGCTAAATAGGGCTTGGCAAAGTTTTGTGCAAACGCCAGTACATTTTCTGGATCTTGCTCGAGATCTTGAACAAGAATTTTTACAACAGTGCTGTCGGTATGGAGCTTAGGAGTATAGTTGTCATCGCTGATAAAGCGACAAGCAAGCATATCGCTTGCCTGCCATACGTGCTGCAACGATTGTTGCAGCCAACTTGCCGAAATTTTACCTTTAAATTCTAGGCACTCGGCAACATTGAATAGCTCACCTCGACCACTGATGGTATGCAGCAACCACATGGCGTGCTGCGAATCAGTTAGTGGCAGAGTCATTAGTCTTCCTTACGCTCTTCAAGTAATTCTACCCAAGCTGCAAGCGTCGGGATCTGAGCTAGCTCGATAAAGTTGGTTTCGATCCCTTGCTGTTGCCAGAGGGAGATCAAGTTCATCACTTGGACAGAATCTAAGCCGTAATCGATCAAGCTTTCGTGTTCGTCAAACTCCTCCTCTTCACACTCGATCAGCGTCAATATGTGTGCCTTGAGCCCTGCAAAAGAGGTTAGATCTTGAGTTTGTGTGCCAAGGATCTCTGACATTGAAACTACTTTACCACAGCGTTTGGCAACAAAGTTGAGCGCCATCATATGCTCTTCTTTGCTAAAGTCCGCAATGGCATCGGCGACCAAAAATGGTTCTATGTCACGCATAAAGGCATCGACTGCAGTGGTCATCACGCCGATATGACCATAGATCCCAACAATCACCAGCTGATCTCGCTGTTGTTCACGAAGTTGCTGCTCGAAATCGCACTTTTGAAATGCACTATAGCGCCACTTAGTTAAAACCACATCTTTGTCAGTCGGCGCCAGTGCGTCAACGATCGGCTGTTGTGCTGGATCTTGTAATCCAGGACCCCACATATCAGAGAGCAGGCCGCGTTCATGTTTGCCTTGTTTGATTGGCTGTGCGGTGTAATAAACAGGGATATTGTGTTCATAACAGTAAGCTTTTAGCGCTTGGATATTTCGGATCATTGAATTGATCAACGGGTTATCTTCGCCATAAAAACCAACAAAGTAATGTTGTACATCATGGATCAACAAAGCGGCGCGGTTTGAATCAAGTTGCCAATCAACTCGGTTTTCTGGCAGCTCAGCGTCGCGTGGTAACGGATAGTGGTTTAACTTTGGAATGCTCATGGTTTTCTCTGTTATTCGAACGTGGCACGCAAGGCTTTTTTATCGACTTTGCCTACGGCGGTTAACGGTAGTTGGGTTACAAATTTAAATTTATCGGGCACTTTATAGTCGGCAATACCAAGCTGACGTAGGTATTTTCGTAAGATCAGGGTAGTCAGTTTAATATCCTGATCTGCCACGACAAATGCACAACTCTTTTCACCTAATGTGTCATCAGGCATAGAGACAATTGCGACTTGTTGAATGTGTTCGTGGCCAAGTAAATGGTTCTCAACTTCTTCAGCGGCGATCTTCTCACCACCGCGGTTAATTTGATCTTTATCTCGCCCTTCAACGACTAAATGCCCTGAGGGCAATTGCTTAACAATGTCACCTGAGCTGTAAAATCCAGCATCGTCGAATGCTGAGGCGTTGTGAGTTGGCGACTTATAATAACCTCGGAAAGTATAGGGACCACGCGTCATTAGGCGGCCTGACTCTCCTTGTGCAACCTCTTGTCCGTGTTCATCAACAATTTTAATCTCATCAAGTTCGCTGATAGGTCGGCCTTGTGTCGTGAGAATTAGCTCGGGATCATCGTTGTAGCGGGTGTAATTAACGAGGCCCTCGGCCATGCCAAAAACTTGCTGTAACTGACAGCCTAAAACCGGTGTCACCTGCTCAGCAACACTGCGGCTGAGCTTTGCACCGCCTACTTGGATCACTTGCAAGCTATTTAGATCATGTTGACTAGCAGGCGCATGCTGTAACCACAATTGCAGCGCTGGCGGCACAAGTGCCGTATGAGTAATGGCATAGTGCTCAATTAGGCCAAAACACACCGCAGGACTGGGATCACTGGCTAAGATCACGGTACCACCCGCAATAAATACGCCCAGTGCGCCTGGTGAACTCAAAGGGAAGTTATGAGGTGCAGGCAGGGCACACAAGTAGCGTGTATCACCATCGAGTTCACAGATGTCTTTACTTGCAACCACTGAATAGAGGTAGTCGTTATGTGTACGCGGGATCAGCTTGGGTGTACCTGTACTGCCGCCTGAAAGTTGAAAAAAAGCGACTTCTTCAGGGTTGAGATCTGGTGCTGTAAAAGCGTGTTTATTGAGATAGCCCTGTTTTAATTCACTATTGCCTTTACTGTGATCTATGATGATGTTGTTTAAACAGCCGAAGCGATTAAACAACGCTTGAGTAAATTGTTCATCCGTGAATAAAGCGTGCGCGGAAGAAACGATCATGGCTTTGGGTTGCAAGATCTCACAGTAACTTTGCAGTTCAGTGCGCTGATGGTTGAATAGTGCACAAACAGGTGCGACGCCCAGCTTTAACAGAGCAAAATAAGTGATGTAAAACTCGAGGCAGTTTGGCAATTGCACAATGGCGGTGTCGCCTTGTTGCAGGCCTTGTTGGTTGAGGTAACCAGCAAGGTTGTCACTATAAGTATTTAGCTCAGCATAGCTTAGCTGACGTTGCCCATCAGCGACGGCAATGCCTTGGCTATTGGTATTGAGTTGCTCAGACAAAATGCTCGTCAGAGGCTTATCTTGCCAATAACCCTTGGCGCGGTATTGTTCGGCCAGCTCAGCTGGCCAAGGAGTATATTCGATACGCATAATGTTACTTATTAAACTGAGTATAAGCTTGCTGGACTGAGAGTGCGTTCAGCATGGTTTTGAGTTTGGCTTCGGTTTCTAACCATTCAGAGCTGGGGTCTGAAGCGGCGACGATCCCCGCACCGGCAAATAACTTAGCAACGTGTGCTTTGAGTTCTCCACATCGGATCACGACTACCCACTCACCGTTGCCTTGTTGATCACACCAGCCGATGATCCCGGAAAATAGATCGCGGCCATGGCCTTCTAGATCCAAGATATGTTGATATGCAGGCTTGGTTGGTTTGCCGCATAATGCCGGTGTCGGGTGAAGTTGATTGGCCAATGCCAAAATATGGGTGCTCGGATCTTTCAAGTGACCTGAGATCACAGTAGACAGATGCCACATGGTGGCAGTATGTAATAGTGATGGCTCAGCAGGAATGGCGAGGTTGTCGCATACAGGTTCGAGCAGTTGACGCATATCGTCAATCACTACGGCATGTTCGTATCTGTCTTTTTTTGAACTGAATAATGCCGCACGGTGCTGCGCCTCAACCTTGCTACAGGGATCTCTTGGGATCGACCCCGCTAACGGGTTACTGGTGACTGTTTCACCTTCTTTTCGCAGCAATAATTCGGGGCTAACGCCCATTAACACAGACTCGCTTTCGGTCGGAAATGCGAAGTGATACCCCGACTGACTCTGCGTGAGTAGTTGATTTAGCACATGCTTGCGATTGATTGCGTGTTCAAACTCTAGCTCCACCTGCTTGCTGAGTACGATTTTGTCTAGCAGCGCTTTGTCGAACAGCTCTTTGGCTTGCTGCACTGTATGCTCAAAATGTACTCTGTCTTGTAAGTAGTTAACTGCTTTGAGCGGGTTTTCGGTATGGCTTCCCTCTGTGATTTGGGTATTGAGCCACTGACTAAAGACCTTTTTGTCCCACCGAGCGACCTGCTCAGGGATGATAAATTGCGCCATTTCATATTTGCAAAAAGGCAGTACACCAAAAGCGATGGTATTGTCATTTTCTCCTTGGTGATTGCGCAACTGTGTTTGCAGCTCGCTCACTAGGTAGTCAGTATTGGCAATGGGCAATTTAAACCTGTGTTTGACCCCTTGCCCCAATAAACAGCTGTCACCAGACACGAAAAGACAATCTTGATCTAATAGAAACTCACCTAAAGACTGAGCCTGCGCTAAGTTAGATATTTCGCCAGCATGCATAATTTAACCTTTTTGCGTTGTCACTTAACTGCTGCCAAATCGTCGGTCAGCCGTGAATGTGTGTTAAAGACGTGTCAATCACGAAAAGATTTAGTGTTCTATGCAATGATATTTTTAACTCAGTTGCAAAGCGGGGGAATACGGAGCTCGATGAGCTATTACTGGCTAGGTGTCGGTGGTGTGACTCGGCTCAGAAAGACATCTGCTTGCATTTTAAATAGTGAATTTTTTGTGGGCATTCTCGTCCTATATCTAGTCCTAAATTTGAATTAACAAAAAGAGAAGTAACGTGCTCGCTAATCTAATCCGCGCCACATGGTGGCGATTTCTTGCAACAGCCATCACTAGTACCTTATTTGGCCTAGCCAGTGTGGCCTTAGTTGCACTGATCAATGAAATCATTAACAGTTCGCCAGATGCGCGGTCTGAGCAATTTACTTATTTTGCCGTGTTGGCAGTTTCAGGTGTCATTTTGCAGTTATGCTCAAAAGTTTTTGCTGAACAGCTAACTGAGCAAAGTCAGGCGACTGTGCGTAGTCAAGTCGCTGAACATGTTGTTAATGCTGAGTTTGATGATGTCGAAGCGCAAGGGGCTGGAAAAATTAAATCTTGTTTAACTGAGCACAGTCTACGAGTGTCTGAGTTTTTTCAACGCCTACCGGGGATCTTGACCAATGCAATGATAGTACTTGGCAGCTTTGCATATATGGCTTGGCTGGACTGGCGAGTGTTTATTTTTGCGGTACTGACTTTATTGGTAGGCTCTGTGGGGTATAGTTTGGCCAACGCCACGGCATTTAAAAAGGTGACAGAAGCGGCCAAAGTTCAAGACTCTTTATACGATCAATTTGATGCTATATACGATGGTGCTAAAGAACTGAAATTACATAAATCCAAGCGCCGTATTTTTGTTGAACAAGTCATTGGTGACACGATTACTTTGCTACGTACCCGTCGCGTACAAGGTGCAACCATTTATCACTATGCTGCCTCTTGGGGGGGGTTTAGTATTTTTGCCTTCATTGGTGGCGCATTGTATTTTCTATCCGGTCAAGGTGCAGATACGACGAAAGTGATGTCTGGTTTTGCACTTTTATTTTTGTATATGCTTACGCCACTTGAAGTAATGTTGGCGGCTATTCCAAAGGCCGCAGCAGCAAAGGCATCAGCCAATACGATCACAGAAATGACCTCTCAAATGCGCTTGATTGCACAGCAACCTCAGGCGCAAAGGACTGAGTTTGAACGTATTGAACTAAAAGCGCTGAGCCATGGTTATTATCATGAGCAAAGTGACGAAGTATTTGCGCTCACACCCATTGATTTAACCCTTAAACAGGGCGAGATCATTTATTTAGTCGGCGGTAATGGTAGCGGAAAAACTACATTTGCTAAGTTGTTGTGTGGACTGTATCCGGCTAAGGAAGGTGATTTATATGTGGACGGTGAACACATTACCGCGGCACACCTTGACAGTTATCGTCAGTTATTCAGTGCGGTGTTCAGTGATTTCCACCTATTTGATAGGTTGCTTGACTGTCAAGATAAAGTGCTACAGGAAAAAGGTAATGCATTGATCAAAAAACTCAATTTGCATCATAAAGTGGCGATTAAAGATGGTGCGTTTACTACTCAAAAGCTGTCTCAGGGACAACGCAAACGGTTGGCATTGGTGGTGACTTATCTAGAGGATAGACCGTTTTATATCTTTGATGAATGGGCCGCAGATCAAGACCCAGTATTCAAAGATGTCTTTTATACGGAGCTATTACCTGAGTTGAGTGCAAAGGGGAAAACCGTGTTTGTGATCACCCATGATGATAAATACTTCCATCTGGCGGATCGTTTACTACGAATGGAAAATGGTTGTCTAACCGAGCGCAAAAATGGGCTCGCAAACCAGCTTGCCATTTAATTTTTTCATCTAATTCAACAATATGATCGCAGGCGCGATCATATTGTTACTTTCAAAATTTAATATCACGCACCGCACCTGATACCTTGACCTCCATGAACAGAGAGTATTGGACTATCTTGAGATCCCAAGCCGCACTATTGTGAACGCTCGAGTTGGCTATCAACCTGAAAACTGGGGTGTGTTCTTGAGTGTGAACAACTTATTGGACAAAGACTATCTCAATTCAAAAGGCAGCCGTCGTTGGAACTATGTAGAGCTGGATCAGGAGCGAGAAGTGGCATTGCAGTTAGAATATTGTTTCTAAAGGACGCAATACCACGTAAATAAAAAACGATGCCCTTGGCATCGTTTTTTGTATTTGGAGTTAAGAAGCTTGCTGGTGCATACACTCAGTAAGTACCATTTCATCATTGTACTGGTAAAAAACACTGACTTTTGTACCCTTGGTTAAATCAGGGTGTAAGTCAGCTGTCAGCGTGAAGTGCAACTGCTGCGAGTCATGTCCAATTAACTTGGCGGCGTCAAAGCCAAAGAACTTTTGTACTTGTCCATAGAGTGCTTTGTATATGCTTTCTTTTGCTGAAAAAACCAGTGTCAATGGCCTATGATGAGATTGACCAAGGGACTCGAACGCGTCGGCTTCGTCCTCTCTTAAAATTTGACTACGCAATTCCAATTCTTGCCTGTCTGACATCAAATGTTCTATGTCGATACCCAGACCTAATACGTTTGAATTATCAGTAACTACTGCCATCGCAATACCTTTACTGTGTGTGATAGCGCCCCGAATACCTTGTGGCCAAATTGGCGCGCGGTCGTCGTCAGTTTGCACTACGTGATGGGGTAATCCTAACTGTTGCATGGCCTGTGCGGCACAAACGCGACCCGCTAGGTATTCGGCTTTTCGCTTTGCCACTGCACGCTGTAGTTTGCTTGGTAGAGGCTGATTAAAATACGCAAAATCGCTGTCTTGGTATACATCTGGACTGAATGCCATACTGCGATAGATATAAGGTAGTTGCGGCTGAAATGGTGACACGGGGGTGATGTGCATATATGACTCCTTGGCTGAACCGCCCTAGTGTGTCCTATCCCTTTTATGGATGCAAGTTAGGTAATTAAGTGGCATTCCTAAATTGTTTCTTATTTACTGGTATCTATATAGGGTGTACAGGTGGCGTAGTGCAGCGGCACAAATTTATTGGCTTTTGGGTAATAGAGCACACAGGTATTTGAGCGTAGCTGTAGTTCAAAGGTACTAATGGGCAGTGCTGATAAGGCCGTATTTTCCATCCCGCCATTTGACTGGCCTTGCGTTAAAATTAGCTGAGGTGATTGAGTAAATACGTTGTGTGCAAGGGTCGGGGCTGTCCCCCCTTTTAATGCTACGACAGCAGAACCTATCTCAGCGACAATCGAGGGTGTCACAGTTTGCAGCAGAGCGAGTTGGCTCTGCGGTTGGCTGTGGCTCTGGCAGGCACTCAAAAGGAGTGCCGCCAGAGTGCAAATACTTTGCTTAAAGGTCATTTAATTACCTTGTGTGATAGTGGTGTATACCGCCCCATGTTTTAAAGGCTGGAAAGGCAAATCGAATGGTGCGACATTACCAGTATCCATTAAGGTCTGAGCAGCGCGGGCTTGTCGTGCAACACTATTGGCTGGGCAGGTGCCAGTAGATATATGGTGCAATGCACCTGCAAATAGTCCTTCTGTTTTGTCACCTAGCTCTTTACTGAAGTCATCGCTGAGCACACAGCCTGGTACGTTGGCATCTAAGCCAATTTCACCAATGATGTTTGCTTGAGGCGTGACGATAAACCCGTCTTCATAGTCACCAAACCCCTTTTCATTGGCAGATTTGGTTTGAATTGTATAGTACACAGTGCCACAGTTTTGCTCAGGTAAAAAGCCATATGGTTTTCCACGAGTATTGCCACCAATCAAGATGACTTCTACGTCTATTCCACGCAATGCATTGATGACGCTTTCACTGGCTGAAGCTGTATCACTTGTGGTCAACATATATACTCGATTCATCTGTGCTGAGGGCAGTTGATCATCATTGTATTCAAGCGTAGTCCAGTTTATCGATTGATTTACAAATCCGAGCGGTTCGTTTTTACTGCTCTGCTTGTCATTATGTGTTTTAACTGAATAGGTACGATTGTTAGATTGGCTTCCGGCAATCATATAACTGAGCTGAGATGCTTGGAATACCAGCCCACCACCGTTGTAACGCATATCGAGTACCAGCTCGTCGACGTTACCTTGGCTAAATTGATTAAATGCCGCAATCAAATCGGCCTGCCCACTGGCGACAAACTGATTAAATTGTACGTAGCCGATCTGCTTGCCTTCGAACTCGAAGACTTGACTATTTTTGACAGGAACAAGGGCCAAATCTTTTGCGGTCAATGATACGATCTTTTCTTGTCCATCACGACCTAGCAACGTCAATGTTACGGTTTGATCTTTTTGCGGTATAAAGGCTGTGAGAACTTGGTTGTATTGCGCAGTATCTCGGCTATTAAAGGTCGCAAAGTCAATATCGCCGACTTTGAGTAATCTGTCACCTCGTTGTACTCCAGCATCGGCGGCTGGCGTATTGTCATCGATATATCCGACATAGGCCATACGTGCTTGCGGTATAGTCCAGTTGATACCAAAACTAGCAGATACGCCGTCTTGTGATTCTTTTTTGAAGTCTTCGTAGCTTTCACTGAAGTGAAACTCATCTTTATCTCGACCACTGTCAGTTGTTTCAAATGTTTTTAACTGATCAAAATAAGCGGCGACGGTCGCAAAGCCATTGGGGTCATTATCGATGATTTCATCATACCAAAGGTAGGTTTCGTGGCTGAATGAGCGCAACCACATTTTCTCATGCATGGCTGTACCGGCAACATCAGGGTACGCCTCATTCTCGAATGGATCGATACCACTGCGTGGCTCAGCACAGCGGTTGGCAAATAGAGTCGATGAATCAAATCTACCTGCTTGCCAGGTTGGCGCTGTTGTATTTGGCACAGCCGGCGTAGTTGGTGTCGGTGTCACATTAGTTGCTCCACCACTAGAGCCGCCGCAACCTGCGAGTAAGGTAGTTGTAAATGCCATACCAAGTGCTAGGTACAATTTGTTATTCAATCTCATATTCCATTCCTAAGCATTGCCAGATGGTCTCATTGAGTAGACCTGTATCAATGGGTGATGCTTTCAGTTGTGCGTCCAAAATCAATACTAGAGTCAAATTATCAATTGCTGATGTAGATTACAATCAAATTAGCCACTGTTACCATTTTTTATACAGGGCATGAAAAAATTCATGTATTTGGCAGTTTTATTGATTTAAATTAGCCCAAACTTGGAACAGCTTCTGCTGTTTTTCGGCGATTTTTAAGCCATATGTTTTTTGCATGTAAAAGTACGCCTCGGCGATTTGTTTTCGAGCGTATACAGGTGGCTCAATAACCCGCTGTTTAAAATCAATTTTGACCGCACATGCGCCATGTTTGTATGGTGTGTTTGGCAGCATGCCGAAACGATAGTTACTGCGATCTCCATTTATTTCGCCTATCGCAGGCGCTAGATTTCGAATATCTGCTTCCATGCGCCGAAACTGGGCACTGACTTTACGGCAATGCGCTCTGCCGCCAGATTGCCAGCATTGTAACTGATGGCCAAACTCCCATGCTGGTACTATATGCTCCCACTCTATCCGGGTCGCTCGACTATTTGGTTTACCACTTCGCGTGATGGGCTTTCGCGGTTGATAGCCGCATTTAGACGGATCAGGTACCAGCTTTTTCCCTTGCCGGGTTATATCACAACCGCAGTAAAGTGTTTTAACGGATCTACTGAGTTGTTGAGACAAGTGCTTTTTTGCCTGATAAAAACTCGTAAATGGCTGCGCGTTTGCAAGTGTGCTAAAAAAAAGGGAAAGCAGTAGAATAACAGCGGGGACAAAGGGCATGTCTCTCACCTAAGGTGAACTTCGAAACTGCCCTCAGATTATCCTATTTATGTAATTAATAATAGCTTATTTAAACTGAGTTCGTCGGCGTCGCCACGGCGGAGATTGAAATAGAAGTATGATACCGGATATACAGAATAGAACGCTGGTAGCAGAAAAAGATATCAACAGAGGGTTGTTAAAATCATCTCTTTCATCATAATCCATAATATGTAACATCCAGAAAAAATCAAAAATGCGCCAAAGCGTACTGCGCACTGTGATCACATGACCACTGTCGTGGGTTAAATAAACCGTGGTACTCAGGGCATCATCAAATATGACGCGCCAAATATTTTTTCGATACTGTACTTCTCTGGGTCCCGTTGCCATGAGTGTGACGTGGGCAATTTCGCTGTCACCGAGGTAATGTGCTTTGGCTTGCCGCTCTATGGCAGCTTGAGCTGGCGCTTGAAACCGTTGACCAGTAACGCCGTGAAAATAGGCATCAGTATCGCCACTTAATTTGATCAAGGGTGTATTGAGAAAATGTTTGAACTCAATGCTGCGTAGCCCACTTACTTGTTGGGTTAATTGATCCAAACTTGCTGTGTAATGAGTGGAGTTAAATGGATTCTCTAATTGTCGGTTAGCCAGGTGTTTACCGTGGACCATTTCTAACGGAATGGCACTCATAACAAGTCCACCGAGCAGCCATGCAAAGAGTTGCAATGCCAGTAAGTAACCAAGGTATTTATGTATTTTTCTGGCTGGTTTTAATGCGGTTTTAATCATTGCTCTGTTTTTTAATCAAAATTGCTGATAGCTTATTGAAATTGGCGTAAAATCCACAGTGACAAATTGTCGCACCCAAAAGTATGACTTTAATAGCGTAAGCTAGTTACGTGGCACTTTAGTGGTGAACAGTGTATAAACAATTGAGACCTTCGGTCCTATCATAAAGCAAGGTAACGCATTCACAATGTCAGAAATCCAATTTTTAAATGTCGACCTAGAGTTAGAATCCAAACATGATATCTCCGCTTTGGTTGAGGACCTGAAGCGTAATGCGATTGTACTTCATTATGATAAAGACGATTATCGAGAACTGGCGCGCATTGAATCAAGTACTGAAGTCAACAGCCCCAACAAAGCCATCAACCACCTATGTGAGTTGATAGAGTCATGCTCTAAGACTGCACTAAAGCAGTGGTTAGGATGTAAAAAGCGTACGTTTGACATAGGCTTTGTCTCAGGTGAAACGCCAAAGTGTTATTCTCAAGCCATTGATGTCGATACTTTATTGCGTATATCTGCGATTGGTGCAGGCATAGAGATCACACTGTACCCCGCGGAAAAATAGGGTTGTAAGAAAAGGGTTATGATACATATAGCCCTTTATCGCCAGCACACGACCTAATGATACTTCCATGATTTTACCTGCCTTTTAATTCCTTAGTGCAAATGACATTACCAACTGATATCAACAAGCTATTCTTGCTTGTTTTATAGGCAAGCGGTTTGTTTGCTTCGTTATATGCTATTCATGTTGCAAGCTAGTTAATTATTTAAGCAAAATAGATTGTTGCGTAAATGGTGATTGTTTTACAATCTAGGAAACGCCCATATTATTTATATATTTCATTGTGATAGAGAAAAGTTGAAAATTTTTATGTTAATTCATTATTAATATCTTGATAAATTTAGTGTGCTGTTTTATCTTGGCTATGCGAATGAACACCGATTTACTGGTTTTTTATTCGTAAACACACGGATTATTTCAAGGATATGTTATGAACAAGTTACTAAAATTGGCGACGCTGACAGCCGCCATTTCAGTTTTCAGCGGCCAAGCGAATGCGCAGCCGGCAGAAGTAGGCGGTGGTTTCAATACTTCACTGCAATCAATAGACAGGTTTAACCCTGCGAGTTTCCAAGTAACAGATATTAAACGCGTGGTCGCAAAAGCGGTTGCACGTGATATCGCAGTTAATGAGCAAAGTTGGATTAAGCAATTAAACAGTTTTAATAAGCTTAATTTAGCGCAAGCTACTTTGTCTTCTGATGCATCCATGTTAGGTGCTCAGGCGAGTCGATTGACACGTCAATTAAAAGGGCTAACAGAGCACAGCCAACAAGTCTACCAATTGCGTTTGGCCGATAGTGCTATGCTTGCAGCATGGCAGCAAGGGCAGTCTCCACTGGTGGCATTTGCGCCAAAAGGAGAAGATACAGAGTGGGTACATGTTGAAGCATTTGATCAATATGGTGAAGTGCATTTACTTGATGCACAGCAGATGCCTAAGCGCCCAGTGTTAATCGTTGAACTAGATAAACAGATAGTGCATCGCGAAGGTATTGCCGTGATGCAAAAAACTTTTCAACAACACAGTGGATTGGCTTTGGCGAAGACTGAAAACAAATGGTCTAACACAGCTGAAGCTCCTGCGAGTGCTTCTATTTCGACATCAGTGATTAATCGCATCCGATTGAGTGACGACAAAGAGCCTTGGATCTCTGGGGCAGCTGAAGTCTATGCAGTCGTAAATGGGGTTAATCCGAGTCGAGATGAGCCTGCACTTGATGTGGTTGATCTACCTTATTTAGACCATGATGGACAAGACTACACGCCCAATCAAATCCTAATTCATTGGGAACGCTACCGCTGGCAAGCGGCCGATGTTTTATTTATGGAGCATGATGACAATACTAATTATCAAGAGCTTGCATCAACCTTTTTAAACATCGTCACACAGGCAATGAGATTAATCCCAGATCCCAATGTCCAGGGTTATGCCATCATTCCTCAGTTGACCAATGAATTGATAAAGGCGATGCCAAGCCATTGGTTTAGCAATGACGATGACTATGTTGATGTATTTTATACACTGTTTGAAAATCGTAGGTACACAAATTTAATGGGTGCCAGTAACAATGCCAAAATGACTTTATCTCCCTTAACGATAGAGCCTAGGTAAGTGCACTTTTAAATCGCTGCGGTGGTGGAAGATCGAATCGATTTATCAGTTAGGAATACAGTTACCTTACCTACTTTAACACTCACGTAGACTCTGCGCTGAGTATGTTATGCGGCCCAATGGATTGGGCCGCTTTTTTATTTTACGACTCTATTAACTACCAGATCTGTTCGACAAACTCAGGGTGGTCGACAAACGGGTTGCGATTACCTTGATATTCGTAAGCAGCTTGGTTACGAGCACGTTCGATGGCATCAACAGGATCTTGCTGGTGCCAGCGCTTAAGCATGGCTATTACCCAAGGCTCAAATACCAGCCCTGAGGTACCATTGAGCACATCACTACCGTAGCTTGATTTGTTGTGCCACCCGGCAATGACATTTTCATAACGAGTCGCCATGTAAAAGTAAATGCGGGCAAAGTCACCTTTAAAGGCATCGATGGGCTCGAATACGGTACCGCTATAGTTAATCCCTGATGCACCGCCTAACTTACTGCCATTTGAAGAAGTGTAACTGGCGCTGCCAACCTCACCAAAGGGGAAGCTATTGCGTTTCGCATTGACGAAGCCGTCTGATGCAACAATATGGTGTACATCTGAGTTCATTGGCTCTACCTTGCCGCCAAACCAACTTTTAGGAAATGAATGCTCGCGATTGTAGCAATCTCCCTCAGCACGGTAGCTACCGCATTGACCACTGACAGCAACAAAGTTAATGGTGTCTGCGCTACTGGGTTTCTCAGAATAGCGATCCAGTACGGAGTTATCTTGCTCAAAATAGCGGTCGCGTTCATGCTGATCAATAAAGGACCACAGCGCGCCATAGCCTTGGTTGTTGTGGTTTTTTATGATTGCATGAAGCTCGGACTTAAGTGCAAGCCCAGTAAGTCCAGCTGCGCTAGCATAGTATCCTGTGGGGTCTTGACCATTGCCGCCATCGTTGCCTAATGTAAATTGTTTTTGCTCTTGGGCGGTGAATTGTCCGCCTGAAATTAATATTTGACCATTGTGGCTAAACTCATAACGTCCGTTACCCTGTGAACAACAAATACCATCGCCGTAGCTGTCTGAAATGGTAAAAGTATAGGTATCGTCTGTTAAGCACAGCGTGTCTGAAATCGTTTGGTTATTACTGTATCCACTGCCACTTTTGATGACTTGTCCTGCTTTGTTCTCCAACTGCCAGCTGGTTTCACTGCCATAATTGTCTGTCAATAAACTAAAGGCAACTGTGTTGTGCTGACAGCCTGTTGGTGGCGGGGGAGGAGGAGGTGGTGGATTGACGTCTGTGCCGGTAGAAAAGTTATCAACGTATACAACTTCGCTGCCATCAAATCCGGTAACATCATAAAATCGTAAACCGATTTCAATGTTTTTCGAGGTACTGGCCTTGTATTGATAAGTCAGCTGTTGCCATTGCCCTGTTTGCTGTGCATTGGAATATCCGTGATAACCATCAATATATATCCGTGACTTAACGCCGCCTTCGGTATGGTAAACCCAAGTGCTAAAGTCATAGGTTTGTCCTGCAACCACGGCAATGCTTTGGCGTATATCCGTATTGCCCTGCGTTGGTGTATTCACGGTGATAGCGGCGGCGTTTTGGCCGTGCTGTACTGGGGTGTTAACAGGTGATGTCGTGATCCCTGAATCAATGGTAGTCCAACTACTTGGGGTGTTTTGTTGCCATTGTTCAAAGCTACCATTGTCAACTTGTGTGTGGCCTGATGAGCTGTAAATACCTGCTAAAATCGCAATTTGTATATACGCCCGGTTTTTGATGTTTCGTTTCATTTTGTTCTCTTGTTATTTTGATCTGATAAAACACGGGCGCTAAAACTCCACACCCGTTATTAAAATGCTAATAAAAATTAGATCAAAAAATAAACATTTCTTTTAATCTGTTTTCGTTGGTGTTTTTTTCTTTTCATAACTAAAAGGAATAACAAAGCAGATACTGTTCTTTTTGTTAAGAGATAGGAACAGTATCCTGCATGCTATTAAATGACCTGCACACTAAAGTGCCAGAGCAAGTAAAACGAAATGGGTTACGGGGAATAGACAATGTTGTTAAGTCAACTGAGTGCTGCGGCAAGTCCGCTTTCACAAGAACAACTGCAAAAGTTACAGGGGTTAGTGGCAGAACTAAACCCAATTCAACAAGCTTGGGTGAGTGGTTACTTGGCTGCAAATGCCAATACTGCGGCGCTTGGTGGCGTGCTTGGTCAAGCAACTGCGCCAGCGCAAGATGCTGCTCCATTGACTATTTTATATGGTTCGCAAACGGGTAATGCCAAAGGTGTTGCAGCGCAGCTTGAAGCACAAGCTAAGTCGCGAGGCTTAGATGTCAAGCTAGTTAACATGGCGGACTACAAGTCTGGCAACTTAAAGAAAGAAAAATTTATTGCCGTTGCGGTCTCGACATACGGTGAGGGTGAGCCACCAGAAGATGCTGAAAATTTACATGAATTCTTAGTTGGTAAAAAAGCACCTAAGTTAGACGGCGTTAAAATTGCGGTATTAGGTTTAGGTGATTCAAGCTACGAGTTCTTCTGTCAAACAGCGATTGATTTTGAAGAGCGCTTACAGAAGCTGGGTGCCGAAAGTGTCGTTGCCCGCGCTGATTTAGATGTCGATTACGAAGAACAGGCTGAAGCGTGGATCGCTTCAGCGCTAGATGCATTTGAGCCGGAGCTTAAAGCACAGCAAGCTGCAGGTGGTGCCACGAATGTAGTGAGTGCCCCTTTTGGCGCACCGCAAGCTGCACATAGCCAGTATACAAAGCAAAACCCATTTACAGCTGAAATTGCGACCGCAGTGAAAATCACTGGTCGTGATTCAACCAAAGATGTGCGCCATATAGAGATTGACCTGGAAGGCTCTGACATCAGTTATCAACCAGGTGATGCATTAGGGGTTTACTTCTTAAATGATGAAGTGCTGGTTGATGAAGTATTAAAAGCATTAAATATTGCACCAGAAAGTGAAGTAACGCTGGGCAATGACACCTTGAGTGTTCGCGATGCACTAATTGAAAAGCTCGAACTGACTCAGTCATATCCCGGGTTTGTAGAGAAGTATGCAACAGCCACTGGGAATGAGGACTTGGCGAAGCTAGTTGCAGACAAGGCGGCACTGCGTGAGTATTTGGAAGCGCGTCAGATATTTGATGTGATCAAACAAAATCCGAGCGAGATTGCAGCCCAAACACTTGTAGAGTGTTGCCGTAAACAACAAGCGCGTTTGTACTCTATTGCATCGAGTCAATCTGAGGTAGAAGAAGAAGTTCACCTCACGGTGGGTTTAGTTGAGTTTGAGGCGTTTGGTGAGCAGCATTTTGGAGGGTGTTCTGGATTCTTAGCGCATCGCGTAGAGGAAGGAACCAAGGTTAAAGTGTTCAGTGAGCACAATGACAACTTCCGTTTACCAAGTGATGATAATACACCTGTGATCATGGTTGGTCCAGGTACAGGTATCGCGCCATTTAGAGCGTTTTTGCAAGAGCGTGATGCCCGTGAGGCTGAAGGGGATAACTGGTTGTTCTTCGGTAACCCTCACTTTACACAAGACTTCTTATACCAAGTAGAAATTCAAGGGTATGTGAAGTCAGGATTGCTAAACCGAGTGGATTTAGCATTTAGCCGGGATCAGGCAGAAAAAATTTACGTTCAAGACCGCTTACGTGAAAAGGGCGAAGAAGTTTTTGCTTGGTTAGAAAAAGGTGCGCATTTCTATGTGTGTGGTGATGCTACACGCATGGCCAAAGATGTGCACCAGGCGCTGCTAGACATCGTTAAGACCCATGGTGGTAAAGATGATGAGCAGGCCGAGCAGTATTTGAAAGAGTTGCGTAGTGCTAACCGTTATCAAAAAGACGTCTATTAATAGGCGTCATCACGCACTTTTACCGTCACTGTATAGAATTTAGGAAAAACCATGAGCAATCAAGATTACAAGCCCAATAGTAAGCACGATCCTGCGGCTAAATTTGCTGACAACGAGCGTTTAAAAACAGAGAGTCAGCACCTTCGCGGTACCATTGAAACCGATTTAGGTGACCAATTAACTGGTGGCTTTACTAAGGACAACTTCCAACTGATCCGTTTCCATGGCATGTATCAGCAGGATGACCGAGATATTCGTGCTGAGCGTGCTAAGCAAAAGCTTGAGCCACTGCATAACGTGATGCTACGTGCGCGTATGCCGGGTGGTATTATTCAGCCAGATCAGTGGTTAGCCATTGATAGGTTTGCTGAAGAGAAAACCTCTTATGGCAGTATTCGTCTGACAACACGTCAAACATTTCAGTTTCACGGTGTATTAAAGCCACATATCAAAGAAATGCACTTAACTTTGCATGATGTGGGTATCGACTCAATCGCAACAGCGGGTGACGTTAACCGAAATGTACTGTGTACAACGAACCCTGTTGAGTCAGCACTTCACCAAGAGGCGTATGAGTGGGCAGCGAAGATCTCTGAGCACTTACTACCAAAAACACGTGCCTATTTAGAAATTTGGCTAAATGGTGAGCGTAAGGACTCGACTGAGCTAGAGCCTATTTTAGGTTCTACTTACCTACCGCGTAAGTTTAAAACCACAGTGACTATTCCACCGAATAATGAAGTGGATGTACACGCCAATGACTTGAACTTCGTGGCTATTGCTGAAGAGGGCAAATTGGTTGGTTTCAATGTCCTTGTGGGTGGTGGTCTTGCGATGACTCACGGCGATGTAAATACCTATCCGCGCCGTGCAGATGATTTTGGTTTTATTCCACTTGAGCATACATTGGCAGTAGCGGAGCATGTTGTCAGTGTGCAGCGTGACTGGGGTAACCGTGTAAATCGTAAAAACGCAAAAACTAAGTATACGTTAGATGCATTCGGTATTGACGCGTTTAAAGAAGAAGTTGAAAAGCGCGCAGGTGTTAAGTTTGAAGAAAGTCGTCCATACGAATTTACTCATCGTGGTGATCGCTTCGGCTGGGTTGAAGGCATCGATGGTAAACATCACCTGACTTTATTCTTGCAAAGTGGTCGTATTTTAGACTATCCAGGTCAACCTCTGAAAACGGGTTGCCGCAAAATTGCAGAGATCCACAAGGGTGATTTCCGCATGACTGCGAACCAAAACCTGATCATTGCTGGTGTTGCAGAAGAAGACAAAGCTGAGATTGAAAAAATTGCCCGTGAGCACGGCTTAATCGATGACTCACATACCGAGCAGCGCAAGAGCTCAATGGCATGTGTCGCACTGCCTACTTGTCCATTGGCGATGGCTGAAGCGGAGCGTTATTTACCTGAATTGGTAGAGAAAACAGAAGCGCTACTGGTAAAACACAGCATTCCAAATGATGACATTATCATGCGTGTTGTGGGTTGTCCAAATGGCTGTGGCCGCGCGATGTTGGCGGAAGTGGGCTTTGTCGGTAAAGGTCCTGGTAAATACAATGTATATCTTGGTGGTAACCGTGAAGGCACGCGAGTTCCTAAGCTTTATCTAGAAAACGTCAGTGAAGATGTTTATCTGCCTGCACTAGATGAGTTAATCGGTCAGTGGGCTGGCGAGCGTCAAGAGCAAGAGTGCTTTGGTGATTTTGTGATCCGCAAAGGCATTGTTGCGGAAGTAAAAGTTTCAAAAACGGATTTCCACGCTTAATAACAAGGGCCCGATAGGGCCCCATAATAGGACAAGCTATGAGCGAATTTAAGCAAATATTAACCCTAGATAAAGCAACACAGCAGGCACTACTTGCCGATGCGAATGGCATGTTGGCACAGAAAAGTGTTGAAGAACGTGTTGCTTGGGCGCTTGAGAATCTGCCTGACACCCATATGCTGTCGTCAAGTTTTGGTATTCAAGCAGCGGTGATGCTGCACCTCGTATCACAGCAGAAGAATGATATTCCTGTGGTCTTAACTGACACCGGTTACCTATTTCCAGAAACATACCAGTTTGTGGATGAGTTGACTGAAAGGCTGAAGTTAAACCTTAAAATTTACCGCAGTGAATACAGCCCAGCTTGGCAAGAGGCTAAATTTGGTAAGCTTTGGGAGCAAGGTGAAGCGGGTATTAAACAGTACAATACTCTGAATAAAGTCGAGCCAATGACCCGCGCATTGAAAGAGCTGAATGTTGGTACTTGGTTCAGTGGCTTGCGTCGTCAACAGTCTTCATCGCGCTCTGACAAACAAATTTTGGAAATTAGCCGCGGTAGTGTAAAGGTTTATCCTATTATTGATTGGCACAACCGAGATGTTTATCAGTATTTAACCAAACATGACTTACCTTATCACCCGCTTTGGGAGCAAGGGTATGTGTCTATGGGTGATGTGCATACGACACGTAAATTAGAGCCTGGTATGACAGAAGAAGAAACTCGCTTCTTTGGCCTTAACCGCGAATGTGGTTTACATATTGACGGTGATGGCATCTAATTTTTGAATTGAGTCGCACACTTAGGTGGCGACTCAAAATCTTTCCTTTTATCTTTTTTTACCCGCTTTGCTTTCCTGCCATTTCGTGCGCTTTTTGTATTGATAATTTTCTGCCCAATTGTCAAACTGTACGCAATACCAAGCTATACTGTAAGAGTGTGGCCTCAAGCAAAAAGGAGTGCCGAAATGAAATCTGCAAGTTATCTGTTAATCATGATGATGCTGGTTGGATTGGCATCGCTTTTTATTATTAAGCGCCCAGATGGTAAACCTTATCTAAGCGTCGATATGATCTTTGGCGAAGCTCAGCAGCAAGCAAATTCATTGTTAGACAAATCAAAACGTGAACTCAACAATGTTGTTGATTCCGCAAAAAGTGCGCTGGGTGATGAGACGCAAAGTAAATCACAAGCCACCATATATAAATGGCAAGATGCAAAAGGTAATTGGCATTATTCGGACAGACCTAATAGCCGAGTTAATAGTCAAGTACACACCTTGGATCCGACTAAAATCACCATTATGGCAGCTGAAAATACAGACATACTCAAGGAAAAAGCTGAACAAGGGGATCAGTTAGATGACAAAGGTGGTATTAATGGCATGAAGCCAAGTGAAGTGAAAAAACTGGTCAAAGATGCGCAAAATGTCCAAAAGCTGATGGATCAAAGAGCTAAACAGCTTGATGATACATAACAGTGACTAATCGGCATGAAAAAGGCGACCGAGTGTCGCCTTTTTCATTCTGATGGCTCAAGCTGTTCTGTCACTAACTTGGCAATAGATAAGCAGGCAGTTAACCCTGGAGATTCTATACCAAATAAATTGATCAGCCCTTTGATGCCATGTTGTACTTCACAATCGATGACAAAATCTTGTGGACCAGTTGTTTGCAGCTTAGGGCGGATCCCTGCGTAGTCGATTTGTAGCTTGCTTTTGTCAACGCTTGGCCAATATCGCTGTATCGCTTGATAAAATGATTCTAACGCACTGGAGTCTGTCGTGTAGTCTAGTGACTCGATGAACTGAGTATCTGGCCCAAAGCGCAGTTGGCCCGCAAGATCAAGCGTCGCATGTATGCCCAGTCCATGTTGTTGAGGTACAGGATAGATCAAATGCTTAAATGGGTGCTTGCCTTGATAGCTAAAATATTGTCCACGGCAATAATGAAGTGGTGGGATATGTGTATGGTTCAATCCTGCAATTTTAGCTGCATTTTGCTGAGCAAATAAGCCGCCTGCATTGATCAAATTTGTACAACTCAGTTGAAAGATCTCGCCTCCACAATTGAGCTCGACAGCAAACCCTTGTGGTGTTGAGTGAGCGGCCACAAACTCTGTGTTTGGCACGAACTGGCCCTGATTACGCTCAAGCTGCGCAATTAAAGAGAGCATCAATTGGTGACTATCTACTATGCCTGTGGAAGGCGAAAATAGGCCTTCTCGAGCGTGGACTTGTGGTGCTTTAGCTTGTAACTCCGCTTTACTGAGCCAATATAGATCGGTGACCCCATTGTGTTTGGCTTGTTGAAATAGCACCTCGAGCGTTTGTGCTTCATCAGCCGTTTGTGCCGTGATCACTTTACCTAGTTGCGCAAAAGGCACACCGTACTCTTTACAGTGTTGGTAAAGCAGTGTTTTACCTTCAACACAATGTTGGGCTTTACCACTGTTACTCGGGTAGTAAATGCCAGCATGGATCACTTCGCTATTGCGGCTGCTGGTATGCTCGCCAAAGTGTGAACCTTGCTCAATTACTATGACGTCTTGGTTTTGGCTGAGTTTGGCTGCCGTCGCTAAGCCGACGACACCTGCGCCAATCACGAGTGTATCGATATGTTCCATGGTATCTATCGGCTCGATTTTTTATCTGGGCGCTCAATTACGGCCGCTGTCATTCTCGATACGCAACACAGCTCACCTTTGGCATTGGTTATTTTAACCTCCCAAACCGAAGTGCGTTTACCAAGATGGAGCGGTTTGGCTGTTGCACTTAAAATGCCATTACGAGATGCTTTGAGGTGATTGGCATTGATCTCCTGACCAACACAATAAAAACGTTCAAAGTCGACGACAAAATTTGCCGCATAGCTGGCAACGGTTTCCGCTAAAGCGACATTGGCACCTCCGTGCACCATACCGATGGGGTTGTGGTGGTGTGGCGTTGCCGGCATGGTGGCAACTAGGTAGTCATCGCCAATTTCGCTTATCTCAATGCCGAGTGTAGCCATCAATGAACCTTTGCCATGTATGCCTTTATCTAGAGATTGACAAAGCTCTTTGGTAACTGGCTTAAACCAAATGCTCATAGACTATCTGCTCCTCGCCTAACCAAATGAAATTGGTCTACGGCCTGTTTTGCTATCTACCGAAGGTTGTTTTTTGCGTTTTTTATTGGACGTTTTATTTTTTGTCGGTTTACTGGCTGACGTCTTGGGTGCCGGTGGACGAGGTGCTTCTGGTGCTGGGCGCGGGTTGGGCTGTGCGTCCTCAGACAGGGTTAATTTAAACACCTCACCGTCAAATTGCAGGGTGTCACCCGAATATATTTTTTTACGCTTTTGTGTGCAAAGTTCATCATTCACAGCCACATACCCTAGTGTAATTAGCTGCTTAGCTTGTCCGCCCGTTTCTGCGAAATCGAGCACTTTAAGCAGGTTACACAGTTCTATTGGCTCTTCTTCCAGTTCAATTTCAATGTATTCTTGATTCATATCACAACTCTCAATGCGACTTTGCGACAGTATACCGCGCAGTTAAGATGAATGACGAAACTTTTTCGTGATTGTGGTGGTCTTTAATGTAAATGCAGCATTTGGTGTGTATTTTGCTTGCAGTTTGATTGATTCCATTATGACAACACAGGGAGATCGACTATGGGTATTCGCTCTGCTTTAAAAAAAGAGCTAATGAACTTAGACGCACTAGGTTTGATGACCGCAGATGACGTGCGCGCTTACCTGAACGTCCACCTTAAAATTGCGCGCGATAAACTTTCGCTGATCTCGCGTTTTAACACGCATCACAGCCAAGTTCAGGCGGGTTTACCCAGTACTGAAAAGGCATTGAAATTTGAGCGACATAGACTGTTTAAAGACGTCGTTTACCCCAAAGCAGCTGTGCAAAAGTGGCTCTCTCAAGCGAGTTAACACTTTAATCACCAGCCTTAAAGAGTGCACTATAGTAGGACGCTAGGTGCACCACTTGTGTAAATTATCGCAATATTTTTAATTACAAAGACAAAATGTCATGGGCATTTTGTGTGTAATCTAAGCCTAAATTGATGTTTTTTAGTGCCGGTTCAAAAGGCAGCTGATAGCCATCAATAGCCACTACTGGAAATTCATTGAGTAATTGCGCATACATTTTTTGTGTTTGTGGCTGCAATAGAAAATCAATGAAAGCGAGAGCGTTTTTTTTGTTTGGTGCATGTTTAGCGATAGCGGCTGTGGTGGTTGAAACAGGCGTTTGTCCGTTGGCCATTTGCAAAAAGTGCATTGCAAGTTGCGAAGCGAGTTTGACATCTTGTTTGTTGTTTGACTGTTTCATCATGTGCCAGTAGTAGTGATTGGCTAAAGCATAGTGACACTGACCTTTAGCGAGTGCACGCAATTGATCTCGGTCGCCACCCGTTGGACGTTTAGCCAAGAGTTGATTCGCTTTTGCCATCCATTGAGTATCTTGCGGGTTTTTACCTGATAACAGACTTGCGAAGAGCGTTTTATTATAGCTATGACGCCAATCTCTGACACAAAACTTACCTTGTACCTTTGATTCGTTAAATTGGGCAAATCGAGTTGGAACGAATGTATTTTTATGACTTCCAGCACCTTTGCGAGTAAATAATGCTCGGGTGCGCATAGACAGACTTATCCAACGTTGATTTGGATCTTTAAATACACTGGGTAAAATCGACCAGCCTTTTAATTCTGTCATAGGTTGTAACAGATCACGATGGGCGCTCAGTTGGGCTAAATCAGAGCTTAATATGACATCTGCCCGAGACTCAGTTCCGTCAGCTTTGAGTCGCGACAATAAGAAAGTAGATTTACCGTTGACTAGGTTGACCTTTACGCCACTGTGTTGCTCAAATGCTTGTAGCATAGGTTTGATAAGTTCATATTTGCGAAATGAATAGACGTTTAATTCATCGTCACTGGCTAAAACTTGGGTACTTAGTAGCAGAATCGGGTAAAAACAACAAAGTTTACTTTTAATCATCGCAAATAAGAATTATTATCAAGTAGTGCAATGGTACAGTGTTATGAGCGGATGTCTAGAGTAAAAAAGTGGGAAAAATTCTTTCAGTCATCGATTAAGTTCGGTGGTTGGATATACAGCGCATACTTGTGTGCTATCTGTTATATGGCCGTGGTTTTTCACGACCATTACACACAGCGTAGCCACCACCAACTCGAGCAACAAGTTGCGCAATATCAATCTAGAATGAGCGAGCAGTTACAGCGTTTTGCCCATTTGCTCTATTCGATAGAAGCTTATCTGCGGGCAACGCCTGAAATCACTCCCGAGCAATTTTATCACCTTGCACAATCTCAATTGGCAGGCTTAGAACTTGAACTGAGCTTGGAGTCCTATGCCATCATTGAAGGTTCGCAGGTAGAAGCATTGGAACGTCAATATCGCGACTTAGGCTTTTTTGATTTTACTGTGCATTTACCCGAGACTGAAAGTAAGCGTTATTTGACGACAGTTAAGGCGGCACCTGTATCAGAGTTTGGTCATTTGCTCGGTAGCTCAGTTGTGATTTCGGAGGCATCGTCTGGGCGATTACAAAAAAGCGAACTGCAAGCCATTAACTGGCCGGATTCTCATCGTTGGAGTGTGGTAATTGAACAGTTTCAAAGAGATGGCCTTGCAAAGGCATTGGGTATTGGTTTCCAGTTACAGCATTTGTTAGAAGGGCTATTTAGTCAATTCTATCAAGACAATGGCCATCAAGTACGGGTGCTATCTGAGCGTCAGCTGCTATTTACTTCGGACTGGCAAAGTAGTTATGGGCTAGCTGAAATACAACCTGGAATTGTTGAAACCATGGATTTCTTTGGTCAACCAATTGCCATTCATCTGTATACCCAAGAGCAGCTGACACCTTCGTTACTGAATAATTACACCTTGATCATTGTGATGGTGGTGGTGATTGCGGCTGCACTTGGTTTAATGGTGTTATTTCAAGTGCGGTACCTATCCAGACAACATCAAACCATTAATACCATAGTGGAAGAGCGAACCGCCAGTTTGGCACAGGCCAATCAACAGCTACAGCATGCTTCAAATAAGCGTTTGTCATCGCTACAACAGCAAATTGTTGCGGAAAGAAAATATAAAAGCCTGTTTGTGAATAGCAGTGAAGGTTTATTTGTGTTGGACAAACAAGGTGTGCTGGTCGATGCCAACCCGGCATTTAAAACCCTACTTATTGGTGAAGGACAGCGACTCAACTCTTTGAAGCTCAGTGATCTTATGTTGGAGGGGGAGTTTGCTGCCAAGTGGCGCAAAATGGTGACCGCATTTGAACAACATGAGGAATTGGAGTGGTTGGCGGGATCTGAGCAATGCAACGGTGTTTGGCTGCGCCAAACCGGCTCTTGGATCTGCCATAGTCACGACACCATTTATGAAGGCAGAGTAACGGATATTACGCAAATCAAGTTATTCAATGAACAACTTAAATACAAAGCACAGCATGATAGTTTGACAGATCTGCTCAACAGGCAAACATTCTTACAGCTCGTTGAAAAGAGCCGACAGGGTGATTCAGGTCATTTTATTCTGTTGTACATCGATTTAGACCGTTTTAAGCTGATCAATGACACATTGGGCCACCTTGCCGGTGATACGTTACTGGTCGAGTTTGCCATGCGTATGCGTGAATTGGTCGGCAGCTTTGCAGATATAGCGCGACTAGGCGGTGATGAATTTGCCATACTTTTTGAACAGGCATCGCTTGGTGAGCCATTGGAGCTGCTATTAGAAGATATTCTCGTGGCGATCCGTGAGCCATTTAATTATCAAGGGGCCAAACATTCTGTGAGTGGAAGCGTCGGAGTAAGGCGTTTTACTGCGCCCTGTCACAACTATGAGGCGGAAAAGTTGTTACACGATGCTGATGTGGCCATGTATGAAGCAAAAAAGCGCGGCAAAAATGACTATCATATTTTTACCTCAGCAATAGCAAGTGAGGCTTCTCGCCGGCTTTTAATAGAGAGAGAGCTGCAAACCCTCGATATGGATAAGGAGCTATCACTGCGTTTTCAACCGATATATTGCCAGCTAGGCGAGACCATTATTGGTTTTGAGGCGCTGCTGAGATGGCATAGTCCGAAGCTGGGTATCGTGAGCCCTGCTGAATTCATTCCCATCGCGGAAGAGTGTGCGCAAATTGTCAAACTAGGTCACTGGGTTTTCCAGCACGCGATGCAGTGTGCTCAACGTTTTCCACATAGGCATATTTTTATGAGCGTTAACGTGTCGCCTTTGCAATTGCAACACAAGGGGTTTATGCACTGGTTAGTAGAACAGTTTGAAGTAAAAGGATTGAACGCGTCACAGTTTAAGATTGAATTGACGGAATCGGCTATGATGACACAAGAAAACAGCTTAATCGCACCACTACAAAAATTGTATAGTATGGGTTTTGGTATTTATATAGACGACTTCGGTACTGGCTATAGTAGCTTATCTCGACTCAATATACTGCCTGTTGATGGCTTGAAAATTGATCGTGCGTTTATTGATGGCATCGAAAAAGCAGGTAACCCTCGGCAATTGATCGAAGCTATCTGTGCGATTGCAAAGAGCTTCAATTTAACAGTGACTGCGGAGGGCATAGAGCAACCCGCGCAGCTAGCTGTTTTATCTGCATTATATTGCCAGCAAACACAGGGGTACTTGATGAGCAAGCCATTGCTTGAAGAAGATGCGCTGTATTTGTTGCAGCAAAATTTGCAAAAGCACATTACAGAGCATGCCAGCTGAACCTCAGCCCATCAGTGTTTGCAGACTATCTTGAGTACCGCACTAAATACGCTTAGTGCGGATACAAATACTAGTCTTTGTTCATTTGTTCAATAAATCTGGTAGAGTCAGCTATCGAGCGGTTCATATCGGTGATTAAACTCTGTATATCACGTTTTAAGCTGCTAAACTCACCTTTGATAGCGGCGATAGCCTGTGCATTTAGGTTGTGCTTAAGATATAAGACATTGTCTTTCATAGAGTCTAAGACCGGTTGCATTTTTGCCTCACTTTTACGCATTGAGCGAAGCAGCTTATTATATTGCTGTTGGGTCTGGAGCAATGTTTTTTCACTACTGCGTCTAAGTTTTGGGTTAGTAAATTGCTCTAGCTCAGCTTGCCACTCTTCGAAAAGGGCATCGGCAACGGATTCTACTTTGTTTATGTTATCACTCACAGATTCGGCTGCTTTGAGGCTCGCTTCGTAATCGCTATTCAATTGCTCATAAACGTTTTTAAGCTCACCCCCGTCGAAATCAATGAGCACAGATAAGCGCTCTAACGCATTTTGAAACTCTTGCTGAGAGGCTTGTTGAGACGCTTGGGTATCCTCAACGCGATCTACCAGAATGTCACGCTTGTGCACGCCAACTTGCTCCCATGCAGAATAGTAAGCATTTTGTGCGCTTTTACAGCCACCAAGGATGACACAAGCGACAAGTAAAACATAAACTTTTAGGTATTTTAGAGGCATACTTTATCCTTTTACTTTAAATGGCTACTTTAAATTATGAAGTGGATTGGTAAGATGTGCAAAGCAATCATTATGTATGAATTATTATGAAACAGCATTGGCCACAATTAAAAGTTCGAGCAAAAGCGGTGTTAGACGCACAGCCAAGTTGGTGGCGGCGATTTTTCGAACGCTGTAAAGAGGACCAGTTAACCATCAATGCAGGGTATCTTGCCTATGTTACTTTGCTGTCCTTGGTTCCGCTTATTGCTGTTGGTGTTGCCATATTCACGGCTTTTCCCGGGTTTGAAAATACGCGCTTGGCAATAGAAAACTTCATCTTTAATAATTTTGTGCCTACTTCAACAGACACGATTAAAGCACATATCAGCGCTTTTGCAGGCAATGCCAACCAAATGACCGCAGTGGGGATCAGCTTTTTAGCGGCGGTTGCATTATTGCTGATCCGCAATGTAGATAGCGCCTTGAATCGAATTTGGCGAGTCGAAAGTAAGCGGCCCTTGATGATTTCATTCGCAATTTACTGGATGGTTTTAACTTTAGGTCCGGTGCTGTTGGGCGCAAGTATCGGTGTGACCTCCTATATAGTGTCTTTGGTATCATTTGCCGATCAGGGGATCCCTGGGTTCAGTGGTTTGTTGTTGAAGTTACTTCCTTATGTAATTTCAATGGCTGGCTTTATTATGCTCTATACTTTAGTACCAAATACACGTGTGTCGTTCAAAGCCGCGATACCGGGCGCGTTGTTTGCTGCTTTTTTATTTGAGCTGACGAAAAGAGGGTTTGCGATGTATATCAGCCACTTTCCGTCCTATGAGGTCATATACGGTGCGTTGGCAACTATCCCAATTTTATTTGTTTGGGTGTATTTATCATGGATGGTAGTGTTATTAGGCGCTGAGTTTACAGCTTGTTTAGCCGAACACCATAAAGAGGAGAATGACACACCTCAACAATGAGGTAAGTCCATGACCTTACTGTATCAGCCTACGGATCCGCTGCGCAGTTTTCACCTACCAGTTTCCCATGGTCATCAATTGCAAATTGAGGAATATGGAAACCCAACTGGTATACCTGTGTTGATATTGCATGGTGGCCCCGGTATGGGGTTGCAAAAAATGACACAGAGCTATTTTAACCCCCAGCGCTATCGCATTATTTTGTATAGCCAAAGGGGGTGTGGCAACTCCTCACCGCAATCACTTGAATACAATCACACTGCGTTACTTATCGAAGACATCATTGCGCTGTTGAATTATTTGGATATTCCGCGATGTGTAATTGCGGGTGGCTCATGGGGAGCGACTCTGGCTGTTTTATTTGCGCAGCAATATAAAGAGCGTGTTTCAGGGCTGATCATATGGGCAAGCTTTTTTGCAATGAATTCAGATTTTGCTTGGCTATATGGTTCTACGGGAGCTGGGGCGCAGTTCTATCCAGAGCGTTTTATCCAGTTTTCTCAACATTTGACAGCGCATCAGCAAATTTTATCGCTATATCATGAACAGTTATTTGGTGAAGATGAGCTACAGCAGCATAAAGCAGCACAGCTGTGGCACGATTGGGAAACTCAGTTAAGTGTAGATACTCAGTTACACAGGTATCAACTGCCTTGCTGCGCGCATTTGGTTTCGCAGGCGAAACTGATGGTGCATTACATGTCGAACCAGTGCTTTTTAGAAGAGGGGGTTCTGTTTAACAACGCCGGTGACTTACAGTCGCTCCCAATATGGATGATTCACAGCAGGAATGACTTAGTTTGTCGGTTTGCCCCTGCGCAAAGGTTCGCAGAGTTGGTTCAAGCGAGGTTACTTATTTTAGAAGGCGTTGGGCACTGTACGTCAAATCAAGTATATTCGGAGGCTATTCGCAGAGCGGCAGATTTACTGCTGTGCAAAATAGATAAAAACAGAGGTTAAAGTGCAAGGATTAATTCAAAGAGTCAAGTTTGCCAAAGTGGAAGTTGGTGGCGAAGTGGTAGGTGAAATTCAACAAGGCATTTTGGTATTACTTGGAGTTGAAAAACTTGATGATGAGCAAAAGGCTGATAAGTTACTGCATAAAGTGAGTAATTATCGCATTTTTACCGATGAAGCGGGGAAAATGAATTTAAGTTTGAGGGACATCAGTGGGGAGTTACTGGTGGTTTCTCAATTTACGTTGGCGGCGGATACCAAAAAAGGGATGCGCCCTAGTTTCTCTTCTGCAGGTACACCAGATCAGGCAAAGGAGCTTTATGAATACTTTGTTTCTCAAGCAAGGGAGTCCGGCCTGACAGTCGCTACAGGTCAATTCGGTGCCGATATGCAGGTAAGTTTATGTAATGACGGTCCAGTGACTTTTAACCTGTCTGTTTAGCGTTCAATTGCAATAATATGATTTGCATAGCCGGGTACTTGATGTATATACGGCTTTTTCCCAAAATTGATGATCAGCAGATGCTCTAGCTGTTTCAATTGTGACTCGTGTTCTGCAATAAAGTTGATAAATAGCACGCCCTGTTCCGTTAATGCATTGCGTAGCAGGGTGTAAAACTTGTGCTGATACAAAAAGCGTGGCGCATCTAACTCACTAAATAGGTCTAAGATAATCCAATTAAATGGCTGGGCATTATCCAGTTCTAATACCTTGTATGCGTCATTGCAATTGACTTCACTGATATGATCTCCACCGAAATAGCGTTTGTAGCAGTGGATGATGTCAGGGTTATTTTCTACAGAGATCACTTGGCAATCTTGATGGATACTGTGCAAGTAATCTCGGATCGCACCGCCTCCAAGCCCTAGTTCAAGTACTCGTTGTGGAGCAGGGTATTTTTGCCACAGGCCATCCAACACTTGCAGATGGGGAAAAAGCAAGTGCTCTGGGTGATTCAGTTCAACGATTGACTGTAACGTATTATTTATCAATAGCCAACGGAGCGTTTTTTCTTGTCTAACTTGTATGCTCGTCTTACCGTGCTTATGCCAATATAACAAGTGACCAAGCTGGTGGCTTTGGGCTACAAAATCGTTGCTGACGGTTCCTGATTCAGTCAAAAAATCTTGCATAGTTCCATCAGCATAGACAAGGATTGAGGTAATTCCACTGTGTTTAGATGATTTTACACAATTAGTCGATGATTTTACCTTGAACATTTCCTGTTCAGTCTTTTTCTTGTAAGGTAGAACACAAAAATAGCACACACATGAGTGTGCATGAAAAGGAGTAAATATGTTTCCAGTCATTTCGCCACAAAGTAGCCAAGATTGGCAAGATTATTATCAATTACGCTGGCAAGTACTCAGAGCACCATGGGATCAACCGAGGGGATCAGAGCAAGATGATTTAGAACAAGATGCGGAACACCGATACATTAAAAATAATGAGGGTGAAGTCCTAGCGGTTGCGCGTTTGCACTTTAATAATCACCTTCAAGCTCAGGTGCGTTATATGGCCGTTGCTGAAGGGCACCGGGGACAGCATTTAGGTAGCCGGCTGCTTCATGAACTGGAAAAAATTGCCTGGACACAGGACGCACAAGAGCTGGTACTCTTTGCCCGAGAACGCGCACTGGCATTTTACGAGCGCCACGGTTACGAGGTGGTAGAAAAAGCCCACCTAGCTTACGGTGATGTACAGCATTGGAAAATGGTTAAGCAAAAACCTTCCGAGCCAGGTTGGTTTAGACATCCAGATTGGACGCAAGTTCTGCAAGACACATGGCGTGAGTCAATTCCGATCAGTGACGCTATGGGTATCAAGGTTGAAAGCTATACCGATTGGCAGTTCTCAACCAAGGCAGATTTAAAAGCTAATTTGAATTTACATAATTCAATGTTTGCAGGTTCTGTGTATAGCATGGCCACTTTGACTGGTTGGGGAGCGACTTACTTAGCACTTAAAGAGCTTAATTTAGAAGGGGATATTGTACTCGCGGATGCTGAGATAAAATATCTTAAGCCATTAACTACAGCGCCTGGTGCGACGGTAACTCTGTCAGAGTGTAGCGGTGAACTAAGCGAACTCGAAACACAAGGCAAAGCGAAATACACAGTACCTGTCAATGTCTACGATGGTGATGTCTTGGTAGCCAAGTTCTGCGGTGTATTTTTCGTTAAACGTTAAATCGCTGTATGTCCATTATCCGGCCAAACATATGTTGGCCGGATAGCAAGCTTTACAGCAAATCAGTGATGGCAATACCGAGTCCAAGTCGCTGAATATGGGCGTTGTAGTCAATTAAACTTTCACCGTAACCGTTAAAGTACTGTGCGTAGCCGCGCACTCTTCCAGTAATTGGGAATGACCAGTCTAGTTGCACGGCACCCCGGTTATCGCCGCCAGCATTGTTGCGTAACATCATGCCTACTTCGTGGTCGTTGCTGAAGCGATAAGCGCCACTGAGCTCAAAATACCCCATGTATTTGTGAATATCTGGGTTGTCATCACCTTTAGCTGCATTGGCATCTGGTTTCTCATCTTCCGGCAGCCGATACCAAGGTTTAAAGCTAAATACAAAGCCATTGTATTCCCAAATGAAATTGGCATAAATGCGATTCCAAGAGCGTGAATTTGGCTGACTTCTGCCGTTGGACTGATGGGAAATACCCAATACAAAGGCCATTTCGTCGCCCCAAAGCACATTTTCATCATCTAAAAAATTGACCCAAAAAATTTCGGGTTCATAGTTTGTTTCTCGAAAGGGTGATGAAATATCTTTGTTATATACTTGCCAATAAGACTGCAAAGTTACGCCCATATATATTGCTTGGTCTTTATCTTCAAAATCGTGATAGATGGGAAGCTTCAATGAGATCTGATATTTTGCTTCTACATTATCTAGTGGCTCGCCATCTTTCTCTGTTTTATCCATAAAGCCATCAAACGGACGATTGTTTGGGTTCTTGATATAAGAAACTGGCAAGATGTAATTGCGGTGATGCGGTGTCAAAACATTGCGATTTTCTTCTGTGACGCGCTCCCTTGCCATACGTTTATCTAGTTGGCTTAAAGCCCCTATTTGCTGCTCACAATATTGGCGCACTTGTTTCACGGTTCGAGTGTCATCGCCTGAAATTGATTGATTCAAAATACATTGATTGAGCGCTGAAATTTCGTCTTTAGAGGGACTTTTCGCAGCTGCACTATGTGCAGGTAAAGCAAAGAGCAATGCCAAAGTAAGCTTGTTAAAATCCATATTTTATTCCAAACAGGTAAGAAAATGTTCAAACAATGGGTGACAGGTAGCGAAGCTACGACTACCAAGTCATCAGGGCGCTATAGTATAAGTAAGTGATGAAAAAGCCCAGCAGAATCAAGAGAAAGGTGGAGTGGGTTTTAAAAGTGCCCAAGCTGGGCACTTTTAAAATATTAAGCTTTGAGTCTAGAAACCACAAAATATGGGTTGAGGTATGACTCTTTTTGATTATATGTCAGTGGTGAACCATCAATCTGAGTGACGGTGGCGCCTGCAATTTTTGCTACTGCATGACCTGCGCCTGTGTCCCATTCGCTCGTTGGGCCAAGACGTGGATATACGTCAGCTTCCCCTTCAGCGACTAAACACAGTTTCAATGAACTGCCTTTAGGTACCATTTCAACATCATCAAATTGAGCTAAATAATCAGCCAGTTCAGGGGAAGGATGAGAGCGAGAGCCAACCACTTTTATTGTTCCCTGTTGTGCTTTTTGAGTTACTTTTAGCTCAATACGGGCTTCATCACACTCTCTGAACGCGCCGATGCTTTGCGCTGCTAAATAGCAAATGTTTAGCGCAGGTGCATACACCACACCCATAGTCGGTGTGCCTTGCTCAATCAACGCAATATTGACGGTGAACTCGCCATTTTTTTTGATGAATTCTTTGGTGCCGTCAATTGGGTCTACAAGCCAGTATCGCTGCCAAGTTTGGCGTTCTTGCCAGCTGATATCTGCACTTTCCTCACTTAAAATTGGGATCTCAGGTGTTAGACGCTGTAGACCTGCGGTGATAACTCTATTTGCTGCAAGATCAGCTTCTGTCACTGGACTGTCATCATTCTTAAACTCTATGGCAAAGTCTTTGGCATAGATCTGCATTATTTCGTCGCCTGCGAGGCGAGCAAGTTCGACAAGTTCTTCGAGCAGGTCTGTATCATTCATAGGTAATCCTTGCTACTGGATGATGTTTTTATCTTTCAAATAATCAATTAATTGTTGTACGGACTGCTCAAGAGAATTCTCACCTGTATTAAGTCTTATTTCTGGCGCAACAGGGGGCTGATAGTCAGAATCAATTCCCGTGAAATTCTTAATTTCACCAGCGCGCGCTTTTTTGTATAGGCCTTTAGGGTCTCGTTGCTCACATATTTCAAGAGGCGTGTCTAAAAACACTTCTATAAACTCGCCTTCACCTACTAGGTTTCTAACCATGTCTCTTTCTGCTTGGAATGGAGAAATAAATGCGGTTAAAACCACCAGTCCGGCATCCACCATGAGCTTGCTTAACTCACCAACTCGACGAATATTCTCAACGCGATCGGCATCACTGAAACCGAGATCTTTGCACAGTCCATGTCTAACATTATCACCATCGAGCAAGTAAGTATGCACGCCACTTTGATGTAGCGCACTTTCTAGTGCATTGGCCACTGTGCTTTTCCCTGAGCCAGAAAAGCCCGTAAACCAGAGGATCACAGGCTTATGGCCTTTGAGCTCACTACGATGTGTTTTTTCCACGGCATAATTATGCCAAACAATATTTTTATCCATGAAGCTATCCATTAAAAGGGAAAGACCAATGGGATCAAGGTCAGGACGGTAATAGAGTATATAATTGAAAGCGGAACGCCTACCGTGACGTAATCTTTGATCCGGTAGTTTCCTGCACTATATACCATCAAGTTTGTTTGATAACCAAAGGGTGAAATAAAGCTTGCTGACGCACCAAAAGCAACAGCCATAATAAAGGGGAGTGGATCGACACCAAATCCAACCGCTAAAGCATAGGCAACTGGAAATGACAGTGCTGCAGCGGCGTTATTAGTGATAAGTTCGGTAAATACCACGGTCATTACAAAGATGGCAATAAAAGCGCCATAAGGTCCAAAATCACCGAGCAACAGAAACAGCGCATCGGACAGTTGTGTCGCCAAACCCGTTTCAATCATTAATTTGGCAAGACCAATGGCGCTGCCGACAATGGCTAGCAACTCGATTGGAAAACGACGTTTCATTTCGTTGACTTTAATTGTACCGAGGGCTACTAACCCAAGTAGCAGAACCATAAGGCCTTTGACTAAAGGGACGATATCAAAGATACCTAAACCAATCACCGCAGCAAAACCCAATAAAACATGACCCGATTGTTGTTTTGTTAGGTGAGTTTGTAAATCCAATCCAGAGATATAAACAAATTCACGCTTTAGATCAGGTAAATTATAAAAATCGCTGCCTGGGGCTAAAATTAATGAGTCACCCGCTTGCAGTTTCACTTTTCCAAGGCCACCTTGCAGTCTGTCATGTCCGCGTCGAATAGCGATTACAGCTGCGTGAAACTGTTCGCGAAAACGGATCTCTTTGATGGTTTTACCGATGTATTTTGAAGACTGACTAACGACCACTTCAACTAGATGCTCCACGTCTTTTTCGTGTTTATCATGTACCACCTGAAGGCCATCAAAGCGACGCAATAAAGGCACAGATTTGATGTCACCAACAAACAATAAAACATCGCCTTGGCAAATTTCCTGCTGCGGAGTTACAGCGCAGATTCGGCGCTCTCCGCGAATAATTTCTGCTAAGAATAGGTCCTTAAGATCTCTAAGACCGTTCTCTTCAACGGTGCGACCAACTAACTTTGAATCGGCTGATACCTTGCCTTCCAAGTAAAATGGCACGACTTCTTGGTCTTCAGTTCCATGGTCGGGCAAGAATTTCAAGAGTAATAAAATTGTCAGCAAGCCAACAATTAGAGCGCCGGCACCAACCAAAGTAAAGTCAAAAAAGCCCAGTGGGGCCATACCTGCATCAACGGCAAAGCCATTGACGATTAAATTCGTAGACGTGCCAATTAAGGTTAAGGTGCCTCCCAATATGGCTGTGTAGGATAAAGGCAGCAATAACTTGGAGGGCGAATGTGTTTGGCTCTCTTTAATGGTGCTGATCAGAGATGCGACAACCGCGGTGTTATTAGTAAATGATGACAAGAAGGCCGTAGAGAGGCCAAGTTTCATTACTGACTTAGACAAGCTACCACTGGCAAGTGTACTGGCAAGCTTTTGTACCAGTGTTGTTTTTTCTATTGCGATAGAAACTAAGATCAATAACACAAGGGTGATCAAAGACGGGTTGGCATAGTTCACCAACATAGATTCCAGCTCGATTAAACCAGTCAGATAGCTCACGCCAATGGCGCTGACAAATAACCAAGCCGGGTTGAGTCGTGTGCCAAATAAGCACACGACTAAAGCGAGCATAATGCCTGTTAAGATGATTTGATCAACTAGCACGTTTTTCTCCCAATAACAGGCATAAATCCACTTACTTCAACTTGCTGATATCAAGCGCTTGCCAGTGTGGGAAGTGCTTACGTACCAAGGCGTTGAATTCAAGTTCAAAGGCACTGAATTCAGAGGTTGTCGCAGACTCTTCAGCAAGCAGTGCTTCGATCATACCAGCACCGATGGTGAGGTTACTGATGCGATCAATCAGGATAAATGAACCTGTTTCATGGTTGCTGCGATAGATATCAGCCACGATGCTCTCGGTCAACTCAAGGGTGACAATGGCAATTTCATTCAATTGCAATTGGTCTGCTTGACCTTGCTCTAACGTGTTTACATCAATGGTGTGGTCAATCTTACGTACAATGGCTGATGTACTTTTACTGCCCAACTTGAAGTTGTAGTTTTTGCCTAACACAAGCGGCTCTTCGTGCATCCACACAAGCTTTGCTTGAATAAGGTTGGTAGCAGCCGCAGTAGAGTCCGCTGGAACGATGACATCACCACGGCTGACATCAATTTCGTCTGCTAATGTGATAGTAAATGCTTGACCTGTTTGCGCTTGCTCAAGGTTACCATCAAAAGTCACAAGCTCTTTGATCGTTGAAGATTTGCCTGAAGGCAGCACTTTAACCGCTTGACCAGCACTCAATGAACCTGAAGTGAGCGTACCTTGGAAACCGCGGAAGTCTAAGTTTGGACGCACTACATACTGTACAGGGAAACGCGCTTCAAACGCATGGTTTGCTTCAGCAGCAGGCGAGTCTTCTAGTAGTTCAAGTAGCGGCTTATCTGTGTAGTAAGGAGTCTTTTCAGAACGAGTTACTACGTTGTCACCTTTAAGCGCTGACATAGGAATAAACTTGATGTCTGATACGTTAAGCTGCTCTGCAAACTGTAAGTAATCTGCTTTGATCTTCTCAAACACAGCTTCGTCAAAGTCAACGATGTCCATTTTGTTGATAGCAACAACAAATTGCTTAATACCTAAAGAGTCACAAATAAAGCTGTGACGTTTAGTCTGTACCTGTACACCGTAACGAGCATCAACCAAGATGATAGCGAGGTCACTCGTCGAAGCACCAGTTACCATATTACGGGTATACTGTTCGTGACCAGGCGTGTCAGCAATGATGAACTTACGCTTTGCTGTTGAAAAGTAACGATATGCAACGTCAATCGTGATGCCCTGCTCACGCTCGGCTTGCAGGCCGTCAACAAGTAGTGCTAAATCTAGCTCTTCACCTGCATTACCAACTTTTTCGTTATCTTTATGCAGTGCAGCAAGTTGATCTTCGTAAATTTGGTGGCTGTCATGTAGTAGACGTCCGATCAATGTCGACTTACCGTCATCAACGCTACCACAGGTCATCATGCGTAATAAGCTTTTATCTTGTTGGCGAGATAGGTAGGCTTCAATACCCAGTTCTCTTACTTCATTCGCTGTCGACATTAGAAATACCCCTCGCGTTTTTTCTTCTCCATAGAGCCAGCTGAATCGTGATCAATAACACGGCCTTCACGCTCTGATGATGTGGATAACAGCATTTCTTCGATAATGCCGGTTAATGTATTGGCTTCAGATTCCACTGCACCTGTCAGTGGGTAACAACCAAGCGTACGGAAACGTACAGATTTCATTTCTGGTACTTCGCCTTCCTCTAGTGGCATACGTTCGTCATCAACCATGATAAGGGTACCATCACGCTCAACAACTGGGCGTTTCTCCGATAAGTACAGAGGTACAATTTCGATGTTTTCTTGGTAGATATATTGCCAAATATCAAGCTCTGTCCAGTTAGACAATGGGAATACACGAATACTTTCACCCGGGTTTACTTGGCTGTTGTAGGTATTCCAAAGCTCTGGGCGCTGATTTTTAGGATCCCAGCGATGGTGTTTGTCGCGGAAAGAATAAACACGCTCTTTAGCTCGTGATTTCTCTTCGTCGCGACGTGCGCCACCGAATGCTGCGTCAAAACCGTATTTATCAAGCGCTTGTTTCAAGCCCTGTGTTTTCATCACGTCAGTGTGTTTAGCTGAACCATGTGTAAACGGGCCGACGCCCATGGCAATGCCTTCAGGGTTCTTATGAACAATCAGGTCAAAGTTATATTCTTGTGCCAAGCGATCACGAAACTCAATCATTTCACGGAATTTCCAATCTGTGTCTACATGTAGTAGTGGGAAAGGAATTTTTGCTGGGTAAAATGCTTTACGAGCCAAATGCAGTAACACTGAAGAGTCTTTACCAATTGAGTAAAGCATCACTGGGTTATCGAACTCTGCAGCGACTTCGCGAATAATCTTTATACTTTCAGCTTCAAGTTGCTGAAGGTGGGTTAAAGCCATTGTTCGTCGTCCTACTGTTAATTAAATTAATACGTTAAGCTACTTGGGTAATGGGTTGTGCAAAGCTACTTACTTGCTCTGATTGCCCAAACCACGCTAATTCTTCATGTAATGCAGCCACTTCACCAATGATCAAAAGTGCTGGCGATTGAATATCGTGCTGCTCTATTTTTTCTGCCAATTCGCTCAGTGTGCCTCTAACAACACGCTGTGATTGACGTGTGCCATTTTCAACAATGGCAATAGGGGTTTCAGGCGCTCTACCATGCTCTAAAAGTTTGGCTTGGATATGAGGGGATTTAATCACCCCCATATATACAGCCAAAGTCTGATTTGGTTGAGCTAAACCACGCCAATCAAGCTCTTGGCCATCTTTCTTGCAATGACCCGTTACAAACTGAATTGCCTGTGCATGATCTCTGTGCGTGAGCGGTATGCCTGAATAAGCGCTACACCCTGCGGCTGCTGTGATACCCGGCACTATTTGGTACTTGACGCCATGTTGCGCCAACACCTGAACTTCTTCACCACCTCGACCGTAAATAAATGGATCACCGCCTTTAATTCGGCAAACTTTTTTACCTTGTTTGGCAAAGTTGACCAGCATTTGGTTGGTATCTTCTTGTTTTACACTGTGATTGCCAGCCCTTTTACCAACGCAGACAAGGTCGGCATCACGCCTCACTAAATCCATGATTTCGTCTGATACAAGGTAATCATAAACGACAACGTCTGCCTGCTGCATTAGTTGTAATGCCTTGATTGTTAGTAGCTCTGGATCGCCAGGGCCCGCACCGACTACATAAACTTCGCCTTCGAGTTTGCTCGGTTGAGTAAGCATCTCAGTCAGTTGTTGTTGTGCGCCTTGTTCATCACCAGTTTGTACTTTACTAACAACACTTGAATCGAACACGCGTTCCCAAAATTGACGACGGTCTGAAAAGCTTTTAAATCGCGCTTTAACTTGATCTCTAAAGTCACCGGCAAGACGTGCTAACTTGCCGGTATGATGTGGAATAACTGTTTCGAGTTTTTCTCTAATTCTACGTGCTAATACAGGTGCTGTACCTGCACTTGAAATCGCAATGGTGATTGGATCTCTGTCGACAATCGATGGAAAGATAAACCCGCACTTAGGCTGGTCATCTACCACGTTCACAAAGATATTCTGTGCGTTTGCTGCGTCGAATACCGCTTGATTAACAGCTTCATTGTCAGTTGCTGCAATGACCAGCATCATACCTAGTACGTGGTGAGTGTCGAAGTACTCTTTTACTAAGGTTAACTTCTCTTGTGCTGCTAATTCAGTAAGCTCAGTACAAAATTCAGGAGCGACAACGGTCACCTGTGCGCGGGCTTTCAAAAATGCCTGACATTTTCGTAAAGCTACATCTCCACCGCCGACAACTAGCACTGGCCTATCGTCTAACTTAGTAAATATCGGTAAATATTGCACTGTACTCGCCCCTAAATGCATAACCTTGATTTAAGCCAACTAAAATGACTTAGTAGGAGGGCAGAATATATCGGCCTTTAAATACAAAAAAATAATATTAACCCAAAATATATAACTAAAAGTTATATACAGGCTTTGATTTTGGTTTAAGGCTTATATTTCAAGGTCTAGAGAGCAAAATGTATCCATATTAGCAACTTATAGCGATTGGTTATGAGATATAATGGAACATGAAAATAACACAGTGCTGAGTGTGAAGAGGTCAAAGCTGCATCGGGGCGGACAAATGTCCTGTAGGGAGGCCAAATAATCCATTTAACTTGAACACACTGTAAATGGATAAGATTGATAGTGACGAACCTATTCGATGGTTTGCGTCCTAAGGAGATCTCATGAGTACAAATAATCAAGTCACTGCCGCTGTTGCAAAGCACGTGCTTGAACTAATGGATTTAACTTCGCTCAATGAAGATGATACAGAAAAAAGTATCTTAGAGATGCTTGATAGTATAGATGAAGACGTCGCATTGCCAGCTGCTGTGTGTGTTTATCCTCAATTTGTGGCGCTGTGTAAAAAGCACCTGTCATCGCGGGGGTGGTATAGCGTTAAAGTGGCAACAGTGACTAACTTTCCTTGTGGTGAACAGCCCCTTTCACAAGTATTAGCGCAGACTCAGCAAGCCATTGATGACGGCGCTGATGAAATTGACTTAGTAATGCCATATAACCAAGTTATCGCCGGAGATCCTGATACACCGTGGCAATATGTTCGCTCGAGTAAGGAAGTATGTGGCAGCTCCGTGCAGTTAAAAGTGATCATTGAAAGTGGTGTGCTAGATACGCCAGAATTGATCGCACAAGCCAGTGATATCGCGATATTAGCTGGGGCCGATTTTATCAAAACCAGTACCGGTAAGGTAGCTGTTAACGCAACTTTGGCAGCGACTCAGGTGATGTTAGAGCGTATTAAAATTAACGGCAAACCCGTTGGTTTTAAAGCCGCGGGCGGGGTGAAAACGGTTGCACAGGCGTGCCCTTACCTCGACGTTGCCTGCCAGATTATGGGAAGAGGGTGGGTTGAAAAAGCCAATTTCAGGTTTGGTGCATCTAGTTTGCTCGCCGATGTAAAAGGAGTTGTTGCTCGAGGCTAATGCCTTTGAACCAATAAATGTAAACAGAAAACGTGACTTTTAATCCACTTCATAACTCACTTTGTACCTAGGCCTTGATATTTTCTGTCATGTACCCAATATTGGTTGTATTGTGTTGAATCAAAGCGGCTGAATTATTCGGTTTTGGGCTTTAAGACGACAAAAAGTGATGCCGTAACGTACTTGTGAATAACTGATTGAAAAACAAAAGTTGTGAAAATCACACGATGTATAACTTTTACACTTGTTTTCAGATTGTTCGTCAGTATAATGGGCATCCACTTTGCAGGGGCGTAGTTCCAATTGGTAGAACAGCGGTCTCCAAAACCGATGGTTGCGGGTTCGAGTCCTGCCGCCCCTGCCACTCAATACTTTTTAGTCCCAATTTAAAATAATGTGCAGTTTAAGTCGCTTATTTATAAATTTGGATTTAATGGATTAACCCTGTCTTAGACAGGGTTGTTGTGTCTGTATTTAAGGTAAAACAATTATGAGCACTAATGTTGAAAACCCGTCTAGCTCGATGGACACGGTAAAATGGCTAGTTGCAGTTGTACTACTCACTGGCGCAGTAGTTGGTAACTATATGTATGCAGACATGTCTGCGTTGGTTCGCGCCGTCGGTGTTGTAGTTGCAGTGGGTGCCGCTTTAGGTATCGCAGCGACAACTGAAAAAGGTCGTACTTTTATTGCATTTGCAAAAGAGTCTCGTATTGAGGTTCGTAAAGTTGTATGGCCTACGCGTCAAGAAGCAACACATACTACAATTATCGTGATGGCAGCAACAGTAGTGATGGCACTTATCCTTTGGGGATTAGATGGCTTGCTATTCCGTGCTGTTGGCTTTTTAACTGGATTGGAGATCTGATCCCATGTCGGATGAGAACAAAGAAAAGAAATTACGTTGGTACGTAATTCAGGCGTTTTCTGGTTTTGAAAAGCGCGTTGCTCAAACAATTATCGAGCACATTAAAATTGAAGGCTTAGAAGAAGACTTCGGTGAAGTACTAGTACCTACAGAAGAAGTTGTAGAGATGCGTGCTGGTCAAAAGCGCAAGTCTGAGCGTAAATTCTTCCCAGGTTACGTCCTTGTTCAAATGGTGATGAACGACGCAACTTGGCACTTGGTGAATAGCACACCACGTGTAATGGGCTTTGTTGGCGGTACATCTGATCGTCCTGCACCAATTAGTCAGCGTGAAGCTGATCGCATTCTTAACCGTCTTCAAGAGAACGCAGAAGCGCCTAAGCCTGCGACGCTATTTGAGCCGGGTGAAGTGGTTCGTGTTATCGATGGTCCATTTGCAGACTTCAACGGTGTTGTTGAAGAAGTGGATTACGAAAAGAGCCGCTTAAAAGTGTCTGTACTTATCTTTGGTCGTTCAACACCTGTTGATTTAGAGTTTGGCCAAGTAGAGCAAGACACCTAATTTGCATTATTTTTGTACTATTGCAAAAAGTAATTGAAAAAGGCCGCTGATTAAACTATAATCAGCGGCCTTTTTGTAGCTAGCTCAATGCTAACTACAAAAAGTACGAATTTTTTAATCGGGAAGCCGTTTGAGTACGCGTCCTCGCGCGCACAAGGCTAAGACCCATTTAACGAGGTTATTAACATGGCTAAAAAAGTTGAAGCTTTAATCAAGCTACAAGTTGCTGCTGGTATGGCTAACCCTAGTCCTCCAGTAGGTCCTGCACTAGGTCAACACGGTGTAAACATCATGGAATTCTGTAAAGCGTTCAACGCACGTACAGAGTCTATCGAAAAAGGTGCACCAGTTCCTGTAATCATTTCTGTTTACAACGACCGTTCATTCACTTTTGATATGAAAACGCCACCTGCATCTTACCTTCTTAAGAAGGCTGCAGGTATCAAGTCTGGTTCTGGCCGTCCAAACACTGAGAAAGTTGGTACTGTAACACGTGCACAACTAGAAGAGATTGTTGAGACTAAACGTCCTGACCTTACTGCTGCTGATATGGACGCAGCTGTACGCACGATTGCAGGTTCTGCACGTGCAATGGGCTTGAATGTAGAAGGGTAATTGAGAATGGCTAAATTAACTAAGCGTATGCGCGTAATCCGCGAAAAAGTTGACGTAACTAAAGAGTACGAAATCAACGAAGCTGTTGCTCTTCTTAAAGAACTAGCTACTGCTAAATTCACTGAAAGTGTTGACGTTGCTGTAAACCTTGGCATCGATGCTCGTAAATCAGACCAAAACGTACGTGGTGCAACTGTACTACCACACGGTACTGGTCGTGAAGTGCGCGTTGCTGTATTCACTCAAGGTGCTAACGCTGACGCTGCTAAAGAAGCTGGTGCTGATTTAGTAGGTATGGAAGACCTTGCTGAACAGGTTAAGAAAGGCGAAATGAACTTTGACGTTGTTGTTGCTTCTCCAGATGCAATGCGCGTTGTTGGTCAACTAGGTCAAATCCTAGGTCCACGTGGTCTTATGCCTAACCCTAAAACTGGTACTGTAACACCTAACGTTGCAGAAGCAGTTAAAAACGCAAAAGCTGGTCAGGTTCGTTACCGTAACGACAAGAACGGTATCATCCACACTACAATCGGTAAGGTTGACTTCGACGCTAACCAGCTTCAAGAAAACCTTGAAGCACTTATCGTTGCTCTTAAGAAGGCTAAGCCTTCTCAAGCGAAAGGTACTTACTTGAAGAAAGTAAGCATCTCAACGACTATGGGCGCGGGTGTTGCTGTAGACCAAGCTACTCTAAACACGCAACTAGCGTAATTTAGATTTTAGCGTTTACATGGCGTAAAAATTAGACTATAATTTTGCGCCATTTCGTTGAGAAGTCACTTCCAACGAAGCAAAGAATTCGGGTTGAAGCGCATAATTTCGAACTGTTGTTTATCAAATTTGGTCTACAATAAAATCGATAAATTGCGTTTCCGTCCAAGACCGTAGGTGTAACTTTGTTACTTAATCTCCCTACGTAGACGGTGTGAATCCCAGCTAGATTTTTCCTAATCTTCTGGTTCTCGCCGTAAAAAGCAGCTCATAGCCAGTTGGCTGTGAGTAAAGTAGAACTGGGGACTTGTTCCCATATTAACCAGGAGTAACACCCATGGCTTTAAATCTTCAAGACAAAAAAGCAATTGTTGCTGAAGTCAACGAAGCTGCCAAAGGTGCTCTATCTGCAGTAGTTGCAGATTCTCGTGGTGTAACAGTAGATGCTATCACTGCGCTTCGTAAAGAAGCTCGTGAAGCAGGCGTATGGATGAAAGTTGTCCGTAACACGCTTGCAAAACGCGCTGTTGAAGGTACTGATTATGAGTGCCTTAACGAATCGCTAGTAGGCCCAAGCCTAATCGCTTTCTCTTCAGAGCACCCAGGTGCTGCTGCTCGTATCTTTGCTGATTTCGCAAAGAAAAACGAGTTGTTCGAACTGAAAGCGGCTGCATTTGAAGGCAATGTTGTTGACGTAGATATGCTTGCTAAGCTACCTACTTACGACGAAGCTGTTGCACGCTTAATGAGCGCTATGAAAGAAGCGTCAGCTGGTAAATTGGTTAAAACAATTGAAGCTGTACGTGTTCAGAAAGCTGAAGAAGCTGCTTAATCGCACCTTTTACACTTTCATCAATAAATTTTTTTGAACCTCATGGGTTCGTGATTAATTAGGAAACTTAAAATGTCTGTAACTAAAGACCAAATCCTTGACGCGATTGCTGAAATGTCAGTAATGGAAGTTGTTGAACTAGTTGAAGCAATGGAAGAAAAATTCGGCGTAACTGCAGCTGCTGCTGTTGTTGCTGCTGGTCCTGCTGAAGCTGCTGAAGAGAAGACTGAGTTCGACGTAATCCTAGCTGGCGCTGGCGGTAACAAAGTTGCTGCTATCAAAGCTGTACGTGGTGCAACTGGTCTTGGCCTTAAAGAAGCAAAAGCTCTTGTTGAGTCTGCTCCTGCGCCAATCAAAGAAGCTGTTTCTAAAGAAGAAGCTGAAGCACTTAAGAAAGATCTTGAAGAAGCTGGTGCTGAAGTTGAGATCAAGTAATCTAGCATACGCTAGGTTCGCTGCCTGAGAAATCAGGCAAGGGCTGGTGATTTTTTAATCACCGGCCCTTTTGCGCTCTAGAGCGAAAGTATTACTATTGCGCAATAAAAACCTAAATTCTTCAAGTTTTTCAATAATTTAAACCTTTTGGGAAACTGTTGGGTTTAGGTAGACAATTTAGATGTTGTTATCATGGCTTAGATGCCAATGAATGCTGTTCTGCATGAACAGGTTGGGTCAAAGATCAGCAAGCTGAGGAACCCCATGGCTTACTCTTATTCTGAAAAGAAACGTATCCGTAAGGATTTTGGTAAACGTCCACAAGTTTTGGATATACCTTTCCTTTTGCAAACGCAGTTGGAATCGTTTAAAAAATTCATTACGCCGGACGCGGATGGCGATACTGGATTGGAAGCTGCATTCCGTTCTGTATTCCCTATCAAAAGCTACTCGGGCAATTCTGAACTTCAATACGTGAGTTACCGTATCGGAGAACCAGTATTCGATGTAAAAGAATGTCAAATTCGCGGCGTGACTTATTCTGCTCCACTTCGCGTTAAATTACGTCTTGTACTTATGGACAAAGAAGCTCCAGGTACAGTCAAAGACATTAAAGAGCAAGAAGTTTACATGGGCGAGATCCCGCTCATGACAGACACAGGTACTTTCGTAATCAACGGTACCGAGCGTGTTATCGTTTCTCAGCTACACCGTTCACCTGGTGTATTCTTTGATAACGACCGCGGTAAATCTCATTCATCGGGTAAAGTGCTTTATAATGCACGTGTTATCCCTTACCGTGGTTCATGGTTAGATTTTGAATTTGATGTAAAAGATAACCTTTTCGTTCGTATTGACCGTCGTCGTAAGTTACCGGCTTCAATCATTTTACGCGCACTAGAATTCACAACTGAAGAAATTCTAGCGCTATTCTTTGAAACAACTGGTTTCGAAGTTGTAAACGGTAAAGTGATGATGGAACTAGTACCATCTCGCCTACGCGGTGAGACGGCTGCATTTGATATCAAAGATGCAGACGGTGAAGTATTGGTTGAACAGGGCCGTCGTATCACAGCTCGTCATATCAAAAACATCGAGAAAAAAGGCATCACGCAACTTGAAGTACCACATGAGTACATCATTGGTCGCGTAGTTGCCAAAAACTACATCGATGAGTCAACAGGTGAGATCATCGCTGAAGCGAACGCTGAATTGTCGCTTGAGTTGATGGCTGAGCTTGTGAAAGCGGGTCACACTAAGATCGATACGCTTTACATCAATGAAGTAGACAGCGGTGCGTACATGTCAGAGACTGTTCGTATTGACTCTTCTTCAAACCGCCTTGAAGCATTGGTAGAAATCTACCGTATGATGCGTCCTGGTGAGCCACCAACGAAAGAAGCTGCTGAAGCTTTATTCGATAACCTATTCTTCTCTGACGAACGTTATGATCTATCAACTGTAGGTCGTATGAAGTTCAATAGCCGTGTTGGTTATGATTCAGATACAGGCCCAGGTACACTGAGCAAAGAAGACATCGTTTCTGTTATGAAGGTTCTTATCGACATTCGTAATGGTAAGGGTGAAGTGGATGATATCGACCACTTAGGTAACCGTCGTATTCGTTCTGTTGGTGAAATGGCTGAAAACCAATTCCGTGTTGGTCTAGTACGTGTTGAACGTGCTGTACGTGAGCGTTTAAGTCTAGGTGATCTAGATAACGTGATGCCACAAGATTTGATCAACGCTAAGCCGATTTCTGCAGCTGTTAAAGAGTTCTTTGGTTCTTCTCAGTTGTCACAGTTCATGGACCAAAACAACCCGCTTTCAGAAGTTACGCACAAACGTCGTATTTCTGCGTTAGGTCCGGGTGGTTTGACACGTGAACGCGCAGGCTTCGAAGTTCGAGACGTACACGTAACGCACTACGGTCGTGTTTGTCCAATCGAAACGCCTGAAGGTCCAAACATCGGTCTAATCAACTCATTATCGACGTACGCACGTACAAATGATTACGGTTTCTTGGAAACACCTTACCGTAAAGTTGTTGACGGCGTAGTGACTGACGAAGTTGATTACTTATCTGCAATCGAAGAAGGTCAATTCGTAATCGCACAGGCGAATACAAACTTGACTGAAGCGAACCAATTTGCAGAAGAGTTAATTCCATGTCGTCATAAAGGTGAATCGACCTTTATGCCTAGCGACAGCATCCAATATATGGATGTATCTCCACAGCAGGTTATCTCTGTGGCAGCGGCACTTATCCCATTCCTTGAACACGATGATGCGAACCGTGCATTGATGGGATCGAACATGCAACGTCAAGCAGTACCAACACTACGCGCTGATAAGCCGTTAGTAGGTACAGGTATCGAGCGTACACTTGCAAAAGATTCAGGTGTAACAATCGTAGCTAAGCGTGGCGGTGTGGTTAAGTACGCTGACGCGAGCCGTATCGTTGTTAACGTTAATGAAGATGAGCGTGTTCCGGGTGAAGCGGGCATCGACATTTACAATCTAACTAAATACACGCGTTCGAACCAAAACACATGTATTAACCAAAAACCAACTTGTATGGTTGGTGAGCCAGTTGTACGCGGTGACGTACTTGCTGATGGTCCTTCAACGGACTTAGGTGACTTGGCACTTGGTCAAAACTTACGTGTTGCGTTCATGCCTTGGAATGGTTACAACTTCGAGGATTCAATCCTACTTTCAGAGCGAGTTGTACAAGAAGATCGTCTAACAACGATCCACATCCAAGAGCTTCAGTGTATTGCACGTGATACTAAGCTAGGTCCAGAAGAAATCACTGCTGATATCCCTAATGTAGGTGAGTCTGCACTTGGTAAACTGGATGAGTCAGGTGTTGTATACATCGGTGCCGAAGTGAAAGGCGGCGATATCCTAGTAGGTAAAGTAACGCCTAAAGGTGAAACACAGCTTACGCCTGAAGAAAAGCTACTACGTGCAATCTTCGGTGAGAAAGCTTCTGACGTTAAAGATAGCTCTCTACGAGTGCCTAACTCAGTTTCTGGTACAGTTATCGACGTTCAAGTGTTTACACGCGATGGCGTTGAAAAAGACAAGCGCGCACTTGAAGTTGAAGAAATGCAGCTTCGCGAAGCGAAGAAAGACTTCAACGAAGAATTCAAGATCCTTGAAGGCGGCATTTTAACTCGTGCTCGTAAACTACTTGTTGAATCTGGTCAAAATGAAGATGCAATTGCACTTCTAAATGCTGAAAAGCTACTGACTCAGAGCCTAGCTGACGAAGCACAACAAGCTGAACTTGAGCAGTTAGCTGCGCAGTACGATGAACTGAAAGCTGAATACGACAAAAAGTTTGAGAACAAGCGTCGCAAGATCACACAAGGTGATGACTTAGCGCCGGGCGTACTTAAGATTGTTAAAGTTTACTTAGCTGTTAAACGTCGTATCCAACCGGGTGATAAGATGGCTGGTCGTCACGGTAACAAAGGTGTTATCTCGACAATCGTACCAGTAGAAGATATGCCATATGACGAAAGAGGTCGTACGGTAGACATCGTTCTTAACCCGCTAGGTGTACCATCACGTATGAACATCGGTCAGATCCTTGAAACACACATGGGTCTTGCTGCACGTGGTATCGGTGAGCGCATCGAAGATATGATGAAAGAGCAAGCGGAGCTACATGAGCTGCGTGATTTCATCAAGAAAGCGTACGATCTTGGCGACTGTCGTCAAGAAGTAGACATTGCTACATTCTCAGATGACGAAGTTCGTCGCCTAGCAAATAACCTTAAAGGTGGTCTACCAATCGCAACGCCGGCATTCGATGGTGCTAAAGAAAGCGAAATCAAAGAACTACTAGAGCTTGGTGGTTACCCATCAAGTGGTCAGGTAACGCTTTATGATGGCCGTACTGGTGATGCGTTTGAGCGTAAAGTAACTGTTGGTTACATGTACATGCTGAAACTAAACCACCTAGTAGACGACAAGATGCACGCGCGTTCAACGGGTTCTTACAGCCTAGTTACTCAGCAGCCGTTGGGTGGTAAAGCACAGTTCGGTGGACAGCGTTTCGGTGAGATGGAGGTATGGGCATTAGAAGCATACGGTGCTGCCTATACACTACAGGAAATGTTGACAGTTAAGTCGGATGACGTAAATGGTCGTACTAAGATGTATAAGAACATCGTAGACGGTAACCACAAGATGGAACCGGGTATGCCAGAGTCATTCAACGTATTGTTGAAAGAAATCCGCTCGCTAGGTATCAACATCGAGTTGGAAGAAAGTTAATCCGACCGGCAGCTCAGTTGAGCTGCCAACCCGGACTGTAACTGTAAAGAATGAAGGGGTGAGCGCAGCTCGCCCTCAAGATTAACTCCGACAGGAGAGCTAAGGTGAAAGACTTACTTAAGTTTCTGAAGCAACAAAATAAGACCGAAGAATTCGATGCAATTCGCATTGGTCTTTCTTCTCCAGACATGGTTCGTTCATGGTCATACGGTGAAGTAAAGAAACCTGAGACAATCAACTACCGTACTTTCAAGCCTGAGCGTGATGGCTTATTCTGTGCACGTATTTTCGGCCCAGTAAAAGATTACGAATGTTTGTGTGGTAAATACAAGCGACTAAAACACCGCGGTGTTATCTGTGAGAAGTGTGGCGTTGAAGTTACACTTACTAAAGTGCGTCGTGACCGCATGGGTCACATTGAGCTTGCGAGCCCAGTAGCGCACATTTGGTTCCTTAAATCATTACCGTCTCGTATCGGCTTAATGCTTGATATGACTCTTCGTGACATCGAGCGCGTACTTTACTTCGAATCATTCGTAGTAACAGAGCCTGGTATGACAACGCTTGAGCGTGGTCAGCTATTAGGTGAAGAAGAGTACCTAGATGCACTAGAAGAGCACGGCGATGAGTTTGAAGCGAAGATGGGTGCAGAAGCTGTACTTGATCTACTTCGCGAACTAGACCTTGGTCAGTTAATCGCAGAAATGCGTGAAGAGTTACCAACAATTAACTCTGAGACTAAGCGTAAGAAAATTACTAAGCGTCTTAAGCTTATGGAATCGTTCCACCAATCAGGTAACAACCCTGAGTGGATGATCATGAGCGTACTACCTGTACTTCCACCAGATCTACGCCCACTAGTACCACTAGATGGCGGTCGTTTTGCGACTTCAGATCTGAACGACTTATACCGTCGTGTTATCAACCGTAACAACCGTCTGAAGCGTCTACTTGACCTAGCTGCACCAGACATCATCGTACGCAACGAAAAGCGTATGTTACAAGAAGCGGTAGATGCACTACTTGATAACGGTCGTCGCGGTCGTGCGATCACAGGTTCTAACAAGCGTCCTCTTAAGTCGCTTGCAGACATGATCAAAGGTAAACAAGGTCGTTTCCGTCAAAACCTTCTAGGTAAGCGTGTTGACTACTCAGGCCGTTCTGTAATCACAGTTGGTCCAACGCTTAAACTTCACCAGTGTGGTCTTCCGAAGAAGATGGCACTAGAGCTATTCAAGCCATTTATCTACGGTAAGCTAGAGCGCCGTGGTATGGCTACTACTATCAAAGCTGCGAAGAAGATGGTAGAGCGTGAAGTACCAGAGGTTTGGGACGTACTTGATGAAGTGATCCGTGAACACCCAGTTCTATTGAACCGTGCTCCTACACTTCACAGACTTGGTATCCAAGCATTTGAACCAGTTCTAATCGAAGGTAAAGCAATCCACCTACACCCGTTGGTGTGTGCGGCGTATAACGCTGACTTCGATGGTGACCAAATGGCGGTACACGTACCGTTAACATTAGAAGCACAGCTAGAAGCTCGTGCACTAATGATGTCTACAAACAACATCCTTTCACCTGCAAGTGGTGAGCCTATCATCGTACCTTCACAGGACGTTGTATTAGGTCTTTACTACATGACGCGTGACCGCATCAATGCAAAAGGTGAAGGCATTGCGTTTAAAGACCCGAAAGAAGCTGAAAAAGCATACCGTACAGGTACAGCAGAGCTTCACGCACGTGTTAAAGTTCGTCTAACAGAAACCATTGTTGACGAAGAAACTGGCGAGCGTTCGGAGATAACTCACATTGTTGATACAACAGTAGGTCGTGCGATCCTTTCATTGATCATGCCAAAAGGTCTACCATTTGAACTTATCAACAGAGCACTAGGTAAGAAGCAGATTTCTGGTCTTCTTAACGAGTGTTACCGTCGCCTAGGTCTAAAAGACACAGTTGTGTTTGCTGACCAAGTGATGTACACAGGTTTCCACTACGCGATGAAGTCAGGTGTATCTATCGGTATTAACGATATGGTTATTCCACCTACGAAGACTGAAATCATCGAGCGTGCAGAAGCTGAAGTTGCAGAGATTAACCAACAGTTCCAATCAGGTCTTGTAACTGCGGGTGAAAAGTACAACAAAGTTATTGATATCTGGTCACGTGTTAACGAAAACCTATCACGTGAAATGATGGCGAACTTATCGAAAGATACAGTTGTGAATGCACAGGGTGAAGAAGAGCAGCAAGACTCTTTCAACTCAGTATTCATGATGGCCGACTCTGGTGCTCGTGGTAGTGCCGCTCAGATCCGTCAGCTAGCAGGTATGCGTGGTCTAATGGCACGTCCAGATGGTTCAATCATCGAGACGCCAATCACGGCAAACTTCCGTGAAGGTCTAAACGTACTTCAGTACTTCATCTCGACGCACGGTGCACGTAAAGGTCTTGCCGATACCGCACTTAAGACAGCGAACTCGGGTTACCTAACACGTCGTCTAGTAGACGTTGCGCAAGATTTGGTTATCAATGAATCAGATTGTGGCACGTTAGAAGGCCTAGTAATGAAGCCGCTTATCGAAGGTGGTGACGTTGTAGAGCCGCTTCGCGAGCGAGTTCTAGGTCGTGTTGTTGCAGAAGACGTATGTAAGCCAGGTACTGATGAAGTACTGGTCGAGCGTAATGTGATGCTTGACGAAAAACTGTGTGACCTTTTAGAAGAGCACTCAGTAGATGAAGTTAAAGTTCGCTCTGTAATCACGTGTGACAATGACTTTGGTGTATGTGCTAACTGTTACGGTCGTGACCTTGCACGTGGCCATATCATCAATCCAGGTGAGGCAGTCGGTGTAATTGCAGCTCAGTCAATCGGTGAGCCAGGTACACAGCTTACGATGCGTACATTCCACATCGGTGGTGCGGCATCTCGAGCGTCTGCAGAAAACAGCGTACAAGTTAAAAACAACGGTAGCATGAAGTTACATAACGCCAAGTTTGTAATTAATACTGACGGCAAGATCGTTGTAACTTCACGTTCTACAGAAATTACGGTTATTGATGAGCAAGGCCGTGAGAAAGAGCGTTATAAAGTGCCTTACGGTGCTGTACTTACTGTTCAAGATGGTGCAGAGGTTAAAGGTAGCGATATCGTTGCTAACTGGGACCCGCATAGTCACCCAATCGTTATCGAGCACCAGTCAAAGGTATCGTTCAGCGATATTGATGACTCAAACACAGAAGCTCAGACTGATGAACTAACTGGTCTAACACGTGTTGTAGTTAAAGATCTAGCTAAGGTAAATGCAAAAGAGCCTAAGTTAATCATCGAAAACGAAGAGCGTGGCCTACAGGAAATCCGTTTACCTTCATTCACCACGATTGAAGTGACAGATGGTGCAACTGTTCAGCCGGGTGACGTATTAGCGCGTATCCCACAAGAAGGTTCGAAGACTCGTGATATCACCGGTGGTCTACCTCGAGTTGCTGACTTATTCGAAGCGCGTAAGCCAAAAGATCCTGCCATCCTTGCAGAGATCACTGGTACTGTAAGCTTCGGTAAAGAGACTAAAGGTAAGAAACGTCTAGTTATCACACCAGATCAAGGTGATGCATACGAAGAGATGATCCCGAAATGGCGTCAGCTTAACGTGTTCGAAGGTGAGCAGGTTGCTAAAGGTGAAGTTATTGCCGATGGTCCTGAATCTCCGCATGACATCCTACGTCTACGTGGTGTAACTGATGTTTCTAACTACATCACCAATGAAGTTCAGGAAGTTTACCGTCTTCAGGGTGTAAAGATTAACGATAAGCACATCGAAACAATTGTTCGCCAAATGCTACGTAAGTGCATCATCCTTGACGGTGGTGACACTGAGTTCTTAGCTGGTGAGCAAGCGGAAGTTGCACGCGTTAACATTGCAAACCGTGAGCTTGAGAAGCAAGGTAAGATCCCAGCTAAATTCGAAATTCAGCTGATGGGTATTACTAAAGCATCACTTGCAACTGAATCGTTCATCTCAGCAGCGTCGTTCCAGGAAACAACACGTGTCCTAACTGAAGCAGCTGTAAACGGTAAGAGCGACGAGCTTCGTGGTCTGAAAGAAAACGTTATCGTTGGTCGTTTGATCCCAGCTGGTACTGGTTTTGCGTATCACCAAGAGCGCATTAACCGTCGTAAAGAAAGCGAGCTACCAGTGGAAGAGCAAACGGTTAGTGCTGAAGAAGCGTCACAAGCGCTTACAGATGCACTTAACGCTGACCTTTTAGGCGGTAATGAGTAAGCTTTAAACGCTACATACTCATTATTAAAAGGCCGCCTATAGGGCGGCCTTTTTGATCTGTGCACATTTTACGAGTTTGAAGATGGTACATCCTGTCATGGTGGTGTCTTAATCGGGTGTCAGTATTTGTGGCTTCAGTAAATTTCTGATAAAGGTACGAAGTGCATAAGATGATATCTTTCTTATGATGTGACATATAACTGTTTTACAAATCAGGATAAGTCATAAAAAGTCTACGAGCTAAAAGTACGGCCTCAAAAACGACAAATTCGACGAAAAATACCGCTGTAAAATGGATTTTTATTGACAGGTTAATCTTTGCTCATTAAAATTCGGCCACCCATTTATTCGTTCCATTAAAATGGAAGGAAAATTTGGGTCGATTTTATTTTTTCAGTAGTAATTTTAACTAATCAGGAGCTATTTAATGGCAACTATTAACCAGCTAGTACGTAAGCCACGTCGCAGCAAGGTTACAAAGAGCAACTCTGCTGCTCTTAAAGCTTGTCCACAAAAGCGTGGTGTATGTACTCGTGTATATACAACTACACCAAAGAAACCAAACTCTGCACTACGTAAAGTAGCGCGTGTTCGTCTTACGAACGGTTTCGAAGTAACTTCTTACATTGGCGGTGAAGGTCACAACCTTCAGGAGCACAGTGTAATCCTTATCCGTGGTGGTCGTGTTAAAGACTTACCAGGTGTGCGTTTCCACACAGTTCGTGGTGCGCTTGACTGTGCGGGTGTTAACGATCGTAAACAAGGTCGTTCTAAGTACGGTGCAAAACGTCCTAAGGGCTAATGGTTCTCCGTTAGTAAGGCCAAGCACTTAAGTTTTAATATTGAATAATTTGTTTTGGGTATTCGTTTAAAAAACGAACCTGAAGATATCGGAGAGATAAAATGCCTAGAAGACGCGTAATAGGTCAACGTAAAATTCTTCCAGATCCGAAGTTCGGATCAGAACTTCTTGCTAAATTCGTTAACGTAGTAATGTTAGACGGCAAGAAATCTACTGCTGAAAAAATCGTATACGGTGCGCTAGACGTGGCTGCTGATAAATCAGGCAAGTCGCACCTAGAAATCTTTGAAGCTGCACTTGAAAATGTACGCCCTGCGGTTGAGGTTAAATCTCGCCGTGTTGGTGGTTCTACATACCAAGTACCAGTTGAAGTACGTCCAGTTCGTCGCAACGCATTAGGTATGCGTTGGTTAGTTGACTCTGCACGTAAGCGTGGCGAGAAGTCAATGGGTCTTCGTCTTGCACAAGAGATCCTTGACGCTGCGGAAAACAAAGGCACTGCGGTTAAGAAACGTGAAGACGTTCACCGTATGGCTGAAGCGAACAAAGCATTCGCTCACTACCGTTGGTAATCTGCCCAAGACCTTTAAGAGGATATTATGGCACGTACTACTCCAATTGAGCGCTATCGTAACATCGGTATTTGTGCTCACGTAGATGCAGGTAAAACCACCACTACAGAGCGTGTACTTTATTACACGGGTCTGTCTCACAAAATTGGTGAGGTACATGATGGTGCTGCAACTATGGACTGGATGGAGCAGGAGCAGGAGCGTGGTATTACCATTACTTCTGCTGCGACAACGTGTTTCTGGAAAGGTATGGATGCTCAGTTCCCTGAGCATCGCATCAATATCATTGATACTCCAGGACACGTAGACTTTACTATCGAAGTAGAACGCTCATTGCGTGTACTTGATGGTGCAGTTGTTGTTCTTTGTGCTTCATCAGGCGTACAACCACAAACAGAAACTGTTTGGCGTCAAGCCAATAAATACGAAGTTCCTCGTATGATCTTCGTTAACAAGATGGACCGTACTGGTGCAGATTTCTTGGCAGTTGTGGATCAGGTGAAAGACCGTCTTGGTGCGACACCTGTGCCTATTCAGCTACCTATTGGTGCTGAAGATGAATTTAAAGGTGTTATCGATCTCATCAAAATGAAAGCCATTAACTGGAACGAAGATGACCAGGGTATGACTTTCACATACGAAGAGATCCCGGCAGACCTTCAGGATTTAGCTGAAGAGTGGCACTCTCACTTAGTTGAAAGTGCAGCGGAAGCGACTGAAGAGCTAATGGACAAATATTTAGAAGAAGGTGAGTTGAGCGAAGAGGAGATTAAATCTGCGATTCGTCAACTGACATTGAGTAATGAAATTGTACCAATGTCTTGTGGTAGTGCATTCAAAAACAAAGGTGTTCAAGCTGTGCTTGATGCGGTTATTGAATTCATGCCTTCACCAACTGAGGTTAAAGAGATTCAGGGTATCCTTGAGGATGATTCTGAAGCTACTCGTCCAGCTAGCGACGACGCGCCGTTTTCGGCGTTGGCGTTTAAAATTGCGACGGACCCATTTGTTGGTACACTGACTTTCTTCCGAGTTTATTCTGGTACAGTAGGTCAAGGTGACTCTGTTTATAACCCTGTAAAGGGTAAAAAAGAGCGTTTTGGTCGTATTGTTCAGATGCACTCAAATTCGCGCGAAGAAATTAAAGAAGTTCGCGCTGGTGATATTGCTGCTGCGATTGGACTTAAAGACGTTACCACTGGTGACACGCTTTGTTCTCAAGATTCAGTGATCACATTAGAGCGTATGGAATTTCCAGAGCCTGTGATCTCAGTAGCGGTAGAGCCGAAAACAGTCGCAGATCAGGAAAAAATGGGTATTGCACTAGGTAAACTAGCGGCAGAAGATCCGTCTTTCCGTGTTGAAACTGACGAAGAGTCAGGTCAAACGATCATCTCTGGTATGGGTGAGCTTCACCTAGATATCATTGTTGACCGTATGAAACGTGAGTTCAACGTTGTTTGTAACGTTGGTAAGCCGCAGGTGGCATACAGAGAAACCATCCGTGGTTCTGTAGAAGCCGAAGGTAAGTTCGTACGTCAATCAGGTGGTCGTGGTCAATATGGTCACGTATGGCTGAAATTGGAACCAATGGATTTTTCTGATGAAGACGCACCAACATACGAATTCGTTAATGAAATCGTAGGTGGTACGGTTCCTAAGGAATACATCCCAGCGGTTGATAAAGGTATTCAAGAGCAAATGAAACAAGGTGTGCTTGCGGGCTACCCTCTGTTAGGTGTGAAAGCGACGTTATTCGACGGCTCTTTCCACGACGTTGACTCAAATGAAATGGCCTTTAAGATCGCCGGTTCAATGGGCTTCAGAAATGGTGCTTTAGAAGCGCAACCAGTGCTTTTAGAACCTGTTATGAAAGTTGAAGTCACTACCCCTGAAGAAAACATGGGTGATGTAGTAGGCGACTTAAACCGTCGTCGCGGCATGATCGAAGGTATGGAAGACGCTTTTGGTGGTCTTAAACTTGTCAATGCGCAAGTTCCACTGTCTGAAATGTTTGGTTATGCAACCGATTTACGTTCTGCAACGCAAGGTCGTGCCTCGTACTCAATGGAATTTTCCAAGTACGCAGAAGCGGCGAAAAACGTTGCCGACGCAATAATTGCAGCTCGCGCTGTTAAGTAATTTTAGTTCGGTCCGGTCTTAGGACTGGACTTTAATTTCTTTATAGGAAATTTTAAA
>NZ_JAGJEH010000012.1 GCF_018100925.1 Pseudoalteromonas luteoviolacea | reverse complement strand
GGATTCGAACCTCCGACCGCCTGGTTCGTAGCCAGGTACTCTATCCAGCTGAGCTACGCGTCCGGAATATCATGTTTTAGCACTTGAACAGTGCCTCTTTATTTAACCACTTAGAGAAAGTGGCGGACGCGGGAGGATTCGAACCTCCGACCGCCTGGTTCGTAGCCAGGTACTCTATCCAGCTGAGCTACGCGTCCGCGATATCATGTTTACACACCTGATCAGTGCCTCTTTATTTAACCACTTAGAGAAAGTGGCGGACGCGGGAGGATTCGAACCTCCGACCGCCTGGTTCGTAGCCAGGTACTCTATCCAGCTGAGCTACGCGTCCGGAATATCATGTTTAACACCTGATAAGTGTCTCTATATTTAACCACTTAGAGAAAGTGGCGGACGCGGGAGGATTCGAACCTCCGACCGCCTGGTTCGTAGCCAGGTACTCTATCCAGCTGAGCTACGCGTCCGGAATATCATGTTTTAACACCTGATAAGTGTCTCTTTATTTAACCACTTAGAGAAAGTGGCGGACGCGGGAGGATTCGAACCTCCGACCGCCTGGTTCGTAGCCAGGTACTCTATCCAGCTGAGCTACGCGTCCGGATTATCATGTTTTAGCACTTGAACAGTGCCTCTATATTTAACCACTTAGAGAAAGTGGCGGACGCGGGAGGATTCGAACCTCCGACCGCCTGGTTCGTAGCCAGGTACTCTATCCAGCTGAGCTACGCGTCCATACAAAGAAAACCATTAAATAATGGCGGAGGGGGAGGGATTCGAACCCTCGATAGGGCTACAAACCCTATACTCCCTTAGCAGGGGAGCGCCTTCAGCCACTCGGCCACCTCTCCGTCTTTGTGGGGCGTATAATATAGAACAGAAAAAATAAGTCAAACACTTTTCTTGTAAAAAATGACTATATGGTGACAGATTGAACACACTGTCTTTTTTTCTTACAAATTGCTCTATTCCTAGTCATTTCTGTAAGTTGTAGGGGTGGAAAACTTGCTCATTAGACGTTGTTTACGGTCAAATACCTCTTCAAGGTAGGAGTCCAAATAACCCAACTTTTGAAATTCGACAATACACTGTCTGCAGTATTCCCTTCTGGCAGCTTCATGCTTAATTTGTTCTTCATCTAATTCCGGCATAATTGTATGTTTTCTGATGATTTATTTAACAGATGTGTCGTAAATGCCCCGTCAGTATAGGAATGGGCCAAGAAATTGCCAACAAGCCTGATTAGAATATTTTGTATTTATTACGGATACATAAATGATAAGAGCCTGTTTTTGCATAAAAACAGAGATATTATTGAGAAATACCAAATTATTTTTGAGATATATCTCACATGGATAAAAGAAAAGCGCCTAATGGCGCTTTTCTTTCAATATGTTGTTAGTCCGCTTGCGGGCGCATATGCGGGAACAAAATAACATCTTTGATTGTTGGCGAGTCTGTGAACAGCATCACCAAACGGTCAATACCGATACCTTCACCTGCTGTTGGCGGTAAACCATACTCAAGCGCTTGAATGTAGTCAGCATCATAGTGCATCGCTTCGTCATCACCAGCATCTTTCTCTTCAACCTGACGAGTAAAACGCTCAGCTTGATCTTGAGCATCGTTTAACTCTGAGAAGCCATTCGCAAGTTCACGCCCACCTACGAAAAATTCGAAACGATCTGTAATGAATGGATTTTCATCATTACGACGTGCTAATGGAGATACTTCCCACGGATATTCAGTGATGAAAGTTGGCTGAATTAGTTTGTGTTCTGCAGTCTCTTCAAAGATCTCACACAAGAATTTACCAGCACCCCATACACACTTCTCAGGGATCTTAACATGCACTTTCTTCGCGTATGCTACTAGCTCATCAAAGTGGTTTTCAGGATCTTTAAAGATGTGAGCACTTTCTTCTGCATCTGGACCATACTTAATGATCGCATCTGCCATTGATAAACGCTCAAATTGCTTACCAAAGTCATATTCGATAGTTTCAACGACTTCACCTTCTGCATTCTTAACAGTGTTAGTAACTGTTGTCGTGCCAAGTACGTCTTGAGCAACCGTGCGTAACATATCTTCAGTTAAGTTCATGAGGTCTTTGTAATCAGCATAAGCTTGGTAGAACTCAATCATTGTGAATTCAGGATTGTGGCGTGTTGAAAGGCCTTCGTTACGGAAGTTACGGTTGATCTCAAATACACGGTCAAACCCACCTACAACCAAACGCTTAAGGTAAAGCTCAGGTGCGATACGCAGATACATATCAATGTCTAATGCATTGTGGTGCGTCACAAATGGGCGCGCTGTTGCACCACCAGGAATAACCTGAAGCATTGGTGTTTCAACTTCCATAAAGTCACGCTCAGCAAGGAAACGGCGAATACCTTCAATCACTTTTGAGCGAATACGGAATGTTTCACGCGTATCCATGTTGGTGATTAAGTCAACGTAACGCTGACGATACTTGGCTTCTTGATCAGTCAGACCATGAAACTTTTCAGGTAATGGACGAAGTGATTTGGTCAACAGTTCATACTGAACCATATCTACATATAGATCACCTTTGCCTGACTTGTGAAGTGGACCAGATACACCGATGATGTCGCCAATATCTAGTTGACCATACTTCTCTTTAAGTGCTTTCTGTACGTCCTTTGATGCATATGCTTGAATGCGACCTTTCATGTCTTGTAGAACAAGGAAAGGGCCACGCTTAGCAAGGATACGACCAGCTACCGATACCTGATGGTCTAATTCAACAAGCTCTTCTTTCGATTTATCACCAAACTTAGCCTGTAGATCAGCCGTATAGTCTTCACGGCGGAAGGTGTTCGGATGGCCATTGGCATCACAATTCTCGCGAATTGAGTCCAATTTTGCGCGACGCTCAGCAATGAGTTTGTTTTCGTCTTGGATTTGATCTGTCATTTTTTAGCTCTTAGTTTAGCTTGTTGATTAAAGGCCTGATTTCAGGCTAGCTTCGATAAATTTGTCTAGGTCACCGTCTAATACAGCTTGTGTATTGCGGTTTTCCACGCCAGTTCTTAAATCTTTGATTCTAGAATCATCTAGTACATAAGATCGGATCTGACTACCCCACCCGATGTCTGATTTTGCATCTTCCTGAGATTGTTTTTCAGCGTTTTGTTTTTTCATTTCAAGTTCAAACAACTTAGCTTTCAACTGCTTCATCGCTTGCGCTTTGTTTTTATGCTGAGAACGGTCGTTTTGGCACTGCACAACGGTATTCGTTGGTAAGTGAGTAATACGTACCGCAGATTCCGTACGGTTTACGTGCTGACCACCAGCCCCGGACGCGCGATATACGTCAATTCGTAAGTCTGCTGGGTTAATCTCAATTTCAATATTGTCGTCAATTTCAGGGTAAATAAATGCAGAGGCAAAAGAAGTGTGACGGCGGCCCGTCGAGTCAAATGGGCTCTTACGAACTAAACGGTGAACACCTGTTTCAGTGCGTAACCAGCCATAAGCATATTCACCAGAAACTCGCACTGTCGCGCCTTTGATACCGGCTACATCGCCATCGGTTGCCTCAACGATTTCGACCTTGAAGCCTTTCGCTTCCGCCCAGCGCAAATACATGCGTAGTAACATGTTACACCAATCTTGTGCTTCAGTACCGCCAGAGCCAGACTGTAAATCTATATAGGCATCGTTGGCATCTTGCTCACCTGAGAACATACGGCGGAATTCTAGTTTTTCTAGCTGCGCGACTAAACCTTCAACTTCCCCTTGTGCTTCAACAAAAGTGTCTTCATCTTCTGCTTCTACCGCAAGTTCTACTAGGCCTTCTGCGTCATCCGCACCAGCAACTAGGTTATCTATGGTTTCGACAATCACCTCAAGAGATGACTTTTCACGACCTAAAGCCTGTGCTTTTTCTGGCTCATTCCATACTGCTGGATCTTCAAGTTCGGCATTGACTTCCTCTAAACGCTCTTGTTTTAGAGCATAGTCAAAGATACCCCCGAAGAAGCTCAGTACGTTCGCGAATTTCCTTGATTTGATTAATCACAGGATTCACTTCAAACATCTACATTACTCCAATTTATGCCTTTACTACCTAGCCTGCACCCACTATTTTAATAGTCAATTTACGATGCGTGTTTAGGCAGGCTATCTAAACGGCCAATACTAACAAAATTTGCCGTCAGATATCAGCCCCAAAACAAGTTAATTTTGGGGTTTAACCGGATATCTTTCACTGTTTGTGCAAATGAACTGAATTACTCTTTGACAGCCTGAATTTCACGCACAATAAGTTGCAACGAAAACTTGCCCCTGAACTCATTGATATCCAATTGATATGCTACCTCAGCAAACTGTGCTGACATATTCGGCCAAGCCCTGAGGTCAACATTAAATGCAATGGCATCGACCAGTTTTCCCGTCGGGTGTTTTAATACAAGTTTTAAATGTTTTTCCGCGACGAGTCGCTGCTGCACTAGCTCAAAACGTTCACTGAATATCGGCTCAGGAAATTGTTGCCCCCACGGCCCAGCCGCTTGAAGCTGATTGGCAAATTCCATGTTAAAACACTCGCTAGGTAGTGCCCCATCTGTTAGCAAAACACTTTGTTTTAACTCTTCTGTGAGCTGTTTTTCGACTTCAGTTTCAAATGCGACTTTAAACTCTGCAAATTGAGCTTCATTGATGCTAAGGCCAGCAGCCATCGCATGACCACCAAACTTTAAAATTAACCCCGGTGATTGGGTATTAATACGCTCCAACAGATCTCGCATATGAATACCTTCTATTGACCGACAAGAGCCTTTTATTTGCCCCTCATCCCCTTGCGCAAATATCACTGCTGGTCGGTGATACTTTTCTTTTAGCCGACCCGCTAAGATCCCTATGACACCTTGGTGCCAGTCATCTTGAAACAAACATACGGCTGTTGGGATAGTTTGGGTCTTATAACTCAACCGCTCTAATACAGCTTGTGCTTCTTGTTGCATGCCCTGCTCAATCTCACGCCTTTCATGATTTAAACTATCTAATTCATTGGCAATTCGCCGGGCTTGATACTCATCTTTGGCCAATAAACACGCAATGCCCAAGCTCATATCATCTAATCGTCCGGCTGCATTCAATCGCGGCGCAAGCGAAAAACCAAAATCGCTGGCTGTTAAACGATTCATATTGCGATTGGATACCTCAATCAGCGCTTTAATACCTGGGCGCGTTTGGCCATTTTTAATGCGCGCTAAACCTTGGAATACCAAAGTACGATTGTTTGCATCTAAAGCAACAACATCTGCAACCGTACCCAAGGCGACTATATCGAGTAGGGAAGCTAAATTAGGTTCTTGTCGCTGTGTGTTTTGGAAGTACGATGTAGCCCTCAGATGATGGCGTAATGCGATCAACAAATAAAACGCCACACCCACTCCAGCTATTGATTTAGACGGAAACTCACAGTCATGGCGATTGGGGTTAATGATAGCGTCCGCATTTGGCAACTGCTCACCTTGCAAGTGGTGATCAGTCACAATCACAGCGATCCCCGCAGCTTTGACTATCTCAATCCCTGCAATACATGAAATACCATTGTCCACAGTAATGACGAGATCTGGCCCCAATTGCACAATTTGCTCCGCCAGTGCCGGACTCAAGCCATAGCCTAAACTAAACCTATCTGGCACCAAATAATCTACGTTGGCAAAACCAAACTCTGGCAATCCCTGCATCAGTACCGCGGTACTGGTCGCCCCATCCGCATCAAAATCACCGACAATAAGAATACGCTGCTGCGCATTGAGGGCAGAGGCCAGTATCTCACAAGCAACGGATATGTCTTTAAACAACTTAAAATCTAACAAGGTTGCTGCGCTGTTATTCAACTCATTGGCAGATTGCACACCTCGTGCAGCATAGAGCTGTTTGATTACTGGGTGGAGGCTATCAGGTAAGTAGCTGTCTTCAACGCGCGCCCGGGGCTGGATCTTGGTTTGCATAGAACTCTTCATTTAACTTTCTAATATATCAATGTACCGTTGCAAAGCGTTTTTGTAGCGTAAAACTTGCAGGCACAAAAAAAGGCCGAACGGCCTTTTTTTCGTAATGTGTCTATTATACGTAAAGCTTAAGACTTTGCATTTCTTTCTAAAGACGCTGCTAGCTCTGCTGCTGGCTGATAACCAGGAATGATTGTACCATCTTCAAGAATAATCGCTGGTGTGCCAGAAACACCGAACTTTTGACCTAACTGATAGTGTTCAGCAACAGGTGCACTACAGCCTTTTACATCCGCAACTGGGTTACCGGCTTTCGCCTCTGTCATTGCCGTTGCTGCATCTTTTGCACACCAAACATTCATTAAATCTTCATAACCTTGGCTTTGGATACCGCCACGTGGGAAAGCAAGATATTTAACCGTGATCCCAGCTTCTAGGTAGTCTTCTAGTTCGCGGTGAAGTTTACGACAGTAACCACAAGTGATATCTGTAAAAATCGTTACCTGATGCTTTTCATTTTCAGCTTTGTAGACAATCATTGAGTCTTCATATTGCTTTAAGCCTTCTTTGCGAACGCCACTCAATGCGTCTTCAGTCAGGTTTTTTCTGTTTGGAATGTCAATTAATGCGCCTTGCATTAAATAACGACCGTCAGGGCTTGAGTAAAAAACACCTCGGTCTGTGATCACGGTTTTTAACCCAGGGATCGGACTATCCGAAATGTCATTTACTGACAACCCTAATCCAGCTAACGACTGCTGAATTGGATTGATTGAAAAAACTCCCTCTTTTTCAGGTGCTTCATTTGCATACGCAGATGCACCAACCGCAAGCGCGGCTGCTAATAATAACTTTTTCATCTTTGTTCTCGTAAATTCGTTCTTCATTCACCAATAAGACCGTAAAACTGCAAAAAAATTCCATCAAGCCCTTGGATGGTGTTGTTCGTGCAGTGATTTTAATCGCTCACTAGCAACATGGGTATATATTTGTGTCGTTGACAAGTCACTATGACCCAACATCATTTGCACAACGCGTAAGTCCGCTCCATGATTCAGCAAATGTGTTGCAAATGCATGACGTAACGTATGTGGCGATAACGGAGACTTAACATCAGCCAACATAGCATAGTGTTTGATTCTATGCCAAAAAGTTTGCCGTGTCATACCTATGCCACGCTTTGAGGGAAACACAAAATCATTGGCATGCTTGACCATTTGTGGCCGACCAACTTTCAAAAACTGTTCAACCCAACGCAATGACTCTTGGCCCATCGGGACCATACGCTCCTTACCGCCTTTGCCTTTCACTAACACCACAGCTTGGCGTAAATTGATTTGCTCAATTCTCAGGCCAACCAGCTCTGTTACACGTAACCCCGTAGCATAAAGTAATTCCAGCATTGCTTTATCTCTCAGCCCCATGGCATCTTCCACATCCGGTGCAGCGAGCAATGCTTCCACTTCTTGTTCTGTGAGCGTTTTTGGCAAAGACTGTACTGTTTTAGGTTGTGCAATATTCACCAATGGGCTTTGGGCGATTTTTTTATGGTTCACCCAATATAAATAAAACCTTTTTAATGCGCTTATTGAGCGCGCAGTGCTCCTAGGTTTCAGCCCTAAATCAACCCGGTGGGCCAAGTATGCTTCAATATCTGCCACACTGACCGCCAAGATCTCTTGTCCATTGAGTTGTTTTTGTACAAAATCAGAAAACTTCTCTAGGTCATTCCTGTACGCAGCAATTGTATTATCACTCAACCCTTGCTCTAAAAATAGCGCATCTAAGAATAGTTCTATGGGATCAAAATGGTCATCTTCAAATTCGAGTATGGTTTCTTGTTCGTTCACGGGCTGCCTGTATCAATTGATTAAGCCTTAATGTAGACTGCCCCCATATAGTAACAGCCATTCGAGTGAAGAATAAAATGCAAATCGGGTTATTTTACGGTTCAACAACCTGTTATACAGAAATGGCCGCCGAAAAAATGCAAGACATCATAGGTAAAGACATGGTGTCACTGCACAATATCAAAGATGAACCATTGAAAAATGCAGAGCAATTCGACTTTTTGATTTTTGGTATCTCCACCTGGGACTTTGGTGAACTTCAAGAAGATTGGGAGTCTCAGTGGGATGATATCGAGAATGTCGAGCTAAGTGGCAAAACCATCGCGCTATTTGGCATGGGTGATCAACAAGGGTATGGCCAATGGTTTCAAGATGCGCTAGGCATGCTACATGATAAAATTTCACCTCAAGGTGTTAATTTTATTGGATATTGGCCAAATTCTGATGACTATGAATTTGAGGCATCTAAAGCTCTAACGGAGGATGGCAAACACTTTGTTGGACTCGCGCTGGACGAAGACAGTCAATATGATAAAAGTGACGAGCGCATTGCCACTTGGATTGAACAAGTGATGACAGAATACGCCAATACTCTTTAAATTATTGTTGAGCGGCAAAGCCCGCTCATTATATCTGCGGTAACCTAGCTGTTTTTACAGCTAACCTACAAAACATTGTACCGGCCAATACGCCGAGTAAATTTGCTAAAAAATCTAGTGGATCAAATGAACGGCTAGGGATAAATAGTTGGCTAGACTCCTCTACCACAACAAACAACAAGACAAATAAACTCCCTTGATAAACTCTCCAACCCAAAAATTGCCGAGTTTTAAACTTCCAAGCGGCACTCACTAATGAACTTAGTACCATAAATAAAACAAAGTGCCCTATTTTGTCTCCGTAGGGTAATCTTTGCACGAGTTCAAAAAAGATACTGTGGCCGCCAGTATTAGCCAAATAGACCATATAACAAATAAATGCTAAGAAACTTGTCGCAGCTATGACAACACAACGATATAGCACTCATTACTCCTTATTGGTTCCAAGACACGGTTCTTATCCACATTTTCATAGTCGGAAATCCCTTATCTGGACAACTCATTTGATATGCGTTTAACAGCGGATGTCCAATCCCACCACCGTGCTCAAAAGCGGTGATAAGACTTTCACTGGCTCCTCGGTACCCAGCTTCATGGAACACTATGTCCAACGAAAAGCCTAAATACTTCGCCGCCGCTACAGACCAAGCAGTGGCAGCCATTTCTTCACCCATCATTTGTTGCTTAGGACGACTATGCTGTAATCCCGTCTTATAAATATCACCATCTAGCAGGTGGCGTTCGGTAGGCTCACATACCGCGTAATGACCGGCTTCATGTAAAATATCTCCTGGGTAAGTCAGTTTATTAAGATCAATTTCTAGCCGGCCTTGCCGATGCTGCAATCCAGGCAAAAAAGTATCATCGCCTAAATTAGACAGTTTATATGGCAGGCCGATTTCGGTTAAAAAGCTCAGAATTACCTTTAGCTGTTGTGTACGCTCCATCTCACTCCTTATTTTTTAAACAGCTTGTTCGTATGCCTACTCCCTGCACTGCTTTACATTTTCAAATAAAAATCTCGACACAACTTTGTGTATAACTCACTGTACTGATTACTCATATCATAAATACACAGAGACTCTGTTTTTAGCGGCTCTGCATATTTTGACAGTTCGAACATCAAACGAGAGACCGGTTTTGTTGGCGTGGTATTTACCTCGCATTGACGAACTAAATATAAACCCTGACATTGCGCTTGTTCAATAAAAACCTGCGCACCATCATAGGGTAAGATAATCGCCAATCTCGCAGTTTCTGACGAAAGACGAAGAAAAGCCTCTATCAACTCTGAAAAACTTAAACTGTCGGTATGGCGTGCTGTATTTCTTTGTGTATTATTCCCTTTCAGGCTGTCTTGAAAATAGGGCGGATTGCTGATTATTAGGTCAAACTTCTTGCCATTTTCAAACCCCTGAACCGCCTGATGATATAACTTTATATCGGACCATGGTGACTGTTCAAAGTTGTGACGTGCATCTTTGATTGCGAGATCATCAATTTCAATCGCACTTACAGCCAAGCTTGGAGCTCGCTGTTTCACCATCAAACTCAACAGCCCAGTGCCGGCTCCGATATCTAATACCCTTTTTGTGCCACGAAGCGACACCCACGCGCCAAACATTATCCCGTCAGTTGAAACCTTCATTGCAGCATGGTTTTGGTCAATTTTAAATTGTTTAAATGCAAAGCTTGTCATATTGCACCTTTTAGAAAACGCCAAGCACAAGTATAATTCCGCTATTGTCCTTTATTTGTGATGCATTATGCAATTTTCTGAATTCGATCTTGATGGCAAGGTACTCTCTGCCATAAAAAAAATTGGTTATACAACCGCCACGAGCATTCAACAGTTGGCGATACCTGAAGCGCTCCTTGGACGTGATATTCTTGCATCGGCACCGACCGGAACGGGAAAAACCGCCGCATTTCTTATCCCAGCGATTCAGTATTTACTGGATTTTCCAAGAAAAGACCCAGGATTTGCACGCGTCCTAATTATGACGCCCACTCGAGAATTAGCCTATCAGGTTCATGATCAGTGCCAATCTCTTGCTGAAAACACCCATTTGCGAATTGGTGTTGTTACCGGTGGAATTAACTACGGCAGCCATAAAGAAATCTTTGAAAAGAACAATGATATTCTAATCGCTACACCAGGTCGGTTAATGGAATATTTAGAGACTGAAAACTTCCATGCGGACAATGTTGAACTGTTGGTGCTTGATGAAGCGGATCGTATGCTTGATATGGGCTTCAAAAAAGAAATGCTAAGGATCTGTGACGAAGCAAAGAACCGCCGTCAAAGCTTTTTATTCTCCGCAACCCTCGAGGGCGATAGCGTCGAACTTTTTGCCGAACGTATGCTTAACGATCCTGCACTCCTAGAAGCTGAGCCATCAAGAAAAGAAAAAGGTAAGATCCATCAATGGGCACACCTTGCCGATGACTACAAACATAAACTTGCCCTACTGACTCATTTACTAAAAAGTGAAGAAGTAGAAAAAGCCATCGTATTTGTCAAAACCCGTGAGCGTTTGGAACAGCTTATTGGTGAGCTATATGCAAATGAAGTCAAAACAACTTGGCTGCGTGGAGAAATGCCACAGGATAAGCGTATGACAGCCATGGCTAGTTTTCACAGTGGCAGAACCAATATTTTGGTTGCAACGGATGTCGCTGCCCGTGGTATTGACGTGGCTGATATTACCCACGTAATTAACTTTGATATGCCGCGCACTGCCGACATATACGTACATCGCATTGGCAGAACAGGCCGTGCTGGTAAAAAAGGTACTGCCATCTCACTTGTTGAAGCCCATGACGTCGAAATGCTTGGTAAAGTGGAGCGCTATACGGATCAGAAACTTAAGCGAAGAACGATTGAAGGGCTGGAGCCAAAGCACAAAGAAGCCAAGCCACCGAAAAAGAAAAAAGACGCAGCAAAAATAAAAGCAAAGAAAAAAGCCGCTAAAGCAAAAAGTAAAAAGAAGAAATAAAACATAAGCCCCGTATCACCGGGGCTTTTTATTTCTAACAATCATTACGCTAGCAATGCGTTATACAACTTAGCCTCGGATATGGGCAAAAGATAAGGTTGGGAAACCTGAAACACACGAAGAGCTGTCATCCGGTACCCAAATTGATACTTTCTTTTGTGTCGCCTGAGCGGCTAACAATATAGCGAGAATAGCGTCTGCATTTTTTATTTTTGATGTATCCCAGCGAATTGAGTCCAAATGCCTGCTAGGGCAATTGTTTGAACTAGGAATTGCAGAGCTATTATTTACCTTTGGAATATAGATATAGCAAATATTATTATTTACGTGACATCCAACATGAGTAACTTGAGTATCAATTTGTTTTGCAAACGTGATTTTAGAAAATAAGACAACAAGTAAAAAAAGACTAACTCTAAACATTTTTTATCCTTCGTTAATTTAAAGCGCGCATTATATTAAATAATAAAGAAGCAGCAAGTAGCCTACCCTCTTTGATGGCGTCATTTGTACAATATCTAGATCAAAACTATAATTTAATGAGTTTATTTATATAATTAAGCAGCAACATGGAAGAAAATCAGAAAATAGCCCTTGAACAATATTTAGCTGAGTTACGTTTAATTGTAGATCTTCGCCTAACAGCACAATATCCGTACTTTTCAGATAAGCCCTACCCGCTTGGTCGCTGTAAAGAGATCCGAAATGCAATGTTGGAACTACTTCAATCGCGTCTCGCGATGCCATCTTTATCGGCCCCCCTGCAAATATTGAAAAATGAATTAAACCTTGGGCAAACATTAAAACCAGCTTGGGGATCCCTCAGAGATGAGTATTTTCAAAACGCTATTTTGCTAGGTGATTGGTATATTGATACAGCCAATGATACCGTGAACCCAAACAAGCCCCGTGTTGAAATCGTCAAACTTGAACACAGTGGATTCAGCGCCATTTCAAGCTTTGAGCAATTTTGCCTAATTGCGAGAAAATACTGGCAAGTTACGATTTATAAAAACGACATCTATCCGGCTTTAGCTCCGTATATACCACTGGTATGCGTAAACAGTTTAGGGACCAGTTGGCTCGCGGCTGCCAATGACGACATGATTGCATTGGCGAGAAAGTCTTGTTTTGTACTGAGTGAACGTATACTAAATGAATTACCCAGCACACCGATATCCTTAAAACAGCATTGGTATCAGCGGTATTCTGACAAAACAGCGCATCTATTGAGTGACACGGCGCACAGTGCCGCTGAATTTTGCCAGCTGTACAGGGAGCGACACAAAGAGAGTGACTTGCTCTTCCGGGATGAGGTAGTTAAAGCCTATTTGCTAGTGGCACAGGGGGTGTATGTCGCTTAAACCAAATTGACACCATCAGCGCCAATATCAAAATCGGTGCAGACCCTATATTGAGTGCTTGCCATCCAATAGTACTCTCGATCCACCCGGCAAACAAAGATGACAACGCAACCATACTAAATACGAAAAATTCGTTTGCTGCTTGTGACTTAGCGCGCTCATGTGGAAAATATGTTTGGCTAACTAGCGATGTAGCACTGATAAACATAAAATTCCAACCGACACCTAAGAGCAACATTGCAACTAAAAAGTGCCACTGACTCTCTCCTGTTAAGTTAATCAAGGTACACGTAAACATCAAAATACAGCCGCCAATGATCATTGTGATAGAACCGTAGCGTTCAATAAGTTTGCCAGTAAAAAAAGACGGCAAAAACATGCCTAAAACATGCCACTCAATAACCATAGCCAGCTCAGCCAGATCGAAACCATGACGGTGCATGGCTAGTGGTGTCGCTGTCATTAACAAATTCATGACAGAGTAACTCACCATACCGATAAATGCAGCTACAGCGAACTGAGGCTGAGTAATGATACTCTTAATTGCTCTTGGCTTTTGTTGAGTGTGTTGTGTTGACACCTCGTCAAAGCTCACGAGTTGTAACAAAACTAGCGCGATAACATAAATGCCACTCAAAGCCAGAAATGAATTTGCATAGTTAATTTCAGGTAGATAATTATTTACCCAAACAGCTAAATTTGGTCCTAGTACTGCTGCAATCGCGCCACTTGCCATAATCATCGAGATTGCCCGGGCAGGTTTATCGCTAGCTTCGATCGCAGCAAAACGATACAAAGTCGCAAAGCCAATACCGATGCCAATCAAGAAAGTTGCTAAACAAAAGAGATAAAACTGACTACTCAAGAGGGCCCCAAATCCCATCACAGCCCCAGATATACCGATAAGATTGCCAATGCTGAAACCTAACTTTCGGCCAGTTTTAGCCATTACCAAAGATGCTGGTACAGTTGTGAGCAACAACCCAAACATTTGCGTTGCAACTGGCAGGGTTGTCAATGACGCTGACGAGCTTAACATTTGGCCCACTAAAGCACAGATGGTGACTAACAAAATATTCCCAGTCGTCATCAGTCCTTGGCAGCAAGCTAGTAAGAAAACATTTTTGTTCAAGGCATACTGCCTGTGAACTTTATAAATCGGACCAAATTACTAATATACTTCTACGTCGGGGTGCGGAGTAACTTCACAGATTGATTCTGCTTGGCATTGCTGTGCACATGGTTGTGTAAGTCCATCTTCTTTACATATGCTAAGGCACTCTTGCTGTTTATGTTGACATGAAATTTCACCACTGGAGTTTAAAATTGACACTCGTGTACCACATCCTTGTAATAATATAAAAAGCCCAATAGCTACTATTTTTTTCATGCCTGCTCTTCTCTTAAAAATACCGGCTCATTGGCTTTAGTTGTCGCTTCTTCGCTAAAGTAATAACCGGAAGTGTTAAATTCCTTTAATGACTCGATATCATTTATTTTATTTTCCATAATATATCTTGCCATCATTCCTCGTGCTTTTTTAGCATAAAAACTGATCACTTTATACTGACCATTCTTGCAGTCTTTAAATACTGGCGTGATAATATCTGCTTTCAGCGCCTTTTTATCAACTGCTTTAAAATACTCATTAGAAGCAAGGTTAACAAGCTGCTTTGAATCTGACTCTGCCAGAGCTTCATTAAGCTTATCTGCAATAATGCTGCCCCAAAACTCATAGAGGTTTTTCCCTCGTGAATTGGCAAGCTTAGTACCCATTTCTAAACGGTATGCTTGCATAAGATCCAAAGGTCTCAACAGCCCATACAAGCCAGATAAAATCCGTAAATGCTGCTGCGTATGCTCCAAAACATTTTGCGGTAAGCTGGTGGCATCTAAACCTGCGTATACATCACCATTAAATGCAAAAATGGCTTGTCTTGCATTATCAATGGTAAAAGGCTGTGACCACTCGGCAAATCTCGCCGCATTTAAACCAGCCAGTTTATCGCTGATTTTCATTAAACTGCCGATTTCTTGAGGACTTAAATCACGACATACTGAAATTAATGCTTCTGAATGCGTCAATAACTCAGGTAGGGTGTGTTGCGTTGTTGGCACGCTAGAGTCGTAATCGAGATTTTTTGCGGGTGAAATTACCGTGATCATTGATAGCCTATTGACTTAAATATTGATTAATGTCAATTTCAACACTATCCACAGTTGATCGCAAGCGTAAAATCTTCCGCCTTCAGTTGCTCAGTCACGTAACCACTAGGTAATAGACAGCACCTTACTGTGGGTAAACATAACTCGCCTTATTATAAAAATGACCAAAACCGGCTAGGACAAAACCATATGATATAAGTCATGCGGACATTTGACCTATAAAAGCTGATCACGGTATTGCAACATAAGGTGTGTAATTTTATTTATAGCTGCAAATATAGGAATGAGGACAGCATGACTTCAGCATTAGATAGGCTAAAACAGCATTCGTCGATTGTTGCCGATACTGGCGACATCGAAGCGATCCGTAAACACCAACCGGAAGACGCAACAACTAATCCATCACTTTTACTTAAAGCAGCACAAACGCCTGCCTATCAGCCGTTTCTAAAACAAGCGTTAGATTACGCAAAATCTCATGAGCAAGACGAGCAAAAGCAAGTTGAGTTGGCCTGTGATTATTTCGCTGTATTAATTGGCAAAGAAATCGCAAGCATTGTTCCGGGTTATATTTCAACAGAGGTTGATGCTCGTTTGTCATTCGATACACAGGCAACCATTGCAAAGGCACAACAACTGCTAGCACTATATGAAGAGCAAGGTGTAAGCAAAGACAAAATCCTCATCAAGATAGCTTCAACTTGGGAAGGTATTAAAGCAGCTGAAGAGTTAGAAAAGCAGGGCGTTAAATGTAACTTAACACTGCTATTTAGCCAAGCTCAGGCACGCGCATGCGCGGACGCAAATGTATTTCTTATCTCACCATTTGTTGGCCGTATTCTTGACTGGCACGTTGCCCATGGTGTTGATAAGCCAACTGATCCGCTAGACGACCCAGGTGTACAATCTGTTCGTACCATTTACGATTTCTACAAACGCCACGGTTATAAAACAGTCGTAATGGGTGCAAGCTTCCGTAACACTGGAGAAATCGTTGCACTGACTGGGTGTGATAAACTGACAATCAGCCCAGCTCTATTAGAAGAGCTTGGTGAATTACCTGCAACCGAAGACTACTTGCTGGAAAATGCCCAAGCTAGCGCTGAGAAGCCAGCTCCATTAACTGAGAGTGAGTTCCGCTGGTTACATAACCAAGATGCAATGGCTACTGAAAAACTCGCAGAGGGTATAAGAGCATTTGCGCATGCTCAGGAAATTTTAGAGTCAGAAGTGACCAAATTATAATTTGGTTAAAATGTAAAAAAGCGCCAAAGGCGCTTTTTTTATTGCTCTACAGCATGCCGCAGATTATCGACGCATGCTTAAGTTTGTAATCTTAGTCACATCGTTACCACACCACCTGATTGTACCACCAGAAGTGAATACACTCCCCGCAGCTTTGCCTGTCGTTACCATGGTCATTGCCATGCTATACAAACGGTTGTACTGGGCTTCAGAAAAGGCTGTGCTGTCTAGTAGGTATAGCTTACCACCAGCTGAAATCGCAAAGTTTTCACCACAGTGAAAAACAAGATCTATTGACTTGCCAGATGGGTTAGCCATAGCGTTAAGAGAAGCGAACAAAAGAGAAGAGGCTAGTATTGCTTTTTTCATAAATATTTCCATTACTTATTTATTTTTGAGGCACTATAGTACCCTAACCAGAGCCACGTTTCATTCAAAAACTGCAATATTTCCTCAATCGATTTCTGTAATTAAACTGTCACCTTGTTTTCACTTTAAATACATATTAGTGTTTTATTTTTCTACTGTCTGTGGTATACCAGCATTACTCAAGTGTGTTTTTCGTGCAAATGGGGTAATGCTAAAACACATGTTTTGAGGTTAGTACATCAATAGGAGATATTCATGGATAGCCTAGACGATATGATAGAAGTAATAGAAAGTCCGGAACCAAAAAAGAAAGCCTCATCGAAGGGGAAAAAAAGAAAGTGGCGTGAAATAGAAGCGCTTAAAGACCGACAACGCCTTCGTAAGGAATTGGAAGAACTAGACATATTCGCAGACAGCGTCGATTTAGACGAACTCGATTTTATATAACAAAAAGGCTCTATAAATTAGAGCCTTTTGTTTGTCTGACCGTATGCACTGGCATGCGAAAGCATGCCAGTAACTTGATTATACTTGCCAGTTAATGGGGCTTTTACCCATTGACTCTAGTAGTTTGTTGGTTTTAGAGAAATGTTGACAACCAAAGAATCCTCTGTGAGCGGATAGAGGAGATGGATGTGGCGCATGCAATACATGATGGCGCGACTCATCAATTGCCTTTCCTTTTTTCTGGGCATGTGCGCCCCATAAAAGAAATACAACGCCTTCACAATGCTCATTAAGCTGTGCTATCACCACATCGGTAAAGCGCTCCCACCCTAAATGTTTATGCGAATGTGCTTGACCCTGCTCTACGGTCAATACCGTATTTAGCAACAATACCCCTTGCTTTGCCCAAGGCAATAAATAGCCGTGATCGGGTATCGTAAACCCAGTGATATCTGTTGCCAACTCTTTGTACATGTTAGCAAGAGAAGGCGGTGCCTTAACACCGGGCAATACTGAAAAACATAACCCGTGAGCTTGGTTGGGGCCATGGTAAGGGTCTTGGCCCAGTATTACCACTTTAACCTCATTGAGTTCTGTCACTTTAAAAGCTTCAAACACCTGCGCTTGTGGCGGATAGACAACAACACCTTCGTTGCGTCTTTGTGCAACATAGGTCATCGTATCTTGAAAATAAGGCTGCTGTTTTTCTGCTCCCAACAATTCTTGCCATGTTGTCATGTTCGTTTTCCGTAGTAAGTTCGTGATGCGTGCAGTTTATCACACATATCTTTCACTCCTGTCAGCATTCGAGTGCTAAAGCGGTGCAGCAAATCTGCATCGACTTCAATATACTGCTTGTGCTTAACCGCTGGAATTTCAGTCCATAGCTGCCAGTCGACTTTTTGTGGCTGCTTTTTTGCCCGCTCATTTGGAATGATAATGACTTGTGGATGCTTCGCGATGACATTCTCAAGACTTATTTGAGGGTACTCTGTTGTCGCATTAGCAAAGACATTACGCACCTTACATGTTGATAACGTTTGGTGTATCCACGTATTACCATTGATCGTCATCATAGGTGACGGCCATAATTGATAAAAGACGTCCAGTGACGACATGTTTTTGTACTTTTCAACAAGAGTATGATAATCGGAAAGAAACTTATCGGCTTTCAACTTAGCTTGCGCCTCTCGCCCTGTCAGTTTTCCTAACTTCATTAACTCCCTCGGAACCTGATGAATATCTTTTGCCACACTATAAACAACTGGGATGCCTAGTGATTTTAGTTTCTCGATATCCCCTTCTTTGTTGCCACTTTGCCATACAATCACCAGATCAGGCTTAAGCGCCAAGACTTTTTCTAGCTGAATACCATGAAACCCACCAATGCGAGGGATTTTTTTTGCAGCCTCTGGATAATCTGCATATTCAACAGTACCCACTATTTTACTTCCAGCACCGATTGCATAGAGGTTTTCAACGATATGCGGTGCCAATGCGACTATACGGTTAAACACTTTTTCCGATTGTGCCTGCGTATTATTTGAGTACAGCAGCACAAATATAGATAGCATAAAAACCTGTTTGAGCATCAGTAGTCGAACCCTTTTTGTGCTTGAATTCCCGCTTCAAAAGCATGCTTAACATTCCTGACTTCACTTACCGTATCGGCCAATTCGGTCAAGCGGCGGTGTGCTCCTCTACCCGTAATGATCACTGATTGCATTTTAGGCCTGTTATTCAATGCCTCAATCACTTCATCCAAGTCTAAGTAGTCATAGCTCACCATATAAGTTAGCTCATCTAATAATACCAAGTTAATTTCATCATCCTGAAGCCAAGCCTTCGCTTGTTGCCACGTCGCTTGCGCAGCTTGCGTATCTGTATCTCTATTTTGAGTCTCCCAAGTAAAGCCTGTTTTCATAACAGCAAACGGCACGCCTGCACTTTCCAATAAATTGCGTTCACCACATTCCCAAGTACCCTTGATAAATTGTACTACCGCTGCTTTCATTCCGTGGCCGACACAACGCGCCACTGTACCAAAGCCAGATGTCGACTTACCTTTCCCGTTCCCGGTGATCACTTGAAGAATACCTTGCTCAATTGTGGCCTGTGCGACTTTTTGATCAACTTGCTCTTTAACTTTTTGTTGTCTCTCTTTGTGCTTTTCTTGTTTTTTGTCTGTCATACTTGACTCCTATACGTCGAGTGCAAAAATCTTGTCTATATTTAGATGCTGCTCACAAATATCAGCTAGTTTTTCCAATTGTGCTTCGCGGTGTTTCGCCAAATCAAACCCACTACAATCAAATTTACCATTGCTGGCCCACTGCAAAATTGCGGTACTGGTATCGGGGTTATCAAACAAACCATGCAAGTAAGTACCTGCTATCAAATTATCTTCGGAAATAAAGCCATCCGTAGCCGCACCTAACGGGTGTTCGACGAAAGCTAAAAATGGCCGCTTAAGTGCTTCCCCCTCACTCTGACCACAGTGAATTTCATACCCTGATATATCAACTTTCCCGTTGTTTAATAAACAATGTCCTGACACATTGGTCAGTTGCTTCGTTTCTTTCAATTCGGTGGTTAAGGCGGCTAAACCAAGCGCCATAGTAAACTTTTGTGACGACTCGATATTGAGCGGATCTACTATTTTTTGCCCGAGCATCTGCAAGCCGCCGCAAATTCCTAATACTTTTCCTTGATACCTCAAGTGACGCTTAATTTCCTGATCCCACCCTTCACTACACAAAAAAGCCAAATCACTAGTGACATTTTTACTACCTGGAATGATGATGAGATCAACGTTTCCGATTTTTTCTCCATGGCGAACATATCTCAAATCCACCTTGGGGTTTAGCCTAAGACTATCAAAGTCGGTATGATTACTAATATGAGGCAATAGTAAAACAGCAATATTCAAACTGGCGTTCTCTGTTCGATTTTCTATTGTTACCGCATCTTCTGCATCTAAGGCTAAATCATGTAGATAAGGCAAAACACCCAATACTGGTTTACCAGTATACTCCTCTAGCCAATCTAAGCCGGATTGTAGTAACCCGATATCACCCCTAAATCGATTGATAACAAAACCTTGCACCAACGCCTGCTCTTGTTCACTTAACAGTGCTAAAGTACCAACTAGATGTGCGAATACACCTCCTTTATCGATATCAGCAATGATAATAACTGGACAATTTACTTCACACGCAAACCCCATATTGGCGATATCATTTTCTCTGAGGTTGATTTCTGCCGGACTTCCCGCTCCCTCTACCAAACAGAGCTGATAAGACTGGCCCAACCTTTGGTGAGACGCCAATACGGCCTGCATAGCAACCCCTTTATAATCCTGATACCCAGCCGCTTCCATATTAGTCAGTGCATGACCATGCACAATGACCTGTGCACCAGTGTCCGAGTTAGGCTTTAGCAAAATTGGATTAAAGTCGACACTTAATGGGACTTTTGCAGCCATGGCTTGGAGCGCCTGTGCTCGCCCGATCTCTCCTCCGCAAGGAGTAACCGCACTATTAAGCGCCATATTTTGCGGCTTAAACGGGGCGACTTGCATGCCCTTTCTTGCAGCCAAACGGCATAAACCAGCCACCAAAGTGCTTTTACCTGCATCAGAGGTAGTCCCCTGAACCATTATTGTTTTCATTTTAAACCACGTTTTAAATTTAATGCCAAACCCGCCATCACAAAGTCCACTTGATCGGCAATGCCCGCAACTTCTTGATTCAAACGCCCCGACTCATCGACAAATTGTCGACTTAATTCACCCAAAGGTACGATGCCATGACCCACTTCATTACTCACAAGTATCACGCTTCCAGAAGTCGCTAACAACGCGTCAATCAGGTGCTTTTTTTGTGTTTGATATTCCGACCACTCAACCTCACACAAGCCGTATGTCAACCAGAGTGTTAAGCAATCTACAAGTACGCATTGCGAAGGTTTTAATTGAGCGATAATGGGCGCTATGTGCCAAGGGCACTCAATGACTTGCCAGCAGGGGTCTCTATTGGCTTTATGATGCATAATTCTGCATGCCATTTCTTCATCTTTACCCTGAGCCGTTGCCAGATAAATCAGCTCTTGAACATTGCCTGAAGCCAACCAGCTTTGTGCTCGGAGCTCCGCCATCGAACTTTTTCCAGAACGAGCACCGCCAAGGATGAATTCTACGCGTCTAGTCATAAAAAGCTCACCACGCAATAAGTATAAATGGCAATTTCCGAAACCTGCTGCGCTGCACCTAAACAATCTCCTGTGTACCCACCAAGTTGATGTTTAAACCATAGCTGACATAACCCGCGTGTCACCCACAAAGTGGCAATGAGAGTAACAATTTGCCAGATAGACATCAGAGACAGCAGATAAGTCAGAAATAACACCACGCCCCCTGTGACATACAAAATTGTGCGACATTGAGCATTTAAGCTTTTTGCAATCGGCTTTACTTTACTTTGTGAATCAAGCTGAACGTAGGGTAGTTTACCAATTAAGCTCGTTGCACTAACCCGACTCAGGGTCTGTGCAAGCACGACACTGCACAACAGTGCCGATAAGTTTTCGCTCAGTGCAAGCATGAGCTGAAATTTACTGAGCAGCAATATTAGTAACGCCACACTACCATAGGTACCCAGACGACTATCTTTCATAATGTCGAGTTTTTGTTGCCTACTCCACCCACCGCCAAAACCGTCCCAAACGTCCGCAAATCCATCCTCATGAAATGCGCCAGTAAGGAGTAAACTCGCACCAAGTGTAAATACAATGACTACACCAAATGGCAAGAATAATGACATAGCCCAAAGAAGTAATGCCATCAACACACCGATACACAAACCCACACAAGCAAAATACCTAGTAGCTCGATTGATGTGCTCATCACTCACGGGGCCACTTAGTTTGATTGGCACGCGAGTGAGAAAAACAACTGCAAGTTTAAATAGGGAGAGTTGTCTCATATCATTTTACAACTTGAGTTACTTGCGCGTCTGAAAAGCTCGCCATCTCATTATAAATTGCGAGTGAACTTTGAATTATCGGCAGAGCAAGTGCTGCACCACTGCCCTCACCCAATCGCATATCTAAATGCAATAATGGCTCGACCTCTAAATAGTCCAACATTTTCCTATGCCCTTGCTCGTTTGAGCAATGGGCGAATATCATATATTGCTTGCAATGTGGTTCCATCGCAATTGCCAGTATGGCTGCAGCCGTAGCGATATAACCATCAATCACAACTGGTTTTTTTGCTTCAGCGGCGGCCAATATTGCGCCAACTATATGAACAATTTCAAACCCACCAACAGACAGTAAAACCTCTTCGGGTTTGGTGCTATCGAGCTTGTGCTTTGCTAACGCCTGCTCCACTAAACGTTGCTTCTTATCGACAACCTCCTGACAGACTCCTGTCCCCTGCCCAACAGTCTGTGAGGGAGGCAGTCCAGACATAGCTGAAAATATCGCAGCAGCCGAGGTTGTGTTACCTATCCCCATTTCTCCAAATGCAAAAAGATTGCTGCCGCGCTGTATGTCAGATTCAACCAGCCGCTTGGCGCTCACAAACCCAGCTTCTACTTGGGCCAAGCTCATAGCACGTCGATGGTGGAATGGCGCTGTTATTGTACCGAGTCGGCTATCGACGACATTGCTCATTGGCACTGGTGTTAGAATTCCGCAATCAACAATGTTTAAATGCCACCCTAACTGACGAGCTAAAACACAAATAGCGGCCCCACCGCTTGCAAAGTTAGCAACCATTTGACCGGTGACTTCGCTAGGCGCTATCGAGACACCTTCTTTCGCTATACCATGATCGCCTGCAAACACACTGATGCTTGGCTCTTTAATTGCAAACTGCATTGACGAAAGAGACCGCTCTCCAATACCTTGGGCGTAAATCAAAACCAGTTGTTTTGCTAGCGCTTCTAGTTTACCCAAAGAGCCTTTGGGTTTGGTCTTCATATCCATTTTTTGCTGAATGTAATTGCTGTGCGTTAAATCCAAAGGTGAGATCATTTTAAGCCTCATTAAATACTTGCGGTGCGTTTTCGGAACATAAGCAGAGAAAGAAAAAATACGCTACCAATTGCTGCAGTGATAACGCCAATGGGTAACTCTTGATTTTCAATGATGATACGCGCTACGACATCAACCCACAGCATCAGTAACCCACCGCTTAAAGCGGTAACTATCATACCGAGTACACGAGCTTGAGAAATGAAAAAACGCACAATATGGGGGATCATTAACCCGACAAATCCGACACCACCACACGCTGCAACTAACACAGCAGTCAACAAAGAACTTACCAGTAACATACCCAAGCGTAATCGGTGAACATTGACCCCCAGCGTAACAGCACTTTCGTCACCCAAAAGCAACGCATTTAAATGTCGTCTAAAGCAAATTACAATCACCAACCCACTTATTACGACAATCGAAGGTAGCCACATCCAAACCCAATCAGCCCGACTAAAGCTGCCTAGGCTCCAAAATATAATGGCGCTAACCGCTTGGGGGTCACTCCAATACAGAAGCAAACTAGTGAACGCATTAAACAAGAAAGACAGCGCAACGCCAGCAAGTAGCATATTTTCTATTTGTGCGGTTCCTTTATGGTAAGCAATCAAAAGCAGTAAACTCATTGCGCATATACTGCCAAGTAATGCCGCCCCTGACATAGCTAACCCACTTTGTATCCCAAACAAGGTGAGTAATAAAACCACACCAAACGAAGCACCTGAAGAAATGCCAAAAAGATATGGATCAGCAAGAGGATTACGAGTGACTGTTTGTAAAATCAGTCCTGCTGTCGCCAACCCCGCACCAGCCAAAAATGCGAGAATGGCTCTCGGAAGCCTGAGCTCTATAACGATTTTTTGCGCTAGTTGTGTGTTGTCATACGACCAGAGTGCTAACCATACATCGTAAAAGTCAACTTGCACGGCCCCAATGCTCAAACTACAAACGAAGCTAAACAAACAAGCCAACAACAGGACACTGCTTGCGGCAAACCTCATGGCTGACTCCTTGGTATGCCCCTAATAATTGCAGGTTGCTGATATTGATAACGAATATGGGGAATAACATGCTCACGCTTAGCACACTGCTGTAACGTTACATCCGCATTGACACCAAAAACCTGTGCGAGCATTGATGATGAGACTACATTTTGTGGAGAACCGTGCGCAACCAACTTTCCTTTATCTACAACCAAAATTGAATCACATATCGCAGCAGCGAGATTCAAATCATGGAAGGAAGCCACTACCGTGATCCCCAATGATTTTGCCAATGCCATAATTTCAATTTGATATTTCACATCTAAATGACTGGTCGGCTCATCCATCAGTAACAAACTTGGGCTTTGCACAATTGCTCTTGCAATCATGACACGCTGTTTCTCACCACCTGACAACGATTCGTAAGATTGCTTCTGTTTATGAGTCAGCCCCACTTTTGATAGCGCTTCTTGAATGGCCTGTTTATCGCGCAGAGATACACTCGCAAATAGACTTTTATGAGGCGTCAAACCCATCGCGACTACATCAAACACCCCTAGATTAAACTGACTAGGGATCTCTTGCAGCACAGCCGCGACTTTGCGTGCGTAATCTTGCCGATTAAACTCCGCGATATTTTTACCATCTATCTTAATGGCACCAGATGTTGGTTCCTGAAAGCGGTATAGACATCGTAGCAATGAGGATTTTCCAGCTCCATTTGGACCTATTAACCCAAGAAACCGACCCTGTTCTATGGAAAAACTCATGTCAGTTAAAATGGATTTATTATTGATAACTAGGTGTAGGTTACTAACTGATACTTGTGCTGCCGCCATAATTCCTCTTCTTCGGGCACACATCACTACAGCTTGCAATACAAATGAAACATGTGGATGTAACTTAAGTGCGCCCGCTTAAGCTGTTATCTCAACCTTGGTATCTGGCTTTGTGCGGCTAGTCAAACTGACGCACTCACAGTTGCGGGGACAGCTGAGGGTTTACACCTCATTCCCAAGCGATGTCGAAATAATTTTGTGTATTATGAAGTCTAGATGGCTAAAACACAACTTTAGGCCATGCCTTGCCAACTTCATCATAAAAAACGGTTACTTTAACCACGCAGCCATAGCCAACCTCAAAACAATTTAAATGACTTGAGACACCTTTGGGCAGCTCGAGCCAAAGTGCTAGCAACTGCTTTATCACCCCACCATGGGTCACTACCAGGACGGTATCATCTGTGCGATCTGCAGTAAATGTTTGCCACCACGATGCGATTCTATTATTGAAGGTGATCATTGATTCCCCTTCCGGAACTGCGATATCCCACGGGTTTTGCCAAAATTCACCAATACTTGGGTCGGTAGCATTTTGCCACAACCAATCATAGCTTTTACCGTCCCAGAGCCCAAAATCCATCTCTTGTAACTCACTTTTTATCGATAGGGCGAGTCCGGATTTTTCAGCATATGCTTGTGCAGGCGCCAAACAACGAAGTTTTGGAGAACTGATCACTCTATCAGGCTTGGGAAGAGAGTCAAAAATAGTAAGCAATTGCTGATGGCTAGTACTGGTCAGCGGTGAGTCAGTCTTACCCAACAGCATGCCCGACTGGGTTGTTTCGGTATGACGAATAAAATAAAGAGTTTGAATCATCTGATCAAACAGACAATAAAAACGCAGGATCCCCTGCGTTTTTAAATCGATTTACAAAATTTGATTTTCGCGCCAAGACTGTTCTTTCGCCAAGCGCTTTTTACGCTTGTCACATGGGTCATCACAATCACAAATTTTGTCGATACCCATTGAACCTAGGCCACCACAGCTGCTTGCCATTGATTTTTTCTGAACTATTACACCCACAGCCATAGCTGCAGCAATCAATACAAGTAATCCAAAGGTAAGAATAAATAGTGACATAGGCAAAGGCCCCTCAATAAACTAGCTTGGTCAACATCCAAGCAACTGACGGTATACTTTCGATATTATATATCTAAATCTGCCAAAGTTGAATGAATTTACCACACTAAAAGCAATGATATTTAGCCTAATTCACTGATTACTTTTTTACATCTAAATACGGTTCAAAAGCAGTACTTGAAAATGTCTCTAGCCCAGCATCGGTTTTACTAATCAAATATACTGGCAGATTATGTTCTTCAGCATATGCTCTTGCTCGTTGCGTTCCCATCACAGTGAGCGCTGTAGCCAGCCCATCGGCTGTCATTGCAGATGGATGCAACACCGTCACAGACACCAAGTCATGACGTACAGGCTTACCTGTACCTGGGTCAATTAAATGCGTAAATACTTCCCCGTCCATTTCGTAGAAAATTCGATAATCCCCAGATGTCGCGATGGCATTATTACCTGGCTCTACAACACGGTGAATTTGACGTTGCCCTGCAGGCGCATCCGGTTTTTCGATGGCGATACGCCATGGTACACCTTCCGGCTTACTGCCCGAAATTCGAAGTTCACCGCCGATCTCTACCATATAATTTGAAAACCCTTTTTTCTCGATTAACTCAGCGACTTTGTCAATGCCGTAACCTTTAGCCGTAGCTGAAAATGACAGCTCTAAATGAGGCAAAGTTTTAGCAAGACCTTCTGAGGTGAGCTGAAGTTTATTCACCCCGATGTTTGCCTGCATAGCTTCAATTTCTGATTGTAATGGCCTTTTGGTAGGTCTTTTATCCGGACCGAAGCCCCATAAATCAATCAGTGGGCCCATTGTCACATCTAAGGTTTTAGTCGACTCCCCTAAACGAATAGACTCAGCGACAACCGTTCGAAAGTCACCGCTGATTGGCATCACTGTATTTGCGTCGAGGCGGTTAAATCGGTTAATTTCAGAGTCCGGGATATATGTCGACATAGATTGGTTAACAGCAACCAAGGTTTCATCGACTTCTTTTTTAAAACGGTCCGCTTCTAATGCTATTGGACCAGGGAAAACTTTAATATTGTAGGTCGTCCCCATAGTTTTGCCGTTTATTTCAACCGGCTTTTGCTGAGATTGCTGTTGCCCACAAGCGGACAAGAAAACCACTAAAAAAATAACAGAGAATAAAGAGCCAAGTTTTTGCATCTACTTTTTAGTCCTTAAAACGTATAAAAAAACCCCTAGGGAATGCCCTAGGGGTTTAATCTTATTAAATACGACATTTCATCATATCTAATTACCTAATTAACCACCGAAGTCATCAAGTAGGATGTTTTCGTCTTCAACACCAAGATCTTTCAGCATGTTGATAACAGCCGCGTTCATCATCGGTGGACCACACATGTAGAACTCACAATCTTCAGGCGCTTCATGGTCCTTCAGATAGTTTTCTAGTAATACGTTGTGGATGAAGCCTGTGTAACCTTCCCAGTTGTCCTCTGGTTGAGGATCTGAAAGCGCTACGTGCCATTCAAAGTTGTCGTTGTCAGCTGCTAGGCCGTCAAAGTCTTCTACGTAGAACATCTCACGCTTAGAACGTGCACCGTACCAGAAAGACATCTTACGGTCTGAGTTAAGACGCTTAAGCTGGTCGAAGATGTGTGAACGCATTGGTGCCATACCTGCACCACCACCAACGAATACCATTTCTGCATCAGTTTCTTTCGCGAAGAATTCACCGAATGGACCAGAGATAGTGACTTTATCACCTTCTTTTAGTGACCAGATGTACGATGACATCTTACCACAAGGTAGGCTTAGGTTATTTGGCGGCGGAGTTGCAATACGTACGTTAAGCATAATGATGCCAAACTCTTCTGGGTAGTTAGCCATTGAGTATGCACGAATTGTTTCGTCATCGACCTTAGACTCAAGGTTGAAGAAACCGAAACGCTCCCAGTCACCACGATATTCGTCAGGAATATCGAAGTCAGCGTATTTAACGTGGTGAGCTGGCGCTTCAATCTGGATATAACCACCTGCACGGAAAGGTACAACCTCACCCTCAGGGATACCAAGCTTAAGCTCTTTGATGAATGTCGCTTTGTTATCGTTAGAGATAACTGTACATTCCCACTTCTTAACACCGAAGATAGACTCTTCTACTTCGATTTCCATGTCAGTCTTAACAGCAACCTGACACGCTAGACGACAACCTTCACGCGCTTCACCTTTAGTAATGTGGTCAAGCTCTGTAGGAAGGATATCACCACCACCAGAATGAACATGTACGCGACACTGGCCACAAGAACCACCACCACCACATGCTGATGAAATGAAGATACCTGCATCAGCTAGTGAGCCTAGTAGCTTACCACCTGGTGCTGAAGTAATTGCTTTGTCAGCATCGCCATTGATGCCAATCGTGATGTCACCGCTTGGTACAAGCTTCGATTTCGCTGCGATGATGACTAGCACCAAGATCACAACGATAGCGATGAACATACTTACGCCTAATACAATCGTTTCCATCGTATAGTTTCCTCGCTAATTAAAGTGAAATACCAGAGAATGACAAGAAGCCAAAGCCCATGAGACCTACAGTGATAAAGGTAATACCTAAACCACGAAGACCGTCAGGAATATCAGCATACTTCATCTTCTCACGAAGACCTGCTAGCAATACAATTGCAAGCGCCCAACCCACACCAGAACCGACGCCGAATACGACTGATTCTGCTAGGTTGTAGTTACGCTCAACCATGAATGCTACCGCACCGAAAATCGCACAGTTTACAGTGATAAGAGGCAAGAAAATACCAAGCGCGTTATATAGCGCAGGGAAGAACTTGTCCAAAGTCATCTCTAGGATCTGTACTAGTGCAGCAATTACACCGATGAAAGTCAGGAATTTCAGGAAGCTCAAGTCAGCTTCAGGGAAACCAAGCCACTCTAGCGCACCTGGTGCAAGTACTGCGTGATAAACAATGTTGTTTACCGGTACAGCCACACCTAGTACAAAGATTACAGCAACACCAAGACCAAACGAGGTCGTTACTTTCTTAGATACCGCAAGGAATGTACACATACCTAAGAAGAAAGATAGCGCTAAGTTTTCAATGAAAACAGCTTTTACAAATAAGCTAAGATAATGTTCCATCTTTCTCCCCTTATGCCTTCGCTTCTACTTGGTCTTTCTTATAAGTACGTAGTACCCAAATGAAGAAACCAACTAAGAAGAATGAACTGAATGGCATAATTAATAGACCCATTGGCTGGTACCAACCACCGTCAGCAACAAGTGGAAGAATTTCAACACCAAATAGTGCACCTGCACCGAATAGTTCACGAACAAAACCAATTGTAAGTAGAACTACAGAGTAACCAAGACCGTTACCGATACCGTCTAAGAAAGACATAAGCGGTGGCGACTTCATAGCATATGCTTCAGCACGGCCCATTACGATACAGTTGGTAATAATTAGACCAACGAATACGGTAAGTTCTTTAGCTGTTGCATAAACAAATGCTTGAAGTGTTTGGTCAACAACGATTACCAACGATGCGATAATCGTCATTTGAACGATGATACGTACACTTGACGGAATGTGATTACGGATCAACGAGATAAATAAGCTTGAAAACGCAGTTACCACAGTCAAAGCTAGTGACATGATAAGCGCATTTTTAAGGCTTGAAGTAACCGCTAGCGCAGAACAAATACCCAATACTTGCAGAGCAATCGGGTTGTTTGCGAAGACTGGTCCTAACAAGACTTCCTTCATTTCTTTTGCATTAGCCATTAGTTCAATGCCCCTTCACGTACTTTCGCTAGGAATGGACCAAACGCTTTATCGCCTGTCCAGAACTTGAATGTGTTTTCAACACCATTCGACGTCAGTGTTGCACCAGAGATGCCATCAACTTTGTTTACATCGCTGCCAGCAGTGCCTTTTACGATATCAACCGGTAGTTGTTTGCCTTCCCAAGTAGCTGTCCACTTAGGGTTCTGGATTTCTCCACCAAGACCAGCAGTTTCGTTATGCTGATAGAAGTTGATAGCTTTAATGGTTTTTGTATCAAGTTCAAGTGCGATGAAACCATACATGATGCCCCAAAGACCGTAACCTTGAATAGGAAGGATCACTGATTCAACCTGACCATTGCTGTCTTTAGCAAGGTATACAGGAGACTCATGAGTCATACGAAGTACACCAGCTAAGTCTTCTTCTTTTGGAAGTGCAAAGCTTCGCTCCGCATCAAACTTAGTCATTGTAAAATCGAATGAGTTAGGATCAGTTTCAACAAACTCACCTGATTTAAAGTCAACAACGCGTGCATCAATTACTTCATTGTATTTTTGAGCAACGTTTTCAACGTCTTTAAAACCAGCTGCAGCTAGAATGTTACGCTGAACGTCTTCAATTTTGTTAGCTTGCTGTAGTGGGCGTAATTGTACTGCCGCAAAAGATACGACGATTGCACACACTAAACATAGACCAACAACAACGCCTAACGTTTTGCCGATAGTTTCATTGTTACTAGACACGTGCCAATCTCCTCTTCACATTAGACTGCACTACAAAGTGGTCGAATAGTGGTGCGAATAGGTTAGCGAATAGAATTGCTAACATCATACCCTCTGGGTATGCCGGGTTAACAACACGGATAAGTACAACCATAACACCAATTAATGCACCGTATGCCCATTTGCCTTTGTCAGTGAAAGACGCTGAAACAGGGTCTGTCGCCATAAAGAACATACCAAATGCAAAACCACCAAGTACTAAGTGCCAATGCCAAGGCATAGCAAATGTTGGGTTCGTATCTGAACCAATCACGTTCAAAAGTGTAGCCATCACAACCATACCTAGGAAAGTACCTAGTACGATACGCCATGACGCGATACGAACATACATTAAGAACAAGCCACCAATTGCCAGTGCTAGCGTAGACGTTTCACCCACTGAACCTTGGATAAAGCCGTAGAACGCATTCCACCACAACTGCATGTTGCTGTAATCTAGTGAACCAATCGCTGCTTGACCTAGGTATGTAGCACCAGAGAACGAATCTACTGCTGTCCATACTGTGTCACCAGAGATATCACCTGGGTATGCGAAGAATAGGAACGCACGACCAGCTAGTGCAGGGTTAAGGAAGTTACGGCCTGTACCACCGAATACTTCTTTAGCTACTACAACACCAAATGTGATACCTAGAGCAACTTGCCATAAAGGAATAGTTGCAGGCAGGATCAATGCAAATAAAACAGACGTTACGAAGAAACCTTCGTTTACTTCATGCTTACGAACTGACGCGAATAATACTTCCCAGAAACCACCTACAATGAACACAGTTCCGTAAATAGGCAGGAAGAAACACGCACCATAAAACATTTTCGCTGCCCAGCCGGAAGTTGCTGTCAGCTCACCACCTAATGCTTGGAAAATACCAGCTTGCCAAGTAGTTGCGATGTCAAAACCATTACCAATAGCGATTGCAGCTTGGTGACCGATGTTGAACATACCGAAGAACATAGCCGGGAACGTCGCCATCCATACCAAGATCATGATACGTTTTAGGTCGATGTTATCACGCACGTGCGTGCCGCCTTTGTTTACATAACCAGGAGTATAAAACACAGTTGCAATGGCTTCGTAAAGCGCATACCACTTCTCGTGTTTTCCACCTGGTTCAAAGTGAGGTTCAATGTCTTCTAAAAATTTCTTTAAGGCCATTTTTAACCTTCCTTCTCGATAGTAGTCAGGCAATCACGTAGGATTAAGCCGTAGTCGTACTTGCCTGGACAAACGAAGGTACACAATGCTAAATCTTCTTCGTCAAGCTCAAGCGCACCTAAAGAGACAGCGCTATCTAGATCGCCAGCGATCAGATCACGAAGTAATAGCGTTGGTAGGATATCCAGAGGCATTACACGTTCGTAGTTGCCGATTGGCACCATCGCACGCTTAGAACCACCAGTAGACGTTGTAAACTTAAACAAACGGCTAGGTGCTAAGTGTGAAATGAATGTACGTGTAACTGAGAATTTGTTACTACCTGGCGCAATCCAGCCAAATAGCTCTTTCTCACGACCTTCAAGAAGAACTGAAACCTGTACGTGGTAACGACCTAGGAAAGCATGAGGGCCGGTTGCTGTTTTACCAGCTAACACAGAGCCAGAAATGACTCGGTTATCACCGTCTTCAAGTTCACCAGATACTAAATCTGTTAACGACGCACCAACTTGAGTTTTAACTAAACGAGGATTCTTTACGCGAGGACCTGCTAAAGAAACAACTCGGTCAGTGTAGATCTCGCCAGTAAGGAACAGCTTACCAAACGCAATAACGTCCTGGTAACCTAAGTGCCAAACTTGCTTGTCCGCACCAACTGCATCTAAGTTATGGATATGAGTACCCACTAAGCCTGCTGGGTGTACACCCGCGAACTCATGTACTTCTACTTGTGATAGCGAAGAGCTTGGTACTTTACTACCAGACTGCTTACACACAAATACTTTACCATCAGTTAGACGTGAAACTACAGCTAGACCTGCTTCAAACGCTTCAACGTTTTCAGCAATGATCACAGCAGGATCCGCAGCTAATGGGTTAGTATCGATGGCTGTCACGAAGATTGAGCTCGGCGTTGCACTTGGTACTGCAACACGGCTAAATGGACGTGCACGTAGCGCTGGCCATTGACCAGATTCAATAAGCACTTCTTTCACTTTTTCACGATCTAAGTTGCTTAATTCAGCAGCTGCGACCTTTTCAAAAGTGATTTGCTCATTGCCTTGTACTTCAATCACGACAGATTGAAGAACACGCTTAGCACCACGGTTGATTTCTTTAACTACACCAGAGGCTGGCGCAGTAAACTTGACGCCAGGATTCTTTTTGTCTTCAAAAAGAATTTGGCCTTTTTTGACTTGGTCATCCACGCGAACATGCATGGTTGGACGCATACCGATAAACTCTTCACCAAGCACAGCTACGCGTTTGATGGCAGCGCCATCATGAATAGCTTGCTGTGGTGCGCCCTCTATGGGTAAGTCCAGACCTTTTTTTATGTTGATCATACGCACTTGCATTACATTAACGGAAAGAAATTGAAAAATCTTTAGTTATCACGGCCGCTATCTCATCATGTTTTCAGTATCAAAAAGAACCCGCCTAGTCAAAAGAGACTTGACAAAAGCCAAATCAACCAAAAACAAGCGTCGTGATATATAGTCCTCACATATTTCCGCAATTTTAACATTAATCGCCCTGACTATGCGAGTAGAATTATCAAATTAATACGACTTAACAATGGTTTTAGCTCAGTTCAGCTAATTGCGATTAATTCAATATAGACCAAAGTGGTATTGAATGAGAAAAAGATGAAAGGGGTTTGTGGGGTAATCTCGATAGAGGTGAGGCTCGGGCGCCTCACCTTGCGGTTAAGTTTTATACTAAATTGTTGATTTCAACAACAGTATTTACATCCGCGTCATAGTCAACGCCATCAACGCCAAAACCAAATAATTTTAGGAATTCGTTATGGTAGCCTTCGTAATCAGTCATTGAATCAATGGTGTCGGTATCCACAGTGTCCCAAATGTGTTGAATACGCGCCTGCACACCTTCTTCCAGCTCTTTATAGTTCTGGAACAGGTGACCACCTTCATCGAATCTTGGCGTGCCACTGTAAAGGTTTTCATTGAAAAGACCATGGATTTGCTCGATTGTACCTTCGTAAGTACCGTCTTCTTTAGTAACCTTAAATAAAGCTGAGATATATAGTGGCATGATCGGAATTGCCGAACTAGCCTGAGTTACTACCGCGTTAAGAGAAGAGACATAAGCTTCACCATGTAGATCCGCCGTCGATGCTTTGATTGCCGCAGCAGCTCTATCTAAGTCTTCTTTTGCCTTGCCAATAGTAGCGTGGCCATAAATTGGCCAAGTTAGCTCTTTACCAATGTAAGTATATGCAGTCGTTTTAAAGTTATCTGCAAGTACATCGGCTTGCTTCAGCGCATCTAACCAAAGCTCCCAGTCTTCACCACCCATTACTTTTACTGTGTTAGCTATTTCATCTTCGTTGGCAGCTTCTACACTCACTTCATCAATAACACGCTTAGATGTGTTTAAGTTTTTTGTTGTGATCGCTTCGCCAATTGGCTTAAGTACAGAGCTGTGAGTTTCGCCTGTTTTTGGATCTGTACGGCGAGGAGATGCAAGGCTATAGATGATTAGGTCTACTTTACCCATTTCAGCTTTAATCGTCTCGATAGCTTGCTCTTTGAGCTCAGTAGAAAATGCATCCCCATTGATGTTTTTTGACCACAGCCCTGCTTTGTCAGCAGCATTTTGAAACGCAGCCGTATTATACCAGCCCGCTGAGGCTGTTCTTTTCTCTGTACCTTCTTTTTCGAAGAAAATACCTAGCGTTTTTGCACCAGAGCCAAATGCAGCAGTAATTCGAGACGCAAGACCGTAACCAGTAGAAGCACCAATGACTAGTACATTTTTAGGGCCATCTTTTAACTCGCCTTGTTGCTTAACAAAAGCGATTTGTTCTTCTACATGAGCAGCACAACCTGCTGGATGAGCATTTGTACAGATAAAACCACGGATCTTCGGCTTAATTACCATTATATTTCCTACTAAATTTTGAATTTGTTTCAAGTATTTAGGCCCACCTCTTACGGTATAAAATCAAGAATATAAAAAGGTGGAGCCAGAAAAATTGCGTTATAGTGTAATCTCTGATGACCTAAATACAGGTCTGATCAGCTAATTATCAAGTTTTGAGCCACCTAAACAAGTTGGCGATGCCGGGACATGTTCGGATTGCTCTCTAAATTCCTCAGGCGTATAAGCATGAATCGCTAGCGCGTGAATTTCATTCGCTAACTCAGACTTGAGCACTTCATTTATACGTCTGTGACGTGGCAATAGGCGCAGCCCCGCAAATTCATCGCTCACAACAATCACTTTAAAATGTGATTCTGTCCCGCGGCTGTGCATATGGCTTTCATTAATCACCTCAAGATGTGTGCAATCAATGGCATCTTTGAGTTTTGTGTGTATATGTTCCTGCATAGACATGGGTATACTCTTTACTTTCATATTGTTAAACATCGCATACTATACGCCGATAATACCGATTAACCAACCGTTCTGAACGTCAGATTTATCCGCCCTTGTGTAACTTTTGTTTGCTTGGGCAAGCTGTGCTCATAATCTCGCTGGCTTTCTCCGGACATCAGCAAGCAACTTCCTGTTTCGAGCATAATTGACGTCACTTCTCTGGTTTGCCTGTGACGAATTTTAAACATTCTGGGCGCTCCCAAAGACACTGACACTATCAGAGGCGATGCACCTAACTCTTTTTCATCATCACTGTGCCAACCCATTGTATCCAACCCATCACGGTACCAATTAAGTAAAAGCGCATTGAATTCGTTTGCGTATTGGCGCTGTAACCTTTGCCGCATAGCCGACAATGCAGGTAGCCATGCCACATTATCCAATGACTTTCCGGAATAACCATAACGAACCTCTCGGTCGGCAATGAAACACTGCAATCGTGGGATACGATGATATTTGCCGTATACCTGAATTTGAGGCTGCTGCCATGGAATGCTGTCAACCAAGTGATCATATAACGCAAGGCTCTTATTAAAAGAGATAACATTAGGAAAATAAGCAAAGCCCTCAGGCAAACATTCTTTGTTCAGCTGTGACATGATATTATGCACTCACATTTTTAGTGAAAAATATAGAACTATGACAACCGACGCGGTCTTGGCTAATCACCCATTTACTCTACATCGATTTCCCTTAGAACAAAAAAATCGCAGCCTACAGGCATGGGATTCCGCTGACGAATATCTACTTGACTATATCAGTGAGGAATACCAAAGCGTTCGCAATATTTTGGTATTAAATGACAGTTTCGGAGCTCTTAGCTGTGCCATTTCAACGCTTTATCAGCAAGATGAGCAGTTACCCTGCATTCATTTTGTCAACGACTCATTTGTCAGTACAGCAGCATGTCGACACAACCTTAAAGAGAACGAACTGCCACTCACACATATCTCTTTTTTAGATAGTTTAGAGACGCTGCCACATGCTGTAGACTTAATTGTGTTGAAAATACCTAAAAATGCAGGTTATTTACAACACCAGTTGGCGCAACTAAGTCATTTGCCAGCCGACATCCCTGTTATTGCAGCAGGTAAAGCGAAAGAAATACACACTTCTACGTTGAAATCCTTTAATCACTTTCTATCTGAGCCAAAAACAAGCCTCGCGGTTAAAAAATCTCGATTAATTTTTTCGAGCACAACGAACAAGCCTGTAAATAGCAAGTTTCCTGTGTCATGGCCTCTAGAAAGTACAGAAATGACATTGATTAATCACGCAAATGTCTTTTCACGCGATTCTCTAGACATCGGTGCTCGCTTTTTTATTAACTACTTACCAGCTGGAAAAAAGCCACTCAATATTATTGATTTAGGCTGCGGAAACGGGGTCATTGGGTTACAGACATTAAAGCGAATGCCAAATGCAAAAGTCACTTTTGTTGACGAGTCTGCGATGGCTGTTGCCAGCGCACAACAAAATGTACAGCACAACTTGCCTGAAAGGCTGAGCCATTGCCAATTTACCCACAACGACTGCTTAACTGACTTTGCACCTAATAGTACTGATTTGGTTTTGTGCAATCCACCTTTTCATCAAGCTCAAGCCATCACTGATCACATCGCATGGCAAATGTTCTTACAAGCCAAATACACTCTGAGAAATGGCGGTGAACTCAGAATAATCGGAAATCGCCACCTAGATTACCAAGATAAGTTGCAGCGCCTTTTTGGTAATTGTAAGGTACTGGGCAATAATAAAAAGTTTACTGTATTAAGTGTAATAAAAAGGAGCTAATCATGGCCAAAACTCTCTACTCCGTCGCAACTGCTGGGTTACTGACTATTTTATCAGGCTGCGCAGCTGCGCCAAAAGCGGTGATCATGAGTCCTGAATACTCTGCTGGCCAACTTGTTCAGCTCAACACCCCACTTACAGTTAATGTCGTTGATTTAAGAACTTCCAAGTTCACTGTAAAAGTCCTCGATACTGAGCCCGCAGTTTACCTGCCAGATGCCAACTTACCAGTAACCGTGTCAGCTGTGCTAGAACAAGCGTTAACTGCTAACAATGCCAACGTAGTACCAGAAGCAAAGACAAACTTAACCCTGGAAATCCACCGCTTTTTAGCCGTGGTCTCAGAGTCCTACAGCAAACATGAAAGCAATGCAGAGGCGGAGTTTAAAGTTTCTGTCTCTAAAGGGGGCAATACATTTACCAAGTCTTACACTGGAACCCGCACTCTATCTGGGTCTTTAAAACACGACCAAGCTAAAGTCGAAGGGCAGTTAAATACTCTCGCAGAACAACTAGTCATGCATATAATGGAAGATAAAGAACTAACTGACTTCATCTCACAATAAGAACAAGGAAGCACTGACATGATCCGTACATTTGTATTTGCATTAATAATCGTTTCAACCAGTTTTGCCCACGCAGCAAACAAAGAAGGACGATTTGTACAAAAAGATAACTTATTTCCTAGAGTTCAAGTCAACACCTCTCTCGGTAAGATCGTAATTGATCTTGACCGATCTCGCGCGCCTTTAACTGTGAATAACTTTTTGACGTACGTCGTCAATGGCGACTACAAAGGCTCCGTGTTTCATCGTGTTGAACGCGATGAAGTAAACGAAAAGGATTTTGTGATCCAAGGTGGGGGTTACGATAAAGACTATGATGGCATGTTCGAACGCAAACCCATTTTCAATGAAAGTGGCAATGGTTTAAAAAATGAGATGTATTCAGTCGCGATGGCATATCAAGACAACAAACCTCATTCGGGCACTCGCCAGTTTTTCTTTAATATGGATGACAATAATCATTTAAACCCGGGTCGAGGATGGGGCTTTGCTGTATTCGGTAATGTGACAGAAGGTTATGAAACTTTGGATAAAATCATGCAAGTAGAAACCGGTTATAACAAAAAGCTTGGTTACTCATTTATTCCTAAAACTGCGGTGATTATTTACAGCATTGAAATTCTGCCAGTTGAAGAGCTCTAACTTAAATTATGATGACAACAGCAAGCATTGCACAATATCTGAGTTACTATAGAGATAAGCGACTACTAACTGTTTTTGCTTTTGGCATGAGCCAGGGGTTTCCTTGGGTTCTTATCGGCTCGGTAATGTCTGCTTGGCTCAAAGATGAAGGCCTTAGTCGCAGCTTAATTGGGTTATTTGGCATTGTATTTAGCGCCTACACGATTAATTTTTTGTGGTCGCCTTTAGTTGACCGCTTAACTCTCCCTCTCATAGGTAAAAAGCTCGGTCAAAGAAGGAGTTGGATTTTTTTAGGGCAGCTTGTCATCACGCTGAGTGCAGCTTGCTTGGCCTTTGTCGACCTAAAAAACAGCTTATTTTACGCCGCGTTGCTGTGCTTTGTAATCGCGCTGTTTGCCGCAACACATGATATTGCAATTGATGGCTATCGAATTGACGTTCTACCACAATCTGAAAGTGAAAAGTCGACAGCCGCAGCAGCTATGGCAACGTCAGGGTGGTGGACTGGCTATGCACTACTTGGGGCCATCCCATTTTTCGCAGCGGATCTACCCAATGTGAGTTGGCCTGACATATACCTACTATTGGCTGTAATAATGGCACTACTGTCAGTTGTCACAATATTGGCAAAAGAGCCCGATTCTCATCGCGATACAGCGCAGGCCCAGATACAAAAAGCATACGAACAGAAATTATCTCAGCTCGGTCATTCTCGCGCGAATAAGCTCCTTGCATGGCTAGGAGTCACGCTCGTTGCCCCCTTTGTTAGTTTTTTCAAAAAAAATGGTGTTAAAACGGCGCTTGCACTATTAACTTTTATCTTTTTGTTTAAGATTGGTGAAGCTTTTCTAGCCCGCATGTCGATTGTTTTCTACAAAGAAGTGGGGTTTAGCAATACCCAAATTGCGCAGTATTCAAAACTTGGAACAGGCCTTATTACCATCATTTTTGCCTTTTTAGGGAGCATCTTTAACCATAAATATGGCATTGTAAAAGGACTTTTCATCAGTGGCATTGCAATGGCTGCGTCCAATTTGATTTTCTCTTGGATAGCCATAGCTGGACCAAAGGAGTCACTATATGCACTGGCAATTGTTGTCGATGGCTTTACACAAGCATGGTCACTCGTTGCCATGGTCGCATTTATTTCAATGCTCTGTGACAGAACATTCAGCGCAACACATTACGCTTTACTTGCCTCTTTGGGTAGTTTAGGCCGAACTGTATTATCTAGTTATAGCGGAGTAGTCATTGATGATTGGCTAGGCGGGAACTGGGCTGTATTTTTTGTCATCACAGCACTCATGGTTATCCCTTCGTTGCTGTTTCTCTATTTTATAAGGCACAAACTGTATGCCATTGAAGCTGCATATAAACAGCAAGACTAAGGTGCATTTCCCTGCACCTTGTTTTCTTAATCCCGTTGCAGGTTAAAGCTCTTCTTTATTAATTAAAGACAAGCCTTCATACGGGTCAACTTCCAACGCTTCACAGTAACGTAAGAATTCAATTACATCCAAACGGCGCTCTTGGTTTTCAATCTTTCCAATGAAAGAATGTGGCGTTCCTAAAACTTGAGCTAGGCTACGCATTGTATGACCTTTCTCATGACGCTTTGATTTCAACCATTTTGTTAACTTTCCGTTTTCTTCCGAAGAAACCGTTTTACCCATCATAAATAAACATCTCCTACTCGATGATTAATCTCAACTGGCCTTGTGAAATTTGCCCGTCTCACTCGGCTGTATAATGTAGCTTAAATTATTTCGCTAGAGGCCTTACAGGCCTTGCACATTTCCTGTATCGACAACAGGGTTGTTCCTATGTACCCAATTAGGTATAGACTATCTTAACGCTAAATCCTAATAAAATTTCAAAAAACTATATTCGTTTTTTTCATGTAGGGTACAAGGTACACTTTAACAAAAATTTTATATCTTGTACCAGTATTTGAAATAATTTATTTTTCTTTAAAAAATAAGTATTTACAGCTAATCTTAAAAATAACGTAAAAAAAGGGCTTCAGAATGATCCGAATTTTATTTTTATTGCCACTGGCTTTATGCTTTGGATGGTATTACTTCTTGCGGGTTAATAATATACCTATCAAGCAAGGAAAACGTGGTTTTATCTATATTCTTCTCTTTTCAGCATTTATCTTGGGCTTTTTTGTTCTGATGATCCATGTCACCAACCCGACATAAAAAAGCCATGCAATTGCATGGCTTTATTCATGTTTAACTTGGCTCAACTAGACGCTAAAGCTTGCACCACAACCGCAAGTAGTCGTCGCATTCGGGTTATTTACAAAAAAGCGTGCGCCTTCTAATCCCTCAGTGTAATCGACTATCCCATCAACCAAATATTGAATACTCATAGGGTCAACCACCATGACCACACCGTTTTTTTCAATTTCCAAATCGCCTGGATTAACTTTTTCATCAAACGTGAAGCCATATTGAAACCCAGAGCATCCTCCGCCAGTTACGTATACGCGAAGCTTTAATTCAGGATTTTCCTCTTCAGCAATCAACTCTTTTACGCGCGCAGCCGCTGCATCGCTAAACTTTATCGGTAACTCTTCTGACATGTGCGTTCGACCCTTGTACAATAATTAGCGGAATTATCTAATACCCGACTATTTTAATCAAGTATCTCTGAGCGCTGCACGGCGCGTAGTTGCTAAATTAACATCCCCCTCGGTGGAATATCATAAAGCAAATTTATAGCAGGGACTTAGCATTAATCTTTTGATAAAATAAAGAGATAATTTCAATCTCAAGCGATGAACTATGACACTTGACCAAGTTAGACGGCGCCTTGCACAACCTCGAACATCAGCACAACTATGTCTGCTTGGCGTTTGTGCAGGTTTAATTGCTGCCGTATTAATAATCTTATTCAGATTAATGATCGAGTTAGTTCAGTCTGCATTCCTAGATAGTCATGATGACTTTACTTCTCTTGCCGAACATCAAAGACTTTTATTACCCGTCGGCGCGGCTCTAGTCATCGCCCTTTTTGCTAATTTAACTGGGTTTAAGCACTATCGACTTGGTATTCCCTTTGTCATTAACCGTATCAAACTTCATTATGGTCATATGCCAATCTGGAACTCCGTAAACCAATTCTTTGGCGGCGGTATTGCGCTCATTTGCGGTTTTTCAGTTGGTCGTGAAGGGCCTTCTGTACATATGGGCGCAACTGGCGCAAGTGTCCTTACAGAACGTCTTCACTTACCTCACAACGCTGCGAGAACACTAGCAGGCTGTGGCGTAGCAGCAGGCATTGCAGCGTCATTCAATACCCCATTAGCCGCTGTTATATTTGTTATGGAAGTTGTACTGAGAGAATACAAAATTCATATTTTCGTTCCTATTATGCTTGCAGCTGTCACAGGCGCACTGGCTACACAATTTGTATTTGGCAATGTTTCTGAGCTCTCTCTAATTCAAATTGAAATGTTAAGCTTCTGGCACTACCCATACCTTATCCTTTGTGGTTTTGCGCTTGGCGCAGTTGCTTTTGCGTTTAATCAAAACCTCATGCTCATTATTAAAACCTTCAAACCAATCAGTATGTTTCCTCGCTTGCTACTCGCAGGACTCATTGCTGGCCTAATTGGATACTTAGTTCCCGAAGCAATGGGCTCTGGCATGAGCGCTATTAAGCTAGCTATCGAAACGCCAGACGACTTACAGCTACTTACCACAATTTTTATCGCCAAGTTACTCGCCACGTTATTTGCCATTGGCCTTGGTATTCCTGGCGGGTTGATTGGCCCGGTAATCGGACTTGGCGTTGTGATGGGTACCTTGATGGCATTTTTTGCTCAATTTATCTCTCCCGATGTAAACGTCGCTGGCACATATGGCGTACTTGGTATGGCAGGGTTATTAGCAGCAACATTACACGCTCCATTGGCTGCATTGACTGCTGTGATGGAGCTAACTTCCAATCCACAGATTGTTGTTCCAGCTATGCTCGTTATTTCAACAGCTTATGTGACAGCACTGCAAGTGTTTGGCAACCGTTCTATTTTTATTCAGCAGCTTGATTTCCAAGGCCTACCCTACCAAGTTTCTCCAGCGAAAGAAGCGTTACAAAAAGTGGGGATCGTAGAGGAAATGGAAGAAGACTTTAAGCTGCTTTACTCAAGCGATAAAAACCAAATTAAAGACACTCTTTCGGCCGTTGACAGCCAAACACCTCTCATTATCTATGATGAACAAAAGGGCTACCGCCTCGCAGAATACGACTTGACGCTGGTATCAGACGACAGCGCAACCGTTAAATATATCCCACTTCAAGGCCTGAGTACTCAGGCTACACTTGCAGAAGCATTTGAAATCTTGAAAGATAAACGTTCTGGTGCGGTGTATGTTTACAACCAAAAAGACAGTCTCCAGATCATGGGCGTGGTGCGTTGGGATAAATTACGGCATATTCTAACAATGAGAAACAGTTTACTTTAACTAAAAATAAGGGGCACTATGAGCGCTTTGCTGATTTACAAAGCTTTGCACATCTTTTTTATGGTCGCGTGGTTTGCTGGCATTTTCTACTTGCCTCGGCTATTTATCTATCACACCATGACTGAAGAAAAAGCATGCTCTGCCATGCTCAAAATTATGGAGCGACGACTGCTATACTTCGTGACGCCTTTTGCAGTGCTCACCACCATTTTTGGTGTGCTGACTATTGTTGAATACGGCAGGGAGTGGTTTAAATACAATTTATGGCTTCACTATAAGCTGGTCTTTGTGATCATTCTTTATATTTATCATGCCTATTGTTTCAAACTGTTGGCAGACTTTAAGCACGACCGAAATATTCGCAGTACACGTTTTTATCGCTTTTTTAACGAGTTTCCAGTGTTCTTGCTGTTACCCATCATATTGCTCGCAGTCTTAAAACCATTTTTTTAATACAAATATGACGGTATCCTGCCGTCATACTCTCCTGTTGACGTTCAATTATGCTATCATATCGTTCCAGTAACCTGCTGTTGCCAAGGTTATCTCGGTTAGGAGCGCACCCTTGCCTCCTGTTGTCAATCTGTGATTAGGAATCGCCGCATGCTAAGTTTCCAAGGTGAAAACATCCTTTCTGTCAATCAACTCGATAGAGAAGCCATTGAATTAATTTTTGACGTCGCCAAGCGCATGGAGCCGTATGCCAAAAAGCATAAACGTACTCAAGTGCTTGAAGGTGCCGTACTCGCAAATTTATTCTTTGAACCTAGTACCCGTACACGTGTCAGTTTTGGTACTGCATTTAACTTATTAGGTGGCCTAGTAAGAGAAACCACCGGCATGCAAAGCTCCGCCTTAGCAAAAGGTGAGTCACTATATGATACTGCCCGTGTTATCTCTGCCTATGCTGACGCGGTTGCCATGCGCCATCCAGATGCAGGCAGTGTCGCAGAGTTTGCGACAGGCTCTGATGTGCCGGTACTCAATGGCGGTGATGGCCCGAACGAACACCCAACCCAAGCACTATTAGATCTATTGACAATCGACCGTGAACTCAGCCGTTTCGATCGCACAGTCGACGGTATGCATATCGCTTTAGTCGGTGATTTGAAGTATGGTCGCACCGTACACTCATTGTCCAAACTACTGTGCCATTATAAAAATATTAAATTCTCTATGGTTGCACCTGATGGTTTGCAAATGCCTGACTACGTGCTCGACGCGGTCTCTAATGCAGGTCATCAAATTGAACTTGTTTCTCAAATGGAAGGTAACCTCGCAGCGGATATCGTCTACCAAACACGTATTCAAGAAGAGCGTTTTCCATCGCAAGAAGAAGCCAATAAATATCGTGGCGGATTTAGAATTAGCCAAGCAATTTACGATGCGCACTGTAAACCTGAGTCTGTATTGATGCACCCACTTCCAAGAGATAGCCGCAGTGACGCCAATGAGCTAGACAACGATTTAAACAGTAACGATAACTTAGCCATCTTCAGACAAGTGCAAAACGGTGTACTGATCCGAATGGCACTTTTCGCACTAACACTGGGTGTAGAAAATAAAGTACAACAGTATGAAACAAACGTACCTTGGTTCAGCAGAAAACGTCAAAGTTAATCAAGAAGGACACATTATGACAATTAGCCAAGATTTATTTGAGCGTGCACAAGCTTCCATCCCAGGCGGTGTAAACTCACCAGTAAGAGCGTTTAACGGCGTTGGCGGCACACCTTTGTTTATTACAAAAGCAGAAGGCCCTTTCACCTTTGATGCTGACGATAACCGTTACATCGACTATGTTGGCTCGTGGGGGCCAATGATACTTGGCCACAATCATCCAGCTATCAAACAAGCGGTGTTAGACGCTGTTGAAAATGGCTTAAGCTATGGTGCGCCAACCGAGACCGAAATCTTGATGGCTGAAAAAGTCAAAGAGTTGGTTCCATCAATTGAAACTGTGCGTATGGTCAGTTCAGGTACCGAAGCAACCATGAGTGCTATACGTCTTGCTCGTGGCTATACAGGCAGAGATAAAATCCTTAAGTTTGAGGGTTGCTATCATGGTCATGCTGACTCTTTGCTAGTAAAAGCGGGTTCTGGAGCGCTCACCATGGGCGTTCCCAATTCACCAGGCATTCCTGAAGACTTTGCCAAACATACACTGACGGTATCGTTTAACAATATGGATGAAGTCAAAGCGATCTTTGCCGAGTATAAAGACGAAATCGCATGCATCATCGTCGAGCCAGTTGCTGGTAACATGAACTGCATCCCTCCTGTTGAGGGCTTTTTAGAAGGTCTTCGTGCAATTTGTGATGAACACAAGTCAGTACTTATTTTCGATGAAGTAATGACAGGTTTCCGCGTTGCCCTTGGTGGTGCTCAAGCATACTACAACATCGAGCCTGATCTGACGTGCCTAGGCAAGGTCATCGGCGGTGGGATGCCAGTAGGTGCTTTTGGTGGTAAACGTGAGATCATGGATTACATTGCACCTGTTGGCCCTGTATATCAAGCTGGCACCTTATCTGGTAACCCAATTGCGATGGCGGCAGGCTTAAAAGCTCTAGAGCTTCTCTCTGAGCCTGGTCTACACGATGCATTGGAAGCAAAAAGCAAAGCCTTATGCGCCGGTTTCCAAGCTGCGGCTGATAAACATGGTATTGAGCTTACGACCAACTATGCCGGTGGCATGTTTGGCTTTTTCTTTACTTCAGCACAGCGTGTCGATAGCTACCAGCAAGCAACAGAATGTGACTTGGAGAAATTCAAACGCTTCTTTCACTTAATGTTAGACGAAGGCGTATACCTTGCGCCATCTGCGTTTGAAGCAGGTTTTGTCAGCACAATGCATGGCGATAAAGATATCGAAAACACAATATCTGCCGCAGATCGCGCATTTGCAAAGCTAAAAGCAAAATAAGTAGCACAAAATGCCAACTTAGTTTGGTTGTTAAGTGCATAAGAAAAAGCCCATTAAGGGCTTTTTTTTCATATTGAAAAAAAATTTCTGTTTCTTTGAACTATTCTTTGTCTTAATAAGGTCTCTATTTCGTGACTCAATAACAAAGATTTAAATTATGACAGGACTCAGATCGCTATGTAGCCCCGCCATCTCATTTATGGCTCAGTTAAAATATAAAACAAAAATCAGTCTGGTATTCGGTATTTTACTATTGCCTTTGGCACTAAGTCTGTTTTTTTTAAATTCAACTTTGACTCACTCAATTGAAGTCAGCCAACAACAGCAGCAAGGTCTGAACCTCTACCCTAAACTGCTAGAAAACATTATTAATAACCGCCAGAAAGATAATCAAAGGCTGCTCTCCCAAAATGGCTTTTCAGTCAATGCAAAGGCATCTAACACACCGTTAGAGCAAGTATCCATTGCCTCTAAGTTAGCTATTGATAACGATTTAAGTCGCTCATACTTAAATCGCTCTTTGGTGGAGTCTCTCCCCAAAGTTGTATATCAGATAAACAATATCGCAGAGCAGGCCAATGCCATAATTAGCAGAGGCCGTTTTACGCCAGACTCATTTATCGCGCTATCCAACCTCAACAAAGCTCTGCCCATAGTAAAAGCTCAGCTGTTAGATAAACTAGAAGTTGCCACGCAAGAAAGCCCTTTTGTTAAGCAGCAGCTTTCTGGCCAAATTGACGCACTCAATAATGCTTTAGACCAATACCAGCATGCAATTAGAACAAAATTGCTCGAGCCAGATGATATTGAGCTGACGGCCAGCGCTTTTGCCAGCAATCACAGAAATGTACAACGAAAAACTCAAGATTTAATTGAAGCCGCGCTACCCACATTAAAAACCTTACTACAGGAGAAGCTCAGTACGGAACAAACGATACGAAACCTTGTTGCTTCAGCATCCCTACTGAGTCTGTTTGTCGCTCTCTATCTAATGCTAGGTTTTTATTTTGCCGTTGTTGATACCATTTCTGAGTTTTCGGTGTCCGCACAAAAAGCAGCACAGGGCGACTTACGTGCTAGGGCTGTATCCCGTGGAGATGATGAGTTAAATGATATCGTCGCACAATATAACCGGGTGTTAGATGCCTTTACTGAATTATTAGCTGATGTGCACAACACCACCAGCGACCTGCATCATGCTACCGACAAGCTAAGTCACATAAGCCAAGACACCCGCCATGATGTCGCCCAACAACAAATTAAAATTTCCGGTATTCATAATGCCCTTTCCGATATGGCCAATGCCGCAGATTCAGTAGAAACCTCAGCACAACACGCGACTGAGCTGGCTAGTGCCGCCGCTCAACAAGTTAAACAGGGCAGTGTGAATACGACTGAACTCGCTCAACATATGACTGTGTTACAGCGCGAGTTTGAAGAAAGTAGACAAGCGTTAGACAAACTTGCTCAAGACAGCCAAAACATCAGCAAGGTAAGCTTGGGGATCAGTGAAATTGCTGAACAGACAAATTTACTGGCTCTCAATGCGGCCATAGAAGCTGCACGAGCGGGAGAACAAGGTAGAGGGTTTGCAGTTGTTGCAGATGAAGTGCGCACACTTGCCAAACGCACCCAACAACAAACTGAGGAAATCCATTCGATTATCAAATCATTGCAAAGCGCCTCGAACAATACTCAGCAAAAAATGCTGAGTAGCGTTGAAAAAATGGAGCGAGGGGTCAGTGCAGCTAATGAGACTAATCAAATATTAAGTGCTGCGGAGCAAAGCATGACAGATATCGATCAACAAGGACATGTCATTCGAGAGCTAGTTCAGCAGCAAACACAAGCAACACAGCAAGCGCTTTCTGAATCCAGCGAAATTAGCGATCTTGCTGAACATACCTTGGGTTCGGCGGAAGCGACACAAGATGACGCCCATCAGCTCAGCAGCATGGCAGCTAATTTAAAGTCTGCCATGAGTCAGTTTAGAACATAAGATCTATTTGCAACTTGGGCGCGGGTTAAATAGCTCCGCCCGTAGAGGCAACTGGATAGTTGGCCCGCAGTGTGGTGCAGCTTGCTTACCGGTTGCTTTACTAACAAACGCCCACTTAACTCCTGCAGGCCGCTCGTCCACAATAGCCTGCGGATTCAGAGGTTTCAAATAGCGAATATAAAGCTCTAGTGCGCCTCTTCCACCAGTCAGCTTTGCTGGTTTATTATCATCTCGGCCGATCCAAGTTACCGTAACGGTATTGTGGTCGAATCCGGTAAACCAGCTGTCTCTCAAATCATTACTTGTCCCTGTTTTACCCGCCAACTGAATCGACGGAAAGTGCTTATTAAGACGCTTGCCAGTACCACTTTTGGTTACTCTTTTTAAGCCATATTTCGTCATGTACACAGACACTGGATCAAACCTTTGCTCTTGCTCTGGTTGGTGTTTGTAGAGCGTTTTTCCACTGGCGTTTGTGATCGCAGAAATACTGGTCAATTCACTATAGCGTCCATCGGCAGCCAGTGTTGTGTACATTTGAGCAACATCAAAACTAGAAAGCTCCACAGCCCCTAGCAGCATTGAAGGGTAAGTCGGAATATCACTTTTTATCCCCAGCTCAGTCATAGTATCTGCGACTTTATGTACCCCAACGTCCAACCCAAGGTTTACTGCTGGTATGTTTAAACTTTTGCTGAACGCTTCGTAAAGAGGCACCTGACCACGAAACTCATGATCGAAATTCTCTGGAGACCAAGTCTTGCCTGATGCATCAGTAACTTGCAATGGCGAGTCATCGACCAAAGTGCCCAGATTATAGTCTCTTTGCAGTGCCGTTAAGTAAATTGCTGGCTTGACCAAAGAGCCGACACTGCGTCTCGTATCCAACACACGATTAAAACCAGAAAAACGCATTTGTCTGCCTGCCACCAATGCAGACACTCCGGATTTTTCCGCATTTACAGATAACATCGCAACTTCCAGTCCGGAAGTGCCAAAACGGCGCTCTAAATAAGGCAAGCCAGAGGTGATAGCCTCTTCCATCGCACTTTGTTTTTGCAATTCAAAATACGTGAATATCCTCACACCTGCGTGAATAATATCATCATTTGGCACTAAGCCTTTCAGCTCTCGATTTACCAACTCCAGATAACCCGGATAAGACTGCAATAAACTTTCTTTTAGCGGCTGAATCTCAATTTTACGCTCTAGTGACTGACGGTATTCAGTGGTTGTAATGATGCCATTTTCTGCCATCAGTCTAAGTACCAGATCTCGACGCTCCATAGACCGCTCTTGGTACCTTCGCGGGTTGTAATAAGAAGGCCCTTTGACCATCGCAACCAACAACGCAATTTGGTCGAACTCTAACTCATCTACAGGCTTAGCGAAGTAAAACTCCGAAGCCAGCCCCATACCATGTACACCTTGGTTGTATGCTTGACCCAAATAAACTTCATTGAGGTAAGCTTCCAATATTTCATCTTTGCTATATCGGTAGTCCAAGATCAACGCGATAAAAGCTTCATTGATTTTGCGTACAATTGAACGTTCACGGGTCAGGTAGAAGTTTTTAGCCAACTGCTGAGTGAGCGTACTGCCCCCCTGCACTGTCCTTCCCGCTCGAATATTGCTGTAAAGGGCGCGCATTATTGACCATACGGATACTCCGTGGTGTTCGTAAAAATTGCGATCTTCGACGGCCAATAGCGCTTGTTTGAGTACATTAGGAAATTTTTCTAACGGAACAAACTCGCGGTCTTGATTGGTCTCATTCCCGATCCGTGCAATTTGCACAGGCTCTAGACGCTCAGATGAAGTCCGTCTCCCACTCTTATCAACGACACTTGCCAGTTTTTTTCCGGCAAAGTTAAGCGTAAAGACTTTTGCCGACTCTTCGCCTTCATAAAATTCAAAAGCGCGACGGTATATGGTGATTGTGCGACCTTGGACCAGATATTGTCCGGTTCTTTTAATGCGATTTACACGAGAATAATTTAGTCGATCCAACTCCCAAAACACTTCATCTTCTGACAAATACTGGTCGGGATAAAAGGTCATCGCTCGTGCGTATACTTGCACTGGAAGTTGCCATTTATTGCCTTCAAATTGCTTGCTTACTTTCGCATCTAGGTATACAACGTACATAGCAACCGCACAGCAAACTGCCAGACCACCTTTCCAAAATAGCGACCACAGCGTTTGTAAAACCCGGGATTTAAATACCCCTAAACGCTCCTTAATAGGCATTTTTTTAGAATTCGATGACTTCTTAGTTGCGCGCTTCGGCTTTGATTTACTTGCAGGGGTACGTTTTTTCTCTGACATTTACCGGAGTAATTTTTACGATATCTAGAATGATGCTAGAGTAACTTAGATTAACGGTCACTGAAACCAAAAAAGCAGGCTAAAGCCTGCTTTTTTAATCTTTTAACTGTTAGTGGTTACGTATCGTGACAAACTCTGGATACGCGTCAACCCCACAGTCATGTTGGTCCATACCACTGAGTTCTTCCTCTTCGCTTACTCGGATCCCCATGGTCTTTTTCAAAAGAGCCCAGACCAAATAAGAGGTAACAAACACAAAACCGAGAATGGATATAAGCCCAATTAACTGAGATACAAAATTAGCTTCGCTATTTGAAAATGGCACCATCATTATCCCTAAGCAACCACATACACCATGAACAGAAATAGCACCGACCGGATCATCAATTTTGAATTTATCCAATGTAACGATACTGAACACCACCAAACTGCCACCTAATGCACCTATGATACAGGCTAAAAGCGGTGTTGGAGAGGCGGGTTCCGCTGTAATGCTCACTAATCCAGCCAGCGCCCCATTTAAGATCATCGTTAAATCCGCTTTTTTCCACATGACTTTACAGACCAACAGTGCAGATATCGCACCAGCGGCTGCGGCAGCATTGGTATTAAGCATAATTTGACTCACTGCAATGGCATTTTCTTTGTCGGCTAAAAACAATTGAGATCCCCCATTAAAGCCAAACCATCCCATCCACAAAATAAAGGTGCCGAGTGTTGCTAGTGGCAAATTAGAACCCGGGATTGGGTATATTTCGCCGTGCTTACCATACTTTCCTTTTCTCGCCCCTAACAGCAATACTCCCGCAAGTGCAGCCGCAGCCCCCGCGCCATGAACAATTGCGGAGCCAGCAAAGTCAACAAAACCCAGTTCAGATAAAAATCCAGCCCCCCAGCTCCAATACCCTTGAATTGGATAAATAACGCCGGTCAATACCACGGTGAACAATAAAAACGCCCACAACTTCATGCGCTCGGCGACCGCTCCTGAGACAATAGACATAGCCGTGGCTACGAAAACTACTTGGAAGAAAAAATCAGACTCTAGTGCATGATCCGCATCCGCTGAGGCTTCTCCAATCAGTGCGCCAAAGCTTGGTACAAATCCACCTTCTGAATTTCCTACATACATGATGTTGTAACCAATCAACAAGTACATAGTGCATGCGATTGCATACAACGCGATATTCTTGGTTAAAATTTCGGTGGTGTTTTTTGATCTGACCAACCCCGCTTCTAACATGGCAAACCCAGCGGCCATCCACATTACTAAAACGCCAGATATCAGGAAGTAAAACGTGTTGAGCGAGAATTGTAATTCTATAATTGTGTTGTCCATCAGTTGCCTCTCAAATTGCTTCTTCGTCTAATTCACCAGTGCGGATCCGCACTATTTGCTCTAGGTCATACACAAAAATTTTTCCATCACCGATTTTTCCAGTATTGGCTGCTTGTGTTAGTGTATCTACGACCCGCTGACAATTTTCACTGTGTGTTGCAATTTCGAGTTTTATTTTGGGAATAAAGTCGACTTGATACTCAGCACCTCGATATAGCTCAGTGTGACCACGCTGTCTGCCAAACCCTTTGACATCGACAACCGTCATACCTTCAATGCCTAATTCGGCGAGCGCCTCGCGAACTTCATCCAATTTAAATGGCTTAATAATCGCACTTATCATTTTCATCGTTGACCTCCGGAGGAGTGTGATTCCTATTGTTGATGGAATACACAATCCAACCTTTATGCCAACAAAATTAGATGTTACTAATCAATAAGATAAGATATTTTTTGAGATGGGAAATTGCAAAAAGTGCACTTAGGTGGTGCACTCTTCCAATATTTGATTTGATTTGGTGCAGGCACCAACTGCACTATTACGGCCTTGTGCTTTTGCTTGATACAAAGCTTTATCTGCGTGACGCATTACCTCACTCAATGTGGGAAATTCACATCGTGCGATACCTATACTTACAGTGCAATGTAACTTGTGCTCATCTATGGAGAACATGTTCTCGGCAAACTTTCTTCGGAAATCATCAAACGTAGCTTTTGCTTTCTTTATATCTTGCTCCGCTAACAAAACAGCAAATTCCTCTCCACCGACGCGAGAAACGAGGCTATCTGAGAATGAATCTGTCAGCAGCTGGGCAACTTGGGTAAGGATACTATCCCCACCTAAATGACCATATTTATCGTTAATCTCTTTAAATAGGTCCAAGTCCAGCAGAGCCAAGCAGCTATGTTGTATGCCTGCTTTAAGTAACTTGTCCATTTGCTGGCAGAAATAACGGCGGTTATACAAACCAGTTAGATAATCACGATGAGCATAATCTTTAATATCAGCAATTAAATTTAGCTGCTCCATCGTTTGCATTACTCGACAATGAAACTCTTCGTTCATAAAAGGTTTCATTAAAAAATCATTGGCACCATATTTAATAAACTTGGCAGAAAGACCGTGTGTTCCAGCACCGGACAAGCCAACAATAGCAAGGTCATCACGCCCTCGGAAGTTACGCACAGCTTTAACCAACTCAAAACCATCCATCGTTGGCATAGCATAATCGGTAAGCAGTAGTTTAATCTCTTGCTCAGCCTTCAACATAGTAAGCGCTTGCTCACCATCTTGAGCTTCAAAAACAGTAAACAGCTGCTTTTCTAACATTTGTCTCATTACCGCTCGACTGATCATGGAATCATCGGCAATGAGTGCTTTGCAGCCCTGGTTTCTTAACAATCGACTGACGAGTTTAATCGCATACAAGTAGGAATCACGATTATCCTTAATCACATAATCAACCACACCCATTTCGAGCATTTGTTGGCGACTATATTCGTCAATTTTAGAGGTCAGTACGACTGTGGGGACATTCTGGCTCAAAGTTAACTGCACCACCTCTGCGTCCATCGCATCAGGTAAAGTTAAATCGACCAAGGCCAAGGTGTAGCGGTTGCTTTTTAGTAATGCTTTACTTTCCTTGAGTGACCAAGCAAAGTCTATATCGACATTTAAATGTTGTGATGCCAAATGGCGTAAGATTTGTTGAACAACCTTACTATCTTCAACAATTAATACTTTTTGCATGGAAGCTTTCTCTAGTGACTGCAATGAGAGATGTAGTTAAACAAGAATTTAACAGGGCTAAATACTTTAATACTACAGACATAAGGGTGAAATATACGCGATTTTTGTGACAAAAAAAACCTACATCACCCCTAATTGGTAAACAAATTGTAATAGGCTGCGAATATTGCTATTTAGTCTCATTCACTTTGAATTCAGCGCAAAAAAAGCATTAAATGGACACTATTAGTGAATTCTGAGGATTACCATGACCGCTGTACCTAAAATAATATCAGGTCTATTGTTGCTTTGCATTAGCGCCATCAGTGCCGCCAATGTTAAACAAACTGAAAAACTAAGTTTTGATATCGATCATCAAATCACAACAAAACATAAAGCAACAATAAATGGCACTCGCCTAAATTATACGGTCTCCACTGGTACGCAGCCACTGTGGGACAATGAAGGCAACCCCATTGCATCACTACACTATACCTATTACACAAAAGATAAGGTTAAAGATCTGTCGAAGCGCCCGCTCCTTATCTCCTTTAATGGTGGACCAGGCTCCGCATCTGTATGGATGCATATCGCATATACCGGGCCTAGAGTATTAAAAATTGATGATGAGGGTTTCCCTGTTCAACCCTACGGGCTTAGAGATAACCCATACTCGGTGTTAGACACAACCGATATCGTATTTGTAAACCCTGTCAACACTGGATATTCAAGAGTGCTACCTGACAGTAACGGAAAAATGCCAAGTAAAGAATTGCAAAAAAAGCAGTTTTTTGGAGTCAATGCCGATGTCAAATATCTCGCAACTTGGCTAAATACCTTTATCAACCGCCATGACAGAGCGCTATCGCCTAAGTTTTTAATAGGAGAAAGTTACGGCACGACACGAGTCGCAGGGCTGGCACATGAGCTGCAAAACAAGCAATGGATGTACTTAAATGGAGTTATTTTAGTCTCTCCTACCGATATTGGTATTAAACGAGAGGGACCTGTAAAAGCAGCAAATCGATTGCCGTATTTTGCCGCCACCGCATGGTACCACCAAGCGCTCAACGAGGAGCTACAAAATAAAGACCTGCTTGAACTTCTAGAGGAAGTCGAAGCTTACACACTAAACCACTATTTACCAGCTTTGGCTAAAGGCGCCATGATCAGCGCACAAGAGAAACAATCTGTGATCACTCAAGTTGCAAAGTACGCTGGTTTATCTGAGCTATTTGTCGCACAGAATAACTTGGATATTCCAAATTCAGCGTTTTGGAAAGAACTTCTACGCGAGAGAGAGTTCACAGTTGGTCGGCTAGATTCTCGTTACCTTGGCATAGACAAACGCGCCGCTGGTGACATACCTGATTACTGGCCAGAACTAACATCTTGGTTGCATTCATTCACGCCAGCAATCAATCATTATTTCCGCCAAGAACTAAATTATAAAACTGACATTAAATACAATATGTTTGGTCCGGTGCGTCCTTGGGACCGAACAAAAAATAACGTGGGTGAGCGATTGCGCTTAGCGATGGCACAAAACCCTTATCTACATGTCATGGTGCAATCCGGGTATTACGACGGCGCAACTAACTATTTTGATGGTAAATACAATTTATGGCATTTAGATCCAAGCGGAAAAATGAAAGAACGTTTAAGCTTTAAAGGTTACCGCTCAGGTCATATGATGTATTTGCGTTATGACGACCTCAAATTATCAAATCAAGACTTAAGAAATTTCATTTTAAAGGCAACACCTAAAGCCGGACAGTCTGCGAAGTACTAATATCATCAATGGTGTGAAAGTATTGCTTTCACACCATCTCAGCCCTCAAAGCACGCTTTTCCTCTACATTGTTGATTTACTTAGATGGCTCTTTGACCGAAACCCAAACCGCATTTTCTACTGAATAGCTTGCTCTTAGACAAATTCCGTTGCTGACATTGATAACCGCCTCCCACTTCAACGGATTAATTAAATGCTTACGATAACTTTTTGGGTATACTCTTCATATTAGAACGAAAATAGGATCATATATGAGTGACCAATTTAGAGTTGTCTTTGTAGGGTTTAATGCCGATACCGATAGCCAAAACGCTATGGAGAGTCTCGCTGTAAAATTAGGCGTGTCGAAGGAAAAAATTGTCGCGTTTACACAGGGCAGACCACTCTTTGGCGCCGCTGATAAGAATAAATGCTTGAAACAAGCGAAACTGTTGGCTATTTACGGGTTTCAAAGTAAGGTACAACCGCTACAAAATAGTGCGCCTAGTACTGCACAAGTAGATACTGCTGCCAACGAACGCGTCTTTGAAGCACTTGATTACATCACCAGTAGCCTGATCCGCATTGAAGAAAAATTAGAAGAACTAGAGCAACGGATAGACGTACAAACGAAAAGCATTGACGAGAAAGATGACGAGCAATGGCAAAACGATGAGCTGTTTGATGAGCTGGACTTAGACTCAGAACCTAAGCCCAAATCTAAAAAGCTACTTTTTACACTGTTAGTTATTTTATTTATATTGCTTATCGTACTTGGGTTCAGCCTTGCTTTTCCAGAGATGGTGAAGTTCTAATGCAAAAAAATTCAAGTTCAAATATAAAAAGTTCGGAGTTGAGAAAAAATATTCGAATTGAAGTACGTAAACGAAGAAAATCTTTAGATGAAAATTTTCAAACTCAAGCTGAATCCTCTCTAAATATTAATTTTTTTCAACACATAAACCCTGCAAAAAACACCGCTATTGGGGTCTACCTTTCAAATGACGGAGAGCTTGAAACAAACCTTTTAATTCAATCACTTTGGGATAAAAATATCGCAGTATTTTTACCCGTTATACACCCTTTTAGCGGCAAAACTTTGCTGTTCCAAAGGTATGAAAAAAACTCAACCATGACTCAAAACCGCTATGCTATCTTAGAACCTAAATTGAATTGCAGTGAAATTTGCCCAATTGATCAACTTGATTTCTTACTTATGCCATTAGTTGCATTTGACGAACAAGGAAACAGGTTAGGTATGGGTGGCGGTTATTACGATAGAACCTTGGCAACATATTATAACCAAGGTTGGACAAAACCTCGTTTAATTGGACTTGCTCATGATTGCCAAAAGGTCAGTCAATTACCAATTGAAGCTTGGGACGTTCCTCTTCCTGAGATATTGACGCCAACTCAATATTACCAATGGGGCTGATTTACTGCCGTTGCTAAAAATAGTGCTCTGTATGCAATTTATAATCATACAACTCGAGTGTTTAAGCGTATAATCTCAGCTTAATTAAAGACAACAAAGTGATTACGTTATGACACAAGATGAAATGAAAAAAGCAGCCGCGTGGGCAGCCCTTGAACATGTACAAGAAAATACAATTGTTGGTGTAGGCACAGGCTCCACGGTTAATCATTTTATAGACGCACTGGGAAGCATCAAAGATGAAATAAAAGGTGCTGTCTCTAGTTCAGAAGCTTCTACTGAAAAGCTCAAAGCACTCGGTATTGAAGTATTTGAATTAAATGATGTAGCCCAACTTGACGTCTATGTTGATGGTGCCGATGAGATTAACGAGCAAGGTCATATGATTAAAGGTGGCGGCGCGGCATTAACTCGTGAAAAAATCGTTGCAGCTGTTGCTGACAAGTTTGTTTGTATCGTCGACGAAAGCAAACATGTCGACACATTAGGCAGTTTTCCACTGCCTGTTGAAGTTATTCCAATGGCGCGTAGCTATGTAGCCAGAGAACTTCTTAAACTTGGTGGAGATCCTGTCTACCGCCAAGGTGTGATCACAGATAACGGCAACGTCATTTTAGATGTTCACGGATTGAATATTACAGATCCAAAAGCACTTGAAGAACAAATTAACCAAATCGTCGGTGTTGTCACAAATGGACTATTTGCCCATAGGGGAGCAAACATCGTAATTACAGGGACACCACAAGGTCCACAAACTAGGTAATAGGAATGAGTCATGAGTAAGGTATCTTTGTCCAAAGATAAGATTAAAATTTTATTGTTAGAAGGCGTGCATCAAAGTGCGGTTGAAACTTTGAAGCGCAATGGGTATAGCAATATCGAATACCTTAAGACATCGTTACCTGAAAGTGAATTAATTGAGCGTATTAAGCATGTTCATTTTGTCGGTATACGCTCGCGAACGCACTTAAGTGAAGCAGTCCTAAATGCCGCTGAGAAGCTTGTTGCCGTGGGGTGTTTTTGCATTGGCACCAATCAAGTGAACTTGGAAGCCGCTAAACGGCTTGGTATTGCGGTCTTTAATGCCCCGTTCTCAAATACTCGTTCAGTTGCAGAGTTAGTGTTAGGTGAAATTCTGTTACTACTTCGCGGTATTCCAAAACGAAATGCCATGGCGCACCGAGGCCAGTGGTTTAAATCAGCCATTGGCTCATTTGAAGCACGAGGTAAAACCTTAGGCATCATTGGTTACGGCCATATCGGCACTCAGTTGGGGATCATGGCTGAAAATATTGGCATGAAAGTAGAGTTTTATGACATCGAGGATAAGCTCACACTAGGTAACGCACAACAAGTGCAAAACTTAACTCAGCTATTACAACGTGCTGACGTGATCAGTTTACATGTCCCAGAAACTCCACAGACTAAAAATCTCATTGGCATGGCTGAAATTGAAGTCATGAAGCAAGGGGCTATTTTAATCAATGCGTCGCGCGGAACCGTCGTAGATATTGACGCGCTGGCAGAGGCGCTGCAACATGAAAAACTAGCGGGCGCTGCCATCGATGTTTTTCCTGTAGAGCCTAAATCAAACGATGAAGAGTTCACCTCTCCTCTCAGGGAGTTTGATAATGTAATCCTTACGCCGCATGTTGGTGGTTCAACACAAGAAGCCCAAGAGAATATCGGTATTGAAGTTGCTGGAAAGCTGACTAAATATTCTGACAACGGCTCGACAGTTACCGCGGTGAACTTTCCTGAAGTATCCCTGCCTGAGCTGTCAAATCGCAGCCGCTTGTTACATGTTCATGAAAACAGACCTGGCGTACTGACTCAAATCAACCAAGCGTTTGCGCAACACGGTATAAATATCGCTGCGCAATACCTGCAAACAGATGACTGTATAGGTTACGTTGTTATTGATGTTGATAGTGACCATTCTGAAGTTGCTTTGAAAGAACTCAGTGCTGTTGAAGGCACCATAAGAGCACGTATCCTGCACTAAATATCCATATTTAATCAAAGAAAAACCGGCAACTTGCCGGTTTTTTTGGTTGCTTAAGGAACCTCTTGATAAGATCACTCCTGCTCACCAAAAACAAAAAAGCTGCTTATTAAGCAGCTTTTTATAATCAGTATGACAACTTGGCATTAAGCCATGAAATCAACACCTTCTTTGATGTCTTTTTCAAGAGTAGCAAGCATGTCGTCTTTTGCTTTTTGCTCAAATGCGCTTAGCTCACCGTAAGGTAGTAGCTCTTCAACACCGTTTTTACCTAAACGAATTGGCTGTGCGAAGAACTCAGCGTCGCCAGTGTTACCTTCAACATAAGCGTACTCAAATACGTTTTCTTCGCCTTGTAAACCTTTAACAAGTGAGAAACAAAAACGTGCTGCGGCAGCACCCATTGAAAGCGTTGCAGAACCACCGCCCGCTTTAGCTTCAACCACTTCTGTACCAGCGTTTTGAATACGTTTAGTAAGAGAAGCAACTTCTTCATCAGTGAATTCCACACCTTCAACTTGAGAAAGTAGAGGTAGGATAGTCGTGCCTGAGTGACCACCGATAACTGGTACTTTAACTTCTGATACGTCTAGGCCTTTTAGCTCAGCGATGAAAGTTTCAGCACGGATAACGTCAAGTGTTGTTACACCGAAGACGCGCGCAGCATCATATGTACCCGCTTTCTTGAACACTTCACGTACGATTGGTACAGTGCCGTTTACAGGGTTTGTGATGATGCCAACGAACGCTTTAGGACAGTTCTTTACGATACCTTCAGCTAGAGTTCTAACGATACTCGCGTTTACATTGAATAGATCCGCACGGTCCATGCCTGGCTTACGTGGCATACCAGCAGGGATCAATACAATATCAGCACCAGCTAGTGCTGGGTCTAAATCGTCTTTTCCGTAGCCAGCTACATTAACAGCTGTTGGGATGTGAGAAAGATCAACGGCAACACCAGGAACAACTGGTGCAACATCATATAGTGCTAGCTCAGAGCCCGCAGGTAAACCGTTTTTAAGCAGAAGTGACAACGCTTGACCGATACCACCAGCGGCACCTAATACAGCAACTTTCATTATAATTCTCCATATATTGAAGGTAAGAATTTAGTGTGCAGTAAAGATAATGAAAAGCGCGAGTAAAGACAAATTAATCCGCATTATTTTCGAGATTTTTTCGACTATAGTTGTAAACAAGAGACAACTTTTTGCAATTTGTCTTTACGATACTCCATGAAAATAACTCCAGCGTTAAAATTTGGGTAACTGAGATGATTTGTGTAAAATCGGGCAACCAAAATTGAAAGAAGAGATGTATATGCAAGCGCAAGACAAACAAGAAGCCTTAGTGAAAGCCTTTAAAGCACTTTTAAGAGAGGAAAATTTCGGTTCTCAAGGCGAAATCGTTGATGCGCTAAAAGACCAAGGCTTTGACAATATCAGTCAAAGTAAAGTGTCTAGAATGCTGAGTAAATTTGGTGCTGTCCGAACAAGAAATGCTAAACAAGAAATGGTTTATTGCCTACCAGCTGAAATGGGTGTACCCACAGCGAAGAGTCCCCTGCGACAGCTCGTCATTGACATCATGCACAATGAAATGATGATCATTATCAGAACTAGTCCTGGTGCTGCTCAGCTAATCGCTCGCTTGCTAGACTCTTTAGGCAGTGCAGACGGTGTCCTAGGCACTATTGCTGGCGACGACACAATTTTTATTGCGCCTGCGAAAGTCTCTGAGATAGATGCAACATTAGAAAAAGTAAAAACCTTATTCGATAATGTATAAAACCTAGTCTCCACTCATGATTTGCGCCATCTCAGTTAAAAACTGCAAAGATGGTGCAAAGAAAGACGCCCCCATATCCGCTTCCGAGTAATCCAACAGTGGATCGTAACAATCATGCCCCGACAATAAGCCAAATCGACTCATCAATACTGTTTCAAATGCGTTGCCGTGAGCTGCACAACTTAGATTGATACTTCCCTGCTCAAACACATCACCAAATGGCATACTTTGATCAAGCAACAGTACGAGACCTTGTGCATCTTTAAGCTCAGCGCGACTTGCGTGACTAAATGCAACTCGAGGTTCAATTAAATTATTGTCTAGACGCGTACGCCCCATCAATGCTTCTTGCTCAGTAATCGCTAGTTGCTGCCATCGAGCCAAATCGAACTTAACTCTTTGAATATGGATATAACTACCTTGATGATCTAAGCCATTAGGGTTATCAACTAAAGCCACTTTGCGTTTGAAGCGGCCATGAGGCGACTCACTGGCGTAAATAAAACCATTGAAGTTACGGCCATCTAAAAAGCGGAAGCCTCGGACATGCGCAACAAGCTCTACACTACCTGAAAGCATGTGTAATACACTTTGAGCAAATAAATGATTTACATCTTCTCTATCAGAACGGATCACATAAAGCAGATCAAATGGCTGACTATGAATTAGGTGATCTGCGGACTTAATATGTGGAAAACTCTTTAACTCAGGCGGAATAAACTCAGGATATATATGCGGCCAATACTGAGCGCCAATCGCAACAAAACTGCTAAGCATAGACTCTGAAAACCTGTCGCTCAACTCATCTTGGAGTCGCCCTGCCTGAGCAAGCGCCTCTCGCACAGCTTCATCTTGCCCTTCAAGTACATTGAAGAATAAGTGTAAGCCATGCAAGTTTGCTTCTGCACAGATCCCCGATTGCGGCTGGGCCATACCTTTTCCCTATCGTTATTCGTTCTAAGAAAAGAAATTTACCGCATGAGGCTTAATTTTTAAAGAGATAGGTTTAGACAAATCTAAAGGATTGTCAGCTGGTTTAGCAATTTCCAACTGCTGACCTTGAAGCTCGATGGCGTATAAATACTCTGTACCTACAAACCTCTCTTGATTTACTTTTATCTCGCCACTGTCGGTATTGTACAATTCAATATGACTCGGTCTAACAAAGATTTTCCCTTTATTTTGGTCATTTTGTTGTTGTGTTAAAGAGTCGACCAGTCCGAATTGCGTTTGGAAAGAACCATTTCCAGAATGTGTCGCGTCCAAGTATATTCCTCGCCCTAAAAACTCTGCCACAGTCTGATTTTTCGGTTGTTGAAATAGCTCGGTTGGACAACCTAACTGCGCGATTTTACCTTGGTGCATAATCGCAAGGCGGTCAGAAAAAGCAAAAGCTTCATCTTTGGAGTGACTGACAAAAATCGCTGATACTTTTTGATCTTTGATAATGCTCCGTATATCGCTTATCAACTGAAACCGGACTTGCGCATCTATGTTAGAAAAAGGCTCATCTAACAGTAAAAGGCTAGGCCTATAAGCCAACGCTCTTGCTATCGCTACACGCTGCTGTTGACCACCAGAGAGTTCGTGAGGAAATCGCTTTGCGTACTCTCCCAAGTGAACAAGCTCAAGCATCTCATCTACACGAGATTGTTTTTCGGCTCGGCTTAACTTACTCAAACCAAACGCAACGTTTTGAGCAACCGTTAAGTGTGGGAACAGCGCATAATCCTGAAACATCATACCTACATTGCGATGCTGCGGTGCGACAAACTCTCTTTCCCCATTAACCTGCTTTTGACCGATACGGATCACGCCTTTTTGCGGCCTGATCAAACCCGCGATTGCCTTCAAAGTGGTGGTTTTACCGCAACCACTGGCACCGAGTAAACAGACAATTTCATTCTCTTTGACTTGCAGGTCAAGGTTATCAATAACGGCGTGTCCGTCATAGCTATATTGCAATGATTCAATTGAAAGACTGTGCATTATGTTTGTTGCTCCATTGAGCGGTTCACTAAATAAAGGGGGATTAATCCAACCAGCACAATAAACAACGCTGAAATAGAAGCGAGTTCTAATTGCTCATCGCTGACAAATTGAAACACATGTGTCGCTAAGGTTTCAAAATTAAATGGCCTGAGTAGCAGGGCCGCTGGTAGTTCTTTCATACACTCAATGAAGACCAATAACCCAGCCGTTAAAATGCCTCGCTTAAGCAATGGTATGTGAACACGACCAAGTGTTTGTAAATTGTTTTTACCTAGCGACGCACTGGCCATATCGATGCTTGGACTAATCCGAACAAAACTTGCCTCTACAGCACCATGTGCAATCGCATAAAAACGCACCACATAGGCAAATACCATCGCAAAAATAGTACCGCTCAGTAATAAACCAGGTTCAAAGCTCGTACCACTAAACCATTGGTTTAGGTAGTCATCAAACAAAGTTAATGGTAGTAATACGGCAATAGCCAACACAGTGCCAGGTAAGGCATAGCCCATACTTGCAACTTTCCCAGGTACACCTTTTGATTTTTGGTCACCCACTCTTTGATAAAAAACCACAAGAATACTGAGTAGAATAGCAATACAACTGACATAAAAACTAATTTTTAGGCTTTGCCATGCATAATTAAAAAACGCGTCATTCCAAGCTTGATCGAAATAGTCTATGGCATAAGAGAACAGTACGCCTACAGGAATAAAAAACGCCAATATTAAAACTAAACTACAAAACGTGGTAGCCAGCCACCCACTTTTGCCGCTGAGTTCGTATAAACTCGTATCGTTCACACTGCTTTGACGTTCATGCACCACATTACTTTTGCGGCTCATTTTTTCTAAGGTCAACGCTACAAACAAAAACAGCAACATAATGCCCGATATTTTCGCAGCAGCCGTCAGTGAATAATAACCAAGCCAAGTATCATATACAGCGGTTGTTAACGTGCTCACAGCAAAGTAGTGTACCGTAGCGAAGTCTGCCATGGTCTCCATACTTATCAACGCGAGCGCGGCAACTATGGCTCCTCGAGACAAAGGTAAGCTGACTTTTAAAAAGCTTTGAAATGGGGATAACCCCATTAATTGACTCGCTTGCACTAGTTTAAAAGATTGCTCTCTCAAAGCTGTTTTAAAAATCAAATACAAATAAGGGTAAAGAACTAAAGCTATCATGACAATCGCACCGGGTAAGGTACGTATATCAAAAAACCAATAGTCGTCGGGGCTTGACCATCCAAACAAGTCTCTTAGAAAGATTTGTACAGGGCCTGCATAATCGAGCATATCAGTATAGACATAAGCGATAATATAGGTCGGCATTGCAAGCGGCAGCATTAATGCCCACTCGAAGATACGTTTGCCGGGAAAATGGCAATAAGCGGTCAACCAACCAAGAGGCAGCGCGATCAGCGCACTGAGCAGCAGCACACCGGCAATAAGCCAAACAGTGTTGCTGATATAGTCCCACAGAACTGTATTCCACAGGTGTGAGAATACTTCCGACTCTCCTTGCAATGATTCAAAAATGAGAAACGCCAGCGGGGTGGACAGGCAAATACCTATCACCCACGCTGTTATCTGCCAATTCGACAGTTTATTTTTTAGCTGCATTAAAGGTCAAATTTTACCTCATCGATTAGCTTAAGCGCTAATGGACGGTATTTACTAATTTCAGCAAGTGGCAAGCTGTCTTCCTTAAACGCTCCCCAAGAAGCTACCATTTTAGATAATTCGACGCCCGGCTTAACCGGATATTCCATATTCGTCGATGCATACATGTTTTGAGCCTTATTGTCCGTCATAAACTCTATGAGTTTCAAGGCATTTTCTTTATTTTTTGCATACTTGGTTAAGACCACACCCGACACATTTAAGTGAGAACCGCGATTTTTTTGGTTAGGAAAGTTGATGTAAACAGAGTCAGCCCAAGATTTTTGTTTGTCATCTGTCATCATTTTGCCAAAGTAGTAGCTGTTACCTAGGGCAACATCACACAGTCCTTCCTTCACTGCTTTGACTTGTGCACGGTCATTACCTTGGGGCTTGCGTGCCAAGTTATTTTTAACACCCACCAACCACTCTTTTGTTTCAGTTTCACCGTGATGAGCTATCATCGAGGCTACAAGACCTAAGTTATAAGGGTGCTTACCAGAGCGAGTACAAATTTTTCCTTTAAATTTAGGATCTGCCAACTCTTCGTAGCTAAGAGATTCCAATTTGCCTAAACGTGACTTAGAAGAGTAAACATTACGCACTCGCTTAGTTAATGCGACCCACTGACCTTCAGGATCTCTAAATGAAGCTGGAATATTGCCTTCTACTTTTTTACTGGCAATTTTTTGAGTTAGACCTAAGTCTTCTAATTGGATCATTGCGCTAAAGTTAGAAGTCAAAACCAAATCCGCGCGAGAGTGTTTCCCTTCACGCTTCACACGCTCAATTAAACCTTTTTTTGCAAAAACAACATTCGTTTTAATCCCTGTTTGCTTAGTGAAATCATCAAGGATAGGCTGAATTAAAAATGGTTGGCGAAATGAGTAGATATTTACTTCATCCGCAGCGAAGGCTGGCATACAAGTCACAGCGGTCAATATTGTGGCGATAGCTCGTTTCATGAAGGCTCCAAATCCAAACAATTATTATTATCAACTGATTCTAACGCGATTATACATAAATTACATCCCACTGAGGTGAGTGACTCAAATTATTATTGCCGTATAAAGACAATTTATATGTAAGACATGTCTCACTCTGTATGTAGAAATCGAGTAATCTACACTAGATTTAGCTGCCCTCAAATTAGGAACCTATTGTTATTTAATAATTTTTAATTATTAAATAGAACATAGACCTTTTTTCATAATCTTCAAGGCAATGTTTTAAAGCACAAAGCTGCATATACTGTAACTGTCTTTAAGGGAGAGACGTCGCAAGGAAAAAGGATGTGGTAAGCACCACATGGATTGGATCCCTTTCTGGAGCATGGAACTAGGATTATGATGTATTTGCAGGACGCAAATATTTAAGTAGGGATGTTCACAAAATCAGGATGTCAGGACTTAATGGAGTTGGATAGGGTAATGGAGTGGCCCATAAGGAATGATTGCAGGGTAATATCAAACATTGGATGTATTGATGCAACTTAGGATGGGGTTAGGAAAGCCCAAGTGGATATGTGCAGGATGCGCAATAATTCGCAGAACCAAAACACCAAGCGAATTGTATGGAAATGAATTAGGGAGTTGAGTTACTCAACATAGCAGGATGCTGTTTAGAAGATTCCGTCAAGCGCGGCTCGAAAGAGTCGCGCTATCTTCGTGTTTGCTTTATGCTTCAATGAACTTACTACGCTTTCCTCTTAAATACGCATCTCTAAAATCTATAAAGTGCTCAGTGAGATTCTCAGCAGCTTCAGATTCACCATTTTCGGCCAAAACAATACATGCCACCTCTGCTGTGCCCAGCTGATGTTCGTGGGGAGCAACTCGTAACTTATAATTTGACATGCTCTGTGGTGATATTGACAACACCGGAAACTTATCGAGATAAGGGCTTTTTCTGAACATTTTTTTTGCTTCGCGCCAAGTACCATCTAGAAAAATATACAGTGGCTTTTTTGTCGCTTCGCGGTGCACTTTTTTAATCACGCGTTGAGGCTCGACATTGTCTTTGGGAAAAACAATGATAGGTTGATATTGTGGGTTTTCTAATAGAGCAATTAAAGCGCTGTCTGGCTCGGTTCTGTCCCACCTAAAAGCATGATTATCAGGCACAATATCTGCGATCAAACGCCCTGTATTTGATGGCTTAAAGCTCTCGTTGTGATACATTAATAAACATACAGCACTGGCGCACTGAGCTTGCTTCACCCCAGCACAAATACATAGAGGTTCAGCTAACAAACATGTCTCACAGCGAGCTAGTTTAGAGCCGCGAGCTTTAAACTCTCTTTTCGACTCAGAAATTTGCTGCGTGCGCAGTGCCAATACAGAATTGCCCAAAATAATCTCCCAAATAAAACGACAGGCCATTGTACCAAGTCTGACAATAAAAGGATAAAGCTATTATTATGAAGGTTAATCAATCAAACAGACTCAAATATCGGCTCCTCACCCCTGCCGATAGTCACCTACTCTTTAAATTAGACCAAGACCCAAAAGTGATGCAGTTCATCAACGGTGGCAAAGTCACTTCACAAGAAGATATAGACACGATCTTCATACCCCGACTCAATCAGTTCACCAATGCAGAAAAAGGCTGGGGGTTATGGGGCTGCTTCTTAACAGATAACAATGAATTTATCGGTTGGATTTTGGTACGACCAATGGACTTTTTTACTGAGCAAAGAGATGACTCTAACTTAGAAATAGGTTGGCGGTTTATGCAATCGAGTTGGGGACGGGGCTACGCTACAGAAGCCGCAATGCAGATCGCTGGCGCGCTAACTGAGCACCACTGCGCAAACAAGTTGACGGCGATTGCACTTGAAGACAATAGCGGTTCGATAAACATTATGAAAAAAATAGGCTTAGAATACGTGACAACTACCGTTCATAGCGACCCACTAGGGAACGCGGAAGTTGTCGTCTATGAAAAATCTCTCATTACTTGAGTAAAAAAGAGCGGGGATCTCCCGCTCTATCTTTTACATTGATAAATAAATCACTAAGAAAGCACCAAGCGCCAATCGATAGATAACGAACGGCAACATACCCATTTTCTCGATGACCTTTAAGAAAAAGTGAATACATGCATAGGCAGCGAAAAATGACAGAACCGCTCCAGTAACAATGTCTGAAACATTAAACTCATCTCCCTCTGAGATTAGCTTATAGGTCAAATAACTGCCTGCAGCGGCAATAACCGGGATTGACATTAAGAAAGAAAAACGTGCCGCACTTTGTTTGTTAAGGCCCATCATTAATCCAATCGTCATTGTTATTCCAGAGCGCGACGTTCCAGGAAGCAACATTGCAATGACCTGAGAGAGACCAATACATAACGCCATAAACCAGTTTATTTGATAAATCGTTTTTATTTGCTTAGCCGTTTTATCTGCGTACCAAAGTAACAAACCAAAACCGATAGTCGTGCCCGCAATGATCCAAGCATTTCTCGAGTACTCTTCCACAAAATCTTTCGCAAAATAGCCAATGATCAGTGAAGGTAACGTCGCGAGCAAAATAAACCACCCTAGCTTACTGTCATCTGTTGTCCCCTGACTGCCAAATGATTTAAACCAAGCGGCCAGGATCTCTGCAACTTCTTTTCGGAAGTAAATAATGACCGCGAATAACGTGCCGACATGAACGGCCACATCAAAAGCAAGACCTTGATCCTGCCACCCAAATACTTGCGATGGTAATATCAAGTGCGCAGAACTTGATATTGGCAAAAACTCAGTTAGACCCTGAATTAACGCTAAAACAATAATTTCAATAATGCTCATATCAGTTACAGCTCCACTTTCCATAGTTTTTGGTTCGGATTATGATAGTTTTCCCATAGAGAAGATATGCTTTCACCAGTTGTTGGCAGTGTGACGTGACCACCAACTTCGGATAATGGCAACAATACAAATGCATTTTTAGAGATCTCATCCCGTGGCAGCTGGGCGGGTTGCTCACAAATTAGGTCATCATACAGCAGCAGATCCAAATCCAAAGTTCGTGGGCTGAATTTCTTATCTCCAGGCGTTCGACCATTATCACGCTCAATTTTCTTTAGTAATTTGCAAACTTGTTCTACACCCATTTTGGTGTTTGCTGCAAATACCGAATTATAGAAATTCCGGCCATTAAAACCTACTGGCTCACTCTCATAAACATTGGAGTGTTTGTAGTTGGGAAAATGATCTATCAGAGCTGCAAGCCCATTTTTAAAATGTCGTTCTCTATCAACATTGGAGCCAATGCTAATGTATATTTCTGCCATGCTACTTTTTCCGATAAATTTCAATGCCGACAGTCTTTGCCTGTGCGACTGCAGCAGGTTTGCTGACTTTAATTCGAACGTCACTCACTGCAAACTCAGTTAATATCATTGCAGCTAACTTTTCCAATAACGTTTCTAAAAGCTCTACTTGTGTTGTTTCTGATAAAGTGATTACACGTTCGCTTACCTTTGCGTAATCAACTGTAAGGTTGATGTCATCTGTCTGCGCTGCTGGGGTAATATCTGTAGACATTTCAATATCAAAATAAAGGCTCTGTTTACTTTCTTTCTCAAAGTCGTAAACTCCTATTATGGTCTCGACGTGCAATTGCGAGATATAGACCTTGTCCATGTATACTCCTAGCATGACTAATATGGGTCGGCGCAATAATTTAGGCCGGGTAAAAAGAATCGCGATCATAGCCCAAAACAAAGCAATAAAAAATAAGGAAGCTTGTGTTAGTCATATTAATGTGTATTTGTGCTTATTTATTTGGATCGATTTCCTCTGCGATTTTGATTTCGAGGATGTTTAGACTACCCGATCCTCGCTTTTCTGGCTCCAATAACCCTGGAGCCACTAACGTTTTGCGCATAGGCGGTAAACTCCCCGCAGCACTTGTACTTATTTTTGACGTATTAAAAGGGACTATCCCTGTTTGGGGCGCTTACTTTTTAAACATCGAGCCAGTTTGGCTTGGTGCGGTTGCAGTCAGTGCTTGCCTTGGCCACATTTACCCGATTTTTTTTCACTTCAATGGTGGCAAGGCCGTCGCCACCGCATTTGGCGCACTACTGCCAATCGGTGTGTCATTAGCTGGGCTGCTTATTTTAACCTGGCTGCTTGTACTTTGGGCATTTCGCTACTCTTCTCTTGCTGCCATAGTCACTGTTATCACTGCACCATTCTATACATGGTTCATTAAACCCCAGTATACATTGCCAGTAGCTTTTTTAACGGTTTTGATTATCTTCAGACATCGAGCAAATATAAGTAGGCTCCTGCAAGGAAAGGAGCCTAAAGTCGGTAAGAAAACACCTAAAAAAGATTAAGAGATTGCCGGTAAACTATCCAGTGGCCAGCGAGGCTGTGTTTTCATATCTAATGGTGCTGTATGACCAGCTTTCAGACGTTGCATACCAGCAAAAGCTATCATCGCGCCATTATCAGTACAAAACTCAGTGCGAGGATAATAGACCCGCCCTTTCATCCCTTGCATCATACGTTCAAGCTTGGTTCTCAACTCCACATTTGCGCTCACACCTCCAGCAATAACAAGGCGTTTTATACCCGTTTGTTTTAGGGCGCGTTTGCACTTAATTGCTAGCGTATCAATCACGGCACTTTGAAAAGCGTGAGCAATATCAGCCTTAGTCTGTATATCGTCGCCTTCATTTTTAATGGTGTTTGCCGCTGCTGTTTTAAGACCGCTGAAGCTAAAGTCTAAACCAGGCCTATCAGTCATTGGCCTTGGAAATACAAACCTGTCAGCTGTGCCTTGTGTTGCTAATTTAGCTAAAAGAGGGCCTCCAGGGTAATCCAACCCCAGTAGCTTGGCCGTTTTATCAAATGCTTCCCCAGCTGCATCATCAACCGACTCACCTAAAATTTCATACTCTCCAATTCCGGCAACTTTAACCATCATGGTGTGACCGCCTGAGACAAGCAATGCCACAAATGGAAATTCTGGCTTTTCATCTTCTAACATAGGCGCTAGTAAATGGCCTTCCATGTGGTGTACTGCCACCGCGGGAATATTCCAACCAAATGCCAAAGAGCGTCCAATAGATGTACCAACGAGGAGCGCGCCGACCAACCCGGGACCCGCTGTATACGCGATGCCGTCTAGAGAATCCGGGCCACATCCAGCCTGTTTAAACGCCGCTTCAATCAGCGGAATCGTTTTGCGGACATGATCCCGAGAAGCAAGCTCAGGCACTACACCACCATAATCCGCATGTACCTTTACCTGACTATATAATTGATGCGCAAGTAATCCCTGCTCATCATCATAAATTGCAATACCAGTTTCATCACAAGAAGATTCAATACCTAAAATACGCAACCTTGTTCTCCACTACATTCTTTACTATTCACGCTCAATCGCTAAACCAATATTGGTTTGGCCATCGATGATCGCTTGCGCTTTTAACTGCTTGATTGTTTCAGAGGAAATTCGCCCCATCCCTTCAACAAAATCGATTAATTCACCTAAAACCTCGATTTCATATTGCATCAATGGGTGCTCTCTGACGAGTTTATTGTCCGGAGTGATATCTTCCTGTGCCAACAAAAACTCAATATACCTTGCGACCGTTGCTTGAGATATTTTTGCAACATTGACAAACTCTATCTCATCTTTTGTCATAAGACCTTGAATAAATCCAAGCAGCGCTGTTGCCATATCAATCGCAGGGTAAGTACCAAACATGTCAAAATCTGATAGTTCAGGTACATTAGGTTCTATTTTTTCGATTTGCTTTTCTAAGCTAATTTTGCTTTTTGGCAGTAGTAATTTTTCCCAGCACAGATTTAGTGCATTTCTAAACACCTGCTCATCACCAAACCCAGTAGCTTCACTAAATAAACCATAGTTTGGCGTCATTCTTTCCAAAATAGCAGCCGCTAGTGCTGCTTTTTGTAAATAGTTCAACTCACGAATGCGCTGAAAGTTATTTGCTTTGCTCATACTCATTTCCACAATGCCAGCAATACTCAAAAGCTGAGCCATTCAGCTCATTGCAATATCGACACTGCCAATCTAATTTTGATTTTTTCTGATGATAGTTTACCAAGATTTCTTCTCCAAGGGGCAACTTTATCGCTGGTACAAAGATCTTAATGGTATTATCTGCAAAAGGCAGTTCGCCTAAAGTGGAAGACAGTGCCTCTCCTTGCATTGTCGTTTTTATACGGGCTTGGTGTAAAAGGCCATTTACAAGATGTGCTTCAATCATATTATCGGTGCTAAAAACACAGCACCATTTATCTAGTTCATTAACCATCGCACTCAATGCTAATTTTGCTATCATAAACAATATTGTAGTGTGTAAATTGGAAGAGCTCTATGACGCTTACCACACCTGGGTTGTTATTTCCCGCTATTTCATTGCTGTTACTCGCTTATACTAATCGCTTTTTAGTGCTCGCACAGCTAATTCGCGAGCTAAACGCTAGAGAAGGTGACACTTTGCGCCCGCTCGTTGTGCAGCAAATTAATAATTTAAAAAAACGCATCAAACTAATTCGTTTAATGCAAGTATGGGGCGTGTTCTCATTTATTCTTTGCACGCTTTCGATGTTTGCTTTGTTCATCGATGTTAATTTGCTGGGGATCATCTTATTTGGAGTCAGTTTATGCTGCTTGATTGGATCTCTCATGTTGTCCTTGTACGAAATTCATATTTCGTGTGATGCAATAGAGATTGAGCTAAATAATATTGAAAAAAAGCCACTCCAAGATTAAGCAACTCGTATTGACCTTACTATACTGACATTATCAATAGCTGAAGGTAGGTCATGTGTGAGCGGTTTTCTTTTTTCAAATGAGCAACTAAAAGAGGAAACTTCACAACCCGAAGAGCGCGCTTTTTGGGATGTGTTGGTCGTCGACGACGAAGAGGACATTCACCAAGTAACCAAGTTGGTTTTATCCGACTTTAAGTTTGAAGACAAATCTCTGCGTTTTCATCATGCATACTCGGCCAAGCAAGCAATGGAGATACTGGAAGACCAAGAATGCATTTCAGTCGGGCTCATTGATGTTGTGATGGAAAGCAACCATGCAGGCCTAGATTTAATCAAGTTTATTCGCAATGATATGGCGAATCATGATATCCGCTTAATTCTCAGGACAGGTCAACCAGGTGAAGCTCCTGAAGAGTCCGTTATTCGCGACTACGATATCAATGACTACAAAAATAAAACAGAATTGACCGCTGTTAAGCTAAAAACCCTGTTGTACTCCGCTCTGCGTTCACATCGTGATATACAGACGATTGAGCTACACAAAAAAGGGCTGGAAAGGATCATTGCGGCTTCATCCAGTTTTTTGGAATGTGATAATGTGCAAGATTTTGCATCAACGATTCTTGAACATGTTGCGCAAGTATTGGGACTTTCCGACTCCGAAATTTATTGTGCCGCCGCAACAAATAAGCAAACCGATGCAGGTTCTCAGTTTAAGCTTTTAGCGGCTTCTGGAGAGGGTATAGAGCCCAGTTCAGATAAAATTCCAAATAACGTCAAAAACCTATTTATTGAAACCCATAACAGAAAAACTTCTTGCAAGTCTTGCAATGAGTATGTCGGCTACTTTACCTCTAAAGGTGGCCTAGAAACCATGCTATACGTTAGTAAAGAGAGTTCATTGCGAAGTACAGACTGTCAGTTGTTAGAGTTTTTCGCCAATAACATCGCACTGGCTCACGACAATATAAAGTTACGAGAAACAGTCAAAGAATCACAAAGAGAGCTGTCATATATCCTTGGTGAAGCCGTCGAGAAACGCTCTAAGGAAACAGGCTCTCACGTGAAGCGTGTCGCTATGTACAGTAAGTTACTTGCGGAATTGTCTGGCATTAATAGCTATCGCTCAGAAATAATAAAAATGGCATCTCCCCTACATGACATTGGCAAAATTGGGATCCCCGATGTCATATTAAACAAACCTGGTAAGCTGACCAATGATGAATGGGAAATAATGAAAACGCATGCGCAATTAGGATTCGATATATTGAAAAAATCAACGAATGAAATATTGCAATGTGGCGCAACAATTGCTCATCAGCATCACGAAAAGTGGGATGGTACTGGTTATCCACGAGGCCTAAGTGGGGAAGATATTGATATTGTTGGAAGAATTACGGCAATTGCTGATGTTTTCGATGCTTTGGGTAGTAAACGCTGTTATAAAGAAGCTTGGTCGCTTGAAAAAGTGCTTGAAGAGATAAAATCGCAGAAATCTAAGCAATTTGATCCCAAATTAGTTGATTTGTTTATAAATAATCTGGAACAATTCATTTTAATCAGAGATACCTATCCCGACTAAAACTTTGTAAGCGAAATGTAAAAAATTCACTTGGATGTTTCCTTAATCTGTATTAGTATTAGGAAATCAACGTCATGATTGCATTTTTGTTGAAATAAAAGGAATTTCAAATGAGATTTGAACAACTTGAGCAATTTGTTGCTCTAGGCAACCTACGTCACTTTAGACAAGCTGCCGAACAAACCCAGATTAGTACATCAGCTTTAACAAGAAGCATACAAACTCTGGAAGATGAAATTGGGTGTGAGCTTGTTAAACGCTCTACACGTTCAGTGAAACTAACAGAACAAGGTGAACTGTTTCTAAATTACTGTAAAGCGACACTAAGCGAGCTAGATGTAACGAAAAATACCATCAAGCAAAGTTTATTCGGTAGAGATCAACAAAAGTTAGTTGTTGGTTATACCGCTAAAGCCAGTGAAATTGTGCCAATGTCATGTGGTCGATTCTTAGCAGATTCACCAAATGTAAAAATTGAGATGCAACTGCTTGATGAGCATGAACTTACGAGAAAGCTTCAGCTAGGTGAGGTCGACATCAGTGTTTACTTATCATCAGCAACGAGTTTAATCAGTGATATTCACTTGCCTGATCAACTTATTCTTTTTGTGTCTAAACAACACCCTCTTGCAAAACAAGAGTGTATTCGTAGAGGTGAATTATCACAGTACCCTATGTATAGCTGCTTCTCTCAATCTAAACAGGTTCAAAGCATGCTAAACGAAGCCGTTGAAGGTTTAAACAAGTCAACTAGTGTTAAAATTGGCAATATAACACAAGTGATTGATGGCTTAAAAAGCAGCCAAAGCTTCGCAATTGCAAGTATTGAGCATTCAAAAACGATTGCACAAGATCCTGAGTTAGCGCTTCTTAAGACTAACAAAGACAATAGTCATGAGCAGCTAGTTATCAATACCAACCACCAGCTTAGTGGCAATAGTCATGTAAATAGCTTATTGCAGTTGATTGAAAAAACAGCCTCTCAATTGCAAGTAAATGGTGCGCCAGTGCATTCTTAATCCTTCTCGATACTCGCGCGCTAATGCCCACACTTTTTACAGTGTGGGCCAAACCTTAACCAAGAAATACACCAACAAACAGCATTAAACCAATATAATTATTGTTTAAAAATGCTTTAAAACACGCTTCTCTCCCTCGGTCAGCTATTTCTCTTTGCAAATAAACCAATCCGAAAGTCGCAATTGTAAACGTCACCCAGTACCATATACCCAGCGAAAAATATAAGCCTGCAACCAACATACATGACATAAAACTAATATTGAGCAGCGCAATAATATGCCTATCCCATTGCCCAAACAAAATTGCGGTTGATTTAATACCAACTTTCAAATCATCATCTCTATCAACCATGGCGTACATGGTGTCATAAGCAACCGTCCATAAAACATTTGCAATAAATAGCAGCCATGCAATCAATGGGACTTCTCCCGTAGCAGCCATAAAAGACATTGGGATCCCCCAACCAAACGCTGCCCCTAGTACAACCTGAGGGAGGTGAGTATATCGTTTCATAAAGGGATATAAAGAGGCCAGTATTACACCGCCAATAGAGAGCACGATGGTTTGCCAATTTAAGGTAAGCACCAATAAAAATGATGCAATTATCAGTACAAAGAAAAGCATTAGCGCTTCTTTTTCTGACACAGCCCCACGTGCTAAAGGCCGTGTTGCTGTCCTTTTTACCGCTCCATCTACTTTTCGATCCGCGTAATCGTTTATAACGCAGCCAGCACTGCGCATTAAAAAAGTGCCTAGGGTAAATACAAAGATATGCAGTAGACTTGGATTGCCATCTGATGCCAGCCACAAACTCCACATCGTAGGCCATAGTAATAAGAACGTACCAATGGGTTTATCAAGTCGCATTAATTGCTTGTATTCGGGGTAGTTTTCAAACCGCAATGTCGCACTTTTCATTTATTCGATCTCGCTGTTAAACATCTCACATACCAGAACTTTAGCAGAGTGATTGGTAAATACACTTCGTCTGGCAAAAACAGGAATGTCCGTTACACCAAAAAGTTGCCACAACTTCAACTGCGCATCCGCGTCTTCAACACAGCCGACTTCCAAATCACCTCTTTGCCATGAAGATTGCTGAAACAGCTTGTCACCTAATGGGTTTTCACCAAGGTTTTTTAGCCCGTACTGGTTCGCTTCAAGCGAAATCCAACTCTGAGCATAAACATGAGGTTTATCATCGCAATATAGCAATACTTCCCTGCATATGGCGGTTTCCATTGCATCGCCAAGTAGTCGACAAATATAAGCAGGAGGCGTTAGATGCTGCTCATTAATCACTTTCACTCTAAAGCTGCTGCTTTGACTCTTGAGTAAAGCGGTCAAAGAGCCTTGTTCCAATAGCCGATCATGTATATTTTCTGGCGCTTTGTCGGCAACTTGCTCAAAGCTGCCCCAATTAAAATCTAAAGAAATAGGATATTTTAACAATTCAATTATTCAATTAAGACTAAACGCAGACATAATAGCAAAGCTTGGCAATGCAAAAAAGTTCACTATTATCTTAATGCTCGCTGTTCATGCTCTACAATTAAGTATAAACTAACGATATTGTTGATATTTAGTTACATATTTTCAGGCGATTATGGTTCGTACTCTTTTACTATTAGTGGCACTTACAATCAGCACAGCAAGCTTTAAACTCAAGGCCGAGTCTAACGTTGGCTACTATGGTTTCGAGCCAGATATCATCACGAACTATATTGGCCAATCCAACAAAAAATTGGGTTATGTTCGAGTAACCATAGATCTTATGCTAGATGATATCGCCAATATTGCGGTAGTCGAGCACCACACTCCATTATTGAGGGATGCCATCGTGCAGATCCTTAGTAAAGAGCCAGAAGAAACCATTAAATCTTTAACCGGCAGAGAGGAGATCAGACAACGCTGTGCAGCAAAGCTGAAATCCTTACTAAAAGATGAAACTGGACAGGAGATCGTGAGAGAGGTCTTATTTACTAAGTACCTTTACCACTAAGACGTTGGGCTAAAACTGCGAGGCTCATCCCCGATAATAGACCAAATAGGTGGGCCCAGTTTGCCATACTGATAAATAATACATCTGCAAACCCCAAAATCATCCATAACAACATGAAACCTATAATTGGAGTTGATAATATGGGTTGTTGGTCTTTGTTCAATTGGGACAATACCCAACAAAATCCCATTTGTGCATAAACCACTCCACTCAAACCACCAAAGTTTTCATCAACCAATAAGAACTGCGCCCAATTACTCAATAATGCACTGACCGTAAAAACAGTGATTAAAATAACAAAGTCAGTTCTTTGTACAATTTGATTACCCAAATATAGCCACCAACTAAGATTGAATAGCAAGTGTATTGCACCAAAATGCATAAAGGTTGGCGTGATCCAGCTCAAAGGAAGATTAGTATCGAATTTGAGCGCATTAAATACCTCTGCGGGCGTAAAATAATAGTAACTGCCATAAACAAGCAGTGAAATTATAACAATGCTCTGAATAAACCAGTTTAAGTGAAAAAAACGCTGCAATAAATTTAGCTTAGCACTGTGATACTGCAAGCCACTATCTGTCGCACCAACTTGCCAAGACGCCTTGCTATATTTCTCATGGTACGGATTTGCCAGAAACTCCTGCCACACTGTATCCGCTCTTTGCCAATCGCGGTCATTGACCCATACAGATACATTTCGTCCATCTTCACTATGTAGCTGACTGTCTATCCCTAGTGTTTTCAGATAATCAACGGCTCCTTGAACCGCTCTAGGGTCTGAGAAGGAGCCTAGCAGTTTCATTTTTCGATGTGGTTAGGAAGCGCTTGCTCCCATTGAGTGAAACCACCATCCATGCTGTACACCTCTTCAAAACCTTGCTCAACTAAGTAGTTTGCAGCATTTTGAGAGCTGATACCGTGATAACAAACGATAATAATTGGTTGTTCAAATTCTTTTTCCTGCATGAAGCGCACTAAATTTTCATTGGACAAGTGCTCTGAACCAGGTATATGACCCGCAGAAAATGAATTTGGGTCGCGTATATCCGCAACAACAACCTCTTCTCGTGACATCAATTCTTGTGTTTGTTCAACACTAATATGTTTAAAAGACATTTCTCTCTCATTAAAAAAACGGCTTCTCAAGCATCTATACCTAGCAATGGGCACACACTCAAAAAGCCGCTGATTATACTTCAGACGTAAGTTACTTAGTCCAGTCTAGGATAACCTTGCCTGACTGGCCCGAAATCATTGTATCAAAGCCTTGCTGGAAATCATCCACATTAAATTCATGGGTAATAATTGGCTCTAGGTTCAATCCAGATTGAATTAGGCTTGCCATTTTATACCAAGTCTCAAACATCTCTCGTCCATAGATCCCTTTGATTACAAGACCTTTAAAGATGACTTGATTCCAATCAACAGCCATATCACTAGGAGGAATGCCTAGCATTGCAATTTTACCACCATGATTCATGTTGTTCAGCATGCTGTTAAAGGCCACTGGCACACCAGACATCTCTAAACCAACATCAAACCCTTCCGTCATACCAAGTTCTTGCATAACATCTTCTAGGCTTTCATTTGCTACATTAACCGCTTTTGTAGCACCCATCTTACGTGCCAGATCTAGGCGATATTCATTAACATCGGTGATAACAACATGACGAGCCCCAACATGTTTAGCAACTGCTGCCGCCATAATGCCAATTGGGCCAGCACCTGTTATCAGCACATCTTCGCCGACTAAGTCAAAAGACAAAGCCGTATGAACTGCATTGCCAAATGGGTCAAAAATAGATGCCAGTTCGTCTGAAATATTGTCCGGGATCTTAAATGCATTATAAGCTGGGATCACAAGGTACTCTGCAAAGGAGCCTTCTCTGTTCACACCTACGCCAATTGTGTTGCGGCACAGATGAACGCGACCAGCGCGACAGTTGCGACAATGCCCACATGTGATATGACCTTCGCCTGAGACGCGATCACCGACTTCAAAACCACGGACTTCCTGACCCATATCCACAATTTCCCCAACATATTCATGGCCCACCACCATAGGAGTTGGAATTGTGTTTTGTGACCATTCGTCCCATTTATAAATATGAACATCGGTACCACAAATCGCGGTTTTACGGATCTTGATCAATAAGTCATTGTGCCCCATTTCAGGTTTAGGCACATCTGTCATCCAGATCCCTTCCTCGGCTTTCAACTTGGATAATGCTTTCATAATATTCACTCGTTAGAAAGTAGGTGCAAACGCACCTAGCAATTAAATCACACCTAAATCTTTACCAATGCGGATAAACGCAGCAATGGCCTTGTCTAACTGCTCTTTAGTGTGCGCTGCTGAGATTTGCGTACGAATACGAGCTTGGCCTTTAGGTACCACAGGGAATGAGAACCCAATCACATAAATGCCTTCTGCCAACAAGCGATCGGACATTTCAGCTGCCATTTTTGCATCACCTAACATCACAGGAATGATTGCGTGGTCTTTACCTGCACACGTAAAACCAGCGGCTTCCATCTCAGTACGGAAGTGCGCCGCATTTTCCCAAAGTTGGTCGCGCAGTGCTTTACCATCTTTAAGCATGTCGAGTACTTTAATAGACGCTGTCACGATTGAAGGCGCCAAGGAGTTTGAGAATAGATATGGACGAGAACGTTGGCGTAACCATTCAACAATCTCTTTTTTACCTGAAGTATAACCACCTGAAGCACCACCAAGCGCTTTACCAAGCGTACCAGTAATAATATCTACTCGATCCATTACTCCGCAGTACTCAGGCGTACCTGCACCATTTTCACCGACAAAGCCAACGGCGTGAGAATCATCGACCATTACTAACGCATCATATTTGTCTGCCAGATCACAAACCGCTGCTAAATTACAGATCACACCGTCCATTGAGAAAACGCCATCTGTTGCGATAAGTTTCGTTTTTGCGCCCGCTTCAGTCGCTGCGATCAGCTGCTTCTCTAAGTCAGCCATATCATTGTTTGCATAGCGGAAACGTTTTGCTTTACATAGACGAACGCCATCAATGATTGACGCGTGATTCAATGAATCCGAGATAATCGCATCTTCTGGACCTAAAATAGTTTCAAATAGACCAGCGTTCGCATCGAAACATGATGAGTAAAGAATCGTATCTTCTGTTTTCAAAAACTCGCTAATTTTTTCTTCTAGCGTCTTATGAATATCCTGTGTACCACAAATAAAGCGTACAGATGCAACACCAAAGCCATGATCTGACAACCCTTGTTGTGCAGCAGCGATCAAATCTGGGTGATTGGCTAAACCTAGGTAGTTATTTGCACAAAAGTTAATTACGCTTTCACCCGTTGAAACAGCAATTTCAGCTTGCTGTTGTGATGTGATAATACGTTCTTTTTTATATAAGCCTTCAGCTTTAACTTCTTCTATTTGTTGTTGAAGTTGGCTGTAGAATGCCGCTGATCTCATGTAGAGTCTCCATTGGTTGCACGGAGTGTGTATACCTAACTTGATTACTGAGGTGAACACACGACTTTAATGATTCAAAGAATGCGTTGTGATTGCACAATATAAATCACTTTCTTCGACTCGTTAGACGCTAAAGCTCAGATTAAATCAATAAAAAGGATACACACCAAATGAAAAGTCATACTCAAGCCAATTACCCACTTGTTGTATGAATGAGTTAAATTACTTGAGTATATTTTAAAAGGTTCGCAAGCGAATTGCACGAATTGTGATTATCTTGTTTTACCTTCGCGTAAAGCTGACTGGTCGTTACACCAATTTTTCTGGTACTTCAGCTAAAGAACCACATACCAAATCGGCATGGGACTTGTCCTCATCGCTCAGAACTTGCCCTGAACATACTAATATTTTCGTTGTCACTCCGGCAGCTTCTGCAGCCTGCATATCAGACACTTTATCTCCGACCATGATGCTCTGCTCAGGGTCAATATTATGCTCTTCAATGGCTTGCAATATCATACCCGGCTTTGGCTTTCTGCAATCACAGTCCAATAAATATTGAGGCAGCGCCTTTTTGGGATGATGTGGGCAGAAGTAAACGCCCGAAATATTGATACCATGTGATGAAAATTGTTGGCACATCCAGTCACTTAACTTTTGAAATTGCGTTTCATCATAGTAGCCACGACCGATACCAGATTGATTTGTGACCACAACAATTTTAAAGCCTTCGTCTGAAAAATATTTACAAGCTTCAAATACGCCGTCGATAAATTCAAACTCTTCGATGGCATGCACATAGGCATGATCGTGATTAATAACGCCATCCCTATCTAGAAATACTGCTTTAGACTTCATAGTTTCTCTTGCTCAACAACTTTATCAAACATCGCTTTAACTTCATCAACGCCAATTTGCGCCATCAGCTCTGCACCCTTAATTCGAGTTCCCCAAGGTAATTCATTGGCTGGTTTACCCTTTTGAGCGAGGATATTTTTATGATAGACCTCAACGACATAATCTTGAAATAAATACGGACCGGTACGCTTCGGATTTGAATGTGCGTATAAGCCTATAACAGGCGTACCAACCGTTACAGCCATGTGCGCAGGCCCGGTATCTGGTGCAAGTACAAGCTTCGCTTGCTTAAGCACGCACAGTAATGTTTTTAGCTGCGTTTGCCCAACTAAGTTCAAAATTTTACAGTTAGCATGCTCTACAATTGAACTACTCAAATTACGTTCAAGCTCAGTAGGGCCGCCGGTGAGCACAATATCAAAGCCTTGCTCTGCCGCGTAGTCTGCCAATGCGGCATAGCGCTCAGGCAACCAATTACGTTCTTTTTTACTTGCCGCAGGGGAAATAACCAAAATGCGCTTCAAACCGCTTAAAAGAACTTCGGCTTGCTGCTCATCTTCTTCTGTATAAGGCATTTCCCAACATGGACTTTCCTGTTTGGCACCAATGGCTTGTGCAAATTGCTGGAAACCTTCGAGAACATGAGGCTCCGTTTGTTTCGCTATTCGCTGATTAACAAACAGCGAATGTAGCTCTTTAGCACGCGCATTATCAAAGCCGATTTTGACTTTGGCAGGAATAAACAAGGCCGCTAAATTGGCACGAAAAGCCACTTGCATATGTAGCAACACGTCAAACTTAGTACCTTTAAATTGCGCTTTGAGATCTTTAAATGCGGCTTTGCCGCGTTTTTTATCAAACACCACAAACTCAACACCGGGTAAGTCAGCCAGTAACATAGCCTCTACTTTACCAATCACCCAAGTGATCTTGGCTTGTGGATGTGCACGTTGAATAGCTTGAACAGCCGCCACGGCATGACATACATCGCCAATGGCCGATAACCTTAGTATACAAATAGAAGCAATTGATTTAGACACTCAGTCCCACCTAATCTGTTTATGAACGCACGATCTTAAATTAATCACTTCGATTTGCAACACTTGTGCATTTCACTCAAGAGAAAAAGTCGTTAAACTTGCCTCACTTTATTTCAGTGCAAGCCGATTATGCTTAAAATAGAACACACCAATAACAGCTACATTTTACAGCCTCAAGACTGTGCAATGAAGATTACACATAATTGGTTTAGGGTGGAATATTGGCGTCAAAAAGAAGCCATTATTACAAGCAAACAAGGCCGTGCACCGGCATGGTTTATCGAATACCAAGAAAACCAAATTGGCGTTCTCAAGCACTACTGGCGAGGCGGATTAATTGGCAGGGTGCTGAGCGATCAATATCTGTTTGTAGGACTGACACACACTCGCGTATATAAAGAGTTTAAATTACTCACTGAACTCAAAACGTTAAATCTACCTGTACCAGCCCCCATAGCTGCATATGTGGAAACACACTTTGGTATTTATCGAGCTGACATTTTAACGGAGGCCATTTCAGGTGCCAAAAGTCTATGCGAAGTCCTTCGACAACGCGTGGCAGATAATGTCGAATTACAAGCTGTTGGACGCACCATAGCTGAATTCCACAACAACGGTGTTTATCACGATGATCTCAACATCAACAACGTCCTTTTTGACAAACAAGGGGTCGTGCATCTAATTGATTTTGATAAAGGTGATATTCGTGAGCAAGAAACAACTTGGCAACAGGCGAACATAGACAGGCTTGAGCGATCTTTTAAAAAAGAAGCCAGCAAATGGCCAGCTTTCTTTTTTGAAAAAAGACATTGGCAAACATTACACAACGCCTATAAAGCACATCTAAACAGTTAACTTTTACTTAGTTGTGCTTTTTTAATTACATTCGAGGTTGAGCAACCATCCAAAAAAGACAGGACCTCAACCTGGCCCCCTTGTGCTAAAACATGCTCAGCACCGGCAATTTCCTCGACTTTATAATCGCCACCTTTTACTAAGATGTCTGGGCTAATTGTTGCGATTAAATTAGCTGGCGTATCGCCTTCTTTTTCTTTGCCAAATGGGATCACCCAATCAACAGAAGCCAGAGCAGAAATAACCATAGCGCGTTCGTTCAGTGGGTTGATCGGCCTCTCAGGACCTTTTAGACGTGATATTGATTCATCATTATTCAGCCCAACGACAAGCTTGTCTCCCATCGCTTTTGCTTGTGCCAAATAGCGAACATGCCCTGCATGTAAAATATCAAAACACCCATTGGTAAACACGATTTTTTCACCATTTTGCTTAGCAAAAGAAATGTGCTGCAATACGTCTTCGAAAGGCGCTTGATAATGCTCACCTGTTTCTCTGAGGTACTGACTTAGTTTTGCACTCAACTCTTCAGGTGAAACAGTTGCAGCGCCAAGTTTGCCGACGACGATACCCGCAGCTAAATTTGCCATCTCCACTGCGTCTTTGGCATTCAATCCTGCGCCTAACATTGTCGTCAAGGTCGCAATCACTGTATCGCCAGCGCCAGTGACATCACTCACCTCTAAAACTTGCGCAGCAAAATCATGTTTTTCATTTTCAGAAATGAGCGACATCCCCTGCTCAGAACGTGTTAGCAGCATAGCGCCTATGCCAGCTTCAGCAATCAGCTTTCTGGCACTCTCCGTTAATGTCGTTTCAGAGCTAACATCACCACCAGCTAACTTAAATTCATTCAAGTTAGGGGTGATAAAATCGGCACCTCGGTAAACTGACAGATCACTGAGTTTAGGATCAACTAACACTGTTTTACCTGCTCGTTTAGCAATCTCAATCATCTCTTGGATATTTGCAAGTGCGCCTTTATTGTAATCAGAAAAGAGTACAAAGTCATAGCTATCAATGACTTGCTTTAACTGTGCTACCAGTAAAGCACTATGCTCTGGCTGAAACTGCTCTTCCATATCTAGTCTGACGACCTGCTGATGACGACTGATCACTCGCATTTTAGCGATAGTTGGCAAAGTCTCTACAGCTACGAGCTGAGATTCAATGTTGTCATTTTCTAAAATAGTGCGCAGTTTGTGTCCGTTATCATCTTGACCAATTAGGCCCAACAATCCCACTTTGCCATCTAGATGCGCAATATTCTTCGCTACATTGGCTGCCCCACCAGCTTTATCTTCTAGGCTACTTACCTTTACAACTGGAACTGGTGCTTCAGGAGAGATCCTGCCAGTATCACCATGCCAGTAGCGATCGAGCATCACATCACCCACAACGAGAATGCTGGCGTTGTGCAGGTTTTGTAAAGCAGCTAGTTTCATAGGCTTTGCTCCGCAATTAGAAAGTCGACCGCTTCACATAGCCAGTGGCCAATAAACATGTGGGCTTCTTGAATACGCGCGGTTTCATCAAAATCGATGATGATTGGTAATGTAGCGATGTCTTTTACATCACCACCTTTTCTACCTGTCAACGCCACGGTATAGGCACCTATTTCATTTGCAGCAGTTAGTGCTAAATTAATATTTTCACTGGTGCCTGAAGTCGTCAGTCCTATCACCAAATCTTCCGGTTTGCACAAAGCCTGAACTTGCCTTTCAAAAACGGTGTTGAAGTGATAGTCATTGCTATGTGCGGTTAAAATTGACGTATCTGTTGTTAACGCGATTGAGGCCAAAGGTCCACGCTCTAATTTATAGCGAACTACAAATTCAGCAGCTAAATGCTGCGCATCTGCCGCGCTTCCACCGTTACCAAACCAAATAACCTTGCCACCAGCGGCGAGCGTTTTTTGACACGCTTTTAAAAGCTCAATTGATTCTTTATGGTAATTTGCCATATTAGCAAATAACGCCATATGGCGCTCCAAGCTATCTAAATAGCTATTCGCAATCTGTTCATTGACTGACATAGTGAACCTTAAATTTTTTACAAGCCCAAATATTGTGCTAATTCTTAATACTTACCCGTGTCTTACCAGTATACATTGACTGAAAGCCAAGTGTAGTTTTCTCCGTATACATCTTTTCCAACAGTCAGGCTTGTTTCCAATTGATAACCATCTATTTTTCTCGAGTTTGACAGTTTGATTTCGTGCATATCCTCATAGGTATCACTCACACCACCTAACTCATTCGCGTAACCGCTTTTGTTTTTCACACTCGTCAGCTTCACGTTCCACATAGAGTCTAAGCTCTCTGTATAAGTTACCTCAAGTACGTTATTGGTAGTGGGTACGCCATCATTAAATGTTCTATTGTTTGCCGCAAAGTGCCCGATAACAAAGTTATCGATACTATTACCTGTTTTTGCGTAGATTTTATTTACATACCACAAGCTATGCAGGTTAGTATGTTCAAACCTGACGGCTATATCTTTGGTTACATTCGGAAGATGAACACCAAAGCTCGTGACATTGTTACCAAACAAGTAATTCTTATGTTCTCGAGTATCCTCACCACCATGCTCTAGATACCACTCAGCGGTTGTCCACCAGTTAGTTTTGAATACGGTCGTCACACTTGCCCATTGATCTCCAAGCTCTGCGTCTTGGCTACCTGTTTTACCGCTGTTATCATTTCCAGCAGGATCAAAATAGGCTTTAACTACATCTTTGAAATCAACCTTTCTCGGGCCACCACCAAATTGCATGATACGGTTAATACCAATTTTCCAATTCTGCAATGGTTCAAAGTTGAGTTGTGTACCCGCGAGACGCGGAGTGCCATCATGTAATGTATTCTGGTACATAATGCCATCTTCAACATGCTCTAGCTCCGAATAAAAAACTTCAAAATCGAAATTCCACCAGTTTTTTAGAGGTGAATTTAGTCCCAAAGAAGCGGATAAAGGTGCTTTCGCATTGGTAGAATAAATAGTTGCGGAGTGCTTAAATGGAGAAAACCAGTGCTCTTTATAACCTAAATTTAATTGCAAATTTTCTCCGCCTAGTGCGTAGAAGGTATTATATGGCACCAATTTACCAGACTCTACTCGATATTCTGCGCCCAATTGCACCAATGAGTTTTTGCTGCCTCGATAGATCCCCCCCAAAGACAGCTCTGCATATTCACCCGAGTAATTTCCACGATCATTCGCAAGCTTTTGCTCTTCTCCGGAATCTACACGTAATTTAATACCTCGACGCGTGATGGCATCTTGTTGCAAATACGGTGCAATACGCGCTCGAATACTGGCTTGTAAAGCTGGGTCTATGTTGCCAAGTTTGACTATGTGCTTATTAATCTCAGTAATGCGATAAGGTTTGCTCATCGGTGTTACTGCCGTTAATGCAAACATTTTATCTACTTGATACTCTAAGATTTTATCTTTGCCGATAGGAAGAAAAGCGGTCGGCATCGCGTACACCAAAGAAGAGCTTAAAAACAGTATCAAAGTAACAGCAGACAACAACTTTTTATAAATTGACAACATTTTATTTCTTTCAAATACAAACAGGGGCGAGCATACTAGCAAATTAAGGGCTTTTGAGCACGCCCAGATATGTGTAAAATTGTTATAGTAATTTTCATCCAATCACAAACGCGTTAAACTGCCCTTTTATTTGTACCCTGATGCCATGACTCGATTTATATACTCCACCATGCTGCTGCTGCTTGCGCCACTCATTTCGATTTACTTGTATCAGATCAGAGGGAAGAAAAACCCCGGCTATAGACGCCATTTTAGCGAAAGGTTTGGACAGGTAGATACCAACATTCCCGAGGGGGCTATTGTTGTCCATTGTGCATCTGTGGGTGAGGTACTCGCAGCCGCCCCTTTAATAAAAAAAATGCAAACTCGCTACCCATCACATCCGCTAGTGATCACATGCAACACACCAACTGGCCGAGCGGAAGTACTAAAGCAATTTAAGGGTTCAGTATATACTTGTTACCTGCCAATAGATTTTGCGTTTTCAACTCGTCGATTTATCAAACGTTTAAAACCTAAGCTAGTCGTCGTATTAGAAACTGAGCTATGGCCAAACCTCTTTCATTACGCCAATCAGCATTGCTGTCCCGTTGCCGTGGTCAATGCCCGTTTGTCTGAGAAATCGTTTCGCGGCTATCAAAAATTCTCGGCAATAAGCCGTAATATCATGAAGAATATTAAAATACTCGCTAGTCACAATGAAGAGGATGCAAGCCGGTTCATTGCATTGGGGCTGGAAGAAAGTAGAGTGATTACAACTGGGTCAATTAAGTTTGATGTCACCCTTAGCGAAAATGATATATCCAAATTGAGTGACATCAAATCTCAGCTTGGCGATCGGCCGATATGGATAGCGGGGTCGACTCACCCAGGTGAGCATGAGCAAATTATCGCAGTACATCAAAGTTTATTGACCACAATACCTTCATTGCTGTTGATCATAGCTCCGCGTCATCCCGAACAATTTGACTCGGTTGCAAACTTATTGCGTGACGCTAACCTAAAGTTCAGCCGTCGCAGTTTATCATTTGAAAATAACAGCGAAGTACTATTAGCAGATACCTTAGGCGAGCTTAAATTTTTATATGGCTGCGCGGACATTGCCTTTGTGGGCGGTAGCTTGATCGAAAGAGGGGGGCACAACCCACTGGAAGCCGCTGCAAGTTCTGTGGGTGTATTAAGTGGACCAAGTACTTACAACTTTTCTCATATATACCCGCAACTGAGAGCAATGCACGGAGCTATAATATGCTTGGATAAAGCCGAACTAACTGCGCAATTGAATACGCTCTTAAGCAGTTCAAATACCGCTCACAAGCTGGGACAAAATGCGCATGCCTGCTTGGCAAAAAATCAAGGCGCGATTAATCGCACGCTCAATATTATCGATTCACTGTTGGAGCAGTAAATGAGTGAACATATCATCAATACGATGAAGAGCTGGGTCAGTAAGGTCATTGTAAAATATAACTTTTGCCCATTTGCCAGAAAAGAAGTAGAGCAAAACGCTATCTACTACCACATCAGTAGTGCTATCAGTCACGATGACGCAGTCATGGACATGCTAGAACAGTGCTTTGAGTTGAATCAGAATCCAAAACGAGAAACCACTTTAATGAGCTTTTCAGAAGGCTTCGTTGATTTCGGGGATTTTCTAGATTTAGTCGATTTAGCAAATGTTATGCTTAGCGCACAAGGTTTTGAAGGAACATATCAAATTGCGACCTTCCACCCCGACTACGTTTTTGCAGACAGTGATGAGGCGGATCCAGCCAATTACACCAATCGCGCCCCCTTCCCTACCCTCCATCTGATCAGAGAAAGTAGCATGGCAGCAGCTCTGGAAGAATATGATGACCCAGAATCTATCCCAGACAATAACATTCGCCTAGCAAGGCGAAAAGGTGAAGCTTTTTGGCAACAGCTACTCGCCAGCTGCACGCATCATAAATAGCCATTTCATTGCGGGCTTGCAGCGCAACTTAACGCAGCAAGCCAACAGATATGTTTACTTTTTAACCCACTTTCCATTCACTTGAATAAAGTGACCTGCAGACGTTTTTTTATAGGTTTTTTCCGCAGCAAGCTTTTCTACTTGCGATAAACTGATGCCATTTTTCTTGGCCAATTGCTGGTATTTGGCTTTGCGCTTTTTGTTGATATCCGCAACGAGTTTTTTCACATCTCCTGAGCCTTTAATGACACCTAAATACCCAGCTGCGTTTTCACCAACCATACCTTGTGATTTGGCTTCATTGATTGATAAAGCCATCACAGAAAAGCTCATACATGCCGCTGCGATTGTGGTCAAAATAATTTTTGCTTTCATGTTCTCGCTCCTTAGAATAATTCACTGTCATCACTAAACAAGTCGTCTAGCTCTTTGTCTACTTTCACACGGATTTCGTGGTCAACTTTTACATTTAAATTGATGGTGATAGGTTCTTTGGTCTCAACTTGTACTTTATGAGTACAAGCTGAAGTGACTAAAACCAGCATCAAAGTTAGCATCCATTTCATGCCTTCTTGCTCCTGTTAGTTTAATGCTTTTTCAACTTCATTGGTGATCTCATCGCTTAGGCGCAATGCTCTAAACAACTGAAAAATATTTTCTTTATGCGTGTAATTAAAGTTAATTGGCTGAGGTTCAGCCTGCTGTTCATTGACACCCGTAATTTGCACAGCTAGGTCTAACCACCCATCTGATGACATATTCACGTCACTTGATAACTTTTCAATATTGAGCCTTTCCAACATACCAAATGCCGTTTCCAGACTCGGTTGTTGTGCTTTCAGCGCTTCGACAGACTCATTATTTTCAATACTCAATAACCCGATATCAATATTATTGAGCTTGCCACCGTTAATTTCGAATAGCCCGCCTACTACCGCAACTGGAAGCTGGCCGTGCACTCGACCACTAAGCTCTACACCAGCGTTTTTAGCTGCATTTGCTATCACAGCAAGGTCCCAATTATTGGCCTCTACTAAAAAGCTCTGATCTTGGTTGGTAAGCTTAATCTGCTTTGTAAAAAGTTGGCCATCAAAGATATTCGCGCTGATATTACTCAGCATCGGATCCCCTTCAGAGGAAGACAAAATCGCTTTGAAATTTTCTAACACAGCACCTGAGCGGACTTCTCTAATATCTATTTGGGAATCTTCGAAAGCGATCTTACCTGCATTAATTTTCCCCGCAACAGGTATGTTTAAACCGCTTAAGTAGTGTGAGTCATATAAGATCCCCCCTTCTTCAAGGGCAGCATTAAACGTAAACGATTGTTCGTTTACATCACCTTGCAACGTCGCGGAGATCGTGCCTTCGCTAAGCTGCAGCTTTGGCTCAAACTGCGTCAGTATCGGCTTCAGTGTCAGAAAGCTCTGTTCGGGAACCATCACGGTCAAATGATGTAACTGTTGATCAACTTGTTGCTTAACCAGCATTTCAAAATCATCTAGGTGTAACACATGCTCAAGAGAGGTCTGCTCTGCTAATAAACCGGCCGATGTTAAAACAACCTGCCTAAAAGAAAGCTGAGGCGTCGCAACTAAGCCAAGGTGCGTCTCTCCATCCACCTCTGCGTTCACTTTATTATCTTTAAATTCACCATTCAATGTTAGGGTATGAGTGACATCTTTGCCTCTTACCTCTGCTTTTTTAAAAGAACCAACCTGAAACTCAAGCTGACCTGTGAATTGCTTATCTTCATCAAAACTCACTGCACTGTTTAGCAAAACATGCTTACCTGATACATCCTGAACCTGATATCGCTCGGCACTAAATTGTGTTTTAAATACATCTACTTGCAGTGCTTGTAGAATGCCATCTGCCAACTGTTTCATGTCAACATTGACATGAGTTGTTAAGTTCAGCTCTGTATTGTCCAGTTGAGCCTGTGAGTTAGCTATCTTACCCATCGACGATTGCGTTGCTAAATCAAAACTGACAGTTTGCCCAACCTCGCCTTTTAGCACGTAATCACCTTGGCTAACAAAATCTTGAACCTTCAAGTCTTGGGGTAACCGTACCTCTTCGCTGCTGAGTAACCAATCCCCCTCAAGAGATAAAGTTTTATTTCGTATTCCCAATTTTGACTGAAGTTCAAGCCAGCCAAGCTGTGGATTGTGATGGCTTAGCTGAATATCTGTTTGCACAACTTGCTCACCCACATCAAGTGATAAATTTTTCAAATTTATGGCTGTTGCGCCATTGTTATCTTCAAGAGTTAGCGCTGGTATTTCAGCACTATTGGAAGATATATTGAGCGGCTTGGGCAGCACAACACGCCAACTTGTGCTTAGCAAGCCTATAGGAGCACTCTGCTGGTAGCGTTGTAGTTTGTCACAGGCGAGAGCATCAAGCTTAATATCGAGTGATGATAAGTCTGCGCCCCCACTTCGCGCGTTTAAATCCCAACTACCAGATAACCCCCCTACAACCCTAGCTGTAATATCACACTCGTCTAGGGTTCGATCTAAGATACTTGCATCTAAGCTCACCGATGTATCGGCTTGTATACCATCAAATGTGGCCGATAGTTGCCCTGCTAACGCCTTTAATTGCGACGGCAAGTAAGGTTTAATCCCTTGGCTTTGAAGATCAGCATTCAAATTTACTTTATCGTTATAAACTAAGACCTGCGCCAATATATCCCCATTCAGTGTGAAGCTATTAAGTTCCGCTTCATGAACTGACACAGACAAGGGTTGGCGTAATACAGGGGACTCTAAATGCAGCTTTTTTATCGAGACAAGTGGTCTATCTGCTATTAATGGCAATGAAAGCGGCGTCATTACTGCCGGGGTAGAGCCCGATACAATCGGCTTATGCTTAACCTTCAAATGCGCTATTTCAACCGATTTAGTCGTAACCGTTATATTTTCACCATATACATCCGCTTGTTCATTAGAAAAGCAAACCTTGCTAATGTGAATTTCAGTGAAACCAACAGGAGACCACGCCAAACAACTCATTCGGCCTTGCTCTTGAGTGAGAAAATGATTTGCAACCGCAATGCTAAGTGGCGTTCGGAATATAAAAAGCGTGGCTAGCAACAGGCAAAAGCTTATCACGGCATATAACAAATAACGGCGCATTAGTTCCTAACTATTTTGCAATCTGAACAACTAGTTTAAGTCATCATACACACAATGTAATGTAGAAGAGCGTAAGAAGTTGTAAAATGGGCTAAAACGCATATAAAACAAACAGGTACTAACTAAATTATAGCCTAGAAAATGCTGATAGGTACATCGACTCCCATTAAAGCTTCGTCACTGCATACACATTCCAGGCCTAGTAAATTAACCCCGTACACACTTAACAATTTTACTGCCAATAAATAAGAATTTGGTTTGCTCCAAAAACAAAAAAGGCCACCGAAGTGACCTTTTTCAATCAAGCTAAATAATTAGCCGATGTTCTTACGTGCGTTACGGAACATACGCATCCACGGGCTATCCTCTTTCCACTCATCCGGGTGCCAAGAGTTAGCAACTGCGCGGAATACACGCTCTGGGTGTGGCATCATAACTGTTGCGCGGCCATCTAGCGATGTAATACCTGTAATACCTTCTGGTGAACCATTCGGGTTATTTGGGTATTGCGTTGTAGGCTTGCCAAAGTTATCAACATACTGAACAGCAACTGTGCCAGACTCAAGGGCTGCTTTCACTGCTGCATCGTTTGCAAACTCAGCGTGACCTTCACCGTGAGATACCGCGATTGGCATACGAGAGCCAGCCATACCTTGGAAGAATACTGACGGGCTTTCTTGCACTTCAACAAGGCTGAAACGTGCTTCAAAACGCTCTGACTTATTAGTTACAAAGCGTGGCCAGTGTTCAGTGCCAGGGATAAGCTCTTTCAGCGTCGATAACATCTGACAGCCGTTACACACACCTAAGCTGAACGTATCTTGACGCTCAAAGAATGTTTGGAACTGATCACGCGCCATGTCATTGAATAAAATTGACTTAGCCCAACCTTCACCAGCACCTAGTACGTCACCGTAAGAGAAACCACCACATGCTACAAGACCTTTGAACTCTTCTAGTGTCAGGCGGCCTTCAAGGATATCACTCATGTGTACGTCTACTGCAGCAAAGCCTGCACGGTTAAATGCAGCTGCCATTTCAACGTGTGAGTTAACACCTTGCTCACGAAGGATTGCCATCTTAGGCTTAGCACCTGTCGCGATGTAAGGTGCTGCTACGTCTTCATTTAAGTCAAAACTTAGTTTTACGTTAAGGCCAGGATCTTTTTCGTCAAACTTGGCATCAAACTCTTGCTTAGCACATTCAGGGTTATCACGAAGTGCTTGCATTTTATAAGTCGTTTCAGCCCAGATAGTACGTAGTTCAGTACGTGTATTTGCAAGTACTGCTTCGCCACCACGGTTGAAGATAACTTTATCTTCGCTGTTTAGTGTACCGATAGTATGACTGATTGCCGCAATACCGTTATCAGCCAAAACAGCTTCAACGGCTGCAAGATCAGAGTTTCGAACCTGAATAACTGCACCTAGCTCTTCATTGTAAAGCGCTTCGATATCAGAACCTGTTAGGCTATCAAGGTTTACAGTCACACCTGTACGGCCAGCGAATGCCATTTCAGCTACAGTTGTGAATAAACCACCGTCTGAACGGTCGTGATAAGCTAATAGCTTCTCGTCAGCTACTAACGCTTGCATTGCATTGTAGAAGCCTTTTAATAGCTCTGGGTTATCAACATCAGGCGTCTTGTCACCAAGCTGCTTGTAAACCTGTGCAAGGCTTGACGCACCTAGTCGGTTTTGACCGGCACCTAAATCAACTAGGATCAGGCTTGAGTCACCTTTATCAGTGCGAAGCTGAGGAGTTACCGTTTTACGAATGTCTTCTACACGGCCAAATGCTGTGATAACGAGAGAAAGTGGTGCTGTAACCGCTTTATCTTCACCATCGTCTTGCCATGTTGTCTTCATTGACATTGAGTCTTTACCAACTGGGATAGTTAGACCAAGTGCTGGACATAACTCTTCACCGACAGCTTTAACCGCTTCGTAAAGACCTGCATCTTCACCTGGGTGACCTGCTGCTGCCATCCAGTTTGCAGATAGCTTGATGTTCTCAAGGCCACCAATGTTTGCTCCAGCAATGTTAGTTAACGCTTCAGCTACTGCTAAACGTGCAGATGCACCATAGTTTAGAAGTGCCGCAGGTGTACGCTCACCCATTGACATTGCTTCACCGTGGTAAGTGTCAAACGCAGCAGCTGTTACCGCACAGTTTGCCACTGGTACCTGCCAAGGGCCAACCATTTGGTCACGTGCTACTAGACCTGTAACCGTACGGTCACCGATTGTAATAAGGAATGTTTTCTCTGCAATTGTTGGTAGACGAAGTAAACGCTTAGCGGCTTCTTCTACTTTGATACTGTCGATGTTTAGTGCTTCACCTTCAACTTGCTTTGACTCAACGTCACGGTGCATCTTAGGTGCTTTACCAAGTAGTACTTCCAGTGGAAGATCGACTGGGTTGTTATCAAAGTGGCTATCAGCAACGGTTAAGTGACGCTCTTCAGTTGCTTCACCAATTACTGCGTATTGTGCGCGCTCACGCTTACAGATTTCTTCAAAACGTGCAAAGTCTTCTGCCGCTACTGCAAGTACGTAACGTTCTTGTGATTCGTTACACCAAATCTCGTGCGGTGCCATACCCGGCTCATCGTTCGGGATGTTACGTAGTTGGAATTTACCACCACGGCCACCGTCGTCTACAAGCTCAGGGAATGCGTTTGAAAGACCACCCGCGCCCACATCGTGGATAAACGCGATTGGGTTTTCGTCACCTAGCTGCCAACACTTGTCGATTACTTCCTGACAACGACGTTCCATCTCTGGGTTTTCACGTTGTACAGAAGCAAAATCTAGGTCTTCGTTTGACTGACCAGATGCCATTGATGATGCAGCACCACCACCCAGACCAATGTTCATCGCAGGGCCGCCTAGTGCAACTAGCTTAGCGCCTACTGGGATTTCACCTTTTTGAACATGCTCAGTACGGATGTTTCCTAGACCACCTGCAAGCATAATAGGCTTGTGGTAACCACGTACCTCTTCGCCATTGTGGCTGTTAACTTTTTCTTCGTAAGTACGGAAGTAACCAAGTAGGTTAGGACGACCAAATTCGTTGTTGAACGCAGCGCCACCTAGCGGGCCATCAATCATGATGTCTAGTGCATCAACGATACGGCCTGGTTTGCCGAAGTTAGTTTCCCACGGCTGCTCAAAACCAGGAATACGAAGGTTAGATACAGTAAAACCAACTAGGCCTGCTTTTGGCTTAGAACCACGACCCGTTGCGCCTTCGTCACGAATTTCACCACCAGAACCAGTAGATGCGCCAGAGAATGGTGCAATCGCAGTTGGGTGGTTGTGTGTTTCAACCTTCATCAAGATTTCAATGTTCTCTTGATTGTAGCTGTACTCACCTTCTTTATTTGGGAAGAAACGACCCGCTTTAGAACCCTTCATTACTGCCGCGTTATCTTTATAAGCAGACAATACGTTTTCTGGGTGCGTCTCGTAAGTATTCTTGATCATTTTGAACAGCGACTTAGGCTGCTCTTCACCGTCGATTGTCCAATCAGCGTTGAAAATTTTGTGACGACAGTGCTCAGAGTTCGCTTGTGCGAACATGAATAGCTCGATGTCGTTCGGGTTCCGACCTAGTTTAGTGAAGTTTTCAACTAAGTAATCAATTTCGTCGTCTGCTAACGCAAAACCTTGCTCTACGTTTGCAGTAACAAGTGCTTCACGACCACCACCTAGAATGTCTACAGATGACATTGGACGAGGCTCTTCAACGCGGAATAACTGCCCTGCATCTTCTAGATTGCTGTGTACTGATTCTGTCATACGATCATGAAGTAACTTAGCTACATCAGCTAGCTGATCAGCGCTTAATTCGCCCTCAACGTAGTACGCAACACCACGTTCAACACGGTGAACTTTATCTAGACCACAGTTGTTCGCGATGTCAGTTGCTTTTGAAGCCCATGGAGAAATAGTACCAATGCGAGGCGTCACTAGAATAAGTGCACCCTCAGGCTTGTGCTCGACGGCGGTAGGCCCATACTTAAGGAGTTTGCTCAGTTTGTCTAACTCAGTATCTGAGAGCTCAGCAGTTACATCGGCAAAATGCATAAATTCAGCATATACGCCAGTGACAGGTAACTCTGCATCCGCGCAGCTTTTAAGGATCTTTTGGACTTTAAAATCAGAAAGTGCTGGTGCACCACGTAGGATTAACATAGATATTTCATCCGGGGTTAGGGATTGAACGATATTTTGGGCCGCTATTATAGTCGAATTGACGCACAGATTTAACTCAAAATTGTCAATTATCGAAAAAAACCCACTTCACAAATACATATATACCTGAGAGCATAGGGTTTAAAGCGCAAATTTGAATTAACCGTCTTCGAACCTCGTTTTCAAACGCCCTGTTTTTTAAGAAAAAACTCGCACTTTAATCTGGTTCACTAGTGGAAAAGGCATGATAGAGAACACGCTACATAGAGTACTAAGTTTATTGATAGCCTTGCTGTTGCTCAGTGGTTGTGACACCGCTCCGCCAAGTCAGCTACAGCAAATAAAAAACAGCAATGTACTGCGAGTAGGTATCTTGGTTGGGCCTGCAACATACTACCAAGGTCATACTGATGAAGAGGGATTCGAATATGAGCTTGCAGGTTTGTTTGCTGAGGAACTTGGTGTCGAATTAAAGATTATTCCTTTTTTCAATCTAGACAATTTATTTGAACACCTTGAACGAGGCGATTTAGACATTGTAGCCTCTGGGATCAGCTATCACACAAAGCGAACTAAAGCATTTCGATTTGGGCCGTTTTATCGAGAAATTAGTCAAAAGCTAGTGTATAAACAAGGCAAAAAACGTCCACGGCACTATGGTCAGCTATCAGGCCCGGTAACAGTGCTGGCTAATAGCCATCACTTAATTTCACTACAAGCAGCCAAAAAAGACTACCCCGAATTGCAATGGCAGACCACGCAAGCCCTAGATCAAGAAGAGCTACTCCAAGGAATTTTAGCTGGTGATATCGACTACACCATTGTCGACTCCCATTCTTTAGCGTTATTTCGTCGTTACCACCCCAATCTGAGTATTGCGTTTTCAGTGACAAAATCTGACCCAATTGCCTGGGTGATGAAAAGACAAAACGATGACTCGCTGTATGCGTTGCTCTTGCCATTTTTTGCAAAATTACAAACCAATAATCAACTCGCGACTTTAGAAGAGAAATACTTCGGTCATGTAGAGCAATTTAATTATGTTAATACCGTCGCCTTTGTAGAGGCCAGTAAAGAGGTACTACCAAAATACGCGCCTTGGTTTATCGAATATGCAAAGGCACAGAACTTGGATTGGCGGTTACTTGCCGCGCTCAGTTACCAAGAGTCCATGTGGAACCCACGAGCCAAGTCCCCTACGGGTGTGCGCGGGATCATGATGCTAACGCAGAGTACAGCCAAACGCGTTGGTGTGAAACACCGCCTCAAACCAGAACAAAATATACGTGGCGGCGCGAAATATCTTGCCAATTTAATTTCGCGAGTGCCAGAAGGGGTTGCTGAGCCAGATAGAACTTGGTTGGCCTTAGCTGCGTATAACGTAGGTATGGGGCATGTTAGAGATGCATTAAAACTGACAAAACAACAAGGTGGCAATCCCAATAGTTGGGCCGATGTTAAAAAACGACTACCACTACTGACTAAAAAGCGCTACTATCGAAGCACAAGATATGGATATGCGCGTGGCGATGTTGCTGTACATTATGTCGATAATATACGCCGCTACTTCGACGCTCTAGTCTGGTTGGACGAAAACAGAGCGCTCCCTTTCAGTTCCGGCAATTAACGGCATCCCAATCTCGTTGTCATAAGCCTGTCACACAAAACAGGTATTTCTTTCACGCGTAAGTTTTTTCTCTCACACTAAGGAGGTTCAGATGTTAAGAAGACGTCGAACTCATCAATTCAAACGCAACACGCGTAATACGAATCCAAATCGTCGACGTATTATGCTCAAAAACATTCATAAAAAAATATTGCTGCGCCGCCGCATTTACTCTTTATTGCAGCTAGCCGCAGATGCAAAAACGGCTCAATCTTGAGCCGCGCTATCCCCTTGCAATTTCAGCGCTTTTTTAGCTGCTTTATGCTCTTTTCTTCTTCGTCTAAAAAAGTTAGATAGCTTTTCGCTGCACTCCTCAGCCAATACACCAGGTGTCACTTCAGGCTGATGGTTTAATTGTGGTTCTTGCAATAAATTCATAATCGATCCCGCAGCGCCTGTTTTTGCATCACTGGCACCGTACACAACGCGTTTTACTCGGCTATGTACTAACAATCCTGCACACATAGGACAAGGCTCTAGGGTTACATACAAGGTGCAATCTACTAAGCGATAATTTTGCACTTGTTTACCAGCTTCACGTATCGCGATCATTTCAGCATGTGCTGACGGGTCATGACAACCTATTGAGCGATTCCAACCTGCCGCGATTAGTTGCCCGTCTCGGACAATCACCGCACCAACAGGGATTTCGTTTTCCGCTTCGGCTTTATCAGCATATGCGAGAGCTTGGCGCATCCAATATTCATCGTGTTCTTGGTTATTCATACTAAATTTAGCAAAGTAATTATGTGGTTTAGTATACCAGCTTGCGAAACAGAAACCCCTTGGTTACAGAATTATTGCTAAAATTACCAAATTACCATGGCTCACCCACGTAAAATTAGGCTATAATTCGCCGCTTTTTTTATTTAATGAGCTCAAAACACACGGGTAAAACATGAAATTTCCGGGACACCGTAGGCATAAGCATTATTTTCCGGTGGAAGATAAGGACCCACTTATCAACCACTTAAATGCTGAAGATCGCTTGAAACGCAATTATATTTGCGGCATCGACCAAATTGTTGTCGACATCGAAGCTAAAGTTGACCAAGCTTTTTTGGATGAATTCCACCTCCAGCGTGGTATGTCACAAGTCATAGACAATGATGTCACCAATGCGCTCTATGAGCGTTTGAAACGTGATGACATGATTGACTACGAATTTGCTGGCGGCACCATTGGCAATACCATGCACAACTATTCAGTGTTAGCTGATGATCGTTCAGTCTTACTGGGCGTGATGAGTGAAAGCATTGAAATCGGTAGCTATGCATACAAGTTTTTATGTAATACATCAAGCCGCGTCGATCTTGATCATCTGCAACCCGTCGCTGGCCCAATCGGCCGCTGTTTCACGCTGATAGATGACAGTGGTGAAAGAACCTTTGCGATCAGTGCTGGTTTAATGAACTACTTGCGCCCAGAGTCGATCAGCCAGTCACTGATTGAAAATGCATCGGCTCTCGTTATTAGCGCTTACCTTATGCGTACTAAAGGTGACGAAACAATGACACAGGCCACCATGCAAGCGGTGGAGTATGCCAATAATGCAGGTGTACCAGTAGTCCTAACTTTGGGCACCAAGTTCTTGATAGAACAAGATCCGCAGTGGTGGGCCGAATTCGTTGAGAAACACGTCGACATTCTTGCAATGAATGAAGAAGAAGGCGAAGCCATTACTGGCTTTGATGATCCTTTGTTGGCCGCAGGTAAAGCACTCGATTGGGTCGACTTAGTTATTTGCACCGCCGGGCCAACGGGCTTGTATATGGCAGGGTATGTCGACGACAGTATGAAACGCGAAACCGAATACCCACTACTTCCGGGTGCTATCCCCGAGTTTAATCGCTACGAGTTTTCTCGCGCAATGCGTAAATCACACTGTGAAAACCCTGTTCGAGTATACAGCCATACTGCACCGTATATGGGTGGCCCAGACACCATTAAAAATACCAATGGTGCTGGTGATTGCGCACTTGCCGCGGTACTACATGACCTTTCAGCGAACGAATATCATCGTTTAAATGTGCCAAACTCAGCTAAGCACGAACAAGCTGCAATTACCTATTCTTCACTTGCGCAGATCAGCAAATATGCAAACCGCGCAAGCTTTGAAGTGTTGGTCCAGCACTCACCTAGACTTTCTAGGGGTTTGCCTGAGCGAGAAGACTCACTAGAGCAATCTTACTGGGACAAGTAAACAAATCGTCTTGCGCACAACATTTGTGCGCTCAAAATGCCGCGCTAGAAAATCGCTGTTCCGAGCTCTTCAGCAAGAAACTCTAGCGCAGCAATACCTGCCACAGAATTACCCACTTTATCAAGCCCTGGTGACCAGACTGCGATAGTAAACCGACCTGGCACAACTGCAATAATTGCACCTGACACACCCGATTTACCTGGCATACCTACGCGGTATCCAAAGTCACCAGCAGCATCATACAAACCACTGGTAAACAACAATGAGTTAAGTTGCTTGATTTGCTTTGCAGGTAATACCTGTAGCTGGCTTTGCGTACACACACCACCATTCGACAGGTAGGAGAAACACTTTGCCAATTCCGACACAGTCAACTCAATTGCGCAAAAATTAAAATATGACCACAATACTTCTTCAACTTCGTTATTAAAATTGCCAAACGATTTCATTAAATACGCCATCGCTGCATTTCGATAACGGTGCTCATACTCAGACTGTGCAACCACTTTATTCACACCCAGTTTAGGGTTTCCAGTTTGCAATCGATAGCTCTCTAGCATGGTATGGATTGGTGCACTCAGACGCGAGTATAGTGCGTCACAAGTGACAATTGCACCAGCGTTGATAAAAGGGTTTCTCGGTATGCCGTTTTCAAACTCTAATTGGGTCAATGAATTGAAAGCAGTGCCTGAGGGCTCTTTACCCACTCGCTGCCACAAGTCATCGCCATAGCGTTGCAACGCTAAGGTCAAGGTCATTACTTTTGACACTGACTGCACGGTAAATTTGGCATCACAAGCGCCCGCACTGTAGGTTTCACCCGTTTGCGTTTGAATTGCTATCGCGAACTGGCCTAATTGCTGTTCAGCTAACGCTGGAATGTAATCCGCAACTTTGCCATGCTGTAATATAGGCTGAACATGTTGCACTGTGCGTTCTAGAATTGATTGATAATCTGTCATACAAAAAATGCATAAATCACAATGTGCGGAGTGTAACAAAAGCGCTGAATCGCGGCCATAAAAAAGCCGCCCAAAACCAAGCTTTCGGCGGCTTATAAATTACCAGCAACAGTTACTTTGCAAATAGCTCTTTGATATTTGCTAGATCTGATTTACCTGCAATCAATTCATCTGGCGTAAGCCCGGACAATTCATGCGGGAATACCAACCACTCATCAGATTCATGGATGTAGTAATCTGGTGTCATTGGCACTTTTTTGTTGGTTGGTTTGTAATAAGGGCAGGCAACACGAATGTCTTTTGGTAGATTAAGACGCATTAACTCTTCTAGCTTTTCCTTTAATGCGTAAATACTACGGCCTGAATCAAACACGTCGTCGACAATCAACAATGAATCGCCTGCGTTCGCATTTTCAATAATATAATGAAGGCCGTGCACCTTAATTTCTTTCGATTGTTGACCGATGCCATAATAAGACGACGTACGCACTGCGATATGATCAGTCTCTATGCCCTTGTAGTCATAATACTCTTGCACAGCAATGCCGATTGGCGCACCACCTCGCCAAATACCGATGATAAAATCTGGACGAAACCCATCTTCATAAACTTGAGCAGCCAGACGGAATGAATCCTCTAAAAGCTGTTGCGCTGTGATATAGCACTTATCAGACATAAAAACCCCGTATTGTCAGTGCGAGTGCCACCTCGCTAGGTGTCACTCTGAACAAGAATAACTTATAACCGTGTATTCTAGCTGAGTCGGATAGAAATTGCTTGCGGTACATCAGGGTTTTTTACTGCAAAATGACAGAAAGAAGACCACTTAATGAAGAATACTGGAAAGAATTACACAGAGGGCTAGCATGTGAGCGGGACTTGCCCGCTCACCGCTTGGGGCTATTCTTGAATATCGACTTCAGTATCGTCTTGTTCGATTAATTCAATTTCAAAGTTATCAACACGTTGCAGACCTCTTGGTAATTTATTACCACGTCTGCCTCGCTCACCAGAGTAATGCTCCAGATCTGCGCTCTTTAGTGTTAACTTGCGCTTGCCTGCATACAGCGTCACCGCTCTCCCTTCAGGCACCACAGCCAGTACTTTGACAAACTCTTCTCTAGATTGCACTTTCGCACTTGGAATAGAAATAATCTTATTCCCTTTACCCTTGGCAAGTTTTGGTAAATCCCTGAGCGGGAATAACAGCATACGCCCTTCATTAGAAATAGCCATACAGCGATCTGTCGCTACATCGTTGACTGATATAGGCGCGATTAACTCCGCCCCTTTAGGGATACTTACTAGCGCTTTACCATTTTTGTTCTTGCTGACCAAGTCGTTAAATTCAGCAATAAATCCGTAACCCGCATCCGTTGCCATCAGGTATAACTCTTGCTCCTCTCCCATCACCACATGTTCAAAGTTCACACCTGCTGCGAGGTTAAAGCGACCTGTCATTGGCTCACCCTGACTTCTTGCAGACGGTAAGCTATGCGCATCTGTGGCAAATGCTCGGCCAGAACTATCAAGGAAAACCGCTGGTTGGTTGCTTTTCCCTTTGGCTGATGCCTTATACTCATCTCCCGAGCGGTAATTCAGCCCCTCGGCATCAATTTCATGGCCTTTGGCAAAACGTGCCCACCCTTTTTCGGATAGCACCACTGTTACAGCCTCAGATGGGATCAAATCTTTTTCACTGAGCGCTTTAGCCTCTTGACGCTCAACCACTGGAGAACGTCTTTCATCACCATAAAGTTCCGCCGCTTCCTGAATCTCTTTTTTCATCAAGGTAGACATACGACGTTCTGAGCCAAGCGTTAGCTCAAGTTTGTCACGCTCTTTGCTCAATTCGTCCTGCTCACCACGGATCTTCATCTCTTCCAACTTAGCAAGGTGGCGAAGTTTCAGATCTAAAATGGCTTCAGCTTGGGTTTCGGATAAACCAAATCGCTTCATTAACTCAGCTTTTGGTTCATCTTCATTTCTGATAATTTCTATCACTTCATCAATATTCAAAAAGGCTATCATCAAACCTTCTAGAATATGCAAACGCGCCAACACCTTATCTAAACGATGTTGCAATCTTCTCCGTACCGTTTCACGGCGAAAAATTAACCACTCAGACAAAATTTGTTGTAAATCTTTTACCTGAGGGCGGCCATCCAGCCCGATCATATTGAGATTAACCCGGTAATTTTTCTCAAGATCAGTGGTAGCAAACAAGTGTGCCATTAACGGTTCCGATTTAACACGGTTGGAACGAGGCACCACGACGATACGAGTGGGGTTTTCATGGTCAGACTCATCGCGAAGATCAGCAACCATTGGCAGTTTTTTCGCTGTCATTTGCGCGGCGATTTGCTCTAACACTTTGGCACCCGATGTTTGATGCGGCAACGCTGTGATAACAATTTCACCTTGCTCTTCATGAAACACCGCTCGCATCTTAATCGAGCCACGACCCGTTGTGTAAATCTTGCGGATATCATCTTTAGGCGTGATGATCTCAGCTTCTGTCGGATAATCTGGTGCTTGAACGATTTCGAGTATCTCTTCTAACGTCGTTTTCGGCTTATCAAGCAGCATACAACAAGCAGAGGCCAATTCATTTACATTGTGTGGTGGAATATCGGTCGCCATACCGACTGCGATACCTGTTACACCATTGAGTAAAATGTGTGGCAGTCGCGCAGGCAGAACCTGAGGCTCTTTCATAGTACCGTCAAAGTTTGGTACCCAATCAACCGTGCCTTGGCCAAGTTCTTTTAACAGTACTTCTGAAAATTTAGATAAACGCGCTTCGGTATAACGCATTGCAGCAAATGATTTAGGGTCATCCGCAGCACCCCAGTTACCCTGTCCATCAACCAATGGGTAACGATAAGAAAATGGCTGCGCCATCAGTACCATGGCTTCATAACAAGCGCTGTCACCATGCGGGTGATACTTACCCAATACATCACCGACCGTACGGGCTGATTTTTTATATTTTGCTGCTGCAGATAAACCTAGTTCGCTCATTGCATAGACAATGCGTCGCTGTACAGGCTTTAAGCCATCGCCAATATGTGGCAATGCCCTATCCATGATCACATACATGGAATAATTTAAGTAGGCATCTTCGGTAAAACGCCCCATTGGTAATTGTTCTATGCCCTGTAAAGAGAGGGCCTGTGGATCAGTCATGACACACCTTACTTCTTGTTATACCTCGGCTTTATCGCCATGTTGCTCTAACCAAGCCTTTCTATCGCCAGAACGTTTTTTCGCTAGCAGCATATCCATCATTTCTAATGTCTGCTCTTGTTCATCCAGTGTCAGCTGTACCAAACGTCGTGTATTAGGGTCCATTGTCGTTTCTCGTAGCTGCATTGGGTTCATTTCGCCTAACCCTTTGAAACGCTGTACGTTGACTTTACCGCGCTTTTTCTCAGCTTCAATTCGATCCAAAATGCCACGTTTTTCATCTTCATCAAGGGCATAAAAAACTTCTTTACCTACATCAATCCTAAATAGTGGCGGCATAGCAACATAGACATGACCAGCTTGAACTAACGTGGGGAAGTGTTTAACAAACAAGGCACACAATAACGTCGCGATGTGAAGACCATCAGAGTCAGCATCAGCAAGAATACATACTTTACCGTATCTCAGTGTCGATAAGTCGCTTGAATCAGGGTCAATACCGAGTGCCACCGAGATATCGTGCACTTCTTGTGACGCTAGGATCTGCCCTGAGTCCACTTCCCACGTATTCAAAATTTTACCACGTAGCGGCATGATCGCTTGAAACTCGCGATCTCGAGCCTGCTTAGCAGAGCCACCTGCTGAGTCACCCTCTACTAAGAATATTTCAGAACGTTCTGTTTCACTGCCAGAACAATCAGTTAATTTGCCTGGTAAAGCGGGGCCACTGGTGACTTTCTTGCGCACCACTTTTTTTGCAGCCCTGAGCCGTTTTTGTGCATTGCTGATGCAAAGTTCAGCCAACAACTCGGCAGTCTCAGTATGCTCATTTAACCATAAACTAAACGCATCTTTCACAATACCAGAGACAAACGTTGCACAAGAGCGTGATGATAGCTTCTCTTTGGTTTGACCGGCAAATTGTGGATCTTGCATTTTTACTGATAAAACATAACTACATTTATCCCAGACATCATCAGGCGTTAGCTTCACACCTCTTGGCAATAAGTTGCGGAATTCGCAAAACTCTCGCATCGCCTCAAGTAGGCCTTGCCTTAAGCCGTTTACATGGGTGCCGCCCTGAGCTGTTGGGATCAAGTTTACATAACTTTCAGCGATCGATTCGCCACCCTCTGGTAACCAGTGCAGAGCCCAATCGACCCCTTCTGTTGAACCACTAAAGCTGCCCGTAAAAGGTGATTTAGGGAGTACTTCCAAATCCTTAGCACTGTCACTTAGATAATCTTCTAGACCAGACTCGTAGTGCCACTCTTGGGTTTCTTTGGTTTGCTTATTAATAAAGCGAATGCGCAAGCCAGGGCAGAGTACCGCTTTGGCTTTAAGTAAATGATTGAGCTTAGTCAGTGAAAAGTTAGCAGAGTCGAAATAACTTGCATCGGGCCAAAACTGAACAGACGTTCCGGTATTGCGTTTACCAACACTGCCCGTCACTTCCAAATCTTGTACTTTGTCACCGTTTTCAAAAGCAATTTCATATTGCTGAGCATCGCGCTTAACCGTTACTTCTACTCGTGTAGATAACGCGTTAACCACTGAAATACCGACACCATGCAAACCGCCCGAAAACTGGTAATTCTTGTTGGAAAATTTTCCACCAGCGTGCAGCTTAGTCAGGATCAATTCAACACCTGGGATCCCCTCTTCAGGGTGAACATCCACAGGCATGCCTCGACCATCATCGATCACTTGCAATGAGTTGTCTTCATGCAAAATAACGTCGATCCTACTCGCATGCCCAGCAAGCGCTTCATCCACACTGTTATCAATAACCTCTTGACCTAAGTGGTTGGGCCGGGTGGTGTCTGTGTACATCCCAGGACGGCGTTTCACCGGCTCTAAGCCATTCAACACCTCAATGGCTTCTGCGTTATAATTTTGCTGACTCATAAATGCTACTGACTAATTTTTAGTTCTAACTGTTTTATTTAATTTTAAGAAAGTTGGCAAGGCGATTAAAGTGCCTTTCAAAGCCAATGAAACTGTGATCACCGCCAAACTCGATGATTGACGGGCAGTCTCGATAATAATTCACAGCATCTTGATAAGGCAGTACCTCATCTGCTGTTTGTTGTAATAACAAAAGGTTGCTTGGCTTAGATAGCTTTTCAATGTGCATACACCGCAACGCCGTCATATGTTCTATTGTAAGTTCATAATTCAGATCTTGATAGGGATTATACTGGGGACCCAAGTAATCCCATAGCAATTTGTCTGGTCGTACAGCTGGATTAATCACAACCGCACGCAAATTAAACTGTTGAGACAAGCATGTCGCGTAAAACCCGCCTAAGGAGCTACCAACTAAAACACAGCGCTCATCTACAGCTTGCTCAAGCTGGAGTAAGGCAATACGCGGATCATAATGTAACCGAGGAACAACGTATTCACAACGGTCTTTGAAATAGGCGCCTAGTTGCTGTGCTTTAAATGATTGCTCTGAACTATTAAACCCATGGACATAAATTACTTTGTCAGCCATTTCACCTCTGTATCCAACGCAGCTTCGGTCCAATTAATTAAACGATACCCTGCACCCAAATTTTCTTGTTGCCAATCTCGAGTCTGTTTTTTGAATTGGACGGATGTGGCTGGTGTCGCATAGACGCTTAAATCTCTAAAGCGAAATTCATAATCATGGTGAACATGGCCGTGAAAAAGAGCCTCTACACATTGCAAGTCAACTAAACAATTAAGCAGTTGAGGACCGTTCTCAAGCATATGTTTGTCCAGATACCCTTCTATCGGCAACGGATTATGGTGGCAAAATACGATACTGGGTTTACAGCAGTGCTCCTCAATTTCTTGCAGGTGCTCCTTTGCCACCCAACCGGCTGGCGTTGGACCTTTACTATTAAGCAACAGAACTTGCCCATGTTCGAAATGAATTTTTTTTGCAGCTACGATTTGACCTTGGCTTATTTCATGTAAGTAATCCAAGTCATCGTGGTTTCCCGGCAGCCAAAATATCGGGCAATTCAATGCTGATTCAGCCACCAAGGTAGCAAACAACTCGTAAGAAGCAAATGTATGATCCTGAGTCAGATCCCCTCCAAAGACAACTGCATCCAAATTTGCCTGCGCTAAGTTTGCCAAAACACGTTTAAAATGAGTTGCCGTGTTAACGGCAAAATATTCTCCGTTTGTGTTTTCGAACAAATGGGTATCGGTAATGTGGGCTAACTTTAATTGTGCTTGATTAAATAAGTATGTGTCTTTAAACCAAGCCATTATTTACATCCCAATTTAACGGTACTCTGCCACTTTCTACACAAGCAGATAGCCAATCACCTAAAAATGCATTGAGCTGATACTTTTCGTCTTTGTGGTGCATACTTGGGTTCGGGTAACCGTAAGATGGCTTAACACGTTGATGGTAATTGTGCTGGATGACCTCGGCCACTTTGGCGTCGTGATATAGTCTCACTGCTAGCTCAAACTGACCTAAGTGATTACTCAAGCTATGTTGCTGAGTTATTTTTATGTCGGTTGTGTATTTCTCAACACTTTCAATCAGGATGAAGAAATCCATTGTGCCTATTTTTATCTGACGACGGGCACCCACTTCCTCTTCAGGCAACACTTTAAGTGCGCGCAAATAATTGCGCTCACATAATGTGATGTATTTGGGTAAAGACTGTACATACCCTCGTATGCCGTCTTTGCCACCGTGCTTAGTATGATGCATCAAGTCAGACAAAATGATTCCTGTTCACAGCTTAAAAGAAAGTTTCGATTTATTTAGCGCTAACCATTGTAGACTAATCACTGTCGCAGCGTTATCTATTTCCTCAGATTCTAATCTTTGCATGGCTTCTGTAAGCGGCATGACATGCGCTTTAATATCTTCACCTTCCTCTGGCAAACCAAAAGTGCCCCCCTGATAATCACTCAAATCAACTTCCGCAAGGTACAAATAAAGTCGTTCGGTGGTGCCTCCAGGGCTCGAAAGGTAGGAACGCATATAATGTAGATTAGTTAACTCTAACCCCGCTTCCTCTTGAGCTTCTTTTCTTGCAACTGCTTCTAAATCCTCACAGCCATCCGCCATACCGGCAATACACTCCAGCAACCACGGGGATTCTTTGGTTGCAAGCGCACCAATGCGGATCTGTTCAATAAGTAAAACTTGATCTGTGACAGGATCAAACGGAAGCACCGCCACAGCATGACCACGCTCTAAAATTTCTCTACAGATCGGTTCACTGTTCCCGCCAGCAAACAATGCGTGCTCAAAAATATACTCCTCAATTTTGAAGAAACCATTGTACAGCACCTTGTTTGGAGACTTTTTGAACTTCACATGGCGGCGCTCGAACTGGTTAATTTCTTTCATATTTCATCCTACATTCATTATACGGGGTTTAATCTAGGTTATTTTATCCCCATATTGCTTTTAACTAACGTGAACCCTCTTAGTGTGTGAACTCACTAAGTTTTATATTCTGTTACACTTGTTTTGTTTTATCTCTAGCTAGTCATTGGGATTTTGTTTTAAAACAAGGTAACATGCTGACATCAAAATTGTCTAAGGACTGCACAAATAATGAAAAAAACCATTCTATCTATGCTGGTTGGCTTGACGTGTGCTTTGTCAAGTAATAGCTCTCACGCAGAAGACTTACTGCAAGTATATGATATTGCAACAGCTAATGATCCCACTGTTTTGCGTGCTAAGGCAAGTGCCGATGCTCAAAAATATGCGCAAGACAGCGCGCTCGGTGAATTATTACCGTCTCTGGGCTTAACATTTAGCTACGCTGACTCAGACTCTACGGGTGCACCAGCTTTTCAGACTGATGCAACAGGTTATCAATTAGCTGATAGCTATAGAGACTCTTTCACACGTACACTGACACTAAACCAGACAATCTTCAACATGAGTGTTTGGGAAAGCTTGTCCATTGCAGAAAAGCGTGCAATGCAGTCTTTGACACAGTATGAACAAGAAAAACAAAACTTAATCGTTCGTATTGCACAAGGCTACTTTGATGTTTTGAGTCAATTGGATAACCTTGAGTTTGTACAAGCAGAAAAACGTGCAATCGAGCGCCAACTTGAACAAACAAAACAGCGATATGAAGTAGGTTTAACGGCAATTACAGACGTACACGAAGCGCAAGCACAATTTGACCGCTCAGTAGCGAACGAAATTGTTGCTCAAAACGACGTTGAAACAGCCCGTGAAACACTGCGTACTATCACAGGTAAATACCACTCAAAACTCAATAAGCTAAATACTGAGACGTTTTCAACGGTTAAGCCTAGTAAAAAAGCTGATGATTTTATTGATATCGCCAAAGAGAAAAACCTAGCTCTACAAGTTGCACAGTCTGCGCTTGAAATTGCTCAAGATCAAATTGACCAAGCAAAAGCTGGACACTACCCTACGCTATCGCTTCGAGCGACTCATGAAGATTCACTCGTCAATAGCGACGGCAGAGAACTTGCACCACGCGGTGATACAACGACAATTGGTTTAAACTTAAACGTGCCAATTTATTCTGGTGGCCGCACTGTAGCTGCAACTGACCAAGCTAGAGCACTTTACGTTGCTGCAAGCGAAGACCTTGAAGCATCAATGCGTAACGTCACACGCTCAGTCATTACGTCATACAATCAAGTCATGTCAAATGTGGCAACTTTCCGTGCCCTTGAGCAGGCAGTTGTCTCTGCGGAAAGTGCTCTTCAGGCGACTGAAGCAGGCTTTGAAGTAGGTACTCGTACCATTGTGGACGTGCTAGTTAGTACACGTAACTTGTATAGCGCGAAAAGAAACTTAGCCGATTTACGCTATCAGTACATCATTTCTACGCTACAACTAAAACAGGCGTCTGGTGATTTGAGCCGAGCTGATTTAGAAGCAATCAATAAAGGCCTTCAAGCCGCACGCTAAATCGCACTTTTCAGACCAGCAACACTTCGCTGGTCTGATGTTATTGCATCAAAACGCACCGCCACTTGAGCATCTAAGTCGTTCTAGATAAACTACGCTCTTTTATAGCTGTACGAGAGCATCTCACTTGGTTCACAATCCCAAATTTCAACTGCAATTTTTGGCGCCTAAGTTTTGGTTAACTTGGTTAGGTGTTATCGTTTTATATTCTTTATCTTGGTTACCACAAAGTATGCAGTTAATGCTAGGTAGGTTGCTGGGCAGAATCGTTCACCGCTTTTTAAAGAAACGCCGCAAGATTGCCGAAGTTAATTTAAAGCTATGCTTTCCTGATATGGATGAATCACAGCGCGATGCAATGGTGCTGCAGAATATGGAAAACACTGGCATTGCAACTTTTGAAACCGGGATGGCTTGGTGGTGGCCTGAATGGCGAGTTAAGCGCGCCATTGGTTCCATAAAAGGTGTAGAGCACTTTGAGACTGCACGTCAAAATGGCAGAGGTGTATTGCTGCTGGTTCCACACATGTTGCACCTAGAAATGTTAGGTCGAGTACTTGGCACTCATACTCAAGGGATCGGGTTTTACCGCCCTCACAATAACCCACTAATGGAATATTTCATGACCAAAGGTCGTTTGCGTTCCAATGAATTCCTAATCGGCAAACGTGATGTTAAAGGGCTACTAAAAGCCTTACACAATAAAAAAGTGTGTTACTACTTACCAGACCAAGACTATGGTAGAAAACGCTGCGAATTTGCGCCGTTTTTTGCCGTACCAGACGCAGCAACCACTACTGGCACTTTATTATTTGCATCGAGTGAAAAGTGTGAGACATTAAGTTTAGTAGGTGTGCGTGATAAGCAAGGTAAATATCATATTACCATTGAACCAGCTATGACAGAGTTCCCCAGTGACAACGAAAATCATGATGTCACCCGCGTAAACAAACGCATGGAAGACTCAATTATGCATGCGCCTGAGCAGTATATGTGGCTTCATAGACGTTTTAAAACAAGGCCGGATGAAAACGCACCTTCACATTATTCGTAGTTTAATTAACTGACATCGTAAAAAAAATGGCTAGAAAAAATAAAAAACGATTATCGGCAATGTGGTTTTGGACCAGACACCTGTCTTTAGGTGCGATTCTGGTGTGGGCAGCCTATTATTTCTTATATGGTAATATTCCTAAAATGGAGTTCAGAGAAACAACAAATGCGGCAGCTCAAGGTCTTTCTCAGTTTTACGCAAACTTTAGAAATCGTGTCAATGAGCGTGATACCGAACGAGAAAAGTTTGTTATGGAAATCGGCAAGCCAACCTTCCCGCTGGATGATGCCTTGGCACAACGCGAGCTCGTGGTTAAACCGACACACCAAAGGTGGACGGGTGAAAGTCAACCAAGACGCTTTGAAATGGGGAATACCCTAAAAAGTGTGCTAACCAATTATGCGAAACAAGAAGACATTGAGTTGTTCTGGTATTTGAGCAAAGACTATGTCGTTAAACAAAACTTTCGCGTCGACTCCGATTTTGTCAGTGCCCTTTATCAGGTTGGCCGTGCGATTAACGATGACTTTGAATTTGAAGTATATACCTTCTTTTGTCACCGCCAACGCGCCGCCGTGATAACTGAAAACCCTTCTACCTTCGTACGTGAAAACTGTCGACGACTCACTAATTAAACACGTCTGCAAGGCCTACTCAAAGTAGGCCTGCCAGATTTTCCTAACGCTATTGCTTTGCTCTGCCAATAACTTGGCATCCACAGTTTTCCCCTTTCCATTTAAGCTATTTAGATGGTAATGCTCTCTCAGTTGGCAATAAGCTTGAGTCAGAGTACTTTGTGACTGTGCGCTGATAACAGACTCTTTACTCGCGAGTTCAAAAATGCGGATATTGTCCGAATAACGCGTTAATGCTGGATAATCAGACGCGCAAGCCAGCACCAAGTACTGGGCTAAAAACTCGATGTCAGTCATGCCACCAGCTCCCTGCTTCAAATCAAACTCTGAGTTCGAGTCCTTAGATAAATGCTGACGCATTTTTTCTCGCATCTTGACAATATCATCTTGTAACTCATTGGTTGATCGCTGTTGGCATAAAATGTCATGGCGTATTGCATGAAAGCGCTTGACCAGCACCTCTTCGCCAACAATCAGCCTGGCTCTTACCAGTGCTTGGTGCTCCCATGTCCACGCTTGCTGTTGCAAATATTGATAATAACTTTCGATGTTGATTGCCAACAACCCTGAATTCCCCTCAGGCCTGAGCCGTGTATCCAATTCATACAAGATACCTGACAACGTGCGCGTATTGAACAAGTGCATTAACCGTTGGGCGAGTTTTAGATAAAACTGCCTTGACGCAATGGTTCTTTCTCCCGTTGTTTTACTCTGTCCATCACTGTTATGTACAAAAACAAGGTCTAAATCCGAGTCATAACCCAATTCGAATCCACCCGCTTTTCCATACGCAATAACGGCAAACCCTTTTGCTTCATTAGACGTGCCTTGTGGCGCACCATACCTAGATATCATTTGCCCCCAAGCAATATCAACGGCTTTAGCCACTATGGACTCTGCGAGTGCAGTCAGGTGATCGCTCACTTTCATTATATCCAATACACCAGTAGCATCAGCAGCTGCAATTCGCAGCTGCTGAGTTTGTTTGAACTGACGAAGCGCCTCCATTTGCAGCTCTAAGTCTTCAGGATCTATGCGTAAAAAGTACTGCTGTATTTCATTGTAATAGGCATTGAGTGGCAGAGGTCGATACAGAACAGCCGGATCAATTAACTCATCCAATAAAATCGGATACCTTGCAATTTGTTGTGCGATCCACACACTGTGAGAGCACAGTTTGATCAGCTGTTTTAAGGCACCTAAATTTTCGTATAGCAGTTCAAGGTATGCTGTACGTGACGCCACTTTTGCAATGATATCAAAAACACGCTGCAAAACTTCAGGTGCCTTGAGTGGAGTTACTTCACTTAATACCAGTGGCATCAATTTATCGAGTACATCTCGACCACGCACCCCAATTTGTTTTTTAGTAATATCAGCATAAAATATTGTCAGTGTTTCTTGCCATCTAATTTGCAACTCCTCGCTGAGAGTCATATCAAGATAACTAATGTCTTGATATTCCCAAGCTGAAATAAAACATGCCTTTAAACTTTGCGTGTCGTGTGCTTCTTCACCGATCACTTGAGAAAACTCATGACGAATTTCTCTTTGCACTTGCTCTATGTGACTAATTAACCCATCGTATTCTGAAAATCCTAAGAGTGTCTGCAATCTCAATTGATTTAGTTTATCTTCAGGTAGAGTTTGCGTTTGTTCATCATTAAATGCTTGCAGATACTGCTCTACACGACGTAAATATAAATATTGCGCCTGTAGCGCAGATGCAGCACTTGCTGGGATCACCTCTTGGCTTGCTAATACACGTAAAGCGTTTAACAACGACGGGGTTTGTAAATCAGGTTCTCGGCCACCACGGATCATTTGTAATGCTTGCACAATAAACTCGACTTCACGTATTCCACCAGCGCCCAGCTTTATGTTGTTTTTAAGCCCTTTTCTTCTCACTTCTTGGGCGATCATGTGCTTCATTTTGCGCAGGGATTCAATCACAGAAAAGTCGATATATCGACGGAACACAAAAGGACGTATCAATGCTTTAAACTCGTCCCAGTACTGATTTTTTTGGCCGAGTAATCGAGCTTTAAGCATTGCGTAACGCTCCCACTCCCTGCCTTGATCTTGATAATAATCTTCCATTGCGGAAAAGCTCATAACCAACGGGCCACTTTCCCCAAATGGTCTCAACCTCATGTCAACACGAAAAACTTGACCATCGGCTGTGCGCTGATCAAGTGCCGCAATAAGCTTTTGCGCCACCTTAGTATAAAAAACTTGTGCATCAATACTACGCCTGCCTCCTGACGTTTTGACACTGAGCGGGTAAGTAAATATAAGGTCGATGTCGGAAGAAAAATTGAGCTCATGACCGCCAAGCTTTCCCATCCCCAATACTAACATTGGCAGCGGTTCTAATGATTCGTTGACGGGGACACCATTGCTCTTTGCAACCTGTACAAATGCCCATTCATTTGCGCTTTCTATTAACTGCTCACTGAGGTTTGATTGATACGCCACACTGTCAGCAATGTCATTACCCAACACAAGATCTAGCCACATGAGCTTGAGCCAGTATCGCTTGCGATATAGACGCAATTTGGCAAAGCACTCAACGTCACTTAATGCGTCAATATTTCCGGTTAGTGCAGGCTCTATATCCCGAAGCGCCATGGCTTGTTCATCTAACAACCAGTGGATCCACTGCGGATGCTGAGCAAGTATGCGGTACGCAAAGTCACTGAGTGCCAACAACCGTAATGCTTGTGCATTTATAGCTTGCCCAGGAAAAAGTTCAGCAAAGCGCTGCTCGGCTAACGCTGATAATTCGGGACTTAATTGGCTTTGTTCCATGAAAAACCTCCAGTGCTTTGTGGCTCATTTGTTGTGCAGTGTTATAGTAACGCTAAATAACAACAACCTTACACCGAGCATGAGTTATTTGTCTTTAGAAAACAGTAATTTTTTCGTCCTACTAAGTGGTTTAACAATTGCCTTTATAGCTTTGATGTCACTGCGTTTAATTGTGCAGATCAGAGCAAAAAAACTATTGCAAAAAGAATTGGCTCAACATGACAACTTTGCATTGGGCATTAACTATGCCGCAAAAGTCGCCGTCTTATGCGGCAGCATCGGATATTTTTTTGGCCAATTAAATACCTTTGATCCCACCACCATACACACCCAAGTTTTATTGCCCATCGCTTTGATATGGCTTTACATTTGCCTAGGTCAGGCAATACATAGAAAATGGATTTTATATCGCTTTAACGAAACTCAGGCAATACTCAAACAGAATGTCTGCGCTGCGCTGGTCGATTCAGGTATGTTAGTTGGCAATAGCATCTTAGTACTTGGCCTTTATCACTGGCTTGAACCAAAGACATGGCAAGCTTTACTGATCGTCAGTATCTGTTTTATTTTTTTACAAGGTGTATTTGCTTTAGATAGCAAGCTCCGAGAATCGCGCTTTGCGAAAAAGAACCAAGGTGCCTCCTTGCAATATAACTTCAGCTTGGCAAACACCTCGATTGGGATCCGTTATGCTGGGAAAACAATTGGGCTCGCACTCGCTATCTATGCAGGCTTACATAGTGCGCCAAGCTATCCGAGTAAAATGGTTGATAACTTGCTAACTGTGGTCGTGCACTCGGTGTTCATGTGGTTTCTTTTATACGTATTTAGCCGTCTAATGATCCATATCGTGTTACCTAAAGTAGACATAGGTCTGGAGGTTGATCACCAAGATAATATTGGTATTGCCTGCTTAGAATTTGCTGTTTTTTGTAGCATGGGCTATTTACTAATAAACATGTTTTCAATTTAAACGCCGAGCTAACACATGGACACCTTAGCTCTGGAGAATTATATCTTTGAAATTAGATAACTTTTTACTTGTTGACAGCAACTGGGAGTTCAGTCAGGAATTTGTCGAGTTTGTAAAATCTCTCTCTCCTGACACCCCCAGTCAACTAATAATTGCTGGAGACAATACAAAGCAAATGCTCAAAATGATGTTTAAAGACCAAATCAAAGATTACAGTTACTGTGACTTTGACAATGAAATAAGCGTCTCTGAGCTGGCAACCTACCTGCATGAACACCATAAAATTCAAGGTGTTCTTATCTACGCGCTTGACTACAACCTCGCTGACGAAAAACAAAAGTTTATCTTCAATTCCCTACATGCAGAAAGATTTACCATCGAACAGTTGGCAAATGGGTATGACTATCATCGTATTAGTGATCCATTTAACAACAACCACCTAACCTGCAATTCAAGCTTGGCGGCAACAAAACATGACACCTTCAGCGAATTTGTGGTGTTAAAAACAGATACCGCAGATTAGACAGTACACATTGGTCATGATATGTCGCATTTTATAGACTCACCGCCTTGAAAACTTTAACATGACCGCATATCCAATTTAGACTTTCAACACTATGCGAATTCCACATATTTACCAACCTTCAGAATTGGTCGTAAATCAACCAACCACTTTAAATGATGACGCTGCCGGGCATATCGCTCGCGTACTGAGAATGAAAGAAGGTGAGCAAGTTAGTTTGTTCAACGGACAAGGTGGCGAATATCTCGCAAAAATTACTGCCATTTCCAAAAAAGCGGTAGAAGTGACCCCTTTTGAATTTGTTGATAGATGTGTTGAATCTCCATTAAATGTGCACCTAGGACAAGGTATTTCTCGGGGTGACAAAATGGATTTCACTATTCAAAAATCAGTTGAACTGGGCGTCAGTGAAATCACTCCTTTATTTACCACTCGATGTGGCGTAAAACTCAGCGGAGATCGATTGGCGAAAAAGCACCACCAATGGCAGAAAATCGCAATATCCGCAGCTGAACAATCAGGTAGAAACTTCGTTACCAAGGTACACCCTCCAATTTCATTAGAAGAGTGGCTTAGCCAACAGAGCAACGAATTAAAATTAACATTACACCCCAGAGCAGATCACTCTATAAAGACGCTACCTAAACCAGATCAGGGAGTGCGCTTTTTAGTGGGCCCGGAAGGCGGCTTTACTGACGAAGAAATGGCCAATACCACAGAACAGGGTTTTATTGATATCAAAATTGGGCCAAGGGTACTTCGTACCGAAACAGCTGCATTGACAGTTTTAAGTGCACTACAATTGCAGTTTGGCGATTTAGCTCTTTAAAATCGAACCACTAGGCCACATATAAACTGTGGTTAGCGACACATTGTGCTGACCACATTAGGCATACTCATCCAAAATAACACATAAGGTAAAGGCGATGGCAGTCAAACTTGGGATTATCTCAGATCCAATTAGTGGTTTTAACATTAAAAAAGATACCGGCTTTGCCATGATGATGGCAGCGCAACAGCGTGGCTTTGAATTGTATTACATGGAAATGGACGATTTATATCTATACCAAGGTGAAGGCAGAGCAACAGCGGCCAAAGCACGTGTATTTGATGATGAAAATCACTGGTATGAATTGGCTGACAAACAAGATATTGCGCTCAGTGATCTGGATGTCATTCTGATGCGAAAAGATCCGCCTTTTGACACTGAGTATATTTACGCAACCTATATACTGGAACGTGCCGAACTGGCCGGTACCTTAGTCGTAAATAAGCCTCAAAGCCTCAGAGATGCCAACGAGAAGTTATTTACAGCATGGTTTAGTGAACATACGCCTGATACCCTAGTGACAAGAAATGCAGGTCAAATTAGAGCTTTTTTAGACAAACACCAAGATATCATATTGAAGCCTCTCGATGGTATGGGCGGGGCGTCAATCTTTAGAGTACAACATGACGATCCTAACATAGGTGTTATCTGCGAAACGCTCACCGAGCATGGTAGCCGCTTTGCCATGGCACAAAATTATATTCCTGAAATAAAGCAAGGTGACAAACGCGTTTTAGTTGTGGACGGTGAAGTGATCCCTTATTGTCTAGCGCGCATTCCTCAAGGCGGTGAAACACGCGGCAATCTCGCAGCTGGTGGCCGCGGTGAAGCGAGACCAATTAGTGACAGTGACAGGAAGATTGCAGAAGCGGTCGCACCAACTTTAAAAGAGAAAGGGTTGCTGTTTGTTGGCTTAGATATCATTGGCGACAAACTGACAGAAATAAACGTGACTGCACCAACTTGCGTTAAGGAAATTGAAGCAGCGTACGATATATCTATTATGGACAAGTTTTTTGATGCGATTGAAGCAAAACTCAACCATACTGAAAGTTAAATTATAGAAGGGGTCTCGCATGCAATCATTAGCTAATCACTTTCTTATCGCAATGCCGAACTTGCAGGACCCGATGTTCAAACGCTCCGTCACCTACATCTGCGAGCACAATGAAGAAGGCGCAATGGGGTTGATAGTCAATCACCCCATTGATGTCACTGTAGGCGAGTTACTCGATCAGATCGAAATCGACAACGACAAAGACAGCAGTGCTGCGGATCAAACTGTTTTTGCTGGCGGGCCGGTGCATACGGACAGAGGGTTTGTGTTACATACACCCAAGATTGGTTATGCCTCGAGCAAAGAGCTCAGTTCTGACATCATGATAACGACTTCAAAAGATGTACTTGCCTCTCTTACTTATCACGATAGTCCTGATGCATTTATCATTACGCTTGGCTATTCAGGGTGGGAAAAAGGCCAGCTCGAACAAGAAATCTTGGAAAACTCTTGGCTGATAATTCAGGCGGATCCAGAGATTATATTTAGTACACCACCAGAAAAACGCTGGGAAAAGGCCGTAAGTATGTTAGGTATCGACATCTCGCAACTCAGTAATCAAGCAGGACACGCATAGAAGTATGAGCAATAAAAAACCAAAGACCCCTAAAGGTCAACGTACCGTAATGGGGTTTGATTTTGGTACACGTAGTATTGGCATGGCCATTGGCCAGGAAGTAACAGGGACAGCCACCAGCTTAGGGGCTGTTAAAGCGCGAGATGGCATTCCCAACTGGTCAGATATAGAACAGCATGTGAGTGAATGGAAACCAGATTTACTTGTGGTCGGCCTGCCTCTGAATATGGATGGGACTAATCAACAGGTTACATTCGCAGCCAAAAAATTTGCCAATCGCCTACACAATAATTACCGCCTGCCCGTCGAAACTCAAGATGAACGTTTGACCACAACTGATGCCAAAGCCAGATTGTTTGATCAAGGTGGGTATCGCTCTTTGGCAAAAGACAATGTTGATGGAATGTCTGCTGTGATTATTCTGGAGAGCTTCTTTGAGCAACTGTGGGAAACTGAGTAATTACTATTTGTCTCCACCTGTGGCAGCATTGAGCTGCTTGTAAACCCTCATATCAGGGAACAGTCCTGCTTGGCGGTAAGCCTGTTCGATTTTTCCCTGACGCCTCAGCTTTTCCAGACCTTTTTGCAATGCTGCAAAAGCGCGCTCACCCTCAGGGTGTAGTTTAGACACCACAAAATGGCGGCTACTGTCCAATAAAACCACCCATTTGGGATGAGAAACCAGATTTATGTTTGCCAGTTTAAAGTCATTCCCCATCACAGGCATTAAATGGATCAACATAAAATCAACCCATTGCTTGTTCACAATCTGCGCTTGCGCTGACCAAGTTTGTTCATCTACCAAGCGTTTGAGAGGCAAACGACTTAAAGTCTGCCAATCCACTAACCAGCGACTTGAAGACACCGCACTCAGCGTGCTCAAATCTTCAAGGGACTGAATATTCGCAACCCGTTTATTCTCTTTGGCAAAATATAAACCTGCAAAAAACTCTCCCTTTCGGATCACAGGTTCACTAATATACAACTTATCTGCTTTTTGCTGTGCTTCTTCAAACCAAAATGTATCGAAGCTTAGCAACTGCTTACCTTGATCTAGTAAATTAGAGTCTCTGAAGTTTACGTTTCCAGGTCGGTATTTAAACGGCTTGTCAAAGCCGCCTAAAATTAAAGCTTGATGTAGCAGCACCATGTCGACAACATCACGCCGCACAAACTGTCCACCAAAGTTATCTACTTCCAGCGGGGAGCGGCCTGATAATAAAGCTTTGTAGTTTGAATAGACGTCATCTCTGATATAAATATCGACATAACTAGGCTGAGCCCAACAAAGTGTTGTCAGGCTCAGATGACAACATATAAGCAAGCAAAACAGGTTAGTTTTTCTTGCTGTCCAAGCCATCAATGGTGACCCCTTGCAAAAACCCTGCACCTTTTTGTTCGTTGTTTTGCAATTTAATCATCAGACGTAAATCATTAGGCGAGTCAGCATGATGCAAAGCATCTGCGTAATTCACCCGCTGGGCTTTGTAGAGTTCAAATAAAGCTTGATCGAAAGTTTGCATGCCCATCTCTTTCGATTTGGCCATTGTCTCTTTTATAGAGCCTATGTCTCCTTTCTTGATCAATTCAGAAACCATCGGGGAATTAAGCAGTATCTCAATCGCGGCAACACGCCCCTCACCTTTTGACGTAGGCACCAGTTGTTGTGCCACTATTGCTCTGAGATTTAGTGCCAAATCGTATTTCAGTTTGTCATGCTTTTCTTTGGGTACCAAATGCATGATACGGTCAATCGCTTGGTTAGCATTGTTTGCGTGCAATGTCGCGACACATAAGTGCCCCGTCTCTGCAAAGCTCAGGGCATACTCCATGGTTTCTTGGGAGCGAATTTCACCAATTAAAATAACATCAGGGGCTTGTCGCAATGAGCTTTTCAGCGCTGCTTCAAAGCTCTCGGTATCTAGACCAACTTCTCTTTGTGTTATGATGCTCTTGCGATGTTCGTGCACAAACTCAATTGGATCTTCAATCGTCAGGATATGACCGCGCTGATTGCGATTACGGTAGCCCAATAATGCAGCCAACGACGTCGACTTACCGGTACCTGTACCACCAACAAATAATACTAGACCACGCTTTGACATGATCACATCGGTCAGTACCGAAGGTAAACCAAGTTGAGTAACATCAGGAATATCCGTCACAATTCTCCTGATCACCATGCCTGCGCAATCTCGCTGCCAAAATGCAGAAACCCGGAATCGACCAACATCATTAGCGACAGCAAAGTTACACTCCTTTTCAGCGTGAAACTGTTGCTTTTGCCTATCCGTCATTGCCGACTCAACCATATTCAACGCACTGTCACTATCCAATACTTCTTCGTCTAGTGCTCGCAACTCACCATCAATTTTGGCGCTGACCGCCAAGCCTGATGAGACAAATAAGTCAGATGCTTCTTTGTCTACCATCAATTGTAAATAATCTATCAATGCCATTGTTTAAAACCTTGTATTAAAATCCTGCGGCACCAAATTGGTTTTTATCATGTGCTTTTGTATGCGCATCTTGGGTTGTGATCAAACCGTGGTTCACCAAGTTCATTAAACACTGGTCCATGGTCTGCATTCCATGCAGGGCGCCTGTTTGAATAGCTGAGTACATTTGAGCTATCTTATCTTCACGGATCAAATTACGTATTGCAGGCACACCTAACATGATTTCATGTGCCGCAACGCGTCCTCCACCGACTTTTTTAATCAGTGTTTGTGAAATCACCGCCTGTAGCGACTCTGATAACATAGAGCGAACCATATCTTTTTCTTCACCAGGGAATACATCAATAATACGGTCGATGGTTTTAGGTGCCGATGTGGTGTGCAATGTGCCGAATACAAGGTGACCCGTTTCTGCCGCTGTCATGGCTAAACGAATCGTTTCCAAGTCACGTAACTCACCCACTAAAATAACATCGGGGTCTTCACGCAGCGCACTGCGTAGTGCAGCATTGAAGCTATGAGTATCGCGGTGCACCTCACGTTGATTAATCAAACTCAGTTGATTTTGATGAACAAATTCAATGGGGTCTTCTATCGTCAAAATATGGTGATGCTTGCTGCTATTGATATAGTCGACCATGGCCGCAAGCGTCGTTGACTTACCCGAGCCTGTGGGCCCAGTTACAAGCACCAGTCCGCGCTGGTTTTCTGCTATTTTTTTAAAAATATCTGGCGCACCTAATTCATCTAGGGTCAATACGGTACTTGGAATAGTACGAAATACCGCGGCAGGCCCGCGACTCGTGTTAAACGCATTAACACGAAAGCGTGCTAAATTAGGTACTTCAAACGAAAAATCCACCTCAAGGTTTTGCTCATAGTCCTTGCGCTGGTTATCATTCATAATATCGTAAATTAAACTATTTACATCCTTCGCTTCTAAAGCGGGAATATTTATGCGGCGTACGTCACCGTCAACACGGATCATTGGAGAAACTTCCGAAGAAAGGTGTAGATCCGACGCTTTATGCTGCACACTAAAGGCTAATAATTCAGTAATATCCATCTATGACTCCACAACGAGCAAACAATAATATGGTTACAATAGCAGAACGGCTAAATAACGCCTACGATCGCATTACAAAAGCAGAGCAAAATTGTCATATTTCTGACCCTGTGCAACTTTTGGCTGTATCTAAAACCAAACCAATCGAACTTATCCAGCAAGCATATGACGCAGGCCAGCGTCTATTTGGCGAATCTTATGTACAAGAAGCCGTCGATAAAGTCATGCACTTCAAACAGTACAAAGACATTGAGTGGCACTTTATTGGTCCTATTCAATCGAATAAGTCGCGACATATCGCTGAACACTTCAACTGGGTGCAAAGCGTCGATCGAATCAAAATAGCGAGACGTTTAAGTGAACAGCGGCCAACAAATCTAAAACCGCTCAATGTTCTTATTCAAGTTAACATTAGCCAAGACGAAAAAAAATCAGGATGCCCCCTAGAGGAGCTGTCAGACCTTGCTCAATTTATCAGTGAAACAAAGCAGCTCACTTTGAGAGGTTTAATGACGATAACCGCACAAACAGATGATGTTAACCAGCAACTGCAATATTTTCAGCAAATGAAACATTGCTTTGATAAACTAAAGACCCAATATCCACATATCGATACCCTTTCAATGGGCATGAGTGGCGATTTAGAACCCGCCGTTTCAGCTGGTGCCACTATGGTAAGAATTGGTACCGATATTTTTGGTAAAAGACAATAAAGGCCACACAGATAATATGTCTAATAAAACAATCGCATTTATTGGCACTGGAAACATGAGCTATGCCATCATTGGCGGCATGCTTAAAAACGGTTTCAGCGCCCGCAATATTATTGCTACCAATCGCAATCAAGAAAAGCTAGATAAAGTTGCACAAGATTTTGCTGTTCAAACAACTAGTGACAACATAGACGCCATTAAACGTGCTGATGTCATTGTACTATCTGTCAAACCACAAATGATGGAAGCCTTGTGTGAAACCTTTCGCTCGGCAAATATCGACTTGACTGACAAAGTGGTGATTTCCGTTGCAGCGGGTATTACCCTTGCCCGTTTGAAAGAAATGCTGCAAAGTGCCGCCAAACTTGTGCGCTGTATGCCAAACACACCATCGTTAGTTGGGCTTGGTGTATCCGGTTTATTTAGCCAAGATATTGATGAACAAGAACAAAGGTTTATTGACCAAATTTTCAGCGCCACTGGCATGACCGTTTGGCTGCATTCAGAAAGCCAGATCAATGATATTATCGCAGTGACAGGCTCTTCCCCGGCCTACTTTTTTCTCTTTATGCAAGCCATAGAAGAAAAAGCAAAAGCACTTGGATTCAATGAGCAACAAGCACGGCAACTGGTTCAACAAACAGCCCTTGGTGCAGCACAAATGGCCATATCTCAACCAGATATCAGCCTTGAGCAGCTCCGCGCTAATGTTACTTCAAAGGGTGGAACCACCCATGCCGCTATTGAGTCAATGAAAGATAATCAACTTCCCCTGACCGTCGCAAATGCAATGGATGCATGTATTGCACGCGCTGAGGAAATGGAAAAACAAATTTAAGGACCTAAAATGAATGCAATGTATTTTTTAATTGAAACCATTTTTAATCTATTCTTAATGGTAGTGCTGCTGCGCTTTTGGATGCAGTGGGCACGTGTTGATTTTTATAACCCGGTGAGTCAGGCTGTTGTAAAAGCGACCTCTTTTGCTGTTAACCCTTTACGAAAAGTTATTCCTGGTTTTGCAGGTATTGACGTAGCATCACTGGTGCTTGCTTTTATCGTCGCAGGCGCCAAGGTATCTGTGTTGATGTTAGTGTTTAGCGGTCATTGGGATGCCGCTACAGCAGCTATTGGTGGGCTGTTAACTGTACTACGAGAAGCATTTAGCTTGGTTTTTTGGATTTTAGTGATCCGCGCTCTATTGAGCTGGGTGGTACAGGGTTACAACCCAGCAGCAGCTGTTTTTGAACAGTTAACTGAACCACTACTGCGCCCAATTAGAAAAATTATCCCACCGCTTGGTGGACTCGATTTGTCCATTATGGTGGTGTTGATTGGCATGATGTTCTTACAACATTTGGTGATGGACTTCATGCACTAAGCATATGAAAGTGAGGTACTATGCGATTCTATCTTTCCGTAATTTTACTGGTATTGGCCGCTTTTCATACTCAGGCGAATAATTCAGAGTCAGGTGGGCAGTATAAAAATTTAGGTAATTGGGAAGTGCACTACATCGCCTTTCCATCAACTTTTATTCAACCCAGCGTCGCCAAAGTGTATGGTGTAGTTCGCAGCGAAAATAAAGCCTTGATCAATATTTCGGTGCTGGCAAAAGACCAATCAAAAACCGCGCAAGAAGTGCAAATATCTGGTTTCGCAAAAAACTTACTGGGCAATAAAAAGTCCCTTACATTTAAACAAGTGATTGAAGGCGATGCCATTTATTACCTCGCACAACTCGATTATTACAATGAAGATGTTTACCGTTTCGAGTTAAACATCCAGCAAGGTAATAATCATCAATTATTAAAATTTCAACAAAAGTTCTACGTAGATTAAAGATATGACAAAACAAATCGTGCTTGCCACAGGAAACCAAGGCAAAGTCAGAGAGCTGGGCGGTATGCTTGAAAGCATGCAAATTGAAGTGCTGCCACAGAGCCAATTTGAAGTCTCTGATGTGGAAGAAACAGGCACTACTTTTGTAGAAAATGCCATTATTAAGGCTCGACACGCAGCAAAAGAGACTGGCCTACCTGCCATTGCTGATGATTCGGGTTTAGAAGTTGATGCACTCGATGGGGCACCAGGTGTGTACTCAGCGCGCTTTGCTGGTAGTGATGCAAGTGACCAGCAAAACATCGATAAATTACTGGTTGATTTAGATGGTGTAACAAACCGTACGGCCCGCTTTTGGTGTGTGTTAGTTTATATGCGACATGCCAATGACCCCACACCCATTATTTGCCAAGCAAGCTGGGAGGGCGCCATCGCTACAACGCAGCACGGTGACGGCGGGTTTGGTTACGACCCAGTTTTTTGGGTTGATAGTCTGCAGCGCATGGCCGCTGAATTGAGTAAGGAAGAGAAAAACACCGTTAGTCACAGAGGACAGGCACTCCAACAACTCATGACACATTTTAAGAGCATCCAGTGAACCTTCCTCCTTTAAGTTTATATGTGCACGTACCTTGGTGCGTGCAAAAATGCCCTTACTGTGATTTCAACAGCCATAGTCAAAAAGGCACCATCCCTGAGCAAGAATACATTGGTCATTTAATTGATGACCTCAAAGCAGATCTACACCTTGTACAAGGTAGAAAACTGCATAGCATATTCGTCGGCGGCGGCACACCGAGCTTGCTTTCTGGCGATGCTTACGTTGACCTTTTACAGCAAATAGAAGCTCTAATTGGCTTTGAAGACGATATTGAAATTACCTTAGAGGCCAACCCTGGCACTGTTGAGAGTGATCGCTTTAAACATTATGTACAGGCTGGCATAAATCGAATCTCAATTGGTGTGCAAAGTTTACAAAGCGATAAACTTAAGGCACTGGGTCGCATTCACGGTGAACATGAAGCCCTCAATGCTGCCGCTGAAGCACATGATGCAGGGTTAAATAGCTTTAATATGGATTTGATGCACGGTCTACCCAATCAGTCTTTAGATGATGCTCTGAGCGATTTAAGACGCGTAATTGAACTCAATCCTCCGCATATCTCTTGGTATCAATTAACCATTGAACCAAACACCCAATTTGCATCAAAGCCTCCTAAATTGCCCGAAGACGAAACTTTGTGGGCAATACAAGAAGCAGGACAAGCGCTGCTGGCGCAGCACGGATATCAGCAATATGAGATATCCGGTTATTCAAAATCAGGTTTTAAATGCAAACATAATCTCAATTATTGGCGCTTTGGTGACTACCTTGGCATAGGCTGTGGTGCTCATGGCAAGATCACACAACCCGAACAGCAACAAATTTTGCGTACCGTCAAAGTGAAGCACCCTAGAGGGTATATGGACTTGACCAAACCATACATATACGACAGCTGGCAAGTCAACTTAGAAGACCAAGCGTTTGAGTTTTTCATGAATACGTTTCGCCTGCTAGAAGCAACTCCAAAGGCTCATTTTGAAGCCTACACAGGTTTACAGGAAACAGATATACAAACACAGCTAAACCAAGCAATTAAACTAGGTTTGTTGGAAGATCTCGGTGATTCATGGTTTGTAACAAATAAAGGTCACAGATACCTTAATGACCTGTTAGAATTGTTTGTCTAAATTGGGGTACATCTATTGCGACTTTGCTTTCAACCAAAGAATTTGGTTGCTAGTCGTTGCGTGCCATATAATATCCTACACTAAGAGAGGCAATCTCTTGTGGGCTCATATATCTGAATATATAAAATAAGAAGGGTAAAACATGCGTAAACTTACCATTATCGCTGCTGCAATCTCAGCGACGTTATTGGCAGGCTGCCAGCAAACGGCTGAACAACCAAAGCCTGTAGCTCCTGTGCAACAAGTTGTTCAAAGTGAAGTAGAAAAAGCAAATGCTCTATTCGAAGAGTCATTTAATCGCAGTGTCATGCGTAGTCCTATTTACCAAACTTATTTGGGTATTAAAAAAGACTATGACAAGTGGGACGACGGCTCAGAAGCACGTCAATTAGAAGACCTTGAATTAACTAAACAAGATCTTGCTGCTATCAATGCCATTGACCGCAGTAAATTAGACCCTCAAACTCAGGTAAGCTACGACTTGTTTAAACAGGGCCTTGTTGAAGAGATCGAAGATTTCAAATGGCGTCGTTATTCTTACCCAGTTAATCAAATGTTTGGCACGCACTCAATGATCCCTGCATTTTTGATTAACCAACACCAAATCGCCGACGTTAAAGATGCAAAAGCGTATATCTCTCGCCTTAATGGCGTAACAACCGTGTTCGACCAATTAGTCGAAGATCTAGAGAAACGTGCGGAAGCAGGCATTATTGCACCTAAATTTGTATTCCCTCATGTTATTGAGTCGAGCAAAAATATTATTCAAGGCGCACCTTTCTCCAAAGGTGAAGACTCTACACTTTTGGCTGACTTCAAGAGAAAAGTTGCCAAGTTAGAGATCGCACAAAATGAAAAAGACGCACTTATCACAGAGGCTAACAACGCCCTGACATCTGCTGTAAAACCATCTTATAGCAAGTTAATCAACTATCTAAATAAGTTGGAAAAGCGTGCGGACAACCGCGACGGTGTTTGGAAATTCCCTGAGGGTGAAAAGTTCTTCAACGTTGCACTTGAGCGTACAACAACAACCAAGCTTTCTGCAGCAGAGATTCATAAGATTGGCTTGCAAGAAGTTGCTCGTATTCATGACGAAATGCGTGAAATCAAGGACAAAGTTGGTTTCAAAGGTGACTTAAAAGCATTTATGGAGTTCATGAGAACCGATAAGCAGTTCTATCTACCAAATACAGAAGAAGGCAAAGCAAAATATCTAGCTGATGCGACAGCGATGATTGACAACATGAAGTCTCGCTTAGACGAGCTATTCATCGTTAAGCCAAAGGCTGACATGATAGTTAAGCGTGTTGAGGCTTTCCGTGAAAAAGCAGCTGGTAAGGCATTCTATCAGCAGCCAACGCCTGACGGTTCTCGCCCGGGCATTTACTATGCAAACCTTTATGATATGGAAGCGATGCCAACCTACCAAATGGAAGCTTTAGCCTATCACGAAGGTGTACCAGGTCACCATATGCAAATTGCCATTGCCCAAGAGCTTGAAAATATGCCTAAGTTCCGTAAGTTTGGTCGCTACACAGCTTACACCGAAGGTTGGGGCTTATACTCTGAGCTAGTACCTAAAGAAATGGGTTTGTATGAAGACCCATATTCAGACTTTGGCCGTCTAGCAATGGAGCTCTGGCGTGCATGTCGTTTAGTGGTTGATACTGGTATCCACGCAATGAAATGGACACGCCAAGAAGGTATCGATTACTACGTAAATAACACGCCTAACGCGAAATCGGATGCTGTCAAAATGGTAGAGCGCCATATTGTGATGCCAAGCCAAGCGACTGCATACAAAATTGGTATGATCAAAATTGTTGAACTTCGCGAAGCGGCTAAGAAAGAGCTTGGCGATAAGTTCGATATTCGTGAATTCCACGACGTAGTACTTAAAAACGGCCCTGTTCCTTTAAATGTATTAGAGCAGTTCGTTGATCAGTGGGTTGCAAGCAAACAAAGCTAATCCGCGTCTAAGCGAAACACCGTATTCGCTAAAATGATATGTAAACAAGCCCCGCCATGTGCGGGGCTTTGTATTTTTACTTCCCCAGCTAACTTCTGAGTCACTAAGTTATAGATAATACTCAAACCGAGCCCGATGCCGCCTTTATTTCTCTGCGTGGTAATAAAAGGCTCAAAAATAACAGGTAATAGCTCCTTATCTATGCCTCTACCATCATCTTTGATATACAAATGAATATAATTATTCACGATCAATGCCGAAACGACGATATTCAGTAACTTACCTTCTTGTTTTGCATGCTGAATACAATTGTTGAAGCTATAAGTTAAAATTTGTACAAAGACGTTCGGATAGCTGTTTAGCATTAATTGCTCAGGTATTTCTACTTCGATATGGTAGTCAGGTTGTTTTAATTCATGTTGATAACAATCTAAAACCCCATTCACCAATGCATTGAGACTAAACTCTTGAACTTCATCATACTCTTGCTGAACTGACACCTTTTTAAAATCATCAATCAAAGAGGCAGTTCTTAGTAAGTTATTCTCCAACAAAGAGAGTGCAGACTCGGCTTCAGCAATCAGATTAGTTAAAGTTTGCTTTTGCAACTGCCCAGATTCTAAGTCTTTTTTAAGTACTTCAACTTGTTCTTTTAAGTGCGATTGACTGGTAATTGCAACACCAAGAGGTGTATTTAATTCATGTGCAAACCCACTCACCATATTGCCTAAGCTGGCCATTTTGGCCTCTTCGATCAACCTTTGTTGTGCTGCTGTAAGCCTTTCAAGCAAGGTCTCAATAAACGCCAGTAAACTATCCAAATGGTGTGCTATCTGTGCAATTTCATCTTCACCTTCAATGTTTACCCGCATTGAGAAGTCTTCGTGTTGCGCAACATTTTTTAGTACTCGGCTAATTGATATAATATGCTCAGAGATACGAGTGTTCAGCACAAACAGTAACAATAAACTGAAACAACTGATCGAAACGATGATCACTAAGCAGGTCAAAATTAAGCTTTGTTTTTCATTCAATGCTTCATTAAAAAGCTGCTTTGACACCACTTCAAAGTGATTTCTAATGGAAATCTTCAACTGATGTAACTCTGATCTCACACCTTGGCTGTGATCTAACCCTTGTTTTTGCAATACGCTGATATAAGTTTTAAAGCCGTGTTGGTACTGGTTGAGGATGGAAAGTAACTCGTGCGATTTTTCAGGGAACTGTACTGTGATCAACTGCTCTGTTCTGCTCAATAAATCTTGATGAATAAGCAAATAGTTTGGTTCGAGCCGTAGTAAAAAATCTTTCTCCCTGCGTCGCAGCTCCAGCAGCAAAATCTCTAAGCGGGGGTGTTGGGTTTGTTTGGCAATATCCTGTAGGGCATGAGCCTGACGCCGAAAGTTACCATAGACCCCCTCTTCTTTATTATAGCCCAACAACGCCTGCATAGATGCTAGCTGCTCGTACTTGAGAGTAAACCGCTTAACTTCCTCGTCTAGTTTAAAGAGTAAAGTAAGATCCCTTTGTTGAACCACCAGCATATTTAACAATTGACTATAACTCTTGCGATAGGAAGCTCTATCATCTTCAATCGATGCTAGACTCTCGCGTTGGCGCTCTATTAAAAAGCGCTCTTCCTGATCCAGCAAACGCTGAATCTGAGTCTGAAGTTGAAAAAGGTGATCATTCAGAGTTCGGGTTTGCTGTAGCTGAACGTACAAGAACCAACTTGCAACCATAATCACAATCGCAGAACCCACTGCGGCTGTTTTAAAAAGTAAAAGTGACTGCTTTAACTGCACAAAGTTACCCAATAATGTATTTCGCCCCAACTAAAGTCTAGTCGAAGATAAGTATTATGGTATCCCCTCTGCGGATAGTTACTTTAGATTCATAACCCCAGCAATAAAGGTATAAAGCACTTTTTATGAACTATTTTATGCCAACTATTGTCATCATCCCTATTGAATTCAATCTGTGAGAGTCAAAATGGAAATTTTCATTACAATATTCGTATTATTAATACCAATTGTGCTAGCTGCGATTTACATTATCTATATTCAAATGTCGACTCGCAATAAAGTGCGCCTAGCTGATTCAATTATTTATATGATAAAACATGACGAACCGGTCAATATAGATATGGAAATATTGGAAGGATTAAAGCTCTCACCAAAAGAGAAAAGCTACCTGCTTAACGTGTATAAAGCCCCTGTAAAGCTTCACAAGTAAAGCCAAAACCTCTAAATATACTGCAGATTAGAATTCGTTTGTCTGGAAATAAACACTGGGTGCGGTTCACACAGAAGTCGCAAGAAGGGTAAAGGCAGAAATAAAAAAGCCCCAGAAAGCATTCTGGGGCTATAAAAAGTGGTACCAGTGGGCGGACTTGAACCGCCACGCCCGAAGGCAACGGATTTTGAATCCGTCATGTCTACCAATTCCATCACACTGGCATCATTTTTCTTTAATCTTCTAACTTCGAGAAGATAAAGAAAAACCACTTTGAGCTTAGGCTTTTTTTATTTGCCCTCGTCTCTATGCCCTGCATTATACAAATATGTGACAGCCCCGCAAGCAGTTTTTTTAATTAATGTGTTCAAGTGCTGAGTATTTGACCAAAATCATAAAATATCGAGGTTTGATAAATAAGCGCCTATATTGTGTGTAGAATATTGTCATATCGTTTTATATGGGTTTTTACATGTCATCATTTCCTCGCGCAGGTTTTATTAGAAGGGTTGCATCATTAATATACGACGCGTTAGTCGTCATAGCCTTTGCGATGCTCACGACAATTGTTTTTTTGGGCTTAGTACAAGGCATGCTTTCAATGGGTTGGTACACACTCCAAAACCATGAAGATGTCTCCGCTCTCATTCAAGCAACACCGGCACTCTATTACAGCCGTACTGTGTTGTTGGTTTTGGTCTCTGTTGCCTTTTTTGCTTACTTTTGGACTAAAAGTGGGCAGACCATTGGCATGCGAGCATGGCGGTTAAAAGTTCAGAGCACAAAAGGTGAATTACTCACTTGGCCACAAGCCATTGCTCGCAGTTTCGCTGCGTTATTGGGGTTAGGAAACTTACTCGTATTAGTAGATCGGAAGCAAAAACGTGCTTTACAAGATATGTTGAGTGGCAGTGAAGTATTATTGCTAAGTAAAGAAGAGAATAAAAAAGTGTACGACAGCTTAGATTAGTTGTCGCTAAAAAAGGCGCCAAAGGCGCCTTTTTTATTGTCTTCTTTGTAAAAAGTACATCGCTAGCAAAGTAAAAATAATACTCGGCATTACTGCACCAACTAAAGGTGGGATCTGATATACCATCACAATGGGACCAAACACTTCGTTGCTAAGGTGGAAAGTTAAGCCCGTGACAACACCCATAATAATCCTCGCGCCCATACTTACCGAACGTAGAGGACCAAAAATAAATGACAGCGCCACTAACAACATGACAGCTATCGTCACCGGCTGCATCACTTTGCGCCATAAAGCCAGCTCATAGTTACTGGTATCTTGCTCGTTTTGTTCCAGATAATTTAGATAAGATACAAGCCCACTGAATGATAAAGACTCAGGTTCAAACGAAGATACCCCTAATCGGTCTATGGTGAGCTGCGAGTCATAAACCTTTGATTGTGCATAATAGGTGCTCACTTGCTGCTCAGTGATATGAATTTCTTCTACAGCTTTGAGCTCCCAACCTTGCTCGGTAGTCATCGCTGATTGCGCTCTTGTAATTTGGCCTAAGGTTAGATCATCCTCAAAATGATATATATTGATGTCTGTCAGTTCGCCTGACTTCTCAACATTGGCAATATTGATAAAGTTATTGCCATCTTTGGCCCACAACCCTTTTTGTGCATCGTAGACATCCCCGCCGTATATCGCTTGATTTCGTAGCTGTTTGGCTGTGCGCTCAGCCTCAGGAGCCCCCCACTCGCCAAGTGCCATCATGCATATCGCCAAAATAATAGCGGTTTTCATTACTGAGCCTATGATTTGCAATCTCGACATGCCTGCGGCTTGCATAACCACTAGCTCACTACTGGAGGCCAAAGCCCCCAACCCCGTTAACCCGCCGATCAAGGCTGCCATCGGAAAAAACACCACTATATCGCTTGGCACGCTGTATAACGTGAACAGCAATGCATCCGATACTTCATAAGTACCTCGTCCCACAGAGCGCAGCTGTTCAATAAATTTGATTAAGGTATTGATACCCACAAACACCAACAAAGCAAAGCTGGTAGTTTGTAAAATACTACGGCCCAAATACCAATCAAGCATTTTCATCATGCCGCTGCCTCCTTACTTTTAAGGATAGATCTCAGCCACACGCCAAAAGGTCTCCCTTTCACTATCAGATAAGCCCCAATAAATAACACAGATAAGTGGATCCACCACAATCCAATAGAGGGCGGTATTTTACCTTCTGCCACGAGGTATTTACCGGCATTGAGTAAAATAAAATACCCCAAATATATACCTATTGCTGGAACCAACTTTGCAAACTTCCCCTGTCTTGGGTTAACCACACTCAAAGGTACTGCAAGTAACGTTAATAAAATGATTGAAATAGGTGTTGCGATCCGCAATTGAAACTGTGCAGCAGCCTCGGGGGTATTTAGTTCCAACAATCTACTTGAAGGTAAATCCTCTAGTTCTCGCCTTCTACGTTCAATTTCTTGTTCTTGGATCTGAACTTGATAACTGCCGAATTCAGTTTTGTTCAACGCTTGACTAAACCCGTCGGTTTCATAGCGCTTACCATCTTTCAAAATCAGCTGCTGCTCTCCGGACTCACCTTCTGCAACTTCACCCTGTTGTGCATAAACGATCCTTGCTGCATTATTCGATTCTTTTTCTGGCAATTGCGCAACAAACACCTTATTTAATACAGAGCCTTGTTCGCTGGTATTATGAATAAACACAACCGCTTTTTCATTGCCGGTTTGTTGGAATCGCCCTGCCCGCAATTGAGTTAACCCTGACTCAGCATTAGCTTGCTCTCTGAGTTGATTCTGCTTTTCTCCAGCCCAAGGCGCTATATGCAAGCTTACCGCCCCTGCAATTAATGCGACAAAGAAACTGGAAATGAGTGTTACACGAACAACATACCACTCACTAACACCACAGGCTTTTAGCACGGTCATTTCACTGTCAGCATAAATACGGCTGTACGCCAAAATAATGCCCAAAAATACACTGAGTGGCAGTATATACACAGCTAATTTAGGTAAATTAAGCGCTAAAAATGACAACACGAGTTTTCCTGGTATTCCTCCGCCTGAAGCTTCGGCTAAAATTTTGACAAATTTTTGCGAGAGAAAAATCGTCATTAGAGTAAGGAAAACGGCGACCTGCGATTTTAAAACTTCAGCAGTCAAATATCGAAAAATTAGCAATGTTCGCCCCTATAAAACGTCTCATTTCACTGGAATAGTAGGAAATTTTGAGTAAACTGGTTATTTTAGTCACTTTATTATATGCCATCAAAATCAAATATCCTACTAGTGCAGCAGCACTAAAGTAACTTAGTTAACTTGATGTAATGTGGCATTTAAAGTTTGAAATGGCATAACTTAGACTTAGGAGTCGCAATGGAATTCAGCGTTAAAAGTGGTAGTCCAGAAAAGCAACGCAGTGCTTGTATTGTTGTTGGGGTGTATGAGCCACGACGTTTATCGCCGGTTGGTGAGCAGCTGGATAAAATCAGCGAAGGCTATATTTCCAATTTATTGCGCCGTGGTGACCTAGAAGGTAAACCAGGGCAAGTACTGTTGTTACACCATGTACCAAATGTATTGAGTGAACGCGTTTTATTAGTTGGTTGTGGTAAAGAGCGAGAGCTTGACGACAAACAGTACAAACAAATTATTTCAAAAACCATCAATACCTTAAATGAGACAGGCTCGATGGAAGCTGTGTGCTTTTTAACTGAGCAACATGTCAAAGGTCGAGATACATATTGGAAGGTAAGACAAGCAGTTGAAACCACACAAGACTGCTTATACACCTTTAATCAGCTAAAAAGTAAAAAGAGCGAAGCTAGACGACCACTGCGTAAAATCGTCTTCAATGTCCCTACTCGCAGAGAGTTAACAATTGGCGAAAACGCCATTGAACACGGCCTAGCAATTGCCGCTGGTGCTAAACTGTGTAAAGACGTTGCCAACATGCCGCCCAATATTTGTAATCCTCGCTATTTAGGTGAGCAAGCGGAGTTACTAGCCAAAGAGTTTGACAATGTTAAGGTCAATTTAGTTGGCGAAAAAGAAATGGAAGAGCTCGGTATGCATTCATACTTAGCTGTAGGACGAGGCAGTGACAACGAGTCTGTTATGTCAGTTATTCACTATAACGGCGCTTCAGATAAACAAGCACCAATTGTCTTTGTTGGTAAGGGTCTGACTTTCGACTCAGGTGGTATTTCAATCAAGCCAGGCGAAGGCATGGATGAGATGAAGTACGATATGGGCGGCGCAGCGGGCGTGTTAGGTTTAATGCGCGCAGTTGTTGAAATGCAGCTACCTCTTAACGTGATCGGTGTATTAGCTGGCTGCGAAAATATGCCTAGTAGCCGAGCATACCGACCTGGTGATATTCTCACCACTATGTCTGGACAAACGGTAGAAGTACTAAATACCGATGCTGAGGGCCGCTTGGTATTATGTGACGCATTAACATACGTTGAGGCATTCGAACCAGATACAGTCGTTGATGTTGCCACACTGACTGGAGCTTGCATTATCGCATTGGGTCATCATGCATCAGGGTTGCTATCAAATCATAACCCGCTTGCACATGATTTATTAAAAGCATCCGAGCAAAGCGGTGATAGAGCATGGCAACTACCTCTTTGGGATGATTATCAAGAGCAACTGAAAAGCCCATTTGCAGACTTCACCAATTTAGGTGGACGTCCAGCTGGTACTATCACGGCAGCTTGCTTCTTATCGAAGTTCACCAAAAAGTACAATTGGGCACATATTGATGTAGCCGGCACGGCTTGGCGAAGTGGTGCCAATAAAGGTGCAACAGGACGACCAGTACCAATGCTCATGCAGTATTTACTTAATCGTGCAAATATAACCGAAGGCCTGCAAGATTAAACACCCTATGCAAATATGTACAGATTTTTGAAGCGGTGTTAAATAACTCACTTCAAAGTCTACTGTAGATTGATGAGAGCCGTATTCTGTGTCAGAATGCGGCTTTATTTTGAACGCTGATCAGACACCAAGTATTTTTACTCTGTGTATCTCAATCAGTACTGAAGATAAGTCACATGCCATGTCAATCAACGCACACTTTTTGGTGTTAAAGCATGATCAAGAGCCTAGTACGCAAATCCCGGCTCATTTTGATCTTGCAGCGCGAAGTGCTGCAAAACTGTACCGTGCAGGGCAACGTGTTTTCATTTACGTAGATACGGTAGAAGACGCCCATGCAATTGACGAACATTTGTGGCAGTTCGACGCTGATAGTTTCGTACCACACAACCTACAAGGAGAAGGCCCTAAAGGTGGCGCTCCTGTAGAAATTGGCCAGATGCCCCCTGTAGGGCGACGTGCGATACTCATTAACCTTGCCACACATATCCCGGATTTTATCCGACGATTTGAGCAAGTATACGACTTTGTCCCTGTCGAGCCGATGGCCAAACAGGCTGCCCGGGAAAGGTTCAAACAGCTGCGCACCATTGGCGCAAATATTTCAACAAAAGAAATTGATAACTAAAGTATTTTTAAAGGTTCTGTGTAATGGATAAAACCTATAACCCACAAGATATTGAACAGTCTTTATACCAAGACTGGGAAGAAAACGGCTACTTTAAGCCTTCAGGGGAAGGCGACGCATACTCAATCATGATCCCGCCGCCAAACGTCACGGGTAGCCTACACATGGGCCATGCGTTCCAAGATACCATAATGGACACCTTAACGCGTTATCAGCGTATGAAGGGGAAAAATACTTTATGGCAAGTGGGTACCGATCACGCAGGTATTGCAACGCAAATGGTTGTTGAGCGTAAACTGGCAGCTGAAGAAGGTAAAACGAGGCATGACCTTGGCCGTGAAGAATTTATAGATCGCATCTGGAAATGGAAAAATGAGTCTGGCGGCACCATCACTAAACAGTTGCGTCGTTTAGGTGCTTCTGTGGATTGGGAACGTGAGCGTTTCACCATGGATGAAGGCTTGTCTGAAGCAGTTAAAGAAGTCTTTGTTCGATTATACAAAGAAGACCTAATTTACCGCGGAAAGCGCCTTGTTAACTGGGATCCAAAACTACATACTGCGATTTCTGACCTTGAAGTTGAAAATAAAGACAAACAAGGTCACATGTGGAATCTTCGCTACCCGCTAGCTGATGGTATAAAAACGAAAGATGGCAAAGACTACATTATCGTAGCAACCACACGACCAGAAACCATGCTAGGCGACACAGGTGTTGCAGTTAACCCTGAAGATGAACGCTATCAAGACTTAATTGGCAAAGAGATTTTGTTGCCTATCGTTAATCGCCGCATTCCAATTGTTGCCGATGAGCATGCAGATATGGAAAAAGGCACTGGTTGTGTAAAGATCACGCCAGCACACGACTTTAACGACAACGAAGTTGGCAAGCGCCACCAGCTTCCAATGATCAACGTCTTCAATAAAGACGCAGCAGTCCTTGCAGAGGGCGAAAGCTATACTTTTGATGGCAAAGAGCTTTCTCTAGATGCGCCAATTCCGGATCGTTTCCACGGCCTTGACCGTTTCGATGCACGAAAGCTGATCATCGAAGAATTTGAGCATGCAGGTCTATTAGAAAAAATTGACGATCACAGTTTAACAGTGCCTTATGGCGACCGCTCAGGTGTCGTTATTGAGCCGCTATTAACTGACCAGTGGTATGTTCGTGTTGCGCCACTTGCAGAGCCTGCAATTAAAGCCGTTGAAGACGGTGATATTCAGTTTGTACCTAAACAGTATGAAAACATGTACTTCTCTTGGATGCGTGACATTCAAGATTGGTGTATCTCTCGCCAACTTTGGTGGGGTCATAGGATCCCAGCTTGGTATGATGCAGAGGGTAATGTATACGTAGGCCGTGATGAAGCCGAAGTGCGCAAAGAAAACAACCTCGCTGATGACGTTGTTTTATCTCAGGACGACGATGTATTGGATACTTGGTTCTCTTCTGCTCTTTGGACATTCTCAACGCAGGGCTGGCCAGAAAATACCGAAGACCTTAAAGTCTTCCATCCATCTGACGTACTAGTAACTGGTTTTGACATCATTTTCTTCTGGGTTGCCCGTATGATAATGATGACTATGCACTTCGTGAAGAATGACGACGGTACGCCACAAGTGCCATTCAAAACAGTGTACGTTACCGGTCTTATCCGTGATGAGAACGGCGATAAAATGTCAAAGTCAAAAGGTAACGTACTTGACCCTCTTGATATGATTGACGGTATTGATCTAGAAAGCTTAGTTACCAAACGTACAGGTAACATGATGCAACCTCAATTAGCGAAAAAGATTGAGAAAAATACACGTAAAACCTTTGCTGATGGTATAGAAGCACATGGTACAGATGCGCTGCGCTTTACGCTTGCTGCGATGGCGTCTACTGGTCGAGATATCAACTGGGATATGAACCGATTAGAAGGCTACCGTAACTTCTGTAATAAACTATGGAATGCAAGCCGCTATGTCCTGATGAATACCGAAGAGCAAGATTGCGGTTTTAATGATGCACCAAAGCAATACTCACTAGCAGATCGTTGGATCCTCGGCCAATTCCAAAATACTGTTCAAACATTTACTGAACACCTGGACAACTACCGTTTTGATTTGGCATCTACTACTATCTATGAGTTCACTTGGAACCAGTTCTGTGACTGGTATCTAGAACTAACGAAGCCTGTACTATTCAAAGGCAATGAAGAACAACAGCGCGGCACTCGTCACACTTTGATCACCGTATTGGAAGGCTTACTGCGTTTAATGCACCCATTAATGCCATACATTACAGAAACGATTTGGAAACGTGTTGCTCCACTGGCTGGTATTGAAGCCAATACAATTATGCTTCAAGCATTCCCAGAGTTTAATGCCGATATCGTTGATGAGCAGGCTATGGCCGACCTTGAATGGGTTAAACAGTTTATCCTTGCTATCCGTAATATCCGTGGTGAAATGGACATCAGTCCAAATAAACCTCTGAGTGTACTATTGGCAAATGTAAGCGAACAAGATCAGCGTCGCCTAGATGAAAACCAAGCCTTCTTGAGTTCACTGGCCAAGTTAGAAGCGTTTACGGTACTAGCAAGCAAAGATGATGCACCAGCATCAGCAACAGCGTTTATTGGTGATCTAGAAATTATGATCCCAATGGCTGGCCTGATTGACGTGGAAGCTGAATTGGCTCGTATTGCTAAACAGCTTGAAAAAGCGGAGAAAGGCTTATCACAAGTAGAGAAAAAGCTAGCGAACGAGAAGTTTGTTAATAATGCTCCTGCCGCAGTGCTTGAAAAAGAGAAAGCAAAACTCGCTGAGTTTAGTGATGCGAAAGCAAAACTACTAGAGCAAAAGACAAAGATAGAAACTCTTTAATCTTTACTTATGGCTCAATAAAAAACCACGCTATCTAGCGTGGTTTTTTATTATTCTACTTCAAAAGTAAGTTTTGATAATTGCAATTAATACCTTGTATTAAGCACACAGAGACGTGATCTTTACGTTGTTGTGTATTTTTAAAATCAAATTATTAATAATGGTATCTAATATTACAATTGCTCAAATAGGCTATCCGTACTCAGCCCTTCATGTTGCAAAATATCTTTCAACCGACGCAGTGCCTCCACTTGGATCTGTCTGACCCGCTCACGAGTTAAGCCAATTTCCCGGCCAACATCTTCAAGTGTCGACGGTTCGTAGCCCAATAAACCAAAACGACGAGCAAGCACTTCGCGCTGCTTTGGATTAAGCTCCCCAAGCCAATCAACAATATGTCGATTAATGTCTTTATTCTGCACTTCACTTTCAGGTTCATAACCCCTTTCATCCGCAATGATATCTAACAGTGCCTTATCGTTATCACCGCCAATTGGCGTGTCTACGGATGTGATCTTTTCATTCAAGCGCAGCATTTTACTGACATCCTCAACAGGTCTGTCAAGGCACTCAGCTATCTCTTCAGCTGTTGGTTCATGATCAAGCTTTTGAGTAAGCTCTCTTGCTGTTCTCAAATATACATTCAATTCTTTGACAACATGAATTGGTAGGCGAATAGTGCGGGTTTGGTTCATGATAGCGCGTTCAATGGTTTGTCTAATCCACCAAGTCGCGTATGTAGAAAATCTAAAACCCCTTTCAGGATCAAATTTTTCTACGGCTCTTATCAGGCCTAAATTGCCTTCTTCAATTAAATCAAGCAATGCAAGACCACGGTTGTTGTAACGGCGAGCAATCTTCACAACCAACCTTAAATTACTTTCAATCATTCTCTTACGAGAAGCTTCACAGCCCTTAAGAGCCTTTCTCGCAAAATATACTTCTTCTTCAGCACTAAGCAGCGGTGAAAAACCAATCTCTCCGAGATATAGCTGAGTTGCATCTAAGTTCTTAACTGAATCATCTTTGGCAAATATCTCTTCTTCACTATCGATATCTTCCAAAAGCTCTTCATTTGGACCATCTTCATTATCCCCGTCAAACTTATCGTCTAATTCCGGGTTCACTTTACTTTTCTGTTTTGCTGTTTGAGCCATAAGCATCCTCCCAAGCGAATAAGTGATAGTGTTCCATCAATACGTCGATACGCTATTTTTTAGGCAGATACCTTATTGGGTCTACGGATTTTCCTCTGTACCTTACTTCAAACCTCAAAGCTACCGAGCTTGCATCCGAACTCCCCATTTCGGCAATCTTCTGCCCCACTTTAACCTGCTGCTGCTCTCTTACTAGCAATTTGGAATTGTGGGCATAGGCACTAAGATAATCATCTGTGTGTTTTAAGATAATTAAATTGCCATAGCCTCGTAATGCACTCCCTGCATAAACAACAATGCCACTTGCCGCAGCTTTTATCGATGTCCCTGTTTTGTTTGTGATCTGTATTCCCTTGTAGCCATTTTCTTTAATAGAAAAGCGTCTTGTCACTTTACCTACTGCGGGCCAATTCCACCGTACCTTTTTATTCAACAAAGTACTGGTGTCATTGGTTTTTTTACTGGCTTGACTTTGAACATACTCTCGTTGCTTAGGGGGATCAAGCTCTTTTTTTGAGGGTTTGTTATTTAAAGGTTTATTAGTTGTGTATTTTTTGGTTTTAAGCGGCGTTTTTTTAGCCGTTTTGTTAGATTTTTTAGGATAGGTTAGTAAAATAGTTTGACCGGGATAAATGGTGTAGGGAGGCTTAATTTTGTTGATTTTGGCAACTGTTCTTATATCTTTATTTGCACTAAATGCAATGGAAAATAATGTATCACCTTTTTTCACCTTGTAGCGGTTATTTTTAATGTGAATTTTTTTTGACGATGTGGTCTTACCTTTACTCAGGTTGACCACAGGCGCTGGCGTATGAACAGATGAACAAGCTACGAGTGAACTACAAAGTAGACCTACTATTAAAAAGTTCGAACGTCTCACCCACATTCCATTAAATTCCATTACTTACATGCATGTGTACTTAAAAGCACTAATAAAAATCAATTTATCAGGGTTACCAATAATTTTCCTCATTTATTTACGTAATCGGTCCAGCCACAAGCGGTACAAACCTAACAGGGGCGATTGCCTGATGCTTTATTTGACCTTTTTGCTTTGTAAATAAGGTTAACACTTGCTCTTCAACTCCCAACGGAATTACCATTGCACCTCCCTCTGCAAGTTGGGCTAACAAGGACTCAGGAACAACTGCAGCAGCCGCAGTGACAATAATACCGCTGAAAGGCGCCTTAGATTCCCACCCCTGCCAGCCGTCCCCATGTTTCATAGAAACATTGTACAAATCGAGTTGATGTAGGCGTCTTTTCGCCTGCCACTGTAACGCTTTAATTCTCTCTATACTGCACACGGTGTCGAACAACTGTGCAAGAATCGCCGTTTGATATCCAGATCCCGTGCCCACTTCGAGAATTTTATCGTGGATTCCGAGTTGACGTAATACTTCCGTCATTTTGGCCACTATATAGGGTTGAGAAATAGTCTGCCCTTGCCCTATCGGTAGTGCGGTATTTTCGTACGATTTATGCTTTAGCACATCGTCGATAAATATATGCCTAGGAGTATTAGCCATGATGTTTAAAACCGCATCATCTTGTATACCTTGCGATCTCAAGCTTTCAATGAGCTTACTGGCACTGCGTTGGTAGTTGTTCAGCAAAACCGTTACTCCTGAGAAGACAGCCAAGTTGCTAGGCGTTCAAGACTCTCATGTGCCGTCATATCAACCGTCAAAGGCGTTATCGCCGCATAACCTTGTTTAACAGCATAAAAATCAGTCCCCTCCCCTGCATCACTTTCAGTTCCAAGTGTTCCATACCAATAAATATCTCGGTTCCATGGATCTCTTTGTTTGGTCATGGTATCCGCTTTGTGTCGCGAGCCTAAACGCGTCACCTTAAAGCCTTTCAGTTCAGACAATGGAATATCTGGTACATTGATATTAATAATTTGATCCTTGGGTAAGGGATGGCTGCCCAAAGCTTTAATGATTTTCAAGGTCACAGCAGCTGCTGTTTCGTAGTGAGCCTCCTGTTTTGAGCAAAGGGATACAGCAATCGCTGGTAAACCTAAATGTCGCCCTTCGGCGGCTGCGGCAACAGTTCCAGAGTACAAGGTGTCATCTCCCAAGTTTGCACCATTGTTAATGCCAGCTACGACAAGATCAGGGGGATCTGTAAGTAACTGATTGACACCCAAATGAACACAATCTGTTGGTGTTCCATTCACAGAAATAAAACCATTGTCTAATGTCGTTGTACGTAACGGATTCAAAAGAGTCAGCGAGTTACTTGCACCACTACAATTTCGATCTGGTGCTACTACAGTTACGTCCGCAAGTTCACTTAATGCTCTGAAAAGCACTTCAATACCTTTAGCACTTACGCCGTCATCATTGCTCAGCAGTATTTTCACGTTTCTAGTTCTCCATTCTGTGGCTTTTCAATCAAACTTACATCTTTGTGTTCGATAAGCTCCCTGAGTACTGATGTAGCGTAACACCCTTTTGGCAGCTCAAAGTTCAATTGCAGTGTTTTAGGGTCGATTGTTTTGACTTGCAAATCTTTAGGTACGACTCTCAAGCTTCGGCGTTCATTTTTCAAACCTAGTGACGCAAGACCTTGGTGCCAATCTGCAAATTCTTCAAGCCAAATTCGCTCAACCTCTGTAAGCCCTTTTTCACCTTTACCAACTAGGGGAGCAGACAATAAAATATCGCCTTGGCTCAATCGTTCTACAATTTCGTCATTTAGATCGTCCTCAAAAAAAGCATTACTCCCAGAGAGTAAGAAAACTTCTCTTTGCCAAGTTTTAGCGAGGCCATGCTCTTTAACTCTATTAGAGACAATCTGATTAAAAATGTATGATCTAGCAGCTGAAATCACAATACCACGCAGTTTTTTATCTCTAATCTGCTCGCCTGAAAAAAGACGCTCAGCCATAGTCAAATTATGACCATCATGCCCAAAACGTTGCTCGGCAAAATAATTTGGCACGCCTTGTCTAACGGCATTAATGCGAGATAATACGTCTAAATGATTGGTGACGTTTCGCAAGGTGATCACGAATCGGTTGCCTTTGTGGCAGCCTGTTTTCAATTTCCGATTGTGTCGTATTTGATTGATGACCACCATGGAGTCAGAGTTTAGCTGCGAAAAGTCTATATGCTTTTTAATTGGTACAGGCACACTAAACCACTGTGTGCATACTCCGTGACGATCTTTTAACCCTGCATAACTGACGTCCCGAGGTGCAACGCCTGCAAACTTAGCAATTTGCTTAGCTAGATAAGCTGTATTTTCACCACGTTTGATGATTTGCAAGCATACGTGCTCGCCCTCACCTGTAAATTCAATATCAAGTTCTTCTTCTACGACAAAATCCTCTGGATTTTGTTTGAAGTCGCCTTGAGATTGCGGCTTACCGTAGAGGTAGTTTAAAGAAGCAATAACATCAACCACTTATCTACACCTTAAAAAGTAACACAACGGCGTGGCTTGAAATACCTTCTTTGCGCCCCTCAAAACCGAGCTTTTCAGTTGTGGTTGCCTTAACATTGACTTGTTCTAATTCAATTTGACAGTCTGAAGCCAAATTGGCTCTCATGGCGTCAATATGGGGTCGCATTTTAGGGGCTTGAGCAACAATGGTTACATCCAAATTTCCCACTTTATAACCTTTAGTCGCCACTTGCTCAATCACTCTTCGTAAAAGAATACGGCTATCAATATTTTCAAACTCATCGTCAGTATCAGGAAAATGCTTGCCGATATCACCAAGGGCAAGTGCCCCCAACAATGCATCACACAGGGCGTGTACTGCTACATCACCATCAGAGTGTGCAATAAAGCCTTGTTCAAACTCTATTTTTTCTCCACAAATTACCAGAGGCCCCTGACCGCCAAATTTGTGTACATCAAAGCCATGACCAATTCTAAACATACTAAATACTCTTTTGCTGTTGTTCCATTAAGAAACATGCCAGCGCATGATCTTCTGGAGTGGTAATTTTTATATTGTCGGAGCGCCCGCAGACTAACTGAACAGGCTGATTTGCTCTTTCCATTGCAGACGCTTCATCAGTTATCAACGCACCGTCTTCTAGGGCACTTTCCAATGACTGCAACAGTGCCCGATAAGGAAATAACTGGGGTGTCAAGGCCTGCCACAGCAGATCTCTTGGTACTGTGTGTTCACTGTGTGTGTTACCTTTTTTAATTGTGTCCTTAACCCGACAGGCTAATATGCCACCTTCTCCCGCATTAATGCAGCTAGAAATCAAGTTGTCGATATCGGCAATATCAACTAGTGGTCTGGCTGCATCATGCACCAACACCCACTCTGGTGGGTTACTTCGCAACGATTTGAGAGCATTGAGCACAGAATCAGCGCGCTCTTTTCCCCCAGATACTCGAGTAACATTCAAATTATCCAAGTTTAAATTCTCGAAATAACCATCTTCATCACTAACAGCAACAATTATTTGATTAATAGTGTCGACTTGCGACAACTTGCTCAATGTATGCTCTAAGATGGTCTTGTCACCGATTTTCAAATACTGTTTTGGATGGTTTAGCCCCATTCTGGAGCCTATACCGGCCGCAGGGACAACTGCCGCTAATGATATTGCTTTATTCATAGTGCTTCTTTGGTAATACACGGATAAAAGTTTCATCAGGTTTGATCATACCCAACTCATGGCGCGCGCGCTCTTCCACACCCTCCAAACCCAACTTGAGATCCTCAATATCCGCTTTCAGTAATTTATTTCTTTTGAGTAGTTCAGCGTTCATCTGTTGGTGAGTACTTACTGTCTCAGTTATTCTTCTATAGTCTTGCAAGCCATGATGACCAAACCATAGCTTATATTGAATGTAAGCACATAGGCAAAACAGCGCTAATTGAAATAAACGCATAAAACATACCCTAATATATAAACGCTGTAGTCATGTCGCCAATTGCGAGAGTGTTAACTAGATACTATTTTCTTTTTCGTTACATTGCGCCAATTAATGCTGCTAGCCAGTAGCATCTCTCTTAGGCCAAGTAATCTCGGAGTTGCTATTTTATGATATTGCCAACGGTGACCACAACAGGCTGCCGTCATTAAAGCTTTACTTGGCTTCAATAAAGAGGCGTTTTTATCCTCTTCACCACTCCCTGAAAGCTCAAACCATCCATACTGATTGCAGTGAATTTGCGAAGGCTTTATTTGATCAATCATGTCAATGCAGAGTCGCGTCTCATGTTCTACCGTCAACATCACAGGTACAACCAGCCCAACTTCTGCATGCTGCTCATAGTACCGTTGCACCACTGTTTGCTCTTGTGATGGTATTTTTTTCTGGGACGCAACCCAGCAACCATTGTGGCTGTCTAATTGCAATGGAACTTCACCCAATACAATGTGCGTTGCAGCCCGCTCTACATAGTAGGGTAAGCTTGCAAGCAATCTTTTTAGCCTTCCCGGATCAGACTCATTGGACAGAGTGTTGATTTCTCTTGTATAAAACACATTAACAAGCTCTGCAAAGACAAGCCGTGAAGCCTCATCTTGCCAGATCGTTGTTTGCTGCTTGCTAGTGTTACACTCTTCCAAAGCCCCTCCTATATGAGGATTTTATATCATGGCATCACTTCTAAATACAGCCAATCCAGCAAAATAACAAGGCGATGATTTAATTTCCTTTAGGTCGCTGCCCAAGCTTTGCTTCACCTGACTCTAAAAACTGTACAGCCGCATCACGTTTTTTACCGAGTAACAAACTGCCATCGACTAAAAACATAAAGTTTTGCCAGCAGCGTTTGAACACTCCAAACTGTGTCTCAATAACATGATCTCTCGACAAGCAAAAATAAACGGTTGTATTGTCTTCCCACTGCAAATATTCTGTGATCTCAGAAGGTAATAGTGGCTCACCTTCCTCCCACTTGCCCTCCCAATCGACAACCTCCTCCCAATTATCTTCTTTACCAGCCCAATCAGTGGGGGTAAAAAAGTCAGGATGATCTTGCTCCCGGCTAACCATTGTGCTCCAAAGAACAGCAGCGCGCTGTGCCGTCATAGGTTTTATTTGGGCCAAATCCAACTCGTCAATCGGGAGGTCCTTATGTCTAAAAACCCATGCTTTCTTGAAATCGCCAAGCGCAATATAATTCATGTATTAAAACCTTATTTCATAGATAAACGAGCATACTCTCTCGCTATTGAATAAGCCAATTATACCCAGTCATATGAGGACTCAACAATGCCTAACCAAGTTAAAAAAGGGATATACCGACATTACAAGGGTAAAGAATACCAAGTGTTGTTTGTTGCAACCCACAGTGAAAGCGAAGAACCCCTTGTGATCTATCAAACTCTATATGGAAACTATGACCACTGGGCAAGGCCACTTAGCATGTTTATTGAAAATGTCATTGTCGATGGCGAAACACAGCCTAGATTTCAATTTGTACGTGAAGAATGAAATTTGATAGTGAAAACAGAAGTGTGGCAAACTGATACCATGATCTCCTCAGACCACAATAAATAATGTTCAAAGGCACAAGTACATATATCGCGACAGCGGCACTACAGCAGGCGGTTAATGCTGCCATTCTTTTGGAGAAACCACTGCTTATCAAAGGTGAACCTGGTACAGGTAAAACTCTGTTAGCAGAAGAGCTAGCACAAAGTTTAGACACCGAATTGATTCAATGGCACATCAAGTCTACAACCAAAGCTCAGCAGGGCCTCTATGAATACGACGCAGTCTCGCGTCTGCGCGATAGCCAATTGGGCGATGAACGTGTTCATGATGTCAATAACTACATCATAAAGGGGAAATTGTGGCAGGCATTTTCGGCAAAAAAACGCCCAGTTCTGCTCATCGATGAAATAGACAAAGCCGACATCGAGTTTCCAAATGACCTCCTGCTCGAACTCGATAAAATGGAGTTTCATGTCTATGAAACACAGCAGCAGGTAAAAGCAGATATTCGACCTATCGTCATCATTACGTCAAATAACGAAAAAGAGCTGCCCGACGCGTTTTTGCGCAGATGCTTCTTCCATTACATCGATTTTCCATCACTTGAAGAAATGAAAGCCATTGTGGATGTCCATTTTCCAAATTTAAAAACAACGTTGTTAAATCAAGCATTGGAAGTATTCTTCAATTTACGAGACATTAGAGGCCTAAAGAAAAAGCCCAGCACCAGTGAGCTATTAGACTGGCTAAAGTTACTCCTTGCTGAAGATATTGACGCAGCAACACTGCATGATAAGACACATCAAGGTGGCCTGATGCCTTTATTTGGCGCTTTGTTGAAAAATGAGCAAGATGTCACCTTAATTGAAAAACTCGCATTTATGAGTAAAAGATAATGCTCATCGAGTTCCTGTTTACTCTGAGACGGCACGGTATTAAAGCAAGCCTAAGAGAGTTGTTAGATTGCTTAGCCGCGCTTGAGAAAGGGCTATGTTTTGGCAGCCTCGATGACTTTTATACACTTAGTAAGGTCATCTTCGTAAAGGACGAAACCTTATTTGATAAGTTCGATCGCGCGTTTGCTGACTACTTCCAAGGTGTAGAGCAAGTAAATATTGCCAATGCACTTCAACAACAAGCCTTGCCCGCAGACTGGTTGAGAAAAGAGTTCGAGAAACACCTTAGCGATGAAGAAAAAGCCAAGCTCAAAGCCTTAGGTGGTTTAGATAAGCTTATGGAAGCACTTAAGAACCGCCTTGAAGAGCAGCAAAAAAGACACGCTGGTGGCAACAAATGGGTCGGTACTGGTGGCACATCTCCATTTGGGGCATACGGATATAACCCCGAAGGAGTTCGTATTGGTCAACATGAGAGCCGCCACCGAAAAGCGGTGAAAGTGTGGGACAAACGACAATACAAAAACCTCGATAAAGACGCAGATCTCAGTACCCGAAATATGAAGCTAGCAATTAAACAACTGAGAAAGTTTGCTCACAGTCATGAGGGGGAGGAGCTTGATTTAAACAATACGATTGAAGCGACAGCAAAACAAGGCGGACTCTTAGATGTTAAGATGGCACCGCAAAGACACAATGCCATCAGCGTTCTCATGTTGTTTGATATTGGCGGTTCGATGGACGATCATATCCAAATTTGCGAACAGCTTTTTAGTGCTGCTCACAGCGAGTTTAAACACTTAGAGTTTTTCTATTTTCACAACTGTGTATATGAGCATGTTTGGAAAGATAATGAACGATTAAACGACTCACTGCTTGACACCTACCAGCTCATTAATAAATTCGGCAAAGATTACCGCTTAATATTTGTAGGTGATGCAACGATGGGCCCGTATGAAATCACCTACCCAGGTGGAAGTGTCGAGCATTGGAATCAAGAGCCTGGCCGTGTTTGGTTGCAACGCCTTACCGACCACTTTGACAAAGTCGCTTGGCTAAACCCGCAGCCAAAAAACTATTGGAATTATTATCAGTCTATTGAGCAAATTGATGGGCTCATGGAGAGAAGGATGTACCCACTGACATTGGAAGGTATTACTCAAGCTGTAAAAACGCTGACATAACAATTGTAGTTTTACATTGGAGAGCCCGTGTATAAATGCGATTGCACGGGCTATACCTGAGAGGTGCTGACTAACTAGGCGTTGTATTTTTTAAAGATCAAAGAAGTATTAATTCCACCAAAAGCAAAATTATTCGACATTACATAATCCATATTTCTTTGCTCACCTTGACCGGTTACATAGTGCAGTGGCGCACACTCTGGATCTACTTCGGTGAGGTTAAGTGTGGGTGCACACCAATTTGAATTAAGCATATTAATACATGCCCACGCTTCTATCGCTCCACACGCTCCTAGAGTATGCCCTAGGTAGCTCTTTAACGAGCTAATTGGCTTTTCACCAAATACTGAAAATGTCGCATGTGACTCTGCAATATCTCCGCGATCTGTTGCTGTACCATGGGCATTCACATAGCTGATCTGTTCTGGTTGTAATTGTGCATCCCGCAAAGCTAAACGCATCGCCTCTTCCATTGTCACCGACGTCGGTTGAGTAATATGCTGACCATCTGAATTAGTACCAAAACCAACTACTTCAGCGAGTATAGTGGCCCCCCTTGCTTTGGCAAACTCTAGCTCTTCAAGAATAAGTGTACCTGCCCCTTCACCTATCACTAAACCGTCTCTGGCTTTGTCAAATGGTCGAGGTGTATTTTCTGGCGCAAGTTTTGTTGAAGTTGCATATAAAGTGTCAAATACAGCGGCACCAGAGACACATAACTCCTCTGCACCACCAGCAATCATAACCTTTTGACGTCCAGACTGTATTGCTTCGTAAGCATAACCAATTCCCTGTGAACCGGATGTACATGCCGAACTTGTTGTCACAACTCGGCCTTTAGCACCAAAGAATACTCCGATATTAACCGCTGTTGTATGTGCCATCATTTGGATATAGCTTGTCGCGGTGATACCTGACATGTCTTTGTTACTCAATAACTTGCCAAATTCAACGGTCGGAGCAGTCGAGCCAGAAGATGAACCATAAGAAACACCTGTGTCGCCATTGGTCAAGCTTTCGTGTTGCAACAACCCAGCTTGTGCCAGCGCCTTTTCTGTGGCAACCGTTGACATCAATGCAACACGGCCCATAGAACGGATCATTTTACGTTTATAGTGTTTTGGCTTTTCAAAGTCTTCAACAGGAGCTGCAACTTGAGTGTTTAATTCAGCAACTTCTGCCCATTCAGGCATCTGCTTAATCGCACTTTGGCCATTTTGCAGATTGGCTTTAAAACTTTCCCAATCTTGACCTAGAGCAGTGATCGCAGACATGCCTGTAACAACAACACGCTTCATTATACCAACCCACCATTTACAGAAATAACTTGACGAGTAATGTAACCAGCTCCATCAGACATCAAAAAGGCCACTGTCGCTGCGACTTCTTTGGGTTGCCCCGCTCTACGCATAGGGATCAGCTTTTTAATTTCATCGATCTCCGCCCCTTCCGTCATATCTGTTTCAATCAACCCTGGAGCAACGCTATTGACGGTTATCTTTCTTTTTGCAAGCTCTAAAGACAGCGCCTTTGTTGCACTAATAACACCGCCTTTTGCAGCACTATAGTTAACCTGTCCTCTATTGCCAGCAATACCCGAAACAGAGGTTACGGTGATAATTCGACCACCTTTTCGCATTTGGATCATTGGCATCAAGACGGGATGAACGACATTATAGAAACCGTCTAGCCCCGTACGGATCACGCTGTCCCAATCATCATCAGTCAATGCAGGAAAAGCACCATCGCGAGTTATGCCTGCATTACAAACAACACCATAGTAAGCACCAAACTCTTCGATATCGTTTAACAACGCTTCTTTGGCGGCTTGACGATCGCACACATCAAATTGCAATACAGTTACATGGCGCCCCAACGCTTCTAGCTCACTTTTGAACGCCTCAGCCATGGCCACGTTGCTACGACAATGTAGTGCAATATCATACCCTTGCTGTGCTAATTCAAATGCGATAGCCTTGCCAATACCTCGGCTAGAGCCCGTAACTAAAATTCTTTTTTGCATTATTGCCCCTTGATAAAACCTTGTGGATCGTCAGGCTGAAAGACATTTACTTTAGCTTCAGCCAACAATTCGTCATTGTACTTAATTTTACAATCAAATACACCAAGACCACTTTCTTCTTTGTGCAATTCCTCTACGCTTATAACGAGGTTTTGAGCGGCTTTGAAGTAAGGGGTGTGCGTCTTATATTTTCTCGAGCCTAATAAAAAGCCAATATCAATGGTGCCACCATTATCCAATGCCTTAGCACCAGCATAAGCCGCGACCATCTGTGCCATGTACTCAATCCCGACGTAACTCGGTACACCTTTTTCAGACATAAACGGGGATTCCGCCGTAACACACACTGTTCCTTGGGCGTGGTTGTCATCGTATGCAGTCAACTCAGTGATAAGTATCATCGGATCGCGATGTGCGATTAGCTGCTCAATGCCATAGCTATTCTTCTTCATTTCTAGTTCCTAGAATAAGGCTGATATTGTTTCCACCAAATGCAAAAGAATTACTCAAACATAGCTTAGGCTTAGTATAATTTGTGGCATTTACCAATGAAATTTGGGGTAAACTCATATCTCTTGGTTTTGTCATTTTATGCATTGGCAAAGGTGTTTGGTGATCATCGAGAAGTAGCCAGCAAAGCCCAGCTTCCAAAGCGCCCGCAGCTCCGAGTGTATGACCGGTAAAACGCTTAGTTGAACTCGCATTAACGTTATCAGCAAACACATCAAACACCGCTTTTGATTCCATCTCATCATTTTTCACAGTACCCGTACCATGCAAGTTTACATAATCTATGTCAGATACATCGCACCCAGCCATCTCTAAAGCTTGCTGCATCGCAGATATAGCTCCAGCCCCGCTGGGATCGGGCGCTGATATATGATAGGCATCGGAGCTTTCACCAACACCAAACAATGCAATTTTGCTCACTTGGTTGGACATGATAAATAACGCTGCCGCTTCTCCAATATTAATCCCGTCACGCTCCTGTGCAAACGGTTCACATAAAGAAGCTGATACCGATTCTAAAGCGTCAAATCCATTCACGGTGAGTCGACACAAAGAATCTACACCACCACATATCACAATATCGGCTAAGTCGCTGTCTAGTAACATATGAGCGGTCATCATTGCTTTTGCACTAGAGCTACATGCTGTTGATATCGCATATACAGGGCCTAAAGCACCTGCAAGGTCTGCAATAAACTGTGCTGGCGCTACAAGCTCTTGGCACTGGTAATCATATTCTTTAGGGAAGCCACCTTGCACTTTAAAATGCAAAGCGGCTTCTTCACCAGTCGCAACGCCTGATGTACTGGTACCTATCACAACAGCGATGCGCTTTTTTTCTACCCCCTGACTTAACGTCAGAAAAGCACTTTCAATTTGAGAATAAGCCAGCTTGGCCAAGGCGTTGTTTCTGGTCTGATAGTGGCTAGGAAATGGCGCCAATGACGGCAACTTGCCTCGCACTTTACCAACATAAACCGGCCTTCCTGAGGTGTGTAATTCAGAGTCTAAGCTCAAATATTCTTGCTCAGGATTTTTCAACGATTGTTTAATTTCACTCTGGCCACAACCCAATGAGCAAACAATACCCAAATCATTTATAAATGAAGTCATAATCTCAACTCATTAGTCTAAGCCGCTAAGCTCTATTTTATAATTGCGTTCTAAATTGACATAGATGGTTTTTTCAGGAGACTTGCTGATTTCAATGATTGGTCGCTCATCTACCAAGACAACTCGCTTTAGTTCGCTGCCTACATATTCTTCGGTAATTCTAGCACCGTGTAGATTTTGTTGAAGCAGCTCAATAGGCCAATGCACCAATTGAATGTCAGCAATGACATATTCTGGTTTCACCTCTGGAAGCTCAATATAACTATGTAGGTGATGTGTGCCATCATCGCGAAAAGTCTGTTCAAAAATAGGCAAACCTGTTGTTGTCATTGCAACCATCGACATTTCCCGCTGTTTAAACTCTAGTTGCACAATCAATTCATTAACCTGATCGTTGACTTTAAACTGCAGTAACTGGGCAAAATGCTTTCCTTGAAGCTCTTTAGCTACAGATCCTAAAGACATGGTTACATGCCCCGTTAAGTGAACTGTACCTTGCTCATGAACCTTAATTAAAGCACATGCACTCACAATTGAGATCATGAGCACTAAGCTAAAACTCTTAACCAATGAGCTTACATGCGACATAAATCCACCAGCACTTTCAAACGGCGCTCACTCTGTGCTACATAAGGATTCTTTTCATCCCAAGCATAGCCCGCCAAAATCGAACAAATCATACTTTTCACAGATGGGTCTTGTTCATCATAAAAAATGATATCTTGAAACTCAGCACTGTACCACGCGGTAACAAATGTCTTAAAGCAATCTACGCCTTTTCGCAGCGGCACTTCGAATTCGTTTTCAAAATCCACATGCTCACCCTCTAAGTGCTTTACAACAAGAGGTGAAATAAGGCTCGCCGACTTTAATGCGATTGTAACGCCAGAAGAAAATACCGGATCCAAAAACTCCCCAGCGTTACCAAGCAACGCATAATTTTTACCGGATAAATGGGTTACATCAGCGCTGTAGCCCTTAATGCTATTCACATCATTAAGCCATTCAGCATTTTTCAGCAAATACGCTAAATTGGGTGCTGAGTATACAAACTTTTTAAGCGTCTCTCGTTCGGACAAGTTTTCACAAAATTGCGCTTCTTTGCCCACTACACCTATACTTGCCGTGCCATCTGAAAAGGGAATTAACCACAACCAAATATCTGGTGAATCTGGATGAACGGTGATTAGAATTTTGTTGCGATCAAATTGTTCACATTGAATGTTGTCTTTGATGTGTGTGAAAAACGACTTTCTTGAGGGAAAACAAGAAGGCCTTTCTAAATCGAGCAAACGCGGCAACACTCTAGCAAAGCCACTTGCATCTAACAAAAACTTGCCTTGTAATTGATACAATTCACCTTGCTCATTGCGTACGTCCAATATTGGCATTTCAGATTCCACATCAACCTTTTCTACTGTGTGGCCGAAACGAATATCAGCGCCAAATTGTGCAGCTCCTTTTGCCAGTAAATGGTCAAAGTCAGCGCGTTTTACTTGATATGTTTCGAACGGCCCTGCACTGAATTTTTTTTCAAAATCAAAGCTGGTATAACTATCTAACTTTTGGAAGGTTGCGCCATCTTTATACTGAAAGCCAAGTTGCTCAGCTGCATCATGGATCAGAGGCTCAAGGCCAGCTTCTTTAAGAAACGACATACATTGAGGCAAAAGGCTTTCGCCGATTGAAAATCGCGGGAAATGTTGTTTTTCTATGATTGTGACTTGATAGCCATTACGCGCCAACATCGCTCCGGCCGCAGCGCCAGCAGGTCCTGCGCCAATAATTATTACGTCTGATACTTCTCGATTCATGCTTTCCTCTTTACAACTAAAGGCGCTACAAAATAAATACTTACAATACCTATCATGATGGTATAGCCAAAACTATAAATGGCTGGTGTTTGACTAAATGACAGCATTCCAAATACGAATACTGATGAAAGGGCTGACAGAGATATTGCCAGCGCTGTACTGCGTTCCTGACCACATTTAAGGTAAAAAATAAAATAATCTATGGCCAACGCAACTAATAAAACCAAGGCTAAGAAATTAAATAAATTCAAGCTCCCCTGAAGCAATAGCGCGCCAGCTAATCCAATTAGACATGATAAGAGTAGCCAAATACCACTCTTGACAGCAGATACGAGATCAAAGCGCACGCATAACACCAATAAGAACACACTTAACGCAATAGCAAACCAAATCAATAAACTATGCCGCATTTCAAATAGCACTCGAGAAAGTTGTTCAGCTTTATCCACTCGAGCAACCTTTGCAAAGTTTTTTAACACAGTATCGATATACTGTGTTTCAGCACCATTGACATAAATCAAACTGGCGTGTTGACCGTTTAATTCGAGGTATTGGCTGGAATATAATTCACTTAGTTCAGACTTTAATAAAACGTCTAGTGTTAAATTTGAAGTTGCGCCGACTTCAATCGGTTGGCCTAACAGCCCAGCTAGAATGTCAAAATCACCACGGCTTAATGCTTCAGTCAACAGTACAAGGTTTTCCTGCTGTCTAGATTTAGAAGGAAGCCAATTGCTCAATGCTTGAACTGAGATGTGTGGCGATTGCGACTTAAGTGCAGCAATCAATTTTTCCTCTTTTTCTAATAACAACTCTAAATTTGAATCCCATAATATTAATCGCTGGCTTTGGGTGCCAAAAAACCACTGCTGATGCATTGCTTCATTTTTTCTCAGTGCTTCACTACTTGCGTTAAGCAGCGCAATATCATCATTAAATACTTGTTTATTGGTCAAGATAAACAAGGTGGACAGTAAACCAAGCAAAGAAATTATTACTGTTGTAGGACGTCTTGCCGAATCTAAAAAAACGCTAACTCGCTCTCCAAGCTGGTTCAAACGAGATTGGCTAGTACACTGAGAAAACAAATAGGGGATGATAAATAACGCACTACATAGTGCACCAACCAATCCAAACGCAATAAATATACCGACTTGTTCTAGTGCTTCCATAGGCAATAGCATAAATGCACAATAACCACTTACAGTAGAAATACACCCTAACTTAACAGCACTACGCACCTTGCTGTAAGCCACGGCGTCTTTTTGATCTGTCGACATCACATGAAAGCTATAGTCTATTGCAATGCCAATTAACGTAATTGAAAAAACCAAGGTGATGACATGCGTACTGTCATACAAAAGTGACAACGCCAATAAACCAAAACACACAGCATTCAATTGAGTTACCAACACAGCTAGCAAAGCGCGAATACTCTTAAAAGACCACAACACGATTAATACAATTAAAAAGGCACTCAACCCGCCCAACCAACGCATTTCTTTGTTTGCCTGATGCATATTTTCTGCGCTGTGAAATGGGATCCCAGAATAGCTAATGGTAAGATTTGGATATACAGACTGAGTATTCGTAAGTGTGTCTTTAACCGCATGCACTAGCTGTGTGACTGCATCCATGCTGTTTAATTCATCTAACGGCAGAGACAGCATTAACACATAATGCTTAGCGTCGTCATTAACGACTAAACGGCCATCTTCAATGGCCAAGCTGTTCGCTTGTTGCATCAAAGCCGCTTGTACAAACGCAGCGGTTGTCAGCGTCGGATCTAAGGGGAAAAATAATGGTGTCAAGGGATCAAATGCATTGTTTAATTTAGCCAGTGCAGCTTCACCCAGCGAACTTCCCCCTTTGAGGGCTTGACGAGCTTCCTGATCTAATAAATAACCATGATAGGAGCCGTACAGTCCTGCGACTGCATCTAGCTCTGGAAAACCGACACTTCTATGCAACCACCCCTTATCCGCATAGTATTTTTGCACCTTATCGTGAGCTGTAAGGGCATCTTCCCCACTAAAGGCGATTATTGCACTATTTTTGTAACGTTGAAAAAATGCATTTTCTGCTTCACTTACAAACTCAATATCCTCATTTGGCAATAGCGAGAGAATATCTGCTTCAAGGTTTACTTTCCCTTGAAGCAATAAATAAATCAGTAGTGACAATGCAACAATTAACTGCGTAAGGCCGAGTGGCAAATACTGTTTTTTTGGCAGATATAACATAGATTACGACAAACTCATTTCGTCATTTTTGAGAAGCAAACTGTAAGTGAATAATTGTCTTGTTATTCTTGCTATCAAAGAGTTCGATTTTATCTATTCCACCCTGACCACATAAAACAACATTATTCAAAGCCATACTCAACGGCTCACTGGTGGGCGTCATTGAAATACAATTACGACGTTTATCAGTGGATAAATTAAAGACCTTTTCCAATTCTTTAAACTTTCCCTGTAAAAGCGCAAATATCAATGTAGACATGTCGCTTCCTTGAGGTGTTGGCTTTTTATCTCCGCGGCTATTTATGGTGTAAAGCATATCATTTTCGTAGAGCACTGCACTTTTTACTGGTGCCAGTGTCTGCCATAACAAACGCTGTTTATTTACATCAAACGTTCCGTGAGACTTTAGAGGGTGCTTCAACACCTTGAAGTACTTCAGCTGCTCAAAAGTGCCCGAAAAAGGCAAACTTGGGGCAACCAGGTTCAACTTATCTGTGGCTTGTTGCGCTGTCAAAACCTGACCAAAAGCGTTCAAGCTAAGTAGCATCGTTAAAATTGTGAGTATTGCTTTAATCACGTATCTATCGCAGCCTTTAATTTATCTACTAATTTCTGTGGCGTACCAAACTGCATTTCCTTTGTCGCCTTATCCACAGCCACTTGTGTTGTTGACCCTTTGGTCAATTTGCTACCAGTCTCAACATCCGTAATTAAATAATTGATTTTGAGCCGAGTCTCATATTCAATCAGCTGAGCAACCACACTGATTTTTTGACCAAAAACACATGCGCCAACAAACTTAGTTTGCATGTCTATAATGGGCCACACATAACCTAGCTTTTCCATGTTGTTATATCCAAAATTGAATTTGTCTAACAACTTGCAACGCGCTATTTCAAAATAACGCGCATAGTTGCCATGCCAAACGACATTCATCGGATCACAGTCGTGAAAAGGAATTTCAATTTCGACACGTGCTTCTAGCAATACCTTTTTATTTCTCATAGAGCTCCCATTTTTGTCCTTGGATCGATGCAATTGTTTCTCTAAGCGTTTGCTCTAATGGCCTGTCTTCGACCAATAAAGGGAATGACGCATCAATGTCATCGAACATCTTTCCTACATTGTCCTCTAAATCTTCACGACTCAACTGCCCCTGAGCAATCCTTAGCCTTACCCCTTGAACTGATGCAAGTAAAGTACTGGCGATTACTTGTTCTGTAAGTTGCAAGACTCTCAGAGCATCTCGTGCTGAGATAGTCCCCATACTCACTTTATCTTGGTTGTGGCACTCTGTTGAACGGGAAAATACACTCGCAGGCATAGTTAGCTTCAGTGCTTCAGCTGTATATGCTGATGCACCAATTTGTACAGCCTTAAACCCATGATTGATATACTTTCGCTCCTCACTACTGGCTGATAAATTGGAAGGCAACCCATTGTTATATCGAGTATCAACCAAAGAAGCTAGCTGTCTATCTGCTAGATCAGCTAAATTAGCCACGGCAGTTTTTAATGAGTCCATCACCATCGCGATGTGGCCACCATAGAAATGACCGCCATGCAAGACGTGTTGGCCTCTGCCATCAATGATTGGATTGTCGTTTGCCGAATTAAGTTCATTTTCTATGGTAGTTTCAAAAAATGGCAGGCTATCTTCTAACACGCCAATTACATGAGGGGCACAGCGAATAGAGTACCTGTCCTGAAGTCGTGGTGAATTTCTAGGATGCTCAACATGACGCAGGTCTGAGCGAATCCGCGCAGCAACCTTTTGTTGCCCTTGATGAGGCTTCACACTAAACAGAATTTCGTCGAAATGATGTGAATTCCCCTGCAAAGCAATGCTTGCCAACGATGTTACTCTTGTCGCAAGCTCGCTCAAATACCTAGCTCGGTCATGAGCAAGGCAAGCAAGGGCCGTCATTACTGCAGTACCATTCATTATGGCCAAACCTTCTTTAGGCCTAAGCGAGATAGGCTTCAAGCCAAGCTCTTGCATCACAACTTTACTATTTTTTACTTCACCTTTATAAAGGACATCCCGCTCTCCAACCAAAGCCCCAGCGATGTATGAAAGCGGAGTCAAATCACCACTTGCACCAACAGAACCTTCCTGAGGAATGCGAGGAGTCACATCTTGATTAATAAATTCGCAAAGCAACTTCAACATAGGCCAATCGACACCAGAAAAGCCTTGAGAAAGAGAAGCCAAACGTGCTGCTAGAATCGCTTTACCTTGCTGTTCATCAAAATAATCTCCCAGCCCACAACCATGAAATCGAGTTAAGTGTAATGGTAGCTCATTCACTAAATCTAACGGAATATCAACCGTAACCGAATCACCATACCCAGTTGTAACGCCATAGATTACACCTTCCTCATCTAGCAAGCTCTCTAAAAAGGCAACTGCAGAGTCAATCTTCTCAGCAAATTGCTCATTGCCGCTCAATGCGACTGCCGATTTGCCTTTGGCAATATCAACTATGTTTTGTATGGTAAGTTTGTTGTTACCAAAAGTGATGGTACTTGTACTCACTTATTTATCCTCTTTAGAGCTGACACGTTGAGCATTATTATCCCGCTGCCAGAAATCGTAAAAATTAAACCATTGGTATGGGTACTTTATAGCGTAGTGCTCAAGCCTTTTTGCATAACAAGCAATTAGCTCAGAAAGCACTTCTTGGCGTTGCTTGCGGGGTAATTTCAATTTGTCAGTAACATGCTCGATACAAACTTTGAAATTACGCCCCTCTTTGAAACAAAACAGCCAATATATTGGACATTCTAGCAACGCAGCCAAAATAAATGGCCCTTGAGAAAAAGGAGCATCCTGCCCTAGAAATGGCGAATAAATCACTCTTCCCGCAACCGACTGACTGGTCCTATCCCCAACAATGACTACTATTTCTCCCTGTTCAACTTTATCTTTTAGGAGCATAGCAGTATCAGGACCGACATCTGATACTTGGATCATATTAAGGTCCACATCATCGGCAACATCTTTGAGCAACTGATTAAACTTAATTGCATGCTGAGTGAATACCAGTACATTTATTTTTGTTCCGTAGCGATCTTGGTTCATCGCTCTACACACTTCTAAATTGCCTAAGTGTGAACCGATAAAAATGGCACCTTTACCGCTTCTTGCAATATTCTCCATCGCCTCTGGGCAGCTATAAATAATTTGCTTGTTGCTAATATTGCCAAGCCAAGCATCTAACTTATCAAAAGCGGCATCTGCAAATGTGCAATAGTGTTTTAATACAGAGAGCTGGCTGTCAGAAATCTTACCCTGCTCTTGGTCCGCAGCTACTTTCGACAAAAACTGTTTGGACGCATTCCTGCCATTTTTATCTGTCAAATAGAAATAAAAAACCACGGGAAATAGGAATAACCAAAGGGGATACTTACCTAGGATTTGATAAACACCTAGTAAAAAGCGCAACCCTAAAAGGGAACCTCTCTCGCCAATTTGAGACCAGTGCTTTTCACTCATAATTAGTTAAAACTTCTTCTAAAAAAACGAGCCACTAGTTCTGGGCTTCTCCATAACATGCCAAAACACAAACGAGTGTGCATCCAAGATATTCTAATATTGTCATCTAACGCTTTGAAATGAGAAATGCCGTTTTCTGGATAGTGAACTTTCGTAGGCACAAATTTAAATGGTGTTTTTTGCCAGTAGAGCTTGACCATAACTTCAATATCAAAATCCATTCTCTTACCTAGTGATGAGCCACTCGCCAATTGGTCGTACGCCGTCAGGGGGTATACTCGATAACCACACATGGTATCTTTCAATTCCTTAGAAAGGGTTTCGACACACACCCAAAAATGAGTGATATAACGAGCATAATAGCGGTGCTTAGGCACTGATTCATCATATACAGGATACCCTGAAATAAGTGCTTCAGGGTTTGCTTTGGATAGAGATAAAAATGTATCTATATCCTGCAAATTGTGCTGACCATCGGCATCAACTTGAAGTGCATGCGAAAACCCTAACTCAATTGCCTTATTTAACCCTGTTTGCACCGCACCACCTTTTCCTTGATTAAAGCGATGATGACATAAGACCACCTTCGGATATTGCTGTGAGATTGTTACGAGTTGAGATTTAATTGATTCTGTACTGGCGTCATTCACAATGATAATAGGCAGAGAGTATTCACTTAACTGACTGATAAGGTCGACAAAACCATGAATATGATTGTAGTTAGGTATAATGAAACAATAACTCACCTAAGCCCCCTCAAAAACAATGCGCCCTGAAGCGTGACTGCCCTTATCAGATTCATACTCAAAAACAACTTTTGTTGGTGATTTTTGTATCAACCGCAGAGTAATAAGGCTATTAGGTACAATGACATTTTGAAACTTTAAGACCTGAACCTCTTCCACTTCAGCAGAAGTCAGTACAAAATGCTCTCGAGCATAATTTACGGCCCAATCGAGTTGTACCACGCCAGCCAAAATTGGCGCGTCGGGAAAATGCCCCTGAAAATAGCTGATATTTTCGGTTACATTCAGTAATAAAGTTACCGTGTCCTCGTCTTTTGTGACGTTAAGCATCTCAGGATGGGTAGTTAGATTATTCAAAAAGCTTCTCCAATGCTGCTGCCGTAGTTTTTCCTTGGTTGTTTATAGGAAACTCTTCCACATACCGCCATTTTTTGGGTATACATATCAATTCAAACTTGTTAGCAAGATGTTGGCGTAAAATCTGGTTTAGCTGGTGCTTCGATTCAAAGGTTGCATTTCCAATGTTCAAAACCACGACGGCTGCTAATGTACTTCGCTTACCTTCAAGTAAAATCACTTTGCTAGACTGTATCCACGCATGTTCCTCTAGAGTGCGTTCCAAAGCACTTAAATTCACGCGCTTTTCTTCTATCTTTACCGTTCGATCGATACGCCCTAGCAACTTAAATTGACCGTTTGAACAAACCTTTACTTTGTCGCCCATTAGTAGAGGCTCAAAGTTTAAATATGGAGAAGAGAGTACTAACTGTTGACTATCAGGATTTACGGATATCGACATCCCTTCAAACAGCGTCCAAACAGAATCGGACACCTGAGTTTGTTGTCGATGCGCAATTCCGCCAGATTCAGTACTTCCATATATCTCTCTTATGGGAAGCTGCATCTGCGAATACAGCTTAGTTGCAATTTCGCTTTTTAACTCACCACCAGAAGAAAATATACAATTGAAGGCATGAGCGTTAGATGCAAGTACATTGTCATTGCATAAGCGTTTTAAAAATGCCGGACTCGAAATCATCGCAAATTGATTTTTTTCAGCCGTTTTTAGCAGGGGTAGTACATGCTCAGGGTATTCCTTTGTGGGGTGAATTTTCACGCCCAATTTCATAGGTAATAGCAACCTAAACAGCAAGCCGTAAATATGATAATGAGGTACAGTGGAAACAAACTCCCTCACTGGTGACAACTCAAATGTCGATGCTAGTATATCTAATTCCAGTTGCAAAGACTGCCAGGCTTTTCTAATTTGCTTACTTTTGCCAGTAGAACCTGACGTAAAAAAGACGATCGTGCCGGTTGTTGGCCAATAAACTTCGTCCTGTTGCTCACCCAGCTCAACTTCGGACATGCCGTCTATCCAAGTCGAGGTTTCCTTAACACCTAAAAATGCACTTCCACATACAACATCCGAAGCTGAAACAGCATCTTCCAGTGTACTGGGTTGTTGATTATTCGGCAGTGCAATTTCACATCCGCGTGCAAGCAATGCAAATAACTTATAGCCAAAGGTATATGGATCACTATCGAATAAAACGGCCTTAGGTGTTGCTCTTATACCTAATTTATTTATTGCTGCGCCCAGCTTTTTACTATAAAGATAACTGTCATGCCAAAAAGACTCAGCTGTTTTAACTTCCCCAGTGTCCAGCACAAAGGAAAACTTAGCGAGTTTAAGATGGGAAAGATCATTCATGGTGTTTTCTGACTTTAATTCTAACCAACCACTCGCCTAAAAACAGCAAGCCCATAGCAATGTACGCAATTAAGCCATTGTATAAAGTCCATACTTCTATGGGGGCTAATAGGGCGGTATACAAAGAAACTAGCATATTAATCACAAAAAAAGCACACCATACCTTGGTTACTTTTTCTGTGTATTGAACACCCTTAGGGGGTAAATCAGGTTCGCGGATCCTCGCCAAGCGTTCAATGATGCAAGGTTTCCATTTCAATGACGCACCAAATACAAACAACATGCAAGCATTAATCACGACTGGGTAAAGCAGCATTCCAACCTGTAAATTCAATACAGATGACAGAACTAAGAAGCTAATCCCGACCCCCAAAATATAATTGAATACTTTCGAGGTCGCTCTACGTTGCAGAACTAACTTTACTGTAAGAACACTTGCCAGAAACAGCGCCAACGCTTGAAAATCAAAGTGCTTCAACCCCTGATAAACAATTATCGGATAACCAAGGGTTACAATCGCGAGAATGATTCCAACAAAAACTTTCAAGTGACTTACTTACTTAATAGCTTTTCCATTTCGTCAATTACGTCATTCACTGTTCTAACTTGCTTGAATGCTTCAGGGTCAATTTTCTTACCCGTCATTTCACGTAATTTCACGACTAAATCGACAGCATCGATGCTGTCTAAATCCAATTCATCGTAAAGATTAGCATCGGGCTTGATTGAGTCCTCTTCAATTTCAAATTCTTCAACCAAAATTTCGCTTAGCTTCTTAAATAAATCTTCTCTAGAACTCATTTTTAACCTTCGGTATTACTCGAAATAAAATCACATAAACTATTAACAGACGCAAAGTGCTGCTTTGTATCTTCACTGTTTGCATCTATCTTAACGCCGAACTGCTTTTTAACGGCTAGTCCAAGTTCAAGCGCATCTATACTATCTAGCCCTAAACCGTCTATGAATAGAGGTTCATCATCAACAATTTCTTCAGGTGTGATATCTTCTAAATCGAGACTATCGATTATTAGCTTCTTTACCACAGCCTTTAAGTTTTCATCAGCCATTTATATTTAACTCCTGTTCATACATATTCCACAGATCTTTAGTCATTGCTCTAGAAGCTACGCTCAGGGAAGTATGATTGTACTTTTTGATACATAACTCTCTATTTAGCTCCGTTAGAGAGAATTTAACTTTCTGTTCTGGGATCTGGTACCACTTTTCTTTTTTAGTTAATGTCGTGGGCGTTACCTGAATTTTTAATAAGGTCAGTGAAGCATTACAACGTAGGGCGATATTTGCAGCACCTCGCTGGAAACTATCGAGTTTGCTATCTTTATTTGTTCTCGTACCTTCAGGGAAGATGATTAGATTGTTGCCCTGTTTAAGAGAGCTCTGACAGTCTGTGATCAACAGCTCTGGCTCACTGTTACTGATATAGCCAGTACCCAATATAACTCTGCGCATAAATGGGTTTTTTAGTAAATGTGCTTTCACTACACAATCTGCATTTGGAACCATAGAGATAAGTACAACAACGTCAATCAATGAAGGATGATTGGCCAAGATGATACTTCCCTCTAAATTTTGTAGTTTCTTTCCGATGTCGGCTTCAACTTTACACAACCCGAATGCCATCATCACTTTTAGGAAAAATTTAAAACCGAGGTGTACGCTATATCTGGCAACTTGCTTGCGTTTTTCTGCATTGCGATAAAGTAATGCCTGAATAGGGAAAACCACAAACGACAGAAAAATACCACCAACCCCAAAAAGAGTAAATGATGCACCAGTCAAAATTAATCGACGTAGGTAACTCATACGTTTAATCATAACTTTTTAACAACCCAGTTTGCTCTTTGGTTTGACAGCACAAGATGTGATTCAGCAGATGTAAACCACTCACAAAACATAAGGCAATGATTAGTATTTTGTTCAGCACTTGTTTCTGCATCTGTTGTATTGTCGAATGACAACCTTACCTTGCCTTCAGCCCTATTTGAATTTGCAGATAGCACCAGTGCAGCTGCATGTCCTTGCTGATTTTCATCAGCAAAACACTGATAGTGATCCGGAAGCGGTTGGTCCACGTAAATAAGAATAACCTTATCCAAACGTTTAGTATGGATCCGTATATATGCTTCTATTAGTGCAGATAAAAAAGTGTCTCTGCCAGCAGAAATAGCCGTTATTGGAATTTTTTTATTTTTAAAAATTGAGTAAAGACCAGATACCGCATTGTGTACTGACAGACTAAAAGCTGTTGGAGATATCTCTTGTTTAGAAGCTAATGTATCGAGCAATTCACTGGTTTTATGAAAATCACCATGCCTACTCGCAAATACCAACTCACACACAGGAGTACCTTGACCTTCATTGCAGTCAAAGGAAGTTTCTTCTAATTGTAACAAACTTCCCATGGCTAATTTGGCATAATGACTTAAACGCCTTTTTTGCATAGGCTTAAGATCACCAAGCAATTGCTTGAGCTCGACAGTCCCTATCGTCGCAGGAGTAAGAAAAAAATAATCGTCGATTGCTAATTCAAACTGCATCTGACGCTCCACTTAAATACTTCATATCTGAACAGCCCCACTGTTCACAAGGCGGGGATAATACATCAAAACCAACAAACATTCTATCAAAAAAAGAACAATCTGCCGCTCAATGTTACATCCATTTACAATCATACAGATTGTGCTTTTTACCCTCTATAAATATGATTTTATTCATATAAATCATCATCAAAACAAGTGGACCGCGCTTTTCAACAGCTGTTGAATTTTCCTTAATATCAAAGCATTTTAAAGTTTCCGCCCTATATATTGCATAAAACACAATAAGAAGATGAACCGGTGTGGACTGGGTAAGTAATTTGCGCAAGGTGAAATGAACTAATTTTACAGTTGCTAAGGCCACCACCCTTTTCGTCACCCTGAACTTGATTCAAGGTCTATGGTGCAGAAGGCTAGCACCAGTGAACGCCGTGAGTAAGACTCTTTCGCCCAAGGTGAAATGAACTGTTTTGACAATTGCTAAGTCTGCCACTCTTAAAGCCTAGCTAACATCAAAACCCATGGGTCCTGAAACGAGTTCAGGATGACATCGTGCAAATTGTAACGACAGTGAGCGAAGCGAGTACGTTCAATTTGCGCAAGGTGAAGTGAGCCGTTTTACCCAATGTGACACGGCACTCAACCTAGTCGTCACCCTGAACTTGATTCAGGGCCTAGAGTGCAAAAGGCTAGCGACAGCGAACGCAGTGAGTACAGTTCTTTTGTATAAGGTGAATAACGTGCAAAAGGCTACCGACTGCGAACGCAGTGAGTACGGTTCTTTTGCGCAAGGTGAAATAAGCTAGTTTAGCTGTTGCTACGGGAGTGCATTTAAAAGGAGTAAAGAATTAACACTGTGAAGGTTGCTTCCTTCACCTTGCGCTAATTCGTCTCTTTATCAATGTGCATGACCTCTACAACTTTCGAGACGATTTAGC
>NZ_JAGJEH010000011.1 GCF_018100925.1 Pseudoalteromonas luteoviolacea | reverse complement strand
GGTACTGACGGTACAAAAAAGGATTAACAGAATGAATATTAAAACAAATTATAACTTGGAGGCTGTCATGGTAGAGCGCGTAATCATCATCGACTAATTGTTTTTATTGTAGTGGCCTGAGGTGTTGAACACCTCAGCCCTATCTTTTATTAAGGAGGAAAATATGATTGAGGAAAAAACGCAAGGTGATTGGGGTAGTATGCTCAATGAGTATTATCAACTTACCAGACACCCATTGCCAGGCGAGTTAGATTTCTGGAAAGGGCAGATCAGTAAAGGGGATTCGGTGATTGAAATTGGTGCCGGGCAAGGTTTCATCACAAAACACTTAGTTGAAAAGCAACCGAGCCAGCTTTTATTGGTCGAGCCTTGTGAGTCATCAGCACGGTATCTAGAACCGCTTTCCAAGCAAACCAAGTTCATTGATATTTCATATGACCTATTTGAAACATGTGAAAACCTGCGTGTATCAGATTGCATCTTATTTCCATATGACTCGTTACCCATGGTGAATTTTGACTCATATGATCAGTTTTTTGCCAAAATCAGAGATAATTTAACGGATAGCGGTAAATTTGTATTCCATATTAGTACAAAAAAGTGGAACGAAGAGTACATTAGCAAGTTTGAAAAGACTTACCGTACCACTAAAACATTTCCTTCTGGCCGTAATGTGACCATTCTTGCATGGGCCGAAAAACATTCAGATAGCGGCTACACCAAATTCTTCTGCTTTATTGATTGTGAAACCCGTGAGTCCGAATACTATCAGATGACTACTAATATCATTGATGAGCAATTTGTTCAGTCAATGTGCCACAAGCATCAACTGTCTATTTCTGATGTAAAAACATCATTTGATGGCTTGCCTGGAGAGGATGATTTGGTGATCACCTTAACCAAACAAAGAGCGGCATCATGAATGCAGATATCATCAAAAAGAGAAACTTCTTCTTATTGTGGCAAGGCAGCTTGGTCAGTTTTATCGGCAGTCAATTGCATTTGATAGCCTCACTGGCGTGGTTGAAGTCACACCCTGAATATACCTCCGCGATCCCGCTTTATTTAATCGCGGCTTCGTTACCGATCGCATTAATGGGATTGTTTGGTGGCGCGCTGGTGGATCGCAGTTCAAGTAGAAATGTGGTTATATTTGGCGATCTTATATCGGGTGTATTAGCTGTGTTACTGGGCGCACTGTTTATATTTTCAGACTTGTTTGCCAAGCAATGGTTATTGATGGCATTAATTTTAATTACGATAGGAATTGGGGTGTGCCAGTCACTACACAAACCTGCCACACTTAAGCTTATCAAACTCACTGTCGCTAAGGATGAATTGTGTGATGGGCATGCTTGGTATGAGTTTTCAAATCGTATTTCAGCCCCTATCGGTCATGCAATTGGTGGTTTTTTTATTACGATTGTGAGTTTTGGTGCGTTATATCTGGCGAATGGACTTAGTTTTATTGCATCAGCCTGGAGTGAATCAAAGATATCGCGTTCACTAGAACAAGATGATAAAGCCAATGAGCAGAAAAAATTGAGTCTGAAAGACGTTTTTTCTGGGATCGGTAAAATATTAAATAACTCACAGTACAGCGGAATTAAATCTATTGTTTTGTTGGTTTTCATGTTGAATATATTTGTTGCGCCTATACCTGCATTAATGCCATTTTTGGCAGTAGATATATTAGGCATGGAAATTAATTGGATTGGTTACTTGTTTTTTATTTTAGGTCTTGGTTTATTTGTTGGTGTATTAATTTCTAGTAAAATATATAACAAAAAAATGCTCGGCTTTTGTATTGAGGATTTGCAGATATTTATTATGTGTAGTGCTTTTTTGTTGCTGTATTCTGCAAGCAATTGGGTCGGTGTTGGGTTTGGGTTGTTTTTGGTTGGTTTGATATCTAGCTCGTTAAGTATCCACCTAACAACGCGATTGCAAGAAATGATCCCTGTGGATGCTACGGGTGTGGTAATGGGGTTTATTGTTTCAATGGCATACATCTGCACACCTTTGGCACTGTTGGGTGTTGCAATTGCGCTTAAGTTGGTTACACCTCAAGCACTTACTTTGTTCTTTTTATTTTCTGCGTGCTGTTTAGGTGTGTACATCATCATAAAAACAGTAACAAACCGAACGGATTGGATTGGGGGATCTGAAAATGCCAAAAATTAATGTCATTGCAGCAGGTGACTGTTTTATCAATAGAGATCTACCCAAAGGCACTGAGTTTGAGCAGTTGGCTAGGTTTTTTAACCAAGCAGATGTACGGTTTTGTAACTTTGAGTCCACCTTATGTGACACGACGAATACATTGTTTCCAGCAGCCAGTTCCGGAGGGACATGGGCTCAAACTCATCACCGTATTTTAGATAACTTATCTGCTTTAGGTATAAACACCTTGTCTTTGGCCAACAACCATATTATGGATTATTCGCATGCTGGGTTGCAGATGACGACAAAGCACCTTGTCGAGCGGGGATTTAAAGTGGCTGGAGCGGGCAACAACCTCAGAGAAGCTGCTGCGCCTACCTACCTTGAAACACAAGGGGGGCGAGTGGCGATGGTTGCAGCAACGACAACCTTTCATGATCATAATCGCGCAGGTGAACAAACGCCTGACCTGTCGGGGCGTCCAGGTTTAAACCCGCTGAGAGTAGAAACTGTACATCAGATATCTGCTGATGCCTTAGCGGTGCTGAAGCAGATAGCGCAATCTACAGATATCAATGCCGAGCTGGCCTATGCCGCGCAAAAAGGCAGTCTCATTAGTGACGATCCGGATCAGGTATTTTATTTTGGAGACTATGACTTTCAGCAAGGGCCAGAAAGTAAAAGTATCCATACTCTCAATGCCCATGATGTCGAGCGTATCTTCCAGTCTATTGACGAGGCAAAGAGCCAAAGTGATCTCGTTATGGTGAGCTTACACTCTCATCAAATGAAATTGGGAGATGCACATACCCCCCCTGAATTTTTGCAGCATTTTGCTCGCCAGTGTATTGAGCGAGGCGCACACATCTTTCTTGGTCACGGCCCGCACCACAACCGTGGAATGGAAGTGTATCAGGGTTGTCCAATCTTTTATGGATTAGGCAATTTTATATTCCACAACTTGACTGTCGCCAAGCAACCTTGGGAGATGTATGAGCTACTTGGCTTAAGACATGGGAATCGAGTGACAGATGTATTGGATCGGCTCGATGGCAATGGTAGCAAAGGGTATAAAAAGCACCGTGAATATTGGACTTCATTCTTACCGGTGTGTGAATTTGAGCATGGCAAGATGACGAGTCTTAAGATTTATCCATGTGACCTTGGCGAAGGGGAGCACAGGCATACGTTGGGTACGCCTAGGTTGAGTTCAAGCCTAGCGAGCTTAGAAATGTTTGCACAACTTTCCCGTCAGCTGGGTACAGAGTTACAATTTGGTGAAGACCACCTAACTGTTTCAATATAATCATCAATAATACAGATGGCATTGCAGTGCCATCTTTTTCTTTGTGATCGATATCATTCCTGATAAATATTTCAGTTACTTTACATGTTGCTTTTATGTTAAATTTATAGTGTGCTAGGAAGATAACACTGAGGGAATATCATGTATCAACGACCACTTATACAATCACTTAGTTTATTGATACTAAGTATGTTTATTTCTTTTAATGCGTATGCAGAAAAGCAAGTGATGGTCGCAGAGGTAAAGGATTGGCAGCAGGGCGCTACAATACCACTTTGGTGCCACGCTCGAGCACTTCATAAATTTCACATTACCAGTCATAGCGAAGCGCAGCTCAAGTGGATTAAGCCTCGCGGCAGTTATGTCGAGCAAGGTGAAGTCATCGCACTACAAGACGCTTATTACCTTGCCAAACAAAAAGAACTTCTGGAGCTTGATTTACAAACTGCCAAGTTAACCTTCCAACTAGAGCAAAGCGAGTATCAGCGGCTTCAGGATTTAAGCCGAGATCATACGTCTGAACAGCAGCTGATGTTGAGAGCAAATAAGGTTAAAGCTGCTCAATTGGCAAAGCATCGACTGAAATCACAACTATCAGTGATCTCGCATAAAATTGAGAAACTTAGCCATACGGCACCAATTTCAGGGCAGATCATCCAAATTGATGCCCAACCAGGGCAATTTCTTAGCCAAGGGGAGCTGTTAGCTATCATTGAGCCGCAACAAGCCCAAGAGTTGAGTTGCGATATGCCAATGCACGCGTATCAGGCAATAGGAGGGGGCCAAGGTTTAAAGCTCGCAACCTTTAATGCTGTAGGGCTGAGCGCAATGCACTTTTTGCGAGGCAGTAAAATATCGTCCGAAAATAAGCAAGTCGTAAATTTTATCCTCGGATACGATATGACTCCAGAGGTTGGGCTACTGGTGGGGGAAAGTAAAAAAGTTCACATCAGCATGGAGCAGGAAAATTTAACTCAAATTCCGCATGATGCATTGCAAATAGACTCCGCAAATCAATTTGTATGGCGTTTAACGAATGGTGTTCGTGTTGAACGGATCAAAGCTGAGGTGGTATATCACCTGCGCGATCAGGTTGTTGTCAGGTCTGCGCTCAAAGTGGGTGAAAAAGTCGTGACTGTAGGAAAACAAGGCTTGAATGAGCAAGATCTTGTCGAGGTCTCTGAATGGAATGCTGGAGCCTTAACTCAGGCTCAAAGGGAAATTGATCAACTATGACAACACCACGACCTTTTATCCAATCTGAGCAGGTGATCCGAGTTATTTTGTGTTTGGCACTGATGTCAGTAGTGATTGCTGGCTATCAGGTTTTCTCGCTTAAAAGCGCTTTACTCCCACCCATCGAAAAGCCACGTATAACTTTGCATACTAGTTGGCAGGGGAAGGGGGCCGATGAAATCGAGCAAACTCTAGTGACGCCTTTGGAACAACAATTGCGAAGTTTAAATGGCTTGAATCGGATCGAGTCAGTGGTATCAGAAAGCTTTGCAGCCACAGAGTTATTTTTTCATCCGGGGAGCGATCTTGATCAACTGTATCTAGAGGTATTGTCGCAAATTAATCAAGTACCAAATTGGCCAACGCAAGTGCTACCTCCGCGTGTGATCAACCAGTCTTCTGGTGCGAATTTGACCCTGGCTTCGGCTATGTTGTATGGCGAACAAATGCACACCAAACAAGACTATATTCATGTGATGGAGAAAATTATAGAGCCAGCACTGGCCAAGGTTCAGGGAGTTGCACGTATTGAAACTGGCTTTAATAGTACTGAGCAACGCATTGATATTCGATTTCAGCCGCAACAATTGACCCAATTGGGCTTAACCACTCAAGATATTGCAGCGGCATTGACTGCACTAAAAGATCAGTCAGGCGGTCAAATGGTAATTGGTTCCCATGATTACAGCTTGCACTTTAACGGGCAAGTACCACTGGAGGAGCTGGGTAATGTGAATGTCGCTGTGCGTCAGGGGCATGTGATCCAATTACACGAAATTGCCAAGATAGTGCGTCGGCCTGCATCGCCATGGGGTTATGCGGCGTTTAAAGGTAAGCGCGCGTTTTATTTTACTCTTGAGCCAGGTGCAAATATAGATTCATTGGCCACCATGGCAGAGGTAAAAGCGGTTTTTGAACAGCTTAATGACGATGTTTTACCACGATACGGCATGCAATTGTCATTGAGCCGTGATGACGCCAAATCTATTAATTCCGCTTTGCTGCAAGTCTATGGCAACTTATTACTTGGTATTGCACTGGCAGGCATGATGTTGGTGCTATTCTTTGGCGATTTGAGGTCTGTCGGCTTGATCATGCTTGCCGTGCCTGTGTGTTTGTCTCTGGTTATATTGGGGATGAAAATAGGAGATTTTAGTCTCAATGTAATATCTTTGGCTGGCATGGCATTGTCAACCGGTTTGCTATTGGACGCAGCCATTATTGTGATTGAAAATATAAATCGTCACCTAGCTTCAGGCAAAGCTGTGCATATGGCTATTGCACAGGGGACACGTGAGGTTCGAGGTGCCATTGTCTCTTCTACGCTATCAAGTATTCTGGTGTTCATACCTATGGTTATGATGGAGTCGGTAGAAGCACAATTATTTGTTGATTTGGCTTTTACTGTGTCCAATGCATTGTTGGCTTCAGTCATCGTTGCGCTGGTGGTTTTGCCTGCGGTGGCTCGATATTTTCTACGTCAGCGGCCCGTTCTCAAAGCTACCCGCAAAGATGTAAATGTAAGGTGGCATAGTGCGCCAATACATCACACAGGCGTGCGCCACGGTGTATTATTTTTAGGATTGCCTTTGGCCGTAGTGCTGAGCGTGGTGTGGTTGCCTGATTTTGATGTGCTCCCCAGTCCAAAGCAACAGAAAGTCAATGCTGTAGTGGTGTTTGAAGCACCACTATCTAGTCAAGCTGCTGAGCTGCAAATCGCGCAAAAAATTCAAGCGCGTTTACTGCATGCGCAACAAACAAAACTTGCGCCAGAATACGGCGCATATGGCATGTTTTGTAGTACTCAGCTGTGTCAGTTGTATTTTTACCCCGGTGATGACTGGGATATGAGCCGTTTTAGGAGCTGGCTAAAAACGGATATTTTGGCCGATTTACCAGGCACTGTCAGTTATGTGATGCAGGCCAAGTTATTGAATTTTGCCTTACCTGATAACCGCACTATTGAACTGCAATTGTCAGGTGCTGCACTACCTGAATTGCAGTCGATGGGAAAAACCTTAATGTCTCAGCTGAGAAGTTTGTATCCGCTTGCCAAAATAACTGAGAAGTCGCCTTTGTCTAATCATATGACACGCATTGAGTTCACAGTGCGACCGAATGCACTTGCACGTTTAGGTTTAACCAGAGCGACACTGAATGATTTTTTGGTCACGCTGACGGATGGGTTGTATTTAGGTCACTATTATACGCAAGGTGCATCCTTACCCATGTATTTAAGTGGTGAACAAGTAAAGGATGTCGACAGTTTATTAAACACCGCCATTTTGGTGCCCGATCATGGCTTGGTATACCTGCACCAATTGGTAACAACACAGATGGTACAGGTGCCATCAGAGTGGCTTAGGGTGAATGGCGATCAGGCTGTTGCATTAGCAATCGAGCCGCCCGAAGGAGTGGCGGTTGGTCCATTTGTGGAAAAAATGAAGGCGAGTGTACAAGCGCAGTTAAATCAGCTAGATCCGCAGCAGACGGTATTGGTATCGTTCCAAGGGAGTGCCGATAATCTCAGCATATTTCTGCGTGAGTTTCTGTTACTAATTTTGTGCGCGTTAGCCGTGTTAAGCGTGTTGTTGTGGTTAACACTTAAATCTTGGCAGCTCGCGTTAGCGGTTTTAATGAGTTTGCCTATGGCTTTATTTGGCGGTGTTTTGGCACTCAATGGAGTAGATATTGTTTATGGACAAAGCCTAGATATGATCACCATGATTGGGTTTATCATCTTGCTTGGTTTGGTCATCAATAATGCCATTTTGATTGCAGAGCAAGTACGCATTGGCCGGGCGAATGGATTAGCGCAAGCCCAAGCTATTGTATGCGCGATTAAAAACCGCAGGCGACCGATATATATGAGTACGGGAACAAGTATTCTAGGTATGTTGCCACTATTGTTAAGCCCTGCTGAGGGCGCTGAAATTTATCGCGGGTTAGGCGCTGTGATTGTCGGGGGAATGACGATTAACGCGATACTTGGCATGCAGTTTATGGCTGCCCTGTTATCGACGCCTTGGTTTGCAAATGCGAATATTGATAAACCCGCGAATCAAATTAAACAGGCGGTACAACAATAACGCCAAGTAAAAATGGTGCTGTGCTGGGGTCGCAAGTACAAAAAAGGCGGTTTGGAGCGAGCTCCAAACCGCGATTGTATGGGGCGGCTGGCCAAGTGCGGCTGGCTAAGTGCGACTGCTATTAGTGTGCAGGGCATGCACCGTTGCCGAGAGAAAAACACAAATCATCACCGTGGATTTTGTTAACACGACAAGCACCACCACCACCAAATGACGGACAGTCTGTACCACCACCAATTTGATCTGTGACATCAATAGGTAGACTAGCTTTTTTAGAAAGGGCTTTGAGCTGATGCTTTTTCAATGTTAGTTTCATTTTTGTATTCCTGCTGTTGGTTATTAATTAACCTAACTGTATATGAGGTATATCAGGAATTTAACTGACCGTTCTTACAGGTATAAATGATGCCCATTTTTTCCTTATATACAGGCGAACATTGGCTGGTGATTTGAGCTTTGAGTGATGAAGATGAGATAAAAAGGCCTTGCTTCCTTGCGAAGCCTATTAGGACACTCAGTACTAAATTATCAGCTTTGCTTTGATACAAAGCTGAGACGAAATAGCTTCCTTACTCATTCAATCCTTGAACGACAGATAGTGAGAGCTTGTGTCCTTGTCTTATGTTGACGCTCTTTTCTTATTATTATGCTGCTCTGTTATTGCTATATGCTGCGCTCCCAGGGTGGTAACCGCAGATTAAAGCAATCGAAGATATCTGCATTTGCTATAACAGAACCTCTGTTATTTCAATGAGGTAAATAATACTGAGTTTTTAATTGGAGGAAAGCCGTCAGTTATTACAGGTATACAAAAAGCAGGATTTGATCAATAAAGTTAGGGCTATCACGTGGTTATCTATGAAGAATTGAGAAAGCCTCCAGAGCCTATTCTTACGTAATATAAGAGCATGCGCATTTGCAAGGTTGTTAGAATGTGTGGCGATTTTTCTCACCATTTTATATCAATTCTTTGACGTAACTTATCTTTATGACTATCAATCTGGATAAATCGAGTTAAAATATCGGCAATAATTTCTGAACGATATTTCACCCTGCGATTGAGTTTGGTTGGGCACACGGAGTGACAACCTTAAAGTGAGAGGTATAAGTGAAGAAATCTTAAGCTCAAAAAAGGATTCATCACTGATGGCATTAAATACAGTTATTCTCGCTGCGGGTAAAGGTACTCGTATGCGCTCTAAATTACCTAAAGTTCTACACTCTATTGCTGGTAAGCCAATGGTTCAGCATGTAATAGATAACGCAACAGCGCTTGGCGCTAAGGCTACTAACCTAGTTTACGGCCATGGTGGTGAGCAGCTAAAAGCGCGTTTATCTCACAATCAGGTGAACTGGGTATTGCAAGAAGAGCAATTAGGTACGGGTCACGCAGTGGCTGTTGCCAAAGAGTATATAGGTGATGATGACACCGTACTGGTTTTGTATGGTGACGTACCACTGACTAAGCAGTCTACGTTAGAGAAATTGTTGGCAGTGACGCCTAAAGCAGGATTAGCTGTGCTGACAGTGACACTGGATAACCCAACCGGTTATGGCCGAATGGTACGTGAAAACGGCAAGTTAGTAGGTATTGTAGAGCAAAAAGATGCTTCGCAAGAACAACTTAAAATCCAAGAGATCAACACTGGAATTATGGCTGCCAACGGAGAACTGTTGAAAAAGTGGCTTGGTCAGTTGTCTAACAATAATGCACAAGGTGAATATTACCTCACAGATATTGTGGCAATGGCACATAATGAAGGCGTTGAGATCAATTCAACACAGCCAGATGATGAGATGGAAGTTGAAGGTGCTAATAACCGTGTTCAGTTGGCTGCTCTAGAGCGTGCTTATCAGGCACGTCAAGCAACCGAATTGATGATTAATGGCGCTAGTTTAGCTGATCCTGCACGCATTGATGTACGTGGTGAAGTGACTACCGGTGAAGATGTTGAAATTGACGTAAATGTCATTTTCGAAGGAAAAGTTGTCATTGGCAATGATGTACGCATCGGTCCTAACTGTGTGCTAAAAGACTGTACTATTGGTGATGGTGTAGAAATTAAAGCTAACTCAGTGGTCGAGGAAGCACAGGTTAAAGCCAATTGTACACTTGGTCCGTTTGCGCGATTGCGCCCGGGTGCCGTGATGGAAGAAAATGCCCACGTTGGTAATTTTGTCGAGATGAAAAAGTCACGACTTGGATCTGGGTCGAAAGCGAACCACTTTACTTACCTTGGCGATACGCAAGTTGGCGAGAAAGTGAATATTGGTGCTGGTACAATTACCTGCAATTATGATGGTGTGAATAAATCACAAACAATCATTGGCGATGGCGCATTCATTGGCTCAAATTCGTCATTGGTTGCCCCTGTAACTATTGGTGCACAAGCTACTGTCGCAGCTGGCTCCGTGATAACAACCACAGTACAAGATGAACAGTTGGCTGTTGCACGAAGTAAGCAACGAAATATTTCTGGTTGGCAAAGACCGGTAAAAAAATCGTAGCGATAAGATGAAAAGGGGAATTTATTTCCCTTTTTTTGTACCAGATTCCTTTCTGGATTCTAAAGTGATACATTAGCGTAGGGGTTAATTAATATTTAACAATAAAAACAATTAATTCGGGTGTACAAGTTATTATGGAAAATCTCTTTCGCAAAGAAGTACTTGAGAACAAGCGACACCGATTAGAAGGAGCTGTGAGCTTAGTTCAGCCACCTGTGTTTAAAACACTCACCTTTCTGATCTTATTTGTAGTGATCGTCAGCATTATTTACCTAACTTTAGGAAGTTACGCCCGTAAAGAGCGGGTTACTGGCGTTTTAGAACCCAATACAGGGGTATTAAGCATGGTTGCTTCACAGGAAGGGATCATTGCAGAAGTATTGGTTGAAGAGGGGCAGTTTGTTGCTGCAAATCAGCCCATCTTGCGTATTGCATCTGCCAAACACAGCACCCAAGCGTTAGAGCTGAATCAAACGCTACTCAATCAATATTCATTTCAATTGAAAAATCTTGAACGTTTAATAGCTCAACAAGAGCAACAATACCGCCTTGATTTGACCGAGTTAGAACAACAAAAAACGACAGCGCAAAAACGCTTAGTGGAATTAAATCATCAGTCGCAGACATTTACTAAGCGATTGGAGTTAAATGAGCAAATGGTGGGTCAAATCAGTACTTTAAAAGGTACTGGATATATTTCAGAGTTGGAACTGCAAAGACAAAAAGACACCTTATTATCGCTGCAACAGCAATCGTCGAGTATTCGCTCTGAAAAATTGAGTCTACAGGCGCAAATAGAGCAATACGATACGCAACTAGAAAAGCTGCCACTGCAACATGCAGAGCGTATCAATCAATTAAATTCGCAGCGTGCAGACATGGAAATCCAGCTTTCATCAGTCGAGCAACAGCGTTTAGGTGAGCTGAGAGCACCGAAAGCAGGCGTCGTGACAGGTTTATTAGCCAAAGTGGGGAAAAATGTAGTCACTGGAGAGCGTTTGCTCAGTGTGATCCCCGAAAACAGTCAGATGCAAGCGGTTATTTATGTGCCTACTTCAGCCTTTGGTTTTATAGAGTCGGGACAAGAAGCTAAATTGCGTTATCACGCCTTCCCATACGAAAAGTTTGGAATTTATGGTGGGCAAATAAAACAAATTAGTAACTCATTGATTTTACCTGAAGAAGCCATTGTTCCAGGCATGATAAGTGAGCCAGCTTATCGTGTCATCGTGACGCTATCTGAGCAAAATATACAGGCATATGGTAAGTCGACACCACTGCGACCTGGCATGATGTTGGATGCAGATATCATTATCGAAGAGCGATCACTGCTACGTTGGTTGTTTGATCCGGTATTTAGTATTAAAGGACAGCTATAGCTGCAATAACGATAATAAAAGGCTTTATATGCACCAGGAAGATAACTCACCGGTACAAAAATTACAGTTTTGGTCAAGGAATTCGCTACCGGTCATTTTGCAATCAGAGGCGGCTGAGTGCGGCTTAGCGAGTCTGGCAATGGTCGCGGCGTATCACGGTTACCACAGTGATCTCACAACACTGAGACAAAAGTTCAGTATTTCCATTGAAGGCGCAACGCTGCTCGATATCATGCATTTTGCAGAGCAATTGGAACTCAGTTCTCGACCTCTGCGCATAGAATTAGAAGATCTTGATGCGCTACAAACACCGTGTATTTTACATTGGGATATGAACCACTTTGTGGTACTCAAAAAAGCCAATGAAAAACGCATAGTGATCCATGACCCCGCCTCGGGCGAAAAAACTTTTACTCTTGAAGAGGCGTCAAAGCACTTCACGGGTGTTGCGCTTGAACTAACACCGACAAAGAGCTTTGAGAAACAAGAAAAGAAACCTAGTTTAAGGTTTGCCGACTTCTGGAGTCGGATAACTGGCCTTAAACGTTCTCTAATATTGATCTTTTTACTGTCTATTTTGCTGCAAGTATTTACCCTTGCCGCCCCCTATTATATTCAACTTGTCATCGATGATGTGGTTTTGACTGGTGATACCAATCTCTTAACAGTGTTGGCGACAGGCTTTTTCCTCGTACTGGTGTTTGAAATTGCTACCAATGCGCTGCGTGGGTTTACGTTGTTGCACTTTGGTAACCAAATGAATATTCAGCTGGGAGCTAATTTGTTCCATCATTTAGTGCGTTTACCTATCTCTTATTTTGAGAAGCGGCATATGGGGGATGTGGTATCACGTTTTGGCTCACTGCAACAGGTAAAACAGATCCTGACGACAGGCGTAATTGAAGCCATCATAGATGGTTTAATGGCCATTATCACATTGGCGATGATCTTCTTTTACAGCCCCACGCTGTCGGTAGTTGTATTGACCGCCGTCATTGCCTACGCGCTTGTGCGGATCGCCATGTATAAACCATTTAGGAATATTAGTGAGCAAGAGATCATGGCGCGAGCGGAGGAAAACTCAAACTTCATGGAAACCGTACGCGGAATTCAAACGATCAAGCTCTTTGGCTCGGAAGTGAAGCGTGAAGGACAATGGCAAAACCGCTATGCCAATGCAATTAACCAAAGCATTCGTCTGGGTAACTTCCAAATTGGATACGATGCCATTAACCGCGCGCTCTTTGGAATTGAAAACATCCTTGTGGTGTATTTGGCTGCGCATCTAGTACTAGAAGGTGGATTTAGTACCGGGATGCTCTTTGCGTTTATGTCGTATAAGCGTCAATTTATGGACAAGACAGCCAACCTTATTGAAAAGCTTATCGAGTTTAAAATGGTTGGGTTGCACTTTGATCGTATCGCAGATATCGCCTTGACTGACAAAGAAACGTTGCAGCCCGAGCAGCTTAAAAAACATGTCGTTGAAGGTAAAATTGAGCTGAAAAATATTTGTTTTGCATACTCAGATGCAACACCTGATGTCCTGCACAAGTTAAGTTTAGATATCGCACCAGGTGAGTCAGTAGCCATTACCGGCCCGTCAGGCTGTGGTAAATCAACGCTGCTTAAAATTATGCTTGGGTTAAATCAGGCTAAAAGCGGTGATGTATTGATTGACGATGTGCCGATTGATCAAATCGGGGCGCGTCAATACCGCCAGCAAATCGCGGCAGTGATGCAAGACGATGAATTACTATCTGGGTCGGTCGCGGACAATATTGCGTTCTTTGATACACCCATTGATATGGAACGTGTCGTGTATTGTGCGCAACTTGCTGCAATTCATGATGATATCAGTCAAATGCCGATGGGCTATGACAGCTTAATCGGTGATATGGGCTCATCGCTATCTGGTGGTCAAAAGCAACGTATTATTTTAGCGCGAGCGCTGTATAAGCAGCCCAAAATTCTCTTTATGGATGAGGCGACAAGCCACCTTGATACGTCTTTAGAGTCAGACATCAACGAAGCGGTTAGTCGATTGGATATGACTCGAGTGATCATTGCGCACCGCAAAGAGACGATTGCCTCAGCAGATAGGGAGATCCGATTACAAAAAGTACACGCGGAAGAGCTTGAAGCACAAAGCGAGTAGCTTGTTTTTGCGAAGTTCACCTATACCCAGAAAGCATTGCGTATAGGTGAAAGCAACAGGCTGCAGGAAACACATATAGATACAATATAAGCGGTATAAATGAGGATAAGAAGAACGCTCTCTATTGAGCTACCTCATGATTTAAGTTAGCTTTTATTGATACAAGAAAAAAAATAAAGATTTATTAATTAAGGAAGACCATGTCAGAGCAACTACTAATTACAGACAGCCAACGGCAGGAAATTGGTGACATCATCACTGTTCTAGCGCAAGAAGTCAGCCGTAATATTCAAACCGACACAGAATTAAAAAACGGTCTACTGAGCGGGCTTGCTGGACAACTTTTGTTTCTCTTTAAAGCGCATCAGTTGGATCCTAACTCCGTTGATGAAGCACTTTTCTCAGAGAAGCTGGAATTATTACAAGAGCAGTTAGCTGAGCAAAGCTTTGAGTTGAGTACGGGCCTTGCGGGTCAAGCTTGGGTATTAGAGTATTTGAATCAAGCGGATCAAGATGATTATGACGCCGAGTTGCTTGAAGATGTTGATGAGCTGTTTACACAAGCTCTAGATTACAACCCGTGGCCTGGTGAAATTGAAATGGTGCTGGGCTTATCTGGCTATGCGCCTTACGCTGCCAGACGTAGTAAGTACTCAGACCAAACTAAATTGTTCGATATTATTGTGTCTGGACTTGAGAGCACCGCGACGTATTTTGACAACGGTCACATCGCTTGGTCACAACCTAAAGAATCAGTATATCGATTTGATACTGATGACAAAGAGAAGCCTGAGTTCAATTTGGGGCTTGCGCATGGTGTACCTGGCATGATCGGGGCGCTCCTACCGGCACTGAAAGTCCCATCACTACAAGCGCGCGTTGCTAAATTGGTATCAGGCGCATGTGATTGGCTATTGGAAAACCAAACTGGGCACAATCATGCGCCTTCGTGCTATGGCTCATGTGCTGGCGAAGATGAGCCGAACTCGCGTTTGGGCTGGTGTTATGGTGACATCACGATTGCCTTGATACTGGCAAGAGCGGGTCAGGCGTTAGATCGCCCAAGCTATGTTGATCGCGCGCTGGAAATTGCCTTACATGCAACTAAACGAGACGCTAAAAGCGGCTATATCAATGATGCAGGGTTATGCCACGGATTTGTTGGGCTGGCACTTATCTTCCAAATTGTGAATCAATGCATGCCAAACCCGCAGTTAGTGAAAGCAACGCAATACTGGGTTGACTACAGCTTAAATGAATACCGTGAACGCGGACTTGAAGCTTTGTACTCGTTTAACGGCTTGACCAAAGAGCATGAAGTTGACTACGGCTTTTTAATGGGCTTTGCGGGCATAGGGTGTGGGCTAGTTAGTTTGTTAGATGACGATGTTAGTTGGACAGACTGTTTGTTGATGGTATAGGAGTACAAATATGTCTAGCAAACAATTAAAAAATGATAACTTTTTTGTAATACGTACACCGCGTTTGGCTTTAGAGCAGCTGGTGGCATTTGGCGATGAAAACCAAGACACAAACACGCTTTTAAGTGCGTGGTTGGCGACACCGGGTGTGGAAGAAGCGATTTATCTGGCCAGTCCTTCGCTGCTGGAACGCATCGAACAATGGCGCACTAAACCAGACTCTAAGCAGGGTAAAAAAGTCGCTCATGCACTGATTAAATACATGGTACGCATGTGTTCGCGCCCTACGCCATTTGGTTTGTTTTCAGGTATTCACCAAGGGAAGGTGGATAGCCAAACCACTTTAACACCAGCGTCGCACACTAAAGATACACGCAAAACCCGACTCGATATGTTTTATTTGTCGGCGTTAAAAGAACATTTTATCAAACATGCCTCTCGCTCAGATCACCTGACTTACAAACCAAATTCATCACATTATTTTATTGCTGAGCAGTGTCGCTATATTGAGACTTACTTGTCTGATGACACCATGCAGTATCGGCTGAGTGCCGTTGAAAGCGATGAGTATTTTAAGTTTGCGCTGGAATTGGCTAAGCCAGGTTTAAGTTTCAATGAACTAGTTACGCGTTTTCTTGCTCACTATCAAGAAGCGGATCAAGAAGAAGTTGAAAGTTATATTCAAGACCTGATTGATGAAGGTGTGTTACTGGCTGATATTCCACTACCATTGACTGGCGATTCACCAGATCAGGCATTACTTAAATCTATTGAAGGCATTAAAGAGCTGGATGCGGCAGATAAGCTCGCAACGGCACTGAGCCAAATAGAGCAACTTGATAACGCACGCAGTGGCGAGATCGCGCCGTATAAGCAGCTGTTGTCTCACCTTGAAAGCTTGCCGGTGAAGGCACAAGAAAACAAATTATTCCAAAGCGATATTTATCGCGAGTTTGAGCAGTGCCAAATTTCTGAAATGGAAATCAAGCGTGTGCAAAAGCAATTGGAAGTGATTGCTGGATTGACTATCACCAGCCCTAGTTCTGGTTTAAGTCAGTTTATGACGCAGTTCAATAGCCGTTTTGAAGGCCAGTTTGTGCCTCTAGATGTGATTTTAGACGATGAATCAGGCATCGGTATTTCTACCGAAACAGGTTATGAAGCACCGTTAGTGGCTGGGTTAAACTTGGCACGCAATGGTTCTAGTCAGGCGACAGCGCCTGAAGTGAGCATGATTGAAAACATTGTTGAACGCGCGCTGAGCTTACCTGAAAACCGGGGTAAAGATTGTGTGGTGTTGAAGAGCAAAAAGCTTAAAGGAAAAATAAACAACAAAGACGCAGTTAAGAATTTTCCATACTCTTTTGGCACCATGCTGAGCCTGTATCAAGATGATAGAGGTAACCCTGTTTACAAATTTAATGGTTGTTATGGTCCTTCTGCAGCAAACTTATTGGGTCGATTCTGCCACCTTGATGCGCAATTAAAAGAGTCAGTCACCGAGCATTTAGCGCATGAACAGTCACACAGTGAAGACGTCATTTTTGCAGAAGTGGTGCATATGCCTGAAGGGCGGCCTGGTAACGTGATCGCTCGACCGCACTTGAGACAATATGAAATTGTGTTTATGGCTGACAGTGCATTGAGTGACGAGTTCCAAATTCCACTCAGTGATTTACATGTGTGGGTTGAAGGTCAGAAAGTGAAGCTCTGGAGTAAGCGCCTAAATAAGCAAGTTATTCCACGTTTATCGAGTGCACACAATTACTCTGCGCGCAGCTTAAGTGCATACAAGTTCCTATGTATGCTGCAACACCAAGAGGGACGTGCGCCGCACTTTAGCATGCCATCCAGCACAGAGCGTGCTTCATTTGTACCTCGAGTGATGTTAGATAATCTGATCCTCAGTGAGAAGATTTGGCGTATTGAGCGTACAGAGTTGGAAGCGATAAATAAAAAAGGCCAATTCAATCGCCAGCAGCTTGACGAGTTAATGAATAAATATCAGTTGGATGCGCAAGTAAGCTTTGCTATGGCAGACAATGTGTTGCAGCTGGATTTACGCAACCCGGATATGTTTGCCATTTTATTGGGAGAAAGCAAGGGCCAAACGACAGTCGAGCTAAAAGAAGTATTGACGAGTGCTTATCGCTCTCGTGTTGTGGATAGCGCTGGTCACCATTATAACAATGAAGTGATAGTGCCGTTTTTCAACGAACATGCTGTGGTACACAGTCATTTCTCAGATGATCCTATTGCAAATATTACCGCTGCGCCGATCAAGCGTCGTTTTAGTGCTGGATCCGAGTGGCTTAGTTTAAAAATTTATTCAGGTAACTCATTGGTCGAACAGTTATTGACGGATGAATTATTACCTTTGATTGAGCAAAATGCAGAGCTATATGATAAGTGGTTCTTTATTCGATATGGTGATCCTGATTGGCATATTCGTCTGCGTTTCCATGGTGATCCGCAACTATTGTGTGGTCAATTGTTGCCGCGCTTAAATGCACTGCTTGATCCAAAAATTGAATCAGGAGAGCTTCACAAGGTTGAGCTAATGACCTACGAACGAGAAGTTGAGCGTTACGGTGGCCCTGAATCAATGAGCTTGGTTGAATCACTGTTTATGTTTGATAGCCGATTAATTGCTCAATCATGTGCATTAGTAGAAGAGTATGGTGAAGATATTCGTTGGCGCGTTGCGCTGGCATGCACCCATCGACTGTTGAGTATGTTTGAGTATACGGATGAAGCGCGTTTTACTTTGGTGAGTCAATTGCGTGAGGGTTTTGGTCGAGAGTTCAATGAAACCAGTACGTTGCGTAAGCAGCTGGGTAACCGTTATCGCGAATACCAAGAGAAGCTAGACGATGATTTTATCAAGTTAGTACCCGAACAGGCGGCTCAATGTGATGAAGCGCAATCTGCGATATTGAATATTTTAGAGCAATGGCAAAACAGTGCAGCCCCGGTGATCGAAGTTTTAAATCGTCAGATCACAGAAAAGCAACTGAATTGTACTCGAGATTCATTGCTGAATTCACTATTGCATATGCACAACAATCGCATGTTCAAGGCGTATGGTAGAGAACAAGAGCTGGTAATACACGATCTATTGCGTCGTAAGTACTTTTCCGCAGATAAAAAAGCATAATTGCGAATGTGAACGAAAAAGCGCTCACTTGAGCGCTTTTTTTGTGCTTTACATATAGGCACACTAAAGTTAAAGCCATGCAGAATAAATTACAGTCTAAAAAAATGAGGAATAAAATGATGAAAACTCTGCGTTGGTTGTTATGTTTGGCATGTATATACAACCCGTCTATTTGGGCGGGTGAGTTGGCAAGCGAACTTAAAGTGTTTAAGCCTTATTTGGGAACTTGGCAAGCCAGCTTTAGTATGTCGGCAGATGCGCCTGCAGTGCAAGATGTTAGTCGCTGGGAGCGCGCACTCAATGGAACCGCTATCAGAACATTGCACTCAATCAATTCAGGCGACTACGGTGGCGAGTCTTTGATCTTTTGGGACAAACAAAAGCAGTCTTTGGTGTTTTACTACTTTACCACCGCGGGGTTTTACACTTCAGGGCGCATTGAAGTGATCAACAAGTATGAGTTTGCGGCTTACGAGCAGGTTGTTGGCAATCAAAATGGTATTACCGAAGTCAAATCTACCAGTCGCTATGAAGATGGCAAATTTACTGTTGCAACTCAATACTTTAAACAAGGAAAATGGACACAGCCAGAAACCCGTACTTACAGGCCAAGCGATAAAAGCGTGGTATTTAAATAGTGGCAACTAAGCGATTATTTTTTGGAATTGGCTTGGCAAAAAGCGACGCTTTAGATATTCAAAGCTGGCTGGATCAGCATGTGAGTGCAAATAAAGCACCCACATTGATGCGCAACTGGCATCTGACTTTGGCTTTTTTGGGCCAAGTGGACAGCCGGCAAGAAGAGGTGCTGGTGGAGTTCGCAGAAACACTCGCTCCGCCGCCCTTTCAACTGCACTTCTCGCAAACCGGCTACTGGTCACACAACGGGATATTTTATTTGCAGCCCGATCACATAAATGCACATCAGTTATTGCAGTTAGCTGAGCCATTGCGACATTGCGCGGAGCAGCAAGGGCTGTATCGTAACCCCCATCCGTTTTCACCGCACATCACATTATTTAGAAGTGTCAAACCGACACCTCAGGTACACAGGCCTATCTTGCCTTTTTCTATTTCTGTGACGCAGTTTCACCTTTATCATTCGCATTCAATGGCAGATGGACTGCATTACACGCCTATCCACACATTTAAACTTAGCGCTTAAGCCACGCGAGTGCCTTGGTAAGCATAAAGTGACTTAGCTTTTGCAACATGCCGGTATGGCCACACTGTTTAAATAGGCGCTCTGTGGCTTGGTTGCGGGCTGTACTGACATGTTTTCGGTGACATTCTTTAGCGGCATCCTGCCAGTTTTCACTGCTGATGGCGCGCAATAAGTTGGGCCATGCTCGGCTCAAGTTAGGAGTACCTAAATTGTATGCCATGTCGAGTAGTGCGAGCTGAGCATTGGTTGGCATACGGCGAAAGGGGATATAACCATTTTTTGCACTAAATAGCGTTTCTAATTCCGCTTCAAACTCGGCAATCTTTTTCTCCAGTAGTTTGATGCACTCTTCATGTGGTAAGTAGAGTTTGCAATGTGGTTCGTACCAGCTGGCTAGCCGTCCTGGCTGGAGACGTGTGATGGTCTCAAATTCTTGGCACTTAAGTGCCCGGCTAGCGGCTTTATGCGTGGTCTTTTCTCGCAATGCTAATTTATTGAGCGCACTGGCGCTGGTGATATGAAAACCAGCGCCAAGGGTTACATTGCCCCGCGTATCAAGATACAAATGGGCAATGACTCCTTCATACAAACAAATATGTTTGGCTGCTTTTCTACGATTTACTGTATAGCGCTGGAACAATTCGCTACCTTTTTTACATCCGATGCTTTATTAACTATGTAGCATTGCTTGAGTAGAGAGCAATAGCAAGTATTTACTTCTATGTCATGGGCCATGTCGCCAATTTTCTCCCATAAACTGTTGTTAAACTGACTTCGCGCCATAGAAAACAGCACTAAATCGTTGCCATCGGCTAGCAGTGCATTATTGGGGTTACTGGTCACATACCAGCCAAACTGCTTCATGTAGTTGATGTCGGCATTGTCAGCTTGCGCCTCTTTGAGTGCAGATTGATATGCATTCAGATTGCAGCAGTCGTTTAGTAACTCGACTAAGCTGCCATACTGTGTGTCGCGGTAGGAAAAACTCATGGATTTGATCAGCGCGGGGCCGGTGCCAGAATTTTTGACTTTAACTGTCATATGCGCACGCTCTGCTTCAATATCATAATCACTGTAGCTGACCTGCAACCATGGCCATGTTTCTGCGTACAACTGCCTTTCAGCAGCAGTTACTTGCTCCTGTGCGGCTTTGGCTTGCATGTAGGTGGCGTAAAAGGAAGCCGCTGAGATTAAAATGGCACATAGCGCCAAGATACTGTTCATTTTTGAGCGTGATAAGCGCAATTTCAGTTTGGGCTTAGTGCTGGGAGGCTCAGGTATTTGGTCTGGATGAGAAGACATTATTCATTTCCTTTTGATGCGATCAGGGGGCAGCCAAAAATATGGTCAGCTGCTTGCCAATCTGCAATGTCGAGTCTGATAGTTCATTCCATTGCTTTAGCTTGTTTACCGAGACATTAAATTGCTTAGCAATACGCCATAAACTGTCTCCGGATTTGACGGTATAGGTGTAATGTTGATCTGCCAATACCGGCAATACAAGGCGTTGCCCTATACGTATGGTATCTGAGCGTAATTGGTTGAATGACTTTAATTGACTGACGCTGAGCTCATAATTGGCGGCAATGACACTGAGGCTATCACCACGACGAACTGTGTATGTTTGCCACTGGTTACTAGGCATGGTCGGTAGGTTTTGTGCATAAGCGGCCCACTCTTCGGTTTTATCTATGGGCATGATCAATCGATTGGGACCACCGAGCAAGGCCGGAAAACGCGCGTAGCCGGTGTTCAATTTAGCCAACATAGACCAGTTCGGATCTCTGTCTAAAATCGTCGCAGCAGGCAAAGAAACGACGCTGATCGCCGGTTGGTTTGCAATGGCTGGAAAGGGCATAAGCTGTTGTTTAAGCAATTGTGTTGCTGCGATGAGCTTAGGCACGTAATGACGCGTTTGGCGCGGTAGTTTAAGGGCAAAAAAGTCGGTTGATTTTCCCGCTTTACGATTGTTTTCAATAGCCCTTAAAACACGTCCTTCGCCAGTGTTATAGGCGGCAATAGCGTGGTACCAATTGCCATCAAAGCGCTTGTGCAAATAGGTCAAAAAATCCAGTGCAGCATTGGTCGAATCAATGAGGTCTTGACGCCCATCATACCAAGGGTTTATTTCAATACCATAATGTTTTGCAATCAAAGGCGTGAGTTGCCATAGGCCTGAAGCGTGTTTGTGTGAATAAGCCTGCATGTCAAAGTCGGTTTCAATCAAGGGCATCAGCGCTAACTCAATAGGGAGTCCACGTTTTTCGATTTCAGTGACAATATAGTACAGCAGCGGATCTGCGCGCTGGCTGATGGTATCCATATAGTTGGGATGTTGGAGGTACCAATTTACCCGAGTCAGTACCCGAGGATGACTTGATGGAGCGAAACTGATTTGCTGGCGGATCCGCTGCCAAACATCTTCAACCTGCATTGGCGCGATGGGAAACTCTGAAGCTACAGTCTCTTTGCTCTGCTCTGGTAAAGGAGTCGGCTCGATATGTAATTCTGGCAGAGAGTTTTGGCTATGAACTGTCAGGTCGTCTTGGGTGGATTGGCAAGCAGTCAGTGATAGTACCCAAGCAATAAGTAGCGATCGTTTAAGCATGGTGGCGCCGTATTGTTGTTATTTTTGTGGCACTATTTTATAAGTTAGTGAAATAAATACACAAGTTAAAAAAATTGGTACACCAAGCTTAATTTACATAGTTTCTGTTTATTTTTTGAACTAAACTGGGAGTGAGTGCGTTTAAGTAAGTAGTTCCATTTAGCAAGAGGTGTTTTTATGGATCGCACAGAATTGAAAGAGCAATTTGAGCATAGTTATATGGACCCTATTATTCTTAGCTATGCAGACTCCAATCATTATTTGGCTGGTGGTTTAGATGTATTAGGTAATTATCATCTGATCACAGACAAACAGGGTAAGGTAGTGACCTACAACTCATTGCGTGAAGCTGAGGTTGAACTGGCACATCTCGGTGCTACAGAAGCCACACTCGATATGGAAACTGCCTATGATGAAATGGTCGGCAGCATCAGTGATGGCCATTGCCGCTTTAAATTACCTTTAGTGCATTGACCTTAGTCGCTTAATGGGGCGCTATGCCCCAATCTACAATTGTCCCAGTAACGAAACGGCGACAACCGGGTCAACACGTTCATCAAAACGCCTTGTGCCTAGGTATGAGCCACTTCGATTATTTGCGTAAAAGTTTTGCACATAGCTGTACTTGGCCGTGTTGAGCGCAGTAACGGATATATGCATCCGTAAATCAGTGAATAGTAGATACTCTGCAAACGCATTTACTTCTATTTGGTCTTTTTCTATGTATATTTCGTCAACGTAATAATTGGTCTCTTTTTCTGGGATGTACATATCAAGCCCCCAGCTGTAGTGCTGCATATCTTGACGAAACTCGATATGAGCACTCTGGGGCGTAAGGCCATCGACTGGTCGACTGCCGGTGAGAGGGTCGTCATACTGAGCACGAGCATAATCATAGCTCACGCTCAATTGGCTCCCTTCAAGCCAGTTCTCAGTTTGCCAGGTCGCACTGAGTGACCCACCAAACTGACTCGCCTGGCCCGCATTGCCGATCATAGTGTCGCCATCGGGCAATTGTAGGTATTCATGTATGTCTTTTTGCCATTGGTGAAATACATTGAAATTCATCACTAGGGTATCGGCTAGGCGAATATTGAACTGGGTCGCCAACTCACTGTACTGGCTTGGTCTCAGTTGCAGGTTGCCAGATTGAGTGCGGTCGAATTCAGCATCTTGGCTCTGTACAAAGTCATCAAAATCGAGCTGATCTACGTGATGTTGAGCGGTAAAAATGACATCCCAATTCGATTGAGGGTCGTAACTTAATCTAGCTACAGGTTTGATAAAGCCCAAATAGGTTTTACTGCCTTGCTGAGCGCTACTGGATAACGTTGTACGCTCCGTATTTAAGCGAGTATACAATTGCCATTGATCGCTTAGTTCAGTGGTGATGGCTGCATAAGGTTGATAGCGTAACTCAGTGACTTGGCCTTGCTCAAATCCACCGTCGTAATAGGTTATTGCAGTTAATTGATTGCGACTGATTTCAATGCCCATTTCTGGTGCATAGTGCATGTTAGGCGCGCTAAAATTAAACTGTACTACTTGCTCTTGCTGAACCTTGTGCTGCTGATATACATCAGCAGTCGCGCTGTGTTGATATGTGACTTCATTGGCGTCGGTCACATTACGATTGTGCAGTGCAATAAATTGCCATTGACTATTTTGGCCGCTGTGTTGCCAGTTAACACTCATTTCATACTCAGATTCAGATAGATAGCTATCAAACTCCCAGGGAAGTTGCCGAGCATTGTTGCGACGTTGTGCTATTTGAGTGCCGTCATTTGTCGCTTTAATTGACAGGGCAAGCCGCGTGTCTGTGAGATTACGCTGACTGGTTAACGAAATTTGGCGGCTATTGAGCTTTTCAAAGAAGTCTTCATGACCATTCTCAAGCGTCTTACCGAGTTCATCGCGTTCATCATACAGTGATGTGGATTGATAGCGGTCATCTTGATAGTGCATATTGACCTGATGTTGCCACACATCTGCAGGTAACGAAATTTGTGTTGCTAACTCACTGGGTCGATAAGCTTGATAAGCTGACGTGAGTTTACTGCGCGCTTGCCAGTGTGCGCTGAGTTTAGGCGCACGGGTGATCACATTAACCAATTGATTAAATTGATTTGCAGTGCCAAAGGGATGACCGCTGTTGTATAGATGGATAGCGGCAATTTGGTCACTTGGCAGCTGTCTTAAAATATTCGTGAGCGACTCAGACTTAGAAACAGCAGCAGCGCCATTGATCAGCACATTGCCTGCGGCAGCACTGAGCCCACGCTGTGAGTTTGATTGCGATAAGGTAAAGCCAGGTAGTTGGTTGATTTTATCTAACGCATTTTGTCCATATAGGTTGTCGAGTGCCGAATCAGTAAATTGTATGACGGCAAATTGCTCACTGTGCATAGGCGGTATTTCTGATGCAGCAGAGGCACCAAAATAACACGCACCTAGGCAGTATACACTGAGTGAAATGGCCCGGTAGTTACGAAATGTCATGGTTGATTGAGTCCCTTGTCAACTTACTTGCTGAACTTATTTGAATAAATCAATCTATGCTAATCAATAACCTAGGGATAGCTGGTCGCTTTTTGGGACGAATGGACTGGTATTGTTCACTCGTCCCAAGTGGCGTGGGACGAGTGCCATGCTGGCTGTTAAGCTACATGTTTGAGTTTGGCTTTGAGCGCGGGCTTAAATGCCTTGCTCAGCGCAACGGTTTGGCCGCTTTTGAGTAATACCAGTCCGCTGCCTGAAGGCTTGATTTGAATACGCTCAATGTAATTCAAATTAACCAGATGAGAGCGGTGGGTACGGATAAATTGAGAGTTGGGCAGCTGCTGCTCAACTTGCTTTAACGTGATGCGTTTAAGGAAATGCTGATGCTCAGTATGCAGCTCAACATAATTGCTGGCAGAGTTAATATGGGTGATATCGGCATAACTCAATAGTGCGGTTTTGCTGCCTGCATCTACTTCAAATACATCGTGTTGTTCAGTTAAGTCTGTGCGTAAAAAAGTATGCCAAAGATAGCTGATCACGCCTAATACCAATGGATGCGATGGCGCGAAATAGAGCATGGTATAAGGGATCGGATCGCAAAGTACCAAGAAGTCAAAAATGGCTTGATAAGTCATTGAAATGCAGAGCATGAGCGAGAGGATGCCAATCAGTTTTTGTTTAGTTAAAAGCTTGGCGCCGTGGTATTGGCTGAGTAAACGAAATACGATAGGTGTCAGCACATACCAGATCCCCCATTCTTGTAAAGCCCATCCAGGTCGATTGTTGATCTCCTCAGCGGGTGGCATAGCCCAGTCGTAAAGTACATAGGTTGCTGTCATGAAAAAGATGAATGCACTCCAACCTGCACAGGAGATCAGCCATTCCTTTTTAAGTTGTTCAGTCATCATGTAACCCTAAATCAGAAACGCGGTAGTAGTTTACTAGAATTATTCTATTTGCCTATAAAAATGTGATGATATTTTAAGCAGCTTGTTTAACCAAATACACAGCGAAAACAGGCGCCTTTTGGACGATTTAAATAAATAAGCTCACCACCATGTTGAACCATTATCTGTCTCGATAGGCTGAGGCCAATACCTGAGCCTTGCTGTTTGGTTGAAAAAAACGGCACAAACATCATTTTGCTGGCTTGTTCACTGACGCCCGGACCATTGTCACTGATATCGACACACAGCTGACCTTGTTCGTTAACTAAGCTTGTTAGTTGGATTTTTGGGGCGATATGTGTGGTTGTGGTCATCGCTTCAATGGCATTTTTACCAAGGTTGATTAGAACTTGCTCAATTTGCTTCACATCGAGTGTGCACATGGTGTGTGTTGCACATGTCACCTCAAATTGCACGTCGGGGTGTTGAGCTGTAAACAACTGTTTTATCGAATTTAGCAGCTCATTCAGGTTTGTGGGCTGCAACTTGGGGGCAGGTAAATTACTCAATTGCCTAAACTCTTGTATAAACTCACTTAAATGTGTGCTTCTGGACGCCAAAGTCGTCAGAGCAAGGGATAAGTCTTGTTTGTCTTCCTGCTCATCAAATGTCAACCCCTCGGGAAGTAAGGTTAAGCAAGTTTGCGCCATAGATGCCAAAGGTGTAATTGAGTTTGCGACCTCGTGTGTCAGTACTTTGGTTAATTGTTTATACGCTTGCTGCTCTTTGGCATTGAGTTGTTCAGTAATAGGTTGCAGTGTCACCACTTTGTATTCTTGATACTGTACGCGCAAGGTACTTACTTGTATATACAGGGTGTCTGGCTGCTCTTTGTGTTGCCACGTAAAGGTGCCATGTTGGTTCGTATTGGCCTCTGAAATGAATTTATATACCTCGGCACTTCCTGCATTTAGTGATTTTAAATGTTTGATTTTAATTCCCAGCTGCTTACTTGCTGCGGTACTTTGCTCAATCACTTGCTCATGTTCATCACAGATCAACATCGGTAGATCCATATGATTGAACACCGCGTTGATAAACTGAACTTGTCGTTCGGCATCTATTTGCGCGGCTTGCATATGCGCTCGAGCTTGCTCGTAACTTTTGCGCAGCGGGTGAGCCAGCGGCAATCCGAGCGTGTGATCGCCATTGGCTAAAGCGCGAAACAGTTGCTCGGGATATCGCAATGTTTGTTGAAAGAGGCGACTGATCCAAGCTATTTGCATGATGGCAATAAGTAGCATGACCGCCGTAACTGCGCTCACGCCGTAATGAGTAATGGATAAATAAAGTAAAGCGCCACTAAACAGTAAACTGATTGTGCCAAGCATAGCTTTAATCTGTATATCCATATGCTACAGCCCGTACTTATCTAATCGGCGATACATCGCGCCTCGAGTCAGCCCCAGTGCTTTGGCTGCATGACTGACATTACCTTGGTGGTGCTTTAGTGCCGCACGGATCGTGCGCTGTTCAATAATTTCTAGATCAAAGGTATCTGGCTGTAAAGCCTCTGTGGGCGTATTAGCCGTTTGCTGTGGCGAAACCAGTACGTGATGGATGGCAAGTTCGCTGCCTTCGGATAAGATCACCGCACGTTCGATGGTGTGTGCTAGTTCACGCACATTGCCGGGCCAGTGATATGCACAGAGTGAACGCATGGCACTGGTAGGCAGGGTTAAATCACGGCGGTACTTTTGCTGATAGATATCGACATAGTGCTGCACTAGCAGTGGGATGTCTTCTTGACGTTCTCTGAGCGGAGGAAGACGGATTTCAATGGTGTTTATTCGATATAGCAGATCTTGGCGAAACTGCCCATTTGCAACGGCTTCAGGGAGTGCTTCATTGGTTGCACATATGAGGCGAATATCAGTATCAATGACCTTATTAGCGCCAATTGGGGTGATCTGCCTGTTTTGGATAGCAGCAAGCAATTTTACCTGCTGTGCGAGAGGCATATTAGCGACTTCATCTAAAAATAAGCTGCCGCCATGAGCCAGTTCAAAACGACCGACACGATCTGCTTTTGCATCGGTAAATGCCCCCTTCTTGTGGCCAAAGAGTTCACTTTCAAATAAGTTTTCTGATACAGCACCCATATCAAGACTAATAAATGGCATGTGCGCACGTGGGCTTTGGGCGTGAATGGCGTGTGCCGTGAGCTCTTTACCTGTGCCACTTTCACCTGTAATTAAGATGTTTGCGTCGGTTTTAGCTGCTTTCTCTAAGGTATCAAATACTTGCAGCATAGCGTCACTCTGACCCAAAAACTCACTTTGGGGGGAGCTGAGTGCCTGACTGAGTCCTTGCGTTTGTCGTGATAGCTGACTGAGTGCTTTTTTGTCTTGCGCATGTGCAAGCGCGGTGGCAATGACTGTCAGAAGTTGATCGTTTTGCCAAGGCTTGGCAACAAAGTCGGTTGCGCCATTTTTGATGGCTTCGACGGCGAGCTGTACGTCACTATATGCGGTCATGAGTACGACGGCTACGCTCTGATCTTGGGTGTGGATTTTTTTTAGCCAGTAGAACCCCTCTTGGCCACTGATGGCATCTCGATCAAAGTTCATATCGAGTAAAATGACATCAACAGAATGGCTGTTAAGTAGTGGCTCGACGTCAAACGGGTTGTTTGTCGTAATGATTTTTTTATGATGTTTTTTCAGCAGTAATTTTGCTGCAAGTAAGACGTCTGTGTTGTCATCGACGATAAGAATGGTGCCTTGCTTGTCCATGCGTTGAGCTCGTAATTGTTATTTTTTGACCTTTAGAGCTTAACGTAAAACCCATTTAACTGTCCAATTATGGACATTAAGCTGTTCTGTTTTCGGACACTTATAAAAATAGCATTTAGAGAAATTATTTATTGCTTTGATTTATAAGGAATTAATTTTTGGCATTAAACTTGTTGTAGTTAAGGTATCGAAGCCAAAGGAGCCGATACCATGGACAAAAAAATTACTACGCCGACACGTCGCAGATATTTAAAACCTGTAATTGCAACGACGGTTGCACTGCTGATCGGGTTTGGTGCGTACAGCATGAGTCAATCGGCGCAACAACAAGGGCAGTCTCAAACGGTGAATATGGCTGGCCTGACGGTCAGTGAAGTTGTCAGCGGGGGGTTTAAAGATGCACTGAGTGTGCGTGGACAGGTCATCCCTAAAACGACCATTTTTTTAGATACTGTTTCGGGTGGCCGTGTTGAAGCGCGATTGCTAGAGCAAGGCACTTATGTTGAGCAAGGACAGCCTTTGGTACAGCTCTCTAATACCAATTTACAGTTGGACGTAATGAGCCGTGAAGCACAGGTGACTGAGCAGTTAAACTTTTTGCGCAATACGCAAATGACCATGACCACCAATGCGCTCAATTTAAAGCGTGATTTATTAGATATTGAATTGGAGATCAGCCACTTAAAAAGGAAATTAACGCAATCAGAAGCCCTCTTGATCAAAGGTTTGATCAGCCAAGAGGAAGTCGATGAAGTGCGCGAAAACCTACAATATAACCGTGATATTCATGCGCTAACTATAGAGCGCCAAAAACAGGAAACCAGCATTCGCAAAGTGCAGTTAGCACAGCTGGAGGACAGTGCAAAAATGTTACAAGAAAACTTGCAATTCGCGCGTAAAAACCTCGAAAGTTTGCAGATCACAGCACCTGTATCAGGTTATCTAAGCGAGTTGGATGTGCAGGTTGGCGAGTCCAAACAAGCGGGGGCGCGCCTTGGTCAAATCGATATCCCAGGTGAGTTTAAACTGGCAGTCAGTTTGGACGAATTCTATCTCAATCAGGTGTCGCTAGGCATGGCTATCGAGATTGCACATGGCGACCAAATGCTGCATGCACAAGTAAGCAAAATTGATAGTCGCGTCACTAATGCACAATTTCAAATTGAAGCTGCATTGCCTTCTGGGACACAGGATATCAAACGTGGCCAAGGGTTAGATGCACAACTGATGTTTAGCAACGATCAAAACCAAGCGACTTTGCTGCCACGAGGCGCTTTTTTTAGCACCAGTGGCGGTCACTGGGTGTTTGTGCTTAATGAGAATGGCACCCAAGCGCAGCGCCGCAACGTACAGTTGGGCAAAAAGAATCAACACTATTACCAAGTAATATCAGGCCTTGCACCGGGAGAGCACGTGATCACCTCTCACTATGGCAACTTTGATAAAGCCCATGTTTTAAATCTCAGTAACTAATAAAAAGCATTAAAGGACAGGAAAATGATTAAGCTCTCACAATTAAATCGCGTATTTAGAACCCATGAAGTTGAGACAACAGCACTCGATAGTATCAATTTAACCGTCAGTGATGGTGAGTTTGTTGCCATTATGGGCCCTTCAGGTTGTGGAAAGTCCACCTTATTATCCATTTTAGGGCTGTTAGATGGCCCTTCAAGCGGTAGCTATCTGTTTGACGGTACCGAAGTGTCCGGCTTTTCTGAACAACAGATGGCAAACTTACGAAAAGCGTCAATCGGATTTGTCTTCCAAAGCTTTAATCTGATCGACGAGTTGACAGTGTTTGAGAATGTCGCGTTGCCCCTACAATACCAAAATGTATCAAAAGCAGAACTAAATCAGCGCGTTGAAGAGATTTTAAAACGTGTTGGTATTGACCATCGAGCTGATCATTTACCGCAACAGCTCTCGGGCGGTCAGCAGCAGCGTGTCGCTGTCGCACGGGCCTTGGTGATCAACCCGAAACTGATTTTAGCCGATGAGCCAACTGGAAACTTAGACTCCAAAAACTCTCAAGAAGTGATGGCGATGTTACGTGAGCTAAATCGAGAAGGTACCACCGTGATCATGGTGACACACTCCGAGACGGAAGGAGACTATGCAGATAGGGTTGTCCGGCTATTAGACGGTCGGATCTTGGTGGACAAAGCCAGTCAAGTAACTCAACCAAGCCATGTTGCGTAAGTAGTAGGAGGCATTATGTTTTCAAGTTATATCACCACTGCTGTGCGTGCATTTGCCAAGCATAAACAACATTTTGCGCTAAATGTATTGGGGTTGAGTCTAGGGTTGGCAGCCGCCATTATGGTAACTTTATTTGCAGTTTATGAATTTTCTTTTGACCGTACACAGCCAAATGCGGAGCGGGTGTATCGAGTACATACAGATTATCGCAGCTGGGGTTTGCAATTTGTTGGGACTGCAGGGACTGATGCGCCATTTTTGATGAAACAGCAAACTCAGGTTGAAGATGTTTTGTTGCTTGCTGATGCCGACAGTTTAGAGTTTTATAATGCGCCGTTGGCTTTGACTGTTAAAGTCGCGGACAGACAAGTGCAGCTGCCTGATTTTTATTCTGTCAGCAACAATCTGCTCGATTTTGTGACTCTAAACGTGTTGGCGGGATCGGTGCAAGATGCCATTTCATTGCCGGACCAATTAGCGCTAAGTCAAAGCTCGGCGATCAGCTTATTTGGCCGCACTGATATAGTGGGCGAACAGCTGAATCATGGTTCTGGCAGTTATACTGTCGCTGCTGTATTTGAAGACTTACCAGACAATACGCATTTTTACTTTCATACGTTGACTGCGCTGCCCAAACATGCCGACCCGGACGTTCATGGTTATGTGTATATGCGCTTGGCACCGAATGCCGATGCAACTGCCATTGAAACCGAGCTTAATCGTACTTTTACCGAAAGACAGCAAGGTCGTAGAAAAACTTTATCACTGCATATGATACCGCTGCTCGATGTGCACTTTAATAGTCGTGGCCCCTTTGAAATGAAGCAAGGTGGCTCAAAGCAAGTTATGTGGGTGAGTGTGGCATTGGCCGTGGTCTTGCTATTGGTGGCGAGCACCAATTTTATTAACTTAAATATTGCCGCTGCGGCCAAGCGTGCCAAAGAAGTTGGTGTGAGAAAAGCTTTGGGGGCGAGCCGTTTGCAACTTGTTCAGCAGTTTTTGACTGAGGCTATATTGGTTGCGAGTGTCGCTGGTTTAATTGCATTTGCATTAGTGGAAATTGCGCTGCCCAGCGTAAACCAGTTGTTGAATAGACAGTTGAGCTTAGACTTTTCTATGTGGTTTTTAAGTGGCGTTATTGTCGTAATTTTATTGGTTGGCGTGCTATCTGGCTTATATCCTGCGCTGTTCATTTCTTCTTATAGTGCAAAAAGGGTATTGAGTGGCGACCTGCAACGTGGAAAAACCGCAATCTGGGTACGTAAACTGACGCTATATTTACAAAGTGTGTTATCAATTGCGTTGATCATCGCTGCAGTGACCATCTACAAACAAATGGCGTTAGTGAATGACTTGGAAGTGGGGTATGGCAAAACAGAGCGATTATTGGTTAAGGACCTGCCAGCTGAGTTAGTCTTTAAAACCGACAATAACCGTCTATTTGATACCATTCGCAGCATACCTGGTGTTTCTCAGGCCACCGCCAGTAATACCAATTTAACCGTTGATATGAATGGTGAGTTGCACTTAACTTGGCCCAATGGTGAGCAAGTGGAAGGTACGCAACCGACTGTTTCAACCGGATTTTATGCAGCAGAAACACTAGGCCTTACCGTGTTGGCTGGGCGTGACTTTTCTCCTCAGTATGGTACGGACTGGGCGCATACAGATGAGCAAGGTATTACCCGCTATGCAATATTGATCTCTGAAAGTATGATGCGACTTGCAGGTTACACGGATCCGCAAGAGGTCATAGGTAAACAAGCGACAGCGCGCCGAGGCCGCACTCAAGTGAATATAGTTGGTGTTGTTGCCGACGTGAAACTGGGCTCTGCGAAGCAAACTCAATTGCCGATATCATTTCGTGCTGGCGTCATTAGCCACTCGTCTGCAAACATCGTGGTCAAGTTGGATGGCTCGGTGGCTGCATCTGACGTGGCGCAGCAATTGCGAGCAGTAGTGACAGAACAATTAAAGCTTCATGAGGTATCTGTCACACGTATAGAAGATGAGTATCAGCAAGCACACATTAGCGAACATCGTGTACAGCAGTTAGTTTTGTTCTTTAGCTCGTTGGCGGTATTTTTAACCTGTTTGGGTGTGTTGGGACTCGCGTCGTTTTCTGCGCTTCGCAGGCAAAAGGAGGTTGCAGTTCGAAAGGTGCTTGGCGCTTCTCGTATTAGTATTGTTAATTTGCTTGCGAAAGAATATTTAGTGTTAATCATGGCTGCAATGGTATTGTCATTTCCGTTAAGTTATTGGTTCTTGGATGGGTGGCTGAATCACTTTAATGAGCGTATATCACAGGCAATTTGGATATATCTGTTCAGTGCAAGTTTTGTGGCAGTGAGCACTTGGTTAACTGTTGCAACGCTGGCGTTTCGGGCTGCCAGTATACGACCGTCTTTGATTTTACGTTACGAGTAATAGGAAGAAGCCAGCGCCGGGGCGCTGGCTTTTTCTGATTGGCACACCAGTGTGCAAATTGCCATTTTTAGGTCCATGATCATCACAAAATGCCTAGACACATCGTAGCCAATAACCCCTCTGACTTTAGCACCTTTGATATGACTGTCTGGGGGCGCAGCAACGCATATTAGAGGTTGCGGAGTACCGTTTTCATTGGCATGTCATTCCTTTATAAATGCTGCGGGTAGTCGCCGTGAGTGACGGCTTCATAAAATTGTAAATTATTTAAACAAATTTAAACTTGAATAACCTCCAATGTTTCGTCTAGAATACACATAAATTTCGAAACGAAACTTATGTGAAAGGTAAATGACCAAACGTAACACTCAACAGCGCCGCCATACCATTGTCAGTCGTGTAAATAACGAAGGTGAAGTCAGTGTAGAGGCTTTGGCTGCTGAGTTTGAAACTTCAGAAGTTACGATTCGAAAGGATTTAACCGCACTTGAAAAAAGTGGCTTACTACTACGTCGCTACGGCGGAGCGGTCGCACTGCCTAAAGAGATTGTTGCCACAGATATAGATAAGCAAGATCCATTGCGTAAAGTCGCCATAGCAAAAGCCGCTGCGGCACTGATCCGCGACCACAATCGAATTATTATTGATAGTGGTAGAACGACCGCCGCGATGATCCCTGAACTGGCGAAGAAGCGCGGTTTGGTGGTCATGACCAATGCCATCAACATTGCGAACCGCTTATTATCACTTGAGAATGAACCCACTCTTTTGATGACCGGTGGTACATGGGACCCGCATTCGGAGTCATTCCAAGGTCAAGTCGCCGAACAAGTGCTACGCTCTTATGACTTTGATCAGCTATTTATTGGTGCCGATGGCATTGATGTGGCGCGCGGTACCACCACATTTAATGAGTTGATTGGATTGAGCAAGGTAATGGCAGAGACCGCAAGAGAAGTCATTGTGCTGGTTGAATCTGAAAAGATTGGTCGCAAAATTCCAAATTTAGAGCTGCCTTGGCAGCAAGTCACAACCTTGATCACCGACAACACCTTGGCACCTGAGATGCGCCAAGCGATCGAGGCTCATGGCGTAAACGTGATCTGTGCAGAGATCACACAAAAATAAACACACTAACGTGCAACAAATGGAGAGATTATGTGTGGCATCGTAGGAGCTGTGGCAGAGCGCCCAGTTAATCGAATTTTAATTGAAGGTTTAAAACGTCTTGAGTACCGTGGCTATGATTCTGCGGGCGTTGCGCTGAGCAATGCGGGTGTACTTAATACGGTAAAAGCAGTTGGTAAAGTTGCGAATTTAGCAGCGGCGCTAGAGCGCGCTGAAGTAAAAGGTACAACTGGTATTGCACATACACGTTGGGCAACACATGGTGGTGTAACCGAAGCGAATGCTCACCCACATTTATCAAATGAACAAATTGCGCTGGTACACAATGGTATCATCGAAAACCATGAAGCACTGCGCAATGCGTTAACAGAAGATGGCTATACATTCTTATCGGATACAGATACGGAAGTCATGGTGCACCTGATCCACCAACTACGCCAGCAACATGGCAGCTTACTTGAGTCAGTTCAAGCGGCAACAAAACAGCTTGAAGGTGCTTACGGTACAGTGGTATTCGATAAAGAAAACGACAATGAGATCATCGTTGCACGTTCAGGCAGCCCGTTAGTGATTGGTTTAGGCCTTGGCGAGAACTTTATTGCATCAGATCAGTTAGCTCTTTTACCAGTTACGCGCAGCTTTATCTTCTTAGAAGAGGGCGATGTTGCACGTATTACACATGACACGGTTGAGATCTTCGATATTGAAGGCAATCCAGTTGAACGCGAAGTGGTTGAGTCTAACATCACGCAAGACGCTTCTGGTAAAGGCGAATACCGACACTACATGCTAAAAGAAATTTACGAACAGCCGCTGGCCGTACGTAACACTCTTGAAGGCCGCCTTGAAAACGATCGCGTTGCAATCGATGCGTTTGGCGACAGCGCGAATCAGATTTTTAAAGATGTAAAACACGTTCAAATCATCGCGTGTGGTACGTCATACCACTCAGGCATGGTTGCGCGCTACTGGCTTGAGCAACTTGCAGGCGTGAGTTGTAATGTCGAAATTGCATCAGAATTCCGTTATCGTGAGTCGTTTGTTCACGAAAATAGCCTACTTGTTACTATTTCTCAGTCTGGTGAAACGGCGGATACTTTAGCGGCATTACGTTTAGCTAAAGAGCAGGGCTACATGGCATCAATGACCATCTGTAACGTACCTGGCTCTTCATTGGTGCGTGAGTCTGACTTGGCATTTATGACCAAGGCAGGCGCGGAGATTGGTGTTGCATCTACTAAAGCTTTCACGACGCAACTTGTTGGCTTATTGATGCTAACTGCATCGATCGCGCAAGAAAAAGGTCGTGACCAAAGTGTTATTGTTAATGCTATTAAGACTTTACCAAACAAGCTAGAAGAAGCGCTGAGCATGGCTGAAGGCATTGAGGCGTTGGCGGAAGAGTTTGCAGACAAGCATCATTCTCTGTTCCTTGGCCGTGGCTCACAGTATCCAATCGCAATGGAAGGGGCGCTTAAGTTAAAAGAGATCTCTTATATTCACGCAGAAGCGTACGCAGCGGGTGAATTAAAGCACGGTCCGCTTGCACTGATTGATGCAGATATGCCAATCATTGTTGTGGCACCTAACAATGAATTGCTTGAAAAGCTTAAATCAAACGTTGAAGAAGTACGTGCTCGCGGCGGTATTATCTACGTATTTGCAGACAAAGATTCCGCATTTGCTTCTGATGACACAATGCGTGTAATGAACGTGAACCACGTTGAAGACATCATCGCGCCAGTTGTCTATACAATCCCACTACAGCTTTTGTCGTACTATGTTGCCGTGATCAAAGGCACTGATGTTGACCAACCACGTAACCTAGCTAAATCTGTAACGGTTGAGTAATTAGGTATTTAGGGGTTTAAAAAGGCGCGTAAGCGCCTTTTTTGTTGCTATGCATTAATTACATATTCTCACACTTAAACGAGCATAGGCCGATATTTCAAATTTTCCGAAATAGCTAGCAAACTAACCGTTTTTTAATCTTTTGATATTTATAGCAAAAGCTCAGAGAGCACATTAGTGAAGTAGGCTGCTGGTCGCTACCTTGATTAGCTGCGCGTTGAAGTATGACTTTTCATGGGTGTTAGCGACAAATTTTGTGCAATTATGGCTGTCGGGCTGAATGACTATCGCTATCAGACTAAATTGAGCCTAATAGCGATGTAGTGGCGCACCAAGTAAACTACTTTTCAGCAAGGACCAAAATGCCTTTAGTTGTTGGAGATATTGCCTGTTTTGTCTCTCGGTCGACTAGAAGGACTCGACTAAAGCCGTTATTTAGCAGCATCTCATGCATTTCTTCAGGCTCCCAGTAATGGAGAGTGTCTTTTAAAGTAAATGACTTTTCCTGATCTTGCGTTTTTAATAAGTAATGAATATCTGAAGTGTGTTGCTGTACTTCGGTGTCAATTGAGTTTTTGATGTTGATTGACAAGTCGATGCCATCAAAGCTTGAGGCATGCTCAATATCATGTAAGTAGTCACCTTGAGCTAACAAGTTGATCGGGTAATAGTAATCAAAAATAAATATCCCTTTGGGCTTTAAATGATCAGATATGTTTTGCAAAACTGTGGGGGCAAGTTCTGAGTCAACGTAACATAAAACGGAGTTGTGTGCATAAGCGCCGTCAAACAGAGTATCAGATTTAAACGATGCGATGTTATCAACTATGAAGGTTGGGTTAGCACGCCCTTCCAGTTTACTCTCGGCTCTTGAAATCGCTGACTCGCTCAGGTCAACACCCGTAATATCGTAATTAAACTCAGAGAGGATGAGTGCATGGCGACCATAACCGCAACCTACATCAAGCAACTTTGTCGTCGGCTCACTGTTAACAAACTTAGAAAAAAGGTGGTGTAAATAATCACACTGCTGTTGCGTGTTCAGTTGGGGAGACAGAATGTGCTCTTGGACATCATCTATGTTGTTAATCTCATCTATAAGCTTAGTTTTATTAAGCATTTGATTACCCTTTTTATTTTAAAGAGAACTTTTAATCTACTAAAACCAGTGATGTGTTTATATTGGTGTGTTTTCTGTGTTGATTTTAGTTTTGGTGTTTTTTTGAATTTAATATAATTTAACTTTATTTTTTACTGTAATATCTAACCGTGTTTTTAATTGTTTGTTAATTTGTCTGTTAATGCTTGTTGGTGGTTTTAAATGTGGGGGATATAAGGAAGTGGCACTACCACATTTTGTTTTTATATGAATGTGATAGTGCAGTTGTTTACACCATGATTAGTGTAAAGTCAGACTCTATACGTTTAGAGTGTTAACACTTAGGTCAAGCGTGTCAGAACGTTGATTATCTTTCTGTGCTTCGTTGTTGATCTCTACGTTCTTAACTGAATTTAGTTCACCGCCCCATGCTTCTACAGCGTTTTCTTGTGAAACTAAAGTGCTTGTATCTTTACCAAAACAAAATGACATATTTAACTCCTTTAATTATTAATATTATTTAAATTGCCATGGGTAATGCTAATAATACCCCTCAAGCAATCATATTCTCTAGAATGAGAATTTAGTATCGTCCACTTTGAAGCTATATTAATAGCCGTATCCAGTGGACCAAGAAGTCCATGAAAATGAACTTGAATTCTGTACTTTTTAGATATTGATTCTTTATCAAATAAATGGGCGTTACTTTCTAAGTAACCTTCTAACTCTTGCCTGTTATTTATTCTTTCTTTTGGATGCCAGAAGATCAAAATGTCTAAATCATCTGGATCAGGCTTTGTTGAAATAAAAGACCCACCTATAAAAATGCGTGCAATATGGATTTCACCGTATTGCAAGTCGTTTATCAAAAGGCGTAAGTTATCTGATAGCCTTTTCCTTAGAGCGTTCTGTGCAAATAATCGCTCTAAACTTTGCCATGAGATTTCGTAAGGAGAGCTGTATTTTAATACTCCGTCTTCGTTATGTATTAAAGAAGGTAGCAATCCTTTGTTATTGAAACTAAGCTCCTCAAAGGGAACTTCATTAAAATATTCCATACACCACTTTATTATTAATAATGTCGTTTTCTCATTTATTTATTCCAAAGATTAATTCAATAATTTTAAGCTGTAAAGTGTGTTTTATAATTATTTTTAATTTGATTTGAAATAAATATATTCAAGCTGTAAATAATGACAGTGATTTTTTATTTGTCTTATTTTGTTGCACTTTTATGTCATTTTAAACTTGTTTTTGGGTGTTTTTTAACCACTGTGTTCGCGTTTTTAAATTGGTGTTGTTGGTTTTTTACTCTGTTTTGGTTGGCTTATTAAGAAGTGATGAGTTCATTGAAAGAAGATAAGGTTTATTTATAAGTTTGATGCTGGAATACCTTGGCCTGTTTAATTGTAAGCCAAGGCATATACTTATCTGAAATTTGAGGTTTTTTACACAGTTAATTTGCTTTTATTTATTTGAGGCCGAACTAAATAAGAAGACGTATTTACTCAAACTCAACAGCGAAGCAATACGCCTAAAACGAGTTTATTAGCCAGTACGTTGCTTATATTTGGATCGTACTCCAGCGCCCTTGATGCCATATTTTGACAAAAATACCCGCTTGAATTGCGCGATACGCGATATTCAAACACCAAATTGCCAATAGTCCCATGCCAAAGTGATGGCTGGCTATCCAAGCTGCCGGTAAGAACACCAGCCACTGGATACTAAAGGATATTTTTAATACCTGTTTACTGGCACCTGCGCCAAGCAGTGAATTAAGCAAGATCACGCCGACCGCATCAACAGCCAATAGCAAAGATATGAGTTGTAAAGGCAATCTAGCCATGTCGACTAGGTGTTGTTCGTGGACAAAGGCGGATAACACGAGGTCGGGAAACAGCACCATGGGTAAGCTTATAGAACACATAAACAGTACCCCTATCATTGCAGTATCCCACCCCCAGCGCTTCGCCTTTTCAGGCGCATCTTGGCCTAATGCCTGTCCAACTAAAGAGGCTGCTGCAATGCCAAAGCCGATACAGGGTATGATCATAACCAGCGTAACATTGACCAACACATTCGCTACCGCTAGCTCGTCAGTGCCTAAGGTGCCAATAATAATGAACATGACTGTTAAACCAATGGCCCGAAAAAGTTGTTGTAGCCCTTGTGGCAACGAAAAATTTATAATCTGTTGGAGTTGCGCTTTGGTTGGCAGCTGCTGGAAAAAACCAGCTGGTTTCGAATATTTAAACCCGAGATAAAAGCAGTAAATGGTGCCAATAAGCAGAGATAGGGAGGTTGCCACACCAGCCCCAGTTACGCCCATTTTTGGGAAGCCCAAATTGCCAAAAATCAATAAATAATTGAGTATGACATTACAGACTAGCATTAAAAATAACGAGTTCATGAACAACTTCGGCCGCTTAATACCGCTCCAGTAACCTCTAAATGACAAGGTCATTGCGACTGCTGTGATGGCTAAAACGCGTACCTGCAAATAGTCATTGCCCAACAAGATGACATTGGGATCATCATGAAGTGATGGGAAAAACAATGGAACCGTATAATAGAGAACAATGGACAATGGGATGCCAATAACACCGCTGATAAGTAGCGCACTATTGAGTGGGATGGCGGTTTCAGAGTCATTGCCTTTACCATGCAAGCGAGAAGAAATGGTCAGTACTCCACTGGTGAGCCCGATCAGTAGGGCAAAGGACACAAAGTTAACTTGAGAAGCAATACCGACGGCCGCTAGGGCGTCCGTACCTAATGTCCCCACCATGGCCATGTCAATCACAACCATAACATTTTGAGACACCATGCCTGCAATGATAGGAATTGCAAAGCAAATGATTGTTTTTACTCGATCTAGCAAAACGATCTCCAGCTATCACCCGAGCTTATTTTTAGGGTGATTTATAACATGCCTGACGCGGAGCAATCCGAGCAGGGTTGGTACGAAATAGCTCTATCGCACCTAAAATAATCGAGGGCGAAAAATAACCTTTGTTGCCTTATGACTGTGAAGTGCTCGCCAAAAAAGAGTGCTATTAGCCGCTATTTTTTAACACCTAAAAGCGTACATAAAAAGCTATTTTTTGCCCGTTTGTTAAATCAACCCATCAAGCATGACAGACATTGTCCTGTCAGTGATGGGTTGATGGCTTTGCAGTTAACTTGTTATTTTCTCTTCTTCAGCTGATCTCCAAGAGTGGTAAACTTCATTGCTGAGCGCGAGACATTCCATTTTGTAAATTCCCACCACTTCGCCGTTAACCAGCAGATCACTTTGCCAGTTAATGATGCGGTTGCCGCCGACATCCAGCACATTCATATCGCCATTAGTGATGAAGATGGACTCGTGTTTTTGTAGTGCTCTTTGTAAGCGAATTTCAAGCGATTTCAGGATCCCCACTCCTTCTTTGAGAGCGCTATCTTGTTCGGCGTTTTGAGGTGACAGCAATTTGCCCATTGAGCGCTGATGCTGTCTGCACCCTTCGATGAGGTGGGTCACATCAATGACGCCGGCACTATTGTCGTTGAAAATAGTGTCCGAATGATTCGGCATAAACCATACGCCGGATTGGTCCCAGGCAGATGTCGCAGTGCTGATAAATACGTTGTCACCATTGTGTTTATTCACGGTACTGCGATCACATGGGCTGGCATCATCAGCCAAGGCAGAATCAGATAACGGCGCATCAGCAGAAGAGGAAATCTGTTGAATGGTAACCTTGGCCTGACAAATATTTTTATCAAACTGGGTTACGCGGGTTGAGAAGGATTTTGACCCTGTGATCTGATCATCATTCACTTCGGTACAGAATAACTCTGCGCTATCGTGTTCGCAAAAAGCATCAAATTGAATGGTCAAAGCCTGAGTATAATACTCAGATGCATTTGTGCGGTGCAGCTCTGAGGCTTTAATTAATTGCATCGTTGACTCAATTAATTGCACGCCTGTTATATGGTCGAGCGGGTGATCATTAAAAAATGGGTGGTCCTTGCAAACGATGGAGTCAGCTCGCAATGCATTGGCGTCGTGAAGATCAGGTTTGATGTTCTCGATGATGATGTTGCCAGCGTGCTGTTTAAGATTGTTGGTGATCTCTTGCAAGGCTTTTTCATCATACTCTGGCACTTGTGGGGCTGCGCGCTCGCTCTGTATAGCTGTTTGTGCAGAGGCTTTGTTCAGTAACTCGGATATCTCATTGATGGTTGATAGTGGTAACAGCTGAGCTGGTTCTAACGACAGCGCTGGAAACGCTTGGATAATGTCGTTTGTGAGCTTGAGTCGAGTAATGGAGTCCACACCTAGCTCAGTCAAGTCGAGAGACGGATCCAACGCTTTGATGGCGTGATCTGTATGACGGGAGACCATCTCTTTTATCGTGTCGCTGAGGTTGTTTTGGGCTGAACTCTGCTGCTTGGCTGATGACCTAACCACTGGCTTTTTGGTCACAATAGCGCTGGTTTTGCCGGTTTTTTCTTGAAGCAGTTGGACTATGTCATCAATGGTTTGCAAAACCAATATCTCAGTGACCTCTATCGCACAATCAGGGTACATCTTGATCAATTGATTGGTTATCTTTAAACGCAGAATTGAATCAACACCAAGCTGGTCCAAGTCCACAGATGTGTTGATATTTTGAATTGGCAGTTCGGTACTCTCTGAAACGGCACTCAGAACATTCTGCGTGATGTCATCAGTGATCGTTACACGGGCTGTATGTGGTAAAGGCTTCTGGGTGTGTGAAGCATCAATCATATCAGTTTGCACTGTGCTGAGCTTGGGCAAATCTGGTAGCCAATAACGACTTTGTGTAAATGGATACGACGGTAAGTTGATGCGTTTGGGGCGCGTGTTTTTATGCAGTGAATGCCATGAAGAAGGAGTGGCGCCACGTACCCAGAAGCTTGCGATTTTATGCAGCTCCTTAACTTCAAACCAATGGTTAAAGGCGGTTGTTAGCCCTTCATCAGAATCCCAATTAAGCGATTCTAGCTCTTTATCTACCGCCCCTCTGTAGAAGTTACCGCGCTTCGATGTGCCGGATAAAAATTGATATAAAGCATCCATTAATTTCGTTGGCGAATCAACAATGATAGCCAAGCGTTCTTGCATGTCATGGCGGCCTACTTGCAAGGTATAGGCAATATCAAGCAGCGTTTGCTGGCTATCAAAGGTGTCATTGATACTTTGCCTGATCAGGTGACTATGCAATCCGCTGGCAACCTCCATCAGCTGCTCAGGGGTTTTAGCCGACAGTAAAATTAACTGTGCAGCAGCTTCATGGTTGCTGCTTGCCACGACGTTATCTGCTATTGGCTCTTCAACGACTACGTGGGCATTTACACCGCCAAAGCCGAACGAGCTGATCCCTGCACGCAAGGGGATCGGCTCACCGCTCGCATCTGTCAAACGCTGCCAAGGTTGAGTTTTATCAACCACGTAAAATGGGCTTTGTTGCAGTGAAATAGATGGATTAAGTTGGTTGAAATGCAGTACACCGGGCAGCGTCTGATGCTTCATTGACAGCAACACCTTAATCAAACCAGCGATACCTGCGGCAGACTCGCAATGGCCAATATTGGTTTTTGCTGTGCCTAGACCACAATATTGATGTGGCAAAGTGTCAGATAAAGCATTAAACGCTTCTTTTAAAGCTTCAGTTTCAATCGGATCACCTAGAGGCGTACCTGTACCATGGGCTTCTATATAGCTCACAGTTTCCGGGGCTATATTTGCAGTTTGGTAGGCTGATTTAATCAGTTGAGCTTGACTGTCGAGATTTGGTGCGCGCAACGAGTTAGATTTGCCATCATGATTGGTCACAGCAGACTTAATGACGCCATAAATTGTATCATTGTCCTTGATTGCCTGATGGTAGGGCTTGAGTAACACGGCGCCGTATCCTTCTGCACGCACGAATCCATTGGCCTTTTCATCAAACGTTTTACATGAGCCATCAGCCGACAACATGCCTGCGCTGTGGGCTGCTTTGTAGACGCGCGGTGTTAAAATGAGATTTATCCCCCCGGCGACGGCAAGGTTACAGGTGCCGTTTTTAATCGACTCAACGGCGTGATGTACAGCAACCAAAGAGCTTGAGCAGGCTGTATTGATAACTTCACTTGGACCATTAAAGTCAAACCACCTTGAAGCGCGATTGGCTATCATGCTCATATGAACACCTGAGTCCAGATAGGCACCATATTTCTCTGTGAGTTCAGGCTGCGCCAAGGTTAGCTCTAGATAATCATTGTTGTGGGCACCGATAAATAGCCCGACATTTTGATCGGCTAATTGCTTGGGGTTGTGTCCTGCACTTTCAAACACGCTCCACGTCATCTCCATCACTTTACGCTGCTGCGGATCCATACTATTGGCTTCAAGAGGAGAAATGCCAAAAAACTCCGCATCAAAGGTATCTATGTCGTATAAAAAGCCGCCTCGGTTTGGAAAGCCATTGAGTTCAGACGCTTTTTTATCCCGTGAGAACGCTTGTCTATTTGTTGGTATAGCTGAAATACTGTCGTTTTGGTGGATCAAGTTGTCCCAAAAGAGGTCGAGATCGGTTGCGCCGCCAGGGAAGTGGCCACTCATCCCAACGATGGCTATCGCGTCTTTGCCCTGTTCGCTATATTTGTGCTGATCTGTCTCTTGATGCTGGCATGCATCGACAGCGTTTTGCACGCCCGTCGGTTGACTAAGTGAGCTTAGCGCTTCGTGCAAGTAGCCTGCAAGCTGGCTAAAGCTCGGGTATTTAAACAGCATGACCGGAGCAAATGCGGTTTTAAAGACCTCTTCAATTTTTTTAGCAATGACGACGTATTGAATTGAATCCAACATAATGGCGCTTAAGTCATCAACATTGGCAAGATCCTGTTGAGTTAGGTTTAGTTCAGGTGCAAAAACCGTATTTTTCAAAGTCTCTATGATAGCTGCGATGTTAGCACTGTCAGGCGCTGTTGCAGTATTTGTTGCTGTCGTTTGGTGCGCTGTATCGCAATAATATGCAGGCAGTGTATCGGCTTTGCGCAAGTTTCGACATGCCTGTTTTTGGATTTTTCCGCTGCCCGTTCTGGGGATCGTTTTTTCAGGCACTAAATGAATTTCATGGGCTCTGATACTGTGATTTTGAGCAATGGCCTGTTTAATATCGGCGACGATGTCGTGATAGTCTGCTTGACTTAACCCATCCTTGACTTCTTGTACCACAATGACTTTCTCTTCGTTATCGATCACTTGTGAAAAGACAATCATGGCAAGTTTAAGGTAGTCTACATGGCGCTTAATTGACGCTTCAATATCAATAGGGTGGTGGTTTTTGCCATTGATGATGATGACGTCTTTTTCCCTACCAACAACGTAGAGGTAGCCGTCTTCTACAAAGCCTAAATCACCTGTTCTAAGGAAGTTTTGATCTGAATTTGCCACTTTTGCACTGAAGGTCGAGCTTGATTCATCTGGTCTATTGAGATACCCCGCAGCAATGGACGGTGAATGCACTAATATTTCGCCTACCGTGCCTTTTTTGCATGGCGTCAGCGTGCCTTTTTCGACAATCACCACAGAAGTGTCACCACTTATCTTGCCGCAACTGGCCACGGTTTTAGCCTTATTGGCTCGTTCAGTGGGCTGGACTTTGTCTTGTTCCAAAGATTCTATGTCTAGTGACATAAAACGCTCTTTGCTGTTGATGTCGCCGGATACAACAGAGCAAACTTCAGATAGGCCATAACAACAAGTCACGGCATTGGGGTTGAGGCCGAGGCATTCAAAGCGTGTATTAAAATTCACATAGCTATCGTAGTTAAAAGGCTCGCCTCCACAGACAATGGCCTTTAGGGACGCTAACGGTTTTTGCTCTGATGATAAAAACGCATCGATGTTTACTTTGTTCACGCAGTAATCAAGGGCAAAGTTAGGCGCAGCGGTGTGGGTTGCCTGATACAGTGAAATACGTTCAAACCACAAATTTGGCTGCAACAAGAAGTATTTAGCATCAAATATGACGCTAAATGCGCCTCTTGATAGCGGCGCTAAAATTCCAAACACTAAGCCAAAGCTATGAAACTGGGGCATCCATGAAGTGATCCGACTATCTCCGTTGATCTCCCATTGTTGCGCGCCGATATTTATTTGTGACTCTAAACTTTGGTGAGGAATTTGCACCCCTTTAGGTTGAGAATTTGACCCAGAGCTATAGAGCAAAATTGCGAGATCGTCGGGTTGCTTAGGACGTTCGGGCGTGAGTTCTTGATCTGCACAAATGAGCTGATTGATGTCTAATATGTGCGTGTCTTTTAGCTTTTCAGATCCAGTAAATTGTTGAGATATTTCCGTATTTGTAAGAATGCAAGTTGCTGCTGAATCAGCAATGATGCGGTCTAGGGTCTCGGACAGCTTGTCTTTTTGTGTCAAGTCACCAAGGGGGATCGGGATGATGGCTAGGTTCGCATACCAACATGCCAGCAGGCTGTAGACATACTCCATCCCCTGCGGAAACAGAATGATGATTTTTTGCTGTGATCCCAACATATTGGATAGCGCACTTCCAAGTTGCTGAGTGTGTTCGATTAAATTTGCCCCTGTGATGACGTCTAAGGTGTTGTCATCTGTTGGTGTAGCAAAGAGCTCTTTTTTCTCAAACGGAGCGATAAAGTCAATCACAGACTCCCAATGAGGGGCGCCACATGTGTCAATGAGTTGTTTTTTTTCTTGTTCTTGTTTCATTATTTATCCTTAAAATACGACATGGGGGGCGGTGTTTTTATGACCCCAAAGGTGCGCAATTTTTAACTTGGTAAGCGCTCAATAACATCCGAGCGAGGGTGGACATATTTACCGGAATATTTATCGACTGTGTCGAGCGATATCGTGGCTTCTTGATACAGTGAAGAGCCGTTATTGCCGCAGTTGAGTCATTGTTAATTTTGCCATGCCCATGTACAGATACACCGGGGGATATACCCTGAATCGCTTTATTTACGTTGTCTGTGTTGAATGTAAAAAGACGTATCACGGCATCCATGGTTGCTAGCATCGCTAGGCGAAACAGTACAGCCGCGCTTTGACCTCGCTGTTGTTTCAAATACCAATGTTTTAGTTGGCTATACATGGATACCATTACCTACGCCTATCTACTCACTTAAGCTTGTAACTTATGACGTTGTATTTTTCCTGACGGCGTACGCGGGAACGCATCAATGAATGTGATGGTTTCGGGGCAATACTGTGCGTCGATTGTCATTTTTATATGTTCTTTGAGACTGATTTCTAATTCAGAATGGTCGCATTCAGCAGACTTATCCAAAATGACATGTGCGTGGATCGATGATTTTGCTCGATCTTGTACCACCGCACATTCCGCAACTATGTCATGGGTAGACAGTGCATTTTCCAATTCCAGCAAATTAAGACGTCCAGAATCTGTGATAACCTCGTTTTCAGCTCTACCATGAAACCAGTAATGTCCTTGTTCATCTCTGAGCACACAATCATCGGTGACATTCCAGCCATTGATCACGTAATTCTTTTGTCGCTCGTCTGAGAGGTAGCGACAACCTAGTGGACCGCGAACTGCGAGTAACCCAACTGTATTGATGGGCAACTCTTGGCCATTTTTGTCAACGACCTTCGCTTCGTAACCGTAAATTGGCTTGCCTATTCGGCCTCGCTGTATGTCATCAATATCTGGACCTAAGAAGAGAAACAGCATCTCGGTACTGCCGATGCCATGGAAAAGCGCAATGCCAGTCTTATCTTTCCATGACTGCCAAATGGAAGGCATAACGTGCTCACCGCTGGCAGTACAAAACCTCAAACTGGAAATGTCGTAATTGTCACATTGCGCTTCCATGGCTTGGTAGGCCTGTGGTGAGGTAAACATTAAAGTTGGGCGATGACGTTCGATATTCTCTAGTAACTCAATAGGCGTTGGGCCTTCCAATAACACTGTTGAAGCCCGGCAGTAGAGCGCGGAAAGTAATAGTGAACCTAGGCCAAATCCAAACGCCAGCGAAGGGCTACCTATTAAGCGATCATTTTCAGTGATTTTAAAAACACGTTGTCCCGCAGCCTGACACGCGATCAACATGTCGCGGTGATAATGAATGACCGCTTTGGAGTTATCGGCGGTAGTCCCTGAAGAAAAGCCAATCAAGCAGCAGTCATCTGCTGCCGTCTCTACATTGTGAAACTCGGTAGATTGGCGATTTAATTTTTCGTGATCTGACAGTTTGGCATCGAAAGCGGTAACTTCGCTGAGCATATCAGTCATGTTTTTAACTGTGGTGAAACGTTCTTCAAACCTGTCATCACATAAAGCGACTTTAATCTCAGCTTTGTGCACCACTTTGACAATTCTTTCTGGCTCAAGGGTCGGTATGACGGCCACTGTCACCGCGCCAGCCTTAACAATACCCAGCCAGCAAGCAACCATCATGATGTTGTTTGGCGAGTATAGTAATACCCGATTACCAGGTTTTACGTCTAATTCGTTCACCAAGTAGTTGGCGACTTGGTTGGATTTATCCAGCAGTGCTTGGTAAGTATAAGATTCATCGGCAGTAATGACTGCGACTTTATCGCCATAACCTTCTGCTACCGCATTATCCAGCATTTCAGTCACACAGTTTAGGTTCTCAGGTAAATCGAATTTATCTAAGTTTATGATATCTGGCAGGTCTTTTTCATCAGGGCTATTCTCTTGAATAAAGTTATCACGATAGGCCAGCTCTTTATTGTTCATTATTATGTTCCAGTCCAAAAGTTTGTTTGTTCTTAATTTTTCTCTTGCACATCGCAGGTTAATAAAGTGTATTTTTATTTGTGGTACTGACTTATCCTGCGCAGCGCTGGTTAGCAAAATGTGTTGCAATGTTTGTTTGGTTAAATAGGCGTGTGTGCATGTGGCATTTGTTAATGCGATGTGTTTTACACAGCGGCGGATAGCCGCCTGAGTGAACCTGCAATAGCCACTCAACCAAATTAAAATCATTATATTACAATTACTTAGTCTTATTTGGTGTTACCCGTTTCGGATCATTGCATATACTTCGTCTGGGGATACCCGTTTCATATCAAATACCTTTTTACTCATCCCAGCGAGAATATCTGGGGTATCAGCTTCTATACCCTGCAATGCCTCTAGTACGAGCTCATTTGCACTCATCTTGCCTGTGCCTCGCCCTTTTGTCATATCTGTATCGACCAAAGGCGGAACAACCTCATAAACTTTGACTGTGGTGCTTTCCAATTGGTAGCGCAGCGCTTTTGTGAACATGCGAAACGCGGCCTTTGAGGCGCAATAAACGGGTGCAGACTGTTTTGGAACGGCTGCGAGTAGGGATGTGACATTGACAATTGCCGCCTCGCGCTGTTGCAAAAGTACAGGCAGCATGCGGTCAATCAGTTTCATTTGTGACGTCACATTGGTATTCATTTCTTCATCGATCAGGTCAATGTGACTCTCTAATTGTGTAAAGCTGTAGTTCTTTTGAATGCCAGCATTATTGATAAGCATATCGAGATCTGGGTGATGAATATGAATATACTCAACCAACTTTTTCTGTTCTTCATCTTTGGTGAGATCACATTGAAAGTAATCAATGTTGGGAAGCTCTTTTTGTATTGATTTTAGCTTATTTAGATTGCGGCCGCAGATGACTATGTTATTCGAGCGTTTAGCAAGTTCTCGAGTAAATTCCAGGCCAATACCAGAGCCTCCTCCGGTGATTAATACTTTTTTTCCTGATAAATCCATGATGACTACCTAATACTTTCCTTACAATTTTCTTTGTATTTAAAACCCTTTCTTTCGGCATATCTAAAAGATGTTATTTAAAAGCCTATAGGGCTATTTATTATCAAAGTAAGACTTAAGTTATACTCGGCTGATATTGGGTTCAGAGAGTTGGTTTTATAATTTTCTATTGGTTTATTAATCCAGTGGATTGATCGATACTATCCGCCGATATCTCTTTAAACCTATTCTGTAGCTGTCTGATGCAGCTGTGCTGCGCGTCATAGGTAACGTTATTTATACTAGCGACTGCGCGTAAACCAATCATGGCGTTACTAATAAAGCAGTATTCGTATTTTTCAATTTCATTTATTTTTATTGCGGACTCTATGACCTTGTAATTAGCAGCTTTTGCGCTCTCTATTAGCAATTTTCTTGTGATACCGGGTAAAATTCCCGTTTGTATCGATGGGGTTACAAGGTTATTGCCAGTACCAAAAAATATATTCCACGTTGCGCCCTCAGTTACTATGTTATCGCACAACATAAGTGCATCTTGCGCGCCCGCATCCTGGGCTTCAACTCGCGCTTTTAGATTGGCAATGATGTTTGATGTTTTTTGTAAAGGACACGTGCGCTGCGCTTCAATAGTTGCGATCTGGATAGGTGTAGCATTGATACGTTCAACTTTTCTCCCAGTGACCAAGATATTGAATTTCTGAAAATCCCCTGGGTTTGATAGGGAAAAGTTTGCAGGAAAAATAGTGACGCGAACACCACCATAGTAGCCTGCGTCTTGCTGATCCAAAAAAGCCAAAATATTTTTTAATATTTCTTCTTCATTTGGACTTTTTCCAAAGATTGCCAATGAGTCACCGATCAAGCGCTGCAAGTGGAACGTCAGGCCTTTTACTTTCCTGTCTTCGACTAAAAAGCTAGTGAAACAAGCATAACCATATAAAGCCAGAGACAGGGTATCTGGATCTGGATGCAATGTGTTTTCATTCAGTATTGTTGTCATAAAATGCCTGCAAATAGCTGCTACGAGACAGTGCCATGTTTTATTTTTTAGTGATTACTTAAGTTTCTGGTTAATCCTATTACCTAACGATTTTGGGATGCATTAAAAATTTATCCGGCTAAAACCGTTAGGCAATGAACCTCAAAACGACGCAATATGCTGTACTTCTATTCGACAGCTTCCAAAGCTTCTTCTAAATTGAAAATCTTCAATTTATTGCCATTCACTTCGCTGCGAATATTGTCACTTGCTCCACCGAAAAATTGCCATAGAGGTTTTAGCAATGCTTCTGTTTTGAGCATGATCTCATTAAATTCGGCATCAGGTTGAGATAGGTATGTGATAGCACCACCTGCACCAAATCGCACTTTGTCTCCGTCATAGGACAAGGTTCTGATACCAATATTGAGATCTGCTACTCGGTTGTAGCCTAAGTAGCCAATTGCACCACAGTAGACACCACGAGCACTTTTTTCCAAGTCATCAATGATTTCCATGGTTCTTAATTTGGGAGCTCCGGTGATCGAACCGCCGGGGTAAGTTACCCTAATTAAATCCATTAAACTTTGATCATCTGCTAAATCTGATTCCACCGTGCTGACCATCTGGTGTACGGTTTTATAACTCTCAATGCCCATTAATACGGGGACTTTCACAGAGTTTTGCTTTGAAACACGGTTTAAATCATTACGCATCAAATCGACAATCATAAGATTTTCTGCGCGATCTTTTCGTGATTCTGACAACTGTTTGGCTAACGCCTTGTCTCGCTCTGGATTTGATGAGCGCTTGCAGGTACCTTTGATAGGTTTTGCTTGCACACGTCCTTCAGACGATACAGATAAAAACCTCTCTGGTGACGTGCTCAAAATGGAGGTGCTGTCACTTTGAATAAAGGCACCAAATGGGGCTGCATTGCCTTTACGCATATTTTTGTACAGATCATAGGGGTTAAAATCTGCTTTAAATGAAAAGTGGTTTGTTAAGCATACTTCGTAAGAGTCACCTTCAACGATGGAGTCCTGAGAACGTTTGATTGCCGATATGTACTCATCGTAACTGGCGTCCATTTCTAGCTCTAATTCATCCATCAAAACTTTTGAAGTGGATAATTCTTTATGCCTGCTTAATTCAACTTTGTTTATTTTTCCTTCCATGGTTTCTAACCAAAGTTGAGCTATATGGCGTTCATCAGGCGCGGTGTTGGTCACCAAATAAACTTCATTTGTGTGATGATCGAATCCAATGAATTGGTCAACATGCATCCAAATCATGTCTGGGATGTTATTTTCAAACTGTTTGCTCGCACCAAAAAGGGCTTTCATTTCATAGCTAAAATAGCCAACTAGGCCACCTACAAAACTGAAAGGTAAGGCTTCTGTACCTTCAACCTTTGTCGATGACAGCAGCTTATCCATCTCTTTTAGCTTGGTATGGCCTTGCGCAAAGTCTTTATCATCTTCATTAATTTTATAATTGATGATTTGATCTTTATTAACACAGCCCATAAAAGAAAAACGAGATTTTGAATCAGATAAAGATTGGCTATCTAACCAAAAGCTGTGTTTTTCTTTTGCAAAAAGTGAAGAAAAAATGTCTTCAGGCGCACTTTTTAAACGCAGTTTTTTACTGATTATTTGTTTTGTTTCTGATTTTTTTTCAGGCTTGGATTCTATTTTTTCAATGTTATTTAAATCCAGTTTAGCCGGAACTTGAATGCGCGCTTTTTTATTATGTTCGTGCGCCAAGTCTCTAAAGTTGGTGATCAACTGATGACCGTTTTCAGTAAGAATAGATTCTGGATGAAATTGCACGCCCCACTTAGGTAGTGTTTTATGCCTCAGACCCATAATAATGCCGCAGTCCGTTGAAGCCGTTTGGATTAAATCTCCATTTTTTGGCAGCTCAACCATCAATGAGTGGTAACGTACGACCTCAAAGTTTGGCGATATATTGGCAAACATAGGATCATTTTCATGAACAACATTTGAAGTTCGACCATGGTATGGCACAGGGCAATGCAGAATTCGACCGCCGTGTTGGTGTGCAATACCTTGAAAACCTAGGCAAACACCAAACACCGGAATGTCATTTTGAGCTACCGCATTTCGTGATATCTGAAAATCAGTTTGTTTGGTAACACTACCGGGCCCTGGTGATACTACAATACAATCAAAATCCATTGACTGAGATACTTCATCCCAAGAATATTGGTCATTGCGTATTACCGTTGGCATTTCACCAAAAGTTTCCCCAATATAATCAGCAAGGTTATATGTAAAAGAATCATAGTTATCAATAAGAAGACAGTGCAAAATTAGATACTCCTTTATTTACGTTGTTACATTTATTTTTTTATTATTTTAAAGTTATTGTTTTTATTTTATTTTTAGGGGCAGGAGAAATGCCATGTCCTTTCATCACTCCTACACACTAAACAAGTACTATGCACATTCTTAAATACGGTCAAAAAACTCCAATCGAAAAGCTCGCTTTTCAAAAAATATAGAAGCTTGATTAATACCCAGCATTAATTTATTGAACTTACTATTAATGAAAGTCTCTGACACAAATGCAAACTAATGAAAATCAATGGCTTAGCTTTTAAGTCCACACTTTTTTCGCTGTAATTTGCCTGAGAATAAGCATTGATATTGTGAAAAATCTTGCAATCATCACTCAGTTAAAACCACCTCATTAGCGCCAATAGCTGACGGTAAAATAGTTGACCAGAAGTACCTTACCTCCTTCAACTGTCACAACTGACAGTTGCAGTTATCGCCCAGATTACTGAAGATTTTGCTTCAATAAAAACGCTGTTCATGACCACTCAGGTGCAGCTTTTTAAGCGATATTTGCTTTGATGCTGCTAAATTAATTTATTCTTTTGTTCAGGATAATAGGAAGATTAATGTAGCACCTACTTGATAAGGATGACAACCCGTAATTTTATTTTTGTATGAAATTTTTAATCTAGAGTTTTTTATTATTTTTGATAATTGTTTTGGAAATGTGGATGTTTGTTGTTTGTTTTTATCTTGGCTTGAACTCGATTTTTTCTCTATGGTTTTGGCGCTCTGCTCTCTGTTTTTTAAGTGGTGGCTTTCTATTCTTTAGATGTTTTTATGGCGTGTTTTTACGTCAATATCAACGTTCTTTTTAAGATGTTTTCATATTATTGAATTGATTTTTTTGATTAATAATATTTGATTCTAAGGTGTTGATTTTAATTGCTTTTTATTTTTTGTTTTAGCTTTTTGCTTTGTTCTTTTTTTGTATAGTTTTTCCTTTGTTTATTTTGAGCTTTTGAAATTGATTTTTGTTTTTTTTTTGGTTTTTTGTTTTGTGTGGCTTTTAGGTGTTTTAATTAAGTTTTTTTGGTGTGCTTAAAATCAGGTTTTTGGCAATGAAATAAGGTGGGTTTTTGTTGCTTATTGTTGCGTGTGTGTGGTGTTTGTTTTGACTTTAATAAGGTGGAATAAAAAATTAAAAAGGGAATATCTTAGTATACCTCGTGTCCTTATAGGGGTTGAAAAATTATCCTAAAGCGGTACTATGCATGTTTATTTAACAACGGGGCCATAAATACTTAACCGTCACGCGAAGTTGTTAATGGGGATCTGTGGTTATGCAAGCTTGTTAATGGATATTGTTATATTGCGGATAAATGAAGGATAGCGTTTGTAGGTACTGAAAGGTGCTAATTAAGGAGTTGATTATGATAAAAACTAAAAAACATCAATTTTTAATAATGACACTCAGTGTGTCAGTAGCGACACTATGTGTATCATGTGTATCTGGCTTGTCGGAAAATCCAACGAAAAGCACTGAGTCTAGTGCTGATGCGTTAGTAAGCATAACTCCAGAGCCGGACGTAGATGCATTAGAGCGTTTAGGTAAGCACGTTTTTTTCGATGAGATCTCATCGCCAGATGGACAGTCTTGTGCATCATGCCATGCACCTGAAGCAGGTTGGACATCACCAGATGCTGAAATTAATGCGGGGTCAATTGTCGTACCGGGCGCCGTGTCACACCGTACAGGTAATCGCAAACCTCCTACGGTAGCTTATACCAGTAGCGCTAAGAACTTTGGCGTGTCGCAGTTTGCTTGGGGTCCAGAAGAGTGCGAAAAAGAAAAGTATGGCTGGCTGTGTCAGGGCGGACTGTTTTGGGATGGTCGCGCTACCGGCTTTATGGTCGGTATGGAAGTGTTCGACGGTTCTTCAGATGAAGTAAAAGCTGCCTATAAACGATTCCTCGGGCCACTTGTTGATCAAGCGTTGGGGCCATTTTCCAATGATGTGGAGCACAATGTGCCTGATGGCAATGACAACGACATGCCAGGGGCCGAGTTTGTTTGTCGTCATGTGGCAAAATCAGAGTATGCGCGTTTGTACGAGCAAGCTTGGAAAGAGAAAATCGACTGTGAGCAAACAGGTGTAGATATCAGCTTTAAGCGTATTGGTGTGGCTCTTTCGGCATGGCAGCAATCAGATGAAGTTAACTCCTATAGCTCTAAACGTGACTTTGCAGTGATGAATGATAATGATGATACGCCGGGTGTCTCTCCATATTCAGAGTTTACCGATTTAGAAAACCTTGGTAACGATTTGTTCTGGGGATTAAAAACCAAACTGAACCCCACAGGAAAGGATGCTCAGTGCGCCGAATGCCACAACAGTGAAGCACGAGACTCCGTCGGTAACGAATTACATAACCAATTCACCGACAATACGTTCAATCACCTTACTTTGCCACCTAACTATGAGGCATCAAACTTTGATCCTGATCGACCGGATGTTGGTCTTTCTGAGCACACAAGTAAGACACCGCTTACAAGTGGCCATGCTGGTCACTTCCGTACGCCTACTGTTCGTAATGTTGATATGAGATCAAGCGATGGGTTTACAAAAGCCTTTATGCACAATGGTTATTTTAAAAATTTAGAAGACATTGTTCATTTCTATAATACGTCTTTGACGAAAGTCGATCCTATCAAGTGTCCTGCAGGGACAACTGCAAAACAGGCGCGAGAGAGAGACTGTTGGCCTGAGCCTGAAGTGAATACGTCAAACTCCGCGAGTAGTGAAATCATTGATTTGATGGGAGACCTCGGTCTTACCGAAAAAGAAGAAGCGGCACTGGTCGCGTATTTGAAGACCTTGACAGACACCAAAACGGTTCAGCCACCGACACTAGCTGGTCAAGATTAAGCGTGTCTATCACTGACCTCAGTCTAAAAACTTGGAGTAAGCACGTTGCACAACAACGTGCATTCCCTAATATAGGTATTTGGCGATCGGTGATTAAAGTGAGTTGGGTAAACCAGCTTGTATAAAAATCGTCTCTCGTATTTTTTGAGAGACAACAAAAACCCGCCGCAAGGTGGTTAATATAAAAATTGCTGTTAGCCAATTTGATTGATTAGATTTCAAGGAATGAATTACTTAATGAGCTTAGTGACTAAACTCATTGGGTATTCTTCCTTTATATCTCATCAGCTGTTTTGCCTCTCCGACTTAGTTGGATAGGCTTGAACACGAGTTAAGTATAAAGGGACTACCAAAGATGAATTTAACAACAATAACGATGAAAAAGCCGGCTGTAACGGCGGTTTTGATCGCGATTGTCGCTTTAATGGGGATTTTTTCTGTAGTGAAATTGCCCATTCAATTGCTTCCTGATATTGAACGCCCTCAATTATCAATACAAACGGCGTGGCGTACGGCGTCGCCAAAAGAAATGGAATCAGAAATTGTCGTACCAATCGAGCGGGTATTGGAAGGCATGTCTGGGTTAGAAGAGTTGAATGTCAGCACCAGTACCGGGGTTGCCAGAATGAACCTGACTTTCTCCATTGGCACAGACATGCAAAAAGTGATGGTTGATGTGATTGGTCGAATGAATCGACTCGATCCCCTGCCGCGCGATGCAACCCAACCTCAGATCCGACTGGGTGGCGGTGCGCCAGCATTGACATTTTTCTTTCTTCAGTCTTTACCGGGCAACCCTAAACCGATCAGTGAATATCGCGTCTTTATTGATGATGTCATTCGACCCGTATTGATGGCCATTCCGGGTGTAGGTAATGTCGAAGTGCGCAGCGGTGCAGGTAGCGATCAAGAATTACAAATTACCATAGACCCTCATCGCGCCGCTCAGCTGGGTTTGAGCATCCCTGAGTTAGCTCGATTACTCGGCCGTGCAAACGACGTATCGGGTGGGCTTGTCGATCTTGGAAGACGTCAATATACGCTGCGCATGACGGGCCGTTACGATCCCAGTACACTGCCAGATCAAATTATTGATTGGCATGAAGGTCAAGCGATTAAACTCGGTGATATTGCCACAATAGAGGTTGCAGATGGCAGGCGTACCAATCTTGCGGTACAAAATGGTAACCCGGCGATCAGTATTCGAATTGATCGCGAACCCGGCGCAAATGTCCTAACGACACTCAATTTAGTGAAAGCAGCGGTTGATGAGCTTCGCCAAGGTGTTTTAAAAGAAAACCAATTGACCATGGAGCAGTCTTTCGACTCTTCAGTATTTATTTATCGTTCAATCAATTTACTGTCCAGTAACCTTGGGTTTGGCGTGCTATTGTCCATCGGTATTTTATGGCTGTTTTTACGAAAGCTTAGAGCAACCATGATCATTGCAGTGGCGATCCCGTTGTCATTGCTGGCCACTTTCACAGTGCTAAAGCTGATGGACCGCAGTTTTAATGTGATTTCATTGGCAGGCTTAGCATTTGCTGTGGGTATGGTTGTAGATGCATCGATAGTGGTGTTGGAAAATATTATCCGGTTGCGAGAGCAAGGCAAAGACCGTTTTACAGCTGCTGTACAAGGTGCAACGCAAGTATGGCCAGCACTGTTAGCCTCTACAGCTACTACTGTCGCCATATTTATACCTGTGCTGTTCTTAGAAGATGTGGAGGGGCAGCTGTTTGGTGATTTGGCTTTAACCATCGCGATTGCAGTGTGTTTTTCTTTATTGGTTGCGCTGACAATCACGCCGCTGTTGATGAATCGTTACGTCTCAGATAAAGATCTCTCAAGTGCTGACCATTTACACGCGCTGTGGAATCGTATCACTGGTTGGGTTATGAACTTAACGTCTAGCCCGATGCGAAGAGCGATATTAACCGTTGTGTTGATCGGTGTGCCTGCTTCGGTTTCTTGGCTCGCATTACCAAAAATTGACTATTTACCGCCGGTCAAACAAGACAGTGTAGATGCTTTTTTAATGTTCCCACCTGCGACGAATATCACGACGCTAGAGCGAGATGTTGTCAACGTTATGATAGAGCGTTTACAGCCTTATTTAAATGGTGAACGAGAGCCTGCTTTGAAAGACTATTACATCATGGTCTTCCCTGATGGCGGCGGTAATATGGGGGTGATCGGCCAAGATTTATCTCAGGTTAACGAAATTAAATCCTTAATCAGAAATGAGATTTTGGCCGATTTACCTGATTTGGTTGGTTTTCCTAATCAACGGAGCTTGTTTGGCCGATTAGGCGGAAGCCGCAGTGTGCCGATCCATATTCAAATCAAAGACCCACAAGAACTCGATAGAGTTGCGAGGATAGCCACTGACTTAGTAAAAGAAGCAATGCCAAAAGCGAGAGTTCGCGTACATCCAAGAAGGCAAAGTGCAGAGCCAGAAATACGTGTTACGCCTATGGATGCGCGTCTAGCTGAGCAAGGCTGGAACCGCACAGATCTTGGCTTGTTGGTGAGTACGCTCGGTAATGGAGCCTATGTTGGGGAATACTTTGATGGTGAAAAACGACTCGATATTATAGTTAAAACAGCACCTTGGGATAGCCCAGAAAGTTTGGCAGATACCCCTGTGATCACATCGACTGGCAACCTAGTTACGCTCAATCAGCTGGGGAGTGTTGAACGTACTGTGAGCCCGGGCAGGGTGCTGAGAGTGGATGGCCGTAGAACGATCACGTTGGAAGTTATGCCACCACAAGATCAAACGCTTGAAGAAACACTCGACATTTTGCAAGGGCAGGTTGAACCCAGTATCCGTGCAGTACTACCAGAGGATGGCAATATAATCTATGGCGGCAGCGCTGATAACTTGCGTCAGGCAGTGCTGACGCTCGGTCAGAACTTCTTGTTTGCCATTGGCTTGTTATTCTTATTAATGAGTGCGCTATTTCGTTCAGTGAAGGATAGCTTCCTCGTTGTCTTGGCGATGCCTTTGGCTATGGTGGGCGGTATTGTTGCGTTACAAGCTATCAGCTCAATCACTTATCAGTCGCTGGATTTATTAACCATGATTGGGTTTGTGATTTTACTCGGCTTAGTTGTGAACAATGCGATTCTATTGGTGCATCAAACTCGCATGGGAGAGCGCTCAGGGTTGGATCGCCATCAAGCTGTTGAGCGCGCATTGCAGCTACGCTTACGACCTATTTTCATGAGTACGTCTACCAGTATCGTCGGCATGCTGCCTCTACTAGCAATTCCTGGTGATGGCAGTGAAATCTACCGAGGCTTGGCTGCGGTCATTGTTGGTGGCATGACCATTAGTTCGGTCTTTACTTTACTGTTATTGCCTTGCTTGTTGCGTATGGGCAAAGGTTTAGCGCCGGTTACGGATGACGCAAACGATGAACCACGGGCGTCTTTGTCTCAGTCGTGAAGACAGAATTAAAGTTAGCTGTGGATTGGGTTAGGGCCTGATCCCAGTATAAATCAAAGTATTGGATTCAAATTAGGTAAGTAAGTAATGCAGAAGATTTTTAAACATAAAATTTTTGGGCAACAGGCACTGAGCTGCGGGCTGGTGTTATTGATGATGTTATCGACGACATCAGTGCTCGCAAATAATAACGCGAAAGCGAAACCAAAAGGGGTTGCAGTAGATGTGGCAACAGCAAAGTTGCAGGAAGTTGCGCCAGCCACATGGTTGTCTGGGGATTTAATTAGCTTAGTCGATTCAAGGATAGCCACTGAAGTTGCTGGACATCTGTTAAATATTGCTGAGGTAGGGCAGCGCGTTAAAAAAGGTGATGTATTGGCAACACTCAATGATCGCCTATTGCGACTGCGCCTGCGAGATAATTTAACGACTGTAGAGCGACTCAAAGCCCATCTGAGTTACTTGTCGCGTCAAATCACACGAGAGAAAAAGCTAGCAGAGCAAAATAGTACTTCACAGTCAGAGCTAGATAGATTGGAAATGGAGCGAGATATGAGTCGCCAAGATTTAGCGGCTGCAGAGATTCAAGTCGAGCGCACTCGATACTTGGTTGAGCAGTCTCGGATCGTGGCGCCATTTGATGGTGTGGTTGTCGAGCGCTTGGCTCAGCTCGGTGAATACCTTTCCGAAGGGCAAGCGTTATTGCGCTTTGTGAATGTCGATGAAAAGGAAATTACGCTGCGTGCACCGATCCATCTGTACGACAACTTAACTTTAGGAGCACGTGTTCAGTTGCAACCCGCTCAGGCAGAAGCCATGTCAGCGCCTAAATTGGGTGTGATAGAGCGTGTGATCCCTGTTGGTAACACACGCTCACGTATGCTGGAAGTACGGATCAAACCAGATTCACCGGATTGGGTGATTGGTGAAGCGGTTAAAGTCCAGTTGCCAAGTGGTGCAGCTGAAAATCAAGTCACTGTACCGCGAGACGCACTGGTATTGCGACAAAATCAAATTTTTGTTTATACCGTTGATGCCGAAGGAAAAGCACTTCGAGTGCCAGTGAACCTTGGCACCAGCACCGACGACTATATTGTGGTTAAAGGCAATATAAGTGATGGCGATACCGTCATTGTTCGAGGTGCAGAACGGGTTCGCCCAGGGCAATTGGTGCGACCGCTCCTTTAATCGCTAAAAACTGGCACCTCGATGAATGACATCACCTCGAAGTGCCTCTTTAGTGCTTTTGCAAAAGCGCATTTTGGGCCTGTATATACAAGCTAACACATACCGCGAGGCGGCAAGTGTCGTTATTTAAAACTAACCAGAGGAAAGCATATCAACAGAGTCAGTATTGATACAGTTTGACAAAGTAAAAGCGCATTGGTGAATGAGGAAGTGATGCCGCAAAGTAAATGTTGGTAGCGCAGCGTTAGTCAAGATCACACTGGCCGTTAAAGAACTTTTAGAAAATATGCTAGGTCATCAGTGACGATGCACCTAGAGATGAACCCACTAGAACCGGGTTAATTGATGGGCTCGAAAATTAAGCAATAAACTAAAACATCCAAGGATTTTTATTTTTTGAATACAAAGTAACTGGGAATGAGGAACTACTTTTCTTCGTATGAGGTGACCGAGATATTGTGTGACGTCGAGCGAAGTTTAAGTCGAGTTATTTTCAAAAAATATGACAAAAATATAATTATAAAAGGTGGATATTATGAAGGCGATGGTTTTCCCTGGACAGGGATCCCAAGAGGTTGGGATGGGAGGGGAACTGTTTGATGAATTTGTCGATTATGTGCGTGTTGCAGATGATATTTTAGGATATTCAATCAAAGAGTTGTGTTTAGTCGATCCAAACAACGTTTTGTCCAAAACACAGTACACTCAGCCTGCTCTTTATGTGGTGAATGCGTTGCACTACTTAAAGAGCAAGCAAGAGTTGAGCGAAAAAGTCGATTTCTATGCTGGACACAGTTTGGGCGAATATACCGCACTGTTTGCTTCGGGCGCATTTAGCTTTGAAACGGGATTGCGATTAGTAAAAAAACGTGGCGAGTTGATGAGCACGGCGAAGAATGGGGTGATGGCTGCGGTCATTGGTTTGGATAAAGTACAAATCCACGATGTATTAAAAACAAACTCCTTAAATAATATTGATGTCGCTAACTACAATGGTCCAGTGCAAACAATTATATCGGGCCTATTACATGACATTGAATTTGCAAAAAGCGCATTTGAAGCGCGTGGTGCCAAATTTATTAAGTTGCCAGTGAGTGCCGCTTTTCACTCTAGATACATGAAAACTATCGAGGCAGCTTTTGGTCATTACTTGCAGCAATTTACTTTTGGTTCACTCTCAGTGCCCGTTATTTCAAATGTAACGGCCAAACCTTACCAAGCAGATTCCATTGCTGAAAATCTAACTAAGCAAATAAGCAGCCCAGTCCACTGGGTAGATTCTATAAGTTATATCAATGCAACTGACCAATGTGACTTTGAGGAAGTTGGTCCAGGAAATGTGTTGAGCAAACTAATTTCATCCATATCAAATAAAGAGAATAATAAGGAAGTAGCATAATGGATAAAGATATACATATTATTGGCGCCGGTATTTCTGGACTAGGTAGTGCACACTTTTTAAAGAAGAGTGGCTTTTCTTCAACAGTATATGAATCAGAAGGGCAGCCCGGTGGGCGTGCTGGATATGAAAAGCTTGAAGATGGCTACTTTGAGACTGGCGGAAAAAACTTTGCTGAATCCTGGACTCATTTTTTTGAAATTGCCAATGACCTAAAAATGAATGAGCTAGACAAGCAACATCATGCCTTTAATATTATCATGAATGGCGAGCTCAAAACATTTCGCAAAACGATGGGCTTTGCCGAAGTTGTGACCATGATGAAAGATATCGGCATCACGGGAAGCTTGCAGTTCAAACGCATGATCAACTACAAGTTAAAGCATAAACATCAACTCAATTTCGACGAAGGTAAGCTGCTTGAGGTTGAAAAAGAGTACGATCACGCACCTATCACTGAGCACTTCCATGAGAAACTTTGCAAAGGGCCTCTGCGCATGTTCTCGATTATTATGGGTGGTGCCGAACCAGAAGAAACTTATTACTCTAATTTGCTGCATATCATGCCATTTGGTGTGGGTTCTTTACGTACATTTAGCAATACGATTGGAGAGTTCTTTGAAACGCTGGCGTCCAATCACGATGTACAATTAAATACACGCGTTAATAAAGTCCTAATTGAGGACAATAAGATAGCCGGGCTAATGGTGGAAAACCAAGATGGTGAGCAGCGTGTTGATGCGAGTAAAGTATTGGTAACTTTACCACTACACTTATTGCCGAACGTAATTGATCTACCTGAGCATGTAAAAGAAGCGATAAAACTGGTCAGATATTTCCCTGTTGCCCTGATCAATGCAGAATATGAATCTGACATATTTACTGAAGACTGCCAGTCTATTATGTTTGACGACAGTTTCCATATCGGTCACTGTTCAGCGAACCGATCATATAAACTTAACTCAGTTCGTTTTACTATTGCCGGTAAAAAAGGGCGAGAGGCTTTGAAGCTCTCTGATGAAGAGTTAGTCAAACTGGCTGAATCCGAATTCTCGTCAATTCTTCCAATTAAATCTCCAAGAGTTCGCTACCATGTGAAAAGGCATATGGGCGGGTTATGCGCCTATGGTGCCAATCACTCTCAAGCGAAAAAAATCATCTGCGATTATGTTAAGAGCATTGAAGGCTTAGAGATTGCCGGTGACTACTTAGAGGGACACAATATGGGTTCCTGTCTATCAGCAGCTAAAAAAGCGGTGAACAACTTTACTCAGGCCTGACAAATCAGCCAGCTCTTTTCGAGTAGAGTGATCTAATCACACCGGGCACCTTAATCACTGACCATTTTAGTCAAGATTGAGGTGTCATCATGCGCCTTTAATTTAAGGGAAAGTTTAGATGATCCATTAACTTTAAATCTAAAAGGCTGACTTTTTTACTTTTACTCAGATGTGACTATGGAATCTACAGTTTTAAAGTTTGATCGCACGGCCAGAGCACTGCACTGGGTGTCAGCGGTGGTAATTATATGGGCCATGCTGTCAGGTATACTTGTGAGTTTTATACCTTCAACGGCTCAGTCTCAGACGACCTTTTTACAAGACGTAAAACAGGTCATTGCAGACTTTAACGTGTCTTTGACAATGTTATATATCCCATTTTTTATTTGGCGAGTGGCGCATGCGGTACGCACCAAAAAGCCGAGCTACAGTGAAACATTGCCAACTGCACAAGTCAAAGTGGCGCACCTTGCCCACATTTGTATGTACAACCTGATTGCAATACTGCTTGTTTCAGGTGTGTTGATGATGGATAGGCCATTCGGTATGTTTGGTTTGTGGAGTATGGAGCCTATTGTAACGGATAAGACTTGGCTGCTCTTTTATTTTACTATTCATAAGTACAGCAGCTATATATTGTTCGCATTTATTATTATGCACTTAGGTGCCTTGGTAAAACATCAATATTCAGGCAATCGCATCCTGCAACGCATGTGGTGACCGATATTGGTAAAGTTTAATGCATCAAAGCTGCAAAGCCTTGATGTTGGCTACTTTAATGGTGCGAGAGCCCATCTGGTGTGGGGAGGGTCAAGTTTTAAATTGACTCGTGCCCACCCACTTTAATCTGCTCGCCTAAAATGAGCCCAGTACTCTCAACTTCTCAGTACACCTACGTTTGTTGAGGTAACACTATTACTGATTTTAAGATAATGATTAATATGCTTATTTTATAATCAAGTATGTACAGTGCTGTCTTAACGCTCGAGCACTGCGCTTTTTGCCGCAATGTCGAGTTGTAACACTCGACTGTTTAGTTACTACGGCTGTTTATATCTGGCGAGGCAACAACGCTTACCCTTTTGTACATCTTCTTTGTGGACGCTAACCCTAGTTAATTTTCGTCGCCAAAAAGCAGTGAAAACGCATTGTGCAGTATCAAAATTAAAACTATTGACAGTATATTGTATACAAAGTAGTGTGATTAAGAATTAGTCAAAGTTCAAAAAAACATAAAAGGAATCACTTATGAAGCTTAAACTAAACAAACGTCACCTAAAAAGTATGTCTCTTAATGGCAAGTCAGTAGGTATTGAAGCGACACCGCGTGTTGCTGGTGGTGGCCCAAACTCAGCATTTTGTGACACCCGAGACGAGTGCGATGGCACTAGGCTATGTACGGGCGGTCTGTGGACTTGTCGCGATTTTTCAATGAGAGATTGTTAATTTTACCAAGGTGGGCAGCTGGTATGTGATAGCAGCTGCTTTATGTAATGCAGAGTAAAGAAGCGATTTGTGCATTTACACTGTCGTTTTAGTGTGGGTAGAGCGCTATTGAAGCGTGATAAATAGCCCAGCAGTGTTGCAGATGAGCTATTGTGATTTATGTTAATTACAATAGGAGAACTGAGCAGTCCCTCTGGCTCCTTGCTGGCGATAAGTTTTGCATATTCCAGGTACTAAACTGGCCTGTGGCATAGCCATCAATACGAGAAGAAATGTCACACCGTTATTGCCGCGCGCTGCAAGCGGAATATTCGCTTGCATAAAGAAGTTATGAAAACTGTTGTTGTAAAGCAAGTATGCTTTGTTGCGATTCAATTCATCTATTATATCAGCAATTTCCATTTCACAATCACCCACTTTTAGACCTTTTTGCTTCGCTCTGTCAACCAGTGCGACACGCAAAGTATCAAAGAAATACACCCTAGCAGACTCAATCGACTCAAGTGATACTTCTTGCTTAAGATGTTGTTCGTACGCTTGTTGGGCGACTTGGTTGAACATAGAAAATGCCCAAGAAGGCAACTTGAGTTTTAGAAAAGCCTTAACTCCTTCTATTGACTCGAAGACCGTATAGTGACTCTCGAGATTTTCACGAAATTCACTATCACCGCATTTATACATTAATTCAAAGGCCTCAGGTAAAGCGTCAGCACTTTCTGCATAGGTCGGAACAGCTGAAACCCCTAACAATAGAGCTGATAAAAGTTTTTTAGCCACAAATTTTCACTCCTTTTATCAATTTACCTTTGGGCGTCGTTTCATGGCCTTTGAGCGCGCTTTTGGCTCTTTTCCAGCTCATCTCTCAATAGTGACTTTTACTGGTTGATACCGATATAACGTATTTCTTCAAGCCAAGTTTTTGAACTACTAAACGAGTATGAGTTGTTTCGTGGTAGCTAACCGCTTGGTTATTGTTCCAGTGAGTATGACCCGTACCTATAGTGGATTCAATGCCATCGGGTTTATTAATTTTATTTATCGCTGTATTAGTACCTATCCTTGTTGGGCTTTTTCCTTTTGTTAGTGTACTAACACTGCCTCGTTAATTATATCAAGGTGGGCAGTTGGTATGTGATAGCAACTGCGCTTTGTAACTTAAGGTGGGTGTTGCTACTTAAAGCCGTTAATGCTCCAAAGGGACGGTGATGACAAATACATATTGGTATCCCCTAACATTATATCTCTGGGGGAGTAGTGGTTAATTTCAAAAACGATTATACCGTATTCTACACTATAGAAATATGCCCCATAATAGTTGTCATCGGGCTCTATTGGTGGCGATCCGCCAATATTTATAAAATAACCATCATATTGTTCTTTGCCAAACGAAAGCACAGAGCGAGTTATTTCATACTCAGAAGAGAGCTCTTCAATTGTACCGGTTACGTATTTTTTGAGTGGGCCTGGCAGTATGCTTTCATCTGGGATGGCAAGCACAGTTGAAGAAATCATATAGCAGCGTATAAACCCGCTTAACTGACACGGAAAAATGGGAGAAAAAGAGCTTCCCTCGTAATACATTAACTTTTCCAAATCAAAGTGTACCTGTCCACCGTCTATTCTGGTGTAACTCACTATATTAGACGAGTCAGTGACTTTAAAATCATCACATGCAGTTAGCATAAAAGCGATAGATAGAAGAGCAATCAGCTTAACCATGTATAACTTTCTTCCTTTTTTATTGTGATTACAATTGGGTAGATGTACCTCCGTGCTCAAGAATACCTTGATTCGCACATAACTATGTATAGGCAGTGGGAAGCGCTTTCAATACACTTACTGATGTACCCAACAGAGAGATGGCAGGGCTTAAGATCGACACCAAATTAACTTTGCACAATTATCCTACTAAAGAATTCGTTTTGATCTAGTTCGATTTTTCACGCTTAATCTAATCCTATTGAAACAAAGCCAATGTCTTTCAAGTTTGAACACGGTTAGAGCAAATAAAAGCGCACTGGCACCAGCACTTTATTGTTGAGCATTTTTTCGGGTGGTAGCGGCAGAGGTTGCGCGCGCTTCACAACACTTTTTGCTTCTTTGTTGAGCAGTGGATAGCGAGAAGCTTGAACCACTTCGATATCGCGCGCTTGGCCTTGTGCATCTATTGTAAAACGCACCGTCACGGTGGCTTCTTGACGGCGTTTTCTCGCCATTTTTGGGTAGCGTTTTTTCTTTGCTAGGTGGGCAATTAATTCGGCCTGCCAGTTTTGTGTCATTTGCAAAGTGAGTATCTCATCTTGGCCTTGCTGTTGGGCCTGATTTTGCGTGGCCACTGTCTCTGCTTGAATGGATTTGGCTTGACTGGCGACACTTTGCTGTTGCGCCGGTTTTGTTGCAATCAACTCTGGTTTTTCAAGCTGTGGTTGAGGCGCAGGCTTGTGCGGTTCGACCGCCGCAACCTGTTCAGGTTCAGCGGACGGTTGCGGATCTGGCTCTGGTTGAAGTGTTTGTTTGGGCTCAGGAGGTGTGGTTTGCGCAAGCTTCTTAGCTGCGGCAATTTTTCCTTCATGCACTAACCCGATATCACTGGACGTAATTGCTTCAACTTTTGCTTGGGGTGGTGTGTTGGCCGATAGAGCTTGTGTGCTCTGAAGTTCTTGAGATTGACTATGGGTCTTGGCCAACGGCGCCAGCTTGACCACGAAGGGGGCTTTAGGTGGAGCTGGAGGAAGCGGCGTTGAAGGCTGCCAATGCCACAGCGCAACCCCAAGTACAGCTAGGTGTAAAACAATGGCCCAAGTAAATGCGAGTGACCAATCACGGCGAGAAAGCACTTAATTCAGGTCCTCTTCGCCGACCAGTGACACATTGAGATAACCTATGTCTCTGAGCGTATTCAGTAATGACATAAGCGCCCCATAATTAACTTGCTGATCAGCACGGATAAATATGATTTGTTCAAGGTTATTGCCACTGGCGTCATTGAGGACATGAGCGAGCTCTGTCTCGGCAATGGCTTTGTCACCTAAAAAAAGTTGTCGCTCTTTATCTAAAGATAAAATCAGTTGTTTTTGGTCTAGAGCTTGGTGCTCTGCATTGGCACCGGGTAGTTCAAGGGGCACTGACACCGTTGATAAAGGTGCCGCAACCATGAAAATAATCAGTAATACCAACATGACATCGATAAAGGGTGTCATGTTGATTTCATTGTTGAGTGCGAACTCATCTTGCTCGCCGTCATTCATCATCGCCATGCTAACGTAGCTCTAATTGGCGACCAGCGAGCACGAGTAACTGGCTTGATAAGGCATTGAGCTGTTTGCGATAAAGTGCAATATTTCGGGTAAAATGGTTGTACATCAATACCGCGGGGATTGCAGCGACTAAGCCAGCCGCAGTGGCCAATAACGCTTCGGCAATGCCGGGGGCGACAACGGCTAAATTAGTGGTATTGGTGGTGGCAATGCCAACAAAGCTGTTCATTATGCCCCACACCGTACCGAACAAACCGATAAAGGGGGCTGTTGAACCAATGGAAGCCAGCGAACCTGTGCCTTGAGTCAAACCATCCGTGAACTCGTCGACACGGCTCTTCATTCGCTGGAGGGATCTTTCCTTAATTCCTTCAGCTGTGGCATTATTTTTTGCGCCCCAGTCTAATTCAATGAGCACTTCAGTGACTAACTGTGCTTCTAAAACGCTCGGAGTACGCAATTGTTCTAGGTTATTTTTGCTGCGGCTGTTTGCTAGCAACTCGCTGAGCCGGCTGCGTGCCGCTGCAATTTGCTTTTGCTTGGCGATAAAGATCCCCCAGCAAGTCACTGATGCAGCGACCAACATTAACATGACGCTTTTGACCACCCAATCTGCTTGCATAAACATACCGTAAGCGGTGAGGGAGCCGCCAGCGGCCGAGGCCTCAAATGTGAGCAATAGTGCAACACAGGCAGTGGCTTTTTTCATCTTTTGTTCAATCCTGCTTTATCTAAAAACAAACCCTTATGTTTAAAGAACGCGTGAGATTAAAAAAAGCGTAATTAGTTTTTAAATTTTTTTACTTTATGTATCAGCCATCGCATTTGGAATGCGGTCAGTTAATGGTTTTAGCAGATAACTTAACATTGAACGCTCGCCATTTTTGACAAAGGCTTGCACTGGCATCCCAGCTTGTAACACCAAGTTTTCAGTAAGCGCATCTTCACTGACTCGGATAGCTACTTGATAGTAGGGCTGTCCGGTACGTTCGTCGTTCACTGTATCTTGTGCCAAACGCTCAACCTGACCGCGCACTTTTGGTGTGGTGCTGGTATTAAATGCGCTAAATAGCAAGTCGACATCTTGACCAAGGGCGACACTGTCAATCAGATTGCTCGGGATCTTTGCATTGACGATCAGTTGTTGCCCTTTGGGTACAATTTCCATCAGCAGCTGAGATTGAGACACGACGTCACCAAAGGCATCCAAACCAACCACTTGGCCCGCCACGGGAGCGCGAATTTTGCTGTGATCTAGGCTAAATTGTGCAGTGGTCATTTGTTGCTGGAACTCACTGATATTGGATTGATTTTTTGCCCTTTGTTGACTCACCTCTTGGCGGTAATTTTTGCGAGTTTGCTGTAGCTGAGTATCTAGCTCAAGTAGGCGTGCGCGCTGTGACAACAGCTCTGACATGGCATTTGCCGAGTCCGCCCGGATCTCGGCGGCCTGTGCTTTCAATTGGTAAAGCTGCTCTTGTGATTGAAAGCCTTTTTTAACCAGTGCTTGGGTGTCCTTTACCCAGTTGTCATAGACGCCCGCTCTTTGATTGTGGCTCGCAACGACATGCTCTAGGCCAGAGATGCGAGATTGCGTGGTATGTTTGTTGTCTTGCAGTAATTTTAGTTGCGTGTGCAAAGCATCGCGGCGTTGCTCGAATACTTGTTGATTGAGCGCCATGGCCTGGCGTGCTTGGGGTAAATTCACCTTGGTCAATACCGCCGAATATTGGAGGAGGGCTGCATCTGCCAATTCAGCGTTCAGGCGTTCTTTCTCTGCCAGTGCCATATAATATTGGGTTGTGGCAGCCGCCAGCTGACTTTTCGCAATTTTATTATCCAAGATCAGCAAAGGGTCTCCTTGCTCTACCCACTGTCCGTTTTGCACTAATAAGTCCGTGATAACGCCATTTTGCGGTGCCTGAATTTGTTTTTTATGTCCGGATACGACCACTTGGCCTTCGACAACCACGCCTTTATCCAGTGGTGCAAATGCACCCCAGACTAAAAACACGCCCAAACTGAAGGCGATGGTGATCCAGCCAAGACGGATATGTTGACTGCCGGCGATTTCTTGATTTGCCTTCATGTTACGCTGCTCCTCTATGGCCTTGCTGGGCTTTTTGCATGGCACCTAGTACCTGCTGTTTGGGCCCAAAGGCCTGCACATTGCCTTTATTGAGCAACAATATTTTGTCACTCAGGCCTAAAATATTGGCTCTATGAGTAATGAAAATGACACTGCAACCGGACTGCTTGAGTGTTTTGATGGTGTTTGCCAGTGCTGCTTCGCCAGCATCGTCCAAGTTCGAGTTAGCCTCATCGAGGATCACCAGTTTGGGGTTGCCGTACAGCGCCCTCGCCAAACCTATACGCTGTTTTTCGCCGCCAGATAGACCCATGCCTCCTTCACCTAAAATTGTGTTGTAGCCATTGGGTAATTTAAGGATCATCTCATGTACGCCAGCTAACCGCGCAGCATCGATGACAGCCTCGTCATTTATATTGCCAAAGCGGGCAATATTCTCGCTGATACTACCTGCAAACAAGCCGACATCTTGAGGCAAATAACCCAAGTGAGGGCCTAAACTCTGTGTATCCCATTGAAAAATGTCAGCACCATCTAGGCGTACCTTACCCATGTGTGGTGCCCAGATCCCAGTTATCAATCGCGCTATGGATGATTTTCCAGCACCCGAAGGACCCAGTATGGCGAGTACCTCACCTGGCGCTAGCTCAAAACTGATATTGCTGAGCACCGGAGTTTGAGCCATTGGTGGGATCAAGGTGGCATTTTCTACACTTAATTTGCCACTTGGGGCTGGCAGAGCGAGCCCGGCTTTTGGAGCTGGATATTGGTGCAATAGCGCATCTAGACGTTGGCGAGACAGCTTCACACTCTGCCACTGCTTAAATGCACCAACAAGCTGCTCAACTGGAGATAATAAGCGACCAGCCATGATAGAGCCGGCGATCATCATGCCGGCGGTGATTTGGCCATCTACTGCCAACCAAGCTCCGGCGCCTAAAACCACTGATTGCAGTGCGAGGCGCAAAACTTTGCTGGTGGCTGTGAGCACTGAGCTTAAGTTGCTGGCTTCACTTTGGTGGCTGATACCTGCTTGGTGCTGAGTTTGCCATCGTGCCTGTAAATTACCTTGCATCCCCATAGCGTGCGCAACCTCTGCATTATTGATAATACCGCTGGCAAGTCGTGTGGCATTGGCGGTTGCCAAAGATGAGGCCTGTAAGGGCTTTTTAGCCCAGACTTCATTGAGTAGTGCCAATGCGAACAATAGTATGGTGCCGACCAGTGCAATGGCGCCGAGCAATGGGTGAAAGAAAAACAACAGTAGCAGAAAGATTGGTGCCCAAGGTGCATCGAAAAAGGCAAAAATACCTGTGCCGGTCATAAATTGACGGACTTGGTTGAGGTCGTTGATAAGTTGACCTGGATTGGCATTACCTAATTTGAGCTGATGTTGATATACAGCTTCAAAAACCTTGCCGTGCAAATCGTTGTCAAAACTTTCACTGACACCAATCAATACTCGGCTACGTACCCATTCCAGTGCGCCCATTAATAAAAAGAAACCTGCTACCATCATGGATATCATTAATAAGGTGTCTAAATTGGCTGAGCTCAATACTCGGTCGTAAACTTGTAGCATGTAAATTGCGGGAATGAGCATTAACAAGTTGATGACAGCACTAAAGCCTGCGACATGCAGTAAGCTACGCTTTTGCTTACTCAGTGCGGCTTTCAATGCTTCACTTGGCTGAGTTTGGGGGATCATGCGCTATCCCCTTGACGTCGAGCGCGCGCAATCCGCAAAGCGCCCAATAGTGCCAGCCAGCCCCAATTCAGGGCACCGCCATTGCCGTAGTGAACGGTTTCACTCTCTTTGACTTTGGCCTCTGCATTTACGTAGAGCGTAGTGAGTGCACCAATTCGAGCGCCGACGTCAGCATCTCGACAATTGATGGAAAAGGAGTACACGCCGGAGTCTGGAGATATCTTGATACTACCTTGTGGTGCAATATCCCCATCAGGCACCCAGTCGCCGCTCGCGACACCGCCTGTGGCGATACAGTTTGTCGCATTGCTGCTACTCCAAGTCACTTCGGCTTCTTCGCCGAGCTTTAAAGTGCCCGGGGTGATACTGATAGAGACTGAACCTGTTGGCTTCATACCACTGAGATCGACTTCATACACAGTGCCCAAAATGTCATTTTCATACACCCAACCGGCTTGGTTGGTATAGCCACGACCACCATTTATGGTCGTACCATAGAGTCGTCCATTTTCTGCCAGCATCAAACCCGTGGGTGTTTTGCCATCTACGTCTTCACCAGGCCCGCCTTTAAAGGAGTGCACGTGCTCAAAGCCGCTCTCAATGAGCTTGCCATCTTTGAACTTGATATCTGCTAAATTAATACGGTAAATAGTCCCGTCACTTGTCATATTGAGTGCTTGTTCGGGGTATTTTCCACCCTCTCTCACGGAGATTAAGTCGCTCTTATGTACGCCGCCACCCATCGTCGTACCGTACAAGTAGCCACTTTCTGTTATCACCATGGGGCCACGTGGCTGACTACCATCTTCGCCGCTAAAGGTATGCAGTAAGGTAAATTCCGAGCCATCTTTTTTGAGCCTAAATACCGAGCCATGTGGGTTGCTGCCATCGTAATGAGGGTAGTCAGTATGGATCAAGCGCTCACGCTCACCAATTGCGTTATAAAACAGGTAGTCTCCACCGCAAAGACCATTGGCAAATGCAGTCTCTTTGCCACTGTATGTAATGATGCCTTTTGTTTTACAGCTTCCAACCGAGGTTGAACCATATAAGTAGCCTTGTTCATCTTCCACTAAATAAGTTGCGATGCGGCCTTCAGTGGCGTTTGTATCCCACGGTACTTCACCTTGCTGTAAAGTAAACTCGTGCAGTATGGTAAGCGCGTCCACCGGGTTTTCACTGAGCTCAATCGCATAGAGCGCTCCAACGGGAAAATTGTCGTCAATGGATAGGGTATCTAAAAATGGTATGCCTCTTGGGTACCCTATGTAGCCATAAAGTGTGTTGCCACTGAGTAACATACCGCCAGCAGCAGTAAAGTCACTATGCGGGCTATTGTTAAAACGATATAGCTCCAACAAGCTATTGTCGTGTTCTAGGCGCATTAACCTAGAGTAGGTTTTGTGATCTGTATCGATAAACAGCAGGCGACTTTGGTTGTCAAATATGGGATTGACATTAGGTTGCGGGAAGAGTTCTTTATTTTCATTGTTAAAGAGAATGGTTTTATTGCTGCCATCTGAGTGCACGAAAAAAACGTTGCCTTTACTATCAATACTATACAGTCGATCTAATTCTGGGTGCTGTACAAACCCGACCAATCCATTTACATCTTTTGCCAATGCAAAATAATGACCTTCAACCGGTGTTAGTCCCCACATACTTGGTGCTACGACATCGTTGCCGGTGCGGCCCATTAATGAGAGGCCAATCAATTGATCTCGCTCTGCGTTATAAATGGGCGGTGCAAAGGGCTTGCCCGCACTCGGCCAACCTTCAGGCCCTGTATAGTGAAGGGACGTGAGGTAATTAACGCTGACATGATCAATTGCAGTGGTAGCAAGGCTAGAGAAAGGTAGTGATAACAAAAAGATACAGAGTTTTTTCATAGTTGGCTCAATAAATGACAGATAGCACTGCAGCTGTGCTGCAGTGCTCTAAGGTTAAGCGACTAGGTCGAAGTCAACTGGGGTAGACACACCAACAGTGCCTGTTGGGCCTAAGTCAACACCATTTGTAGAAAGTACATTCATCAAGTAGCTGAAGTCTGAGTCTTTCATGCCATCAACAATGTTGTGTGTCGTGTTGTCACCAGCGTTGCGGCCAATTACGCCACCATTTGCATCGAAGCCTGCGTTTAGACCAACCGTGTCTAGACCATCGAAGCTCACAAGCTCTTCAGTGAAGCTGTATTCACCGTTTGCGTTTTGAGTTAGACCGCGGCCGAATGAGATAGACGCGATTTCACCGTACATTGTGTGTGAAGGGCCTGCGAAGAATGTGTAGTCAATGTAAGAACCATCAGCAGCTTGAATGATAAATCCTAGGCTTTCAGCACCCACTTGGCCTTCTTGCGCATACTGTGTACCAGAGAAAGTACCGAACATACCCCAGAAGCCTAGGTCTACAGTTGGGTTTGGATTCTCAGCACCAGCAAAGCTACCAATGTTTTCGTTGTAGTCAGTGTTCGTGAAAAAACGAGACGCATCAGTGAAGAAGTCGTTTAGGCTAGGGAAGTCGTAGCTAACGCTGTAAGTTACTTGTATAGACATGATAAATCCTTAATAGTTAATTGTTTTATAATATTGACCTAGCGGTCGTGTTGAGACATATCGGCTGCGCGCCAATCCGATATGTCCGTTGTTATTGGCAAGGGCATGCCCTTGCAATTCAAATTCTTTTGGCTTATCTGGCTTTGCGGAATCGTCTGCCCATTACCAAGCCCAAAATCAGCATTAGCCCGCCAAATGCACCACTGCTGCCTTTGTCTTCTTGAGGTTCCTGCGCAGGCGTTTCACTCGTATCAGGTGTTGGCTCAGGTTCAGGCTCAGGCTCAGGTTCAGGCTCAGGCTCAGGCTCAGGCTCAGGCTCAGGCTCAGGCTCAGGCTCAGGCTCAGGCTCAGGTTCTGGTTCAGGTTCAGGCTCAGGCTCAGGTTCAGGCTCAGGTTCAGGCTCAGGTTCTGGCTCAGCATTGACTACCAGTTCAAGTGTGCGAACAAAGGCTTTTTGATCCGTATCCAGGCAAGTGAGGACGTAAGATTTGTCACCTTTCGACTCTGGCTCAATAGTTTCTTGACCTGTTGCATCCTTTTCACCTGCCCAATCACCGCTGGCGGTACAGCTACTGAGGTTAGTGGATTGCCAGTTTAGCTCCAGACTTTCACCCAGTTCGAGCTGCTCTGTTTCAGTGGTAAAACTGAGGCCGTGTTGAGTGACAGAAAATTGAAAAACACCACCCGAGTCAGTGGTATTGTTGCCATTGGTTACGCCATATATGGTTTGTGAGCCATCGAGTAAGGTACCAACAGATAGGCCCATAGGTGCGATTGAATCTTTACCAGCAAAGTGCAGCACGACTTCATAAGCGTCTTTAGCTCTGTCTACATCACTGGCATCTTCACTTAGATTGATGCGATAGAGCGTACCGGACTCCCCATCACGGCCACCGCTTGAAGTAGTGCCGTAAATGTTGCCATCGGCGGCCAACACCAGGGGACCTGCTGGTTTATCACCATCTTGGCTATCTTCTTGTGTCGCAAAGGTGTGTAGAACAGTGAATCCATTGTCATTGCTTTTGTGCATGCGCCAGATGGTTTTTTGTGACGTACCGTAAATCCAGTCGCCATGTTCAACGAGTCCGTTGGTTGCCAGCACATGATCGTCAATCAGTCCGTGAGTCTCATCATCAAAGCTCTTGAGTACAGTGACTTCTGTGCTGCCATCTGTTTCGACATTGGCTAAGTTCACTTTAAATAAAGTACCGCTGGCAAAGTTATCACCTTCTAAGCCGTCATTGCTGCCCGCGCCTGCGGAGTCTGCTGATTTATGCGCAAGGCCGTAAATGGCATTGTCAGTTGCACTAAAAATCAAAGCGGCGGGTGATTGTCCTTTGGTGAAAACGTATAGGTCGCCAGCTGCTTGTTTGTATTCATCGCGGCTGAAATCGACCAGCGTTGCAAGTTCACCTGCGCTGCTGAGTCTTAGCAGTGCATAAAAGTCATCGCTGCGATCTGAGGCTGCGAAGTACACGTTGTCATTTGAATCTACTGTGAGTAAGCCATGTATTTCAAATTTACCGCCATTGATACCTGACAGATCAAGGTCCGCCAGTGCATCTTGCATTTCTTCGCCTTCGCTCCACTTAAATAAACTGGTTTTAGCGCCACCGTAAGCCATGCCTTGACCGTCGATAACAACATTTGTACCAAACGCTGTGATCTCGGTATTCAGTGAGTTGGCTTGCGTGTTGTAGTCAGTTAGCGCACCTTCAGTTAACTGGGGCGTAAAATAATAAATACCGGACTGTCTGATTGAGGCAAAATCGCTACCGCCACCAGAGAGAAAAGTGCCGACAAGCTTGCCGCTGACCGGATGTAGTACGGGCGGTTTTGCAGGCAACATACCCTTATCACCACCAAACATGATGGTTTGTGGTGTGCCAAACACATGTAATTGCTGCAGGTTGATCTCAGCGGCGCTTGCCAAGTTTGCGCTAACTAACGCGCTACTGATAAGTGCCAACTTAAAAGCTTTTCGCATGTTTATACCCTTGTCTTTAATTAAAATTTTGCTGTTATTCTTGCGATGACGCTGCGCCCCGGCGCAATCCAGTAAGAGGTGCCATTTGCTTCGGCATAATTGAGGTCCTTGAGGTTATCAATCGACATACGCAGCTGAATATTTGGTGAGTACTGGTAGTCCAGCCACACGTCGTAAACTTCCCAATCCACGACCTTTTCATAAGCTTTTCCACCGCGGCCATCGTTGTCTTCAAAGCGCATTCTTGCGCCAACCTTTAGGCTGTCATCAAACAGCTTCAATCCAAGTGTGATGGCGCCACTGTGTTTCGGAGGTGGAATGTAAAGCAGTCCGCCAGACTCAGTTTTACCTAAGTTTGTTGCGGGGAAACCGACCTGACTGCCGAGTGGGAACGGGTTGTAGTCACCTAGACCGGGATCGAAATTCATCTTGGTATAGTTGAGCTCTGCAAATATCACTTTAGATTGATAATCAGCTTGCAGCTCTATGCCTTCAAAGCGGATTTCATCTTGTAAATTGACATAGCTGCGAATGCCACTTTTGTCACTGACAGAGGTTGGGCTCATCACCATTCCCTGAATAATGAAGTTGTCTACGGTGTTTTCGAACCAACCTGTTTTAATAAACAGATCATGCTCTTTGGCCAGCTGAGTAAACTCAAAATTCATTCCTACTTCATTGTTAAGAGACTCTTCGGCTTGTAAGCCGGGATTTGGGTAGAAAGGAAATTGGTTACCCACATGCATCCCGAATAACAAGGTTTCGGTGATCGAGGGAGGGCGCACACCTTTGGCAGAACTGACATAGGCTTGAATCTCATCATTAAAGCGGTACGCAAAACGCAAGTTAGGCGAGACAAAATCGTCGTGGCGCGCCACGGCAAAATTAGTGTAGATCAGCGTCTTGCTTGGAGTGACGCCGGGTGGGTTGAGAATAGACCCCGAGTTGATCTCACCCTCTCCCTCGAGTGAGAAGTGCTCGTATCTGACGCCTGCTTCAATAGACAGATGCTCACCATATTGCCACTCGGTCTGGAAGAATGCACTGCTCACTGCGCGGCTTCCCCCCGGAGTTGCCCCAGTGAACCAAGTTGGGTCACCGGTTCCCGGCGTTTGCTGGATCGCTTGAGGCTGGGTCCAGTCTCTAAAGTATTCCATGCCAGTATTGAGCATGAGCAGAGAGTCTGCTTCACTCAGCCAGTCGTGTTCTAAGCTAAAGAATGAAATATTTTCGAGCACCAGGCCAAAGGTATTGGTTTCGTATTGCAGCTCAAACTCCCCGTAAGGGTTAATCGAGTCTCCCAGCTCAAACTGATGTTGGCGCATTTGAGTTCGGTTGTAGTAAATGCTTGAACTTAAGTCAAAATAATCTGAGTTAGGGTTCCAGAAATAATCTACTTTAATGGTGTCATTACTGAGTTTGCTGGTGGCACTAGGTTGCTCGGTTTCTCCTGTGGTGGAGCCCTCGTTAAAGTTGGCAGAGAAACCTACATAACTTAGTTTTATGGCGTGTTGTTCATTGATTTTATAATTGGCTTTGAGCAAAGAGGACCATTGATCTTGCTCGGTAAAAGAGCTGAGCGCATCAAAGTAATTGTCATTGCCGGCATTACCACCGTGCTGACCAGGCTCAAACCTTCCGACGTGTTTGCGCCCAACCGCTGCGACCAGCTCAAGATCCTTTCCCAAGCGTACTCCTGAGGCGAGTAAGCCTTGCATATGGTATGCGTTGCTGCCTGTTGCGAGCGCAACTTTGCTGCCGTGGTCTTTTCCTTCAAGTGCGAGATCAGCAAATTCCAGCGTGTTGAAATTGACTACGCCCCCAATGGCACCTGCGCCGCCAGCGTGGCCGACGGGACCTTTTGCAATGTCGACACTGGAAAGCAGCTGGGGATCGAGGTAGACGGTACCATTGGCGCCGTGTCCGCTGCGCTGAAAATTCTGTCTTGCACCATCGATCATCACATTGACTCGGCCAAAGTCTTGAATACCTCGTACATTGACCGCGACTCCGGGTTCTTGACGTGTTTGCGATGTTGTCACTCCGGGCACATTGTAGAAAATGTCAGAGGTATCTCGTGGTGCTACACGGGCGAGTTGATCTTGGCTTAATTTGGTGTCTGAAGAAGCGGACTGATAGATCTCTTTATGGGTATTATTACTGGCATATACTTCAAGAGTATCGAGCATGACCGCGTGTTCTAGGTTGCTTGATAACGCTCGAATGACATAGCTACCATTGCTGGTTTTTTCAGCGTATAAACCTGTGCCTGCGAGCAGCTGCTCAAAGCCATCACTCAGTACAAACGCGCCTTTTAACCCAGTAGTTTGGGCACTGCCGATCTGGTTAGGATCAAATTGCAGCAGTACGCCTGTTTGCAGTGCCAGGGTATTGAGTGCCTCAGCTAAGCTGCCTTTGGGAATATCAAGTTGGTGTGCCTGTTGTGCCAAAGCTGCGCTTGGTAGAGCAAGTCCAGTACACAATAAAGCAGTATAAATTGAGCGAGTAGCACTGTCGCCTATCATAAATAGTTCTCATTATTATTTAGAGCTACTTATAGGACGGGGCAGTAAAAAAAAACAGTACCCAAAAACTCAAAAAAACTAAAAAACTTTTACCACCTCTTGAAAAGTCATTTTATTTCAATGAGATAACTTGAAGGTAATTTGCAATCGACCTGTGCTTAATGGCTGGATCTGACGCCAACATTTTCAGTGCTAAGTCAACATCGTCAGTAGGGTACACACCTGAAACTCGGATCTGGCTGAGCTCCGAATGCTGGTATACAAATACACCCGGATAGTAGGATTCTAGTGATTCAAGCAGCTCAGTCAGACTGATATCATTTGCAACTAGCCTATTGTTCAACCAAGCCAGTCTGATATCAGGGTTTGTTTGATAAGGTCCTGTTAGGTATCTGTCTGCAACTTCCATGGCTTGGCCCTGTTGCCCAATCACACATCTATGTTGTGGTAAATAACACAGCTCTACCTTAGATTCGCTCACTACGACAAAGGTGTCTTGCCCTTTGGTTTTCACCGAGAAGCTGGTGCCTAAAGCTGTTGCACTGGTGTTATGAGTTGCCACCACCAGTGGCCATGAAGGGTTAGTTATTGCCTCAACGTGTATTTCGCCTTTGAATAATCGAATCAACCTAGTGTCTGCATTGTATTCAATATCTACTTGCGTTTCGGCATTCAACGTCAATACGCTGCCATCTTGCAGTTGTATGGTTTGTGTTTGGCCTTTTAGGGTGTAGTGATCTGCTGTGACGCCACTTAGCCCTAAATGATTTAGCAATAGCCCAAACCCTGCAAACAAAGTAACGCTAAGGAAGGTTTTGGCGAGACTTACCGATCTGGGTTTATCTTTGTCTAGTACATTATTGAGTACCCGAACATTCAGGCCTGTATCTTCAGGGGTATCAAACTCACCCCAAAGCGCTTGTAATTCTGCGTACGCTTTTTGATTGTCTGGATGTAAGTTCAGCCACTGATGATGGGCTTGAATATCTTCGTCGGCGGGCGAATCTGAGTGGAGTAGAGCACACCAGTCTGCAGCCTGCTTGAGTTTATGTTGATAGCTGGTTTGATTCGCCGACATGGGTTTCTCTATGTGTTGATTATTCCATCAGTTGACTGTGGCAATGTAGCAATGTTTGCGCGATGTACTTTTGCACCATACTTTCAGAAACATTGAGCTGCGCAGCAATCTCTTTGTATTTCATGCCATCTAAACGTGCCATTAAAAAGGCGCGTCGTGGTTTGTCTGCCAGACCCTCTAATAAACGTGATAGCGCTTCTAATCTTTGCATGGTTTCTAACACCGTTTCACATGAAGGCGCCTGCTCTTGCTGCATTTCGGTTTGCGCTTCAATATAGGCTTGCTCAATACGCTTGCGCCTCGCCTTATCTATGATCAAGCGATTGGCGATGGTTGCTAAGTATGCTCTTGGCTCTTTGACTTCAAGCAGATCTGTAGAGGAAGTCAGGGCCCTAATAAAGGTGTCCTGAGATAAATCCTGTGCATCGTGATGACAATGTAGTTTTAGCTTGTTTTGTAAAAATCTAACTAACCAAAATTGGTTATCACGAATAAAAAGGTCCATGCCAGCGGAATTCGACACCTTTGTTCCTTACCATAGTGCATAAATAGGAATAATTATCATTAACGGTATCATTAATAAGATGGTGTAGCAAGTCTATTATTCTACGAATAAAACATTGCTCGATGCAGATAACAGGGATTTTTCTAGTTCATAATTATCATAATTTTCAGTTTGAGAGGGCAATATGAGAGCTGCTTACTTAGCTTTGGTTTGGAATAGGTGTACCACTTCAAACGCCTTATATTCTTTGACTTCCCCGCTTTTTAAGTGGTTATTGAGTACCACCAGATCCGTGTTATGTTTCGCATCAGAGTAGGTCCATAGGCTTGTATCATGAGCAAAAGTTTAGCTACTTGTAAACTGGTTAAAAAAAGTGTTCTGAAAACGCCGCGCAAACGAACTAGATGTTGAGCGGTGTTGCGTGATTTGCATCTATCCATTTGTATTTTAATACTTAATTTTAGTCATCTAGAAGGTTGGCAAGGTGATTCATAAAATGGCAAGGCGAGTACAAAGGCAGATTACGAGCAGCGATATTCAATGTGATATGCACAAGTAAGTTTGCTTCAATCGCTCCACACTGTGTTAAAGAATATGTAAATACGCCCGACTCTGAGCGAAGTGCTAGCTGAAAAATATCAAGCGGTTGACATTTTATATTCCGACGAAGTTATCACTATATGCGCTAAATTATTGTTTTTAGTCATTGTATTTAAAGTACTTTTTAAGTTTAAATGTTGACTTTACTAAGGTTTTTTATGGCGATAACCCCCCATTTTTCTGCACGACACTTTGATTTTCAGCTTGTTATAAAAATGTTGGTGTTAATGGCGCAAAATACACAGATTCAATTACACTAAATAAAACGTGTTTGTTTTCCTAGCCGGTAAACGCGTACCGACTTTTTGACGTAAAGTCATTTACCACAAACTGCGCGAGAATAAAAAAGGAAATTGCTTTGCATATAGATGTAGAAAGTACAGGGAAGCGATTTAAGCTGTCTTTTATCGTGGTGTCTATCTGTGTCCTACTGAGTATGTTGGCATCTCTTTGGGTCTGGCAGCTTGCCGATAACCAAGAAAAACACCTCATTAAATTAACCGCGATTGCCAAGAGCGAATTGATTGAGCATCAATTTATCAATTCGATGCCTGCCATCATCAGTGCGCTGGAGCGCATGCGCAATCGCTGGGTGGCACGAGAAGGGCCGCCTTTTGAAGAGTGGCGATTGGATGCACAGGATTATGTCAATGATCATGCTGGGCTGCGTGCCGTCGAATGGGTGAACAGCGAGTATGTTGTTAAATGGGTTGTGCCACTGCAAGGCAATGAGTCGGCAGTTGATCTCGACTTGTCATTCGAGAAAAACAGGTTAAAGGCCCTAGAGCGAGCAAAGGTCTCGAAAAACTTTTCACTGTCTAAGCCGGTCCAGCTTGTTCAAGGCGGTAAAGGCTTTTTAGCGTATTTTCCGATTTATATTCGCGGTAGATTTGACGGGTTTATTTTAGGTGTGTTTGACATATCCCAATTGGTAGATAGCCTGCTTCCGCATGAATTTATCAATGACTACAACATTGAAGTACTGTCAGAAGGCAGCGTGATGTTTAGTAAAGTAGAGGCGGGTATGCAGTACGATGAGTCTACTGGTTTTAGTCATTCATTTGCACTGCATGGCGTCAACTGGGAGTTATTGCTGTGGCCTAAGCAAAGCCGTGTTTCGGTTGATGACTCTGATATTCACTATATTGCCCTGCTCAATGGGTTGTTTGTTTCTTTCCTGGCAGGTATCGCCTCTTTTTATTTAATCAAATCTCGCATGTCTGAGCGGATCATTAGTGCACAAGATGCTGAGTACAAAGCAACGCTCGACAACGCCATTGATGGCATCATCACCATAGATGCAAATGGTGTGATAAAGAGTATCAACAACTCGGCAGTGCGTATGTTTGGGTACGAAAAAGAAGAGAGTGTTGGTAAGAATATAAACTTCTTTATGCCTGAACCATATAAAAGTGAGCATGATCAATATCTGATTAATTATCTAACAACGGGTGAAAAGAAAATCATAGGCACTGGGCGGCAGGTGAAAGGTTTGCGAAAAAATGGCCAAATCTTCCCATTGGATCTGGGGGTTACCGGGTTTAGTGTTGCAGGTGAGCAGTTTTTTTGTGGGGTAGTGAGAGATATTTCCAAGCAAGTTGAGATGGACCAAGAGCGAGAGCAATTGATTGAGCGTTTGACCAAGTCCAACGAAGAGTTAGACAACTTTGCTTATATTGCCTCTCATGATTTAAAAGAGCCGTTACGAGCAATACAGAATCACGCTGGATTTTTAAAAGAGGACTATGAGACTGAGCTGGGCGAAGATGGTGTATATAAATTGGACCGTTTGGTATACCTAGGCTCTAAAATGGAGCAGCTTATTTCTAATCTGATGTATTTCTCAAGATTGGGCCGTGAGGAGCAAAGCAGCAAGCAGGTCAATATGGATGAAGCGCTCAGTCATGTGCTTGAACGCCTAAAAGAGTCGCTGCAAGAATATAACGTCGAGGTGCTCACAGAAGCCTTACCCAATGTGGTTGGTAACCAAACGCGATTAGAAGAGCTGTTATACAACCTAATAACGAATGGGTACAAATACAACTTATCGGAACGTAAATCTATTCGTGTGAATTATGATTTAGAGCGGCATGCATTTTGTGTCAGAGATAATGGTATTGGCATTGATGCACACTTTAAAACCGAAGTCTTCAGAATATTTAAGCGCCTAAATAGCAATAAAAAGTTTGGCGAGGGCACGGGATCTGGCTTGACCTTTGCGAAAAAAATTGTTGAACAACACAAGGGTAAAATTTGGTTTGAGTCGGAGCTTGGAAAAGGAACAAGTTTCTATTTTACATTGAAGGAAAGTGAAGTCGAAAATGAATGATAATAAATTGATTCTGATTGTAGAAGATAGCGATGACGATTATTACGCGACTAATCGGGCATTTAAAAAAGACGGTAACCTATCAAATCCAATTGTACGATGTGAAGACGGTCAAGAAGCGCTGAATTACCTCAGTCAAGAGTGGACACCGTCGCATCCAAAGCCGGCTATGATACTGTTGGATCTTAACCTACCGGGGCTGGATGGCCGTCTCGTGTTAAAAGAAATAAAAAATACTCGGCGCCTTGCAAACATCCCCATTGTGGTTTTGACAACCTCAGATGATGAAAAGGATATTGAGGAGTGTTATGACCTTGGGGCCAATACCTATATTCAAAAGCCAGTTAAACTGGAGTCATTATTTGATGCTGTACAAAAACTTAAAGACTATTGGTTTCAGATTGCGATTTTACCAAAAGGAGACTAACTCCATAACGGTGATAGTTTTTGGACGAAATCATATTAGGCTGGTTGGGTACTCGCCTGCACGGTAGATGCTGCCTAGCCTATTGTTTTGGCATGTCGGGGGCATGGTGCTTCTTGTGTACTTGTATCAAGAGCCAAAATCAATCGCATTGAAACAGCTGAATTTCAAGAGTAAGTCAATATAGTGCACTGAGAAAGACTTGGTGTAATGACCCCCTACTTAATATCCCAGCGGACAAATAGGTTTGTTCGAAGGTGGTTTCTGGCCGCTACACTCTACTTTTCTACATCATTTATTGTTCAATCTCTTTACTAAACGCTGTTTTTCTTAGCTTTTGGATATGTGAGCGATAAGTGAGTGGATGCCTTTTAATAAAATTCGAAGATTTTTCCGCATGAAGCAAATTATATTTATGACAATTAAGTTTGTAAGTCACTATCAAAAATAAAATAAATATTTACCAGCAATACTGATTGGCGAGGGAAGAGATGAAAAACAATGCAGTAAGAAGAAAAATAAAGGTGAATAACCTAATGGAAGAGGTACAGCATAACTTACGTCGAGTTCGCAAAAAGAACAAGCTGACTCAAAGTCAACTTGGTGCAAAGCTCGATGTTGATCAAGCGACTATTAGTAATTTTGAAACTGGCAGAACGATTATGACCATGGCGCAGCTATACGAAATGTATCTAATATTTGGTGATGATTTTGCCTGTCCTTATATCAGCTATACAGGCAGTGATGGTAGCCAAAAAGCAGGCTAGTGATGCGTTGATACCCTATATCTGAGAGGTGCTACGTAAAACCGCCATTTTCTTTGGTGGACCAGTGATGTGCTAGGCGCTTTAAAATAGTGTCTGTTGTATCAAAAACAATGTCCATGTGCGGATCGTGTTCTGATCACTGTATACAAGTTTGGAGTTTGTTCACCTACTTGGTTGGGGTCAATAGAAATTACGGCACCTTTTCATCTGCCAATGTGTATCGATCTGTGGCCTTTCTGGTTGGTAGCTAAAATGCGCCGCTGTTATGGTGGAAAGTCCAAAGGCCAGAGCCGTGCGTAAATACAGCGTAGTGTGTATGACCTACTAATTTCTGAATTCGAATGCGACAATCGACACTTTAGGGTAGAACAATAATGAGAGGCGGTTTTATAGGTTATCGTTGAAGAGATACTTCAGAGTGCTTGAGCAATAGAGACGTTACTTGTCATCTTTGAATCGATGGGAGTCGTCGCTTTCATTGATTTCGTCACTGATACTTTTGATCTGATTTAAAAGCGCTTTTGCATCAACTTTACAATAAAACAACCATTTAAAAAAATGCCCTGTTCTAGGTTCACCTACACCTAATTCGTAATTGCTGACCGTTTCTCTGGTTATATTGAGTTTATCGGCCATCTGCTTTTGCGTCAGTCCTGCTTTTTTTCTCATCGCTTTAAGGTCATTACCACTTATCACATCATTATTCCTTTCCAAAAATTAAAGGTATTACTTTGACAGAGTTTATGTGGGCTTAAATCTTTAGCATGCATTGCGAAAATGAGTGCTTGGAATCATCTTTATATCAATAGTTATGGTAATAAATTTACCCAAGGTGGATACTTTAATTGGGCTTTGCCAACTTTTTTCCTCTGCAATGCTCAAAATTAATTGTGTAATAAATGGTGTCAGGTCGTCGCGCATAAACTTCGTAAAACTTTCAGGTTGTTGATTCTTAAGGTTATAAAAATGATATAGGAAAAAGCCTCTATTGTGATTTCGTAAGCAATTATGTCAATGAGTGACAGGCTATCCCGTGTGGTTGTAAAAACAAACGAGAAGCGCTGCAAACTCATTGAATGATAGTTGAGGACGCGAACTAGATTTGATCAGATGTATTTTTATCTAGTGCCTGCTGTATTGCTTCCAGCATAGGCTGTGCCAGTCGCTCACTATAACCTGCTTGTGCGTAGCTGATCTGGCCATTTTTTTCCATGACTAAAGTATAGGGCAGGCCGGGTTTCTTAAATCTGTTGTAGAGCGCATCTCTTTTATCAAAAACAAACTCAATTTGCAGCCCTCGCTGTTCAAATTGTCGAAGCAGGCTTTTGTATGTGCGTCGGGTTTGCCCGAGCTTTCCCTCTTCTTTTGTATTGACAACAACTACTCGAATACGCTCATTTGTGAGCTTACGCTGAAGTCCCTCAAGTAGTGGAAGCAGCTGCTTACAGTATACACACCATGAGGCCCAAAAGGTCACAATCGTGGGCGTGGTGGTACTGCGAAACACCGGCTCACCTAGTTTATTTTGACCGATAACCTGATCGGCAGCAAAATGTGTGATGTTCGCGTTTGCCGAGGTAGTAAAACACAATACAAATAATAACATCAGGTATCTTTTCATGCAGTAGGTCCTGTAGGAGAGGTGGGTAATAGCGCAGTTTTAACGCCGTGAATATTCTAAAACGCGATTTTTTTACTATGATAACAGTGATTGCGTAATTGTACCTAATTTAGGTTATGTATGGTGAGTGCATAAGGAAACTGAATCTATATCACTTTGCTCTTTGGCTTTATATTTGAATCTAGGGTGAAGTAGTTTACTGGCTTGAGTAGTAACGGCAAAGAAAGGCGCTGGTACAAATGAGGTTGTTGGTGCCGACATCCCAAGGCGTGGTGCCAATTTAATTGCGCTCCTTACTCGGCGTATGCGATATCGCTGTACTAAAGAGTGATAGACCAACAGCCCAACAAAATTACCGCAACCACACTCAGTAACACATTGCCCTGTTTTTGGCGTATTAAATTGGGTTGGTCGGTTGTGTTATGCGGTTTAGTAAACAAGTAATTACAGATAAATGCGAAAAGAACTGCGAGGGCAATTTGCAACCAGCCAAATGACAGCAAGTAACCAGATATCAGCAAGCTTGCCAGCATACCTGTAGCTGCAAAATATTTCGCTTTTTTAGGCACTACTTTGTGCTGTTGCCAGTTACTTAGCGTCACACCAAATTTGGGATGTGTGAGCAACCAATATTCGAGGCGTTTAGATGACTTGGAGAAGCACCACAGTGACATAATTAAAAATACCGTAGTTGGCATGATTGGCAGTAAAGCGCCAATCACAGCCAATCCGAGCGACACAATACCACCGGCAAAATAACCATACTTCAACATATTACGTTGTACATTAAGCGACATGGGTACTCGGAGAATGGGTGTAACTTATCTCTACCAGCGCATTGGCAAATTTAAATGCAGCCTGTGCACCAGCTAACATCGCTTGCTCTTGATCTTCACTGAGCTCTACCTTTTCAATGCTTTGCATAAACTGCCTCCAATGTGAGCCTCTGCCGACCTCTGATCCAGCTAGAAAGCGTGCACCATATTTATCACTTAGACCTAGCTTTTCAGCCTCTTTGGCTAAAATAGCCGCGCCAAGTTTTGAGCCTTCAATGACATATAACCAGCCCAAACTTTCATAATGAGAGGCGTTGAGCTTGCTCAGCATATGTATAGCAGCTGGCTGTGGCATATTTAAATCTTGAAAGTCAGCAAGCAGTTGAGCACTGCGATCTCTGGCTTGCAGATCTGGGATAATGGTTGCTAATTGAGCATCTTGATACAGTGCAGCAACGTGTTTCATTAAGTGGTATTGGTAGCACAAAAATTGACCATAATTGGCTTTGTTGTCAAACGGCGACTGCGCCATGATCTTTTTGTCGAGTTGGTCGTGAACACTGGATGTTGACGTTCTAAGTTTACTCATTCTCGGGTAGTTAGATGATTTTAAGCTGCTCATAATTTTCTAATTTAATTGGTCATATAAATAAGAACGTATGAGCGATAAAAACCCTTACCATACACTTTATGATTGTTTTCAAGTTATTGTTATTAAGATTCTTTTTATTTTTAGATAACGAGTGAGCGGCACTGGTCATGTTTTGTTAGGCGCGTTGGCAAGGGTATCTATGGGTGGTGCACTGCGATTATTAACCGAGCTTCGAAATAATAAAAATGCTCGATTTTTAAACACATATCAAACCAATAGCAATACTTTACGATCAATCATCAGCCAAAACCTAGCCATTTCAAATGAAAGTCTCTATATCTCAATTGGGAACATTATTGTAAATAACATGTAAAGGAAAGCGCGATGAAAAAGCGATATTTAAGTGCCCTCACAGTGTGCTTAGGACTAGCCGCCAGTCATGCTGATGCGGCAAGTTGTGCAGATACCAATGTCTATCCGAATTGGCCACAGTCTGATTGGCAGGGTCAGCCGAGCCATGCAAATACTGGCGACAAACTTGTCCACAACAATATATTGTATCAAGCCAAATGGTGGACCAGTGCGGAGCCTGGAACCAGTTCGGCATGGCGGTATTTAGGCCGTTGTGATGATGCAACACAGATCACGCCAGTTGAAAAATACGGTCGTTTAAAGGTGTGTGGTACGGGACTGTGCAGCGAATCAAACCAGCGTGTGCAGCTTCGTGGCATGAGCAGTCACGGTCTGCAGTGGCATGGATTAGGTAAATGTTTAACTGAAAAAAGTTTGGATGTATTAGCGTTTGACTGGCAAGCTGATATTTTGCGTTTGAGCTTGTATGTACAAGAAGGCGGGTATGAAACAGATCCGGTTGGCTTTACTAACCAAATGCACCAACTCATTGAAATGGCAAGCCAGCGTGGGTTATATGTGTTGGTTGACTGGCACCAGCTTGATCCGGGCGACCCAAACTACAATGTTGAAGGGGCAAAAAAGTTTTTCACCGATATTGTGACCAAGCACAAACACCGCAATAACCTGATCTATGATATTGCCAACGAACCAAATGGCGTTCCTTGGTCAGCGGTACGCCACTATGCTGAGCAGGTTATTCCTGTGATCCGTGCGATTCAACCTAATGCTCTGATCATGGTCGGAACTCACGGTTGGTCTACGTTTGGTGCATCAATGGCAGATGGCGATTTACAAGATGTGATCAACGACCCAGTTCCATTCGACAATATTATGTACACCTTCCACTTTTATGCTGCTGCACACACCGAATATCATCGCAATATGCTGGATAAAGCTTCAGATATTTTTCCCGTATTTGTCAGCGAGTTTGGTACTCAGCACTACACTGGTGGCGGCGCAAATGACTTTGTCAGTTCACAAAAGTACATAGACTTGATGGCACGAAAAAAAATCAGCTGGACCAATTGGAATTATTCAGACGATCCGCTGAGTGGGGCTGCTTGGCAAGTGGGCAGCTGTGCGGCGCAAGACTTTTCAGACGCTCAATTGAAAGAAGCGGGTGCTTGGATAAAAGCGAAAATACAAGAGGGACGTTAGTCGTCAGCACATTGCTAATCAAACAGTAAAAGAGAGCAATTGCTCTCTTTTTTATTTAATTTTTTGGAATAAGTACAAGGCGGCTTAAATGTCGCTAGCTTATTCATAGTACTGACTTATTTGTTTTTTTACCTTTGTTGGGGAAGTTTAGCCATGCAAATTAACTTTAATATTTTCAAAAAGATGGGGTTTTGAATAAATAATTTGCAACAAAGTGAGCTGTACTATAGTTTACTTCGTAAAAAAAATGTTTAAGAAAAAATAGTGGTGAAGTGATGTTACAAGCAATTGCTCGATTTGTATCTAGCCATATGACAACAGTTGTATTACTTCCATGTTTACTCTTAGGCGCAGTGATTTTTTATGATGTATCAATGTCAGCGAAACGGATGAACGACGCGTATGATGCAGAGTACAATGCGTTTTTGAGTCATATGGTGTTGAGTGTGATCCATGAAACACAAAAAGAACGAGGGGCCTCTGCTGGGTTTATTGGTTCCAAAGGCACAAAGTTTAAGGACAAGTTACGCCAGCAACGCAGTCAAACAGACAAGCTGATTGCCAAGTTAGCGGAAGAAAAACAACACTGGCAATTGATGCCTGAAATGGCTAAAGAGTTGGCTGAATTTGAAAGTAAGTTCCGCCAGTTATCTCAGATCCGTAGTCGTGTAGACACCTTATCCATCCCGCTTTCAGAAGCGCTGAAATATTACACGGATATCAACCTCAAAGCGCTGCATATGGTGATCACAGCCTCGCGATTGAGCAATGACCACACCATCGCCACCGAGTTGGTTGCGATTTATAACTTTTCAAGTGCCAAAGAGTCGGCTGGTATCGAACGGGCGGTGCTGTCAAATGTGCTGAGTCGCGACAGCTTTACACCTGCGTTAAAAACCAAGCATGTGGCCTTGATGACCAAGCAAGATGTGTATTTAGAAGAAGCGCTTGAAGCGTCGCCTCCAATCATGAAAAGAATTTTGCAGCAAGCACTGAGTGACAATGCCTTTCAAGAAGTTGCACGCTATCGCAGTGCGGTTGAAAACAAAAATGCCAATTTTGGCTTGGACGCAGAGGCGTGGTTTAAAGCGGCCACGGAGCGGATCAATGTGTTAAAAGAGTCCGAAGAAGAGGCGCTTACATTGGTTGACAAGACCGCGATAAAGATCCAACAGCACGCTGTTTTGGTGTTGGTGATTGAGTTGATTATTTTAATGGTTGGATTGGTGATCACCGCGTCACTGTTCTTTGCCATTCGTTTGCGTCGCCGACAGTCAGCAAAAATCGCTGAGGGTATCGATATTGCAATGCTGCATAAAAACTTAGGTCATGAAATTGGTGTAATTTCAAAAGATGACTTAGGGAAATCGGCAAACAACATCAATAAACTCACGCGACAGTTTGAAGACGATTTAGTCGAGTTTGCGAAAGTGTCTTCTAACATCGCTAACGCCTCGCAAGAAACGGCGGCGGCGATCCAGCAAAGCCAAGAGAATTTAATTAGTCAGCAGTCAGGGATCCAAACCATTGCCTCTGCCTCAGAGCAAATGAGCGCCAATATTCAAGTCATTGCAAACTCCATGAATGAAAACGCTGTAGCGGCTAAAACAGTGACGCAAGAATCTCTTCAAGGACAGCAAGTTGTGGCGGATGCGGTGCAGGTGATACAGCAGGCATCCGACGATATGGCACAGTCTGCCAAAACAGTTGATGCACTGAATGAGCGTGTTGGTAGTATCTCATCTATGGTTGAAATGATAAAAAGCATTGCTGAGCAAACTAACTTGCTGGCGCTAAATGCGGCTATTGAGGCCGCCCGAGCCGGGGAGCAAGGTCGTGGGTTTGCTGTGGTCGCCGATGAAGTCCGCAGCTTGGCGAGCCGTACGCAAAAATCAACAGAAGAGATATCAGCCTTGGTGACTGAGTTGCAATCCAGCTCTTCAGAGGCTTCTAATGTGATCACGAAAGGCAAAGAAAATGCCTTAGAAGCGGCAGAGCGGGCAGAAGAAATCAAACGCGCACTCGAGCAAATTGTAGAGCAAGCGCAGCAGGTTGAGTTAGTGACCGAGTCGGTATCGAGTAATACGCAGCAGCAAAGTAATGCGATTGATGAAGTGAGTAAAAACATCAATGGGATTTTCCAAAAAGCAACGGAAAATGTCAGCGGCGCAGAGCAAATCAATGTTGCTGCCATTGATATTGCCGAGGCTGCAAAAGTGATGGATAAGCTGATCGCAGAATATACGGTAAGCCAATCAGTCCGATAATGAAATTGGTGGGTATATAGGGGCACATTATACCCACCTGTCGTATATCTAATTGATCCCAGACAATTGCACGGTCGTATCATGCTGTAAAACAGCAAATATGAACACGTATGCAGCACACCCTAAACCCTAGGAAGCTACTAAACAGTAAGTGGACATCGGTCAGTCCTACTCACAAAGAGAAGCATTTTATTGTCACGTCGGTCGAATTTGACGAGCAGGGACGTGTGATTGAATGTCTTATTGAAGCGCTGATGACCCAGCGTGAAGTTGCTATAAACTGGCGCGAGTTAAAAGATCCTAAAATGTGGAAAATAGGATGGCAATAATCTTAAACCATTATTGATTACCCTCTATTTGATGTTGTTTCCGATAATCGCTAGGGGTCAGTGTAGTGTGTTTTTTAAAGGCGGTATAAAATGCCGACTTGGAATTAAAACCAACCTCCATGGCAACAGTGAGGATAGCGTCTTGCTCCTGCGCGAGAAGCTGTTTCGCAGCGTCGACACGGTGTTGATTGACGAAGTCGAAGAAACGCATTCCGAGTGTCTCATTGAGCGTTTGCGAAATATAGTGGCTGGGTGTATGAATGTGCTTGGCAAGTTTAGGTAAGGATAAATTTGCATCTAGGTAGCATTTATCTACCACCATAGCGTGTTCTAATTTGGTGACTATTTGAGAAGCGCGCTGATGGTCCAGTGCACTGCGTTGGTACTTCACTTGTTCTGAGGAAGTTGGATCAGACACAAATTCATGGCTATCTGCTAGCTCATAACATTCAGTGAAACCTGGTTTTTGTCTTAGTCCCCACAAAGCGAGACTATATACAAGGAGCAGGAGCATCATTGCATAAAGATGTTGGTCAAATTGGATTGGGCTAAAAAGATTGTCTAAAAATAAGTCTAGAGCAATAAACAACCATACCCCGCCAACCGAGATTAACAGCCAGATCAACCAACGTAATTCCTTTTGTTCTGTCGACGCAAAAACATCTTTCAGCTGCTCGTGATAGTGATGCAGCCTGTTGATGAGTTTGTAAAAATACCAGGCTGATTGCACTATCCAGCCCAATACACAGCCAAAAGTCACAATCAATAAGCCGTAAATAACGCTGCGAAGCAGTATTGGGGCTTGCTCTACGAGTGTCAGGTTATCATTTACTAAAATGGCGTAGCGATATGGCTCTGGTATTATCAGCGCTACCAGTGCGACCAGACAGCCAAATCCGCTTGGCGCAAAGTGCTTTATATCGCGTTTTTGAAATGACCAAGGTGTTTGATTGGTTAGTCCTATGCTGTATAGCCATAAACTGGGTGCAACAAGTAGTAATGCGGGTAGACAGAAGATTAAGTGCAATACTTGAAAGCTAACTGGCAATAATGTTTTGCTAATGGGCAACGCGGTAATGAAGCCGATAGCGAGTAAACACACAGCTAAAGGCCGGTAAACTTGCCTGTTCCGAGCACGCAATAAAAGCTGATGAGCGCTGATCACTATTACGCTAAGGGTGGCAATTTGGAGTGCAAACAGGCTTTGTGACTCGGCTATCATATGCATTGCAAGGTTCTTTATAGAACGGTCTCTAAAATTAAAGTTAGTAGTTAAAACAACATATTAAAATTAACTGTTAGGTTGAAATAACCCCATAAAAGTTCTCGCCAATCAGCGCGGACGACACTTTTTTAGTCATCTTACATAATCAACTCACACATCACCAATGAAATAAGTGAGCAAGCAATGACGCAAAAAAACCAACAAACACCATTCAATTGGCCAGTTGTCAGTGGTTTACTTCTGATCACGGCTATCCCAGGCATACCAGCTATCATTATTGTGGCCCTTGTATTATTGGGAGCGGGAACTGTGGCTGGGATATCGAATACCATTAACCCTCAATACTTTTCGACACCTGCCGCGATTTTAACACACGGTTTTGCTGGCGCTGTGTTCTTTTTAACCATGCCTTGGCAGTTTTCACCACGTATTCGTTTGCACTATCCAAAATGGCACAAATTCGCGGGGCGTTTCGCTGCTTTATCAGGATGTGTCATGGCTCTCTCTGGTATCTGGATGCATTTAGTATTGACTCCCAATGACTTGGGCGCGCGATTTATTGCTTTAGTTATTATGAGCGTGGCGATTGTGGGGGCGTTTGGTATCGCCATTTGGTCCGTATTAAATGGGCAAATAGTAGCGCACACAAAGTGGATGATGCGTGCTGTTGCTATTTGCTTAGCAGCCATCACCCCGTTATTGTTTGGTGCGATTTTACAAGTGCTCTTGGGTAGTTGGCAGGAAACTTTTAAAGGGGTTTTTGGATTTTACCACGACTATGACCGGCTAATTGCAATGGCGATAAATTTGATACTGGTTGAGTGGCTGGACAAGAGACGGGTAAAGGTTCTAGATGAGAGTAAAGAGGGTGTGGTAAGTGAATCTGCTGGATCGATGTGACTGTGAGTGGTTGTGTAGCATTGGTGACAAGCCATAGTAGCGGTAATTATCAATAATTTTTTGAAACTAATTTATCTTTAATGGCTATTATCAAGTTTAATCGGTGGTATTAAAGTAGCAGCTTCATTCTCAGCCAATGTGCATAGGAAAGAATATGAGCAAAACGATTTTGATAACAGGGTCAACTGATGGGATTGGATTAGCGACCGCCAATACGTTACTTGAGCAAGGGCATCACGTGCTATTACACGGACGTAACTCTAAAAAGCTGAACACAGTATATGGTGATCTTGTTGCACGCTTTGGTAAAGATAAAGTAGGGCAATATTGTGCTGACCTTTCTGTGATGACACAGGTGAACGTGCTAGCGCAAGCCGTGAGCGAGGAGTGTCCGAAGCTAGATGTATTGATTAATAATGCCGGGGTGTTTCATGTTGACAACACTGTGACTAGTGAAGGGTTTGATATGCGATTTATGGTCAACACCATTGCACCTTATATCTTGATGCAGGGGTTACGCAGTGCGCTGGGTGCAAGTGGGCGGGTTATTAACTTGTCATCAGCTGCTCAATCACCTTTTGAGGCCCAAGAGTTGCTCACGCCTAGCCGTTTAACTGCTGGCGCCGTTTATGCCAAAAGCAAACTGGCTTTGACCATGTGGTCAATGCAGATTGGCGCTCAGTGGAAAGAATCGGGACCAAGTGTTATTGCAGTTAATCCCAAGTCATTTTTAGGCAGTAAAATGGTGCAAGAGGCATATGGAATGCAGGGTAGTAGCGTGCTACTTGGCGCTGACATTTTGCTTGAAGCTGCGCTATCTGAGCGCTTTGCTCAGGCTTCTGGACGCTACTTTGACAATGATGTTGGTCAGTTTCGTGATCCGCATGTCAGCGCGTCGACGTCGGGTTTGATGGCTCAATTGATGGAGGTTTTGACGCAGCTGGAAGCACAGCTTCAAAGATCCTAATCCCAATAGGGGACATCGCCGATATAGGCTTTTAGATAGTCGATAAACACTCGTACTTTGGGGGCCAGTAGCCGGGAGCTCGGATAGACGGCCCACAGTGCAGTATCATTGATAAGTGGTTGGTCTTTGAGTACTTGAACCAGTTTTCCCTCTTGAAGTGCTTGATAAGCACACCACATTGAACACAATGTGATCCCCATGCCACGCATACATGCGTCTCGAATTGCTTCGCCATTATCAATGTGGAGTTTGCTCGCAGGTTTAAATTTTATAGTCCCTTGGTTGTTGGCAAACACCCAATGCTCTATCCCGGTGAGGTTGATAATAGGGTGAGTTTTTAACTCGTCGATGTTCGCAGGGATACCGTGTTGCTCAATGTAATCAGGCGAAGCGCACAAAATACGTGTATCACTGGCCAATTTACGTGCGACTAAGGTGGAGTCGCTTAACGCAGCATTGCGAATAGCCACATCAAATCCACCTTCAACCATATCAACTATGCTGTCGCTCAGTCGCAAATCAATATGAAGCTCGGGGTAGAGCTGGGTGAATTCAACTAATGCAGGCACAATATGCATTCTACCAAATGAAGCGGGGGCCGTGACGCGCAACGTACCCTGAGGGGTATGGCTGCCTGCACCAATAGCTGCTCTGGCACTTTCTACACTATCCAGTACCGACTCAGCATGGGGTAAAAAGGCAAACCCCTCCTCAGTTAACGACACTTTACGCGTGGTACGATAGAGTAACTGTGTTCCCAGTGTTTCTTCAAGTTTATTGATATGGGCACTGGCAACCGCTGCTGAGAGTCCCAATTCTTTGCCTGCAAGGCTTATATTGTGTGTTGCTGCGATGCGCGTGAACAACTTTAGGTGAGCAATATTCATTATCAACCAAATCTTAAAACTGATTGTATTAGTAGCTGTATTATCAAAATTATAGTTAAAAAATATACTAAATGCATTCATTGAACGAGGGTTTAGCTATGAAAGCGATGGTAATTAATGCATTTGGTGATACAGAGGTTTTTACACAAGCGGAGGCAGCACTACCGAATGTCAGTGTAGGGCATGTGCGTATTAAAGTGATGGCGAGCAGTGTCAATACGGTTGACACTATGATTAGAGAAATGGGTCCGGCATTGCCTCTGTCTCCGGCGCTACCAGCCATTTTGGGGATGGATTTTGCTGGCATCGTGGATGAAGTTGGTGAGGAAGTAGAAGGCTTTAAAGTGGGTGATGAGGTGTATGGTTGTGCTGGCGGGCTGGCTGACTTACCCGGCGCACTTGCAGAATATATGGTGGCTGATGCAAATCTCATTGCACATAAACCAAAGTCCCTCAGTATGCGAGAGGCAGCGGCACTGCCGTTAGTTGGGATCACTGCGTATGAAGGTTTGGTGCGCGCAGGCGTTGGTCAAAATCAACAAGTCTTGGTGCATGGTGGAGCGGGTGGTGTTGGTCACGTTGCTATACAGTTGGCCACGCATTTTGGTGCTGAAGTTTATGCAACCGGCTCAAAACCAGCACAATTACGTTTGATCGAACAGCTTGGCGCGACGCCAATTAATTATCAGACGGAATCGGTTGCCGACTATGTAGCGACGCATACGCACGGGGCTGGATTCGATCTTGTCTACGACTCCGTGGGTGGGGCGAATTTATTGAACTCTTTTGAAGCAGCGGGGCTAAATGGCCAGATAGCAACTACTGTGTCACTGGCAGAAATTGATATGTCAGTTGCACACTTTAAAGGCTTGTCACTGCATGTTGTATTTATGCTGATCCCCATGCTTCATAATGTGCAACGCAGCGACCATGGTCAAATCTTAGCGAGTATGGCGAACATCGTAGATAGTGGAAAACTACAGCCTGTGTTGGATGACTCGGACTTTAACTTCGATGAAATCGGCAGTGCGCATGCGCGTTTAAGCAGTGGGCAGGCAATGGGGAAAGTGGTGGTCAGTAATCGTTGGTAAGTAAAAAATATCTCCGCCATTGTATCAACTAAAATAGGTGCAGTTTTAACAATGTACCGCTATGATAAATTTATGTGTCTAAGCGTATGAGTTGTCGGTGTCTTTTTATCTTCTTTCGTTACTGCTGATGTTTGCACTGTTCGGCGTTGCATCAACGTATTTACTGCGATTTATGTACTGCTATTGGGTTAAAAAACGCCTGATATTGTCTTATTTGGGACGGGCGGGGTTATGTGTCGTATTGGTGATTCCACTAGTGGCACTCAATTATTTTTTAGTGGGATAGACAGTGATGATCACATCACTGTCTACTCGATTATTTCAACACAATAGATTGGCAGGTACTGCTAATGCATAGCGCTTGAACTGGTAATACTGGCTCGCATATTTCGCTGGCAATCTTATCTTTATTTTGTGATTGCTCTGCCAGTGTGACCATTTTAGCGGCGCGCTCTACCTCTTCTTCATTTACATTGCGTGATGAATAAACTAAATATCGGCTTGGTCCACCACAGGTAAGCCGCTCGCCTACTGCGATAACTTTACATTGAAAGCTGGCATCACACCCTTTATCTGCGATGATCTCTTCCAATGAGCCATTTGACTTCGCTTGAGCAGATTGTGGCTCTGAATAGGTGGCTTCACAGCCGGCTAAAAAAATCAGTGACAGACCACATAATGTGCCGAGGTTCCACTTCATCGATAGTCCCTAGTTGGTGATTTGTTCGTACCTTCTAGTTTAACACAAGTATTTTCAACACATTGGGTTGATGGCTGACGTAAATGCTCACAAATACTGATCATGCCATGCTTGGCGTTGTACTGTGCTTCACTGTCGGTGAGTTTTTTCGCCAGTTCATAGACTTTGCTCTGATCGGCGGTTTTACTTGAAAACAACAGGTAACTTGAAGGGCCACCACATGCTCTGCTGCCAACTGGAATGGCTATGCACTGACTGTTGCTGTCACAGCTTTTGTCTTTGGTAATAAAATTAAGGTAAGCGTGTTGGTTTTTGATCCCAGCTTCTGACACTTCGTCTTCATCGTAGTGTGCAATTGGCTCCATGGTGGTGATCATTTTTGCTGGTGCCGGCTTACTGGTCCCCTTGTCATGGCGAGTCGCTGATTTGGTTTGCAGCTGAGCTGGTTTCATTGGCTTTTTACTGGGCTTTTCCTGTTGTTGAGATGCCTCAGGTTGTGCTTGTTGTGATTGCGTTGGCGCTGAGCCAGCCTTTGTTGTGGAACATCCTGAAATAATGACTAGGCTAGCAAGTGTTAGCTTTAATGCGTTCATAATCTATCCTGTTTTTTTTTAACAGTGTGCCGTGCTTTGTAATGAGATACAAGAGCTAGCACGCTAGGGTTAAGCAACAAATTGAGTGAAAACTGACCCAATTTAGTGGGCCATGACTCGCCTGTATAGAGGCTGAATAGCCACAGGCGAGTGAATATTGCTAACCCTATATAAGACTAGAGCGCATTTAAATTATAAGCCACCCTCGGTGAGCTTTTGCGGGTCAAGCAAAGTTTTTAGCTGCGCTTCGCTTAAGTCTGTGTGCTCTGCCGCTACTTCTATGATTGGACGACCTTCTTTGTAGGCAAGTTTGGCAATTGCGGCAGCTTTTTCATAGCCGATCACCGGATTGAGAGCCGTTACTAAAATAGGATTGCGTGACAGTGCACGCTGAATGTTTTCTTCATTGACCTTGAATGTAGCGATTGCTTTATCTGCGATAAGGCGAGAAATGTTCGCGAGTAGCTCAATGCTTTGCAAGATGTTGTATGCAATCACAGGTAACATGACATTGAGTTCGAAGTTACCAGATTGACCGCCAACGGTGATAGTCGCATCGTTGCCAATTACTTGTGCACTCACCATGGCTGCAGCTTCAGGGATCACTGGATTGACTTTACCAGGCATGATTGAAGAACCTGGTTGAAGTGCTTGTAGCTCAATTTCTGCTAAACCAGCTAGCGGGCCTGAGTTCATCCAACGCAAGTCATTGGCGATTTTCATATTGGCGACCGCCAAGGTTTTTAGTTGACCAGACAAGGCAACAATGGCGTCTTGTGAACCAATATTGTAGAAAAAATTTGGGCTTGGATTGAAACGAATACCAACGTTGCTACTCAGGTAGGTATTGAATGACGATGCAAATTGTTTATCTGCGTTGACGCCAGTTCCTACAGCTGTACCGCCTTGACCTAACTGATAAACTTTTTCCAAAGAAGTTAAGATGCCTTCGTAGGCTGAGTCAATTTGCTGTTGCCAGCTGCTCAGGGTTTGTGCAAAGGTAACTGGCATTGCATCCATAAGGTGTGTGCGGCCCGTTTTCACGTGGTGACCAATTTCTTTGCTCTTTCTTTCAATGGTCTGTGACAAGTGCTTCAATGCTGGCAGTAATTCATAGACTGCCGATGTCGCACTGCTCACATGAATCGCGGTTGGAATCACATCATTTGAGCTTTGGCCCATGTTTACATCATCATTTGGGTGGATTTGCAAACCACTTTGTTGGCTAGCTAAGGTCGCGATGACCTCATTGGCGTTCATGTTAGAGCTGGTCCCTGAACCAGTTTGAAATACATCGACTGGAAACTGATCTAGGTGGTCACCATCGATGATTTGTTGGCATGCATTAGCGATGGCTTTGGCTTTATTCTGATCAAGGTGGCCGAGCTCCGCATTGGCTTCTGCCGCTGCTTGTTTAATGTAAGCAAGTGCGCGGACAAAACTGGTTGGCATGGTTAAGTCACTGACTGGAAAGTTGTTGACTGCGCGTTGAGTTTGCGCTTGATACAGTGCTGTTTCAGGTACTTCTAAAGTGCCCATGCTATCAGATGCGGTACGATAAGTTGTCATGCTGACTCCTAGTTAAAAGGATTAAATTCGTGACTTATGATCCTAGCTTCTCGCTCTAAACGATAAAAAGAGGTCATCGAGCGGTGTTGTGTTTTATAGAAACGCTTTAATGCTAGAAGGGGTTTATGAAGTTGCTCGAAACATTGTTGGCGATAGCTTTGATGGACTAACGGATCAGCAATGTGATTTAGCAATTCAAAAAAGACACGTCGTAAATAGAGTTCTTGTAATAACACGCATGGCTTTTTCTCATACCACTTAGCCAGCTTAAATCCATCGTCAATAAATTTGGCCACGTGCACAGGGGCATCTAAATAGGGGCGTTGGCATTGTGTATCTAAGCGGGGTTGAAACTGACATAGAACTTGAGGTGTAACCATGACGTATTATATTTTAGTGTAACGATAATTATTATCATTACACTAAAATAGGAGATTAGCAACCCTTATGCGGATTGTAGGTCGAGCCAGTATGTTAGTTATATCCCAAGATAAATTGTTCAGTTGTCTGCTCTTTTTCCTGCTCTTTACTGCTCAGCAAGTCTGCGACTTCTTGTTGGTAAGTTTGCTTTGACTCAGTGTTAACGGGCTCTGGAATATGACCTAAGCTTTGATTGGGCATATGCGTCACTTTTGAATATTTCATATTTATATCTCCATACAGGGTATTTGAACGGGTACACTAGGTACTTATAGTCAATACCAATGTTTTTTGCATACCATATACCAGAGTTTTTTTATCCATATGAATCAGTGAAGTAAATAGACATCACGATATGGTCGTTGCAAAATGCAAAGCATAATGCGCTATTTCGGCGCAGGTTCGATCTAAATAGGTGCAATATGACAAAACCTTTTTCTCAGGCATGTGAAAATAATAAAGATCCAATTCTAGCGTTGTTGGCCCCATTCATTAGCAATATCAGCTCTGTATTGGAAGTGGGGTCTGGCACAGGTCAGCACGCGGTACACTTTGCCCAAGCATTGCCTGAAGTTGTATGGCAAACGTCTGATTTAGCATGTAATCATGCCGGTATTACGCAGTGGTGTGACGAGGCGCAATTAGACAATCTGCGGCGACCAATAACGTTGGATTTAACGCAGCATTGGCCTGTTGAGCAGGTACCTGCGATCTATACTGCGAATACCTTTCATATTGTTTCACCTCAGTTGGTGGTACGCTTTTTCGAAGGAGTAAAGCGTCATCTCTCTCCGCACGGCAAGGTTGTAGTCTATGGTCCATTCAATTATCAAGGTCAGTATACATCTGTGAGCAATGCGGAGTTTGATGCATTTTTAAAATCCCGAGACCCCAACAGTGGGATCAGAGATATCGAGTGGATTGTTGATTTGGCACAGGCTGCTGGGCTAGAGCTAGAGGCAGATCATGCGATGCCTGCCAATAACCGTTTATTGTGTTTTATAGGGCAATAATGCTTTACACTGCAGCGCATAGTGTGCAATTTGCGAGCGCTCTGTATTGATAAAGTTGTCAATTGCTTGATTAAACAAGGGGTGGCAAATAGTGTGATATGAGTGGGTTAAGACAGGTTCAAAGCCCCTCAGTAGCTTGTGTTCACCCTGAGCGCCAGCGTCGAAACGCGCGAGCTTGTGGCTGATGGCGTAGTCTATTCCCTGATAGTAACACAGCTCAAAATGTAAGTGCTCACTATGCTCAAGTGCACCCCAATATCTTCCGTATAAAGTGTCTTCATCCTGTAAATATAAACTGGCAGCAACAAAGTTACGAATATCAGCTTGAGTATCCTTTCGATATGCACAACACAGCTTTATCTGCTCAGGTATCGCTGTGAATAAGAGGTCAAAAAATGCCCGTGTTAAATAACCATTGTGTCCAGAGCGTTTGCGATATGTGTGGCAGTAACATTGGTAAAACAGGTCGATAATTTCTTTATTGATGCTCGATTTATCTAACCAGACAATAGTGAGTTGAGATTGGGTTATCTTGTCGCGCTCTTTTTTAATCATCTTGCGTTTTCGCGCTTTCATTGTCGCCAAAAACGCATCGAAGTCGGCATATTGCTGGTTGTGCCAGTGAAATTGCACCCCGTGTCGTTCAAGTAATCGGGTATTAGACCAATCTTCAGCTGCTGAAGGGAAGTTAACATGCCACCCGGACCAGTCGTGTTGTACCGTCGCTTCATTCAATGCCGATTGAATATATTGATACAAAGACTCAGTTGGTGTTTTACACAATAACCTAGTACCCACGACCGGTGTAAAAGGGACGCCACAGAGCCATTTGGGGTAGTATTCAAGTTGATGGCGCTCGTAGGCTTCGGCCCATGCCCAGTCAAAGACATACTCACCATAGGAATGACTTTTTATATAGCCGGGCAAAATAGCAAAGGGTTGGCTGTTACCTTGCTGGTAGATCACGAGATGGTATGGTTGCCAACCTGTCTGCTTAGAGACACTGCCACTGCTTTCTAGTGCGCCAAGCCAAGCATAACTGGTAAACAAGCTACGGCCTGCGAGCCGTTGCCAATCGCATTGGGCAACTTCACTAATCCTAGAAATAAATTGATGATTAAATTGTTCAGTTGACATGGGCGTTTAAGAACTCAATAAGTTGATCAGTCATACCTGTGTAGTCAGGGTTAAATGTAACGCGCGCAAAAGGTTGATAGGCTGCTCTATTGCGCTCGTGGTGTTCACCATAGGTGATGTTGTCAGCTGACTTACACGCACGATAGGCTTGTGCGTCTTCAAAGTAGCTACCACAATGGCGGTAGGCACCATGCAAGCCGTAGTAGGGGTGCTCTTTTGGAATAAGTAAACCGATATGCGACATGTCAACGACCCCATCTAATTTGCTGATCTGTGTTGTTTTGATGGTATCAGGCACAGCCACAGGCTGTTCGGCATATAGCCTCAACGCCATCGGTGCACTATGTTGTTTAGCCCAGCGCGTTAACAAGCGCATGGTTGCTTGGCTGTCTATAGTCGCATCGACTTGGCTCATTATGGTTAAGATGGGTAGATCTGTCGGGACTGGTGTTTGCATCATATCAACCATCACATCATGAACAAGTGCGGCAGCTGCCAGCGGGAATGATTCATACTTGGCAAAATCAAGATCTGCATCTTTATCAAGCCAATCCATAAAGGGCAGCCAATCAACCCACTGCGCTAATCCACTGTTTTTGTTATGGGACTCTGTCGCCGGGGCTATCAGGACCAGCGCTTTGAGATTAGCTGGCGTATATTTGGCGATATCCAGCGTAGCCAAAGCCGCACCGGTAGAAAAGCCCATGACTGCAAACTGGTCAAAGTCTGTGCTTGTACGTTCGATGGCATAGCGTACGTGCTGTTGCCAATCCTGATATTGAACACGGCGTAAATCATCGGCAGCAGTACCGTGACCTGGCAACAGTAAGGTTCTGACATTAAAGCCTTGTTGATACAAGTCTTGTGCGATTGAACTAAAAATATAAGGGGAGTCGGTTAAGCCATGGATCAGTAAGATGGCTTTGTTTTGATTGGCGTGCAGTAGCTGATAAGGAGCGATGTGGTCAATTACTCGGCGTATTTTAGCCGTATTTTGTGCAACAACTGGCAGTGGGCAAGGCTGGTTTGCTCTTTTGTTACGGGCTGCGATCAAGGTGTTTGTTGCCTGAATATACTCGCTATACTGCATCTTTTTATTCAGTGTAAGCACTGCTGAACCAATTTGATTCGCGTAGCGATATTCACCAGTCGTCATGCCAGTTAGGTATTGTTGATGGTTTTTAGGCAGTGTAGTGCAATCTTGTGCGACGGCACCGATTGCACACAGTGCCGAGATTAAGCCGATGAATTTTTTGAGCATGTTTTTGCGTAGTGGGCCAGACATGCCCCTAGCTTATCGCGATCAAGCGGTTTTGCAAGGTGGCTATTAAAGCCAATAGCCAGCGCATACGCTTTATCTTCAGGCATGACATCGGCGGTCAACGCGACAATAGGGAGTGTTTGCTGATCGAATTGTTGCCGTAATGTGGTCGTTGCTTGATAACCGTCTAATACAGGCATTTGGCAATCCATCAAAATTAAATCAAACGACTGTTGTTGAGCAAGTGCTACAGCTTGTTGACCATTATCAACCAGTTGATAAGAGATGTCAAAAGAGTCAAGCATTGACTTAATCACGATCTGATTCACAGGGTTATCTTCGGCGACCAATATAGACAGTGTTGCGATGTTTGTTTCATCGAAATCAGGTAATTGATTGCTATGGGCTTCACCAAAAGGGCAGCGCAGTGAAAAGTGAAATTGGCTACCCACATCAAGTTGACTTTCAACGGATAAATTGCCACCCATCATGTCACTTAATTCTTTGCAAATTGCCAGCCCTAAACCGGTTCCACCAAAGCGCCGCGATGTAGAGTCATCCGCTTGAACAAATGGCGCAAAGATATGGGCTAGATGTGTGGCGTCAATACCGATGCCTGAATCAGAAATAATAAATTGCACGCGATAATCGGATTGACTCTCGGTTACTTCACAGTGCAGGCCAACTTGACCTGAATCAGTAAATTTAATGGCATTACTGCAAAGGTTTATCAGAATTTGCTCAATTCTAAGTTCGTCACCTTTGAGCCAGACAGCATGCTCAACATTGCTGTGCAGTCGCCATTGTAGGTTTTTCTCTTTTGCACTCGTAGCGAATAAACTGTCTACGCGAGTGAGCAACTGTTGGAGGTCGAAGTCACGTCGCTCTAAGTGCAGCTTGTTCGACTCAATCTTGGTGATATCGAGAATATCATTGACCAAGCCGAGTAGAGTTTTGGCTGCCATATCAATATTCGTGACATATTTTTTCAAGGTATCTACAGATTGTGTGGTATTGGCCAGTGACGCGAAGCCAATAACAGCATTGAGTGGGGTTCTAATTTCATGACTCATATTGGCGAGAAAACGGCTTTTCGCGTGATTCGCTTTTTGCGCATCTTGCAATGCAACATTGAGCGACTCGGTCCGTGCCGCAACCAAATGGTTAAGGGCTATATTTTGATAGTTATAAAGCAGCACAATAAAGGTGATTAATGCGCATATACTGAGTTGTATCGTTAGCAGCCAAATGGTTTGCTGGTGGTTTAAGTTGCTGATGTAACTATCTTTAATGGCTAAGGTTAAGCGCCAAGTTTGACCCGCAAAATGAATTTGGGTGTTGTAGTGCGTATCTGCGTTATAGGGCTTTTGCGCAAGATCATAGTTGCTGAAAAAAGGCGTTTCACTGTTGCCGTCATAAAATGCGAGGTCGTAATTATTTCCCAGTGTCGTTTTTAATACAGAAGTTAGCAAAACATCCGTTTGTACAACGCCAATTGCATAGCCGACAATATCTGCATTAATGGTTTGCGGTGTCGTTGCATTTTGACGAAATACCGGTGAAAAGAGCACATAGGCAGGTTTCGCAGGGTGAGTTTGTACCAATTTGACCACGTTTGTTGCTCTTGGCTGCAAAATGATTTCTGGATCTTCCAATGCTGCTTTGCGGTTGGCTCTGGAGTATATATTAAAGCCTAAGGAAGCAAAGTTTTCAGCTTGAGGCGAGACATATTTCACGACCACCATGGGGTCCCTTTGATTCAAAGGCAAGCCGTGCAATTTTACTTCGTTGCGATAAAGAACGTTGAGCTCGGATTGTAAATCGTTCGCGTGGGATTGCGCGATGCGCTGTCCCCAAGAAACCGCAAACAAAAATGGATAACGTGCCCTTTGTTGCTCAGCGATTTGCATAAATTTGGTTTGGTCGAATTGAGGCAAAGACTGCAATTTAGCAGCAACACCTTGCACTGCCAACATGCTCAGGTTTACATGGCGCAATACGACATTTTCAATGATATTCACTTCGCGTTGTGCTTCTCTTTGTGCCGCTTTAAGGTTACCTTGATTGTAGAGGTATGTGGTGGCAGTCACAGAGAGCAAGAGTATTGAGCAAGTAGCCAAGATAATACGTTTGTGTTGATAATTACGCGGCTCAAATACAGTTAAATTGAGCAGCATAAGCAACAGAGGTGTAAATATTAAAATACCTAAACTATCGCCTAGCCACCAAGCAATGACATTTTGCCAATGCTGCGAAAACGCATACAGCGGGTTGAAGAGGCTGAGCGCCAGCATACCGATATTGGCGGATGCAACATTGGCGATGATACCCACCAACAAAACATAGTAAGCGATGTTCTTTCTAGAGCGCATCAATAGCGGATCACCTAACCAGAAGCGCATCAAATATCCACCTATCAACCCCTGTACTACAGCGCCAGTGGCGACCATCGAAACCTGCAAAATATCACTGTAACTATGGATATGGGGTTTTAATCCGAAGTAGGTAGTCCAGTTAAACAAAACTGAGGCGATGAAAATCGCCGGTGCAAAACGCCAGCCCCATAAGTAGCTGCCGACTAAAGCTATACCAGCTGGCAACCAAATCGGTAGTACCTGATCTTGAAATGCGATTAGGGTAAATAGTTTTCCAAAACCAAAATAGCCTAACGCCAAGCCAATATAGGCAAGGAGATGGTGAATTGGCGAGCGGAATTGAATGTGCATAGATTACATGCCTACTGGACTCATAAAGGGACTCCGCGTTTATTAAAGGTCTGCTTTAATACTATGGTTGATTCGACAGCCGCAATAAACTCTAAAGACGCAAGGCTGTGTTTAACAAAATGCTCATAACTTGGTAAGTCTTCAGCGATAATTTCTAGCAAGTAATCGTGACTGCCTGATACCACAGAGCAACTCCTGACTTGTCTCAGTGCGTCGACATGATTTTCGAAGCTTTCTGCAGCTTGAACCGAGTTTTTGGTCAAGCGAATAAATGCATATACTAAAACAGAGTAACCAACAGCTGGAGGTGAAATATCGGCATGATACCCCAAAATAACACCGTCTTGCTGAAGTTTTTTAACTCGGCGCAAACAGGGGGTATCGGACAAGCTTGCTTGCTCTGCAAGTGCAGCGTTACTCAGCCGTGCATTTTGCTGTAAAGCACTGAGTAATATTCTATCTTTGTTATCAATATCGGCCATATTAGTTAATTCTGCTACTTTTCATTATTAAAAGTCGGTATTCCACTATTTGAGTGTAATGATTAATAAATAATTGGCAAATATCTCTGCCGATGTTTTGTTAGCCTGACAATGATGCATTTTTCAGGATTTTTACAATGACACAGCGAACACAAGAATTTGACCTCTGGATAAGAAATGAGTTTGTCATGCTCAACGATAAATTAGAGGCAATCTATCGTGAACAAGCTGATCCGGCCAACGTCGAAGGGGTCGGTGATGAGATAAAGCAGCAATTATTGTTGCAGGGGCAGCACTTTATTGAGGCGTTACTCGCTGAGGGTAATACCGATGAGGGGTTCGATAATGCGTTTGACTTACTCGGTAATGTTGGCTTGTATATGGCAGCATGTCGTCGACATGAGTTGACTGAGCCAAGTAGAGAGCGACATTCTCCATTAAAGGCTGCTTCTGCACTAGCAATGCATATTGGTTCATCAATAGGTGTAACGCCTAGGTTTGCAACTGCGCATTTAACAACACACAATACTGCAATTAATGGGACGTATAAGCGCTTTACCAGCGATCCGGCTGAAAAGCTGTTTATAGACTACAACACACGTGGGATTTTAGCCTACAAGCGGGCCGCAGAAGCGCTATTAAAAGTTCAGCCTCTGGGTATTTCACACCCAATGGCGCCAGTCTTGTTAGAGGAAGTTAAACGCGCACTGGTCGATGTTATCAATTCGAACCAAGCACTGTTTAAGCAATTGGATACCGAGTCTTTCTTTTATGTTGTCAGGCCTTATTACAAACCATACCGAGTTGGCAAAGAAGTTTATCGTGGAGCCAATGCCGGGGATTTTGCCGGGATCAACGTGATTGATATGATGCTGGGTCTATGTCAGGCGAATGATGTCGATTATGCTCAGATCCTCGTTGAAAAGCTGTTGTACATGATGCCGGAAGATCAGGCTACTTTGAAAGAGTGTATGCGATTACCCAACTTATTGGATGCTTTTTTAGCGGCACAGGCACAGTGCAAGGAGCCTTGGTATCAAGCGGCGTTAAAAGTATTTTTACAAGCGTGCAAATTACATGGTGATACGGCAATTCAGCATCATAATCAATTAGTTGAAAAATATATTTGCGGTCCAGCGAAAGCGCTGGCTAACCAGCATTTAGACAAAGTTACTGCCAGTGGGCCACCATTACAGGTATTGCTGGCCCAGCTTGAAACGCTGAGAGACAAGCGGGCTGGTGCAAAGCGCACAGATCTTGATACCCGCTATGATGATTTACAAGCCCTGCGTAAAACCTTAGTGTCGAGTGAGGTGCCAGATGCAAGCTGATCACTTTTTTATGCCGCAGGGAACATACTTGTTGAGTCATTCGGTCGGGCGTATGCTAAAGAGTGCACCTGAACACTTTCACAGTCAGTTTATGCAGCCGTGGCAGGTGCAGAATCGTGAGCCCTGGGCACAGTGGCTAGATGGCATTATGCAATTTAACCAAGCACTGGCCAAACTGCTCAATGGTCACGCCGACAATTTTTGTCCACAAACAAACTTGTCGAGTGGCTTGACCAAGTGGTTAATGAGTATGCCGTCGCTGCGCGGTCGTCGCATTCGAGTCTTACTCAGTGAAGATGATTTTCCAAGTATGGGGTTTGTTTTACAGCAGGCACTTGAAGATGTTGAGTTGTGCTTTATTCCTGCTGGCGAAGATGTGAGTGCAATGTCGACTTGGCAGTCGCATTTAACGGCACATTTCGATTTGGTTTTTGTCAGTCACGTTTACTCAAATACGGGACATCAAGCTCCTGTTGCTGAGATCGTATCACTGGCAAAACAGCACCAATGTAAGGTGATTGTCGATATTGCACAATCTGCGGGGATTTTGGCAATAGATTTAGCTGCGTGGCAGGCCGATTGTGTGCTGGGCTCATGTGTTAAGTGGCTGTGTGGGGGACCTGGAGCTGGTTTTCTATGGGTCTCTCCGGCGTCACTGGCTGACTCCGCCCCAAAAGATGTCGGGTGGTTTTCTCATCAAGATCCGTTTGAATTTGATATTCATCATTTTGCCGCTCACGACACCGCATTACGTTTTTGGGGTGGGACGCCTTCGGTCGCTCCTTACGTGATGGCTGCACATAGCATTGATACATTGTGTCAATTTGGCATTGAAAATATTCGTCATCACAACTTAGCTTTACTAGAGCGTATTTGGCAAGCACTGCCACCTGAGTGTATTTCATCGCCGCAGTTTGAAAAGCGCTGCTCTGGTACCGCGATTGTTAATGTGCCTGATGATATGCAAGAGTGTTTACATCAGTTATCTCAGCAAGGCATCGCGGTGGATACACGTCGTTATGGGCTGCGTATATCACCGCATGTGTACAACGACAAAACGGACATTGAACGTTTCATCGCTGTCATTAAATCCGTTATTTAGGTGGCAAAGATTGGTGAAGGCCAAGGGCTTTTTTGGTCTTCGCTTTGACTGAGCGCCAATGTGTGACAGGTATCTGGGGCGCAAGTTGATCTAAGCGATCAAAGTCAATATCAGTAAATGGGATCTCACCTTGGTGTGCCAAAATGATCGATGCCGGTTTCAGCTTACGGATCCTTTGTAGTGATCTGCGATAACGATTGGGGTAAAAAATTGGGTAGGGCGGTATAAACTGGCCTCTGACTTTAACAAAAAGATCGGCTACGTAAAGTCGCTGCGTAGTCTCGTGGTATATAGAAAGATCTCTGTCTGTGTGGCCTTGTGTGTATATAGCTTGCCATTCATTAAAGTCAGGTAGTCGCTCTTGATCTGCTAAATAGTAGTCTGCATCTAATTTTCTCGAATACCAAAGATTCTTTCGTGCTTTCTTTTTTCTTCCGGCAACCCACAATGCCAGAATCATATCGGACCAATGCATTAAAATGCCATCGAGTCCGCTATACCAGTGACCAGCTACTTTGGCAGTTGCTATTTTTGCGCCACTGCGGGTTCTGAGCAAGTGTGCCCCTCCTGCATGATCTGGGTGCATATGCGTCACAATAATGAGTTTGAGATCGGTGATCGGGCGCGACAACTCCTTGCAAATAAAATGACAGACAATATCAACATCTGCGCGTGTACATCCGTCGAGTAACAATAACTTGTCGGGGTACTCGACTAAGTAAATTTGTTGAATGTACCCTTCGATAAAATGAATTTGCATGGGTGATTAAAGTTTAAAAAGACATGACTATATTCTTAACACATCTGACCAGTTTGTGAAGTGAAAAAGTATTCAATGCGAAATTAAGGGGTGGGGGCTTAAAAGAAGTTGAATGTAAATTTCAGACATAAAAAAACCGTCCAATGGACGGTTTCTTTACAAGATAATGGCGGAGGGGGAGGGATTCGAACCCTCGATAGGGCTACAAACCCTATACTCCCTTAGCAGGGGAGCGCCTTCAGCCACTCGGCCACCTCTCCGGCGCAAAACTTTAAAAATGGCGGAGAGATAGGGATTTGAACCCTAGATACGCTATTAACGTATGCCGGTTTTCAAGACCGGTGCTTTCAACCACTCAGCCATCTCTCCATGGGCACAGATAATACTTATCGAATTGGGTGCTGTAAATAGTTTTTTAATCGTTTGCTGAAAAAATAGTCAAAAAAGCGAAGTTATTGAATTGTTTGCCTGAAATTTATACTTTTTGATAGGGTGTGTTTAAAATGTAGACGGGAAAAACAGTTGATGGCCGCACTGAACTGGCCATCAAGCGTACATGAGTACAGATTTACTTATGCATAACCACGGCACTAAGATTCAGTGATCGCCCGATTTTACTTAACCAAGCCATCCACTGAATTTGTGGTTTTTGTGCAATAGTGTGGATTGGTTCATGGGTGGTTTGCGTGTTGCTGCACGCAGCAGCTGAATTAAGCATATCGTACTCCAAATAATTGACTGTCGGTTAATTTGCTTGGTTATTTTGCATTCAAGGCGATTAAAATTAAAACGATAAAAATTACCTGTGACACATTAGAAAAACTAATGATTATTTTTTTTGCTGTGCTTTTTATATAATCTAATGAATATTTATTCAATGGTTTATTGTCGCCTTTACTGTATCTTGTGATTTATATTTGTTCTGTTGAATAGTTATTCAGATAAAAATATTTGGGGGTTTTAAGTTGTTGGTGGTGTACAACCCGCAGAGCGGAAAAAAAATGTTGGCACATAAGGCGTGGTTAGAAAAAAACGCGATTGAGCGCCAGATCAAATTACAATGGTATGCAACATGTGGCTGTTTTGAGCGTGATTTAGCGCAGCTAATGTGTTTAATAAAACAGCAGCACCAAGTGACGGTCTTGGGTGGTGATGGCACGTTAAACCTAGCCATCAACGCTATGTTATGTGTAAAAGAAAGTGTTTTGGTTGATGCAAAAAAGAGTGTGGCTTTATTACCTTGCGGAACGGGTAATGATTTCGCGCGACAATTTGGCTATTCAATGGAGCAGTGGCGCGCTGCCGTTTTTGCTGATACCACTTGTCGTGTAGATGTAGGTCAAGTAGACCGGCGGTATTTTATCAACATGGCGGGTGTTGGCTTTAGCGCTGAAGTGGTGTCCGCGATGGCCGGGAAAAAGCGTTTTGGCGCGCTTAGCTATACATTTACAGGAATAGCCAAGTTATTTTTTTACAAGGGGGTCACTGTTTCAGTCGACGGTGTTGAGCAGCGCGTTTTGATGAGCCTATTTGCCAATGGTCGTCATTTTGCCGCGGGATTAACACCGGCGCCATCGGCTGAGGTGAGCGATGGACAGCTGCAGATGGTTACTATTCCGAATGTTGCTTGGCACAAACGTTTGCTGAGTTTTGCGCTGATGTTATTTGGTTTGCATACCAAATTATCGTGGGTAAAGGTGCACAGTGGAAGTAGTTTCAAAATAACTTCTTCAAACATATGTGTTGAAGCCGATGGGGATTTAATCGCAACAACGCCAGCGTTGGTAAAGTGCAATGCGGCGTCACTGCGATTAAAGGTGCCTAGTTTGAATGGGCCTGTTTAGTTTGCAACACAGAGCTGTACTTGTTGAGTAGTTTCTTGGGGGCAAGCACGAGTAAATTGCCTGCGCAAATAAGACCAAAGCCAATAAAAGTATTGACCTGCCAAGTAAAGCCTTCAAAAAGCGTGCTGAGTACTACTGCCACAATCGGAAATAATACGATGATATAGCTGGCGCGCTCTGGACCAATATTTTTTAGTAGAGAAAAGTAACATGCAAACGCAATCACAGTGCCAAAAACAGAAAGGTAAAGCAGAGAGAGCCAGTAACTGGTGTCGGCCTGTGCCACAAATGACAGTGGGCTGAAAGCAATATATGCGCCAAGCAGCACACTGCTGTACAGCATGCCCCAAGCGTTGCCCTCTAATACGCCAATGGCACGATTTGAGTTGCGGATACTGACCATATTTCCCAATGATGCGACAAAGGTTCCTGCCAGTGCCAATGCTAGGCCAACCAAGGTATTCGAAGATAAATCGGCAGTCCCTAATTCATCCCAAAACAAACTGACGATCCCAGCTACACCCAAAGCCGCGCCAATATAGCTTTTAAAGGCAATTGGTTTGGCAAAAAATAGGCGAGTATTGATCATGTTTAAGATCAGCATAAAGGAGAAGGCGATAGATGCCATCGCTGAGGATAAACTGCCTTGTGCCCAGTAAAGAAGTAGGTAATTGAGCCCAAAGTTACCTATGGCCAAAAGTATGAAAAAACCGTGATCAACGAGCTTAAACCGCATGGGAAGCTGTCGCCAAACAACAAAGCCCCACATACAAAGTGCGGAAATAGCAAAGCGATAAAAGAGTGATACAACTTCGTTGACTTGACCTAGCTGGAATTCAATGGCCAGCCAAGTTGAGCCCCAAATAAGAACGGTAATGATATATAACAGCCAATCTCTCATTGTTGGTCCTGGTGTAATTGGATTATTGCGACAAGGAGCAGTTTACTCGGATAATCTGTGTATAATAGATACAGAAAAAGTCATTTTTAACCTATACAGATTGATGGTGGAGTAATCGCGTGCAAAGCAGTCAATTCCTTTATCAACAAGTCATTGAAGTGATCAATGACATGATCTCTCAGCAAGTGCTCAAGCCAGGAGATAAACTTCCTTCGTTGCGAAAGCTCGCGCAGCAACTGTCAGTCAGTATCCCGACAGTTAAACAAGCCTATTATCATCTTGAAGGGCAAGGGAGAATCTATTCGAAGGAAAAGTCCGGCTACTTTTTATTTAACGGTGAGCAAAATACCTTGCCAAGGCGCTGCAAGTTGCCCATTAACCCGACTCAGGTCAACAAGCAGTCTTTAATTGAGCAGGTATATGAAGGGATACACGCGCCACACGAGGCGAAATTTGGCATTGCTAACCCGGTGACAGCGATGGGAGATGAAGCTATATTGGCAAAAATGATGCGCAGCGCCTTAAAACAAGCAGGTGAGCAACTGCTGCAGTATGGCGCTATGGATGGGCTTTTGAAGTTAAAGCAACAGATAGTGCAACGTTATTTGCACATGGGATTATCTGTAGTCGCTGATGATATTGTTATCACTAATGGTGCCCAAGAAGCACTGGCGATTGCGTTGCAGTGCGTGACGCAACCCGGAGACGTCGTTGCAATTGAGTCTCCTGGCTATTTTGGCATCATAGAACTAATTGAAAACCTTGGACTACAAGCAATTGAAATTCCAGTGTGTCCTGATGATGGATTATGGCTGGAAGATTTAGCACATGCGCTGACCAAGCACGACGTAAAAGCATGCGTGTGCTCAACGAGCATTAATAATCCGATTGGTAGCTTTATGCCGGACAGCCGCCGTCAAAGCTTGTTACAAATGTTGGTTGAAAATAACGTCACGCTCATCGAGGATGATGTATATGGCGATTTGTATTTTACCAAGCACCGTGGCAAGCCTGCTCAGTATTACGCTCAACCGGGGCAAGTGATCACCTGTGACTCATTTTCTAAAACAGCGGCCCCGAGTTATCGAGTTGGGTGGATGTTGGCACCAGGACATGCCGCCAGAGCACGTCGATATAAACGGGCGCTGAGCTGCTCTTCATCGCTGATCAATCAATGGGTATTGGCCGAGTATTTAGCTTCGGGCGCTTATGATCGCCATCTCAAAAAGTTGCGACTGCGGTTACAGGAAAACAAACAAAAAATGCTGGCCTGTATTCGCAGTGCTTTTCCAATTGAGACACGGATCAGCGATCCGCGTGGCGGATGTGTTGTCTGGTTGGAGCTGGGTGCGAGTATAGATGGTGGTACATTGTTCAATATGGCAATGGCCCAAGGGATCAGTTTAACGCCCGGACAGTTGTTTAGTGCGTCTGAGCGGTTTCAAAATTGTATACGACTGAGTTATGGACTGCCTTGGCAGGACAAACATGAAGCGAGCTTAAAGCGATTGGGAGAGCTGGTACAAGTACTGAGCGAAAAGAAGAGGGGGCCTTAAACAGCGCCCACTCATTGGTTGGAGTGCTATCTTACTTATTGGGATTTGGTGTGCATCAATGCGTACCCAGACAGCGTCGGCATTGACTGTGCTAGATGAGCTTCTTGCTGGGCTATCTGTGCAAACTGATCACATAGTGAGTCTGCACTTGCTTCAAGTTGTTCTGCTTGCGCATTTATTCGGTGTTCAAAATTAGCACCTAATTGTTCCATGCGTTGCTCAAAGACACTGATGTCACCGTCCGCGTTTTTCATTTCTGAGCCCAGTGAAATGAGCAGTGTACCGATTGACTCAAACATGGCACTTTTCACTGCGCTTTCAACACGGGATTCAAATTGATGCTCGAATTGTTCGCCAAATTCAGCCATGGTTTGCTCACCCATGACAAAAGTACCCTCTTGGTAAAAGGTATTTTGTACTTCCACATTTAGTTCATCGAGGATCTCTGATAGGTCATCAAAGCTGTTTAAATTGAATGTTGTGGCAACTTCATTTAAAGCAACCTCGGCCAGATCGACCGCTTGTGTCGCGACTTCGGCGACTTTTGGTAATTCAGCCCGCAATGTTTCTGCATAAAAAGAGAGCGCTTGGCGTTGCTGCGGTGTCACTGTGATTATTTGCCCATTAACAGACAAGGTACCGTCTGCAGCGATCATCATATTTTGGTTATTGGCTTGTGTTATTGAGATCTCTTCGGGAGTGATTTTGACATCATTTTTGAACTCTAACTGGCAGTTATCACTAGAGATTGAAAAGTTGTGATCGCTATGCGCATAGACAGAGGAAGACGATAAAATTGCAAGTGTAATTAAAGTGGTTTTCATGGCTTGGCTCTTATTTTTTGTTGATGACACTTTGTGTGCTCCAAGTATGATGCCAATTTTTAAAGCCTTTATTTTTCAAGTGTATATGGTTTTTGTCGAGATGGGAGGTTAAGTGAGAAATAACCTTTAAACTAAAATTTGGCCATTTTACTCATAAATTGGTTTAATTTGTTTTATTAATCGTCACGATAAAAATCATTCACTGTCCAAGAGGCTTATTTCGAGCTAAATACTTTATAAGTCGTAATGTGTCTGTGGGGAGGTCTTTTCGCCCTTTCCAGTTATGCACACAGTAGTAAACAGCTACATCCGTGTATTGAAAGTTAATCTCTAAAGGTTAAATAGGAGCTTATCATGGGTAAAACATATTCCTATGATCCATTGGATGACGAATATCAAGAAGAATTTGGCGTACTGAGTGAAAAGGATGTTAATAAGCAGCGGCAAAAGGTCAGAAAAAAGCTAGATGAGTACTTAGAGCAAAAGCGATTGCGGCGACATTTAGGAGATGATGAATTTGATTTTTTTGATGAGTAGTTTCACAGCATGAAAGAGAGCGACGGTCATGCTCTCTTTATATGTGCTGTATTTTGGCGATTAATCTTTAAATGATTTGTGACAATCTTTACAGCCTTGCGCCCACTTGCCAAATGCTTTGGCAATCACCTTTTTGTCTCCAGATTCTGACGCTGTAGCGAGCGCTTGCGCATACTTTGCGAAGTCTGCCGCTTTTTTATCAAATGTTGCTCTGTCGCTCCATATTTCTGGTAAAGCGCTGGTATCGCCCTTATCGGTGCCCGCGATAAACGCTTCCCATGGCATATTAGAAAGTTGGGCTGCATTGTGAGCACGTTGTTTGAAACGTTCTGCATCAAATGGCACTTTACCTTTAAGCATGTCACCCATATCACCAATCTGATAGCGAATTAATTGAAACGCTGCTTTGCGATACTCAATGGCATCCTCTTTTTCTTTAAATAGTGTGTTGGCTTGACTTTGCATACTGAAACCCGCCAGCAAGGTTACTAGTGTTAATAACTTTTTCATAAGTTGCCCCTTAAATAAATAATTCTATCCCTTTTTAAGGGTTTCAATAGGATTTAGCAAGATTCTGAGTTCAACGGTGGAGCAAGCGGTACAAAGTGAAAACAAACTGTTTACTTTATGGGTCCAAATTAGTGGCTCATTTACAGTAAATTTAATTTAGATCTGTTTACTTTTCTTCACATTGTTGATTTTTCTTTTAAAACAACATGTTACGGTGTTGAATAAAATTAAAGTTCAAAAAATGTAACTTAATTGTATTTCCATTATTGCAATTAACCATGTAGTCACATTATATTGATGAATGATTCTACTCTCTAAATATAAATAAACACCAAATTAAACAACAAGTCCTAGGGGAAACTATGGCCAAGTATTCATTTAAAGCGACAGCGGTAGCTATGGCTGTCTCAGGTGCTCTTTCAGCAGCATCAGTAAGTGCTGCGACATTAGAGACCAACACTCGTTCAATTAACACAGAAGTAGCAAAAGTAGAGCTATCTGCAAAGCAAGAAAACAGAGCTGAAGCTTTCTTAGTCGTGTTAAAGCAAGAAACTGCTGCAAACCTAATGGAGCGTGGTAATTACTCAGTAAGTGATGCACGCCAAACGGTTGCATCTGTAGAGACGTTACAAACAACAGTTAAACGTGATTTAGCAAGCCTAAATGCAGACATCAAAGTTGTTGGTTCTACTAAACTATTAGCATCTACACTGATTGTTGAAGCGTCAGATGAAGCACTTGAAAAGATTAAAAAGAATAACAATGTAGCGCGCATCTTACCTCTATATGACTATGAGCTACATGTTGCTGATGCAAACAATTACATCCAAGCTGCACCTATTAACACTGCAGGTTTCACTGGTACTGGCCAAAAAGTGGCTGTACTAGATACAGGTATTGACTACACGCACAAAGTATTTGGCGGCGCGGGTACACAAGAAGCGTATGACGCAGCACAGGCAGATCCTGCAGCGGTAACATGGCCACAAGGTCAAGTTGTTGGCGGTTACGACTTTATGCGTAACGATGCTGACCCGATTGAAAACGATCCAGCTAACCCAACTGAAGATGACGCACCAACATCTCATGGTACGTCTGTATCTCACTCTGTAACGGGTATTGCTCCTGATGTTGAACTTTACGTTTACTCAGTGTGTGGTGGCGGTTGTCCATTTGCAGCTCAGCTCGGTGCACTAGAAGCGGCAATGGACCCTAATGGTGACGGTGATATCAGCGACCGCGTTGATGTAATCAATATGTCACTAGGTGGTGAGTTCGGTTCTACAGATCGTGAAGACGGTACGCAATTCCTAATCCATCAAGCAGTTAAAATGGGTACTAACGTTGTTATCTCAGCGGGTAACGATGGTAACCACCCATTCCGTATCGGCGGTCCAAGCACGACTCCAAATGCTCTATCTGTAGGTGCAATGGGTCACCCTGTACTACCTGACCTATTTGCAGTTGGTACTTTAAATGGCGAACGTATCGATGTAGGTACTGCGAGCTTTGGTCCACAAGACCCGTTCTCATTCACTAACACAGATACAGAACTTGTTTACCCTGAAGCAAATCAAAATGGTTGTAACATCCCTGATCCAGATAACGAAGGTGAAGTGTTAAATCCATTTGAAGGCATGGACTTCACAGGTAAAGCGGTACTGATTGACCGTGGTGCATGTGCATTTGTTGACAAAGCATTGAATGCCCAAGCTAAAGGTGCAAAATACGTTATCATTGCTAACAATGTTGAAGGTGGTGCGCCAGGTCTTGGTGGTTCAAGTGACGCGGTAACTGTACCAACTATTTCTGTATCTCTAGATACAGGTACTGCAATTAAAGCGGTATTGGCAGCTGGTAACCAACCAACGTTTAACTTTGGTATTGAATCACACGTTGCAATTGACAGTGTGGCTGATTTCTCTTCTCGTGGTCCTTCAATGGATGGCCTACTTAAGCCAGAAATTACAGCGCCAGGTGTTAACATCCAGGTTGCTGCAACAGGTACACTTGACCAGCTAGCTGGTGCGACAGGTACTTCTTTCTCTGGCCCAATCACTGCAGGTGCTGTTGCACTAGTACGTGAAGCGCGTCCTGAGCTAAGTGCTGCACAAGTGAAAGCGGTACTAATGAATACTGCAAACCTTAATGTATTCATGGAGCCAAAATCACTAAATGCGGAAACAGAACTAGCGCCAATCAGCTTAATCGGTGCCGGTCTTGTTGATGTTAAGAAGGCAGTTGATTCACAAACTGTTGCATGGGTACACCATGATGACTATGACACAATTCAAGCTGCACTTTCATTTGGTTTTGACGTCTTAGAAGAAACAACAACTTATACTAAGACTGTATATGTTAAGAACTTCCACACTGAAGCGAAAACATATAACTTACGTACTGAAGATCGCTACACAAGTGATACAGATCTAGGTGCAACAAGCTGGAAATTCCCTGCGTCAGTTACAGTTGCTGCTGGTGAAACTGCTTCTTTCCAAGTTGAGTTAACAATTGACCCAAGTAAACTGCCTGCATGGAGCCTACCTAACCCACAAGGTGCAAATGACCTAACTGCACGTGCGGCGGCGTTGACTCTTTCTGAGCTAGACGGTGCACTAATTTTTGATGACCAATCTCTAGATGGCGATCATGACATCCACATGGTTTACCATGTATTACCACGTGCAAATGAAGGTGTTGAAGTATCTGTACTTGAAGAAGGCGACAAGCGCATTCAAGTAACAAACAACGGTTTCACAACCTTTAACGTTGTAACAGATCAGTTGGTTGCAGTAGGTGAAGAAGCATCTGCAGAAGACAAGCAATTCAATATCCTAAGCACGTCATTCAACGTATACGGTAGCGATTCATGTGCTTCTGGCGCATTGTTCACGGCTTCAATGGCACTACGTGATGAGCTAACAATGCACCGTCAAGCGGGTTACCGTATGACATTAGATGTTAACTACGATGGTGTACCTGATTTCTTCTTACAAAACTACAACGATGTAGGTCGTAGTGCAGCCGTTATCGGTCGTGCTCGTACATTGAGTGGTCCAATTGTAGACGGTGAAGATCAGTGGAGATTCTTGTCAGCTATGTTCCACGAAGGTGGTACTAACACAATTACATTCTCTGGTTGTACTAGCCTAATCGGTTTAGACACGTCTAACCTTGGCGACAAGATCATGATCGAAGCGCAAGCGGGTATTGGTAACTATCAATCAGGTATCTTCGAAGTAACTGACTCTTTAACAGGTCACACTACATTCGAAACTGCGCCAGCATCTCTAGTTGATGCAGATGGTAACCGTGTTGAGTCTCTAGCACCGGGTGCATCAGCGTTTGTTGATAGCTACAAGCCATTCACACTAGCGTCAGATGACCAAATCTTAGCGAATATTACAGCAGATATGCTACCAGCAGTTGTGGTACCTATGATTGCTGATGCAGACTTAGAAGTTTCTGAAGATGCAGAAGTAGGCCATGTAATTGGTCAGCTAGAAGTCGTTGAACAAGACGGTGCTGCTAAGGTTTCTGAGTTTGAGCTTGTTGCTCGTTCACACTCAGGTATCACAGTAAACAGAGACGGTTCAGTTGTTGTTGCTGAAGGTGAGCCTCTTGACTACGATGCAGGCGTAATGTCAGTTGAACTAACTGTTGTTGCACACGATGAAAAAGGCTTCAAGTCAGAGCCAACAAATATCATTGTTGACGTGTTAAACGCGGTTGACGAAGATTCAGAGAAAGCACCATATGTTGCTGAAGGCCAAGAGTTTGACGTTGAAGAAAACGCAGACCTAGGTACTGAAGTTGGTATGCTTGAGTTCATGGACCAAGACGACAATGTTTCTTCATTCAAAGTTGAAGGTTCTGATGCAATTGCAATTGACGCAGAAGGTAACATCACTGTTGCTGGCGAAATTGACTTTGACATGGGTGAGTCTTTCGAAGTAACTGTAACTGCGGTTGATGCAGATGGCCTTGAGTCTGAAGCGGTAACTGTCGTATTCAACGTTGAAGAAGACGAGTACGAAGGTAAGCCAATGATCGAAGAAGGTCAGAGCTTCAACATCGAAGAAAATAGCCCAATTGGTACTGTAATTGGTCAGCTAACGTTCTCTGATTTCGACAACGATGTTGTTGAGTTCATGGTAGCGGGTACTACGTTAATCACGATTAACGAACAAGGTCAGCTAATCGTTGCTGGTAACCTAGACTTCGAATTTGACCGTCAGTTCAGCTTCGACGTAACAGCGAAAGATGCGGCAGGTAAATACTCTGACGACGTTCGCGTTGAAGTTCGCTTAATTGATGTAAGCGAAGACAATGGTGACGACGATGACGATTCAGGTTCACTAGCTTGGTTGACACTACTAGCTGCACCATTTGCTGCACTACGTCGCCGTAAGCAAAAGTAATATGATTGATATCAGCTAGGTCTGATAACTAATCAAACATAATAAACACCGGCTTTGAGCCGGTGTTTTTTTATTTCTAGTCAGGATAACTTTTTGAAACTCTCGGGCAGTAGCCTAGATCTATGAAATGGTGGATCTGCAACACCTGCACTATATGAGAGGGAGAGTTATAGCTGAGTTTGTATGGAGGGAGCGGAACTTATATAGACTTATATAAACCCGCCAGAAAATAGGGAAAGGACTGAATTGAGCGCTTACCCTATATCTTTAAAAATCATACCGCGCCGCATACTACGTGTTGCCAGCATGACCTCAGCGAGCAATGCTAAAAAAGCCCCAATTAAAAGCAGCATGGCAGCAATGAAGCAGCTTGAAACCGTGATTCCAAGTGACCACGTATAGAGGTGTGAAATAAACAGTAGGACGACCACTGCACACACCATGAGTGCACTAAGGACGCTCATGCTAAAAGCGATGTGAATGCAGCGAGAGCGCTTTAGCAAAGCGCGCATTTCTTGGGTGAGCGTAAAATGTAGGGTGTCATCTTGATTGGCATTGAGCTTTCTATCAAGTAAACGTGCTCGGTCTGTAATACGCGCTAATCGATTAGATAAAACCCCCAAAAATGCGGCGATCCCTGTTAATAGAAAGACTGGGGCTACAGCGGTTTGGATCACTTTGGCCATAGTTAAGATACTGACTACGTCTGAGTTTAGTTCCACTTTACCTGCTCAATTATATTTTCTGTTTCACCAATTAAAGTGTTAACGACTCGGTTGTTTTCATCAAGTAGGATCAGTCTAGGCACCCCTTTATTGGCATATTGGCTGTAAACATTGCGCTGTTCATCTGTGATGAGGGGAAAAGAGACATTATAGTCAACAGCAAATTGTGCAAGTGATTCAGAGGTTTCTTCTCGGCCAATTGCGACAATCGTGAGATTGTGATCAGTGACTAAAGGAGAAGCGTTGAGTGCATTAAACATACGTTGTGAGTCTGAACACCAAGTAGCGAAGAAGATGACAAGCTTTTTGCCTGGAGCATTAGCCAAATCGATAGGCTGACCATGGATGTCTTTAAATGTCAGATGTTTAAATATGTCGCCTGGGCTAATATAGGTTTCATAGTCCGGGTTAGGGGCGGTCGATTCAGTGGTGCCACATGCGCTTATGGTTAGACATGCGGCGGCGAGAAAACTGATTGTGAGCTGACTTTTTATCATTGTTGATTTCCTTATGGTAGGCTGGTCCTATTTACGCGTATTTTTAATCACATAGCAAGCTTTGTGATTGCTGTATTTCCAACACATTTTGTCTTTTTATTATGGTTTATCTAAGTCTTTTTTTCAGCGCATTTATTGCTGCGACGCTGTTACCTGCGGCATCGGAGTTACTGCTCACCAGTATGGTTGTTAAGCAATCTGGTCATGTATTTTTGCTTTGGTGTAGCGCAACCATCGGCAACGTGCTCGGAAGTTGTGTGAATTATTACCTTGGCACGCAAGTTGAGCTGCTTAGCCATCGCCGCTGGTTTCCGGTATCGCAGAGCAGCATGGCGAGGGCACAAGCGCATTTTCAACGCTATGGCACATTTAGCCTCTTGTTTGCGTGGTTGCCGATTGTCGGCGATCCACTGACGTTAATAGCTGGGGTATTTAAAATAAGATTTAGCGTATTCTTGTTGTTGGTGAGTATTGGAAAAGGGCTTCGCTATGCCTTGGTGATAGCGTTGGCCATGGAGTTGTTTTGAGCTTGTTGGCAATGCTCCAGCCATCTGGAGCATTCGGGCTTTTTAATCTATGTTACGTGCCTTGCGCCATTCTAGTGTTAAAGATACAGAGTCAGCAAAGCGCAGCGCGTGGGGTTTATCAACTCGCACACGGGCAAAAGAAACATCCGGATGCTGGTGACACTCCGATAATATATCTGCGACTAATTTTTCTAACAGTAAAAAGTGTCCATTCTCAACGAGTTTAATTACCGATTTGGTAATCGTTTTATAATTAAGCGCATGATCAACTTCGTCTAACTGAACACATTCAGTGTCAGCGGGGTAGTGGATCTCAATATTGATAACCACGTCTTGTTTTTTTTCGCGCTCTTCGTCATTGAACCCGATGAAGGTTCGCAGCCTCAGGTTGGTGATATTGATAATCGCATTATGCATCATTGGCATGTCCTTGCAATTTAGTCGTGTTTGACGAGTTGTAAAAACTCATTGCGAGTTTTTGCATCCTCTCTGAAGTTACCTAACATGACTGAGGTGCGCATTTTCGAGTTTTGCTTTTCTACGCCACGCATCATCATGCACATATGTTTTGCTTCGACAATCACACCAACACCTCGTGCACCCGTCACTTCTTCAACAGCTTTGGCAATTTGATGAGTCAATTGCTCCTGAATTTGAAAGCGGCGTGCATACATGTCGACAATTCGAGCAAATTTAGATAAGCCTAACACTTTGCCATTGGGAATGTAAGCAATGTGGCAACGGCCAACAAAAGGGAGCAGATGATGTTCACACATTGAGTACAATTCGATGTCTTGGATCAATACCATATCGTCAGCATCAGATGAGAACACCGCATTATTGGTTATCTCATCTAAAGTTTGTCGATAACCTTGAGTTAAGTACTCCATCGCTTTGGCCGCACGCTTAGGCGTGTCTAACAGCCCTTCTCTGTCTGCGTCTTCACCAACGGCGTTAATGATCTCTGTGTAACTGTTCTTTAATTCTTCATGCATAATAATAACTCACAAAATTTGTGCTTGGGCTTAAATCAATGCATCAAACCCAAACTTACTTTAAATGCCTGCCACCATCAACGGCGAGTGTTCTACCTGTTATATAGTTGCTGTTGAGTAAGAGCTCAATACTTGCAATGACTTCTTTGCAACCGGGCTCTATGCCCATGAGCGACTTTTTAAGGGTTTTGGCTTTATAAGCTTCATCGTCGTGCTCATTAAAAATAATAAGTGATGGCGACACTGAATTGACCTTAATGTCAGGCGCATATTTGGCTGCAAAAGAGCGACTTAAATTGTCTAAGGCAGCTTTGCTGGCAGCGTATGCAATGTGTTTGGGACTGCCTTTTTCCGCGACATAATCCGTAATATGAATTATGTCAGTCACTTCTTGTGATGCTTGTAGTAGCGGGGCCAGCGCCATATTGAGCAAGTAGGGTACTTTGGCGTGTATGCGCATCATATCATCAAACAGGGCATCGTGATTCGGATTGAGTTTTTCACAATCCCAACTCGAAGCATTATGCACTATGGCGCGCAACGCTGGCGTATACTCACTGACTTGATGAACAAGTGTATCGATGGCGTTTGGTTCGTTGAAGTCAACTTGTATACACTTCACGCCTTGTGCAGCTAATTCTTCCACCGAATTGTGGCGCGTTCGATAGGTGACTATGAGTGGTACGTTAGCTGCGATGAAGTGCCGAGCGAGTGCAAGCCCAATACGCTGTGCTCCACCTGTGATTAAAATAGGGGCTTCCATTGGTTTCCTTTAAAATTAGTATCTTGTGGTACATTCAAATTCAAATTTGAGGTTGAATGGGTCAAGTGCCACCAGCTGATACACATAATAGATAATACGGGATAAGTTACCTTTATGATCACTAACTTAGCATGAGTTTTTATTGGCTGTACACAGATGTGTAACTATTTTGTTAAATAGTGGCGGCTGGAATAAAAATAGCGTTGGGTGCTAAGCGCACCCAATAGGATTTATTAGACTAGGGTTTAGTCATATACGGTGGGAATAGGCTGACGCTTGTGCTGAGTGCGTTGATAAATCGCAATCAGTCTTTCTTCAACCTCCTGTGAAACTGGTTTACCCTCTAAAAAGTCATCAATATTATCGTAACTTAAGCCGAGCGCAGCTTCGTCGGCCAAGCCGGGGCGATCACATTCAAGATCAGCCGTTGGCACTTTTTCGACAAGCTGTGCAGGTGCGCCTAACTGTGCAGCCAATGAGCGCACTTGACGTTTAGACAGTCCAAATAGTGGTGCCAGATCACAGGCTCCGTCACCGAACTTGGTGTAAAACCCGGTGATGTTTTCTGCGCTATGGTCTGTACCAACAACTAAGCCTGCACTCAGCCCCGCAATTTCATACTGAGCAACCATACGCTGCCTAGCTTTTACATTACCTTTGACAAAATCAATTTGCGTTTGTGCTGGGAGTGCTAATTCTGCATCTTTCATAGCTTGAATAGCTTGCTCATGCATCGCGTCGGCGGCAGGTTTAATATTGACGGTAAGACGTGTAGTTGGCTTAATGAAATTCATCGCCATTTGTGCCTCGTCTTCATCTGCTTGCACACCATAGGGAAGACGCATAGCGATAAATTGATAAGATTTATCTTGTTGTTCTTGGTTCAATTCATCTACTGCTAGCTGGCAAAGACGACCGCACGTGGAAGAATCTACTCCACCGCTGATCCCAAGGACTAGGCTGGTGCAGTGTGCTGAAAGCAAACGCTGTTTGATAAACTGCACTCGACGAGTGATCTCTTCGGTTACATTAATAGAAGGTTTAACTTTCATTTCGGCAATTATAGCTTCGCGCATTGAATATCCTCAGGCCTCTTCATAATCTTCACAAACAGTTTAATAGATCCGTCAGTCTTGGGGCAACGATGTTTTTTGCCACAGGCAATTTAAAGCCCCAAATGTTGTTTGATTGCTTTTAGCTCAGCCTTTAATTGATTGATTTCTTCTAACAGAGCGTTGAGCTCACCTGGCTCATCAATGGATGCCGTGGGGTTGTCTGCTAGATCTGGCACGTCACCAAATAGGTGCTGATAGCGACTTTCTCGCTTACCTGGTTCTCTTTCTAATTTCACCACCAGTTCTTGTTGCTGCAATTGATTGAGCGCTTCTTCGACTTCGGTTACATTGGCAAATTCGGCAAGACGGCCACTACGAGTACGTAACTCACCTGGCGTTTGTGGGCCGCGTAAAAGTAACAAGCATACAATAGCTCGCTGCTGCTCATTTAATTGCAGGCTACTAAACTCGGTATTACAAAAGCGGTGAGTATATTTAGAAACACGGCCTGACAAAGCTTCATCACACATAACTAAACGCTGAGATTTCAGTTCTGACAGACCATCTAAAACCTCAGCTTCTGTGAGCGCTAGTACGGGCTCTCTATTCGACTTTTGGTTGCAGGCATTGGTCAGTGCATTTACAGAAAGAGGATATTGATCCGGTGTGGTGGTTTCTTTTTCCAGCAAACAACCAATCAAGCGTTGTTCGATTTTAGTGAGCTTCATAGTTTCCCTTTTCAAGTAGTATCGTAAACGAAGTTTAGACACCGCTTGTTGGCTTTGTGGCAAGGAGCCAAATCGAAATAAGGGTGTCAGTAATTTGCTTTACTCTATGCTATTTAAAGATATTTTCCTAGTTGAGCCAGTCCATTCTTGTAGTGATTTTGTCAACAAATCAAAATTGATTGGCTTGCTCAAGTAGGCGTCCATACCTGCGGCTAGGCACTTTTCTTCATCGCCTTCCATTGCATTTGCGGTGAGTGCGATAATTATAGTGTCTTGATGCTGCTTACCACATTTTCCATGGCGTATTTCTTGGGTGGCTGTGTAACCATCCATTTCTGGCATTTGACAGTCCATTAGGATCACATCATAGGGTTGCTCTAGGCTTTGTAAATGCTCTATAGCAAGGCGGCCATTGGTTGCACACTGTGCCTTTATGCCTATTTTGGCAAGTAAGCTAAGTGCCACAGTTTGGTTGATTTTGTTATCTTCGACTAACAAAACAGAGCAATTGAGCTGCACATCTTGGTTTTCTGATTTGGCAGTAGGCCTTTTTTGCACCAGTGCCAGCGCGTTGGCAGGTGTGAGTGGTGCAAGTATGGTATTGCAGTCGTGAGCATGCGGCAATGCATCGAGTTCTTCAGGTGTGTGGCATAAAATGGCGTAGTTGAGTTGATGCTTTTTTATAAACGTAAACAAGGCTTGTGAAACCAACTCTGTACTGTGATTTAATACTGTGGCTGTGACGATAAGCGCGGGATGGGAGTTGCACTGTGATTCACAAAATTCAAGGGCATCAGGAATGGTTAAAAAGTGCTCTGTCGGAACTCGCCATGCATTGAGCATGTGCCGAGCACTCAGCTCTGTTTGAGCGTGCTGGTCTATTATAAGCAGGTAGTCACTGGTACTGTCTAACGCTTTTATGGGCTGTGCATCTTGCAGTTCAATATAAAAAGTAAAAGTGCTGCCAACACTGAGCTTACTATAAGCATGCAGCGCCCCGCCAAGTAATTCGCACAGCTGTTTGGCGATGGTTAGGCCTAGCCCAGTACCGCCAAATTTGCGAGTGGTGGAGGGATCAGCCTGTGTAAATGAGTCAAAGATTTTGTCGAGCTGTGCTTTGCTGATCCCAATGCCTGTATCTTCGATACTGCACCATAATCGCGTGTTTTGGTTACTTTGCTCGGTATAACAAGTTAGGGTGATCTTGCCATTTTCAGTGAATTTGATGGCATTACTGATCAAGTTGTTCAGTACTTGTTTTAATCTGTGTGGATCTGTTTTCGCAAATTGATATTGCATATTACGGCTGTCGAGAAACAGTTCGGTATGCTGCTCAATGGCTTTAGGGGCAAAGGCTGAAAAGCAGTCACTAATAATCTGAATTAAGTCACATTGCACCGTATCAATTGACATTTTTCCGGCTTCGATTTTTGAAAAATCGAGAATGTCGTTGATGATAGTTAATAAAGACTCCGCAGAGCTCTGGGCTAAGGTTAAATGGCGTCTTTGCCCGTCATTTAAGGTCGAACCACTCAAGATATTCAGCATACCGAGTATGCCATTCATTGGAGTACGAATTTCATGACTCATGCTGGCCAAAAAGGATGCTTTGACTTTGGCGGATTGCTCCGCCAATTCTTTTTCCATGATCGCCTTATGTTGTGCTTTTTGCTGCTGTTGACTACTAAACAGGCTTGCCAGCATGGCTGCAATGGCTTTCAAAAAGCGTTTATCACTTTGGGTCCATTGTGGATATGCGGTAGTAAACTCCGCTGTTAACGTGCCGTATAGCGTGTCTTTAAAAAATATGGGCACAAATACAATTGCATCTATTTCAAATGGCGAGAGATATTGCTCATTGATCACTCGGGTTACAGGGTGGCTTTTTGCCGCCCACGCTTCGATGATATTTTTATCGGCCAGAGCACTAAACAGCGCAGCCTGAGAGGTTTTTCGCCATGGAGGGTAGTGCTGTAAGCTGTCTTTTTTAGTATTACTAAAACAGACCGGGTAGAGGTGAGTTTGCTCCTCACTGAATAGCCAGATGCTGGCTCGGGATGCGTTGACACCCTGGCAGATTGTGTCAATACACAATTCTTGCGCTCTATCTAAGTGGTTGTTTAATATAGCTTCATGAGTGCTGAGCTGGGCCAAGAGCTCATTGTTTTTGGCGACTTTTTCATGCTCGACTTCCATGGTTTTACGCTGATGGATATTTTGAATTGAACCGTATACTTCGAGTGTTTTGCGACCCGAAGTTTTAGTTTGTGCTTTGATAAGTACCCAGCAAGGAGGTTTATCTTTAGGAACTACTAAAAACTCTCCTTGGAAACCCTGACCCTTCTTAATGGCTGTACTCATGGCATCTTGAAACTTCTTACGCTGTGCACCCTCTTTAAAAAACTCAGTACTGCCCATCCACGAGGGTTGGTAATGTGTTGGTACATTAAAAATTTGCTTGGTCACTGTGGACCAGTTGATGTGATGGTTACTCAATTCCACAGCCCATGCTCCAACTTCAGCTAAAGATCCCATACTGGTTAAGGAGTTGGCTTGATCTTCAAGCTGTTTTAGCAAGCGCGTAAAAAAGATAAAAGCGACAACAAATATTATCACGATAGTGAGCAATGCCAGTCGAAACGGCCACAGTGCAGAATCCTCTCCTGACCAACCAAACCTTGGTGCAGCATAGAGCAACCAAGAGCCAGAAGGCACATTTATCTCAAAGGATAGTGGATTGAGGTGTTGGATATCACTTGAGCCATAAAAATAGGCTCCTTGTTCTCCACGAGCGTGTTGTCCACGAATGGCAATTTGGTAGTTGTCTTCCAGTTCATTTAGTCGGGCGCTTTGATACAATTTTTGCATATCAATGACCACTGAGAGTAGCCCCCAAAACTGATCCTCGGAATTAAAAACGGGCACCCGTGCTATTAACGCTTCTCCGCCTTGGACAAGCTGAAGGGGGCCTGCTAATACGATTTCTCTGGTTTCCTGAGCTTTTAGCGCTTCAATTCGTTGAGTAGGGTGAGTGCGGTAGTTTAACCCGATTGCTTTTTCATTGCCCTCGAGTGGATAGACAAACTGTAAGATCATATCCGGTGCTGCGCCCAAATTGCGCAGTATGTCATCCGACTCGAATAAAGGGGATGCTATATTTGAAAATTTTTGTTGGCTGAGTTGCTCTTCATTGGCAAGAGCAATTGCAAGCCCACGCACTAATTGAATATTAGCTGCAAGCTGCCCCTCTATGCGGGTACGGTAGACATTGACTTGTTCATAAGTACGGTTTTTTTGTACTTCTATGAGGTGCTTATGGTTAACACGGTCAACATACCAACCCGTGGCGATGATCACCGTCAGTAGCATTAACACTCCAAGCTTGGATAATATTGCTTTCCTTGGCGGCACAACATTCTCAGTTTGCATGTTTTATCTGTCGGTTCCATGAATTATTTAACTATAGTTGTCTTGCCTAAAAGTCGCCAAATCAAACCTTGTTTAAACCAAGCTTAAATAAATTGCAAAAAAAGCGTCGTAAATTTAAAGCATCAAAAGTGTCTTTGAACGTGGTGAAATGAATTGCTATAACTGTGTTGGCGAATAGAGTAAGTTGCAACGGTGCGTATCACCCGCTTATTTGTAGAAAGGAAAGTATATGTTGAAATGGTTTAGGATTAGTGTCTCGGTCTTAGTTATAGGCATATTGACGCTTACAGCAGCAATATATGGGATACTCTCACTGAGTTTACCTGCTTTGGATGGTCATACTCAAAGCAGCAATTTGCAAGCAAACAGCAAACTGAGTCGGGATGCGCTAGGGCAGGCAGTGATCTATGCGCAAAATCGTCAAGATGCAGCGTATACGATGGGTTATGCGCATGGTCAGGATCGTTTCTTCCAGATGGACTTACTGCGTCGAAATGCCGCCGGTGAGTTGAGTGAGCTTTTTGGTGAAGGGGCTGTTTCACTTGATAAATCCCTTCGGTTTCATCAGTTCAGAAAGCGTAGTGAAGAGATTTTTGCAACTTTGAGCGCAGCGGAGCAAACCTTACTACAAGTTTACGCTCAAGGCGTCAATGATGGTCGACTGCAATCAGGCATGTCAAACTTCGAATATCTATTGCTTGGTGCTCAAGCCAAAGATTGGCGTCCTGCGGATTCCTTGTTAGTTATATTCAGTATGTATCTCGACTTACAGACTGCCACGTTCAAAAGAGATAAAACACTGATCCATATTGCTGAGCAGTTTGGCCAGCCTATGGTCGACTTTATTCTTCAGCCAAGTCAATTCCAAGCTGCACTGGATGGCAGCCAGTTGTCCACAGCGACAGTGCCGATCCCTGCTTTGACACCGTCAGTTAATGTTGCGAAAAATGTGACACACATTGAGGCAACTCCTGTTTACGGCAGTAATAATTGGGCTGTGACTGGGAGTTTTACTGAAACAGGTGCTGCGATGGTATCTGACGATATGCATCTTGGCCTTAATGTGCCGTCCATTTGGTATCGTGCTCAACTAAATTACCATGCTGACTCAGCTAAGCCTGTGACGGTAACAGGTGTCAGTTTACCTGGCGTGCCTGCCATTGTGGTTGGTAGCAATGAGCATATTGCATGGGGTTTTACCAATGGGTATTTGGATACAGCAGATTGGATTGAGCTATCAGAGCAAGATGAGGTGCAAACGGTACTTGAAGAGATCAAGCTGCCAAATGGTGAGGTGCGGACCTACTCGCTCCCTATGAGCCAATTTGGTCCAGTTAAGCAGTTCAACAATAAGCGTTATGCGCTGCAATGGGTTGCACATCAACCTTATGCTGTAAATCTGAACTTGCTAAAGTTGGAGCAAGTAGGATCAGTAGAACAAGCACTCAAGGTCGCAACTGATGTCGGGATCCCAGTACAAAACCTGATGGTAGTTGATAATCGGGGTAATGCGGCTTGGCAACCGATAGGCGCTTTGCCATCTCGAGTCTTTCCCAGTGATTTGGCTGTCCCATCTGTGCGAGCAGAATCATTGCTTTGGAAAGCGAATGAAGCGGTTCGTCCACAAGTGATCAATCCCGACAATGGCAAGCTATGGACTGCTAACTCACGAGTGATGTCGGCTATAGATCATCGCCGCTTTGGCGATGGAGGATACGCGTTGGGAGCGCGTGCAGTTCAAATTCGAGACCGATTGTTGGCAGCTGAACAATTTACTGAAACAGATTTCAATAAACTGCAACTAGACAATGAAGCGCGCTTTTTAATGCCATGGCATGACTTGTTGGTGAATACACTCACAAGTGCGTCAGGAAAAGAGCAAAATTACAAACAGGCGCTGGCCCATTTGGCTAATTGGCAAGCTTGCGCATGCACGGGTTCAGTCGGTTATACCCTAGTGAAGTTTTTTAGAAAGAGTGTGATCGATATTGTTTTTAGCCCCGTTGAGCAGTATCTGCAAGGCCAAGATGAAACACTGGCACATTTAGCGCGTTACTTTGAGCCAGCCTTGTGGCAGTTGATCCAAACACAGCCCCGTGCTTGGTTAGCGGGGCATCAAGATTGGCAGCACTTATTAGAAGCGGCATATTTACGTACTCATGCTAGGCTGCAAACTCAATTTGGCGCTGGAATGGCTAATTGGACATGGGGCGAGGTGAATACTTTGACCGTACAGCATCCATTTAGTCAGCAAATGCCATTTTTGAGCCGCTTTTTAGATATGCCCGCTGTTCCCGGATTTGGCGATAGTTTTATGCCTGCAGTTCAGGGAAAAAGTTTTGGTGCATCGCAGCGCTTTATCGCTCAGCCGGGTCATTTGGAAAATGCAGTAATGACGGTTGCAGGGGGACAAAGCGGTCACCCTCTTTCACCTTATTATCGCAAGGGCTTTGGTGCATATGCTGAAGGTCAATTGACACCTTTGTTGCCTGGCAGTATACAGCACACCATTGCGTTTTCGGCTCAGTAAAAAGTTATTGTAGAGAGTGTTGAACCGCATCTGAGTGGGCGCTGGTGGTGCGGTTTCGCCCTTTAGCTTTACTCATATATAACGCATCATCAGCGAGCTTGACGGCAACTCGAAACGGCAATGCAGGATGCCACTGTGCAATGCCAAAACTCATGGTGACAGGCAGGCGCTGATCATTAAACGCGTGCGTTGCAATGTCACGGCGCAAGCTTTCAATACGAGCTTGCGTTGTGGTTAAATCACAGTTGACGAGCACCAGTAAGAACTCTTCTCCTCCCCACCGTACCGCAATGTCTGAGTGTAATGTGTGTTGCTGTATTTTCGATGCAACTTCAATAAGAACCTCATCACCTATTTCATGACCATATTTATCATTAATGGTTTTAAAGTGATCAATATCGGCCATGATGACGGATAATTGCTGTGATGTTTCAATACTATTCTCTTGAGCATTGTTGATCAGTTCTTTAGCGTAGCGGCGGTTAAATAGGTTAGTCAGGGGGTCGATGGCGGCCATCTGGGCGAGTTGATAACGGTTTGAAAATGAAACCTCTCTAATATGGCCAATGGTATAAATATTGGGTAGGGCACAAATAAGCACATTGATAAAGTGAATATAAGGTGCAAATTCACTGAATAAAAAAGTGTTTTGTACCGTGTTGAACAGTTCAAAGAGCATGGCAAACGTAAGTATTAATAACAGAGCCAGCGCTGACGCAAATTTCAATTTGAGTTGATAATCAAGCAAGATAAGGCTGGCAATGGTCCAAAGATAATATTGAAACCCATAGTCCATGCCCAGTGTGGCACACACGAAAACGGAGTGCACTGTAACTTCAATGCAAAACAGTCTCAGGGCCAGAGGGGTTTGGTGCATGTATAACAGTTTGATCCCCACAGACCACGCAATCACACTGCCGACATTAACTGCGGCTAATACCCAAATATCACAGTACCAAAAGAAAACCAGCAACAGACTGTGAAGCGCCAAACAGTAATAAGCCAGCTGTTTGAACAAGCGGTTTTTTACCAGTTCGACAGTATCTGGCTGACTAAAGTAATGTTGACGTGTTGCCACCCCAACTCCATTTGTATTTCACCGTTACTACAGTATAGGAGAAGTATTACAAGCTGAAAACTTGCTGGGGAATAAGTGATGCGGTGAACAATATGCAGTGCAAATGAGGGCATCACAGTGCGATAATATCATCCGCCATTACTAAAACAGCCGCGAGTGCGATTAAACTGAGCCCCAGCGTATCGCGCTTTTTGGGCGGAGACTTGAGCCAATAAGTTGCGATTAACATAGTAAAAAACACTTCGATTTGGCCTAAGGTTTTAACATAGGCGACGTGCTGCAAACTCATGGCGCTGAACCAACCGATAGAGCCAATGCAGCTGGTAGTGCTGATCAACAACACGATTGGGAGATGTGCTCTGAACGATTTCCAAATTTGAGGTTCTGTAAGCCAGGCATACCCACTTAATAAGAGAGTTTGGCAACAGAGCACAGAGAGTAAAACCCAGCCAGCACTATGTGGAAAAGGTAGCGCCAAGGTCAGCGCGGCTTCTCGCACCCACAGCGATGTTAATGCAAAGCAGGTGCCGCATAAGATACCAATTGCTGCGGTTTTAAAGTTGAGCTGTTTAAAGCTGAATCCGCTGAGTAGGAAAACTGCAATCCCACCGATCAGCACGCCAATCCAGCCTAAGAATGTCAAAGCCGAACCAAAAAATAACATACCGAGTATCGCCGCCATTAAGGCTTCACTTTTTGCTAATCCTGCACCCGTTGCAAAGTTCTTTTGTTTAAATAGCACTACCATGAGCGCAGTCGCGATGATCTGCATGATGCTGGCGCCTAGGATATAGATTAATAAGGTATGTGAGAACTGTGGTGTTGGAGCAGGATCAAAGTAGTAAAGGAAATATAAGTAGAGTCCAGCCAATGGTGTGGCAAAAATAAATCTAGCCAGAGTCACTGCGTTGACGCTGGCTTGTTTGCTGAGGCGACTTTGTAGCGCATTACGCCAAGCTTGGCTAAATGCGGCGAGACAAGTAAATAAAAACCACCCCATGATTTGCTCCTTTGTTTAAAACTGCGTTGTTAAAATACAACTGTTATGTATTGTTTCATAATGAATTTTTGTGATATTGGCTATTTCTAAATGTGACTAGACAGCACTGCGACAATCTGTCGCAGTGCGCTTTGCAATCTGGGTGCATATACTGATTGCCGATGTTACTCATAAAGCCACTGGGATGTGATTGGGTGGCTTTATTTCTTCCAAATACACTCTATTGGTTGGAATGATTTCATTTCTTGATAAATTGCGCTTAAATAGTGGCCAATTGTTTATCAAGGAGTATTTATGAGTGTCATCATTGTGTGTGCACTGATCGGTGTACTACTACCCTATTTAGCAAAAGTCCCCATTATCATTGCCGCAGGTAAAGAAGGTGGCTACGACAATAAGCAGCCAAGAACACAACAAAGCAAATTGTCTGGTCTTGGCGCCCGCGCTGTTGCAGCGCACTACAACTGTTTTGAATCACTGATTGTATTTGGTCTTGCAATCGCAATTGTGCTCGCAACTGAGACTACTGGCACATTAATTCAAGGTCTTGCAATTACTCATATTGTGGCAAGGTGCTTGTATTGTGTATTTTATTGGCGTGATTTAGACATGTTGCGCTCATTGAGCTGGCTGGTGGGCATTGCCTGTCCCATAGGTATGATTGCGCTGTGTTTATAGCCTGAAGAGCGCTACACGGATAATACTAACGCCGCGATATCGATCTGACAATATTGTCCCTCTGGCACAGTCATTGGATCGAGCATGAGGTTGGCAATACGCACGCGGTACAAGTCCATCACTTGTCGGCCACAGTGTTTTGCCATTTTCCTGATTTGGCGGTTGAGACCCTGTTTTAGCACAATCTTAAATGTTCGTTCATCGATTTGAACCACCGTGCATGGCAGGGTAGTTTGCCCGTCGACCGGCACACCTTTTGCCAGCGTTTCACAAAAGGTACCATCAATGGGTTTATCAACTTTGACTATATATTCTTTTTCCTGATGTTTATCTGGGTGGATCAACGCGTGACATAACTCGCCGTCATTGGTGAGCAATAATAGGCCTCGGCTATCTTTATCGAGCCTACCTACTGGATAAACACGGGGGCCCTTTGGCAGGTGATGGAGCAGGCTACTAGGGTCTTGTTCACTTAACTTACAGTCTATGCCAACTGGTTTGTGATAAAGATAAAGTAACTTGGGGGCCAGTCCTACGACTTTTTGTCCATTGACCCAGATATCATCTTGTTCTGTGACATGGTCGATATGGTTCGCTGCGCGGCCATTTACTTGCACTTGCCCTAATTCAATTAATCTAGATGCCTGTCGCCTTGAACAAACTCCACAATGACTGAGGAACTTAGCTAGACGCATAGGAGCAATATGGGAGTTTTCAGACATTTACGAGGAGCCACAATCAGGATTAGAGAAGGGCAAATTATATCAAATCTCAATCGTTATGTATCTGCTATAAACCCCATCGGAATATGACGCGTATAACTCAATATTTGGAGGTCTGTTATGAAAATCACACTGGCGGCACTGGTAGACAAACCAATTATTGATAAGTTTATCATTAACTCACTCGATCAGGCACTGTACCAACTTAGCGTGTGCTTGGGTGATTCCGAATATATTGTTGTCGACGCACAGGGCAAAGGAATTAAAGCGCATAACCCGCTGGCACTGCAAAAGCTCGTCCAGCACCTGCCATATCAAAAAATGATGTTACGCCAGCAAAGCGCCTATGACGAGATGATAGGTCAGCCAGTACGTCAAAGCAGTAACCTACTTGAAGTTCCCTTTGGTGACAACAAGTTATACTAGCTAAATGTTGACATTGTGTTTGATTCTACTGATCTTGATATCTTTATTGTGCGGTTATTATCAATTTTTTAAATTGTGTCATAGTGGTTAAACTACAAGTAATACAAGGCCCTCATAAGGTTTGCATGAAATTTTATTGTGTGAAAAATTACTTTTCTTAAAAAAATTCACACTTTATTAAAACAATCATATATATTGGAGTTACACTTAATGTAACTTGGGTTAAATTGGTGTTACTGGTTGTGGAGATCAATAAATTACAGAGACAATTGAGTCAATGTGGTGATCTCGTACGAGTAGGTGGACCGCATGAACGTGGTCATCAGGTCCCAGCTCGTGCGATTTCGAGAACAAAGACATTACTTTCGTTGGGTGCAAATGACAATTGGCGCTTTGATAAAGCATTTCAGGCACTCAATCCTGAATGCCAGATAATTGGTGTCGATCACAAGCTCAGCTTATCATCGGTGCTCAGTGAGGCTTTTGGCAGTGGTGTTAAGTCATTGCGCAGTGCACTGTCAGGCAAGCTAAAACAAAGCAAGCGTCATGCAGACTCACTGCTTAATCAAATCTTACTTTATACGTTTTACAGCAGTAGTAATCGGTTGCTACGCCGTCGTGTTAGCACACAAACCAATGAAGTGGATATCAGTTTAGAAACCTTAATTGCTGTCTATGGCACGATAGATGACAATGCCACTATGTTGAATATTAGTATGTCCTGCGACGAATATCATTTAGTTGATGATATCATTGCACTGGAAAGCATGCTCAGTGTGGTGACGATCGAGCTGTCGCCAATACCACAATGTATTAAGCAAGTAGAAGCATTCATTGCGCGTATGTCAGAGAGCTTTGATATTGTTTATGTGTCTAGCAATGGAGTTGATGTTGATAAAGCGGCATCCATAGACTGTTTGGCAGCGCCGCTTGAACTGACATTTATGAATAAAAGGTTATCTGCGTCTAGTGCGGCATAATTCATCGTAAATTATCTTGGTTTTAAAATCAGTTCGGCTCGCTGTTGATCTATTTCAAATTCAAAATGACGCAAGAAATTCATGCCAAGTAACCCAGGCCCGTAATGGGATTGCTCCATTACCCCAAATTCAAAAGGGGTTTTTTGCTTGCTACCAATCTGTATCCCCGTACTCATATAAAAAGGAACTTCAGTTATACCGTTAGCCGTGCTCACACGACGAGAGTTTAAATAGTTTACGTCATATGCGAGTTGTTCGAATTGGGCGGCTGTCAGTGCCGTAATACTAGCCCCCGTATCAATCATTAAAGAAATTTCTTGCCCTGCTATTTGCGCTTTTAAAACATAGTGCTCACCACGGCGTTCCAATGGAATTCGCTCGACTTGCTGTGTGACGTTTTCAAGCACATCTTTAAGTGGTGCAATCGCTTTATGGCGTTGCTGTTGAGCACTGAGCTGCGAGAGCAATAACTCTGCCTCTACTGGGTTATTGAGCGCTAAGTGTGCTTCGATAATGGCGGCAATGATAGGGAGGTTATTAGGCTGCTCACTGAGCCATATTTGCCCTTGTGCGATTATTTCATGCCAATCGCTGTGTTCTTTGAGGTGGTTGAGACGTTGCGCGATCAAAGCTGCAATGATGTCCTGTAAATGTTGATATTCAGGGTAAAGGTGCAACAGCTTGATATAGCGATAAATCGCTTCATTTTGCTCTCCTTGCGCAAGATATACATCTGCTTCTAATTTAAGCGCTGCAAAGTCTTGGGGGACTACTGCTAGAATGCGTTGTACAAACATTAAGATACTGGCAAGTTGCTGCTCACTTTTGAGTTTTAAATCTCTGCGTAGCTCAGTTAGCCATGCATGTACTGTGTTCAGGTGCTGAGTTGGATTTGTACTGTCGTGCCACAGGCGCGCTGCGGTGAGTAAATCGCCCGCTTTAAAGGCTTGAGCTGCTAGCTCTAAGGGGGATTCTTTTTTGACTAGTTGGACGTCAGTGTGCGGAACATCGGACATAGAATCCATATTGATACTCTGCGGTAGCGGCTCAGCGTGGGAGAGCATACTTTTTAGCAGCGAGTGTGGCCGTTGCCATTCTAGGTAGACATTGAGAGACAGGGAACAGACAAGTAATAGTCGAATAAAGTATCGCATAATTGAACGTCCCCAATGTTGCTTTAATGGCTGTGCTGACTCAGCACTTTGGCTATTGCCGTGGCAAAATCGCGATGATGTTTTATACCCATTGTGTGCAACCTAGTGTCTTGTAATGCACAGTTGTATGGCCTTGTCGCTGTTTGCGATGGCTCTGGTAGCGCGACTAAGCCTTGTGTGTCAAGCGCTAGTGCCTTGGCAATCTCTACTGCCATGGCGTATTTGGTCATCAGCTGGTTGTTTGAGATATGGAAAGTACCACATTGTTTGTCGCGAGGTTGTGCTAATAAGTCGTTGAGTGTAAGTGCGATATCCTCAACATGTGTTGGGTAACGTATTGCCCAATCATCATGTGCGCTATTGCGGTCTTTTATGACTTGCTCAGCAATGATTGTAACGGCTGACTCTGCTAAATATTCTACGTCACCATAGAGTACGGGGACTCTCACTACTGTATGTTCAGGGCAAGCTGCCAATACCGCAAGTTCAGCGTGCGCTTTGCTTTGGCCGTAAAAATTAACTGGCGAAGTTGCATCATTTTCTGTGTATGGGGCTGATTGACCGTCAAACACGTAATCTGTGCTGATCAAGACAAATTGGATGTGTCTTTTTTTGCATTGGCTCGCTAAAAATTCTGCCGCCTGGACATTTAAAGCCATGGTTGCTTGGTGGTCATTTTCACAAATGTCAGGTTTGCGTTCAGCTGCGGCGTGCACCAACACCTCAGGTTGGTGTGTATCTAAAAAGGCTGTAATGGCTGTTTGGTCGTGTAAATCCAGTTGCTCAATTGGCGGAGCGGCTCTGCGAAAACCGGTACCAATGACAGTATTTGACTGTGACAACACCTTCACCAATGCACGTCCGAGTAGCCCCGTTGCGCCTGTAACGACGATTTTTTTCATGGTTGATTCATCTCCTAAAACACCTGTTTATCTTAACCTTAGAACTTGGTGTAAAAAAAGGGAAATGTGGAGAAATAACATAGCTGCGTAATCAGTGGCACGCAGCGTTCAGAGATGCAACACGCGTTTGGGTTGCATCTCTATGAACTGATTATGCAGGTTGTTGCTGGGTTTGCCCTTCCCAAATCTTAGCTCTGAAGCTAAATAGCAGAATAAGAATACCCACACCGATACCAAATAAGCTGATCTGCAAATATAGATTTGGAATTTGATCGACTTGTTCAGGATCGAAGTTGCCCGCAAGTAGGCCTGAAATAATATTCCCGATAGAATAAGTAAGTACAAATATCCCCATCATTTGACCGGCAAAACGCTTAGGTGACAGCTTGCTGACCGCACTGAGTGCCACTGGACTAAGGCATAACTCACCAACAGTGTGTAAAAAGTAAGTAGTGATCAACCACATGGGCGCTACTTTTAAGCCCTGTGCTGCATACTGTGAGGCAAAGAACATGACAATAAAGCCGCTCGCCATAATCACCAGACCAATAGCACATTTTAAGCTGTATGATGGTGTGATCATGCGTTTAGCTAAGTTTATCCAGAGGGCTGCAAAGAAAGGGGATAAAATAATAATGAAGAATGAATTAGATGATTGGAACCAAGCTGTTGGTAAGGTGAAGCCCGCAATGACACGATCAGTATAGTCTTGTGCAAACAGATTTAACGATGAACCAGCTTGTTCAAAACCAGACCAAAAACAAGCTGAGGCGACACAGACTAAAAACAGCGCCCATAGTTTTTTCTTTTCATCTGCATTTAAGTTGCCAGCAAAATAGATATAGGCATAGTAACCGAGAAAAATTACCGTAAACGCTACAGCAACATATTGAGCTAACACCACAGGGTTGATTACTATGCTGCCTGCGTAAGTGAGTCCGACAATCGCACCTGTCGCGGCGAGTATTGCACCAATAGCAAACCAAGCTTTTTTGCTGCCTGCTGGTGTCAATGGGTTACTGGGCTTATCGCCAACACCTTGGATGTTGCCCAAGGTGAAACGGTATTGCACTAGGCCGATGGCCATACCTACAGCGGCTGCACCAAATGCCCAGTGCCAACCAACATTTTCCATAAAATAGCCGCATACCATGTAGCCGATCACCGAACCAATGTTGATCCCCATATAGTAAATGGCATAGCCACTGTCGCGACGCACATCTTCACTACTGTACAGTTGACCAACCATCGCACTGATGTTGGGTTTGAGCAGGCCTGTGCCCATTGCGACTAAAATTAAGCCAATGAAAAAAGTACTTTGGGCGGGGATGGCAAGCACAATATGACCTAACATGATAATAATGCCGCCATACCAGACGGTGCGCTGTCCACCTAGCAACCGATCGGCTATCCAGCCACCTGGCAATCCGAGGAAGTAAACCGCACCGGTGTACAGGCCATAAATGGCTGTTGCGGTAGCGACAGTAAAGGCTAAGCCCTCTTCTTGGAGGCTGGCAGTCATAAATAATACCAGCAGTGCGCGCATACCGTAGTAACTCATACGCTCCCACATTTCAGTGAAAAAGAGGGTGGAAAGGCCTTGTGGGTGACCAAAAAAGCCCGTGTCTAACTTGTTGTCTGATGACTCAGCAGCAGCTGCTTCGTGAGATGACATAATGACTTCCGATTCTATGATTTTTATATTTGAAAGCCAATATTAGTACGTTATCTGTACATTGAATGCAACTTTAGCAGACTAATTGCGCATTGACAGTGCGCAAAAAGGACGCAACTCGAGTCCAATTAAGTCGTGGGTTTGGTGTCTAACACAGTGTACTAAGCTGGTGGATATCACAGATTTCAATGTCTGCAAGGCCTTGATATTTATAGTTAACACCTTGGTTGTTTAACCAGATGCTATGGCATCCTGCGAGGTTGGCGCCTTGTACGTCGGTATCTAAACTATCGCCTATGTGCAAAATTTGCTGCGGCTGTACATTTAAATCCTGACATGCGCGTCTAAACAGATCTTCAGCGGGCTTTGCTTGGCCATCTGGCCCTGCTAAATACACGCGCTCGAATACCCCTGATAAATTGAATTTGTCGACTTCCACATTGCCGTTAGTAATGGCGATCAAAGTGTACTTTTGTGCAAGTTTATCCAATAGAGTTAAAACTGATGTGGCGACGGTAATTTGGCTACGAGCATCAGCAAACGCTTGATATGCCAACTGGGTATGTCGCTCAATTTCCTCTTGTGTTAGGTCAAGTTGCGACAGGCCATACTCTAGAGCAACTTTCCTCCATTGCGTGACATCACTTTGCAAGTGTGGCTGTGTGTTACCTATGTACTGTCGACACGCCAGCCAATAGTCGCCTTCTTGGGCAGCCCACTGCGGGATAGATTGTAAATAAGTTTGCATAGCGCCAATGGCACCCAAAATAATAGGGTGGTTGTTATAAAGGGTGTCGTCTAGGTCAAAGCTCAAAACTTTGATGGGAGAAATCGCTCGATTAAATCGCATTGTGATCTTTAGTTTGGGCAACAATGAGTTCATTGTATGCCAAAGCCCTGTTATGGTGAAGTCAGCGGTGTGGGTAGGTTAGGGTTTCTTTTGCTTAGCACGCGGGTGAGATTGGTCATAGACCTTAGCTAGGTGCTGAAAATCTACATGCGTATATACTTGGGTAGCAGATAGGCTGCTGTGGCCGAGCATCTCTTGGATACCGCGTAGATCACCACTTGACTCCAACAGATGGCTGGCAAATGAGTGGCGTAATTTATGGGGGTGCACATTTGCACTAATGCCTTGCTTTATGCCCCACTCCTTCATTCTTGCGCGCACATGGCGAGTCGAAATACGAGTCTTACGTTTGCTGACGAACATCGCAATCTCACCATCAAGTGCAAATAATGGCCGTACCTGTAACCAAGCAGCAATGGCATCGAGGGCTTTACTACCTACAGGCACTACCCTTTCTTTGCTACCTTTACCCAATACGCGAATTTCACCTTCTCGGATATCCTGAACATTGGTATTGACCAGTTCGCTGATCCGCAAGCCACTAGAGTACATTAATTCCATCATGGCTTTGTCACGAACAGCGAGTGCATCTTCGTCATCAATATCCAAAAGCTGCATCATCTGGTCGACATCAAGGTTTTTAGGTAGGGGTTTTTGAAACTTCGGTCCTTTCTGACCTGCGGCTGGATCATGTAAATTATATCCAGTTACTTGTTTGGTTTTTAAAAATTTATATAAACTGCGGATACAACTGAGCTTCAAATTGATGCTGCGTGGGTTGTATTGCTTGGCACGCAAATGCATTGAAAAGCGACGGATCAAGTCGCTACTGACACTCAACCAGCTCTGACAGTGTGGCGAAAAAAACTGTGCAGCCAGTCTCAATTGGGTTTGGTACTGTGTCAATGTATGAGGTGAGTACTGTTTTTCGTAGCGCAGATAGGCCATAAACTCCTCAATGGGTTTTTGCCAAATTGCGCTGAGCGAGTGCTCGCTCATGCCAGCTCCTTGAGCCTCATTTGTAACGATGACACCAGTTCATTGACGAACAAGTTTCCATTGTCTGGTGAAAAGTGGTCAGCACAGTCACTGGCAAAAGCCAAAATGGCGGTCGGTTTGTCACTGGGGCCTAATAAATAAAGCGCCACAGACTGGCATGCAAAGCCGCTAAACAAGAGTTTCTGTTCTTGTAGGTCTAATCGTCCTAAGTAGCGAGCGAGCTTGTTGAATCGCCGGGTCACCAGCTCTTCCAGTGTCACATCATAAGGGATGAGTTGACAGACCGAAATCTTAGGAGATTGCGACAAAGTATCTGCCAAAATATCAGCTAACTCTTGAAAGTTATTGCAATACCACAGAGCGCGCTGACAGTCACTGAACAGCTTAAAAATCAGTTCATTTTCGCGCGCTGAATCGACCATAGAATCGATTTGCTTTTTGAGCTTAGTATTTTCATCGCGCAGCACGCGCTGTTGCATTAAAGCAAGGTTGGGCGCGCCATGGTGCTGCACATGTAGATTCATATCAAGCAGCAGATAGGGGTGCTCTAACAAAAAGTTGGGGTTTTTCTGCAAAAATGCCATGACATCATGGGCTGACATAGGATCTTGGTTATGGCTCATATTGCTACCTGTCCATCAAATACATGTTCAGCGGGCCCAGTCATTTTGACTGGTTTGTTTCCGCCATTCCAGCGTACTTGCAATGTCCCTCCTGGCAAATCGACGCGTACTGTATCTGCTAGTTTGCCTTGTTTGATACCAACTACAACAGCACCACACGCACCACTGCCACATGCCAGTGTTTCGTTAGCGCCGCGCTCCCAGACACGAAGCTTGATATGTTCTCGGTTAATGATCTGCATAAAGCCTACATTGGTGCGCTTTGGAAAGCGTTCATGATGTTCAATCATGGGACCCAAGGTATCTACGTCGGCAGTATCAATATCATCAACTTCAATTACACAGTGTGGGTTGCCCATAGAGACCACTCCACAAAAAATTGTGTGCTCCTGTGCTCTAAGTACATAGGTTAGCTCACTTTGCTGTGCTTTAAAGGGAATGTCTTGAGGTACAAACTGGGGTGTACCCATATTAACCGTGACTTGGCCGTCTTTTTCGGTGTAGAGGGTGATGTCTCCACCTTTGGTTGAAACACTGACTTTGTGTTTATTGGTCAACCCTTTCATGCGTATAAAGCGGGCAAAGCAGCGAGCGCCGTTACCGCATTGCTCAACCTCTGTGCCATCGGCATTGAAAATACGATAGTGAAAATCTAAATCAGGGGAATAAGGCGGTTCAACAAGGAGTAATTGGTCGAATCCAATGCCAAAGTGTCGATCTGCGAGCTTTTTTATTTGATCACGTGACAAGAAAACGTTTTGTGTGACGTTATCGATCACGACAAAGTCATTTCCTAGGCCATGCATTTTTGAAAAATTTACAAACATATTACCTTACTATTCTAGCCGCTGAGTGCGATGCATCATCGCTGTTATTATTCTGAAAGTAATGTTTCGCCTTGCCACAAAGACTCAAGCGTCTCTCTTGCTCTGATCACTTGTGCGCGATCACCATCTACCATTATTTCAGCCACACGTGGACGCGAGTTATAGTTTGAGCTCATGGTAAAACCATAAGCGCCCGCGCTGCGTTGAGCAAGTAAGTCACCTGGTAAAATGGCCAGTGTGCGATCTTTACCGATAAAATCTCCAGTTTCACACACAGGCCCAACGACATCGTAGTTGTGTTCCGGTGTGCCATCATTTCTTGGGGTCACGGCGATGATTTCCTGCCAAGCTTGATACAGTGAAGGGCGTAACATATCGTTCATCCCCGCATCTACAATAGCAAAGTGCTTATCTGCGGTCGGTTTTAAATACTCTACTTTAGTAACTAACAAACCTGCATTAGCAGCAATGGCACGTCCAGGTTCAAAGATTAATTCGAGGCTACTGTAAGACTCAAGGCGAGCGATGACCTGCGCGGCATACGCGCTTGGATGTGGCGGCTTTTCACCATCGTAAGGTACACCTAATCCACCGCCGATATCTAAATGTTTGAGTTCTATACCCGCTGATTTCAAGGTATCTATCAGTGCAAGAACCTTGTCCAAGGCGGCTAAAAATGGCTCAACCTCAGTTAATTGTGAGCCAATGTGGAAGTCCACACCGACAACTTGAATACCGGGTAGGGCACAGGCAAGTTGATAGACGTCAAACGCTTGTTTGATATCAATACCAAATTTGTTTTCCTTTAATCCAGTTGAAATGTAAGGATGGGTTTTGGCATCAATATCAGGATTTACACGAATAGACACTGGCGCTTGCACTTGCATGCATGCAGCAATTTCTGAAATCCGTTCTAACTCGGCTTTAGATTCGACATTGAAGCACTTGATATTTTGCTCAAGTGCGTAAGTGATTTCATCTTGGGTTTTTGCGACACCAGAGAAGACCACTTTTTTCGGATCGCCACCGGCTTTTAATACGCGTGCTAGTTCACCTTTTGACACGATATCAAACCCTGCGCCCATCTTGGCCAGCACATTGAGGACTGCGATATTACTATTGGCTTTTACTGCGTAACATACCAAATGTTTGTGTTTGGCAGCGGCATCTGTAAACGCACGGTAGTGGCGCTCTAGGGTTTTGCGTGAATAGACATAACAAGGTGTCCCGTACTGCGCGGCAATATCTTTAACAGCGACTTGTTCGGCAAACAATTGATTGTCTTTGTACTGGAAAAAGTCCATTTAGTTATCCTTTTCGTCAGTGTTTTTGCTGTCTGGTGCTTTTTTCTGTGATGTTGAAGAGCGGTTCTTATCCGCGTCTTCAGGCAAATACAGTGGACCACGTTGCCCGCAAGCTGTTAACGTTAAGGTGCTAGTCAATGCTAGGGCAAGTAAGCTAAATTGAGTGTATGTCGCTTTCATTAGATTAATGATGTCAGTGCCTTTATAATCGCAGAGTAACAGAATTCGCGAAAAAAGCAGCTTTTGCGGTTGAAATTTATTCCCTGTTTTGGGAAAGAAGGCTTCGCTTAGCCGTATTTAAGGAGTTAGTCATGACAGATCACGAGTATCATCAATTAGCCGAAGCGTTAATGTTAACTATCGAAGAACAGATCGATGATTGCGATGCCGATTTAGATTATGAATCAGCTTCCGGTATTTTAGAGATCATCTTTGCAGATCAATCTAAGATAATCATTAACAAACAAGCGCCATTGCATCAAGTATGGGTAGCAACCAAATTTAACGGCCATCACTTTGAATTACGTGATGATAAATGGATAGATAACCGTTCGGGCGCTGAGTTTTGGCAATTTATGGCTGATGCAGCTACTCGTCAAGCGGGTCAAAAAATAGAGTGGCAACACGACTGATGTTAGAATTTGTAGAATATGCAGCAAAAGGGCAGCACAAGGCGACTGTGATCTGGCTCCATGGGTTAGGAGACTCGGGCAATGGCTTTTTACCAATCGCACCGGAATTAGATTTACCAGAATCTTTGGGCGTCAGATTTGTCTTTCCTCATGCCCCCATCCAACCTGTTACGATCAACGGTGGCATGGAAATGCGTGCTTGGTATGACATTAAAAGTATGGAACTTGAAAACCGCGCAGATGAAGCCGGTGTTCGTGAGTCTGCAGCGGCTGTCGCCCAATTAATTGAGCAAGAAATCGCAGCAGGAATACCTGCAGACAAAATCATTCTTGCTGGTTTTTCGCAAGGGGGCGTGATCAGTTTACATTTGGCGCCACGCCTATCTGATACACTGGCAGGTGTGATGGCATTGTCAACGTATATGTGTGCACCACAAAAGCTTGGCTCAGAAGCCATTCAGCCAGCACTCAACGTATTTATGGCCCACGGAAGTCATGATCCAGTGGTGCCGATGCAAGCGGGACAAACTGCGTACAATGCGCTTGTAGAGCAGGGGTATGATGTCAGTTGGCAAGATTACCCGATGGAGCACCAAGTGTGCATTGAAGAACTTAAAGCGATCCGAGCGTGGTTGATTTCACGCTTGTCATAGTGAACAGGACATACATATGACTCAACGTATAGTGATCAAAACCAAAATGATAGATGCCACGTCACAGCCACGCCGAGTTGAAACCGTGGGTTATCAATATCATTGGCGGCGTATTTTCACGGCATTGTGCGTAGCGGGTTTTGGTGTGACTGCGTTGTCATATGGTGTGTTCACGTCCGTATATGCTGATGAAACAGATACTGAATTACAGCTAGCACCGAATGCGGTTGTATCAGGTGATGAGGCCGAGCAGCCAATATTGACACCTGTTGATACATCGGCAAGTGAGCAATCAGAGAGCTTGGTCATACCAACCTCTTTGGTGGCAGATACAGACACGCCCGAACCTGAAGTGGGTATGGTTGAGCCAGTTGCAGATGAACCTCAGGCGAGCGAACCAGAGCCGAGCAATCCTGCGCCTATCAATGAGCCAAAAGTGTCTAATTCACAAACACAATTTGCAGCGGATGCTCATGTGGCAAGTATTGCGCTAAATGCCAAAGTCGATACCAGTCACATTAGCCGTGCGGTGTTGACATCGGGTATTGAAAACCGTGAGCCTATCAATGTACTCAAGCATCTTGTTGAACCCAATAAATTTCAAGAAAAGCTATTTTTCTTTACCGAGATCAAAGGTCTGCAAGGTCAGGTAGTGCAACATTTATGGTTTCATCAAGACCAACTAATGGCGGATATTTCTCTGCCAGTCAGCACACCAAGATATCGCACTTACTCGAGCAAAAATATCATGCCGAGCCAAACTGGAGAGTGGCGAGTTGAAGTGATCACTGAAAGTGGTCAATTGTTGGCACAAAAATCATTTCGAATTTTAGCAAAGGCTCCTTAGGGGTCGACAAGGCAAGACATGACAGAAACTAAAAATAGCGTACGCATTGCAACACGCAAAAGTGCTTTGGCACTTTGGCAAGCAGAGTTTGTAAAGGCGCAGCTAGAGCACTTTCACCCAGACTTAACTGTTGAATTGGTACCAATGTCCACCAAAGGCGACAAGATCCTTGATACCCCTTTGGCGAAAATTGGCGGCAAAGGGTTATTTGTCAAAGAACTTGAACAAGCGATGCTTGAAGGGCGAGCTGATATTGCAGTGCACTCGATGAAAGATGTGCCTGTAGATTTTCCTGCGGGGTTAGAGCTGCATACTATTTGTGAACGAGAAGACCCGCGCGATGCTTTTGTTTCAAACCAATATAAGCACATCAATGAGTTGCCTGCTGGTGCCGTTGTTGGTACTTCTAGCCTGCGTCGTCAGTGCCAAATTCGCGAAGCCCGTCCAGATCTGGTGATCAAAGATTTACGTGGTAATGTTAACACGCGATTGGCGAAGTTGGATGCTGGTGAATTTGACGCCATCATACTTGCAGCAGCAGGGCTTATTCGATTAGAAATGGCCGAGCGTATTGCCTGTTTTGTTGCTGTTGAAGATTCCTTACCAGCCAATGGTCAAGGTGCTGTAGGGATTGAGTGCCGCAGTGATGATGCGCGAATTCAGGCGCTATTAGCACCTCTTGAGCATGCGCCAACACGCGCGCGCGTACTAGCGGAAAGAGCCATGAATCGCCGCTTAGAAGGCGGGTGTCAGGTGCCAATTGGCGCATACGCGGAGCTACAGGGCGAGCAGCTATATTTACGTGGACTTGTCGGTGCGGTTGACGGTAGTAAAATTTTGCGGGCAGAATTGACTGGTGATGTTGCCGACGCACAAGCTCTGGGCACTCAGCTGGCAGAGGCGCTGCTAAGCCAAGGTGCTGACAGCATATTAGCGGAAGTTTACAGAGACGCTTAAGGTGAAATTTGCCATAACTCGGCCGCAGGGAAAAGGGGAAGCACTTGCCACTGAGTTGGCAAAATCAAATATTTCAGCGCTGTGCACACCAGTGCTGAAACTCAATTCAGTCCAGGCCACACCACAGCAATTACTCGATGCCTGCGATGCCGACATCATTATTTTCATTTCACAAGATGCAGTGCAGAACTTTGCGCAGCAATTACAAGCTGATGGTTTTTCTTTAGCCACGACCTGTCAGCTTTTTGCTGTGGGTACGCAAACTGCTGAAGCGGTCAAGCAGTGTTTATCGCGCAGTGCAATTGCGCCAACGCGCCAAGATTCAGAGGGAGTGGTGGCGCTGACTGAGTTACAAGATATAGAGGCACAGCGCATCGTCATAGTGAAAGGGCGAGGTGGTCGAACGCATATTGCCAAAACACTCAAAGCGCGTGGTGCACTTCTAAGTACCTGTAATGTTTATGAACGTGTTACTGAGCACAACACAGCTGAAAACTGGTTAGACCACTGGCAGGCATCGAAAATTGACGGTATAGTGGTGACGAGTAACGCTGCCGTCGACGCAATATTCAACAGCCGACAAGCCGCGCATCAGCATTGGTTGCAAGCGCGCATATTTGTGGTAGTCAGTGAACGGACAGCGCAACATCTAAAAATACAGTATAAAATAACCGATACGCAGATCGTGGTGAGTGCAGGGGCAAGCAATGAGGCCTTAGCACAGACGATTTGTGGTTTAATTTCCCAACAGGGCAGCGCAATGACGGAAAAACAAGAGTCGTCGGCTTCAATACCATCTAATGAGCCGCAACAGATGGAAAAAAAATCAACTAAGAATACAGCGAAGTTGAGCAAAACAGCTGTGCTTGCCTTGCTGGTCGCCTTGACAGGAGTGGCAGGCGCAGGTGGCGTATATGTTTATAATCAACAGCAAGCGGTTAAACAAGATGCGCAATTGACGCAGTTGGCCGCACAAAATGCTCAGTTGGCATCGCAGCTCACTGCGACCCAAAAAACGCTCAATGACTTGCAAGCGCAGTGGCAAACACAGCAGCAAGTCATGGCCGCGCAGTTAAATAAGCAGCAACAAAAAGTCGAACAAAGTTTGCAGAAAACGCTCTCTCAAGCCCGCCAACAAGTAGGTGGTGCGGTCAGCTCAGAACTGCGTGCGCTAGCACGTTACGCCGAGTTTAAAGTTGCCAGTGAACGCGACTACTTGGGCGCAGTGATTGTTCTTCAGCGCCTAGAGAGTGCCATTGCAGAAGAGGTGGCGACGGATGCTTTGAAGTTGGCCATCAATCAAGATATCGCGATGTTACGCGCATTACCAAAGCCCAGTACTGAAGCCATATACATGGAATTGGCAGGGCTGATTTCGCAAGTAGATAAATTACCGCTTAAAACCATTGATAAGCCAAAAGCGAACGCTTCAGAGGATGCGCAACTGAGTAAAGACATCAGCGATTGGCAATCAAATATCATACGTAGCTGGAATAAAATTAAGGCTGATTTTTTGACAATTCGTCAGCATGATAAACCTGTGATCGACCCGCTGTTGGATGCACAAGAGCAGCAGTTGATCCGCGCGCAACTAAGAAGCTATTTACAACAAGCACAAACTGCCTTTTTGGATCAGCAAGCCAGCATTTTCGATCTGGCTTTGACCGGTGCTAAAAATACGTTGGCGCGTTACTATCGAAGTGGCGACGCGACGAGCGACATGGTGCTTGAACGATTGCAGGTATTACAGCGCACAGAGCATTCGGTTACAAAAGTGCCACAGATCTCCACACCTCAGGCATTGAAGGAGTGGTTGCAATGATCCGATGGTTATTGGTGGTGTCTTTGTTTTTCATCGTGATGGCCGGCGCGCATTTACTGATTGATGAGAAAGGCTATGTATTGGTGTCTGCGGGGGTTTATACAGTAGAAAGCACTTTGGTTTCGTTGATCTTTATATTGTTAATGTCCCTTGCTATTTTAGTCATCGCGTTTAAAAGTGGCAAAGCTATTTGGCGTGTCTTTGGGGGACTTTCAAAGCACCGTGCTAACAAGCGTGCAGCGCGTCAAGAAGCGGCATTTGAACAAAGCATTTGGGCGCTCATCAATGGCCAAGACGACAGTTTAAGCTATGCCTTACAAAAAGCAGAGTTTCCAGAAAAGTGGCGTGATCAGCAATGTGCTATTCAAGCAAAAGCGGCACTGCATGCGGGTCAAAAAGTTGTGGCGAGAGAGTATTTGCAGCAACTGAGCGAATCGGCTCAAAGTAAAGTTAGTCAGCTTTGGCTTGCAGCAGAGCAACAAGAACAAGCTTTGGAAAGTTTGACACCGCAAGCACAAATGAAAAAAGCCTCCCCAACAGAGCTACACGCTTATATCAGTGCACTGTTACAGGCCAAAGATTGGGATACATTGCTGTCGACTATAGTGCAGCGCCATAAACAGCTGCATTGGAATGAGCAGCAGTGGGACAGCTTTTTTAGCGGCTACTTTTACGCCATTACGCAACACACGGATAAAGATATTCAATCACTGCAAAGTGAGTTACCTCGGGCACTGAAGCTACTTAGTCACAAGGCGTTTATTGCGGTCTGTGTGCGCACAGGTCAATTGGCGCCAGTGCGTAAAGAGCTGATTAAGTTGCTCAAAAAGGATCAGCTGGACGAACTGGCAAAGATATTACAGCATCTAGGCGGTGCGGACATTGAACTGCGAAAACTGGTTCAAAGTAAACTTAAGAAGCAACCGGAGCAAACAGAGCTATTATTTTGTTTGGCGTGTCTAGCCAATGGTGAAGGAGATCACGGGCTGGCGGCACAAATTTTTGATACGCTTTCAAAGACACCTTGGCAGGCTATGTGGCAGCACCAAGCAGAGTTGGCTTTCGCAAAAACCGGACAATATGAAAAAGCTTATTTGTTACTGAGTGATCAGCAAAGCTAGAAAAAGCCAGCGATATCGCTGGCTTTTTTGTGTTCTGAGCGGTGGCTTGTTGCACCAGAGTGGTTTATTTGTCAGAGGTCTGGTTAGTTTATTTTTGCGGATAATTGTCCTTGTATCTAAACTTAAGATGCGTATGATCTGAAAAATTTTATCTGCAAACCGAGTGCCTTATGATCAATACCAAACTACCTTTACTTGATTTACACCGCCACTTAGACGGTAATGTGCGTGCTGAAACAATTTTAGACCTTGGTCAAAAGTTTAACATGGCGCTCCCTGCACACGATGTTGAAGGCTTAAGGCCGCATGTGCAAGTACTCGACAATGCCCCAAACCTGATGGCATTTTTGGCTAAGTTGGACTGGGGTGTTAAGGTACTGGGTGACTATGATGCTTGTCGTCGTATTGCAGTTGAAAACGTCGAAGACGCAATTGCACAAAATATGGATTACACTGAGTTGCGATTCAGTCCATATTACATGGCAAAAACCCATAACTTGCATCCTCAAGGCGTGGTAGAAGCGGTTGTTGATGGTATTAAGTCGGCCAGTAACGGGCGTGATATCAAAGTCAATTTAATTGGCATCATGTCTCGTACGTTTGGTGTTGAAAAGTGCCAATATGAGCTAGACGCATTACTAGCCTTTAAAAACGATTTAGTTGCCATTGACTTAGCTGGTGATGAACTTGGCTTCCCTGGTGAGTTGTTTATTGATCACTTTAAACAGGTTCACGATGCATACCTAGGCGCAACCATTCATGCCGGAGAAGCCGAGGGGGCAAGCAGTATCTGGCAGGCCATCCAAGAATTAGGTGCAACTCGCATCGGTCACGGTGTAAAAGCCATTGAAGATCCGAAACTGATGGATTATTTGCGCGACAATCACATTGGTATTGAATCTTGTTTAACCAGTAATTTACAGACGAGCACAGTGGCCAGCATTGAGACTCACCCACTGAAGCAATTTTTAGATCATGGTATTTTGGCAACCATTAATACGGACGACCCAGCTGTGCAGGGTGTTGAGTTAGACAATGAGTTCGAAAAAGCCGCGCCTCTGGCTGGACTGAGCGCGGATGATATCGTCCAAGCGCAGAGAAATGCGGTCGACATTGCCTTTTTGAGCGATGCTGACAAACACGCATTATTACAAAAATACGCTTAACCTAATGCGCTGCTCAATGCGTTGAGCAGCTTAAGTAGTTTTCTTTAAGTACATTGATAACCTGACTGCGGGTGACAATAGCAATGACTTTTCCTTCCTCAACAACTGGGTAAATTTTGGGTTTGTTTTGCTGCATTTGCGCTGCTAAATCGACCACTGTCATTTCTTTTTTAACGGATAACGTTTCTGTACTCATCAGTTGAGCAACTTGGTTTGCACCGTCGCAAAAATAACTGCTTTGTAGCAGCGGTGCGAGAAGCTGTTGTTCTGAAATGAACCCAACCAATTTACCTTGAAAATCTTGAACGGGTGCGCCAAACAGACCAAAGGTTTGCAATTGTTCAATAGCCTCGGTAATTTCTGTATCTGGTGTGATCGTAGGAAACTGGGTCGACATGATGTCTGCGATAAATTGATTTGCCATGGTAGCTCTCCTGTTAAGTGATAGAACTAGTATGGACAACCCTTAACCATTTTTAAAATTGATTATTTATATCGCTTTAATTGGTTTTTTCAATGGGTATGCGCGGCTGGATAACCGCGCATTAAAATGCATTACTTGATAAATGCAAAGGCATCCGCAAACATAAAGTCGCGCTGTGCACCATGATTGATAAAGTCATCGCGGACAATACCGATCATGTCGAATCGACCAGCCATATAAACACTGTATGGTTCTAGTGATACGATGTCTTTCATTACTGCTTGGTGTACATACCCAGTATGACCCGTCCAATCGTCAGACGCATTCTCTACCACAGGGATGAACTGGAAGTTTGTTTTGCCGTCAGCCCAAGCTTCCATTTCTGCTTTTGCATATAAAGCAGCTTCTTCTTTTACGCCCCAGTAAAATAGTACCGGTTGGTCATAGTTAATTTCTGCAAGGTAGTCAGCCATTGATTTAACGTAAGAAAAGCCAGTACCGCCAGCAAGTAATACTAAAGGTCTCGATTGCTCTGGACGAACCTGTGACACACCTAAACCAACTTCTAAATCAACATCGGCATCGTTACTATGTGCTTCTCTTAGATGGTCGAGTGCTTGCATCGCATAAGAGTCTGCGCCAGATGCGCCAATGTGTAGCTCAAGCTCTTGCTTTCTAGATGGGCTGCTGGCAATAGAGAAGGCACGCTTGTCTTTCTCGCCAAGCACGAGCTGTAAATAGTGACCCGCAGAAAATTCTGCATCATGTTGTGGCTTTAATAGCACTTTATGAACAAATTCAGTGAGAGGGGAAATAGCCTCTACACGCGCTTTTAGTGTTTGCATTTCGAACCTTAATTATTAAGCACTTTGGCGAAAGTATGCGCACTGTAACATATTTGCTCGCGATTTTGATATATCGCTTTTGGTGATTGTTTACCTAATTTGTAAACAATCACAGCCAGATAGTACGCACTGCATTACCGAGATCACTTCTTGTCCATGATCCCGAGGCTATCCCAAATGTCATCGACCTTACGTTTCACCTCGTCGTCCATCACAATTGGTACACCCCATTCTCGGTCAGTTTCACCTGGCCATTTGTTGGTTGCATCCATGCCCATTTTAGAGCCTAAGCCTGAGACGGGCGACGCGAAGTCTAAATAGTCGATTGGCGTGCTCTCTATCATGGTGGTGTCTCTGGCGGGATCCATACGTGTGGTAATGGCCCAAATGACATCATTCCAGTCGCGTGCGTTTACATCGTCATCGCACACTATAACAAACTTGGTATACATGAATTGGCGTAAGAAAGACCAGACACCCATCATCACGCGCTTGGCATGGCCTGGGTATTGTTTTTTCATCGTCACGACTGCCATACGATATGAGCAGCCTTCGGGTGGTAAGTAAAAGTCGACAATTTCAGGGAATTGCTTTTGTAAAATTGGCACAAAGACTTCGTTCAGCGCCACACCCAAAATGGCAGGCTCATCGGGTGGACGACCCGTGTAAGTGCTGTGATAAATAGGGTTTTCGCGATGAGTTATATGGGTCACCGTCATAACTGGGAAGTCGTCGACTTCATTATAGTAACCTGTATGATCGCCATATGGTCCTTCAGGTGCCATTTCACCTTGCTCGATATAACCTTCAAGGACAATTTCAGCACTGGCTGGAACCTGAAGATCATTGGAAATTGATTTAACGACTTCTGTCTTACTACCGCGTAATAAACCCGCGAACGCATATTCGCTGAGGGTATCAGGTACAGGTGTGACCGCACCCAATATGGTCGCAGGATCCGCGCCCAATGCGACAGATACTGGGTAAGGCTTGCCTGGGTGTTCTTTACACCACTCTTGAAAATCAAGCGCACCACCACGGTGTGACAACCAGCGCATGATGATCTTATTTTTGCCTAACAATTGTTGGCGATAAATACCCAAGTTCTGGCGCTTCTTATGCGGACCTTTAGTGACTGTCAGTCCCCAAGTAATGAGTGGTGCGGCGTCACCCGGCCAGCAGTGCTGAATTGGCAGCTTGGTAAGGTCTACTTGGTCGCCAGTGAGCACAACTTGCTGGCAAGGGGCTTTTTTAACCTCTTTAGCAGGCATATTAAGTACCTGCTTGAAAACAGGGATCTGTCCGATAGCTTCTTTGATACCTTTTGGTGGCTCCGGCTCTTTTAAAAATGCCAGCAGTTTGCCTACTTCACGCAATTCACTGACATCAGTTTGGCCCATGCCCATGGCAACACGTTTGGGTGTGCCGAACAGATTTGCGAGTACGGGAATATCAAACCCTTCTGGGTTTTCAAAAAGAATAGCGGGGCCGCCAGCACGTAGTGTGCGATCGGCGATCTCTGTCATTTCTAATTTGGTGGAAATTGGTTGGCTGACACGCACGAGTTCACCTTGCTTTTCCAGCAACTCGATAAACTCTCTTAAGTCTTTATATTTCATTTTTGCCTGTTACGCAGTGAGTACGCTTCTCGGTATGGCTGAGTATATCAATTCCCCTCGAGCCAGCACATACTCAAACAGCCCATTGATGTCACACGAGGTGAATTTATTTGTAACGGATAGCATACGTTTGTTGTTGTAATTAGGTCATTACATTCTATTAAGTATTATTAAGTAATTGGTTTAACACTGATCATATTTTTCTTCATGATACTCACTCTTTAGTTTCAATGCCCTAGTGTATAGGCTATATTCTGTGAGAGTCGACGGGTATTGGGTGGAGGCGGCTTGAAGAAAATAACAAAAATAGCACAGCGACTGCTCTTTGCTTGTATTGGGCTTCATGCGCCTAAAGTCTTATCACAAACACTCCCGAGTGAGGTGTTTGATAACCATAGTGCCGTGATGTTATTGATCGAGCCCAGTAGTGGTAAAATTGTCCGTGCCAATCAAGCGGCGGCGGATTTTTACGGCTATAACAAAGCAGAGCTCGAAGCCTTACATATTCAAGAGATTAATCAATTCTCTCCACAGCAAGTGGAAAAAGAACGTCTCTCTGCGCTAAATGAAGGGCGTAACTACTTTATTTTTCAGCATCGTTTAGCGTCTGGTGATAATCGCACCGTGTCTGTTTACTCATCTCCTTTTATGGATGAAGACGGTAGTGCACTGCTTTTTTCTGTCATCCAGGATGTGAGCGAGCGGCGTAAGCTTGAGCAAGCACTGTGGCACTATCAGAGCAACTTGGAGCAACAAGTTGCGCAGCAAACACAAGAAATAAAACACGCGAGCACAGTGCAAGTCTTTTTGCTCAGCAGTGTAATGGGGATATTTGTCGGAACAACCTTATTGTTGGGCTGGGGGTTTTTACGGCTGCGCAAAACGAAAAAGCGCTCTGAATTCCATCGAGCGAGACTGAATGCGATATTTGATGCCATTGGTGACTATCTCATATTCACCGATGTGAATGATAAGGTGCTGTCGGCCAACCGAGCAGCCTATCAAGATATGGGGGAGCTCGATGGCAAAGCCATTGCGGAAGTACTATCGACGTGCATTTGCTTAGAGCAAATACAATTTGAACCAAAAGAGTGTCAAATCACCACCAACTTTGGCACTTTGGATGTTGAGATCAGTAAAACCGATGTAATGGATCACGATGGAGGTCTGTATGGTCATATTTATTTGTTGCAAAACATCACCCAGCGCCTAGCAGATGAAAAAGAACAAAGACTTGCCAGCACGGTATTTTCAACAACCAGTGAAGGGGTACTGGTTTCTGACAAAGACAACTGTATTCAAATGGTCAATCGAGCATTCACCGATATAACGGGTTTTACCGGTCCAGAAGTGATGGGGAAAACGCCCGCTATTTTTAACTCTGGGCGTCACGATACAGCTTATTTTACGCAACTGTATGATGCGCTGAGTTCACGGGGACACTGGGAAGGCGAAATTTGGAACAAACGTAAAAACGGTGAGGTATATCCCAGTTGGTTACAGGTCTCTGCGGTATTTAATCAGCACGGCGATATAGATATGTATGTCGCGCTTTTTAATGATATTACGTCACGCAAACGCAATGAACAACTGATGTGGCAACAGGCAAATTTTGATAACTTAACAGGTCTGGCTAATCGTCATCATTATCACGCAAAATTCGACATTGCTTTAGGTCAGGCGCAGCGCAAACAAACGCGAGTGGCGGTGTGTTTTATAGATCTAGATAGATTTAAAGCGGTGAATGATACCTTAGGGCACCATATTGGTGACTTATTGTTAATTGAAGCTGCAAATCGCATTCGCGAGTGTACTCGAAACTCAGATACTGTCGCGCGATTAGGTGGAGATGAATTTGCATTGTTGTTGCCTGACATGGAACTGATCAGTGATATGGAGAAGGTCGCGGAAAAGGTGCTCAAAGCACTGAGCGCGCCATTTCATCTTGAAGGCCATGAAGCCTATGTGTCTGGAAGTATGGGGATCACCTTTTATCCAGATGATGGGGAAGATCGCAAAGTGTTGTTACGCAATGCTGATAGCGCGATGTATAAAGCGAAAGAGAATGGTCGCAATTGCTTTCAATTTTTCACCACGGCCATGCATGAGCATGCCAAAGCGCGCAGCCAACTAGAAGGTGCACTGCACAGAGCGCTTGCTAATCAAGAATTGCGAGTCGTGTATCAGCCTATTGTTGGCGACAACCGGCTTGGCTGTGAAGCGCTACTACGCTGGCATAATGACGCGTTAGGAGAGGTTTCGCCAGTCGACTTTATTCCCATCAGCGAAGAGTTAGGGTTGATCATGGCAATGGGAGAGTGGGTATTATATCAAGCCTGTGCACAGGCGCGAGCTTGGCTCAATAAGACCCAGCAGCCATTTTTTGTTTCGGTCAATGTATCGAGCACACAGTTTAAACGCCAAAATGTGGTGGCATTGGTAGAAAAAGTATTGAGAGATACTAGCTTGCCTGCGGAATGTTTGACCCTCGAAATCACAGAAACGGTACTGGCTGATAATTCGGATGATATAGAGCGTCAATTGGAGCAATTACGTGTGATGGGCGTGGGGCTAGCGATAGATGATTTTGGCACTGGCTATTCATCACTGGGGTATTTGAAACGTTTTCCATTGTCTAAGCTTAAAATAGATCGCGCCTTTATCAAAGATTTACCTGATGATGAAGAAGATAAAACCCTCATAAGTGCGATCATCTCAATGGCGAGTAAGTTAAATCTCATCGTGATCGCTGAGGGTGTGGAAACACCTGCTCAGCTCGCCTTATTGCAGCAGCTAGGTTGTGACTATACCCAAGGTTATCTGCACTCTAAGCCCAGCAGTGCCGCCGAATTTGAAGCTTTTTTATTAAAATATCAAACGCGCACAGATCATTCACAAATTTGATGCAGCGTGCATAAGGATGTAAGTGCTTCTTTGGCTTTTACGTTACCTTGTGCACTGGCTGATTTGAGTAGCTCAAATCCTCGTTGTAAGTTTTGCTCACCGCCCTCTGCTGCTATCAGCATGGTTGCTAAATTATACATACCCCATTGATCTTTGCTCTTTGCTGCGAGTTCAAAGGCCTCTCTGGCAGCGACAAGCTCACCGCGCTGATACAAGCCTATCCCTTGACTATTTTCTGCGGATAAAGCGGCACGCTGGTGTTTTGGAAAGTGAGGCAAGGCTCGCTGTTTGACAATACCGCCCAATACATAAATATCATTGGGCCGATATGCGGCGTAAATGGCACCGCTTTGATAATAGGGCATAACTTGTGATCTGGGAATATGCCAAGGCGCTGCTTGAAAATAATCGTCCACCATTAAATTATCAAGTTGAATGGCACGTCTTGCATCTCGTTTTCTGGCGTAAGTGTAGCGACCTTGTTTGAGCGTAAGTTGACTGTCATTGACTGCAATGACTTGGGCAATACGATACTGCGCCTGATAGACACGGTCAGTCTGCATTTTACCTATATCGACCATAATGACATCATCCACTTTTGGTGCCTCTAACCAAGTGTACTGTAGCTGTTGTGTGCGCTGGTGTTTGGCAATCCAATGGGCACAAAAAGCAATGATAATAAATGCGATAACAATAGCTTTGTAGCGACTTAGTAATTCAGAGATGATGTCGTGAGAACGAAAGATTGCGTGTTTAATCATCGCCAGCTCCGTGGTTGATTTTAATTATCATTATGTAGCGTGCCAAGACAAAGATAACATGCCTTTGCCTTGGCATAAAGCTAGGTTACTTACCAGCCATTTTTGTTTCAGCGTTGGCAGCCATCAAAGCAAATACCGCGTATGCAGCGGTGTTTTGTTTCAGTTTTTCTGGATCGACTTTATCCAACGTATCGTCAGCAGTGTGGTGGTAGTCAAAATAATCTGTACCCACCTGATGTAAATCGAAAATCGGTGCCGATGTAGTTTGTCTTAAAGGGATCAGATCAGGCCCGCCACGCGCTTCATTCTTGCGAATATATTTAACGCCTAGCGGTTTTAGTTGCTCGGCAATCGCTCGAACCACAGGTAACGATGCGGCATTTACATTTGATTCAAATGCATATACGACATCTGCGCCAAAATCAGATTCTGCAGCAGCAACAATATTACCTAGGCGTTTTTCATAATGCTTGAAGTACGCTTTTGCTCCCCATAGACCCAATTCTTCAGCGGCGAATAGGACAACACGGATACTGCGTTCAGGTTGGGTATGATCGGCAATGTGTTTTGCAGCAGCCATAGTCAGTGCAACGCCTGCACCATCATCCAGTGCGCCAGTTCCTAAATCCCAAGAGTCGAGATGACTGCCAAGTAGTACATATTGCTCAGGGTATTTAGTGCCGGTGATCTCTCCGATGACATTATAGCTTGTGCCTTCGCCCAAATCTTCAGTTTGAATATTTAGCTCCACTTTCACAGGGTTACCCAAGGCTACTAGACGTGCCAGTTGATCGGCATCTGGGTTGGCAACAGCGGTCGCTGGAATTTTCGTGATGCCTTTGGTGTAGTGGCTACCACCGGTGTGGGCAAAGCGGTGATGACTGGTACTGACAGAGCGCATCATATAAGCAATGGCGCCTTTTTTAGCTGCTTCAACAGCGCCTTTGTTACGTGCTTTCACGGCTGGACCATATCCATTGCCATCAATATCGCGATTCATTCGATAGTTTATAAAGGCAATTTTACCTTCAAGACTACCCGCAGGCGCAGCTTTTAGTTCATCAAAAGTCTCAAATAATACCACTTCACCTGTCAGGCCTTTTTTCGGTGTACTGATACTGTTACCCAAAGCAGTAAGATGAAGGGGTTGTTTACTTGGTGTCAAGATAAACCCTGACTCATGATAACGGCGCCACTCTGGAAATTTGGAAGGTTCCAACCACACTTTGTCAAAGCCTAGTTGTTGAAACTTTTGTTTGGCCCACGCGACTGCCATTTTGTCATTTTCAGTGCCGGGAAGGCGTGGACCGACTTCAGTGGTGAGAGATTCGACTAATTGCCAGCTAAGATTGCTGTTATGGGCGTGTTCACGCACTTTTTCAACCATCTCTAGCTCAGCTTTTGTAAATTCTTGTGCTTGAGCAAGTTGGCTCGCACACAGTGTCACAAGCGGAAGTATGCTGGATTGTATCAGCGTACGAAATGCATGTTTCATGATTAATCCTTGATAGATAAAATGAGCTTCATTTTGACATCGAAGCTTTTTGATTAAAACGTTAATAAGATGAACTGCATGGGCACTCGCTGTAGATAAGTTGTATTTATGCAATGATGACCCGCCATCTTGGCTAGAATGCTTAGGGGATATGGTTGTATACCTAGGTAGTAGATGTTTGTTAAAATTACTGCAATTTGATTTGTCAGGACATTCATGTGAATTCGCTATTTTCTCATCTTTCTTTGCGCTCAGAGCTTATGGAGGCACTATCCAAAGCGGGCTTTAGTAAAATGACGCCAATTCAGGCCCAAGCTTTACCCGAGCTTCTAGAAGGTAAAGATGTGGTTGCGCAAGCAAAAACGGGATCTGGTAAGACGTTGGCATTTAGCTTGGCAATGTTGCAACAGCTCAAGCCGGATGTGCAGCTAACACAAGGTTTGATCCTTGCGCCAACCAGAGAGCTGGCCTCGCAAGTAGCGCAAGAAGTGCGCAAATTAGCTAAGTCACTCGCAAATGTGAAAGTACTGACCATCTGTGGCGGAGAGCCGATTGGGCCGCAAATTAGCTCTCTTGAGCACGGTGCGCATATTATTGTTGGCACGCCAGGGCGTATTGAAGAGCACCTTTTTAAAGGGACTTTAGATCTCACCCAAGTCAGCCATTTCATCTTAGATGAAGCAGATCAAATGCTCGAAATGGGCTTTATTGATGCCATTGAAAACATTGCTGTGTATGTGCCACCAACACGTCAGACGATGATGTTCAGTGCAACTTACCCAAAAGACATTGAGCAGCTTTCCGGTCGTTTTATGCAATCACCAGCTTTGGTCAAAGGTGAAACAGAAACACTTAATAAGCAAATTAAGCAGCAGTTTTTCGCATTAAAGAATAATAAGTTACGCTTCAACACTTTGAAGCTGTTACTTCTACAACATAAACCAGAAAGTTGCATTGTGTTTTGTAATACCAAAGTAGAAACCAAAAAGTTGTACAGTGAATTACAGCAAACGGGGCTGCAAGTGGTTGTCTTGCATGGTGATCTCGCTCAGATAGAACGACAAAGAATGCTTTTGCGGTTTGCCAATAAAAGTGCCTCTGTGTTGGTTGCAACAGATGTGGCTGCAAGAGGGTTAGATATCGAAGATATTGATATGGTTGTGAATTATCATATGGCCCTTGATCCGCAAACACATGTACATCGGGTAGGGCGCACTGGTCGAGGTGGCAAGAAAGGTTTTGCTTGCTCACTGTATGGAGAAAACGAAAAGTTTAAAGTTACCCAGTTAAGTGAATTGTATGAACGAGAGTTTAACCCGTCACCAACACCTCCATTGAGTCTGTTAGACAAGCCAGTATACAAGCCAACCATGGTAACTGTGATACTCGATGTGGGCAAAAAGCAAAAGATTAGAGCGGGCGATATTGTCGGTTGCTTAACAGGAGAGAACGGTATTGGTTCTGCACAGATAGGTCATATTTCGGTGCAAGACAATCAAGCATATGTAGCGATTTACCGTGATGCAGTGAAGCCAGCAATTCGCAAGTTACAAACAGATAAAATAAAAGGCAAACGCGTTAAAGCAAAGCGCTTAGTTTAATTACGTTAATATGAGCGGTTTAAAGTGTGCCCTTAAGCTGCTCATACTCTTGTTTTAGTTGTTGGAAGGTCGCGGTACAACCGCCTTTGTCTGGATGATTGGCAATGGCTAATTGTCGCCAGCGCTTTTGCAACTGAGTGGCTGTGTATTGAGTGGGAAGTTGCCACTTAATTTGTAAGTTGGCTCTATCCTTATCGGTCAATCGTGCAGGTGTATGTAGGTATTTTTGCCAGAAGTCACTCAATAAAGATTCAACCTCTTCTTTTGTCGTTTCATAATTGTTCCAATCTAAATAATACGCTTTAAGTGGATCTCTTGTCTCTAGTGGCTGAGCATCTAGGTTGAGGTCAATTGGCTGTGTGAGCTGTATATGAATATCTAGGTTTGAGACATGTAAAGTATAACCGCAAGTATGCAATTCATCTTGTAGCTGATATAGCGCATTCATGATTAAAAAGTTTTTCTTAAACAACTCTTTATGAGGGTCTGGATCTAATATAGGCAGCGCTTTATTAGACTTCAGCTGAGTAGCGAGATCATGGATCTTTAAATGCTCGCCAGTAGTGATAATTTCAAAAATAGCATCAAGTAATGGGTTGGTCATTGTTCGTTCTGTAAACATAGTGTATCTTCATTGCCTAAGATATTGTTGATGAAATATTACGCTATTGCAAATTAGGGTTAACACGGATGGCATTAATAAAGACATGTTGCATGTTGATAGTGATACTGAGTTTAGGTATTCAGGCAACTGCATCACAGCCTTTAAGTGATATACGGTCACTGGAGCAGCAAATGGAAAATATTGCTCAGCTAGAGCGTTGGCAAGAGCAAAAAATGGCCGCGGAGCAACTACTGAGTCATCCTCAATTGGTGTCAGAGCAAAGAAGAGCTTTGTTAAAACAAATGGGGAAGCTTGCCTTTGAAGCAGGGCATTTGAATGATGGTATTGGGTACTTTAAAGAGCTAGAGCTTGCGGTTAACGCAGAGCACTCCCCTGAATTGCTGTTTCAGGCAATTAAAATGCAAGGAATTGGCTGGTATCACTCCGGTGGATTTGCCGCGTCACAGAAAGAGTATGCCAGAGCACTGATCCTTGCACAATCACACATGCCGGCAATAGAGATTGCGCATATTCAAAATAATTTAGGCTTGTCGTATTTGAAAATGCATGACTTAGTCAATGCATTGTCTTCCTTTACGCAGGCGTATTCACTTTATCAAACACATGGCAATGAGCAGGACGAAGCAGATATTATCCTAAATATTGCTGGTGTGTATATTCGCTTACTGCGCTATGAAAAAGCGGAGGAATTACTTGCTAAAGCAATCAAGCTTTTTAATGAGCTTTCAGACAGTTATGGCCTAGCGCTCTCTCAAGCAAACTTGGGGGTGGTATATACTCAAACAGGGCGCTATGAAGAGGCACGTGTGCTATTGCAACAAGCCGTCGACTACTATGAGGCTGCAAATGATATTAAACACTTGTCATACGAATATACCAACTTAGCAAAAGTCAGCGTTGCCCTCGAAGAGGTAGAGCGAGCGGAAGCAGAGGTGAATTTTGCGGTTTATTACGCAGAAAAATCGGGAAATTTATCTAATATGTCAGAAGCGTTGCACGTGCGGGCACAACTCGATTTAATTAATGGTCGCACCTTATCTGCTATGGAGTCTTCACAACGCAGTATGGAAATAAGTAAAAAGTTAGGTGCAACTTTACGTGAGTACAAAGCGATGTCGTTACTTGCGTTGGCCAAATCTGCTCAGGGGGAAACTGCACAGGCACTGTCCATATTGGCAGAATATAACAAAGGGCGTGCTGAGCTGTTAAATCAAACCCTATTAGAAGAAGCTGAAAAGTACCAAACTCAATTTGAAGAAAGTGAGTTGAGTCGAGAATTGGCACAATTGAAACAGGATCAACAACTTCAAGTGCTGAAGCGGCAACAGCAACAACAGTTAATTTGGATGAGTTGCTTAGTTATTGGCTTTGCATTTTTGGCTTTGGTTGCATGGTATCGGCGCAGTATCGAACGCAAAGCCAAATTGGACCTTCGTCATGAAGTCGCACAGCGTACCGCAGAATTACAAAAAACAGCAGATCAGCTGCGAAGTGCTAACCAGATAAAAAGCCAATTTTTAGCCAATATTAGCCACGAGATCAGAACACCACTTACCGCTATTCTTGGCTATAGTGAAAACATGCTACGTGAAAATCAGGGTAACATTGAGCTAAAGGAGCCACTGGAAGTGCTCGTGCGGCAGGGGGAACATTTAAAGGAGTTAATTAGCGATGTGCTGGACCTTAGCAAAATAGAAGCTGAGCAGTTAGAACTGGAGATGACAGAGTTTAATGTTGAGTCATTGCTAACTGATGTCACCGATATGTTCCATCACCCTTGTATGGAAAAGTCCCTCGAACTGATCGTTGACCACCAGTTAGATAGCCCGTGTCTGGTCTGCTTAGATTACGTTCGGGTCAAACAAGTACTTATCAACTTATTGAGCAATGCGATTAAGTTTACCCGTGAAGGTCATGTTGAATTAATAGCGGAATACTCTGAGAATGGACTACTATTTACGGTAAGTGATACGGGCATAGGTATGCCTCAATCGCAGCTAGATAAGATTTTCGACTACTTTCAGCAAGGCGATAATAGTATTACAAGACGTTTTGGTGGCTCCGGGTTAGGGTTAAGCCTGTCACAGCAACTGGCAAATATGATGGGAGGGACAATCCGGGTTGTCAGTGAGCAACATGTAGGCAGTCAATTTTCTTTTTGGCTGCCATGTACGCGTTTGAATGCATCAAGCTATGCGGTATCAGAGCGGATACCACAAATAGGGCTAGGAGCGATGTTTAATGGCGAAGTGTTAGTGGCTGAAGACCATGATGATAACCGCGCATTGTTCGAGCGGATTTTACGTCAGCTAGGTGTTAAGGTTGAGTCCGCAGTCGATGGGCGGCAGGCGGTTGAAAAGTGCCTGAGCAGCTTTCCAGATTTAGTGCTTATGGATATACAAATGCCTGAAATGGATGGTTTAGAGGCTTTAAAATTATTGCGTCAAGCCGGGTTTGAAGGGCCTGTCTATGCGTTGACGGCAAACGTAATGGAACACGAGATCAGTTATTATCTGGATTATGGTTTTGATGGCCATCTAAGTAAACCGATTGAACACAACAAGCTAGTTGAGGTATTGCATGCCGAGCTGGGTGAATACGTTGAAAAGTTCAATGATACAGATATGAGCTTGGATATGACGGATCTAAAACAGAGCTTTGCTTCTACTCTAGAACAAGAGCGCTACAAGTTAATAGATTTGTGGCAGGAAAATGACTATGACGGGTTACAGTACCACTGTCATAAAATAGCAGGTGCGGCATCCGTATTTGGTTTTACACCAATTGCAGATATTGCGAAGCAGTTCGAACAAGCATTAAAAGAGCAAAACAGCGCACAATACCAAGACTTATTTTTGATTTTGTGCGATGAGCTTAAAGTACAGTCCTATTCAGAACAGTTCGATATCACTTGATTCTTGATCTTCCTCGATGTGCATCGTTTGCGCTTTTTCAATACTGGTTGCAGGCTGATGCGCACGACTTTTATCAACTCGAGGATCTAAATCTGGTTCGGGCGTTTCGGTTTTAAATATACTCAGCTTTTCGTGGATGCTTGAAGACAAATTCAGTAGGTCCTTGCTCGATACAGCCTGAATTTTAGAGCTAGATAATGCGTCAGAGTTGAGCTCAACCATGGACTCAATACTTGATTGAGCCTCGTCCGAAACTTCTTTTTGTTGGGATACCTGAGTATGAATGCTGTGAGACATAGCGTTAATATCTAACATTGCATGCTCTATTTGATCCACTTCTCTGGTTGACGCCTCTGATAATTGAACTGTTTTATCTGTTTCTTCTAAAGCGAGCAACATTAAAGAGTGGGCGCTATCTGTACCCGCTTGGATCTTGCTGACCATAGTGCGTACTTCCTGCGTAGATTGGCTTGTTCGAGCAGCTAAGTTTCTCACTTCATCTGCAACAACTGCGAAACCACGCCCTTGCTCCCCTGCGCGTGCAGCTTCAATGGCGGCATTTAATGCCAATAAATTAGTTTGTTCGGCAATTGAGTTGATGACATCTATCACGGCACTAATTGAATCGCTATCTGCTTTTAACACTTCAATTTGTTGGCTAGTTTGACGAATATGGTTAGCAAGGCTGAGCAAGCTTTCTTGGCTTTTATCGGTATCAATTCTCGTTTTCTTGACTGCTTCGGTTGCGCTTTCGACAGAGTTGTAGATTTTTTCTAGGTTCTCATCCAGCTCTCTGGAAACAACTAACATACGGTTTATCGATTCAGCTAAATCTGCACCATGTGCATGTTGAATAGTTGCTTTTTGAGTCATGGAAGCGTACGTATCCCTAAGGTCATCAGCCATAGGACCCAACCTAGCCGAGCAGGTATACACTTCGCAGATCAAATGCTCTATGGTTGCGAGTCCGGCATTGAGAGCCAAACAAGCTGGGGGGAGCTTTTTATCTTGATCATCAAATCGGTAAGTTAGGTCAATGTGAGTTTCTGATAGCAGCGCATTAATTAGGTCATCAAGATAATTCCCCTTATTGATGTACTTTGAAATCGTGAAATAAATAAGCACGGCGCTAAGGAGCATTAAGGTACATAAGAGAAGTGTGGCTGTTAAAGTAAAATCAAAATAAACAGCGCAAAGTACTGTGATAACAATGTTGGCGCACGTGGTACTAATGACACCGACGTTTAAACGCATATACTTGATACTCCTTTCTATGAGTTTAAAAACTAGAAACTTTTTCCAATTAGATTAATAGGTATAGTCTAAATTAGAGCTAAATCCAAGTTGAAGAAGGGTAAAAAAAAACCTGCCGAAGCAGGTTTTTTCTATTTGCGTTTCATGGAGTCAAAAAACTCATCGTTTGTTTTACTCATTGAGAGTTTATCGATTAAAAACTCCATCGCATCTATTTCACTCATTTCATGTACAATCTTGCGTAAGATCCACATCTTCTGTAGTTCATCAGGCTTAGTCAGTAGTTCTTCACGACGTGTACCTGAACGGTTGAAGTCTATTGCAGGGAATACACGCTTTTCAGCAATCTTACGATTTAAGTGCAATTCCATGTTACCAGTACCTTTAAATTCTTCGTAGATGACTTCATCCATCTTAGAACCAGTATCAATAAGTGCTGTTGCAATAATGGTTAAGCTACCGCCTTCTTCTACATTACGTGCAGCACCGAAGAAACGCTTTGGCTTATGTAGTGCGTTAGCATCAACACCACCAGTCAATACCTTACCAGAAGAAGGAATAACCGTGTTGTAAGCACGTGCCAAACGTGTGATTGAATCAAGTAGAATCACCACGTCTTTTTTATGCTCTACAAGGCGTTTTGCTTTTTCAATCACCATTTCAGCAACCTGTACGTGACGGCTCGCTGGCTCATCGAAGGTTGAAGCAACCACTTCACCTTGTACTAAACGCTGCATTTCTGTTACTTCTTCTGGACGTTCGTCGATCAGTAGTACCATTAATGTCGCGTCTGGGTTGTTGTAAGAGATAGACTGCGCAATGTTTTGTAGCAACATTGTTTTACCAGCTTTTGGTGGTGCAACGATTAGTGCACGTTGACCTTTACCAATTGGTGAAGCAAGGTCTAAAACTCGAGCTGTGATATCTTCAGTACTACCGTTACCACGTTGCATAACTAAACGTTCATTCGCGTGAATTGGCGTTAAGTTTTCAAATAGGATCTTAGTTCGAGAGTTTTCTGGCTTATCAAAGTTGACTTCATTTACTTTCAACAGTGCAAAGTAACGTTCGCCATCTTTAGGTGGACGGATAAGACCGCTAATTGAATCACCAGTACGCAAACTAAAGCGTCTGATCTGACTCGGCGATACATAGATGTCATCCGGCCCCGCTAGGTATGAAGCTTCGGAAGAGCGTAAAAAGCCAAAACCGTCCTGGAGAATTTCTAAAACACCGCCGCCATAGATGTTTTCGCCGCTCTTTGCGTGCGCTTTCAAAATCGCAAAGATTATATCTTGTTTTCTTAGACGGGCTACGTTTTCGAGTCCCATTGACTCGGCAAGTTTTACAAGCTCATTTATTGACTTGTCTTTAAGTTCGCGTAAATGCATATTGGTGGGTTCTTTAATTAACGTTGTCTTCTCGTCGCACGAGGGATTGAGTTGATATTCGATAAAAGGTTAGTGGCTCTATAAGTTAGCAGCTAGCTAGCGAGTCGTCCAGTCTTTATACAAAAAATAAATCCATTTATCTTTCAGTTGTCGCTAGTCAGCAAAAGTAAAAACCCAAATACGCAGTATTTGGGTTTTTAATATTTTTTTAAACGTTTTCGTTTAAGAACTCAACCAGTTGAGATTTAGATAGTGCGCCAACCTTAGTTGCAGCAACTGCGCCATCTTTGAAAAGAAGTAGCGTAGGAATACCACGAATACCAAACTTACCTGGTGTACCAGAGTTTTGGTCTATGTTCAGCTTGGCAATCTTCACTTTACCATCAAATTCATCAGCTACTTCATCAAGAATTGGCGCGATCATTTTACATGGACCACACCACTCTGCCCAAAAGTCCACAAGAACTGGGCTTGTTGCATTTAGTACGTCAGCTTCAAAGCTATCGTCAGTTAATTGAATTATTTTGTCGCTCATTACGTTCTCCGATAGAAATTTGGCGAATTATTTAGTGCGTATTTAAACACTCTTGTTTCTTATTGCAAGTTTAAACGTTATGCTTTATTGCTATGACTAAGACACATTTGACCAACACGAAATTTTCAGACTTTGCTTTAGCACCGGAAGTGGTCGCCGGTTTAACAGCGAATGGCTTCGAATATTGTACGCCAATTCAAGCAAAGTGTATGCCTTACGTATGTGAAGGCAGGGACATTGCGGGTCAAGCGCAAACAGGAACGGGTAAAACATTGGCGTTCCTGACAGCGACTTGTCATCGTTTAATGCAATCGCAACCAGAGCAGCAAACTTCGGTACAGCCGCGTGCCATTATAATGGCTCCGACACGAGAGCTTGCAATACAAATTCACAAAGATGCTCAAATCATCGCACCGCACTGTAATTTAAAACTAGGACTAGTATATGGTGGCGAAGAATATGAAAAACAACGGGCACAGCTAGAAAAAGGTGTTGATATTTTAATTGGCACTACGGGAAGGCTCATTGACTTCTATAAACAGGGGGCTTTTAACCTAAATAGTATAGAGGTTGTTGTATTAGATGAAGCAGACCGTATGTTTGATCTTGGTTTTATTAAAGACATACGTTATTTGTTTAATCGCATGCCTGGTACGCAAGATCGCATGAACCTACTTTTCTCTGCGACGCTGTCTTATCGAGTTCAAGAGTTGGCATTTGAGCACATGCACAACCCGGTACATGTTCAAATAGAACCTGATGTTAAAACTGGCAAACGAATTCAAGAAGAATTATTTCAACCCTCACAAGAGGACAAATTGCCTTTACTTTTAACGCTAATCGAGGAAGAGTGGCCAGATAAAGCAATCGTGTTTGCTAATACCAAGCATAGTTGTGAAAACGTGTACGAATGGCTAAAAGCTGATGGGCATCGAGTTGGCTTATTAACAGGTGATGTGAATCAAAAGAAGCGGTTGTCAATCTTAACTAAGTTCACTAAAGGTGATTTAGATTTGCTTGTAGCAACAGATGTTGCTGCTCGAGGATTGCACATTCCTGAAGTCAGTCATGTATTTAACTTTGATTTACCAGATGACAGAGAAGACTACGTACACCGCATTGGGCGTACAGGGCGAGCTGGTGCTTCTGGGCATGCAATTAGTTTTGCGTGTGAGCAGTATGCATACAACTTACATGAGATAGAAGAGTATATTGAACATGCTATTCCCATTTCTCACTACGATAAGTCTGCACTTCTGGATGATTTAAAAGCGCCAGTAAAGCAGCATCGTAGAAACTATCCTGCTGGTCAAAGGAAGCGTGGTAATTCTAGACGTCAAGGTAATTACCAAAAGTCATCGCCTAAGCACAGTTAAAAGCAGTAAAGGTAAGTAGAGGTTACAAGCGTGGGATACAACTCACCACTAAATAATGTATATGCCGTCATTGATTTGGGCTCTAATAGTTTTCATATGCTTATTGCAAAGCACATGGCAGGGGGAGTCCATACAATTGGCCGAGTGAAACGCAAAGTTAGGTTAGCTGCCGGGCTAAATGAACAAAATGTTTTATCACAAGAAGCGATGGAGCGTGGGTGGGAATGTCTGTCTTTATTTGCTGAGCGACTGCAGGATATTCCAGCGCAAAATATAAAGATTGTTGCAACAGCGACATTGCGCTTGGCTGTGAATGCTGATGAATTTAAACAGCGAGCACAAAGTATACTGAACCATAAAATAGAAATTATTAGTGGTGAACTTGAAGCTTGTACGATCTATAAAGGTGTGGCCCATACATCGGCATGTCACGGCAAGCAACTGGTTGTGGATATTGGTGGCGCAAGTACAGAGGTTGTCATAGGTAGAGGCTTTGATGCGGAGGTTTACCACAGCCTGAATATGGGATGTGTTACTTACCTAGAAAAGTTTTTTAAAGATGACCAGTTAAGTGAAGAAAACTTTGCCAGCGCCATCGCTGCGGCAAAAAATACAATTGCTCCTCATGTCACCGCATTTCAACAGGTTGGTTGGGAGCTCGCGATAGGCGCTTCGGGTACGGTACAGGCAATTCAGGAAATTTTCTCGGCACTAGGTCTAGATGAATATCTATCACTGGACAAGTTATACGATATCAAGGCGCTTGCGAGCGAATGCAAAACAATCCCACAGCTCGACCTCCCAGGGTTGAGTGAGGAAAGACGCTTAGTATTTGTATCAGGCCTCGCAATTTTAATTGCCTTGTTTGAATCTTTAGAAATTGAATATATGGGTTTGGCGGGCGGTGCACTGCGTGAAGGTGTATTGTACAGTATGATTGAAGACTTGAGTGTTGCGGACATTCGAAAGCGTACTCTCAACTGTTTTATGGCACGTTACCATGTAGATAATTTACAAGCACAGCGAGTTTTTGAAATTAGTAATGGTTTCTTAAAGCAGCTACAAGGGTACTGGTCTGTAGACATGCGTTTTGGCAGTGACGCGCTTAAAGCTGCATCTGTGATGCATGAAATTGGCTTATTGATCGACTTCAAAGAGTATCACCTTCATAGTGCATATATACTGAATAATAGTGTAATGCCCGGGTATACACGTGCGCAAAAACAGCTTATTGCGGCTTTAGTGAGCTGCCATCGTCTTGATATAGATACCGATTCGTTTTCTAAGTTGGGTGTTAATCAACATTTAGCGGAAGTCTTGATCCGATTGCTCCGCATAGGTGTGATTTTATCTATGCGTCGACAGGATGATGTTTTACCAGAACTATTCCTGACGGCTTCAGAGCCGGAAACGCTGACACTCACGATGCCTAAAAGTTGGTTAGATGCACATCCTCTTATGTGCAGTGAACTAGAACAAGAAGCGCGATACCAAGAAAAGTGTGGGTGGCTTCTAAATGTAGAAAGTGAATAGCTTTTTGTTCAAAAAACAAGCTGAAATCACGTGTTTTGGTTGTGTTTTGTTCTGTTGAGCGTTTTTTTGTATTTTTATCAAAAAAACGCTTGCGTCAATCTCAAATCCCCCTATAATGCGCACCCACTGACACGGAACAACACGCTGAAAAGCAAGAAGCAAAGTGAAGGTC
>NZ_JAGJEH010000010.1 GCF_018100925.1 Pseudoalteromonas luteoviolacea | reverse complement strand
CCTGTACGAGTGCCCACACAGATGATTGCTTCATATTTTTAAAGAACAATGTAACTAACCCTTGGCCAGTTACCGCAGCGTTGCTGCGAAGTGGAGCGCCATATTAACCGCTTCACTTTTAAAGTCAACTAGAAAATTTAATTTTTCTTAATTAAGCTTTCCGTTTAACTTTCACATTCACTTTAGCTTGCGTTTTTGTTTGCGCCCCGCCATGTCAGTGGGTGCGCATTATAGGGAGATCCAAATTTGGATCAAGTGTTTTTTTGAGAAAACTTATAAAAAACACTTAAATGAGCAAAAATCACTCTAAAACACCCAAAACTATAAGCTTTGTCATCATTTTTTAATCAAAATGTCATGACTTTTCGAAAAAGGAATTTAAGTATTGTACAAATTTGAGAAGTTGCAAGAAATTTCTCGGCGCGAATTTATTGCGCCGAGAATAAAAACTTTAGTAGAGAAGACTATATAATTTTCTACGGAAGGTTGCAGCTACCGCGTCGCCATCAGGCAAAGACGCGATAATATCTAAAAACCCTTTTTTGGCTTCGCCAAAAGATAAGTCTTTGCTCAAAACCTTAAACAAAGACGCTAGCGCCTCTTCTTTTTGACCAGCATCTACTTGTGCCTGTGCAAGTTCACATAATAACGATAAGTCATCTGGGTTTTGCTCTACCGCTTGCATCAACTTTTTCACTTCAGGGGATTCTTGCGCTTCCTGTGCTTGAACTAACTTCGCCTGTAAGTTGTGGTAGTAAGCATCATGTTGATCTTCTGGGATCGTTGCAAGCAAAGCTGCCGCATCATCAGTTTTCTGTATTTGAATACAAATATCAGCAAACACCAAGTTCACTCTCGGATTTCCTTTGGCAATATCATAGGCCTGTTTTGCATGAGAATAGGCCCCATTGAGATCTCCGGAAGTCAACGCTTGTTTAGCTTGATCCAATAAAATCAGTTCTGGTGAAGGTAAATGTTCAGTCAGTACTTTAGTGATTTCTTCTTTTGTTTTAGCACCCGCTAATACATCAACTGGAGAGCCAGCTTTTAAAACCACTACTGTTGGAAGTGCCTGCAGTCCGACTTGCTGTGCAAGTTGACCTGCTAAAGCCTGCTGTAGATCGCAATCTAATGTAGCAATAGTGATGCAGCTACTATATTGCGCAGCCAATTCATCTAAAATGGCTGCCTGCGCAATGCAGTCAGGATGCTGGGCACTATAAAAGCTTAGCAACACTAGATGGTCTGCAGATGAAGATGAAAGTACCTGCTGGATGTTTTCTGGCGTTAATGTAATTTTGTTTTCCATAATGGGGCATTCTTAGTTGCAATTCTATTAGCTATATGGTGACTTGTTTTTCGTTTACAAGGTAATTATATAGAACTATTTGCTTTTTCCTTTGTTTGTCGACCTGCGACCTGTTTTTCGATAGTTACCTTTCCTTTTGAAGGAGCTTGCTGTTTTAATACCTTTAAGTGGTTCAGTATTCAGTGTCTGAGATAAATCGACTAACTCCGCCAATTCATTCTGCAATGGCAACATAAACTGATTATAAGAGGCTGCTTTTTGGGCTATATTAGTTAGCTGAGACTCCCACAATGCTGTTCTATCTGGTAGCGATAAGTCTACTGGAATAGTATTAATAAGACCTCTTCCAAGATCTGTAGATTTAATTGATTTACCTTCCCTAGCTAGAAAACGCCTTTTAAAAAGCAGCTCTATTATCCCAGCTCTTGTTGCTTCCGTGCCTAGACCATCTGTTTCTTTGAGAACCTTTTTAATGTCACCATTTTTTACATATCGAGCTATGCCTGTCATCGCACTAAGTAACGTCGCTTCGGTATAAAATTGAGGAGGCTGAGTGTGCTTTTCTTTTACTAACCCATCGATACAATGCAATGGCTCTCCAACATTAAGTTGTGGCAACTGCTTTTTTTCGTCCTGTTCTTTTTTATTTGACTTAAAAAGAACTTTGAAACCTAGGTTGATCACTGTGTCAGCTTTGGCAACAAACATTCCTCCAGCAATCTTTAATTGAGCCTTGGTTTGCGAGTATTCATAGGGAGGGTAAAACTGAGCCAGATACTGCCTACAAATCAATCCATATACTTGTTGCTCTTGATGCCCAAGCTGTGCTGTTTTGAGATTTTTTTTGGTGGGAATGATGGCATGGTGCGCCTCTACTTTTTTATCATTCCAACACTTACTCTTGATATTTGGATCAGCGTTTTCGATATGTTGCTTTTCTTCGCCTTGATTGTTCAAAATCGCAGCGAGAATATCGTTGCGCTCAGCATAGTGGTCATTTGGAAGATACCGATTATCAGATCTTGGATAGGTAATGAGTTTGTGCTTTTCATATAAAGCCTGACAAATATCTATCACTTGTTTAGCTGACATAGCATAGCGTTTATTTGCATCAATTTGTAATGAAGACAAATTATAGGGTAAAGGTGGGTTTTGCTTTTTAGGTATTTGATCCAACGCCGTAAGATCCGCAGGTTTGTCTTTGATTCGACCTGCAACATTTTCAGCTAGCGATTTAACCAACACTCGCTTTTCTTCATCCATATACGGCAAGCAAGCATCACTGGGTACCCATTTAGCGTCAAATTGCTCACCATTTACTTTGCGAATTACAGCTGTTACTTCATAAAATGGCTTAGAAACAAAGTGTTCTATTTCCTCATCACGACGTACCACCAAACCAAGCACTGGAGTTTGAACTCGCCCAACAGACAAAACACCTTGAATACCCGCTTTTTGTCCAGCCAGAGTATAAGCTCGGGTTAAATTCATACCATATAGCCAGTCAGCTCTAGCCCGTGCCAAAGCTGAAACACTCAATGGAACAAAGTCTGCGTTCAGTTTTGTCTGACTCAGCGCCTTTTTCACAGCACTTGGGTTCAGGTCACTGATCAACACACGTTCAACAGTTGCTTTTTTCGTTTTGGAAAGCTTAGCCTCTTGGATAACTTCATCGACAAGCAACTGACCTTCTCTATCAGGGTCTCCAGCATGGACTAGTATTGAAGCTTTTTTTATCAATCGCTTCACCGTCGCTAGTTGCTTTTTCGTTTTTGGTTTGGCTTTAAACTTCCACTCTGAGGGTACGATCGGTAGATCTTGGATCAACCATTTTTTATACCGCTCATCATAGTCTTCCGGCTCGGCTTGTTCTAATAGATGTCCAATGCACCATGTAACACAATCGCCATTTCCGAGTTCAATAAAACCATCTTGCTTTTTATGCGGTTTTGGAAGGACGTCGGCAATGGCTCGACCAAGGGAAGGTTTTTCTGCAATGTAGAGCTTCATAAATGCCAAAAACTGTATATTTTTACAGTTATTCTAGCCAACTCCATCCAACAAATCTAGCCGTGTTTATCATTTATCAGGTTGAGTAGCTTCTTGTGCAAATTAAATTGAGAACAAGCTACTCAAAATTTTGCTCGCTTACGTTTTTAATAAACTCAGCTGACTATGCTTCTGTTCAACTAGCTGTGTCATAGCACTTGCTGCGTGCTCTACATCATCAGCGTACTTAGCTAATTCACGTGCGGCGTCGGAAATATTAGTGGTATTGGCATTCACCTCTTCTGTAACCATACTTTGTTGTTCAGCAGATGTGGCTATTTGTGTTACTTCATGAGAAATACCATGGAGCTCAGTAACTAAACCCGCCATAATTTTCGCAGCATCGCGGCACAAGACCGTTGCCTCACTTCCTTGCTCTACCGTTTGCTCGATAATTTGTTCAGAACCACGGATCTCGCTTTGTAAATTTTCGATCAAAGTACTGATATCATCTGTTGAAGCTTGTGTCTTTGACGCAAGTGCACGTACTTCGTCTGCTACAACTGCAAACCCTCTTCCTTGTTCTCCCGCACGAGCAGCTTCAATAGCCGCATTCAATGCCAACAAATTGGTTTGTTCTGCAATAGATCTAATTACATCAAGTATTTTCGAAATATCGCCGCTGCGTTTTGCAACTTTATGAAATGCAGCTTGTGCGGTTGATACCTGAGAGGCTATCTCTTCGACAGTTTTGGTTGTCGTGACGATACTCTGTTCACACTCTCTCACTGTGCCAACTGCGCCATCGGTCGTTGTTGCTGCCTGTTCAGATGCCCTAGCGACTTCGCTGGCCGTTGCACTGAGTTCATTAATAGCGGTGACAACATTATCTATTTCAATATGCTGATTAGATACTTTGTTTTTGATGTTAATTGCTGCTTCTGTCGTCACATATGACTGCTGATATGACTGCTCAGCAAGCCCTTTTAAGTCTGCGATCATGGCTCTCAATTTGTTCGTGAAAACATTAAAACCATTCGCTAAAGAAATAAGCTCGGCATGATGTGTGACCTCTAAATTGTGCGTTAAATCCCCTTCACTAGAAGCGAGATTAACAATCCTTGCTTCAATTTGGGAAAGAGGTTTCGTAATGGTGTTTATCAAAAAGATGCTTAAGGCTAAAGCCACTGAAATCACAATAAACCCGAGCATTAACAACCATAATCCAAAATCACTGGTTGATTGATGCAGTTGTTGCTCAATCCTATAGGCAGACGCAAGCACTTGCTGCTTCGGAACTTCTATTACCAATGACCATGTCTTATTTGCTAATTCAATTTCAATTGATTTTGCAAAAAACACCTTACTTTCAGTTTCTGCATAGCCACCTTTTTGGTGCAATGTACTAAGCTTATTTGCCAATGACACTTGTAATACATCGCTCAAAGGGTCACCCAGATTATTTGCGTTATGGCTAGCCCCTGCAATTAGTCCTAACTCACTCAACAGAAATACTTTGCCTTTACCCTGATATAAGTTGTTTGAAAGCTCTTCCACTAATTTTTGCAAGCTAGGCAAATTAACATCAACTCCTATAATCCCCTTAAATCGCCCATTCTGACGTATAGGTACAGTCAAAGAAGTCATCAGCATTTCTCGACCAGGCGAAATCTCATATAGATAAGGTTCCATTATACAGGGCGCATTTATATCCCTCGCGCACAGATACCACTCAGCTTCACGTATACCAAATTGGTTGCGCGCTTCAGCATATTTTGCGTCAGAAGACGCTACATTATGCTGCGTTACACCGCTACTATCTCTAGTAAAGTACATTTCGAGCGCCCCACTTCCGGTAACGGAGTGTGACGCTCCCTGTATGTAATCTGTATCTTTTTTATCGTAGCCATTTGGCTCGAAGTGCGCATAGATAGAAGAAACATTGGCGCTTTTTTCGAGCCCCCCCCTAAGTATAGATTGCAATTCATTTCTGTTCAGTGGCGAGGTATATGTAGATTCAATTGATCCAGCCAGCGTGTTTGGAATTCTATAAGCTGCATTTAAAAAGCCGGCTATTCTCTGTCCGTAATATAATCCTTGAGCCGCCAGTCTCGCATTTATTTCCTGCAACATTGCTGAGTGGACCTCTTCACTTTGTCTGTTATTTTCCTCTTGCAAATGTAACCAAGTCGTCACCACTAGAATCGCAATAACCGCAATAACTAGGGTTGTTACAAAGAGCATGAGTTTATTTTTTATCGATACCTGCTGCATACGCGACCTTAAGAAATTCCATCTATTTTCGTTGGGAGCAAGAAGTAATTAACGTTTTAAAACTACCAACTAAAGTTAACTGACTAAATAATAATAGTTTATTTTACTACAGAAATATTAAAGAATAATTGAAAGTAAGTTTTTGAGCTGAATTTTGCAAGAATAAATTGCGATAGAGTTACTGGAAGGAAAAACGCGCTAATTTTTAAACTGGGTAAAAATATTACAATTGTTGGGTAATGGGCAGTTGGGTGCCACAGGCACCCAACTCGAAGTAGGTTTTAATCCTCTTCTATTTTGTCTTTTCCTGTTGTTTTGTCTGTAGAATCAATACGGTGGTGAATAGCTGATTTTATTAACATATAACCACTTATTGGAGCAGTAATAAGTAAAAACAAAGAAATCAAAATTTCCTTTAAGCTCAAACCGTCACCGTACTGACTATAATGCGCCATAGCAGCAAATAATAAACAAGCCATACCCAGTGTCGTTGCTTTTGTCGGACCATGCAAACGCATGAAAAAATCAGGCATTTTTACCAACCCGATTGAGCCAACCAAAACTAAAACACCGCCCATTAAAAGTAAAATCGAAATAACAATATCCACTTTCTCAGCCCCTATTCAATTATGTCGCCGCGTAATAAGTATTTACATACAGCAACGGTACTCACAAAGCCGAGTAACGCGATCAATAATGCCGCTTCGAAATACAACGATGTTCCCATGTTCATACCGTATAGGATAATAAGCGCAATGGTATTAATGTACATAGTATCCAAAGCCAGTATTCTATCAGGTACAGATGGGCCAACAACTAGACGCCATAAATTCAGTAACAACGCCAAGCCAATCATGGCAAAAACAATTAAGATGATCGTATCTAACATTCAAAGATCTCCTTTAGTGGCGCTTCATAACGGGATTTTATTGTTTCAATCAAGGTCTGCTCATCATCCAGATCTAAGACATGGATCAACAAGTACTTTTGGCAATCCGCTTGTTCACCTTCGAGCGTTTCTGGCCACGGATACACTTCGGCGCTCACTGTACCAGGTGTTAGTGAAACTGTGCTTGCCAAAATGGTGATTGGCATTGCCTCATGTAGGTCTAAGGGAACTTTTACAAAACCAGGCTTTAATTTTTTAGTTGGTCCAAGAATTTTGATCGCAACCTCAATATTTGCAGTCAAAATATCGTAAAGAACTAACATCAAATGCCTTAATGCCCTAAATGGCTTCACTACCAATGGCTGTTTAGTTCTAAAAGGGTGAGTTATAAGCGGTATTATAATCGCCAAAACTATTCCCAAAATAACATGCCCTAGCGCCACAGTATTGTTAAGCAGTAACCAAACTGAAAATAATAATAAGCTTCTAAAAGGCGTTGGTAGCCATTTATATTTTGCTTCAAGTCTCATTTACCTGCCCCCTAATACATGTTGGATAAGGCCGTAAAAATTATGCAATTCTACCGCTGCAAATTGCGCGTAATCAGTGACCGGTCCAGCAAATATCACCATCAATGGTGAAGCCGCAACAAGCATTAATACTGCAACAATTTGCACTGGATGTGCCTTTTCTTCAGTATTTGCCTCACCTTTACCGGTATGGTGCCAAAACACGGTGCTTCCCGCTTTTGAAACTGAGACCAATACTGCTAGGCTCGCAATTAGGTATATTGGCCAAAACCAGTGACCATGGGCAGATTCTAGTGTTGACTCTAAAATCCATACTTTACCGATAAACCCTGAAAGTGGGGGCATACCAATCACAGTAACCGCTGCAAAAATAAACGCACCACCTAAAAATAGAGGCTGTGCGACTGGGCGACCAGCAGTAATACGATCACTGACTTTGCCCCTTTGTTTGCCCACTAAATCTGCGATTAAAAACAGCGCTGCGGATACCAGTGTGGAATGCACTAGGTAATAAATTGCTGCTGCACTGCTATCTACTGTTTGCGCAGCAACTAAAGCTACAAGAGTACCCACCGAAACCACAACAAGATTCGCAACCATTTTTCGTAAATCTTGGCTCGCTAGCACCCCTATGGCACCCATAACAATCGTAGCCAATGCCAGCCACCAAAGCCAATGCTGCGCCATATGACTTAACTCACCCGCCTGTTCGCCAAAAATTAACGTATACACACGCATCATTGAATAAACGCCAACTTTAGTCATGATTGCAAACAGAGCGGCCACAACAGGCATGGCTGTTGAGTATGTATTCGGTAACCATAAATGTAATGGCAACAAAGCGCCTTTTAACGCAAAGACAACCAATAGCAGTAGACCACCTATTTTCGCCAAATAAACATCATCACCTTGCAACTCCATAACGCGCGTTGCCATATCGGCCATATTTAACGTACCTAAAGTACCGTAAAGAATACCCAACGCAATTAGAAATACAGATGAACCCACTAGGTTTAGTATCACATATTGCAGTGCTGCTCGCGTATTGCGCTTGTCGCCGCCATGCATAAGTAGCGAATATGAAGCAATCAACAGGACTTCAAAAAATACAAAGAGGTTAAAAGCGTCGCCAGTTAAAAACGCACCGTTTACACCCAACACAAGGAAATGTAATAGCGGGTGGAAAAAGCTACCTTGCTCATCATCCCCGGCACAGCTATACAACGCACAGACAAGCCCCAAAAATGATGTCAAAGAAACCAATAAGGTAGAAAGTGGATCAGCTACTAGGACAATACCAAACGGGGCCGACCAATCACCTATCGCATATACTTGAGTACTATTGCCTTTGACAAATGCTAGCAATGAAACAGATACGGCGGTTGTGAGCAACCCCATAAAAACTGAAACATAACGTCTAATTTTTAAGTTTTTCCCACACGGCGGCATTAACATTAAAATTGCCGCCAACATAGGTAGTAATACAGGTAAAGAGGTTAAATGTTGACTCATGCCTTACCTTGCTCCTTGACCTGACGACCTTTAGTTTTGGTTTTGTCAGGTACTACACCATTTACGTGGTCGTTACCTAAGTCTGCACGCCCACGGATCGCTAAGATAACCACAAAAGCTGTCATCGCAAAACCGATAACAATTGCCGTAAGCACCAATGCTTGCGGCAGTGGATCCGCATATGTTTCACTGTAACCTAGTACTGCGGCCTGGTTCATTGACAACCGGCCTGATGCAAACAAAAACAGGTTCACTGCATACGAAAGCATGGTCAAACCAAGGACCACAGGAAAGGTCCTTGCTCGCAAAATTAAAAACACTCCGCAGGCCACTAGTAGGCCTACGCATGAAGAATACAAAAGCTCCATTAAATATTCACCTCTTCTTTGGGCGCATTCGCAGTCACTTTACCAAGGCTTGCCAATATCATTAACGTTGCTCCAACAACGGTTACATATACGCCTAAATCAAATACTAACGCACTGGCCAGCTCAATTTCACCAATCAATGGAATATCAAAATAGTCAAACCAAGTTGTTAAGAATGGACGGCCAAAGGCCCAGCTGCCCAATCCTGATAACATTGCTATAGCGATACCCGAGGCAATGATTTTACGGTAATTCAAAGTGAATCGCTCTGCTATCCAGTTTGAGCCATGAGCGATGTACTGCAAGATAAACGCAATTGCAGTAACAAGACCTGCGATAAAGCCTCCTCCCGGCAGATTGTGACCTCTTAAGAAAATATAGAAAGACACTAATAACGCCAGCGGCAATAGGCTTTGCGAAATTGACGCTAACAACAGTGGATAGCGTTCTTTAGCCCACGGACGACCTTCTGAATCGCTGCCCGGCATGAACAAAGGAAGATGAATGATTAGTTTATAGATACCCAGAGCAGCAATACCCAATACGACTATTTCACCCAAAGTATCAAAGCCCCTGAAATCTACTAAGATAACGTTTACGACATTTGTGCCACCACCACCTGTTTTAGCATTTGCCACAAAGAAGTCTGAAATAGATGACAATGGTCTTGTAATGAGTGCGTAACAAATACTACCAACAATCACACCAATTGCAGAAGCAACTCCTAGGTCTCTTAATGTTCTAATCGAGCTCGATTCCTTAGGTGTTTTTTGAGGCAGGAAGAATAACGCTAACATCAGCAAGATAATGGTTACTACTTCAACAGTAAGCTGGGTCAAGGCTAAATCTGGCGCTGAAAAACGTGTAAAGGCCACTGATACCATCAAACCAACCACTGAGATCATCAGCAGTGCCACCATACGTGTACGATGCCAAATAACCGTACCAATTGCACCAATCATTAGAAGGCCAGCACCGATCCCATTGTGGATGTCTACAGGTGTTAGCGCATTTTCACCAACAAGTTGACTCATTTCAAACAATGGCCAACCGGCACTCAAGAGCACAACCAACAGCATCAACATCAAATAGCGTTGCAGTGAGCCATTTTCGATGGCGCTGATTTTGTTTTGACTCCAAGTAACCACTGAATACATCGTTTTTTCAAAACCTTTTTTGGCGTTGATTGGTGGCAAAGATGCTTGAAATTGGAATAGATACTTACGCTGAGTGTAAATCAGTAGACCACCACATACGGCAATGGCACTCATTAACAACGGCAAATTCAGTCCATGCCAAATGGCGATATAAAACTCAGGGGCTTCATCACCCAATACCGCGCCAGAGGCCAGTCTTAAGATACCGTCTACGACAAAGTTCGGGAACATACCTACAATCAAACAAAGCGCCACTAAGATTTCAATCGGTACACGCATATAGCGCGGCGCTTCATGTGGCTCTTTTGGTAAATCTACCGGATCACCATTAAAGAATACGTCATGGATGAATCTAGCTGAGTAAGCCACAGAAAAAGCAGCGGCAATAGTTGCCAAGATAGGTATTAGCCAAGACATAGAACCAAGCAGTTGCTGATGTAGCGTTTCTGCAAAAAACATCTCTTTAGATAAGAAACCATTAAGCAGTGGCACACCCGCCATAGAAGCCGCTGCAACCATAGCCAAAGTAGCTGTATAAGGCATAAAACGCCACATACCGTTTAATCTTCGCATATCACGGGTACCAGTCTCGTGATCTATGATCCCCGTTGCCATAAACAGCGAGGCCTTGAAGGTTGCATGATTAATGATATGGAAAATAGCTGCTACAGTTGCCAATTCAGTATCTAGTCCAAGCAACAATGTAATGAGACCGAGATGACTGATCGTCGAAAATGCCAATAACCCTTTCAAATCATGCTTGAACAATGCGATATACGCGCCAACAAGTAAGGTTATTAATCCGGTTAATCCAACCAAAATAAACCAAATTTCGGTGCCAGCTAACGCCGGGTAAAAGCGCGCCAGTAGGAATATGCCTGCTTTTACCATGGTTGCAGAGTGTAAGTAAGCACTCACAGGTGTAGGCGCAGCCATTGCGTGAGGTAGCCAAAAGTGGAACGGAAATTGAGCAGACTTAGTAAAGGCACCTAAAAGCACAAGCACTAGAGCAACTTCATATAAATCATGAGCTTGAATAAGCTCTCGGCTAGCAAGTATGATATCTAGGTCATAGCTACCAACAATATTACCAATGAGAAGCAAGCCGGCTAGTAGTGCTAGACCACCGCCTCCAGTGATAGCTAACGCCATTTTTGCACCTTTACGTGCTTCTGACTTATGCCACCAATAACTGATCAATAAAAATGAGCTAATACTGGTTAATTCCCAGAACACCCATAATTGAAGTACGTTATTTGACATCACAATACCCAACATAGCCGTCATAAACAGCATTAAGTACGCGTATAGCTTGGGCATGGAGTCATTTTCACTTAGGTAGTAGCGAGCATAGAAAATCACTAATATACCGATACCTAAGATCATAAATACGAATAAAAGTGCCAATCCGTCCAATCTGAAAGACACATCAAGATCGAGTATAGGCACCCAATCTAGCGTTGCGCGGACAGCTTCCCCAGCAAACACTGCGGGAGCTAAATCAATGGCCAACAAAAGGGCCACAGTGGGTGCAATCAAAGTGATTGCAGTCGACTGATTGCGAGAGAGTTTACCTGTAAATGAAGAGAGTAAACTGCCTAACAAGGATATCAAGGGTATCCAAAGCAAAGTCATAAAGAAGCCTTATATCTTCGATGCCGTTCATTACTATTAAATGCACGTTATGATTACGTCATGGCGATCGTGTTCTGTTTATTTTTTACGTGCATTTTTATCACACATAACGTCTACCAGTTATACTTTATTAGTGTTTGACTTGTCTAGGGTTTCACATACTGGCTGTTCAATTTATAGGCAAGATTAACAAACAATTCAGATCCTGTTCATAAAAGGTGCCGCCATTTAACCCTAACTACTCGTTTACCGATAGCGCATTCAAATAGTTTTGATAATCGCTAGGTGCTAATAAAGTTTTATCCAATGACTTTAACCATAATCCTAAATATTGGTTTGACAAGTGGATTTCGTGATATTCCATCTTTGATACAGCACGCTGGGGTTTATATGATGGCAACTTACCAAACTTACATGTTTCACTCTGATACCAACCTTTTGGTGCGTTTTCCCCCACGTATAAATTGGGTGCTTTCAAGCCCTCTGTCGCACAGAGCCACTTTGCTCTATTTGCTGATACTGGGTATTCGTCTTCAAAATAGGTAAAATGCATCAGCTCATGAATAAATAACTCAAAACCACTTTTACTATTCAGTGCCATAACACCATGGCGGACATTCGCAAGACCGGGTTTATCAGTCATGATCACTAGGTGCCGCGCTTGTTTTGTTACTGGTTGCTCAATTAAATGATGTATGTCACAACGAATAAACTCAGCACCTTTTCCTCTACACTGTGTCAGATCGCCAACATAATAGGGCTCTGAGAAACAGTATGGTAGCTCTATGGAAAATGAACTATCCATATACTTAGCCTTTAGAAATGCGAGCTGTTTAACACTTCGCAAAGACTCCGCAAGTAAAACAACCTTGTGCTCACACGGTATACTTTGCTCATTTCGACCAAATATAGAAAAGCCCAATGAACCCGCGCTATCAATATCAATTTCGTCAATTGACTTACTTTTATCCATTGCGTTCAGTGTCGAATATGGCTCTATCTCGCCAAATCGCTTGAGTACACGGTTCATATAATAAAACTGCTGTTGCTGCCGTAGCAGTTCTAACAAGCGTATATGGGATGACCTCGGAGCACTATACCAGTGTCGCTCAAGTAGCAGCAGGGCCTGTTGATGTTGTCCTTGATCGATGAGCCGAATTGCCCATTCAAACGCAAAAAAATGATACCCAGAGCGTCGAAGAGTCAATACTTGGTCATTACTCAATCGCTCGGGTGTCTGTTTTATTAGCTTGTAAGCAACAGTGTCTGGATTGAGGTCTGATTCGGCCTGCTCGACAAAGGCGGCAATTTTCTGCGGGGTAAGGTCTTTAACATAAGTAAATTGTTGGCTGCTACTAGGGACAGCCAACAGGATGAAAATGATGCCAGCAATATACTGACGAAACATCATTTAACCGGCGCTTTTTTGTAAAAGCGCTTGCCTGATCAGCTGCAACTCTAGTTTTGCATACTTGTGTTCTACAAACTCATAAACATTCGTTGCCAGCGTCAACCTAAAATACTCTGCTGCTTTCAGGTCGTTGCCAGCTCGAAGGTGACGTTTGGCTATATAGAAATAGGCCTCACAAAGTCGCTCTGCATATTCTTTCTGTGACTGAACCCCAAGGGTAACACCTGCCAGAAACTGTTCTTCACTCAGCTGATTTAAGTACAATTGAACAATTTGCGTCGACCACGCAGACGGGTTCAACTTTTGACTATTAATTGCCAATTGCTCTTTAGCAACAATCGGATCAACGTCATTTTGAGCTAAAAACAACCATAATACTCTGTAGGCATCATCGTCTGCACTTGCCAAAAATCGCGTAAGATCCTCTACTGCAAGTTCGGCCCTATCCCCGTAATACAGCGCAATACCTCGGTTTAAATATGCATATTCATAACTTTCGTCTAACTCTAATACTGAGTCAAAACGCTCATATGCTTGGGTAAATTCTTGCCTTAAAGTGTGATGTATTCCTAGAAAGTTATACGTTTCGGCTAGATCTGGCTTAAGCTTCAAAGCTCGATTGAAGTCAATTTGTGCCAACTGGGGTAAGCCCAGACTATCGTATAGTTTACCACGTATGTGATATAACTCTGCTCTTTGGGTTCGGGTCAACTCTGGACTATTGAGTAACTCACTGTACCTAGCCACTTCAATTTGCGCACGTGGGTCTGGTTGCAAAGGCTCTGTGAATGGGATTGGCAATACAGGTAGCATGGCATTATGATCACCCGCTTTTTGCGTGCTCTGACAGCCCAATAAGCTTAATCCTAACAATGGTATTAATAAAAATCTCAAGGTACTTCCCTCTATGGGCCAGATAATTGATGATGTCAGCCATTAAAGCACAAAAAAAGGGGCCATTCAGCCCCTTTTAACGAAACTTATTGTTTCTTTACAGAAAATTACTCACCTTTTGGAGCTTGCTCTGCTGCAGGCTCTGATGGCTCAAGCGCTTCTTTGATGCTTAAGCGAACACGGCCCTGACGATCAACTTCTAGCACTTTAACTTTAACTTCTTGACCAACTTTTAGGTGGTCAGAAACGTTGTTAACGCGCTCTTTGCTGATTTGAGAAATGTGTACTAGGCCATCTTTACCAGGTAAAACATTTACAAACGCACCGAAATCTACGATGCGGTTTACTTTACCATTGTAGATAGTACCAACTTCTAATTCAGCAGTTAACGCTTCGATGCGAGCAATCGCTTCTTTTGCGCTGTTACCGTTAGTTGCAGCGATTTTAACTGTACCGTCATCTTCGATTTCGATCGTCGTATCTGTTTCTTCAGTTAGCTGACGAATTGTAGCACCACCTTTACCGATTACATCAGCAATCTTCTTCGGTGGAATATTCATCGTGTAAATACGTGGAGCAAATTCAGAAAGCTCTTGTGAAGGTGCAGCAATAGCTTGGTCCATTACGCTTAGGATGTGCATACGAGCTGCTTTCGCTTGACGTAAAGCAATCTGCATAATTTCTTTAGTGATACCTTCAATCTTGATATCCATCTGAAGTGCAGTAACACCCGCGCTGCTACCGGCAACTTTGAAGTCCATATCACCAAGGTGATCTTCATCACCAAGGATATCTGAAAGAACAACGAAATCATCGCCTTCTTTAACTAGACCCATTGCAATACCAGCAACAGATGCTTTAACAGGTACACCTGCATCCATAAGAGCGAGTGAAGTACCACATACAGATGCCATTGAAGATGAACCATTAGATTCTGTGATTTCAGATACAACACGTACTGAGTACGGGAATTCTTCTAAACTCGGCATTACCGCTTGAACACCACGCTTTGCAAGGTTACCGTGGCCGATTTCACGACGCTTTGGAGAGCCAATGAAGCCTGTTTCACCCACACAGAATGGAGGGAAGTTGTAGTGAAGCATGAAGTGATGCTTGTGAGTGCCTACAAGATCATCCATCATTTGTGCATCACGCTCAGTACCTAGAGTAGCAGTTACTAGTGCCTGAGTTTCACCACGAGTGAAGATTGAAGAACCGTGAGTACGCGGAAGTACACCAGTCATCACGTCAAGCGCACGAACCATGTCTGGTTCACGGCCATCAATACGCTTCTCACCAGCGATGATGCGACCACGTACAATTTTCTTCTCAAGTGAGCTGAATAGTTTACCAACTTCTTGCTCGTCCAGCTCTTCGCCTTCAGCAAGTTCAGCAGTTAGCTTTTCGATTACTTCTGCTTTTGCTTCAGACAGAGACTCTTTACGTGCTACTTTGTCAGTAATAAGGTAAGCCGAACCAACTTTCTCTTCTGCAATTGCAGCTACTTTGTCTGCTAGAGCAACGTTTTTCTCAGGCGCAGTCCATTCCCAAGCTGGTTTACCAGCTTCAGCTTTAAACTCTTCAATTGCTTTGATGATAGCTTGAGACTGGTCGTGACCATAAACAACCGCACCTAACATCTCTTCTTCAGTTAAGATTTCGGCTTCTGATTCAACCATCAATACCGCATTTTCAGTGCCCGCTACAACTAGATCAAGCTTACTTTCAGAAAGCTCTTTTACAGTTGGGTTAAGTACATATTGGCCATCGATGTAACCAACACGAGCCGCACCGATAGGGCCATTGAATGGCACACCAGAAATAGCAAGTGCTGCAGAAGTACCGATCAACGCAACCATGTCAGGCTGAATTTCAGGATCTGAAGAAACTACTGTCGCGATAACTTGAACTTCGTTCACGAAACCGTCTGGGAATAGTGGACGAATTGGACGGTCAATTAGACGCGCAGTCAGTGTTTCTGAGTCAGAAGGACGACCTTCACGCTTCAAGAAACCACCTGGAATGCGGCCAGCTGCGTACATTTTTTCTTGATAGTTTACAGTAAGAGGGAAGAAGTCCTGACCAGGCGCAGCTTCACGCTTACCAACAACAGTAACAAGTACTGAAGTATCACCAATGCTTGCTAAAACCGCACCGTCAGCTTGACGCGCGATTGCACCAGTTTCCAGGGTCACTGTATGTTGACCTAATTGGAATTCTTTAATTATTGCTTGCACAAAAATATTCCTTAAAAAATATATTAAAACGCCAACAACAACCAATTACAGTCTTAAATAGAACACCCAAAAAGCTTTGGTACTCATATAGATCTACTTAAGCACTACAATTGGCAGAAGTATCGGCGCTTGCTCAGCACTATGCTTGAGCGAGGGTAAGTATACTGCTAGTACACGCACAAAAAAAGGGGCGAAGTCGCCCCTTTTTTATTGTCGGATAAAAATCCAACAATTCATCAAATTCTTAGCGACGTAGGCCAAGCTCTTTGATCAACGCAGCGTAACGCTCAACGTTCTTACCTTTTAGGTAATCAAGAAGGTTACGACGTTGGCTAACTTTACGTAGTAGACCACGACGAGAGTGGAAGTCGTGTTTGTGGTCAGCAAAGTGGCCTTGTAGTTTGTTGATATCAGCAGTTAGAAGCGCTACTTGAACTTCAGGTGAACCTGTGTCGCCTTCTGCGCGAGCGAATTTTGCTACGATTTCTGCTTTTTCTTTGTTGCTTAGTGACATAATAAACTCCAATTTAAATAAATTTAATGCTTTAGCCGATCACTAATTCAGCCAAAGCGACAAAGCGGCGGCATTGTATCAGTAATTCACGCCGCTGACAAAATTATTGTGCACTCGATAGCGCTCTTTTTGCTTTAAGATGACCGTGTTTGTTACGCTCACCGATACCAATAAAGGTATCTTCTGCCATAACCTTGATTACCCCTTCAGGGACTTCACCTACAACAACTGTTTGACCATGACTAAATGCAACACCTTGCTCTTTAGTTAAAGTGATCGTAGGAAGATCAACAAGTGCTGTATCCATCGGCAGTAATAGCTCATCAATATAGGTAGATGGCTCAACCTCATCATCTTTAGCTTGTTGTAACTTTTCTTCTAAAGCTTCAATGGTGATCATCTTTTCAGCTGGATAATGACCGACACCACTACGATGTAGCATAATAACGTGCGCACCACATCCCAGCTTCTCGCCTAAATCATCAACGATAGTGCGAATATAAGTACCTTTTGATACATGCACTGTCATTTGAATTTGCTGGCTTTCAACATCATATTCATCAAGCGTGATGCTATAAACGTTTATTTTTCGACATTTACGAGGTACTTCAATCCCTTCACGAGCATACTTGTATAATGGCTGGCCTTGATATTTAAGCGCAGAATACATCGAAGGGTATTGATCAGACTCACCTAAAAAGCTAGCAACTTCCTGCTCTAATTGCTGTTGCGTAATGTCAACAGGGCGTGTTTCAACGATTTCCCCATCTGAGTCTGATGTAGTAGTTCGTTCACCTAATTGTGCACGCACAACATAAGTTTTATCTGTATCTAATAGAAACTGCGTAAACTTTGTCGCTTCACCAAAACAGATTGGCAACATACCTGTTGCAAGCGGGTCCAAAGCACCTGTGTGCCCTGCTTTTTGAGCAAAGTAGATGCCTTTGGCCTGCTGTAGAGCTTTATTAGATGAGATCCCTTGAGGCTTGTGTAAAAGTACAATGCCATCAACCGGGCGACCTTTACTACGACGGGCCATTACTCTTCACCACCTTCTACTGAATCAGTATCTTCGCCACGCTTTTCTTTATCAGAACGGATCACTTCATCAACTAAATTGGAAATACGCATACCTTCCATCAGTGAATTATCTAGGACAAACTTTAGCTCTGGCATAATGCGCGCACGAATACGCTTGCCTAAGATCGAGCGAATGTATCCTGTCGCATCATTCATGATAGCGAGGTTTTGTTTTGTATCTTCATCGCTCTTACTGTTTAATACAGTTACGAAGATCTTTGCATAAGATAAATCACGAGATACTTCAACTGCGGATACAGTTACCATACCAAGTCTTGGATCTTTTATTTCTCGTTGCAAAATAACCGCAATTTCTTTTTGAATTTGCTGTGCAACACGATCCGTACGAGAAAATTCTCTCATTGTCACCACTTTTAATAAGCTATTGATTTTTATGTTATAAAAATCTAAAAAACACAAACACAAATGGGGGCTAACGCCCCCATTTCAAGGTTTAGACCCTGTTAGAATTACAGTGAACGCTGTACTTCAACAGTTTCGAATACCTCAATCTGATCGCCAACTTTAACGTCATTGTAGTTCTTAACACCGATACCACATTCCATACCGTTACGAACTTCTTGTACGTCATCTTTAAAGCGACGAAGTGATTCAAGCTCACCTTCGTAAATAACCACGTTTTCACGTAGTACACGAATTGGCGCGCTGCGCTTCACGATACCTTCAGTTACCATACAACCTGCTACTGCACCGATCTTAGGCGACTTGAACACGTCACGAACTTCAGCAAGACCAATAATCTCTTGTTTGAACTCAGGCGCAAGCATACCAGCCATTGCTTGTTTCACTTCTTCGATTAGGTCATAAATAACGCTGTAGTAACGTAGGTCTAGGTTTTCTGCTTCAATCACTTTACGCGCAGACGCATCCGCACGAACGTTGAAACCAACGATGATTGCATTTGAAGCCGCTGCAAGTGTTGCATCTGTTTCAGTGATACCACCTACACCACTACCTACAATCTTCACTTTAACTTCGTCAGTCGACAGCTTAGTTAGTGAATCTGAGATTGCTTCAATTGAACCTTGTACATCAGCTTTAAGAACAACATTAACTTCAGAGATATCGCCTTCAGTCATGTTTGTAAACATGTTCTCAAGTTTCGCTTTCTGCTGACGAGCAAGCTTCACTTCACGGAACTTACCTTGACGGTATAGTGCAACTTCACGCGCTTTACGCTCATCTTTAACAACCGTTGCTTCATCACCAGCTGCTGGTACACCAGAAAGACCTAAGATCTCTACAGGAATTGACGGGCCAGCTTGTGAAATTTCTTTACCGTTTTCGTCTCTCATTGCACGGACACGACCGTACTCAAGACCACAAAGAACGATATTACCCTGCTCAAGTGTACCGCCTTGTACAAGTACAGTTGCAACTGGACCGCGGCCTTTATCTAGACGAGATTCAATAACAACACCTTGTGCCATACCTTCTTGAGGAGCGGTTAGCTCTAGTAGCTCAGCTTGCATCAAGATAGCTTCAAGTAGGTCGTCGATACCTAGGCCTGTTTTCGCTGAGATATGAACAAACTGCGTGTCACCACCCCACTCTTCTGGAATAACATCCAATTGAGCAAGTTCGTTTTTAACGCGATCAGGGTCGATACCCTCTTTATCCATCTTGTTTACAGCGATGATAAGCGGTACTTCAGCAGCTTTTGCGTGCTGTACAGCTTCTTTCGTCTGTGGCATTACACCATCATCAGCAGCTACAACTAGTACAACGATATCTGTCGCTTTTGCACCACGTGCACGCATTGATGTAAACGCCGCGTGTCCCGGAGTATCAAGGAACGTGATCATGTTGCCATCTGTTTCAACATGGTATGCACCAATGTGCTGTGTAATACCACCGGCTTCGCCGTCTGCTACTTTCGCTTTACGAATGTAGTCAAGCGTTGACGTCTTACCGTGGTCAACGTGACCCATTACAGTAACAACTGGCGCACGTGGACCAACGCTCTCGTTGTCGCTACGGTCACTCAATACTTTCTCTTCAAGTTCATTCTCTTTAACAAGAACAACTTTATGACCCATTTCTTCTGCAACATACTGAGCAGTTTCTTGGTCAATAACTTGGTTGATTGTTACCATTTCACCAAGCTTCATTAGTGTTTTAACAACTTCTGCACCTTTCACAGCCATGCGTGATGCAAGCTCAGATACTGTAATTGTTTCACTAATGCGTACTTCTTGTTTAACTTCCGCCGCAGGCTTTTGGAAGCCATGTTGAAGAGATGTAGGCGCTTTAAGCTTACCTTTCTTACCACGTGACTGTTGTGCGTTAGTCTCGCCTTTCGCCTGTGGCTTTTTCTTTTTCTTACGACGTGCACTTTTCTCTTCACGTGCATCAGACTCATCTTCTGCTTCACGTGCATATGTAGAAGTAGTCATATGGTGATCTGCAGAAGCTTCGCGACGTTTGCGCTCTTCTTCTTCAGCTTTCCAGCGTGCTTCATTCTCTTCTGCTAGACGACGAGCTTCTTCAGCTTGACGTTTTGCTTCTTCTTCAGCTTTTTTTACAGCTGCTGCTTCTGCTTCAGTACGAAGACGTTCTGCTTCGATTTTCTCTTGCTCTTGTTGGGCGCTATCCACTTCTTTACTCTGCTGTTCTTTCGCTTGACGTTCTGCTTCTGCTTTACGTTTGGCTTCTTCTTTAGCTTTGCGCTCAGCTTCCTCTTTGGCTTTTCGCTCTGCCTCCTGTTGGGCGTTGCGTTCAGCTTCTTCTTTCGCTTGTTGCTCAGCTTCTTGTTGAGCTTTCAATTCTGCTTCTTTGCGCGCAGCTTCCTCTGCAGCTAAGCGTTCTTGCTCTTTTTGCTGCTCGATTGCGCTCTTTTTAACGTAAGTGCGCTTTTTACGTACTTCTACCTGAACCGATTTAGCTTTACCAGTAGAACCAGTAACACTTAAGGTACTCTTGCTTTTACGCTGAAGAGTCATACGCTCAGGGCCATCTGAACCTGTACCGCCATGCTGCTTACTCAAATGGTCTAGCAACTTGGCTTTTTCAGATTCACTTACCTGATCGCCTTTGGCTTTGGTGATCCCTGCATCTGTTAACTGCTGCAGTAATTTATCAACAGTTGTACCAATGTTCTCGGCTAGTTTCTCTATGCTCACTTCTGCCATGTTATGCGTTACCTCCCGTTAATAAACTACTCTTCACTAAACCAGCAAATGTTGCGTGCAGCCATAATAAAGTCGCCCGCTTGCTGTTCAGATAATTCAGTGATCTCAACTAATTCGTCGATACCTTGCTCTGCTAAATCTTCTAGGGTGATTACGCCTTTGCTCGCCATCACAAACGCTAAGTGACGGTCAAGACCTTCAAGCTCTAGTAAGTCTTGAGCAGGTTCAGCACCTTCTAAAGACTCTTCATCACGAAGTGCTTTAGTCGTCAATGCATCTTTTGCACGTTTACGTAACTCTTCGACAGTTTCTTCGTCTAGCCCTTGAATCTCTAAGAACTCAGCAACAGGTACGTATGCCACTTCTTCAAGAGTCGAGAAACCTTCGTTAATCAAAAACTCTGCAAAGTCATCATCGATATCTAGGTTGTCTGTAAATAGGCTAATAAGTTTATCAGATTCTTCGGCGTTTTTACGCTCCATATCTTCAACTGTCATTACGTTTAGTTCCCAACCTGTTAGTTGGCTTGCTAAACGCACGTTCTGCCCATTACGACCAATTGCTTGTGCTAGGTTATCTGCTTCAACCGCGATTTCCATCGTGCGTGAATCTTCATCCATCACAATTGACGCAACTTCTGCAGGTGCCATTGCATTAATAACGAACTGAGCTGGATTGTCATCATATAATACTATATCAACACGCTCGCCGCCTAATTCTGTCGAAACAGCTTGTACACGTGCTCCACGCATACCAACACATGCACCTACTGGGTCAATGCGTTTGTCATTTGATTTAACCGCAATTTTGGCGCGTGAACCAGGATCACGAGCTGCACCTTTGAGCTCGATCATCTCTTCACCAATTTCTGGTACCTCGATGCGGAATAACTCCATTAGCATCTCTGGTTTAGAGCGTGTTACAAACAACTGCGCGCCGCGTGCTTCAGGCTTCACTTCATATAGTAATCCGCGAACGCGGTCACCAGGACGGAAGCTTTCGCGAGGTAGCATATCTTCACGGTAAATTACCGCTTCAGCATTATTACCTAAATCAATTACAACGGTATCACGCGATGCTTTTTTCACAACACCAGTTACCAACTCACCCTTTTGGTCTTTATATGCATCAACAACTAATGCACGCTCAGCTTCACGTACTTTTTGCACGATAACCTGTTTAGCCATTTGGGTTGTAATTCGGTCAAATTGAATTGACTCAATTTGCTCTTCTACGTAGTCACCTAGTTGCAACTCTGGCTCTTCGACCTGAGCAGCTTCAAGGGTGATTTCAGAATAAGGGTGCTCTAGTGAACCATCTTCTAACGGCTCAGCTACTTGCCAACGACGGAATGTGTCATATTCACCCGTTTTTCTATCGATAGAAACACGTACTTCAATTTCACCGTCATGTTTTTTCTTTGTAGCAGTCGCCAGTGCGAACTCTAACGCCTCAAAAATTTTCTCTCTTGGGACTGCTTTTTCATTGGATACAGCTTCTGCAACCAACAAGATCTCTTTTGCCATAGGTTTTGCCTCGCTTGCCCTGGTCCTTCGCACTTAATCTTAAAATTTGGCTATGATATTAGCTCTTTCGACATTGCTTAGCATAATGTGGTGCTCTTGCCCGTCGACAGTCAGCGTGATCATATCGCCTTTAACTGCTATTAGATCGCCTTTAAAATTGCGGCGACCATCTTGTGGAAGTTTAGTGCGCAAACGCACTTCTTCACCTTGCGCGTCCTCATAATGAGCTTGTTTGAATAATGGTCTATCCACACCCGGTGAAGACACTTCTAAGTTGTATTCATTTGTAATGGGATCTTCTACATCCATAATCGCACTAATCTGGCGACTTACTTCTGCACAATCGTCAACATTAATACCATTCTCATGTTCGATGTACACTCTTAGTGTAGAATGACGACCAGCTTGCACAAACTCTAGACCGAGTAGCTCAAAACCACACGCTTCAACAGCAGGCTCTAGCATAACGGTTAAATCTTGCTCGAGTTTTGACACAAATTACCTCCATACAAACAAAAAAAGGGCTCATGGCCCCATCAATTCAGCTGCATGCTCTTGGGCCTAAATTGCTATTATCTAGCACTAGACACAACAACGCCCCGAACCAAGCGGGGCGTCACACCAAAAACAAACTGTGTGGCCAAAGGCCGTGCTTGGTTGCGGGCTGTACCAGCCTAAATTAAGCTGCGCTTAAACGCAAAACGCGCATTACTATGAATGCGCGACCTAATAAGAAATAATCAAATTTCTTAATATTGGTTGCGGGAGCCGGATTTGAACCGACGACCTTCGGGTTATGAGCCCGACGAGCTACCAAGCTGCTCCATCCCGCGTCCACATGCAGCGATATGCTGCTCAATTGGCGTGTATTATAGAGATTGTTCCATTAATACGCAACCACTAACTAGATAAATTAGACACACCTAAACATCTTCAGAATTGATTAAGTACTTCTTTAACAATCATTAACATACATCACTTGTACCCGTTTTAGTTTGCTCTATACTTCACTTTTCTTACAATCCGGAGACAATTAAATGAATAAAAGGTCATTCCAGATAACATTGACAGCGTTATCAACTTTGTTTTTCAGTGGTATTGCAACTGCAAACTCATGCGCCAGCGCTGGTCCGCAAACACCACGGGACATCGACAACCTTCACGGGGAAAACAAGCGTATCTTTAGCCTTGCGCCTCCTTCTTCACAAATGAACCTATGTAATATTCATTTTCACAAAAATGCAGAGCATAAAGCAAAAGACTTCTCTGTATTTGCAGGCGACGGTAAATATGGTGGTTACCAGTGTAACGCCACATCAAGCCTAACAGCCGCAGAGTTAAAAGCGCCAAAAGGTAAGGTTTGTAAAAACGTAAAACCTGGGGATACCATCGAAGTGCATTGGGTTCACAGCTCTTGTGATGTCAAACCAGGTAAGGGGTTGGGCGCTTGCCTTAATGATCAATGTGCGAACCCTGACCTACGCGTTGAAACGCAAGTTTTCCTCGTTGTGAATGATGAAGATGCGCTTGACTTCAATGACTTGAGCTACGATGGAAATGTTGTTAATGGTTATCACCAGCCTAAACATATCCCAAATACAACTGGTAAGCCTGTTGAGTTTTTAGGGTCTACTACAGGGCCAAGTTACAACGATAAACAGTGCTCTCCATTGCAAGTTACTTGGAGCGTTCGCCCAGCTTGTGCAAAAATCGACATCAATAGTCTTGCCCAGTGGTGTGAAGAAAACGTCTTTGAAGAAGATCATGCACACGGTGTCAGGCGGCTCGTAACCGACCCTAAGTTACTATCAACTATCAAATAAGCATTTGATGATATGCAGAACTACAGTATTTGTATTTCTGCATTATTGATAAATAAGTTTGCAATCATAAAAGTCTACTAGCTATACTCAGAACAAATGCGAGTTTTTCATACAACACATAACACGCATTATAGGTAGTCACCCAAGTTTATTTTGTTTTGTTTGTTGTATCAGTATAAGTGATAGCGAAACAGAGTTGATTAAAAACTTGAGCACGGATCCGCTCTAATCGTAATTGGAGCGATTATGAGTATTTCACCTTATCAATATCAGCTTTTAAGTCAGTCGTTTGCGACTATCAAGCCAAATTTTCACTGCTTTTGTGTGAGCTTTAATCACCGTTTAAAAATGCATCCAATGTCAATGGTTATTCCTAGTGCTGAGTCACAAATACTAGCCATTGAATATCAACTGAGGGCGTTTATCCAGCAAAGCCTGATCCGTATGGCGAACCAAAAAGAACTCTGTAGCTACATTGTCGGTAACATCGCTTCTATTAAGTCCCTACATCCATCGGCCTGCGATATTCGAATTCTATGTAATTGCTTTTTAGACACCTTAAAGGTGCATTTAGGCAAACAGTTTACCCTTGCTGTGAGAAATGCGTGGAAGCGAGCTCTGCATATTATCGCCAATGTACTCAAGTCAGAATTATTTGGTATGTCAAATATTGTTTACTTAGATCAAGTTCGGCAAAAAAGACAGATTGGTCATTCTTAATGTAAAGGTGACAATCAAACTTGGAATAAGTAGACTGACCCTAATTTAGGTTAATTAGGTGAGTTTATGAAACGTATCGCTATTTTATTGGGTTTGAGTGCATTGTTAACCACAGGCTGTGATGTATTTGAAGACTCTAAAGCCCAAATTGAAGCGCAATACTTAGCAGAAAACCAAGAGTTACAGGCGGTTATTGAGCAAATTCGTGAACATGGGTTAGAAGCGATGGCACACAGTGCCCAAGCAGGAACAATGGCAAGCTGCGTTGCCAGCAAACTAGATGGCGATCCAATGGGCGCACTTGTGGAAGTAGAGGGCGCTTTGCAAGATGGCGCAAGTGTGGCGGAACTCGCAAATTCTATCGCGAGTTTAACCGAGCAAGAAATTAGCTTAGAAAGTATCCCTGAATTATTAAAAGCAGGCGCAGAAACAGTGACATACCTGAAAACACTGTTAGAAACTTACGATTTAGCTGAACTACAAACTCAATTCAGTGCATTGTTAGAGCAAGGTCAGACCAAAAGCGAAGACATTGGTACACACTTACGTGGCTTAATTGAGCAGTGCAATTAGTTTACTCAGGTCATGCTTTCTCTATAGCATGACCTTGTTATACCTGCCTAGAACAAACGCCATCGACGCTTTTTAGTACGTACTTTATGAACCCAATTTACCTCAATGGTAGTTACCGCTAGCACATCTCTTTGTGCTTTGGCAATGAGTTCATAACTGACACTTTCAACAGATCCAAAATTAAGTGTATAGCTGAAACTATCCGTATTGGCCCAACACTGCAAAATGCGTTTAGATTCACTCTCTCTAAGGCAATAATCCCCTGCTTCAGGTGCCGATATATCAAATACAACATCGGCATAACAGGTACGTCCTTGGTTTAGTGCAACACATTTTGTTGGTGAAGCATGTAATATTCCTTTACGTTTGTCGTTAGCCATTGACTCCGTCGTCAATGCAGCCAGCGAAGCCCAAATTACCCAAGTGAGTCTAAAATACATACTTCACTCCAGTAAAGAAAACCCGCGCATAGTTTGAGTCTACCAAGGGGCTGCTTTTTACCCCGCCAGAACCCACTAATACAGATGCCCCTGCGCTATAGACCCAGTCTTGCGCAATTGGGTAGTTAATTTGCGTCTGAACAAACACAGTTGCGCCGTCACCAGCCGTAAACCCATGTAGGTAATCATTAACTTCCGAAGGTGATACGCCATAAAAATAGTTATTGAAGTTCTGTGAGTAATAGTTAGCACCAAAATTCAGCCACAAGTCCCAGTTTCTTAACTCAAAGTTACGCGTCGCCTCAACATGAAAAACCCACCCATTGGATTCACCAAGTACATCGTAGACCAGCTCTGCGACAGCCAAAAAATCGCCAATATTTCGATAATACGCAAGACCAATAGACTGATCGACTTTACGTGGTTTTACACCCCTTAACTCTTCAACAACATCATCTTCGTTGGAGTAATAACCGGTTTCGGAGAATGGGATTTGATAGTTACCAAATATAGCATCTAGTCCCCACTCCTCCTCCTGAATTAATTGATATCCCAGATCAGAGCCGCCAAAAAAATCACCTGAATGTGTATTCAAGTAAAACTTTTTATATTGAAGCTTGGCATCGATTAACGGTGCAAGAGAAGAGAATTCATGCTTGGAACCAATTAGCTTTGGTAGCTTCGTGTTGACATAGAATGCACCTAAACTCAATTGCCATTCAAAGTCATCTTCATCATACCAAGGCTCAGCATGTGCTTTCCCCATAATCACCATGCAAAGTGCAAGGAACACAGAAATTATATTATTCATTACTTATTATCTTTATTTAGCATTTGTGCCTAAATTCAGTACCAGATCATACCTGAGCACTTCTCATACAACAAGAAAACAATTCAAAACTCAGCAATTAACATTTTTTTAATCATATTGTCATCTTTACATTTTTAAATGCGCTTTCTCACAATCGAGTAATTATTCAATACGGAAATAAAATGAAAAAACTCCTTTTAGTTTCTTTAGTTATGGCTAGTGCCGGAAATGCTTATGGATTTAGCCAAGAAACACATAAACGGATTGTTATAGATGCTGTTAATTATATGGCACAAAATCCACAAACGACAGAATATCGCAAGCTGCTATCATTCGCCCAATCAAAAGGGATGAGTATTACTCAACTTGGCGAGCTGATGGGACAAGCAGCCTATGACGTTGATGACTTTGAAGATACGTTTTTATGTGGCGCGATCACAGGTGACTGTGTTCAAGCTCCGGTCTGGGGGGTGGCAGAAAGTATCGTCAAATACACCAGTTACTGGCACTTTCAAAATCACACCCAAGGTGCTGACCAACATGGCAATGACTTTGGTGGCTATAACTACGACAAGCTCACAGTATGGGGGGCGATCGATAGCATGGCGGCAACTTGGTTGAAGGGTGATTACCTAGATGACGGCCCTGGCGGAGAAACAGGATGGTTCAGCGCCGACGACAGTGAATACAACAGCTACGGGATCACTGAAAAAAACTACCGTATCGACGGACACTCACATTACAACATGTATGACGACTTTGAGGAAATGCCTTTTCAACCTATCGATAACCTTGGGCAATATTGGTATCAAAGCTACCTAAAAACTGGCAACCCGCAAATTTTGGGCTTTGTTTTTCACACAACAGATCTACTACAGCCTCACCACACATGGACTACCTCGGATCTCAATCACTCAGATTGGGAATCATGGGTCAAAGACTATTACGACCAAGAAAGTTTGAATGATATGGCATTAGTAAAGCAGGCGATGCAAAGTTTCACTGCATTAAATGCAACAGATACTGATATTCGCCCTCTACTAACTGAAGGCGGTGCTTTTTCATACGCACAGGGTGGTATCGTGCTCAATTCAAAAGATCATCACGATAGGTTAAATACTGCCAAAATGGTGATCCCACATTCAATCGCTATGGTAGTACACCTACTCAATCACGCGATGGTGGCACGCTAATGCGTTTTGTTATCTTTTTATGGGTAAGCTTTTTTAGCTTACCCAGCTTCTCTGCACTCGACCACATTACCGAAGCTGAGCTTGCACTAATGCACAGCTTATACCAAGCCCAAGATAGACAAATATCTAAAACAAACCTTAAAGCTCGGCTATTAGAGAACCAGTTCCTCCTATCACACGCACGCAAACTTAACTTATCATTGTTAGATAGGCACGCGCCCGTGGGTTTTGACAATACATATCATGTGCGCCGATATATACGCTCGATGTTACTTCATAAGTTTCCACAGCTTACACATACATCACAAAAACCACTGCCAGTGTCATTATCTGGTGAGGAATTGAAATCGCTATTAGGACCATACCCTAATAATGGACAATATACTGAGCAGCAAAGACAAAAGTGGCGTCAGGTATCATTGAGTAAACAACCTAAACTCACTCTTGATGACATATTGGCAAGTCAATCGATGCAAGGTAGATTTTCATTGCATGAAGGGGATACTAGGCTGCTAAATAAAGACGTTGAAGATTTTGTCAGCTTTCATCAATTGAAGAATAAAGCTGCTCCACTGCTTGCCAAGCAAAAATTATCTCTAACTCGACTCAACCTGCTCGCACTTGGTGAATTGCTTAGACCGTCGATTCAGGCTTATTTAGGCGTTAAATCTCAACTACACGGCGAGCGAAGCGATTACGTTGACAACATTAGGTCACATGTTTCTGATCAGGAAATCGCCCAGTTCTACGCCACTCATAAAAATGAGTTTAAATACTTACAGCATATTTCAGCATTCGCAGCAATTTTTGAAAATCAAAAAGATGCTATCGCGATATACGACAATGCCAATAAAAACAAAATTCAACAGATGTTTTTAAAACGAGGCCTACGCAATCACTTTAGTACATCTGATAACACTCAGCAGCTTGTACAGATCAGTCGCCACCACCCAGAAAAATGGTTGGCACAAGTGGCATTTAATAATCAGTTAGAGGAATTATCTAGACCAATTCGCACACCTCAAGGCCAGTGGGTTTTGATATATACCGATAAACCAAGCTACGCATATCATGCAAAAAATAGTGAAACTGTCCGCTACCGTGCATTGCAACATATCACTCGGCGTAAAGCCAAAACCGCATATGCACACCTTTTCAATCAATGGTTACTCTCAGCGAATACGAAAACATGAAACAGATACAATGGATATTATGTGGGGGTTTGCTGAGCGTAATCGTGATCGGAACTTGGGCACTGATGTCAGCGCTTCAAGTTACCACGATTGCCAGCTCCCCCTTAAAGAAGGCCGCACAGGTTGAGCACTCTGTTCAAACTGAAACACCAACACCTATTATTTACCAAACACACTCAAGTCACTTAAGCGGATTCGACTCATCTGTTAATAAGCCCCATGAAAAGGCTGCCCTGTCTGACTTTGCTGAAAGCGATGTATATATACCACCCATTGTTCAATCACCATCACAGAATAATACCTCCTACAGTGGTGACTTAGATGATCATCAAAGTTACAACGCATATTTATTGGAAAAAGAGCACGCACTAAAACACGAGTTCATCGCAGCTGTAGATAAAAAAGTTACAAGGATTAATAACTTGCTTGAGCGAGGAATTCGAGCAAACCTGCCTGAGGAGCAGCTACAAGAAGCCAGAGATAAAATAGCCGCTCTTAAGACAATGAAAGCACAACTGATTGAAGAGTTAGAATCTGCTACAGTCGGCAACTAACTCACTATCACTCTGACCTTCGGTCAGATATGCAGCCAATATTCGCTCATAGATCCGCTCAATCGTCACAAGATCTGTAATGGGAACATGTTCATTTACTTGGTGGATTGATTCATTTTTTACGCCACACTCAACCACCTGAGTATTTTCATTGGCAAAAAAACGACCATCGGATGTGCCACCAGCTGTACTCAATGTCGGATAGTAACCCAACTCATCCGAAATGACTCTTTCGATTAAAGACAAAAAGCAATTGTGCGCTTGTTTACCCGTATAAAATGACTCACATGGACGCTCCCAAACAACATTGACTTCTGCATCCACAGTGTCGCTTAAAGCAGCCAGCCTTTGGCAAATCTCATCACTTTTATAACCGTGGCTATAACGGACATTGAATGTTATTTCACAACTTGCGGGGACCAAATTATCGACAATATTTGGTACGGTAAGCCCGGTGACTTGCAGTGTCGTTTTTGAGCCAGCAACATCTTTTGGCCAACTCAATTGGGCCAATTTCGTCACCAAATCTCCCGCAATATGCGCCGCATTTTTGGCCAATTCGGGATAAGCCACATGCCCGGCCTTCCCTTTCACTATAAACCTGCCTGAAATAGCACCGCGCCTGCCATTTTTTATGGTATCACCGACTAGCTTATGAGATGTAGGCTCACCAACCAAGCAAGCATCCAGTGCGATATCTTGCTCTCTTAAGTACTCTGCAATTATCGCAGAACCATCCGTCGCTTCGCCTTCTTCGTCGGATGTAATCAGCCAATACAATGTGCCGCAGCGATTTAGTTCCGACTCACATAAAGACCTCGTCGCGTTGAGCATCGCAGCAATCGAGCCTTTCATATCGGCCGCGCCGCGACCATATACAATACCGTCGACAATCTCCCCAGAAAATGGGTCGACAATCCAACCTTCAGTAGTTGCAGGGACAACATCAACATGGCCAGAATACGCCAGTACAGGACCCTCGCCAAAACGTCTATGCGCAATCAAGTTTTTAACGCCATTGGATTCAATATCAACGACCTCAAAGCCCAGCTTTGACAACTGTTTTGAAAGGTAAGCCAAGGTCCCCGCATCGTTTGGGGTTACTGAGCGGGCTCGGATCAATTGTTGCAATATATCTACAACGGTAAAATGAGCTTGCTGATCGTCTTGTAGAACTTGAGGCATGTTGAATAACCCATCTAACTGTTTGCTTCATTAAACGTGCTCAAAGTGTCTAGATTATGTCGAGTTAATTGCATATTTATTACTAAAAACCGAGTAAAGCTGGCGCTCATAGCTCATAGGGCGATACATTGTTGCGAATTTTCAAGGTAAATCAGCTAGAAAACTTAATCCAAATCAAACTTTCAAAACCTTCTGAAATATGAAAAGTCAAACTTGATCTAGAACAGCTTTTTTTCCTCCAAAATCCTTACTATGAAGTCATTAAAAAAGAGCCACCTTGTATAGGTTCAGGAGATGAAAATGAATAAACTAACAGCTGCTTTGATTTCAACTTTATTAGTAACAGCACCTTTAGCTCACGCTCAATTTAGCGTCAACGTTGGTGCTATTCATGTTAACCCTATTGACTCAGCATCAGCTATCAATGAAAACAGAGCGCTTGGACTTGCAGCGGATTCAGATACCCAGTTAGGCATTACTTTCGACTATCACTATAACGACAATATTGTTATTGAGTTAGTTGCTGCTACGCCATTTTCTCATACTGTCGAAGGTGCTGGCGGCTTAGCTGGGAATGACATTGCAACAATTAAACATTTGCCGCCAACATTGCTAGCCCAGTATCACTTTTTTGACAGCAGCGCGAAACTGCGCCCGTTCATTGGCGCTGGCTTAAACTACACGGTCTTTTTTGACGAAGAACCAACGGCAGCGTTAAAACAGACACTTGGTACTGACAATGTAAAAGTAGACTTAGACAATTCATTCGGATTGGCATTACAGCTTGGCTTAAACTACGAAATCAATGACAAATGGGGCTTGCATGTCATGGTATCGAAAATGGACATAGACACAGATGCAACTGTCTATGCTGATGGCAAACAAGCGTTGACATCCGATGTCGAAATTGACCCATTTGTCGCAATGATTGGCGCAAAGTACAAATTTTAATTGTAAAGTAGATATATATTCTCAATCTTGGGCCACTTAAGTGGCCTTTTTATTGTTTACTTTTTTTTGCTCTAACATTTCTTTCCAGTGCACGATTTCATTGGGAAGATGAGGCTGCTCTCCTTTGAATTCAGCGACTTCAAGTAAATCCTCAACAGAGACGATGCCTTTTTTACTCTTAAATACACCCCGAACGTATGCGATAGCATGCAACCCTCTTTCCGAGTGAAACTTTTGCTCTATATAAAAGTATTTGTGATCCCAACCAACAACTTGTGTCGTTACTGAAAATTTTTGCAGCGGTTTTATATCTCGAATATAGGTAATTGCAGTGGCATTCACAATTGGAAACCACTTTCTTTTTAGTAGTTTTCCCAGCAAACCTAATCGCTCTGTCATCCAAGTCCGAGCAAGATCCATCATTGCTAAATATCGCGAGTTAGTCAGGTGTAAATTGATGTCACAGTCACTAGGCAAAGCCCTAAAATCAATTGTTGTAGGCTCTAACATGCCTTCGTAGCTTTTGTTTTGTCTAATCTTCCAAAACAATAGGAGTAACCGAAAATATAAATTCATGCTTCAATTGGTCTAACCAGTAATTTGTAGCGCCAGTGTATCATAGCCCTTATTAGCAACAAGCGTGTTCAGTGATATTTTCGACAATATGTTAAATTCCAAGCAATTTGCTATATTTAACAAACTGAATTAAGTTTTAATTATCTTTAAGATAAGTATTTATTTATGAATAATATATTCAAACTTGGTCTCTTTTTAACTACATTAAGCTTTAGCAGCAGTGTGTTAGCTAACTTTGATTTGGCAGGAAAAGGTGTCGTCACGTACCCCACTGGCATATCAAAAAACTTTGATTTCGGTTTCGGCTGGCAAGCAACGAACAAAAAGTTTCGCATTGGGAAAAAAGCCTATTCAATGTCTCAACTGCCAGAGTCCTATTCGATTGCACTCACTCTCAGCAAAGATGAAACAAGAGTTTGGATACAAGAATTCAATGCAGGTTACATCGAGTCATTTGAATGGAAGATCGGAAATAATACTCTTAAGTTAGCAAAGAGATCTTTCAACTCCCCAGTAAAAGGGAATTATATTTTGACGCTCAATAAAGTGGATTACTTTTTAAGCCGAAACAATGTGAGCATTGATGTATATTTTGAAGAATCTGGTGTTAAATATGTCAGACTGGACGGTGTAACCAGAAATATGGGTACTAAAAAGTAAGTACCCATATACAATATTATACCTTCACAGTTTTTCGATTAATGCCATACTCTCGCAGTTTGTTGGCAACTGCGGTATGGCTAAGTCCTAATCTTTTGGCTAACTGTCTAGAACTCGGGTAAGCAGGATACAACTTTCTCAGCAAGGTTGCTTCAAAGCGTTTTACCGCCTGCTCTAACGTCCCTTCAAAATCAGACTCCAAATAACCTAAATCATGTGTAAATGTCGGCAGTTGCATATTTTCAATGCGTAACTCTTTGTCATCCAATAAAGATACGGCACGATATATGGCATTTTCGAGTTGACGTACATTGCCCGGCCAAGGGTATTGCTCTAAAAACTCTAAGCACTCAGGGTGTAAAGAAGGTACTGCTTGACCATTTTGCTGCGCGTATTTTTGAATAAAGTGCTCAGCCAGAGGCTTAACGTCCGCTTTACGATCTCTTAATGGCGCAATCTCCAGCGTTAATACGTTGATACGATAATAGAGATCCTCTCTAAAACCACCTTCTTGCACCATGGCTGGTAAATCTTTCTGGGTTGCTGCAATGATCCGAACATTCACTTTAACTTCATTTTCATCACCAACCTTTCTAAACGTGCCGTCTTGTAAGAAGCGGAGCAATTTAGTTTGCAACTGCTCAGACATTTCTCCAACTTCGTCAAGAAATACAGTGCCGCCATCAGCCTGCTCTAACACACCCCGTTTAGAGGGTACCTGATCGTCAAAACTGGCAAAACCAAATAGTTCTGACTCTGCAACATCGTCTGGCAATGACGCACAAGATAGCGCAATGAATGGCTTTAACGAACGGTTTGAAGCATAGTGGCAGGCTCTTGCTAGCAGCTCTTTGCCTGTGCCAGTTTCGCCAGTGATCAAAATAGGCGCTTCCAATTGCGCCATCTTTCTGGCTTCTCGCACGACTCGTCTCATCGCTGTGCTTTGATTATGAATGGTCGCAAAGCTCTCTTGTCCATATCGCCTAAAAGCACTAACTTGTTGACCTAGGCGACTTTGAGATTTGATATTGATCACGGCACCAGCAAGTACATCGCTCTCAGTGCCTTGGGGAACAGAAATAGGTAAAATATCCGCTATGTAATCTTCTCCGGCAACTTCAACGCGTGTCGTCTGGCCGAGTACTTCATTGCCTTCCAGCCACCTTGTAAAATTAAACCCTTTCAATAGCACATTTATACTACTGCCAATCACTTCATCGAGTGATAAGTTTAAGTCTCTACAAGCCGCATCATTACAATGCCTCACACCGCCTTTAGCGTCGATTGAAATAACACCATCAGGCAACGCACTCAGTAGCGTATTTAGCTCATTATGTTCACGCTCAGACGGCAAAAAGGCCGTTGTTCGCACATCTTCAACACCATCGATCAATCTAATTTCAGGCATGATTTTCTGAAATTGCTCAAATTCAATGGGTGGAAAGCTAACATACATACGGCAATTTACCGAGTCGACTTCAATCCCCTTTAAATCTACTCGATAGTTCACCAATATATTGAGTATTTCTTGTGCAATACCAATACGGTCGGCGCAATGAATCTCTAAACGCATCTGTTCCTCAAAACGGTTTTTTACCTCTGAGCGGATCATACTCTAAGAATAGTCATCAGCCTAGCAAATTGTAAACATTTTTGGACAGATATTTTCCCGATCAGGATTAATAATAATGACCTATAATAACTACATGATAAACATAGCATTTAATTAATGATAAATGATTGCATGCCGTTTGCCTTACATTTTATAATACTAAATAACTACACAATGTTAAATTAAATGGTGGGAGAAGCAATGACAGCAAAAATAATAGCCTTAGTTCTAACAGCCATTTTCATTAGCGCCTGCTCTGTTGAAGACCCATACGAAACTGGACCAACTGAATCACAGCAGGCCGAACAAGAAGAACAAGACAAACAAGAAAGCCTGACAGCGCAATGGCAAATCACTATTTCAGACGCTAACGGGGTTGCTGTGAAAAATGCATCAATTGTTGTTGCAGGTGTATCCTATCAGAGTGATAACAATGGCCGTGTTTCCCTTCCCACATTTAAACCAGGCAATTACAGTATCGCAGTTACCAAGGCTGGCTTCGAGCCTTTACTAATCACTCAGCAGCTCTTAGCGTCGGATCAACAGCTCACATTACAGCTAAAAACCAAATCTACGCAAGCCATCACATTGTTTTTTGCTGGTGATACCATGTTTGGTAGGCGATATATGGATCCATCCTTGATAACGATGGGAAACTCTCTTCCTGACGTAGAAGGTGCACTAATTAGGGCGCAGACAGCCGCTCAAGACGCCGTAGAAATCACAAAGTATATTAAGCCTCTAGTTGAACAAGCAGACTTTTCATCAGTCAATCTAGAAACCCCAATATTGAGCACACCAGTAAGCGTACACCCAACCAAAGAATTTGCATTTTTCTCCTTACCAGAGACACTGCAGGGGTTAACTGAAATCGGTGTAGATTATGTCGCACTGGGTAATAACCACGTATACGACTATTTGCAACCTGGCCTTGAAGATACCATAGAATATGTTTCACAAGCTGGCTTGCTATTCAGCGGCGTGGGTAACAACACTACTGAGGCATTTGCGCCGCTTATCACATCAGTGAAAGGCATGTCATTGGGGCTCGTTTCTGCCACTTCAATCACAGGTGATGATAATCCAATTAATTATATTGCTGAAGCACAAAAAGGGGGCGCAGCTGATCTCACTGACAGTAGTCAAGCCGTTGCCGCTGTCGAGCAAGCCATTGAAAAAAGTGATTTTTCCATTGCGCAATTGCATGGCGGTGACGAATACTCCTATGCGCCCACACGATATATCACTAACCGATTCAATTTACTTAGCGAAGCTCAACCGGACCTGTTAATCGCTCACCACCCCCATGTTGCCCAAGGCTTTAGCTTACTCAATAACACTCCTGTATTACTCGGCCTAGGTAATTTTGTGTTTGAGCAAAATCGTATTGAAACCTTACTTGGTGTTGCCGTCATGTTAGAAGTAAGCCCTGATACACAACCAAAAACCACCAGAGCTCGAGCTTATGCCATTTATCTCGAAGACTACCAGCCCAAGTTAGTTACTGGCTTTTTAAGTGATTACCTAATGAGAAGACTAGGCGAGTTTTCACAAGGTGGGGTTTCTGTCATACCTCGACAAGGCTATGCTGATATCGACTTCTATAATCGTGTTGCGCCGAAGCCGTCTGAAACAGCCCAAATCACTCTTGAGCCGGGACTGCATACCATTGATTTGAGAGAGTTTGTACCGAGTAAAGCCTTTTTAACTAAGGTATCCTCTTCAGGAGCTGCAACGCTCAAGCTAGGCAGGGATTTAATGTTATTTGGGGACTTTGAAGACTGGGATAATGATGACACATTTGGTGAAGTATCACGCTGGGAAAATGACAGCGAAAGTATCACACCTTGTCTGACTGGTGCGCGTAATGGCAAACAAGGTATGTGTATGGTACGAACTCAATTTGACAATCGTCCTTTGCGTATGCCGTTTAAGCACACCATTAGAACTATGCCGATTACCCCGAGTGAGACAACTCTTGGAGCCTATCACGACATGACATTGATAGGTTACAACAAGGGGCTCAATGCAGGCGCTTTTGATGTTGAGCTGTCCATTACCACATCAGAAGACAATTTATTATTCTCAGAGCAAACTATTCGCATATCGGAACCGGGAGAATACAACTGGCAAATGTTTGAGCACAGCTTTTCCTTACCGAGCGATAATAATACTTTAGGACCCGAACAGCTCCCAGCACGTGCCGTAAAACTTGCGCTTTTGCACACACCACCACAAAACGGAGAAGCCACCCTCATTTTAGACGATCTGGCTCTCATCTCATGGCAAAAAGATCTCCTTTTAGATAATAATGTCTGGCAGGCCAATGAGATACATGGTCTAGACTTTTTACGAGTATCAACGCAACAAGAAGTCACGTTATCTCTCGAATTTTCGACGCTTGACTAGGTTGCTCAATATGTCGATAAAACAGCAGTTTTTTATAATCAAACGACAAAAGACTTTTTGGTCTACTATGCTGCTGTGCGCACTGACGTTACTAATCACTTTTACTGGTACTTTAGACAAATTAAATGCGCTTATTTATCTTGAGTTTAGCCAAAACTTAAACAGACAAAATACACAAGTTGTGGTGATCGAGTCCAATAACTTGCTGGCAGAGCAAACAGCGCTCATTTCTAAGCTCAGGGATCAACAAGCAAAAGCAATCGTTATATTTAGTCACGTCGGTGGAAACCAACAGCTGTCCTTTGACAATGTCTATTTTCCTTACGCAGATCCAAGATACTGCCTCCCAATACTGGAGTCTTGGCTAGGATATGAAATTATCATTCAGCAAGCTCCCAGCCATTGTAAAAGCGTTTGGCAAGCTATACTTGGCGACCAATATCAGGCACAAGGCCAGCTGCTTGATTTTTCACTTGCTCCACAAGCATTGACCAAATTCAGCTCTGATAGACTGCTATCAGATGATGTTTTCTTAACCCAACTTAAAGATAAAGTCGTTTTAGTTTCTCAGAACCAGTTGAATTTTGCGCTGCCAGTTAGGGCGCCAAAAATTAATACGTTCAGAGATCCGGTTTATCTTCACGCCTATATTGCAGATAACTTTTTAGAGCAAACACTGGTCACGCTAACACCAACCACATACGCAGCCGCTTTGCAGTTGCTCATTTTGGCCATCTTGCTCATCACCTATCAAAGGTGCAGCTTTAGTACAGGGCTGGCTATCGCCTGCGCAGTGATCTTATGCTGTATTCTATCAGCCTATATCTGTGTCAGATTCTTTAACTACTTTTTACCGAGCGGGCAAATTATTTTCACCAATTTAGTGACTTTGCTCTGGGTATTTTTCTCTCGAAAATGGGCTGAAGAAATCGAGTTAAACGACATTATTGGCAATGTTCAACAGCGTATGATGGGCAGGTATCTGCCGCAGGCATTCAGTGCACAAAGCAGCCCCTGGGATGCCATTATCACATTAGTAAACCAACAGCTGGCATTGAAACGCTCAATTTTTCTAGCGCGTACCGAAGGAGATCATAGGCTTCATGAAATCCGTGCGATCAATTGTAGTTTATCTGATATTCACGAAATGCGTCGGGATTATGAGCGCCCTCCATACTCAGATGCTATTAAAGCTTTTGGTGCATTGCACATTACACGACCCTTTTTCAATGAGTTAACTGAGTCTGAAGCGCAGTATGTGGTGCCATTGATGTATGCTGGAGATATACGTGGTTTTTGGGCTATGACGGTAGAACCCAATGAGTACTTTGATGAAGAGCGTTTTATTCAAAACGTTAATCGGTTTGCTAATCAAATTGGGGAGTTGCTTTTCCACTTTCGCATTTTTGAAAATCAACAAAAAGCCAATACCAGCGCACTCACAAAAGCGCTCACATTAGCACTACAAAAACCGTTAAGTCAGCAAGTAAAATCATCTATCGGTGATATGGAGCAAAAACTCTCGACACTTGAGCACGTTTTCAATCAAATTCATACAGCGGCTATCATGTTTAATCTCTTTGGCCAAGTTGTACAAACAAATCAAAGAATTGAGGAAATTGCTAAACACAATGAAATGTCACTATTTGAAATGACCGCACTAGACTTACTCGAGCGAGTTACTCATCTAGACAGTGAAAAAGCCAAAGGCAAGCTACGCTACATCACTTTGCAACAAGGTGAGCTATACATGCCCGCACAACTTGGCCAGGCAACTTTCATCTTGAGTATACGTTCTCTACGCGCAGCACGTACCACCAGCAGTATTGGCGAGCCCTTCGAAGTTGGTGGTATATTGTTTGAGTTTATTGATATTTCTTTTTTAATTAAACAACTGGAAGATCCTGCTCAACTTATAAAACAGCTCGAAATGATCCAGCCGATCAGTGAGCTAGAAAGCCACGATATCAAGGCGCAACCTTAATGGATTGGGTACTACAGTTATTTCCCAATGGTAGTGGTTTAGGGCAGTCCGTCATTACAACTGTGTGGGTTGGTATTGCTGTAGTTTGCATGCTTAATTTGCGTTTTGGTTTTCCTCTTACCGGGCTTGTTGTACCGGGTTATCTCGTCCCCTTATTCATAGTTACACCTGTATCTGCCGTTGTCATCATTATTGAGGCCATAGTGGTTTACGCCGTGATGCTTTTTAGTGCCAAAACTTTAATGGAAAGATTTGGTTTTGGTGAAATGTTTGGTCGAGATCGTTTTTTCGCCATCATTCTGATTAGCATTTTAGTTAGGGTGGTTATGGATACATTACTGTGGCCACTGGTTGCAATGTATCTGGCTCAGTGGGATATCACCTTTGATTACTCTAGCCAGCTATACAGCCTCGGCTTAGTCATCATCGCTTTGACCGCCAACGTCATGTGGAATGGCGGGTTCAAATATGGCATGCGAGTTACCTTGATCCAGCTCTTTGTAACCTACTTGCTTGTGCGTTTTCTATTGATGCCATTTACAAACTTTAGTATTGCCAACCTTGCTATTATGTACGAAGCAGTCGCAGCATCCATCGTGGCAGCACCCAAAGCCTATATTATTTTGGTGATCACCGCTTTTATTGCATCCCGAGCCAATATTAAATATGGCTGGGAATTTAACGGTATCATGCTACCAGCACTGCTTGCTCTGCAATTGATGCAACCGACTAAATTACTCACTTCATTTGCTGAAACAGCCGTAATCTTGATATTGGGTGGGTCAATATTAACCTTCACAAAACTGCGCCATGCTAACTTCGAAGGTGCAAGGCTATTACTGTTCTTTTTCAATATCGGCTTCTTATACAAAATCATCTTAAATTATGTTGTGGTAAATTATTATCCGACGCTAAAAGTCACCGACACATTTGCGTTTGGCTACATGCTTTCAACCTTACTTGCATTAAAAATATACCAAAAAAATGCCCTAGGTTTAGTTATACGCGCCACCTTTCAAACATCGATTGTCGGTGGGCTAGTTGCTATTACGACCGGCTTTTTAATTATGTTTATCCCTGCTATTTTTACGACACCAGCAGAGCAACTAAATACCAATGACAATACTGAAGTCGCTTTGAGCCAACAAATTAGTGCTTATAAAAGCTACTTATACACACAGCAAAGCGAACATGTTTCAATTAGCCAATACCAACAAGCGCAGTCGATTCAACACTTCATTAGCGCTATTCGGGTGCTTAATCGCGACAGGCAAGATAAAGAAAATATTCGCCTCGCGAGGCGCCTGCTCTCACAGGCCCAATTTTCTCTTTTTGAAGATGACCAATATTTATATATCAGAGACACCAATACAAACATGGTTAGAGGCTTTTATGTCCTCTCAAAAACACCAAGCAAATCCCATGTTGTCAGTGTGCCATATCCATCAAGTGAGCGCGTCGCCAGCGACGCCGCAGGCCTGTTGTTTCAATTGTTAGAAAGTAACGCTCTAGTATTAGGTACACAATTCACCCCTTCCATTGCAACACAACAAGTGTCTCAACAAAGCCCATTTTATAATGCTTTCTTTTCGGTGTTTGACGACCCTGAAGTATTGCAAATTCGATCAGTCAATCAATATACTCGAACTCATTTACAATTAAGCCCATTTGGTGTGCAAAGCCAGTTTTGGATTTTTAATCAACTGCCAACATCACTCTCTCAGCGTCAGCTAACTAACTTGATGGGCTTTGAACGTGGCCAGTTTGGGATGTTGCACAGTAGCAGCCTGCCCACCCCCGATTTTAACGGTAAAATGGTCGAAGCCTATATCGATGGCCCAAGCTACTCAAACCTCTTGTCTGAAGTAGTGCTAAGTGCCAGCACAGGCTCTGATGTCGCCGTCACATTTATTAACTCAGAGCTCGACGAACTCATCGATGCTTTTGCCCCTCACATTAGTGCCAAAGGCAGTAACCAATATCAAGAATTGACTAACAATGAAGCAGCCCTTTGGGAATTTGAAATCCTCGGCCCCATATATGACCTTGTTGAGCAGCAGACAGATAGAGAATTTGACCAAAACGAGTTGAATCGCTTAGCTCGCATCAATCATATTGCCAATATGATGGGCTATCAAATCCAAATTCTTGACAATGAGCAAGCACAATATATTGTGCTTACACCTTTAAATACACAACAAAGCTACCAACAAGGACAAGGACTTTATGTCATTAACATGCACCCAAATGCAATGTTAAGTATTCAAGTACCTAGACCCTTGTTTGAAAGCAACACTCTCAAGTTTTCTGGTAAGTTATTTGCCAACACCAATGCCAAATCCCTGTTGATCGCAGGTGCTCACCCTTATGCCAATGAACAAGCTAATGTAATGGCACCAGCAAATGTCAGAAGCTTATTCAATGTGATCCATCAAGGTACGCTTCGCTATTTTTCCACCCACCCAATTCTTAGTCTGCAAGTGCGTAGCCATAGCGCCCCCTCGTACATCAGACCCAGCGCAATCGCGTTCCAATTTACTCACCCCGACGAGCAACAAGAAAGTACTCTCAAGGGCTTGCAACACACTTTGAAAAATTTGGGTGTCAACACCCAAATTGTTGCTGGACAAATAGAAACTCGCGGACTTGAAATAGGTACTTCACCACAATCAGGGTATCGGCTATTTAGCCCTGTCAGTGAGCTTGCCACACTCTGGTTAGCATCTGATTTTAAGCAACATTTCGCGATTTCTGAACAAGCGCTACTGCAACGTTTGCTCGCGGTATCCGCACAGCCTTATATTAAGCCACTCAATACGGTCGTACTGAGCCCAAATGACTGGCTGTTAGAGAATGCGCTTTCTATCACTCAAGATATTCGCACACTTGCTGAGCAATACTCACAGGATCAGCACCTACCACTGCTGTTTGAGTTTTGCAAAAGATACTCAGACTGTCACTTGCAAGCCGTTCGTATAGAGCAAACACAGCAACTCGCACTCACCATTAAGTTGCGCAATAAGCTACTTGCGATATACACCCCTACAAGCAATAAAGTTCTGACTATCAATGACTTTAACTATGCATCAGGGAGGGTACAGCATGTATTGGATTAAAAAAATACTTCACATAGTCATTACCTTAATATTCCTGACTATTATGTTATGGGTCAGCTTTAATGGGGTATTGTGGTTAACCTCTGCAGAACAATTGGAGGAGCGCAGCGAAGACGAAACACGCTCCGTGGTTCACTGGTTAGCAGAAGATAAATATATTTCATTTAACTTTTCTTCATCTAGGACCCGCTCCATAAGGTTGCTTTCCAACGCTATTTTTGATGGTCAAAAAGCTTTTGACGAACCCGTCAATTACGCCATCGAATATCAATTGTTTAACAGCCAAGGAGCATTACTAGAAGAACACACTTACCACCATGCATCTAAACTGGTGTTGGCAGCACAAGAGCAGCAAGTCAAGCAAATCATTGAAGATCGTAAAGCTTTATCTGTAGCGTCGGGACAATCATTCTATATCGATGTATCAAATTACCCCGATGCCAGCCAAATCAAATTAAAACTGCTTCCTGAAGAAGATACATTGCGAGGTGTCGTAGTTAGGTTGCATGCACAAACACTCACCGATATAGATGACAGTCAGCAAATATGGCTGAAGCTGCCTTTGGATTGGCGTGAACGGATGTTGAATTACCACACTCTGGGTGGCAATGCACTCACCGCACATGAACTTACCAATGCGGTAAGTTATGACTGGATGAAACTTGCACCGCAAGGGATCCCCAATATTGATTTTGTCAGTGACATCTTGTACGAAACACTGCCTTATAATGTGATTACCTATGACTTTTCCGCACAGCAATGGGATCTAGATAGCTTTTATTCTGCCCCCAATTTAACCGCAACATTTCGCGTGAAAAGCAGCGAACCACTGCAATTTAATAGTACCGTACCACTGAGCACGCTCCGTCTTACTTGGCACGACTTAAGCCAGCAAGTCGCCCCTTATGAATTACAACCAACGGTAACTTCTGAGCACACCTATCAAATTAACGACATCCGCCCCGGCTTGATAACCATTCAGTCCAGTTTACCAGCGCTAACACATTGGTATCAATCAGAGCAATCCATTGTCGCTTTGCATAGCTATTATTACATATTGACACCAGACACCCCCGCCAATTACACCGTGGCTGGAGGCAGCGATGTGGTGATGGATATACGTGCATTAAATTCCGAAGGCGCACAAGCCTTGCTCTCTTTGTATGACGCTAAAGGTCTCGTATTTGCGCGCCATAAAATTGATTTGGAGTCCCGAGTTTCTCAATTTGACCGTTTGATCACACCAGAGACCTTGCGACAAACCGTCAACGAAAGTGAAAAATACTATCTGCGACTGCCTGAAAACACCGCAAAACTAAGTATATCAAGCCAAGGGAGTTTAGCGGTTAAACTGCAAAGCCGACGCCGAGAATTTCATTATCAAAATGTTGTATGTGAAGAACTGTGTGAAAACCCATTGAGCAACTTTACCGAAATCGGCGCCTGGTTCGCTCAAAAAGCCAGCAATGAATTTGTCTTCACTGAATTACAGCAGATCTTAAAAGTGCGTTTATTTGAAGCACCGCCTCTGCCTGTTGTTAAAGATACAGACTACGCTTCAGAAGCACTGTTTGACCGACACCCTATTTCAAACACTGCACTCATTTTCAGCCCACCAAACTATTTTGAACCCCGCAGCGAGCCAACCCCTGTGCATTTTAGTCAAATTAGCGACATTGATGACATAGATCTCAGCAGCAATACGCAGTTAAAAACACCCAAGGTGATTGCCCTTACCGAACGCAAACCCAAATATGTTGAGTTTGATGCCACTGCCAGTGCGATTAGCAATGAGTTAGTCTCTAAAGCGAATAAAACTACCATGCTATTTTCAAATCAGGGCAGTAACCGACATTTTATCAAATCACGCCTATATAAAGTTAATCGTGGTGATACCTTTTCTATGAACTATCAGGGCAAAAATAAACCACTTTCGATTGTTATTAAACCGTTCACATACCCTGCTGATATAGTCGAACGCGCTCCTTTAGTTATCAGTACACAACTCCGTGGGCAATACCATGCAGGGATCACCAGTGAGTACACGGTCGCGACAAAAAGGTATGCACTAATCCCCACAAACAAACAGGCGTTTATGCTTCACCCGCAATCGACCGATATTGTCAGCTACCCTTCCATTACAATTAAAATCGGAACAGATATGCAAACACTTGAAAAATTTGTGATATCGGCTGAAGATGAGGTGTGGATTAGTATTTTAGAAGAACATAGCGCACAACCACTTACCCCCCAATGGTGGCAGAATGAAAATACATAAAATCGTCACAATACTACTTTTCAGCGCCAGCTGGCATTGTTTTGCCACGGTAGAGATACAGTGGCAACAAATAAACAATTGGCTCTCTCAGCCCCATACAATCGCGCCTTGGGAATATCATCAACAGGGGTCGCAACAACGCCCTGTACATGCACTAATATCGCCAACAGCAGTCAATGGGGGGGGAGCACTGGTATACCTGCCCAAGGGCAAACCGTGTTTTGTTTCTATTCCTCATCAGTTTCATGACAAACACACCCTTCAAATTGGTCAGGCACTATTTACATCCACCTGCAATATGATGGTTTACAATACCTATCACAGATATAGCGAAAGCTTGGACAGCCAGCCCATGGACTACTCTAAGCGACTGCGAGGACTTCATGTTGCAGCAGTTCGAGCTTTTCACTCTATTCACCCCAATGCTTCTATATTTCAATTGCATGGATTTAATCAAAATAAGCGTAAATCAGCACAAGGAAAAAAAGCCGACTTTATATTGAGTCAAGGCAGAAGCTACAATGCAAAACTCGCTAAGTTACAAACATGTTTATTGGGACTGAGTGAACATACTTTTGTTTATCAAAAAGACGTCTTTGAACTCGGTGGAACCAAAAATGTATTACACAAAATAGGGCTGGCTCCGCACCGATTTATCCATATTGAAATAAGCAAACCCATGCGCTCAAAACTCATCTCTCAATCAGCCAGTATGGAGCAATTTAATTTATGCCTCTCTTACTCACGCTGATATTAGTTTGCGGGTTATTTATCACTCAGGCATTCGGACAAAATGCAAACTTGCAAAGCGATGTGCGATGGTATGACGCTGAAACCTATCAGCTGACACGAAGCGCAGCTGATATAAGCCTTAATCATGAACAGGCCAAATACCTATTTCTGCCTGCTGGACAATGGCTTTCAACCACGCTAGACACGTTGAATTCTTTGTCTTTTTGGCAAGGGCAAACCTTCAGTGCGCTTATGCAAGTCAAAAAGCAACAGTGGATCTGTCAACAAAACATGTGCCAGCTAAATGCCTCTTTACGACCACGAGTGATAAAAGTCATCAACCAACAACAGGATGGTCAGTTTGAATTATGGCGTGGGTTTCAACATGCTCATAGAGATCCCTTTCGTCGTGCTGTGGCTCTGCCTTTACCAGGAAAAACCATCGCATTAGCGCAGGAACATACGACTATTTACCCATTGAATAAATCGCAAAGTATTAAGGTCTATTTTAAACAAGCAAAAAAGCTAAAACTGACAGTACACCGCAACCTCTATGACTTGAGTCAGGGAGGTAAAGTGCAAGCTTTGATCAATGGGATACCTGCAAGCATCATAAATGTTTCTGAAGCACAGGCTCAGGAGTTTACCCACCATAAATTGGGGGTTGCGAATGTGGACTATATCGCAGTCCCCGCAAATAGCTATTTAACTTTACAAAGTAGCTCGAGTACCTGGGTCAAGCTCGAACAAATGCACCGTGGGATATATGATCAAGGTGCAGGCATAAAACAGCGAGAAAAATTGCTTAACCCATACTGGGTCAATAATTTAGATAGTGCGCTGCGCCAAGTTTATTTTGACCATGACATTTCGAGTATCACGCAATTTAACCCTGAACACGCAAGCGCTTTGGCGATCAGACGTCACCAAGATTTCATTAGTACTATCTCTACTGGCTCGTTTTTGACACCTGACAGCAGCGCAAATAAACCATTGACCACCCACCGAAGGCTCGTTGCCATTTATCAGGCGCCACGCGAAGCAAAACAGCATTTAATGCTCAGTCACACAACAGGTATGCTGCAATATAACCGCCTTGTAGAATCCCTAAAGTATAACATTCGCGATGAGCAGCGCGTCAGCGAAAATGCTATTTTGTACGTCAGGTCAAACCGACCAACCGAGCTTGTCGTTGATATAAAAAAAGTACGTCATAAGATTAAAGTTCTCCCTAAGCAAGGCTTTGTACCGCTTAATCTACATATTGATATGAACGCAGAAGAAGTTACTGTATTTTCTGCCAGTGACGCGAAGGTTGATATCGCCATGCAAGTGCGTACCTTACTCCCTTTGCCAAACAACGAGCTCCTTTACGCTCAACCAACCCCTTTGGCACTTAAAAGTCCCTCAATTGCAGCACTCATGCAGCGTATTCAAGCAGACAAAGCAAAGAGCTTTCTAAACAGTCTATCTAACTTTCAGTTGCAAACAACACCACAAGACCCTCCTTTGCTCGCACTTGCACAAAGCCGAGGCCACTGGATGTATCAACTAGGAGAAGTTGAATATCTTGCGACACTATCCCCAACAAAGGCACTTCCAAAGTTACGAACGTTATTAGATAGTCCTTTCCCCAGTGTGCAACTACGTGCCTGGCAACTGAGGTTGGATATTCTCACCAGCCTAAACCGCCAAAACGCAGTGTTGCGTTATTTAGCGGCACTGCTGCAACAAGACAATGCCGCGTTAAGTGATTTTGCCGCGAAAAAACTTCTAAGCCGATATCAACAAACCAACCAAATATTTAATATTCAGGGCTTATGTGCATTAAAGCAAAAGCTTAAAGGCTGTGCAAAACTGGTCACAAGCACGTTGTTGGCGCAGGGCAAGCTGTTGGAAACACTGTGGCTGGATCACGATAAACGTCAAACTAACCCAAACGATAGCACTCTCTATGATCGACTCGGTTATGCATCATATGGAGGACAATTGTTGGATATACAGCCTAGGTATGACATTACACACGCTCAACAAGTGCAATTAACTGCCGAAACAGCGGAATACAAAGCGTACCGCTTGGAAAAACAACCACTAACCATCACGGCTCATTCCGATATTAATATACAAATAAGCGCACGTACTTATGGATTAAAGTCAGGTGAGCACGCTATTGGCTGGCTGCACGCAGATAAAGGTACCAATTTGCACTTTATGCCGATATACAGTGATGTGTTATCAACGACATACGTCCATACACCTCTAGAAGCGCCGTTGTCTGTGGCATCAAATAGTGTAATTTCCTTGCATGCAGGCGAAACCCTGACATTGAGCAGCAAAGAAATAGCCTTTGTTCAATTGCAAATATTTGACTCAACTTACTTTAATCCGTATTCATCACAACAGCTCAGTGAATTTGCATTAAGTACGCCCTTTTTGGAACTATTGCACACTACTAACACTTACAATTCGGCAGCGTTTACCAAGCTACTCAATAATAGTTTGTATCGGCTAGAGCAATACTCGTTAAAAGATCACGAGTTTACTGCCCTATTTTCCAAACTAAACAAACTTAATGTACCACCTTCACTCTCTCAACTTCATGATCGGGTGCAGAGTTATGGTCACTGGGTACCGATGCAAAAGTATCTCAATTATGCCGGCACACAGCTTGTTGACCTGTCGCCCATTGAAACACGTAGCATTGCAGAGCAATTGAGTCGTCACACTGCTACCAATGCAGAAACGAAGGGGATCACCATTCGCCCGTATCACACGCTTTCTCTAGACTTCAATGCATTATCAGCAATGCAAATTCGATTAATGTTCTATTTTTCTGATGCCGAGTTAATTTCTAATGCCGCTACGTTAGTCGCTATAGAAACTGCCAATGACAATACTGTATGGCCTGTTTCAAACACGCAAACTCCATTTGGTCTAGAACAAACAGAACTGCGCAATGGGATAGTAAAAATCCGTTGGCTTAACCCTTATTTATCACAGGTTCTACAAGTTGAAGTTCAAGTATTGCAAGGAACGCGGTGGCAGAGTGTTGAACTGGATCAAAGACAACTTTTTTACTATGCCACCAGCGAGCAACCAATAATTGCCAAACTGGACCAAGATGCTTTGGTCAAAATAGAGCAATTCAAAGACTTGCAGCGACAAGAGGAAATAGAATTTTATCCTGCGGGCACCATTGAGATCCCCCACCACTATGCAAATCTTGCCCGCCTGTTTGCATGGCAGCTTAATGCAAATCGCCAGAAGCTTGCGGTGGCCCCTCCTGTTACACCACTGAAATTGACTCGGCCAACTTTGCGCTTTGAACAACTAGCAAAACATTTCAATACACCATTGATCAGTGCCAATGGTAATAAAACCCACATTGAAGGTTTTATGAGTTATGACAGAGACGGCATTTTTCAAACAAGTGAGCCAATAGACACAGCACACCGTCTCGATTTTGGGATCCGATTGCGCAATCGTTATAGGCAGAATTGGTACAGACTAGAAGGCGCATATCGCCTTAACAATTTACGCTATGAGTCTTTCGCTCTAAACGGGATTTATAATTGGCTGGATGACGATACCCCGTGGTACGTCGAAGCTGGCATGTACAACCGCTGGCAGGAAGCTAAGCTCAATAATGAAAGCCACCTAACTTCACATATTGATGCAACTATTGGTCAAATTTGGCGAGATGACGTTTCAGTTCGCCATCAGTGGTGGTGGCAACCCTACTTTTATTACACCAGTATTGATAAACAAGAATACTTGGATGATCCATTTATTAGCCAAGATATGTATAACTTTTATCGTGCGCAGCACATGCATGGCTGGCAAGGGGGCTACCGTATCCGATATCAGCCTTGGGTTGATAGCCAATTCAGTGCCCAAATCAGTACCGTTTCTAACGAAGACTGGACAAGTTTAGATACCGCTACACTCAGTGGCAACTGGCAACAATATTATGAAGGCCATATTTTCAGCGTTGGATTAAGTAGCAGCTATGTCTTTGCCGATCAACATCGTCCCAATGCAACATGGCAGTACTTAACCTCAATCAGTTGGCAAACGCTTTTCGATTTTAGCGAAGAAACAGCGGGGTGGATAAGTTTAAACTGGACGCAGGACTGGTTTAGAAACAATCACAACGTGCGCTTTGAAGTCACCTTAGGTAATTTACAAAACACCGGTTTCGCGCCGTTTGCTCACGACGAAATTATATTTGAATCTCTGCAACTGACCCATTTCCTAGAGCAAGACATTAATGGCAGATAAAACCTTAAAACGACAATTACAAGACCTTTTATTTGCCGATACTGAGCGATTTTGGCTCAACCTGTATCAGCATAAATACCAAACTCTTGTCGATGAACTAGCTGAGTGGGAACTGGTTAAAAACAAACCGGAACAAGAACAAACATCTTATTGGCAGCTGTTACAAACCATCGCTTTTTTACGCCATAAAATTGAAAATTATCACGGTAAGCTTCAGGCAATTGATGCCGATTACAAAAGTTTTATAGAAAGACTTAATAAAGCGGAATTAAAAGCGGAGAAAGAACTGCATATTTTAAAATATGCGGAACAGCTAGGGGCAACACGCTTACAATTGCAAAAAGATAAGCTAGCCTTCGCTCGCTGGTTCGATGAGGGGGCAGTCATTTCCCGATATCAATCCAATGTTTCAGAAATTGAGCAGGATTTGAAGTTTTTGATAGCCAAGTTAGGGGCACTTACGAACCGTTACCTCCGTTCAAGTAAAGATGATTTAAGCACAGCTTGGCAGAAATTAGATTTACAGCCATTTTTTATTCATTTGCTCGCTCATAGCAACAGCTTCCATATTCGTCACGGCATGATCCGTGCTCTGGTGAATCAAGTTTCCCTGATCCACGAATTTAGTGCAGATCCAGAGTTGGATGCAGATTTAGTCGCGCAACTCATAGAGTTATTAGAGGCAGAAAACACACCTTACCTAGCTGTTATAGATATTTTAGAAATTCTTATACACCAGCGCCCTACATTTATTCGCAGTTTTATGTGGTCTAAAGTGGCTGAGTCTGTCAATGACTTTCCAGAAAAGCCCAAAAGTAATGATCAACTATTCATTCTGATAGCCCTGCCAAAAGTGCTAGTTCAGCAACGCACTTTAACAAATTCAGACTTGAAGCTTTTGCAGCAACTCGCTACCCACCCTTACCCTAGAGTAAGACAAGCAACAATCGAATTCATCCCCTATTATGAAGACAATTTTGCAATTCAGTTGTTAGAGCAAAGGTTTGCCGATGAAACCGCTGACGCCATTCGATTCACGCTAATCAAACAATTGACCGCTGCGCGGTTTAGCGAAAACGACTTTGCGTTTACCCAATGGAAGCGCTGCTTGCAAGGCGAAGAGAGCTTTGAGATCAAACGAATTATACTGGAGCAAAGCGCTCGACTCATGCTCAATATGCAACTTGAGACCGAACAACCTGATGTAATATTTGAGCAGTTTGTCGATGTGCTTAACACGCAACTGGCGCAGGAGCCGAATCTCGCGGTAAGGCGTTTTATTTCTAGGACGCGCGAGCAACTCAACAGTTTTTATATTCAAGAACTGATCGTAGATATTGAGGATCAATTAACAGCCAAACAAACGATCTCGCTGCATAGCGACGCCGGATTAGATGAGATTGGCCGCGCATTGAGTTTTATAGCGCAGTCAGAGCTTGGGTTTAATGGTTACAAACAAGGCCAATCGTGGCAAATCCATGAAGGTACGGTGAAGGGCCGCAGGTTATGGCGAATATGGCATGAGTTTTTTACCCCGAGCACGGACAAACGACAAAGCTATAGTCATACTAAAGCTAAAAAGCCCTCTGCTGAGTTACATGTTCCTAGTTGCACCACAGCTGAGATCAGTGAAACCAATGTGCCAGGGGAAGCGCTCTACCATCTAAACGAACACTCAGCGCGCCCGTACTTACCACTGCCTGACTACTTGCTCTCGATACTGAGCCAAGATCACTTGCCTACGCAAGCAAAAAGTTACACACCAGATGGTATTTTGACGATCACTCGTCCAGATTCTTTGCTCAAAAGACTGCGTGCATACTGGCATATTTCACTCAAATTCGCGTCATTCGATCAGCTGAGAAAAGGCGGAGAGATTGAACAGCAAAATTACATCGAAACCATTCGGCAGCTTGGGTTTAAAATTGAGTTTAATGAATATGGCTCCACACTCAATGCTGAATTTCCTGTTGAAAGCGGTATTCGTCAGCTATTTGCGCGCTCCTCAATCACCACTGCGCTGATTAATATTAGCTTAGGCTTTAAGGAGTACTTGTACTCAATTTACCAAAATAGTATTGGCCAACTGGTGTTTTTTGTCTGTGCGTTTATGGCCTATTTTTGGTCTCGGCATATAAAGGTAAGCCAAGATATTCAGCGCAATCGAAAACACATTCCCATTTCAATTGGTGGCTGGGGAACCCGAGGAAAATCAGGAACTGAGCGCCTGAAATCCGCGTTATTTAGTAGTATAGCTCTAAAGGTGATCACCAAAACCACGGGCTGTGAAGCCATGATGATTTATACCACCAGTAACGGAGAACAACACGAACTGCCACTATTTAGACCATTCGATAAAGCCAGTATTTGGGAGCAAAGCGATGTATTAGCATTTGCCAAATCAGTCAAAGCCGATGTGTTTTTATGGGAATGCATGGGACTTACGCCAAGATACGTCAGAATTTTAAGGCGCTGGATGAATGATAATTTTGCCACAATAACCAATGCCTACCCTGACCACGAAGATATTTTGGGCCCCACTGGTATTGACGTAGCCAATGAAATGTCTGCATTTATCGGCTCAAATACACAAGTATTTACTGCAGAGCAGTGCATGTTTCCAGTGCTAAACAAATCCGCGGAACAAAAAAACTCCACACTAATTCAAGTTCATTGGGGAGATGGTTTTCAAATTACCGATGATATTCGCGCTTTATACCCCTATGAAGAGCACCCCGATAACATAGCATTGGTCTGCAAAATGGCCCAATATATTGGTATCAATAAGGATTATGTGTTTAAAGAAACTGCGGAAAGAATCGTTCCAGACATTGGCGTTTTACAACACTTTGAACAGGCTCCAATAGGCAACATCAGGCAATCCTTCGTCAATAGTATGTCTGCCAACGAGCGACTTGCGACCATAGAAAACTGGCGACGCCTGAACTTGTTTACCCTGAGTCAACAGCCAACCGTACAAACCGTTGCGTTGATCAATAACCGAAATGACCGCATCGCACGCACCAAAGTCTTTGCTCAAATACTGATTGAAGATTTAACTTTCGACCATATTGTTGTGATTGGCACAAATGTTGACGGTTTTCTCGCATACTTCAAACAAGCTGTACACTCACGTATCACGCGCATTATCACAAACAATGACAAAGAAGATTTAGCTAAGCTTTTAGAGCAGTTTAAGTGCTTACTATCAGAACAAGCACTGTGTGAAAAACTCGCTGCACTGCTACCCAACAGTCAAACCACAATCCAAGCACTGCAAGATAAAGCATATATTATCGCTTTTTTGGAACAACATGTGAGCTGCGAGCGTCAGCGTCAACACTTTATAGATCTCATAGACAACTGGTACATGGCTCAAGAGTTAATTGCCATAGAAGATTTGAGTCAAAATGAAAAAGCCTTTAGCGATAAGCTAATTCAATTACTCTTACAACGTACACATTTAATTGAAAACCCCTACATCAGCGCAGATGAACTCACACAAAAAATTGCAAAGCTTGGAATAAATGGTCAACACCAGCTCATCGTAGGCATGCAAAATATCAAAGGTGCTGGACTAAATTATGTATACGCTTGGCAAAAGTGGCATCATCTACACCAAACTTGCGACCAATTGCTCAGCCATCACATTAGCCAAGCTCAATTTCGCCAAGGGCTGCTTAAATTATCTCAGACATCGCGCATAGGTGTTATTGAGCACGATTATTTCAATGCTTTTCTGGCCAAGCTTAGTAAGTTACCTCACGCACAAAATGAATTCAGTCAGGCCGAAATAGCGCACCTCAAAGAGCGACTACAAACAAAGGACACACAGTCAAATAAAGAAGTCGAAGATATTAAGCAAAATAGAGTGACCCGATTTGTCTTGCAAGTTGTAGAATCGTTTTTAGATGCAGGCGCAGCGGTAAAGCGCAAGAAAACTGCGCAGCAGGTATATAAAGATATTGCTTCACAACGAATTACCTTGGAAAAAGCCATTGCAGTTTTAGCGGCACTTAACCGTAGCCAAAAACCGGGATGGTTGGCCCTGCAACAGAAACGGAAAAAGTTTACCGGGAGTAAAAATTAATACTTTTCTACTAAATTAGACTAAAATTAAATTTAAGGAATAATAAATTCCAGTCATTTTTTGTATTTTAATTGACCTCAGCTCACAAAACTAAGAAAATAAGATTAGAAGAAACGAATCTAATTTAACATTTTACTAACAACGGATGTTTGGTAAGTAAGTTGGGAGTAAAGTATGAAGCTATCCACGTCATCTGTATTATTTATTGCTGCATTGACATCAAGCCAGAGCGCGCTGGCTGACACGAATTTAATTGCCAATGGTTCTTTTGAACAATCAGGAAATATTTCAGGGACTTGGAAACTCTTTAATAACCTCCCAGGCTGGCAACGTACTGGTGCACGCTTTGAGATCCAAACTGATCGCCTCGGGTTAATTGCACCACAAAACGGCTCACAGTACCTCGAGCTAGACTCAACGAGTAACTATACTGCATACCAGTCCATCGCGACAGAAGCAGGAAAACGCTATGTTGTGAGCTTTTACTACTCTCCTCGCGTGAGCAACAATAGCCAAACAAACCAAGCAACTGTTTCTTGGGATGGACAAGTTGTTGCAAGCTTAAACGGCACTAGTCGCGGCTGGCAGCATGTGACTGTCACAGTTTCTGCAAACAGTGCTCAAAGTGTGTTGGCATTTTCTGGTAGTGGTACATCTGACTCATATGGTGCATTGATTGATAATGTGTCAGTAACCGCCGATTGTGTCACAGGTTTATTTGGCATAAACAACTATGGCAACGCAGGCGATGGTTACATTTTCAACTTCAATTTAGATTCTATGACTTATAGTAAAGTAGCTGGCGTTTCACACACAGCATCTAATATCGCCAGCAAAGATGGCGTGCTGTATTTCATGGAACAAAATGACAAACAAACCAAAGCTTCCACATTATGGTCGCTTGACCTAGACGGCAATGTAGAGACTGCCGTTGCCAATGCGACATCATGGCCTATATACCGCTCAGCGATCAGCGATGATGGATTGCACCTTCGCGCGACCAGCAAAACCTACATGTATGATTACAACTTGGAAACAGGCGCAAAAACAGTGCTAGGTAAATTGAAATATGCAGGTGATGACTTCAGCCACGGTGATATTGCTTATTCTGCTGACAACAACATTTTGTATGTATTAACAGGTAAAGCACTATATACCCTTGATACCGCTGATATGAGCTTAAGTAAAATCGGCGAACATGGCGTAAACTGGGCATCTGGTCTGGCAATTTCTGACGACGGTACCTTGTATATTGCAGGACGACAAAGTGGACAAAATGCGAAAATTTACTCGCTCAATCCAAACACAGCAGTTGCCACAGAGCTTATGGAAGGTCCTGCTCATATTAATGACTTGACCTTTGTTGATAATTACTGCCGCTAATATTTATCAGTGCTTAAAACCAGCCTATTGGCTGGTTTTTTTATGCTTGAAGTCTACTAAAGCCATCTGGTAAGGCTTCCCCAATGCCATTGCGCTGGGTATACTGACGCGTTTTTATTGCATAGTTAGTCACTACTGACTATGTGTGTAAAGCTTTTGGGTACTGGCCTCCCCTTCAAAGCAAGTGTGATTTTTTCTTGGAATTAACGATAAATGACCACTAATAATTAAAGGCCAAATAACACATTATGACTAAGTTTGGGAACAAAACATGAATTCATTACCTAATCGCGGTGAGTTTTTAGGCCATCCTAAGGGCCTATTCTTACTGTTCGGCACGGAAATGTGGGAGCGATTTGGCTACTACGGTATGCGTGCAATTTTAGTACTTTATCTAGTAGCTCAGGTACAAAACGGTGGTTTTGGTTGGACCAATGCCGATGCATTAAGTCTATACGGTACATTTACAATGGCCGTTTACTTAACCCCGCTGTTTGGTGGCTGGCTAGCAGATAACGTACTTGGGCAACGCAAAGCCATCATCATTGGCGGCATCTTAATGGCCGCGGGCCACTTTATTATGGGTATTCCTCACAGTGTTGTGGCTGGTCAAGAGGAAAACGTCTTTTATATTGGCTTAACACTACTATGTATCGGTAATGGTTTATTCAAGCCAAATATCTCCACCATGGTCGGCGATTTATACGAAGAAGGCGACAAACGTCGTGATGGCGCATTCACCATCTTCTATATGGGTATCAACTTAGGGGGTGCATTGGGCCCTATCGTTGCTGGTTATGTTGCATCAGAGATAAACTGGCAAGCAGGCTTTGTCGCGGCAGGTGTCGGTATGGTCATTTCTGTAGTAATGCAAATGTTACTTAGCAAAAAGTACTTAGGCGACATCGGCGTTGTACCATCCGCTAAATTATCTCAGCAACAATCAGAGTCTGGTACTAAAGAGCCCCTAACAAAAATTGAGAAAGACCGTATCCGCGTGATCTTTACTATGTCTGTATTTAGTATCATCTTTTGGATGGGCTTTGAACAAGCCGGTGGTCTAATGAACCTATTCGCCAATGATTACACTAACCGAGTGTTAATGGGCTTTGAAATCCCAGCGTCTTGGTTCCAGTCTTTGAACTCCATTTTCATTATCATCTTTGCTCCAATTGTGGCAATGATCTGGTTAAAGCTAGATAAACGCGAGCCCAACTCGCCAGTTAAGTTTGCCATAGGTTTGGTGTTTTTAGCACTGGGCTTCCTAACCATGATGTTTGCATTGATGACAGAAAGCGCAGCGCCAGGTGGAACTCTGCAGATCAGCATGATGTGGTTAGTGCTTTTCTATTTATTCCACACCCTCGGTGAATTGTGCTTGTCTCCTATCGGTTTATCTATGGTAAGCAAGCTTGCGCCACTTCGCCTTGCATCTTTACTGATGGGTATTTGGTTCCTGTGCACCGCCGTGGCTAACAAAATCGCTGGATTCGTCGGTTCATTCATTGGTGAAGGCCAAGAGGCTATGAATAATGCAATGGGTATTTTCATCGGTCTAGGTGCAACCGCGCTGATCTCAGCCCTAGCAATGTACCTTTTAAGTAATAAGCTGGTTGATTGGATGCATGGCGCCGAAGGTGACAACGAACCTCATACGCAAGCACACTACCTTGAAAAAGAGCTTGAAGTGAGCGGTGAAAGACAATAAACCGCAAATAAAATTTACTAAAAGCCGTACTTTATAGTGCGGCTTTTTCATTTCCCAACCTCAAAACGTAAAGGTAAATTTACACAGTTTTGCAGTATACAGCACACACGGCCATGACCAGCAACAATAGGTTCATGTATTAATAAATGTGTTAAAAAAAATAAACTACAAACAAAACATGCATTTATAGAAAATAAAACCCACAAACCAGACAAAACACTAACCCGATTTTCTGTTCAATTACTGCTTTTCAATCTAAAAAAATTGTCGATTTCCATTTTGTCTTAAAACAGCACCAAATGTGCAGTCAAATTTACAAAACGGCTAACAGTGAATTGCGGTGAAAACCTTTCACTTTAGGTCATTTTGATTAATTATCCACTGCATAAATTACAACAAGCAATCCAGTGCTTAATGCAGGAGAATGACAATGAGTGAAGTAAATAATCCTCTTGGCCTTGTAGGTATCGAATTTACCGAATACGCAACCCCAGACGCAGATTACATGGACAAAATCTTTTCGGATTTTGGTTTCTCTAAACTTAAAAAGTTTAAAGGTAAAGACATCGTTCATTACAACCAGAACGAGATCCATTTCTTACTAAACAACGAGCGTGGCGGTTTCTCTGCTGAGTTTGCTAAGTCACATGGTCCAGCTATTTGTTCAATGGGCTGGCGTGTAGAAGACGCACAAAAAGCGTTTGAAGTTGCCGTAGAGCGCGGTGCAAAACCAGCAACAGACTCTGCAAACAAAGACCTACCATACCCTGCAATTTACGGTATTGGTGACAGCCTAATTTACTTCATCGATGTATTCGGTGATAAAGGCTCTATCTTCGAAAATGATTTTGAAGATCTAGCTGAGCAAAACATTGTAGAAGACAAAGGTTTCATTCGTATCGACCATTTAACTAACAATGTTTACAAAGGTACAATGGAAACATGGGCAAACTTCTATAAAGGCGTATTTGGTTTTGAAGAAGTTCGTTACTTCGACATCAAAGGCCAGAAGACTGCACTACTTTCTTACGCACTTAAGTCACCTTGTGGTACTTTCTCGATTCCAATCAACGAAGGTAAAGATGACAACAACAACCAGATCGATGAGTACCTAGACGAATACAATGGTCCGGGCGTACAGCACCTTGCGTTCTTAACGAACGACCTTGTTGGCTCTCTAGATAAGCTAGACAAAACAAACATCGCGACTTTAGATATTGTTGATCACTACTACGATACAATTTTCGACCGTGTTCCTTGGGTTGCTGAAGATAAGCAAAAGATCAAAGAACACCAGATCCTAGTAGATAGCCAAAGCGAAAACTGCTACCTACTACAGATTTTCACTAAAAACCTATTCGGTCCTATCTTCATTGAGATGATCCAACGTGTTGATGACGGTGGTTTCGGTGAAGGTAACTTCCAGGCTCTATTCGAGTCAATTGAACGTGACCAAGAGCGTCGTGGTGTGATTTAATCATCCACCAGCAAAGACAAATTAAAAAGCAGCTTTTCTAAGCTGCTTTTGCTATTTAAACTTGGCCATATTCTGGCGAAAGCACAAATTAAAATGCATAGTCATATGCAGCTTGTATAAAAAAGGAAAGACCATGTCTTTTATCAATGAAACACACGATATTAATTTAAAGAGCTGGGTTGCAAGTGCAAACCAAGCAGGTACTGACTTCCCAATTCAAAACTTACCATTTGCCTCATTTCGTCGTAAAGGCAGCAACGAAGAGTTTCGCGGCGGTGTAGCAATTGGTAACCAAGTATTGGACCTAGCAGCTGTTGCAGCAGCAAACATTTTTGACGGTGTGGCACAAGAAGCTGTTGAAGCAGCAAACGCACAAGCGCTAAATGAATTTATGGGTCTTGGTAAAGCACATTGGTCAGGCTTGCGCCTTGCACTTTCACGTGCTTTACGCGAAGGTTCTGAGCATCAAAGCACGCTTGAAGGCGCGCTAGTTGCTCAAGATGACGTTGAATACGCCCTACCATGTCATATCGGTGACTACACTGACTTTTACACGTCTATCTATCACGCTACAGCTGTAGGTAGCTTATTCCGCCCAGATAACCCTCTTTTACCTAACTATAAGTGGGTACCGATCGGTTACCATGGTCGTGCATCATCAATCGACGTATCGGGTCAAACTTTCCCACGTCCTAAAGGACAAACGAAAGCACCTGATGCAGATGCGCCTTCATTCGGTCCATGTAAACGTCTTGACTATGAGCTAGAGCTTGGTATCTACCTAGGCAAAGGCAATGAGCTTGGTGACGCAATTAGCATTGCTGATGCTGAAGACCACGTATTTGGTTTCTGCCTATTCAATGACTGGTCTGCACGTGATTTACAAGCGTGGGAATACCAGCCACTGGGTCCATTCCTTGCGAAAAACTTCGCATCAACTGTTTCACCTTGGGTTGTAACAACTGAAGCATTAGCACCGTATCGTACTGCATGGCATCGCGACGAGAACGACCCGCAACCAATGAGCTACCTTGAGTCTGCACAAAACCGTGAAGCTGGTGCGTTTGACATTCAAATGGATGTATTGATCGAAACAGACAAGATGCGCAGCGCGAATGAAGCGCCAAGCAAGGTGTCTGAGTCAAGCTTTAAGCACAGCTACTGGACTGTTGCGCAAATGGTTACACACCACACAGTAAATGGCTGTAACTTCCTACCTGGCGACATGCTAGGTTCTGGTACTCAGTCAGGCCCTGAGCACGAAGAAGCAGGTTCACTACTTGAACTTTCTCGTGGTGGTAAAGAGTCTATTACACTGAGCAACGGCGAAGAGCGCAAATTCCTTGAAGATGGTGACAAGGTAATCATGCGTGGTTGGTGTGAAGCAGATGGCTTCAACCGCATTGGCTTTGGCTCAGTAGAAGGCACTGTACTTCCAGCAAAGTAATTGAATAAAATAATTTCATTCAAATCAAAGGCGTGCATAAACACGCCTTTTTTTTGTATTTTTATACTGGCTTTTTGTATAAAAATTGTTAGAGTTAGGCGTTATCTAAATTTTTGAGTGTTATGTTAAGCGTTATCAAAAGCCTAGTTTTTAAGCTATTTCAACCAAAACAATTGATGTTGCGTCAAAATGGCGAAGTAAGTCTGTTGACAGTACCTTCTTGGTTACAAATAGTGCTTGTAATAAGTGTAATGACGATTTTAGCTTGGCTTGGGTTTTCAACATCACAATATTTCTCGCAAAAAATACATCTATCGCAACTGACCAGTGAAGTCTCCCATAAAGAAGAAGCTTGGCTTGATAAACACGAGGCGCTGCAAGCAAAGCTGGCTCAACAGCAAACACGTATTGCACAGCTTGACGCACAGCACGCCGTGCTCAATGAGTTGATGGCTTCATTGCCTCATACTATCACCGAAGGCGAAGCTAACTCAGCAGAGAAAGGCAGCTCAGATGTAGAGCCAAAGTCAGACGAACATTTAAATAATATTGAACTACATCAGGAGCACAGTGACTCTTTTCACCACCATGCCACTGAGCTTAACGATGCACAAACTCAGTTGCTCAAGCGACTTCACCATCTAATTGCTAATCGAAATGACGTGCTTTTGGCTAGTATGCAAGAAGCGGGGATTGAAGCCGATACCTCAAGCCAAGCACAAGGTGGTCCATACCATCAGGTGCAAAGTGACAAATTGCCAGCTGCATACTTACAAGCAATAGACAGCTCGGTGAGACTCAACCAACTCGAGAGCTTAGTACAAAACCTACCTGCGAGCATGCCCGTTAAAGAAGATAAATACTATATTTCCAGTGCATTTGGTTACCGTAAGGATCCTATCACAGGCCGACGCGCATACCATAAAGGGGTCGATCTAGCGGGATGGCACAAAACAGAAATTTTAGCGCCTGCAGATGGACAGGTTGTCCGAGCAGGTAAATATGGTGGCTATGGTAAATTTGTGGAAATCCAGCACGCGAATGGAGTTACGACGCGATACGGTCATTTACATACAATTAAAGTGAAAAAAGGGCAGCAAGTTCGTCAATCTGATGTCATTGCTTTGATGGGCAGCACAGGAAGAAGTACCAGTACGCACTTGCACTACGAAGTATTACAGGATAAAAAGCATATTAACCCTGTTAAACTTGCAAGAGTACTCGAACGTGTTCAATAAACTAAAGAATAATAAACCCCATACGCTCTATGTCGCCATGATATCGCCTAATACCAAAGTCATTGGAGATATCCAATGTGACGGTGAAATTCAAGTTGATGGTATTGTATCTGGTAACCTTGAGGTCGAACATTTGGTCATCGGAGAACAAGGCACAATAGAAGGCAATATCAAAGCGACTCAAGTTCATGTAAAAGGTACGGTCAATGGCTGTATTTCAGCGCAGCAAGTTCGTTTAGAGCCTACAGCAAAAGTTCATGGAGATATCATTCATGACACTCTGAGCATCGAAGCTGGAGCACACATTGAAGGCAAGCTCACGCATAAAACAGACCTATCCAATGTCACTCCAATCGAAATGCAAGATCAGGCTTAACTTTTCGCTGTAATATACATAGTGACATCGGCGTGAAAGACTTTCACGCCTTCGGTATTAAATACTTCAACAGGCACAATGATATCTTCTTTGTCTTGCCAATCATGAGGCAATGGAATAACCGCTTCTGCTTTTAGGTCTGTATCCGCTTTTTTCAAATATTGAACTGTCATTCCTTTTGGGATCCACCTATGAGTCTGCACAGGAACAGTCGCATCTGTGACCACGCCGGCACACAACTCAGCTAGGTTGCACTGGGCAATGGCGTGAACAGTGCCTATGTGATTGTGAACTGCACGTCGATTTGGCATCTGTGCGCATATTCTCCCGCTACTTAAATGCGTGATCTTGGGTTTGATTGTCGCAAAGTACGGTGCCCTTCTACAAACAGCCTTACTGAAAAGCCAATTGCCAAATGGCAGCCATTTGATTCGTTTATATATTTTTAGTAGTGAACTGGCCATATTCTATTCCGCAGATTGTTTTGACCCAAACTAACACATCAGACCAGTTATCTCTAGTGTTAAACAAGCACCATTTGTATCTGATCGAGCAACCGCGCAACTACTTGCTATGACCAGAGTAATTGGACTGCAATATAAAATTGTCTCATTAAATTGCCTTAGTGCTTAATTGGTATGCATATTTCTTATTTATTCCTTTAATTTAATAAAATATTTCACGATGGCGGCGATTTGTCCTGTCTTTTTTCTCACCGCGCAATACAATAGCGACGAAAAGGAGACACCATGCAACACCGAACCAGCAAATCACTTATTTTTATCCTTGCCCTATTGGTTGTTTTTTGCCCTCTTGGCATCGATTTGTATTTACCCGCTTTTGTAGACATGCAAAATGCGCTCGCCGTAAGCGAGGCAAAGATTCAACAAACTGTCAGCATTTATATGCTTGCTGTTGGGCTTGGGCAGTTAATTGCGGGGCCACTTGCAGACAAGTATGGGCGAAAGCCAATCGCATTGTCCGGTGTAGCACTATTTATGATCGGCGCAGCTGTGGCCACTTTGTCTGATACTTGGGGAGCAGTGATGTTAGCCAGAGTCTTACAAGGCCTTGGCGCATGTGCTACTTTTGTTGCCGCGTTTGCCATTGTCCGGGATAGCTTTGGGCACAAAGGCAGTGGTCAAATGATCACTTACCTAAATGGTATTGTGTGCTTTATTCCCGCGCTAGCACCTATTCTGGGCGCATGGCTCACCGTTGAATTTGGCTGGCGAAGCAACTTTGCTTTTCTATTTGTGTTTGCCGTTGCTGGTCTTGCTTTACTATGCGTCATTTTCAAAGAAACCAAGCCTGAAGACTCTATATATCAAGGCCATATTTTAGATCTACGTCGTTTTTCACCTATGTTGAGCAGTACAAAATTTATGTTCAATGCGGCTATCACTATGGTCTGTATGTCAGCCATGCTGGTGTTTGTCGTCGGTGCTCCTGGATGGATTATGTCTCACCTAAGCTTGCCAATGGCCGACTTTACCTTGTGGTTTGCCATCAATGCCGCCATTAGTATCGTATCTAGTTTTATTGCCCCCCAATTCATAAAACGTCATAGCCGTCGCGCACTGCAATTTGGCCTGAGTCTATTTTGTGGCGCTGGTTTCATCACGCTATTATTACCTCAGAGCAGTCTTATCAATTATATGCTACCAATGTATATGGCATCGATTGGCTTTGCTTTTACACTCGGTGCGGCCGCTGGTAACGCACTGGCTGAGTTCCCAAGGCAAGCGGGAACAGCTTCAGCATTGATTGGACTAATGCAAATGAGTGGTGCAGGGCTATTAATGGCCATGACACAGCCTCTGGAACTTCTCGCACCATGGCAATTGGCACTGCACTTATGCTTGGCAACACCATTTTTAGCTTTGCTATTCACAAAACATAGACAAGCTTTACACAGTGCCAGTTAATATGCAGGAAATTGTGTAGAAGTCGTAAAACTGTCATATGAGCAAGGCATAATTTACCTAATAGCTACACAGGCTGTTGTTTAGGAAGACTCACGACTTCTTTTTAGCATTTATATTTGATCAATATCCCCCAACCTTTTTATGCGGGTTTTTTTATACCCGCATAGTTTTCAAAAATTGCAATAAACCATTTCCAATCATTTTCCGAATGATTAAACTAACCGCTAACTTAATTACAATTATTTGATTATGCTTAATCCTGAATTTTTGCTCTCATTTTTATTTGCCAGCTTTATCATCGCAATCGCCCCTGGCCCCTCAAATGCATTTTTAATGGCACAGACTTTCACCCATGGTAAAACTGCGGGTATGCAAAGCGCATTTGGTTTTGCATTAGGTGGTATCGTCCACACCATCTTTGCTGTTATTGGTTTGTCTGCCATTTTAAAAGCCTCAGAAACAGCCTATACCACAGTTCAGTACCTCGGTGCTGGCTACTTAGCCTATTTGGGCGTAATGACATTCAAAGCAACCCTAAGTAAAACAAATCAGGACACCCAGCAAGGCACTGATGACCTGAGCCAACCGAATAAAAATGTCACCATTCAAGCCATGATGACAGAAGTGCTCAACCCAAAAGTGGCATTGTTTTTCATCGCTTTTATTCCACAGTTTGTTGACACCAGTCTAGATACTTCCACTACAGTTCAATTGGCTCTATTTGGATTACTCTACCCAATATTGGCGTTTCCAGTTGATTGCGTTTACGTATATGGCGGGGACAAAATAGCGGGCTACTTTCGTGCTCATCCACAAGCCCCGATTTGGATAGATAGAGTTTCAGCAGCCATTTTTGTCGCCCTTGCGGTTAACCTCCTCTTGTAAGGATAGATATGAAGTATACTCGCGTTAATATTCCAGCCAATAAACACATTGCATTGGTTGCACACGATGGAAAAAAGTCTGAATTAGTAGCCTGGTGTAAGGCGCACAAAACCCAACTATGTAAGCACTCACTAAGCGCAACAGGTACAACGGGAAACCTGATTGAGCGAGATACAGGCTTAGAGGTGCAAAAGCTACTCAGCGGCCCTATGGGAGGAGATCAGCAAATTGGTGCTCAAATTGCCGAACAAAAAATTGATATGTTGATATTTTTTTGGGATCCCTTGTCTTCACAACCCCATGATCCTGATGTAAAAGCGCTATTGCGCCTCGCTGCGGTGTGGAACATACCTGTGGCGTGTAATGAAGCCAGCGCAGATATGCTACTGACTTCTAAGTTTATGGATATTGAGCTACCTAGAATGCAGCCCGATTATCCTGACTATCTTGCAACTCGGCTACCTTAACGATAGATACGCTGAGCCCATTTAGTCAACCCAGCGGTGACACTACCAAAGTTGTCGCCATTGAGCATTGGGATATCCCCAAGTGCGGTTTGCAATGCATTTTTAAGTAGTGGAGATTGAGCACTGCCGCCAGTTAGATAAATCGTATCAGGTTTGGTACCGGCCTCTGCAATAGCTTGCTCTGCAAGCGTAACAACTTGCTGTAGACTGTTGTGCACCGATTCCGTTAATTGAGCGAGGTTGATACTTTGCACAAGCTCAGGCTCAATAAAGGACAGATCCGACTGATGTGCATCGCACTCACTTAATGCTATTTTCGCAAGCTCTGCCTGCCTCACAAATTGGTGTGTCATCTTATTTTCTTGCAGCACTTGCAGACGCTTAAGCTTATCTGGTTCGCAAACATCACGCAGCATGGTACTTAGCTCTCTACCAAATGCATTGCTATAAAAATCACTTTGCAATTGGATATCATTGATTTTACAGGCCTGCCAAAATATCTGTTTTGGTAGCGGTAACCCTGATTTGAACTCACCTCCCAATCCACATACGGGCATCAACTTGTGAAACGCCAGTGCAATATCTAAATCATTTCCACCTATTCGTTTCCCGGTATGAGATAAAAAGTGAGAACTACGGTCGGCACAGTCTCTGTAGCTTGGCCCCATTTGTACGAATGAACAGTCGCTGGTACCACCGCCAATATCAACAACCAATACTTTTCGGTCATTTTGCAAGCCAGACTCAAAATCGATCCCCGCGGCTAGGGGCTCAAATAAAAACTCTACTTCGGTAAATCCAGCCCTTTTTGCGGCCGTAGTTAAAATTGACAAAGCTTGACGATTGCTTTCAGTTCCACCTACAGCTTGAAAATTCACCGGACGGCCGATAACTGTGTGAGTCAATGAAGTGCCCAGATGCTGCTCAGCGCGTTTTTTCAACTCCATAATCATCGCTGTCGCGATGTCTTCAAAAAAAGCAATTTGCTCCGCTTTTAAGCCAATTGCGCCGAAGAAAGATTTGGGAGATTTAACGAAATAACCTTCCTCAGGCATAGAAATGTATTCTTCTATCGCGGATTGACCAACAAATACCCCAGTTTCTTGCGATAAAAGGTCCAAGTCATTGCGAGCAAACTGCGCACTCTTCAAAATACCATTTCTTTGACTCTTGTAATCAATCAGCTCATCTTGATGAAGCCCTTTCGCTACATAGTCTGAGATTAGAGAGTTGTGCAATGCATATAGCGTTGAAGGTAAATAATGTTGTCCGTTTTCTAAAGGCACTAAGTTTACCAAGCCATCTTGCATTATACCCATCGCACAATTTGAGCTACCGTAATCAAACCCGACGACCATTTTTACCTCACATCCAATAGAAAAAAGGACGAAATTTACCATAGCTCAAATTGATTTTAAAGTGCGTTTGCTTGCTAGATTTGCGATCTAATTCTTAAAAAGCTTGCAAACCTCGGCTTACCATATTTAGTAAAACCCTGATATTGAAAAGTAATGGTGCTTCCTATTGGAGGAGGTGACTGCCTTTGTTCATCACTAAACCCAGTACCAATATTAAATGTCACGCCTTCCATGGTTTTGACGGTGATCGAGCCCATCATACCTTGATATTTTCCCTTGCCTGGAACATGGGCAATCACAATGGCTTCCGCATCAAATATAGGTTTATATTTCAATACTTGAGCAGTGCGGCCAGCACGATGGTTGGCATTTTTTTCATGCAAAATAACCCCTTCTCCACCACGTGCTAATACTTGATTAAAAAAGGCGTCTAGCTCTGTCTTGGTCGAAAACTGATACTGAGGAATTGGCTTAATATGAATACTGTGGAGTCCATTGACAAGACGTTGATACTTGCTGAAACGCTGTTCAAAACTCAGTTGCGGATCAGGCGCATCAAAAATGAGGTAATGTACTTGTTGCCAATTTTCATGGTTTGGTACTTTTCTACGTACTAAGCTGCTGACAAAAGAAAAGTTATTGTAGCCCGCCCACAATTCACCATCCAACCAACGATTTGGCAGCACCGCAGTAAACCACTTAGGCGCATGTATAATATTTCCCGACCGCGTTTTAAGCGATTCTCCATCCCAAATGGCGCGAACCCCATCATATTTTTCACTCACAAGATAATGATCAACAGGCTTTTGCTCTGTATACACCTTCGCCAGTTGAACCTCGGGACTGTACTTTGAAAAAGTGATGGGGCTAAAAATAATAATAGCGGCTGTTAGGAGCCGTAAGACAACTTGTTTCATGCTACTTTCCTTTGCAGATAAAAACGCTTAATAAATGTCTTTAGAGCGCAAACTTCATGTTTACAACTTCAATGACACTTATTTAAAGTAGCACTTCTACTAGACTTGTACAGTCTATCTCGGCTTTACAATTTGCCGCCACATGGCATCCAAACTCTCACAATGCCACGTCGCTTTTGAAAAATCTTGATCTACGGAATGCTGATGTGGGATCACAGCTGTATTTATTCCTGCAGCTACGGCTGAAGTCAAACCCGTTTGGGAATCTTCCACAGCAATGACCTGTTGAGCACATACATCTAACTTGGCCATCGCCATGCAATATGGCTCAGGGTGTGGCTTTGGATTAGCTACATCGTTTTTACAGACGATACAGTCAAAGTATTCGAGCAATTGATAATGTGCCAAAACAGGCAACGCCTCATCACGTGTACTACCTGTCACTAAAGCCAACTTGTAATGTTTTGCACATAGCGTGAGCACATCAATTGCGTGGGGCATCAGCTTAGGTTTTTGTCGCGAAGCGGTTTTAACAAATTGTGTGTTTTTCTGGTGGGCTAGCGCATCGCCAGTATGAGGTAAGTTGTAACGCTGCTGCAAAATATGGCCAGTTTTTACGGTTGGGACACCCGAGAACTCATCACAAAACACAGCCTCGCTGATAGACACCCCCAAAGGCGCCAATACTTCACACCAGCTAGTATAATGGAGTGCCTCTGAGTCTACTAACGTACCATCAAAATCGAATAATATTGCCTTTAAACTCATAAACACTCCCTATTATTTAGATAATTAACCTTTAAGTGCTGCTGGCGGCTCCGCGTAGGCTTCTTCACCCGTCTCAACTTCTACTAACTCGTAGCCACGCTGCTTGCGCACAACTTTCAATACCGGCTTTTCAAAGGCAGACTTTAATCTATCAGCATCAGCCTGTAAGTCTTCAACCGTATGACCAAAAGGAGCGGCCCCTGTCTCTGACCAGTTGGTCACCTTACCATTGATATTGTATTCAACTTCATGAATTTGGTATAGCGGTGATTCACTATCTTTACCTTCGCAAAAAATCACGCGATAGTTCCAAAATCCAGACATGTTTGACTCCTCTTACTTAAACTACGATGCGACTGTATCAGCTAATTCATACAGTTGCATTAAAGAAATAAAAAACCCGTGTTACTTTTACAATAACACGGGTTTAAAAAGCGAATGATTCACATCAATTAATGATTAAAAGAAACGAACCTTGAACTCAGCACCGATGAAACGCTCTTCATTCAACATACCAGTATTGTTGTTGAAGTCTACGCCACCAATCACAACCTGTTCATCGAATAAGTTACGTACAAATACTGACGTTTCATATTCATAGTCACCAGATGCCCAAGCATAACCTGCTCTTACACCTGTTTCGAATAATGCTTCACCTTCAAATTCAACCGACTCATACAAGAAGAAGTTGATTTTGCTACGGTATGACGTGTCTGCGTATACAAAGAAGTCACCGCCTTCAAGCTCTTTCGTATAACGAAGTGTTGCATTTGCAATCCACTCCGGAGCGTGAGGTAGGCTGTTGCCATCTAGCTGATACAAACCAGCTGCGTTCTTTGTATTTGTGATAGTACACTGTGCACAACCTTGGATAGCAAGACTTGGATCGTCGATTTCTGTCTTGTTATAACTCAAGTTAAAGGTTGCATTTAGTTCATCAGTTAGCACCCATTCAGTGTCTAGCTCAAAACCATAACCAGTGGTCTTGTCTGCGTTAACTAGACGGTTGAAGTTTGCACCACCACCTACAGCTGTAAGCTGCTGATCATTCATTTGGTAGTAGAACACGGTACCATTTACACGACCTTGACCATCAAGCACGTCTGACTTAACACCAAATTCAATTGAATTGGTTGTTTCTGACTCTGCTACTGTTACTTCATCACCAAATAAGATACGGCCCTGAACACTTGGTGCACGGAAGCCATTTGCTAGACGACCAAATAGATTAACGTCGTCAGTCAATTTGTAAGTTGCACTTAAATCCCAGCTTACGTGGCTATCACTTGGGTTAGCAGTGCCTACAATTGAGTCCGCTGCACCCACAGGGCTCTTAGTACGCTCAGCGCGGAACTCTTTCTCATCATCTGAGTAACGAAGACCTAAAGTGACATCCAATTTATCTGATACTGTGTAGTCGAAAGAACCGAACACAGCCCACGCAGATGTCTCTTGATTTTGAACCGCATAACCATTTTGCAAGCCATAATTACCAGCTGCTGCGTCAAATGCTAACGTGTCATAACTAAAGCTTTCAATGGTCATTTCTTCGTCAAACAAGAACACACCAACCTGGTAATTAAAGTCACCAGAGTAGTTGCTTGATAAACGCAGCTCTTGCGTGTACTGATCGTGATCAGGTAATGCATCTGCTGTTTCTGAAGGGAAGAAGATCACACCAGGTCCTTGCACAGGCAAGAAAGCAGCGCCATAACCACCATCTACATCTGCACGCGAGTAAATTTCAGCACTTTCCCATGCTGAAATAGAGGTCACTGTATGCTCAGCTAGATCCCACTCTAATTTCAAGCTAAGACCTTGTGTTTCAACCTGCTGTGTTGCGCGAGATGACGCATCATGAAAAACAACATCATTATCATAAATAGGATTAATGTTGTTAGAACCTTTCTCAATTAAGTTTGCGCGGAAAGGAATTGGACGACCGTCTAGGTCACGAACGTGATAGTTTAATAGACCAGTGAAGTCATCACCTTCGTATAAAAACTGGATACGAGCCGCTTTTTCGCTGTAGCCGCCTAATGAGTCATCTTTAGCAAACTGATTAGTAACGCCTTCAGGTGAGCGAACATCAATGTAGTCTGGCTGCTCTTGCCACAATACTGATACACGAGTAGAAATTTTGTCAGTTAAACCTGTACCTACAGCACCTTCAAAGTCAACCGACTCGCGGCTACCATATGCAACTGATGCGTAGCCATCAAATTCTTGACTTGGCTTTACAGAGTCAAATTTAACTAGGCCAGCTGGCGTATTACGGCCAAATAAAGTGCCCTGTGGACCACGTAATACTTCGATACGCTCAATATCGAATACAGGGAAACCTTTTAGGATAGGGTTTTCTTGAACAACTTCATCAACGACCAATGAAACAGGTTGAGATGCGTTCAAATCGAAATCGGTGTTACCAAGACCGCGGACATAAAAGCGCGGGAATGTACGTCCAAACGAAGATTCAACCGACAAGCTCGGGATCTTAGCGTTCATAAAGCGGATATCCATACCAGCAGAACTATAGGCGTCTAAATTGTCACCTTGTAAGGCAGAAACTGAAACTGGCACTTCTTGTGCGTTTTCAACACGTTTACGTGCGGTGATCTGAATCACTTCCAGTTGATTGCTTTTTGCTTGCTCTTCTTCAGCAAGTGTAGTGAATGAAGTACCTGCCACAGCAGAGAACAACGTCGCATTAATTAGAGTTGCTAACGTAGATCTTTTCATTGCTTTCATGTTGGTTTTTGACCTTTTTAATGCACTCTTTGAGTTCAACGGTTTAATTGGGCGCCGTATCACATTGGCTATGGCGTTCAATTTTGCGCGTCAATGACAAACAACGCGGACCTCGAATTCGAGAGTGCAAAACGACAAAACGAGGCTGAACGCAACGGGCGTAATTATAGCAGCATATTTTTAAAATGCTTCTAATAAACACATAAATTACACACATTTTTACAACGTTCGACGACGTTAGGTCAAATTTAACAACTTTTAGCTACAAAAAGCGGACATTTGTCCTTATAAACTGATCAATACTATGTTCAAGAAATAATTTTTTACCCATTTGATATACAAAACATCAATCTTTCATTGATAAAGCAAAATCAGAATGATTAATACTTTGGTCAATAAACCGAAACACTATTAAGTTACACTGGATACCATCGCCCAAAATGGTAACCGGTGTCATGAAAGCGTGCGTATCCTATCGAAATGTAAAACGAGATAAGAGGACATTAGACCTCATTAGTTACATTGCGAAACACAATTATAAGAACATGTGATCTGACTATAGTTCCGCAGCGCACTAAAAATTATTGCACTTTTTTTGGAGAGAGATTAATGAACTAAGTTATAAGCCATCTAATGTGATGGTCATTGAGGAAGTTGGCAACGCCTTGGATTACACTTTTGGGGCGTGTAACCCTTTGTATTGTGCTTTGTGGGTTTTTGGGCAGTACTCTATCACTGCAATGCCGGCTGTTGGAAATATTGGCATTTCACCTGGAACAAACTGATCGACCATATAACTAACTATTGGCATATGCGCTACAATCAACCATGTACTTATGGCTTCGTTCATACTAATCAGAGTTTCTAAGTAATCCACTGCAAATGAAGCGCTCCCACTGGGGATTATATCTGCGCACGTTTCCTCAAAAGTAAACTGGTTACTCTGCTTTACAGCGTCCGCTGTTTGTTGCGCTCGAGAATAAGGACTCACAAGTAATGCACTAGGTTGGTAGGATTGAGAGACCCACAGCCCCATTTCCAAAGCCTGTAATTGGCCTCTGTTTGTCAATAAACGAGCAGCATCATTTGCCTGCATTGGACCGGCTTCACCATGGCGCATGATCAATATGGTTTTCATAGCTCTCCGAAAAGTATCGTATTTTTATCTCTATTCAGTAGTAAACCTAGTTGCATGTCCGCTATATTAAAACAAAATACTTAGAACTGGTAAGTGATTTACTACTTTTAAGACTGTCTCACTTATTATATCGGCGGCGTAAACTTGAAATTAAGCAACAATGATAATAAACAATATAAGCACATAACACTGGACAATGGTCTAAGAGTTTTACTAATTACCGACTCGAGTAGTGAGAAGTCTGCGGCCTCTTTAGCTATTAACATTGGACACTTTGACGACCCCGTAGGCCGCCAAGGTATGGCTCACTTTATTGAGCATATGCTGTTTTTGGGTACAGAGCAATACCCAATTAAAGGAGAGTTTTCTCAGGTAGTAAGCCAAAGTGGTGGAAACAGCAACGCGTGGACAGGTACAGAACACACTTGTTACTTCTTCGATTGCCTAGCTAATAAATTTGAGTCTTTACTATCTCGCTTCTCTGACTTTTTCATTGCACCTCTTTTTGAGCACAGTGCTTTGAATGATGAGCGCAACGCCATCGATGCCGAATTTAACCTTAAAGTGAAAGACGATAACAGACGGATCATTCAAGCGCACAAAGAGACTGCAAACCCAGCTCACCCCTTTACTAAGTTTTCTGTGGGCAATCACGACACCCTAGGTGATGGTCATGGCGATATTCATCAAGAAATCATCGACTTTTTTAATAAAAATTACAAAGCCCAATGGATGACCTTAGTGCTGGCTGGTCCGCAACAACTTGATGAACTGCAGCAAATGGCCACAGGTCACTTTCACGGGATTAAAGGCGACAAATCGCATCAAAAGCCAAAAGTTGACGTGCCTTTTTATCGTGATGAAGACCTTGGTTTAAAGCTTCATATAAAACCTCGCAAGCATTTACAAAAGCTAATTGTCAGCTTTGCAATGCCTAATATCGATGAACTATACCGATATAAAAGCTTGAGTTTTATTGCCCACCTATTAGGCTACGAAGGCGAAGGTTCACTGTACGCAATATTAAAGAAGAACGGTTGGATAAATGCCCTTTCGGCCGGTGGAGGCGTCAACGGCAGTAACTTCAAAGATTTTAATGTCAGTTTCGCACTGACAGATATTGGTATTGAATTTTACGAAGACATTGTTGAGATGTTGTTCGAATATATCAGTTTGATCAAGGAACAACACCATATTCTACCCGCATTATACGCCGACAAAAAACGCTTAATGGAGCTGGCGTTTGACAACCAAGAAGTCAACAAGCTGATAGACTGGGTAAGCAATGTTAGCGTCAATATGCATCATTACAGTGAAGAAAACACACTGTATGGTGATTACTGTATGGAGCGCTTTAATCAAACACTTCATACCGAACTGCTAAGTTACTTGTCGCCACATAATATGCGACTGGTACTGATCCACCCAGAGACCACCGATGAACCCGGTGCAGTCAATAAAATTGCTCAGTGGTATAACACACCCTACCAAATCGCCCAACTCAATAAAGAGTGGCTTAATGCCCTTGCCCGAGTTGATCAACCGTTGCCTGAAATGCGACTACCGAACGTCAACCCATACCTCAGCCAAGAAAACATTCTCTATGATATTGAGTCAACGACACACACCCCTGTTCAGCTTAAAGAAAGACCTGGGTTTGCTTTTTGGTTTAAACAAGATGCCACGTTTAGAGTCACTAAAGGGCATTTCTATCTTGAATTAGATTCCGAAGCCTCAATCTCAAGCCATAAAGCAATGGCACTAACAAGACTATTTGCTGATTTATTTATGGACAGTGTCGCAGAACAGTTTTATTCAGCTGAACTGGCGGGGCTTAGCTACCACCTTACTTCACACCAAGGTGGGTTGACACTACATACTGCGGGGCTTTCATCTTGTCAGCTAAAATTAGTATCTCAACTTGTTGAAGCACTTCAAAAGCAACCTATTAGCGCGACCCGATTCGCAGAGTACAAAAAGCAACTCATCAGACATTGGCAAAATCACAATAAAAATAAGCCAGTAAGTGAGCTATTTAGTATCTTAGGTGCCAAGTTAATGCCTTGGAACCCGACACCGAACGAACTTGCTGCTGCATTAAAAAATGTGTGCTTCAATGAGTTCAATGCTTTTCGTGACTCTTTCTTTACCTCTATTCATGCCAAGGCATTCCTGCATGGCAATTGGCAGACTAAGCACGCGATTGCAATACAACAACAGCTGTTGTGTAATTTTGCTAAGAGTGAAATCTTGGATGACTTAAAGAAACCACTTAATACAATTGACAAACACCTTACAGAGACAATTGCCAATGAACACAGTGAACACGCTTTTGTTCACTATATTCAAGCACCCAGCAATAGCGTGCAAGATAAAATAAAAATCATGGCGTTCAACCAGTTAATTAGCCAACATTATTTTGAAAAGCTACGTACAGAACAGCAACTAGGTTACTTAGTTGGCGCAGGCTACGCACCATTCAATACTCGAGCAGGTATTGCCTTTTACATTCAATCCCCAAATTATGAAAGTTCAGAGTTACTCAACTATCACCAACTATTTTTACAAGAGTTTGTAGACAATATCGACAGTTTAGAGCATTTACAATGGTCAGATGTTAAGTCCAGCTTGAAATCACAAATTGCTGAAAAAGACAAAAATTTGCGTTTGCGCTCGCAGCGCTTTTGGATTGCTATTGGCAACGAAGATCATACCTTTTCTATGCAGTCGAAGTTGTTAGATGCGCTGAACCAATTGTCATTTGCAGAAATAAAGCATTTTATTTCGACTGTTACCGCCAAATCCTTCCCCAGTATTACACTGCGTATAAATTAGTGAATGCTCGCTCATCAAGGTAGTTACATACCTTGCCAGCGGGCTTCATATTTGACATTTTGGTTAAAAAGGTACAAAAATCCTAAATTCTAACCGACTCTTTCCACATTTCATCAATTATGCTTTGACTCAGGATAGCTGTTTCGATTAGATTAACGATGAATGTATTAATCTTGTACACTATGGTATATAAAAACAATATAAGAAACTTATTGGCTCTTATTTATCTTTTAGCTCTGAGTACCCCTGTACACGCACATGTCATTTTAGAGCCGCTGTCGAACAACCCTTTGCTTTTTTTGGCTGTTGTCATGCTGTGCTTGACGCCATTTTTCGTGATGCTCATTATTAACCGCAGAGCAGCAAAAAATCTCGATAACTTGCGTATGTCGGAAAAATGGTTAAAGAGTACCGTAGAAGGAAGTGGCGATACTCTGTGGGACTGGAATATTCAGTCCGGCGATATCATTCGTATCAATGACAAATACGCGTTAAATGAAGAAAAAAGCAATCACTTCATACCTAACGCCAAGCGAATTCACCCACAAGACATTCCACTTGTTGAAAAACAGCTTAAACTACACTTTGCAGAGAAGACCGCCTTTTTCGAAGCTTCTTATCGATTAAGAGATAATTTAAATCAGTATCACTGGGTCCTAGACAAGGGCAAAGTTATCAGTAAAGACGATAACCTTAACCCGTTGAGAATGACTGGTACTGTACGTGATATCAACCACTTAAAGAGTACTGAAGAGCGTCTCAACTTATTCGCAAAGTGTGTTGAGTCCCTAACTGATGCCATCGCCATCTATGATCATAATTTTAAGCTGGTAGATTTAAACCCAAGCTACCTCAGGGTGTTTGGCGGCAAGCGCGCGCAGTACATTGAATCAGACTTTCAACTGCCAGGCTATGACAGTCGTTTTATAAGACAAATAAAGTCCGCCTTGAAAGAGACGGAGCACTGGCAGGAAGAATTAAAGATATACGACCAAAAAGGCAATATGTTACCTATCGAAGTAACCATCGACGAAATTAAAAATAGCCATGGTCATGTCACAAACTATGTTGTTGTTTTTTCAGATTTAACAGAGAGAAAGAAAGCAGAATCGCAATTGCATAACCTTTCCAACCGAGATCGAATAACAGGCCTGCCAAACAGAAATTTATTCTTTACTAATTTAAAAAAGCTGTCGCAACAGGGTACGCACCATGCCCTTTTGGTGTTTGATCTTGATAACTTTAAAAAGATCAATGATTCACTTGGCCACCAGCTAGGTGATAGCTTGCTTTCGAAACTGGCTATGAGACTTAACAAACTATGCCGACAGCAGGATACCTTTTATCGTTTAGGTGGTGATGAATTTGCACTGGTTATGTCTGGTACCAACGACATACATACCATCACAAAAGTCGCAAAACAATTCTTAGCAGCCATTGCCACCCCATTTAAGATGGCAAATCACGAGCTGGTCATTACCTCTTCAGTGGGTATTGTCTTATTTCCTGAAGATGGTAATACCCCTGAGATCCTGTTAAAAAATGCTGATACGGCGATGTATCATGCAAAACAAAAAGGTAACCATTACCTATTTTTTAATGATTCAATGAATGAGCAAGCAGTAAAAAGGTTACAAATAGAAAACTTAATGCGCTTCGGCTTAAAAGAAGACCATTTTATTGTTTATTACCAACCTAAAATGGATATACGCACAGGCAAGTTGGTTGGAATGGAGGCATTGGTGCGATTTATCACACCTAAAAAAGGCATTATTAGTCCAGGCGTATTTATCCCTATTGCCGAGGAAACAGGCCAAATTATTGAAATCGGTGAGGTGGTGCTCGATAAAGCGTGTAAAGATGTTAAGCGATGGGTCGACCAAGGCCTGTTTAATGGCCGAGTTGCAGTCAATTTATCAGCAAAGCAATTTAGCCTACCTGATTTAACAGCCCGCATAGATATTATCTTGCAAAAAAATCAACTTCCTTCGTATTTTCTAGAGCTTGAAATCACTGAAGGGACGGTCATGGACGATCCACAAGAAGCGATTTCAATTATGCGCTCACTGAGCTCTCGTGGGATCCACCTTGCAATGGATGATTTTGGTACAGGTTATTCATCTTTAGCTTACTTAAAGCAATTTCCACTTAATACGCTGAAAGTGGACAAAGCATTTATCGACGACATGGAAAGTGAACGGGGTCGAAATATGGTTGACTCTATCGTCACCATTGCCCATAACCTCGACTTGCACGTGGTCGCCGAAGGTGTCGAGGAAGAAGAGCAATTAACGCTCTTGAAACAGCTTGAATGCCAAACAATCCAAGGGTATTACTACTCAAAACCCCTATCTAGCGAAGAGTTCGAACGATTTTTACAAGCGGAGACAGGTGAAAAACCAAATCTGCAGCTTGTAAACTAACACTTTTCTAGTGTCATGAATTCATAAATTCTTGTTAGTAAACAAACCTACAATCACCGCTTAAAGCCCCCTATCCCCTCTTTTTACGGATAAAAACCAATCAAAAACACAAAATTGTTGCAAAATATTGCATTATTTAATTTAATACCAGCCTTGAAGATACAAGTGATTGCCAATTCTTTAGTACTAAAAATAGGTAATTTGCTAACGTAAGTGGAAAAACTCTTTAATAAACAAATTATTATTGAATTTAGCTGATAAGTTCTCTCCGTTTGCAAGCTGTAAATGTGGATTTTGCTACATGATCGGCTCCTTTAAGGTGAGGAAAATGATGTTAATTTGGGATTCTTACGTAGCGTATTATCGAGTTTGGTAAAACGTAATAGTGAATTTACGAATACTAGGCTAAAGTTAGTATTAAGTAGTTTAGGCGGTACTTGATAGATCATTTGGTCATGGTGTAGTTTGCAGCTACTCCACAGTAGTGCTTATTAAGCACTACTTGAGATGGTTTTAGAGTGAGAAAGACCGAATAGGCATATTTTTTGAACTTATCTAATCTAATTTAATAAATTTCAATGGATTGTAAATTTAATTTATGTAATTAGACGAATACTGTTCAGCTTGAATATGTCAAGTATGTTTGTTATTTCATGACATTTTGCATAACAGGCCTTACTCATTACAGAATTCTCTCAATAGCTGCTAAAATTAGCCCCATGTTGTTTTAATTAATATAGTTTTTTCAAGGACACGGGCTATGGATCAGAAGAGTGTACATAATTATTTACAGGCAAAGCCTGGGACCTTTATTACCAAGCCGTTTGCACAAGAAGTAGATGTGTATAAAGTGCAACATAAAATGTTTGCAACGCTTTATGAAGGTAAAGAAGGCCAAACAAATGAAAATGGTGAACCAGTGTGGTGGCTAAACTTAAAATGCGACCCTGATGAAGCCTTGTTACTTCGTGACAAATATTCGTCGATTGTACCTGGATACCATATGAATAAACGTCTTTGGAATACCATCGTACTTGATGGCAGTATTCCTGAAGACGAATTAAAAAAGTTAATTGATGACTCATATAACATCGTTGTAGATAACCTGCCTACAGCGCAGCGTGAAGAGTTAAACCGTATCACTTCTGGTGGTAATTAATTGGCCTCCCTCGCACTGTGTGCGAGGGCCATTTAACCTCCTCCAAGCTTAAACTCCTACCTTCTAGCACTACTTTTCTCCTTTCTTATTGATCTGTCACCCTGTTGTAAATTTGTTGTGGTTAATTATGCGCATCAAAATACAGATGTTTTAGGAACAGACGACTATGAAAAAAATCTTACTTCCCTTTGTCCTTTCAGCCCTCTTTACTGGTTGTTCACTTGATGGTGACGATGGAAATAATGGTACAAATGGCATTGATGGGGCTGAAGGGCAAATTGGCAAGACCGGACCTGCAGGAGAAAAAGGTGAGCAAGGTACGCCTGGCTCAGCAGGACAGCCTGGAGTTAATGCACATACGCAATTAACCCCTGTGCTAGTTGGTCGTGCTGTTCTCAACGCACAAAGCCCTGAAGGGGCTGCTGAGATTGTCGGCTATCATGCCCCAAGTCAACGTATCTTTGCACTAAATAGCTCTGCCACCCCTGCGACGGTTGAAATTATCGAGATTGGGCAATTGGACCCTGACTCGCTCACCAAAAATGCGCACGGGGTTGTCACTGGCACAAACCTGCAAAGCAAAGAGACTTTAAACCTAAACGAGCATGAAAGTGGTGATGCTAATAGCTTAGCAATTCACGGGAATTTGCTTGCTGTTGCGATAGCCAAAGAAACAGGTCAAGCTGGTAAAATTGCGTTTTTCGACGTTTCAGCTTCTAAGCCTGCATTCATCAAATCTGTTGTCGTTGGTTATTTACCAGATATGGTAACTTTTACACCGGATGGCAGCAAAGTCATCGTCGCCAATGAAGGCGAGCCCAAAGGAGATTACAGCATTGACCCCGAGGGCAGCATAGCCATAATCACGATCAATAGTGGTCAAATTGCAGATAATGCGACGCTCATCAACTTCAACCAGTTTGATGACCAAATGGCTGCTCTGTCCAAGCAAGGGGTTGTATTTGCCAACCCGACAGGTAGAACCATTAAAGGCAAAAAAATAAATACCACTGTTTCTATGGATCTTGAGCCTGAATATGTCACTGTCAGCAAAGATAGTCGCTATGCCTATATTTCATTGCAAGAGAATAATGCCATCGCAAAAGTTGACCTCAAAGACAATAGCCTATCTGTTCATGGTCTCGGCTTTAAAGACTGGGGGAAATGGACGTTAGACGCCTCAGATAAAGACAACGCAATTAATTTTTCGTCATACCCCGGACTCTATGGCATGTATCAGCCAGACTCGATTTCTGCTTATCAATGGCAAGGTGCTAACTTTATCATTTCCGCCAACGAAGGAGATGGCAGAGAGTACTTTTTTGATTCTCCTGACGAAAGCACTTGCTTAGCTGAAGGCGGCCTTGAATACGATAAAGACGATGGCTGCTTAGCGTACACTGATGAGATCAGAGCTGAAGATTTAACGCTAGGTAACAACTTTGATTATGTGAACAATGACGACCAAGATATTGGCAGACTCAAGGTCAGTACCGTATTAGGTGATGCCGACAAAGATAGCCAATACGAAGCACTCTATACTTACGGCGCACGATCTTTCTCTATTTGGGATCACAACGGCTATAGAGTCTACGACTCGGGGGATGAGATAGGCAAAATTACAGCTGCAATCCACGGCTCTGCATTCAATAATGATGAAGATGAAAATAAGGGAGATACTCGCTCAGATGCCAAAGGGGCTGAACCCGAAGCGCTTGCCATCGGACAGATAAATGACCGTACTTACGCATTTATTGGCCTTGAGCGCATGGGTGGCATTCTTATTTATGATGTTACAAACCCTTTCAATGTCACCATGAATACTTACATGATAAACCGAGGCTTGGAAGCCGGTGCGGAGATAAGTGGCGATCTTGCACCCGAAGGAATGGTTTTTATTGACCAAGCGCAAAGCCCGACAGGTGAAGCTTTGTTAGTTGTAGGTAACGAGATCTCTGGCAGCATTTCTATTTGGTCATTGTCGAGTCAGTAGCATTTTTGACATTTGAGCATCGCTGTCTAGGATAAAGCTAGCATCGCACCTTAAATACTGAGGGGGTTTTATGAAACGCATAGCACTTATCACCAGTGGCGGCGATGCGCCGGGCATGAATGCTGCCATTCGTTCGATTGTACTGGCCTGTCACGAACAAGACATTCAATGCCTGGGCTTCTTTCATGGATACAACGGCCTAATGCATGATGAATTCAAAGAACTAACCGTTGATTTGGTGGCGCCAATCATTCAATTTGGAGGCACCATTTTAAAAAGTGCACGCTGTAAAGAAATGCATCAAAATAGTGGCGTTGAGCAAGTTGCAAGTACACTTACGCGACACAGTATTGATGCACTGATTGTGGTTGGTGGAGATGGTTCTTTTCGGGGAATGATGGCATTGCAGCCCTATTGGCAAGGGCATCTTATTGGCATACCAGCCACCATAGATAATGACTTAGCATGTACCGACAAAACCATTGGATTTGCGACCGCTGTAAGCACGGCAACGCATGCAATCGACAAAATTCGTGACACAGCAAATGCCTTTGAACGCGTTTTTATTGTTGAAGTCATGGGGCGCCACAGTGGCCATATCGCTTTCAATGTCGGGCTAGCAACAGGGGCAGAAGCCATATTGTCGTTTGAAAATTGCGACAGTAAAAATTTAAAGCAAGTCCAAGCAGATTTAATAAACCAAATCCAGTCTCAGCGACAACATAATCACAGTGGATTTGTTATTGTTCTGGCAGAAAACTTATGGCCTGGCGGGCCACATGGCTTACAAGCTGCATTGCGAGAAACCGCACATATTGAAAGCGCTGTATGCGTTTTAGGTTACATTCAACGAGGCGGTAATCCATGTCCCGAAGATCGGATCCTAGCAACGGAGCTAGGTATTGAAGCGGTAAGAGCAGCTAAAAATAGATCGGGTGTCATGGTTGGCAAAGTACATGGACAAATCTCAATAAACTGCATTATCAGAGCAACAGAGCAAAGTAAGCCCGTAGACCAAGCGTTGCGCCTGGCCTACAATCAGATCTGCCAACTAACTTAACTCGCTAGTTCGCTGTTTAGAGAAGATGATTTAGCCATAAATTTCAAAAAGATCTGCATTTAACCAAAGATGAACCACAATACTGGCGGCATATCCCAAAGCAATGACAGGTGTCCACTTCAAGTGCCCAAAAAATGTATAGTTTCCTCTTGCTTGTCCCATTAAGGCAACACCTGCTGCGGATCCAATAGACAATAAACTGCCGCCAACACCTGCTGTTAACGTGATCAGTAGCCATTGTCCATGAGACATCTCAGGCTGCATAGACAAAACAGCGAACATCACTGGGATATTATCAATCACCGCTGATATCACCCCTAAGAATACGTTTGCCCCAGTTGCAGACCAACCACCATATAAAATATGAGACATTAAATTGAGATACCCTAGAAAGCCGAGTCCGCCAACGCACATAACGATACCGTAAAAGAACAACAGAGTATCCCACTCTGCACGAGACACTTTACTAAAAACGTCAAATGGCACCACACTACCCAGCTTCTTGAGCCGTTCTTTGTCCCCTTCACGTTCTGCCATCGCCATTTTGCGCGCTAAAGATCCAGGCAATGTGACTCGCAAGAAATAACCAAAAAATTGCAAATAGCCCAATCCCATCATCATGCCAAGCACAGGTGGCAAATGCAGTAAACTATGACACATAACGGCCGTAGCAACGGTCAACAAGAACAAAGTTAAAATTCGCAGCGCACCACGTTTGAGCTCCACACTTTCGCAGCTCGCAGATGGCTTTTTATTAGGTACAAACAGGCTCATTATCGCCGCTGGTACTACGTAATTTGCAATTGACGGAATGAGCAAGACAAAAAATTCATTGAACTTAACCATACCAGCCTGCCACACCCTCAAGGTTTCGATAAAAAACATAAATATCTGTTTTAAAATACATTTATCAAAACCTAAATGGTACTATGAGAACCACGCATCAATTCTGCTAGCTCAACTGCCCGACCTTTTACCTGTCGTGCCCACCTTGAATCCAGCATTTCAATTGAGGCTTTTGTGTAGTCTTGGTTCGCTAAAGCGGCTATCATTTTCTTAAATCCGAGTAATCCATTGACGCCCAAATTGAAAGCCATGTTTATTAAAACAGCTTTTCTAGTCTCGCAAAGTGAATCAAAAAAGTGGAGATTTTTCGTTAATGATGTATAAGTTTTTTTAATGTCATTACACAGCATTAACTCTGCTTCTTCTTTATCAATACCTCTATCTTGTAAATTTCGACCAAAACCGATTGTCCACTTTCCAGCAGTACATTTATACATGTTTAAGTCACACCCCTCATGTATTTTCAATTGCGATTTAACAATACTAAACGCATCTTGTTCCATATATCACACCTCGATCTTTTGATAATTGTCGTTACGTATAACGTGTTTAACACCGTCATTTGTAGCTATTACAGTGTCACTTAATGAAGCTGAACCAGAGACCCACAACGTACCGTCATTGCGTTCCACTTTCACACGGTTGTTCGTTGTGTCTACTGCGACCACTTTGCCCCGGAATTGGACCTCTTGAGGTAAAAGTGTTTTAAAATTTGCCCAGGGGTTATTAGTTGCCATGATGCACCTCTAAACTAATATGTTGCCAAACATCTACTAACGAATTGATTGTGATACCGGTGCTAATACATAGACCTGTTTGTCCTGCGTATCGAACAATATCACCTGGTTCAATTAACCCGTTTGCATCTAAAGGTGTTGTGATTTCGATGACCGATTGACCGCCACTGTTAGCAATCACAGAACGCCCTAGTTGCGCATTCACCGAATGATCTTGTTGTAACGGTGATATCACGTCGTTAGCGCGTAAATTCCCTGCCGTACCGGCTTTGACGAGCTCAGTAGTTACAGCGGCTGTATCACTCATTACAGTTACGCAATTAATCTGTGGTGTACTTTGGTCATCACTCGATTCGCTGATAACAGCAGACTCATCAATAACATGGTCGCATTGTGCGTCAGATAATGTTGACCATTCCCATGGTGGTACTCTGTATCGAGGTTTTGCTGTTAATTTATCTTGTGATTTATCGGGCTGTACGATAGCCCCACATGCATTTGCAACCTCAACCAAGAGTGATAGAGGTGTTTTCGAGTCGTAGCTGTATGAATTAGCCGATAAAGTCCAGTCAGGTACCGTGGACCTATCGAGTGTGAAACCCAACGGCTGTAATTTTTGCTCGACGATTTGCCACGGAGAAATCACGCTATCAACAACACCGGTGCTCTTGCGTGCGTATGGTTCTGCTAAATATCTCACGCGTGATGCAGCTTGGAAACTATAAGTCACATCAGCAACCCCTGAGATACTACGGTCATATGATGTGACAAGGAATAGCCATGTGTGACCATTGGCCGTGATCTCGATTTCACTACCTGGTGTTAAGTATTGCTTAGCGTCTTTGCCTAACAGAGTTCCCGACAACGACCATGTGTAACTCTCAATATCGAGCTGTAAGTTAGCTGATGTGGGGTGTATAGGTGTTCTGGTATTGTTATTGGTTGAATACACATTTATCTGATTCATTATTATCACCGCGTCTAGTTCAATTCGAACAAACTCTAAGTGCGCACCTTTGAGGCGAAGCACTTTAAAATCTAATTGTTTTGGTGGCTTTGGTGGCGCCGGGGGTTCAACAGGTGGTAGAGGTCGTTGCCCAAAAACTGGTATACCTGCTTGCTCTATAGTCGTTATCAACGATACTTCTAACGCTTCACCAGCTCCGAAATATGATGTACGGAACGCTGTTTGATATGCGCTTTGCTCAACTGTGGTTTTCAATGCGTGATTAATGCGCGTCAAATTCTCCCACATAGCTGATACAGTCGTTGTATCGGTTGAGCCTTGATTAAACCCAGTATCATGACTAACAACTAACTGAGCTAAGTTTGTGTAGTTTTCCGAGTGACTATGAGTAACAACTTGGCCATGCGGTAGCGTCTGAGTGATTTGATTCGTAACCTTGTCTAGAGAGTCAAACCTCTGGTTAACGCTTTGGCTAACGCTAAATCCATCAGAATAACTCGCACCGAAACTTGCAGATAGTCGAACACTCTTAGGTGTTTTGAACATCACATGATTACCAACTTTAACGGCTTTCGAATGATTGGTATTAATGTGATGTTCAATATTACGTTCAACATTCAAATCATAAATCAATGAACCAGATGTACTAACGCTGCCAACTTCATTACTCCCTGACAATCGAGTAATCAAATTCACTCGACCTTCTGTGACTATCGGTTTAAGTGCTACGACACCAGTTAGAACAAACTCGACTGTACCACCAGCCCTTTTAACAAACTCTAAACGACCATTACCGCGAGGCTCATTGAAATCTAAAGCTAATGCCGCTGTATCACCACGATCAGCAATTTCCAGAACATTAGCAAATTCAAGCGCCGCTTTGTCACTTCTCCGTTTGTTAAAATCCATTGTCATTGAATAACCCAATCAGCAAGGCTAACTAGGGCACCAGCAAAAACACTGGCAGTTTCATGCCCAAACTTAAGATCAGCATTACTCGCAGCGTTACCTACACTTACGTCACCAAGGGTAAGACCGGAGCCGTCATATAATCGAGCAAAAGTGACGTCACCTGATTGCAACACCATAGCTTGATCTGTTGGTGCCATTATCATGTGACCATCTAAGAACCCCGTATATGCAGGTCTAGGTGTAGTCAATTCAACAAGCAACACTTGGTCTGTGATCACACCAGCACCGGCAGGAACTGAACCAGCATACAAACTGATTTTTGATACCCTGTCACCAATCGTGAGTAGTATTTGCTCCCTGATCTCTTGCGATAAAGTAATCATGTGTAAGCCTCAGGGGTTTGGAAATCAGCAACAGTTGCGTTGTACTCAGCTTGACCATATTCAGGTTTATCCTGTGCAACTATCATGTACTTTTTATCTAGTTCTAAATTATCGAAACGATATACGCCCAAAGCATTTGAACGTGTTTCATCAATCAATGTACCGCTTTGCAGATAACACAGGACACGTCTATCAGGAGCTGGCGCACCTTGTATAGTTGTCTTATTAGATATGTACCCTTGTTGTATATTGAGCTTTTGACGGTTTACGCTTCTATACACGATAGATGGCTGTCCTTCTTCATGCTTCACAACAACGTCATACCCTCCTTGATTGGCTTGCTCTTTTGTCTCAAAGTTAGCCCAAATCAAGCTAAACCCAACTTGCCCTTTAAATACATCTTCAGGTGGAACAACTATAGGGTTAGATTTATGAGTCGTAATTGGGAGAGCTGTAACCGATGCACTGGGGGCAAGCTTTGCAAACGGCATAAGATAAACGCCTTTGGTCGCTGCTGACGATACTGACTCTGATGGTGTGCTAAATAAATACGTATTCCCTGCACTATCAAATACAACCTGTAAAACTGGCTCTAACGCGAGAGAAAGCGTGACAGCTTCACCAAATAGCATAATTGTTTCATCAGCTCTAAATTCAATCTTACGCGTGTCTGACTCAGGTTGATCTATGTATTCAAATAAGTACAACGTATCACCTGGTTTAAGCCAATACGATTCGATGTAACTATCACTTGGGCTCGTATTAGTTAAACCTGTTGTCACATTATGAGTAAACTCACCCATAACCATGTAATCAGTTTTTACTGATTCTAAATCAGCATAATCAGTAAAAGCCTTTTTTATGCCAGGTAACGCTCGATTGTATGCGCTGGCAGTCAATGGGTAATCATATACAGCTAAGTCAAATAGTTTACAGTTATGTTTGACCCCATCATTACCTAAAGAGGCAATACCTACGGGTAAAGCGCTCAACACTAAATCTTGAACTTCTACACCGTTTAACACCAACTTAGTACCCATTAAAATCAATTGATTTCTTTGGTCGTACTTAACTAAGTGACTTGATGCAACACCATTCAACACTAAATTACCGACATTGCTTACATGTAGCTCAAACCCTTGAACGCTAATTAAAGCGCAAGGAATACCGAACGAGTTCGGACAAAAAACTAACTCGATACTTTGAAGGTCAGCAACTAAATCATATTGCACATAACCAGTGTCATGACTAGTTATCAAAGCTTCATCAGTAAATTGAGGAACACCCACATAATTTACATTGTGACCATTACTTAAATCTACCGATGTCGTGAACTTAACCCAACCGAGGGGGTTATCATTTATAATCATGCGCGCCAACCTGAATCAGAAACATCAAAGCAATGTAAATAAGGCCTAGAATTTGTCCCACCGCTCCAAGTTGCACTATCACTAATAACGAGCATGTGACAACGCACAGTATTGTTCGGCATAGTGGGTAACTCTGATAATGTCTTATTATCGTATGACACGCTGCCAGATAAAGGTGTTAATAATCCCGGCAGGCTTCCCCGGTATGTATTTTCATTTTCACATATCATTACAGGTTGATTATTGATATAGAACCCATTGTCGGCAGGGTTAGGATGTGACAGTAAAGAACCCGAGTAATCCATATTATTTCTAAAAATGACTGTTTCAGTTCCGAATAATTGGTGATGACCTCGCGATATCAGATTCTTGGAGTATGGAGTGTTGAACCTAAGACCAAAATTGTACGCCGACCATGAAGTATTAGACCAAGCCCCTGTCGTTGTATTTTGTGACCAATAACTCAAACCGTTTAATAGAAAACAATATCTATCACCGGGTCTAACACTGTTAATATACCCAGCGAAAAATACAGCCTTACATGAAGACCTAGCATACTTAATTATAAAATAGAAAAACGCATCATCAGAAATGATTTCCCATTCAGGTTCGGTAGCGTAAACATGTGACGCTGGCCAACGTTGTTCAATTTCAGCGTCGTACATGTCTATGTCTGTATACGACGAAACCGACTCAACACGAGCTTTGATCGCTCTATAACTGCTAGACGTACCACGTGCACCAGTATTATTATTGGTTGATGTGTTTGAGCCGTTAGGGTTTGGAAAGTCGCTGTTATCAACACGTAACATGACATTACCAACATCACGCCCTGGTTCAAAGACGATTATATGACCATTAGAGGATTCGGCTTTCACCTTCCAACCAGCAGGTGGGATAGACATAGTAATGGTCCCTAATGCGTCACCGGCAGGTACGGCGGTCAACTTAAACCATACTTCAGTACTTGATACCGCAGAAACCCGAAATTCACCGTTATATGTGTTATCTGTAGCACCTTCAACTTTGATTATTTGATGCTGTAAATAACTATGTCCTGCTTGAAACGTCGCTTTTGCTTCAGCTTTTGCAGCGTCATAGACGAGCGAATCAACGGGTTTTGAACCAAAACCTAATGTGAGTACGGTTTTCAACAATGCAGCTAAAGAACCGCAATCCTCGGCGTTATAACCAGACGTCAAAATAGGAGCGCCCTCCATCTTACTTGAAAACCATTTAACCGGATGTGTCATGTTATTGCTCCTTGTTTGTATTGCCGCGTGCAGTCAAAGTAAACGCATCGTCGATTACAACCGCGTCATTTTGTAAGACTGTTCTAATTAGCCAAATCGGAAAGATTGCGCCATGGGTGTTTAGACGTAGTACATTGCCGTTAACCCACCCTTGACCCCATCCGAGTTTAGGGATTGTTAAATATGGTGTGTTAGTGTTTGGATTGATCGGTGAAAAGTCTTCGTTTACGTTACCTACAGCAATTAAACCGACATGTTCACCGATAAGTTTAAAATTGATATTTGATGTAAAAACGATTGCCCAACGTTCAGTAACTGCACCAGCATTCGTTAAAGTGATCGGATAGTCTACGTCATTGAACTCTACATTAGACGGATCGCCGATTAATGTATCTGACCATTCGTTAGTCCATGTTTGTTGGTCATATAGATTGTCGTAGCGGGACCACATATCGTTAGCAATTAAAAGGCTGCTAACTTTAGCCACACCCGCTGTGTAACTGTGGCTTAATTGCTTACCGAGTCTTATATCACCAGTGATTGCGACATCAATAGCAAGTGTCATATCTTCAAAGCGATGTTCGACAGTGTATGTACCATCAGCGACAGACGCACCTAGAGTGACAGTTCCAGCGTCCAAATCTCGCGTGTAATCAGCGTCAACCAGCTCTAATACTTTTAAATCAGCTAGCCTTACTTGACCTACATTTAGCGTCTGCCCCGCCGTCGCTTGAAATGTTTTTCGCTCTGTTTGATGCACTAAAACAGTGTCACCCTTTGTGAACACAGGGACTCGACCATCACTAGGCAAACGTACTGGATCAAGCCCTATGATATCCGCATCAAGTGGTAAGTGATTGTATGTCACACATGAATAGCGTAGTGTTTTTACGTCGGTAGCTTCTGCAAATGTCAGTGTGATTACGCCAGTCTGGGAGTCTATGCGACCAGAGATATAACTATGAACAATTAAACCTGATGCGTTTGCCGTGGCTGTTTGCAACGTACCTGTGTTATCCAGCACTTGAACTGTCAGTGATTGTGGTGCAATTGGTGCACCAGGTGTGCGAAAAATTACATTACCGTCTAAGTGTGTATGGTCGATGGTTGTAGTCAATGATATGACTTGGCAGTTACTAGCTTGTGAGTTCCAAGAGTTAATTTTGACAACACCATTTATAGACTCAACAGTCCCAAGCGGTGCCCCCAGAACACCAGTATTTGAATAGGTTAACTCGTATAAGCTACCTAGCCGTTCAACGTATCGTTTCCCCGCGAATTCAAATACAAGAGAACCAACGATGAATCTTTCTTGTAACGATTTTTCGATTTCCAACTCTAAATGAGACGGCGCGAATAACACTGATTGTGCACCACCCGCAGAGCCTACGCCGCTAGTTACAGATAATGTTGTTAAAACCGGTAACGTTACATCAACTAACTGACTGGAAGTGCGGTGAACTCGATTACGATAAATGTGACTATAAGAAACTACAGATTGAAATTCTCGATTGAGTAAAACAACACCAGACATGTAATTTACGGTGCCAATATGAACACCTGAATTATTAACTAAGTTCCCAATACCGTCATCTTTTACAATGACAGTAGACGTAGTTTCGAACTCTTTATATGTCTGACTACTAACACGCACTCTTATATTTTTTGTATTTGCTGTCAGATTAAAACTTAGAGTTTTGGGCTCAACACCGCCTGGCACCTCAATTTTGTAATTTGCACCCGATATCACAGGGTTAAATTCTGACGTAGACAGATCGCCCGCTTCACTATAATTAATGGTGTAGGATGCTGAATCAGGAATAACAGAGGGTAAAAACTTTATTTCCCCGGTAGAGTGGTCCACCTCTAACACACCGTCACCTGAAGTCTCATTGATTGAGAACGTGTCCCACGTTACAGATACAGAATCTTTAATGATGTTTTTGCCACTGGTTAACGTATGTTTGAACCAAGGTTTTGCGACAGCTCCTGACCTGTCTATGCTCGCAACCTCTGTGCCCCACTGATAGATGATTGAACTACCAACATCAGGTTGAACAGCTAGCGTTAATTGAGCCGTACCAGTCGCAAAATCAACTTGCCCCACGCCAGCGTTAGAACTCACAAGGATACCTGAGCCGTTGTCTTTAAGCGTGTACCACTTACCTTGCGCTAAATAGCTCACTTGTAATGTACTTGGGTTAGGTATCGGTTCAAGGCTCTTGACGTACGTATAGCCTCTATTTTGTGCTGTGATTTCATAAGCGTCAGAAAACGTGGACACTTGATTAACTGAAGCTGGTGTATAAGTTACTGTTTTTTGCTGTGTGCCAAAATCAGGAAGTGAATTATTAAATTGAGCAATGCCATTTTGATAATCGATGAAACCAACGACTAAATCCCCTATCACCATTTCACTGTTATTGTCAGTGACGGTAGCATTTCCAACTACTATCTTAACGCTACTTGGTGTAACTGCACTGCCAAAGTGTAACGACGTCAAGAGTAAATTAGTGTTGAATGTAACGTGATTAGTCCCAGATACAATTGTGTTGATTTGACCTATCGCATTGACATCAACTATCGGTGTTTCTGTACGCGAAGACGGCACCAATTGCGCAAAAATGCTGTTAACGTTCACAGTCATTGAACCAAGTGTTGCGTCCTGATTAAGTTCTGACGTGCTATAGTATTTCGCTGCATTTGCAACAATCGTTTCATTGATTACGCATGGTGTATCATTGAAATCAGTTGGTGAAGGGTCGCCGCCGGTGAATTTATAACGAAGTGGTTCGCTTATCTCACACATAACAACTTTGCGCGTAAACTCATGCAATGAACCGCTTAACATAACTGAGAAACTACGCACCTCGGATGTACTATCTACAACCCTGACATACTGTTGATTCAATCCCTCCGTTAACACTAAGACTTCACCAACTTCAGGATCGCGTATGTCTTCACGTTGTACAATACGTATAGCGCGTTGACCTAAAAGCTGAACACCAAGCAATGAGCCCGGCCATTCACTAGACTGTGCCAGGTAACTTTCAACAACATTACGTGCATCACTACGGACGTCATAATGATCTCGTGTACTCATTAAAGTGACTGAAACACTCGGATCCGAAGGTGGTACAATCAAGCCAAAGTTAGCACCGAAGTATTTTTCTACTGATGGCGTATCGATATGAGCGTAGACTTTCATTAAATCAACTGAGCCATACGCACGATCTAAGTCTGATATGTCCTCAAAAATTCCGTTCTGCTCACCGTCTAAAATGACATTACCGGTTATTCTACCGCCACCATTATCAGTGTTGTCCATTCTCTGCGAGCGTTTGAACTTTATGTCTCCTTTGTAAATACTCATTAATTTAGTACCTCGATTAACTTAATCTTTTCTAAATAAAGTTGCTCACCCATAACGTGATTTATAACCAAGTGATCAGCTTGAGCTAGGTCGAATTTAACCTTGTATGTTTGCCCGTTAAATATGAGTGTTAGCGGTTCAAATTTAATGCGAAGTTCTGAAAGCTGATTGGCGGTCTCTCGCGTTATCCAACTTCTGTTACGTGCACCTTCTAACGTAATTGGACGACCATCGAGCATTTGACCACGTTGAATGATTGCTCGACCTGTGATTGACTGTGAGTTTTTTTGAGCAACCGGGCTGTATCCAAATGAGTCAAAACCAAGGCTAGGTAAAGTGATGTTTTCAAGTGTATTCTTCACGCGATGTTTAACCCCGCTTGACGTAGAACATTAATGATTCTGTTTATTTCTTGTCTGTTAGCTTGAGCTGTTGCAGATTGCCCACCACTTTCAAGCCTGATAACAACTGTTTCGCTTGGTACTTCCCTAATGATTTCTTGTGTTGTGTTTGTACTAACACTTAATTCATTTGATAGTGATTTTGTTTCTTGAAGTGCAGCCTTGGCTTGCTCAATCTGGTTGAGAAATCCGGTTAATTCAGAGTGTCCCAAATCTCTAAAAGCAACCTTCGCGCTATTTGCATATTTGTTTAATTGTTCTAGTGAAGTGCTACCGGATTGAACTTGTTCGGTCCATTGACGCATGTGTAATGTTTGGCTAATGATGTCTTTTTCACGTTCAAAAGCGACATTACTTTGTTGTGCCAGGTCACGCCACCACGAGCTAGTAACGCGATTGTTCGAAGCTATAGAATCCTCTAATTCATCGTATCGTTTCCGCAGGTCTGCTGTACTTTGTCCGCTGAAACTAAATTGTTTATTTAAATGCTCATGAGCACTTGCGAACAACGAGACATGACGTGCAGCACTAGCAACAGCTCGACCATGAGCGGCTATCGCCTTGGTACTTTCCCGATTCCAACGAATGCTATTTTTTACAGATTGTGTAGATTTTTCTTTTGCTGCTGAATATTGACTCTCTACCGCTGAAGCACTAGCTGTTGCTTGAGTATTCTCTTGCTTGACACGTGTTTCTGTTATCACAGCATCAGTCAAAAACGACTGTGTGATTTTGAGTCTATCTAGTTCTCGTTGATACTCACCAAAAGTAATAGTGCCGCTTTTGTAACGTGATGTGAGTCGTTCAATTGCTGTCGTGTTTTTTTCTTGTATGAGCTGTAGTTCAAGGCTTGTTTTCGACTCTAGTTCACTCTGAATTCGTAGACGTTCTTTAACCAGAGCTAATTGACGTTCAGCATCAATGCGCTGCAATGTTAGCTGTAGCTTTTCACTATCAGACTTAATGTTCTTATTGAGCTGTAAATCAAGCTCATTTAAAGCGCTTTCTAAATCAATCTCAGCAAGCTTTAACTCTCGCACTGATTCACTCAGGTTTGTATTTTCAGCAACTGAAAGTTGTTTACTTAAAGCAAGCTCTCTTTCTTGTTCGACTAACTTACCCTCTGCAAAACTTAATAGTGTGAGAGTTTCCTCATATTCTGAAACAGAAATTTTGCCATCAGCATAAGACTGACTAAGCTTTTCATTCTCCGTTACTAGTTCTTTGCGCGTAAGGTTTAACTTTTCAGCTTGTGCTTGAAGTTCTTTAGTCCGTTGAATTTCCTCGCGCTCTACCTGTGCTCGTGCTTCATCGCGCTTAACCTGCTCAGCTATCATCCTATCGCGGATTTCTGTTTCTCGATTAGCACGGACTAATGCAGCGGTTAGTTCGACATAAGACTGCTCGTGCTCCTTCACATACTTGTTTGCACTTACTAGTGTTTGAAGCTGCTTAAGTTGGTTTTCACCTAGTTGGCTTGAGGAGTTTTGGTATTTTTCATAAGTACTTATGAAGTCTTCGTATGCTGCGCTTGACTCATTGAATATGCGTTTAAAACCAGATTCAATGTCTTTGGTATCTTGCTCTATTGATAGCGCAAGTTTCCGACTTGTTTCACGTATTTTGTTTAGATGTTCGTCGCTTTCTCCTGATAACTCAGCCAAGTACAGCTTTATTTCATTGAGTGCTAAGCCAAACCCTTTAACTGTTATCGTTAAGGTATTAAACAAGTTTCGTACATTTGCAAGCGCAACAGTTAAAGTGGACCCTAACGCTTTACTAGTAAAATCTTCAGTAACCTCAGAAACAAGGCCTATAGAATCGAACAACTCACCAAAACCGGTTGTTAAATTACCTAATTCGTTCATCAATAAAACCGAAACATCATCAAGTGCTTTAAGTAGCTCTGATGTGGTTCTGATACTTGAATCTAGTTCGTCGCTGAACGCTTCACCTGCTGAACGCTTCAAACTACCGAACTGATTTACTAATCTAGCTATTTGGGATTCTTGATTGGCGTAAGTTTTTGCCGCTTCTTCAAAGTGCGCGGTTTGTTCGATGTAAGCTTTGTTCGAGAGGTCGATTGCATAACGAAGACGTGTCACTTTATTCGATAACACTTCAAACACTTCTAAGGTTTCTTGAGAGTCAATTCTCATATCTCTCAAAATGTTGGAGAGTAAAACCCCTTCCCCCTTAGCTTCAGAAAACCCTTTAACCAGCTTAAATAAAACTTCCTCTGGTCTCTCCCCTAAGTTCTTCTCGATTTCATCTGCTGTTAAACCAGTTAGCGTCTGCAACCTTTCAAGATCAGCGCCGCCACGTTGTGACGCTTGCAAAATCGACTGAGAAAGTCGTGTAAAGCCTGAGCGCGAACGTTCAGCTTGTTGTCCTGACTCTTTGAGCACTGTACCAAATGCAGCCGCTGCCGCACTTCCTACGTTGATCGCACTAGTACCGGTGACAATCTCCTTTGTCATGAATGCGATCTCATCTTCAGCAATGGCAAAGTTGTTACCAAGTGCCACAACAGAAGATGCCAGGTTATTAATTTCCGGTATGCCCTCACCGGTCATCGATAATATGCGAGACAATAAGGTAGCCGCATCATCACCCGCTAAATTCGTAGAAACATTCAACGCGTCGGCGGCTGCGACCAAGTTCATTAAATCTGAAGTTGATTTGACACCTAATTGACCAGCTATCTCTGCAAAGCGCGCTAGCTCATTTGTACTAGTCGGCATAATTTCCTGTGCCAACACAGCAAGCTCTTTATGCATTTCTGCGATTACTTCTCGGGCCTGTCCTGTCGTTTTCTCAACTTTAGTGATTGCTGCTTCTGACTCACCGTAAGCCGTTGTTGTTTGCCTTACGACTTCAATCGCTGACTGCGCAGCTATCAATACTGTATAAATCTGTGCGAGGCGACGTGTCGCGTGTGTCAATGAGTCAGTTGATTTACTGGCTTTGGTCTTAGCATTACTATCAGCTTCAATTGCTTGTTTTGACACAGCAACTTGTGCTGATGTTAAACCCAATTGTAATTTAAGCTCAGCCTCTTTCCTGATGTAATCACCAGTGCTGATGACGCCGTTTTTCTTGTCTCTATTTAATTCTTCTAGGCGTTTCTCATATTGCTTGAGAGACATACTCAAAGTTCGCGCTGCCAACTCATTTTGTTTAGCTTGCTCAGCCTCTTGACGCTCTAATTCAATACGCTTTTGTGTTTCTTCGTTGAGCTCGCCCGTAACATTTAAACGGCGCTTTTCGGATTCTATTCGCTGGTTAACAGTGTTGGTCTGCTTAGCTAATTCAGCATTTAAACGCTGCACCTCTGTAGCTTGTTCCTTGTGAGCTTCAGCTAATTGCTCAGAAACTTGAACCAAGTTACGGCTATGTGCACCAAAAGCTTTTATATCTTTTAATGATGTGTCGTAAGTTCTTTGAAGGTCTGTAAGTTCTTTTCTTTGCTGCTTAATCTGAATTTTAGCGAGCTCGACTGACTGCTTTTGTTCATCAGTGGCATTCTTGTTTTTATTAACTGATGACGATAATTTTTTAAAATCAACCTCGGCTTTTGCAACCGCTTGGCGAGTAGTGTTTAACTGTTCTTTTAGTTGTTTATATGAATCTAAAGCACCTTGTTTTACTTCAATATCAGTAAGTGCTCTTTCTGCTTTCAATGCAGTTTTACTTAAACCAAGTAGTTGCTCAGCCGCTTCTGTCAACTCATCACTAGATAAGTTCTTAGCGTCAATGACTAGCTGTACAATTTCCTGATTATGTTCGTTATTACTCATTGAAAGACCTCTAAAAAGGCCGCGCTAACGGCCAACAGTTGGGATTAAGCCGCTTGTTCAATCTTGATGTATTGTGATTCACCAGTATCTATTACTGATTCGTCTTTCATAACATTTAAATTTAGTGGGACACTCGAAAAATCTTCGCTAATAAAACTAAGTGCATCGGCAGGGCTAAAACGAATACGCAAGAATGTTAAACGTACCGGTTTATTTGTGTCGGCTTCGTTTAACCCGTCGAAGATAATGCGATATTCTTTTCCTTGCTGCGTAATACCCTGAATGTTATGAGTAGTCATCGACTCGTAAGTTACTTTTATTATCGAATCACTTGTAATCGAACCGCTAGATAAAGCAATCAAACCGCTGTTACGTACTTTGTAGTCAGTACCTTCAACATATGTTTTAGTTCCTGCACTATCTGTAACAGTGATTGTCTTCGATTTATCCGGGATTTTCTTAAAAGGTGTGAACGCATCAAGTTTTACAGTATGTTCCTCCGCAGCTACTGCAACACCGCTCACAGTATTTACTAAGCCACGCAACGCAATCGCGATATTGCGAGGTGAAAAACTTGTGGATGTAATACTTGCAGATATCTGATTAACACGAGAAACAGTATCTAAAACACCACCACCTGGATTTTCAAAATCAATCATATCTTGAGATTCTTCACTGATAGAAAGTTCTAACCCGTTGCAATTACCTAAAGGTAATAACCCCTCATTAGCACCAATTTCCTCAGCGTATATAGAGCCTCGGCCTTGGAAGCTTCTATTTTTAGTTTTCTGCATTTTCATCACCTTCAATGAATCCATGTTTTTCAAAAAGCGCTTTCATTTCAGGTGACACATTCACTGAATCACCTGGTGTGTATTCAACGCCGTTGTACTCGGTGTTGCATGAAAAAGTCACCTGTACTAGTTTCGATTTAACTGGCATGTGCACCCCCTGGGACAATGTATAAAATGCAATCATCAGGAATTGCTAACCAGGTTTCACCGTCTGGGGCTTCTGGCATTTCAGTGCCGACATTACCTTTCGGAATGCGCACAACATCACCAACTTTCAAATACGGTGTTTTAGGCTCGCCGTTACGGTGGTAACTAACTTCGTTGGGGACCATTACTTCACACAGTGTTGATTTCTCTACAGCACTTCCAGCTAAAACGATGGACCCGATTTTTTGTTCATTTGGGATAACTTTTAAAATCGCGATATCACCAATCGGTTTAATTTGTTCCGCTATCATTCTTCTCTCCATTTTTCTTGATAATTCAGTGTAAAAACTGTCTCAACGAGGGCTACTTGCTCACCCGGATCGGGGTAATCAAATTTTGCAGGGCCGAGCGCAACACTAGCTTTCGCGGTTTCTTCATGACCTACATATATTGCTGAACGCATCTGATAAAGCAGGTCATCAAGACGGCTAATCACAGTGTCTTTGTCACGAGTATCAACCAACGCTGCAACATTAATCTCTCGACTAATTTTTGTTGCGTCGTTTATTGCTTGCGCCGGTAAGTCATTACCCGGCTGAAGTACTAACGCTGGTAGTTGTTTGTCTTTAATTAGGTTTTTTATATGTTGTTGTACAAAACCAGTTCGTACGTAAGCACCCGGTATAGCTGTTAATTTGTCTTCAATTTCTCGCATCACTGCATGTATTGCGGGTATTTGGTTCATCGTGAAAGCCTCCTGAAATCCTTTTTAAACTCAGTGCGTAACTTCGACTTAACGGCTGGTTGCATACGCCCTCTTGCACTAACAAATAGTTGATTGATTGAACGTGAATGCAGTACTTGAACCTTATAGGGCTTAGTACGTGCTTTCTGGATAATTTTTTGCAGCTTTCGAGACTTGCCAGGGGTACGTCCCCGCCCTTTATGTAACCCTTGCTTGAAATGGCCTACAGCGTGTTTGTTTGATAAGGCAATCCCCGTTTTGAAAGACCCTCTCAAGGGGGTTTTCATCACTCGCGCATTTGGTATGTTTTGAAAGCCACCACGCCGATTGATACGGACTGCGATTCCGTCTTCTGTCTTGTGATATTGATATCGAGTTAAAAGAGTCTCACGCGTATTAGCAACGACGACGGCTTTCAAGTTGTGTGGTGCTGCTCGTGAGACTCTTTTGATATGGCCTTTGACGTAACTAGGTTGTAGGGTCGTTTCTGTGGTTATGTCTCTTACAGCTTCAGAAATAGAAAAAGTGACTGTTTTATTGATGGCTAAAGCCGCTGCTCGATCTGCTGTTTTAGGCTTGGTCTTAATCTTACCGATCAATTTATCTAGGCTTTTTGCGTCGTACACTGTCATAGGTATTGCTCCACAACATGAACGTACGTTTTACCTGTAACAACATTTACTAAGCCGTCAACTTTCCAAGATCTGCCTAAGTCATCAGTAAAAGAGTCTCCCTCTTTTGGTTCAGGTACATCAGTAATCAAGATACCAGCTTCAACAATACAACCTCTCACAATGTTGTATTCATCGATAACTGGTTTACCTGTATTAATAGTTATCGAGACATTTTCGATGGTTTCACCGCTAGTAGTGACATACACGCAAGTATGCCCTAGAGCTTCGCTAACTAGCTCCCCCATAAGACCAAAAATATCCCGATAACTCATTTAAGCCACCACTGTTTGAACAAGTCTCACAGTACACGTCGTTTCAGTCGCGATAGCTGGAACAGCAAACACTCCGACCACTTTAGAACCAGAGGCGCTACTGACAGATTTTGAAGATGTTAACCACTTGGCCGCATCACCTTCACCAGCAGAGACAGACGCAACTTTAGGTAGTTCGAATACACCTTCAGTACGTCCGTTAAAGCGTTCACCTTCTTCAGCGGAGACAGACGCAATAACAACAGTCGAGCCAATAATGTACAAATTACCTGAAACCACACCACCAGTTGGCGCAGTAAACTCTAAAGATTTTCCGTCTTGAATATAATTTTTCATATGATTGTTTCCTTATTACTGTGCACCGGTAGCCATAGCGGTGCCGCGATGGTCGATCCATCCAGCACCAAAATCTTTGCGAACTAGGATTTTCATACCGTCGATGTCGTGGCTAGTGTATGTTTCGGTATACATTTCCTCTTCACCAGCAAGATAGGCATACTCGAACGTATCAAGCATGTTAGAGAAGACGTGATATTGCTGTTCATTAACCGCTGAAATACGAGGTTCAACAAGCAATTGCATCTTATGACGTAAGTGCTGCTCAGCCATGGTGTTAGCTATATGGCTCGGGTAAAGTAATTCTTCTGCGAGAGCTTCATTTTCGTCTGACACAGCAAGGTGGTCCCAAGTTACATTCATGTAATCCTTACTGAGTGTTTTTTGCTGACGCCCTAATTTACGAATTTTCTTTAGGTTATCTTTCGATAACTTTGAGCCCGCTTCTAGTAGGTTATTATGCTGAGCGTGATAGACAGGTTTTTTGTCTCTCATCAGTACTTGCTCTGGTTTGTTCGTGAAGAAGTTGAAACCAAGGATCAAGCCCCAAACGATATTAGACTCTAAGTTTCTTCCAGCTCTACCAAAAGAAGGGGCCACCCGATCAAATGCCCCCATATCATCATTTATGAGCATTTGACGAGTAAACCCGATCTTACGTGCAAACGTAGCGATAGAATAAGCTTCACCGCTTTCTGTGAACGTACCCGCTTTGTACTCACCGTCTTCACCGAGAGGTAATAGGTTTGGCGCATCACTGAGGGAGTAAGTTTTCTTTTCTCTAAAATCGTTTACAGTAGTGCGACGCCCAAGATCTCGGAATGTTTGCGGCGTTTCCTGATATGCTTCCTGTAAATTTTTATTCATCACATTTTCAAGCAGCAAAGGAAAGTCACTTGTACTGTGGAACGCACGAGCGGCAAGTGCCTGTCTACTCAACCCAAGGGTTGTACCTCCGCTTGCGTCAACGTAAAATCGAGCCATGTCAAACAAGGTCATACCTGTAAAATCTCTAACCAAGGTCTGAGATACATTTTCATGCATTGGGCGTCCAGACCTTTGAAGCAAGAACGATTCACCAGCTTTACGGATGTTTTCACGCTGATCAGAGCGGCCATCACTAACGAATGTCGCGTAATTTCGAATAGAATTTTTTTGTGAGTTATCGGACTGAGCATTGACTGCTGTTTTGTAAATCGAATCTACCGAGTCGCCACGTGTATATGCATCAATTGCAACTTGATCATCTAGTCCGATTTTACGTGTCACAGCCAACATTTCAGTCAGATCAGCACGGCTAGCAGTAGCTGCTTGTGGCGCTGGCTGCTCTACAGGTGGTACATTGTTGTTACCTTCTGAACGAGCTACAGGCTCAGTTGCACCTGCCTGCGCTGGCTGCTCTACAGGTGGTAAATTGTTGTTACCTTCTGAACGAGTTTTATCTGTGGTCTCGTTCGAGTTAACGTCTTCACTTGGCATAGTTACATCCTCTATGATTACTGTGTGTAGATTTTCTTTTGTACGCTCTTGCTCAGAACGCACACCGTTTGTGGTTTCGAACGAAACCGGGGTAAAACTTAATTCTGTTGGTTCCCAGTCAATAGCTCTGTACGTTGGAATCTTGTCGTCATCTGCTTGAGTCTTTTGGAATTTATGGACTTTGTAACCAAGGGAAACATGACGTAAAACACGATCTTTCACCTTGATCCACATTTCTTCAGAGGCTGGGTCTGTGGCAAATCTCACAAGCCCCAATATCTCACCGTTTTCAATCTTGTATTCTTCAGTAACACCGAATACACCACGGCAAGACCTAGTGTTATGGTTATCACAAACTGACAATCCTTTGTCTAATCGAGCTGTACGAATAGATTCAGGTGTGATGTCGAGTTCTTCCATATACTCGGTGTCATTCCACCAGTCATAACGACGACCAGCCTCACCAGTAGAGAAACAGACCCATGCTGTGCGATTCTCGACATCAATAGTGTCTTGCTGAATCTCAGCTCGTACACTGAAAGTGCCTTGTCTTACCTGCTTATTTGTTGGCATCTGTTTTGTCTCCTTGTCGCTTTGCATCAGCCCTACTCATTAAAAAAAACACCACTGAAAGGATCAGGGAGATGAACGAAATTAATAACCCGATCAATGGCGCGTAAACACTGATATTCTCAAGTAACCCTGACGCGACTGTTACACCACCAACACCCGATGTGCTGGCAGAAACTGACGCTGCGACATCAGTCCTGATCATCGTTTTGACCCTCCGATTTAGTTTTTACAGCACCACTTGCTGTGTCATTTTCATCAATCTGATTACCAGCACTTGAAAACATCGAAGGGTCAAAATCGAATGGCAGACCATCTAGCAATTCTTTGTCTTCTTTCCATCGCTCTATGATCGCCATAAAGTCTCGACCAAGCTTTTGCGCCGCTTGACTCGGTGACAACATGCCATTTCTGACTTGTGACATGATGTGGTCAAAGTCCACTTTTGGATCGACTGATAACCTCGGCGGGAATGTCCAGCTAGCTTCAAATTCTTCTGTTGAATTAATTGACCTGTCTTGTAGCTCGAATTGGTCCATGAACCAGCCAGCGATAATGTCTAATGCTGGTTCAAGCATGATGTGCTGATAAATGTCTAATTGTTGATGAAACTCGATACGACCCATACGACCTGACGCAAAGTTGGTTTGAGAATTATCACCAGTCATTGATTCGTATGTAGTACCTACACCAACAGCAACATCCCTTTTTAAGCTGATATCGAAATTAGTTGATGCGTCGGCTTTCGGTGGTGTCACAACATGTGGGGTTTGGCCGTTCGCGACCTTCTCAATCATCCCTGGTGACACTTCTTCAGGTAGTTCACTGTCTGAATCGCCAGCTAAACCACCAGCGCTAGCCGATTCTTCAACAAACAAGGCAAAACAAGCGGCGATTTGCTGTTGCATCAACTTAGCGTCTTTATATATCTCGTAGTTTCGTAGAATGTTTGCTGATGCATCAAACCAGGTGATACCTAAGTGCTGTCCTGCACGTTCTTTCAAGTAGATATGTACAACGTCATTGACCGAATAAAACTCTGATTTTCGGTGATGTCTGTGTGCTATTGTTTGGGTTGGAGTGTCATACAACCAGTAACCAACCAGTTTACCATTGCGATACTCCATACCATCGATAATGTCGACATCCGTGTCTGTACCTGTGCTCGACTTTGAACGGTCTAAATGAGACTGTTCAAAACTTTGTAGTTCCAATTCACCTAACGGTGTTATGTGCTTCCTGATGAAAACACCGCCTGATTCAACAATAGTCGACATCCAAAGGAACTGAAGACCATAGAACGTATGATGACCATCGAAATCACACGTTTTCTTTTTAGCCCAACGTTTCCATTTTTTGTTGAGCTTAATTAATTTGCGCTTTTGCTTTCTGTTGGGCTTCCCGTCTTCGTGAATAAACTTAACTCGAATACCCGCACCAACAGTACTAGCTGCAATCACTCGTTTTGCGCGTTTTGCTAATGGATTGTTCCTGCATAACTCCTGTCCACTAGCCATGGCGTCATTTAGTGCCGCGCTTACTTCTTGTGATGCGTTTGTTTTAGGGCGCTTCCAACCATTGTTGCGAGGGCTTTTCGATGAGATATCGTATTGACGGTCTAATAGCTTAATAGCAGCACGAGCTTGTGCATTTTTCAATGCTTTTGTTGCGCTAAAAAAACTAACAACCCTATCCCAAATTTCCATCTAAAAACCCCAAAACTGCATAACTATTTTGTTGCAATTTAGACAGAATAAACGGGTTTTATGATTTGGTCAATTGTTAGTAACCATTGCTTGAGATTATTTGCTTTCTTCTTACTGTACTTCCCGCTAACTCTCGCTTTAAATCTGCGATTGCAATACGTAACTCTTTAGCACTTTGAAACTCAATCCATTGATCACCTTCACGAACTTTCAGAGCACCTGAGTAATACGCTTTTTCCAATCTCGCTAAATAGTTTTGTTTTTCGTTCATCGCTTTATCCATCCTTCTCGTTTCTTTTTTCGGGTCGGTTTTTTACTAACTGGTTTAGGTTCAGGGGTTTTTTCTTCAACTTCATCCGGCGATAAATCCGGATAATACTTAGTTTCTAGACTGTTCCAGTCGGCATCTTTCATACGGTCAATTTGCAGCATTGACGCACCGGCACGCGCATATACTCGGCAATCTAAGAAATGGTTATCATCACGGACTTTTTGCCATTGATAAGTTTGAAATCCTCGGTTATCCGTCAGCATTACGTGCTGTTCAGCGGTGATCTGTAAGAAAAACTCCTCGTCATACATTGGGTAATGACAATAACCCGAGGGGAAGCCGTTACCTGTTGCCAAAGCTTCGTCAGTTGGTTTTTTCAGGTTTAACCAGCGGTAAAACTCCTCTTTGATGACTGAGCCGCCTACGTGCCACAACATGGTCCCATTGCTGATACGTTTACCGTCTAAGTTAATATCGACTGGTTTTGGTGTACCGAGGATTGTCGATAAGTTTTCGTCCTTCTCTCCTTTAACTGCAACGACTCTCGAACTTCCGTAGTTACGAACGAAGTTATAGACTTGCTGTGTTTCATAACCTGAGTCAATGCAGGTCTTCAACATCGGCATTTCAACACCGATACAGTTAGTAAAAGTCCGATCTAAAAACTCTCGTAATCGCTCGTGTGTTTCGTCTTCTGAGATGTGACCGGGTATCACTCCTTTTTCAATCGACCAGTTTTCCTTACGTCGACCCCACGCAACAACCTCATAAACTAGATAACCTTTTTGTACATCAATACCACACGTTAAGAACAATCCACCACGAGGGACAATCCCAATTTTGTAGGCTTCACGGCGTTCATAAAGGCGTTCATGATCAGGCTGATCGCTAACTTCTTTCCAGGTCTCAGCCATTCTAGTGTTATAAAAAGCTTTAAGTGACTCGGGGTTTCCTTGAGCATCTGAGAACTCTTTTGCGAGGGTTGTTACTGGGGTAAACGGGCTAGCCAATGAAGAAACTTTATAACCATGGTGCCAGGTTATTTCAGGCTTCGTTGCTACCCAGTAACCGTTACGAATAGACTTGAGCCTGTCTGCTTCGGTCCACAACGCACCGCATTCTGAACATCTAATAGCTGCATCTTCGTGTAAAAACTCTCCTTTGTCATTTTTGGGGATGTACACATCAGGCCATGTGAGTGTTTTTGCATGATCACAATGGGGGCAAGGCTGAAGGAAAACAGACTGATTTGAGTTTTTGTATTCTTTAGCTACGCGAGACCTACCCTCAACTGTGGGGGAACAAGCGACAACTTTTTTCGCTCGCTTTCCGTATGTTGTTGAACGGCCCCAGCCAACAGCAATAGAGTCACCCTCCCCGCCGGAACCGCCGGAACCAGCGCCAACGTTGTATGGGTATTTATCAACTTCATCGAACAGCATGATCATACAAGCACGCATTGCTAAATCGCCGGGGTTACGTGCTGATACAATGGAGATTTGACCGCCGGGGTACTGCTTTTGCAATATGGTGTTACCTTCACCCCGGCGATTATCAGAAAAGATATCCGCAGTCACAGGTGTAGCGTTTACGGATTTAACTAGTCGCTCTTTGGACCATGCTTCAGCTAACTTTTCATTAGGTGCTATGTACATGATCGGTGACGGCTCTTGATGCATGTAATACATTGCCGTATTGAGCATCAGTTCAGTTTTTACCAACTGAATGCACGCCATCACGGTCACTTCCTGAACCACAGGATTGGAAATGCTCAGCATTGGTTGCCGTGCGACTTCAACTCGACCTGTTTTCCACCGTCCAGATTCAGCACTGTTATCTGGTAAATATCGATATGTATCAGCCCATTCAACTAGATCTAATTTAGGTGGTGGTCGCAGACATGTACGAAAGATATCGGTTAAGTCTACCTCTATCTTTTCGATAGCTTCAGGACTGGTTATAAGGACGTCTTTTACTACACCCACTACATAACTCAAATGTTGCAAATAACAACATCATATGTGCAACATTTGAGTTATGCAAATACGTTTGATAAAGTGCAAAATAATTATGAGTTAACTAATAATTATTTATGCGATATCTATTCAAAGGAACACAATCACCTGAACGGTTTGAATTAATATTGAGCCTAACAAAGATTACCAGTGAAGATGTTATCGGGGCACTGCAAGACTATTACGTTAGAGGTATAGACAAAAAGATTGCAGCAACTTTAAACGGGGTTAAAGGACCAAACCTATCCCCCGCGTTCAAAGCTATGGAAGAGAAAGCAGCTATTGTTGAAAGGATAAAAGAAATTGATGGGGTGCGTTAAGGCGCAGTTACAGCGTTAAGTATCACCCTCAATAACTTCAATTTCTTCTTCAAGTTTATCAATAGGTAAATTTGTGTACTGAGAAAAATCATAATCTTCGACTAAAAGGTTTTTCGCAATCTTAAGCACTTTTAACATATCAATATCACTTCGGTTTCGCCAATAACACTGATTATTTGTATTAGCACCTTTGAGTAAAACCAGAATCTCGTCAGCAGTATACCGCTTTAAATTAGGCTCTATATATCTTTCAAAGTACATATCTGCACGATCAAAGTCTGAACTATTGTTGTAACAAGCTATACCGAAAAGCCTAAATTCACTGTCCAATCCGAACTCATCAACCACAGACTTCAAAGTTCTTCTTTGTGATAGTGTTAAATAATTACCTGGACTTCCATACTTCTTATACAGCTTTTCGTTGATTAAATTTATAAATTTAATTAGGTGCTCTTGCGGTGATTGAGATATGAAAAAAGCTACCCCAAATAGCGAGATATCCTTTGCCAAAATTGGTCTAATCAACTCCTTTACAGCATCATTTAAAGCTAAATACATTTCACGTTCAAATGACAAAAATTCGATCATAGCTGTTATTATCTCAGGGCTTTCTGAAACTCTTGAGTAATGAGAAGGGTCCTGTTTTATAGATTCAAGTATTGAATGACTTTCTTGCTTAAACAAAATTTTAAGCACTCGTACATTAATATCTCTATTTTCATTAGCTTTTTCATCTTCAGACCTGAATGCAATTTTCCACAGCCCTCTAAAGAGTTTTACTTTTATTTCTGTATTTACAGAATTGAGATATTTAGAGTTCAAATACTTTAGTAGTGGTCTGTCTTCCGGAAATAAATCTTTAACTTTTTCCAAATCAGCCAAGATTGTGAACAAGATTTTTTGTGTTAGAAATGGAGGTTTACACAGGAGAACTTCGACACTATTCCTAATGTCACTTCGCACCATATCTTCTGTAGGCTCAAATAGAGTATCTTCATCACTAATAACTGGATGCGCAGACAGGTGTCTATGTTCTTGAATCATGCAAATTTTATGATATGAAGCTGTATCCAATAACTGTGTACGTTCGAAAACTAGCTTAACCAGCTCCTTCTCCCACTTAGGTGAATAAGGGTCTGCTTTTTGTAACTTTTCAATTTCTTTTAGAATTCCTTTTGCACTTGAGTCTGCGTGCAGATCTCTTAATTCTTGCAGCTTAAAAATGATATCGCATACAACTACCGACCATAGCATTACAGTTGCTGAGCGATGGCACCCAGTAGCATATGTTTTATACACTTCCTCAAAATACTTTCGTGTTTTACCACTGTAAATCTTCCTTTTTTGTTCCTCTAAAGAAAATACTCTAACGTCCATTTAAACCTCAACTATTTTAATTAATTATATTTCAAATCAGGAGCATACTAACACGCAATTCACCCTCTAACATACTTGTGCGAATAGTCAGACAAAGCCTTTAAAGTTTCGTCTGCATCTTCATCTAAAATACGACACACTTCCTCTTGGTCCTGATGGGCAAGACTGCCTGAAAGCCTATTAGATTGACCTATCAATTTTGCACGAACAGCCTGAAGTGCGTCAGCAACATTTCGCATAAGGTCGTCAATGTTAGCGACTTGCTCTAAAGCCTTTGCCAACTCTAACTCAGCTAACAACGCTTGGGCTGATTCTTTTCTGGTTTTGGCTTCAATCATATTCATTGACCCCGCTTCCTGTTGGTTAACACCAAAGCGTTCTTTTGTTCGGTCTGCCTCAAACTCAACACGCCAATTGAAGCAAGCATGAGAATTATAAACGACTGAGCGCCCTTCTTTCCCCAAGTCAGGCATACCTGCATCACGCCATTCACGAATTGTTTTAGGTGTGACACCAAACAAATTAGCTAATTCAGCTTGGTTAACTTTATTCATTGATCTTCCTTACGATTTCGTACGCTTTATAAAACGCGCGTTTGCCTCGATGATAGTTTGACGAGGTTAGACCTTCTATATTTTCGATCACGTCATCATCAGTAAGACCTAGAACCAAGGACATTTTTAATCCTTGGATAACTGTCTTACTTCTGATGTTTGTAAGTTCTATATAAAGGTCGAATTTATCTTGTTTTAATGAGCCAGGTTTAATGTCCATATCATTGATTAGAATCAGTTTATTGATTCAAACACAGTAGCATTGATTTGCTCAATTTTAAAGATATGGAACATTGATTTTTGAAATTTCTGAGTGGCCTTTCTCCGCGTGTCTGCGCCCCTGCTCCAAAAAGTCCTTAAAAAAGAACCTACTAAGGGGCACCCGATAAAATCAAAATAATGTATCAGATTAGAAACAAAAGAAAGAATCAATAAAGTGAATCGACAAATCAGAAAAGTGATTTTGAAAAGGCATAAAAAAAGCCCGTCATCATGACGAGCTTTTGTTCAATGAGAATGTTTGACTAGATTAGTTGTAATGCTTTGCTGAATGCTTCTTTTACACCATTTGACTGTGTTGCCGCAATGAACGCACCGTTAACCTCAGCAAACCAACCAGCATTAGTATGCACAGCTTTTAAATGTGGCTTAAAACCATTGGATAAGTCGAGCTCACTCGCTTTATCAGTTATCAATCTTTGCCATGAGTAAAATGGATTAAAGTGATCAAATGGTGACGTTGAAAGTCCTTCACCTCGCCTATAACCGTCAACAGTTGGTATATCGTCACAACTTCCGACATGTTCTAGCTTTAATAAATGAATGGCTTTCGAGATAGTCTCATCTGATAAAGAACGTTTTGTGAAAACATAATCTACACCACCATAGATAGTGTTAAATTCAGTTATTGAATACTCGTAAATATCTTCCATGCCATTGAACGAGCCTTGTTGATATTTATTTACGATAGATTCTACTTGCTCAGTTGTAGGCCCGTCAGTCCATGATACATCTATAGCCCCATAGCCGCGTTTTCTCACTGAGAACTTAACCAGTGGAAAATGATGTTTTAAATCTTTCCTAACGTTTTTCGCTACTTCAGTTGATACGTTAGACGATACTTGATTTAAATGCTCGTACATTGTTCTTTTTCCTTAGAATCACTTAACTGATTTTCAATATACAGAATCACTTAACTGATTTCAAGATTTAAAATCACTTTTTTGATTTTGGGCTGGAGGGGTAAGACAGACAAGACAAGTAAGACAATTCAATTTTTCGATACTCGTCTTGTAAAAACCTTATATATTTCAACTTACTATACTACTTATAAGACAGAAGACAGTTATATCTATATATAAAGTAATATATAAATATATATAGTATATAGAGGATATAGCAGCACCCCGCACGCACGCTGAAATAGTAAGGTTGAGCGACTTTTATGACTTATCCGTCTTAATACCTTTGTAGTATGTTGATTTGTAAAGATTTTTCATAAGACAAATGTAATGTGACACAGGTTTTCGGTGTTGCCTTACTGTCTAACAAAAAATATAGTTAATTGATTTAATTGAAATTTATTCACTTTTGCAACTGTCTAGTTATGCAAACTGGTTGACTATTAACTTGACTATGAAATTTTTTATCTCTAACATTGTGTTATCATTTTAGTGATCATGGGATGAACGAAATGTCTGAACCAGAATTACAACATAAAAAATCATTGAGCGATCTTTTACTACCAATGGAAATTGGCGAAGTAATTTATATAGAAGTGTCTAATAAAAAAGAAGCGACTACAAAGATGCGTCAAGCGACTACAACAAGTAGGTTGAGAGGTGTACTTAAAACGCGTACATTTGAAACATCGTCGTTTACTGCTGTTCCTTCGGATAACTGTCCGACAGTTCAGTATTTAGTCCGAGTCGTACGCAAGAGCTAACGACCGCGGACAGTCTCAGTATCAGGGATGGTTTCGAGGAATTGCCGTTCATAGTCTGTAAGTTCCCCCACTATGTGCCACACTCCCACCTCATCCTCAATACTGAAATGCAGGTTAGATAACAAATCATTATCGGGTATAAAAACATTCATAATTTCGTTCCTTGGGTGTATCTCAATTTGATAGGGTTATCTTATCTATTGTTAACGTTAAAAATCACACCATTAACCAAATAGTAACAGGATTGTTTTAGTTATGAAGGAAATAACAGGTGATCATTTACGCGCTATGCGGCTTGCAGCTAACAAGAAGCAAAGTGAAATGGCAGAAAAGGTAAAAATTAATATTAAGACTTACGAAAACTACGAAAACTCTGTGAGTCCTAATATCAAATTAAATCACTTTCTAACATGGATGCGGTTTTGTAAGCTCGACTCCAACGTAGACATTATGGAAATGTTGGAAGATTGCAAAACCAGAGTTGAAGCCTCAGGGAGGGTACGTGTAAGATCAAAATGACCCACATATAAAAGGAAATCATTATGAACTTACAATCAACTGTAAAATTCAATCCAGCTCATGTATTTGGCGGTGGCACTTACAAGCCAGGTCGTCCAAGTGAACAACAACAAAAAGTAGCGGTTATACCTGAAATTGTGAAGGTTGTACCAGCTCCTTAGCATATGCGGAGTTTTAGGTAATGGAGATATCCCCTTTTAGATTTATTGTTATATGTACTGTTCTTGTAGCTGCATTTAGTTTTGCTCTACTCGATTCAACTGCATTTAATCTCACACTTTTGGCAGTAGTCGCGTCCGTTGCGGTCATCTGTCAATATAGAGCTCAATTCGCTTGCAGAGATAACGCTATAATTCTGGGGACTCTCCTTGTTGTCGAGTATATCTCGTTCAACTACTTAATAGAGCTAAATGGTGACATGTCCCCTATGTACCTCGGTTTGCTAGTGTTTGGCCTTCAGGTTTTGTATTCAGGTATTGCGTTCAACCTATTCATATATAGACCGATAGTTTCGTTGAAGCTTACAGGACGCTTTCAAATGCATTACACAGATAATTTTTTAATGTATTTGATCGGTTATGAAACATTAGTGTGCTTCATCGCATTGATTGAAAGCACCCTCCGCAATTCTTCCCCTGAATATAATAGTTGGACTTTCGTTTATGATAATTTCGAGCTATTCACGTACCTTGGCCGCGCGGGTATGTTTGGCGTGTTGATGATTATTTTATTTGATAATCAAACAGTCGAGCGTGAGGGGGTATAGTGATTACTCCAGAAAAGCCGAGTCGTGATAAAATACGAGTTATTAAGTTAATCAATCTACTGTCTCAATTACTCACTAATAACCCATCACGAGCGCTCCACAGACAGTATATTTTCTGGGCATCGCTATTACTACCACTGGGGTTATTTTTAGCTGTTGGTTCATTATATTGGGAAGGGTATAAGTTTAGCTGGACTAAAGAGGGAATAGACACTTTTTTCGATATTTCCAAAACCCCTCTTTACTTCCTTAGTAGTGTCATACCGCTTATGATACTTGCAGCTCGTATTCATGCAACGCGGCAGGTGGAAGAGCAAATAAAAGTTACTCAAGAAAACAACACATTCACTAATTATTATAAGCACCGAGAGCTATTTCAAGATTTTTTCGACGAACAACTAAAGGACTTTGAATATGAACTAAACGCTGAAAGCCTCTACAAGCTTTTATACCCTAAAAACAACGCTAAACACTTTGGCTTAGATAGTGCCCTTGAGTATCATCACAAATCCACCTTTGAGAACTACAACGACTTAATAGAATCTATTTATAACGGTAAAGTTTCAGCAGAGGCCATTCATCCGATTGAACAAATTTTTCATAATATGGAAATTTTCAGCGCTAAAAATTCTTGGCGGAAAGGTCATGCAAGAAACGTGAGTTCTTTTCTCCATTGTTTAATTCGACTATTTCAAATACTGTCACTTTTTACACACGATAATTTAAATCTTGTAAAGGTTCAAGACCGAGTACGTTCAAAGAAATATGATGAAGTAAAACTAAAACTGGATGAGTTTTTCGAAAAAAAATATGGTTCGTGACAGAAATAAAAGCTCTTTTAAGTTCCCTACTCTGCCTATCTAAACTCAGACATATAGACAACTTGACCTGGCTCACGCTCTTTGGGCTTCTTGTAATCATCATCTACAACAGGAAGCCCACGATCACCAAGAACCAGATATACACCGTCATCCACCAGCACACCAACGTGCACCCCTTCTAGCTCTAGCCACCTTTGACCACCAAATAACTCATCACCCGGTTTAATAGCTTTTATATTGTGAACTGTGACTGTCTCAAACTGTCGCATACGAAAGATCGAGGTAAACCCTCTAAACTGTATGCTTTTGACTTCTCCGCTCTTTGTCGTGCATCTAACGCAGCTTTGAGAGATACAACTAGTAGATTGTGCAAGTCCCCCACTCGTCAGATAGACATTTCCGAAATTGAATTGATATTTAATGATTGGCATAAAACAACTGTATGGATAACCAGTGTTTGTAATGGTACTCAAATCAGTAGTACTAAATCAAGCGTGTTGAAAACTATCTGTGTAACTTCTAGGCTTATATTTTAAAACTCAAATAAACCCGCGCATCATTGCACGGGCTCAGTAACGTCAAAACAATGGACCTCACCGCCTGTGCGGAAATCTATTGTTTTGACAGTATTTATGAGGTCTTTAAGATCGTGATTTTTACGTAAGCCATACATAGCCGCTTTTTGACCTGAACCAATCGCGTAAGAGCTAGCTAAGGGCTCAGTCTTCAATTTCCCATCTTCAACAATGCCGTACCATACGCCGTGTTCATGGTGATATTTAATAAGCTCTAAATCAGCCAAATTCTCAAAAGAGTTCGCTTTATAACTTTCTTCTAGCTTGTGAATATCACATGTTTCACCTGAACAGAATACACGCCATCCATTCACATCAAACCATTTTTTTGCGTTATCAGTGACTATCATGTTTTTTGTTGTAGTGCGGCTATCGCACGCTACCATATTACAAAATGTGTCATATACTATCGTCGTCAAACTAGGCACCTCGGGGGGTATGGGTGGATAAGATTCCCCGCCGTTTCGAGCAATCACGGCGGAGGCATTAAAAGTTAAAATCACTATGAGTAGATGTTTTCTCATATTTTGACAATCTCAGAGATTTTGCTTTTAACTTCTTTGTCTGTAAGAATTTTACTCTTTGAACCAGGTGCATAATTGAAAACACCGTCAGGTGAAATAAACGCCCCGTTACTTAAACCGGTTTCTGGGTTTCTCGATACTGCGAGGCCGAGAGGGTGCATAATTTCAGTATTGATTTTCTCTAACAATCCGAGTTCAGAGATAGTATTCCAGTCAATCTCATGCATCACGACTTACCTCTTTAGCAGAATGCCCTGTATCGCCCTTAACTTTAACAGGCTCATACTCACCGCCCAGAACTTTAACAGGTTCCCCTGCATCGCCCAGAATCCAATAGGCGCTGCGGTCACGTGATGTAGTTTCAAATACTCGGCCTTTATCACACCCATGTTTCGAGTCGATAGGTAAAGTTCTCGTAAGTCTAATTTTCATTGTTTAATCCTTTGTTGATGAATTGGCTGTTGTACAACCGTTTGATTGAATAAATTAATGCAGCTATAAAACCCGCTGAAGCTAGCTGATCATTACTTCCAAATTGGTCCCATGTGATGATCGCAATCGCTAACAGGGTTGCTAATGCAGTTGAAAGAAATGCAGTGAAAAATATGTTAGATAGTTTCGGCTCTGGTTCACTGTCGATCCGCAAAGCGCCGTCAGTAACATAACCGCGTGATTTAAAACGCTTACCATTTAAACCATGTTGAAAATAATCAACCGACTCAAAAACAGCGTTATCGTACTCAGTTATGTAGTAATGAGTTGCCCAAGATGGTTTGTTTATCAGTTCATGTTCCGTCAATTCACGCTGCATTTAACAACTCCAATTTGCTAACAGTAGTTTGTATGACCGGGGTAAAGGTGTACGCCCGGAAGATTATTAGACACATAGGTTTACCAAGCTCACAGGGCATTTCCTCACCTGTCTGAGCATCAATAAACCTGATACCGCCTGATCTCCACTTACCTGTTTTTGGGCAGTAGTAACCGACGATATCGCGTATTTCATTTGCCTGAAGCGCGTAAAACCACCATTCAGCACGCGATTCATGAGGGACTAAGCAAACAGTGGTAATACCCAATGCTCGTTGCTCTATGCATTTGAGCATCCAGGGGCGTATGTTCGAATAAGGGGGGTTTAACCAGACATTCCCTGTCGTCAGTTTTGACCAATCCATCAGCAGCGAGTTTATAAGGGGTGAAAGGTAAAAATCTACCAATCGTGAATCCCATAGCGCCGCCGCATCCATTGAGAATTGAAACTCTCGATTGATAGCGTTGAACAACCAACGGGGGGTACGTGTTAAGTCCCTGTGAGCTTTGCTCGTTTGGCTAACGTGATTATGCATTGCTAGACACTCCCCTGGTGTATTGACGCTACATTACTAAAACCACCCACGGCGCCGGGAATCACTCGAATACCTGCAAAGCCTCTGATCTGCTTTCCGTTGACATACTTACGGTCTTTTACAATGGGTAAATCGGAATCTCTTAGTAATCCTGAGAATTTGTGTTTAGTAAGGGGTTTTTGTGCTTTCGTAGTGCACCAAACACGGTAAGCTGTATGTAATTCATCAACACTAGAAAAACCGTCGAATGGTACTTCTGTCATTTGATTTACGAAGTCACCTAAAATGAACATATCTTCTTTCAAATCTAACTTTTCACGCTTGCTAGATTCCGCTTCTGTAAAGAAACCTTTTGCACGCAATCTAGCTAACCCTTCCATGGCCCACTGTGCTATCCCTTCTATCTCTGCGAGTAGTTTTTCACGTAATTTGGGGTCTTCCTTTCCCGCGAAAGATATCCAAAAAGGAAACACCATTAATCGATTAACTAGAGCACCGCTTGCGTCAATGAACTCAGGCATGTTGTTTGTACTGAGAGCAAGCCGGGTATTAAACACCGTAGTCTGTGCGTCTTTAAACTTAACGTCGTAAGTGATTGGGTCGCCGCCAGTTAACGCTTTAATGGTGCTTAAAACAGCGTCACGCTTTGCAACGTGCACCGTGTGCGCATCAGGTATAAGCGCCAACTTAGATTTACTCATGGCGAACAGAGCGCTGTTCTCGGCAAGGTTGGGTAACATTGGAGCAGACACGTTACCTTTGCCCACGAGCGCACGCATAATGTCACTAATGACCCCCTTACCACCGCGAGACTTGCCGAGTAAGATAATCATTTTTTGTAGCGTGATATCGCCCGTTAAAATGTAGCCGAACCACTCTTGCAACATGTTGTGCAACTCAAAGTCATCAGGCCAAATTGAATATAAAAATTCGTGCCATTTTGGGCACTGCGCTTTTCTGTTGTAGTTGTATTCGCAGTGATTAAATGTAAACACATCAGGTGTGTGATTTTGTAATTGAGGGGTGCCGCTCGATACGTCAACGATACCGTTCTCAAAAATTACGATATCGTTATTCTGTTCAGGTAAAACGGGGACATTAGCTAAGTCCACCAGCACGTTATATATACCCCGCGTAAATCTATCCGCTGGTTTAAACTGTGCATAGAATTTCTGTATCTCAGATTTAACTACATCGTCGCTGATAACATCCCAAGATTTACCATTAAACTGATAAAAGATCTTGTCGCATCTAATCAATTCACGACCATCGTACCGTATACCATCAAACGCCAACGCAAGGTCATAATGCGCTGATTTCATCGTTAGTTGCGGTAATAAAATCTCACCTCGGCCACGATCTAACCGTTGGGTGCTTCGTAAATTCTCTTTGGCTTCATTGACATCAATTGTTATAAGTTCTTCTTCAGCCGGTGTAAGTTCGTTGTTGGCTTCCCATCCGTCGACAGGTTCAGGAACAGGTCCAATTGCTCTAAATGTAGAGACAGCAGTTTTACAACCTGGTGCACTTGTTGGGTATTTGTAGGCGCGTTCAACTATCGCAAAAAATTCTTTTTTCTCGTGTTCTTCCCATGGCGGCATACATCGAGGGTTATAGTGCTCCCATAGAATATTTACAGCACTGTTGTAGCTAACACCATGGTCATGTGCATAACAAGCAACACCGAAAACTGTCTTTGAACCAGACCCTAATACTGCCGGGGGTGCAATCACTGACGCCCATTTAACAACTTTATCTAAGTAACGCGGTGTATCATCGTAACCTGTACCGTCTTTTAAACCTGCACGCGCTTCTAGCCAGATGTTCAACTGAGCGTCTTGGGTTGCATTGAGTGAGAATGCATCTCGCAGTTGTTCCGCTGTATAGTGACCACCTGTCACAGACGTGATCACGTATTGCTTAGGGTTGTTGGGGTCTTTTAAATGCAACGTGCCAGGAGCACGTAAAACACGACAGGGGTCTACAACCTGATGATCTGTGTCGCTATGTATTGCAATCTGCTTTTGCAGTGCAGTGAAGGTCTCGGTATCACACTCCCCGTTAATCAACCAATACGCATGACCGTGCGTATCATCACGCTTAGTAACAAACGTTGGTGTTATCGGCCAATCTGGTTCTAAAGCACCGTCAAAATCAGCAAAGCAAGCTCTAACGCGAGTAACATTGTCGGCACTTCTGCCCTGCCCGTCAGTTTCATTTACACAGACATAAACACCACATTGTAACGCTTGCATTTGCTGCAAATAATCAGCAGCGTTTTGAATATCACAGTTAAACCATGCGCTTAACTTCTCGTTCCTGTTCGCTTTTACATCATGGAAAACTTGCCAGGTTACTATTGAATCTTTAGAACCTGTAAGTAACTCAATAAACTGTTTAACTTGCGATAAATCCATTACACAGCCTCACAAACCATCTTGAACACCTGTTCAGCTTGCGCGACTGTTTGTCTGTTTATGTTTGGCCTCTTAGATCTAAGGTATGTTTGAAGTGATGACTGAGCAAGACCAGAAGCGGCCGCAACATTTTCTATTCCATACTGGACAACTAAATTTTTCAGTCTTGTTTGTATTTCTATTTGTTGCTCATGTACAACAGCCGGATCATTAAGTCGTTCAACTGCTTCGCGTATTTTTTCAATCATCGCGTTAACCTCTCAATTAATTCCTTTAAAATTCCGTCGACATCTTCGGCATTACAGGCGAAACCAGCGGCACCACCGAGGTTTGTGATCAAGTTGATGAACTTTTGTTGTGCAAACTCTCGAGACTTCGGACCAAATTGACGAACCTTAAAACCGTCTGCTTTGGCTTCAATGGCAGTGAACACTCCGATCTGTTTTCCCACCATGTCAGGGGTGATAGTGATCGGTGTAATACCGATAAAGTCACTTGATTTAATACTCTGGTTCATTTTCTTTGACTCATTCGCAAGACCGTATCGAACAGGTACACCTCTCGCGTCAACTAGCACACCGACATTATTTCTGAATAGTCGACCACCTAACTCAGTGGCGCGTAATCGCACCACCTCGCTAGCTTTACCTTCAGGTGTCATATTGCTACACCGCAGGGTTTAGGTAGTTTGCTTGTGCTTTTCCGTGCTGGATTAGCAGATCAGGGGTCCAGCCTTGTGCGGCGTATTCTGCATAACTTGCTTCACCAGGGTTCATGATGACTGGATCGGTGTTCCCCATTGGAGCAGCAGCAGGAGCACCTGGCACAGCGGCAGCACCAGGAGCACCCGGCACAGCGGCAGCAGCAGGAGCACCTGGCACAGCGGCAGCACCAGGAGCACCCGGCACAGCGGCAGCAGCAGGAGCACCCGGCACAGCGGCAGCAGCAGGAGCACCCGGAACAGCGGCAGCAGCAGGAGAACCCGGAATAGCGGCAGCAGCAGGAGAACCCGGAATAGCGGCAGCAGCAGGAGCACCCGGCACAGCGGCAGCAGCAGGAGCACCCGGCACAGCGGCAGCAGCAGGAGCACCCGGCACAGCGGCAGCAGCAGGAGCAGGAGCAGCACCCGGAACAGGAGCAGCACCCGGAACAGCGGCAGCACCCGGAACAGCGGCAGCACCCGGAACAGCGGCAGCACCCGGAACAGGAGTTGACGTAGGTGCGAACTGTTGTTGAACTTGTCCAGCTTGAATGTTTGTATCTGTTACAGCATGAGCGGCAAACGCTTGTGACGCAGATTGTCGTACTGGTGCGCCACCTAACTTTTCATCGTTGTAGCAAAGTTGGACGTTTAGAAGTTTGACCGAAACAACTCGACCGTTCGCACTATTGTAGGCCGAGACCTCTAGTTCAGCGCGTGCCCATGAACCAGCGTACACAGCAGAGCCGTGAATCTCTGTTTGACCATCAGCCGAGACACACCCAACAGGGTCAACGTTTTTAACAGATAAAATAAACATACCCGCCGAACCTTTTCGCACTTGACCTGGTATAGGGTTGCCGTTTTGGTCTTTCTCAAAAACAGTGTCGCCATCTTTAAATGAGGGAGGGAATTGAATGCCCATACCAGGTGCTATTGCTTGATCATAAGGGAGTTGCCATTCTTCCATCGTCACCTCATTCAATGCCTGAATAACATTGTCGAACGACGTAGGTTGATTGTTGATTGGGCACACACCTGTTTTCGGTATCATCATCGATACGGCATATTTAGGTTGATCTGTTGGATTTTGTGCGTGTGGTTTATCTAAATGCGGATAACTAACGCGAAAAACTGTTGAATGAATAACTCTTGAAGCCATTTTTAAAGTCCTTATTTAATACTATCGAACACACCTACAGCGCTTGTGCTTTGTGCTGCACGTTTATCACTGAGCGGCGCAAGCGTCGTGCTAGCAGGTGGTTTAATGAAATGTTTTTTAACGATTGTTTCTGATACGATTTTCTTTAAGGCGGTCATTGATTTGAGCTTTGGTTCTAGTAAGTCAGCTTTGGCTACACCTGCTTGCACAGCCTCGGCTATGAATGAGTCTTGATCCTCACATTTAGATTTAGTGATTGCTTTAACCAGCTTACAACCTTCAATTTTTCCACCAGCTCGTGCGACGTCTACAGCGTGAAGTTGAAGCGCCTCAAGGTTTTTCTTCATTGCTGCAACTTCTTGATAAACATCGGATACTTCTTGAGCCGTTAGTTTGTTTACTGGCTTATCGAACGTTGATAAATCAATAGTGCGTTTCATGCGTGCACGGCAGAAACCCCGTGCAGGGCAATATTTACAGTGCTCACCAGCCGTCGCTAGGCTATTCGGGTTGTGATTTGCATTGATTGCATATGAAATGCGAGCGTGCCAATCGCGCATTTGCTCAATTGTCTGAACGCATGTGCGAATGGGACCATTTTTATGATTAGCACGGGGTTGAATAATAGTGCTTGATACGTATTTGACGGTTTGCCAAAGGTTGAATGTATCTAACACAGCAACAGCGTAGAACGCAGCCTGTGAATTACCTTCAACCTCAACAACTTCATAACCATTCTTGTAATCAATGACAAAAACCCAGTCACCAACAATTACAATACAATCAGATGTACCAAACACACCCGATCCAATAGAAACGATGCACACGCGTTGCTCAAGCATTGGGGAAACGTTGTATTTCGCGCACAATTCGCGAATATGACCCACGTAAATTTGTACAGCGTCAGCCATTACTTGATCAACGGTGTGATCGTTAAAACTCATACCTAAACAATCGTAAGTGTTTAAACCAAAGCGTAAGCAAAACTCGCCGAGCTCATGCGCGGCTGTGCCAAGTTCAGCGGCAGGGTTTGTACCACCGTTTAAACCTTCAGTCATTCGTCCATACGCATGACAATTCATCCAAATTTTAGAGTTACTAGCACCGAGCTTTGCATGTTCCATAATGACCCCCGTAATTAAAAGCTATCTGGTTGGGCTACACTGCGTGTAAGGCACATAAAACCTTTTTGTAAATCAGTTTTTCCTGTAGCCACCCACCTTTGATCGACCCCATCAACGCCCTGTAACTCATCAACCAGTTCACCAACTTTTTCAGCCAGTTCCTTGATCTCATTCATCGCGTTAATTTCACTTTGAGTTAACTCTCGATACCCTTTAATTTTCTTATGTTGATTTTCCATGATGACCCCCGTTAGCTAGCTGCTTGTGCTGCTTTCCAGTCAACTAGTTGCTGGTTCCAAGGTGTAAGAGCATCAATCAATACTCGTAATTGAGTACGAGGGACTTGGCTGTATTCACGTACGTTGAAGTTTTCAGCGATGTATTTATCAAATGTTTCCTGACCCGCAATTTCAACAATTGATTTAACTAGATCGCTGGTGTCGTTCAGGTCACACGCATATTCATCAACAATCGCATGGAACCTTTCGTAATGTTCAGGCTTCATTAAAGTGAAATCTTTAGTGTTAAACTGCGCGAAAACTTCATCCAGCATTGAATATTCAACGCCGTGCTTTTCCGCAATCTCATTTACAGCCTTGATAGCTAGTTTTTTAAAATTATCATTTGCGACTGGTGCACCTGGGACTGGCGGTACACTAGGTACATTCGGTACATCTGGGGCTGTAGGAGCGTCACCAACAGGGGGGAATTTTGCTACATTTTCAGATGCAGACTGAACCTGTTTATCAGAATTTTTGTTCTGTTTAAGTTCTGCAACAACTTCATTGAACAACTTATCATTCACACCTCTTTTCTTCTTCCAAACACCTTTGTCTGTTTGAGTTTTGGTACTAGCATGAATACGCTCATCCCAAGGAATGCCGTTTTTATCTACCTCAACGCTAGGTGAAGTTTTTGCTTGTTCAACTGCTTGAGAAAAACCAACTGGATCAGCAGTGGCGGCATCTTTCATGATATTGGGTAGTGTGGTCTCAGTGACGAGATCGTCACCTTCAAGCAACTCGATTACGCGGTCTAACTTACTTTCAATGTTTTCTAAAATACCCATTATATTTCCTTTTGAGTTAATCAAATGTCTGTTGACGAAAATTAAGCTAACACAGAAAAAAATAATTTGAAATATTTTTTTGCATCATTTAAGTTATGCATATTGCAACACAAAAACGAGCAAAAGGACAATGATTCAATTACGAGAACATCAGACATCAACAGTTAACCAAGCAATCAATGCGCACATAAACGGATTGAAAAACGTCTGTGTCGTACTACCCACGGGGGCTGGTAAAACTTTCGTGATAGCTGAATTAACTCGTATTGCTCGTCAAAATTGCGGAGTTTCAATCGTGTTTGCACACCGTGATGTATTGCTTGGTCAGATAAGCGATGCGCTTTGCGTGATGCAACTACATCACTCGATTTATGCAGCTAAAAAAACGGTCAGTGACATAACAACTGAAAATCAGCAAAACCACGGTGATAGTTACTTTTCAGAGACTGCAAACATTATCGTCGCCAGTGTTGATACGTTTATCGCTCGAATGAAGAAGGGTCAAACTGAGCACCTTGCCAAAAGCGTTACTAACTGGTTCATGGATGAAACTCATCACGTACTGGCTGAAAACAAATGGGGCCGTTGTGTATCCCAATTTATTAACGCAAAAGGAGTCGGTGTAACTGCTACACCTATTCGTTCTGACGGTAAAGGTCTAGGTCGTGACTTTGACGGTGTGTTTGATGAACTAATAGTCGGTTCAAATATGGGGGAGCTGATAAAACGCGGCTATCTGAGTACTTATAAAATCTACGTCCCCCCTACTCGCCTCGATGTTTCTAACGTCAAAGTCACCAGCTCCGGGGACTACAACCAGAAACAATTAGCGAAAGAATCAGATAACTCAGACATTACAGGGGATGCAGTTGAGCACTATTTACGTATCTGCCCAGGACAACAAGCTATAACGTTTTGCGTAAACATCGAACACAGTCAACATGTAGCTGACGAGTTCAATCGACATGGTGTAAACAGCGTAGCGCTATCGAGTAAAACTCCCGCAGCAGAGCGCGCAAGATGTATCAAAGACTTTAAAGCTGGACGTATAACAAACCTGGTCAACTGTGACTTGTTCGGTGAAGGTTTCGATGTACCCGCAGTTGTCGCGTGCATCATGTTACGTAAAACCAAATCATACAGTCTATTCAAGCAGCAATTCGGCCGAGCATTACGTGTGATTGACGGTAAGCCACACGGCATCCTGATCGATCACGTTAATAACGTGCCTGACATGATGGCTGAATACAAATTGGGTCATCCTCATGAAGATCCAGTGTGGACGCTAGAACGCAAAAGCCGTCGTGCATCCAGTGATGACGGTTCACGCCCTGAAGGTGTTGTATGTGTTGAGTGCTCAGCTTATTTCATACCAGCCAACAAATCTACCGTCGTATGTCCAGAGTGTCAGCACGTTGAAACTAACGAAGAACGCCTAAATAGGGAAAAAGATTTCCAAGCAAAAGCAGGTACTTTAATCGAGCTCGATACCGGCTTTATCGATCAAGTATTAGCAGAACGCGCAAAGGTCGATACACCTATGCACGTATTTGCACAACGTATGCAAAACGCACCATCAATAGTGCGCCATTCATCAATCAACAACCACGCAAAACGACAACACGCCCAAGCGCAATTAAGGCGCGAGATTCAAGAGTGGTGTGTCACTACAGCGAACAAAAAACAATGGGACGTCACTCTCACACAATCAGAGTTTAAACGTGTGTTCGGCGTAAACATATTCACCGCGCAAACACTGAGTGAGCGCGAAAGTATACAGCTAACTGAAAGGATTAAGAATCATGCGGAAATGTAAGCTAAACATCGACACTTTAATCAAAGGACACACTGTGTTCGTTGAATCAGATTGGTTCAACGGTGGTGAAAGCGCGGTCATTGACATGACACTCAATTTAAAAAGTGAACACGTAAATGTCATAACGCTCCCCATACAAATAAAGAACCTACACAAATTGGGGATCACGTACTTATTAGAGCAAGAGCAAGCAAGGGTCGGTTGCTGCCTCGCTGGTTATGATTTCAAACATCGCGCGGTTCATGAAACAGACTTGATAAGTCTATGCATCCCAGGGTTAACCAGCCAATACAAAACTATATCGGTAAATGAGTCAGATGAATTTACTGTTCTCGTAACGATGACGGCTGACATATTGGCGAAAATCCCCGGCTTTGACATTACTAGTGTTGTTTTCATGGGCTCAGTTCCACAACGAATGACGCTCAAACAATGGGCAAATAAACAACCTAAAATCATGCTTGATGAAACTCATAAATTTCACGAAGACGGGTTAGACGGGTTAGACGGGTTAGACGGGTTATATCGTAATAGTGTGATCGACAATTGGGTCAAGTCTACAAGACACACAGACCTTAAAAATCTCAACCATTTAGGTAACTACACACAATGGTTGATGCAGGATTTGCTACCAAAACTTGATGATGATCACATCAGCTTACTATCCACAGCACTACACGTAGAAATTAAAAATCGAGAGGTCGGACGACATGCGTAAGTTATTCGCACCGGTACCGCACCCTAGACCGCTCGATTACATATACGATAACGAGTGTTATCCAAATTTCTTCAGTTGCAGTATTAAACATTCAGCAACTGGGACGCGTTATCGTTTTGTAATTAGTGAATGGTGTGATGACGGTCAACGATTAGCGTTATTCCTTCAGTCACTGTCTAATGCTGGCGCATATATGGTCGGGTTTAACAACACACCTTATGACTATGTTTTGCTGCACTTGATTATGCAGACAGGTGGTGTGATCACTAACGCTGATCTATACGCTAAATCACAAGCAATCATTAGTGACCGTAGTGGGTTCGGCCATACAATCTGGATGAAAGACAGGTTTGTTAAACAAATAGACCTGTTGAAAATCCATCATTTCGATAATGCTGCAAAATATACAAGCCTCAAAGTCCTTGAGATAAACATGAGGGCGAAAGACGTTCGAGACTTACCGTTTGACCCAACAAAACCGATCACACGAGAACAGGGTGATGTACTGCTTTCATACAATGATCACGATGTTGATGAAACCGAACAGTTTTACTTTGAATCATTAGACGCTATCGCATTTAGGCAAGATTTAGCTGATAAGTACCCCAATAAAGATTGGTTAAATTTCTCTGATACTAAAATCGGCTCAGAAGTATTTATAAGAGAGTTAGAGTCGCAAGGCGTGCCGACAAAGTTTCAAGGTGTAAAGTTGCAAACACCGCGTAATGAAATCAGGCTTAGGGATGTAATTTTCCCCTATGTTCAATTTGAACAGCCTGAGTTTAATCGCATCAAGCAGTATTTCGAACAAGCAGTAATAAACCCAAAACAAATTAAAGGCTTTTTCTCAAACCTAACGGCAATCATAGACGGATTTGATTTTGATTTTGGTGCAGGTGGGATACATGGTTCATTGCACAAGACAATAGTTAGAAGCACTGATACACATGACTTAATTGATGTCGATGTTGCGAGCTATTACCCGAATCTCGCAATAGCAAACAATCTATTCCCTGCTCACTTATCTGAAACGTTCTGTGATGTTTATCTAGGCGTATACAACCAGCGAAAAACATTCAAAAAGGGCACTGTTGAAAACGCGATGTTAAAGCTGGCCTTGAATGGCGTGTACGGTAACAGTAACAACGAACACAGTGTTTTCTATGACCCTCAGTACACAATGAGCATAACTATCAATGGGCAGTTGTTGCTGTGTATGTTAGCCGAATGGTTGATGAAAATACCGGGCCTGTCCATGGTGCAGATCAACACTGACGGTATGACGTTCCTTTGTCCTAAAGAATACCGCACCAACTATGAAAACATGTGTAAACACTGGGAGAACGTAACAAGATTAGAGCTTGAGCATGTTGATTATAAAGCTATGTATATTCGTGATGTGAACTCATACATGGCCGAAACACTGAAAGGAAAAGTTAAGCGTATTGGCGCTTATGCTTGGGAACGTGCAGCAGAAAACCCCGGTACACGGGAAGTGCCATGGCATAAAGACCACTCGTCACTGGTTATTCAAAAAGCAGCGCAAGCAGCACTTATTGATAACGTAAACATTCGTGAATTTATTACAAATCACGCTGATGATTTTGATTTCATCATTACGACCAAAGTCCCTCGGTCATCAAAACTGGAAATCATTGACCCTGTTTACTGGGGTGATGACCACGTATGTGATCGAACTCGCATCATCCAATCAACAAGCCGTTGCTATGTGAGCAAGACCGGCGGCGCTTTGACTAAAATAATGCCCCCTACCGCAACACAGATTGGACACTGGAAAACAGGCGACCATTACCAGCACATCAACACTGGTGATTACAAGGTTGTTAAACCAGGGCAAAAGCCACCTAGCGGCATGTATTCACCTGTCATCAATCCAGACCGAAGCGCTCCTAAACGACGGATCGGCTTGATGGTCGGTTACAAAATGCGTGAGTGCAATGGTATCAACGATTTTCATCGCTCAGATGTTGATTACGAGTACTACATCAACGAAGCCAGAAAACTAGTTGATGCACTAATTGAAGGGGAAACACGCTGTGCAGCATGACCCCAGAATCTACGGTGATACAACATCTTGCCACAAGTGTGGTAAGTCGTGGGATACAAACGACCCTAACCCACCCGAATGTGTTAGTGACACACCGGAAACAACGACAATATTTCAAAAATTACGAAAACTTATTAAGGATAAAAAGCCATGCAAATAACAAGTAGCAGCAAGTTAGACAAAGTATTAGAGAAAATAGGAACAGAGTCGGACTTAAAAAAAGCACTACGGGCTTATGTTCGAGAACATAACGGGTCTGGTGACTTAACAAGAACTATAAAGCATTTAACCATAAATGAAGCACTCGTTTTAACACGTGGTAATCAGTCTGAGGCTGCGCGAAAACTCGGAATAAATCGCGGCTGTCTTCGTACGAACATGAAAATAGGTGGTTAGTAATGAATAATAAGCTCACACAAGAACAAATTAAAAAGATTATTGATAATGCACCTGAAGGGGCTACGCATTTTTTTAATAATGACACTTACGCTAAGTTCGTTGATTCGGGAGAAACCAGCCATTATAAATCTCTTGCAAAAGATGGCGGTCTATATCCAATTAAATTCACTCAATCACTTGACGACCTTAAAACAATTCAACTGTTAAGAGAACGGATAGATAAAGCATTAGATATCATTTACGACGATGACGGTGAAGATTTTGACACCGTTTACAATATCAGATGTGCTTTAGAAGGATCTGAACAATGAGTAAGAAACATGAGCGTGCCTCAACGTTAGCCGCATTTCACAACCTGTTTGTAAATCAAAAAAGAAACTCAGACGGTGGGGTGACACTGACGAAAACGCAAATTGACGCACTGGTTAAACAAACTGAAGCGCTATTAGAGCTCGACGGTTATTCACTGTTAGCGATTGATGGGGTGGTTAGTAATGAGTAAGAAACCATTCTATAGATATTTTAAAGCTACATCAGGTCCTGTTCTAGAAGAGTTAAGAAAGTTGATAAAACAACAGGGTGAGTTAAGTGATAGCCTACAGTCATTCAACTTAAAATTTTCATCTACGGGTGCAGTAGTTAACGATTCAGGTTTAACCAATGAGTTTAGAAAAGCTCTATCTGGTTTTATGTTCCAGGAGTCCCCTAATAGTGAGTGGAAGAGAGTACGAGGTAAAAAGTATAAAGGTAAAGACTTATACTTACCCGTAAAAGACTCCTGTATATGGGACCAGATACCGACTTACATGCCCACTCTGGGTAGCTTGGTAAAAACGGCTTTCAATGCTTATCTTGGCCCTATCCTAATTGACGGTACAAAAGGATTGGCTATAAGGATTCACGGTGACCTAGAGGTCGTGTTTCTTGAACTCCCCTGGAAAGACATCAGTGATCACGAAATAAAAGAATATGAGGAGAATACAAACAGCTTCTGCGCTGAAACGGCATTCATAATAAATACCAGAATACACGACAGCTTAAGTGAGCTTAAGCAATGGGAGTACTATCGTGATGTCGAAAAATGGAATGAGGACTAGAGCCATGGCTGAACAAGATTTTTACACAGTGTCTGAACTGGCTGAAAGGCTCGGCTGTAGCATTAGCGGTATTAACTTAAAGTTGAAAAACGAACCTGATTTCCCTAAACCTATCCCAACAGCAAAACGTGCGGTTAGAAAGTGGCGAAAGCGGGATATTGATATTTATCTAGGTGTCCATGTTGAACCAGCTATTAGCCTAGAAGCGCTACCACCTCAGCTACTACGAACGATATCAATTGTTGTGCAAGAGGCTGTGCAGAAAGGTCTTGATAACGTGATGAATGCGCCCCGTCATGACTGATGGGGTGGTATATAGGGGGTATAATGGGGTTATAAAGGGTTTGATATATGCTTATAACTCGATATTATAAAAAATAAAAATGTTAATAATCAGTCGGTTGAATAGATTTCATTAAAACAACAATTTTGTTGTCTTTGTCAGTAGTGTAATAACTTACACTATGTGTGTATAGTGTGAATACTGTTGTATACAGTAGTGAAATAAAGTAGTCCAGAGTACCATTCTGAACCACTTTTCATTTAAAGCTTTCTTAAAAGAAAGTTCTAAATTTTTCCATCAGCAGCGTTAACTTTGCCGGTTCAACATAACTGATCGGAATAATTACTAGCAATGACACAAACAACTTCCCAAGGTTGTTTGCAACACTAGTAACGAACGTTTGTAAAAAGCCTTGGTAGATACTTGGTTTTTTACATTCGTTTTCTTTGTCGTCATCACGACGAGCATTTTTGTTTAATTGCATAAATTCTCCTATGCGTGCTTATAGATTTTATTCATATAAAACTCCTAATTAGCCAAGACGGAACAATATTTCCATTCCAAGAAATATCAATAGCCTGGCATAGATTGCCAAACTGTTAACTATCGTATCACAAAAAATCAGCCTGTGCACAAACCACACAAGCATTACATTTACTACCCGAAAATATCAGACACTTTTGAAGCTAATTCATCATTCAGATGACTTTCTTTGTCACTAATTAAGGCTGACGGGTCCGCCTTAACTTCCTCTAAAATATCCTGCCATCGCTCAACCCAAGTCTTTTTAAGTTGAAACAAATCACCAAACTCATAGTGCTTACCAACACCTTTAGATAACGTCTGGTTACGAATAGCGCGTAATACCTCAGTTGGAGCCCCTTTTTCCTGCAAATGTGTCGATATGGTCTTTCTGAACATTTTAGGCGTGAACATGAGCCAACCTTGAAGGTACTTTACATTGCGAGAGAAGTAATCACGTTTAACTTGTATGAATGGTTCACCCGGTACGTGAAACAAATACATTTCTTTATCAAGTTCACCGTACTGTGCTTTTAGTTCCTCTAAGTGCGTTAGAACCATTTTGATGACGTTTTCAGGTAAATGTGTCCAAGCTTTTTTACCGTTCTTCATGGACTCTGGAGGGTGCTCTATACGCATCTTCTGAAAGTTGAACCATCCTAGCTTAACTCTGGTCCACTCTTCAGATCGAACCCCTACCCGTAACATAAGGTTGATGAGTAGTTCTAACCAGGAGGGACAATCTTGCGCGCTTAGTTCATTAAGTAACTTGTGAACGTCTTCACTCTCTAAATACGACTCATCGGGTGAGGTTGCAATGTTAGGTAGAACCGCCTTACGTCCGAACAAAGGGTTTGATGCTAGTATGTCTTTTTCTACAGCATAACTATACAAACGTCTCATTGTCTTGTGTACAGCTTCTGCGGCGCCTTTTTTCCCTTCTATGTTTGCAAGGTTCAATACAAACTCGTCCCACTCTCTCGGCGCAATGCTTTTCATATCGCGTGCGTTCCAAGCTGGTAAAATATACTTTTCATAGGAAAGTTCGTAATTACGAAAAGCTCTATCACTCCCACCAGTAAGCGGCCAATCTTCTTTAAATCGCATAAAGACATTATTGACTGAAGACCTTCGCGTAAAACCATCAACTAACGACTGAACGTTTTTAGCTCTTACCTTTTCTTCAAGTAGTACTAGTTGCGGATCTCGACCTTCGCGTAAAAGATTGGATAAACGATTATGCTCAACCTGAACGGCTTCAATGTCTATTTCGGGATAATATCCAAGTGACACACTTGTCCGTTGCTTAGTGTTTGGTTTCTGATATCTAAAGCGCCAATTAAAGACTGTGCTAGCCTTTCGCCCTAATTTATCTAATGACTGTGGTTGTACGCTACTTTTAGCCCAACGCAGGTATAACTGTAATCCAGTGAACCCTATAAACGTTGCTGTAAAATCTCGCTTGCTGATTGGAATTTCTAGCTTTGAAATTGCACTGTCACTTAAAACGATTTTCGCCATTGGTATTCTCTCCTTCACCACACGTAACTTATTTACAGTATGTGATCGATACCAATTTTGTCTACCATTTTATGTATTTCGATGCATATAAAAAAATCCCGATGACTTTAACAATCACCGGGATTTCTCATAACGCCTTGATAAATCGACGTTTTATTTGGTGCGAATGGGGGGACTTGAACCCCCACGAGCATAGCTCACCACCCCATCAGTGTGGTAATATCACCAAATGGGCTAAAGGCGCCACCTGCGTTTGCAGCAACAACGATATTTATACAACTTAGGTTGATAAACTTTTTGTCTCCTTCCGCTACTTTCATGATCACAGCACACATTAACAATGCTGTTGTTAAGTTATCGGCAATAGGCGAAATAAAAAATGATAAAAAGCCCGTTAGCCAAAACAGGGTTTTATAGTTGAACTCTTTTCTTACCATCCATGCGCGCAGCGAGTCGAATAACCTGCGTTCTTCCAGTGCATTGATATACGTCATGGCAACTAATAAAAACAGCATGAGTTCTGCAAACTCGAGTAGGTTATGGCGAAAAGCATGCTCTGTTGCATCCGGCATACCTTGTTCAATGTAATAGGCACCAATTAAAATCCAGATTAACCCAGCGGCAACCAAAACAGGTTTTGACTTGCGCATATGTAATTTTTCTTCGAGCATTACGAGGGTATAGGCAACCACAAAAATGGCTATGCATATAAAACCCAATGTATTAGCGGTCAAATCGAGTTGAGTAGTAGAAGCAAACGCTGAAAAATTGATCCCCAGCAAACAGAACAACAGCAGGCAACTTATCCCTACAAGTTTCATTTCAAGGTGTTTCCTTGTTTAGTGAGTACATCTTCGCCAAAAAGTAACACACTTTTTACACTTATGGCATTGTACTCTAGTCTAATTTTTACAGCTGGTTTACGAAAAAACAGGTGAAAGCATGAATAACATGATGAACCTTATAATACTGGGAAATTATGATTATTTCGTTAATCTGACTTTGCTGACTAAGATATAGAATAATGAGAAGGTCAAACGACAAAAAAATGAGCCACATAGAAAGTGGCTCGATTTGGCAATTAGGTTAGTCCTTATGACTGAGCTTGTCTAACGCTAAAATTAGCATCAGTCCAACAACTGCCAGTACTGAGCAAAGCAGTAACTGGGCATCTTGACCCGTGACTTGCGTAAACTCCATCGGGGAAATATTTTTTTGCATCAGAGGTTTTTCAATACCGCTCGAATTGACATAGGTTGTCACGACTTTTTTCCATGGCCACAACATATTTAATGAGCCGATGAGAAAACCAGACAACAGGGCAAATGTAACTTGTTCAAAGCGTGCCAAGAGCCATGATAAAAACCTTGAAAACATCATTAGTCCACACACACAACCAATCAAGAACAAGCCAACCAACGCAAAGTCACGATCATTCACTGCGTTTAATACATGCCCATACATTCCCAACAGCAGCAAAATAAAACTCCCGGAAATACCGGGCAAAATCATCGCGCAAATGGCAATGCTTCCGGCAACGAAATAAAACCAAGGTTGCGCTTGCGCTTCTGCTGGGCTCATTGACGTAATCACCAGTGCTATCAGCGCTCCAATCACACAACTCGCAATGTGCTTAAGCTGCCAGCGTTCCACCTGTTTTGCAATGTACACAAATGAGGCGATGATCAACCCAAAAAAGAATGACCAAACCAGCTGCTGATGATTGTCTAGCAAATAGGTAATTATTTTTGCCAGCGATAAAGCGCTGGTAAATAATCCACCAAATACAGCTAGCAAAAAGTTTCCGTCAACATGTGCCCAAGCATCTTTTATCTTTCCCTTCAAAACCATCTGTAAAGCGGCCACATTGACATTTTTAATTGCAGCTAAAAGACGTGCATAGATACCGGTGATAAAAGCAATTGTCCCGCCGGAAACACCTGGAACAACATCCGCAGCGCCCATACCCGCACCTTTGAAAAACAGCCAAATATAATCACGTTTGCTATCTGCCACTTTAGACACTATTAAACCTCCATAATTTGATACCCGCACAGTGTATCAAATTCCCGAATTAAAATACTAAAGCTCGCTGGTTTTTAGTCGATACTTAAGGTAGCCGCAGCGAATTTGACGAATACTCGATGAAACATACGATAATTTCACATTTTATTATTTTTTTATGCACTATCGCCGCATTCAATAACCATTGTTTAGCAATAGAGCACATTGCGCCTGTAGCCAAAGTCGAAGTCATAGAATCCGATTTGAGTTATTGGTTGCCCAGTGACTCATTCATTACCATCAAAGACGACGACAGAGAGATCCCTGTGCTTTTCTCTGAATATATGAGTGGCAACAAGCGAGGCATTATTGTCATGCTGCCTGGCATAGAGCAATCGCCTTTACAAGGAAACGGTTTGAGTTATTTGCGCGAGGCACTCAATGATGACGGCTACGACACCTATGTGATCCCCTCTCCAGGTTTCAATGCCAACGCAGACTTAATGCAAGACGCTATTGCAAATACAGCAAAAAGTGAATCAAGCGCAACGCGACAAACGGCTATCTCTGCGATAAGCGAATCAGCCCTAAATGACTACAAAACTGAACTTGTAGCTCGCTTTGATGCACTTTACAAAACTTTGGCACTACGTGAACATGAGCACATTGCCATTGTTGCATTTGGAAACAGTGCAGGGTTATTTGCCGAGTATCTAGCTACGCTGCCTAAAATACGGGTGGACGCGTTGGTCACTGTCAGCGCTCAACTTGCAAACCCCAACAGGAACAAGCATCTCGCTGCAAGTTTATCGCTGGTAAGCCCTGCACTGCTAGACGTTTTCTATTCTTACGACAACCCAGCCGTGCTTCATACGATCAAAGATAGGCGCCGATGGGCAAAAAGAAATAGTAAATACGATTATCGTCAAAGGGAGCTTTTCGGCCAAAACTCCCAACAAAACCAACATTATAGATTGCGAAAAGAACTTTCTGGTTTTTTAAGGCAGCTCTAAACTAGTTATTTTTTAAGCACTTCGTAGGCTGCCTGAATACTTTGCGATTTGGCTTTTGCAACTTCCATCATATGTTCAGGTAACCCTTGGGATACCAACTTATCTGGATGGTGCTGTGCCATCAATTTGCGATATGCGCGCTTAATCTCTTTATCACTTGCACCTTGCTCAAGTCCTAACACGGCTAATGCATGTTCCTTAGATACATCAGTGCTAGCGGCTGTGTTTTGGCGATAGTTATTCGATTGCTCACGTTCTTGCCTGAAACTGCTTTGTGAATGACGGCTTTGCTGCTGCGACTGCCATTGAGCCCGCTGCTGCCTGAACTTGAATTCTGCTTGATAGCGTTTTAATACGAAATTAAAGTGTTTATTGCCAATACCTAAAAATTTACTGACCAACTTAAGCAGCTCCAACTCCTTGCTGGAAAGGTGGCCATCTGAAAACGCCATTTGAATTTGGATCTCTAAAAACAGCTGCAATAAATCATAGCGTCGTGCAAATGCCTCTTTAAAATCCCCGACAGCTTCTTTAATAGAAAAATCACTGTGCTTACCCGAGTTGAAGGCACTTTGTGCTTCTTTGCGGTCGTCACCATGTAAAGCCATTTCATCCATAAACGCTGAAGCGGCTCGAATATGCACCTCGCTAACTCTGCCGTTAGATTTCGCGATATGGCCCATTACCGCAAAACAACTAGAAAAGAACAGTGCTTGACGCTCATTTAGATCATCGCCACTAAAAAAACCTTGAAAGCCACCAGCCTTGTCAAAGTCCTGCTTCAAGCTTTTATCAAATAAATGACCCAAATAGAACCCTAGGACGGCTCCAAGCCATTTCCCAAACAAAAAACCAAACCCTGTACCTAGAATTTTACCCCACATTACTCGCCTCCAAGGCTGCGTTGATCTCTGCAAGTCGCTCTGGTGTGCCTATATCATGCCATGCCCCGACGTACAATTCACAAGACACCATCCCTTCCTCTATTCCAGATCTTAACATTGGTCCAAGTGGTATTTTTTCTACCGAAAGGTTGTCAAAAAATGCCCTATGATACAGCCCGATACCCGAAAATGTATAAGTTTGCTCGTTGGCTGGTTGATGACTTAAACGAAAGTCTCCAGCGGGATTATGGGATGGGTTTTCCACCAAAACTAGGTGTGCTTCTGCGGGCATAAGTTTTAGCTGACTTAACGCATGTACATCATAATCGGTAAAGATATCACCATTAATCACAATAAAAGTATCGTGATCTTCGCATAACATCGGCATTGCTTTAACAATACCACCCGCTGTTTCCAACCCCCCATCAGGCTCGTAACTGTAATCAATCTGCAAACCCAGATGCTTGCCATCACCAAAATAGCGCTCTATTTTTTCGCCTTGCCACGCTAGGTTGATCACCACTTGCGTAATACCTGCCAACTTTAATCTTTCGAGGTGGTATTCTATTAATGGCTTATTGCCAACTTCTAATAATGGTTTTGGCATATCTGCGGTCAAGGGCATCATACGCTGCCCACGGCCAGCGGCTAAGATCATTGCTTTCATTATGATTCTGTTAATTTCTTTTCTATCATAGGTATTATCTCGGATTGTAACCAAGTTGCAAGCCATTGAAACTCTGTAAACATCTCCGCAGTTTCCACTATGTAATTTAAAGTTGGCAATATGCTTGGTAAGTACCCAGGTTTACCGTCTCGCAAATGTAACCGAGCAAAAATACCTGCCGCTTTTAAATGCCTTTGAAGCCCTGTTAAATTAAAAGATTCAACATATTGTGCAAAAGACATATCAGGGAGTAACCCAGCATCTGCAAGGTGCTGATAACTTTCCCTTTTCAATTGCTCAAATTGTTGTGACGGCAATTTAAGATAACAATCCTTTAGCAGCGAAACAGCATCATAACAAACAGGGCCTACTACTGCGTCTTGATAGTCAATAAGACGCCCACCAGCTTGGCTATACATAATATTCCGGCTGTGGAAGTCTCGATGCATTACAACTTGAGGTTGTGTTATCATAGACTCGCTAAGACGGGAAACTAGTAACTGCCAATTACGGGTTACTTCAGGGGAACACCGATAACCCAGCCAGGACTCCAGTAGCCAAGATTTAAAAATGTTTATTTCCTGCTCGATAAACGGTGCATCATAAGTGTTCATCCATTTAGATACTTCAAGCGTTGCAATTTGAGGCAGCCAAGCAAGTAACTCACTGTAATAACGGTAATCCCCCTGCTGAGCAATAATATCTGCAAGATGGACCGACCCCAAATCTTCCAACAGCACAAAGCCAAGCTCGGTATCGAAAGCCAATATCTCTGGTACAGCCAACCCACCTTGAGAAAAGACATGATTGAGGTGAATAAACGCCTCAATGGAGCCTTTATCTGGCGGTACATCCATTAATACATACTGTGACTGTGTCGCGCGAACGCGAAAATACAATCTAAAGCTTGCATCTCCTGTAATAGCAGAGATGGTCAATTCATCATCAGCTTGATTAAGTTGTTTAATATGAGTCTCGACAAAGCGTATTCTTTGTTCTTTTCGTTGCAATGCAAGTGTTGGAGTTAAGCTCGCCATATTTTCACCAATTACTGATCTTAATTACTGTATTTAACACTGTTTTCATTTATCATGTCTGGCTGAATCGTGGTGCTAGGTAGACAAGGTCGATAAATGAACAAAAACTGGGGCATTTTAGTCCTACCCCTTATTAGTACACAGGCTATAGCTAATTCGAACACTGTTAGCGGGCTCTGTAAAGACTATCTTCAGCCAAAAAACTGGCAGCCTATGACAGGTTTGCTACCCGACACCATCGATATTCAAGCCAATAAAGTCGAACTGCAGGGTAAAGAAAGTGCTGAGTTTTCGGGGGATGTTGCTGTTAATACCGACACCATGACCGTCACAGCCGAGAGCGCACTAATAGATAAGCAAAAAGGGCTTCTGCATGCTTCGGGCCCCTTGCTCTTTCAAGATGACTACACCATGGTCAATAGCTCAGGAATGTATGCTGATCTTGGCCAAAGTGAATTTAGCTTACTCGGCGCCCAGTATCAATTGACTCAACAACTAGGTAAAGGGAAAGCTGAAAAGCTTCGTGCAACATCAACCCAAGTTGACCTGTTCAATTCAAGCTTTACAACTTGCCCAAGCGATAACCCTTTTTGGGAACTCGAAGCCAGCACAATTTCCCTAGATAAAGAAAAAGGTTGGGGAGAAACATACAACTCTGTCTTAAAGATACTCGATACACCTGTTGTTTATATCCCTTATTTCACATTTCCAATTGATGATAAAAGAAAATCTGGACTACTCACTCCGACGCTATCAAGCTCAAACAGATATGGTCTAGAAATCGTCACGCCTTATTACTTTAACCTTGCAGAAAATTATGACGCGTTACTGACTCCTAGGTATATGTCAAACAAAGGACTGCAATTACAGGGCGAATTCCGCTATCTAACAGAACAACATACCGGAACTATCGCAGCTGAGGTATTGAGCAACGATAAATCAGAAGCAAATTTAGATGAACGTTATTTAGTTCATTGGCAGCAAAAAAGTTATTTTAACGACTTTTGGCGTGCAAATGTTGATGTAACAAATGTTAGTGATGACAATTACTTAACGGACCTAGGCTCAAACTACGCGAATCAAACAGATACTCATTTAGCTCGAAAAGGTCAACTAAGCTATCTTGGAGAAGATTGGCTAGTCGACTTGCAGGTACAAAATTTTGAAGTTTTGGGTAACCATGTAGAATCCTACTCTGCGTTTCCAGAGATCACGATTAAAAACCGTACACCAGAAGAATACCTTGGCGCTGACTGGCGTTTCACTGGACAAATGAGTCACTTTAAAAACAGTGATGCTCAAATAACGGATGCAACCCGAATTCACCTTGAGCCAAGTGTAACCTACAACCTCAGTGATTACGCCTGGTCATTCGACTCAAAGTTTGCGCTTTTACATACGCACTACGAGCAAAATGGTCATTTTAGTGAAAGCGAGTACGCAGAATCGACTTCACGTACATTGCCGAAGGTCCGCTTGCATGGACAATTAAATTTGGAGCGAAGCACACACTTCTTACTCACCGATGGTACGCAAACATTAGAACCTCAGATCCAATATTTATACACACCTAAAAAGGATCAAAGCAAAATCGGCCAGTACGATACAGTAAAGATGCAAGATGATTTTTTTGGTTTGTTTAGGGAACGTCGCTTTTCGGGCGTCGACTATATCTCTGAAGCAAATCAATTTACTCTAGGTGCAACTACTCGCTTGCTTGATAGTAAAAATATTGAGCGATTCAGCTTTAGTATGGGCCAAATCATTTATCTAAGTGACTCGGTCAAACCAACAAAGAATACGCTTGATGGACGTTTTGGTGATAATAACTACAATGCACTTTTTGCAGCGGAGACCAAAATACATTGGCATCCTAGGTGGTACTTTTCGGGCGGTATACAGTATGATGCCGACGAAAAGGACCTGATCCGTTCGCATATGACAATTGACTATCGAGGCAACAATAAAAAGCTGGTACAGTTGAACCATCACTATGCTAACGATGTCTCAGGTAATGAGATAGATCAAGTCGGTATCTTCACCAGCTTACCAATTGACGAAAATTGGCAAGTGGTAGCAAGTTATCACCGTGATTTGACAAGTAAGCGCAGTATTGAGGTATTTGCCGGTGTGCAATACGAATCTTGCTGCTGGGCTGTTCAAATTACTGGCAACCGGACCATAGAAACAGACTTGAATCAGTCTACAAATTTTCAAGACCCGGTTTTCGACTCGAGCATAAATTTTAATTTTGTGTTAAAAGGGTTGGGGAGCAAGTCGAGATACGATGCAAGCCAATTACTGAAACAAGGTATATTTGGTTATAGAAGACCTTATTTTTTAAATAATTAACAACAAAGACTCTTATGAATTTCAAAAAGCTGTTACTCATTCCCGTACTAAGTGCCGCACTATGTCAGCCGGCACTAGCTGAACGCATACAAATAGACAAAGTAGTTGCCACTGTTAATGATGGTGTTGTACTTCAAAGTGAAGTAGATCAAATCGTAAATCGAGTCAAAGAACAAGCAAATCAACAAGGTACAGAACTACCATCGGATAAAGTATTGCGCATTCAAGCAACCGATAAATTGATCGATGAAACTTTGATTTTGCAGCTAGCAAATAGAATGGGCCTAACTATTTCTGATGCCCATTTAGATCAAACTTTAGCAAATATCGCAAAAGAGCAAGGTGGAACCATTGTTGACCTTCGCAACTCGATTGAAGCAGCTGGTGACAGCTTCCAAGCTTACCGAGAAGAAGTTCGAAAAGAGATCACTGTCGGGCAGGTTAAACGCAGCGCGGTGGATAGAAGGGTTTACATAAGCCCACAAGAAATTGAAAACTTAAATAAAATCCTTGCACAGCAAACTGGCCAAAGCGAAGAGTACAATATTGGCCATATCCTAATAAAGATAGAAAGCAAAGCAAACCCTGAAGAAATTGAAGAAGCCAGAGAGCGCGCAGAAAACGTCATCAAATTCTTAAACGAGGGAAAAGAGTTTAAGCGTATTGCAATTGCCTCATCAGGTGGTGCCAACGCGCTTGACGGTGGTCAGTTGGGCTGGATGGGTATCAATGAGATGCCAACGCTATTTGCCGAAGCCATCAAAGGCAAAAAGAAAGACGAATTAGTCGGACCATTACGCTCAGGCGCTGGTTTCCACATCGTTAAGGTTCAGGATGTTAGAGGCCGAGAGATTGTCGAAACTGTCGAAGTTCGCTCAAGACACATTCTGTTAGAACCATCTATTATTCTTAGCGAAGAAAAAGCCCGTGATATGCTGGCTGGTTTTGTCAAAGATTTAAGAGCTGGTAAGGCGGATTTTGCCGAACTAGCAAAAGAGCATTCTCAAGATCCAGGTTCAGCACTCAAAGGCGGTGAATACGATTGGACAGATCCAACTACCTATGTGCCAGCATTTAGAGACACTCTATTGAGCCTTGAGCAAGATGAGATCAGTGAACCATTTCGCAGTAATTTTGGTTGGCATATTGTACAGCTTCTAGATAAGCGCGTTGCAGATAAAACTGAACAAGCAAAAATGAATAGAGCGCACCAACTATTATTTAGAAGAAAATTCAAAGAAGAAAGCTTCAAATGGATGAGAGAAATGCGAGAGCAAGCTCACGTTGAAGTACTAGAGAACAAATAAGAAGAGTGTATATGAGCTTGAGAATAGCTATTACTCCTGGGGAACCTGCTGGTATTGGTCCTGATTTAGTGATTAAGTTAGCGCAACAGAGCTGGCCTGCCCAGCTTGTTGCCGTCGTAGACCGTACCATACTGGAGCAAAGAGCCCGCGAGCTAGGCTTAGAGATTGAGTTACTCCCATTTGATCAACAGAAAGATGTAAAACCCGCGGGACCGAAGCAACTTTACTACCTTCAAGTAGACAAAGGATGTGACGTTGTTCCTGGACAGCTAGATGAACAAAATGGTCAATATGTACTAGATACGCTACGCATAGCTTCTGAGAAGAATATGGATGGCACCTTTGACGCCGTTGTCACAGGGCCGGTACACAAAGGAATAATTAATCGAGCAGGTATCTCATTTAGTGGTCATACCGAATATTTTGCCCATCAATCTAACACACCAGATGTGGTAATGATGCTCGCCACCACAGGGTTAAGAGTTGCTTTAGCCACCACCCACATACCACTGGCCTATGTCTCAAAGGCAATAACACAAGAACGCCTGACTAAAGTTGCAAACATTCTCTACCATGACTTGCAAACGAAATTTGGTGTTGAAGACCCCAGGATCTTAGTGTGTGGACTAAACCCTCACGCTGGAGAAGGCGGACATTTAGGGAATGAAGAGATAGATACGATTTCTCCAGTACTTGAAAAACTTAACAATGAAGGCAAAAACTTCATTGGTCCTCTTCCTGCCGATACACTTTTTCAAGCTAAATACCTAGATAATGCAGATGCGGTACTGGCAATGTATCACGATCAAGGATTACCTGTGTTAAAATATAAAGGATTTGGTAACTCAGTTAATATTACTTTGGGACTGCCGTTTATAAGAACCTCCGTAGATCATGGCACTGCACTTGATCTCGCTGCATCAGGTGATGTGGAAGTAGGTAGCTTTGAATTAGCAATTCACGAAGCAATCAAGCTTGCAAGCAAGAAAATACAGAATTCATGACAGATAAAGTACATTTGGGCCACCGCGCCCGCAAAAGATTTGGTCAAAACTTTTTAAATGACGATAGTATCATCGATAAAATTGTCACAGCGATTGACCCAACTCCAAATGACAACTTAGTGGAAATTGGACCAGGTTTAGGTGCAATTACAGAACCCGTAGTTGAGCTAAGTGGCAAACTCACAGTTGTAGAGTTGGACAGAGACCTTGCCGAGCGCTTAATTGCGCATCCTACGATGGGCAGCAAGTTAACCGTTCATCAGGGCGATGCAATGAAATTTGACTTTGCTAGCCTCGTCAGTGAAACCGCCAAGCTAAAAATATTTGGTAACCTGCCATATAATGTCTCTACTCCACTACTCTTTCATTTATTTGAGTTTGCAGATCAAGTTGAGCACATGCACTTTATGCTTCAAAAAGAGGTAGTTAACCGTATGGTCGCAGGACCTGGCTCTAAAGCATATGGCAGACTAAGTGTGATGACACAATACTACTGCCACGCGATGCCTGTCATTGAAGTACCGCCAACTTGCTTTAAACCCGCTCCTAAAGTGGACTCAGCCGTTGTTAGATTAATCCCGAAGGATGCCAGTCAACGCAGCGCTAAAAGCACTAAAATACTTAATACCGTCTGTTTAGAGGCTTTCAATCAGCGCCGTAAAACTCTGCGTAACAGCCTATCAAATTTACTTACGGTAGAAGAAATAACTCAACTTGGGATAGACCCGTCTCTTCGTGCGGAAAATATCTCTCTTTCTCAATTTATCGAAATTGCCAACTGGATTTATGACAACAAACAGTGAATTAGGATCGCCGATAAAGGTGTCTGTTGAGACATTTTATGTTGAAGCTCAATCTCAACCAGAAAAAGATAAATACGTTTTTGCTTATACTATTACGATAAAGAATCATAGCTTGTGTAGTGCAAAACTGGAAAGTCGCTATTGGTTGATCACCGACGCCAATGGTAAAGAGACAGAAGTCGAAGGCGAAGGTGTGGTGGGCGAACAGCCAACGATCCGACCTGGCGAGAGTTATCAATACACCAGTGGTGCTGTATTAGATACTCCTGTAGGTACAATGGAAGGCTACTATTTAATGCGTAATGAGTTTGGTTCAGAGTTCAAAGCCCCGATAAAAGTCTTTAGACTCAACCGACCTGATATTTTGCACTGATAACAATGGCAAGTTACGCTATAGGTGATTTACAGGGGTGCTACACCCCTTTCAAACAACTACTTGAAGCCGTAGACTTTAACCCAAGTCAAGATCATTTGTATTTGGTTGGTGATCTGGTTGCCCGTGGACCGGACTCCCTTGCTTGTATGCAACACGTCACCTCTTTGCAAAACTCTGTCACTGTAACGCTTGGTAACCACGATTTGCACCTGTTGTCGACAGTATTAAACAATAGATCGCCCAACCCCAAAGACAAATTAGAGCCTCTTTTAGCAAGTAGCGAATTACCAGCTTACCTGTGTTTTTTACAGTCTCAGCCCCTTTGCACCTATTTACCTGAATTTGATAGTTTTATTTCTCATGCTGGAATACATCCATTTTGGGATATAGAACAAGCACTAGCGCTGTCAAAGTGGGCACAATCTTGTTACCAAGGCCCACATGCGGCAGGCTTTTTGTCGGGTATGTATGGCAAAAGCCCAGCGATAGAAATTACTCACGACAATCCGCAAACTAAATTCAACACTATAGTCAATGTGTTTTCTAGAATGCGATTTTTAACTAAAGATTGGCAACTAGATTTCGATAGTAAAGGCAGCCAAAACGATGTTGAACATTTACAACCTTGGTTTAATCACTCAAGATTTAAAACAAGCAGCACACGTTTCATCTTTGGTCACTGGGCAGCGCTCGAAGGGAAAACATCTGTGAGAAATGTAGTCGCTTTGGATACAGGATGTGTATGGGGTGGTCCAATGACTATGATAAATCTGTCCACAAATGAACAAATTTACAGCAAATAGTCAAAAACCATCCGTTTTTACTGAATTTTATATTCACATCTGCTATAAAATACTTAACTAATGCGCAATAAATCCGATAAGTGGTTGTACTGCTTTAACTTGATGGTATGTCTGTATGAATTTAACCGTTAGCCAACGTATTTGGGGTGGCTTTATAATAATTACCCTGCTTTTATTGTTAATTGGAGTGAACTCACTGCTTAGGATCGCAAATATTGATAGTTCTACTCAATTGGTCAACAACTTATCACTGCCAGCGTTAGACCGAAGTGCAGCTTTGCAAATCGAGTTTACGCAGATGAGCAAAATCGCTCAGGCGAGTTACTTCACACAATCTAGCAGTGACCTAAACAACTTAAAGACAACTTTTAATACTCGTCAAAGTACTTTTGAAAAAAGCTACTCTGCGCTCAATCAAGTTGTCAGAGACGAGCCTACTCTCTATGGTAGTAGCAAAGATGTATCTGCAAGCTTTGGGTCATTTTCCAAATCGGTTACCGCCTTGTTTGCCGATAAATCTCTAGAACTTAGCCTCAATAAGCAGCTTATTGCTCAACTTGAAGAAGCTGAGATTGCCGCAGATGATGCCGCGACAGTCGTTGTCGATATTCTTGATTTAGAAGGCTTTGAGTCATTAAATGCGCGCGCATATCAAGCGGCAAATAAACTGGAAAACTCGTTTAGCTCTCTGGCTACGAGTAGTGCAGATATACTGACAATTAATGAATCCAGTACATTAGATATTGTTAAAAAAGAACAAAGCTATGTATTTGAAGACATTGACCGCAACCTAGATTTAATGCGCAGTACTGTGGCCCAATTAGATGAAGACTTGCTCAATGACTTGGATTCCTACTACAACGCGTTGAAAGAGCAACTTCAGGGCAGTGACAGTATTGCCAACAACCGTCAAAAATTAATTACAGCTCGTATTAGTACTCAAAATGAGCTTAACAACGCTGAGCAGGCGACAAAAAAAGCGCTCGATCAACTCGGTGCGCTGGTTGCTCAGTCCAAGCAATTGGCCTTTGAAATTCAAAATGAAGTAACTGAGGACGTGTCATCAGCCAACATCGCTACATGGACTGGTATGATTGCAGCGACCTTATTAGCCATCGGTATTGCGTATTTTACTGTCAGTCGAATCACCAAGCCTCTGGCCGAAGTAAACCGTGTACTAGATATCGTTGCAAAAGGCGACATGACACACTCGTTAGATGCGTCTGCAAAAGATGAGTTTGGTGAATTGGCACAAAGTTGTAATACGCTTATAACTAGCCTGAAAGAACTTATTACAGGTATTGTTTCTCGCTCGACTCAATTAGCGGCGGCTTCAGAACAAACATCAGCTATCACTGCTGAGTCAAGCCAAGCTATTAAAAGCCAACAGTCTCAAGTTGAACAGGCGGCAACTGCGACTACAGAAATGAGTAGCACGGCACATGGTGTGAGCAATAGTGCCCATCAGGCTCTTGAAGAAATTAAAAATGCCGATCAAGAAGCTGAGCGCGTCAAAGGGATTTCTCATGACAACAAACGCACCATCGAGCAGCTAGCACACGAAGTAGAAGAAGTGTCTACTGTGATCAACAAGCTTCACCAAGATAGCTCTGCCATTGGTGGTATCCTAGATGTTATTCGCGGTATTGCGGAACAAACTAACTTGCTTGCACTCAACGCGGCCATAGAAGCAGCTCGCGCAGGTGAACAAGGCCGAGGCTTTGCTGTTGTTGCTGATGAGGTAAGGTCTCTTGCAAGTAAAACACAAGAGTCGACGCAAGAAATCCAATCGATGATCGAATCATTACAAGCTGGTGCAGAAGAAGCGGTAACGGCGATGTCCAAAGGTCAACAACAAGCGGAGTCTTGTGTGTCACAAAGTGATATAGCCAATGAAGCATTGAACTGCATTACTGATGCAGTATCAAGAGCCCATGACGTGAGTGAAGAAATAGCCACAGCTGCCAATGAGCAGCAGCAAGTTTCTCAAGAGATCAGCGAACGACTAGAGTCTATCGTCGCAATTGCAGAACAAACTGCAGAGGGCGCAAACCAAACGTCAACTTCAAGCTCTGAAGTTGCTAAGCTCGCTGAGGAGCTAAGACAGTCAGTGTCTCAATTTAGAGTTTAATTCTCTACGTTTAACGATAATTGCCTGTTGTCACTTTATCTTCAGGCAAAAAAAATCGCCCTTATGGGCGATTTTTTATAACTGTTATCAGTCAATTAAAATAGTGAATTAGCTTTCGCTACCACATTATCAACTGTAAAACCAAAGTGTTTAAATAGCTCACCTGCTGGTGCTGACTCACCAAATGTGCTCATACCTACAATCGCACCATTTAAGCCAACATATTTGTACCAGAAGTCTTCAATACCCGCTTCGATTGCCACACGGCGTGTTACTGAAGCTGGTAGAACAGATGCTTTGTACTCTGCAGATTGTGCATCGAATACATCAGTAGATGGCATAGACACCACTCTGACTTTCTTACCGTCCTGACGAAGTTGTTCTGCCGCTTCCACCGCAAGCTGCACTTCTGAGCCTGTCGCAATCAAAATCACATCAGGGTTTGAATCACAGCTAAGCACGTAGCCACCGCGTTTAATCGCCGCTACTTGCTCTTCTGTACGAGCCTGTTGTGCTAGACCTTGACGAGTGAAAACCAAAGACGTAGGACCGTCTTTACGCTCAATTGCTTGTTGCCAAGAAACAGCTGACTCAACCTGATCACATGGACGCCAGCTAACAAGGTTTGGTGTCATGCGCATATTTGCAAGCTGTTCTACAGGTTGGTGCGTAGGACCATCTTCACCCAGACCAATAGAGTCATGGGTGTAAACGAAAATACTAGGCTGCTTCATTAGCGCGGCCATACGTACTGCGTTACGTGCATACTCCATGAACATCAGGAAAGTCGCGCCGTATGGGATAAAGCCTTTGTGTAAAGCAATACCATTCATAATCGCTGACATGCCAAATTCACGCACGCCGTAGAAGATATAGTTACCTGATGCATCATCTGCTGTCAGGCCTTTTGAACCTTCCCACAACGTCAAGTTTGAACCTGCAAGGTCCGCTGAACCACCCATAAACTCAGGTAAAATTGGACCAAATGCGTTTAATGCATTTTGTGACGCTTTACGTGTTGCTGGGTTTGCTGGGTTTGCTTGTAATTCAGCAATATAAGCTTCAGTTTGCTCAGTCCAGTTTGTTGGTAATTCACCCTTTGTACGGCGCTCAAACTCGGCTGCCAATTCAGGGTAATGCATTTGATATTCAGTAAATTTAACCAACCATTCGCTTTGGATTTGCTGGCCGTGTGCCGAACCATCCCATTTAGCATAAACGCCTTCAGGGATCTCAAAAGCGCCATGCTCCCAACCAAGGAATTCACGAGCTGCTTTGATCTCTTCATCACCTAAAGGTGCGCCGTGACAATCATGGCTACCAGATTTATTTGGTGAACCATAGCCAATCACAGTTTTACAACAAATTAATGTTGGTTTACCCGTCTCTGCACGTGCCGCTTCAATCGCAGCTTTAATTGCTTCACTATCATGACCGTCGACCGCTGGAATTACGTGCCAGCCGTATGCTTCAAAGCGCTGCGGTGTATCATCGCTAAACCAGCCTTCCACTTCACCGTCAATTGAAATGCCGTTGTCATCCCAAAATGCGATTAGCTTGCCCAGCCCTAATGTACCAGCTAAAGAGCACGCCTCATGAGAGATGCCTTCCATAAGACAGCCATCACCTAAAAACGCATAAGTGTAGTGATTAACAATGTCATATTCGTCGCGGTTGAATTGCGCCGCTAATGCCTTCTCTGCAATTGCCATACCTACTGCATTAGTTATGCCTTGGCCTAATGGACCAGTAGTCGTTTCAATACCAGGCGCATACCCATACTCTGGGTGACCTGGTGTCTTAGAGTGCATTTGACGAAAGTTCTTTAAATCGTCAATAGACAAGTCATAGCCACTCAAATGTAATAACGAATAAATTAACATTGAGCCGTGACCATTTGATAATACAAATCTATCTCTATCTACCCATTCCGGATTGTTTGGGTTGTGCTTTAAATAATCGCGCCAAAGTACCTCTGCGATGTCTGCCATGCCCATTGGTGCCCCTGGGTGGCCTGATTTAGCCTTTTGTACAGCGTCCATGGATAGAACGCGAATTGCGTTTGCAAGTTCTTTGCGAGATGGCATGGATTCTCCTACCTTTAAGTGTTTGCACGAGTGTTTTTAAAGGCCCATTTTTACCTAATAAAATTACCACTGCAATTAAAATCACAAGAAAAGTTATAAATTCACTTTGTTTTTAATGCGTAAATTGCAAGTATCTAAAAATAGACGTCTAGGCGTAAAAAAACTATGCATATAAAATTGTTTTCGTTAGAATATCTCTTCTAAAATTTTCTCGCGCTGTTTTACGCATGTTCGCGAAGCGCTTTTTTTTGTGAGTATAAATAATGGCGAAACACTTATTTACTTCAGAGTCAGTTTCTGAAGGCCATCCGGATAAAATTGCGGATCAGATTTCAGATGCAGTATTAGATGCAATTCTTGAGCAAGACCCAAAGGCACGCGTAGCGTGTGAGACCTACGTTAAAACTGGTATGGTCATGGTTGGTGGTGAAGTAACCACAAGCGCTTGGGTAGACATTGAAGAATTAACACGTAAAACAGTTCGTGAAATTGGTTACACCCATTCTGATATGGGCTTTGATGCTGACTCTTGCGCAATTTTGAACACCATTGGTAAACAGTCTCCAGACATCAACCAAGGTGTAGATCGCTCTCGTCCAGAAGATCAAGGCGCTGGTGACCAAGGTTTAATGTTTGGATATGCATGTAATGAAACTGACGTTTTAATGCCTGCACCAATCACTTATTCTCACCGTCTTGTACAGCGTCAAGCTGCAGTGCGTAAAGATGGCACGCTGCCGTGGTTACGTCCAGATGCAAAATCACAAGTAACTTTTGCATACGAAAATGGTCAGCCAGTTGGCATCGACGCAGTTGTACTTTCAACTCAGCACTGTGACTCAGTATCACAAGATGAGCTAGTTGAAGCTGTAATGGAAACAATCATTAAGCCTACGCTACCTAAAGAACTAATTACCGAAGCAACAAAATTCTTCATCAACCCAACTGGACGTTTTGTTATCGGTGGTCCAATGGGTGACTGTGGTCTAACAGGTCGTAAAATCATCGTAGATACATACGGTGGTATGGCAAGACACGGTGGTGGTGCTTTCTCAGGTAAAGATCCATCAAAAGTAGACCGTTCAGCTGCATATGCTGGTCGCTATGTTGCTAAGAACATTGTAGCAGCAGGTCTTGCTGACAAGTGTGAAATCCAAGTTTCTTATGCTATTGGTGTAGCTGAGCCTACTTCTATCAGCATTGATACTTTTGGTACTGGTAAGCTTGAAGAAACACGCCTAATTGAGCTAGTTCGTGAGCACTTCGATCTTCGTCCATATGGCTTAATCACTATGCTCGACCTAGAGCGTCCAATTTATCAGCCTACTGCTGCATATGGTCACTTTGGTCGTGAAGAGTTCCCTTGGGAAAAAACAGATAAAGCAGAAGCACTTAAAGCAGCTGCCGGACTTTAATAGTCTAAATTATGTTAGCAGAAAGGCGCTTTTCAAAGCGCCTTTTATATATCTCAGCCAATTAAAAACTCTTCAACATCCTCTTTCATATCCGTGTAATCATCGTCACTCAAATCCAATGCCAACATCACGTCATCTTTAAAGGCATGCCAATCTGCACAACTTCTAAAGTGTTTAATTTCAAAAGAGAAGTTTTCTGCAAGTTTCAGTGTTGCAAGGATTTTTTTTTCAAGATCAGAGTCGTTATCCTGAAAGAAGTGCGCATCATGATGACGCAGTATAATTTGACACACTCTTTTGGGAAGATGCCATGAACTTGCCAAGTAATACCCTACAACGGTATGATTTGTAGGGTATTGCTGCGACTCATATTCAACCAATGAGTGTTCCGGCCGCTGTGTTGCGCGCATCAAAACATCATTGTAATCCTGAAACCGCATGGCCATTGCAGGGATCCCCGCATCGTGAAATAGTCCTAGCAACTGCAAGTCTTCAATGGGAACTGGTGTTTTAGTCTGTTTTCCAATGAGCATGGCCACTTGTGATATGTCGGACGCACTATCCCAAAAGCGTTGCAGAGATATACAGCAATCATCTTGCTCAAATGCACTCTTGAGTAGATGCCCTGTCACGACTTGTGTTATGCAATTCATGCCTAAAAACATCACCGCCTGCTTTATATCTGTTATTGTTCGCGACATGCCATACGCTGGAGAATTAATGACTTTCAATACAGCAGCAGAAGTCGCAACGTCTTCTGTAATGATCTCCGCTACACGACTTAACTCTGGTTCATCTTGATTCAGCTCGTTTTGTAAACTTTGCAATATTTCCGGTTTGGCAGGCAAATTGAAACCAGACCGCAAGTCAGCTAAGACTTTGTCATCAATATCTATCATAGGTCACCTATGTGGTGGCATTGATTTTAGTGTAGTAGATGAAATTTGACCTGTCGCGACTATTTCGTAATCTCTAACAATCTCAATTTAACAACCGCTATTCACTTTGCTGTAAGTCAATTAGCCAGCCATTGAGTCAGTATTTATACACAGGGATAAAATTAAAATTACTATCTATTGGTTTGAAAAATGGTGTTTTTTTAGAAAGGAGTCCATATCAGACGAGAAAAACACAAAAGCGATTTCGAGTTTATTGGCAGGTAAATTTAAAATTTTTAACAGTAGAGTGCCAGTAAACACTCTACCTTTATCATGTAGCTAGTGGCCTACCAATATGGTTCGCAATTGATAGAGGCTTGTCTGCTTTGTTCCATTGCGCTTATCAAAAAATCTGATTTTTGCTGAAGCCAAGTAAGAATTTCCGAGAACGACTGAGCGTCTTGGCCCTCACACAAACGCTTTAAATAATGCAGCGTTTCTAGTTCGTAGATACCCGCAAGAATATCCATCCAAGGAGCTCTAAAGCTGTGCCTCTCCCCTTCTTCAAAAAGTGCACCAAAACAATTGCCACTTAGCAACATTTCTTCAATGTTCGGTCTTGTTTGCACATATTGTTCGACCGCCATCGCTTGTTTGTCAGGAAACATGCCCCTAAGCTTCTTCCACTCTTGGTCAAATGTTTTTTTGGCCATGCCACGAACACTACTCTGGGCTGCCTTAATGGCATTTTGATCCCAGTTTTGACGCCAACTTTTCTCTATCAGCCATCGAGTCAGAGACAGCAACAACTTGTTGTAACGCGAGCAATGGAACAAATCTTCTAGATCCGTTTTTGTTGGTTGCACACTCTTTAAATCATCAATTATTTGTGACAATTCAGGCGCATTGTGGATGCGTTTATAGTATGCGTGGCGCTTTGAGGTGTATGTTTTTAAATAAATAGCACTCTCAACCCACTCAAGTTCACCCAATAGCCACTTTAATTCCTTACGGAGATTATCTGTGGTTTCCCTTGCGACAAACTCCTCAAAAAGCCAAAACGCATGCCTGACTAAACGCACTCCATCAATAATGCGCTTCAGCGTTTTTAAACTCGACTCATTGACGTAGCATTGCTCATGCTTTTGCACAAGTTCAATGGCATAGTTAACTGTCTTGATGAATGCCTGTTCTTGATTCATTTCGGCAGATAAAGGGACAAACCCAATTTCACTATTTGGTTGCAGTGGCATATCATCTGCTAACCTATAGCCCCTTGCCGCTTTAGAATAAAAGCCTAATCGCACACCAATTTGTGAAACAAGCTGTTCCGCCAACAAAAATAGATCTGTACGTTCACCTTCAACCAACTCGATTTCAAGTTCAGAAATAGGCTCTGACTTACCACTTGCAGATACTTCGCCCTTGTCGAGTACCACTTCTATCAAGCTGCCAGCATCTGTTTCAATTAGCCACGTTCGACGAATAAAATTGGTTGTAAAAATAGGAAAGAGGTTTTCTGCAATAGGCTCCAAACGCATTCCCATAGGCCAAATAGCTGTGTCGAACGCAAAAATGTCTGGCTTTCTACCTTTGAGCGGAAGGTTGTATTCTGGACGCTGATGAAGACCACCCAACACTTCTCCCGAAAGTTTGATTGTTTGCTCACACTCGTCATTGACACATCGCGTACGCAAACCAATATCAAGCGCTCTTAGCTCTCTGTTGGGCGTATCGTAATATGCATTTTCAAGATTTTTTGCCGGCTTATTATTAACCCGCTTCGCAAACTGTGTGATCAATGCTGGAATAAGCGGAACTTCATTATCTGAAACCAAAAACTTCAGTTCTATTTCAGTGTCCATTAGGGGGTAGGTTACCTTTATAAAATGAGAACGTTCAAAATATACAATGACACCTAATTTTGCAATCTTTTTACCTCCAATAAGCGCAAACTCCGCTGATTTGATCACATACTTCAACCTTTTCTTTTCATCGAGCTGTCAATTGGTTCATTATTTGACCCCATTCGATTAAGACAAACCTCCACTTCTGAGAATACGATATTTGGGGCTGAATGATCAGTAGTAATGAATGCTAACAAATAAAAAATCGTGATTGTCCTTTAAGCTCTTGCCAAGCGCTTTTGAAAGCCATACTATTTTGATAAATTCATATAAACCTTAAAAAAATAAGGGCTCGCGAATGATAAAACACCTCGCACTGCCACTTTTGTTTGTTTTTGCACCATTTACGCTTTGTGCACAGGAAGCCGATGATGCAGCACCCCAAGAACAAACGGCACAGCAGAACACGCCAAATGGCTTTATTGTTGATAACCTTTACTTATTTATACACTCAGGCCCTGGCAAAAATTACCGCATTTTAGGCTCCATAGAAGCCGGTACTGCAGTGCAAATTACCAACGAACAAGAGAACGACTTTGTCCGTATAATAGATAATAAAAATAGAAGTGGTTGGGTTGAGTCAAAGTTTGTCACTGCTGAAGCTGGACTCAAACAACAAGTTGGCGATTTGAGTAGCTCTTTAAACCAAGCTGAGCAACAGCTTAACACCTTAAAAGAGTCGGTCCCTCAACTGCAAAATGACTACGATTTACTGGAAGCCCAAAATACTGAATTACAAAAAACAATCGCAGATCTCAATGCTCAACTAACGCAGCAAGCGCAAGAAAGTCAAAATCAAATTAAAGCTGAGCAACATACCCTACTATCTTATGGCGGCATTATTGCGCTGTCAGGGCTGATACTGGGTGTACTCCTGACATTATTTTTGTCGCGTAGAAAAAGGTATGACGGCTGGAGCTAATCTCATCTGTAAAAAAACCCACTTTGCTCGACAAAGTGGGTTTTAGTTAAATTACGAATACAATTAGAGTCGAAAAAATCACGGTACCCAAAGAGAAGAAAATAACTCCCATATCAGCTAAAAACCGATCATATAGAAGCTCTCTTAATGTTACCTCCTCTAACTTAGTCAATTCACCTAATGACGAAACTGCAGCTAAATTTTTGACAAACGCCGCTTGTCTATCGATATCAAATCGATCAGATGAAAGTTGTTGATAAAATCCAGGGTTGGTAGAAGAGACGTAACTTTCTATTCTCATATGTTTATTGTTACTCACCCTTCTACAAAACAATGCCCCTGCAAAACTACATACTATTAGAAACAGATATGCCAAGTACCACCTCCTTGCCATGACGATACCTGTTCCCATTTAAATAACAATATAGATAAAATGCAAGCTAAAAATAATACAACTTACACAAATCTTAAACCTTTATGTGCTAGTTAATTGCAATTAGTTCAACTTCAAAAATCAATAGCGAACCCGCACTAATATTTCCCGTCGATCTATTCCCATAGGCTAAATCCGGATGAATATAGAGTCGAAACTTATCACCCTCTGCCATGAGCTGTAGTGCCTCAGTCCAGCCTGCAATTACTTGCTTAGGGCTAAAAGTGATGGCTTGCCCTCGATCTACAGAGCTGTCAAAAACCATACCATTGATTAAAGTTCCATGATAATGAACTCGTACGCTGTCATTGATTGTCGGGAAAGTATTTCCGTCTCCCTTCTCAATTATTTCATATTGCAAACCGCTCTCTGTCGTAATCACACCTTCTTTTTTTGCATTCGATACAAGAAACTCCTCAGCATCCAATCGATTCATTTGCGCAATTTGCATCTGTTTTTGACTATTATTGAAAATAAACCATGCTAGCCCAAAGACTAAAATGGTGACCAAAATACCGGTTACAGACATAACTACTCCTACTCAGTGTCTTCAGATGGTTCTTTTTCTTCGCCATTAACTACTTGTGCTATTTGCTCAAGTCTAGCTAATGCTAATTGATTGATGGTCCCTTTTGGGTACTTACCTTGGTTGACCTTCCCAGCAGGCACATTCATTAGAATCTCTAGCGCCTCGTCAACACTTTTCACTGCAAACAAATTAAACTTGTTGCTTGCAATTGCCTCAACCACTTCGTCTTCTAACACTAAGTTAATTAAATTGGAATGTGGAATGATCACCCCTTGACTACCCGTTAGGCCGCGCATCTTGCAGAGTTTAAAAAAGCCTTCTACTTTTTCATTAACGCCGCCGACCGCCTGCACTTCACCATGCTGATTTATAGAGCCTGTCAATGCCAAAGACTGCTCAATAGGTAACTGAGTGATGGCAGAGATTAAACCACATAATTCAGCCAGTGACGCACTGTCCCCATCTATATATCCGTAGCTTTGCTCAATCGCTATATTTGCACTCAAAGTTAAACTAAACTGCTGCGCATACTTGTTACCGAGATAGCCAGTAAGCAACATCACTCCCTTCGAATGGATTGACTTACCAAGCTCGGCTTCTCGCTCAACATCAATGACACCATCTGAACCAGCATAGACCGTTGCCGTGATCCGTGCAGGTGTACCAAACGCTGTGTCGCCTATGTGCAGTACAGTCAGTCCATTTACTTTGCCCACCGCTTGGCCTTGTGTGGCGATTAATGTGTGCCCTTCCTCTATGTCACTTAACATATTTTCGCTTAGTTGGCCGGTGCGGTATTGTTTGCCAAGTAAAGCCTCAGTAATATGATGATCGTCGATCATCTCTTCACCATCTTGTTTAGCGTAATAGCTTGCCTCTGCCACCAGCTCAAGTACATCAGCAAAACGTGCAGACAATTTGCTGCGGTGTTCTGCTTGGCGATAGCTAAACTTCAAAAGTCGAACTAACGCTTCTGCCGTCAGGCCACAATTTAAAGTTTGCTCGCAATACTCTTGGACTTTAGTGACAAACTGGTACTGCAACCTATCGCTGGAGGGCAAGTAATAATCAAAGTCAGCAAGGACTCTGAAAAGCTCTCCAAACTCTTCATCATACTCACTAATGGTGTAATACAAATCTCGAGAACCCAGCAAAATAATTTTAACATCCATGGGGATCAGCTGAGGCTTTAGGGTAAAGCTACTCCCCACAGAGCTATCTTGAAATGGCAAATCATTTTTAATCTGATGTGTTTTTAATGACAGTTTAAGCCCGTCCCACACTTGCGGAGACGCGAGTACTTTATCCGCATCCATGATTAAGTACCCGCCGTTTGCACGATGTAGTGCTCCGGCTTGAATAGAGCGATAGCTAGTGATCAGCGACCCCTGTGCGCTTTCGTATTCAATCTTACCAAATATATTTCCAAACGTTGGGTTGGGTTCATACACCACCGGAGCAGGCGCCCCTTCTTTGTATTCGATTAAAATATTTGGCGCAAAAAAGTCTGTCAACATACCTTTAGCATCGAAATCTTCTTTTTGCTCGTCAGAACCCGCAGAGTCATCATCCAGCCAATCTAAAACCGCTTCAACTATTTCAACGCGAAGATCTTTTAAGTAACGGATCACCCCTATATGACTGGCGTACTTGTGTTCAAGCGCTTTAAGCAATGGCTTAGTTGCAAGCTCAATCGTCGTTTTTTTCAATTTTCTGAGCTTTTCTGACGACTCTCGCTTCCATCGAGGTAACTCGATAAGCGCTTCGATTAAGCCATCTTCCAACTCGTCAATGGCTTCGTAAAACTGAGTTTGGACTTGCTCATCAAGTACAGCAAACTCATTTTCATCTAGCTGTTTACCATTGACTACTGGCACAAAACTGACAGCCCCATTCTCCTCTAGCATGATCACGCTTTTATTCATCGCCAGCTGCTCAACCGCTGTCAATGCTGCGTTGTACTTATTGTCAAAGTCTCTATCAATTGACTTTTTCTTGCGCTGATAGCCCGGGTTGTCAAATGCAGCAGGAAAGGTGTCCACAACTTCGTCCAAAAACGCATCAATGTCATCTGCAAGCTGCCGGCTTTCACCAGGCTGCATGAACATAGTGATAGGCTCTCTGTGGTCGTCATAATTATTGACATAAAGCCACTCTTTGGGTGTTGGTCGCGTTTTGCTATGCGCTTCTAATTTATCCTTGACCATGGTAAAGCGGCCTGTAGCTGCTTCGCCCATGACAAATACGTTGTATCCAGGTAATTCCATACCAAGGGCAAAATCGAGCGCGCTCTGAGCGCGTTGTTGTCCTATGAAAGGTAAAGACTCGGGATAAGGGTTTTGCATACATGATCGAATATGTTGCAATGAAACAGTCGGTGTCAGCTGATCCGAACACAGTGGCTTAATTGTTTTAGTCATTCCTGGTTTCTTTATTGTTCACACTTCGAAATACAACATTGTGTCGTTTAGGGTGTCAGCGCCTTGCGCAGAAAAGTATCATGCCCGCATTCACTACAAGCCTTTATCTCAAGAGTGTGATAAACATCGGTTTTATTGCCGCAATTCTTACACACTAATTGCCCCAAAGCTATCCATTCACCTTCTTTATAAACGCCATCATGTGCAAAATCAGACATCAAAGCTTGCCACTCAAGCTGCGTCCTGTCCTCTAAATAAGCTAACTCGTATAATATTGATTCTTTAAACTCTTCCCACGCAACACCTTGGTAATGATCGTGGTGTTGTGAAATATGCTGTAGATCACGTTTGAAGTAATGCTTGTAGTCATTGAGCTTGTTTTTGCCAAACTCCCGCCACCTCTGCTCTTCCTTAATAAATTCATCGACCATTTTTTTCAGCTCATGCTCTTTCACATCTTTAAACCATTTAGAAAAATCATCAAGCCAATGTTTATAATCTGCCATGTTGCCTCCTGTTCATCTACATCTAGTCACAGTGGTAAACCCCAACGCCACAAATTACATATTTGACTTATCATGCCCAGCCAAACACGTAAACGTCACCCATGGTTGCCGAAGTTGATACAACACCTGTTGAACACATTCACATTGCATATTCAGAGTATAGAGCACTCCTCAAAAAGGGCCATGAGCCCAACAATAAAAGACATTTTCAACGTCTTTTATTGTTGGGCAATTGAAATTGACATAAATATGATTATTCCATGCAAATTGCCCATCATATGCTGTGATCAGGCTAAGTTTTCGGGTATGCTATTGACCAATTTTACAATCAGTTTGCAAGAAGTCTGGAAACGTCAATGCAAGAGCAATACAACCCACAAGAAATCGAACCCAAGGTTCAATCCTATTGGGAAGAAAATAACACATTTAAAGTAGTCGAAGACGAAAGCAAAGAAAAATACTATTGCTTGTCTATGTTCCCTTACCCAAGTGGTAAGCTCCATATGGGACATGTCCGTAATTACACAATCGGTGACGTTGTTTCGCGCTTCCAGCGCTTGCAAGGAAAAAATGTCATGCAGCCAATGGGCTGGGATGCGTTCGGTCTACCAGCTGAAAATGCAGCAATCAAAAATAATACTGCGCCTGCAAAATGGACCTACGAAAACATTGACTACATGCGTGGTCAGCTGAAGCAACTGGGCTTTGGTTATGACTGGGATCGCGAAATCGCAACGTGTCACCCAGAATACTATAAATGGGAACAATGGTTCTTCACTAAGCTATATGAAAAGGGCTTAGTGTATAAGAAAATGTCAACCGTAAACTGGGACCCAGTCGACCAAACTGTACTTGCTAATGAGCAGGTTATCGACGGTCGTGGCTGGCGTTCAGGTGCACTTGTCGAACAAAAAGAAATTCCACAGTGGTTCATCAAAATCACAGACTATGCTCAAGAACTACTTGATGACTTAGACAAGTTAGATCACTGGCCAGAACAGGTTAAAACCATGCAGCGCAACTGGATTGGCCGCTCGGAAGGTTTAGAGATCGACTTCAAACGCGCAGACAACAATGAAAGCTTTACTGTCTATACGACTCGCCCAGACACATTTATGGGTGTCACTTATGTTGCTGTCGCAGCGGGCCACCCAATTGCCTTAGAAGCGGCGAAAAGCAATGAAGACGTGGCTGCATTTGTCGAAGAATGCAAAAACACCAAAGTAGCAGAGGCTGATTTAGCTACTATGGACAAAAAAGGCATTGCAACAGGCCTGAGCGCAATCCACCCATTAACAGGTAAAGAAGTCCCAATTTGGATCGCTAACTTTGTTTTAATGGACTACGGTTCTGGTGCCGTCATGGCGGTACCTGGTCATGATCAACGTGACTATGAGTTTGCGACAGCTTATGGCCTAGAGATCAAGCAAGTAATTAGCCCTGCGGCGGATGCTGAGCAACAAGCTGATCTAGCTGCTGAAGCTTTCACTGAAAAAGGTGTGCTTATCAACTCAGGTGAGTTCGATGGCCTTGATTTTGAAGCCGCTTTCAATGCTATTGCTGATAAGTTAGAAAGTCTGGGTGCTGGCAAACGCAAAGTAAACTTCCGCCTTCGCGACTGGGGTGTTAGCCGTCAACGTTATTGGGGTTCACCAATTCCAATGCTAAGCAAAGAAGATGGCTCAGAACTCGCTGCGACTGAAGAAATGTTGCCAGTGCGTTTACCTGAAGACGTTGTAATGGATGGTGTAACATCTCCGATTAAAGCAGACCCTGAATGGGCCAAAGCCACCGTAAATGGCGAACCAGCATTCCACGAAACAGATACTTTTGACACCTTTATGGAGTCATCTTGGTACTACGCTCGTTACTGTAGCCCGCGCTACGATGAAGGCATGCTAGAGCCTGGTGCTGCAAACTATTGGTTGCCTGTAAACCAATATATCGGTGGTATTGAACACGCTATCTTGCACTTACTATACTCTCGCTTCTTCCACAAGCTATTGAGAGATTTCGGTTTAGTTAATTCAGACGAGCCGTTTGAGCGTTTGCTTTGTCAAGGTATGGTCCTTGCTGATACTTATTATCGTAAAGATGAAAAAGGCGGTGATATTTGGATCTCTCCACTGGATGTAGAAACAGAAAAAGACGACAAAGGCCGTATCATCAAAGCTTGGCATAAAGACGACGGTGAGCCAGTTATGTCAGCGGGTATGGGGAAAATGTCCAAGTCTAAAAACAATGGTATTGACCCGCAAACGGTTATTAAACAGTACGGTGCCGACACAGTACGCTTATTCATGATGTTCACTGCTCCACCAGAGCAAACACTTGAGTGGTCTGATTCTGGTGTTGAAGGTGCTCAAAGGTTCCTACGTCGTGTTTGGAAATATGCTGTTGATGTTAAAAATGCAGGTACTGCAGATCTAGATCTAAGTAAGCTGTCTAGTAATCAAAAGACGCTGCGTCGTGAAATCCACAAAGCCATTGCTAAAGTCACTGATGATGTTGAACGTCGTCAAACATTCAACACAGCGATTGCAGCAGTTATGGAATTGTCCAATAAACTGACAAAAGCACCACTCGAAAACGACCAAGACATTGCACTTGCAAATGAAGCGCTAAATGCAATTATCATTATGCTAGCGCCAATTACACCACATATGTGTCATGAGTTGTGGGAACAACTTGGTCACCAAGGCGATGTATTGGATGCCGCTTGGCCAACAGTAGATCAAAGCGCTTTGGTTGAAGATGAAAAACTGATTGTTGTTCAAGTAAACGGTAAACTGCGTGCAAAATTGACTGTTGCCGCCGACGCAACAAAAGAGCAAGTTGAAGCAAAAGCCTTCGCAGAAGAAAACGTCACTAAATTCACTGATGGTAAAACCATTCGTAAAGTAATTTATGTGCCGGGCAAGCTACTTAATGTGGTTGCCAACTAATGATTGGCTTAGTTAAGCGAGTCATTTTAGCAGCAAGCCTTACTGGCTTGGCTGCTATGCGCGCGCTTGCTGGCATAAAGAATGGACTAGCAGTTTTGCTAGTCTGTTTGACTGTCACAGGCTGTGGCTTTCATCTAAAACAAGCGTCGTATATCCCTGAAGATCTAAGAGTATTGCATCTAACAGGGGAAGACCAAAAGTCAGCTTTATACGAGCAACTGAAATACGAGTTGCAGCGCTCACAAGTCAAAATTAACGATGAGATTACGGGTAAAAATAGTAAAAATGCAGCAGAGCTTCACTTGTACAGAGATGCGCTGAGCAGGCAGCCATTGAGCCTTTTTCAAAATGGCCAAGTTGCTCAGTATGAGCTTGCATATAAAGTTTCCTACCGCCTATCTCGCCCGGATCAAGAGCCTTTTGAACAAAGTTTCGAGCTTTATCGCAACTATCAAGACGATCCAACGAACTCACTTGCCAAATCCAAAGAAATGGAAATCATCCTATCTGAGATGCGCAAGTTAGCCACTAAACGAATTATTCGCGAACTGTCACAACTCTAATGCGCTGTTATGCAAATCAACTAGCAGGCCAGTTAAGTAAAGGCCTGCATCCTTTCTACCTTGTTTTTGGTGAAGAGCCTTTCCAAGAGGGAAATTGTGTTTTAAATATCCGTCAAGTAGCTAAAAAGCAAGGGTTTGATGAAGTCATCAAGTTTGCCCTGCTGCCCGGCTTCGATTGGCAAGAACTCATTGCCCAGTACAACAGCATGTCGCTTTTTAGTGCACGTACAATTATCGAACTTGATTTAAACCAACAGAAGCCACCTACGCAAGGCGTTAACATCCTAAAAGAGCTGGCTGCCAATATAAACCCAGATGTCATATTAATTATAAAGGGTGCAAAAGCGGGCCAAGATATTCAGCGCTCAGCTTGGTTTAAAGCTCTCGACAAACAAGGCTTATTTGTACCTTGTTATGCCCTCACAGGTTATCACTTAGAAAGGTGGTTGGATGACGAATGTAAACGTTTAAAAGTCAATTTAAAAAGCGACGCCAAGCGCAGCTTACTACTGGCAACGGAAGGTAACTTACTTGCCACGTATCAAGAACTTGAAAAGCTGTCACTACTATATAAAGATGCTTTGATTGATCAACAGCAACTTATGAGTGGCCTACTCAATCAAGCCAAGTTCGACATCTTCGATCTAAATGATGGTTTGTTGAAAGGCAATGCAAAGTATATCGTGAAAATACTCAATAAGTTAGCTACTGACAATGTTGAACCGACCAGTGTTGCTTGGACAATACAAAATCAAGCGCAGACTTTACTCGCTATGAAGCGTGCACTGGTACAGGGCCTAGCTATTGCGCCACTGTTCAAGCAACATAATATTTGGAAAAACCAGCAGCAGTCGACACAACAAGCTTTAGATAGGCTCACAATCGCCCAACTAGAACATATTATATCTCTGCTCGCGCAGTTTGATTCAGCCTTCAAAAGCAATGGACTTAGTGCGCCATTCCAAGGCCTTGCACATATCGCTTTAAGTTTTTGTCAGCCAATAAATTTCCCAATGCCTTTTGCTGACAGTTCAAACCAGCTAGGAACTCAGCACTGATGATTGCACTTTTTGGCGGTACCTTTGACCCGATCCACTTAGGGCATATCAATATGGCCGAACAGTGTTTAAAGGAATTATCTCTCACTTCTTTATCATTTATGCCCAATGCAACACCTGTGCATAAAAAAGGCCCAAGTATAGCCACAGAGCACCGCTTGGCGATGTTACAATTGGCTACTAACGAAGAATCAAGATTTAACATAGATACTAGGGAGATTACACGCACTGAGCCCTCGTATACTGTATTAACCTTACAAGAATTAAGGGCTGAACACCCCAATACTCCCATCGCTTTTTTGATGGGTATGGACTCTTTTAATAGCCTTAGCAGTTGGTATCAATGGCAAACAATCACTCAACTATGCCATATCGTAGTATATGCAAGGCCGGGCGATAAATTTGCACCATGCTTGCAGCTAACCCATTACCTAGCACATGCCAAGGTAACCCATCCAGATACATTGCACCAAGTTCAAGCAGGGAAATGTTACTTTATGACTGGCGAGCCTTTTTCCGCAGCATCGAGTGAAATTCGCACAGTAATAAAATCCGGCCAGTCCGTTGAACCTTGGCTGCCAGAGTCGGTCATAACTTATATTAATAAAAATAAACTGTACGCACAGTAACTGCCGCTGATCGACTTGATAATTCTACTGGAAAACATGTTAGAATTGCGCCCTTATTAGTAGTGTACATAGCATAGAGATTCTGATTTGGATTCAAAACAACTTTTAGACTTTGCTTTAGATAAAGTCGATGATATGAAAGCCCGTGACATTGTGAAGTTAGATGTCAGAGAAACGTCCTCAATCACTGATTATTTAGTCATTTGTTCAGGCAACTCGAAACGCCACGTTCAATCAATTGCAGACCATGTAGCAAAAGAAGCGCGTCATGCCGGCGAAACACCACTAGGCCACGAAGGCCAAGATGTCGGTGAGTGGGTACTTGTTGACTTGGGAGATGTTGTGGTACATGTCATGCAAGACCAAACTCGTGATTTTTATGATCTAGAAAAGCTTTGGGGCTAGCGTGAAAATTCAGTTAATTGCTGTTGGCACAAAAATGCCGGCATGGGTGGAAACTGGTTTTAAAGAGTATCAACGTCGTTTTCCAAAAGATATGCCTTTAGACTTAATCGAGATCAGCGCGGGTAAGCGCGGTAAAAATGCAGATATTAAACGCATTTTACAACAGGAAGGCGAAAAAACGCTGGCGGCTATTCCGAAAGGAAACCGCATCGTTACATTAGAAGTAACTGGCAAACCTTGGGATACACACCAACTAGCAACTAACATGGAAAAATGGCAGCTCGATGGTCGTGACGTCAGCTTACTGATAGGTGGGCCTGAAGGGCTTGCACCAGAATGTATTGCCGCATCGGAGCAAAAATGGTCTCTGTCCAATCTAACATTGCCCCATCCACTGGTAAGAATTGTCGTTGCTGAAAGTCTATACCGAGGCTGGAGCTTAAATAACAACCACCCATATCACAGAGAATAAGCCATCCATGATAAAAAACCGGCCAACGATCCGCGACCATAGCGCTGAAGCCAATTTGTTTGCGCGACGCGCTTTTGTTGGCTTCGTTTTTGTCGTTATCCTTATTGGAGTTCTGCTTAACAACATCTATACACTGCAAGTTGAAAAGCACGAAACTTATCAAACCCGCTCCAATGATAATCGCATTAAAGTTATTCCTATCGCCCCCAATCGCGGGTTAATTTACGATAGAAATGGCGTATTGTTGGCCGAAAATAGGCCTGTTTATAACCTAGAAGTTATTCCTGAGCAAGTTGACGATCTGGCATTATCGCTGCAGCAACTCAGCGAAATTATCAGCATTACAGATGCACAAAAAGAAGCAGTAATAAAAAGTAACCGACGTTCTCGGCGCTTTAAAAGCCAAATTCTTAAGGCACGTCTAGACGAACAAGAAGTCGCTATTTTCGCGGTCAATCAACACCGCTTCCCCGGTTTTAGCATTGAAGCGAGATTAGCACGACATTACCCCTATGGCGACGCACTGACCCACGCTTTAGGCTATGTATCTCGACTCAACAAAAAAGAGCTCAGCGAACTAGAATCTCAAGGCCTTGCCAAAAATTACCGCGCCACCCATGACTTTGGTAAACTCGGGATCGAGAAATTTTATGAGCAGCGCCTCCATGGCCAAGTAGGCTCTCAGCGTGTAGAAGTCAATAATCGTGGCCGAATTATTCGTTCACTAAGCATTGAGCATCCCAAACCTGGTGAAGACTTGGTATTGACGTTAGACATTGGGTTACAGAAAATTGCCCAAGAAGTGCTTGATGGCGTGCGTGGAGCCATTGTCGTTATGGATCCTAAAGATGGTGGGATCCTCGCGCTCTACTCAAATCCAAGTTACGACCCAAATCTATTTGTTCATGGTATAAGTAGCAAAGATTATCGCGCGCTGCTTAACCCAGACAGACCACTTATCAATCGTGCAACTCAGGGGCGATATGCACCCGCTTCAACCGTCAAACCTCACCTTGCTATTTTGGCTTTAGAGGAAGGAGTGGTCAAAGAGAATACCAAAGTTTGGGATCCCGGGTTTTTCCAGATCCCCAATGTTGAACATCGCTGGCGAGACTGGTTACGATGGGGGCATGGTCATGTGGATGTCTACGAAGCCATCGAGCAGTCATGTGACACATATTTCTATGAAACAGCCTACAAACTTGGCATCACTAAAATAAGCAATTTTATGAGCCAGTTTGGATTTGGTGATTTATCGGGAATTGATATACACGAAGAAACCCCAGCAATCATGCCGACTACTGAATGGAAGAGACAGCGCTTCAAAGAGTCTTGGTGGCCCGGAGATACTATCTCTGTCGGTATCGGTCAGGGATATTGGACTGCGACACCGATGCAGATAACCAATGCAGTCTCTATTTTGGTAAATAAAGGCATTCATCGCCCACCTCACCTCGTGCAAGTTGCAAAACAAAATAACAACGTGGAGCAAATGTATACAGAGGAAAAGCCGCCTGTTGTGTTAAAAGATCCCCGTAATTGGCAAATTGCACTCGATGCCATGCATAACACCGTAAAAAAAGCGACCGGTACAGCACACAAAGCATTTAAAGGGGCAAACTATGATCCTGCTGGTAAAACAGGTACTGCACAGATAGTGAGTATTGCGCAAGGTGAAAAGTATGATGCAGAAAGCTTAAAAGAAAAACATCGAGATAATGGCATTTATGTAGGGTTTGCGCCTTTCAATGACCCCAGGATTGTCGTCACCGTTATTGTCGAAAACCAAGGGGGCGGTTCAACTATCGCAGCCCCAATCGCACGCAAGCTTATGGATTATTATTTTGAGTCTTATCCAAGTGACACGGAGGGTAAATGAACCAATTGAGAAAGCGCCGTTCATTTTGGCAACGAATTCACATTGATTTTCCTCTGCTGGCAGCGCTGCTTGTCATGATGATCGGTAGTTTAGCCGTCGTTTACAGTGCCAGCGGTCAAAACATGGACATGATGGCACGCCATGCAACACGGATGTTAGGTGCCATTGTCGCCCTTTTTGTAATGGCTCAAATCTCCCCCAACACACTAAAAAGGCTGGTCTTTCCACTGTACACCGTGGGATTAGTTATGCTCATTGGGGTATTCTTTTTTGGCATTACCATCAATGGAGCAAAGCGTTGGCTAGATATTGGTGTTACGCGTTTTCAGCCTTCAGAAATTATGAAATTAGCCGTTCCTATGATGGTTGCGTGGTACATAGGCCGACAACAATTGCCCCCTAAAATGCTACACCTAGTGATCGGGTTTGCTATCGTTCTAGTCCCTACTGTCTTGATCCAAAAACAGCCTGATTTAGGCACCTCTTTACTGATAGCCAGTTCAGGCATTTTTGTGTTGTTTTTATCTGGTTTAAGCTGGCGTCTAATCGGAACCAGTGTGTTATTGGCTATTCCTGGGGCATTTGCTATGTGGCATTTTGTCATGCATGAATATCAAAAGCAGCGTGTTTTAACTTTACTCGATCCGGAAAGTGACCCGCTAGGCGCTGGATATCATATTATTCAGTCAAAAATAGCCATCGGCTCAGGAGGGATAGAGGGCAAAGGTTGGCTACATGGTACGCAATCACAGCTCGAATTTTTACCAGAGCGCCATACTGATTTCATTTTCTCAGTATTGAGCGAAGAGTTTGGCCTGCTTGGCGTCGTCATGTTGTTAAGTGTGTACTTATTTATAATCGGCCGAGGGCTTTATATTGCAGTCAATGCACAAGAAGCATTTAGCAAGTTGCTCGCAGGCGCACTCACCCTCACCTTTTTTGTATATATCTTTGTCAATATCGGCATGGTATCCGGATTATTACCCGTTGTTGGCGTACCACTGCCTTTGATCAGTTACGGTGGGACATCGATGGTTACACTGATGGCTGGTTTCGGTATCATTATGGCAATAGCAACAGATAAAAAAATGTTATTAAAGTAATTTATGAAGAAAAACGTCCTTATTCCTTTGGCTGTCGTACTACTTCTCAGCGCATGTAGTAGTCGATATCATACAAATCAAGACAAGGCACCGCTGCGTGCCCCGACTGAGCTCGAAATGCAAGATGCCAAAGTCACCAACGAGCCAAAAAGTGTCAGTGCTGGACGTCCTTATACGGTGCTTGGTAAACACTATGCACCAATGTCGGATGAAAAAGGGTTTACGCAAACAGGGACTGCGTCTTGGTATGGCCGTAAATTTCATGGTTACTACACATCCAATGGTGAAACATTCAACATGTTTGACATGACAGCAGCTCATAAAACACTGCCTTTGCCCAGTTTTGTCAAGGTCACCAATTTGCAAAACAACGTAAGTGCCATTGTCCGAGTGAATGATCGCGGGCCTTTTCATGATGATAGGATCATTGACCTGTCTTATGCTGCCGCATATAAACTGGGTTATCATTTACAAGGTACAGCTGAGGTTAAGATTGAGGCGATTACTATTGACCGAAAAAATCCACGCTTAACTTATGTGCAAGTTGCCGCTGGCAGCAGTATGGAAAATGTACAGGCTTTAGCGGTGCAACTTTCTAATAAATTTGAACTAGGTACACCTATCGCGTTTGAAGATAATCTTTACAAATTGCGACTTGGACCCATTTTGGATGATCATACAGCACAAAAAGTGCTACAAACCTTACAAGAAGGTGAATTTAATAAAGCTTTCTTGCTTTACACAGAGTATGAACTTTAAAATATTCTAAAACTGAATTACATAATTTTTGTTCCGCGACTAATGCCTGCATATAGGTATAATATGTAGTATGCAGTACAAAAATAAAATCTACTGGTTGGTCTAACAATTGAGCGACTACCCAGACTAATTAAAAAGCGAGCATGATGACAGTATTTAAACCAAAAGTAGTTAAAAAAATCCTTGGTGTCGTGTGTTCTTTGTCATTGTTTTCGGCAAGTGCACAGATCATACCTTCTCCACCGCAAGTGAGTGCGAAAGGTTATTTCCTGGTCGACTTCACGACAGGTAAAGTCATCGCTGAAGGAGAAGCGGATACTAAGCTTTTACCTGCAAGTTTAACTAAAATGATGACCAGTTACGTGATTGGTACAGAAATTCTTGCTGGTAATATTTCTCCCAATGACATGGTTACCATCAGTGAAAAAGCTTGGGCAAAAAACTTCCCTGAATCTTCAAAAATGTTTATCGAAGTAGGGAAAAAAGTCAGCGTTGATGATTTAAACCACGGTATCATTATTCAATCAGGAAATGATGCATGTGTTGCAATGGCCGAGCATATAGCTGGTAGCGAAAGTGCTTTTGCTGATTTGATGAATGCACACGCTGAAAAACTAGGTATGACCAATAGCTATTTTATCAATAGCCATGGTTTAGATGCCCCTGAGCAATTCACCACACCTAGAGACATGGCCACTCTGGGGGCTGCGCTGATCCGTGATGTCCCTGAAGAGTATGCACTTTATAAGCAAAAGTCTTTTACGTTTAATGGTATCAAGCAATATAACCGCAACTCACTACTGTGGGATGCAAGCTTAGATGTGGATGGTATAAAAACCGGCCATACCGCAGAAGCAGGCTACAGCTTAGTCACCTCTGCAACCAAGGGCGACATGAGACTTATAGCCGTCGTGATGGGCACAGAGAGCGAGCGAGCGAGAAAAGTAGAAAGCAAGAAGCTGCTAAACTATGGCTTTAGATTTTTCGAAACGATTACTCCTTACAAAGCAGGTGATAGTTTTGCAGATCAACGTATTTGGATGGGTAACAAAGAAACTGTCTCTTTGGGTATCACACAAGATACACCTATTACCATTCCTCGTGGCCAACGCAAGAACTTGAAGGCACATTTTGAGTTGGACCAAACGCTGACCGCTCCCCTTGCAAAGGGCAGTACTGTAGGTACTTTGTTCTTGCAACTTGAAGGGGAAGATATTGCCGAGTATCCACTTGTTACACTCGAAGAAATCGAAGAAGGCAGTTTCTTCAGCCGCATATACGACTACTTACGTTTACAGATCATGCAATAACCCTGTGCAGAGTATGTATATAATGCAACAGCGCCTCTATTAGAGGCGTTTTTTTTTGCTGCAAAAATGATAGAATGCCCGGCATTATTGAGGTGATGATGCCTAAGTGAAAACAATTCACATTACACAATCATCGCTTAGTATCTGTAGTGAGGAAACCGTCATGGTAACACCTGTAAAAAACACTAAGTTTGATGAGTACTTAGAATTCCCTTGCCCGTTTACTTTTAAAATTATGGGCCTAGCAAACGTTGATCTGACAGATCAAATCCTGACTAAAATGCAAGCTATTGCGCCTGGTGACTACGCACCTAAGGTGAAGCCAAGCAGTAAAGGGACATATGAATCAGTGACTTTAGTTGCAACGGTAACGTCAAAAGAACACATTGAGCAGATATATACCGAGCTCGGTAGTATCGAAGCGGTTCGTTACGTATTGTAATCAGGGAAGTCCATGAGCAACCATCATGTCATCATTCGTCACCTAGGACGAAAAAGTTACGAGCCAATATGGCAAAAAATGCAGCAATTCACAGATCAACGTGACGATTCTGCGCCAGATGAAATCTGGCTAGTTGAACATGATCCTGTATTTACTCAAGGCCAGGCTGGTAAAGCAGAACACCTGCTTGCACCAGGAGATATTCCTGTTGTGAAAGTTGATAGAGGCGGCCAAGTAACTTATCACGGTCCTGGGCAGCAAATGATGTACGTTCTATTTAATTTACGACGTCTAAAAATTGGCGTGCGTGAACTTGTTACTTGGCTCGAAGAAACCATCATTGATACATTGCAAGAGCACAATATCAATGCCAACGCCAAAGCAGACGCTCCAGGCGTTTACGTCGATGACCGTAAAGTGGCTTCTTTGGGTTTAAGAGTAAGAAGAGGCTGTTCATTTCACGGGCTTGCACTGAATGTCAATATGGACCTTAGTCCATTTTTACGTATTAACCCATGCGGCTATGCTGGCATGGAGATGGTACAAACTAGCGATTTAAATGGGCCTGATTCACTTGATAAAGCGGGTCAAGGGCTCATCAAACATATGCTTAAGCGCATTAACGCTGAGCATGTTGTTCACACTGAAGGGTTTGAGAACGAATGAGTAAACCAGTCAAAATGGAACCGGGTGTAAAGTTACGCGATGCTGAAAAAATGGCATTGATCCCGGTAAAAGTACTACCAACTGAACGAGAGCAAATGCTCCGCAAACCAGAATGGCTAAAGATCCGCTTACCAAAATCAAGTGAGCGAATAGAAGGGATCAAAAGCGCGATGCGAAAGCATGGCTTACACTCTGTTTGTGAAGAAGCATCTTGCCCTAATTTGTCTGAATGCTTTAATCACGGTACAGCAACTTTCATGATTTTAGGTGCTATTTGTACTCGTCGTTGTCCATTCTGTGATGTGGCACATGGTCGCCCGCTGAAGCCTGACGCGGCAGAGCCAGAAAAGTTAGCACTCACTATTAAAGATATGAAGCTTAAATATGTGGTGATCACCTCTGTAGACAGAGATGACTTACGTGACGGTGGTGCCCAGCACTTTGCTGATTGCATAAGAGAAATCCGCAAACATAATCCAGGCATTACAATTGAAATCCTAGTTCCTGATTTCCGCGGTCGTATGGATCGTGCCTTGGAGATCTTAACTGAAACGCCACCTGATGTGTTCAACCACAACTTAGAAACAGCACCGAGACTTTACAAACTAGCTCGTCCAGGTGCCGACTATAAATGGTCTTTAGAGTTGTTACGCCGATTTAAAGAGGCACACCCTGAAGTTAAAACTAAATCAGGTTTGATGGTTGGATTAGGGGAAGAGATCCCAGAAATCGAAGAAGTCTTAAGAGATCTTCGAGAGCATAACGTCGATATGCTGACAGTTGGTCAATATCTTGCACCTTCGAAGCACCACTTACCTGTTAAGCGTTATGTGCCACCGGTAGAGTTTGACGCGCTGAAAGACTATGCGGACGAAATAGGCTTTTCACACGCAGCATGTGGTCCTTTTGTTCGCTCAAGCTACCATGCTGATCAACAAGCCGCAGGTAAAGAAGTTAAGTAATTTATCTTTGCACATAAAAAAGCAAGTCTCACGACTTGCTTTTTTATTCGCCCCTTTTATTTAACTATCAACTGATCCTCCCAAAGGTGGATGTGATTGGGGTTTGTTAAATTGAAAACCTTCACTGCCATGGTCTTTCCGGCCGCATTTTCACACTCAATAATTTGATACAAAACTTGATGTGCAGGGTTCGCCAATACTTCATTTTTTATAAATACGTCTGAATGAAAAGGACCTTTGCGGTCTTCACCATGAAATAGACCAAGCGATACACCCCGATTTGCTATAGTTGTACAGTAAGACTGCGTGTTTTGGTTATTTATACTAAGACGACTTTCAATTTTATATGCTGAATGATAGCCATATGAATATGGTTTATAAATAAACTTACCCGCTGGTTGCAAGGAAATTTGCCAGTCGACAATTGGCGCGCCAGGCACATTGACTAACACGTTGTAATCTTGCCCGAACTCATCAGTACACCCTATATGAACCGTCTTAGCATCTTGTAGTACATTTTCATCACTGAGATCTGTTTCCATTGTCAAACTTGCCTGTATATGGGAATTTACAGAGACATTTAAACTTGCAAGGTTAGTGTGTGTACGATTAGAGTATACATTGGCACTATCGCAGCGACTAAATTCGTTGCTAAGTCGTACGTTAAGTACCAGTTTGTGGGCATGTTCACTGGTAATAGCCACACTTCTGACGGGTCCATAAGCGTAGCTGGTTACGCGCTCATAACCATCGACATCTGCCACATTTTGCGCTGATGCATAACAATTTAAACTCGCCAATAACGTACCAATGGTCAGTGATAATTTAGATAAAGACATAATAATTTCCTTTCTATATTGAGAAAAATATTTGTAGTCTGTACTGCTTCCTCAGCTATCCATTGAGTAAAAAGTTAACAGGCAAAGTCTCTAATATCAAAAGCCTCTATCTTCGAATCAATATCTTAAAATAGAAAATCTTCCTTTTAAATCAATAAAATAGATTTTTCACGCGAAGGGTGATTATGGAACCATTTGAGTTTAATAAGGGGTCATTAGAAAAAATCAGCTATCCTATGTAATACACCCAAGTTCATCATAAAAACTTACTCCTCAGCTACTTTAACGACTACTCGGCTTACCTGACAAGCAACGAGGCTTTATCTAAAGAGGTCATAATATTACGCAACTTTAAAGGGCGCGTAATAAACTGACCTGATTTATGATATACAGCAAACGCGTAACTATTTACGCAGTTAATTCGGAGTCATTCCTTACTCCTTCAATAACTTGAGTAATATCCATTAAATACACATCTTCAATCAACGAAATAACATCATTCCATCTAGGGTTATATTCATTATTTTCCCAACGCCTTAGCGTGCGCTCCTCAATACCATAACAAGCTGCTGATTCAGCTTGTGTATAACCCCTGCATTTTCGTGCATACTTTAATAATTGCGCCCCTTTTGGAGTACGCACTAACTTGACAGGTTTTGGACTTAAGTCAGCACCGCTATGAGCAGACACCAGATGCTGAGATAGTCTAGACTTCATTTGTGTATTAAATGTTGGGTGGTTGGCCATATTCACTTTCCTTATTTTTTTACGCAAGCAAGTACGTTTGCACTCAAAAGTGCCCTACTAACTGTTATAACTTACCGTAATTAATGCATACTGAACCGTACTAAAGCTCGGTCTGCGTAATTTTTTAACAAGTATAGAGCAAAAAGTTACGCACCACAACCGCTAATAAATTTATTCCTGCGTAAAAAATTGCATTGAGTTTATTTTTAAAGCTCCTTATAATGTCCAAATTGACGCTTAAATAGATGTGATGTAGGAAATGAAACCCATTATGGACGGAGAAAGTTACCTAAATACCTTGGCAGAACGTGTAGAGGAAGCAATAAAGCCTCACAGTATCAGGGCATTTGCGTCAAAAATTGATGTCTCTGAAGGCACGTTGCGTCGAATATTAAAAGGCGAAGACCCTAAACTCAGCATTATTGAAAGGATTTCCAGTGAAGCACAAGTGAGTTTATTGTGGTTGATCACAGGAGAAGATAGCTGCGCCCCTGATTCAACGTTGCACCCCATTGTAAAACTGGATGAGTTCAATGACGCTTTTGTATTAGTACCAGGCTACCATGTCTCAGTCAGCACAGGACACGGCGCTTTTAATGACCAAATGCAAGTATCAAGGCATTTAGCATTTAGAAAAAAATGGCTCGAGTACAAGAACCTCGAAAAGAGTAAATTAGCAGTTGTATTTGCCAAAGGCGATTCTATGGAGCCAACCATTCACAATAACAATACCATTTTGGTTGACTTGAGTGACAAAAAACTCAGCGAAGGTCTGATATATGTAGTAAGGCTTGGAGAAGAGCTATATGCCAAACGACTACAACAGTACTTGGACGGCTCTGTGAGGCTTATCAGCGATAATAAAGAATATGTTGAGCAAGTCGTAAAACCAGACGAAATGGAGCAGTTGGAAATCATCGGAAAAGTTGTGTGGATCGGTAAAGATTTAACATAGCTTTTTTCAAACACCGTGTAGAGCCTTATAAAGGCAAAATTCGCTGTGGTATGTGGTATCGCAGCGCCAAATAATAATACTTCCTCACCTCTTCGCTTGCATGTTCAGCCTCGTTCTAATTACGTACACTCATAAGCTGGACCATTATGTGTGTAACTGTAAAATTTTACACCTTAAAAAATTCAAAAAATCACAATAAAATCAAATAAAAAAACAACCACTTAAAAATAAAGTATTCTTTAAATAACGAGTAGAAACTGCCACTTATTGAGGTGACACCTAGCGCTATTTTACTTTATTAAATTGCTAACTCAGGTCGATAGACTGTCCATTATGCTGTAAACAAGGTAGTCGGCGAATGAAATTTTTTGATACTTGGAAACAACTAGGTGCGCTAGAAAACACCTTAAGCGATGATCACCAAACCATAAGCTATCAAGATGCTATTTTACGTATCAATACTTATCGAAGTTGGCTCTTGGATAACAATTTAACCCCACCGATTGCATTTTGCTGCGATCAGTCAATTGAGCATTTAATGATGTTGATGGCGTTATTGAGCACCGACATAAACTTTGCTTTATTACCTTACAATCATACTGAATTTGATGATGGCATATTTGGTGACCAATTACACATGTCTGCTCATTATCACAGTGATTTAACTCACATCACACTCAGCAAACACAATAAGGGCAATACGAAAGCGATTGAGGGTGCGGTCTATTTTGTTACTTCAGGTAGTTTAGGCTCTCCAAAAGTAGTCGTGCATCAGAGAGAGAATTTAGTCGCCAACTCCGTTAATGTGCTAGAACGCCTGCCACTTAGCCATGAAAATCGCGTCCTTATTCCTGTTCCGATTCACCATATGTATGGTTTTGGTGCAGCGCTATTACCTAGTTTACTTGTTGGCGCTACAATTCATATAACAAACAACCTAAATATTATTAAGTTTAAAACTGTCGAGCATCACTTTGTTCCCAATGTGATTTATCTCACTCCCCATATGTTAGAAGGCTTGCTTTATAAGCCAAACAACGATCTAACTTATCAATTTATTGTCAGCGCCGGGGACTGTTTCGACAATCATAAATACACTCGAGCCAAAGCCAAATTTAAGCAAATTTTCAACCTTTATGGGTCTACCGAATTAGGAGTCATCGCAATTGGTGAAGTACACAAAGCAGATCAAGAAATCAATGATGCGGTTGTGCCATTGAGCGCTGTGGAAGTCACAATAGACAAAGGAAAGCTCATTGTTGAGCACCCTTTTGGCTTTGACTATTATTTGCACCAGCCAAAACAACAGTCACCCTTCACAACTGGAGATCTGGTCTCAATTTCAAAGCATAGTGGCTTCAGAGTTATCGGAAGAGATACGTTTAGCGTGAATAGAGATGGGCGTTTACTTGCATTTTCTGAACTGGAAACTCAAATCAAACGGCATCAAGAAATAGATGATGTATCCCTAATAAAAGGTAAAGAAGATATCAAGGGGCATACTATTATTGCGGTTGTAGGGTCAAGCTCACAAACAGATCCCAAAATTCTCCGTAAACAATTAGCCGATTATTTACCGCCTTACGCAATGCCTGAAAAGGTTATTGTCCTCCCGCAACTGCCTAAGCTGAGCAGTGGAAAAATTAACCGAAAAGAAATAACAAAACTTTATGAAGGATCAGAAATATGATTGATGCATTAAAACAGCTTGTCGTAGAAAAACTCGATGTGAATCTCAGCTATGACGAATTCGACCAAACAACCCCTCTTTTTGAAGATGGCTTGGCAATGGATTCAATCGTATTCACTGAGTTTGTCTTACTGTTAGAGAAAACCTTCAATGTCGAATTTGAACATGATTCACTAACTTTCGAGAACTTTTACAATCTTGAGAAAGTGTCGCAGATCATCGCTAAACACAGTAGCTAACTAACTTGCTGATCCTAACATTAGGTATAAGAAACCAATATGGAAATCAAAAACGACGATGCGCAGTTGCCTGTCAGTGATCTAAACCGCAAAGGGTTTATAACTACTTACCCACCCAGCCGCTATTGGAAGGGCACATTTCATTCTGAAGCACTGGAAGACAACAGACTAAATTTGTATATCCACATCCCTTTTTGTATCCAGCGATGCAGATACTGTTTTTTCAAAATTATTGAGCTGTCTGAAAGTAATCAGCAAGATATAGACAATTATGTCGATTACCTGTGTAAAGAAATCGCACTCGTATCAAAACAATATGCTTGGTCTAAACGTCCAGTAGATACTCTTTACTTTGGCGGTGGTACACCAAGTTTATTAAAAGCGCGGCATCTATCCCAGATCATGGATACCTTAAACGCACATTACACCATGGCTTTATCGGAGTTTGTATTTGAGGTAGAACCAATTACTTATAATAAGAAGAAGTCAGAAGAACTCGCACAATTTGGTATTACACGACTCAGTTTTGGGATCCAGTCTTTTAGTGACGAAGTTGTCACAAAGACTGGTCGTAAAGACACTGAAACGATGAACATTGATGCCATTCAACGCGCGTTGGATACGGGCGTTATTGTCAATATTGACCTACTCAGTGGATTAGAGGGGGAAACCGAACAAAGCTGGCGATATAGCATTGACCGCGCAATTGCGCTCAATGTTCATTCGATCACAGTCTACAAAATGGAGCTTTATCAAAATTCAAAATACTTTAGTGATCTACACAAAAACAGCATCATCTTGCCTACAGATGATCAAGAAATGGCGTTTATGGATTATGCCATTGAGCAACTTCACACAAATAACTATCAAAACTCTACATTTTTCACCTTTACCAAAAATGGAGATTACCCACAAAAACATTTGCATCAGCGCTGGCAAGGTGAAGATACCTATGGATTTGGCGTTTCTGCTTTCTCGTCTTTACAAAGGGAGTACATTCAAAACACTTCAAGACAAGAAAAGTATAAAGCTGCTATCGACCAAGATATATTGCCCGTTGAGCGGGGTGTAAAGCTCACATCAATGGACTTGATCGCCAGAGACATAGTACTGGGCATGAAAACAGCTCGTCTGGACTGCAAATGGCTTAAAGCAAAACACGGAATTGATTTACTATCCTCAAATAATTTAATGCTAAAAAAATTAATAGAGCAAAATTTTATTGCTGTACAAGAGAGCACTATAAAGATGACAAATAAAGGCGTGTTTTATGGCGATTTTGTAGGTAAAGCGCTTAGCCGACATTTTTTAGACTCGTTCGCTTAATTGCTAAACCTTACGCTACTCTAAGGCGTTAGGTGCCTGACTTAAATGCGCTTCACCTTCTTTATGAGGACCTATTGAAGGGGTAGCATGATATTAGACAGGCCTTATACAATAAAAATTAACCCGCAATGATTGTAACAAGCATTCAAATGAAGCGGGGTTAGCAAAATCTAATCAGACTCATCGTGGTGACACTCCGATAGAATAAGGAAAGCTTTACATGGTAAATAACTACCCAAATTTATTTGTCGTCGGCGCACCGCGCTCGGGCACCACAGCTATGTGCCTGTACTTAAAACAGCACCCGTCAATACATGTATCTATTTTGAAAGAGCCCCACTACTTCGCAACAGATTTGATGGTGCAACCACATGCAATCACTGAAACTAGTGACTATCTAAAGTTATTTGCCAATTCAGCTATCAACGCAGAAGGCTCTGTTTGGTATCTTACCAGCAAAGCTGCGGCGCACAATATTCACACACATTGCAAAGGCGCAAAAGTCATTATTATGCTACGCCGCCCGTGGGAGCAGATACAATCGCTACATTCGCTCTATTTACGCACTGGAAATGAAGATCAATCTGACCTCGAGCGCGCCATATCACTTTGCAAAAATAGACGAGAAGGAAAGTGTATTCCACCCGCAAGCTACTTTCACGACGGGCTGCAATATTTGAACAATGCCAGTTACTATCAACACGTCAAACGCTACATAGAAATCTTTGGTAAAAATGTAAAAGTGATTTTATTTGATGATTTTATTAAAGATACGCACCGCATCATGGCTGAAACCTTTGACTTCATAGGTGCAGCCCCCTTTGATGATATCGAGTTTGACCAACAACAAGCCACACTCAAAATCCGCAATACAGCACTGCGTCAGCTCAAGCAGTTACCTGATAATATTCGCAACAAGCTACACCGCAACCACGTTCGTGTACACAAAACCGGACAAGTCTCTTCGATGAGTAGACCTCTAAAGCAGTACTTGATGGACTACTATTACACCGATATTCAATCCACAGCGAATTTACTAGAGCGAGATTTAATCGGCTTATGGTACGAGTAATTAATAAAGGAAGGTAATGATTAATCTACACTACTTAAAGCTGCTCAAAGAGCTGAAACATAAACATGAACACCTCAATGGCGAAGCCATTGAAACTAAATTTCTTCATTTGCTCTCGTTAAAAATGCCTGATGTTGGGTTTGAACAGCTCCCTTATAACCCGCAGTGGCCACAGTGGTTTGCTCGCGAAAAACGGTGTTTAGTTGAGCTGGGCAATACCCTAAAGTTGGAAGAAGTTCAGCATATAGGCAGCACTTCTATACCTAGTATGTGTTCCAAAAATATCATCGACATTGCTGCTAAAACCCCCTTTGAGCCGGATGATATTCACGTACAGTCTGCGCTTGCAAAATTGGGTTATACATTTTTTGGCCGCAGCCCAATTCATACACAATGCTGTTGGTACTGGAAGGTCGAGTCCCGCAAATGTTATATATTGCACCTCGCCCACCACTCTCTCCCCTGTTTTAGCGAAGCCATCCTTTTTCGTGATTATCTTAAATCAAACCAAGAGCAGATAACTAGATATCAAAAGTTTAAAAATCAAGCGATTGCTTCAAGCTCTGATATGCTGTCATATTCTGTGCGCAAAATTGACATTTATTGCGACATACTGAACGATGCAAAACGCTGGTTAAAAACAGCTAAACATTAAATGCAAGCGAATAGATTCGTTATGAGGCAAGACTTTTAGCGTTAATAAAACAGTGTCACTTCCTGGGTTTTTGATGAAGTGACACTGATGTATTGCCATGGTCGTACTAAAGCATATTATCTAGCTTTATAGCTTTTTCCATGCACCACTTTTTCCTGGTTCATCACCTTTAGTCCACCATAACGCTTGATAGCGCGCGCATAGGTTAGATGCATCGCAGTGATTTACCTCTTCGCCAGCGTTGTATGCCACGTTCACATGCCATGGAAACTCAGCTTGGCTAACCAATTTCCAAGAATCAGCGAAACGCGTAGGTTCAACACCTGATACCCAATATTTAGCTTCCCAAACCAGAGTCTGTTTCACTTCTTGGTCAAAGTGACTGACACGGTCTCCCGTATTGTAAATTACGGACGCATCATACGCAGGGTGCCCACCAGTACCTTTTGGCGTTACAGTCACAGTCACGGTATCTGTGTACGTGTCTACCCCATTGTCAGATACACTTAACTGGAACACCAATTGTTCAGACTGGGTTACTTGAGGGGCTGAAAAGGTTGCCTTATTGGTATCTCCACCAGCCAAAACAACCGCGCTTCCTGACACTTGTGTCCAAGCATAAGTAAGAACATCACCATCCGTATCAGATGTCGCACTACCATCCAATAATACGTTTGAAGCGCCTGATTCAACTTGCTGATCTGCGCCGGCATTGACTACAGGCGGTGTATTTACAACACTATCGCGAATCGTAACAATGACTTCATCACTTGTGCTACCGCCTTTGCCGTCATTGGCCGTAAAGCGTAATGCGACTGTGGCTTCTCCAATTACGTCAGGCGCAACAAACTCTACGTTTAGTGCACTTGTCACACCAAGCGTCACTGCGGGGCCTGACACCTGTTGCCACTGATAAGTCAACGCGTCGTTGTCAGCATCACTGGCTGTTGCCGATAACTTGACAACTGAACCTGATAATACACTCTGATCTGCACCGGCGTTGACCACAGGCGCTCGATTAGAGCCGTCAACCAATGGGTGTCCAAGTGATTCATGCATCCAATTTAAGATATCGCCGTTATCAGTATCGATCTCCCAACCAAACATACCAGCAAGACCCTCTTGGAATACAAGCTCGCCTTTCGCTTTTATCGACCTTTGATCGTCGTAAGAGATCAAATCACCCGTACTTGGACGATAAATGTACGGTGCCTGCGCAACTGTATCGTAGTGATATTCCCAATCTGGGTGTTTTGCCCACTGCGCAATGTTTGCATACATTAACGTGCCAGGTTCAAGTTTAAATGCATCCGCTGGTGCAGACGGCCCAGTTGCCGTGCCCTGCATGTGGTGCGTACCAGGCGTATGCTCAACACCAGTCCAGCCTCGGCCATACATCGCAATACCTGCGATCAGTTTATTACCTGGTACTCCCTGTGCCTTGAGCAGATCAATACCTGTTTTCAGATTATATTGTGTTGTACGTACATCAGAAGGTTTGAAATCAGAAGGATACACCGCGGTTTGGTGGCCCAGACCTTCTAAATCCCAAGCGCCAAAATAGTCATAGGACATCATAAGAATATAGTCCATGTACTTTATCGCTTCGCCGTAGTTGACCTTTTCTAGCTTATCAAAACCGACGTTAATGGCAGATGTTAGCTCGTATTTTCGACCTGTACGAGCTTCCTCTTCATCCAACATTGTACGAAGCTCTTTCATCAGTTTGATATAAGTTGCACCATCGCTTGGCGAACCTAGGTTAGGATTCGCCGCTGCAACACCTGGGAATTCCCAGTCAATGTCGATGCCATCCCAAAATTGCCATGTTCTCAAAAACTTACGACATGATTCTACAAAAGTTTTTCGCTTGGCATCATCTGCCATAAAGTAGAACGGATCAGATAAAGTCCATCCACCAATAGATGGAATGATCTTCAGATCGGGATAGCGTTGCTTCAAGGCCATCATCTGACCATAGTTACCCTTGATAGCATCTTGATTCACTTGGTCGCCAACTGGCTTCATGTACGCAGCCCATGGATCTGGTGGCGCAAGTTCAAAGTCATTTAAGCCAGCTGCGACGCGTTGAAACGTATTATATCCAGTAGGGTTCTCTTTTTGAAAAGACTCGTTGGGACCTGTGATAGCAACAAAGCCATAAAAAATATGGGTCAAGTTTTCCGCTGGAATATTGTCAATGTAGTAGTCCATTCCTTCCACACGATACACGGACCACTCTGCCGCATATGCCGCGACAACTTTGCCTGTTGTATTGACGTATGAACGGTTTGTCATTTCAATTGGAAAGCGAGGATCATTCACCTTCATTGGCAAAGGGTCTAAATGACTCCCTGCGGTATCCGCAACAACAAGTACTTTATTGTTAGTACTGTCACTACATCCGTCTAAATTACACAGCTGGACAGTTAAATTGAACTTACCGCCTTTTTTAAATGTTAATGTTTCTACACCCGATTGCGAGCTGCCTACCTCAGTCAAAACTCTGCTATGTACTACTTTACCATCAAGTAAAATCTTAACTGTTTCGCCAGCTTCCCCAGTCCACTTTGACCAAGGCACAGAAACATCAACACTTGGCGCGACGACTACATCTTTATATGCCAGTGAATCTGTAATTGTTACTAAACTATGCTTTTCGACCATCCACTCTACTTTTGGCGCGCCAGGTACCGCAGCAAGAGCAGGAAGAGAGGCCATAAAGCCAGAGAGAAGCAATGCCTGCTTCACTCTGCTCAATACCCTGTTGTGTGATTTTTTCATTTTATTTCCTTCTACATGTTTTTCTTGTTTTACAGGTTATTATTTGCCTGCCTTTTTAAACTTCAGAGGGCCTTTATTTCCCCCTGAAAAATACTCTCCAATTAGATATTGCCCATCCTCAGACAAAGTTAATGTATGGACACCTTCAGTCGTCCAGCCTGGGATCTGTTGTGTTACTTGGACCTTAACTGTAATGGTATCTTGCTCTCTCTTACCCGCTCCGTGCTCCACAAAAGGTATACCTTTGAACTCAAGGTAATGCGCAGTAAAAACTTCACTCCCCTGTTGCGACACAATCAAATGACCATTGGCAAAATTACTGTTGTTTACATCATGCCATAAGCCAGCGATACGCCTTTCAGTAGCTTGCTCCTTGGCACTGGCCACACCAGAGACAGCGCTGTCATCAGCATGAACAAGAAAAGAACAATGAAGTGTCAAAAATAAGATGATTGGACGAAAAGAAATACGCATGTGCTCATGTCCCTCTAAAATTAATTAACAAAACAAAAATACTGTTAACACCAATGTACCGAATACAACGAAAAACACAACCCACTTTAGGGACTAAAAAATAATCACCGTAGTTCAAACTCGTTTCCTTTTCATTCATCCATACCTATAAATTTACCTACCAAGTTGAAATTCAAGCTTATAAAAATTGAACAACATTAATTTCCTCAAAAACAAATAGTAAAAATAATTGACTAAATAACATTCAATGCCACGCTTTGACGACATCAAAAAACGCAGAGACTTATACGTCATTGGAAGTTTTGCAATTTTTCCAAACCTTCTAGAGAAGCAATCGTGCAAAGTAAATCTTGCTATGTGAACTAAAATTTAAATCATCACGGTCATCTGTCGATACTTCAAAGTTTTTTCTAAACCTATAGGAAACGATATGGCACAGAACACCTATACCCCAGAAAAAGTGTGGCAATGGGAAGCCGGAAATGGCGGTAAATTTGCAAACATCAATAGACCTACGGCTGGTCACCGTTTTGAACAAACACTGCCAACAGGAAAACACCCTTTACAGCTATATTCATTGGCAACCCCAAATGGAGTTAAAGTCACTATTTTATTAGAAGAGTTGCTTGAAAAAGGGATATCTGGAGCAGAATATGATGCATTTCTTATCGACATTATGGAAGGTGAACAATTCTCTTCGGGATTTACAGGTATCAACCCAAACTCGAAAATACCCGCTTTGGTTGATACCACACACCAACCTGCGATAAATGTGTTTGAATCAGGTTCAATCTTACTTTATCTAGCAGAAAAGTTTTGTGAGTTTATTCCTAGTGAACTTGAAGATCGAACAAAGTGCCTTAATTGGCTATTCTGGCAAATGGGATCAGCACCTCTTTTGGGTGGTGGGTTTGGCCACTTTTACGCGTATGCGCCTGAGAAGTTTCAGTACCCAATTGATCGTTACGCCATGGAAGTAAAAAGGCAGTTGGACGTATTGAATATTCATTTGCAAGATAATCGTTACTTGTGTGGTGATGACTATACCATAGCGGATATGGCTATATGGCCATGGTATGGGGTACTTGTAGAAGGTGATTTATATGAAGCAGCAGAATTTTTAGACGTGCAGGCATATCCTAATGTGCTCCGTTGGGCCAAGCAAATCTCTGCAAGGCCTGCTGTGAAAAAAGGGCGCATGGTTAATCGCACTTGGGGAGAAGATCACGAGCAGCTTCATGAACGCCATGACAGCCGCGACTTTGAGTCAAAAGTCCAAGACCAACCTACAACTAAATAACAAGGTTACTGCGTGAGCCTCATTTGGGTGGGGCTTATACACTCACTATTAACCCTGCTTAGACATATATTCACTCATCCGTTCTTGTAGTTCCAATTCACTTAAATCTTCAATATGAGTTGCGATCGTCCAAATATGGCCAAATGGATCTTCAAGTGTGCCTGCTCTATCACCGTAGAATTGATTCTCTACTGCTCTGAGCTCTTTTGCCCCCATTGCCAAGGCTTGAGAAAATACCATATCCACATCTTCAACATAGTGCATCAAAGTAACGGGCGTACCACCAAGTTGATTAGGTCCTTTAAAATGCATGTCGGGACATTCATCGCTGATCATTAGGTGGGAATTACCTATTTTAAGCTCTGCATGGGCAACACCACCATCTGGCATATTCATTTGTAATACCAACTCGGCTGCAAATACCTTTTGATAAAATTGAATTGCCTGTGTAGCTCCTTGCACAATAAGGTACGGTGTTAAAGCATGATAGCCTTCGGGAATTGCGTTCACGGCCATTTTACTGTCTCTCAGTTGCTAGTTAGTCTGAATAAAACTAGTCTATTTCTTGCAAAGCACAAACGGTAGTAACCCCAAAAACCAAGTTTTACCAATCTAAATATCCACTTTTCTTCGTGAAAAAAAACGCTAAACTATGCGTTTTTATCGCCGTTAGGGGCCATTATGCAGCGCAAAAAATTAGTCAACCAACTTACTGAATTACTCAAGCCCTTCCAGATAAGTGACTTTTGCCCAAATGGGTTACAAGTCGAGGGTAAAGACAACATCAAAAAAGTAATCACCGGTGTCACCGCAAGCCAAGCGTTGATTGATGTCGCAATAGAAAAGAACGCCGACGCACTTTTGGTACACCACGGATATTTTTGGAAAGGCGAAGAGCAATCAATTACAGGCATGAAAAAGCGCCGAATCCAAAGCCTCTTAACGCATGATATCAACCTTCTTGCTTATCATTTACCCCTTGATGTGCACCCCGAGCTAGGAAACAATGCACAGCTCGGAAAATTGTTAGACCTAGAAATTGAGCGCCCATTAGAGCCGTGGAACAAAAACAGTGTTGCGGTTAAAGGAAAACTCAAAAACCCGATGACAGTAGCTGAGTTCGCGAAGCTAATAGAAGATAAGTTAGATCGAAAGCCGCTAGTTAATCAAGCTGGCGATCATCTTATTAAAACCATTGCTTGGTGCACAGGTGGTGGGCAAAGCTTCATCGACTTAGCTGCGAGTCAAGGTATCGATGCCTACCTGACAGGCGAAGCATCAGAACAAACAATTCACAGCTCCAATGAGCAAGGGATCCACTTTTTTGCAGCTGGACACCACGCGACAGAGCGATACGGAGTGAAAGCCCTAGGTGAATACTTAGCCGATAAATATGACCTAGATGTAGAATTTGTCGACATCAATAACCCGGTATAAATGTAACATGGCTAAAAAGTACTCCACCTCCGCGCCAACAGATCGCAATTTTTGCGATATTGCCGGAAAATTTAAGAATAACATTTACGGCACGAGTAAAGGCAAGATCCGAGAAGCGGTTCTAAAACGAGACTTGGATGAATTGCTGGACGAACATTTCGACAGTAAGCCTCTGAGAATTTTAGATGCTGGAGGTGGGCAAGGGCAACTGTCGCTATATTTAGCTGAACTCGGCCATGAAGTTATTTTACTTGATGTCTCTGCGCAAATGTTAGCCATTGCCAAAGAGCGCGCCGAAGCTAGGAATATTTCATCACTGTCGTTAATCAATGCACCGCTGCAAGAGCTCGCAGAATTAAATCTCGGGCAGTTTGACCTTGTACTTTGCCATGCCGTACTAGAGTGGATTGTGGAACAAAAGACGGCTGTGACAATCCTTAATAAATGTTTAAAGCCAGATGGTATTTTGTCCTTAATGTACTTTAACAAATCAGCGCAACGACTGGCCAATATGGTCTACGGTAATTTTGATTATGTTTCAAATGGTCTTCAGGTCAAACAAAAAGTGGGCCTGAGCCCCAACCAGCCACTTGAAAGTGAGCATGTAGATAGTTGGCTCGCCGAACTGTGTTTACGCACTTTAAGTAAGACGGGCGTTCGTTGTTTTCATGACTATTTACGTGAAACGAATAAAGCAGACGAGCAATTCGATGAACTATTGGCACTTGAACTTAAATACAATAGAGCGGAGCCGTATGCCTCAATTGGCAGGTATACCCATTTGCTCTTGAAGCCAGACCAATAAAATAAAACGGCCTTAACACAAAATACCCACCACAGTATTAGTGTTAAGGCCAAGACATTTGCTGTAAGAGAGCAGCTATACAACGTTGACATAGTTGCATGAATTTGTCCCTTGAATCCCTTTGAATTAAATTGAAAAGTAAAATAATCATATACTTAAAAATTCAAACTAAATTTTTTCATCATTAAAGTGCAGTAATATATAGTCATATAACTCCCGCTTTTTTGTCGCGACTCCCTGCCCGCCGGCTGACAAAATAACCTCTTTTTGTTTTTCTGATTCAACCCAGGTGTAAACGTAAAATGGCGTCTGATCTCCTGTTGAGCGCATCGCTTTAAGCAGCTTTAACCCAGCCAAGGGCTCACCATCTCGGCCCATATCAGAGATCACGACGGTGTACTCGTACATACTTAACAGTAACAGGGCTTCTTGGGTTGATGTGGTGTTATAAACGCCTATTTTTTGATTCAAAAAATAGCCTTGCTCTTTGACATTATTTTTCGGATTGTCGTCTACCCACAGAATACGTCCTTTCGCATCTGTCGGTTCACTGGCTTTGAAGCTCGTATTTTGTTGGTGTATAACTGACTGATTTATCACCAACCAAATACATGCTGAGCACATTAGTAAAGTGACACCTATCCAAAACTTCAAGTGGACCCCATCTGAGCTGTGCTCTGCTCTTAGCTGCTCTAGTTGAATCCTAGTATCCTCAGATACATGCTCGAAGCTGACGGCGATTTCAGGGTTGAATTTATATCCTTGGCCTCGAACAGTGAATATCAAATCCTGCTCCACACCAAGGCGTCGTAACAAACTGCGTGTATCAGATATTAAGCGGGGTAATGACCAAGGTGAAACCACAGAATCTGGCCATAAATAAGCGACAAGTTCATCCTGCGTGCAAACTTTAGGCCGAGTATCAATTAAATAAACTAACAACTTAAACGTGCGCTCTTCCAGTGCGACACTTTTACCATCCACTTTAAGGCTTTGGTTCCTAATGTTTAAAGCTGCATTAGAAAATTGATATTCCATATCACTATGATTTCCATTTAATTAACTAATAACCAAAAGAATTCATAGACTATACCAAAGTCTTCAACAGAGCTAGCCTTTATAGCTAGTAATAATGTCTAATAGAACAATGATATAAGTAAATTTTGCCTGAGCTGAGCCCTGTGCTCACGTCTACTGTCCAGATAAAGACTTTACCGACAAACATCAATGAGCAATTGTTCAGCAATTTCCGATATAACACTTGGATCTTTTTGCGCCTGCGAGAATGTTCTTAGGCCATAAATACCGACAATTAAGCTTTGCGCACGTTGTTCAGGTAAACGCGTACCAGTGAGATCTCCCTCTTCACCAGCTTGAACAAAAACATCTCTCATAACGCTTTGCCACATAACGCACTGTTGACTGAGTACAGCTTGCGCTTGTTCATCTGTCTGCGCAATCTCATTGATGGCTTTTTGGCTTAGACAAGATTGGGTCGGATCACCGCTTACGCATTCAGCCACAATATTACTCAAATAAGCGCTTAACCCACTTTTTGCATCATTTTCATTGCTGAAGATAGCTTGCAGTTCAGCGTTTCGATCCAAATTATACTGCTCTAACGCCGCGAGCAAGAGCCCCTTTTTATTTTCAAAAGCACAGTATATTGATCCCGGGTGCAGACCTGTCGCTTGCTTCAAATCTTGCATGCTGGTCTTGTTAAACCCTTTTTCCATAAACGCATTCATGGCAGCTCTTAATACGGCTTCTCGGTTGAACTCTGCACTTCTCATAGGCTACTCAGGTAAATCATTTAGGTATATCTTAAACAAATTTGAACAAATGTTCAAAATAGCTCTTGAATGATCATTCAAATAAGGCTATCTTGAACAAACATTCAAATAAAGAGAACAACCCATGACAGATATTCTATTTCAACCTTATCAACTGAATTCGGCTATTTCACTACAAAACCGGGTACTTATGGCACCACTTACAAGATGTATGGCGGATGAAGATCTAGTGCCAACTGAGGAAATGGCCGCATATTATGCGCGACGTGCGGACACAGGTTTAATCATTTCAGAAGCCACTATCATTCGCCCTGATGCTCAGGGTTACCCAAATACTCCTGGTTTATTCACGAACGAGCAGGTCACAGGTTGGAGAAAAGTGACCGATGCTGTACACCAAAAGGGAGGCAAGATTTTTGCTCAGTTGTGGCATACAGGTCGAGTGGCCCATCCTTTCTTTTTCTCTGGTGAAGAAGTCATTGCGCCCAGTGCAGAAGCTGTCGAAGGGACCGTACCCCGCATGCGTGAATTGACTTATATCACTCCGACTCCAGCGACGGTGGCACAAATTGAAGAGTTGATCCACGACTATGCTCAAGCAGCCGCAAACGCAATCGAAGCTGGTTTCGATGGTGTAGAGATCCACGGCGCAAATGGCTACCTCATAGATCAATTTTTACATTTTGATAGCAACAAACGAGTCGACCAGTATGGCGAGACACCAGAAAATATGAGCCGATTTGCGCTAGAAGTCGTTGATGCTATAGCAGACCAAATTGGTTACCATCGCACAGCTTTGCGTCTATCACCGGGAGCCTATTTTAATATGCAGCCAGACTCGCGTGATAAAGAGGTTTTCGACTATTTGTTACCTGAATTGGAAAAACGTGATTTGGCATTTCTGCATATTGGTATTTTCGACGACCAAATGACTTTCGAACACCTTGGAGGGAGAGCATCCGATTATGTTAGAAGTCGCTACAACAAAACATTGGTCGGTGTTGGTGGCTTTACACCACAAACCGGTGCAGAAGCGATTCAATCGGACCGTTTTGACTTACTAGCAATTGGTAGACCACTCATTGCCAACCCAGATTATATTGAAAGAGTTAAAAATCACCAGCCATTAGTAGAGTACAGTGAAGAAATGCTCTCTTCACTTGTATAAATCTAGCCACTTTTAGGGTTATCACTTTACAACTGGTAGCCCTTGTCCTTGCCACCCTAGCATATCCCCTTCCAAGTGTAACAATTTGAACCCCTGCTCAAGCAAAGCACGCTCGAAGATATTTGCCCTGCGACCGGAACGGCAATACACCACTAACGTTTTGTCTTTTAGCTTTGCGAGTAAAAACGACTGTGCAGCTATCTGATCGTAAGGGATATTGAGTGCACCTTTTAAGTGACCGTTTGCAAACTCCTCAGGCGTACGTACATCTATGATGGTATGAGGCTTTGCTGACATTTGGTTAATTAAAAGATCTTTAGCACTGACTACCTTGATATCCGCATAAGAAAACGAACTAAATAATATTGACATAGCTATCAATAGCTTATAAAAAAATAATGTGCTCTTAAAGCGTCTTTCATGCAACATATCATAACCCTCAAACTGAACATGCATTTTAGATAAATTATAGTCCAAAATAAATTACCCAAAACTGAAATAGTGTGATTTTAATTGATCCAAATGATAGTTTTTTTATTTGTTTTTTACCTCCACAAAAACAAATAAAACATTGATATTTATAGATTTAAAATATCAACTTTGAATTAATTTGTGTCTACTAGCCTTTAGTCTAATACCGAAATTTTAAATACCGACTATTACTTACTGCACGCGTATTTGGACAATTGGTTAGACAAATTTGATTTTACATTTTTAAATTTGAGTTATTAGTCTAAAATTAACATTGTTCATTGCGCTTTGAGTGACCATCGCAGTGGTCTCGTGCCTATATCACATACAAAATGATGAGAATTTGTCTTTTATATTAAACAAATTAGTTATTATTTCGTCACAATAGGCATGAACAATAGCGTTAGTTTTAACCCCTGCTGAATGCCTATAGGCTTCAGTGAATTTGTGGCTTAGTTGTGCAGTTGTTTTGCCACTTTATGTTCGGAACAGCATATTATGGAAAATCAAAAAATAGCAGTAGTAACAGGCGCTTTAGGTGGTATAGGTACTGCAATTACCCAAAAGCTCGTAGAAAACAATTACTTTGTTATTGCCGTGGCAAGCCCAAGACGTACCGAAGCAGATTTCGATACTTGGTGCAACCAATCAAATATTAACCCAAAGTTTGTTACGCCATTATTTTTGGACGTAACCGATGCCCAAGCGTGCAACAACAGCCTTGAGTCTATCATCGATAAACACGGCAAGGTTGATGTATTAGTAAATAACGCTGGTATTACCCGAGATTCGTCGTTCAAGAAAATGAACGTACAGCAATGGCACGAAGTCATTGATACAAACCTAAATTCAATGTTTAACATGACCCAACCATTGTTTGCACACATGTGTAGCAATAAGTCAGGTCGTATTATCAATATCTCTAGCGTAAATGGTCAAAAAGGACAATTTGGTCAAGCTAATTACGCTGCTGCTAAAGCAGGGATGATTGGTTTTAGTAAGTCACTCGCATATGAAGGGGCAAGAGCAGGTGTTACTGTGAATGTTGTTGCACCTGGGTACACTGAAACCCCTATGGTCGCGAAAATGCGTGAAGACGTACTGGAAAGCATCAAAGCTCAAGTCCCTATGCAGCGACTTGCTACACCTTTAGAAGTAGCTGAAACTGTTAGCTTTTTAGCCTCTGAAGGCGCAGCCTATATTACAGGTGAAACACTGGCCCTCAATGGTGGCCTGTATATGAACTAGAAACTCATCGATACCATTTAGAAAAGGTAACTTTTCTGTAGTAGGTGGATATTGCATTTAATTAAACGGATTATCTCTCAATAGGAAGCAAGCCATGTACAACGACTTTTTTAAATCAATCACTGAGCAAAGCGAGAAATTCTTCTCTCCGGCAATTCAGTTCAACCAATTAGTTGCTAAAAATATTGAGCAACTGGCTAAAATTCAACTTGATGCCGCTCACTCATTCACTGAAACATCAGTTGAACAACTTAAAACTGCAGCGGAAGTAAAAGACGTTAAGTCTTTCATCGATTTCAACGCAAGCCAACTAAGTGCTGTTAATAAGCTGAGCCAACAGCTGATCGAAGATGGACAAAAATTGACTCAACTAGGTCAAGAGTTCAAAGACAATTTAGAGACTATTTCTAAAGAAACTGTTAAAGCTGCAAAAGTCTAATGCACTGCCGGCCTGTGTGAGATTAAGTTTGCTCAGGCCGCTCTGTCATACTTTAGAGCTAACACCATTGACAAGTCACTTGAGTAAGAGTGCTCTAGTTACGAAAACGCCATGAATATACACCAGCTCTAACTCAAGTTTGCATGCAGTTTGTCAGGTAAATACAGCGCCTTTTACAGCAATGACTCGTCTGTCACACCTCCGACTAGGAAGCATAAAATGGATACCGACAATAAAGATTTTACTCAGACCATGAGCGCTTGGTGGCAGTATAATCAAGATCTTTACAGTATATTCTCACAAAATTTGTTCAATAATAGTCCAGTTCAAAAAGCGCTAAATGAACAAAGTGCAGAAGACTTTGGCGAATGGGCCAAAGAAATTACAAAACAACCAGAGATATTTGCAAAACAACAATTAAACTGGTGGCAGGAACAATTAAAAATTGTTCAGCAAACTTGGGAGCAAAGCCTGAACGCTTCAAGTGAAGAAGTTATCTCAACTGAGCGTGGTGACAAGAGGTTTCTTGCCGATGAATGGCAAGACAATCCGTGGTTTAGCTACATCAAACAAAGTTATCTACTTTTTGGACAGTCATTACTTGATTCAATTCGCCAAACACCTGGGTTGGACGAAAAACTAAAAGAGCGGCTCGAATTCTTTGCAAGACAAGTTATTAACTCGATTTCTCCAAGTAACTTCATCACCACCAACCCAGAGTTATTAAAACTAACCATCGAGTCTGAAGGACAAAACCTAATTAATGGGCTTGAGCTATTCAAAAAAGATATGGCAAAAAGTGGCGACATGCTTAGGATCAGCATGACCAATGAGAATGCCTATGAGCTGGGGAAAGACCTTGCTACTACACCGGGTAGAGTTATCTTCCAAAACCACTTGTTTGAATTGATACAATATTCAGCTACAACAAAACAAGTACATAAAACGCCTCTTTTGTTTGTCCCTCCTTACGTAAACAAATATTACATTCTGGACTTAAAAGAAGAGAACTCCTACGTCAAATGGGCCGTGGACAATGGCCATACTGTATTCATGATCTCTTGGAAAAACCCAGATCCGAGTATGGCTGAAATTGGTTTTGAAGATTATGTCGTTGACGGTGTTATTACAGCTATAGATGAGATAGAAAAGCAAACAGGTGAAGCATATGTGAATGCCATCGGTTACTGTATTGCCGGTGCGCTAGTCGCCACCGCCATGGCGTATTTCACATCCAAGCGAATGAAGCAAAAGATAAAAAGTGCGACGCTGCTAACGACATTACTGGATTTCTCCCAGCCTGGTGAACTTGGTGTTTTTGTCAATGAAGGAACCATCTCGGCACTTGAGGCGTACAATCTACAAAATGGTGTCATGCACGGCCACCTGCTCGGCGTGTCGTTCAGTATGCTTAGGGAGAACAGCCTTTACTGGAATTACTACGTCAACAATTACCTCAAAGGCCAACCGCCGATGGATCTGGATCTCCTGTATTGGAACGGCGATAGCACAAATCTCACGGCAAAATGCCATAATTTCATGCTCCGAGATCTGTACTTGGAAAACCGTTTGATCGCTAATAAAGAAGTGGATATCAGGGGGACTAAAATTGACTTAACCAAGGTCAAACAACCTATCTATGCACTTTCTACCCGTGACGACCATATTGCACTTTGGCAAGCCACCTTTAAAGGTTTCCAATATACCAGCTCAAAAACGACTTTTGTTCTGGGTGAGTCAGGACATATCGCGGGTGTGATCAATCCACCAAAAGCCAATAAATATGGATTTTGGTCTGGGCCTGCACTGCAAGGCGAAGCAAATGCATGGCTCGAAAAAGCCGAACATACAAAAGGCTCATGGTGGGGACATTGGGGTAAATGGATAACTCAATTCACTGATGAAAAAGTACCAGCTCGAGCAGTAAAAACCAAGGCTAATCCTGGTATCTACGACGCCCCAGGAGAATACGTTAAAGCCAGATTATAGTGTTAAAAAAGCGAGTAAAGCTCTCCGCCCTTTGCTCGCGCATTATTTTGTTAGTGGTAAATAATGTACAGAAGCTAGGCGTACTTGGGATTTTGTAATAAAAGGGAAATTGCTTCTTGTGCCATAGAAATGATAAAGAGGCTCAAGTACCTTGCTTCCCGCGAGTTTGTCTAGCTCTCTCAAAAAGTGTAAAGCACTCTCCTTTTTGCCCGCGCTCGCATTTTTTCGGCAACACGCTTGATAGCGAGCAATAAGCCCCACCAAGCTGTGCTTTACACCTTCTTCCTGTAACTTTAATTCAGCTTCAATGAAAAAAGCGACACCGCTCCAATAAACGCGCTGATATGCTTTTAGCCGCCACATATTTTCTGATACCGAGGACAAGGTGCCGATAAATAAGTGCGTTGCTCGTTCACCTCGGGCAAGTCCATCGCTGATACGTTGCACAAATTCTTGTGACGAAATGATACCACTTTTTAGCATCACCCCATTTTGTAAATAGGTCGCCAAACCCTCCGCTAGCCACATGTCTCGGTAGGCAAATAAAGGATGATATAGATGAGCGAGTTCATGATATAGCGTCCAATCAGCCTTTAATGCCCATAATGACGCTTTGGTGTTTACATGAAGTGTGATGCTATCAATATTCCCCCGGGATATTTCGCCCCAGGGGACTGGCTCATTCGCATACTCAATAGCGTGAATATATACTGGTACAGTCGGTTGTTCTAATTTACCAAGAACAAAGGTGGTCTTTTCAAGACCATGGTATAACCAATTGTTCACTTTTTCAGATTCTAAAGACGTGCTGGGAGCACTGTGCCAGACCGCTTCAATGCTATTGCTATAAGCAGGAAAACAGCAGCCCACAAAGCATGTAAATCCCGCAATGCAACGCCATGAAAGCCCCATACATTCCCATACTCTAAACTAGATCTCAATGTAGAATTATAGCGCTAGCTGCATCCCTGTGTAAGATGCTTCGGTGTGAGAACCTTTTTTAATGGTAAAGTGTTTTCCACCGAAACGTACTCTGCCACGTTTCCGCTCAATAATTTTCTCAGCCAAGCTTTTGTCGTCAACCAAGTCGACGAATTGTTTACGAGCTCTATGTATTTGGATATTGATGTGGCTTTCACTAATACCTAAATCTTTAGACAACTGAGATACGCTAACCCAACCTCTTTCACTTTCTTCTTCTACTGCGGCCTCATCACGGGCCTTATAACGAGCCAATAACGCTGTCAGATAATGGTGTGTTCTGACGTCAAAATCTAACGCTGCGCCGTTGTGATTCACTTTTAGTTCTGTTATTTCTTCGTCGAGACTAATATCAAACACAAATTCAAGATTTGACTGATGTGCTTTATCAATAGGCATGGTCGCTTCTTGAGAAGCGGCCTCAACTTGAAATAGATACCATAACTCATTTGCGACACACAGGTTATCGCTGTCAGTTAGGGCAACTATCCTGCCACTTTCAAGATGCTCGTAGCACCAGCATAGTTTTTCATTGTCATAAAAAACCACTAACTCTGGGTCTGCTTCTGAAGGTAGAAAGTGATACTTTTCGAGTGGAATAACTTCATCTGGTTGATCATTGCACGACGGGATCAGCAAATCCTTTGGCGGAGAGATTGAGTCTACGATAAAGGTCTGAGGATGCATTTCGGAAAATGTGATCTCATCATCGACTTTCAGGTGTATTGCCTGATTGTAAGCTATTCTTTGTCCGTTCAGCCATACGCCATTTTTACTCAGATCACGTAACTCCCAATCCTGTCCATTGTGTTCAATGACTGCATGAATACGTGAAATCTCAACACCACTGACTTGCGTATCAACAGAATATGTTAGCCTACCAAAACGATGAAACGCCTTTAAGTAGATCACATCTGTACAGTCCTTTACTTTAAGCTTTGCCATGGATTCGCCTTATTTCTCTTTTTGGTACTATCTTGAACTAGGTATACAACGCAATACTTACGCAAGCTACCTTTTACATATTTTAACGCCTAAGCCCAACTAAATAAATTACGCCTTATTACACCTACACATTTACAAAATATCTGTGCCTATTTCGCTCCGTGTCGATAACCCGATTCTGGTAATCTCAATCAAAATTGCCTAAAGTTATCAATGGCTCCCTTCAAATAAACTATGACACAAACTATGTTGAGTCCCATAATTATACCACTTATATTGATGCTCATCACTTCTGTAATCAGCTTTCCAGCCACAGCTGATGCGGCTTTCAAGCCACGTGTTACCATTTTAGTGGACGACAGCTACCCTCCGTACTCTTACGAAAGTAACGGATATTTGTACGGCATTTATATCGAGCAAGTTAGACTTGCAGCGAGGAAATTGTCTGAACACTACCAAGTAACACTTGAAGCGATTCCTTGGAAGCGAGGGGTGGCAGCAATGGAGAATGGCGAAGCCTTTGCTTTACTTCCTCCATACATCCACAAAGACAAAAGGCCCTATATTTGGCCTTATTCAGTGTCTTTAGGCGCAGAAGACGTTGTGGCATTTTGCAACCCAGGCATTACGTTAAACAATATTTTGCAACGCTCGCCTCAGCGCCCTCCAATCAATATAGGTATTAATTCGGGGTTTTTGATTTTAGATAAGGAGCTTAATTCAGCAAAAAACCAAGGACTGATCAAGATTTGGGAAAATAAAGACACCCTGACCAATATTAAAAAGCTCTCGAAGTTTCGCTTGGATTGTTACGTCAACGACAGATTATCAACATTGATGGGGTTTGAGTCGGTAAAGAAAGAAATTCAAACACTGGATATGAAACAGTTCAAAGAAGATCGCATAGTTCTTAGCCGAACCGCACATATTGGCTACACCAAAGACAATGGCGACAAGTTTCCATACAAATATGACTTTATACAAAAAATGGATGAAGCCTTACTCACCGTTCAAGCGCAAATGAATAAATAAACCAAACGGCACAGGGCAGGCCTTTAACTCAAAGCGGGTGATACATCTCAAATTAAATGTGTCACCCAAGCTACTATAATGTGTTTGCTATCGCATCCAAACTTTGACTTCCGCCAAGCCATTTGATTGCAACAATTGCAATTGAGACTCTACGTTTTGACTCTGCTCAAACTCAAATGCGTCTAGCTCATCATCGAAGACAACCGACGCAGCGCCATCTCCACCACTGCGCTTAACTTGATGCAATGCAATATCAGCCAAGTTAACCGACGCTTCCCAACCAATTACATGCCCTCCGAGCATTTGCAACGGATAGAAAGACCAGCCAACTGAAACAGTCATTTTCGTAGACTTGCCATTTGGTAAAGTAAAATCAAACTCACCAATTGCTTTGCAAAGCTCTTTCACATATTCATCAACATCGGAACATTGAAAGTCTCGTAATAGCAATAAAAACTCGTCGCCACTCCAACGTGCCACATAATCTGACCCCTGTGTGCGAGTATTGAGCAATGTAGCAAGCTGCTGCAGACAACTATCTCCACCTATCGGACCATTTGCATCATTTACCTTGCTAAATTTGTCGATATTCAAAATCATTAACACAAGGCTTTTACCCTGCTCTCTCAATGAGTGAGCATTGCGCTGATAGTGCTCAATATCCTTAGGCAACTGGTCGAATAAAAAGCGCCTGCTTTTGAGACCTGTTAGTTCATCAGAATGACTTACCAATTTCAGTTGCGTATTAACCTTATTGAGTTTTTCATTGGCTTTTCTCAATTCGGTCGTCCGCTCAGTGACCAACTCTTCTAACGCAGCCTGTTTACGTCGCTCTTGCGCTCTAAATACCCAGAAAACTAGATAAAATAAGAAAATGAAGCCGCAAGTAATAATCAATCTGAAAAATACGGTTTCGTCAAAACGACGCGGAAGTGTCAATTTTACAGACTTTGAATGGGCTTCTTGCCAATCCTCACCTCTGCGCTTCACTTCCAACTTAAAGGTAAATTCACCTGGCGGTAAGTTAGTATATATCGCCTCTCTTCGCGCCAACGCATCGCGCCATTGATCATCGTGCCCTTCAAGTCTATACCTAAATTCAATACTTTGCGGCGCATAAAAATCAATTGCCGTATAGCGAATAGTCAAATCCCGCTCATTTGTATCGAGCACAATACTCTCAACAATTTTATTAGGTGTCAGCTCTCGTGTTGGAGTTGTGATCCCTTCAAAGCGAGGTTGTAGTTCACTATCACTGAACAACTTAACACTTTTAGGGATCCTCACCACCCCTTGCAAGCTTGGGTATAAAAGTACATCATCCACTTCAACAACTGAGTCATGACCAAGGCCTGTACAACATTGACTAGGCATGCCATCTAGTTGACGGTCAAAGGGGTTTATCACTTGCTCTACTTTGAGGTTGTCTATTTCACGGGTAAATTGCTCTATCGACATACGATAGACCCCTTTCATTGAACTAACCCAAATAAAGTTTTGCTCCTTATCATAATGCAATGACAGAATAGGCCCGTATGGTAGACCGTGCGATGCATCTAATTGGAACCAATCACCCGAACTGGTGCGATAATACAGCCCGTCATAAAACGTACCGACCAGCGTTGTGTAATTTTCAACGTGCAAAATACTTGTCACATAGGCAGATTCTAAAGAGGTTTGGCCGCCAATTTTTTCAATTCCACGTTCATTATATTTATAAGCACCTTTATCAGTGCCAATAAACCCATAGCGAGGAAAATCGACAATATAGGTAACAAACTGACTGCCTAAAAAAGCATTGTAGGTAAATGGCGTTAAACCATTGTAATCGAGTCTATATAAACCACGCCCTGTGCCTATCCAAAGGCCACCTTGGTTGGATGGACTAATTGTAAATACTTGTGTTTGACGAAACTCTCTATTCGGAATGGCCAATAAGCGACCATCATCGTATATTACAACCCCTCGTCCAGTCCCTAAGTAAAGGCGGTCGTCAAGAAACTCCATATCATGTACTTCTACACCCTTTAACTGGGCAGGCGTAATAATAGGCTGGTAGTTATCATCTTGATCGAGCATCCCGACCCCTTCACGGGTCGCGACCCAGACATTACCTCTTGGACCCATTGTCATTGCGGAAATAGCTTGCTTGCCCCGCAAGCCAGCTTGGAACCTTTCCACTCGACCTGAGTGTGCAAGCCATAATCCTTCGTTTATGCTTGCTAGCCACACATTGTTGCTTTTATCAATGAATAAGTCGGTAAACCATATCCCCTGATCAAGTTGTACGAGATCGACAGACTGCCATTCCCCACCACTTTCTTTATAGAGCAAACGACCATATGTAGAAACCCACAAGCCCCCCTGCTCATCACTTAAAAATTTATAAACAGCACTGTTTCCAATTTCGTCAAAGCGACGTAATACTTCATCAAAGTCCAAGAAAAATGCGCCGAGTTGAGAAGCCAAAAATAGTTTGCCGTCAACCCAAGCTAAGTCGTGAATGTTGGTTTGAGCCAATTGTCTAGGCAGTGAAATTTTACTCGATAATTCCAGCCTCATGCCGTTTGATCCGACAAACTGCGCTTCACCTATACGTAATAAATGCCGCTCATTGACCACCCAGATACCATCTGGAGATGGCGCCATTTTAGTTACCGCACCGACAATTTGACTGATATGTGTAAGTGATAATTTACTGTCGTCTAAGTTGTTTTTGTCCAACATTAAACGCTTCGCTGAGATGTAGTACAGACCATTTGCCGCAACCCAGATGTTGCCACTATTGTCTTCGATGATGTCTTTTACATCAGCTTGTATTTTAAATTGCTGCGCTTTCATCGTCTGCGGATCGATACGCAATACACCTCGTCGAGTGCCTACCCACAGCATGCCAAAGCGATCAACAACAAGCTTATTGATTGCATTACTGACTAAAAAGTTGGTGTTTTGAGTATTAAAGTTTACAAACTGGTGTCCATCAAATCGGCTCAGTCCAAATTGTGTACCGAGCCAAATATAGCCTTGCTGATCTTGCACCACACTTTTAATACTCTGTGATGGTAAATCATTTTGCATATTCCACTGTTTAACAACGTAATCGTTGATAGCCGCATTTACGTGAAACGCAGCCGTCAAAATTAACAGTAGAAAAAACTTGTGCATAGATTCCCTCTTTTTCAACTTTAATTTAGCCGCCTAGGACCCCTGTTTTAAACAAAGCTTGGATACAAATCAATGAAAAAATACCTGCTAAAACATCATCCGCCATGATCCCGCGACCACCATGCAGTTTCTTATCAAGCATGCGGATCGGTCCAGGTTTTGCAATATCGAAGAATCGAAACAGTACAAAACCGACCAACAATGATTGCCAGCTGATAGCTGCACCAATCATAGTAATATAAAAACCTACGACCTCATCCCATACAATTGCGGGGTGATCATGTACATTAACGTCCCGAGCCGTTTTACCGCATACCCATACCCCAAATATTGTCATCAATACTGCGAGGCTAACTTGAAACCAAATTGGTAGAGTCATAGTAGCAAAAATAAAAGGCAAACCAGCCAAGGTGCCGACTGTACCAGGGGCTTTGGGGGCAAGGCCCGTACCAAACCCCAATGCAAACAATTGATGTGGGCGTTTGAGATTGAATTTTAACGACTTATCCAAGCTCGCTCCTAATTAAAATGTTCATAGCCAGCTTGCTCTGGAATAGAGTATTTCTCGCCATTTTTGTAGAGCTCAATTTCGCCTACAGTATTAGTTATTTGTCCTATACAGGTCGCTTCGACACCGTACTGCATTAATCTTGCCTCAACGGCACTTCTGTTGTTGTCATTTACAGTAAAGAGTAATTGATAATCATCACCATACGACAAACTTAGCATATCAATCAGAGCTTGATCTTTTACCGCTCGCAAATCATCAGAAACGGGGACTTTGTCCACATCGATATCTGCTCCAACCATAGAGCGCTCAACAATATGCTGTAAATCTGCAAGCAAACCGTCGGAAATATCAATACATGAAGTTGCCAAACCTCTCAATACTTGACCAGCCGCCACATGTGGTTTTGGATAATGTAATTTTTCAACTACACGTTTGGTTTGATCTTCACTTAATGCAATACCACGTTTTCGAGATTCAATCGCTAGAGCAGCATCTCCTACTGGACCTGTAATATAAATCCAATCCCCCACATTGGCGCCAGAACGCGTCAATGCTTTACCCTTAGGCACAATCCCTTTAGCACAAATTGTTATAGTAAGAGGCCCTTGAGTGGTATCACCGCCGATCAATTGTACATTGTAGTATTCCGCGATTTCATGCAAACCTTCGGTGAACTCTTCCAACCAAGCCATATTGACATCAGGCAAAGTTAAACCAATTGATATCCAAGTAGGTTCGGCACCCATCGCAGCCAAATCGCTGAGATTAACTGCCAAGACACGATGACCTAGCGCTCTGGCTGGAATGTCGGGGAAAAAGTGTACACCTTCGACTAAGGTGTCTGTGGTTACGGCAAGTTGACAATTCTCTGGAATTTCAACAACTGCACAATCATCACCAATACCAACGGCAACATCTCGGCGAGTTATGCCTCTGCCTTTGAAGTAATGATTTATTAACTCAAATTCCTTCATACATTAAAAAAGCCGGCCAACGCCGGCTCTCCTCATGATTCTGATTATTTGCGGATTTTCTTAACTGCTTTGTCCAACACACCATTAACAAATTTATGGCTGTCTTCTGCACCAAACATTTTGGCCAGTTCAATCCCTTCGTTGATAGCCACTTTGTATGGCACATCTTCACGGAACTTAAGCTCATACGCGCTTACGCGTAAAGTCGCTAATTCAACCATATCTAAGTCATCAAAAGGACGAGATAAATGAGGTTGAATCGCTTCATCCAACTGTTTATGGTTTACTGCAACACCACGTGCTAAATCTTTAAAATACTCAACATCAACTTTTGATACGTCATTTTCGATTAGCATTTGCTGTTCAATATCAGCAATCGGGTTGCCACTTAACTGCCATGAGTAGACAGCTTGCAATGCAAGCACACGCGCTTTACGTCTAGCTGCTGGTTTCACTGAGATTCCTCTTAAATTTGCTCAAGTACGTTAACCATCTCAAGTGCACCAAGTGCAGCTTCACCGCCCTTGTTGCCCATTTTGGTTCCCGCACGTTCGATAGCTTGCTCAATACTTTCTGTTGTCAATACGCCAAATGCAACTGGAATATCGTAATCTAATGAAACGCTTGCTAGTCCTTTGTTTGACTCGTTAGCAACCAGATCAAAGTGTGGTGTGCCACCGCGAATAATAACGCCTAGCGCGATAATAGCATCATGCTCTTTTTTCATTGCAACACGTTTAGCTGCAAGAGGTAACTCAACGGCACCCGGTACATAAACCACTGTGATGTCTTCTTCTTTCACGCCACCTGTGCGCTTAAGTTCATCTACAGCACCTTCTAATAAGCTGCTGCCAATGAAATCGTTAAAACGAGAAATGACAATGGCAAATTTTTTACCTGGAGCGAACTTGTTACCTTCAATTATTTTCATTAGATGATTCCTGATCAGTATTAGCAATAGCCAAATTGACGCGCATAATAGCACATCTTAAAGAAAAACACCTACTGTCCAACAAGACAGTAGGTGTAAAAAGTGAAGACCGAGATTATTTCGGCTCTACGTAATCGACAACCTCCAAGTGGAAGCCCGACAATGCGTGATATTTCTTCGGCAAACTCATTAAGCGCATTTTCTGAATGCCTAAATCTGCCAAAATTTGTGAACCAACACCTACAGTACGAGAAGTACCTTGGAATTTGCGATAGTTAATCTTTTCCCCCTGATCTTCGGCTGCAAATGCTTTGACCAGCTGTTCCAGATCTTCTGTTTGTTCACTTTTACCAAGGATCACTAATGCTCCTTGGTGCTGGGCGATATATTGCATCGCACCATGTAAAGTCCAGCTGCGATCTGCACTTCTATCCGATAGAAGAATGTCATTGAATGTGCTTTGCAAGTGAACCCGCACTAGCGTAGGCTCATCTTCTTTTATTTCGCCTTTCAACAATACATAGTGAAGTTGATTGTCAATGGTATCTTTATAAGTAACAAGATCAAACTCACCAAACTCAGTTGGCAGTTTACACTGGGCTACTTTTTCAATCGTGGTTTCATTTAAGTTGCGATATTCGATCAAATCCGCGATTGTACCAATTTTAATGTCATGCTCTTTGGCAAAAACTTCTAACTCTGGACGTCTTGCCATAGTGCCGTCAGGGTTAAGGATTTCGACAATCACAGACGACGGCTCAAGTCCTGCCAAGCGAGCTAAGTCACAGCCAGCTTCAGTATGACCTGCGCGTGTTAAAACACCGCCTGGCTGCGCCATAATTGGGAAAATATGACCGGGTTGAACAATATCCTCAGGTACAGCGCCTTTAGCAACAGCAGCTTGCACTGTGCGTGCTCTATCAGCAGCTGAAATCCCCGTAGTCACGCCTTTAGCAGCTTCAATAGACATAGTAAAGTTAGTAGAAAATTGAGCGCCGTTATTTCTCACCATCAACGGAAGGTCGAGTTGTTGACACCTCTCTTGCGTCATAGTTAAGCAAATAAGACCTCGGCCATAAGTCGCCATAAAGTTTATCGCCTCAGGCGTAATATGCTCAGCCGCGATGATTAAATCACCTTCATTTTCTCGATCTTCATCGTCCATCAAGATCACCATTTTACCGGCTTTAATGTCTTCGATGATTTCTTTTGCGCTATTTAAGCTCATAATTTTCCCATTATTTACTTTGTTTGAATGGCCAATTATTTAATAAAGCCAGCTTGTGCTAACAAACTGGTTGTGAGAGTCGATTCGCTAGAAGTCGTTTTGCTACCTTGTATTAAACGCTCCAAGTACCTTGCAATTTGATCAACTTCTAAGTTCACCACAGTACCGACTTTAAAGTCTGCGATAGTGGTTTCTTGTGCTGTGTGAGGCACGATAGTGAGTTTGAATTTATTGCCCTCAATGGCATTCACTGTCAAGCTGATACCATCAATGGCCACAGAACCTTTGTAAGGTATGTATTTTAGTAACGCTTCCGGTGCCGATAGCCAGTAGTCTGTGGCTCTGGCATTCGCTTCAACAGAAACAATGGTTGCAATGCCATCTACATGACCCGAAACCAAGTGCCCACCAAGACGCGAGACAGGTTGCAGTGCTTTTTCTAAATTCACCTTTTGACCAACTTGGTAGTCACCAAATCGTGTCAGTGATAGCGTTTCATTTGACACATCCGCTCTGAAACCATCACTGTATTTTTCTACCACAGTTAAACAAACACCATTAGTCGCAATGCTGTCACCCAGTGCTACATCTGCCATATCTAAATTATGGGATTTCACTTTAACACTTAAGTCGCCTTGCTTGAGTGTTAGCTCTGATAATGTGCCGGTTGCTTCAATAATGCCTGTAAACATAAATTCTCTTATTTTTTAGTCGCATTAATGCGAATATCTGTGCCTACTTGCGCACACTCTGTAATTTCAAGCTCAGCGATCTGTCCCATTTCAGTCAGTACCGAACTATTAAACAAACCTCTGCCGCCTTCGCCGATAATTTTTGGCGCCATGTAAATCATATATTCATCGATTAGGCCGTGTTCATGCATCACACCACATAATGTCGCACCCGCTTCAAGCCATATCTGATTCACATTTTGCTGTGCTAAATATGTTAGCGCAGCCCTCAGATCAAGCTTGTCATTTACAGTGGGCAAACATACTTGCTCTACGAAATGAGGCCATTGATGCCGATTATCAAGTTTGGAGCGAAAAATAATGATTTTTGATGCACAGCTAAACAAGTTGAGATCTGGATGTAAACGATTTTGCGTGTCAATAACCACGCGAATTGGTTGACGCAACTCAGTTAACTGAGAAACTTTATCAAAGTCGTCAAATTCACCTGCACGCACATTAAGTGTGGCGTCGTCCACTAACACCGTATCAGCACCAGATAATATGGCACAGCTTTGTGCGCGATATTTTTGTACATCCCGCCTCGCCTGTGGGCCCGTTATCCATTTGCTTTGGCCATTTTGCAGCGCTGTTTTTCCATCTAAGCTTGCGGCCAGCTTTGCGGTAACAAATGGCTTGCCGGTTTCCATTCTTCTTAGAAACCCTTTATTCAGCGCTCGCGCTTCGTGCTCAAGTAAACCAAATGCTGTTTCGATCCCAGCTTCTTCCAACATTTTCAAACCATTGCCTGCAACTTGTGGATTGGGATCCACCATAGCGCAAACTACTTTTTTTACGCCTGCATCTATCAGCCCTTTTGCACATGGAGGAGTGCGACCATAGTGACTGCACGGCTCTAACGTTACATATGCTGTGGCTCCTTGGGTATTTCCAGCAGCCTGACGTAATGCATGTACCTCAGCGTGGGGGCCACCTGCTTGTATGTGAAAACCCTGCCCTATCACTTGATCATTTTTTACAATGACGCAGCCGACGTTCGGATTAGGCGTCGTCGTATACTGTCCTTGCTTTGCAAGTTCGATGGCCATTGCCATATAATCATGATCAGCCTGCGAAAACGCCATTAATCACCCAACCTCGCAATTTCTTCACCAAATTCTTTTATATCTTCAAAACTGCGGTATACAGAAGCAAAACGCACATAAGCGACTTTATCCAGCTTTTTAAGTGCTTCCATAATGTATTCACCAATCATTTTGCTATTTACTTCACGCTCTCCCGTTGCTCGGATCTGGGATTTGATTTGATGTACCACTTCTTCTATTTGTTCAGTACTAACTGGGCGCTTTTCTAGAGCACGATGCAGCCCATTGAGCAGCTTATCTTCATTGAATGGCTCTCGGGTGCCATCTTGTTTAATCACTCTTGGCATCAATAATTCAGCGCCTTCAAAGGTCGTAAAACGCTCATGACAAACTATACACTCGCGACGGCGACGCACTTGATGGCCTGATGCCACCAATCGCGAATCAATTACTTTGGTATCTTTTGCCGTACAAAAAGGACAATGCATATATTCTCACTGTTAGGTAGTCTATTAATGCGGCGTGTTTGAAAATCATCAATGCCACTCGATGGCAACTAAGCGTGTTCAATTACGCTGGATGACAGAAAATAAAAAGGCCGCATAAATGCGGCCTTTATAATATCAAAAATAACGCAAATTGTGAGTGTAATTATGCGTAAACAGGCAATTTAGCACAGATAGCTTTTACCTTTTCTTTCACTTCTGCTTGCACTGACTCATCATTGATGTTGTCAAGTACGTCACAGATCCAACCTGCTAGCTCACCCGCTTCTGCTTCTTTAAAGCCACGGCGAGTAATCGCAGGAGAACCAATACGTAGACCTGATGTTACAAATGGAGAGCGTGGGTCATTAGGTACAGAGTTCTTATTAACTGTGATGTTTGCACGGCCAAGCGCTGCATCTGCGTCTTTACCTGTGATATCTTTATCAATTAGGTCAAGTAGGAACAGGTGGTTGTCTGTTTTACCAGAAACAACTTTGTAGCCACGCTCTTGAAGCACTGCAACCATAGCTTGTGCATTTTTAACAACTTGAGTTTGGTAAGTCTTGAACTCAGGCTCTAATGCTTCTTTAAATGCCACTGCTTTTGCCGCGATAACATGACATAAAGGACCACCTTGACCACCAGGGAATACTGCGCTGTTTAGCTTTTTGTAAACGTCTTCATCGCCACAAGCTGATACAATCAAACCACCACGAGGACCAGCAAGCGTTTTGTGAGTTGTTGTTGTCACAACGTGCGCATGAGGTACAGGGTTAGGGTATACACCAGCCGCTACAAGGCCTGCAACGTGCGCCATGTCTACAAGTAAATATGCGCCCACTTTGTCAGCGATTTCGCGGAACTTAGCCCAGTCAACGATGCCTGAGTATGCAGAGAAACCACCAATAATCATCTTTGGCTTGTGTTCAAGTGCTAGTGCTTCTACTTGAGCGTAATCGATTTCACCGGTTTCTTCATTTAGACCGTATTGGATTGCATTATAAGTCTTACCTGAAAAGTTCACATGAGAGCCATGAGTCAAGTGACCACCGTGCGCAAGGCTCATACCTAACACTGTGTCATGTGGCTGAAGTAATGCTTGGAATACCGCTGCGTTTGCTTGTGAACCAGCATGTGGCTGAACGTTTGCGTAATCAGCGCCGAATAGTTCACATGCACGGTCAATTGCAAGCTGCTCTACAACATCAACGTGTTCACAACCACCATAGTAACGCTTGCCAGGGTAACCTTCTGCGTACTTGTTTGTAAGCTGTGACCCTTGAGCCTCTAAAACACGCGGGCTACAGTAGTTTTCAGATGCGATTAGTTCAATGTGCTCTTCTTGACGAGTCGTCTCTGATTGGATCGCGTTAAATAGTTCAGGGTCAAAATCTGCAATATTCATGTTACGTTCTAACATGGTTTCTCCTAGGTGCACGTATGATTAAATTTACCGAATGCAATTGTACGCAATTTACATCCAATTGCCTACGAAATCTGCGTGAGCATATTTAAGCAAGGATTGAATTTATTTCACAGTGTTTAAGGGATGATATTTTTTTATTTAAATATAAAAAAATATTATGTAAATTGATTATTTCATTAAGAATTAAAATGTGCATACATTCACCCATTGCGACTTTCTGTATGCACAAATAGTTTAAACAGCCATGCTTATGACACTAACTTTTCAAAAAGACGCTTTTTTAAACCCTCGTAGTCAGCACTCATTGATTCTGCTAAACATGGCTTTGCCAGTGCAGTAGCAAGGACTTCAGGCATTTCAAGTTGTTGTTCTAACACACCTTCAACAGACTCTTTAAATTTAGCAGGATGCGCTGTTGCCAAAAAGATGCCAGTTTCATTTTCAGCTTGATTTAAGCGTAAACCTTCATAGGCAATTGCTGTATGCGGCTCTGCAATATAACCAAGCTGGTTGATTTTCTTCATCACTTCTTGGGTGCGAGATTCCGACACTGAACATGAATAAAAATCATCTTTAGAAAAAGATCTACCATTAAGCATGCTTTCAACTCGTGGCCAGTTATTAGGTTTACTCACATCCATAGCATTGGATAATGATTCTAGCGTGGCATTTGGAGACCAATTTCCCGTCTCGATATAACGCGGTACGGTATCATTCTGATTCGTTGTTGCACTGAGCTTTTTAATAGGCAGCCCTATCGCCGCAGCGATCATGGCAGCACAAACATTGCCAAAGTTACCACTCGGTACTGAAACATGAACCTGTTTACGTTGAGAGTCCGTTAATTGTGCAAATGCTTCAAAGTAATAACACACTTGAGCAAGTAGCCTGCTGATATTAATTGAATTAGCTGAATTTAACCCTAACTGAGACTTAACTTCATCATCCAAAAACGCCTGTTTTACCAGCGCCTGACAATCATCGAAGCTGCCATCTACAGCGAAACAATGAATATTCTCGCCAAGTGTAGTAAACAGCTTTTGTTGTGCGAGTGATATCTTGCCTTTAGGATATAAAATCACTACATCAACATTTTCTTTGCCATAAAATGCATGGGCAACAGCAGCCCCTGTATCCCCGCTGGTGGCTGTTAAAATCGTGACGCGCTCACCTTGATTGAATAAGCTAATGCACTCTGACATAAAGCGTCCACCAAAATCTTTAAACGCCAATGTTGGACCGTGAAACAGTTCTAAACAATAAGTACCGCTTTCCACTTCCACCAACGGCGCTGGAAAGTTAAAAGCACTTTTAACCATGGCATCCAGCGTATCGCTCGGTAACTCATCACCAATCAAATGCTGTAGTATCCGACTGCTACGCGCTTGAAATGGCATCGCCAATAGTGCGTTGACATCCTCGATTAGCGCTAAGTTTTGTGGAAAAAAGACACCTTGGTTACGGCCTAAGCCAATTTTAACCGCTTCTGTAAATGAAACCTGCTGCTGAGGATCCATAAGATTTACTAAATTCATATCAATTCCTTAAACCAATTCTCTGGTACCTGCACTGTCCAGCTGGCAGATATGGCTAAAACCGTGCTCATTTAAATAATTAGACTCAAGCCAAGATTGGCATTGTTGAGCCGCATTTAATGTTGGACACAGAGCAAATAATGTCGGACCTGCGCCAGATATACTCACGACGCTCGCACCTAGCTCTGGCAGGCTCAACTTCGCATCTGAGTATCCATCGATTAATTGCGCTCTGCTGGGCTCTGCCACCGAGTCTTGCATAAGCGACACCGCCTCACTAAATCTATGTAGTTGCAGCAGCGCACAAAATGCTGACAATCGCTGAGCGAATGCAACACTGTCTCCAAGTTTCAATTCAGGTGCTAAAACCGCTCTTGCCTTTGCTGTATTTAAAGCAAAACCAGGATAGGCCACCACAATGTACCAATTAGGGTCTACTGGCAGTGCCAATGCTCGGTCTGGCACCAACTCAGCTGTCAACTGGAGCCCCCCCAAATAACATGGTGTGATATTATCGTAGTGACGAGCACCACTCACCTTAGCTTCAAAATCAGCCATCAACTCAATCATTTGAATCTGGGACAGTTGAGTGCCTGCAAAAGCATTTAACGCTGCAAATGTTGCAACTACGGAACAAGCACTAGATCCTAGCCCAGAGCCAACCGGCAGCCTTTTCTCAAGAGTCAGCGACAAGCTAGGCATATCAGCTTTCACATGGGACCTGAAATGCGTTAAACACTGAAAAGCGAGATTATCTTGTGCCTCTTGAGGCAATTTATGGGCATATTTGCCAACGCAGCTGAACTGATCTCGTGGAGCTTCTTCGATACTAACCACATCGCCAAGTAACTGGCCATCAATTGGCGCAATCGCAGCACCCAGCGAATCAAATCCAACGCAAAAATTCCCAATGGAAGCTGGCGCATAAAATTTTCTCATGTTGCGCTCCTAACGAGAAAGTGTTTTTAAGATATCAGCAAATACGCCTGCGGCCGTTACTTCTGCGCCCGCCCCATAACCTCTGATCACAAATGGCTTAGGCTGATAATACTGACTCAAAATTGCTAGCGCATTTTCTCCATCGCGGATATCAAACAACGCATGGCTAGCGTCCACTGCTTCTATACCCACTTTACACTTACCGTCTTGAATGCTGCCAACATAGCGCAGCTTTTTACCTTCACTGGCCGCACTTTGTACCCGATCGGAAAATGCCCCATCCAATTCTGGCAGACGAGCCATAAATTCATCAACTGAACTGCCCTGAGCAAACTCCTCTGAAACCACAGGCTCAACTTGAATATCATTCAACTCCAAATCTAATCCAGCCTCGCGAGCAATGATCAATAGCTTTCTTGCCACATCGGTACCCGATAGGTCATCCCTCGGATCTGGCTCAGTGAAACCGTTTTGTTTCGCTTTCGCTGTTGCTTCTGACAGACTGAGACCATCTTCAATCGCACCGAACATGTATGACAACGAACCAGATAAAATACCGTTGAAAGACAATAATTCATCACCTGCACCAAACAACAATTGTAAATTGTCTAAAACCGGCAAACCGGCTCCAACGTTCGTTTCATAAAGGAACTTCCTTCCTGAACGTTGCGCTGCATTTTTTAGCTGATGGTAATACGCCATATCTCCAGTGTTAGCTTTTTTGTTGGCGGCTACCACATGGAACCCTGCATTTAAAAAGTTTGCGTACTGATCTGCAAGTTGCTCGGAAGAACTACAATCAACAATGACTGGATTAATCAAATGATTCACTTTGACAAATTGCTCTAGTGTATTCAGGTCAAACCCTGCTTCACTTTGCTTCAGTTGACTTGGCCACTGTTCGAAATCCACACCTTCTTTACTTAAAAAGCACTGTTTCGAATTCGACACACCATATAGGTTTAATTTGATATTGCGTTTAGCCAGCCAGCCTTGTTGCTTTTCCAGTTGTTTGATTAACTCTTTACCGACTAAGCCACAGCCCAATAAAAAGAGGTCTATAGAAGGAACATGAGTAAAGAAGTTTTCATGGCAAACTTTCATTGCATCTTTACATAACTCTCCTGAAACAACTGCTGAGATGGCACTCTCTGTGGAGTCTTGTGCAATTGCAACCACGTTTACTTGAGCTTGTGCCAAAGAGGCAAAAAATTTAGCAGCAAGACCTTTATGTGACTTCATATTGTCACCGACCAAGGTTACGATGGCGAGCTTTCTACGTACCTCAACAGGCTCTATAAGTCCTGCTTGCGTCTCCAATGTAAATGCTGTCTCTAACGCATTGAGTGCCAATGCTAAGTCCTGTTCATACACACAAAAACTAATGCTAAACTCACATGACGACTGCGTGATCAGAACAATAGATACATTGTCATTAGCCAGTGCACCAAACACCCTTGCAGCCATACCCACTTTGCCTTTCATTCCCGGTCCAGACACAGTCAGCATGGCGAGATTATCTAAACTGGATAGTGCTTTCACAGGCGCGTCACCTGTACCGTCAGACGAGATTAAAGAGCCGGGCACATCCGGATCATGAGTATTTTTTATCTCGCATGGCACATTGGCTTTAGCACATGGCAAGATTGTTTTAGGGTGCAAAACTTTTGCCCCAAAATAGGCAAGCTCCATGGCTTCTTTATATGACAAGCGGTCAACTTTAGTCGCCTTTTTAATTAACCTAGGATCCGCACTGTATACTCCATCAACATCTGTCCATATTTGGCAAATATCGGCATTGAGACTTGCGGCCATTACAGCTGCGGAATAATCAGACCCATTGCGCCCTAGTGTTGTCAGTTCGCCTGCCGCATTGCTGCCAGTAAACCCAGCCATGATATATATACCTGAGTCTCTAGAAGCCACTTGCTGATTAACGGCTTCACGGGTTCTGTCCAAGTCAACCTCTGCATCTAAGTACTGAGCTTGAGTCTTGATACAACTTGTCGCATCCAACGCACGCGCACCATGCGCTTTTAACATTGTCACCATAAGAGAAACACTTACTCGTTCTCCAAAGCTAATTGCAAAAGCATTGACCGATGCAGGACACTGCTTGAGCAATTGGACACCCTGCAATTGTTGCTTGAGTACGTCCAATTCAGGCCACTCTAAGATCTCTCCATATTGAGACTCAACGTCATGTTTAAGGGCCTCACAGCGCGACTCTAGTGCATCCCACGGCGCAGCATAATCGTCGCCGCGCGCGGCTATTTGAACCAATTCGACCAAACTATCAGTCATGCCACCAGGAGCTGAGAGCACCACAACCGCTTTTTCACCGCCATAATTCAGGATCAGAGACTGCACGCGACGTAAGCATGCTATATCTGCCAGTGAAGAGCCTCCAAACTTTAAAACTCGCATTTTTCAATTTTCCTCATTCCAGAAACGAAAAAGGCCTGTGCTCTTGGTGAGCACAGGCCTTTTTTAAATATGCACGGACCTATGCCACTATCCAGTATGGATGGTGGTCGTAATAATAATTGTCACGTTACATGTAATTGGGTTCATGGTTTTTACGTCAACCTAAGTTTAATTTTTACTTAAAAAATATTTACAGGACCTAGACTGCCCGATCTTTAGTCAATCTGTCAAGTCGATAAATAGAAATTAAATATGCAAAAAGTTCAAGGTACGTACTGGAAAGTGAAATACTTATCTAACGAATACCATATTCGCTGAGTAAAGAGATCAGTTGTTCTGCTTTGACCGGCTTTTCAAGGAATTTTAAAGCACCCAATTGTGCCACTCTTGTTTTCATTTGGTCCTGAATGTCTGCCGAGATCACAACCACATAGGTTTCAATTTTAAGCGTCTTAATCGCCTCAAGCACACCCACTCCATCCAATATCGGCATGGTAAGGTCAAGGCAAAGCAAGTCAATTTGCGAATTTTGCAATATTTCGACGGCTTCTTGGCCGTTTTTAGCCTGACAAACCTCAACATCTAAGTGCGTGTTCAGGCAGCGCACAACTTGCTTACGTGCAACGGTCGAATCGTCACACACTAACACGGAATAGCTCATAAGAAGGTAAATCTTTATTGTTCTAGTAACAAATAAACGTTATTGTTGTTCTAATCTTATAACACAATAATCAACATCCAGTAAGTTTTTTATATACGCTTATATGTTGTAAAGATAGCAAGATAAACATTTATTTTTAGCCATTTATTGGCTAACTTTAATTTTAACACGCGTGCTATAACATGGTCGTCAGGAGCGAAGAACACTCCATGCTACAGAAAAGTCTGTCGAAAAAACTACTTACAAACGTTCTGTCAGTTTACTTTCTGCTAACGTTTGTCGTAACTTGTGGACAAGTTGTCGCCGAATATGTCAACACTAAAGACTACATCCGTAACGAACTGACCATGCTGCAAAAAACATTTAGTCGCAGCCTGACACGCGCTATCTGGGAGTTAAACACCAAACAAACTGTCACAACTGCCGAAGGGTTATTGGCGATACCAATGATCGAGGGGATAATTGTGAGAGATGATAGCGGTGAAATCATCTCGCAACTCGGGCGTTCTCTCAATATTCACGAATTATATAGTCAGCAGCTTGTTCAAGAGGAAGCTTTAATTGAAGACACGCCCTCCGGATTGTTCGGATACACATTCCCACTCATTTTTGAGTTTTCAGGAAGGGCCACACAAGTCGGTGACGTAACCTTATTTTCTAGTCGCGAAGTTGTTTTCAGCCGAATTATGATCTCTATCTATTTTCTGATAGGGAATGCCATGGTCAAAACGACTTTCTTAATTATCCTATTTTTATTGGCCTTTAGAAAACTCCTTACAGAGCCACTGACGGACCTCACAGAACAGATAGAAGACTTTGAAGTCGACAATGTTGATGGACATAAAATAGATATTGATACCACAGAGCGAAATGAGCTCAAGGTTATGGAAGAAGCCTTTAATAAGCTGATCGACAAAGTTGCAGAATATCGAAAACAACTCGATCAGACACAAAAAGAGCTCATTATTAGTAATGAAAAATTAGATCAGCACAATATTCAGCTGGAGCAAGAAGTTGCTAGGAAAACGTCAAACCTTAGTCAGGCAATGATGGACTTACAACAGCAAAAATATGAACTAGAAAAACAAAAGCTGACACTCACAGAAGAGATAGATTTGCGGCGCCAAACAGAAGAAGAACTGCTGACAAAACAAAACGAATTAGAAAAATATGTCGAAGAGCTGAATATGGCACAGGAACGTTTGGTCGGCTCAGAAAAAATGGCTGCGCTGGGTGGCCTCGTAGCTGGTATCACCCATGATATCAATACACCAGTAGGTATTGGCGTCACTGCGACCTCCTTTTTACAAGAACGCCTCGATCAATTAGAAGCCGCATATAAAGAAAAAACCTTATCTCCAAAGGCCTTAGAAGAGTTTATGCACGAGGCAAAACAAAGCGCCAGCCTTCTAACCAACAATCTCGCCCGGGCCTCTGAGTTGGTTGCCAGCTTCAAACAAATTGCCGTTGATCAGGCCAGTGAAGCGGTTAGAACCATAAACTTCCAACAGTATCTAGGCGAAGTTCTTCGCTCTTTACACCCAAAATTGAAAAAAACAGCTCATGAAGTCAACATTGACTGTCCTGCTGATCTCACACTTAATTTGCCTGCGGGAGCCATTAGCCAAATTTTCACTAACCTTATCATGAACTCTCTTATCCATGGCTTTGAGGGGGTGAATAAGGGCACCATAGACATCCAAATTACTGATGACAATGAAGATGTCAAAATCGTTTATAAAGATAATGGTAAAGGCGTTTCACCAGCACAATTGGAGAAGCTATTTGACCCCTTCTTCACTACTAAACGAGATCAAGGTGGAAGCGGCCTTGGTACACATATTACTTTCAACTTGGTGAAACAAACACTGAATGGCGATATTGAAGTTAGCTCGGAAGAGGGCCAAGGACTCACCTACCACATTCGTTTCCCTAAAGAAATGAAAGCACAACAAGCAATGTTTAGTTAACCCTAACGCCACGGCGTGAATTGATCTTTTATTCACGCCTTTTCAGCCCGTGAAATTTAATAACAAAAGCCACAATATTGGCTTTGCCCGAAACACCTTTGATTTGCTATGATGCAGTTCGATTTTTCACTTGGATATTTGAATATATGTGGTTCAGCAACCTGATCTGTTACCGTTTTAAACAAGATGTTTCGTACACGCAAGAAGACTTTGAAAAAGCACTTGAGCAAGATATATTCCGCGCTTGCGGCAGCCAAGATATGAGCACCTTTGGTTGGGTAAACGCATTAGGGAAACACGGCCAGACTCTGTCTCACTTCTCGCAAAATAGCATTTTGTTATGTGCCAAACGCGAGGAAAAAGTACTGCCAGCTGCGGTGATCAATGACATGGTCGCTGAAAAAATCGAGCAGATAGAGCGTGAAGAAAACCGCCCAGTAAAGAAAAAAGAAAAAGATGAGCTTAAAGAAAATATCCTAGCAACTCTGCTACCTCAAGCATTCAAAAAATCGAGCTTGCAGTTTGCCTTTATTGATCAAGAAAGTGGCTGGGTTATCGTCAATAGTGCCAGCTTTAATAAAGCTGAAGAAATGATGGCTTTATTGCGTAAATCTCTGGGCACACTTCCCATTGTGCCAGCATTTGCTAATTACGACCTCGATGTATTCTTAACTGATTGGCTCACAAAGTTTGAAGCTCCTGAGGGCTTTGCTATTGGCAACGATGCAGAGCTACAAGATGCTGCCGACGAAGGTGCTCAAGTTAAATTAAAGCAACATGACTTAGCCAGTGACGAAATTAAGCTTCATCTAGAAAATGGCAAACGCGTCACTAAACTGGCGCTAGATTGGAAAGAGCGTGTACAATTTTTATTGCAGAACGACGGATCAATCAAGCGTGTTAGCTACAATGATGCGCTAAAAGAGCAAAACGCTGATATTCCAAAAGAAGATTTAGCAATTAAGCTAGATGCAGACTTTATTCTTGTCTCAGAGGAAGTTAAAGAATTACTTGAAGACCTCACAAAAGAACTGGGTGATAAAGACGACCTTTAATAAAAAAGGGCCTTTAGGCCCTTTTTTATTGTCTAAATACAAAGTTAAGCAAACATCGATTTCACATCCGTTAGCAAGTCTAAATATGCATCATCTGTGAACATATCAATAGAGCGAAGTACGCCTTTTTCTTCATATACACCCAAAGCAGCGGCTTTGTCTGATACTTGTAAAATCCCCTCAACAATAGCACCAGCACGGATGAAATCAACATAACAAACATGCTCAGGTTTATAGTTTGGATTAGCCCAACTTTCTGCAACTTCAACAAAATCGTCAGTAAATCCCCACTCACGCATAATCGCACCGCCTATGCGGCCTGCTAATTTTTGAATAGCGTGTGCTAGAAAGCTTGGATTTGCGAATACTTCCGGGTGTTTCTCTGCTTCTGTTAAAATAGGTAGCACACCAATATTAAATACTAGCGAGGCAAGAGTAATTGTGTCTTTGTTCAGCGATGTGTGTTTGTTCAAGCGCAAGTAAAACTCCATTGTCGAAATCGCTTGGCAAGCCACTTTCAAAGTTTTTTGCCACGCTTTATCCATGTATGTTTTTATCAACTTGTTGTTAGAAACGAACAGTTGTTCCATGGCCATGGCCGTAGCAATATTTTTTATTTGCCGAAGTCCAATACGAGTTACCGCTTGGTTCAAGGTATTTACTTTAATAGAACGTCCCATAAAACCACTATTTGCTACTTTTATCATACGAGCAGCCAGTGCAGGATCATGAGATATCACGTCTGCCATTTGTAGTAGGTTGACTTCGGGGTCGTCGGCAGCTTGACGAACTCGAACAGCTATTTCAGGTAAGGTAGGTAAAACGAGTGTGTCATTATTGATTTTATCGACAAGAATGGTAAGTAATGCGTTTTCTGTAGACATATGGTCAAGTCCTTTAAATTCGCCACTTAACGATGGCCTTATAATTTTTACTGCTTTAAGTATTGTCTAACTTCTCGATAAAGTTAAGAAAAGTATAAAAATTATTCTGAGCATGGTGACAATAAAAAATACTTTGTTTTTACCGTTTGCTCAATTGCTATTTTTTCCGCATCATAGATGCGACACAATCATAATAACTAAAATCCTGGGATAAATGATGAAACTTTCTAAACTCTCTAGTGCGATTTTAATCGCTTCCGGTTTGCTAGTAAGCGCATGCTCACAGCAACAAGCAGACACACCCAAATCGAATACAGCCGCTGCGCAAGACACTGTGACATATTCATTGCAAAATATTGATAAAAATCGCCTCAATATTTATACAGAGGTCACTTTAACCAGTGACCTGAGTCATCTTAATGACAACCAGAAAAAAATGATTGCACTTCTTATAGATGCGTCAAAAATTATGGATGATCTGTTCTGGAAACAAGCTTTTGGACAAGATAAAGAGACCTTCCTTGCGCGCATCGACGACCAACAGGTACGCCGTTTTGCCGATATTAACTATGGCCCTTGGGACCGCTTAGATGGCGACAAAATTTTCCTAACTCGCTTTGATCAAAAAGCACCTGGGGCAGAATTTTATCCAAGTGACATCTCTAAAGAAGAACTAAACCAAGCTGATTTCAAAGACAAGCAGGGTCTTTATTCCATGGTTAAAAGAGACCAGCAAGGTAACTTATATTCAGTGCCATATGCCACTGAATTTAGGTCTGAACTTGAAGCCGCAGCTAAACTTTTAAGAGAAGCTAGCGCCCTTGCCGTAGACAAGCAGTTTTCAAATTACTTAAACCTGCGTGCAGATGCGTTGTTAAACAACAGTTATCAGCCTTCGGATTTTGCTTGGATGGATATGAAAAATAACCCTATCGACGTGGTTATTGGGCCTATCGAAACATATGAAGATCAACTTTTTGGCTACCGAAGCGCATTTGAGTCATACGTATTAGTTAAAGACTTAGCATGGAGCGAACGCCTCGCAAAATTTGCTGCATTTTTACCTGAGTTACAAACAGGTTTGCCCGTTGCGCAAAAATATAAGCAAGAAGTCCCTGGCTCAGATGCAGATCTAAACGCTTATGACGTAGTGTACTACGCAGGACACTCCAATGCTGGCAGTAAAACCATTGCTATCAACTTGCCAAACGACGAACAAGTTCAGTTAGAAAAAGGCACTCGCCGACTGCAATTAAAAAATGCAATGCGCGCTAAGTTTGATAAAATTCTCGTACCCATTGCGGATGAGTTGATAGTGCCAGAACAACGCAAACACATTACGTTTAACGCATTCTTTGCCAATACGATGTTCCATGAAGTTGCACACGGTTTGGGGATCAAGAATACCCTCACAGGTAAAGGGACTGTACGTCAGTCGCTACAAGAACATGCCAGCGCCATAGAAGAAGGTAAGGCCGATATCCTAGGGCTTTACATGGTGGAACAGCTACTGAAAAAAGGCGAGATAACGGAAGGTACCTTGGAAGACTATTATGTTACCTTTATGGCTGGCATCTTCCGTTCGGTCCGCTTCGGCGCTTCTAGCGCCCATGGTAAAGCTAACATGATCCGCTTCAACTTCTTCAAACAAGAAGGCGCCTTTTCTAAAAATGCCCAAGGCTTGTATCAGGTTGATATGGATAAAATGGGTGCTGCAATGGAAAAGCTATCTAATTTGATCCTCACCCTACAAGGTGATGGTGATTACCAAAAGGTTGACCAACTAATTGCAACTCACGGAGATATAAAAACAGAGTTGCAAGCAGACTTAAATAAGTTGGCCAATGCAAATATCCCCGTCGACGTCACCTTCAAACAAGGCAAGTCTGTCTTGGGGCTTTAAATATTCAAAAGGCGCTAAAGTGACAGCGCCTTTTTTAATGCTAATAATTGACTCTCACTGTATGGTTGAGCAGTGTGCACACCCCAAACAGGCTTAGGCCAAGCGGCGTCATGTGTATAACGCGCAATATGATGCACATGTAGTTGCGGTACCATATTGCCCAATGCAGCAACATTGAGTTTATCTGGCGTGAAAACCGTCATTAAAAGCTCACTTAGTTGCTTTGACTCCTGCCAAAATTGGGTCTGCTGCGCTTCGGTCAAGTCAATGATTTCACGTGCTCCCTCAACTTGAGGCACAAGGATAAACCAAGGGTATTGACTATCATTCATCAATAGCACTTTGCACAGCGGCCAAGACGCTAGCTCTATACAATCTCTATGTAATTCAGGGGCAAGTTCAAATGCCATGTACTCTACTCCGATAAAAAAAGCAGATACTCAGTACCTGCTTTATATTCAGTGATCATGACGTTGTCATAAGATCACTCGCTCTTATAGACAATAGCGAGCGAATAAGCTGCTTACCGTCGCGGCTGTTGGCTTACCATGTTGCCAATCGCCGTTTTCCACTCCACTACCTGCAATGTCCATGTGTACATATGGTAAAGGTAGCTCAGAATCGCAGCCATGTTTGTCCAAACCACCTACAATGGCCAAAAATGCCATTGGGAACTGGTGGCCACGCGCTGTTACCGCTGAAGGTGCATTGTTACTAGACAGCACATCATCAGCCAAAGTGCGCGGCTGTACGAAGTCATAATCTTCTCTGCGGCTGCGAGATACTTCCGCACAATCTGCCCAGATATCTCCTTGATCAGCGATCAGACGCGATACTGAGTTTGCACGTGCTGGACCATTTTCAACAAGTGCACTATATGGGCCCATCGCTCTTGCTGCATGGCCGGTAAGTGTAGCAACGGTGAATAGTTCAGGGTTTACCTCAGATTTAGCCAAATCTTTCATTTCACTGAGTAAATCACCCATTGCTAAACGCCCTTCAGCATCGGTGTTACCGATACGTACACGCACACCTTCACGGGTTTCGATAATTTCATCCGGAACAAAGCAATCAGAGCCAATAGAGTTTCTAACGACCGCTAGATAAGCAATCACCTTCACACCTTTTGGTTGATATTCGGCCACTGACTTCATAAACCCAGCCACAGATGCAGCACCACCTTTGTCACGACTCATACCAGCCATAAAACCGCCAACTTTTAAGTCTGCTCCACCAGTATCGTAAACAAGGCCCTTACCTACAAACATTAAAGTGCGCTCAATATCGCCTTCAGGTACATATTCCATTTTTACAACACGCGGGTGATGACGTTCCACAGCATACGACGCACGCGCAACCGTGCTCAACATTGGGTATTCTTTATCGATGGCCGTGATGTCGGAAATAACTTCTACCTTAACTGAGGTATTCTCAAATAAAGACACACAGTAGTCGGCAAAACGAGGGGGGGCCATACGCTCAGGTTCAGTGCCACATAAATCACGCGCAGCATATTGACCCGCAGCAATCGCATTTAGCTGTGAACACAGAGCTTCGTCAGCACCAACAAGATAAATGCTTTCTACTGGCTCAATTTGCGTACCGCGATACTCTCGTGCTTCCAAAGGCTGCCAAAGTGCTTGGCACATTCCCAAAAATGCAACCTGTAAGGCGTTTTGATAACGTTCGTCATTCGGTACACCCGCCAACACCACAACAGGCTTTACAGCACCAGCCGCTTTGGCTTGTGCAATGGCCGCTTGACCAGCAGCGAAGAAACGACGCACATCATCGTAATCACGATTTAGAGGTCCGGTCGGCGCTAAAATTAAACGTTGGCCCGGAACTTGAGGCGCCAACAAGACATTTGCCTGTGTTGCCAAACGTGCATCTACGGCCAAATAAGGCGCAGCTGCCTCATTGAGCTGTTTATCGCCTAAATCACTTACATCTGAAGTAATGACGATTAAGGCATCAGCGTCACTTTGCTGCCAATTTGATGCTGGCAATGAGAGAGGAAAAGACATAAAAAGGCCCTTGTTCTTGTAATTTAAGGGCCAATTATCGGTTATTTATTTGCAAGAGCCAAGTTAGCTTGTCGATTCTTCACTGTCCGTAGCCGCTTCCGGTGTACTTTTGAGTTTACTGACCACACTCCAAGCTTCTAACATCACTAAAACACTCACGACCAATACGACGATATCTAATCCAACTAGTAGCCAATTACCTTTTTCGTAGTACTCTCCCAATTTAATCAAGCCCGCGAAAAATGCCATTAAGATCACAAATATCATGGGAATAAGCGTAAATTTGGCTGGTCGGCCCAACTTGATAAGGTAAACAGAGATCACCAACAAGGTTAGGCTTGCCAAAATTTGGTTCGTCGAGCCAAACAACGGCCAAATTATCATGCCACCACTGCCCGAAGCCCCGCCTGCACCAAATGCAAGTAATAAGCAACATCCCACAGCAACTAAGGTGGCGACAATGCCATTTTTTAGTACTGGTAACTTATAGATATCACCCCACTCTTGGATGATATAACGCTGTAAACGCACACCTGAGTCCATAGTCGTGCCCGCAAACAAAACGACCATAACAGCTAATAAAGTAGATGCGATTTCAGCGGATAGCCCCCACCCTGTGCTGATTAAATTAGATCCGCCTTGAATAAATGCGCCAACAGATCCTGCACCAAGATGACTATATATTTCGTGCCATTCTTCAGGCGATACCGCCAACATAACCCCGCTCACAGCCACTAAAGTAATGAGCGCCAACGAACCTTCACCAACTGCTCCTAAATACCCGACAAAACGACCATCAGTTTCTTTATTTAACTGCTTTGAGCTGGTGCCTGACGATACGATGCCATGGAAACCAGAGACAGCACCACAGGCAATGGTGACAAAGAGCAAAGGAATAATGCTTGGCGTGTCGATAGCCGTTTGCGTATTAAATGCAGGTGCCGTTATGTCTGGCATCACAACAAAAACTGCACCATATAGCAGTACCAACCCAACCAACAATTGCATGCCATTAATAAAGTCTCGAGGTTGTAATAGCATCCAAACAGGTAGCAAAGACGCAACAGCCGCATAAACAAATAAGATTAATATCCAACTGGCTTTATCAGTTAAGCCAAATACCTCACTGGGAAGCGCAATAGGCATACCGCTGCCTGCATAAATTGTCGCATACAGCACCACTACACCTACTAAGCACAACGGGATCAGTGGCACTTTTCGTTTTAACAACTGGCCAATAATCAAAGCCACAACAATGGCCGACCAAGCAGGGAAAACAGCATTGGGGTTAGCAACAAACGAGTTCGCGATCACAACACCAAACACCGCATTAACCATTAAGAGTACTAAAAATACCACAATCATAAATAACGAACGGGTGCGCTTGCCAATGACAGTTTCAGATAATGCCCCCATTGACTTGCCTTTGTGGCGAGCACTAGCCCAAAGTGCGCCCATATCATGGACGCCGGCAAAAAAGATGGTACCAATTACCACCCAAAGTACAGCTGGAACCCATCCCCAATAGACTGCAATAGCAGGACCAACTATGGGCGCAGCACCAGCCACTGAAGTAAAATGATGACCCCACAACACCACTTTATTGGTTGGAACATAATCAACCCCATCATTGAGTTCATGGGCAGGTGTGACGAAGTTATCGTCCATTTTGAAAATTTTGGTTGCGATAAACTTAGAGTATACAAACCAGCCAAACAGCATACCTAAAATACCGAACAACACTATCATGATCGATTGCACGAGATGTCCTCTGTGTTATTTTTGTATTAACATTACTCTAACACGGAAACATGCAAATTCAGTTATATTTTAGTCGCACAACCCCTAACACATATAAAGTTTGTCTTGTGATCTCAACTAAATAGACCCATTTGTACCTGATTGCTCGGCGCATCACCTAAACCAATTTGCACCCCCACCAGCCGCACAGGTTTATTGCCATAGCGCGCCACAGCCTGCTCCAACAAAGTACACAAAATATCTTTGTCAATTTGATGACATTGACATTCCTTGGTGGTTTGAGAAAAGTCGTAAAACTTTACTTTAACCCCTAACTTTGTAAAGGCGCGCTCCGTTTGATACCTAGCACTTCTACGAGTAAGTTCAGGGATAAGCTTGTCACATAAAATAGCCTTTAACTGCGCTAAATCTTTAATGTCCTTCTCAAAAGTTGTTTCAACCCCTACCGACTTGCGCACTCGCTCAGTCTCTACACCCCGATCATCAACACCTTGGCAGCGCCGCCATAATACATTGCCAAATTTACCAAAACGTTGAGCCATTTCATCTTGGCTCAGTGCTTTGATATCACGGCCAGTAACAAGTCCACATGCCAACAACTTTTCATGTGTCACTTTACCAACCCCGGGGATCTTTCTCAGCGGTAATTCATCGATAAAGTCATCTACCTGAGTAGGTGTGATCACACACTGTCCGTTGGGTTTATTTTCATCACTGGCTATTTTGGCTAAAAATTTGATCGGCGCAACGCCAGCTGACGCTGTCAGCCCTGTTTCATTATAAATATCTGTGCGGATCTGTTGCGCGATCAAGGTGGCGCTGCCTTGACAAACCTCACACTCAGTAACGTCTAAGTAGGCTTCATCCAAAGACAAGGGCTCTATCAAATGGGTGTAGCGCGCAAATATTTGCCGGATTTGTTGAGAGACTTCTTTGTAAACTTGCATGCGCCCCGGAACAATGACCAATTGAGGACAAAGTTGTTTGGCTTTGTAGTTAGACATCGCGGATCGCACACCAAATTCACGTGCAATATAATTCGCGGTACTTAATACCCCGCGATGGCTATTGCCACCAATTGCCATGGGTACTTTAGCGAGTGCGGGGTTATCACGCATTTCTACCGCAGCATAAAAACAATCCATATCAATATGGATAAATTTCCTCACCGATACGCCCCTTACAAACACTGTTTACTTATACAGTATGGTGGCAGTTTTCTAGCCATTTGTCTATTGCTTCAATGACTACGATTTATGAACATCGCTTTTTAGGCCAGACTCGAGCGTTAACGCATAGCAGTACATAACAAACGCATACATCGCGTATACAGTCAGCCCTCTGCCCTTTGCAACCGTTAAGAAGAGCCCCCTGCTGGTTTTTTGATATATAACAAATGCGATATAACGCCTCAAAAGTATCGGTAGCTAAATACAAGGCACATAAAGACTTCAAAGATATAGAAGTGCGTATTCCAAAATAGACTTATTTGATAACAAACCACCGAGCAATTGGACTCTTTCAGCCAATAAGCAATCCAAAAAATAGAACTACTAAGCCTAAATTATCAATTAAATCAAAAATAACGTAATGATCCATTTCTCAATAAACCTAACAATCGTCTACATCCAAAAACTTAGGTACAATAATTTATCAAACAGATACATCCAATCATTTGTTTACAATAAAGGCACAGTTGCTAATTTTAATAACTCAGTGTAAACAAACCTCAGCAGAATAAGTAGAAATGCTCTACACTGCTGTTAGTGAATTTGTATGTATCTAACGACTACATCTTAGCTGTTTAAACCTGTTCGATTTTGCAAGGAGTATCTATGAAGTACAGCCAATTAGGCCACTCATCACTAAAGGTTTCACGAGTTTGTTTAGGTAGTATGACTTGGGGGCTGCAAAACAATCAGCACGATGCTGATGAGCAAATCAACTACGCACTAAGTCAAGGGATCAACTTTATAGACACCGCAGAGATGTACGCAGTACCCCCTTCGCCAGATACCTATGGTAAAACCGAATTGATCATAGGTGACTGGATTAAACGCCATGAAGAAAAACGCCAAGAAGTTATTTTGGCGACAAAAATAGCAGGTGCGGGACTCGGTTGGATAAGAGAGGGCAAACCTATCGATAAAAGCGCAGTCATCAACGCTGTTGAACAATCATTACAACGACTGCAAACAGATTACATCGACGTATACCAATTACATTGGCCAAATCGCACATCACCACATTTTGGCAAACACTGGCACGGCATGTTAGACCTACACGCTGTCAGCAAAGCACAGCAGCTAGACGAAATGAGTAATATCCTCGAAGGCTTAAAAGTCTGTCAAGATCAAGGAAAGATACGTCATTGGGGGCTTTCTAACGAAACGCCATGGGGGATCAATACTTACTTACATTTGTGTGAGCAGCACGGTATAGAGCGACCAGTTTCCATTCAAAACGAATTCAATTTACTTCATGAGAAAGACTGGCCTTACTTATTAGAAAACTGCGTCAATGAGGACATCGCCTATTTGCCTTGGTCTCCACTTGCTGGTGGATTGCTATCAGGTAAATACTTAGGTGGTGCAAGGCCTGAAGGCAGTCGTTGGACCTTAATGCAGCGCAACGGGCTGTTTAGAGATACCCAATACTCACAACAGGCGACCGCTGCATATCAAGAAGTTGCACATGAACACCACCTCAGTACTGCACAGCTTGCTTTAGCCTGGTGTGATCAGGTAGATGGCGTTACTTCAACCATCATCGGGGCTACCTCAATGGCACAACTGAAAGAAAACATCAGTGCTTTTGACAAACCGCTTCCTCCTGAAGCGTTGGCAGAAATAGACACCATTTTAAAAACTTACCCAGTTCCATTTTAAGCTGACCCACAGATTAGAATGCAAATATGGTAAACTCACCAAATTTGCATTCTCAAATAACGACGTATTTATGAAACAACTCAATAGCAAGCCTATCGTGCCCCTGCCTGGCAGCCACTTTATTAGACATGCCGTGCGCGCAATTGTAACCAGGGGAGAAGAAATTTTACTTCTTTATACAGCGCGATATGATGATTACACACTACCTGGCGGTGGTGTTGATGAGGGTGAAGAGATTGAAGTCGCATTAAGCCGAGAATTACTAGAAGAAACCGGTGCAGAGTCAATAACGCACATTTCACCATTTGGTATATATGAAGAGTATCAAAGCTGGTACAAACCAGATTTCGACAATGTACATATTATTTCACACTGCTTTGTCGTCGATATTTGTGGCTCTTTCACTGAACCTCAGATGGAATCCTACGAGCAAGCAAATGGTATGCGACCAGTTTGGTTGCCGATTAAAGATGCAATTTCGCACAATCGTGAAACACTGGCTAATAGCAACAAAAAAGGACAGTCGATATATAGAGAGCTGGCGATATTAGAAACTGTTGCAAAAGAAATTATGGGCCTGAACATTGACTAATGAAATGCTTCCCCTGTTGGCGGAATATACAGGGAAAATCGCTCTCAATTGGAAAAATGTTCAGTGTATTTAAAAACGCTTTAATTGCCAGAAGCTATTGTAAGGCCTACTTTGAAAAAGAAGTTGGGTGGTGGAATATCTATTCGCCCCCTTTAATTCCCATAGGCACCATCACTGTGTAAACAATCGAACAATAAGGACATTTAATAAAATTAGCTCCCGACCACACACCTTCAAGGAAGCACTCTAAAGCCTGCAATTTACAGTGCTACCGAGCGCTCATAACGAAAGTGATTAGCATATACCACAAGCTAAATCTAAAAATGAATTTACATGGATTTCACTTGGGGATTAATGTAATAAAAATGTAAAACAACTAGCTATTACACAGCTATGAATAAGTGGTTGGACAAATAATTTCAATAAATTTCACTGCGTATTGGTAATTTTATAATTCTGTTCTAAGTTTTGATGATAGGAATATCAAAGCTAAGGAGTAGACTATGACCATTCGTCACACTTTCATTTTACTTTCTTCTCTTGTCATGATTGCACTGTTTTGTATGGTGGGCGTGCTTTGGTATGAAACGACTCACATCGCCAATTTGGGGCAAAAGTTGGCCACTAGCAAAGAGATCAGCAACGACCTTTTGATGCTAAGACGCCATGAGAAAGATTTTTTACTTCGAAAACAGCAAAAGTACGTCGACAAGTTTGATGCTCGGATCAAGCTAATGCGCAACAACATGACCATATTGAGTCGTCAGCTCCCCAGTCATTTACAACAGGCTTTGGTAGTGGCTGAAAAAGATCTGAGTAGCTACGAGTCAAACCTACGAAACTTAGTCGCGCTAGATAAAAAGATAGGTCTCTCACCGAGCCAAGGGCTGCGCGGTGAATTTAATCACGCCGAAGTTGCCTTGCACGAATCCCTGACCAATATTGGCGATATTACCGCGATGAGTAAAGCATTGCGATTAGTGCTACTTGAAAATGACTTCCAAACAAACCTCAATATGTCTACCAAAAACGAAGTCACTCAGCAGTTAGCAGTCATGAAGGTTTACTTTAATGATCAATTTAGCGCTGGGCAAAATGACCTGACGCTGTTTGAAAATACTGCGCGAGCGCTGACTGTAGCGCTGGTAGAGCGCGGCCTCGATGCCAATTCAGGCTTACGTGGTGAGTTGCGTTCAAGCATTCACAAGGTAGAAGGCACCATGAATAAACTCTCTGGTGACATAGAGATGGGGATCAGCAATGAGCTTATTTCTGCGCAACACCAAGGCATGATGCTAGCAGGAATACTCACAGCAATAATTGCAGGACTTTTGCTTTGGAAGGGGTCGCATATTGTCAAAAGATTAAAAGCGGCCAATGCCAATATGGCAACCATTAGTCATGGCGAAGGGGATTTAACCCATCATATCAATTTGACTGGTCGCGATGAGGTAACGGAGTTTGCAGGGTCGGTCAATCAGTTCATAGATACAACCGCTGATATAGTAAGAGAAATCAAACACACTGGTGAGACCGTCGAACATGGTGCACACCAATCCGTCGAAGTGACAAAACGCTCCCAACAAGCTATTGAAGAGCAAAAAAACAATACACACGCCGTTAAAGTTGCCGTCAGTGAACTGGTACAAGCGGTGTCACTTATCGCCGAAAATAGTGTGGCTGTGCAAAACAACGTCAATGAAGCAGATGAAAACATGGCCCGAGGCTCAGATATTATGCACAGAGCCCACCATAACATGTCTGAGCTAACCGGACATATCAATGAAAACAGTAAACTGATGCATCAACTTTCTTCAGCGAGCAGCGAGATTGAGAGTGTCACATCGGTTATTCGTGGGATCACTGAGCAAACAAACTTATTGGCATTAAATGCCGCAATTGAAGCAGCCCGCGCCGGTGAAAGTGGACGTGGGTTTGCGGTGGTCGCTGATGAGGTTCGCACACTGGCCAAACGCACCCAAAATTCAACAGTAGAAATTGAACGTATGATCCATGGTCTGCAAAGCCTAGTACATGACTCTGAGCAAGCCATGCAAACCAGCTTAGAACTAAGCGAACAAATGTATGAAGGCATTACAGAAGCACAGCAAAGCATGGACGATAACAAACAAGCCATGGATAAAATACGCGACATGGTCATTCAAATAGCTGGTGCGACTGAAGAGCAAATGGCGACAGTTCAAGGCGTTGAAAATGCTGCCGCAAACATTTCAGTGTCAGCAGAGCAGCTTTACGTCGACTCTTGCCACAACTGTAAAAATTGCGAAGCGCTGGAATATGACGCACATAAGATGCAAGAAGATGTATCCAGATTTAAAGTCTAATCAAGCTACTCACCTCTAACCCTCAAAAGCGCTTTTGTTTTTCGCAAAAGCGCTTTTGAGATCAAAGTAAAACACTTATCTGCTCGAAATCTCATACAAACATGTTACAGTCATGATCCAGCACATAATTTGGTATTGGTAAATCAAAGGAGTACGCATGAGTGTTAGACGTATAGGCCAGTTTTTTAACCCTAAATCAGTGGCTGTTATTGGTGCTTCCAACAACCCCAATCGTGCTGGTAATGTCGTAATGAAAAACCTACTCCAAGGCGGCTTTAAAGGCCCTATTATGCCAGTCACACCAAAGTACACTGCGGTACATGGCGTGCTCGCCTATCAGGATATAGAGTGCCTCCCTTGCATACCTGACTTGGCCATTATTTGTACTAACAAAAACACTTTATGCCAACTAATTCAAGCGCTTGGTTCAAGAGGCTGTAAACATGCTATTATCGTTGCTGCCGGTTTAAGTAACACTGAAAAGCACACTTTGCACAGTACTGCACAGCAATCTGAGGTGACTCTTTTGGGAAGTAACAGCCTAGGGTTGATCCTGCCGCACATCGGACTCAATGCAAGCTTTTCGCATACGGTCGCCACACCTGGAAAGCTCGCTTTTGTATCTCAATCAGCTGCTGTGTGCTCAACGATTTTAGATTGGGCGCAAACTAAACACATTGGCTTTTCTCACTTTATTTCTGTAGGCGACTGTCTAGATATCGATTTCGATGAGCTGCTCGATTACTTGGCAAGAGACAGCAAAACATCTGCGGTCTTACTGTACATAGACAATATCAAAGACGTGCGCAGGTTTATATCCGCCGCGCGAGCAGCCGCTTTTAACAAACCCGTCATCGCCATCAAAACTGGCCGCACAATCGCCGGCGCACGCGCCGCCTACCACCATACTGGCGGGAAAACTTCTGACGATGCGGTGTACGATGCAATGTTTCAACGTGCGGGCATGCTAAGAGTAAATGATTTAAGAGAGCTATTTGCGGCCACTCAGACGCTCGCATTGCACCCAAAACTGCTTAAAGTGGAACAACTGACTATATTAACAAATGGCGGTGGACCGGGGATCATGGCCGTTGATACCCTGTTAATGCGCTCAGGAAAGCTTACTAAACTCAGTGAAAAAACCGTCAGTGCTCTTAATGAGATCGTGCCTCAATCCTCGCAAACGGATAATCCTGTCGACATTTTTGGCGACTCGTCACCTAAACGGTATCAACGTGCATTAGAAGTACTTTTAAAGGCTGATGAGGTGAAAAACTTGTTGATTATTCATACACCGTCTGCACTTGCGCCAAGCTCGGCCTATGCCAAAATCATTGCTCAAACACTTGAAAAAATTCCCAAAATGGCAAGGCCCTTTGTTATGACGAATTTTATGGGCGAAGAAGCCGCCCGTTCAGCAAGAGATATTTGTGTGCTGAGTAACATACCAACCTATCGCACCCCTGAAGGCGCTGTCAGTGCATTTATGCATCTAATTACGTATCGCAGAAACCAAAAGCACTTGACCCAGACGCCAGAATCTATCATCCAAGATGAACTCATCAATAGCAAAGAGGCCAAACAGCAAATTAATGGCTATTTGCGCACCAACCATCAATATCTATCCACCCACTCGGCTAGCCAGATCCTCTCTTGCTATGGCATAGATTGTATTCATACCGAAGTTGCACTTACGCCCAGCGAAGCAAAAGAGCAAGCTGAAGAGATAGGGTTCCCCGTTGCATTGAAGTTGATCAGCGCTGCGATCCCTTCTAAATCTGAAGTGGGCGGCGTCGTGCTCAATTTGAATGATGGTAATGAAGTCGAGCAAACCGCATTTTCAATGCTACTGCGGATCAAAAAAACCTACCCAGACGCTGAGATTGAAGGGTTTTCTCTACAAAAAATGGCATCCAGAGCTGGCACTCAAGAACTGCGTATTGCAATAAAAACCGAACCTGATGTAGGGCCAGTTATCTTACTAGGCGAAGCGGGAACAGGGTTAAACTTCTCTCAAGCTGCCGTAGCGCTCCCGCCCTTAAACATGAATCTAGCAAAATATTTAATCGCAGCTGCCCATGACAAAGGTGTGTTAAAAGAGCGCACACTGCCTGACAAAGTCGACAAGTATCGCTTATGTGCCCTTCTCACTAGGGTGTCACAAATGATTGTTGAACAACCTGATATTCAAAGCCTAGAGCTCAACCCTATTTTAGCAAGCTCAGGTCAATTTCTAGTGCTGGATGCCCAGATAGGGCTCTCGCCATACCAGCCCAAAGCACACCGTAAGCGTTTAGCAATTAAGCCATATCCCAAAGAACTAGAACGAGTTTTAACACTAAAAAATGGCCAAGAAGTGATTCTTAGACCAATTAAACCAGAGGATGAGCGCAATCACCAAGAGTTTGACCAATCGCTCACTAAAGAGGACAGGTATAATCGTTTTTTTGGCCAATTGCCACAATTTACCCACGACCAACTCGCGAAAATGACGCAAATAGACTACGACCGTGAAATGGCCTTTATCATTAGTGAACGCTACAAAAGCGCCTTTCGTACTTTAGGGGTTTCTCGGGTTTTAATGGATCCAGATAATATTCAAGCTGAATTTTCTGTAATAGTACGCTCTGATTCACAAGGCCTTGGTTTAGGTAAATTGTTGATGAATGCGGCGATAGATTACTGTAGAGAAAAGGGCGTAGAAAATATTGAAGGGATCACACTATTTGAAAATACCGGCATGATCAATTTGGCCAAACACCTTGGCTTCAATGTAAAAAGAGACTTTGAAGAAGGTGCAGCTATTATGACTTTACCACTTCAAAATAACAGTTAGTGATTGCAAGACATGAGTTTAACACTGAGACAAAAAACGGCGGCAATACTAGAAGGCAGTGGAAAATATCGGAAAATAGCCCACAGCTTAGATATATTTTTAATCGCACTCATTATTTTTAATGTGGTCGCTATCGTTCTTGAATCAGTGCCTGAACTCGCCGCGCAGTATTACCTCACGTTTTTTTATATTGAGGTCATTTCCGTGGGTATTTTTTGTGTTGAGTATTTGCTTCGATTGTGGTGCTGTGTTGATAAACTCAACTTCAAAGATGACACAAAAAGCCACTTTATAATTCGCTTGCGCTATATTCGCTCTCCTTTGGCCGTCATTGACTTAGTCGCCATCTTACCAACTTTGCTCATGGTATTTTTCACTTTCGATTTGCGATTCTTACGTGTTGTACGATTGATGCGCATTTTTAAACTCACCCGCTACTCACGTGCCATGCAATTACTTTTAGCTGCATTTAAGGAAGAAGCCAGCTCACTCATGGCAGCATTTTTTATTATGTCTTTGGTGTTAATCGTCGCGTCGTGCGGTATTTACTTAATCGAGCATGATGTCCAACCTGACAAATTTGGATCAATTCCTGCTGCCATGTGGTGGGCTATGGCAACGTTGACCACCGTTGGTTATGGGGATGTCGTGCCCATTACGCCACTTGGACGATTTTTTGGCGGAGTGATAACCTTGCTCAGTATGGGCATGGTTGCGATCCCAACCGGGCTGCTCGCATCTAGTTTTGCAGACCAGCTACGCAAGCGCCGCGACGCATTTCATGAAGCCGTATTACACGCCTTGGTCGACGGAAAGCTCGATGATACAGAAGCTGAGCACCTCGAAGCCCTAAGAGTGGAATTGGGCCTCAGCGCAACAGAGGCTCACCAAGCGATTAAATTGATGACCTCTGAACGCTCCCACAGCCTTTATTGCAGACATTGTGGAGAAAAGCTCTAGCTATCAAACATTTCTTGCCAAGTATTCTCCATCAAATGCGCGATCATATCGCCAGGTAAAGGTGGGCTAAATAAAAACCCTTGAAAACGTTCGCAGCCTAGCATGCGCAGAAACTTTAATTGCTCTATGTTTTCTACATCTTGCGCAACACAGTATTTACCCAAGCTGTGCGCAAGAGACAAAGTGGAGTGAATAATGCTTTCGTGGTCCTTGTTTTTACCAATATCGACGATAAATCCACCATCAATCTTCAAGGTACTTACCGGAAATTGGGTAAGATACATCAAAGATGAGTACCCTGTGCCAAAATCGTCCATGTATAAACGGCAGCCAAGTGTTTTGAGCAAGTGCATACGCTCTATGGAGTCGGCGACATTTTCCATCATCACCGATTCGGAGATTTCGAACACCAAACAACTCGCAGGCAAATTGGTTTTCTCAAGCGCATGCTGCACATGGTGAACCAAACCTTCATAATGCAAAGCCTGCGCCGATAAGTTGACTGATATGTAAAGATCTGGCCAAGTTAAATGCCACACTTTTAGTTCTATCAAAGCGCGTTCTATCGTCTGCAATATCAAATCTATACCCAATCCTGTTTTCTCAGCAGCTGCCGAGAATTCTTGTGCACTCACTCTGTTATCGTCAGGCCAGTGCAACAACACTTCAAAACCTTCGATATGACCTCGAGTCGCATTGAGTATCGGCTGATAATAATTGCACAGCAATTCATCTTTATGGATTGCGTTTAAACGTCGTTCGATTTCAATATGCCGCTTTGCTTGTTGATTGATATCTTGGTGATAATATTGAAAGTGACTATTCGGACTCTTTTTAGCATGGCTTAACGCAATTTCTGCTGCCTGATTGAGCTCAAAAGCATCTGATGCGTCATTGGGAAATAATGCAATTCCGACAAATACATCTATCTCTACTTGCTGTTCATGCACTCGTATTCCCTCTTCAAACCGAGCCATCAAGCAATGTACGTACTGAGTCACAGCATCAACTGAGTCCAAGTGTTCCATCAAGATATAAAAGTCTTTTTCTTGGCCAATTGCTAAACTATCAACTTCTCTAAAGCAACATTGCAGTGTTGTCGCGGCCTGTTGAATAATAGCTAATACAAAATCCTCACCAAATGTATCAGCCAAACGTTGCAACTTACCAAATTTTATTGCCAATATTGCTAATGAGTGTTCCGTTCCTCCAATTTGCTCTATCCCATGTTGCACTCTGTCCATAAACAACACTTTGTTGGGCAGTTTAGTCAGTGCATCGTAATTGGCTAATTGGTAAAGCTCTTTCTCTGTGCGTTTTTGCTTGCTGATGTCGGTGAGGACAATAATATAGTTTTGCCCCAATGTTGAGGTGATCTTTACCAGCACATGCCTAACCTCACCGCTCGGCAAACGCAAAACCTCTTCAGCGCTATGATATTCCTCTTCAGACAACTTACTCATGGTGCGCAGATAATGCATCCTAACATGACGCTCTAAGCCTAGACTCACACTGGTACTGGATAATGGGTTGGCTTCAACGGAGAACGCATCCTGAAGCGCTTTGTTACATGCCAATATACGAAAACGCTTATCGAAAATCATAACCCAGTCACGGGTTTGCTCAAAAGCCTCGCCAAAGAGTGCTGCTCGCTCTTCAAATACACGTTCACGAGTTAAGTTTGTGTATGTACCAGCTACACGCATAGGTACCGCCTCTCGCCACGCCATAACTTTGCCGTAGTCTTTGTACCAGCGCCATTGTCCTACGCGATTTCTTAGGCGGTATGTGCAATCAATATACCCCTTTGCGGTCGAGACAAATTCTAGCCACTCGATTCGAAAAAGCGCGCGATCTTGTGGGTGAATAAGCTCCAAATAGTCATCTAGATTAATGTAGTCATTTTTGTATCCAAGTTCATTTACTAACCTTGGCTGGTAGACCAAATTTGACCCAGATTGCCAATCCCACACACCTGAGTTACTGCCTTCCAACGCCATTTTAAGACGTGTTTCACTATTTCTGGTCTCTTTATGGGCTTCCATTAATAGTTGCGCGACTCTATTTTTCCTATGCACCCAAAGAGCAAATAGGCCACTGGCTAATATTAGATAACAGGCAAGCGCCACGGGTGAGCGCCAAATTGGATATTTAACGCGAATATTAAGCTCCGCTGGCTGAGTATAATCACCTGTTAGGGGATCTTTAGCCCATACTTTGAGACGGTATGAGCCGGGGTTTAGCTTTGGGAATACAACACGATTACTATTGCGACTTAAGATTCTTTGTTCGCCTGAAAGTTGGTATTCATAAACAATGCGTTCTTGCGCTGTAAAAGCCATTGCTGAAAATGACACCTCCAACCCAATATCATCGTGATTCAAATCAATAGAAGAAAACGACTTTAATCCTGCGGGCTTGAGATCTCGGGACATTAAATCGACATTGGTAATATTTACACGTGTCAAAAGAGGCCGATTAGGACGATTAACTTCAGGGTCGAATATCGTGATCCCTTGCAAGGAGCCATATGCAATATGACCATTCGCCAATTTTGCCGATGAGCCACTATTAAATTCATTGCTCATCAAACCATCATTTATGGTAAACCCTTGAAGGTGAAAATTATCGGGGTCTAAACGCCATATCCCTTGATGAGAAGACATCCAGATCATACCGGCTTTATCCTGCTGCATTTCATATAGGATGAAATTGGTTACCGAAAGTGAATCAGCAGGCAGTGGCAGTGGTTTATACCCATCAGCAGTCAATCGAACCAACCCATGCGTAGCAAACGATAGCCAAAGCACATTATTTTTATCGATGGTATAACTGAGCAAGTCTACAGCCGACTGTTTATGCGCTTTTGGTACTTGATAAATCTGAGTCAGCTTTTGCCGTGTATGATTGTACCTAAATAAGCGGCCCTCACTATAAAAGACGGGCTCAGATGGATGGCTTGAAAGGGGTTCGAAAAAACCATAGCTTAAGAAAGGATCAAACTGAGCAAAGCTTGACCCCAAAGGCTCCAAAATACCGTTGTTCATATTGAACAAGTAAAAGCCTGAGTTTCCGTCTACAAAATAAAGTAACCCGGGCTCAACTAACACAGCACCTTTAACAAACCCTGCCAAGACTTCCGTTGACTCTGGGTTTTGTGCACTAGGACGAGCAACAATCTCTGTTTTGGGATCAAAAACAAACAGGCCACGATTACTGATAAGCCACAATTTATCTTGGTATGGGAATAGTTCAAATATAGAGAATTCGGGTAAAAAGCTCTCGCCCATATAACCTTGAAGGAGTGGCGTTGCTTCACGTGTTTGTGGGTCATATCGCGTTAAACCATCTCTTGTCGCAGCCCAAATATATCCTTGAAACTCAACTATTCCCCACACAGCACCATGAGAAAGCTCGCCATAAATCGAATCATTTTGTACGTTATCAAAAATATGATTATCTGGTGGTATATAAAATGCGCCGTCAGTACGCGTAGCGGCCCAAATTCCACCGTTTTGATCTTCATTTAAATGAATAATGCTGCTATCTGAAATCGAAAATCGACTTTGTGTCAGGCGTTTATCCGGTTCAATAAGGCCTGTTTGTGGGTCAAAGCGCATTAACCCTTTGTCTGTACCAAGCAATAGGTATGCTTGCTGCTTTAACATGTGCCAAATATTAAATTCTTCTAGCACAGTTTTATATGCTGGGGTTGCCTCAAAGTCTCTTTGTAGTTCACCGATATCCAGTTCGTATAAACCAAGAACAGCGCCGACAAGCAAGGTTGAGTCATCAAGTAATAACAGTGATTTGGTGTTGAGCTGAAATGGGTGCTCTGGGTCATCGATATGTGTTAACGGCTTAAGCCTAGCACTTGGAATATGGTAGGCAAATAATCGCTCGGTCGTTGCAATATACAAAATATCTTCAAACTGCAACAACCCGCGCACAAGACTACGCTCTGTCATACCTGGAATAGGAATAACTTCGGTGATCTCTCCCGTTTCTTTGTTCAATACTGATACATTCTTAGTGCGCCCTAGCCATAATTCATTGGGGCCTTTCTCAAGCATTTGAAAAACACTATTTTGGATGTAGTCAAGTTCGGACGCAGGCGCTTTTATATACTGTCTATAATGGTCTTTTTCCGGGTGATAGCTAAACAATCCAGCTCGGCCCGAGGCTATCCATATTTTTCCTGTTGGGTCTTGATAAATCCGGTCAATTTGCATTTTATCAAGGGCTTTATTTGGGCCCATGACCTCAAGCACCTGATAACCATCATAGCGATTCAAGCCCCCTTCAGTAGATAGCCATAAATAGCCTTTTTTATCAAAGAGCAGCGTATTAACATAGCTTTGTGACAAACCTTCAGCCGGGGAGATACGAGATACTTGCGCGTTGCATACCGCGCTAAAAATGAATATCAAAAAAGTGACGATATACTTCATGTGTGAACAGTCCTTTGAAAACACATTGCGATAATTTCTCTGCCTTGATTCGTGTAATTCACAAACTTTTCCCGCAAGACTGTAGGTAAAGTCAGTTGATCAATTTCAACAAAATTGAGTTGTGAGTACAAAGGTGCAATAGTGCGATAAGCAAATGTGTAAACACATTCTTGCGACTCAATGGCACAGAGCAGCAACCGCTTCGCAACCCCTTGTCCTCGATATGCTGTAGCAACAAAAACGGTTGACAAAAAAGCATATTGTTCAACATTTTGAATTCTACAAGCTGCAATCAACTCTGATGATTTAGTAACCCATACCGTATCTTGTTTGGTTGCCCTTCCTCGTACTCTGTTAGCCTGATAAAACTTATTAACCAATGGTGTTTGGATTTCAGGCAAACGATAACAACTCAACTGCATAACTAAACTAACATAAGTCCCAAGTATTGCTCAAATTTCGCCTTTAGTGTGTCACGTTCCGATAAAGGGCGACTATTGATAGCATCATAAATTGCTTCTCGCGTATTTTTGCCGCGTTTAATCTGATACGCCCAAAAAGACGCTTCATATTCCAGTTGAACTTGATACTTTTCGGCTCGGGAGAGGTTACACAGGTTATATGACATCGTACTGTACAATTATTGAAAACTATAAAAACAGTGTATCATATATGTACTAGACAGCGGCAGTCTTGAATTACAAAGTTAATTATTGCAGGGTAATCAATTAGACCGAAGCAAGACGCTCAATGAAAACTGCATTTTAGGGGAAATATGTGGGAAATATCAAAATATTATGGATACTTTTATTATCGCAATGCTCTTTGTCTCACGCACAAACACTTTACTTCAATCGTCCTGCAGATACCCCGCAAGCTCGCTATGTTATAGAGCTATTGAGTTTGGCATATAAAGACATAGGCCATAAACTTGAATTAATTGATTTTGACAGACAAAGTGCGTTGATTGCTGCCAACGAAGGTGAGCTGGATGGACAACTTGGCCGGATCGCTGGTGTAACTGATAGCTATGCCAACTTACTTTACGTCGACTTTCCCCTTTACTCCTTCAACCTACAGCTAATAAGCCATTGCACAACTTGCTCATTTAATCAGATCGAATCTATGGTGGTACAAAGTGGCTACTTAGTTGTTTATCAATATATGATGGAACAAAGCTATAAAGGCGAACTCATTGAAGTAAAAAGCAGTGCGGCTCAGCTCAACTTACTGATGCAAAAAAAAGTGCAAGGCGCACTCATTGTTGACTTTCATCTAAGAGAACACTTGCCATATATGGATATTGATACGCTTAAAATTGATGACCTTATGACCATAGATAGCTTCCACTACCTTCATCAAAAACACAAAGCGCTGATCCCCAAATTAAAAAGTACATTAGAAAAACTAGAGAAAAAGGGGGTTATTGCAGTGCTCAAGGCTAAATATCGAATTTAAATAAATCGTCTTGCTTATCCTGTGACTCAGTCGCATTGTCAGGCTGCTGAGCTTGCTTCTTTGCCATAATACGCTTTTTGCGCCGCTGGCATAAATCCACAACCATTCTTTTTTGATGCTCTGTCATCTGGTTCCAGCAAAAACGCTCTTCCCGGCTGCGAAAGCACCCTTTACAGTAACCGCGATTATTAACTTCACAGATCCCCTTACACGGACTAGGGATCGTGAATATCTCAATTTGTTCCATACTAAGGGTCAAAGATCAATCCTGTGCATTTAACGCCCACAATGATCTGATACTACCTAACTCGAACACTTAATAAAATACTAGTTGAATTTTCGTAAACCACCCAAGGCTGCGTTCAGAAGCACTTTAAAAGATTTCTTGCTATGTAAAGCAAGCCATGCCGGACTCAGAGTAAGCCTCAGCACCATTTTAAAAAAAGAATTTCGTTCCATGCCGTCTCCGATTTTTTTGTGCTCAAACATATATTTACCGGTACTTAACTTGAGTTTAAGCGTCACCTGATGCTTATCTATTTTCATTTCCACTTGCAAGTAGATGCACTTGCATGTACATTTCAGACTTACATGCACTTGCATCTACTTACGCAATATAGCTGGTTTAGATGCAGTTTTTCGAGGGTTTATCATGAAATACATAGCTCAAATTGCGTTTGTTCTGTTTACTTTGTCTTATGGTTCGCAGATATCTGCACAGCAAGCGAACGTTCAAAAGTTATCAGAAAACGTTTATTCAGCTTTTCTGCTCCATTACCAGTCGCTAATTGTAATAGGCGATAAGGGAGTACTAATTACAGATCCTGCAAATACGCAGCGTGCGACCTTACTCAAGTCAACTATCTCAAAGTTAACTTCATTGCCAGTAACAAAAATAGTACTGTCACACGAGCATTATGATCACGTTGGCGGTACTGAAGTCTTTCCCAATGCTGAAATTTATGCACATCAGGCTGCGAACTCAATTTTCCGCTTAGATGTAACAGGGCAAGCCCCCAAAACAGTGCACCATTATGTTGGCGATAACACCAAGCTGGTGGTAGGGAAAACAACCATCAACCTATTACACTTTGGGGCCGCTGATGGCGTAGGCATGATCGCAGTACACCTACCAAATGAGCAGGTTGTTTATTCGGCTGACTTGTATGAAGTTGGTGCAATTACCCAAGGAGCATTCATCGCAGATACTAATTATTTGGGCAGCCGAAAGCTGCTTAACGCATTGGTTTCCTTTGGTCCTAAATACGCAATTACAGCACATTCAAAAAACTTGGATCCCAAACACCTGCAAATAGCTGCTGATTTTTACAACGACCTATTTAATGCAGTTGAGCCAGCCTTACAAGAGGCGATGAAAAAAAGTGCTGACGCAACTATGAGCTTAGCTAAATCCCTGCCAAAGCAAGTGAAGCTTCCAAAATACAGAGATCTGGGAAACTACAGTGACCTTCCACAACATGTCGAACGAATGGTGTATTCAATTTTCCATGGTGGATAGAGCATATATCAGCACGAAATTGGCCTTGCTCTATTTGTCAATGATGCTTGTTCACTTAGCTCTGAATGGCATCACCTTCAGTGGTACTCGTTTTTCAGGTTGACCTCTGAGAACGGCACATTTTCTAAAAATGAGGACACTCCGATGTTAAATAATAAATCAGCTTACCTACTGTTCAGTTTTAGTCAGTCAGAAAACATGAAAGGGTTTGACACATATGCTCGAGTAGCAGATGTGATTTTAAAAAAGTTTGGAGGCGAGCTGATCATTGCGGGAGTAAACGCTTCTAGCATCTCTACTTTCGAGGGTAACTGGCCCACAGAAACTGGACTGAGCATGATCCAATTTCCCACCCGCCAACATCTCGAAGACTTTTGGCATTGCACTGAATATCAAGAGATCATTGAAATGCGCACCGCAATTCTCAAACCAAATTTTACGATTGGTTTTTCAAACAACTAATTGGTTACAAATGATAAATTCTAAATTGAGGTTAAAGACATGATTGGATATGTAACACTCGGCACAAACGACTTGCAAAAAGGCGCCAAGTTTTATGATGAATTACTGGAGAAGATTGGCGCGACAAGGTTTATGGAGTTTGAGACCTTTATTTCTTGGTCAATAGATCCACAACAACCAAAGCTGTCCATAACCAAACCCTTTGACGGTAAAAGCGCAACTATTGGAAACGGCGTCATGATCGCACTCGCGGTTGAAACCCCTCAGCAAGTAGATATGTTGCATACAAAAGCGTTAGAGTTGGGGGCAACCGATGAAGGATCCCCAGGGCCCAGAGGAGAGCACTTCTATGGCGCGTACTTCCGTGACCTAGATGGCAACAAACTTAACTTTTTCTGTGTGGTATAGCATAGAGTGACGCTAAACTAGCTTAAATGGCGCAACAATATCCCCTCTGTTGTGTCATTGATGACTTGTAATTGAGCATGTGAATTTTCTTTATAATACGTCAAATTAGCTAACTCAAACAACAGTGACACACAATGGACCTTATCGGCGATAAAGCCGAGTTAAGAGCGTTTGGATTGTTCTGCACTCATCTTCATTAAAGTTTTCACCGATTGTAGACTGAATGCCTTTGGCATACACTTTCCACATATCTTGACGAACCTCTTTACCTAGCTTTGTGATAATAACCTGATGACCACGACCATCATTTGGTGATGGCACTCTTTCAACATAATCAGCTTTTTCCATTCTAGCCAAAAGCCGAGATAGGCCATATTGAGGCAACAACATCCCTTGCTCAATCTCAAAGGGTCTGAGCCCTTTTTCACCTGCTTTATCCAACTCCCACAAAACATCGTACCAAAAAAATGGTGGTAAACCGTTTTCCTTAAAAGACTTTTCAACAAAATTGAGGGAATGTTCTTTCGCTCGCAGTAATGCTATCCATGCATCAACAACGTATTCTTCTGGCTTTATCGACATAGACTTTACTTTTAACTATTGGCTTTCAATTCTAAACTGAAATTTCATGATATTAGGTCCGCTCTAAGATTGTCCATTAAGCACCTTTCACATGGTGAATATACATAGCAGTTTTGTACAACAAATGAGTGAATGTTTTACTAACAGACACCCCTAGAAGGTGAGTTCTGTCCGCTTCAGTTCATCCTAACAAATGGCATAGAGATGTACTATTTATTTAATTTGATTATATTTTTCGATCGTTACCATAAAAAAGGATAATCTAACTTTAATCAACGACACCTTGATTTTTAACCGAATAGCAGAGCTGTATCCATTTAGGAAAACGACCATTTACAGCCTAAAGAGCTTACTTATCTGAGGGTTAAAAACCATCTTGCAGAAAGATATATTACGGCAGAATTATCATTAAAATGAGTTAAATTGATGTGGCAAAGAAGATGGTGCCGACTATCCGAGTCGAACGGATGACCTACTGATTACAAGTCAGTTGCTCTACCAACTGAGCTAAGTCGGCACTCAAAAAGAGTGGTGCCCAGAGGCGGAATCGAACCACCGACACGAGGATTTTCAATCCACAGCCTACAGAATTTTAAACTACTGATTTTCCTAATAAAACCAATCCGAATTTTCCTATTATTTTCGTCTGGGTTAAATCAGTTAGTAAATAAAACCTAGAAACTCTATGATTTTTAATAAGCTAGAATATTCAAGGTAATCGAAAAGTCTTTACTGAAAGATAATGCCTTTTTTGACACTACTTTTCAATGCTTTGTTTTTTAGTGCTTGACTCACTTGGCGATAAAGGGTCAACAATTGAATATCCTCTTCTGTACACTCTTTTCGTTGTTGACATATTCATGTGGCCCAATAACTCACTAGCTTGTGAGATATTAATACAGTCAGATGCAACCTTAGCTCTCAAATCGCGCTCCTGAAAACGCTGCTCTTGGGTCAGTTCACCACTTTCAATGGCCGCTTTCATCGCTTTACTCCATGCCGTTCTTAAACCATCAGGTGTTAATGGTTTCTCAAGCCTTGAATTGGAATGCGACGCAAAAAAGTACCAATGTAAGAGCGGCGATCTTTTTTTGCCTTTACCACGATACCCGTTAATTTCTTTAAGCTCACTTACAATCTGTCGAATATAATCAACCGCGTTGTACTGTATGCGGCTATTAGACTTTGAGACGAATACTTTTAGGCCAATTTCGTCATCCCAATCTCTAAACAAGATCTGTTTGTCTGAGCCCTGTAGCAAGTTTTAACGCAATATAAAGTTGCAGCCATCTAGGACAAAACTTCAGAAAAATGGCTATTTCTTCATTTGTGACAAGCTTGTCTCTTGGCTTTTCTGGATTACGAATAATGCCGTGAAATGGAGTTTCAGTTATCATCCCCCACCGAACAGCATGACTCATGATAGTACTTAGCAATGCAAACTCTCTATTTGCCCTGACTGGTGCTCCTTCTCGGGCTCTTAGGTCTAAATATTGATATGCATGCTTAGCTCTTATCATAGTCGGGTTCATATGCCCGAATCGCTTAAATAAATGCTTTACCGCGCTTAAGTTACTTTTATGAGTAGCCTCACTTTTAGTGACCGAAATTTCCTTCATATAACGATCAATCAAATCATGCATAGTATGACATTCAAAATTAATATCAGCGTAGTTATAGAAATTCCTAAAGGCTTCAGTCATTGTTTTACCCAAAGGAATATCTCTTTGACCATGCAGCCTCAAATAATAGGTATTACTCTTTTTGTTAAAGATCATACCCTTTGGTAGAGCTGCATTTTCAGGAGCACGTTTTCTACCCATGGCTTAATCTCCTAGATATACCCTGATTTATTAACTTTAGAAGAAAAGCTTAACTCTAGCTCAATCGCTCGGCGTAAAACTTTAGGCCACCCAAAGGCATCTACAGTAAAAGGAATTCTATTTAAGGTTAGTTGTTCTATTTGTTTAATTTTTTGCTTGCGACCCGTTAGTTCAATCACTTCGGGTTTTGTCAGGAATGTAGTCATGAGAGCTCCCACCAAAGAAATAAGAAAAACTGGTAAACATACCAGTGAGAAAATGCATAGGTTTCTGGATAAAAAACGAAGTGATACGTCATACCCAAGGGTGTACAAAGCATTAACGAATGTACTGCCCTTCAAGTACTAGTAAGAAAAGTTTCTTACTAGGAATATACCTAGTGCCGGTAACGGCTACACTTAAACAGAACTAAACACACGCTTAGTTTTCATCTGTTGAATTCTTAAACTTTGATGGTCAAAGACCTCATTTTATATTCGAGATGGCCATATTTGGCCTCTCCGATTGATAAAGCTACTTTAAGTTTGTTTTTCTTTCAAGCATTTTAGTAACTAATCATAAGTTTAGTTTAAATGAACTATTGATATTAAAAGTTCAAGTAAAACTTATAACTTGCTATGATAAATGAACTTTTTTACAACTCAGTTTGCATTCATAGCATGAAATTAGCATTTATCCATATAGTAAATCACAAAGCACTAGAGGAAATAGATATCCCAATCAACAGTTCTCATAAGTGTCATTACTCAAAAGAAAAGCTATTCTTGCAATTTGATCCAAGCGATTTGGATTATTATGAAGGGTTAGACTGTAGTGCAATCATTGGAAAAAATGGTGTTGGTAAAAGCACTATCCTTGATTTTCTTGAAGTTGCATACGAGGGTACTGAATCTAGCGGTATTATTGTTTGGTATAGTTCAAAGAACAAAAAATATCACATTTGTAGTGTGAACTTGTACTTAGATAAAGATTCAATCGTTAGCAATCAAGATGTTACATTTGAAGAAAACTTCCCCGTATTTAGTAAACGCCACAAACTCAAACTAATCAAAGCTAATAACTTGACTGGAGTCGAAGCAAATGAATTCTCTTCTAAGAGGAGGTCTAACTCCTTCATTCAAGACTTGTCACTTTCACAGTATGTTAACGGCAGTAATAAAGTTATAATAGAGCGAACTAACCGTTTGATTAGGTACTTATCTAGTAGTCCCTCTTTTAAGCAACAAACAAGGCCTACTGTAAAATTTACTTTTCAATTTAGCACATCTTCTAATGCATATTTAAAATCATTACTCAATAACAAAGACTTTGTTTCCGAGAATATAGATTCAAAGTACCAATTGGAGCAACTGTCAGATAAGCTTAATGATTCTCAAAAAGAACTATTAATTGATGACTTTTTTGAAATAGGCTCTCAATTACTAGAAGCAAATATAATAACAATTTGTAATTACTTATCTAAGCTCTCAATAATAAGAAAAGATTACAGAGATGTATTTTTTATAAAACTACTCTTAGGCTTTATAAACCAAACAGTCAACGATAATTACATATTTAAAATATTAGCCGAAGTAAGAGGGAAAAATGACATTGACTCGCAAGCAAATATCATCGAACTTGATACACCTATAATAAGACTAAAGTTTAATGAAATTCTTGCTACACTAAGTGACATTTCAGACTTAGTTAATCGTTATCAACATCATATTAAGTTACAAAACAAAAATGAAATATCAACATTTAACGCTAACTTAATAGTAAATCTAACACACTGTATATCAAAATTACCGCAATTATTACAAAGTAATTTCAAATACGGTTGGCAAGGTTTTAGTACCGGAGAGTTCGCTAAACTAAATATATTTTCTGAATTGTATCACTACATAGAAAGGGTAGGTGTAAATAAAAATTACAACCACATTATTATTATGGATGAAGTAGATTTATACTTACATCCTGACTGGCAAAGAACATTTTTTTTAGAGTTACTAGAGTTTATAAGGTTTGAGTTTCCTAAAAACTCTGTACAACTCATACTGAGCACTCACTCCCCGATTATAATAAGTGATTTTCTTCCAGAAGATATAGTCTCACTTGATCGGAATAATGGCCATACAAAAGTAGTTGAATCTTTTGGATTTGCTACACACATTACTGATCTTTACCTAGATGGAATGCACCTAAGCTCTACTTTTGGTGAACACTCTAAGAAAGCTATTAGCAGACTGCTAAAACATGCAAATACAGATTCACTCACTCATCTAGACCACCTTCTAATTAAGAAGATTAAAAGTAAAAACATACAAAACATGATACTTGGTACCAATGATCAAAATTAGCTATTCCTATACACAAGACTTTTTGAATGATTACGAGCAAAAAATAATAAATGAAAAAGTTATCCCATCCCTGCATGAGCTGATAATAGAACATTCAGGTAATGATAAAGAGCGAGTGGAAAAAGTTTTTTCCGATAAGTTTGTAAAAGACTTAGTGTTATGCAGCGCAGATAAATTATATGAAAAAATAGACACTATTTATAATCATTTATTTGAACTATCAGAAAGGTACTGCCTGGAGTTTTACTTTAAAGACATAACTTTAGACTCATCAATAAGTTCAATGCCAATAAGGAAAAGAGTCGATCAGGAAAAAATAAAGACTATTCATTGCAATATCATAACTGAACTTAAATTACTAATGACGAATCGTAATTCAAAGCTACTTCCTGGTATCATAAAAAAAATGGAAGTAACGACTGTTGCATCTCAAATAAAAACACAGCTCAAGAATTTAAGCTCAATGAAGTCAGGCAATTATAAACTATCTGAAGAAGAAATTGCTCTTTTTCCTGACTGGGTAAACTCTTTCGACAATGTATTTAATTATGACTCTATGTCAAAAATTTTTGGACGAGAAATTACAAACTCCCTAAACTTGGACATATGTCCATACTGTAATAATGAGGACATAGAAACCATCAATGAGATCGGCGCTGAAACAAGGCCTGATTTAGACCATTTTTTTCCAAAATCAAAATTTCCATTTCTAGCTTTGACACTATCAAACCTTATACCAGCAGGAGTTAGGTGTAATCAAAAATATAAAAAAGATAAGTCAATGATTGGATATGTTAACCCATTCTTAAATGGCGTTAACCAAGAAACACTTTTTAATTTTAAATATATGTTTGACCAAGGTAGAAACATTGAATCTATAAATATTGAAGTTAAAAAACTAAACAACGAGCTGGATAAAAATTTAGATTTATTTAAAGTTGAAGAAACTCATAATAAAAACAATGTAAAAAATTGGTTTCTATTATTCGAAGAGCGCTATCAAACAATAATCAATGCAGGTGATAACTGTCTTGATGAAATATTAGCTGATTATAATCTTATTCGCCAACGTCTAGATGTAGAACTAGATAAACCACCGACAAAGGAGCAATATCAAAAATTTAAAGTTGATGCTCTAAACTTTTTGACAGGTAGAGTTTATAAAATGCCAAATTGAGATAAAAAACCTATAGTTATTCTCCCCAAATTAGCACTGTAAAAACATTAGTAGTTAGTCGGAAGAAATTATAGCAAATAAACTTTAAAAACAAATAAAATCAATGGTATAAAGCTGATTTTAATATCAACTTATTTAAAACGAAAATCAATGCCAAATTATTTTCTTTAACTCTGATTTATTCATAAGTAATATTTCCTGTGCACTTTCTTTCGTCATACCTAAGCCAAAGTAAAAAGAAGAGGCCATAAAAGCTTCCATCTCATCATCATTGGTTATTTCGACGTCACCTTCATAACAGATGAAGTGCTTGTTAGCTTCTGAGTAATAATATTTTGCTGGCATACCGATACCTTTTTAGAGGCTGTCTCAAAAATTAATTAAAAGCAATAATGCAATAATGCAATAAATAGAAGCACTTGTAGATAAGAAAGCTTGCACTTCTAACCCTATAGTATTAGCCCTTCGATTTTCGAAGACTCACATATTTACTTAAATTGAGTAAAAATAACTCTATAAGACTGTTCTATATCAAATTATCGACCTAGATAAATCGCTGTAATCTGCTCCCTGCTATGACCTAGTTCTTCTGATATTTTTAACCTTACTTCCCTATCAATAGCTTTTTGCTCGGCTGTTAAACCCTTATTAGTTGGACCACCATTTAAAGGCGCCTGCCAGCCAGTTAATTCCAAATAGCGTTTTTGAGCATACATATGCCTTAAACCATGGTTTTTATCTAGCCCAACACGGCTTGTTTGCCATTCATAACTTTTTAATTGTTGAACATAGTTTCTATCAGTCCTTATAAGAGCGCCGCGGCCGACTGTATCTTCAATTTCTTTTAACAATGCTTTTTGTGCGTGAGTTTTGATTGGAATAGCTCGAGGTCTACCACCTTTAGTCCAGGACGACTTAAGAACTATTTTATCGCCTCTGTTCGCAAAGCTTGGACTGAACTTGATTGCTTCTTCTCTTCTGAGGCCAAACTCTTGTTGAAGTCTAAGTGAAAGTTTCACTAAGTTATCATTGACCTGATTAAGCTTATCTAAATCTAATTCTTTGCCTTTTGAGTCATTACTTACATAAGTACGCTTTTCTATTTCCAACTGAATAGCTTGGTTTGAACCATTATTAGATTTTGGCAGCATAGATGATTTACCAACTTTTTCAGCCCACCATCGAATATGGCTCATTCTATTTTTGATTGTTCCTGAAGACAGCCCTTCGCTTTGTCATCGAGAAACTAAATGATTTACGTGCTTTGGTTTTAGGGAATTAACTGATGAGAGTCGATAGCCACCACTCTTTAACTGTGATGCGACGAGAATAAGTGTTTTTCTTCGCTCAGCTTGAGAAGCAAAGCTGCCATCTTTATTGCGCAGTATTAACCCTTGCAATTGATATTTTAAACTGCTCATAAATCGCACCTTATTTGGAAAAAATAAAGGTGGTTCGCTATCAACTTAACTAACTATTTGAACCCATATCCAATTGGTAAGTTTTAAATGCCAATTGCATGTTGGAGCATACAATTTCCGCTAAAAGCGAATACAGGCACGAAGGTTCAATAAGGCCAAAAAGCCTCGCTTTAAATGCTTCTTGTTACAAGCGTACATAATAAAGCGCAGTAAAAATGTGCTTAGCACAGGTTAGTTAAGTGACAACGAATCTCCTATTGGAATTATTGAGTGCTTAGAAAAGATTATGGTAAGTGCGTAAGTAATTTGCGACTTCAAAAGCAAAATACAGCGTGCCATTAAATCTGACCCAATGTTATTTTTTCGCCGCGTACAGCCGCGGCTTTAGACAAGAGAAAGCTAAGCTTTCTTAAAGGTGCGATAGCCAGTAGGCCTCGCTAATTAATCAGTTTAATAGTGGCATAATGCGCCCATAACTTCAAATATTGATTGGGTCGCATTAATTTTTCTGGGGAGTGCTGCCGCGTCACTCCCCTATTGCTTCGCAGTGAGTGACGCGCAAATAAGTGTTGACATATAGTCCACACCATAATAAAGTACTCCTAGAGCAAGCGATTTCGCTTGTTGTGTTCTTTCATAATTCTATTTCGAACTGCAAAAGGCCATTTTGGTCGTTCACTATTATTGTGAACTACTTTTCTCCAACAGACGGTTATCGGCCCAGTGCCTGATAAGTTTCATACCAGTTGAATAACAGGTAACGGCGGGAAGAGTTTCCAGAGCAAACTCTGGGGGTGTTGGCTTGGTTTATCTACAGTGTTTCAAATCAGTTCGTGATGTATATAACGGCGGGTACATCTAACCTGATTTGTTATTAACTCCATAATAGGATTATAAAAATGAAAGAAATTATTACTGCTTTAAAAGAAGCTCGTGATAACTGCGCAGATACTGTAGACAAAAGCACATTAGACAAGTTGGATTGTATAATTCAGCAGCTAGAAGATAAAGAAAGAATTAAGTCCAAGGACATAATTCAATACGTAACACAGGCATATTACTTACTTAAGTTATTGGCTGGTTTTATTGAATGATTTCTTTCTCATGTGCAACCAGCCAAATAAATCCTCCGTACTTTTTAGGTGATATGAAAATGCTATTTATCGGAGATGCAATAAAAGAGTGTCGAGAGCTAAAGGGCCTTAGTCTAGGAAGACTAGCTGACATTTCAGGCATTGATAAATCATATTTATCAAAAATAGAGAATAACAAGAGAGACCCATCTCTGTCTTCTTTACTTACCATTTGTAAAGCTTTCAATATTCAACTCAGTAACTTAATTCTTCTTGCTGAAGAGCCTGAGAAGAATGACCTTACTCATTTGCATGACTTACTCAAAGATGCCACTAGAGAACTAATTCGTGGAAAGGTTTAATTTCTTTTACACTCAAAAACAAATTGGTTCTTTATCAGTTTTAGCTAAAACTCTTTCTATAACAGTTAATGAATTAAACAGACTCCGCGCAAACTCTGATAGCTATTATCAAATAGCTAAACGGGTCGTAAAAGCAGACGGAAGTGAACGTATTACTTACGATGTAAAATACCCACTGAAAACTATCTTGCAAAAATTAAGAAGCAGAGTCATAAAAAACGTTCAACTGCCTAAATATATATTAGCTGGAAGAAAAGGGAAAAGTTACTTGGATAATGCCATGGAGCATATGTCCACTAAGATGATTCAATCTGAAGACATTAGTAACTTTTTTGACTCCATAAAATCGAAGTATGTTATTAATGTCTTTAAATATTTGTTTAAATTCCCTAACGATGTAGCAGAAGCCTTAACTGATCTATGTACTTTTAAAGGTCACCTAGTTCAAGGCAGCCCAGTAAGCGGTGATATTGCAAATCTGATTTTTTATCACAAAGAACCCCAGCTCGTTCAAGCTATTGAAAGTCTAGGATTAAAATATACCAGGTATTATGACGACATTTATGTTAGCTCTAAAGAAGGTAATTTTTACCAACATGTAAGCTTTTTGAAGGCTCAAATCTACGGAATGTTTTCAAGCATTCAAGTGAAGCCAAATAGATCATTATCAAAAAGTAGAGTCATGCGTAATTCTTCTCGGATAGATGTTCATGATGTGACTGTTAACTCTCATAAGTTATCACCCTCAAGGAAAAGAGTTTCTAATGTTAGAGCTCAGATTAATAAACTTAAGAATTCTGTAAATAGTAGGGGCTGCCTTTCTGAAACAATTTCTTTATTTAAAAGTACTTTAGGTCAAGTAAATACCTTAAAGGCACAAGGCTCTCCAAAAGCAAAAGATATGCTAAAAAACATTTTGGACGCTTTAAAAGGGATCGATGAAGCTCAAGCTAAAAAATACTGTAGAAAAGCAAGAAAAGTAAAAGAATTAAGACAACTTAACAAGCTAGCTCAAAATTTAAGTGTACTAAAAAAGGTTAGCCCAACAATAGCTGGTGTAGCTAATGCAGAGCTAAAACAAGCTAGAGAAAGAATTAAAAAAAAGCAGTGAAGCACAGCTACTCTAACTAACTCTATCCATTAAATACTTATGAGCACTTTCTGAAATATCACACCCATAGGTAACTCTGTTATTACCAGTTGCTGCTAACAAAGTAGAACCAGAGCCGAAAAAAGGATCTATCACCAACTCTCCTTCTTCCGAACTTTGGTTAACCAAAACCTCTATCAAAGAAACTGGTTTTTCTGTTGGATAACCTCTAAATATTCTCTTACATTCAAGGACATCAGGAATACTAAGGTCATTTAACTTTCTCTTACCTTTCTCAAAAAATAAGATAAACTCATACCTCGAACGATAGTGGTAACCCATTCCAATATTTACTTTATCCCACACTATAGGTTTCCAAAACTTAAAACCTACTTTTTCAGCAATGGGCTTTACAATGAACATCGTTTCTTGATCACAAAAAAGATAGAAATGACTATTCGTTTTAAGTACTCGATATATTTCAGTAAGTAATTCTTCAAATCTATCATTTGAAAAAATAGGAAACCAAGCATTACTTGAGCTTTTACTATTTTTTAACCTCGTTGTTGTTCCTATTTTTCTATATTTTTCTAATGACTCATAGGGAGGATCAGTAATTACTAGATCCACACTTCCAGACTCTAGTTTTGACAACCAAGCTACTGCATCCTCCTTAAATATAGACATATTTATTTTAATGTCTGACATGTTCGACCATTTTGATATGCCCTTGAAATATTACCCTTTGGTAAAGTCCTACAATCACAACAATAGCTTTGAAAGCCTTCTGGGTTCTTAGCTGTTTTTCTTGCAGGCGTCTTACCAAATGAAGCTGGGTATGGATGAAATACATGTTCATTTCCATTAGCATCAGAACAATGTGGGCAAGATTTAAACCTTTGCCCCGTTAATGGGTCTGATTTATGAATCATACCTATATTCAGCTTTTTCGAACAACATGTGCAGTTCATATAAACTCCTTCTACTTAGTCAGTTTTTTCATAATTAATAAACCAGTTAATTAAACTTCCAATACTAAAGAACTGGTTAAACAAAACTAACACGCCCAAAAAACAGACAAAACCACTAATTTCAAAATATCTTAAAAGATTGACTCTTATCAAATATTATTACTTTTTATCTATATACGTTTTAAAGGCATCACTGAATTTGGACACTTAGAAACGGATTTAGTACGATATTGCACCAAATTAATTACTCGGTATTTTTGCTGTCACTAAATTAATAAATCGGAAAATTAAAATTATTTGTCTTCCAAAAGGAGAAACAAAAATATACTTTCTCTAAATACAGTTAAAAGTTAGCGACTAAAAAAAGGTGGAATATTGGTTTTATTGCTTTTTGCCGTATTTTAGACGCGGATACTCCCTACCAAGGCATGACAGTAAAAAGTTATCGTGAAAAATTAGCTTCTATAGCGCTCTATAGGTATTTGCAAATTATCTATAAGTTTTGAACTGTTTTGAGGCTTATGAATCCTGCTTTTGATCGAGAATAAAATAAAAGCTGGTTTATTCACTGCACTCCACATGACTTCTAGTAAGTCGAACTCATTTATTGATTGAAGCAGAGCTTTAACTGTCATATAGGCCCAACCAAGCTTCTGGGCCAGCTGACCAATACTTTGGCAATAACTTTCCCTTTTACTATTTTTTGAGAGCTTTACTGCGTTAATTTTTCCAGCAATGAGTGCATGAAGCATTAGCATCTTATGTTGGTGCCTAGAGTCATAACGAGTTTTAGATTCAAACAAATGTAGCTGTACACCATACAAGCGCAGTGTATGCTGTGATTGTTGTTTATTTAACATCTGAACGTAACTTTGTAGGAGCCTATATCCTAGAGGGTGTTTTGTGTTTATAAATAATTGGCGGCTGTAGCTATTTGGGTTTGGTTCTTCCCTTAAAAGCGCCTCATTTCCGCCATCAGACGGCTCTAAGAGCTTTTTCAGAGCATTTTTGACTGCATTGACTGAGTAATTTAAATGCTTAGCAATTGCTGATACAGATGAATTGAATTTGTTGTGCTTTGCGTGGTGGTAGGCAATATGGCCTAAAACAAGTGTCTGAGTATCTGACCTTGTTGCTTTAAGTACTTCAGGAGCAAAAAACACTTGTTTTTTATTCCTACAAAATCCTTTGTTGGGATCTCGCTGTGGGATATTAGATTGTCTGTTAAATTTTTTCGTCATAAAAATTCGACAGGAACAAAAGAAAGCAATTTTTAGGTTAAACGCTAGGCATAGGGATACCCTAAGGCTAAGATAACCAACGTAAACAGGTAGAAATGTTTATGGAAGCCGCGTTTGAAACATAAGTCGCCAAACTTATATTGTATTTCAGCACGGTTTTTTGCTTTCTGGCGTTCGCAAAGTCGTCTCCGTCATTCGCGACGAAAATATAATTTTATAGGGAAATTGTGTTTTTGTAGGAAAAGGGTAATTTAAAATCTAGCTGGAGGCTAAGGGAAAGTGGTGCCCAGAGGCGGAATCGAACCACCGACACGAGGATTTTCAATCCTCTGCTCTACCGACTGAGCTATCTGGGCAAATAGATTTTCAATACGATTCC
>NZ_JAGJEH010000001.1 GCF_018100925.1 Pseudoalteromonas luteoviolacea | reverse complement strand
TTAGGTAAGAAGTTTAGGTAAGAAGTTTAGGTAAGAAGTTTAGGTAAGAATTTAACATAATGCATTTTGTATAAAAATTAACGCCCCAAATGCTTTTATAAAGAACCAAATTTTCACTAGGAAGAACGTTGTTTTGATGTTGGCTTATAAATTAATTTAGCATTTTTATGTGGATTTAGGTTATCTTGACATAGTATGATGTGTTCCTATAATTCTGGCAGTTAAATTTACTTAAATCAAGTGTTTCGGGCTTTTATGAGCTGTAGTTAAAACTTTTATTTAGAACAACAGGTTTTATGAACACATATGACTTTGTCATTCCGCGTAGCAAAAATAGGAGACAGAAAACACAGTGAGTGCGAAGCCTTATTTATATAATAACTAAAAATCGGCGTGATAATTAAAAACATAACTTTCAGTGATACTTTACTGAATATAATGACATACCTAAAATTTCTCCAATCCAGCTTGTATAACAAGCTATTGAACCTAAGCAATTGCTAAAACAGAAACGATAGATTTTTTGTGAGTTCAGTTTTTGAAACAGGCATAATGTCTATCAAAGAAGAATCATATTTAAGCTATCATTTGTTGGAGTCCTTAAATAAATAATCCCTTGGAAAGAGTTAGCACTCACTTAAGTGGCTGGTTTCTGTCTATACTTTAGACAAAAAATTATGATGCATAAACGCTATCGAGTAGACAATCGGAAAACATCATTTTCATTAATTTTTCTTAATTACCGAGATTGGACCAATTGCACTTGTCGTGATAGTGGCCATTCAGACTAGTTGTTTACAAAGTCGTATTGATCGTTGATTTTGTAAAGGTAAGCAGGTATGCCTATTTTGACTTTTAAATTCAATACTTATTCTTTATTTAACTATGGTTCATTGATGAGCTTATCTATACCAAAGGTCCAGTTATGAATCCAGGCTTTCTTGTTAGGGGCGTGTTATGGTTTATATAAGACTTAGGCCATTTGTAGGCTTGTTAATTCTTCTAACTTTCATCACCACGACTGGTTAGTTTTAAAAGCGTCTTTGCCTATTAAGATATTATGTTAATAAGCTTTCAAATATATAAAAACAAAGGTGGAACTGCTAGGGAAATTAAAATAATCTATTCCAAGGTATCCACCTATTGCTAGTACAAATATAACCCCCTGAACTGAGCGCTTTTCTTTAATTAAGATCGATTATAGATAATTGCAATTAATGGAGTCATGCGAAAATCATCGAATAGTTCTTTTGTTATAACTTCAAAACTCGCAATTAAACATAAGAGTACTATTAAATTCGCACTACTTTTGGTTGCTCTAATTTAGTTACACTTAGTTGTTGCTACGGATTGAAAACAATAAAGTATGATGTGTTCCTGAAGTAGATATGGTTCATGGATTATGACTATGGTTCAAAAATGAACCTATCACTTTTGAATTATAAAATTATTCGATATTTCACTAATTTGTGCTTGAAGCCAACCGTCCTATACGTTAACGTGCATGGTGAGGTAACTAATGAGGAATGAGAAATGAAACCTTGGAGTCCAGACAGTTGGAGAGACTTTCCAATAGTCCAACAACCTGAATATCCCGACAAAAAATTGCTGACAAACGTAGAGTCTGATTTAAATGCAGCGCCTCCACTTGTTTTTGCTGAAGAAACAAGAAGCTTGTATAAGAACTTAGCAGATGTATGTAACGGAAAAGCATTTTTATTACAGGGTGGAGATTGTGCGGAGTCATTTTCTGACTTTAGCGCAACAAATATAAGAGACACATTTAAGACTCTGCTACAAATGGCAGTCGTTTTAACCTACGGTGGTAAATGCCCAGTCGTAAAAATTGCACGAATGGCCGGACAATATGCAAAGCCGCGCTCTTCAGATTATGAAACAATAAACGGTGTTTCATTGCCATCTTACCGTGGCGACATTATAAATAATTTTGAGTTTACTGAAGACGCTAGGATCCCTGATCCAAACAGACTTATGAAAGCGTACCACCATAGTGCATCAACATTAAACTTATTGAGAGCTTTTGCTCAAGGTGGTTTAGCTGATTTACACCAAGTAAGTCGTTGGAATATGAGCTTTGTTGCAGCTAATCCTCTCAAAGATAAATTCCAACAAATGGCAAACCGAATTCAAGACGCTCTTGAATTCATGGAAGTTTGTGGCATTGACGCATCTGTGGCACCTAGCCTTAAAGAGACCCACTTGTACACATCCCATGAAGCATTACTTCTAGGCTATGAACAAGCGCTTACCAGAAGAGACCACTTGTCAGGGGATTGGTACGACTGTTCGGCTCATTTTGTTTGGATAGGTGAAAGAACTAGACAGCTAGATCATGCGCACATTGAATTCTTTAGAGGAATTAAGAATCCGATTGGTGTGAAAGTTGGTCCTGGTATGGATCCCGACGAGTTGATCAGACTTATCGATGCATTAAACCCAGATAATATTCCAGGTAGGCTAACGCTTATTACACGTATGGGTGCAGATGTATTACCAGAAAAGCTCCCGAATTTGGTTCGCAAAGTTAAAAGTGAAGGTCGCAATGTCGTTTGGTCTTCCGATCCAATGCATGGCAACACTGAAAAAGCGAGTACTGGCTACAAGACGAGAAGCTTCAATAATATATTGCGAGAGATTAGCCAATTTTTCGCGGTACATAAATCAGAAGGCACGTACCCTGGTGGCGTTCATTTAGAAATGACAGGGCAACACGTTACTGAGTGTATTGGTGGTGCATATGGCCTATCAGATGAAGATCTTGCTCAAAGGTACAGAACTCAATGTGACCCAAGACTCAATGCTGACCAAGTATTAGAGCTAGGTTTCTTAGTTGCAGACTTACTCAAAGATGCAAGAGATAGAGTTTAATAAAAAGCCGCGTTAAGCGGCTTTTTTAATATTTGTTTCGTGATAATCCGGCCTCAGCTATTATCTTCGCTGATATTTCCTCTACTGAAAACTTTGTAGAGTTTAGAAATGGTGTTTTATGCTTCTTAAACAACATCTCAACTTCCCTTACTTCAATTCTGCACTGTCTTAGAGAGGCATATTTAGAGTTGGCCATTCTTTCTTGTCTGATAGAAGCTAATCTTTCTGGGTCAATTGTTAAACCAAATAGTTTGTTCTTATGATCAATAAGAAATCGAGGAAAATTACCCTTCTCTAGATCATCTTCGGTGATAGGGTAGTTTGCTGCTTTGATCCCGTACTGTAGCGCAAGATAAAGGCTAGCAGGGGTTTTACCACTTCGACTGACCCCCACCAAAATAATATCTGCTTCATCATAATCTTTTATATTTGCACCGTCGTCATTTGCAAGTGCGTAATTTACCGCTGAAATCCGGAAATCATAAGTCTTTTCATGGATACTATGAGTTCTATGTACCTTAGGTACAGGTTTGACTTTTAACTCTCGCTTCACTATTTCACTCGCGTAAGACAAAAAGTCATAACAAACACCTTTAGAGGACAAAATAATATCGGACAATTCTGGATTCACGAATGTAAAAAACACTAAGGGTGGTTCTCCACTTGAATCCGCCAATTTATCAATAGTGGCTTTTACTGCTTGCGCTTTTTCCACAGATTCTATGAACGGTAGTGTTTTATGATCAAACTCTACAGGGAACATCGATAAAGTCGCATGCCCAAAAACTTCGGCTGTAATGGCAGTGCCATCTGATATATAAAAAGCTGTTCTCATCTTAACCTTTTCATTACTTTTTTAGTATTTTTTCAAGTCTTGGTTTACGTAGCTATACTTACCGTTGTAGAATGCCTTCGACCTAAAGGAAGGTCAATTAATCTCTCACATTTATTACAATTTGTTTTTGGAGACAGTTCCGTGCAAGACTACGTTCTCTGGTATCAAGAATTGGGTATGCAAGACGTACCTCGAGTTGGTGGTAAAAACGCTTCTCTAGGTGAAATGATATCTAACCTTGCTAACGCTGGTGTACAAGTGCCTGGTGGTTTCGCAACCACGGCAGAAGCTTTTAATGAATTCCTTGAGCAGTCAGGGCTAAACGAAAAAATTCACACCATTTTAGACACCCTAGACGTTGAAGACGTCAACGAGTTGGCAAAAGTAGGTAGCCAAATCAGACAATGGGTAATCGACACTCCTTTCCAACCAGAATTAGACAACGCAATCCGCGAAGCATATTCAACCCTCCATGGCGATCAAAGCAATGACGTTTCATTTGCTGTAAGATCTTCTGCGACAGCTGAAGATATGCCTGACGCTTCATTTGCGGGACAACAAGAAACTTTCTTAAACGTACGTGGTATTGATGCAGTAATGGTCGCTATCAAGCACGTGTTCGCATCTCTTTTCAATGACCGTGCAATTTCATATCGTGTACACCAAGGCTATGACCACAGGGGTGTTGCGCTTTCTGCCGGTATTCAGAGAATGGTCCGTTCAGACAAAGCATCTTCTGGTGTCATGTTCTCGATCGACACTGAATCAGGTTTTGAAGATGTTGTATTCGTTACATCAAGTTACGGTCTTGGTGAAATGGTTGTTCAAGGTGCTGTAAACCCAGACGAATTTTATGTTCATAAGCCAACTTTAGCAAACAATAAGCCTGCTGTTGTACGTAGAAATATTGGTTCCAAAGCGATCCAAATGATTTACTCGTCTGACGAATCTCATGGCAAGCAAGTTGAAATTGTGGATATGGATCCTGCACTTTCAAATAAATTTTCTATCACAGATGAAGAAGTGCAAGAGCTGGCCAAGCAAGCTGTAATCATTGAAAAACACTACGGCAGACCGATGGATATCGAGTGGGCCAAAGATGGTAATGATGGCAAGTTGTACATTGTTCAAGCTCGCCCAGAAACAGTACGTTCAAACGAAGATTCAAATGTAATGGAGCGTTTCCAGCTTCAAGAAAAATCTGAGATTGTATGTGAAGGCAGAGCGATTGGTCACAAAATCGGCACTGGTGTAGTAAGAGTATTATCATCTATTGATGAAATGGACAAAGTACAGCAAGGCGATGTACTGGTTACAGACATGACTGACCCTGACTGGGAACCAATCATGAAACGCGCTTCTGCTATTGTTACAAACCGCGGTGGAAGAACATGCCACGCTGCAATTATTGCTCGCGAGCTTGGTATTCCTGCAGTTGTAGGTTGCGGAAATGCAACTGACACAATTAAGCACGGAGACGCAGTAACAGTGTCCTGCGCCGAAGGTGATACAGGATACATTTATCAAGGTCAGTTGAAGTACGAAGTAATTTCATCTCGTATTGATTCAATGCCTGACTTACCTTTGAAAATCATGATGAATGTGGGTAACCCAGATCGTGCATTTGACTTTGCTAAGTTACCTCATGCGGGTATTGGCTTAGCGCGTCTAGAGTTTATCATTAACAGAATGATCGGCGTTCATCCAAAAGCACTTATTAACTTTGATACTCAATCGCAAGAACTTAAATCTGAAATCGAAGATATTATTGCTGGTTATGAGTCACCAGTAGAGTTCTACATTGCAAAATTGGTTGAAGGTATTTCTACATTAGGCGCTGCGTTCGCACCAGAAAAAGTTATAGTTCGTATGTCAGACTTTAAGTCAAACGAATACGCGAACTTGATCGGTGGCCAACAGTATGAGCCGGAAGAAGAAAATCCGATGATCGGCTTCCGTGGTGCATCTCGTTATATCTCAGAAGATTTCAGAGAGTGTTTTGCTCTTGAATGCGAAGCTATCAAACGCGTCCGTAATGAAATGTGCCTAACAAATGTTGAAATCATGATTCCATTTGTTAGAACGTTAGAAGAAGCAGCGAAAGTTATCGAGCTTCTAGAAGAGCACGGCTTAAAACGTGGCGAGAATGGTTTGCGTGTCATTATGATGTGTGAGCTACCTTCAAACGCATTATTAGCAGACGAATTTTTAGAGTATTTTGATGGCTTCTCAATTGGTTCAAATGACCTTACTCAGTTAACTCTTGGTTTGGACAGAGACTCAGGCCTTATCGCGCATCTGTTCGATGAAAGAAACCCCGCAATCAAAAAGTTACTGTCTATGGCTATAAAAACAGCCAAAGAAAAAGGTAAATACGTCGGTATTTGTGGACAGGGTCCATCGGATCATGAAGACTTCGCCGCTTGGTTAGTAGAGCAGGGTATTGACACCGTATCTCTTAACCCTGACACAGTATTAGAAACTTGGTTGTATTTAGCTGAAAAGTTCAACAAATAAGTATTCTCACACTGCGCCTAGATATCTAGGCGCAGTTTTCTAAACACTTCAACACTTCAACACTTCAACACTTCAACACTTCAACACTTCAACACTTCAACACTTCAACACTTCAACACTTCAACACTTCAACACTTCAACACTTCAACACTTCAACACTCTATCGTGTGATGATCTACGATTTAATTATTTCACAATAAAATTAACGGTGCTAAGACCAGCATATGTACGATGTGTTCTTTTAGTGTTTAACGCATGAACTGTCCAATTATCATGCTCTTGATACTAATGAAGATTCTTAATAGCTAATTTAACATAACTAATATCATTAATTATCGACTACCATTATGCGAAAAGGGTTCGGTTTTTGTAACTCTAGTTGCTGCAACTTAGATATAGAATTGTCTGAGAAAACATGGCCTTTGGGCAATAGCATAATTCCTTGCGCATTGTGCATGGCTAGACCGAGCTCCATTCCTGGCTTAAGTTGCTGCGCTGTTAAAATGCTCATACTACCTACTTTATCAGTCTCTTCCTGATCTTTTGACAGCACGCTTAATAGAGATTCAACCACTTTAGGGTGATAAAAACTGCCACTGTACATTTTGATTATCTCTAAAGCATTTTCTTTGCGCTCGCCCATAGGTCTTTGACTTTGATACATGTGCTCCATGTAATCTCGAGCAACTGCGAGTACTTGAGCACCTATGGGGATCTCTTTGCCTTTTAAACCTTTGGGCACGCCTTGACCATTGTACTTTTCAAATTGACTATAGATAGCTTCGGCAACATCGCTCAAATGCTGAGCTGGCATCAGCATTAGTTGAGCAGTTGAAGGGTGGGTTAAAAATAGCTTCTTCTTTTCGCTGTCTAATTCGTGGAATGGCTTTGCATATAAACTAGGATCCATTGCCAACAAGCCGACTTGTGAAAGATAACCGGACATACGCACCATATCGGCTATTTCGGCGCTTAGTGATAAGCCTTTTGCTACCTGATAACACAACTTAGCGATATTCTTTGCTTTGTCAGCGTCCAAGTGGGGATTCGCATTGATAAAATTATAAAGTAGCTCAACCGTGCTTCTATGTTCTTTTTTTTCGTTTTCGTTCGCCGCTTCAAGCTGTTTAAGTACTTGTCTTATTTGAGAGGTTCGCTTTTCTACCAGGCTTTCTAAGTTGGTATTTAGTTCTTTAAGTTCTTCGTTTTGAGACTGAATTTTTTTCTGCAGCGCATCATTTTGTTTTTTAAGCTTTGTAAGCTCAGCAGCCTTGTTTATCTCCCGTACTAATTGTTCATTGTTCCAAGGCTTTTGCAGATAACCATGTATTCCACCACTGTTAATTGCATTGATGGTATCTTGTATATCTGAGTAACCGGTGAGTAGTATTCTTCTCGCGTCCGGTGAGATAGCTTTAGCATGAGTTAAGAATTCAGCCCCATCCATATTTGGCATTCTCATATCGGAAATAATCACATCAAAATCAATTTCACGAACACGATCGAGTGCTTCATTCCCAGATTGAAAAAGCTCTGCTTTTATTCCATTTTGTCTCAATAACCTACCTAGTGACTTCAATACACTTTCTTCATCATCAAGACAAAGTACAACAATCGGCTCATCATTCATTTATTAAATGTGCTCCTACTCACCATTATTGATTTGTTATTAGTTTTAAAATTAGACTAAACTTTAATAAGAAACAACAAAATAGGCACACTTTGATGAAAATAAAATCGACGAATGTGTTGATATTAGATGACGACAAATTGATCCTTCGGGCACTCTCTAAATCATTGTCTCGCGTACTTGGAATAGATAACGTAGTAACGCTAAATGACGCCACATTGGTCGACCATTATTTGACTAACTCAGAAGTCGAATTCAATTTGTTTATCACTGACTTTCAAATGCCTTTTTTAAACGGCGTGGACGTACTAAAAATTGTGCAACAGCACAGCCCCAAAACAATTAGAGTATTGATGTCTGGTGATTTAGAACATTTACAAACTAATTCTAAAAATATACCGGCTAACTTATTTCTTCCAAAGCCTTTCTCAATCGGTGACATTAAACATTTGGGCAACCTTTTAGACCAAATTGGCAAAGTGCACTTTGAAGAAGAAGCGCAGATTCAATTGGGGCTTATCCCTTATATTCCAGTACCAGATGAGAAAACATGCTCAGAAATTATTAGCAATGGTTCCACCGGCAATCACCAACTAGATAAATTAAATGAGACTGTTTGCTTCGACACTAAAGCTTCGCAACTTAGCAGCAAATGTCTCGAGATTACTTACAAGTTAATCCATATTCTTGAAGCCATAACAGATCAACTGATCGACACTGTTGGTTTGAATAAGATAAGGGCTGCGTTTCAGCACTACTACGATTGGGCTGCGCGTTCTTATAGATTCGCAATTCACAACGCCGTTCACCAAGAGGATGCTGAAGATATCTTCCATATAGTGTTAAGCTATGTTTTAAATCACATATTTCGTGATTACCTTCACGAAATTTCAATGAAAACATACGAAATTCAATTATTAGATCGCTTTGCTATTATTTGGGGAGTCGACCCAACCATCGTTGAAAAGAGGCGTACTATACTTAATGCTTCCGACTTGTCGTCCAATGACCTCATCAGTTCGGTTTCATTAAATTGCCTCGACAGCAAAAAAGCTCAAGACATATTCGGGTCTGATAACGCTGACATCCAATCTTTGACTAGGTATTTGGACGGTTCGAAACAAGAAAATAAAATCAAAGAGAGTATATTATGAAAGGTGTTATTTTTCGCTGCTTGGAAGAACTTGTTATCGAAACAAAAGGAATGGATTTGTGGGAAGAACTTTTAGAGCAGCATTGCCCCAGTGACAGAGTCTATATTAGTGCACAGTCTTATCCGGACGAAGAGCTTGTCGCTTTAGCTACAAGCGTTTCAAAAACTCTAAACTTGAGCATGCCGGAGACATTAAAAGCGTTCGGGACTTACTTGTTTTCGTTTCTAGCAAAAAAACATACTTCAATCGTTAATGAGTTTCATAGTTTCGAGCACCTTATACTGTCCATAGACAAGGTGATCCACAGTGAGGTTCAAAAACTGTATGATGAGCCAAATTTACCAGTGATTGACGCAAGTGTATTGGACTCAGAAACAATCAAGTTAATATATAATTCGCCTCGGCAGCTTTGTTTTTGCGCTGAGGGTTTAATTTATGGTTGTGCCCAGCATTTTAATGAAAGTGTTGATATACAACAAACAACTTGTAGCCATCACGGTGATTCAATGTGTACTTTCATTATAAAACACGGCTAGCTATGCAAAATTATTACAAAGCGTACATGAGAGAGAAGCAAGCACGAGATAAATTAGAAGAGTTGCTAGAGGAAAAAACAACAAAGTTATATGCACTTAATGTAGAACTTGAGAAAAAGTTAGAACTATTAGAACGTCAACAAGTCGCTGTAGTACAGTCAGAAAAAATGGCGACCTTAGGTACGCTTTCAGCTGGCGTCGCACATGAAATAAACAACCCTCTAGCGTACCTTACTTGTAACATAGACACACTCGCTGTCTACTCAAAAGATATGAATGACTATTTGTCCCTAACAAGCAAATATATAAAGGATGAAGTTTCCCGAGACGAGTTTTTTGAGCAATTTCATAAGCTACAAAAAACTACAGACATTGCAGAATTAATCGAGGACCTTAGCGATATTTCTCAAGATTGCAAAGAAGGGTGTGAGCGGATCAGCGCAATAGTAAAAAACTTACTCGACTTTGCCAAACCTAAAAGCGACAGTTTATTAGAGTTTGAGGTTTCTGACGTCATTGAGCACGCTACACAATTGTTAGAGAACAAACTTAAGCTCCTGCAGCTTGATGTAACTTGCGAGCAAAACCTACTACTAAAAGGCAGTAAACCCAATTTAACCCAAGCGTTGATCAACACTCTAGTTAATGCGGCCCAGTCATGCGCTAAAGTAAAAAACGCTGATCCGTCGTTTCGAGGAACAATCCAAATATCCGCCTACAAGTCAAATGATAAAGCCATTATCAGAATAAAGGATAACGGCGCAGGCTTAGAAGAAGCTGATATAAATCGCGTATTCGACCCATTTTATTCAACGAAACCATTAGGAGAGGGGACTGGAATGGGCTTAGCTGTGGTATATGGCATCATTTCAAATCACCATGGTACGGTATCAATCAGCAACAATCCTGATTCTGGTGTAACTCTTAACCTTGAATTACCGCTGACTATTTAGCCTAAGCCCCTGTCTACAAAAGCCTATTTATAGTTAGACATTAGACATAAGTCTAATGTCATTCACTTAACATTCAACCAAGTATTTTGAAAGTCCCTGCGCAAAGTCAATTTCACGAAGATTTAATGATTAATTTATATAACCAATAAATATAATATATAACCATTTTAAATTTACGTGCACGTAAACTTTCGCATAACTTTTTTTAATGCGAAAGTTTACATTTAGACCTACTTCAGACACAGATATTAATTAACCAACTGTTATATATGCAATAGTATAAGATTTTACCTAAAAAAGAGATGAATTGGATTCATACGTTGGTTTTCAGTGCGAAAATTAATTTATTTCATATAGCCACTTTAAAAGCAGTACATAAGTATTAACAACCAGAAAAAGATGCTCATTATTTAACCACAGCAACATTGACGTGTTTAATTTCTATGTTAGCTTTATTTAACAAATGTTAATCACAATTAATGTAAAGGTTGGTGATAAAATGAAAATGAGAAATCATATTATAAATGCGCTCAAGTTGAGCTCGATAGCAATTGCAATTAGCACAACGTATGCACATGCTTATGACTGTACTGGATTAGCCGATTGGCAAAGTGGATCTACTTACGTAGGCGGTAATCAAGTCGTTCAAAACAACGCTGCCTATGAAGCAAAATGGTGGACACGATCAGAGCCAGCATCACATTCAGGCCCAAATCAGGAGTGGAAAAAGCTTGGCGATTGCGCCGGTTCAGGTGTAAATAAGCCTCCGGTAATCAGTCAGTTAAAACCAATCGACGGTTCTGAATTTAACCAAAATGACAGCGTTGCCATTAGCGTAAATGCAGTTGACGTTGACGGAAACGTTAACCGAGTTGAGTTCTATGTTGATAACGCACTGATTGCGACTGACTCAACTGGTACAGCCGATGTATTCGACACAAACTGGACCGCGGGCCAACCAGGCCAGTACCAAATAAGCGCAAAAGCATTTGATGACAAGAACGAAGCATCAAATGTTTTGACAAACCTGCTAACGGTTAAAACGGCGACGCCAGTCAACGAAGCGCCCGTTGCAACACTTGATATCAAATCTAAACCAGTTGAGCTAGTGGTAGGTAGTCAGGTAGTTTTCTCACTTTCAGGGACTGACGCTGATGGAACATTAACCAAACTAAGTTTTGCTGTTAATGGAACTGAAGTATTAGCCACAAACGGTACAGCTTCAGACCATACTTGGGTAGCCGAAGCTGATGGAACTTACAACTTCACTTTAACTGTGACTGATAATGACAACGCTGTTACGAGTGTTACCACTCAGCTTCAGGTAGGTGCTCAAGTTCCGGGCGATAGAGATGCATGTAAGCCAGACGGTCTGTACCAAACTCCGGGCGTAAATACACCTTACTGTACAATTTACGACGCCAATGGTCGCGAACTGATGGGACCGGATCATCCTCGCCGTGTAATTGGTTACTTCACGAGTTGGAGAAACGGTGCAAACGGCCAACCATCATATCTTGTTAATGACATCCCTTGGGATAAAATTACTCACATCAACTACGCATTTGCCCATGTCGATGCAGGTAATAAAGTATCAATTGGCGATCCAAATGCAGCAGGAAATCCAGCTACCAACATGGAATGGCCAGGCGTAGCAGGTGCTGAATTAGACCCAACACTACCGTACAAAGGCCACTTTAACCTACTTAACAAATACAAAAAGCAATACCCTGATGTTAAAACGCTAATCAGTGTTGGTGGGTGGGCTGAAACCGGCGGTTTCTTCGGGCCAGACGGCAAGCGTGTTAACAGCGGTGGTTTCTACACTATGACTACTAACGCTGACGGCTCTGTTAACAATGCAGGTATTGAGACGTTTGTTGCCAGTTCTGTTGAGTTTATCCGCAAGTATGGATTTGACGGTGTTGATATCGACTATGAATATCCTTCTTCAATGAAAGACTCTGGCCACCCAGATGATTTCCCAATTTCGAATGCAAGAAGAGCGGGCCTAAATGCATCTTACCAAGTATTAATGAAGCGTCTTCGTGAAGAACTTGATAAAGCAGGTCAGCAAGACGGCGTTCACTACATGCTAACAATTGCATCGCCATCTTCTGGGTATTTGTTACGCGGTATGGAAACTTTCCAAACAACTAAGTACCTAGATTACGTAAACATCATGTCTTATGACTTACACGGTGCTTGGAACTCACACGTTGGTCACAATGCGGCGCTATACGATACAGGTGAAGATTCAGAGCTTAAAGCATGGGATGTGTATGGCACCAAAGAATTTGAAGGCATTGGCTACTTAAACACTGATTGGGCTGTTAAATACTTCCAAGGTGGTTTGTCTGCTGGTCGTATTAACATTGGTATACCTTACTATACTCGCGGATTCCAAAACGTTCAGGGCGGTACAAATGGCCTATGGGGACAAGCTCCGCTACCGAATCAGGCCGACTGTCCTCCAGGTACAGGTTCTGGTGAAAAGAACAAATGTGGCAATGGCGCGATAGGCATTGACAACCTTTGGCATGACAAGAACGATGTAGGTCTAGAAGTACCCGCGGGTTCAAACCCTCTATGGCATGCAAAGAATTTACAAAACGGAGTTGTACCTAGCTACCTAGCTGCATACGGATTAACACCGGATACGGATCCTGCGGACCAGTTAACTGGTACATATGCTCGCCACTATGACTCGGTAGCAGTTGCACCTTGGCTATGGAATGCACAAAAGAACGTCTTTATTTCAATTGAAGACGAAGAGTCCATGGGTACAAAAGTTGATTACGTTATTAACCAAGGCTTAGGCGGCATCATGTTCTGGGAGCTAGCTGGTGACTTTGATTATGACGCAGCTAAAGGCGAATATTTCATGGGTTCGAGCATGACAACACTTGCATATGACAAGTTTAAGCAGTCAGGCTCACAATATGATATTCACAGAGGCGATATAGCATTCCAAGTACCAACTGAGCAGGTTGATGTTTCATTCGAAGCTAAAAGCTTCCCTGTTGGCGACGACAATTACCCAATAGCACCGACATTTGCGTTTACCAACAATTCGAATATTGACCTCTCTGGCGCAAAAATATCATTCGATGTGCCGGTGTCAACGTCTGCAATATTTAAGTCTAATTGGAACGCCCAAGAAAAACTTAAAATGGCAGTAGACGTAAACAACTCCAACGCGGCAGGTAACAATATCGGTGGTTTTGACAATGATTTCCACAGATTCTCAATTACATTAGTGAACGAGTGGGGTAATACGCCTAAATCATTGTCGCCAGGAGAAACTATCAATGCACAAGTGATGTATTACATGCCGGTAACAGGCCCAGTTAACTTCACTGCTGAAAAAGATGGCAAGCGTTACGCATTTAAGTTTGAACATCCTACGCTACCAGCTGCAAAACCAGGTGATGGTAACGGTGGCCCAATCACTCACTGTGAAGGTACACCTATTGCGGATATCGTAGTTTACCCTACATTCCCACGTCAAACCCATGCCGGAGCAGGTGATTTAATCATCGATGGAAAAGGCGTATACAAGGCGAAATGGTGGAGTAATAAACAACCATCTACGAGCTCAGACTACCAAAAAGTCTGCTCGCTTTAACTAAAAGTCGGTGGAGGGCTACCTCCACCATCCATTTGAGTACTTAACAAAAACAACATGTAGTCAATAAGGTGAGCGAAATGAAAACTATAAAAGGAAAGGTATTAACCTCTGTTTCTGTCGCATGCACAGCGTATTTGTCATTGCATTCTGTGAACGTTGCAGCACACGGCTTTATGGATCATCCAAAAGCTAGACAATCCATATGTGAAGCCCAAGGCGGTTATTGGTGGCCAGATGACGGCTCAAATATTCCGAACCTTGCTTGTCGAGCGGCGTTTTTAGAATCAGGTTATGTACAGTTTGTTCAAGAACATGAATTCGCCTCTCTAATTGCTGACTACAATAATCAAGCAGCCGTAGAAGCCGCGGTGCCTAACGGAACACTTTGTGCTGCTGGCTCAAATGAAAAACGAGGTATGAACCTACCTCACACAGACTGGCAAACAACAGACATCAAACCAAATGCAAACGGAGATGTTGCTGTACGATTTCGTGCCACGACACCTCACAACCCAAGTTTTTGGAAGTTTTATCTAACTAAGCCAACCTACAACCCAACTACAGATCTTTTAAACTGGACTGACCTAGATCTAATCACTGAAGTTGGCAACATAAATTTTGTTACGGACCCTGACGGTAAAAAATTCTACGAAATGACTGTTAACATTCCACAAGATAGAAGTGGCAGAGCAGTATTGTACACACGTTGGCAACGCAACGACGTCGCGGGAGAAGGATTTTACAATTGCTCTGATATAAATATCGTGTCAGACACGCAACCAGTAAATTGGTATTCCGCTGGCTATTTCATCAAACAAGGACAAGATGCCAATGCCGGAGATACAGTATGGGCACGTATTTTTGATGCAAATGGGCAAGAAATAGTTAAACAATCTCTAAAAATAACAACGACGAACGCCGCTAATTGGCAAACAGATTTAGCAACCACGCTTAACACAAATTACGCGACTGATGTGCAGGTTGGCGTTAAGGATGCGGCAGGCAATGTAAACTTCGACCAAAACAACTTACTTAGTAATGAAGTTTATGTGGCTGATGCAGCACATACATATAACTTAACAATCCAAGTTAAGCAGCCAAATACGCCACCAACAGTACATAAACCAGACCCTATCGTTATGAATGAGCTCACTGAAACACAGCTTCATGTTCATGCTTTTGACGAACACACGATGGATTTGACATACACCTGGGACGTGCCTAGCGGCCTGACATATACAGGAACTGGCGCAACCATAACACTCAAAGCGTCTGATGTCGCAGCGGATACAAACTATACGATAAATATCAGCGTCTCGGATGGAGAGCTTTCATCAACGACTACAGCAGACATCACAGTTAAAGATGTCGTTAGTGCGCTAAAGCCTTGGAGTAAATCCAAAACTTATGTAGCAGGCGACAAGGTGAGTCACAAAGGTGTTGATTACGAAGCTAAATGGTGGAACAGAGGTGAAGAGCCTGGCACCACGCAAGTTTGGAAAAAGATTTAAACAGATGTAAAGGTCACTCCAATTTATTGGGGTTTGGATATAACATGTAAAATAAGGTTGAGATAGTAATGAAAATTAATAATTTAACTGCAGCTATAGGACTGGCTCTAATGTCTACTGGGCTCATGGCAGCGCCTTCAGCACCACAGATCAGCTGGGAACCACAAACTTACTCTTTTGTAGACGTAAATCTAGAGGGTAACGGTTCATATAAACAGATTGTACAAGCTAAGGATGTGGTCACAGTAAACATTAAGTGGAATTCATGGAGCGGTACTGGCGGCGATAGTTACAAAGTCTATTTTGATAATCAAGTTGTAAACCAAGGCTCGTTGGCAGCTGGCACCAAAGGCGGGACAGTTACTTTCCCTTACACTAAATCAGGTCGTCATACGCTTTATCTAGAAATATGTGATGCGACAGGTTGTGCAAAAAGTGCAGGGAAGCCAATTGTGATTGCTGATACTGATGGTGGTCACTTACAGCCATTGACAATGGATGTAGATCCAAATAATGCCAATAACGGTACTATTCCAGGTATGGTTACAGGTGCGTATTTTGTTGAGTGGGGTATTTATGGTCGTGACTTCGACGTATCAAATATTCCAGCACACAACTTATCTCACTTGCTTTATGGTTTTATTCCAATTTGTGGCGCTAATGAATCTTTAAAAGAAATTGAGAACGGAAACAGCTGGCGCGCATTGCAAAAAGCATGTGCTGATTCACAAGATTATGAAGTAGTAATTCACGATCCGTGGGCTGCGGTACAAAAGACACTTCCAGGTACGGATAACAATGATCCTATCCGTGGTACATATGCGCAGCTAATGGCCCTTAAACAACGTTATCCAGACCTTAAAATCCTACCTTCAGTGGGTGGTTGGACACTTTCGGACCCGTTCCATGGCTTTACTACTAAAGCGAATAGGGACACTTTCGTTGCTTCAATGAAGCAGTTCCTTAAAACTTGGAAATTCTACGACGGTGTAGACATTGACTGGGAATTCCCAGGTGGCGATGGTCCAAACCCAGGTCTAGGCGATCCAGTCAATGACGGCCCTGCATATATAGCATTAATGCAAGAACTTAGAGTAATGTTGGACGAATTGGAAGCAGAAACGGGCCGTAAATACGAGCTGACTTCTGCGATTGGTTCAGGTTATGACAAAATTGAAGACGTAGACTACCAAGTTGCTCAACAGTACATGGACTATATCTTCGCTATGACCTATGACTTTTACGGCGGCTGGAACAATGTAACAGGACACCAAACTGCTCTTTACTGCGGTTCACATCTAAGCCAAGGCGAATGTGACGGCACTGGATTAGATGACAACGGCGAGCCTAGAAAAGGTCCTGCCTATACACTTGATAATGCTGTTAAGGCGCTACTAGCACAAGGTGTAAACTCGAAAAAAATCGTTGTTGGTGCAGCTATGTATGGCCGTGGCTGGGATGGAGTACTAGATTCAAATACGACAATTCCAGGTAACCCAATGACTGCGCCAGGTAACGGAAAATACTCAGGCTCAACCAGTGAAGGTGTATGGGAAGCGGGCATCATGGACTATAAAGCCATTGCTAAAAACCTAGTTGGCGGCGGGAATGGCATTAACGGGTTCACAGTTGGATACGATGAGCAAGCTGAAGCGGCATGGGTGTGGAATAAGTCGAAAGGAAAACTACTTACTTACGATAGTCCTCGTTCAGTTCTTGCAAAAGGCCAGTACGTTAACCTTCATAATTTAGGCGGCCTATTCGCTTGGGAAATCGATGCGGATAATGGCGACATCCTAAACGCTATGTATGACGGCTTAACTGGTGGCATGCCAGTAAACAGAGCGCCAGTTGTAAACGTTGACGCGAACCTGACATTAAATTCAGGTCAAGCGACTAACTTAACCGTTAATGCAACTGACCCAGAAGGACAAGCGTTAACTTATGCTTGGTCAGCTCAAGGGTTAACATTAACAGGTGCAAACACTGCAACAGTGGGTATTACTGCACCAACAGTAACTACTGATACAACTTATCAATTGAAGATTGTTGTGACAGACGACCAAAATGCCGCGACTGAAAAGACAGTTTCGGTACTTGTTAAGGCAGAAGTGCCAGCTGGTGCTCCCGTCGTACAGCCTATTAGTAACGCGACAGTTGAAGAAACCAAATCAGTGAACGTATCGGTTGTTGCAACTGATCCGAACAATGATCCTCTAACGTACACTTGGAGTGTTCCTGCTAGCTTAACTGTAGTTGGTCAAGGTTCTTCAGTATCTCTAACCGCAGGCGAAGTAGCACAAGATACTACGGTCACTGTGACTGTTGATGTATCAGATGGCACATATACAACTTCATCTTCGTTTGACGTAACTATCAAAAACGTAGATGTAGGTGCGGCTCCATGGGATGCAAACACTGTATATGTTGGCGGTGATAAAGTTTCACACAATGGCGCATTATATCAAGCTAAATGGTGGACTAGAGGTGAGGAACCTGGCAAAGCGCAGGTTTGGAAAGCGCTTTAATGAATCTTCATTATCGGATTGATATTGATGACGGTGTCATCAATTGACCTAAGGATAGGCCAACCTCAAAAAACAAAGGTGCGGAGCACCTTTGTTTTTTTCTACAAATAAATCATAATAAATTTATAATTCCACCCAGAAAAAGAATGTGAAACGACTAATACTTACACTTATTTTTATAACAAACTTCGCACATTCTGCCCCCAACTGTAAGTCAGAAAAAAAAATCGGAATTGGCGGCAATTGGCCTCCCTACATCACATATAAAGATGATGTACCAAACGGTGTAGATATCGCAATCACAAAACTTGTATTTGCAGAAGCAAAACTATGCATTCAGTTTTTGCGTTTGCCCAGTTCAGCTAGGGGACTAGTCGAGCTCTACAAAGGATTTGTCGACGTTCTTCCCTCAGCTAGTTTTAACATTGAAAGAGCGCAAAATGCCCACTTTACCATACCGTATAGGCGAGAAAGAATGCGCCTATTTACGAGGTTAGACTTACCACCTGTTAAAAGCCTGACAGAGTTGTTTGCCGAAGAGTACACATTTGTTACTAACCCCGGTGCATACTACGGTGAAGAACTTAAACAAATTTTGCAAATTGCCTGGTATCGACAGCGTTTAGTTGAAGTTTCTAGTGCATCTAGGAGAATGGAACTCGTAAATAAAAAGCGAATCGATTTTCTAATTGAAGATGAATATAGTGGCTATTACTATATTAACAGGCTGGGATACGACGGGTTAAGGTTACACTCATATATCGTCAATGATAATGCAATACACTTTATGCTCAGCCGAACAAACTTCTCAAAAGAAGAAATACAAGCAGTTAATGATGCTATTCGCAGGTTAGAGCCAGAAATAAACAATATTCTAAAAGAAGCACAGCCCAAGGGGTTTCGCTAGGAGGTATATTTGAACTATTTAACCATATTCGGTCTTCTCATAATTTCCTTATCATCTTCAGCGGAAGAAAAGCCTTATACGATGGATAGCTACTTGCCGCCTATAAATGTTTATGAGTTTTATCGAGAAGATAAAATAAGACCGCAAAAAAGCGATTTTAAAATTAAAAGTACTATCGCAATGTCAAACGAGGATGGAAACCGAGCCGTACTTGTTAGCATTGAAAACCTTTCTTCAGGGCGAAGGATACTAGAACCAGAACAAATAGTTGTCATGTATGCTAACGGTGATGTCACAAAACTTAGCTCATTACCAAAAAAAATTACTGTTGATGGCGGCGCCAGCGTAAACATGACCATAGAGCTAGGTTACAATATTTACCCCATTATATCAGTTTTAACTTCTAATAATCTGAAGCAGTAATTATGAACCCCTACATAGACAAACTATATAACCTAGCTACAAAATCAGAACGTATTATTATTGGTCTAATGAGCGGAACGTCATTAGACGGTTTGGACATCGCAGTATGCAAAATCTCAGGTCACGGTAGGGACACTTATTGCGAGGTATCTCACTTCGCAACTATAGCGTACGACAAAGCGACTAAATCGAAAATTTTGAATGTGTTTGCAAAAGAGCAAGTAGACCTAAAATACCTTACATTGCTTAACCCTTGGATAGGGGAGCTGCATGCAAAGTGCATCAACGAGCAACTGCAAAGTTGGAACATAGACAGCAAAGACATCGATTTGATTGCAAGTCACGGACAGACAATATACCACTGTCCAAACAGCTTTCATGAATACCATGATTTTAACAATGCAACTTTGCAAATAGGTGATGGCGATCACATCGCGGTAAATACAGGGATAATTACGCTCTCTGATTTTAGGCAAAAACATATTGCGGCGGGCTATGAAGGTGCCCCCTTAGCCCAATATGGAGATTACTGCCTGTTTGCTAATGAAAAACGGCACACATTACTATTGAATATAGGCGGCATCGCGAACTTTACTTTGATCAAAAAAAGTAGCCTAGGTAACGATTTGATCTGTTCAGATATTGGCCCAGGTAATACCATTATGGACCAGTATGTTCGAAAACACCTCAATCTAGAATATGATGAAGACGGCCGTTTTGCTGCCTCAGGAAGAGTAAGTGAACCATTACTACAAGCACTATTAGAGTTGGATTTTGTTAGCCAACCCATGCCTAAAACAACTGGTCCCGAGTTATTTAACTTGTCTTTAATCGAAAGTACTTTAGATGCTTTGGGTCTCGGTCAACTTGCCCATCAGGATGTACTGGCCACATTAAACAAATTTACTGCGCTATGTATCGTAAAACACGTTGAAATACTCGGCATAGATTCTGAATTAGACATACTTGTAAGTGGTGGCGGGGCATATAACGCTTTTTTGATAACGAGCATTAGAAACTTGCTAGTATCGGACATAAATATCACTGTTGTGGATCAAAACGGTATTTGTGCAGAATCTAAAGAGGCTGTGTTATTTGCTATTTTAGCGAATGAAGCTGTTATGAATGGGGATCGGAATACAGACAGTTCCAGCTTAACAATGGGCAAAATATCACTACCTTTGTAGCGCCAACCCATTCAAAACGTCATTTTTTAGTTCAGATAGCTTAGTAGTTAAAGTCTTGAAAAACGGTTGATTACTTTTTGATGACTGCTCTACTGTGTCTTTTCCATGCAGTGGATGCGTAAGTTCTACTTGTGCGTCTACTATATTTTTAACGCCGCCGGTATCACCAATTAAACTAAGCTGTGTCATGTAGCTTCCAGCTTGCCCACTACCTTGCAAGATCAACTCGACAGATCCGCGCATAATATCCATATCATCCAGCTGTAACCTACCACTAAAGTTCACATATCTAGCATCTAAGTGTGTCGCAGTAATAATTAACTTGTTGCCGCTGACCGCGTCACTAGGTAACAAACAATCAAGAACAAGCTCTTCACCTTGCGTATCAAATACGATTTCATCTAGCGCAGACGCCTTACCAATTGGAAACAGGGGATCTGTGTGTGTATAAAGTTCAAATTGAATGGTTCTAGTATTAGGCATTAGTGAGTACTGAAAAATTAAAACAGTTATATTGTGACAATGCTTTATTGCAATAGTATGAACAAAGCCTCGGCGACTTTGTAAAAGTCTAGCCGAGGCAAAAGTGAGCTCGTGATAATTAACGAACAGCCAGCATAATTAGGCCTGGTACCACGAAGAAGGAACCAAGTACATAGCCAAATGCTGCAGTTTTATTCCTAGCACCAACTTCAGCAAGCTTTTCAGCACACTTAATTGGAATTTCACGAAGTAGTGGAAGACCGTAGATAAGGCCTACTGCAAACACATTAAACATGACGTGCACAAGCGCAACTGTTAGAGCAACTTCACCTGCAGGGCCAGTGATAGATGTCGCTGCGAGTAATGCAGTAATCGTTGTGCCGATGTTAGCACCTAGGGTGAAAGGGTAAATTTGGCGTGTAGTGAAAACACCGCTACCTGCTAGAGGGATCATTAAGCTTGTTGTTGTTGATGAAGACTGAACCATAACGGTAACTACTGCACCTGAGCTGATCCCTGCAACCGGACCACGGCCAATTGCACCATGTAACAAGTCTTTTGCTTTACCTACCAACGCTTGCTTAAGAAGCTTTCCTAGTGTTGTTACAGCAAATAAGATTAACGCAATACCAATAACAACCATTGCAATACCTGCGGCCTTGCCGTCAAGGAAACTTACACCATCTTTAACAATACCAACTGCTGGTTTCACTAAAGGCTTAATAAAGTTATAGCTCTTGATTGATAAGTCCGCGTCGCCAACAAAAAGGTGTGCCAAACTTGCAGAAAACTTTTCTAACAAGCCAAACATGATTTCCAATGGTAAGAAAATGGCAACCGCAAATAAGTTAAAGAAGTCATGTACTGTTGAGGCCGCAAATGCACGTTGAAACTCTTCTTTTGAGCGAATATGACCAATTGATACAAGTGTATTTGTGATCGTAGTACCAATGTTCGCACCCATAATCATCGGAATCGCGATTTGCAGTGGCAAACCACCAGCAACTAGACCGACTATTACAGACGTAACAGTAGAAGAAGATTGGACAAGGGCCGTAGCAAGTGCACCTAATAAAAGCGCAACAAATGGGTTAGTAGCAAAAGCGAAAATTTCTTTCGCACCTTCAGAACCGCCGGAAGCAAGTTTAAAACCACCACTGACTGTACCTACTGCAACTAGCACTAAATAAACAAGAAATGCTATCGCACCCCAGGTTAGTAACTTTGATGGTAATGACTTTTGGCTATATTCACTCATTGATTTATCTCATTTTGTCAATGCCATTTTTTATGGCATTTTGATGACGTTTTTGTTTCAGGACGCATTTAAACAAAGAAATATGACAGAAATATTTCAGTCACGGTAATTGTACCTAGAAACGATTACCAATTAATGTCCGTCGTCAAACAATTTGCTATAAATGGAACAGCTCAATTTGCTATATAGCTGTTTTGACGTATTTTTATCAGATTTTGTTGTGTTACAATCATTTACATTAGAAGTTTTGCTAAACAACAATCATTCTCAGCCTCCATATTTGCTACATGATTGAGGGTTAGCATTGTTGAAAAAGGTAAAGAGAATAAGTAATGCGCTGTTTTTTGCTGATAATGCTGTGTTTTTTTTGTACAACCATACAAGCTAGCCCTCTTTCAGATATGAAATCGAGCAGTGTTACTAAACGCACTCAAGTCTTACCGTTAAATCATGAGGCTATGTTTTTTTTCGATTATGAGGATAAATTTCGCAGCGCTTTTGATTTTGAACATCACACTAACAGCTTTCGACCACTCAACGAGATAAACAAAAAGCCCAAGATGGGAATATATTCTAAGTGGGCGTATATAAAACTAAACAATTCGAGTGACCAAAAAAATTGGATGATGTCGTTTGGCTTTCCTCGTCTGGCAAAACTATCCGTTTATAAAAAAACACCATACGGTTGGCAGGATTTATTAAACCTAGATGAATCAGACCCTTTCAGTAAAAGGCCGATCCAAGACCCTCAGATGTATATTCCGCTAGAGCTGGATTTTGGCGAAAACATTTACCTTATTGAATATCAGACTTTTGCCAATGCGCCAGCCAACATAAGAGTCCATACGCCTGAGAACTTTCTTAAAGAATCCCATAAAAGCCTAATCACCAACGCCAGTCTGACCGGTGTAATCGCCGCAATTTTGCTCATCGTATTAGTCAATTTGTTTTTCAATAGAAATAGCACAAACGTATATTACGCAGCTTGGACATTCTTATTCTTTCTAATTGTTGTGGATACAGCGGGCTTCAGCTTCCAATACTTTTGGCCCGAACACAATGCGTTTTCAGGTCAGTTTTCGATTTTCTTAATGGCCACTGTGCCACTCTTTCACCTTTTATTTGTAAGAGGCTTTTTACAACTCAAGCACTACCACCCAACGCTTAATAAAGTCTATTGTGTTTTTATATGCTTATACGCGATGTTAGTGCCAACAGCGCTGATTATTAATAGTGTGTATTTTAATCTCATTCTTAGTACCGTTGTAATACCTGTATTTGTATACACCTGCACCTGGAGTTCGAAACAAAAAGGCCCAGGTATGCGAACCTTCACCTTTAGTTTGATTAATCACTTATTGTTTCTGAACATTTTCACAATAGTTGGTGCCAGCTACGGAAACTTGATCGATGTTTTCGACATTACATCCTTTATCAAAATTGGTTACTTAATCGAAGTTTTATTGTTTACCATTGCCCTTGCGCTTCAGCATAAGTCTTTACAATCTAGACTTCTCAGTCAGTTACAGCATCAGGTTCATGCTTTAAACCAAACCGTTAATACAAAGCATCAAGAAGTGAACGACAAAGAAGTTCAACTTAAAGAAAAAGAAGAAAAGCTGTTCACTGATCTTTCTCACGAGCTTAGGACACCATTAACTGTAATGAAGATTCAAGTTGAGTCCCTGCAATACAATATCGTCGAGAACGTCCAAGATTCTTATAATAAGCTAATGACTAAAATCGATGAGCTAAACACTTTCATTGATCAGCTAATGCTCGTGACAGACGACAAAGATATTGCTTCTTTGTTAAATAAAGTGCCAACCAACGCCAGAGTTTATGTCAACGAAGTTTTTCAAACCTGTCTCAGTGAAGGAGACCCAAAAACTTCTAAGTTTTCAATTACCAATAAATTAAGTGATACAGTATCCATCACTTTGGACAAGCAAACGATACAAAATGCGGTATGTGAAGTCGTTAAAAATGCATTGCGATTTGGTGGTGAAGGGGTAGAAATATCTCTCAATACGCATGTACACAATGATAACTTAATAATTCGAATCGAAGACTCAGGTATGCCGTTGTCATATGAAGCGCATCAACAATTATTTCAACCTTTATTTAGAGAAGAGGTATCTAGAAGTACACTTATGGGTGGTAAAGGAATGGGATTAGCGGTGTGCAAAAAGATAGTCGAATCCCATAATGGAAAGATTGAATCTCATAACAGCCTACTCGGTGGCCTGTGTATTGAAATCTCATTACCGATGGACTCAAGAGCAACGACCGTGTTATCTCAATAGATTAGCCGTAGCGCATTTTACTCTTTGCGCTATAACTTACTATACAGTAGAATCCTTCGTTCAATTTTTTGGGCGTTAAATATGAGCAGTATACAGTTTTGGGAAGCTAAGTCTTTAGCTGATATGTCCCCTCAGGAGTGGGAGTCAATTTGCGACGGGTGTGGAAAGTGTTGTCTTCATTCATTTATTAACAGCGATGAAGAAGAAGAGCATTTTGAAAGCACAGACGTACTCAGAGAGGGAGAAGAGCTGTTATATACAAATGTCATTTGCCAATACAGCGATATTAAAACTGGTGGCTGCACACGCTATAGCGAGCGACAGACATTGGTGCCCACCTGCGTTCAATTAACCAAAGACAATCTTAAAGATATTTTCTTCATGCCCCAATCATGCAGCTATAGAAGGCTTTACGAGGGGAGGGGCCTTGCATCATGGCACCCACTCAGGAATAACGGCTCCAAAAAGCTAATGCATGACCTAGGCGTCAGTATTCAAAATAAAGTGGTAAAAGAGACAGAAGTAGATTTAGAAGAAGATTTCGAAGAGCATATCGTAGAATGGCCTGAGCACGATTGTGATTAAACCGTATAACCTTTTTATTGGTTAGTCGCTAGTTTGTTTATCTAGCACACTGAGCACGCAACCTCGCTGTGTTCAGTGAAAAATACGTATTTCAATCAACCTCTACGTCATTTCTTCCTCGGACCAAATCAATTTTTTCAATTTTATCTCCCTGTTTAACCACCTATTTTTCTCTAAAACATTGAACAAAAAAAGCCAAAAAAAGCAAAGATGCTTCAAACATATTTGTTACTAAATTAAAATAAAAATCAAACATTTATGCTTTTCACCTTTTGGATATAGTCAGTATTAAAAGTATCTTGCTGCAAACCTCATAAACCCATATTACATTGGCTTAGTGTGTTTTTTTCAACCACACCCTATAGGCGTTGTGCGCAATCTCAACAAATTCATGATAATGCAATATTGCCTAATATTATCACCATTAATATATCGGATTAAAAAATGCTCACACAAGTCAACATCCAACTCTGCGAAGTTTCTTACTATATCAGACAAAGTCAAGTTACAAACATCTCAGCCAAGAGAAAACCCCGAAAAAACCATCTACAATCAACACCTTAAAGTTATTTACAAGAATAAATGCTAAAAGCTTCCAACAGTGAACAGACAAGAATGAGTTTTAGCCCCTCCAGTATTAACAGCTTCACCTCTACCCGAGAATAGTCGATTTTAGCAAAGTACACCTAATAAAATTACCTATTAATTAAAGTTACAAGCATAGTATATAAAATAATTAATTTTCTATAGATTAACGCACACTTTATTAAATGTTTAATTATTTCACACTAAAACCAACCAAATTAACATTTGGCGTTGTTTTGGGATACTTTGATGTAATACCATTTCAAAGTTAATTGACCAATCTGGCTATAAACAACTGGGAATAAAGCTTTCTACAGTGCATAAAATCAAGTCAAAAACAATTTAACTTGTATGACTTGAATCGTATGAATTTTTGAAATTAGCTGCGTTACCTAATTTTATACCCATTTTTAATAAGACTTGAATTTGTATTCATGTAATAAAAAGCACATGCCAACTTTGAGTTTATTTATGAATATTGATCCATTAACAACTCCTTTTTATCGAGACACTGTTTTAACTTCTCAGTAGAAACAAATAAATAATAACTAATATAGTACGAGGTCAAATGAAACTACTAAAGTCCGTTTTATTGTTTTTGATTCTCAGTCAGTCGTGGAATTCATCCGCTTCTACGATAACACTGACAAATGCAAAAACTTCTCCCAACTATTTAAGTGGGGATGTCGATAAATTTATCGTGACAGAACCAAACAGTCACGGCATATCATACAATCGCCTTAAAAATTTCAACATCACGCGTCCTTTGTTAATGCTTGATCACAACTCATTACCGGGAATAACGCCAAAAAATCAGCTAAAAACAGTTGTGATACACGCAGACACAATTAGCTTGAACAGTGCGCTTTCTTTTGTGTCTGGCGATATTTCTGCAAATATCATATTCATCGTTAGCTCAGCAAATGGGTCCATTTCATGTACTAGCTGCTCGTTTAACGGATACCCACGGATCACACTTGCTGCGTCCACTAACTCCACCGGTCTATCTTCAAGTATGAGTAGTGTAGGCAATTTGACAAATACATCAGGCGGACAAGTTTCGTTAAATAACTTAAGTGCTCCTGATGCCGTATCCATTGAAACACACGCAAAAACAATTAGCACAGCAGGCAATATTCACTCTGTTTTTAGAGCACAAAAACAGGGTACCAATCACGTTGTCAGCGATTCAGGGTTAATTGGCGTTAATGGAGGTTTTAGCTTTTTTACAGGACCACTCACAGTCAATTACAATAACCATGAAGTTGTAGATGCCGATGAAACTGTCAGCTCAGTAAACTCTTTCAGTGGCAATATTCACGGTGCAGGTATTGCAATTGTCAGTGCTCGACCTGTCACAATTGCAAAAGGCACAAAATTATCAACACAATCTGATTTAATGGCATCGGGACATGTCGGTGATGATTTCTTCGTACCTACAGGCAACATAGATATTGTTACCACTAGTAAAAAGAGTAACCATGGCAAAGTCATTAATGCGGGCACATTATTATCTGATACTGGTGCAAATATTCTCAGTGGTGAGCACTTTGAGAACGCAGGAATGATTGCCAGTCATAATTCAGAAATATCAATTAAAGGCACGTTAAAAAATACTGGTTATATTGAAGTCGCAGGGAACCTAGAGGTAGGCTCAAAAATACTTGATAACCGCCGAGCACTCAATGCAACCAATTTAAAGGTATATGCTGAAGATGCTATTTTCAATCACTTAGGTGGTCGTATATTAGGTAATGTTGTCACTCTTGATACCAGCTATTTCATCAATGGTTCACGTCAAGAAGTCGCACCGAGTATTGCTAAAAAATCCGACCTAACTATTCAAAGTGACCTATCAGACGCCGCAGATTACGGTATTTACAACAGCAACGGATACAGCACGCCATCATCTGCTGTCAGTGAACTTTCAGCACATATCTCTGCTTCTGAATTGTCAATTAATGCGGCTCAAGTCGAGAACATCAACCCATACTATAGAGTTCGTCGCTCAGTCGAGATATGGGATGATAAAGTAGAACTGAACTATGCCAAATCACGACGTGTGAGCATCACAGCGCAAAACTCTATTAATATTTATGCGAGTAAGTATTTGCTAAACAGCAGCTCTATATTAGGTTTGGACAACCCAGGAACCTTTACAATAAATACCCCTGTAATGCAGAACGAGCGATATAGAGTAGACACCAAAGGTTATATTTTTGCTCGCAAAGAACAAAATAGTACTGAAGAAAAACACATTACACATGGGACCGAGTTAGAAACTCACATAGACGCGTTATCTCCTATGGCTATTTTATATAGCTTTGGCAGATTTGATTATTCGCCTTTAACTAGCACGTCATCAACTGTGTTCAATAACTTAATGAGCTTCATGCAGATTCATGGCCGCTCAAATTTCTATAACACCAATTTTGCTTCAATAGCGATTGTGGCTTCTTCAGAAACCAATGCTGGTACCTCTGTAAAATGTATTGTCACAGGTTGCGGCAATGAGAATTACCAAGACAACTACACACAAACTACATTCACCTCTTTCTTAGATGATGTTGACGGGTTGAGCTCAGAAATATTAGTTGAAACCCAAGTTAAAGTGGAAGATTTCTTACAAAAAAGTATCGACGATTATATTGCAGCATACACAAAGAAAGAGCAGGACGCTTTTGTTAACGCTGGAAACTTATTAACCACTAAATTCGGCAAAATGTTCTTCTACAACACTCGTGTAGACAAATATGATCACGGCGACATTTTGGTCATCACTATCTATAAATGCCGCTTGGTATTAGATGGAGAAGATTTCTATGATAAGCGCTGTTTTCCATCTGACCACTCAGCGGGGGTTACAAATATAGCAGCAGAGGCTGCGAAAGATGGTATCGTACCGGGAACAGAACAGACCGACGCACAAATTAAAGAAATGATCGCCATATACCAAGGTAATTTCAATGGTGCGGGTTCGGTACAACAGAGGTTTTATCACAACCCAAGTGAACCTGATTTAAGAACAGTTAATGGGTATTGGGGCAATTCATTTCCAAATAGCCGATACGATATAGCTCAAAATAGCAGCGGTAATATTGAAATTACATTCCGTTACTATAACCGTTTCTTTCACGACTTAGCGCGCACTCAATTTGTGACAGACGTTGTTAGCTATAACCCAAATCAACTCCACTCTAAAACAGTGCTTTACTCTACGTTTAAAAACGCTAAGCCAAAAACACCAGTTATTAGAGACATTGGCTACAACCAAAACACGGGTGCAGTTACTTTCAGCTGGTCGCCAGTATTGGTTCCAAATACTACTTATGAAATTGATTCGTCACTTGGCAGTGCAACCTCCACAGGCCTAAACCGAACTTTCTCAAAACGCAGTGACGGCACAATCCGATATAGAGTACGTGCTTGTACGCAATACAATGGCAATAAGTACTGCGGGAGTTACAGCGCGAACAAGACCAAAACTGTTGATTACGTCGGCGGCGGCAACGGTGGCGGAGGCGGCGGAGGTCCAATTGAGCCACCACCGTGTGAAGGCTGCTCTATTCACACACTACCAATCCAGTCAGCTGCTTCGTCAGGTAGTAATGAACAAGGAGGCAATTTAAAATGAATGCGCCTATGGATACAATGAAGCGTTCTTTATGGCACAGAGCCACTAGCTACGTTTTAACTTTATTTATGATGTTGCAGCTTACTATTCCTAGTGTTGCTGCGGCGATGACAAGTGCATCAAATGGACTCTTTCAGCAGGAATTATCTGCTGAGCAATTGTTTGCTCGCTCTGCGATACAAACATATTTGTATGAGCGCTCGAAGTATATTCCAAAACCACCAGGGAATTACGCAAACCAGACAATAGAAGAATTTCACTCTGTATTGCAGTCAAGCTACTTGCATCGTGTACCTAGTGAAATCGCTATTGATTGGATCCCGATAGCTGGCAATATCACTTTTTTTGTTCCTCAAGAAAGGACAATCTATCCACTAAACAAACTCGTTGGCGATAGCTTTGTTCAGCGCAAACTTATCGGTTCGCAAATCAAGCGCTTGATTGGTCGTACTTATTACAAAACTACGTTTACCAGCGAGCAGGCTCAAATCAGCCAGTTATATGCGAACGCAAAAACTGTTGCCAGTAAGAGTACTTTTAAATACCGGTTTGCCGATACGTTACCCGAGGGTATCGCCGATACGATGAAGGCGGACTTTATCTGGCCAGAACGTCGCTCAATAGGAGGTGAATACGTATTAGTGCCAGTTGTTCACCTACAAAAGGCTACCGTAGAAGACCGTGATACTGACGGTCAACATACTGTAGAGTTTAGAAAATCTAATGCAACTTTCAAATCAGCTCAGATCACCAATGCCGATATTAAATTGCAGCGCGATACTGTATTTACCACTATCAACGACTTGGTCATCGGTTCTAAATCAAGTATCAGCATCGACAATTCCGCGTCTCGTATTTATGCGGGTGTGAGCTTTTTACCTGACGCTTCAGGTAAAGTTCAAGGCGTAGCGACAGGAACCTTATACAACTATGGGCAGATAAACTCTGAACGGAACGTCGACATAGTCGCGGGCAATTATGTGCAAAAGACCTTTGTACATAGATTTAAAACAGTGCATGGTTACTCAGACTATTTAGGCTCTATCGCCTCTATAAATGCTGGTGGCAGTATTTCAATTAAAACATACGGCGACATGGAGTTTGCTGGCGCAACTGCGAATGCCAATGGTGGGAGTATTACACTTTCAGCTGACGGTAATATCATGATCGGTGCAGTCAAACTACAAAACGCAGCGAGCTTTAAAATTAGAGGTGGCCACAAGACAAAAAACGGCACTAACTATATTCAGTCTATGTTGACTGCAAAAGATAATATTAGTCTCTATGCGTCCGGTATTATCGAAATAATTGCTTCTGAGTTGCATGCAGACAAAGGCGTAATCGAAATTCTGTCTGACAACGGTATATACATTCTCAATGAATTTGATGAATACTCTGGCACCATGGACAGGAAGTGGGGTAAAACCACTGAGACTGAACAAGAATTTGAGACAATTGCAATCCGCTCTGTGTTAGACGCAGGCAAGGGCATCGTAATCAGTTCTGAATATGGTGACATCACATTAAAAGCTACCAAAATCACGTCAACTCAAGGCGCTGAAATAGATGCTTACAACGGAAAAGTGCATTTACTTCTGGCGAAACAGCAAGATCATTACTTCTACAACAAAGTGAAAAAAGGTTTCTGGAAAATAAAGACAGAAACTAAGCAAGATACAGTTGATACAGCCATATACAATGACATTATCGGCGGAGTTCGTGTTAATGCCACTGCTGGACTTACCTTAGAATTAGGTCAATACCAGGGCGAGTCGATTACCGATGTCGTAAATGGATTAAGCTCTACCAAGAGCCTCTCTTGGATGGCTGATATATACAACGATCCGAAATACGCTTGTCCTCCCCAGGCTTCGGCGACCACACCAGACGGTTTCTCTGATTATGCCTATGCAGCAATAGAGGCTGACCCTGACTTTAAACAGTGCAACAGCTTGCTTGATGTGGTTTATACGAAACTTGAGAAAGTCCACAAACACGAAAAAACAAGCAACTTAAGTCCGGCAGCAATGGCGATTATTGCAATCGCGGTATCGGTCGCAATGGGTCCTGCTGGCGCAAATTGGATTGGAGCGGAAGGTGCGATTGCACAAGCTGTTGGCCAAGGCACTTTTTCTGCCGCAGCACTTTCAGCGGGCGCAGCAACACTTGCGACTCAAGCTGCGACGAGTATTGCCAACGGTGAAGGGATAGATGGCGCTATCAAATCCATCACCGAAAGTGATAACCTTCGATCTTTGGCTATCTCTATGGTAACTGCGGGTCTTCTGCAAGAACTAGAGGGCATTAAATTCTTTGATAAAATTTTGCCAGACGCTGCTATAGCCAACGCCGATGAATTGATTTCTATAGGTAATCAAGCCGCTCAAGTTGTCGTGTCTTCAGCCGTTAGAGCTGGGGTAGAGACGCTTATAAGTGGAAAATCTCTTGATACGTTAGGCAATGCGTTCGTTAATTCACTCAAACTTCAAGCTATAAATGAAGTTGGTAAGGGGATTGCGCAGAATATTGAGAAAAGTAGTTTCAATGAAGCAATGAAGTATATTGCACATGCTGCTACGGGTTGCCTTTTAGCCTCAGTTCAATCAACTTCAGGTAGTAAATCGCAAGATTGTGCTGCTGGCGCTTCTGGTTCAGTTGCGGCTAAGTTTGTCGCCAGTCAATATGATCCTCAAGTAGATAAGCTCACTAAAGAAGGTGAAGATGTAGCTGCTTGGCTGCAAAAGCATGTCGGCGTAGATGCGGCCGGTATGTCTGAAGAAGAAATCAAGTACTACTATGAAAACAAAACAATCAGCCCATCAGAGCTCTATCATTGGACGCGACTTCGTGAGGCAATATCTGAACTCAATACACTACAAGCCCAGAGTGCAGATATAACTAGACTAATCGCTGGACTGTCTGCATTTGTTGCTAAAGGCACAGCCAATGCGATTAACTCTGCTGCTAACAACGGACAAGCTATTTCTCAAGGTTCTACTTTTAGAACAATGAGCCTTGAGTATAGAAGGGCGGTTGTACTCCTTGGCGCTCTAGAAGAATACGAACTACTGCAAGCTGCATTTTTAGAAACTTATACTGTTGGTGATTTGCTTAAGGATGGCGTTAAACTTCCTTCTGCATTTGATGATATTACGCTGGCCAATACTGAAATTTCAGGCGCTGAGGCTACACTCCTGCATGATATTGCTGTAATGGAAATCCTTTCTACAGGCACACCTGTACAAAAAGCCAAGCTTGTAGAAGAGTATGGCACGGTCGTAGCTACATCTTTTAACAACCTTGATAGTGAGATAATACATTTTAACTGGAAAGAGTTCGGACAGATGGCTGCCGCAGCTGGTGCAGTAAATGCGTTCATCGAAATGAAGTTAACGATTGACGCTTCAAATATGAACGAAGTAAAAGGTATCGATGCTGTTAGAGAGATATTCCAACATCGCTGGAATAGATATGTTGAGTACTTACCTCTCATTGAAGCTTTGGAAGAGTTTGGTGCTGCAGCTTTAATAGCCAAGCTTGGTACTAAAGTCGTAAAAGAAGCCTTAAAGCGCACAAGTAGAGAAGGAATTGTCCGAAGGTTTATACATAGAGAAGAGAAAAACTTTGTTCGAGAGTTAGTTGATGACGCAGAGTACTTGCTTAAGCATGGCGATGGCCAAACGCCGCTTGTCAAGAACAGAACCGCGATCGCTAAAGCTTTTATACCAGGTTCAACGGTCAACACTAAAACCGAAGCATTCTTCAATTTTACTGGTAAAGCTTCAGGGTTAAATAGAATAGTTTTACCAGATGGCAGTAATGGTATTAAGTGGGGCTCAGAGCCTCAAACACTGATTATTACAGATCATAATGCATATATGAAGCTCTTGAAAAAGAACTTCTACAAACAGGACGTCGAACCACTGCACCCTGTTTTAGAAACTGAAATAAGGCGTTATTTACAACACGCTCAAAAGCATGGAATTGCAATACCGTCAGGCAATGCAGCTGCCCCAGCATTGCACGCTGAGGTTAGGGCTGCAAACGCTATATTGCACAAATACCCACATATGGACCCCAAAAACTTTAGAATAGCCACCGTTAAACTAAAGGGTGACGATGCAGGAAAGCCATTTAAAGCCTGCCTAAACTGTACTGGTATTCTTGATAGGTTTAAAATACTTACAGGAGAAACAAAAGCAACAGGGGCACCATAATGTCATATTACGCGCCTATGGTTGTGTTGTCTGAGGCTCTATTGCTTAAAGACGACCGCGTTTATTATAGTGGAGTGCCCTTTTCGGGCATTGCATTATCTACGGAAAAGGGAGTTGTTACTCGCTTTCAATCGTATACCGAAGGGGAAACGAGTGAAGAACACCAATTTCCATATCAACAGTCGCCGTCCATGGGGATACTTGATGATTTATTGGATGAATATTGGGAGAGCTATCGAGTTTTAGAGTTTCAGGGCAAACCCTATACAGGTTATGTTTTTGTACCTGGACCTAATAGTCTAATCAGTGATATTGAGTGTTATGTTGATGGCAAAGCCGAGGAAGGTTGTTGTCAACACTTTAGCGACTCAAATGCATATTCTGATTTAGTTGTTAACAAAGGTAATATGCAACACACTTATTCTTGGAATTCCCCAGATAAGTTAAGTTCATACCGCATATCTACAATGGAGCGCCTAACTAGCATCGAAAAGGCAGGATCAATTAACGTGTATTTTTCTGGACCTGAGAATACCCTAAGTACCATAAATATTTGCGGTCGAGGCTACCAATTATTTGGTCTTAAGGAGCGTACTAGTGGCGAATTGTTTTACCTTGCAGATCTTCCTAGTTTAGAGCAACACATGGGGACTGGACCGCTGAGTATTGAGCTTTTCAATGTTCCTCCGGAAGGTTTAGGGCAAATTTGTAAACAGGTAAGTGAATGGTCAATTGATGAATTTAACATTTCTGATATGACTAGAGATTGCCTTAACACGCTATCACAGCACCAAATGCCAAAGGTAAAAGAGCTTGTAGCATACAATCTAATTGATATTACTGAGGCGGAACTTATCGAATTTAAAGAACAGTATTTTCCTTATGCTAACTTGAAGTGTTAACAACATGAAAAGTTAGGGAGCGTGAAAGTACACATGCTCTTTTCAATTCTTAGGCCTTACCAAATTGGTAGGGCCTATTATTTTGCATTGCTCAAGCTAGAACCTAGAGGCTGCAGGGCTATTTTACTCTTTTTTCGAACACTAATTAGTACCGGTGTTGTGATCATCCCAAGCCAAAATTGACACTTGTTGAATTAATCCATCAAAGAAAAAGCGCGCACCTTTTGCCGCAGAAGGTTCTGGATCTGCGCCAATCAGAATATCTTCATTATGTATCGTTACGGTACCGTTGTAGCTATCAACATGTCCAGATTGTCGATTATCTATCCACAAGTAAACACCGCCATTCCCGTCATAAGCGCCTATTAGAAAGTACGCGTCGGTTAAGTTAAGCTTTGAATTGGCACCCGAGATCCCTGTATTGTTTATATCGTAGCTCTTGTAGCGATAAGCGCCATTAACGTGAACACCGAACCTTATTTTCACTTGGCTCCCTTGTTTGACCAACTCTAGAGCGAAGCCTCCAGATTGTGATTTATTTACAATTGCCATTGTGCCCTCAGGCAGATTATTCAACTTATCAAAGTTGACATTCGCTGTGACTAAAAAACCTTCACCCTGGGCATTATTCCTGTTCCCAAGTGACAAAGCACGAGATGATAAGCCCTGGTTGCTTCTGAAGTCGAGCGAGCACGAAAATCTATCTTCTCCTGCTGAGTCAAACCATAGCGCAGGCGTACCATAACTGCTTGGCGTAGCCGGTATATTGACTAATTCATTTACTGTATTCTTGCCGCCAAGATAATTGTAAGAATAAGACACCTGACTATCCGATTGAGATTGGCAGCCTGCGGCATTCAAGTATGCGATTTGGTTTTTCTCTTCTATCACGTCTCGAGTAAGGTCAACTCGATATTCAGTGGTAATTTGGTCAACTTCGTTTCTAAGCGCAGCCGTCATAGCATCACCAAAGCGCGCCGGAATCGTAAAAATACCGACATCCAATCCTAGTGATTTTGAGTAACGAGTTGCACTCAATAGGTCTTTCATTTGAAAATTAAACTCTGCAATATGAAAATTATTGTCAGCGATTTGTTTTTTAATCTTTTGTTGCAGTGCTTTAATTGAACCTGCACCTCCCCAGTTTCTATCAATGTATAGAACTGAAAAACGCACATGGTTTCGAATAGACGCGTAGCGGTGGTTGTTGTTTAGTTCATTTTGAATTTTTGTCAAATAACCTAGCTTGTTTTGAAATGCTCGAAAGTAAATAGGGCGATGAGAAGCTGCATATTCAGGGTATTTAAGCAGAGTATCTAAAAATTCGGTCGTAAAGTTTTGCTCGTCTTCGGCTGTGATCCTAGTGATCTCAATAAATAAAGACGCCTTAGACCGTTTTAGTGTCGAATTGCTTAAAATTCCTTCCAAACTTGGCTGTGGGCTCTTGCATAAATTGGCTTCAACACCTTCGTGGCTAACGCATATGTTTGGAGAGTTATTTGTATTGTATGCAAGATCAAGCTCAATTAAATTGGCACCATTACTTAATGCTTTATTAATTTTTGAATTTGCCTGCCCCAAATTATAAACCTGGTTCCACGGCCCGTTATAACAGTTATGACAAGACACGGCGACCTTGTTTCCAAGTGGCGTAGTTGCTAGATCTGGTATTGCAGCAAAGCTGGACGCCACAGCTCGAAAGCCAAATACTAGAGAAAATACAAAAAGTAAAAAAAGCGGGATATTGATGAAGCGCAATTTAAAATCAGTTTGGTTTATTACCATTATTTTACATCTTATTTTTTGTTTAAAAAATGATTTTAATACATCACAAAATTTATACCAATAGACAACAACCAAAAACCCAAGATAATTTCATTATAAAAAAATTTACAATAGAGAATAACAGCTTGGTATATAACCAAACCGTAATTCATGTTTTTAGTAAATTCGTTGTTTAACGCATTCTTCGTGTAGAGATTAACCCTACAGACTTGGAGATCCATCTATTAAACCGAGCAGTTGCTACCTCACCGGTACACGTATCTTCTATGGTCACTCTATCAAGGTGCCAACCATGCTTGTCTCCAGAACCATCGCTTTTTATTGTCAGCGCAGTATTAGCCAATGAGCCATTGTTTCTGAGAAAGACATAAAAATCATTTACCGCGCCTTGTTCAAAATCATCTCTTCCAGAAACATCTAAACGAGCCCAATTAGAGCTTGCGCCTCCGCCCCAGTTTATTTGCATGTGTATTCTTGAGTCTGTACCAGCTCTATAAATATCTGAAGTATAGACATTTACGATATATTCAGCTTCTCTTCCCTGACAGAAAGACGCTCTTTCGTATGCTTTCCCGTCGTCACCATTACCGAATTTCAATACGTATTCTTGGATGTAAGCCTCTTCGTCTATAACTCCGTTTCTTAACATACTTTCTTCAAATGAAGATATGCTATCCGAGATTTTAGTGCCCTGGAAAAGCTCTTCCTGCTCTTTAGCAAAAGAACTAGTAGTTGAAAATAATCCAGCAAGTATAATTGATGTAACAATGTGTTTTACCATTTTAAATTTCCTTATTATTTAATAATCAAAACCAACCACCTAATAGTGATTAAAAATACATTAAAGAAATATGACAAGCAAAACAACCAGTGAAAACACATAAAAAATCAAAACAATTTCAATTTAGTTAATAAACAAACGATGAAAAATACAAAGAGACAGAGCAAGCCTATGATTTAGTGGTCCAATTTAATACAAAGATAAAAATTAAGTTAGATTTATTCCAATAGGCAGAAATATATATTTTTAAATAAAATATTTTTTTAGAAAAACCTTAATTTAAATCAATCAAAACCGTCTTCAATAGTACTCATGTGCAACTTCAACTTATACAAAAAAAGCCCATAATGGCCTAATGTAAAGGGCGCACATTATGCTCTAGAGCATATTAGCAGATGATGTCATTCGGGATGGAGAATCAACAACATTTCGTATTTTGAAACGAACGTTAAATGCCACTTAATTAAAATCTATAATTATTATCCAAAAAGGAGGAGATTACACGTTCAAAAGCTTAGTGAAGCATTAAAGAACGACCTTGTGATTATAATTAAGAAAGTAAAATCACCTTTAATTTTAAGTCTTTTATCAGACACGCTATTTTCTATTCAGCTATGGGTGAGTATTTTATGGAAAACTGGCGACAAATAATACCCGATGAACAACAATAGAAAGTGTATTCATATCAAACGCAATGCGGTTAATCAAAGTTCTTAAAAAAAGTGCTAACAAGTTAAACTTTTGCAGCATAAGATAAGCCGATACTGGGCTTCTAAAGATGAGATAGTCACTTATTACAATAGGGGTTAATTCACTGCTTGTTCTAATATGAAAACCTAGCATTTTCACTGACAGTGCCAGAAAGTAGTAAATACAAAAAGACCTGAATTCAATGAGCTAGAATTCAGGTCTTAAAACTCGCTTACAGAAGCTAGATTGCTTTAATCAGCGACTTTAGTTAGAAGGCTTAAGTTACTTGCTCTCATCTTCTGGTAATGTAACGTTCAATTCCAATACAGCTAGATCGTCTTCATTTTGCTCAAACTGAACGTTCACTGCATCTGAGTCTACTTTAACGTACTTACTGATCACCTCTAAAATATCCTGCTTTAGCTGTGGCAGGTAATCAGGGGTGCCACGCTTAGAGCGTTCGTGTGCAACAATTATTTGCAAACGCTCTTTGGCTAGCGAAGCGCTGTTCTTTTTTTCTGAACGGAAATAATCTAATAGAGACAAATTAACCTCCGAATATTCTTTTCAGTAAACCTTTCTTTTCGACATTAAGGAATCTAAAGTCGATAATTTCACCTAGCAGCCTTTCAATTGCATCGCTATATGCTTGGCCCGCATCAGATTCACTGTCTAAAATGACTGGTTGTCCTGAGTTAGAAGCATTTAACACTGATTTAGACTCAGGAATTACACCAAGCAAGTCAATCGCCAGTATTTCTTGCACATCTTCCACTGACAACATTTCACCAGTAGACACTCGCTCAGGATTATAACGAGTCAACAAAAGGTGTTCTTTTACTGGCTGTTCACCTTGCTCTGCGCGCTTTGACTTACTTTGCAATATGCCAAGTATCCTGTCTGAATCTCTCACAGATGACACTTCAGGGTTCGTTGTGACGATCGCTTCATCTGCGAAATATAAGGCCATCATTGCACCAGCTTCAATACCAGCAGGGGAGTCACAAATGATAAAGTCAAATTCTTCTTTTAGTTCTTCTAGGACTTTTTCAACCCCTTCACGAGTCAAAGCATCCTTATCGCGAGTCTGAGATGCAGGAAGAATGAAAAGCTTTTCTACTCGCTTATCTTTGATAAGCGCTTGGTTTAGGTTTGCTTCGCCGTTGATTACATTTACAAAATCATAAACAACGCGTCGCTCACAACCCATTATTAAATCGAGGTTACGTAGGCCAATATCAAAATCGATGATGGCTGTTTTATAGCCTTTCAGTGCTAGCCCCGTACCAATTGCTGCACTCGATGTAGTTTTACCTACGCCACCTTTACCGGAAGTTACGACAATAATTTTTGCCATTAGATTTATCCTTTGACCAATGCTGTTAATTCTAAAGATTCGTTTGTTTGGGTTATCTGACATGGATTACCCCAAAATTCTCCTTGCAGAGAATCGCTTATCCAGTAACTGCCATTTACAGATACTAGTTCAGCTTCTAATTTTTGACAGTAAATACTCGCCGAATCATTGCCTTGCGCTCCAGCAATAGCGCGTCCGCGCAATGTTCCATAGATATGAATATTTCCATCAGCAATAACTTCAGCGCCGTGACTCACTGCGCCGATGATGATTAAGTCTCGATCTTTTGCATATATTTGTTGACCAGACCTAACTGTTCCATTGACAACTTGCGCTGGCACATAGACATGCTTTTCAACGACTTCTGTTTTTGCGTTAGATGCAACAGTCGGCGCAACATCTTTGGTGTAGTTTAGAACTGACATACCAATAGACTTAGCCGTTTCGTTCTGTTCCTCGCTGCCGTTGCAAATTCCAACTGGATTAAGTGACAACTCACTTAAAATAGACTTTAAATCTGAGAGTACCAAAGGTTCACTTTGAACTTCTGCAAGATTAATGACAATAGGCGCACCTTTGAAAAACTTAGGCGCTTGAGAAATTTTTTCACTTAACTGTGCTTTAACAACACTTAAGTCAGCGTTTAAAAGTTGTAACACCGACAAAGTGAAAAGGTTCCCCTTAAGTTCAAAAGATTGTGTAGACATAAGCGCTCAAATATAACTGCGTACTCTTTATTAAATCTTATTTTGACCCCGTACTGTGTACGTTTGAGAGCAGCAAAACTTTCCAATTATTGTATATGTCATGGTATAGTGCTGCTCTAAGATAAGCAAGAATTTATAGGGTTATAATGCTAAGTGCAGTATACAAAAGTAGTAAAAAAGCCGACACCTACCTTTTTATTGAAAAAAGAGACGATTTCAGCAAAGTTCCAGAGCCTTTAATGAACACTTTTGGCACCCCATTATTTGTAATGTTAGTTGATCTTGCTAAAAGAGAAAAACTTGGTGTTGCAGATTTGAGCCTTGTTAAGGAACAATTAACTGAACAAGGGTTTTACTTACAAATTCCACCACCTGAAGAAAACCTTCTAGACGAATTTAAAAAACGAAATGGAGCAAAGAGTGACTAAGACATTCAAAGTAATACTTACATCTCTGTGTTTTTCGGCTTCTGTGAATGCAACTACAGAAGCTGATTTTGATAAATACGTACAAAAACTAAAATCGGAAGCCATCGCAAAAGGTTATGAACAATCTTTAGTAGAATCAGCGTTTGCAACAGCAAAATTCAAAAAGAAAGTAATCAAAGCAGACAAAACTCAACCAGAAATTGTCGAGACGCTTGAAACATATTTGCCAAAACGCGTTCCTGATTGGAAAATCAAACGTGCAAGAAAACTGTATAAAGAAAACAAAGAACTTCTAGATCAAATTGAAAGAGATTTTGGCGTACAAGGGCGTTTTATTATCGCTCTTTGGGGCCTTGAAAGTAGTTTCGGACGAGTTCAAGGCGGTTATCCAGTTATAAGTTCACTTGTTACCCTCGCATTTGACGGCAGACGAGAAGCATTATACAAACGCCAACTTTGGGCCGCACTGGACATTTTGCGCGATGGTCACATTGGCTTAGATAAGTTTAAAGGTTCATGGGCAGGTGCAATGGGTCAAACCCAATTTATGCCGACCTCGTTCAACTCTTACGCTGTTGACTACAACAAAGATGGCCGCAAGGACATTTGGACAACTAAAGAAGATGCCTTTGCCTCTATTGCAAATTACCTAAAAAGTGTTGGATGGAATAATAATTTGACTTGGGGCCGTCAAGTCAAGTTACCTGAAGGGTTTTCTGAAAACTATGTGCTACAACGTGGCACCCGAAATCACAGCCAATGGCTTGAGTTTTTCAAGAACTCTGAACGCTCTTTATCCGATTGGCAATCACTCGGCATCAGACGCACAGATGGTACCGACTTACCCAACGTAAATATTAGCGCTGCGCTTGTAATGCCTGATGATATAAATGGCAGAATGTACTTAGCTTATGATAATTACAAGGCATTGATGAATTGGAACAGAAGCTACTACTTCGTAACAAGCGTTGGATACCTCTCCGATAGAATTGGCTATCCAAAGATTTAAATTTATTCGAAAAAAAGCAGCTTTAAAGGCTGCTTTTTAGTTGGGCTGATATAGCGACATTAATAATAAGAAAGCGCCTCTGTTTTTCCCCAAAACACCCTGTATGAAAAAATTGTGTAGCCGATAATTGCTGGAACCACAAGCACCACACCATACAACATGAATGTCAAAGCAGAAGCATCCGCTAACGATTCATAAATTGTCAATTGATTTGGAACCACGTAGGGGTAAAAACTATATAACAGGCCAAAAAAGCACAGCAGAAATATGAAAGTTGTGATCGCGAATGGCTTCCAACTGCCACCTATCCATTGTTGCATTTTGTAGTTTGCCAGCAACCTATCTTGATAGATAAATAGCGCAATACAAGCAAAAGGCACTGGCAATTGTAACGTCGATAGCTCATCGCCAAACCATTTATCTGCAACAAAGTCATTGATAAGGGGATTTATAATTGAAACAGCTACCACCCCTAATAATGCAACCAAATTGAATTTTCTACACCATCCAACCGCTTTTGCTTGCAAACTATCTGTAGTTTTCATTACGAGCCATGCGGAGCCAATTAAACCATATGCCGAGACAACCCCAATGCCACTAAGTATTGCAAACGCATAGCTTTCGAGGCTTGAATCAAAAGACATCACGTATAACCCAAGCATAAACCCTTGCGAAAATGCTGTTATGACACTCCCTAGCTTAAAACTAATGTCCCATGCATCCTGATACTTTGTTTTTGCTTTTGCCCTAAAGTCAAAAGCAACGCCTCTCAAGATCAAACCTAGCAACATAAGCGCAACCGGTAGATACAGCGCTTGCAAAATAACTGAGTGAGCCAACGGGAAGGCAATTAATACCAAGCCTACAGCTAAAACTAACCATGTTTCATTTGCATCCCAAAAAGGGCCGATTGATGCAATCATGGTGTCTGCTTGTTCTTTGTTATCAGGCGGTAGCAAAATACCAACTCCGAGGTCGTAACCGTCGAGTATTGCATACACCAAAATCGCCAATGCCATTAAGGCACCATAAAACTGCGCCAAAAACTCCGTACTAAGCATGTTGTTCTCCTCGCATTGGTGGATTAAGCTCGTATTCCTCGACCTCAACGGCTTTATCGGCGGTATAAAATAAGGTCTTGATGTAGGCTGCGAGTAACAGTGCATAAATACAAATGTAACCAATCAGGGTGTATAACACATGCTCTGAGGGAACTTGTGTCACCAATTCATCTATTTTTACTAAACCTTGAACCATGTAGGGCTGTCGACCGATCTCGGTAACATACCACCCAGCGAGTGTGGCAACCCAACCAGAAAACGTCATTACAACCAATGCTTTTAGTTGCCAGCGAGGCAGATCTCCTGTTTTAAACAAGGTAAATCTTGCGACAACCGAAATCAGGATCATAAGCAAACCCAACCCAACCATAACTCTAAAACCATAAAAAACGGGTTTAACAGGCGGGTGCGCGCCTTTAAACTCATTCAAGCCTTTAATTTCACCATCTAGTTCATGAGTGAGTATCAAACTTGCTAGATTCGGAATTGCAAGCTCAAAGTGATTTGAACGGGTCTCTTCATCGGGAATAGCAAATAATAGGAGTGGTGCTCCTTTTTCGGTCTCCCAAACACCTTCCATCGCGGCAACTTTTTGTGGTTGGTGCTCAAATGTGTTTAATCCGTGAAGATCCCCTACAAATGCCTGCAACGGAGTTAAAATGACAGCGACCGTAAGCGCAACTTTTAAGGTTAACTTTGGCGCATGTTTGTGGTCGTCCTTCAGTAGACGATAAGCGCTTATTCCAGCCACCAAAAACGACGCTGTGATCCCGGATGCAAGTAACATATGGGACAAACGGTAACCAAAAGACGGATTAAAAATGATGGCAAACCAATCTTTTGGATAAAAAACACCATCAATAATTTCGTAACCAACTGGTGTTTGCATCCAGCTGTTTAAAGAGAGAATCCAAAATGCAGATATTGAAGTGCCAATAGCAACTACAATGGTGGAAAACGTGTGAACAGCAGGGCTGACACGCTTCATACCAAATAACATAACTCCCAGAAATGTCGCTTCCATAAAGAAAGCAGTCAGAACTTCATATCCCAACAAGGGGCCAGCAATATTGCCTATTCGTTCCATAAAACCTGGCCAGTTAGTGCCAAATTGGAACGACATGGTGATACCACTTACCACACCAAGTGCAAAGGTTAGCGCGAATATTTTCACCCAAAACCGATAAGCCCGGAGCCAAACGGGCTGGTTTGTTTGAACATATCTGACTTTAAAAAAAACCAAAAACCAAGCAAGCGCTATGGATATGGTCGGGAAAAGTATATGGAAGCTTATATTTGTCGCGAACTGAATTCGCGACAGCAATAAGGTATCAAGCATGACACACCTCTGTTATTTACGACTTTTTCAATAACTTGTCCTTGAGGTCGATCACCTTACTTACCGATGAACCAAGTTTCATCAATGATTGCAATTGTTCAGGTGTCAACCTCTGCAATTCCGCCGACCATTTCGTTACTGTTTCTAACAGGTCATGGATGGATTGCATTTGCTCCTGAGCGTACTTTTCCTCTGGCGTATTAGCGGTATCAAGTATTTGGTCGCGTAATAACGTCAGAGTAGGGTCTATTTCTCGCTTACGTCGTTCTTCGAACACTTTGTTAGCAAGGTCCCATATTGTACCGTTCGGCGCATAATATTCTTTTCTATCGCCGGGGATATGTTGAACTTTTACTAGCTGCCATGATTGCAACTCTTTGATCCCCATACTGACATTGCCTCGGGAAATCTTTAAGGCTTCTGCGATTTGATTCGCAGTTAGCGGGTGCTCATTGATAACGAGTAACCCCACCATTTGCCCAATGGTTCTGTTAAATCCCCAACGACTGCCCATTTCACCGCAATGGAGCACGAAGTTTTCGATTTTTGGTGATAAATTCATAATTCTAAACGTTCAGTAATTATTGAAAGTTAAATATACAGAGGTAATTGACTCAGATCAACTGAAGTTTCACTTTTTTCTGAAACTTCACAAATAGTTTATACAATAAACTTGGATAATCGAGTTAGTACCTAAAGCCAGACTGTAATCTAGTCGCTTTTCACGTATTTGTATATTGCCTGATGAAAATCTTTTAAAAGTTTCGATAAATAATGAAACTTCGGCACTTGATTTGCGCATTTAGTAGCCACATTGTTATAGCCTCCAAATGGTTACCCTTTGACATTGCTCTACGACGGCGATGAATGCACCATGCGACTTGAAAATAAAAAGGCTTGATCATATGAAAAAGCCTTTGGTAGTTGAGATGTAAAGGTAGGTTTAAGACTGATGTTTTCCAACTTCCCAGTTGTTTTGTTTTAATAAAGTCTCGCCAGCGTCAATTGCTCCTGACTCTAATGTAGTACCCATAGAGTCGTTCCAACGATTAAGGTAGCCAAATAGAGATATCACACCGAGTAGCTCAACAATTTCGCCATCATCCCAGTATTTTCTCAGTTCTGTTTGAATAGGTTCATCAACGGCATTAGGTACACTCGAAGCAGCCAACGCAAATTCAAATGCAGCCTTTTCACCATCTGTAAATACGTCTGACTCTCTAAACTGCCAAATTTGAGCCAATCTAGAGTCCGTACCACCATATCGCTGTGCAGCTAAAATTGTATGCGCTTCACAATAGCGGCAACCGGTATTTGCACTTGTAATATAACCAACTAGCCTTTTAAGCTCAGATGTCACGCGCCCATGGTTTTCCATGACTGCTTTATTTAAGTTTATGAATGCGCGTGCAATTGCAGGTCGAATTTGCATCGTGAGTACACTATTAGGGCAAAAGCCTAGTGTTTCATTAAAGAATTTCGCAAGTTCAGTTACTTCCTGATCGTGGTCTTGAGATAAAGGGGTAACTAAAGGCATAATCAGCTCCTGTTAAATTTATCATTTGTTGCATATGCAACATAAAATACTCCTGGAGAAACTAGTTGTCTAGTGATATTTCATATAAAAATGCATTAAAAAACAGATTAGAAAGCTTCGCGCAAGGCGACAATAGACAAATACTGTCTCTAGAAAACCATATTCCGTTTCAAGTTGCTGTCGTCAGTAACCTACTTTCTATATCCAGAGATCCGATAATTCGTAGTCTGACTGATTTGGATACGAGGGAACTGCGCATACTGGTTAATATCGGATCATATGGTCCAATTACTGCGTCAGACATCGCATACCAAACGAGGCTGGATCCTTATTCAACAACAAGGGCTATCGCAGCGCTAATTAAAAAGGGGCTCGCTCAATATGTACAGGGGCAAGAGCAAACCCGCAGTAAACCAGTCGAACTATCAGAAGAAGGTCGGTGTATATACGCAAAGGTCACAGCTCACCTACAAAATCGAGAAGAAAAATTACTCGAAACATTAACGCCAGATGAGCAAAGTACGCTGAGGCAGCTGCTACAGAAGTTAGAAATTAATGCAGAAGCAGTACTCGCTAAAGAGGTGCAACATTGTGAATCTGTCGGTGACTCAGTCACACGTGATCACAAAGAAATTGTAAGGTGGCACAGTCGCACAACCAAAAAAGATACGTAACAACATAAATCTGTTTCGGTAACATACTTTTTGCACATTTGATGAACAAGCTAGTTATTACATCATCAAGGGGCGAAAATATGAAATATAAAAACCGAATAGGCCTGGGTGCGTTAATCTTTTTAAGCGTATCCAGTTTTCAAATACAAGCAAAACCCAGCCATGAACCGCATAGACCGAAAAAAGGGCATGCAAAGCAGTTGGTTCAAATCCAAACAGCGGTTGATATTCAATTGCAGGAGATCGTAGCTGGACAAAACCTGAGCTCGACGATCCCCGAACTATCCGCGTTGCCGCATATATCAGAGCCAATACCGCAACTCGGTATGAAGCTTTTCTTCAGCAAAGCGCTCGGTGCAGAGAAGACTGTGGCATGCGCTAGTTGTCACCACCCGAGACTGGGCGGAGCTGATGGACTATCTTTACCGATTGGTACCAACGCCGTCAATCCAGATATCATCGGCCCACTTAGATTAACCTCTGATACAATTAATATTCCGAGAAACTCGCCGACTATTTTCAATGTTGGACTCGCTAATTCGAGTTTATTTTGGGATGGGCGAGTGCAACGTATAACCACTACAGATACCTCTGGAACCGAGATCTCAGGAATAACAACACCAGACTCCGGTTTTGGTATTATTGATGAGCGGGTAGGCAATGACCTTGTCGGAGCTTTATCACGCTTCCCAGTGACCTCTAGAGAGGAAATGCGCGGTCAGGCTTTTCCAAATGCGCTCGATAACCAGTCTGTTAGAGAACACCTCGCCCAACGCATAGGTAACTATGGCGAGCTAGCTAATGAACTCGATAAGAATGAATGGCTCAAGGAGTTTAGACAGGCATTTAATAGCAATGACGCTTCACAGTCCTTAATTACATTCGATAGTATTGCGTTTGCACTTGGACAATATCAAGCATCTGTAAACCTAGTAAACTCTCCATGGCATGATTATTTGCGTGGAAACCAAAATGCGATGACCCAAGCACAAAAGCGCGGCGCAGCGCTATTTTTTACGCAAATCAGTGATGGAGGTGCGGGGTGCGTAAATTGCCATGGTGGCACCCGATTTAGTAATGATGGGTTTTTCAACCTTGCATTTCCTCAGTTTGGTATTGGTTTAAACGAACACAATTCAGATGAAGGGCGGTTCTTAATTGATTCTGAGCAGAGGAATATGTTTGCGTTTAGAGTACCTAGCTTGCTAAACGTCGAGCTAACAGCCCCGTATGGACATTCAGGCGCTTACGAAACACTCGAAGAAGTTGTTGCACACTACGTTGACCCACAAAGTGCAATTAGTGGTTTTTTTGAAAAGGGCGGAGCTTGTGGCCTGCGACAATTCACTCAAGATCAACATTGCCAGTCACTCAACAATAATGCGCTGGAAAATAGCCAAACCGCACTAAATCTATTGCAATTATCTCCATTTGTCGCGCCACCGTTGAATACAAACCAACAAGCAGATCTCGTCGCATTTTTAAAATCACTCACCGACAAATGTGCCAAAGACTCACGCTGTATTAGAAGATTCGAGCCAAGCCCTAGAACACCCGATCCAGATAATCTAAGGCTCAAGGTCCAAAATATAATATTAGGACGTACGTAACAAAAGGTGGCTTAGCCACCTTCTAACTACTTGGTAATTTTATATTTTAAGGTTACGTTGTGGTAGGGCAAAAAGCCTCTCAAGCCAATATGCCAAGTTCCCATTTGCGCATTTTGTATTTGACATGACTCGTTACTTCCCCATAAATATGGACGGCAATCAAACTTATAAAACTTAGGTTTTTTACCATGTCTTAAATACAGGTCTGCCTCTCCGTTACCCTCAATGCTGACTTCCAAATTACTATATCCTTCAGGTACTTCAACAACAGTTCGCTGCCACCAAAACCAGCCATAAATATTGTCGATTTTACCTTCAATCACCGGGTACGGGTCCTGTGTATTTACCTCGATTACAATCGGGTCATGATCAGATGAACGATAAGCATGGTCCGCGTATAGCGATTGCTGATGTTTGTCTGACTTGTATTCTACGTTATAGTCTAATGCAACAGGTTCGTCTGCATTAATGTGCCAATCTGAGATAGCGACAACCTTTGCTGTCATAGAATCACTGGCAAATGCATGGTCTAGGCTGCCTAAGCGCCCTTTAAATACGTAAGAGTAGCTATTCACATCCCCGTTTATAATATCCCTTAGATTTGAGTAGCCATTTGCACTCATCTGCCTGATTGGGTCTTCCAAATTGTAAGCATTAAAATCCCCCAATATCACAGTGTCATCGTCTTGAACGGTAGTTGGAGTACCAGCTAACCAAGAATGTAACTCGTTCACAGCATTTACGCGAGCTTGATTCCAACAGCCTTGCCCATCGTTCTGATCCTGATCTAGACCTTCTGCTCGACTGCAGCTACCTTTAGAGCGCAGGTGAGCAACTACCACGTTAAATACATCGGTGGTAGATAAGTCCTCAAAGCTCTGCATCACTGGTGGGCGATTACCGTAATCAAATGGGACAGCATCTGTGAAAGCGGGCACACCTACTTCTTTTACTTTATTGCTGCGATAGATTATCCCTGACATTATTGCATCAGTACCTACAGAATCAGTAGCAAAGTTAACGTAACTATAGGTATTTTGTGGGTCTGCTTCGCCTAGTGAGCTGGCCAACTCAGCGATCGCGCTGTTTTCACTAAAGCCATCGTTTTCAACTTCTAACAGCCCGATGACATCTGCATCTAACGTCACCAATGCAGCCACAAGTTTGGCTTTTTGGCGTTGTAATTCTTCTAGTGAGTCTGCACCACGTGATGTCGGGAAGCCGCCGCCTAGCCCATCACCATTAAAAAAGTTCAGCACATTCATGCTCGCAATTCTTAAGTTACCTTTTTGTGTGACTTGAGGAGAATCGTTACGAGGGTTTTCTTGGATGAAGTTTGGCGCTGTGATCGGATGAATTCGATATTGAGAGAAACCATATCCGATCACACCTTCAACGCCGCTCACCTTATCACCCAATCTAATCGTATTGTATGCATCAAGCTCAGGTGTCGGGTAAGGTATTATTTCCGGGTTTTGCGCTGTCGAGCCATCATCCAAAGTAATTTCTTTGCTCACATTCAGGCGCTCGATAGCATTAGCCGCTTCCCCAGGCAATGCCACTTGAGTACCTTGATACAAACGCTCAGAGCCCAGCTTTAATTCCCCGTAGCGCTTTAAGCCGTATGTGTCATTTACAAACAGATCGTTGGTTATGTTCACAAGCATACCTTCATACGCTTCCAAACCAGACTCTACCGGCAAACTAATGTCTACACTTACCACCGAATCTGTACCACAAGATATTGCGCTACTCACATTTGAAATTTGAGTTTGCCCATATGACTCCCTGACGCTACCGGATAATTTAATCACTTGCCCTTCTACAATTGACGCGTCTTGATATGAAACAAATATACCTTCAGAAGTCAGTGGGTTGTTATCCTGCTCAAAATCTTCTTCTTGAATGAAAAACCCTTTTAATTTCCCATCTTCAACAAAAGACGCTGTTACTACCCCTTGAATTTCAACTTGTTGACCCACTAACGGACTTTCAAAAGATTCGCCTTGAACTGCGTGAATTAAAACATTGTTTTCATTACAAACGAGTGCTGGTGGCTCAGTTGGATCTGTGGCGTTATGAAGGCCAATATTTGAAAAGTCGTCTTTTGCTAGCGCTTCCCACTCTGTAGATGGTAAAAAAACATCATCTACAACCGAATCCCCAGTTACAACAGTGCTAATGCGTACCAGTGACTTATCTTTTGTGGAAACGCCTTGATCAGTCCACGCTGAACCCGGATCGAAACCTACTTGTCCAATACTGTCCACAGCACCATTGCTATTTGACAACACAATGGCATCATCGCCGTTATACCAACTGCCGTCTTTTTGTTGTTGTGCCTTGAGTCTAAGCTCTTCTGCCGCTCTGGCGTGTACTACAACATGTGTAGCTTTTGGCAACAATGTGCCTTCAAGCGCAATGCTGGTTCCCGCTGTAGATTTACCGTTAAAATAAAACTCGAGGCGATAGCTACTCAAATCGACTTCAGATTCGCCGCTGTTATAGAGTTCGATTGCTTTGTTATAGCTGCTTCCTTCGACATATTCAGAAATCATGATCTCAGCATAAGCGGGTGTCATTAAACACGCGACTGCCGAAGCTAGTAGAGATTTTTTGAACATAGTTATTTCCATTTACTTTGGTTTTTAATGAATTATTTAGTAATAAGGGATGTAACTCTATATGAAAAATATTTCAATTGTAATATTTTTGTATCTTTTTTATTTATATTAAATTTATTTTTGAGCATAAAAATGTGTTGGATTTTCACAGCTCTAACCTTTTAGTTTCAGTCTAATAAATTTAAATCAACCGCAAGACCCCATTACAGGTCCATCAAATAAAGTGTCTCACTCTTATGACCGTGGGTACAGAAACAATATTCAAGCGCGTTTCAAATGAACAAAATAATTATTGATATCTTATAACAATATGAACTCCTTTTTACGTGGTGTTTTTTTGACCACCAACGCAAAACTGAGTTACTGTCTAAAAGTCAATTAAATTGACTAACTCTGAAATAGCACGATTGCCTTGAGAGGCTCAGCGTATTTAATTACAACGCTGAGAAGGCCGTGATAACAAAGGCTCTTTCAGTAACAATTAGTTACTCTCAGCTAATTAGATCACAACATGTAAAGAAATTTTTAAAAAGGAAGATTTAATGGAAACGAAAAATCTGATGAAACTCGCCGTACTATCGCTACCAATATTGCTCACGGCGCCAGTAAATGCGCACAAGGAACAGGGCATTATTCAAACAAATACTCAGCAAGAATTAGCTGCTAGCATCACTCTCAACCTTGACTGTCTAGCTCACCCAGAAGCGCTGCAAAGAGCCGTCTCCTTCAATTACCTCGCGCAAACAGTGAAATTCGTGATTTCAGGAGAATGCGCAGGCCCAATTCAAGTTAAGAATAATCGCTTCGAAATTATAAATGACGCTGGTAGAACAGGCTCTATACGAGTTAAGTATGTTCAGGAGCACGCACAACAGAGTGCGGTATTGGTTCACTCAGGTTCGGTTGTACTTTCGAACATTCATATAGATGTACCTAATAATATACCAGCGGTTGAACTTAAAGCCAACAGTGTCGGACAACTGAAACACGTTACCACTAATGCTAAATCAGAAAGCGAAGACTCATTCCAACAATTTTTGGTCACTGACAATAGCACAGCGTATTTTGAAGGTTTCTCAGGAAATTCCGTTGGAGTTTATGGCAGCTCTTACGCAGAGTTTACAAAAGCAACTGACCAAATCAAACTTAGTGTTTTCGACACCTCTTCAGCAAAGTCGAACGACAAAAACCACTTTAGCTCAGTTCAGGTCGCGGGGAATGGATATTTCTTAGCTGACAATCAAAGTAACATCAATTTACTTATGGTTTGGAGCAAAGGAGCTGCAGAAATCAACAACAAAAGTCGAGTAGGGGAGATCATGATGGGCGGGCAAACCCACTTTGCTGCTTACAAAGAGTCGACTATTGCTGGGCCTTACGGGATATGGGGGAATGTTGTATTTGAACTAGAGCATTCAACTGCATATAACTGGAAGGCTGTAGATAAGCCTTATTCAATTATCATTGGGAACAATGCCAATGTGAACGGCAAGTTCTACCCAGGGTGGAGCTGGACAGGTCAAGCAAAATAATGATGCCTTGCCTAGAAAGAGAAGGCTAACTTCTCTTTCTTATGATAAACCAGACGCCATAACATTTAACTAATATAATCTATATAGACACAAAGTTTCGCAGTGTCGTTGCCAAATAGCGGAGAAGAGCAAACAACCGCATTGTGTTCTTGATCTAGCCAATTTTTACCTTTCATCAATGCAATATCGCCATCACACAATGTGTTTACATTACACTCTTTTGGCTTTTTAACTGCTGGAGTGAATTGGCCTTTTTCAAGAGGGTAGTATTCGACGAAGCCGTGCTCCAACCACCTTTCTCCACTCCCACCTAACGTGGAGAGCATTCTCACAATACCGTTTTGAGAATGAAAAGCCGGGCTCATAGCATAAGTGCAGGGGAGGATCCTCAAACCAATTTCTTTTGGTTCAAGTAAAGCATCAAACATGCAGAGCATTAATTCAATATGTTCAACCAATAAATCACCGTGCGCTGTACCTACAAACACGTTTTTAACTTGCTCTGACAGTTCTTCATTAATTGCACCTTGATACTGGAAAGCGTGATCTGGCGCTTTTTTAACATAATGAACCGCTGCACGGCTTTTAGCCCAAGTAGCGGGTGTGCAATAACAGGCGAGTGCTGTGTTAGGATCATAAATCTCTGAAAGGACGCTAGCGGACTCATCAATAAGATATTTAGTGCTTTGTGTTTGAGCACAAACTTCAGAATTAACGCTCATAAACCTACATTGTTATGTGATAATATATCAACATTATCACTTTCGACGACCGAATTGAAGGGGTTACAGTAATTTATTGAGAATACGAATTAATATCAATCAAAATATATCTACTTAAAAGAGCTCGAAGGCGGGGCTACCGCCACATCAAACTCAAAAGCCTAAGCTAAAACCATGGACCATCAGTCAATCTTAAAGTTATCCATGGTTCTTTGTAAGGTATCACTGTTCAACTTCATGTCTTCAAAAAGTTTTTTCAAGGCTATTGATGTCTCTAATTCGTCTGTTGCAGCATCGAGCACAGCTGACGTGTTAGTTGATATGTCCTGTGCAACGGTAGATTGCTGTTGAGCCGCTGTCGCAACGGATGTTGTCAGCTGCTCAACGTGATTACTATGTTCGCTCACTTGCATGGAGACCAGCCGAGTTTCTTCTATTTCACTCATGATTTCGCTGGCAAGTTGAGTGTTATCTTTTATTGCATTAACAACACTCTGGCTAATTTCATTTAAGTTACTCAATAGTGATGAAATCTGCTCTGACGATTCTTTACTATTGTTTGCAAGGCCACGCACTTCATCTGCGACAACTGCGAAACCGCGGCCATGCTCACCAGCCCTAGCAGCTTCAATGGCAGCATTTAAGGCGAGTAAATTTGTTTGGTCAGCAACACTGCGAATAGAGTCCAATATCGTGTTTATTTCCGCCACTTGCTTTTCCATATTTGCGGCCATTTCATTGACCGTATCCATGTGATCAGACAGGGTATTCATTGCATCCAAATTTCTTTGATTGTCTTCTAACAGCTTTTGAGATTCGTTGTTAAGCTGATCGCTTGCAGCCAAAGTGTCGGAGGCTGAACGAGCAATTTCTTCGCTGGTTGCCGCCATTTCTTCAATTGCCGTCGCAATGCTCGACGCCATAGTTTGGGTTCGCTGCGCCTCTTCATTGACATGACTTGCCGCCTTATCCATTTCGCCCCCCAACTCTGTACCAACTTTTATAGATTTGGATAAACCGACAAGTAAATCTTTAAAAGCATATACGGTATTGTGAATGGATTCGGAAATTTGCCCCAATTCGTCGCTGGTTTTCAGTCGTACATCTAAAGTCAAATCACCTTCTTTGGCGACTTTTTCCAAAATACCTGTTAAATGATGCAATTCATGCTTCAAAGATGATACTAAATGCATGTTGATCACTGCGATTATGCTCATGGCCAGAATGAAAGCTATTCCAATAAACATACTCTGGCTAAGCAAATCGCTTTTCACCTTGGAACTGTGATTTAACGTTTTAACCCACTGACCATCGAGAATTTTTTTAACCGCAACGATTTGATTGGTCGCCTTAGGAAACCATTCATTGCTTGATAAAAGCGTATTGAAATCAGGGTTGTCTTCTATTAATAAGTAATTTATTACTTTATCCAGCTCCCTGGCCGTTGTATCAGACATCGCTTGATTGTATTGCGCAAGCTGCTCTCCCTCTAGTATCGCTTCGAGCTGCTCTTTTAGCACACCGAGTTGCGTTTGATAGTAAGTGAGCTCGCCTCTGAGCTTTGAGCTTACTTGCTTTTTGGCCAAGACCCCATTTATCTTCCCTCTGATCTGACCTTTGCGCTCTTTGCTTTTTGCCAATAAAAACGCAATTGATAGCTTTGAAGCTAAATCTCGATTGCTGATATAAGCTTGCATTCGGATAGCTGTGTCAATCGCGACTTGATTCAGGTGGCTGTAATATTTAAAAGCACTTTTACTGTTTAAGTTGTCCACTTCACGCCTGACAGCGGATTTCCCTTGGAGCTCCCTAAATAAGAACGGAAGCCATTTTTGTACTTTTTCGTCTTCCTTGAACTGCCCCGAGTATAAGTCTCTGACTACTTTCACAGCATTATCTGCCTTTATCCTCTGCGCTGATACGAGTTGTCTTTTATCTGCACTCGGATTTCCTAAGTAACCAGCTGACAATCCTCGCTCTACTGCATGATGGTGTGCGACTTTCTCTATAGCATCTAAGAGCTTTATATATTCTATGTCCTGCAGTGTCGAGTTGTAGTCTTGCCAGTATTGCGATGCAATTTTGAAAAGTAGGATAAAGATGAAAATAACAAGTGCGAGAGAGCTAATTATCGTCAGTTGCAAAATGGATAAGCGTTTTAGCAAATTCATTCAATTTCTCCGAGGCGTATACCTATTGCCAATCTTAAGCGGATGGCTACTAATCTTTCCTTAAGTTAAAAGATAGTCAAAATAACCAGTTCGTCATAAGTTTCTTCACGTAAATAGTCACTTGTAGAGAAATCTCTACTAGTAAGTTTGTGTACTTTTATCGTTAGTACCAATTATTTAAGCAGCTGTAACAGAGTGTAATAGTAACCATTCTCAAGCGCACTAGGCTTCTATCATCAGCACTAACCATGCAAAATCGCAGTTTGGGATTAATGAAACCTATTAGGGCTGAATAAAGATAGCCACAATGTATTGTGGCAACACCTTATACGGATATGGAGTTTAAATATGAAAACTTTAGCAAGCATTCTGCTCGGCGCGTTAACGACCGTGTCATTTTCGACACTTAGCGCACCAGAGTCTTATGGCATTTTGTTTTTGGATAGAAGCGGTTCTATGATGACATTGCGACCCGACAAACAATCTCGATGTGCCTACTCAAAACAGCAAGCCATTAGTAAAGCGACTAAGTTCTTTTTAGATAGCTCGATAAACGGCCAGAAGTTGAATGTCAAAACCTTTAGTAGTGGTGGCCAAATCCAATCCATTACCAATGGATTTGTTGACTTCACAGGTGCGTTTATGGCGCTACAACAGCTTGATGGAGAGGGATGTCGCGGTGCCACAGCACTTGCCGAAGCCATGTGTGATGGTGCTGATGAATTACGTACTAACTTTTCGGTAGAAGCCAGCAGAGGCGCATTGCTGCGCGTGTATGGCTCTAGTGATGGTGACGAAAACGCGAGTCCTGTGACACATTGCGGAGGCGCTAATTGGCAAGCGAATGTGACCGCTAAGTACTTAATGGAACTGCCACAAGTGCAATTTAACGCAACCATATACACAGGCACCGTACAGAGCATAGCAATGTCAGATAAACTAAATGCAGCAATTGCAAACGACCTCCCTGCTTATGCTATGTCGCCTAATACCTATACTAAAAATGTACCCACTTTTGATTTTCTCAAGCAGCTTGCAGCACAAACTGGCGGGACAGTGGAAGAAGTCAGTGATAGTGATGGCGGCGACCCTGGAGAATGGTAAACAGCTGCATTTTTGATTTCTCAATAACGCTTTTCTCAATTTATTGAATGGAGAAGCGTTATTAGTTGCGATCAGATAGCTTTAAATATTCAAAAACTTAAACACAGTGCCAGCAAGAACGGGGTAATCTAAGTTCCTATTAGGTGTCTTAGAAAATGAAGACCTCATTCATTTGACGACAGTAAGATGCTGAGAGAGGCTTAATTGGGCCTGTCTTCGTCAGTCTGGCTTTTACGTTTTTTGAGCTTCTCTTTATAACGATCCCCGTATAAGAAACACAAACAAATTAACAATAAAACAAGAATTAGAAATACACTTCCGCTATACGAAATAACCATAGCCTCGACCCATTTCATTACACAACTTTAAGTATAGTAAGCTTAGGAAGAGGACCCAGCTCTTCCTAATAATTTAGCCGCTTGAATCTGAGGTTATCGACCTTAGACAAATAGGGCCGGACGATCGGAGAACTTGGAGAGATTTGGAAATACTTGCGCAAGTTCAGTCTCTGATAACCCTAACCAAGCGCCCAACGAAGCGGCATATTGATCTACAGCCATCGTCGGTATCAACCGGCCACTACCCGCATCCAATTCATGACCGAATTCAGCTTGTGGAACGTCACCGAATATCGTTCCACCATTTATCGCTCCGCCCATAATAAAGTGATGTGCACCCCACCCGTGATCGGTACCATCACCATTAATAGCCAAAGTTCTTCCGAAGTCCGATGCGGTGAACAAGGTGACATTGTTGCTCAACCCCATACTTTCCATCGACGTGTTGAAAGCAGCTAACGCCGCATCCAAAGCACTTTGTAATTTTGGTAAACTTTGAGCTTGGTCGGAGTGCGTATCAAAACCACCCATTGTCACCACAAAGATTTGTCTTTTTGTACTTAACTGTTCTCTTACCGCCAACGTACGTGCAACAGACTCCAACTGCCTGCCTAACCTTGATTTTGGAAACTCACCTACGTTCACAGACTGTCCCGAAATCGCTTGATTAAACATCTGATTGGCATCAAATGATTGGCTAATTTTCGCAGAAAGATCTTGCTGTAAATAGTTAGTCGTCTGATGCCCGCTTGCGCTAAAATGTGCTTGTACTTGCTCATTGTCTTCAAAAAAATCAAGTGCATCTATGGTTGCTGCACGACCATCATTCACGTGGTAAGGAGTTGTATTTGTGCCAGTTACAAGTAGCTCTGCACTGGATGTTGTGATTGCTGAAAATGTGTTCGTTTGCACGGTTCCTTGATTAATTAAGGCATCATTCAATCGACCAGCCCAACCAAACTGCGCCCCCTCAGCTTTACCTGACATCCAAGTACTTTGCTGATCATTGTGGGAAAATAGCCTTGACGGCAGTTTCGCCGTTTCTTGGCGAATACTCGTCGCTGTAACATTTTCCAATAAAGGCCCGACGTTACCTACAATTGACAGCTTGCCTTGCTGATATAGACTAGCGATGTTTGGCATTTCTGGCGGTAACGCAAATTGGCGATCGGCAAATCGAGAAGGTGTATTAATTGGCAATATGCTTCCCAGATCGCGCTTAGTCGCATATCGGTTGAGTAAAGGCGCTCTTATTTGTGCCCATTTTTTATAGCTATCGCCATCAAAGGGAATGATTGTATCGTGATTATCCATTCCGCCGTACAAAAAGACGCATACAAGCGCTTTATACTCTCCACTATCGTTAACTTGGGTATTAGCTAGCACTTTTCCCATATTCAAAATAGAAGAAGCAACAACTCCTGCACTGGCTGATTTTATAAAATTACGTCTATTCATTGCCCATTCTCCTATTTTTGTACCAAGTAATCAGGTGATGACATCACCATTAAAATGCCAAGTTGTACACGAGGCAAAAGGCCATCATCCTCATCGGCTTCAACGGTAGCTAAAACATCTGATATATTTTTTCGGCTTCGCTCACTGAGCTGTTGTGCGCTCAATATCACGTCCAAATAATCAACCAATGCACTCGGTTCATCTGCAATGGCGAGTAAGGGTTCGTAGTCTGGTTTAAAGCTTTCCAGCGCCTGTGCAATATCAGCTTCAATTCCCAACTCCTCTAACTCATTTTTAAGCTCCTCGAGATCCGCGTCCTGTTGCTGCCCGGTAATAAAGAAGGTCATAAAATTTACATACCCAGGAATTGAACTTGCATTAGTAATTTGTAGCTCTGGAGCCACGAGACCTTGTGCTGCGCTCACACTGCCGGGAGATTTGTAACCTGGACGAAAATAATTGAATACACTGGGTGCTCGGTAGGGGTGTTGGCCAAGCGCTGAACTGGCACCAGTTTCCCACAAGAGGCTCACAAACTGAGGGTTTACATTTTCTACATTAAATGCGCGAGCCCACTGAGTAAAACGCAAAATTGGCTCACGTATTTTCCCCCCAATTTGTGCCGACAGTGTTCGGGCTTCTTGATCAAACAAAATAGCAGCCACAGTTGCTGTCAGATCACCTCGCTGCTGAGTACCTACCTGTTGACCATCAGGTAACACAAACTGACCAGATTCAAATGCGGTTACAACACGCCCAACATAATCTGGACTTGGATTAGATGTTACTAATCTTTGTATGAGTTGCTTTGTCACAAATGGCGCTAAGTTTGGATGTGCGAAAATATGATCTAGAGCTTGGGTAATTGACGCTCTTGCATCTGTGCCTTCTGGGATAGTAAGCTCTAAGAACGATTTTGCTTTTTCTGAATGTGATTCGGAAAATACTGCCATGGGCATACTAAATCTTTTGCCGAGTGGGGCATCTGGATCTTCTTCGTCCAAATTCAGGCCGGTGAATACTCTTGCCAATCCTGTAATATCAGTATTGTTATATAACTCAACTTTTTCTCCGCTATCGTTTACCTTCTCTGTGCCATCATTGTTTAATGCAACAACGCCTAACGTAAACAACTGCAATAACTCTCTCGCATAATTTTCGTCCGGCATCCTGCCAGTTTGCGCATCGCCTTTTTCACTGCCCATATAAGTTAAATAATGACCCATGGCAGGAGAGTAGGTGACTTGTTCCAGAATCGTTCTGTAATTACCAAATGCATTTGTGATAAGAATATCTTGGTAAAACGCCACAGCTTCTGGTACATCAGTCAGTACTTCACCCCCTCCATTTGAAACCACTAAGATCTCTGAAAGCGCAAACGCAATACGTTGTCTGAGCTGATCTTCTCCACTAATCGCGTTTCTCCAAAATGAAAAGCTAGTTTGTTCAATGTAGAACAAGCTAAAATCATCCTCTGGATCGGCTGGAGCTGCCGCTTCTACTCCTGGTAAAACCAAACTCGCTGGCAAAGCCAATTGATTGACAAACCACTCCGATGCACTGGTGCTCTCTAACTCATTTAATTGACTTGGCTGAACACCAAAGGTAGCTTGCTGAATAAAGCGTGACACTTCAATTTTAGAAGAAAACGTAGTGTCATCGCCTGAAGGTTCTTGATTGTTTTCATCCTCATTTGCTGAGTTTTCACCGTTGGAAGAATTTTCATCTTCATCGCTATTGTTGCCGTTGCTCGCATTGCTATCACCGCCGTTATTCGATTCACTCCCATTATTGACAGGATTGTTATTATCTTGCGCACTGCTGGTGGGTTGATTGGTTGTATTAACTTGGCTTTGAGATGTGTTATTTTGCTCGCTGCCGCCGCTTCCACAGCCAGACAGCAAGCCAACAAATAAAGCTAATACAATACTTTGTATATATTTTTTTATGTGCATAATTTAGCCTTAAACATAGATCAGACACTATTAGTTTAGAGCTAAATGACGCTTTTATGTTTTACACCTTGCATACATTCGTCATACAAAATTGTATGAATCACAATATTTAGTTTGAAATTGGCACTTCGATATTGAACACAGCACCTTTTTGATCTGACAATAAACATAACTTGGCGTCATGCACATCACAAATTGCTTTAACAATACTCAACCCGAGACCATTACCGGGTTTTGACCTACTTACATCCGCGCGATAAAAGCGCTCAAATATATGAGGCTGATCTTGCAAGCTTATACCGGGGCCGTCATCGCCGACTTGCAACAACGCGCTACCTGTATGACTTTGCAATCTAATCCAAACATTTGCAGACGGATGACTATACTCCAAAGCGTTTTCAAACAGGTTGCAAATTAATTGACTTAATAAATCACTATCGCCAAAGCAATACACATCATCAACTGTCGACAACTCAAGCACTCGTCCGCTGTCTTCGAAAACAGGTTGATAGCTAAGCGTGAGGTCAGTTATTAGTTCCGAGAGATTAACCTGAATAAAGTTGCTCTTATGCTTTCCGGATTCAATACTATTGAGCCGCACTAGATTGTTGAATGTAGATATCACAGCATTCAGATCTTCACTCGCACGAGTAATATGCGCATCAATTGCAGTGTTGTCTCCCAAATCTTGCCGCATAGATTGTAGGCGGTTTGCGACTCTCGACAATGGCGTTTTTAAATCATGAGCAATACCGACAGACATGGTCTTTGCTCTGCCATGCAAAAAAGCTATTTGGTCTAACATTTCATTGGTTGCGTGTATTATGTCTCTGTGAAGCTCCATTTTATTATCGAGATTAAGGCGAGCTGTATCAGGGGATTGCCCAATCTCAGATAACCTTTCAACAATTTGTCTTGTGGCCTGCTTGCTATTTCCACCAGCAACTATTGAGAATATAAAATGACTCACTGCGGCAATGCTTGCCAAGATAAGCCCAAAACGAACTAAAATTGTGGACGTAAACTCATGTTCATAACTTATGGGTTGAGCAATGCTTAAGTGCTGTTGTTCGTCTAATTGAACGGTTAGCGTCAATAGCTTGAAACTTTTATTCGAGTCAAAATCCAGTGTCTGCCATTTTGCATCAGGTGAAATAGGTAACGTCAGTTCAGTACCAAGTGCCAATTCGTTATCAATAAACAAAGCAAAAATTGCATCGTGCTCATTTAGCCTCTCAAGACTTTCTTTGCGGTCCCACATAGTATGGGGTTCCAAATCAAGTTCTTCCAAAATGCTATCAAGCCCTTCTTCCTCATATCGTGACTTAACTTCATCTAAGTATTCTGTTAATTCTATTTTCTGGTTAGCATCTATTGCAGATAACACAATCAATGAAGTGATAGTGATTGCACTGACAACGAATATTGTCACGACAGCGCTCGTTTTAACTGCATTGAAAACAAGTGAGGAGTCTTTAATATATTTAATCATTAGAAATAATGTAACCGCAGCCGCGAACCGTCTTGATCAGTTCGATGTTAAAAGGTTTGTCGACCTTATTTCTCAACCTACTTACGTGAGTTTGGACCAAACTGGTTTTAGGGTCAAAATTGAAGCCCCAAACCTTTTCAAGAAGCATAGTTTTTGTAACCAATTGTCCTGGGCTCTGCATTAGAAATTCCAGAATCTGATATTCCTTTGTATTTAAGTCAATGACTTGGCCATCTCTGGTGACTTTTCGACTCGTTCGTTCGACAACAAGGTCACCCAAACGAAGAGACATCGTAGATTGTGAAATCGGTTTTCGCCTAGTGAGCGCCTTGAGCCTCGCGTGCAGTTCCGAAAACTCAAATGGTTTAACTAAATAGTCGTCTGCACCTGCATCTAGACCCGCAACCCTATCTGCGGTATCACCCAAAGCCGTTAACATAATAATGGGCGTCGTCACGTTGCTTGCTCTTAGGACCTTAACAGCGTCTAGACCATCCATATTAGGAAGCAGGCGATCAAATATAATTACATCAAACTCTGAAGAAGAAGCTGCTATCATCCCTTCACTGCCTGATGTTACGTGCAGAACAGATTCGCCATTCTGTAGCAATCCCTTTTTTATAAAAGAGGCAGTATCCATATCATCTTCAACGATGAGTACATTCATAAATTGGTTCTATTGTTTACTTTTGTTAAGTTTACCTCAATCGTTGCTAAAACGAAGATACAATTTTGTATGACTCAACATGCACATTGATGCAGATAGTTCTTCACTTGAAACACATAATGTACTTTGCAGTGAAATACTCAAAATAACTCCTCACATAGAAATTAGTACACCTAAAATATTTCTTTAGAACCATAGAAAGTGGTGAAGCTAACAACGATTAACGATTTTAATTTGGTAAGCGAAACAAATCGCGTTTAATACGCATCAGGAAAGTATTGTCTGTATTAATCTTTATTGGCTAAACCGAACCGCAAAGCCTAGACCCTGCAAAAATAGACATATCTCTTAACAGAAATGTTAATTTATCGCTTAAACCTATTAAATAAACGCATTAAAATTGTACAAACTTAGTAATTAATGGCATCGTGTAAAGAAACTTTATCAATGTCCGACTCTAAAATTGGAACGTTCTAAGAGTAAACCTACAATGACCCTTAAAATATCAGCTAAAAATTTGGCAGTTTTGTCATTTACTTCCGCTTGTCTAATTGGCTGTAGTGAGAAGCCAAATGAAGAAGTGTTCAATACGACAACACAGGACACACCAGAAACCAAATATGTTTCTGATGTCGTCAGTTACGTGAATCCCTTAATAGGCACAAAGGGGCCATTTAATCATCGTCAAGCAGGTAATGTCACTCCGGGTGCTGTAATGCCGTTTGGTATGTTTAATTTTGGTCCTGAACACGCATATACAGAAGACTTAATGGCTGAATCTGAGGGAATTTCAAAAAAGATTCTTGAAGAGAAGAAACGGGTACCGGTATCCCCTGGCGGTTACAACTATCAAGCAAGCCGAGTAAAAGGCTTTTCGTTTACTCGTCTATCTGGAACAGGTTGTCTTGGCGCATCAGGTGATATACCCGTTATGCCTTTTACGAAAGATATTACATTTTCACCTGCTACAGATCCGATAAACGGATATTACAGCGCAGCCTTTAGCCACGATGATGAGACTGCAATTCCAGGTTATTATCAAGTTGGGTTAGACAACGGGGTAAACGTAGAGCTTACATCGACCACACGCACAGGTATTGCAAATTTCACGTTTAAGCACTCAGATAACGCAAAACTCTTGTTCCGAACGTCCTATTCTCAACTAGGTAGTGGAGACGCATTTGCAAAAGTAGATCCAAAAAGCGGCGAAATTACTGGTTATGTGACTTCGGGTAACTTCTGTGGGTACTTAGGTGAGCACAATCGACGAGATTACTACACACTGCATTTCGTCGCTAAACTTGATAAACCAATTTCAGGTTCTGGCGCTTGGAAAGATGCAAAGCTGTCCGATGGTGCAACTTCATCAAAAGGCGCAATGGGTTATGGTGATAACGGCTGGCCGGACATTGGTAAAGGCTCCGGTGTTTGGGTCGACCTTGACATCAACGACGGAGAAACGGTCCAAATGCGCGTTGGTATATCTTATGTCAGTCTAGAAAATGCTAGAGAGAACTTAGCTAAAGAGCAAGGTGATACAAGCTTTGCTGCGCTTCAAAAGCAATCACAGCAAGCCTGGGAAGCCGAGCTATCCAAAATAAAAGTAGCTTCCGATGACAACAGCAAATTACGTATTTTCTATACCGCCTTGTATCATAGTTTGTTCCACCCTAATGTTTTCTCTGACGTAAACGGAGAATACACGGGCTTTGACCAAAAAGTACATACAATATCATCAACGCAAACAGCTCAATACGCTAACTTTTCTGGCTGGGATGTATATCGTTCTCAACTGCAATTGGTAACCTTATTAGATCAACAGCGAGGAAGTGATATCGCACAGTCGCTTTTTAACCAAGCAAATCAATTTAATGGGGTATGGGATCGCTGGACGCACAATGCAGGTCCAACTGGCGTGATGAGTGGTGACCCGTCAACAATCGCAATCTCTAATTTCGTTGCTTTTGGTGCAGACAATTTTGATGTATCGGGTGCTTATGCTTCACTGCGTAAGGCTGCAACTCAACCAACAGAATTTGATTTGACTGATATCGGGTGCCCGGTTTTTTGTAGAGGTCAAAAACCATCATTAGATGAATGGCAAAGCATTGGTTATATATCCGAACAATCCAACAGTTGGGAAGGCGCCTCAGAAACACTTGAGCAAGCATCAAGTTATTTTTCTTTAGCACAGTTGGCTAACCGCTTAGGAGAGCAAGATGATGCTTCACGCTTTGTCGATGAAGCTGGATATTGGAGAAATATCTATAATCCTTTGGCGACGGAATCATTAGGGTACATTCAAGGTCGCAACCAAGATGGAACATGGAAACAAGAGTTTGACGCTTTTTCTGGTCATTTATTTGTAGAGGGTAGCCCCGCTCAATATCTTTGGATGGTTCCCCATGACGGTGCGGGTCTTTCAACCATCCTTGGTGGAGATAATGTCATGAGTGAGAGGCTTGATAGTCACTTCCGAAAAGCAGATGGTACTTGGGTGCTCTATCGTGATTCAGCGCAATTTGCAGATGTCTCAAATCAACCCTCAATTCTATCTCCATGGATGTATCTACATACTGGAAATGCCTACAAAACACAGCAGACTGTGCGTGAAACCATGGCGCAACTTTGGCTAGATACACCTGACGGCATACCGGGGCAAGACGATCTTGGCCAAATGTCATCTTGGTATGTTTTTGCGAGCCTTGGGATCTACCCCAAATATCCTGGACGCGCAGATTTAGTGTTATCAAGTCCTCAATTTACTCAAGCTAAAATCGGGAACTTAACTATAAATGCACCAAGTGCTTCTCGTAAAAATATTTATATTAACTCATTAAAAGTAAACGGTAATGACACCTTGAAAAGCTGGATTGACGAAACATATATAAACGAACCTGTTACTTTAGACTTTAGTTTAAGCGACACGCCAAACCACGAATTTGGGAAAGCCGTTGAGCACAGGCCACCAAGTTACTCCCCAACAAACCTTAAAGAAAAGTCTATTCTTTAAACGTTTGTATTATAAAAGAAACAAAACAAGCATTGTCTTAACCTCTGACAACAATTTGGCACGACCTAATTCGTGCCAAATTGTTAACCCTAGTAGCTCTATATAGTTTTCTCTGTTTTTGCTCAAACGCCGCTTCAAATTAATCTTTGTATTAAGTAACCAAACTGTATTTAAAATACGCTGATAGTTGTGACTTAGGACGAATTTATTTTTAAGTACAGATAGCTAGCATAACTAAACAGGTTCAAGATAACCTTATGTATTTTCGCATCCACGCATCTATGCGATGCTCATAATTGTGTATCTAACAAATTAACGTTGATAACAGGAGGTTGCTAAAGGGACGCCAATAAATATAAATTTACAACTCCTTCTCGATGTCTGCGATTAAACTGCTCTATAACAAAAGTGGAAGAACAGCATCCTACTCATAAAAAAATACTATATACTTTATTACTGCTATAGTTAGTCATATCACAGACCATTTGGCGGCAAGGAAGACAATGGATAGCAAAGTTCCCCACTTAGTTACCAATGACTGTCTACAGATTCAATTTATCAGTGCCGCTATGCAAACGTTGCTTGGCGAAGACAATATAATAGGTAAGAACCTAAATCAGGTCTTTAATCTAGAGCTTATTAGCGGTGACTTTTCTCTTGGCCACTATAATAATATTCCCCTGAGCATAAAGAGATTTCCTTGCGAGACTGGGTATTGCTTCTTGATTCAGGAACATGACTCAAATAAAGAAGAAATGAGTTTTTTGATCGATGCCGTTACTAGTTCAAACATAGGCGTATGGCGCTACAACCTTGCGTCGCGATCTCTTTATCTATCAGACATTGCCAAAAAACTATTGGGGATTGCAGCACCAACCCCATTGAGTTGGCGGAAACTTCTCTCACTTGTTCATAAAGATGACCAAGCACTGTTCCCACTTTTCTTTGAAAATCATGTCCAGTTTGGGGTGCCACTGCAATTTGAGTTTAGGCTAAAGTCTTCAGGGCAAAAATCTTGGTTTGCTTTGAGAGGAAGTTGTACCAATAAGCCCGATGGAAAATGGATCAATGGTACATTGCAAGATTGCACAGCAGAAAAAACCACTGTGATAGCTCTGAACGATGCGGATGAGAGTAAACAATTAGCAATTGAAGCTGGCAAAATTGGAACATGGCGGGCAACGAAGTCGGGAGGTCAATGGCATTGGAAGTGGGACATGCTAGCCAACACAATTTTCAAGCTTGAACCCGAAGATATTGGGGATCTAAACAAGTGGGTTGAACTTCTTCACCCAGAAGACAAACCAAGAGTCAAAGAAGCCTTGGACGAAAGTTTAAAAACTGGCATAGAGTTCAAACAGCATTATCGAAGCATATTAAAAAACGGCGAAGTCATATACGTATTTGCCCAAGGTAGAGTCGGCAAAAATTATAAAGGGGAGCACTGTAGGATAGATGGTGTCTGTGTTGACCAAACAGAAATACACAATACTCAGCAGGCGCTAAAAAAACTAAATTCGGAGCTTGAAACACGTGTTAATGACAGGACCGCGGAACTTCATAACACCCTCCAAAAAGCCGAACGTGCGAATAAAATAAAATCTGAATTTTTATCTATGATCAGCCACGAACTCAGAACACCACTCAATGGTATAATCGGTGCATTGGATCTACTTTCTCACTATTCGCTAAGCTGCGAACCGAAAGACTTAGTGTATACAGCTTCAAAATCCGCCGACCACTTAATCACTATCTTAAATGACTTGTTAGACTTAAATAAAATAGAAGCGGGCAAGTTAGAACTAGAAACCGCTGTATTTGATTTGCCCACTGTCATTTCAGATGTAGTAAGTACATTTACAGCATCGGCAATAGACAAGGGCATTAAATTAAGGGTTTACGAAAATCAAACTGAAGTTCAGCCGATAAAAGGAGATATAAATAGGTTTCGACAAATTCTTCTTAACATACTGGGTAATGCGATCAAATTTACCAACAGTGACAGTGTACGCTCGAAAGAGATCACTGTTACGTCGGGATTTAAGCGTCTAAACATATATCAAAGTGAAATTACGGTGTCTATTTCAGATACCGGCGTCGGTATGAGCAAAGACACCATAAATAAACTGTTTACCCCATTTACACAAGCCGAAAAGTCAACCACAAGGAAGTTTGGAGGGACTGGTCTAGGACTCTCAATTTGCGGAAAATTGATAGATTTAATGGGGGGGCAAATCACAGTAACCAGTGAGCTAAGTAAAGGCAGTCAATTTACAGTCAAAGCGCCTTTTTGGGTCGAACTGAACGACAAGGAAACCCTTTTAAAAAGTGCACTCAACTGCTTCACCCTAGGGCAACTATCTATTGACAACCAACATGTGATTCAACTGCTGCAATCCACATATACAGTTACAATTATCCCGCTAGAGTGCCAAGACATCATGTTTGATCAAAATATAGGAATAAATTTAGTTTTGACTGATGATTTTAAATCACTGTTAACACATATTGGTATTCTTAACTCACTTGATAACTTAATGGTTTATACCGATTTAGAACAAGTCGCAAATTTTGAACTCACCTTCCCACATCTGGCTGTATTTTCAAATCAACCGCTTACCTACGCGCAACTTGTAAAACAAATCAGAACTCAGCAGCAAGATAACCTTGCGCTGGATGAACTAGAGTTTGCTATCGAGTCAAGCTATTCAGAACAAGAACAGCGTCCTATCCAGATGAAAGACGATGAAGGCTTTGGGCATCATGATATCTTACTGGTGGAAGATAACCCGTTCAATCAAAAATTGATTCAAACTCAGTTGGCAAAATTGGGGCTTTTTTGTGATATCGCGAATAACGGCGCTGAGGGCTTTAGTTACTGGCATAGCCATACTTACAAACTGATCCTAACCGACTGCCATATGCCTGAAGTAGACGGCTATGAAATGACAAAACAGATCCGTACAGAAGAGGCTAAACGAGAGAAACCCCCAATCCCTATCATTGCTGTGACGGGAGCCGCAATGCAAGGCGAGAGGGATTTATGTACTTCAATTGGCATGAATGACTTTTTGTGCAAGCCAGTTAGACTCACCGACATCAGATCAATCTTGGAGCGTTGGTATGAACACACAGCTTGATCAATTAAAAACGCTAAACCACAACACCATTATTGAACTAGTAGGTGACGAGCCTGCTAAAATTCACAAGTTTCACATTGAATTTCTCAAACAATCATCAGCCATTTTAAGAACTATTATCCAATCGTTTAACTCCGACGATTTTTCTGAGATCAAAAATCAAGCACATTTTCTAAAAACGTCTGCAAAAGCTGTCGGGGCAGAGCGCAGTGCTTATTTTCTTGAAACAATTGAAAGTTACAGCCTTGAGGGAAACAAAGCTGCAATTAAACAAGTCATCATAAAGCTCAATGGCGAGTTTAACGCGATAAAAAAGGAACTTACCTATGACCAGCATTAATCGCATTGCAAAACGCCATCCGGCAGTACTTGTGCTAACTCATCGAGAAGACGACGTTCAAGGTATTACAGAACTCATTGCAGAGCAAACCGAGGATTTTCGGTGTTTGGTTGTAAGAAAAACTGCATTAGATGACATTGAGCAGCTAGCACCTAAAGTCATTCTTTTTGCTTTGTCAGATGTAAAAAAGAGTATTTGCTTATATAACCTACTGATAAAAGAGAATAGATTAGTAAAAAATCACTACAGCGTCCTTTTGTGTAGTAACAGAGAGTCTGGTTTAGCATTTAAGTGCTGTTTGAAGAATTTATTTGATAGCTACTTTGTATACCAGCCTCTATATGAAAAGTTCCGACTACAACTCATCGTCTATGAGGGACTAAAACAGTTTACCAATACTGACTCTTATATCGAGTCGTTAGACAAAATAGTCAAAGATCAAAATGACGAACTTAATTCGTTGATCGAATTGGGCTTAAGCTACAAGGCTTCAGTGGTTGAAGAAATTAGTAAGAGCAAAGAAGAGGTGAACTCCATTAACCAAGATATCTTGTCTCAAATGCCTGATAATATAGACAAACAACTCCTTTCGGAAATTAATAATTCGCACATTCAGCCACTACTTAACGCATTAGAAACATCACTCTCAACCAAACTCCTAGATCTAGTGAATGGATTAAAACAGTCTCAAGATTTGAACAGCCTTTTAATGAAGCAACTTCAACAACCTATCCATACAAAATGCGAGGATAACTCTGTTGTCTCATCGAGCGACAATGCATTTTTGGAAACGCCGACTAATCAACAGCACTCGATATTATTGGTTGAAGACAACCATATATACAGAGAGATGATTAGCGATGTATTAAGCACAGTGGGTTATGAAATTGAGCAAGTCGATGACGGACTCGCGGCCATAAAAAAAATAAAACGTACTCAGTATGACCTAATCGTAATGGACCTCTTTTTGCCAAATTTAGACGGCTTAAATACAACAAAGCATATTCGCAACGTCGGTAAAAATATCAAGACACCTGTAATTGCATTAACAGGAAATAAAAACAAGCAGCTAGTGAAGAAATGGGCCGAGCATGGTCTCGATGGGTATATTCTAAAACCATCTACAAAAAAAGAGATCTTAGCGGTCGTCAATAAAGCAATTGGCCCTTAAGGGCCGATAAAACACAACTCTTAACACATCGAAAAACTGCCAGTCCTTACCATAAGCCATTGTTTAAAATGGATAAATAAAATTCAACTGAAAATCAACCGCACGTCAACATCACGTAATCACTTTGAACGCCGCGACAGATACTATACAGACCTCCACAAATGTGAAAACACAAAACACAATTTCGAGGTAACCATGACACAAAATTTCTGTTGTAAAATAGCCTTGGCTGCAATTTCTTTAGCCCTGTTTAGTAGCTGTGCTATCAATCAAAGTTCTATGTCGGACGGGTATTCATTTATCTACTCAGCTAAAGAAGGGGACAACCGATCTTTGTTCCTCAGTGATAAATATGGCAGAGATCGGCTTAAAGTGATTGATTTAACGAACAACGACGGATACCCATCTATTTCACCGCATGGAAAAACCATCGCATTTTACGGCAAATACGATAACAACAGAACATGGTCGATTCATAAAGTGGATCTAGACGGAAGCAATGTAATAAGGCTTACTAACAAGCGTTTTGTCTGGGACAGTGCGCCATCATGGTCACCAGATGGAAGTAGCATCATCTTTTCCCGAGAGTATAAAAGTGCAAGTAATCAGTGGCAAGAAGAAGTGTGGTTAATGGATGAAAATGGAAATAATCAGCGCCAGATCCACGCTTTAAAAGGAAGGGCTGCTAGTTTTTTACCTGATGGCAAAATCATATTCCAATCAAACTCCAAGCATAGCCAACTATTCATTGCTGACATACATGGTAACAATCAGGTTCAACTTACAGATACAAATTCAAGTAATCGCTCTCCTGCTGTTTCACCTAATGGTAAATATATTGCGTTTTTGGCTAATAGGGACGGTAACCAAGAGGTTTATGTGATGAGCATAGATGGTTCGGATCAACGACGCCTTACATTCAATAATATAGAAGATTGGGATCCTGCATGGTCAGCAGATAGTAATTACATTTATTTTATATCACAAAACAAAAGCGACTTTTACGATGTATTCTCGATACATCGTGACGGCTCCTCGCTAATCAAAATGGTCAATAGTGGATCACAAGTTAACTCTGTAATTAACCTCGATACAACGCAGTTATCGAAGCTAAAGGAAAAACAATAGGATACGCCAAAATGCAAAGACAGTACCATAACTAAATTAGCGTTATCCCAGCTAGGGTTTCAAGATTATACAATCCCATCAGTCAATGTTATCTGATAGATATAATTTGTAACCCTGAACAGCACACGACAGTAATGCGTAAGAGCAAAGATCAAGGAAGGATTAAAAAACATTAAAAAAATGTACAATTTTCAATCTAAATTAAGCATATTTAGCAATAAGAGTTAACCTTTATATAACACAAATATATAAATAGTCGGTAAAACAGCTAACCATAGCCGTGAAGTTAATAGCTTTTAGTTAAAAACACCAAATAACATTAGACCCCTAAGCTGACAGAAAAAATAAATAAGCATTTAAAACATGGAATTACAATTAGCTAAGCTCTTTACTTTTAGCACTCACTCGGCATAAATTAATTTTACTATCTGGATACTTGTAATATGTTACCCAATGATGCTATTAATGTTAAATAGCTTTTGCAGGAACATTCTGTAAGGGTTATTTTAAGTTAAAACTAGCTAAAATAAGGAAATAAGTAATGAAACTTGCACTAAAAAAACAAAAACTTAAGCAATTAAACAATGACAAAACTCTAGACAACAATGCTACACCTAACATCGTTGGTGCAGGTAGCACTTATAGATGTCGTCCGGCAGTATCTGAAACTGGTAACGGATTCTGGGCTTGCATGTGCTAATAGCTCATGAAAGTGAATAGAAGAGGTGTACAAGCACCTCTTTATCTAACCCTGTTTCAAGTTAAAAAAGAAACGGCGCTACTTCAATTTTCGTGCTCTTTCTAAGCCCCATCAGTTATAGACATACCAATATATACATCATTCTAATTTAAAATTGTAGTAAAGCCAGAACCTTGAAAAAGTATGCACGCGATTTAGAATGACCCAACCTTTAAACATCAAGAGGTTCAGTGAGTATTTCAGTCGACATGTTTAAAGTTCTTCTATTTTTAAATTTGAACAAAACGTGCGATACCTATAAACACACAATCACCCAACGAATCACAATTCATCTTCATAAATTCTATAAACACTTTTAATCTAAGGCATATACGAATATAACACCATAAAGCGAATAGACCTGATAGAACGCAATACATATGTATTTAAAAACTGGTGGATTCAAGGTGTAGTCACTAGCAACTGAAAAACGAGTTACTGCTCTAAAGGCCTTTGTTATCAACGCCATGTTCATCGAACGAATATTACTCTAAACAACTCACTTTAAACTTTAAAAAAGTTTGTCATATAGGAGAAACTAACCAGCTCTCGACACGTACGCCTGATCATAGCAATGAAAAACTCAAAATAGCTCATTATCCCAAACATCTTAATAATAAGATAAAGTTTATATATTCACAATATTATATTGTTATTGGTACAACGATACACAACCAAGTTCAAACACTAAATTGACAAAATAGAACAACAATAAAACCCCAAACAACTAATATTAAATGCATTTTAAAAGAAAGTAATCACCCGTAAAAACTGATCACAAATCAATCAACATGATATTAATTTCATAAATCGCAAGATAAACCATTGCAATTATAAATAATCATGTTAGATTCAAAATTAGAATAAATAAAAATGTTTTATTAAAGGAAGAACGTTATGAAACTAAAAATAATGAAGAAAAAAATCAAAAACCTATCGGAAACAAAAAACATGCTTAATAAAGCAATGACACCTAATGTTGGCGGTGGTCGTGGTGCATGTTCAGGTGGTCCAGCTTGTATTATTGATGACCAGCCATCTGAAACAGTTACAAGTGGTGGTGTACCAGTTACTTTTTAAAGTACGAATATTTTAAATATGCCTGTTCTTTTCAGGCTTTGGGAGGCGCTTTTGCGCCTTCTTGCTTTCCCTTAGTTTTCTCCAAATAAAATCGTATCTTAGCTTTATCGAATAACACCTCTCAATATAATCAGCACCAGTTTCCAAGGTAAATTATCGCCCGTCATTGATAATATTCATTGTAACTATAATGTTGCATTAGTAGCATTTGCTCTATACCCTAGTTTTACACATAGGCAGTATGTGATGTGGACCTTTATCAACGAATTAACTAAGGAAAAGGTAATGAAATTAATAAAGTGTCTGTTTTTGGTGTCTGTAACCATCAGTTCAATTAGTATATTTTCAGCCCCTTTTGAGGCACACAGCCATAACGAAAAACACTATTCGGACGATGAAGTGATGGCAGCCCAAGTAGCAAATGGCGCCCCTGAATCTAGGTTTTTAGGGTTCAATATCGAAGAAATAAATGGTGAACCTCATTTGTCAGCAACTGTAGCGGCCCCAAAAGCTCTTCAGTACTTGTACTTTGACATTGAAGCTTCACCGGTAGGGCTTCTCGCTTACAACGAAACATTCCCAAGAACACACAGCCAGACAACGTTAAAAGCAACCATCCCACTATTCGAAGCTCTTGAGAAAGTTCAGCGCTCGGATTTCATTGAAATCTCTTTAATTTCCATGGACTCAACACCAGGCTACCGCCTAAACTCGCTCAGATACAATAGACAAGCACTATTAGAGCTACTTGAAAGCGGAGCTGATACCCAAGATTACAGTCTTGTAGTTCAGCAACCAATCGATAAAAAAGGGAATGAATATGGGATTTTAGATGGCGTAATAAAATACTGTATGAACCACGACAGTGTTCGCTGCGACTATAGTTACCTTAACCACCCTAACTTTGACAAAGATGGTCCGTTGCAATTTGCACTGCCTTTTAAAGGCGAGTTTACACTTAACGCATACATCAATGAACTTAAGTTTCGCGAGGACCTAACCAGTATCAATAAGGTACTTCCAACAGACTTTGAAGTATGGCTTGATAATGACCTATTTGGGTTAGGTAAAGATCGCTCTAATGCAAAAGCATTCCTGTCAAATTTCTTTACTCTTACACACAATAAAAACGCATTCACAAACCAATATCAAACTAAAGTTCAGTGGAACATTCCCTGGCAACATGCGACTTTTCAGCAAGGTGCATCATATAAACGGGCAACTCACGCGATCTGGTCCATGAATTTTGCGGTCCAAACAAATCGATATGGGAGCTTTCAAGATGCAGCTCGTCAGGGGGTCTCTCGTTCCGAATATTTAAATGCAAATATCATTGAAAACATTAACTTTAGTGCATTTCAGGGCACTGCTAACAGCTTGCTTAAGTTGTCTCCCATGTCTGTAGAATATTAAACTTCGTATTCATATAAACCAAATGACAATGGCATTTCTCCCCCATTGTCATTTCAATTATTTGCCTGAGCTTCTAGGAGTGTCGCACTTGTTTGGGGCAACATCACAAAAAGCATACTTCAACCCATGAAAATAAATAAGCCCGCATTTGGCTAAAAAATTACCATTTTGTAAGTTTCGAGAAAGTTTCCTGAATTATTGTTTGCCTTGTAGAGACAACTTTTAAAAACATCGCCAAGTTAAAACTTTTAAGGACCATATATGAAACTTTCTAAATATTTGCTAGCACTAACAATGTCTGTGAGTTACCAAGTTCAATCAAAAGAAGACAGCGAACTAAAAATTGGCCTAGGTGGAGCGTTTGTTACACAAGATGAAGGGTATAAAGATGTAGGCAGCGAAACTCAGTTCGTTCCTGCCATTGCTATTGAATACGGTGACTTCAGACTACTCGGGCCTTTTGCTTCATATACATTTTATCGTAACGAATCGTTTGAGCTATCGGCAATTGGCATGATGAGACTAGATGGTTACGAGCAAGATGATAATGATTTATTTAAGGGCATGGAAGATAGGGACATGAGCTTCGATTTAGGTCTTGAGGCAGAGTTTGACACCGAGTTTGGTGAGTTTGCAATTAAATACACTCAGGATGCCAGCAGCACTCATAAAGGATACGAGGCGACATTAACCTATGGCGCACCTTTTAGGTTCAAAAAGGGTCAAATCAAGCCCTACATTGCAGCCAATTTCGCAAGTAAGGACCTGACAGATTACTACTATGGCGTAAAACAATCAGAAGCTACTGCACAACGCTCATTTTACGAAGTTGACAGCGCCACCAACCTAGAAGTCGGGATCAGTAGTGATTGGTTTTTTGGACAAAATCACATGATTAAAGCTGATGTTAGTTACATGTCATTCGACACAACAATCAAGGACTCTCCACTTGTTGATAAATCTGGCACATTCCAACTGCTGTTGGGGTATGTATATGTATTCTAAGTTTATCTTTTCGAAGTTTCATGGAGTCTTATTCAGCACGCTTTTTATTGTAACGGGGTGTAGTCAAGCCCCACAGGCGGCTCATGATAATGAATCGAGTTCTTATGAACAGTCGACAGTCGTCGCAATACAAGTGCCATCACCAAACAAAATATTTTATGGCAAAGTGCAAAGTAATAGGGGGTACGATATGGCGCTATTCAATAGTGGTCGTGTCGAACGTATTGCAGTAAAGGAAGGTCAACTTGTCAACCAAGGAGATCTCATTGTACGACTATACTCACCCAAATTAAGTACTCAAGTTCTCGAGAAAAAGGCAACCTTAAGTGCTGCACTGGCCGCGTCAGATGAAGCAATAAGTGAGTACAAAAGAATTACTGACTTGCGAGCAAAGGGTTTAGCATCAGAAGCACAACTTGAATACGCGCAAAAAACAGCACAAGTGGCACACGAAAAAGTTAGACAAATGAAGGCACAGTTAACGGAGGCTAATAACCTATTAGACGATATATCCGTTTATGCAGCTCACGATGGCATTGTAGCTGCCCTGTACGCTAGAGAAGGACAGTTCGTATCATCGTCGGTACCTATTGTTCGGGTAGAAGAAACTGGAATATTTAAAATTGAGTTTTTAATACCTGAGCGAGATGCAGTGACACTTTTAGCCGACGTAGAAGTACCGATCCACATAAGTGCACTAAATAAAAGTATAACTGCCACAGTTGCTGAAAAAGCAATCCCGAGTGTCCATGGACCGTCTTTGTTTAAAATTACAGTTCATATTGAAGAGACTACGCCCGAGCTATTAGGTCTAACCGCCCAATTAAGAATCAATACGACACCCGATGTCATCTACAGCGTTCATTCTAGCGCTGTTCGGTTCGACCCAAATGGCAATAGCTATATGCTAGATAAATCCCATACTTTATATAAAGTGCAAGTTCTAGGCAGTAGAGGCGACAATTTATTGGTATCTGCCCAAGTTAGCTTGGACGAGATCGAATTCGACACTACACCAGAGACAAAAATAAATCGAAACCTGATGGCTGTAGTGGAGGTGGAAAGTGAGTGATAGCGCTAAACACTATTGGTTTCAAAACCCACGCCTCATCATAGGTATAGTCTTTATTCTTGCACTGGTTGGTTTTGCAGGTTGGTTCAGTGCAAGCGAGCAAGAGGACCCTCAATTTCCTTACCGCAATGGTTTTGTCACACTCACAGCGCCTAATATGACCATTGCTCAGCTTAGAGATGCCGCAGTTGTTCCATTGGAGCGTACCTTGAGCAATATTGATGAAGTGAGTACCTATCAGTCCCGTATAAAAAATGGTAACGCAGTTATTAACATAGAACTTCACGAACATATTTACGATACCGATACGGTGTGGGAACGAATAAAAGACGATATAACAAATAAACAAAATGATATGCCAGGCATTTCTGCCAATATTGTGGACAGAGCACAGGATACGCAGGGCATCGTAATCGCTATCACACAACCAAGTGATATATTGGCGAAGAGGGCTTTGGCCATCGAGCTTAGAACCGAGTTGGAGCAACTTTCAACTATTCGCAGTGTAAATCTCGTTGGCGATCCCCATGAACAACTAGTAATTGATTACACTCTAAATGCTATGCAGGAGTTTGGCGTAACGCCAGAACAAATTGCCCACAGGCTTTCAATTACGTCTGGGCGTGGAGCGAGCTTCCAAACCGGTGGTGTAACAACCAACACCAACCCATTGGGAAGAATTCAATCAATTGATGATATCAAGAACAGTCAAGTGACCCTTGATAACGCCAACCCTGTTTCTCTATCTACCATTGCTGACATTTATTATCGTCCAAACCCGATAGCACCAGAGCAGTTTATGGTCAATGGGCAGCGAGTAGTCGGTTTAGCAATTTCGCTTCCTGCCAATACAGTTAGAGTTACAGAAGTAGGAGATGCAATCAGGCAAGTCGTAGAAAAATTTAATCAGAAATTTACCAATAGCCCTGCTAAAATCGTTTTGTTTCAGCCTAAATGGACAAAAAAACGAAAGTCTGACTTACTCAATTCTTTGGCAACTGGATGCATTGCTGTAGCTGTAATATTAATTTTACTGATGTCTGTCAGAACAGCTATTGTTGTGGTAGTCACAATTCCTGCAATCGCATTATCTGCCCTTGGCTTTTTTACTGCTGCGGGTGGCGTTTTACATCAAATGACAATAGCCGGTTTGGTAATATCTTTGGGTCTCATGGTGGACAACAGCATCGTTATGGCAGAAAAGATCTTACAGTTAATGGATCAAGGGAAAAGCCGCTTTGATGCCAGCAAAGAAGCTGTAAAGGGCCTTTACAAACCTTTAGCAACAGCCACAATAACAACAATTGCGGCATTTCTCCCGATGTTGCTGGCAAAAGGCAGCGTCGCAGACTTTATATCTACCATCCCAATCCTCGTTATTTTGTGCATCAGCTTAAGTTATCTTATTGCGCTGTCATTTGTGCCAGTCATGGCCAATTATCTATTTCAAAGTCGCCCTAAGACAGTTCAAAAGCAAAGTAAATTTTCCGTTGTCGGAAGTCGCATTGCTCAATTTTCCTTAGCAAACCCCAAAACCATCATTATTATCATGCTATGCCTATTGGGGTTGATCCCTTTGTTGCCATCTACAGTCGGCGAGTTTTTTCCAAAAACCAATCGAAACCAAGGCTATGTTGATATTCAACTGCCCCTTGGAAGTGATATTACCAAGACAACGAGCGTTGCAAAACAAATGAGCGGATATATTCAAGCACTCGATTTTGTAACTCAAACGATGACGTTTAGCGGCTCATCTGGCCCGCGCTTTTATTACAACCTTGTTCAGCAACCAGGTGAAAGCCACATCGCTAGGGTCGTTTTTGAGGTCAAAGAAGGGATCAATGTTAAAGAAGTGGTAGAGCAGCTCAACGCATTGTTGCCCCAAGTTTTCAACGGCGCTTTGGTACTTGCCAGAGAATTTGGCCAAGGGCCACCAATCGAAAGCCCCATCGAGATAAGGCTTATAAGTAGTCAAACAGAAACAAACCTCAAAGCTGCTGAAGAAGTTTTTATATTGTTAAGCAAGCAAAGTAACACTGCACATGTCCGAAGAGACTATAGCTATGGGGTGGCACAACTGAACATGTTGATTGATCAACAATCATTGAAACAGGCAGGCCTAAATGAAAGTGTATTAGCCGACTATCTTGCATGGCAAGGGACAGGACTGCACATTAGCGATTTAACTTTTAAAACAGAGCCCATCACATTGCTGTTGCAAGATACCAGCTCGGACCAAACTTTAGAGCGCATTATGTCGACACAAGTCGTTGATCATAATAAGCAATTTTTGCCTATTTCAGCATTTGCAAACGCGCGACTAATCGGAGAAAAAGCCGTAGAAACACGTCGAAATGGACGCGAAGAGCTGCGCATACTGTCAGACGTTACATATGGCACTGATGAAAGCATATTACTTGAATCACTTCAGCCGGAGTTATTTGCCATTGCAAAAAAGCATGGCGTCACATTGCAGTTTGGCGGGGAACTAGAAGAATCTCAAGAGGCAAATAGTGCGCTATTACTAGCGCTCCCCGCAGGTTTAATACTCTTGTTCATTGCACTAATCCTACAGTTTAATTCGTATAAATTAACTGTATTAGTTATGATGAGTATTCCTTTTAGTATTATTGGTGCACCAATAATGCTGTCCTTTGTAGGAGTCCCGTTCGGTTTTATGTCACTGCTAGGCATACTCGCGTTGGTGGGGATTGTAGTAAACACCGCTATATTACTCATAGAAAAAACAATAGAAAGCATAATTGACGGGCACGATAAGGATATAGCAATAAAGCTTGCTGTATCAAATCGGTTACGGGCTATTATGCTAACTACAATAACCACGATTATTGGTATGTTACCTCTTACATCAGGAGAGAGCCCGTTATGGCCACCACTGGCTTGGACCGTAATCGGCGGCTTAATAAGTTCAACATTGATGATGTTGTATATTATGCCAATATTAATGAGTTGGCTAATTGAACCAAATCGGTATAACAATCGAATAAATGTGAGCTAACAATAAAAAGGATAATCCACCGCCATGCGTATTTTAATCACAGAAGATAATCTTCAGCTTGCCGAATTTATTCAACAGGCCATACTGCAAGATGGACATGCAGCCGACATTGCCAATTGCGCAAAAGAGATGACCAGCCTTTTAGAAGGTTGGCAATATGATGCATTGGTGCTGGACTTAGGGCTCCCTGATACGGATGGTATTGACGTTATCAGGCAGTTACGAGCACAGCAGAATCCGATCCCAATATTAATATTGACTGCACGAGGAGGTGTAGAGGACCGGATCAAAGGCCTCGACCTAGGTGCAGATGACTATCTCAATAAACCTTTTGCTATTGATGAACTCAAAGCAAGGCTTCGCGCTATCTTGAGAAGACCAGTCGAGTACTCCGGCAATATACTGACTCGAGGAAATATATCGCTAGACAGCAAGGCAAGACGGGTAATGGTCGATAACAATAATGTCAATATGGGTAAAACTGAGGTTGCAATATTAGAATATATGATACGCCACGCCAGTTTAACCGTCAGTAAAAATGCCATTTATGATGCAATATATGCACTCGGTTTCGAAGTAACGGACAATGCAATCCAAGTTGCCATGCACCGAATACGAAAAAAGCTAGAACAGGCAGGTGCTAATGCAGATATAAAAACAATACGTGGAATAGGGTACATATTGTCATGAACCAAGTTGGTGTTACAAAAAAAGGCTCTTTGGCTCGCAAGCTTTTTATATTGTTTGGTGTAATGGGAGGTGTAGTCTTCGCATTAATTGGCGCTATTCTGTTCTTATTTTCTATCAACTTCGCGAATATTGCCGTTGAAAAAAGTATGCATGGTATGGCAGAAGATATACCGGATGGCTTGCACTTTGACGCACAAGGAAGGCTCAATTATTCTTCAAGCAATATCGCGAAAAAGTGGGGCTATGACGCGCTTTTTAACAATCTAGCGTTCAAAGTAATCGATCGAAGCAGCAACGCTGTCATTTTAACCTCGAACCCACATATAGAAACATCAGTTGCCTTACTGGCACTTCCTATGGACTTGCCTGAGGGGTATTCATTCTCAAATGGCATTGATAGGTATCGCATGGCTGTTTCAGTTCAAGGAAGAGAACTCTACGTTGACCTTGCCAGAGACGACTTAATAGGGGAGTTAGCCAACGAAGCTGTTTTACCTATGCTCGGACAAGTGTTAACCCTGACTATGGTAGCCGCATTTTTAATTTTCATATGTGTAGGATACGTCTCGATAAAAGCGATTGTAAAACCAGTCAATAAGGTGGCCGAAGAGTTAGATGGCATTGAACCTGCGCAACTTGACCGCAGGCTCGACAAAAAGGGGGTTCCCAGTGAAATGCTGCCCCTTGTTAATGCACTTAATGACACGATGGACAGAGTAGAAAAAGGGTTCAAAGAACAAAAGCGCTTTGTTGCCAACGCGGCACACGAACTAAAAACACCATTAGCAGTACTGAGAACACGCCTTGAGCTTGCTAACCTACCTGATAAAATTGCATGCGAACTCATGAGCGATATCTCTTATATGACTCGTGTTGTAGAGCAGTTACTTGATTTGTCGCGAGCGCAGAATCAAAACAGTTACCTTCACAAACCAGTCAATATTACCGATGTTGCTAAAGATGTCTGTATGCTGCTAGGTCCTTTGACATTGACCTACCAAAAAGAACTCGCTTTGGAAGAAGTCGATGAAAATCCATCGGTGATAGGTGATCAAGCTGCACTAATTATCATGTTGAAAAACCTACTCGAAAATGCCTTAAAACATGCACAAGATGGCGCACAAATTATCGTTGAAGTAGCTTGTGGTCGTATTTCCGTTAAAGATTCAGGGCCGGGGATCAAAGAAGAAGATAGAGCCAAACTGTTTGAGCGGTTTTGGCGTAAGGAGCAATCAACATTAACGGGAAGTGGATTAGGTTTAGCAATAGTCCACGAAGTTGTATCGGCTCACGATGCTAAGATAGATGTTATATGTAACAATGAGTTAGGTGGGGCTACCTTTCACGTCTATTTCCATGATAGGGTTGTACCTACTGCATCATCATAGCGCTAAAGGAGTTAAGCTATGCACATTAGAGCATTTCAATTTAGTGACCTTGAAAACATTTCTAAACTCGTTTCAGAAGTTTCGAAGTGCGACATATTGCCACACTTTTGCGAGCAAGGTCAGACAGAGTTTATAAACAGAGTCATTCCCGATCTTGAAGCGACTTTGAACCAATCAATTTTTAATTCATTTATTGCCATTGATGAAGATAGAATCGTCGGTTTTGCAGCAATAAGGGAAAGAAACTACATAACTCATTTGTTCGTCGCCAAGGGGGAGCAGGGGAGTGGTATTGGCAAAGTCCTATTAGATAAGCTACTAAGTTATGCCAAGGGTAAGCAAGTCTCACTAAGGTCATCGCTCAATGCCCGCAGCTTTTACGAAAAGCAAGGGTTTACCGAAACTGAGCCTGAGGGACAATTCAATGGCATTCGATTTGTCCCGATGTCAAAAACTATCGTTCAAGCTTAAATACATTGCTTTTTTAATGTGGCCATTGAAAAATGCGTCGCATTTTGCATAACTCAGCCAATACAAAAGTTTTTTATTTTAAAAAACAGCAAGTTAATATTGGCTTGTTTTTTGATTACTAATCTTAAACAACAGATAAGGGTTAGTAAAATGAAGCATATTGGAATATACACGACATCTAAACTGCCAAACGAAGTCGCTATGATATTAAGTGAGGCGAATGCACTTGCAGAAATAGGGCATCGCGTTACTGTCTTGACACCTATTAAGTATAAAAATATCCGTAACCTACACAAATCTGTATCTATAACGTATTTGGCAAGAGCGGGCATATTTTCGACAGCCCCTTTGTTTACAAGTTTCTCAGATTTAGGTACCTGCTATTCAATATGGAAGCAGCTGAATTGCCGTAATTCTTATCGCTTTGTTTCACAGGGATTAATGCTTGCAGAAAAGCTAAAACAACTAGAAATTCAACACTTACACTGTATTTTTAATCAACACGATTATTACGTCAGCCTGTTAGGCAGCAAGTGCGCCAAAGTTTCACTTTCAAGTTTTTGGGGCGTTTCTTCATATAGCAGCATGGGGAAAAGTGCGCAAAAGCTTGTAGATCAATGTGATTTACCATTGGTAGAGTTAGAATGCCAACGACTCGCTGCTGACGAGCACTCCTTAGTGCTTAATAGAGGCCTAGATATATCAAAGTACAAACCATATGAAAGAAACAAAACTACTTTGCATCTGGTATTCATTGGCAACATTGTCGATGAATCAGGGTTAAAGGTAGTACTAAGCGCACTCGCTGATTTACCGTCCCGATTCAGCATAAAGCTAGATATAATTGGCGAAGGCCCAATTAAAAAGACTTTAGTTAATGACCTGATCCGAAAAAGACTCAATGGTAAAGTTCATTTTCTTGGCAATAAATCTCGAAAGTGGATCCTTAATAAACTCCCTCATTATACCGCTATCGTTTCGCCTTATTGCTCAAACGGCAGCCTCGCACAAGTCGATAATATCACCTATGTAAAAGAGGCTATGGCCAGTGGTTTGCCTGTACTCACATCTAATATTGCGGCATGTAAAGAAATTACTAGTTCTAATACCGGAATGAAATGCCCCCCGAATAGCATTGCAGCTATGAGTAACATGCTAACTGCTTTTATGCAGTTAAGTACCTATCACCGGCACTTACTCGGTCAAAATGCGCGTAAATATGCAGAAGAAAATTTCAATGTAAAACACCAATCTAGAGCCCTATCTAGGTGGATCCAAGCGCTGTGATTCCAATAAAGTCGCATCAAGTATTGTTTTATGTTCTATACCTATAAGACGAGGAGCACTTCAGACTGCTTCTAAAATAGGTTAAGTTAAATACAAGGAACATTGCATTGTCAGACTCAATATATAGAGCATTGCAAGGGTTAAGCCGACGCGAGACTATTTTGTGTAAGCAAGGGGGGAGACTCCCTAAGCACATTGAAATCAAACTGTACATTGGCTACCTTACGCTCATATTGGCAGCTATCCTAGTCGCATTTGTGTGGCAGATCAGTCAACTTGAAACATATAAATACACTTCGCTAATTCTCCTTTTAATGGGATATTTTGGTATTGTTGCTCACCCAGCCTTGCTATTTATTTTGAAAAAAGACGAGATAAAATCCCATTTCAAAAACCCGTTTAATCTAATTTATGTAAACGCGCTAAATACGCAAAGATTTGATCAAAAATATGTTGATTTCCTGAGCACTAGAAACATACATCACCTAGAACTTGTGTTACTTGAAATCCAAGCACAGAAACACTTATTTGAACAAAAAACTGCATTGCTGGTAGGATCAATTGAGCGAATAGGGTTTGCGCCAGGTATTCTAGCGCTACTGATCTCTTTGGATAAGCTCAGTGAGATTGAGCTTGATTGGGTTTTATCGATAGCGTACGTCATTCCCATCATTTATTTTTTCGGTGCATTTAGCCGCTTGTTAGCGTCAAAAGTATCGCGTCACATTTCGATACTCGAGATGGCCATCCAAAGAAAAAAGGCGGCTAGCACTACCACCGACTAGCCGATTCCCCGCCAGAATAACCGAAAACGCCCCAACGGATAGCAAGCTTTGCGGTATAACTCATTGCGCTAATTTAAAAAAGCGTTAAAATATTTGCACTACAAACCAGACATATCATAATTTAGTCAAGGACTTAGAAATAGTGACTGAAGTGAAGCGTATATCAATTTATTTGCTATTCGGTTTATCCTTATTAAGCACAAATGCAATAGCTCAATATACATTTGCCTTAATAGGCAAAACGCAAAATGATAGTTTTTATCAGCAAGCGTTTGCAGGCTGTAAGGACTTTGCACGCCAAAAAAGTGATTTGACTTGTCTATATGATGGCGCTGATGATTATCAAGATGTCCGTACGCAAGTACTTATCGTAAGGGAATACGTCGAAAAAGGTGTCGATGGTATTTTAGTATCAACAACTGATTCAAATTACTTGGTTTCAGGGGCATTAAAAGAGGCAAAGCAAAAAGGTATCCCTGTAATTACATTTGATTCTGATCTATTAAGCGAGCAACATGCTTATAGATTGGCCTATGTAGGTACTAATAATTTTGATTTTGGTGTTGCATTGGGGCAGGCAGCCAAAAAATACAAAAAGCAATCCCCTCAACCTGTCTGCATTCAATCTGGACATTACACTACCCCAAATTTAAATGAAAGAATTCGGGGTGTAAGGCATGCTCTCTCCGGCACAGCAGATAAAAAGCTGACGGGGGAGTCGGGTTGGATAGAGCATGAAAGGTGTCCACTTTATACTATGGGTAAGCGCGATGAAGCTTTGAGCCAACTGATTGCCATACTGAGCACCGATGCACCTCCTATCTTTATAGCAGTTGCCGGTTTTGCTCAGTTTAATGACAAATACGTCAGCGCATTACAACCTTTTAAACAAAAACTGTTACAACAAACTGTCACTGTTATTTCCGCAGATACCGAGGAAATTCAAGTTAAAGCGCTGGGACTAGGGCTTTCCACAATTAACATAGGTCAAAAGCCATACCATATGGGATTAAACAGCGCTGAACTGCTTTACAATTATGTTAAATTCAATAAAAAGCCTCCCCAAAGTGCATACTATTTAGATTTTCATTATTGTAATCAAAAAAATGCAATGACTTGTACTAACAACAGATGATTTGCTCACAACCGAGTGAGCACAACCTTAATACTTCACCGCCGTAACGGTCAGCGGATTTGAAGACCTTAAACTTGGTAATTCAAACAGAGTGTTCATCATATCTAGTCCATTGTTGTGGTATGTATCATGTGCCTTAGAAGACATACTCTCTTTATAGTGGTAACTGATAATGTCAGCAAACTGGTTTGATATTGAAATATCAAAAAATTGATACCCTAATTGACAACTCATCCAATGCAAATACTCTGCAGATGTACAACTATTCAAAAGCTCACTATTAGACTGGGGCATATCAATAAAAAGACGACTAGCACTTGTTTCTAGCACAGCATTTTTTATGTCTTGGATAAGCAGCAAAGGCAACAAATCTGTGAACGGGTTACAAGGCCCAAAAATTATTAGATCAGCATCTTCAATAACCGCAATAGCATCTAGCGATGTATCAACGTCTTTTGATAAAAACACTTCTTTGGGAAGCGCATTGAGGCGATTGATATTTTTCGCACCGACAACGGTTTCCCCACCATACGTAATCGCTATTAAGTCCGTCGCATAGTCCGACATTGGCAAAACGCTATTAGTGCTGTTATTTATGGATTGATTAAATACCGTGAGGGCTTCCGTTGGCGTGTGACACATCAATGAAAGCAATTCTAAATTGGCTACATGATGGGTCTTGTTCTTTCGTTGTGAGGAACTCAAAGCCAGACTCATACTTTGCAATATTTCCAATTGTGAATATGAGAGCAATGCGCACTTATTGTCTATATCAAAGCTTGCCTCAGGCGTAGCACATATTGCACTAAGGTTTTGACAAAGTGGTTTTAAAGACTTCATTAAATCAAGCATATCTTGCCCAGCACCAACAAACACTACATTCATACAATCACCTCCAAATTATTTTTCAGAAGACATTTTGCATGAAGCGAGCCAAAAGGTAAGCTTTTGTTTTTACTTATTTAATTATGAAAAATAAGACCGTAAATTGCAGTTTGCGAAGCAACTTAAAAATGTTTTTTTAAACTAAAAATAACAGCCATAAAACGATAAGTTAAGAGCTAAAAAAAGGGCCTGTAAGCCCTTTTCTTTAAAGCACCATTGCCGCAATCCAGCCAAATATAAGTAAGGGTATATTGAAATGAATAAAAGTAGGTACGACTGAATCCCAAATATGATCATGTTGACCATCGGTATTTAAACCGGATGTTGGACCAAGTGTAGAATCTGACGCCGGAGACCCTGCATCACCAAGTGCACCAGCGGTTCCAACTAAAGCTACAGTTGCCATCGCAGAGAAACCAACTTCAAGAGATAGAGGAACGAACAGCGTGGCGATAATAGGCACTGTTGAAAATGAGCTACCGATACCCATGGTGATCAGTAAACCGACCAGCAAGATCACCGCTGCTGCAACTGGTTTACTATCTCCTATAAGGTCAGCACACGTTGCCACAAGTGAAGCCACATCACCGGTTTCTTTCATTACCGCGGCAAAGCCCTGAGCAGATATCATGATGAAACCTATCATGGCCATCATAGCCACACCTTTAGTAAAGATATCCGAGTTTTGTTCCCACTTAATCAAACCAAACAAAGCGAACATCATCACACCTACAAGTCCGCCCAAAATCATTGAACCGCTAACATTTTGCGCCAGTAAAGAGCAAAAAACAGCGATACCACCAGCTATCAGTACTTTTCTTTGGTCCTCTACTATTAAGTCGCTTTGTCCAGACGTCATCTCATTAGATTGGTACTCTCTGGGTTTTCTATAGCTGATAAATACGGCAACCAATAAACCAATTAGCATGCCAATCGCCGGGATCACCATGGCGTAAGGCACATCGGTATTAATCACTTCAAGGCCATTATCTGTGAGGTTTTTGTGTAAAATCGAATATAAATAAATACCACCGAATCCGTAAGGTAACACCATATAAGAAGTGGCCAAGCCAAATGTGAGCACGCAAGCTATCGCACGTCTATCCATTTTTAATTTATTGAAAATAACAATGAGTGGTGGAATTAAGATTGGGATAAAAGCGATATGTACCGGCACTAGATTTTGAGACGCTATCGCGCAACACATAATCACCGCAAGAATAAGCATACTCAAATACGAAGCCGAGTCTTTGTTTTTGCTATTGACTAACCCCAATAATTTGTTTGCCAAAATAAGTGTTAACCCTGACTTTGAAATTGCGACCGCAAAAGCACCCAACATGGCGTAGCTTAGCGCAATTTCAGCCCCACCGGACAGGCCATCATTAAACGCATTGAGCGTTTTTTCTAACCCTAAACCAGCTGTTAACCCAGCAACGAGCGCGCTAATCGTCATTGCTACAATCACGTTAACCCGAAATAAAGAGAGGCCCAACATCAAAATGACCCCGATGAGTACTGCGTTCATATTATTTTATTTTTGCCTTTTTTATTATTTGTCTATTTAGTTTTGAAAGCTTTCGATACTGCTGTGATGACAGTTGCACCTCGTTATATCGTGTGCTTTCAAACAAATCATAAAACTCTGAGAGCTCATTTTTTGCATGCGGCCATTTTGTTTTTAAGCATTCGAATATTTGCTTTGGCGTTAATCTATCAGATTTTAGTTCAGCCAACACTAACAACTTATTATATATTCTTATTTCTTTCGGCTGTTTAAATCTTGCTCGTAGATTTATATAGATAAACCAACAGCCAAATACAAGGATTAACAACAACACGACGCTTAGAGCTGGTAGTAGTTTATGCTTTTGCCCAAACAGTGTTTTGAGCAGCGACGACTGTTTTTTGTCATCAAAATTCAATACCCAACGGGTCCAATGAAAGTCTATTTGCTCGAGCTGCAAACGTACCCAATTGATCGCGGCAATATTTGAAAATGCCTGAAGGCTAAAGCCCAAATTATCCTTAAACTCTTGCTCTAAGTCGGTTAGATCCGACAGCGAACCCAACATTCGTTCGGGCGCTACCCAAGCGGTTGGGTCTAGTCTTTGCCATCCATATTGTGGGACATAGTATTCAACCCAAGCATGCGCATCATATTGATAAACCGCATAATAACTACTTTCTTCATTAAACTGGCCACCTAGATAACCAGACACTAGCCTAGTTGGTATACCTACTGATCTCATCAAAAACGCAGCTGACGACGCATAATGTCCACAGAACCCAACCTGAGTGGAGAACAAAAACTCATCAATGGTGTCATTTGAGTTAATACTTGGCGGAGACAAACTATACTGGAAACCTTGCGCTACGAAAAATGCTTCCATCTTTGCCAAAAACTCAGCGGTAGAGCCCGTGGTGCGATCCCACTGCTTGGCCAACTCTACAGCTTTGGGATTTATTCCATCTGGTAGGTGAGTATTTTGTCTATATTCCCACCGGGTGATCCGCGCATCGTCTAACTTTACCGGTGAGACATCGTATTGGATAGCTTTGTTGCTTTGCTTTTTTTGGTAAATCGCACCGAAATGATTCGCTGAAATGCCACTGCTCGCCGGGATGCCTTCTCCTAAAGTATAAAGCCAACGCGTATTGGAGGGGCTTGAAATAACCGAGTAAGGTTGGGCTATGGGCTCATACGTTTTGTACAAAGGCCTCGTTTGCAGGCTAGACATAGCCCACTTTTTACCATCGAAACTATCGTGAATAATTGCACGCCAGTAAAAGGGCGGTTGGAATTCATTTGATATCGGTAATAATGCCCGAAATGCTAACTCTGAAGAACGAGACAAATCCGAAATCTCAAAAGGGTCAACGTTTTCCGAAAGCCCTGTTGATGCAGACTTGGCGTTTGGTAACTGCCAAAAAGGCGGCAACTTTGGTATTAGCATCACCATGGCTATGGCCAAAGGTAAGCTAAACACAAACTTGCGAACCGAGCTGTGAACTGATTTTTTTATTGCGACATGATGTGTCACACTAAAAAGCTGTGACAAATTTAACAATAACATGGCTGCAATCAGCAAAAATGCCAAAATATTCTGTGAAAACAAATAAAAACAGGGGTAGGTAAAAAAGTTGAGAATGTAAACACTTTGGGCTTGCTTTTCGCTGGTTACTTGCAACATTTTTAATGAACAGGCACCGAGCAACATAGCGACAAACATCTCAATGGTGTTTCTAAAACCAAGAGACAAAAACACAACAATAATGACAGTGACTGCAAGTAAGTTAACCACCAACTGCGACGGATTTCTTACCGCGCCCACTGAAGTGCTCACCTTAAAAATGCAGATCAATAATATTGAAACACAAAAAACATAGCCCAGATTTTGAAACAACAACAGTGACATACCACAATATATCAATGAGGTAATCAGTGTATTTCGCTGAACTAACTCGCTAGCATTCACTTAAGCTCTCCAAACATTGCACTGCATGACGCTCTCCACTTGCGGCGGGTATATGATTACCAGGTAGCTTCAGCGCAAATTCGTGCCCCAGTCTGTCTGCCTCAAGAACTTGGTGGCACAGCTTAGATAAGCGTGTTTCTTTTGTTCCCTCTATTAGGGAAAAATCTAACACTAAGGTGATCCCATGGCTATCACCCACATAGTCTTTGACCAGCAATTCTTGATTTTTCGCAAAGTGTCGCCATGAAATACGGTTTCTATTCATACCTTGCTGATAGGGCTTCAAGCCCGAAAACTCATCAAGGCTATCTGACTTTTGAGCAATTACGTCTGTATCATCTTCGGAATCAAGAGACTCCCGTAAATCTAACTCACACTTTAACGGCGTTGGGTAAACATAAAAGGTTTTATCAGATAACAAATAGCTCCATACGTTTACTAGACCAAAAGGGTAGCAACTATGTATTTTGAATTTTCCGCCTTCATATTTCCCCCTTTTTTCTAGGCTCAAGCTCACTACTTGGCTGGAAGTCGATTCAAAAATATTTTTATCTAGCACACCGGAGCTGTGCCAATTAGCACTACTAATGCTCAACGAAAAGACTTCTTTTGACGCTGAGAGTTTAAATTTTGCGTCATTGTGATTGCCGCTATAATTATTTTTTACATCAAGTAATTCAAGCTTCAATCCGTGTAAATTAAAATATCCGTAAAACAAAGAAGAGATTTGGAGCATTAGCATCAAGTAAGCAACCCCTAAAATGAGGTTATTTTGGTAGTTGATGCCAATGATGAAATTTAACAGCGCAAACAATAAAAAAAAGAGTCCACGCAGTGAAGGTACTACGTAAATATTATTGTGAGAAAAGGTGATGCTGTTGGCGCTGTGCTTTCTAGCAATGACTTTATCTATCCAGCCTTTATAAAGCGACTTTGCCATTACAATGGCACCACAACTCTTTCAAAAATTGCTTCAACGGCAGATTCTTGCTCACTACAAGGAATATTTAGCCTATGTCCTGCGACGCACCCAAAGACCGCTTGGACATCATCCGGTAAAGTATAATCTCTACCGGAAATCAACGCATAAGCTCGAGCTGACAATCCGAGTGCGATACTAGCACGTGGGGAAAGTGGATCACTAAATTCGCCCGAGTCTCGCGTGTAACTCACTAAATCAAGGATATACTGCACAATGGGCTCAGCTAACTTAACGTCCATAACCGCATTTTGCATCTCGAACAGTTGTTCATCACTGATAGAACAACCCAAGTCATTCATGTTCAATGTACGCTTATTCCCTGAAGCTATAAGACTTTTTTCAACCTGAGCATCCGGGTAACCCAAACTTATTCGCATGAAAAAACGGTCTAATTGAGACTCAGGTAGGGGGTGAGTCCCAGACTGATGCAACGGGTTTTGTGTTGCAATTACAAAAAATGGTTGCGCCAATGGATGGGTCTGGCCATCAATGGTTACTTGCCCCTCTTCCATCGCTTCTAAAAGTGCACTTTGGGTTTTTGGGCTAGCGCGGTTAATTTCGTCTGCTAACAATATCTGGCTGAAAATTGGACCTGGGTGAAAATCAAAAGAGTGTGTCTGGGAATTAAATATACTGGACCCTGTGATATCAGCAGGAAGCAGATCACTGGTAAATTGCACTCTTTGATAACTGAGACCAAGAACATTAGCCAACCCATGCGATAAGGTCGTTTTACCCATTCCAGGCAAGTCTTCAATTAACAAGTGACCTTTACTCAACAAACAACACAAAGCCAACTTCAACTGCTCGTTCTTTCCCAAAATCAATTGAGAAAGATTTTCTATTATTTTATTTGTAACTGGGTTCATGCAATCATTTCTAATCTTTTCATCACTGTATCTACTTTTTTAGCGTTAAACGGCTTTGCAATAAAGCCTTTTGCGCCTAACTCCCAAGTATTTTGCACATTCTCCAAACTGTTGTGACCGGAGCACATAATGACATGTGTATTAGGGAATTGGTCATTGACGTATTCGAGAATTTGAGTGCCATCGGTATCTGGCAGCTCTATGTCCAAAAAAAGCACATTGGGTGATTTTGATTCGAGTAACGGTTTAGCTGAAGTAAAATCCTTTGATTCGTAAATTTCTTCGAATCCTAAGTTTTCTAAAATATCAATTAAGTAGCTTCGTACTTCTTCAACATCATCGATTATGAGTATAGGTTCTAAAGGTCTAACAAGTTCCATATTGTAATGCTATCTGACAACGACTGGCTTAATACTAAGGCATGGCGACAATGAGCTCAATGGTTTATTTTTATCAAGGCTGCAACCTAACTTAGTACAATTATTTACTCATTCTTGAATATAGTATACAAAAGGAGAGCAACCAAGCATTAATATTGATTTACGGTGATATTTTATTGAGAGCGTGCATACATAAAGCTTTGATTTAATTAATTTCTAGCTCGCTGAAATGGTGCAACATATTGTTCTATATATGCTTTGAGTTTTTTGTGTTCTGATGCCTGCAAGTAGTCATAATGCGCTTTTAAAAACGCCTCTTTGTCATAACTTTGTAACAAAACTTCATTCACTCTTGCGATAAACGTACTGCTTTCCGGGGTTTTATTGCACATAAACTGACCGATAACCACTTTAGGAGAACCTGCAACGCGATATGATCTCACAGGTATATTGATATTATTGCTATAACGGTGAAATTCAGAAGGGTAGTTTAATGAGAAATCGACTCTTTTAGAAATGAACATTCTATATACAGTTTCATAGTGATCCGCGCCTCCGCGAAGAATAATATTTTCCTTATTTACGACAGAGATCTGCGCGTCTAAAAAGTCTCCGTAAGAGAAGCTCTCAGCGATAACGATCGCACTACTGTCATATACCTTAAATAGATCGGGTAAAGAAGTGATTTCTCCCTCTGCGTTTAATACTGCTTTTGAAGCCTTGGATAAATCATGATGGGAATAGAGCTTGTGCGCCCAATAAAAATTAACTGGTAGGCTAAAGAGATACCGTAACTTCCTCGGTTCATTTTTTATCATGTTGATAATACATGAGGGGACCTGAGTCTGTTGTATTGATTTAAAGGCGCGCTTACGGCTAGACTTCACATAATGTATATCAATATCCTTTATCTGAGACAATACCAACTCATTGGTCGCACCTGCAATATTTTCCGGCTTACGAGTCTTAGTACTCAATAGCTCAAAGTCCAGCTGGTCATCAAGAAAAATACGTATGCCTTGAGCTGACGAATTACTGCAAACGGTGCAAGCTGCCACGACTAACAAGTATGCAAACTTATCACTGCAACGCACTATTCATGCCTCTATTTATTAACATCTATTCAATTGTAGACGAGATTTGTGCTTGTCCCACAATTAAAGGGGAAATATGCGGTGAATAGCGTTCACTCACGTTTCTAATTACGATAGGTATTAGCATGTTTAAAGGCAAATTTTACATCGCATGGGAGGTACCTTACTCCTTCTGTCTTAGGCATAGACAATGTTTATATCTAGGTAGTAAGGTCAATGAATCTCATTGTTGGAGCTTTACACCAGAAGCTTTTATATTCCCCAAATTAAGTAATTTGTATAATTAGTACCATGAAATAAACGAGTTGTTTGTTCTTGGGTAGATGCCTACTTGAACACTTTGGCTACGTCTTATTACAAAAGCCTTTAATACAAACTTAGTGGATTAAAGGCTTTTGCGTAAGTTACATTGGAGCACGGCGTGGTCACCGCGCTCTAATGTCATTATAGTAGGGTTATTGATAAAGTAGGGATCTGCCATACTGCTGTGCAAGTTTTATCGTCTACCCCTGAAGGGAAAGGGTTCAAGTAGCAAGTTTGATATGGGTAGCTGCCAGACATCGCGCCTTGCTGATGCAAAGCTGGTGACAATGGACCCACGAACAACTTTCTGAACAGCGTATTTCGAACTGGCTCCTTCCAAAGACTGAATATGTGTGCCGAAGAATACTTTGTCCATGAAGATTGTGTATAGTTTTTATCGCCTCTAGGCAGCGGTGGGGATACATCTAACCATTGGTGATTTCCGTCGATATTTGCGAAAGAATCTACAACTAAGTTGTCACGAACATTTGGATCTTTAGGCAATCCAATATGCTGATATAACTGGGCAATGCCTTGCTCATCCAATAAGCTTAGCTTTGTCAAAGTGACTGCGTTTGCAACTACCGTAAAGGTCTGTGGATTGAACTGTCCATTTGTAACAGCCATTTCATCACGTAGTTTCTGTGCAAAATTGTCGATGATCACCAGAGACTTTCCGGGCGCTGTACGCGTAAATACCTGGTTGATCAAAGCGTCCGTTACCGGCTTATTTTGTAGTTCGATAAACTCTTGGTATGGTTTAGGTAACTTACCGATAAACTCTTTTGTTAAACGCTCTATCAACTTTTCTTTCATTGCATCAAGCAATTTCTGCTCTAACTCTTCGATTTCCTTAAGGTGAGGTGCACCAAGAGCCGCTGACAAGCTTCCCGCCTCTGCGATAATCGTTGTTACATTGCTCAGAGCTACTTTTATATTACTGATATTTTCCATGGTATTGCACCCGCTGATTTGACTGGCAACGCCAATCAACTGAGGTTGATAACATGTGAGCCAATAAGTTAATGGTTCCATAGCACTTGCATTAGGATTAATCGTATTAACAATTGCCTGTGATGCAGCCTTGACGTACTCAGAATTTGCTTCATCAATATCCTTAGCCCAATTTTTCAGTAGAGATTGTACTGGGCTGGTAGTCTCACGTGCGGTGAGGTTTAGCGCCTGAATTGCTGCTTTGACCTCGATTATAGAAGTCATAGCGCTGTTTAATTCACGCTGCAGATCTGGAATTGTATTTTTTAATTCTGCTTCGCCATCAACTAGCTTCTTAGCTAGACTATTTTTCTTATTGGTGAGCTTTATCACGTTGTTAAATAACGCTCCGGTTACTTTTTTACAAAACGCATGACCTCGACCGTCACTAATTCCCCCACCTTGACTTGCGAGCGTAACCGTTATTTTGTCACCTTGTGATAAGTCTACAACTGCGGTATCTATCAAATCGAGACGAGTTTTAATACGGTGTAGTTCATCCCTAGTTTCCTTAAGCAATTGCTCATATTGTTCGCTGTGTTCCCATTCCAGATCCCCATACTCGCCTTCAACTCTTGCTAAGACTTCGTCTTCATATTCTTCAAACGTCTTTCCGCCTAAAAAAGAAGACTTAGCAGCCAAGAGCGATTCCTTAGTACCTGTGATGCCATGATCCCATTTAGGTTCCTTTGGCTTTGAGCCTCCAATAAGACCTAGTGGATCTAATGGGTTAAAATCACTGCCAAATATAGATTTTATTAATCTAAGTCCTGGATCTGTCTCTTTAACAAACTTTAGGAGTCCGGTCGGGTCTAAAAGTTTTTCATTCAAAAATAGCTCACATGCTGCCTCATGATGTTTCGAGTCAAGCTGAAGGACTGTTGTTTCTAACTCATTTTTAAGGCTAATATAACGATGCTTTTGCTCTTTGAACTTATTGTTAACACGATAAAGCCCCCCGTAAATCTGGCTATCTACCGTCAATAGAGACTGGTTGATTTTAATATCTAACGCGTCAAGCTTTTCAGTAACTATGTTTCCTTCATCAAGTACTTGCTGTAGCAGCTTTTGAATATCTTCCGCCTGACTTTGTGATAGGTCAATATCATAATAATAGGCTATTGCTCTGATGATTAAGCTGTCGATGGCAGTCCACATTTCATCACTAGCCATTGTATTAACCGCATCCTTAAACAACTTTATCGCTCTCAAATGCGGCGCTGCCTGAGAAGAATACTGAAATGACGCACTATCATCATATATCAGGCTATCCCTAATATAATCATAATATGCTTGGCTCGCACCGGCGTTCTGCCACTTGCTTCCCAGTGCCACATTATTATGGTTTTTCAGAGCAGGTGTGTATTTCCCAATAAATGATTCCAGTAAAAAGTGACGCTGTTCGACTACAGTTTCTGTATCCGTTAGCTCAAATACGTCACCGGAATACTGATTCACGTAGGTGTGTGCAAATACATCTGAAGCGGCATGGGCTAAAAATCCATAAGCGACAACGCGTGCAATTTCACGCCTATCTACATAATTAGGATCTTTTTTATTACTATTTAGGTATCGGTAATGCGCATTATCCGCATCATTAATTTTATCGAACAGAAACCTTAACCAGTCGTTGGTCTGCCACGCGCCAGGGGCCAGACCTCCTGGATGGATGAGTAATTGACCGGCCACTACGTCGGGAAATGCATCAGACCCCAAAGTAGAAAGTAGATACTCGCTCTTATTGTTTAAAATAGCTTCTCTTGTTGCTGCAGAGACTGGTACATCTAAATATTCATTGCCGATTTTTAAGGTAAGTTTTCCATCTTGAAGATCATTGATAACCTGTTGGCCTATCCAGATATGCGTATCAATTTTAAATGCATTTGTATAAAACGAAAAAAGCAACATTACCGCTGAAAATATGAGCTTATTCAATAGTTTTCCTAAATTATTTAATTTTCCGGCACTTTATATAAATAATATTATTTTGCAATACTTCATATAGAACTTAGAAACGGAATAACTATTTAGCACTAGAATTAGTTTTATACAATCACACTTAAGCTAAGTTATTGAGCGGACAATAATCAATCAAAATACCTAATTAGGCATTTTTTATCGCTTAAATAATGGGATAAAAACCACAATAGTGTATATAATAAGAAGCCAAGTGCTTACTTTATATGATGACCACTCAATAGCTATAGAGCCACCTCCTCATTGATATCTATTAGATCTACAAGCTCAACCATTTAGCGCAAAGCAGCTAGGCTTAGAAGTGAAGTGGCTTAAAGCTAGGGCCTATTCAAACATACAAGTAGTGACATTTTAGAAGGGCACTTCCCTATGCACTTCTTTGCACTGAAAATGTAAAATCTGAATCGACTAGTTTAAATACCAACTTTAAAGTACAAGAGGGTATAAGTGACTACCTTATACTTCACATTATTTTTGTGATAAAAAACAGCTTCCAATAATCAATCAACAGGGACTCATTTAAGCCAGTACAGCTCTATTATGCGTATTTCATTGTCTTATTCGTACCAGACGTTTCATCAGATTGAATATTGAAAAACACCGCATATATCGCTGGCAGCAATACCAAAGTAAGTACAGTTGCGAAGGTTAATCCAAAGGCAATCACTACCGCCATAGACGAAAAGAATACATCCCACACCAATGGAATAACACCTAACACAGTTGTTAGAGACCCCATCATTACAGGCCGTACGCGACTGGCAGCCGAGTCTATCACCGCATCATAACGAGGTTTACCCTCTTTTATTTCATCATCCATTTGATCGACCAATACAATTGCATTTTTTATCAGTAGTCCAGACAATGAAAGTAAACCGAGTAACCCCATAAATTCCAGCTGCGTATTTGTCAAAAGTAGACCCACTACAACCCCAATTACGGCTAAGGGTACTATCAACCAAATTATTGCCGCCTGACGAATTGCATTAAAAAGCAAGACAACAACCAGTACCATTGCCAAAAGCCCAATGGGTAGGGTAGATGCCAATTCAGCATTGGCTTTTTCACTATCTCCATATTCACCATCCCAACGCAAGTAGTAGCCCGGAGGAAGGGCGATAGCCTCGATTTTTGGCCTCAATTCAGTGAGTAAATCCGATGCAATAATACCGGAAGCAGGATCAGCTTGAACCTTTAGCGTCCAGACCCGGTTTTCGCGCTGCATTTGTCCATCCATCCATTGAATATCCATTCCTTTCATGGACTCAGATAGCGGCACTGTAGAACCTGTAACTTTACTTGGCACTTGAATGTCCTGCGCAAGCGATATATCATTGCGTTCATCTTCAGGCGCTCTAAATACGATAGGTAGCCTACGATCATTGTCACGATATAAACCCACTGTTTTACCCGTAAAATTACCGTTGAGCGCATCTGCAAAATCTTCACGAGACACACCTAATCTCCCGCCTCTAGCGGCATCGTATTCAGGCCTTAAAACGGGTATTTGCTGGCGCCAATTGGTTTTTATTGCAGTCGCTGTAGGGGTACTTGCCATAATATCTGTCGCCTGCTGAGCAAGTTTACGAAGCACTACTGGATCGGGGCCATAAAATGTCGCCTCAATTTTTGAACCTTGGCTCGGCCCAAGTCTAAATCGCCAAACGCGTGCTTGCGCACTTGGGTACTCTCTATCAAGGTAGGCTTGTATTTTGCTAATTAAACCCTCAATTCTATCAAGGGAATCAACACTTAATATTATCTGGCTATATGCACTATTGGGTAACTCTGGTGAGTAAATCAGCATATAGCGCAAAGAACCTGAACCAATAACCGAGTGCATATTTATAATGCCTTGGTAACTTTGCAGCTCCTTTTCTATTTTCAGTACATCGCGCTTTGAGGCCGATATATCTGTCCCTTCAGGCAACCAGTAGTCAATTGCTATCTGTGGTGTCGTTGACGTTGGGAAAAACCCCTCTTTAACGTACATCAAACCCCATCCAGCGGCAAAAAACATTCCAATAGCCATGAATATTGCAAACCATCGAAATCTAAGAACTTGGTGCATGAAGTGTTTGTACAACTTCATGAATCGACTGTCAGAAACTGATTGCTCGCTCTCATCCATCTGTGCATTTTTTGGTTTTGGAAATACAATGTCAGCTAACATTGGGACCAAACCAATGGCAAATATCCAGCTATACGAAAGTGAAATCAAAATTACCCAAAACAGATGGTTAGTGTATTCAGCGGTGTCGCCTGGCGCAAAGCCAATTGGTGCAAAAGCAATGATACCGACAATAGTGCCGCCCAATAAAGCCCACTTTGTTTTACCCACGACGTCATTGGCAGACTGAGTCACACTTCTCCCAGATTTCACACCGATCAGTATTCCCTCAGTAATCACGATTGCATTATCCACCAGCATACCCAAGGCAATGATAAGTGCACCCAGCGATATACGGTGCATCGGGATGCCCATCATATCAATTGTGGCAACGGTTGCTGCGATGATGATGGCTAAAACAGCACCTATTACAATTGCGGACTGAACGCCCATAAAAATGAACAAAGTACCGAGCACAATCAAAATGGCCAACAGCACATTGATTGCAAAACTATCTACTGCTTCATTGACAATGTCTCCTTGGTGATAAAACTCATGTACCGTTATGCCAAGCGGGCGATTGTGCGACGTATCATCAAGCTTCGTCCTGATCTGCTCACCTATAACAGCTATATTTGCGCCACTCACATTTGATATCCCAATGGCAATGGAAGGCGCTCCATTAAACCGTGAGTACAAGGTTGCAGGTTCAGCTTCTTGTCTTTTTACCGTAGCAATATCACCAATGCGTACAAGGTCATTTTGATCAGGCACAGACACCATAATTTGCTTGATATCACTAAGCGAGTCTAACTTCCCCGTTGGGTAAATCGTTAGCCGTTGGTCGCCAACACGTATGTCACCCGCAGCAACCATGGCATTTTGTTGCGATAGGCTGTTGAACACGCCCGCGATTGAGACCCCCAATGCAGCTGCTCTATCTCTTGATATTTCTATTGTGATGACTTCTTGTTGCTCACCCATTAAAGAGACTTTTGCCACACCATCAACACTCAAAAGGTCTTTTCTGAGGTTTTTAGCATACTCTTCAAGTTCTTGAATGCTGTAACCTTCACCTGTAACAAAATAGAGTAAACCAAACACATCGCCATAGTCGTCGTTCACAAAAGGCCTGCCAGCTCCAGGAGGCAGACTTTGCGACGCATTGTCTATTTTGCCACGAAGTCGAGTCCACACCGCGTTAAGTTCTTTACGTGATTTAGAGAATGTGTGCTTGACCTCAACTTTTATCACAGAGTAACCAAAATAGGAGGTCGCAGTAATTTTGGAGACTTCCTGCATACCTTGGATCTCTGACTCCAGTATGTCCGACACCTCATCGGTAACCTCTTGAGGCGATGCGCCGGGGTATTGAGTGACAATTTGCGCCTCCCGAATTAAAAACTCAGGGTCTTCCAACCTGGGCATATTGGTATACGCGTTATAGCCAAAAGCAAAAGATGCTAGAATGATAATCCAACTCAATAGCCTTCGGTTGATAAAGTATTCAGCGATGTTCATGCATACCCCTTACTGTTTGTATGGACGCACTTTGGCGCCTTCAAAAAGGTAATGTCCTCCCGCAGCAACGATGACTTCACCTTCTGTCAATCCTGTTACGGATACTTTGTTTTGACTATGAGGTGACACCTTAATCTGTCTGCGCTCAACCTTATTGGTTGTCATATCAACTACCCAAACAAACGTTTCTCCTGCCTGAGCCACAACCGCACCAAGAGGAACGACATATACGTTAGCGTCTATTGTGTTGGAGGAGCTGAACTCACCTTTAAGTGTCCCGGTCATTCCGGGCAAAACGACAAGACCTTTTGGTGGTTGGAATGCATACCTCACTTCAAAAGTCTGTGTACTTGGGTTGGCCTTTGCAGCAGCTTCAAACATGGTTGTTTCAATTTCGATACCGGGCGCGGCATCAAGCTCTAGAGAAACACGAACTGGCATCTCTGTATCTGATTTTATAACGAGGCTTGCAGGTACATGTACAACAGCATGAGACCCTTTTGAGCTTAGCAAGGTCACAATGGGTTGCTGAGGCGCAACATTCTCGAACTTTTCAATGTGAACCTTTGCGACTATTGCGTCGTATGGCGCTACCAGTGTGGAGTCATCCAACTTTTTTTGAGCACTATCTAGCGCAGATTTTGCCTTGTTTTTCTGTGTTAACCTTTGATCCAATAAACTTTGTGAAATGGCTTTTTGGCCGATTAAGTTTGCCGCTCTTCGATAGTCAGATTCGGCTTGCCTGAAATCGGCTCGCGCACTCATTAAAGCGTTTTTGTAATCTCGCTGGTCCAACTGAGCCAACAACTGGCCTTTTTTTACTTCTTGCCCTTCTTGGAGCGTAATTTTATTTATCTGCCCCGGCACTTGAAAGGTGACCGCGGTTTCTTTGGCAGCTTCAACAAATGCTGGCAAATGAACCAAATGCATCGCCGGCTTTTCTTTGATCTCATATAACTTAGCTGGTTTTGGCGCCAGCACGACGCCATTTTCCAGAGGCTCGTCGCAGCCCACCAACATCAAAATGCTAGTCAGCGAAACAGTAAAAATTGCTTTCTTCATCGTATTTACCCACAAAAATGACACCATGTCATTTTTTCAATTATACTCAGGAAGAAAATAATGACAATGTGTCATTTTTGATTTATTTTTATACTCCAACTTAAAAGCTTCACTAGTACAGCTTTGATAAATTGACAGTTTCAGCCACAAAAAAGTAATTATTAAACAATTAAATCAGTAACTTACTTATATAATGATGCAATCAAATGTGTTACTCCAATTGGTGGTGGCAATGCGCTACTGCGCGTTTATACGTAACATCAAAATCAGTGAGGAAAATGTTGAATGTCGGTGCTATCGACGTTGTTTTTTTGACAAGGCGACCCACAACTCGATAGGTAACCTAGGAACAAGGCTATAATATGCGAGCTTTTTGCTCTAGCGTGTTTACCATATCAAAAACTAACTCAATTCAAGGGTTAGGTGGCAAAAGAAATTAATACAAGGGTCGCCAAACAGCATATGTTGTATATGCGATTTGGCTAGGTTCAAAATCTAAAATACCGTTGCTAGTAACGACAAAAAAGCATAAATAAACGCCATAAAGATACATATGAGCAAAGTATTAAATGCCCACTTTATCGGGTAGTAGATTTTTTTATTAGCCTGTTTTAGCCGTTTTGCACTGTTTAAAACAGGTGTAACTTTACTAAATAACCCATTGATTGCACCAGCTTGATCGCCGGGTAAGTTGGGCACTAACATCATTCTCACTAGCTTTTTGTATAGTCGATTAAATACTCTCCCAAACAAGCCCAATGGCCGCTCGATATCACACATTAAAATTAATCGAGGTTTGTCAGTATTATTTTCGACAAAATGTAGGTAGGTTTCATCAAAAATAAACGCTTCACCATTTCGCCACGCTTGCTTTTTTCCGTCGACATTAATAAAGCAGTCTGAGCTATTTGGCGTGTCTAGCGCCAAATGATATCTAAACGAGCAAGCTATTGGGTCTAGATGACGAGTTAACTTCGACCTAGCTGGTAAAATTGTGAACATTGCGCCATTGACACTTGGAATTTGCTCAAGCAGCTTTATTGTGTTTGGGCATAATTCCTTGGCTGAATTTAGGGTTGTACCATACCAAGTACAGTAGAATTTACTCCAACCATATTTATAAAATGTCCTAAATCCGACATCATAAAAGCTTAAGTTGTCTTTATTTGTGGTCTTTTCAAAGTAGCCTAAGTGATATAAATTATTTACTTCTTTACTTATTTCTTGCCAGTTATCTTGTAATATAGCTAACCCTTCAAACTGGCCTGCATCAACAAAAGCACTTCTCGCGCCACGTTTTGTAGAAAGGTATAAAAGTACATTTAGAGGGGCAAATATCGGCCAGCCTTTACGCAAATATTCAACAAAACTAGCAAACCTTGCTTGGCCCCTAAATTTATATACATATAATATTGATAACGTTGTAAAAGACATTATAAGAATCAATATATAAAAGCTAATCATTCCACCACCGCCAGAACAGATAATTCAAAGTTCACACCTATTTAGTTTCCTAAATAAGTGCCCATTTCATACTATGTTTTGCCTAAACATAACCTTTGAACCTTTCTAGAGACTTACACATGGACAGTTTTGTTCTTCTAACCACCGTGATTTAACGCATGAGTATCTCAGACAATGTGCACCGCTTGATTGACTTTTAATATGTGAGGACGGGAGGTAGCCTAAGAATATACGATGGTCATATATTCCTAGAAATTATGTCGTTATCTGCCGGACGTATAAACCAGTAATAAGCTCGGCCTAAACTCTCAATCCAGCTTGCTACAGATCAAGGTGATTTGTTCTACAACCCATTTATAAAAAGGATCATTTGCTGTTTTTTGGTGCCAAGCAAGCACTACACTGAAGCCAGGTGGGTAGTCTGGCAATTGGATTTCTTTAAGCTTTGGATCCGGTAGCATTCTTTTTGGAATAAACGCAACCACATCAGAGTCGTGTACATATTCACTCATTATTTTAAATGATGGAATCGATGCGACAATATTGCGCTCAACCTGATACTTTTTAAACCACTCAGTAGAGGAACCTCTTAGGTTTGCACGGGCTGGAGACACAATAAGGTGATTATGGTTGTTAAGTTCTTGAATCTTGATGTGCGCACTCAATGTACTCTTTGCACTAGTCACGAGCCGATAACTTTCGTTGTAGAGGCGTTTATATGGGATATTTGAGTCCAAAAAATCGGGGATCGTGATTGCAAAATCAACAGTGCCCTTTGTCAACGACTCGGTTAGTGTTTCAATTTCTAGGTCTTTAATAATAAGCTTTAAATTTGGCGCAATCTTCCTGAAATGGCAAAACAACGCCGTAGTCACAACTTGCTGCGCGTAATCAGTGGACGAAATCACGATTGTCCTCTCAACTTCTTCTGGATCAAAGTCATCTGTGCGAACCGCGCCTTCCAATACGTTTAAAACCCCCTCAAGCATTTTACCTAACGACAATGCCTTAGGTGTGGGTGCAATGCCTCTGCCATGACGCACAAAAAGCTGATTGTTAAAAATAGCTCTTAGAGACTTAAGTTGAAGACTCACAGCTTGTTGGCTGACATTCAAAGATTCAGCCACTCTGCTAATACTTTGCTTTTCGAGTAGCAGAAGAAGCAACCGCATTTGCTTGACATCCAGCTTATCCAATTCAGTCATTTACCACACCAATTAACAATCATTTAATTGTTAATATTACAATAAGCACAATCTTTTTCTAGTTTTTTAGCTTTATTAAAATGGCACTACTTTGGTTAGTCTACGTACAGGCTAGCTAATTAATAAACCACTTAAAGCAACAAAGCTAAATGTTCGGAGTACAAATAAATGCAGTCAATAAAGGTAAAAAAAGCAGGTGGATTGGAAAACATATATTTATCTAAAGACACAGAATCTTCAGCTCCGGTAAAAGGGGAGATCAAAGTACAGATATTGGCAAGCTCACTGAACTATCATGATTACTTGGTTGCAGACGGACATCTACCACTCGAGCAAGAGCGAGTACTGCTCTCGGATGGTGCCGGAGTGGTTGTTGCAGTTGGCCAAGGAGTCACTGAATTTAAAGTGGGCGACCATGTCGTTTCAACATTCTTCCCTCAATGGCTTTCAGGAAGCCCGAGCCACGCAGTTGGAGATTTTGCTAAGACGCCGGGAGATGGCATAGATGGCATGGCTGCGGAGTATGTAACGAGGGACGCTTCTGCATTTACGCTCGCACCAAAGGGCTGGTCTCATCTGGAAGCTTCAACCATCACCACGGCAGGTTTAACTGCATGGCGCGCACTAGTGAGCGACGGCAACTTAAAAGCCGGTGAAACAATCGTTACTTTGGGAACTGGCGGTGTATCTTTAGCAGCGCTGCAAATCGGTAAAATGTTTGGCGCAAAGGTGATTGTAACTTCCTCCTCTGACGAAAAGCTGCAAAGTGCAAAAGCACTAGGCGCAGATCACATTATTAATTATAAAACCAACCCAGAATGGGCTAAAGATGTATTAGCTATCACAGATGGTAAGGGCGCAGAACACATAATTGAGGTAGGTGGACCGGGCACACTTGCCCAATCTGTTGAATCCGTTGCTGTTGGCGGAAATATCTACCTAATAGGTGTATTAACAGGCTTTGAAGGCAATCTGCCAACTGCACAATTGATGTTTAAACAGGCACGACTACAAGGTCTGCTGGTGGGGAGTCGAAGCCAACAACAAGATTATGTAAAAGCACTCGAAGCAAATAATGTGAGACCTGTAATAGACAAAGTATTCGATTACGGCTCTCTTGCCGATGCATTTCGATATCAAGTATCAGGCTCACATTTTGGTAAAATTTGTGTTCAATGGTAACTAAATTAAACCAAGCTAAACGATAAACTAAGCGCCTTCTTTGCATTTTCACTAACACTGGCATAAGCTCCAAAATGAAGCTCATGTCAGTGTTTTGATATAACTCGGGAGGGCTGCATGCGTGAACATGGTAACTTTGAAATGTACATTAAAGGGCAAACCATTGTTGTTGACGCCATGGGTGCTTGGAATCTTGAGACCGCTTTGCGTTGGAGTGATGAGTATCAAAAAAATGTTCACCTACTAGCTGACAAACCATGGGCGTGTTTAGTCAACTTAACACAGTTTGAGCTATTGGTCCCAGAGGCTTGGGCGCATATAAAACGCTATAGCCAGTGGAGTAACGAGCAAAATCAGCAGTACGAAGCTGTTGTTTGTGGCGCTTCATACCAGCAAGCCTTAGTTGAGTTGATCCACGAAGCAATGCCTAATGTCGATACACAAATCTTTCTAAATTTAGATGACGCTAAGTCTTGGCTAACGCAAAAGGGCATGTTTTACGAACAGTAGAATACATACAAGTTGTAAATTCGTTTAAGTAAAAATCAAACTACAAACGGCATGGTTGCCATAACTCCCCATATAATTCTTCATCTTTGAACTGCTTTCAAGCGTGTTCGTTTTAAAATAGAGTGTTAATATACAAGGATTATTTAAAGTCAAAAATTAGTGACAGCATGTTGCTTTTGGCATGTGATCTATACGATAACTAGGGGAAAGCTTTGACAAATCAATATAGCGAAGACAGCGTTTTTAAATCTAAGTCGCAAAAAGGCTATAGAGCAAAAAAAGCACTGTTAGACTCAGGCATAGAACTTATTGCCGATCACGGAATTGACGGGTTTACTGTAGGCGAACTATGTAAAAAAGCCAACCTTAACCGCACCTCTTTTTATTCTTACTTTGAGTCTATTGAGCAATATATTGGCGAGCTAGCTACCCGAGAAAACAAAGCATTTGATGACGACTTTGAGCAGCAAACCGGGATCGCGTATGCTGAAATGACGCCGGGGTTGAAAAGGCTAGTGTTAGTGCTGACACAGTACTTCAAAAGAATCGAAAAAGACACAGTTTGGAATCGCTTTGTAGTCAATACCTTTTCTCAATACGCCCCTATCGCGGAAGTCATGTTTAACGATATGATGATTGATATTACGCAATGTATCGAAGATGGTGATTTACAATTAGCGCCTCAGCAAGCACACACATATTGTCAATTGATCTTTGCTGCATTTGGTGTCGGTCACCAGCATAAAACTCCTTACGGAGAGGTAAACAGTGCTCAGCTAGTAGACATGCTGCTCGACGCCGGGCAGGTAAAATGTAAGGAAAACGTATTGCACATCTATACACAATAAATATTGGCAAACGTCTTACTTCAACTCCCGCCATCAAACTGAATCAGAAGCAGGTTTATAAAGGGGCACTCGTATCCTATATGAGTCCCCAAAAAACTACTAGCGTAATTTCAATTGCCTATATCCACTTCAAAAATTGCTCGAAATAATTTAATAGTTTTATCTGTCCTTTTGCTAACCTTGTTGCTAAACATAAGGGTGTACTTCACGATTATTATCCATTATGACAACTAAATTAGGGGTAGGGATATGGCTCTTAAAGCGACCACAACCGCGCAAGATGCTTACATTGAGCTTTTTGAAAGGCACCATAGTCAGTCTCATAACGAACTTATCGAAAAACTCAATGAGGTGGCAGTTAAGTTATATGCAATTCCAATGGATAATCACTACATTAGAGACGCAATACTGGTTGAAGTATCGAAAGCCTTAATGGAAACCAAAAAGTACTTTCGAACACTTGAGTCTAACAATCCACGAAACCCAGAAACCGAAGGCAAACTAGTAATGCTGTGGGGATTAGCCGCAGCCCCATTAGGGTATATAGATCAGGATTTGGCAATATTATGTGCTTTGGAGGAAGAGAACTGGTTGCACCCAGACGGTTGGACTTGCGAGGAAATAATCGACTTTGGCGTCAAACTTGATTTGATCTCTCGTACATTTATGAGGTTGTCATTTCCAGTTTCTGTATGGCACTAACGTTATCAATGTCCGCTGAGTAACGAAAACAAGTTAAAAGGCCCCAAAAAATGGGCGCTCTCAACATTTCGAAACAGCAAAGTTAAGCCTTGTTAGGTCATTCAAGGCGACGACTGCCAAAACTAAAGTTACTTTGGTTTGGATAAAGCGCGTATTGCGAATCGACGTTACTAGAAAAGTACTCGGTGCGAACCAATAAGACACTCTTTTAATGCACAAAAATACCTTAACCCGGTAACCTAGCTGTCGCCTTTTAAATTGTCGATACATTAACTAAACTAATGATTGGTATCTATCTTACGCCTTTGTAATTGAACGAAAGCTATTGCGGCTTTCCCTGAGAAAAGGAGTGGGAAAATGAGACTCGCCAAGAGATGGGTTTGGGCATGTGTACTGCCTTTTTTTATGTCGATAAATGAATGTTTGGCTAATAAAGCTCGCATATACCTCGATGAGGAAGATGAACTTAAAGTATTTACTTCATTAACAGCACCTTCAAACATTGCAGGGGCAACAAATAAGTTGCTATTCGATGTCTTAGATAATGATTCAATAGAGTTCGCGCTATCCAGTTACAATAGAGCGCTGCGAGAGATGCAGTCCAATACCCAAGCGATATGCACCATTAATCGCATCAAAACTGCTGAGCGAGAAGCCTCTTTTTTATTTAGTTTGCCAGTAAACTTTTACGTTAGTCGGAGATTATATCAGCATGCATCGGCACGAAAGCTGGCAAATGCAGTGCTCAACCCAAATGGGGAAATACGCTCTTTGCAATCCTTATTCAAAGTATACAGCAGTAAGTTGATCGCGCTGTCTGACAATATGTCTTACGGCCCTTTTTTAGATGATCAATTAAAGCAAGTCGACAGCAGTAACAAAGTCATACGAAGTGGCAGTGAACAATACGAAACCATATACAGAATGTTCCGTTTACAACGAGTCGACTATCTACTGGGCTACCCGGCAGAGGTGTTTCGCCATGTTAAAAACGATGGGGCAAGCTATCGCTCGTATAAAATAGCCGGGACGCCGACTTTTATACTCGGCCACGTCATGTGTAACAAAACATCTAACAGTCAGGCGCTAATAAAAGCCATTAATAAAGCTATGCGCAAAATATACAAGACACAGTCTTTTGTCGCCGCACATTTGAATTTTTTGCCACCGAGCGAACACAAAATTACGCAATCAATCATTGAAAAGTACAAATATGAACTAGACGAAAAGCAGTAAAACTAAAAATTGTAACTTTTGCCCAAAACAGGCTGTCTTCGACCCCTCATAAGGCTCACTTTAGAGACCTAAAACGTTTTCAACGTCCCAATAAAACACCATGACAGTACAAGCACTAAATTCTAAAGTTAGTTAAACTTATCAACGCCTGAAAAATAATTCAAATAAATCATAGCTATAACAAGTAAACTATACATACCGATAAAATTTAATCCCAAACACAACCTGGTCTATACCAATTCACAGAAAAGACATGATATTGAAATATTGTTTGTGAATAATTCTTCGCAACTTTAATCACTAAAAAGAAAAATATATGAAATTTCAATTATTAGGTCTTGTAGCAGCACTGGTTTCCACGTCAGTACTTGCCGACAGTGACATCTATGTAACGAACAATAGCGACCAAGTTTTAAATATCTCTGTAGAACATACCGGCTCCGATCTAATGGAATATGGAGATGAATGGTCTCAACACACAACGCAGTTAAAGCCTTATGAAACCCGTATGGTTTTAAGCTTTAATCGCTATTATGGCGCCAAGTCTGGTCACAACTACCAATTTAAAACAAAGGTGACAACGCAGTCAGGCGAGGTTATTAACTTGCAACAAAATATGAAGGGTACTTGGTACGGCTCCACGATCACGCACAGTGCACATGGACAAGATTTTAGTTCAGGCAATTTTAGCGATAGAAACATCCACAGATATCAGTCAAACGTTGGCGTATCATCATTACCGGCAGAAGTCGCTTTTAAGGCCAAAGCAACGGCCAGATATGACGACTTTTATTATTCCATTACGCCGTCACACCAAGACGAAGCTGCCAACCCAGCGCCAGAGGCGCTTAAAGTCATGACATACAATATTTGGGCGCTCCCTGTGATTGCATCCCATATTTCCGATCGTATGACATTAATCCCTGAATATTTAAAAGGGTACGATGCATTGCTACTGCAAGAAGTCTTTCATTCACAACGAGAGTCTTTCCTGCGCGAAATTGCCACTGAGTACCCATACCAAACCAAAATGTTAGATAAATCAGGCGTCAATATATACGATGGTGGCGTGATCATTGTTAGCCGTTATCCGATCGTCAACCAAGCGCAATATGTTTTTCCTGACTGCTCTAGTACAGATTGTTTTGCTGATAAAGGCGTTAATTACGCAGAAATCATAAAAGACGGAGAAGCGTACCATCTGTTTGCAACACATACTGCGTCTAGCGATACAGATACGGCGCGTCAACACAGACAATTACAGTTTAAACAAATACGTAGTTTAGCAACGAGTTTAAACATACCAAGCAATGAAACTGTTGTTTATGGGGGCGACTTTAACGTCAATAAACTTAAGTTCCCTGGAGACTATACCAATATGCTGGCAAATTTAGCGGCATCCGCTCCTCAATACACCGGCTATACCAGCTCGACTTTTGACCCTCGTGTAAATTCATTCGCCAAAAAAGCGGGCGATACGGTTGAATATCTCGATTACATTGTTGTAAGTGATGAATACAAAGCAACTCAAAGCAATGTGAATGAAGTCAAAGTACCTCGCAGCACTGCTCAGAGTATTTGGGAGCATTGGGATCTGTCTGATCACTTCCCAGTAAAAGCAGTGATCAAGTAATTCAATTTAATGGAGCAAGCTTATTTAAAAGCTTGCTCCAATGTCCTTGAAACGAAACGGCCAAACCCTAACCGTTAATCGCTGTATATTTCGTAAAATGACATATGCACGTAACCATTCGAATGAGAAGCCGAGATTTTTAACCAAGGTGACACAATGAACAAAACAACCATTTTCTTGAGTCTTGCCATCCTTGCAGCTGTCACTAGCGCTGTTTATCAGAGCGAAGAGCCTGTGACAGCAGAGCCCAAAGCCAACATACAAGCGACTCAAAATACTCCATATCAAGAGCCCAACCCACTACCTGAAACGCCGAAACAATTGCCATTTGAACATAGCGAAAATAGAAGAGGGGAGCTGCTCAATAAACTAGCCCAGACTAATTTAAATGAGTTGAAACCACTGATAGAGTCATTTTGGCAGCACTGCTTGCGACAATCACAATGTGACGCACTACTTGCGGAACTGCATGCTCACGCAAGCACACATAGATATCAATTGATTGCTGATTACCCAGCCAAAAAACAAGAATTTGAGCAATTGACCGCCAGTGAAGACTTTAATACCACCACAGTTGAAAAGGTCAGCAGGATCAAGCGTATCTACACTCAAGTTTGGGGAGATCTCGCCACAGATCTATTTCATGAAGAATTTGCTTTTTATGACACCAGAGCAACGCTTGCCGAATTTACCGACTTAAGCCAAGAAATGACACCCGATGACTTTATTGAGCAACTGGATATTTTAAGCCAACAAGGTAAAGTCTCATCGGATGCGCAGGCGCAATATAGCATCGCAATTGAGATTTTAGGCACGAATATGACGCCAAATGAACTATCACATCTACGAAGTCAGCTTGCTCGGCGTTACTTTGACCATGAGCAAGCCCAAGCCATTTTAGTTCGCCAACAGCAAATCCTTCACCAACAAGAGACCGTGCTCAGCTACCAACAAGCACTCAGTGAAAAGAAAGCACAGTTACACATGCTCAAAGGATCCGAATATGCGCACTTATCAGCGCAGCAGTGGCAAACCCATTATGAAAACGAGGTAAAGTCATTTAGAAAAGCGTTTTTCCAAAGTAATTGAATGACAAGCATATAAGTTACTGCTGGTGGAGTGGTAATTTCGGCAATATAGTTAACACCAAGCAACAGCTCCACCAAAGCCACCTAGCTAACGTGAGATAAAGACAGGTATTGTTGATATGTAAACAAAACTGCTGGAAGATTAAGGCTAGGAAGATGCTTAAAGCTTGATAATGATAAGTTATTAGTGTTAATGCAAAGCTAGTTACACAAAAACCTAATCAATACACTATTTATCAAAATTATACAATTTGCCTCCCAGTACATTTTTGTTGGACCCGCTAAATATAAAGAGTCCTTCAAGGGTACCAAACAATCTCTGTATCAGAGTACATGAGCACTCCTCACGTAAATACATACATGCAGGCAATGTGTTTTGGATGATGTTTGAGAAACTAGAGAATTACAACCAACAAGTAGTATAGGAAATGGTGATTAATTGAGTAAGTGTGATTGCCCAGTGATACTGACGGTATAAGTTGTAGTACCTAGTGATTTTGACGTGCCCACACTACTACAAATTAACTTACTGAGTTTTAGTTTTAATCAACTTCTCCGCTTTCGCGTATACCTTAATTCACAGATACAAGGGTTATCTGATTTCTTAGTACAACTTAACACTTCATAACGACCTCCCGAAGTAATTTCATCAGTACGCTGTCTACAGCGTTCACAGGGCACGTTTTCAGTATGTACTTTATTTGCTTTATCGGTCATTGCGCTTCCTCGTCTGCAAGCTTGCATATATGCAAGCTGTGTTTTTCTAAGAGTAGGGAGTGTTCGCTCGAGGTTATAACCTTACCAACTTTGAGTTCATCAATGTATATTGCGATAAGTTCAAGAAGGTTTTCCGCTTTTGTGGCCCCAGCATAATCATTTAACTCCACCCCTACCACGTCAGCATCCTTAAAGAGTCCAGCTACGGCAGCTGAATCCACAATGCTTTTCCAGTTAGCTACACTAGTCATTCTTAACGCACATGACGACAACTTAGACAAAGAGTCCGACTGACGTCTGTTTTCATCGTCATATTGCTCTAATGCTGATTTTGCTCGTTTTCTAAATGCTTTCTGCACAATATCCTGAGATGCCATTTTCTTAGCTGCTACACCTGTAGCAAAGTACTGTCCATGCGTAAACTCGCCCCCATCTGATTTAGATATCGACGTGTCGATACTCGCTAGCACGGAAGAATATACTTCCTCACCATCAGAATTTTTCCTAAGTGGAATATAAGAGGCCTCTTTTCTTCTGTAGCCAAGTAAAAATGTTGGATTCGTATTTTGCACTCCAAACTTGAACCCTAAGCTTGTACTGGTACCAAAGAACAGAGTTTTTTTATCATCTTTTCCATTAGTTTTATGTTTGTCTTGCTCAACCGGTGTATATTTAGGGGTACCGACGTCAACTACTAAATTTGCAGCTTCTCCAGTAGCATAAACCTGCTTTATTTTAGGGCTAATAATCTTACCGTCTGAGCTAAAAGATCCCACAACAGAAGGGACGCTTCCATTTTCATAATTTGGGCCTATAAAACCTTCTGTACGATCGTATGCAAGTGAGACTTCTGATGGTGTAGAATCTACATCAATCACACTAATTGATGTTTTGGTAACAAATACAGCTTTATCAACAGATGAGCATCCGGCTATTACTGCACAAAGAACCATGGCAATTACAATTTTATTCATTCTTCACTCCCTCGTTGATGAGGCATTGCATCGTATTTGTGTCCAATGCGTTTAGTAGTAAGACATTATCTTTAAGATAAGTGTTAGATTCCTTTCCGTAGCCAATTGTTACTGACGATTGTTCAGATGAGTTAAAAAACATAACTCCAAAGCTTGTAACATCTACGGTCTCTCCGCCAATCAAAAAACGGTCTTCAACGGACTTGGTTTTGATGTTGACAAAACCAATGATATTTTTGTCACCATTTTCATCAACGTATGTCACTGCGCAACCAGTGAGGAGGAATAGTAGAAGTAAACATAAACAATAGTTACATTTGACAATTCTCATCTTTAATATATTGACCCCCATATATCACTGAGCTTCGTTTCTGCACCTAGCGGGTTGATTATTATTCAAACATAATATAATTTATAAATCTAGCTTTCATTCATAAAAATTGAAGGGAATCAAAGTAGTTACTAGAGTAGAACCGCTGTTTCCTATTGGTAATGATACAAGAACTCTAATTAAACATGTCTCATGTTCAGTGAAGAGGACATAGGAGTTTGATTAAATATTGGAACATAATTTACACTGGCTCCTCCGTTGTACGGCACTCATGATATTACCCTCAACAATAGAGCTGTTAGGCTTCTTTTAATATTCACAAAAGACCTATATCAATGGAATTTACACCAGAGCTATTATGTAATATAACTTCCTTCTAACGCGCCTTTTGAATTTGGATGAAAATACATTTTTTTATACACCCCAAAGTGAGTTCAAACCTTTCCTCGGTTACCATTTCATATCTGCATTAAACCTTTCATGTTTACATTGCTTTTAGTATCCAGTTAAGTAGAGTTGTATTGTGAAGCAATACAAGGATATAACGTTGATGAACTCTCTGATTAAAAAATCCAATGACATAATACAGACTGTGCAAACCGATGGCTCAACTGTGGTTCAAATTGCTGGAAACAATTCAGGTGATGTTGTCATTAATGACCCGATAGCAGTGAAAGCATTCGACGCTTTAAAAGCTGAATTAGATAAAAGGCACATCGAGATTTCTGAATACAAGCAGCAGCTTCAAACCTATCTAGACATCATCTCTAATTTAAGCCAAAGCAAACAAAATAACGAATTACCAGCTAACGATGTTGATGCTGCATTGCAAGCAATTATAGATAGTGGCGACGTCGATAAAGCACAAGCGCTACTGTCAAAGCTGATTGATGATAACGAAGACACCATTCTCAAACAGGCCGAGTATTATTACCAGCGTGGTTCATTAACTTATCTTCATGAGTCTACACAAGCACTGAAGGATTTTGTCAGGGCGACGCAATTAAACCCTGAGCATATAAGTGCTTGGAATCGGGCAGGCCTTATTTATAAGCGAATTGGCGAATTAAACAGTGCATTGCAAGCTTATCAACATGTTTTAAGCTTGTCTGAAAAGACTAGTGATGATGAAGGTAAATCTATATCGTATGGCAATATTGGGAACGTTTATCGCATAAAAGGCGAGCTTAATAAGGCGCTTGAATTTTATCAAAAGGGCCTCGAAATCTATGAGTCTCTAGGTCATAAAGAAGGCATGGCTGGTGTGTATTGCTGTATAGGGAATGTTTGCCAAATTCAAGGCGAGCTGGATAAGGCACTTGAATATTACCAAAAGAGCCTTGAAATTGAAGAGTTTCTAGGTCGTAAAGAAGTCATGGCTGGTGTGTATGGCAATATGGGGCTTGTTTACCAAGCACAAGGCGAGTTGGATAAGGCACTTGAATATTACCAAAAGAGCCTTGAAGTCAATGAATCTCTAGGAAGCAAAGAAAGCTTGGCGCGCCAGTATGGTAATATGGGAACTGTTTACGATATACAAAGCGAGCTGGATAAGGCGCTTGAATATTACCAAAAGAGCCTTGAAGTCAATGAATCTTTAGGACGCAAACAAGGCATGGCCATTCAGTATGCCAATATCGGGCTTCTATATAAACAACGGGGCGACCTCAATCAAGCAAAAACACATTTGAAACAAGCCTTGGCATTATTCGAGCGATTGGGTGCAAAGATTGAAATTGAGGAAGTGTCTAGCTCGCTAGCAGAACTAGAGAACACAAAGGAATAATAATTATGATGGAATGGTTTACTTCACTCAGTGTCGGTGAGCATTATCGGGGTACTTGTTGCTGTATTCAAAAAGTCAGGGCGCAGTGAGCCGCAAAAATCCGTTAGCCAGGGCATATCGGGTAGTAACATTGAAAACGCCGTACAAATAGGTGGGGATAATAAAGATGAGCTGCCGAAAAAGTAGCAGCCACCATTTTATGTTAAATAAAACTTTATTTACTTTATCCAGCCTAATAACTCAACTAATTTAGCCGTTCCGTACTGAACGATATCATTATCCATTGATTTGAAATTTTGAGAGTCGACGGTTGGAATGCGTCTGCTGTCAGAGCAGGTCTGAGTCATCATTCTGCATTTCTGTATATGCAAAACTAATTGGTTCTAACCCATCGAGATTAGACAAATACATAATTGACTGTAAGACTTTATCTCCCGCTTGACCTGTATGCTAAGCCTTAGTGTGTTTGACTTGATTTACGAACTTTTTAGTATCTGGTTTGATATAAAAGCCAGCCTCTGAAATAAAATACTTCAAAAGGAATACAGATGCATAGAGGCGCAACTGTAAAGGTAAATTCATTAGTAAAAATTACCATCAAACTAACCTTGAGTTTATGTTTCCCGCGTCTTAACCTATACAATATTCGATAGTGGAAGAGCAAACTTGCATAAACAATACAATAAATGAATAGAAGAGAATTTATAAAAGTTTGTCGTGCGCTAGGTATCACCATGCCACTACAGCCACTTCTGAATGCCTGCACAAATAAGCAGATTTTTCAAAATGATAGCACTAAGCCAGTGATTATTATTGGTGCTGGTGCTGCTGGGCTAGTTGCAGGTTACTTGCTGAAGCAGCAGGGGATTAGCATCAAAATTTTAGAGGCGTCTTCAAATTATGGAGGACGCATGAAGCGCACAAGCGACTTTTCAAATTTTCCAATTCCTTTGGGCGCCGAATGGATACATGCAGAGCCAAAAATACTAGACGAAATTGTTAATGATGACTCAGTAGATGTTGATATAGATACGCTAATGTATGATCCCGAAAATGATTATGCATTATACGAGGGTGAAAAGATCAGCATCAAAGAAATGGAAATGAGCGAAGACAGTAAGTTTGTGAACTCTACCTGGTTCGACTTCTTTGAACAATACATTGCACCATCTATTGAGAAACACATTGTATATAGCTCAAAAGTTAAAAGTATCGATTATTCAACTGATGAAGTCATAGTTGAAACACATGATAGCACCCATTATGCGTCCCGAGTTATCGTAACAGCGCCGATAAAAATTCTTCAACAAAGAGAGATTAATTTTACACCTGAACTACCCAAGCTTAAACAAGATGCAATCGATAAAGTTAAAGTTTGGGGTGGGTTTAAAGCATTTATTGAGTTTTCAGATAAGTTTTATCCTGCGCTGATTGGCTTCAATGTCAATCCACCTGAACATGGAGAGAAGCTCTATTATGATGCAGCTTATGGTCAGAACACGACACATCATATACTAGGATTATTTGCAGTTGGTGCAGCCTCAATTCCTTATGTTGATTTACAAGAAGACGAGATAATTAAATACATATTAGATGAACTTGATGCGCTGTTTGATGGCAAGGCATCAACATATTACGTCAAGCATATAATCCAGAATTGGAATACTGAACCGCACATATTTGGCGCTTACGTACGTAACAATGAAGATTGGAGACAAATAAAAAAGCTTGGTGAAAGCACTAATGAACGTTTGTTTTTTGCTGGTGATGCATACACTGATGGTCAAGACTGGGGTTCAGTTCATGCCGCTGTGTATTCAGCAAAACGTGCCGTTAAAGATATACTCAAATCATAATGTTATGGGTTACGAACCTTCCATTAAGTCCGATACTGCCTAGTATTGGACATACCAGAAATATGGCGAACACAGCGCTACAAAAGCAGAGGTGTTATCTTTGATATATAGATAAAAACACCATTTAACATAATATAAATTATAGGATATTTAACGTATAGAAGTCTTACTCACCACATCTACTAAAACCTAGCCTAAAAATTTGATTTACCATCAAGATATCATCTTTTATTTAAGTGCCCTATATTGGCTTTAGGTACTTGACGCGCTTCAGAATATTTTTAGTTGTAGTCAGTTTATGGGTGGCTTGCCCCAATGAGCTCGCCACCTAGTGTAACTTAGTTTATTCTGAAAATTTCCAAGTCGTCAAAGTGTATCTCACTGTCAACTTGCCATTTTGTTGAATACAAATAGATCTGTAAATTATGGCCAGAAACATTTGGCACAGTAAACTCCATAGAGATCGGCGACCAATCTCTACTTGTTGTAATCACTTGGGCGACTGATTTTTTGCTCGTTGCGTCATAAATCATAACTCGACCATTGGCATCTCCCGAGAATACGCGCGCCATCGTATCGAGTCTATATGTTGCCCCAGGTTCATAATCGAAAACCTTTTGCGCCACTTGCCAGCCATAGGTCGGTCTGTTTTTTATCGTTAGACCTTGTGATCCACTAAACGCGCTATTAGAGCTTAAAAATACAGTCTCTGGATTTGACTGCCAATGCCTCCAACCTTCAGGCAATGCATTTGCAGCTACGTTATTAAATGGTTGATCGTAAACCCGATAACCTTTTACAAGTTGTGCAATTGCCCCCATATAATAACGCTGACCTACACCTTGGATTGCATTGAATACCTGCGTTAATTTGACTTCAGAGTCGTGATAAATACTCGGTTTAAACTCTGCTAATTGCATCCACCACCTTAGAGAAGTAAAAGACTCGTCGCCGTAGCATTTGTTTACATGCTTACTAAAGTTGCCGCAGTGAGAAATCATAAAGTCTGCTGTATTGGCAAAGTACGTCATGTCTTCTTTATTTAATCCAACCCCTGCATAGTAACTGCTAAAAGCCGCAGCAACATCTAAGTTACCATGGCTTGTATCTTCAGTGCCTGTCCAGTTCAAGCCGTCATTTATTGTGTCTCTATCGCTCATTATACTCCAGTAGCTCCATTCATACTTATTGGCTGTTGAACCAGACCCCGATTGGTATTGCCCGAGCTTTAAGCTACTTTTAAATGCTTTAATTAACTCTTGCGCCATAAACTTATGATTAGGATCATGGCCTCCTATCTGTGCCAACTCTGCATACGTGCGTTGTAGTGCAAGGTATTGGTTATGTGGTAACGACTGACCAGGCTTTCTACTAGATGAGTCATCAGCGAATAAATAAACTAAATTTCCACTTAGCGTACCGTGTAAATCTTTTTGCCATTTAGGGAAAATTTGCGTCACTAAAAAATCGTAATATTCATCGGCAAATTGTGAAAAACGAGGTTCCAAGCGCCCTGTCCTTGCCAACTTTATAAATTTTGCCATTGGTGCTGTGATCATCCCATCGTGAACAAGGTACTCACGCCAAGACTTGACGCTTATATTATCAAAATGCACGGTACAATTTTTACGATAATCTGTAGTATAAAGTCTGACTTGAACGTCGTTTGTGGGGTTTTCAGGCGAGACAAAATCAGCAGTGTGATATAGGTATGATTGCGACTCGATAAACCTATCTAAAAGTACTTTTCTTTGGGTAAAGTCATAAACTTGCAGCCGGCCTTTTACGCCCGCATCACAATTCTCTATCTTCGCATGGAAATTAATTTGATACTTACTGTTTGGATCAAAGTGTTCATTGGGTTTGTGGGGGTTTCTTAAAGGTGTTTGAAGTACTTGCCAACGATTGGTTTGAGGAGCCGTTTTAATTGTAAAGGCTGCAGTACTTTTATCAACGTTATCCGCTTCAGTTGTGTTCCTGTATGCAGTTTCATCGGTTGATTGCCACCTGACCCAATTAGCAGGTAGAGAGCTGTCTTCTTGATCTGCGATTTCTGCATTAAAATTTTGAATGGCATCGATGGAATACTTCCATTCGCCCCACCCTTTGAACCCGTCAACTCCCATCCCTGTATCATCTTTTGCAAGCGCTATCGCCATATCTAGACGTAGCGTAAATGTATCTAGGTACTTAGGATCTTTTGTCCCCAAATACATTTCAATGAGTGCATCCAAATAATATGCTTCAGCCCACGCTAGGCTGCTCGAACGACTAAAACTATTTGGGTATTGTGCCTGATATTGAGCACTTATTAGGTCAAACTTATCGATCCACTCACCTCGAGCGTGTTCTGCATTTACATTACATGTACCGAGCAGCAAAATAGACAAGGAAGTCATTCTTATCACTTTATTCATAAATCATCCTTTTAAATTGAGTATAAATTAGGCAGTTATATTACCCTAATGTCATTATTTTAGAAGTAGCAAGACAGATACGTTTTGAACAAATTTTAATAATGTGCGAATTATATTTGGTGATTTAAATCTTCTTTGCAAGATATAAGACTTGGTATCTTTCACCAAATTTAGTATAAATTTCATTACACCTTAAAGCATATAATTGGTATTTGGTGGCTTAAACTCGTTGAAATTTTCTATATTGGGTAAATTTTGCAATGAAATAATAAAAGTACACATTTTGGGCACTGATTTAATCTGTTCCGTTTTATATGTATAGAGCGATCAATTAACAGCGTTTTTCTCAATTAATAAGCGAGCAAAAGCATGTAGCTCACCTGAAAATGTTGTTTTTTTGTGAATTTTAGAGTGCTAGTTACTTCATTGATGGGGGATATTTATGTCAGTGTTAAAAATGACCACGAATAACAAGTTTGATGATGTATTACGTTTTTAAAGGGCTAAACGCCTACTGTCGATACGCCCTGCCAATAAGTGCTCACCGGGCGCTGTTGACATAGAGTCTATACATATACAAAAGCATGACCGGACATAACATTATAACTCACGTCACCTTAGTGAAGGGGCACTTTACGTGCTCCCCACTAGGCGTTCTGCACTTTCAGACAAACTACTCCTCATTTCCGCTGTCACTTAAAAAAAGCTTAGCTTTTGGCGCTTCGTAAAAGTCGCATGTGGGCGTATTGAATAAGCTGTTTCCCAGAAATTGATGAAAGTCAGCAATTACTTTTTCCATTGAAACTAACTTTCCTCCTCGAGCAATAGTTGACCCCATTCCTTTTTGTACACGCTCACAAATATCTTTATCTTCAGCAAAAAACGCGTCTACAAACGCTTTTTCTGTTTTATCTTCGCTGCTCGTTTTAACATTTGAAATCCCAGCAGATCGAACAGTACACTGCTCACTGTCTAGCGGTAACACATGCACCCAAGATAGGCTCTCAGACGTTAAGATCCCAACAAAAGAAGGTGGAATTGATATCAGCACATAATTGTCGAACACTTTTGGGTAACTTCCTCTAAACCATTTAGCCAGTTTACTGGCGTTATCTTTCATCTCCCCGCCAGTCAAAGTCCACTCAAAGTGCCCTGCAATATCAAACGCTTGCTTAGTTGGTGTAACAGTCTCTAGTGTTTCCTTATGCACCTTAAACAAGTGGTAACTTTCCATGGCATTTTCCATCACGAGCTTCCAGTTTGTATGCCATAGCTCCAGACTTTGTGAGCGGTAGCCATGCGTAAATGAAGGTAGGTTAAAATGATGCAAGTAGTCGTCAATTCCCTGAAGACGTTTGCTGAGCGGTTTATCAGGAGTTCCAAGGTGAATAAACAGCAATCCATGCCAACTTTCTAAATGAAATTGCAATAAGCAATGTGCCTTTTTATCAAGTTGCACTTTTCCTGTAAAGGGTGCGCCTTTAAACGTGCCTTCATCTGAATAGGTCCATGCATGATAAGGACAAACGATGTTTTTATCGACACGACCATACCCTTCGTCTAGCAACAATGTGCCTCTGTGCCGGCAAAGATTTGAAAGCGCTCTAACCGCGCCGTCTTGGCTGCGGATCAAAACGATCGCTTCGCCTGCGAGTGTAAATGCAAAATAGTCCCCAGTTTGGCTTAGCTCTTGTTCGCTAACAATGAATACCCATTCGCTTTTAAATATATGCTCCATTTCAAGCGAATGTATATCTTGGTCTTTATATACCGCAAAAGGCAGCGAGTAGGCTTCCTCTATAGGTGCCTGTGCGATTTGTTCATACTCTGAAATAAGCTGCGTTTTGTATTTGCTCATAATTTTACCTGCTAGTCTACTTACCTGATCGTAAATGCTATTTGTCTCTCTTTAGCTTGTTCACCCCAAAAATACAGCCTAAATTGCATCACCGTTTAATATGCCGTCTAAGTCGTAGTCTAATGCAGCTTGCCAACCTTTACCGGGAACGGTGCAAGTAAAGGTTAAGCTATTGTCTGCTGTCGCCCCCAGATTCATCAATTGTGCCAAAGTCAGACGGCGTTCAAATGCGCGATCACTTCTGTAGTTTTGCTCTATTTGATCAAATAAGTAGCCCCGCCGCTCGTGATTGACTACGCCCAGTACAATCAAGTCGCATTCGGTGACCTTTCCACCCAACAGCTTGGAAACAAAAGGCGTACTTGCTCGTTGCTCGAGTAGTAAGATCCTCGATTTGACAACCTCATGTGTATGTTCAGTCAGTGTAATTTGTTGTCCAACAACCGGGGCCAAATCGTTATCAAATTCCATCATGTAATCGACTAACCCCTGTCGCGTTGTTTCGTCAGGAATGCCTATCTCACCAGCATTGAAATGACATCCATATCTTTCATCTGCGCCGTCGGGGCAACCTTGCTCACCATTATCGAATACCCCTCCTTTGAGAAAGTTTAGCAACTGATCCGTCGCACCATCATGTAAAAAGCCAAAACCTCTTATTTGGTCGCCTTGATGGTTTTTCGTGTGAGAAGGTAAAAACCCTTCACGGTCAGGCAAGCCAAACATACCAACACGCGTATACAAGTTTCTTAATTGGGGTACTTTTAATATTTGAATTTCTCCTCCGTGTGCGATCTCGCCGCGGCTGCCATAAAACCCTTTTTCATGATCAACACCATGGCACCCCTCGCAGTTTACTCCATCGGCATTATTGCCATTCAATGGCGTATCTTGCGCTGCGCCATCTGACCGCCTAGCGCCATGAAAAAACTGCTCGCCAATGTGCGCAGAGGAAGATAAAGCATTGTCTAAGCTTCTAATCGGATTGGGTGGTAAGGCTACTTTGAGCATAAAGTCAGCAAATTTATCCATGTCTTGCTCCAATTGTCTTACATCTGCGGTCTTTAAGTCTGCATCAACTGATTCAGGAAGCGCTATATCCAGACCCAACAAGCCTTCAAAAGCAACAATAAAGTTTTTAAAAGAAATACGTTCATCCAAAGTCTGCGCAGTATCATCACCAAAATAGCCAACTGAACGGTCCCCGCGCCAATGCATATGCCCATGATGCTGCATCCCTCTTAATGTTTGTGTCCCCATAGGCCCTTTCATAGAAGCGAAGCTACGTTCATCACCATTGCCGTTAATAATTTCCAGAAGTTGACAACTTTCTTCTTCAGGACCAACTAACAAACAGCCTAGCTCTGACAAATTTTGAGTTGGGAATGGTTGCGGATTCTTGATGTTACTTACATCGGGATTGCCCAAATTCCAACTTAAGTGGTCTGTATCCCCAAAGATATGGCAGCTTGCACAAGAAGACTCACCATTTGACGACGAACGATTAGCATCGTAGAGCATGGACCTGCCTGCCATATAATCCTTGGGCTCAGGTGTGGGCATTGCAATACGCTGCAACTCACTTCGATTTGATAAATTAATATGAACGAGGCTGTTATCGAAACGTGTAAATACATACAACGATTGATGCCGCTCATTGAGTAATATTCCTGCAGGCCCCCCTTGTACTGACAAATAACGTGCACTCGCCTCTTTAGGGTCGAACTCTTGGTCCTTATTGTCCCAATAGCTATCGTCGGTCAATTCAGATGTCGGCAATACAGCAACTTTATTTGAGCCTAACACAGCGCTGTAAAGCAGCTTTCCATCGCTGCTCACTTCAAGCTGTAGAGGGGCCGATAAGCTATGATGCTTTACCGACTTATTCCCTTTTAAATCGTTGTAATTAATGTGTCTGTTTAAGTGTCTAGCAAAAACATTACCAGTCGAAGGATCTATAACTGTAATACGGCTTTTTGCAATATTCCCTTGCACCGTAGATCCTGTGAACTTGCCTGAGCCTTCAAATCTAGTTGCATTGTTGGCGTCTGTATTGGATACAAACAATGCGCCGGTGGTCGGACTAACCGCAATATTAAATAGCGTTGTACCCACATGCTTGAAACTTGCTATTGTTCTATGGGTCTGTGTATCAAGCGCAAATACATCATGATCTGGCAGGTGAAAACGAACTCCATTTGAAAAGTTGCGCCCTTTGCTATCTTGCCATTGCCCTGATGCACGGTCATATTGCACAATCATACTCGTCCAAGGCTGATATTCGCCGTCTGCATTTACGCCCGGTGCAGTTCTCCCGCCTGGTAAGTATCCCTCTGGTAGCCCCTTAGGGGAACTCAACTCATCTAATACTTGGCAAGGTACTGCACCATATTGATCGTCTTCAAAGCCCAAACACATAACGGCTTCATGCACTGCTGTGGTTTGATTTCCAGAGTTTAGTACGGCGGCATATACTGTTTTCTCATCCTGAGATACGGCAAGCCCCCTCAGCGTGTCTCCAAACATAGACACAATTTCTAAAGGCGTTCCCCCTAGATTATCCCCCAAATTATAAATGTCGAAAATCCAGACGTCAGCGCGCCCTATACCGGGTGTGTGCAGCTTTGGATCTCCTGCACCTTTTACCTTCGCTAGCGCGGGGCTTCGCCTTTGTTGGCCTCGATGTGCTGTGGTAATAAAAGCTTTATTGTTCGCAAAAACAATATCTCTTGGTTCGTCACCGACAAGCAGGGTTCGAATTACACGGGCTGGCGAAAGCGACAAGTCCACAATACTTACTGAATCAGATAGGTGATTTAAGACCCAAGCCTGATTATTTCTAATTGCAACAGACACTGGCTCTAATCCGACATGCACGCTTTGCGACAATAAGAGCGTCCCATCTTTTCCAATAGAAAAAATCTCTAGAGTATGGTTAGAAGTATTGGTCAGCAATAATTTTTTACCGTCAGAGGTTTTCGCCATGGGCCTCACTGGTGCAGACTCAAAACCAATGTAGTCCGACTTTGCACTTGGTGGCATTACTTTTACAGGAGGTTCTGGCATAGCAATAGGCTCTGGCATAGCAATGGCCTCCGGTATATCAGATCCCTGAGGCTTTTCATTATTTGTTTCAGGATTGCTACCACAGCTAGCCAACAGCACCAAATATAAAACTCCAATGAGCTTCTTGGTTTTAACTTTATCCACTTTATCACCCGTATATTTTCACATTGACAATTTATAGATTAGATCGCACAACCTTAAATTGTCAATGTGAAAATATATTTGCTAAAATTATCCATATTCAAGCACTGTGATAGAAGAGGTTTAATATGGCTCGCCCAAGCATGGCAGCACAGAGAATTGAAGAGATTCTTGATGCCTTAGAGGTGTGTATCTTAAAACAAGGTATGCAAGCAACATCTTTAGAAAATATAGCGGAAACCGCCAACGTAAAAAGAACGATTTTGCGCCACTATATCGGAAATCGTGATGACATAATTTGCGCACTCAGCAAACGCTGGCGGGGTATCTACAGTGCTCAATGGCAGCAAGTTATAGACTGGCTGCCCAACAATAGCCGTTCGGAAGCACTCATAGAAACGCTATTCTCAGTTGGATCTGCTGAGCAGCTCAACGCGACTATCATTGGCGAAGCCTTATTTGCAGAAGCCAAACGTCTTGATGCCATTAAAGACGACCAACAACACATAATGTCCGAGTTTATCCAGCACGTCTCGGATGCCTTAAAAGTGGACTACCCTAATGCTGGGGATGACAAGATCAACTTAGTAAGCAATGGTATATATGCTAATTATTTAATGGCCGAATCATTACTCCCGCTCAAGTTTAAAGAGCAAGTCCACACCTTAAAACATAGCTCCAAATTGTTATGCACGACACTTAACACCGAATAAACGAAGTTAATTTTCATATTGACAATTTAAATCTCTGCTACTAGCCTATATATCAATCTAATGATCAAATGCTATGTGGAGTATCAATGAAGTTAATGAGTTCTTTCGCAATCTCGGGAGTGGTGGTCGTAAGTATTTGGGGGTTAGCTATGATGCAGTTCCCCCTAATGGCTGCAACTGAGCACAGCGACAAACCTGATGTACAGGTTGAAGCACCCAATCTCACAACAAAACAATCCAATCCACGCCCGAATACAACCGAGGCTGTGAAGGGTGTACGGATTAACACTATGAGTATCAGTGGCGTACAGCAAAAAATTGCAATCAAACATATCGCAAAGTTGTGGGAGACGTTTGAAAACCAACAAGCACTCAATAAAAATCTATTGCGATACCCAAGAAAAATCAGTGTCTATTACCAAAACTTTAGCCAAGACTACCAAAAAGCGGATGTATCAATAGGCTATCTGTCAGATATCGTTCGCTCCGCAAATCAGTCAACGACCATTAAAGGTGGAAGGTATGAAAGGGTCTTGCAAAAGGCTGCTCACTCAAACGAAGAATTAGCCGATGCATGGAAAAAAATAGATTACCGCAAAAATTTACAATCTGTGCTAGAGATCCACTACTTGGACGCCAGTGGACACCCCGTGTCTTCTGAATTCATGGTTAATTACAAATAGGGGGAAATCATGGACTTTTTAACATACTCCTTCTCAACCGATGATATTTGGTGGCTCGAAACTTTTATTGACGACTGGTTCTTGGTAATTGCACTGTCACTTTTTGTCATTGAGCTCATTCGATACGGCTTAAAAAAAACATTTACACGCAATTTACTTGGAGACAGTATCACCAACTTTATTACACTCGGTACCTTCGTATTGATTGTCGCTTTAGTAGCGGCAACGTATGCAGGCGTCTTTTTCTATGTTTATGATAATTTTAAGTTGGTTGAACTACCGTTAACACCTTGGACAATACTGTGTTGTATCGTATTGGCTGACTTAGCATATTACTGGGAGCACCGTTTTTTACACAAAAATGGATTTGCATGGGCCACACACACAGTTCATCATAGCTCTCCGCACTTTAATATTTCTGTCGCGTACCGTCATGGGCCTTTAGATTGGCTGTTTCCGTTATTCTTTCACCTACCCTTGGCTATTCTGGGTTTCAATCCATTTATCATCTTTCTGGCGGAAGTGGTCGTTCAGGTTTACCAGACTTTGTTGCATACGGAGACCGTGAAAAAGTTACCTCGTCCAATTGAAGCTATTTTCAATACCCCCTCGCATCATCGCGTACACCATGCAACTAATAAGCAGTACTTAGATAAAAACTACGCAGGTATTTTTATTGTCTGGGACCGCATGTTTGGTACTTTTGCTAAGGAAGATGTCAAAGTGAAATACGGGATCTATCCGGCAGTTAAGAGTATCAACCCAGTCACTGTGTTTTTTAGTGGGTATGTAAAGCTTGTGCGTCAAATGTGGCACGCCCCTAATTGGCGTTATCGATGGAACTTACTCATCAAGCCACCACTTTGGGCTTGGCAACAAGAAAACAAAAATAAATAGCTTTTAATCCTTAGATGCTGGCCTCGGCGTAGTCGAATTTAGTTGACTCCTAGGCCATTTCTCCAAAGTACGACCTCCTACCACTGGCCAAACAGATCAAAAAGATGATTGTCTGAGTCATTCTTTTTCCTTGGATTCAAGAGCCAATTACCGGCATCTATCCGCTGACAGTCACACTTGTTTCAAAACCGTTTCAGTGTAAACAAATCGTAACCATTTTAGGGTGCTTATTTACCCATTTTGATGCTATAGATAAGTAGGTTTAAGCAAACCTTAGTTAAAATTGGTATACATAAAAGGATAAATTATGAAAAGCGTTATTTTAGCTGGACTTTTAGTCGCCGGCTTTACAGGCAACTTTGCCATGGCAAATGAACAAGATACACAAAGTAGTGATGGCGTACTCAAGTACTCCTACAACTTTGTTTATCTTAAATGTGAATCTAGCTCTTGCGGTGATATTGTCACACGTCGCTACCCTATGAAAGTCTATTACAAGTTTGTGCCTGATATTCCACCACATTCAGAAGTTCGAATTTACTGGAATAAAAATGTCCCGGCTGGTGTATCAGCTGGAAAAAGAGTCGCACATACAGAAGGGGCAACTTGCCCAGATGGTTCAAAAATGAAGGCTAAATGGTTTTTAGATAGTAGCTTTCGCCCGACAACTGCAATCGCAACTGATTGTAATGGCGTAGATCACACCTATAGTGTGCATGAATTCCACTTTTAATAAAAGAATAGTGCCTAGAGTGAAATGCTAGGCACTTTTAGCTGCTAACCTGTGATGATTCTGAGCATGCGTCTCAACGGCTCGGCTGCTCCCCATAGTAACTGGTCGCCCACAGTGAATGCGCTGATGTATTTATCGCCCATAGACAACTTTCTGATCCTGCCAATTGGAATATGCAAAGATCCAGTGACTTTCACAGGAGTCAGCTCCTGCTCAGTTATACCTCTTTCATTAGGAATAACTTTTACCCACTCATTGTGTTCATCGAGAATTCTTTCAATCTCGCTAACCTCAATGTCCTCACGAAGTTTGATGGTTAGCGCCTGAGAATGACAGCGCATTGCGCCTACCCTGACACAAAGGCCATCCACCGGTATAGGTTGCTTGATTGACCCTAAAATTTTATTGGCCTCAACCTCTGCTTTCCACTCTTCTTTACTTTGGCCTGATTCCATTGGAACATCAATCCAAGGGATCAAACTGCCAGCTAGTGGCACGCCAAATTGGTCTTTTGGTAATTCATTATCTTTGAGTTTGTCTGCTACAATTTTGTCTATTTCCAGAATCGCTGATGAAGGGCTTTCTAGCTGAGATTTTACGCTACCGTGGATCTCACCCATTTGTGTGATGAGCTCTCTCATATTACGCGCTCCAGCACCTGATGCAGCCTGATAGGTCATCGGGCTTATCCACTCGATGAGATCTTTTTCAAATAGCCCTCCAAGCGCTAGTAACATCAAAGAAACGGTGCAATTTCCGCCTACAAACGTTTTAACACCCTGCTCTAGACCCTGCTGAATAACATCATTATTGACAGGATCTAAAACAATAATACTATCACTGGACATACGCAGTGCAGAAGCAGCGTCAATCCAGTATCCTTGCCAACCAGCATCACGCAAAGGCTGATAAACTTCTTTGGTATAGTCACCACCCTGGCATGAAACAATAATGTCCATCTTCTTTAGAGAAGGCAGATCATAAGCATTATTAAGTGGTTTGGCTTCACCAGCAAAGTCAGGTCCTAGCTGGCCCGCCTGAGATGTAGTAAAAAAATGCGCGTCAAGATGAGCAAAGTCACCTTCTTGTTGCATACGCTCCATTAATACTGAACCAACCATACCGCGCCAGCCGATAAATCCAACATTGTTCATTACATTACCCTTATTTAATTTTAAATGACTCATTGCGTGAGGGGTACGTCTAGACGTCTAACCTATCAAAATTAACTTGCCATCTCTAGTACTTTTTTAGTCGTTAAGCGAATTACTCATGTAACGAAGATATAGAAGTTTTTGGCGGAACGAGCGTAACACTGTTTTACAGTCAAAGAGCTGTCGATATCACGTGGTGAAAGCAGTCAGAAAGCATAAAAAAACCCCGCGATGCGGGGTTTGGATACAACATGTAAAGGTTGCGTCCAAGCTTGATGCTATGCATCAAACTAGAACTCTGTTTTGGTAATATGTTTATTTTATGTAAACAAAATACCTGAATGTGGTAAGGATATGCGATAACCTTTTTGTGTTAGCTATTATGAGTCACTTTAGTACTATTTTCAAGTAAAAATCATTCTAAATATTGATCTAGGTTATAAAAAAAATCTAAATTTAATATATGTTTACCTTTACGTAAATGTAATATTTCTCACATGAAAGTTATTAAATTTTATAGATAATATTCCAAGTTAAAATGAAGACGATTTAAATGGGTACATATTTAGGAGAGATTAAAATAATTATACTAAATAATATTTATAATTATTAAGTTAATCGCAAAAATAAAAAGGCCGCCTTAAAGGCGGCCTTTTTTTGAACAGTATTTAATATTAAAATTCTATCGCAAAGTCTAAGCTAACTTGTTGCGCAGTTTCCTTTGAACGGATAAGCACATCGTTTTGCTCTACTTCAAAGTCTTGACCCAATAGGTTCTTAACTTTAAAGGTTACAGTTGTACTGAAAGTTGGGTAGTAACTATACACCAAGTCTAAAGAATTGATCGGTTGCTCGTAAGCATCGTCAAAACCATTAACACCTGCCGCTAAGATACGGTCACCAAAGACGTTGTAAATCACCGAGCCCTGATGGTTGCCATCATGAGAGTCATAGTTCAACTGCAAGTTAGCTACATATTTAGAGTGACCAGTCATACGACGCTTCAGGTTTGTCAAATCACCGCTATCAAGCTCTAGAATTTCAACTTCAGAGTCACTCACTGTTAAGTTACCTGAAGTGAAGAATGCGCCACCTAAGAAGTCAGACGACAACTCCACCAGCCACTCTGCTTCCAAGCCGTAAACATAGGCTGAGTCAGCATTTTCAAACTCAAGAGTGAATCGACCATCCGACTCATTTAGCTGTGCTTCGATTGGCTTGTCAATGTCTTTGTAGAATGCGCCAACAGAGAAGTTATCACCGCTTTCAAAGTAAAACTCAACGCGCAAGTCAAAGTTATCTAAGTGGCTCGATTCCAGCCTTGGGTTACCTAATGTTCTGTAGTCAGTCAGTGGATCTTGATATTGAACAGGTGTCAGCTCACGTAAATCAGGACGAACGATTGTTTGACCCCAGCCTGCACGTACTTGGTACGTAGGTTGGCTATACGTCATGGATAGTGAACCAAACGTCTCGTCTTCCATTACTGTCGACTTTTGAATTGCTTCGCCGCTTAACTTGTCTTTCAGTAATTCAGCATCAAAAGTAGATCGTGAGAAAGCCAGCGCGACTTGTCTAAAGTCTTCATATCTCAAACCGCCTGAGAATCGCCAGTCATTTGCATACACATAATCAAAGCTACCGTAATAAGCATCGATTTTTTGCGCCGCAAGGTAATCATCTGCAATTGGTTCTTGGAATAGGAGTTCAACATCAGTATCGTCTACACGGCTATCATCTCTGAAAATACTGCCGATACCTAAGGCTTCATTTTTATTTGTGGCGAGCGTGATATTTTCACTCGGTCCAAAACGATACTTGAAGAAGTCAGTTTTGTATTCACGTGTCTTGTCAACGAAATAACCACCACCTTTGAGCTCTACTTCAGAAGAATCGAAGTAGAAGACCTTAGAAAGATTCCAGCTATAGTTTTCAACCTTATCTTCCATATCAACAAAGCGGTATAAGAAAGGGTCGCCCCCTAATGCACCACTTGTGTATGTGTCAGTATAAGTCCCGCCAGTGTAGCGATCACGCGCTGTGATCTCTAACTCACTCGGAATATCAGTCGTAGCGGTTGAATCTGTATATTGCCAGTCGAAACCAACACCCTTGATAAAGTCATATTCAATGTTGTGATTACCACGGAATTGAATTACTTCTAGCTCACGCTGCTCAAAAGACGTAAGGTTTTTACGTTGAACTTCGCCATCCGCGATACTTAGAGACTTAGATGGCTCTTGGTATAGAGACACAGCAGCTTCATCTTCAGTATCTCTTAGCTTCATATAAGATGCGTTTAAGTCATGACCATCCAATTTGTAGCCAAGGTTCAAAGAAGTATTTAACTTAACATTTTTCTTCGTTGACTCTTTATCTGTTCTTGCAGAGTAACACTCCAAATCAGACTTTGAGCAGTCATCAGGGTTAACTTCTACTGAAGATAATACAGCTGAGTATCCTTTGCTATGCGACCACTCATGGTCGTATGCCGCAGAGAATAAAAAGCCTAACGCACCACCTAGCCCAAATACATCGTCAAATTTGTCACCGTAAACAAGCTTACCGCCAAAATCTGGGTCCAAATCTTTTTCGACCATACCAAAATCACGATGAAGTGATTTAGTAAGTGACTTGTTAATTGCTACGGCCTCTTCCTGAGAAACAGCTTCACCACGCTCTTTAGACTCAATATCACGGATATTCAGAACCGAAATATCTGAGATACCATTGATATATTTGTTCAGTGCCGATGTCATCGTTGCAGGCATTGCACGCAAACCATCATCTTCACCTAACCAGTCATCATCACTACCGTTATAAACAAAGCCATGATCATTGGTATCTTTGTGTGTCACACCAATTTCTAGCTTTATAACACGATCGTTCGGGATGCTTTTTGTTCTGATGTTTACATCACCACCACCAAATGCCGCAGGCATATTTGGTGAATAGGCTTTTTGCACTGCCAAAGATTCGATGATGCTTGATGGGAATATATCAAGCGGAATGACATTACGAGTTAAGTCTGGACTTGGCACTTGAGCGCCATTAAGTCTCACGCTAGAGTATCGTTCACCGAGGCCTCGAACATAAATGAACTTATCATTTACCAAACTCAAGCCAGTCACACGACGTAGCGCAGACGCTGCATCACTATCGCCAGTACGAGAGATCTGCTCAGAGCCCATGATATCTGCAACAAATGCTTGATTTTTACGCTCTTCGATTACCGCACTCGCGCTGCCTTTAAGGCGGCTACCTACTGCAACAACTTCTTCTATTTCTTGGGCTGTCTCTTCTGCCATTACATGCGTAGACAAAGGACTTAACAGAGAAAGCAAAGAAATCGTTATCAAATTTGTTTTGAACACTTTGATTGGTTTCATTTGTAATTCCTCTAAACCAAAATATTGATTCACAAAGGGCGCATTAAAGCGCCCTTCAATTTGTTCTTATATGGCTTAGATTATTTTGTACGAGCGATTGACTCAGCTACGAATTTAGCCCAGTTAGTGTCCGTTTCATCTTCGCCTAACGCACCTACGTAAGTTACGTCAGTAAAGAATGAGTTTTCGTCGCTTAGTTTAGAAGTTTCAACAGCTTCGATAGCATTACCATCTTTGTCTAGGATTGTGCCTTTTGTTGTTGCTAAGTCGTCACCAAGTACATTTGAGAATGAGTTAAAGCCGACTAACTTGTTACCATCGTCCGTGAACCAAGTTTCGATGTTGAAGTCAGCTAAATCACCTACAAGTGGAACTTTTGTTGACTCGAAGTTCTTCGCACAAGCAAAAATTGAGTTGTGGAACTTGATTTCACCATTCTTCGCGTTAGCATGAATGCCCGCAGCGCCAGACAAGTCATTTTTGTTCATTAGGTCAAAACAACCTGAACCATCTTCAGTACCCTTGCTCACAAATAGCATGTTATGAAGCTGAGCTTTGCCCCACTCTTTCATTTCCATACCAGCACCGTGACCACGAGGACCTTTGATACCGTTGCTTACAACTGTTGCGTTTGCAATTGTTGGATTTGATACAGTTGTTGCTTTATCAGCAGTTGTTGGGTCATCTTTACCACCGTCTGTTTCGAAACCGTGGTTACCCTGAGTCAGAGTTTGAACAAGGATGAATTGGCCATTACCTTTCCAACCTGTATCCCAGTCGATACCGTCATCCGCTGTTTCAGTGACAACAATGTGCTTTAAATTAACTTGTCCACCGAATAGCTCGATGCCATCATCGTAGCCTTGATGAATGTGGATGTATTCAATCTTAGTGCCTGAACCTACAGCGTTTAGCGTAATAGAGTTTAGCTCATCGCCTTCAACACCATTACCAGCAAACTTAACAACAACGTGCTCTAAAGAACCACTGTTGTCAGCATCATTGTTACCGCCGTAGTAAGAAATTACGCCTTCAGCTTTTGCGTCACATTTGCCTTCATCAGCAGCAGTCTTTGAACAGCTCTCTGTTGTAGCCATACCATTGATTTGAATTCCGCCCCAGTCCTGCATCGCTGGTACAGTTGTATCATCACCATCGATTTCTTTAATCGACGTAAAAGTAATTGGCTTACCTAGCTCACCCACAGCGTGAATTTTAGAACCACGACCGATACGTACAAAGTTTTCAGCCTTTGTAAATGCGATTGTCGCACCAGCTTCAATCGTCAGTGTTGGGCCATTTGGATCAACCGTTTCACCTTCAGAAGTTTGCACGTCATCACCGATGAATAGTGCGCCTTCGAAAATGTGAGCACCACCGTCAGGCAATGCTTCCAATAGGAAAGAAGATGTAATGTTCTTTGCATTGCTCGCGAACGCTTGGCTGTATTTACAGTGTGTACCATCCTGGTCACCTTTGAATGTTGTGCCATCTATCGCGTAGCTCGCACAAGGTAATTCAACAGGCTTATCGTTATCATCATTACCTGTATCTGGAACAACGACCGGATTTTCAACTGAGTTGTCTACATGGTTGTCATTGTTAGTAGGTGTGATATTGATGTCGCCGCCGCAACCAGCAAGTACAAGAGCAGAAGAAATTAAGCTTACTTTAAATAAACCAGAAAGGTTCATGTTGGTCTCCAAAGATATAATTGTTATAACGGTATTTATTTAATGGAGCCAGAATAGATTTAACGTGTTACAAATGGGTGACAGTTTTTATAATTTAAAATGACATAATAAATATTAATTAAAAATAAAAAAGCCACCCGAAGGCGGCTTTGGCGTTGCGAATATTTAACAATAAATTAAAGAGTAGCTTGTTTTAAACTCAATTTATGAAGCTTTTCGTTTTGAACATATTTAATCCACTGCTTAGCCAGTCTTGCAGATTTCTTGTGTTTTTCTGCCTGTTCAAATGCCAATATAGATGCGTCAAAATTTTCCAAGTTATATTGCGCCATACCAAGTGCAACATAAGCATTTGATTCAAATGTTAAACCACCTTTATCTAATGCAGCTCTTGCTGCATCAGCGGCTTCATTATAATGCTCCATATTAATGTATACTTCTGCAAGTCGCTGTTGAAATTTGCCATGAGAGGCTAGTTTGTCAGCTTCCTTAAAGAAAGTGATTGATTTTTCTTCATCTTTTGCTTGAACATACGCTTCAGCAATAAAAGATAAGTTCTTTTCAGAGTTATCTATTACTTTACTATCTATGCCCTGCTTTAATGTTTGAGCTGCTTTAAAAGGCAATCCGTTATACAAATAAACTTGAGCAAGTTGCAAAACTTCTGACTTAGTTTTAATAAATCCGCGCTGTTTTGCAGTCTCTAATATAGCCAATTGCTTTTTCTCATCTCCAACCTCACCATACATGCCACCCAACTGTATCCAATACTGTGGCTTGTCAAATAGCTGAACCATTTTTTCCAATGTCGCTACTACATTTTCTGGCTGGTTTAACGAGTAATATAGAGCCCTTTGAAGTACTAACCAGTTCTCCTTAGGCACTTCGTTTTTTGACTCAGATAAGGAGATGGCAACATTGATATTTTCCATTGCATCTTTGTATGACTTGTTTTGATAAAGCGCTTGCGCTTTTAATGTATAATAGTTGCTCTTTATCGGTTGTGTATTTAGCGCTTTCCAGTTATCTAAATACACCACTGTTTTTTCATAGTCGCCATTAGCCATTGCAAGCTGTGCCAAACTAAATGTCGTGGACAGTTTTAAAGACTCAGGAATAGCCTCTTCGGCAACAACCTTTTCAAACGATGCGATGGCTTTACTCAACTCATTCTCGTTGTAGTAAATAAATCCATAAAAGTTATGCATCATGGCCACTTCGTACGAATTCATACTCGATGAGCGCTCTTTAATTGAGTCAAGTACCTCAAGACCTTCTTGAACATTACCGTCATCAGCCAGCTTTTGAGCTCTGGCGAGTTGGCTGTATACTTTTTCCCTTAGCGCAGGCACACGTTTTGTCTTTGTCGCAGCGTATGCACTCGAAAATGACACCTCAGGTACCAAAGAAACAAGACTAATAGAAGCATTAATGGTCAGTGCAGCGGCACTCAGTGCCAATGCGTTTTTTATTAACTTCATAATACAAACTCCTAATTTCACTAACCGTTAATTTGGAAGGTGATTTTGTTTTGTACACCAGCCACTTCTACAGCTTCGCCGTTTACGACACGAGGCTTGTACTTAAACTTCAGTGCAGCATCCATTGCGGCGCGATTGAAAATGTTCTCTGGCTCAGCTTTAAGCACTTTTGGGTCTCTCACTGTGCCTTGCTTTGTAACCACAAACTCAACCAATACATATCCTTCAATACCTCTTGAAAGCGCGCGTCTTGGGTATACTGGTGCCACTTTTACTATTGGCAAGTATTCGCCATCACTTGATTCCAGTGCCAGCCCACCGGCGAGATCAACATCGGCGTCCACGTTTGCTGAGAAGTCAAAGCTTGAGGCGCCCGCATCTAGATTATTTGCTTGCATTTGCGGTGCATCCATCGGCGGTGGCGGCTCTTTTGGTGTAGGTGGCTTTTGTGGCTTACGCTCTTTCTTCTCGACTGTTTCTTCTTTTTTCAGGCGAACAAAGTCAAGCACATTGCCTTTAACAGGCTCTGTGGCCGTGCCTTGGCCACCATTGATCAAGGCCTGCATTCCCAAAAATAGGAAGAACGTAACTACACCAGCAATTAATAATGCAATTATATAGCGCATTGTTTTCCCTTAGGATTCCTGTGCAGCGATAGAAACATCAAAGGCACCCGCGGCTCTTGACGCATCCATGACCTTAATTAAAATTTCAGTCGTTGCTTTCTTGTCGGCTTGAATTACAACGCTACCTTGCGGGTTTTCCGCTTTAAGACGCTCGATATTTGCTTGTACAGCACGAATATCAATTTGGCGCTTGTTGATCCAAATCTCACCTTTGTCAGAAATGGCTACCAAAATATTGGCGCGCTGTTTTTTTACAGCCGTTGCCGCTTCTGGGCGGTTTACATCAATGCCCGCTTCTTTGACGAATGTCGCTGTAACGATGAAGAAGATAAGCATGATAAAAACAACATCCAACATAGGCGTCATGTTAATTTCTTCGGTTTCTTCTTCTTGGAAAACTTTTGCTAGAGGAGCTCTCATTTTTTTACCTCAAATTCTTTAATGATCTAACAGCAATTTATCTTCTAAAAGCTCAACTTCTCGTTTCGCTTTTCGTTGCAAGTAAGTCGATGCAAAAACACCAGATAATGCTGCAACCATACCTGCCATTGTTGGGATAGTGGCTTTTGACACACCTGCTGCCATTGAACGTGCGCTGCCTGAGCCTGTAATAGCCATTACGTTAAATACTTCAATCATGCCCGTTACCGTACCCAATAGCCCTAATAAAGGACACAGCGCAACCATCACGTTGATAAAAGGCAGGTTGCAGTTAAGTTCAATACCTGCTTTAGAGATCATGGCTTGACGGATTTGTTCAGCATTCCAGCTGTTGCGCTCATTTCTGTTTTGCCAGGTTTCTACTGTCTGCTTTTTGTATCCTCTATACTTTCCAAAAAAGTACATAAAGCGTTCCAGGATAAGTAACCACATAGCAAAGGTGACTACTGCGATGACCAGGAGAACCTGGCCACCAGTATCAAGGAACTCTTGTAGTGCAGTGATAGCATCTACTAGTAGCACCATGATTACGCTCCTTTCTCACTGCGCTCAGCGATAATGCCCGCACTTTGCTCTTGAAGAATAAGCAGAAGGTTGCGTGAACGCGTGTTCAATAGCGTGTATAAGAACACTGTTGGGATAGCGACCACTAGGCCCAATACCGTAGTTACAAGCGCAGTTGAGATACCACCAGCCATTAGTTTCGGGTCACCAGTACCAAACAGTGTAATTGCTTGGAATGTGTTGATCATACCGGTTACCGTACCAAGTAGACCTAGCAGAGGGGCAACCACTGAGATGATTTTAATCAAAGTTAGGTTGCGAGTGATTTTTGGCATTTCACGCAAAATTGCTTCACTCAATTTAAGCTCAAGCGTGTCGTAAGCAACATCAGGGTATTGGTCTTTGACTTTCATAACGCGACCCAGCGGGTTGTCGTCTTTAGCAACATCTGATTTAAGCTGGCGTTTGATTTTGGCACCAATCAGCATCAGTGAAACAAAACGCTCTAGTGCAATAAGGAGTGCTAAAGCACCAACTGCTAAAATGACATACCCAACTACACCACCTTGCTCTACCTGTTCTTTACGATTAGGTGCCTGTACTAATAAACCCAAGATAGAACCACCAGTTGGGTCTAATGCAAAGTCAACAATGCCCGAGTTTGCAGCCTGCAAGTCACCCGCACTTTGTTGGAAACGAGATACAGGTTGACGTGTCAACTCCGAAATAGTATTGGTTTCAGGGTTGTAATTTAGGTATTGTCCGTCGGCAATTAGGTTAAATGCACCAACACGTACAACTTCTTTGTTGATCTTCTCACCACCAGCTACAATGACATCCGTGTTATAGCGAGTCACTTTGCCTTGCTCGGTCATTTCACGTTGTAGTTCAAACCAAACTTTTTCAATATCTTCGATAGATGCAAGCTTAGATGTTGAGCCCATTTTCTTGGCCATTTCATCCATCACGTCGCTACGATTTGGAATTTGAGCAGACACAACAGAGGTCCTGAACTTTGAACTCGCATCACCAGAAGCTTGCTGAAGCACACCAAACAGCTCTTTTAAAGAACCCATACGCTTGGATAACGTGTCGCTTAAGTTACCCAGTTTGATTTCGTTTTCTTCAAACTGTGTTTCCATGCGCTCAGAACGGTTAAGCTGATTGTTTCGGTCTGACTTTAAGTCATTTAGCATTTGTACTTGCTGATTTTCGCGCGCTTTAAACTCAGCTTCACGTTGCTGGTTTTGTTGTGTTTGCGCAGCCTGACCAGATTCTAGCGTTTTCAACAAAGAATCTAGATCCATTGCTTCATTTGCCAGAGCTGATGCACTTAAGGCCATTGAGGATACAAGTAATGCTTTGCGACTAAATGATTTTAAAAAGCTCATTAGTTATACCTCTTTATTGAGCAGCTTGAATTGGCAGAGTTAACATATCTGGGGCTAGTTGTTTGCGCGCAATGCGAACCCCTTTATTGATTTGGCTGATGTTGGTATTAGGCAAAGCTTCGAATTGCTTTGACTCTCGGTTCCAACTACCTGCTTTTGCAGAGTCTTTAGTGACGTATAACAGCTCAAGGCGTCCGATACGCAACATATCGACTTCACGCTCTTGTCCATCAATAGTGAGTAGTGTTGAGTATGCTTCGATTGTACGTCCGTACTCTACTTCGACTTGATAGGCTTCAAGTACACGTCTGAATTTTTCACTGGATGTGATATCGGCTCTGTCCATCAGGGCTCTAAGAGAGGCGATTCGGTTTGCTCGCTCTTCAGGTAAAAATGGCACATCTAAAGCAACAAATTGCTCAAGGCCAGTGATCATGCGCAGCATTAGTGGAGTGATCTGACGTTCTATTACCGATACTTGGTCCATTGAAGCGTTGATAGCTGCCATTTCTTCAAGTTGGTTATTAACTTGCTTTTCTAATTGGCTGTTATAAACAACAAGACCTTCGATTTCCTTATTCAACGTTCTAAATTGCTGCAGACGAGACTGCATACTATCTGAAATCGCGTCGATTTTATTTTGAGAAGTTAGCGCTGAATTATTGATTGCAGAGCTAGAGTCTATTACTTGATTGAGATCGTTTGCCTGCGTACTGCTTGCTACTGCAAACGCGCCCGCTAAAAGCAATTGGTTAACGCACTTCATCTCACACACCTTTTATAATATTTGCTTGTTCCAATTTTGAAGTGTGTGCAGTTTAAATATGAAAAATGACAGCCGTGTTGCGCAAATAATACGTTAATGTTACAGCTGTAATATTATTTTAAAGGTGGGTTTGTGCTATTTAGTTCAACATTTAAAAAAGGGCTGTATTTATACAGCCCTAATATAATTATACTTTAAATTTATTCATCATGTTTTCTAATTCATCAAATTGCAATTTTAGTGTTTTGCATTCATCTAAGGTTTGCTGCAAGCTCGCACTCCCCTGAACACATAAATCACTTATGCCGTGGATATCACTATCCAATGATTGAATTACTGTATTTTGCTCTTGTGTCGCATTAGCCACCGCATGGTTCATTCCATCGATCGATTCAATTGCATGAGACACCTCTTGCATTTTTGTGCCAGCTGACTGCGCTTGCTCTGCACTCGCGCTGGAGTCTTCAATACTGAGCTTCATAACAGCAACAGCTGACGCTGAGCCTTGTTGTAACTCAGCAATGGTGTTTTCAATTTCTTGTGTAGATTCTTGGGTACGTTGTGCAAGCTGCCTAACTTCGTCGGCAACGACTGCAAATCCACGCCCAGCCTCACCAGCACGAGCAGCTTCTATCGCAGCATTGAGTGCCAATAGGTTTGTCTGCTCGCTGACTCCCTTAATAACTTCTAATACTTGTCCGATACTGGCTGTCAGTCTATCAAGACCGTCAATAGTTGACTGAGCTTCTTGCATTTTTGAACTCAACGCACCGATTTCTTCAATATTAGAGTTTAAAGCAGATTGGCTTTCATCAGACATTGTATTTGCGCCAGTTGCTAACTCAGATGCGTGCTTGGCATTGTTTGAGATTTCAATAGCACTAGAAGACAACTCATTGATTGCTGTTGCGACATTGTCGGTACGTTTAGTTTGTTCAGTATAGATATCCAATGCATCTTGAGTTTGTCTTTGCAGACCTTCCATAACATTCTCTAACGCATCTGTTGTACTTTTAACCTTGCCTATACTTTGATGAATTTTTTCTACAAACAAATTGAAGTAGTTTGAAAGCTCTCCAAATTCATCGTTATTTTCCACAACTAAGCGCCGAGTCAAATCACCCTCACCTTGAGCAATATCTTTGATCGCCTCATTGAGATGGGTCATTGGTCTCATTAGATATTTCAACAGCACTTGCATCATAACGACAATTACGACTACACCCAATAACATGTAGATCAGAGCCATATTTCTGAATGATGAAATCGAGGAATAAGCAATTTCTTTGTCGATAACAACGCCAAGGTACCACTCAACATTTTTGATACCGTGCATTTTGACAAACGATACGAGTTTTTCTGTTCCGTCGATTTCTATTTCGACAAAGTCTTCTTGCAAGTTCAGCTGCTGGCCGAATAAGTCACGCATATTTTTGTCGTTCATTTGCGTATTTGGGTGACTTAAAATGCGCCCTTCTCCATCGAGTAAGAAACCGTAACCAAAACCTAAGAAATCAATCTCATTAATGATCTGAGTAATAGTGGCCATATCTATGTCACCACCTGTTGCTCCAGACAAAACTCCGTTGCTATAAACTGGTACAACCGCAGTAATCGTCAGCTCATTGGTAGTTGCATCTGTATATGGTGTGGTAAAAGCGGTATCTCTTTTCCGCATTGCCAATTGATACCAAGGACGCGTTGTCGCATCAAAGTCGCTCGGTAATACAATAGAGGCGTCATTTAATACAAATTGGCCGTCTGGTGTACCAATAAAGGTATTTTTGAAGTGGCCAGCTTTAGCTGCTGTTTGCAGCCTTCTACGTACCTCTTCATTACTGTCTGACTTAAGGTGACCTTGTGCAACCGACTGCACGATGTCTAATCTATCATTTAGCCAATTAGCAATATTTTGCGATACGGACTGGGATATCTCTTGTAATACAAGTGTCAACTGATCTTGAGTCTGTGAACGCATCAAGACAAAGTTATTCACTGTAAATAGACTTAAAACGATAACGAGCACGACCGAAGCCGCAAGGGTAATTTTGGTGGTAAATTTAAAGGCGCTAAACATGCAGATCCTGTTTTAATTCTTATCTACTTCTAAGTAGGTTGTATCAAATCTTTAAAGCTTTGTCTTATGTTATCGGCAGTTTTTATCTTTCTATTATAAATTTATTGAATTATTTTTAATTGGCACAAAAAAAGGCAGGTATGGCCCGCCTTTTAGCTAGTAAAAAAGAACTAATATTAGAGTTTACTTTGATAATCAGACCAAGCCGTATCCAAGCTGATTTCCAGCTCAGAGGAGAAGGTTTGCCAAGTCCACTTTTTATTATCAGAGGGATCTAATTGGGCGTTTAGTTCTACCAACAAGTTAGGGTGATGATTCTCTTCTAACCAGTGCAAGAAAAATGCGGTTGTTTTATAACCTGAGTCATAATTGCCTCCGGTCTTTCTATGTGCAAAATCGACATACCCACCTTTCATTCTCACCACATCCGCAATGCCTTCAATGATAGGTCCAATCTCTTTATAATTGTGATCGTCCAATTGATAGGCATGTGCAATTTCATGGTAAAGCACGCCAATGAGCTCATCATAAAGCGCTTGCTCACTATGGTTTTCAGCAAATTTATTGAAATACTGCGCACTGATATGTATTTTTGCGCCGTTAAAGTCACCTTCTTTGTAGGCAACTCCTTTCATATCTTCAACGATGATCTCCAGTAGAGGCAGCTGAGGCGCTCGATGCTTCTGGCTATATAAAATACGCGCGACGTTGTATGAAATTTGCTTGATCAGCTTAACGTTAACATGCTGCCATACAGGCACTGCTTCTTTGCTAAAGTTACGTATTTGAACGTTGGGTAACGAAAAGTTTTGCCAGGCAATGTCTGCATCAAATTGAATCGGTTTGATGTCTGTATTGATATTCTCTAACGCTGATGCGCTGTGAGCCAATAGGCCCACAGCCACTGCAAGCGTAGTGATTGCAGTCTTAATTGTCATACTTAGTGATACTCCGACATTGAAGGCGGACGCGCGGTAATATCGCTACCCCACGCCTTATTAGGCTTGTCGCTCATAACATACTTTAATTCACCACCAGCCATGATATCGTCATGAGTCAGATAGTTACGTGTTAGCGGCTTACCATTTAAACTAACAGACTGAATATATTTGTGTGTTTTGCTCAAACCTTTTGCCGTGGTTGTAAACGTTTTACCGTTGGCAAGTTTAAGTGTTACTTTTGGCGTTTGAGGCGCACCAATTGCATAAGCTAAATCACCCGGCGCGACAGGGTAAAAGCCCATTGCAGAGAAAATATACCATGCTGACATCTGACCTACGTCATCGTTACCAGCCAAGCCATCTGGTTTATCAGAGCTCAATGTATCCATGATCTGACGAATACGTTCTTGTGTACGCCAAGGCTTACCTGCATAGTTGTATAGATATGCAATATGGTGGCTTGGTTCATTACCATGTGCATAGTTGCCGATAAGACCTGCAATATCTTCATGCTCTTTAATCATGTCAGCGGACAAGTGTGTATCAAATAGATCATCGAGGCGCTGCTCAAAGGCATCGTCACCACCCATTAAGTCAATCAGACCTGCGACATCATGTGGCACATAGAAGCTGTATTGCATTGAGTTACCTTCTGTGAATGCACCCATGTACTTTGCTTCATACGCATTGAACTCTGGATTCCAGTTACCTTTCGTATCACGACCACGCATAAACTTGGTTTGTGGGTCAAATACATTTCGATAGCTCATTGCACGTGCATAGTAATCTTTAGCCAGTTCAGTTTTACCCATGGCTTCAAACATGCGTGCAATCGCATAGTCGTCGTAGGCATATTCTAAAGTGATCGACACAGATTCTGGCAGCACATCCATAGGTACATAACCATACTTTTTGTACTCAGGTATCGCATCGTATACTTTGTTGTTCGCCGTATTGGTAATCGCTTCAACTGCTAGGTCAATGTCGTAATCTCTAATGCCTTTTAGGTAAGCGTCCGCGATAACCGATACCGCGTGGTAGCCAATCATTGTCCAAGTTTCATGAGCATGGAAAGACCAAATTGGCAGCATTTTTTCATAGCTTTGCTGGTAGTGAACCAACATGGACTGGATCATGCCCGATACACGGTCTGGGTCAATATATGTTAATAGCGGGTGCAGTGCTCTGTACGTGTCCCATAAAGAGAATAGAGTGTAGTGTTCAAACCCTTTACCTTCATGAATTTCACCATCAACGCCACGATATTGACCGTTAACATCTTGATAGATGCTCGGTGCTTGAAGTGCGTGATAAAGTGCGGTGTAGAATTGACGTTTTTCAGAAACCGTACCTTCTACGTCAACCTTGTCTAAATAATTTGCCCAAAGTTGTTTTGAGTCTGCACGCACTTTGTCAAAGTCCCAATGTGGGATCTCTGCATTTAAGTTTTCAAGGGCGTTTGAACGGCTAACAGCTGAAAGACCAACTTTTACGTAAAGAGGTTTGTCTTTTAAGCCATCGAATGATGCAACAAATTTAACCGCTTTACCTGCGGTCATTTTTACCGCTTTATTTTCAATTGTTGAATGTTTTTGCTTTGTATTTAGGCAGTTCATGCATCTGTAACGCATGTTGTCTTGATTGATAAATTGATAGTCCTCAATTGGTTGAGAGAACTGAATCGCAAAATACATTTGTCTATTTCTAGCCCAACCGTTTGTGGCGCGATACGCAACTAGGGTTCTGTCATCAACCTTGCGAATATCACTCCAAATCACTTTATTTTCAAAGTTATAAATAGAGCTAGTTAAATCAAACAGAACATGACCACTATCATGACTGTTAAAGGTGTATTTGTGCATGCCCACACGTGCTGTTGCGGTGAGTTCAGCCGTCACATTGTAGTCTTGTAGTTCGACACCATAATAACCTGGCTCTGACCACTCTTTGTCGTGAGAAAAGCGAGAGCGATAACCTGTGTCAGGTTTTTCTGCTGTACCCGCATCTAGTTTGACATCACCTGTTATAGGCATGACTAAAAGATCACCTAGGTCAGAGTGTCCAGTACCTGAGAAATGTGTATGGGAGAATCCCACAATGGTGTGATCGTCATAATGATAACCTGCACAACGTTTGTATATTTCTGGTTGTGGTGAAACGCCGCGCATCGGGTTATCGGTATCAGGGCTTAATTGCACCATACCAAATGGAACCACTGCGCCAGGGAAAGTATGACCATCTCCCCCGGTACCAATAAATGTATCAACCCACTGCGTGTTTGACCCGCTAGCGACACTTACCGACGATGCAGTGGTAAGTGACAGCATAGCTGCTGCCCAAATAGAGCGATGCATGTGCCTCTCCTTTATTCTAAATTATGATTGGATCGTTCCAACTGAGTTTAATATACAACGTCTATGAATACGTATTCAATAGTTATGAGATAGAAATTTATAAATTTAAGATGAAAAAGGCAAGTGAACACTTGCCTAATTGCAGGGGGTGCTTGAGCGCTAGGCTACTTTATCATGCCATTGTTTAGATAACTTAACGACGTTAAGTCCGTACCATGCAATAAACACATAGCACACCAGTGGTACAATAAAACTAATTTGAATATGCATGCTATCCGCCACAACACCTTGTAACAACGGAATAATTGCACCGCCAACGATAGCCAAACACAACCAGCCAGAACCCTTACTGGTCAACGAGCCTAGGCCCTCAATCGCGATTGTAAAGATAGTTGGGAACATAATGGAATTGAATAAACCAATTGCCAAAACAGCAACCATTGCGACATTCCCTTCTGTTGACATTGTTACAACCAGCAACAACATCACAAATACAGAATTAAAGATCAGTGCCTTAGATGGCGCTACATATTTTAGTGCTTGCGAACCGATAAATCGGCCTACCATGGCACCACCCCAATAGTAGCCTAGTAGCTTGGCTGCTGTAGGCGCATCCAAGCCACCGATATGCGCTTCTGCAAAGTAATTTACAATAAAACTGCCAATAGACACTTCTGCGCCTACATAACAAAAGATTGCGACAACCCCCATCATCAAATGCGGGGCTTCTTTAAGATTTTTGTCTTTAACTTTGCAGTCTACAGTTTCAACATGTGCCTCAATTGTAGGTAGCTTTAAAAATGCGAATACCACGGCAATAGCAACCAAAACCCCTGCAATAACGAGATATGGTACTTTTACCGAATCTGCACTTGCAGCTTCTACAGCCATTGCACCACCAGCGCCAAAGAGCAGCATACCGCCTGCGATTGGGCCGAGTGTTGTGCCGAGTGAATTAAGTGCTTGGGCTAAGTTTAAGCGGCTTGAGGCTGTTTTAGAGGTGCCCAGCGCTGCAACATACGGGTTGGCAGATACCTGTAAGATCACAATACCTGACGCCATTACAAACAGTGCAGTCAAGAAGATCCAGTACTGGTGTACAATCACTGCGGGGTAAAACAATAGGCAGCCACACGCGGCGACAATCAAACCAATGATTATACCTTTTTGATATCCAAATCGTTTTACTAAAGAGCCAGCTGGAAGGGAAACGACAAAATAGGCAATGAAGAAACAAAATTGAATTAACATTGCTTCGGTGTAGTTTAAGTCAAAGACACTTTTTAATCTCGGAATTAATACATCGTTAAATACAGTTATAAAACCCCATAAGAAAAACAGGGTTGTCATTGCTGCTAACGGAAAAAAAAAGTTTTTTTCGTTGTTATGGGTGCCAGCAGCAATGCTTTGATTCATGTTGATTTCACTCACTCGGATTACTCCATGTTAAAGGATGTAATGATTCTACACATTGTTACAAGAAAATCACAAATGTTTTATTGGATCGTTCCATTATTTTTTTTAAGATGCTAGAGTAAACGAATAAATGAAAAACAACGGTTGATGCACTTCCCTGAATTAACAAAGCTAAAAGAAAAACGTTTTGATTCAAAAACACGCTAAGCTTGTTAAGCATTTACCGCTACGCGATTAGAGAGTGGAGCACGAATTTATGTCGCTAGATTTTAAGAGTAGAGATTTTTTACAGCAACATATTGATAGAACGATGGATTTTTATCACCCAAGATGCGTAGACAGCCAAGGCGGGTTTTATCAATTTTTTAAAGATAGCGGTGAGGTGTATGACGCCACAACCCGACACCTAGTTTCAAGTACACGATTTGTTTTCAATTATGCAATGGCGTATATCCATACAGATAAAACCGAATATTTAGATCTAGCACGTCATGGGCTTGATTACCTTGAAAACGTACATAAACAAGAAAATGGCGGTTATGCTTGGCTAATTGAAAACGGTGTAGCCACTGACCTTACCAACCACTGCTATGGCCTTGCTTTTGTACTTTTAGCTAACGCCATTGCGCACAAAGCCGGCATAAACTCAGCAAGTGACACTATAGAGCGTGTATGGTCACTGCTAGAAGACAAATATTACGATACTCAGTTCGAGCTGTATTTAGATGAGTTTGATGCAAGCTTTGAATATGCAGATCAATATCGTGGCCAAAATGCCAATATGCACATGTGTGAAGCGCTGCTGATGTGCTTTGAAGCCACCAATGACAGTAAGTTTTTGGAAAGAGCCTATACCCTTGCCCACAATATGACGGTTCGTCAGGCTAAACTGGCAGACGGACTGATTTGGGAGCACTACAACACAGATTGGGAAATTGATTGGGATTATAATAAAGACAACCCGAAACATTTGTTCAGACCCTGGGGTTTTCAGCCAGGTCACCAAACTGAATGGACCAAACTGTTATTAATTCTCAACAGACACAAACCAGAATCTTGGATGGTAGAAAAAGCCAAGTTTTTATTCGACCAAGCACTAGATAACGCGTGGGATGAAGAACATGGCGGTATTTGCTACGGATTCGCACCGGATAAAACTATCTGTGATGGCGACAAGTACTTTTGGGTTCAAGCAGAAAGCTTTGCGGCGGCCGCACTTCTCGCTATTGAAACCAATGACGAGAAGTATTGGCAGTGGTACGACAAAATTTGGCAATACAGCTGGCAACATATGATTGATCATAAATATGGTGCGTGGTATCGAATACTAACACAAGACAATCGCTCATATAGTGATGAAAAAAGCCCCGCAGGTAAAACTGATTACCATACAATGGGCGCATGTTACGAAGTACTTAGGGCCTACAATATAAGCGAGAAAAGCCAATGAGTGTAGTTTGTTTTGGCGAAGCATTAATTGATTTCTTATCCGATGGCGGCACGCCAGAGTCATTTACAAAATACGCAGGCGGCGCCCCCGCTAACGTTTCTGTCGCGGTGGCAAAGCAAGGTGTGGACAGCGCATTTTGTGGCATGTTAGGAGATGACATGTTCGGCCATTTTCTCAAAGAAGAGTTATCTCACCAACAAGTAAACACGCAGTACGTTAAATTTACGAAAGAAGCGAAAACGGCCCTTGCGTTCGTATCATTGGATGCTGGCGGAGAGCGAAGCTTTAGCTTTTACAGACCACCAGCCGCTGACTTATTGTTTCGTGCAGAGCACTTTGAGTCTGAGATGTTCGAGCAGGGAAAGATTCTGCATGTTTGCTCAAATAGTTTGACCGAAAAGAATATTTATTTAAGTACAGTCACTGCAATGGAACAAGCTAAAAACCACGGTTTGATCAAAAGCTTTGACATGAATTTGCGAGAAAATTTATGGCCATCCATGAATCATTGCTTGGATAGAATTTGGCATATCATGACTCAGGCAGATATTGTTAAGCTTTCTAAAGAAGAATTGGAGTTTTTGAATACCCATGCGCACCCTTCACAAGATGAGCAAACAACGATAGAAGCAATTCTCAATAGTCGTGTAAAGCTGTTGCTCATTACAGATGGGGCGAATGATATCCGCTATTTTAGCAATCAATTTTCAGGTTACATCTCTCCACCAAAGGTCAACGCCGTTGATACAACAGCTGGTGGAGATGCTTTTGTCGGCGGCCTACTTGCGGAGTTGACCAGAAAGCTCGAGTCAATAGCATTCAATGAAATCGTCAATAACGAAGCACAAGTTTTAGATTTAGTTAACTTCTCGGCAAAATGTGGCGCATATGCGGTGACTAGATATGGCGCGTTTGCTTCATTGCCAACAAAACACGATATAGGCTAGAACATTTTCCTAAGTGTGAGACAGGCTCATGGAAGAGCCTATTTAAATTTAAAGATGTGCTAGATATTCACTATAAAACCAAAATACCACTGGGCTGCAAATTACCCACCCCACCAAAAACGGTTTGAAAAACCCGACCCGTTTAGCGTTGAGTTCCTCAACAATAGACTGAAACTCAGATGGCTTGTAAGGAAACACTTTTCGATACATTTTAAAGATTGCGAGCCCTATTAAAAACGGTACTATTATTAAAGCAAAGAACAACAATACAGCGTACCAAGTTTCATCTGACACTCGTTCCATAATACTCCCGTAGCGGTTTAACATTGAATAAGACAAGCTATTTCAGTCAATGTCAGAATAGAGACAGAAAGCCATAATTACAACAAGATTTGAATACCCATGATAAACAAATACCTACCATTGCCAATGTGCATCTTACTTGCTAGCTGCGCCACCCCAAACAATGTCAATCGTTTAGAGCCATCTCAAGAGATAAAATATAAGTCTACCGAAGGATACACACATCAATTTGCTAACAGCTACAAAATGCCTGAGACTTACCCCCATACCTGTGTAGAAAATTGTTACCCTAAGAGTCAATATATTGAATGTCAAAACGATATGGAAACATGTCAATACATCGGAGAAAACCCCGCTTTCTCTATCAATGAACAGCATACATTTGACGTAAAATGGTTAGGACATGCCAGCTTTTCAGTCACAACTCCCACAGGGGAAACCATTTTGATTGACCCGGTAACAGGACAATTCGATTGGCCAGTAGATTGGGCTTTTGTGCACCTAGCAGGCGGATTTTATCGCAATGAACCAACCGCGTACCAAAAACAAACTTTGAACGATGCCAAGGCAGTCGTTTATTCACATATTCACTACGATCATTTTAGTAAATCTGATATCGAAAAAATCGGTAATCAACCTACCTATCTTACTCCACTAAACTTTGCCGACTACTTTCCAACTGGCGGATACAATATTGTTGAAATGCCTTGGTATACTCAATATGACGTAGGTCAGACTGGTGTTCACTTTGTTCCAGCACACCATTTCAGCAACCGTGTAGTTGTGCCTATGATCACCAATGATGACGACGAAACTTTGTGGGGTGGATGGGTATTTAAAAGCGCTGGCAGACAACTGTTTTTCGCCGGTGATACAGGGTATTCAGGACACTTTAAAGATATTCATGCACAGTACGGCGATATGGACGTATGCCTCATTCCAATTGCGTCATACCATCATGAAACACATGGAAAATGGTATCGTAATGTCCATTTAACACCCGAAGATGCGCTTTTAGCTGCCAAAGAACTCAATTGTGGGGTAATGATCCCATGGGGTCATGGCAATATGAGCTGGAAAATGGGAGATCATTCCTCTCATTCTGCGCTATTTAGACTACTCCATATGAAAACCCAGCTAAAAAGTACAACTCCACTATATATTTTAAATGAGGGTGAGCAAGTTAAGCTATAGTTGCATATCCTATTGATAGCGAGTAATCATTACTTCGCTAGCAACAGCAGACTAATTAGGGCTTAATGGCCCATGTTTGCTACAACTAAATAAACTTTAAAAGTAAAGGCACAGCGCCAGTGCCTTTTACACGTCTACATAAATTATCCAATTAGCAGGCTTAAATTTCCCACTTTTTAAGCGCATCACCAATGATTTCTTTGCGCCAACCTTGAAAAAGGTCAGGTTTAATCATCACTTGCCGTTGTGTATCGGTAAGCTTCCAATTCCAACTTATTACCTGATTAATTTGTTTTTTGGACGCGATCACATCCACTGGTAAATTGCGCTCTTTCGCAACTTGGGTGATGTCAGATTTAATCTCTTTAGCTGCTCTTTTATACTGCGCAAAATCGATTAACCGCTTAACTTTGGACGGTAATGCATCTTCCTCAACAGCTCGACCCGCTTCAATACATGCTAAGATTTCTTTACCAGAACGGTTCACTTCCATCGCTTCAACTTCAGGAATATTGCGCATACTTGCTAATGAAGTAGGTCTTCTTTTCGCAATTTCAACCATATTGAGCTCTTTGAGTATGAAGTTTACTGAAATATTCTTTTTTTCAGCCTTATTCATACGCCATGCAGCAAGCTCTCTCAACACAGCCAGATCGCGACTGCGCAGTTGCCATACATTTTTGATGTTAAGATAAATGTATTCGTCAGGGGTTCTGAATGCACGCTTTTTAGCGATGAGTTCACTTTCAGAAATCACGATATCAAACAGTTGCTTTTGTTCTATCTGCTCAATGATTTTTTCGAAACAGGGTAATAAGTAAAATACATCAGCAGCTGCATATTCAAGTTGCTTATCCGACAGGGGCCTTTTCAACCAATCTGTACGAGACATGCTTTTATCTATCTCAATATCTAGCAATGATTTAACCATATTAGCAAAACCAACGCAGTTGCCCTCCCCTAAAAGCTGTAAGGCAAATTGAGTATCAAAAAGAGGCGCCGGTACTATACCTGCAAAGTTTTGAAATACTTCAATATCTTCCGAAGGAGAGTGGATCACTTTAATCACATCAGGTGACGTAAATAATGCCCACAACGCCGAGAAATCCATGTCTACCAAGGGGTCTATTAACGCCAAATGTTTACCATCATAGACTTGCAATAAGGCATTTTCCGGGTAAAGCGTTCTTCTTCGCATAAACTCGGTATCTATTGCCAAAATTTTACTATCCGAAATGAGGCTTACAAACTCATCTAATTCAGCTTGGTATTGAATAAACTGATACTGCACATTGACTCCTTCGCATTTAGCGAAAAAAAACCGGCTGCTGCCGGTTTTTTCTTATTTTAACGCCCTACGTAATATTTTTCCTACGTTTGTCTTTGGTAGTTCATCTCTAAACTCAACCATTTTAGGAACTTTGTAGTTTGTTAGGTTTTCACGACAATGCGCTATTATATCTTTTTCTGACAGAGATTGATCTTTTCTTACAACAAAAACTTTTACTTGCTCTCCACTTACCTCATGAGGTACGCCAATAGCGGCAACTTCAAGAACGCCATCATGGCTGGCAACGACTTCTTCAATTTCGTTCGGGAACACATTGAAGCCAGAGACTAAGATCATGTCTTTTTTACGATCAACAATATAAAAGAACCCTTCATCATCATATGTCGCAATATCTCCAGTAGCGAACCAACCATCTTGCAAGCAATCAGCTGTGGCATCAGGCCTGTTGTAATATCCAGCCATGACTTGTGGGCCTTTAACTAACAATTCACCCGGCTCACCTTTTGGTGCTTCTTCACCGTTTTCAAGCACAACTTTTAGATCCGTGCTAGGTGCAGGTAGGCCTATCGAGCCATTGTAACCTTCAAGGTCTAGCGGGCAAATCGTGACAAGCGGCGCACATTCAGTCAGGCCGTAGCCCTCAAGCAATCTAGAATTGGTGACAGATTGCCACTTTTCAGCCACAGGTCGTTGTACCGCCATGCCACCACCTAAAGACACTTTTAGATTTGAAAAGTCTAACTGTGCAAAACCTTCAGTGTTGAGTAGACCATTAAATAAGGTATTTACACCCGTAATAACGGTAAACGGATACTTAGCCAAATCTTTAACAAACCCAGCCATATCACGAGGGTTAGTGATCAAGATATTGTGACCGCCGTATTTCATAAATGTCAGGCAATTCGCAGTGAGCGCAAATATATGGTAAAGCGGTAAAGCCGTGATGACGACTTCTTTGCCCTTATCTAGAACTTTGTCCAAACAGCCTGAAACTTGCTCTAAATTCGCAACCATATTGCCATGGGTCAGCATTGCACCTTTCGAAACACCTGTAGTTCCACCAGTGTATTGCAAGAAAGCCAAATCAGTTTGGCTAACGTCTGGCTTTTTGTAGCTATTGGGATCTGCGTTTATTGCCTGAGCAAACGGAATGGCCGATGGTAAATTATACGCAGGTACCATTTTTTTAACTTTCTTGACGACAAAATTCACTAAGTGTTTTTTAACACCACCAAGCAAATCCCCAATCTGCGTCATCACTATGTGTTTCACAGGTGTCGAAGGCAAAGCCTTTTCTAGCGTACTAGCGAAGTTCGCTAGAATAAAAATCGCTTTAGCTTCTGAATCATTAAGTTGATGCTCCAACTCACGAACCGTGTACAGAGGGTTCACATTTACAACCGTGCAGCCCGCTCTGAGTACACCTAAAATGGTGATCGGCGTTTGTAGTAAATTCGGCATCATGACCGCTACTTTATCGCCTTTCCCAAGTTTCAACGTATTTTGAATATAGCTTGCAACTGCTTTAGTCGCATTGTCTATTTCTTTGTATGTCAGTGTTTTGCCCATATTTGAATAAGCGGGTAACTGAGCATAATTGGTAAAACATTCGTCTATTAGTTCTAGCAGCGAGTTGTAGTGCTCTGGATCAATCGTCGCCGGCATGCCTTCTGGATAGCGTTTTAGCCAGATTTTTTCCACTCTTAGCTCCTGTATTCTCGTTCTTTTTTTACACTTACCTTAAAGCAAATAAGGCACTTAAACAATTGAGTAATTACTCTAACTGAGGGATATTCCCATATTTAAAGCAAACTTACAATCAACTAGCCCCTTGCTTTTTCAATATGAGAGACGATCTCTTTCAATATTTCTTTTGGGTATTGCATATGGCAGTGATGCCCTCCTTGAACTTTTGAAACGCTAAGCGTATCAAAACATGGAAGAAATTGTTTCATGTTATCACGCATTTGAGCATATCCTTCATTTGGTAAGATAAGCATAGTGTCTACTGTGATTTTATCTAATAAACTCATCGCTTGTTCTTGGCCTAGCCTAATCGTAGAGGGCAATTTTAATTTAGGATCAGAGCTTAGCGTGTACCTCCCCTGCTCGCTGATTATTGTACGGGCCATTAATATCTCTGCGATATCATCACTAAACTTGCCGACTGTAGCCCGTGTTCTGACCATTGATTGTCTATCGTCAAACCAACGTTTTGGCTGAGCAGCAAGCTTTTTTCTCTCTTCAAAGGCTTTAATCAAGTTTGATTTCACATGCTCAGGACTTTGATACACGAGCCCTATACCATCCACTAAGCTCAATGACTGCACCATATTTGGGAAAGTGCTAGCCAGCAAGTTGGAAATAAACGCCCCCATTGAATGACCCACAAAATGCGCCTGCGGCAAGTTTATTGCGTCCATAAATCGGATCACGTCGTATATATAGTCAATAAAATAATATTGTGCATCCGCCGATTTCCACTTTGAACGACCATGGCCTGGTAAGTCCACCAGATACCAAGTATGCATTGCTAAGTGCTGCTCGGATAATAGCTCTGCCATGGGCTTAAAACTGTTACTGTTGTCCAGCCAACCATGCAAACACACCACTGCATTAGGACCATGACCAACTTGCTGCCACGCAAAACCATTGCAAAAATAGTCTTTCATCTCATTTTTTTTATTAATCGACATTTATTGATATTCTTCACAATCACATTTAGTTAAGATCATACGCGATAAAACTTAAGCGTTTAAGGTAATAATTATATCAATTATTACAAAACTCGTTTAAACCAAACACGGGAAATCAAAGGAAAAACTATGTCACGCAAAATTTCGGCAGTTGCAGCGGCTATCTCTCTCTTGGCAAGTAGTCAAATTTACGCTGCACCAAAAAATATCATTTATATGATTGGTGACGGTATGGGTCCGGCATACACAACTGCGTATAGATACTACAAAGACGATAAAACAACAAAAACTGTAGAACCAACTGTGTTTGACTCTATTTTAGTTGGCATGGCGCATACTTACCCAGACGACAACACGGTTGTTACGGACAGTGCAGCAGGAGCAACTGCGCTAAGCACAGCTATTAAAAGCTATAATGGTGCAATCGCGGTCGACACAAAAAAGAAGCCGTTAAAAACCATGCTGCAAATGGCAAAAGAAAACGGAAAAACCACAGCGCTAGTCGCTACCTCTCAAATAAACCATGCTACACCAGCCAGCTTTGCAGCACATAATGAATCTCGTCGTAACTACGATGAAATTGCTGACGACTATGTTGATGTAAAAGTTGCAGGTAAGCTGCCTGTTGACCTTATGCTAGGGGGTGGTACTAAGTATTTTATTCGCGAAGACCGTAATATTGTCTCTGAATTTAAACAGGCTGGCTATCAATATATTGATAATTTGAACAAGCTAAATACCATTGAATCAATTCCAGCAATTGGGCTTTTTGCAGAAAAGGGCATGCCTTACGCTATAGATGAAAGTCCTTTGCGCCTGACACATATGACAAAAAAAGCACTGTCTTTGCTGAACAAAGACAAAAACGATAAAGGCTTTTTTGTCATGATCGAAGGAAGTCAAATCGACTGGTGTGGTCATGCTAATGACATTGCCTGTGCCATGAAAGAAATGGAAGATTTCGCACAATCTATTGAACTGGCTAAGGCTTATGTTGACAACAACCCCGACACGCTACTTGTAATCACAGCTGACCACTCAACAGGCGGTTTAACTCTTGGAGCTGACGGCGATTACAAATGGGAACGAGACGTCGTAGCAAATGTAAAAAACTCTGTCAAAACAATCACGAAAAAGCTTAAAGATAGCAAAAATATTGAACGTGACTGGGTAGAGCTGACCGGATTAGAATATTCTGAAGACATAGCTAAAAAGCTCACTGAGGCAAAGCCTAACGGCGATAGAGCAATTTTTGACGTCATCAATGGATACATCAACCAAGCAAGCTATACAGGTTGGACTACTGGAGGCCACACAGCAATTGATGTGCAAGTATTTGCCCACGGAAAAGGCCGTGAACATTTTATTGGTTCGCAAAACAACACCCAAATTGCTGAAAAGCTAATTTCTTTTATTGAGTAATTAGTTTGTTTTAAATATGAAGGTTTGGCGGTACTAAAACCGCCGAACTTGACCATCTAAGTCATTTTTTAGCGGCTTTTATTGCAAGGGACAAAACACATAGTCCGCAGTTCCGTGTCTCTCAAGTGGCCGCTAAATCTTATTGAGAAACTCCTCGTAAGCTAAGCGTACTTGCTTATTATCAAACATTTTGTAGTGACCAGCCTCTTCAGATATCACTATCTGTTTATCAATACTTTGGCTTGCGTCGTATAGTCTATGTGACAAAGATACTGGTGTTTGCTTGTCTTTTGATCCGCCTATCACTAGCAGTGGACCCTGATAATAATCGCTAAGGACTTGCGCATTATTGACCGAAAAAAACACATCATCGACCTGCACATCAACCCACATTTTTTTGTACCAAGGAATGGCTTCGTCGATCCAATCAGCAACGTTTGTCGCAGAACCCTGCATTACTAGGCCATCAATTGAGTTACTTTTGGCAACTTGTGCCGCAATAAAACTACCAAGAGAAAAGCCATGAACTATTAATTTTTCAGCACCCAATTCATTTTTACTAAATTCGTAACTTAATTGTGCATCGCTGATTAAGGTTGAAATCGTTGCACTTCCATTGCTCGCACCTAAGCCTCTACGGTCAAATACAACAATATCATAATCGTACTTCACAATATCACTAAGTTCAGTACTCACTGATTTTTCAACGCTCATACCATTGCCGGGAATATATAAAATGGTGTCTTTTGTATTTGCATGGTCAAAGTGTAGACCGTGTAATACGACAGCCTCTCCATTGACTTGAATTGAGATTGGTCTAATTTCATGTTCAGGCGTCTTAGCGTTCAGCTTTTCAACAAAATCACGACTATAATAAGTGACCACCTCGTCTTGGCTAATAAAGTTTGATTCCTTAATAGACACCGAGCAACCCGTTAGCGCTGTTGCAAGCCCCAGGGCTAATATTGTCTTTTTCATCGTATTGTCCTTATTATTCTTTAGCGATGGAGTGATTAATTTAGCAGAAACTGACAAGCCATTGTCAGTCCCATCTTGTAACTAAAAATAACTGAGTTATACAAAACCCTTAGGCTAGTAGTAATTATACCCGACACTTAGTGAGTAATACGTTTCCTAATAAGGCTTTGAAAAGCACTAAATAGTGAACACACCTTTTTCGTTTTTTGGAAATCAGCAAGATACTCGTTTTAGTCCGCTCTTGCGCCATTAAATAGAAATTAAGCCGCCAGAAAACGACAATGACCAATTAGATCATTATGTGATTTTTTTGCTAACCAAAATCATGCATCAGCGACCTAACTCTTAATTCATCGGGAGTAATAGCCTGTCGAAAGATCCGCTTAGCCGGCAAGACGTGAATGCGATGCTTTTCAGTGCGTGTATTGTAACTTCTGTATAACTTACCTAATACTCGCATTGTTACCTAAGTGTCTTTCTTATCCTAGTAATACGACTCAACTTACTTTGGTTCGATGTTTGAAAATATAAGTTCAACCCACCCGGTTTGAGCCCTATAAAAAATATACGAAGATACTTCCTGTATGTGTGGGTTCCGATTCAGAATAATTTGCAAGGGTATTCTTTTCAACCCAAGTTGCCCCTCCTCTATTGCACTGTTCATGTTTCATTAATCTAGGATCTATAACGTGTATTGTTTTCCTAGTCGATGCGCATTCATGCCTTACGTGTATATCGACTAAAAATTGAAAAACACTCTAATTTGAATCGCTAAAACACTTGGAAACAAAAAAGCAACAAAAAAACAACGTTGAATTTTTCGACGTTTGAAAGTTTCAAATTTACTTACCATTTACACAGAAGAAAAATAAAAATCTGCAATTTATAGTTCATAAAATCAACCCGTTAAAAGAATGCAATATTAAATTCACAGTAAAAGCACCAACCAAGAATAAAATAAATTGAATTTTATCTCTTTCGCCCTGACCTACCTTATCAAAGCACTGCAAACGTTAAAAAATAAGAAGGTAAATCATCAAATTCGAAAAAATCAAAATAATTCACCCTCAATAGCTTTAGATAAATTATCCGACTTATAAGAAAAATCTAGTTACTTAATAAGCAAGAACAGACAAATCAAAGAGAAATTCACCCTATTGACTCCAGTTAGAGTTGTTTACTACCTTGTTATTGCGCTGATGCGCAACATTAAAAAATATCAATAAACAGGAATTTAAAATGAAAACTACTTTAAAAGCTCTTACGCTAATTGCTGGTACTTTCTTCGCGGGATCTGCTTTCTCAGCTCAAGTTGTATGTGACGTCTATGCTAAAGGTGGCGGCCATTCATGGGGTAATGGCACTCAAAATTGTATGGCGCTCGATTTTTCGTTCGGTAACTCAACGTCAGGCCGCTTTTATCTCAAAGATGTGACGAAGGATATTGAAGAGGTTCGTTGGGACGGTATTGCAAGATGTAGCGGTGGTACAAGCTGTAATGTTACTGTTAGAGCTTATTCAGGCGGCAATACGGCATCAGCACTTATTCTTTATAAAGATGGCACTTGGGAAAGAACAAATACTGCCAGAGCGTCGTACGAAACAGGCCACTAAAATTTAGGGCTTTTTAAAAACAGCAGCGCCTTGTCTAAATTTAACGGGCGCTGCAAATTGATTAGCCCCCAATAAGCTTTTGGTTTTTTAGTTATGTCTTTTGGAAAAACGACAAAGTAGGTTTAATACATAATGCCCAGAGTTAAAAATACTATTCTTACAAATATTGAGAACCCATAAAAAGTACATTACCTATCAAAAACTTAAAACCAGTCACTTACTTTCTGAGTATTAATCCCGAACCACACTAGCGATATTCGAATGACCAGTACTTTGTAAGTAGCTAACATTGTTCAGAATCGACCAAGTTCATAGAAAACAGTTTAATTACTGCTATACCGCTATACTCAACTCCATTAACTTATCGTAGTAGCCTAGTTCATACCGAGCAGGTGAAACATGGCTAATTGAAAACAGCACATGTTTATTATCAGCCTAATTTCTCACGTATTGAGCTGTATATATGACAACTTCAACTCGCACTCAAGGCTTATCCCTATTGGTGAACTGCGAATTAAATAGTCGTTTCTTGTCGCAGCAATCGCGTTTTCATGCGAATTTAGGGCATCGAATGTTGATGCTTGGCTCTCTCTTTCAGCAAAATAGTCCTGTGTACCTAATAAACAAATACTGACTGCCCCTATCGCTCAGAGTATTTGGCCCCCTTAGGTGACTTCATTTCCAAGCTGTTTGTTCTAACAAACCATACATGAAGCAAATGTGCAGAGATAACTCCTCGAATTTTTACCAAAAGAACATTCCACCCCAAGTGGATTAACCCAAATTTAACAACTACAATGTAGTTTTGGCTCATTATTAGAATTTTTCATGTTGATAAAAAGTGCATACTTAACAATAGCTTTTAGCTTAAATTTTAGCCATACAAGGTACAACTTGGCGTATTGAAGTCAGTTTCAGAGTTGCGGTTAGACCGTTCCAAGTGTAAGGTTGTTTAAAAAACACACAAGATGTAACTGATATGTTTAACTTAAGTCAATTTTATGAAATTGAAAGAGCAGTTAAACCACTTTTATGCTCTGTTTTTTAGTGCTGATGTTTAAGTGAGTTATCAGTTCAAAACAACCGTAACTAAAGACAACAAGGAACAAACATGAGTATCAAGCGATTTAAACTTTCTACAGTAGCAACCATCATGGTATCAGCTATGAGTTTTCCAACTTTGGCGGACGCCCCTGTGCTGCAAGAGCAACAACTAAAGCAGCTAAGCGCTTTTAAGTTAGAGGAAAAATCAGCAACCAACAACCGCTACATCATTAAATTTAAGAGTGAAAAAACAGCCGAAAAACGAGTCTTTAATGACTTTATTGCTATGAATTTCCTGTTTACAGCTGGTGCTGAACCATTATTCTCGCTTAATGGTCAACAAGCCATGGTTGCCGAACTAGACGAATATAGTCTGGAAACATTGCGCGGCTTGTCATCTATTGAGTCGATAGAAATTGACCCAAAGCGTTTCTTATTCGATGCCACTAAATCTGACGGCGTAATTAGCCCTTACGCACAAAGTACGCCATACGGTATCAATATGGTGCAAGGACACTTACTGTCTCAAAATAACACCTCTGCAAGAAAAGTCTGTGTAATTGACACAGGTTACAATCTAGGGCACCCAGATTTACCTTACGGTAACGTCACAGGCATTGCGAACAATAATGCCGTCGGTAGATGGAATAATGACGGAAATGGTCACGGAACGCACGTTGCCGGTACCATTGCGGCCGAAAACAACAGTCAAGGTGTGGTAGGTGTTTACCCTGGCGTAGACCTTCATATCGTTAAAATATTTAACGATAATGGTCAGTGGACACACGCGTCGAACCTCATTAATGCTATCCAGCAATGTAAAGACGCAGGATCTCATGTTGTTAATATGAGCTTAGGCGGGGGTAACTATTCGAGCAGTGAAAATACGGCGATGCAAAACTTCGTAAATGGCGGCATGATGCTTGTGGCAGCTGCAGGCAACGACGGAAATAGCTCTAAGTCTTACCCAGCATCTTACAATTCGGTCATTTCTGTTGCGTCTGTAACATCAAGCGAGTCTCGCTCTTCTTTCTCTCAATACAATGACCAAGTCGAGGTTGCAGGGCCAGGTTCGAATGTAAACTCAACTTATCCAACTAATACTTATAGAAGTCTAAGTGGTACATCTATGGCATCGCCTCATGTTGCAGGTGTAGCAGCACTAGTTTGGAGCCATCACACGCAATGTACAAACCAAGAGATCCGTGCAGCCATTAACGCTACAGCAAAAGACAAGGGCGCAGCTGGCCGTGACAATTACTATGGACATGGTATCGCCCAAGCGAAAAGTGCATCAGATTACCTTTCTGCAAATGGCTGTCAAGGTGGCGGCGATCCGGGCAACCCAGGTGATGTTAAACCAGTAAACGGGTCTTTACCAAACTTGCAAGGTAATCAAAATGGTTGGACCCACTACACATGGAATATTCCACAGGGAGTGAAAGAAATGAACTTGGCGATCACAGGAGGCACAGGTGATGCTGACCTTTACGTGAGATACAACGCTCAACCAGACGCTAACAACTATACTTGCCGTCCATGGAAAAATGGTAATGAAGAGCAGTGCTCATTTACTAATCCAAATGCGGGTACATGGCACATCAGCCTATATGGTTACAACAATTACAATGGTGTAACGTTAAACTACTCATATAAATAAACACACGTAAAGTGAGTCTCACCTCACTTTACTTTACTTTTCTCATTGAGTCGGCTGTGATTGCGTCGACTCACTTCTGAAGAAGTGAAATCAAACCCTCAATAATTAAATTAAATATAGCAACAATAAAGCAACCTGCCGCGTTATTGTTTTTAAATATATATTATCAGCTATTAACAATTTATAAATATAAAAACATCACCAATTCGAGGTATTGAGATACCATAACTCCACCATGCACCACTCAAATTCTTTTGATAAAACCAGCTAATACCTAAAAACAATTAATAGCTTTATTAATATACACTTAGGTTACTCAATCAGTAAAAAACTCTACATTGCGCATATTTCAAACCAACTACTGATTACCTATACAGCAACTTTATCCTTTGGGGTAAAACCACCTCTCCTTTTGTGCAATATTTATTCCATTGAGTAGTAATATCTTTGATAAGTTAATAAACATTGCGCTATAATGCGCCTCAACAATTGCAAAAATCCAAAGGGTTCTTCTCAATTGCGCTGCTAGCGCATAGGACTATAGCTTAAGTAAAAGAGAAGAATAAAACACATTGTTTTAAGTACACAGGATGAATGTCCTATGGAAACTCTATTTCGTGCTTAACAACGTCAAAAACCTTTTTTAACGATGATTTGGATAAACTAAAACGTGGTAATTCAACACACAATGCTGTTACAAGCTCAAAAAATGACTTTGGTCGACGAACTTTTGAGTGATTCAACAATCCGCTTGGTAAACTCGCCGATATTAAACCATCGTAATCACAATGCCCTTTGGCAATAGCATCAACTTCTAGTTAGTAATTCCTATCGATTGTACTTTACTGCATCAACTCTCAAGGTTAGTCCTAGCTTAGAATCTAACCATGTTTTGGTGTGAGAAATAAAGTCGTTCGAAGGGGCAGTTTGTTTAAGTCAAATATGCATTGAGCTGAGATTCAAGTATTTGACCTTATTAATTTTTAAATACAAAACACACGGGAAACAACACAATGAAAAACGTTCGCTTAACTAAAGTGGCCGGCGCCTTAGCATTAGCTATTGGCGTATCAGCAAGCGCATTCGCTTCTGATACATCGTCTGCAATGCGTGGTAAAATCACCACACCTAACGGAGATGCGGCAGCTAATGTTAAAGTTACAGTTATTCACGAACCAACTGGCACTATCAGCACATTTACTACCAATGAAGCGGGTGCTTTTATTGCCAAAGGCTTACGCGTAGGCGGTCCTTACCGCGTAGTGCTGGACTCTGACAAATACCTAGATGCAGAGCTTGACAATATCTTCCTTCAATTGGGCGACACGCACAGAATCAGCAATCAATTAAAGCCTCTACAAACCATTGAAAAAATTGAAGTAAGTGGTTATAAGTTGGTACAACAGGCTGGCGGATCAAGTAGCGTATTTGGTGAAGATGCAATCAATAATGTCCCTAGCTTTAACAACGATATTAAAGATGTTGCGCGCCTAAATCCAATGGCAAGCATTAACGGTAACGGCGAACTGACCATTGCTGGTAATAACCCAAGAACAAACAGTTTAACTGTAGACGGTATTGGTCAAAATGATGATTTTGGCTTGAACTTCGGTGGCTACCCTACTTCACAACCTCCTGTTGCTCTAGATGCTGTTGAGCAAATCTCAGTAGATACATCTCCGTTTTCTGCGAAAAAAGGTAACTTTGGTGGCGGTACCATTAACGCGGTTACTAAGTCTGGCTCAAATGATTACACGTTTACTGGTTTTTATGAAACCAGTACGCCTAGCCTGACAGGTAAACTAGACAATATTTCTGAAGCTAAATACAAAGAAGATGTAAAAGATGCGAATGGTGAAACGATTCACCGCGCAGGCTCGAGCATTCTTGATGAGAATGGCCATAAAACGTTTGAGATTTCTAGTACAGATCCTATCGAAACTGAGTCTCGCATGGGCTTCAGTACTGGTGGCGCAATTGTCAAAGACGAACTGTTCTATTTTGTGAACTACAACTCTTGGAAGCAAGAGATGGACATGGATTACGGCTTTGACGGTTCAGGTACTGCACATGAATTCGATATCACTGAATCTGATTACAACACATTTGTTAACACGCTAAACAACACTTACGGTATTCAAGATGAACTAGGCGGCAATCCAGAAGATAAGAGTGAAAGCTTACTAGTAAAACTGAGCTGGAATATTAGTGATTTACACCGCGCCGATTTCACTTACCAATGGCAAGATGAAAAAGACGACAGAGGTTTTGCAACTGGTGGTAACTCACTAAGCATGGCGTCTAGCCGATATGAGTACACAACTAAGTTCGACAACTTTGCAACCAAGCTATATTCTGATTGGTCTGATGAATTCTCAACAGAAATCGGTTTAGCGTACAAAAATGTTACCAATGACAGTATCACAAACTCTGATTTAGGCTCGATTGAAGTATTTATCGACGGTGGTAGAGGTGAATCATTTGAGTTTGGCCGTGACAGATACCGTCACGCAAACAAAAGTGAAACTGAGACTTTCGCGCTGACATTCGATGCTACATACTTCATGGGCGACCACGAAATCAACTTTGGTGCGCAACTAGAAAGTAAACGTCTATATAATGTTTTCGGTGAAGGCTCAATGGGTACTTGGACATTTGGTAGCCTTGAAGACTTTGCAAATAAGAAGCTGCACGTTATTAAAGACAGAAGAACCGAAGTTGAAGATTATCAGTTCTCATATACTAATGCATACACTAATAACGTAAATGACCTTGCTTATGACGCAACTCGTGAACAGATCGCATTATATATTGAAGACAAGTTCTATCTAACTGATGACCTAGAAATCACTGCGGGTGTTCGTTATGAGCGTTTGGCTTCAAGCGATGAGCCAAGACTTAACGCAGCATTCCAGAATACTTATGGCTACACAAACCAAGAAAACCTAGATGGCGCAGATATCATCCTGCCTCGTATCGGATTCAAATACTATGCGACTGACGCCTTGACTATCAACGGTGGTATTGGCCGTTTCCAAGGTGGTATTCCAAATGTTTGGTTTAACAACCCTTTCCAAAAAGACGGTTACACACAAGTAGCTGCGACGCAAGCTGCAATCAACGCACACTTTGCTGACGTTGAACAGGTGGATATTACAAAAGTACCTCAAGGGATCCAAGATTCTTTAAAACCAGGTACTGGCAGCACGGCATATACTGATCCAAACTTTGAGTTGCCTTCAAGTATTCGTGCGCAAGTAGGTTTTGAATATGAGTTCGATTCAGAACTACTAGGTGATGGCTTTAAATGGTCTGCGGAAATTGCATACCAAAATAAACAAGACGAAGCAGTATGGCGCAACACATCTATCAAGCCCCAGTTAGATGAAAGTGGAAACATTGTTCGCTCTGCAACAGGTCGTGTAATCTACGACAGCATTTACTCAGGTGATCTGCGTGATAACTACGATATCATGATGACCAACTCTGATCTTGAAGCCAAATCAATCATCATCTCAACAGCAATTGCGAAAGAGTTTGAAAACGGCCTATATATCTCTGCAAGCTACACAAACCAAGACGTTGAAGACATCGTGCCTGGCGGCGCATCGCAAGCAGATGGAAACTACAAGCATACAACTACACACAGTCGTAATGTTGACCTAGTCGGTCGTGGTCACTATGAAGTTGAGCACAGCTTCAAGCTGAACCTTCGTTACCAAACAGAATTTATTGATGGCTATGCATCTAAGTTCAATGTTTTCTTCGAACGTCGTTCAGGCCGCCCATTCAGCTACACAATGGGTTCATACAATGACAGCGACTTTGGTGATACACGCGACTTTAACCGCACGTCAGCATACCTAGCTTACATTCCAACTGGTGCCAACGATCCAAAAGTAAATTGGGATGAATCTGGCCTCAACTGGGAGCAGCTAGAGGCACTTCTTAACCGTGCAGGCATTTCTGAGCGCGGTCAGATCCTTGACAGAAATACGGGTACTCAACCTTGGGTTACAACTATGGATGTCAGCTTTAAACAAGAAATTCCAGGTTTCTATAAAGAGCACAAAGGCGAGATCTATTTCATGATCGAAAACTTTGCAAACCTACTTAATAGCGACTGGGGTATCGAGAAGAAGCTTAGCCACAGTGACCAAAAACTGTATGACTTTGGTGGTTTAGAAAATGGTCAGCTTGTGATAGATGAGCGTTACAAAGGCTCTGATGTTCGTAACTACTCTCAAATTGATAAAGGCTCGTCAGCTTGGCAAGCTAAAGTTGGTATCCGCTATACATTTTAATAGTTGAAACTAACTACATAACTTTATGATGGCCAACAATTGTTGGCCATTTTTATTTATATGGTATATCACTTATTCTTAGGTGTGCTCTATGGTAGATTAATATTTAATCTACCAGTAAGGCAACTGTTTACTTATAGATAAATTGGCTATAAAATTTAATTAGCCGGGATTTTAATCAACATAATTTTTTATTTATAACCACACACCCTCTCTAACCTAATTTTAAAATAAAGACAACCCCTACAGCGGGTTAAGCACCACAACCTTAACCTGATTATAATTAAAACAAGAAAATATAAATCACTTAAAACTCATTTGCATTAAAATATTAATATTTAAACTATATTAACAACACCTCTATATTAATTATAAAAATAGTGTACTATCTACGAGAAAATTAAAACTTCAATAAAAGGACTACAATGAACCAACGCAACTCAATATTCTTGTTAAGCTTGTTATCTTCTTCCGCATTTGCTTTTGATGCTAGTGTAATATCAATTACAGATAGCCGTTTCGGTGCAATTGCAAATGACAATATTGACGATACAGTTCAAATTCAAGCTGCTATAAATTATGCTGTAGAAAATAACAAAAGCGTATATATTCCTGCGGGTACTTTCAAAGTTTCAAATACACTTGATGTAACCCAGCGCAAAGGAAATCATAACTCTAGAATTAAAATATATGGTGAGAAACGTAACTTATCAAAATTAGAAACTTCCGCTGACATAGCTTTATTTAAAGTAGCACACGGTGTGGAATTACATAATTTATCTCTGTCTCAAACAGCAGGTTATAAAAAAGGCACTGCAATCGACATTCCGTTTGCAAGTTATAGATCAAATTTCTCAAAACTAGATATATCCGGGTTCAATACGGGTATTAATGGCAAGTGGGTAATATGGAGTCGCTTCGAAGATTTATTTATCGCCAATGTAAACCTTGGTATTCATTTACATGGTAATGGTGAAGCGCCAGCTTATTGGAATACAGAACCAAATGGCTGGTTTAATAACGTCAACATCTTTGACAATGTATATGTAGAAAAGTCAGATACTGGCATAAAGTTAGCAGCGATGGGCAGCGACATTGCAAACTCTACGGTACAAAACTCACGAGTTGGTATCGAGATCTATGGACCTGCAGATCATAGAACATGGAATAACCAAATAAGTAACTTTTATGCCGAAGGTGTAAAGACAGTATTTAAAGTGAAAAACTCCAGAACATTGGATATTAACGGCGTGTTTGCCCAAGGTGGTAAAAGCAGCGATCGAGCGTACGCTGTTATAGACGCCGAAAATGGTGGTGTAATTAATGTCAAAGGTATGACAGGTCAAGACTGGTGGACTCACAGCGTAATCCTGAAAAATACAAACTTAACTGGGCACGTTGCGGCAGTGGGAGGCACTCCAAGTATCGATGCTCAATCGGTTTACTCCAGTAAACAAACCGCTGGTATTAGCCTACCTGCCAACAGCAGCTGGGTTGCGCTTCCTAGCAGTGTCGCAGTCTCTCTCAATAGTACTTACAGAGTCACCGTTACCGGGATCCGAGATGGCTACGAGCCCGTTTTGGAGGAGTACACTATATTCAATTGGAATGGCGTAAGTCGTTATGGCAAAATCGTGCATAACTCAGGAGTTGGCCGTGTAAAGCTTAAAGTTGAAGGTGGTCGACTCTACGCACAATTAGCCTACAATGGCGGCAATGGCTTAAGCGGTGGTAAAGTTACTATCGAAAGGCTTCACTAAACATTTGTGTGAATCTGTGGGTGAGCTTATTGGCTCACCTTCAGTAAGCAATAAAACTGATTATACCACCTTGAAATACAGCAGTTTTCTATATCCCCCAAATTGCAGTGAAACAATTCCCACAAACGGGTTAATTTCATCCCCCGCTTACCCCCAACTTTCGATCCTTCATTCAAGCAGGCTCAATTGAATAACACATTTGTATCACTATACTATTGAGGTTCAACTTAACGAAAAATAATAAGCCCCGAGCGGGAGCTTATTAAGTTGTACTAATTCACTCTATATACGCTAAGAAACTATCTGTAGTATATTTTTTGAATTCTAAATTGGCCTCCCTCTGCGGTACACCTTTGGATAATGCTTCTTATCTGAGAGCTTGTATCCGCAATTTCATACCACATCATATCGCCAGAACTTGTCGCATAGCAGCCTACATGATAATACGCGAAGTCGGTAACTGACTTCGCAGACACAGGTGCTGCAGCGCCGAGTGTAATTGCCGCACTCAGAAATAAAGATGCTAATTTCATTAATTATTCTCCTTTTATAGATTAGCATCTATTTTTTATACCTAAATTTACAAAATGTAAAGAAGCTTGTCACAATTATGTTTCTTTTAATAGTGCGCTAAATCTCCTACAAAGCGGGTAAACTTTGAGCCAAGCTTAATGTTAAGCAATTCGCTAAAATAACCTTTATTGACGTCTCGTTTACGTGTATATCTTACTGTCAAACAAACATATACCAAGTTGCTCATTTAAAGATAAAACACCTAAAGCTCTGTTTATATTGGAATACCCATTTCAGAAACTGAGTGTAGATACACGTATCCAAAGAGGACTTTTTAGACGTTCTCCAAAACTCCGTCGGAATGTATTGAAATATATAAATTTGAATTGTTTAGATAAATAGCAATGCGTAATAAATGGGATCAACTTGTCTCTGCTTGACCACTAAATCGCACTTGGTTTCGACCATTACTTTTGGCTTGAAACAGGGCCATGTCTGCGTCATCAAATAAAGTTTGAAGATTTACTTCATTTGTATGGCTCCAACGGGCTCCTCCAATACTAACGGTGACAAATTCACCTTGTCCTGCACAGTGTGGTATTTTAAGTGCACTGACCGCTTTACGTATTTTTTCAGCTAAACTTTGTGCCGCTTTTTGACTTGTGTTTGGAAGAATAATGGCAAACTCCTCCCCGCCTATTCGCGCAAGTAAGCCATTTTTTACCGTTAACTTGCTCGACAACGCCTGACAAACATTTTGTAAGCAATAGTCTCCAAGTTGATGACCATAGTGGTCGTTATATTGTTTAAAATTATCTACATCGATCACTAAAAGGCAAAAATCTAAACTCGACTTTTTACTTTTTTCCAAAGTCTCCGAAAGCACATTTTCATAGACGCGGCGATTAGCTATCCCAGTTAAAGGATCCAAACTTGCAAGGCGTAGTAACTCTTCCTCTCGCGCCTTAAAATGCCTACTCGTATGATCTAATAGGTAATTGTAAGTCATGCATAACGACGCGTTGTTTGACCCATGTTCAACGTTAAGATGCTGGGGTGTATTCTCATTTTTAGCGATGTTGTCGAATTGCTCCATTAAGTCTATCAGCTCATCTTTCATGCCATGTTCGCCAAAGTTCAAGCCTATCGTTTCCGTCTGAGCGGAGACCCGCAGAGGGTGTACTTTATTTACTAACCACAAAAAAACTAAACCTATGGAGCAAACCCAGATAGCGCACGCCGCGACCCCTATCAACTGCACGATAAGCTGCTCTGAGTGAGTGTCTAGCTTTAGTTTTTCCAATGGCACAAACAATGCCACTGCGACAGTACCCCAAATACCGCCTCCCAAATGAACTGGTACTGCACTTACAACATCGTCTATTTTAAACTTCTCTAATAGATCGCCAAGCAATACGCTAATACAGCCAGAGATTGCACCAATAACAATCGCCGAAGGTAAATTTACTAAATCTGCACTGGCAGATATTGCCACCAGCCCAGCAAGTAGTCCGTTCAATACATAACGTATTCCTTGCATAGAATGTAAATTCCAAGACAATAGTAGTGCACTCACACCACCTGCACATGCTGAAAGAGCTGTATTTGAAAACACCCGAGCCAACTCAGTGCTAGGTGTATGTATGCTACCTCCATTAAACCCAAACCACCCAATAAAAAGTAAAAAAGTCCCCAGCGCTGACAGAGGTAAGTTTTGGCAATACATTTCTTTTGGTTCACCTTCTCTAGTAAACCGCCCTAACCTAGGCCCCACAACAACAAGTGCAATTAAAGCTATCCACCCACCAACAGAATGAACAACGGTTGCGCCAGCGAAATCGATAAAGCCAAGCTCAATAAGCCATCCCATTGGTGCCTGTTCGAAATGTTTACCATGCCAAATCCAATGGCCAACGATAGGAAATAATGCTGTTGCGGTTAAAAAAGAGCAGATAATGTAACCGGAAAATCGCATTCTCTCTGCCACTGCACCCGATAAAATAGTCGCCGCAGTGCCACAAAACATCATTTGGAATAAGAAATACGCTAAGATTGAGGGGTTGTCATAGCTATCCAAGGCAAATTGATTGGTACCGAAGAACCCACTTGCACTCGCGCCATACATCAACCCATACCCGACTAACCAAAAGCAAACGCCGCTAATGCAAAAATCTGCAACGTTTTTCAAAGCGACGTTAATGTTGTTTTTGCTTCGAACCAATCCACTTTCTAAGCAAGTAAACCCAGGCTGCATTAGCAGCACAAGCGCGGTGCAAAGCAACGTCCACGTAATAGATATCGTATGTGGGTCGATCTCAATATTTAGCAAAGATACCCCAAACGTTTGGTGACTCGTATAACGAGCTTAGACAAGCTCCTTATATTTCTCCACACAAGCTCACAATTCTGTTATTAAACAGTCTAGCTAGACCTGATTTTGTGCAAATTGTGCATGAACGATAGTTCAGAACTTCGCGTTTACCCACATGTTACCTATCCATATTTTAACCCAGCAAGATAAGCGCGCCGTTTTACCCAAAACTCGGCTTCCAGCCAACGTTGTTCCTGCCCATAGAAATAGTCCCTTTGCTCAAGGTAATTGACAAAGTCTTTGACGACTTTATTGCGATACTCCGTCAGCCCATTGGCGTCGCTATTTAACCAAAGCGCAATAGCCTTAGCTGCCTGTAGGCCATTTGCAAGTGCTTTGTATATACCTTGAGAGCTAATTGGATCATAGCAAGCAGCAGCATCGCCCACTGCAAGCCATCCGTTTCCAGCAGGAGGGCTCAATAAACTAGAGGGTGTTTTCCAACTATTTAGTCGATTAGGGAACGCTGAACCTTCAATTCGATTGTTGATATGTTTGCTATGTTTGAGTAATGAATACCAGTTTTCAGGCTGTTTTAACTTGAGCTTTTTTGCCACCGCAATATCCGTGGTCAAGCTAACAACCTGTAAATTGTTGGGTATTGAAGCACAATACCACCAACCTTGCTCAACCGCCTCTAACAGGGTCAGCTTATTCTCATTCAAGTGGGTGTCTTGACAGTCAAAATACGCAGCAAAACTCACCATTAAATCTTGCATACTCACCGCTGCACCAAACTTTCTCGCAACTTTTGCGGACTGCCCCGTTGCATCTACAACAAAACGGCAACAAACATCAGGGTGGTTCTCAAATGACAGCTTGATGGGGTATAGGTCATTTTTCATGACAGATAAATTGCTAAACCGTGTGTTGTCGACTAGAGCGCCAGACAAGGCTTTAAATTGTCGAGCCATAAACAAATCAAATCGGCGTCGATCTAAATGCCAGCCTGCTCCGTAAGGATTAAATAAGTTGTCATTAAATCCCAATTGGGTGCTTCCCCAGCACGAATAACTACCTAAACACGGTTCATGATGTTGCGAAGAGAAAGCATCAAATATATTCAAACGCTGGAACAGAGTTTGGGTATTTGGCGGAATACTCTCTCCTATTTTAGGCTTTGAATAGGTGCCTGCTTCAACAATAAAAACACTATCAATGCCCAAGTTCTTAAGCGCGATCCCTGTTGCTGTACCAGCAGGACCGCCACCAATAATGGCAACCTCGAAACAAAAATCGCGCATGATCTCTCCTTACTTCTTGCGAGTCGCAGTACCGCTACCACCTAACAAAGGCCATGGCTTAGGCGCTGCTAACTCAGGCTCATCTCCATGCAGCATACTTTCGACTTCGAGATAAACATGCTCTGAATACTCCCTGCCATCGTCAATGACAGTTCCTTGAACAACAACGCCAATATCATCCCATTTAGTCAACATTTCTCGGTATTCCCAAAAGCGACCAGCATTGGCTAAATCATGTTTATCAGTTGGCGTATTCTCCAGCGGGTAAGTTCCTTTTCCTCTAACGGAGTAACGCTGTGCAGGTAGATCTTTGGCATTAATATCATAGTCATGCGCAACATATACGGTTACAGGACGCTGGGCTGGCCAAGACCAATAAAGGGTTTCTGAATTCAAGTCGTTGGGAGACGTTTGGTGAATTGCACAAGAGTTGTAATCGGCATGCCAAGGCAACGCCATAAATTTAGTCGCGTCACCTGGCTCCAAACCTAAATGCTCCACATCTTCGTGTCTTGGTATCCAACCTAACCCTAAAAACGCTGTGTTGGCATTATTTATCGCAGCATAGTTAAGTAGTTTATGCTTTATCCGAAATGGACCTGCGCCAGTTTGCCAATCCTGATACATGGCTGTTTCTCTAATTATCCATGTCATATCGATTCCAGGGCTAAACCGACCCCCCAGACAGTTTTGCAATGTAGCTCGGTCGAGATACTCTCCTTCACCTAACTTTTGTGCATTGCTGTCTACATAATTGTGATTCGACCAACTATGTAAGAACTGGTATTGCGTGACCGTTGGCGTCAAAAACGGCTTTCCTCCCGCTTCGCTCGAATCCCCGAGCGATAACGGCATGAGTGGTGCACCTTCGTCAATTGACTGCGATCGCCACGTCGCCTCAGTACCGGGATTAGGTTGGCGGATATAGGCTAAACCAGCAAGAATTGTCGTGTCGGGATCATCGCTAGCGGTGATCTCATCCACAGATTTATGTGCTTGTATCGCAATTTCCGGAAGATAGGCATTCCAAAGTTGCTGCCCTGTCGCTTTAAAAATAGGCCGTATATGGTCATCAAATGCAGGTTTGTACTCTGGGTTAAAGCGACCATTGCAAAACACGTCAGGTTGCAAGTTTAGCTTTCTCACAAATGTGTCATACGCTTCGTCAAAAAGTGATACTACGTTTAACGTTTGAGGCGCATAACTCGGATCTGTCACAACGACCCAGCCGCCAAATACTTCTTCGCAAGAGCCATCTTCAAACTCAATCACAGCTGTAACTGGGCCGTCTGATGTGTCATCAAACCATTGATCATTATTAACCGGCCCATCGATAGGGACAGGGTTATCTTTGTTGTCTAACCGCCAGCCAACAGCTTTACCATACCCACCCGCCACGATTAGCCTACCGCAACTGTCTGTTAGCATGTTTCCTAAGCTGGTTATCCCCCTTGCCTCTCTACTTTTTTGAAGTGGCTTTCCGGTACATCGTTTGGTGTCTTCGCCCTTTTTTGGAATATCTAAATGGTCAAAGTGCATATAAGGAAAGGAAAATGGATAATCCGCAACACTGACTGTTTCTGTGCCTTTTAAATATGCAGCCTGTGTGTGGCTTTTGCTGTCAAACTGTGCAAGGTCACTGTTTTGATCGACCACTCTGGGCCCTGCATCAATTACCAAGCGGCGTAAACGGCTCTCATTGTATGGGTCTAAGCCTTCAGGTAAATTTCTTAATACCGGAAAGTTTCCGTTTTCATAAGCAACAACACCATGATCATCGTCGTTGACAAACCATGCCGATTTTTTATTGGCTAAGTGCACACACCATTTAATATTTTTAACCGTCTTCCCTTGGATCTGAGACCCTATCGTCACTTCTTGTTCAGCACCCTGTTCGGGGTAGCTTGGCTTATCAAGGTCGCTATATGCAAAGACTCTGAAACGCGCAGCTTGTCGCTTAAATGCACCTTGTTGATCTCTCAGCTGGCTACTTTTTATGACTTCTCCAGTGTCTGGGTCGAGCGGCAGTCCGCCCGTTGTTTTATCTTCAGGCTTTCCTGGTTGAGGCAACGCTGCGATAGACTCTGGTGCAAGGTAATATTCTTCACTGTTACCAACACGTGCAATGCCTATAGCTGGATGAACTCTAAATATTGTTTTAGACATACTCATGTTCCTTATGATTCATTGGACATCGAAAAAACGGGTAGTACACCGTTTTGCCAACATGCAGATATCGCCGCGCCATTTTTGTACATCACAGTGGCAAAGTCTTTGGGCGTGTTACCTGTGGTGAATGTTTCATTCATAATCAACAGGAACTCATTGAAGTGAGACAGTTGGATTTCCTGTAACTTTTTCTGCCGCTCGCCATAGGGTTCTATTGCAAATGTTTCTGGTAGCGGCTGCTTGAGCATATAAGTGAACTTCTCATAGTGATCCCACGTTGGCTGAACGTCATCAACACGGTTCTGATATTCAGGGGGGACATATTGTGCATCCTTGGCAACACCCTCCCCTTGATCGACGATCAGATCGATTAGGTTATTCACTTGAGGTAGTCCCTGCTCATGAGACTCAGTAATAGTCAACTGCGTATCTGGATAGAAGCGCTCAAAATGATTAACTTGTTTATGGTTACCTTGAATACATTCTCTTAATTGATGGCAACCGTTTGCTATTGCACTATACAGCTCACCAATTGAACCATACTCATCGGATACCTGTTTGCTATCAGGCACTGACCAATCCGGATACTCAATGATACACATGGTATTTAATCTTTGAATATCAAAAGCACCAATGGCTGTTGAATAAGGGTAGTAAATATCTTTGGGGTTAGGTGTATCTAAATCAAAGTCTAGATGTGGGATCTCTCCTCCATACATTGGGGCACATATTTGAAGTTCTGTACCATAGGCATTGGCGATGTTGGCGGCACTTTGCATATGCAGCATTTCTTGATTAACGATAGACTTAATAAGTCGCCCAGCTTCGGTTGACTGATCCTTTATCGAATACATTGCCGCCATATAAAACGGGATTGTATACAGTTCAACATCAACCGCCCACTGGAGGTGCTCGTGCAGAGCCTTCAATGTCCAGAGGTCATCTCGGGTCACTTTTTTGGGTTTAATGAGCTTTTTTGCCTTCAGCAAGGGCGAAGCATTGACAAGTTTTATCATGATAATTCCTTTATGGGTTTAGCTTGTCGCAAACCCACTTAATGCCATCCCCAGTCGCATCTATGGAGCAATACAAACTCTATAGGCATCGAGCGTAACTTTACGAACAAACTTTGACGGTACATAAGGAGTAAATGAGGAGCGAACTACGTTGACAAGATCAAAAATGACTGTTCAAACAACACACGAAACAACAAATAGCATACTTGTTGAGTGACACCAATTTAGCCAAAATTGTATCGAGTAAAGTAGATACGCGCCCCTCGATTGCTACTTACCTCACCGAAACCTTAGATCCGATCTATCAAAATGCCAGCCAATTAACCTTACACTTTATTACACCTGCTGACTGATTTGATGTAACAGGATGTAATACCTTAAATCAGGCGGTGCGATACGCTTGAATGGGGCTGTTCTTAGCAAGAATGGTTTGATTTGAGACACAAAGAGCAAGAGACTATGATGAAACACCGTCTAAACACATCAAGGGTCACGCTAAAGCTGGGTGCAATTTCTGTTGCATTAGTAAGCACTGTCGTTGGCTGCAACGTATTTACCAATCAAGAGAAGCCTAAAGAGTCGAATATATTTCAATTTTCGAATTCTGGGATACGTAAAATTTCACCGGATCTCTACGTCGCTTTCCCAAAAGGCGGAAGTGAGACCCCACAGCGCGTTCCGAGTATTGATCAAGATACGCTGCTGGCAGGTGGATATTCCCTAAATGAATTACTAGAGGCTGGACAAAACCAGTTTAATGTTCCTTTTGACCCTGCCAATGGCCATGGTGAAGGCGCAAAGGGACCAAGATCTAAGCAAAGGTATATATGGAATAACCGTGGTGGTACCGATAAAGACCCTGCAGCGTGGCCATTTTTAAGAGTGAATGGTCTTGATTCACAAAGCTGTTTTGAATGCCACAACACCATTGGTCAATACACTCCAAATGGCGCTAAAACAATCGCTCAGGTTAGAAAGCCAGCGGCACAAGGAGGCTCAGCTGCTGTAGCCAGTAATGCTTTTATTAATGACCAGTTTCCAGAGGAGCTCTATCAACTACTGGGGACAGATCCAAAAAACAAAGCTGTAATGACCAAGTTTGTACGCAATCCTCCTCATGTATTCGGTTCGGGTTATACCCAGCGGTTAGCGACAGAAATGACAACCGAATTACAAGCACAAGTAGAAGCCACCAAAATGGTTGCTCTATTGTATCGAAACAACACTCAGAGTATTCAATTGACATCAAAAGGCATTAAATTCGGTCGTTACTCAGTGACCTGTGCAAAGGGCGGAATTGATAACTGCGATGAAAATACTTTAGAAGTTGTGGGCGTGCAGAAAGACTTTGTTGTTCGCCCGTTCCAATGGGGTGGAATTTCCTCCACAGTCAGACATTTTGCCCGTGATGCATTAGATTTTCACTTCAGTGTGCAGGCTGTTGAGAAAGTCGGCAACAAGGATTGTGATTTAGATGGTCTTATTAATGAGATCACAGTAGGTAACGTGACCGCTCTTACGGCATATGTCAGTATGTTTAGGCCACCTATTCAGCTAGCTAACAACGACAAAGGTGCACAAAAACTACCAGGCAAAGCACTCTTTGAGCAGGTCGGCTGTATAAACTGCCACACTTCAACTTTGACAATGGACAATCCGACACTGACTATAATGACCCCCCCTGATGTGCCTGACGATAAAGCATGCCCTCCGGAAGTAGCACAACTGATCAACCCAGCAGATCAACTTTCAGGCGCCGCAAAAGAAGCTAAACTACAAGTCAAACATGCATTTCAAAACCAGTCAGTATTAGCATTGACTCGTTCTAATGAGCTAATCACCCCTGAAAAACTGTATCAAACCGCATTGCCACACCTTCACACCACTAACGTCAAACATTTAGCCGAAGGTAACTATCAAATAGATTTGAATCTCACTGGATATGCGCACAACCAAGTCCCTGATTATGTGTGGCCTAGGTTAATTAGCAAAAACGGGGCTACAACTTCAGTACCTTTATACAGTGACTTGAAACTCCATTTTATGGGTAAAAAACTGTCTGATAATTATCCACAGCCAACGGATACTGAGGGGTATGCTGCTCAACCAGGTGTCTATGTGACACGTCCACTTTGGGGAGTTGGTGACACAGCTCCTTACATGCACGATGGTCGAGCGAGGACTTTATTGGAAGCCATACAGTTGCACGGTGCCGAGGGTAGTGAGGCGAAAAAAGAATTCATCAACTTCAACAATCTATCAGCGAACGAGCAACAAGAACTCATTGAATTTTTAGAGAGCCTTAGACTCCCCATACAAGACGGTGTCTCCGAAATACAGTACGTTAATAAGTAGACACGCAATTAGTGAGTATTGCAGAAGCAAAGTGAGGTCAGATTAGACCCTGTGCCTCACTTTGTAAGTACAAGGGCTCGTGAATGAATTGTACATACACATATAGCATTACGTTGATAAAAGGCGATCCAGATGGTTTAAGATACATTACACGTAATCGATAAAGCTAGGTTAAAAAACATAGCTTCGTCTAACTTTAATAAAGTGTTTATTAAATACTTTTTTTAGTACGCTCTTTTTGTAACGCTTGCTTATGTTGATTGAAAACATTTAGTGGCTAATAAAAATAGCCACTAAATCAAGGCGATTTACTTGCCTATATCATTACTTTAAGCTGATTGACCTAAAGTTAGTTACGCCGGTGTAAATAGAACACCCATCGTAACCTGTGATAGTTACGCTTCTTCCTGACGCATATGCGGTCAGGATCATGCTCATATACCGCTCACCAGAAGCAGTAGAAGTATCTAACACATAGTCAAAATTTGTATTTGTATGGCAAGAAGATTTTTTGATTAGTGAACCTTCAACCTTTATAAATAATTTGTCACCATACACTGGCCCAGATAATATAGATGTTATTTTCCCAGTGTGACTCGGTGTCGCAAAACTCAACCCACTATATAGTGCCAATAGCACAATTAATAATCTCATATACATACCCCCTCAAAAAAGGGAGATTATATCCACAAAGAGATAAAAATCAAAATTGATTTTCATAAAGAAATTAATGGCAACTAAAAATAAATAAATTCATTTAATAACGCCTCAGCAAGAGAAGAAATAAAAAATATAATACGAGCTTATAAAGAAAAGCCAAGTTTAAAAATAGTGAGAATAGTTAGTAGCGTTTTAAGTTTATGCTAGTAATTCACAGCACTGCGTTAAATTCGCTTACCGTTTTAACTTTTTGGTCGCATCATGCGTGGAAAGATACAGCGATAGTTCTTGGCATCAACCCAGCTCACTAGTCATTTCCGTACGATTGCCATCATGAATAGTCCACACTTTAACCTTCAGAAGAAGCTCCTCTATTGAGAACACCCATTCAATTCTAACTACAAATTAACGAAGGCATCATGTTAATTCTTCTTGTAGTCTTCATAGCCTCAAGTTAATTAGTTCTAAAATTGTGCTTTCAGTTGCCGTCAATACAAACATACAAGTGCACTTTCCGAACAAAGCGTTTGTTTATTACCCATTTGGAAATTAAATCAATAAATTATGCTGTTCAATTATTTCGAATAACACACAAACGATATAAAATCCCACTTTTACTGTCTCCCCTTTAATGGAAAGGTCATTAGGTATCAATTCATGATAAAAAAAAGCTTAATCGGATTATCAATACTTGCGTCAACTACAGTAATCGCTGATGACTCTCTTGATATATGTTTAATCACAGGCGAGCCATCTTCAGATGTATCATTTGAGAAAATTCATAAAATTAAATATGGAAAAGGAACATATGGTAGTGTCTCAGATATTTTGCCGCACCTTGCAAGAAAAGCAAACGCAGTGAACGCCAATGCTGTGGTTAATTATGTTGGTTCGCAAAGATTTGGATTTTTCCCATGGCGTTTTGTCCGCCCGGTTGTAAGGGGGGAAGCTGCCAAGCTATATCTGCGTGACGGACAAACCTGTGCAAGTATTGGCGGGGCAACCGTCAGAGAGGTTATACAAACTAATCTAGAGCCTCATCTAATACAAAGGTAGCCAACTAGTTAATATACAAGCGCAGCAACTTTTAGTTGTTGCGTAACTACTAAAAGCAAAATGACTCTCTAACATCTAAACAGTAGGTGTCAGTGAAAACGCAACTCTTTTATAACTACGGTGGTATTAGAGTCCAGTATTACATAATTAAATTTGCTCTTGTTCGACGTGTCAAGCACTCTCACATTTGTCAACATCTTCTCTCTTTGATGGATGTAACTTGAACGTGGTGATCGCGTTAATTATATTGCTGTCAATTCCGTTTTTTATAAACTCCATTGAAAAACGAGACTTAAAGCGCAACCTTTGATCTTCTTCCTTGCTCAGCCTCATTACCTGTCACCGCTATTTTGGGCTCCTCAATAGAAGCATCTCGGTTTATTGTTTCTGGCTTCTTCTCAGCGGCTTGCATCCTCTTTTTTATTGCACTTTAAAAACACGCTACGCGTATCATTGAAAGTAACAATATGTAGATATTCTTCATCTAAAACAATTCGGGGTCGATTTGCCCTATTGCCATATACAAAAGCTATAGCGCCATTTACTATGTGCACCAGTACGTTAACAGAATTCTTTATCTATTTTATTATTCGATATTCACAGCTCACCTCTTTTCGCGGTTCTTACCTATTTTCGCGACTTTATTTACATACTATCAAACCTAAAACATAAATTTGGCCAAACAATTAACATGCAGTAACATCATTCAATTGAGTGGGTTTCACACAAAAATGGGAGAAAGGAATTGTTTAGTAAATGGTTTCAAAGCACTAATATAAAAGGTGCAGAAATACAAAGCTATGACGACAGAATGTTAATTGTAAGGTTGGGCCGGATATTTCATTGGCTACTAGTAAGTACCTTGGTTGTTCCGCTGTTAACCTTAGTCATTCAATGTATCTTTACATGGGATCAGCTACACTATGACCCAACTAAGCTTGAAAACTGGACAGGTGTTCACGAAACCTTTTCTTTGCCAATTGGGGTATTCACGCTATTCATCGCCCTAACCTCTTTAGTTGGGCTATATTGGCGCGGCCTTAAGATGCAAGCCCAATTAGAAGTCTCGCACAAGCAATATAACTTAGCACAAAAAAAAGAAACACTCGCTTTCTACATCGGTCATAAAAACCTATTTGGTGATCATGTCGATCATTTACTCATGCAGTATGCTAGTTATTCTAAAGAATTTGCTGCCAAAGTGACGATAAATCAGGGCAAGATGTATGAAAGAACATTTCCAAACAACTCTCACGAAAAAGTAGAAAACTTTTCGATGTCAGCCTCTGCCCCAGTACTGAATCATTCGAGAGTGCAGTCTGATATTAAAATCAGCCAGTTAAATGACTTTGGAAAAGCAACCAGTCACTTTGGTGAAATCATGGTTGTTATTTCAACCTTTATAAGCCCGACTGGGCTCATTGTAAATTCAGAGTTGGGGCAAGGTTTCGATAAAGAAGGTGAAGATGGTAAAAATACCGTGATATTGGCTCGTAAAAAAGCTTTTTTAAAAGAGTTAACCTTAGCAATGAGTATTCTCCGAGAGGTTAACCTAATCGATGAAAAAGCCTATCAATTTTTTACAGATTCGATTCAAAATGCACACCAAGACTGTTTAGTACAGGAGGCGAGCGATGCAAAAAGTAAGATAGAGTCTACACCACACGGTACCTGCTCAGTTTAACCCTTGTATTTATTGTCTAATTCACAGCAGACAAGCTTAATATTGAGAGGAAGGCGTGTTTAACGCCTTCCATATTGCTATTAAGCGCAAAGCTTTTGGTCTAATTGCTCAACGAAATTGCATTCTGTTTAGCTAGTTTGGTGAGCTCTAAAGCTATTTGACGACGTAAATTAAGTCTCCACCTGTCGACGTGTCGTTGTTTAAGTTGACAAGATCTTTTGCCAGCACAATCATTTCTTTCGGCACTTACATGCTCAAAGCTAATCTCTTTGTCATTATAAAATATCATTGAACGAAGAAGGTAGCCTTTATAATCTAGCTCAGCCTTGATAAAACCCTCACCGCTTTCTTTTATCTTCCATTGTGCTTTATTGATCCCTCTTTCAGCTGCTTTTTTTGGTTCTTTTACATAATCAGCAAGTTTAAATGGGTCATTATAAAAGGTATAGTTGTTGCCGCTAACTGAGCGTAAATTCAGATCGCCTTTAGCCATTACAACAGGACTTGTCACGAGCAGTGAAGAAATTATTATTAAATATTTTAACATGACAATCCTTTAAAGTTCACTTAATTCTTTACGAAGTTGCTCAACAAGCGAGATGTTATACTTATAATATCTACGGTGGGTATTATAGCAATATCCATCCACGAGTAACTTACATTTGTAGTCATGTACGCCACCATCATATTTTATTTGCACCGCTTTGTCGTTGTACTCGATACGATGAATGATGGCGTGCCCTTTGTAGTCCCAACGAGCAAGGATGTACCCATCCCCTTCACCTTCAAGAAGCCAAGCTGGTCCTCTTGTTTGTGACATTGCATTTAGAATAGCCCACCTTACTTTGTGCTGGTTGTCACTTGAGTGTTGAATAAGACTATAGACCGCTCGCATTCTCTTTTCAGAAACAGCCTTGGGGTGATGTTTGTATTCAAATGGCGTTGGTGCTGCGCTCGATATAGACGAGTATGACAAAACAGCCCCACCCAATAATGCAAATAAACGTTTCATTCCTTTACCTTCAGATTAAAATAGATGCAAAGGGTACATCTTTAATAGGATATAAGTCTAGCTGCATTGTAAATCCTTGTAATTTTGTCAAATTAATATTATTGAAATACGAGCGCCCCTATCAAAAAAACCTCTACACCACCAAAATCTGAGTTATTTAACCTAACTAAAGTATTCTGCTACTTTTATCTTACGTATATCTACTCTCTTAATTACTTAATTGAATAAAAAGTATGCTACATTCTCTCTAATTAAATCTATAAATAAACTTGTTGCGCCCTACATGATGAGGATTTCAGCGTTGAGGGCGCAATAGCAGGGCTTTTTATGCACTTTTTAGGGAGAATCTTGTGAAATTAGAGTCTATTGCGTTACATGAAGGTTATACATCAGAGCAAACAACTAAGTCTGCTGCCGTTCCTATTTACCAAACGACTTCATACACCTTTGATAACACCGAGCATGGCGCTGACCTTTTTAACCTTGCGGTACCAGGCAATATTTATACCCGCATTATGAATCCAACGAATGATGTATTGGAAAAACGTGTTGCTGCAATGGAAGGTGGTATAGGCGCTTTAGCTGTCTCATCTGGTATGGCAGCCATTACCTATGCGCTTCAATGCCTTACAAAAGTTGGTGACAATATTGTCAGCACCAGTCAATTGTACGGCGGTACCTACAATTTATTTGCCCATACCTTACCTAGGCAAGGTATAGAGGTCAAAATGGTTTCGTATGATGATTTTGATGGGTTTGAAGCTGCGATAGATAGAAACACTAAAGCTATTTTTTGTGAGTCTATCGGCAATCCTGCGGGCAACATTGTGGATATTTGCCGTTTAGCAAAAATAGCACATAAACACGGCGTACCTGTGATAGTTGACAATACTGTCGCAACGCCCTATCTATGCCGCCCGTTTGAACTTGGGGCGGATATTGTCGTACACTCTTTAACGAAATACATTGGTGGTCACGGCACGTCAATTGGCGGTATCATCGTTGACTCTGGTAAGTTTGACTGGATTGCCAATAAGGAGCGTTTTGCAGTTTTGAACGAACCAGACCCATCATACCACGGCGTGGTTTACACTGAAGCTTTTGGCGCGGCAGCTTATATTGGACGCTGTCGCGTTGCGCCTCTAAGAAACACCGGAGCAGCATTGTCGCCAATGAATGCCTTTCAAATTCTCCAAGGGCTTGAAACATTGGGCTTAAGGATGGATCGCCACTGTGAAAATGCAGAAAAGCTCGCCGCGTTTTTAAAGTGCCACCCAAAAGTAGAATGGGTAAACTACGCTGCGCTCAATGACAGCCCGGATAACGAGAATTGCCATAAGATAACAAGTGGCAAAGCGTCAGGTATACTCAGTTTTGGAATTAAAGGTGGTATGGAAGCATGCTCAAAGTTCATTGATGCACTCAATATGATCCTTCGTTTAGTTAATATTGGTGATGCAAAGTCATTGGCGTGTCATCCAGCATCCACAACACATAGACAGCTAAACCAAGCGGAACTTGCTTCGGCTGGTGTAAGCGAAGATCTAGTTCGTATCTCGGTTGGTATTGAGCATATCGATGATATTATTGAAGATGTTGCTCAAGCATTGGACAAGGCTTAGTAACACAACAATTGATAGTGATTTGTAAGGTTGGGCTGAATCAGTTTAATTGGTTCAGCCTAGCAAAACCTTTTTAAAATGGCTCTGCAGCCCCAGAATTTGCTGGTTGTTGATTAAATATTAGGGCTTAGGTTAACGTGATTACATACGCCTAGCTACAGGTGTCTACCAAACTGACTATTACTTTCCGTGCCATAGAAATAAACTAGCCGCGTTAACTTTAACCTTAACTAAGACACATGTAACACTTTTGTCTAATTACAAACAAAATGTAGATGCCACGCGCCCCAACCATTTTATATTGTATACAATATAAAATATATTTACATGAGGTTTTCAGCATGTTAAAGTGGCCTCGATTTTTTAAACTAAAAGGAAATTTGAAAATGAAAAAACTACTCTTAACCGCTTTTGCTTTTGCATCACTATCTTCACAAGCAGCACAACTTGAATTTGTTAGCGAATTAAGTGTTCAAGAAACTCAATCTATCAGAGAAAACTTATCCAGCGAGCAGTTATACGCATTTGATAATGCTATTAATAACCAAGCTGGAATGGCTATTCTTTACAAAGATAGAGATTATGGCAATGAATATCGTATCGTAATCGGCAATGTTAGTAACTTTAGAGATATTGGTTTTAACGACACAGTTTCTTCAATCAAGGTCATTAACTCGACTGGTGTAATTCTTTACCGCGATAGGGATTTTGGTGGTGACTACCGAATTGTACTAGGTCAAGAAAACAACTTAGTTAATATTGGTTTTAACGATGCGGCCTCTTCACTGAAGTTTTTCTAAATAATTAAGTCTGAATTAATTAGAAAATATCGATGAAAAGCTTCTTAGCACTTACGGATGTTTCCACTTACCTGTAAGTAAAACATCTGTAATCTCTAGTTATTAGCCTGGTAAACAACCAGCGACTGATAAATAGAGCCTTCATGTGTGCGTTCTTCGTTGTAATCCAAACGATAGAACCACACTATTTCTGTCAACAAATTGAATGTTTCAAACAAGTAAGCACCTCAAAATTCATGCAACCTTGAATGACACCCAGCCATAAAGGTATTGCTATTTTATAAAAACTAAAAAAGGAACAGCCCCTTTCTTTTCAAATGTTGTTTTGTAGAAAATGAGCGTCACAGCACTATCAAAAATTGCGAGAGCTCTGGAAAGGTTTAATACTCAATTACAATATAACACGCCTCTAAAACGAAAAGTACTCCCCCCATATGCGCTTCACTTACTTCCCCTCCTAAAAACCATAAGCATTAAATTAATAATAAAAATGAGGAAACCTAAAACACCTACAAAAACTGGCTGCCCGGTTTTTCAAAGAAGAGTTCCACTATAAATAAGCTTGTATATAGCACAATAAATTGAACAATATATATGACTCTATATCTTCCACAATCAGCTAATAATTTAAAGTAAAAACGTAAGCCAGTTAATCTATTACTATTGAAATTAGCAAGATTTCATATATACCACCACCCGCTACCAAGCTTATGTGTACACCCGCAAGTGCCAAAAGAAACTTATTAATAATCACCTCTCGAATAAGAAAAGCTCTAACTAAACTTAAAAAAGGTTGAACAAATAAAATTATGACCTTGCAACTTTAAAACCTAGAATTTGCTTGTTTATAACGCTATTTAAAGCCTAGAAGGGTACAAAGTTTCTATAGTCCATATTTAGTGAAAAGATATAGCGAAGAATAGTTAAAATAGTGAATTTAAAGGGCACGCTGTTTCATATTTACGGTGCCCACGATTATGTTTAATTACGCCTTTTTAGTGCTACCACACAAAAGTCCCTTGAATTGGATAACTACCAGACATTTCAATCTCACGTGAAATAGTGAACGTGTCTAGATCAATTTCAAGAATACGGCCATCATCACTGGCAGCGGTATAAAAATATCTATCATTTTTTGGATCAAAAGAAGATGTATGTGACTGAGTTTTTCGGCTTTTTGAAGAAGCTGGTGGGCTCACCTCAATGTCAGTCACTTTTTTGTGTGTAGTTAAGTCTATCACCGTCATAAAGGTATCTGTGTGATTGGTTGACACAGCTAACATGCGACCAGGGATCATTGTTGTATGACCATTTCCTTTCCCCGTTTCGATAGTTGAAACTACTTCCATAGATACACTATTGATGACAAAGGTTTTGCCCTCGTTTGATCCTAAGTAAATATGAACGCCGTCAGGGTGGAAAGAAGCATGATGTGCTCCCATTGTCCCAACATTTGTAGCAGTTGCTGGCATATGTTTGATCTGCTTTTGATACAATTTATTATCAGACAGCTCAAACGCCATAATACCTGGAGCGACACCATTTTTTGGCGAGCCTTCTAATACTGCATAGAAAACATTTTTACTCCAACCAGTTGCGTTAGGTGTCGACATAATGTGATGCACAGATGTAGGTGTCGCAAGAGTGTATTTATGCGAAATGACATGACTGCCTTGCTCAACCCCTACCTCATAGAGCTCTAACGTTCTGCGTGCTCTGTCCAAAATCAAAAACTGCTTTTCACTTACCCAAAATGGATGCCCGGTAGCAAGGCCCCCACCAAAGTCATTGACTGTTAGAGAAGTTTCGTTGCCAACTGTTGCAATCACTTCGTTGGTCTTTGTATCAATGATGCTTGTTACCGCTTTCTTGGTACCCGACACTGCCGCCAGCTTTTTACTTTTGTTATAAGTTACAGAGCGAGGAAAGTGGTTTAGAGGGATCACACCACCTATTTCTAACGTTTGGCTAGAAATTACATCCAAAGATTGCGTGTTTCTGGTAGTCACGTACACTTGTCCATCGCCAGCTTTGTCGATAGGGTATGGGCTATCCCCTATTGAGTTGATGACTTCTTTGATTTTCATCGATTGAGGCTCAAATGTCAGTACTTGGTTGTTATCTTTATCTGCATAAAACCCGGTGCTGTGCGCCATCGCCACTTGAATGTTCAACGCTGAGAGCATGGAAAGTAGTAGAGTTGTTTTTTTTCCCATTGCGATTTCCTTTCTTATTTAGATTGTTAGAGTAATTGTGGAAGTCATTGTTTAATTCAATAACTTTTCCCTTCTGGGTGTACTGTATATAATTAGCACTACTTATCAACTAATAAGAAAGTACCTTATACACATACAGATAGATAATATTAGATTTTCATCACCTACATCCACTAATTTCCGCAATAAAGGCAATAAAATGAAATTTAATCATGTTGATTATTTAGTTTTATTTATTAATGATTATTTTATTATATCTCATCACAACCTTTTAAAATCACTTAAATACAAAAGTGGCTATAGATATAACCCCGCCTTTTCAAGCCAGAATTAGTCAATACAGCATCGAAGCTTTTAGTCTTTACTTACGCGACTGTATCACTCGCTATAATAGATATATTACACCTAAGCTTGGGTCCAAAAGCATAGTTAAAGCAACGCTATGTAAATCAGTTGAGCGGGAATCATTACACAAAAATCGCACAAAAATCGGACAGGCAAATTTTAAAAAACGAGTAACATTACAACCAAACAACGCTACCGTTAGAGCTACCATATAAGCATGCGTAACAGATTTATGTTCTTTACTAGAAATAAACTCACAATTAGGAATATTTTCATATTGATAAACAAGTGAAAATTTAGGTTCGCAGAGAACGAAAACTCAAACCAATACTATCCAACACCTTTATACCAACTTACATCATTTTTAGCAGCATGTGCCTTCAGTTTTGACCGTGCACCTACAAAGTTTGCATAATGCCGACCATAGCTTTTTACCATATCCAGCCATGTTGCTTCTTTTATATTCAATAATACCAAGATATTTGAAACTTCCTTTTCTATATACCCGCTCTGCTTTAAGTAAATGTGTCGCCCAGTCCAATCAACCAGCGAGAAATAACTCAACAAAGAAAATGGCAAGGTGTTCCCTTTATTGTAGCTACCAAATGGCTTTAGCAACTTAGGTTGAGATGGGTTTCGTTCTGCTTCTCTATGTTTTTGTGGTGAACTGCCGGTTCTACTCACCTCAAATTGTTTTAATCGCTCTTGAATTGATGTGAAATCACTCTCTTCAAGCTTTTTTGCTGTATGCGCTCGTATTGGGTTCAAATCTACATAGGCCATACAGCTTAGTAGGGCAACTTCATCCAAAAGCGCTTGTGATTTATATCGCCCTTCCCAGTACTTGCCCGTACAGTCATCCTCCTTGTTTGCTTTCTTTGCAATATATTCATTGAGGTTTTTCATATACCAACTAATGTCATATAGCCTCGCACGCCACTTAGTAATCAATTCAGATACCAGCGATTGCTCTGCGTCGCTGAGCACTTGCTCTTGTAAATATTTATCAATAACTGGGCTGCCTTTGTATAATCGGTACCATCTCGTTATTACTTCATCATCTGACCAATTTATTGCTTCTTTTCTATTCACTTTTACAACCATATGATAGTGATTGCTCATGATGGCATAAGCCGCTATATCTATCGCGAATACGCTACTTAACAATTTCATCCGCTCGACCAACCACCTACGTCTATGGTCAAAGTTTTTTCCGGTATACTTATCCTCCCCACACAAAAAAGCGCGACGTACACATCTCGCTATTAAGTGATAATAAGACGTCGACGATAAATCTATTAAAGCCTTCCTTGCTCTGGTCATTCTTTTTACACCCCGCTTTAAACTGGATAAATAAACAGTAGTAGACGGAACCTGTTTGCGCAATAAGTTTGTGCCTGTCCAATGTTAGTTCATGTTATTTACCTAAGTACCCAAACTTATCCTGCCTCAGCACTATTGGGTGGTAGCCGAGTTTCAGCACATCTAGGTACTTTAAATTCATGCCTGTCCTTTCTTACATTTTCTTGCAATCCCACCATGCGCTATCTGTTATCTTGTTTTTAACGTTTAGTTTGAAAAAAAGCACTTAAAAGTTAGGGTTTGCTTTAGGTACTCAACTTCATTCAACTTATTAATCGTATGATGAGGTTTCAACTTCAAAACCCCGAGTTATCTGTTGCACTAGCGCAAATACGAGAAACTCAAAAAATAAAAGTCTCCCGGAGATAAGCTTACTCACAATTTCAATTCCTTATAAAACAGCCTGACCTTACTTAATCAAAGCAAAGGCAGACTGCTCAACATAATAAAATTACTTAGTGATTAGAACGGTATCCAGCCTAAAACCTCCTTTTTTGTCAATTACCTTCAAGACTATTTCTTCTTTTCCATCCTGATTAATATCATAACTGTAAATATCATCCGAAGAACTTGGTAACGAACGTTTAATTCGTTTAGGTCTACGCGATAACCCTCTTCTTTCATCACCAAAATAAACTTTAAGCTCATTGGTATCTGCCCTTATCAATAAATCAGTTAATCCATCACCATTGAAGTCTTCAAAGATAATACCTTTGCCAGCCCCGCTGCTTGATTCGTTCATATTCATCGTTATTTCGAAACTTTTCTTTGCAGCTGCTTTTTTCTCAAACTGATTATCGTTTGTTCCTTTAAAAATACTAATTGTACTATCAAGCGTAACGTCTTTATTTTCCATCGCAGCACTGGCAATTGAGATAATATCCATAAAGCCAATGTCAAAAGAGATCACCGCCAAATCATCCAGCCCATCACCGTCAAAGTCACTGATATTGGCAATGGCACTAGTTTCCTCCAAAGTAAGTTTAATATCTGGGCTGTCTTTGAAAACCAGTCCGTTACTCGTCTGCTCAGAAAAGAAAACCCTATGAATGCTTTCGCTGTCTAAATCCTTCTCTTCATCACCACTATCAGAGAGACTCTCTATCGTATGAATATCTGGATAACCATCATTGTTAAAATCGCTAAACTTCTCGATTTTCTGTTTACTACTTTCATCAAAAGTAATGAGCGTTTGCTGTTTTTTGCTGGGCCCTTGAGGGGTTGCCAAAAAATACTGCACCTTTTTTGGCTCATAAAACACTAAGTCATCGATGCCATCTCCATTTATGTCAGCCAAAGTAGGAGGTCGAGGCAGTGTATGACTGATCGTCAAGTTTTGATCTGACGCATGAGTAACTGTTTTAGCCTTTAATGGAAGTGTAATGCGCCTAAACTTGCCAGTATCGAGTTGGATATAAATGGTCTGCTCTTCAATGCCGGGGAAATAAAAGTCTGTTAAATCATCACCATTTGCGTCTAACGTAAACGTTTGATGTTTGAAATACGAGAAAGTGTCAGGCTGAAACAAAGTCTCAGCTTCTATCAAATTATTTATTTTATTTGCATCAGCGTGGAACACGCCCCGCTCAGTTAACACAAATGCTTGGCTCCCTTGATGATTTTTAAGTTTACCAACGCTATACATAATTGGCTTATCTGGTACAGCTAACAAAGAGACTTGTTGAGTTTTAAGATCGATTTTTTGTAAATAGGCAGATTCACCATTACCGGCTACAAAAGCTGAGTCTGTATCTGCCATGATAAGTTTGTCATCGGCTTTGTATTGTAAATCGATTGAATCATATGCGTAATTCAAGCTACTGAATAAAACAAAAGGAAGTAATCTTTTCATAGTAGAAGTCCATTAAAATATTTTTTAATTGCCTGAAAGATATAGATATAATTTACTATTACGATTTGGCTAAGCTACTTTTTACGCCTATGCTTAGCTCATGTTTTCGGTTTTTGGCCACTTCCATGCGTGCCAAATTGTCATCAAAGACAACACAACTTCCAGCCCGGTCAGATAAAGATAAAAGCCCCACACGGTTTCTAAATTGATGGATACAAGTAGCACAACAAATAAGCTAGGGATGATGAGATTCAATCTTCGATTGATATTAGGTTTTAGTGTCAAGGTTAGAAAAATCATGACACTTGGTATCGACATTAATAGCGCGACGGCAAAAAACTCAAATTGAATACCTTCCTTTTCTGCACTCACGAGCAATGCCTCGGACATGATACCAGGCACAAACACTTGAATGTAATCACCGTACACATAGCAAAACATCACTGCGACCCAAAGTGCTGAAAGCTTTAGCTTTACGTTTATTTGGTAGTCCTCAAAAGGAATGGAGATGTCCTTTATCGTATTCATATTAACTCCGTTGTTTAAATTAAGCCCTTGGGAAAGGGGTTGTTGACGAAGTTAAACGATATAACTTATAAATAGTTAGGTCGTCCGAGACTATAAGTACGGACACTTATTTATATTTGAGTCACTCAAAGAAAAGTAATAAAAGGAACAGAGTTTGGTCGACCCTATCGAAATTATTCTCACTATGATAATTGTTGGGCAAGTTTGTATCAGTGTGCCTATTCTTTTATCAAGAGTGGTGAAGTGTGCGATGAATTTGCCATTGGCGTTGTTTTTAATCGCCAGTGCTGTTTTGGCGTTAAATTCAACGATATCTTCTGTTTTACCTGATTACTATGCTTTGTACACAGCCTTTGCTTTTCCAGTGCTATTTTTACTTTCCCCATCACTATGGTTTTATGTTGAAGGACTTACAGCTGATTCACCTTGGCAATTGCATCATAAGCAGCTTGGCCACTATGTGCTATTAGCGCCAGCCTTACTGATCTCCGTGATGATTATATTTTTACCCAAAGACATTCATAATGCCATTTTCATCCTTGATGAAGAGGTAAATGATCCCTTTGTTAGCACATTACTTCTGGGAATTTTGATCATGATGACACTTTGGCTGATCCAATGTGCTTATACACTATTAAAGATTGTACGTAGATTGAATCAATATCGTAAAAAGTTAAAAGACATTTATTCCAATCATGATAAAAAAGAACTCAACTGGATGAATTGGCTACTTTTTATTTCAGTAAGCGTGTGGCTATCTTCTTTAGTGACAGTATTTTCCTCAAGCTTATTTGACCATGCCTTATTCAATAGTAATACGGAGATGAGCCTGTCTGTTCTATTAATCTGGTGCATAACCCACTTTGGCCTGCAACAAAAGCCTGCGTTCACTGATCTAGACGATGGAGATATCCAAGATATGAGCAAAGAACACGACAACCCTTCCAATGATACGCACTCCCCCTCTAAAAAATATCAGCGCTCCGCTTTAGGTCAAACACAATCAGCCCGGATTGCAATAAAAATAAACTCAGCAATGGAGCAAGACAAACTCTATTTAGACTCAAACCTATCCTTACAAAAACTGTCAAAGCACCTTAATATTTCGCCAAACTATATATCACAAACGCTGAATGAAACGTTATCCGTGAGCTTTTTCGATTTTGTTAATCAATGGCGTATTGAGGCTGCCAAACCTAAAATATTGGCCAATAATAGTACCGTGCTCGATATTGCATTGGAGGTGGGGTTTAACGCACGTTCATCCTTTTATAAAGCATTTAAACAAACAACAGGACAAACCCCCAGTGAGTTTCGAAAGGGCCACGCAAATAGTTAAGCTTTGAGCAGAACTCAACTGGCTTATTTGAGAACAGACGTCCGTTGAACTCTGCGACCTAATAAGGGCTACTCTTATCAGCCCTATATAAAGCTTAGAAAATTTAGCGTAGACGCGGATATACTTCAGGAATAACGACCTCATTTAGCGATATCATTTGATAGTAAGCCGCTATTTCTTCTTCAGTAAAGTCTCCAAGTTGTATTTCGACAAACATTTCATAGCCATGAGACTTTTGCGTACTGGGCACAGCTCCAAGCTGATAAATGTAATCCAAATAATGGACAGGGTCCACATCAGAGCCCAACAATGCGTCCTCCAGAATAATTGGAGTGATACCCGCTTCAATTAATTTATAAACAGCGTCATACAAGCCAAATTGAGAAACTACGCCAGATATAACAGCTTGAGTCTTACCTGCAGCTTTAATATCAGCAACCACTGGATCAATTTTTTTGTAGCTGACCACATTGGCATTTTTACGATATTTGGATGTATAGGGCTTTCCTTTTTCATTAACATGAAAGTTCGGCATATAGCTAAATAAAAACTCCTGCTCTAAGCCTAAAAATGTAAGTCTCGGCTCTGTCGCTAATTTGTTGTCATGCTCAGCCATCGCGAGGCTAGTGTCATCCATATTAAAATTAATCATCGCGGTTTTATGACGATCGCTTTGGTGAAGCTCATCACGTTCACCCACTGCGTAGCGTGGGCTATAGACCAATTTGTCCTTAGATTCCATTGATTCAATAATTTCACTGGCCGTTGCCAATTTTACGCCCGCTTGTTGTAAACGCTTAAAAGTGGGTCGCTCATAGATTTCGGTTGAAAACGTTGCGTCACTTGCTAAATAGACATCGAAGCCCATTTTCTTGAGCCCTAAAACGGTTTGCATAACACACACATCGGTTTCTGCACCTGCGACCACCACTCGGGAAATACCTGCATCAGACCAAGCTTCCATGGCGGCATGAATGTCAGATTCTAGTGTTGAGTTAAACGTTTGTTTGAAGAAGCTTTGTGTATTTTCATCAAGTGCTTGAGCAATACGCGTTATATAAGCCGAATAATCTAAACCTTGATCGGTGTTGGAGGCTTCGTAAGTAATGGTTGTTGGCATATTTAAATCATTGGCTTTTTGTGCCAGTTGTGCAATTCGGTCGATGCTAGCGTGCAATTGCGGGTCTACATTTTGCGCTGGTATTTGATACTCAGGGTAAAAAACTTTAACCCAGAATATATCGCTGTCCATCACATATTCTTCCTGAGCATCAATAATCAGTAAGCCCGTATTTTGGGCACTCAGATAAACCTGCTCACTCTTTTTGGTTTCTGAAGCAAATTGCAATCTGTCATCGATGTTACAAGCCGACAGTCCAAACGCCAACGAAAGTACTAATAAAGACTTTTTCATAAATCACCTGTTTAATTATCCTTGTTTCAAAGCAAATGAATTGACTGGTTATTTTTTAACCAAAGCGATATTTAAACGTTTTATTAACAAAGTCAATTGAGGATAAATCAAGCATCATACTTGCATCTATTCCTGGCTAATTTAAAAGTGATATATGGGAGTAGTCTGGGGATAATTTTCTGGGACAGGGGGATAATTTTCTGGGACAGGCACATAGTCTTAGTTCCTATAAGAAAAACCGCAAAACTCTTTTAGTGGTGTGGCTTAAAATTGATGGCAACATCAACGAAGCTTATTAAACTGAACAGAGACAAAAATGCGCCTGTCCCATATTGTCGCTCCATTAACCTTGAGCAAATACCCGCTTGGAGCCGTATTGCTCTGAAGGTTTTTTAACACGATCTATTGTGGATACACCAATGTGAAGTCCTCAGCGCATACATATCTCCACAACCCTTAACATGAGGCATGTTAAAATAAAGTGCTCTGCCATATCGAGAGTAATTACGGGAAAACCAAAAAGTGACTGTTCCAAACTAATTACAAAAAAGTGACTGTCCCAAACTAATTACAATATCAACTGACTTTATAAAACTGGGCAGGACAAAAATGTGCCTGTCCCACGCTAAGACCTCTAAATTAAGGCTAAAAAGTCCAAATAGTAGGCCTCAATGATCAACCTAGGTGGCAAAAAAGTTGTTGAAACGCTGTCAGAAATGGAAAGGTATCGCAGATGATGCATTGGCTAATATAGAGAGCAGGAGCAAAAAGCGCCAGCCTTTAACTATTTTTATCTATCAGTCAGTACGTAAGTCTTGTAACAATTGACTTAACCATCTGGGTGCAGATTTATGGCTGAGTATATAGACATGCTCAGTGTACTCTAAATTTTCAGAGCATTTTGGTAATTCAAATAACTGCCATTCTCTCACGATGTAATCAGGTAAATATGCCAATGCCAACCCACTTTTAACTAGTTGGCCAAGTACGGCATAATCATTAACCACCCACTTTATATTTCTAGCAATATTTGGTGCCAGCCAACCATCACATCCAACACCTCTTTGCTCTCCGCAAAACGGTGATGTATCAGGCGCTGCAAAAGAGTAATTGACGAGTTGTTTTAAGCCGGTGCTTGTTTGTTTGCGCAAAGGGTGACTCTGCCCCATTGCAATCTGCATCGTTAGTTTACCTAGCTCTGTTAATTGAATGTCATTTGGCAGATTTTTTACAACTTCACCGGTTACTATTGCTAAGTCCACTTCACCTGCGAGCAGTTTATGTAATGCATTTGATTCATATTGTGTGTCAAAAGTCAGTGTAATGTGCTTATTCGTGTTGGATTGACGTGCTAAAACACTTGCCCACTTGAATTGTAAAATGCTAGGAGCAGCAACAACACAGTTAATCGCTTTACTTCCCTGTTTTAACTGTGCTTTGGTATCTTCAGCTAAATTTGTCAAAGCTACAGCTCTAGGTTGCAACATCGCACCATGTTCATTTAAACGCAATGACTTTCCTACTCGGTCAAACAATTTTACTTGTAGAGAGCTTTCTAATCGTTTTAATGATTTTGATAATGCACTGGGTGATGTATCAAGGAGCGGAGCCGCTTTTTGCAAACTTTGTTGCTGCGCGATAACTAAAAATTTGCGTAAATCTGCTATTTCCATTTTGGAATCTAAAGCCACATTTTAGAAACGATTTAGAATCTAAAATAACATATTCTAGACTAACTCCACACTTTTTAATTTAATAGTTTGCTATGAAAAACACTTTTATTTTTTTACTACTTATCTGCTGTGGCTCTATTCGTGCACATGATCACTCAATAGGCTTACACGGCATGGTTCTATTTGCAATTAATGACCGTATATACGCATCCCACCTCCCGATGCCACATGGAAAACATGCCGTACAGTTCATTTTTGAAACGCAGCTGCCAAGTCAATACAAAGCGCAACTAATTCCTTTTTTAAAAGCGCATGAGCTCATAACCGTCCGACCAGAAACCTTCTCTTTAAACAAGCTAAGAGCTGGTCAACTTACAAAGTTTTCAGGAGATATCTTTATCGGTCACTTTGAACGCTCTGGCAAAATTAAGCACACAGATATCACATTTAAAGTTCAAAACACGATATTAAATAAGGACATAAACTCGTCTCAACGCAATGGGCAATTTTATACACTAGGGCTGGGCAACAACACCTGTTTGCTCGTACACAAGATTGGGAGATCACCAAGTTTTGACCAAATAGCAACGGCCAATTGTGACTATCGTGCAGGGAAAATTGCTGAACTAAACAGCTCAATGAACGGACCAGTTAAAAGATTCGAATTGACTGATATTAAAAATACTAACACCCTTTACTTAGAAACCAATGACTTTAAATAAGGACTCACCATGCCCTCACTAGAAATACTCGCGGCCTTTTCTGTCGTTTGCTTTTTACTGAGTATTACTCCAGGCCCCTCAATTTTGTACATAATAGCGCGTAGTGTTAGTCAAGGACCAAGCGCAGGTGTATCAGCAGCAAGCGGGATGGCCTTAGGATCTTTTGTATATGTTATTGCGACAGTATTAGGGTTAGCAGCCATTTTTAAATACTCCCCTATTGCTTACACAGGGTTAAAAATTGTTGGGGCTGTGTACTTGGTATATTTGGGCTGGCAGTATTTTAAACCTGCTGAACAATTGACTGGTACTCCCTCACTGAGCAACGCAAATAACTTTGCCATCATGAAACAAAGCTTTGTGGTGGAGCTCACAAACCCAAAAACAGCACTGTTCTTTTTAGCTTTCTTACCTCAGTTTGTAAATAACGAAGCAGCACAAGTATCAACGCAGCTATTCGTACTCGGGGCAATATATACCTTAATCACGCTATGCTGTGATATTTCGATTGCATTGCTCTCTGGTAAACTTGGGAGTTGGCTTAATAAAAACAATAACCAAAGTCATTGGCAAGACAGGTTAGCAGGCTGTGTAATGTTTATTTTAGCCGGGGTAATAGGCTATGAGACAATTAAATAAACGCATTAGAAAGGGTTGGTCGTTACATGCATTGAAAGCAAACCGACTATAAATTTAATCAGTTTACTAAAAAACATCAGTTCATTCCATTTAGCTAATTAGATTGTTTCAACACATGAATAACAGTTATAGCATTTTTATATAACTCGACATTTACAAAAAATGGCAGCATACATCAACCAAACCGTATTGCTTTATTTGAAAAATAAAAAAGCCGCAAAATAGCGGCTTTTTATATAATTATATTTTATTCGAGAATTATTGAGAGTTCGCGATAATACTCGACACTTTGCTATTGGAACCATATTGCCAACCTGCTGGGTTTTCAGAAACAGCATGACCATGAACATAAATCTGGTCTCCTGTTGCTTTAGCAGTTAGAACTATCGACAACATTGCAGCAGCATAATCACCTTCAGGTTTAAACCAAAAGCCTCGACAAACAGAAGAATCAGAGTTGCAAACAGCAAACTTTACAATTCCACCCTCTATTGAATACTTTTTAACTTGACCAGTATAGCCTACCGAAGCGCTCGAAAAAAATGGAATTAAAAGCAAACACAATGCTACTATTCTTAACATCATTAAGTCCCTATAAATAATAGAAAATAAAAAATGCATTGTACAATTAAACCCAACAATAAACAAGTACCCAAGAACAAAACAAAAGAAAATATTTAGAAAAAATTTACAGCTTTCCCTGAGAGTAAAGTTATTCAACTAAAATGAAAGCCATTAAAGGTTTATATATCGCTTTCCTTCCGAGCACAAAGTACTCACCTTACGCTTCAAGGTATACAGTTATTTTCTTAACACATACAAAGCTAGCTTTTCTTCTCTGTGCCGCCACCATAAAAAGCAACCCAAAACTCACCTCCTATTAACGTTCAAACAAGTTATTAAACTTTATCTAAATTAATATGAGTGCCTTTACCCCTCTATTCCCGAAGAGATGCCAATGTAAGCCAACCTATGCAACGACTATCGGGCCAGCCCAAAAACAAATTTGAAAATGGGTTAATAGTTAATGCCAGTCTGCTAAACTTACAGTACAATGGCCTTGCTAGCCTCTCCTTAAGAAGAGATTAGCAGTCAAAAGTTCTCCCTTTACTCGTCAAGCTGAATGCAGACCAGAGTATTTCTTGTTTAAAGGCAATTATGAAAAAAACATTTGAATTAACTCACCCCAAAATCAAACTAGCAAGGCGTGTAGACGCAGTTAAATATGAAATAAAAAAGTACCTTAAACGGGAGCGCAGCAAAACTTTGCCTGAAGGTGCAGATTTTTGGGACTTTGATTGTAAATTTGGTAATACTGAGGCAGAGGCTGAAGCCGTTCATGTATCTCAAATCAATAAACTCATTGATCAAACCCAACAAGAAAATCTAACTTCATTCTATGTTGAAATCTTGGCGAGAGCCGCCCACAGGCAAGCTAAACCGCAATCAGATGACGCCGATTTGAGCGACTAACTACGAAAAAGTGGGTCGGCAATGCTGACCCGGCTTTACCTACACTCAACCTATTTTATTTCCAAAGTTTCCCAACATTAAGCTGAGCAAAGCGCTTAATTTTAGTGTAATTTTCACTTTTATAGGTCAGTTATGTCGGTAGTCCAATGTTGATCCAAATGATAATCACGCGGGTAAAGTTGCATATTAATATTTCATTTCTCGCAATAGCCATTAATATCTAGACACATGCCCTGCTATTTTTAAATCAGCAAACCATCGATTGTTGATCTGACAAATTTTGACAATTCCAAAATAGTCCTTTGCTTCTAAGTACAAGCTTGGGGCACTTTTTCATTTTACAAAAGATGAAACACTCCAATAAGCATCATAAGACACCATTAAAAACCTAATTAAGATTTTTTAATAACACTCTTCAAATAAATAGAATGAGTTTATACCATATTTTCTTAGGTTGATACTTCAACACTTATAATGGTGGCTTTTTGCACAGCCTTTATAGGTAGTCTGCTGGTGTCGCCTGAGAGGCCTTAATCTAAATAGGTGCTCACTATTTACTGATGGTGATGGCTCTCACCGAGATTAGAAATACACTGAATATAACGACAGCACCTGGTTTTTCATGAATGCGTTAAAATTTATTAACTCCATTCGACACGTTGATTTTTGGTTGGCACAGTAGTCGACCGACATTGGTAAAATTAAGTTGTTTTACGTTACCTATTCGTTTCACTCTATTTTTAAACAGGTAACGCATGGCTTATACGATTAATTACTTAATCTAACCATCAGAGAAGGTGTACTTGTATCGTAGTTAGTGCAGTTATAACCATCAGGAAAGCGCAGAGTAACAGGTTTATCTTGTGCATGAGCATACATCAAAACCGACAATTTCATCTCGGTAGCGGGGTGATCATGATTTCCTACCAAGTGCCAATTTGCTCCCTCTAGATTAACCAACACCTTAGTATTCTCAACCTGAACATTAATAACTTTACGGGGTTGACAGTCAACTGCCGCAAACGAATTAATAGAAAATAATGCCATAAAAGAAATTAAAAAACCTTTGAATTTCATTTTACCTCCTAATTAAACAAAATTAACATTCTTATCACCCCTCACATTAAAACATATAAAACACAAAAACAACACAATTAAATCACATACATAATAACTTAAGTTGTTTTTTAAAAAATATATTAAAATGAAGTATATGGACACTATATTTATGTCATCTATAAACTTTAATATTTAGAACGCCACTTATAAAATGCACTTTTACCAACGCCATGTTTACGACATATTTCCGTTACAGGCACTCCAGATTCAGCTTCTTTGATCATGCCCACGATATGTGTTTCAGTGAACTTACTTTTCCGCATCTTAAATTTTCCTTCTTATATTGAAAGAAATTCTACTTATGAACTGTTTCAGTTTATTACAAGATAGATGCGACCATCTAGGTCAAATAGACGTGACCAAAAAATCGGCGAAACGCGACCAGAAACAGAAAAGCCCCAGCAAATGCTGGGGCTTAGGATTGGGTGTCATCTATATTACTATCTTACATAAATAGAATGCCCATATACATCATGTTAATTTATTAACAATCATTTATAATTCTCTAGACATGCTCTGTATATCGAAGCTATGATCAAAATTGAAGACAAAGCAAAAATAGCTTCTACTCCCCAACCAAAGTCAGTTCTCTCATAGCTTGTTGAGTGAATGCCCAGAGTGCTTACACCTAATATAAACATCCTGCTATGAAAAAGTTGCCTTAATACCTTTAAAACCACTTTGATACCTCATTACTGTTCTACTCATTACAACTCCGCTTGAGTTCACAAAAGATTGTAACACTAACCATGACACCCATTTATATTTATACCATAACCATACTTCAGTGAGTGTTAAAACAGAAACACTCGAATCCACAACCCCATATTTACTTTTTTACGTAGGAAATTTTCTCGAATTTATGCTTGTGGCAGGATTTCAGGCATGAGTAGCCTAGTAACTTTTAATTGGTTATGGTTAAAGTGGGTGTTTTAATTCGTATTACAAGCTAAGCAAGCAGTTCACTACACTTAGCCAAGTTGGCTCGTCGCTTTAATTTTAAGTGTTCACAGTATTTTTGTTTGCACCTGGCCTGCCTGCAAAGAACTTGTGTCTGTCCCATTTGGTTTCTTTTAATTTGCATTGTTATGTGGCTAGCTCAAAGTCATAACTGGTAACTAACTTATCAAGGAAAGTGCTTATCCCATTACTCGAATCACTGACAATATCTATATCACCAGTATCAGCACAGTATTGCAGTGTTACCTCAGTGTCACCGTAATTATAAACTTCAGTAAACTCTGTAAACGGTAATAATTTGGAACTGGTTTTATGCGATGCAATCTCGTTAGCAACACTTTTCAGACTCTCAAATGCCACCCAGCCATCGTAATCATTATTTTTATCTTCAATGATTACAGCTAGCAACCGACCATCTGTTTCGTACTTCCGAATGTTGATTTTCAAAATAGTCACAAAAATAAATAGGACAGACTCTTTTCTTTATTCCGTTGGCTAAGCTCTTTTTTTCAATAAAAGTGACTGCTTGTCACCCAATACTGAATCGAACATGCGTATGGCTTCGGCTTGATGCGAGCCACACAGTTTAGCATCAAAATGTTTTAGCCAATACATTGCCGTGCTCGCCATCATATGATTTGCAAAGGCACTGCCTGGACACTTTGAGTTTCCTACACCATATACAAATAGCGACGGGCGCTTGTTACTTTTTGTATGACCAAAGGCCTTGCAAAAACGTGATGGGTCAAATTTGTTTGGATCACTAAAAGTCTTCTCGTCTTGGTGGTGTATTTGCGAAATAAAACCCAACCAATGTCCCTTAGGCACGACAAATTTTTTTCCATCAGTTCCTTGAATCTTGATATTAGATTCTACCAACCTGTAAATGGGTTTATTTCCACGCAATCTAAGCACTTCTTTGATAAGGGGCAACATATCAAAACTGGGGTTCGCTCTAATTTCATTAACATAGGAGGGGTGCTGGACAAGTGTTCGATAAAACGATTGCATCGAAGGCAATATATTCGACAGCGAACCCCATAAAAAATATAGCAATACCTTTGCCTTGTCCTCTTGATTTATCATTGGGCTGCTAAACAACCCTATATTTAACGATTGTATAAGTGGAGTTTGCGCTTCAGCAAGGACTTGTTCAAACAGTAAAAGCAGCTTTTCTTTGGCGCAGCTTACGTCATTTGCAGCTTGCTTACAATCAGAAACGGTCGGTGACAAACTTTCACTAAAGCTAAAATATTCAGCAATAGCTTGGTCGCTCGCTAAAGGTTTACCAAAAAGTGAATATAGGCTTGCCTTTATCATGGTTTTAAGTTGCAGTTCGGCCAACTCAACTTCACAATAATTATGTGTATTTAAATAGCGCTCAGCAAATTTCTGACATTCAAAATTGAGTCTTTCATCATAACGTGCTTTTGTGATTGCTAACTTTTGCCCTTTTAGTGCGAGTACAAAATCTCGATTCATTTGTGCAATTTGTTGCTCATCGCAAAATACATTGTCAATTTCAAATTGACTCCTTACCTCCACAAGCTCAGGGTTAATATGCATCTTATTTTTTGCCACGACGTCACTGAACAGATCTGACTCCTGAACTAATGTGATTTTCGGCCCACCAAAAATAGACAATGTGAATATGTTTCCAAACTGAGCCACGCACGATTTAATATAATCAACCAAATTTAGGCCATTCATTTGGCTTACGTCGGTCAATGCAACATGCACTGGTTGCTCAAAACTATTTTGATTTTGTTCAAGTAGATTCACAGCTAACTCCATTACTTATATCAAGTTTTTTGGAGCACTAAGCAACAAAGCTTTTTTCAGCTACAACAAAAATTTGTGCCGAAGCATTGGTTAAAGCTGAGCCTGCCCAGTCGCCGTGCCATTCCAAAGGTACTAAGCCACACATTTCGAGCATGTGAGTTAGTTCAGAGGCATTATAGAGACGCACCTTAAACTCATAGCTATATTCTTCGCCTTCTATATTAAGCACACGATTGGTTGTTAATATTTTACTTTGTGGATCGTATTGCGTATCCAAGTCTTTAAATTGGCGCGCAATACCATTTTCACTGCCCTTTACTGCCGCTGACTCACCGTTGAGAACATTTAACAACAGACGTCCACCGGGCTTAAGTGCGGATGACATTTCTTGCATCACCTGCAAGTTAGTTTTATCGTCAAAGTAGCCAAACGAACTAAAAACGTTAAATATTCTGTCGTACTTTTCTTTAAACCTGAGATCACGCATATCTCCTTGCATAAAATTGACAGAAAGACCGGCTTCTTTTGCAAACTGTTGGGCTCGTTCAATAAACAAAGCATTGTAGTCTAATGCATCAATTTCAAACCCTTGCTCAGCCAATAACTTTGCATGACGCCCAGTACCACAGGGAATATCAAGTATTTTCATACCCTTTTCTAATGCAAGAAAGCTCTGAATTTGCTTCGCTTGTTGCTGGTTTAGCATTAGGTCAAAAGAGGCACTTTCTAAATGGCCTGTAATTAAGGGATTAAAAGCACGCTCGTAATCAAAAAGAAATTCAGACAAATTCTACTACCTCTTACAATTATCATTGCAACCAGCAATAGGCTGTACCAATGTGGCACAGCCTCATTCAATTTATTTGTTTTTTGGGCCAACACCAGGCTTTCTATCAACAAGACAAATAACGCATCCACAGAATCTTGCGCCCTTGTTACGCTCTAGGTTTTTGTTTACAAGTGAATTGATGATTTTTGATTTATTCATGATCTCTCCAAAAAATGGTTGATTAGTACTTTCTAAGGTTTTTAATATTTTGCTCAGAGTAGGTTTCTGGATATTCTTGATACCACTTGAGCAAAGTGTTTTCGCCCAGAGCATCATAAACGTACGAGTATTGAGCCTCTAGCTCAGCCTTACGCTCGCTTAAAAATACACTTTGGGCGTTATCATAGTCACTTTTCATTTGCTCTTTTTCGCGTAATGTTGTCGGACTATGATGTAAAAACTCACCAAAAAATTGAAGACAAAAAGCCTCATAATCTCGAGTAAACAGAATAAAGGTGTGCCACATTTCATCGATGATTAAAATTTCCTTATGCACATAGATTTCTGGGCCTGACTCATTTGAAGCTTGGTGCATTAACCACAGTAACTTTTTCATCTCTTCGAAAATGGCAGCGGACTCATCTCTGGACACATCGAACGATTCAGTAAATTTGTCAATAACATTGTCATTTTGATATGACATTACGTTTGAATATCGTTGTCGCTTGTCGATCGATTGAGGGAGGTTGTATAGATTATCCATGTTGTTCTGTTGTATATCCTTTCGTCTTTACGGGTCTACTCTATCATTCAAGGAGCGCGGTCACAACTGGAAAAAAATGACAGTTGTGAGAAGTAGTTAGACAAAGGCTGGCTTAATAGGTATTTGAGCACTCATGTACAAAAACAGCGCAGAAAAAATAGAGAAAAAAGAAAAAATAGGACAGGCACTTTTCTTCTTTTCTTTTTTAAAGTTAGAATTGATTTGTAGAAATGTATTTCCAGCCTAAGGTTTTCTGAGCAGCGGGATTAAAACCCGCCTTATGGTAGAAATAAATATAATTTAGGAATATATTCATTTTATTAAACAAGAAGAGTCTAGATTGATAAGCAAGGATAAAATTACTTTTTACTAACCAACTCCTTTATACCAATTCACATCATTTTTAGCGGCATGTGCTCTTAACACAGTTTGCGAACCCGCAAAATTACCGTAGTGACTGCTAAAACTTTGTATCCTATCCAGCCAAGTTTCTTCTTCAATTTTCAGTGATATTAGAATATTGGGCATGCTCTTTGGTATGTATCCTCTCTTTTTGGGGTGGACATGGCGACCCGTCCAGTCAACTAGCTCAAGATAATCTAAAAATAGAAAAATAGGACAGGCACTTTTCTTTTTTAAAGTTAGAATTGAATTGTAGAAATGTATTTCCAGCCTAAGGTTTTCTGAGCAGCGGGATTAAAATCCGCCTTATGGTAGAAATAAATATAATTTAGGAATATATTCATTTTATTAGACAAGAAGAGTCTAGATTGATAAGCAAGGATAAAATTACTTTTTACTAACCAACTCCTTTATACCAATTCACATCATTTTTAGCGGCATGTGCTCTTAACACAGTTTGCGAACCCGCAAAATTACCGTAGTGACTGCTAAAACTTTGTATCCTATCCAGCCAAGTTTCTTCTTCAATTTTCAGTGATATTAGAATATTGGGCATGCTCTTTGGTATGTATCCTCTCTTTTTGGGGTGGATATGGCGACCCGTCCAGTCAACTAGTTCAAGATAATCTAATAATGAAAAGGGCAATGTGTTTACATGCTCCCTCACACCAAACGGTTTGAGTGATTTAGGTTGTTTAGCTTGGCTCTTGGCTTCATTTAGATTTGATTTCTTTGCGTTTGATTTGGTGTTTTAAAGTGCTTTATGCGCTCTTGAATCGATGTAAAGTCGCTATTCTCAAGATTATTTGCCATGTTGGCACGAATTGGATTTAAGTCTACATAGGCCATACAACTGAGCAGCGCTGTTTCGTCGAGTAAGGCTTGAGACTTATATCGCCCTTCCCAGTATTTACCCGTGCAGTTATCTTCTTTGTTTGCTTCTTTTGCAATGTACTCATTAAGGTTTTTCATAAACCAACTAATGTCAAACAGCCTAGCTCGCCACTTTTCAACTAACTCAGATATAAGCAGTTGATCTGCCTCACTAAGCGCATCACCGTTTCGTTGCTTATCTATGATTGGACTACCCTTGTACAATTTATACCATCTAGATATTACCTCGTTATCTGACCAACTAAGTGCTTGCTGCCTATTCACTTTTACCACCAAATGATAGTGATTACTCATGATGGCATACGCTGCTATTTCAATCGCAAATACACGACTTAGCAGTTTTACTCTCTCGACTAACCATGTCCGTCTATGGTCAAAGTTTTTGCCTGTATACTTATCGTCTCCGCACAAAAAAGCACGGCGTACACACCGTGCTATCAAGTGATAATAAGACGTCGACGACAGATCTATCTGTGCTTTCCTTGCTCTTGTCATATCTATTCAACTCAAATGTAGCTGGATATTTAAACAGTAGTCAAGCAACGTAATTTATGCAAAGAATTTGTGCCTGTCCTATTTGGTTCTTCAGATATAAGCAGTTGATCTGCCTCACTTAGCGCATCACCGTTTCGTTGCTTATCTATGATTGGACTACCCTTGTACAATTTATACCATCTAGATATTACCTCGTTATCTGACCAACTAAGTGCTTGCTGCCTATTCACTTTGACCACCAAATGATAGTGATTACTCATGATGGCATATGCTGCTATTTCAATCGCAAATACACGACTTAGCAGTTTTACTCTCTCGACTAACCATGTCCGTCTATGGTCAAAGTTTTTGCCTGTATACTTATCCTCTCCGCACAAAAAAGCACGGCGTACACACCGTGCTATCAAGTGATAATAAGACGTCGACGACAGATCTATCAGTGCTTTCCTTGCTCTTGTCATATCTATTCAACTCAAATAAAGCTGGATATTTAAACAGTAGTCAAACAACGTAATTTATGCAAAGAATTTGTGCCTGTCCTATTTTGGTTTCCGTGCTATCAAGTGATAATAAGACGTCGACGACAGACCTATCAGTACTTTCCTTGCACTTGTCATATCTATTCAACTCAAATGAAGCTGGATATTTAAACAGTAGTCAAGCAACGTAATTTATGCAAAAAATTTGTGCCTGTCCTATTTGGTTTATTTAATTATTTAACCTTCTATACTAAATCTCACTCGGAAAATGTATTATGCACAACAGCCTCCAATTTATTCACACTTATATCTTCAAATAATATTTCGAACATAATTAGATTAACATAAACAATATAAAGTAGATCACTTTCATCTATACAATAGTTATACAATTCGACAAATGGAGCAGAAAGTATCCCAAAGAAATTCCATAATTCAAACTGAACTAGTGATTTTGGTATGTTTGTTTTTGCCCCCCGATTAGAGTTATTTATTATACCAAAATGTGAAGTTATACCAATTCCTCTAAAGCTATTTTTATTTTCACGAAAAATCAAACATACCTTATAATCATCTGTTAGATTTTTTGATATAATATGTACTTTTTTAGTGGATAGGCTTCGATCATAAGTAAAGCCATAAGCTTCAAGTTGAGTTTCAAAGAGCAACTTCATTACATTATCTTTACAAAACTTCTTATCATACCCTTCCAATAAAACTACTCCGCTTCTGTGAAGCATTTCCTCATATTCTATTAATGTTTTTTGATACCAGTCAGTATAGTGTTCACTCTGGCTAATAGAACGAATTTTCCTTTGTAATTCAGAAGAGACTAAATCTAATGGCTCTTTACTTTCTTTATACTTATCTTTACAGCGTAGTTCTAGTTCATTAATGTAAGGAGAAGTATATCCTCCCATAGATGCTCTAACTTTAGTATCCTCTATTTTGTATTTTTGATGAGCACTCTCATCCAGGTTAAAGTCATCAATAAGGTATTTATAGGCATCATCTAGCAACATGTAGCTAGATATTCCACGCTCTAGAAGTTGATTTTTCCTTGCCTTTGCATCATCAATTAATGGCAAAAAAAAATCTGATAATTTATGGTGATAATATAGGAGGTTATTCAAATTCATTCACATACACACTTTCATTCTAAATAATATCAAGGATAAAAGAAAAAACATTTATTACTCGACTTAAATTTACAGTCATATTATTAATTATTCTTCAACTCTTAAAATTTATGTACTAACTAAAAAATAGTGAAGGATAATAAAGTTATGTAACTAAACCATACTATCCTTCCAGAGCTTTTATAATTTTCAATTAATAACAGGGCAAGATCGGATACTACTTTGGTTACTGTCACTATTGATAGCAGGAACAGTTTTATCAACTGCTCTCTGATAGTTCAACAAATTTTGCGCTGTCATCTTATGTGCATCATAATAGAATACCCCACTGTGGTCATTCGCATACAACACTATTTCATAGTATGCATCTTCAAAAAACATTGCTCCGGCTCCCATTAATTCTGTACCAAGGAGTTCAACACCCGTACCAGCAACAAATGGGGATCCGCCTGATGTATAACTTGACAATTGCTTTTCAGCAAGGACATTCAAAGGGCCACTGGAGTAACTAATTGGCTTCAGTTCCCATACTTTATTTCCTAAAGTATAATCTGGACGACCTTTTAAAAAACTGTAGTTTTGATCATAGGAGACTGGTATACCTCGCCCCCTCAGAACACTGAATACATGTTTATGAGTAGCACTGCCAAAATGCATGGCTTTCCATTTAGCTGCTCCCCAATCCGGATCTACATACAACCCCCAAGTATCCGAAGATTGAACTGGATTTCCTAGTACATAACCATAGGTATTAACCCCACCGGCCAAGCCAATAGGATCAGACTGGATATACCGGCCAATACTTGGATCATAATCACGGAAGTAATTGTAACTGTAGCTAGACTCACCATCATGATATTGACCTGGGAACCCGAAACCTTGCTCACTTTTCACGGGTTTGTAACTTTGCCCAAATGGTAACGTATGGCTTTGCCAAGTTAATTCACCAAATACATTGGATTGTGCCATAGGAGACCCTAAATGGTCATTGTGCATGTACTCAATCACATGAGAGCCACCTATAGTTCTGATGCTGGCAACTCGTTGCTTGTTTAGATACACATATTCAACAAGAGGTTCCCCATCTGCATTTGATTCTGCTACGAGTAAATTATCTTGGTCAAAATGATAGTGTGTCGTGGTTTCCTGACCGTTAACTGCAACCAGAACTTTAGCCACTCTTTGTCCTTTAGCGTTATAGATATACTCAACGTGTGAGCCATCATTAAAGGCTATTTTACTTAGTCGATTGGCTGCATTATAAACCAAAGACTTACCCTTCAAAGTATCCAGTATTGTCTGACCATTTTCATTATAATTGAATACGCGTACAGGTTTAACGCTCGGTGCAATCAGCTGCAACTGGTTACTGTTCATCGCATACTGATAGGTTTCATCTTCAAGTACTTGTCTATCTTTTGACACCCACTTGCGATTGAGTCTGTTGCCCACTTGGTCATAGCCATAGGTCAATTGACCGTATTCGCCTTGAGCAAACGTGAGTCGACCTAAGTTGTCGTACTCAAAATGTTGAGATACCCCATCATTTTTAAGGCTAATAATATCGGTAATTTGGTCTGCTGCATTGTAAACATATTGTCTATTTAACAGACTGTCTAAACCATTAACAAGCTGGATAGATTCAAACTGACCATCCAAATCGTAAGTGTTTTGTTGACTAACACCATTGCCAAATGTGATGACTTCAGGCGCTTCCAATGCTAGATACTCTACATCTGAAACAAAAGAAGTTTTGCTGCCCTCAAATGAGTTACTAGAAATAGCATTCACACGACCAGCGTTATCATAATTATAACGAATGACCATACCACTCGGGTAAACTCGCGATTCCAACAGCCCATCATCTGCATAATTAAAATACTGAGTAAAGCGCTTACCTTGTACTTGATAGGTGTGTTCCACCAATTGACCAAGTGCATTGTATTGATATTGATTGCTACCGCTATTGTCAACGACATTTGTTAATTTCCCTATTGCGCTATGTTTAACTCTTTCTTTTGAAGTTAAATTACTGCCTTTTGAAGGCTCATCGTATCTATAATATACATTCTCGTTGGCAGCTTCAGCGTAGCTAACATGGGTAATGCGCCCAATTGCATCATATTCATAGCTAACCTCTTGTCCTGAATTGTCAACTTTTTCGATGACTAAGCCCGCAGCGTTATGTTTATACACGGTAGTACCTGTATCAGGACTTATCTGCTTAACTTTCTCACCAAAGCCATTGTATTGGTACTCTGTGGTTAATCCACGCTGGTCTGTAACTTGGGTAACTTTATCTTGTGCACCATAGTATTGATGAACTACACCACCGTCTGAGTCGATTGTTTGTACAAGCCTGTTTAAAGCATCAAACGCATGATGTGTCGTATTACCCAGACCATTTGTCGTTGAGGCCACCTGTCCATTTCCGTTGTACTGATGAGAGACTTGAGAGTTCACGCCAACTTGTGCAATTAGCTGGCTAAGTTCATTGAACTGTTGCCTCTGCTGCTTCACTAGTTCGCCGTTACGATTTAAGACATTTTTCTCAATAGGATTGCCTTCAGGATCTCTGACGTATTCAATTGTTTCACCTAGGTGATTACTCATTGTTTTGACACGATAAGCTTCATCATAAGTGTAGCGTGTTACCCCTCCATTAGGGTGTGAAATACGCTCAATCAGGCCTTGTCCTGAATTATCACCACTATGGGCATACTCATAACGCGTTGTAGCATCTACTCTTTCTCCGTCAACAAATGTAACGTTTGTTTTGCTACTGACCCAGCCACTCTCGTTATAAGTAAGCTCCGTAATAGAACCATTCGCGTGAGTAATTACTAAAGGACGCCCAGATGGATTGTGTTTAGTCACTTCAGTTTTATGTCCCAGGGCATTCGTTATTGAAATCTGGTTACCCAACTCATCATATTCGTACGTCGTAACGTCAGCAACATCCGTACGCGGCCCATCTACTTCAACAACTAAACCTCTTGAGTTGTAATCATAGTTAGTCGTACGACTCGGAAATATTTCCATCAGATTTTGCAACCAGCTTTGCTCTGCAGTTAAATCAAATATTGTATGACTCAACAGTAAACCTGAATCCGAATATTCAAACACTTGCTTAGCTTTCTCTGTTTGGATGAGTTTCTTTATCGGGTATACGTCATGCCATTCCGTTAAAGTCACGCGTTCAATATCTGTCCCTAACGCTTCCGTCCTGCTGATTTCCAGATCTCTGTCATTATACGAGTATGTGGTTACTACGCCGTTCCAATCTGTACTTTTTATGACATTTCCACGGCTATCATATTCATATTGCTGATTAGTAGACAGACAACTGGTACCACCATCTCCAGCTACATTTAATGGCTGATTACTATCATTGAATGTATAGGTCGTTTTGTAACCGAGCGAATTTGTAACAATACTCTGGTTGTTGGGCAAAAACCTGATGTTTACTTTCTCAATGTCACTGCCTAACGCACTGGAAACAGCTCTTCCATTATCATCATATCTCACTTTATGAAGAATATTCCCTTGTTCATTACTTATATGAGTGATAGCAGATCTGTAATCATAGTTTCCGTAATGATACTTTTTATAGCCACGTTCGCCACCTTGGCTGGCAGGTCGCAACGCTTTTACTAACGTTCGATTAGCTAAGTTGTACTCATATTCAAACGTACCTTCAGGCGTTTCTAACTTAGTTAGTAAACCTGCAAGATTATATTCTAGATGGATCTCTACACCCATACTGTCTGTTACTGAAGTCAACTTGCCGTTGTTGTACTTCAAAAACTGTTGATACAAGCCTATCTCGTGAACTTCAATCAAACGCCCTTGTTCATTGAAGATCTCTGTAGTCCCGTCAACTAACTTTAACGCCCAACCGCTATCGATTTGCTGTAAATGCTCTGAGCTATTGGCTGTATTCTCATAAGAATCATGTTTGTTATTTTTGCGACTAAAGGTTAGCTCTTTCTTATTTAAACCCAAGTATCTAACAAGCTGCTTATTGCCTTTGATGAACTCAAGCTTCCTGTCAAAATTGTGGCTCCAACCCATGCCTAAGCTAGATTTAGTCCTAGAATAGCTAAAGTAATATCGCTCGAACTTAAGTCGGCTATTTCCTGCTGCTTGATAGTCTCGCATGGTGAAATACTTTTCACCTGTGGAAATATTAATCGGATTTGGTGAACAAATTGAACCAGCTCTGCCATTATTGCCGCTTTTTGAGTCAAGCAAACTCCAATCCTGCACCATAGCACTCGTAAACGCTGCACTATAAGCGCCGTTAGCAAACTTGCCTCCTGTAATTTCCGAAATTGTGCCACCGACAACGGCTGATATTGCCACATTGGCAATTGGATTGGATGTAAAGCTAGAGCCGCCTACCGCAGAGTTTAAACCAGCCGCCCAAAAACCATGACCAAAATTACCCCCATTAATGTCTGCTGCAACGCCTCCTACCAAACCTTGAACTACAAAGCTACCTACAGGGCCGAAGTTTTGACCTCCCATATATGAACTCGCAGCAGAAGTTAAGCCTGCTTTAAGTGCCTGGGATGAACTCCCTCCCATTGCTCTCGTAAATTCATAATTCCATGCGGCTGCACAGGCTGATTGAGCAGGACCACAATAAGCAGTAAGCATATTCCCCACAATACTAAGCAACTCTGATCCAAGAAACTGGGCTGCTGCTCGTATCACTCTTCGACCTACGCTTTTCAATGGATTTGTGATTTTATCCCACAAATACCCACTCGGATCCGTAAACGACAGCGGATTATTCAGCACATAACTATATCGGTTATAGTTCTGCAAATTACTCGGCGCTTGTACAAACGGATCGGTTTGCATAAACCGGCCAGTATCTGCATCGTAAATCCGACCATTCATATGAATGATGCGCGTATCATCACCAAACTTAACGGGTTCGTGGCCTGTGTACGCTCTTTGGTTACTTGCTACAGTCCAAAAGAGTCCTGTTTCAAGCGCCCAATTTAGTTTGTCTATGTCATTGTTTGGCATCAAGACTTCTGATTGCTTGCCAAATACGTCATAGCTAAAACGCTTTAAGAGCTTACCACTATGGTTAACCACAGCAACAACTGAGCCTTGATGGTCTGTAAACAACCACTGTATGCTCTCTTGACCATTCTCATGGTAAGTTTTTACCGCATCGTTGCCAATATTTCGACGAATGTAAGTTTGAGCAGATAAGGCCTCTGAGCCACTTTCTTTGACTATCTCAAGTGCACCCACATAGAAAATGGTTTTATTGCGTTCAACACGTTTAAAGCGTCGGTTATTGGTATCGTAACTAAATTGAACTAACTCGCCATTGACCGTAATGTGCGTTGCCTTATTACGTGCAGAGTACACCACATCGCGTTGATAGTCAGTGCTGCCACCGTTTGTCCTCTTCGCGCTGATTTGATTACCATTTTGGTCGTATTTAAACGCTTCAACCTGACTGCCTTTCACACGGCTTGAAATTGCATGAGGCCTTGTATCTTCATAGTGCTGCGTCCAACCAGACTTCGTCGTCAGATTGCCATTTGCGGTATAGGCAAATTCAGTCTCACCATTAACTGTGGTGACGCGATTTAAGTCGTCATAGCCAAATTGGCTTATCTCAATTTGCCCACCATCTAATGAAAATGCGCGTGATGTGAGATTCCCTAAGCCATCAAATTGATAACTATGTGATTGAATATAACCATAGCTGCCTTGCACAGCCAAGTCGCTCAGGAAACCCATATCGCCATAACCAACCGACATCGCAAAGCGACCCTTGCTATAGTGAGTAACACGTCCAGCGCTATCCGCTTTCGAGAATTGGTAGTAGAGTGTGCCGTTAGTACCTTCTCTCGCTTCTTTCTTTGTGACTACTTGGCCCGCTCGATAGGTTAAATGAACTCCTTGTGCTTCTATATATTCATTTCTATGTGCGAGTCGGCGGTAGTCATCAAATTGTTGGAACACCCTGCCAAATTCATCAAACGTTGTCAGTTGAACAACACATTGGCTGCTATCGACTGATGCGAGGTCAGTGGATATTCGCACATCTTTACTTGAGGGTTCGTACCAAACATGGTCTGTGCTTTTGCACTCAAGCGCAGTGCTATCAAAGTCGGTTACCGAGGCGACATTGCGGCCAAATCCATCGTAAATATAACCTTTTGACCAGTCACGGGTATATTCGTAGGCTAACCGATGCTTTTTCTCAGTGTCATACACCCAAGTCGCAACGCGCGCTCCGTTAACATCATGAGATACTTTTCGGCCAAACACATCATAGCCAAAAGTCTGTACATTACCGTTGGCATCTGTTTGTTTTATCAAATCCCCAAAGGCGTTGTAGTCATATGTCCACGTACCGCTGTCTAGGTCGGTTTGGCTTACCTTCAAGCCAGTAAGTAAGTTATAGCTGTTTTCAATCAATACTTTGTTGTTATCAGCACTTGACTTCACTTTCACCACTTTGCCAAGCACATTGTATGTGTAAGTTAACACATTGCCAGCATTGTCGGTTTCCGTTGCTTTTTCACCGTATACGTTAAACGTTGTCGTTTGCGTTTGTGAATCACCTGGCACATTGCCTGTGACAGTACTCGTCGCCGTACGACCCGCTTTAGTCAGTGTCGTCACAAGGCCCGTTTGATTGTCTGTCACCTTCACCGGATTATCAAACACGTCATACACGGTCTCTGTGCTCTGTAACCCCGCCGGTAGCTGCTTAACCACTCGACCCCATGCATCATAATGCTGCTTTGAGTAAAGCCACTGACTGCCAGGTGTTTGCACTTTACTGCCAATTTCTCGACCGAGTTTATCTAAAAACGTCTGGCCTAACAGCTCGTGATTCTTGTAACTGTTAATTGCCACAGCACAATTGTCGACCTCAAACGGACACGCAGTGCGCACGGTGTACTGCTGAGCACCTGTTGCTGAATGACTGCCAATTGCCTCACCAAAATCGTCATATTTGGTGTATTGACGAACGCCATCCGAATTGCTTGACTCCGTGACTTGCCCGAACTTATTACGACTAATTACATTGAGCGTCGTTATATCTGCCGTAGAGTGTGAGTCTGCCTGTGATGAGGGGTCAACAATGACCTTACTTTTTACATAGCGACCATCTGCGTCATAACGCGTCTGCGTTTTTCGTGTGGTATTACCTGAGCAACCTTGCGTTTTTCCACTGGTTTCTTTACTAACCACATTGCCCACTGCATCGTAGCTGTAACTGGTTTTCAGATACTCATTACAGTTGCCTTGCGGGTTTATCACCTCTGATATCAGCATGCCATCGAGGGGGCCCCCAGCGTGGTAAGTAAACTCACTACGTTTTTCCAACTGCGCTGACCCATCGGTGCGGGTCGTTGTGACATCCACCTGATGTAAACGCCCTAACTCTAGCCAATCATCACTGGTGTAATACGTATTGTTCGTTGTCACAGACGACAACAATTGACCGCTGGTGTGACTTATAAAGTCACTGGCGTTTGCTGCATCGTATTGGTCTACCTTTATGCTTGTTACATTGGCAAACGGGTCTTGCTGGGTCGTGGTGATACTACAGTTATAACCAGAAACCCCATATTGAATCGCACCCGCGTACTTTACATCCATGCGCGCAGCGCATTCACGACTACGATGTGCATATACAGTAAAATAGCCTGGCTTCTTGTCGTTGTTGTCCGCACATGTGTCAGTTGTATTGTCACAGCCATTAACATGGTATTGATAGTCATTTTTTGCATCGCTTATCACCACATTGGTGTTATCAACCGTCATGGTTTTAAGCGTGCGGGTTGGCATACCAATCAATGGAAACGCTTGGCTGTACTCTGTTCTGGTTTTAAAGGTGATACCGTCTTTTTGCGTTGTCGTCGTCAACGCTTCAAAGCCCAATGAGCCTCTGCCACCAAATTGTATACGAGCGCCTTCGTAATGATAATCAACTGCCAAGTCGATATTTGAAGTCACGTCATCAATCGTTTGTAGCGACCCCGTTGTTACGCGCTCGACTAAAAAGGCACCGCCATATAAATCATCTACGCGTGCATTTGATTGCAGGCCAAGTGCCTCTGTTTTACTGTGCTCTCCGAGTGTATACAGGGTAGGATCTGACGCTAACCCATAGTTAATCTCGGTTTGGTTACCGTAACCTTGGGTAACCCGCTTTAATATATTCGGTGGATCAGCGCGATATAATGCCTCTTTTACCTTGAGCTGATTGCCTATACTCAATATCAGTTCTTCAACACCATCGTGGTCATAATCCAAGAAGAAAATACTATCAGTCACCGAAAGCTGTTCACCTAACTCATATACTGGCTCATGGTTGGGTATCTTGAAGGTAGAATCGGCTGGATCCCACTCGTAACGATACAAATAGTAATGTCGGGTGAGGTTATCTTTACCCACGACATACAGTTCAGGCATGCCATCTTTATCGAGATCTGCCTGAATAGGCGCTATATGCGTGTCTTCCGGTTTGATATTGGCACTCGTTGGTGATGGCAGAGTTATCTCTGTCCCCTGAGAGTAAAAAGTGCCTGAGTACGGTTTTACCAGTGAAAAAGCCCATTGTTCATCCGCATTAACATAACCATAATCAACAATCCCATCGGCGTTGACGTCCATTGGCATCAATCGGCTATGGACTAGTTGGAGCGACCGGCTATCTCCAAATTTATGTTTATCGGCACGGGTGTCATATTGATTGAAATGTACCAACACAACATCTCGTTTACCAGGTGTGCGACAACCTGAATAAGCGCAATCCGACGTCACCACATCAGCTAACCCATCAAAGTTGACGTCCATTAAATAGAACGGTTTGTCATCGTCAATATAGTCCAGTGAAACGGTTTCTTGGATAGGTGACACGTCTTTATCCGTTTGGCTCCACAGCTGTCTGTAGGTGTTGTAATTTTGCCCACCTGTGTATAGCAAGTCAGTAAATCCATCCCCGTTCAGATCACCAAGACGCAAATTATGCATGGTGAGCGTGTTGATCATCGTGCTGTTGTGCCAACGACTCCCGTCGTAACTAAAGTACTCCCACTTGTTATGTGCGTCACTTCTGCGGTTGGCTGTTCTGATCACAAGCCCTTGTCGACCATTGTCCTCTTTGTCAAACGCATACATTTCGATATTATCAGCGGTACTATTGGTATCAATCAGCGTACAGTTTTGTACAGATTGAGATTCAATAACACACAATTGATGCTGACGCGCATTGTTGGTTTGTGCCAAGCTGACAAGGGTTGCTTTGCCGTTACCTAGTAAGTCGACAAATGAGGTGCCAACCACTTTTTTGTTGGCTGGGGCACTAACAAGCGTCGTTGGGGCCAATAGCTGAGGCTGAGCAAAGCTTTGCGTATAGTCAAATGTCACTGGCTTTTTACATACTTCCAGCCTGTTGCTTGCACACTCTCTCACACTTTTTAGCAAGCGTGCGCCATTTGCTGCTGACTCAAACCCAAGGTCAATATGTCTCAGTGTTTCACTGCCTTTATTGATAGAAATATAGGTCAACTCAGCTTGTGACACCATGGTTTTATTCACCGCGGAATAGTCAAATGCGACTTGGCGAGCTGCGCCCTTTTTGTAGCCAAACTTAACGCTGTATTTTTCAGTGCCATCTTCGTTACCGCTGTATTCAATTTTACTCAGAACGGTTTCAAGATTACCTAAAACTTGCTGACTCTCCCCCCCTTTACTGTAGTGATAATGAACAATATTGGGGGCGGTGCCATCACCACGTGCTGCTATTCGGTCCATACTTTGGCGCAGCAACCAACCGTGGGATGACGTACCGCCTAACTCACTGTCAGGCGAGCCGCCGTAAATACGTTTACTGCCATCTTTACCATACACTGCAAACTGTTTAGTACCCGATAGTGCCGGTGCCTCAACCACAACTCTAATTTGTGAGTCCACTTCACTGCGATACTCTGCACCAACTTCGCCCTCAGTGACATCATTGGTCAAAATAAGTCGACTACCATCTAGGCAATACCTGTCGTTACCTACACGCCATGGTCTGATTGCTTCAAACTGACCATCGTGTAATTTTGTCTGTCTGCAACGTGTAATACTTGACCCTGTGGATAACTGCCAACCAAATGCCACCGATGACGGGCCTGACTGACTGTTATACGTTAACGCAACCTCAGGTGTTACGCCTGCAATACCTGCTGGTAGTGGTAGCGGTATTGAATAGGTTGCAGCGCCTTGTTCATTCACCCTAAAGTGACCGGTTGTGGTGGCTAAACTGTGATGCTCTGCAAGCTGATCTACATTTGGCCCGTGATAATTCGCGGCCCGATTAGGGACAGACAGTGGATGAATTTGTCCTTGAATCGTACTGTTTGAGATCTCAATAACCTGTGTGCCAGATGGGTTAGAACAAGCACGGTGAATACGGGTGTCTCCCTCAAAGGTTATTTCGCGTTCTATACACGCCTTAGCATAAAACGTATGGCTACCATTGGGGTAAGCCGAACTGGTGGTCGCTGTTTTATTACGCGCTGCCAGCACGGTTGGCCCCGTGTTATCCGCTGGGTTATGAAATTCAAAATAGTCAATATTTTTATGGTATGTCATGGACGCTGACAGCATGCCAGCCTCTACTTGACTTAAAGTCAGGGTTGGCGATTCGAGCAAACCATCTCTAGGGTCGTATACACGTGTCCCCATCACCCTTTCTATCGCGTCACTCACACCATCGCCGTCTGAGTCAGTTGTCAACTTACACTGATTAGGGTTATGACAGATACCGTAGTAATAAGATAGCGAACTTATCACAACGGGTTCATATCGCTCAGCCACTTCAATAGAGCGAACCAACTGAAGAATTAGCTCCGCTCTTGACAAGCCAGCATCCAGTTCACTGACCCACTGAGCGCGGCTTTTACCTGCAATTTCAGCCCTCACCGTGAAAAACAACATATTACTGATTGAGTCGTAAAAATAGAGGTTGATTAAACTGTCTGGATGGTTCCACTTGCCCTCTGGCGATTGCAACATTGCCTCAGCCACTTCCAACAAAGTCACATTATTGTGGCGCACTGCGTAGGTCAAAAATGACAGCTCAAAGCGACTCAATTCACGTTGTAAAATAACATAGCCGAGCCTTAACAATGGGTATGTTGCTTCATGATCAGCATTGGTCGGAACCCAACCTGCCGGGATGTCTTTATTAAAACCGTCAAGTAATGGCGAGTCTTGTAAGTCGCCCCAAAGGAGCTTATCGACCCCTGCACTGCCTCGCTTTATAACATGAAGCTGATCGCCTGCTGTAGTAACCCATATTTCATTATCACCCACCAACATGGGTTTTTGAATGGTACGTGCACCTAATTTATATACGTATTTGGTGTTACCATCTAATGCGTTAAGCGCATATAAAGCCCCATCATCAGAGCCATAAAACAGCGTGGCATCGTTTTGCGTTTTACCAACCAGTAAGCCTTCGGCTTCTATGGCACCTTGCGTGGTATTTTTCCATAGCTGCGTGCCATTTTGGCTCCAAGCATAAATGCTATGATCACGAGATCCGGCAAAAATCACATCGGTGCCAATTCCAGCAGTTGTGGCCACAGCACGAGAAGACAAAAACCCGCCCGTTGCATTACACCACTGACGGTTTTGGCCGTCAAAAGCACATAATTGATTGCCCATCCCCACATAGATTTGACCACTTTGCCCCAATGTTGGGGTGTGGTTGAGGGGGTCAATCACTTCGCCAATGTTCTCGCCAGTGCTGTATTCAGCCATTGGGCTGTTAATCAACTGGTTTTTTACACCGACTGAGATCCCACCTTGGTAGTACGCACTATCAGCTCCCTTAGGCAGCGGGAACCTTAAGGTTTGAACACCATTTGCGGCTGTTGTAAGGGACACTTCACTGGCATCTATTTGATGTGGAATTGCTGTGAGATTTTCTTGGATCGAAATTTGGCCTTGCTGATGAAAGCCAGTTCCCTGCACCTCTAAACAGCCCGCTGATGCACACATTTTAGCGAAACTAATCACTGGTGGAGCATGCTGAAGAGTTAATATGCCCCCTTTGATACACTGCTTTGATTCATCAGCAATATTCACATTACACGAGCTAATCATGTATGTTACGTTATGCGTTATCGCAGGGTTCTGAATCTGAAAAGACGTATCTTTAGAATTGGATAACAGCGTTTGCCATACATCAACTGCGATTTCTTTTTCTAACTTAAACCTTACATAGTCGCTATTTTGATCTTCAGACGTCCAAGACAAAGTATAAGGGCCACTTGGCGCCTCATCAATATTGGTAAATCTTGGCGTTAATGGTAGACCACCGCCATTGTTATTGGTGTATGTCGCGCACTGGTTTTTGATTTCATTGTAGTCAGTACTACTCTTTAAGCTCCCATTAAGCGCTACAGCACAATAAGTAAAGGTTTGGTTAAAAGTATTTGAAGCTTTTTGTACAGACTTTGTAATTGTCAGGTTATCACTACTAAAGTGAATATCCCGTAACGGAGTCCATTGCTGCGCATCATTCAGGTCATTACCTGTATTCTCGCTTGCGCGCTCAAATACTTCGTATCTGTCAGCAAAGTTTACTAGCGGCATTGTGATGGTAAAATGCCCAGGGGCATCTGCACTGGGTGTAATGCTCAGTGTAGGTGTCGATGGTGGGACTGACTCAATTTTAAAAAAATAGCTGCTTGCACTGTTGTACTCAAACTTTTTGTTATTGACTTCTATTTGCGCTCGTACATAAAAATTTTGCTCATCGCTGAGTGTGTCGCCGGGTTTCCATTGGAGAGGGAACACTCTAGCCGCCCCTTTTTCAGGTACTGAACCGGGATTAGACACGCTGGCTACCGTATGGCGTTCGCTGCCGCCTAATATTTTGTACATCTCTATAAAGTCAATTTTCGCACCTAGGTGTGAGCGGTCCAACGCACCCAATTTCACATTATATGTATATGTCGTGTTTCTATCATGAATGGTACTTTTAGGCGGATCATCTAAAAGAATACCTATCGGCACAAAAACTGTTAGGTCTAAAGTACTGGAAACCACATCATTTACATCGTTATCCTGCACCAAAATGACTACTGTATAGCTGGTTGTGCTGGTCTCCGCTGCTGGTGCTGTAAAATCAACCGAGTACTCCCCCTCTTCAGCAGAAACGCCACCTAAGCTGATTTGAGTATTGTTACCACAACTGCTAATGTCAGACTGTTTACCCGGTACAATACAGATATTGATTTTATCTTCATTTACCCCACTATTTGCGTCCATGGCTTTAAAGCGCAACGTCACTCTCTCACCCGCTGTCACCAAATCGCTGGATAAGCTAGTATCAGTAATGTTCGGTAAAGACGGTACCTTGATGCGGATAGCATTTGATGTGCCATCACCGGAAGTTGCGGTAAATGTCGTATCTTTAGTCACTGAAAAGGTTTGATAACATGAGGTTGTCCGTTTTTTAGTTCCGTTAAAACATGGAAATTCATTGGGGAAACCTGAGAATGTCAGCGTCCCCTCGCCAGCAGCATCACCGTTTATTGATGCACTGTTTGGCCAGTTTGATGACTGAATATCCGAGTCATTGATATTGATCACCGCATGCACTTCTGTTTCTGCTCTTACTACGGTGTCGTTAGCAAGCTCATCACCATTGGAATCATAAATTGTTAAAGTGATTTGTGTTGTGGTGTTTGGCTCATCTGCGCGGGCTACCGCTATGGTTTTTACTTCTTCTCTATCAAAGACATTTATTGCAACAAATGTAAAGTATCTTGGATTTTCATAGTCAACAGTCAGCGGGATCGTTTGGTTTAAGCTATCATTTGGGTCGAAGTGATTGCTATAGCCACCTCTGTTACAATCACCTGAACGATTACTTTCGCACACGTAAAATGATTTAAGTGGACTGACCGCATCCGTCGCGCTGACAGTCAAAGTCACGTTTCTTTTGTCATTGTTGTCGCGCGTTTCTCTTACACTTATAGTCGGCTTTGAATAGGGCTTAACAATGAGTGTACGAGCACAGTAAACGACGTCTTCCTCCTGGTTTATTTTCCAGCTGTGTTCAGAATTAAACTCATACCGCCCGACGCCAAATTCTCTTGTCACTCGATAAGTATGATTACCTGAGCCTGATGCAACTTGCGTTGTTTCACCACCTGATCTCATAGTCACCTTGGCAAATAAAGACGCCATTGAGGGGTTGGCTAATTCTATGGTGTGCTTTTTGGTTGTCTCATCGAGTTCAAGGGATATAGTCTGCGGTTTAGTGTAACAATAATCAGCATTACTAGCTTGAGCAGTAAAACCAATACACATTAATAAATAAAAACAGAAGGTGTTAAATTTACTCATGCTGACCTCCTGTCTGTTCGGTGTCATCAAGCACTGTGGCTGTCCATTCCACCTCCAACATAGTGTCGTTATTAGCCGATTGCTCATTAAATTCAGCAACCTCCATCTTAGAAGGTGCTCTCAATGGTACAGCTACAGAAAAAAGCACTGGCGGGTCAATCGGTCCAACAATTGGATCATCTCCAGGATCACCACCTGGGTTACCGGGATCGATGGGCTCTGCACCACCAATGTAATTTGAAAACTTAATAGAGGTTAATTTGGTCTCCTGTGAACTCGCATCTTGGTATTGGAAGTAGACTCTGCCTTCTCGGCGATTAATAGCCGGGGTGGCAATAATTGACTCCCCCAGCATAGACACAGGTAAGCTTGACGTATTACGCAACTCCACCAATTGTGGCGCATATTCAAGCACGCGCCCTTTGTGGCTAACAAATACAATACTACTGCCAACGACCCGAGGCCCTTGGTACAGGTCCATAGCAAGTGCGCCAGCTATCACGGCATCCGTTGTTGTTTTACAAGATTTACGCGTTGCGTAGCTGACATTTAACGAACACACATCTCCTGAGCCGTCAATTTTACTGACGCCAAAGTATAAGATCCCCTGCTCGACTAAGGGTTTATTGACCACTTTACCACCCAAAGGAATTGACCAAATTAGTTCGGGGGTGGTTTTTGAATAATCCACTTTATGCAGATTGTTAGCTTTGTCGACGACAAATAAATAGCGATCGCTGCCTCTAACTAAAGTGCGTGGAATAATGTCTATCCCCAAATTGCGCAGTGGCATTAAAAAGCCACTGTCATTAATGGGTGCCTCAATTTTGGCGTGTTGATATAGTAAGGTTCGCGATCGTGTTCTTACACTACCAACACCTATGGTTTGAATTGTATATTCGGTGTTATCGTTTATGCGTACGGGTACACTGCCACTCGATGGTAAATTTGTTAAATAGGTTTGGCCATTTTTTAACAGGTTAACAGTATGAGCACCGCTGCTTTTCCAGCGTATTGTTGAAGATTCCCATGGGTAGACTAAGCTTTTACTGAAAGAAAACTCTTCAATCGCATGCAGATAAGTTGACGCATGTATACGCTCCGCAATAATGCCGTCAGTACAGCCAAATTGATTACAGGGTATAACTAAATAACGCACATCCGATCTGGGGTTGGTAATTTCAATCGAACTTGAATACGATTTGTATTTTTGAATAAAAATGCTGTCAACACCACTAAACTGGCTAGCTTCGCTCATTGGTCCCTGACCAAAGCGGGCTTGATAAACGAGATCTCCTGGATATGCCTGAACGGAATATTCAGTTGCACCTTCAACTTTTGTCCAGGATATTTTATCTGTTTCACCTTTTAGATGAAATGCTAACTCACCATCAGTTAACCGAGGTTTTTGGGATGAAAACCCCAAACATGCAAAGCTAACAAGAGAAAGTAGCACAATATTTGCACACTTAAACTTTAACAACTTTCATTTCTCCATTTAATAAAAGCCGCGAGAAATTAACATAAACGCGCATATTAAAAAAATAAAAATCTCATAAAAGCCTTAAAATGAATATAATTATATTTTTAGTATCAAAGTGGACGTAAAATCAGTAATAAAGTAGTAATTAATAACATTTATTTAAATCAATTGACTGCTTAAAACTTCACCCAATCGCAATGTTAAAAATTTATGAAAGAAGCCCTTGCACTGAAACCAAGTAAAAATATTACTATTCAAGCTGCAAATATAACAACGCTTACCGCACTAGAGTACAAAACGGGCCTAAAAAGCCCTCAAGATAATACCCATGTATACTATAATTCGACTCGGATTAGCTTCAGAACAGAAACACACGGATCAATAACCCCGATTTTAATTCTCTACGCAGGAAATTTTCTCATATTTGCGCTTACGGAAGGATTTTAGACATGATTAACCTAATAACTTTAAAGACACCTTGATACTGGATTTTTAGTGCGCCTTACTGACGAAGCAAGCAGTTCACTACACTGCGCAAAGTTGGCTTGTCGTTTTAACTTTAAATGTTCACATATTAGTGATTTCATCATCTGATGATCGTTTACATCCGCAGCAATAAACATGGCGGCTTAACCCTGCCATGTCATAAGTAAATAGCGCACTGCTTTTGCTGCTTTGATTACTTCCAATACTCGATTATTTTTGACACTTTGTGACCCCTAAATTCGAATACCGATAAGTGCTTTACTATTTCCCCTTCAAATATTTCTTGCCTTTCTACAGAAACAGCATTGTGTCCGACAATCACAGCTGTAACCTTATATCGATCATTTTTACGCTGATAGTTACCTGCTTTAAGGAATTTGACATAATTATTGTAAAGGTGTTTGCGCGTATATGTTCCGCCATATACTTCATGGATATACACAAAATCTTCTGTGTAGTGGGAAAAAAGAGTGTCGACATCACTGACCTGTGAGCCCGCCATCAAGATTTTATTTTGTAGTTCATTTATGAAGTTGACAGCTTTTTTTAACTCACTTGCTGTCAAAGTTTCAGCTTCTGTAGCTTTGGCTGATATAAAGAAAAAACTTATTAAAATTAGTAACGTGTATGCTATCTTCATTTTGCTTCCTAACCTCTAGTATTTAAATAAAGCTAAACCAACGAATCGACTTTTTGTGCTAAATTGACATCAACTTCAGCTATCACACAATTTTTGTTTGGAAAACTATACATCTAAATTTATTGGCAAAGATATAGGTGGGAAAATTTGTCAGCTAAAAGTCATAAAAACCATAATATAAGCATATAAATCAAAATGTTAAATTTAATAAGTTGACTCATAAAAACCTGATTGATGTCAAAAATAAATAGCATTGCTTTAACCTACACACTTGTTCACTAATACTATGTGGTATTTGGCCTTGTACGTACATATAGACTTACGAGTGCTATTACTTCATGTACTTACCAGGTGTCGTCCCGATGATTTCTTTGAAATCACGGATCAAATGGGATTGATCCGTATAATCGAGCAGTGTGACAATGTCTTGAATATCAGCTTCTTTATTTTCTAGTACCTGCAAAACATGATGTAAGCGATACTTTCTAATTAACCATTTAGGACTTAAGCCTATATACTTGCCAAAAAGGCGTTGAATAGAGCGCTTTGAGAGGTTTGCTTTAGAGGACAACTGTTCAACAGAGAATATAGTGCCATCACTCTTAATTAGATTATATATTTCAAGTGCTTGGATTTGCGTTCTAGAGACTGGCATTACATAATCACGAAAAAACGTATGTAAAGCATCCACAATATTCGCATCATTGTGCATGAAGGACAGTGCCTGCAACTCATTATCAAGTCCAGTACTAAACACCTCAGTCAATGTGCATTCTTTATCTATATAATAATCAGGAGGGTTTTTAAGCAGTGGAGCAATCATGCCAATGTTAAATTTTGTGCCAATTATCCGCCCCTTGCCTCGCATAGTATAGGTATATACTTTACTGACAGGCCCAAGTACCTTGACCCCTTCCTTTTCGATGATCAAATGAAAGTTTGGATCAGGTAAGTTTTGTTGAGTGTGTGTTGCCAGATTGCACAAATCCCAGTCAACTATCCAAAATTGTTCAATTAAGTCGGTAAAATATGGCTCAGGAAAGTACCTCCTCAAATCATAGTTTTGCTTACTCTTTGTATGGTGTAAAACACCCGAGATCGCATTTGTATTTTCTTTCAATAGCAGCTTTCCTTTTTACAAATTGGCGCGTTTATACAATATCAATTGTATAAAGAGATGATAGTGTATGGGAAGTTTCACAATAAAAAGAGAAAAAACATGGCGATCACAGGCACTTTTCAAATTAATAATTGGCAAGAAAACGTAACCACCAACATGGAAAATAACTGCAAAATTAGCAGCGCCGCTGTTGCACAAAGTTATGATGGAGATTTGGTCGGCACTAGTCAGATACACTACCAACTTTATTATAATAGCGAAGGCAATGCGCTGTTTACAGGCTATGAAGTGATCTCTCTGTCTGAAGACCTTAGCAAAAAGATCATTTTACAACACCAAGGTAAATTCGAAGGCGGTTCTGCATCTGCCCAGTTCGAAGTTATTGAATGTAATTTTGACGCAAATTTAATTGGTAAAACCGGCAGCTTCATTTCCAAAGAAGGCGGACAAGCAGATTATAGAATTGGCTAGTAAATAGTCTACGCTTCGATTGACATACAAACCTATGCCCCCCTGATAATACTGTTCGTTGTTGAGTCAAGTACATACTTGGCTCGTCATTATCACTTAGACATAGACCTCTTGGGAATAGGCCATACACAATATGGCCTAGCAAAAGACTAAATGAAAAATAGGTATTCATATAATTTTTAACTCTCACCAGCTTTAGCGGGCTAACAATATAGATAGCGCTATCGCTGGATCATTGCTACCTCGAGGTTTTGTCTCCTGAGCCCCTTAATAACATCCATTTCTATCTCAAAATAAACTTAGAGTGCGTGCCAGATAGTTCAATTTTGCAGTGATACACGGGGCTTATAAGAATAATAAATCCGTTTAGATTGAACCTCCTCGATATTTGGAACTTACAAATGATCATGATATCGCCAAAACCTGTACTGATAGTGTTATTTGATAGAAACAAATTAATTTAAACAGTGACCTCTTTCTCATCGTTTGGGCAAACAAGCTACTGCTTGTAAAAATCAGACATACGAACTAGTGACTGAACATCAATCATAGGGTTTGCGCCTAAGTTAATAAATAGAGGGTAGAAACCGCAGACAAGCTTATCAAAGCACCTCAAAATCAAGTATTAAGGTCACAACTACACTTGGGGACCAAATTTAATAACAAAAAACAGATTCAAAAAGTCGGCATTCAATTCACCATAAAAATGGCTTCAAGCGACTCGTAATTTTTGGTAGTCAATAAATATCCTCTGGCCACCTGTAGTATATTAATTGCTGAGTTTGCCACAGTGAAATATGATTAACGCTCTCTTACTAAAAATAAAAACGACAGTTTACAGCCGTTCCAAAGCTAATGGCTGTAAATTCCTTATCAACTAAATAAAAAGTAGGACAATCATGTATAAATTATTTGGGCTACTCGTGGCATTGTGTAGTTTAAGCTCAGTGCTAGAAGCTAAAGAGTTTGCGCAAGGACGCCAAATTACCGAAATGCCAGCGGTGCTTACCTTCAAAGAACGTGTCAAACCAGTTAATAATATGGTTGCAGATAGACTCGATAATCTCCTGCCAAAACTGATGCAAGAAGCTGATTTAGACATGTGGCTAGTGATAAACAGGGAGTATGGTGAAGATAAACTTTTTTACACTCTGGTCCCTCAACCCACCTTTGCAGCGAGACGTACTACTTTACTGGTGTTTTCTAAAAACTCAGATGGCAGTGTTGAGCGCTTTAGTGTTAGCCGCTACCCAATAGGAAAACTTTACCCAACAGTATGGAAAGGTGGTAGTAACGAGCAACAATGGCAAAGGCTAGCTGAAGTCATTACAAAACGTGATCCAAAGCGCATTGGGATAAACATGAGTGAAAATTGGGCCCTCGCCGATGGTTTAAGCGTTGGACTACACAAACAACTACGCAAGTATTTACCCAATAAATATCAAAATCGATTAGTGAGCGCTGAAAACTTGGTGCTCCGTTGGCTAGAGACTAGAAGCGAAAAAGAGCTTAATGTATACCCTCAAGTAGTCACGATTGCTAGACGAGTTATTGCAGAAGCCTTTTCCAATAAAGTCATTACACCAGGTGTTACAACGACTACCGATGTTGAATGGTATCTGAGAGAACGTTTCGAAGCACTGCAATTGCGCCCTTGGTTTCAACCTTATGTCAATATTCAACGCCGTGGCGACAATCCTGCAAAGGATGAAGTCTTCATGGGTAAATACAACCGAGTCATTCTACCTGGTGACATCATTCACACAGATGTCGGGATCTGTTACCTCAGCCTTTGTACTGACACACAAGAGATGGGCTATGTATTAAAAATGAATGAAAAAGAGGTTCCCACAGGACTACAAAAAGCACTGGCCATTGGTAACCAGTGGCAAGATATTTTAACCAGCAACTTTAAATCTGGTTTAACTGGCAATCAAATCTTGGCCAACACAATAAGACAAAGTAAAGCCGCCAATATCATTAGTAGCACCTACACTCACCCGCTCGGGTTTGTTGGCCATGCTTCAGGCCCTACCATTGGAATGTGGGATAATCAGGGGCCTACCCCCATCCAAGGTGACTGGAAACTTTTCCCCAATACGGTCTATGCCATTGAAGGCAATATCAAGACTCAGCTGCCTGAGTGGGACAATCAGTGGATTCAAATAAAATTAGAACAGGATGCAGTATTTGATGGTAAAAACGTATGGTATCTAGCTGGTAGACAAACACAGTGGCATATCATCAGATAACGCCTTATGAGAAACCTGTTAAACATGAAAATGTCTAACAGGTTACTTTGAAAGCGTTGTAATAAGCGCAGCTTTACGTAACTTTTTCAGTTCCAGTTGAACTTATGTAACCCATAGATTTAAGCTCTTTTATTAAACGATACAACGTGCCTTGTTCCTGCTCGTGAGGTGCAAGTGTAGAGCTCGCAGTTTTCAAATGTTTTAGTGCGACCAGCACTGCATGACTGTTATTTTCTGAATAAATGCCATTGCTTAAGATTTCACTGAGAATATAAACAGCTAACTCTTTGATTAGAATTTCCCGTGGCATGCCTGTTTTTGTACAAACACCAAATGTACCAGCTAAAAAGTGATGCCACTGAGATTCAATGAAATTATCAAAGTTTGCGTTAAACTGTGTATCTGTGCTCCAAAAACTCTTTGCTAACAGCGCCTCTTTCACAATATAAAATTGTCTCGAAAATGATTTAAATGCTTCTTTTTCCTCTTTGAACAAACAACACTGTTTGAGCCAATCTGTATACGCTTTCGGGTAAAACTCTATCAATTCTCGTTCTTCGAATTTGCCAAAATATGAGGTGCTCGCTAGCGATATATCAAGTTTATAGGCAGGCATTGGCATCATTTTTCTAGATTGAAAATCTCTAAGTTGTATGGCTGATGTATCGCTGCTGCGTATAAGCTGGTTTTGAGTGTAAAAGTGGCCACTTAAGTAGGTGATTAGCGCCATGCTAAAGCCACCTTTATCAATCTGCTGAGTCATAACTCTCCCTTCCTAGACACATTCCGTAATCTCTGGATACATGAGCCACACGTAAACGAAAATCTTCAAACAACTCTGATTTGCCTTTTTCCTGTGCCTGTTTGTGCTCTAATTGCTCACGCCACCGTAAAATAGCTTGTTCATCTTGCCAAAAGGACAGTGACAAGAAGTAGCATGGATTTGAAACGCTAACAAACCGTTCAATAGAGATAAAACCCGGTTGCTTAGCCAACAGAGTTTTTAAACTCGCTGCGATATCTAGGTATGTGTCTTTCCCCTGTGGTTTCAAAGTGACTTCAAAGATAACCGCTATCATTTATAAAACCTCTGTAAGCTTGAGTGTTTCAACTACACCGTTTAAAAAGTAGCGTTTTTCATGCAAAATGAATTTTTCTTCCTGCGCAAATTCGAAGTTTGCTTGAGCTTGCATGTCTGCTTTTAGCCTAATGCGGTAAGCTTCATAATCGGCAAGGCTGTTAAAAGCAATCAGCCCATAGGCACGTTTATTGTCACCTTCATACGGCGTAAAATACCCAATTAACTCTCCGCCAAGACGCGGGATAATAGCGCCCCAATTTTTGGCATATTGATTGAACTGCACCAGCTTTGTTGGATCAAGTTCATATTCGATAAAACATGTCATGTACATTCGATTTGCTTCCTTTTTTGTTTTGAGGCAGTCTATCGCGCTAAAAAAATGATGCTTCGATGTACATCGAACTAAATGGAAATTATGGAACCTGATATCTCAACGGTAGCGGGGCTAATAGCCGACTCTGCTCGCTCCAAAATACTGACTGCACTTATGGGTGGTCAGGCCCTTACGGCCACAGAGTTATCTATAGAGGCTGATGTCACGCCACAAACCGCTAGCAGCCACCTAGCTAAATTACTCGAAGGGGAGCTACTACAAGTCAGAAAACAAGGACGGCATAAGTACTTTCAGTTAAAGGGTCCACATGTCGCCGCGGTTCTGGAGCAATTATTGGTGCTTACCGCATTATCGACTCCTAAAACCTCTACAGGCCCCAAAGATCCACGCTTGAAACATGCGAGGGTGTGTTACGATCATTTGGCCGGGGAGCTGGGGGTTCAGTTATACGACGCGCTGGTCAGTGCAAATATGCTTGAAGATTTTGGCGAACTAACGCGCCTGACTGAAAAAGGAAAAACCTACTTTATGAGCCTTGGGGTAGACTTTCAACAGTTTAATAAAAACAGCCGCCCCGTATGTAAATCATGCTTAGATTGGAGCGAGCGCCGGAACCATATCGCGGGCCACTTAGGAAGCTGGATACTCAATTATATCTTTGAGCAAAAATGGGCAAAACAAGATTTAGATGCACGTTCGATTACTTTTACCAGCAAAGGGCTTAAAGCATTTAATAGTACTTTTTTGATAAAACAATGAAGCAATTCAGCTTCGTAGAATGTGCCGATTAATACTAAATACAATTAATCTGGTCCAGTACTACAGCCTACCAATTAATGAAGTGGGCAATTGCGCCAATGCATATGAGAGAATTCAATAAACACTTCTACCTCTAATAGGGTTTGTTTTTGTTCCTAAAATCGTGCTACAAAATAGAAAGTAACCTATTTAATTAAATATACAAAGGATGTGTTATATGCGTTTTGGGCTTTTACTCAAACTATTTGCATTATGTGGGGTGTTGATCAGCAATAATGCAAACGCTTCTAATATAGAACTACCAACGTCTATGGGAATAAAGAACCAGCACTCCTGCTTTCATGATGTCTTTTCAGATTATGACTCTTGGTTCAAATTTGTTTATGCAAAAAATGAATCCAACTTCAAACGCAGAGGCATCAAAGACTACTCGAAGCCCCTTAAACAGTTTGAAAAAAGGTTTAATACCATGTTTCCCAAAACTGATTTTGATGCTGCAAAAAAAGCTTTGGACTGCCAACGATTTACATATAGCGTGAATGGCCAAGAAGTTGATGGCCTACTTATAGCACCAAAAAAAATGACATCAACCCAGTCAAAAGTACCAGTTGTTTTATATAACCGGGGCGGCACAAGAAATTATGGCGACTTAGTATTTGGCCATGTCGTTTACTCACTGTTCCCTGTTGCAATGCAAGGGTATGCAGTCATCGCAAGTAACTACAGAAATGACGAGCAATATGGCGCAGATAACATTGATGAAGTCACTCGTCTAATCGACATTGTTGAAAACATCCCTCAATTAGAGTCGAATAAGGTCAACGTCTATGGCGCTAGCAGGGGTGGTCTTACATCTATGCAATTGGCTCGGGAAAGGCCTAATAAAATTGCTTCAATCGTTTCTGTTGCCGGAGTAATGAATAGTGAGCTTTGGGCTCAAAACCGAGCAGGCATACGAAACAATATTTCTTTGATTGATGGATATACAAAAAATGCCAAAGCTATCCACAATAAATTATCGCCTGTTCAGTGGGTAGATGAATTGCCAAATGTGCCAGTATTATTAATGCACAGTAAAGACGACACTAAGGTGAGTGTGAAACACTCATTGCAAATGGTTGAAAAACTAAAACAGCATGACCGCCCCCACAAAGCAATTATTTTTCCAGATGGTGGACACGATATAATTGGCTATAAAGATAAAGCGCTTAATCATACTATTCAGTGGTTTAAGTCTGCCGCAATACGCAAACCTAAAAATGATTCAATTTAAGCATTACCGGTTTATCCCTAAGTAATTAATTTGCGATGGCAGTATTTCATGACCCATTCGTCAAGTCAGTTCGTGATTGTAGCTAGCTGCGATAACATGCAGGATCAGCGCGAATGGGTTTCATAGATTTATGCATAACCTTGCGTTAACTCAGCTTTTGGAATAACACTAGACACTAGGTTATGCATAAAACTGGGCACCGACTTTTAACAAGTGTCTGCTTTTCAAACTTTTCTAATTCTTTGAAAACAACACTTTAAAATTAATTACGTCATTTTCAGCCTTTTGTGATGCAAATTTAACGTTACCCGCGTATATTGCTCAGTTCTATTTATTTTGTATTAAATGATTTATGCGTACTTATTTATTCTTAGCCATCTTGGCCCCTTTTTTCGCGTATTCGACGCCAATGAAACTAGCGTTTTTGGATGAGTTTGTTGTTCCTGCTGATCTACGTGTAAATGGTGATAAAGTAGGAGGCCTGTCGAGCATTGAGTATACAGGTGACCAATATTTACTGATTGTTGATGATGCCAAAAATCCGCGATACCTTGACGCCACCATCAATATTAAAGGTAAAAAAATTGAACATGTGCGTTTTAACAAGTCAACAGCGCTTGTTAAAAAAGGCTCAAAGGCCGGTGTTGTAGATCCTGAGAGTTTAAGAGTATTACCAAAGACTAATAGTTTGGTTTGGTGCAGTGAAGGCAGTGTTAGATATAAACACCCACCGGCAATATTCCTGCAAAACGAGCAAGGTCTGGCACCATTTACACTCCCTAAAATGTTTGAGATCCAAGACAATTCTGGTCCAAGACACAATGCCGTTTTTGAAGGTATCACCGTCACTCCTTCGGGAAAAGGTGTCTGGGTATCAATGGAAGGGCCCTTAAAGCAAGATGGTAAAAAAGCCACGGTACAGCATGGTAGTATGGTGCGCATTTCATACTTCGATTTTGCCTCTAAACAGATGCAGTACCAATTTGCATATTACCTCGAACCGCTTGTCAATCGCACCGAAGCCAAACCAGATGCATTTCGTACCACCGGCCTAGTTGAAATACTGCAAATCAATGAACACCAATTCTTAACAATGGAGCGCTCATTCACTGCTGGGATCTCTGATGGCGGTAATAGCGTCAGTATTTACCTTGTAGACATGAAAGAAGCAACAGATATCAAAAATCTCGCGTCTCTAAATAAACAACAATTCCGTCCAGCCAACAAGACCTTACTGTTAGATATGGAGACAATAAAGCAACAAATTGGCTCCAAGCATATTGATAATCTCGAAGGCATTACTTTTGGACCCGTTTTAGAAAACGGCAATCAAAGTTTGTTGATGGTGTCTGACAACAATTTTAATGTGCACGGAAAGCAATTAAGTCAGATTTTACTGTTTGAAGTTATCACTGGCGGTAACGCAAGTTAATTTTGTGGGTGGCTAGTACATTAATCCTAGCCACTAAATACCCATGTCTCTATAAACGCAACTGTAGCCAAACTATTACATGTAATTTGACATTGTCACATGGCGAGTTTTGGTATTTATTTCAATTCAATTACTTTGATTTCATTATCTATACCAGTGAAATGTGTGATACCAAACACCCTACTATCTTTTAAAAGTACTTGAAACTGGAGTACATATTGGTCTGGACAATCTCGTCCAGAGTCTGTGTTTATCCACTTCATATTGACATCTAGTTGATAAATATCAGCAATGTCATTTGGCTCTATAGCATGCATGGGTTTCAATATTTTCACGATTTCATTCTTCGACTCCTTTAGGATCCCTTCAATGTCTGGGCGACAAGCAAGCGCTGGACTAATCGAACTACAAAACAAAATGAACATTACTAGGGCGCTAATATATTGCTTCACTAAAAAACACCTTTTATTAAAACCAAGCCTTAACCACACACGTTATTGATTTCACTGGTGGAGCATATAAATTAATTACAAAGAGTATCAATTTGGTTCCCACATTAGCCTGATCTATTTATCAAATTTGCGATTTTACACTTTTCAGGTACGCGTTTTTGACGCTCATCCTTGCTTGAAAACTCTGCTACTAACTCAGATCTCTCTGGCAAATGTTCTGGTAACTTGATATGAGTGACAACTCCCATGTTGCTCAGCGCATTTAAAACCCACCACCCGGGATCTGGCTCGTCTTTGTATAGACCTAGCATAGCTGAACCGGGAAATGCATGGTGATTATTGTGCCAAGCCTCCCCCATGGAAAGAAATCCGGCTAAACGGATATTATGCCCTTGCACCGCAGCGCCTTCGACTTTCCATGTCCGCTCACCGTGATTGTGAGCAAAGTAGCCAATTAACCAATGACCGCCAATCGAAACAACTACGCGTAGTGAAACGCCATACAGCACCCAACTCAACCCGCCAAACCAAAATAGCGGTATTGCTAAGACTAATTGTTGGCAAAGCCAACTAGATTCCATAAATTGATAAAAACGGTTACCCACGACACGCGACTCAATATTAAATATTGGCGGGTGATCCAGTCTCAAATCACAATTTAATTGCCACCACCCATCTTTTAGAATTTTTGATCCGTGCAGTAAAAAATCATGACACCGATTTTGCCTTTGCGCCCAATCACGCAGGTCATGTTGCTTAAGCATACCGACGGGACCAGCCATCCCAACCAAGACTCCTAGATAAACAAAAGTGTACTCCATCCACTTTGGACATTGATAAGAGCGATGAATCAGCAACCTATGCATGCCCAATGAATGGCCAAAGCACAATGTAACAGCAGTTAATACAAGAAAAGCAGCCATCGCAGACCACGAAAAGTAAAACGGCGCGACAAATAGCGCCAGGCATAAGTTGAATAAAAACCAAATTGACTTTATTGGGCTCCAAACAACGGTGCCTTTGTAGGCACTATCTGGGTGGGTTGATATAACTCTATCGCTGTTCCTCATCGCTTTTCCTTAGTGCTTCTGACTCCTAGTTATCCTATCTAACAAATGGGGCAATTGACCTCGTTGGCATAAACGCGCTTTCTTAAAATAATATGAAATCTATCAACTACAGCTTCACTAATAAATACATCTTAAAGCAATGCCTTACTGAGGCCACTTAAAATTTGCCATAGTTAATTCATGAGTGAAATCGCATCTTTTAACAACTTATCTGTTTTAGGGCCGACACTTCCAAGCAATGACGTTAGCTTGCTTTGAAACTCTCTTTGTTTGTTACCTGGCACAAACGGAGCAAGGCCTTTCAATACCAAAGCCAGATTGAACTTTCCCGAGTCTGTTGTTGAGTCATTCCACAGCGCTAATGTCGCGTTAAATATTTCAGGATCGCCTAAATCATATAAAAATTCTGCAGCATGTATATGGACCATTCTATTTTGGTCAATTGCGTGCTCTAACAAAACCTCTAGATCATCAATGGTCAATAAGCTGCTAATTTGCCGACGGTTACTTTTGTTTTTTCGCATCATCTCAGTAAGTGCAATCAACAAACCTAATCGTTTTGCTTTACTATGGGAGCCTGTTCTTAACTCAGCCATGACAGGACGCACAATAACAAGCCCCCTATCGCCCAGAGCTTTCTGCGCTCTTTGACGAATGGCGTCGCTGTCATCATCTAATAAATTAATTAAGCTCTGAATATCAAGAGTAGACATAGAGTAAGGAGCTGACTGCACTGACGCCGCGCTTTCAACAAGCAGCCTCGCTTGTGCTTGCGCAACAGCAATTTCGGTCGCAGTACTTTTTTCGTTGGTTGCCTTTGTGATCGCATCAACCACTGCAGCTCTCTTTTGTTCTCGCAAATCGTATAAATGTTTCAAAAAGCCTTCCCAGCGAATGCGTTCTTCTCCCTGATCTGAGAGATATGCGTAATATTCAGCCAATACAATTCGCTCATCGAGATTTGAACTTCGACCTTCTTCCGCTATTGAATCAAGAAACTTACGATTTAAGGTAGTGCCCGTTAACTGCGCTTCGCGCAGCGCTGTGTCTAAAGCGGCTTGTTGTTTCATCGTTTCAATTTTTACCGAAAAATACACCGTTGCGTATTGCTGTGCGAAAGGAAAAAATGCAGCAGCGATTCCTACGAGCGCGGTTCCAAGAGCTACTTTCCAAACCCCTGCCCGTATTTCGTAGCGCTTTATTTCGGCCTCAATTTGAGCCTTTTCTATATCCACTTCTTCTGGCGTCATCGTATACTCCTTATTCAGATGTATAATGTCATACCATGTACATCATCACCAATTGGAAACAATAAGCTAACAGAGTGTACGAAAAATGAAAGTATAGTGATGAGTGATCGATAAAATATAAAGTAAATGGCAGATTAAAAAATCAACTACCCAGCAGCTCAAAACATACATCTGGGCAGTTGACAATATAGGGGTACTTAAAGCTTAAATGGCAATGACGAATGGTGTAGGTTTATTTTGACGTTACCTTCTTTATCTTTGATATAAGCAAATGAATACTCTACTTTAATTTCTTCACCCTTTTTATTAGTGAAATAGTAGTTACCCATAGATATAGCCGAATCACCATCAGTGATGATCCCTTCATTTTCCCAACGCACCTTGACGTAAGGCGCTAGAGCAAAGCCTTTATCTTCAGCCAAATCTTGACCCACAAAGTAAGACAACGCTTCTTTTTTAGTGCCTCTGAATTGGTCTACCGATGCTAAAGTTGGTTTAAACAACACTTGTCCATAATCAAACGCATAAAACCTTTCCAAATGTTGAATAGCAGCTTTTCTTGGGTCTTTTGATTGGCCAATTTTAACAATCCCTTCACCCCAACCTTTTTGTGCAGCCTCTACTTCAACAGTAGAAATGGGCCCTGCATTTGCGTTTATTGAAGCCAATGAAGCAACTACCAGTGAGATTGCAGCTAACCTTTTCATACTTTTTCCCTTTAATCCAAAAATTAATTTTTCTATAAATTACTGATCTAAATAAAGTTCAATTAATTAACAGAGTCGACTTGCTCTTTCGTGATGGGTGCAAACATTACTGTCTGACTTTTAAGGCCATCAACAAAAGATATGATTACTACATCATCATTAAGTTATAAAATAATTAAGGAATTGTAAATTTATAAAGTTTCAAGTAACTTGCTAATTCGTCATTTGTCATAGCAGTGAACTAGTTGAGGCTTTAAGAGGTGATCCAGTGGGTTTCACTTTTCCTGCCGTATTAGCCTTGTATTTGCGTCTCTGCTATCTCGTTGATATTACAGCAAATAGGCTTGCGCCTTTCGCTCGCACAATCACATTCCACAAGACTCGATTTTTATAAAACAACCTAGCGGTATTGTTAAAGACAGCGCAGAGTAACCCCCTACGTTAATAAATTACACAGAACTTCTCTATCCAAAGCTCAGGCAATAGAAAAAGTTAATGGCTATAAAATGCAGGCAGTTTTGGTGGGTGAGTACATCAGCTGTTTTATTCTTCCGTCTCTTTGGTTTTTGTTGCGTCCTCTGCCTGCTGTGTAGCTCCTTTAGTCATGAACAAATAAATTGCCTCTTCAACAGGCATCGCTTTAAAGTATAGAAAACCCTGCACACACTCGATATGAGATTGTTTTACAACTTGTTCTTCGTCTGTAGTTTCCACTCCCTCTGCCACCAGCTTGAACCCCAGCTTAGAAATCATTTCAGATAAATTCGTATATAGAGAAATAGATTTACTGTTTAATTGATCAGGTAATAGACTTCGATCAAGCTTTATAGTTTCAATATTAAGCTTTGATAAAACAGACAAACAAGAGTAGCCAGTACCAAAGTCATCCATTGCACAATCAATTTTATTCTTCTTGAGCGCATCAACAATCGTCACTGTCTTATTAAAGTCTTCTATATAACTAGACTCCAATAGCTCAACTTCTACTTGACCAGGAAATTTGGCAAATGCTTTGATAATTCGTCTATAGCCTCCAGTAAGGAGGTTTTGCGGTGAAATATTAAAGCTAATTTTTGGTTTTAACCCATGCTTTGAAAATTGCTCCAGATCTATTTCCAATTGGTCAATCACATAATTATCAATGATATGTAATAGATTATGTTGCTCAAGAGTTTCTAAGAACCAAGGCCCGGATACAGTGCCATCTTTATTGGTTAGCCTTAATAAGGCTTCAAAGCCAACTACTTGTTTGTTATACGGGTTAATTTTGGGTTGATAAAACAGTGTCAATGCACCTTGATTAAGCGCCTCAGTTACTTCCTTTAAGCTATGTGCATTAATTTGCTCTTTTCTTTGTGTTGCACTAAAAGAGCCCTCTGCTCCTTCCTCAATCATACGGCCAGCTGTATAACGCTTCATTAGTACATCTAGCGCTTTTCCAGATAAATTATTGTCTCGGTTAGCCTTCAAGAACGGAAAATATATTAGGGCGTTGATCAAAACCAGTGCAACTTGTAAAAAAACTCCTTTTACGCTTTCAGTTAACAGCCAACCATTAATAAATATGGGCGTAAACCAAGGTATTTCTTCAATATATTGAATAGAAATAAAGCCACTATAAAAAGCAAAATATGCAATCGATGCATTCACTAAAGGGCATAATAAAAATGGCAATAAGATGTAAGGGTTAAATACAATTGGTAATGCATAAATCATGACCTCACTAATGTTAAACATAGCCAAAGGTGAGGAAATAATTGCTATACGCTTTTCATGTTGCCCTTTTTTTAAAAACAAAGCCGCAACGATTAAGCCCCAAATGCAACCAGTGCCACCCAAAATAACAAACCCAGTAAAAAAGTTGTAGCTGATTAAGTCCGGAAGTACGTAATAACTAGTTAATTCACTCGACACCAGAATATGGTAAGTATTATCCCCATGAACACCGATAAACCACAGCAAGTGAGATATCAATAACTGCATGGAGAGCTTTTCAAATACATTCCAGTGTGGGTTTAGAGATCTCAGCCCTTCAACTATGGTTTCAGCGGCCAAATCAATATAGGGGAATAACAGCAGCACCACACTGGTCACAATTAAGTAGGGTAAAATTAGGTTTAAATGTTTACGTAAAAATAAGCTGATTGAGCTTACGCCTACTAGGCGGAAAACTTTTAAGCGCTCTAAATAAGATAAAGAGTAACAACACACCACTGGCATTAGCAGAGAATACAAGGCACCCATTCGGTGATTAATTGCTAAGTCACTACCAGAAATTGTAATGTAACCCGTTGTAGCCGTAAAACAAGTGAAAACTAAAATAGGGCTAGCAATAGTATGAACTTTGAGGTTTTTTGATAGGTAGTAACTAAAGGACATCAAGGTGAGTACAGGGAAAATGCCCCATACTAGCGTGTTGAAGTCCTCTAAAAATTGATGCTCAACGCCTTTCATGGAGATATTGAGCCACTGATTGATTAGTGTGATAACAGAAGCAACTATGAAGAAAGGAATTAACGCAATATAGCCCTCACGCAGCGAAAGTATCACAGTGTTAGAGGAAATTTTAAATGCATATTGGTTAAATTTATTCAGCAACGTTCTTGTCACAACTCAGTTTTTCTTTTTACATTACCCCAATAAAATTAGAATACAATCGCTTATTGCAATTTTTTACTGAAAATAATTCAACCTGATCAGGCGTATATATCAACACCTATTAAAGACTGGATTTCCGAGCGGCGGCTGTCATTTTGCAAGGCTGAATAGGCTTGAACAGCTTTATTTGAGTTGAAGGAAGGTTGATCGTAAATAACCGAATTTTTATCTTGTCGAAACTGCTCTGCTAGTTTGACACCTTGCGAGCTGAACTTTATATCACTGACTTTCTGATTGTTTTCGGTTGGGCGCGAGTCGTTTTGAGTTTTTAAAACCTGAGATCTAAGCTGGTAAGTATCTCTATTTTGAACAACTTGATTAATTTGCATCACACGCGCCCATCATTGTGCCTAATTTAAGGATAGCTTTCTATTCTCTACCAGGCAACTTTTTCCACGTTACTGTGTCTCTCACATAGTGTGGTTGTGCATCTTGAGCCGAGACTGTATCACCAGTGGCAAAAGCGATATCGCCAAGTTCTAACATATAGGCTGCATTTGGCAAAGAGATTGAGTCAATGGTAGACACATTAAGTCGCTTTGCATCATCAGAATAAGTTTGCCAACCAGTTCCAACCCCTGAGACTCCATTAAAGTCTCCTGTTATTGTATCAGGCTTAATGACTATTTCATTTTGTTTCGCTACTGCATTACCTTGCGCGTCTTTGATAAAGTGCCCCAAGTAAATTTCACCCATACGCGCATCAATTGCGCTGATCACTTCATTACACCCTTTTTCCTTGATGGCCTCATGTGCCATGGCTTGAAGCGTAGATATACCAGAGAGTTTTAAACCCGCTGAATATGCTAATCCTTGAGCAACAGCAACACCAATCCGAACACCAGTAAAGCTGCCTGGTCCACGACCATATACGATCCCATCTAACTGTTGAAGCGTACAATTTGCTTTAGACAAAAGCGCATCGACAAGCGGAAGAATTTTCTGACTATGCTGTTGGGGACACACTTCAAAATGAGTAAACGTGTTGCCTTCGAAATATAGGGCAAGACTTAAGGCTTCAGTAGAAGCGTCTATTGCTAGCAAATTATGTTTCATGTTTATCGATGTTCTCTAAAAATTTCAATGCCTTCTCCAAGTCTCTTGTGCGAGTCATTGGTGGTAAGCTTTTAATAAACGTTTCACCGTATTTTCTCGTAACTAAGCGATTATCGCAAATAATTAGCACACCTTTGTCGGCTCTATCACGAATTAATCGCCCGACCCCTTGCTTCAGGGCAATCACGGCTTGAGGTAGCTGAATATCATCAAAAGGCTCTTTTCCGCTCAATTCAGCGTCTTTCATTTTGGCTTGTAGCAGCGGATCGTCTGGTGAAGTAAATGGTAATTTATCTATCACAACACAACTCAGCGCATCACCTCGGACATCAACACCTTCCCAGAAAGAGGCTGTACCAAGTAACACCGCATTACCATGACGAATAAACTGCTCCAATATAATACGTTTCGACGACTGCCCTTGCATAAATACAGGGTACTCGGTCGCAGTGCTGATCCCTTCATACACTAGATGCATAACACGGTAACTGGTGAACAGCAAAAACGTGCGCCCTTGGGCTGCATTTATTACAGATTTTGCAACCTTCACCAGTGAATGCGGCATCAACTCGTCTTTGGTTTCGGGCAAGTATCTTGGAAGGCAGAGCAGCGCTTGTTTTTGGTAATCAAACGGGCTGTCGACGATTTTGTGAAAATCAGGCTCTAAGCCCAGACTAGAATTAAAGTGTTCTAAGCGATTATCAACTGACAAAGTAGCCGAAGTAAACACAAAACCAGCTTCTGTTTTCTTGATTATTTCTCGAAATCGGTTCGACACATCCAGCGGCGTAATATGAATTGTGACAAAACGACGTGTTGTTTCAAACCAATAGCTGTATCCTGTCTGCGCTACATCAAACGCCCGTTCCATCTGGCCTTTAAATGCCATAACGCGCTCAAATGGATGTTCAATTTTGTCACTTCTATCAAGGCAAAGTTTCAATACTTTATATAAAAAGTCTAAATTACCAATAACTCTGTGAAGTGCCTCACAAATAACCTTGTCTTTAAGTGCTTCTCGCCAATCTCCGCGCGCGCCATCCCCACCAAAGACCAATCGCAGATCTGCAATACTGGTTGCTAACTTATTGAGCGTCTTGCCCAGCTGCAGCATGTCGGGCATATCACTTAGATAGATCACTCGGATGTCATTCACCAAATCATTAAGTTGTTTTGTGCTGATGGACTCACCAAAGTAGTCACTTGCAATTTCATTAACTTGATGTGCCTCATCAAAGACATAAGTATCTGCGGTAGGCATTAACTCGGCAAAACCAGAGTCTTTTACCGCCATATCCGCAAAAAACAAATGATGATTAATCACAACCAAATCCGCATCCATTGCTTTAAGTCTTGCTTTGCGAATATAGCATTCGGCAAAATCTGGACACTCTTTCCCTAAGCAATTATCAGCTGTGGAACTAACATAGGGCAGTACTTTGGCATCTTCTTCTATACCAACACAATCAGCCAAATCACCAGTTTGAGTTTCAGTTGCAAATTTTGCAACCATAGCAAGCTGGTGCATCACATCAGGATCGTCCGTTGGAACGTGCGCAACATGCTGATTAAGTCGATATGTACATAGATAGTTAGCACGCCCTTTGAGCAACGCAGTTTTGCGCCCTTTTTCGAGTGCTTTTACAAGATTTGGTAAATCACGGTGATACAGTTGCTCTTGAAGTGCTTTTGAGCCTGTAGAAATGATCACTTTTTTCTGGTTTATAAGTGCTGGAACAAGGTAAGCAAACGTCTTACCCGTGCCTGTACCCGCCTCAACCACACACTGACCGCCATTTTTGACAATTTCATCAATTGCAATAGCCATTTCAATTTGAGGCCGTCTTGGCTGGTAACCGGAAAAATGGCGTGCAAGCGGACCGGAGGACGAAAAGTACGGTTCTATAGACAAAGAAAAATATTACCTGACTAAATAAGTCAGGCAATTCTAATTTCAAATCTAAATGAGAGCAAGCCAACCCTGCACACTGTTCCGTATTTTATGCCTAGTTAACCCCGTAAACCCCCTATATATATTGAGCTTAACTGACTCAAAGCTGCCTTATTCATGCCCAAGTATCCAAATGAGATTCGTCTTCTTCACTTTTAACATCTTCCTTGTCTTCATCTTCAGGTAAATCCCGTTGATGTTTAAGTTCACTATCGACATTATTCGCTTGAGACTTGCCCTTTATTTTCTCAGCTTTGTTATCCAATACACCTACAATCTTAAATGGACCATTGTGCGCAATTTTCAAGCGAACAATCGGAGCCATGAAAGGTTTAAATACATCCATATACACACCTCCTCCAAAGTAAACTACTGACCTACATACTTATTATCGGCTGATATAAATTATTCTTTATTTATTTTTAAAAAGTACTTGCCAGCTTTGGTAATTTCATGATTATCTATAAAAAGTTAATCGAATTACAAAAAATTTTACATTACAGGTAAGAACATGTTTTTAAATCTGACAGCAGTACATCATCACCATCATACATCGGGATAGCCTGTCAGGTATTTCGCTGGTGGGTTATTCCTAAAAGGAACCTCCGGCGAATCACTCAACGTATTTAAAATTTATTTCGCCCCGAGGTTCCCTCGGGGTTTTTCGTTTTTGAATATTAGGAAATAAATTATGAATACAACTAATCGCTTACGTATCGCAATCCAAAAGTCAGGCAGACTATCAAAAGACTGCCAATCCTTGTTAAAACAACTGGGCGTCAAGCTCAATCTACGTGAGCAACGCCTCATCGCTCACTCAACCAACATGCCAATCGACGTACTACGAGTGCGCGATGACGATATTCCGGGATTGGTAATGGATGGCGTATGTGATTTAGGAATTGTTGGTGAAAATGTACTTGTCGAAACACAAGCTGAGCGCGAGCGAGTTGGTCAAGCCAACGCCGTAAAGAAGCTATCTAAACTAGATTTTGGCTATTGTAGGCTCGCACTTGCATGGCCGCAGGAGCTAGGTCAACAATCCAAAGATTGGTTTAACGGCAAGCGCATCGCTACAACCTATCCTGAAATATTAAAACAGTACCTTGCTGACGAAAATATTGACGCAAGTGTTGTCATGTTAACGGGCTCCGTTGAAGTCGCACCACGTGCAGGCCTTGCTGATGCAATTTGCGACCTAGTTTCTACTGGCGCAACTTTAGAAGCCAACGGCTTAATGCAAGGTGACACCATTTTGGAGTCTAATGCTTGCTTAATCCAAAATGCTAATCTCAACGATGACAACAAGCTTTCTCTGATCAACAAGTTACTCCCGCGTTTGAAAGGCGTTAGACAAGCGAAAGAAAGTAAATACATCATGTTACACGCCCCTAAAGCAAAACTCGAAGAAGTCTGCGCGCTGCTTCCAGGCACTGGGCAACCTACTTTGCTCTCTCTTGCTGGCAGTGAAGACTACGTGGCGCTACACATGGTAAGCAGTGAAACGCTATTTTGGGAAACCATGGAAGAGTTAAAAGCCTTAGGGGCCAACTCAATACTCGTCATGCCAATAGAAAAAATGATGGAGTAAACCATGCTCGTTTGGAATCAACTAGACCAACAAGCACAGCTCAAATTGCTCACTCGCCCTGCGGTTAGCGCAGGGGCGGGAGTGCAAATTGCTGTTGAAGGTATCATTGAGGAAGTACGCCAAAAAGGCGATAAAGCTCTATTTGAAATGGCTGAGCAGTTTGATAGTCGTCAATCGGATAGATTGCGCGTAACTGAAAACGAAATCGCGCAAAGCGAACTTCAACTCAGCAGCGAGCTAAAAAATGCAATTGACCAAGCGTACAACAATATTCGTGCCTTCCACGAGCTGCAACTGCCTGAATCAAAAATGCTTGAGACACAGTCTGGTGTTGTATGCGAATTAAAATACCAAGCCATTGATGCTGTTGGAATTTATGTACCAGGCGGAAGTGCGCCACTACCCTCTTCTGTGCTAATGCAAGGTGTATGTGCGCAGTTGAGTGGTGCAAAAACAGTCGTGCTCGCAACACCGGTTAAAGGGGATGAGCGAATCCACCCTGCTATTTTATATGCAGCTAAAAAGTGCGATATCAACATCATCGTTGAAAGTGGTGGTGCAGGCGTTATCGCCGCGATGGCACTGGGAACAGAAAGCGTCCCAAAAGTAGATAAAGTTTTTGGTCCAGGTAACGCATTTGTCACCATGGCAAAACAGTTACTGTCGCAGTCTGTGCCAGGATTCGCTATCGACATGCCAGCCGGTCCTTCCGAGGTGCTTGTTATTGCCGATGAACATGCCAACCCAGCTTTTGCGGCAGCCGATTTATTATCTCAAGCAGAACACGGTGCAGATTCTCAAGTATTGCTCCTCTGCGATAGCGCATCATTTATTAATGAAGTTGAAGCCGAGATCACTAGGCAGTTGGCGGCACTATCAAGGGCAGACATTGCCAAAAAAGCAATGGAAAATAGCGCGCTAATACTTGTTGAATCAATAGAGCAAGCGTTTGAACTTTCAGCTGAATATGGCCCAGAACATTTAATACTGCAAATACGAGATGCGCAATCCCGAATTGACTTAGTCAAAAATGCAGGCTCAGTATTTGTCGGCGACTATACACCAGAATCAGCAGGCGACTACGCATCGGGAACTAACCACGTACTACCAACGTATGGTTACAGTAAAACCTATTCCAGTTTAAATTTAATGGACTTTTTTAGAACCTACACAGTTCAATCCATTACTAAACAAGGTTTACTTGATTTGAGCAAAGCGATTTTACCTTTGGCTGAGGCTGAAGGGCTGGATGCGCACGCCAACGCCGTTGCAATCAGAATAAATGGTGGGAAATAACAATGTCTAATTCATTACTACCGCAAAATATTGCGAGCTTAAAAGCATATAGCTCTGCAAAAAGTGAGAAGCTCACAGGCAGCACTTGGCTTAACGCCAATGAAAGCCCGTTTAATAAAGCCGTTGAACTGTCACTCGATGAGTTAAATCGATATCCAGAGCCACAACCTGAAGCAGTGATAGATGCGTACAGTAATTATGCACAACTTGCTCCAACACAGGTTCTGATGACCCGAGGTGCAGACGAAGGCATTGAACTGTTAATGCGCACATTTTGTGAACCTGCAAAAGACAGCATCGCCATTTTCACGCCAACCTATGGAATGTACAAGGTATCTGCTGATACGCAAAATATCGCTATTAACGAACTTTCACAAGCACAACTGCAACGAGATCAAATCAGTGAATTGAGCGAGCGTATTGGCAGCGCTAAGTTAGTTTTTATTTGCAACCCAAATAACCCAACAGGAAGTTTAACACCTGTAGACAAAGTAGCCTCTCTGGCAAAAGCACTCGAGAACTCAGCGTTGATTGTTGTGGACGAAGCGTATATTGAATTTGCGCCGGAACAAAGTGCCGTGTCTTTGCTGCAAGACTTTAATAATGTCGTAGTCCTTAGAACTCTGTCTAAAGCATTTGCACTAGCAGGTCTACGTACCGGGTTTTTACTTGCCAATGACGCAGTATTAAATCCTGTGAGAAAAGTCATTGCTCCCTACCCTGTTTCAACTGCGGTTGCGAAAATCGCAGAGCAAGCATTGACGCCAGATGCGGTCACACAAATGCGCCGTCAGGTAAGCATTTTAAACAGCAACAAATCCAAACTGGAAGCATGGCTAAGCAAATCTCCCCTTGTCACTCAATTATTATCTGGTGAGGGCAATTTTATCACTTTGCAACTGAGCGACAAGACACTGATTAGTAACGCAATGAAAGCAGGCACCATCATGCGACCATTTACGCTATTTGGTGAAGACAACTGGCTGAGAATATCTATCGGCAGCGAGCAAGAGTTAGAACAAGTCAAACTTTGGTTAGAGCAAAGCGAGTAAGGAAGTAAAATGAGTACGCCATATCTATTCATCGACCGCGATGGCACATTAATAGAAGAACCAGTGACAGATAAACAAGTAGATAGCCTAGAAAAGCTAGCTCTACTACCCAATGTTATTCCAGCTATGCTGGCGTTGCAAAGTGCAGGATACCGTCTGGTTATGGTGTCTAATCAAGATGGATTAGGCACTGATAGCTTTCCCGAGGCAGACTTTGCCGCCCCGCACAATAAAATGATGGAGATCTTTTCATCACAGGGGATCAAGTTTGACGAAGTATTAATTTGCCCGCACTTCGACGAAGATAACTGTAATTGCCGTAAACCAAAAACTGGCCTGCTGACGTCAATTATGCGCTCCGGAAAAGTAGACTTATCTCGCTCTTATGTCATTGGTGACCGTCATACAGATATTCAGCTCGCTGAAAACTTGTGTATTCAAGGCATTCTTTATGATGGTGATTGGAACAAAATTGTCACTGAGCTAACGACACAAAATCGTCAGGCAAGTGTAATAAGAAACACCAAAGAAACACAAATCGCAGTCGCAGCTAACTTAGATCAAACAGCTAACGGCGAAATCAATACAGGCCTAGGCTTTTTTGACCACATGCTAGACCAAATCCGCACTCACGCAAATATTGGCTTGGAAATAACAGCAAAAGGTGACCTGCACATTGACGAACACCACTTGGTAGAGGATGTGGGTATCGCGCTTGGTCAAGTACTTCGTGAGGCCTTGGGCACAAAGTCCCAAATTGCACGTTATGGTTTTGCCCTACCAATGGACGAGTGTAAAGCAGAGTGCCAAATTGATTTATCTGGTCGCGCGTCTTTTGTGCTCAACGCCAACTTTAGTCGAGATAGCGTAGGTGATTTAGATGTGCAAATGGTCGAGCACTTTTTTAAATCTTTGTCAGACAATGCGCAAATAAGCCTGATTTTAAGCGTATCTGATGGCAACTGTCACCACCAAGTTGAAGGGCTATTCAAAGCATTTGCTCGTGCATTACGCATGGCAATAGCTAAAGATCTGTCTCAACTCACAGCTAGTTCAAAGGGGTGTTTATGATCGCCATAATTAATACTGGTTGCGCCAATATCAATTCCGTTCGTTTTGCGTTTGAACGCCTCGGCGTCACTCCCGAAGTGCTATCAGACCCAAGTCAGTTAAATAAATTTGATCGCGCTGTACTGCCGGGTGTTGGTCATGCCAACGTCGCAATGAAACGCCTAATTGAGCAAGGATGGCAGCAAGCTATTAATGAATATAACAAACCTCTGCTGGGCATTTGTCTCGGTATGCAGATGCTATGTGATGACAGCGAGGAAGGTAATGTCAAAGGACTAGGAATTATTGACGGCAGCATCAAGACGTTGCAAACAGGTAATTTAACGAGCCCACATATGGGGTGGAACAACATCAAAGTCAGCAAAGAACATCCTTTGACAAAGGGTATTACAAGTGACGATCAAGTTTACTTCGTACACAGCTTTGCCCATGAGGTAAATAGTACGACGTTGGCAAGCTGCGAATATGGCCAACCCTTTTCAGCAATTATCGCTAAAGACAATTACGCTGGCATGCAGTTTCACCCTGAAAAAAGCGCCAAAGTCGGTGCACAACTTTTAACTAATTTTATGCAATGGTAAGTTTAATAAGGAACGAACATGATAATCCCTGCACTCGATGTTTTAGATAGCCAAATTGTTCGCCTTTATCAGGGCAAATATGATACGGCTCAATTTTACCCTTTTGACTTGCAGTCTCGCCTTCATCAATATCAAGATGCCGGCGCCATAAAATTGCACCTAGTTGATTTAGAGGGGGCACGAGATCCAAATAAAAAACAGTGGCAACAAATTCAAAACGCTACCAGTGAATTAGACACTCCCTATCAAGTTGGCGGGGGGATCCGTGCATACGAAGACATTAAGCAATGGCTCAAAGCTGGAGCAAACCAAGTGGTAATAGGGTCTTTGGCCGTGGACCAAAAAGAGCAATTGGCCGAGTGGATCCAAGAATTTGGTGCCGAACGTTTTGTCATCGCATTAGATGTGAATAAAAGTGCCGACGGTTGGTCTGTAGCGACTCACGGTTGGCTAAGTGACTCTAGCGTTTCCTTATTTGAGCTCATTGATTTCTATTTGAACCTTGGTGTATACGACTTTTTGTGTACGGATATAAGTAAAGATGGCACTATGACGGGCCCCTCTTTTGAACTGTATCAACAAATAGTTGCACACAGTCCAGCGGCAAAAGTACAAGCTTCTGGTGGCGTCAGCTCTTTGGAAGATATAAAACAACTCATCAAGATCGGCGTAAGCGGCATAATCCTTGGTAAGTCATTATTAGATGACGCATTTACAGTTGAGGAGGCTATCGCATGTTATCGAAACGCATAATTCCATGCCTCGATGTCAAAAACGGCCAAGTCGTCAAAGGGGTGAAATTTAAACAACATGAAGTCGTTGGTGACATCATCGACCTTGCTAAGTTATACAGCGAACAAGGTGCCGATGAATTGGTATTTTATGAAATTAGTGCCAGTGTTGAGAAACGATTGCTCGACTTAAACTGGGTCAGAGATATCGCCAAAAATATCGACATCCCTTTTTGTGTAGCCGGCGGGATAAAGTCGGTTGATGATGCTGCTAAAGTACTAGAACAAGGCGCTGACAAAATATCTATCAACAGCCCAGCAATCGCCAGGCCTGAGTTGATCAAGGAATTACATGACGAGTTTGGCAAGCAGTGTGTTGTGGTAGGCATTGACAGCTTCTACGATGAACACAGTGGGGAGTACTTAGTGTATCAGTTAACTGGTGACCCTAACGCAGCGAGTCAAACTAGATACAAAACTCAAGAATGGATCCAGCGAGTACAAGATTTAGGTGCTGGTGAAATTGTTTTAAACTGTATGAACCAAGATGGTGTACGCAAAGGCTATGATTTATCACAACTGAAGCAAATGAGGGCACTGTGTGACATCCCCCTAATAGCGTCTGGCGGTGCTGGTAAAGAACAAGATTTTGTCGATGTATTTAATCAAGCCAATGTCGATGGCGCCTTAGCTGCAAGTGTCTTCCATAAACAAGTCATTGAGATACCAAAGCTAAAACAATACTTAAAAGATAATAAGGTAGCGACAAGATTATGCAATTAACACCAGAAAACCTCAGCACTGTCGACTTTGGTAAATCAGAGTTGATCCCAGCCATTGTGCAAGACTACGCGACAGGTGTGATCTTGATGCAAGGATTTATGAACCTTGAAGCACTGCAGGTGACTTTCGAAAAAAAGCTCGTCACATTTTACTCAAGATCTAAATCTAGACTGTGGACTAAAGGCGAGTCATCAAACAATGTGCTTACGCTCGTTGAAGCGCACACTGATTGTGATAAAGACAGCATCTTAATTTTAGCAACGCCCGCTGGACCGACTTGCCATTTAGGGACTGAGAGCTGCTTCGAAGGTGCAAAACCAGAGCTTGCTTTTTTAGGTACTTTACAAAAAGTCATCAGTGAGCGAAAAAATGCAGATCCAAAATCCAGCTATACCGCGTCATTATTTGCCAAAGACTTAAGCCGGAGCTGTCAAAAAGTCGGTGAGGAAGGCGTTGAAGTCGCTCTTGCAGCCATGAAACAAGATAAAGAGGAATTACTTAACGAATCTGCTGATTTAATTTACCACCTGTTAGTACTTTTACAACGAAGTGAGCTCAGTTTACCGCAAGTTGTAGAGACATTAGCCAAAAGGCACCGCTAAACTATCTCATCCGAAATGACCATGGTATGCTTAGGAAAAATTTAAAAAGGAAGCTGCCATGGTTGTTCGCCACCTATTATATTCTATCGGGTTTATAACGCTAGTTGGGTGCAATACACTCCCCAGTGACGTAGAGAAAAAAGTTGAAAACATGACTGACTGTGAAAAAGTTAATGCACTGATCACAGGGGCTGGTGACGGCTTTTCAATACTAAAAGGTAGCGAAATAAACGGCAAGCTAATGAAAAGCTGGCAACCTAAAGCCCATTTAATTGAAGATAGCTGCCAGATCAACTTATATACGAGCGGTAATACTGCGTATGAGTGCAATAAAGCGTTTTCAGGGAAAACTGCTGCTTTAGTTAGATTTGAACAAGTAAACGAAAAGCTAAAAACATGCCTAAGCCCAGATTGGGAAGAAAAACAGCATTTTGGCAAAGAAAGTAGCCGTTCAACATTTACCAGTGACCTATCAGATACGAAAGTAGCTGTGAATTTTGGTACTACCTTAGACAAACAAAAACCATGGGCCGTCAGTTTGGAAATTGTCAAATAAACGATCATAGAATTGTGTTGGTTTAGCGGTGAGAGTAGATAGTTCTCTTATAGTAAGATTTGATCTATCTACTTTTAGCTAAAATAGAAACCAATCAAGCGATAAAGTGTCGTATCAATTATATTAAACTGCCCTTTCATCAAGCGTGCCTAGATAGCAATTAAAGTTGTTCTACCCACATACTGCCAAATTGATCCTATAAGCCTTCAGTTCATTCTCTGTACCACTTTGCGACTACTAGTTCAAAAATAATCAATAGCGCAGATGTTGAAGGGAGGATAATAGCCATCAGAGTGTATGCATTTGATGGACAAGGTATCTCTTACAAATACTTTTGCTAAAACTCATTTTTTTTAAGTCCAATTTTGATATCATTCGGCACTTAAATTTGTGAAAACGATTATAGAAGGCAACTTCGAATGAAAAACGCTCAATACGACTATCTAATCGTCGGTGCTGGTTTATTTGGTGCTGTGTTTGCTCGAGAAGCTACGGATCAAGGCAAGAAAGTTTTAGTCATAGACAAACGTGACCATACCGGTGGCAATATTTATTGTGAAAACATTGAAGGAGTCAACGTTCATAAATATGGCGCACATATTTTCCATACCAGCAATCAAGAAGTGTGGGATTATGTAAATCGTTTTGTATCATTTAACCACTATGTCAACTCGCCTGTTGCTCGATATCAAGACAAGCTTTATAACCTACCTTTTAATATGAATACGTTTTATCAGTTGTGGGGAGTGACTACACCTCAAGAAGCAAAAGATAAAATCGCGCAGGAAAGAGCGCCTTATGCTGATATTGACCCTCAAAACCTTGAAGAGCAGGCTTTGTTCTTAGGCGGTCGCGATCTTTATGAAAAGCTCATCAAAGGGTATACAGAAAAGCAATGGGGACGCCCTGCTACGCAAATCCCTTCGTTTATAATTAGAAGACTGCCATTTAGATTTACCTTTGATAACAATTACTTCAATGATCTTTATCAAGGTATACCAATGGGTGGCTACAATGCATTGACAGACGCATTACTTGAAGGTGTAGAAGTGCGCACTGGTGTAAACTATTTCGACAATAGTGATGAGTACAATCAGTTAGCTGATAAAGTGCTTTACACAGGTAAAATCGACGAGTTTTTCGATTGTCAGTTCGGCAAGTTGGAATATAGAAGTTTGCATTTCGAAACTGAAGTACTCGAACAAGATAATTACCAAGGCAATGCAGTAGTAAACTATACGGAACGTGAAGTACCTTACACTCGTATTTTAGAGCACAAGCATTTTGAGTTCGGTACTCAAGAAAAAACGGTAGTGACCAAAGAGTATCCACACGAATTTAGTAAGGACAACGAACCTTACTACCCAATTAATGATGAAACGAACAACGCATTATTAGCCCGTTATCAAGAACTTGCTAAAACGGAGCCATATGCTAATAAGTTCATTTTTGGTGGCCGCCTTGCAAACTATAAATACTACGATATGGACGACACAATAGAAGCTGCTCTAGCACTAACCGATAGGGAATTAGCATAAATTATGAGTAACAAAGTTTATATTGCTCGAAACTACCGCTCAAAATTTGATGCCGCAGGAAAAGCTAAAATGGATTGTGAAACCATATTAGAAAACAACGGCTGGAAAAATATTGGGTTTAAGCAAACTTGGATTGCCAACTCTATTTTGGGCACTTTGATAAGTGCCCTAGGCGTCACTTGGGCTATTTTAAGGCTGAAATCTGGAAGCACCGTTTGTTTACAGTATCCATTCAATAAGTTTTATGGCTATTGCTTGTGGGGTGCCAAACTTAAAAATAGTAAAGTACTTACGCTTGTTCACGATTTAAAGAGCTTAAAAGGTAAATACGGTCACTCCGATAAAGAAGTTAAACTACTGAAACAGTCTGATCAGCTAATTGTTCACAACGACAAAATGGCGGCGTGGTTTCATGAGCAAAACTTTAACTCTGAAATTACAAACATAGAAGCATTTGACTATTTACATACTGATAACCCAAATGCAAAACGTACTCAAACAGACTATGAAAATATTCGCGTTGTGTTTGCCGGTAATATGGGTCCGTTTGTCTATGAACTTGATGGCCTTGAACGCGGCAACTTTAAGTTTGATTTATACGGTGTTGGATATGATGCAAAAAAAGTCAAAGACATAAACAACACCATTTTAGATTACAAAGGCTGCTTTCCATCAAACGAAGTCATTGACCATATTGATGGTGACTTTGGTCTTGTTTGGTATGGCAATACACTAGATTCGTGTGACGGTGTTACTGGTAAGTATTTAATGTTCAACAACCCACACAAGCTATCTCTGTACTTGCTGTGCGATATGCCGATCATCATCTGGGACAAGGCAGCTATGGCTGACTTAGTTGAGAAAGAAGGTATTGGATTTAGCATCAGCTCTTTGCGAGATATAAAAGATCGTTTGGCTGAACTTACACCGGCTCAAATTGAGCAAATGAAGCAAAATGTTCAACGTGTTAAAGCTGATGTTCAATCTGGACAGTTTTTAACAAAAGCATTAAACAGATTATCTTAATATATAAACTGTATTTTTTAATCATCGTAACCCCTCTTTTATGAGGGGTTACTTCTATTTTTGTCTTGCATTAATCTCGGTCAAACATTAAATATTTGCGCATTCAAATATTAGATATAAGCTCTAACCCTACCTAAAGCCCCATATCAACTGATACCTAACCATCACTACCCACCTCATACGGTGCAATAAATAATACCTGTAATCTACAAATCTAATTACGACTGTTTCAAATTACGGAGACCACATAGTTTAGATTTAGCGAGCAGCTAGAACTGATAAACTTCAAAAGAAAGAAGCCCCTATATTCAATGTAATTCCTATTTAATATGAGCTTTTACATTCTCTGTTCAATATATAACTATCCCCTTTATCGCATCAACCTTTAAGTACCCATATTGGGCACTTAAGATAAACCTATAACAATTTAGAATAAACCTTTTGTTGAAAATATGTACACAAGTGTTAAGTTGGGTTTGCACTACTCGTTTTAAGGAAAAAAGCAATGAAACTAAAAATGAAAAAACATAACCTGAAGTCTCTAAGTACTAATAATGCTTCACAGCAACTAGATAAGCAAATGACGCCTCTTGTTGCTGGTGGTAAACCAGAGCTTACCCACCCATTTGTATGTACATCTTTTGTAGGTTTTACTTGTTAAAATTAACTCTAAAAAGGAAATAGCTATGCTGAAATTAAATAAGAAAAAACTAAAAAACTTAACAGACGACAAACAGCAATTAGATAACAAGATGACGCCATTTATTGCTGGTGGTGTAACAACTAGCCGTTCATGGTGTTGGACTACTGGTCTATGTACTGACACTCAACTTTGCTAATTTTATCAAACGATAAACATGTTACTAATTGAAGGAGGTTAACCCTCCTTTTATTTAAAATTAAATAACGTCAACCTCTTCTAGATCATGCACACAGCACAAAATAAAGCCATTATCTCTTCAATATAGAGTTGATCAATCAACATGTAATATAGCGCCTAGCAATGTACCTAAAATCAACCCGCTTAGCGCCAGCCTCCAAAAAAATTTAAGCACCTTTTGTGCGTTCCGAGTAGCTGCGAAATATGTACTAGACAACATCATGTTACCTCGATTTAAGCACAGCAAAATAACAGTTCAACTGCTTGTAAATCCACCAAATTGAGATTTGTAGTTTTACAAAAAGGTCTAAAAAAATGAGAAATAGTAAAAATATCCCTCCAAAAATTTAATTTTTTACTAAGATATTTATGTGGTTGAACACAACATCACCAATCTTTGACTTTTTTTCAATTATTGTTAATTTGAGCTTAAGTTAGTGAAGATTTAATGGCATAGTGTCGTTACCAAAGTGGGTATTTACATTCTTTGAAATACCTGACGGATATAAAAATAAACAAAGAGCGTAAGGGAGAAATAATGTCCATCCAAGTAAATTTTGAACTCACTGATATCGATTTAGAACATTTCCGCACAATGATGCAATCTGCAATTGAGCGCAGCAGCCATTTAAGTGAAGAAGACATTATCAGCAAAGCTCGCGAGCTTGTGCAACAAATGGAAGGCACAAACGTCCCTGAGTTTGTTAGAACACGTATGATGTCATTGTCAGCACTGATCGACGCGGTTCAAGATGACGAGTGGCAAATGCCAGAAGATGAAAAGAAAGAAATCATGCTTTCTTTGGCATATTTCGGTGAACCAGAAGATATTGTTCCAGACAATGTCCCAGTACTTGGATACATTGATGATGCAATTATGATTGAACTTGTATTGCAAGATCTGTCATTAGACCTTAAAGCATATCGAGAGTTTTGCGGCTTTAGAGCAACAGAAGAAGCCAGACGCGGAGAACATGCAAAAGTAAATAGAGAAAGTTGGCTGGCAAGCACTCGAGCACAAATTCGCTCTTCAATGCGTAGAAATAGATCAGGCGCTAAGAGTTCGCGTTTTTTCTCTCGCATCATGTAATATCCATTTGATGAATATATAAAAAAGGGAGCTAACCAGCTCCCCTTTTTTATTGGTTATTGACTATTAGGGTGTTCAACTCCAAGCCATGCTTTATACAGATTAGCTTGGCGGCTTGAAGGAGATGATATTGCGCGGATAACTTTGCTTCTATTTGCTTTCTCGCCCAGTTGCAATTGCACTGTCATTAATTTATGTCGTCGAATAAAGCTTACTTCTACGATTTCACCCGGATTAAACAAAGCTAAGGTACTTGGTAAATCTTTGCGAACGTGATGTTTGTTGAGCGCAACGATTTTATCACCCGCAGTTAAACCGGCTTGCCAAGCATTACCGCCTCTTGCTACATGAGTCAATTCAAGCAGTTGGCCTGCATTTTTAGTGCTGCCATCAATACTTGCCACTTTCACTGTGCCTGATGGATAAACATGTTCCAACCCAACTTTTTCAACCAAGCCATCAAAATCAATGATCGCAGGATTATCAACATAGGTTTGCCACCATTTTGAATAATCGTTGCCGCTAATCTGCTTTAGGATCCGTTTTACATCGGCACTGTTAAATGAGTTGGGTAACTTATGTTGTTTATACAGCTCGCTATGCACATCTCTATAGCTAACTTTACCTTCACTTTTATCTATCAGATCGATATCCAACGCCATAGAGACTAACGCTCCCTCTGAATAGATATTGGTGCTGTAATTCTTGCCGTGATCTCCACCTTGGTTTATCCATTTATCAAAACTGGTATCTGCTACTGATTGCACTTCCCTACCAGGCGTTTGCAAATGGCGATTAAGTGTTCTGGTCAACGATTTATAAAACTCTTTGTTGGTCGTGATCCCTGCACTAAGTAAAAGATAGTCTTCCAAATAGCTGGTTGAGCCCTCTACTAGCCACAGCAAATCGCTGTAATTAATATCAACGTAGTCGTATGGAACTAACCCATCCGGGCGGTAGTTTTTTACATTCCATGTATGTATGAATTCATGTGCAGCGGTGGAGATAAAACCAATATAATCATCTCTGGAAGCAAATTTATCGCGGTGCCTTTGAATAATAGTGGAGTTTAAATGCTCAGTTGCCCCTCTTGCTCCACTGGTCGCATGTACCATAAATACATATCTATCATATGGATAATCATGCCAGATCAAGCTCCCTGTTTTAACAAGCTTTTTTAAATCTCGTAGCATTAAGTCAACGTCGTAATTTCCCTCTCCCCAAATCACCAACTCATAGTCTCGGCCATCAACCGTAAACTTGTGCAATTCATTGATACCGGTTTCAATTGGGGAGTCTAGCAATACGTCATAGTTCGCCGCTTTAAAACTATGTTTGGAATTGGCAAAGTCCATACCCGATACCGAGCGCCAATTATCCGGGACGTCTAAGCTTACTGTTACTGGTTCTTGTCGAAATGAATCGCTGAACATAAAAAAACCAGAAGCATCGATAAACGCATGGCTATCATCAATATGTCTTGATCTAAGGGCTAATTCATTGGCATATACTTGATAAGATATAGATACTTCGGTGGGTTCATTTAAATGGACTCGCCAGGTATTTTTATCTGTTTTCTGCCATTTTAACTGCTTCCCGCTTTCACTGCTTGCAGCAAAAAAGCGAATGCCATTGGCCATATCCAGTATCTCATAGCGGCCGGTACGCCAGTCAGGTAATTGAATATCAACATAAGATTGCGCAGATTTCGGAAAAGTAATTTCTACATTACCCAAATGGTGTTGTGGTTGTGTAATTGAGAGTTTGTACTCGACATCAGCGAAGGAAAATTGACTTAAAAGTGCCAAAGAGATCAGTGAGAGATTTTTTTTCATACTATAAAAAATTAAAGAGTTTTCTTAAAATTAGCAAAATTCCTTACACTTGAGTTAATAAATTCGTTGAACCTACATGATAAAAAGCCAAGTTGATAATTAAATTCTCCCACATTTTTCAGTAATTTGATGTAAACTTGCAATTGGATATAGTAAAAAAAGATGTTGGATTTTTGTGACTGATAAAACCGTACTCTTGGAAAAAAAACTCTCTCAAGCTATTTCAGCAAGAAAAACTCTTGAAGAAGCAAAAAAGACGCAAGTCTCGATGCTGTCTGACTTTGCGACAAGATTGTCTTTTAGCTGTAGAGGACAAGATGTAGCCCTAGATAATCAACTTGCGAAGTTTCGAAGTGCACTTAACAAGGGCATGGAAATAGAGCAACTTACTCCGTTGATTGAGACCACGATAGCTCAATTAAAACAGCAAGAAGCCGTTTATGAAGCTAATGAACGAGCTTTAACAACCCATATTCAGTCTGCTGGAAAACAATTACAAAAACTAAAAGGTTTACCAGATGATACCAGACGCAAACTGAGACATGTGCTTGATCATGAACTTGGTGATATCAAAGCTGTTTCGGAATTTGTTCCTTTACTCGAAAAGATTTTGCAGTTTTATATGCAAACACTGCAAGCAAAAGCAGCGCCAGAGTTTAGCTCTTCGACTCGCAATCCAGAACTGGCCATTGAACTGTTATCTTTAACAAACGAGCTGGTTTTTGAAGAGGACGTTTCAGAGCAAATCAAGCAAATCAAACAGAGCTTGTCCGCTGATGATTCGGTTGATTCATTGCTGGATAATTCAGTCAGCATTATTCGTATATTCGCCAAATCTATCGCCCGCGAGCGTCAGTCTGCTCAAGGCTTTCTAGTCTCTTTGAACCAAACACTTGAAGAGCTTCATAAATCGATTGTCGAAACCACAAATCAGTCCAAGTCGGTCAATCACGAAGTCTCAGCACTAAACAAGCGTATTGAAGAAAAGATCTCAACGCTGAATCATCAAACACAACAAGCAACTTCTATCACTGAGTTAAAGCAGCTCGTAGACAATGAACTGAAAGAGCTTAGTAAAGACTTGATTGAACGCGAAAACATTGAGCGCCGAGACAAAGAGGTTCTGCTTCAAAGCTTTGACAAGATTAATGACCGTATCAATTTACTCGAAACTAAAGTAACAAATTATAAAAAACGCTTAAACGAGCAAAAATTTAAAAGCCTGCTAGACGGCCTAACTAAATTGCCTAATCGAGCCGCTTTTGATGATAGATACAACCAAGAATTTCATCTGTTTGAAGTTCACAACAGTGATGTCACACTCGTCGTTATTGATGTTGACCACTTTAAATCAATTAATGATAAATACGGACACAGTGCCGGTGATAAAACACTGCAGGTAATTGCCAGAGCACTTAAAAAGTCAATTAGAAAAGCTGACTTTATCGCTCGATATGGTGGTGAAGAGTTCGTGCTGCTTATGCCGGGTATGCCACTGAGCTCAGCGCAGAGCCCGCTTGAAAAAATACGCAATACCGTAAAAGCAATACCGTTTAGATTTAAAGAAAAAGAAGTACAAATTACAATTTCATTAGGTGCAACACAGCTTAAAAAGGGCGATACACCGCTTACAGCATTTGATCGTGCTGATAATGCGCTGTATGACGCTAAAAACTCAGGCAGAGACAAACTTTGCATTAGAGAATAACAAGGAGAATGCCTATGCATGTACAGCTAAACCCAACTGGAGTTCTTAATTTATTATCACAATTAGAAGTCGACTTGTTACAACAGTCTTCAACTTTCGAAAGATATCAATTATTCCGAAACTGTGTGTTGGCTGTTCTGAACGTAGGTAGCCACACAGATTCAAGTTATGAGATCTACCGAAAGTTCGAGGATTTTAATGTTTCTCTGGTCGCAAGAGAACGCGGCATAAAAATTGAACTGACCAATCCGCCTGAATCTGCATTTGTTGACGGCACAATTATCAATGGTATTCACGAACATATCTTCTCAGTCATCCGGGATATTTTGTTTATTTGTCAACGGCATCAAGATACGCTGATCGAGCCTAAAGAAATTACACACATGGTTTTCGATATGCTGCGAAACGCAGGCGCTCTTGAAGTAAATACCGACCCCAATATGGTCGTTTGCTGGGGGGGCCACTCTATCAATGAGCAAGAATATAAGTATACTAAGGAAGTAGGCTATCAGCTCGGTCTTAGAGGGTTAAACATTTGTACAGGATGTGGTCCTGGTGCGATGAAAGGACCAATGAAAGGCGCAACCATAGGCCATGCCAAACAGCGTATCACTAACAATCGATATTTGGGCCTGACAGAGCCAAGCATTATCGCCGCAGAGCCACCAAATCCTATTGTCAATGAACTGGTGATCTTGCCTGACATTGAAAAACGCCTCGAAGCGTTTGTTAGAACCGCCCACGCCATTATAATCTTTCCCGGTGGTGCAGGCACTTCAGAAGAGTTGCTTTATCTACTTGGTATTTTGCTCCACCCAGAAAATGAAAAACAAGTGCTACCCGTTATATTAACCGGACCAGAGTCAAGCGCAGCTTACTTTGATGAAATATCCAAGTTTGTTGAAAAAACACTTGGTAGCGAAGCGCTTAACAAATTTGAAGTGATCATCGATGATCCTGAACGCGTCGCAAAAACCATTAAATCCGCAATGCCAAAGGTGCGAGAGTACAGAAAGTCTGAGGGAGACGCTTATTACTTCAACTGGACGCTAAAAATCGAAGAGCCGTTCCAGCAACCATTTGAGCCGACCCACGAGAATATGTCGTCTCTTGATTTACACTTAAGTCAACCTAAAGAAATACTGGCAGCAAATTTACGGCGCGCTTTTTCAGGGATTGTGGCAGGTAATGTCAAAGACAATGGCGTTAAAGCAATTAAACAACATGGTCCGTACGTGCTTTCTGGCGATAAATCACTCATGTCAGATATGGACAAACTATTGCAAGCTTTTGTTAGCCAAGGTCGTATGAAGTTACCTGGCAGTAAATATGAGCCCTGCTACAAAATCCAGTCATAAAGCAAACTACGACCGTATAACTTAGATAGTTATTTAATTAAAACAAAAGCTTTTAGGGGCGATGAACTCTCATCGCCCCTCTGTTATAATCCTCAAAAGTACCAACAAAAATTTGTTTTATATACATTTATGGCCCAATTACTGCTGATTGACGCACTTAACTTAATTCGTCGTATATACGCTGTTGATTGTGAACAATCAGGGTTGACTGATGAGCAAATCATTCAAAGCTGTTATCAACGCGTAAAGAACGCAACCCGAAAACTACTTAAAACATCCCAAGCAAGTCACGCAATTGCAGTATTTGACGGGGACAAAAGCTGGCGTTATCACCTTTACGCGCAATACAAAGCCACCAGAAAACCAATGCCACAGCAGTTAAAAGATAACCTTGAAATTGTTGCCCGAGGCTTTACTGAGCAAAATGTAAAAGCATATTTTCCAGTTCAAGATGAAGCAGATGATATATTGGCAACGCTCGCATATAAAGCGTCAAATCACGGTGTTGCGTCTACGATTGTATCTACCGACAAGGGTTTCTTGCCATTAATTGGCGAACACATTAATGTCTACGACTATTTTAAACAACAAGTTATATCATCAGATGACGTAAAGTCGAAATTTTCCTTAGATAAAAATCAGCTTCATGATTTCTGGGGATTAATGGGTGACAAAACCAATGACATTCCGGGTGTAAAGGGAGTTGGGAAAAAAACCGCGGTTGATGTATTGAGCCAATTCAGCTCAGTAGAAAATGCACTGAACAGCCCTAGCCTTCATGGAACAATTAGAAAAAAAATAGAAACTGATATTGATAACTTTATTTTGAGCAAAGCACTAGTAGCCCTTAGAACAGACATTGAAGTTGGTTTTACTCTAAAAGAGCTGCGTCTCTGATCATTGCATTAATCACAAATTACTTGTTATGGATACACGCTTCAGATAGTCTTACCGAGCTGTATTTAGGTGACTTAAATGATAAAAAAAGTTCTACAATATATATTTCTGGGCCTCGCGGTTTACGCCGGGATTGTCTATCTTGTGATCAACTTTTATAAAGACGACCCCAGAGCAATGCTCTGGAAAGACAGGGAAGCTTTTAACAAAAGGTTTATTAGTAAGCTCAAGCCAGATACAAGAATGGATTTAGATTCAGTGCTCGACAATTTAGGTAGTCCAGATCTCACCTATGTGAAATCAAATGATGATACAGTCTTTCAAATTGTCTTTTACCGCACGCAATTGATGAAACCAGACGGCATAACAACACAAGATGAGTGTACTGGTTTGTTATTCAAAAATGGTCAGCTAATTTTGTGGGGGGCTGGTGCAGTTGTGGCCTATGAGAAAGCGCTAAATAATGACGAATAAAGACATATCAAAGCAACTCTTCGAACTGGTAAATAAAACCGAGCAGACACTTAGGCTCTATTACAACAAACAAAAATGGCCTAGTATCTTTCCAACCCTAGCGGAGCTTGCTCAGTTATACACGCACACCTATCAAAGCGCCCCAAATGCACTGCATAGCTACCTAAACTTTAACTTTCAACAACTCTCCCCCACGACAAACTTGGTCGTTAAGAAATGCATTTTGGTATGTATTATTTCAGAGGGTCATGGCTATTCGAATAATATTCGTCAAGAATTACTCGTCGCTTGTTTGGCCAGTTTTTTGTGCGTAAAAAAAGAAAGTGACAAGTTACTTAAAGCACAGCCCCTGACTGAACAAGGTAAAAAAATATGGAAAATCAGGTATCAACTCGCTGTTAAGGTGCTCGAACACGGTGGCTCCGTTAATAAACAGGCAACGCGTATGATGTCTCGACTTCAACCATACTGTGAGACCTTAAAGAGTAAGCGAGTAGCTCCACTATACGACAATACCACTTTGGTTGTGGCCATTGCACAGATCATTGCAATGGCTTTGGTCAAAACTCCGACTAAGTCTAATACTTTGGCTTCTGTTGTGAAAAAGCTCTACTTATCTAGTTATGATGAGTTTACTCGAGACACCTTAAACAAGCTGTCACTACAATTCAGTCACTTTGCTGTTGGTTGTGTAACTGTATATCGCGGTCAAAAAGCGCTTCTTTTGCAAAGAAACGAGAAAAGCCAAGTGATTTGTACATTTGAAGATAATAAGGTTGATCGACTAGTCAAGACACAGAGCTCGTTTGAGTTTGAGTACAGATCTATCTCCACAGCAGACAAACACCTTCTTTTCAAAGTATGGGGACACATAGAAGCGCAAGAAATCGCCCCCACGGAAGACTCGTTTGAAGCGACTTACACTGTAATAGAAAAATTGAGCAGAAATAGTTTTGCTAGCTTTAGAGCTATTGAAAAAACAATTGAGCCGTTTCCGTACATAGAGCAAGCACTTCAGCAAGCCGCGAAGCAATACAATAGAGAAGCTCAAAAAGGTGCAAATATTCGACACTGTTTGACTATGGTCGGATTAAACACAGCAAGCTTGCTCTGTCAGAGAGTGCTTGTTGAACAGGTGATCTCTCAATTGCGTCACCCATTCGCCCTTAATATTTGGCATAAGTACCAGCAGCTTGCACAGATCTTAGCAACTTTAACCAAACAAGCTTATGGGCAAGAGTACGAGAGCATTCTTTCTCCAATCAGTGCTGTCGTTGCCTTTATGCTAAAGCATCATGATATTGATATTAAACGCTTCACTTGTGTCAGTGAACAAGCGGATTCATCAACACCTTATTCTCTTGCAAGATTATTTGGCTTTATGGAATTCAATACAACACAGCTAAACGATTATTTTTCCCACCACTTCGATAACAGCCCTCCGCACACTGCTTTCATGCAATCCGAAAAGGAAAAAGACGATTCATTGAGCGAAGAGGCCAAAACCTTTGTTGCCATTAAAGTTCTGGCAATGCAATGGAGCAGCGCCCACTTTACACCTACAGCTTGGCAACATCATGTTTTGCAAAACCAAATAAAGAAATTTGGCTGGGATAGCGAAATGCAACTGAATGACGCTATCTTAGCATTATCCTTACACAGTATGATTGAATAATATTTATTCTATAAATGCAGGATATAACAAACATAAACTAAATTTATGCCCTTTTATCATTCCTTGCTGGAATATCTATGAATAAATTGCTATAAAACGCGCTTAATTTTTCAAGCGAACACACACTTTTTATTTGATTGACTACAATAAATAGATCCTTCTTTTATGTGTGTACAATTTATTTTGATAAAGGAAAACTAAATGGCTAAGCAAACAGTTACCGTTATTCGCGGCGATGGTATTGGTCCAAGCATCATTGACTCTGCAATTGAGATTTTAAACGCAGCGGGCTGTGATTTTGAATACGAGTATGTTGACGCAGGTCTTGCAGCGTTAGAAAAAACTGGCGAACTGCTTCCACCTGAGACATTAGAAGCTATCGAGCGTAATAAGCTTACCCTGAAAGGCCCTTTAACAACACCTGTAGGTGAAGGTTTTACATCTATCAACGTTACTTTGCGTAAACAGTTTGGCCTATATGCAAACGTACGCCCAGTTAAGTCTTTCGAAGGTACTCAAGCACGCTACGACAACATTGATATCATTACTGTACGTGAAAATACACAGGGCATGTACTCTGGTCTTGGTCAAGTAACGTCTGAAGACGGTACAGAAGCTGAAGCAATGTCAAAGATCACTCGTGAAGGCGCAGAGAAGATCGTGACTTTCGCTTATGAGCTTGCACAGCGTGAAGGCCGTAAGAAGGTAACAGCGGTTCACAAAGCGAACATCCTAAAGTCAACTTCAGGTCTATTTTTGAAAGTGGCTCGTGAAGTAGGTGAGCGTTTTCCTGATATCGAGTCAGCTGAAATGATTGTAGATGCGACTTGTATGAAATTAGTTATGAACCCGGATGAGTTCGATGTCGTAGTAACAACTAACCTATTTGGTGACATCATTTCTGATCTGTGTGCTGGCTTAGTTGGTGGTTTGGGTATGGCTCCTGGCGCAAACATCGGTGAAAATGCAGCGATTTTCGAAGCTGTACATGGTAGTGCGCCTGACATTGCAGGTAAAAATCTAGCAAACCCTACGTCTGTTATTCTTGCATCTATTCAAATGCTTGAATACCTAGATATGGGTGAAACTGCTGAGCGTATCCGCAGCGCTGTTGCTGATGTTATCAAGTCTGGTGATCGTACTACTCGTGACCTAGGTGGCAACCATGGCACCACAGACTTCACACAAGCAGTGATCGAACGTCTATAATTGGTACGCAGAAAGATAGCGCAAATTGCGCTATCTTTATTCTTCATCTAAATCTCTACGCGACATCCCCTCTGTCTCCTCCACTTACAAAGTTTTTATATTTCAGACTTTTAACTTCTATTGATAGCTTTGCAATTGACAGCCCCTATTACGCTATAAACCTATTCACTATTTTGGCTTTGTGAATATTTTCCCGATACATTTATGCATAGCGCCCTATTTTTATAAATTGAAACATTACATTTCAAATTTATCAACGCCAAAAAGGGTTATATTATGCATATCTAGAGCCTAGCTTCTTGACAGAAACATCGATTGCCCTTTAAATTAAAACTGTTTAAATAATTTAGTAGATTTGAAATGAATTTAGTTAAGCTTGCAAAATTGGTTCTCGTGGTGGTCTTAGTATTAAGTCCATAGGGGCCTGTGTGAGTATACGCTTTCATCGACCCCGCAAAATGCGGGGTTTTTTTATGCCAAGATTTAACTTGGCTGAGGAATGAGGTAATGAATGAGCAATTTAATGGCTCCGAGTTAGTTGTAAAGGCGCTAAAAGATTTACAAGTACAATACATTTTTGGCTATCCGGGCGGATCTGTTTTGGATTTGTACGATGCTCTTTTTGAGCAAAGTGATATAGAACACATTCTCGTCCGACACGAGCAAGCTGCAACTCATATGGCTGATGGATATGCTCGGGCTACAGGCCAAACAGGCGTGGTGCTCGCCACTTCTGGCCCTGGCGCAACTAATTGCATTACGGGTATAGCAACGGCTTACATGGACTCTATTCCAATGGTTGTACTTTCTGGGCAAGTTCCTTCAAATTTGATTGGTGATGACGCATTTCAAGAGACTGACATCGTTGGCTGCTCAAGGCCAATTGTCAAACATAGCTTTAATTGCCGAAATGCAGAAGATATTCCAGCTATTTTGGCTAAGGCTTTTTACCTAGCAAGTTCAGGAAGACCAGGGCCGGTCGTTGTTGAATTGCCAAAAGACGTCTTAATTCCACAAACTAAATTCAATTATATTATGCCTCCGCAACTAGATATGCGGACATATAACCCAAGTACTAAAGGCCATTCGAAGCAAATCAAAAAGGCGGTAGAGGCGATTTTACAAGCTAAGAAGCTGGTCATTTATTCAGGGGGTGGAATCGTTCTGTCGAATACCTCTGACAAGCTTACTGAGCTAGTTGAAAAGCTCAATGCGCCAATTACGAACACGTTAATGGGTCTTGGCGGGATCAGCGGAAACCATCCTAATTTTATCGGCATGCTGGGAATGCATGGCTCCCTTGAAGCCAATAAAGCGATGGCTAACGCCGATACTATTTTAGCACTGGGAGCCAGATTTGATGACCGAGTGACAAATAATGTTAAGAAATTTTGTCCCAATGCTAAAATCGTTCATGTAGATGTAGACCCAACTTCCATCTCAAAAACAATTCAGGCTCATATCCCTGTAGTTGGCTGTTTAGATACAGTACTTACACAGCTATTAGAGGGTATTGATAACAGCAATATCGCCATTGACCGCAGTGCACAGGAAGCTTGGTGGAAAGACATTACTCAATGGCGAGAAAAGAAATGCTTGGACTTTGAAACCACTGGAGAAAAGATCAAACCACAGACTGTAATTAAAAAGCTCTACGACATTACTCAGGGCAACGCATATGTTTCCTCCGATGTGGGGCAACACCAAATGTTTGCAGCACAATACTACCCATTTAAAAAACCTCGTCAGTGGATAAACTCTGGCGGACTTGGCACCATGGGATTTGGATTGCCAGCAGCTATGGGCGTAAAAGTTGCTTACCCACAAGAAGAAGTCGTGTGTGTAACAGGAGATGGTTCTATTCAAATGAATATTCAAGAGCTGTCAACCTGCCTACAGTATGGTTTAAATGTGAAAGTGGTATCATTAAATAACCGCTCACTTGGCATGGTTAGGCAGTGGCAAGATATGCTTTATGACGGCCGTCACTCTAGCTCCTATATGGAGTCCTTACCTGATTTCGTCGCATTAGCTGAAAGTTATGGCCATGTTGGGATCAGAGTAGATCACCCTAACGAGCTAGAGTCAGCCCTAGAAAAAGCGTTTTCAATACAAGATCGTTTAGTGTTTTTAGATATCCGAGTTGATGAGAGCGAACATGTATACCCGATGCAAATTAAACATGGTGCCATTGACGAAATGTGGTTGAAAAAAGGAGTAAAGGTATAATGCGCCGTATATTAGCAATTCTATTAGAAAATGAACCAGGTTCACTGTCACGAATTGTTGGGCTTTTCTCTCAAAGGGCCTACAACATAGATAGCTTAACTGTAGGTACGACTGACGATAAAACTCTTTCTCGTATTACTATTACTACCCACGGAGATGATAGAGTCGTTGAGCAGATCACAAAGCAAGTTAACAAACTCGTCGATGTGTTGAAAGTATTTGACTTAACGGAAATCAATCACATAGAAAGAGAACTATTAATGGTCAAGGTGTTTACTCGAAATGAAGCGATGAGAGCGGCAGTTACCAGAGTAAGCGATGTATTTGGTGCAGCCATTGTTGACATGGGAAAACAAAGCTACACACTTCAGTTAGCCAGCAGTACAGATAAAATTGAGAGCTTTTTGGATATGCTGCGCCACGAAAGTGACTTGATTGAACTCGTTCGCTCAGGAGCTGTTGGTATAGGCCGGGGTGATAAAGCACTCAAGAGTTAAATACACTAGATTAATTATTTGGGCCTTAGCGCCCATTAATTATAATCACCCTACTGTTATTTATATATTCAAGTTTTTATACAAATAAAAAAGAGCCTTTTGGCTCTTTTTCTAGTTTATGTCCACGAGATAAATCTCACAGTCAATTATATTCGTCATTGAATTAAAGGTTTACTTGATCCTTTAAGCCTTTACCAGCTTTGAAGCTTGGAATATTTGCTGCTGGAATTTGGATTTCAGCACCAGTTTGAGGGTTGCGGCCTGTACGTGCTGCGCGCTCTTTTACAGAGAAAGTACCAAAACCAACTAGTGCTACTGAGTCACCTTCTTTTAGAGCTTCAGTTACAGCACTAGTTAAAGCGTCTAATGCACGGCCAGCTGCCGTCTTAGAGATATCAGCGTCGTTCGCGATCTTTTCAACTAGTTGAGCTTTGTTCATTTTAAAAATTCCTATATTTTTTTATTTTCTGCCGGAGCAAATTCTATGTTTATTCATTTTAAGCATGAGTGCAAGCCAAAATTCAACTATATTCGAAATTAATCTGACAAATTGTGCTTGTATCGCATATATTTAGCTAAAAGAGGAACGATTTAGCTCAATACCTCATCATTCCTTCTTACAAAGGCGTGTGCGTCAAGCCACCTCAGCACCTCAAAACCAATAAGCCATATAGCACCGTAGATAACCCAAAATAACCATAAAGGTTCTAATGTAGATAATATCCCGGCTTTCGAACCAGCATAATAACTGGCCGGTGTACATAACCAAACAATGGGCGCTCTGTACTTTATGGGGAGATGAAAAAGTTTGCTTAGTGACTCTCTAAACGAAAATAGTAACGCTAGCCATAGCAAGACTAGCCAAACCGGGAGCATGTCATCTCCATAGTCAATAACATTGACACTCACCGCAACTAACTCAATAGACAAACCAACCCACAGCCCTATAAACACAAACTTTGTATCTTGCGATTTATAAGGGCTCGAACAGAACATTAGCGCTATTGCAATGCCAACTGGCAATAACGCATCAGACTGCAAGAAAAACACGGAAAACCAAGCAAACTGGAATAGCGCAAAGTTAATAATGACAGAATGCTTTTTCATCATCACTAAAATGCCTAGGCTTTCTGGCAACTAGGTGCACTGCGCTCGTTGCTCTTTGCTTAAACCCGCCTTCACAATAACAAAGATAAAACTCCCAAAGACGATAGAATTGCTGGTCAAATTTCTTATTATCCAGTGACGGCCAAGCTTTATCGAACCTATCGCGCCAATCGTACAGAGTTTTTGCATAATGCAAGCCGATATCTTTAACCGAGTGAACAACTAAATCTGTGCTGTTGCAGATCTGCTTGCTCATTTCTGTGATCGAAGGCAGACACCCACCTGGAAAAATATATTGTTGAATAAAATCAGAGTTTTTTAAGTAATGATGGTATCTTTGGCATGCAATAGTAATTGCTTGGATCAACATAACACCATCCGGCTTTAACAGCGCGCTGCATTTTTCGAAAAAACCAGCCAAATAATCATGTCCTACCGCCTCTATCATTTCGATTGAGACTAGCTTATCAAACTTACCACCAAGCTCTCTGTAATCGTCCTTCAACAGTGTGATCTGTTCTTGTAAACCAAGTTCATTTATTCTTTGACTCACATAGGCGTATTGCTCTTCGGAGATAGTCGTTGTGGTGACCTTGCACCCATAGTTTTGCGCAGCATATATCGCAAAAGCGCCCCATCCAGTGCCAATCTCAATTACATGATCTGATTTATTTAGGTCTACTTGCTCACATATTTGTTTTAGTTTGTGCTGTTGAGCGGCTTCAAGCGTTGCGTTGTGTGTTGGATAAACAGCGCTAGAATAAAGCATTTCCTCGCTCAAAAATGCACTATACAAGTCATTACCCAAATCGTAGTGAGCAACAATGTTTTTCTTTGAACCGGCTTTAGTATTGCGATTTTTAAAGTGCGTTACTTTGTTAAACAGTCCAGAGATAAGCGCAAACTTTTTCTCGAATTGGTCTAACACGTCTTGGTTTACGACAAATATCTCTATAAGCTTGGTTAAATCTGAACAAGTCCAATGTCCTAAGATATATGATTCACCCGCCCCAACGCTGCCACCAAGCGCAAATTTGGCATACATTTGTCCAGACTGAACGTGTATTGTCGTTTTGTCTGCGCTTTTTTCGTTTCCAAATGAAAACTCTTGATCCGCGTCAATTAGCCTTATATGACCCCACGTAATTTGTGCTAGCGCTTTTATAACTAATGACTTGCACACCTTTACTAAAAAGCCGTCGCTGTTCTCACTGCTAAATGATTGTGTCGTTTTTTCCATCTTACAAACTTCCGGGATGACTGATAAAAGGAACTCGCTTAATAAAAAGCTTTAACGCGTGCCAGTAAATGCCTTTCAAAATTGAAAAAGTCATCGCTGGAAACTGCTTCAACAAATTACTGACAGCGTGTCTTTCTAGAGGTACTCGCTGCAGTCTTAATGTGGCGTCAAATAAGAGTTCACGCTCTTTTTTATTCTCGATATGGACAAAGGCATGTTGCTTAGGTGCTTTTATATGCCAATGATATTCCATATCTAAATTCATAAAAGGTGATACGTGAAAAGTCTTTTCAAAGTTCACTTTTTTTCCAAGTGGAACAAGATAATAATGGCGCTCGTTCCATGGTGTATTACTAACCTCAGCAAGCATATGCGTATATTCGTCGTCTTCCTTGGAAAAAAAATAAAAATTAACAGGGCTAAAATAATAGCCTATGCAGCGCATTTGTCCCATTAAATATACTTTGCTACCAGAAGCATCGACACCCAATTCAAGGCTTTTATTTAACGCTCGTTGCTTTAAAGGCTCCTCAGTTCCAACTAAATAATCGGCCTGTTCAAACCGAAGTAATTTTTTGCCTCTGGTGCCAAACATTGGATGAATATCATCCAGTAGGTGCAGCTCGTCCAAATCAATACACATCATGTACATTGGATATTTAAAATGATGTTCTGCGACGGCATAGCGGCGGTGCCTGACATCACCTAAATAGATGGCACTATTCAAAACTCAACTCCGAGCTGTTTAGCAACGTCTACTGCGCTTTTGACTCCGTCTTCATGAAAACCGTTGAACCAATAAGCCCCACAAAAATAAGTGCGGTTAACGCCATCTATTTCCGACTTTCTTTTTTGTGCTCGGATACTTTGCGTGTTAAATACGGGGTGATAATAAGTAAACTGATTAATTATTTTATCCTTATCTATCTGACCATCATTATTTAATGTCACACAATATTGCTGTGCAGATGAAATTCCCTGAAGTATATTCATTTGATATGTTACACTTGCAGGCCTTGTTTGACTCTCATCTAACGCATAATTCCAACTCGCCCAAGCAGCCTTGCGCTTTGGCAGTAACGATATATCTGTGTGAAGTACAACGCTATTTGGTGTATAAGGAATAGACCCCAGTACGTCCAGTTCAACATCGGATGCATCTTTCAACAAAGTCAAAGCTTGGTCAGAATGACAAGCAAAGACAATTTCATCAAAATACTCTACGCTTCCATCGTCAAATGTTACCTCAACGTGCTCATCAAAACGCGCAACCGACTTAATATGAGCGTTTAAGCGTATTTTATCTTTAAATGACTCAGTCAAAGGCGCAATATATTGTTTTGACCCGCCAGGGATAACATACCACTGAGGTCTGCCTGCAACGTCTAATAAACCATGATTGTAGAAAAACTGAATGAAGAACTGAATTTCAAAATCTAGCATGCCTTTTAAGCTGGTCGACCATATCGCTGCCCCCATAGGTAAAATATAGTGCTTTTTAAAAAATTCATCGAAGCCATGTGCATCTAGAAAGTCGCCTAAGTTCGTATGCTTTGAATAATCACCGCTATGGTATAGTGCTTTAGAAAGTCGATTAAACTTAATAATACTGTAAAGAAAACCCCAAAATTTTGGCGACAATATATTGCGTTTTTGAGCAAACAGTGAAAAAAGCGTGTGACCATTATATTCAAAATCTCGGCCTGCCGTTTTAACGCTAAAGCTCATTTGTGTCGGCTGACGGCCAACCCCTATTTTATCCAACAATTTTTCGAATAAAGGATAAGTGCGGTCGTTAAAAACAATAAAGCCAGTATCAATACCCTTTAGACCTTCTGGTGTATCAACATCAATAGTAGCTGTATGACCGCCAAGCCTATCTTCTTTTTCAAATACGGTGATATCATGTTTGTTGTTAAGCAAGTAAGCCGCACTTAATCCTGAGATACCAGACCCAATTATTGCAATATTTTTCAACGTTTTATCCTTTTAGCTATTGGCGACCAAAGTTTGAATGGAAGAAGAGAGAAAAGCTTTAAAAACAAAGTAAAGCGCTTTGGAAAATGGATTTCATCACAGCGATTTAAAACCCCGTTATAAATACGTTCTGAGGCCTGTTCGCAGCTAACTAAACAAGGCATAGGGAAATCATTTTTATCAGTTAGAGGTGTCTCTACAAAGCCGGGGTGTACCAGTGTGACATGTATATCTTGCAGCTCTACTTGCATGACACGCGTTAAATAGCTTAATGCCGCCTTAGATGCGCCATAGGCTTGCGCCCTTGGCAGCGGCAAAAAGCTCGCGCTAGAACTGACTATAACAAGTTGTCCACCTTTTTTAATCATGGGTATAAATGCTTCTAGACAGTACCCAGTGGAAATCAAGTTGGCATGGATAACCCGTTCAAATAACGCTGAATCAAATTGATTTGCGTCATCTATATATTCACATACACCAGCGTTTAAAATTACAATATCTACGTTATCAATGCTGTTTGCTGCGTCAAAAACTTGCTGCTTTGACGTTATATCAAACTTCAAAGTTTCAATGCCTTGTGTTGCGAATGAAGCGAGCTTTGACTCATTTCGGCCACATGCGATTACATTATGAGATAACGAATAGCGTTTTACCAACGCTTCACCGATACCCGAAGTTGCGCCAGTTATGACTACATGCTTTGTCTCAACAGTCATGATACAGCTCGCTTTTCAAGTGTTTTTATAACACTGCCAAGCAGTGGAATATTTCGATATAATAAAGCGCCCACATCAAAATAGTCTCGGTGATTAATCACTTTTTCACCTTTAAAGGTAAGTTGACTATGTCCTGCTACAGTAATGCTTTTCCTATTATTGAGCTTATTATGAGAAAAGTGCATATCCCAATATAAAAACCCCTTGTCGTCTATTACGTAGTGCTCTTTGATATCAAACGAGATGGAGTTAACATTGGCGTACATATTTTCAAAATACTTTGTTAAATCCTCAATGCCTTCGACTTTATGTAGTGGATCAGAAAAAACGATGCTATCGTCATAAATGCTTCGTAATAGATTTAAGTTTTTGTCCGAGAGTTGATTATATATATCAACAAAATTGCTAAGGTGCTGTTCCATTCCTATACCTTAAATGCATCAAGTGCTCTTGCTCTTGCTTCTTTATGTTCAACGATGGGCAAAATGTAGCACTGTTTCCCCACAGCTCTTATATAGTCATGAGGGAAGTGAATATATTTAGCTGGCACCCATTCTAATTCATGTACATATTTACGAATAAAAGTACCATCAGGATCAAATTTTTCGCTCTGTGTTATCGGGTTGAAAATTCTGAAGTACGGCTGTGCATCACACCCAGTGCTGGCCGCCCACTGCCAACCGCCATTATTGGCTGCCAAATCGCCGTCAATAAGCTTATTCATAAAATAAGCTTCTCCTTTACGCCAATCGATTAATAAGTGTTTTGTCAAAAAGCTTGCCACGATCATTCGAAGTCGATTATGCATCCACCCTGTTTGATTTAGTTGCCGCATTGCCGCATCAACTATGGGATACCCTGTGTTACCCTCACACCAAGCTGTAAAAGCAGTTTCGTCATCTAACCAAATAACCGCATCGTACTTCTCATTAAAGTTTTTCCCCTTGCACAGTTTAGGAAAAACATACATCAAGTGGCGGTAAAACTCTCTCCAAAGTAATTCATTGATATATACAAATGCCGAAGTTTTTGTCCTTAATAATATGTCAGGAATGCGTTGTTGTATTCTAGCAATCAAATCTGTGGCACAAATGAATCCTAGAGCTAAGTATGGACTTAACCCCGAAGTTCCTTTAATACTTGGAATATCTCTATATTCACTATAATCGTTTAATTTACTCTCTAAAAATAGCTCTACAACTTGTGACAGTGTATTGTCATCCACAGGCCACTTTTCTGATTGCCCATCAGATTTTAAAATATCGGGTGATTGCCACTTTGTGGGTGTAAAGCTTGTATGTAGATACTTACCCAGAGGGAAGGTGCGCTGTGAAAACTCTGATAGCCAAGCTTTTTTAAACGGGGTAAATACTTTAAACATCTCACCGCTTTTAGTCACTACACTCCCTGGCTGACATAAAACATCTCCATCATACAGGCGCAATTCAGCGTCAAATTCAGAGCACTGAGCATCTCGATTTAGTTCATTAATTTCATACTCCCTATTAGCGTATACGTGCGTAAATCCGTGTAATGTAATGAACTCATTGAATTTGAGTGGCAATTGTTTGAAGTCGACCGCATCTACAACATGCAGTTTGATACCAAGTTCCGCCAACTTTCTGCCCAAATAGTCAATTCGCCTCTTCAACAAATCAATTTGAATTTCACTGGTTTTGTGAATTTGCCACTGTTTTTCACAGACAAAAAACAGCGCCTCGCTGGCGCCGTTGTTCACTGCATCTTGAAGTGCTTGGTTACTCGCTAACCTAAGATCGCGCCTAAACCAAAATAGTACTTTGCTCAAATTGCAAACCTTAGTTTTAAATCATGAGGATATGGGTCGAAATATACTTGCTGCTCTAAATAGGCTTTGGGGTGCACTCGCAAGTGGTGTTTCAAAAGCGTCAAAGGCACATTTAACGGTACCAAGCCCGTTCGATATTCATCAATCGCCTCCACCATTTCTGCTTTTTCGACTTGAGACAATTCGTTTTTGAAGTAGCCTTGAAGGTGCGCTAACGTGTTTGCTTGCGCCTTGCGACTAGCTGGCTTCTTCAGCGCTTCCATAAGGCCTAGTATATACTCTTCAGCCCCCTGTTCTATCGTGTTGGCCTCTACCTCAGCAAGCAACCTACCAAGCTTGCGATAAGCTTCATAGTTATGACTCATAAGCAAGTATTTATGCTTAGCGTGAAACTCGGTCAGTTTATGCTTGCTCAGCTTTTGTTCTGTTAACTCCTGCCAGGATTTATAAACAAACACCCGCATTACGAAGTTTTCCCGCAGATGCACATCGTTCAAACGACCGTTTTCTTCGCATGGCAATAATGGATTGTGACGCATGATCTCTGCTGCAAATGCTCCGACCCCCTCAGCTGTCGCGCCTGTACCTGCGTCGTTATAAACTTTAACACGCTCCATACCGCAGCTAGGACTCTTTGCGCAAAATACAAAACCAGATAGCTCTTTCGCTTTTGTTTGAGCAATCTTTTTGCCGTACTCAGTTAGCCTAGGACCAACATCTTGAGACCCATCTGGGCGGCATACTTTTATGGTGTCACCGTAACGCACTTGCCTTATCGTTTCACGTGGTATCGGCATGCCAATCGCAACTTCTGGACAGAATTTAACGAATTCGACATATTTACTGAATTCGTCCATACAAAAATTTGAGCGCTTATGACCCTTATCAAAACGAACCTTGTCCCCGCCAAGACAAGCACTTAATCCGATTTGTATCGGTGATTTAAATTGCATACTCGACTCCCATATTAATAGATAAGATTACCAATTGGGTTTAGCAACTTGCTAAGGCCTTTATTAAAGTGCAATGCACTGTCTACTAAAGTAAAGCACAAACAACCTTCTTCTGTTTTTGGTGTGTGGTTATGCCTGCCGTCTAACATAATAAAGTCGCCAGGCACATATGAGCCGCTCTCGTCTTCGAAAGACCCATCCAGCAGTAGCGTCAATTCAAACCCAGTATGTGTATGTTCGGGGATCTCTCCGCCTGGTTTTATATGTAATAGGCTGCTCCGCAATGGGCCTTCGTCCAATTCAAAACGAGCACGAGACACCTTTCCTGCATTGATAAAACTGCCTAGCTTTAGGGCTGCAATTGCTCTGGGCAACTGAACGGATTTGTCCTGATAGTCAAACATTTGAGGAACTCGAGGCACCATTTCGCTACTCATGTCGAGCTGGGTGATATCGTTCATCATAGCTTCAAATGCCAAGTCTTCTTCTGTGCTTGATTCCGCTGCTTCTTCTGAATAGCTGCCACTATTCGTAAATGCAGCTTCAGCTTGCTTTGATTCCAACGCGTCGAGTTCCAGTTTGCATGCGCCACACAACTCTATGTGTGCAGCAATCGCTACACTCAAACCAACAGGTAGCTCACCCGCAACGTGTTTTTGCATCAACTGTTTTGAAGGGTGATATTTAATCATGCTGCTCTCCCAACTCGACTTTCAACTTTTTAAGTGCCAAGCGTAATCGTGATTTGACTGTTCCAACAGGTATACCTAAATGCTGTGCCAGCTGTTCTTGTGTCATATCCTCAAAATATACGCCAACTACAACATCGCGCTGCGCTGCGGGCAAACTCTTAATTTTTTCTTTAAGTTGGTTTGTTTGTAAATGATCTTTAAAGCTTTTCTCACAAACTTGCTCATCGTGAAACAGAGGCCAAATCTCTTCGCTGAGATTATCTTCTTTATTGCTTTTCACTTTTCTCAAAGCGTCAAAGGATGCGTTTCTCATTATCGTGTACACCCACGTGGTAGCCGCGCCTTTGTCTTGATGATAAAGTTTCGCTTTTCTCCACACCGATGTCATGGTGTCTTGAACGAGTTCCATCGCCATCGCCTCTGATCCAAACTGCTTTATGCCGAAACGCTTTATTTTCGGCGCGAAGTATGAAAACAGGTAGGCGTACGCTTTTTTGTCTGCGTTGTTTGCTACGTTCACTAATGCTGCCGTTAGCTGCTCTGAAGGGGTTTCTTGCATCCCTACGTTTTTACCTTTTATTGTACGGCAATCACTTGATTGCTCTAAACTAACCATAATTTAACGCTCTGAGTCAGTAACATAGTAGTCTATACGGGTAGGTTTGACATTTAGATCACGCTGGTTCATCAAAAATCTCAAAAAGAACGTTGGCAACAGCTTGATAAGATTGGCAGCTCTGTATTTTTTGCTTTTGCTCTAGGGTCAGCGGTAACAACTCTAACCAGCGCGCTGCTACCCAAATTGGGTCGGCATAGTTCTTTTTCTTGTACAAGTCGTTCAACTCGGTATTGATAACAAATAGATCTCTTAATAGATCAGCAAGACGCTCATGGTAAATAAAGTTGCCGTCTTGCAAATCCCACAGCGGTTCATTTATTGGCTCACACCAAGCATGTTTCAAGTTTAAATCATCGACATCAGTATCTAAAATATTCACCCTACACCTTGCGTACACATCAATTAATAGCTGCCCACCTTGGTCTTGTGAAAAGTCGACAATTTCTACATAGACACCTTCAGCAGACACTTTAGAAGGGCGCGTTTTATCACTATGGCAAAGCACAAAGCCGTTCTTCTCTTTCATCGCTACCTTCACCATATGAAGATAGCGCGGCTCAAAAATACGTAGTCGCGTGTATCCTTGCGGCAAAATATATATAGATAAAGGGAAAAGTGCTCGTTTCATATTGACTTAGTTGTGTTAATTTCTAAGTATGTTTACGCCTCCCAACTAAAATCCGATCAACTCAAAGTTTGAAATTCCCCGCCATATGTATCTTTTAAAGGTAAACGTCAGCGCCAAAGGTATTTTTTAAGTGCTACACGTCCTGAATTTATCGTGACGCCCTCAGCTTGTAGTTTTCGACTCTGAGCCTGAAACTTGTCACTATCAAGAGGAAATGAGATCTTTCCTTGGCTATTTATCACTCTATGCCAAGGCAGAGAGCTGTCCTTTGGCAACTTTTTCAGTAAATAGCCAACAGCCCTCGCATGTTTAGGTGCACCTGCCAGCTTTGCGATTTGTCCGTAAGTTGCTACATGTCCTTGGGGAATTGCACCTATTAATGTATATACATTTTGTTTAAATTCATCGTTCACTGTATTGCTTACCTAACTCTTTAAACCCAGCCCATAGATATTGAGCCACCGAACCTTGATGTGGTAAATGCCGTCTGAAAGCATGAATATCAACGGTAAACTGGTCTTGCTTATCAGTCACCCTAATTTGTTCCAAAAGCCCTTGCTGGAGCTCTTTTTCGCAGTGATTAAGCGTCACTATCGCAAAACCCATGCCCTGTAAAAGAAACATTTTAATAGTTGCAATATCATCTAACTTCATCACGCTGCGGCTTTTAGAATACTCTAGACGATCGCTATCAAATTCAAAGCCACTCTCAGTCATCGCCAAACAGGGATATTGGTTTAACTCATCAAATGTTAGCTTGTTTGGTATCAAACCCTTTTTAGCGACTAATCCAAGAGTGACTTCACCAATTGCAACCGACTCCAAATCTCCCGTTGCATGGAATAGATTAAACCATGGGCCAACTCCAATATCGGATATCCCTTGATTTACTCTATCTAAGGCGACAAAACGCTTTCCACTGGTGATCTCAAACGCTGTTGAAGGAAACTGCCTGAATGTTTTTTTTATCAGTTCATTGCAATTATAATCATAACTCATTGCCTCATAACATATATTAAATTTAGGTTCATTGCCTTGCGCAAAGTCCGCAGCCATTGCTTTGAGGTTCTCATGATGTTCAATTAATTTAACAGCCTCCTTATAAAATCGCGCTCCCTGCTCCGTTAACTTAATCCGGTACTCTTCTCTCGTAACCAAAGGAAAGCCCAGTTCTGCGCTCAACCTTTTTAGTGCCTGAGTGACAGCTGGCTGTGTTTTGAACAGTCGTTTGGCGGCATCATTGAGACTTTGAGAATGCGCCACAACGTGAAGTACTTCTAAATCCGACAACTTCATAAACTTTATTTATTAAAACCTTAATTATTTATAATTTTTATTTTAGTACTATTTTATATATCCTGCACTACATTATCTTAGGAGTCATACATTTCGGAGTAACTTAAGTGTTTAAACGCGTACTCGTATTATCATCCGCACTTTTCCTTGGTGCCTGCCAAGATGAAGTTATCCAATCACCTACTGAAGACTTGGTTAGACCTGTAAAGTTGCATACTGTGAGTGATCCAGCTGCCGCAACTCTCAGGCACTTTCCTGCTGAAGTCGTTGCCAACCAAGGGTCATACCTTGCTTTTCGCGTTAATGGCGAACTGATCGACTTCCCAATCTTAGCTGGGCAAGAAGTTAAAAAAGGGCAATTACTGGCTAAATTAGATCCCGAAGATTTTGAGTTACAGTTCCAACAACGCAAAGCACAATACGAACTTGCAGCACTGCAATTAAACAGAATTGAATCATTATTTAACAAATCGACTGCAAGTAAAGCTGAATATGATCAGGCCCTTGCAAATAAACAAGTAACTGAATCAGCATACCGAATAGCGCAAACCAATTTAGAAAATAGCGAACTTCGAGCCCCTTTTGATGGCACGGTCGCAAAAGTATTTGTAAAAAACTTTGAAAATATTGTCGCCAAGCAAAACATCTTGAGACTTGAAACCCGTGACCGCATGGATGTCGTGATTCAAGTACCTGAGAAACTTGTTGCCCGTGTAAACAAAGATCTCGACTATCATCCAACCGTTGTATTTGACGGATTTCCTGACAAGTCATATACACTCACAATCAAAGAGTGGGATACACAAGCGGATCCAGTTACTTTGACTTATAAGGTCGTATTTTCTTTACCGATCCCAGAAGACTTTAACCTGTTTGCAGGCATGACAGGCCACGTATATATTGACCCAAGCAAAGTGATGAACCTCCAAAAGAAAACGCTGTTAATTCCCAATGAAGCGGTGTTTTCTGTTCAAAATGAAAAGATCGACAACAACCATTATGTTTGGGTCTACAACTCTGAGACAAGCACTGTCACAAAACGCCATATCACGCTGGGTGAAATGAGAGAATCCAGCATTGAAGTTGTGTCCGGTCTAGAGGCAGGCGAAATTGTCGTTGCAGCTGGCGTACATTACCTTAAAGAAAACCTGAAAGTGAGACCTTGGACTAAAGAGCGAGGCTTATAATTATGAGCTTAGCAAGTTGGTCAATCGAAAATAAGGTCATCAGTGCGATGTTCGCTGTACTGCTATTTGCAGCAGGTGCAGTGTCTTACTTTGGTCTTGGACAATTAGAAGACCCTGAATTTACACTTAAAAAAGCAATGGTGATAACCGTCTACCCCGGTGCATCACCACAGCAAGTCGAAGAAGAAGTTACATACCCCATTGAAAATGCAATACAAAGCCTGCCATATGTCGATTACGTAACATCTATTTCATCTCCGGGAAAGTCGCAAATTTCTGTTGAGATGAAAAGTACTTATCGAAAGGAAGACCTCAAACAAATATGGGATGAGCTGAGACGAAAAATTAATGACCTCAGCCCGCGTTTGCCGGCGGGTGTTCAGCCCCCGACAATCATGGATGATTTTGCCGATGTATATGGCATGTTGTATGGCGTAACAGGGGCAGGCTATACCTATGACGAGCTAAAAGATTATGTCGATTTTTTACGCCGCGAATTAGTTTTAGTAGACGGTGTTAGCAAGGTCACAGTCGCAGGTGAGCAACAGGCACAAGTTATCGTTGAAATATCAACACAGAAAATGTCACAACTAGGCATATCACCTAATCATATTTTTTCCCTGCTACAAACTCAGAACACCGTGTCCAACGCAGGAAAAATTCGCGTTGGTAACGAATCTATACGCCTACACCCAACAGGTGAGTTTTCTGATGTATCTGAGCTTGAAAACCTGCTTATTTCTCAACCGGGTGCAAGAGAGCTAATCTATCTAGGTGATGTCGCAACTGTTTCAAGAGAGTATCAAGAAGTACCAAATCATATTACCCGCTTTAACAATAACAGAGCCCTGTTGGTTGGCATTTCATTTACATCAGGTGTAAACGTGGTTGATGTCGGCATAGCTATTAATAAAAGGTTAGCAGAGCTTGAATACCAAAAGCCATATGGTATCGAAATCAATAGCGTTTATAACCAACCAGCAGAAGTTAAAAAATCAGTAGATGGGTTTATCGTCAGCTTACTGGAAGCGGTCGCGATTGTTATTATTGTGCTGCTTATTTTTATGGGCGTTAAAAGTGGTATTTTAATTGGTGGTATTTTACTGCTGACCGTGCTTGGCACATTTATCTTTATGAAATTGTTTGCAATTGATTTGCAACGTATCTCACTTGGCGCACTTATTATCGCCCTTGGCATGCTAGTCGATAATGCTATCGTGATCACCGAAGGTATCCTGATCAACCTCAAGCGAGGTCAAACAAAAATTAAAGCGGCAGTGAATATTGTTGAGCAAACCAAGTGGCCACTGCTAGGGGCTACGGTAATTGGCATCACCGCGTTTGCGCCGATAGGGTTAAGCTCCGATGCCAGTGGTGAGTTTGCAGGCTCTCTGTTTTGGGTTCTCTTTATTTCACTGCTTTTAAGCTGGGTAACAGCCATCACGCTTACACCATTTTTTGCGAATATGTTGTTCAAAGAAGAAATCAAAACAGGCGAAAGTACTCAACAAAGCGATCCATACCAAGGTGCGATATTTACAGCCTACAAAGCCTTGTTGGGCTTCAGTCTGCGTTACAGGTGGACCACTGTTATCTTCATGGTTGCTTTATTAGGTAGTTCGGTTGTCGGATTCAAGTCGGTTAAACAATCGTTTTTCCCAGCATCGAATACGCCCATGTTTTATGTCGACTACTGGAATTACCAAGGCGCCGATATTCGTTCAACATCTGAAAATGTGAAGAAACTAGAAGCCTTCTTAAAGCAGCATGACGCCGTCACCGATGTTACAGCAACTGTTGGCCAAGGTGCACCAAGGTTTATGCTGACATACAGTCCTGAAAAGCAATATGACGCTTACGGTCAGCTCATTATTCGCGTAAAGACTCGCGAAGACGTTACTGACATGATTGCTAAAGTCCGCCGCTTTAGTGCTGAAAATGAGTTAGATGGTCAATTAAAAATTAAACGCATGGAGATTGGACCATCTACCGATGCCAAAATCGAAGCTAGATTTTCTGGACCGGACCCTGTCGTATTGCGTCAATTGGCCAATGAAGCGAAATCAATCTTAGCGCAAGACGCTGGTGCACATAGCATTAAGGACGACTGGCGACAACGTAGCAAGGTATTACAACCTGTTTTCAATGAGCAAAAAGCACGTCGATTAGGGATCAGCAAGTCTGATTTAGATCAGCTTCTGCTCACAAGTGTCTCTGGCAAGCAGGTTGGCTTATACAGAGACGGTACGCAAATGCTACCAATTGTTGCTCGCTCACCAGAAGCGGAGCGATACAGTGTTGAAAGCTTGCAAGATTTACAGGTGTTTAGCCCAGTATTAAACGTGTATGTACCTGTAAGCCAAATTGTCGACAAATTTGAAGTTGTGTGGGAAGACAGTTTAATCATGCGCCGGGATAGAAAACGCACCATTACTGTTATGGCAGATCACGATGTTATTGGCAATGAAACACCTGCCAAGCTCTTTGCACGCATCAAAGGGGATATTGAAGCAATTGAGCTACCCGTCGGCTATAAAATGGAATGGGGTGGCGAGTATGAGTCTTCTTCAAAAGCTCAGACTGCAATATTTGGTTCGTTACCTCTTGGCTATCTAAGTATGTTTATGATCACCGTATTACTATTCAATTCAATCAAAAAGCCTCTGGTAATATGGAGCACGGTGCCGCTGGCTATTATTGGTGTAACCGCAGGGTTAGTGGTATTCCAAGCCCCATTTAGCTTTATGGCTCTATTGGGATTGCTGAGCCTGTCAGGTATGTTAATTAAAAACGGGATTGTTTTAATGGATCAAATCAATCTTGAAGTAGATAGTGGAAAAGCGCCATATCAGGCAGTCTTTGACTCTGGCGTTAGCCGTGTAAGGCCTGTTTCAATGGCTGCTATCACCACGATACTTGGTATGATCCCATTGCTATTCGATGTGTTCTTTAAGTCTATGGCCGTAACCATCATGTTTGGACTAGGGTTTGCGACAATTTTAACGCTCATCGTTATCCCTGTAGTTTATTGCTTAGTATTTAAAATCAAAGCGCCTAAAGCTGCATAACCGAACAAATAAAATGGCCGCATTAGCGGCCATTTTTTTTGTTTAAAGACAGTGTCCCTTTCATTCGTTCAGGCTTTTTCCCCGGCTTACGCTTTCCTTTCTCAGGTCGAGTTTGCCTACTTTTATCTTTCGTTCGTTGGCTGTCTGATGAATTGCGTTTTGGAGAGAGCTTTTCTTTGGAGCCAGCTCTTTTTTTATCATCTACGGACGCTTCTTCTGTTTTTGATGAGCCTTCAATAGACGCATTAATTTCAGCCATTTCAGCCTCACTTAAATGTCGCCATTCGCCAGCCCTTAGTCCGTTCAGGTTGACACTCATGATGCGAACACGTTTAAGTGTTTGCACTTCATAGCCAAAATATTCACACATGCGACGGATTTGTCTGTTCAGCCCTTGCGTTAACGTAATGGTGAACTTCTTGGCCCCTGTTTTTTTAACAAAGCATTTTTTAGTTACGGTACCAAGTATAGGCACTCCTGAACGCATGCCATTTATAAACTTATCGTCGATGGCTTTATCAACCGTGACAATATACTCTTTCTCATGGTTATTTCCTGCGCGCAATATTTTGTTAACGATATCTCCCTCATTGGTAAGAAAGATCAATCCTTCTGAAGGCCTATCTAATCGGCCTATTGGAAAAATTCGCTCTGGGTAGTTTATCGCACTAACGATGTTGCTTTTTATCTTGCGCTCAGTCGTACATGTCACACCAACGGGCTTATTGTAGGCGATATAGACACGCTTTGGCTTGGATTTTAACGGCTTGTTGTCAACCAAAATGTTATCGGAATCAGATACTTTCAACCCCATTTCAGCAACCTGCCCATTGACAGAAACCCTGCCATCACTGATAAGTGTGTCGGCTTCTCTTCGGCTGCAAAATCCGGTCTCACTGATATACTTGTTTAATCGTTTTGGTGTATCCACGCCATTCTCAATGTTCTAAAAAACATAATTGTATAACGATTCAAGCATAAAATGAATCACATAGCTCAGACGTGCTGCACTTGAAACACCTTTACGGCAAGTATCCAAGCACTATTTGATTGTTTCCGCTCTTTGGCGCAATTGATTTGGTGAAAAATCATACTCTTTAATCTTCGTATCTAAAATACTTAAACCTCTATAGTTTACTTTTGACCAATCTGGGGTTGTGGATATCCACAAATACTCGTTCACATTGTCTTTGGTAATAGATGATAAGTTAAAGGTAATTGCACTGTTTGTAAGCCAATACGGGACGCCGTGGTGAAAGTCAAATAACGAGACGAGTGCCCAACCGCCCATCATAAAATGCCCCCCGACAGAGGCACTCAAAATATCCTCATCAATTAACGATAAACTATCAGATAACCAATCAAAACCGCCAATAGCCACCTTTTTAGAGCTATCTTTTACCAGCTGCCTAACCGCCGTTTGTGCACCCATTGCCATTAAATCTGATGCACTCCATATTAAATGGGTGTCGGGATAGCGTTTGAATAATCGCTTCGTTTTCGAATAAGCTTGTTCTTTTGACCAGCTGGCGTGCACCGTTTGTTGCAAATTGATTTTATGTTCTCGAAAGTAAGCAGCCGCTCCCTGATTTCGCTTATCTGATTCACTGCCATAGTGGCCATTTATCGCTAATCCATTGACCTGGCCTTTGTGACCACTAGCGACAACACTGAGGTGCAGTGCGCGAGCGAGGTCATAACCAGCTTGATAGTTATCAAAATACACTTCACCTAGCCAGTGTTCAAATCGCTTTTTGGGAATACCTATTTCTTCTTTTTCTAATCCGGTTATTGTTTGCTCAAGGGTGATGAACTTGATCCCGTAATTGTTGAGCATACTCAAAGTTTGTTCGGCTCCACCCGGGTAAAGCATCAAAATGACGTAGTCAGGACTTGCTCGGTAATCTAAATACTTCTTTAGCTCTGCCAGCTGTATATGCCGATTACCATCTCCATAAATTACGTCAATATTGATGTCTAGCTGCGCTGCCGCCTCTTCCGTTATTTTTTGCACTTTTCCCCAAAAGGGTTCTCCTTCTAGGGATGGGTTAACAAACAACACTGAAAAATTGCTCTTGGCCATAGGAGCCCAAGACAAGGTCATCACAAGTAACAGAAACACGACTTTAATCGGCGACATTTATGACTCTCTTTTATTTAAATAATCCTGGCAACTGGCAAACACTATCTCAGCTGGCCCTCTGATGGCGTTTCTTCGAAACCACCACACTAATGCTAATTGTAGAATAGTCAAACCAATAAAAAGCAAAAAATAGTCTGTTTGGGTAAAATTAGCTCTCCACATGGGGTATGCAAATTGGAACAGCCAAACCCCTACCACTGACTGCAATAAATACAGGGATAGCGTGTATCGACCTACAGCCGATAACATAGAGCGCCACTTTGAAATTTGTTCAGCGTGGTTCAGACCAATACATACAAGAGCAATACTAAATGGGATGGCAAACAGCCAATTAAATAAGTCAAAAATTAGGATTTTGCTTTCTGTAAATGTCAAACGAGCCCAAGCAGAGCCAAGAATTGAGAATGGTATGAGCACCAAGAGGCTAAAAGGTGTCGAAAAGCCAATATTCTCTAACCAATAAGCACGGTAAACTAGCACACCTATCACCATTAAACCAAATATATACCACACAGTGACGGTGGGTAACAGCGCCAACATGCCAATGTAGTTATAAAAATTGAATACCAGTAATTCAAAGACACCGAATGGTGCCATATCAACCTGAGGTGGTTGAGTAAAGTCGGCGCCACCACTTTGATAGATAAGCAACATAAGAATAAAGATTGGTATAAATACGGCGCAAATAGCAAGCTTTAACAGTGTGGCGCTGTCTAGCCGCAATACATATAAAAGTAATAAACCTGATATTGAATAGTTAAGTAGGATATCACCTGGCCAAAGGACAACCCCATGAACACACCCAAATGCCCCTAAAACCAATAACCTATTTCTCATTTTTGATATGCAATGAGGGCCGTACTTTTCGTAAAATAAGCACAGCGACAACCCAAAAAGAATACTAAAAATAGTTCTAAATCGACCGTGTGCCAAAACATCAGCTGCAAAGCTTAAACTGGCCCCTATTTTGTCACTGCTATCTACTACAGAGCCAGAAGTAAAATTAGCCATATACATCAAATTTGTAAGAGGCAAGCCTAATAAAGCCAGACCTCTTAGGACATCAATTGACTTTACTCTACTCATCAATAGACATGTTCACGGTACATGTCTGCCCAATTCACAGCCTGAGCATGAAATTCAGGTAAGTTTTCATCAGATATATTCAGCATAGTACAAGCTTCTTGCATCGCCCACCAGCTCCCACTCTCATATGCTTTTACTATATTCAATATATAAAACAGTGTATTAGGTTCACCTACTAGTGCATCTCTCAGTAGTTCAGGAAAGGGTAAACGTTCAACTACGACATCCATTGGTTTATCTAGAATCGCATCAAGCAACGAAAACAACCCGGTTAAAAAGCTCATACTTGTAAGAGAAGGTGCTACCTGCCGACTCAATAATTCACAAAACCGTGAACGAACAATGCTCAATCGTGTCAGCTCCGTCGGTTTTGTCTCCGCGACATGCGCTGTCATTATTAAATTCACAAATTTAATAATACGCTCATGACCTAGGTATACTAGCGCCTGCTTTAAAGATTCAATGCGGTTTTTAATTGGAAATACACCCGAATTAATTAGCCTGAGCAATTTGTAGGCTAACGCAGTATCTTGTGCAAACAGCTCTGCAATTTTGGGTATATTCATATTGGGTTTTAATGCTTCTGCGTAAATAAGCATGACTATCGCATAGTTTATTTCGATGTCATTTTGCGCAATCATCGTCGGCTTTGCGAAAAAGTATCCCTGAAAAAAGCTAAAACCCATGTTACGGGCAGTTATAAACTCTTCTTCGGTCTCTACTTTTTCAGCCAACAGCTTCAAGTTTTTTCGCTTTTTAAGCTGATTTACCAAGGGCTCAATTTGATCTAAGGGTGTTTCAACCAAATCAAACTTAACCAACCTAGCCAATTTCAAGAATGGCTCCCACTCTTTTGAATAGTTGAAGTCATCCAATGCTAAACGGTAGTTGCTATGAAAAAGTTGTCTAACTTTTTCGTAATTGGCGCTAGTAGGAGGGATAGTTTCCAATAGCTCTAAGATAACATCATCAGCGGGTAAAAACTGCGCAAGCTCTTGATTTAAAGAGTCTTCACCTATATTTATGAGTGCTTTTTTTCCAGATGTCAGATAACGAGTACCCAGGTTTAGTTGGTTATCCATAATTAACTTTGCTGTAGCAGCGTTTTCAGCGACATTAGGAAAGCTGTTTTTGGTGCCATCACGAAACAATAGCTCATAAGCTACTACGTGCTTTTTGCGATTAAAAATGGCCTGTCGGGCCACAAACACTTTCAAATCATCGCTCCTAGCTATACTGTTAAATTAACAGCACTTTTGTTCTATTCTTTTTAATTATTTTAACCCGAAATTCTGATAAATAAAATAAAACTAAAACATTAAAGTACTAGATCACAACACTAGGATGAGTAGGTTACCCTACTCATATAAATTTTCCTTGTACTGAATTGCGCTTTGGTCCCATGTAAACCTTCTTTGAGATGCGCATGTAGCAATCCTATTATACTCATCTCTATGGTGAATAAATACATCAACACAAGCTTTAAATCTATTTACTAGATTATCAACCTGCTGTTGGATATTTTCTCCACAAAATACAAAGCCGCTTTCATTGTCTGACACAGTATCAGCAAGGCCTCCAACTGCATTTACTAGGCAAGGCTGCCCGGCTCTCATAGCCAACATTTGGCTAATACCACAGGGCTCAAACGAACTTGGCATTAAGAATAGATCACCCAACTCATACATCAAATCGCCAACATCATGCCCATACCCGTTTAAGTAAAGCACATTTTCATTGCGAGCCATAACTTGAGAAAATAAATATTCCAACTCATGATCTCCAGAGCCAAGAATGATTATTCGACCCTGTTGGTCGTGTAGCGACCTTGCAATCCGATCCAGCGCCATTTCACTGCCAATCATTTGCTTTAGCAATAACACTTTCTGATCCGTTAGTCGCCCTATACTGGTAACTAGTGGGCCACTACAGGGGTTGTTTCGCCACGCGAGGATCCGTTGATGAGCAATATAGTAGACACTTTTCAATTCAGATGTTTTTGCCATCCAGTTGAAAACATTTGCCTCGGCACTGTTCATCAAGTCGTCCCAACTTGGTTCTATTGGTGTGTGTTCGTACTCACAACCGTTTAAAATTCCGAACAGTTTATTTTGACTAGCAGCAATTTGCATATCATGCTCTAGGCCTTCTCCTCCAAAAAAGCCAGCCTGATGATCACTGCTTTTCTGTACTTCCTCACGGTAAGTCGGTGAAACTAGATGCACTTTATCAACAAGGTTAATCGCAGCCCTCATTGGGTTAAAACAGTGGGGGTAAAGATGGTCGCAAATTTGCTGGCCGTCATAACTCATTGTTGGGAACCAAGCTTCTAGACTCGACTCATCTCCATTAAAAGGCCTTACTCCCTGTAGAGCGAGATTATGCACCGTAAAAACAGTTCTAATCTGTTTGAGGAGGTTAAACCTGGGACTAAATTGACGTAATACAGCAACACAAGCAGCGTGCCAATCATGCAAATGTAAGACATCTACATCACCAATAAACCCATGCTCAATCACTTCACACACAGCTGCACTAAAAAATGCAAATTTATTTGCGTCTGTGAAAAACGGCCTATCTCTATCATTACAATAGATAGCCCCACCATGCTCCGAGAAAAGAGAATGTGAGATAACGTACTGCGTAACCCCACCACTCTTTTCTACTTGCCACAAAACAGCCGTTTCTAGATGCTGTTTAAAAGGCACCGCAATGTCTGCAACAAATTGGCGATCCATAGCGGCTTGACCATAATCTGGCACTATAACGGACGTATTTATATTAATACGTGACAAAGCGTAGGGAACGTCGCGAATGACATCTGCGACCCCCCCGACCTTGCAATTTGGCAGCTTGTCATTTTCAGCTGCTACCATCACTACATGCATAACTCAACCTTAAGCGCTTTGCAAACTCGATTCTTTTGGCTTTTGACTTGCTTGCAAAGCTACAAGCATATCTCTTGTTACAAGTACAATGCCCTTGTTAGAAACTCTAAAGCCATTACTGCGGTCTTCCTCAGGATCAAAACCTATCCTCATCCCTGTTGGTATTTCACAGCTTCGATCTATGATCGCATTTTTAATTCTACAATGGCGATTTATTTTAACACCTGGGAGCACAACCGCGCCTTCAATTTCACAATAAGAGTGGACATGAACATTTGAAAATAATAGAGATTTACGTACAACCGAGCCTGAAATTATACATCCTCCTGATACTGTAGAGTCAACCGCCATACCACGTCTATTTTCATCATCAAAAATAAACTTTGCAGGAGGAAGCTGCTCTTGATACGTCCAAATTGGCCAAGACGGATCATAAAGATCAAGCTGAGGCTGAACCGACACAAGTTCCATATTAGCTTCCCAAAACGAATCTATGGTTCCCACATCTCGCCAATATGGCTGGCCTGGGTGACTGGGATCCCTAAATGGAAACGCATATACATTGTGCTCTTCAATTATAGACGGAATGATATCGTGTCCAAAATCTCTTCCTGATCCTTCCCTCTGCGCATCTCTTTTCAATTGTTCAAACAAAAACTCAGTGTTGAATACATAATTACCCATCGACGCTAAACAGGTACCTGGTTTACCAGGAATAGAAGTTGGCTCCGCGGGCTTTTCGTCAAAACGACGAACTCTTTTTCCCTCGTCAACAGTCATAACGCCAAACGTGTTTGCCGCTTCATCACAATCTACTTCGATGCAGCACACCGTCATATCAGCACCCGTTTCAACATGTTTTGCGATTAGCGCACCATAATCCATCCGATAAACATGGTCGCCTGATAAGATCATCACATATTTCGGCAGTTCATGACGTATTATGTCCATGTTTTGAAACACGGCATCAGCCGTCCCACAATACCACTCATCACCATAGCGTTGAGAAGCTGGCAGAATTTCAACGGATTCTCCTAGTTCTTTCTTAAAGTGTCCCCACGCTCTATTTACATGCCTGATCAATGAATGCGACTTGTATTGTGTAGCAATACCCACTCGGCGGATCCCAGAGTTGATACAATTAGACAAAGGAAAATCAATTATTCTGTGCTTACCACCAAAGTATACCGCTGGCTTAGCACGCCAGTCGGTTAATTCGTGCAACCGACTGCCACGCCCACCCGCAAGGATCAGAGCATACGTATCTCTTGTCAGGTTACTTATATAACGGTTTGCATAACTCGGCATTTCTTATCTCCATATTTATGTTCATGGCGGCTACTGCATTGGTTTTAATCGCCAAATCTCTTCGCTGTATTGAGAAATAGTACGGTCGCTAGAGAATGTCCCACTAGCTGCTGTATTTAGAATACTCATACGATTCCACAGTGTTTTATTTGTATAACTTTGCGCTGCTCGCTGCTGTGCTTCGAAATAGCTTTCAAAGTCTTGAGCGACCAACCAAGGATCATTTGGACAGGTAATTGAAGCGATAATATCGTTGAAAATATTAGGCTCAAATAAATTAAAATAGCCACTTTCAAGTAACTTCATTGTATTTTTGAGTGGTTCAAACCCATCTATAATAGCTTTAGGGTCGTAGTGCTGCCTTACTTGGTGAGCCTGCTCAGCGGTAACACCAAACAAAAAGAAGTTATCATCGCCAACCTGTTCGCGTATCTCAATATTGGCACCATCCAAAGTCCCAATAGTTATGGCACCATTCATCATAAATTTCATGTTTCCGGTACCGCTCGCTTCTTTACCTGCTGTAGATATTTGTTGTGAAAGATCCGTCGCAGCGCAAATGGTCTCCATCGCGGTTACATTGTAATTCGGTAAAAATGCAACCCTCAGATATGGTTTGGCTGCGCTGTCTTTGTTGACAACATTTGCGACATTATTAATAAGCTTAATGACTAACTTAGCCATGTAATACCCGGGTGCAGCCTTACCACCAAACAAAACACATCTTGGCACAATGTTTTTGACGTCACCTCGACGGATTTGGTCATACAGCGCAATAACATGAAGTATGTTGAGTAGCTGGCGCTTATATTCATGAATGCGTTTGACTTGAACATCAAACAACATGCTGGTGTCAAACTCCACATCGCATCTTGCTTTGACAAGCTCAGCTAACTTGGCTTTATTGTCTTGTTTTACATTTTGCCACTGTTTATGAAATGCTGGTTTGTCATAAAAACGTCTAATTGCGCTTATACCAGAAAAATCGGCTTGCCATCCGTCACCTATTTTTTCTGAAATTAAGTTTGCAAGGTTAGGGTTGCAATGTGCCAACCAACGCCTAGGCGTCACGCCATTGGTTTTGTTGTTGAACTTTTTCGGCCACAAATTGTAAAAGGTATTGAACAAACCTGATTTCAACAGTTCAGTATGCAGTGCTGCAACGCCATTGACTGAAAAACTGCCAACAATCGCTAAATAAGCCATCCTAATTTGTGGCTCTGGCCCTTCTTCAATCAACGATAACTGTCTTTGTTTTTCAACGTCACCTGGCCACTTAAGTGCAACTTCAGCCAAGAAACGGGCATTGATTTCATAAATGATTTCCAATACCCGAGGCAATAAACGACTAAATAAAGACACCGACCACTTCTCTAGTGCCTCTGGCAATAGAGTATGATTGGTATACGCCATCGTCGTCGTTGTTATTTCCCATGCTTGATCCCACTCGAGCTCATATTCATCGAGCAGTAAACGCATCAATTCAGCTACCGCAACACTAGGGTGTGTATCATTGAGCTGAAACACATGATATTGCGCAAAATCACTAAAGTCGGTGCCGTGTTGCTCCGTCCACTGATGCAAAATATCTTGTAAACTCGCACTAGATAGAAAGTACTGCTGACGTAACCGCAATTCCTTACCATTTTCGCTGGCATCATTGGGGTAAAGCACCATGGTAATTTGCTCAGCTAAGTTTTTCTTTGCAACTGCCTCAGAATAACTGCCTGCATTGAACTCTTTTAAGTTGAACTCGTCTGTGGCCTCAGATTTCCACAACCTAAGGGTGTTAACTACGCCATTGCGATACCCAGGAATTGGTACATCAAACGGTACGGCCAATACATCTTGAGAGTTGACCCATTGATGATGAGTGCGGCCATGTTTGTCTGTATGTATTTCTACGTTGCCAAAAAACTTAACTACTTTTGCTTGCTCCGGAGCACTGAGCTCCCATGGGTGACCTTCACGTAGCCAGTTATCGGGTTGCTCTATCTGCACGCCTTGGTCAATCGACTGGTTAAACATGCCGTACTCATAGCGGATACCATATCCAACAACCGGTAGCGCTAGCGAGGCACAACTGTCTAAAAAGCATGCCGCTAAACGCCCTAGACCTCCATTACCAAGCCCCGCATCATGCTCAGCTGATTCTAACTCTTCGAGCTGCGTGCCATATTCTTGCAAAGCCGATTGCACCTGTTCTTCTAGGTCTAAATTTAAAATTGCGTTGCCCAACGCCCGTCCCATCAAAAACTCTAGCGACAGATAGGCTGCTTTTTTAGTTTTTTGTTGTGATAAATGCTGATTTGTAGCTCTGCAACGAGCAACCAGCCTGTCTCTAATCGTCAACGCCAGCGCTTGAAACAGATAATGCTTTGATTTCCCGACTCGATCTCGACCGAGGGTATAGTAGAAGTGTCGATTTAAATCATCCGCCAATGCACTCTCATTGAGTTTTGGCGCATCCTGCCAGTGTTTAACAATACACACATTAGACTTTTTATCAGTCATTCGTGTTTTCCTCTAAGTTTGACACAAGTACCCAAGCACTTTGTCCTGTGAGACAAATGGAGATAGGAAGCACATTTCGCTCTGACTGCGACTCTGACGAAAAAACACATTCCCAGCAATTAGAAAAAGGTGGAGGTGGAAGCGTAATGGTGAATTGCTCAGTATCTGCATTTAAAATCACCATCACTGCATTTGACTTGAGCTTGTCGGCAAGCACATACATCAGCGTTTTGTTGTCTTCATCATGCCAGTCACTTTCACTCATATCTTGCGATTCTTTATTGAGCCATTGGACTGAAAAACGTTCATCTTCCGCATGCACAAAAAAAGGGTGCTCAAAAACGCTCAGATTATTTCTTAGCCTGATCAATTGAGCTATTGGTTCTATTAGTGTCTGCTGGCTACCTGTATTAGACCAGTTCAACCAACTCACCTCATTATCTTGGCAATAGGCGTTATTGTTTCCCTGCTGACTATGATTCAACTCGGTCCCCGCCGCAATCATTGGAACCCCTTTTGACATAACTAAGGTGACAAGCGCATTAACTTGCATCTTATAACGTGAAGCTAATATTTCAGGGTCGACAGTCTTGCCCTCCTGTCCACAGTTAAACGAGTAATTTTCACTGTGGCCGTCGCGATTACCCTCACCATTAGCTTCATTATGTTTGTGCTCATAACTTACCCAATCAGCTAGACTGTATCCATCATGGCTAGTCAGGAAATTAATCGAATTGAGCGGCCCACGTTGATTGTGCTCAAATAAATCATTGGAGCCATGTATCCGTTTTGCGAGCTCAGGGAGTGTTCCACTATCTCCACGCCAGAAGCGCCTAACAACATCTCTGTATTTATCATTCCATTCACGCCAAGGGGCGGGAAATGCACCTAGTTGATACCCTCCTGGGCCAACATCCCACGGCTCTGCTATTAGCTTCACTGTAGAGAGAACTGGATCTTGGTGAATTGCTTGAAAAAACGAGTGGCGACTTGAAAAACCATCCGCAGTGCGTCCAAGTATCGTTGCCAAATCAAATCTAAACCCATCTACCCCCATAACTTCAACCCAATACCTCAGGCTATCCATTACGAGCTTTAAGGTGATTGGATCATCAATATTAACGGTATTCCCACACCCAGTATCATTAATATAAACAGATTCTGGCGAGCTTAAAGTTCGATAGTAACCATTATTATGAAGCCCTTTAAAAGAAAGCATCGGACCGTCTACTCCACCCTCTGCTGTGTGGTTATATACTACGTCAATGATCACCTCTATATTGTTGTCATGGAATTGTTGAACCATATCTCTAAATTCGGTAACACTGCCATCTACGCAATACGCTTTGTGAGGAACAAAAAAGCTTAGCGTATTATAGCCCCAATAATTTTGAAGCCCTTTAGTTGTTAGGAACTGTTCACTGACAAAAGCATGGACGGGCAACAGTTCAATGGCGGTAACACCTAAATGCTTTAAATGTTGTAAAAACTGAGGCTCAACTAACGCGGCAAATTTACCTTTTTTGGTGTTATCCATTGTAGGGTGAAGTTGTGTCGTGCCTTTGACATGACACTCGTAAATAAACGAATTTTGCCAAGGTGTATTCGGTTTTTTGCCACCGAATGGAGTTGTTTTAACCACCTTGCTCTTAGGCATATCAATGGCATTGTCTAAGGTATTGAACTCACCTACCGGGAGGTGGCAATAATGGCGTTCACTCCATGTAAAATCGCCACTAAAGTCTTTCGCATATGGATCAAGCAAAAGCTTATTTATGTTGAAAAAAAGACCAGACGACAAATCATACTCTCCGTCAGTCCTGTACCCATATAGAGCACCTTCAACCAAAAACTCAACAAATATGCTCCACACACCACCCTCGTGGCTATACATTTCGACACGATGCTGCTCACATCGACCCGCGTCATCAAACAAACACAACAATACACATCGTGCATATGGTGCATACACAGCAAAGTTAACACCGGTGTCGCTCACAGTGCTGCCCAATGGCAGCACTGAGCCTTTTTGAAAACTTAACATACTTATGCCGAAATATATTTCAAATACACGGTGCTCAGAGGTGGCACTGTGATTTCGATACTATGATCTAGGCCGTGACTAGTAATCTCTTTACTTTGCACCAGCTGCTGTTTATGGGCAACGACCTTCACACCACTTCCATAAAATTGCTCATCATCTGAGTTAAAGATAACTTGATAAGCACCGCCTTTTGGTACACCTAAGCGGAAATGGTGGAACACTTGTGGCGTAAAATGACATACAACTACAACAAGCTCTGAATGTTGTTTACCGTATCTTACAAAGCTCAATATGGATTGCTCATTGTTATCACAGTCTATCCATCTAAAACCAGCAGGAGAACCGTCAACCTCATAAAGCGCAGGAGTAGAGTGATAGACCTGATTCAACGATTTGACTGAGTCAAAAATTCCTTTGTGTGCTTCGCTTTGCAAGAGCGACCAATCTAGCTGTCGATTATGATCCCACTCATCTCTTGGCGCTAACTCACTCCCCATAAAGAGTAGTTTTTTACCAGGGTGTGCAAACATAAAACCATAATATGCGCGAAGGTTTGCAAATTGCTGCCAATCATCGCCAGGCATTTTACTCAATAGAGACCCTTTTCCGTGCACAACTTCGTCATGGCTCAATGGCAATATATAATTCTCAGAAAATGCATAAGCCATTGAGAAAGTCATTTCATGATGATGAAATTTTCTATGAATTGGATCACGTTGCATATAACCTAAGCTGTCATTCATCCAGCCCATGTTCCATTTATAGCCAAATCCAAGTCCGCCATTTTCTACGCTTTGGGTAACACCCGGCCAGGCAGTTGACTCTTCTGCGACCATCATGGCGTGTGCATTATTTTTATAACAGCTTGCGTTACTCTGCTGTAAACAGTCTATCGCCCCTAAGTTCTCTCGACCACCATATTGATTTGCGATCCACTCACCATCATTACGTGAATAATCCAAATACAACATGGACGCAACAGCATCAACTCTCAACCCATCTAACTGAAACTCGGAAATCCAATAATTAGCGTTTGAAAGCAAATAGCTTTTAACTTCTGGCCTATCGTAATTGAATACACACGTATTCCAGTCTGGGTGAAACCCTTGACGTTTATCAGCATGCTCATATAGATGCGTTCCATCAAAGCGGTTGAGCCCGTGAGGATCTGTTGGAAAATGGCCGGGCACCCAGTCCAACAATAAACCAATCTCCAAGCGTCTACAGGTTTCGCTGAAATGCAAAAAGTCAGCCACTGAGCCAAAGCGACTAGAAGGAGCAAAAAGGCCTACTGGCTGGTAACCCCAAGAGCCATCAAAAGGAAACTCACTAATGGGCATAAGCTGAATATGTGAGAAGCCTAACTTTTTGACGTAGGGCACTAAATCATCCGCAAGTTCTCGGTAAGTTAAATAACGCCCCCCCTGCTCATCCCGCCTTTTCCACGACCCCAAATGTACTTCATATATTGAAATCGCCGCCTCGACGTGATTGCGCAACATCCGTGCAGTCGATTCATTACTCTCTATTGGATTCGTACGATAATTACTTTGCAAAATGCTGGCAGTTCCAGGTGCCTGCTGCATTTTCTTGGCATAAGGGTCAGACTTTTCTAACATTTCTCCATTTACAGTCGTGATGGCAAATTTATAGCACGTATCAGGTGATAGCCCTGGAACAAATAAATCCCAAACTCCACTTGCAGGATGAAACCTCATAAAATGCTGGCTTGGCTGCCAATAGTTAAACTCTCCAATAACGGAGACACTTTTCGCATTTGGTGCCCAAACACTAAATTGAACACCTTGCACACCTTCATGATTAATAAACCTCGCCCCAAAATGCTCGTAGCCATGCTCCAATGTACCTTCATTAAACAAGTACATCGCTTGTTCATCTAATGCGCTGGAAAATCGATACACGTCGTCAAAGTAAAACTCTGTATTTTCAAAAGTGACTTTTAATCTGTAACTTTTAACATCTAGCTCAGCATCAAGCTGGAGCGTAAATAGGTCGCTCCCCGAGTAACGCTCCATTTCCTTTGCGGTATTTTTAAAAATAACAGCGACAAAAAGGGCGCTAGGAATATAAACGCGTAACACCGTATAGCGCTTTGGTCCAAATTTAACTGAATGCGGACCTAAAAAGCTGAAAGGATCTGAAAACGACCCCACAGACAAAGCCGCCACCTGTTCGGTATAGTCTTCGATGTTCTCTACATTCTTATTCACGGTGTTCATGATTGCTTCCTGATAGCATTAAGTTGCTGAATAAAGTTTTGATTAAAAGTGAAAAGTTCAGACAACTCATGATTTAGTTTACGGCGCCAGTTGGGGTACTCTTTATGTGTGCCCGGAATGTTTACTGGAAATTCTTGTAGGTCCAAATCATCCAATTGTATTGCCAATAACCGACTTCCGCTCTTGGCAAGTATAAACATAACGGCTTGATAGACGTCTTGGCTTGGAGAGTTAAGGTCAATATTCGAAACCTGATGTTGGGACACCCAATTGATCAGGCGCTCTTTTTCGGTATCTCTAGCGCTCTTTGACTGCTCATATTGAGGTGTATCAATGAGCTTGTAACTCAGTTTGATATCCAAGTCTTTTCCATTCCACCAGCCATGAAACGGCGGGACATCATGATTGGCAACCATAATTAGCGCATTCTTTCTCAGCTGCTCACTGGGCTTAAAATCACCGTTGTCTGTTTTTTCAAAATAGAAAAGTGTATTGCCAAATATTGCCGAGTCTTCTAACGCACGCGTCACTTCTGGAGGCACAACCCCTAGATCTTCACCAATCACTATGGCGCTATGCAAATGTGATTCAATTTTTAGCACTGCCAATAAATATTCAAATGGATAATAAACATAGCAACCTAAATCCTGTTCATCTTTGGTGAAGCACCACCAGAGACGCCTTAGGGACATCACGTGATCGATACGCAACGCTCCGACCTGACTCAAATTTGATTTCACCAATGATCTGAAATATCTAAATTGATCTTGTTTCACCTTAACAGGGTTAAGCGCTGGCATACCCCAATTTTGCCCTTGCTCCGCCCAGGGATCTGGCGGCGCGCCAATATTGGCATTCTGACTAAAGCTTGACTGGTAGCTGTTGTATTCAAGTCCGCTTTCAGTGCACCCCACAGCTAAGTCATTCACTAAACCTATTTCCATACCTTTAGCAATACACAGCGCTTGACAGCTCGCTATTTGTTCGAACGCCAGCCACTGTAAAAACCAATCAAACTGGCTGAGTATAATCTCGCCAAGAGCCGCTTTTTTGTCGTCGATAAAGTCTTGCAAGAGGGATTCTTGATAAGGTTTTTGCCGCCAACATTCATATAGATGCCTGAACAGTTTATATTTCACATGCGACGTTTTTGTGTAATCTATAAAAGTTTCTGACATCGATATTTCTGACTGTACATCAGCTATCAACGCAAATCGTTGCACACAATCGCTTCCAACCCATTGCTCAATATCATCAAGCGCAATATACAAAGGATTGATTAAACAGCGGTGTGAAGGGCTGTAAGGACTCGCTTCCTCAGGATGCTCGGCAAAAAGCAAATGCAAAGGGTTTAACAGCACAAAATCACCACCCTGTTGCGCAAATAATTCAATTAAGTGCTTTAAATCGGTAAAGTCACCTACCCCATAATTGCGATCACTCTTGAGTGTATAGAGTTGCAGTGAGATACCCAGTGGTTTTTTGTCAGTATTATCATCATAGGGGTTAAAGCATCTTTTCGGTACCGACCACAACTCTGAAGACACCTGTCCAAACGCGCCCTCTAAGCTGAAGTTAAAATAGCCTATAGGCATAGCGCCAAGGTCTATTTCTATCGCTATATACCGATTATTGTCATGAACGTAATCACCGACTTCCGGGTACTCATTAAGTCGTACAGTTGTATCAATACCTATTTCAGGAATTTTGATACTCATTCCTGTGTATTTATGTGACTCATGAACTTTGATCACAAACTTTCCGTGTTCGCTATTGCCTAACGTCACCTCTTCAACGACTCTAGTCCATGGCGCAATATCCAATTCAAAGTTGATTTGTTCGACCTCGTGAAGATTTTGCGGGTCGACGCCGCAGCACTCTATGGCCGTTTGTCTTGTTACTTCATCAAAAACTACGTAAGAACCATCGTATTTAACGAAATCAAAACCAACTCCATGGAGGTAATATAACTGTTGTAAGCCCGTCATTGACATCTATGCCAATTTTTGTGTGTCAACGATGCTGTTTTCACTGCCAAAACCGTTGGCAGCATATCCATCAGCACAGTTATCGTTGTCCCATAAATTTCCGTCTATCAAATATCTGAAGTGATATTTTCGATCAGTTGGTAGTCTGTGTTTGAGTTTAAAGCGCTTCTCTTTCTTATTGAACCTCATACTAATAGGTTGCCAATCGTTAAATTCGGCAACTAGTTCAACTTTTTTCGCTTCAGGGTGAGAGAATTCAAATGTGATTTCGGCTTCGTTTTTCGTTTTGAAAAAACGTTTTGTTAACATTTTTGGCTCCAAAAACCTAACTTGGTTGGTGTTCCTTGCCACAAAACTATGTCGTATAATATATCGCTACACGTACACATTTTGTGAGAATAGTTTAGTACATAAAATAATCTTGTACGCCTCACAACAGTGCAATACAGCAAACTTTTGCACCAGAAAAATACATTTTTGGACAGAAGGCCCGTTTCTTTTTATTGCCCAATAGGACTGAGCAAATATTAGGCCAATGACTTAAAAAAGTAGATAAGAATCATTATCGTGTAAAGTGAAATATATTGATAATTGATCTTACTCAGTGAAAGTTAACTTATTGTCCCTAAATTAAATTGAAATAATTTTGATAATTGCACTTGTAAACAAAAGTGTGTAAAAGGTTGTCATCCCTGGCGTCAATTTGATGTATACTACAGGGACATGAAGGATCCGTTTTTCGGTTAATTGTGGATTGTCTAAGTCATGCAGAATGTATTTAAAAATTTAGCTTATGCAGTAGTGGGTTTTGTAGTAATGGGAATTGCTGCAAATCTGACTTTTGCTAAACACGTCCTGAATGCACAATCTGGATTGTTATCCCTACAAACGCAAATCACTGACGCCAATAAAATTGAAGCAACCGCGCCTTGGTATCAATTTATCTACTACGACCAAGAGTTTGTTAATTTAGAAAGCCAGACATTCGTTGTTATCGCAAAACAAAAGGCCGATTACACAATAGTACCCAGCTCTCGCATCTTTAAATTGGTGTGGTCCTCGCCGACTTTACTAATGATTCTAGTACTTGCCATTTTGTTGGTCATTGCCCAAGCAAAAGGCAACCGCAGAGAAAAAGTACAACATGAAGCGCTCAAAGCAATCAATAATGATCTAAATGCATTATTGAAAGGTTTGGATATTAAGCATAAAGAACTCCATTCTGGTGGACCTGTTGCACAAATTTGCTATGCTGTTCAATCGCTCAGTGACAACCTCCAGCGAATTAAAATCCAATCTGACAGTCACGTTTACCAAGATAAATTGACAAAGCTCATAGATAGACATGCCTATATTGAACATATCAGTGAACAACTAACTATTGCTGACCAAAATAAATCTAAATGCGGCTTGTTATTTATCGATTTAGATGGCTTTAAACAAGTCAACGACTCTTTTGGACACAGCTTCGGTGATGAAATATTAATTCAAGTTTCGGGGCGTTTAGAACAAGTTGTCAGACAGTTTAAGCTCAATGATGCGCACCCTGTCCATGGACTCGACCAGAATTTATCTCGATTAGGCGGTGACGAGTTTTCCATTTTTATCCCGAATTTAAGAGACACCAGCTTTTGTACCGAAGTTGCTCAGATGATACTGAGTGAGGTTGAGCGCGATTTTGTGCTTGGTAACAAGCTTGTCAAAATTAGTGCAAGTATCGGTATCGCAGTGTTCCCTGATAGTGCTTCAACACCGAACGCACTTTTGCAAATGTCTGATGTCGCTATGTATCGTGCAAAAACAGATGGCCGCGGTATTTTCCGAGTATACTCCCCTGAAATGGGCAATAAGATCAGGCGCTATCACTACCTGCTAGAAGAGTTGAGACTTGCTATAGCCTCTCAAAATTTTCAATTGTCTTTTCAACCAATTGTGCACGTTGAAGATTGTTCAATAGACTATTTTGAAGCGTTAACAAGGTGGCACCATCCGATTGAGGGGGTTATTCCACCATCCGAGTTTATCCCTATCGCTGAAGAGTCTAATTTAATCTTAGAGCTTGGTGACTGGATCCTTTTAGAGTCCTGTCGACAAATGTCTGCGTGGCACAACGCCGGTATGAAAAAGGTCAAAATATCCGTCAACGTGTCGGGGATCCAACTCAAGCATCGACCAGTTTACGATTGGATACTAGAAGCGTTAGAAAAGTCTGGACTGCCAGCTACTTCGCTCATGATTGAAATCACAGAGTCGACGCTTATCACTGCCAGTGATGAGATCATTGCACAATTGGAGCGCTGTAGAAGCGCAGGAATTACGATTGCGATTGACGACTTTGGCACCGGCTTTAGCTCCTTAAGTACTCTGGCTGATTTACCGATTGACGTAATTAAAATAGATAAGCTATTTATCTCACAGGCAAAAGATAACCCGAAATACTTCAAGATACTCAACTCAATCAGCGAACTCGGTGCGCAACTCGGGCTAAAAATCGTCGCAGAAGGCGTAGAACAACTCGACCAGTTTGAGCTGGTAAAGAATATGGGAATTTGCTGTGTGCAAGGTTATCTAGTTAGCCGCCCAGAAACATCACGTAATGTCGGTGATAAAGTGCTCAAAGGTAATGTCAACCACATAGCCTCTACTGGCACCAGTGTTTGGTTACCAAAAGCAAACTAGATACGGCACTATCGCTGGAACTTAGTTTCCAAAATTACAGCAGAATTGGTTCTCTCAACCCCGTCTAAATTGCCTATTTCATCGAGTAGCTGACTAAGCTGCTCTAGGCTCTGCGCCTCTACGATTGCGATCATGTCATACTCGCCACTGATTGCATATAAGGCTGCGATATTTGAAAGTTGTTTCAGTGCAATGTTAGTTTTCGCTGTCAATTTTTGTTTTACTTTAATGGAGACATGTGCAGAAACAAGGTTACCTAAATAGTCCTGCCCAAAGTCCACTTTGTAGCCTTGTATAACACCACTTTGCTCTAGCTTTTGTAGCCTTGACTGAACTGTAGTCCGTGACATGTCTAGCATTCTTGCTAGCTCAGAAATACTTGCCCGTGCATTACTGCGTAGTACAGAAATCAGTCTCTCATCTTGTTTACTTATCATTTTGTCAAAAACCCATGTCATTTTGACGAACATTTTACTCATTTTAAATAAAATTACACTGCAAATTGTCATCACATCACGCAATAATGTCAGAATAAAAATAGGCACAGTCAAATGTGCACTTGAAGTTGAAGTTATAAGAGGACGAAGTCATGCAAGTGAATCGCGAATTATTTGATGAAGTAATGGTACCTAACTACAACCCATCAGCAGTTATACCTGTTAAAGGTAAGGGTGCTCGAGTTTGGGACCAAAATGGTGATGAATACATCGACTTCGCAGGCGGTATTGCTGTAAATTGCTTGGGTCACAGTCACCCTGCACTTGTTGGTGCATTAAAAGAGCAAGGCGAAAAGATCTGGCACTTGTCAAATGTCATGACTAATGAACCGGCACTACGTTTAGCGAAAAAGCTGACTGATGCAACATTTGCTGACAAGGTTTATTTTGCAAACTCAGGCGCGGAAGCAAATGAGGCTGCTTTGAAATTAGCGCGTCGTTTTGCATTGGATAACTACAACGAAGAGAAGACACAAATCATTGCCTTCAACAAAGGCTTCCATGGTCGTACCTTCTTCACTGTGACAGTAGGCGGACAAGCAGCCTATTCTGATGGCTTCGGTCCTAAGCCGCAAGATATTACACATATTGACTACAACGACTTAGAAACTTTCGCAAAAGTTATTTCTGACAAAACCTGTGCAGTTATGATGGAGCCTTTACAAGGTGAAGGCGGGATTATTTCTCCAACTGTTGAATTTGTTCAGGGCGTAAGAGAACTGTGTGATAAGCACAATGCACTGTTGATATTTGATGAAGTTCAAACAGGTGTGGGTCGTACAGGTGATTTATACGCCTACCAAGGTTTAAATGTAACACCTGATATCCTGACAACCGCAAAAGCGCTCGGTGGCGGCTTCCCTATCGGTGCTATGATCACGACAACAGAAATTGCCAAACATCTGAAAATTGGTACTCACGGCTCTACATACGGCGGTAACCCGTTGGCATGTGCTGTTGCAGAAGCAGCTTTTGACACAGTAAATACTCCTGAAGTATTGAACGGCGTTAAAGAAAAAGAGCAAATGTTCCGCGACGGATTGAATGCTATCAACGAAAAATACAATGTATTCAGTGAAGTTCGCGGTAAAGGCTTATTGCTAGGCGGCGTGTTAAAAGGTGATTACGAAGGCAAAGCACGCGACTTTTTAGTGGCAAGTGCGAAGCACGGTCTTATGACACTTGTTGCTGGTACAAACGTGGTGAGATTTACACCTTCACTAGTGATCACTGAAGAAGAAATCAAAGCGGGACTAGCACGCTTTGAACTTGCTGTGGCAGACGTGGTAAACGCTTAACCGTTTGGGCGACACGTCGCCCTCGAAGATATTTTTATGCAAGTACTTAGACCGATCAGCAGCAATGACTTTGCTGCTTTAAAAACCATCGCAGTGGAATCTGGGCACGGGTTTACCTCGTTGCCCGTTGATGACGAGCTATTAGCGAGTAAAATCCAGCGCTCTCAAGAAAGCTTCGATAAAACATTGAGTGCACCATCTGATGAGGGTTACCTTTTTGTTCTTGAAGACCTTGAAACAGGTGAAATAAGTGGTACTACGGCGATTGAAGCTGCTGTAGGAATGCAAGTACCTTTGTACCATTACCACCAAGGTAAAACAGTCCACCATTCAAGTACTCTGAAGGTATACAATACCGTTGATATTTTATCAATGTGCAATGACTATACTGGTAGTTCAGAGATATGCACCCTATTTTTGCGGGAGCAATTCAGAAGAGGACTCGCCGGCCGTTTCTTGTCTCGGATCCGCTTTTTATTTATGGCAGAGCATACTGAACGATTCAGCGATCGCATCATTGCTGAAATGCGTGGTGTGAGTGATGAACATGGTCACAGCCCTTTCTGGCAGTGGCTGCAAGAACACTTTTTCAGTATTGAATTTCCACAAGCTGACCACTTAGTCGGCCTAGGAGACAAAGTGTTCATTTCAGAGTTAATGCCTAAATACCCGATTTACGCTAATCTGCTCAGTCCCGAAGCGCAAGCTGTTATTGGCCATGTACACGAAAAAACCAAACCCGCGCTACGCTTACTTGAAAAAGAAGGCTTTGAACACAGAGGCTATGTTGACTTATTCGATGCAGGCCCCACTGTAGAAGCGCGACTGGAAAATATTCGTACAGTGCGTGAAACCCAAAATGGCACTTTGATTATATCAGAGCAAGTTACTGAGGGAGAAAGCACTTGGGCACTGTCAAACGGACGCTTAGAAGCATTTAGAGCCACTTTTACTACATCAGTAGTATGGAATGAACAATCAAAAACATTCACTGTTGACCCAAAAACTGCACAAGCACTGCAGTTAAAAGAGGGTGATAAAGTCAGTGGGTTTGTTTTATAACAATTAATTACGTCGTGCTTTGTCGTAACATTAACACGCGGCCAAGCCGCTATATTAAGGAATTGCCATTATGCACAACAATGTAGATAGCTTATTCGAACAATTATGGAGCAACTATTTAGAAGTGACTCCATCAGCTGTAAAAGTACACGAGCTATTGGGTTCAACGCAGCAAGATGATGTCATCAATGATCATATCGCGCTACGTACATTCAATCATGAAAAAATTGGTCTCGAAAAACTAGCTGCGCATTTTAAAGCAGTTGGGTATAAAGAGTGTGGTGAATACCACTTCGAAGCGAAAAAACTATACGCAAAGCACTATGAGCACAGCGATCCAAGTAAGCCGAAGGTATTTATCTCTGAGCTATTACTTGAAAAGTGTTCTGAGGAATTACAAGCAATCGTTGCAAAAATGATTGATGGAATCGATGAAAGTGCAGTTACTGCTGAAAACTTCTTATATTCTGGTACACATTGGCAAGTAAGCCATGAAACATACAAGAAGCTACTTGAAGAAAGCGAATATGCCGCATGGATGTCTGCTTGGGGCTATCGCGCAAACCACTTTACAGTGAGCATCAATTACCTTGCTAACTTTGAAACGATTGAAGCAGTAAATCAAGCGCTGAAAGATGCTGGTTTCCCACTTAACACTTCAGGCGGAGAAGTAAAAGGTTCTCCAGAAGTATTGTTGGAGCAATCTTCTACACTGGCAGATCACCACCCAGTTGAGTTTTCTGACGGCAAGTTTGAAATTCCTAGCTGTTTCTATGAATTCGCGCTTCGTTACAACAAGCCGGATGGTGAGTTGTATACAGGATTCGTCGCTGCTTCAGCAGATAAAATCTTCGAAAGTACTAACGCAAGATAATCCTATTTGCGTTGATACTAAAAGAAGTAAAACTAACTTAAACACCCAAAGCAGCTCTTCGCTGCTTTTTTCTTGCTCAAAGTATAGAATGAAGATAAATTGAACATCAAAGTCCAAACAAAATTTGAAGAATAAACAGGCATCAGTTACGCCTACAAGGAGTGAGGTAAACGTGTACACAATTATCCCCCCACCCCCTTCACTGGCCCCCTACGTTCTTAATTTTTGGCATTCCTATTCACAAAATTTGGGCACTCAAACGCTTCATAGTGACGGGTGTATCTCTATTTTGTTTGTCATCATTGGTAACTCCGCCATTGATAATACGACGCTGAGCAACTCTGGCTACCTAGTTGGGCCACACACAAAATCTTTAAGGTGGTATTTTTCATCACAATGCCAGTACCTTCTCGGTGTGAGGTTAACCCCTTTGGGCGCAAGAAACTTCACGAAAATCCCCCTAAATGAGCTAAAGAATCAATGCATTGAGCTCCAAGACGCAGTTCCAGCATGTAAACATGTGATCCACGATTTAATAGGCCAAAGCAGTCCTATCAATGACAAAATTAGGGTCTTATTACAATGGCTAGAGACACAATTACAATCTGGTACGCATTACCTTCCCGATGCGTTTTTAAAAGTGAACAAACACATCAATTTGTCACCAAGATCAATAAAACTCTCTGAGCTTTATGACACTCTAAACATAAACAGTCGACGTGTTGAGAGAGCTTTTAGCCAAACAATGGGGATCAGCGCTAAAGAATTTGCAACGCTGATAGAGGTATCACGGGCAAGAGATCTGATAAAGGCAAATCCATCGACCCCTCTCACCGAGATTGCACATCAACTTGAGTATGCCGACCAGTCACATTTCATTCGGCAATTTAAAAAAGTTATGAATATAACACCTAAACAGTACAGAAAGAGGACCTGAATTTGAAACCAAATTCCATCAACAATCTGCAAATCAGCCCGCCTCCTTCTTTGCAAGGCATCCATGAATACCCCGCCATTGACGATAAAAAAGTTTATAAACAAGCATTAAAATACTGGCAGACGCAGCTCCTCCACGCTCAACAAGCATACTATCATCAGGGGCATAGAGCCGTTATTGTATTAGAAGGTTGGGATGCAGCAGGAAAAGGGGGCGCAATCCGCAGGGTGACTGAAAAGTTAGACCCCAGAGGCTATCAAGTTTATCCTATCGCCGCCCCTACTGAAGATGAACAAGGGAAGCATTACCTCTATCGCTTTTTCAATAAACTGCCCAGCCCCGGCACACTGACCATTTTTGATCGTTCCTATTACGGTAGAGTTTTAGTTGAGCGCATAGAGGGTTTCGCTACGACTGAACAATGGCAACGTGCATATCGTGAAATTAACGAATTTGAACAACTTTTACGCGACGATAATATTAAAGTCATAAAACTGTTTTTACATATAAGTAGTGATGAACAACTTAAAAGATTTTCTGAGCGACTCAACAATCCATACAAACAATGGAAACTGACCGAAGAAGACATCAGAAACAGACAAAAACGATGTGAGTATAAAACAGCCATTGAAGAAATGTTTAACAAAACGCATACCCAATGCGCACCATGGTCACTTGTACTTGGTGAACATAAATGGTTCGCACGGATAGAAGTGTTAAAACAAATAACTGCAGCACTCACCGCGAATGTACAGGTTGAGCCACCAGCGCTCAACCCAAAAATTGCGCAGCTTGCTGAGCAACAACTCGGAATAAAGCAACAGAGGACATAACAATGAATCGCGAAAAACAGCTCATAAACTACTTTGAGCGCCACGACGGTACTGCACCGTCCATTGACTTGAACAAACATGAAAAAATGTCCACCAGTGCTTTTCACTTTTTTCGAGGTTCAGCCCCGCTGATGTATAGCGACATTTTTGACGGAGCAATTGCTTTTCCAAAATCAGCTTACGATGTTCCCGTTACGAGTATTATGGGAGATTGCCATACGAGTAACTTTGGCTTTCTCAGCGAAGAAGGCTCCCACGGAGAGACACTCGTATTCACACCTAATGATTTTGACGATGCTTGTATCGGCCATGCTGTTTGGGATCTATTCCGTTACTTGGTGAGCCTAAACTTGGCGCAACAGGCTGGCTTTGCGACAAAGGAATTGGCTGTTTCGCTCAATGAAAAACAAAAACCGGCAGTGTCCGCACAAGAGGTGCCACAAGCCCAACTAGCCTTTTTACAACACTATGTTGCCACATGTGAAGCGTCGCTGCGAGGCGAAAACAATAGTCAAAGTGCGTTAACCGAGTTCGATAAAGACCATATCCTGCACAAACGCTGGCAAAAAGGACTGCAACGACTTGTTGGCGGTTCCGCTTTCAATGTGAAAAGCAGTTTGGCAAAAGATGTTGATTTGGCCTCAACACCTTTGCAATTTAAACCCGATCCCATGAAGTTTGAAGCGATTCACACTGATATCAAAACCAACCTGATTGCGCAGTTTAGACCCTACGTTGATGACGACATTATCGACTGTGTTGAAAGATTAGATGCGGGTACAGGTAGCAACCATTTAAAACGTTACTATTTACTGGTAGGGCCAAGTACCCAGCAAGCCCCCGAGCTTTATCAACCCGAGCTTTATCATATTGTCGAAGTCAAACAACAAGCCTTAGCTGCGCCTTTACACTACTTCAAAGATTTAAGCCCCGTGAATCGCCTGAATCACGCCCATTTGACGGTCAATTGCCAAAGAAAAATGCAGCGTCGACCAGACTTAATTATCGATGATGCGCTTTGGCAGGGTCTGCATTGGCTAGTCAGATCTCGTCATCACGCTCGCGTTGGCATTGACCCTGAGCATATTACTATAGGAAAGCGCGCTGCCCACAAAGGCGGCTTTGCGCAATATGCACAAAGCTGCGCACAAGTGCTGGCTTATGCACATATGAGAGGCGATAGACGCTCAACCAGCTTTCAACAGAGTTGCGTAGAAGTACTCCCTGATCTACTTGAGGCGCTAATAGAACAAGCAAACCTGTATGCCGACCAAGTTAACCAAGACTGGGATTTATTCAAATCACTCAGACAGTAACTGTTTGGGGATATCTAATATCAGCCCATCATTCGCAAGGACCAACGAGCCTTTGTAATAGGAGTGCGCTTCATTTTCTAGGTTTTCAAGTAAACCAGGACCATGGTAGCGCACACTAAAATGAGTCAAAACAAGTAATGGGATTTGTACGTGCTCTGCAAATTCAGCTATCCGTTTCGCATCGCTATGGCCGGTATGATGGCCCACTTTTTTTAAGTCTTTGTGCGTGAACGTTGCTTCATGGACAATCGCATCAACTCCCTCAACATAAGGTTTCAACAAGCTTGGTTTTTCGTTATCTCCACATACAATTATTTTCCGAGGCTGCCAACTTGGAAATGCATAGCGCTGCGACTGTAACACCCTCCCCTGATATTCAACATCTAGCCCTTTTTGCAATTGATTGAAGTGCTTGCCAGTGGCGATCCCGTGCTGTTGCAGCAACTTGATTCTTAGCTTATTGGGGATCTGTGTTTCCGTCACTTTAAACCCATAACTCGGCACTCGATGCTTCAATTCCATCACCTCAATTTCGCAATAGCTGAATTTTAGCACCGAGCAAGCTTCTTCTATCGCAATGGTTTTAAAGTCAAACGGTAAGGTCAAATCGGTTAAGGAAAATGTTGCATGCAAAAATTCAATGACTTTCTTGGGTGCGACCAAATACACAGCGTCACTCCTGCCTGACATTGCCATAGACGCGAGTAAACCAGGTAACCCATAGCAGTGATCGCCGTGCACATGACTAATACAAATGACACCGAGTTGATAAAGAGTAAGCTTTGATCTCAAGATTTGATGCTGCGTGCCCTCTCCACAATCAACGAGCAGCCACTGTTTTGACTTCTCAAATTTGACGGCCGTAGCTGAAACATTGCGATACGTAGTCGGACTGCCTGAAGACGTCCCCAAAAACTCCAATTGCATAACAAGCTAATATCCATAATGATAAATACTACAGCAACTAGTTTAAGTGATGTTAGACAATAGCTAAAGGAATAAACCATGTCCGAACAACCCGTTTTTCAAATTCTTGTCGTTGATATACAAGAGAGTTTTCAGCCTCATATCTCGCAGTATCAACATATTGTTGATACTGCGCACAAATTACTCAGCGCTGCTGAGCTGTTGTTAATTCCAGCTGTTGTTTTTGAACAGTACCCAAAAGGACTTGGCCATACAGATAGTTCACTACTGCAATTCAATTTAGACCGATATGAAAAAACGACATTTAGTGCCGTAGGGAGTTCTTCACCTAACCCAGCCATCAATATGGACCCAAATGTGACTAAGGTTGTTATCGGACTTGAGTCACACGTTTGCGTATACCAAACAGTACGTGATTTGTTGACGCTGGCCCAACCGGTTATTGTTATCGCCGATGCAGTAGGCTCAAGAAATACACAACACAAACAGTGGGCGATTGAGCAGCTCAGATATCAAGGCGCCGTCATCATGAGTTTAGAAACCTTACTATTTGATATCATGAAAGATGCAAAACACCCGCAGTTTAAGGCAGTTTCGAAACTGATCCGTTAGTATGTTCTGCGAGTAACATTAAGCAATAGACCCAATAATTCGGTGCGATATGAAAAATGAGCTAAGTAGTAACCTTGTCCTAAAAGTATATGAGTATATCCAACAACATGGAGAAGATTATGAGCAGGGAAAACAATGTGAGGGGCTCACAGCTTTCTCAGATCCCGATGGTTATACTATTTATCTTCAAGGCAGCGGCGTACTCTTGCGCTTTGGCTTTCACAATACCTATCAGTTTGACTATGATAAAGAGTCGCAAAAAGCCGACTTTATGAAAAAGTTACATTACATCGCGGCAATGCTTAATGACTAGAACTAGAAAACGAATAAATAGCCAATCATCACAAGAGTACATGGAGCAAGTCGTCACCTCTCTGCTGCAAGACCCCGCATTACTCGAAATCGTTAAGGCCAATTGCAACTATTATCAACAGCAACAGTTTTTAAAAAAAGGGCTGAAACGTGCGATAGAGCATCTGGAGTGGGTGCTCGCTGCTGATGACGATATTACGCGTATTTGTCAGCAAATTATGGCAGATGACCATATTGGCATGAAATTTAGACAATACCCCTTACTATTCAAAGGTGTAATTCTTGCTGGCAAAAACAAATAAATCATTCGGCATCCCCATTAAGAAATGAATAGTTGGATATTTGCGCAACCAAAACCAAGTACTTACTAACTATATATACGTACATTGTCCTTCATCAGTAATACTTGTAATTTTATCTCATTTTCACCTTGAGTTAACTTTTATAAATGACCACTGAATGAAAAAGTGATATGGTATGCCGCATTTTTTGGAACCGAGAAAACTTGCTATGTCGAATGCAGTAGAGACTAAAGCGAATAAAAGCTCTCAATCGCCAGAACAACAAAGCGGCCTATTTAATCGCTTTTTGGCAACGGTTGAGTTTTTAGGGAATATGCTTCCCCACCCAATCACTCTTTTTGCCATGCTATGTATTGTAATCGTAGTATTCAGTGGTATCGCTGATTGGATGGGTTTGAGCGCAATTGACCCTCGTCCAGAGGGAGCTAAAGGGCGTGACGCTGATGGTGTCATTGAAGTCGTAAGCTTATTAAGCGCTGAAGGCTTACAAAGAATCATGACCGGCCTTGTCACTAACTTCACTGGATTCGCACCTCTTGGTACGGTACTTGTTGCCTTATTAGGTGTAAGTGTTGCCGAGCACTCGGGTATGCTTTCCGCTGCTATGCGTGGAATGGTCATGGGTGCATCAAAACGACTAGTGACATTTATGGTTGTGTTTGCAGCTATTCTGTCAAACACTGCTTCAGAGCTGGGATATGTTGTACTGATACCGCTTGCTGCAATGATCTTCCACAGCCTAGGTAGACACCCGCTAGCAGGTTTAGCAGCGGCGTTTGCAGGGGTTTCTGGCGGATACAGTGCCAACCTATTACTAGGGACAATCGACCCTCTACTTGCTGGTATCACAACACCTGCTGCGCAAATGATCGACCCCACTTACCACGTTGGCCCTGAAGCAAACTGGTATTTCATGATGATTTCTGTTTTCTTGATTGCCATTGTTGGTACTCTCGTTACAGAAAAGATTGTTGAACCTAGACTTGGTAAATACAACCCAGATGAAGCAAGTATTGACCTATCTGAGAACAACATTGAGCACTTAACTGCGCTTGAGAAAAAAGGCTTAAAATGGGCTGGTGTGTCACTGCTTGTGGTTTGCAGTATTTTAGCTTTAACCATTGTTCCTGAAGACGGTATTCTGCGTCACCCTGAGACTGGTGCTGTTGCGGGATCTCCATTCCTAAAAGGCATTGTTGTTCTAATTTTCGTTACTTTTGCTATCCCAGGTTTTGTATACGGCCGCGTTGTTGGTACGATGAAATCAGACCGCGATGTGATTGATGCCATGAGCAAAAGCATGAGCTCTATGGGTATGTATATCGTACTTGTATTTTTCGCTGCGCAATTTGTTGCCTTCTTCAAATGGACCAACCTAGGTACTATTCTGGCGATCAACGGTGCCGCTCTATTGCAAGCGCTTAATTTAACAGGACCTGAAGTTTTCATTCTGTTCATCATGATGTGTGCAATGGTTAACCTATGTCTTGGTTCTTCGTCTGCACAATGGGCTGTAACCGCACCTATATTCGTACCTATGCTTATGCTGGTTGGCTATGCACCGGAAACAATCCAAGCAGCATACCGTATTGGTGATTCAGTCACTAACCTTATCACGCCTATGATGAGTTACTTTGGCCTTATTTTGGCCGTCGCAACTAAATACAAAAAAGATATGGGTATCGGTACCTTAGTCGCAACTATGTTGCCTTACAGCATGTTCTTCTTTGTCGGTTGGGTTGCTCTGTTTTATATTTGGGTATTTGGTTTTGGTCTTCCAGTAGGGCCGAACTCTCCAATATATTACACGCCTTAAAAAAATAATTGTGAGCATTTTTGTTAGTCAAAAATGCTCACCTCTCTATATCAATTCAAACCTACCTCATTAATTACTTTATTCATTATTTCTATAAAATGCTTTTAAAGTCGTGCACTGCATTTCCTAATTAAGGTAAAATCATTAACGGCAGAGAAATCCAAGGTTAATCCTGTTAACTTGCTTTAGACAATTTAAATTTTTGAATAAAAATACGTCATGCTATTTGTTATTATTCAAATGCTGTCCTAAAGTCCTAAAGGAATAACCGTAAAAGGAGCTTTCTCACCAATAAAAAACTTGATGATAAGGCCAGTTATGTACACTTTGTTTTATTACCCTCGCAATGCCAGTCTCGCTCCACATTTTGTTTTAGAAGCACTAAAAGTTCCATATCAATTAGAAATTGTCGACCGTAAGAAAAATGCACAAAAATCAGCGCAATATTTAAGTCTAAACCCAACTGGAAGGATCCCCACACTGGTCGATGACGAATTTGTGTTGTTTGAAAGTGGCGCTATTTGTCTTTACCTTGCTGAAAAGCACCCTGAAGGGCAATTAATTCCATCGGACCCAGTTCAAAAAGGTGTTTTCTATCAATGGCTAATGTACTTCACGACGACGATACAGGCCGAGTTAATGATTTACTTCTATCCTGAGCGCCATACCCAAAGTGCACTCATGTATGACGATATCATTAAAACACAACAAACTCGCTTAGCTGACATGTTTGCTATTGTAAACCGTCATTTATCGGGAAAAAGCTATGTCGTCAATGAACAATTTACAATATGTGACTGTTACTTATTTATGTTGTGTATATGGGCGGATGAATTAAACACACCACCATTACAATTTGAACACTTAGCAAAATACCTACGCGGGATGGCAAAACACCCTGTTATAAAAAAAGTCTGCGAAGCCGAGCAAACAGACTTGAGCCCATACAAATAAGGTTTAAATTTTAAAACTCAAGTAAGAAGGTAGATTGGGACAATACAATACTAAAGCCAATTTTACATAATATATGTTTATTTGTAATTGGCTTTAAATACTACGCATGTGAAAGACATAACTTTACGGATAATTCAATGGCTCTGTAAGCAACACGCTTTATCTCTGACCTAACAACCCGTATTATATCCACTAACTTTACCTACCGTCCCCTTTATGCATCACCTTTTAGAACAATATAACCAGCTTATTAAAAGCAACGCTTTATCCTACGACCCCAAACAACAAGACGCCATTGGCGAGTTGGATAGATTGTCAGAGCAAATTCGTTTAAGTGGCAAAGCCAAAGGGATCTACTTATTTGGCCCTGTTGGCCGTGGTAAGTCAATGTTGATGGATATGTTTTACGAATCCCTCACCATAGATACAAAGCAAAGGTTGCATTTTCATCATTTCATGCACAAAATCCACCAGCAGCTGGCTGATATTCAAGGAAAAAAAGACCCATTAAAGGTTATAGCAAAACAGTGGGCAAAACATACAAAGGTGCTATGTTTTGACGAGTTCTTCGTAAAAGACATTGGTGATGCGATGATATTAGCGGGTCTTTTAGATGCATTTTTTAAAGCAGGTATTATTTTTGTCACAACATCGAATTCTCACCCAACCGAGCTATACAAAAATGGGTTACAAAGAAACCGCTTCGAACCAACCATAGAGTTGCTGTTGGCTAATTGCCATGTTGTAAGTGTGTGTGGCGAACACGATCACAGATTTAGCAATGGATTTTCAGCCCAGTTTTACTTCGAAAATAACATTGCAGGCTTTCAATCTCTGTTTAACACTTTAGGCGGATCTTACAACCCCACAGAAATAGACATATTGAATAGGCCAGTCAATATTCTGGGGCAAGCATGCAATGCATTGCTCATTGATTTTATGTCTTTATGTACCTCACCCAGAGCAACTTCAGACTACATTGAGCTCGCCACCGACTATGACGCAATTTTCGTTCAGGACATTCCTAAAATGGGCTCTTCTCCTGTTCTTCAGAGCGTTACTCAGGGTATCGAGGAAGGCTATATAAGAGCAAAACCCCTACTTGAATCTCGCAACCTAGATGACGAAGCGAGACGTTTTATCGCTCTCGTAGATGAATTTTATGATCGAAGAAAGTTGGTCGTTATTTCATCAAGCTTTTCATTGCATGCCCTTTATGCAGGAGAGCTACTCGATTTCGAATTTGAGCGTACCCGAAGTCGATTAGCTGAAATGCAATCATGGCAATTGCCATCAAACAATTAACTTTGCTGTTAAATCCAGGCGACTGTTCAGCGAAAACGGTACTTTGCGCACTTTCGCTATCTACTTTTTGATAGCGGGCTATTAGTCCTCATTGGTGCAACGAATACAGTTTTTTGCCAAAAGCGGGTTTTGGTTACACACTCCTCAAGTCACCCACATAAAATACAACACTAAATCATTAACAAAAGCTACAGTCGCAACCCTTTCAACCCATAAATACAGCAATTTTTATCTATCTTATCAAGTTCCGTAGATAAAATATGGACAAACTATTGTATACAATATATGTTATACATGAATTATCGATGACACACCGTCTGAAATAGAGGTGATAACTCGCCTAAGGTGTCTATTGCTAATTGAAAAAACAACAATAAATCAGCATCAATAAGGAAAACTATGGACCTCTCTAAGTTCAAACTAAATCAGTTTAAAAAATCATTCATTGCATTAAGTGTTAGCTCTGTATTGCCACTGGTTCCTTCTGCTGCAATCGCGGCGGATGAGTCAGCCGATGAGATTGAACGCGTTCAAATTACAGGTTCGCGTATCCAACGTACCGATTTGGAAAGCGCGCTTCCCGTTACTGTTATCTCCTCTGTCGACATAGCCAAAACAGGCTTAAATGATATCGCAGGTGTTTTGCGACAAAGCGTCTTCAATAGCGCGGGTAGCAATATCAATACAGGTAACTCAACAGATGCAAACCACTCTGGCTCTGGGTTACGTGGCCTTGGCGCCAACAGAACATTGACCTTGATTAATGGCCGTCAAGTGGCACCGTCGTCCGCTTTGTACGGAAGTAGTACAAACTTAAATATGATCCCAATTGAAGCAGTAGAGCGAATTGAGATCTTACGCGATGGGGCTTCAGCAATTTATGGTTCCAATGCGATCGCAGGGGTCGTGAATATCATCTTGAAAAAAGATTACGATGGTTTAGGGTTTAAATTGCATGGTGCTGATACTTCGCGTGGTGGTGGTAGCGAAAACGGTTTTTCAATGAGCTTTGGTCAAGTGACCGACAAATCTTCCGTCACACTTATATACGAACACCAATATCAAGAAGGTTTAAAAGGTGGTGAGCGTGACCATATTGACGGAAAAGTAAACCCAAGAAGAATATCAACAACGACCCCATGGGGTAACTGGCGTACCCATGAGGCTGATGGAGAGTTTGGACCATGGAATCCAGGGAAGGAATGCCCTCAAGAAAATATTAGAGATGAAGGCGAGGATGGAAAACGCTGTACGTTCGACTTTTACGAAGGCAAATTGTATTACCCAGAGCGTAAAAAGGACTCAATTTTTACCAATTTTACGTACAATATCTCTGATGAGTTGGAATGGTACGCGCAATCTTTAATCTTACGTGATGTCACAGACACAGCAGCGAGTTCAATTTGGATGACTGCTGACATGGCGGCAGACAACCCAAACAACCCTACTTTTGGCACTGGTAATGCTAAAGATATCCAAGTAACACACCGCATGGTTGGTGATGCAGACCGTGCCGTGCAATTTGATACGACACTCATCGACTTTAATACCGGTTTTGAATGGGTAACTGATGCTGGCGCATTGGCCGTAAACATTGGACTAAGCCGTGAAAAATTCCACCAAGTAACAAAGCATTACGCTTTCAAAGACCGGTTCCAGGACGCGGTAAATGAAGGTGAATACAACCCGTTAGTTCCAGGTGGCAATGCAACACGCCAAACATTAGATAACATTCGTCACACTGCTTATCGCAGCGGTGAAACAACGTCAAACGGTCTATCTATTAGCTGGGCGGGCTTGTCAGGCATGGAATTAGCTGGTGGTGAAATTGGCTATGCAATTGGTGCCGAATACAGAAAAACCGAGTTGGCTGATGAAATGGATGCCCAGTCTAACGCAGGCCTCGAAAATGGAAATGTTGTCAGTTCATTTGGTGGTGACGTAATCGGTGAACGAGACTATAAAGCTGCGTATGTCGAAGTCGAATTACCTGTGCTTGAAGAACTCGTTGTTAAAGTCGCTAGCCGTTATGATGAATATAGCTTACCTGATGCAGGCGAGCTATCGAGCAGCATCAATGTGCGTTATGAAGCGTCAGACGATCTTGTTTTACGTGGCGGTTTCAGCCAAGGCTTCCGCGTGGCGGGTTTGAACCGCTTGGTCGGAGATGCAGCAACTGGTTATTATAACTTGACGGACTGTCCTGACTCGACATGTGATACACAAAATATCCCAGCGACAGCAATCGGTACGCCAAACCTAAAACCCGAGACTTCAGAGCAATTTTCTGTCGGTGCAGTCTGGAATATTGCTCAGTATACCGCGGTCACTGTCGACTATTGGAATATTGAAATCACAGATCAGATTTCTAGAATTGAGCCACAAGATGTAATCGATTTAAGCCATGCTAATGCACTCGATGGTTACAACCCTGAGCAGATATATGTGAATCGAGATGCAGATGGGAAACTTACCTCTGTGGGTTATGGTTACATCAACATGGTTGGTGCAGAAACTTCGGGTATTGATATTGCGTTCAATACACGTTTCGACTTCGAAGATATGGGTGAGATCAGATACACCTTAGATGGTAGTTATACCTTTAACTACGATAGCCGAGCTAACCCAAATCAACCAGAGTACGATCGTGTCGGCTATGTCAGTAGAGCACAATACCGTGTTAATTCTCAAGTTACCTATATTCTTGACGAGTTCAGTGCAAATATTGCCCTCAGATATCTTGACCGTTTTAAAGGCGTGACCAATGAAGATGAAGTGGCAGGCCGAGAGTATGACGACTACGCTTCGGCGACAGAAGTGGACCTTGGTTTTAACTATCAAACTGACAGCTACGGTAGCTTCACAATCGGTGCGCGTAATATCTTTGACAGAGTACCTGAAGTAAGGCTTGAAAGATTTGTTGGATTTAACACCACCAACCACAACATATATGGTAGAACGCTCTTTGCTGATTACACTATTCAGTTTTAAGTAGTACTACCTGCTTATTCTCCCAACAAGCAGCCACATGTTTTCTGTTGGCTGCTTTTTAGATCAATCGTATCAGCAATACGATTTTTGCATCCTCCCCCAACCTCTTTCACTAAACCAAATCTACCAAATTAAGGGGCGTAATTTATAAAATTGGTTTGCTGGTACTATCTTGCGCAGATAAGCTGGATAAACAACATAATTGTGCATGTACTAGATTAATTTAGCATTCAATAAGGTACGAAACTGTTTTAAATTTGGGCGTAAGCTTAAACGCCTTCTAAAAACAAAAAGCGAGCTAATCAGCTCGCTTCAAGGTAAATATCTCAGTCAGTTCGAAATTACTTGTCCAACTTAAGTTTAACGCCTTTTAAGCGGCTTCTAACTGAGCTAATTTTGCTGCGGTTTTTTACTCGTGCTTCACCGCTCGCTTGGTTGCTAGGCCTATTGGTGCGGGCTTTACGTCTTTGATGGCTAGGTTTTTTACTCAGGTTATCAATCAAGTTGTCTCGACTTGCAACTTCGTAACCTGGTAAATAGTAACGCTTAATCTTTTGACCAATTAACGCTTCGATATGCAGTAAAAACTGCTCTTCTTCTCGGCTTACGAACGATATTGCCTGGCCCGTATTACCAGCGCGGCCTGTACGACCAATCCTATGAACATAATCTTCTGGTAAATAAGGCAGGTCATAGTTTACAACTCGAGGGAGCCCCTCGATATCAATACCACGTGCAGCAACTTCGGTTGCAACAAGCACACGTACTTTGCCTTCCTTAAACTCTCGAAGAGCACGACGCCTTGCACCTTGCTTTTTATCTCCATGACAAACAGTCGCAGCAATACCGTCAAGCTCTAACTCTTCGACAATAGTGTCAGCGTCATCTTTCATGTTTACAAATACAAGGACTTGTTGCCAATTTTTCTTGCCTATCAACTCTGATAACAGCTCTTTTTTACGCTGTTGTTCAACCGGATAAACAACATGACGAACCGTTTCTGCTGTCGTATTTTCAGGTGTGGTTTGAATAAGTTTAGGTTCTTTTAAAACCTTTTTAGCGAACTGTTTTACTGCCGATGGAAAAGTAGCAGAGAACAGCAACAACTGTTTATCTTCCTTCGCGAGAGATATAACACGCTGCATCTCATCAATAAAGCCCATATCTAGCATACGATCGGCTTCATCCAGTACCAGGTGTTCAATATTCGCTAAATCAACACTACCCAGTCTGACCAGATCAAGTAATCTCCCAGGAGTGGCGGCAATAATATCAGCGCCTTGGGATAAACGTTGCGATTGCCCTTCAACATTTACACCACCAAATACAGCGACAGTGCGCAGCTCGGTGTGCTTTGTAAACGACTCGCAATTGTTAGCAATTTGCTCTGCAAGCTCTCTGGTAGGTGCTAGAAATAGAGCACGAGGTGATTTAGATGGTGTGCCTTTTAACAGGTTATGTATAACAGGCAAGGCAAACGCTGCGGTTTTTCCTGTACCAGTTTGTGCAGTTGCCAGCACATCATGACCTTTTCTGATCACAGGGATGGCCGCCTGTTGGATCGGAGTGAGCTCTTCAAAGCCAATCTCATCCAAGGCTTTTAACAACGGCTCTGGAAAACTAAAAGATTTAAAATTCATAACGACAAACCTGCGACCAATACTGAAGGGCCGCAGATTATACGCCAATTCTCAGCATTAACAAAGCTTAAGTAGTGTCTCATCGACTAAATTAGCTTTTCCACCAACAATATATTGCTCATCGAGTGCATTAATTAGCTGTTGCCCCTCAATTTGCTGTGCTTTAGTCAATGGTACATAAGGCAGCCTAAATACGGGGTTAACTGCGCCTGTCATAATAAGTGCAGTGTTAATTGCAATTGGGTTTGGTTCGCAAAACAGCCAACTCATAAGCGGTTGCAATTCTTTGTTGAGCGATTCATTAGGACTATCCATTAGCTGTCTAAACAGTCGAGGTACTATGTTTGACGTGACAGAGATCACTCCATGAGATTGAAACTTATGGCGACCGTCATGAGCTTCATCATCATTTCCCGACCAACAGGCAATTCCCTGCGCTTCATAATGGGCTATGCGCTCATTACCCGCACATTCCTTAACACCGATAAAGTGCTTATGTTTAGCCAAAGGCTCCATAATATCTGGCGTTATATCTTGTCCAGTTCTACCGGGTACATTGTAAATAAACGCAGGTCCTATTTCTAAAACACGTTCAAAGTGTTCGACCACACCAGCATCCGATGTACGGCCATAATATGGGTTGATCTGTAGCGCAGCATCCATACCTGACGCGAAACCATATTCAGTCGCTTTGATAGCTTCCCTCGTATTGTTACTTCCGGTATTACCAACAATAATAAGCTTGTCTGAAAATTTGTTAACGCTGTGGGCGATCAACATTAAATGCTCTTCCCAAGTCATTAACTGACCTTCACCCGTTGTGCCGCCAACGATGATACCATCAACACCTGCTGCGATTTGGGTTTCTACTAAAGCATCATATGCCAGAAGATCAATTTCACCTGACATTTGATATGGAGTTTTGATCGCCGTGATTAAGCTGGCTTGTTTTATTGTTTGTATACTTCGCATGCAATTTCTAGCTAGTTGTTTATATACGACATGTTTTAACACAATTGACCTTGTATGCCGAGGGTAAAAAGCTCAGTTTTATAAAATTTCTTGCTTATAAACCAAAAATCATACAAACTCAAAATAACTGTATAAATAACCAGTATCAAAAATGAGATTAACTGATTATCTAAAATCTAACTTTTATGACGCTCATGAGCTTTGTAGTTTGCTGAAGATCTCACTTGAGCAGCTACAGCTGTGGCAAGAAAGTAGCATCTTCCCTAACGCCAGTTACAGCATTGATAACCTAATCAAGTGCAGCTCTTACCTTGGATTATATGAATGTGTTGAAGTAACAGATTATTACCCCAGAGCTGCCCTAGACTGGGCACAAATGCTGATAAAACATGAGGTGCAGCACTCTAGTCATGCATATGAATTATTTCAAAATAAATACATTACTACTTTAAAAGCCTGTGCAGACAGAGGCATTGTAAGTGATGATGATAAATTTGGTGATGATTTAATTGAACATATCCAACAGGTTTGGCAGCAATATTTATGCAGCAAATATGGCGTAATAAGTCAAAATGGCGCAGTTGAAGAGGTTGTGTATATAGACCTCGGACGCTCTTTGGTAGATGCACTAACAGAAGATAGGACGAGCAACAGTGTGCCTCCTGAAGATAGAGCTTTGTTACATGAAGCACTTAAATTATTGAATAGAGCTTTGAGTCATAATGCATCTCACGAGAAACATAATTCGCTTAGGTATCAATACATCGAAAGTGTAATGCAAAAATATGACTTATCCACACGCTAGCCTCATTGTATCTAATCTATTTTTTACAGGCTGCTCTGCTAAATATTTACCCAGATAGATAAAAGCCACCTAAATTCACATTAAGTGGCTTTTATGAAATGAGTTTTTTAATACGGGTTTTGCCTAATTGACTTCACCATTTTCAGCAGATACTAACCGCTCAAAATGTGCTCTAAATATTTCAAACCCTTTTAACACTCTTAGTTTATCTTCGCACAAGCCGTCATACCAAGAATCAAATTTTTCGTCATCATCTTGCTCACTTAAAACCTGATATTGGGCCAGCAGTTCTACAATGTCACTGTGTTCGCAAGTTAGCTCGTCCAACTGCTGAGCTAGCGACGAATGATCCTCGTTTTGCAGCTGTGCAATGACACTGTTGTCTAATTGTTGTGATTCTTCGCTCACAGTGTTGTCCTCTTTCTCAATCTCGACTCTAGTTATAACAGTCTGATATTGAAGATCCAGTAACAATTTGCTTATTCGTATAATCATTAGACAAAAGTGTAAAAAAAATTTCAGACAAGCAATTGAAAACCATTCTCAAATAGAATAGTATTTGTGACGTTATCACATTTCGTAAGGTTTAATTTTACTATGAAAGCAAATATCCACCCGGATTATCAAGCTGTTGCATTTCATGACACGGCAGTAGACAAATACTTCATCGTTGGCTCAACAATCAAGTCTGACAGAACCGTTGAAATCGATGGTGTTGAGTACCCATACGTGCCAATTGATGTTTCAAGTGCATCTCACCCATTCTATACAGGTAAGCAGAAAATCGTTGCAAGCGATGGCCGTGTTGCTAAGTTCAACCGCCGTTTCAAAAACCTTTCTGCTACAACTAAGTAAGTATTGGTTATTAGTTTACATCGCAACTTTGTGTAGCGATGTAAACTCACCCAAAAGGTGTTTAAACATATTAAGGAGCATAAGTTGAAAGTTCTAAGTTCATTAAAGAGCGCGAAGAATAGACCAGGTTGTCAAGTAGTTAAGCGCCGTGGACGTGTTTACGTTATCTGTAAAACAAACCCAAGATTTAAAGCTGTTCAAGGCAAAAAGAAAAAGCGTTAATCGCTACAAAGTATTTATGAGTGCTTTGCGCGAAAAGTACTCATCACTATTTCACCTCTTACCCCCTCTAATCCCGATTACTTAAATGATTGAGCCACAGTTGCATAAAAAAAAGCGACTCTCGCCGCTTTTTATAATTTTATTTTACTTTAGCGCTTACGCCTTCTAAGGAGTGCAAGCGGTGCACTCAGTAAAGTCAGCCAGCCAAATGAACCTGAATCACCATCTTGGTCATCGTCGTCATCTCCCCTGACATCAATGAGATTAACTCTTACTTCAGTATACTCAGATACATTGCCGAACGTATCCTGAGCCCGTACACCAAATCGAATCACATTTTGGAACTCGTAATCCAGCTCACCTTGAACAATAATATCGCCATTACCAGCTATGCTGAACGGCGCACTACCTATCACCATAAAGGCGTCAACTGGTGAAGTATCAGCATCCGGGTCCATAAATTCTAGGCGGCCAATTATGGTTCCAAGCGCTGCATTCTCTCTCACTTCAAAAATCTGACCACTGGGGATATTAGGTGTTCGGTCAGGGACATCTTCGTCATTGGGGTCATCCACAACATCAATTTTCACTTCGACAAAGTTAGATTCATTCCCATCTGAATCAACGGCTTTGACGACAAAAACAAACGCTTGATGAACTTCGTAATCGACTAAGCCAGTGACCTTAATACTGCCATCAGCATCAATCTCAAATGGAACATCTCCCAAAATTGTGAATGATTCTACCGGAGACTCATCCGGATCTGGGTCTTCAAACTCGAGCATGCCAACAATCGTACCGACTTCCGAGTTTTCGCTAACTTCAAAGCTCTGCTCGTCTTTAATGACAGGTGCGACATCGTCATCACCCAGCTCATCCAATACCTCGACATTTACTTCAGTATAATCAGATGTATTGCCCATTGAGTCCATTGCGCGTACAAAGAAGCTGTATTCACTTTGCATTTCAAAATCCAGCTCTGTAGTGACAATAATTTCACCTGTAGGATTAATCATAAATGGCACTTCATCTAAGATCATAAAGCTTTCCACAGGTGATACATCCGGATCCGGGTCGGTAAACATTAACATCCCGATAGACGCGCCAGCTTCATTATTTTCCATTACTTCAAATGATTGGCCCTGATCAATCACTGGATCTCTATCAGGTGGAACTGAAATAGTCATATTAAACATTTGTTGACTTTCAAGTTCGCCATCACTTACTGTCAAAGTCATCTCGTCATCAAATGACGTATAAGGCCTTCCTGATAGCACGCCATCAATAAACGACATGCCCGGCACCGAAGGTTCTAAACTTAGGGTAAGTTCACTTCCTTCAATATCTTCTACCTTATCGTTAAAGTCTAAAACAGTCAGCTCACCTATGAATAACCCTACGTCTTCAATAGGTGCAATCACGGGTGCATCATTAACCGCATTGATAGTAATTGTTACAGCAAATTGCCCATCCGGCAGTGGGTCATTGTTTGGTGCTGTTTGACTATCAGTCATGCCCTGGAATACAAAGTTATCTTCGCCAACGTAGTTTTCGTTTGGCATGTACATCACATTTGCAAAGTCTTGCGCTAATACTTCAGTCCCCTGCTCCAATGTGTTCTCACCATTAAGCAACATACCATTGTTTGGAACCTGAATTATTTCAACTGAATCAAACGCATTAGACAAATTGTCTGCAAAGGCAGAACCAACTGCCACTTTCATGTCTTCGTCAGTAGTAAATTCTCGGTCTGATTGCGTTGAAATTGCCACTTTGTAAGCACTGCGCCCATGAGTAAAGGCAAACAGCTCGTTCCCTTTAATCGCAAGCTTAGCGATATTTGTATTCGCCAACCCTAGACCATCAGCCATCCAATTTTGGCCACCGTCAGTTGATACAAACACCCCGAGATCTGTTCCGACAAATAACCTCTGGGTATTGTTCGGATCTACTGCAATTGTCATCGCAGGAATATTTGGAAGACCGGTGTCACTGGCTTGCCAGTTTTGCCCACCATCCGTTGTTTTCCATACGTGTGTCGCATCAAAATTGGAGACGGTTGCATAAATAATTTGATTGTCTGTAGGGTCAAATGCGACAGAGCTTATCGTTACCCCTGACTGAATGGTTGCGGTTGTCCAATTCGAAGCTGTTGTAGCTTGATCTGCTTGATATGATACGTAGATAGCGCCATTATTTGTTCCCGCTGCAACCGCGGTTTCTGTATTTGGTGCGATCCCAATTGAATATACAGAGCCATCTAATGCCGCAGATGCAGCTGACCAATTCGCTGCTTGGTCATCTGTTCTCCATAATTGACTACCGCCTATCCATAAGACTTGTGGGTTTGATGGCGCCATTTCAAAACGGGTTATAAATGGAAAACCATTGTCACCAGTAATACCATTGACAGCACTGGTAAAGCTTTGTCCGCCATCTGTAGACTTTCTTAATGATAGGCGCGTAAATTCGCCAAACATAATATCAGGATTGGTCGGATCGATGGCCGTCCATCCACCATCACCACCAAGAATTTCTACCCAGCCATTAAAACCATTGTCCACTCCGACCAAAGTACCGTTATCTTGAGTTCCGCCAAAGTAACTTGTGCCATTGGGCTTGACCGTACCATGATAAAACTGAGTAACTGCATATCCATTGTTAAGCGTTGACCAGCTTACTCTTTGTGTTGGATCTGCCGTTGAATTACCGCACACTTCGCTTACCGTTAGTCGACCAGACAACGCACTGTCTGTTTTTTGGATCCCGCCATCATTGGCAACAAACATGGTGGTATTCGTTGTACCGTTATAATCTGGATGAAAAACAATTTCATGTTGATCCGCATGTGCATACTGTGGGCTTGTGGGGTTTAGCCACCAAATACTGGTCGGTACGAATGTTTGGGCACCATCGTCAGAGCGAAAGACATCTATACCACCTGTCCACACTACGTCTGGGTTAAGAGGATCAACCGCGATAATATTGTCATACCAACCCTGATTGAAAAACTGCGGCGTGCCACCAGTACATTGATCTAACAATCCAAAATACGTATTGCTGAGCAACAAGCGAGTAAACGCATCGGCAGTATCTTTGGTCACTGTTTGGGTCCAATTCACCCCCATATCTGTGGACTTGTAAACAGAGTCCATCCCATGATCATTGCGATTGGCAGCCAGCGCATAAATAATATTGTTATCTGATGGCGCAACAGCAATAGTAGTTCGGCCTTGTTCGGTGCCAGCAATGACTTGAGACCAAGTCTCTGCGGCATCAGAGCTGCGATGAACTCCGCCAGCATTAAAAGAACCACAAGCCGTCAAAAGTACATCCGTACCTGACTGGGATAATACAGTTAAATCAGTACAGCCTACTGAGGTACCTTGAGGCACAAATTTGGTTTCCCAAGAAGTACCACCATCTGTCGACTTATGCACACCCGTTCTCGTTGCGGCGTAAATCGTATTCGACTCATTTTGACTGAACTTAATCTTATTTACATATTGAAAATTAGCATTGCTTGCAGTGCTCGAAATCTGTGTCCAAGTCATCCCCGCATCTTCTGATTTAAATAAACCGTCACCGCGCAATGCGTCGAAATTAAACAGGCCTTCACCAGTACCAGCGTAGAGAATATCTGCATTACTTGGATCAAACGTTAAAGTCGTTACTGCAAGGTTTGTCGCCAGATCGCTAAGTGGCTGCCACGACGCACCCGCATCGGTTGTTTTCCATACCCCACCAGCGACACCTGCTGTATACATAATATCGTGATTTGTAGGGTGAATGATGAGAGTCCGAGTTCGACCGCCAATATTTCCCGGACCTAATTCCTGCCACTGACCAAGCTCTTGATTTTGCCCGTCAGGTGCATTTAAGTTGGGCTGAATTTCTGACAGCAATGCATTATTTGCTATTGAAAACTGCGGCATCTGTTTAATGTGCTTTAATGCGTCAGAATACTTTTCAACAGGCAGCGAGGTGGCACCTACTGGCAGCCTTTGTTGAACGTAAAATTCTTGTGCCTCTTTCGGTTTGTCGTAGCGCTTTGGCGATTGCGACTTTTTCTGTGCTTTCTTTTCTAAAAACTCAGCTTTACGCTCATAAGGTGTCAAAGCTTGATCTTGCAGCGCAACGTATGATGCACCACCAAGCGCAATGGCGACAGCAATACTCACAGGGTGGAGAAGTCTCATTGGTTTATCCCTTTTCACTTTTTAATGTTTAGAGTGCCTATCAACCTTGGAGTCGAGACTTCTTAAATATGACTACAGACAATTTGAATGACAACGCACCAAGCGCTTCACCCTAGCACGCGCAGAGTACGCTTTGTTATCTCAACACTTAACATCGTTCTCTTTTAGATAGGTATCCGACTAGAGTGTAGTAACAAACGCACATTAAACATAAAAAGTTTTTTAAGAGAGGTGAAAAAAAACAAAAGTTTGAAGATGAAGATATAGCAGCATTGACATACTGCGATGACTGAACCACAAGTTTAGTGGCTCACTCTAGCTGGGAGAATTACTTCTGTTTCTGTGAATTTTATAACCAGTCAATATACTCTATTTACCAAATAGCAGTTCCCAAACACTCGGAGGCTCATGTAATTGATGGTATTCCTCGCGAAGTGAATTAATTTCTTTAAGTGCTTTGCGTGCTCGATCTGATTGACCTTTGTTAGCCATCACAATCGCGCTCTTAGCGACAGCTATAGATTTATTCAGGCCTTCAATTGATTGGGCTTTTTTATCTGCTTGAAACCCCGCGTTTTTTGCCTGCTCGATCAACAGAATAAAGCGTTCCAAATGACTAATCATTTGTTCTCTATTCTCAGCCTTTATCGCCAGTTTATACTCGTGACCCATTTTTTTCATGATCTGGTTGAGATCGCTCGACTCTGCATATACTGAAAAGCCCAAAAACACAGCTATAACCAAAACAAACTTCATGACGCCCCCTTAAAGTTTGCGCTAGTATATATAAATAAACTTTGCAAACAAGACCAAATATACGTAATGGGAAAATTGACTGTAAGCTGTCGAGAAGTATTTGTATTCATTACTTTATTTTGCGTAAGCTACCTAAATCCAATCAGTGCTGTCGCGGCTCAAGACTCACTACCCTTAAAAGTGACATTTGTAAACCCAGGCTCAAGTGGTTTAAACCCGACAGGTAACTTTTGGCTTAACGTCTCCAAAGTAATGAATGCCGTTGCACAAGATACCAATATTGAACTCACTATTTTATACGCCGAGCGAAATCATATTTTGATGAAAGAGCTCACTAAGCAAGCGCTAGAGTCTGATGCTGATTACCTTATTTTGGTTGATGAAAAACGTGTTATTACAGAAGCCTTGCTCAACTCACCCAAAGTCCACCCAAATATTTTATTTTTATTGAACAGTCCTAATCAACTCGAAATAAACAGACTGAGCGCAAAAGGTTTTGGCATAAAAGCAGCCATCTTACCTGACAATTATCAAGCTGGAAAAGAACTTGCACGAGAGCTAGTAAAAAAGGTGCAAACAGATTTATCAGCCGATGAGTCGTTTTCTATGCTGGCGTTTCTCGGCGATATCGCAACAAACGCAGCCTTAGAGAGAGAGCAAGGACTACTGAGTTACACAAATCGTATTTCAAATGTAAAGGTTGTAGATAAAGTTGATGCCCATTGGTCTAAGCAAAGAGCCCATCAACTAGCCAGAGGGCTGTTACGGCGACATAGGAATGTGGAACTTATTTGGTGCGCGAATGATGCAATTGCGTTTGGTGTTAACCAAGCAGCAATTGAGCTTGGCGTCAGGGATAAAATAAAAATTGGCGGAGTCAATTGGGACAGTGGGCACGAGAATAAATTAGATGTATCCATTGGTGGTCACGTCTTCCTAGGAGGCTATCTGCTTATTGAGCTTAAAAAATACCAGCGTGGGTTAGTGAAGTACATCGGTACCCAAAAAGTAGCTATATTTCGCCCCTATAGCAGTACTTTCGAACCAGTTTACAAAGCTATACATGAAGATAACTTAAATCAAATAGACTTTTCACAATTCGTTGACGGAAAGAAAAGTTACACTATTATGACCTTAAACAAAGAATTAAATTTTTGACCGATTTTTAACCAAAAAATGAATTATTTAAATACCACAAAGCAATAAATGAAATTCATAATCTAAATTAAGATTTTATTATAAATTTATTAACCCCTTCTGTTTTTAGCGTATTTTTTGCACTGTTGACAGCCTCCCAAATACCTGTTTTAGTTAAATTGGTTAACAACATGTAACTAGGACAAACAAAATGAAACATAACATTCTAACAAGCACGAAACACACATTACTTGCCCTTGGCGTTGCGTCTGCGCTTGGTGCTACAACTGCACATGCAGCAGCATCTGAACGTATGATTGTCACATTAAAACAAGAATCGATGGCAAACGCACTACCAGTTGCGTTATCACAAGCTGAGATGGCTGACTTTAAATCTCAGTCTCTTGAACTTTTCGCAAATGACATCAATGCACAAGCGATTAAAACACTACCTAACATCAACGCTGTTGTTATGGAATTGACTCCTGAACAGCTTAAACAACTAGAGGCTGATGGTAATGTGGCCACTGTAGAAGTTGACCCTAAGCGTTTCGTTCCTGAAGCGATTGACGCGAGCATTGCACCTTTTGCTGAGTCAACACCTTACGGTATTACAATGGTTCAAGCTCAATTAGTCAGCGATGCTGCAGCAGCTAACCGTAAAGTATGTATCATGGACACAGGTTACCACCGTGACCATGAAGACCTTGTCAGTGTTGGTGTGACGGGTGATGACGGCTATGGTTCAAATGATACTGGCCTTTGGCACAATGATGGACACGGTCACGGTACTCACGTTGCAGGTACTATTGCAGCACTAGGCGGCAATGGTACTGGTGTTGTAGGTGTGAATGCATCTGGCAACCTAAAACTACATATTGTTAAAGTTTTCAATGATTCAGGTCGTTGGGCTTATGGTTCAGACCTCATTGAAGCAATTAATCAGTGTGAAGCAGCTGGTGCCAACGTTACAAGCATGAGCCTTGGCGGAAGCGGCAGCTCAACGGCTGAAAGAAATGCGTTTGACCAAAGCTACCAGCGCGGCATGCTACACATTGCAGCAGCAGGCAATGGTGGTAACAGTGCTCTGAGCTACCCAGCGTCCTATGACAACGTGGTTTCTGTTGCAGCTGTTGACAGCTCAGAAAACAAAGCGTCTTTCTCGCAATATAACAGCCAAGTTGAAATCGCAGGCCCAGGTGTTGGCGTAAACTCAACATGGAACAATGGTGGCTACAGAAGCATTAGTGGTACATCAATGGCTACGCCACACGTATCAGGTGTTGCAGCACTCGTTTGGAGTAACTTCCCACAGTGTTCTAACGCTCAAATTCGTGCAGCTTTAAATGCAACAGCTAAAGACAAAGGCGCTGCAGGTCGTGATACATCATACGGTCACGGTATCGTTCAAGCAAAAGCTGCGTATGATTATCTAGCACAAAGCTGTGGTGGTGGCGTTGATCCTGCACCTGTTGCAAACTTTACATTCTCAACTTCGGGCCTAACTGCAACATTCACAAATGGCTCAACCGCAGGCACGTACAACTGGACATTTGGTGACGGCAATTCAAGCTCACAGAGCTCACCAAGCCACACTTATGCTCAAGCAGGTTCGTATGACGTAACACTTAAAGTTACTAACTCTGCTGGTGACTTTGATACAGTTGTTAAGCAAGTAACAGTTGAAGATGCAGTAACACCTCCAGGATGTTCTGGCTTAAGTGCTTGGAGTGCATCAACGTTCTACCGTGTCGGTGACCGAGTGTCGTATAAAGGTTATGAGTACAAGTCAACTTGGTGGTCACGTGGTGCTCAACCAGACATCTTCAGCAATGTTTGGAACAAAGTAGGTAAATGTAATTAATTCATAACCTATTGCGAGAATAAAGCACTCGTACACAATATAACCCCAACACAGGTCCACTGAGTTGGGGTTAGCTTTTCTTTGAATACATAAACTCCGATTAAACCAGCCCCGATTATGCCAATTGCTCTTTTAAGCGCTTCTAAAATGCCAGGTTGAATGGATTGCAAAGCAATGAACTGCAATGTAACAGCTAATGAGAAACACAAAGCGGCTAATACCCACATTGCTTTGTGCTTGCTAAGTTTATCAAGTGACAATGACGGTCTAAACAAAATAGAATTGAGTACTAACACGATAAACGTGACATAGAGAATATGAAAATCCACCGGGCTATGTTGCAAAGCTTGCTTATCAAAAACGATACATAGGCCCCAACAAAACGACGTTACCAAGATATATCCGGCGCCAGGTTCTTGAACCGACAACCTTCCTCCTTGCAAGATGAATGACGCTAGTACCAATACTGCGACCGCAACCGTTTCTGTTAGACTTAACGCTTCTCCCATCCAAACCCAAGCCGCAGAGCCTGCGATCACAGGCGTCAAACATAACATAGGTAGCATAACAGCCACCTTACCTAGCGCCAAAGCCCGGATAAAACACACACTTCCCACGCCAGCCAATACACCGCTGATTGTTGCCGGATAGAAGTAGTCAAACTGTGGCAGTGTTCGGCTGAAAGACAACCAATAAACAACGTATACAGGTAACACGGTCGCGCTAAATACAACCGACATTGCTGGAGCAGAAAAAAATGCGGACAATCGTTTTCTGGCATAGTCAAATCCAACCCAGCATAAGGCACTTAATAGGGCAAACTCCATATTTGTGACTAACTTATAATTTGCTAAGCGCGAGTTGCGTTTGGGTTTTCATATATTGATTGATCTTAGGGTGTTCAGGCTTCCAACCTGCCAAAAAACGATGAAAATCGGCCCATATAAAACACCAACTTTCTCGCCACTCATTTTCCAAAAGATCAACCTCAATTGTCACGTTTTGATTTTTAATCTGCTCTCTTAACTCTGTAAAGTAGATATCTAAAAGATTTGATGCACAAGAGCTGAGTTGCTCTGAATCTAACACAGTTGTAAATAACAACATCACATCAGAGAGGCCTAATCCAATACCTGTATGTTGAAAATCGTAACCGATCACTGACGTATCATTGAACGCAAAGTTTGCCAGTTTAGCGTCGCCATGGATCAGCGTTTTAAATGTCACCGCATCGAGCTTTTCATTGATTGCATGGGCCGCACTCTTTAATGACGAAGCTGGCATCTTTTCAAATTCGTCAGGTCGAGTTTTTAAATGCCAGTAATTACCATAACCCAATAAACCAAATGAAGACTCACCTCCTCCAACACGTAGCCAATTTGCATGAAACCCCGCTAGCCATTTTAGAGTACGCTCAATATCACCACTATTTGCATCAGCCTTATTATGAAAACCTCGTTGCTCAAAATCTTCCAATAACGTGACAAAAGTCCCATCAAATTCATGTAGCTCAATTACCTTCGGTGTGTGACACGTCATAGGCAAGCTTTCGACATAATGCGTGTAAAAATACTGCTCTTTAACATAACTCCGTACTTTTCTTTGCAACGAAAAGGGAGTCTGTCGAATATTTACATGTTTGAGATCATCAGGTACCTTGCTCAGCTTAACCGCATATTTACAAGAACCAATTTGGAATTTATCCAAGAATCCACAGCCATTCCATAAGGCCTGAGCACTTTGTTCATGTGTTTGGAGAGAGTTAAGGTAGTGTGAGTAAAGAGAATGCTGCATAAAAAAACCGTTCGCTTTTTTATGCAGTTTATATGATACGCCCAATTATATAAATAATTTGGGCGTATGTTCTTATCGTTTATTGATTAACGACAGATTTAACAGAGTCTACTTCCTTTGAGTCTTGGATTAAATTTAAGTCAAAATCAAACTCATCCACTCGAATCGCTTTTTCACGCTTGCGATTATAATCTACCAACTTCACATATTCTTGCTCATTGATGATATTCGCAACAAAGGCATTGTTTAATGTATCACCGAAACTAACACCCGCCTTTATTTCACGTTTTTTAAGTGACTTCTTCACTTTAGCTAGCGACTCCAAACACCCCATCTTTGCTTTATAAGCCTGTTCATTGATATCGTGTCCGTCACCTTCAGTTGGCTTAACCAAATGCGTTAGTTGCTGTTTAAAATCAGTGTCTAATTGTGCGGCTTTTGCTAGCTCTCTGATCATATCGTCGCTAATTTTTGGCATACGATGCGAAAAGTTCATGGTCGCAATACGCATAAAACGTCTTGCAGCTTTGCTCGGGAAGTTATCCAAGAACTTATGAAGTGCCTTTTCCGCTTCCATCAATGCATACCGTGTCGCATAGTGAAAATAAGGTGCAGCTTGCGCCCTATCTTGCTGTGACACTTTTTGCTCATAGTATCGAATTGATGCCATTGCAGCGTAAACAAAGCTCATCACATCGCCAAGTCTTGCTGATAGTAATTCGGCTTGCTTTAACTTACCACCTAGAACGAGCAACGAGAAATCTGCATAAACAGCAAGTTTGGACGCCAACTGCTGTGCTGCTTTTTCATATTGAACAACTTCCGGTAAAGAAGATGAACCTGACGCCAAAAATGGAAACGCGCCAAGTTTGAATGCACGAAATCCATTGCCGATACTGTAGCCAACCGTTTTTCTTAAAATTTTATTGAATTCTTTGTCTGCATTTGCCTCTTCACTGTGGATAGACTCGACCATTGTTTGCAAATAAGGGTGGCACCGCATCACACCTTGGCCAAATATCATCAAGTTACGAGTCAAAATGTTCGCGCCTTCGACTGTAATCGCGATAGGCTGTGCAACATAACCGCTTGCCAAAGTATTTTGTGGCCCCGTTTGAATTGCCTTACCTGCAAGAATATCCATAGCAGAATCAAGCACATCACGACCCAACTCCGTCATATGATACTTGGCAATAGCTGTTACAACAGACGGTTTTAGACCCATGCCTAAGCCTTCAGTTGTTAAAACTCGCATTGATTCTTGTAAAAAAGCCTTACCAGCAATATCTGCTAACTTCTCTTGGATCCCTTCAAACTGACCAATTGCCAATCCGAATTGCTCACGTACCGCTGCATACTCAGATGCCGACTTCAATGCCACTTGGCTCGTCGAGACACCTAGTGCAGGCAACGAAATACCGCGACCAGCTCCTAAACAACTTACTAGCATTTGCCAACCACGGCCGATATTCTCTTGTCCACCGATGATGAAATCCATCGGAATAAATACTTTGTTACCACGCGTTGTACCGTTGTAGAATCGAATACCCATAGGATCGTGGCGATTGCCAAGCTCTACACCCGGGTGAGATTTAGGGATTAAAGCACAGGTGATGCCCAAGGATTCCTTGCCTCCAAGTAAGCCATTTGGATCAAACACTTTAAAGGCTAGGCCAAGTACCGTAGCTATCGGCGCGAGTGTGATATATCGCTTGTCCCAAGTTACTTCTAGACCAAGTACCTCTTTGCCTTCAAACATACCCTTTGTAACAATACCCTGATCAGGAATGCCACCCGCATCAGAACCTGCTTCTGGACTAGTCAAAGCAAAACATGGAATGTCACGGCCATTGGCAAGTCGTGGTAAATAATGCGCCTGCTGCTCAGCCGTACCATAGTGCAGCAACAACTCACCTGGACCGAGTGAATTTGGTACCATCACTGTCACAGCGACCGCAGAAGATTTGGTTGCGATCGTACCAACAATGGTTGAGTTGGCGTACGGGCTAAACTCCAGGCCGCCATACTGCTTTGGAATAATAAGAGAGAAAAAGCGCTCTTTCTTCAAAAACTCTAAGATATGTTCAGGTAAGTGCTTAGAATTTTGGATATGATTTTCATCAATCATCGCCATTAGTTCTTTAACAGGACCGTCTAAAAACGCCTGTTCGTCAGCCGACAATTTCGCTTCGGTCACAGCACGTAAAGCGGAAAAATCTGGTTTTCCTTGATAGATAGAGCCTTCTAACCATACATCCCCCGCATCTAAAGCTTCTTGCTCTGTAACTGAAATGCTTGGCAAAATTTTTCTTAGTTGTGTTCTTAAACTCATAATTAACTCATCCGACCAGATAGATATACCTACATTACGTCATAAAAATCAATTTAGATCAATTGCTCAAATGAAAAAATTAACGATATTTTTACTGCCCAAAGAGTTTTTTGCTTAAAAGCTACTGATAATTAATAGCTTACACGTGTGCGCTGAAATAATTTTTTTTGTCTCTAGGAAGATAAAATTTGAGATGTAGAAATGTCGAGACTAAAAAGAGCCAAAACTTGCCTGCGTTATAGTCATAAGTGTTTGGGGACAAATCGAGATTTCTAGTCCTCTTTTACCACCACTGACATAAATTTGCTGATGCTGCTTCGCACTTTCATGCAATATAACCGGGATTTTACGCTTATGAGCAAATGGGCTGATCCCACCAAGCAAATACCCAGTTGCACTTTGCGCCCTGTTTTTGTCAGCCATTTGCGCTTTTTTACCAGACACAGATTTCGCAAAAGACTTCAGATCTACCTGCTGTGTCGCTGGGGTTATACCAATAAATAAGTCACCATCTACCTCAATCACCAAGGTTTTAAATACTTTACACTCTTCAAGATTTAATTTGCTTGCAGCTTCTTGTGCATAGTTTGGCGATTTTGGATCATGCTTAAACTTTAAGACTTCAAACTGGACTTTACTTTTGGTCAATAAGTTAATTGCAGGTGTCATATTAAATCCTTACTAATTATGGCTTTACAAAAAAATAACGTGCTTTCAATAGAGCTTAAGTACTAAAACAACGACACGTTATTCGCAATTTATTATCCAAGATATTTTTACTATAAATTGTACTAAATTATGCTCGACAATACTGAATTGTCGACTAAAGTAGTATATACCAGCAGATTCAATCTGCGTTGGTAGTTAGAAGCGAAAACTTGCTGTAACAGCGATGTTGAGTTGTGCCATTTATTAGTAGGTGCGTCGCATGTATACAAGCTTAGCGCAAGGTATCGGTGTAACTTTGAGTATTTTGACCGTCATTTTTGTTTTACACAGTGAATACAATGCTTGGTCAGACAAGCTAGCGTGTAATGAAAAGTGCGAGCTATTAGGGTGTCATTCAGGAACACTGATTTCAGGAGAAAGCCGACCGGATTTAGTTTGTCGGTGCAACGATGATATGGATTATCTCGTAATATTAGACTGAGAGTAAAACGGCGCCATTGGCGCCGTTTTGATTTATTCTGACAGGTTAACCAAACTATTTGGTCAAATCATCAAAAAACTTCTTTACGCCATCAAAGAAACCTTGCGCTTTAGGACGGTTTTTACTGTCTCCGCTCATGCTTTCTTCAAGCTCTTTCAATAGCTCTTTTTGACGCTCATTAAGATTAACAGGCGTTTCAATTACAACCTTACAGATTAAATCGCCAACAGAGCCACTGCGTACTGACTTCACGCCTTTGCCGCGCATACGGAACATCTTTCCAGTTTGGCTCTCTGAAGGGATTTTAAGATTTGCTCTGCCATCTAAAGTCGGAACTTCAATCTCGCCGCCTAGCGCCGCGGTAGTGAAACTAATAGGTACTTCACAGTATAGATTGTTACCATCACGAACAAAGATTGGGTGTTCTCTCACGGTTACCTGAACATACAAGTCACCTGCTGGCGCGCCATGCATACCGGCTTCACCTTCACCAGATAATCGAATACGATCGCCAGTGTCAACACCTGCCGGAATTTTAACCGACAGCGTTTTGGTCTTCTCTACACGACCTTGACCATGACAGCTGTCACATGGGTCAGAAATAACCTGACCTGTACCCTGACAAGTTGGACACGTCTGCTGCACAGCGAAGAAACCTTGACGCATTTGAACTTGCCCCGCACCGTGACATGTCGAACATGTCTTAGGTTTAGAACCAGCTTTAGCACCACTGCCATCACATGGTTTACAACTTACCCAAGTAGGCACTTTAATTTCTACGTCTTTACCCTTAACAGCCTCTTCAAGCGTTAAGTCTAAGCTGTAGCGTAAATCCGCTCCACGTTGCTGTCTCGATTGACGACGGCCACCACCGCCACCAAAAATATCACCGAATACGTCCCCGAAAATATCGCCAAAGTCGGCTCCGCCTCCGAATCCGCCATGGCCTCCACCACCGTTTTGTTCAAACGCTGCATGGCCGTATTGATCATACATCTGGCGTTTCTGACTATCCGTTAGGACCTCGTACGCTTCTTTTACTTCTTTGAACTTAGCTTCTAAAGCTTCATCACCCGCTGTACGATCTGGGTGATACTTCATTGCTAGGCGCTTATAGGCCTTTTTTATATCACGTTCACCGGCGTCTTTTGTTACACCTAATACTTCGTAATAATCACGTTTGGACATAGTTATCACACTACTCTTACAAGACAACTCTCCGAAACCTACGTTCGGTTGTGAGCCAAAATTTAAAAACACGAAGGGCGCGTCAAGCGAAGTCGCCGCGCGCCCTTAACAGTCAACAATTACTTGTTGTCTTTAACTTCTTCAAACTCAGCATCAACAACATCATCGTCTGCTTTCGCTGAACTTTGTTGTGCACCTGCATCAGGACCTGGTTGCTGTGCCTGTGCATTTGCTTGTGCGATTTCCATTAGCTTTTGAGATTTCTCTGCAAGCGCCTGAGTCTTCGCATCGATGTCTTCTTTGCTGTCGCCTTTGATAGCTGCTTCAAGTTCAGTTAAAGCACCTTCAATTGCAGTCTTGTCTTCAGCTGGAAGTGCGTCACCCGCTTCTTCAACTTGCTTACGAGTAGCGTGAACAAGTGCATCAGCTTGGTTACGTGCGCCAACTAGCTCTTCGAACTTTTTGTCTTCTTCCGCATTTGCTTCTGCATCACGTACCATTTTTTCTACTTCATCGTCACTTAGACCAGAAGAAGCTTGGATAGTGATTTTCTGTTCTTTACCCGTATCCTTGTCTTTAGCAGATACGTGTAAGATACCGTCCGCATCAACATCGAAAGTAACTTCGATTTGTGGTGCACCACGTTGAGCTGGGCGAATACCTTCAAGGTTGAACTGACCAAGTGATTTGTTATCAGTTGAACGCTTACGCTCACCTTGCAGTACATGAATAGTTACCGCAGACTGGTTGTCTTCAGCTGTTGAGAACACCTGTGACTTCTTAGTCGGGATAGTTGTGTTTTTCTCGATAAGCGCCGTCATTACTTGGCCCATTGTCTCAATACCTAGAGATAATGGAATAACGTCTAGAAGAAGTACGTCTTTAACGTCACCAGAAAGTACACCACCTTGAACAGCTGCACCTAGTGCTACCGCTTCATCAGGGTTAACGTCCTTACGCGCTTCTTTACCAAAGAACTCAGCAACTTTAGACTGAACTAGTGGCATACGTGTTTGACCACCAACTAGGATGATATCATTTACGTCGCTTACAGAAAGGTCTGCATCAGCAAGTGCACGCTTTAGCGGCTCAATTGACTGATTTACTAAGTCTTCAACCAAAGACTCAAGCTTAGCACGCGTTAGTTTAACGTTCATGTGCTTAGGACCAGTTGCATCAGCAGTTACGTATGGAAGGTTAACTTCTGTTTGCTGTGCAGAAGAAAGTTCGATTTTCGCCTTTTCAGCCGCTTCTTTAACACGTTGCATCGCTAGCGGATCTGCTTTTAGGTCGATGCCTTGCTCTTTTTTGAACTCTTCAACTAGGTAGTTGATAACACGGTTATCAAAGTCTTCACCACCTAAGTGCGTGTCACCGTTTGTCGCTAGTACTTCAAATGTGTGCTCGCCGTCTACTTCGTCAATTTCAATGATTGAAATATCAAATGTACCACCACCAAGGTCATATACCGCAACAACGTTGTCACCTTGTTTTTTGTCCATACCGTAAGCAAGTGCAGCTGCTGTTGGCTCGTTAATGATACGTTTAACGTCTAGACCCGCGATACGACCCGCATCTTTAGTTGCTTGACGCTGTGAATCGTTAAAGTATGCAGGAACTGTAATTACCGCTTCAGTAACTTCTTCACCTAGGAAGTCTTCTGCTGTCTTTTTCATTTTCTTAAGAACTTCTGCAGAAATCTGTGGTGCAGCACGTTTTTCACCGCGTACTTCAACCCATGCGTCACCATTGTCAGCTTTTACAATGTTGAATGGCATGATGCTGATATCACGTTGTACTTCTTCATCTTCAAAGCGACGGCCAATTAGTCGCTTAATTGCATATAGCGTATTTGTAGGGTTAGTAACTGCCTGACGCTTTGCCGGTTGACCTACTAGCGTTTCGCCTTCTTCTGTAAATGCAATAATCGACGGGGTAGTGCGATCGCCTTCAGCGTTTTCAATAACGCGCGTATTCTCACCATCTAAAACTGCTACACAAGAGTTAGTAGTACCTAAATCGATTCCAATAATTTTACCCATGTGAATCTTCTCCGACCTCAAAAAATTCGTTGTTCTGTTAGATGACTTGATAAATAGGGGCGGCAAATTCTAATTCAACCTTAAAGTGGAAAAAAATTTCATTTTTTTTCAATTTTTTTTATTTTTAGGATGAACAGAGCAAAAAGCAGGCAAAAAATCTGTATTTATCTATTTAGAGCATATATTCTAATTGAGTAAAAATAACACATGGACCCACTATGGACTTTGATACCTTAATTTCGTCTTCTCAACTACAGGCACAAGAAAGCACGTTAAGCGTCCCAAACACTTGGAGCCAAGGCCGAACCGTTTTTGGTGGATTGAGTGCTGCGTTGATGCTAAAGCAAATGTATTTGAAACTAGATGACGTCACGAGAAAACTGCTTTCTTTCAATTGTAATTTCGTCGCGCCACTAATAACTGACACTCCATTTACGATTAACACCACGATATTAAGGCATGGCAAAAACGTTACCCAGATTGAAACTCGAATTACGCAAAATGACACTATATGCCTCATAGCTCTTGCCTGTTTCGGCACACAAAGGCAATCTAAAATACAAGTAGATTCAAATCAGCAACCCCGCATACTTAAACAAGAGCGAAAAAGCAGTCAAACTCTCAAATATGTTGAAGGTTTGTTTCCTGCGTTTATTCAAAATATCGAACTCAATATTCAAGCCGGAGCAATGCCCTTTAGTGGTTCTGACTCAACAGAAATTCATGGTTGGATGAAATTCAAACACCCCGCGAAGAGCTTGTGTCCTGAATTAAGTATCTTAGCATTGGCAGACGCATGGCCACCGACCTTATTGCAACTATGCGACAAACCGTCTCCTGCAAGTAGCGTTTCTTGGTACGTAGAGTTTCTTCAACCCTTAGATATGAACCTATCTGATTGGTTCGGTTATGAGGCAATTACACATCAAGCAAATAGCGGATACGGTATTGAAGATGCAAAAATTTTCTCCAGCAGTGGAGAGCTAGTTGCACTGAGCCGGCAAACTGTGGCGGTATTTGATAGTTGATATTCTTTGAATGCTGGAACACAATAGAGGTATATATCTCTATTGTGATTTTATATTGTGATAACTGCTTGCCAACATTGTGATTATTTAGTGTCTATCGCACACATGGACAAGCATCAAAGAGCCATATGTCCGCATTGTGGAAACACCTTGGCTCACTGTCAGGTCAACTACAACCAGAGCATAAATGCGTTTGGTTTATCATCTATTCTTTTTTTGATAGTGAGCTTGCACCCTCATTTTATTTCTTATGCACAACATGGTTTAAAACAATCCATTAGCTTGATCGAAGCAATCTCACTCCTCGCCACCAACTTTAGTACTCTACTGGCCGGGTTACTCGCTTTTACTATCTTGCTGATGCCTTTACTTGCATTAGTGCTTATTATGTTGGCTCATTCTCCGCTATGGAAACACCTAAACCCACACAATGCACGCGTCATAGTACGGCTTTTGATGCTACTAAAGCCACTTAACCTTGCTGATATTTTTCTTGTTGCTGTGCTGATCAGTGCTTTCAAATTGACTGAGTTTGCAGAAATAGAAGTTGGGCTTGGTTTTTGGTCTTATATTCTCTTCGTTTTATGCTTTATTGAAACGTTATCCTTGCTGAGTAAAGAACAGCTTTGGGAAAGAGAGCAAATAACTTATTGTCCAGATGAACAAACTTGTGCGCCCAGAGCACAACAGCAGTCCTTAAAGAAATGCCATGTTTGTGGTCAACTCAGTAATGCGGCACGTTGCCCTCGATGCACATCAAAGTTAAAATTCCGCAAAACCAACTCGCTAGAAAAAAGCGCGGCATGGATGTTAACTGCCATGGTTTTATTGATCCCTGCTTTGGCGCTTCCAATTATGGACACCATCAACCTCGGACTCCATACCAAAGCAACGATCTACAGTGGTGTTGAAGTTATGTGGCATGCTGGCTCCTACCCTGTTGCAATACTTATCTTTGTCGCCAGTATTTGTATTCCCATTATCAAAGGGATCGCCCTCTTTTATTTACTTTACCAAGTAAAAGCATGCACTCAGCCTAAATTGGCAAGCAAGCTGTATAGAGCACTTGAATTTATGGGAAAATGGTCGATGATCGATGTGTTCGTCGTTATTTTATTGGTTTCTCTGGTACAACTTGGTACTGTGTTAAGTGTTGAACCCCAATCAGGTATTGTGTTTTTCACCGCTATGGTATTATGCCAAATAATCTCTGTAAATCATTTCGACCCTAGGCTATTGTGGGATAACTTAAATAAACATGAATGAGAAAGCTTATATAGAATCCAAACCTAAATTTTCTGTCATTTGGATTGTTCCTATTATCGCTGTTTTAATAACCGGATGGATGCTCTATCAACACCAATCTAATAAAGGCCACACTATTTTCCTAAAAATGGATAATGCCGACGGCATCATTGCAGGAAAAACTGAGGTCAAAGTCAGAAGTGTACAAGTTGGCATTGTTGAGTCTCTTAAATTACAGATAGAGCAAAACGCAGTTATTGCGACCATTCGCATATTTAAAGACTATGATACTTTGCTCACTGAAGACGCCAAATTTTGGACCGTAAAACCACGGGTAGATGAAACCGGGATCTCTGGATTAAACACTTTGCTTTCAGGTGTTTACATAGAGCTTTTACCTGGTGAGCAAGGCAACTTAGCTAATCTTTTTACCATGCAAGACCAGCCAGCACTCATTGCCCCCGATATTGAAGGTGTTAGATACAAATTAAAAGCGGCAAACGCCGAAGTGCTGGACGTTGGTACTGGCATCTTTTTTAGAAATTACAAAATTGGGCAAGTTGAAACCGCCAGTTTTAATGAAAAAACACTAGAAATGGACTACGGGGTTTTTATTAACTCCCCTTATGACGAGCTCATCTCTAACAATGTGATTTTTTGGGTTAACTCAGGCGTAGAAGTCGACTTGTCCACCGAAGGGATCAAAGTTTCAACTGGTTCATTGTCAAAATTGATCAAAGGTGGGATCTCTGTGGATTACCCGCCCAACTCTGTCGCAGACTCTATCGCACAGCAGTACACTCAGTATAAATTACATAAAAACTTTGCTGTTGCATTGGAAAGGCGATTTGACTTATTTGATCTTTACCTTGTTGAATTTGAACAATCCATTAAAGGCTTGAAGCCAGGCGCGCCTGTCGAATATCGAGGAATGCGAATCGGCACTGTCGAGCAAGTACCTGCGCAGCTTGTTCGAGATGGGCAACCTTTATACTTCCAGCAAAATAATACATCGATTCCTGTGTTAATAAAGGTAGAATACGGCAGAATTTATGAAGTAGATGAGCAGGCCAAACAGTACTGGCAAGGAAACATAGAAAAATGGATTGAAAACGGGCTGCGTGCATCGCTAAAAAGTGGTAATTTATTAACCGGTGCGGTATATATAGAATTAGATTTTTATAGTGCAGCCAAGCCGGAGTCTATTGCCAAACACTCAGTCTATCCTGTATTACCTAGTGTACCGAGTGGATTTACGGCTTTATCTGAACAGGTTATGGCACTGCTTAATAAACTAAATGGTTTGCCATTAGATGCAGCTTTAGTTGAAGCCACAGACATGCTCACTGCATACAAGCAATTGGGTGCTGAAACTGAGCAGCTTATAAAAGATTTAAACAACAAAAAAGTACCAGAAAAAGTGGAAAAGAATTTAACTCAATTACAGGGCACGTTGACTCAGCTAACATCAAGCTTAAAGCAATTTGAAAAAACCCTGTCAACCTATCAGCAAGGCTCTGGCGTGATGGATCAGTTGACCGATACACTGAGTGAGCTAGAAAGCTTGTCCAACACATTAAAGCCAGTAACTAAAGGGCTAAATGAGCAGCCTAACATGCTGATTTTCGATAAAAACGCGTCCGAAGATCCTGTGCCGAGGAAGCGTTAATGAAATCGCCATTGCAAATTTGCCTTTTAGCAATGCTAATAATGGGCTGCAGCAGTAACTCAAGTGGCCACAAATACTATAAATTCTCTGATCAGACAGAGGCAATAGAAAAACAAATTCGTGCGCCAGAAACACCTATTTACTTAGATCAGGTATCTATTTTAGGCGTTTCTAACCAGCAGGCATTTGTACAGTTTACTCAACCAAATACTGTTAATATTGCGAGCTTCCACTTCTGGGCAGAACATCCAGAAAGCATGCTGACACAGCTAACTCTTAGTTATTTAAATAATCGAGGCTTGACGGTAATTCCTAGGACGTTAGCAGGCGATTTAAATACAACCCGTTACAGTTTAAAACTTGTAGTAGATGAGTACGCAGGCCACTATGAAAAAGGTGCTATTCTCAGTGGTAATCTGTATTTTTACCAGTTGCAAAACGGCAATACACATTTAGTTCAAACAAAACGATTTTCATTTGAAAACCAGCTGCAGGACGATGGTTTCGATGCTTTAGTAGCAGCTCATAAAAGCAACTGGCTACTACTGTTAAATGATGTTGAGCAAATACTTACTGGCCAACTCAGGCAAAATAATAAGTAAACAGACAATCAGCTTTGGTAGGTGACTGGCTATAAATCTTTCCGTTGCCTTCAAAGCCGAGCCTATTTAATAACTTTTTGCTGTTGTGATTTTGGACATCTGTTATCGCATGTAGCTTGGTTATGTTTAGATGTTTGCGCGCCATAGCGATAAGCTGTTCACAGGTCTCAAAAGCTAACCCTTGACCTGTAAACTCATCTAAAAACGCATAACCTAAATCAGGCTCTTGTAGATAAGGACGCTGGTAAAACCCCGCAACACCAATGGCCTGCCCAGATTGTAAATAAACAATATATGGGGCACTGAGACCTTCTTTATAAGGAGATAAAAAAGAGCGTTCGATATATTCAATCGCAGTCTGGTGGTTGTTTACTTTCTTATCACCAATATACTCAATAAAGCTCTGTTGATTGAGCAACTTTATAATAAAATCAGCATTATCAAGCGTCGCTTTTCTAATTTCACACCTTTCAGACACTGTAATTATATTTCCAGGCATCATAAACTCCCCTGACACATATTGTTATTCCATTGCAAAGCTGTAACCTCTGTTGTAGACCCTAGCTTTATATTAGTTTTGCTACCACAACATCGAAGATGTCGTAGTAGCAAATACTGGAGCTTACTCGTAACTGACTTTTTTATACAAGTCTTCTAGAGAGCTAATCTTCTTTTGATTAGGTAAGTCTGCAAATGGTTTATCGGAAAACTTATTGCCTCTCAATTGAATATTTAACCTAGGGGCGCTCTCATTTAACAGTGTGTGATGTAGATAAGATTTAATATCTTGCATTGTGATCCGTTCAGCCGCAGCGATTAATTGCTCTTTTGAGTCAAATGACAATTCATTTTTATACCAGTCCGTCAGAATAGGCTGCGCTTCCTCTGCCAAGTTCTTTGGCTCTTCCCTTAGGTTCGCAAGTGCCGACGCTTTGATTTGCTCAAACTCTGCTGCGGTTAAATTTTCCAGCTCTTTTGCATATTCCAACTTAAATGCGTCAAAACGTGCTTGCATAGACTTCACGTCTTTGACTGGTGTTTGAATAAATAGTGCTATTGCTGAGTGTTCATCAATACTGGTCGCTATAGCTCCTACGGCATAAGCCAACTGCTCTTCAGTACGCAGTATATTGAAAGCTTTTTGCCGTAAGTGCGACTTCAAGATCAATGCGGCTGCTTTCTGTGCATACCCAGGCTCCGGGTGTACCACAACATCAATAACAGCAACGTCAGCTACGTCAGTATCTTTTTGTAAGACAATCACTTCGCCTTGTTTTGGCTGCCAAAAGCCAGCCCTAACATAATCTACTTGGCTTGCCTCGCTTCCTATATGGGTCTCTAAACGAGATACAACATTAGTTATGTCTTGCTTATTGTAGTTACCGTATCCAAATACACGCACTAAGTTATTACTGAGCAATTCACCTTGCGCTTTTTTAAAGTCATTGGTAGTCATGCTTTTAGCTGCTTTAATCAAGGCCTCTGAGTCAAAACTCCCCTCTCGAGTAACCTGTCTATATGCGCCAAAAACTTGATAATATGGGATCTGTTTTGCTTTATTTTGTAGTGTGCGAACATATCGATCAATTGCTTGCTCTAGCTGTTTTTCGTTTGGAGTTACAGCTAACCCTTCAAGCGCTTTTTCTATTAACACTGGCTGCTTGTCCGTAAAACCAGAAACAGACATTACCAAACCATTAGCGTAACTAAGCTCCAAGCCCATTCCTGCAACGTGTGCTTCAGTGATCAACTTCGCTTTTTCAATTTCATAGAGATCAGCCCAAAGATTAGCGGCGACCTGCGTATTGATGTCGTTAAGTGGCAACGCGCTGTTTAAAACTATTTCTAACTTCCCTTTTGGTTGCTCACCAAAACGCTTGCTCGGTTTAAGCCACGCATGTATACGCTTGCCTTCATATACCTTTTCAACCACTTTAGATTCCGAGCTTTTTAGCTCAAAGTTTTCCGGAAGCAGTCGATTGACACTCGGTAACGATAAAGCAAACTGACTTGGCTTAGACCAAGACTCTATTTCACTTGCTCCGATAGGCTCAACCTTATATTTTCCATCATAAAAGTGAAGCTTGCTATCAACAGGTTCATCTTTACTTATGTACCAAACACGCATTGTATTCGAGTTAAGCTGTTGTAGGACTCTGTCGACTGCATTCGGGTTAAACTGTGCAAAATGATAGTTTGCATTAATAGCGTGTGTTAATGGATAGTCCTGCATATTAGCAGCCAATGTACTTACATATGAGAACTCATCACTCTTCTCCAAGAACCTAAATTGGTTATTTAATGATGTTCTTATCTCTTCGAAGTACTTACTATCAACCCCCTGCTCTTTAATGAGGTTTATGTACTGCATAATTGTTGCAACTATGGTTTCACGTTGTTGCATACCCTGATCAGTTAATTGAACATCAATTGTCAATGCACCGTAATTACCGTAGTGATTTGGCGACGCGTTTGCTGTCAACGAAGAAATTAATCCTTGCTCTTTCAACACTTGTGCTGGACTACCCTGCATCTCATTGCTCAGCAAGTAGCTTACAAAATAGTTAGGTTTGACAGCAAAATCAGACATATTATTTTCAATTATAAACTCGACATTAAGCGCTTTAACATCTTGATTCGGTCGATAATGAATACGTTTTTTGCCTACTTCACTAAAGTCTATGGTTTTAGTTACTTCTGGTTCGGCGATATTTTTATTTTTGATTGTACTAAAATGCTTTATCGCTTTTTGTTCCATCTCTGCCAATGGCATATTTGAAACCATCGCAAGCTTCATAATGTTCGATGAATAGTATTTATTATAGAAAGCGACTGTTTCTTGATGTAGGTTACTATCCTTCTTGTCACCGAGTGTTTCCAAATTACCTATCAAAAACCGATTAGACGGATGGTCACCTAAAAGTTGCCTAGCCAACTTGAACTGCCCAAAAAAATCCATCTCTCTGCGCATCGACCATTCTGCATTTACAGCATTTTTCTCTTTATCGGTATATTCAGGGTAGAGTTTTGCTGATTTAAAAAAGTCTGAAAAACGGTCTAATGCCTCGTCGTAAGCATCATTATTTATTTTAACCATATAGTTGGTCACATCTAACCAAGTATACGCGTTATTGGCTCCGCCATTATTTTGCACAAATTCCGCATACCCATCTGGATCTGGAAATTTTTCAGTACCTAAAAACAACATATGCTCTAAGTAGTGTGCCATTCCTTGCTGGGACATAGGGTCATGAAGCAAACCAACACCAACGCTAAGGGCAGCAGCTGATTTTTCAGCGCTAGGATCAGAAACAAGTACAACATCTATGCCATTTTCAAGGGTCAGTACTTTGTATGCGCGGTCGTCATTGGGACTCACCACAAGCTGGTCAGAAATAAGTTGTACGGGTTGGTTGTTGAAACTCGTCGTCGAGCACGCAGTCAAAATGCCAAGCGAGATAGCGCCTAGTGCCATTAGTTTTTTCATAAAGTTCCCAATATAAAGGGCGTATTTGCCGAGTAACAATACTCAAGGCAAATAGCCTTTGATTATCTCTTTGAATGTACTGTCATATACTGATAGTAATGTCCGATATGTACAAGCACAAGCCAAAAAAAAGTGTAACTGATTGTTAAATATAGACAAGGTAACGCTATCAAAAGTTCTTAACTAAGAATCTTTTTATCACCACTTAAAAAACCAGTCCAATCAATGAGCAGAAAAGTTAATTTTTATGATTAAAAATGTTTTTTTTAAGTCAAAAACACTCTACACTGCGTGCAAATCGCTCAGTTCTCAAACTGGCGTTACAAGGCAAGTATATAAAAATCAACAGGGGCTAAAAAATGAATGAAGAGCAAATTTGTGATTTTGGTATTCATGCAGGCGAACCATATAGCAAACTGCCCGCATGCTTTTTAAATTGGATGGTTGAAACTAACCATAAAAAACGGAGCTTTGCTAAAAACGAACTCAACAGAAGAGAAGAGGCAGTGCTAAGTTCTCGCAATACCGCAAACCACACAACTTTGTAATGTCATTTTCGTGCAATTGCTTTAAACTACGCGCATAAATAAGTTCAGATTTTTATAATAATTTATGCGCATAATTATTTCTTTGTTTTTGCTTTGTTTTTTAGCAGCATGCCAATTACTGTCAGTAAAAGACGATGCACAATATTTAACAGTCCTACATACCAATGATAACCATGGTCGATTTTGGCACAATGAGAATGGTGAATATGGTATGGCTGCACGGAAAACCCTTATCGACCAATTACGCAATGACGCTTTAGAACAAGGCCATAGTGTTATTTTGCTATCAGGTGGGGATATAAACACGGGGGTTCCCGAGTCGGATTTACAAGTAGCTGAACCCGACTTTAAAGGGATGAGTATTATTGGTTACGATGCAATGGCCATTGGTAATCACGAGTTTGACAACCCATTGAGCGTTCTAGACAAGCAAATAAAGTGGTCTAATTTCCCTTTGCTCTCTGCCAACATTATTGACAAAGAAACCAATAAGCCAGCTTATCAGGCGTACACTATTCTCGAAAAAGGGCAACTAAAAATAGCCGTTATTGGGTTGACTACAGTCGACACCGCAAAAATCGCCAATCCACAGTATATCGGCCATTTGGATTTTATCACGCCAGCAGTCGCCACACAGCCTCTGGTAGATATGATCAAATCAACGTATCAACCTGATGTAGTCGTTGCTGTGACGCACATGGGCCACTACCACGATGCCAAGCATGGAATAAATGCTCCAGGCGACGTTACTTTGGCAAGGGATCTTAGCCCGAACTCTTTAGATATGATTATTGGTGGTCACTCTCAAGAACCGATCTGCGTAGATGAAACTGGTAAGCAAGATCCTTCATTTTCACCAGGTAAAGCTTGCTGGCCAGACAGACAAAATGGCACTTGGATTATGCAAGCTCATGAGTGGGGAAAATATGTGGGAAAAGCAGTCTTTAAGATTGAGAATGGTATTAAAGAGCTACTAAGTTACGAGCTAGTTCCCGTCAACTTAAAAGATGAACAAGGCAATTTCATCACAAACGAAATAACAAAAGATACAAGCCTATATAATTTCTTACTTCCCTACCAAGAAAAAGGTGCAGAAAAACTCGCAGGGGCGGTCGGTAATGTAGATGACTTCCTCGATGGCCGCAGAGACACAGTTAGATTTACCCAGAGTAAGTTGGCAGATCTTATCATCAATGCACAAACGGAAGCTGTTGGAGCAGACTTTGGCATCATCAGTGGGGGTGGTATTCGCGCCAGCATAGAAAAAGGCGATGTAAACTACAAAGACATTTTAAAAGTCCACCCGTTTAGAAATCGCGTTGCATATATAGATTGGCAAGGGCCGGAATTAGTGGACTACATTAGTGTCGTAGGAAGCTTTCCAGCGGATGCAGGTGCTTACCTACAGTATCATAAAATCGACTTTAGTATTGAAAATGGCCTTGCCAATATTAAGACAATTAATGGTAAGCCATTTGATATCAATGGCATTTATAGAATGAGCATCAATAGTTACAATGCCGCAGGAGGCGATGGCTATCCGATTATTACCGAAAAAGAAAGCTATCAAAATACCGACAGTACGGACGCACAAGTCTTAAGAGCCTATATCGAAAAATATTCGCCAATAAAGACAGGTAACCTTTAACCTGAAACTTGAATATAAGATGAGGGCATAAAGCGACTAGCTGAATGCTCCCTCTTTACTTACCTATTATTTCTATGTCTTCTTCATTTATTTTCGTCAGAGCATAACTATGGAGTTTTGAGCGAGACCCTTCACCATGTGCTTTAGGTGGATAATACTTAGCTTTTAATTCTGGAGTTGCAGATAACAGCTCATCAAGCGCAGCCCGTATTTCACTGAGCGTTTTTTCGAGACTATTCGAAAAGTTAGGTCTTTTTCTAATTGTGTGTCCGAGTGAAACTAAACGGTGAAAATATTTGTCTGCCAAGTCCAATAACTCTTCCGGCAAGTCTTTGTTTTGATTTAGTGACGCTTCAGGATACGTCTTACAATACTCGAGCAGTGCTAGGTAAAAGCACAGGGGTTTATTTGCTAACTGCACCTTTAGTTCTGTATTAGAGGTAAGGTGTAATGTTTTGGAGTATAAATCAATTTTAAGAATTTCCAGAGTAGGTAAAATAACCTTTTTATCTTCATGGACCTGCTGTTTATACTTTATTCTCGAAATATTTTTTAGGAGTGCAAAATTAAACATTGCAAATATCAGCGGAAAGATAAGCAAAGCGTAATTGTGACTGTAGTCCGCCTTTAATAATAAGTACGTTCGACTCCCAGGCGCTACAAGCTGCTCAACACTCTCCCCTTTCGCTGGCGATATCGGTTTATTCGAGATGGCAACAAGCGTTACTCGGCTGTTTTGCTGCAATAAATAGTGGTTCACACCCTCAATATATGCCTCGAGTGCTTCTGGATCTCCTGAGTAATTCAACATAGGATCGGCTAATGGTAGCTTGTGCCTATCTAGCGAAACTCTCAGTTTAATCTCTTGCAGGTCATGATATACAACATCATCAATTGTATATTTGGACATTGTAATAAAAACAAATAGAAAGAATATTAGATATACAGAGAACACTAACGCTTTTTTCAATTCCTTCATTCGCGTTCTCCTAAAAACTCATAAGGAAACGTATTACACTGCCAATACTCATTAACACTATCAAAGTAGCTTGAGCCAGTCTCCTGGGCTACATGATGCAATAGACTTTGCAATGAACAAGCAAGCTCAGTGTTGTCACTAACCATTTTTAAATACCATTTACTACCGCTGATATTACTCCCTGTTGGAGTTATATAATTTTTTGAGAAATGGACTTCGTCGTCTTCATTCCAATATGTCGCTATAATATCTAACTCTCCCGATGAAAGCTTATCGCGCAAAATTTTATGAGACGTCACATACTGTATGTTTAGCGCGTCAATATCTATGTCTAGAGCTTTGAAGGTCTGCTTTGGCATAATATGGCCAGAGCGACTAGTCGGATAGTCTAGTAGCCCAATTTTTTTATCTAAAAAGTACGCTTTCTCCAGCTTAGGCTTTTCTCTATTAGATATAAAAAACGAAGTGTACTCGGGGTAGCCAATAACTGCCTTATAACTGTATGTGGATTCTGCCATTAAAGCCTTCATCACGTTGTCTTTTGATAACGTCAAGTCTGCTAGGCCTTTGGCAATAAAATCTATTTGCTCCGCTAGGTTGCCACTCCAATAAACATTAACCAAACCAAACTGTTTTGCTAGCACAGGATCTGAGCATAGCTTTTGAGCTAGCGCTTCTGCTAACTTTTTTACCGGGACATGCACATTGAACGACTGTGTATTTGATACAGAGCGAGTTTGACATTGAATATGTTTTTCAAGCAAATTGGGAAGCACTACCACAGAAGGGCTATTGAGCGCCTTTGCCAAGTAAAAACATGCCAAAACAGATAGAAACAAAACTGTAACAATGGTTGTATTATTGCTTAATTTAAGATTGTATTTCACATCAATTAGATTCTTTTATTTCCTACAGGCTTATTAGATCAACTTTCTTTACTTATTGCAATAGGTAATTTTACCAATAGACCGTAAACAATTGATTTTAAAACTTTATTAATAGGAAATTATGAATACTCTTGACTCCTTTTATTTTCACTAAAAACCCGGACAATTGACCTCATTAGAATACTTGGTAATTATCTGATTTACATTTAGGTGAGTAAGTGATGTTTAGAGGTTCAATTAAAGTTTTTGCACTCTCTCTTGGCTTGGTGAGTAGTTCCACTATTGCGTGGGGTCAAAATGGGCACAGAGTGATCGGTGAGTTAGCTCAGGGTTATTTAACGCCAGCTACTTCATCCCATATTCAATTGATCCTTGGTGACGACACATTGGCTGAAGTATCCACTTGGCCGGATGAAATGCGCTCTGACTCCGCACACTTTTGGAAAAAGCAATCAGGTAAATGGCATTACATCAATATTGAAAAACCTGAGCATATGCATCGCCACAGCAACCCTGCTATCTCAAACAAAGAAGAAGTAAAACACATTCTTGATGGTATCAATTTCACCACCAATGTACTTAAAAACTCTTCCTCAGATATAAAAGACAAACAATTTGCTTTAAAGTTCCTTGTACATTTAGTTGGAGACGCACACCAACCTTTTCATGCTGGACGAGCCGAAGATTTAGGCGGAAATAAAATTGATGTAGAATTTTTTGGAAAGTCTACTAATCTTCATAAAGTTTTTGACACGGAGCTAGTGGAATACCAAAAGTTATCTTTCACAGAATTTACTCGCTTCATTACTACCTCAGACAAACAGTTAATCGCTAACTATTTAAACAGCACACCTTCTGATTGGTTATTGGAATCCAATAAAATTGCTGAGGACATATACGAAAGCAATGAAACTGAAATAAGTTGGGGTTATATATATAAACACACACCGACAATTAAAATACGCCTCCAACAAGGTGGATATAGATTGGCTGGTTTGCTAAATCAAATTTTTGACAAAAACTCAAAGCCTTTAGTTAATGCGCTTGCTAATAAATAAAAGCTTTGAAAAATGATATTTAAACTAACTGATAAACCTAATAACACGGGAAACAACATAATGAAAAACGTTCGCTTAACTAAAGTAGCTGGTGCTTTAGTCTTAGCCCTAGGCGTGTCTGCTTCAGCTTTTGCTTCTGAAACATCTTCATCGATGCGAGGTAAAGTAACTACTCCTGAAGGCAATGCCGCCGCAAACGTTAAAGTAACTGTCATTCACGAACCAACTGGTACTGTTAGCCAGTTTGTTACTAACGACTCTGGTGCATTCATTGCTAAAGGTCTTCGTGTAGGCGGTCCATACAAGGTTATCCTTGACTCTGACGCTTACCGCGACTCTGAGCTAAACAACATTTACTTAGACTTAGGCCAAACTCGCCGTGTAACTTCTCAGTTAGAACCAAAAAAAATTGAGACTATCTCAATTTCAGGTTACAAAATTGTTCAGCAAGCAGGTGGTTCTTCAAGCGTGTTTGGTGAAGAAACAATTAGAAACATGCCTAGTTTCAACAACGACCTGAAAGACGTAGCTCGTTTAAACCCGCTAGCTTCTGTAAACGGCGCTGGTGAATTAACCATTGCTGGTAACAACCCAAAAACAAATAGCTTCACTGTTGACGGTATTGGTCAAAACGATGACTTCGGCCTAAGCTCTGGTGGCTACCCTACTCAACAGCCGCCTGTTGCACTAGACGCAATTGAGCAAGTTTCTGTCGACGCAGCACCGTTTTCTGCTAAAAAAGGTAACTTCGGTGGTGGCCAAATTAACGCGGTTACAAAGTCAGGTTCGAATGATTATACGTTCACTGGCTTCTACGAATTCTCGAACCCGAGCCTTGCAGGTAAATTGGATTCAATCAACGAGATTGCAGGCGAGCGAGATGAAGCTGGTCACCGTACATACGAAACAGTTTCTGATGATTCTATCCTGAACGAAAACCGTTATGGTTTTAGTACAGGTGGTGCAATCTTAAAAGATGAGCTTTTCTACTTTGTTAACTACAACTCATGGACTCAAACTAAAGAACTTTCTTATGGTTGGGAAGGTGCTGGCACAACTCATGAGCACGATATTGCTCAAGCAGATTTTGACCGCTTCAACAGCATCTTACAGAACACATATGGCTTAGATGGTGGCCTAGGTGGTGATCCAGAAAGTACAAACGATGCTCTACTTGTAAAGTTAAGCTGGAACGTCAATGATGCACACCGTGCAGACTTCACTTACCAGTGGCAAGATGACAATCAAGATCGTGAATACTCTGAAGGTGGTGATGAGGTTTTACTCGCTTCTCGTCGCTTCACTGAAGAGAAGTCATTCAATAACTTCTCAACAAAAGTTTATTCAGATTGGACTGATAGCTTCTCAACTGAAATCGGCTTCGCTTATAAAGATGTTAAAAGCGAAAGTATGAATAACTCAGACTTAGGTACTGTTGAAGTTCACATTGATGGTGGCCGCTCACCAAGCTTTAACTTTGGTCGCGATGAATTCCGTCACGCAAATATTTCTGAGACTGAAACAGCAACGTTCACTTTTGATGGTACTTACTTCTACGGTGACCATGAAATTAACTTCGGTGCTCAATTAGAAAGCCTACGCCTGTATAACTTATTCGGCGCGAACACAAAAGGTTCTTGGACATTCAACTCTCTAGATGATTTCGCTACTGGTACATTAGACGAATTCTCTTACCGTAATGCATATACAAATAATGTAAATGACTTGGCATACGACGCGACTCGTAAGCAAGTTGCTCTATATATCGAAGACAAGTTCTACCCAACTGACGATTTAGAATTAAATGTTGGTCTACGTTATGAGCGTTTATCTTCAAGCGATAAACCTACATTGAATGCAGCATTTACTGAAACGTACGGTTTCTCTAACCAAGAGAACTTAGACGGCATCGACATTATCCTTCCTCGTATTGGCTTTAAGTACTATGCAACTGAAGCACTAACAATTAATGGTGGTATTGGTCGTTTCCAAGGCGGTATTCCAAATGTTTGGTATAACAACCCTTACCAAAATGATGGTCTAACATACGTTACAGCTTCTAATGCAGTTGTTGACCAATATGTAGAAGTTAACAACAACCGTGCGCAAACAGACTCTCTAAGAGTTAACAACGCAGGCTTTGCTTCTGTTCCTGCAAGTGTACAAGAAACACTAGCTAAAGGCGCTGGCAGCACAAACTATACAGATCCTAATTTTGAACTACCTTCAAGTATCCGAGCTCAAGTAGGTTTTGACTACGAGTTTGACTCAGAGCTACTAGGCGATGGATTTAAATGGTCAGCAGAGCTTTCTTACCACATCAAAGAAAACGAAGCGATTTGGAAAAACACTGCACTTAAGTCTAACGGCACTTCTAAAGATGGTCGCGTTAAATACGAGTCAATCTACGATGGCGATGCAGCTGAAAACTTCGATATTATGATGACAAATGCATCAGAAGATGTTCGTTCTATCATTTTCAGTACATCACTAGCTAAAGAGTTTGATAACGGCCTATACGTGTCTGCAAGTTATACACATCAGGACATTGAAGATGTATCGCCAGGTTCATCATCTCGTGCGCAGAGTAACTATAAACATGCAGTCACACAAAGCCGTAACGTTGACCACGTTGCAACTGGTTACTATGAAATTGAGCACAGCTTAAAACTGAATGTTAGCTACACGACTCAGTTCTTCGACGGCTATGACTCTAAGTTTAACCTATTCTTCGAGCGTCGTTCAGGCCGTCCATATAGCTATGTTATGGGCTTCTTTAGAGATGGAGACTACGGTGATACTCGTGACTTCAACTCGAATAGCGCATACCTAGCATACATTCCATCAGGTCCTGATGATCAGAATGTAGAATATGCTGAAGGTTTCAGCTGGTCACAACTTGAAACTTTATTAAACCGCGCAGGTATCTCTGAGCGTGGCCAGATCCTTGACCGCAACACGTTCAGACAACCTTGGGTTACAACTATGGATGTCAGCTTCAAACAAGAGATCCCAGGTTTCTACAAAGACCATAAAGCGCAGTTTTATGTCATGATCGAGAACTTCGCGAACATGCTAAATAGCGACTGGGGTCAAGAAGAACGCTTGAGATTCCCTAACCAAAGTATCTACGACTTTGGTGGTCTAACTGACGACGACAGAATCATTATCGACAATAAATTCGGTGGTGCGGATGTACGTAACTACAACGAAATCGATGAAAACAAGTCAGCTTGGCGCGCTAAAATCGGTGTTCGTTACACATTCTAATATCTAACTTAAACATGTAATTAGATGTCAAGGCCAACTTTATGTTGGCCTTTTTTATTGGCTACTTACTGATTAATTATCCTTTTCTACAGACTCTATTTAAGGCCTCACATAGTAAGACGGCAGCATCTTTTAGTGTGACTTCAGTCAAACATAGAGATATTTAAAGTGTTGGCTGATTTAGCTAATCGTCCAGTAAACGGGCTGTATAAAAGGCCGTGTAGACACGTTATTCATACACAGCAAATAAATTAGGTTTGTTAAAAAAGCAGTAGAACCTTAACTCTGGTCAATGACTTTACTATCGCTATCAAGAGACAGGTGGCATCAAGGGTAGACAAAGCAGTTTAAACCAACACAGGTTTTGAGGAGGTCGTTTATGAACATGAGTCATAAAAACGCGCTTCATTTTATCTCGAAGCAATTACGATGATTGTAAAAGCAAATACGTTATCTGCCTGTCGCTTTTCTTTCAACGGACAGAGAAAGCTTTTCGATCAAGGTTTTTAAGGTAACCTTTTCACTCTCACTAAAGTTTGACAATAAAGCCTGCTCCCACTCCTTCGCCTTTGGTGTCAACATCTCGTATAAATTGATACCACTTGGTGTAGCCTGCAAAACGGTTGCGCGTTTGTCATCAGGATGTTTGTTCAACCCGATTAACCCTTTTTCTTCAAGCTGTTTTATCGCGCGCGATACGGTTGATTTGTCCATATTTGCCAGCTCACAAATCTGCCTAGCCGTTGCAAACTCTATATTAAGCACATGAGACAGTACGCGCCATTGGGCTTGTGTGAGTCCCGCTTCCTGATTATAAACTTGAGCAAAGTCTTCACTCACTTGTGCGGATAAAGATACCAACTGATAAGGTAAAAACTGGCTAATATCTAAAATAGTTGGTTTACTCACGGTGCAAAGTACCTCTCACTTTTGTAATTATTTATTTACAGTACATCTTTATCAGGATGTTTGCAATTACTCTCACATGAGAGTATCTTACAGGAAACATCAATGGAGTCTACGTAAAATGAGTACAGAATTCGACTATTTGACAGGATTTGGTAACGAATTTGAAACCGAAGCCCTGCCCGGCGCATTACCGGTTGGACAATTTTCACCTCAAAAAGTGAAATACGACCTATATGCGGAGCAATACAATACCACTGCATTTACAGCACCGCGTGCTGAAAACCGCAGAAACTGGTTCTACCGTATACGCCCATCTGTATTACAAGGTGAATACCAACCAATGGACAATGGTCTGGTAAGAACAGGTCCTATTACTGAAGTACCAACGCCACCGTCAATGCTGCGTTGGAACCCAGTAGAAATACCCGCAGAAAAAACTGACTTTATTGATGGCCTTGTGACTATGGCTGCCAATGGTAGTGCTAATGGCCAAGTTGGTATCGGCATTCACGTATACGTCGCAAACGCATCGATGGAAGGTAGATATTTCTACAACGCTGACGGCGAGTTATTGTTCGTCCCACAACAAGGCGAACTTGTACTGCACACAGAGTGTGGCAAGCTTGCTATTAAACCAGGCGAAATCGCTGTTATTCCTCGAGGTTTGAAGTTCCGTGTTGAACTAATCAGCGAACAAGTTCGTGGATATATTTGTGAAAACTACGGTCATCCATATATTTTACCTGAGCGCGGCCCTGTCGGCGCCAATGGCTACACCAACGAGCGCGATTTTCAGTATCCAGTAGCTGCTTTTGAAGACCTTGAAGGCGACTTTGAGCTTGTAGCTAAATTTAATGGTAACCTATTCCGCTGCGATATCGGACATTCACCACTAGACGTAGTTGCTTGGACAGGTAACAGCGCACCATATAAATATGACTTGTCTCGTTTTAATGTAATAAATACAGTGAGCTTCGATCACCCTGATCCATCAATCTTCACAGTATTAACGTCTCCATCAGGCCAAGAAGGTGTTGCAAATGTCGACTTTGTGATTTTCCCTCCTCGATGGATGGTTGCTGAAGACACGTTCCGCCCACCATATTACCACCGTAATATTATGAGCGAGTTTATGGGTCTTATTGAGGGTGTATATGACGCAAAAGAACACGGCTTTGTGCCTGGCGGTATGAGCTTGCACAACTGTATGTCTCCGCACGGCCCAGAAGCTGACGTATTTGAAAAAGCCTCAAATGCAGAGCTTGAACCACAGCGCTATGAAAATACATTGGCCTTTATGTTTGAATCACGCTATGTAATTTCACCAACTAAATATGCACTTGAAGGCAAAGAGCGCCAACCTAACTACTCGGATTGCTGGAAAGGCATTAAGAAGTATTTCAAGGGCGCATAATTGCATAACATGCATTAAGCAATCATATTTTATATTGGCCACTTTATTGTGGCCTTTGTCGTGAATAAGGATTTAACATGAAACTTTATACATACTTTCGCTCATCTGCTGCGTACCGCGTGAGAATTGCCCTTAATTTAAAAGGCATTGTTCATCAGCTTGAAGCCGTTAACCTATTAAAGTCGGAACAGCAACAGACGCCATATACAGCTAAAAACCCGCAGGGCTTGTTGCCAGCAATGGAGACAGAGCAAGGTACTTTGGCACAGTCTTTGGCTATTTTGGAATGGTTGGAAGAAACGCACCCAGAAACACCTCTTCTACCTTCTGATCCATGGCAAAAAGCGCAAGTTCGTAACTTTAGTTATGCCATTGCCTGTGATATCCACCCTATTGATAACTTACGTGTTCTTAAATACTTAAGCAGTGAGCTAAACGTTACTGACGAACAGAAGACAACTTGGTATCAACATTGGATCATTGAAGGGTTCAAAAAATTAGAGCCAACACTCACAGACGGCCCTTTCTGTTTTGGTGACCAACCTACACTGGCAGATTTGTGTTTGGTTCCGCAAGTATTTAACGCGTTGCGCTTCAAGGTGGATATGTCACAATTCCCTAAAATTGCAGCCGTTTATGAGCACTGTAATACTCTAGAGGCCTTTATTAAAGCGGCACCCGAAAATCAACCGGATGCAGCTTAAATACGTATTTATGTATGGGGTATTATTTTAATGCCCCATGAACTTGGTCAATATGAGCCAGTAAATCGTGTCCCAAATCTGTTAAATAACCGCCATCGGGCCTATCTATCACCCCTTTGGCAAACAACCGCTCTGCCGCAGCTAAAATACTTTGATCCGCATTGCTGTGTATTTTAAGGCCTTGGTGCAAACTACTCCTTGGAAATTTTGCCAATAGTTCCAACTCCGCCATCAACTGAGTGTCAAATGCCATACTTCCCCCTAATTACAATCAAGCTACCAATTGGGCATGACTTGTGCTTACATTTAAATATACTGGTCAGACGGTATTGCCGCTGACAATCCTTTAGAACAGCCGTTTAAGCTAGCTAAGGTAAACACTACCTTTAATGCCGATAAACGTACTTCGACCTAATAAACATTAGCCCAGACTATGAGTAATGCCATGTATAAGATCAATTTTTTATCATTTTTAATAATTTTTTTATGTTGTCTGCCGATTAATGCAAAAGAAAACTCTCCAAGAGTGTTCATTGATTCTCCGCAGCGAGTTTGTTGGTTTAATTCATCTCAGTATAGCGAAGGCGCTTTGATAAAACAGTTTGACCACATATATGTATGTAGCCATAAATATGGCAACCAGCCACAAAGCCAACTCGTATGGTTAAAGCTTGATGAGAATGGAGAGCCGAAAAGGCTAGATCTTAGAGGTAAGATACGAGTACACTAGCGCGTCGCGAAAATTAGGTTTTAAATATGAGTACACAACAACCAAATAATCCACTGCACGGTGTTAAATTACAAGACATTGTTGAAAAGCTTGAATCTGAGCTAGGTTGGGAAGAAATGGCGCAAATCGTCAATATTAATTGCTTCAAGAAAGACCCTTCCGTAAAGTCCAGTCTAAAATTTTTGCGAAAAACACCTTGGGCTAGAGAAAAGGTAGAGCAGTTGTACCTAGATACATTTCACGGGTTTGCCTGGCCATCCAACCCTCAATCTAAGAAGTAATAATTAAGGTAAGGGGAAAAGCTCCTCTTGCTGTTTTTTATTTAAACCCCAGTTGCTTATAACTGTTAACTATTTTTTTTGTCACATGAGGTGACAAGTCTTTGTTGCACGCAAAGTATAATTCCATATCCAAGTTACGCAGCGTCAAAACAGGTTCAAGCAATTCACTTACGGGCTCGTGTTTTCTTTTAAACTCAAACTGATCATCGCTTAATATCACAAGGTCAACAAATTTACGTCGTGTTGCTAGTAACTCAAAAACACGCTCAAATGAGTTGATAAGCACGAGATTATATCCCTCGATAAAGCCATTTTTCACTAAAAACTGATGGCTGTAGTTATCTTTGATAACGGCAACTTTGTATTGCTTGGCTTCTTCTATTGAATCAATCGAGATCTGAGACGACTTTAAAGCGTAAAAAGAGGTGATAAACTTACTAATGGGAAACACCCAATTGAACTTTTCGCCTCGTTGCTCATTTTTAGCCATAGAAAAGATACAGGTATTCTCATCTCGAGCAGCTGTATTGTAGGCTGTAGTCCAAGTTTCTACCGAGATCCGATAATTGATCTTTGACTTATCCAACACTGCTTTTACTTTGTCCACGGCAGTACCTACTAGCTCCCCTTCTCCATTAATATACTGAAATTGTGGGAAGTTCTCCGTAACAATATGTAAGGTATAACTTGCATGAGCAAAACTCAATGTTACTAATAAACAGCATCCAAGCATCCATCGATACAATACTTATCTCCTAACATTTCACATTTAGTAATACAAACTATAGGTAACAATTGCAGGTCTGTGAAATTACAACACGAAGAGCTGATCAGCAGCGCCTATAAGGCATTTTGTAAAGTAAGAATGGATTAAAATAAAAAGTGAAAAGGGGCTGATTAGCCCCTCTTAATATCTCAGTTATGCTTTATTCATCGCATCAATTAAGAACGCTGAAATCTTCGCACCTTCTCTCAAGGTGGTTTCTGAGCTTGATTGACCAGCAAGAGAGCTATCGGTAAATGGCGCAATTTCCATCATATCCGCGCCAGTGATCGGGAACTCTTTTGCAAGAGCTTTAAGGATTATCAAAGCCTCTTCAGGTGTTAATCCACCTGTTTCAGGCGTGCCTGTTGCCGCAGCAAATTCTTCATCCAGCGCATCAATATCAAAGCTTACATATAACTCATCGACATTGTCCACTTTAAGCTGCTCAATTACACCAGCAACGATAGCATCAGCACCTTGCTCTCGAATTTCATGGGCCCAGTGTTGCTTAACGCCAAACGTACCTTCCCAATGCTCCTTTGCTTTACCGCTTGAGCGGATCCCAAATTGGATTAAGTGATGAGGAGCTGGTAAAAACTCAAGAATATGTGTGCACCAAGAGCCAAAACATAGGTCAATACCTAGTCTTTCAACCAACAAATCTGTGTGGGCATCAAAGTGAATAATCGCAGTGCGTTTGCCTTGTGCTCTTTTCGCTTTTAAATATGCCTTTGTTAGTGGGTAGCTAATAGAGTGGTCACCACCAATACCAAACACACCTTTATCAGGGTAATGCTTGTAGAAGCCATCACACACATCTTCGGTGATCGACAAAGGCGCTACAAAATATTCGCTATTCTCGTCTTGATAAAGGGCCTTCTGACAATTAGAGATAGTCCCTTCATTTAAATACTTGTCATGTAGTAAATGAGGAATAACACGCACATCTCCTAAATCAAACGCCGCTGTTTGCGGCTGCTGTTCAATTAGTGTGCTACGTAAAAATAGTGGGCCCCAGTTTGCGCCACGTAAAATACCACCGCCACAATCAGAGCTAATACCTAAAATAGCAGCTTTATGTTCGCTGTTTTCAATATTTTGCAATGAATCTTTCCAAAGGACATCGACGCCTTCAGTTTGACCATATAGCTTTTGTCTCAGTGCTTCTTTGCGCTCCTTAGCTGTATTCACAGTGAATACACCATCACCTGGTGGGCACAGACAATTTTCTAGTTTTTCAAGGTATTGTGATTTGCTGTTGCTCATAGCGTGCTCCTCAATAATTTGCATAATCATGCTAAATTAACTCTACTTCAAAAACGTAACCCGCTAATGAAATCAGCTCACTTTTGACCAATTTGAGTTTGATTACAATAAAACCCTTACAAACAAAAATTAGCTTAATCAATAACTTAATTGATTGTAAAAATGACCTACGAGAAAATTACAATTAGAATAACGCTGATATAACATGGTAGGAATATAAGTCAACCGCTGGATGCTAATCACATAAATACACCAGCGGCTGAATATTCACAGAAGATGTCTAGTTATTCGTATCCTCTGGGCTTTTTGGTCTTGATGATCGCGATATATCCATGCCAACTGGCATAAGCAAGTAGCGGCATAATAATGATGAAACCAGCAGCGCCTGTCAAAAACCCTATTATCACCATGGTGACTATGGTCAACCCCCACACGATCATGGCTGGTACATTAGTACCAACCGCGTGAATCGATGACACTACCGCTGTCATAATATCGACTCTTCGTTCCATCATAATTTGAGGCGTAAATGCAGAGATTGCAAAAACAGCCATCATCAATACACCACCAACAATGGAGCCGAGTGTTAGAAATGCTGATAGCTGTTCAAAGTTGGGGTTTGGCACATTCGGATACAATGCATGTATCAATGCCGCTAGTCGCATCCACACTATCATGATAACCATTAGTAGAATGGCGAACCCCCATTCTCCTGCGGGGTTTCTAAACATAGACTTCAAACTGTGCATTAATGTTGGCTTGTGACCTTTTTCTAACTCCCAAGCAACATCATACAAGCCTGCTGCGAACGCGGGACCGATTAAAGCGAATGCTACTGAAGCAGGTAAAATAACGAGGTGTGTGCCAGACTGAAAAACAAGCCACATAATAAAAGCGGGGATAATACTAAATACTAACCCGTATATTAGACTCAGGATTGGTGCCCTTACAATGTCTTTGCAAGCTAATGATAACCAGTGAAAAGGGGCTAGTGCACTAATTTGATTGCTTTCCAAGCACCGTGCGAATTCTGGGGTTTTATCTACCGAGTGAGATGTTGGCATAAAGGTGTCCTCTCTACATTGCTATATTAAGGTTTAGATGAGCTGGGCCTAACATGCAAGCATTGCAATAGTACACTGTTATATTTGTTTTCAAATTCGTTAAAAATTGGTTTTGTGTTACAACTTTACCCGTAATCAAACCATGCTCGTTTTATAAGTAACCAGTCAGTTAGCTTGGTTTAGCTCAGAGGACATGTGTCCTGTACTTAAACCTCTTTAACTTTAACCATTACGTTTTAGAACATAAAAAGGTTTTTTATGGAAAAGGTATTTCACTTGGGATTAACTCAAGCAGATCTTCAAGGTGCTAAGCTAGCGATCGTTCCAGGCGATCCTGAACGCTCCAAACGAATCGCCCAGCAGTTAGACAATGCGATTTGTCTGGCACAAACGAGAGAGTTTCATGTTTACCTAGCCACAATTAAAGAGCAACCAGTGGTTGTATGCTCTACAGGAATTGGTGGCCCGTCTACTTCAATCGCTGTAGAAGAGCTCGCTCAACTCGGGATTAAAACATTTCTAAGAATTGGAACCACAGGGGCTATTCAACCACATATTGATGAAGGTGATATTCTAGTCAGTACAGCATCAGTGAGACTAGATGGTGCAAGCCAGCATTTTGCTCCTTTAGCGTATCCGGCGGTTTCGGACTTTCACAGTACTCAAGCTATGGTGCAAGCTTGTGAATTTGAGAAGGTTCCTTATCACACAGGTATTACAGCTTCGAGTGACACATTCTACCCAGGACAAGAGCGTTACGACACTTTCTCCGGTTATGTATCCAAAGCATTCCAAGGGTCATGCGAAGAATGGCAAAAGCTTAATGTCATGAACTATGAAATGGAGTCAGCGACTCTATTCACTATGTGTGCAGCTCTAGGCCTAAAAGCAGCTTGTGTAGCCGGCGTGTTAGTAAATAGAACAAGGCAAGAAATTCCTGATGTTGACCACCAGCTGGTTGAGAAGCGTGCCGTATCAGTGGTAATTAAAGCCGCCGAAATCCTTATTACTCAATCAAAGTAGGCTTGCGCCTACTTTAGATTAAAATACGTGGTACTCCAAAGGCGCAGCGCCTTGTAAGTTGGTCAATACAGCTTGTGCCACGGATTTTTGATTTTCAAAACCCGCTTTCTCTACCAATGTAATGCGCTCTACGCTGGCATCTTCTAACTTAATACCAGATAGCGCCAATTGACTTAAAACGCTGCTCATGGGTGATAGGCTAGGACTGTAAGCTGCATTTTCTGCGTATCTGCCATAAAAAGCTCGCCCATCTTTCAAAACCAGCTCTGCCGCACTCAAATTGCTTGTATAGGGCACATAAGCATGACGCAAGTGTTGCTTCAGTGCGTCGGATATAGGTAAGTTAACATCAACATCGGCCGCTTCATTTGACATCAGTGACGCACCATTACCCAAATCACTCGGACCAAAGTCACAGGGCAACAACTCAGTTAAGGTAAATCTTCCATTTGGTAGTAGTATTGACAAAGTACCAGCCGAGCTCAGCTCATTCATAAACTGACGACAAAATCCACAGGGTGCTGCGTTAATGGCAATCGAAGTGATTTCTTGCGCACCATTTATCCATGCGTTATTAATTGCAGCTTGCTCTGCATGAACTACCAAAGATAGTGCCTGACGTTTAAACTCTAAATTAGCGCCCAAATACATGCAGCCCGTAATTTTATCAAAAACCACAGCACCAACATAAAAGGAAGAGATAGGAGCTTGAGCAAATTTTGCTGCAATTGGTAACAAAGCCTGCTGAAGTTGCTCTTTGTCACAATTGAGTTGACTGATAAGTTCAGATACGACATTCGCCTTAAGTACACCATGTGTTTGCTTAGCGACATCGTAAATATATTCTTCTATTTTGCTGTCTATTATTACCATAATTTAATTATTATAGAATATGGCATGCCAGTTTACGCAGGTTTCACGCGTTACTCAACCATTCCTTTGCAGTTTTAAAACATTCAAAGTTTTCCGCATGAATACCAAATCTTTTTACTTTTTGTAAAAATAAGTCGTGCATATAACCTTCAAAACCAACGACACGAGCGATTTGCATATTAGTCAGGTAATGAGCAACCTTAGGCATTACATTGACAATATCAATGGCAGCAAATTTATGCTCTAACTCCGATACGTCAATGAGCACTTTTTTACTACCGTGTTGCTCTGAATACGCCTTGGCTGCTTTATACGCATTGACCACATCTTCTGCTCCGGCTTTACCACGCACTGTCATTAAAATTAAAGACGTTGTTTGGTCATAAGTAATACTGGTTGATAGTACTGACATATAGAACTCTAAAAAGATACCGACATAGAAATTAATAAAGAGGGCAAGGATTTTAGTTTAAAGCGTGGCGCTGTCAACAAAATAGGATTTAAAAATGAGTAAAAAATAAAAAACCAACCCTTTATGATTGGTTTTTTATTTCATCGCGTTATAAAAATGTATTTTAAAATTACATTTTAGCACATAAGTATTAGCCAGTATTACGTAATCCTGCGGCGATCCCCATCATAGTGATCATCAGTGCACTATCTAGATTTTGATCATCTGCAGCACGGGTACGTTTTAATAGCTCTACTTGCAATAGGTTCAGAGGATCAGTGTAGGGGTTACGTAACGCAATTGACTCTTTTATCCAGGGCTGTGCAGACAATAAACTCCCCTTGGGTGCAAGTCGCAATACTTCATCCATAGTCTCTTTCAGCTCAGATCTGAGTTTTTCCCCAATAATCTGAAGCTCTTTAGGCACTAGGCGTTCGTCATAATACTCCGTTAGCCATAAATCAGCTTTGCAAAACACCATTTCTAGCATTTCAATTCTAGTTCTAAAAAAAGGCCACAGCTCGCTCATTTCTTCAATTAGTGATTCGCCACCTAAGTTGAGTACGGCTTTAATCCCCTCATTGGCTCCAAGCCAAGCAGGCAGCATCAAGCGATTTTGACTCCACGCAAATATCCATGGTATTGCGCGTAAGCTTTCAATACCCCCTTTTGGATTACGCTTAGCTGGACGAGATCCGAGTGGCAACTTAGCTAACTCTATTTCTGGTGTTGCACTTCTAAAGTATGAAACAAAATCTGGCGTATTGCGGACGTATTGGCGATATCGTTCACATGATGCTTCACTGAGCATATCCATAGCCTCACGCCATTGTGACTTTGGTTTAGGCGGTGGGAACAAATTATTCTCGATGATCGCACTGGCGTATAACGAAAGGCTTTGAATTGCGACCGGAGAAAGTCCAAATTTAAATCGGATCATCTCCCCTTGCTCCGTCACACGTAAACCGTGTTTAAGCGAACCTGGTGGTTGCGAACGTAATGCTTGACGCGCTGGAGCGCCACCGCGACCAATGGTCCCACCTCGACCATGAAATAGCTTCATTTTAATTCCGTGTTTATCTCCTAATTCAATCAGAGACTCCATGGCTCGGTATTGCGCCCAACCAGCCGCCATCATTCCCGCATCTTTTGCCGAGTCTGAATAGCCAATCATGACATACTGTTGATGTGACAAGTGGCCTTTGTACCAACTTGAGCTGAAAAGTTCAGTCATCACTTTATCTGCTCGATTTAAATCGTCGAGCGTTTCGAATAATGGTGCGACAGGGAAATTAAAACCGACGCCACTTTCTTTGAGCAATAGTTGAACAGCCAATACATCAGATGCATATTGCGCCATAGATATAATATAAATCCCCAAAGCCGCGCTATCCTGTTGTGCAATCACATCAAATGTATCAATCACCTCTTTTACTGATTCGTTTGGACGCCAGTGCTTTGGTATAATCGGCCTCCTTGAGCTTAGCTCAGACAACAAAAATGCCTGTTTGTCTTGCTCAGACCACTGTGCGTAGTCGCCGACGCCCAGATATCGAGTAAGCTCAGATAGCACCTCTGTATGGCGGGCAGAATCTTGACGAATATCTAATTGGCATAAATTCACACCAAAACAATTCAAGCGGCGAAGCACATCTAGCAGCAAACCATTGGCTACAACTTCCATCCCCAGCTCATTGAGAGAATTGAAGCAAACTAACAGAGGCTCTCGTAGCTGTGCTGTGAATTTAATTTTATCGCGGCAAGATGTTGGTGTCCCTTTGATTTTACTCTCCAAAAAGTCAATGGTTTCACGCACTTCTAGTTTGAGATTTTTCAATAACGTACGATATGGCTCACTCGTTTCACCTGTTTGCGCTAATAACACCTTATTTGCACCACTCATAGATAACTCTGCACTTAACTTATCCAGGTCTCGGTAATACAAGTCAAGCGCCATCCAACGACCGTGATCGAGCACGCTTTGTGTTACCGTTGCGGTTACATTGGGATTACCATCTCTATCTCCGCCCATCCATGAGGCAAGCTTCACTGGTGAAAAGCTCTGAGGTAGCTGAATACCCAGATACTGCTGTGCCATCTTGCCTAGTTCACCAACAAATTGTGGAATTGCGTGCCACAAGCTGTTTTCCACCACGGCAAATCCCCATTTTGCTTCTTCTAAAGGTGTCGGTCGCTTATCTCTAATTTCATTGGTATGCCAAGCCTGACAAATCAGCTGTGCTATCCGGGCTAAAATGGTATCTCTTTCTACGCCTGTACACTCAAGGCTCTCTAGTTCTTTAAGGCAATCACTTAATTCAACGTGTTTGCTGATTATTGTGCGGCGAGTTACTTCCGTTGGGTGTGCCGTGAGCACTAATTCTATTTGCAAAGTGGACAGCGCCTGTATTGCATCCTCTTGAGAGCACTCTTCTTTTGCAACGCGATCGGCGAGATCTTTGATGGTGTTTTCAATCGTTTCGAAGGCTCCCTCTGGTGAGCCTGCTTTGGAAGTCGTATGATACTGCTCTGCAACGTTTGCCAAATTCAGAAAGTGGTTAAACGCTCTACAGACAGGCAAAAGTTCTTCGTTGCTAAGTGCCTTTAGCGTATTAATTAGGGCCTCTCTCGCTTGATGATCTCCGCTTCTAGAGGCTTTGGCAAGATGTCTGATCTGCTCTACTTTTTCAAGTAGGTCTGAACCCAGTGCATGCTCGATGGTTGCCCCCAAACACTCACCTAAAAGACTTACGTTGCGACGTAGATTTGTATATTGCTGGTCCATACACTTTCCTTTGAATACAATTTATCCAAACCAATATACTGTTAAACATACATAAATGAAAAGACCATTTCGTTACACTTTTTTAATCTTAGCCTCGTCCATTTTTGTCATTTTAAAGCAAAATGTCCTTAAATTGAGGTGATCCAAACTCCGCTCAGTGTCGTTTATATCTAAATTATTTTCACAGCAAAAAGTCTTTATGGTGCAAAAAACAGCCGTGGTGATCGGTGCCAATGGCGCGATCGGTAAAGCACTTGTCAATCAGTACTTGCGCCTAAACTATCAGGTCGTTGCAATAAGCTCAGTTAAGTTAAACGTGGCGCATCCCATGTTGAACAAATTTATAACTGATTACTCAAGAGACAACATACAGGACCTGTCTAATCGTATAGCGCGAATATATCCTGGTACCGCATATATTACGGTGTGTAATGGTCTTTTACACACCAAGAACAATATGCCCGAAAAGAAAATCGAAACATTTGACGAGGCTTATTTCAGTGCGCTTTTGCAAGCCAATGCAATGACGCCTTTTTTATGGCTGCAAGCATTCATGCCTCACCTGCTCTCAACCAAGACACCGTGTGTGTTCACCGCATTGAGTGCCCGCGTTGGCAGTATTTCTGACAATCAGCTCGGTGGCTGGTATAGCTACAGGGCATCCAAAGCAGCGCTCAACATGCTATTTAAAACAGCCAGTATTGAACTGCAAAGGCGTCGATGCAATGTTAAGTTAATGCTTTTCCACCCTGGTACTACCGACTCCGCACTGTCAAAACCTTTTCAAAATAATGTTCCAATAGACAAATTATTCAAACCAGAATTTGTCGCACAGCAACTACACGAGCTTCAAACTAATCGGGTGTTTGATGGTGATGTTGACTATATCGATTGGCAAGGCGAAAGCATAGAATGGTGATCTCATGATATTTAATACTCAAGATTTACTTAACTTTCCAGATAGGTATCGCGCACATTTTATTAATAGCCTGTCTGGCTATAAGAGCGCAAACCTTGTTGGCACACGAAGTCCAAATGGCGAAGAGAACTTATCAATTGTGAGTTCGGTATTCCATTTAGGCGCACATCCGCCGTTAATGGGTGTCATTTTTAGACCGCATAGTGTCAGGCGAGATACATTAGAAAATATACTGCAAACAAAAACATACACAATCAATCACGTTAACTCTTTAATTTGGAAAGAAGCCCACCAGACTTCTGCGCGATACGATGAACATCAGTCAGAGTTTGACGCAACGGGCCTAACGCCCTATTACCACGATAATTTTGGTGCCCCATTTGTTGCACAAAGCCAACTAAAAATAGGCCTGGAATTATGCCAGCATCAAACCATTGAGTTGAATAAAACCGTACTTGTCATTGGCAAAATTGTGCATGTAGAGGTTGACGACAATGCCGTTGCAGAAGATGGGTTTATCAACTTGGAACAACTTGATACCATTGCCGTCTCCGGTTTAGATTGCTATCACACGACAAGCAAGATAGCGAGGCTTGAATACGCTAAACCAAACAAGCCCGCAACAACAAAAGCGTGATGGTCAAATATACTGCAAGGTGAAAGTATAACTTCAATGTTCATAAAAACGGTGCTGAGTTGTTTTACAGTTTGGCGCCGTTAAACTCTGCCAGTATATATTCCAAGTCTTTTAGATAATCGACAAACGCGGCTTGTTGATCGGTAGAGAGTGTACTTCTCAGACTTATCAACAAATCAATTTGATTCACAATGCGTTGAACTCTTTGCTGTTCAATGTGAGCTGGTAAATCATTTGGAGAGTTAACAATATACCTTGTCAGTTCTTCCATTTCTGCCTCAGTGAGCAGTCTTCTTTGGAGCAGTGCTTCTATTTTCGAAAGCCGTTTTTGATTGTGTAGTACCTGCACTTCTCTGTAAAACGCAACGTTATCGTAATGGCGACTGATCATTGCTTTCTGCTGGATATTTAGTTTCCCTAAAGCGTCTTCAAATCGCTCAAGCGAATTCTCGATTCGCTCATTTCGACTTTTGTACTTTCCCATTTCACCTTTGATATTTGATATAAGCTGTTTTCTTTGTTTTTGGTCAAGTGAAACCAATAAAGGAACAAGTACGGGCCCAGCGTCTTGTATCAAGTCATACCAATGCCCCCTCACTTGCTGACTGAGCTTGAAAATCTGCTTTTTATCCATCGTTAACCAGTCAGCTTCAATGGTTTTAAGCCAGCTAGAGTACATTGGTAAATATTGAGCTTGATGCCGCAACTGCAGCTGATGAAAGCCTTTTAAAAACACTTCTTCTTGAGAACGAGTTAATGTAACAAAATCTTCAAGTTTATTGAGTACAAGCCTGTCTGCATTTTTATAAATTGTCTCATACATACAAGCAGTTAAGGATAATATTAACAACAAGACAGTAACTATTTTTGACATAAAGCCACCATAAACGCAATTAATTATCATTTGCAGTTGACAATCACGCCACAGTAATTGATAATTATTCTCAATGAAGCGAACTAGTTGATTATACGCACAATGAATGCTCGCTTCATATAGTGAATTACTACTCGACCCAGTAATTTCACACACTCATTTACTTGCTACATTGCTCATATCGGTGACGGTAGATATGAAAATTAAAAAGCCCGAAAGGGCTTTTTTTATTTCCCTTCATAAACTTATAGTCTAAACTGCGTTATTAAACTAGGTGCATTAAGCTAAACACACTCCCCTGTAACATAAGGAGAAATAATAATGCGGAAAATAACTCAAATACTTCTATTATCGGGCCTCATAGCATACTCAACTCCCTCTATCGCAGGATTGGAAGAAGGCATCGCGGCTGCGAATGCTGGCCAGTTTGATGTTGCTCTAAAGGAGTTTCAATACTTAGTCGATATGGGTTTCGCCCCAGGTATGTACGAGCTTGCAAAAATGCATGAAGGTGGATACGGCGTCCCGAAAAACCCTAGAAAAGCAGCTGAATTATTGCAACGCGCAGTAAAATTAGGTAGTGCTGATGCTATGTTCGCACTTGCCGTTTTGTACCAAGATGGCAGAGGTGTGAAACTAGATAAACAAAAAGCTGTGGATCTTTTCACTCAAGCGGCAAAAAAGAGTCTTCCAGCAGCCCAATTTAATCTAGGTGTTATGCATGCAAATGGAGATGGTGTTGTACAAGACTACTCCCAAGCACGCTTTTGGTATGAGCGCGCCGCTGCCAATAATTACACGCTTGCAATGTACAACTTGGCGTTATTGTACTACCAAGGTTTAGGTGTACAAAAGAATGTTGAGCGCTCATATATTTGGAACTTACTCGCTGAATTTAACGGTTACGCACAAGCCGCAGAAAGCAGACAGCTTGATGAGCAAAGCCTGTCTCGCTCGCAATTGGAGCGTGGACAACGCATAGCAAATGAGATCTATCATAAAATTCAGGCCAAAACCTATATCGCAGGTAGTGGATTTGCCGAATAGCTGAGCAAATCTAACGTAAATATAGCCATGTCAAAACATGTTTTATGATATGGCTATAACGGTCAAACAGCTGACTACGCCATATTTTATCGCTAGATTTGAAAATAGACTTACCGTGGCTCAATGCAATAAAGCCTTCTTTTGCATGATACTGCCCCATCCCCGAACTACCCAAACCACCAAAGGGTAAATCAACTACGGCAACGTGTAACAACATATCGTTGATACACAATGATCCTGCTTGCAAACTACGACGAAGCATGGCCTCAGACTTTTCGCTGTTTGTATATAAATAACATGCTAAAGGTGTGCCAAGAGATTGCACTACACGCTTGGCATGTTCAAGGTCTTGGACCTTTAATACAGTAACAATAGGTCCAAATACTTCTTCTTGCATTACGCGAGCTTTCAGTGAGGGCTCGATGATTATGTGAATCCCAAACTCTTTGGCCGTCAAACTTTCTAGCGGCTTAGAGGAATACACTTCAGTCCCCTGACCTTGTGCATCACTTATCAGCGACATTAATCTGTGGGCATGATGCTGGTTCACAATACCCGTGTGACCTTTTGAATGGCTACTTTCTCGTACCTTATTTTTAAGCTTTTCAATAAACTCATCAAATATAGACTCAGTAACAAGCACATAATCTGGTGCCACACAGATCTGCCCCGCATTCATTGTTTTCGCATGTATAATATCTAATATCGCTTTGTCTTGATTAGCATCATCTAACACCACCATGGGTGATTTGCCACCTAGCTCTAACGTTACAGGGACCAAATTTTTTGCAGCCGCTGCGTAAACCTGTTTGCCAATATGAGTTGAGCCGGTGAAAAATAAGTGATCAAAAGCTTGTTGGCTGAATTCAGACGCGACATACGCGTCTCCTTCTATAACCACACAGTCTCCTTCCAACGGTTCCAACACATCTTTAATTACTTGATTGATAGTCGGCGTAAGTTCACTGAGTTTAAGCATTACTTTATTACCAGCTGCAATTGCCGTGGCGAGCGGAACAAGCGCTAGCTGTATAGGATAATTCCAAGGAGCGATAACACCAATAACGCCTTTTGGCACGTACTCTATCCACACTTTAGAAGGTAAGAATTGCCAGCCCGCTGATCTGCTGTGAGGTTTCATCCATGAGTCAAGGTGCTTAGATAAATACTTGATATGACTAATAGTTGGTATGATATCAGCCACTAGGGAATCATAATCAGAACGCATACTGAAGTCAGCCTTAGCCGCGTCTACAAGGCGTGATTTATTTTCAATAATTGCTGAACTCAATTTTTTAAGTTGCTGTTTTCGTAACTCGTTCGACGGATATGGCGTCGCCAAATATGCAGCCTTGAGTGTAGCAAGTTTATCTCTAATGGAGCTATTGAGCGCTTCTGTCACATTTGCTTCCTTAACTATTCGCAATGACCATTACCACATTATACGTATTTTTAACCACTAGTTAAAAATAAATTAAAAAAACAACACCAAGCCGAGACCCCAACCACGACTTTTGAATATAATTAATATCAAACTTCGATTAACTATAACGCATCATTTACATTCAATAGCCAACAGTATCAATTTTCAGATCGCCATTATAAAATAAATTAATCATACAACATTCATTGACAGAAACGATTTAAAATCCACCACCTTAGTTTAAAAAACAAATAAATCATGTTTCTAATAAACAGCAAAAACCATAACACACTGATATAAATGCCTATATTTCACTCAAAACTAGAGCGAACGCACTCACCTGTTTACTATCATTTACAAAAAAAACACTTAACTTAATCATTGTTATATTAGGAAAAAATAACAATTTGGATATTAAACAAACAAAATCCAAGCAGTTATTTTACCCGATATGAATATTTTCCTATTCTTTTATGTTTTAATTTCGCCCGATAACTAAGTGATAAAATTAATACAGGAAGATATTAATGTTTAAATATTCAAAAGTCGCACTTGGCTTAGCTACTTGTTTCGCTCTAACAGGCTGTTTAAAAGTTGAAGATGATGGTAACAAAGAAATTTCAGACCAGCTGAATAGTCAAAATGAGCTATTACAAACACAAGTTAACTTGTTAACAGAGCAACAAGAAAACGCTAAGGCACCAGCAGCAATTAAAGGTACAGTGGTATCTGTATCTGAAGGCGTTTCTGCTGCTGACGCACAAGTAAGCGTTTTTGTTGATAATGCATGGACGGAAGCTGTCGCAGTTGCTGAAGATGGCTCATTCAATATTGGAAACCTACCAGCTCATCGCAGTATCGTTATTAAAGTTTCGAGTGAAAGCGGCGTATTTCTAACTCGTCACTTCACAGCGAGAACAACAGGTAATGTTGCCAACGGTGTTCAAACTGCTGATCTGTTTAACCTTGAAGTATCTCAGGGTTATACCAAAGAAATTAAAGTTCTTGACTCAGAATCCAATGAAGCAATTAAAGACCTAACTATTTGGGCTGAAGACGTTATTGGTATAGATCGTTACTGGAATGCTGATAACTTCAACAAAATGGTTAAAGACAACTATGCGACTAAAGCTGTATATAACGAAGAGAAAGATGTCTACGAAATTCAATTAGCTAAAGATTTGCCTGTTGACTTATACTTTAACCCAGATCTAAATGGTGACGGTAATAATAACTACGTTCCTGAGTCGGGTAGCTACTCAGGTATTGATGGCGGAATTCAGCTTTCAGAAGCCAACTTGATTGAATCAATAGATGTCATGTACATGAAAGCGGTTAACACCCACGAATTTACCATTGCACTTACGGTACTTGACGAAGAAGGTAATGCAGTTGAAGTTAAGCGCGTATTTGCAAATGACAATGATCGTGGTGAGAAGTATGCAACTTACAACGAAGACACAAAGCAGTATGAGCTCGATGCCAACTTCTTTTATAGCTTAAATATCGTTATTCCAGGTTTTCAAAAAGATGACCTAGTTTACGGCAGCGCAAACGTTGGAATTAACTACAACACGGCTCTTTCTGCGTACAACGTGGATAACGGTAATAACTTTTCTATAGTTGAGCTATCGAATAACACATTAAATCTAGTTGTTCACCTACAAGGCGAAGAAGTGAGCGAATCAACAGTATCAACCATTGCAACTGTTGATGCAAAAGACACTGTTGACAATGACGTACAGTTATACTTAAACGTACCAGTTGAAGTGGCAGCAGCCAACGTTCAAGCAGTAGCTGTAAATCACGTTTTAGAGTCAAAAGATGGCTTTACAACATTGAACACTGTTGAGACTAATGTTGAACATGACATTACGCTAGATTTGGACAACACTCGTATCACCGTCGCACCAAAAGCAGAAGTGACAACAAACTATAGATACCGAGTTTCTATCGATGAGGTTGTCAATACTATCTCAGGTGAAACTGAGCAGCTAAGCTTCAACAAAGAGTATAACTTACCAGTTAGCAACGCTGTTTTTGATATCAATGAAATTACAGCTGATAACCTTAACCATACTACAAATGGTCAGCCAATTGTCGCTAAAAACTCAGCTGGCGTCGACGATACTTGGGCATGGGATCATGATGGTTACATTAGTTTCATTTTACCAAAACACATGCACTTGGTTGAAAAGTTCAGCTTCGAAATTGTTAAATATACGCGTAACAATGAAGAAACTGTGATCAACGATCCTAATACGAGAACAGTTATTGGCGATACTTGGAATAACTATTCTACAGATTTCTTTGCAAAAATAGCACGTAATGAAAACTGGAGTGGTAATTTCACTACGGGTAGTGCTGTAGACAGTGGTTATCACTCAATAACCACCAACAACGTAGCTCTATATTTAAACGACGACAAAGAAGGCTTTAAGAACACAGTTACTATTAACTACAGCTACCAGCTGAAAGACAGTAAAGATGTGATCACAGGCACTCTAGAGTTACCAATTCAATAAATTTGAAGTATTTAAAAAGGGCTTGGTGTTAACCAAGCCCTTTTTTTTGAGAATAATTTCAGTGCTGATGTCTAACGACGATACATACGATGTGCTGGTATCGAGATAAAGACGATAACCAAAATACACTCCTTCTAATAAAGCTTCTTGAACCCGCTCATATTACTAACAATTCGCGTGACAGATGTAACTCGTTTTCATCTTTTATAGCGCATTCAATCCCACTCGCGCTGCCTAGTGATTGGGCAACTCTCTTATAAGTGACTGGCACCTCCTTGTTCGTAGCATTATGTGACCAACGAATTATATCAGCTGGCCTCATTAACCCCATATTCACGAGGTATTTATCAAAGCTTTATTGCCGCAGCCCCACCACTATGGTTTGCAGATCGAGCACATCACGTCCATCTATATCAACTGTTGTTATCGCAATTAAATAGCTCGACTAATAATTAACGACTTTGCCTGTATCAACAGCGCCCAAAAATGTTGTCGTACAAACCAAGATACATTAAGCAATTTGGTATTTATTATGGCAGGTAACAGGTAATCTTCGCTGATGCATTTCGCAAGGGGAAAAGGACATGGAGGGTTTTATGATTTAAATAGAAACGCCAAGCTCCCCAAAACTGAACAGCTTGGCACATGATTTAGTTAACTAGAATACAAACACCCAACGAGCAACGGTTAATGTCAGAATGCTCAGTATTGCTATTGCTATAAGGTTCATTACAAATCCAGCTTTGATCATATCTTTAATTTTGATCTCTCCAGAACCAAAAACAATCGCATTAGGCGGTGTAGCAACTGGCATCATAAAGGCACAACTGGCCGCCATAGCAGCAGGGATTATCCATATTAAAGGCGTACCGGTAACCTGCTCTGCAACAGGACCAAGCAATGGTAAAAAGCCTGCCGCGGTTGCTGTATTACTGGTTAATTCAGTTAAAAAAGTGATTAGAGCAGCGACCGCAATAACACTTAATACCAGTGGAATTGCGCTGGCACCCGCAAGCAAATTGGCAATATACTCAGCCAGCCCTGAGCCCTTAATTTGACTGGCTAAGGTTAGACCGCCACCAAAGAGTAATAAGATCCCCCAAGGTACTTCTTTTGCGGCTGGCCAATCCATTACCTTTTGCTCACCTTGTTTGTCAGCTGGCAACACAAACAACAGGATTGAGGCAGCAACCGCAATCCCGGTATCTGTGATATTTAAACCAGTCCAAGTTTGCAAGTAGGGTCTTAACAACCAACCAAATACTGCAAACAAAAATACATACATGACATTCTTTTCAGCGATTGACATCGACCCTTGATCGCTCAACTGAGCAGAGAATATCTCAGTCATTTCAGTATTGTTTTGCTGTGGTGCAAGTTTAAATGCAAACTTTGTAAGCCATAACCAACATAAGATAATCATCCCAAATGTAAATGGCACAGCCACAATCATCCATTGACCAAAGCCAATTTGTATTTGATGGTTGTCCCATAAATACGCAACCATTAACGCATTGGGCGCAGTGCCTATAATAGTTCCAACCCCACCTAGGCTGGCACTATAAGCAATAGCCAATAGCAAAGCTTTTGCGTAGTTATCACAGTGCGCACCATTTTTTTGTAAAACGTGGATAACAGATAATGCAATGGGTAACAACATCAAAGTTGTGGCAGTGTTATTGATCCACATAGACAAAAAACCACTGACTAACATCATTGCGAGCACTTGATACTTGGGATTTGTACCACTTTTCAACATGGTTTGCAGTGCAATTCGTTTATGTAACTGAGACTTTTCCATCGCAATGGAAATTAGAAAGCCACCTAAGAACAGAAATATAAGCGGGTGAGCATACGCTGATGAGGTACTTTTTATATCATTGATACCCGCCAAAGGCACTGCTAGTAGAGGCACTAGTGAAGTTACTGGAATTGGCACCGTTTCGCTCACCCACCAAACCGCCAGCCACATGGCAAGACCAGCAGTACGCCAACCTTGTTCTGACAAACCTTCAGGGCTTTGAGTGAAGCATGTTAGTAGAAAAAGAAAAGGGCCTAAAAATAGCCACAACTTATTGTATAGGGAACTGCCTTTAACCATTGTATCCGTCATTTATCAATTTTTTGTAATTATGAATGCTAATTAAGGAGGCAGTATGAATGAGCATGCTGTAATCTACAAGACACCAAAAGCCTTAGGCAACACAAAAGCAAGCTTTTGCTCACTATATAGTTATACCAGTAATCAAAAATAGACCGCTGTGCTCTATGAATACAGCGGCCTAGGCTTACATTTTTAGTTAGCAGTAATATTAAGCGTTACGCCAGATGCCTGCGTATAACCACGCAAGTCAAAGTACCAGGTTCCCGCCTCTGGCAATGACAATGTGCAAACTTCATTGTTTCCATAACGATATGGACGACAGCGATATTGGGATGTCGTTGATTGACTACCAAAGTTCACATACAGATCGGCATCGCCGGAACCACCTGAAATGGTCACTTTGAGCTCTTTGTAGCCACTACCGATTGGTAAATTAGTACGCCACCATTGCCCAGACTCAACACTCACATCGGTAAATGTTTTTTGTATTGGTGTTGGATCTGTAGGTGGAGGAGGTGTACTGCCTGCGGTTTTTGCCAGCTCAGCAACATAGGCACTGGCCAACTTGGCAAAATTTAAAGAGTGCTCCGCATTGTATTCCGTATCATTTGAAGAGTGGATCAAACGATTTGACTCTCTCATTCGAGACTCAAAAGGAAATGACGCAGGAAACCCTTGTTGATACCAAGATGCATGATCTGAGCAACCATAGCCACACCTATCATAGCCATAGCTAATGGTGCTCAAGTATGTATCTATTAGCTGGCTCATAAATGTATTTTGGGCACTGTTGGTATAGTCAGTGATGAGTACAATGTCATATTGACCACCTTTGTGGCCAGACATATCAAATTGTGCCATGCCAACGACATTTTTCCCTGATGACTTGTAATCCTGTGCAATTGCTTTTGACCCCCTCAATCCCACTTCTTCCGCAGCGTACCCCATAATTTGCACGGTTCGCTTGGGTTTATAGTTGGTCTCTACTATCGCTTTGAGCACCTCACTTAGTACAGCTATACCAGACGCATTATCATCTGCACCTGGCGCACGCCCCCCACTCGGGTTAGAGCCATTGATTGAATCTAAATGTCCGCCAATAACCACGATTTCATCAATTAACTCACTGCCAGGGATAGTGACAATAACAGATGGCTGAGCCCACGAATGGCCGTAGGACTCTACGGTGATATCAGCTCTTGAACGAGCCAAATCAGTCCAATGCTGTTTGACCCAGTTGGAGGCATCGACACCTGACTGCTGAGTGTAATATCGGTTATAAAAGGCCGTCATTGCACTTACAGTGCTATCCAGCCCAGTTGATGAAACCTTACTCATCAGAGCTTGCACGGTTTGTGGGTTGTCTATGGTATAAGCTAGCTCAGGCTGATTTGCGTGAGCATGTGCCAAAGCGCTCAAGTATGATTTGGCTTCTTGCTCACTTTCATGAGCGACAAAACCACCACATCGATGATAGTTTTCGTGCATAAAATGACTGACATTAACATGCTCTGCTTCATCAAGTAGCAATAAGTTCACCTCGGCATTATTCGTGGTGGACTGTGGGTATACTCGCCCTTTAATAGAGTTTTCTAATTGGTAATGCTGACTTGCTGGTGCGCCTAACGTTATCCATTTTTTTTCAGATGGTTCGCTTGAGAAACTAGGCTGTGAGAGGCACGCCAACAAACACATAAATGCTTTTGTACGCATAATGTCTCCTTTACATGACTTCGAGAAAAGGCGACACGAGGTCGCCTATCATTAAGAACTAACTAGTTGGCTTTGATATTTAGAGTTACACCGCTTGCGCTTGTATAACCACGTAAATCTATGTGCCAAGTCCCTGCCTGAGGGTTAGTAAATGAACATGACTCACTATTGCCATTTTTGTATGGGCGACATTGATATGTTGAAGTGGAAGAGGCTGAGCCAAAGTTAACATACAAATCTGCATCTCCGCTGCCACCAGAAATTGTAACGGTAAGATTTGAATAACCCGCATTCAAAGATTGGGTATACCTTGCCCACTGACCACTAGAAACTGATATATTACTTTCAGTTCTATCAATTGGAGGCGTTGACCCGCCGCCTGTTGAATAACTACCTGTCAGCGTCACACCAGAGATTTGGTTCCACGCTTCCACCATCACATAGTAAGTACCAGCTTGAATTGTATTAATGGCACAAGTCTCGTTACTCGTTGACGAAGTACTCTTACAGTCGAAGCTTTGTAATGTGGGTCTGCTACCAAACTTGACGTATAAGTCAGCATCACCGGTGCCACCAGCAGTTTCGAATTTTAAGTTAGTCGCATCAGCAGGTACATTCAGCACAAAAAATTGCTGTGCCTTCGCTGCCCCACTGATGCCGGTGCGAGGTACGCCATTGCTTATTTCCTCGTCCGTTGGGGGAGTGCCACAATTGCTGCCTGAACTCAGTTGAGAATTTACACCGACTTGTGCCAGAGCAGCTTTAACGTCGTCAGGGCTGTAACCTAAATCACATGCAGCATCCATTACCCCATTACCAGCCAGATCCCAGTCGGTGCTCGCCGTCCAATACATCTGATTTGCCTTAGCCATTACAAGAAATGCTTTCTTTGTATCCCAACCCGTTGTGGTAGCTAAGTGATAGAAAGCTTTATTAAAAACACCTGACGAATGGTGTACATCCATACCTGAAGTAAAGTTGTTTTGATGATCAATTGAACGGCCATCTTTCGTCGGGTCGTTCATATACCTAAGCGCACCAGTCGCTTTGAAAATATCTTGCCCAACTAGCCAGTCATTAGTGCCTTTCATGTAAAATTCAGCGGCCTCACCGGCCATATCTGAAAAGGCTTCATTCAGTCCACCAGACTTATTGCGGTATACAAGGCCCGAATTCTGCTCCGTGAACCCGTGACTGACCTCATGCGCCGACACATCAAGGCTGACTAAAGGATAAAATCTATCCTTGCCATCACCAAACGTCATCGAACGCCCATCCCAAAATGCGTTTTCGTAATTATTGCTATAATGCACTCGCATTTGTAGTTGAAATGAGAGTGGCGCAGTGCCTAGCCAATCGTTGTACATATTGAAGACGACGTTACCAAAATAGTGCGCATCATTAAGCGGCGAATATGCACCATTAATTTCTTTCACAGTATTTTCTGGGCAAGTAAAGGAGTGGGCACTAGAACCACTGCTACCATGGTTAAGGTGAATAGTCTTAACGTTGGCATTGTTCATTGTACAGGTATTGCCTGATTGACTGACGTCTAAATGACCGTAGTCTGTGCCATAGTTGTATCGCCCAGTTTTTTGGTTTCCACCAGGGCCTGTTGCATTTGCATGCTGAATATTATCATAGCTAACCAATAACTCCCCCGTATTAGCATCAATGATCTGATACGGTCTAGATGGCGATTCCCCATAAGTTACATAAGACACCTCATACACTAATCGAGCCTGATTGTTCTTGTCTATCCAAACTCCGAGTTGGTCTGCTTCGTGGAACTTTTGCAGTGCTTCTTGTGTACTTGATTGATTCGCATGTAGCATTGTTTTTGCTTGCGCTAGCTGTAAGCTTGGCTTAACAGAAGACAAATCTCCTTCAATACCATATACCGCTGCACCGTGAGCATGCTTGAACAATCCCTGCTCATCAAACGTCAAGCTCACAGTATCACCAATGACTGGGAGTCCTTGATACATTTGCTGATAACGATGTGTAACAGCCCCATTTTTGTGTTTAAACGTTTTTAGTACTTTTAGAGAGTCAGTTGCCGAGAGCCCTATCAATTGAGCAGCAGGTGTTGACAACACGCTCGGTGAGCCCGATTGCAACATAACATTCAAATTGTTCTGAATATTTAAATACTGCTTTTGCGCAGCGCCTGCTGTACAGCTTAATACAGCCAATGTGGCGAGAGTTAATTTAGTTATTTTAGGTAGTTTCACTTTATGCTCCTTGATTGTGTGTGTTTTGTATTCGGAACTAATCCGAATGTGCACCATTTCATGGGTGCACAATTGAGCCTAGCCAAACGGAACAAAAAATAAACCATTAATTTACATATGTTAAACCTTTGCGCTAACTCAATTTTTAATCAAAAGTTTCAGGTGGTTATAAAAAATCAATTTAGCTACACGGCTTGAATACGCCTTAAATGTAAACAAATTACTACAAATAGAGTAAATTATTGTTAAACTTGTGAGTGTTTAGAGTACAAATTGCCTTCGAAAGAAAAAGTAAAACCAATTAAATAAGGGAATAAGTCAGAAATAAACTTAGCGCAATTACATGCTACGTAATGTTGATGACAATTTTACATGCGCGTTTAAACATAGTGGGGGGCAATATTAACTAGGTAAAATGAGTTTAAAATTCCTAGATTTGCTTGTGGACGAGTTGATTTCTTACCTGAAATATCAGTCAGACTCGCAGCCTTTATTTAGTGAGGACCGTATATTTCAACTTAATTTGGTGAGATATACTCAACAATCTTCAAAACAAGACTTGTGCATCCGCTTTCGTATAATCGAACATATCTCTAATTGGTATAAGCCCAAGGTCTGGGCGGAAGGTCAATCAAAATATACACCTACTCCGTACTGCAACACGAAGGTTATGAAAACATGCACAACGCTAAGTTAGAATTCGTAAGTATATCTCAGTCTTATTTGCCTTCCTCTTTGGGGTACCCTGCCGTCATACCTCCTTGGGTCAAACGCATCAGTGGACTTGTCAAAGATATTTTGTACCTGTAGAGCGACGCCTTGCTCGCTATCTACTTTCCAGCTAATAGTCGCACCTAACAACCAATGACTTGGCTGATTGTACGACGAAAACTCGGGATCATCTGGCAGAACTTCCGGTACTACTACAACGCCATCTCTCCATATGCCGTTTAGAGAGTACTGCATGTCACCTCGAGTATAGTTAAACACAACAGAGCCAAACTTTTTGTAACTCGGGTTAAAAGGTAGATCAATATACTGCGTAAATGTAGTCGACAGCCATGCGGTTTCACTAATATGCAAAGTGCCACTGAATTCATAGCCTTGCATACTTGTTTCAAAAACATTATCAAACGTAAAGCGTGATTGCGCCTCATCAACAGGAATAAGGTTGATGAAATCTTCTAATTCATTGTCAAAAATAACTAAGTCAAATTGCCAGTTGTCATCTTTTGCATGCCATACTAATTCAGTTGTTTTTAAGTACTCAGCTTTCAACTCGGGGTTACCCAAGGTCACTTCATCATTAGAGTTGAGCTCATTACTGACCGGTACTCTAAACGCTTCGCCGTACTGTAACTTAAAAGTGTGAACCGGGTTGAATTGATATATAACCGCGAGCCTCGGTGAAAGTTTGCGATCGATGTCAATTACATCATCATATCTCAACCCAGTAAACATAGTGATAGATTCAGACAGAGTATATTTTACTTGGGTGTACACTGCATATGAATCAAAATCAGCCTCAAGTGATTTAAATGGCTGATAATCGTTTATTACTTGGAATCCACCTAGATAATATGGTTCATCTACGAATACCTCTCCGGTTTGAGGATTATAGTAGTTGGTATAGACGTCCGCACGAGATTGCTCTTCCCATGAATACTCTGCGCCAATAATAATGTTTAGCGCTTCGTTGTACTCATAAATTGTTTCACTATTTAGAGTGATATCTCTTGATTGCCATCGCGGACCAACAAAAAAATCATGCGCTAATTGCAACTCTTCTGCACTGGCTATAAGGCCTGCATTTTTAATATCGTGTTTAATAAAATCGAGTCGAGTTGTATTTTTTATCGAGTCTTGCCAGGTTGAGTGAACTTCCAACTGTACACCTAAGTTTCTGCTCGTGTGTTCATTATCGCTAGATTCACCGGATAGGTTAATAAACTCATTCAACCGAGTCTCAGTATTATGCACAGCTAGTCGCCAATTTCGCCAATTGAGCTCTACTTCAACAAACCGGCCATCAATTGGGTCTCGAATTTCACTGTCAAAATACTTTTGTCCGTCATCTCGATACAATGACGTATTTGCCTGCAAAGTTAAACCATTTTCAAAGACATGATGCGCACTTAACGCTGCTTGATACATGCTGTTATTGCCCACAGCCGCCATCAATTGATTGTCATTTTTTTTGGTTACTATGTTCATCACGCCCAAAAATGCATTACTGCCATAAAGCGCAGAACCAGGACCTCGAATAAACTCCACTCTATCTACGACCTCAATTGGAATAAACGGTGCGTAAACAGAAGCCTTACCAAATGATGCGTCATTGAGTCTCTGACCGTTGAGCATGACCAATACATTACCACTATCTAAATATATGCCTCTCGCGTGCTCTTTTGGCACAGCACCAACCCAATCACCACGGGTAGACTGCATTCCAGGTACAAAATTCATTAATTCATACACGTTTGCCACACCGAGCAATTGAATATGTTGGCGATTAAAAACGGTCGTACTAGAGGGAACTGTGGTGGGTGTTTCTACGGTTTTAGTGGCGAGAGTGATATTTACATCCAGTAGCTCTTCAAAGCTCAGTTCAAACAGCTCTTCTTGCGAAGCGATTGCATTTAAACTGTAAAACGAGATAAAAATAAGCGGGACTGTTTTTTTCATATTGAGCCTGACTACTGATACCGCAACAAGCTCAATTTAAGTGAACTAATTCACCAAATATTGCTTACACAGTTACCGTTCATACAACTAAATAATACGCATGAAATGTAACTGTGCAAGTTTTTACTTAAGTTTTATGCCGCCTGTAACTTCTTTGCCTTGAAATACTTATACAATCCAATCATGGAAGCCGCTATCCAGAATAGCTCGATCACAAAGCTCGCCAAGTTAAAGTTGTAGCATAAACTTATAAGTAACAATATTGCACCAGAAAGGTTCATGAGGTTATATTTGAGGCCATCTGGTGTGACTTTTTCTAATTGCAGTAAGAAAAATGCACCAACTACAAGAAAAGTACCTGTCATACCAATTACGTCAAATAAAATATCAATCATGTTTTTGTCCATATATTTTGTGGATACTCACCCAAACACGCTGGCCCTTTTCCATGGGTAGGGTGACTTTCAATCGTTGAAACAGCACAAACTCTGTAATTATCTTAAAAACATGCTTGCGGTTACAGGATAATTGTCCTTAGTTTGGCAGTCGCTATTTAAAGGTTACTTTATTGCCAACAATTTTAAGTGCTGGTGCGCCTCTGATGAGTGTTTTTCTGGAAAATTCTTGCTCACATTGAGGGCAATGGGTTTGATTAGTTGTGTGGTCTACACTAATTCGCTCTACAAAACACTTTATCAGACTGCCTTTGCCTCCTTTTCTATACTTAAACAATTTCGCTTTACACTTCGCACAGAAAATATCTACGGTTCTGGTAGGCCCTTTCTTATTTGGCTTAGCCACCTAGTTTAAACTCCCAATAACAAACCCAATTAGCGTAAATTGTAACGTGTGATACCCTGCATTCACCATAAATAATTTAAGCGGTCTTTGCTCAAACAAATAGCTAATACCAAAAGAGGTTGCAACAAATATAACCCCTATTGATAATCCAAGCACCATGGTATCCAGCACGGATGGGCCTTTCCCAACCACTACAGCCATCCCTATAGAAGCAACAATACAAAGCAGGAAAGATCCAAAAAAAATGACTTTATGATTCGCACTTTTTAAATCGAGCTCAGTTAGCCCAGCACCTTCTAACCAAGCCTGTTGAAACATCAAAGGCGAGTACCACAACCCTCCTAATAAAAAGGAGCTTAATGCAGCTAACACTACTGCCACTATGTTGACTTCGAATACATACATTAGCTGTTGTCCCATTGTTCCACTAATTTCAATTTAGTTAAAATCTATCAATAGAGCAATGTCTAGCCCCACCCGCTACTTTGAGACAGGTCGTTTTTGCAACTTTCGCTGTAGCGTTCTTCTGTGCATATTGAGCTGACGAGCGGTCTCTGAGACGTTGCCGTCATTAGCTTGAAGCGTTTGTTGAATATGCTCCCACTCCAATCGCTCTGGAGACATTGTCGACTCAAACGCGTTTTCCAGTTCCACATCTTCACCGCGTAGTTTTTTCGCTATCAACTTGGTATCGGCGGGTTTGGTTAAATAGTCATCAGCGCCAAGCTTGATTGCTTCAACGGCTGTCGCGATACTGGCAAAGCCTGTCAATAACACGAGTTTACAATTAGGCAAAGCAGCTCTTATTTGTTTGATGTGCTGCAACCCCGAAGAGTGCTCCAGCTTCATATCTAGCAATACATACTGAGGTGAAAACGCATTGCATGTGTCCAATATAAACTGCTCTTGATTAACGCATTGACATTCGAACCCCATTTTAGACATACGGCGAGCGAGCGTATTCGAAAATGCCACATCATCCTCAATGATCAATAATTTCATAGTTCACCTATTATTGGTAATACAACGGTAGACAAAACGCCCCCCTCATCTAAGTTCTCTAATTGCAGCTCTCCATCTACTCTTTCAAGGGTTGCATTTGTCAACAGTAATGCCATACCAAATCCGGTATCACTCTCGACCACGAATTTTCCCAAGTTTTCCAATTTTTGCTGAGCTATCCCTTTGCCTTGATCTTTAATCAGCAAATGCCAATTTCCTCGCTGGGCATATGCTGTTAGCTCAATTTTGCATTTGCCAGCTCGTTCATTCGCCTTAGCTGCATTTACAATAAGATTGAGTAAAGCTGGTACAAGCATAGGATCGCCATTGACAACAACTGGCGAGGTTTGTTCAGAAATCGTGAGTGACTGCTCCGGGTATTGCAGCGTCATCAACTCCTCTAGTTGCTCCAAAACATAACTTGACGACTGAGACTGCTCCTGACGTTTTAACTTGAGCAACTCAGTCTGTGCCCTAAAGCCCTCTAACTGCACCCGACATTGAGATATTGGTGAATTCATTTCTGCAACAGCTGGGTGTTCAGGGAAATCTTCTTGAAGCTCTTCCAAAAGTAAGTTCAAATGCGCGATTGGCGTCGCTAACTGGTGTGTTACTTGAGCGGCAGCGCTGCCCAGCGCCAATAGTTGCTCTTGTTGTAATTGCTTTTCTCTTGTTTTTGCAAGTAAAGCCTCTCGCTCTCGTATCCTTTTAACCAAGATAGCGACAACACCAACGGTTACCACAACCATGAATACAAAGTTCACAAACATACCCAGTAAATGCTCTCCCATGTGCATACCATGGTGATGCATTGGCATAGTCACTGCCACATACAAATATCCGTATGCCAACAAAGCACTACTAGATACAAACAGCACATAACCTATAGACACTGTGACCGCAGCGATTATACAAGGCAGGAGTAACAATGAGACAAACGCATTACTCGCCCCCCCCAAAAAGGAGAGCAATAATGATAAGAAGACAATATCGGCCACCAACTGGAGAGTCATTGCTCGCTCAGATATTTCTCTATTGCGGCGGTACATTATAATACTGAACAGCTGAAACAATGATTCTAAAGCAATAATTGTAAATACGGGTTGGTGCGGGATATTCTTATCCAGTAAAACTATCGAAATTAGTACCAAAATGAGTTGTAAAACTATCGCAATAGAGCGCAATAACAACAGTTGGCCGAGTGCCGATTGGGGAGAAAACGCTAAAACCATTGAGTCAGCCTAATTACAAATGATGCGTACTTTACCCTATAGATGAACCAACTGAAAGAACGTTTACATCAATCAATGTTTAGTCGTATTTCAGCACGAATTCAGGGCTAGGTGTCCCTTGATGAAATAGTAACTGCCAACCAGAAACATTTTGCCGCCAAAGAGACATCCGCAATGAGAATTGCAAATTACTATAGGCGTTTCTTCTATAGGCAGCTTGATAGGTTAACTGAGCTAATGTGTCACTGAGCATTTGTCCGCGGAAGTCCTGATTATAGAATTGCGGTACCTTTTCACTGGGCAATCGAGACAGAACATGCCGCTTATCAAACAGTAAGCCATTAGCCGATATTTCGTAAAAATCGTCATCCAACAACATAGATAGCCTTTCTTTTGACTCTCTCACATGCGGCTCGAGCAGCAGTCGCTCCAACGCGATAAGTTCATCAAGTAGTTCCTGAGTGATTTTTCGAATCATAAACAGCTGATATCTGACCTGTTTCTCACTTAATTCTAGTCAATTGCACTAAATCAACAAGGTATTCTTTGTGTGTAAATCAATAGTTTGTTATAAATATGCAACTCACCAAGTGGTCGGATTTGATAAAGAGACACTATGATATATGCAAAAATTACAGGTTGGGGAAAAGCGATACCACCTGCTTCTATCAGCAATGACGAAATCAGTAACATTGTTGATACCAATGACGAATGGGTCACTACAAGGACAGGTATAAAGTCCCGTCGCGTTAGCCATGTTAGTACAGCCGAGCTTGCGACCATAGCCAGTAAACAAGCGCTAGCCTGTGCTGGTGTCGATGGAAAAGACATTGATTTAGTATTACTTGCTACTTGCACCCCCTCAACCATGGTGGCAAACACCGCATCATTAGTGCAAAAGAATATTGGCGCTTCTGGAGCCGCAGCCTGTGATACCAACGCAGCATGTTCAGGTTTCCTTTATGCATTACAAAATGCGACCGCGCAGATACAAGCCGGCATGATCAAAAAAGCTGTTGTAGTTGCAGCAGAGCGCATGACTTGGTATGTAAATTGGGCAAAACGAGACAGTGCCGTTTTATTTGGCGACGGCGCAGGCGCAGTAATTTTAGAAGCGAGCGATGAGCCAAGCGGTCTAATGGGCACTAAAACAGGCTGTGACACTGAAGATCGAGATATTTTACATATTACCAACTATGGTACCGACTTAAATAAGTATGAAGCAGTTGGCCCTTCCGATCTACTATTCGAAGGTAGAGAAATATTCAAGCGTGCTGTCACTGGTATGAGCATTGCCTGTGATGATGTAATGCTGAAGGCAAATTTAAATCTTGACGATATTGACGTACTTATTCCGCACCAAGCTAACTTAAGGATCATTCAGGCGATTCAAAAAAAGCTGGATATTGAAGATGAAAGGGTCATGGTCAATATCAATCACTACGGGAATACATCAGCAGCCACTATTGCTATAGCCCTGTGTGAAGCAGTGGAACAAGGTATGATAAAACCACATGCAAATATTATGTCTGCGGCGTTTGGAGCTGGACTTACTTGGGCTGCCAGCTATATTCGCTGGGGTGAGCGAGTCACACCAATCGCAACATCTGACTATACCTTTCCAAACTGCGAGAAAACCGGCCTAGAGCTAGTCAAAGACGCAGTGCTAGCTTGCCAAAATATTGATTAACCAAGCCTAATAAGCAGCAACCCAGGGTTGCTGCTCGATATACCCCTAAATAGCTGTTAAAATACAACGAATACAGCAAAAATGTGTGTTCGTTAAAAACATGTCACAGATCTCTGAAAACCATCAGAAATAATGCCTATCTAACTAATTTTAAAGATGAGTACTCGTCTTAACAATTGTAAAATGCATTTGACTCATTCAAGATCACAGCTGTGACAAAGCAACTGATATTTGCTACCAACATTAAATTACTGACAACAAACGAGTTAATTAGGGGAATATGGTGTTTAAACCTCATTCAGAGATAAGCCAACTTGAACCACAAGTCGTATGGAAATTTTTTGATCAAATTTGTTCAATTCCACACCCATCAAAGCATGAAGAAGCGTTAGCACAATTTATCGTTAACTGGGCAACATCCCAAAATCTAGCAGTTCGCAGGGATAAAACAGGTAACGTATTTATCAAAAAGCCAGCGACATCTGGCATGGAAAACAGAAAGCCAGTTGTACTGCAAGCACATATTGACATGGTGCCACAGAAAAATGACGATACTGACCATGACTTCGTCACCGATCCTATCAAACCATATGTTGACGGCGAGTGGGTAACCGCTGACGGTACAACGCTGGGTGCGGACAACGGAATTGGTATGGCATCTTGTCTAGCTGTGTTGGCTTCAAATGATGTGGCTCATGGGCCACTTGAAGTCATATTAACTGTCGATGAAGAAGCTGGCATGACAGGTGCCTTTGGTTTGGAAGCTGGATGGTTGGAAGGAGAAATCCTGCTAAATACAGATTCAGAGCAAGAAGGCGAGATTTACATGGGCTGCGCTGGTGGTATCGATGCAAGCCTTACAATAGACATTCAAAGGCAGCCTGCATTGGCTGAACAAGTATATTTAGAGATCTCTTTAAAAGGCTTAAAAGGTGGACACTCTGGTGTAGATATTCACACTGGGCGTGCAAATGCCAACAAACTGCTTGCTCGTACTTTAAAACACCACCTCAATGGCATTGACTTTCAAATTGTTGAATTTAGAGGCGGTTCATTGAGAAATGCAATTCCTCGTGAGGCGTATACCACTATTGCAATTAATGATGCTGATGTTAATAAAGTCGCTGAGTGTATCGAGCATGTGCAGACTCTTATAAGCCAAGAGCTATCCGCGATTGAAACGGGCCTCACATTTACAACAACACAAATTCAACACCCCCTTTCACCTTTGACATCTGCATGTACTCAACAGCTACTCTCACTCCTTAATGCCTGCCCGAACGGTGTGGTTCGCATGAGCGATGATATTAAAGGTGTCGTTGAAACATCGTTGAATCTAGGCGTGATCACCACTGACAAAGACAGTGTTGAAGTTCTCTGTTTGATCCGCTCATTGATAGATTCAGGAAGAAAAGACGTCGAAGGAACTTTAGCATCTCTAGCTGAGCTAGCTGGCGCTAAAATTGAATTTTCAGGTGCGTACCCGGGTTGGAAACCTGAGCCAGAATCAGAACTAATACATATCTTCAGAGACATGTATGAAGGGATTTATGGCAAGAAACCGGATATCATGGTGATCCATGCGGGGTTAGAATGTGGCTTATTCAAAGAGCCTTATCCAGAAATGGATATGATTTCATTCGGCCCAACAATTAAGTTCCCTCATTCCCCAGATGAAAAGGTACACATCGAGTCAGTTGGCTTATATTGGCAGCAAATGAAAGCCTTGCTGTCAAATATTCCGTTAAAAGCTGCTGAATAATACATTAAAAAACGGCTCTAAAAGAGCCGTTTTTTGCTTTCAGTTATCCAAATCGTTTTTGCAAGTAAGAGAAGGTTGCCCTCAATCCAAGGCCTTCACCACCTACTGGTCTGCCCGGCAAATGGCGAACATTCCACGCCATCACATCAAAGTGAAGCCAAGGTGTTGTTTCTGGTTCTACAAACTCTTTTAAATACAAGGCTGCGGTGATTGAACCACCAAAAGGTGTCGAACCGCAATTTGCGATATCAGCAATATCGCTTTTAAACAGCGCTTTGTATTGGTCAAACAATGGTAATTGCCAAACAGGGTCATTGAGCTCGAGACCTTCAGCAATGATGTCACTGGCAATTTGCTGGTCAGTACTATAAAAACCTGGCAATTCAGTACCTAGTGCAATACGACAAGCACCCGTCAAGGTTGCAAAGTCAATCAATAAATCTGGCTGCTCTGCTTGAGCTTCGGCCAATGCATCACATAAAACTAAACGTCCTTCAGCATCAGTGTTGTCGATTTCTACTGTAATACCTTTGCGCGTTACAATCACATCGCCAGGTCTAAAGGCATTTTTTGACACCGCATTTTCAACAGCCGGAACCAATACACGTAATCTAACAGGTAAATTTGCCGCCATGATCATATGCGCAAGACCAAGCACATGTGCCGCACCACCCATGTCTTTTTTCATATTACGCATCCCAGCAGCTGGTTTTAGGTCCAAGCCGCCCGAATCGAAACATACACCTTTACCGACCAATGTTAATTTAGGCGCATTTTCATCACCCCAAGTTAGGTCTAACAGCCTAGGCTTATTGTCACTTGCTCGTCCAACCATATGGATCGTCGGGTAGTTATGCTCAAGTAACTCATCACCGATAAATTGCTTAAACTCACCACCAAACTGTTCACTAAGCTCAATAAATGTTTCCGCCAAATGTTGCGGCATCATGTCAGCCGCGGGCGTATTTACCAAGTCTCGAACTAGGTAAATACCAGCGGTAATATCTGAAACTTTTTTATATAACTTTGGAGCAGAAATGGCTAATTTAGCTTGAATGGGCGCTGTCTTTTTGTAAGCGCTATACTTATATGCGCCAAGGATATAACTAGTCGCAGCCCTTTCAATCAATGCTTCGTCGCCGATAAATTGATACACTCCTTGTGGTAGCTGCTTGGCTAAATCACCAGCTAGCCATTGATCATCAAGCGAATCAACTACACAGACAACACTTGATAGCGCTCCACTGGTCAAGTCCGGTATCAACAACACATTTTGACCTTCTTGGCGTGTCGCTAACACAAAGCTCTTCGTTGTTTGTGCATTTTCCGACAGCCAACCATCTAGTTGCGGTTCAGTGGTTAAATGAATTGGTGTTCCTTCTTGGGAGTGAACGAGTAAAGTACTCATACGTGCCTCTTGTTCTAAGTTGTATTGCCTCAAGGATAACAATAACGCGCGCACAATTCACTGTCATAAGGGTAAGTTTTTTCTGTATTTTTGTAAACGTAATGTCAAAAATTAACTGCCTGATAGCAAAGCACTTAATGGGACCAAGCAAGGGTTGTACTATTTCTTTCGAGACTCTTTTTTATCAGTAAATGAACTCGGTAAAACCTCAACACCAAACTTGTTACCAAGTGCGATAATTAGCGGGATCGTAATAGGGGCAAAAGGTAATATAGCAAAAACCCCTAAACCCAAGCCTTTGAGCACATCTACAAATTGCTTGTTGGCAATTTTTAACTCTGATTTAGACGCATTCCCTAGCGTGTACCTTTTATAGATATCAAGCATTTCCTCTGTCTCTTGCTTCTCTTGAGCAAGCGCCCCTTTTAAAGCAATCAGCGTACGCCTTATTTTAAGCCTCTGCCTTCTTCTGCTAATCCGTGCAACTCGAATTGGCGCTTTGTGAACGACTTTTATTAATCGCATCGATATCCGAAATTAACTTATTTTTTGTCATTCTAGCAAAGTTCTATATAAAAAGCGTGTTGATATTTGGTCCAAAATACCGCTCAAACATACCCCACAAAGCCATTTACATTGTATTATCAAATTAATAATATCCCGGCCTTTTTGTGTTATAAAATCCCGCTATAATCAATATTTATATTGAATGTTCAGACAGTCTCCCCGCCTCACATTTAACAAAAATTACAAAATATACCCATCCAAGAAACAACACCGCTCAATTTACAGGCTAAAAAGACCTAAAATCGTCACAAATCAGAAATAAATGCAATTAAATCAAACAAAAGATTGAACTTAGCAAATTGGCTGCTATTTTTATAAATGTGTTAATCATTTGAATAAGTTCTTGAGAAAGCACGTTATTGCATATTGCAATTTAGTTTACAAAAAAAGTTTAGAAAAACTGGGGAAACAGGATGAAACTACAGAGATGCAAACTAAGAAATGCAATTCGATTTGCGATTTCTACAACTGCAGCAACCACAGCTTTACTTGCATTTGGCGTTCAAGCAGATGCCAGAGAAGAAGGAGCTAACAAAGACATTGAAAAAATAGCCGTGGTAGGTTCTAGGGCCGCACCGAGATCCGTCGGTGAATCACCAGTCCCGATTGATATCATTGGCGGTGATGAACTAAGCAAAGCTGGCGGTGACGATATGCTTGAGCTGTTGAAAGGCTCTGTACCATCGCTCAACGTCCATGCAAACCCTATCAGTGATGCTGCTAGCTTAGTTAGGCCAGCCAACTTAAGGGGTCTGCCAGCAGATTCAACTTTAATACTGCTCAACGGTAAGCGTAGACACCGTTCTTCTGTCATTGCGTTTTTAGGTGGTGGTATTAACGATGGTGCACAAGGGCCCGATATTTCAGTTATTCCAAGCGTTGCATTAAAACAGGTAGAAGTACTTCGTGACGGTGCAGCAGCGCAATATGGTTCTGACGCCATTGCTGGTGTTTTGAACTTTGTATTGAAAGACGCGTCAGAAGGCGGAAGCTTCTCTGTCAAACAGGGTGAGTATTACGAAGGTGATGGTGATACCACCACCTTTGAAGGTAATGTTGGTTTACCATTTACCGATCAAGGGTTTGCTAATTTAAGTTTCCAATACAAAGAAGCAGATGCCACTAGTAGAAGTGTCCAACGACCAGATGCTCAAGCATATGCAGATGCCAATGTAGAAGGTATTAGAGACCCTGCACAAATTTGGGGTGCTCCAGAAATTAAAGACGACATTACGCTGTTTGGTAATGTCGGCCTTGAGCTCAGCAATAGTTCTGAGTTTTACATGTTTGGTAACTACTCAGAAAGAGATGTAAAGGGTGGTTTCTATTATCGTAACCCTCAAACTCGTCCTCAAGTTTATTCCAATGACGGCGGCAATACGCTGCTTGTAGCTGACTTAGATGGCGTAGGTACAGGCATTGGCTGTCCAACTATTAACCTTAAAGACGCTGATGGCAATCGCATTCAAAATGTTGCAACCATTGCTGCATATCAACAAATTGCAGCAGATACGGAACTAGGCCGTAACTGTTTTGCCTTTAACGAGATACTGCCAGGTGGTTTTACTCCCAACTTTGGCGGCAATATCACTGACACGTCTTTAACCATAGGTACCAGAGGTGACTTCACTGAAGGCTTCATGGAAGGCGGTTTTTATGACATCAGTGGCTCTGTAGGACGTAACGAATCACGCTACTTCATCACTAACACAGTGAACGCATCACTTGGTGCTGAAACACCAATGGAGTTTAGTCCTGGTAAATACATTCAATTAGAGAAAAACTTTAACTTAGATGTTTCTAAAGGATTCGATTTTGGCCTCGCATACGATGTGAACGTTGCTACAGGCCTTGAATGGCATGAAGAAACATTTGAAGTTATAGCCGGTGACGAAGCCTCCTTTATTGCAGGTCCATTGACTCAACAAGGCTTTGGTATTGGCTCTAATGGCTTCCCAGGTTTCCAACCTTCAGCCGCAGGTGAATATTCTCGTCGTAACTACGCTGCATACATTGATATAGAGACGCCATTCACCGATGATTTTTTAATGGGTTGGGCACTTAGATTTGAGGATTATGACTCATTTGGTTCTACAACCAACTTTAAGATTATGGGTCAATATCAACTGACCGACGACTTATCAGTGCGAGGCTCTGTCAGTACAGGTTTCAGAGCTCCAACAGTTGGTCAAGCAAATGTGAGTAATGTTCAAACAAACTTAAGTAGTGGCGTACTAGTTGACTCGGCATTATTACCACCGACAAACCCAGTTTCAGAAATACTTGGTGGTACAGAATTACAGCCTGAAGAATCAGAAAGTTACACATTAGGTTTTGTTTATCAGACTGGAGATTTATTCTTAACGATCGACTACTACAACATCCAAGTAGAAGACAGACTTAGTCAATCTGAAAAAATCAACCTGACACCAGCACAAAAAGAAGCTCTAAAAGCTGATGGTGTGCCTAATGTGGATAGCATTGCTCAAGTGTCGTTCTTTACCAATGACTTTGATACCACAACACAAGGTGTGGATGTGGTTGCAAACTACTCAATGGATTTACTTGGTGGATTTGCCACGTTTAGCATGGCATACAACTGGAATGAGACCGAAGTTGATAAGTTCTCTGCAATCACTGGCGAATTTAAGGTAAAACGTTTAGAAAATGATTTACCTCAACATCGCGCAACTTACACTTGGACTCAACAGTGGGAAGACTTCTCAGGCTTTATCCGCTACAACTACTTCGGAGAGTATCAAGGTGTGCACGTCGACTATGATGCTACTGCAATCATGGCTGACCCAACATTCACAATTGATGCCGAGCTAACCTACTATGCGACTGAAAATATCAGTCTCACAGCGGGCGCTAACAACATCTTCGACCAAGATGCTGAAAAAGTTATCAACTTTGCTGAAGACGGTGCAACAGAGTTAACGCCTTCTAACAATTGGGGCGGGGTATATTATGAGACATCGCCATTTGGTATTAATGGTGGATTCTACTACGTCAAAGCAACTTATACGTTCTAAACTTTATCTGTAACCCAGAAGCAAAAGAGGAATTAGCGATGGCTTTTTCCTCTTTTTATTTTTATCATGAAAATAAACAGCTTAATACCATGTTACTTTTAGACCGCGCCACAGAGCTACTCTTAGAAAATAGGCTTAGAGAAGCTGAGTTTATGTTCAAGCAAGTGCTTAAACAAAACCCTAAAAATGGCAAAGCTTTATTTGGCTTAGGGCGCATATGTATGCGCTTAGAGCAGTACGACAATGCCATATATTACTTAAAAAGAGCATGTGAACACCTGCCAAAAATGCTCGACCCACTGTATGCTTTGGCTGATGCTTTTATTGCTGTAGGCTCCCCAGTAGATGCCAAGACTGTATTAGAATATGCGCTCAGCGTAGCCAGACACAATGCGCAAGTTCATTACCACTTAGGACAATTTTATTTAGACCATGGCTTTATCGACAATGCGTATCAGGTTTTTCAAAAAGGATTAGAATGCCCTTCTACTGGGGTTTCTATATTCATTATATTCGAGCTGATGCAGTTGGCACCAACCAACGAAATCCCAGCATTAATGGAAAAGCTAACTGAATTTGAGGGAAAATACGAACACCCAAAATTTCAAATTATCGCTTATCATGCTTTTGCCACCGCACACCAAGCGTTGGGAGAATATAAAGAAGCATTTGAGTTTTACGATCAGGCTAACAAACTGCAACTCGAACAGTGTGAATTTAAAACAGCAGACATGGTTCCTTTTTTCAATCGTCTACTTGAAACTTGTAACAGCGACTTTTTTGACAAGCCAATAGACAAAGTGAAATCGACGTTTACGCCTGTCTTCATCGTTGGACTGCCTAGGACGGGGTCAACACTACTTGAACAAATACTTACACAGCACTCTCAAGTAGGCTCAATAGGAGAAAGTATCATAATCAGCGACAAGATAGTCCCCTACCTTGAAATGCGAACTGAGCGTGATTTTCCTGAATGTATATATGAAACAACAACATCTATGCTGGACTATTGTCGCAGTGTATATGTAGATGAAGTGAAAAAAAACAGAGTGCAAGAAGAGGCGGTAATAAACAAGCTACCAGCCAATTTTCAAAATATAGGGCTAATATACAAAATATTCCCAAATGCGCGATTCATACACTTAACACGCGACTTTAGAGCTAATGCGTGGTCTGTGTACAGCAATCATTTCGCAGAAAATGAACCTTACTTTTGTTCGTTAACTGAATTCCAGCTCTATGCAGACATTGAGCAGCAAGTTATGGAGCATTTTTCTTCTCATCTTAACAAAAGCATTTTTCATGTTAGTTATGAGACCTTGATCGATGACCCAGAGCGTACAATCCAAAAGCTTTTAAACTTTATTTATTTAAAATATGAACCTGAATGCATGGACTTTTACAAAAGCCGAAGCAAAGTTTCCACGTTGAGTAAAACTCAGGTGCGGCAACCTATCCACAGCCGTTCCCTAACACGCTGGCAAGCTTTTGAAACATACATTGAAAAAGAGTTGGGGCAACTCACCCCCAAGAAAAATTAACGTTATTAAATCAGCGTTGATGATCCCGAAACCAATTTAGCACGTCTTGAAATTGCTCTGTTACTGCATTTGGGTGCGTCAACATATCAATATGGCCATAATTATGTGTATGGCCATACTTTTTACCATATATATTTAGCGCTTGAGTGCCTATACCAGATTCTTTCATAAACATTTTTATATCAATTGGTTGGGCCAGAGCTTTATCGTTCACTCCTGCAATGTGTAAAGTCGGTGGCAGCTTTTTGTCACTTAATTCATAGGCGTAATCAAAAGCATCATCACTATCTACCCAAGGGCTTATTTTTGCCCACTCAGCGCTTTGCCTATGTGATTTTGCGGTTTCACTATCGGAACCCCAACGCAGCTTTTTAGCTGGTAAATAACCATGCTTTTTTGTGTAGTAGTACGCAAGCCGATACCACATTACATTAGCCTTTAGCAGCTTCTCCGGATGATTGTTGTATAGACTGCGTTTTGAGCCAAAGTATGCACATGCATCAACGTATTTTATTTCTTCCGGAAAACGCGCAAATACACTATTCATAATTACGCCCCCCCACGAGTGTGCAACCCAGAATTGGGGGCGCTCACCGAGCTGATTTGAAATAAACTCTACGGCAGTAGGCACATCTTCAACAATGGACTCAGTTTGACCATAATCATGGCCTCTGGAGATTGGCGGTACGCTTTCCCCTCTTCCACGTAAGTCTAATACAAAGCACCTGTAGCCATGAGTCGCTAAAAATGGCGCCAGCCCCTTATTATTGTGAGTATAAAAAATCTTACCATTCTCCACCGCACCATGTAGAAGCAAAACAATCGGTCCCGTCTTCTCGGTGTTGTGTATATACCTCAAGTGCAAAGATGTTCCTGCATCAGCTAACGGCACTTGCATTGATTCTTGATTTATCATTGTATATCCAAGGCTTTTTACTCATCGTACCAGTTGCAAGTTAAAAAAGTAACCCCAATAGTGAAGACATTGAATTTAGGGTATAATTCTTACTAGTCATTCTGTGAGACACAATTTCAAACATGCACCCTAGAAACAAACACGCCTCAGGCTATGATCTTCCTGGACTAACAAAAGTAGTTCCTGAACTTGCAAATTATCTAGTTACAAAACAAAACGGTGAAGATACTGTCGACTTCTCTGATCCTAAGGCGGTGATACTCCTTAACAAAGCATTACTTTTTAAACATTACGGTATTGCTTTTTGGGATTTGCCTGACCAATTTTTGTGTCCCCCAGTTCCCGGCAGAGCTGATTACATTCATGCACTTGCCGACCTACTTGCCGAAGAACACAATGACATTGTACCTACAGGTAAAAAGGTAAAGTGCCTAGATATTGGCACAGGCGCCAATTTGATTTACCCGATCATAGGTCAATCTGAATACAAATGGCAGTTTGTAGGGAGTGATATAAACCCAATTGCAGTAAAAGTTAGTCAAAGTATTGTCAAAGCGAATAAGCTGCCTATAAAAGTAAAGCATCAACCTAATAGCGATGCATTTTTTACAGGGATCATTGGTAAAAGCGACTATTTTGATATCACCATGTGTAATCCGCCATTCCACGCAAGTGAGCAAGAAGCAAAAAAAGGCACTGACAGAAAGTGGAAAAACCTAGGTGTTGCCAAAACATCACAGCACCTTAATTTTGGCGGCCACGCGCCCGAACTTTGGTGTAAAGGCGGCGAGCTGGCATTTATTCGGGGCATGATTAATGAAAGTGCACAATTTAGAGACCAAGTAGGCTGGTTTACAAGCTTAGTCTCCAAAAAAGATAATTTGCCGGCTTTGACCAAATGCCTATCGAAAATCGGTGTTAAGCAACATAAGGTCGTAAAAATGGTACAAGGCAACAAACAAAGCCGCTTTATTGCTTGGCGCTTTGACTAATCAACCTGCTATTGAGCTAATCTGCGTAGTTTTTTAACACACCATATAAATTTCTCAAATCTACGGGTTTGCCGATATGAGCGACAAACCCCTGAGCTAAATACTTTTTCACGTCACCTGTCATGACATTGGCAGTCAGCGCAATAACTGGCATACTTGCACAATGTTTGTTGATTATTTTTTGTGCTTCTACGCCATCCATTTCTGGCATATGAATATCCATTAGAACCAAGTCATAAAGATCATTTTGACAAGCTTCAACAGCTTCTACGCCATTTTCTACGAGCATCAACTCAGCATAAGTATCTTTGAGCATTGTTTTTATCAAAATTTGATTTATTTTATTATCTTCCGCAATCAGTATTTTTTTCCCTGCTAGATTTGGTGGTGATAAAGATCTGCACTGTTTGAGATTAGATTCTTGAGATGACTTATCCAATGGTAGCCAAAGATCGATGCTTGTACCTTTTCCTTGTTGGCTCGTTAGTTCAATTTTCCCTTTCATTAGCTGCACTAAACTTGCCGTAATAGACATACCTAAACCTGTACCTCCATACTTTCTGGTAGTTGAAGTGTCAGCTTGGGAAAACCGGTCGAATATACACTTTTGAGCCTCTTCACTCATACCTATACCAGTGTCTGTAATCTGTAAATTAACAGCTTCTTTTTCATCATAATTACCAGATCTGACCGTTATTTTTACTGAGCCTTTGTCGGTAAACTTTACCGCATTTGAGGTAAGGTTTAATAAGATCTGCTTTACTCTAACTAAATCACCAAGCCACCTGTCGTCGAAGCTGTCCTCTATCGTGACAATAAACCCAATTCCTTTATTACTAATGACTGAGTCTAAGTCATACTTAACAGACTCTATTATTTCTTTGAAAGATAGTGGCGCTTTTTCTAGCTCCAGTTTATTTGACTCTATTTTGGAATAATCCAAAATATCATTAATGATTGTGAGTAAACTTTGCGCGGAAAAAGATGCGTTTGACAGTATTTGTCTAAAATCTTTACTTAATTCAGCGGTTTCAAGCAACTGTAGTCCGCCCAATATGGCATTCATAGGGGTGCGTATTTCGTGGCTCATATTTGCGACAAAATCGCTTTTGGCTTTGGCTGAATTTTCTGCTTCAGTTTTTGCCGCGGCCAGCTTTTCTATCACATTGACTTTATCAGTAACATCATAGTTAACCCCGATAACCTTGATTGCTCTACCTATTTCATCTTTTATAACTTCGGCACTTGCTTTCATTGTCCGAACCACGCCATTAGGGTGCACAACTCTAAATTCAGGTTCGTACACGCCCTCTCCTTTTACAGCTGCTTCCAACTTCGCACTCGCGAAACCAATGTCATCAGGGTGAACGCTATTAACCCATGCTTCATAGACACCAGAGAATTGACCTTTAGTTACGCCATATAGCTTAAACATCCAGTCATCCCAAATTAACTCATTTGAAACAAGATCCCATTCCCATACACCTATCTCCGCAGAGTCATTCGCTAATTGCATGCGAATCGCAAAAGAATCCGCAGCTTCTTTTGCTTTTTGTATTTGTGCTTCAATCGCTTTTTGTTGTGTCGTGTCTTGTACCACGGACCATATAAAGTCCTCGCCGTCACTGTCTGTGATTTTTATTCCTGACAGTAAAACGGGAAAAGTACTCCCCGCTTTATGTATGTACTCTTTAGCGTAAGGACCATATCGGCCTTGTTGTTTTAAGTCATCCAGCTGCTTGTACTCTTGCTCTTCATATTTACGCGGAGTTAGCTGCCAATAATCCATATTATTCAGCTCTTCTACTGAATACCCTGTCATATTGCTAAACTCATGATTAACGTATTGAAAGCTGCCGTCCTTCATATAATTAATAGCTATTCCCACCGGCGCTAGATTAACAAAATGCTCAAACTTTTCTTTTTCCCTTTGATATGCTTTTTTATAGCGTTTCAAATCTGAGTGGGCTTCATCTAGCTGCTTCTGAGTTCTGACAATTTCGGTGATATCTCGGCCTATTGCCAAGATCAAATCCTCGCCATGCGATTGAATCGCCGTAAGTGACACTAAACAAGGAAAAGTCGACCCATCGAGGCGATTATGTGTCCATTGAAATAGCTGCGCTCCTTCATCACGCGCTTTTGTAATAAACCCTTTAGCCAAGGATTCTGATAGCTGGCCACAAGGTTGATACTTAGGCGAAATATCTGCAGGACCAAGCTGTAAGAACTTGTCCTTATTCTGAACACCGTGCATTTCAACTGCTGCCGCATTGCATTCGATAAACTTTCCGGACTTTAGATCGATAATGGATAATGCATCCCCCGATGCATCAAAGAGGTTTTTGTATTTGTCTCTTTCAGATGTGACCTTTTCAAGCGCTAATTTTAATTTCTTATTTTCGCTTTCTAAGTCGGTGCTGCTGTTTTGTGACATTATGACTTCCTGTGCTCAACAGAGTTAACCATTTTAGCTTGCCTAATTGAATATAGAATATGATCTTCCGCAATGAAATAAAAATGGCTCGAGGCCAATTGAAAAACGCCCAGTAATGCAGAGAGTTAGCTTCGAATCAATGATTTATTAAGAGCTTTTCAGCTTGTTTTTACTGGAATACGGATTTCAAAACAACTCCCTTTACCCAACTCAGACGTCGCGATTAACTCTCCATGATGATTTTTAATTAGCATCAAGGCAATGGTAAGTCCTAAGCCAACGTTCTGCCCCACGGGCTTACTTGAATAAAAGGGATCGAAAATGTGGCTCAATTTTGTAGGCTCTATACCAACCCCTTGATCTTTAAAAGAGATAGACACGTTTCCCCTACCCAAGCGTACTTTTACTGAAATATCACGTGGCAGAGCGCCAGATTCAATTGCATTGGTATGTAAAATATCAAAGACTTTTAAAAGCTGCTCTCTACAGCAAAGCAGCGTGATGTCACTATTAGGCTCATTATCAAAAACGATTTGTGTACTAAGATTACTGACAAAACATGTGAATATTTCTGTTAAATTATGCAACTGCGCCCGTTCATCTGATACTCCATTAAATACGGACAATGCAGCTACTATTTGCTCAATTCTATTTAAGTCAATTTCATTGTCTTCAAGCAGCTCAAATATATCTATTAAATCACCGTTAAGTGACTCATTGTTTAGCACACTAATATGGTGGCTGAGACCTTTAATATAATCCTTTAGGACCGTAAAGTTACATTTCATTGCACCCAGCGGGTTATTAATTTCATGCGCCATACCCGACGCCAAATAACCAACAGATGCCATTTTCTCCGATTGAAGTAGTGAATTTTGCTGCTCTAAGATTTTTTCATTTGCAGCAATAAGAGATTGATTCAGCTGTGTTAACTCGGCGGTCCTTACTGCAACTTTGGCTTCAAGATTATCATTGAGGTCCTTCAACTCTGAGGCCAGCTTAGACTGCTTTTTAATATCACAATATGCCCTTAACGCACTTGTCATGGTGATGTATAACTTCGATTTCGTTAGATCAACTTTGTTTTTATAGTCATTGATATCGTACTTCAACATGACTTCATGTTCTGGGATCGTACTCGGTTGCCCTGTTCTTAAAATAATCCTCACATCATGGTTTTTGAGTTCTTGTCGTATTTGATGAACGCACTCCAACCCAGCATTATCTGTTTCCATAATAACATCGAGTAACACAACACAAATATCTTGCTCATCAAGCATGTATTTAATAGCTTCTGATTTCGAGTAGGCATGAATGAATGACAACTCCCTATCTTCATAGGCAAACCTAGATAACGCCATTTTGGTGACATTGTGAATCTCAGGCTCATCATCAACAATTAAAACCTTCCATGGAGACAACTTCGTCCTCTCCACATTTTGTGAAGATTCACTTGCAAGAAAAGAAAAAGGTGAGTTAGGCATGGCTACCAAATTTGTCTAATGATAGCCTTAAGCATGGCAAAAAATGTTAAAATTACAACCTATTAAGTTCTGTTTTATAGTGTTTTCTGCATACTGAAACGTAGCGGTCATTACCACCAATTTCCACTTGATCGCCATCGGCGATGGCATTACCCTGCTCATCCAATCTCAAGACATGGTTGGCTTTACGACCACAATGGCAAACTGTTTTCAATTCAATCAGTTTGTCGGCCCATGCCAGTAGGTATTGCGCCCCCTCAAACAACTCGCCTCTAAAGTCTGTTCTAAGGCCATAACACAAAACGGGAATACCGAGTGAATCGACAACATCCGTTAATTGAGAAACTTGATCCTTTGATAAAAATTGACTTTCATCCACTAAAATACAATCTAACTTGTGTCGATTATGTTCATCCTGAACCAATTGAAACACATTGGTTGTAGGTTCAAACGTACTCGCATCGGCCTCGAGACCTATTCGTGACGCAACTTTGCCAACACCTGAGCGGTTATCTATAGCAGCGGTTAAAATAAATGGGGTCATACCTCGTTCTCGATAATTAAACGCGGACTGAAGTAAGGTCGTGGATTTACCAGCGTTCATCGCCGAATAGTAAAAATAAAGTTGTGCCATAATAACGATAGGATATTCTAGAGTGCACGCTAGTCTACAGAAACTTCTGCATACTGACCATATTCAATATCTGGGAATTTTATGTTCAACAGGGTTTTTGATGTAATCTAAGTAATATTCATGCAATGGCATAGCACCCAACCCTCGCCACAAAGTTTGTGCTACTTCAGGATTTTGCTGCAAAAAAGCCTCTGATAAGGCCAAATAACCATAGCTTATATCTATCGGGGGGAAAATAGGGTCGAGCGTTTCACTATATGGAAACCCCGCAACTTGCTCATCGTACACTTGGCACAAACCAAGTGAGCCATCAACTAACCCCTTCAACACGAGCTGGTAAGCATCATCTTGCGAATCAGTTTGAATGACACGGTATAAGTCTTGTTGAAGCACATGTAAAACAGAGTATCCCCTTGGGATGGCCAAGCTTAATGGGTAGTTGTTATTTGCAACGTCTTGCCCTAACCCTTGCTGCCCAACTAAGCATGTCCCTAGCATACTAATTGCTAAACTTTCATCGACACTCCCTTGAGCATTTCTTGGAAAGTTTAAAAACTTATCTCTTTCAGAACGGTATGAAGCAATGACTGCGTCAACCTTGTTTTTTTGAATATCGTTTAAACACCTCTGCCAAGGCTTGCGAACAAATTTAAACCGTACCGTACGTACATTGCTTTGTAGCTTACGTAAAATTTCGATTGTCGCACCAGGGCGCTTATCAGGTACTTCGAAGCCATTTCCGAGAAAAAATGGCGGAATATTTTTGTCTTCATAGCACAAAGTCATATAAGTGGTGGCACAGGCCATGGATGACCACAATATTATAAGTAAAAATGCTAATAGACGCATATAGTTCACAACAAGATTAAGAGTGCGCATTGATGTTAAATGCTTGGCTATAAATATACTATAGCTTACAGCTGAACGAATGTCCTTGGAAACGAGTTTTTACGGGGTATTACTGAAAGAGAGACGATTTTCGTGCTTTTGGTACCTAAAGTACCTCATAAGTATATAAGGTACTTAAACCTAGATTCAGGTTATTTTGCTTCTAGATAACGTCGTTCAACCTCAGTCCAGTTGATTACGTTATAAAATGCAGCAATATATTCAGGACGACGGTTTTGATATTTAAGATAATACGCGTGCTCCCAAACATCTAATCCTAGAATTGGTGTTTGGTTATTCATCAAAGGGCTGTCTTGATTTAACGAGCTTGTTACTTTCAACTCGCCTTCAGCATCAACCACTAGCCAAGCCCAGCCACTTCCGAAACGACTAACTGCCGCTGCGGTAAACTGCTCTTTAAAAGCGTCAAAGCTGCCAAAAGTATTAGTAATTGCTTTTGCAAGCTCACCGTCATGTAGATTACCACCGTCAGACGACATGATAGTCCAAAACAGACTGTGATTGTGGTGGCCACCTACGTGATCTCTAACCGCGCCTTTAAGACTATCTGGTAGTGACTCAATATTTGCAAGTAGCTCTTCGACACCGCGATCTGCAAACTCAGTTCCCTCTAGCGCAGCATTTGCCTTACTAACATATGTTTGGTGGTGAAGAGTATGGTGGATCTCCATTGTTCTAGTATCAATATGTGGCTCTAGAGCATCATAAGCGTACGGTAGTTGTGGCAATGTAAAAGCCATGGTCTTTCCTCATTTACTTTAATGGACGATATGTGGACGGGTAAATCCCCCCTCCATCGCGGCGTTGACTTTCTCTATCAGCTCAGGAAGATGGGGGTGGCATGAAGCAAAATTAATCAACTCCTGCCTCGTTTTGTGTAAGTGGTGACAAGCAATCTCCACAATTTCAATAGATGCGTTTTCGACCAAGTTAAGAATAACCAAATGCACTTCTATTAACTGCCTACAAGCACGCTCAGGGTTAGACAAAGCAAGAAAACAATCAGCCAAATTGTGCGCAGCAACCACCAAAGCAGGACAGCAATGTTCAATTGCTGTTAGCTGTTCATCGCAAGGTTTGCTTTTTACAAATTGCTCTAATAAATGACCTGCTAAATTTAATGCACTTTGATACTTGTCACGGGCTGAATCAAACTTACCACTCTGAAATGCATGATTACCTGTTTTTATTGCGTATTGCCATGGTGCTAGGGCGTACTCTAAAGGAGTATCCACTGAAGTTTCCGGTTGTTCTACTAGGGCCATTACGCTCCCCTTAGATTGCTTTACACCTGACAACTATAAACAAAACAAACACCTTAATGCAAATTGTTTTTATTTGCATTATTGTAATTATTACTATGGATTACATATGAAATCCCAATCTTGAATTGCTCAGTAGAACATAGAGAACAAAATTCAAGCAGTGCTAAAAGCATAAAAGACAACGATAATGAGAATAAGAATCAATTGTTAAACCACTGATTTTAAAGGATTTTTATTGACAATCTTTTTCCTAAAGATAGAATACCTTCTAAAGTCAGAGTTTGAGGAACCTCCTATGAAAGGTAAACAAAAAATCATTGATGCATTTAATGCGCTGCTGGCAAATGAACTTGCTGCAATCGATCAGTATTTCATCCACTCTCGCATGTATGAAGACATGGGTTTAACAAAGCTATATGAGCGTCTCAACCATGAAATGGAAGAAGAAACGACCCATGCAGATTGGCTTATTAAACGCATTTTATTCCTAGAAGGCGTGCCGAATATGACCAAACGTCGTGACCTGCTGATCGGTCAAGATGTGAAATCAATGATGGAAAATGACCTGACATTAGAGCTTGAAGTTGTTGCATGCGTAAAAGACGCAATCAAAGCCTGTGAAGAAGAGCAGGACTACCAATCTCGTGCAGTATTAGAAAAGTTATTGTTCGATACAGAAGAAGATCACGTTTATTGGTTAGAGCAACAAATTGGTCTTATTGAAAAGATTGGTATTCAAAACTATCTACAATCGCAACTAGCATAGGATTAGAAGCATATGAAAGGTAATAGAGAAGTTATCGTAGCCTTGAATAAGGTACTTGCTAACGAGCTCGTTGGGATAAACCAGTATTTTTTGCATGCTCGCATGTTCAAGGATTTTGGTTTTATGAAACTAGATAAAGCAGATTACAAAGTGTCTATTCAAAAAATGAAGAACGCGGACAGGCTTATCGAGCGCATTTTATTTTTAGAAGGGCTGCCAAATTTACAAGATCTAGGTCGTTTAAACATAGGTGAAAACGTAGCTGAAATGATTGCCGCAAATATGACATTCGAGCAAACATCATTGCAAGATCTACAAAACGCAATTGCTTTATGCGAGCAAAAACAAGATTACATTAGCCGTGAGGCGCTTGATAACATCCAAAACGAGCAAGAAGAACAAATTGACTGGCTAGAAACTCAGCAGCAGTTGCTCAAAACCATGGGTCAAGAAAACTATCTTCAATCACAGATGTGATTTCATCCATTAAAAAAGGGCGTTTATAAGACGCCCTTTTTTACAAACCTTGATTAGCTATGCAACTTGTTCAGTCACATCAACGATGTCGATTAGCTTTTCGTTTAATATTTTTTTGGTGCAGTTACAGCATTTACCGCATTGAGTGCCTACACCCAGCTCTTTACTTAGATCTCTCATAGATCTTGCACCGTCATCTATCGTCTGCGCTATTTTTTTATCTGTTATTCCATGGCAGATACAAATATACATGAATGAAAACCAATCTCAATTACATCAACTGAGAGTAGTTTAATCTAAACAAAAATAGTTATCAACTAACTTACACATAAAAATGCGAATAGTTACTAATAACATTGATAGATAAAGAATTTTATTTTTTAGGTACTCGCTCCCATTCACCTTATAAATGACTTTACCTACTTTGTTTTTCCATTCTGTTGCGCAAAGTGCAACTCATGCCATCGTGTTAAACGTTCAAACAACTCTGCGGACTCTATGGGTTTTGCAATAAAGTCGTCCATTCCTGCTTGGAGACATTTAGCACGATCTTCACTAAAGGCATTGGCGGTGATCGCCATTATATATGGTCGCCCATATTCTTCCGGGTGGCGCCTAATCGACCTAGTGCATTCAAACCCATCCATATTAGGCATCTGACAATCCATTAGAACGATATCATATTGCTGTGTCTTCAGCGCATCTAGCGCCTGTAATCCATCATTAGCTTTACTTATTTCTCCACCTGTTTTAGCTAATATCTGCATTGCTACAATTTGATTTATTGGGTTATCTTCTACCAGAAGTAGCTTACAGTGCTGCAAGTTTGGAATACCAACACGCGCTTGGGGCACCACAACTCGACCGCCAACCTTCGCAGGGATTTTAACCACGAACTCGCTGCCAACATGCTCTTGAGACGTGAATGTAAGCTCCCCTTCCATCAAAGATACCAACCTCTTACAAATTGTGAGACCTAAACCTGTACCGCCGAATTTTCGTGTTGTTGATAAATCGGCTTGAGTAAATTCATCAAATAAGTCCTTTTGCGCGAGCTCTGATATACCCACTCCGGTATCTTTTATTACGAACTTTAGTTGCTCATTTTGATAATAGATATCAAATTGTATTTCTCCCCGTTCTGTGAACTTTCCTGCATTGCTCAACAAGTTATTTATAACTTGTCCTACCCTTAGATCATCTAACTCCAGCACTTCAGGGACATCGTCTGCAAGATTAAATGTAAAATTCACCGCTGGCTTTTGGATCGACTTTTCAAACGCCCTCGACAGTGATATCACGAATTTCTTAACATCCGTGTCTTGAACTGAAAGTTGCAAGGCGCCAGCTTCGATTTTAGAGTAATCCAAAATATCATTCAAAATCAGCAACAGTTTATGGGCTGATTGATAAATAATATCTAGTTGCTCCTTGGTTTTAATGTCTGGTTCAGCCTGAATAAGCGCTTCAGACATCCCTATGATACCGTTCAACGGTGTTCGAATTTCATGACTCATATTTGCCAAAAACTGACTTTTAGCGGAGCTTGCTCTGTTGGCACTTTCAAGTGCACCTATCAGCTCTTCCGTTTTTTGCCGAACTTCTAACTCTAAGGTTTTATTGAAGTCTTGTAGTTTTCGATTGAGTTGTTCATTTTCATCATTTGCAGTATTTAGCTTGGTGAAACTCATTGATAATTTGAATGCCAATTGAGAAAACTGCTGTTGTAGAATGATCACTTCCAAACAACTGCCTTCCGTGGTGTTGTTCACTTCTGACATTTTTTTGCTCGGATCAAAAGAGTTAATGCTATGACTCAGGTCGACAATTGGCTTAGTGAACACTCTTGTCATTCTATTAACCAAGAAGCTACTAATTGCAATGATAAACAGTGCCAATATAAAAGACTGGATCCAAGCGGAGGCTACGGCCAAATTGACATGTTTACGTTCAATTAAACTGATAACACGCCACTGAAATATATCTGACTGTACACTCTGTTTGTAATAAACATCACGGTTATTACTAATATAAATTTGATCGGTTGACTCTGTGAGCTCTTTCAACTGCAGATCGGCAACATTATCCAAAATATTAAAATCGGACTTGAGAGAGCTATAAACAATGTTGTTCTCATGATCTAAAATCAACAAATGCCCTTTTTGAGCCAATACTTTTGGAATAAATTGCTCAAACGATTCGAAAAATAGGGAGCTCTCCACAATGCCTTTAAACTCACCGTCATCGTATAGAGGGGCCGAAATAGCCACAACAGGGTCATTTCCAAACCCTCTTCCTTGAAAAATACCCGACACGTAACCGTTAGGATAATATGGCGCTTGAATGAAGTATTCGCGATCAGCCACGGAGGGAACTTCACCAATTAAACTCACTTTGAGAGCTTTTGGGTAATAATGCGTAACCAACGCCCCCTGATCTGCCACTATTGACGTGCGGAAGTTTGGGTAAGTTTCGACAAGGCGTTTAATTACCTGTTGCTTTTTCACACCTGATTGAATGTCTTGGGCTGCGACCATAATAGCCCTTCGATAGCTTTGCAGAAAGTCATCTATTTGCTTGAGAGCGCTATTTGATGCATCTTGTAATTGTGCCGTTACCTCGTATTCAATGCGCTTGTAATGACTATTTGTTAATACAATAGTTGTGATCAATACAACCAGAATAATCAACTGGCTAATCATGTAATTCAGTATTTGATAAAGTGACTTTGCTTGCCACACCCGCTTGAACAAAAACAGAGAAATCAAATCAACAATTGCTAAGTATACCGCTGCATTAATCATATACTTAGCTAATGCAGTAAAGATAACCAGCAAAGTTAAGCCAAGTACAAATTTTCCAACGATAAACAAAATGGGAACGCCGAACAACACCCAAAACCCGAGCCCTCTTATGAATAGAGGTTTGTTGGCCCGAATACAGAACAATTGCAGCCAGAGGATCTCAAACAAAAATACCAGTGAAGCCCAACAATGACCCCAGCGGTAAAGTAAAAACAGCGCACCAACACCAACCGCGATAATCGCATATCGCCAGCCTAACGCGAGCAGACATAAAATCACAAACAGCTGCCCAAACAAGAATTCAGAACTGTCCAAGAACCAAATAGGGAGTAAGTTCGCTATCCCGCCAACCACGCCTAAAAAAAGTGCAATAATTACTTTGGGTAATTTAACGAATTGATTTAGCAACACCAGCTCCTCTTTATATTCTATTAAAAAATAAAGGAAAGCTGGTAATTTGCCAAGTTTAATGGTGGGGACAATCGTGACTTTCTATTTGTAGAACACACTTTTCGACGGAAAAAAGCTGTTTTAGTCGCGCTTCGACTTGGAAACGACAGGCATCATCATGCATTTCAATTGTACAATGGTGCTTTAGCACAATGTGCGCGCCAACAATCAAGATATTATCCGAATTTGACACAGTGACATTGTGAACACTTTCAACATGCTCTGTTGCGATTATTGCTTGCTCAACGCCTTCCACATCAGGCAAAGAAAGCCCTTTATCAAGTAAGCCTGATAAACACGTTTTAATGACCTTAAAACCGGTAAACAAAACAAAGCTTGAAATCAGCATACTTGACAGTACATCAATGATATTCCAGCCCGTTAAGTGGATCAGGACACCTGCAATGAACGTTGAAATCGTTGATAGAAGATCAAAAAACGAATGCAGAAATACCGCATAAACATTAATGCTATCTTTTCGTCCTTTATACAACACCCAGGCCGCAACGCCGTGAAACAAAAAGCCAACTCCAGCAATGGTTGACATCACAAATGTATTCACTTCATGAGTATGCCCCTGAGAGTGCAGTTCAATCCGCTCGGTGGCTTCTAGTAAAATAACAATTGCGATAGAAACGTATAAAACACCATTGATCAATCCACCTGTATATTCGGCTTTCTTATAACCTTCATTAAAGCTATTCGCTAATTTGACTGCAATAGTTGAAGCGATTAGAGCGATGAGCAAAGAGCTATTGTGAACAAATAAATGCCCTGCGTCGGCTAGTACAGCTAAAGAATTGGCAAAGTAAGCGCCAATAACCTGTATAACCATAAACGTGCACGTTAATGCAAGCGCAATGAGTAAGCGCTTCCGAGAAGCCTCATGAGTTGTAAGATCGGTCATTCGAAACTTGAGAAACCTTTGTAACTATAAATTAGAGGGTGCCTTGTGATAAAGGACGGTGATTGTAACCTTATTTCATTTCAGACGCATCAAAAATAACAATATTTAGCAAATAAATAGAATCTTTTGCCCACGCCTTAGGAACTCTTAACTCGCAATTTGATGAGATGCCTCTAGTGCATGACTTTGCGAGTACAATCGCTGCTCGAAGTAGCGTAACTGCTCATAGCTAAAAATAAACTGTGTGTACCGCATGACTTCAAACGCTACTTGTTCAATTTCAAAGCAGTTGACGGGCTTGCCTGGATAAAATTGGCATCCGTTATTAAATGTGACAAGGTATTTGACGCCACTTTTCGCTCCAACACACTCGGCAAGCTTACTCGCTCGTATTTTCACGGCATTTAATGGGTTTAAAAAATACTGAGCGCCGCCTTCGCGTGTTACATGCCACATTTCACTATCCAAGTTTGCTTCAATCTCTCCAGTATAAGGACACGAGACAAAAACGAATAACCCAAAAGGAGACAATGCAACGCCATCAATATCAAGCTCTTCAAGCAGCGGGCTCATACTGCGATGCACAACAATATACTTTTTGTTGTCCAATTTGCTGGTCAATGCATGATATGCTGCTTTAAAACTTCTTTTATTATCGTTTACTGTACTGTTACTGCGACTCATACGCTTGACAAGTTCTATGAAGAGATAGCCACACAGTACAATGCCCAACCAAAAACCAAATCGAGAAAAGTGGCCATCGCTTTTATTTAGGGCAATGTCGGTATTGAATTGAAAAGACGTATCATCTCGCTCAGGCGAGACACTAGAAGCAGTCGTTGTTTCTTTAGATGTCTCAATGCTTATACGCTCTAGCTCAGAACGCCTATTGCGTTCCTTGGCTTCTTTTTGTTCATCAAGGCGGCTTTCGAATGCTTGTCTTTGTTTTGCAACCATTTCTGCACACTTTACTGCGCTTTGAAAGTTTTGCTCTCCATGGTGGCAGATTGCAGGTTTTTGGAAAAAAGCTTGCCACTGAGCGTAAATTTCAGGGTCACTATAGTGCGCATGGCCAAAAACACTTTGCCGTTCACGTGCTTCAACTGGGGGCTTTCTTGCCACCGTTGGAGATTCGCAATAGTGCTCTATTCGTTCAATCAAGCGTGTTATACGAGCTTGATCCGATCGCTTCATCTCAGTGTTTTGCTGCAAAAAGACCAATTCGGCCGCGTACCTATCACATTGATACACGTCGAGCTGCACTGATTCAGCCGAGCTTGTGCCCACAAAAAGGAGTAAAAACAAAATCCATCTGTTCATTGTACATTACCTATAACCTTATTAATCTGCTGGCTAGGTACACCACTGCGTTACCGTCGATTGGCCAACATATTTAATGCCCACTCTTCTAGTAGCCCATCACTACTTAGCGTTACTAGCTTTTCTTTGCTTGGCGCATACATATCAACTATGGTTGCACCTGAATTCACCGTATTAATTTGCCAAGTACCTAGCTCATTGCCACTTTTGGTATCCCATATAGTCAACTGAGATTTAGATGAAGACGTAGCCAACAATCTACTTTGCTCAATAAACAGCGCTTTTCTAAACACTTTGAAACGCGCCATATATTTAAGCTCACTTTTATCTGCACCATCTATAAGTGAAGCGATAACCTGGTTATCAAGCGCATCAGATACAAAAAACTCTGAAAAATCGTTTCTGACCGCCAAACTTGTCACTCTATGATTAAACTCTTTTGTGAATACAGGCTCTGGCGAGCCAAATCGCCATAACGCCAGCTTCCCATCTTGCGCCGCAGTTAGAAAAAGCTCCCCCTTGTCATCCCACTCAACGTGCATAACAGGTCTGCTATGCGGCGCAAACTGGTTGTTCACTTGAGTATGCAAATGCGCCATATTCACTGTACCGTCCGACATAGCGACAACAATCTTGTCCATCGCCGGAGATAACGCCACGGAAGAAATATATCCGTATCCACTGACTCCAGTAAAATTGACTTTAGTTACCAGTTTTTTGCTTGTTAATGACCAAAACCTGAGTTGATTATCACCGACAACTATTAACATATTGTTGTCTTTAGACAGTACAACCTCTCTAACCATATCTGGCATTTTATCTTGAGGCACAGTAAATTCTGGTGCCCGTGTATCACTATTCCATACAGAGAGAGAATTTGAACTATCTACAGTGACCAGCTTAGTGCCATCTTGTGAAAAATGACCTATCAGAATGCCCTTGTCGCCCAATTGATTAACCGTGCCATTGCTCAACGAGATATCGTCTTCACAGCCAGCTAAAATCAGCACGATAATAATTGGAAATAGTCTGTACAACATGATTCAAGATCTCTAAATTAAAGGGCAATAAATAAGCGATGCACATAGTATAGTCTTTTAACGTTTTGTACAGCGCATTATTACCTGTTATTGATGCAGCCCCACCTACTGCACCGTAAGTACGCAAAATAAGCAAAGTTTGCGCCATTAGCGGTTCATTTTTAATAAGGCGTTGATATCCCAATGTTCAACAATTCCGTCGCTATTCAAAGTAGTCAACATATTTTGCTTGTTTATATGCATATCCAATATTAACGCCGTTGTACTTGCCGCTTTCATGGCAAAAGCGCCAATTTCTTGCCCATTGCTGGCATGCCACAATGTCCACCAAAATTTACTAGAGCCCGTCGCTAGATACTGACCGTCAGGACTGATTGCTGCGGCCCGAAACCATCTGAAGCGCTCTTTATATTTTAACTTTGTTACTGCTAGCTCAGCGGCAAACGGATTTATCAAAATCTGATCATTTAATGCATCAGATATAAACAACACATTGTGCTGAAAATTATGCGCTAGGCTAGTTACCCTTTTTGACATGCGATACTGATAGGTCGATGCCAATGTATTGGCATCATGCAAACTAACCAACCCATCGTGACCGGCACTTATAATGAGCTGTCGATGTGAACCAAGTGCAAGAAAACTTATTCTTGCGTCATGATACTTAACTTGCTTAGTCAAACTATTTTCAAAATCCAGTAGGTTCAACGTACCATCAGTCATGCCAACCAATAACTTAAGAGGTTTTGCATAAAGCGCAATGTGTGAAATCTTCGCGAATTCAGAACTGCCAACCACGTTAAACTTGCCTAACTCTGCGCCGTTAATTAAATTCCACACCACAATGAACTTTTCAAAACTAACCGCAAGTAGCGTACTGTCTTGTGAAATTGCAAGGCCCGTAACCTTACTGCCACCGATTTCAAATTGGTGAAGAATACCGGTGCCATCAGCTTTGCTTACGGTTAGCACTCCCTGCGATACGAATGTTGCCAGCGTTGCGTCAGAGGAAAATACGCCAAACTCAATGGGTGTTTTACTCAGCCGATAAAACGCAGTCTGTGGGTTTTTAGCCACTTCCCCGCAACTGGTTATAGTCAACGCGAACAAGCAGCTCGTCAATAATTTAATCACGTATCTACACATTTGATGCTCTCCGAATACCGCACTCCTTTTTGCATTAACCTCGACAATTCACGTTTTGTTTGTTTTTTATTCTACACCCTTACTTTATCGGATAATAATCTTATTTATTTAGAAAATTAAACGACAACTCAACCTTAAAGTACTATAATATTCGCATAGTAGCGGGCGCAAAACACTTAGCAAAAGTATGGAATTTGCGTCGGTTAAGCGGAGTTATTCGTTCTTTTTAGTGACTTGTAGTTAGAGGTTGTAATGTGTAGCGCACCTAAAGCAAGAGCAGCGAAAGGAAAAGTCGTCGATTATCATGATTCGATGAATCAAAACTTAAGTCCGGAAAAACGTTCTGCATTTGCAAAAAAAGCCAATGCAGCTTATGAAAAGCGCCATCCAAATGAGGAGTTTAAAATGCCTTTTAAGGACCAAAAAAAACACAAAAAAACAAAATCTCTTGTACACAGGGTCGAAGTGATTCTACTCCTCATCGTCTTCGCAGCTATTGCAATTAGAGTTATATTTTTATCCGAGTAAAACGTTAGTCATTTCCGGCTTTCCTTCAGCATACTAAGAGCACCATTGCTCACCGACCCAAGCCACTAACAGTCAACTGTTAAAAATTGGCTCAACTGAGGTTTTTCTGTCCAATCCCATGTGAACAACGTCATGACCCCCTTGGGGTACAAAATTGCATAATTGTTTAAATTGCTGCTTGCACCACGGACACGTTATAGTATAACATATTTTCAAATTGTTATTTTATAACATCTCAAATGCAAGGTATCTTCGGAATTACACCTGCATATTTATTACTCTAATAATTGAAAGAAATATGAAACACGCATACAAATTACTCTCCGTTGCAGTTGCAACAGCATTACTAACGGCTTGTGGTGATACTAAAACTACCATTGTTGAACATGCACCAGTCGTTGAGCCTGTTAAAAAGGAAGATGGACATGACGAGCATGATCATGACCATGGTTCGGTGAGTGAAGCTGGTCGTCTATTGGTGACTTCTCCTGAGTCTAACTCAATCCACCTATTAGACATTGAACATAAAGAAGTTGCCGCAGAGCTGGCTTCAAGTAACTATGCGAGTAGAGTATATGCAACTGAGCACAGCCGTTATGCCGTACTTGTTCAATCTGACAACGGGCGAGTAGAGTTTGTTGATGGTGGCATTTGGCAAGAAGATCATGGCGATCATATGCACCCTTATCAAGAGGCGCCAAAATTAAGTGACGTTTCTTTTGACCATGTAAAACCAGCGCACGTTACAAATGGCGAGCATAACACAGCGATCTTCTTTGATGGCAACGGTGAAGATGCAATCAATGCTCAAGTGGCCGTTTTCTCTGAAGCTTACCTTGGTGGCGAAAAAGACAAACTAGCAGAGATCCACTATGACACCAACATGCACGGTGCAGCACAATCTCGTGGTGAATACACTTTAAGTACCATTCGCGACCCTGAAACGGCTTCTACATTACCTACTCAAATCGGGTTGTTCCATAAACATGGTGACCACTTTGACCAAGACAAAGTATTTGAACAGAGCTGTCCAGCCCTTCACGGAAGCGCTCAAAACCATGAGCACATTTCTTTTGCTTGTGGTGATGGTGTTGTGATCATCACAGAAGAAAACGGTGAATTCACAGCGAAGAAAATCGCAAATCCAGAAAGCTTTGCTGAAAAGCAACGTATCGGCGTGTTAAGAGGTCACGAAAATAGCCACCAATTCATCGGTATTGCCGGCACTGAACTGGTTGTAGTGGACGCTGAGCACGACGAAATTGAAAAAATTGAGTGGACCATAACAAAAGACCATAGCATTGCAGGTGGTGACTTTAACTATGATGGCTCTCACGCTGCTGTATTAGACTCAGCTGGTGTTCTAACCATCTTTGAACAACATGCCGAAGGTGATGAGCATCACTGGGAAGTCGCACACACTGTGAAAGTTCATGACCATGAACTAACTGCTTTGCCTGAAAATGTTACTTTTAGGCTCGCCTTCTCTGGTGCAGAAAACATCGTCTACGTTACAGACTCGGACGCAAAACACGTATTGGGTTATGACCTTGAAACCGCTGAAGTAAAGGTTGAAATTGAACTAGATTTCACACCAGACAGACTAGTTTGGTTAGGTATTGAAAAAGGAGGCGAACACGCACATTAATACTCCCGGGTATCACGTGTATGTCTCTTGATTGTGAGCCAAAGTGCCTTTTTTAAGGCACTTTTTTCATTTTTACTACCCCGGTTTACTCACTTTTGCCAAACAAAGTATAAAAGCGACTTGCCACACCATTTGTCCAACCAAACCCTTGCTGCACAATATACTCACCACCCTCGGCCTTTTTATTTGGCTCAATGACATTGTATTTCTCCAAAAGGCACTGGTTGACCTCAAAGCTAGATTCAAGTGTTTTTAACCATTTACTTGCGACCTCTTTAGCTTCTTGCGTAAAGCCATAGTTCAATAAACCTTTAACACCAAACCACTGTAAAGGGGCCCAGCCGTTAGGACTATCCCATTGCTGGGGGGTTGCTGCCAGTGTGGTTACAAGCCCACCCGCTTTACAAAAATCGGACATCATTTTTTGTGACACCTGATGTGCACGAGCACAATCTTCCACTAAGTTGAAAAACAACGCCGTTGCCCCTGCCATAGTTACAATATTGCGTTTGCAGTTGAGTTCAATGTCAAAATCGACATACCAATTGGCTTGTTCGTCCCACATATATTGATTGATCAAAGCTGCGCGTCGTTTTGCGGCCCTTTCCATTCTATGTGACTCTTTGCTGTTACTGGTAGCTTGGTAGCAGCGAGACAACTGGGTTTCCAAAAAATAAAGTAGCGCATTTAAATCAACTGGCGCTATATGCGTTGTTATAATGGTTTTTAAATTATCCGGTTCTTGCAGCCAGCGGCTACTAAAATCCCAGCCAGATTCGCATGCTGCACGAATGTTTCTGTAAAAATGCGCTTTCTCATCGTTAGTGAAATGTTCTGCATCTTCAATATCTTCTTTATAAGACTCAGGTCTAGGCGACGGGTCGTTATCCCAATATCGATTTAATATACCGCCACAGGGCATCATTACCACACGGTCAAAGTGTAAAAGATCAGAGCTAAGCTTGTCGCTGCCTTTCATCCAAAAGTCGTACTCTCTTTGCAATGATGATGTAACGCTTGTAAGCCAATTTTCATCATCTTTTTTTGTTTCCCAAAGCAAGTCGACCATCATTGCAGTAACTGGGGGTTGGGAACGCGTTGCATAATAGCTTCGATTTCCATTAGGCACATGTCCTAGCGACTCAATTAGACTACAAAAGTTCTCTAACATGTCTTCCACGAGCTTTCCACGACCTGAGTCCATCAAACCTAGCGCCGTAAAATAACTATCCCAATAATAAATCTCATTAAATCTACCGCCTGGGACAATGTATGGCTTAGGCAATGCTAATAAAGAGCTGGTGTTTTGCTCACTTCCTTGCCTTGCCAGCCGATCCCAAAGTCGTTCTATGTAATCAGGAACAGTTCTGACATCATTCAGCGCTTGTAATTCAGGGGCTTCTGCAAATTCGAAATGTGTTGCAACAAAGGTTTCTAAGTCGGCCGGTTGTGTTTTGTCATACTCGGCGCATGCTACTGGCCACGACTGTTTTGGAATAGCATCAGAAAAAACTTTGCTATCCGAGAACATCCCTGACAACTGAACATCCTTAAATAAGCGACTGTGCTCAAACTTCATTATTAATCCTCAACTTATACTGCTGACGAGCACGCTACTTGTTGAGCACGCTTTTTAAATAGAAATAAGGTAACTACAATAACCCCCATCGGGACCAGTGACATATAAAATGCGTGTTGGCCACTCATATACTCAAATACAAATCCTGTGATCAAAGATCCTGTTGTTCCACCTAAAGCAGAAAAGACAACAATAAGTCCTGTCATTGCCGCGTGGCGGTGCTTCTCCAAGCTACTTAACATAATCGAATTAATTACTGGATAAATTGGTGCCATAAGTAACCCAATCAATGGCATAAAATAGGCAGCCAATGGTGCATTGAATACGCTAGTTACCGCGTTTTGGGGTATATTTTTAGTCATCGGGAGAGTGAGTAAAACCAAAATAGCCATACCGAAAAGGCAGACATTTAAGAATATATACCAGTCGACTTTTTTGAGAATTTGCCCTGCTGCCAATCTGCCAAGCGCCAAGCTCGCTGCAAAAATACTGCTGAGCTGAACACTGACATCGACGGGTAAATTGAGCACCTGATTATTAAACGTCGGCAGCCACGTACCAACGCCTTGTTCAATGAGAACATATAAAAAAGCACTGATAATAAACACCAGCACTAATGGTTGATAGGTTAAGCGCAGCATAGCAATAAAATCGCCGCTGGCACTATTTGAGCTCGGCGTTGTTGACGTGCTTTTTTCGATTTTCGCAAACCAAACTAAAAACAGCGTAACTACGGAGAACCCAGCCAATAAATAATAGACGTTTAGCCAGTTATTTGACGAAATATCCTCACTCAAAAATGCAGCAAACACCCAGTAGCCACTCAATACCCCAACCATAAATATCCCTTCAATGGTGTTCAATAAACTAGAGTGAGATTTCGTTGAATCCGTAACTTGTCCTATGAGGGCATAAACTGAGACTTTAACAATTGCAAACGCACAACCAACCGCAGCAAAAAGTGCTTTGAGGGCCCAAAAATTGCCGACCAATGGAGTGACTAGGCACATAATAGTGACTAAGGAAAGGCCACCAAGTAAGGCAATTTTGTATCCTATTCTAGGAATGAAAGAGGCGACCAAGAAAGAAACTATAGCAATGGGTATATCTTTAAACCCCTCTAGACTTGCCGCTTGCGCTTTAGATACACCAAATGTATTGATCGCTTGCAAAATAACTGTACCAACACTATTGAGCAATATGGCAAATAAAAAGTAACAGGCCCCCATGGCCAAAATGGTTCGCATATTGTGCATTGAAAGACTCGTAAATACTGTAAGTGTAATTCAGTCTAGCGCTCCAAAGTTAATTTTGCAAACGTTTGCATTTAAGATTTTAATAACAGACATTAACACGGCTATAGCGACATCATTCAGAATTGGTAGCTGCTGCTACCTCCTCTATTAGCTCGATTGGCGCTCAATTAAGGCAATCTCTAGTTGGCTAGACGATACTTTTTGACCACTGAGTTGAGCCAAGAGCTTTTTCACCAGCAATTCTCCCGCCTGTCTAGTATCTTGCCTTATTGTAGTCAACGAAGGAAAGCTGATATCGGCCATTGCAATATCGTCGAATCCAACCACTTGAACATCGTTCGGAATACTGACATAACGTTCTTTTAACGCCTTCATTGCGCCGAGTGCGACCATATCACTACACGCAAAAATACCATCAAAATCGAGGCCATCATTACGTAACTTGTGATTGATCGCGTCGTAAGCAGCTTGGCTTGTAATATCAATTTTTAAAAGCTGTGTCGCAGTTACGCCTGCTCGCTCAGCGCCAGCACAAAACCCATCATAGCGCTCTGAGAGTTCAGCATGCGCAGGATCTCCCAAAAACATGGGGTTTTTAGACCCTTTAGCAATCAGGTGCTCTGCTGCGAGTTCACCACCTAAGAAATTATCACTTCCAACCACGACGTAATCGGCATCGGTCTTTGGATCGCCCCAAACTACAAGAGGCATGCCAGCTTTTGCGGCTTTATCTATCAGCGCTTGTTGCTTACCTTGACCCACTACAATCACACCATCAGCTCGGCGACCATCGATAAAGTATCCATACCAATCAGTTCCAGCCATAAAAGAGTTGGATAGCAGTAACTCATAACCTTGCCGATTCACAGCAAGGTTAATATCACTGACAACTTTCAGTAAAAATGGATCATCAATAGACTGCTCTGTTTCTGAGTCAAGATTAATGAGCACCGCTATTACTTTGGTTTTCTGTAAACGCAAACGGCTCGCGGCAGCATTGAGGCTAAAGTTATGTTCTTTAGCTAACTTTTGAACTCGCTCTCGAGTTTCTTTCTTTATCAATGGGTTATCATTCAAAGCTCGAGAAGCTGTCGATGTTGATACGCCCGCCAATTTGGCTAAATCTGCCAATTTCAATTTTTTATGTGGCATTACTCATTCACTGCGTCAGAAAACATCTATGATGTTTGGGCATCACTCAAAGGGTTACAATCCCCCTAAATTTGAGCCACTAGATTAAACTACTCAAGATAATTCATCCACACTGAATTACCCTCTATACCTTTGTAATGCCAATTAAGCGCTACTTTATTAACTCTTTGTTTTTATTATTCCCATACCACAGGCTAAGTTATCAAAAAGCATGCACTTGCCGTAATAGGTAAATCCAAAGTAAAAAAATATCGCAAACGCCTATTGCAAACGTTTGCATAAAGTTCTATTTTAAAATAACGCCCAGTGCAATCCAACTAAAATTATGCAGAGTTAGCAAATTAAAATAACTCAGAGTTGAGGCGATAAGCGATGCCGACGTGCAAGTCGGTCATTATGACAACACATATGACACAACCAAGGGAGCAGCTCCTGTGAACTTAGGCAAGAAGTATTCTGCACTTGCAGCAGCGGTTATGGCCGCGATAACTTATTCTAACGTGGCCAATGCTGAGCAAAAAAATAACGCCAAAGAAAAACTAGAAACCATTGTAATTTCTGGTACTCCAGGCGGTATGGGGATCCGAAAAGTGGATGCCGCCTATGCCGTTACAAATGTTGACGAATCCTTAATTGAACGACTCGCACCTAAAAGCACAGCCGACTTATTCAAGGCCATTCCTGGAGTTTGGGTAGAAAGCTCAGGGGGCGAATCTGGCGCCAATATCAATGTTAGAGGGTTTACATCAAGTGGCGACGCACCATTTTTAACCGTCAGCCTAGATGGTTCACCAGTCTACCCTGCTCCTACACTCTCATTTTTAGAAAACTCGTCAATTTTTCGCCTTGACGAAACCATCTCAATGATGGAAGGCCTTAGAGGCGGCCCTAACCCAGTGTTGTCTAATGGCCAGCCTGGGCTGACAACCAACTTTAGATTAAAAAGAGGCCAAGAAGACACTGAAGGCACATTTAAATATACGACTTCAGACTACGGCCTGCAGCGTGTAGATGGCGTCTTAAGCGGTGAGCTCAGTGAAGACCTCTATTACATGGTGGGTGGGTATATTAAACGTTCATCAGGGATCCGAGATGCTGGTTTTACATCTGAAAAAGGTCATCAATTTACGATTAAGTTGACCAAAGAACTGGAAAATGGCGAAATCAATGTTTATTCACGCCAAACAGATGACACTGGCGCTTGGTATTTACCTACACCACTCAATGAGACCGGTGTAGATGCTGAGTTTACGCAACTAGGTACTTTAAACCGCCAAGCAACCATACATGCAGGTAACGGTAAAGTTGATATTGACCTAGCAGAAGGGCGCGGCTGGGATGGCCATGTCTCAGGGGGAAGTATCTCATTAGAACTGGCTAATGGATGGCACTTTATCGATCGTTTTAGCTTAACTCAGGGTAACGCAAACACATATGGCTTGGTACCTGCTGGCAATGCCGTTAATTTGTCAGAAGTAGCGGACAATGGCATTAGTGCAACAGGTGCTGTTACTGGAAAAGAGTATGATGCCGATACACGTGTACAGGATTATGGCCGTTGGGTTGTACACAAAGATATTGAAGCATTTACGAATGATCTCGCTGTCAGTAAAGACTTTGGCACTATCAACAGCGCATTTGGTGTTTATACAGCAACGACATCTGCTAAAGATTGGTGGAGCTTAGGGAATACCGCATATCACGTTTTAGCTCAAGGCGGTGAAATGCTGACCGGTATCGCATGTAATGATTCAATTGAGGGCTGCGGCTTTAACTATGATATTAATAGCAACGGTGACGCCACAACACTTGCGTTTTACACCACTCACAGTTACCAAGCAACTGACAGCCTGACGTTAGATTTAGGCCTTCGTAGTGAACGTCATGAAGTTGACTACTCAGTCGATGAGGGACTCGATGGTATCATCACTAAATCCGTCGATTTTAGCGCTCGTAAAACTTCTTGGACCCTAGGTGCGGATTATAAACTAGATCAACAAAGCGGCGTATTTGTGCGCTTTAACAAAGGCTTTAAAATGCCTTACTTTGACGATTTTAGAGATAACTTTGATGCATATTCGGCGGGAGATCAGTTAATCAAGGAAGTGGCTCAAAGCGAAGTTGGTTACAAGTTCATGGGAGAAAACATGGACTTTTTCGCAACCATTTTTGCCAACGAAGTAAAAGGTGAATCATTCTCTGTTCGCCCTGATTTACCTGCTCAGCGTTTCACAACCGAAGCACAGGGTATTGAGGTTGATTTCAACTACAACCACGATTCAGGTTTTAGTGTGAACCTCAACGGTACATTACAAAACAGTGAAGTGGCTCAAAGCCCTGATGCCAGCTTAACTGGTAATAAATCACAACGTATCCCAGACTGGCAGCTACGTATCACACCAAGCTATGAATTTGAGTTAGGTGATATGTTCGCAACAGTCTATGGTACTTTCTCTGCGGTAGATTCTCGTTTCAGCGACATTCAAAACACCCCGAGTGCGGTGCTTGATGGCTACGAAAAAGTTGATATTGGCCTCACTTTGGAGCCTTCTGAGCAAGTACAATTGCAAATTGCCATTGACAATCTAACAGATGAGCAAGGTTTAACAGAAGGCGACCCACGTAACCCAGCAGCAGCCAACGGACGCTATATCTTGCCTCGAAGCGTTAAATTTAGCGTGGCATACAGCTTCTAATCCCAAATTTAGCCCACACATTTTGGGCACCATGAAAACTAACGACCAAAGCCCAACGAGGATCACCTTATATGTTGGGCTTTTTTCTGTGTCCTTCTACACTTTAAAAGGACTTCATCATCTTTTTTACATAATCTCGCTTTTTAAAATGTAACAAAGCTGGTGAGTCGTTTCGAATGATACTCTTTGCAAATATTAATGACTTTTCACTTGTTAGCGATAATACAAAGTTGCTGAATACGTAAGCTGCGCAGGTGCTGGAGTGAAATAATGAACATTGAAGAAATTCAAAAAGGCGAATGGCTTGAATACCAAGACCATCCAGTTGAGGTTTTAATCGTAGATAGACGCAATCAAGTTGTCACAGTTTGGGACGAAAAAAGTCAACGGAAGATAGATTTACATGCAGACTTACTTAAAGCAGATCCACAATGTCACTGTGACTCATTTCTCTATTACTAGCTAGCGCCCAAAGCAACTTCATGCTTTGGGCTTATTCACTCTTACGGCTTGATTATCTGCCACTGCGCATTTTTGTTATGTGCTTCGCCTTTTCGAGATAAATGCACTTGTCCCGTGCTAACATCGGCCCAAACATATTGTTGCCAATAGCTGTTTTTGAGATTGAAATTTGTGCCGTATGGCTCGATGTTAAATGACGCTTTGTCTGGCGTTGTCCACAACATAGCGTCTCCAGTAAAGTTGTTTTTATAGCTTAAGAACAGCTCCGCGTTATTTCTGGTTCTAAAATAAACCTCTTCGCCACCGCCATTGATTAATAAAAACTCAACAGCTTTGACGCCATTGGCATTTAACAATGCATTTTTTTCTTCGCCAGATTGAGCGCCTAGCGCCTTACCAGTCGCCACATTATGAATATGAACAGCCTCTCCTGTGTCCGCATCAAGTTGCTGCGGCTGCCACTGTTCTGGTGGTGTTTTCCATGTTAATGACTTCCACTTCCAGTTGTATGGCATATTGATAAGGGGATCATTTACATCGCTATACCCTGTTTCTGCTTCGATATTGTACAAACAATGCCGGCGCTCTTCTTCTAATTGTGCAACTCGCTCAAGCTGATCGGTTGTACCGACATTTAACTCAGCCATGCATTGCAATAATGATTTTCCTTTTCCACGCTCCCCTGGGGCCAATACATAGGTATGATCACGTTTTTCTTCGTCGTTGTACCAGCTCAGCATAGCTTGCTCATCAAAAGACAACCAATTATCAACCAATTGCCTTGCCTCCTGCTCCGCTTTCAATTTACGCTCCTCTACAGGCAAAGCCATGGTGCGAATAAAAGCAGCCCACAGATCTTTACTGGCTTCGAGAGAAACTAATGCAACAGGTTTTATATTGCTCGGTTTGTAGGCTTGCCAGCCACTTTGTCCCCGAGACTCGGGCTTCCAAATTACATCTCCACTTTGGAAGTTAATGGCTTCTTTTGTATCGTGCGTATGTTGCTCTGCACCTTCTGAACATAAATACGCTTTTACCTGCCAGATTTTTTCGTAGTTGTCGGCAGCTAGGCGCACAGTATGTTCTGGGCTGAATGAATCTTGAAATAAGTGAACTGCCCTACCAAATAAAAAATAGTTGTGATCGACCTCAACCGCTTTGGCATACCCTCCCCCATCCCAAACTTTGATCTTTTTTGACTCTGCAATGGCAGCGTTTACAAAGTGAGAAATGAAGCGCTGTTGTGCGCGTTTTGCAGCATTCACACCTCCTATTCCACCAATATCATCATAGCGACGCATAAAGTGATCTTGCTGCAAGTCTGCTGGCTCCTGCGCCACAGCATTGAAACAGTTAGGACCTGTCGGATCGGTACTCGCCGAAGTGACATTGAACCCGGCAATATCCACCCACCTTTCACCAATAATGGCTGCAAAGACTGCGTCATATTCTGACCAATAGGTCCCATCTTCGTTTGCTTTTGATAAGATCCTTTCCACTTCGTGTTGAGCTACATTGAGTTCTGTGGACTTCGCTAGGCCGTTTTGCCAAGTAAGTCTTGGATCTTGTGGATCACTGACCCGAGTATCTTGCCCCATTAGCTCAAGCGCTGCCGTTCGTGTAAGCCACTCATGACCAATTGGCATTACACCAGCCCCGCCTAATTGCGTAAATGCCATTGCAGATGAACTTGTAACCACTGCAGCTACAACACATGAAAGATATTTTAATTTCATAATTACTCCTTTTAAAACGAGTAAATTTTTACACAAAATTAAAATAAAAGCTCTAGTTTATGAATTTTTTATTACTTTAAGTAAAAATAATAACATAAAGCATTCCCTCGAATTACCAAGTTGGAACTCTTTAATCAGTTATTTACTGAGGCGGTTACGGCGCTTTTTGCGTGCAAAATTGCGGTGTCATAAAGTGCAACCGATGTATCATCTTCATTTACCAACAAGGCAATTTCAGTACAGCCCAAAATTATCGCTTCGGCACCTTTTGCTTGCAACTGCTCGATAATGTTTAAGTAGGCTTGCTTTGACTCCCTTTTTATTTGACCTAAACACAATTCATTATAAATAATGTCGTGGACCACTTTCTGAGCATTTTCATCGGGTACAATTACGTCAATATCAAATTTATTTTTAAGCCTATCTTTATAAAATGACTCTGCCATAGTGAATTGAGTACCCAGCAAGCCAACTTTCTTTTTTCCATCTTTAACGATTTGCTCACCAGTCGGGTCGGCAATATGGATTAAAGGCACGCTTACCGCAGCTTGCACTTCATCAAACACTAAATGCATGGTGTTGGTGCAAATCAGAATAAAATCAGCACCAGCTCGTTCAATATCTTTGAGATCTTGGCCGAGCATTTGAGCCATAGTCTCCCATTGTTGCGCCTTTTGAAGTTGGGCAATAGGAGCAAAATCTATACTTTTCATCATGATTTTTGCTGAGTGCAACCCACCCAAACAACCCTTAACCCCCTGATTAATATGCTTATAATAATTTGCAGTAGACTCCCAACTCATTCCACCAAGTAGACCTATCGTTTTCATATTTAATTCCTTAGTACGACACTATTAACACTGTTCTGATAACCGAAAAAAGTAGTAATACCATAATAAATATTGGGATGATATGCGATTATTTTAACTAGATATTAGACAAGCAAAAACTGTCGATTCACTAATGCACCGCTGGATTAAAACCAAATCACTACAATCATAATTTATACACGTCACGGTATAGTAATACGCATCAATACATCTTGATTTAAACTTTCTACACTACACATGAATGAACTATATTAAGCGGTATGATGGCTAAGCACCCAATGTTCCGAAGATGAGAAACAAAAGTAAATGGCTATGTATAACTAAAAATACGATATTCCAAAGCCTATTACTTTATAGCTCCATCAGATTTATCAGCGTAAAGAACCCAAACTTTGTACTATTGGTACTAGGGCTCAAGTATTTTCATGACTCAAGCCAAATCATAATCTGTTTTCTTCAAATGCGACTTTAAAAGTGATAACGGTAAACTAAGCCTAAGCGGTCGATACCTTGTCCATTATGGTATTTCCATGTCAAACTCGATACGCCCAGATGCGCCGTTAAACCCAGCTCAGCCCAAGCTCCATCATCATTTTTAGCCTGCTCTGGGTCAAAATATTCATAACCAAGCCTAGCAAATGCAGAAAAGTATTGATTGAAACTATGTTCATACTCGGTGTAGAACCGATAAAACTCACCATCTCTTGTTCGGTCTTCAAGGGTGAAGCTCATTTCTCCCAAGGCGCCACCAACAGAAAATCGCCCGTTTTGTGTTTCATAGGCAATATAACCGAGCTCCAACATGTTTTCGTCCAAATCCACATCTAGTTGATAATTGGGTCGCTCTATAGTATCTCCTTGTCTTTTGGCATTAAATCCAGCATAAAGCCCATTTTCAAACTCGTACCCAAAGCCAAACTGAATACCACTTGGCTGCGGGCTATTTCTATTTCCCATATCACTTTGTGAATAGCCAAACTCAAAATATGTTTTATTTAAATCTGTCGCTTGCACATTAAAGCCAATCGCCGTTAATACGATAAAAAGCATTTTGTTTTTCATTTCTTAAACCTTTAATTTAACTGATGAAAAAATGGTACATGAGTCAAAAAAAGAGGTCTGTATCAAAGTGTCTCAATATGCAGCAATCTTTATCTAGTGGTAGCAAATACTAGTTACTTTTATTGTATTTCTGGTTTGATTGGCGAGGTAACTTAATTTTTAAAGTAAAAAGGGAGTAGCAGAAAAAACGCAGGTCCAAAGGTTGACCTGCGAGTTGATTAGGTCTTAAAAGGAGTATCGATATGCAAATGCTAATTGTTCCGCCACTTCCCCTCTAGAAATCCGCCACGAAAAGCTAGATGATCCCAAATGCAAACGAATACCGGCTTGCGCCCAAAAGCCATCCTCTTTCGTTGAGTTATCTCCGTCGATAGACTCGTATCCGGCCTTCGCAAAAGCAGAAAAGTATTTATTAAAGCCATGGTCATACTCAGTGTACAATCGATATATATTTGCATCACTATTATTATCTTTAACAGCGATTTCCATTTCACCGATATAAGCACCTATAGAAAGCCGCCCCTTTTCAGTTTGATTTAGGACATACCCTAATTCAAAGAGGTTTTCATCATAATCAACATCTTGATCAATTAAATATATTATGAATGTATCCCTATGTCGTTTAATATGTAAACCACTATAAAAGCCATTTTCAAACTCATAACTTAAGCTCATTTGATGGCCAATCAAATCCAAATCTGTTTTGTTGTCAAAGTAAGTATTATCTGTGAATTCTGTTGTTGAATACCCAATCTCTAAGTAAGATTTACTTAAATTAGCAGCTTGCGCTTGCGTTGCACATAAAGCCAATGCGGCCGTTAATAGTTGTTTTTTCATCAAAAGTACCTCCAAGAATGTCATGCAGATAATACTAGTGACAGGGTTAAGCTAAATCCGTATGAATGTGTTCAATGACATAGTAAATATCAGTCAAATATGAGTAAAATCCGGACCACATGTTTACATCCATTTACAGTAATAAGTGAAAATAACACGCAAGACTTTGAGTGAAAAAAAATAATAACTTTAAGTATCAAGGAAATATGATTTTTCTGTGTCAGAAAGTTGTGTACCTTGTAACATGAACAAAGCACGCAAAAGAGTGATGTACGACTGGTTATGTCTGTTTCACCGAGCAAGGAAGTCAGCCCTTAAAGCACACTTAGGCCGCAATAAATGTTATTTGATTGTACTCGCCTAAACAAATGTACATTTGCATACATCAGCATGGTTTAAACCGAAAAGTTGCATTTTAATGTCGCGTGAAACAACAGAGTGCTTCAGGGACTGTTCAATCAAAATATACACGCCTTAAGGCCTTGCATTTACGTCATTTGTACTATGCTTAAACAAAGTATTTTTAAAGGAAGTGAACATAGCCATGAGCAGTCAGTCCATGACACGACGGTTTGTTCTCCCGCTCGGGTTAATGATGGTCGCTGTCGCCATCCTAGTCGCAACTACACTCCCCGCTATTATAAAATCAACCATGTTACAGATCACCTCGGACGACGCAATTGTAACTGTTAATCAGTTTAAAACTCTAAGAGGTTATTACACCAAAAATGTGATCTCAAAAGCAAAAGCATTTGGTATGTCACCACATTTTGAACACCGCAATGACAATAATGCGATTCCGCTGCCTGCAACGCTCATCCATGAGTTGAGTGAGCTCCTATCTCGGTCAGGCACCAAAATACAGCTTTATAGTGAATACCCATTTCCAAATCGTAAACACAGGCAACTTGACGAGTTTCAAAAAGAGGCATGGAACTACCTTACCTCCAACCCTAAAGAAGTTTATTCAAAAATAATTGAGTCAAATAACAATCAATACTTACGGATTGCTGTGGCGGACACCATGCAAGCACAAGCCTGCGTAAATTGCCACAATACGCACCCTTTGACACCAAAAGTTGGCTGGAAACAAGGAGATGTGAGAGGCGTCCTCGAAGTAACCAAACCATTGGAAAATGTAACTGCTCTAACTTCGAATATTCGAAATTATATTTTGTTGGGTTCCCTTTTGGTTTTAATACTGCTCATCGTCACTTTGGTTATGATGTTTGAGCGATTTGTACTGCGTCGAACCAAAAAGCTAGAAGATTCACTTGCCAACTTGGCATCTGGTCAAAGTGATTTAACCAAATTTATAGAAGTTGATGATGACGATGAGATCGGCAGTGTTGCCATTCAATTTAATCACTTTCAAGGGAAGTTTAAGTCCTTGATTGAGTCTATCGTGCAAACAGCAAATCACCTTGAAGTGTCTGTCAATAATGTTAGAAACGCGACAAGCAATATACATTCAAAAATACAAGAGCAGGAGCTACAAACGCAGTCGATTGCTTCGGCCATAAATCAAGTTACTGTCAGTATCAAAGACATTTCTAGCAATGCAGATCATGCTGCACAAAGTACCAATGAAACGGATAAAAATTTGGTATCTGCCAGTGAGCAAATGCGGCACTCAGTAGAAAACATTGACTCTTTATCAAGTGAGATGTCAGAACTAGTCAGTGTTATTACAAGCCTAAGTTCAGAGAGTAAGGAAATAGGGGTCGTATTAGATGTGATTAAATCAATCGCCGAACAAACTAATCTTTTGGCGTTAAATGCAGCAATTGAGGCTGCAAGGGCCGGCGAACAAGGCAGAGGCTTTGCTGTTGTAGCTGACGAAGTAAGGGCTTTGGCTCACAGAACTCAACAGTCCATAGACCAAATTCAAGGGACAGTTAATGCGCTACAACGTATCGGTAGTGAAGCAGTCGAAAAAGTCGAAAATGGCAATAAGTTGACCGATGAAACCCGAGATGAAGTCAGAGATGTATCAGAGCAATTAAACAAGGCTATGGAACTGGAGCACGATGCAAACGCAGCGGTAGATAATATTGCTCAAGCTATGGTCCAGCAGTCTGACGCTTCGTTAGAGATGGACTCAAATATCATACGACTTCGAGACTTGGCAGGCGACTCAATTGCGGAATTGGACAAAGTCATACGCATGTTAGAAACAGTAAACAAAGATAGCCATCAACTCACCGAAGAGCTTGGCAGGTTTAAACTGTAATGTGAGTTGCTCAAGCTTGGAATAAAAGGAAATAAACTAACACACAGCTTGGTTTATAGAAAATGGGCCTTGTATTAGATACACGGCCCTCAATTATCCTAGGCAATGCCTTTTCAATCAAAAAATAATGGCTTTTCAATTAAGCTAAATTTGCTTTTGCAACATCAATAAAATTGTCAATATCACTTTTATCAATACCTGAATGCGTCACTAACCGCATTCCCTGATATCCTGGCGTCATATTTATGCCTTTGTCATACATAGCTTTGGTAAATGCTTGTATATCAATGCTGCTATCAACATTCAAAAACACCAAGTTGGTTTGCACTTCATATGGCGTGCTATCAAACCCTGGTAGTTCATTAATCCTGCTGGCCAAATAGCGAGCATGCTCATGGTCTTGCTCCAACCGTTCAACATTATTCTTAAGTGCGTACAAACCACCTGCGGCGAGAATACCCGCTTGACGCATGCCGCCACCAAGCATTTTCCTGAGCCGCCTCGCCTTTTCGATGAATTCGAAGCTGCCCATTAGTAACGAGCCAACAGGCGCTCCCAAACCTTTAGACAAGCACACAGTCATTGAGTCAAAGTGTTGGCTGATCTCTTTGATATCAACACCCAAAGCAACAGCAGCATTGTACACACGCGCCCCGTCTAAATGATGCTGAAGTCCATACTTTTTAGTCAAAGAACGAGCTTCACTTAAGTATGCTAAACTCAACACCTTACCGCCAATGGTGTTTTCCAAACTCAACATTTTAGTTCTCGCAAAGTGGAAATCGTTTGGTTTAATCGCCGCGACAATCTTCTCTAAACAGATTTCTCCATTGGGCAGATTTTCCAAGGGTTGAGGTTGCACAGAACCCAGAACTGCGGCCCCACCCGCTTCGTATTTATAATTATGTGCACCTTGGCCACAAATATACTCATCACCTCGTTCACAATGCGCGAGAATTGCCAATAAATTGGCCTGTGTACCTGAAGTTACGAATATAGATGCATCAAAGCCATGTTTCACTGAGCTATAGTGCTCAAGCTCATTTACGGTAGGGTCATCTCCGTATACATCATCACCAACCATAGCATTACTCATTAACCGCCTCATATTTTTGCAAGGCTGGGTGACCGTATCCGAGCGAAAGTCTATCATGGGAGTTCCTCATTGCGATTGAATAAAAATATAATATGGACAAAGCCCCATGTTTTCAATTCACCAGAAAATTACCTGCATACGAATTTGGTGTATCCCTGTAGAATATAAACAAGCGCCAGCCTTCGGATTAGCGGCGACACAACCGTTTTCTGTGACTGTTTGATACTCTGATTGACACAAAAAATCCAACTTGCCATCTACTATTGTTCAACCCGGTATTGCATAAAATGGACAAAGTTGAGCTTTACGAGCAAGTATCATTAAAAAAGAAATAAATAAAACACCACGAAAAATAGGCATATATCAATGTTGGGGGCATACACACTCGCCCACAGGTTAAACCGCTGCATACATCCTCAAAAAGAGCAATATTTCAGCTGATGAGCGGTCATAATGTTTGTTAGCGAGCAAGTTCTGGTGACAAATATCTAGATAAGAAGTTCATTAAACTCTCCATCTGGATTGGCTTGGTAATGTAGTCATTCATCCCTGCGTCAATGCAAGCCTCTCTGTCCCCTTTCATGGCATTTGCTGTAAGTGCCAATATTGGAATGTCTAAAAAGGCCTCACCCGCTTCCCCATTTCGGATCCGGCGCGTTGCTTCAAACCCATCCATAAACGGCATCTGACAATCCATTAAGACCAACTGGTAGTCATGTTCCTGTTCTTGGAGTTTATCAATTGCTTCTTGTCCATGGCTCGCCAGCTCTACAATCAAACCGATAGAATCTAGCATTTTTTTTGCTACGAGTTGGTTAACGGGGTTATCTTCGACCAATAAAACGGTTTGATGAGAAAATGAACGTTCAAGAGGAGAATCATTATCTGTAGTTGTGATTTCAGTTGAGTTCATAGATGCAAGTGTACTCTCAAGCTCTTTTTGGGTAAACGGCTTGTTTACACGACTTGAAAACCCGAGCTTTTTAAAATACCCACTACTGTGTGTATCACTGAGTAAAGTTAAAACAATTGCCGTAGTTGTGGAGCTAACTTTCCACTTTTTTAACCAATTGTCGGTCTTTTTTCCTGCCACATACCGACTCAAAAGGAGCAACTCGGTGTCTTCTCGTAAGCTTGACTGTGCATCCTTGAAATTAGTCTCCACAACCACTTCATGCGCAAACGGACAAAACATCTTTTTGAGTAATTCAGCCGAGGCTTCTGAACTGTCGACAATCAACACCGACTGTATTCGAGCTTCGGGAACTAGATCTAACTTTTTCACCGGTTCCAGTATAATTTCAAAGCTAAACACACTGCCGACACCCACTTCGCTTTGCAACGACGTGTTGCCCCCCATCAACTGACATAAAGTTTTTACAATTGCAAGACCTAGGCCCGTTCCGCCAAATCTTCTGGTGGTTGTAGAATCGACTTGAGAAAAGGACTGGAATAATTTTTCTTGTTTATCTAACTCTATACCTATCCCAGTATCTTTAACATGCCCGATCAACTTTACCTTATCGTTGTGTAACACAGTAACTAATGTCACTGTTACTTCTCCTTGGCTCGTAAACTTCAGCGCATTCCCCACCAAGTTTCCCAAGACTTGTTTAAAACGAATGGGGTCTCCTTTTACCCAGCGAGAAGTCACACCTAATGTATCAAGTACTAGTTCTAGTCCTTTGCCGTGAGCTGCGTGAGCATGCGCCTGCACAAGTGAAGCACTATGTTCAATGATATCAAACTCAACATGCTCAATTTCAAGCCGGCCTGCTTCTATTTTAGAAAAATCCAGAATATCATTAATTACAACCATCAAAGCATCTGCACTAGATTTTGCAGTCATTACATAATTGTGCTGAACCTCACTCAGCCCTTCTTTTTCCACCAGTTCCAACATTCCAATAACACCGTTCATGGGGGTGCGGATCTCATGGCTCATATTAGCCAAAAACTCAGATTTGTGCCTTGATGCTTCTTCTGCCCGCTTTTTCGCAATAGCTAGTTCATGGTTAGTGTTAAGTAGCGCTTGTTGGGCCCGCTTATTTGCAAAATTATGCAACTCCCCAACCATAATGGCAAAACCAAAATTAAACACTAACTGTGCAATCATGATGGTGATAAAAAACAGCTGAATATAGATACTCGTATCTGTCAAAATGCTAGTTGAACCTTCGCTAATTGGAGCACTTATCCGAAAAATACCAGCCGTGTTTAAGCACCCAAGCCCCAACACAACGAGTGCTCCGGAAACTTCAAACCTATTGCGACGATGTTCAACTAAAATGGCGACTATCCAGATTGAGGTACATAAAACTGTCAAAACAGACAACTTTAGCCGCAAACCGTATGAGTCATGCCAATAAGTAAAAATGCCCAAGCATATTAGAAACACGCCCAGATATACCCCAAATATTCGCCAAGGCGGGCGTCTTTGAACCGCATAATACAAGCCAACCAGCATCATGATTAAAGACAACTGACCACAAAAATTAGAAACAATGTGTTTAAAAAAATAGGGAAGTGAATTTTGAGCCGCGAAAAGGCAAAAGTTGGCAACCAGTAGCCACGGGCCGACAGCCCAAAACGCAGTAGCTTTAATGTCTCTATTAGCCATCCATAAAAAAGTAAGGGCAGTTGCTGACGCAACAATACCAACTGCACACATAAGCAATATTGTTTGCGTTGACAATGTCAGCATTAACATTGCCCCCCTATTTGTCGCATAAACAAGCCTTTTAGTTTCTACTACTAAAAAAGTAGGAGAGGGTTGCTTTAAAGTAAAGTGCGCAAGCCAGATGCTTCAACAAAACTCACCTCTTCCGGTACTGGACACAAACAAGTCGATAAACAACATATATACCAACAGCAAATACCGCGTTATCTAAAATAATTAAATGTTACAAAAGAGAATTTAAATTGTAATCTTGGCGTGTTAAATTGGGTTCGTTTTCAAATTAACCTCAGAAATACAGTTTATAAATTAGAGGTTGACTGAAAATATAAAAATGAAAATATAAAAAAGGAAATTTAAAATGAAGTATATAAAATTGGCCATCGTGGCTGCTGCAATGTCTGTTGGCGCTTCGGCTTATGCAGACTCAAGTTTAGGTGTTAATATTACCGAACAGCCGCGTCCTGGTGTACCACAAGCCAGATGGACATATGTCAACATCACTGACAGCTATGGCCAAAATCAAAATGCTAAGTTCAATTATAGCATTTCTAACTATACAATTAACTTTGATTGGACAACCAATGAGGGCGCCACAGGCGGTTGTATGATCTATTATGATGTAAATAAAGATAGTTCAGGTGCTTGGGATGATCAGGTTGCTAAGCGTCGCTACGATACAACTAAGTTAATCCTGTCTAACTTAAAACCTGGCGATCAGCTATTCGTACAATCGGCATTTGGTAAAAACTCTTCGCCATGCGAAGTGACTGTTAAACATAGCATTGGCTTGAAATAACAGAACTTTTGAGGGGGCTTCCCCCTCAATTAGACTCATCACAACCACTAACCCGCTTTTTAAAGTGCAAAACTCTGCATTGCTGTCTATCTTTGTTTATATTGCAATAAAGTCGGTAATGCCATGGAATTGATTGAGCTTATTTATATTAGCACGGTGACCACCCCACTGTGTGATGAAGAATTAGAGTCCCTACGCAGGCAGTGCGCCGCAGCCAATCAACTTCGAGGTATATCGGGAATGCTACTTTACGATGGCCACCATTTTATGCAAGTTATTGAAGGAGAAAGACCTAAAGTAGAGCAACTGTTTGAGCATATCAAACAGGATAAAAGACATATTAATGTCGAAGCGCTGATTTGTAACCCAATTAAAAAGCGCAATTTTCGCAAATGGGCTATGGGACTAATCGATCTTGATAAAAACCCCTCATACCGAGAAGTCAAAAAGTCCAGGCCTCATAGACGCCTTCCCTTAAGCTATAAATTACTCAAATCTTTTCGCAACCACGAGTTTGAAATTGACGAACATATCGAACGCTCATTTGGTAATTAACATCTCTAAAATTGCATTTAAATCATGAATCTTGTTCAGCCTGTGAACTGTTCTGTAATTGACTGTAATGTAAATAACCGCTTAATGGACAAAAAACACATATTTCGTCCATTTTTTTGTATTTAAATTCAATCCGTACTTTTCTCAACTGTTTTTCTTTTATGAACAATATTTATTTAAGCATAGCAATTATTATTGCAGCAATGAGCATCATTGCACTCGTAAGGACTAATCGACTCCATAAAAAGGATTTAAAAGTCTTAAATGAACTAAAAAAAGCAAAAGAAGCGCTAAGTAAGTCAGTGTTGTATCACGGCACTAGCGACATCCCTAATTATTTGTTTTTTATGCAGAAATTAATGAAAGTAGATAGAAAGTTTTCTAAGTTTCACGTCTCTTTAATTAAGCTAGGAAGAACACCCGTTTTTGATTCTATCGAAAACAATCAAGATACACTTACTCAACTGTTTAAAGAGGTAGGTAAGTCTTGCCAGCCATTTGCCTTAGCGCTGCACGATTCTGATTATATGGTCATGGCATTTGTTACCCATGATACAGAATCCAACCAAAAAGAAGCTGAAGCAAAACAAAAAGAAATCTTAGAAAAGCTGCCCAAACAAGTTTGGGTAAATAACACACAAGTTCCGATTGACTATGCAATTTCTTCTATGAGCTTGACGGGACAGTCTTCTCTGTATGGTATAGACAAAGTACAACGCAGACTGACATTTTCAATGAAATACGCACTGGAATCACCAACAGGTACGTTTTTTCACAATGAGAAAATATATCAAGCAGAGATGTATAGAAAACACGTGCTACTCAAGTTGATGAACAGCATCTCATTTAACCAAGATGATTTTTACCTTGTTTTTCAACCTATTTTCAAAACATCTAATATAGATAGACCTCGACGCTACGAGGCGCTTATTCGATGGCGTAATACCAAAAATCTGGGCCCGAAAGCCTTCATGCCGATGATAGAGGACAAACCTGAGCTACATAGTGAGCTAACAAAAATAGTCATCAACCAGATTTACTCTATGCTAAAAATAAAGCTTGAAGCCCGTGAAAGGCTAAAGCCTATCCATATGAACATTTCGGCGCAACTATTAGAGGATGAAAGCCTAATAAACTATCTCAAAAAGGTTATTCGAGATACGCCATCAATTGCTGCATTTATCACTTTTGAAATAGCTGAAGGTAACGATTTGAAGCTCAGTGATAATGCGATCAACACATTGAGGAAAATGTCTAATCTTGGTTTTAGTTTTGCGATAGATGATTTTGGTAAAGAAAACAGAAATAGTGACTTATTGAACAGTCGTTACTTCAATTCAGTTAAAGTTGATAAAACGTATATTGCGCATATCCAGGATAAAGAAGCACAAGCTCCAAGACTAGACGCCATTATAAAATCAGCACAAAACAGTAATAAAACGATTATTGTTGAAGGGGTTGAAAATAGATTTCAATACCAGTATATGACGCGCTTTCCAAATGTATACATTCAAGGATACTTTGCATCTGTACCGCTCACAATGAATGAATTCTTATCTCAAGAACAAGAAGAAGTAGCTTAGCTCAGTGCAATCACCTTTCGATTTGTCGGTTTCTTTTACGACCACTGAAACCGACAATCTTTGTTTCAAACCTTAAGCCAAAACAAACTTCCCTCTACTGAGCGCCAAGCTTTCGCCCCCCCTTTACCTAGGTATTCAGTCAACGCATCAGATATTTGGTTGGTTTCTCTTTGAGAATCGGCTTCAGTTAAGGTAATAAAGTCTGGAAACTTTTGTTTAATAGCACTTTTTAACTCTTGAGCTTTTTGACTATTACCGTTTTGGGCGTATTCACATAGTAATTGAGTTGCACAATCTGAAAGACTACAAGAGTTAAACTTATCAATAAGCTCACTCACACTCGACCATTTTTTTTGTTTAATATAGCAGTTATATAGCTGATATCGATTTTTATAATAGTCACTTGGGGCAAGCTCCAATAACTCTTCTAAAACACACTGGGCTATATCAATTTCATCTAAATTAAAATGGATCTGCGCTTTTCTCGTTTTCAATATAAAATAAGGCTGTGCTTCATGGAGGTTTTCAATCTCCTCCCTGAACTGCTCTATAAAGTTTACAGTGATAAGCTCTCGTTCAATAACGGTGATAAGTTCATCAATTAATCTAAGTGTGGCTTGACTATCTTTATTCAGAATATCATTTAGATGGCTTTCTATTTGGTCACGATTAAAACCCGGTAGCGAGCTAGTTTCTTCAGCTTCCTGAATACACTGCTCTGAAAACCGCATTTCATAAGCGGTTTCTTTTATACACAGTACCAAGTCATTATGAGCCAATAATGTTTGCTCACGAAAGTCGCAGTTTCTTCCGAAAGTGTTTTGTGCATTTAAATAACTCTTCATGCCACTCAACACTTGTCTTAACTTTTCAAGTTGACTACATTGAGCAGGGCTAAGGCTATTTTGCTCAATAAAAGATAAGGACAGTAGCATGCCCATACAATAGTTTGGCAATGGCATGTCGTTTCGAAGTGCCACTTGCAGGTCCAATTTCGACAATGAGCACTCAATGGGTAGTGTTAAATTACCTTCCATCACTCTATCCATATAGACATGATAAAAGTCCATTAACGATCTTAAATGCATTTCATCATCAGGAGTATCGTCACCAAACAGTTTAGGGATCCAGACACTTGGTAAAACTGTTTGTGGCGTTAATCCTAACCCAACTATGTACCCTTCTATAAAAAATGGGTCAGGCTGCTTTTCAGATAAAAAAGACAGCTCATCTTTAATTTTATTAATGCTTTGCAATCCTTCAAGCCATTTAACATTTATGTTTATATTAATATGATACATGACTGACAAAGTTATTTACACATAAAAATAACCTGCAGTTTCCATTTTAGCTAAATCACAAAATATAACCCCATAAAAAAGTGCAATAAAAATCAGAGAAAATGAGTCGTCTGTATTTAAATGTTAAAACTGCTTTCTCAACCTAGCGAGGCAGGATGTAACGATACAAGCACCTGTGAGCTACATCGAAGCACTTGTTTTTTCGATGATAACTGTCGAATATCTAGTGTTATTTAGTTTTAATTAAATTCTATTTTTATGTGCACACTAAGTATAAACGATGACAAAACCTAAAAATAACACTGATTTAGATTAAAATATATTTAAATTCCCCTTCACATCAATATTAACTTTTTCATTGACATTATCAAAATAAATCCCTCAGTTTATTCCCTCTGCAATTCAAACACTTTAAGCTCGCTAACCGCAGCCTGGTGACCACCAGATGCAGCTGCTTTCAACCACATTTGAACTTCAATTGTAAATTGATTGCGATTTTGCTTTTTGAGTAACATTGCCAACTTGTACATACCATCGGGGGCTTTTTCATCCGCAGCTAACTTCAGCCATTTAACGGCTTTGCGCATGGACTCTTCATTGGCATCATGGCTAGCGTAATAATCACCCAATAAGATATAGCTTTTAACAAATTGTTTCTCCGCCGCTCGCTGCAACCATTCAAGTCCGTCTTTTTCTTTGTTTTGAGACAAATTTAATGCACCTAAGTTATGCATCGCATCTGGCACCCCCAAATGTGCTGAGCGTTCAAAGTAGTCTTTTGCAAGCTCAGTATCTACAGCGACACGTAAACCATCGCGATAGATCACACCAAGTGAATTCAACGCAACACCATCGTTTTGTTGCGCCGCTTTCATAAAATAATATCTGGCTTTGTTTAAATCTATATCGACGTTAACACCATGATAGAAATGCTCTCCTACAAATGAAGCGACATTAAAGTTTTTGGCCTTCGCTAATTGAGAAATTGCTTCTACAGCATCGTCTTCACTTTTATCCACCCCTTTCCCAGCCCAATAAAACTCCGCAATTTTATTAAGCGCATCTACTTCCCCCAAGGTAACTGAGGTTCTGTACCAGTTGAAAGCAAGGGCCAGATCCTGAGATTTAATACCTCCACTTTCATATAAGCTAGCAAGTTTATATGCAGCAGCTGCATTGCCGGCCTGCGCTGCATTTTGCAGCATACCAAACGCCTCTAGTTGTGATTTACCCTCTATCTGTTTGTTCAAAATCAACTCGGCCTGTTTTACAACACATAAACTACAATCTTGTCCCCGACTATCTTCAAGTAACTGGTACGCTGATTTAATATCACCGGTTTGCTCAACAACACAACGACTATGCCTTACGGCCGCCCGTTTGGCGCCTAACTCATATGCTTTTTTGAATAGGGCACATGCCTTTAACTGAAAATCACGCGAGCCATAGTCTAAATAAATATCGCCGAGATTGATTAGAGCAGCGGTATTATGGAGTTCAGCAGCTTCTTGATATAACGCTACCGCCTTAGTTCTATCCTTTTTAACAACCACGCCATTTAAGTAAAAAGTTGCGAGGTAATTCTTTCCTAGTGCTGAACCTAATTCAGCTGCTTTTTGATAAAAAGAGGCCGCGGTATCTAAGTTTTGCTCGACTAAATCACCTTGTTCGTACAAAAAGCCTAAATTTGCAAACGCATTTACTGCGCCTAGTTCTGCTGCTTTTAAATAAAAAGCTTGTGCCTTTTCAAAGCTTCTAAATAAACCAAATTCACCAAATTGATAAATGTGACCAAGCATTTCATTCGCAAAAGCGACATCGCGATTAGCAAATGCTTTTAATAACCCTACAATGGGTATATCTTGCTCTTTGTTAGCACGCAAACCTTTCACTAAGCTTTTCAGACAAGCTTCCTGTCCAAGTTTGGCGCCTTCATGGAAGTATGACCTTGCCAGTGTCCAACTATCTTTTAAAGCAACCTCTGCGGCTTGACAAAATGCCGGCGCATATCCTGCCCTAGCTGAGACTAGGTAATACTCCAGTGCTAACTCATCATTTTGTTCTTTACCATCAGCATAATAGTACGCATTGGCTAAGTTAAAAGCGGAAAATCGATTACCTAAATCGGCAGCCTGCTCAAACAGAGATAGTGCCTTTTCTCGGTTCTTTTCTACTCCACTCCCTAAGCTGTATAAAGTACCCAAATTGTGCATTGACTGGGCATCTTGCCTATCTACGCCTTTTTGATACCAATAGACCGCTTTATCATAATCCTGCTCTACGCCTTTGCCCAACTCATATAAACTGCCTAAATTACCAAAACTCAGTCTACTACCTAGTTCAACAGCTTGCTCAAAGTAGCTTTTTGCACGACTATAGTCGATATCTACACCGTCGCCATTGTTGTACATCATGCCTAAATTATTAAGTGCATCTCGCGACCCGTTTTTTGCCGCAACTTGATACCATCGCAATGCTTGCTGTGTATTGGGTTTGCTTCTGTGATAAAGGTATCCAAGTTCAAATGCACACTCTTTGTAACCTCTCACATAACTCACTTGAAAATAGTCTGCGGCTTTCTCTAAATCTTTTAGTTTCTTTGACTCTCGGTAAACAATACCCAAGCCACATAACGCTTTAACATCGCCATGATATGCTGCGTTAGCGAACAGCTGCTGTGCTGTTTCATAGCCTTTTTCTTCTCGCCAATGCCTTATAAATATGTACCCCAATTCTGTAGCAGCTGAATAGTCTCCCAATTCAATGGCACGAGCATATAAGTTCATTGCTTCCTTAAGGTCTACATCGACGCCATCCCCACCATAGCGATACCATTGCGCCAGAAACAATATTGCGGGCGTATAATCTCGCTCAGCAGCCTTCGTTGCCCATTCAAGAGGGGTTCCGTGTACATATTCTTTACCGTGCCCTTTTAACAGCTTTTTGGCGATTTCTAGTTGAGCAGGCCCGTATTCGTAGTCAGCTAATTCATTCAGTAATTCAAACTCATAGTCATAATCTTTTAGTCGGTAGGCCTCTTGAGATAGTAATAGGTAACTTTGAGCCACCAGAGCATCGGTTGATACATCATTTGGCTGGTGAAATAGCAGATGAGGAGCAACAGGTTTTGGGATCGAGTTACAACCAGACAAAAAGGTAAATAAAACAACAAATACAATGAGTTTCATACAAAAATCTAATCAAGAGACGTCAAATCCAAGACTGCCAGCAAAGAGCTGCGCTTGCAAGCCACTGCTTGTAATTTTAGCCAAGGTTCAAATATTTGGCAGTTATTTGTGCTTCATCTTCCACACCTATATGTCCACAGGGTTATAAGTGCAAAAACATGAATTGCGGGGCAAGCCCACAATGACGATGGAGATAAAGGCTGAACTCTGCGCCACCTGCTTTGCCCGCTAAATATTGATTCATCTACCAAAGAAACTTCCAATAAAGTGAGATTTTTATCCTTAAAACGATTTAGATTAACGCTTTTCATGGAGCGAAATATGCAGTCAAGTGTATACATTCTTGCGTCAAAGCCGCGTGGAACTCTTTATATTGGAGTGACGAAAAACTTAAAAACTAGAATTTATCAGCACAAAAACAATTTAGTGAAAGGATTTACAAGCTCTTACAGCGTGCATACTTTAGTCTATTTCGAATGTTGTGATTCAATAATTTCGGCGATCAATCGAGAAAAGCAGCTAAAAAACTGGAAAAGGGCATGGAAGATCGAATTAATTGAACAGAGTAATCCTCACTGGCATGATCTTTACAATCATATTTAGTGTTTAGATCCAACCTCATCCCCCGCCCAGGCCCGTCACCCTGAGCTTGACTCAGGGTCCATCTCAAACGGCGCTCTGCACTAAAACATGGATTGCGGGGCTAGCCCACAATGAAGATGGAGATAAAGGCTGAGCCCTACGCCACCTTCCATAACTCTATATCAGTCCTTTAAACCAGCTCCAACCTCGTCACTACCCCGATCTCATCACCCGCCTCAGGCCCGTCACCCTGAGCTTGACTCTGGGTCCATCTCAAACGGCGCTCTGCACTAAAACATGGATTGCGGGGCAAGCCCACAATGACGATGGAGATAAAGGCAGAGCCCTACGCTACCTTCCATAACTCTATATCAGTCCTTTAACCCAGCTCCAACCTCACAACCGCCCAACCCCTTCACCCTGAGCTTGACTCAGGGTCCATCTCAAACGGCACTCTGCACTAAAACATGGATTGCGGGGCAAGCCCACAATGACGATGGAGATAAAGGCTGAGCCCTACGTTACCTTCCATAACCCTATATCAGTCCTTTAACCCAGCTCCAACCTCGCAACCACCCCGATCTCATCACCCATCCAACCCCGTCACCCCGAGCTTGACTCAGGGTCCATCTCAAACGGCACTCTGCACTAAAACATGGATTGCGGGGCAAGCCCACAATGACGATGGAGATAAAGGCTGAGCCCTATGCTACCTTCCATAACCTTATATCAGTCCTTTAACCCAGCTCCAACCTCGCAACCACCCCGATCTCATCATCCGCCCAAACCCGTCACCTGAGCTTGTCTCAGGGTCCATCTCAAACGGCGCTCTACACTAAAACATGGATTGCGGGGCAAGCTCATAATGACGCTAGGGCAAATATACAACAACAGTGACGTTATATTTTTGATAGCAAAACCAAGTCAATAAACTCAGTCGCATCTAAGTCTCGGACATCTTTTCAAACAGCAATGTCTTAACCTTAAAAATCCTCGGTTAACAGGCCTCTATCCCGTTTAACTCAGCAACAATCCAATCACGAAACGCTTTGAATTTAGCCCATTCAAAATGGTTTTCTGGCGCAACCAAATGGTAACCGTACTCGCATAACCAAGCGAAGTCAGGATAGATCTCTAACTGCCCCATTTCTAGGGATTGCTCCACCATGCGTTTACGCAGTAAAGAGAACCCTTGCCCGGCAACCGTCGCTTGTTGTACAAGCGCTGCATTGTCAATTTTCAAATTGCTCAATGTATGACCTTCTAAGTCAAGTTGCGAGCTCAATGCTTGCCAAGCCAATTCATTGTCACGCCCTTCATCGTAAATGAAGTTGAGCTTAGACAGCTGTGCGCGCAAAGGTTTGCGCGGATCTATAAGGCCGGGGCGGTATGCAATAACTAATTCGTCTTTTGCAATTAACTCACTTTTTAATCCTTGATAGTCGCCCAAGCCAAAACGGATCCCAATATCGATATCTTCATGATTAAAGTCAGCCAGCTGCTCGGTAGGATCTATCCGAAGCTGGTAACTTGGCAAAGCTTTGTTAAAGCTCGTCAGCCTTGGTAGCAGCCAACACGTAGCAAATGAGGGTAAAACAGACAAACTGATGGTATTTGGATTGGGGTCTGATTTTAACATCGATAGACCCATTTCAACTTGCCCAAATGCCTTGTGCAAATATGGCAATAAATCTTGCCCTTGTTGAGTTAGATTTACCTTTCTAGTCTGTCTTTCAAACAAAGTACATCCTAGCTGTTGTTCTAAAATTCGGATCTGTTGACTTACAGCTGCTTGTGTCACAAATAGCGCTTCTGCGGCTTGTTTAAAGCTGCCTAGCTCTGCTGCTGTTTTAAAGTACCAAAGACCTTTAAATGGTGGTGCTTTCATAACTTTTTCACTTAATTAAAACTTAACTATGAAACAAAATTTCTCGTTTGTCAGTTTTTTCAATGCGCCTAATACTTAGCCATGAAACCAGAGATATAGGGACTTTTTATCATGAAATATGCAATTATACTCGCAATTCCGTTCGTCGCTTTTACATCAGTGGCTCAGCAGGTACAGGTTGAAAGAATTTTCACCAACGCAGGCTACCCCTACAAAAACTTAATTATGAAAGCAGAAAAAGTGGAACTTGTTTACACCGATAAACAAGACAAAACAACCTGTCGAGTAAAGGTCTACAAAGGCGATACTTTACATCAAGGTGAGCAAGTAGAAATTTCCTCAAAAGCGTTTTCGAATAACCCGGTAAAAAGTTGTTTAGCCCGTAAAAACGCTAAACAGATTTTAAGTTTACTTTAGTAAAGTGTTGTCACGCTTTTGCAGTTTCTTAGCTCAAGAATTTTTGATCTAAGAAACTGTTCACAGATAGGGAAATGGCTGACCACATCAAACAACCCGATATAGGCCCTCATGGCGCTTGGCCTAAAATGGCGCTTCATGCGTCGTTGCTCTTTGCTGTTAAACTACTGTTTTAAGTTCAGGTAGTATTCAAACTGCTGTTTTAAGCTTTAATGGTCAATGTGGCTTCGATATAAGACCTTCTTGGGTGTAAAGGTGTTACCGATAATAGTCGCGGCTTGACAACTCAGTGACATAGTAAACCCTGAGACCATTGAAGATAGTAGAGTAAAAAGTGCACCAGTATCCCCGGCCGGTAAATAGTGTTTAATATAGGTAAAGAGACTAAAAAGAGTGTCCACCAGCCGAACCCGGTGATTGTCGTCGACTAGTCATGTTTATGCATCCCTTATAGACCCTTATACACTCCTTTCGAGATGTTTTTGCCGCTATACGGCGCAGTTAATTTCCATTTTTAAAACAATTAACAACCACTAAAACAGATGGCAACCAACATTTTTCGCGACAACGCTGCACAATACAACCCCACCAGACAAGCTCATCACTTTCTATCCGATGGACTTCTCAACAAAGAGTTACAAACAGAAGTATCTACAAGGTAGCGATATGCAATTTCAACCTTATTGAATTCAGAGTGATTTGCATGTACCAAGCAGCGACCATCTTGCGATCTGGTTACCGTTGTACATTTAGTCCGAGAGACTGCATATAGCCCCAGATTAAAACTTACACTTTGCTTTTGAATCACGAACAGGAGTGAGCTGCACTCAATTCACCCACCGCCCTTTACCATATTCACTTAAAAATTTACCACTCCAATATATCAAGTAATAAAGAGTTACAACGCACTATTCACAAGCGCTGCGTTTTAATTGGAAGATTCAAATATGTTTGAAAAGCCGCTACCAACTTGGGCTGCTTACTTGCCAATATGCCCTTAAGCTGTTTCGCAGAGAGTGAGCTACACGGCTCTGATTGCTCTTGCAACAAAATATCTTTGAGTGTCTGACGCCCCGAGTTTGATGACATTAAAAAGTGAACAAATGCCCAACTGCTTTTGTAGAGAGATTCTGCTCGTTCAGTTTTCCAAAGGTGCTCAGCACTTACTAGATTCAAAGGGGTTACAATATTACCCCGAATGCGACCATGCTTATCAAGGAAGTATTGGGGTTTTATTTTAGCGTGCTGCATGTTTACCTGTATGGCTTCAAAGTACTCGGCCAGCCCTTCATTTAACCATCGTGGCGAGTAACCTATTACAGCTTGATTGATTGCATGCAATGCTTCATGGACAGCCGTTCGCATAGTTTCTTCATAGGACCTTTGCACTATCAATGCCTTGTTTTTATTGCCAAAATAAATCCCAGCTGTATTTGCGCCAACACCACCGTAAGATTTCACTACGCGCTCATACTCATGCCTGTTTGGCAGCACCTCTATGCTAAGTGTGACCTTTCGCATGGCTTTCAGCCCAATAACACGGGTATAGCTTCTGAATATTGCGTTTAGTCGCGCAATGAGCGCATTTTTAAAAGAATGAGTAACCGTTTTCCCTGTGATTGTTAGCTCAAAGTAATCCAAAACTCGATTACTTTTTGGTTGATACAAAGCTGCATGATGCTTAGGTTTTTGATCCGAATAATTGGTTATTCCCTTGCTATCAACCCAGGTGTAAATACCGTTTTCGACTCGGTACTTAATACTTTCTCCAAGTGTTGGTTCACACCGCCCAAAACGACGTAGGTTAGTTTGATGGTCTACAATTTCTCTCAGTTTAACTGTATTTTTTCCATTGAGTTCACTCTGAATGTCAACGTCAACCACTGAGAGTTCAGCTTCGGTATCCCTTGGTTTATTTGAATCATTTGCAAACTCTGAGCTCGCTTGAAAAAACCAAAACTGCCTGTCATCAAAAAATAGATAAAGCGATATCGACAAAACAATAATGCATATCTTGTTGATAGGATCCTTCCATGTGTACATTTTTTCCGTTCATCCTTACATTAGGTCATGTGGTGCATATCCATCAAGCACCAATATTCAATCGTACCTAACTACAATAGGTACAAATAGTTATCTCCACTTTCTTACCTGTAACACAGTGTAATACTTATATATTGGCGTTTAGTTGTATGCTTTTTTGCAATAGTTTTAAACACTCACAATCAAGCAAACAAAAGGAAGACGACTATGAGTCATCACGATTGCCACGAATGCGCCCAGTGCGCATGCCACAACCCTCTTTGGTCCTCGTTTGAAAATCAGCCAAGCTTAGACAAAATAAAAACCAGTATTAACCAAGCTTATGCCAATAAGCAAGAAACGGATCAAGAAGCTTTGAAAAAGTTGGTCATGTATTCCGGTGGAACAATTCGCCCAATGATAAATGGCTCAACAGAGCAAGTAGATGCCGTTGGCTTTGCCGGCGACACTGTAGTCGCTGTGGGTGACTTGGATTCAGTCAGCACAAAAATGCATGCGCTGGGTATGCTAGACAAAGATCACATTGAACTCGCTCCACAACAAACCCTTTTACCGGGATTGATTGAGCCACATGTGCATATTGTCCCAACAGCAATGACTATGAGCTGGGCACCGCTTGGACCTTATAATGATAAGCCATATGATAGCCAGCGTTTGAAAGAAGACTATAGCCCAGAAACAATTTTCGAGGCAGCCCTTGAAGCTGAAAAACACTTAAAAGAGGGCGAATGGCTGCTTGGAGTCGATGTTGATCCATCTCTGATGCCTTTTGTTGATAATCAACTACAAGTGATTGACATAAAATGGCTAGACCAAAAGTTTCCTGATCGCGCTGTATTTTGGCTAGCAGCATCATTACACACGGCTTACATCAACACAATTGCATTAAATGAGATCGTAAGTAAATTCCCCGAAAGTGAACGTGATGAGTTTACCAAATTGGTTCAGAAACAAGGTGCCTTACAAGAGCTGGATCAAATGGGCTACGGTTTTGACGCTATCCCACTGTCACAAAAAGCCCAAATTATTGAAGACTTGCCAAAGAATATCAGCAGTATATTTAAAACTGCCAATGAGCGTGGTGTCACCATGATGCTTGAAGCTGGTATGCAGCCCATTATGGAAGACGTGCTCATAGCTTATCAAGCTCTCACCCCACAACGTGCACGCGTCGGCTACGCAAAATTGTGCTCCAACGTGCAAAATACCGAAGACGATATCCATCCCTTTAAGCCACTTGAACGAGTCGACTTGAACCAACCATTTCAAGCAGCCGTTAAACTGGTGTCAGATGGCTCCAATCAGGGACTTACTGGGTATCAAGTTGATCAATATAGCTGTAACCCAGAGGGTAACTACGGTATTTTTAATTTTAGTGTATCGCCTACAACCGAAGGGGTTGCAGATCCACATACTGAAGTGATTGCCACTGTGACAGAGCGACAAACCAAGAAGGTTTCCGCTGTTATAGATCCACATGCCAAGGTGACAGCCACTGTGACAGATCAGCAAACCGAGGAGGTTGCCATTGTGACCACACCACCAGCTGATCAAGAGCCGCAAAAGCCAAACTTCCAAACAATGGTTGATAATATTATCGCGAAGGGTTGGCCAATGCTTATCCACGCCAATGGTGACCACGCCATAGAAATAACCTTAGACGTTTATGAAAATGCGCTCAATGGACAATCGGGACTGGAGAGTCGCCACCGTATTGAACACTGTTCACTGTTAAGTGATAAGAACGCTAAACGAATGCAACAATTGGGGATTTCCCCGAGCTTTTTAATCGGTCATGTAGGCTATTGGGGATATGCTTTTGAGCAAGTGATCTTTAAGAAAAAAGCGCAACTGTTAGATCGCTGTCAGACCATGCTAGACCTTGACGCACGGATCACATTACACAGTGACTTGTCAGTAAGTCCACTGGGGCCGCTGCGCATGATGGAACAAGCGGTAACCCGAATTATGGAAAGATCTCCTGAGGGCGCTGTTCTCAATAAAGCCGAATGCATTACTCGTGACCAAGCATTGCGCGCCATCACCTATGATGCCGCATGGCAATGCCATACCGACCAATGGCTTGGTAGCCTTGAAGAAGGCAAACTGGCGGACTATGTGATTTTAGAGCAAGATCCATTAAGCATTAAAGATCCAAAAGAAATTCGCGATATACCAGTGCTGCAAACCTGGGTTGGTGGCAAGTTACGATATCAAAACAAAAATGAGTTATAAAAAGGTCTGTTTTACTTTTTAATCTCGATTAACGATGCGTTTCGGCTTTGTCGGAACTCATCGTTAACGCCCTTTTATGCCAAAGCCAACATAACATCAAACTCAATGCACCACTAGCATACGTGATCAATAAAGGTAATTGCGTAGCTGCATCCTCAGCGTACATAAATACACTAGATAAAATCCACGCTGCAACCGCCCCAACTATAAGCCAAACAGATGCTGATATTAGCTTATGTTTTGGCGCAGAGGCATACCCAGAAAACACCACACATGCAGCCGCCACACCGCCAATCATCGGCTTTTTCCAAACCCCTGCGATATCGGCGAGTACCCCAGCAAGAGTTGCAGAGACAACAAACACGACAATGACAATGGTTATGGAAAATAAAAAACGTACCAATAGATTCATCCTCTCTCCTTCAACGAAGTGGTCGAAACGAAGTGGTCGCAACGACATTGTGACAGCCACACTGCCAAATGTATCAATCAGGTGGTGATCTCAAGTGGCGAGCGTAATTCAAAATACGCGCCCATTGGTTTTGCTCAATGCCCGGGCCATCATCCTCAACGATTAATAAACATGAATTTTCAACGAGTAGCAAACACACGTTTATCTTGTTATTGGCAAAATGCGAGGCATTTGACGTTAAGTTGTTCAATGCTCGCAGTAATGCTCGAAGGTCCAAAAACAGCTGACTTTTTGCCAATACCTTGTCTACAGTATAGTCAATTTCTAGATTGCTAAGCTGCTGGCGGAGCTGTTCTAATTCGCGTTCAATTTGCCCGCAAGGTGGCACTTCGCAAAGTGGGTGATGTCCATTGCCCGGTTATATCGAGATAACGCCAATGTTTGGCTAATTAAATTGTCCAGATCGTCAAAGCCCGTTAACCAACACCCCGAATGCAGGAGGTAGTGAAGGCGTTGGCTATTTTTGGTTTCTTGAACATGAACATATCCACCTTAATGGCGGAGATCCCGGCGTGTTTAGCTATTTTGCCATAAATAAAACTAATAAGTCGGCAGTTATATTGGCCTCGAATGGTGATGAAACCCATCCAGAATTTGAATCTCAAATACAGATACTTGGCAATGCCGCTTTGGGGCTATATTTATACTCAGGAGTAAAATTGCTTCAATCGAGGAGCCTGCACCGAGCACATGCCTGCAAGACTCCTCATCCCTGTCACCTTGAGATTGTTTCAGGGCCTATTTATACAGACTATACTATATGCGCTTAAGCAGCTTAGAGACAAACCTTGTCCAACGACTTCCACACACAGCGCGAGCACGGCATTGACCTTTTAAGCTCGTTGTTAATTCAACTTATTGACCTCTTAACTTACACTTGTTAGTTTAAGTACCGATAATAAAAAAATAAAGGAATTGAAAATGAAAGTTAAGTTAAATAAAAAGCCACTAAAAAAACTATCAAAAAATAAAACAGCATTACCGGTTGAGGCTACACCTCAAATAGCCGGTGGTAGCACTACTTACCAACCGACTGACCCATTTTATCAGACTGTGCAATAATACGCTTAAGCAGTATAGAGAGAATACTTGTTCTATCATAATATAGTTATAAGTATTGGATTGAGGCCAAGAGATGCATACTTGGCCTTTTTCGATAGTATTAAACCATTTAAACCGACCTCTACCGCTTGTACTTCATCATACTAAACAAACCTATTATATAGGCTATCAGCAACAGGATTTAAGTCGCAACACCTTCAGCATACAGAAGTACACTTGATAAAAACACGCCAATCCTCCTCCGTCACCCAGAACTTGTTTCAGGGTCATTAACCAACGAAATAGATTGCGGGGCAAGCCAGCAATGACGAGGGAGACAAAATCGCTTACTTTTAAACTTTGCAAATACTGACTGTTTAAGCTCTATAATTAAGAACAAAGACTACTTCTTTTTATTCCGTAACCAAAATAAACTCCCCTCAACGCTTAGCCATGCTTTTTTACCGCCCATTTCAATATAGGTGATAACTTCTTCTTTAGAACCAAGTGTGTAACCTAACACATCGTGAAGTCTAACTTTTTCTTGTCCTGTTAAAATTTTTACAAAGTGTTTGTTTGCTTTAATCAAGCTTTGTTTGATTGCATTTAGCTCAGCAGACTCTCCATCTAAAGCAAATCGCATCAAAACATCGGCAGCGCGCATAAAAACCCCGCCTTCTTCATATTCGCTCAACAACACCTTTAACTTATCCCATTGTTTTAGCAAGACTAAACAGTTTGCGTACAAATAGCGGCAAGCTTGATTATCATTCGGGTTAAGTTTTAACAATGCCTCTAACTCAGTGCATGCTTTCTGGAACTGATTACTTTCAAACAGTAACCTAGCTTTGTGAAAACGCACAGCCATATAAGGCCGAGTCTCATGAATAAGCCAGAAATGCCCTTCGTTTTGTTGTTTGAACGCAGGAGTTATAAAAACTTGCTCTTCTACATTAAGAAATTCATCAAGTAAGTGCAGAGAGTCAACATCATCTAGTTGAAGCAAGAAACTGACGGTATCATCTTTGGCTTCTAGCTCTTCATCACTAAACTCATTGTAATCAACTCCCTTAAATTCTGAATCTGCAAAGTCATCAAGATCAAACGGCAGCATACTTAACGTATCGGAAAGAGCATGTATTGTTGAAGCCAACCTTCTTGTTGCCAATAAAGCTTCTTGCTCAAAAGTTCGAGTCGGCTCAGAGTAAGAAAACGTCAGCTTTGCCCTCTCAAGGCTAGTAAACCCAGCAAACAAAGCTTGTGTTTCGACAATCGCCTCTTTGTGCTCGGCAGACAGTTTTAAATCATTTAATACAGTACTCAGGCCTGCTATAAAGCCAGTGCAAAACTTAGGTAAAGGCGCCTCTTCATCTAAAGACGTTGCAATATCTTTTTTCGATAGCGTGCACTGTTCTGGCAACTTATAAGTTGCTTTAGCCACAGTCACCTTACACAGCTCACAGAGCTCCATTAAAGCTTCCAGTTGGTACCTATTAATTGATTGGTAGTCACCAAATATGTTAACTAACCATTCATCAACCCGAACCTCGATGCCTAGGGTTGCAAGTCCAACCAAAAACCCTTCAATGTAATTATAATCAGGCTGGTGCTGTGTATTTTGTGAAAAAGCGAAGATAGTTTTACGGGCCATTGAGTGTATCAAAAGAAGTCCCTTTTATATTGGATAATGATAGCTACTAAACGTTACTCTTTTACCCATTGATACGCAATGCCGAACTCAGGAGGCGCATACAATCGTTATCATTCTTTTTGCACAGAAAGGATTAGCACTTATTTGTGTACTTCCTGGCCCACTCATTAAAAAAACGATAAGATAATCGCGCTATCAACTAGTTAGAATAAAAACAACAGGATTTGGCCGTGCAGCAAATTGGCATTTATGAGCAGCTTATTACCCAAGTGGTCGAGCAAAACTTAAACCGCGAACAGTTTTATATTGGTGAACGTCAGCTTGAATCAAGCGAAGCCTCTGTGTGGCTATCACGCTTTCTCTCAAAACTAGTCGCCCATGCCATTGATGCCATCCCAAATAGTGATGACAACCGTATCACCAAGCAAATTGAGCTGGCCAACAAGCTGGTATTTTGGTTAAAAGATCACATCAGAGACGATCAATTAATCAGTGAAAACCTTATTGATTCGCAAGGTCGTATCCTCACCGCCCTGTTTGATAAGCAAAACCCAATTTCGAGTGACCTACCTAGTTATAGCAAAGACATATTTCCACAAACGGGACTGAGCCAAAGCGAGCTATTTTCAGGAGCAAATGCAGGTATTTCTCTTGAGAGCGAAATCAAAAGAGAAATCTTATCCAGCGACACCATTTACTGGTTGGTGTCATTTATACGCTGGACAGGCCTACGTATCTTTAAAGAAGAACTAAAACGCTATGTTGAAAGTGGTAAACAGTTAAAAGTAATCACCACTTCATACATGGGCGCTACTGAGCAACGAGCCATCGACTTTTTAGCCAGCTTGCCAAACACCCAAGTAAAAATCAGCTACAACAATGATAGCCAACGCCTTCATGCCAAATCCTATCTGTTTTTGCGAGATAACGGTTTTCACACCGGCTATATTGGCTCGTCCAACTTATCAAAAGCCGCATTGTCTAACGGCTTAGAGTGGAACTTAAAAGTCACCAATCAAGAGATCCCGCATATTATTCAAAAAGCATTGAGCACCTTTGAAACCTATTGGGAATCTGATGAATTTGAGCACTACACAGGTAAAGCACCTTGCCAAAACAAATTAACGCAAGCGCTGAATGTCGCAAAGAGTCAACAAGCGGATACCTCACACTTTTATTTAGATATTCAACCAAAATCGCATCAAAAAGCCATGCTTGAAAAGCTCAGTGCTGAACGAAGCGTACACGGTCGATATAAAAACCTAGTCGTTGCAGCCACAGGCACTGGTAAAACCTTGATCTCCGCGTTCGACTTTGCGCGATTTTTAAAGCAAAACCCACAAGCAAAATTACTTTTTGTGGCCCATCGAGAAGAGATACTAAAACAAGCGCGTTCAGCATATCGTGCTGTGCTCAAAAACAACCAATTTGGTGAGCTTTGGGTAGGTCAACATAAGCCAAGCAGCTTTAACCACCTGTTTGCGTCAATCCAAACGCTCAATAATCAATTAGAGTCGCTTAACCTCACCGCCGACTTTTATGATTACATTGTCATTGATGAAGTACATCATCTCGCAGCAAACAGCTATCGAGGTGTGATCAATTATTTTGCACCCAGCATCTTACTCGGTTTAACTGCAACGCCCGAAAGGCAAGACGGCGGCAACATTCTAAGTGATTTTGATGATGTCATTGCCGCAGAGCTACGATTACCTGAAGCCATAAACAATCGCTATTTGATCCCATTTCAATACTTTGCCATTGATGATGACACCGACCTCAGCCGTGTTTCTTGGCAACGTGGCCGCTACGATATTGGTGCGCTTACGCACGTATTTACGCAAAACGACCATCGCGCCTTAAAAATCATGCAAAGCCTAGCGGATATCGTCGCGAATGTGCACGCTATCAAGGCATTGGCATTTTGTGTTAGTAAGCAGCATGCCATATTTATGGCCGAGCAATTTAACTTAAAAGGCATTAGCAGTGATGTACTAACCAGTGACAATGCCAATGAAAGACACAATAAGCAGCAAGCCCTAAGGCAAGGCGATATTCAAATATTGTGTGTGGTGGATATTTTTAATGAAGGTGTGGATATTCCAGAGGTCGACACCCTACTATTTTTACGTCCAACAGAAAGCTTAACTTTATTTTTGCAACAGCTAGGTCGTGGCCTGCGCCTAACCCAAGACAAAGAATGCTGCACCGTTTTAGATTTTGTGGGCAATGCGCGGCCTGAATATGACTTTGCCAGCAAGTTTAGAGCACTGATCGGTAAAACCAATACGTCAATCAGCCAAGAGATTGAAAGCGGGTTTGCACATCTGCCTTTAGGTTGTCGCATTGAGTTACAAAAACAAAGTAAAGACATCATTCTTAAAAATATTAAAGGTGCCATAAACAACAAGCGTCGACTGCAAGCACTGCTCAACCGATACCATCAAGACACCAACTTACCGCTCACACTCGCTAACTTCTTACAAGTTAACCCAAGTGTGACTTTAGAAGATGTATATAAGCTCTCTCAAGGTAAATCAGGTGGATGGCATTGGCTAATCAGTCAAAGTGACTCAATGACGGAGCTTGAGCAAGCTCAAATACAAGCCTATTACCGCGCTATCAATACCCAGTTAATTACATGCAACTCACTAAGCTATTTGCAGTTTTTACAGTCTTTGTGTAAACACAATTTTGATTTGGCTCAGCTTAAGAGCACGCCAAACAGCGCTGCTTTTGCTTTAATGACGCACTACAACTTTTGGGAAAAATCCGGTAAGCAAACAGGGCATAGAGACATTACCACCAGCTTAAAAGCGCTTGCCAATAAGCAACTACAAGCTGAGTTCAGCGACGTGCTCAACATTTTAATAAACCGTATTCATCATCAAGAGCAATCACTATTGGGCTTACCAAATACAGCCTTACAGTTACATAGCAGATATTCCCGTGAGCAAATACTCGCGGCGATTGGCGCAAGCACCTTTGAGCAAAAATCACCAGCACGTGAAGGCGTTTTAGAGCTCAAAAGCCACAATATCGAGCTGTTATTTGTTACCCTCACTAAATGCGAGAAAACCTATTCTCCAACCACGCTATACAAAGACTTTGCCATCAGCCCCACTCGCTTTCATTGGCAATCACAAAACAGCGCAAGGCCTGAGCGAGGTAAAGGCTTGAGCTATATAACCCACCAAAAAACTGGCAAGCGCATCTACTTATTTGTACGAGAGCAAAACAAAGACGAGAACGGCCGCACCATGGGCTTTGTGAATTTCGGTGAGGTGCAATATGTGACGCATACAGGCAGTCAGCCAATGGATATTACGTGGGACTTACTTCACCCCATACCAAGTGAGTTATGGCATGGGGCTGGGAAGTTAGCGGTTGGATAGCACGGCATAAGGTAGACTACTTCGGTTTTTTCTTTTCAGAGTTTTCTATCATGGACTGAGCTGCACTTCCTAAAATAAAGAATAAAATTGAAGCCACTACAAAAAGAAACACCTGTGCATAGATTACAAAACTAGATTTACCTTCACTAATTAAAATCAAAGTGAGTGTAGTGAGTGAAGGTATCAGACCAAAAACCAAAATGAGAGCTATCAACAATGATACTCTCTGCCAAATTACTTTTTGATGAATCAGTGAGCCTGAAACTAACTTGACTAGCAATTGGCCAAATAGAATTGCAGCTGCAAAACTCCAATCAGGTGCCTCTATAAAGCCACGAAAGTCTGCGGAGTAAGTTTTGACTATTCCTATAACGATAAACGGTAACAAGATAAATAAATACTCAGTAAGTATAATTACCCAAGCATCTATATGATTATTACTATTCATTATCTAACTCTAACTGTTGAAAGTTCAGGTCAACTTTATGATGAACTCTCGATATCTGATACTTAACATCAATTATTTCACCTTTTTTATCGTAGAAAATTAATGTTAAAAGATCACAATACAGAGCATCCCCAGGAGCTATAATCACTCTTCTCTGGTGAAACTTATTTAACCAAGTCGGATCAAGAAGCTTAGCTGAAATAGACCTCTTGTCTTTCATAAAATCCCACATAGAATTGCCAAGTAAATCAGGCTTTTTAACGATTAAAGTTTCTGTAGAGCTAGCCTCTTCAATACGATCAACAACAAGCGATTGAAGATCTTCGTCCGAGAGGTAAAAGTTTTTGTTGATTTTTTTAATCGTCGTGTGGCTTTTTAAATAGGCCTCGTCGATAGTATTAAGCGAATTAGTTGCCTTTCCTATCTCTGAGTAACCTTTAAGTAATCGGTGCTTATCCAGAGAGAATACGTTTGGAAATTCTTCCAAATCCATTTCATGCGCCATACTCGAAATACTTTGCTCCAGCGAGTCTATTTCGTCGATGCTTTTTATAGTTTCTTTATCATAAATAAACTCCAAAACTAACTCGGTGCACCTATTTAAATAGTCTGCCAAACGCCTCTTCTTATCACTGGTAACATCTCCTTTGATTCTTAAAGATAACCAAGATTCTAGAGAACCCTCTTTAACATTAGACAGTAAAAACTCTGACTGTGTTTCCACCGCAACAGAGTTTAGAAAACATAAATGGAACAACTCAATCGAAGAAATCAAATGACTCATTGAATCAAAAACTCTTTGCGGATGATGGGAGTTATGCTCAAAGTCAATTTTAATACAAATATCTTTAAACTCTATTTCTTCAACACTCATAAAACACCTCGTATAAAAATTACAACTGTCTCAACCGCGCAAACGTTACAAACTCATCACTGGCTTCCATGGCTGCATACTCTGGGTTTCTTGCCACAAGCAAGTAAGTTACTTCACCTTGCGCATTTATTTGTTTTTGTACATCGCGTAATAAAAATTGCTCATCGCCTGCACTATCAAAGCGCTCTATGGCAATGGTGGTATTGGTGTTCGAGCCTGCATTATCGGGTGTGATGCGCTCAAGTAGGAGTAGATCACCGTCTAAAATCGGGTGTTTGCCGCCGTTCATGGAATTGCCGCTGGCGTGTGCCAAAAAGTGTTTTTGGGGGTCGACTTTACCGCAGCCGTCAGGGGCTGGCATGGTTGCCATATCACTGGTGTCGCCCGTTTTAAAATGACCGCACGCGATTTTTAAATTCGGGAAGTATGGCAGCTGAACAATATCGGCTTCATCCGCTGAATTATCTTGTGGTGGGGTACTATCCTCTGAGGTCAATTCAGCGCCTATTGAGCTGTCGTTTTTACCCTCAACCACTTGATGATTGGCGTTGTTAGCTCGCTGCTGTTCAAGGACGGCTAACTTATCACTTTTACTTTTGAGGTAATTAGCTAGTCGATATTGGCTTAGCTCAAGTATGCAGTCATACAACTGCGCTACATCTTGCTCATCAACCTCAATGTTGAGCTTAAATAACGCATCCTCAATGGGTGTATTTACAGGTTGCTCAACCACAAACCAATGATGGTCTTTGCGCTTGTGTACTGGTTTAGCAATGTCAGTAAACGCATTTATCGGATTGATTAACCAATACTTAAACCAAGCGGCACTGCCTTTGGTTTTACTTTGATCTTTTTTTGCAATGTCTATAGCACGCAGCTGCGGGTAGTGCATCAGCACATCATAACTTTTATCGGCCAATACCTTTAAGCTGGGGGGATTTGAAAACCCGTCCAATGCAACAAACGCTTCCAGCAAAATAGCTTTAAAGCATTTGGTCATCGGTGTTTGCTCAACGCCTTTATGTAAGAATGCTTGGAAAGGTGCAAGCCAATGTGAGGTGATGGTTTTGCTGAGACCTGCATTTGCTACCAGCTCAAACCAACTGCCCTGCTGTTTGGCTTTTTTAATATCGCCATATTCATGGAAAAACTCACTGGCACTGGGGCCATGACCGAGTAGTTCGGCGAGGTTTTGATAGTCTTCAAGTGCATTGGTGCGCTGCGCTTTAGCAAGTTTTTGCCAAAAGTCAGTAATGGCCAAATCGTAATTAATAAAACAGCCATAGGGTAATGCGCTGTTCTGCTCGTTGTGCTTTAGTTTTGTCGCCAATTCCTTGGGTGAATGTGCGCCAAGCAAAGCATAGGGTTTGTTTAAAAAGCTGTGGTGATTACCAATAAAATCCATCACCACTAAATGGGTTTTATCCTTATGCGTTCTCAGCCCTCTGCCAAGCTGCTGCAAAAACAAAATTTTAGACTCGCTGGGCCTGAGCATCATCACGGTATCTATGCTCGGTATATCGGTGCCCTCGTTGAATAGATCGACACTGAATATGACCTTTAGCTTGCCAGATTCCAACTGAGCGAGCGCTTCACAGCGTTTTACTTTTGAGTCACCGTGTACGGACGCTGCGCGGATCCCCGCCTGATTAAAGTACTCAGCCATATGATCGGCATGCACTCTGGAAATACAAAACGCCAGCGTGCGCGTTTGTGCAAGCTTGTTGTAGTGCTGTAGTGCATGCTTGGCTCTTTGCTCTGTGGCAAAGTGGTTATCTAAGCTCTTTGGGTCAAACTTGCCGTTTCGCCATGGTATGGCGGTGTAGTCTACGCTTTCATCCCAAATACCGTAGTAATGGAATGGCGCGAGCGTTTTCGCATCTATGCCTTGCACCATGTTACGCTCATACACGAGGTTATTGTCACACAAGCCTAAAATATCAGCTTGGTCGGTGCGCTCTGGCGTCGCGGTTAAGCCCAGCAAAAACTGCGGGGTAAAATACGACAAAACATTGCGGTACATTTTACTGCTCGCATGATGAAATTCATCAATGATGATGTAATCAAAATGCGCTGCAGAGAAGTTAGCTAAATTACTGGTTTTACCGAGTGTTTGTACTGATGCAAACAAGCAATCTGACTCGATGTTTTTAGACTTTGCGTTGTAAAAACCAACTGTGCAGCCAAGTAGATGAGTAAAGGTTTTAGCGGCTTGTGTAAGGATCTCGTCACGATGCGCAACAAACAAGATTTTTTTAGCTTTTATCTTCTGTGCATCCAGTGCCGCGAGCCAAGTTTTCCCCATGCCTGTTGCCAGTACCACAAGGCCGCGTTTATAGCCATTGGCTCTGGTTTGGGTGAGCTTTTTTAGTGCAGCTTCCTGCTCTGGCCTTGGGGGGGACACCTCAAATGGTTCTTCATTGGTATCTGTACTCACAGCGCGAAATTCAGGTTTAACTCTGCGCTTTTGATAGTCGTCAATCCACTGCTCAGTTAGGTGAGTCACTTGTGGATGGTTAAATACTGCCTCAAACGCCCGTTTAAATTCAAAAAAGGCATCATCGTTTGTGCTTGGTGACACAGGAGAATAGTCATGCCGAAAAGCCCATTCGAGTCCGCTTGTCAGCGCCACCTTGCTAATATTGTTCGAGCCAACAAACGCGCTACCCTCATATATCTGCCCGTTTTCACCCTTTATTTTGGTAAAAATGTACGACTTCATATGAAAGCTATCTTGAGGTTTAGTCTCAAATACCCTCAGCTCTGCCCCTAAGCTTTGTAGAGATATAAGCGCTTTTAGTGCCTGTGGACAGGTATACCCTAAGTAATCAGAGGTAAGTAGTTTTAGGCTGGTGTCATTGCTTAACGCGGTATACAGGGCATCAAACAGTAAATTCAGCCCTGAACGCTGAATAAAAGAGACGGAAATCTCTATTTCGTCTGCGTGTTCGATGGCTTGCAGCAGCGCAGGAAGGAGCGGGTCATCTCCTCCGGTATAGAGCTGTTTTTGGGTGTTTAGTTGATGTGTTCTTCCTTGGTTAAAACTATTCACTTAATTAATCCTTCCTAAGTAAACAATTTAACCAAAGTTCGTTCTCTCGCCCGGGCCGCCTATCTTCAGTCACCCATACTTTTATGGCATCCATTGAGGGTAGCCCTTCAAGTAACTGCGCTAAGCCTTCTTCATCGAGATCTGAGAAGTGCCGCTCGCCGTGCATTCGTTCACCTTGCCCATGTTTAAAGGAGGCATACATGACCCCCTTGGGCTTGAGTGCTTGTTCAAGGTTTTGCATGACGCTTGGTAAGTTGCGATGTTCAACATGCAATAAACTGGCACACGCCCAAATACCATCGAACTCTGCAACGTGATTGAATGATTCAAAGCGTGCGTGTTGCACTGGTTGGTTTAGCAGGTTGGAAGCAATTTCAACGAACTCAGGACAGGCATCCATCGCGCTTACCTGAAAACCTTGCTTTTTGAATGCCAATGCATCACGGCCACTGCCACATCCTGCATCGAGAATATGCTGCTGCGAATTGGGTTTATCTTGCAGTGCTTGTAAGAAAGGCGTGTACAGTGGCTGCATATCTACATTCAGAGTAGCATCTGCAAATTCTTGGGCATGTTGACTGTAATAATGGAAAGTAGACTCGGACATCGCTCACCTTAAAAAATAATACTCTGCGGTGGCACGTATAGACTACTACTGACATTGATAGGTCCTGCTATACGCGATTTAAAAGTCCTTTAACCGCTTACTTCTAACTAATTGCTATTAACAAATAACTTTGTATTAAATAATTTATAGCTAGCCATCATTTAACACGATTTCCCACACTATTTATAGTGTTTTAGCTCGGTTATTGAGAACTTTTATGGATAAATTATGGCTGTATCAAAAACAAATAATCAATAAAACCCTTTAAATTAGCAACTTTTATGTTCTACGTCTATTACACCTAATTACAGCAATTCTATGATTTGCACTTATCTTTTGGGTAATATATTTATTCTGTGTAATTGAATAATATGCGGCTATATCTGAAACAAGTAGACCTTGAAATGTCTGAAAAATAAAAGTTACTTAGAGTCTAGGATAAATGGATCCTGACTTTCGTCAGGATGACGAGGTTTGAGTTCAAGATGACAGGGGTTGAGTTCAGGGTAACGATTGAGAGTAGCGAATATTCGCGTAAACTGGACAGTTTGAGATTAGCTTTCATTCTACACACTCGTCATTGTGGGCTTGCCCCGCAATCTATTCTTTTTTCAATCTGAATCATGAGCACTTTGAGTGTAAAACAAATGGATCCTGACTTTCGTCAGGATGACGGGGTTTGAGTTCGGACGACGGGGTCTAAGTTCGAGGTGACGATTGAGAGTAGCGAATATTCGCGTAAACTGGACAGTTTGAGATTAGCTTTCATTCTACACACTCGTCATTGTGGGCTTGCCCCGCAATCCATTTTTTTAAAAGGCTGAAGACCGGTACTTTGAAACTGAAAATGGATCCTGACTTTCGTCAGGATGACGAGGTTTGAGTTCGGATGACGGGGTTTGAGTTCGGACGACGGGGGTTGAGTTCTGGACGACGGGGTCTAAGTTCGAGGTGACGAGGTTTTAGCTCTGAATCACGACTTTTAATTCACAATACCACCATATTATTCAAACACTCCAACCAAAAAAGCCCACAATTGTGGGCTTTGGTTTAACATCTAATTGCCAGATTAGATTAATCACATGAAATGATATTGCCGTCTTTGTTGTAGCACTGCTGGCTTTGACCGATTTGCCAAACGCAAGTATAAGCTATGTTGTTTTCCATACAGTGTGTGTATGTACCGTACATGCCATTGCCAGGATTAAACGACACTTTCCACTCGTAATATGACCATGGCGTTGTTGCGCGATTGTCTAACCAACGATAAAACACCATTGATGAAACAATGTCGTATAAGGCATGGGGCTTTTGATTTTCTTTATAGCTACGCCAGCCATTTTTAAAGCCAGTGTGGGAGCCGTCCATTTCTACTACGGCATCTGCTGCGTCAAAATACGGATTATCGAAGTTACTGCGTTTATCCACTTTTGAAAGAAGGCCTTGATAATCATCTACCCAAGTTGTGCCTTCGCATTTATCTAGTAAGAACATACCTTTGTCATTGCCCTGACCGCACGAACCTTGTGGGGCACTGTCGCCAGTCCAAATGTAGTCGCCGTTTTTGCCGCCTTCAATTTTGGCATCATACCCCGTTGAAAGGGCAATGATCACATCATTACCCTTGCCACCTTCTTGATCAGAGAACTCGCCGTTGGTTACGATAATATCATCGCCATCATTACCCCACGCTTTGTGCCAGCGTTTATTATTCGAATTGCCGTCGCCATCTTCAAATAACGCATCATCTCCGTCGCCTCCATGCAAGCGGTCTTCACGGCCCTCATTACCCGCAAGGTAATCGTTGCCATCATCACCATATAAGGTATCACTGCCTTTACCGCCACTCAGTACATCGTGGCCATTGCCTCCGTAGAGTTTGTCTGCGCCATCTTTGCTGTGATCACAGTGCGGCGCATCGTAAATGTCACCGCCATTGGCATTTTCAAGTACACAGCCACCGCCGATGTAATCATTGTCATCGCCGCCGTACAGCCGGTCTTCACCTTGCCCACCCATGATCAGGTCGCCGCCGCTATCGCCTAAAATCTTATCGTTGTTATGAGCACCCATCAGTTTATCGTGGCCAGCTCCACCGCGAATGTAGTCGTTACCATAACCACCATCCACTTCGTCATTACCGTTGTCACCCAATATGGTGTCGTTGCCGCTGTTACCAAAAATCGTATCGTTATTATTTCCACCGCGAATATAGTCGCTCTGACGACCTGTAGTGATGTGATCGTTACCATCGCCGCCATACACCTTTTGAATGACATTTACATCCTTGCCATTGTATGTATCGTTACCACTGTTTAAGGATGCGTAAATATTGTCAATTTGGCTCAAATAGAATGTATCGCAGCTACTGCTGTTGCCAACTTTTCTGGTTACTTTTAAGTTGTCGCCAGACACACTCAACGTAAACTTTTCACTGCTATTCGTGCCATTAATTTTTAATGTATCGCCGTCAATGTAAGCGCTTGCGCCGTCACTTAAACCACCGCAGCCCGCCAACGCATAATTCGACAGGCCTATAGTTAAAGCAGCGCAGATTGCTCTTTTTTTAAATGTCATTTTGTATCCCCAAAGTAATTGATAAAAAGGCCTTTTATTCCTTTATTTGACCACTTTGAGGAGCCTAGAAAGCAAATAAGTAAGAAAAGTGAAGATATTCCGCCGGGGTGCTTTATGGCACATTTGGCGAGTAGTTTGGCAGAAATTGCCAGTAACAAATTGCAAAACAGCTTTGCTTTTCGCAAATTGACTTAACAAACCTTTATTTTCGCATTTTGATAAAAATCTCCGCCTTGTACCATATTTGCAAAATGCAAATATGGTACCAAAACCAGTTTAAGAAAAGCTCAGCACTTATCGTTACCTTCTGTTTTCAATGAATAAAGTATCTTAGACAACACATACGAAATAATATGGAGCCATTCTTGCTTGTAAGTAACTAAGTGTAACGACTGATTTGGATTTGCATGACAACACTAGAAGCAAATAACACCATCGTATTACTCGAAAAAAAATTGCAGCGTGCGCTGGCTGGCAAAGCACACGCTGAGGATTTGCTCGAGTCAAAGTCGCGCAGTTTGTATAAGGCAAACGAAGAGTTGTGTGCGGCGCTCGATGCGCTGAAAAAACAAGAAGAGCAATTGATCCAGCAAGAAAAAATGGCATCTCTGGGCCAACTTTCTGCGGGTGTGGCACATGAGCTCAATACACCTACTGGCTATGCAAGGTCCAATATCGAAACGCTAAAAATGTACTTGGTCACCCTGTTAGCTTACCAAGATGACCTTGAAAAAATGGTTCCCAATGAGCAGCAAATGCTGACGCTAAAGTCCAGTTATGATGTGGCCATTATCCAAGATGATATTCCTGATCTGATGGATGAGTCATTGTGTGGGTTAAACAAAATTGCTTCTATCGTCACTGAGCTGAGAAACTACACACACGTTGACAATGAAGAGATGGCACCTGAAGATCTTAACTTGGTGTTAGATCAAGCTATCAATTTGGCGCAAAGCAGCTTTAAACATCATGCGACATTAAACACACAACTTGGTCAATTACCCAAGCTCAGTTGCAGCGGAAATAGGCTGTGCCAAGTGTTTTTAAACCTCTTAATTAATGCCGGGCAAGCAATCGAAAAGCTCGGTAAGATAGACATTACAAGTAGTTTCGATGACAAAAACATTTATGTCACTATCGCGGACAATGGCATTGGGATCTCAGCACAAAACTTACGTAATATCTTTGATCCATTTTTTACCACAAAACCCGTTGGAAAAGGTACAGGCCTAGGACTATCTATTTCATACAAAATAATTCAACAACATAGGGGCCGTATTGCAGTTGAAAGTACAGAGGGAAAAGGGACAGTTTTTACCATTAGTCTGCCGCTTACACAGGAGCCCATATCATGAAAGGACATATATTTATCTTACTCGAAGAGTTTGTCAGTGAAGTCGCCGGTGAAGAATTATTATATGACGCATTGGAGGCTTGTTCGTTTGACACCAGTACAGGTTTTGTCCGCACGGAAAACTACCCAGACGAACAACTCATCGAATTGGTCGACATTGTGATCGAAAAAGCAGGGATCAGCCTAGAGCAGGCGCATTTTGGTTTTGGAAAGTGGTTATATCCTCGTCTGTCAGGCTTGTTACCAAAGCAATTTACAGACTACGCACACCCGGCTTATGTTTTAAAACAATTGGACGACTTGCATCACGTAGAATTAAAAAAGCTCTATCCTGACGCACAACCTCCTAGATTTCAATATGATGCACTTTCTCCCATCGAAGCTAACTTGATATACACATCGTCGAGGAGAATGTTCGATTTGGTTGAGGGCGTACTTGCTGGAATGGCACAGTTCTATGGAGTGCCATTGCATGTCACTAAACAAATTGGTTGGCAAGACAACCAGAACTGTGCCAAATACTCGATTGTTTATGCAAAAGAGGTTGCAGTTTAATACTATTCAGTCAGTACTCGCCTTTTCGTAGCTTTAAATCAGCGATAAACAAACGAAGTGGCAAGTACAATATCGCCAAACAACAGACAATGTAATGAACCGCTGATACTTGGCGATAGGCGGCCAACAAAATGTCATTTTCCAAATAACCGCGTAATATAAACTGAGCAAAAAACATTGTAATGTTGCAGGTGCTGCTATAGAAAACTACGCGGGTAGATTGAGAAAAACTGATATTTCGCAGTCTGTGAAGCGTGTATATACAAAGCATAAATGCGGTTAAAAAGCACATTTTAGTAAAATAAAATAGCCGCCTTCGAACCAAATAATCCATATCAGCATCAAGGATTGCTTGGTTCACATACCCATCTGTCATATACAACATAACTATGGTCCAAACAGTGATGCTCCAAGAAATCAAACTTTTCTCAGAGTCTGTTTTTACAGCTTGATTTCTATCATAGAAGAATCTCGCGCCTTTCTTTTTTATCATGTAAATCAGGTACATAAAAACAACAGGCACGACCACTTGATAGGTTCTTACTGCGATCCAGTTGTACAACTCGGGTTCTAAAGACTGTGCCACAGCATAGCCTCAGTCGGTTTAACACTCTTCTTGGTCATTTTTTCGACCTCTTATATATCGCTTGTAATCGGCAAATAGTTGTATTGCTAAGTATATAAATATTGCAACAAAATAACATATCTGGACACTCACCATGACCATTACAATCCAAGGCCGTAAAGCCTCTGATTCCAAGTAGCCCCTAAAAATCAATTGCATAAAATTCATGGTAGCGCTAGGTATAAACAAATACATAGACAGTCTAGAAAGGCGAGAGAATGTGCACCCTCTTAGTGTATGCAGTGCTATGATGATAAAGATAAAAAACAAGGCCAAGGACAATTTTATCACGTAAAATAATCTTCGTCTCAATAGATAATCCATCTCGAGCCCAATCAATGAGAAGTGGAGTACATGGTCAATCCATTGCAGAACAAACATGACTGAAATAGTTATTCCCCATGAAACTAGATCTTTATCTGACGTATCTGTTAATTTTAAACGCTTATCATAAAATATTGCGATGCCACGCCTGTAAGCTTGTAAAATAAAATAAAAGAATGCCGTATATACTGCAGTTCTGTAGCCCCAATATGCTATTGTTGCAAGTTCTATTTGGTCCGGTCGTGTCATAGATGAATTCTCAGTATATCTCTTTTCATTGCGGGCTTTATATTACCGTAATGACCTTATTTTGCTGTTTTTCAGTACTGGGTAGTTGAACTTAAAATCCAGTTGAAAGCAGTTTTGAGTCTTTAATCAACTTTTTTTCTTGCCGTATACCAACGTCGGTAAAGCCGTGATATGGGTAAAGTCAGTATTGTTATAGTCAGGTATAGATAACATAGAGATGCATTCGCTCGATACAATGGGCTTAGAATATTGGTTTCCATATACCCTCTTAAGATAAACTGCAAAAAGTGTACTGTTATCAGCAGTAAGTAAATGTAGTAAATAAACCTTGTTGCTTGAGAAAATGAGCACCCTCTTAAGGCATGCAGAGCATAGATTGCAAAAAAGATTACCAAGCCTGTACAAATTTTAAGTAGATAAAAGAGTCTACGCCTCAAAATGTAGTCCATATCCAAACCTATAATAGCGATATGCATAGGGTTATCAATAAACTGCATAATATAAACAACACAAAATGTTATTCCCCAAGAGACTAGATCTTTATCATCATCACTTTTTAACTCTCTAGACTTATCGTAAAACATAGATACGTCATGACGCTTTATTTCATAAATAAAATAGAACAAAGTAACAGTCATGATGACTTGAAAGGTTCTAAAAGGAACTGCAGGGTAGTTTTCAAATATGTACTGGAACACTGTTAATTTTCTCTTTCTACCAAATACCAAGCTACGCTCAGTCAACAAATAATCAGGACACTGCGATATCACACCTAGTCACACATTTAACCAACTCGAATTCGATAAGATTGATACAGTTCCTTTGCAGGGTATGACAGTAAAGTTATAGAAATTAAAACATTGTGAATTGCATTAAACACCCTATAGGCGGGCATTAAGATATCCGTATGTAAGTACCCTCTCAAAATAAACTGCACAAAGCTCAATGTCGCAATGGATATATAAATATAAAAAATCAACCGCGTTGACTGTGAAAAAGGGCAACCCCTGAGTGAATGTAGTACGTATATAGATGTCAAAAACATCAGTACAATCCACACTTTTACTAGATAGAAAAGTCGTCTTCTAAAAATATAATCCAAATCTGCGGTAATAATTGCATAGTTAATTTTATCGAAACCTATGAGAAGTACAAAAATCACCCCGAATGTAATCCAGTATGATACTAAACTTATATTGTCGTCATAATTTAGCTTAAAGCGCTTGTCATACAAAAACACGATTCCTTTTCGCTTTGCTACAAAAACAAAATATATAGCAATGCAAAAAACGCTAAGGTGAAGCCCTTTGAGCGCGATAAAATCGTATAATTCCATTTCTGGCATTTGGGACACGAAAACACTCCCTTCCTACATTTGGACTTGGTAAATCACTATGTGTTATCAATAGATATGGACAAGGTAAAATTTAAGTAGGGTCTATCTCTTAACTCCGGGTTGTATGCCAATCAAAATGCAAGTCTATAATAGGCTCAAATAGATGTAAAAACCACAATAAAATACACCAACAATAGCACCAAAACAACTCAATACCCTCAGGAAGATCAAGAACACTATATTCAACTTCCGCTATTAAACAGTCTTATTCTTACCATATTTTTGTTATTTACGCATTGAGTTAACATTAAAAACTGGCGAATACAGAAAAAATGCGTTCTGTTCTCACGTGGTCATTTAAAATCGTTGGTTATCATATTTGAACATAGAAAGCACCATCAAAGCTTAAGTCGCTCGAATTCGATAAGATTGATAGATCTCCTTTACAGGGTAAGACAATAAAGTAATAGAAAGAAAAAAGTAGTGAACCGCATTAAACCCCCGATAAACAGGGCTTAAGATGTCCGTGTGTAGATACCCTCTCAAAATAAATTGTGCAAAGCTAATTGTCGCAACAAGCATAGAAAGATAATAAACCAATCGCGTTGTATGTGAAAACGGACAGCCTCTGAGCGAATGTAGTGCGTATACAGATGTCAAAAACATCAGTACAATCCACACTCTAACTAGATAGAAAAGCCGCCTCCTAAATATATAGTCGATGTCTGCGGTAATAATTGCATAGTTAATTTGCTCATCACCAAGGTGAAGCACAAAAATCACCCCAAATGTGATCCAATAGGATACTAGTTTAATGCTGTAGTCAGAATTTAGTTTAAAGCGCTTGTCATACAAAAACGCGATGCCTTTTTTCTTTGCTACAAAAGCAAAGTATATAGCAATGCTAAACACACAAACTTGAAACCCTCTGAGCGCAATGAGATTATACAACTCTAATTCTGGCATTGGCGGCACGGAAACACTCTCTTTCTACGTTTTGGACCTAGTACAAACAATATTCAGCAACAATTAGGGAACGATAAAAACACTCGGAATTTAGGTTTTTTATCAAGCAGCGCGAGAAAAATCACCAGATGACACACCTGTAATAAGTGTGAAATTCACAATAAAATACAGCAACACACGCGCCAAAACAACTGGGAATTTCGCCTAGCAAAGCTTGGATAAAATAAATTATCTTTAAAGATAAATGAGATTGCTCAGAGCAGGGGTTAGTTCAAAGAGTAAAACTTGAAATCAACTGTCACTACCTCCTTTCGTCATTGTGGGCTCGCCCCGCAATCCATAGTCATAGCTGGTTGAATGATTGACGCTAAGACTGGAAATAGATGGACCCTGAAGACGGGATTTAGTTCAGAGACACGGGAGATTTAGTTCATGGAGATGGAATAGGGGTAGCTGGTGCTATTTCAAAGGGTAAAACTTGAAATCAACTGTCACTATCTCCTTTCGTCATTGTGGGCTCGCCCCGCAATCCATAGTCGTAGCTGGTTGAATGATTGACGCTAAGATTGGAAATAGATGGACCCTGAAACGATATATGGACTCCACCACATCTCACATACAGTGTATTGTGGTGTCGACCAAAACAAAGGAGTCCATATATGAATAATCGTAACGTGATTGCGCTCGAGTACGAATTACCATCCCGTTATGATTTAAAAAACATCTTCAAAAGAGTTCGACAACAATGTAATTAAAACGGTAAGACCAACCTTCTGAAAACCTGTCTGAACTTGAAGTGATAATACACTAGCGAAACGTTTAGGACAGAAGGTGCGAATAAATCAAAGGTTAGAGAGTCGCGCTCTCAAAAGAAACCGCATATACGCAAGCATCTTTAATTTTAAAAACATGTTGTCAAACAAGTAGAGTCCATATACAAGTTCAGGATGACGAGGTTTAGTTCAGGGATGCGGGTTTTAGTTCAGAGACACGAGAGGTTTAGTTCATGGAGATGGATTAAGGGTAGCTAGTGCTATTTCAAAGGGTAAAACTTGAAATCAACTGTTACTATCCCCTTTCGTCATTGTGGGCTCGCCCCGCAATCCATATTCGTAGCTGGTTGAATGATTGACGCTAAGGTTGGAAATAGATGGACCCTGAAACAAATTTAGGGTGATAAGGCTAAGTTAAAAGTAATCTCGTCACGCGCATCAAGGATGCCTGTTCGATAGGATAAGTTTTATATGGGCAAATAAAAAACATGCCCAATAATTAATAATGTATTCAAAGATAAAAATTAAAGGCATATAAAAAATTAAAAAACAACACACACCCAAACCAATCATTATTGCACTAAATCGATTTAACACCTTTTAACTTTACCAAAGCCACCAATTCACAGCTGACAATGTACAAATATAAGGCGCATATTATTTACAATTTCAAAAAACAAAACCACAAAGGCATCCATTTAAAATGCGAGGAAATATGAGTAAAAACATCTAAAAATTATGAGTTAACCTACAGGATGAAGAGGAACTTTACAAACCAAGCGCTTTAACAGATGTAAAAACTCTGATAATGTAAATATTGAACACTTGATTCAACAAGGAAATATAAAGTGAAATTAAAAATAAATAAAAAAGCAATTAAGTCACTATCAAAAGACAGCAAAGCGCTTCCTGTTATGCAAACGCCTAATGTAGCAGGTGGAGGTGGTAACCCTTTCCCAGCAACGGTTTTTGAAAAAGGCTGTCGTTGGTTTACACACATGCAAGTTGGAACATGTAAACACCCACTATAACCTGGTTAAAAACATGATGAATAGCTCAAGGTATTTAACTTGGGCTTTCTAATTCAAAATCAGCCCCTCCCTTTTAATATCTTCTAAATATTGATAATGCCATATCACACGTTATGCTCACTCTTGATTGCATAATCTTTCGAGAGAGTTTATCAGCTTGATTATCATTTACATATTACTCGGATCGTTTATTTCAGGCTTGCTATCCGTTTAAGTCTTAAAGGATAACAATAAACAGACAAGTGAACTTAACTGAAAAAGAAGCCACGTCCATGTGACTCTGCTTGCTTGGAAGGTATTAAAATCGACTTTATTTTCTATTACTCCAAGCATATCGTCAGAATATGCAAAAAAAATGGAGAGACACTGTTGGTAATGTTCGAACATATAAAGAATGGCTGCTATATAACCCAGCCATTCTCGCTAATTTCATGATTTTATCTTTTTGAGATTGGTGATAAAAGAAGAGGATTGCTTTTTCTTCATCAACCAATAACAACTAGGCACAAAGAAAAATGATAGAACAGTTGTCAGCACAGTGCCCCCAGCAATCGCAATTGCAAATGGAGGCCAAAAACTACCACCAGCAAGGATCAAAGGCAAAAAGCCACCAACCGTTGTGATAGTCGTAGACGTAATATGCCTAGCACACGTCATTACACCCGACACAATCTCGTCTATGGTACTGGCTTTACTCGCTCTCAACTCTGACAAAATAACTATCGCAGCATTGATCGCAAGTCCCATGAGACCTAGTAACCCTATGATGACTGTAAACCCAAATGGATAACCAGCAATGTAAACACTTAAAATGCCCAACATCGCTGATTGAAAGGCAGTTATCAATATTAAACCTGTTGTCGTGAAGGAATTAAATGTCAACACAAGCACAGTTATCAGCAAGACAAAAATTACGCCAACTTTACCCAGTAAACTCCCAACAGCTTGATCTCGCTGTTGAGATTCACCGCCAATTTCCAACCGATAGCCTACAGGCAGCACAAATTGCTCTTTTTCTAATTGCACCTGTATCTCTTTTAAAACTTTTGCAGGCAAGACATCAGTTTGCAAGAATGCCTCCACCACATTAAGTCGCTCTCCATTTCGGCGATGGATCGTACTTTGTTCAGGCACAATACGACTTGTAGCAAATGCAGATAAGAGCAAAGGCTGATCACCCATCACTTCCACATTAGCTAAACCATCCAACCCATCACGATACTGATTATCAAACCGTAAGCTTACCGGCACTGTTTCCGTATCTTCCAAAATACTAGCCACTGTCACGCCTTGTGATTGTGCCTGAAGCTGAGCTGCTACACGTTGTGCTTGAGCACCAGCATGGATCAACTGGGGTTCTTGTGCAACTAACTCAACTTTCGCCGCGCCAGATTGTAATGTTGTTCGCGTATGCGTCACATCAGGATGCGCAATCACAGTCTGCTTTACACGTTGACCTAACTCAGCCAACTTATCGAGCTCTGGACCAAATATTCTAATTTCAATTGGGGCATTGAATGGTGGCCCCTGTTCAAGCTTTCTAACCAGAGTTTGTGCTTCAGGAAATGCCCTATCTAATTCACTTTGCAAGGTTTTTATCAGTGTATTAGCTCGTTCAAAGTCAGTGACTTTAACCATCGCCTGAGCGTAATTTCGCGCTCCTTTGTCCCTTTGCATTAAGTTGTAGTAAAAAATCGGGATATTACGCCCGACCATCCAATCAAGACGCTCAATACCTTCATGTTTAAGAATATGTTCGTCCATTCTTTTAACTAATGCATTGGTTGCATGAATACTGGCATTGTCCGATAGCCGGACTTCGATATGGAACATATCTCTATCTGCAGGTGGAAAAAACTGTTCGGTTAATTGGCCTGCTGAAATAAACCCTAAAATAGGCAATACCATGACACATGATGTAGTGAGTAATGGCGTTTTTAAAGAGCGCTTTAACATCTTCTCAAAAGCCTCACTTAGCGCGCCAAGCCGGATCCCTTGAACTAAGAATCCATTGCCTTTTGTATTGTCAGTTTGAACATATTTTCCTGCGAATACAGCAATTAAGGAATGAGAGATAGCATAGGATCCCACTAAAGCAAAAATCACGCTTAAAGCGATACCACCTACAAACTCACCTGAAGGCCCAGGCATTAATACGATGGGCATAAATGCCAAAATGGTCGTTAAGGTTGAGCTCAGAAGTGGTAGCCAAAAATGATTAACCGCTTTAGATACGGCTTTCATTACCGTTAACCCTTGTTGTCGATATCTTTGAATCGCGTCGGTAATTACAATGGCATTGTCGACCATGATACCCAGAGCCACTACCAAACCGGTCACGGAGATCTGATGAATTGGTAACCCGTACATATTCATACATGCCAGTGTAAACATCACAGTAAGTGGCAGAGCGAGGCCAACAATTATCGCAGCCCTGAGCCCCAAAGTAACGAATAGAACCACAAGGATTAGCGCAAAACCGAGCAAAATATTGTCTAATAAACTACCGAGTCGCTCTTCGGTGTAACCTTTTTGGTCGAACAAGCTGTGTAGTTGAATATTATTGGGGAGCGTATGCTTGAACTCGTTAAGTAAAGTGTCTATCTGCGCTGAGAATTTATCAATACGTACGTCTGGCAGCATGCGTATTCCTAAATAGGCCCCGGGCATACCATCCACCCAAGCAACCTCTTGCTGCGGTTCAACCAGCATGCGCTCGACTTTCGCAATATCACTGAGCTGTATCTGACCATAACGACTATCACTTTGGATAGGAATAGCTGCAATTCGAGCAATGTTAGTAAACTCGCCAGAGAGCTCTACTTGCATTTGAACTTGTGAGTTGGTGATCATACCCGCAGATATTTTTGCATCTGCATTTTTTACCGCTTGCGCGACTTGCTCAAATGACAAATTGGCCAATTTTAACTTAGTGGGGTCTAAGGTAATTCTCACCTCTTCATTTGCGACTCCAAATAAATGAACCACTTCAACGCCAGTTTGATTTCTTAATCGATTGCGAAGCTCTTTGGTATATCGGTTCACTGCTATTTGCTTTGTCTGTTGCAGCGACGATGATGCCGATCGGTCGGGCTCAATGGTTAACGCGACAATTTTGGTATACGCATAACCCCGGTCATCTTCTAACAAGGGAGATGATGCCTCTTCGGGCAGCTCAATTTGCACATCGTCAAGCAAGTCTCTCAACCTTGACCACACCGGGTTGCTATCGATGACCGCATCTTCTAGCTCGATACTCAGTACACTGATCCCCGAGCGGGACATCGCTATCAAGTTTTTTATTTCTGCTTGTTGTTTTAACTTTTGCTCTATTTTTTCAGTAACCTGCGCTTCTACTCGCGCTGCTGATGCACCGGGTAAGTAGGTAGTCACAAATGCAAAGCGATTGATTATCCGTGGATCTTCGGTGCGAGGTAAACTACTTAAAGCCGCAAAACCCGACACTAACAGTAAGGCGATGAGTAGGACTTGAAAACGCGCATTATTCAACAAAAAAGCAATCATTGCTGCTCACCTCGAGTAGCAACCGATTGGACAATATCTACTTTAATATGCGCTGCAACTTTGTGAGTCCCATTGGCTAAGATTTCTGTGCCATTTTGCAAATCCCCGTCTATATAAGCGTATTGACCATCGCTATGCAGCACTTCAACTGCTGTAGGCTGTAAATGGCCTTGCTCAATTTGGTATATTTGCCAAGTACCGCGAGTACCGTTAGTGAGTGCACTAATAGGTACCCAATACCCTTTTTTCTGCTGTTTCTTTGCGATTGTCATCGATGCCATTTGCCCTGAAAAAACAACCGCATCATGCGGTAATGCAAAGCGCAATTGAACTGTGCGAGATACGGGGTCTAAATTTGTACCACCGGAACGCTTTTCAGCTTGATATACATGTCCACCCACACTAATGGGCATAGTTTGTTGGATGTTTATCAACAAGTTTTGTGGCACACCTATGCGCACTTCTGAATTACCCTGTTCCAGTACACGCAGTGCAGTTTGCCCCGGTCCCACCACTTCACCAAGAGACACATTTCGCGAAGCAATAACACCATCGAAAGGAGCCTTTAAATGGGCTTTACCAAGTCGAATATCAATACCTTTAATCTTGACCTTCAACACTTGTAATTCCGCGTTGAGTACGGCGATTTGTGAGCGGTTTTGATCTAACTGTTGTTGTGCCGAATAGTTTGATTTACTGAGTTTTAAGAGTCGTTCGCTATCTTGCTGTGCGAGTGTCAGCTGGGCTTTGACTTTATCTAGGTTGGCAAGGTGTTCAAGTTTTTCAACCTCGAGTAACTGGGTATCTTGCTTCGCAAGCAATTGCCCTTTTTCAATCACATCGCCTTGATCAGCATAAAGTGCTTCAAGCACGCCATTAAATTCAAACCCGATTTCCGCTTCTTGATGTTTGACTACCTGACCGGTGACTTGGCGAAACTGATAAAAGCCTGTCGCTTCTTGCACACTGTAGGCCGCCACGGGCAGCCCTTGATTTTGCGCCTTGTCATCCTCCGCGACACAAAAGTGTGCGTTAAGTAACAACATCAAGCTTAATAAAACTCTCATATATGATCCTTGCGAACTTCTTTACTGTTTATACTTGCCCTGTAGACCTTCAGTTTAGTGTATTGCGCCAAAACTCTGTAGAGTCAGGCAAAGTAAAGTAATTTAAAAACCAAAAGCGAGCCAACTTCGCTCGCTTAAGTAACCCTGTATAAACGGTCACATTAGAATAAAAATACTAAACTTACCTTCATTGTACCGCTGTTTGATTTTTATACTAGATGTACCGATAACATTTAAGTACTAATCTCGTGAATAAATCCATACTCACCCGCAGATTCTTAGCCTTGTTTTCTCAACGCATTTAGGACCCATCTCCATTTAACCAAACAAAGTGACTGTTTGAACAAGGTGAGATGCTCCTTGGTTGGATATGAAAAGTAACTACCAGCATGTGCTTGATTTTGAGCATCAGCTTGTTGATGTTTAAGCGTACGCATTACCTCTCCATATAGTTGTGGAAAATGATTACTTACCTGTCTATCAATATCTAATAGGCACTCAGCTTTTGGCACTTTAATCATGCGTTGTGCGATGATAGGGCCAGCATCAATCTCTTTATTTTCTACCCAATGGGCTGAGATCCCGTATCTCTGCTGGTTGTATAGGTAGCTGAACATAATGGGAAACAAGCCTCTGCACTGAGGCAAAAAAGCAGGGTGAAAATTAACCACGCCTTGTTTTGGAATGCCAATGACTTCGTCGTGTAAAATCTGATCAAAGTAATAAATGGTCAACAGGTCTATTTGTTTATCCTTGAGTAGATTAACCACCTCAGGAGAATTTACATCTTTGACTTTGATGTGTGTGATCCCAAGATCTTCACAGCGCTGCTTAATACTGGGAAAAACGTCCATTCCGAAGCGTTTTAATATAGGACGGATAAGCGTCGCAAGTACCATTTTAACGAACAGGTACTCTGTAAAGCTATAACCTCGGTTACGCATATTTTTATAGGCTTGTTTTATAAAACCACCATTTTTCTTTGAGTATGGATCGCTGGTGATCACTAACTTGATGTCATCCTTGTGCGTTTCCAAAACCTTAAGAATTGCCGGCAAGGTCGCCATATTTTCAATATTGCACAGCGCTAAACGCATTACACCATCTCCAACTCTTGGCCATCAAAATATTGATTCAGGGGTCCATACATCGCGTGTTTAGCAGGCGGATGGAAGTTAAATGCATGGATAACTTGGGCTATTGTCGCGAAATAGCCTGTATTGATATAGTTAATACCGCCGACCAAACTCAGTATATTTTGGGTCACATCAGCAAGCACATCTTGCAAGTGATATCGGACACTCAATACTTGGGCAAGGGTATCTTGAGTTTGGTCGTTCATATCACTCGCGATTGCTTTAAGTGATAGTGCACATGCCTCTAGTTGAATATGCACCTTTGCTTTGTCTGAATCTTGTAACCTACCCAATTCACAGGCACGTTCGACTAAACCACATACCATGCCTAAATAAGAAGCGCAGGTGATCAGCTCAAACCATACAAACCCAGCAACATGCGATTGATATGCCGATTTTTCATCAACATTGACCAACATTGAGTGCGGTACAAACACATTCTCCAGCACCACGGCTTCGCTTTGGCTCGCTTTTAAAAACGGTGCTTGCCAAAACTTTTCTACAGAAATGCCTTCGCACGCTTTGTGTATCATTGCCACAGCAAAATACGGCTCACCGGATTTTGGTTCAACTTGAACGCTTGCCGTTAATAAGTCCATACAATGGGCTAAGCTACACGGCTTTTTCACACCTGATATGACGTATCCTTTATCAATTTCTTTAGCAATAATTTGGCTCTTCAAAATGCTTTTGCCAATTTGTCCCTCACTAAACGCCGAGGAGACAAGTAAGTTTGAGCGAGAGATCCCTTCTAACATCAGTGACTCTAATCCGTTCCCAATTTTGGCCATTTCTTGCAGTGTCGCAATTGAGAATTGATGCATACCCGCGGCAATCGCCAAAGACGGAGAAGCGCCCCCAATTGCCATTTGTAATTGCACAGCCTGCCATGCACTGAGCCCTTTGCCACCGTATTTCTCTTTAACTAAAGTGGACGCACCGCCAGCTGCTTTGAATATATTAATTGCTTGGCTTTGCTCCCCTTCAAGCTCATCAAAATGGGATTCTCTCAAGTGACTTGCCAATTCAGGTAATGTGTCGCGCAGCAATTGCTGCGCTTTTTGGTAGGTACTCATGCAACGGCCTCTGTTTGGCTTGCAAATAACTCACTCAACATTTGTTCGACATTTTGCTTGATTGCGGACTCTGCTATCGGTTCAAGAATGTCTGCAAGTGTTGGGATCCCCATACAAAAACGAGCATCGAATGCGATGGTACACTGCGCGTCATTTAGTGCTTCGATACGCCAACACCCCTCAAAGATGTCTGCGTCTCCTTCTATTTGCGTAAACTCAATTTTTAGATTGGTTTTGTCAAATATATCGCGCTCTCGCCAAGACATTTTGCCGTCATGAAAATGCACTAGCCATGCAGACTCAGACTCATGTTCGCTAACTTCTGTGACTTCCACAGAGATCACAGCTTGGCAATGACTTTCAAACGATTTGAAGTCGGCAATCTTATCGAACGCTTGTTGTGCTGAAGCGTTAACAGTTTGAATGTATTTTACGTCTCTCATGGTCTTTCCTTAAATCTTTTCAATTGCGATGGTGAATGCGCTGTACAACTGTGCTAACTGATCGTCGGTTAAAAATGCGCAAGGGGTAAGGCGCACAGTTGAAGCATTACTTAATGAATGGCTGGTAAGAATATTTTGGTTGAGCAGTGACAGTGTCAGCTGGCCAGCTCGGGCTGGCGTGCCTACATCAATACCAATTAACAGCCCCTCTCCTCGTATGATAATTTGCTCCTCGTGTTGCGCATTTTTAGCGTGCACGATGTCGTTGAGTTTATCGAGGATCTGTTGCCCCAGACGAGCCGCGCGTTGCGCTACTTGCTCACTGAGCAAAACATCAATGGTCGCCTCTGCCGCCGCCAGTGCAATGGGCGAGCCTCCAAAGGTACTTGAATGCAACATAAAATCTTGATTCAAGGGTGCAAATGCTTTTTCTGTCGCGACTACAGCGGCACAGGGCACGACGCCGCCGCTGAGACCTTTGCCAACTAACATCACATCGGGCACGATATTGTGTTTATCTATCGCCCACATAGCGCCTGTGCGTGCCAAACCAGATTGGATCTCATCACAAATAAACAAACCGCCAGACTGGTCACATAATTGCTTTGCGGTATGTAAAAATTCATAACTCAAGGCATAAACACCGCCTTCACCTTGTACTGGCTCTGCGATAAATGCAACAGGCTCGCTGTGCTTTGCAAATGCCGACTTTAAAGCAGCGATGTTATCGCGCTCAACAAACTCAACATTGTCAAATAAAGGAGAAAAAGGTGCTCGAAATTCATCGCGATGCGTTACAGACAGCGCACCCAATGATTTACCGTGATAGCTACCGGTGAGCGCAATAATGTGCTTGCAACCGTTGGCTCTAGCAAGCTTTAATCCCAACTCCGTTGACTCAGCACCAGAATTGGTGAAAAAAGCGTATTGGATGGCATCAGGGCATATATCTACCAGCTTTTTACTCGCGGTCGCCAAATTAGGACTCACTAATGTACGTGAACTCATTGGCATCATATCAATTTGGGATTTAACCGCCTCAACAACTTTGGGGTGTTTATGACCTAAAATAAAAACACCAAAACCACCAAAATCTAAATAAACTTTACCTTTCTCATCGAGAATTTCCGCCGATTGAGCACTTTGTTCAATCGGCAAATTCATCAAGTTGGATAAACGTGCTTTTGAGCGATTACTGTGCGTCTTAAGTAGACCAAGTATATGTTCTCTCACGTTAATCTGCTCCTGACAATTCAGTGATCAGCGGGTGAGTTTGATCATAAGCAACCAAGTTTTTAGCCAGAGTGTGGCGCACATCAAATTCATAACATTCGCCTGCAACTTCCGCCAGCTTGGGCACATCAGATTGAAACCCTTCAGACATATCTAGGTATTTTAAGTAAATAGAGGTTTCTTCAAACATACGTTTAAAACGTTTTGGCAGTGCAGGCATAAAGACTGGCTTAACCAATCGCTCAAAGGTGGTTGGGCTCATCAGTTTTGGAGCTTTAAAGCCGATTGGATATTGTGAGGTGATCTCCTCATCCTCTCCGAGTGTTAACAAGTCCCCTAATGTTTTGGCAAGACCACCTGCCGTTAACCAAAACTCACCCGTCAGCTTTTTATCAACAATGGTTAAAATGCACTTGGCCACAATATCTCTTGGGATTACATCAACCAGAGTATTGGCGTCCCCCGGTACTATTGGAATAACTTCTTTCGTCGCAAGCTTGAGCATGTTGTGGATCCCCTGTTTTTTGGGCATCAATCCGAGCGTACTGTCACCAACAATCACTGACGGACGCACAACAGTAATATGTTCACTCAGACACGCCTCAGCTTCACGCTTACTTTGCTCATAATTATTAAAATCATGACCATTTCGACCTTTTACAAATGCAGTGCTAATGTGGATAAGCGGTACATTGAGCTGTTCGGATAATTGAATGGCATGCTGCAGCCCCGCCACGTTAATGCCAGCCAACACATCTGGATCGGCAGTAAAGTCAGTTAGTGCCGCACTGTGCACGATACACTCTACCCCTGCTAGCTGTGCTATTTGTTCTTCACTTAAACCAAAATTGGCCTTGCGTATATCACCCTGAATTTGCTGACTAACCCCCTGAGGTAAGTCACTAAAAGATCGTTGATTAACTAGAATAACAATCTCATCATTTGGGGATAAAAGCTCTAATATTGAGAGCCCCACGACGCCTGTCGCGCCGGTTAATAGAAATCTACGAGACATAATTACTCCTTAATCATATTGTGTGTAAAAAGCACGCTAAACCACAAAGTCCCCTTTACGGGTAATAATGATAATGATTTTCAATTTCAGATCAAACAAATATTTTACTAAATTTTAACCTTTGAAATTCGTTTACCTTTATCACGCAAAAAATAAAGTGAAGTTGCAGCAACCAATTATTGAAGTATCAAGGAAATGTGCAAAAAATATTGAGACGGGAATATGAGCGTTAAATATTCAAAGTGGACCTGCCTTAGCGGTCTAGGTCCACTATTGATTGTGAGCTAAGTTGACTACACCTTACTTATTTACTACTAACGTATAGTCACCAGCACCTTCGTAAGAATAAACAATAATACGGTAGTAACCGCTTGTCGCATTGTAAGAGATCGACTCTACCGACGTGGGCGTTTCAGATACTGCGACTCTTTGCCAACTACCACCTTGCCAGCGTTCTAATTTCAAATCAAAGTCCGCATTGCTTGGGCCATTTAGATCAAGCTTGATGACACCACCTGCATACTGAAACCAGCTGCCATTAGGTTGGATCTGTTGGGCTTTATTCGCGAGTGTTCCGCGATAAGTCTCACCTTTTGGAGGTTCAACAACAGACGAATCCAAATCAAATGAGATGGTTTGTGCGGGATCTGAGATACCTGATATAGATAGCCCAGAGTCAGACCCATTCCACCACAATGCATTTGTGCCTCGTGACGACAAACTATTTGGCAGGACGCTGCTAAATTCACCGCTGGCCCCATACAAGTCCGTGCTGTCACCGCGATTTACTTTATTTTCAGGGTCACGATTACCATCAGCATGCTCCATTTGAATGTATGGGTACCACTCATTGGAGTTACTTCCCTTGGAGTCTACGTGCCAGATAGCTAAACCTTGGCTGGGTTGCTCTTTATTTTGGCCTGACTTATGAATTGCTTCGATATAGAACGCTTCATTTCGATTGCTCGGATTGGTCCACTTATAAGATGTATGGCTGCCTGATGTATGACTTAAGCGACCAGTCGGTGCATTAGCATCTACAGCTGGATTAAGTTCAGTTACTGTATCCCATCCAGCAATCGCTCTAAAATGCGCGACAGGTGGTGTCGGCCTAAACTTATTAGTAGTGCCAATTGCACCGAAGCCCATTACCCCGTAACTGGCCACAGATCCGTGAGAGCTGCCATCGTAATCATAGAGATCAGGCCAATTTGTAATTAGATGCCCTGATTCATGTACAAAGGTACCTATTGAAAGGCTCGCACGCATATCCGTAATTTGATATCGATCTGTACACACTCCATCAGCGCAAAATCTCGGGCTCAACCTTGCCATATGAGGCCATAGCCCCTTAGACCATGCACTGTCAGAATTGCCAGCATAAAAGATGTTTAATCCGCGAATTTGATTGCTGCTATTGGTAGATAAAGTGGAAAAATCAAAACCTTGTTGATACTCTAACCAATCGAGCGCCTCTTTAATCAGCTCTTGCGAACGCACCGTTGAACTCAAGCTAGAATCAGCATAATAGGCTTTGTTCTTTTTCGCTGTGTAATAAGCAGTGACCGTGTTGGTGTAGTCAAGCTTGTTATTCGATACTTCTAAAAAGTAACCACGTACTGATTGTGCATTCCCAAACTCAGTGTAGTTTTGATTATTTAAAAAGCGCTCTACTTGAGATTTTGAAATAGTCCCTCGCTCATCAGGGAAGTCGATTATTATGGTTAACCCTTTGATTTGACCGGTCACCTGTGCCGTCACATCTGTGCTTTGCGTACGGACAAGTAGTGGACTTTCAAGAGCTGGTAACAATTCACTTTGCTTTTGCTCTACTAATGCCTGAATAGCTTCTTTAGATAACCCAACTTCTGGGCCAGAGGCAATGCTAACTATCCCACTCTTTGCCTCATCTAGATCTGAAACTAATACCCCTGTCGAGACAAGGCCTGTTCCTGCCTTGTTCACTGATGCATAAGCCATCCCGTTGAGTTTTTCATCAAATACAACCAATTTGCCAGAGCGCGTTCTTTGCTCTGCATAATAGGTATTACCCTGTAAAAAGACAGAGACAACTTCACCATTGGGCTGAGTAAATTGATATTCTTCATTTTGATAGGGAATAGCGGCTATAGATAGCGTCGGCAAAAGGATTGATGACAACGCAACAATGTTTCTTACTAATTTCATTATAGTTTCCTTTACAAGTTTTCCTGATACGGAAACTAAAGTATTGACCTTTTTTTAACCAAATTCAATTCTTATTAACGGTCAGAGAAGTATTTTTTTGCAATGATCCGCGAAGAGCATAGCCTTTCAAGCTTAACTTTTTTTCCACTTGGAGACTTTATACGTTTGATATCTGGAGTTTTTTTAAGTTGCTCTTGCAATGCCTGAGCTAAATCTTCGTGCTGAAAAAGCTTTGAATAAAACTGGAGAGACGGCCCTAGTTCACTCTTGAGCAATATTGGTATTGATTCAATTAATGTGTGCACTCTATCATTCGAGAGAGCAACACCTGAATTAATGTACTCGTACAAGTACTTTTGCCACATAAAAAACAATTTGAAAGCGGGTTGACCACTTTGTTCTACTTCTAAAGCAACTGAGCTTCGAAATCGCGTAAAGCTATTCCAGTCATCTAAAAAAATTTGCGTGTTGAGTAAATTTAACCCAGTCCCAGCAGCATAAGCGGATTGCCCCACTTCAGAATGAAAACGAAATGCGCGAATATACATCAGTTGAGCATGACGATACTTTTCTTGATCGAAATAGATGTTACCCAGATTATTCTTGATATTCGCTATTATTTCTCTGTCTTCGGCCAACATTAAAGACTCTTTTAGGATGTTTGCCGCTTTTTGTGGCTGACCACTATACCGATATACGACAGCCATATTGTTAGCCACTCGACTAAACTCTTTAGGGTCGACCGCATACGAAATAGCACATTCGTTCAATATCTCTGCATAACTGTAGTCGTGAATACGCCGATGATAAATTGCCACTGCTGTTGCAATGTCCAGCTCTGTGCCTTCTATTGCACTTTGCCAACTATCACGTTCAAATATGGACACAACATGCTGTACGATTGCAGCATCATTGGCTCTAACACCTGACTCCAAGCCGACAAGGTAAAGCTCTAATAACCCTCGGCTGGGCTTTTTAGGTAATCTGGATTGTATCGAGCTAAATACATGTGCGGCCTGTTGCGGGTTTTGACTATTGAGCTCTTTTATTTTATTGAGAGTCATGAACATTTCGCTTGGTGACATCACAACCACTACCGATAACAAACCTGCTATAAACATAATGCCACTACTTTCTTGGTACCCTGTCTAAGCATGGTATAGAACATAATGAAAACCAAGCTTGGGTTAAGAATTTCTCAATTGACCTGAATTCACCAAATTACTTTCATTTCATCAAACCACAAGTTCGCCCGCAATGAGTACAAGAAAATTTGTTTGGAATACGCATCAAGAAAACATTTATTTAACATTTCGGGATAAATAAAACATATGAAAAAATTCATTCAATTTTATTAATTTTAAAAATCAATATCTTAACAACAAAAAGAAAGTACCCGATAAAACTACTAAAATCAACAATAGAAATTCAAGAAACATACAACATTGTAAATATTGAACTTTTTCAACTCATATGAAAAAACGCATAAAAATACAACAAATAAAAACAAAAGACGCATTTAAGTTACATATGAAGTTTTTCATCATAAACAGTTTACATTTTGAAAACATCCATGTAGGATGAAGTTGTTCCTTTGGAGACACCACTTAATTAATTAAGTAACTCCTAGAACTCCCGAGAAGTAGAGCTTACTGATAAGGATGTTGGTTTATTGGGTATTTCCTTGGCAAAGATTATTGCTATTGGAGATTGGGCAGGCGATAGCCTGCCTTTTTTTTGTATTGTAAATGGACCCAAACTCTCCCTTGTATACGTATCACTTGGTATAATAATCTGGTACCTATATCCATGGAAAAAGAAATGCTACGCCAACCGTTTTCTGTTCTTGTCGTTATATACAATCAAAATAAACAGTTTCTATTGCTGCAAAGGAAAGACGACCCCGAGTTTTGGCAATCAGTTACCGGAGGGATAGATAGAGGTGAAGCTCCATTAGCCACTGCCTATCGTGAGTTAAAGGAAGAAACCGGCATAGATGCTCATGTCCTAGGCCTCGAAATAAGATCTCATGACGTAATTAATCAATATGAAATTCGCCCTCAATGGCGACATCGTTATGAAAGCAGTGCAAAAATCAATTCAGAGCACGTTTTTAGCATTTGTGTTCCAAACGATATTGCAGTCAAGTTATGCGCTGAAGAGCATACAGACTACATCTGGCTAGACCAAAAGGATGCAGCAAATACAGCATGGTCTGCAAGTAACAAAAAAGAAATCCTCGCCTTGTAATGATGCGCCCTTGATTTAGATGCTAAAAAGCCAATTCATATTGGCTTAAACAGCATTGTTTGCCAAGTTGTGTGGGCACGCCCCTGCGCATCCTGTTCTTTATCCGTAATAAGTTCCAAACTTAAATCAGCACTTTGTGCCATAGTTACAAGCGTTTCGGTATCAAAATTAGTGAGACCTCGGAGCTCAAGGTGCTGCTCGTCAGTACAGTGTCGCAATTTGATGACTAATAACCCCTGCGGTTTAAGCAATTGCCTTATTGTTAGGAGAGCTTGAATACAAGCATGGCTATCAAGATAATTAAACACTCCACTTACCAATATAATGTCAAAAGTGTCGTACTGCTTTTTCACTTTAACAAGACGCGGTAACTCATCGCGAAACCAAATAATCGGCAGCTCTCGTGTGTAAGCCTGACCTAATCGGTTAATAGAACTAACAGGCTCAACGGCGACCACTTCTGCGCTTCTATTTTGCTCAACAATAAACTTAGCATCCCTGCCTGCACCGGCACCAATGTCCAAGAAGCTCAAATGCTCTTTCACTAGATAGGGTTTAAGATGAGTAAGCCAATTTGCGTGTAATGATTCAAAGCAGTCTGTCTGGTATATCTGTGCTAATTTCAATGCGTTTTGTTCGTAGTACTGCGCGGTCATGGTACAAAGGCCCCAATTGATTGTATCTGCTTTTAGTATCTATGATAGGTAACCTGTATAACAAAATAATGACAATCAGCCACTAGTTGAAATCGTGAAACCGTTTAAACATAGATCAATAATGACGTTAGCAACACTAAAAAAGAGCTATTTTTACTCTTAACAACATCATGCTATTGTAAAGGCTCTAGCAATAAAAGGACTCAAATCTTATGGACCCAGTTACAACGATACTGAACTTTCTTTTTACCATTGAAGCCGTTTTACTTATTTTTGTTATTGTACTTTTAAAAGGCTCAATTAAATTTGTCCCGCAAAATCGCGCCTGGATAATTGAACGTTTTGGTAAATACCAATCAACAAAAGAAGCGGGTTTAAATTTTATAATTCCCTTTATTGACCAAGTAGCGGCCGATAGGAGCTTGAAAGAGCAAGCAACCGATGTACCTTCTCAATCCGCGATTACTCGCGACAATATTTCTTTAGTCGTAGATGGAGTCTTGTATTTCAGAGTACTCGACCCGTATAAAGCAACGTATGGTGTTGATGACTATGTGTTCGCGGTCACACAATTGGCTCAAACCACCATGCGTAGTGAACTGGGCAAAATGGAACTGGACAAGACCTTTGAAGAGCGTGATATGTTAAACACCAATATTGTGACTGCGATTAACGCTGCATCAGAGCCGTGGGGTATTCAAGTATTACGCTACGAAATCAAAGATATTGTGCCACCTAATTCAGTCATGGAAGCTATGGAAGCACAAATGAAAGCTGAGCGTGTTAAACGTGCTCAAATTTTAGAATCTGAGGGCGATCGTCAGGCCGAAATTAATGTTGCCGAAGGTAAAAAACAGGCTCAGGTTTTAGCGGCAGAAGCTGAAAAAGCAGAGCAAATATTAAAGGCCGAAGGTGAGGCAAAAGCCATCATTGCTGTTGCAGAGGCTCAAGCAGATGCATTGAGAAAAGTGGGTGAAGCAGCTAATACACAAGAAGGCCAAAAAGCCATTCAACTCGATTTGGCAACCAAGGCAATTGCTGCAAAAGAAGCGATTGCTAAAGAATCGTCAGTTGTACTGCTACCAGACAATGGAACGGATGCCAGTTCACTCGTTGCTCAGGGCATGTCGATAATTAACACCTTAAACAGTCAAAAGAATGGGTAATGTATGGCCTATCTCACAGAAAACTTACCACAAGCATTAATTATTTTTGGTTTGTTAGCACTCAGTATTGAAGTGATTATTCTCGGGTTTTCAACATTTGTGTTGTTTTTTCTAGGCCTGTCACTTGTAGCCAGTGGTACATTCATGTATTTCGGACTGGTCGAACCAAACTTACTCAACGCGGCATGGATAAACGGTATCTTAACTGCGGTGCTAGCGCTACTATTATGGAAACCACTCAAAGCAATGCAAGCACAGCAAGATACCAAACCCGTAGAAAGTGATTTTGCTGAAATTAGTTTTACATTAGAACAGGACTTGACCGAATCAAACCAAGTCCATTACCAATACTCTGGTATTCAATGGCAAATTAAAAGTAAATCTGACTTACCTAAAGGCACGCATGTCAAAGTTGTCGAAAAATCAGTGGGCATACTTTGGGTTACGCCTGTGGAATAAGCCACCAATTGAAAAGCGCAAGCCCACTGCGCTTTCTCCTAATTTTTCTATATTGCTAAATGACTTAACAGAGCTTGGTAATAGTCGTTCCACACATTGAACCGACACTACTATCTTCTCCAAACTATCAGCTTAAAAACCCGCATGCTCACAACTTAATTTGTTCATATTTCAGACACACCGACTTCATCTTCGGCCCATAACATAGTGAATGACGCAGCAGTTATAAGCCATAGTCTAAGCAAGGAATAACCATGCACGACAATTGTAAACTAAGCTTGTTGGTGGTTCTGACACTGTTGCTGATAAGCCAAGCTCATTCAGCCCAACTATTTAAGGCTCAAGACAATAAAGAAACAGGCTATAGCTATGCTAGAGAGCCGGGCGAACTTGTATCTAACAGCACTATCTACCGAGATTCACCTAAGAAAAGCATAGGTGCTTTATGAGTGCGAATTTTAGGTCAACGGGTTGAAAAATAGATGTTCCATTTGAAATCAGGCATAAATTAAGCGTACTGAATCCATATTTTTACCCAAATTAGTCTCTAAATATCGTGTATCTCGTGAAGTGTAATATTACTGTGACGCACGTTCATACAAGGCTCTAAGGTGGTTCAATGAACTCAATGGCTGTTGAATCGCTGTATCGCTTTAAGGGCATTCTCTTGATATTGCTCATTAATTAAGTCAGCAAATAAAAGGTGTTGCTCACCAATCACGCCGGTGAGCCCTTTTTTACTGGCATAAAACTGACCTGATGTTAGCTGTTTATCAAAAATAGCGGACAAATACCGCCCAGCTCCTACTTCAACTCGGTGCACCTTACCCAACCATAACATTACTTGCATCATACCTTTCATTGCGTATTGCTTGATCACAGGTAAAGTATTAAACCCTTCAGTCCCAGTCGTAGCCCCAGGGCTCATGGTGATAAATTTGATGTGTGGGTTGCGTCTAGCCATGGCAGACATCCAAAGCGCCCCCATATACTTTATTGGCCCATAATGTGCGGTCGCATCTTGGTTTTTGGTAAATGCCGAGCCATCACAAATGGTCGTAAACTCCTCCACTGACGAGGTAGTTAGATTGGGACGTGGCATACCCATTTCAGTCACGCCACGAGCAGCTTCCGAGCCCGCATATACAGCAACTTGGGTCAGCTTGCCATATTTTAGCAATTCTTCCGTTAGCACACTGTGCCCTAATAAGTTCACAGCAAATATCTGCGTAACACCGTCACTGTTTAGCTTCGAGAAGTCCCTTCCGCCTGTACCACCAGCATTCATGATTAATGCGTCCACACTATGAGGCAATGACTCAACAGCGCGTTTAACAGAGCTGGTGTCGCTGACATCAATTTCAACAATTTTAAAAATGCTGCGCCCTGTTAATTGCTCTAGTTCTTGCTGCGCAATAAAGGCTTTTTCTCGATTTCGACATCCTAAATAGACAACTTCAACCTCAGGGCGAGCCGCGAGCTGCTTCGCTGCTTCTTTACCTAAACCTGCATTTGCTCCTGTAATTAATACGCGCTTGATCATGATGTAACCTTTCACTTAATGATGATGTAATGTTCAATACGACTAGATTAATCGATGCACTAAGCGATTTTTTGATATTTCTTGCTGTCTTGTTTCTTGAGCAAAAAAAAAAGCCTGACGGATCAGGCTTTGGGCTTTATTGGAATGTTCAAGTAGATTTTGTTATTGGGGTCGGCATCATTGAAGTTAGCGGGCAGTAATTCAAAGTCCGGTTTATCTGCATATTCATAGCTGCTTTTAGGTAGCCAACTTCCCCAAATATAGCGCAGTGTTTCTTCTAGTTTAGCAATGGGCCCTATATGAGTGAACCGAGCATACGTCTGGGCTTCAAGCTCACGCGTGATAAGGCCTTCAGGCACATCGTCGAAGTTTTCAACTTGTGCTGAGCATATATAAACAAACCGCGTGGTATCTTCAGATTCTTCATAGTTTTCATATATGCCAAAAAAGTCACTGCCGACACGGTTTGGTATTTTATCTCTGTATGGTCTAAAGCCCGACCACAACTTCGGCAAACTTAAATCACCGTCATCATATTGATTTGCAATACCGACAATTTTCATTGCTGGTTGCTCAATAATTTCGGGCTCCATGCTGATATTATTCTGTAAAAATGCCAAGTCATCTTGGCTGACTGGTTTTTTATACAACAACCTAAACGGTTCGTTGATCTTTCTATATTGTGCAGGCGTCATATCAAACAACGCCTTAAATGCACGAGTAAACGCTTCTTGAGATTCAAATTGGCATTCAATTGCCAGCTCTAAAATCCCAACCTCTTCTGTTAGCAAACGTTTTGCCGCAAATGTTAAGCGCCTCTTACGCAAGTATTCTTTAGGTGTATCTCCAACCAATGCTTTAAACACCCTACTGTAATGATAAGTTGAATAATGTGAGGCTGTCGCAATTTCATGCACACTGATTTTTTCAAATAAGTGTGACTCAATATATTCAATGCTCTTAAAAAACCGCTCCATCTCATAATCCTCAAAGTTCTTTACTAAATTGCTCAAGCACGTGCCATGTCTGACATTAGCACATTTTCTTCAGCATATTTTTTCAATCCAGTGAGCAGTTTGCCAAATGCAATCGGAAATACCAATCTCAACAGTGGATAAAATGGGTAAGCAAACAGCTTCAGCTGAGGAGAGGCAACCCAAGTTACCTCTGATTTATTGTGGCCGATTGAACGCACTGACATATGAACATGGTTTTGCTTAATAGGCACAATTTTAGGGTTGTTGACAGGTAAGACATCAAATGCCAAATATCTACCTTGCTCACTGTATTCTGTGATCACCTCTTTGACCTTAGCGCCATTGGGGTCAGAATTTAAGTCGCAGATACGCCCTTCCATTGGCGCTCCAGACAACCCTTTACCAGCCCCCAGAGCCACTGAATTTGGGATAGGGCCCATCCATAAATGTGCCTTATCAAATTCGTGGGCGATTAAATGCCAGACTTGCTCTGCGGGTTTATTGATGATGATTTTTTTAGTTACTTTCATAAGTACACCTGTGTGTGTTGTGTTGATAGGTGTACTTTAGAAAATATCCAAAGCGCGTTTTTGATATTTCTTGCTATCTCAATAAAAAGTTTCTCAAGGCAATGCAATTCACCTTATTTTGGGCGGCTCAGTAGTTGAATTTAAAGCCGCCCTAACGGAACTTTTTCAGTTCTGAGAAACGCTGACTATTCCTGCTTGGACAGTATACAAGTGTGCTCAGCGGCAAAGTTATTAAATGAAGTCTCGAGTGGTTAAACCCACCAATTGCAAAACGCTAATTAATGGGTTTAACAGGCAGATTAAGCCTTTAGTTCAACAAATTATGGCTTCGAATAAATACCGACAACTTATTTGCAATATCGGTATGCTCAGCTGTTGTTGGATGCCAAATACACCCTTCCAGTGGTGAAGAGAAAGTGTGAGAGTACAGCTTATCTATTCCCTGCTCTTCTAGTTTTGCTTTTGCCTCTAATGTTGCCGGAATAATAAAGTCATATGGATATGCAGGTCTTGGCATAAAAACAATTGGTGCGTTGGGGAAGCGATAGCGCACAGTGTTAACAAACTCTACCATGGTCGAAACCCAGTCTGCTTTCACGTCCTCAATCGTCTCCCAAGGCTCGTGTGGCTGAGGATCTGTACTGAAATCGTTCGTACCCACTTCTATCACTACCAAATTAGGATGTGTATCTTCATAAGCTTTATTGTCACCAAACACAGCCGTTACTTTGTCAAAGTAAGTACGCAAATTGTGGTGAGGATCATTGCCGCTCCAATTGCGGATCAAACCTAGGCCCGAATAAGACACTTGAGTAAAACTGGCCTCCAACAGAGACGCCGTTAGATAAGGAAACGCCACTCTGGCATTGCTGGTATCTACAATTTCGTTCCAAGTGCACTGGCGCTTAGTTGACTCACTGCCAAAGCCCGCACTAATAGAGTCACCGATAAATAAAATATGGGGTTGCTGCTGCCAAATTCCCTCTAATCGACCATCAGTCGTAAAGCTTAAAATTTTGGTGTTATTACTGTAGTTTTCCCAGCGTTTAACGATTTCAATGTCTACCGTTTTTACATCCTGTTGGGCAAATACGACATGCTCCTCAAAGTTGCCATTTTGCCCTGTGACAATTTTCTTGTGCAGTACCCCATCTACTAAGACATCAAACTGATCACCATATCCAGCCATTGTAACTTTAAGTGATTTCCCAACTAGCTTGGTTTTGAGCTGTGTTCCCGGCCAGTTAAACTCTACTTGGCCTTTATTGTAATGTTTACTAACTCGCCCTTCATATACGATGGCATGATGGGTCGCCTTATAACTCTTCGCAAATACGGCACTGGAAAAGAGCCCTCCGACGCAGCTGAGCACAAATGCCAGTAGCGACAATTTGATAGATATTAACCTTAACATGTGTCATTCCTTAAATGAGTTTGTATCCGAGACTGTATTCCAATGTTACCTATTGCCTCGTGATATACCCCAATGCTGGTTAACCCCTTCAGTCATTGGGAATTTGATCAAATACAACTCACTCCATTTGAAAAAAACTCATACAGCGCACGTCTGTTTACTATCCGACCTTGTCGCTATTGTATACACAGGCACAATAATCTTAAAATACAATCATTCTCATTTTAGAAGACACAAATCTGTGAACAACCGTATTTTAGTCGTAGAAGACGACATTACTCTCAATCAACAAGTCTGTGTGCTACTTAGCAACAGGGGCTATCAGGTAGACTGTCTTCACGATGGCGAACAAGGACTTAGTCAGGCGCTGGCTATCGATTATGACCTCATCATTTTGGATATTCGCTTACCAAGTATGGAAGGCTACGAAATCTTGGCTCAGCTTAGAAAAATAAAACACACACCTGTCTTGATTTTATCTGCATGTGGTGCTGAACAAGAGCGCATTAAGGGTCTAAGCTTGGGCGCGGATGATTACCTGTCTAAACCTTTTAACCTTGATGAGCTGGTACTGCGTATAGAAGCAATTTTAAGGCGTGTCCACGCAAGTCATACCCAAGCACAAACGCCATTTGAGATTGTCTTGGCTGACTTGCACTTGGATAGACAAAAGCAGCTTGCCGCCTATAACAAAGAGACACTAGATATCACTGCAATTCAATTTAAGTTGCTGTGGCAGTTAGCCCACAATCACAAGGAAACCCTTAGCAAAGCATTCCTTTACCAGAGCGTACTTGAACGCCAATTTAGCCGGTATGACCGCAGTTTAGACATGCACTTGAGTCGACTTCGAAAAAAACTAGTCGCGGTAGGGCTAAGCCCTGAGTCGATTACAACCGTACATGGCAAAGGGTACCGTCTGCATGTTCAACCTTAAAGCCTCTTATTTCTTACGCTTGTGCGCGCTGGTCATAGCGGGCTCAATCATATTGTTCGGTGTGATCGATTACTTGGTCAACCACACCGAATTCAGAATGAGTCAAATCAAAGTAGAACATCAAGAAGAGCTAATTGCACTTGGCCAACACGCAGAGCAATTGTTCTTAAAAGGCGATATGGCAGCTTTGAGTGCATACGTAAAAAACATAGAGCAAGAGCACAATACTTGGGCTGCGGTCGTACAGCGTGAGCTGACCCCACTGGCAGATACCCAACTTCAGCAATACTACCTCGATGAGTTTACACTGGGCCGAAATGTACGCTGGAAAATCCATTTATATTTCCCCCGTAACCCAGTAATGGATATTCCCTTTGCTGATGACAGGACTCACTTTTTAATTCAGCTTCCCAGCCATATGCGTCCAGGCAATTACTGGAAAGTCACTTACATTGTACTGCAATTTTTCGTACCATTTTTGGTTCTAGCGGGCATTTGCTGGCTGCTATATCGCGCCATCATGAAGCCTCTAAAACAACTTGAACAAACAACACGCGCCTTCGCCGATGGAGATTTAGACAGCCGTGTGGGAGACAGAATTTCGAGCCGAGATACGGAGTTCAAACAAATTGCAGCGACATTTGACAAAATGGCCCACTGCACCGCCAACACCATTCGCGCACAAAGGCAGTTTATCGCTGACTTTTCGCATGAAATTAGAACGCCAATTACGCGTATAGAAACCGCTTTGGAATGCCACAAATCCGGGTTAGACCAACAAGATATGCTTTCTCGCGTGGCCAAGAACACCCACACCATGAGAGAGCTTGCCGAAAATACACTCACATTAACATGGCTCGAAAACGAACGTTTTTGTCCACATACTGACACAGCAAATAGTCCGTTTGATCTCGTCGACTTAATCGATTGCATTGCTGAAGAAGTTAAGTTTGAAGCCCCACATTTACACTTTCAGCTGAACATGCCAGAAACTCAGCAGCACAATAGTGACGCCCGAGTGCTTGGTCAGGTCATAGAGAATGTGCTCAGAAACGCCAGCCGGTATGCCACAAAGCATATCTCCGTGGTACTTGATAAGCACACAATTCAAATATTAGATGATGGGCCCGGTGTCGCTGAGAGTGAGCTAGAAGATATATTTCAACCGTTTTATCGCAGTCATGGTTATTCGCATACGCAACCTGATAGTCACTCGTTTGGTTTGGGTCTAGCACTGTGTAAAAGGCAGATGGAGCGCCTAAACGGACATATCTACGCACAAAATACACCCAAATCCGGATTATGTATCGTCATTGAGCTCTAAAGCCAACCGTAGTCACATAAATTAGCACCAAATGTCACTGCAAATGTAACAGTTGTAAAAGTGCTTTGTTTTGGGACAGAACCATGAATAATACACGGCGTATTGATAACTATTTTCATTTAAGATAAAGGAACACACCAATGCAGTTTGGTTTTTCTCGCTCATCTATCGCCCTTGCTGTGGCAGTTGCAACTTTTGGTTCACCTGTTACTTTAGCCGACAACAAACAACAAAAGATTGAAATCATCGAAGTTCACGGCAAAGTTTCTGACGCCGATATGATCATCGACCAAACTGATCTGACTCAACTACAAGCGAATGACCTGTCAGATATATTCAGATCACTTCCACAAGTATCGGTAGGTGGTTCGAACCCTGTCGCACAAAAGATTTATGTTCGCGGTCTAGAAGACACCATGCTTAATGTCAGTATTGATGGCGCGTTGCAAGCTGGCTATTTGTTTCACCATCAAGGTCGTTTATCAATTGAGCCTGAACTGCTCAAGCAAGTAGACGTGGTGGCAGGTGCGGGGGACGCCACATCTGGCTCGGGCGCGCTAGGTGGTGCACTGAGATTTAAAACTAAGAGTGCCTCAGACTTGCTTGCACCAGATGAAAATTTTGGCGCCTTATTCAAGCTAGGTTATTACGGCAACAGTGAAGGCTTCAAAGCAAGCTCTACCGTATATGGTCGAGTCACTGACGATATTGATGCATTGGTATCACTGATCAAGCGCGACACAGAGAACATGGAAGATGGAAACGGTGATGAAATCCCTTACTCTCAGTCAGAGCAAGAAGTTGGCTTTGCTAAAATTAGTGGTGATATAACTGACACACAATCATTTAGCCTAAGTCACGATGTGCGCCACGATGACGGCACACGCTTACTGCGTGCCCATTGGCACCCAAGCCGTAAAAACTTACCACTGCCGCAAGAAAGCGAGCGTACAACAAATACACTAAATTATTTTTACGCACCGCATGATGATCTCATTGATGTCGCTTTTTCAGCGTACCAAACTAAAAACTCTATCACGCACGCACACCCTAAAGGTGAAAATAGAGCGGGTATTGTTGTTCAAAACACTTATTTCGCCGAGTATGACTCACAAGGTTTTGATATCAAGAATATTGCGCTCTATAACACTCACAAAATTGTGGCTGGATTTGACTACAGAGACGACGAAGCGATATTAGAAGACATTGGATCAAACTATGAGCTGTCCGGTGTTGAGAAAGGCAAAGTGCTGGGTATCTATATTCAAGATTACTTCCAAGTGACAGAACAATTTCAGATCAGCACAGGTGTAAGATACGACAACTACGAACTTGACGATGACAACGGTCACAATTTTGACTCTAGCGGCTTTAGCCCTAATGTGAACCTTACTTATGAGCTTACGCCTGAGTTATCGGTTAATACTGGTTACGCAAAGGCTGTTCGAGGTCAAAAAGTAAAAGAGCTATTTGTCCTTGGTTATTATGATAATGACGTAAACTTGCGCAAAGAAGTTGCTGAAAACATCGAAGTCGGATTTAAATATCTCGGTGACAACCTCGTTGTGCAAGCTGACGTATTTGTATCGACGATTGATGATGCTGTTTCTACCGCAAAGAACCTCGAAACACAGGCCGCCCACATACTGAGCAACGTCGGTGATTTAGAGAATAAAGGGCTAAACATCAATGCTCGCTATAGCTTTGAGAAAGTATCTTTGTCTCTGGCATTTAATAGCAGCAGCCCTGAGTGGAAAACGCATATAAACCCGGCGCTGGCAGGAACCCCTATCTCCGATCAAGACTGGTCTATTGGTACCTCTGTTGGTGATACTTTAACCTTGGGCGCTGACTACTCACTCACCGATTCAATAGAGTTGGCTTGGCAAGCACGTCTGGTTAAACGCCTTGATGATGCTGGCACCTATGTCTGGGACAATACCCAATTACCAGAAAAGGTAGGCTATGGCGTTCATGACTTAAAAGCGACGTGGTATATCACGGACAACGAAAACTTAAAACTGGATGTCGCCATCAAGAATGTGTTCGACAAGTTTTATTATGACCATGCAACCTATGCAGCACTTGGCCCAATTGATACAGGTGTTGCGGAGCCAGGACGCGATATTCGCGCCACCATTACATGGCAACTGTAATAACAAAATTCTAGTCAGCTGAACAAAGAGGCCTGAAATAAGGCCTCTTTTTTCTTTTAGCACTGGCTAACTTTATTTCAGTCCAAGTTTCTCCAACTTGCTTTCAACGTCTTTATACCTCAATAAACTGCAACTACCAAAGCCCGACCTTTGCCTAAATTTGTTTGCTGTTGACATGGGTGTGGTCATACCCGTTAAGAAGCGCACTAAAATGGCTGGTGTTGCTTCCACCCCGACTTGTGTTAAATGGTTTTTAAGTCCATAGATGTCATCTCTTAGCTGTTGCTCATCAGGAAAAGTAGGTTCTTGGCTATAGTGCAGGTGTGCAGCAGTTCCTCTACAGACACTGCAATGGCCGCAGTTTTGTGGTACTTGTTCATCATCAAAATATCGCGCTAAATTATTAGATAAGCAGTTTTGCAATTCAAAAAAGCGCAGCATTGCGGCTATTCGCTTGACTTCACTTTGCTCTTTGTCGGCGAAATAAGTACTTAGCTTTGTAGCCAGATCTGGCGCGACTAATTTTTCCGTATCAACTTGATATACTTGCATCATGCGTTTCGACTCGAGCAGGATCATACCCTGCTCATGCAAATAATCGAGAGCCGCTACCACTCGACTTCGGTCTAGACCTTGGTTCACTAGAGCAGTCATATCTACCGTCCCCCACACTTTTTTAAAGTGAGTTTGGGAAAGTACCTGCTGAATAAAGCTTTGTCGATTGGCGTCAAACGAACTCAGCACTTTGCTTTCTGTGTGTAACCATTTAAAGCGAAAGTCGGCGTAAAATGCATATTTTGCTTCTAAGACGCCAAACAGCTCGAGCTGAACCAAGGCTGTTTTCAATGCCAGCAATCGAATATTGGTGGTTTTAGATACGCTCAGCTCTTGCATTTCCCACAGGCCTTGCTCTGTAGATGTACTAATTTCATTGATCAGTAATTCAATATTGCCAAGCTCTGGTGTGTCTGCGTAAACAAAGTTTTCAAGTGTTGAGACACCATCGAGATTTGCCAAAGTAATACATTGTGATGGCTCTCCATCTCGCCCTGCTCGACCGATTTCCTGACTGTAGTTTTCGATAGATTTTGGTAAATCATAGTGGATCACGAATCGAATATCCGACTTATCAATCCCCATACCAAAAGCAATAGTTGCAACAATTATACGCTTTTCATTGCGCATAAATTGTTGCTGAATTTGCTGCCTTAGTTCGTCTTTTAATCCGGCATGATAGGCCACGGCATCAAAGCCTGAAGCTTGTAATTGTTTTGCCAGTTGCTCTGCTGTTTGTTGCAGTGTGACATAGATAATTCCGCTATCTCGTCTGTTGGATAAAAAAGATAAAATAGTTGGTAGCTTGTCACTTTCAGTACTACCGTGAATACTGAGGTCTAAATTTGAGCGATAAAAGCCAGTTTGCACAATATGCGCTTCGCTAATGGCAAACCTTTGTGCCATATCACGTTTAACCTTTTTTGTTGCGGTTGCTGTTAATAACAGCACTAACGGAATATTAAGCTCACTGCGAATTTGCGGTAACTTCAAATAGTCGGGTCTAAAATTATGCCCCCACTCAGAAATACAATGCGCTTCATCAACCACTAACATAGAAATCGGTATCTGCTTGATAAAACCTCTAAACCGCTCATTTTTAAAGCGCTCTACGGACACCATAAGGATCTTGATCTGACCTTCTCTTACACCTTGCATTACGTTTTGAGACTGTTCAAATGATTGTGTCGAGTCTAAGCTCGCAGCTGCTATACCTTTTTTATTCAAAAACTCGATTTGGTCTTGCATTAAAGCAAGAAGAGGAGACACCACTAGAGTCACGTGTGGCAAATGCAATGCAGTGAGCTGATAACAAAGCGACTTGCCAGATCCAGTAGGAAAAATAGCCAAGCTTGATTGCCCATTGATCAGCTGCTCAATTGTTTGTGCTTGTCCAGCTCTAAAAGAGGGGAACCCAAAGTGTGCTTGTAAGCTTTGTTGTATATCTGCTAGTTGCATTTATTTATCTCATTAAAAACGGCGGGTTTATTCACCTGCTCAGACATTCAAGGCCGATCAGGCTATTATTCGGTACCGCTGCATATCATACCAGCAATGACGGCAGCTTGTTTCACATATCATTAAATTCATAAAATCCATATGTTCTGCCGCTACACATCAAGAAGCAGCAGCAATTAGATATTTTCCAATTGAAATCATAGCGCTTTTTCTAATATCCTCTCGCACTAAGCAACAGCAATAGAAGACGTCAGCTACAATGGACAAGGAGTATTTCATGGCACATGTACGCACGGCCAAAATGACAGACATACAACAAATTCACTACTTATCCAATTTTTTGGGTTACGAAAGTGCTTCAATGGAACAAGCCCAACTGCGGCTTGAGTATTTACTTGAATCAAGCAATGACGATGTATGGGTTTTTGACCAAAACGGTCGAGTCGGTGGTTGGATACACGCCTTCAAAGCCCACCGTGTCGCATCCAAAATGGTATATGAAATCGGTGGTTTGGTGGTCGACCCTCAAATAAGAAACCAGGGCATAGGTAAACATTTGGTCGAGCACGTCTATCAAGTGGCGATTGAACAAAACACCGAGCTCAGGGTCAGATGCAACTCAAAGCGCATTGAAACACATCATTTTTATCGAAAGTTGGGGTTTGGAGAGTCTAAAACGCAACATATATTCACTAAAAATTAGTTTGATTACAATGAAACCAGAAATACACGGTAGGAGTGTGTAATGGGTTGAAAGATACATTTTAGTTCGGGCATACTAAACTGGCTTTGTTTATCATAGAAAGGAACAATGCATGTCTAAATTACAAAAATCGGCCCATTTGGGTACCCATAATCACCTTGTTCGTTTAGCAGTGCTATCATCAAGTATGCTACTTTTAGCCGCCTGTACTTCTACTTCGGTAACAACGCAGGAAGTAGCTCAGTCTGCCACTTCATGTGTTGGCAATATAGACAACCACCCCGGTCTTACTGCTGTCCCAGACGCTTCGATACCAAAAGGTGTTGTATTACCAGCGGAACAAGGTGGACTATGCAAAGGTCAAGTTTTTGTAACTACAAAAGAAATAACTATTTGGCGTGCTTGGAATAGCGAATACTCAGGCTCAAAACTCGGTAAATGGTGGACATTTGACAAGCCGAAAGGCTCCATTTCCAAATATCGTAGAGACAATGTAATTTGTCCGAGTTACTCACCACTCGACATGCTCGTTAGCTGTAAAATCAAAGTCGGTACCCAAGTGGTTATTGGTCCAGGACAAAGCGCAAAATGTAGTAGCTATTTCAGCTACCCTGCTTCAAAAACCAATCAAATATACTTAGCGGACGCTCAGAGCTCGACCGCAGAGTGTCAATCTTATGATGGTCGCTTCTCTTGGCGTTCAGAGCCCAAGCAAATCGTTAAAGCAGCCGAATCATTATGACATATGAGTATATAGGGTGAAGCGTGCCGTACACGCCTCATCCCATGCAAATATCGCTACTACCTATTTAAATAACCAATACGGTTTAGCTCATCCGCTTTATGTTTTAAAGGGTCTTGCACTCTGCACTGCCCTTGCCCATTTTCAATGAACTTTGTCAAACCCTCATGCCCTTCAAGCTCTGCGACATCTATACAGCTGTTGGCGATAAGGCGAGATTTTAATAGTTGAGGGTCAAAAGAAGTGCTATCCGTCTCAGACATTAATTTCGCCTGCTCATAAAGCGCATAAGACGTAGCAACCGGAGTTGTCCAAGAAGACCCAAAAGGTGACATCTCGGCTTGGTATCTCATCCCTAAAATATCAGGATCGAACTTTGGAGTACTGTTTGTTGCATGACTGCCAGTGCCATTTTCGGGCACATATCCAACATTGATATATAAGTCGATACTTTCATTGCCATTAAAACTGTCTTCATTATCAACGAATACTTGTTGCCAACCAGATAACCCACCTTCAGTTATACTCGTGTCTTTATCACCTGTGGAGTATTGAGAAACACGCACTCTATTAGAGTAGTTGATCAGGTCCAGCTCATCTTGGCTTTGCGTAGCAAACTCGTTCCCAGCATGAAATGCCAACGTATTTGGCGATTCAAATAACGCGTCATAGACAGGTTTTATTGCATTTAAAAATTGCACGCGCTGCTCTGTATCAAGCGCATCACTACATCCGTTGCCACTCAAAGCATTGCCAACACTATCCAGAGTAAAGCCGCCAGAGTAATTTATATATTCAACTTCATGGCTGTCGATAATATCTGCTTTGAGCGAGCTCGCAGCACTTTGCATATGCGCCAAAAACGCATTCAAGTCAGCGGAACACAGCTCATCTTTGTGCTGTGTAAAGGGGGTAAATGAAGACGTGTCAATTAGGACAAATTCAGCTTGTGGATTGTGCTGTGCTAAATAACCAAACACTTTAGTACCATGACTAAAAAACGCTCTATTGGTTACTCTGTCAAATCGGTCATCGGGGACCACTTCTCTATATTTGGCTGCCAAATCTGATAGCCAACTCGCTGGCAAAAATGCGTCTTGAGGCTTGGCGAACTTCTCATCGGTGAAGGTAAAACTGTTAATGTCTTGGAGCAGTTTTACACCCAATTTAGATAAGCTAATCTGTGGGTTGTCAGTAATAAATGTCTTAGTTTGAGGATCATATTTATAAGTCGCTTTAACTCGGGGGCGATAACGCAATGCCGAAAGAAAGTCCATTTCATAGTCTAAAACAAGTATTGTTTGTGTTTTTTTTGTACGGTCTTGATTAAATTGTCCATCGCTAAACTTCACCGTTTGGACTTCACACAATTCATGGTTTTGTGGCACTGTCGTACAGTCAATGCCCTGTTCATCTATCCAAGCAATAGAATCAGTCACAAATTGTTTTCCTTGTGTCTCTATCACGTCCATAAACACAGTGGGATCAGGTTCTGGTTCAGGCTCCGGTTCAGGTTCTGGTTCCGGTTCTGGCTCTGGTTCAGGCTCCGGTTCTGGTTCAGGTTCCGGTTCCGGTTCCGGCTCTGGAGTGGGTTCAGGATCAGGTTTAGGATCAGGCTGTACAGCCACAGGGGGAGGATCGATTGGTGCAGGCTCAGTGCTATCACTCCCTCCACCACAACCTGTGATAAGCAGCGACAGCGACCCCACTAACAAAGCGCCTGTTTTCTTAAACATATAACTCTCCTTAGAATAAAAATCTTTGCTTTGCTGTTCCTCGAAAGCAAAAATCACCTTTTATAAACACTTAATTAACAATTTAAGGTGTAACTATATCATGAATAATCAAACAGGCACTACGCGATTACAATTTAATACAAAATGATTTCTCTGTGATTATTTTAAATATCCCTGCTGGTTAAGTGTATCCAAACGATACTTTAACGGATCTTGCAAACGGCAATGTCCATTTCCTGCATATATAAAGTCAGATAATGCGAAGTTTATGAAATGTCCGCCATTATCATAACAATCTTGTGAAATTAAAGTTCGCTTCAAATATGCTGGATCAAAACCCCACTCCATTTGGCTCTGAATTGCGATTGCATAAGATGTAGCAATAGGAGCAGCCCACGAAGATGAAGGGAATTCCCAATCTGCGCCATATCTCATCCCGTAAACATCAGAAGCCATTTTAGGTGTACTATTTGTCTCCCAAAAAGCGCTTCTGCCATAGCCAAAATTGATATACATGTCTATATATTTGTGTCCGTCAAACTCAGACGTGTGATTAACAAATACATCCTGCCAACCAGTCTTTGCATCCTGTGAAATCTGAGTATCTACAGAGCCAGTTGTATAAGACATCACGCGAATGCGATTTTGATAATCAATTACATCAAGTGGGTTTTCACTACTTGTCGCCGAAGCAGCCCCTGCATGGATCCCAAGAACACCATAGGTACTAAACAATTTGTCATATACAGGTCTAATGCTCTGAACGAATCTTTTCGCCCTGCTATTACTTAAACTGCCACTACATTTATTACTTTCCCAAGCGGTCTGTACATCTCTTCTTTCAAACCCACCTGAGTAGTTTATATACTCAATGTCATTTACTTCAATGATATCTCTCAATAATGAACCCGCAGCGCGTTCCATTTTCACATAGAACGCATCTATATTACGGCTGCAAATGTCATCTTTGTGCATGATAAAAGGAGAAAATGTACTGGTATCTATGATCACAAACTCTGCGTCAGGGTTGTGTTGTGCCAAATAGCCAAACACCTTAGTGCCATGACTAAAGTGCGGAGCACCTGTTTCATGATCGTACTTGTCCTGACTTGCTGCTCCCACATACTTGGCAGCCAAGTCTCCTAGCCATGCGGCAGGTAAAAAACCAGGTTTGACAGCACCAGTATCTTGATCTGTATATGTAAAGCCATCGATGTCACTTAATACTTTTTGACCAAGTCGAGAGATCGAAACAGATGGGTTATCTGCCACAAATGTCTGAGTGTCCGGATCATATTTGTAGGCTGATTTTATACGGCTGCGGTAGCGCAATACGGTCTGAAGATCCATTCCATAATCCATTACCAGTATAGTTTGTTTGGAACTCGTTCTGGATGGGTCAAACTCACCGTCATCAAAGTACACCTTTACAGTGTCACACATTGGGTGCGAATTGGTATTTTGCTCGCAACTTATTCCCTGCTCATCAATCCAAGCTATAGAGTCTGCAATATGTTGTTGCGCATGAACTTTTAATGGGTGAGGTTGTGGTGTTGTCGCATGCGCTGCAAATGCACTTAACAAACCCAGCGCGGGCAAAAACTTATATGTGTTACTCATTTCAAATTTCTCCTTTTGAAACATACGAGTAGGCTATTCGAGTTAATTTAGCTTACGAAAGTTAAGACTGTTTCTTAAACAGCTTTTGTACTATCTCAATTGTTTCATCTACACTTTTTTCGCGACTGATAATCGAACCAAATTGGTTCGCATATATTTTTCTAACGTCATTGTGAAAGTCATCGAAATAACCAAGTTCCATCATCACCATTTCAGGCGATGCAATCACTTGCTCATCATCGTAAGTAGAGATGGACGCGTATACTAAATCCTCAAGATCAAGATCTCTGCGCTTTTCAATTTCTCCACCATTTGCCAGCTGCTCGCTCAAATTGCTCGCTAACTGGCCTGTCGCTTCGTAAAGAGGACCCGGTTCACCAGCTTTCGCTAGTTGATCTAGCAAACGAATTGAAAATACTCTGACTAAAGCTTGTTGTTCACCAAATGCAGCTTCGGCATGTTTAAAATCAATCAAACTTTTTTGCGCAATTTCGATCATTTCAGGGTTATGCAATAAATCTTGCATTTCTTCGTTAATAAACGATGCAGAATTAAATTTACCGACAGACAGTTGCATCCGTTGAAAAGCGGTTAGAAGCTGCTCTTCTGTTGTTGCAACCTTGGGGTCCGCTTTTGGTATTTTTGTGTCAATATCTGATGTAAGTTTTTTATCTAGTTCATCTAGCTTGTTAGTGTTTACTGTATTTTTATTATCGTGCTGTACTACATTTGCGACGCTGCTTGTATTAGTCTCACCATCTGCAAAATTGTCACTCCAGCCTAGCCAGAATAATGTAGCGGCAACAGCAGCGACTCCAGCAAAAATGACGCCCTTCTTCATAATATGTAACCTCCTAAACAGCAATTTTTATTCAAACCCTGAGCCATAAGTAAAATTGCGTTTATTGTATTGCGTGTTCGTTAATGCTTTATCTGCCAAAACGGCAAACACCAGCAAGTTGTTCTGTAAATAAATCAATTACTGGATAATAACCATTGTAGCGACCCCACAAACCCGCATTGTTTGAAATTTTTCCATTCAATATTGCCCAATCAATTCTTTCATAAAGTGGGTTAGGATCAGGACGATAGGCGCAGCGTCCACCCATATCGGAACGCTCAGCTAAAAGCTTATACTTCTCCAGTGTCGCAGCTGAGCTCGGCGTCACTTCATAACTACAGATTGAAAAAATTGATTTATCGTAATAATCAATAACCGGGTAATACTTAAATTGTTTCCCCCAATCAGCCGCATCAGCAGTTATTACGCCTTCGCTACGAGCCCAATCTATTCTTTGCCTAGCTGATGACTCAGAAGGCTTACTCACACACCTGTTGTATAACGCATTATCAAAATAGGCCTGATAACGATAGTTTGCAGTATCTATAGCAGCTTGAGCTGACATCGAAGATAGAAAAACTGCTGTTCCAAGCAATACAGGAATTGATTTCATGGCATTTATTCCAACTTAATATGATTGAAAATAGAAATGATTAATATAAAAAAGGAAGGCCTGAATGGCCCTCCCTATGCATCAATAAATTATTGACGAACGATAACTTGACCTAGCTCAGCTTGAAGCTGGTTTTGCCAAGTTAAATCACCAACTAGGATGTCGTTAGCGATGATGATGTGGTTAACAGCTTCAGCACCACTTGTCTCAAAGTTGTAAACATCTTGGTTAGTCGCTTCACGAGTGATAGCAGCAACTGATAGCTCAACGCCGTCTGCACGAAGCATAGTTTGACCAGCTTCTACATCTTTAGCAGCTACCATAGTACCGTCACCTAAAAGCATACCGTGGTGTTGAGTTACTTTAAGCTCAGAACCATCTTCAAGAGTGAATACATATAGTTTTGATTCTTCAGAACCTTGAGTACGTGCTTTCATTTCAAATGTTTCAGTTGAAAGCGCGCTTAGAGAAGCATCTTTAGAAAGAGCTACTAAGCCATATGAATTGTCAACGTCTTTCGCTTCAACATCGACTACTTTACCGCCTTTAGTTACACGGATAAGCGTACTAGCTTCGAAACAACCACATTTACAAACAGCACCAACTGTTCTGTCATAAAAATCAACAACTGGGTAGAAACCATTCGCTTTACCCCACTCACCAGCGCGAGCAGTGATATAACCTTCACGAACAGCCCAATCGATACGCTGTACACACTCTGTAGCATTAACTGCTTTTTTCGCACAACGGCCATGAGCAGCATTATCTGTTGTTGCTTGGCTCTGATATGCAGCTATGTCCATTGCAGCTTCAGATTTAGCAGCGAAAAACGCAAGCGCAGCAGCAAAAAGAATTGTCAAAGTTCTCATAAAAAGGATTTCCTTGTAATTGATTTTAACTAAAGTTTATTTTTCAGCATCAGCTTTTAGAGTGACATTGTTAAATGCACTATAACCATAAGCTGATATGTACCAAGTGCCGCTTGCCGGGTTGGCAACAACACATGATTCGTTTGATGTACCAGGGTTTTCAGAAGCGCAATCGTTGTCGATTGGGTAAGGTGTTTGACCATGCTTGATATATAAATCAGCATCACCAGAACCACCTGACAAGCTTGCTACTAACTTCGTTGTACCTGCTGGCACATTGAATGCGAACGTTCTAAAGTCACCAGAGTTGCCACTGACCACTTCAACTAGACCATCACTAGGGCCACCATCAAGTTTTGCGTAAACTAGCTTGTTTGGTGAGCCTGCAACATTAGAGATTTTATTCGCAGATGCATTGTTGTTGATCGCTGCTGTAACTTGAGCAGGATTTAGATTAGGCGTTTTAGCTAGGTGTAAAGCTGCTACACCAGCAACGTGCGGAGATGCCATTGAAGTACCGCTGATTGTTCTTGTCGCTGTATTAGAGCCAATCCACGCCGATTTGATTGATGAACCTGGAGCGAAGACGTCGATACACTTACCATAGTTTGAGAAGCTTGATCTTGCATCATTGACATCTGTAGAAGCAACAGTAATTGCTGAAGGTGCACTAGCTGGTGATTTTGAGCACGCATCGCCTCTGTCGTTACCCGCAGCAACAACAAACGTAACACCGCGATTAACTGCCGTTTCTACCGCATTATTAACTGCTGTAGATTTACCGCCGCCTAAACTCATGTTAGCAACAGATGGACCCCTAGCATTTGATGCAACCCAGTCGATACCAGCGATAACACCAGCATATGAACCTGAACCTCGGCAATCTAGAACACGAACGCCAACTAGGTCTACCGCCTTAGCTACACCATATTCAGTACCACCAATAGTACCTGCAACGTGCGTACCGTGACCATTACAGTCTTGTGCTGTCGCATCGTTGTCAATGAAATCGTAACCGTTTCTAGCGCGGCCACCAAAATCGTTGTGGCTGTTTTGAATACCGGTATCAAGTACGTAAGCAGTTACACCCTGACCATTGTTTGCACCAACATATTTTCTATCAAGTGGCAAATCTCTTTGGTCGATACGGTCCAGACCCCAAGTCGGGTTGTTTTGAAGTGCACTAACATCTGAAATCTTTGGATCGATTGTGAATGTCGCATTTTGCTCTACAAACTTCACATCAGGGTGTGAAAGTAGTTTTACTAGCTGATCAGAGTTTGCTTTGATGGCAACACCTGACAAATTATCATATTGATACTCAACTTCGACACCTAATTCAGCGCTTAGTTTTGACGTCAAAGAAGTAGTGAATGCAGCTCTTGCTGATACATCAGCATTAATAAAAGTTGAAGGGGTATTATACACAACAATATAGCTATCTTTCACAGCTTTAGTACCAGCTGAGTTGCTATAAAATTCTGCTGCTTGGGCTGTAGAACCAAGTGCAAGACTCAATAAAAGCGGTGTTACTTTCCTTCTAATCATGATTTTTCCTTATTATTTAAATGAAGTTAATTAGAAATCACATCAACTAAAAAACTAAGAAATAATAGAATGCACACTACTATCAAACTTCAGACATACATACGTTCAGCTCTTAGAGACGCTATAGTTACATACAAAAAAACAAAATAACAAAAAACAAGAGCGTCCAAAAAAACATCAAACACAATCCTATTTTGCAAAACAATTATTTTTTATTAGCTTATTTATCAGCAACTTAATGTTCAAAAAAGGAAAAACCCAAGAACTAGGATAAAAACACCAATGTAAACAAATCAAATAACACACCATTCACAAAATGATAATATACAAATAATCACCACAATTACTTTATCTAAGTTCCATAACCTTGCAAAAAAGCTAATTAAATCCAAATAAAGGGGTACAATAGGCGGATAAAAATTCGTTAGTGAACTATGCTGAATAAAACTTATTACTCTGAATATGAATTTATACATAACAAATAATTATAAAAAAAATACCCACAATATAGGTTGTATAATTTGATTCAGCCTATGCGAGGTTTTTGGCTCTATTTAACAGTGATTTCCTACAAAAATTTGTACCTAATTTGTATAATCTGGGGTTTAAAAATTTAGAGCAAATTAGGTATAGTGCGAGCGACCGTTATCACCAAGACCCGTTTAAGGTACAATCAGTGCGTTTTTGATTACACTGGTGTTAATAATGTAATCCTGTGGGGGGGCATAAAAATGAGGTAATAACGCCATGAATTGTACACAGCGCACCGCCCATCGCTGTCACTCTGGCCACTGTAATTGAGATTAACACTTTGGGAGAGATGGCTAACACAATGATTCTAGATAGAACTTTGCGAGCTAGGCTCACTTTTCGCTGCCAAAAAAGAGAGATTAAGTCTAACTAAAGCTAAAGAATAAAAATGACGCCACTTTTAATAGATAAAACATCATTATTTTGAATAGTATAACTATTAACCTATGAGTTTAAACATAAACCCCGCATTTTGTCATATGCTTAATAATCAGGAAATAAGCATAAATATTTCAGCTTAACTAACCAAACTCAGCCCCATCACATTATATATTCCCTGAACACACACCTACGAACCCAATACAGGTCCTTTATGAAATTAATAAGGTAATTACTAAATATGCGCTTAGAGCGTATTACAGGCCGAATTAAAGACCATTTATACAACCTTTCCAGGCAGAAATGATCAATAACTGGCACATGAAACTACCAGAAGCCCCACAGGCTCAAGTAAAGGTACTAAACAACTTTGCTTCTTCACTGGCAAATACTTTTGTCTAAATGGTGGCTTACTTTACTTCTGCGTTATTTCTTTCCTAACTTATAAAAACTAGGGCAAACCCACAGGACGCAAGGTCAATGCTTTAAAATTCATGATGCCTTCAATGATTTATTTGCTAACACCGTACTTTGAGCAGTTTGTGCTACAAACTTTAGGAAGCTATCTGTTGTCGTACTGGTCAATGCCACTCAGGCTTTTTTGCCAGCTAGCTCACCTGTTGGATTTTCCATTTCTTTCTCACCGAGTTGGACAAAAACAACTAGGCGACCTTTCACGTCAGTAGAAAATTTTCAATGCTTTTTGACTAATTCTGGTTGCTTAACCTGAATCTATGACATCACTGGACAATCATACCTGCGACTTTAAAGAGTTGACCTTCTAAAGGCAGTTCGAGCATTGCCTCTATAAATTTATGCATAGATTTTTCGTCGTCCAAACCTATTTTAAGGAAATGCCGAATTGTATAAGACTTCATAACTAAGCTAACGCCCTGAGTTTGCTCGATGTTTGTGACTTACATCAGCTTCAACTCTGTTTCTGCGCCTTATGACGTAACTGTTTTTAATGTGGAAGTTTTTATCATCTCAATAGACATCACGTAGCACTTTTCAAGCATAAAGCAATGACTTGTTTATCCGAGACTTTTCGCAGCCTACCGTTCCAATTAAGCTGCGCTCACAGCTGAGATTCAGACACCTCTGAATTTGAGGGGCAAACTATAATATGCCGTTATACCATACTAAAATGGTCAATATGGATGCAACCAGCCTTCTTTCGATTCACCTTGAGGTTGATAATCACGCCAGCTCCTCACCGGCCACAATTGCACAGCTCTTTATGAATGTATCACCATATAAGTCATGCTTTTCGCTAATATCTGGGCAGCTTTTTCAACAACAGCTAAGTATTCGAACAAACTCATCGGTAGAACCCAACCATCGCAAGGATCTTCTTTAATCATAAATCAGGACGAAGTGCTACTCCGCCCCAATGAAAAGAGTACAAGTAGCCGTTTTGAGTTTAACTCAAGCGAGTCAACTGTTTACTCATACTCGGCGCAAAATACGACACCCTAATTGCCAGATAGAAGTTCTACTTTTACATCTATCCAAGCACGCTCGGTCCCGTCTACACCCCCCTTAGCCGTAGGAGTAATTCTAAAGCCCCCCCAGTGATCGGTATAACTTTTGCCAATTACTAACTCAGAATCAGTTTGGTCATCCCCCCACCACCCCGGCGTTTTTGAGCCCGGCGTCATGTCTAGTAAATAAGAGGTGGTTTTCCAAAAACGAGCATCTTTTTCATTTTCGAAGTAACCCTGTAAGTTGATTAGAATACCGTCTTTTGTATTCGGGTAGTTTTGGTTGGTTGTACGATACTCAAGCCAATACGTATAAAGTCCGTTTCCAGATTTCAACCTGAGTCCAATATAGCCAAGGTCATTTCTAGCATGGTCAAACGCATAAATACGATACGTACCCGAAGAATTTATAATAGGCACATCGCTGTCCGTTAACCAACGAAAATAATGCTTATATAGCAAGTTGTATGATTGCAAAGAGTGTGCCCCCATACCCATCATGCTATAGACATTTCCATAATTTAGGCTTTCCTTATCATAGTCATGATCGCCAATAACTCGCCCAGCACCCGCTTCAATCGCTTTTGCATGTCTAAGACCAAGTGCGTGACCAAGCTCGTGCGCGATAACGCCAGGAGTATGATGGTACAAACTAATCGAAGGCGGTGCTGCGCTCGAGTTGAAATTGCCGACTTGCGGCGCAACCATCATAACAACAGTTGCTTTACCTGGATTATCTGGGTCAACTCCGCGATTTTTCACTTCAGCTTGCCATGCCGCACGCCATGCAAAAAAGTCATTGTCAAAGTCTCGCTTGGGACGGTTAATCGTGATCACAGGTTCAGATACATCATAATAAACCGAAAATTTTCCATACGATTGTTCTGTATAGTACTGGACCGTTTTTTCCAAGTCCGCCTGCATGGTGCCCCACTCCAACGGCGTATCACTAAATTGGAAACGAAAGACTTTTAAGTTCACATAGTCATACTCATAACGATCATCTCTATCAGGAGGAGTAGTACTGTCTACAGTTCGACAAGAAGTTGCCCCCAAGTCAACGACCAATGAAGCACCTTCGCTAGCGCCATCAATGGCTATATAACTCCAGTAATTGCTTGGATTGCTAATAACAATACATTCGCCATTGCCCGCTTTCACGGAACTGGGGTCACTGCCATCTAACTTTGGCCAAGCGCCATTTTTAGCGTACAAGTTAAGATCCCCACTTCCATAACCTGTTGTGATCGCATAGCTATCTACATTACTTGTGTTACCGATACTCAAATAAGTACGGGATTTGTTTGGTAAGCAAACTGTTTGACCATTTAGAACTGTTCTACCTAAAAATGGGTCTTGATTTTGGCATGCATTGTCTAGATTTGCGGCCAAAGCGGCACCTTGATTTGTGGCACAATACACCGCTAACACAGCGCCATACTTCCATAAATTTACCTTCATTGTTGTATCCTTTGCTTTAGTTACTGACACGGCTCTGTGCCAGCAATTAAAACATAGAACAAATTTTATACAATATGTAATATATTTTATTCATTTTTTGAAAGATAAATTAACACTCTTATCTCTACTTGTTTGGTTCTACTTCCATTACAATGTTGAGGATTCAAAATTGTGATTTACACTTAATACAAAGCGCTATGTAACTTTGCGAAAGGTATTCTTATTCTCAAACTAAAAGAACGCTTTGGCGCGCTCACCAAAGCACAACCCATATTAATTAACCGATACCCTACCTATGCTGCTTATTTATTTATAGTTACAGCAGCTGTTCTGATCTATTACCCAATACGCTATGCACTTGATCATAGGTATGGTTTAGCAATTGCAGTGGTCATTGTTATTGCTGCATTGCTATTCACAGCAGTGCGATTGTTTCAAGGCCGCTTGAGCGTTTTAAAGTGTTTACTACTGAGCACCGTACTTGGCAGTACGCTCATTTATTTTTCATTTCAGTCTCCGATTATTACAGTGATATGGCTCCCTGCATTTTTAGTTGGGGTATTTATGGTGTTTCCATTTAAAATTGCCTGCTTAACCAATATCACTTTTTGGCTGATCATTACCTATCTCAACTTTATCCATCTACATATTGAAATCGCGTTAAGATCTGCTATGTCGTCAGGCTTAATCATGTTGCTCACTGCCGTGATAGTGAAAACATATAACGAAGCCATTCATGCCGCAGAAAGCGTTGCAACAAAAGATCCGCTAACAGGCGCATTGAATAGACGTACTTTAATTGAAAACATTGAACTGGAGTCTGAACGTGTCACACGCTACGGGCAAACCTGCTCTATCATCATGATAGATTTAGATAATTTTAAAACGTTGAATGATAAATTGGGGCATGGGGTCGGCGACGAAATGTTGGTTAATTTTGTAAAGCTTATAAGTCAGTACACTCGAAAAAATGACAAACTGTTTCGCTTAGGTGGCGATGAATTTATGCTCCTTATACCCGGTATGGATGCACAAACCGCACAAACTTTTATTGCTCGCATTCAAAACCTTGTTCCAGCTCAGCTTACCGTTGAGCATGTGGCACTGGGAATGAGCTTTGGTGTATGCGAAATAACAGCTGATACAGCGGTAGAGCAACTATTGGAACTTGCTGATCAAGCACTTTACCAAAATAAAGCCCAAAGAAAGAAAAAACAAAAAGATAGTTGAAACCTTCTGATTTACATACTTTTATTCTTAAACAAATTTAAAATATGAATAATAAAACCTGAAAACAAAAACTTTTTGTTTACTTTTTGTCATCAAGTAAATAGCATGAATTGGCAGTTTATCTCAAATAAGGAAATAAAAAATGAAAGTACAATTAAAAAAGAAAAATTTAAAAACACTAAATGAGAGTAACCAACTGGCGCACAATGCAACACCACAAGTTGCGGGTGGAGAATACTCAGTTTACCCACAATGCCGCCCATCAAACCCTGTTATTTGCTATACATATGGCGGATGGCAAGGTTGTGTACCTAAGTAATAAAAGCACACTCTAGCGCTTTTTATACTTTGAAATAATACTGTCGGACTCATTGTCACTGTTCAATGGAACTGGCAGTATTTTTATTATTGTTTAACAATCAAGAGAATTTGACTCCAGAATATTCTGTGTATTGGTTTATAACCGGACTATGAAGGAGGTAAGGTCCTTTTAGGTATTGATATATAGAAATAAATTAAGCTCATGCAGTCCAAGTAACTAAGTACTTCCCTCCAAATTAAAGTTATCACATATTTGAACCTGCTATTCATAATTATCGAACAAATAACAAAGCCAAACTTGCTTTCGGAGTAAAGGAAGGTTTTAAGTATTTATACATAAACATATTAACCTAGCTACTTCCTTTGTTAGGATGACCCCCGTATTAGAAATTAACATATTTACAAACCCCATATCTCCAAGTACCTTATTTAGAGAATAAGTTAATTAAGTTATTAAGGAGAATAAAATGAAACTTGCCATCTCTAAAAAAAAGATCAAACTTTTGAGCATAGATAAAAGTACACTGGAAAACTCAGTAACCGCCCAAGTTGCAGGTGGATATACCAATGGTTCTGGCTGCTCCGGCCTTCTTTTTTGCGGTACAAGCCGTTGCCCATCACAACACATTGAGTGTGAAACTATGATCTATTGTTAAACTTTCTTAATGGGTAACGCTAATTAACACGCTTGATAACTGTGGTGGTTTTAAATTTGCTGCCATTTTAACTGGCTGAGTTAATCAGCACAGGAGCAACTGCACAAATACACTGTAGCACGGCCCCCTATTTATGTTGCCCACATCACGCTTCACATGGCTGACCCCTTATGAAGCGCCTGTTCAAATTTCGTTTTACACCAGCTCTATCTCTAAACACCCCAACAGCCGAATAGCCTCGAAACGATCGAACTTCGCTTTTTTAAGATTATTGTTAAATATATCAATATCAAAATCGGTTGCATGTGAAAAGTCTGCTCCAGATAAGTTTGTGTCGTAAAATACGGACCCTTTCAGATCTGAGTGAGAAAACTGAGCATTACTAAAATCTCCATCCCTAAAATCAACATTCCGAGCTACACAGCTATCTAAGACAAAGTCCTGTAGTGACAAACCATAGAACGAGCTATCATTGATCATGCAATCGTAAAATTTAATTGGCGAACTAAATACAAGCCTAGGCCACGCAACTTTAGTCCAATCAACACCAATTACTTTTGAATCACGAATTACAACATCAGAGAATTTACTGTACTCCAGCCATAGCATGCTTAAATTGCATTTTGAAAATTCACAGTCAATAAAAGTACATCGGTTAAAAGCCGCCTCAGAAAAGTTACAACTTAAAAACTTACATCCCTCGAACGTCTTTGAAACTATCTTTTCTCCCGAAAAGTCCGCTTGTTCAAAGGTTGTATCCCAGTATTCATTCTCTTCACTAATACTCAAAGTCCTTCCTCCATATTCAATGATGTCTAATTTTAAATTAGCTCCGTATGATTTGATACAAAGTGTAGTAACCATCATACCCGTTGATATGACGAGATAAGTTATCACTTTTGGGTGGCTAACTATTTAAGGATGCAATGTCCATTTGTAAACATTATCTGCACTCTATTCACCAGTGTGAAAATAGGACCATTGCTACAATGGCTTTTTAATACACTTGGCTCTGTCATAACCTCAATAGGCCAATGCATAAAAATCATATTTATGCCGCTGACGCGAATATATTTCAATTCCCAGCGCACAACATACTCTCTGTGAGAAATGAAGCAAGTCAATAAGGTATCATCTCAATAATTTCATACAGATACCCCCTAACTCTTGCTATTTTTGCGCTGCCCTTTTCAAAGTCTCTCTTTGTATTGAAGTGACGACAACGGCATGCTTTGTGAATGAGTAACATAGCCCTTGATATCTTTTAATCCTAAATGGATAACAGGGTCGCTCTTTTGCCAGTCAATTTCAATGAACCCATAATTCACTTGCGACGTGCTCTCACCAACGCGGTGTTTATTTGGGCTGACATCTTTCCACTTTTGAGTTAACCCTGAGCTCGTTACCTCCCATAAAGGATAACCCAGTTTTGTTTGATATTTTGATAGTTCACCCCAGTGGGTGTCACCACTTATCATGATCACACCACCTATTTGATGCGTTTCTATAAAATCAAATAGCCTTTTTCGATCAGCTGGAAAATTTGCCCAACTCTCCCACCCTGTAAAATCTGGGATCAACTGCAAACTAGAGGAAATTATTTTCACCTTAGCCGGCTTTAAAAGCTCTTGCTCTAGCCATTGCCACTGCTGCTCTCCTAGCATAGATGTAGTATCGTCAACAGGCCTATAAGGTCCTTTATTGTTGAATAAGCTTCCAACCCAGTAACTCAATGTACCTACCGAGTTGAGCTGTGGTCGATTCCAACGTAGATCGGGCATGATAACTTGAACACTTTGCTCACCTTCTCCAAACAAGTATGAAGTATAAATTCCTGAATCACGTGTGCGCCTCTGGCTTTCTTTTGGCTCTTGCCAAAAATCCAGCATTATCTGTCGCGATTCCTCCTTAAGTGGGTACTCTTCTCCTGCATCATTTTCGCCGTAGTCATGGTCGTCCCACATGGCGATGACAGGAGTACGCTTTCGCAGTGCCTGAAACCCAGGTTTGCGCGCCAACTTTTGATACTTGGCTTTTAACTCATTCATGTTTTCGGTGTCGCCGTATATATTATCTCCCAAGAATATAAATAGGTCAGCTTGTTCTTGATTGATGGCGTCAAAAATTGGAATCGCTTTATCTTGATGGCTGCATGACCCAAAAAGAATTTTATCGAATGAGCTAGCCGCGTAGAGACAACTAGAAAAGCAACTTATTGCGAAGATAAAAAAGTGAAGAAAGCGTTTTATATTCATCATTATAAAATTTCTTGTGGTTTTATGCTTCATAACTTCATATCCCACAGCAAACACATTAGCTGTTTACCATAAAAATAAAGAAGTCAGCAGATATTGTCGTCAATTGAACGAATAATCTATGGCATCGAGAAGAAGATGAGCTACACGGATTATCGTATAGCTCAGAAGTTTGTTGCGCAGCATAGTATTTAAGGCGAGTTATGTAACATGGTCCGTGCTTTCGCGGTGTACACAACAAAATCAAACCTATCGACTAATAAAAACATCCGTTTCAACTGCACAACATTGAGATTTGTGATTGGTGGTGTTTTACAACACCACACCCACTCTCTTTAAAAACGTGTTTGGAAGTTAATTGCAGCAGTTCGAGGCGCACCTATCCAACCACCCCAACCACCAGCAACACTGCCTATGTAGCTCTTATCAAACAAGTTGTTTACTGTAAGTCTGATAGAAGCCCCCTTTAAGGCTGAATCAAAATTTTCTAAGTCAACAGCAATATATAAGTCGCTTACCGCATAAGCGTCAATACGCTGAGTATTGTCTGCATCCATCCAGCGCTCACCGATCCATTTGGTTGAAAGCCCGGCTGAGTATATGTCTGACTGCCAATCTAAAGACAACACAGCCATATCTTCAACTGAACCAAACACCGTATTACCTGCTTTAATATCTACCGTACCATCTGTGTACTCTGAATCATTGCTGGTATAAGACAGGTATACCGATAGAGCTTGGTTGGGGTAATAAGTCAGTGACGCCTCAACTCCTGAGGACTCAATCCCCCCAGTGTTGATGTACTGGCCACTAGTACCGACAAGATAGTCATTACCTGAAGCAGATTCAGGCGCTACGAATGTTAATCGGTTTTCAAAATCAATGCTGTAAAGTGTGATACTCGCATCAAAGTCTTGGTTGTCATAACGAATACCCAAGTCCATGTTTTCAGCTGTTTCAGGTTCAATATTGCCTAATGCCGACGCATCCGCTTCTAACACCTGATCTTTTATCGCCGCAAAGTTTTCCGCGTAACCAGCAAATACTTCTAAGCCTTCAACAGGCGTATACCAGACAGCACCAGCTGATAACAGCGTGTCGGAGTCTGAATTTACCGATTTATCAACGCTAGTGAATTTATCGTGGCTGTCTAAATCTACTAAGTACTTTTTAACGCCAGCGCGCACTGTCACACTTTCCATCTCTACTGAGTCTTCAAGGTACAACATCGTTGTGGTAACTGGATAAGTACGGTCATACTGGATCCAATACGGTGTGTGGTCAAAATCAAAACTGCTCTTCGAATCGATGATTTTGTGCCAGTCTCGGTACTCTGAACGCTCATAGTCTTCGTACCAAATTCCACCACGTACTATGTTGGTGTACTCTCCAATTTGCGTTTCCCACGTAAGGTCGGCATTTATGCCGAAACGCTCTTTTTCGTAATGGCTGTTGCGATATGATCCAACAGGGCGTGCGCTTGAATCGTAACAGTTAGGATCATACTCTGCATCTGCACCACCATAAGGGAAAGTAATAGAGCTCTCACATCCTTTGGCTGGCGTCAGGGATTTACCATCAGCACCTACAAAATAAATTTTACCTAATGAACTGCCGCCTTGATATGTCGTACCAGACACCAATTCGCTGTGGCCATTGGCACCGTCGTGATTAACATCAACGATATAAGGTGGTACCCAGTCACCACGGCCTTCATTTTTGTGGAAATACGCATTGGCCGTTACCTCAACCTCACCGATCATTGTGTCAACCTCAACATAGCCAAATAGGTTTTCGCGCAGCGTAGACCAACCACGGCGATACACTTGATCAATATAAGGAATACCTGTCCACTCACCGGTTAGTCCATCGGACTCAGGGTTCTGTTTAAAGCTCTCTAACGACACTCGTTGATAGTTATCTTCATGCACGTCGTCGTACGAAAGGTAGGCTGTGATCTCTAAATTACTGTCCATGCCTTTGACAAATTTAGATGCAAAGTGATCGCGTTTATTCTCGGCAGTTCCCGTTATCCAGTCACTGTTGCTCGAGTTTGAATAGCTAAACCAGCCATAGGTATCATCCATAACCTCGCCTGTTTCAACACGCATATAGTATTTTTGCGCGTCAAAATTAGCCAGTGACAGGCTAGCTACAATGCCTTTTTCCGTTCCTGGGTTGATAGTTGTAAAGTTTAGGGTACCGCCCAGCGCTTCATTTGAGCGTGAACCGATATCAGCAGTACCTTGAGAAACTTCTACAGCCATTAAATTTTCAGTGTCGATATAACGGTTTGCCTTAGCACCACCACCGTAATTCGAGTTACCATTTGAGATACCGTCAATGGTAATACCGACTTGTTGTTCATCTAGACTTAACTGAAAGCCTCGAATAGACACAGTTGTTGACCAATCATCAGAGCCAAATGTATCACCTTCGTTGATAAGTACACCAGGCAAATTATCGATCATCGCCATCGCACTGGTCATGGAAGACTGTTGTTTAAACATCTCTTCAGACGTTGCATTATTAGCGTAAGAAACACTCTTTCCAACGACCATGATCTCTTCGATCTGTTGATCTGCTTTAGCCTGATCATCTTCTGCCAACACAGGAGCCGACAATGCTGTTGCCACAGCCATTGCGAGCATAGATATTTTTGTAGAGCCTGTAGAGTATAAAGTTTTCATTATAATTCCCGAAAGTGATTGGTACATACCAAAAATACGAACGGGCGAAATCTTAGTGCGAGTGCATTACAATGGTTTTACAGATTTATGTAATATTTAAATAATTGGTATGTACCAAAATATCTAAATCTATAAACATGGCTTGTTGAGTGCTTTGTAATGTGATAACAATAAATTAATAAAATACAGATAAAAAACTGATAACTTATGAGCAACGTTTGTTTCGCCTATGTACATGTGCGTGAAGCCATTAGCCAACAGATCATTGAACAACACCTCACAGGTAGCTTACCTTCGGAGCGAGAGCTCTGTGCGACCTATGACGTTGCTCGTTCTACACTGCGCCAAGCCCTTGGGCAACTTGAACATATGGGGTTAATATATAGAAAAAACCGCAGTGGTTGGTTTGTGTGTCCACGCAAACTGAAATATGACCCAATGCAACATACTTCATTTTTGCAATACACTACTGCTCAAGGGTTCCAACCCAGTACTAAATTAGTTGAACAAAAAAAGCAAAAGCCCTGTAAAGAAATAGCCGCAGCACTTGAGTTAGATGCCCGCACGAGTTTGACAAGTATTCTGCGCGTACGCTCAGTCGACGGGAGGGCCGTAGTCGTTGAAAACCTCAATTTTAGCAACAAACACCTACCTGATATTGACAAGCACGACTTGTCATTGTCCATCAGCATTTTACTCAAGAATACCTATCATCAACACGATGTTTTATATGATGTGACAGTCGAGTCATGCTGTTTATTTAACCCGATCGCACAATTATTAGATACCTATGACGGAGCGCTTGGACTCAAAGTCACCCGGATCGTCAGAGACAAAGATGGCATAGCTTTTGAGTTTGATCGTGAATTTTGGCGTCACGATGCACTAATGATAGAAAACAAGGCCAAGCTACATTTTTAGAATTTGGAGTTTTGTAAAACAACTGACATAAAGTCAATTTACACTTTCCAAATTCGAAACAGCCCACCAATTGGTACATACCAAAAAGGGGCGTACCAATTAGAGTGTCTAATGTTCAGTCACTTGGGCAAGCAAATTCGTACCCATATTGATTCTAGTACAGTACTATTTTGTATCTATACAATCATTGCTGCGTGCAGTACTTATGCCTTTATGTATGGGTTCAGAAAACCCGTTGCTGTGGGCTTATTTCAAAGCGCAACCTGGCTAGGCTTATCACTAAAATCCTTATATCTGACAGCTCAAATCTTGGGCTATGCACTGTCCAAGTTCATTGGAATAAAAGTGATTTCTGAGCTACGAAATCAAGGCCGTGCCAAAACCATCATTTTCCTAGTTTTAGTCGCTTGGCTTGCACTGCTGGGGTTTGCTATTGCACCTGCGCCATGGAATGCATTGTTTATGGTGCTGAATGGCCTACCTTTGGGCATGGTTTGGGGGGTAATTTTTAGCTATTTGGAAGGTCGAAGAGTAACAGAAATATTGGCTGCGGGGCTGTGCGCTAGTTTAATTATTGCGTCCGGTTTAGTAAAAAGCCTCGCCAGTATTCTTATTTTAGACTTCGGTATTACCGAGTTTTGGATGCCATTTGTTACTGCAACCCTCTTTTTACCACTGCTATGCTTCACAGTATGGATGCTCGACCAAATCCCGCCTCCCAATCAAGATGATATTGCCGCGCGATGCGCCCGTGTGCCAATGACTAAAGCCGATCGTATAGCACTGCTAAAACTGCTGGGTTTTGGTCTTACGATGTTGATTATCGGCTATATTCTATTAACTATTTTACGAGATCTACGAGATAGTTTTGCCGCCGACGTGTTCAAAGCAACCGGTCACGAAGGTTCGCCAGCGCTATTTACTATGACTGAGCTCCCAATTGCGTTAGTTGTTCTGGTGATTATAGCGCTATCAAAGCTCGTTAGATGTAACCACACTGCTATGATCATCAACCACTTACTGATCTTTATTGGCTTTATAATTACGTTACTAAGCTCAGTTGCATACCAAGCTAGCAATTTGAGCACTGTCAGCTGGATGATTTTAAATGGCATTGGTTTGTACTTAGCGTATGTACCATTCACAACCACCTTGTTTGAGAGACTTATCGCAACGTTTAATCGCCCTGCTAATGTCGGTTTTCTGACCTACTTAGCTGATTCATTTGGTTATTTAGGTACCGTTGCAGTGATGGTTTATCACGGTTTAAACAGCAACGCTTCAGACTGGAATACTATTTTGCGTGAACTGGGAGTTTTAACCGGAGCAATAGGCTCGCTATTGACACTTATTTCACTAGGTTACTTTACTTACAAAGAAAAAGCCCTTAAACACAGTGTGCAAATTACACAAGCTCAAACCTATAAATAAGCTGAGCTCACCAATAATTTATGTTTACCCTCGCTTCGATTAAATGGCTCTAGGAAGCATTATATAGGGTTTTTGAACTATATTCTGATAACCTTACCAATCCAGAATGATATATATCGTGTTCTAATCAACCAATTTGATATTGTTTCAATCACGCACTTTTCAAAAAATGATAGAAACTTTAAAACCACAAAAACGTAAAAATTAGTTTAATTCGCCCTTAAGACCCTAATTGTCACTGCTAAAAAAACAAAAGGCTAAATTTAATCAAATAGTAGAGTTAAAGCGTTATTAAATACAAAACACGCCAATCACAATGCGGAATGCATACACAAACCGCATTATAGAAATGAGCCTTTAATTTACCTGGAAATATAGTGGAGGATTAAATGAATTAAGTGCGCGGTCCTCAATAATTTGCCCACTCTTAAGGTTTCTATTTGCTGTCGATAGCCACGACTGTACGACACCATTTATTTTTACAGCGACCGCAACGTCATTGCCTAAAGCGCCAACATCAGTACATAATTTAACTTGCAGTCTCTCATCTTCCCCCTGCCAAGCGCACTGCAGTAACACCTCTTCAACCCCGTCCACAATCCGCTTTTTAGGGTAAGGTCTAAAATAAATAGGATCTGTATCACACGCGGTTGAAGACGGCGCTTCAACCACCGCATTCCCGTCACCAAACAAGTCTAGCGCACTACTATTAAAGTACATTGCACACTGGTTGGAACCACTGGCTTGTATTTTCGTGGCTACCGGGTGGTTGACTAATTGGCCTTTAATATCTTTGCAATACAAACGATGAAAGTTACTTTCCCCTTTTTCCCATTTGCACTCTAAGAGTGTTTCCTCTATGCCATCAACAAGCTGTGTTTGGGGTGCCGGTTGAAAGGTAGCTGAATAACTATAACAAGCTGATTTTGATCCTGAGACCTGAATACTTCCCTTCAATTCCGTTCGATAACCGTCATACCAACTTATGGTACAAAGATTATGACTGGGTATATTCACTCGATTTGCGATTAGTATATCTGGTTTACTTGCATCCACTGGATTGCTGCAAAGTTGGCTTTCCCATGTGCCCAATTCATTTTGATTATCAAGCTGCCAGTAGCAAGATAACGGAGCACTCTGTGCAAATGCAGATCCAGCACTAGCGCCAATTATCCATGCTGATACTTTTAAAAAACGGCTTAAGTTAATTTTCATTCTAATTGTCCTTTTCGATGAAGTTTATTTTATGTGTAGAGTGTTAACTTGGATGCATACTAACAGCGAAAAACTTGAATAGATACAAGCGACAACAGTTATTTACAATCAATAACGTGACACTACAGACGACAAACTTCTTTTACTAAAAAAGAGCTTTAAATACCTATTATTCATAATTTATACAGGTTGGAGGTGGGGGGATGTAGCAAGAACCGTTACAACTGAAAATAATTAGAGAGTCTATCCAAAAAAGTCAGGGATGAACCTTCCTTCCAAACTTGTATATCAGCTATCTTGAAGTTTTTTCCATTAGACAAAATGTTTTGTGAAGCTTGTCACTTTGCTCTGCGTTATTGCTTGAAGACGCACAAGCTTTTCCAGTCGTCTATGGACAAGCCTACCCAATATATGGGGTAATCTCAAAATATCGCCAGAGACAACTCCGGGCCTCAAGCGTTTAGCGCGGATTTAAGTACTATAGAACTAGCTGGGGGCTAGCGAAAACCCAACCCCCTGTATTGACTCCATGCCAGCAAATGAAGCCACTAGCCAATGTTAACCCTATGCTCTTTGGCTTTTCGAGCGTCTAATAAAACTTTTAGGTTAAACAGTGCTTGCTCACCTGCACGTTTACCATTTTCATGCAGCCGTGCTTTTTGAGCCTCAGTTAAATCAAAATCTAATGTGCCACATTGTTTGTCTTCCACAGGCTCTGCTAGCAATTCATCTAGCATACTTTGCAGTTCATTTATTGATTGATCTATCGCATCGATATGTTGGTTAAAAAGCGTCGCATCACTATCACCTTGTGGCAGTGCATTAAACTTATTGATAAGCTGATTTTTTACTGAATCAAGGATCGCTATCTCTTTATCCAACTCAGCCTTTTGTTCAGCAAGTTTAATACGTTTTTGCTGAACTAGTTCAGGATCATCAATCTGCATTGTTAAACTGATGTCATTCACAACCAGTTTGTTACGCAGATAGTGTTCCATAAACTTATCGTGTGCATCGGTTAAGGTATTTACATGAGCCAGTATGAAAGGCAATATCCGCTGACTTCTTGCAACCAAATGTGACTCTTCCCCAAGCTTAAAACCACAAATTGGAATATCATCATCGTCGTCAATGAAAGACGCAACTGGGAAATTAGATAACATACCGCCATCGACTAACTGGTGTAGTTCATTTGTTTGTGGGTTTTCTAGTAAAACCGTTTGAAAAACAAGCGGAATACTCATACTTGCTCTTATCGCTTCAGCCACTGAGAAGTCCATGTAAAAATGCTCTTTTTCTGGGTTATCCTGATAGCCATAATCCAACAAGTCTTCAGGAAAACGAACCAGACGATTCGCTGAGATGTCCGCAGCCATCACGTGCAACTCTAGCGGCAGCTCACCAAAAGTTACTGGATTATTTAAGTCTTTGTTTTCTTCTGTGCGTAACTTATTCTGTAAGAGTGTTTCCATCTCGTGAATAAATGCCTTACCTTCAAACAAGCCACCGTGATAATACAGGCTTAAAAAAGAAGACAATAAGTTATCTTCGTTCCCTTCATTTTCTAACTTCTCAAGAATAAATTCAGGTAGGTCTTTTTTCCTTAGTAACCCCAGAATTAGCTCACGCAGCGCAACTCGCACCTCCTTTTTTCCAGGCTCACCTTGGCTATCAAAATAGCCGGTTCCTTTAAAGAACAACAGCATATGGATATTTTCGGTCAATGCTTCTTCATCAATATCAAATTGGCTTTGAACCGTTTTGGCTATTTGATTGGCTATTATTTTGGTAAACCAATACGTTTTCATATTAACTTCAATCGGCAGGTCGATTGCTGACTGTTGGTGTTCGCTTAGCTCATTGAATATTGCGTGGTACTTTTTCTTGAATGCAAGCTCTTCTTCAGAGCACAGCATCAGAGGATCGACTTTTAGTAGTAGCTGAGTGCCTAGATCTACATTTAAACAATCTATCCAACGCGTCACCCCTTGTTGAACATCCTCTAACTTCGCAATGTCCATGAGCTTTATCATGTCCAGATTGCCAACCACGTCTTTAAGCTCATTTCCTCTATAACCAGCGGCAAGGAGTCCAGCCGTAATCGCGCCAGCCGATGTGCCAGCGACCCCAGCCCAATCATATTCAGAGTCGATTGCCTGAACTGCGCCAGAAAAGGCTGCGCCTTTTGCGCCGCCACCATTAAAAACACCATATACCTTATCTCTCATATCTCTATCTCCATATTTCAATGACGTACGCCAGAAAGCACAGATAGCCAATGACTACCCACATACACCTTCAAAAGCGCACTGTTGAGTGTGATTTGATCTCCACTAATGTATTTCCACATAATTTAGAAATTAGCACTCGGTAAAACGGCCCGCCATTACGGTGAATAACATCGTTTTGGCTATGAACTCTGCCACAATTGAATAGCCTAGACTGAATCGAAAAAGTCTCCAATAAAGCAAGTTTTCTCTTTAAGGTTAAACTCTGAAAGTGGGATATCTGGCCTAATCAACTTATTTTTACGTCGTCGTGGCAAAAGAGGTTTTAAGACAGTGCATCATTGTAGATTGGCTTTCCATAGCACTGAACAAGTATCAAAAATGAGCAAATCGAGCAATGGTTACTATTACCTATCGCGCTATTGGTTTTTTAACGGGTGAAGAGTGCACCCATGATGTCACATGAATTCACGAGTCCAAGGTAGGCGTGTATTTTCAATACAAAAATGAAGTTATCAGCTCACATAATGGGTAGACTATTTTCCAAGCTAAGCGTCGCAGCCTTGCGGCCAATTCAGAGCCCCCTTTGAAGTATCGGTGTCACCAAGTTCAACGGCACCTTAATTAAAATTACATAAGAAAATACTTGTGTAAAATGAGCAACAAACACAAACTTTCAATATTTACTAAACATTCTATATGTTCTAATTATTATATTGACAAGCAGATCCTGAATGGAATATATTACCGCGGTGAGCGACTTTCTATGATCTGTATCAATCCTAAGTAAAGGAAAATAAGATCTACATGAAATTGTCAAAGTTCTCAGTTTTAGCATCCTTCGAGATGTGGAGCCGTAAGAGTTCCACATAATCAAGCATAACTGGATACTAAAAAGCAGCCCTGTGGCATCGCTCCTCATTGTAGAAATTAATACGTAATAGCATGGAGATGTGCGATGGAGCATTGGTCAGATTCTTTCCCTTATATTTTTATGGCAGTCAAAGTCATTGCACTTGGCATAGCTGGCTTTTTTGCCGTTAAGTGGCACTTTGACCAAGACAAAAAACTGAAAGAAAAAGAGTCAAAAGAAAGCTAAAACTAGAAGTCGGTGAGGAAGGCACTTTATCAAGCCCTTTAAAGCGTGGGCATGTTCAATTTGGATTAGGTGCCTCCCAATACTTTTCAAAAGATAGCAACAAAGTTCCCAGCTCAAACACTTAGAATTGTGTTATTGCTGTTGCCATATTTCTATTGTTTCGACCACATCCCCACTGGCAAAGGCGCTATCAAAATTTTTCAAAGTAAATTCAGGCAAAAAGTGCTGTAACTCGGACATGACCTGCCATACACCTTTTGCACGCCCGTCAATAACTAGCTTATTGCCTCGGCTATCCACCAACTCCCAAATAGCAACAAATCCAACAACTGCATGATAGTGATAACTTATTTTAGTTAACTCCGATATTTCTAGACTTTCAACGACAAATTGATACTTTTTGCAAAACCTGCCGTCTTTTAAAAACACCTTTTCTCGTCGATATATCCATACAAGCCATGTAATTAGAATGATGGCAGCAGCTATAAAAGCCCAATACACAATTAAATCAATCAATGATCCACCCATAAACTTTCTACATTATCAGACAGCAAGCAAAGCTTTCAGTGTGTTCTCACAACTGTCAAAGTCACTATTAAATACAATCTACACAGCCTAAATCAATAAATTTACGAATAACGACGTGGCACTCTTGAGTTTCGATTGTGAATACAAGACAATTTGACAGTCAATTGATAATGATTATTAATTGCAAAACCATTAAAAGGAGATAAATGGGAATGTCGAAAATATCTAATTTAATCAGTCGTACTTGGCCTTTGCTAGGGTTAGCCTGCCTCAGTGGGTTTTCAATTAACGTATTTGCGGTTCAAACTGATGTTCAAATAAGCACTGAAGAACGCGCGTGTATGTCACTACGCTTTGATGATTTTGCCAAATTGGAACGCGGAGAAGCAGCAACCAATGTCATTGAGTCACGCTTTGTGAAAGGGTATGAAATGAGCCCGAGCGAATCCGAATGGGCATATAAGCACAGCCGGCTTATGGGCGCACCAATTCCTAAGCTTCATAAAACGCTGCCAGACCATTGCCTTGTGCGCGGTTACGTCACACCAACTATTCGCTTTGAGCTTCGCTTACCGGCGCGTGAATTATGGAACCAAAAATATTTACTTAACGCCTGTATGGGCTTTTGTGGCGATGTCAGCCCCTACCCTCCCATGGCTGGCATAGTTAGACATTACGCCACAATGAGCCATGACGGAGGCCACACTGCATACGGCTTTGATGGTAAATGGGCGAGAAATAATCAACAGCTCAAAATTGACTTTGCTTATCGAGCTAATCATGTTGTTGCAGTTGCTGCCAAGGCCATCATTGAAAAATACTACCACGCGCAACCGCAATATTCGTTTATAACCGGATGCTCAAAAGGTGGTCATGCAGGTGTTATGGCAGCCAAACGCTACCCGAATGACTTTGACGGAGTCATTGCCAGAGGCCCAACGATAAACTATACCGACGTCAATCTTATTAACTGTATGGACAATGCTCGTGCTATTTTGAACCACAGAGATAAACCCATTCTATCTCCCCAAGACATTCCTTTGATAGCCAATGCAGTTATGACAGCCTGTGACGGTAAAGATGGGCTAGAGGACGGTATTATCAGTGACCCTAGATTATGCGATTTTGACCCCCAAACACTGACTTGCCCGCACGGACAAGTAAGTGGGTGTTTGTCCCAGCAACAAGTTGACGCTGTAAAAGCCTTGTATGCACCATCTAAAAATGCTCAGGGGGATATCATTTATGGTGGATTACCTTACGGCTCTGAACCTGAATGGATGGGATGGGTTGCCCCGCAATTATCGCAGCTGATGCCTTTTCACTACTATGCTGCAACCGAATATTTAAAGTATATTGCCTATCCAACAGCGCTTGATGTCGATTACAACTGGCGTGATTTTTCATATCAAGATGAAAAAGAGAATCTGTCCCAAATCAGTAAATTGATAGATGCCGACGATCCAGACTTACGAGCATTCAAAGACCGTGGCGGAAAAATGTTGGTTATACACGGTTGGTCGGACGCTGCTATTCCAGCCTATGCGACGATAGATTGGTACGAAGATGTTGATGAGTTTATGCAAAGCCACAATCAAAAAGTCCGGGATTTTGCCCGGTTGTTCCTATTGCCCGGCGTGCTCCACTGTGGTGTCGATGGCCCTGGTAACGCCACATTTGATGCTATCAGTGCATTAGAGTCTTGGATAATTGGCGGTGTCGTACCAGATAGCTTGCTGACGCAAAAAGAAGATTCACAGGGTAACGTGATCAAAGAGCAGCCTGCCTATCCCTTTCCATTGCAAGCAATATATGATGGGAAGGGAGATCCAAATAAAGCGACCAGTTACCTTCCGGGGTTCTTAAAGTAATCTATTAAATAACAAATAACGACGCAGATGCGTCGTTATTTGTTATTACTTGCAAGAAACTATTTTTCAATATGTAGAGGCTGCATGTTGCTAAATATATGGCTCACCTTAAATGCCTCTCTCGGTTTTCCTTGAACCTTCTTAACATTGTGACATCCAAAGCAATTAACAGGGCCATCACTCTTTTTTGGAGGGGGTGGAGCCTGATGAAACGTTTCCATCGTGGCATTAGATAATGACAATGAACCACGGAAAATATTGTCTTTCGGATCTGCTGGGGTTTCATCATTTTCAGGAATTTGACCAGTAGCGGTCCAAATACTGCCAACTTGAAAGTAATTCGCACGTACATCACCCACCCCTTTCAGCAAAGGCAAAATTGAATGGTTCAATGAGATTAAATCGGTATTGCTCCTTAAAACATTGTTGCTCGAACTAATGGGTGCACTACCCCAAGGATTCTGCCGGATAACATTATTCTCTTGAATCACATTGGCTGTTGCAACGATATCACCTTTTTTGCATCTTTGATTGACACCGCATTTGAGCTTATCAGAGCGTTCTTTAGCGACAACCTGAAACTCTTGAATTTCTGTACTGGCCCTTGTATTTATTTTCGCAAATGTCCAATCACCAGAAGCGTCGAACCCTTGCTTTACAAGCTTCCCTTTGTCATTTAAATAATAAAACTTCTGATCTGGCGCGTTATCTAAATGTTCAAATGTCGCCCAAACCATTTCAGGGTGGCCTGTCACAGTGCCGACAACATGCATACCTACAAGAGCCAATCTCTTAACCATGGCATCTTTTTGTAAGGCCCATTTGGTTGTGCTTTTTCTATCGTAACTAGGGACCTTTGCATCAATAACTAAATATCGACTCGCGTCGACAGTACTGGCATCCACCCATGATGTTTTAATCTCCATCGCTAAAGTGTGACCATCTTTAAACCTGCGGCCTGCAAAGTTTTCAACTCGCCTTAATCCTTGAATTGTATTTGGGAATTCATATGCAATTTCAGTCCCTTTAAACTTGCCTTGATCTTGACCTGTTCTGTAATAAGCAAACACGTCGTTGACATTAATCCCATAGTAAGTCAATGATGCCTGCTGGGAAAGCAGCACACCATCACCTCCAGCTTGACCTGTGCTGCCAATTGGATCGTCCTGCTTTAAAGAACGAACGGAATAGCTATTGTTATCTTTATTCAAGGTGTTATTGACAAGCTGAAAATCACTTCCGACTTGAACAACATCAAAAAATGATGGCCCATCAAACACATAAGAACTCCCTACAGGAGAGGAAAGCCACAAAAACATTTGTGCTCCCCATTTATAAAAATCACAACGCTTATTGTTGTAATAATCACCGAAAACAGGGTTTAAACTATTAGCAGGATCAACGAATCCACTCTTTGAGATATTACCTTTTGCAAACCATTGACTTAGATCTGTTTTCGAAACTACACAGGTTTGTTTGACATCTGCCGGAATTTTCGTTTCAGCATGGCTGACTACACTTGCCAATGTTAGCCCTGAATACAGCGCACAAAGCGCTGGTTTAAATAGTTGTTTCTTCATTTACTTGCTCCTTGTATCACAAATGAGTACTCACATAACTTTGTAATACTATACCCACAGTTTATTGAGCCACATTACATATCGGGTTTGCTCACCCCTCATTTTCTTAGCTCAGTTTTCCGACCCAAACTGAGCATAAACCTCATTCCAAAGTAAAAGTATTACAGGGTGTTACAGTGAGAAACAAGCAAAGGTGGGTAAATTTAGACGAATCATTTAAGACAAATTTCGATAAATAAAGCTAGATATCCAATTTTCGTAGCAAAACACGCTGTAGTCAGCAAAAAATACGCGCACTCTAATTTGAGTACGCGTCATTTTATATATTAATCTGTTTAAAGCTTGCTCACATCGACCGTAAGCGATGTTAAGTGCTGACTAATTTTAGGGTTCACCGAGACCGATTTATTGCCACCTAAGTGCTTAGCGAAAAACGCCTCCATAGCAACGATAGATGCAAGCTTATTGTCTTGCTGTCTAAACCCATGTCCTTCATCTTTAGCTAAAATATACTCAACTGGACGATTAGTTTTATACAGCTTTTTTGCAATCGTATCCGATTGGTATTGAGGGATCCTCGGGTCATTTGCACCTTGGATCAACATAATTGGTGTCCTTATTTGGTCAACAAAATTAATCGGAGAGCGCGACTCCATATCTAGTCGATCTGAATCGATAAGAGGATCACCAACACTGGCAAAAACAGTTCCCATGTAAGGCCTATAATGCTCTGGAAAAGACTCTACCATGGCTGTGATACTTGAAGGGCCAACATAAGATATAACAGCACTGTAAATATCAGGCGTAAACGTCGCTCCCGCCAATGCCGCATAACCACCGTAAGACGCGCCCATTATCCCCACTCGCTTTTTATCCGCAATGCCCTGAGATACCAAATAGTTAACACCATCTGTCAAATCTTGTTGCATGGCACCTGTACCCCAGTTTCGATTGCCCAACTCAATAAACTTCTTGCCAAAACCAGTCGAACTCCTAAAGTTTGGCTGCAATACCGCGTACCCACGATTTGCAAAGAAGTGCGCAATCGGCACAAAGTAATCGCTCGAATAACCCCATTCATCTCTTGCCCATGGCCCCCCGTGGGGCAATACAATAGTAGGCAGATTCTTTTTAGCATGTTGTGGCAGCGTCAAGTAGGCTTGAATTTCGAGGCCATCCGTTGCTTTGTAAGTAATAGACTTCCTTTCGCCCAACAAGTTTGGATCAAAAGTCGGTGCTTGATTCAGCAAATCAGTCAAAGTATCTGTGCTGGTGTTATATACAAACTTTTCGTCCGGTTTGTTGGCATAAGACACTGTTAAATACCACTGATTTTTATCGTGCTCTATTTTTTCAACTAAAACATCAAATTCGCCATCTAAATGGCCTTTGATTTTATTCAATGTTTTAGACGATTTACCATCAATCGGATAATTGCGCAGTCGTCCACCATAATACGAAACAATCATAGGTTGACCCTTTTTATCAAAGACAACATGATGTAAATCTGATTGGTCTTGCGGATCTTTATGCGCTGTTTTTAATTTGTTTGTGGCAAGATCTAGCTCTAATAGCTCTTTTTTGTCTCTGCCTTGGACACTGCCAGAAATAAATGCACGGTTATTACTGTGGTCGTAACTAATAACACTGACGTTTTCGCCAACCTCCGATTGAAATACTTTCGACCACCCCTCATTAGCTCGTTTGTAGACAGTAACCGAATTGTCTGGGTTAAGCTTTGCAGCGACAGCCGCATAGCCATTATCGTCAAGCTCCGCAGTATAAAACGAAATATCATTTTTTTGCACCAATTGTACAGCTTGAGTTTTAATATCCACATGGAATACATCCATTTGACTACTAATGTGGTTTGCCAGTACCGCGATTTTGCTCGGGTTGTTCTTTACTTGTGCAATGAATGTATAATCAACGTCGTCATTGTGCGTCAGTCGAGTAACTTCTGGTTTAGCTTGTAGGTTATTTGGCGTAAAGCGCAGCGTAAATATTTGGTCATTTTCATTTCCTTCAAAGTCTTTGTTAAACAGTATCTCATTGTCGTTATCTGACCACACGAATCCATCGACACCATCTTCAAATGAAGTCAGTGTCACTGCACTTGCAAGTCCTTCACCTTGGCGAACCAGATGAATATTTTTTCCTCCATTGTTCATTTGTAAGAAAGCTATCCACTGTCCATCATTTGATAAAGAGACGTGGCTGATCTGCTCAGAACTAAACAAACTTTCTAGCTCGACCAGCTCTTGGGCCTGCTGTGTTTGAACAGCATTCGTTTGATCAAACACATTGGTAAATTGACATCCCGCAAGTAAAAAACTTGAGCTGATTGCTGCGCTGATTAGCGCGCTTTTAAATAGCGATTGATTCTTTTGCATAATTAGGTGCTCCTCGGTAACTTTGAAAATATCATTACATGAAATAAAATTATTGTAAAACGATAATTTTTTACTTTTTTTCAGAAATTAATTTATGTGTGATATGATTCACCTCAGATAACGAGATAAACCGTGGAGCATTCATGTCCCAAACAATCGAAAAAATTCAGAGAAGAAGTGGCGCTATTCGCCTAGCTGTTATTGCAATCACGCTTTTGGTTTTGGCATTCAACTTGTACCAAATTGTGGTAAATAATCAGGTCAATTATTTCGATAGTGAACTGTTTATGGTGATGTGGAAGTCTGAGAACATCAGCCAACTCGTCTTGTTTTTACTGAGCTCACCGATATTAATTTTTATCGTTGCGTCCATTTATTGGGTATGCAAGTTACTTTCGCTATTTGAGCAAGGGCAGTTTTTTAATCACGAGTGTTTTCGCTGTTTTATTAATTTTATCTTGCTGAAAATTGCCTCAACCATTTACTACATTGCGCTGACTTTAGGGATCGGATTTTGGCATAGAGCAGTATTTGGTGACGCCGAAGTCGTATTGACGATTGATTTTGGAGAGCTAATTACGCTGGGTTTATTGGCAATCGTGGCCTACTTGCTCAAAGCAGCAAAAGAAATCGAAGATGAGAACAAGGAGTTTGTCTAACTATGGAGATCATCGTTAACCTTGACGTAGTGATGGCAATGCGTAAAGTTTCATCAAAAGAATTGGCCAAAGCTATTGGCATCACAGAAGCAAATTTATCTTTGTTAAAGCGGGGTAAGGTCAAAGGAGTGAGGTTTGAAACTCTTGCACAGATCTGCAATTACCTCGATTGTCAGCCCGGCGATATATTGGTTTTCAACAAGCAAGATGAAGTCTAGCCCTCTACAACGCTGAGCTGCTGCGGCTTTGCACATGTTGTGAATGTTTTTTATTCGTGACTTATTGGAGCTGAATTCGAACGCCAAAGAGCACTTGTTAGTCTTTGCTAAACTGCTGTCCTTTGGCGAGAACCTACGCAGGCTAATACCGCCGCACCTTAATATCGCTCGATAGTTTCACATCTAGCCCTTTTACGGCGTCACCAATTCGTTTGTGGCCGAGTACCCCTCTCTTTTTACAAGATTGCGCGCCGAATCATATTTGTAAAGATACTTAGCAACCCCCCGATTGTTCTGTGAAATTTTCATTTGGGTATCATAGTATGTAATCGATTCCCGTTGGTTATATCGATCATATTTGGCGACAGCATAAGCGGCGTATTTACTCACTAACTTATCTTTTTCATCATAGAGTGAAATTTTGTGCCAATTTCCAGAATCATCAATGTTTTCATAGACAATTTTGGCAAAAAAACCGCTTGGTCCCAACACTAAATTTTCCTTCGCATCTCGGAATTCTTCTTTTAAAAATGTGCCGTTTTCATCAAACCAAAAATAGGCTGTCGCATATCCATTTGGTCCCTCCATGATACGCCCATTTTTATCATAGCCCTTGCGATATGTGGCGTAGTCATTGTTATCAAAAGCAAACCTAGCTTCATAAAACCCGTTGTGCTCAGGCACCACGGTTCCCTCCATATTGAGCCTAACCTCACTGACTCGCCGGCCTTTGGAATCCCTTTTAAAACGGTATTGTGCTACCCCTAACGAGCTCTCAGTCAATTTACCTTGTTTGTTTAGATGCTGGCGCAAGCTTGGGTATTGCCTCCCCTCAAAAAGGTATTTTACCGTGTATATACCTTCACGGTTGACAACTTGCTCCCCAGCGACATTGAAAAATGACCGTGTTACTGCTAAATCACTGTAAGAAAAGCGTATACAATGTGCACCAAAATTTGATTTATCACTCGGTTTCGAAAAAGCATAAAAACAGACGCTCGACGGCTTACCATTTTCTACCGCCACCTTGTATACCTTGAAATTAGCTATCTCTTTTTCATCAATGGGGTAAACAGGGCGAATTTCTCGTTCAGTATGGTCACTATCCCATTTTAAAAAATAGCCAGGTGTGAGTGGTTTAGCTGATACCAAAGGCATAAAAAAGAAAAATAGCAGCGTTATCACAAACTTCATATAGTTCCCTTTAGTTTTTTATTATTCTGATTATCTGAATTTTAAAGCTAAAAACCCCATATTAGTGGTAAAAAGCTGTCCAGTTAGCTCCGTTCTGATTGCATAGCTAGGTATGTGGAGGTTTCTAAATTTTATCTAGTTTACTTCATGTTGCTCTTTTGAAGCGACTAAGCGCGATGGCAATACCAGCTCCAACGGCAATGCCGACGCCCACACTATCAAAAATCACATCGCCAAAAATAATGCCGACACCTGCCCCCATCGCAATTGCTAGTCCCATATTGCTCGGTTTAATCGCTTTGTTATTTTCATTTTCAGCCATTTAAATATCCTTACTGCAAGTAACACAACAATGTATAAAACTTTATAACGCTTTACTGAGTGGAAAACAAGCTACAAAACGAACGATTTATAATCGCATAGTGCTTATTTTTGCAATTGTTATCAGCGAGCGAATTGAAAGGAGCTTTGAGAGTAATACCTCCTTAATACACAGAAAAAACCCGGCCAGTAACTCCAGTTGGAGCAGTGTAATAAGTAGCTCCACTTGTCTTCATTCGTCTGTGTTCGTCGTCTCTGCGTTACGACATAATTTATCTCTGTAGTTATTAAAATCTTGCTCGACATTTTGCACAGACGCTATGTGCTCTTTAAATTCGTCCCGAAGTGTCTGTTCAATAGCGGTGTTTTACGCAAGCAGCTAGCGTACACAAAGCACATTTAACCATTTGATTATTATATTTACTTGATAATTACTCAGCCATCGATATGTTATTGCGCACTCCAATTGAGTGTAATGGGCAATTTGGTGCTCAGAGCGTGTATTACTCACCTTGTCTTCTAACGTCCAGTGCAGCTTTAAGCTGAAGAGCCATAAAGACCACAACGCCCGTGATTAAAATAGAAAGTCGATAACTTACAATGGAAAATGTATCATCGGGTACAATTTTCATATATACGTCTTCCCCCTCCAATGCGGTTAAATTCACCGGAAGAAAATCTACCAAAAATAAACACACGCCCAATACGATCAAAAATACGCTTACCATGCGCAGCGCTTTTACCATTTTTATCACTCCTGAAATATTAAATCGCGCTACACAGTCATCTTTTCTTACTTCAAATCACTTTTAGCGCCTAGGATAATAACAGCAATGTAGAAGCCGGACCTGCAAACGGAAATACCACCTAAATAGACTAAGCGAGAACTCTAATGTAAGTTTGAACCTCGGTAAATGGCGCTTTCGGTATACCTAAACTGACTTAGCCAAACCGTATTAAACAATTTGCTTGCATGATGATTGCTAACCTTGAGTACCTTGTATTGTACATTTGTAGACGGTACTGGTGCTCGCATGCTTGAGCATTTGCTGGTTAAAACGCAAAGCATAGTCAACAGCTTGTTCAACCATTTGAGGATGGTTTGTACATATGCTACTGTCAGCCCCAACCCAAAGTGTCTTCCACTTGGTATCTAGTATCAGGCACTTAGACAAGGCTATACGTGCAAATCCAGGGCGTTCAGGGACAAAACCAGTTGCTACTGCAATGAACATCACGCCATCACGTTCATAACTAGCAGTCGCATCACTTTTCGCAGACTCTACATTATAGTTTTTTTGGTGTTTTTCAAATGAGCAATCAAGTGCAAATGCGAAGTTTGAAAAAGTTAAAATGAATAACACGCCTCGAAACCCAACACTTAGATAGCACAAATAGCGGACAATCATTTTTAACATAGAAGACCTTAATATAAGCAAAGGCTACGGTAACTCAATAGTTTGAGAAAAGCATGAGCCATATGTTATCTGCACATACTTACGCGGTGAAAACGATGATGAAGCCGCTACGTAAACAAAAAGCTCTTCATCACTATGAAAAGCCTGCTCAAGCGCAAGAGGCGCTAACAGTTGCCAACCAACTTTATCGCCTACAAGTAACAAAGCACTACTTGCCACATATGCATCAAACTTAGCAGGAAAAGTAACCGTGTAACTAGTTTGACTTTTGCCATAATTACTGGCTTTTAGGCTTAATATCTGATGATCAACCTTAGACAGCTCCTGCTCTGCTGTAGGACAACTAATATCCAAACTGAAAGCTGACAGTGGCCAAAGCGACAATGCAAAAATTAAAAACCTAACCATAAATTCCTTCGCGGTCTTTTACACGCTCGACAAATATCAAAAAGTGCCAAACACAGTATTCGCATCTGTATTCAGCGGCTTGCTTTGTGGTGGCTAAGCAACAACAGCTCATTTACTTTGGAGATATACTCCTGAGGTAAATCAATCAGCCCAGCTACATGCTTACCTCGGATCTCCCATAGCTGCTTCTCGCTGTTTGCACTAGCATACAGTGTTTGTGCCATATGAAACGGTACAATCTTATCATTCGAGCTATGAACAATTAACATTGGTATCTCAATGTCAGAAATTAAATCCGCTGCAATATATGGTTCAGTAAAAATAGCCCGAATCAAAGGCCTCACAATCCAGGGGGATGAATAGGCAGCTTCATCACTAAATGAAGTAAAGGTGCCTTCTGTAATTAGCGCATCGACCAACTCTGAGTGTTGATGGGCAACATAAATTGCGACCTGTCCACCGTATGATTGACCCAAGACCAAAACAGGTCGGTTTGACACGTCGCTTCGGCTTACCAAGTATGCCAATGCGTTGCTCGCATCTTGTGCAACGAGTGAGTGTTCAGCTGTGCCCTGAGAGTCACCAAATCCACGATAATCCATCATAAAAACCTGATACCCGTCATCAACAAGTGGCTTTATTACTTTATACCAATTAACCACTTTTGAACCGCTTCCTTGAAACGCAAAAATTGTCGCCTTATGCTCTGTTTCAGGCTTAAATAGATAATGTTTGATTTTGGCGCCATCCGATGCAGTCAATGATATTGCTTCAAATCTTCCAATATTCTGCTCATCGGGCCTATTATCAATTGGAAAGAATATTCCACTAAATGAGCACCCAGATAGTAATAACAAAAATACTAAGACTGAAAAATTTTTAGTCATGAAATTATTGCTCCCTGCTCTTTTTGCGCTCAGCCAGTGCGCTTAAAGTTGTAATTTAAATTCCTGCTTAGTTGCTTTTTATGGCACAAACTTCGCTAACGTAGAGTCTTCGTCATGCATTACGTTGCCAATAGTGGTAGAAATAACTTTGCGGCCACCCCATTGTTGTTGCGTTTACACGTTCACGGTTGCTTTTTTATGCACGTTCCGTAAAAACGTAGCACTCGTATATGAACCTAATTTATCTTTGCAGCCTTTTTCTGTAAATGCGACTGCATCGAAAGCTTCTGGGGATTTATTTTTAGTGCTTTTTGCAACTCACACCCCACGCTACAAGATCAAGTACATCACCGTTCACTTCTTTCACAGTGCTTCTCTATGCACCGAACGCACCCTAGCTTTTAATTAGCATGGCTAAATTACGGGTTTAAAACCCTAGGGTACTGTGTAGCCTAAACGATATGCATGCTCTAAATTGGCACTTGGGCAAAATTGTATAATACACAACTCGCAGCACCTACCAAATTACCAATACAAGCCTGTGTGTCAAGTGACTTAGAGTTGCGGACCAAAGTTAGCGTCTGTTTATAATAAATACACAACTATGCGCAAATAGATATGCTGATGGGTAGAAAAATTCGTCCGGTGGTTTACCTGTTTCAAACAAATAGTGAACCAATAAATCAGCAGCAATCCATTACATCCAGCACCTAATTTGCGCTCAAAATATAATAATGGATACTGCTTTTCTCTTTCCCTACATTTTGCACTAGGGAATAGAGTTAACCTTTATCAAACACTTACAGGTTTTTCTATTTGATTTTATCAAAATCTAAATTGTGTAATGACAGCTCATTACCCGTATAGATAATCACTTCTCTAGCACCAGCTCCGACACAGAGTTCGCGAAAGGCACGCTCCTCTACGGAACTCAATCCACCTTCAGTTTTCTCCATAGGTTGAAATATAATCCTTGGTGCCGGAGAAATACGCTGGCTTGTGTGCATTTCTTTCACGACGTGCTGAAGTACCTTTTCTGCGATGTAAAAGTCTGCCAACAAGACCCGTGGGTGAGAAAATGGATTAGCGACTATATATTTCTTTTTATCCAAATTTTTGCAGGCACTGCCTATCGCTACAACTTGTTTCGCGCCATTGGGTTTAACTTCAACCGCCAGTAAAGGCTCTTGATCATACACCTCTTTAGATTGAATGTTGCTGACTTTAATTCTATTTTCCCAAACTTGAATATAAAGGTCGTTTGAGAGCTTTCCTCTAATAAATGTAAATATACTCATACTTCAATATAAATCTAATGATTAAAGCGGATGTATTAAATATCGCAAGCGTAATTCACTTAATCATGAACCATCAAAAATTTAAAGATCGGGTATCGATTTCGCCAATAGTTAATCAACTAAAGCGCAGTGGTTCACTTTTAAAATGTGGCTTGATGATAAGACATCTCAAATAATACACGCCAACCTTTTGCCAGCCTTTCTTTTTCTAGTCACCTAACTGACTCTACTTTAAGGGTAAAACACTAGGGCTATAATAAGGAATTACGAACTAACCACATTCGATAGCAGCCTAACTAAGATTGGACTCGCGAAAAAGGCGATGATAACGATGTGCACTATATTTGTGAAGGCATGAACTCATAAAAAGCCAACAAAAGAGCAATGTTTGAGATGTGCCGACAAACTCTGTGTTCAAAATCACATGCGGCTATCATTGATGCGCGAGCTCGCCACTTGCTTTGTGGGATTTTATTGGAAATATACTCTTTGTTGCTTTTGGTGATAAAGACATCAGTTGCGTTGATTATATATAAAGTGTCACCTTGAAATTGGAGCTCAACAGCAAGTTCAGTTGAATTTGGTTGTCACCTTTTTATAACTTTGTACTGAGCCAGATGGCAAACTCCGTAGATTTCTTAACAACCCAAAATATAGGTCTATATATATTCGAGTTGGAGCCCTGAGAGCGACCAAAGTCCCGGTGTTCCTGTTCATCAACTTTGATACTTAAAACAGCCTCATGAACTTCTTGGTCATGCTTTTCTAAAAAATCTAGCTGCCACTCAAGATGGTGCAATACTGTAGATTCAATCGAGTCTGTACAAACCCAAATAGCATTTCTGCCAGCTAAAGCGGTTAGAAAGCCAAGAGTAGCGCCCCCAAATGCCCAAAAAGATAATGCGTAGCAATGTCTAATATTCCGACTACTTAGGATCCGATCAAAGGTGTCAAAGTGCGTTTTCTCGTGGCTTAGCATTTCTTCAAGTATTGGTACAATATCTTGGTACAAATGGCGTGCAATAAATAACTGAGAGCGATAGATATTTATAGCTGCAAACTCACCTGCATGATCTACTCTCAGTATTCTATCTACTTCTTTCATTTTTAACCCGGCTTAATTACATAATTTAGGCAGAGGCAAAGCTCTGATGCACTTTCGCTTAATTAATACAGGAAACATATTGAATTGATACCAAACCCCAAGCATTAAGATAGCGGTGTTTGGTATCAAGCTATTTGTTCTACCGTGGAACAATGTAAATAGCACCAGTAAACTCAATTTTGACGCCATGGTGTATTGCAAATCAGCTAATTATTGCGATTTCTTCTTAGCAACGAAAGTTTTATTAATGATACGCCATTCATTTTGGCGCTTATACATGACCAAATAATCAACGTAATGTGTTTTAGGTGTATGAAAATCAAGTTTTACCATAGCCATTTGGTCGTCAACAATGTCAACAGACAAAATATTAGCTTCCCACTTGTCTTTGGTCGCTTTTTTGAAGTAGCCCGAAAACTCGTCTAACGGTACCGATTTGATGCTTTCTTTGCCTGATTCTTTACTCTTTGTAATCATTTTTACATGCCCAAACTCTTGGTCAAATGCTTTGGCAAGCAGCTTTTGATCTCCATTTGCAGCGCCATTGAAGTAATTATAAGCCGTTTCGACAACAGCCTGATATTCTTTGCCTGTTATTGGTTCTGCATAACTAGCTGTAGATGCAACAAATGTTAAAGCAGCAACAGCCACGGAAAGTAATTTTATCATTTTAATTTCCCTATCAATTTATAGGAGTTTGTAATTGGTAAGCTAACGGATAAAACACCGCTATATTACCGTATTCGTTAATTTTCATGCTATCAAACAGGTGCATTTTTCACTTTCAATATAACCAGAAACTCCCACAAAAAATGGAAGAATAAAATACCTACTCGTGCTTGTTATATCTATCCGTGTTTGATTTTTCGCCTTTAATTAGACTTAATTATTCTTGCAGTAATGTCAAAGGAATCAGATAAAGCCCCGCTTTTCCCGGTCAAACGTTAGCTTATTGCTCTTCGGATTTATGCTACAACCAAAAGTGGAATATTGAGCTGTTAGCGGGTTATAAAGGGTTTATTGGTTGCCACTGTTGCAAGTCATCTTATGTAATTCGCTTATTCGCTTTCTAAAACGGAAAAAACAGGAGGGTACCTAGAGATGAAATTGCCCAGCTAAAAAGCTAGGCAATGCGGTAAGTTAGAATAAAGTCTTCACTTTATAGATAAGTTATTTCTGTAGTCCAGTGTTGATCTAAGTGATAGTCACATGGATAAAGCTGGATATTCACGTTTGACTTGCCGTCATAGCCTCTAATATCTAGACACATACCCTGCTGTTTATTAACCAGTCTACCGTCAGTCTTCATTTGCCATTGTTGATCAGGCAGGTTTTGGCAATCCCAAAATTGTACATTGGCCTTTTTGCCACCTGAATAGCCCGACGCATCTAAGCACAAGCTTGGCGCGCTTTTGCCTTCAACGATATAAGTTGGGCGAAGTTCAAACCAAAGCTCATTGCCAGAAGTATCATACTGTGGCACTTTACCTGTTTTGCCAATCTCTCGTTCACCTAAAGGTCTGCCATTACGCCAAAGTTCAAATACTTGATCTGGTCCGCCATCACAGAAAAATGACTGAACATTTTGGTCTTTCCAAGCTCTCGTTGTTGAACCTTCACCGTCAATACACACTTTTTTGTCGTCTGCTGACCCATATGGTTTAGCTTTATTCACAAATCTAACTCTGGTTGAAAGGTTTCGATTAGAATCAATGGCTTCATACACTAAGCTTTTTGTTGTTTTAGATGTCCAGCCATACTGGTAGTACACTTGAGAATAAATTTTACCGTGCTTTTCCATCAAGCCTTCATATTCGACGTGAAGGTAGCTTGGGTAGTTAGATTCTGTGCTTCCCGTATTGATTGGCTTTTTCGCTTCAAACTCATGTGTTTGGATATATTGGCCATCCATCGTAAATTCTAAAATGACGTTTTTGTAGTCATTGTCATAATTGTGCAGACCACCTAGCTGAACATACACTTTGCCATTTGCAATTTCGGCACCTTGTACATATTGATTACGACTATATATAGCCGGAACCTTAAACGCACTGATAGGTTGTATTGTGCTGCTATTTGAATTTAACGACTTAGTGTTGAACGGGTAAACAAATACATGTAAATAGTTTTTAGTATTTGACTGATAACTACCACTTTGTAAATTTGGAAATGATACTGTAATAGCGTGATTTCCATCCGTTGCACCTGCCCATGTGTGCCAACCTGAAAATGACTGCCCATTTGTATCAATCTTGATATTGCCAGAAGAGCGAGTTGGCTGAACTAAGTTAAATACTTTGTTCGCATTCATTTTCCCAGTAGCGCAAGGTGAGTGGGTACAATCATGAAATGCATGGATTCTATTTGAGAACGCAAAATAGTAACCATCTGCATAGTCCCAACCTTGCTTTATTGTTGAGGTTTTATTTAGAGAGTAATCATTGTCTCCGCTCATAGACCAAAGCGAAACTGTAGAAGTATTATCTACTTGTCTAAACACCACGGTTCTATTCAATCGCGAGTTCCACACAACATCCTGTGTTTGCTCGTCTTTTGAAGGAACATGCCATTTGTGCAATACATCCCATGTTGCCGAATGAGATAGCATAGGCACTGCAAGCAATGCCGGCAGTATCGGTATTAATTTTTTCATTTGTTAAATCCTTTATTATTATATATGCCGCATGTATTCAGAGTTTATTTGATTGCGGCACCTTATTTAACTTAATAACACCAAAAAACACAACAAATTTAACAAATAAATTAACTTTAAAGATCAAATTTCAACCAGGACACCTCCCTATTAAAATAAAACAATGAAAATTCATATCACATACCTCCTACTTTTGGCTGGACCTATACCGGGGGTATATTCAATTACAATTAATAAGATCAGGCTTGCTATGACGCTTAAAGTAGTAGCGATAGTGAGTTCCAGCACAATGAATCCATAACATACCTTGCGCTAAGCAATTCGCTCTAATTTAAATCTAAAGATCATGGATTAAAAAACAGTTAAGGCGGGCGTGTTCGACTGAGTAATCGTGGTGGCTTCAATGCGACTGTATTAAATGCGCAACAATCTGAAAATCCGCAAATAACACTCAACGGGTTCTACCTAAACATACAGCTGTTTTATTAATCCTTTTTATTTAATAAGCTCTCTAACTGTTTTGAATTCTTATAACATATAAGCTCAAAACGCTCTTGGTTATCAAACTCAATAATGACAACTTCAAAGCCAAAGTAGTTTCTGTGCTTAGCTCTTTTAATTTCAGTTAAGCTCTTGATTGCGCTATAGCCAGTCAACTTATTACAAACTTTGATGTCAGTATCACTTACTTCGACAACTTCAGCTTCTCTTGCTCGTAAATAAGCTGGTGGAAAACCCCCTTTGTGTATCCAAAAAAATACGGATATAAAAGTTGTGATACCAACCAAAATAAAATACAAGCCCAGTAAGAAATCTAAAACACCTGTAATTAAAAACCTATTGGATGGGCAACCTGATATTTAGCTCTATCGAACTTAAATTTCACTTTTACCTCACCCGCAGAGCCTTGCACCTTTTAAGCTGTGGATCACGTTCGCAATTGTTAGGCACTTCACTTACTCGCACTGCTATGTATTTTTTGCCAACGCTCATACTGCTTCTTAAGAACATCTTCAACCAAGGGAGTGGCTTTTGTTGATAACCCTAATGTCTCAAATTCATTGTATTCAATGAATGATATCGCGATTGCATTCTCTACTTCTGGACAAACATCTGTACGGCTTAGCACTGATTCTAGAAAACAAAAAACCTCGGTAGCACTTATAGTTTGGTTTCTTAATCCATCAGCTAAAATCGCCATGCAATTATGTACTTCGTCTTGCCACTCAGGAAGCTCTGGCTCGACTACAGACCAATTCGATATAGCATCTTTACAAAAAGCATTTGCCCCATACACTTGCTGTTGGCCCATTTCCCCTCCGCTATTTCTCCAAAAGTAGATTGGCTTAGACTCCCCCACTTTAACCAAATATCACACAAAAATTCGGCCTTCAGCGCAAAACCCTACTGCATTAGACAGATTGCCTCATTTATCTCATCATCAGCTCCAACTAAGTTAGCATATCGACAATACACGGCCAGACAAACTTAGTTTAAGCCAATATGTTTATACATATCAAATAGTTATATCACACCATCAATGGTTTATTGTATATATTAACAAAGTAATAGGTGATTTACTTTGTCCAATATATCGAAACATTGAAAGAGCGGCAGGCAATACTGGCTTAAAAAACCCACGAAATAATGTCATTAACGCACCAATCTAGTTTTGAGCAATAAATGGAAGAGCCTAAATATCAAGAACGTTCAATGACCTAAACGGGAACGTATCGTTCAAATCAGCTTACGGTTCTCAAACCGCATTTTAAAAACCAATGCACTGAAATTCAGGTTAATTTCAAGATAGTTAATGCAATCAACCATTTTTTCGTATTCCTTACATCTGCAAATAAGTCGCTTCCAGGGGAGAATTTGAGTATCAGGGCCATTCAAAAATCACAGTGATCTTTCTACTTCCAAGCAACTTGTTTACAAAAAACATCTTAATGATCCCCTAATTGTTAACAAGGAAGTTAATTACCCTTACTTTGTTGTATAATTGCATTTTCTGTATGGAGCTTGTAAATGAAAAAAAACATAATAACTTTACTGGTGTTACTTCTTAACTTTCCCTTAATGGTGAAAGCACAAACCACATGGATACCTATTTCAAATGGTGGCATATTTTTTGTAATTCCATTTATACCTTCAGTGCCTTTTCCTCCGGCTACGAATTTCAACACGAATATTGTTTCTGGTGTTACGTACGTGACTTGGGCAGATATCGAGCATGCAAGTAAATACCAAATTCAAGTTTTAAATAGTCAAGGCCAGTGGGTCGACCTATTTGTTGTGAATGAGAACAAGTTTCTTCTTAGTAAGTTAAGTGGTAATTATGAGTTCAGGGTCATCGCCTGCAACATAAATACCTGTAAAAACACAGGCCAAGCTTCCATTAGCTTCGCACCTAGAAAAAAAGTGACTTTCATTCACACAGATTTATTAGGCAGCCCAGTTGCAGAGACCCAAGAGTAGTAAAATTATGAAAATAATAAAAAAAGTTAGTTCGTTAGCCTTTTTTTTAGCTTCAAGTTCGGTGTTAGCGGATACGGGTCACTTACCAGGTAATGGTAGTGGCGAGGACAACAGCGATTTTTCTTCTGTATTTAAAAATTACTATAGCGATTTGCCTTCTGAAAGTATAAGTATTCAGGATTTAAAGCTAACTCACTCATTTAACATAAAAACGATCCCTGCTGCAAATGGAAGTACCCTTTCTGTCGGATATGAAGTGAAAGGTTTTAAAGGCGGTGCAGTAAACATCTTTAAAAAGTTTAATGGCCATAGACTCGGGGTATCATTGACGGGAACCGCAGTTACTGGAGGAGACAGGACGACAAGAACCTTTGGGTGTTTAGGTCGTTTATCCGGTCTTGAATTCAATCAACTCGGCTTAGGCTTACCACAACAGTCGAAACCCTTAGGGTTTAACAGCAGTAATATGCCTTCAGGCACACTTGCATTATTTCATGATCACACCGTATTAAAATGTGAGTCATCCAAGCCTGTGGTTGTTTTTAATGATGGAACAAAAATCAAATTTGGAACTCGGAAAACTGTACGAAGCAATCAATATTCGTGGAGCCCCGTTTCTATAGAAGATAAATATGGATTAAAAATTGATTTAACTCAGCAGAACATTATCTTTAACGGAGTTCAAGTAAGAGAAGTTAATAGTTCTCAAACTAAACAATTAATTGTTGATGATAATAATGAAACCTATATAACCACATTTAATTTTAATTCTAAGGGTGAAATAAGTACAGTTATTGACCCGGAGCAGCGGATTACCACTTTCACTCATACTGGTGCTTTTAGCGGTGCATTAACCTCTATCGCTAGTATTACTTTTCCTTCTGACTTGAAAGTTGAGTATACATATCAAGGCTATTGGGAAGGAAGTAGAAATAGCCTCACTGTAAGCTCTAAAAAGATTACTGGGCCAAATATTCAAGAAAGGCGTTTTCAATATACATTAACTTCACCAGAATTAAATTATCCAGGCTTTCGTGGACATAAGTCAATCTCTTATGAGTATGACGTAGATGGCAATTCACATGCTTTGACTCAAGTCAACTATATTCATTCTCCTACGGACTATGGCGCTCGCATCTACAAACAGGAGATATACAAAGGGCCTTATTTAAATGTAGGTTGGGTGCATAATAAACGATGGGAAGAAGGTGAATTGCTCGCCAAAAGAGAAACTCAATGGGAGCACTATTATCTTGGCAGTAGCGGATGTTATAAGCAACTTATAGGTCCATACTTTTTAGTTACACCAACTAGTTGTACAAGTGTGCGTAAATCAAAGCAATATACGAGTTACAAGGTAAACGATGGTTACGATACATTCTTCACTGACTACTTGACATATGGTACATACAGCGGATTAACAAAGCAAAAAGAAGTCTTTTCAAGCTCTTCAACTTTGCCTGCAAATCGAATTGATTCACAAGCTTTTTCTGGTGCTACCAAGTATACAAAAAGTTCGTACTCTCACAATAAAACTAATTGGATAATAAATAGTCTTAATAAAAAGGAATATTCAAGTAGTGATAGTGGTTATGTTGCAGAGACTCAATTTACCCTTGATCCAAATACGCTAGACATTAAACATAAATATAGCTTTGGACAACTGAAAGAAAGTTATTCTTATCATGCAGCAGGCAGCTCAAAGGGGGCATTCAAAAGTAAAACGCTGAATCACTACCGCTTATCTGGTAGCGGAAAAATAACAACTACTTACAGTGCAGATTACAATGCGAACGTACCAAGGACAACTACTTCATACAAAGCTACTTCTGATAGTACTGTCCAAGAGATTAAATTGGCAGATTCATTTGGTAATGTTTTAGAACATACCGATAAAAAAGGTACTAAGTCTCAATACAAATATGACAAATTAGGGAGGCTGATTTCTGAGAAGACAGAAAATGATACGAGTTATGGGCGTATATGGCTAGGGACCCTTTATAGTTGGGATGATACAAATAATAAGAAGACAATAACACATTGTACATTAAACAACTCGATGTCTGGTTGTGCTGCAAACTCCGAGCTACAAATCGAAGAGACATATAATGCATATGGTCAAATTATTCTGAAAAAGTATCGAGATTTAAAATACCCAACAGCACTTAACAATACACGTTACAAAGTCTTTAGCTATGATAAATTTGGGCGTCTGGCATTTGAATCAATAATGAGTGACAGCCAAACAGAAACGATTGGTACAAGGTATCATTACGACTTTTTAAATCGCCGTATCAGAACTGAACAATCTGGCTTAGGAACAGTTTACTATCGCTATTTGTCAGGCCATAGAATGGAAGAGACTGATGGCAAAGGTAATAAAACGACTAAAACTTTCCTAAGCTATCACGGGCCCAATTATAAGAATGTTATACAAGTTGCCTCACCTGAGTCGATTTTAACAACTTTACAAAGAGACGTTGGTGGCTTTATTAAATCGATTACTCAATCTAATGAAGCGCCAACAAACCCAGGAGGGGGAACCGGAGGTGGCAATGGAGGTGGTGACGATGGTGGAGTTGAGCCAGATCCACCAATTTGTGACATTATAGAGCCTTTGGGTTGTCATGATCCTCGTGTTATTAACCCAAGCAACGTTTATTCTGCAAGTTCTGCAAATAAAGTTTTAAAACAAACAGAAACTCGTATATATGACTCAAACAAACAACTATGCTTAATAAAGCGAGCAGATGTTGGCAACACTGTCATGAAGTACAATGCACTAGGCCAATTAGCATGGAAGAAAGAGGGCACTAGTTATAATGCATGTTTAACGTCTGCTCCCGCAGGAAGTGTACACTTCACCTATAATAATTTAGGTTTACTACATAAGACTAACTACTCAGGAACGGCTTTAGATCTAGAACAGGGGTATGACAATAATGGAAATTTAACCGCACTCATTAAGTCTAATGTTACTCAAATTTATACATATAATAACAAGAACTTGATAGAAACTGAGATTATAACTATCTCTGATCAGACTCCTGTCTCACTGCAATATGATTATGATTCTGTGGCAAATATTAATGCTATTACTTATCCAGATGGATCAAAAGTTAAATATATGCCAAACGCATACGGCGAGGCACAGTCGGTCGCTGCTTATAATAGTAACAACATACTACAGCAGAGCTTTGTTAAAAATGTAAATTATTACCCCAATGGTATGGCTAAGAGCTATGAGTTCAGCAATGGCGTAAAACATAACCTTGAGCTATACACGGATAGTAACTTACCTAAAAGGATAACTGATTTAAAGACGGGTATTAACGCTTTAGATTTAACATATAGCTTCGATAATAATGGAAACGTTAAATCTATATTAAATGGCATTGATTCAGGCTATTCTATAACAAGCATGCAATATGATGGTGTTGATAGACTCACCAAAGTAACCGCTGGTAGTAAAATAGGCAATAGTGATATCGATTATGATGTACTGGGCAATATTACAAGCTATTCAAGTAAAAACAGAAATCTTGCATATACCTACAATGCAGATAACAATCGACTCACTTCTGTTTCAGGAGTAAGTGGTAAATATAGCAATATCGGCTATGACAGCAGAGGAAATATCACAAACAATGGAAAGTACTCATTAAGCTTTAATGATGCAAACCAAGTAACAACAGCGAATGGTAATAATTATTTATATGATGGTTTTAATCGCAGAGTCAAAAAAGTAGAAAGCGGTAAGACCGAATATAGCATATTTAATCAAAGCGGCCGGCTTTTATTCAACCAAACAGGTGCACTCACAGGGAATGGTATTAACTATATTTATTTAGGCACCAAGTTGATTGCAAAGTACGGCAACGTACCAACTGTTTCCTTAGCCAACAGTAAACAACATTATCGACCTTTCGGTGAAAGTATTGAAGGGGCTAGAGATACTATTGGTTACACAGGCCATGAGTATGATGAAAACCTCGGTTTAAACTATATGCAGGCACGATACTATGATCCAGTCATAGGTCGGTTCTACTCGAATGATCCGGTTGGTACTTTAGGGCATTTCAGCCAAGGTAATATTCACGGGTTTAACCGTTATGCTTACGCAAACAACAACCCATACAAATATACTGATCCAGATGGTAAATTCGCTATTCTTGCACCGCTTGTCCCACCAGCTTTGACAGCACTTGGGAAAGCTCTTGGTTTTGTTGGTACTGCTGCCGTCGCAGGGTACGCTGGCTCTGAAGCGCTGAATGCCTATAATGAGTCGGCAGATCCTGTGGAAGGTGTCTTAGAAGGGGCTAGCGCTGGCGAAAAAACAAAAGGTCGTACCAAGAACTTTGATAAGCCAGGGGGAATGGACCAAGCAAATAGTGATTTTGATGATATCGTAGACCCAGATAGTATAGAAACTATAACTGATGGAAAGGGAGGAAAAGGAAGACGCGGGACTGTCAATGATGGGAGTGGTCGAAAAGTTAATGTCAGACCCAATAGTTCTGATGGAAGACCAACAGTTGAAATTCAAGACGGTAAAAATAAGACTAAAATTAGATATGATAAAGAGAAAAGCTAGCATATGAGCATAAACATTTATTCTATATGGCAACCGATGTCAGAACTTAAAGGTAGGGTTATCATTGATAAGGTTGAAGATACAGATGAAGGCTTAGCTATCTATATCCACAATAGTGAATCGAAAAAGAATTTTAAGATCTTATTTGATCCATACGTCGCATATAGAAATATGGATGAAAGTTACCGAGCAAGAACTTTTTCAGAGACTGGCGGTTTTGAGAATAGTTTAAATACAGTTAATAATTCTTCTTGGTTAGAGTGGTTTCATGCTGAAAGCCAAGGTTACTATCAGGGGGAAGATATTATTCACTATTCGATAATAACAGATGCTGATTGTATCGATGTGTTGTCTGAATTTGAGCCAGATATAGTGGTAATCGAATAGAGACATCTTTAATCCAAAGCCCCGCACTAGCGGGGCTTTTTGCTGTTTTTCAGTTCAGGTATCAAGATAATTTTGTTTAGTAAAAGTGGTTAGCTATCAACTTGTGATTACGCCAAAACCGCTTGGTAATCACACTAATTCAGAGAATAAAACGATGAAAGACATAAAAATAGGCGCTGCATCCAATGCGTTTTGGCTGATTGGTATGAACCTAGATGTAGCAAACGGCTATATTGTTGCATCTCTAGGAGAGTCACCAGATTCTGAAAAAGTTGCTTATATTCTCTTTTTCGATGAATTGGTAGACGTTGAGATCGTATACTTTGATGAAAGTGTCAGCGATTATCTTTCAAGCTTTCTGGGTTTAGTTGGAGATGACTGTGGGAAATATGTTTTTACTACAGATACCTTTGAGATTTCTTTTAATGCACAAAAATTTTCTCTAGAGGAAAAGTAAGTTAGTAGCCACTTTAAAATTAAACGTCCGCTTATAGCAATAAGCGGACTGTCAGTTTTGTGTTATATCTTAACTTCTCTTACACAATGATTTGTTTGCCTGCCTTCTTCTACGGTAAATTCAAATGAATCTTCAGCTTGATTTATAATAACGCCAACTTCTTCACTTAAGAGGTGTTTTTTAAAATCTTCTACAGCTGCAGCACCAAATATTTCCTTACCTTTTACAACTTCTAAATCCACATTGTTTGGCACAACTTTTATGTTCACACCGTCAACAAAAAGCAGACCAGCTTCAACTGTTTTCAATTCTATTTTTGGGATTGCATTTATTCCTGTTGGCACCACTATATGGCCACGACGAGTAAATTTAGTTTCATCTTTATCGACGACAAGTAAGAATGATGAGTCTATCTTAGCTGGGAGCTCAGTTTCAGTTGTGGCGCTACAACTCCATGAACCAGATAACTGCCCTTTTGCAGAAACAAAATTAGAATATAGACTTATTACAATAGTTAAAATAATTACTTTAAACACAATACCCTCTGATAAAAAATTCTTTTTACTTACTCATGCTTATTACTGGCTGTTCAATTTATGCAATCATTACCGGCTTTAAACACTTAATGACCATTATTTTAAACCTTCTTCAAGGTTGACTAAATTAACGACGACCGAATTCAAGCAAACTCGATTTTGCAATTGTTAAACAGTGTGTACATTCAACTACCACTTAGCACTCTCCTTTAAAGCCTGTGTGATAGATTTTGCAATTTCCCAGCGTGGAGTATTACTTGAATTGGTAAGTAGGATCAACGCATTTTTGCTATCTGGGTAAGTAAGAACAAGTGATTTATAACCTCGTATACTGCCTGGGTGTCTAGCAATTTGGCCATCCGCACTTTTATATACTTGCCAACCCAACCCCATATATATTTCTCCCCATGAAGTTTTAACTTGAGGCTGCAACATCTCTTTGTATGTTTGCTTCTTCAAAATAAGTGGCTCATCGGTAAGCGTTAATTTAAGCCATTGACTTAAGTCGTGTACATTAGAAATTAGCCCTTCACTTGGATTAAACGATGGGTCATAAGGCCTCTGTTTTGACTTATCTATTAACTTACCTTTGTATGTGGGTTTCGTTTCAAAAATATATGAGTTTTTACCATTAAAGTAGCCACTTTTATCCATGTTAGCTGGCATTAAAATATTCTTCTGTACGTACTGCTCATAACTTTCTCCAGAAACAGCACTGATTAGCGCACCTAAGATATTATAATTGGCATCACTGTATTCGAAATTTTTACTTTCAACATCTATTTGTAATGATTGTTTAACTATACCTAAGTATGAACTTACTGTTCTCATCTTTTCAAAGTTTACTGGTTTGACTTTGTCATTTATACCTGATGAATGAGTAAGTAGCTGCTTAATTGTAATACCGCTTTGTGCAAAGCTTGGTAAATATCGACCGACTTGATCATTTAAATCTATTTTCTTTTTTTCTGCCAACTGCATGATAGCTTGAGCAGTAAATAGCTTAGAAACCGAAGCTATACGGTACAGTGACTTTGAGTCTGTTGGTTTTGTCTTCTCTTCATCAAGAAACCCGAAACCTTTAATATAGGTTACTTCACCAGATGTAATGATTGCGACAGACATGGATGGAATATCATTTTTGACACGAATAGTCTCAAGAGCCTCTGTCAACTCGTCATAAGTATTCACTTTATTAGCGAGTACATTAAAAGACATGAATAAAAACAGTATTAAGATTAATGGATACACTCATCCTCCTTATGGAACATTCTCCAATATACCCGGTGTAATATAGTCAGGTTATTACGATCGGTAATTAAGCCACAAACATGCTCTAGCCTTTTTATGATGGCACCCAAATCTTCAGAGGCATCCCAGCAATGGCCATGTGATCTTAGCTTTTGGATATTTAAATTAATATTGTCGCTATTCCATTATCCCGTCAAGTACGAACTATCGAGCCTATAGACACTCGTAACAGTGAGGTTACCGATATAACAACCATATCAAACTTGTTGGCTGTTGATACATGAAGCACTAATTGATTCTGAGTTGAGATACAACAATTCATAAGAAGGCAGGGCACACTTGGTCAGGCTTCAGAATTGCTGCGCAGCCAACCTCTTGCAGTCTTATATAAAAAAGGCGATTATTTTCAATGCACTACCATTTATTCTCAATACCGGATATAGGCGCGTTAGGCTGGCTAAAGTTTGTAAGACACAAGCGACGCCCCCTGTTTTTATGTTACTGCTTATTTCAACTTAAAAGGTAAACGAAATACAAAACTTAATTCCTGAGATTACGTGTCACAAGTTATATGCTCTGGCTTTTTAGTAATGCGTTTATATTGTGTTTTTTAAATCATTTCCTCTACAACTTTTAGCAATAGACCTTCTGGGTAAAATTCAATTATTTTAATGTTGCTAACTTTAAAATGGTCGATATCAGCCTGAAAAGAGAAAAACCAGTCCGCTCTGGCAAAGTATATGACTTATCAAAATTTAGCATCGTTTGCTTATCCTCCGCCTCTTCACTACAAGGCCTACACGCCAGTGAGAGCGAGCTAAAAAGTAGCAAACACACTAATATTATTCTTTTTTTTTAAACATAACATTTATTTCAAAACGCTCTTAGGTATCATTTCGTGTTGTGTTCAACTAACTCTAACTGCTCTGACTTCGAACCTAATACCCTAGCTCTTTGAATACTTCCTTTTCGTTTATTTCTCATCTTGGCTCCAACCTGTAAAGAACTCTAACCTTTGACTCAGTTGTCACACCGATGGCGGCTACCTAGAGCCACTAATTGGCTTTACATACAAACCAGCCCTAGCAATAGCCCCACCGCGCAGAAGCACTAACTCCCGATCACATACCTAAAGGCTTTTTGAAAACCAAAGCTGCGCTTGCTCTATGGACTCCATTACTTCAGGCTCCTGATCATAGAAACTGAATTGATGATAAGGGCTTTCTAGCTCTGTCTCAATCCAGTGCAAAGATTTGTCGTCAGCTGCGATATTTTCAAAGAATTGCTTGGTATATTGTGGCAATACAGCACCATCGGAATGAATCATCAAGGTTGGCGTTTCCAAATTTTTTGCCACTGGCATTGGGTCTAGTGTTAGCCAGTCTTCCCAAGTCATCACCGCAAACTTGTCTGCGCTCCATTGGGGCACAGCACCACGTTTTGGGTTTAGATAGTAATCATAAGGACCATACATTGCCGCCGATTCATCAGTAGTAGATATGCTAGGGATATACTCTACCTCACCCGTTTCAACGTACTTCTTTTTTGCAACCTTAGCCGCGTTAATTTTTGCCTGTACACCTTCTTCACCACCATAAAATAGCTTCACAGCCTTTGCATCGTGTAGCCATGATGCCGCAGTGACCACTGACTTGATACGCTTATCTTCCGCGGCAGCCATTAAGGTATACATCGCTCCTGCACAGATACCTAACGCACCAATTTTATTACCATCCACTTCTGGTAGGCTTTGTAGATAGGTAACTGCATTAACAATGTCTTCGACCTTTTGTGATGGATTTTCATAGAAACGTGTTTTACCGCCGCTTTCACCAAAGTTTCTGGGATCATAAGCAAGTGTAATAAACCCCTTTTCGGCAAGCTTTTTGCCATATAGTCCCGACATCTGCTCCTTAACCGTTGTCCAGCTACCAGATACGATCACTGCTGGGTACTTATTAGCTGGGTCATAGTGCTTGGGTAAATAAAGATTGCCAACCACCCTATCCCCTTCACTCTCAAACTGTATTTTTCTGATGGTATTTTCGCTGCTCTGTTGGGATGTACTTTGATTCATTTTAGTCACCTCATTTAAAAAGTTTAAATTGCCTTTCTGTCCATGCATATGCAGCGTCATTGAGACGATTTTCCAACGCCCATCAATTTTCTTAAGCTTGTGATGATAACGACCATAAGCATCCCAATAATCAATGCCTTCGGCTTGGTGACTGGCATAAACGTGAGAAAAGGAATCCGCACTATCACCTTCAATGGAGATAGCAAAATTACTCAACTGATGCAGTGTGTCGACCTTTGCCAGTAACTTTTTCCAGCCAAGCAATAAATCAGCAGCTTTGGTTTTACTCCCTTGTAGTCCTGTCAGGCTAGAATAATCAACGAAAACTTCATTGGCGAACTGAGTCAATGCGCTATCCCACTTTTTGCTATCAATCGCATTGACCATGGTCACAATACTGCTTTTAACCTGTTCGTTAGCTGTGCTTTGCTGAGAAGCAGTTTCAGCGGAATTCATCATATTTTCTTTAGTAATCGCCGGCTGGGATGCCAATAACGCACCGAGAGCGCACAGTACAGTAGGCAATACCACCTTTTGTTTATTTTTCATAAGTTTATCCTGCATTATCAGTTAAGATAGATATAGGATAGCGACAAAAAACGTTAGAAGATTGCAAATTACTGCTCTAGGTTTTGTACTTTATTGCTTAACCGTTTTGTTTCTAAATTGCCCTGGTGCCATACCAAACTGTTTTTTAAACGAACGGGTGAAATGCGATTGGTCATTAAACCCCAGATCAAGGCCAATTGATGCGATATCATTTTTTTGTGAGGAGGATAAACGTCGTTTTGCCTCTTCCAAACGCTTGTTCATCAGGTATTGGTATGGCGTAATACCCATAAACTTTTTGAATTCCCGAAGAAAGTAGAACTTGCTGCAATATAACAAGTCCGCCATCTCATCGACGGTAATGGGCTTATTGATATTATCTGCTATGTAAATATCGACTTTGTCAATTTGCTGCTGGTCGAAATTCGACGCTGTAGCACGTGCATTTTGTAAATCAGTAAAGTTGGAATAGTTCTGGATATAATGGGTTGCCAGAAGGGAAACTAAGTTCTTCAAATACGCATAACCGTTTTTTCCGCCCGACTTAGCTTCGAGCAAAAATAACTCCATGATGCCCTTAATGGTTTCGTCATGCACATTGTAATTATTCAAAAATTGGAGTGCCTTATCGTTGATACTCAAAGTGCAGCTTTCAATAAATACATCTCTTTCTATCGCCAAAATGACAAAATAACAAGGCTCATCTATTGTGTGAGAAAAAGGACTTTCAGGCGGGTTAATCCAAATGTCACCCGGTGTTGTCTTAAGTGCCATCATGCCATCAACCGCTGTTTTTACATTCCAGTGCAAGTCATGCTCCAGACCTAACGCAAAGTAAAAATAAGGGGTATAAACATTGTTGGGATAAAAGTGTGGCGAGCTGCCTTTCTCTAGTAAAACCCCTGGCCAGTGAAGTGATTTACTTGAAAACTCAATATCTAAAACTTGACCACAATTCGATGGAGTATCGCTATCATAATTGAAGAACTTAAGGGTGGATTTCATTTCTACATTTCCATAAGTATGATTCGTTAGCAAGGGGGCAAAATAGGTGGCTTTAGTAGCCTATGTGATGTGGCATCCCTCCAAGAGCATGCGTCTATTTTTCCATTCGAAATATGCAAGAACAATCACAAATATACCCTCCATACATATAAACGCTAGCCCAATAAGACTTGCCGTTTGGAAATAATGAAAAATGATTGCGACACATACCACCGCCCATATGATATTTGCCGTTACCAATAAAGAGATAGATGCAGAGTTTCTCCTATTAGAAAAAGCAAGCGTTAGAGCATATACGCCATAACAAACATTTGCCGTTGCCAAAAAAAGAACTGTAGAATCAGGTAAGCGATACAAGCTGGCAACCCAATCTTGTAAGAGAAACAACAGCAAGCCCACCGTTAACCCAGCGCTGCCGTCTAAGTGCAAAACATTTAGCTTATTCATAATATTCATCTGTGACGTCTAACGTTAAGCGGTAACTTGCCTCGATGTAGGAGCGAAAGTTGAGCAGCCGCTAGCGGTATGTTAAGCACTTTACTTGAACCTTTTGCTGTTCAGTAACTGCTTGGCAATATTCCTAAGCTTTTTGTTACTGCCGTATTCAGAGAGCCAATTTATATGTTCAGACTTCAGATCACTTCGGCCAATAATGTATTTTTGGATGTGGCTATCTTCACATGCTTTTATTTCTTCAAAACAATCGCTGATGGAGCTTTTTTCAATTTTACGAGTAAGCCGTTCTCTTAAGTACCTTTTCTGAATCGGCCTTTCTGACACTTCCGGGTATTTAGTAATCCAATCGAGTTGAGCATCAGTAAGAATATTAGAGTCTATCAGCTGAATAATACGATTTTCGCTTAGATCGCATTTGTCAGGCCCATTGTCTGTTAATTCAAAAATACCGGCCACTTCATTATCAGTTAATGAATTTTTAGCGCTTAAAAAGTCGCAAAACCCACTATTTCGGTAGTGCTCTGCGTTTTTATCTTCAGAAGATTCAATTTCTTCATATTGAGATACAAGATTCTCTTCTGTGATAACCCCGAGAGATAACCAGGCTTGTGTGTATCCAAGCCTGTGAAGTGCTTTATATTTACTTGTGAAACTCAATTTATAGTTCACTTCTTTTCAATCTCGCTAAATCTGGTTTTGTACTCACCGGGAGACATATCAAAGGTTTTTTTAAACTCGCGATAAAAGGTGTTTTTGTTGTTAAACCCGGCGTCTAAATAAAGATCTGACACTTTTGTCTTCTTGCAAGCGAGTTGTAACATTTGTGCGGCTGCTTGAACCCGGTATTTATTAACGAACTCATAAAAGTTGGTACCTAAATGGTCATTAAGTAACTCGGATGTTTGATTATTAGTCAAATCCAACTCTTTAGCCAAGCCGTTTAACGACAGCTCATTATTCAAGTGAAGCTGTTCTTTTTCAAATAAATCGAACAGTCGTTTTTTTTGTTGATTTGCCAAATCAGGCCCAAGCTCCAGCACTCTGGTTGGCTTTGCCTGCTTTATTTTTACAGTGTCTATAAACCCTTTAGAGAGCATTAAAATATATATAAAAGTCAGTGTATTGCTAAGGTCCCAAAGTAATCGTAAGTAATCAGACCCCATTTTATGCAGTGTTACTTGAGCAAAATAGGCACTAGAAACTATCAGAAAAAACACCGCGATCGCTTTTTGACTGATCAAATGCTGAGTGCGTTTATTCACAGTTTCACCTTTATCGAACCAAATCGTTTTAACCAACAAAAATTGATAAAAGAGAACATGTAGGCAATACAGTATGGCTAAAAGTATCGGGATCTCCTGTTGCTCAACCAATCTTCCTGTGTAAAAGATCACAAATGGGAACAGATGGAGCAACGATTTAGCAAAATCAAAATGCGCTTCTGGTTGATACGTTATGTAAAAATAAATTGCAGGACCGAGTAAAAGCAAAGATGAATGCACAAATGCAATAAATGGATATGGCATATAATTAAAAGCAAGACCTATGTATTCCAGCATTGGTGTGGAAAGCAGCAACCAAAAAATAAATAATGCGATTTTTTGTTCTACTGCTAATCGTCCTTGGATCAATACCAGTGCAATAGTTATAAACACAACGTAAGCAGCTGAAACAATGTATAGTATTTTGAGTGACTCTGCTATCACGTTAATCCCTTAATGAGTAAAATGAGGGCCTAAATTCAACACACTAACGTACATTAAAGGAAAGTAAAAGGTTGCAAAGGTGATGGTTTCTAATATTTACCGTACATAGTTTCAAAAAAGGAAAATGTTTTGAGTATGCGTTTGTTGTGATATCAAGTAACAAGGCAATAGTACTTGGCAGTAATTAGGAAATAGCCTCTGATTAACAAAGGCTAAGTGCACAATAAGTTGAACTACAGACGTCGTCAATCATTTAGTCGGCGTAACCAATCCTCGAGAGCCCGGCCTATCGCGTCTGGCTGATCTTCTGGAAGGTAATGCAGCCCTTGTCCAACATACGCGGTCTCTAGCTCATCAATATTTTCCACGTACCACTTGAGTACTTGAGGCGAATTATCAACACTAGGTGAACCATAAATATATAAAATCGGCATATCAGTTTTGCCCATAAAGCGTTTAATACCGCGCATTAAGCGGTCGGTTTGAGCGGGCTCACGAGCTATTGGTAGCTGATTTGGCCAAGCAAGTAACGGCTTTCTAGACTCAGGAACAAGATAAGGTGCACGATAAGCTTCCATCGCCTGCTCGCCCAGTGTGCGGTTGACAGAGGCAGGCAAGGCCTGTTCAATCCACATATTTTGCTCAATGATCAACATTGGCCCAACCACGGGGTCTCTCAGTGTTCTAAAAAAATCAGCTACAGAGCCTAGATCTTCATAGCTTTCAGCGGGAAACTGTGGAGGTAAGACACCTTCCATAAAGGCAAGCCCGTCCACTTTATCTGGATTCTTTTTCGCATAGAGCCATGCTATTGCCGCCCCCCAGTCATGGCCAACCAAAATCACTTCATCAAGATTTAGTCTGTTTATAAAACGATTGAAGTACTGATATTGTTGCTTAAATGTGTATTCTATGTCTGGCTTGCCAGAATCTCCCATGCCGATCAAATCAACTGCAATGGCCCTATGAGTATCAGAAATATAAGGCATTACGTTACGCCAAGAATAAGATGATGTTGGGTTACCATGAACAAAAACCACAGCTTTGCCTTCACCTTGCTCTAAGTAAGCCATCTTACTACCTTTTACTGCGATCGAGTGCTGCTCAATATCATGTGTTTCTGCTATCACGGGCAGCGGCAGCTTAACATTACTTGTTGCCATAGACGGAGTTGACACTCCTAAAAGTGTTAACAGTAAGATGCGTGCATAAGTCATATTTTACTCCTTTAATTTTAAAATTGCTTATAGCGCTCACCCAATTTATATGACGTTAAAAGCGAACCTTTCTCTTTAGTGCAAAATGAAGGAAAAAAATATATTAGTATATTTTTCTTAGAGTTAACTTTGTCACTTTGATTGGAATGACTATTTGATTAGATGTTCACAATAAACCTGTATTCAATTTAACCCTTTTCAATTTGCAATAAAGGCGATGCAATATTGGTTGTGAGGAGAGCTTCAACAAAGTGATAACCAATAGCCTAAAACTAAGCTATTTCTAACTAAATTGAGGGGGAAAATCGTTCACATCATTACCTATGGGGCGGTCAACTACGCTGGCTGAGATTATTGAATATGGACGTCTGTTGTCAGCGCATTGAACGGCTAGAAAGGGATAGCGGTGCGCACTGCTATCTCCAAAACTAATCGTTGCAATTCGAAGATAACATTCAGCCCAGAAGGCAATCGCTCCTAGCACACTCCACCTAATGAAAAACACATATTTCTGTGTAATAGCATGTAATAACCTAAAAGAGACTTGCTGATACACTTAAAAACCAGCCGAAAAATCAATCAACCGTCAATTTATGTACAGCAAGGAAAGTAAATCATGAGTAAGCAAGATCCTATTGCGCAATTGCAAGTTGAAATCGCGCAACTTCAGTCTGCATTTGAAGACCTTAATAAACAATGCAATGCAGCAAGTGAGCACAATACTATTTTACGTTGCGCTACCTGTATTCCTCAACAGTTTGAGCACTGTACAGATAAAGCAACTAATCCGCAGCAGCCACAGTTTGTCCCAGATTTTAATGTGCCGCTGATTGCTGCTGGTGGCGGCGATCAAAGGTGTGACATTCTTGAAAAGCTCGGCCCCATAGCTGGGCTAATTGGTACTTGGATCAGTACCCGTTATGGAGGGTTTAATGTCATGCCCATCCCACAAGATAACGCCCCCAATGGCTTTATCTTAAAAAACTTCCCCTATTACGAAGTCATGACATTTAGTGCTATTCAGGGAAAAGTTGCCAACCGAGCGGGCAATTATGAGCAAGATGCTTACAGTATTTTTTATTCACAGCGGGTATTTTTTGCCGATGGCCCTGAAAAAGATACGCTTGTGCATGCTGAAAACGGTAGCTGGCTACATCAAGTGATTGCACCTCAAGGGCAAGGTACACTGAATAAAGAGCCATGGGTCCCAGATACCCCCAACCCCCTACCAAAACAAGAGCAGGACCGAACTATAGTAAAGCAGGTTTCAATTCCGCATGGTAACTCTATTTTAGCGCTCGGTCATCACGACTGTTTTAGAAGTGCGCCAAGCATTCCTGTTGCCAATGCCTTGCCAGCTGCTGGCGGGAATAGCTTCAAAGCCCCATATGGGTCTGATATTCCAGAAAACCCTAATGTTAACCCCAATATTGTACTGCAAGTTGCCTTAGATAGCCTATATCAACAAGGCATAGGAACAATCGACACCACTGTGCTAGATGTAGATACCGAAACAGATGGCAACATTGCCAATACACCATTTATGAAAGCACATTCAGATGTGCCTCGATTCAAAACTACTCTTTGGCTACAGCGATTATCAAATGGTCTAGAAATGCTGCAATACACTCAAGATATTACTTTGGACTTTAGTTTGGCAAATGGTAAGGACCAGAGTAAACGCAGCCGCTATAAGTTTCCACACATTACAGCCAATACCCTATTTAAAGTGCAATAAAGGCGTTATTGCAATGTGACGAATATGTCTGCTCAAGACATTATGATTGCCACCTGTGAAACACATTCGGCAAGCAACAAACCAAAGTCGTTTTTGGTACGCGGTACCAAATAACTCAATTAAATGAAACTTTAAGGAAAGTAATATGAGTGAACAAGCAATAAAAGAACTCCAATTACAAGTGACGGAACTCACTTCTAAAGTCAAAGCGCTGGAAGCATGTTGTAACCCGCCAAGAATCGTAGACTGTGCCGTATGTTATTACTGCACACCGTGTGCCCCTTGTTACACCCCTACAATTCTGTGTGCCCCGTGCACAACTACGCTATGTGCTACTTGCGCACCGGTTGGAACTAGCTATCAACCTTTAGGCCCTCCGACACCATGTGTCGCTTGCGTTCAATGTGATGCCAACTACAAGTGCATAACATGTGAGCCTGTCGCTAACTGTGTCACTTGTTACCCTTGCATTGTTAATTTCTGTGCATTGTGTCAGCAGGGCCAAAACTTACAATGTCAGCAATGCACACACGTCACCAAATGTGATACTTGCTACCCTTGTTTTGTTAACTTTTGTCAGCAGTGTGCACCTATTACCAAGTGCGAGAATTGCCGCCCATGCGCAGTCAACTTCTGTCAGCAATGTGGGCCTGTCACTCATTGTGACACCTGTTACCCGTGCACTGTGAATTTTTGCGCTTTATGTCAAACGGAGCAAAAGGCACATTGCCAGCAGTGTGCACATATTACCAAATGTGATACCTGCACCCCTTGTGCTGTGAATTTCTGTGCACAGTGTTATCAGTGTGCACCTCAATGTGTGCAGTGTTCACACCAATGTCTGCAGTGCTCACACCAATGTCTGCAGTGCTCACACCAATGTCTGCAGTGTTCACACCAGTGTGTTCAGTGTTATCAATGTGCTCCGCAATGTTTTCAGTGTGTAACTTGCATACCGTGTAGTACTGGCGGTTAGCGCGCAGTTATTGACATTCTCTGGCCTCAACTCAGGGAATGTCCTTAAAAAATGGATGTTTAATTTATGAAAAAGCTAAGGTTAACCCCAGCTGCGAGCATGGTTCCCAACAGCTGCGGTGTGTTATTAAGTTCAGATTTGGGAGACTTTCAAGTTCACGGTCGAGATACATCAGACTTTGTTGAAAAAATATTACCTCTCTTAGAAGGTGAGCTCACTCAAGCTGAAATCTGCACGCGTTTGCCCGAATATAGCGATACGAGTATTCAAACCGTCCTGCAAATGCTTAGCCAATATGGTCTATTGGAAGAGGTCTCTGAACAACTAGAGTTTCAGCCTCCAGGGATAGTGCAAACACGTTTTTTACGCCCGTGGCATCAGGCAAACCAAATGCCACATAGCCAAGACCAAGTTTACTCTCTCACCCCTTGCAGAGTTTTAGTTGTTGGCCTTGAGCCTTGGGCTGTTACTTTGTTAGAAGAGTTAGGCACAGCAGGCGTAGGCCAGGTTCATTTATTAGATAAAGAAAAAGTCTCCAGTGATGACTTAACATGTCACCGTTTTCTCTCAGCTGAAGATGTTGGCAAACCAAGATCACAGGTGTTTAAATCTATGTTACAACACCGTAATCCTTGGATGCAGATCAGCGACTCCGAACTCACTTCTGATCTCCACAATTTAGGTAGCCCCTCAAATGACTGGGATTTAGCCATAATCACTCTGGGAAAAGATGCACACTTTTGGTCACATAAAGTGTCTGAATACCTGCATCAACATGCGATTAAAGCCATTTATGGTCACTTGGATGGCCTAGAAAGCTGGATAGGCCCTGCTATCAATATAAATGAAGCCGCCTCCAGTTCATGTTGGAACTGTTTAAGACTCAGAAAACTAAGCACAGAGCACCACGGTGAGCTAGCGCACGAATTAGAAAAAAGCCATAAAAAAAATCGTGACGGACGTGCCCGCAGTATGTTGACCCCCATGTCTGCAATCACAGGTCAACAACTTGCTATGGAAGCATTAAAAATCCTTTGGGGCTTTACCGAAAGTGAGCTGTCATCCCATGTTTTTGTTCAAAACCTAATCACATACCAATCAAAAAAGCATGCGATTATTCCTATTCCTTGGTGTGAAGTGTGCGGTTTTGATCACAGTCATGCGAAGACTCACGCACTATCTATGCATCACAATTCAAAACCAGCTGAAAACCCCCTCAATCAGCTGCAGGATGTTGAGCAATTTAAATCTCTATTTGAAGGTTGGGTAGATCCGAAAACTGGGATTGTACGCCAGCTCACCGGGCATGCACCACACTTACCTGATTTTCCTATCACAGCGTCGGCTGGGGTATCCTCATTTACGGAAGGTGAGTTTGATCCTAGAGCTTCAGGTCAAGTGGGCTCAGGTAAAGGATTGGATCATATTTCTGCACATATCAGTGCGGTAGGTGAGGCACTGGAACGCTACTCAGCGGCGCGATACCAATTGAGCGATTTTAAATATGCGTCAATTAGCCAGTTACAAGGTGATTACGTCAATCCAGACACATTAGTTTTATATTCGAATAAGCAATACAGCACACCTAATTTCCCATTTCACAAATGGCACAAAAAGCAAAAGATACACTGGTGTCGAGGTAGCTGGTTAGCAACCGAGAAACCGGTTTGGGTTCCAGCGTTGGTTAGCTACTTTAATTTTGCTTGCCCCTATAAAGAGCAATTCAGTCAGGTATCGTCAAATGGTTTAGCCGCTGGACAAGACAATGACGATGCAGCGCTCAGAGCCTGTTATGAATTAATTGAACGCGATGCAATGATGCTTACTTGGTATGCCCAGTTACCCTGTGAACGGCTCAGCTACGAGGCACTTAACCAAGGTAAAATGCAGGTTATGATAGATGACTTAATCAAGCTAGGCGTAGAGCTTGAGTGCTACCTGCTTGATGTAGGACTACATGTACCAACTGTGGTATGCCTAGCAATAGGAGATGGCTATCGCACCCCCGCAGCATCAGTGGCACTGGCCACCCACGGCGATATTAAGGTTGCTATGCGTAAAGCGCTATTAGAGCAAGGTCATGTGATGCCCTACCTCTGCCAACTTATGCGTTCTGGACATAAGGTTCCTCATCATGTCAGTGACGTTACAAGCCTAGAAGATCACGCCGCCTATTATTTTAGCAAGGACAAACTCGACGCATTTGATTTTATGCGCCGCCCTCTAACTGAGGCGAAAACACTGGATGATTGGCCTTATGAAGTGATCACCCAAATAACCCAACTCAAACAGCGCCTAGATTCAGCAGGTGTAGAAGTTGCTATTGTGGATGTCACCTCTCCAGATATGGCGTTAAGTCCATTTAGAGTTGCACGGGCCATCGGAGTCCATATGCAACCTATTCACTTTGGTGAGCAATTTAAAAGAGTAGACAACCCAAGGTTACGCAAACTATTACAAGGACGTCCGGTTAACAAAGAGCCACATCCTATTGCTTAAAAAAGGAAAACATTATGAAAGTACTCGTGTGCGGTACCCACTATGGTTCCACCTACATTCGCGCATTAACTCACTTTTCGCAACATAGCTTGTCATGTGTCGGCGTCTTATCAAAAGGCAGTGAGCACTCTCAACAAATTGCCAAGCAAATTGGGGTACCATACTATACGGATGTTGCCGCTATACCGGCTGACAATATTGATATTGCTTGTGTTGCAATATCTGGGGATGCAGGAAAAACAATTGTCTTGTCTTTGTTAAAAATGGGAGTGTCAGTATTATGTGAGCATCCCGTTGATCAAGCCTTTGTGAAAGAAGCTCTCGCACTTGCCAAGCAACACCAAGCATATTTTCATGTCAACGGGCACTTTGCCGATCTCTATGCGCCGCAAGCATTTTTACAGTCAGTACTTGCAGCATATCAACAGGGGGCTGGCTGTATGCACTATGCCATAGGTGCCAATTTAAGAACTTTATATTCGGCACTGGATCTTTTGGGTCGTGCACTAGGTGGATTTGAAGGATTGGAGATAATTAAATACAATGGCGAACCGATGGCATTTCAGCCTGTGATGCTTAAAAATAATAGCCTCTCCGTGTCTGTTTTATGTCAAAACTTTTCGTCCGCTGAAGATGACGGCAGCGCCACTTTTTTGAACCACCAGTTCTCTGCGCTATTTTCTCATGGCACTTTGACTCTCAGTGAAACTACAGGCCCTTTAAGTTGGTTTCCTTCAAGTCATAGCTTACCCGCTGAATCATGGAAAACCTACATGCCCATTGAGCTTGCACCTATGGATCAACAACAGTTAATGCACCACAGAGACCAATGCAACCTCGCAGCTATTGCAACACTCGCCGCCACTATCCAAGGGGAAGCACAGCCTGTTTACCAGCAACCACATTACTTGTTAGGGTTGAGTGGGTTATGGCAAACTGTATTGATGGAGTTACAACCATCAGCTAAAGAGAATTGTGCGGCGTAACGATGACTTTTTACACCTAGTGCATTTGATGGTGCTAGGTGTAAGGTTCCTCAGCTCAAAGATATCGGTAGCAATGAGCTCCCTTAAGTGCCTTGAAAGGACATGGCTAACCAAGCGCTCCTAAATTTTTTTTATGAACTATTTCCCAATCACTTTTTGACGAAAACCCTCGCATATTTTTAATCTCATTCTCCGTAAATTTGATTAGCTCTTCATTGGATAATTCTAAATTTACAGCAAACTTACATGGCTGATTAACATACCACGGTGTATCTGTGAAAATTTCAAATCTATTGTTTTCGGGATCATAAAAATAGATAGACCAAGTTGTACCATGAGATACCGCTTGTAAACGAATTCCAGAAACCGACTTTAACGATGAATTAAAAAGCTTCAATTCATCAATATTTTTCACTCTAAAAGAGATGTGATCAATTGGACTTTCAAGAGTCCTGCGTGATTGCATTGGACTTAAAACAATTTGATGGTGCTCTTGCGGGCTACGGCTTAAAAAAACCATACCGTTTTGACCTTCACCTCGGTCAGTGACAACAAAACCTAATTTACTCGTATAGAAGGTTTCCATCTTAGCTAGATCTTGGACATATAACTCAATATGACTCAACTGCATGTTAGGAAATACAACTTCATCCTTAGTTTCCATTTTCATCCTTATATTTTAGCGCTCTGTTAAAAGACAGAATTTAGTTGGCCATAATGTAGAATTAGGGAGTAGCTTAAACATGAAAGTGTTAAGACCAATAATTATCCGCTTAAAGATCGCCACCATGGAACTGAACAGTTTTTAATACAACTCGTTAGTAGAATTCTGCAAGCTAAACTAAGCGAAGAATAAACGCAAGCCAAACTTTTTGCGTCTTTGATCCTGTAACAGGTTCTGAGTAATTCCATTAAAGTCATCGATATTATTTCCGATGAATTCACTTCCTGTGATAGCTTCTTAGCAGACATAAACCGTCCGAATTCCATAGCTACTCCCTACTATGCTGCTTTTTTCGTGAACACTAGCTACACTCAAGACTATAACTGACGATTGCCCCTTTCTTAGCTAGACCACAACTTCCATAGCACCTATCGATTTTAATATTCTCTCTTAAGTATTTTATCTCCAACTCACCTTCCTCTGATGAGTAAAACATATTGGATTCTAGACTTTCCCTCAAGGACTGAAACTCTTGAGGTGATATTTTCAACACTCCCTGCTCAATATAGACACCACCCTGAATTGATATCTCTTCGATGGCTTTTATTTGCCTTTCTATTTCAATTACATTCTGGGAAAGTCGAAAATTACATGCGTCAGAAGCCGCTTCCACAACCGAATACTCTTCACTGCTGCACGAAGCCAGTATAAAACTAAATATAAGGGGTAGTACTCTATTCATTGTGATACTCATAACTCGGTTTCAACCAGCCTAATGTAGCTGAGAAAATAAAACGGACAGGCACAAGTTAAAAGAGTCTATTTTCTACTGTTCCACATTTGCCGCATTTTTGACTACGTACTTTCAGCGTATACCCTATCAGTTTCCTTGCATGATAGCTCCACAAGATTAGACAGGTTTACTTCTTTTTGAATCAAAAGTTCTTTTATTGACTTGGGCGTATATATCCATTCCGCCGATTTTATTTCGCATAGATTCGTTTTTGCAAACTGTTCTAATTTTTGCTGAGACTGTCCAGACTTGATATACAGTACAACTGAGGTTCCACGATTAACACAGCAACCTACATACTTTTCCATATGCTCATAATTGAAATAGACTAAGTCATAACCAAGGACTTTTATATTCCTAATTGGAAAATAGTAACTTGTATAATCTACCCTCTGAGTTGGTTCAATATGAAAGTATCCGTTACGAACCATTTCACTAACAATAAAACTACCATCTACAACGCTTTTTTTAGAATAAAGATCAATTGTTAAAGATGACTCTATCGTGGATTTACTATACACAAGTGATGGGAAAATAAATAATAAAACTTGTATTAAAGTTATTAAACGCAAAGCCTATCCTTAGTAATCTAACGTTGTTAAATGGGAGTTTATAGTTTACCCATAATAAGCGAGGAACGACCATAAGCCAAATATAATGTATTCGCCATCAATGACTTTGCAATAAACTCTAACGTTTTAGCCACCACTGGCTTTTAATATCTTGATTAAAAAGCCTTCGATATAGCTTTCGCAGTGTAGGTACTGCATATTCTACTTTTTGCGTATGCTGACATTTTTTACACTTTATCGAGATATACATGGCTCTGAGAAGGGGGCTTTGTCTTGAATCGAAATACTCCCACGGGTCTTCACTAAATTCAATCGAATGAGCTGTATTACTGCATTTCGAGCAGCCTTCCTCGTCACTTAGAATTTTTTTAGCTAAAAATTCTCTCGCTTCAATTTCATATGCAGTTGCTGTCGCGCTTGTACCGCAGTGTGCGCAAAACTCTGTTCTTTCAGAGTTATCATGTTCGCAATATAAGCAAAGCCATCTATACTTGGGCATATTCACCTTGTACGTATAACGCCTCAAATAAGAGGCACAAAAAACTAGATTAAACCTAGCAATATAGAAGCACAGACCTACTGTCTAGCTCCCATTGCTAAATTCGTTTGTTATATTTCATTGATAATTCTATCTATGCAGTTAGGCAAGGACCGAAAGTCCATTTTACCGCAAATAATATTGGCTCCGGCTTGAATCAAGAGGCTATTTCCTCTTTCATGTGACGAGGCCGCGATGATAGGAACAGTTGCACTTAACTCTCTGATATACGAAACCACTTCAGTGCCTTTCCCATCATCTAAATCATAGTCACACAACACCAAGTGATAGGAATCATTAAACATAGCTTTGGCTGAATTGATATCAGGCGCTACTTCAACATCATGGTCAGATAAAAATTCTCTTTTTACCGCAGATATAAAAGCCTTGTGATTTTCGACATAAAGTATTTTCAACAGTAACCTTCTACATATAACAACGATGCGTTAAGCTGCTTGGCAGCTCTTTTCTTATCAAACATTCTAAGCTTCTCACCAAAACTGCCATAGCGACTTATTTTTAGTCACTCTTGCACGGAACCAAAATATCCACAGTTTGATCCGGTGCATATGTTAGCTTTATACAAGTCAGGCGCCACGAATTACCAGCCTTTTGAGACGCTTTAAACTCAATCACACCAGAACCTCTCTGCCCTTCTATGTCGTATAGCATATGTACAGTATTTGGAGGTAGCTCATGCTCAGGCACAGAATCTACTGTCTGGACTTCATGTTTAGTACCTTTTATAAAACTTATTTCGTATGGCATACCTATGTTTTTCTGAAAGCTTTGGGCTTGTTCCGCCGTATTCAGTGCTAATTTGGTTGCTTCTGATTCTTTAAAAGAAGAGAACACATTAAGTTGCACAAGGCTTAGAAACACAAAGCTGACTCCGACTATCAATATGGATGCAACAGACCATCTTCTTTGTGACTTTTTAAATTCCTCGACGCTGTTCCAATGATTGTTTTGCCAAGCCCACTCATTACCTTTTAGTCCCAACACAAAAGGCATAACCAAGTTAACAAATGGCACGAAAACCCATAAAGCACGGTATGTTTTAAAGCGAATTCCCCAAATTACGTTCAAGAAAAACGCTCCCCAATTCCAGCCTTTAAGTTCCGCAGGTATTTCTTTTTTTTCAATCGTCAATTGGATCAACCTCTTTATGACATATAAGATCGCCGTAAGCGGGTGAAAATAGTTGCCTATAGTCGCAGCCAACTATGCTTTTTTCATCTCCAACAGCGTGTTATGTAACGGCCTGGACCGAGATGCTATTGATGTAATCCCTTAAAGTATTACTGTAAAACCTCATTGTCAAAAACATGCAGCATTTTGCATCAGTTTTGATTAACTTCGCGAAATACATTTTCCCTAGTTATAAAAAGAAACAACAAGTGAACAGGCATATCAAGCTGGAATTTGGACAAGTTTACGGCTTTGTTGTGTGATTTATTCAATCAACTGGTCTAGCCTTTTACCAAACTCGTCCCAAAGCTTTTTGTTTTCATTTATATACTTTTCAACATTACGTTGATTCGATTGACCTGACAGTAGAAATAATTGATGTCTTTTTTCTAAAATACTCTTTCCGATTGGGCTTCTTAGAAAGTCCCTTAACCCCAATAACTCTTGTTCTGTGTATGTATTTTCATATGCGTTAATAATGTTAGCCTTATAAACATCCCAAGACAGGTACTTCTCTTTTAATTTTTCTTGTTTATTTTTAAACTCAGTTTCTAGATCTTGAAGCTGATAATTTCCATCTGCATCACATGTTCCAAAATCGAAGCTTCTCATCATAAATGAATTTTGCTCAATGACTTTGTTATACTCAGCTTCCCCGCCCTCTAATTGAAGGATTTCCTCTACAATTTCATTTGCACTAATTGAAATTGAAAATAACATTGAAAAAGCAATAAATAATTTCTTCATAAGAACTCGTATATAACCACACTAAAAAGCTCAAAATAGTAGGAAAAACTTACAAAAACACGCACAAAACCTGATATTTTTGCCCATCTTAAATACTCTGTAGTAAAAAATTAAGCTGATTTATTAATTAATTTTAGCAACTTACTAGCTAAACTTTGTGTTATCAACACCCTAACCTCCTGTAAACAACGAGAGGTGATTTCTAAATATCTCAATCAACATTGTTAGAGCCTGTAAGGCTAGATCTGAAAAAAGACGCCATAGTACCAAAACTGACCGCTCCTATCTATTTTGGATGAATTCCTAGATTTTGTTTAAGGATAAATAGGGTAACGTCGTCGTAGACAAACCTAAATTTGAAGAGGTGCTATTTTACGCGCCCTACTCAATGTCATGCATACAAGCTCTCTTACCTTTCCAGACTTACACAATTGGATATTGTATACAATTGTGTGTTGCGATATAGTTAGCTTGTACCACAAACGTCAATGTTCTTACTGCCAAAGGCTACGTTGAGTCTTTTAGATATAATAAATACTGAACATTTGGAGTGCAGATAAATTGATATAAAAAGTAAGGAGTATGGTCAATGTCACAAAGCAAAAGTGTAGCTTTAATGGCAGCTGTCAGCCTTTTAGCTGCATGTCAAAGCAACTTGAACTCTACTAATATAGAGCCGATAGAAAAGTTAAGTATACGAGACTCTGATTATCAAAGAGCGGAACAGTTTTTACCGCAAAATTTAATACCATTGGTAAAGAATACTAAGCTAGCCCCCAACTGGATTGGTGAGGGGAATGCTTTTTGGTTTAAACAGAAAAATCACCAAGGATACAAATATATCTATGTCGACCCGCTAAATAACCTACAAAAACCGTTATTTGATCATAAAAAACTAGCAAGTGCTTTGCTTCACTCCGGGGTTGAAAATGCAGAGAAAGACCCACTCTCTTTGGAATCTTTGAACGTAGAACTGCCATTAATTAGCTTTACTATCCACGACAAAAAATTTCAGTGTGATATCAAACTATATATCTGCTCACCAAATAAAAATGCCAGCTTAGCGAAAGAGCCAGGAACATCCCCCGATGGCCAATGGAAACTGACCGTTGAACAATATAACCTAGTGTTGACGAGTCTAAAAACTGGCTCAAAAACACAGCTGACGACTGATGGAACCGAAGGCTTTCCCTATGGGCTTATGCACCCAAACCCTGCAAATGACCTTCGCGATGATAAGCCATATCAACCTAAACAAGTTTATGCCAATTGGTCCGAAGATAGTCAATATGTAATGACCTATCAGCTTGACCGCCGTAACACAGGTAAATATGCACTCGTTCGGGCATCTCACCAACGAGGAAAACGGCCAGAAACCACTGAGTTCTATTACCCATCAGCGGCCGAAGAGCAGCTACCCTCCGCGCACTTGATGCTGATCAATGCTGAAGACAAAACGGTTACACGCTTAAAGGCTCCCCCTGTCATGCAAACCTACTATGGTGCAGCCCTATGGGGGTGGTGGCAAGAAGACGGTAAGTTTGTCTACCACAACCGATTTAGAGGAAACCGTCAGTACTTCATGCGTGAAGTTAACCCTAAAACAGCCAAAGTGCGTGTGCTGGTTGAAGAGCGCGATGATAAATACGTCGATCCTTGGGTACAGCAATATTGGGCACTACCAGAGCTAAACGCTTTTATTTGGAGCTCACAAAGAGATGGCTATCAACATTTATATCTGTACAACTCTGTTGATGGCAAGCTGAAAAATGCGATTACCAAAGGGAATATGACGGTTCGCGTTATACGTGGTGTAGATACCAAAAAGCAGCAAGTCTACTTTGAGGCGTCTGGCAGAGAAACAGATAGAGATCCTTACCTTCGTCATCTTTACAGGGTGGATCTAGATGGTCGCAACTTAACATTACTGACTCCTGAAGTTGCCGAGCATGACACTCGAATATCGCCTGACTTTAAGTACTTTATAGATACCTATTCGACCACCACACAAGCCCCTATTTCAATATTACGTAGCACCCAAAATGGTAAAGTTATTCGAACATTACAAAAAGCCGATACTAGCGCGCTATTCGCGTTGGGATGGCAACCACCTAAGCCATTTTCAGTCCTTGCAGGTGATGGTAAAACGCCTTTATATGGCTTGATGTATTTACCCTCGAACTTTGACCCCAATAAAAAGTACCCGGTAATTGATGACATATATACCGGACCACACAACTTTTTTACGCCTAAATCATTTGTAACCTATCGCAGCCAAGCGAATGCACTCGCTGAACTTGGGTTTGTAGTCATAAAAATGGATGGCCGAGGCACTAACAAGCGCGGCCGTGAGTTCCATGAATACTCTTTTAAAAATTTAAGTGGTGGCAGTGATGATCACGTTACTGCAATTAAACAGCTTGGCAAACGCTTTGACTTTCTGGATCTTAACAGAGTAGGCATTTTTGGCTTTAGTGCCGGTGGTTACGATACAGCGCATGCGATGTTTAAGTATCCAGACTTTTTCAAAGTGGGCGTATCAGCATCAGGTAATCATGACTTTAGAGTGGACAAGGCTGGTTGGAATGAAATGTGGATGGGCTACCCAGAAACACCGGAGTGGGAAGCACAATCAAACTTAAACTGGGCTAAACATTTACAAGGTAAATTACTTATTGCTCATGGCGAGTTGGACACCAATGTGCATCCAGCAGCAACTTTACAACTGGCTGACGCTCTAATGAAAGCCAACAAGGACTTTGACTTGATGATTTACCCTAATATGGGGCACGTACTTGATAAAAACCCATATTTTGTTAGGCAGCGTTGGGATTATTTTGTGCGTCATTTATTAGGAGCAGAGCCGCCCAAGTCCTATGTGATCAGTAAATAGCTTTTGCAGATTTTAATTAAACAAATCTCAAAGCGCGTTACAACTAAATTTAAAAAGCCCCGGAGTTTCACTGGGGCTATTATGTAAATTTAAAGGTGTATCCTAGGTGAGGAAATTGACGCGTTTGTGCCTCCTAGATATTCGCGGAATTTATGCTGACCGCGTCGAAATAGCTATCGTTAATGGGAACAAAGGACATCCCAGTTTCCCGTCTGGCGGATTCACGATAAACATCACCCGCTAGGCTAACTCAGTAACAAGAAGACCGATACAAAGGCCTTCTTGTTATGACTCACACTGCTAAATAGTATCTACCTTGCGTTTAGCACGCTAAGTTAGAGCATTTTATGTTCTATCAAGTTTTGTAAACTCAATGAACCACCCAAAACCAACATTTCCTCAGCCTGACTAACTAGTTTAATTGCCACAAATGATATCGAAGTAACGCTGATTAAATGTTTGGGGCTCCACATTGATTGCTATGGTTTGTTTTGGTGCTGTAGCCCATTCATCAATTGGAAAAACTCTATTTGAACCTTTAAATAAAGTATGTCCTTTTGCTGGCCCTTCGGTTATGACTCGTATGTGCCCTTGCTTTGTTGTAAAAATTTCAGGTGAGACCAAATACATGATTGCTGAAGAGTCATGTACATAAAATCCATCTAAACCAAGGTCATCATTGTAAAACTTTGCATAAAAACGTGTAATGTCATAAATAAACTGACCGTACTTTTCGCTGTGCGTCCTTACTTTCTCTAAATACGCATTTGACATCTGGGTTTGCTGCGTAACATCTAACCCAACAATGGTGACAGGCCAATCTGCATTGATAACAATATCTGCGGCAAGCGGATCTCCGTACACATTCGCTTCGGCAAACGGTGTCAGATTACCCGTATGACCGTTATGTCCAAAAGCCCCACCCATAATGATGACTTCTTTTACTAACTTGCCGATTTCAGGAGCTTTTTCAATTGCCAGCGCTAAATTTGTAAGTCTACCTACCGCAACTAACGTAATTTCTCCCGGTTGCTTTTTTAGTGTTTCAACAATGTAATCATGTGCAATGAGTGGAGATAGAGGTGTATTGATTTGATCAGGTAATTCAATATTGCCTAAGCCATTATCACCATGAACAAGGGTTGCAGGCTCTGTTTTCACTTGATCGAGTGGTGTATTTACTCCCTTAGCGACCTCAGCATGCATACCAAATTTTTGCTTTAAATAAAGCGCATTACGCGTAGTGTTTTCTATACTTGCATTGCCAAAAGTGGTCGTAATACCGACCACTTCAATATCTTGACAAGCATGTGCTAGCAGTAGCGCCATCGCGTCGTCAATTCCAGGATCCGTATCAAATATTATTTTTTTCATTTAACTTCTCATACACTTGGAACGATATAAAAATCATATCACGACATATATCGACACTTCACTAGCATTCGTTCAATTTTAAGCAAAGGCATTAATCAACGTATGATTTTACGTTAACTTCACCCATGTAAATTCTGCTGCAATAAACCTCCCTGAAACCCATCTTTCGCGGTCTACATTGGCTAAATTTTGAAGATGTGTCAGGTAATATCTATAAAGAGATATGCACAAAGCTGATTATGGCTAATTAACAGCTTTACTCCTTTTTATGGAAGGTTCTAATTCACTTTTGCCGCTACTGAATTCACCGACACTATTTGTATACCAGCAAAAATAGTGCCCTTATTTAAAATTCTGCCACCATATTGCCACTTAAAAGCAAGTCGTTAATTTATATAAATTTCTCAAGGAAAGTCTGAGCATTTTGTATGGCTTTATAGAGCATTATGAGGTGAAATGTGCAAATACTGTGAAAGTTGCTGTTGGGGCTTTGCGGTTATTGTGCTTTTAAGCTAACTTGCTTTAACAGGCTTAAAATAGCAAACCTTTTGAAAGAAAGGGACGCAAAGCTTCCGGTCTAAGGTGAAAACTAAGATAGCGGGGTTGCTGAATGCCAACGCTTATATTGCTGACAATGTGCATACTTTTGGCTCGTATGCGCGTTGCGTAGCCGATCGGTATTCACGCCTATGACATATCATGTCATACCCCCAGTCCATGGTTTTTCACTATACCTGATTATTGCGCTAGCTATTGACGCCTGTGAGATCTGGTCGTTCGCTTATTCAGCGATGAGCAGCAAGGAATAACATGTCAAATGGCAATGTTTCGGGGAATTTTCATGAGACAACATAGATACAATAGCAAGCATCGCCGATTTTTAAAAATCGGTCTCTGCTTAATGGTTTTGGGACATCCCACACACGGCTTGGCTGCGCAATGCGAGTTCAAGGTTAAAAATGAGTGGCAAAGTGGCTATACCGCCGAAATTACCGTATATAACAATACTGACTCCGCCATCAATGGCTGGGAAGTAGGGTTGGAATTTAATCACGGTGAGTCAATCAATAATGCTTGGCGAGCTCAACTGAGTGGTAACAGCCCATATCAATTCAAAAACCTGAGCTGGAATAATACTATCAATCCAAGCTCGTCCAAGTCGTTTGGCTTTAACGTCAAAAAAAGTGATGGACAGGACGCTACTACACCAAGGTTATTTGGTATTTGTGAGGGAAGCTCACAAAATGATGACGTTAAGGTTGTAGTGTCAGCGTCTGAAAATCAAGGCACAGCCCCCGCAACAATCAACTTTACCAGCGAAGCGACAAATTTACCGTCAGATAATGTGAGTTATCGCTGGGATTTTGGTGATGGGCACGACTCAAATGACATTAACCCGCAGCATATCTTTGAGCAAGCAGGATCTTATTCAGTTTCCTTAACCATCAATGATGGTACAAATGACTACCCTGCTGCCCCAATACAGGTCACGATTAGTGACCCTCAGCCAGAGTCGGCGCAATGTACTTTTGAAGTTGAACAAGAGTGGATCTCAGGCTTTCGTGGCAAAGTCACTATCACCAATACTGAAGCGGTTGCCATTTCAAACTGGAAAGTACTCATGGCTTTTTCAGATAACACCAAGTTGACAGGGGTTTGGCATGGTCGCCACAGTGGAAATAACCCTTATGAAATCATTAATGAAAATTACAATGGCACAATAAACCCTGGTCAGAGTTTAAATTTTGGCTTCAATGCCCAAAAAGCACAAGAAAATGACACTCCAGCAATTCCTTCTCTTGGCGGTTTATGCTCATTAGACGGTGATATTAATCACGCACCATTAGCAGTTGCTTCAGCCTCTACCACATCAGGTGAATACCCATTATCGGTGGCCTTTGATAGCAGTGAATCCTCAGACTTAGACGGTGACACCCTTACTTATAGCTGGGACTTTGGCAACGGACATACTTCAAGCGAGCCAAACCCTACTTATATTTTTGAAGAAGAAGGTGTATTTTCTGTCACGCTGATGGTCAACGACGGGGTAATAAGCACGGTGAGTGACCCTATTAGTATTCAAGTATCAAAGCCTGAGGCTCCACCTGTAAGCGGGCCATTTGTATTAAGCCCTCAAAGCTCCCAGCTTTATTTTGTCTCGACTAAAAAACAGCACCTCGTTGAGTCACACACGTTTCACAATATCAGCGGCAGTATTACACCTGAGGGGATAGCAAGGTTATCTATTGATTTGACCAGTGTTGATACCAATAACGATACCCGTGATGGCAGAATGAAAGAATTTTTATTCGATACCGAGTCATTCCCAACCGCCGAAGCCCTGCTCTCCATTGACTATGCAGCGTTAGTTGCACTCCCCATTGGTAGCACTGAAAAGCAATCCATCTCAGCCACACTCAACCTCACAGGCGTTATAAAAGAAGTAAACGCCGAAGTTGTAACCCGACGTCTTGCGAATAATAAAATTTTGGTGCAAAGCCTAACACCAATCGTATTAGACGCAACAAACTTTGGCTTGGAGCCAGGCATTGAAACGCTTAAAACACTGGCGAGTTTGTCTGTGATCAGTTATGCAGTGCCCGTGAGCTTTAATCTCATTTTTGAAGCACAGCAATAGGAGGGAAAGAAGATGAAACGCAATAATTTAACACACTTTTTTACCCTGACTGATGCTTGGCTTAGCACGCCTAAAATTGCTAAGTTCGCTGCTTGTGTCAGTCTACTCACCAGTGCCTCTTTTGTTCACGCAGCACAATGCTCTTTCACTATTCCAGACAATTGGAACAATGGCTTTAAAACTGAGATCGTCATTGAAAATCAGTCAGATCAAAACGTTAATGATTGGTCTCTCGAGCTCACGTGGAATCAAGGTGTGTCGCTGCAAAATAGCTGGAATGGTAATTTCGACTGCAATAACACAGGTTGTACCATTACGTCGCAAGGCCATACGGTACATGCCAATCAGTCATTTGGCTTGGGTTTTGTCGCCAATAAAAATGGTTTAACCGATATTGTGACCCTGACTTTAAGTGGCGATATTTGCACAAACTCAGAACCTCCAACACCACCCGATGATGTGACAGAAACGGGTTTATGGCAACTCGATGGCACAGCCTCTTTACTGAGCTATGTATCAATTAAAAAAGATCACGTTGCAGAGCTCAATCAATTCGTTACGCAAAATGATGACTCTCCAGCGCTGTCTGGCAGTATCGACGCCGATGGTAAAGTAAAGCTGGCCGTTGATCTAAGTACCATTTCGACTGGTGTGGATATCAGAAACAGTCGAATTTTAGACTTACTCTTTGAGACAGATTTACTGCCCGTCGCTTACTTCAGTGCTCAAATAGACAATGCATTGTTAAGTAATTTAGAAATTGGCCAGCCAGTTATTCAAAATGTGACTGGTGAAATGAGCTTACATGGGGTTAATCAACAGATAAGTCTTGATGTGTTGGTTGTCAAACTTGCTACTGGCAAGGTCAATATCAGCACGCTTTCACCCATGATTATCGACAGTAAAAGTTTTGAAATGGATTACGGTATAGAAGCTTTACGTGTTGTCGCTAACCTCTCCAGCATTGGTGAATCTGTACCTGTCTACTTCAACCTCACTTATTTGTCTGCCGAGCAAGATAGCTTTCAACCTGTTGCAATGGCAGAAAAGCCAGCGGCTCCCACAGAGCTCAATGCAAGTGTGCTATCAATCGATGGCAAAGCGCAATTGAATTGGCGCGACAACAGCAATAACGAGACCGATTATCTGGTTCGTTTTAAAAGTCTTGATGGCCGCTGGCAAACCGCTGCCGAGCTGGCATCTAACTCAAACTTTTTCGAATCCGGTTTACCTGAGTCTGGCGAGTTTGATTACAAAGTCATTGCACTCAACAACTCAGTACCTTCAGAGCCAAGTAATATCGAGCGTGTGGTTGTCACCCAAACCGATCCCGTTGCCCGAGGCATGCAACTATATCAATCAGGGTGTGCAGGTTGTCACGGCTCAGAAGCTGGTGGCTTGGGCTCATTCCCAGCCCTTGATACTGAGCGAGATATACAAACCATGATTGATACCATTGTCACCACTATGCCTTATGGCACACCTAGTGCGTGTGATGAGCAATGTGCAGCAGATATCGCTGCGTATCTACAAACACTTTGGCCAGCACCTTTGACTTGTGATGTAGGCGTTGCACCTGTGGCATATGGGGCAAGACAGCTGAAGATACTAACGCAAACTGAGTACCAAAATACGGTCGAGGACTTGCTAGGTGTAGACTTTACTGTGTCTGATGGTTTATCCCCAGATTCTCAAGTCGGCTTTTTCATCAACAATACCCATGCCAGTGTGCAACCATCCAACTACAGTAATTACTTATTAGTGGCTGAAGAGCTATCAGAATGGGTGGCTGAGAATAATTTCTCACCCGCATTAAGCTGTTCAGCAATTAATGAAGACTGTGCCAACAGTCTGGTTGACGAGCTTGCACCTCAAATCTTCCGCCGTCCATTAACGCAAGATGAGTCACAAAATTACAAAATGATAGCCACTGGATTTTTCCACAGCGGAGATGTTGAAGCTGGCATGAAGCTCGCTTTGGAAGGACTACTCTCCTCACCACAATTCATCTATCGACACGAACTAGGTGAGCCAAACCCCGATAACTCAGAGCTAGATGCGGATGCTTTCGAGCTTACTTCATGGGAAATGGCGACCTTCTTATCTTATACATTCACTGGTTCAACGCCAGATCAACAACTTTGGCAGGCAGCTGAACGTGATGAGTTGCGTGATGAAGCCAATATTATTGCCCACGCTAACCGTCTTGCTGATAGCTCCAAATCTGTACTTGGGGACTTTGTTGGTAGCTGGTTAGGCACAGGTAATTTAGAAGTCGCAACCAAAGATCAAAACTTCTACCCGGGTTTTGCTGCACTGGTGCCGGCAATGAAGGCCGAGATGAGTGAAACCTTTTCATACATCATGACCCAGCCTGATGAAAGTTTCAGCTCCCTTTATACCGCTAACTACACGTTTGTAAATCAGTTATTGGCAGAGCACTACAATATAGCGGGTGTCACTGGTGACGAGTTGCAAAAGGTAGATACCACAGAGCGTGGTGGCATATTAGCCAATGGTGCATTTATGTCCCGCTGGGCTGAAGTTGCCGAGTCACACCCGATATTGCGCTCAGTGCGCGTACGCCGCCGTATGCTGTGTCAGGATCAACCCGATCCACCAGCGGGGACTTTTGAAGCCCGAGAGCAAAGGCTGGCTGAACTGTCCGATATGCTGCAAGACCCTGCAACCACGAACAAACTTAAGTATCACAGCTTAACAGAAGGCCAACCTTGCTCAGCTTGTCACGAAAAGTATATCAACCCGATGGGATTCGGAATGGAAGACTTTGACGCTGTGGGCAAAGTGAGAAGTGCAGATAATAATGGTAATACGATAGATGCGTCTGGCACCCTTTTCGCGCCTGAGAAATACGCAGAAGTCAGTGAGTCAATTCCATTTAATGGCACAAAGCAATTAGGTGCAGTGATCGCTGATCTATCTTCCGCTCAAAGCTGCCTACCACAGCAAATGTTCCGCTACGTTATGGGAGTTGGTCACGATTCAGTCGACCCAACCAGCGAAGAAGATAGGCGCCTATCTGAAACAGAACAAATAGGCTACATGTGCGAAATAGATACACTCAAAGACGCCATGATGCAAAACAGCCCAAGAGCCATGTTAGAGAAATTTGGCTCATTAAAGTCTGTGCGTTATCGCAAGGCTTGGTCAAGAAATGAATAGTGTAGGCCACAATACAGAAGGTTAATAAAATGAAAGATGAACATTTAAATAACATGATGATGTCGCGCCGTAGACTATTAAAAGTGTTTATGGCATCAGGGATTTCTACCGCCCTGATCCGCACTTCTCCATTGGTATCAGGTTTGCTATATGCAAGAGATGCAGATGCACAAAGTGCTGGACTACCAAATAAGACGGTTTCGATTTATATACCTGGTGGATCGATATCATCACTTTGGAACCCTACGGGAAGCGGCGATAGCATGCAACTGGGCGTGATGTCTGCCGGCTATGAGCCGGTCAAAACCGAATGTAACTTTATGGTCAATATGTCACACTCCAACGCAGGTCATGGCCGAATGCCAATCCTGCTTGCTCAAAATTGGGGGAGTGATAGTTATGACGTCACAATGGGCAATGCGTTAGGTCCAAACCTACCATTTCGTTATCTTAACTTAGGCGTTCACAGCAATGGTCAAGGACAGTTAACTAAAGACAACCGTAATCATTTGCCATTCCAAGAGAACCCTTTCACCGTCTTTAAAATGGTGTTCGGCAGTTCACAAGGCAGCAATAGTAAAACGCCTATTATGAATGCGCACATGTCGGCTGCCAATGCGATTAAAAACAGGCTCGCAGGTTATGAAGTTCAAAGGATGAATGATCATCTCGATGCAATTTCCGATACCCAGCGCCGCTTAGATGACCTATATGGCGGTGTGTCTTGTGGTATTGCTCCAGATAATACTGAATTCCCTTTGACCTTTGATACATTCAGTCAACAAGCACGCTTACAGGCAGATATTGCCGTGGCAGCTTTGCAATGCAATTTGACCAGTTCTATATCTCTGGCGTTTGGTAACCACCAAGCGGAATTCCGTATCCCTGAGTTGAACTTCCAAGGCCACTATCACAATGCAATACATGGCGGGAGCAACGGCCAACCTAACTACCCCTATTACACCGAAATGCGCAGCCATCTAGGCAGCTTAAGTGCGTACTTGATCCAAAAGCTAAAAGCGGCAGGCATACTGGATAGTACCGTAGTGCTAGAAACATCGGATATGGGACACGCAGATAAACACTCTGCAAACCCATGTTCATACCTCATTGCCGGTGGCGGTGCTCGCATAAACCGAGGTGTAGTCAGTAATATGGGCTCAGGTTACAACCAGCATGATGTGCTGCATACGGCAGCTAAAGCCTGTGGCGTTGACCTTGGGTTTGGCAAGGAGATCCCTGGGATTATTGTTTAGGGGATGGACTCCGTAAAAGCCCCTTTCCTTTATAAAGGGGCTTATAATTTTGCTTTAGTGAAATCACTTTTAAAGCAACCACATGCAGCTGTTCTTCCTGACCTCCACACAACATTCGTTTGGAAAAGCAGGAAATTAAAGCAGCAATATAATCATCAAGTCGAAGTGAAAAATAATACGCTAATAGAAGGCAATAAATGTGTTAGCTCAATAGTGAAACGTGATAATAGTCAACTCGTTTTTCTTGCTTGAACAGGGCTGTGCTAAACACAACTTATACGAAAGAAAATCAAAAACATCGCATGATCAATGTCCGCCTTTGGGTCCATCATTTCAATACCATCAGATACTTCACACTTCGGGTGTTGTGACTTAGCAAAGTTCTTAATAACCTCCATGCGCCTATTTTCTGGATAGAAAGGATTTACGGTATTTAACTCAAACATGCACAAATGTCGGTTGATACTTTTATTAGGCCATGCTGGCTCTTCAAAACAAGCGCTACCAACATTTTAATGCCTGTGCTTTGCTTTTCTTGGGCACTCGACACTATCAAATACAGAGCTAGTGATAGAATAAAAAATTTCACTATAGTTCAACCATTTTGTTCACTTGAATGTAAATATAAATGGCCTTTTCGCGTGTCCACAACGCACTCTAAAGGAAGCTACTAGGAGCTTTATTATTCAATTTGATTAATATGGCCAGCAATTTTATAAATGGCAATACAGCCCACCAAATAAGGGATGGTCAATATAAAAAGAAATATACTCTCCGCTAATACAACCCTTTCAGTTGAAGGTTCCAAAAAGAAGTCGATAATTACCCACTCCGCAACTGAAAGCCCAACGGAAACTAATAAGGAGTAAAGCAATACATTTCCCCATGGTAATTGCTTAACCTTGCTAAACTTGTATGCTGCTACGAAGGCAATTACAATACTTGCTACACCTATTACACCCGCAGCTCCGTGAAAAACAGAGTAAATGATAAAAAAAGCGTTACTTTCTTCCATGAAAAAACTCCTGTAGCCAATCAATTTTCTAGCCGTATATGCTGGGGAAAATAACCTGAATAAATACCAAAAGAACAGAATAAATTACAAGTCCTAATAATCACATGGGCTCGATCGTTTGTAAACATTCATTTGATGTATCCAATATACATTATGGCTTCGCCAAACTGAAACAATGGGTTTTAACGCTTTCAAACGGCCAACCCAGACGTATAAATAGGTGAAAATAAAACCGCTGACGGTTATTTTCTATGCGGCACCTTGATTATCTAAACATTGGTATTCCCGCCGTGATATCAACGACTCTGACCCCTTTGATACTGAGCAAAACGAAAAAGCCTGCGAGTTTTCATCCCAATTTAATTGCTTGTTAGTTTACAACTTTGGGTCAATCTTACTAGTACCTGAAGGCCACTCAACGACAGCACCATTACATTTATTTGCCAAAGATTGAATTGCTTCTTCCAGTATTTTGAACCCTAATTCATCGGCACCAATCGGCTCTAAAGAAAGAACATAACCATGCATTAAACCTGGGATCAACTTTAACGCTTGAGCCGTAGGCTTTTCAATATCATCAAGCTTTTCGAGTACAATCTGCCAGTCCATTTTAGGGCTTGAATATACGTACGACGTGAAATCATCCCACGTTTCAATATTCCAGTCATCTGGGTGCGGAAGGTCTGCGGGTAAAGTTGCGAGGCAAGTAACTCAAACGGCTACATCCATACTCATATATTTCTCCTTGTAAACCGACGCTTGCCGTAAACGGCACAAAAAGCACGAACTTTTTGTCCACGTTTACGACTTTGTAAGCGCTAAATTTCACTGATTGGACAGTTTTTAAGATATTCAATATCAGTTGGGTTTCTGCTTGTAGTAAAGTCCAAACGAACGGAGGTTAAAACAGGTGCACTATCCTTATTTTTTTCAGTAGCTTTCCATTTCCACTTGAATAGGGCCGCCGCTGCATGATCATCAAATACGCCTTTAGGATATGAAGAGCGGACTTTATAACCTTTGACTTTTCCGTTTTGGCCAATGCCAACAATCAAATCAACACAGCCAGATATATTATTTTTAGCTGCTGAAATCGGATACCTTGGTTCAACTCTTTTAAGAATAGTCCAGTATTCTTCAACAAGTTTAACTTGCTCTTTTGATGACAGGTCTAGATAATTCGCTTGAACTTCTTCAATGTCAGGTGCTGATGTACACGCAGTCAAAAAAAGTGTCAGTGGTATCAATATATTGGTTTTATTCATAGCTCTTTCCTTAGCTCTAGTGCCCGCTACTAATGTAAACCAAATGCAGGCGGGCGATTTACTCAGCAAATGGTATGACCGCTTTTGTGAACCTTAATTTAGCGGCTTGTTGGCTGCTTCTATTAGCAACTTTCTTCTATTTAACCTTACTTAATTCAGCTTATTTGCAATTTTATTAGGGTTTTACGAAAAAATATACACAGTCAAGTTAACGACTCTTCGAGAGGTTTTACCGCAAAAACTGAATAGGCGTATTGTTATTGACTGTAATACCATTTCGAAAGGAAACCTTAATATATCTTGATCCATAAAATGAATCACCCTCAGAGATTTGTTGGATATGCCTCTTGGGTATTTCGCTTGGATATTCTTCTAGTTTGAGTATTAAAAACTAACCCCCTTTTATCATCCGCTATTATTTTTTGGTACAACAATCTACTGGTGATAATGAAAAACAGAATAAACCACGACATGAAACATTAGCCATATTCCAAAGCTCCCAAAGATATGCCTCCAATATAAGCTTTCCAAAAAGCTGAAGTCTTTATTGTTAATAATTCAACCAATTCACATACACTAATAGGAAACTAACGCTTTACTACTGGGCGCAAATATACTTTGCTACAATGAGCTGAAAAGAAACACAAGCCAGCTGGTTTTGTTTTCTTGTTTAGTAGTAACCTGTCAAACAAGATTTGAATACAGTGTCTCGTCTGTTGATTGGTGCCATATTGGATCATTCGCCCTGAACAACCCCACGGCGAGTTTGTCATAAAGCAATATAACTTCTTCATTGGAAAGAAACTCACCATTATGTTCAATTGAGTCGCCAGAAAAATACAATCAGGAAAGAACTATGTAATCGACAATCACTCTTGGCAAAGAAGTTAGACGGCGAAAGTACTACGTGATGATGGAAGTTAGTCACCCCCTGCCATACGTGCGCTTACAAAATCTGATTAGAAGACCCTTTATGATAGGTTCCCCAAGCGCATCAACAAAAGTCAAATACCTTTGCTCTGCCTGAGTGACTTGTTATGTACTAGGTTTGTTTTTACTAAGAAAAATGTAAACTATTCCACATAATGAACCACCGAAAATTAGTAGGTCAGAAACCCAAGAGTTAAATTCATAATTATCATGCCCCATAAATGCAACATGCAGAATACCATGCACTACGAGAAACATAGACAGCCAAAACTTAGTTTTAAATCTCACGTTGTCGTTTGGGCTTGCAATCAAAGCCACTAAAATCGCAAACAACGGTATATGAGTTAGGACAAAAGTCAGTTCGGCTATATCAGGGGGTAACCAACTAACAATTGGTAAAACCAGCCATTCATTGTTTCTCATGGCATCTAATTCATGTGTAAAAAGAAAGCCAACCCCCAAGTAGAAAGCTCCGTCTCTCATTCGTCCTCCATGGTACATAACAACATCTTAGCGTGAATTCACGGATACCTCTTTTAACTACAATTGAGATATACACCATATCAAGCAAACTTTGTTTATTACTTTTAGTAACTTAATAACAACTACACCCCGTATTTTCAACGCCAAAACAGCCTGCAAAAATCGAGAATTGACGATTATTTGTATTACATCACTGAAACGACATAATTATTGATATTCCCGCGCTGAAATCAACGACTCTGACCCTATTGATAGTGGCTTGTCAGCTTTTCTTTATTTACTCAAAATCTACTTTTTTAGTCCTGACGTTACATAAGCAGCAAGAGCGCCTACAGCAGTTGAAGATAGAGCCAAAACACCTTCCGAAATGTTTGGCTCTTTGCTAAAAATTAAGGCTATAGCAGAAGCGACTGGTGATATTATTGCTACAAGCGCCAACGCCCAAATTACCCAGCGAAAATTCCACCTGTTTTCTGATGCAGGCCTCAACTTGCGTATCTCATCCAATAGGACTTTCTTGTGTTCCAGATCTAATTTGGGATCTTCTAATACTTTTAGATAGAGCTTTGATATTTCAGTATCAAGCACCGTATTTTCGCTATCTGTAGCCATTTTCATCCTCTTTGAAAGCTAAAACCTGAATAAACGACGTAAAATAGCAAGCAAAATTAACAACGAAGGTATATTAGCCAGCTATTTTAAGTTCAATGTTTAATTGACTCGTTAAGTCTAAAAATTTAATTTGGTAAGTGTCCAGAAGACAGCCCAGTCGCACCGCAAAGACAAAACAACGGGCTAATTATGTTTAACCATCTATCTTCCAAATGCGTATTTCCGCGTAAATTAATCCACTCAAGTCAAACAAATGAAATTAGACACTCTACAAGGTCTAGTATATTCCTAAACATTCATTTTTATAGTAACCACAATAAAATTTATAGTTTCAATGAATCCGATTGGTACGCTTAACGCAACGTTTAACCTCTGATAATGGAGGTACTCGTGGCAATCGGCTGCACCTCATGTTATACAGCTAAAACTTTTTCCATTAAAAGCGCTTTTTCGCCATAGCTTGAACATACACTGACACCTTTAACTTCTTGGAACCCTATTGTCGACCAAAAGCTTTCCGAGCCCTGTACCGCAACTAGCACTACTTTATTCATTCCTTTATTTTTTGCTATTTCAAATAGTTTTAAGGCTGCTGCACGACCAACTCCTCTCCCCTTTGATTGAGGGCTTATAGCCATATCATGAAGATATAAATACTCACAGTGTGTGATGTTTGGTAATGGTTCAAACAGCTTTGGAGGGTAAACTCCATTCCATGGGTGGGCTAATAAGTACCCGACTACCCCTCCGCTTTTTGACACGCATACAAAGCAAGTGTCAGGAGCAACCGCATTTTTACTTTTGAGTACATCTAATTCTTCAGTGCCAACCTCTTGATAAGACTCATCCTGAATTTCTAAAATCCTATTCCAATGTATTTCTTCTATTTTTTTAAATATCATACGATTCCTCGAACGTATAACGCCGCCATCAGCCGATGATTTTCAGAGTGTTCTAGGGGTTGGACTGACGCAATCAAGTGCCAAACCCAAAGAGGTCGGTTGGATGACGTCGTTATGCAACTATTACGACTACCAAAGTATTGGAACTAATCCAAAAACCAACAAGCTGCAGGCAATAAGTGATAGCAGAGACCCTGTACGTACCATAATCTTAACCGTAAGTTCGGTTATTACGGTAGCTGAAAACCCAGCGCCAGCGATTGGCAGTGCTTTACTCGCACCAGCCACAGACGCAATAGTTATCCCTAGCCAAATAAGTATGAAGCCCAATGCGCAGCCATAAGCCACAAAAATGTCTAAAGATTGAGGCAACTCAACCAGAGACCAGATAACACCAAAAATAACCAGCGCCATTGCGCATTGGACCGCAGTTAAGTGACCAGAAAGAGCCATCCGGGAATTTTTCACGGACGGTATCAGGGCTCCTTGCATTAAACCGACAAGAAAAAAGACGGTTCCAATAAAGATGAGTTGTGCACCTATTTGTGTCAGTTCCATCATGACGCTCCATACTTATACATGACACTAGCCTCATTGTCGCAACTTGCATTCCAGACGTGTCGAATGTATGGCTGGCAATTTTGCCTCTGTTGGTATCTAAATTTTTGAAAGGTATTCACTGTTCATCTCCTCCATAGAAAAAACACATGGTAAACAGCGAAATACTAAAGTTCATTCACCTAGATTCATTTTTTAATTTACTCAATGTTTGGGGGGCGATACCAAGATAAGAAGCGATGTGATATGACTTAACTTGATTAAATATAAATGGGTATTCATCAAGTAAACGATCATATCTTTGGGCAGCAGTCTCTGACATAAGAGACAGAACACGTTTATATGTTGCCGAATAGTAGGTGTTATGCATCCATATTCTTGCTAAACGCCCCCATTTTTTATCTTGTGATATAAACTTATCAAGCGCTTCCAAAGGCGCAACATAAAAAACCGAATCTTCAAGAGTCTCAAAATTGAGCATTGATCCTGTTTTTTCATAAAAACTGACACTATCGTCCATAAAGTGGTTTAAACCGTGTTTGCTTTTACCACGAAAATAGAGCTGCCAAGTATGTTCTTTGCCATTCATGTCATTTAAATATGATCTCGCTAATCCACTTTTAATAAACCATATCTCACTAAATACTTCACCAGCGTGATGTACCTGAGTTCCTTTTTTGACATGTTTTATGTCAAATATTGCACACGCATCGGCCCACTCATCATCATTGATAGGGATATAATGCTCAATCATTTTTTTAAAGTATTTCATAAAGCTATAGTTTTTAAAAAACGTCCACTGGTTTATTATATTCGTTGTCAACTATGTTTATACAGTTCGATAAAGAGCGAAACGCCATTTGCTACAAATCAGCTCCCCCTGTCATGAAGTGAGATTACGATGATCTAATTAATTGCACAATATCTAGTTATAAGTATCGTAAAATATAGCTTTGCCGAATTCGCTGCAAAACACTTCCAAGAACAACCCTCTAAATTCAACAACCTAATAAGAGTTAAAGATATCTTATTCCTGGTATAGGGCTGTGATTTATTGGGCTTGCTCGTAGCATGATAGAGATGAAATAGTCGTATAGGAAATCACCTCAACACTTAAAGTCGAAGGTAACTTTTTCAGCAAATCTGAAAAAGTAGCCAGTGCCATCAAATCCGGGAAGTAATGCGATTTTCACCTTAACTTGAACGCCTTAATAATTGACAAGTCTTTGTAAATCGATTTTTGAGTTCGAAGAAACGTAGCACAACGCCTCCTGTTAAATTTACTACTAATCAATTTGTTAGGGCTTATTTATACTTCTTTTGTGGAAAACAACATGAGGCACAAGAGAATTGCCAAAGTCCTTGGGCGAGTATGTTTAGCACCTAACCTAGACAATTCACAAGTGTTATTTCAGTTTTAGCGGCAACAGTTATTTTTCACTGGTTTCTCGCTTTAAATCAATCCATTCGACCATGGTTTCTATTGCACTAGGAGAAAAATGCTTCTTTTTTATAGAAAATAGAGCATCTAGTGGTAAATCAGGTCTCAGCAAGCCATGTGTGGCATTACGGATCGTCACCTGCTCTAGACTGGCATGCTGTTGACTTGAGCTTGCAAAAGCATGCGCAAATTCAATTTGGCTATGTTCAATGTCGACATGCACGTCACTGTCGCCATATATGGCTAGCATGGGAAGATTAAGTTTACTAAAGCCTTCAAAGACATCTGCATCAATGTTTTTTCTAACAAAGTTAAATCGCGCTTCATCTTTTATCGGCTCAGGCATGTAAGGGTCCTGATGCAGTGGGGCTGCGAGGTAATGGTCATACCCAGCTTTTATTAGCTGATACTCTTTGGCGGTTAGCTGATTAATACGCTCGATTGCAGCTAGGTCGTCAGCGCTAATTGTTCCTTCATCCACCAAACGGATCCACATACTATATTGGCTCTGAGACAACCAATTAGCCGCACCGCCAACAAGCACCATAAAATCGAGTTGCGATTCATTGTGCAAGTTTGCAAATACCCAACTTGCTTGGCTAAAACCAAGTAAACCAATCTGGCTTTGTTGGTAACCCGCTACACGAAGATATTGAATCGCATCTTGTACTTCAGTAGCTCTCTCTTTCATAGATTGCGATAACCAATTGCCTTGTGATTCGCCAACCCCCGGTTTGTTCCAAGAAAAAGTAGCAATATTTTTAGCGGCTAATGATTCGGTTATCGGGAGGTAAAAGCTCTTAGCTGTGCTGTCCATAGCACCATCACCGTGAACGAAAATGACAATTGGATCAAATGCCGTGTGATGTTTTGGTTTATAAAGACGGCCAACGAGTTGATGGTTGAGTGAATCGAAGGTATGCGTTGTATATTGGAGATCATTTTGCGACTGATTGTTGTTACAAGCAGATAATAAAGAGACGAAAATAAATACGACTAATAATACCCAAAAATTATACTTTTTCATGATGAGCTGTTTCCTTAGCAAATAAAGTCAGTGAAACTATAAATGCTTTTAATGTGAGAAACTGTGAGCAGTCGTAACGCTTTATCTAGCTGGGTCGTCACATTTGCCGCGGCTCCCTTTGCTGAAAAACCTTAGCGATGCTTGTGGTGATGCAATCTAAAAAGTTAAAAAACTCACTCAAGTGAAAGAAGTGTTCAGCATTGACGGTTGAGTCGTAACGAAGGACGCACACATGACAGTCTTGGCGATCTGACACCTGCTGTATATCGAGCAAAACTGGACAACTCTAATTTAAATATTTGTCATTGAAGAGGAGGTAAAAATGGAAAGTAAAGTGTTTACTACAATAATGCGATGCCAAACCCTATAAACCTGATTTTAAAGGCCTTATTAGTCCTTATCCTCAATTACTAGCTGTATCGCTTGTTGTGTGCCTTCATATCATGACTGACGTTCATGAACTGATTGAATTGCTGCCACGATGTCATTGCAGAAATTAGGTAACAACTTTTCAGTTGCCAAGAAGTTTTTCCACACGATGGTACTTGGAAATTCAATGCCAAACCCTCCAAATAAGCAATCATCAAAACTTTGGAAACACTGACCAAAGTACCCTTCTGCTCCATTAACCATCTCGCCAATCAGGCAGAAGAAATCAAGCGGCTCATTAATGAGTTCACCGTCGATTTCAATGACTCTATTCGCCATACTCTCAATGATAAAGGATTCATCATGAAAGAACCTATCGCATGTGCTCTGAAGCCACAGTTCTTTGCCGCCAGTAGAAAGCTCACGCCAGCATCCTAACTCATTTAATGGACTTTTTTTCATCTTATTCCTAACAATCGATACTTGGTAAGAAAGGCAATCAGTATTGGCCGATACTTTTGCTATTGTGTGTAAAAATCGAGACAGCTGCTTTGTGCCTTATAATTTGATTTTATTACACATATGCGTACATTAGCTTTTCGAATTCTTTCGGAATTTTAAAGATTCGAAATAGGTCAGAATCAACATATTCAAGCTTTTTCTTACGTCGATGAACTAAACTTAACGAGGTGAGATGATTGTTTATCGGAGGTAAGTCTTTTTGCTCAAAGTGACAATCATCAAGTGGACAGCAAATACTAAACATTGCCATAATTCTCTCCGTCTTTATAAAGCGCTATCAATCTACTAAAGGAGCAGTATGCAGGAGTTGAGCGAAGCAAAAAGCTCTCTCATTTTAACAAGCTCCCCCTCAGTTCTACACCACCCTCCTTGTAAAGTCACTATATCGTGTATCGCAGAAAGAACAAATAACCAATCGGATATGAGCGCTCTATATGCTCGCCCACAATGCTCGCATAACAGCGCCCAGATTCGTTATTCCTATCGCCAAAGTGAAACCATTAACGCCAATAATGCTTTAACCATTTTTAAAGTAGTATCATACCAACAATACTTTACACGCTGGTCAAAAATGCCTAAGTAATTAGGACACAAAATAAATCACTGCGACATTTAGTAATAGCCCTATAAATGAAGAGCCAAAGCCATAAGCGAAAAGTCGGAAAGTCGAGGAAGCAGTCTCATCTTGTGTAATAAAACCAATCGCAAATGCGCCAACTAAAATTCCAGGGCAAGAGAAGATATAAAATAACCAAATCATCGGCTCCGAATTTTTTGCCAAGAAATAAAATACACATAAATAAATGAGCATTATTAGTGAGGCCCCAGCAATAAGCTCAGTTTTCATTTTAGCCGATGCCAATACAACTAAAACTATCGCTTGCGGCCCCCAAAAAAAGGTAAAATTTCCAAAGAAATATTTATCGAATGGCGACAATAAAATGGAAATTACCACACCTAGAACAATCACACCGCAGGCTAATTGATTATTTTTATACTGGACCAAAAGATCACACCTCAATAAATATATTACGGTTTATATAGGGCGTATCGAACATTGCTAAAATTAGCAAATAAGAAGCTGTAACCAACTGTTTTACGTCCCTTGGTTACAACTACTTTTCATCTTCGTCATAGATAATTGATGCAAGAGCAGGACGGACAATCGCAAGAATTAGAGCAATAATTACGAGTCCCCCAATAACCAACTTAACTAGTTTAAAGAACCATGCGCTTTGCCATATTTTAACAGCTTCTTCTTCTAATTTTTTTTGCTTGATAAATGCATCATAAGCTTTATTCAGATCAGTATGTTTAGTGATTTCCGGATATTCAATGACATAACCAATTTTAGCCAGTGAGACTCGAGCTAGCTCTGACTGTTCTTGATTGACATAAAGCATATGGTTTTTAACATCGGTATAATAGTAAATGCGTTCCTGATCTAAGACATCTGCAATTTTAACCGAATCAACCAAACGCATATCTTGAATTAGTGGTCTATAAACTAGGTTATCTTCATTTGCCCACTTAACAATAAAAATTGCAAGCAACACTGACATACTCAATACGAATAGTAATTTGTGTTCTTTCGTAAGTAGTTTACTCATTTTATTTCTCCCCATGATGCCGAGATTACGAGTAATTATGGCGTTTTATGCAAACCGTATAAAATAACAGAACAAATGAGTACAACCTTTATCAGCTTTCCATTAGTACATTGTTTTTCTGCTCAAACCAAAAAAACATTGTTAAAACAGTTATTAACCAAGTGGCTACTCCTCTATTTGAAATATTATATTAAGCACATTAGGTACGATTCGGAGAAATCCCCAGATACGTGTATTACCCTCATCAATTCTGAAATTGGATAGTGGAGTACCTAGATTCGACAAAATGATAAAAAAGGCTGGTTCTGGCTCAAACAAGTGAATTGTAAAGTCACTTATCAATCTAAAAACAGCGAGGACTGTTCAGCCTAACATAGGCTTTATCCACCGTTCACTCATCCGTGGCGCTACGTTGGTGAAATAATACATTCCGAAAAGGTCCAATCAACGGCCTCCTGCATTTATATAATGCCAAGCATTAAAATGAAGTGAAGCGTATAACCAGCCTTCTGAACTTTACATTATTAAACAGTTTGTTATACATTTGATTTGCTGTTTAATATTTTATCAAATAACGCCGGTAAACAGTCAGGCTTGAATGAATCCATACCCGCCTGGTCCATTTCTTTCCGCGACCACCATTTCCATTTTTGGATTGTAGACTTTTCTTCTTCAGTCCACTGGGCTGCAAACACCTTACAGTTAGACGCACACCCTACCAAATAGTACTTTTCTTGCCATTTTGCTGGGGTAGATCGCGCAACGGCAAAAATATCTTCACGCTCCATAAGTAGCTCGCCGATCTCATTGGTTAAGCCGGTCTCTTCATACAGCTCTCTTTTGGCTGCGTCTAAATAGGATTCACCTTCTTTCAATTCTCCACCAGCTGTGGCCCAAAATGGTTCGCTTTTATGTTCATCCTTGTATTGAAACAACAGTAATTCATCTTGACCATTCACTATCATTAACCTTGAGCATTGTCTTGTTTTCAAATTTTTACTCCAATGTTTCCAAGTTCATAATTGTACACTAGCGTGAATTTCCGGAGTTTTCATTTATTCAAAACCAACATCTGCTGCCAATAAAATTAAATTTATTTAATAATTTTAGTACCTTAACAGCTTTAATTTGAATATTTAACGCCCCAATAACCGCTAACAGCGTAATTTACGTTGGTTCGAAACCAAGCTGCATCTCCTTTTGGCTATTCTCGGTGCATGCTTAATCCCTCGCACAGCTGTCGGCTTATCATCTGTCAATGGATAGAGCCATATACTGTGAATTTCTACAAATATTGTGTTGACTCGAAATTATCGCATGCTCCCTAGCAAGCTGAATGTGAAGTCATAACCTCTGAGTATGTAAAGAATAAATGCTTGTACGCCAGGTTAAATCAATAAGCCAACTGTATAGGGAGCATGCTGAAGAACGATAAAAATCAGCGTTGCCTCTTACATTCTGATTGTTTAGCGCGTCTAGCTGCATTTGCTCTTTTATTTAGTTCACAAACTAAAGGGTTTACAGAAAAAAGCTTAGGATTCGTATCTGACATAAATAGGCACTCCGTTTTTGATGCTCCTTCGGCACGTACTTCAAGCCGTATTAAATACCTATGCCACATTTCATGCCTTACTTTGACTATCTCTTTTAGTTCTACCCGTCGCTGTTTATTATTGTTTATGAACAATAAAGCATCTCCATCATCATACACAGTATCAGGCACGTCCAAACGACAAAATTTAAATAAGGTAAACCCATAAACTATTGTGAAAATTGGCGCAAATATGAGGCTCATTGATCCATTAAATAAGAATCCTGATGTAAAAACAGCTGGAATTAAGACAAAAAACACAAACATAATCATGATGTATATAGCATTGTTGTGATATGTGCAAGATGAGATTTTTTTCATGTGTGCATATGGGTTAGACTCTTCTATTTCAGCAATCAACCTATCGATTTCCTTTGCCCTTTCAGGGTACTTATCGCGATCAATTGCCTGAGCAGACAGATACAAATCATTAAGAGAGTAGGTAGAAAAGTCTATTTTTCGAGCCATATGTATTACTCCCCACAAGCGGCTGAATATGCGCGACAGCGGCCAAAAACCTTACTAGTCGACATATTTTAGCGTGCCTAAAACCATGCCAATTTTACTTTTTTATTTCAATATTGGCAATTAAATTCATCTCGTAACCAGCCCGTACCTGTAGGCGCTATCAAAAAGTGAAGAGTAGAACCTTGTTATTTGCGACAAGAGTTGCTGTCATGGCACTTGTTGGGCAAGCTGGTTTGCTCAGTCTGGGAAAAGCGTTCAAGATTATTTGGTGCGCAATAAAGTTTATTGAAACGAGATTAAAATTAACGGTAGTGGAGTAAATGCATGATAGGTGAAAGATTTTGTCGATCCAATTAGTTCAGCAGACACAGATAAAAGAACAGTAACTAGCTACATCGAGTATTTTGATTTATTAACTTTAATTATGGATTATTGTGAAGAAAGTATGCATATTAACTTGGAACTATTGAAAATTTTAGCTAGTAAGTATGTGTGCCGTGTATGAATAAAGAAGAAAAGTATGAAAATAGTCTAACCCGAGCACATTTACCCGATACGGCCTGACATCAAGTTGTCATAGAGGGGTAAAGGGAATTGAATATAAATCATGTTCAATTCCCACAGGGTAATTTGGTTACAGAATTCATTTTTCAGATTTAAACTGAATAGGTTGGCGTATTTTCAGATTGAAGTAATTTTCACTATCAAGTAAAAACTTACCCGGTCACCACCTTCTCTTTTACTTTTAAATCAACTTATTAGTTTGTAAAAACACCAATAAAGTTTGCTCCGCCACACTCGTTGTTGGAGTAATTGTGTATTCTAACTTTTTTGCCACTCATTGACGCTGCTAATGCAATTGAAAAAGCTTGATTATAGGATTGCTCTGACTGCGACTTATTTGCAGGAAACTCCACCGAACCATTAGCGCATGGGCCAGTGCCTCCACTAAGCTTCACATAAAAAACATCTTTATTGCCACTAGAACTAGCAACCTCAGTAATTACAGCATCCCTAACCAATTCTCCTGCACCACTATAGAATGGTAAAATAAACAAACTCAAACAAAGCATTTTTTTCATAAGTCCCTCCAATAAATCAACTTATTTCCCTGCAAAGAAACTGCACATTTAAAAATTTAAAATTTATATTTAAAAACCATAGTAACAAATTAATATAAATTTAAAATATAGCAATTTGATTTTACAAAAAAATTAACCACGAAGACTTAACCTCTTCGTGAACTACTAGTAACTAATCATGAATACCGTGTGTTGCTTATAATCAAGGCACTAACTCAAGATCACTTCTTATGATCTTACCCACCAACTGAAGTCCTTTTAATTATCAATTAAATTAATCTAGATGGCACTATGAGAAGTTCGCACATTGAAGTTTTAAATTCTTTTTGTACCATGTATATGGCCTATTAAACAAATTGTGAATCCAGCTGTGCTGTAAAAGTAAAATAATCAGTATTTTTTTAACTTCATTACTGATTGACGCGTTTCAGCGTTTTTTATTTTGTTTAACTCTCCTATTGAAGGTCTAAAACTCCCACTTAGTAAACTCAATCAGATTGTTTTAATTGCGCCTTCAGTTCAGACTTGAAGTTGTATTACGTGGTCTATCCCACACATTTTCAAATACCTAAATACGAACTTCCCTTACTTGTTTGATTCTAAACTGGTAACGGAATAAAAAATGAGTGAAAGGTAGAGATAAAAAGCACCACCTAATCGCAATTAAGTGGTACTCAGTAGGTTGATTTTGAAACCAGCTAGAGGGTTATATTCCAAGGTGCAAAAACTTGAGTATATCTTTAGCCAGCTCTAAGCAAAAAGCATTGCATTTGCATAAAAAATGGCTTTTGTACTACTTTTCTAAACTTATTCCGTTTAGAGCTATTTGACCTAAGCTTAATATGACAGTGTTTAAATCAAGCGATTGTAAGAACGTTTTCATAATATTTATCGCGTACACTGAATACTAAATTGGTGTAAGTTTTTTAGTATCCTTTTAAAAACAACCAACTAAATTTCATTTCTTTGTGACTGTCTAAGCTCATGATTTAGTTGTTCAAAGCCAATTTTGCTGATTTTTAATACTAAACTTTGACGTTTTACACTTAACTGCGATACCTGTCGAGAAACCACATCATAAACTCGCCATTGACCTTGTGGGTCTTGCTTAAATTTGAAAATCAATTGCGAACGTTCGCTATTGGCTTTCTCTATTTCAACTGCTGCTTCGGCAAACTTGCGACCCTGATTGGTTTGCAAGGTCTTTAACGCAACATCAGCCCCTTTATAATCAATAAGCACCTGCGCATACATGTTTACTAACTGAGATTCTATCAATTTGGTGAACTCTGCAGTTTGCTGCCTATCTAGTCCCCTAACATGTTTGCCAAGTAGCTTTAAGGACGAAAACTCTAAGTCGAGATGAGGAACGAGCTGTGCGTTAACCAGTTGTTTCGCCCTTTGATCTCGCTCTACGTCAGGAAGTGCAGCCAATTGTTGTGTCGCATCCATAAACTGTAAGCTCAAATCACGGGCCAAAGTATCAAGCTGCGCGTGCGACGCCACACTTTGTTGGCTATGCGCTGATATGCTCAAACTCATTGCCAGTCCAAGTATGAAAGTAAGTGCTTTTAACCAGTCGTTAGTCATGATTTTCTCTTTCGTCGTTAAGGTGCGATTAAGGTAATTGTACACCCCCTTTACTGATAAATATGTCAACAAAAATTCAAATGATTGATGCCATAACGGCACAAATTGAAAATATCAAATAAAATCAAACGACTATCAAAATGATGCCAATAGCGCACCAATTAGATGCTTTTTTACTTCTATTTAGACACAAAAAGAACGCGCAAAATACATCAAAATGGTTATCGAGAAGTACTCTATGAAACACATACCTAGCCTTCTTTTTTCTTTAGCCTTGTCGACTTCGGCAATGGCCGGTACATCCCACGGTTATGGCATACATTACATTCATGGTGAGGGTGATGTTCGAGGTGTTAAGCTTGCATATCAATATCATACCAATGACTGGCTACCAGAGAGCTGGCACCTCGTTAATATGTATTTTGAATCAAGCGTGAACTTTTGGCGGTTTGGCGACAGCGGTAAGTATGATCAAAATTTTGTATTGGCCGTCTCCCCTGTTATCCAATACCCCATAGCTACCGTTTACAACAAGCCTTTATCTATTGAATTTGGCATTGGTGTAGCGTTATTAGAAGATACACAATTTGCAGGCAAAAACGTCAGCACTCACTATCAATTTGAAGACAGACTTGGCTTTGTCTATGACTTAGGAGATGCCAATATTGCGATGCGGTACATTCATTATTCTAACGCGGGGTTTAAAAGCCCCAACCCTGGGCTGGACTTTTTATCTTTATCGTATTCAGCAAAATTCTAAACGAAAAAGCCACAACCTAGGTTGTGGCTTTTTATTATACGTGTTCTATTTTTATCACTGGTCGCTTTTGACACGAGGAGGTGAGCAAACACGACAAAGTATCTTTGACGGCTTGAGCACTAAACTCTATGAGCTCTATGTCAGGCACTTTAAGCTGCCCTGACTTCACATCCGCTAGTAGCTTTTGACCCATAAAGCATAAGTGCTGTTGCGCACATAAGTTGTTTGCCAGCCAAGCTCCGCCGATTGACACCACCCCAATATTTGGCGCTTTCTCAAACAGCAGCTCTTCTGGAATATGACCAAAACCATTTAAACAGGCAATACGACCACAAAAACGCAAATGTCTCAGGTCTTCGATAAAAGAATCTCCACCTGATGTATTTAGAATACAATCGAATCCTTCAGGACCTATTTCACGTTTAATCTGATCACAAACGCTCTCTGACTCACAGTCAAAGGCAAAATCTGCACCGAGCTTACGCAGCCTTTTGTGATGTTCCTTTTGTGCAAACGCAAACACTTGTGCGCCTTTTTGCTTTGCATACTGAATTGCAAAATGCGCCACCGCCCCTTGTGCGCTATTAATTGCCAATGAGTCGCCTTCTGTAAGCTTTAACTTTTCGATCGCAAGTAGCGCAGCCATACCAGCATTAGGTAGGATAACTGCTACCTCAGGGCTGATACCCGTTGGCAATTCAGACACCGCGTGGTTTGGCACTACGGCAAATTCCTTTAGCATCCCTTTTTGGGCCAAATTGGCATTAAATAAAACCCGCGCCCCCGCTTTAGGAAATACCCCTTTGCCTGCTTGGACCACAGTGCCAACGGCATCAAGGCCCAAAATATGCGGATAGTCCCATTGGCTAAACCCATCTCTTGCCATTCTCGCATCTAAGTGATTGAGTGCCACATATTCAATGGCTACCAGTAGCTCATTGCTACTTGGTTCTGGCATCGCCTGCTCACTCATGACTAAATCAAAGTCGAGCCCATGTGAGCGAAGCTCCAAGGCCTTCATCTTAGTTTGTTCGGTAGACATAGTTGCTTGTTTCTCCAAAAGTGGCGCGTTTGCGAGCATTAAATGCTCGCAACTAAAGCCTTAGACCATTGTCCGTTTAATTCACCATATACACTTACCGACGAACTAAGTAGCATATTTCTCATGGCCATTTGCGATTGTTGCGCTATTAAAACATCTTGTCGCGCATCCAACAACTCAAGATAACCCAATTGTCCCTCTTTATATCCCGCTGTTGCTTGCAAATACGCATTTTCTGCCGCTACAACTTGCTCATGTGCATAATTTAGCTGCACTTTTGCTTGAGATAAAGCCCGGAGTGAATACTCAGCTTGCGCAAGTACATTGGTAAGCTTTTGGCGATAGTCATAATAGCTGGCCTGTGTGATCGCCTCTTGTCTATCTAGCTGAGCCAGTAGTTGTGGATAGCTAAACAGCGACCAACTCAGGGTTGGAGATACCTGCCAATTAGATTGAGTATCCGTAAAATTTAAAGCCGTTGGGTTCAATACCCCCGCAAACGCAGAAAAACTAATATCTGGGTATAAAGCACGCTCAGCACTTTGCGACAAATAGTTTTGTTGCTTTAACGTTGCGATAGCACTTTGCACATCACCACGTTGTAATAACGCATCTGAGGCAGAGCTCAAACTCACAGTAATCGCGAGATGTTCGTAGCGCGATTTACTAAGTGCATGTAGGCCTAAGTTGTCTGTCGATTTATTGGTTAACACAGCCAACGTTTGCTCAACCTCCGCAAGCTCAGTCGCTATTTGTGGCAGCCGCTGTTTATGCTCAAAATATTGTGACTTGGTACGATTAAGCTCAAGCTCGGTCGCCACGCCCTCTTTAACACGGATCTCAATGATCGCAATGGATTCTTCCAACGCTTTCAGCTGTGCCTCTGTTAATTGCTGAGTCTGCTGCAGTGCTTGCCATTGTAAATAACTTTGAATACTGGTTGTCACTAACTCGCCCGCTAAGGCTTGGTATTGCCCTTGCTGTGATTCAGCTGCCGCTGACGCCGCGTTGGCAAGCTTCGTAATGCGCCCTGATAAATCAACATCCCATGTCAGCGTTCCACCACCGTTTAGTGACTCAGTAACACTACTTTGCGTACCATTTGGAAGTAAAGTCGTGCCTCTTTGCGCAGCAATATTCACATTGCCTTGCGGTAAACGTGCACGCTGCGCTTCACTTAACCCCGCCATTGCAGCGCGCAAGCGCGCTGCAGAAGCCTTAAGGTTTTGATTGGCTGACATCACATCAGCCACCAATTGGTTTAAATTATTGTCATCTAATTGCTGCCACCAGTTGGCTTCATCAGACATAGTCACTGCTGCCAGTGCCTGCGTGTTTTCAACTTTGGTGTTAAACGTCTGCTGACTTGCCGCTACATCTTGCTCATACGATGTGCTAGTACACCCAACCACAGAAGCCACAGCAAGACTTATAATAGACAGTTTAATTGCTCGCATGTTTATTGCTCCTTAGGCGTTACTAGACGATAAAACACTGGGGTAAATAGCAAGCCAAACACCGTGACACCTATCATGCCGAAGAATACCGCGTTACCCATGGCTTGACGCATCTCTGCACCCGCTCCTGATGCCAATACTAGCGGTACAACACCTGCGGTAAAGGCGATAGATGTCATCAAAATTGGACGTAATCTTAAACGACATGCTTCAATAATTGCCTCTAAATGCGTCGCGCCCTGAACATGTTTGTCTCTGGCAAACTCCACCATCAATATGGCGTTTTTCGATGCCAGCGCAACTAATACAATCAATGCAATTTGCGTGAAGATGTTGTTGTCACCGCCTAGCATATATACACCTGCTAGCGCTGAGAATATTGTCATAGGTACGATTAAGATGATCGCCAGTGGCAAGCGTAAACTCTCGTATTGCGCTGCTAGAACCATAAATACCAGTACTACAACCAAGGGGAATACGTACACCATAGTATTACCAGCCAAGATCTGCTGATACGTCACTTCTGTCCATTCAAAAGCCATGCCTTCAGGCAGTGTGTTTTCAAGCACTTTTTCAATCGCTTGCTGCGCCTGATCCGAGCTGTAACCCGGCGCTGGACTACCGTTAAGCTCAGCGGTCACGTACCCATTGTAGTGCATCACACGATCTGGACCCGTCGTCGCTTCTACAGTCACAACAGAACCTAGAGGTACCATGTTGCCAGCAGCGTTACGTACTTTAAGATTATTTATTTGCTCCTTCTTGGCTCTAAACTCAGCGTCAGCTTGTGCTTTCACTTGGTAAGTACGGCCAAATAAGTTGAAATCGTTTACGTATACAGAACCGAGGTATACTTGCAATGCATCAAATACTTCCTGCAATGGAATACCTTGAATAAGCGCCTGCTCACGGTCGATATTAATGTCCATTTGCGGTACCTGTACTCTAAAGCTTGAGTAAAGCCCGGTTAGTGCTGGGTCTTGCTGAGCAGCACCAATGGTCGCTTGCAGCGCAGCAAAAAGCGCTTCAAACCCTTGGTTAGCTCGGTCCTGAATTTGTAGTTTAAAACCACCCGTTGTGCCTAAACCTAAAATTGGCGGCGGCGGAAATACTGCCACAAAGGCTTCATCAATGGCTGCAAAACGCATATTGAGCTGCATCGCAATTGCCTGTGCTGACAAACTCGGGTCGTTTCTATCGGCAAAATCATCTAAAGGCGTAAACACAATGCCGCTGTTAGTGCTATTGGTAAAGCCATTTACAGATAGACCCGGGAAAGCAACCGTATGGGCAACACCTGGCACTTCAAGTGCAATTTCTTGCATCTGCTTAATTACTTCTTCTGTACGCTCTAAGCTCGCAGCATCAGGTAATTGCGCAACGGCAACGAGGTACTGCTTGTCTTGTTGTGGAATAAACCCACCTGGCACCGACTGGAACAAACCAATAGTAGAGCCAACCAATGCGAGATATACCACGCCCACAACCACACTCATACGGATCAGCTTTTTAACGACGGCTTCGTAGCCTTTTGCACCTTTATCAAATAAACGGTTGAACGGCTTGAATAACCACGCTCCAAATAGCTTGTCCAAAATACGGGTTAGTCGGTCTTTTGGCGCATCATGCGACTTTAACAAAATAGCTGACAGCGCTGGCGACAACGTCAGTGAGTTAAATGCTGAAATTAGCGTGGAAATAGTAATAGTTAATGCAAACTGCTTATAGAACTGACCAGACAAGCCTGTGATAAATGCTGTTGGGATAAATACCGCACACAATACAAATGCGATGGCAATAATTGGGCCTGTAACTTCGGTCATGGCAATTTTAGTTGCCTCATACGGACTGTGACCGTCGGCAATATTACGTTCGACGTTTTCAACCACAACAATGGCGTCATCAACAACAATACCGATTGCCAATACCAGACCGAATAAAGATAAGGTATTAATAGAGACACCTAACATTTGCATCACAGCAAACGTACCAATCAATGATACTGGTACGGCGATCAGAGGGATGATAGACGCACGCCAAGTTTGTAAAAACACCACCACCACGACTACAACTAGTAGGATCGCTTCCATTAACGTCATGATTACGGCATCAATTGAGCCACGCACAAACACAGTTGGATCATAGGCAATTTCGTATGTCATACCCGCTGGGAACGTTTTCTCAAGACGCGACATGGTTTCGCGCACATCGTCCGACAATTCAATTGCATTGGTACCCGGACGTTGGAAAATCGGCATCGCCAATGCTGGCTGATTATCTAACATGGCACGCAGTGCATAGTTTTCTTGGCCAAGTTCAACTCGAGCGATGTCTTTTAAGCGAGTTAGTGCGCCATTCTCGCCCACTTTAATTACAACACTTTCAAATTCTTCAATGCTGCCTAGACGACCTTTTACATTTAATAAGATCTGGAATTGGTTTTCTTCAGGCGTCGGTTGTGCACCCAATGAGCCTGCAGCAACCTGCTGGTTTTGAGTACGCAGTGCAGTGACTACATCTGAAGCCGTTAGGTTACGTGCTGCAAGGGCATCTGGGTTCAACCACACGCGCATCGAATATTTAGCGCCACCAAATAGCTGTAAGTCACCGACACCCGGTAAGCGTTTTAATTCATCTTTGATATACAAATCAGCATAGTTAGCCATATACGCGGTGTCTTGCTCACCATTTGGCGAAACCAAATGTACAACCAATGCTAGGTTAGGTGATGACTTTTGAGCGGTTACACCTAAACGCTGCACTTCTTGTGGCAATCGCGGCAACGCATTGTTTACACGGTTTTGTACCTGTACTTGCGCTTGGTCAAGATCGGTACCCAGTGCAAAGGTTACAGTCAGCGTTAAGCGACCGTCACTGGTAGCTTGCGAGCCGTGATACAACATATTTTCAAGGCCATTTAGCTCCTGCTCAAGGGGCGTAGCCACCGTCTCTGCAATAACCTTAGGGTTTGCGCCAGGGTATGTTGCGTTGACAACCACGGTTGGAGGTACAACTTCTGGGTATTCACTGACCGGCAACTGGAACAGAGAAATAGCCCCTGTGATGATAAAAATCATCGACAGCATGGCCGCAAAAATAGGCCGGTTTATAAAAAAGTGTGAAAATTTCATAATGCTCTCTTAGTTTGCCGCACTGAGTAAAACAGGTGTTGATTCAGACTGCTTTAAGACAAACTGAGTATTTTCAAATGCTAAGCTGACTGAATTTGGTGTAATTGGCATACCCGGCCCAACTCGCGCTGGACCATTTACCGCAATGCGATCGCCCGCTTCTAAGCCCGATTTAATTGCGCGGAATGCGCCATAGCGCTCACCCAGCTCAACCAAGCGATATTGCAATACATTGTTTTCATCAATGGTTAATACAAATCGGTTTTTTAAATCTGTACCAATTGCGCGTTCTGGGACGATAGCCATTTGCTGTGCATTTTGTGCACCGATTGATACACGCGCAAATGAACCTGGCTTAAGGTTGTGTTGTTGCGCATCAAATACTGCACGCACGCGCAATGTTCCGGTATTTGGGTTAATTTCGTTGTCGATAAAATCAAGCTTACCTGACACCTGCGTTGCTTGACCTAGGCGCTGCAATTGCACAGAAATTTCATCTTGAACAGACACATCAGCAAATTGGCGGCTCCAAGTACGCTCATCAACATCAAAGTAGGCGTAAATTTCATCATCAGAAACAATGGTTGTCAGCTCTGTCTCACCCGCTTTAACGTAATTACCCTTGGTCGCTATCGCGCGAGAAATAGTGCCACTGATAGGCGCTGAAACTTGACTAAACTCCAAATCTAACTGCGCATTTTGCAGACGTGCCTCGATGGCATTTTTGTTGGCTATTGCGCTACGAAGCGTCGCACTGCGCTGCTCTGCTTCTTCTGTAGAAATGGCATTTTGTGCCACCAAACGATTTGCACGCTCTGCTTCACCGCGAGCTTGTTCTAAACTTGCTTCAGCGCTTACAAGCTGTGCCTGTAAAGTGTCAATTTGTGCTTGGAAAGGTCTCGGGTCAAGACTAAATAATAATTGACCTTTGTTGACACGTTCACCTTCGGTAAATGCCATGCGTTCAATTTGACCGGATACACGTGGTTTAAGCAAAACTCGCTCTGGGGCTTCGAGGCGTGTTGTAAATGTATGCCAAGACTGAACGTGCTCAAGCTGCACGCTTGCAACGTCAATAGTTAGTGGTGTCGGCTGTTGTCCTTGCTGTGCATTAGACTGGCCACAACCACTTAAAACGAGGGCAAGGGCCACTGCACTGAGTGATAAACCTAACTTTTTCATTTGTTGCTCCGCTGGAAATTAATATGTGGACATCGTACGCCTGTTATTAATGACTAAAAATAGTGGTTTTTTAAAAACATTAATGCCAGAATGGCACCAATAGACTTTTTAGTGATGCCAATAATGGATACAACCAGTCGTTTAATCATGCTTTTAGAAGTTGTTGAGCAAGGTTCTTTTTCAAAAGCTGCTGAACTCAGAAACATTGACCGCTCTGTTATATCTAAACAAATCAGTAAATTGGAAGAAGAGCTTGGTGTTCGATTATTAAATCGTACAACCCGTTCGTTTTCCTTAACGGCCGCAGGGGCAGAAATGGTAAAAAAGGCAGCGGAGCTTAGGTTACTGCTGCAAGATACAGTGCAAATGGCTGAAAACTACCACCAAGAAGCCAGAGGGTTATTGCGAATAACTTCATCGAGTTATTTAGGTAAATACTACCTAATGCCCGTCATCAATGACTTTCAAAAGCGTTTTCCGCAAGTCACAATAGAGCTGCGACTAGATGACAGAGTGATTGACATGGTCTCCGAAGGGTTCGATTTGGCTTTTCGTGTTGGTGAACCAAGAGACTCCTCCTTAATTGCCAGAAAAATAGCTCGCAATCGTATGCTCATTCTGGCTACGCCGCAGTTTATCGAAACCTATGGTGAGCCAAAAAAGATGGCAGATTTAGCCGAGCTGCCCGCTGCGGCTTATACGAGTAATCACATTCGTTTTGAGTCGATTAGTTACATTGATGAAAAGGGAAAGCAACAAGAGCAACCCATCAACCCGGTATTCAAATCAAATGATGGTGAGGCGCTGTTAGAAAAAGTGCTATCTCACAATGCCTTTTGTACGGCACCTGCATTTTTCTTTGCCGATCACGTTGACCACGAACAGCTGGTCCCTATGTTAACTGACGTCAATTTGCCTGATTACAGTGCCATGTATGCGGTGTATCCTCACCGAGATCTCCCTGTGAGAACACGCCTATTTTTAGACGCAGCAAGACATTATATTGGTGACCCCATCCCACGCTGGGAGCATAATATCCCTAGAATAAATGAAATATACCAACCCAAGTAAAACCCATAAAGGTTGAGGACATACCACCTCCCCCCTTGCATCAAATCGGCCTAGCGCTTTCGTGCAAAAGCGTTTTGGCAGATGCCATTTTCAAACCGTTCAGAAGATGTGCATGCAAAGTTAAGTGCCTGTGATTGCTCGCCAAACAAGCGTATGCCACTGCCCAATACAATAGGGATTGTGGTGATGATCATTTCATCAATCATATCTGCTTTTAAAAAGTGCTGTATTGTCACGCCACCATCAATATAAAGATTCTCAAACCCCTCATCGTTTAGCTGTTTTACAAGTTGCGACAGCTCCCCATTGACTAACCTTATTTTATCTTCATAGCCATTAGGTATGTCCTGCAACGTATTGCTCAGCACAAATACGGGTTTGGTATACGGCCAGTCACAGTCAAAACTGCAAACGAGTTCAAAGGTGTTTCGTCCCATCACCAACGCATCTATCGAAGCGATATGTTTGTCATATCCCAAATCAAGCCCTTCAGTACCTGGAATTGAATGAAGCCAATCAATTCCATTGTTCTTGTCTGCGATAAAACCGTCCAAGCTCGTTGCGATGAATACGATATTAGCCATGAATTCCTCTTAGTTGATTTAAGTAATAAACTCAGTTATTCTACACCGTAGAATTTAACAGTCAAATACTGAATTAGATATGAGCAATGATGCGAAAAAGCGCGGCCGCCCACAAAAATCACAAAGTGCACTAAGCAAAGCTACTATTGTTAATGCAGCTAAAAATATGATGGCAACAACAGGCAGTATTCCCAGTATCCGTAAGTTATCGGCACAACTTGGGGTCGATGCGATGGCGATTTACCATTACTTTAAAAACAAAGATGCCATGCTAGAGGCCATTACCACCTCACTAATTGAAGATATTTATACACCACAAAACACTGGAGATTGGCAACAGGAACTCAGCGCTCTGTGCAAAAGCTATCTTGCGACGCTAAGTCAATATGACGGACTATTACACACTTTACTGAGCATGAAATCTGACAGTCCAGCAGAAGTCTTTATTGGCCGGTTTGAGCAAATTATCAACGTATTAAAACTAGAACGCAGCCAGTCTGAAGTTTTTTTGCATCTGTTAGTAGACTACCTCCACGGGTTCTCACTCGCTATGAGCTGCGACAAAGGTAACACACTGAAAATTGATGATATTGACAAACCGCTTGGGTTTTTAATAGCAGGTATTAAGCAGGGTTGATCTTTGACAGAGTACCCCACGCTTACATAGCTTGCTGCACTATAAATTATTCAATCATCACTATCTCTTTTTGTTGTGATATTAGCTTTTCAAACAGCAATTGTGAGTCACCAACATCAGCAATAGATAATATATTCGCATCAAGCTTTTTAAGCTGCTGGTAGCGCGCGTGTTCAATATCGTAACGCCAAAGCCAATTAGCGCTTGAAAGTCCATATAAAAAGCCGTCGCGTTCAATAAACTGAGCTTTATGAGCATGTTGGTTTAGTACCGATAAGGCCACTACTTGACCCTGCTCTACACGCCAAAAATGGCCTTTCAGATCCTGATAAATCAACGATTGGGGCTTTAGCAACACAGCATCTCGAACCGCTGTTTTAAGTAAAACCTCGAACTTTCCTTCAAAGGATATTGTAGCGAGATGTGTTTCTCCGTGCTCCTGATACGCAAACAAACTATGAGTGAAGAGTTTAGAACGATACAAACCTTCGATGTTTTTATCAGACACTAAAACCCTGCGCTGGCTACTTAAATCGTACTGATAAAGCGCTTGGTTAGTCGCGATAATTATACCTTTACTGGTTTGTAACCACTGAAGCGCGTGTACCCGCTCAGGACCTTTAAATTGCGTAATGCGTTTTGGTTGTGTACCACCAGATAACCATACTTGATCACTGCCATTGCGCGCTGAAATAAACGCCAAGTATTTTTCATCTGGGCTAAACTGACCGCCATGCTCTCGCCTAGTAGAACGACTTTGAGAGGTAAACACATTTGAGACCTGCTCATGCTCGAAAGATGCAGAGACTAAATCTGAATCGTAGGTACCATAAGTTCCCACGATAGCATTGGTGCGTGGATGGAAGTTAATACTATAAATATCTTGATGCAGGGGTAAGATGATAGGTTTTACACTGCCATCAAAACTCAGTTCAAACAAAGCTTTGCCACTACCATAAAGCAACCTTTGCGAATCAGGGTCAAAATTGGGATAAATGCGAGTACTGCTATCAAATGACGCGGGAAAATCTATGATATTTTGCGCAACGAGCTCACCAGAAGGTTTTAGCAAACTCAATACTTGCCCACCTTCTTTATCAAGCCCTATCACAGCCAACAATTGATGAGTGGCTGAATACCTTAAAACATATAAATGTAAATTTTTATCTTCAAAGAGGGTGTCAACTTGGTGGTCGCTTGTATTATGTATCGCAACACGTAAGAGGTTGTTTTGCATATCAAGTGTGGCAAATGAATCTGAAGTTAACCACTGCGGATGATACATCCTGGTCGACTTACATGCTTTTAGTGCATGTGGCGTTTGTGGTTTTTTCAAGGCTTCAGCAAAGTCGATTGCCACCAAATCCCAGCAGTTTTCGACCGTGTCATCGTATTCAATGGACACCTTCTCACATGCTCGGTTTTGCAAAAAGCCCAGCTTTTTTCCATCTGGTGAAAACGTGAACCCCGAAAATTTAGCGCCGCTAAGTGTGAGCTTAATTGATTGCTCATTTGCAAGATCTTTTGCCCATAGCTCACTCTTGCAACTTTCCAAGTGACGGTAAAATACTAAGTATTTACCATCAGGTGAAAAGAGCCCCGCGCCTTCTTGTACATCGCTGGCAGTCAAAGAAGTAAGCTGGGTAAACTCTGCTGCCTCCTCTTGCTGCTTTGCAAAGTAAAACACGCCTATAAAACTGCTCATGATGCATGCGAACACCAGTAAAAGCCCAGGCTTTGTGGCTTTCTGTGCATGTCTGTGTGCCACATCTGTGGATTGGGTTTGCCTATCGCACCATAAAACTGGCACTTCAAGGCTATACCCTTGCTTAGAGTGCGTTTTGATTATGGACTGAGACTTGCCGTCATCGCCAAGTGCTTTTCTCAGCTCTGCTATAGCACGCTGCAATGAGTTTGGTGATACGACGACATGTTTCCATACTTCATCAACCATTTCATCATGACTCACTACTTGACCTTGCCGTTTAGCCAAACAGGACAAAACAGCGATGACCTTGGGTGGCAAAGTGAGATGATGATCTTGATAGGTGATCTGGTTCCTAGAGGTATCGATTGACCGCTCGTTTATTATCATTATTTGCTGCACGTTTATCGGTCCAATTTATATTTATCTTTTACTCGCTACATCCATAGTAAACCATAAATAAGCAATAACTTCATGAAGATATCAACAAAACTTCAGGTAGATTTCATGTCTTATATACTCGATTTGGCAAACTAGCACACTCTTTTATCACAATAACAATCAAGGAGCGTAACATGCAATTTTTGTGTTACATATTGCTAATTTTAGGGGTAGTTACAGCAAAGGCAACCGAGCAGCCGCTCAGTAAAAAACCGCTCGTTAAAGGTAAAACACTGTCGATTGCATCTCAATATATTGAGCAAACGCCCAGTTTTGACCTGTACTTACCATCGGATTACCATATCACCACGTCGCAGCGCACCTATCCACTGATAGTGACACTCGACGGTTGGTTACTATCCGAGACGACCCATGGCGTGGTAAATCATCTCGGCAATACCGCGTCAATGCCAAAAGCCATTGTCGTGTCTATACACTCTCACGATCGCTTTGCGTGGGGACCTGAGCTCTATATAAGCCAAAGTGGCTGGCAAGGTGACAAAACCGAGCGGATAGCCGGTTTTGCCAAAGGGCATTCGCAAAGTATGATTAACTACCTGCAAAAAGAGCTTTTGCCATTTTTAAAAAGCCAATATCGCGTCAACGACTTCCGTATCTTTGTGGGCGCATCCCCAACTGCGGCATTTGGTTTACATACTTTGGCCGCGGCCCCTGATTTATTTAATGCCCATTTTTTGTTTGCCGCAACCGATGTAATAGGCCAAGGCTATACACCAGATACGTCAATGATTGATGCAATCGTCAAAAGCCTTGCCAAAAACCCGCACCGCAAGGGTTATTTATATGTCGCATCAGCCAAAAGAGAAGCTGAAGAAAACCCAGTTCGCTATACACTCAGTAAAAAACTACAAGAGGCGCTGGCACCCTATTCAAAAACATTTAAAGTAAGGGTCGAGCATATCGATAACTTTGGCCACTACCCAATGATAATACCAGGTTTACTCAGTGCCATTGACCTTGTTTTTCCACGTAAAGATTGGGATATCGGGAAAAAGTTTATTGAGCTTGAGCAACAAGGTGACAACACCTTAAAACGTATTTTGGAGTACTATGAATTGCTTAGTAGACAAGTTGGCTTTACGGTTTACCCTAACTTGAACTTAACCAGTAATGCAGCCTGTATTCGCTCTTCAGCACAAAGGTTACGAGGCCAAGGACGCTACAAAGACGCCGACGAATTATTTAATTACTGGATAGCTCAGTCTCCAAACTCAGCCTCCGCAGTCGCAGGGCTTGGGGTAAGTAAAGCGCGTCAAGAAAATACCGAAGAAGCCGTCTCGTTATATCGCGATGCCCTAAAGATAACAAAACCAGACAACCTAAGGATGAGAACGTGGTTGGAAAGCCAAATTAAAACACTGTCAAAACAATAAATACACTCGTGCGTTTAGCTCTGCACAAAAACGCCTATTAGGACCTGTTAAAACAGGTCCTGTTTTACTATTACACAGCGCTTCAAGTTATTAACACTTATAACCATTAACAGAAACTGGGCACGAGTAGTTTGGATCTGAGATTGGACCGCAGCCCATTGCTGAAATACCACCAGCGATTTGACGAGTTTTGTTCTCGTTCAGTGAGCTTGCACTCGCTGATAAGTTTTTAACGTTCTTTTTATTAAATTGAAGTTTCATCATTATTTCCTTTACTGTGTTGAACCATTATTGGCAACAATCAGTCTGTCTCTATTTTGAGCAAATAGGCACTAGACAAAAGTCTAATAATCATACAATTTAATCTTACTGTCATATTCCTCGTCCCAGCAGTGCCATTACCAGCATTCACAGCGAAAGAAGGTGTAATTTATTCATAGGCCCGAATAGGTATCCCCCAATAGTTTTGATATAACACATCAAAACTAACAAAAAGGACGTTATCTTGGGCTCACTTCAACCAGCAAACCAATCGATACCCCGAGGATGCCATACGCGGATTTGCCCTGTGTGGCATTGCCATTTTAACTGTGCAGGTACTAGTAGGTCAGTGGTGGCTAAATCAATTTCGCCAAGGTCCAGTAGAGATGATATGGAGAAAGGCGCTGTGATAGCAGCGCCTGTTTAGACAATCACATTACAGACTACCAGCGATAACTCGCAATTTCACATTTTTGTCCTACACATTCTGTGCCCCCATCTATACGTAATTGGTCCAGTTGATTGTTATTGCTTACATCTATACTACTTAAGTCGTTATTATAAATATATAGACTTCTCAGGTTAATCAAATTTGAAATATCTATATCTTCTATTTTATTATCATGTAAGGTCAAAGAAAAGAGGCGTTCATTCGCAGACAGGTCAATATTTTTCAATTCAGCATTTATAATATTCAGAAGTTGTAACTCCGGAAACATAGTTAAATCCAAAGACTCGATTTTAAAGTCAGAAAGATAAACATTTTCTAATGCAACATTGTTAGATATATCTAAATCAACCAGCTGAGTGTTAGATATGTACAACATTTCCAAAGCAAGATTATTTGATAGATCTAATTCTTTGATTGAAGAAGCAAGAATTTCTAATTGGGTCAAATTGGACAAATGTGACACATCCAAATTCTCCACCCCCATACCACTTATACTCAAGCTAGCCAGCGAAGTATTATTTGACAGGTCAATTTCAGACAGACCACTCGCAAGAACATTTAGGAAAGTCAACTTCTCATTTTTAGAAATATCTAAAAACTCTAGTTCGCTACTACTTAGATCAAGGCCTCTTAATTCTGAATGCTTTGAAACATCAATTTCCTTTAATTTATTCCAAGATAGATCTATATATTCAACTTTTGAATCTCCACCAAAATTAACAGACAAGTTATTGTTATCACTCAAAAAAGCAAACTTAAGCTCTGACAAAGCAGATAAATCCAAAGTACTTAAATTATTATTGCTAAGATTTACGCTAGTTAGTGCTGTATTCTTAGAAAGATCTATATAAGAGATATCATTATTACTAACACTCACGCTAGTTAAAGCAATATTGCTAGATAAATCAATTGATCTTAAGTTGTTAAAGTCTAACCCTAACTGGCTTAACTTTTCAAAGCCACTTAAATCTATTGTCAACAGCTTCGACCTAGATAAGTATAACTCTTCCAAATTTCTCATAGTACCTAAATCAATATTTGGTAAGTTATTATCACTCAAATTCAAAACTTTTAAACTTTCACCAGTCGGTAAAGTTAACTTTTCCATTCCATTGGAAGCCAAGTTCAGCTCCACTAAGTTAGTATGAGAAGACAAATCCAATTCTGAAATTTTATTATAGCCAACATCAAGTGAAGACAACCTTTCTCCAGCAATTTTCAAATCAGAAATATTATTTAAGTCCAAATTTAAAATACTGATCTTTTTTAACTCAGAGAGGTCTAACCTTTCAATTAAATTTGCCCTAGCATTTAGATCAAAAATCTCTGTGTTATTAGAGAGATCCAACTCCTTTATTTTATTTTGATCAATATAGAGCCTAAATAACTTTTTATTTTCACTAAAATCTAGGGTGGTTATTAAATTTCGTTTTAAATTTAAAGTCTCCAACTCTTTGTTGTTTGAAAAATCAATATTCTCAATGCGGTTTTCGCTAACATCAACCCAAGTTAATTTTTCATTCGCACTAAGGTCTAAGGTAGATAATTCATTATCAGCTAAATTTAATGTCTCTAGTGATGTGTTTTCACTTACATCAAGACTTTTAAGCCGATTCCATGCCAATGATAGATGCATTAGTTTTGTGTTTTCGCCAATCGATATTTTTTCAAGCGAACCGCCTTTAAACACTATCTGACGTAGATTTAAATTATTGGAAACATCGAGCTCTCGAACATCGCTGTAATGTACATATAAAAACTTTAACATGAAAAAGTGCTCAATCCCGAGCATTGAACTCAAATTTTTATCATTGCAAATCAGACTCGTCACTTGGTCACTATACAAACTCTCACCATCTAAAAGACAACTCTTTAAAACTGGGTCTATTTCCAAGCTAGCTATTGCCTGTCCTTTTACAAACTCTACATTTACGCTGCAATTGGACGTCACACTTTCAATATCATAGACACCAGACTCTTCGTTCCAAATACCATTACACCCTTCAATTGATAATACTCTATGACCTTGAGTTGGATGTGCTTCCAAAGTGAAAGGTTGACCATAATTTAATACAAAACCAGTTGGAGAACTTACGCTACCGTCACCTGTAACATTCACAGAAATTTCGTATTCTTTGGAGACAAAATTTGGTTTAACTGTACACGCCTGTATAACGGGAGACAGTGAAAAGACATTTTCGGTTAAATTCCCTTTACATCCTTCAACTGTATCTAATTCGTAGCCTAAAGCAGGAATAATCTCAAAGTCGAAACTCTGCCCATAACTTACGGTAGTAGAGCTAGGAACTACACTCCCACCTTCGCTAGACACCGTATCGACAGTAAATTGTCGCAATTTAAATAAAGCTTTGACAGTACAATCTTTGGACAATGGCCCTGTTTTATACTCATGCCCATTGAATTCACCACCACAACCTTCAACGCTATTGAGCGTATAACCTTCATTTGGGGTAAGCGTAAATACCTGCTGCTCTCCATGTTTAACTACTATATTTGTGGGCGTGATCTTCCCCCCTTCGTTAATTGAGGTACTTAATTTGTACTCCTTTTGAACATAAGATACATTTAGTTGACAAGAGGAGAGCAGCGCTTCTGTTTTATAAGTCATGTCAATTAATTCACCAGGACAACCTGAGACAGAGTCGATTCGATACCCATTAATAGGGTTAATCTCAAAACTCGCAGTACCGCCAGGTTTAATACTCACTTGGGTCGGGTTAATTAAACCAAAATCTGAATCGATAGTTGAAATAAGGAGGTCTTCAAGTGTAGATTGCTCAGGAGTCTCAACTTGATTTGAATCTTTTTCTGGCGCTGGAGCACTTTCAATGACAGGTGTGGAGTCAATGTTTTGCTTAGCTCGATTGCCGGTATCACCTCCCCCACCTCCGCCGCAACCGGAAATAAGCACAGCGGCTAGCAGTGAAAGCCCTTTAGTTTTTATTTGAGAGATTGAATTTGATAGTACAGCTTGACTACCATCCATTTGCCTAAAATACATCTTACTAATCCTTATAGTAACAATAGGTACGAATTTGCAGCAATAATACATTGAAACAAATTAAACTCAACAAATTAACAAGTGGAGATCAAACAACAATCAAAAAACAAGTTAATTAACATAACGTTTAAGGATTACCGCCTTCTTTATATGCATATATTAATAATCATGCTGAATATGTAATCAGTTAATTAATCAATTTTCTTTCTTACTTACTGTTTATCTTAACCCTTGATACTTGCATTAATGGCTATAGCTTCGTTACTACAATTTGTCGCAGTGCAACTTCAAATAGAGGCGCAATATCTGTGATTGTCTGTGTATATCTAGAATATAAAAAGGTGATCATGCAACAGGTGCAATCACCAGCTCATGTAAATAACTTCCCACTGAATCTGCTCAAAGAACCAGCCTTCTGGTTATTTTATGTTTATCAAGACTTTGCTCATACGATCCTGTATAATCCCAAAAATCTGAACAACAATACCGATAACCTTTTGACTTTAAAGGTTTTAGCTACTTCTATATATTTGGAGCTGTAAAGACAATGATGAGTTTTACAAAAGCATATCCACTTGCTGTGTTTATTTCTTTATTTGTGAGTGGCTGCGGAGGAGGCGGTGGTGATACACAATCCAATTCCTCACAAAACAATCAGCAAGTAGTTAAAGTTTCAACTAGTGTGCAAGGAAATGGAGCTATTACGCCAGCGACGATTGAATTACAGCAAGGTGGCTCTGCGCGTTTTAGCATCGCCCCCAGTGAAGGTCATCGAGTTGAATCTATCAATGGGTGTTCAGGGCAACTGGAAGGGACTGAATTTAAGGTGTCGAATTTAAAGGCTGCTTGTCAAATCGACGTTAATTTTGCTGTCAATGAGTATGAGTTGACCTCAATAAGTAATGAGGGCGCCAACGTTATTCCCGCAATGACCTTAACAGAGCATGGTGAGCAGAAAGTTTTTGAGATCACAATAAACCCAAATTATGTATTAAGAGGTGTAGAGGGGTGCCCAGGGAGTTTAGAGGGATTTAAGTTTACGACTGACCCAATTTCATCGGCATGTTCCATCACGCCAATAGTGGAAAAGATACGACACAATATTTCGGTCAATGTAACCGGTGATGGAGAATTGACGCCAGGTGGAGAAATAAAAGCAGCTCAAGGTGAGCCATTCACATTGGAAGTTAAAGCAGCATCGGGTTCTCGACTAAAATATATAGAGGGTTGCTCTGGACATTGGGATCAGGCGAAAAATACATACACAATCTCTCCTGTCACACAAAGTTGTGCGATTGAAGCACAGTTTGTTGTTAGTCATAAAGTCAGTGAGTTACTCATTTCACAAACCTTGAAAAACTGCATACCTGAAAAATATACCTATGCTGATGAAGTAATTGAACTTCAATGTGATCATAAAGAACTAAGTAGTCTTGCTGGTCAAATAGAGCATTTTTATAACCTAGAACATCTTTCAGTGATGGGTAATAACCTAATTGAGCTGGATGTCAGTAAAAATAAAAAGTTAAGCAAGCTATATATAAATAACAACCATATATCATCGCTTCAGTTGAGTAATAATACAGAATTAGTCAATTTGAACATTAGTTACAACCCAATCAGTGAAATTGATTTAAAAGAACTTGTTAATTTAGAGAGTTTTCATGCAATTAGTTGTAATCTAACTTCATTGGATTTTAGTAATAACCCAGAAATGGATTATATACAGGTTGACTCAAACCAAATTTCTTCAATAAACACCTCTAGCCTGAAGAAATTGGAGTCTTTGTCAGTATATGACAATAAAATTGAGAGTATCAGTATTGCAGATAGCACGGCGCTTCATCAATTAGACCTGAGAAAAAATCTTATTTCTACTTTAGACCTTAGTGCTCACAAAGACTTATTTCTTTTATACTTAAGTGACAATTTAATTAGTGAGATAATACTACCAACAGATGCAAAATTAGGCCGTATGCACTTGAGTTCGAATCAGCTAAGTACAATAGATTTATCTCCTGTGAGCTCTGCGCAAGAGGTCATTCTTAATGATAATTCAATTACTCGATTAGTGGTCCCAGAGGGTTTTGGGCTAAATGCGTTATCTGTTGACGCTAACCCAATTAGTGAACTTGTACTGCCTAACCCAATTGAAATATCAACTTTAAGTATTTCTAATACTCACCTTAGCGATTTTGATTTAAGTGAAATGGTTAATTTACAGTATTTGGGAGCTTCGTATTTAGGGCTTACTGAATTTAATGCTACGCATTATAAGGATCTGGTAGGACTAAACTTGCAATACAATGAAATATCCCAGATTGATTTAAGTAACAACCCAAAGCTTGTGAACCTAAATATTTCACAGAACAGACTAGAAAAACTAGATTTAAGTATTCAGGGCTCATTAAATTATCTACAAGTTAATGAGAACAAGTTAGCTGAGATTGACCTTTCAAACAATATCGAGTTAGAAACTTTAAATATCTATAATAACAATTTAAATACGATTGACATTTCAAAGCTATTGAAGATTAATACACTACAAATATTCAATAATGAACTGTCACACATTGATGTAAGTAATAATAACTTACTTGAGACCTTAATTATTGATAGTAACGTGACTTGCACTGGCCAGAAGTGTCAAATTGCAACCTCATTTTGAGCCCTTACAATAGAGATCATAGCGCTGTAATTACAGCGCTTATCCCTCCCCACTTTGACAGTTAACTACTTGAAAGTACTTATCCATCGCGCAAACATAATTAAAAAGTTAAACACCAGATCAACCACTAAATAACCAAGCGATAAACACGTAGACTTAAAGTAAAGAGCAGTCTAATTGGTCAGCCGCCTTTCATTGAATAACAAAAAAGAGCCAGCAAGCTGGCTCTTTGGTTTATTTCAAGAGGAAATTATTTACACTCACCTAAATGTTTCCAAACCGCCCAACGGCTAGAGTATTGCGCTGGGTTTTGATTACGTGTCCACCACTTAGCTTGGTATAACTGCCCATCTAAACTGGCTTGCTTACCAGAGGTATATACGCTGCTTGCCTGCCACGCTGGTACATCACAACTTGGTTTACTGGTATTCACTTTAAAGCGATTGGTTGTTGACTGTGTGCTCAAACCCTGTGCATCTGACGCCACAGCAAATACACTGTAGCCGCCAGCTGACGTTGCTTTAAAGTTTGCACTGTATGGTGCGACACTTGATACCGCCACTTGTTTGCCATTGATAAAATAAGCCACTTGTTTCAAGTCATTATCTCTATCACTTGCTAGCACTGACAGCGCAATTTGCTCACCTACATTGTATGTACTGCCGTTTACCGGGGTGATTAAGCTAACACTCGGCGCCTCTGGTGTTGGCTCTGGCTGTGTTTGTGTCACTGTAACGGTGCGGCTAACCTCACCAGATTGTGCATTATCGTTGTCATATGCAACTGCACTCAGTTTATATACACCTACTTCCAATGGTTGGTAATTAAAGGCATAAGGCGCACGCGTAAGTTCAGTTAACGATTGACCATTAACACGTACTGCAACCTTGGTGATTTCGCCATCTGAATCGTTTGCCGCAAACCGCACCAAAACAGACTCGCCTAACTCAATAGACACATTGCTAGCAGGCGCAGAAATGCCCAAGCTTGGTGCTTTATTTGGCTGCTCGGTCGCTCCACCACACTCTAGCCCTTTTTTCCAAACGCCCCAAGAGCCTGAGTTGCTCGCAGGGCTTTGATCTCGGTTCCACCATTTAGCCTCGTATTCAAAGCCTTCGAAAGCGACTTTATTACCTTGGGTATACACTTTGCCACCTTGCCACGGTGCAGTTTGGCATTGGCTCGGGTCAATCAAGTTAAATGACACCGGCGCGGCATCCGCAGACAAACCTTCGTTGTCCGTTACACGGGCAGTTACCGTATACAGCCCTGTTTTATCACTACTAAAGTCACTCTCATATGGCGCTTCTAGATCAGTATTGTGCAGCGTGCCGTTAACGAAGAACTCTACTTTTTCTACCGCTCCATACTCATCATCAGCATTGGCTTTAAGCATAATGTTGCTGCCGATTTTATATCGGCCATTACTATCTGGGCTGGTGATTGAAATGGTGGGTGCTTTGTTTTCTGTACAAGCGAATACACCAACGGCTTTAAATGCGTCACCAACCGCTTTGGTATCGTATCCCAAGTCCGCAGCAGCACCTGTGACACCGCACGCCAGAGATTCAAAGTTGCCATTGTAAACCCAGAAGTTTTTGTTTGCGTGTAGCATTACTTCATAGGCTTTTTTTACACCCCAACCTTCGCTGTTTGCAAGCAGGTAAAAAGCGCGGTTAAAGACCCCAGAGCTGTGGTGAACACCCATGCCGAGTTCAAATTTGCTGGCATGGCCGATAGACTTGCCATCGCGCTCTGGGTTTTCCATGTATCGTAGCGCCGTTCTATTTTTAAAGATACTGGCGCCGATCAGCCAGTCGACTTCACACGTCCCATCTGGTTTTTGGTTCATAAAACACTCAAGTGCTTCAGAAGTCATATCTGAGAATGATTCATTCACGCCACCAGACATATTGCTATAGACCAGTTTTGAGTTTTGGTGCGTCACACCATGACCGATTTCATGGGCAACCACACCCAAAGACGTAAATGGATATACTCCATAGTTGTCCAAATCGCCATCACCAAACGTGACTTCTTTACCATTCCAAAATGCATTTAAATAGTCTTTCCGATAGTGAATACGCATCACAAGATCGCCTGATAATGCGCGGCTATCAAACCAATCGTTAAACATATCTATAGTTGCTTGACCATAGAAAACCGCGTCATTTAGCGGTGAGTACGCGCCATTTACATGCTTATGGGTGTTCTCATAACAGGGGAATTGATACGTCTCGGTATTGGTCGTACCGTGCTCCATATCGATCACGCGAATATCTGTATCGGACATTTCACACGTGCCATTACCTAAATCTGTGGCGTGAAACTTGGGCATGTCTTCACCGTAGTAATGCTTGCCGATTTTTTCGTTGCCGCCCGGGCCCATGCCTATTTTAGAGTGATTAAGGGTTTCAATTCGTGATAATACTTCACCGGTGTGAGCATCGATTGCAAATTCAGGTCGGCTCGGCGCATGTTCTGTCTCTGCAAACACTGTGACGAGATAAGCGAGTTTTGCTGTCCTTTCATGAGGGTAAATCACCAGCTCTACCTGTTCATCTGACGTCGCAAGTAACTCAGCGATTTGCTCTTTTGCAAACTCAATGGCTTGTTTGTCAGTAATACTCGCTTTGACGGTCGGCAATGACAAATTTGGAACGACTGAGCCGCTGATAGAAGTGATCTCCCCTTCAGGTTGAAACCACACACTTAAGAAGTTTTGTTCATCATGATGAGTGACAATCTCTCCCCCATATACACGCACCCCCTTATAATACTGACTGCGTCGCATATGACGTCCATCTTGCGTTTTATGATGGGTTACAAACTCAAGCTCACTTTGCTGATCTGTAGAGCTTGCTCTGAAGAAGCTTTGATGCTGTGACAACTGAGACTTGATGCTCGCTTTTAATTGTTCATTATTGTGCAGGCTCACTGGCTCACTGGCAAATGCAGCAGCGGTTGAAAATACACCAACACTTGCCGCGACCAGTAGCGCGACTTTTTTAGCTTTAAACATGGATTTATACTCTGTACTTGTTGTTATAGTAAGAAGGTGCATCCATGCACCTGAATGAACTCGGTTAGAATTAACTCGGTTAGAATTAACTCAGTTGATTAACCCGTTACAGCTTGCGCCATACTGAGTTGCTACCTGGAGTTTGGCCACGTGTCCACCAGCGGGCTTGGTAGGTTTCACCATTGTGAACCACTTTGTCTCCTCCGGTGTAAACTAGGTCACTACGCCAGTCGCGCACTTTGCCATCATCAGGAATGATCTCAGCCCATACACCGCCATTACTTGGCACGGCACCGCGGGTCCACCAACGCGCTTTGTACTGAACACCTTTATACCAAACCGTGTTGCCACCGGTGTAAACCTTGTTGGCATCCCACGTTGTTTTGCCGTCGCCCGGCGTTGGCTCAGGATCGGTCTCGACATTTTTAACGGTTACATTGAACTGACGTGTGACACTGTGCTCACCATCAGATACCACGACTGTGCCTGTAATTGTTTCAGTTTTTGATACTTCACCAGCTTTTAAAGTCACTGCATTGCCTGTTCCCACAATAGTGTGGCCCGGTAACTGCCATGCAAAGCTCAATGCTTTTCCTTCCGGATCGGTTGCCGATACGCTTACTGATTTACTGGTATTTTCATCCAATGTAATCGCTGAAATCGTGCCAACGACTGGCGCCTTGTTTTCTACAACGGGTGCTTTGACAATCACTTTAACCGTACGGTTAACAGTGTTTGCACCATCACTTACAGCTAGGTTTACTGTAAATACAGAGTCATTTGTCACGCTAGGTGCTGTGACGATAACGCTGTCATTCTCACTTTGCAGGTTAAGTGCTGCGTCACCTTGCCAAGAAAAAGTAAGTACTTTTCCTTCTGGATCTGTAGCCTGTGCAGTCAATACGTGAATATCACCTGCATTTAACGTAATCTGGCTGGTTAATGACACAACTGGCGCTTTATCAACAGGTGTTGGATTAGTCACCTTGCCAGCAAGCCCTTCGTGCATTGCATTTAAGATGTCGCCATTGTCTGCATCAATTTCCCACGCGAATAGACCTGCTAAGTTATGCTCACGTACATAGCGACCTTTTGCGCGCACAGAGCGAGGGCTGTCATAGGTAACCAAGGTACCCTTTTGGCGATTCCAAACATATGCAGCTTCAGCTTGTTCATCGTACCCTACTTCAAAACCGTTAATACCTTGCTCATCATGACCAATCATGTGCGCTTTGAGTCCCTTGTAATCGATAACGCCTGCTTCCCAAACACCTTGAGACGTTGAACCACGTAATTTACCATTGGCGGGTGCCGTCATTGGGTTATCTGCAATTTGCGCATTTTGCGGGTAAACACCTTCCCAACCTCGGCCATACATAGCTGTACCGACTACCAGTTTTTCACTTGGTACCCCTTGCGCTAAGAGCAGTTTAATGGCGTTATCTAGCGTATACGCTGGGCCCTTTCTCGCTTCACCTTTATCATCAACGCCCGTACCGTTGCACTCATCCGCGGACATGTGTGAACCACAATAAATCGCCGTTTGGTGCCCAGTCACGTTGTTCCAACCACCTGCAAAGTCATAAGTCATGGCAAAAATGTAATCCATGTATTGCGCTGCTTGCTGGTAATCCACGTCTTCAATTTTGTCGTAGCCTGTACCAATCGCAGAAGTCAGTTCAAACTCACGTCCCATCTCAACTTCAAGTTCATCAAGCATCTCTCGAAGCTCTTTCATGAGGATGATATAAACTTCACCATCTTTGTCTGAACCTAAGTCTGGATTCGCACCATCACCGCCAGGGAATTCCCAGTCAATGTCGATACCGTCGTAGAATTTCCATGTTTTGAGGAATTCACGCATCGAATTCACAAAGGTGTCGCGGTTTGCTTTCACATCAAAATCAAAGAATGGATCAGACAATGTCCAACCGCCCACAGAAGGTAAAATTTTCAGATCTGGATTGCGCTGTTTGAGCGCCATTAACTGAGCGTAAGTACCGCGAATTGGGTCCTTTGAGCTGATCCCAGGCAGCGCTTTTTGCACTGCAGCCCACGGATCGTGGATCACCACTTCGTAGTCCTTTGAGCTGCCACATGCCAGCTTTAGCGCTCTCAAACTATTACCATTTTCGATTTCCGCCAGCGAGTCATTTGGACCACATACTGGAATAAATCCATAAAGTAAGTGGGTCAAGTTATCTGCGGGAATTTGCGTGACATCAAACTTACGCCCATAAATACCCCATTCAACAAAATAAGCCCCGACAACCGTGTTTGGATCGGTATCGAACTTTTTATTGTTTGGATTCACATTCAGCTTAAGTGGCTCTAAGTGACCACCGTCTGTATCGGCAATCACAATGGGCTTTGACGCAGACATTGAACAACCAGATGCATCACAAAGCGCGATTCTCAGTTCATGACGTCCCGACTTGTGATAAGGGAAATGGATAGTCCCGCCCGTCGTGCCCTCAGCTAATGTGCCTTCGTTGACAACTTTGTTGTCAAAATACACTTTGTAGCTATTACCACCTTTGCCAGACCACGCGTTCCATTCAATTTGAATATCGACCACATCCTTAGCTTGTATAAGTTGCTTGTATGATCCGCGGCCGTAGATATTTACATCAACAAATGAGTAGTTTTGTGGCTTCCAGTTGATGCTTGGTGTTGAAGGCGCAGCAACAGCTGTAGCACTTGCAAGGGCAGCGCCAACGGCTGCTGCTGTGGTTAAAAATTTAAACATTTCGAATTACCTCTTTGATGTATTTATAGTTTTTTCCAAACAGAATTTTGGTCAGGTTGTTGATTACGCGTCCACCAGCGAGCTTGATAGCGCTCACCATTAAAAGTTACGATTTCGCCACCGCGATAGGCTTTGCTTGACTGCCATGACGTATTACTAGCATCCGAATCATCGCCGCTAGGCACTAATTCCCAAGCATGGCTTGAGGTTGGAAGTTGGCCACGTACCCACCATTTAGCACGATAAGTTTTGCCTTGATAAACCACGGTGTCGCCAGCTGTGTAGATTTTGCTTGGCTGCCAAGTATCGTCTGTCGGTTTGTCTGGCGTCCCCGGATCGGTATCGATGTTTTTAACATTCACAACCAGTGGTACTGTTTTGCTTAAACTGCCGTCTGACACGGTCACTTTGCCGTCAAAACGTGTGTCAGCGTCCACTTGTGGTGCAGTGACCGTGATGGTTGAACCAGAGCCTGTGAAGCTCAATGCACTTGGTAACTGCCAATCAAAGTCGAGTGTTGGCTGCTCGTCATCGAATGCATGGACATGCAAATGCTTGCTCTGCCCCTCATCTATCGTGATTGGCGCAGGTGTATGTACCGTAGGCGCTGTATTTTTCGGCTTGGAGATCACCGATAGGTTGTAGCTATATGATTTATCAGATACAAATACCTGATTACTGGAGACTGCGTTTGGATTAAATACAATGTTACCCGTATTATCTTTCACACCAATGCGAATAATATCGGCAAACTGCGTCGTCAGGTTAGACGCAAACTGTGCTTGCCACTGATTTGCATTGGCCTCTGTGACGTCGAAGCGCTCTTGAATGAGCTCATTTCCATCGCCGTTAAACACTCGAACCCATACTGTATCGCCAGCAGTTGCCTCTTGGCCCTGTTTTACAAAGTACGCTACTGGATACCATGTGTCTGGCGTTGGTGTTGGATCTGTACTGCGTACTATGGTCACGTCACTACAATTGTAAAACCCCTCACCTACTACATCGTCGCGCTGCCAGCGGCTATACAGAATCGCATCGCCTGCAAACTTTTCTGGGATTGCCACTTCCATTTCGTAATAACGCTTACCATCTGGCGCCATAAAAAACGCAATGTTTCCGTGCTCTTGAACTAGCTCTAAGTCACTCCAAGCAAGCGCCTTTTGCTTAAATTCAGTGCCCGGCTTAGTTAAGTAGAACTGCCAAAAGCTGGGGTTATGGGGCGTCGTTGCGCGATAACGGATTTTCACTTTGCCCTGAGCATTTGGCGTGATCTCTGTTGTCTGCCACTCAGTAGATGGAATATTCATTCCCGCTTTTTGGCTATCACCCGCACCACACAAGGTGCCATCAGGAATGTTAGCCTCTACCGCCGTTTGGTTACGAAAGTCTGCTGTATTGGTTGCGAACTCATGCTTTTGAATAAACTGCACATGCTCAGATTTTAAATATGCGGCGCGACATGCGGCATTCGGGATTTTTGAGCCATCTTTTGGCCACCAAAATCCACCTTGCTCCTGACAGATTGCTTGCCTAGCTTTGGGAAAATCCATATAGCCGTGTGCATTCACTTTACCGATAACGCCCACACCTAAGGCTACGCCCAGCGCGCATAAGGTTACTTGTTGTCTCATAGTTTTCTCATTTATTGATTGTAAGAGTGATCCGCAGATCACTCTGATTGGGAATAAAAGTGGTCGTTACAGACCGCACACCTTTTGCCAAGCACCGCCGTTACTTGGTGTACCATTTGTCCACCACTTAGCTTTATAAACAGCGCCGTTGTGGATCATCATGTCACCGCCGACAGCATGGCTCGGATCGCCAGCCCAGTTAGTGCGTGGCCAATTTGGATACGTGTTGATGTTTTCAATTTTCACACCTTCACACTGCTGACCATTTGGCGGGTTTTTGTCGCCATCACCTGGATTTGGTATGTGTTTTTTAGCGACTGGTAATTCAGGGTATTCAGAGGCAAATGCGTACTGTTTGCCGTCTTTTTCGATAGTGAAGTTCACAGGACCTGTGATAGGCATGTAGTACATCACTTGTGCATTGATGGTTTCGCCCGGCGCAAAGGATTCAAGCTGACCGCCCCACTCATTTTTGAAGGTAATTGAAAAACGATGGAATTCATTTTCAAAACCACCAATGTTATTCCCCGCAGAGTTAGAGGCATCATGCTCTACGCGCATGCCAAGCTTTTTACGTGCATTCCAATTTGATTTGAAGATTGCTGAAGTTGACGTTGGAACGTTGAACGTAATCGTTGCGCCAGTTAGATCAATTTCTGAGTTGTTGGTAAAAGCAAATGTTGGACGAATTGGGTAGTTTTGGTCACCCACAGGGAAGTCTTTCGCTTCAAACGCGATATCAACCGCTTCGCTTGGCGTAGTAAATGTGCCATCGCCAACATGATTGTCATAGGCCACACCACTTTGGTTAAAGGTGTTATATGCTAGCGCTGTCATTGTCGAGCCCATGAAGTACTCGCCTTTATCAGCGTGATAATCAAAGTCACCAGCAAGCTCCCAGAACATGACACCGCCCAGACCTTTATCAACAACGTAGTCTAATTTGGTTTTCATTGACTCGGTGTCTTCCATTGAAAGGAATACTTTTTTCTCGGCGTTATACAACCAAGGCGCTACGGCTACGTCATCGTAATGACGCACATAGTCACCGCGCAGTACATCATCGGCATCTGTATCAGGCGTTAAGCCATATACTTCTAGGTAGCTTGGGTTGATACCGTGTTCAAGGTTTTTAGCATGCCAAAGTGGGTTCGATCCTGCGGCAACTTCTTGACCATTTTCAACGTCATGCCATAGGTTGTCGATACCAATTGCGCCGTTACCACACTTGTTCTTTTCGCCAATTCCAGTGCCTTTCGGGCAGTTGCTTTGATTTGGCAGTGGTGCGCGACCCCAAAGGCCATTGTCACCACCACGCACATCTTTGAATCCACGGGTATAGTACGGAATACCAATATTGATGCGGCCAGCAGGCAGCGCACCACGGAAATAGTTCACCGCCCAATCTGTGTTCAAATAACCAATGCCACCGAACTCTTTAGTGCCGTAGACATTCCAAACCTTAAGCTCTGTGTCTTTCCCCGTATCGTAAAGCGGCGCATTGTGACCAACATGATCATTCCACGCACCGTGCAAGTCGTACGACATGATATTTACGAAGTCTAAATACTGTGCTGTTTGAAACGTTTCCATTCCACGTAGTAAGTAACCTGATGACGGAGAAGCAATCGTTAACATATAGTGTTTGTCATCTTGCTCACCCGCTTTATCAAGGGCTTCACGTAGCTCTTTCATCAGTACTTGATAAGACTTGTTTAGCCCCGCACGTCTGGCATTGCTGACCGGGAAATCTTCAGGATGACCTGAGTCTTTCATCGAAGATGGGTATTCATAGTCCACGTCTAAGCCATCAAAGCCATAAGTTCTCAAAAATTCAACTGAGCTTTTCACAAACTGAGCAATACCAGCATGGTTGACACTGCCATCAGCATTTGTGGTCATCGTATAGAAACCACCGTTATTGATGCGCTTGCCCGTTTCGTCAAAATAACCGCCCGTTTCAGCCCATCCACCAACAGAAATCATGGTTTTTACATGTGGGTATTGCTTTTTATATTTATTCAATAAGTTGAAGTGACCTTTGTACGGCAGGCTAGGGTCCATCTCTGCACCTGCAACGCCTGGCCAAGTCATATTGGTTGCTGCGTTACCTTGTGCATTTGGATTGCCTATGCTGATCTCATTTTTGTCATTAACGTGAGCAAACGCATAGTTGATATGAGTGATTTTGTCCCATGGGATGTCTTTAACCAGATAGCTAGGTTGATCATTTTTACCATGACGCCAGCTTGTAAAGTAGCCGATCACTCGTCTTGGATGATCTGCGCCCATTTTTTCTCGGCCTTCACTATCATAGATATCACAGTAAGACGGCGTTATACCGGGAGTTTGGTATAAGCCAGCTGGACGACAGTCGTCATGTGAACTCTGACCATCATCTTTCGCTTTCACCGTAAAGGTTCTGCTTATTTTCTCTGACTCTAAGCCGTGTTCATCTTTGGCGACTAAGACGAATGTCTGCGGACCTTTTGCAGTGGCTGTCCATGTATATTCGAACTCATTTTGCGATGTGCTCACTACTTCGATGCCATTCACCGAGAGTGATTGAGTCAAAGTATCTGACTCTTTATCATTTGCAATCAAAGTAAATACAATCTGACTACCCACTTCTAACTCACTTGGCAACTGCGCTGCTAAACGAGCAATCGGAGCGGTATTTTGATCTTTGGGAGGTAGTGCCTCAACGCTAACTTTTCGACTCACCGATTTTGCGGTTGCGCCATCATCATCCAATGCCACACCGTGAAACTCATGGTTGCCCTGTTTTGCTTGCCACGCAAAACGATATGGCGCTTGGCTTAGTACTTTCACCAACACATCGTTATGATAAATCGCAACATGCTTTACTTCACCATCGCTATCACTGGCTGAAAAATCGATGATCACTTCTTCGTTCTCAACTACTGTAATATCCGCAATTGGTTTAAGTAGCTTGATAGAAGGCGCTAAGTTTACTGGCTCTGAGCCACTGCACTCTCCAAGCTTTGTCCACTCTTGCCACTGACCAGACTTTAATTTTGGTGAAGAACGGTTCCACCAATTGGCACGATATGCAACGTTATCTTGTTGCACCTGATTGCCGCCAACATAAATTTTACCCGCTTCCCAAGTCGCAAGGCTGTCACAGTTCACTTCAGCAAAAGCCGATGCACTGATCAAACCCATTGTAATAGCGCTGAGCTTGAGCACCTGATTCGAGGATTTAGACACGCTCATTTGATTATTCCTAATTTGTATGTTTTTTGTTTATAAAATTACATTCAGTAACATAATTACCTAATGCGATACTGAGCAGCGGCGATTGTACCGATCCAAAACACCATAACAAGGGATTAGCCAAAATTAAAAAACACAAACCAAATAACTAGAAAAAACACTGTTTTTAGTAAAAACGCAGGATACATAACATATTGAAATTGATTAACTTGTTGAGAAAATAACAACAAATATACGCGATAGAAAGTTTACAAAATTTACATTAAATTCGTTTACCTTTATTTACATTACAAAGTGGACAAACCAGAACACAATACCTTTTTCTAAACATAAAAAATAAAAACAGTACTTTTTCATCTTTAATTCACGATAAAAGAGAGATCCAATGCTGGGCGGTGAAGAAATAACTAAAATTACACTTTTGTTAAAACAAAGAATAATTTAGTAATTTCATGAGTTTATTGATAGCTTATGAATAAAGGCAAAAACTTCAATGAATAAATAAAATTGTCAATCAGTCATTTTAACTAGAAAGTAGTTTGATAAGAGAAATAAATGCTCATTAACACAACAGTTAACACAAATAAAACATTTGTAGATTTGACTCTTAGAACCATCACGCTAAGGTTAAATTACTTTTATTTGATAGAGCATTTTTGACATGCGATTTTTGTTTAAAATTTTGTTTACCATGTTGGTTTTTTGTGCGGGCTTTGCACTAGGTGTGTACTCTCTTCCAATTATGATGGCCCCCCCTTCCCCTACACAAACGGCCTTATCCGAAGTTGCTAACCATGCAAAATTCACAGCTGTATTTAGTAAAGACCTAAAGGGCTCTGACTTTTTGCACTTTGGTGAAGGAGATGTCTTTATTGGTGAACATACAATAGGCTTTGAAGGCAGGTTAGCGCCAGGTCCTGACTACCGTCTTTATTTATCGCCAACGTTTGTTGAAAATGAGGCTGAGTTTGAACAGCATAAAAATACAATGCAATTTGTATCTGCTGTCACGTCATTTAATGGCTTTATTGTCGATGTACCGAAGGGTGTAGACGTAAGTAAATTTAAAACGGTTGTTGTATGGTGTGAGACATTCGGGGAATTTATAACCGCAGGAACTTATCAGTAATACACTTTCTAAGTCTAATGAAAAGGGCCTAAGTGGCCCTCACTATTTTAATAGCGCCCTAGGTGATCCTCACATCCTTCTGCGATATAAGCATCCAGTCCCTTATAGTAAGCTCTGATATAATTAGTGTATTCATTACCTCTCTTGGTGTAGCCATAAAACTCATAAGAAGAAGTGTCGATTCTATCTAACAAGATTTTCTCTTTTTTATTCTCATAGTAATGCTGCAGAGTTATACGTAATCGACCAAAGTCATTTTGCCCCAAATAACTCGTTTTATAGGTCCCCTTACCCATAAAGTTAATGTGTTTATACATGCTGTCATATTTAGAGTTAGATACTACAACCAAACGTTTACCAGCCTTAACACAAACTTTGTAGTAATCTTCATAATCACCACCACTGCCAATCTCATTGCCTTCGATATACAGAACACCACGGTGCATTCGATTACCATCCAACGGGTCTCGCTCATTGGTTGGGAAAGGAACGAAGTCATCTGGTCTCGCAGCATTGGTATCGCCAGCATCAAATGAATCGCCTGCACCGAATGAATCACCTGCGCCGAATGAATCGCCTGCACCGAATGAATCGCCTGCACCGAATGAGTCACCTGCGCCGAATGAATCGCCTGCACCGAATGAATCGCCTGCGCCGAATGAGTCACCTGCTGCAAACTGGCTGTTTAACTCAGATCCTTCATAGCCCGAGCTCAGATGAGTTGGTTGCTCCTCAGCGTTAAAGTAATCGATGGTTTGTGAAACGGCCTTACCTGAATGAACGGCCACAAGCACAATAGGTAAAACTGATTTTATGTTAAATTTCATTTAAATCCCTTAATTGTTGTTACGGTTAGATGGTTTATTGGAATACTAAGTCCTTATTGTGTGTCACTGAGTTCCCAAGGGGCTTTAAAATCGATGCAACTCAATCTGGGAGAAACCAGTTGACACCATAATCATGCAACAATTTACTTTGTTATCTAATTAGCAAGAAATAATCAAAACACTCGCTCTAAAGTAAAGAGTAAAAGTACTCCAAAAGTTTAACTTTTGGAGTACTTAATAGCATCTAGATTACATTAAGCTTAAAACCTGGAGCCTGTCGTATATTCACAACCTTCAGCGATATACATGTCTGAGCCTTTATAATAAGCGCGTAATGTGCCAGCATGATTACCATTGATTAAGGTATAGCCATTAAACTCATATTTGCCGCCGCTGTACTTATACAGAACCATGGACTCCTTGACATGGCCAAAATCAAAAGTTAAATCAAGCTCTAAATAACCATAATCAGAGCCGTAAAGACTCATCGGCTGATAGGCCCCTTGGAGGATATAGCGGTTTTGGAGAGCCATTAGATCAAATTGAGAATGTGCACCTGATATAACCCGGTCATTTGATTTAATACACACTTTCATATAGTCGTAATAATTACCATCATTGTTGTTATCAACCTCTAGGTAGAGAACACCATGATGGATATAACCGTGAGTATCAGGGTTTAATTCGCCCGTTGGGAAAGCTTCAAAGTCTACGGGGCGACTACCGAACGAATCGCCCGCACCAAATGAATCACCTGCGCCGAATGAATCACCTGCACCGAATGAATCGCCTGCACCGAATGAATCGCCTGCGCCGAATGAGTCGCCTGCGCCGAATGAATCACCTGCACCGAATGAATCGCCTGCCGAAAATTGACTATCAAATTGATTGCTTTCAAAACCTGCACTCGCCTCAATAGGCTTTTGGTCGGCAGTATAAAAATCAATAGTTTGTGAAACTGCATTACCAGAGTGAACTGCAACAAGTGCAATTGGAAGGACTGTTTTTAAGTCGAATTTCATTTAATTCCCTTAATTTACGTTGCTATTGGAGTGTTAATTCATATATTAATTTGTCTAGCATGGCGCTCAGCTCGATGCGAACTTTAACATCGTAATCAGCCCATACATTCAATGGCAGATGGTTTATGTGGCTTGCGATTGTCGCAACAATGTACTTTATTGAACCGGACAGCAGCAGCTGATACACAAACGACTGGCGTTCTTTACGCAATTCATAGATAAATCGATTCAATTGTCCCTTTACTTCGGTAATTGAATCAGCGCCAACAACCTGCGCTTTTAATGTTTTCAGTTTGTCACACGCATCAATAAAGTACTCGCCAACGTTCAGCTGAGATCCAGAATGAGTACTAGCGTACGCGACAACCGTAGGCATTAATTTATATTTAGATTTTTTATCAAATTTCAAATCTTCAAAGTGTGCGATCTGTGTCCCCTGAATATGCGCACCATCACTCGTATTGGTTACTCTGACAGAGGAATTGTGTCCAAGCAGCCTCTCTTGAGCCGCCCGAGCCTCATTAAAAATCCGTGAAGTAAATACAAATGGCCGAAAATTGCCTTTCACCTTCATTTCATTGTCAAAATTAACGTTAGAAAGCAAATTAGTCGGCTCATAGTAGCTCGACAGCTGACTATGATGTTTTTGGTGATCGACATATCCATAATCACAGCCGAGTAATATAATGTTTTTAAAACCCATTCTAATAAATGACGCAACGGCCATGTTTGTTACCGTTGGGTTACAATGATAAAGCGCTTTGCACCCATCTCCAGAAAGATTGGCAAGCTCAGCTCCGAGATCGTTGCCTTTTGCAAAGACAATTCTATTATCAAATTGAGTGAGCAATTTGGGGTAAACGGTACTAAGTGCAATAAGCACCACATCTTTGTTATTTGGATCTTTCAGTTCAGCCTCTTTGATCTCAAAATTAACTGAAGTTCTCTCCATTTCGATATGAAAATCAGGTTTGATCCCAGCTTTCATTAAAGGTGCTAGTGATGTTCCACAAGAGACAATAAATACATGATCTGACTGTTTTTTTAATTCATCTATACTTTTGTCTAATGACGGCCCATTACCAACAATCACGACTGGAAAACTTTCAAACTCAGAAAAAACATTTTCGTGGCAGGAAACTGTCGAGTTTAAACGATTCTCGCTTGTGTGTTTCAAACCAAGTAACTCGTCTTCCAAGAAGCCCCACATGCTTGCAAAGCTGTTGCGCCACTGCTTAAACTCGCCAAATATTTGGTCCGTCAATGGCGTACTGTAATGGCGATACAGGCTGATATCGGATAGTAAATGAACGCCATTTTGGTCTATTAGGCCTTTCATTTCGCTAAGAAACTGGTCGAAACTCTCTATATTAAAAAAATTGATTGAACCCGATCTACTTTCACACTCTGCATGTAAAGCTGCAAAGTTAATATGTTGACAAGCCATCGCGTAATGCGCGGTATTTGATTCTACTACTATCACATCTGTATATCGTATTTTTGAAAGAAGCTTTGGAATGTGATAACCCGCACCGAGCCCTAAAACAATCAATGTGCCACGCTGCGGTTTTGAGTTACTTTTTCTTCCCAAATCATCCGCAATACTATTTAAATTATTAATACAAAGTTGATGTGTATATTCGTAAGTATTGGTTGAAAAGCTAAGGCTTAAATGGGCTGGGTGACTGAGGAATAACTCAACTTGTTTGTAACATTTACTTTCAGCGTGCTCACCATAAAAGCTACTTTGGAATTCAGATATCTGGGAAGGTTTTTTAGAACATATACGATTATAGAAAGGGTTTGGAAAATACCTTTTAAGGTACTCCAAGTTTTGCTCAAATAGTTCCATATAGTTTATAAATTCCAAATAGTTATAGCCTAATAATTTTTCCACCAATCAGCTTTTTCGTCAATAAAAAATAGAGGAAGGCTATCAAACATACCAGTTAGTAATTTAGAATTAATAACTTAATTTTAATTTTTAAAATTCATTAACTTACACTTAGTGATTAACTACACAAATCGAGGAAATTAAAGACTAAAATTATTAATAAAATAATAATTTTTATTTTGTTAATAAGAAAAAGCCACGCAAGTGCGTGGCTGGAGAAACATTGCATGGGTATATTGCAATGAAAAAAGTCTAGCTGAGCAATCAGCTATAAAGGGAAATCTATGCTGCGGCAGCAGGGTCCAATTCTCGAATTAGATATTCAAACGCGCCTAAACTGGCAGTCGCACCACTTCCCATAGCAATGACTATCTGTTTGAAAGGGGTTGTGGTCACATCACCTGCAGCGAAAACACCTCGCATACTAGTAGACCCCTTATTATCGATTTCTATTTCACCAAACTGATTGATTTCAATATCACTATCTTGCAACCATTCTGAATTTGGCACTAATCCAATTTGCACAAAAACGCCTGCAATAGCGATAGAATGCGCTTCGCCTGAGTCCCGATCTAAGTATTGTAAACCGGTCACTTTATTCGTATCGCCGAGTATTTCCGTCGTTTGCACATGAGTGCGTATCTCAATGTTTGGAATGCTCTTAGCTTTATTGATCAATACCTGATCTGCCTTTAATTCATTGGCAAACTCAAGCACCGTGACATGTTCAACAATATTTGCAAGGTCTATAGCGGCTTCGATACCAGAATTTCCCCCACCAATAACAGCGACGGGTTTACCTTTAAATAACGGTCCATCACAATGAGGACAGTATGCAACACCTCGGCCTTTGTACTCCTGCTCTCCTGGTACATTAACATTGCGCCAACGCGCACCTGTTGATATCACTACAGACTTCGCTTTTAATTTAGCCCCACTCTCAAGCTCAATATCCAAATAATCATTTCTCTTGATGCGCGCTACTTTGTTGCTAGTCATAACATCCACATCGTACTGTTTAACATGTTGCTCTAATTGGGCGACTAATTTGGGGCCCTCTGTTTCTTTAACAGAGATAAAGTTTTCAATGCTCATTGTGTCAGCAACTTGCCCACCAAACCGCTGCGCAACTACGCCTGTATTTAGCCCTTTCCTTGCGGCATATACCGCGGCTGATGCTCCTGCTGGGCCGCCACCAATCACCAAAACATCAAAAGGTGCTTTGCTATTCAGCTTTTCGGCTTCTTTTTGCGCTGAATTTTGATCTAGTTTTTTCAGAATATCTGACAGGCCAATTGCACCTTGGCTAAATAGCTGGCCATTTAGGTAGACGCTCGGAACGGCCATAATATTGCGCTCTTCAACCTCTTGCTGGAATAGCGCACCATCAATCATCGTTGTTGTAATTTTGGGATTGTTCACTGCCAAAGTGTTGAGTGCTTGCACTACTTGTGGGCAAGTCTGGCAGCTCAAAGATATGTACACTTCAAAATTCAGGTTTTTATCAATCGATTTGATCACCTCAACTTCATCACGCTCTAATTTACTTGCATGTCCGCCACTATGTAGTAGTGCAAGGATCAAGCTGGTAAACTCATGACCCATTGGCACACCAGCAAAACTGAGTTGTGTTTTTGATTCAACCGAGCTGACCACCATAGAAGGTCTTCTCGCGTTAATATCATAGTTCTCAACCACTGAGAGGTGTTCACTCAAAGCTGCAAGATCATGTGCGAGTGAGTTCAATTCATTGGACTTATCACTGCTGTCCAGCGCGACTCTCAGCTCCACAGGCGAGTTAATATTCTTAAAGTGCTCTTTTAGTTGGCTTTTAATTTGCGCATCTAACATATTTATAATTCCTCATTGAAACGCTACGCACTTGGTTGCTTGATTTAAGGGATGCAAATTCAAGTGATACCTACCAGCAAGTGCTGGCAGATATGGTGTGAGTCAAATTAGATTTTGCCCACAAGGTCTAAAGAAGGTGCTAGTGTCTCTTCACCTGGCTGCCAAGATGCAGGGCAAACTTCGCCGTCATGTGTTGCGATATATTGAGCAGCTTGAACTTTACGCAATAGCTCTTTTGCGCTGCGGCCTATCCCTAAATCATGTGTTTCAACAACTTTGATTTCACCTTCCGGGTTGATAACAAATGTGCCGCGAAGTGCGAGACCTTCCTCTTCAATCATCACACCAAAATTGCGAGTAATTTTACCTGTCGGGTCGCCAATCATCGGGAAGTCGATTTTTTTGATGGTGTCAGAAGCATCATGCCATGCTTTGTGAGTGAAGTGAGTGTCTGTTGATACAGAGTATACTTCAACGCCCATTTCTTGAAGCTGTGCATAGTGGTCTGCCAAATCGCCCAGCTCTGTCGGGCACACAAAAGTAAAGTCCGCAGGGTAGAAGAAAACAATGCTCCACTTACCAAGTAAATCTTGCTCTGAAACTTCAACAAAATCCCCCTTGTGGTATGCAGTTGCGCTGAAAGGTAAAAGCTTTGTATTAATCAATGAAGTGCTCATGGCTATCCTCTATATTAAGTTTGTATTTTGTCTTCGCGAGTATCCTCGCCTTGCTTGATTACAAAGATATAGACTTAGCACTTTTAAATAAAATTGATTAAAACTATCATTGTTATCGATAAATTTGATTAAATAAACTCAATCCCATTGTAAACCTTCGGTATAATCTACTCGTAACAATAGTGATGGTCTTAACGGATCCACAAATATGACTAAACCAAACTAATTAAGAGTTTTTATGCACCCATACTTTAACCATATTCAATTAGGCTACTTGGGCTTTGTGCCTTTTCTCCTTTGTATTGCAGCAACACTAATGTTGGGAAGCTCGGAAACCTTGGTCGGTGTTTTCAGTTTTTACAGTATGGGCATTCTGGCGTTTATGGCTGGAACATTGTGGCGCGCTGGCGAACAACCAAAGGCCCACGCAATTTTGGCAGTGATTGTCGTCCTCCCATTTCCTTTACTTCATTTGGTTTCTTTGACCGCTCAGCTTAGCTATCTTGCCGCTAGCTATTGGCTGGTACTTTGGTTTGAAAAAAGTATGCCTAAGTGGCAAGAAACACATAAAGACTACAAACAAATGCGCTTTGTTATTACCTCTGTTGTTTTTGTATCGCACCTCTTTATGATTTCACAAGCAATTGAATTGACGCGATAGAATAAACATTTAACCTGACAGGCACGGCGGCACCACAACTATTCCATTAATGCAATGTAAAAAAGCTACACGTTTCGAGTGTAATCAATTAACATTATCGAACAGTGTTCAGGTGCCAGCCTAACAATCCTCTTATGAAATCTGGTATCTGTAGAAATACTGCAAGGTTCTTATTGAGCATTTGACAACTATTTAATTCAAAGATTTGAATCAGTGCGGTAAATTAGTTCGCGACTAAGCAGATAAATATAAAACTGCTATAAGTTAAAGAGTAGCGTTAGGAGTGCATACATGATTCAAAAGCTGCTTTATGGGGTTATAGGGCTATTTGTGCTCTCCTTTTATCTTTGGATGAGAGAGCAACCAGGTGATCTGCTGGACTCACTGGAGGAGTTGTTTTGGTTTACTATCGCCTCAACGATGATCGTTTATTCAGCACCGCATCTAAAAAATAACATCTTGATATGGGCTTGGTCTATATACTGTTTGGGTTTGCTGCTGGATCTGCTCGACGATTTTATCGCTGTGGACATATTTCCAGTCATTGCACTAGACACGTCACTTAAACAGATTGGCTTTTTACTCATATGCTATGCACTGTACACCATGATTGTCAGACAAAGAGACACCATATCTCAGCTCAACAATGAAATTTTGCAAAGACGGCGGCTGGAAGAAAAGCTTAAATTTGATGCAACCCATGATGAACTCACTCAAATAGGAAACCGCCGAGCTTGCTTCACTCAATTCAAGACACTTTGTGAGCAACATACTACATTATTTTATTTTGACTTAGATGATTTTAAGCGTGCCAATGATAATTTTGGACACAGCTGTGGCGATTTAATCTTGAAAAAAGTTGCACACTCTTTGAGCGCGCAGTTTGGTGAAGATCGCTGCTTTAGGATCGGTGGTGATGAGTTTGTCGCATTTGGTAGTTTTGATACTGACAATGATGAACAACTTCGAAAAAAGCTTTTGGAAGAAGTCTTTGAATACGGTGTCGGTATTAGTATTGGTTTCACCGCCACTGACACAGAAATTGCCCCAGATAAACTACTGCACCTTGCCGATGCAGCCATGTATAGTAACAAACGCCTTAAGTCTGTTCGCTCTAAACCTCGGGTCAGTTAATATCTTGCGATGTCATTCAATATTGCACAGAAAGCGGACCCTATGTAAAACCCTTTGATTTATAGTTCAAAAAATAGAGTACTATTAAATTATTTATGGTTAAATGGCATCACTAAGTTGTTAAAACTGACGAATTGCAAAAAATTCATAGCAAACCGTTGGCTGTTGGTGTGTCACATCAAATCACTAAGACACATATTTAATACACTATGCACTCATATTACAAAGGAGATTGACTCGTGCTATCCAACTTATTCTCCAGTTCAGAAATAAAAGCAGAACTTTCGCAATTGAAACGCGAGTTGGCGCAACAAGTACAAGAAAATGAGCGCCTTACAACTGAAAACAACCAACTACAGTCGCAGTTGATAGAAGCACAACAGCAGCTAAATGATAATACCGACAATCAGCTTTTACAGTGCGCTCTATCCGGTATGAGCCAAGTTGAAGGGATCAGAGAGACGGTACTTCACAGCTTTCAAAATATAGAGCAAGACAGTGCAGCCATTGCTGAAGTAAATCAGTCGTTCGAAACCTCAGAAAAGTCCCTTGCAAACATCCTGACGGGCATGAGCCAACTTTCTGAAAATATGTCTAGTATGACAGATAATATTTCGGGCCTATCTCATATGGCAGACAATATTCACACTTTTGTAGCAACGATCTCCAAAATTTCGGATCAAACCAATTTGTTAGCACTTAATGCCGCAATTGAGGCTGCACGAGCGGGTGAAGCTGGCAGAGGCTTCAGTGTTGTAGCAGATGAAGTCAGAGCTTTGGCAAATAACACCAGCGCATCTGCGAACGAAGTGTCTGAGTTAGTAACTAAGATCATTGATACTACCCAGCTAACAGTGAAAGATGTGTCTGTAATCCAAGAATCGAATAAAACTTTATCTCACAGTATTGAGCACTTAAATGATGAATATGGAGACATTGTTAATACTTGCGGCTCAATGAAGCAAACTATCACCAACGCCACCCAGCAGACTTTTATTCAAACAGTGAAACTTGATCACGTCGTTTGGAAAAGTGAAGTCTATGCCGTGATCATGGGAACCAGTAATAAAACAGTCGCCAATTTTGCCGATCATACATCGTGCCGACTTGGTAAATGGTTCTTAGGAGATGGCTCTAAGCAATATTCAGACAACTCTGCTTATAAACGTCTAGAGCACCCGCACAAAGAAGTACATAGATCCGGTGTAGAGGCGATTAAAAAATTCCAAGAAGGTGACAAACAGGGGGCAGTGCAACAGCTCAATAAAATGGAGCAAGCCAGCGTGGATGTTATGCATTTGTTGGATGACCTTAGAAACGCTTGATACAGCTGAATGATATTTCACTGGATATATTTATCCTTCCGGTGACGACTTTTGCAGTTAAATTTTGGTATAATCCGCCACTTTTAATCAGTCAGTGTTTATCATGCAATTAGACCCTAAGTGGCGAATATTAACTGTAGGAGATGGCGATTTAAGCTTCTCCTACTCCATCAAAACATACCTTCAGCCTCAGCAAATTATCGCCAGTATCTACGACAGCGAATCTACTTTGCGAGAAAAGTATACCAGCCATGCTTTAGATAAATTGAAAGCGTCCAATACTCCTGTGCTGACTGAGTTTGATGTCACTGACAAAACATCTTGGTCTCGTTTGAATGGGCAGACATTCGACGCTGTGATTTTTCAGTTCCCTCTTATTCCAGCTTTTGCGTCACACCACGAGTTTAAAGAGAACTCACTGAGCATAAATACGTTAAATAGGCGCCTGTTGAGGTACTTTTTGGTCTATTCACAGTCAATAGCTTTAGATAAACAAGGACCAATGCTTAGTATCATAACTTCAAAAGATGTGAAGCCATATTGCGAATGGAACCTCGAACAGACGTTACATCAATCACTTGATCTAAACTACCTCGGACAAACTGAATTTGATATAACGCGATTTCCCGAGTATAAAATACGTAATGTCGATAGAGACAAACATGTCAAAGACACAAGAGGGATCAGTTACTTCTGGTCACCTAAACATGCCCCCGTACAACCACTCACCAAACCCAGCTATTTATCGGAATCTCACTGTGCCATGTGCCGCGTTGGCCCATTTCTAACAGAACAAGATAAACAAGCGCACCTAAATTCAAAAAAACATAAACAGATGTCTAAACATGAACAGGCTTGGCAATCTTACTTGAACCAAGCGGTCGAATGACCCTCCAAAAATGCAACAATTTGAAAAGTAACACATCCATTTTTATAGGCTCATAGTTACAAATAAAACAATTATGAAACAAGAAAAACTGCAAAACAAACAATAATGGAATAATGTATACAAAATGATTGTGTATCCTTACAGAAAACCTTAGACTTGCGCCCTCTTTGAATTAGCGGGCTTCGTTATGCAAATTCTAGACAGACGATTTTTATACGCAATTGCATGTCTTCTTTTAGCTATGGTGACTATTCAGTCTGGTGCATCAATTGCAAAGCAATTGTTTCCATATGTTGGCCCCGAAGGAACGACAGCCTACCGATTAGGATTTTCAGCCTTGATATTGTGCCTAATTTTTAGACCTTGGAGAAAACTCCCCGCCAACTGGCGACCAGTTATTCTTTACGGTCTCTCGTTAGGGATCATGAATTTGACTTTTTACTATGCCATTGAACGTATTCCACTGGGCATTGGTGTCGCATTGGAGTTTACCGGACCACTGGCAGTTGCATTATTTTCTTCCAAACGCAAGCGTGATTACCTATGGGTGCTGCTCGCCATTGCAGGGATCATAATGCTGCTTCCAAATATGAGTGAAGTGGATGGGTTGGACCCTGTTGGCGTGATACTGGCACTAGTAGCGGGTGCTTTTTGGGCTGGATACATTATATTTGGTAAAAAGACCGGTGGACAAAGCTCAGGGGGAATGGCGGTCACTTTGGGCATGAGTGTCGCAGCTTTGGCGATAGTCCCCTATGGCGTCATTTCACAAGGCAGTGCATTACTTGACTGGTCCCTTATCCCACTGGGTATTGCTATTGGACTCTTATCGAGCGCACTACCATACAGCTTGGAAATGGTAGCGCTGCGTAATATGCCTGCACAGGGGTTCAGTATTATGATGAGTCTAGAGCCTGCAGTTGCAGCACTTGCTGGCTTGCTGATTCTTGGCGAGCTACTTACATTTTCACAGTGGATCGCCATCATTCTAGTGATCACTGCGTCGCTAGGCAGCTCTATAGCCACGAAAGAATCCTAAAAAACCAGCTAAGGGCCAGCTTCATAAGCTGGTCTTTCTAACCCCAAGGTGAAGGTAAATCAGATTCTTCTACCTCTGCTTCCAGCTCAAAGTGTAAATGTTCAGGTGCTGAGCTTGAGGGCTCGATCTCAGGTAGAGTGGCAAAATGAAGTTTCAGCCACTGCTGTTGCTCATATAGCATGTGCAGTAAATCTTTTTCATCCTGATATACATGACCACTACTTGGTAACAACACCAGCTTGGCGGTCTTGCCTAAATCGTTCAGAGCACTAAACATTCTTTCCGATTGGACCGGGTAGCTGCCCGCTTCTCTATCTTGATAGCCATGGATCAACAATACCGAACTACGAATATTTTGCGCGGAGAATAAAGGAGAGTTAGCCAAATACTTGCTCGGTTCAACCCACAAACTTTGCTCACCATCGCCAAAAACAAACGGGGAAAGCGTCAGATTATAAGTACCACTTCGCGCGATCCCGGTGACAAAATAGTCTGTTTGAGTTAACAGTTTAAGTACACTCGTAGCAGCAAAACCATGGCCGCCGATGGCTATTTTTTCTTTGTCCGCAATACCTTGAGAGACCAAAGTATCTACTATTGCTTTTGCACTAGCCCTCAGCTGTTGGTCAAACTGCTCTCCTTGATTTTGAGCACTTAGCATCGGCATATTTTTAATATTAAGTACAGCATACCCCTCATGAACAAATGGCACACCACTGACCGCGTCTAAATGAGGAAATAGGTAAGGCGACGAGATGACTTGCTCGTTATTTTGCTCATTTGTTTCATTAAGCCATACCACAACAGGTACTCGTCCCAAGCTAGGGTCAAAGCTTTTAGGTAAATAAAAGTCGCCTTTAATCACATTACCAGCACCCGCACTGAAACGCATTTCCTCTTTGCGGATCCCTTGCATACTTGGATACGGGTGCGGGTACTTTGTAAGCTGCTCGACAATATCAAATGTCAAATTACGAGAGAAGTAGTTTGTCGGGTTGTCTTTGGACTCTTTACGCGTGACAAATTGCATACCATCATCAGACAGTACAGCCACCACTTGCTCAAAATATGGGGATTTTGACTCCCAAATAGGTGTCATTAGATTGCCTCGAGCATCGAACCGCGCAAGATAAGGTATGTCTGTTTCGCCTTGTTTTTGAGTGCCAGTGATAAATATGTAGCGGCCTCCAGCTACCTTGATAACTGAAGCGCCAATATCATTTTTGGTCATTACCAGTTCACGGCTTTCTCCTTTAGAGAGGCCCTCAAATAGGTTCAACTTAACTTGAGCGCGGTCCGGAGTTAATGGCGAAAATGCATAGTAGTCTTTTTCATTATTTCCGGCATCAATTACCATTAATCCAAGCTGATTGTCACCCCATATAATCTCCGACAACCGGCCCTCAATGTCGGCATAGTGACGAGGATTACGTCTAAACGGCGCTGAAATACTGTACAGACTTTCTCTATCGCTATCTAAATCTGACTGGGCCCATATTAAAGTGGCGCCTTTATCAGCACGCCATTGAAATACTCTTTTTACGGTTGAATCTGTAAAAGGTCGAGCAAGACGCTCCTGTTCAGAAACAGTAATCTGCGGTCGATAAACTTCGTATAACGGTGCACCTCTCATTCCCCAGATTTGCCATACACTATAGTGTTGTTTGTCAAAGTCTTCTTCAGTCATCTGCGACAAGTTTTGTATGTCCATCATAGCAACTAACAAATTGGTCGAGTCTGGTGATGCTTTAAAGCTACTAAAGTAAGCTGGCTGTCCAATTGGAACTTCTCTTCCTTTGAGCGGTACTTTATATAGTTGCCCTAAAGCTAACTGTGTAAATTGAGCTTGTTGCGGCGCGTCAAACGCATCAGTCGGATTTATTTGTGCAGTTGAATCAACAACCAATGGACCATTCTCACTTGATTGCACTGCACTGCGGTTAACTATGTGGCTTCTATGGTTAACTCTAATATTGGCAATGAGGCCCGAACTATCAGCCAACCACTCAAAAGGTTTTGCCGTAGTAAAGCCATTAAGTGGGAAATTTGACAAGCTTTTAACCTGACGTTGTTTAATATCATATACCCATAAGTATCCACCTGCTTGAGTCTCCAAAATAAACGCAAGGTAGCGTCCATTTGCACTCCAAGTAGGCTGAATAATATGGCCTTCGGGAATATTGTTAGCCTTGATTAGGGCACCGGTATCAATATGCTTAAATGAAACACCAGTATAACGCTCGGCTTCTGGTCGCAGGCCGGTTTCTGGATTGATTTGAACACCAAGTATGCTTTGTAAGAGACTCTGCTGGGCGATAGGTTTACTAGTACTGTCGGCGTCTAGAGGCGCCAGTAGTGCCATCCAGTTGCCTTTGGCGTTTACAAGAGCTTTTGGGACACTGTGTTCTTGTATAAGCTCCGCAATTTCTGCCGAAGGCCGTTTATAGCTGGAGGGATTAGCATAAACTCCATTGCTCAACACACATGCACATACAAATAGTATTAAAGCCCTGATAATTATCACTTCTATAGTCCTAGTCTATTAGCCACAACGGGACATGATATCCTTATTTTTCACCAAGTGCAGTAATTTAGAGACATATTGCGTTTAAAAAGCTGTTTTTTAGACTATTGTTTTATACAGAACAGCATCAATTGAATTGTAAGTTGCAGAGTCGAAGTTGATAGGTTTAAACTATGCAACCGTCATCAGCACAGCGTATGCGATCAGGCACTTATGAACAACGACAAAAAACCAGAAAAAATAACAATTTTTGATGTTGCCAAAGAAGCGCAAGTTTCCAAATCTACAGTTTCCCTTGTATTAACTCACTCCGACAAAGTAAGTGACAAAAGTAAAGAAAAAGTTCTCAAAGCCATTGAAAAACTGGGTTATGTCTATAATAGAGATGCAGCTGCACTACGCAGTAAAAAATCCAACCTTGTAGCGGTAGTTATTAATGATTTAACCAACCCTTATTCTGCACAACTAGCTGTGGGCTTGGAAAAGCACATTTACGCGCTAGGTATGGTGCCGATGCTAGTAAATACTGGGGAGGATTTTACCCGTCAACAACAAGTTGTTAATACCCTCAAAGAATACAATGTTTCTGCGTTTGTCATGGTTCCAGCGCCAGGCACAACCAAAGAGTGGGTGAACCAACTGGTCTCATCCGGGTTTCCTGTCATCAACATCATGCGAGAAATCCAATTTGCCGAAGCCCCCTGCATTTTGCCTGACAACCAAAAAGGCACACACTTGGCGACCGAGCATTTGCTGCAAAAAGGGTTGTCATCAATTGCTTTTTTAGGCGGTACTGATGAAATATCTGATTACCATGAACGATTGAGTGGGTTTCGCTCTGCGATATCTGCGCACGTAGATCAAATTCAATCTCATGAAATAATGGCACCAACAAACCGCCAAGGCGGCAGAGATGCATTCCATCAGCTATTCAGTATCGCACCAGATATTCAAGCGATTGTATGTTTCAGTGATGTAATTGCTTACGGCGCTATGGAAGCAATGCGTGAACACAATCTAGTGCCAGGCAAAGATATCAAAGTAATTGGGTTTGATGATCTCGCTGACTCACGCTTAATGCGCCCTGCACTGTCATCGGTTCGTATTGACGCAAACGACATTGGTAAGCGGACTTGTCAGGCGCTTAGTGAAATACTTAACAAATCTCAACCACCAGTGAGAACACTGGTAGATATATCTTTACAAATACGAGAATCATCTTCTTAAATGACCAAAGTTTTAGTTATCGGCTATGTATGGCCAGAGCCTAATTCATCGGCAGCTGGCGTGCACATGCTGTCTTTATTGCAGTTTTTTAAAGCACATGGCTGGCAAGTAGAATTTGCAAGCCCGGCGCAACAAACAGACCATATGGTCGACTTATCAAGTTATGGTATTACAAGCAAACCAATAGCACTCAACTGTAGCTCTTTTGATCACTATATCGAAGCGATGTCGCCTGATATTGTCATGTTTGATCGCTTTATGATGGAAGAACAGTTTGGCTGGCGGGTAGATAAATTTGCTCCCAATGCACTAAAGATTTTAGATACAGAAGACCTACAATGCTTAAGAGGTGCTCGCCACAGCGCAGTCAAAGCTGGCATCGATTTTCATCGCGATCAACTGTTAGATAGCGAACTTGCCAAACGAGAAATAGCGGCAATATTACGATGTGATTTATCTTTGATCATTTCTGATTACGAGCTGGAGTTACTGACAAGTACATTTAATGTCAGTCCTGAGCTGTTATTGCATTTACCTTTTTTAGTTGACTTAACGCAAACTCCGTCACAGCTTCCAAGCTTTCATGAACGAAAGCACTTTATGACCATAGGTAATTTTCGTCACGCGCCAAACTGGGACTCAGTACTTTATTTACAAAAGTTGTGGCCAGCAATCAAAAAGCGACTTCCGGATGCTGAGCTGCACATTTATGGCTCATACCCGCCCAAAAAAGCCACGGCTCTTCACAACCCAAAAACAGGCTTCCTTATAAAAGGCTGGGCTGACGATGCAATTGATGTGATGAAAAATAGTCGTGTTTGTTTATCACCGCTTAGATTCGGAGCGGGCATCAAAGGAAAGTTTTTAGAAGCGATGTTGACCCAGACACCATGTGTGACAACTCCTATAGGGGCTGAAGGTATGCACGGCTCTTTACCGTGGCATGGTGCAATTGCGGAAAATGAAGAAGAGTTTATCGATGAAGCGGTCGCGCTCTATAGCAATGAGTCTTACTTTAAACAGGCACAATTAAACGGCCTGAATATTTTGTCTGCTAGGTATGATAAAAATGCTTTGTGTAGCCGGCTCGAAAACAAAATATCTGCTATTCAGAGTAATTTGAGTCAGCATCGTACGCAAAACTTTTATGGGCAGATGCTTAAACACCATACACTTCGTAGTACCCAATATATGTCCCAATGGATTGAAGAAAAAAATGCAAACAAAATGCGTTGAAAATCCGACAAAACTGGTTAGAATGCGCGGCGTAACTTATTATTAGTTTTGTAGAAATAAACAACGATTCGAAGTCTCTGTTTTTACCCTGAACTAATTACACCGCGAACCATGTTGTAGCATGCTTTTTTGCCTTTTTTCGAACGAATCAGTCAGCCAAAAGCGCTTCAAATTTGCAACATAATTTTGCGATACCATAAGGTACTTTGTTTTTGTTATTTGGGATTTAAGTGGTCGCACTTAAATATCTGGGCTCGCCCTTAACCACGCAACTATTAGGTATTGCACAGTTGAATTCAGCTACGTTTACCCAAAAGCGCAAGTTTATCGTTAAACTTGGCAAAATGCTTCATCAGTATGGAACTCCTGCCTTTCGATTAGAAGCACATTTAATGGAAGTGGCCACACACCTTGGTTTAAAATCATCTTTTGTTATGTCACCGACATCAGTCACTTTTGTTATATGGACCGATGGGCATGAGGAAGAGTACACCCACGTAGCGCGTGTTGAACCCGGCGATCATGATTTGGGGTCTTTGGCCAACACAGATGACGTCGTGAACAAGATGCTTGCTGGTGAGCTAAGTGTAACCCAAGCTGATGAAAGCTTAGATCAAATCCAAAATGCGGAATCCCCCTATTCACGCTGGCAGATGGCTGTGGCCTTTGCGATTTCTGGTGGCGCATTTGCCATGCTTATGGGAACAAGCTGGAGTGATGTCATTTGGTCAGGCATTATTTCAATCTTGGTTTATCTCTTTATTCTTTGGTCTGAACACTCTAAACGCGTTACCCACATGCTAGAACCCATGGTCGCTATCGCGGCAGCTTTTGTGGCTTGTGCGGTTTCAGCTTACTTTGACCCTCAGTTGAACATCCGTTTGGTTGTACTTTCGGCCATCATAGTATTTATTCCAGGTCTGGCACTCGCTCTGGGTTTCGCTGAACTCTCTGCGAGGCATTTAGTTTCGGGCACTGCGCGCGTAATGGATGCCTTTATGCTGTTATTTAAGTTATATTTTGGCGCATTTTTAGGCATTAGCATCGGATTCTATGTCTTTGGTCAAGTCGACTTTGTGCAGCCTGAAGCGTTGCCTAAATGGACTGCATGGCTCGCAGTATTTTTACTTTGTATGAGCTTAGTTGTCATCTTTAAAACTAAGTTAAAACACATTCCTTGGTGTATTACATCCGGCTTTATTGCCTATGCAGTCTCAGTTAGCGCAGCCATTTATTTTGATTATGCGCTTGGAACATTTGCGGGGGCTTTTGCAGTTGGTATTTTCAGTAACATATTCAACCGAGTTGAAAATGCACCAGCATCAATTGTGACGATGAAAGGGCTAATTGTGCTCGTTCCAGGCTCTAAAACATATATTGGGCTTAATTCACTGATTGAAGGACAGAGCTTTGTAATGGCAGATCATATCGGACAACAAACCTTCTTAATATTTATGTCTCTTGTGGCAGGCCTGATATTCGCTAACGTAACCCTTCCGCCTAAAAAGAGCTTGTAAATAATAACGTAATTAATTGAGCCATACGGTTGTATGGCTCTCCTGAATGGCAAACCGCAACCAGCCTAGGTAATCTGAATATTTATGTCTCTCGTTACAACCTGATATTGGCCAACGTTACCCTTCCACCTAAAAAAGCGAGTAAATAACAACATGATTGAGTGAGCCATACGGTTGCATGGCCCCCCTTGAAGGCAAACTATCACCACCAGCTTAGATACTCTACCGGCCTCTGTGGCGCTGACTTCAGGCTATCTCTAAAACGACTTTACACTGGCTCCTCGTTCTACACCAACTTCACATTATGGCGAACCTTGCCCCATTTAAATTATCTATTTCAAAGTTACCAAAACCAAGACGCAGTATCTGGGTATACGCCGTTGGTTTTTTGTACTTTAACCACTGTATTTATCAAATTCTAAATATCATTAGTTATGAATGTAAATATAATTTCATTACCAAATAAATAGGTAAATTTATTTATAAAGCTCAAAATACAACCAGTTACTTTTTATAACAATAAAAATCAATAGTTTAAAGTTTAAAAATTGATAAGAAGAAACATTTCACAACTATTAATTTTCATTCAAGATTTAACAACTGCTCTTGTTGTTAAATCTTAATTGCACAAGATTACATTCGAGTGATTACGTTCAAATTTCATCCAAGGGGATTGGTATCATGTTTAACAATAAGAATAAGTTGTCGCTGGCAATAAGCTCAGCATTGATGGGGTCAACTTTATATATTTCACCGTTTGCATTTGCTGAAAATGACAGCGCTGTTTCAAACCAAAAAGAAGTGGAAGTGATTCAAGTACGTGGCATCCGTGGTAGCGTTGTTAAGTCACTTAATACAAAACGTTATGCAGATGCAATCGTTGACGCTGTTACAGCTGAAGACATAGGTAAATTTCCAGACCAAAATGTTGCCGAGTCATTGCAACGAATCACAGGTGTGTCTTTAACCCGTAACTTCGGTGAGGGTGAACGCGTCAGTATTCGCGGCACCAGCGAAAGCCAAAACCGTACATTGCTCAACGGTCAAGCTGTCGGTTCAGCTGACTGGTGGACAAACTCAGCAGCCAGCCGTGGTTTCAACTATACCATGCTACCTTCCGAAATTGTTGCTGGCCTTGAAGTCTATAAATCACCCGAAGCTGATATAGACGAAGGTTCAATCGGCGGAACCATCGTTGTTAAAACAAGAAAACCACTGGACTTAGACGCGAACAAAGTTGCTGGCTCATTACTCGCACAATATAGTGAAGTATCAGGTGAAACTGATCCTCAAGCATCAATCATGTACAACTTTAAAAATGATGATGAAACTTTTGGCGCACTTGTTTCTGTAATTCGACAAGAAAGAAACCTGCGTCGAGATGGCATTGAGGCATGGAGTTGGGCTGATAGAACCATTACGATGGCAGACGGAACTGTTCACGAAGATGTGTATAGTCCCGGTGGTGGTGGTTCAGCAATGTTTTCGCAAGAGCGAGTCAGAACTGGCGTCACATTGACACTGCAGTATCGTCCAAGCGATGCGACCGATATCTCATTCAACTTGTTAGATTCTACGCTTGATGCCGACAACGAGAACCAAAACTTCCTTTGGTTACCTGAACGTGGCGGCTCTCAGTATACTGATATCACTATAATTGATCATGACAAAGTCGGTAGAATGGTTGTTGGTGGTACTATGGGGCTCTCTCCTGATGGCACCAATATTCTAAATGAAACAAAGGTCAGAAACTCTCAACTAAAAACAAAAGCCTATGACTTAAAAGTCGAGCATGAAGGCGAACTTTGGCACTCTACATACCAGCTTGGTTACACTGAAGGTACAGGTGGTTCGCAGGCGGATCGCTCGGTCGGCTGGGTAGGAAATTATGTGCATTCATATGACACATCACAAGTTGAAGACGTTAAAACATCTTACGGCGCAGATCCAAAAGATGGTTCTAAATGGAACCTTGGCTTTTTGCGATACGACAGTAACGACGCAAAAGACGATGAAAGCTACTTCCAAGCTGACTTTAAACGCCCCATCGATGTTGCCGTTTTCAGCGAAATCAAAATGGGCGTAAAATATCGTGACCACAGTCGCTTTAATACCAAGCACACTACTCAAAACCGCACTGATTTGAATTGGAGTCTAGCAGATTACTCTCTTAGTATGCCGAGTGATTACCTTTCTGGGTTAGGCTCATCAGGTACTTTGCGTGCATACGCTATTACAAACTCGGACAAGGTACGCCAAGATGGTGATGCATTAAACTGGCCGTATGAAGTGTTAAAGGCCAGTACATTCGACATCAAAGAAAAGATTTTGGCAGGTTATGTTAAAACAACGATAGATGCCGATGGTATGCGTGGTAACTTAGGTGTAAGACTTGTACACACCAAACAAGAGTCATCAGCATTTGCAGGTGCATCTGGTGCAGAGCTGTGGACAACCCAAGATAAAGATTATTTTGACGTTTTACCTAGCATCAACTTAGCGATCGATTTAAATGATGACCTATTAATGCGATTCAGCGCGGCAAGAGTGATGTCTCGACCTGACTACGCAAGTATGACCGCTTCAACTTCATACAACGTAGAGACTCAAACGGGTACCGGTGGTAATCCAGATATCGACCCATTCCGTGCAACCCAGTTTGATACAGGTATTGAATGGTATTTCAATGAGGCAGGTATCTTCTCAGCTGTATTCTTTTACAAAGATATTCAATCGTTCCTTGATAGTACGCCCGCTTTTGAGACTCATGAAAACACCTTGATCCGAATTAGTCGTCCGTCAAATGGTCGCGCGGGTCGGATCCAAGGTCTTGAATTCGGTTACCAACAAGAATTACTAGAAGGCTTTGGTGTTTCAGCCAATTACACTTACGTGGACGGTGAAGCGAAAGACAAAGATGGCAATGACGTTACTATCCCTGGTAACTCTGAGCACACCATCAATTTAAGCGCATACTACGAAAACGAAAGCCTAAGCGGTCGAATCTCTTACAATCATCGCTCTGGTTATGACTCTGGTAACGACTGGCCTGGCTATATTGATGCCTATGGACAAGTAGACGCAAATATTACCTACAACATCAATGAAAACCTAGCAGTTGTACTGGAGGCAATAAACCTCACAGATGAGCATACATTTAGCTACCAAGAAGAAGGGGTTGAGCAAGCCCTTACAGGTGTCTACGCCGATGGCAGACGATTCGTTGCTGGTGTTCGCTTTAACTTCTAACCCTTAGAAAAGTCTCCCTGTGAAAAAGCTATTACAGCTTTTAAACACCGGGAGGCTATTTATAAGTTCGCTGCTAACACAGCGGCATTAGGCGATGGAAGGCCACTCCCTGCCCAGGAGATTTTGAGCTGAAGTCTACGCTTGTAGACCTTCAGCTTTTCTTTTTAAACACCTTATACTTTGAGAATATGGTAATTGTTTTTAAAAGCTGTAGAATCGGTCATTTAGGTACATAAATTAGCATAGTGAATAAGTAAAATTACACCTAACGCAAGTTGGGTAGTTAGCAAAGGGTGCCATTTTAGTCAGCATGAACCATTTTAGGCCTATTAAACTCTTGGTATTGATTTTGGTCTTGTTGTCGCCAACAAGCCAAGCTGATTTATATACTGCCACGCAGTATTACCAACAGCAAAAATACGTCAAAGCCTATAACGAGTTTTATCAACTGGCCCAGCTGGGTAATGGCGATGCCATTTATAATTTGGCCGTAATGTCATTACATGGCCAAGGAACTGAAAAAAACCTTTCATCTGCCCATGCGTGGTTTTCACTCGCGGCTGAGTACGGGATCTCTGAATCTCTTAAAACAGCCCAGTTAATTTCTTCTCAATATGCTAATCAACAAGTTTTAGCACAAGTACTAAACGACAAAAAGGAACGCTTTGGCTATCAGTATGTGAGCCAAAATTATTACCCCAATTTAGACCACACGATTGCACCCAATAATGCATTGTCGCGAGTTTATGAAAAGCTCCCTGAATATCCAGAGCAGGCGGCAAGACAAGGCCTTGAAGGTTGGGTTTGGTTAGAGTTCGATATAGATACATCTGGTGTGGTCAAAAACCTCGTTGTAATTGATGACTACCCTAAGAATATCTTTTCTTCGGCCTTAATTAATGCGGTAAGCGTCTGGCGCTATAAGTCCGGTCAGGCAAAAAGAAATCATTCTTTGATCTATCATTTCACCACCTTTAAAGGAAAAGAGTATAAGCGAACACTCGCATTTCAACAGCAAGATTATCAGGTTGAAATAAAGCGTCATATTGATGCAGCTGAACAAGGTAATGCACAAGTTCAATACTATATCGCAAACTGGTTAAGTTCTGACAAATACAATGCAAGTCAGCTACTTAAGTATCATTGGCGAGATGACAGCGCCTATTTGACTATGTTACTTGCTGCGGCCAAAAACGATCTACCGATAGCCCAATACAAGCTTGCAATAGAGTTGTTGACCAGCACGGATAAAAGTCAATTTAGTGTGGCATTAAATTGGCTAAAAAGAAGTGCGAATAAATTCGCTCCTGCACAATACAAACTCGCAACGCTATATAGTGACAAAAACAGCCAAATTTACGCTCCGAGTGAGGCCTCTAAGTGGTTCATCAAATCCGTTGAGGGAGACAAACGCGCCGCTAAAGCCCTTAGCCTGCATTTATTTAATCACGCGATGGGTGATAAAGACATTGTATTTTGGCTGAATAAAGGGCTCGAACTAGATAAAGATGACCCCGAGTTGCTTTTATTAAAAGCCAAACTCACTAAGCCCAAAGACAGAAATGAAGCGCTAAAATTAGCGAAAAACGCCCAGCGACAAGCCCAAAAACGACAATGGAACACCACTTTAATTGAAGAGTTTCTCAACACAGTAAAGTAAATTGAAAATTAGAAAGTCCCCTTCTTTAAAGCTCAGGTCATGACGATTAAGTGATACCCCCAGCAGATATGGCTCACAGCAGTGCTGACGTTATTTGTTATCTAAATTCACCCGTGATTTCGCCAACGCAGATCAACTACTCAACTTTCACTTCAGGGCTCTACAATATGTAAGCCCACTTTTAAAGTATCATTTTTTAGCGAGACTGAGCGGCTGTGACAATGCTCCTTTCTATGCAGCCAGCGCAAATCTCTCCGTATTGCATATGCGCCTTAAACACACGACTCTGTTGATCGAGGTAGTTATATGAATTCGAAAGTAGAGATGCATCAATCGAAAAATGCTCAGCCAATGTTGCGGTGATCACTGGACTCTCGCCCGCTTTTGGAGCTTTTTGCTCAAAGTGAACTCTTCCAATATAGGTGAGCTTTTGGTGTGAACTCACAAAACTTTGATGTGCTTCACCTTTTTTATAAATCGAAAGAAATGGTGAACTCACTTGCCACCCGACGATTCTGTACACTCCCTCAGGGAGGCTTATTGCAAACACACCATCTTCATTGACATTAGAGTTCAAGGAAATAAAGATCGACTCTTCAGTATCCATATTTTGAAAATGAAGTTGATAATCCGCATACACGCCACTGTAGGACATAGTGCCCCATACAACACCATTGCTCGGTTTTACATTTTCTACATAAACATCATCAATATTTTGAGAGGCACAACCACTAATAAAAATGGTCGTCAATATAGTGCAAATGCGCTTCAATCCCTTCATAAACATACCGCCTTTAGTTGAAACCACCACTACACACTGCACTTTTATCTACCTAATTGCAACAAATAAAACATTAAAGCAAACTTTACTCTAAGATAAACTCGTGCAGGACAATATCCATTTCAAGGTTTTCGACACGGTTTAGAATGATCTGCGTACCACTTGCCGTCGTACTTAGGCCTAAGTCAGCATTTACGTCATACAGGTGCAATCCTATATCTGCGATAAACTCATTCTTTTGCAATTGGCTGTTAAAATTGAACAATGACAGCTGGTGACCTTGCCGAATAACATAATAAATTCCATTTTCATGAACTGCGGGGCGATATAGCTGCAACGAATGAGAGAGCTGCTGTAGCGGAATTTCCCCTTCCAACGCTTCAAATAAATACGCCTTAACATCCTCAATATATGATTGAAAGCTAATATTCTTCTTTACAAGCGGTACATACTGCTGAGCATTTTCAGGCAATAGTGCATTGCTGGCGTTGGCGATATCATGACGCCATTGCTGTGGGTGGTTTGATTCTGATGTTTCGAAAAAGAGTGTTTTACTGTCATCTGACCAATAAATATTTTTTAAAGACTGGTTTTCCTTTACTACCGAGTGAGGGGTTTTAGAAAAGGTACTGATTATAAATAGTGTATTGGACTGGCTTAGAACAGCCAAGTACTCGCCATTAGGTGAAAAAACCAGCAATTTCGGTGTATCTTTTATTGGTAACTTAGTCAAAAGGCTGGGACTAGATTTAAAACGGTGCTTTGACCATATTTCTACATTTTCAATATGAGGATCGGCATGTGAGGCCGTTGAAACATAAGCTAATTGCATGCCATCAGCAGAAATACTAGCATGGGTATCTATTCGTGAATTAGAAGAAATCGGCTCAAAGCTATCACCTTGTAAGTTGTATGAGTATAAATTCACTTCCGCAATGCCTTCGGTATGTGCAATAAGCCCCTTACCCCGATCCAGTGATACTTCTGATACCTCGCCAAATGGTCTGTACAATGAAGTAACTTCACTACTCGCGGAATGAAGCTTTAACTCCTTGCCCACACTCAAAATATCACTGTCACTCAGACCAAAATACGGCTTCCCTGGTATGTCTATTTTCACCGTCGTCGTTACCTCACCATCACCATTCAATATACCTTGGTACCATTGTTGCGCTTGCTGATAAATAACCCAATTGCCTCGCATATGATAGTCTTCAGCGCGTGTCACCACTGCTCGCTTAGACAAACTGATCTGCTTATCTTCCGTCTCTTCTATTTGGTATTTGACTAACTCTTTATTCCCCTCATTCATTTCTCTAACAAAAAGCTGCCCAGTGGAGTTCCAAGTCACGTTACCAGGTATTTGTGCACTGTCACAATCCAAGACAAATACATCCTTATTTAAGCGCCAAAGTTCGATTGTATTGTGTACTGAAATAGCTCTAATTTCGCAGCTAAATGGACTGTAACGATAATATATTAGCCAGTTTCCATCCATCGACCAACTTGGTGCTTGTTCGCTATACCCAGAGGATTTGATAGTGTGTGAGGTGTTGGTCTGAAGGTCGTAGACCACTAAATCGTACTGACTTTCTCCTGTTACAATCTGACTATAGGCGAGGAAACGGCCATTAGGTGAAAAGTTCAAATAAACCTCTGCACCGGGAGATGATGTTAAACGCGAAACGTATTTCACCTGCGTAACAGGTTTAAATGCACTGAAATCGAATAAGACTAGAAACGCGCTCATCACCCCAATGAATAGCCCAGCAGTGAGCCAGTTTAAAGGCACATTTTTTTGTGGCGTTTTCGCATGCTGAATTATTGTTGGGGCATTTGCAACATCTGCAATGCACTGATAGCCAACTCTTGGCACAGTTTTAATGAATTTAGGTTCTTTAGACGTATCGTTTAGGGTCTTGCGAATTTGCGCAACGAGCTGGCTGACAGAGTTATCGCTAACAATTAAATTTGGCCAAAGCTGGTTAATAATGTCATCCCTGCTAACGGGGTTCGGAGCTCTCTCAATCAATAACTTTATTAGTGCCAATTGCTTATGCTCTAAGGGCAGCCAATGCCCTTCGACTTTGACACTCATTTTTTGAGTATCAATCAAAACATCATTTAACAAAAAGCGTTCAAACCGCATTTATTGATCCAATCTAAAACAGGCCTTAACCATACAGCTCAACACATCGCGGACTATTCCATTATGATCACACTATGTTATGATGGGGGACAAATTTATTTTACCTAAAAGCAACTTTACAGTACTTTCTGTTGCACTTAAATAGAAATATAAAAGCAAAGTTTCCCGTACGTTAAATAAAAATAGGAGTTGGAAACAATGATTATGAAACGCATTATTTACCTGTTTCACCTCCTAATGCTTTTTATCTGTTCTGTTTGTTTCGGCCAGCAAACACAAAATCATCCAAACAAGCCCAACCAGGACCCAACGAAAAAGTCGAGCACAAATGACGACCTAATACACATTGAAATCAGGGCCTTTCATGACAGCGTTGTCAAGTCTCTCAATGTGAAACGCTTTAGTCAACAAACATCAGACAGTATAAGCACGCAAGAAATCGGCAAATTTCCTGATAAAAATGTTGCAGAGGCGCTTCAACGGATCACTGGAATTTCACTATCGCGCGTTCAAGGCGAAGGCGAACGAGTTGGCGTTAGAGGCACCACACCAGAGCAAAACCGTACCTACCTTAATGGTCAATACTTAGCATCTGCCGATTGGTGGATTTCTTCTTTACCAAGTAGAGGGTTCAACTTTACCTTGCTACCAGCGGACATCGTATCGAGCTTAGAAGTGTATAAAACACCAAAAGCCAACCAAGATGAGGGCTCACTGGGTGGCGCAATTAACATCAAAACACTCGACCCATTTTATTCTGATCCAGGGACACTCTCACTTACCTCTCAGCTACAATACAACGACTTGTCTCAGCAATATGACCCTCAGCTATCAGCGGTTTATAGCTGGATAAATCCATCACAAAATTTCGCGTTGCTGTTTTCTGTTAACCACCAACAACGTAGTTTGCGCAGAGACGGCCTAGAATCCTGGGGCTGGCATGAGCGCGACTATAAAGTCAATGACGAGGGACAGTTAACTCCAACAAAAACGCAAACAGGCGACCTTCAAAAAATATGGTCACCAGGGGGAGGTGGCTCTGCTGTATTTCAGCAAGATAGAGCGCTTACTAGCTTTACCTCCAGCGCAACCTACCATATCGATGAACACTGGACCTTAAGAACCCACCTGCTTCATTCTCAACTCAGTGCTGATAATTCAAACCAGAATTTCCTTTGGCAACCGGGCAAGGCTTTAGATGCCGGTAGCCAGCTTAGTGACTATCAGATAATCGACCAGACTCTCGCCTACGGCAGTTTAACACCAGCCACAGCACAGCCGTTTAATACCAGTATGGAAGCCATTTGGAGAGAGGCACAGATCCAAACACAAAGCATTCACTTTGACCTTTCCTACGTTGGTCCTTGGTGGCATGCACAATACCAAGCCGGGTATACGCATGGTGATGGCGGCACAAGCGAAGACAATACCGCACAGTTTGCAACCAATACCCAATATAGTTTTGACACCAGACAAGTAAAAAATATTAAAACTAGTTACGACACTTCACCACTCAATCCCAACCAATGGTTTATCAGCGAAGCGCGCAATGACAGTCAAGACGGCAATGACGTCGGTTATTTTTTGCAAAAAGATTTCTCTCGCGATCTCTCTTATCAACATCTCCGAACTTTTCGCTTTGGAGGAAAATATAAACGCCATAAACGTGATTTTATCCGCATGCGCTCGCAGCGTGGTGGTTTGGATGGATTGGCTGGACACTTGAATACGACACTTGCAGATTACCCTGCACAATTTGTGAGTGGCTATTTAGATGGCATTGGCGATCAACACACTTTAAAAGAGTATAGCTTTGCCGATATCAAAACATTAGCAGACGACTTTTCAACACTTAGTTTTGTACAATCAGAAGAAAAGACCAGCCGCTTTTCAATTGAGGAAGAAACGCTCGCGGGCTACGCGATGCTTGAACTTGCAGGTGATACCTACCAAGCTAATCTAGGCGTCCGAGTTGTTTCAACTTGGCAAAAATCCAGCGCTTATGAACGCATCGCTACCTTGCCAAGTGATCAAGCCAATTATACTTGGCAGACTAAATCAAAAAATTACACTGATATTTTACCAAGCCTCAATATCCAATTTGATTTGACCGAGCAACTCATTTCTCGATTCGCGGTCGCAAGAGTTATGTCACGTGCTCAGTTCCATCACTTGATGCCTTCAACCAACTACAATGTAACGCAGGCCCAAGGGCAAGGCGGAAATCCAGACCTTGATCCATACAGAGCAACCCAGTTTGATTTTGGATTTGAGTGGTATTTTGCAGATTCGGCACTCGCGTCTATCGCCCTCTTCAGTAAAGATGTTGAATCGTTCATTGAGTTCAATCGCCAACTCGAATCCCATGAAGGCATTTTAATGTCGATAGACAGGCCTATCAATGGTGCGGGTGGCGTGATCCGAGGCCTTGAACTCAGCTATCAACAGGCCATTGCATACGGGTTTGGTATCATTGCCAACTACACCTTTGTTGATGGCGACCGTACATCACAACTGTCAGGTCAATCGGACTGGATCCCGGGTACTTCAAGACACAGTGCAAACTTAACTGCCTATTACGAAAATAGCTTTATCAGTATGAGACTTGCGTATAACTACCGTACCAAGTTCGCAACAGGTATTGGTGAAACGAAGATGGATGACTATGGTCAACTCGATGGTAATGTGACACTGTCAATAAGTGATGATTTAGATCTTATCTTTGAGTTCCTGAATATCAATAATGAGCTTATTTATACTTACGACAGAAATGAATATGCACCAACAGCCATTTATCAAAACGGTCGCCGCTTTTACCTTGGTGCAAGATACCGTTTCAATACTCACTAGTTTTATCAAAAACTAAACAAGATCCCACCGCATATTCCACGCGTCATGCTCTGCACTCGGGGTTAATATTAACCCTAGTGCAAGCGGCTCTTATATCAAAACAGATAAAATGTAGCCTCTTTCTTTGCGGACTAATTCAACCTGATTTTTACGTTACTTACTGCGACTAAAAACCTAAAGCATTGAAAGTAAATGCAACTCTACAAAGTCAGACGCAATAAATAATTCGGGCACTTCAGTGAGATCACTAAGCTGTATTTCAAATAGCAATGTTCTTGCAGCAAAAGTGTTCATTTTTAGTCATTCATCAATTATGCTTATTTATGCAATTAAGCTATTGGTCGCATACCTTGGACGATTAGTCGCAAACAGTGGTTTTCTGTAAGACCGAACGTAAAATGGCGTAAATTTTTTTATAGCTCGACGTTTCACGTCTTTCTCACACTCTTTTTCAAGGCTAGTATAATGAAATTGATAAAATCGACTATTGCTCTTGCTGTTGGCCTCGTCAGCACAAGTACTTTGGCAGTAGCTCAGTCAGATACAATCACCCTAGAAGATATTCCAAAAATTAAAAAAGTCATTAGCTCAGCGGTCAGTCCTGACGGTGAATCAGTAGCATTCACTCGCTCAGTGCCGCGTGAACTATACGTCGACAAAAATGGAAAAAATTATGCTGAGCTTCACCTTGTAGATGACAATGGCGTCGAGCGTCCGTTTATTACTGGCAAAGTGAATATCAGCAGCATCTCATGGTCAGCTGATGGCCAATTTATTTATTTCTTAACTAAGAAGAAAACAGATAAGTTTAAAACTTTGTACCGCATTGCTTTCAATGGCGGTGAAGCACAAAAGGTATTTGCTTTAAAAGACACATCAATCTCAAAGTATCAACTTAGCCCAGATGGGAAACAAGTTGCAGTCCTTGCCATGCCTGCGAAAGATAGCGCTGAAAAAGAGCTGAAAAAACTTGGTTTTATGGCCGAAGTATATGAGCTGGGTTTAAAGAACAAACAGCTTCACATCATTAACTTAGAACCTAGCCAAAAGCCTATCATGCCTGATGTTGTCGCAGTAGAAGGGTATGTGAGCGATGTCAATTGGTCGGATGATGCGAGCAAACTACTTGTGAAAACGCAACCTACAGCGCTTATAGATGACCAATATATGAAGTCTCAGTGGCATGTTATGGATGCTACAACAAGACAAATTACAACATCGTTTAAGACTGAAGGTAAGTTAGGTGAAGCTGAGTTTTCACACGATGGTAAGTATATCGCTATTTTAGGCGCTGAAGACAAACACGATCCTGCAAAAGGCCGCCTATTTTTAGCAAATGCAGAAACAGGCAAAGTTGAAGAGTGGATCCCAAACTTTATGGGTCATATTGGTGACTTTGAGTGGTCTAATCGCAAAAATACACTTAACTTTGTAGGCCATGTAGGCGCAGAGAGCTTTGTTGGCCAAATTAAAGTTGGCACGGCAAAATATAAAAAATTAGTCAAAGAAGGCCGTTTTATCGCTGGTCGTCTGTCTGTTTCTGACTCAGACAAAACAATTGCACTAACAGCCCACACTGCAAAACACCCAAGCGAAGTGTTTATGTTACGCAAGAAACGCCCTACTCGTTTGTCTAATTCAAACACATGGTTAGATAGCAAGCGTTTTGCAAAACAAGAAGCACTGACTTTTAAAGCCCGAGATGGTGTTGAGATTGGCGGTGTCCTTATCTACCCACTAGATTATCAAGAAGGCCAGCGTTACCCTCTTATAATGTCAGTGCACGGCGGCCCAGAATCTCACGATAAAAATGGCTGGTTAACGAGCTATTCAGATCCTGGCCAAATGGGTGCAGCACGTGGCTACGCTGTATTTTATCCAAATTACCGTGGCTCAACAGGCAAAGGTGTTGACTATTCGAAGTTAGGCCAAGGTGACTACGCAGGTAAAGAGTTTGACGACCTAGTAGATATGAAAAAATATCTTGTCGATACTGGCTTAGTTGATACAAAACGCGTAGGCATCACTGGCGGCTCTTATGGTGGTTATGCGTCAGCTTGGGGCGCAACAAAGCTAACAGAACATTTCGCAGCAAGTGTTATGTTTGTCGGTGTGACTAACCAGTTATCGAAATTTGGCACAACTGATATTTCAAACGAAATGTTTTTGGTACACGCGCGTTCTTACCCTTGGCAAAAGTGGCAATGGTATCTTGAGCGAAGCCCTATCTACTGGGCCGGTCAGTCAAAAACACCACTATTAATTATGCACGGTAAAGATGATCCTCGTGTACACCCTGCACAATCAATGGAATTGTACAGATACATGAAAGTACAAGGTAAAGATGTTCGTCTGATTTATTACCCGGGAGAAGGTCACGGCAATCGCAAAGTGGCAGCACAATACGATTACAGTATTCGTCTAATGCGTTGGATGGATAACTATCTTATCCACGGAAACAAAGCCATGCCTGACTATAAGATAGATCATGCAGCTAAGCTTAAAGCGACTAAAGAAGCGAATAAATAAGTAATTCCATGTCAAAAGAGTAAAGCGATGTGAAGTCGCTTTGCTCTTTTCTTTTTGCCACTCAAAAATATGCTTACCAAAAATTCATTACTCCTATGAATTCTCAATGACCCCTTCCATGCGCTTCAAAGCACGAGAAAGTTTAATACCTTCCCTAAAAGAACAATAATTTTGGCAAGCTTATTTTTGAGCTGTTCCCATAATAAATCAAACAAGCTCAAAATAAAACCAAAATATTTTCAATGTATAAACGAAAAATATACATTTAAATTGACGGATCAAAAAATACTTCTATCGGCTCAATACGCCCTTTCAAGGTCACTTCGGCGGCTTTTTGCAAATCATTGTGCTCTGACTGCATAACACTCACTTTACTGATAAGCAAAGGCTTTTCTAAATCTTTGGTTTTACTCTCAATCCTAGCCGCAACATTAACAGTGTCTCCGATGACCGTGTAGTCCATACAACTGACGCTGCCAACATTGCCTGCAATTGCTTCGCCACTGTGTACACCAATGCCAATTTCTAAACTCGGTAACCCCTCATCAATAAACTCTTTATTTAGTGCTTCTAAAGCCTGCAACATCTCCTTTGCCGCATCTATCGCATTTCTGGCACTGTTCCCTTCATCTTGAGGCGTGCCAAAAATGGCCATTATTGCGTCGCCAATAAATTTATCAACCATGCCATCATATTTAAAAACGATAACGCTCATGGCTGAAAAATATCGATTTAACAACCCTGTTATGACTTCGGGTTCATGAGACTCACACAAGCTTGTGAAACGTCTTATATCAGCCATGAGTACAGTGACATTTCGCCGTTCACCACCGGGCTCGATATCCACTTTGCCCGTTTCAACTGCACTGACTAGCTTTTTGGGCAAATACCTAAGTAACCTTTCTCTGTGACGCAGGCGGGTGTAGGTGTTTGTGATGTAACTTGAAATCGACCACGCCAGTAAACCTGAAAATAAAATGATGATCTGTTCGTGCATCTCAATCGCCCGGGCAGTCCCACTGTGTTCTAAAATGACGGTTCCTGTTGCCAAACAACATAACGTTGAATAGTAAATAATGAGCTTCCCCTGTCTAAACGCACTCATCACATTGAACAAAATCAACGCACTAATGAGCATTAATTCAAACTCGGTATTGTGCATATCATGTAAAAAGTGCCCAATCTCAGACAAAAACTCCATTTCCAATGTGATTGCCAAGATAATGAGATAGTCAAATAAGATGGATACATACTTTAACCAAGGCTTATATCCCTCACTTTTGGCAAAGCGTGCCACGCACAAACACCAAATCGCAGTCAACGCCATGGTGCCAACATCTACTATAATAAGCGTCCAGTCTACCCCTCTATTTAACAAGCCTATGAACAGCTCTAACAGGAATAGTGACATCAGTCCCACAAATCGAATTTGGTTGATATGGAATTCCATTTCCATCTCTCTTTGCTGATAACAGTCCGTAAGTAACACATCAAAAGACTCGTCTATATCCTTTAACCATTTCATAAATATCATGCCACCATTTAGTCACTTTTATTTGCCGCTACAAAAACCACACGCAGCTACACCCAACTCCTTTAGTGTAGCTTGGTCGCTTTCAAATACATCAGGTGATAAAAAACAAAGAGGAATCCACAGCATTCACAAATGACAGCCTCTGCGCTACTATTGCAGCCACTACAATGGAGTGATTACCCAAACCATGCTGTATTTTTTAGACTTTAAATTCGATATTCAACAAGGTTTACTCTTTCAAAATCAGAGTAATGTGCCTTTAACCCCAACTCAAAGTAAGCTTTTAGCGCTTTTAATCGAATCAAAAGATAAAGTTCTTAGCAAAGAGGACATACTCGATCACGTTTGGCACGAACGCGTGGTATCTGAACAAGTCGTGTTTCAAAATATCAGCCAGCTACGGGCGATAATTTCAGACGAAGCGATAAAAACTTTTCCCAAACGCGGCTATCAATGGCAGCTTGAACTAAGAACACCATCAGCTAGCAATACTCCATCTGACGAACACCCAATAAAAAATACAGGTAGAGCAAGCCTTCCTTTGATCATTGCGCTAATTTCATTTACAGCCTTCAGTCTATCGGCTTTGTTTTGGTATTGGCCGAGCAGCAGCATTACAGCGAGTCATGATGTCTCTCAAAATGCTCAATCAGTTTTGTTAATGCCTATTTCCCCGCGGTTTGAGGGGCATCTCACCTCTGAAACACAGGCCCTAAATCATACCTTGTCTACCAATTACCTCGCCCCGAGTAATACTAGCTCCGCACAAGCGATATTCAATTCACCCTACATAGAATACAAAAAACTAGTCCCCTCTTCAGATAAGCTAATTGTGAGTGGTTTTGTATATCAACAACGCATTGAAGAAGAACAAGTATTTTTACTGGAATATCGTCTTCAAGGCCACTTAAGGCATTGGCAAGGGTATCTGTACGGTTCCACAGTCAATGACCTTAAAGCACAGTTAAAAAGAAAAATAGATAGCCTTGTTCAGTCAGACTATTTCTATTTGCAAATAGATTCCTTTACAACCTCAGAGCTAGCAATGCTCAATAACCAAGACCCCAATGATTTAGACGTTTTAAAACATTTGATAGAACGTTTGCTATCTGAATATAACCACAATGTGGCCAGTGCTCGAATTGAGCAAATGATAAGCCTGAGTGAGCAACAAAACCATCCGATATATATGGCCTATGCCCAATGGTTAAAAGCGCGTTTATTCATCGCATTAAACCAGTTTCAACTGGCACAACAGCACTTAGAGCAAGCCAACAACTTGATGGACCAAGCCGACTTTAATGCACTCAACAGCGAAATCAGTAAGTCACTTGCAGATGTTGCCGCACACCACAAAGACTTCCCTACAATTCAAAAGCATTTATATAAATCTGCCAGCCAAGCTCGCTTAGCTAACCGACCAGTCCAAGAAATAAGGGCTTATACACTGCTATCGATTAATGCATATAAACTAAAGCGTGATAAAGAGAAGTACGACTATTTGTTTCAAGCCAAAACACTGCTTGCCGATCATCAACTCGACGGCTCTCACTATATGCTTATTTTTTATCATTTTGCGCTGTTTGCACAAACCGTTGAAGAAAAGCAACGCTTCTATTTAAAAGTGCTAGAACAACCAGTTACACCAGAAAACTACTGGGTATTTTTCTCTGTCAGCGAACAGCTCGCTAACTTATATTTAGGTCAAGATCAGTCTGAGCAAGCTTTGGCTTTAGCGAGTAATATTACTGAGCCAGCCAGAAAACACTTTTTACTTGCCAAAATTTATCATCGACTAGCGCAGCCCGAGTTAGCAAAGCAGCACGCACGCATCAGCTTTAATACCGCCCGAATGCAACATATTGACTGGGTAGGACTGGATATGGCGCTAAAACTATTGGAGTTGGGCGCAGAGTTGCAAGACGAAACAGATGCTATGATTTATCGTCACTATATACAAAACACTGCTCGCCCTAGATGGCAGCGCATTAAACGAGAACAGCTTTCGAAATTAGGGGTTATCAACCCCTATGAGCAGAACAAGAAAAAAATCTAACTTGATTAACTAAACTTTAGTAACTCATGTTGGAGTTCTCTGATTAGCAGCACGGATTTGTACTTCATCTGACTTGCGATTATGAGCAAAAAGCGAGCAATAAAATGCTGCTATCGCAGCTGTTAATAAGTTCAAATCAATTGAACTCCCCATATTCAGAAGATGGGAAAATCGCATATTCTGAATATAGGGCAAATTTAGTCATAGAAAAAAGCCGAAAGTAGATAGAGCTCAGAGAGTTAGGTTATAACAATCAAAGAGTTAAAGTGTAAAATTGACGCACAATCTAGGAAGAGCCTTACTTGGCTTGTTTCACTTTTAGACCTATCTTTTTATTAACTTAGCTCAAAGAAGCAAGCTACTGTTGTTTGAGCACGACTTTTTTGTTCGGGTTCTCGGCAAAGACGTTAACACCTTCTGGAAATTGAAACCAAGGTAATGCTTTGCTTCCCCATGCATGTAAAGGGGGCGTGATCCAATTCGGGTCATCAAAGCTACCGCCAGCAACCGCAATGCCGTTAGGCATAGCTTGAGCCGTCCACATTATTGTTGTCCCGCAGTTTGTACAAAAGCGGTGAGTCACACTTCTTTCGCTATCTGCTATTCGCGTATATTCTTTGTATTCACCTTGTATTTTAAGGTTTTCTTTTGGAAAAAAGCAGCCCATCCCAAAGGCAGAACCTGTACGTTTTTTGCAGGCAGTACAGTGGCAAACAGCTAAACCCATTGGGTCACCAGTGACTTCATAGCTAAATTCACCACAAGCGCACGATCCAGTTTTTACAGTAGTCATATATATCTCTTTTTTAGTTATCTACGTTAGATTAATGATGAAGTCATGGCTTATGCAGGTTGCACAACGCCAACCGATTCACAATGGGCTTTAAATGCCTTGTTCAAGTCTTTAAAGCTCTTAGTTAAACCAAGCTTGAGTAACGGATAAAGTAAGTAACCATGTGCTTTAAGTGTTGGCGTTGCTTGGAAAGAAAGTAGCGTGCGATCGGTTGATACAGCGGTTAGGGTAAAGGTTACATCGTTACTGCGTACCGGAAATATTTTAGGCGCGTTTTTCACTTCCACTTTCATTGAGAGCGTGCCGTTGGCGCTGTCATAATTTGTAATTGTTTCCTCTGCTTTTAGGCCATTAGGTTTATCGCTCAATTCACATACTCGACCTGCACAACTGGCACCTTCCAATTGGGTATGTGCTTTCAGTGCGTAAGATTTTTTAACGGCAGGAAACCATAGTTGAATGCTTGTAAAATCCTCTGCAAGTAGCTTCCATACAGAGTCTTTATCTAAGTTAATTTCGATAGCGGTAGCTATATTCATGTTTTAGTCCCAAGTTCAAAGTTTCAATTTATTGACATGAAATGATTTTAAACGGACACTCAGCATTCCGATATAGCAGAAAAGAGACCTTTGTGGTGCATATAAGTTCCATAGACTGGCAGGATGTTCAGTTTTTTGTTCATGTTGCAAGAGCAGGCAGTGCAAGAGCAACGGCTGAGGCACTGGGTGTTAGTCACACCACAGTTAAACGTCGAATTGATAATTTGGAAAAACAGCTAGGTACGCGTTTATTTGAGCGAAAGGTGACAGGCTTTAAGTTGACCAATGAAGGGAAAACAATGATGAGCCATGCTACTCAAGCTGAAGATGCCATTTTAAGTGCTGAGCGCCAGCTACAAGGAAAAGACCACGAATTAAGTGGTGAGATCCACTTAACTTTGCCAGATGTGTTAGCTCATGAGCTGCTTATGCCACATTTGCATCAGTTTACTGAGCAATATCCAGCGATAGATATTGAAGTACTTATTTCCAGCCAAGTACTTAACATCTCTTCGAGAGAATCAGATATTGCGGTGCGGATATTAGGGTTTGGTAAACAACCACCGGAACCTTTAATTGGACGGAAATTAGCGACGATTAGTAGCTGCTTTTATGTCAGTGACAATTACCTTGAAAATAGAGACTTAGAAGCAAAAGACACGGATGCCTGCTTTTTAGGGTGGGGTGAAACTGATACTAACCCAGAATGGATAAAAATGTCACCATATCCCAATATAAAAAGGCGTTATAACTTTAATACCGCGGCGTTACAAGCCCAAGCACTAAAAGCCGGGTTAGGGATCGCTATGTTACCTTGTTTCTTTGCGGATAAGCTTGAGGGAGTGATGCGCTTACCCGATTGTGAACCTATGTTAAATCATGAGGTCTGGTTACTGTCTCACCCTGATCATAGGGATGTCACACGGTTAAGGCGCTTTAGAGAGTTTTTAGTAGATTTATTTGAGAGCAAAAAAGAAGCATTGCTAGGGCAGCAACAAAATTAGACAAGCCAGCAGACCCAATACTTTCATATGTAGTAGCTCATATATGACCTAATAGCATGGTTGAATAGGCTTAGACTTCATCTGACTGGCAGCTAAGAGCGTGAAGCAAACGCCCAGCAAACTCGTTTTTGGACATAAACGCGTTAGAGACGAATGACAGCTGTGTGCCAACAACTATCATTCGTAATGCCCACAACAGCGGACGTGTTTTAAGTTGATGGAGCGAAGCGCAACCAGCTTAAAATCGTTCCGCTGATTGTGTTTGTTAACTGCATTAAGTACCACGAGTAAAGGTTTTACCTGATTCAATACGCTGTTGCACTTCACGCCAGGATTTAATATCAGTTTTCTTAGGTGCTTTAAAATCAACACCCATGAAGTGTGCCAGTGAACCACAATCCGGACACTTGTATTCTCGGGTTCGATTGAATGCCGCTACTTCATTACTTTGAGCCGATTGCTGTGCTCTGGTCATAAACCGGTTGTAAGTAGCCGAAAATTGCTTTCTTTTAAAGCTTTTTCGACATTCAAAACAGGCGTATTGATGAGGTATTCCGATATTCTTCATAGCAGTTACAGCCAGCGCTAACCGGCTATAAAAGCATGGCTAAAATTGTGAGTGCAGCGAACTAAGCCATGCTTTTATAGTCCGCTGTTGAGCGCATTGTTATGTGCATCAATCTCTTTTGTAAACACCTGAACCTAGATCATAATACCCTTGAGGAGCTTCAATAGGCCAATCAAGTATATTTAACACTAGCTTAGCATTTTGGCGCAGAGGTTCCCACTCAGGGTGAAGCATAGATTCCATATTTGTATCGCAAAATGCGTTTTCCGTTAATTCATTCACAGCTAAGAAAAGCGCTTTGATTTCTTTTATTTTATGCTCAGAAAGCTCACGTGAAAACGTAGATATATATACTTCAGACCAATGTAAATAGTCTTCACAGATTTCGACGGGTACGTCGCCCGGTTCAGTACACTTAACTTGTGATGCTGCGTCCACGGCCAGTACTTGCAAAGCTTCTCTAAATTGCTTTTTAATACCATTTCTTTGATTTTCGTCAGACATACTTTAGAGGCACATAACAATTTAATATCGACCCATTGGGTCGTTTCCTTGACTATAGTAGAAACACAAAGCAACTGGACATAACATCAGTGCTTTAAAATAAACTTTCTAATGCCCGCTATTCTTTTGAGGCATTCGACTAAACACATTTTGGGGCAGAAACGAGTTACGCCTCAAGATCCGCTTGTGGCACAAAGCGGCTATTCACTATCAGATTTTATTCAATTCTAAAAATCAAACCTGCAAATAAATATGACATAAATGCAGTGTCCATATATGTCATCGTATAATTAGTTCTGAAACAGCTTGTTAGAAATACTACTCGAAGATTACCACCAATAAAACTAAAACAGAAAAAACACCAATAGAAACAAGCTTTTTAGATCTATAGCGTTTCACTTTTTCTGTTTCAATTGGCTCTAACGGCACGCAGTAAAGAGAGTAAATTGGAAATATTGTGATGAAAGCAAACCAGATAGCAAAATATAAAATAGTCTGAGTAAATAGTGATAACGCACCAAAAACAATGAGACCAAAAGAAACTATTTGCCGATAAGAATCATTTACTCCATTAGCATCAATAGAGTGTTTACCGCAGTTTGAACATGTCGCAGGGCTACCTTCAAAAGATAGAAACTTTGAAAAATGGCTAACGCTTTTATGATTACATTGTGGGCAAATAAAAGTCTTACTCCCCTCTTATGTCTAACGCCTCAATATACGGAAAACTTTTCTGAGCTGGTTTTTCCCCTCGTAGCGGATAAGCAAAAAGCGGCACAGTAAAATTTGTCCGCTATAATTGCTTTGTTCAATGGCACATTTCTATGCACACGAGCATATTAACTTACCAGTGGTTCCTGTAAAAACTACGACTTGTCATCGTTAAAACTATTTTGTACCACGATGTTTCCATTTTTGATCACAAGAGAAATACTCTGTGTATTCATAATATCCTTGCTCGGAGAGGCATTTAAGATAACAAAATTGGCCTTATCGCCTTCATTGAAACCACTTTTAATACCCAGAAAGTTGGCGGAGTAAGTTGTTGCAGAAGCAATCGCTTGGTGAGGCGACATACCCGCATCAACCAGAAGCTTCATCTCCCTATGAACAGAATAACCTTGAATAGTGTTCCAATTTCCTGAGTCAGTGCCTACTAGAACCCGAACACCGGCATTAATCAATGCGTTAACAGAAGAAAAAGTGACAGCATTTCGCTCTCTAAATTTCGCTTGCTTGTCCTTATATTTAGCAATTAGATCAGCGTGGCGATAGGCAGATATTAAAGCATCTGGAACAAGTTCCTTGGTTAAAGGAGCATCCAATACCGTTGGATCAAATAAAAAATTAACGAAATCTGTATGAATGGTTAATGTTGGTATCATCACAATTCCTGCTTTCGCCATAAGGGCTGGTATGTCCTTTGGAATTTCACCTCGTGGTACATGGGTGACAGCTGAAGCACCGACTTCTATCGCATCTCTAATATCTTGCCAGGTTTTAATGTGAACAATAGATTTGATACCAAACTGCTTAGATGTTTTAACTAATTGCGCAAATACTTCTTTTGAAATCGAAGGTTGATCATCAGAAGGTTGATACACAATTTTTATCACATCAGGATCCTGTGCCGCTAACTCGGTCATCTCTCTTACTGCGTCAGCAACAGATGTCACCGTTCTTGTAGCAATACCATATTCGGAACAATGGCCTTTGGGTGCTGTAAAACAAGTCAGGCTAGCATATATATCTGCCCCCAGAAATTCTCCATTTCGTTGCTTAGTTCTAACATCAATAAGACTTTGTTCATCACCGAATAAGTCAACAAAGCCGGTGACTCCAGCTTTCAATACTCTTTCTGAAACAGCCTGTGTGCCCGGTGCATCGTTCTTAGAATAAGGTATAAAGTTTCCAAACGAATGGGTGTGCATGTCAATAAGGCCCGGGATCCCCCATTTTCCCTGCAGATCGATTTTTTCCCCAGGAAAGTCGTCAGGTAAATTCTCTGTTTTGGTGAAAACAGTCCCATCTCTGACAACAATAACCTTGTTTTCAAAACCATTCTTTGGATCAAAAAAGTGTCCATTTACATAAGCGGTATCTTGTACAGAGTAAACATTTTGGTTGGTTTCAATCTGGCCTGATGAGCAGCCAAACCACAATACTGAAAAAACTATAATCGTTAAATACTTTAGGTTAATGGGTAAAAACATGTCTAAAACTCCATGATCATGTAAGCACAATTTTTTTATTTATTTTTGTCTGATACCAAGGCTATAAATTACGCGCCGTGACGTTTAACGCCCAAACAACGGGCTTAAAAAGTTTGGCTAAAACAGCGAGGTTTGAGCGGAGCCAAGCTGTTTAAGTTCTTCGTTTATTTGTTTGTTATACACAATTATGGTGCTTTTGAGACGAACTCTTTAACTTTATTGTTAATGTTGTCCTTGAGTTGTTTCTCGTAGCTAGACAGTTCGGATATAGTTAAATTTTCATAGTCACTTGGTTGCGGTATGACTTTTTGCCCGATCAACCCGAGGTATTGCCAACCAACATAATGAGTCTTTGGTTCGATGCTATACATGTTGATGCCAATGGCTGAATTAAACGTCATTCCTTCGCCTGTTCGACTCTTAAATCCATGATCCCCCTGCTTACCCATTGACTCTCTGATGCTCTCAAAGTTTTGGTTGTAAAAAACTTTTAAAGACCTGACTACAATTATTGCATCCAGATCTTTCACACTTAGACTATTTACAATTGAATTTAATTCAGGGCCGTTTACATCAGTGAAGTCACCTTTTTTAGTAAAAAGATTCTGGTTATGAAAAAACTGTTTTGACGATGGGTCTTGGCTCAAATTAACTAACTCGTAGCTTTTTTGTTTATTAAATTCTTTGGAAAGAGCATCGAAGATATGTTGATTAAGCTCCCATTTAACATCTAAATCTTTTGTGAAGTTATTGAAAACAGTGATACCTATGTGACTATGAGTTGGTTTTTCAGATATTAGTGAAACAAAACCGATTTTTACGTTATCATCATATTTGTAATCTACAGGGAGCACCTTAGCGGGTTTAACCGCACAAGATGAAAGCATAATAGAAAAGATTAGAATGGCTATTGCTCGAATCATTCGCCGAATTTCCTTATTGTTTGTAACGCCCGGCCCTGCCGAGCACAAGGCAACTGAAGTGTTTGAAGTAGGTTGTTATGCCTTGATTCCAAGGGCATCTCTAAGCTTAATGGCATTGGCGCAACTACCACTTACATTCATATTTTCATTATCTATAAATGGCATATGTTGCCAATCTTCGCCGCCTATAAGGCTACTTTCAAAAACGAAATCTTTAAAGTTTTTAGCTAACTCAACTCCACGCCCATCGCCATCATCATGACTTAAATAAACGACAGATTCTGCTTCAGGAGATGATATATCAATTGCTAAATAATCACCGTTTCCTACCTCATGAAACACAAGCTTATTGTGCCAAACGGCATCATATGAGTCTTCTTTGTTTGGAAAACATTCTTCGATCCAGCCATTCTTAGAGTCATTAAACTCATATATCCAATCTAGTGACCAATGCCTGTCGCCCAAGAAAATCTCCGATAGATCACCTTCGATTTCAAAGCTTTCTGGAAAAAACCAGCGATACTCAACTTTTCTTGAAAAGTTAAGTAAGACCTCTTTCAGAGACTTAGGTAGGTGAAAACCTAACTTTTCTTCTAGACCAGAAACCTCTTTTTCAGTTGCAGGCCCCTCTACGATGAAAGCTTGTACATCTGTTGGTACGTCGGTATTCATTACGCACCGTAGATTTGTACCCAAAACAGCTCGCATCTTGTATCCATTTTCATAATAAGCGTCACCCCACACCCACGGGGGACAACAAAGTAGAATACTATCTAGAGCAATTAGCATTAGAACAAAAGTTGCACCACGAACGCAAGCCACGACACTAAATTTATTATTATTTTTATAAATAACATAATGAAAATAATCATCGCTAAAATTAGATTTACCCCGCAGTGAAAAACAAGAAAACTATCTGCAGTTATGACACCAGAAGAAGTTAAGCTGATTTTGACTCATTTAAATAAGCGCTTTCACCTTATTTAAATCCTTATGCACGGAAGTATTCTAAGAGCAATGGTAGTGGTAAAATTAAAAGTTTAAGATATTTAAGTTTATTATAACCGTATTAAATCATGGAGTGCAAAAGGTAATAAATACCGTATTGTAACGCTAACCTTCGAACCAACACCTATGCTAACAAATCAAATTTTGTACGTTGATGAATATCTATAAATTGATTTAAGCAATCAGAAACAGGCTGACATATGGATACCATATACTTTAATAAGTTGCCCTTTAGACTCGAATTTACTTGTGTGGCAGTATTTATTTCCCTCTCATATATTAAGTACAGATATTCAAAGTCTCGAAATAAAGCGGCATCAATTTCATCACTCCTGTATAAGAAAATAAGTAAAAAAGACGTTCAAAAATTGGGGTTAACAAAAGTAATAACACCGCATACCTTGCGTCATTCACTTGCAACACATCTATTGCAAAGTGGCGCCAATATTTCCACCATTCAAGCACAATTGGGTCATTCCGATGTCAAAACCACTCAGGTTTGTACTAAAATCGAGGTAGTTACAGTAGCGCTTATTGCATGTGTAAGAAGGATGATTGTGATCTTAAATTCGATGTTACGAGATGGTGTTATATGGGAAGCGCCAAAAGCTTAAAATTAGTTAGTGACGTCATAGTCTCTTGTTTGCTTGCGACGACATAAGGCATTAAAAGGTAAAAATTTAATTTCAATCGATAACCTCAAGCTTCTGTACATTAAAACCAAATTTGTTGCATATTGAAAGTGTTTCATCTACGTCAGACTTTATGAATACTTTGTTATTTGAATCACAGGAAACGACAAGGTCCCTTTCAAAAATAATACGAGTGGCATAGTTCTAAATTATTCAGTTTAAAATGAGATGTAGGGAAATCATTACTCATACCAAGAAATTGGTAATGAACTTTAGTACTTATTGTATCAATATAAAAATATATACAATCCCCAAAGAGTAATTTTCTAGTTTTAGCTTGGCTAAGTCCTATTCTATAAAATTCGGAAGCTGGTACATAGGCAGTATCCGATGCAATTATTATCAGAACTTGATCCGCAAGTGGTGGTTTAGGCCAAACTACATCGACCTTTGGGTAAGTACCAGCGCAACCAGATAATATTAAAGTGATTAATCAAATTATTGCTTTCATTCTAATTCCAAGCGGAATCATAAGCACAGATTGATACTGATTTTACCCAGCAAGCTAACTCCCAACTAACCGATGAGACTTGCTGGCACGTAATTTTGCGTGTTTCTGCAAAACGCGTGACGGTATACCGAATCTGCGTTTAGTTACTTGTTATAAATCAGTACAACCAGCCTCTTTAAATCTTTTTTCCATCTCTCTTCTATAAGATTTATTAGTAGTCCAACTTTCTATATATTGAAAACCGTCAACTGATTCGGGTGAAACTAAGAATTCAATCTCATTTATTACTAATGTATAAAACAAATATTGATATTGCTCACTACCTTAATTGTAATTAATTGCAAATAGGCCCCAGCATTAATTAATAAATGGAACTATTACTTAAAATATGAACTTCATTGTTTCTAAACTACAGTCAACCCCTTTTGTAGGAGCAAAATACTGTATATTATTTCTTAACGAACCAAAATTTTTAAATACATCAACATTTGAAATCTTTTGTCCAGTAGCAGCCCAGAGTCTTTCTGGAAATTCGTTATATTAACTTGTTTTTTCTTTATCAATTAAGTGTTAAAAATCGAGATATTCATCTTGTATTTGAGTAGATCTTGGAACCTGTTCAAAAATTAACAGTGGGTGCTCTTCTGCAATCTTAGCCTTGATCAAAATCTCTGCTGCATGACTCGCTTGCAAAACAGACAGTTCAGGCCAATATTCATTTTCATATGAGCTATAGTGTGAGTGCCAAATAGCATGTTTCAATGCGCCCAACCCCAAGCCAAACATATAGCCAGAGACATCTTTAAGGTTTGGGTTCATTCAATACTTCCAATGAGCTATAACGCCCAACTAAGGGGCAAATAATTAACTTGGCTAAAATATGGAACGCAGTGACAAAAGCCAAGCTTTATTTGTCCCGCTTTAGTTACTTGTTATATGTTTATTCCACCAACGAAATTTTCGAGTTAATGTTTAATTGTTTCTTCTACGATCCCTGTTTCTGGGTTTATAAAATCAGTTTTTAATAGCTTGTAACCTTTTTCTATACGGATACAACTTACAAAGCTCTTTTGCTTTTTTCGTATATCTGACATATAGCTTGGCTCACTTTCCACATAGGTATTTGCAATATCTTGGATTTCTGAGTTTTCAGGCATTTTTCTGTAATCTTTTATACTTTCTTTCACGTATTTAAACTTATAATCAGATAGAGTCTTATTTAATCTTTTCTGCCCAAAAACAACTTCTCCATCAACCAAAACCCCTGTTTTATATACCTTTTCTCGACAGAACTCTGTATCATCAATCAATCTAGGGTCATCTCCTTTAACAATTCCATATGTTGGATGCTCATAGGTTCTGACTAACTTTTTATCCCAAAAGACATCTACTCCTTCTTCAGTAGATGCACATCCAGCAAGAAAAAGAACAAAAAAACTAAGTGATCTCATTTATATGATATCTCCGATCTTAAAAACAAGTAACGCCTTAATAAACGGCGAAAAATAGCAGGATAAAATTAGTGACGAAGGAGCGCAAGCCCGCTGTTTTGCGTCCCTTGTTTAATTAAATTGTTATATGCCGATTAAAGCCAAGTCTTGCCACACATCCTCGTAACCATCAGCAATTAGAAACCGATGCCCAGGAGGTAATTGCTAAATAAGGCACTATTTAAGGAAGGTATTTATCAATATGGCTGACGTGTAGTGGTTTGAAGAAGTCTGGTTCATCGCTCTATTCTTCACTACACCATATATACCAACCACAAGTTCCGTTTTCTGCAAGGTGCCTTAGGCCATTTATAGGAAGCTTACCGATTGTTTCAATGGCAATTCCCAATTTTTCCGCACTATTACAAGGCGTATATTCTACTTCGAATTTCGCGCAAATATCTACCTGATCACTCATTGACTTCCTAAGGCATATAACGCCGCAAATAAACGGCTAAAAATAGTTGACTATAATTTGTGAGGGACGAACAAAGCCAACTGTTTTTTGTCCAACCTTTTAATTTGTTTTGTTATATGTCAGTTAAATCTATTTTATGGCCGTAAATAACGAGGTGATTAATAATCTCTCGTGACTCGGGGTTACCTATTAACTCATTGGTTAATTCATGACCTCCCCAGTCTTCAGTCATAAGGTGATCATGTGCATTTCCTGACTTTTCGGCTTGCGCTGCAATAGCCTCTAATCGAGATGCTAACCAACGAAGCTTTTCTGGTGAGGCATGGATGAACACCTGCTCGGCTTTTTCATCTTTTTCTAAAGTTAACATCCGAATCCTTTTGGCATATAACGCCGCAATAAGCGGCTAAAAAGGCTTGGCTAAAATTAGTAAGGAACGAACTAAGCCAAGCTTTTTTAGTCCGTACTTGATTGCTTTGTTATACATTAATATACGCAAGCCATACTCTCGCCGTCTTCTTGTTTATGCATTTCCGTTAGTATTAACTCGGGAATCGGATGAGGCCAGCTCTCAGACACTGAAATATTCGCACGTACAGGACAACTACTTGTTTGATGCGGTTGGCCTGAAAAATCGATCATATTTAAATGATACTTGATATGAAAAGGGAAAGGATTTTTTACTGATAGCATCATACCAACACTAGAATCCATTTGAGTAAACGAAAATTTGATAGTTTTTTTGGGATTTACAATTTTAGGTACTTGTTTGAAATTGCCGATGCGCTCTCCATCGAGTATCTCTGCTTCAATGAATAATTCGTCACCAGGGAGAATTGATATTTTATTTCCTTGAGCCGCAGGCCAATAAAGAGGCAATACTTGGTCAACAGCTCCATTATCAGTATTAAATTTCACATGTTTATTTTGACGGCAAGGATTTGTTTTACAGAACTCCTCTAGAGTTATTTCCTGTTGTGAATCTATTGAATTATCTGTAACGGGCTCTTCGGTTGTTGATTTACAACCAACCATGAAAAATGCTGAAGCAAGTAATATTGTTGAGTATTTCACGAAACTTCCTTTAACTTATAACGCCGCCAACAGCGGCGACCAAAACGGAGTGTTGGGCGTCCCAGCCAAGCGTATTTTTGCTTGGCTAATGCTGCCCGGCCTTGTTAGCTTTTGTGGTGAATTTAAGCTCGACTACCAATAACCACCTGAAGCAGGGAGTTGATAGCCTCATCATTAAGCTCACCGCTTCCATCTTCTGTCCAGCCGCCAATACAGGATATTTCGCCAATATTCGCGCTAAAAGCTTGTTTAAAAATTTGAACCAAGCTAAGAGTATCGCTGATACCGTGATCGATAGATAAATGCCTGAGTATTTGTGAAGCCGGACAACCATTTGAAGCCATTACTTTTGCACTAGCAATGGCTTGATCCAAGCGTGCCATAAAAACATTACCCTGAGTCATAGTGAAGTAAAGCTAACAATTTAATATCGACCCTTTGGGTCGTTTTTCTACCGAGCCTGGGTCATCTTTATCATTGTACCAGTTCTATCACAACAACTAACTTGTTGCTAAAGATATATTTTTAATCATTGTTGAAATTATGGAAAGGATAAAAACGACCCAATTGGTCGTTTTCTGACTATAGAAGAAACACAAAACAACTGGGCATAAGATCAGTGCTTTAAAAATAATATTCTAATGGCCGTTATTCTTTGAGGCATTCGACTAAACACGTTTTGGGGCAAAGGCAGCTTAAATTGCCGCCTTTTTTAAATTAACAATCTGTTTCTCTGGATATCTTAATAGCATCTTCAATCTCAATTCCGAGATATCTAATTGTGTTATCGATTTTTGTGTGACCAAGTAGTAACTGAACAGCCCGAATATTTTTGGTTCGTGCGTAAACCAAAGTCGCTTTGGTTCTGCGCATTGAGTGAGTACCATATAGATCAGAATCAAGCCCTAACTGCTCAGCCCAACTCCTGATTATAGACCTGTAATATGAATAGCTTATTGGTTGATGAGTGCGACGTAAACTCCGAAATAAATAATCACCAGGTTGCAATTTAACTTCTTGAACCCAACGGCTAATACTTTGTTGTGTTCAAGAAGTTATCTCAAATTGGACTTCGATACCTGTTTTCTTTTGTGTCCATTGAACCCTCCCGAAAACTTGATCTTGGGTTGCGACATCTCTAACCCTTAAAGACAGTAAATCACATGACCTTAGTTTGCTGTCTATCACCAAGTTAAGTAACGCCAGTTGCATCAAGTTATTTTGAATTTCAATGCGAGTACGTATACGCCAAATCTCTTCAAGTTTGAAAGGACGTTTCACACCATTAGCATTATGGTTTAGTTCTTGTTTCATAGTGACCTCCTAATTAAAAGTCACTATTGATAATAGCTAGATTGCAAATAACTGAGGTTTGGACATAAACGCGTTAGAGACGAATGACAGCTATATGCCAACAACTATCATTCGTAACGCTTGCCTAACCGGCGCGAAATAGCAGGCTAAAATTAGCGACGAAGGAGCGCAAGCCTGCTGTTTTGCGTCCTTTGGTTTAGGCACTTGTTATTTGCCTTTTCCATATTTGGCCCATATTTCTAGTAAATGAGCATCATTTTTATTGCCACCATCTAATATGGCAAAGCTAAGTTCCCCCTTATTTGAGGCATTGAGATAATACTCTTCCGTACCAATGGTGATATAGATTGTACCTTTCCTCATTTTTAGTTGAGCGTTAGCCCAGCTTTCTGGAACATCAATTCTCGATTGCTTCCAGCCGTATTCTCCAGGACTTAGGCTTTGGGTGAGCTCAATCATAAGGCCAATACCTAGAAGTTCGTGAGCTTGCTTTAGTTCGTAAGAAATGGAATTAGGCTTCCACAGCATTTCTGCTTTAGCAGTAAACGTGAAAAGCAAAATTGGTAGTAAAATTAATTTCTTCATAGTGAACAATACTCGACTAGCACATAACACTTTAATATCGACCCATTGGGTCGTTTTTCTACCGAGCCAAGGGGCACTTTTATCATTGTACCAGTTCTATCACAATAACTAACTTGTTGCTAAAGATATATTTTTAATCATTGTAGACATTATGGAAAGGGTAAAAACGACCTAATGGCCGCTATTCTTTGAGGCATTCGACTAAATACGTTTTGGGGCACAAACGAGTTATACCTCAAGGTACGCTTCTAGCACAAAGCGGCTATTCACTGTCAAATTTGATTCAACTCTAAATTTGAACCTGACCGTTTGGGGTGACACTTATACAAACAAAAGAACTGTAAGGCTATGATTTAAATTAGCAAAATGAAGATAACAACAGCGCTAATGATAACAACTAACTTCATTTATCACTAAGGTTGGCCCTTAAATGAGCGACACAAAGTTGTTATGTGTCGCTCATATCGCGTTGTCAATGCCGATTACATTTTTTGAATATCAAACCAGTTAACTGCGAATAAAGGTGCTTCCCCTTGCACTGTTAATGTGTGACGTCCTTTACTCAGGTTTACCTCAACACCTTGTATTGTTTTCCAACCGCGCTCTCCAGACAAAGCAGGGGTTGTAATCACATTGCCATTCACTTTAATCCAATAACGTTGGTCAGCACCTGAGTGGAATAAACGAATATCCATTTTGTATTTTCCAGCTTCTTTTGCAGCAAGGATGTAACTCGCTTTGCTCTTGCCGATAGAGCTAATGATCTTGTCAGACTCAGGTTCAAAACCAGAGTTGATCACATCCACACCGGGCGCAAAGTTAAATGCCTCGCCTTGAATACGTGATGGGATCACATGAGCTGTTTTTGAACCACTGTCAGCACTGGCACTTGGCAAACTTTTAGCATCACCATTGAGTGCAATGACATGGTATCTGGCGTTGTGTTGCAACGGATTTTTATCGATAAAGTGGGCTGTTTTGTGGTTTTTTGCCAGTAGCGTACTAACGTTTTTCAAAGGGTCTTGTCTGTATACTTGATAGCCAGTAACTTTGCCTTTACCTGCTGATTGCCAAGTCACTTTGTTATTACCATTGTCTTGACTCACGACCTTTAAATTTTTAGGTTTAGTGGGGTATTTAGGGTTTTCACGGACATGTTTAGTTTTTACTTTTTTCTGAACTGCACTCAATTTTTTGACAAACCATGGTGTCCCTTCGCTGGCTGGAATATCTTTACCATTTGTGTCTCTTACCAGCCTAAACCCCTCAAGTGCCGCAATGAAGTCTTCATTTATAGACATGCGCTGACTCGAGGTATGCGCAGCCCAATGCCAACTTCCACCTCGTCCTACATACACCTCACATCCTTTTTCCTTTACCGCACTGCCATCCGTAGGCGCACCTTGATAAGAGCCTTTATAACAATCCGCAACTCGCTCAACCACATTGCCAATCATGTCATATACACCAAAGTGGTTGGGCTCATACAAGCCAACGGTTGAAATGAGCACCTCATTGTCATTGCAATCATTTACGGTATAACCGTCACTATATGATGCATTGTACAATTTCTCGGTCAGCGAATACGCATGTAAATCTGCTACATTGGAATATCGACACGCGTTTTGGCTTTTGCCCTCATCACCAAAGTAGTATTTTGACGTTGTGCCAGCACGCGCGGCGTATTCCCACTCAGCTTCGGTGGGCAATCGATAATGTTTACCTGATACTTTTGACAACCATTTAGCATAATTCACAGCATCCTTGCGTGAAACACACACCACAGGATGAAATTCACTTAACACGTATATATTGTCACCCCAAGTACCATCACGCTCTCCGCTACCGAACCAACGACGACCAATTCGATGTGCGCAACCTTGCGTATATTCATATCCGGTTGCTTCGATGAATTTTCTATACTCCGCAACTGTGACTTCATATTTCGCCATCTGAAAAGCAGGTACAGATACTTTACGAGTCGGTTTTTCATCCTCCCGCCCCTGCTCACTTCCCATCACAAATGTGCCTTTTGGAATGCTTGCCATTGGCGGTTCAATATACTTAGTTTGACCGCTTTGAACAGGAAACATTGTGGCAACAGACAGCACAGAAAATGCGCTGATAAATACAGGGTGTAATCTCATAATAGCTCCTAATTAATTTGCCACTTGAATATGTGCTAAGCAGGGATAATAGGTCTTAAAGCTTATCTATTAATTGATAAAATAGACTTTTGATAGAACTATACCATTGATTTTTAAGGATATATAAAATAAAGCAATTTTTAATTATTGAAACATGATTCCAGATAGCAGAGTGGTCATAGTCGCTCTTCTGCAAACAGATAACAATTTTGTAGGCCTGACCCCTTTATTTAGACAACAATATTCAACTTTCCGATGCCAAGGTGAGTGCAGTCCTATTGATGAAGTTGGCCAAATGCTTCATACGGTTTTACAAGGCATGTGTCTAACCATCCTGTTTGTTCACCGCAAGATAGTTGGTAGTTGGGAAAATTGATGTCATTTTAAACAAAAAGCAAAGGAACAGTGATGAAAACAACAATACAGCTTGCAGCCTTATTTGTGGCATTCAACAGCCTTGCCAACTCTCATATCGATATACCAGCTAACGATGGCTTTATGCTTAAAGCAAGCTATTTTAGCGCCGAAAAGTCAAATAACACCGCTGTACTCATGTTGCACCAGTGTAATTTCAATCGCTCTATGTACAACCAGATTGGAAAACGGCTTTCAGAGCAAGGTAGCCACGCATTGAGTATCGACTTTAGAGGTTATGGCGATAGTAAAAGCTCAGCATTTGACGTCAGCAAAATCGCTAAAATGAAAAAACAAGAAAGAGCCACGGCGTGGAAAAACATGACACAGCACTGGCCTCAAGATGTAGAAATAGCTTACGAGTTTCTTAGAAATAAAGTCGGAGAAAATGGAAAAATAGGCGTCATAGGAGCAAGTTGCGGTGGTTCCCAAGCCATTACACTGGCACAGAACAACCCTGTGTCTGCAATCGGCTTTTTCTCTTCGGCACAAAGCTATAGTAATATTCAAAAATATGTCGATGATTTATCAGATAAACCAACTATGATCATCGCATCGGAAGAAGATGGTACGACTTATACCAGTGCACAAACTTTATTCACTGAGTCCAAAAACGCCAATAGTCGATTTTTAGTTTATAAAGGAAAAGGGCATGGTTATCCACTGTTAGATCAGGATAAAAACCTAGCATACACACTGAGCCATTGGTTTACACAGCAGCTAGCGCTTTAAACCTAAGTAATCGGTTATCCAACGCGCATACGTAATAGCGTTTTACAACAAAAGAGGTATTTGATGAGCAGCGTGATTATTGTATTAGGGCATAAAAATGACCAATATGGACAATTATCCCCACTTTCAATTGCGCGTTGTCAACTCGCGCTCGATGTATTGGACTCTGATCACACTAGCAAAGTCATATGTACGGGAGGCTTTGGCAAAAACTTCAATCAAACCAAAGCCCCACATGCAACATACAATCGCCAGTATTTAATACGCCAAGGAGTAGCGCAAAATCAATTTCTAAATGACGCACAAAGCCGTTTTACGATTGAAGATGCAACCTTAACTTATCCACTGCTATCAATGCACAAGGCCTCAAAAGTCAAAGTAATTAGCTCTGATTTTCATATACCCCGTGTCAAACTTATTTTCGATTTCGTAATGCCTTCAATAAATAAAGAGTATTTGCCTGCGAACAGCCCTATAAGCCACAAAGAGCTACTTCTCCTACAACAACATGAAGAATTTGCTCGGCAGCGAGACAGCCAAACTTTGAAAACCAGCCCCTGTTTTAATTAGAGCTTTAATTCCAACTATGACATAAATATTAAAAAAATTATATTTCGATAAACCCAGTTTTCACGCAAGCATCAAACTAAACCTTGTTAGTAATTAGATACTAACTACAAAACACCTAATTTGTATGAATTTAATATTTAACATTAAAACATTAGATTATTTGCGCCAAGTCAAAAGCACAAAAATAAAACTTTAAATAAACATACTTTTAACATAGTCTTTATCGCCAATTTATCTGTGCAAATTTTAGACATTTCAACAATGGAGGGAAATTATGTCTAATAAATTACGTCTAGCAGTACTTACCACATCACTTTTCAGTGCATCTGTCTTGGCAAATATCACAGTTGGCAATGTCGGTTTTGACAGCAATACGGTGATCCCTAACCCCGGTTCGGCAAACTTTAATATTAACTACTATTTATTTGGTTCTCAGATATTTAATCCCGGCGGCCAAGTCGAGTTTTTCTTAACGAAAGACGGTGGATCAACGGGCTATTACGTTGGCAGAGAAGCCCCTAACTTAAACTGTGCTAGCAATGGCTGCAGGCCCATAAACACACAAAATACCTTTAAAGTCAGTCCTTTTAACATAGACCCAACCACCAAAGCATACCTGAGTAGCTTGTGCGTACCGACCGACTTTCAGGTTGTCGCAAGGTTTAATAACTCCGTGTCAGTGAGCCACAATACGGCGTCATTTGGCACTGTTGGTAAACCAGATTGGTTATTCCATTCAGGATCCATGACTCCTGCAAACATTTCTACTGGCTATGCTGGGAATCTAAAAGTCACATTTGTGGTCAAGAATGACGGATGCCCGAACTCGCCAGTATTGCCAAAAGTAGGCGTTTTCTTAGCGGATGCAAATAATAACGCGCTGGCTTACTTTGGTGCCATTCAAGTGCTCAATGATGTTGGTTCACAACATGAAGTGTTATTACCAATGCGAAATCTCAATTTAGCTAAGGGTTCGTACCGCATAGTGTTAATGGCTGACGTTGAGCGAAATGTAAATGAAACCAATGAGAATAATAACTTTGGTGCATTTACGTTGAATGTTACTGATCCAGCGGTACAATCAGCCGAAGGTTCAATCTACTATTACCAACGCAACGCGAATTTGGATAACTCTCCTGAACAATCTGGCTATGAGCTAGAAGAACTTAGCTATAGTGTAACAGAGGAACAATCACTTAAAGTTGTGAAAGAGCAAACGCTCAAACAGCAAAAGTAACTAAGGCTTTGCCATACTCAAATAATCTGAGTATGGCTTTTGTCTCCACAGCGCTTCAATTTGCGACCCCCTCTTCCTGATGACTTAAGCCAATACAGCCAATTTACCCCAATCAAAAAAAATTCCGTACTTGTGTTATTTATTGAAAAAATCCACGTTTTTTAAATTAGCACACACAAAAATGGCATCAAAAAGGAAGGAAAAATGAAAAAAGTATTTGCTTTATGCATGAGCCTTTCGGCTCTTTCGCTCACAGCCCAAGCTGCTCCTACTCAGTGGCAAGGCTTTTTTAAGGGTCAATGTGAATTAGTCGCTCCAGGAAAAGGATCTTTGTACGAATTTCCTATGTCACTTGAAGTTGGTAGCCCGGTAGATAATCGCGCAGACTGGATAGTAACCTACGGTGATGGTGCCAATGCACGCCCACGCAATTACACGTTGGTTACGCTAGATGAAGCCAAGGGGCATTTTGCTGTTGATGAAAACAATGGCATCGTTATCGATCAATACCTATTTGAAAATAAGTTTGTCAGTTTATTTGAAATAGGTTCAACCAAACTGAATGCAGAGTACGAATTACACAGTGATGGCTCATTGGACGTTGAAATCATCAGCTATACCTTTGACACCATTCGTGAAGCACAAGTGGGTCCATATCTAGTTGCTAACTATGGTGGCAAACGAATTCAGAAATGCAAACTGTTTAAATGGTAAAAACCCACTTGTGAAGTAGTTTCCCTCATCAATTCTGCCCGCCTACTCGGGCAGTAATGATAAAACCAAGTACTTGCCCGTCACTTGGTTTTAAAGTGTGAGCTGCTTGGTAAGAAAATAATAATTATAATAAATATTCTCTTACCAAGCAGTGTCCACACAAGGCGTATAACCGCCTAATTCATGCATTTTATTGCCAGTGAATCATTTAATAACGTAAAATTATTCACCCTGGTTTCTCGCGATTCCCTATTGCCTTATTACCTTCTCGTAGCCTCGCTATTGTGACCATTTTCGTATACTACTTACTTCTTCAGGACTGCAGCCCAATGACTCTAAAAAATCTTGATGAACCTCTGGTAAATCACGTTCAAACTCCCTGTGCCAGCGGTGCATATCATCCTCATCCATCCCTGAAGACCTCAGTATATTTACCCACTGCTCTTTGTTCATAATTTTTGCAGTTCTGACTAAAGAGTCTTTACCCAGCAGCGCAACAACGAGCTGTTGCTGCTTTCTCAACTCACTTATTTCCCTGTTTAAGCTGTGCAACCGCTGCTCAAGGATCGTGGTCGAATTGGTATCATCTGAATTCAAAATGTCAGCGATAGACTCTAGGGACAAGCCCGCTTCTCTATAGGTGGCAATTTTTTCCATTCTCTTAAGATCGTTTTTCGAGTAGAGCCGATAATTCGCCTCCGATCTTGCCGATGGCTTCAACAGCCCTATTTTGTCATAGTACAACAAAGTGCTTCGCGACAAGTTATACATTTTTCCCAATTGATTTACCGTATACATAAGTCCCCATGTAGTCTCGAATTCAAGTAAAAGTTCTCATCTCGCTTATACCATGCCGATTGAATAAGCAGTGTTTTGGTACAAGGCAGCGACTTTACGAGCCCCATGCCTTGTCGCTACCACTCGCTTAATAATGGCTATGAATTTTGTCGATATTGGCCTCAATCCAGTCTTTCCATTGAGCAATCATTTTTGGGTAATGTTCTTTACTGTACAACGTGAGTAACTTTTTATTACCTGCATCAGATAGACCTGTTAAATTATACGTCACTGAAACTAAAGAGCCATTGTCACCACTTTTGGACACAACCACACCAACGGTCCCCATACTGATCCCTGGTGTAACCAGCGTGTACAGCGCCACATTATTAGATGTATCATATTCCGAAACATGCCAATAGGTCGTATTGTTTGCATGTTTGGTTAACCAAATTGTGCCTTTTTCGAAGCCATCTCCACTGAGTATGTTAGGCCTCCAATCCGGAGCCCAGAGAATTTCTCCGGGAGCAGTAAATAAAGGCAGCGCTTTACTCGGTGGCATGTTTAACTGGAAAGAACTGCTCCTGTCGACTGTGACCGCATCTCTTTGTACAAACTCAAATTCTTGATTCGAAATATGTTTTTCACTGTGGCCCTTAGCCAATACGCTATTAGCCAGCAATATACTTGTTAAACACATTGCGGTTGAAAACAGATGTTTTTTCACGTTTGGTTCCTCTTTAATTGTTTGAATAATGACGCCAGTTGCAAGCTAGGGTATGAAGCTATAGTCAGGTCAAATGCCTTCAAACACATTTTTCTATACATCAGATTTGACCTGACTAAAGGTTTATAGCCAAGGCTAGTGACGTTTAAAGAGGAGGTGATTATGTCGAATGCGTATAAACCAGCAGCGAATAAAAATATCGAACAGTTGAAACTATTTACGAAAACAATGCCCAACTATCTTAAGGGCGTGATGCTTGCATTTATATCTTGTGGACTATTTGTATATGTGGGTACCATTGTACGTATTTTAAGCACATCAATTGGTGAATTTGAAATTTTACTTTTTAGGCAGTTCGTTTTTATCGTGTTGCTCCTGCCCACTATTTTTCGCAATATTGATACCCTGCGAAAACCCCAGTATCTCTCACTACACATAATAAGAATAATAGGTGCATTTTTCGCACTCTACCTGAGCTTTATCACGCTCAGAGAATTGCCGTTAGCAACTGCAATCGCGATTAGCTTCACAAGTGTGTTATTTGTCGCATTGCTTTCAACTATATTCTTATCTGAGAAGCTCACTGTAAATCGCTGGGCGACTGTCATTATCGGTTTTATCGGTGTGATGTTGATCGTCCAGCCCAATTTTAATGGTTCGAAAAGTATCTATTTTGTACTTGGGTTGTGCGGAGCATTAGGTGCAGCAACCACTTCAATCTGTATTAAAAAGATTGTCAAAGTCGAATCCAGCACAAACTTACTGGTATACCAAGCCGTATTTATTGCCATTATCACATTGCTTCCTGCGGTTAATAATTGGGTAACCCCCACTTTTGAGCAGGCTGTTTTACTGCTCATCGTTGGCGCGATTTCTTCTCTCGCACAGTGGATTGGAGTGACAGCTTTTAAATATGGTGATGCCAATGTCATTGCCAATGTCCAATACAGTAATATTTTATACTCTCTGCTGTTTGGCTACTTTTTATTTCAAGAAACACCAAACTTTGTAGCTTTAGCTGGATGTGTGGTGTTAATAATTAGCGTTTGCTTTGGCTTGCTAAGAAAAACTAACTAACGCAACTCCGTCATTTCGGTACTCTAGTGAGCTTGAAAGTGCAACATGTTAGAAAAGGCACCAAGCTCACTAATCGTAAGTCAGTCAGCTATGAAATTTCGCAGAGTCTACGAATATATAACTGAAGCCGTCATTTTGGATAACTTACGATGTTATGAAATACGGCGGTTTCTGATATCGCTTCGTAGCCATGAGATTGATCGCTATAAAAGCGTATACGCTCACCCGCTTCTAACACATGCCACTGCTGATCAAAATAGACTTTCATCTTGCCGTGAATTACATGAACATGCTCAACAATCCCGATGTCATGAGGGCTAGACATTTGCTGGTGATGATCGAGCAAAGTAATTTCAAACACCTCTATCCTGGTATCTTGTTGAAACGGAAATATCGTGTTTACCTTCATTCTCTCGTCTTCGGGAAATACTCGCTCCCCTGATTGTAAAGCCGGCTCATTGGCAAAAAATGCCGAAAAAGAGGTATTTAGCCCACTTGCGATCTTCCATAGCGTCGCAATTGTTGGACTGGATTCTTCACGCTCTATTTGCCCCAACATGGCTTTAGAGACACCAGTTAATTTTGCGGTTGCATCCAAGCTCAACTTTTTTCTTTTTCTTTCTGCTTTCAAATGGTTAGCGATCTCGGACTTAAATATCGACTCTTTCATTAACAACCCCCCTATTGTGCGCTATAACGCACAGTGCTACATTATTAAATGTGCGCTATAACGCACAATAATTTTACTCTACTCCATGGAGCGAGAATGTACCAAAAATCTTCTACGCTAAACCATATCGTTGCTGGCTTCACAGCCGTATTAATCGGTTATACCAGTTCAATTGTGATCATTTTACAGGCAGCATCTGCTTCCGGCGCATCACCTAGCCAAATCGAAAGTTGGTTATTGGCGTTAGGGATCGCTATGGGAGCTACCTCGATCGGCTACTCATGGTACTACAAAACCCCTATTCTCACTGCTTGGTCAACACCCGGTGCTGCCATTTTAGTTAGTTCAGCGCCGAATTATGAGTTGCCGAACCTCATTGGCGCTTTTATGTTCACTGGTTTAAGCATTTTTTTAACCGGGCTTATCTCGCCGTTGTCTAAAGCGCTGCAACGGATCCCTGCCCCACTAGCAACGGCGATGTTAGGCGCTATTTTATTACCCTTCTGCGTTCGCGCTTTTGAGCCTATAACGACAACGCCTGTGCTGTTTTTACTCATGTTATCAGCCTACATTGCCAGCCAACGATTACTCCCCAAATACACTATGTTGATCTTACTCGTCATTGGAATAGTGAGTGTATTTCATTCTGATAACAACGTACTTTCTACAACTACATTCTCCTTTGCTCACCCCAGTTGGGTCACACCAAATATCGACCTCTCAATTATTTTGAACATATCAATCCCCTTATACCTAGTTACCATGCTCTCTCAAAACCTACCCGGCATCGCGATGATGAAAACATATGGCTATCAATCACCTGTTAAACCCATTTTATTTGGTACCGGCGCTGTAAATATGCTTTTTGCGCCCATTGGCGGATTTAGCTTAAATCTAGCGGCTATCTCTGCTGCTATTTGTATGAACGAGGAAGTAGATAAAGACAAAAGTGTACGATACAAAGCAGTGCTGTGGGCTGGTTTTTTTTATCTATGCGCTGGCGTGCTAGCTACTTCTGTTGTATCAATCTTTTTATCATTCCCCACAGAAATTACGCATATGCTTGCCGGATTTGCCTTACTTGGCACCTTACTTATGTGTTTACAAACAGCCTTTCAATCTAAGCAGTATCGGGAGCCGGCATTACTCACCTTTTTAGTCACCTTGTCTGGCGTCAGCTTTTTAAGCTTGAATTCAACACTACTGGGGCTCTTTGTTGGTTGGGTATATTCACTCACTTTGAAGACAAACAGCTCTGAATAAGTTCAATACAATATGAACCCCTCAAGAGCGCCCTTTCTACCCGAATTGGATAAAAGGTTAACTGGTAATGGTAACAGCAGCACCATGATGTCGAGCTGGTCCGACTCGACGATTAACTTGGTTGAGCTACTTTTGGGTTTTCTTTTTGAATCATTGATATAAATGCAAATACAATCCTTTTTTATTAATTAAAAAACTTTGAATTAATAAAAAAACATTGTAAAAATATCCCTCCATGCTATAAAAGGATGAGACTTTTGCGAGGAACTTGATATGAAGATGCGCTTCCTTTCTTTTGCAGCCATCCTGCTTTTATCCGCCTGTGGTGGAGGCGGTGAAACCAACTCTAATAATGATGCAGCTCCTGATAGCTCTAGCTCCTCAAATACCAATACGACCTCTCCAAACAACGATCGTACTGACAGCAATAGTGATTCGAATACGCAAAATAACATCACTCCGGGTTCTCAAACTGAAACTCCGAATAATACGGTTGAGCAAGGTGATGAGAGCGGTAATGAATCCTCGCCAGAAGAGGACAACGAAGAAAGTGAAGGCGCTGCCGATAACATTGGTACTGCACCAATTGTTGATCTTAAGCCCCCCGGTGCAGTGCTTCGTAAAGGCAATGAAATCATCATTAATAGCGTTGTGACAAGCCCAACAGAGCATTTAACCTACGCTTGGACGCAAGTAGCTGGGCCCGAAGCCACATTGATAGGTACTGACTCACAAAACTTGACCGTTATTTTGCCAACCACGCATTCAGTCAAAAAAGACCTTTTTACTTTTTCATTGACCGTTACCAATAACGCAGGTTTGAGCACATATGTGGAAACCGACATTGAATCCGTCAATGCAATGAATGAGTTTCAAGCTTCAGCCTTGCTACAGCAGGCGACCCTTGGTGCCACCCTGACAGAAATACAAGCTGCGACGGGATTAAGCGAAGAAGAATGGCTTGACCAACAAATACTCCTTGAGCCCACCTACCACACGCCTTTCTTGGAAAACTACCCTGACCGCGAAAATCCAAGTCATATAAATCGCATTGATGCCTGGTGGAAGGCAAGTTTAAGTGCGCCTGATCAACTTAGGCAGCGGGTAGCATTTGCGCTGAGTGAGATTTTCGTTGTCTCAGATGCCAATACATCACTCAAAGGCGAACCTGAGGGTATGGTTGCCTATTATGACACGCTCTTAAAACATGCTTTTGGCAATTTTCGAACTCTGCTTGAGTCGGTAACCTTATCGCCTGTCATGGGCGTGTACCTCAGCCATCTCGGTAATGAAAAAGCGGATGCAGAACGCAATATAAGACCTGATGAGAATTACGCGCGAGAGGTTATGCAACTATTCACAATCGGACTAAACGAGCTGAATTTGGATGGAACAGCGAAGCTAAATGATAACAACACCATACCAACATACTCACAGCAAGAGATTGCAGGATTTGCAAAGGTGTTTACGGGCTGGACATTTGCATATTCAGCACGCTGGGATAGACCTAGTCGAAATTATACTTTACCAATGCACGCTTTTTCTGATTACCACTCAATGGAAGAAAAAGCATTGCTCAATGGCGACATCATACCGGCAGGCACCGGGCCTGAAGAGTCGATGCAGCAAGCATTAGACAACTTGTTCTCACACCAAAACGTCGCACCATTTATCTGCAAGCAATTGATACAAAGGTTGGTAAAGTCAAACCCAACCCCTGCTTATGTCGAGCGCGTCGCATCGGTGTTCAATGACAACGGACAAGGGGTTAGAGGCGATCTCGCCGCTGTGGTTAAGGCCATTTTACTCGATGACGAAGCGCGCAAATATTCTTCTGTGCTTGTACATAGCGGAAAAATAAAAGAGCCGATACTCACAAAAGTGCATTTATGGCGCGTCCTCAATGCCCGCTCTGAATTAAATCAATATTACACATGGAATTTATCAACGACCTACGGCCAGGGCCCGCTACTTTCGCCTTCCGTATTTAATTTCTTCAGGCCAGATCATGTACCCAATGAGTTACAAGCGCTTGGCTTGGTCGCACCAGAGCTACAGATAGCCACTGACTCCAACATGATTGCGACGACCAATGGCCACTATAGCGACCTTGTATGGCGAATGGCAGAACGAAAAAACACATTAAATCCCAAAACCATTTATATGTATGGACAATCGGACATCACCATGTTGTCAAACAACGGTCTTCAAGCATTATTGGACTACTACAACCTTGTTTATTTTGCAGGCAGCATGTCGGACAGTACGCGCTCTGCTCTGGTTGATTTGGACAGCTACTTTGCCCGTAAAGACGCTGTTCATCGAGTAGCTCAGCTACTCTACATGGTATCACTGTCACCTGACTTCAATTATCAAAACTAGGAGTTGCCGCTATGCCATATAGTAATGAGCAATCGAGAAGAGCTTTTTTGTCACTGTGTTTAAAAGGCGGAGCCTCCATTGCAGCACTCACCAGTTTACAATTGCAAGCACTCGCCAGTTCTGCCTCCTCAAGTACTATCAATGACTATAAGGCTTTAGTATGCATATTCTTGCATGGCGGTAGTGACTCACTAAATATGCTCGTTCCCACCTCGGGTTCTGAACGTGCCGATTATGAACAAAGTCGACAAAATTTAGTGGTCACCGAGCCGATCACATTAAACACCACCACGCACTTTTCGGGTGGGGTTGGTCTACACCCGAGTATGAGCGCATTAGAACCAATATTTAATGCGGGTCAATTGGGGTTTGTTGGCGGAGTAGGCACGCTTATCACCCCGACCTCACTCGCTGATTACAAAAACAAAGCAGTGCCCTTACCCGGCCATTTATTCTCACACAATGACCAACAAGCCACTTGGATGCATGGTCAAGAAAAGGTTTCTTTGAATACAGGTTGGGGCGCTCGAATTCTAGAGCGCTTAAACCAGCACGCGAGCTTTACCAGCAATATTTCTCTTGCAGGTGCCAACCCATGGCAAGTTGGTGCCAATACAACTCCCTATGCATTAAACAAAAATGGCATTACAAAAATTAATGCTTTAAGGGGCTATCAGCCCCAAGTGGACCACGTTAAAAGCATTGTCGACAGATTGCTCAGTACTACTACTAACCCAATCCAAGATGCGTATGCAAGCAGGCTCTCTAGTTCAATTTCCAATGTCCAAAACATGAATGCACTCCTTGAACAAGCGCCAACTCTGAACACACAATTTAGCGATAACCCCTTATCAGAGCAGCTTGCAGCGGTAGCTAAATCGCTGAGTATCAGCAACCAAACGGGCAATAAGCGACAAATATTTTTTGTTTCTCTAGGCGGATTTGATACCCACGATGACCAATTAATTCGTCAACCTGCCCTTTTTGCAACTTTGGCAACCGCGTTGTCCGAGTTTCATAGCGCGTTGGCAGAGTTGTCACTGCAAGAGAGCGTAACAACGTTCACCATGTCAGATTTCGGTCGTACGCTTACATCCAATGGCGACGGTACAGATCATGGCTGGGCTGGCAACCAACTGTTAATGGGAGCGGCAGTTAATGGTAAGGAGCTGCACGGTACAATGCTGTCTCAGCAATTAGAAAGCGCAATTGATGTAGGCGGAGGACGGTTAATCCCACAATTCTCTAATGAGCAGTATTTTGCTCCGATCGCCAAATGGTTCGGACTCAGTGATATCGAAGTTTCTGACATATTTCCGAATTTAGCTAACTTTGATGCCGCGGCGCTGCAATTGTTTAAATAATGGTTGGTGCTATCCACTATTCAAATACTAACGTTGAATTTTGCTTCATCTGACTTTTGGTTTAACGTCTACTTCAGCATTAGCAAATGAAGAAACTTTCAATGTTGATGACGTGACATTTCTTGAGCTTCGCCAGCCATTACCTCTAAAGCCAGAAAACGGTATTGAAGCATTTACGTCAGCAGGCGCAAACTTAACAGGCACCAATGTGTCATCAACAACATCTTTGCAGTACTTATTTTTAGTACGCAGTGCAAGCACAACCAACTATGTTTGGACAAACACGTTCTGTTGCAGTTACTTTCCAGTAAACTTTGGTTGTTGTGCAGTTTGTTTTGACGTTAAACTACATATCATAGAAGCCACTATACATAGTAGTTAACGTAACTAGGCGTTGCTGCAATCAGCTTCTCATAGTTTTCTGGGTGAGCAAGCCCTTTGCTTCCCCAATTAGTTCCCATCTTGAATAACTCTGATTGTTGATCCCGCAATTCGACAATCTCCATTAAAATTTTTTTGGAAGACTTCCCAGCTTGCTCGCCCGCTTTAATAATAGCGAGTTCCTGTATGTGGTATTGCTGTGCCTCAACTTCAAAATGATCAATTGCTCTACCGATACGACCATGCATTTCTTCTGAATTAGCCGCTTTTTCAATATCACTCATTCTAAACATTGCAATTGGTGGCCCATATTGCTTGATTGCATCAATAGACCCTGCCAGCTTTTCCTCACTGGCTGAGTTTATATATTTAACGTATTGCTCTCGATTATCAATTTCTGGTGCAGGTTGACTGCTATGCATTTGTGGTTGTGATGCGTGTTTTGCAGCAATCCCTGCCCCGTTGCTCATTCTGTTGACATAGCTCGTTACTGAATAGCTGTTTGCATTCATAAAAATTCCCTCTTGCGTCCCTATAGACCTAGCCGATATCTCATTCTATTTGCTGTGTTTGGCAATCTTTTGCCACTTGTCTATATCGTACCGCTGATAACCAGTGTAAAAGCGGCACCATGCTTAAGATTCAATCAATTTTCGAACCAAGTATGACGAATTGAATTTTTATCCATCATAGATTTGTAACGACTACACAATAGTATGGAATGCTGGTATTACGGCTCTTATTAAGTAGTCTTTATGGGATTCTAAACCCCAACTCAGTTAACAAGCTCGACACTAAAAGGTTACGGTTCAATCTAGAAGCGTAATCAAGGCATTACATTGTGGCTCTACACTGTTTTCGGTTTGCTCAACTTCCTGTATAAAACAGCACATGGACTCGGCCGCTGGCAAGTGGGTAGCTTCGCTCACGACCGCCAGCCCCATACCAGCAATACCCATTCAGCAATTTACCCGCCCTGAGTGCACCATGACCATCGACTACGCCACATACATAAGTATTGAAACCACTTTCATACGAGCCTTTTACTAAATATTTATCACCCTTCTCAGTCTCACCGTAAAGATCGATGCGATCTGTTGTCACTTCCCAATGATAGTTTTGAGACGCAATTGTCAGAACCTGATAGCGTTTATTTGCAAACTCTCGACCATACCATGACGTATAACATATACCGTTTACTAAGCGCCCTAAGACATGTCCTAAACCTCGACAGACGTAGACAACTTCGGTATTGAGCGTATTATCATGATCAAATTTAACGGTAAATTGCGGCATTTTTTTGGTGCTATCAGAGTCGCTCCAATTGCACTCTTGCGCTTTTTTATCGAGACCACTCTCGTAGCGACCACTGTCATGGCGACCATTTTCACTGCATTGTACAAAATCATGACTTTGAACTTGCACAGAAACGAGTACAGTCGCGATTAACAATCCCATCATCAATATATGCTTGGCCATAGTCTATTCCTTTATTATCGCGGTAAATATGCTGTCCTAACCTCGGACTCACTTTGATACTGGAAAAAACATAGCCAATAGGCCACAAAAACATCGTAAATACTATGTAAAACAAATTTTCACATAGTAAAAGCCAGATTTAATAAGTTGATTTTATAAGTAAAAGTAATACGTTATAAGATGCAGCTTTATTTCACTTATTGAGTTAAATTTTAGCTGCTTGCTCAATAACAATGGCATGTCGCATTGCCAAACGTTCGTGATCTTTGTCGTAGCCTCCACCTATCACAGTTGCAACAGGCACACCTTTTCGCTGGCATGTGGTCAAAACTATGTAGTCTCGTTGTTCAAGCCCTTGCCAACTAATATCGAGCTTGCCTAATGTGTCTTCTTGCCACACATCCACACCCGCATCATAGAGCACCAAGTCGGGATTTAACTGTTCAATTAAGTCAGTAATTGTTGCTTCGACAATAGACAAGTATTCACGATCGCTGACGTTCGGATTTAGCCCTATATCCAAGTCACTTTGTTGCTTTCTAAAAGGAAAGTTCTTGTCACAGTGAATTGAACACGTAAACACATATGGATTGTGTGCCAACATCGCCGCCGTGCCATCCCCTTGATGTACATCACAGTCAAAAATTAACACGTTGTGCACTTGCTGCTCGTCTATCAGGCGCTGTGCAGTGTAAGCGAGATCATTTACCATGCAATAACCTGAACCAAAATCGTAATGAGCATGATGTGTGCCACCAGCCAAATGACACGCAATACCATTTTTTAATGCCAGCGTTGCAGTTAAATAAGTACCAAGTGGGGCAGTAAAAGTTCGCGCCATAAGCTCTTTTGACCATGGGATCCCTATCCTTCTCATGGCTTTTGGGCACAATTGGTTATGATACAGATCACGCACATATTGCTCGCAGTGAACGAGCTCTAAATCGGAGTAATTCCCTACGGGGCCCTGTTGTAGGTTGCTCTGAATGACCCCTTGTTGCTCTAAGTACTGTTTTAATCTTGCAAACTTACTGACAACAAAGCGGTGTTTAGGATCAAAGCTAAACGAATAGTTTGGATGGTAAACTAACGGTAAATTGGGATTATACATAAGCAACAACAATATCTGACATGGCTATATTGTTGCATACAACCGCCAAGCTCAGCAGCAACTATTGGCGCAAAAAAACTTAAAGCCAACCTCGCTACGCTGACATTGTTAGCCATTTTTCCTTATGTACCAAGTAAAATAATTCTCTAGCGCCTAACTGTAACCTATATGTAGCAGAGTAAAAAAATAATGGTGATGAAAAACAAAAATATAAGTAATTACTTCAGCACCCTATATTTAGCGCTTGCTTTAAAAGGAAGTAATTTCTAAATACCGACAAAAAATAATGACAAAAAGTGGCTACCTTCCTGATATGTTAGTAATTGGCAGCGAACAATTGACCCCTGCCATTTATTAAAAATTAAAGGAATAAACATGAAAACAAAAAAAATAATACTCGCTAGTATTATTGGTAGCGCACTCGCAGCCATTGTACTGGCGACTTACCACAACACTCATCAACCTTCACTCAACAACATAACACCCAAGATAAAAGTAAATCCAAAGAATATCCGCGAACCAGATCGCACAATGCAAAGTTTAATTCGCCTAAACCCCAATCAAGAGGTCGATATACAAGCCAAATATGAAGCTGTTTTCACACAAATACAGGCATATAAAGATACGTCAGGGTCAGAATTTACATGGGAGAGCCTTGGGCCAAACCGCGTTGGAGGGCGAACACGAACTTTGGTATTTCACCCACAAGACCCAGATATTATGTTCGCAGCGGGTATTTCAGGCGGTATATTTAAATCTATCGATGCTGGCTCAAATTGGCTTCCCATCGCCAACGATTTACCGAGCATGGCAATTAGCACATTGGTTTTTGACCCCAAAAATAGTCAACACCTTTATGCAGGAAGCGGCGAAGGAGTCTATGTTGGACGCGGCTTTACCAACAGTGTTGGTTTCGCTGGCGACGGTATAATGACTTCAAAAGATGGCGGCCAAACCTGGCAGCAACTTGAAAGCACAAACAACAATGCCGACTTTCAGTATGTGAACAAGCTGCGTTTTGGCAATAAAGGCAAACTGTATGCGGTTACAAATACAGGGGTATGGATATCTGACGACAAAGGAGTTAATTGGCAATTATCCCTTGATCAACAACATGTCGTTGGTGGCTGTTTAGAATTGGCAATAAGCCCGCTTAGTGATGAACAAGACAGAATTCTAGCAAGCTGCGGTAACTTTGCCGATGGCGGTGCGGTATACCTAAGTATTGATTCTGGCACAACTTGGCGCTCTGTCATCGAGCATCAAAATCAGGGCCGTACAACCCTTGCTTTCGCGCCGTCAGACCCAAAAATCGTCTATGCTATGTCTGCCTTTAACGCACATGGAAGAGTCCCTCACGCTTTACAGGGGATCTACAAATCAACAGACGGCGGCGAAAACTGGATACTCATAACTGGTGATGAACACCCACAATTACTCGGCCGCTATGTACTCTCTAACGCTCTGACAATTAACTGCCAAAACCCAGAGAATAGCTTTATATATGGGCAAGGTTGGTTTGACAATACGCTCGCCATAGATCCCGTAAACCCAGATATCATTTGGACTGGTGGGGTGGAGTTGATGCGCTCGATCGATAGCGGTCAGACATGGCAACAAATGTCATTTTACTATCATGGCGCGGATGCTCCTCATGTTGATCATCATGGCCTCTACTTTCATCCAAATTATGATGGCATCAATGAAACACGACTATTTAACGTCAACGACGGGGGCATAGCGATGACTTCTAACCCGTTAGCGAATGGATTAGATGCCTGCGAGGCTGCTGAACCCGAAATAGAATGGCAACACATCAATGAGGGCTACAACGTCACGCAGTTTTACCACGGTGATGTTTCACAAGATGGCAGCCGCATTTTAGGGGGCGCACAAGACAATGGCAGTTTACTGTTTAGCCCTGATATGGGCTGGCAAAAAGTTGGTGGAGGCGATGGTGGCTACGCATTTTTTATTGATAACGAGCGCATGACCGCATCGACTCAAAATGGCAATGTTTATTTAGTCAGTGAGAATGGACCTGACTTTAAGTTTTTGCCAGAAAATGAGAGTTCACTCTTCATAACTCCCTATGTTATTGACCCCAATAACCGTTCCCGCATCTGGTTGGGTGGGCAAAGCCTGTGGCGTTTAGATGACATTGACGAAGGAGAGTTTACCCGCGCATCCATCCCATTTACAACTCAGTATCGCCGCGGAATAACCGCATTGGCCGTGCAGCCAGGTAACAGCAATCGCGTTATTTTTGCTCAAACAGATGGTAAATTAAAACGTCTAAATAACGCACTGAGCGCTGATAATACGACCGAGCCTGAAGATATTAGTTTTGCTGATTTCGCTTACGTGCGAGAGATCCATTACAGTATTCATGGTGACAAGCACATGTATGCCGTGGCATCTACCTTTGGCGAAAACCATATATGGAAAAGTGAGGATCTCGGCACCACATGGGCGCACATAGACGGAGAAGATGACGAGCGCTTTCCTGATCTCCCTGCACACAGCTTAGCCGAGTTAAAAGAAGATCCTGAAAGACTGTTTGTCGGAACAGACTTCGGTGTTTACCGCACAGAGGATGGTGGCGAGTCATGGCAACCGTTTATACATGGCCTACCTAATGTTGCAGTGTATCGACTAGTGTTAAGACGCATCGAACACATCAACTATTTGTACGCATTCACTTATGGTCGAGGTGTCTATCGCATTGCCTTAGATACAGCCAATATAGCACCTGATTGGCGTGGCGAAGAGCCCGAGTACAGGATTAAAGTCAACCAAACCATCTCTATAGATTTAACCCAATATATTCACGACAAAAATGGGGACCCTATTACCTTTTCTGCCGATCAATTGCCTTCAGGTTTTACTTTGACCAATGATGGTGTTTTATCTGGCACACTCACTAATGAGGGCGCTCAAGTGCTTTCCTTTGTCGCCAGCGATGGAGCCCGGGCTACACAGCTTAGTTTTACAATTGAAGTAAACGACCAACCTGACAATAAACAGGATGACAAGGCTGCGCCCCAACCTGAGTCTGAGCCTGAGCCTCAGACTACGCCAAATCAATCTTCTAACCTCAGTAGTTCAGGTTCTTTCTATCATGTAATTTGCCTTGTCTTATTTAGTATTTGTGCTTTTAGAAAGTACAAGTCATAGCCTTGGCAGGGGCCTCGGAGCTGTAAACTTGAGGCCTCAATTTGATCTCGACCTGTATAACAGGTCATCTTTGCGACTTTACTGTGAAAAGCTTTTGTTGGGTTGAGCTTACGAACATCAGCTGCTAGTCGCTCTTTGCAATCTCGGTTAATCATGACGCACTGGGGCAGTATAAAAATCATTGAGCATGCAGTTGAGGTATTAAACACGCCAACCTCAATTCACCAATTCACCAATTCACCAATTCACCAATTCACCAATTCAAGCAATACCAAAACGCACATACCAGCCAATACCACCGCGGCAATTTTATTGAGCCAACGTAAACTTTGTTCCTTCACTAAGTGCTTAGACACCTGTTTGCCAAACACCGCCCAAAGCGTTAAACAGATAAAACACACCAAAGCGTATACCATCACAAACACAAATAACTTAGCAGTTTGATTAGGTTCAATAAATAAACTGTTGCCAGCTATTGCACCAAGCCATGCCTTGGGGTTCAACCACATTAATGCAAACCCAGTGCTAAGCCCTGCTCGCGATCCTTTAGCCGCGCCTATGTGCCCATCAGTCCGAAAAAGCCCATACGCGATATACAGCATAAAACCACAGCCTATGAGTGTACAAATGGTGACTAACCAAGTATGTTGTTGCACCACCCAGCCAAGCCCGAGGCCGGTTGTAACTAATAAAACACTAAACCCCATTGTCGCGCCAAAAATAAAAGGCAATGTGGCATTAACGCCGCGATTCAGTCCTCCTGAAAAAATGATTAAATTAACCGGTCCAGGCGTGATCGACATAGAAAACGCATACAAACCCATAGCCATGATCATCAACATAATACACTCCGTTTTTATGTAAAATTTGAGTGTACATACCTGTTATTAGTTTTATTAGATGGTATAAATAGAAATCAGTGTTCTAAAAACTTACTCAATATGATTGATGATTTAAAAAGCATCGCTATCTTCTCTACTGTTGTTGAACAAGGATCATTTAGGGGCGCAGCGCGGGCACTTAACTTGTCTCCATCGGTCGTCAGTTATCACATCACCATGCTTGAAAAAAAGCTGGATACGCCTTTACTGTATCGCTCAACTCGTAAACTCTCTTTAACTGAGCAGGGAGAGCAGTTATTGGAGGTAAGTACCACTATGATACATAGTGTTGAGCAGGGGTTGTCTGCCATCAGTGCACAAACAAACGTGCTCTGTGGACGTTTAACAGTAAGTCTGCCAACCGCACTAGTGCGGTCTCAATACACCCGTGCCCTAGCTGATTTTTGTCAGCAACATCGTGCACTCGAAATACATATTAACTACAGTGATATTTACGAAAACTTGATCGAGAAAGGCATTGATATTGCTATACGGGTGGGGAGTTTGCCTAGCAGCGAACTTAAAAGTAAACGCCTTGGAGACATCAACCGAAAACTGACTTGCGCCCCAAAGTTTATAAAGCCAGATATGCAAATCAATGAGCCAAAAGATCTTGAACGGCTGCCTTGGATAAAATTAGCGAGCCTACCGAATAAACGAACACTCACTCATCATCAATTAGGCCAACAAGATATTCTTTTTAAATTCCAAGTCAGTGTAAATACTGTCGAGGGTATGACACAACTGTGTAAAGATGGGTTGGGAATTGCAACTCCCCCAGATTACCTAGTCGAGTCGGCATTGGCGCAAGGAGATTTAAGTGAATTACTGCCCGATTGGCATGTATCCCCGATACCGGTATATGCCATCTGGCCAAACAATGTCGCGAAAAAGAGCGCGACCATGGCTCTGGTCGCGCATCTTGCAAAGGCTATAACTTAAAAGAACCCAAGTGGACTTTCGCTATAGCTGACTAGTAGGTTTTTAGTTTGTTGATAATGATCCAATGCCTTTTTATGTGTTTCTCGCCCTATACCAGAGCGCTTATAACCACCAAAAGCGGCATGGGCAGGGTACATGTGGTAACAGTTTGTCCATACGCGACCAGCTTCTATTTTTCGGCCAAATTGATACGCGCGATTCATGTTGCGTGTCCAAACCCCAGCACCCAAACCAAATTCACTGCTATTTGCCATGGCCAATACTTCAGCTTCATCTTTGAACGTACACAAAGAGATCACCGGACCAAATATCTCCTCTTGGAACACACGCATTTGGTTGTGCCCTTTCAGTAAGGTTGGCTGAATATAATAACCTTGTTCATATTCTGAATTCAGCTGCTCAACTTCTCCACCAAGCAGGACTTCCGCGCCTTCTTTTTTACCAATATCAATGTAACTTAAAATCTTATCAAATTGCGCCTGTGAAGCCTGAGCCCCTACCATGGTCTCGGTATCCAAAGGGTTTCCGCGTTTGATTTGCTTTGTTCGCTCAATTACTTTGGCTATAAATTCATCATAGATATCTTCTTGAACGAATAACCGAGATGGGCAGGTGCACACTTCACCTTGGTTAAAGTAGGCAAGTACTGCACCTTCAACACACTTGCTCAAAAACTCATCGTCTTTTTCCATGACGTCACTAAAGTAGATATTTGGTGATTTTCCACCAAGCTCAACCGTAGACGGAATAATGTTATCTGCTGCACATTTCAAAATGTGCGAGCCCACTGGTGTTGAGCCAGTAAAAGCTATTTTTGCGATACGATCACTGGTTACCAGAGCCTCACCAGCTTCTTTACCAAATCCGTTGACTATATTGACCACACCTGCCGGAATTAAGTCTTCTATTAGTTCCATCAATAATAAAATAGAAACCGGTGTTTGCTCCGCAGGCTTAAGTACGACACAGTTGCCAGCAGCAAGTGCTGGAGCAAGCTTCCATGCAGCCATCAGCAGAGGGAAATTCCACGGAATGATCTGTCCAACGACACCCAAAGGCTCATGAAAATGATATGCGACTGTGTGTTCATCTATTTCGCCAATACTCCCCTCTTGCGCCCGAATACACCCAGCAAAATAGCGAAAGTGGTCGGCGGCTAATGGCACGTCGGCAGCAAGCGTTTCACGAATCGCTTTACCGTTGTCCCATGTTTCTGCCACGGCTAAATATTCTAAATTTTCCTCAATCCTGTCTGCTATTTTCAGCAAAATATTGCTGCGGTTTGTCACTGATGTTGTGCCCCACGCTTCCTTGGCACTGTGCGCAGCATCAAGTGCCAGCGCAATATCCTTGGCGCCAGATCTGGCAACTTGGCAAAAAGCTTGGCCATTTACAGGACTAATATTGTCGAAATACACCCCTTCAACTGGTTTACTCCATTTGCCACCAATATAGTTGTCATACACTGACTTAAAATTCACTATTGCATCTGATGTATTTGGGTTTGCATAAATCATAAATGCCTCTTCAACTTGAAATTGTCGTTTTATTTCACGCGCACTGTTGGCGGTAAACTTATTGTTATTCGGTTGACATTAATCAAAAGGCGGATTAAAAACTTAACTCTGCGTATAAAATGTTTGCATTAGAGTCCAAACAGGGAATAAAGAATGCTTGAGCAACTGAATAAAAAAAGGCAAAAAATCACGTCACTAGTAGAGAATCGCGTGCACTTTGCGAGCAATGACGTTGAACTTAGCATTTATGATACGTATGAGAACGCACAACATATTCGCCTTTACTCCAGCAACGTACTTTTTTGTGGCATGCTGACCGGTAAAAAGGTCATGCACGTCAACAGTTGTGATTATCATCAAGCATTTTTACCCAATGAAAGCTTTGTGCTGGCACCTGAGCAAGCAGTATATATTGATTTTCCCACAGCCTGCTTTGACCGACCAACAACCTGCTTAGCAATAGACATCAGCAAGGATAAAATAGCGACTGTTGCAGAGCAGTTGAATCAGCATAACGATAGCCCCGAACCGCAATACAATTACCACCCAGAACTAGTGCACAATGAACACAATGCACAAACACAGCAGTTGCTGAACCGCTTAACTCATCTATTTTGTGAAAACGCCCCACAACGAGACTTTTACATTGATTTGGCATTGAATGAACTGGTCGCTCGCCTATTGCAGCAACAGAGCCGAGACCTTCTATTTCAGCAAGTTGCACTGTGCAACTTTAAAACAGGTATTCATGCAGCCATCGACTACATGAAAAACAACTTATCCGAACAACTCGACATCGATAAACTGTGCAAAATCGCCTGCATGAGCCGTAGTAAGTTTTTTGATCAATTCAAGAAACGCATTGGTACCACGCCCCAAAACTGGCTCCATGGCCAAAAGATGATGTCCGCGCGCACTTTATTAGAACGAGGTGAAAGCGTGACAACTGTCGCCTTCACCCTAGGGTTTAACCACCCCAGTCAATTGAGCCGGAGCTTTAAAAAAGCATTCAATAAAACGCCCAAGCAATATCAAACGCTATTTTTACAGCAACAGTCTAACTAGTCTTCATAGGGGAACTGCTGATGATGCATTCCTCTCAACTGCATACCCAAATACTCGAAGGTTTTTCTCAGCATATCCGTAAACGCGAGCGGTGCTGTTTCGTGAATTGATGTGGACAATATCGAAAACTGTTTACTTCTCAACTCACGTAACTCAGGCTTAAGTACTTCGTCATCCATAAACTCAGTGATCCTGTCAATAAACGCCTTCATTCTTGGTGTGACTGCATACCAATATACTGGCGAGGCAAATACCACATGTTCAAATTGGAGAACATGTCTAAATAAGGCTCTAAAGTCATCATCTTTGTTTTTGTGCTCATAGCTATAATCGTTGATAACATAATCATCCAAAAACAACGTTTGCGCGTTGTATTCTTTAGCCATTGCCTCCACAGCTACGCCCGTATTGCCCATTTTATTTGCGCTCGAATAAACAATAATTGTGTTCAAAGTTGTTCTCCTTTAATTGAATTGCTGCTAGGCTAAAACCTCAACCTAAGTTTAGGTAAAGCACTAATTTGAATTTTTAAAGAAAGGGGCAAACATGTCGGACTCTACACTCAGAGATGAGCCGCGACTCAGTGTTGGACAGGTGGCTAAGCGTGCTGACGTCGCAGTATCTACATTGCACTTTTATGAAACAAAAGGGTTAATCCGAAGCTGGCGCAACACGGGTAACCAACGCAGGTACAAAAAAGATGTATTGCGCCGAATTGCCGTTATTAAAGCTGGGCAAAAAATGGGCATCTCGCTTTCTGAAATTCAGGAAACCTTAGGCCAATTGCCACAGAGCAGGACACCAACCAAAGAAGACTGGGCGAATATGTCACGCTTTTGGCAGGCACAGCTAGATGAAAAGATCGCATATATGATGCGCGTCAGAGAAATGGTTGACGGATGCATAGGTTGTGGCTGTTTATCCATGAAATCATGCCCTATGTACAACCCTGATGACATTGTGGCAAAAGAAAGCAACGGCGCCGTTTGGCTTGAACAGCCAGAGCAAGCAAGAGCCGCAAAAAATTGTTATGATAAGGAAAATTAAAAATAGGAACAAGCGAATGAAAAAAACAGCGCTCACAATGGCTGTTGCAGCTGCCTTAGCTCTAGCTGGCTGTACAACTACAAATACCTCATCTCCATCGACCGCTCCAGTTGTCGCTGAAGCTTCTCAAAATCAAGAGTTTATTGCGTTCTCAGAGCAGTTTATTGAAGATATGTGGCGTCAATATCCAGAATATTCTCTGCATGTGGGCTACGGCAAATATGATGATGTGATGACCATACCTAATGACGAGTCGCGCGCAAGCAATTTAGCCTTCTCAAAAACGAAACTAAGTCAATTACGTAGCTTTGATATAAACAGCTTGAGTAACAATCAAAAAACAGATTATTACTTGATTGAAAACGGCCTTGAAAAACAGATCTGGGAAATTGAAAAATTTAAATCTTGGCAGTGGAACCCATCCAACTACAATATTTCATATGGCTTTAACACCATCTTAAGCAGTCGCTTTAAATCAGACGAAGTAAAATACAAAACAGTATTAGAGCGTTTAAAGTATGTACCTGAATTTTACAAAACTGCACAAGATAACATAGATACACCAACCCTTGAGTATACTCAACTAGCTATTGCACAAAACCAAGGGGCATTTGCGGTATTAACAGACGACCTACTTGATAAAGTAGATGCTTCTGATGTACTTACAGCAGATGAAAAAGCACTATTCAAGACTCGCTTTGCCAATGCAAAAACCGCCATTAACGGCTACATTAGCTTTCTCACTAAATTAGAAAAAGACCTAACAGCCAATGGCAATGCGCGTAGCTTCCGAATTGGTGAAGAGTTATATGAAGAAAAATTTGCTTTTGATATTCAGTCAGGTTACACCGCAAAGACCATGTATGAAAAAGCACTCGCAGATAAAGCTCGTGTCACCAAAGAGATGGTTAAGCTAACTGACCAATTATGGCCAAAATACTTCCCTAACACAGCGCGTCCAGCAGGTGATACACAAGCCATCGCCAAACTCATTAAGCACTTGTCTGTAAATCATGTGCCAAAAGAGAAGTTTGTTGATGAGATCAAGCGTCAGATCCCATTACTTGAAAAGTTTGTTATAGAAAATGATCTAATTTCCCTAGATCCTGAAAAACCCCTAGTTGTGCGTGAAGCCCCAGAGTTTATGCGCGGTTTTGCCATGGCTTCAATTTCGGCGCCGGGCCCATACGGTGCAAAAGAAAATACTTACTACAATGTTGAACCGCTGGAACTGAGAACAGAAGAGCAAGCGAGCTCTATTTTACGCGAGTACAACCATTGGATTTTACAAATTCTAAATATCCATGAAGCTGTACCTGGTCATTACACACAGCTTGTTTACGCAAACAAATCACCGTCAATTATTAAAACTATCTTACGAAATGGCGCCATGATAGAAGGCTGGGCCGTTTACACTGAACGTATGATGCTAGAAGAAGGCTATGGCAATCATGAGCCTGAAATGTGGCTGATGTACTACAAGTGGAATTTGCGTGTTATCTGTAACACGATTTTAGATTATGCAATTCAAGTCAAAGGGATCAGCCGTGATGAGGGCCTAGATTTATTGATGAATGGCGCATTCCAAGAACGCGCTGAAGCTGAAGGCAAATGGCGCAGAGCGACACTAAGCCAAGTACAGCTAACGAGCTATTACAGTGGTTATCGTGAAATTTATGATTTACGTGAGAAGCAAAAAGAAAAGCTTGGTAAAGACTTTAATTTAAAAGCTTTCCACGAAGAGTTTTTAAGCTACGGTAGCGCACCAGTTAAATACATTAACCAGCTTATGCAATAATAAAAGCCCCTGATGGGGCTTTGGATTCAGCATCAAAATAAGGCCACCAAAGTGGCTTTATTTAATTTCTTATTCTGCTTCTAATCCTTCAACTTGGAATCCTAATTGTACGTCAACAACGCCAGTTAAATTTTCAACCTTGCTTTTAAACGTCAGCAGTGCAGCATTGGGTGCAGCTTGGAAAATTGCGCGATTGCCTCGAACGTAGATCAGATTCAGTTGGTTGGCAGAGGCAAACTCTTTCGCATTGATCAAAGACTCGAGCTCAACAATCAACTCTCCTGTCAGTGTGACGCTTTCATCTGTCGAAATATCAATCAATGCAGCGCCAGCAACCATGTCTTGGTCACTTTTTGCTGCAGCTAGGACATAATCTTTGCCATTTACGTTAACGCTAATACCTGACGAGCTACTCACAGCTGTCGCTTCGTATGCAGGTTGGGCGCTCGCTTGTACCGCAAATAAACTACCGACAACAGCGAGTAAAGGGATTAATTTAAATTTCATGATACTTCTCCTTATTTACGTCCAAAAAAGCGAATATCCCAAGACTTTAGTACGCCATTTTCAGTATTATTGCGATGAACCATATTGATATTTGGCTCACCTGAGGCACGTGGATCAAAGATGTAAGCTTCATCTTCAGATGCAGTATCAATCACTCGTAATGTCCACTCGCCTTTGGCTTGTTCACCATAGAAGTGATGCGTTAACATCTGAGTATTTTGCATACCTTCATTGCCTAATATCGTGCCGGTTCTAGGTGTCATGATCACACTTCGTGTTCCAGACGGAGAAATCAACTCAATCGCTAAATCTCGTGTACTGGTATGGTCGATATTTACGCGAACCTGCACTGCATCCACCGTTAGGTCTTGCGCGTAATGATAGTTGCTTTGTACACCGCTTAAACGGCCATCTGGAATTTCAACTCCCGCCGTCACAAGCTCTCTGTCAGTTTTTACGAATTCACCTAAGTTTTTATCGTAAAAACGCGCGAGGTTAACCGCAGCATCTACATCAACCGCACCAAATCCATAGAAGTTGTGGAACTGATAACCCGCAGCATTCGTTTGCCATGCATCGATAGCTTGATAGCTCACTTGCTCGCCGCTTGCGTCTTTAAATGAAAGCGCCACACCAGGGTGATCTGCATCAATACGTCGAGATGTCGCTGCCAAGATGTGTCTCACATCTAACCAAGAAAGCGCTGGATTTGCCGACATTATAACAGCGATTGCGCCAGCAACATTCGGTGCAGCTGCCGAAGTACCATTTGATCTTGCACTGTAATCACAGTTTGGATCCAGTGGGTGACCGCCATGTAAATCATTACGCAACCAAAGCGGGTTATAGCCAGCGTCACAGCCTGACACATCAGTCGTGATGATCGCAGGTGAACTTGTGCCATACTGACCGCCAGGCGCAGATACAAATACACTTGAACCAACTGTAGAGTATGAAGAGCGCTCGCCATCAGCGTTATACGCTGAAACCACTAGGTTCCAGAAGCTTGAATCCATACGCTCAAGGTTTACATTTTGCAGCGGCAATCCATGGTTATAATTGTCGAAACGAAGGTAGCCACGTCCAAATTTGCTATCTGTGAAGCTTTGCCTTTCATAGCCGTTACCCGCTGATTTTACAAAAATTGCACCGCGACCACCGTGTGTTGTGCGCGTGATCTCTTCTTGTGCATCTTCGTAGGTCTTGAGCCATGGTGACTCTTGGTAGTCGAAGCTTCTCGGTGAAGAGAGCGTTCTACCATAGCTTTGATTAAAAACACGAGGAAAGTCAAAAGACTGTTTAGCGAAGCCATCTGAGTACATACCATGAGACTGCAGCCAGTTAGCCATTGTTTGGTTACCAGATACCAAATAGTTGAAACCAACTAAACCAGCTCTTGGTGCAACACCACGTCCACCAATACCGTTGAAGGCACTTGCAGCGATGATCCCAGAAACGGCTGTGCCATGCCTGTCAGTTGGGCTGCCCGGTGCCAAGTCCGGACTATTGTTTGTAAAGTTCCAAGAACCTGGACGTGCGTTGTCTCTCAAGTCTGGGTGCATTATTTCCACCCCGCCATCAATGACTGCCGCCGTTACTCCTGCGCCCATGATGCCCATAGCATGCGTAAGCGATACATTCATATCTTCACCAGGTTTTCCGCCGCGATCTGAGAACGCGGCCTGGCCGGTATTTTTCAAGTGCCATTGCTGGTCAACAAGAGGATCACCGGGCATCAAAGGATACTCGATATTGGCATGTGCAGTTGCGCTTAAAGAAGCGGCTACAACGAATGCTAGTTTTGTTATTTTTATATTCATAAATCGCTACTTACTGTTTGTTTTAACAATTGTACCCAAAAACTTTGCTCTCAGTATAAACACAAAAAAGGAATAAAAATAACACTTAAGACACAAAAAATTCACCAAAATTTATTTTTGAATAAAAAAATACAATTCTAAAACTCCTTTTATTATTCATATAATTACAACTTTATGATCTGGCTAACTCAAGCAAAACCAGTTACACCTTGTTACATTCTCGTGAAACATCCAAAAACATCTAAATATATGAAATAAATACACGTCTTTACTTTTAGTATGTCAACAAGGAACCTTTATGAAACATGTATCAAACTTACTTGGCTGTCTCGCCTTGTCCGCCTCATCTATTGCAAGTGCATCAATATTCCCAGATCCACAAGCACTGCTCACACACTATTTAGAAGGCAAGCCTACACACGGAAGCTCACCACTTGAAGCATCAATGGGCTATTTTCAGCACCACGATGCTGCATTGCGGGATATGCTAAATAGCGGATCTCCAGAAATTGCAGGCATTTTACAAGGCGCAAGCTACTGCTTTGCAGCTGTGGCCAGCAAACCTGCTACAAGCTTATTACCGAAGCTGTATAGCCAAGACGGTCAGTGTAAAGTACTGTCCGCAGATAGTGCACACAGAAGCTGGTATTACACAGATGCGCAGTGTACAACCACAATTGAGTACAAAAATGAGTCTGATACCGAGTTTTGTCTGAGAGAATTTGATTTTCGCGCTGAGCGCTACGGCAACAGTGAAGATCTCAATTATGTTCATGACGCATGGATGCCTGGCTATAGCGCCACATTGCCAATTACAACAAAACCGCACAGCTTTGCCGAGACGCCATTAGTGCAGCGAACAACTTATAAAACAACCTACAATGAGCGCGGAAGTTGCCACTTGGAAATGCGGGTGTACAAAAACGCCAACAATCACAACGCAACTCCAATTATGATGATCCACGGTGGCGGATGGCTAGAGAGACTCGGTACAGCTCGCACAGCTGAAGCACAAATAGCCCATTTTACAGACGCTGGATTTGTTGTATATATGCCATTTTATCGTTTGGTTGAAAACATAGAAGCTGGACCTGCATGCAACCGAGTAAATATTGAAGACAGCAAGCAAGATATTCGCGACGCATTTTTGTGGGTACAAGCGAACAATGCTCACTATACAACCAGCGAAAAGTCACTGCGAATTACAGGTCAATCAGCTGGCGGGCACATGGCTGTGTGGTTATCTCAGCAATTCCCTACCAAAGTAGACAAAATAGCGCCAATGTTCCCAGTGCCAGATTTTGCACATCAACTTAAAGAGGTCCAAGACGGTAGTTATGTTCATGGCTATATTGAATGGATGATAGCAACCTTATCTGGTAAAGAACGCTGGCAAGATTTGACTGGCAATGAACCTGTGATCGTCAACAACAGTTTGTTAGAAGCCATTGAGCAAGCACCGCACCTTGCACCCGATATGTTTATTAGTCACGGAATGGCGGATACCATCGTTTCTCCAACTCAGTCTCTACGACTGTGTAACGCATTAGCTGGCAATATTTCATCAGGCCCAGCACAGGCAAATGAGCTCGCTTTCACGAAACAATATGCTCAAATACAGTGCCGTGAGGGCAGCGAATTGCATTTATTAGAAAAAGCGGAACACCACTTTGATGGATGTGGCTTAGGTTTGTGTGACGTCGGCGGTCAAGATGGGCTTATAGCTACACAGGCATTGATGGACAACATGATTGAATGGTTGAAATAACCTAGCCCTATAAATTTCAATCTCACTGCGCCACAGCAGTTAATTTGTGGCAAACAATGATACCAACCAAAGCAAGGCAATTGCCTTGCTTTTTTATATATCAACTCATTTCAACTTATACTCATTAGAGCAAACCAAGCTATCCACCCGCCAAATAAACTTAAGCTAGACAATGCAAATGCCACAGTGCGCTTTCGGATATTGGTTGAGCGAATATGTTCATAGCAATGCCAATATCGAGACACAACAAAAATAAGCGCCAATATGTACCAACCAATGCCAGCGATAGACTCTATATGCAGCAGTGCTAACAGACAAATAAATAAAATCGGTTGCTGGTATTGGTTGTCATAGCTATTACCATACAATCGAGTTCTGTTGTTCATTTCATCCTTTAGCACATAATTAACGGCTTTTAGTGAAAGCTCGCCTCTTTTTACTGCCGTTATTCTTAAACTTGCTGTCGCTAGCCAAAGCCATAGAAATAACAGTACCAATGCAAAAATGGGGTAATGGATCCACATAACTATTTCCTTTAAAAGATCAGAGTAGTGTCACTTTACAGAAGGCTTCCCGCTCCCTAAAGTGTCACTAATGACAACTTCAAAGGTGAAAACGACATGAAGGTAGCGATCCTATGTCAGCAAGGAGTGATGGCCAGTGCACTTACTGGCATTATCGATGTATTAAATGTGGCTAACCGAGTTATGAGAACAACCTTCTACCAATGGCAAATTGTGTCACTAGGTGATGATCGTATCGTCAGCAGCCAAGGCTTGTCGTTTAATGTGGACTGCACGCTAAGCGAGCTTGATCACTTTGATGTTTTAATTATTATCGGTAGCCAATACCAAGGAGATAAACGCCTTTGGCAGGAATGCCGTACATTAAGCGCCTATGCATCATTATTGAGTAAAAAACTAAAAGGTATTTCTCCGCCAACCTTGGTCGCTGGGTGTTGTGGTGTTGCCTATGCAGCGGCGCTTGGCTTGTTGGATAAACAGCGTATTACTGCCAGCTGGTGGCTAGAGGCATTTTTTAATCGCTATTTTCCAGAACTTAACTTAGATACATCACCCATCTATCTGTGCGACCAAAAACTCTATACCGCGGGTGCTGCCCATAGTTATATGTATGTAATGTTAGCGCTCATTAAACGACAAATAGGAGATGATATTGCCCAGCAAGTTATGAGCTGGTTGGCAATACCTGAGCCGCAATTGCGCCAAACTGCATTTATGATAAGCAGCGCGCTCGATTCACATAAAGACACTGCTGTTCAAGCAGCACAAATCCACATCAAGGCGCAATTAAAGACCAACTTTACGCTTAAAGCGTTGGCCGAAATAGCCTGTGTATCAGACCGCACGCTGATCCGGCGTTTTAAATCTGCAATCGGCATGACGCCATTTGACTATATCCGCTTGTTACGTCTTGAAAAAGCCAAAGAGCAACTAATTTACTCTAATAAACACTTCGCCGATATCGCTACCTCCGTTGGCTACCGAGATCCACAAGCACTATCTAAACAGTTTAAGCGTCATTTTGGTAAATCTGTCTCCGCTTTTCGTGAGCAATTAGACCAAGTGTAAGAAAAGAGACACTCTTTCTCTCCAATAAGCCGCACACATTGTGAAATTGAACTAAAGTTAGTTAACATTAAATTCACAATAAGACAGTGTACGTGGCAAAGATAGATAGACTGTACTCTCTAGATATTCTCAGAGGCTTAATTATTGTCCTTATGGCGCTTGACCACACCCGGCGCTATTGGGCCGAAACCCCATTTTCCCCCACCGATTTAGACCAAACAACGCTGGCATGGTTTTTAACTCGTTGGGTAACACACTTTTGTGCCCCCTTATTTATATTTTTAACGGGGATCAGCGCATATTTATACGGCCAACAGGTTCAGTCTAAAAAGGTTTTACGAAATTACCTGCTCAGTCGCGGGAGTTGGCTGATTTTACTAGAACTTACGGTGGTAAATTTTAGCTGGCAGTTTGGTTATGACGTGGTTTTTTTGCAGGTGATTTGGGTAATTGGTTGCTCTATGATTGTCTTGGCTGGGATGATTTATTTACCCTATAATTTGCTCTGTTTATTATCGTTTTTTGTAATCATCACACATAACGCTCTGAATGATCACGCCATTCTGAATTGGGTTGGGCAAGATTTGACTTGGCTATGGCATTTACTGCACAGCCCCACCACATTTAACCTCTCAGATCGGCTTCAAATATTCGCGCTGTACCCTTTAATTCCATGGTTTGCGGTCATGTCGTTAGGCTATTGCTGCGGCAATTTGTTTAAACTCAATGCGAGCCTGAGATACAAGGTGTTTGCCACACTCGGTGGCATCACTATTGTTGTATTTGTACTTTTGAAGCTAGGTAATATTTATGGTGAGCCTAACTTATTTGTGCCCGACCCTTCATTGGTCACCTCTATCATGTCCCTACTCAACAACAGTAAATACCCACCCTCTTTAGTATATTTGCTGATGACAATTGGCCCAGGCCTACTAATTTTGGCTTCACTTGAGTACGCACAAACACGCAGCTACTCTCTTAACTGGCTCAATGGATTGAAAATACTAGGTGGCGTGCCACTGTTTTACTATTTACTCCATATTCCAGTTATTAACCTCAGCGCACAAATATATAGTCAGTTAACCTATGGTCAAACCATAGACTTTTTTAGCACGCCACCTGATTGGCCCACTAGCTATGAACCTAGTCTATGGGTTGCCTACATAGCATGGGTCGTCATTACATTGGCATTGTATATACCTTGTAAATACTATTTGGCGTTAAAACGAACCCACCACAGCCCTTTGCTTAAGTACTTGTAGTGTTTGCGGGTGTCATTTTAATATTTGGCACCCATTTTAAAGCCAAACAGGTCATAAGGCCGCACATAAACCAAATTGCACTGGCTATAACAGAAAATACTGTAACCATATCAATAAACACTATGCTCAACACCAAGCCAGCAAGACCTCGAATCGCACACAATATTCCAATCACCACTAAGGCCAAATAAGTGAGCGGTAAACGCCGTATTAAGCCCGCCCCGGCTAGCGCATACGCACCACATATTGCAAAAAGCAAAGAGATACCAACGGTCGCTACAGGCGCTAGCCACGTGCCATTTTTAGCAGATTCCACAAGCACATTTGGAGCAAGCTGCGCACGGTAACACGCCTCCCCCAACCAAATACAAGACATATGTGCAATCACAGTCACAGCGGCCATCAAGGCCACAAAAATCAATCCAAGTACCGCTAATCTTTGTTTATGTATCAAGGTAATTTCCTCACAACGTGACGTCATAATTAATAGTGTTACACAGTTATGTGGCCTTGCAGATATAGCACCGCTTCACCGATAACTGTGACGCGCTGAGCTAAAAAGTCGACTTCACACACAAGATGTCCCCCTCGCTCTGAGGCTTGAAAGGCATGCAATACGTGTTTGTCGAGTTTTTTTGCCCAAAAAGGAGCAAGGCCGGTATGAATAGACCCAGTAACAGGATCTTCCTCTCCTCCATTGGCAGGCCAAAAATAGCGCGACACAAAGTCATCATCGACTCCAGGTGCACTCACTACAACATCTAATGGGGCTAGCATCTTAAGCAGCTGAGCATCATATTTTACTTGTTTTACGTCTGTCTCAGTATCGTAAATCGCAAAATACGCTTGGCGATTTTGTAGTATCTCTTGAGGCTCGATAGATAATCCCTTTAATAGTGCGCTTGGCACTTCAGATAGCGGCTCAGGCATTTGCATCGGAAAGTTCATTTCCAATTTCCCATTACTGAGCTGTGTTACTGTTAAGCTGCCAACTGTTTGCGTTGTAAACTCGACAGAACTGCTCAAGCCTAAATGATTAAATAATACAAACGCTGTCGCGAGCGTAGCATGACCACAAAAGGCAATTTCGGTTAACGGAGAAAACCAGCGGATCTGATAACTGTTTGAGCCGCCGCGCACAATAAATGCGGTTTCCGATAGGTTGTTTTCAGCTGCAATATTTTGCATTAACTCTTCGCTTATCCAAGCTTCTAATGGCACAACAGCAGCCGAATTGCCTTTAAATTGGGTACTGGTAAATGCATCAACCACATAAATTGGTAGCTTAGCCACTTTCTTGATTCCTTTGTTTTTAACAGGTTATCACTGTACCCGATAACACAAAGTAAAAATACATAAATCGAGATAAGAAATGAGGCGTTACAAAGGTGAAGTACAGCGCACTTCGTAGCTGCACTTGAATAAACACCTAGGTACGGGTTTGGAAAAGGACAACATCATAGGCCATGGCTGAATTTTTTCTTATAAAACAAAGAGCCACTATTTGTATCGCAGCTTTGAGCTCTGTTGTGAATTAACAAATAAATGCAATTGAGCGATAAACAGACATATCAAGAAATCGTAGCAATATCTTACACGTCAGTTATAAAAACTATATTTTCAGGAGAATGTAAAACGATTTGGGTATTATAGAGAGGTTTAAGCCGATGTTGGCTGGCAAGGTAGGAGAAAGATTTGCAGATTAAACAACAAGGTGCAGCGATTCGCCGCACCTCGACATAACTGATTAAAGTACAGTTACGTTTTCAGCCTGAGGACCTTTAGCGCCCTGAGTTACTGTAAAGCTAACTTTTTGACCTTCAGTCAAAGTACGGAAACCTTCAGACTGGATAGCTCTGAAGTGAACAAATACGTCGTCGTTACCATTTTCTTGTGCGATAAAGCCAAAACCTTTTGACTCGTTAAACCATTTTACAGTGCCTGTTACTTGAGACATAAATTACCTATTTATATTAAAATTAAAAAAAATGTGTACAGTATCGGAAGTAAAGTGAGTGGCTAAAATTAGGTTTTATGACAAAAACAGAAACTAACGCAAACAACAAATAAATCAAATATCTTCATACGCGGCGTATAATACACTGAAAATCTTTATTGTCGAGCATTTTTACCAAAATAGTTTAAATATTATCCAGAACTTTTGTTGTAGTTTAGACTATCCGTATTTTTTGGCCACAAAGTGTCCGCGATTCAACATAACTACAATTCTTTTTGCATATCAAACCACTAGAACTCAAAACCAGTTTTTACTTGCGCGTATATGCTGCTGTCGACGTCGCTTTGCTCGAAATGGCCCGTATTTATCTCGTTCCTTTTTCGAACATACACTAAAAAAACCATTCGGCTGACAAGCTCGAAGCTCGGCGCTGCGAGTTATCATTGCGCTGAAATTTGGTACCACAGGAGTAACAAGCAAACTCAATGGCACTATCAACCCAAAAGGAAAGTCAAAAATAACAACCATCAAGCTGGCTATACAAACAACAACCAATACAACTGTGCTATGTAACAACCAAGTGGCCTTTAGACACCAAGCTCTTTGGCTGCTTTTATTTAAAGTATCTCTGTTTACACAGCTATTGCTCCGCGTCAATGACCTGCTCACACTGCCAACACATAATATATTGATTCTGACCTGTCATTGGGTCTTCTTCTTCACCAATAATTTCAAAACCTTGTCGCTGATAAAACGCCACGCTGGCAATATTGCGTTTATAAACTGACAGTTCCAAATTATTACAACGTGATTTTGCATCTGCGATCAGCCGTTTACCCACGCCTCGTCCCTGTTTTTCTGGCAGTACAAAAATCGCAGCTAAGGTATTTTCAACTAGCGCATAAAAGCCGATAATTTCATGGTTGTCCAGATACACATAATTATCTGAACTGGGTAAATAGACATGCCTCATGGTATCTTGATGGTCACGCCAAAAACTTTCAGGTACAAAGTGATGAGCTTGCTGAGAAGCAGCAAGCCAAACCAGCAAAACTGACTCAATATCTGATGAACGACCTTTTCTGATCATGATATTCCTCACTAACCCATTCAAAGTTTACCGTCAGTCCCCCCAAGGCACCGCCCAACTATATTTATAGCTGAATTTGAATTTTTTTACGCTCAGTATTAAAAGCAACGGCGTAATAACGCAATCTTGGGTGCTCTACATTCCATAAGTTTAAAAACTCTTCATAAGTTTGTACAACACGCCGCGCCCGCTTTGCATCATTTAAGTAAACTAAACGCTTAGCCTCATCGTAGCCAACCACCACACGATAATGGCTTTGCGATTTAGGTAACTCCCAATATTGAAAGACAATTACCGGGATCCCACTGGCAATGTACGTCTTAACATGATTAAACAACTGAGCGCGCCTCTCATCCATGCTGTCGGCCCCATCCATTTTTTTGCTTAGCGTAATGCTCCGCGTCTTGCCATATTGCTCTAAAAACCCCTGTAAATAAGTGACTTTGGTACCTGGATAATCGGCCCAATCTCTTGGATAGTTGTTCAAAATACCTGAGCGAACAAATACCGGCGCATCTTCATAATGATGTAAAATAGACTCCGCTATATCATATTGAGTATAGTGTTTAACGCCCCAATACTTAAAAATCATTTCTATGGTCGCAGGGCCACACAACTTCTTACCTTGCTCAACGATGGGGACATTCAACACAATTTTTTGCGAGTTTTTTGCTTCATTAACGAAAGAATAGGATACAAAAATTAAAAATATGACCCACTTAACCACTGTCTTTCCTTGATTTTAATCAACACCACTAATTTAAAAAACTAAACAATAAAAGATATAAAATAATTATAACTTACAAATTGTACAGAATAATTAATACAATTACAGAGCACACAAATATGACAACTAAAAACTTACACAAAAAACTTTAATATTTTTCAACTTGAACAGAGTTCAGAAAAAATAAAAAAGCGAACCATATAAGTTCGCTTCATAAATATTAGTTTACTGAGTCGATTTTAATATACAACATTTAGTTTTTTCAACTAAAGTGCTACTTCAACGATTCCAGTTTTAAATAAAGGGTATAATTTACAGCTTAAACTGCTCGACACTTGATTTTAGGCCATGTGCAAGTTCACTGATTTCATGACAGGCTTGTGACGTTTGATTTGCACCTTCTGTCATTTCAATAGCCGCTACGTTAATGTTCTCGATATTGCGATTTAGTTCTTCTGAAACCACTGATTGTTCATTGCAGGCAGCCGCGATTTGCGTGCTCATCGCCGCTATGCTGTCAATTTCTTGCTCGATTTTCGTGATAGTGTTGCTCACGGTTTCAGTTTGTTGAACACACACGTCGATGCCCTTTTGACACGTTCTGGTAGCTTCACCCGTCTCTTTTGATTTTAATTGCAAATCGCTCACAATTTCGACAATCTGAGTTGTTGAATCTTGCGTTCTTTGCGCTAATGAACGTACTTCATCAGCAACAACGGCAAAGCCTCGTCCCTGTGTACCAGCGCGCGCAGCTTCAATGGCTGCATTTAATGCCAGTAAATTCGTCTGTTCAGCAATTTCTCGGATAACATCAACGACGACATTGATATTTTGCGAGTTTTTTTCGAGGTTTTCTGCAAGGTCACCCGCTCGGGTTACGGTGTCTGCGACACTAGAGATCTGTACAATATTACTTTTAAGCGCAGCGCTCCCTTCACGTGATTTCATGTTGGCTTGATTGGCCGACTCGGCCCCCATTTCCGTGCTTTTGGCAACTTCAGATACTGCAGCTTGCATTTCTGTCATTGCAGACGCGACTGATTGCAACTCATTTTGTTGGTTTTGCATACCCGTGGCATTTTGCGCAGAGATCATATTGACCTCTTCCACTGCGGTTGTTAATTGGATAGCGCTGTCATTAATTTTAACCACAAGACTATTTAGCTGCTCACGCATTCTCTCTAAAGAGAGTAGCAATGACCCTAGCTCATTTTCGCTTAGATCGTGAGTATCAATTCTTGAACTCAAATCACCATTGGCGATATTACCAGCCAAATTCTTCGCCTTTTCCAATGGCTTTCTGATTGCACCACTGAGCACAAAACAAATCAAAGCGATCATCACCGCTGATATCAAAGCACAAATTACAATCACAGTTATCACGGTGCCAACGGCACGGATCGCTGATGTTTCTGCTTGACCAACATTGTCGCTGTTTATTTTGCCAAGTTTAGTGAGCTCTTCCATAGCATCTGAAAAAAAAGTATAACTATTGAGCACAATGTCGTTTGCCTTAGTCACATCTCCACTGCGCACTAATCGATTAAAACTCGACGTCGCTGACGCATACTTTCGCCACGCGCGTTCAAACGCATCAAACTGGAAACGCTCTTGATCCGAGACGTTTAATTTACTATAGGCCGATATTTTACTATTAATACCTGACTTTAACTTATCCAAAGTGACTAACCATTCGTCCAACTCTGGATGGTTTGGGTTTGTGGCAACACCAAATTCATCTTTCCTAATGGTGGTCAGCTCTATTTGCAGATCTTTAACGATTTCAACTGACGGTATACTCGTTTGTACTATGAACCCAAGGTCCTCACTGATCCCCTTTAGTCCGTTGTAAGTCACCAAACTTACACCCAAGAAGACCAAAAATACCGACGTAAAGCTTAAGCCGATCTGTTTAGAAATTGACAAGTCTTTTAATGCCATATTGTGTTTATTACATCCCTAAGTTAACAATGACTGAAATACGCTACAACCGGTAAAAATCACTCACGTGATCCTTAAACCGGTTCTATTTATTTCGATTAAATGTGTTTTTTAGTCACAAAGACTAGTGGTAACTGCGTTTGGCAAGGCTCGCAACTTTGATGAGCCACGTATCACGTCGCTAGCTGCTTGAAAGTACCTTATATATTTAAAAGCCTCTAAAATACAAAGCTCTAAATTGAAGATGTATTATAATGGAAACAACTTGCACTTGGAATAATTTAATCATTAACAGTTGGTTTTTTATGTTATTAAATTATTATAGATAACAGTAATCTGATCATAAAAAGGTCAAAGTTATTAAATTAAAATAAAGAATTTTCTATTCCAAAAAACCTCCATTTCCACTTTTCAAAATAAAACGGTGAGAACACCCTTATAAATATCACTTTTAAAATGCATATTCATTTTTAGGGTATCGCAAGAAAAATATAAACTCCTGAGTTAAGAGCTTTCATTTATAAAGAGCTATTCCTCTCTATACTTCGCAAGCTCCGCTAGCAACCATTCACTGCTTTTTGTTACTGGTTTATTTGGGCAGTGTATTTGGTAGTGCTTGCCTGAGAGGCTACTTTTAGTTGCTGCCAACCGTATAAAGTCCTCCGCTGAGTTGATATCATCTTGATAATAATTGTATTTTTTGTATATATGAGCTTTTGCATCCTGAGCACTATGCATTGTGCCGTTGCGCTCATACTGACAATTGGCAGCTTCAATAAATGCAAGCAAGTGTTGTACTTCAGTACTTGTCGTGCCAAACGCTTTCAGTGAGCCAAATGTAAAAACAACAAAAATAACTGATAAAGTGAGCTGCATGACAATCCTCAAATTAGTAAAAGCCAGGTACAGTCAGACGGGGACTGCGCATAGATTAAAATTAAGACATGCCTTAAAGGGAAAAGGTTGCATGTTAGGCTGTAAATCTTTTGCTTAAAAACCCTAACCAAAAAAGTAACGCAGCGAAAGCGCTGCGTTACCCTGATGAGACTTCAAAGAGTGTGTTACTGAACAGACACAATGCCTGTTTTTGAATTGTATATGATTTTACCCGGTGCCCCAGAAGCATAACCATAGTGGCAGCTACCTTTGCTTGCTTTTATCACCTTATACTCACCAGTCTCGGTAGAAAAGTACCACTTGGTACTGCCATCTGCTTTTTTTCTGCCTTTGCCATTACGGTTAAGTGTGTATTGATGCTCTAAAAAGTTGTTCCACATCCGTGCGCAGCGGTTGGCATTGGGATTTTTAGTAAAACGATTGTGTTTGTTTAACTTATCTTTCGACTCTACAGGAAACCCTAGATCATTAAAGTTAAAAGTCCCGTCTTTAAAGCCCGTTAAATTCGCTACTTTGTTGCTGTTTCCGTTCGCTAGCCAAAATAGATTGGCCTTGTCGATTTCTTTTTGGAGCGCGTTTGCTATCACAGGTAAAGTATCACCACAGCCTTGAACATAGGTTAAATCTGCAATGTGTGCTGGACCATCCATAACATAGGTGGCTTGGGCAGTTTGTCCGTCCAGTGTATATATCTTTGCGTTTTCACCACTGTTTCTAGCAGAGACAAAGATGGTGCCATTTTCGTCAACCGCTAAGCCCGACGCCCAATGAAGGTTGTGCTCACCGATTTCATTTAATGTCATGGTTGCTTCGTCAAGTACGTAAAGTGCCTTTGCATTTAGTACATATACGAAGTTGCCATCTGCTGAATACGCTATATCACCATGATCAAAATCATCATACGTTGCACTGCCAGACTTCATTTTTCCCAAAACTGTTTTTTCTCCAGTTGTTAAGTCAAATTGGTACATATAAGTCTGGCTGGTCGCTAATAAATAGTCTCCCGATGGAGAAACCGCCGAGCGCTTGATCGGAAAGCTTGTTGTGTCCGCGATCTCACGTTGCTGCATTGACTGCATATCAAATTCATACAGCTTAGACGCGTTTGTGTCGCTGTCGATCCGTTGCATGGTATATAGCTTCTCACCCAGTCCTGCAATATTGCTCGATGCAAATGTAGCACCTGGCACTTCTCTACTAACCTGAGCATCGGTATCTATGTGATATATGGCACTGTGGTCATCACCCGAAAACCTGTCAATCGCAAAAAGTCCATCTAAACAGGTGTTTTCATCCGCAAACACAGTAAAGCTTGTCGCCAGAGATAAAAGCGCCACCCCAAACTTGCTAAAATATTTGTCTGTTTTTTTCATCAACACACCATCAGTCGTTTCTACTACCTTACTGATACGCAAAAATCGAACCATTAAAATATTTGATTCCACAAACTACTGAAACTAGTAATGTTAAATTTGTCTTATATGTGTTCGTTGCCATCTAGTCATGAATTAGCCACAACAAGCATTTATGTGTCAATTTCACGTCCTTAGTTCGTGAATTCGATATATGGCGACTTTCTGATTTTAAGTTGTTGAATTGGTTGAATAGAAATGTTCAAAAAAAGATCTGACCGTAATATTGGAACAATGAAATCAGTATTTCTAAAATGCGAAAATTCAGTAATTAATTTTCTATTTTGCAATTTGCAATTCGCAAAATAGAAATTTTTCTCAAAATGCAAAATGACCTAGCCTTTAGCTTCAAAACTATTGGCTTGCCCAATTGTGCTTACTTTAATTGGCACCCTGAGTTAATTTTAAACGTCCCTAAATCGTCTACAAATAGAGTTGCTTAGCTACTCTATCTAAGCTGCCTAACTCAATCCAAGATAAATTAAGGACAACCATGAAAAAAATAGCATTGCTCTCAACCTTTCTCGCAGGTTTTACGGTCATTCACTCTGCTCTAGCACTGACTCAGCCTGAATTGAACCAGATAACCCAGCAAATTGAAAATAGGCTATCAGAAGAAAAAATCACTGGAATTTCAATTGCTGTAGTTAAAGACAACACGCCAATTTTGTTGGAAGGGTTTGGGTTCGCCAATACCCAGACACAACAACCTGTGACGTCAGATACCCAGTTTAGGATCGCTTCGATCAGTAAAACCTTTGTTACTCTTGCTGTTTTAAAGCTCGTTAATGAAGGTAAGTTATCTCTTGATGACAGTGTTTACAAATACCTACCGGATTTCAGGCCTAAGGTATTGCCAAACAACAATGGTAAAATAACTGTACGTGACTTGCTTACCCATCAAAGTGGGATCCCTTCGGGGTGGTATCGGGGTGATGAACCAACGACTACGCCAGATCAAGACCTAGATTTACTGGCCGCGTTGCTTAGCGACGAATACTTGGTTTGGGATCGAGGCACAATCTCAGCATACAACAATAATGCGTTTGCCCTTGCAGGTTTGTTGGTCTCAAGAGTTAGTGGGCAAAGTTGGCAAGCATACTTGCAATCAGAGTTTTTTGCTCCACTCGGTATGGACTCTACTTTAAGCCATCTGCCAAACGGGCCGTTACCGACAAAGATGGCTGAAAGTTATAGCGGCACACAAATTGAGCCAAAATATGCGGCACTAACAACCCCAGCAGGTGGCATGATCTCTACTGGTAATGATATGGCGCGCTACATGCAGGCAATATTAGATAGCTGGAATTACAACAGCCATGCAATTTTGCCCGCATCTTTGATTAAAACTGTTCGCGACGTCCAAAATGAACACGTGAAGCTAGATGGCGACCACCAAATGGGGCTGGGCTTCTTCATTGAGCCATTTAACGGCCATATCGCTATCAATCATGATGGTAGTTATCAGGGCTATGAAAGTTCAATGTACATAGTACCTGAATTAAACTTTGGCGTGTTTGTCACAACTAATAACAGAGTAGGTGCAAGTGCGGTTGAAGACATTGCCAAAGCAGTAACGAGCATGGTGGCTCAACAGGCACCAGGCCCGTTTGAGCACACATCAACGCCGCAATTAGATGAGTCCCGTAAAACGCTGGAAGCTGGTGTTTATGTGGGCACAAGCAGTGTATTTATCGAGCAAAATCCAAGTGGCGAGTTTAGTGTTTTCTCTGAAGGGTTCGGCTATAAGCCGCTCAAAAAAGTAGCAGCGCAAACTTATCAAGTTCAGGGAATAGACTACGATATAAAAATAAAGCCGACCGAGGCCATTGAAGGAGTTCGCTTTCTTTATGATGGAAAGGATTACGCACACGTATTTAGCAAGCTCGTAACTACGCAGTTGACCCCAGAGCTTGAGCAGTTACTTGGGTACTATCAAATCCAGTCCGACAACCCGATACTCGGCGATCTTATCTTAGAGTACGCGCCAGAGTTGCAAGCCTTAGTGCTTGTCTCGGTTAAACATGGCTTTACTCGTACAGTAAAGGTAGTGGGTGACAACTTACTACAGGTACAAGGATATGGAAGAGGCATTGGTACTGTGTTTGACTTTAGCCAGCCTGGAAAGTTAAACGGACTTGGCTATCAGTTTAAAAAAGTACCAGCACCAATTGCTACCAAATAAACCAAGCTACCCCATCTAGAAAAGGACCCAAAGGTCCTTTTTTATTCTATGCTTTCAATGGCATCGAAATATTGCGCTATCATCACGTCCGTCAACGCTGGCATTGGCAAATTGAGCTTTTCCAACGACTGCCAAGTTTTAGTAGCATCAATTGGTGCGAAAACACTCGACTCCTCTCTATGATGCTCAGCTGATACTTGCCGCATATCATCAGTAAACAAGTACTCTCCGGTGATTGCTTTTCCTGTTTCTTTGAGTGCAACTAATGCCGCGATAAAGTCCTTATAACTGGTCAGTGTGATAGGTGCTTCAAGTACTTTGTTGCGCGCGCGTACCAAATCGACAAAATAGAGCTCTCGAGAGTTTGATAGATGATACACCGGTAATAGCTTTGATTGGTATATCAAGGTACCAATGGCTTGTGCAACGTAGTTCACAGGTATAATACTCGTTTGAAAACGCTTATCATCAAAACACAGCCCAAGGTGTGAGGTTAATTTCATCAACATGGTTAGCCACTGTTCGTGGTCGCTTAAGCCCGTATTAACACATCCAGATATTAACCCCAATCGAATCACACTGATGTCAAAACCACGTTGCTGGGCTTGCTTAATCAGCAACTCTGATGCCCATTTAGTGGATACATATCCCTCACACGCTGTGTGACTTTGTAGCTCCAAAGGTGTTAGTTCATCTGCAACTTCTCGCTGTTTAAGTACCGCGGTCGTTGAAATGTGCAGTAAGCGCTTAGCCTTTCGGTGCTGCTGCAAGGTGATCAGTTCTATCGTACTATCAACGTTAGCTGGTTTCATTTGCTCAAATTGTGCTAGGTGATCCATGTACGTCGCCGCATGGATAATTAAATCAACTTGTTCGGCAACACGAGTATAACTTTGCTCGCTCATACCCAGCTTTGCTTGTGATAAATCACCCTCAACCGCATTGATCCGACCTGTAAATTCGTCGCGCCACAAATGAGCCTGCTTTAAGCTCTGCTCTATTCTCGCTTTGCCATGTATGCTATCTGATGCTCTCACTAGACAGTAAATTATTGCATCGGGAGCAGTAAGTAACTGTGCCAATAAATAACGTCCAACAAATCCAGTGGCACCCGTTAAGAATATCGTTTGTACACACTCTATATTGCGCTTGAGCGGAGATAAATGTACAGGCAATGCAAATTGCGAAGGCTCAACAAAACGCTTCGTTTTGGGTTTGAACTCTGACAGCTGGCGCACGGTTCTGTGGCTATATAATGACCGTAATGAAAAGGCTTGTCCGGTTAAGTGTTCTATCTTGTGTGCCAATTGCATCGCCAACATAGAGTGTCCACCCAGTTCAAAAAAGTCATCATCTATGCCTACTTTAGGCGCTCCCAATAGCTGCCTAAATAAAGCGCATAGCTGTAATTCAAATTGATCTCTTGGTGCTACGTAATTGCGTTGCGATTCAAAATGGACCTTGGGTAAGCGGTTTTTGTCCAACTTTCCATTTAATGTATAGGGAAGACTATCAATTTGAATATATTCACTGGGGTGCATAAACCTCGGAAGCTGCTGCTCCGCATTGCTGCGAACATCATTGAGTGAGAGCTGTTGATTAGTGCTACAGATATAAGCGACCAAATATGTGTGACCGTGGTGCTCTACATCAACAACCGCAACACTGTTGATGTCCGAATTTTGCAATAAAACGTTTTCTATTTCGCCAAGCTCTATTCTATAACCGTTGATTTTAACTTGATTGTCATTGCGTCCTAAGTATTCAAGGTTTCCATCTAATCGCCAACGTACCAAATCCCCAGTTCTATACATTTTGCCATCTTCACTGTCACTAAACGGATCAGGCAAAAAACGTTCATTTGTAAGTTCAAGGCGATTTAAATACCCGTCAGAAACACCTTCCCCTGCCACATAGAGCTCTCCGATCACCCCTATTGGTACTGGTCTTTTATGCCTATCCAGCACATAGACGTTGCGCGAATTAGCAGGTTTTCCAATAGGTACATTAGTCCCCGTAAACCCATGACAACAGTGCGTCGTCACAATGGTACTTTCAGATGGACCATATCCATTTATTAAGTATTCAGGGCAACTCTCAGATGCCTGCAATTTAGCGACAGTATCACAATTAGCTGCTTCCCCGCCAAAAATCAGATACTTTAGGTTCGCAAAACAACTGGGATCATAGCTATGTAGTCCATCAAATAGCGACGTAGTTAGCCACAATATCGTTATTGATTCACGCCGCAATAATGCGCGGATATCCTCGAAACTGGGTTGCTGTTGCTCGGGAATAACCAAAGTTGCACCATGACATAGCGCGCCCCAAGTCTCAAATAAAGCCATATCAAAATTCGGATTGGCTAGCTGAACTAGTCGATCTTGAGAGGAGAATTCAACATATCCATTATTTTGGATCAGAGACACCACACCACGATGAGATGTTTTCACTCCCTTCGGAGTCCCCGTTGTGCCAGACGTGTAAATCACATAAGCCATGGTATCAAGGTTTACAACTGACGCTAGATTATGAGCTAAGTTTTGCTTACTCATAACTTGCTGGAAAATAACGCAACCGCAACCCAAATCGCGGATCTTATCTACATGATGTTCGTCGGTGATTACACAAAGAGGCTGACAGTCCTGCAACATAGTGTCAATCCTATGTTGTGGGTAGTCTGGTGACACCATAACCACAGCCGCACCTAATTTAAGGACCGCAAGCGCACTGACAACCATGTCGATACCGCGAGTTTTAAATACCGCAATATGTGCCTGCTGTGGTAAATAGCTACGGTTAAAACAAGCCAGTAAGCCGTGTGCAAGCTGGTTTGCCCGGCTATTTAACTGATGATAACTCAGTGACTCACCTTTATACCTCAGTGCCGTTTGTTCTGGATGAATATTGGCTTGTTCTTCAAATAATGCTGGCAACGATAAATGGCGCAGAGGCTTTGAGTTCTGTGGCCTGCCCCATACATCTAAAAGCAACCTCTGTTCTTTTTCATCTATGACAATGAGTTCACTGAGCTTTGTGCTTGGCTGCTCTGTAAACTGCGTCAATACACGCTTATACATTTGTGCAAAACGCGTCACCGATTCACACTTAAACAAGGCACTTGCGTAGTTCCAATCTATTTCGATCTCTGTTTTGCTGTCATCGATAAGAATGGTCATGTCGTACTTAGCGGCCGTATAAGCACGCACATGTTCAAGCGTCATTCCAGAGGGCAGGTCTTTTTGAGCTAAAAATGCTTGTACACTAAATAACACTTGAAATAAGGGCGCGCGAGATGCGTCAAACTCAGTGCCTGTCGCCTGTACAATATCATTGAGTGGCAACGCCTGGTGTTCACGCACTTCAGAAACACTGTTAATTGTCAGTTGAAGCAACTCTCGTAATGAGACATCGTCATTTTGCAATACAACTCGGATTGGTAAGGAGTTAACAAAGAAGCCAATTAATGACTGTGTTTCAGGTTCATATCTATTTTCAAATGGCGTACCAAGGATCAAATCATGTTGCTGAGAAAGTTTGTGGCTCAGAGCAAAAAAGGTGCTTAACATCACATGATACAGCGTTGTGCTATGGGCTTTTGCACTTTGCCGAAGGGCTTGAGAAAGTGACTTATCTAACTTGATGTATTGACTCTTACCTTTGTAATCAAAGCTTTTCCCTCTTGGTGCATCATAGGGCAATAACAAGGTATCATTTCCAGCCAAATACCTTTGCCAAAAAGCGGTTAAATCCGCTTTTGTCGTTCCTTTAAGCTCTTCACGTTGCCAACTGGCATAATCTCTATAGCTGATCTTAAGTGGTAATACCTCCCCTTTACCCGCATAAAAATATGTCAACTCATTGAACAGAATGTTCAACGACCAGCCGTCAATCACAACATGGTGAATATTGAGCAGTAATTGTCGGCTGTCAGTTTTTTCCAATAGCACGAACTTAACAGGTAATTCCTCGCTCAAGTCAAAAGGTTCATTGGCAAAATACTTGAGACGCATTTGCAGCGCTTGTTCTGAATCCACTTTTTCATGGTGCAACGCATACTTAGATTCTGATATTTTCGGGTATACTTGCCGCGCGTCATTCCAACGATATTGGGTTTTTAAAATAGTGTGTCGCGCAGCGACTTGCTCAAACGCAGACAGGAATTTATCACAATCAAACTCGGGGCTTAGTTCAAACAAAAAAGGCGCATTGTAAGCACATTCGGCTTCCTTTATTCCTTGAATAAAAAGCAAACGCTCCTCGGCAAATGACAGCTGTTGCTCACTTGCTTTTGTGATAGAAGGCGTATTTTTACGACGTGCCAAGTGCGAGATCGCTGCAATATTTGGGTTGAGTAATAGCTCATTTAGGGTGATCTCCAGTTGCAACGTTTCTCTGCAAATTGCCAAAATGCGAAGAAACATCAACGAGTTTCCCCCCAGTTGAATCAGATCGTCCGCGATACCGAGGCGTTTGACATGTAATACTTGCGCAAATAACTTGCACAGCTCAATTTGCAAAGGCGTGGTTGGTGCCACGTATTGTGATTGGCTTTGTTGGGTAAACAGCTCAATGAGAGACTGTTTATCCAATTTACCATTTAAGGTCAGTGGAATGTGAGTTATAAAACAAAGACTGCTCGGTACCATATGCGCAGGTAGCTCTGCTTCAAGGTAATGCACCAGCACACTCTCACAATTTGCGTCGTTTTGATGGTGAGGCTCATTAAGCTGAATAAAACTTACCAGCTTATGTCCATTTGCAGCCGCAATGGCAAGTGTATGTGCTTGCTTTATTTCTGGAAGTGCCTCTAGCGTTTGGTCTATCGCCTGCAACTCTACTCGATACCCGTTAATTTTCACTTGCGCATCTCGTCGGCCAATAAACCGTATATCCCCTTGGCTATCAATAAAGCCCAAATCGCCAGTTTTATACACCCGCAGTGGCTTGTCTCCACAGTCCATCGAGACAAACCGCCCCGACTCTTGTGATTTGTTCAAGTATCCTAAAGCCAGTCCAGAACCTGCTGTAACGATCTCACCTACACAACCATGTGGTAAATACGCCCCTTTGTCAGACACGATGGCTACCGCAGTGCCATTAATCGGTAGTCCAATGGGCAATGGCTGGTTGCTCGACCAAGTTTTTGGAATTAAAAAGGTGCTTGTAAATACGGTATTTTCTGTAGGGCCATAGGCATTTACAATCTGTATATCTGAATTGTTTTGGTACACCAGTTTTACCTTTGAGGGTAATACTACGTCCCCCCCGACCAGTAATTGCTTTAATCCAGAAAACAGACAAGGGTCAATGTCGACTAGGGTATGAAATAATGCGGCCGTTAAAAAGCAGGTATTAACCTGCGTGCTAAACAATGTGCCTAGATTTTCAGGTGTTACACACGCCTCTTCCAGCATATAAAGACAACCACCGTTTAGCAGAGCCCCCCATATTTCAAACGCAAACGCATCAAAACTTTGGTTGGCAATACACAGCATATTGGTGTTCTCATCGAGCACAGTAAAGTTTGGATTAATGACTAACCTCGTGATCCCTTGATGTGAACACACGATCCCTTTAGGCTTTCCCGTCGAGCCCGAAGAAAAGTTGATATAAAAAGGGCTGTCAGCAGCTACCTCTGCACCTTGATAAGCTTTATCCGAACGCGAACGCAATTGCTCTAAGGTAAACTGCCGACAAACCAATGTCGATTTGAAATCAAGACAGATCACTGCCTTGGCGCCACTTTGTTCAACAACAGTGTTTACTCTTTCTTCAGACTCTTTTGGAGAAACAGGGATATACACAGCCCCCGTAAATAATATCCCCACTATTGCCAGTAAAAGGTCTATATTGCGGGGCAGGATCACTACAATACGGTCCCCAGCGAGCATTCCAGCTGATTGCAATGAAGCCGCAATACTTTCTGCCTGCTGCTTTAGCTCCCGATATGTTAGCTGCCGCTCTTGGCAGCGCACAGCCACTTTATCGGAATAAAGCGAGGAAACCTGAGCAAATAACTGCAAAGCACTTTTATCTTCTTGATAGCTGTTTTTTATTGCTGAAAATTCCGGGATGCTGGCAGGCGTTCCCACTAGATAAGACGCAAAGATTTCTGAGATAACTTTAACGGACCGTTCACTTATTAGCTGGCCATTCCAGCGCCACGTGAAAACAACTTTTCGATCTAAAAGCCGAATATCAATACCTATTTTTTGTTTTTCTGTGAGGCTCGGTGAGTGATTTTCCGCTTCCTGCAAACCCTGCCATACCACCTCACATTCAGATTCTAGATTGTAGGAATTCAAAGCGCTTGTATCTAAGTATCCAACTTCAATATCTTGACGATATAATTTGGTAAATTGCTCAAGCGTTAATGACTTTCCCTGTGCGGTACTTCGGACAGGACATACTTGAAAGCCATCGGCTGAGTCCTCTGGTAAAAACACTTTAACTAGGTTATCAGCTTGGCCTGAATATGTTGAAAGTGCCTGATTTAACGCGTAAAGAACCCGGCTTTGTAATAGGAACTGTGCTTGTTTTGTGCTGACTTTCGGCTGTTTTAACTCACTATATTGCCAGTATTGAGTAAACACTCCTCGCTGCTCACAAGGCAAGCACATGCTATGCAGAATCATAGGTTCATACCCAGACAACCGCGTTCGCCAATGAGTATCTTGCAACTTAATGTAATCGATTAGCCGCTGTTCATATTGATTTATCAATGTAGCTTGTTTGTCGGTGGGAGGAGTGTTTGACTTAGTGACAAGTCGCTCGTTTTCAAGAATCAACTCAATGCCTGATGCATAGAGTTGCTTTAACACATTTTTAGCTTTCATAATTAATCACTACGTTTTTTCCTTGTTAATTTCTGTCCATTGCCGATTAAGGAATGAACACCTCAATATGCCAACACATTAAAATAATAAAATTTTTGCAACAAAATAATAACTGTAAGATTTCAATTCAATGGAGCAGGTCACTCGATGATTTGCGGATAAATGACTAGTTGATGAGTAAACAAAGCATGTTTAAAGAAGCGAGCATAGACTTGCTCTTAAGCTGGGTTGGCGAGGCAGTGGCTAATTTTGAGGGAGAAAAGAAGATTTGCAATGTAGCGTGCTTGCTACATTGCAAAATTTGTATTTAACCGCGCTGCTCTAACAGGGTAACAACGCTTTGCTTGAGCTGCTTTCGGCTAAGACATATTCCACCCAAAGCAATTGTCATCACTATCGCAACTGACTCAAGGAATAACATAAAGTCGTTAGGTCGATATGCGAGGCCGAAACCCTGCTGATAAATTTGACCAATGAACAGATAAACTGAAGCCAATGCACATGCTACAGGTATCACGGTTAATATTGCCCACTCCGTGATCAGCATGTTTCGCCCCTGCTTTTCTGTCAGGCCAAAACTTAACAGTAAGCCGTTTTTCAGTTTGTCGCGCTGCAAATGTGTCTGTATGGAAGCAACCACAAGCAAGTTGCTCATTATTGCGATGAATATTCCGTATGCTAGCGTCAAGTACATAAATGTCTGAACAGTATTACGTACTCTTGAAATCAATTCTTCGACCCGCAACATACGAATACTAGGATGCGCTTGCCAGATCTTACCTAAGCTATCTAAACCTGATTGAGGTAAATCTACACTGCCCATATATAGAGTCGGCTCACTCGCAACCGGCACAGCATCCTGATGAACCACAAACCAAAATGTGATCATGTCGGAGCCAGAGCGGTAGTGATGCACTGATGCTATATTAAACTTTTGGCTTTGTGTGCCCACTTGCAAGGTCAACACATCTCCTAACGCAAGATTTAACTCATCGAATACCTCTTGCTCCATTGAAATTGACGGTAAACCTTGTTCATTCGATGGTTGCCACTCCCCACTGACAACATTGATATTGTCAGGCTGACTTACTTGCCAATGTAAATTGATATCACGCTCGAGACGCGTTTTAGAGTCACTTGATGGCGCATCTATTTGTGCCAGCAATACGTCATTCACATGGGTTACTCTCGCACTTTGAAATGCTTTAAATTGCTTAACTTCACCACCATGTTGTATAGAGAATTGAGAAATTGCTTGTTTTTGAGTGAAATTAGCTTGTGTGACAAATACATTACCTTGATCTTCAAACAGCGCTCGATCTAGCACCCGATTTACATCTTGACCGACCCTCAGACACAATAGTAAGAGTGTTGCGCTGAGTCCCAGAGCCAGAATTTGGATGATTTTTACACTCATCCGCTGTTTCATCAAAAGCAATACAAATGCAAACACGCCACCCCTACCAACCAGGCAGCGATTTGCAAGACTCAGTATTCCCCAAGTTAGGGTGAGTAACAACACTAAGCAGACCCCAAGCCCAGCCAATAACAAGCCAGTCAAAATCCAATTGTCGGTATTGAGCAAAACAACAGCCAACAGTGATAGCAAAGGACACAAGCCGCTAACAACAAAAGCAACAGCACCATCTTCTCGTTTTTCCAATAGGTCCCGCACAGTGCTTTTAAGTAATTTAATCCAATTGGGAATTGTCAGCAGGCAGTAGAGTAATACACTCATTAGCAGCGCATGACCTATTCCAGTCACTCCCCACATCAGCTCAAAAGTCTCAAATACATTCTGTTGGATTAACTGCTCAATAAAAGTTGCACCAATCATTGCGACCAATAGGGCTGGTACAAAACTGAGCAACAAAATGCCGATCATTAAGACCATCACTAACAGAGGTACGTGCTGGCGTTTCACGCCATTGGCCAACATAACCGCTAACACGCCTTGTATTGGCTCTATATGACTTCTTTGGCTCAACCACAGACACAAACATGTCAGCAGCACGATGACAAAGCTAATAAGACCCATGAAGTTTTGTACTCTTTGCCACGCATGTGCCATTGGATAGTTATTCAGCAGCTTGCTGGTAACCTTTAAGTCGGCGCTACTTGTCTGCAGTTGTTTGAGATGAGTTGATTTAAAATCGCTATCGTGATTGACCAAAACCTGACGCTCTTCTGGCTGCATGTTGAGTGCGACCAAGCTCCGCTCGGACACCAATGCTCGCCTGTCGCTACTATAACCTTGAATGATCCTATCAGGCTCATTCAGTAAAAGTGCGCTCACAATCAAGGTTTCACTTCCTAAACGGATCTCATCGCCAATGCGTACATCAAGCGCTCGCGCTAAATGCGGTTCTAGCCAGATCTCCCCGAGCTCCGGCCCTTTAGATATCTGTGACGTAGTAAGTTGCTCATTGGTTGAGATAGTCACTTGTCCAGTTAATGGGTAAGCACTATCGACCGCTTTTAATTTCGCATGACTATAAGCACCGCCTTGGCTTAGTGTCACTTGGTAACTTTGTATAAATGTCTTTGAGCTAGCATGATTAGTCACCCATTGCGTTTCAGAATCGTGCCAATCACGAGTTACTGAGAGCTGAGTATCTGCACCCAACATGGTTTGCAGATTGTGATTAAGATATTTGTCTACACCTTGTCCAAGCAAACTTGTCAGACTTAGATATAAAAAGAGCAAAGCCAAACTCAATAAAGTAACAAGGTGCTTGCCTTGACGAACCTGCAAAAGAAATATTTTGATAAGCATTATGCTAGAGCGACTCAGGCTAAGTTTGGACTCGCGCTCAGCATCTATGATATGCGCGTCAATCATAGCTTTAAATCTCCACTTTCAAGATGATAGATTTTGTCTAACTTTGCTGCCAAATTCAGATCATGAGTAACCACGACCATGGTGGTGCCTGTCGACCTTGCTCCATTTTGCATATGTGAAAAAACCTGCTCAGCCGTGTTTTTATCTAAGTTGCCGGTCGGCTCATCTGCAAAAATAATTTGAGGCTCGCTGCAAAGTGCACGCGCTATCGCCACGCGCTGTTGCTCTCCGCCACTGAGCTTGGTAACCGGCTGATGTGCTTGCGCTTCCATTTGTACGAGCTTCAATTTCTCAAGAGCTTGTTGCTGTGCACTTTTTTCACCGCGTAATAATAAGGGCAACGCCACATTTTGCAGTGCATTCAACTCTGGTAATAAGTGAAAGTGCTGAAACACAAAGCCCGAAACGCTATTAATTTCAGCCACATCCTGATTTCTTTCTTGATAGCTGATCTCCCCAGTTTGCAGCGTCTCAAGCCCTGCCAGTAAAGAGAGCAATGTTGACTTCCCTGAGCCAGAAGCTCCCACAATAGCAATCTGCTCTCCTGCTTCTACAGACATTGAAACCGCTTTTAGCAAGTGTAATGGCTCACCGTTTACCAACTTAATGGTGTGATCTAATTGACGTACGTCTAACTTAACACCCATGTCCACTCCTTAAATACATTCGTTGTAATTTTGATAAGTGGATTTTGCGTCAGGACATGTGAAATGCCTGTGAAATAACCGTGGCCTTTTTTAACACAAAGATATCGTCCACACTTTGAAAATGAACAGTCAATACATTGAGCTGGCAATATCAAAGCACCTAGTAAAACATTTCTATAACCGCCAAATTAAAATAAATAATTTCATATAGTAATAACTATTTATTGTTACCTCTTGTTACAATTAATTATTTGATTTACTTTCTCTACCTGAGAGAGCTTGAATTGTAAGCCCAGAAAAAACTGCTGCATTCAATGAAATGTGATTGGATATGCCACATTTCACTCTCTTAAATACAAATAAAATATAATTAAGGAACCAAAAATGGAATGGTATATATCCGTGTTGAAGAATTACGTGGTATTTAATGGACGAGCGAGAAGAAAAGAGTATTGGATGTTCTTTTTATTCAACTTTATTTTTTCTATCGTATTTGGCTTTTTAGATGGCGTGCTCGGCACATCATTTTTAAGTATTATTTATGCTCTAGCAGTACTTGTACCTAGTATAGCAGTCTCCATTCGTCGTTTACATGACACAGGTCGCTCGGGATGGTGGATTCTGATAACTCTATTACCACTGATAGGTGCCATTGTGCTAATTATTTTTGCGATTCAAGAAGGCGATCAAGATAGCAACGATTACGGCCCCAACCCTAAAGGTGTTGACCAAGCCTTAGCCTAAAGCTACGCCGCGCCGTTTGCTAAATAGATGCAAGTGGCGCAGTAAAATCGCGCCATGAATAATTTAAGCTAAGTATAAAACGACCTCAGTTCCAACTCATGCCAATACACCTGCCTAAAACTCCAGATAATAAGTTTTCTTCCCCAATTAAAAAATGGCACTCATAGCGCAAATTAAATATTGCGTAAATAAGGACTTTTAGTACTTTCTTGCTATCATGTTGCGTATAAAAATTTGCGTCATACCACTGCGTAAATAATGTCACTTGGAGTTTGGAGCAATACTAGTGTCCTACGATGTAACTTTTCATTGCATTTCGAAAAAAGAAATACAGAGGTATGTTTTTGATATTCTTGAACACCCTGGGTTGCTGCAATCTAGAGCGACAGAAGTGAGTTCAGATAGCAAAGTTCAAGAGCAGTTTCTTGAACTCTTTAATGAGTTCATTATTCCTTGGTATATGGATGAATCGACTCCCTCCGGTGAACCAATAACGGCTGAAAACTTTGCGGCTTATTTCTCATTTGCTATTGCCAGTGTCGCAGGTTTTCTGCATCCATATTGGTATGCTCGAAATTCAGCGATTTGCTTCTTGGCCGAGGAAATACCTTCTATACACACACTTTTCCAAAGCTTTTCTTCTCTCGAAGACTCTCCGCTAGCGAAATTCGATGCCGATACATCGATGCTTATGTCAGGTAATTACAGTGCAAGTGGGGTACTACAAAATGTCGGCGCATTTAAAGGGTGGCTGCTGGAAAATCAGAGCAATATTGCAGAGCTAATTGATGAAGACGGTTTAGACTCTTTATTGAGAGCGCTGAATTATTGTATCGACAATGGCTTATATCTTATTGAAGCAGCAGAAATAATCGAGCCAATATCTGGAGAGTGCCAATCAAACTATGGTAATTTGAGAGCACATTTTTTAAAGAATATAGATTTGCCAGCAGCGCCCAGAACAACTCGCTCAGATGAGCATTCAACGAACACTTGCAAAAAATGTGGCAGTAACATTGGTTTCATCGATGTATTTAAGGCTGGTTTACCCACAATGATTACATGTGGTAAATGTGGAAATTATGTAAAATTCAATATCAATCCGTATATTGATTACCCTATTATCATTTGTCTACTTATTGCTTTCGCAGCCATCACTTTTGTTAGCGGAGACTATTTAATCACCAACCAAGTGCTGCCATTCAAAGAAAAATATATCTTCGCTGGCACAGGCATCACTTTTGCGGTCATTTTTGAGATATTGTTTGGCGTTTGGCTATTGAAGTTCAAAAAAGTTATTGGGTAAACATCACTCATACAGCTGCAAATTTTTTACTAAACACAAACAGGCTAAGGCAAGTGGGGTTTCTCTTATCGCAAACCCCACTGTTTCACCTTGACTGAAAAACAAACGCCACCATGTAAAGATTCTATCGGCACATAGTGCGTGGTATAATCCGCCTTTATTTCAAAATAGATGATACTTGTTTTGTCTCAGCCTCTTTTTTCTAGTTTGTCACTTTCAAACGCCCTATTAGATAACCTAACCTCTCTTGGCTATACAGCCATGACGGAAATTCAAGCTCAAACACTGCCTAAGATCTTGGCAGGCAAAGATCTTATCGGACAAGGAAAGACAGGCTCGGGGAAAACAGCTGCGTTTTCGCTTGGCTTGCTGCATAACCTCAACGTAAAACGTTTTCGTGTACAAGCGCTCGTTGTTTGTCCTACTCGAGAACTGGCAGACCAAGTTGCTGTCGAAATTCGTAAACTCGCCAGAGCTATCCATAACATTAAAGTACTCGCCTTATGCGGTGGTGCACCCATGGGTCCTCAAATAGGTTCATTGGAACATGGCGCTCATATCGTTGTTGGCACTCCAGGTAGAATTGAAGAACATTTACGAAAAGGCAGGCTATCTCTAGAAGAGGTAAATACTTTCGTCTTGGATGAAGCTGATAGAATGCTCGAAATGGGCTTCGAAGATGCCATTAAATGTATCCTAGAGCACTGCCCTACAAAACGACAAAACTTGCTATTTAGTGCGACCTACCCACCTAGAATAGAGCAGCTAGCAAAGCATATTATGCAAAACGCTGAAAAGGTCACTGTTGAAGCAACCCATGATCACAGTTCAATTGAGCAATACTTTTACGAAGTACAAGATAATGATGCACGACTGGTTGCTGCGCAAAAGTTACTACTGCAATTTCAACCAAGTTCTGCTGTCATTTTTTGTAATACTAAGGCCGAATGCCAATCTGTTTGCGATAACCTCAAACAAATAGGGTTTGATAGTGCCGCTCTTCACGGTGACCTTGAGCAAAAAGACCGAGACCGTACCCTAGTACGATTTGCAAACAAAAGCCTGACGATCTTGGTTGCCACAGATGTCGCAGCCCGCGGAATTGACGTTGATCATGTCGACATGGTGCTTAACTATCATATTGCACACGATCCAGAAGTGCATGTTCACCGAGTCGGTCGTACTGGACGCGCAGGGAATTCAGGTGTGGCATGCTCTATAATGAGTTACAAAGAGTCTCACAAAGTCAACGCATTGGAAGACTACTTAGCGCAAACCATTGATCCGATTAACCTACCCAATGACGATGTGTTTGGTAATCAAATTGCACGAGCTCCGATGGTTACATTACAGATTGACGGTGGAAAAAAAGCCAAATTACGACCTGGAGATATCTTAGGAGCTTTGACAGCGGACAAATCAATACAAGGCTCTCAAATCGGTAAAATTAAGGTAACAGCAATCACCTCGTATGTCGCCATTGAGCGTAAACTCGCCAATAAAGCCTTGAAGATTATTTCAGAAGGAAAAATGAAAGGTCGTCAATTTAGAGCAAGGAAAGTGACTCAATAACTCTCATTACTAATAGCGATACGCCGCGGTAATAATACCCATATCGCGCCGTATCTCTATTATTCATAAGTATTTACCACTCAAACTCTTTTATTTATTGCTGATTATTTACTGGGATAAACTGATATTAAACAGAAAATTGAACAAATAAATTATTAAAATCAACCCCTTTTCTTATGCAAGTTTTGCAATTGAAACCAGCTACTCCCAGTCATAAAATAAAAACAAATATGTAGTAGAGAGTTTCATGGTTTTAGATGCCACCACTTTTTTGTTCTTCTTGAGTGCCATCGGCGCAGTCAACTCGTTGGCTTTAAGCATTTACTTATTCAGGTTAAAACCCCTTAATCTAGTTAATAAATTATTGGTCGGTGTGTCCCTCATGGTTTGTATTCGGATGAGCCAACCTTTATTCTTTTATCTAGAGCAAAGCAATACATTCTTGCAACTGGGCTTAACGAGCTATTTTTTAGCAGCTCCCTTATTGTTTGCGTACATAAAGCAAACTTTCAAGCTAAAAACGTCAAAAAATATTAACTGGAAAATTCATCTACTTCCCCCAACTAGCCTTGCTCTTATTATTGGCATCACTTGGCCGTATGACTATTACACCTTGTTATGGAGTGCACACATTTCCACTGTTATTGGGTATATCTGGTTTGGCTATTTATTTGCTTCTCTACTGGCTATTACTCCTGTAGTTATAAATAAATCTTTAGATATCACGGCAGATCAAAATGGTCGAGTTGCAATCGTTGTTTTGTGCTGCACTACTGCACTTTGGCTAGCGTATATTTTTAGCACTTACACATCCATTTATGTAGCCATCGTATGCTTTTTACTCTCTACTTACCTCAGCCTTGAAGTTTTGATGGCAAGAAGACTCAACACAACAAAAGAAAAATACGCCAGTAAAAAAATACCACATGATTTGGCAGCCCCTATATTATCGCGGCTAGAAAAAATGATGGAAGAAGACGAATTGTATAAATGCCCAAACCTTAGTTTGTCTCAAGTCGCAAATAGACTAAAGGTTTCTGTGCCGCACCTTTCGCAAGTTTTAAATGATAACTTGGGCGTTTCATTTACATCCTATATTAATCAGTATCGAATAACACTGGCAAAACAACTTTTACGTAAAGACACGAGCATGAGTTTAAAACAAATATCTGAATTGTGTGGCTATAATAATCAGTCAACATTTTATATCGCATTTAAAAAGTTTTCAGATACAACCCCTGCTAAATACCGAAAAAAAGCCAAACAATCGAGTCCTATCGAATAAATGCTAGGTCGGTTGTTTAAAATCACAATTGAAGTCAGACACCCACAATCAACATTTTACCTTGTGCCATTCCCTCTCTTTCACAACATAGGTCAATACGGCTATCAAGTGGGTAGTTGTAGAGCATTTCAAGTTTTGGATGAAGGCTATTGACACACTTACAACTCCTCACAAACAAACTCATTTTGCTTTGATTATCTAAAAATGCGTAGGCAGTTTTTGCTAACGCCTCTTTGCAGGCATTCATAATTGACTCGTTTATTTGATTCATATGAATCGCTTTTTGCGCTTCCTCTTCTGGGATCACTTCAACACTACTGGCCAAAACGCACGTGGCATATACATCAAGCACGCAGATCACACGCACTTTCTGGCTACCTCGCTCTGCATATACAACCATAACACAAGGTAATTTACTTTCATCCAAAGACTGAGAACGTATGGGTTTCAGTGTCAATGATGCATTGATATTTTTTTGCATCAATCGCTCCAAGAAATCCGTTTTAGGTAAAGCAAGCCCCTCTCGCAGCGGGGTCTCTTGCTCTACCATTAACTCTCGAACTTCAAGTTCCTGGACTATTGGCAGCAAAATTTTCCGCAGCTCACTATCAGCAAAAGGCTTAGATAAGAAAAATGCACAGCCCATCGACTTGGCATAATTAATTTGCTCTTCGTCATCAACCGTTGAGATCATACCCACAGGCAATTCAGGATACGTTGCGCTAACCACCTTAAGTAACTCAATACCTGACTTATCTGGCATATGCCAATCAGTTAAAATAATATGAGGTTGCCACAACTCTATGCGTTCAAGTGCATCATCAACACTATTTTCGCAAGAAATAAATAATTTCCGATACGTAAACTGCTGAAGTGCGCGCCTGATAATTTCGCATGTCGCATGGCTATCATCAACTATCAGAACTTTCACATTCACCTCAAACTTAAAATTTCCTATTCAGTATAGGCAGAATTTCCCAGTAAAACTAAACTTATCTTATTGATAATCAATGAAGCGATGAATAGCTGCCATGCTGCCGATAGAAGTTTACCAATATATAGCCTTAAATTTTGGTCTGCTAATTTTAGCGGCTTGGTTTTATATTTTGTTGTTGATTTTAAGAGAGTTTAGACAATTCGCAGCGGTATTTATGAACGCTAGCTCAAATAACGCCGGATCTGAAGAGGTGGTCGCACTGTGCAAAGATTCTGTGGAGCGCGCCACGCAGTTCAATCAACAACATGAACAAACCATCTCTGAGCTTTTACACGTACAAGCAAATCTAGAGCAACAGCTTGCACAAATTCGCGCCTCTACCGCCGATCATATAACCAAAGAAGAGCAAGCTTCTATCAATGAACTCAATAAAAAACTCTCACGCTCTCACAAACTGATCAAGCGCCTTAAAGGTGACTTAACCATCAGTGGTAAAAAACTAAAATACGCCAAAACAAAATTGGAAGATCAATTCCAGTCTGTGGGTAGCTTGAAGGAAGAGAACAGCAACTTACATAAAGAAATCGCTCAATTGAAAACGGATATGAAATCGGCTCAAGTCAGTGGAGAATCGCCAAATGAACTAGAGATCCAAGCGTTAGTGCAACAGTATGAACGCCAAATTGCCGAACAGAATCAGCTTATTGACCAACTTTCTGTCGATTTACCAGAGCAAAGCGACGGGGTTGACGCCAAGGCCATTGAAGCTGAACTACAACAAGCCAAACAAAAAATTAAACACCTGACTAAGGAAAATAAATTCATTGAAAGTCGTTATCTAGAAGCGGTTAAAAAAGTCGACGACATCAACAATTAATCAAACAGACAAACCGAAAAATACGCATAAGGCAAGCCTACGCTTGCCTAAACTTAGTTATGGTAACATCAAGTACGATTGATGATTACCTCTATATAGAGATCGCATCACCTGACATTACTTTTAATAAGAAAGGTGTAAAGCCCACGATCCCAACCAACATCAATAGTGTCAGCACACATAAACAACCCGCAGCCAACCATTTTACCTTTTGATTTTGCGTCTCACTGGCAAAGAAATACAATTCAGCCATTGCTAACGGGACCACAAAGCAACCAAAAGTCCACATAGGGAAAAACGGGTCGCCAAACGCCGGGGCAAGGCCCATAGTTGTACCAGTGATTAAGTAGCTAAAGACACCGATCCTTAAAATCCACTGCGCATTTGACACCAAAAATAAACGAATTGCCCATTTCTTGTGATTTCGAATATCTTTTTTAATCGCTGTTTTGGCGCAAAAATAAGTAAAAGTAAGAATCAATATACCATTGATACTGGTCCCAATGCCGTCAAGAGTGATTGGGTGCTGATCTCTGATCCATACCAAATAGAATCCTGATATAGACAAAGCAAACACGGTTAACAAATATAGATAACCATTTATTTTGTGAAATTTTGGAAAGTAACGACGCATTTGCGGCATCAATTGCAATGCCCCACCAAACGCCACAACCCCGGCTCCAATAGCATGTGCTGCAAAAGCTGCGTTGCCAGCAAAGTCACCCGCTTTGTATGGTGTTTTACCAAACACTTCCCACACGTTCCATATCTCCATATTGTTGTTGATAACTGAAAACCCGTAAAACGCGATAATGTAGTAAAAGAAAAACCACTGACCCGCTAACACAGCAAGAAACCAAAAAGTCGTTGAGTATTTCAGCCATTGATTAGCCCGTTTTGAGCTTGCTTTACTGCCCTGTACAGTCGGAGATTGCGACGCGTTGCTTGATATATTTAAAGACGTATTTTCCATTGTGTTTGCCCTCATAACGTTGGAACTGAGTGCAATTTTGCACTGGCCATCACGTAAGTGCGCCCAAATGGGCCGATTAATACGTTTTTGTAAAAAAACATCGGAAGACAAAAATTATAAGCTTTAAAAACAAACAGATAAAATTTTGTAAATAGAAAGACATACGACGACCATACTCAATTAAAACTTTTTAATCGCCAAAATTAATCACTAAAAACCATGAAAAGTACAACAATATTGGGGGTACAAGTGGCGTTTTGTAATTAGGGCAAGGTACGAAATTGACTAAAAGAAACAGAGCCAATAAAGCCTCGCCACTAATGTATCCATTATTTTCCAAACGCCTTGTTTGCCACGCCATAAGAGACGCTTAGATTTACGGGAAAAAATGTGTAGTTAGTAAAGTACTAGAGATAACTTGGTCTAATTAAACACCAAAACAATAAAGCACAGTGTCGAGATACCCTATCAAGACTCAAAAACCGGCTTGCTATTGTTTAAGCTTCTTTATAAGGAGGCAGCTTCACGCTGCGCTGTGAAGTTTATAAAGTGCTATCGCGACTCTATATCCATAGCACTGGCGTTTAAGAGGCATACTCAGGTAACTGAACTATCTTAGTTTTCAATTGCTCATAAAAAAGGAGCCGAAGCTCCTTTTTTAGTGTTTATCGCACCCGCTTGTTACTCAGCACACTGACCAGCAGCGCCGGTAAAAACGTCAGGCTAAGCAACATCGAGAACACTATGCCGCACAATACGATAATACCAACACCCCGGTATAACTCAGTGCCATCTCCTGGTATAAACACCAAAGGTGCAAGACCAAATAATGTGGTCGCAGTCGACATTAATATCGGTTTAAGTCGCGTTGCAACCGCCTGTTTGACTGCTGCAACAACTTCCATCCCCTGATCTACAATCAACTTTCGAGTTTGATCTACTATCAAAATAGGGTTATTTACCACAGTCCCCAATAAAATAAGGAAGCCCAACATGGTGATCATATCAAAGGGTTGGTGGAATGGTGTCATTCCAAAATTTGCCAGCAACACATTAACGCCATTTACGGAAATCAACCCCAGTAAGCCCCCTGCCATACCTAATGGCACAGTGGCTAGAATAAACAATGGGTAACTCCAATGCGTAAATATCGCCACTAATAACAAATAACTCAGTACTAAGGCCACAATAAAGTTGCTCGATAACGAGGCTTGTGTCGCTTCCAATTGGTCGGCCGCACCACTGATAGAAACTTTAGTACCTTGCGCAATTTTCCCTTGTTGCCAAAGAGTTGGTAGTAACTCGGTACGCACAATCTCTTCGGCGGTTTCCAATGCCACATCTCGAGGTGGAATGATATATACAGTCACCGTTCGCTTGCCATCTACACGGCGCAAGCTATCACTGTTTTTACTTTCCACTAAATCAGCCAATGCGCTCAGTGGCAACACATCCCCAGATGGCGTAACAATGGGTGAAGTGGCCAGTTGCTCAATGGTTTGCTTTTCCTTTTGATGACTGAAAATAAACATATCTATTTTGTCATCGTTCAAAATAAACTCATCAACATACGCACCGTCACTCAATGACGAAATTGTATAACCAAATTCATTTGGACTGATCCCAAGCTCAGCAAGCCTTTGCCATTTGGGTTTAATCTCAATAAGCGGTTGATCTAGGCTCAGTGCCCGAGGGTCTGAGTTAATTTGTGGGTTTTCAAATGTTACTTGAGCTTGCTCGTATACTGCTTCAGCTGCGCGGTACAAGTCCGTTAAATTGCTCCCAGCAATATCAACCGCTACTGCACGTGTGCCACCATCATTACTTGAAATAATTGACCCCCTAGCAGAGAAAGCACGCATATTTTCATAACTTCTGAACTTAGCCGTGATTGCATCCATCATAGCCTGGATATTATTTGGGTCCGTCGGAGCACTTAAAAACCAAATACGGCCAATAGATACTGACATCGAGTAGTAAGCCAGTGGCGGCATGTCCGTCTCGCCTTTATCAAATGCGTCACTCGATGCATTAATATGGCCATTAAAATAAACACGCAGCTCATCACCTATCTCTTTCATTTCTGACAGGTTATAACTTGGCGGTGCAATCATCATTGAAAACGCTTTAGGTTCTTCACCTTCAGGTAAATATTCAGCAGCGGGCATTAAGGCATATGCAGCACCAAGTGTCACAACCACAAAACTTGCAGTGATGGCTGTTGCTCTGGCTTTTGATGCCACGCAAAACGACACCAGTGCAAGCCAACGCTTTGAAAGTGTGACAGTTTTCATCTCATCTTTACGATTAGGTAAATTTGCCAATGTTGTCGGTACAATAAAAATAGCCACCAGCATAGAGGCAATAATTGCAGACGATACGGCAATCGCAATGTCGGAGTAGAGCTGACCAGCTTCTTGTTGAACAAATAAGATTGGCGCAAATACTAACACTGTTGTCGCAGTCGAAGCCAAAACCGCAGGCCAAACTTCTTTTACACCTTTAATTGCAGCGTGCAATTTACTCGTGCCGCGCCTGTTTGCTTGCACTATGGCTTCAAGTACTACGATGGTATTGTCGACGGTCATACCAATTGCAAAGGCCACTCCGGCAAGCGAAATAACATTAATGGTACGGTCAAATAGCGTTAAGCCTAGGAAGGCTGCAACAGTACAAATTGGTATGCCCATCACGCCAACCAATGTGGCACGCCCTGAGCGTAAAAATAAAAACATCACCAAGGTTGCGAGCAACGCACCTAATGCCAAATTAGTCCACACATTTTTAAGTGAGCTTTCAACATATTGAACATCGTCACTCATTAGGATCAGCTCTAAGCCATTTTGCGCTAACAATTCTTGGTTAATTTGCTCAATCACTGGCAGCATTTGCTGCTTAATATCAATAACATTTGAGCCACTTTCACGACGTACTGACAACCTTAAAGTACGCTCACCATCTGAGTATGAAATACCACGTAATTCAAAATGGTCTAGCGACACAACGGCAACATCTCGGAGCTTGGTGATCACACCATCGCGCTCAGAAATAATCAAATCATCAAGCTCATTCAGCTGCTCAAAACGTCCAACCATACGTAATAAATAACGACTTGGGCCGCTTTCAATGTCGCCTGCCGATGCATCGCGATTGCGCGAACGGATGGCATTTCTTAAATCTGTTACACTTAACCCACGTTGGGCCAAGCGACTAGGATCAACATTAATCTGTACTTGTCTAGCTGCACCACCACCAACACCTACCTCTGACACACCGGGTATACTCTCCATTCGTGGCCTTACGAAATCTTCGGCAAAATCTCTGAGCATATCGACATCTAAATCAAGCGGATTTCCAGTTTGCGGCTTTAGCACAAAATGCATAAAAGCATTGGACGAAAAAGAGCTCGAATACAACCTTGGTTGATCAACGTTTTCCGGATAGCTGGGAACTTGGCTAAGGGCATTGTTGACACGAATCAAGGCGTCATTGACATCAACACCAAACGGAAACTCCAGTTGGATCCGTGCAGATCCCATTTGAGAATAGGACACCATGCGTTTGAGGTTTGGCAAACTGCGTAGATATCGCTCTTGCTCAACGAGGATTTCTTTTTCAACATCTTGTGGCGTTGCACCTGGCCAGCCTGTTTGAACCGTTATGGTTCTGACTTCAAGGTCGGGGATCATCTGTACTGGAATTTTTAACGCTGTCACCAGCCCCAAAATACAGATAATCAAAGAGATAACGGCAACTAAGGTACCGCGTTTAACGGCGCTTTCAATCATATCTGCTAGTCCTTACTCACCGTGATCTCACTGCCATTTTTTAGCAGTTGAACAGCAGTCATAATAATTGGTCCGCTTAGTACAGTGCTATCGCCTGACACAACTGAAATAAGTACTTGTTCACCGCGCTGCTCTAGTACTCTAACCGTATGGCGAGTAGCGGAGTTTCCATTGGCAACAAAGACACTCAAAGCGCCATCTGGATGATACTTAAGTGCCGACTTTGGCACCCATACTGCTTGAGTACCTGTACTAGGCAATTCAAATTGCGCTTGCGCCGACATACCCGCAATAAACGATTCTTGCTTAGGTACTTCAACATGAACAACAAAACTACGAGTTTGCTCATTAATAACCGGCACAATTGCTTGCACTTTTGCCGCTATAAATTTGCTTTGATCGTGATCTGGCTGAATAACTAATTCATTTATATTATTGTTTGAAAAAGCATTTATATATTCTTGAGGTACCGCGACTTTGAGTCGTAAATCTCCTACAGAAACCAGTGTTAAAGTATGCGTCTGCGTTGTAACCCATTCACCTAAATCGACATTACGCTTCATCACAACACCGTCAAAAGGCGCAAACAGAGTTTGCCTTCTTAGTGTTTCCTTATCCATTGCTAAAGCCGCTTTTGCTTTTGCTAATGCTGCTTTTGATGCAGCGACATCAGCACGACGCTCTGCAAGTAAAGTCGGTGCTACAAATTGCTTTTTGGAGAGAGACTCAACCTCATCAAGTTGGCGTTTAGACTCTAAAAGCGCAACATCAGCGGATTCAACTGACGCTTCACTTTGCTCCAATCTCAACTTTGCCAATGTCGGATCTAGTTTTAAAAGGGCTTGACCGCGTTTAACTACATCGCCTACTTCCACCAACAACTCGTTGACAACGCCGGCCTCTAAACTCGCAAGTGTGGCATTTTGTTTCGCTTCAACGGTTCCGCTCAAAGTCAGTTTATTTTTATACTGAAGATCCTTGGCTTGAAAAACCGCAACTTCTACTGGCGTGCTCCATGTTGATGTTGACCAAGCCGCAAGAACGGATAAAGCAACAACGGATATAAACGCAGGAATACAACGCATTTTTGCACCTCAAATGATAATTGTTTTTAAAGAAGATACTATGAAAGCGTTTTACAAACGCTTAAATTGCGACAAACCCACTAATCTAGCAGATGATAGCCTTCAATTTATTCAATCATCGGTATATTAGTGCGCTCACCAATATAGTTGCTCGATGTGTCAATTTCCGTGTCTAAAAGAAAACAATTAAGTTTTAGAAGTGCGATATATCATAAGATGGTTAGCTATTTTCACCACAAAAATAGCTAACTTGCATTTAAAAACACGTAGAGAAATGAGGCGAGGACTTGCCGTGCCTGAGGCGCGGTTAAATCAACTTTTGGCTAATTTCTCCCAACCCATTTTTCAATTTAACATTTGCCAAAGCGCCATTAACCATAGTGAGATTGGGCGCTTGGTGGCTGACATCAACATCATACAGTACAGGAATTTCAAGCTCGCCCAATGATTGCTGCAAAGCGATTAAATCGTCGTACCCTTCTCCACGTGTCACTTGTGCTGCATTTCGGCCGACTAAAATACCCGAGGCATTGTCAAATGCACCTTTGAGTTTCAAACTTTGAAATGCCCTAAAATACTGTGTCGGGGTTAGCTCCCCATTCTCAAAATAGTATATAACTTTATCTTCTCTACTGATTAGATTTTTGTGAGGCAAGAAATAATCAGAGCCATACAGCACCATATGCGTGTCTATGCACCCACCGATTAAACGGCCTGTAAATTCAACTTCATCATGGTACGCATTATTTAATATTTTCCACTGGCTTGGTTCTGATAGATTAAAAGCAGCTGTCGGATCCTTACTATAGTCTGCATGGCGTCGTTCAAAAAATTGCGCAGCCGCTTGCTTGAATTCACCGCCAATGGGGGTGGCCAAATGCTCGAATACTTTAGCTGTTAATTCGTCAGTTTGATTCAGTCCCAACTGCATTAAGTTAGTGCAGTGGCACGTTGCCCAGCCTAGTTTGCAACTGATTGATGTTAGAACTGTACTGATATCTGAAAAGCCCATAAGCCATTTTGGTTTAGCGGTTTTCAATCGTTGCCAATCTAACCTGGGTAATATATCCATCGCAATTTCTCCACCCCAAGGCGCCATAATTGCGTCGATACTATCGTCGCATAAAAATGCCATAAGCTCCGCTACCCGCGCTTCAAGTGGTGCACTGACATGCAGTTTATCTTCTCGCAAACATTGGCCTTCCAGTACTTCAAACCCACGATTTTTCAGATCTTGTAAGACGATATTTAACCTCGGGTGACAAGGTGCAGCAACACCCGACGAAAATGCGGTGACAGCAATTTTGCTGCCTGAAGATAACGGAGATGAATACAACATTTGAATTCCTATTGCTTGTTATTAAAAATGAACACCTAGCTCAAGCTACTTAATAGAGCCAACATACTGAGTTTTAAGAATATACGCAACTTGATATTGTATGTTTCGGCGGCTTTGTGGTCCCCTCCAATTCAACGCTCATTAAAAAGCGTCCTGACAGCCAAGTCGGGTCTGCAACTTCTCACCTGACTTTTGTAAATTAGCGAAACACCGACAACTTTTTCTCCTCATTTTAGCAATTCAACTGTACGAATTTCACCCATTTACTATGCTTATTGAACCCAATACTGATTCAGAAAACCTGCACAGTTTGTATCGTGTGTTTCGGAGGAACAAGAACATGTTTTATTCACGTAAACGGATGCACCTTATACTCACTTGGGTGTTAGGTATATCGATCACCGGATGCGGAGGGGGTGGTTCTGATAGCTCCCCTTCCACACCTTCTACACCAAGTACCCCGCAAAATAGTGCACCAACAGTCACTATCAGTGGTGAAAGTTCTGTACAAGAAAAAAAAGAAGTTACGCTCACAGCCCAAGCCTCTGACAGCGATGGCACAGTAAACACATTTGCATGGCAAATTGTTGCTGGACCAACAACAACGTTATCGAATGCTGCCACCAATACTGTCACTTTTACAACCCCTGATATTTCTGAAGACTCCACAATGACGTTGCGTGTTACCGTTACCGATGATGACAACGCATCGGCAAGCGCGGACTTCAACCTAAGCGTCGCTAGAATTGTGAAGTCCGTAACCATCACTGGACTTGTTACAGATGAACCGATCCCCAACGCGGCACTGACAGTATACGTGGGAGATCAAAGTTTTGAACTCGCAGCAGATGCAACTGGTGCCTATACCTATCAACTCGATGTTGACGAGTCTATGGTAAATGATTTGGTGAGGATCCGAGCCAAAGGCGGTAGCACACAATCAGACGTCGAATTTTACTCGCAACTGCCGAGTTTTTCGGCGATTGAAAGCCAAGCTGGTGAAGATGGAGTCTTAAATAAAGATGAAAATTTCGGTGTCAATATCACCAACGTCACCACTTCTGAATATGCGTTAATTACCCGAGAAATCGGCACGCCTGAAACCGAATCAGCACTCAATAACGTATTGGTTGGGATTGATGCGGATGAAAAGCTCACACTCGCCGCACTGATAAAAATTGTGGTAGACGGAGAAGGTGACAACCAATTTAGCCTACCTTCAGGCGTAAACTCTACTTTTGAGCTGGTGTCTTCGCCAACCGCCGTCACCGAATTAACAGACACCATAAATGATAAAAATCCAACACTAATTGAAAGCACTAAAAATGACATAAAACAAGATGGTGATTTAGTTGATAACAGCCAGTCAGACTTTAATGGCGACTACTTACTTGGCTCTACCAAAACGTTCAGTGAGCTATTTTTTGAAGCCACGTTTAACCAAGACAATACAGGTACATTCGCCGATTATTCCAGTGGCGATATGACATGGAGCCAAGATGACAATGGTCTTGTTTCCCTCACATTCGCGCCGGGTGTGATGAGTAAAACCTACTCATGCAAAGACAGCAATGGCAGCTACTTCTCTTGCCAATACAAATACAAAAGCGCCTCGTTCACTGTGTATGATGAAAGCCCGGTTGCAAAAGCCATCAGCATCACCTTTATTGGCGATGAATATTCCACTGATAGTACTGGTAACGAGGTCTTGGTAAACAGCGATGTAAGTCGCGCTATGGATCTCTCAATGATAGGGAAAAACCAGACCATCACACCAGTTGCAACTAACTTTAGCGGCAACTGGTATATCAACATGATGTACATTCTTGATAATGGAAGCTTCGCCAGTAAAGTGACCTTTAATCAAGATGGTACTGGCAGTGCACAAATGCCAGCAGATACTAGTCGAGCATTCACTTGGTCAATTACGGATAATATATTGACAATTACCCTAACAGCAACGGATGAGCTTACCGCAAAAACTTTCAAGTATTGGCTAATCAAAAATATTGAGTCTGGATTCCAATTTTGGGCGACCACGGAAAAAACCGACACAGAAAAGTACAGACGGCGCTCTGGCTTGATGATGCCTGAGCAAGAGGTGACATTAGCTGAGAATGACATTTTAGGCCGCATTAGGCCCTACTACGGCGTAGCTTATGCTCAAGACTACTTTTTCGACAATTACATTAACGGCATCTCGTATTCATTTCTACAAAAAGGTTCACACACTTGGAGTGTATCTGGTAGGTCACTAAATATAATGAATTATCAATATGGTATGAGTTACAGCTTTGTGCGTCAATGCCCTGAAAATGCCACTAGCGATATGTGCAGCGTGTATGACCATCAAAGATATGAAGTGATCAGCGTACACGGTGATACTTGGTATGTACGTCAACACTTTGAGGTTGCCTTTGGTAATTCATATGAAAATTCAACTATTTTAAAATACAAAAAGTCCGCCTCTACGCTCGATAAATTTGAGTATTATTGGATGAACCAACGTTACTTATATTTCATTGAAAATCAGCAGGTACTTTCCAACTGGTTTTATACCACGACAAATGAAGACGGCTCCACTAGCCGCAAAGTACAGCTTGGTACGGGAGATCAGGCAGATTACTCCATTGCTGATGGCAAGTTACGCATCGACCAAATGGGCTCAGTGGGTGTTACTGAAATCCAAGAATTTGATAGGGATTACATAAAAGTATGTGCTTACTTCGAAGGTACCAGTTGCGAACTAGGCGAAGTGAGAAACCTCTATTTTGAGCAAGCAAAGGCATCGCAAAATAATCAGATCCCACCGCCGGCGAGCATGCAATACGCCATAGATGGTGCTTGGTACCAGCCTAGCTCACCAAACTTCGTCATAATCATCAGAGATGGCGTTTGGGTACATATGGAAATAGATACAACCGATGATCCAAGCGGTTCTACCGGAATGGAAATAGGGTCACTCAGCTGGGATGAAACCAGTAAGGATCTCTCTGTTGATCTAATCATCGACCAGAACGGCGAGTTTGGTTATGACCCAAATTTATCGCACAAAGCCAGCGTTGAAGGTAATACAATGACCTTGGAGATCTCCGGTGAGTCACCCGTCGTGTTTGAGCGGTTGCTTGATGAAAATGACCCCAGAGTCGGTGGATTTGTTGAGTACCCACTTACCACCAGTAAAATTTGGGTATCGGTGTTTATGCCAGACAACAAGTTTTTTGAAGCCGAGTATGACCCAGCAAACTCTGACGGCCCGGGTATCAACTACGGCTCTTATACCTACAATACCGATACAGGCTTGGCAGAGCTAACCTTTGAGGTGAATCAACTCGATACCGATGACGTGTCATTCTTTATGCATCAGGCGGGTCCAGATGTCATCCATTGGAAAGACAATGAAGAGTTAGGTGCCGTGGTTCGCACCAAATCGAGTAGCGACCAACCTTACTTTGACAGCATGAAAATTAGCTATGAACGCTTTGCCTTAATTAATGGCAATACCACCAGCTATCTCGACTTTAAAAATGACGGAACACTGGACTTTGTGAGCCAAGGTAAAAACAGGGCATTTACGTGGAAAATTATCCTTGGGCAATTGCATTTACAAGCCGTCACGCCAAGTGCCGGGTTGGATGTGGAGGCGTATGTGATCACACCCACAAGCATGCTCGACGATGGTTGGAATGTTGACGTCATAAAACTTGAGCATCCAACTGACTTTACTGACTCAACGAGCCCTGAACATCATTCAAGATTTAGTGGCAGTATGCGCAGATAACAGCGCAACATATGTTTGGCGCGGTACTTGTGCCGCGCCAACTTAAAGCGATACACAAAGGTATATATATTGCTTAATTTTTCATAGTTGCGTAGTCGGGTTGTTTACTATGAAATTGACACAGGATGAGTTAAAACTACTTCATGAAGTTGTCGAAAGTCACAAAATCAGTGAAGATGAATTAATAGACAGTAATGAATCTTTACCTGCATCTGAAGTCAAACGACGTCTTTATCAATTGTGGTTGGTTGAGCCGCTTGCTTTATACCTCGCCCATAACCAATACGCAGCAATAAAAGCGCTCAATATTCAAAGTGTTTTACAGGGTGATTTGGAAAATGAAAACGCTGCCAAAAATCAAAAAGTGACTACGCTGTTGGCGCTTATAAACAAGTTGCCCGAAATTATTGATACCGGGAAATGCCCAAGAAATTGGCGGTTTTTCCCATCGCCCACCATTACTTTGGCACTCACGTATCCGAAAATTGTCTGTCCAATCCAAAGCTTGTCTTTGTCAGGAGCTTGCATTGCCTCTTTTCCACTGAGTGGCAGTGAACATTTGCAGCACTTTACCAACAAACACGCTTATTTAGAGCTTGCGGATAATTTACATATTCATGTGTTTTTGGAACGCGCAATCGCCAGAGATGAGCACTATATTGCCCTACAATTTAACCAGCACACTCGCGACAATCCTATGTTGAAGCTACTGGTTATCAGCCACTTTTTGCAATCTCAAATCTAAATAAGATTGCGGCATATTTATGCCGCAATCAACAAGCTCGGTTGAAGTCTTAGAGCGTCTGGTACAGTACTCTGGCAGCCAACAAAATAAACGCTGCGCCGAGGATCTTCGATATAACACCTTGCTTTGAGTTTAAATTAAAGCGGTCATTGGCAGATGATGCAGCAATCGAAACAAAAATAAACCAGATAGCGTCTATGATAAACACGGTAAAGCACATTAAAAATGCCACGGTAAAAGTCATCGCCTCTGGGTCTATAAACTGAGAAAACAAAGCAACAAAAAAGATAGCCGTTTTTGGGTTAACAAATGCAACCGTAAACCCTTCTTTTGCCGCAATATACCACTCAGTTTTGGTCGCAGTTCTGGTCTCTGTACCGTTACTCGCAGAGGGTTTGCTGGTCAAAATCATATAACCCAGATACGCTAAATAGGCTGCACCCACATATAACAGCGCTGTATATAACGCAGGAAACTGCGCAATCAAACTTGCCAATCCCAACACCGACAATGCCGCGTAGCTGCCAACACCCAACGCATGCGCCACACTCGCAGATATTCCTGCGCTTGGTCCACTATTTATGCTGTGTTTCAGTACAACAGCCAAACTTGGTCCAGGTGACATAGCGCCTAATGTGCAGATCAGAGCCAAACTGAGCCATGCTGATAATTCCATACTTACCTCCAATAAATGCAGGCGGCGAGTTTACCTAAATTAGCGGCTAGGTGTTAATAAAAAATTGCCAAACTCCACTGTTTTTCAGACAAATCTAACGTTCTTCATCATCAACGCAGGGAATTAGGTTGCATGCACGACTGAGCTAGGTCCACTTTTGCAACTAAATTATTAAATGTGCATGACGAAGTCCATATACATTTTGGTACATTTTTTAGCTCCTTATTTTATTGAAAGCTGTGTACGATAAAACCTCCATAACACGGAGGAAAACACATGTCTGACAATTTAGAAACCTTTAAAAGTCACGCAGTACCACTAGGTAAATTATTACTCCAAAGCTTTCCTAACGGAGCAACCCCTACATTTAGTAACGTACACCCCGACGCAAATGCGCCCACTGAGCAACAAGAAAACGCACTTAAAGAAGTCGTACACTTCTTTGTCAACGAAAAGCTTGCTCGTCAAAGTACGGTACAAATCACACAAATCGTCCTAACCAAAGCCGGACTCAAGTTTCTTGGCCAAGAACTAGAAGCGTTAGATCTTAACGATAACTAATGAAAAGGCAGCTCTGTTACCTGCCACACTAAAAACAAAGGCGCAGCTTACTAGCTATTTGGCTGCGCTATTTATTCGCCATATCAGTCAATTAATACAATCTTTTAGAAACTTTATGTGTTACCGCTATCTTAAGACCTGTTACATATCACACTTGTAGTTTTGGCTTCTAGGTCCATGAGCTAAAGCGAGTATTTATTTTTACCGAAGCACTTTTGCTTCCCTCGGCTAAAACCAGCATTAGCTAACCTCTTCCATACTCAATAGTTAACTTGTCGCCTGTACGGTGATTGGGATGCTTTCAGAGACCTTCCTGCTTTTTGAGCTGCTCTATTAAATTCATGACCGTGTTTTTATCTTTTATTAGGCAATAAAAAACCCCGCATTTACGGGGCTTGTTTGATTAGATTCTAAATCGGTTCCTTAGGCCTAGACCTATAAGAAATATAAATATAAATGAGAGGAAGGCGTGCAAGTAGCTTAGTAAATTAAACCACCTTATTCGTTTGTCTTGAAAAAGTAACTCAAGCCCAACTTCTCTGGCGCTTTTTGATATTGATAAAAAGGGAGTTACGGTAGCGATGGATTGCTCTGTAGCTAGAGTGTATTTGTCTACAGTTGTGAAAGACTCATTATTTGAGCTGTTTTATATGTAATAAGATGTAATAGAACCACAAAATTATACAAACTAAAGTTAGACAACTTATGAACTGGTTTCTTAAAGGATTCAAAAATGTCTAAAGAATATAAAGCCATTATTTCGAACAGATCTTTTCAACAAGAGTAATTTGTACTTTCCGATGGCAACGAGCCACCAGTGGTTTATGATAAAACCCAAAACGCAGTGCCAAGTGAGGCGACGTGTATTCTAAAAGCCCCCTGTCCTAATTTTGTTGTCAGCGTAACAAACTACAATGGCGATCCAGACTTGGGAGATAGCATCAAAGTAGATGCGGAAAAAGGCCCTGTTGAAGTGATATTTGATGAAACACGAACCTTCACACTGGTTCCCTCATACAACCTTGCTTAAAAAAGTGTGGTGCACCGCTGTGGTGCGCCACACTAACAACGCAGTTAGCTAATCAACTATAAAGGATCTATTTTTCTGCCCGCAATAACCAAAGCTTTCTAACATTTAACGTTGGAAATCAGGCCTACTCTTTAAGCATGCCCAGACTGATATATTACAGTCATCAGATCTTATTCCTTGAGTTATTGCTGGGGCTAAACTGCGTGCACCTGTCACATTTATGGAGCAGTTACAGTATTCCCTTATTAAAACTCCAATGACACACTCCTGACAATAGCTGACACTCCTTTTTGCTTTAATTACTGCATCAACAACAAGGAGCAACTACCATGACTCAAAATATCATTGAAATTGTCACTTTTAAGTTAAACTCAGGCGTCACTATCGAGCAGCTGTTAGAAAAGAGCGCGGCATTTGAGGAATTTGCCGAAAAGCAAAAGGGGTTTATTTATCGTTCGTTGGCCCAACAAGCAAATACTGATACATTCATCGATATTAGCTATTGGGAATGTATGGAAGACAACCAGCACATGCAACGTGCATTTGAAGAAGTTGAAGTGTGCAAAGCATTTTGTGCGCTGGTCGATAAAGAGTCTGTTGGCATTAGCCATCATGGGATACTACAGCAAAGTGAGTGTACTGCTTAATTAAACGAAGAGGTAAATTGTGCATAAATCAGAGCGACTATTTCAGCTGGTTAACCATTTAAAAGGACGTAAAGTGGCTGTCACAGCCAAGCAACTGGCTGACAGGTTAGCCGTGTCTGAGCGCACAATTTACCGCGATATTCAAAATCTACAAACATCAGGTGTACCCGTCGAGGGGGAAGCCGGGATTGGCTATCTTATCAAAGATTGTGATCTGCCGCCGATGATGTTCTCTCCTCAAGAGTTGCAAGCTTTACTCATCGGTAGCCGAATGCTGCAAGCTTGGACGGATCCACAACTAGCACAACAAGCGCACTCGGCCATCGCAAAAATCGAAGCGGTGTTGCCACCTCACTTAAAGCAACTAAGTGACAACCTGCCGTTTCTTGCAGTCGGTTTTACCCATGCTGAAAAAGATCAACATCACAGTCAAATGATACGCTCTGCCATCGAATCTAAGCACCAGCTTTGTTTGAGTTATCAAGATGCGAAAGGCCAGCCGAGTAACAGAACCATCGAGCCATTGGGCCTTGTTTACTGGGGCGGAAAATGGACAATCATTGCTTTTTGTTTATTGCGACAAGCGTATCGAGAATTCAGATTGGACAGAATAGATAGTCTTGAACAAATCGATGTGCAATTTGAGTTTGAGCAAACCAAAAGTATGGCTCATTACATTGAAATCGTCCGTTCAGAGCAATGCAAAACTTAAGTTGCTTAGTTTTTCTTCTTATAAGACCTGTAGCTGCCCCATTAAACAATGCAACAAAATTCACATCAAACACCAAAAACAAAACCATAAAAACACAATTTAAAACAATAAAAAAACCCAAAAACCACACAAAAAAAACAAATAAATAAATCGATAACAAACATTAACTTTAGCAACTTTTATTAAACGCAAATGAGAGTTGTTATCATTTGTCATCACTGTTAGTATGCGCGCTCTCTGCGAATAAACAATCATATTGCGAAGTTTGGAGTGTAATATGCAATTCTCTCGTTCACTGAATTCAAAAAGTGTTCTGGCAACAGCTGTTAAAGTTGCTTTACTAGGTGGTGTTGTTGCATCAGCGCATGCTGCTGACAAAGCCCAAGACGATATTGAGCGCATCAGCGTTTATAACAAACATAACGCACTGATCTTAGAATCAGGTACTGCGACCAAATCAAACATGGCATTAATGCAAACACCTGCTGCTGTGGTTATTGTTGATAAGGATTTACTTGACTCTCAAACAGCAAATACGCTGCAAGATGCAATCAGAAACGTCAGTGGTTTTACTCAAGCTGGTAATAACTATGGTATCGGTGACAACCTTGCGATCCGTGGTCTAGGCGTAAACTACACTTATGACGGCATGTACGGCGGTGCAAGCCTTGGTAACAATTACAACCCAACTCGCTCTATGACAAACATTGAAAGCATGGAAGTACTTAAAGGTCCTGCAACAGGTCTTTACGGTATTGGTGCGGCAGGTGGTGTTGTCAACTTGATTGAGAAAAAGCCACAGTTTGAAGAAGCTTACGAAATCAGCACAAAAGTAGGCAGCTGGAACACATATGGCTTGATGCTTGATGCAACCAATGCCATTACTGACGACTTAGCATACCGTGTGGTTCTTAACCACGAGCGCAGTGATGGCTACCGAGATCTGCAACAGGACCGCGATGAAGTCTATGCGAGCCTTAAGTTTGAAGCGTCGAACGACCACTCACTACTATTTTCAGCAGCCTATATAGATGATGCAGTTCAAGTAGACTCTGTTGGCGACCCTGTTCGTATCGTAAACTGGGATAGCATCAGTGGCGATCCAAGAAAGCTAACAGGTGCTGACTTACCAAATGAAAGTAAGTTTACTGACGAAAATGGTATTGTTGAATATTTAGGGATCCAACTTACCGACGCACAGCGTGAACAACTTGCTGCTTCTATTTCTACAAGTGATGGCCTTAGACCAATTGATTTAGGTGATACGAGTTTAGTGTCTCCGCTTTCAACGCCTAATGAAGGTAAAGAGTTGCGCTTTAAGCTTCGTCATGATTGGCACTTAGGTGAAGAGTCAACACTTACCCAGCAAGTGTTATGGCGTCAATATGATTCTGACTTAGTGCGTCAAACAGGTTCATACAACTATGTTTACTGGGAACGCTCAGGTAACATCAATACAACACCACGAGCGCCGTTAGTCACAGAAGATGGTCAGTTGCATCCTTTTGCAGCACGTCGTCAAGAGTACCGCCGTGCAGTATCTGATGAACAAACTTGGCAGTATTTTGGTGATCTGCAAATTGGTTGGAACTTTGGTGATATCAGTGGTGAACATCTCATCAGTGCTAACTATGAAAACCGAGATATGTCATTCAAACAATGGTCTGCTTATGATGCCGATGGTAACAAATCAGGCAATGCCATTCCTTACATTTTAGATATCCGTAACCCTAACTGGGGGGCTGGCGAATTTATGGATTACGATCCTATCGTAAGAAGTAATTATGATAAATCACTGACTGCTTACGGTATTGGTGCACAGGAAGTTCTATATTTAACGGACGCATTAACTATGCGCGCCGGGGTCGCATACACCAAAATTGAGCAAGAATACCAGCATTTAGGTACGGCTCGCGCACAAGGAGTAGAGCCAGAAAACGATACAGATGACTCAGGTATGACTTACACATTTGGCGTTAACTACCAAGTAATCCCTGAGCTATCAGCGTTTATTAATGTCGGTAAAGGCCGTACTGCATTTGGTGTGCTTTCATCTATCAGTAACAATGTATCTGTACCAAATCCACCTGATTCAGAGTCAGAAACACTCGATATCGGTATTCGCTTTACCGCATTTGATGAAGACTTACTAGGTTCAATTGTCGTATTTGATACCAAACGTACAAACTTACGTTATGCAAATCCTGAATATGACGAGCAAAAAGGTCCTGAATTCAATGCCGGGATCCCTCGCTACAAATATGACAACAATGAAACAACCAAAGGTGTTGAGTTTGACTTAAACCTAGCGCTGGCTGAAGCATGGAAATTGAATGTCAATGCAACGTACCAAGATGCAGTGTCAATTCGTCATCAAGAGATAGATCCGGATAAAAGGGAAGCCCCCAAAAAAGGGATCCCTGAAAAAATGGCTGGCACATGGTTAACGCATACACTTCCTCAAGTGATGGGCGGAGAGCTAGAACTAAGCTTAGGCATGCAATACGTTGGAGAACGCACGGTAAACCACCCTTCTTTTGGTTTGCCGACAGCAAAAATCGACAGCTTCACACGTTGGGATATGTCTGCTGCATATTATTTAGACAGCGTCCACGTACAGCTTAACATTGAAAACTTAGCTGATGAAACTTACTACAGCAAAGCGCTGTTCTTAGGTGGTTTACCTGGTAACGAGCGCAACGCTAAACTGACTGTTAACTATCAGTTCTAATTAGCGACAATAAAAGGCGGTAAATTGCCGCCTTTTAACATTCCAGAAATCATAAAGTAATTTCGACTCACCTATAGCCTCTAAATAACGCTGTCTAAATTCCATTTTTCAATATTAATGCTTTAATTACCAAGCCCCTGCTCAGCGCTAGCTACTTTTGGTCTATAAGTTGCTTAACTTACATCGTATTAATCCCGTCTTTGCCGCCTATCGGTAAAGTTTCTATTTCGCTTTCTAAAGGCACGGAAATGAATAGCATCTCAACGTTAAATCAAAATCGGATCTTTCAAACCCAGCAAAATACAGATCAGCAAAGCATTGATAAACACTCGAAATTTGCATCACTAATGCAAGACGTACTCAACCCCAAACCAACTACCACCGACCCCGACCATGTGATGCCTGTATCACTTAATACCAATAATGAGGAAATATCGGAACAAGCCAAAGCCTACTACGAACGCGCACTTGAAAACGCTAAAAATAAGGTTGATCCAGATTTAGACGAACGCTCATACGCAATTCAGCTTTATCAAGAGGCGACAATCGGGATCATGGAGATGCCCATTGAAGTTGAGATAGAGCAGCATGAGATTAACGAAGCGTTACTTTTCGGCAGTTTAGGCATCAACTTTTTGCAATATAAAGAGCTTGGTGTACGAATTGAAATGCTTGATCTGATGGAGCAAGACATAAACAACTCCACCGATCTGCGTGCTTCAGACAAAGAAAAGCTCACAGCAGTAATTGACGATAAACGCAGTATGCTTGAAATGCAGCGTGAAGAGATGCTGTCCGGCACCTATATTGAGGAAGAACAGGAGCACAGAAAATCACTTCAAAAACGATTTGATTCCATTGACTTTAGCAAATAGTCGCCTCATAAAAAGTTGCCACAGCCCGGCTGTAAAGTGGCAATTGCACAACCCAGTGACTCGCTGATCTGTTGTTAATTTTTATTGCACATCCAATTATTAGCTTCCACTTTATTGCCACTTTTATATTCATCCATGTTTAATAATACGCTGTTTTATATATTAATGTTTTCCGGTTTACCTTAAATAACAAACATATAACAACACATGTGACGGAGCAATTCTAAACTTATAAGTAGTGGTATGATCATAGAGGTGCGTATGATTAAAAAGTTCGTGTTGGCCGTCACTATTCTTGTCTTTGCAAGTTTTGCTTTTTGGCTATATCAGGACCTAACCAATGAAGACCGTAAATTTGCGGTGCAAAATAGTGCGCAAGCACACGCAAACCACTTACTGGACTTTAAAAGCCATATTTCTCAAATTAAAAGACCCCAAGAGTATTATCAGTTTCCAATACCTATCAACGGTATTGGGCCTAATACCAACTTATACTCTGGTCCCAATCAATACCCATTTTACTGTATGTCCCGAGACTCCTTACTTGGCCAGCCTGAAATAGACAATCATCAGGCACTCGGTATACCTGTATATAAAGATGATAAAATTATCGGATACAGTAAAGATTGTGGCGTCAAAACAAGAATTAAATACTACACATTGGTCAAAAACAACAATGTTTTTAAAGCTGTAAAAATAAACGATGTGAATACTGCAAAACAAACTAAAACGCCTTTATTCAGAGTCGAACAAGGAACCATTAATCGCTTTATCTATACGATTGTCATGCCCATTAAAAGCGTTGAAGTCGGTGATCGGCTCGCCAAAAGTAAATGGAATAAGCGCCTAGTTTATCAATTTAATGGTGGCTCAGGGATCGGGTTTAGACAAGGCCGACAAAAAGCGTCTCGAGTCATGACACGACAAGCGCAACAGTTGCTGGATGGCTATGCAGTTATTAGTTCAAGTGGCAATAAAACCAGTTATACCTATAACATGCTATTGGCAGAAGACACCGCGCGAAGAGTAAAAAAACAATTTACAAGCTTATATGGCAACCCCCTTTACACTGTTGGTGTAGGCGGTTCTGGCGGTGGATTGGCACAATACTTAATTGCGCAAAATAGCACTGGTATTCTGGATGGTTTAATTCCACTATACAGCTATCCAGACATGATCACCCAAACCGTTTACGCACTGGATTGCGATCTACTTAATAATTACTTCACCTTCAGAGCACAAGACAAAAAGGCTTGGCGCAACTGGGAGAGGCGCCGACTTATTGAGGGTATGAATGCCATCAACGGTTTCCCGCAAAAGGGCGGGTTTTTGCAGCCGATTAATCAGCTCATGTCTGGATTTGTACCAAGCTTCCCCAAAGGCAGTAGTGAATGCATTAATGGCTATTTTGGCCTTTCCGCCTTTATAAACAATCCCAGACAAGGTTTTATTAGAGAACACTTTACACAATACGTTGTAGATCAGACTAACTGGAGTTATTGGCAAGACATGTCACATGTATTTGGTGTCGATGAACATGGGCTTGGCCTCAGCACTTGGGACAATATTGGCGTTCAATATGGGTTAAATGCACTTAAGGACAAAAAAATTACGATTGATGAATTTTTACACCTCAATGCCAATATTGGTGCATGGAAGCCCCAACACCAAATGCAACAAGAAGAAATTGTCTTGCCACTCGGTCACAAGCTGCCAATCTGGCTCACTTTATGGGGCAACCACAATATTACCACTCCTATTAATGACATCGCACCGAGACATAGCGGTTCAATTGAAGCCATGCAACAGGCCTATCATTCCGGACAAGTGTTTATTGGCCAAATTGACATTCCTGTGATCGATGCGAGGCACTATCTGGAAAACGAATTAGATATGCACCATATGTCTGCCTCTTTCTATAGTCGTTTACGCATTGAGCAAGCACGCGGCCACAGCAAAAATCACATTATCTGGGTCGCGCACAAAGACTATAATCCGACTAAGCAAGCGTTCGATATGATGGACACTTGGTTAACCAAATTACAATCGTCGAGTAGTCAGGACGTGCTTGATGCGAAGCCAGATAATTTGGAAGACAGCTGCTTTGACCAAGATGGTTCCGTATTTGCTTCTGGTCAGGGCGTTTTTAATGGCAAATGGAATAATAATTTGGAAGGTGCGTGCCAAGCCCGTTTTCCTATGTTTAGTACAAGCAGAATTGAAGCTGGGGGTCATTGGGATGGTGCAATGTTCAAATGCCCACTTATGCCAGTGAAAACAGCCATTGAAAGCGGTGTATACGGAGTCATTGATATGTCCTTATATATCGACGAATTACAGCGTATTTTTCCTCAAGGAGTATGTGACTACAATGGCGTTGATATGGGCATACCACGAGAATACATTTCGAAAAAAAACAATACCATGGAAGATACTGAGTTAGAGTCAAGTACAGTGTTATTGACACAAACAAGGAATTAGAATCTAGTCAGAAATACACGGAAAAAGTGGAAACAATTGGTAAGGCGTGCAGATAGTAAATTATGAGTCAGGCAGGAACTTTTGTTTGTTCATCTATTTATCAATAGCCATCATAAGTGGTGATCTCATCAAGATTGCCACAACGTGAGTAGCTGGTCACAAAAAATACAGAAACGCATTTATTGGTTGAGATCTGCAACAAAATTACCTAACCGATAAACCTAAAGTACCAATATGGTTTTATAACCATATGTAAATTCGCATGTTTTATGCTTTTAATATTGCTAAATGCAAAAATCCATTTTATATTCATATTGTTCCAATAAAGTGAACTAGATTTTTACCTGAACATGGAAGTTCAACTTAACTTCTCTGCATAACATCTCAAAAGCGATTAAATACACAACACATTTAATTTGTTTAAAATTGTTATATTGTATTTTAGTTTAATTAAAAGAATACTAATATTAGGTACACTTTTTTATCGCGGGTACCAAAATGAAAATAAAATCGTTCGCAGCTATACCTCTTCTACTTTTAGCAGGATGCTCCACTGATACCACAGAATCTAAGAATGTCGAAACAGAATCCATCTGGGCCGATATATATGTTACATCACAAGGCAACGATAGCCGTGTTATTGCTGAGCTCAATGTCAGCAGCAGACATGGCAGTAATATTAAGCTGACTGGCAGAGACAGGCTAGAGGCCAATGCCGCAGGTGTTACCAAGGAATTAAAAAGAGACGATGACTTTTTTGATATTGATTATCGTGCTGTGTTCAATATTTCCGAAGAAGGCACTAGATATGTAGTGACCCTGACGAGAGATTCATTTGGCGACGCGCTAAAGACCACGCTGATTATGCCAAAGCCATTTACGATTATTACCCCTCAAGAAAACCAATCTTTTCATAAAACAGATACACTTGAAGTTAGTTGGTCAGATAACAAACAAAATAATACCCAACTTGATGCAAAACTTACAATAAGATGCAAAAAGAATGATGGTAATGAGGCCAGTGTTGTTGAAAATTATATTGATACCAATGATGACGGCAGCTTAAGTATAGACTTAGCGTCGCTTGAAGGTCTAAATGACTCTGTGCTCAATACTAAAAAGTCATGTGAAGGTGAAGTATTCATGGAGCGCTTTAACCACGGTACTCTAGATAGTCGATTCGCTGACAGCAGTCGAGCGCGAGCAATTCAACAACGTTATTCTAAAAAGTTTGAAGTTCGCATAAATTAGGAATGGCTATGACCATAAACAGCCTGATCTGACATTTTACTTTTCAAATAAAGTTACCAGTTTAATTAAAGTCTCTTATACAAACCAAACTGGTAACTCCAATGGCTCTTGCTATCCGCCTGTGATTAAACACAAAATCTGCTTACTCAACTTCACCTCAGTATAAAGACGTATGACTGAGTTTATTTAACTGTTGCTTGCAAGTAAAAAAACCTGCCGTGATAAAGCTGCACTCAATCAAAGCCATAGAGTAACCAAGGTAAGAAATCGAGTTAGTCATTGTTGCATATGCTATGCAACTCCAAAGAGGTCAGGCTTCAAAGCAGATTTGGATGGTTCACAAGAATAATGAATAAATGAGCGACTCCATCAAGGTAAAACCTGCTGTCGCAGAACACCGATGGAAACGCTCTTTATTAGTAAAGCAGTTTGGACTGAAAAGAACCTAAGTTAGAACTGACCTTACAACTACCCATTTTAAAACTGGTTATCGTTAGTTCAGTTCTAAATATCGACCAATTCCCACCAGTCCAAAAAGCCTATTCAATGAATAAGCTTTTACTGTTAATGGTATTTAATTTTGAACGCAGTACAATCTCGCCTGTTGGTCACAAGTTTGATTCGAATGGGATCTCCACGTTGAGTCTGTGCTATCCACATTACCAATCATAGAGCCATCTCGAACATACATATCCCACATTCCATATCTTGAAGAAAACCCGCCACATGCTTGCCAGTTATGTCTCGCGCCTGACGAGACCATGTTTGTCCACGCATAACCACTAACTTGATTACCATTTTCATCAAGGTTAATTGGAACGTTCAGGCTAGTCATTTGTGAAAACGAAGTCAAATTCGCTGCGGCTACTTTAAGATCAGGGCGGTAATAAGTAACCCCACTGTTGAAAAAGTATCCACTACTTGAATAGTTTCCAAGTATTATCGCATGATAATTCCCTTTCGGTAGCAAATTACTCGCATTAGCGGCCGCTTGACACTTAGCATCTGCACCCACAGTACCTCCCAAATCGGCGGTGTATGTCTGACTAGTAGCAAATATGAACTTCAAATCAGCCGGAGCGGTCCCTTCTAAAAATACAGTCCAATAATCTGTATGTGAATTTGGTCTGATCCCCTGATCATTAGGTACATCTTTCAATGCAATATACATGTGACCAGTAAATGGGAACCTTGTTAACTCACCCGCTTCATATGAATGCGATTCTGTCCATGTGATTTTCGCTGGGTTGTACTTCATGACATGTAAAACGGCATTATCAACATCAGTTTGGTTAGCTTTTCCTGCCAATGCGGTATCCATATCCGCCTTGTTAGCTTTCAGGCCAAGCGCTGTATCTACCGTTGTTTGATTTGCTTTACCCGCCAAAGCCGAATCCACATCCGCCTTATTTGCTTTCAACGCAAGTGCATTATTTACAGCTGTTTGATTGGCTTTACCTGCCAAAGCTGAATCCATATCTGCCTTATTAGCTTTCAACGCAAGTGCATTATTTACAGCAGTTTGATTGGCTTTTCCTGCTAATGCTGTATTTACGTCCACTTTATTGGCTTTCAGACCAAGTGCTGTATCTACTGCTGTTTGATTGGCTTTGCCTGCTAATGCCGTATCCATGTCCGCTTTGTTGGCTTTCAGACCAAGCGCCGTATCTACTGCTGTTTGATTGGCTTTACCTGCCAATGCCGTATCCATGTCCGCTTTGTTGGCTTTCAGACCAAGCGCTGTATCTACTGCTGTTTGATTGGCTTTGCCTGCTAATGCCGTATCCATGTCCGATTTGTTGGCTTTCAGACCAAGCGCTGTATCTACTGCTGTTTGATTGGCTTTGCCTGCCAATGCCGTATCCATGTCCGCTTTGTTGGCTTTCAGACCAAGCGCTGTATCTACTGCTGTTTGATTGGCTTTGCCTGCCAATGCCGTATCAAAGGTCGCTTTGTCCACTTTAGTTTCAAGTAAGCCTGTTACCGTAATGCTGTCTGCTTTTGATTCTAAGCCAGAAGTGAATTCAGCTTTTGTCACATACACGGTCATATCTGGTAAATCAGCTTTTAGTGCAAACTGAGACTCATCATAACTTGCGCCTTTCGCAAGTAACTGCCACGGCTGCTGCAGATTACCCTGAGGGTCTGTCGGAGGTACAGCTACTGTGTTTTGCGTTGCAATATATGCACTTCCCATATATGTGATCACATCGCCTGCAACAAACTCTGTAACTAAATTATAACCGCCAGCAATAAACTGAATACCAGTATCACCTTTAGATGCAAATAACACCCATTGTGCTGATCCGTCTTTCGGTGATAAGTTTGCTTGCTCACCAGCTGGGATAGCAACTTTTGCAATGTAAGCACTACCTTCAAAGGTAACAACGTCATCAACTGAATAAGCGGCAGTTGAAGACCAAGCACCTACGACTTGTAGGCCTTTATCACCCTTTTGGCCTTTTTCACCAGGTTCGCCCTTTTCACCTTTTTCGCCATCTTTACCATTGGCACCATCTTTACCATTTAGGCCGTTAGCTCCATCTTGGCCTTTTTCACCAGGTTCGCCCTTTTCACCTTTTTCGCCCGGTGCACCTGGAGCTCCCGGTGTTCCTGGTTCACCTTTTTCACCTGGTGCACCCTTTTCACCATCTAGACCATCTTTACCGGCTAAACCCGAGCCAACGCCATTAAACAATAGCAGCCAACTGTTGTTAGTATTTGATGGTGGAAGGTTTGGCTCGTCACCCTCAACTACAGCCGCGATGACTAGTCGAGCAACATAAGCGTTATTTTCATGAACAACAACATCGTCAACTTGATAGCCTTCTGTCGCACTCCAGCTTCCTTTGATACTTAAGCCGCGATCACCTTTATCGCCTTTGTCCCCTTTGTCCCCTTTTTCACCTTGAATACCCTGAATACCTTGGTCACCTTTTTCTCCTTGAATACCCTGAATACCTTGTGCACCAGGATCTCCTTTGTCACCCTTCAGGCCTTGTAGACCTTGGTCACCTTTTTCACCTTGGATACCTTGCGCACCAGGAAGACCTTGAATACCTTGAATACCTTGCTCACCTTTGTCACCTTTTTCACCAGCAGCACCAGGTTCACCAGGAAGGCCTTGAATACCCTGTTCACCCTTAGCTCCGTCTAGGCCATCTTTACCTGCCAGACCTGAACCCACACCATTAAATAATAACAACCAACTATTATTGGTGTTAGAAGGTGGTAAATTAGGTTCATTTCCTTCAACCACCGCAGAAACTGCGATTCTGGCGACATAGGCATTGTTCGCGTGTACAACAATATCATCTACGTTATAAGCCTCTGTTGCACTCCAATTGCCTTTGATGACAAGACCACGATCACCCTTATCACCTTTGTCACCCTTATCACCTTTATCGCCTTGAATACCCTGAGTACCCTGAATACCCTGCTCGCCTTGTTCACCTTTCTCACCGCGAAGACCTTGGATACCTTGAATACCTTGAATACCTTGAAGACCGGTATCACCTTTGTCACCTTTTAAGCCTTGTAAGCCTTGGTCACCTTTCTCACCAGGGATACCTTGAGCACCTGCTTCGCCTTTGTCACCCTTGTCGCCTTTATCACCTTGCAGACCTTTTTCACCTTGGGAACCAGCGTCGCCTTTTTCACCTTGCAGGCCTCTTTCACCTTGAAGTCCTTGCTCACCTTTAGCGATAAGCAAAGTCCAAACTCCTGGTGAGGCGATCGGTGCTAAATTGATGCCTCCTTCAGCTGGTGCAGCTACCTCAACAATAGAAATATATACACTGCCTTCAAAAGAAACTACATCGTCGATAGCATATGCTGCACTGCCACTCCACTCACCTCTGACTTGCAAGCCTCGGTCACCTTTTTCGCCTTGGATACCTTGAACGCCTTGTTCACCTTGAATACCTTGCTCGCCTTTTTCACCGGGCACACCTTGGATACCTTGTTCACCTTGGATCCCCTGAATACCTTGAATACCCTGGATGCCCTGCTCACCTTTTTCGCCCTTTTCGCCTTTCTCACCAGCAGTGCCAGGCGCACCCTGTTCACCAGGCAGACCTTGAATACCTTGCTCACCTTGCTCGCCCTGAGCGCCTTGCTCACCTTTAGCGACTAATAAACTCCACACATTTGGCGCTGATACCGGGTCTAGATTTGTCTGTTCATCTTCTGGCGCACTTATCGCAGCTACCGCAATATAGATACTCCCACCAAAAGAAACGACGTCATCCACTGCATATGCCGAAGTGTCACTCCACGCACCTTTTACCTGAAGGCCTTTATCACCCTTTTCCCCTTGGGCCCCGGTATCACCTTTTTCACCCTTTTCACCTGGGGCGCCTGTGTCACCTTTTTCGCCAGGTGCACCAGTATCACCTTTTTCACCTTGCGCACCAGGTTGCCCATCAGCACCATCTTTACCATCAGCACCATCTTTACCATCAACGCCGTCTTTACCATTAATGCCGTCAATACCATCCGCACCGCGCAGCCCTGTTGTGTCTCCTTTCCATTGACCATTTTCGTCAATAATCACGTTACCACCGACTGAGACCGATGTAGCATCAACTTCACCTTCAACTTTACTGGCGATATCTGCGTAATAAGCACTTGGCGCTGTATCAATGCTCAAACGCGGTGACATTTCTGAATCATCACCGACTGTGATCCCAAGTTCTAGGTCTTTGTTTTTAAATACTGCTGCATCAATCGCATTGTTTTGGCCAAGTCTGATTGAGTATGCACCGTCGACTACGTCAACATTTTCTGTCGACTCCCAAACAACCTGATCTTGTGAGTACAACTTAAACGTCATTGAAACCGTGCCGTTCACAGCTTCCTGAGTATTTGAATTAGTTAATGTACCTTGATGGTTAAGCTGAGCGGCAATTGCAGGCGCAGACATAGCGCTCACAGCTGCAAGGGCAACTGCTATCGCATTTTTAGTAAACATATATTCCCTTTATTTATTCTTTAATTTAATTAGTTCGTTGCGGCATTCGACAAGCTATAGTTTTCAGAGCTTGCTTTTTTAGTAACAATAGAGACTGTCGCGGCTAAATCATGTGCACCTGAAGTTGTTTCCTGGATGCGGCTGCTACCTAATTTAGATTGCTTCACAGTATGATCTGCGACTCCTTTATCGGGGTCTGGATTCGGTTTTGGATCCGGTTTTGGGTCCGGTTGAACAACAGGTTGGTTGCCTGCGTCATTTGACGCTTTATCACCACTACCGCCACATCCTGAAACGCTAAGACAAGCGAGTAGCGTCAGGGCGAGATAATGTAATTTATTCATTTTCGTTGTTTTCCTTTAATAAAATAACGTTCATCAATGAACTCGGTACTTTTGAAAGTGAGGGTGTATTAGTTTTGCTATTTATTCTCGTAACTTCCCTCCCGTGTTTACTGATAAAGCTTGATTATTGTGTGGGTTTATCTCTAAAGCGCGCGCTTTATACGCTTCAGCTTTATCATTAAGCCCAATTTGAGCAGCAACCTCGGCAGCTCGAATTAACATATATAAATTGTAAGGATATAGTTCTATTGCATGCTCTAAGCTTTTTAACGCTTTTTCTTCGTTACGCTCCATTATCAAATACAGTTCAAACAATCTTAGTGCCGCAAAATAATCATAAGGATTCACTTCAAGTGCATGCTTCACCCTATCTGTTTCACCTAGGCGGTACCCTGTAGTCGACAAGTTTCCTGATATTGTTTTTAAGGTAGACAAATAGCCTAAAATTATGATTATCGGTAGATATAGAAGAACGGGTTTTATTTCCAAACTAACAGTTCTGGAAAAGTAGTTATTTCCTCTCAAAAGCATAAGCGAGAATAAAAAAATCGAAAAAAACAAACTTGCAGGAGTTAAAAATACAGAGCTAAACATAGAATGGAAGTACAAGGAGAATACAGCCATAAAGATCCAAGCATCTACGTAATCCCCTTTCAACAAATTTACAAACGCCTGAACGAAAATAAAGCCAAAAATTACTAAAAATAAAGAGCCACCTATAAACCCAAGTTCACTGTAGAATTTTAACAATATGTTATAAGGTGTTTTCAATATACTTAGCTCAGTAATATAAGGAGAAGAGTTTTCTGTGCCCGCTTTTGCGTATTTCTGGTGAATTAATTCAAAGCTGTTTACGCCGACTCCATGCGGATTGTCCTTGATCATATCTAATGTATTCAAAAACAAATCCTCTCTTCCAGTGTCCAATGACTGAATCGATTTAAACTGCCTTTCCAGTTTTGATAAACCCAACTCATCAATAGCGTTAAAACTCACTATCGCGCACAAAAATGCAACTGAAATTGAAAAATACTTAATAGGTATTTTTTTTGTTTTGAGCAAAATAGTACATATGACCACTATTTCTCCCAGCAACAGCCCTAGGATAGTGCCCCGAATGTTTGACTCAACCAACAAGTGCATTAGAAATGCCAAACTGATAAGGCCACACAGCAAATGAGGGAAAGATTTACGCTTACTGTAAATAGATAAAACCAGTATTGGGATCCAGATATTTAATACATGACCTAGGTAATTCACAAACCCTATTGGAGAGAAGTTTTGGCTTGAATAAGGAATGTCCAACCAATATCTTTCGTAAATCGTAGCAGCGCTAAAAAATATAGAAGTATATAGAACGCTATCAGTTAGTATGCCAAATAGCTTTTCTTTAGAGAAAGAAGAAACGATTATATGTATCGATAAGGTATAAGCTAAAAACCTACAGATAAACAACAGGGATTCAAACGTGTTTGGAGCCCAAGCTAAAGAAACAAGCATGTATAAAACTAACATGCTAATTGTTACACCTATTAAATTAAGCTTAACAGCGTTGCAAGAGCGGATAGCATATATAAAAACAAGAGTACAAAAAACGTCAAAAGCCATCCATTTAGGATGATTATATTGGTAGTAAAAACCCTCATAATACGCAACCGAAATTACACATGAAAATATAATTACGAAGGTTTTTAAAGCTACTGAATTCGATAAGTATGAACTATCAAAAAGAGCAGAACTCATATATCGGCGCATTAATTCCATTTAAAAACATCAGACCACTTTAAATTAAGTGAGTTTATACACTTTAGTGAAATTAAGATCAACAAAAAACAAATTAATCGTCGTTTATATTAATCTTTTCATTGCCAATATAAGATGTGGAAAATACTACCCAAGACATACTACAAATAATAAAAGAACAAAAACCACAAAACACCCACAAAAACACCCCAAAAAATTCACACTGATAACAAAATCAACACATAATATTAGATTATTCTTATTGACGCTTATTCAACAACCTAGAGAAAGAACTCACACTCTTAGATACTTAAGTGAGCCGATGCAAACGATTAAACTAATACTGGGGCTGTAACCTTTAACAATTTTATGTAACATTAATTACATATAAGCACCGTCATTGATCGATTTTAAACAAGAGGTAGGAGAAATTCTGACACTCAGAATTAGCATGATACTTAAGCTGGAAAATGCAATTAAAATTAGACTGTCAGTGAGCGATTGCTCTCTGACAGTCTAGTTAACTTAAAATTGTACTCCGACAAACAACGAAAAATCACTGATGTTGTTTTCACTAATATCAAAGTAACGATATTGAACTCCTACCTCAAGGCGTTGATTGAACTTATATCCCAACTCAGCCCCCATAAAAGCATTTGTTTCACCCGCTTCATAACTTTGCAAAAAACGATTATCTCGCGTGCTGTTTATCTTGTATTCCCAGTCAAATGCACCAACAAATACTTCACTTGAAATATTATTCCAGGTAAACAAATCGTAGTTGACCTGCACAGTAAACCCTTCAGGTAAAACGGGTGCTATGCGCGACACCGCAATATGAGCCTCGGCTGGAGACAAACTCGTCCCTTCAAAATCAACTCGCCCTTGTCCTAAATCAACATACCCAATACCAACATGCCAACTCGGTAATAGCTCGTAATAGCTACTAACTGACCACGATTCACTTGTATCGTCCACATTCTTTATTTGTAAACCGGAGTTATTATTATCAACTCTATCACTGGCTCTCGCTTCGCCTAAAGTCCCCTTTAAAGTCCAGCTATCTGCATACGCAGTGTTAGAAAGTAAACAACTCATTGAAACCAAAGCAAAGCTAGGTAATATTGCTTTTCGTCTTCGTATTATTAACGCAGAAAGTATCACTATTAGGCCTCCTCCTAGGCTACCTGACGATTTATTTTCAATATTGACAGCTTTGTACGCAGTTACCGTCACCTGCGCCATCCCTTGAGATATTGCCCCTTTGCTATCCACAACTGTGTAAGTAACGATATCGACACCTTCAAAACCGGATCTGGGTGTATAGGTTAATGTCCCATCATCATTGATGCTTACGGCGCCATTTTGCGCAATCGCTTCTATGATTGAGAACGTATCACCATCTACGTCAAAGTCATTGTCAAGTACATTGATGGTTATTGCAGCCCTATCTGTTGTCGAAGCTTGGTCAAGCTGAGTCCTTGGTGCTGAATTCACCGCTAAATTAACTGTAACTGTGCTACTTGCTGTACCTCCTTGGCCGTCAGTAATACTGTATTGAATTGTGGCTAATCCCACAAATGTCAGTGGCGGAGTATAAATCAGCTTATTGTCTTCAATTATAACCACGCCAAAATCGACTGAGGCACTCGTAATAGTCAGAGCATCTCCATCGCCATCTGAATCATTCGCCAACACATCAATTTGAATTGATTGACCAGCCCCTACTGTTAACTCATCAGATATCGCAACTGGTAGATTATTGCCATTGCTGATCACCGCGACACCTCCTGGATCAATAATACTACCATTGGCAATGCCATCATCATCATTGGGGCCACCATCCACAATTTGTAGTTTTACGCACCAATGCCCCTCAGTTAAGCCAGCTTGCCACACATCACTACCCGGAGGAGCACAATAGCCAGGCTCTCCTAATGACGAAAATATTTTATTTTGCTCATCAACTGCAAAATCAACCCACTGGGTGCCTTTCAACTTGCGATATACAGCATTGACTGGTATCGGATTGCGCTGCGGAATAACAATGCTATAACTGTCTCCAGCTTGAGGAAGGCCAACAGCGATAAAATCAAATAGGCCACCTATATTTGTTGCCACATCATCCGCTTGAACTTCTTCTGGTAGCAACTGCACCCCACCGGTACTATTTTGTGCAATAGTCACTCCTTTTCGAATACATACGCCCGGCTCGCCTTCAATTAAAAATTGCGAAGACTCAGTCACCTGCTCTTGCATAACGTTACAATCGGTGATTGCATCTTGGTAATCGGGAATACCATCATTGTCAGAATCTGTGTGACCTTCTTCGTTGTCTGGGATCAGGTCTCCATCTGTATCTTGGCCAGTCAAAACTGCCAATTCGGGGACCACTTCTAGATATATTTGAGCGGTGCTTGAAAGACTTGGCTGCCCATTATCTAATGCCGTAATCGAAACACCATAAACACCTGTTGTCAGCGCCTGTGGGGAAAATACAAATTCATTTTCGACAGTGCTGATATTTTGTAGTTCGGTATTTAACGGTGCCCACTGCAATGAAACTGTATCGCCTAAGTTAGGATCTGTAACCTGTGCGGAAATGGTTACTAACTGTTCATTGGCAGTCACAGTGGTACGTCGCTCATTATTTTGAGAGGCACTTAATTCGATATCAGGTGCGACATTATCTTCAACAATGGTAATTTGCGTGGTGAATTTGGCTCCTCTATTTAACGTTTCATCCAACGTCACAATAATGGATTCGTTACCTTCGCTTTGCCCGTCTTCAAAAATATTGAATGTGATATGTCCTTCGATGCCCGAATTGATGGTGATTGAACCATCGGATAATGTATGGTCTGCGCTCGTTGCAGATCCAGAAATTGTATAAGGAACTTCCACAGGGTATTGAGCAGCCTCTCCATTTAAATAAACGCCTAAAGTAAAGCTCTGGCCTTCTGAAAGCAGAACATCTTTAGCCAAAGAAATTAACGGGTTGACGAATACATTCTGAGTTGCAAATGTACTCAAGCCATTGCTGTCCTCAGCTCTCCAAGTGGCAAGGTGCCGGCCAGGAGGGAACAACACGTTATTGTCGACGAGTGACACACCAATCACGTTGCCATTGCTGTCGGTAGCAGTGGCGTTCCCCAGGTTCACTTTGGTAAACAATGCGGTTGCGTCTACATTCACATCAGCCGGTACGGTGATTGAGGGTGGCGTGCCCTGTGCATCATTTCTATTTACCGTAAGCTCAGCTATCGCGCGACTTATCTCCCCCACTTCATCTTTAACAACATACTCGATAATAACGACACCATTGAAAGAAGCTTCTGGTGTATAAATAAGCTCACTTCCTTGGACCTGCACATTGCCCACTGAAGCCTGTGCACTCAACAGGGTAAGTGAATCACCAATATCAACATCACTGTCGTTACTCAAAACAGCCAAGCGGTAAGTTCCAGTAGCCTCATCAAAGGTTTCTTCAGAATAGCGGTCATCTTGCGCCTGAGGTGCGTCATTGACATTGTCTATCGTCATCACAACAGTCGCAATATTAGACAACGCCCCAGCTTTGTCCCTGACAGTGTAAGTGAAGCTATCATTGCCCACTTCATTTGTGCTGGCACTGTAGACGATACGGCCTAAGCTATCGATGGTCGTTTGCCCTTTTGTCGGCGGCGTGACTACGGTCACAGTTGATACATCAAGTTCATTGTTACCATCTACATCTAGGTCATTACCTAAGACATTGACGGCAAAAACCCCCTCTTCATCAAGCGATGCAGTATCGTCAGTGGCTACTGGAGCATCGTTGACCGCGTCTATTGTGAGTGTGACAGTGGCTGGTAAAGAGCTTAACCCTTCACTGTCAGTTAAAGTATATGTGAAATTAAACTGACCATTTTGATCTTGTACAGGGTCGATTTGCAAGCGGCCATCAGCCAATATTGATACGATTGCAAAATCAAACGTTCCGTCATTTTGCAATGTGATATTCGCGCCATTGAAACCCGCATCTTCGACATCATTATCATTACTCAATACGCTTAGAGTGACTTGTGTATCTTCTAGTGTATTAATACTGTCATCAGTCGCAATTGGCGCATCGTTCACTTGACCAATATTGATAGAAACACTGCCCAATTCAGATACTGTGCCATTGCTATCAGCTATGGTGTAAGTAAAGCTGTCAGCCCCTTCTTCATTTTCAAACGGCGTATAATTTATGGCTCCTGCTGCGTTGTTAACTACTACACTTCCTTTGACGGGCTGTGCTACCAGTGCTATCGCGCCGGTGGGAATGCCATCTTCAACATCTGTTGCAAATGCTCTTACATTGATACTTGTTTGCTGTGCATCTTCTTCAATATTTGCATTGATCGCTTGTACCTGAGGCCTATCATTTACGGGGGAAATGACGATCGATACCGTCGCTTTCTCCGAGTTATTTGACGTTTGATCAGATACAATATAGGTAAATAGGTCAGAGCCATTTACATCTAAGTTGGGCGTGTAAGTCGCTACACCATTTTCAATTGAAACAGCACCAATTGTTGGCTGATCAACTACGATTGCCGAAGAGGCCACGATATCCCCTTCAGGATCCGAGTCATTGTCCAGCAAGTTGATGGTAACTGCCGTGTCTTCATTCGTTTGCGCACTGTCGTCTTGCACGATAGGTGCTTCAGAAACTGGCGCAATTGAAATACTTGCGGTGACAACATTTGACAATGTCCCAAAGCTGTCTTGAATTCGGTAAGTGAAGTTATCGTTTTGTGTTTCGCTATCATCGTGCTGATATGTGAAACTACCATCAGCATTGATAGTAAGTGTGCCGAATGATGGCTGACTGATATCAACAATTGATAGAAAATCGGCGCTATCAAGGTCGTCGTCAAATACAAAGTTACTGCTGAGTAAGCCATTGCTAGCATCAACACCTAATGATCCACCTTCATTGACGTTGAAACTACGGTTAAGACCGACAGGTGAGTCATTGGTATTATTGACCGCAATATCAAAGGCCGCCAATGTCGCTGACGCTTGGCCATCACTCACTGACACCGTAATGTTTGTATAATTACCGACATCATGATCTTGTGGTGTACCTGTAAGTGCGCCTGTTGAAGGGTTAAAGCTAGCCCAAGCAGGCGCATTTTGAACACTGAAACTCAACGTATCGCCATCAACATCGGCCGCTACAGGCGTAAAGCTATACGCACTGTCTTCGTCCACAGATGTTAATGGAACACCGCCGATAGTCGGCGCATCGTTGGTATTATTTACTGTAATTGAAAACGCAGTTAGTGAAGTCGAAAGCTCCCCATCAGATACGCTGATCACAATATTGTTATACACTCCAACATGGCTATTCTCTGGAATGCCTGTTAACGCCCCTGTTGCGGTATTAAAACTAAGCCAGTTTGGCCTATTTTCAATCGTGAACGACAGAGCATCACCATCTTTATCGTCTGCGGTTGGCACAAAATTATATGTGCTGTCTTCGTTTACCTGCTCACTCGGCGTACCCGATATTTCCGGTGCGTCATTGATGTTATTAATGGTGATATTGACCGTCGCAAGGTCGGAGTCAATTTGCCCATCATTGACTTTAAACGTAAAGCTATCCTCGCCAAAGTCGTTTAGATTACCCGTGTAGGTCACAACATTATTACTGAGTAGGTAAGTCCCCCTATTTGGTTCACTTACAATTTGATAGGTCAGGCTGTCATTATCGATATCCTGAGCACTCAAAGTAATAGCAATGGCAGTTTCTTCATCCACATTAACTTGTTGACTTGTCACCGTTGGTTGGTCATTAATGGGATTTACGGTCAAGGTTACACTGGCAGCTTCAGAGTCGTCAGTGCCATCATTAGCTACAAAGGTGAAATTATCGCCACCATTAAAATCTGACGTTGGGGTATATAACCAAGTTGTACCTGACTGCTGTACTAATGTACCGTTGGAGACACCCGTTAAAATTCGGTAACTCAGTGAATCATTTTCTTGGTCCGTGGCATTTAACGTCACAACTAAGCTGGCATCTTCATCTAAACTAAGGGCTTGCGCTTGTGCCACTGGAGCGTCGTTGACAGGGGTCACTGTCATAGTGACTATTGCTTTGTTCGATGTTGCTCCCGCTGTATCTTGAACTGTGTAAGTAAATGAATCGTCACCAAAGTAATGCTCATTAGGTGTATAGACGATAGCGCCTTGTGCGTTTGCAACTGCCTGACCGAATTGAGGTTGGTCAATAACCGTAACACTTGATAGATTAAAGCTGTCATTATCATCAACATCAGTATCGTTACCCAGAACATTGACTTCAAAAGACCCTTCTTCTTGCAAGCTCGCCGTATTGTCGTTCGCCACTGGCGCATCATTGACCGGTGTAAGCGTCACGTTGACTGTCGCCGGATCTGACACTAACCCTTCGCTATCGGTCAGTGTATAGTTAAACGTAAGCACACCGTTTTGATCTGCAACAGGTGCAATACTTAACTGCCCATCGGCTTGAATCGTGACCACCGCTTTTGCGTAATTTCCTGCGCCATTTCCTTGATCTTCAAGTGTAATGTTGGCGCCATTAAAGCCTTGATCTTCAACATCGCTATCGTTGGATAGAATTGATAACGTAGTGCTGACATCCTCGTTGGTCGTCACGCTATCTCCAACAGCTACTGGCTTATCATTTATTGCACCTATGTTGACCGTAACGGTCATTGGTGCAGACACGTCGCCAGCACTATCTGCCACGGTATACGTAAAGCTGTCTGCGCCCGTTTGATTTGCGCTTGGTTGATAAGTAAATGTCCCTTGCAGTTGATCAATTGCCACCGAACCTTTGGCAGGCTGTGAAGCTATTGCTAAATCTCCCGTAGGAATGCCATCTTCAATATCCGTGGTTTGAGCACGCACCTGAAGCGGATCTGAATCGGTATCTTCGGAAGTATTGATCACCAACTCTTTTGCCACTGGAAGGTCATTTTGAGCAGTAATAGTCACCGATACTGTTGCAGTGTTAGAAGTGTTTTGCTGTGCATCTTTTACCGCATAGGTAAACGAATCACTTCCATTCTCATCGCTATTTGGCGAATATGTTGCAACGCCGTTTAATATGGTGACTGTGCCTTTTGTTGGGGCTGTGATCACAGTTGCTGACGATGCTACGATATCCTGCTCAGGGTCGCTGTCATTGGCCAGCAGATCTAAAGTTCCTGAATTGTCCTCTGTCACTGTAAGTACGTCATTAACAGCCGTAGGCGCATCTGCGACAGGCGTTACCGTAATGGATACCGTGTAGGTATCAGAAACTGAATTGGATGCGTCTTTGACTCGGAAAGTAAACTGATCTGCGTGGTTTTCACTTCCATCATGTTGATAGGTAAAGCTACCGTCTGTGTTCAGCGTTAACTGACCAAATGACGGGGCTGAAACCTGCTCTACTATTAATGTATCGCCACTATCAGTATCGTCATCGGTTGCCGTACTCAACAAGCCCGCCTGTGCGCTAATACTTAGCAGCCCCGCTTCTTCTGTAGAAAAACTAAAGGCTGTGCCATTCGGTGCATCATTGACATTGGTTACTTCAAGATTAAAGCTCGTCAAGGAGGCTGTATCCGTTCCATCGCTCACGGAGATCAAAATACCATTGTACTGACCTACATCTGAATCCGCTGGGGTACCAGAAAGGCTTCCTGTGCCCGAATTGAAGGTTAGCCAATTGGGTAAATTTGTAACGCTATAGGTATGTGTGTCTTGTTCATCAGGGTCAACCAGAGTTGGGGTAAAGCTATATGCTTGCCCTTGCGCAATGGAATTCGCAGGATCCCCACTAAGTGTTGGTGCCACATTGTATTTTTTGGTAACTGTATCAGAGATAAGGCTAGCACTGTTCCCAGCCGCATCAGTGATAATCACCGCTAACGTTAAAGTACCTTCTGCTAAGTTACTGACATTAACCGCAGATACCTGAGCCGTAGCAGCATTAATATTCCCATTGCCCGTAACAGACTGATTATTTGAGTCTGTTACGCTGTAAGTAAACGTGCCTGTCCCCTCTAAACCAGTTAACGTAAAACTCAATGCAGATTCATTGTCACGGTTGATCAATGTCTGATCGATATCTACTGCATGCCCACTAGGAATGCTGGTATCAACACTCAAGATCAACTGTTGTGCAGCTGTATTGGCATTACCTGCACTGTCTGTAAATTTACTCGCATTAATGTCTAAAGTAGCATTGGCTTCTGTATTTTCGTTAGGCGTAAACACAACACTATATTGCGTACCAGAACTTGCCGAAAAATTACTTAGGGTGCCACCGGATACACTGATGTCTTCGACAGAAAAATCATTGCTGGTTTCGCTTAATGTAATTGAAACAGTCGCCGTTTCTCCGACTTTAAGCGTAGGATCAGAGGCGCTGAACGTCGTTACCATTGGGCTTGTAGTATCTAACGTGCTGCTGGCGGTCACTGCTGTGGCTGCATTGCCTGCGGTGTCCGTTAAGGTCACGGATAAAGTCAGCGTACCGTCATTC